>CAWJJA010000001.1:0-304829 GCA_963843135.1 uncultured Actinomycetota bacterium
GTGGTCTAGCGCGAGGTACACCCAGCCCAGTCCGCCGTGGGCGATGCATCCCTTGATCTCGTACTGGTCGGCGACCCTGTCGCCGGGGCTGAGTTGCGGCAGAAACGAATACGCACTCCCGCAGTGCGGGCACCAGCCCTCCGACAGCGCCTCGCCGTCATCGGTGGACCTGCCGACCGGGCGGCCACAGTTCCAGCAGAACCGTTTCGACTCGGCGACCACCGGATTGGTCATCAATGCTTCGAGCGGATCCTTCGCGCGCACGCGGGGAATCTCCACGAGGCCGCCGCCGAGGCGGCGCATCGGCGAGAGCGCCCGTGTCGCCGTTGTGTGATCCTGTGGTTCGGTGTCGCCGTTGCCGACGGAGGAACCCTCGGAGTCGTCGTCGAAGTGCGGGCGGAATACCGCCTGGGTGGCCATCGGCCGCAGCGTGGCGGCGCTGTCGGCGTCCATGTCCTCGAGGGTGGCCGGCTGTGTTCCAATGGTCGGCTCCGCCGGCGGTGCCCCGGCGTCGCCTTCGCCGAATTCTTCGGACTGCGCCTCGGCCATCAGCCTGAGTACCTTGCCACTGGTGGTGCAGGGGCCGGACCGAGCACCGTCAACCACTTGCGGTACAACGTGTTCCACGTGCCGTCCCGCCGGATGCGCTCCAGCGTGCCGTTGACGAAACGCACCAGGCCGGTGTTCTCGAGGTTGATTCCGATTCCGTAGGGCTCCTCGTTGAGGCTGGGCCCGACGATGTGCAGGTATGGATCCTGGGCCACCAGCCCGGCCAGGATCGAGTCGTCGGTGCTCACGGCGTCGACCTGCTTCTGCTGCAGCGCAACCAGGCAGTCCGCCCAGGCGACGACGCCCACGATGATCGGCGGCGGAGTGATCTCCTGGATCCGCTGCATCGACGTCGTGCCCTTCGCGACGCACACCCGTTTGCCGGACAGATCCGACGGTTCGGTGATCGTCGAATCGCGTGGCGCCAGGATCCGCTGATTGGCGTTGAAGTACACCGTGGAGAAATTGATCAGCTTCTTGCGTGCGCACGTGATCGTCATCGTCTTGACGACGACGTCCACCTGATTGTTCTGCAATCCGGCGATCCGGTCGGCCGACGACAGGATCCGATACTCGACCTGTGACGGGGTGCCGAAGATGTCGCGTGCGATCTCGCCGGCGATGTCGACGTCGAATCCGGTGATGTCACCGGTGATCGGATCGCGGAAGGAGAACAGATTGCTGCCGATGTCGAGTCCGACGATCAACCGTCCGCGCGTCCGGATGTTCTCCACCGCGGCGTCGGCATCGGCCTGATTGTTGAACGGCCGCAGGCTTGCAGTGCGGTCGCACTCGTCGTCGCCGTCGGGTACGCGCACCGGTTCGGGCGGCATTTCCTCCATGCCCGCAGGTGTCGGTGGAGGCAGCGTGACGCCGGGCGTCTGAATCACCGATGACGCCTGCGCGCAGCCCGTCAGCAACGCCGCCGCGGCGAGGATGACCATGAGGCTCCTGAACTTCCTCATCGTCGGCTGTCTGTTCTTCGCGCGAGCGCTCATCACCGGTACTCACTCAATCTCGGCCACAATCCCAGCGCCACCGCCAACGCGGCGACGACGGACAGCACCGCTGCCCCGACGGTAGCGCCGGAGAGCACGCGATGGGCGTTGACGATGTCGCCGCGCAGCTGATTGCGGCTTTCGGCGATGCCCTTGCCGAGCGCATCGTCGAGCTTGTTGAACGCGGGCGTGGAGTCGTCCTCGCCGGTGCCCAGTGCCACCTGCGTGGCCGCCTGGTAGTTGCCGACGGCGATGTAGGCGTTGATCCGGTCGTCGGCTGCGCGCCAGCGCTTGAGCAGCTTTTCGGCATCGGCCAGATCGGTCTTGTCGCCCACGTCTTCGCGGGCGAGGTAGTCCGACAGTTGCTGCTGCATCACGTCGATGCGCTGATAGTAGGACTGCTTACGCACGTCCTCGTCACCTCGACGGATCAGCGACAGCGTTTCGTCGGCACGGGCCTGTTGTGCGCTGATCGCGAGGTTGGTCACGGTCTTGAGCGATTCGGCCGCAGTGTCTTTCGCGCTGCGGCTGTCGGCGGTCGAAATGACGAGTGCGGTTCCGACCCAGAACAGCATGATCAGCACCGCCATCCCGCCCGCGACGAAACCGATGTTGATCCGGCGCCGGGTCCGACGGGCCAGCCACCGATTGGCGAACACGCCGAACAGCAGCGTCGCGAGCACGACGAGGATCACCGGACCGGGAATCCGTGTCGAGGCTGTCGTGTCGGTGTCCACCCGGGCCGAGGTCTCCTCGTAGAGCCGCTGTGCGTCGGGCAGGATCCGGGTCTGCATCAACGCCGACGCCTCGGATAGATACGAGGAACCGACCGGGTTTCCGGCTCGGTTGTTGGTCCTGGCCGTCTCGACCAGCCCGGTGTACACCGAGAGTTCGGCATTGACCCGGCCGAGCAGCTGCACCATCGGCTCGTCGGTGAGCCCGCTCGACGCACGGGTGACCGCTACCGAAGCATCGGTGATCGCCTGCTGATAGCGCTGCCGGACGTCACGCGGTTCGGAGCCGGCGATGAATGCCGTTGCCGCTGCGGCGTCGGCCACCGACAGCGTGGTGTAGAGCTGTCCGGCGGCGAACGCCAAGGGTTCTGTGTGGTTGAGAACGGTGGTCGAGCGCCTCTTGCCGGTCGTTGATGGTCGTCGAGGTGGCAAATGCGCTCGCGATCACCAGCGCGGACAACACGACGCCGATGCTCAGAATCCGGCCGGGGGTGGTCCAGAGGAACCACCAGCGTGGGTGCGCTGGTGTTGTGGGCGTCCGCGACGCGAGTGGCTCGGTCGACGGGTGCGCCAACTCCACAGTCACGTGTGCGTGGACCTCATCCAGTTAGTGCGTTTCCGACCGCTCCACTCTATAAAAAAATACTAAGAGCTTCATCGAAGACGCGCGTCCGTATTCTTGACGCGTGCGCGGCGATGGCGACGGCTGGGTGGTGTCCGACACCGGCGCGTGGTTCTGGGGTAGGCACGGCGCTGCCGGGCTCATGTTGCGCGCGCCGCACCACGACGGCTCGGCGGCCGTGCTGTTGCAGCACCGCGCAGAGTGGAGTCATCAGGGTGGAACATGGGGTCTGCCGGGCGGTGCCCGGGACAGCCACGAAACCGTGGAACAGGCGGCCATCCGGGAGGCGCACGAAGAGGCCGGGCTCTCCGAGGACCAGGTCACCGTGCGTACGAAGGTCGTGACCAAAGAGGTGTTCGGCACGGACGACGTCTATTGGAGCTACACCACGGTCATCGCCGATGCCCCGCAGCAGCTACCAACCACACCCAATCGGGAGAGTGCGGAACTGCGCTGGGTCGCCGAGGACGAAGTGGCCGACCTGCCGCTGCACCCAGGCTTCGCAGCCAGCTGGGCACTGCTGCGCAATGAATCGGCGGCCATCCCGCTGCTGGTCAACAGGCAGCTCTGAGCTCATCCTTCAGCAGTCGCGCCGCCGAGCCCGGATCGTCGGCCGCCGTGATCGCACGCACCACGACAACCCGTCGTGCGCCGGCGGCGATGACTTCGGGCAGCCGCGCCGAGTCGATCCCGCCGATGGCGAACCAGGGCTTGGATGTTCGGAACTGTGCCGCCTTGCGCACCAGATCCAGGCCCGGTGCCGAGCGGCCCGGCTTGGTCGGCGTGGGCCAGCAGGGCCCGACACAGAAGTAGTCGACATCTTCTGAAACCGCCACAGCCACCTGTGTGTCGTCGTGGGTGGATCGGCCAATCAGCGGCGCAGGACCGATGACGTCACGCGCGACCGCGAGCGGCAGATCGTCCTGACCTAGGTGCAGTACGTCGGCGCGCGCGGCCAAAGCGATGTCGGCCCGGTCGTTGACCGCCAGCAATGCGCCGTGCCGATGCGCGGCATCGGCGAGGATCGCCAGCGCCTCGAGTTCCGCGCGCGCCTCCAGCGGCCCGAACCTCTGCTCACCCGGCGAGCCCTTGTCCCGCAACTGGATGATGTCCACTCCGCCCGCCAAGGCGGCGTCCGCGAATTGCGCCAGGTCGGCGCGCTCGCGCCGGGCGTCGGTGCACAGATAGAGCTGCGCTGCAGCCAGACGTGCGCTGAGAGGTTCGCGGGCTTGGTGCACTCCGCGACGGTAGCGACCACCTTCGGGACTGGAGTAGCCGACTACGCTATGCCCGCTCCAGCCGGCCGCGGATGGTCGATCCATGGCGAAAATCGGTGAACACGCAGTAGTGCTGGGAGCGAGCATGGGCGGGCTGTCGGCCGCGCGTGTTCTCGCGGACCATTACGACACGGTGACCGTGGTCGAACGCGATGTACTTCCGTCGGGGGCGGCCAATCGGCGCGGCGTCCCGCAGGGCAGGCATGGTCACGCGCTTCTCGGAAGAGGGCTGGCAGTGCTCAACGAGTTCTTCCCGGGATTCACCGACGACCTCGTCGCTGCGGGCGTGCCTGAGCTGGACTATCGCGACCTTTCCGAAGGGTACCTGTCTTTCGGCGGTCATCTGCTGCCGCGAAGCGGCGGCTATGCGACCGTGCCCGCGGCCTACATCCCCAGCCGACCGCTGTTGGAAAACCTTGTCCTGCAGCGGCTTCGCGCGATCGGGAATGTATCGCTACTCGATGGTCACGACGTCATCTCGCTGTCGGCAAGCGATGACGGACGCCGCGTCACGGGCGCGACGATCAAGGCTCACGACAGCGACCGGGCGCACACGTTGGATGCCGACCTCGTCGTCGATGCGACCGGGCGGTCCGCGCGCACGCCGGCATTCCTGGAGGCGCTGGGATATCGCCGCCCGCCCGAGTGCAGCGTCAAAGTCCGGCTGACGTACGCGAGCCAGCCGTTCCGGCTGCCGCCGGGCAGCCTGCGGGAGAAGATCGTGCTGGTGAGCCCGGTTCCCGGACGCACGACCGGGATGGCGCTGTTGGGCTATGAGAACGACACCTGGATGCTGACCGCGTTCGGGATGGCCGGGCGCGAACCGCCCTCGCGAGTTGTGCCGACATCTTGGCATTCGTCGGCGCGCTCGCACCCCCGCACGTCGCCGCGGGCCTTACAGCGGAGGCGAGCCTGTTGGCGAGGTATGCCGGTTCCGGTACCCCGAGAGCCGCTGGCGCAGGTATGACAAGCTTCGCCGGTTTCCTGACGGTCTGCTGGTGGTCGGCGACGCGATCTGCAGTTTCAATCCCACCTACGGGCAGGGGATGACGGTGGCGGCGCTACAGGCGCAAGCGCTCGGACAATGCCTGACGGACGGCACGAATCGGTTGGCCCGCCGGTTCTTCCGGGCCGCCGCCGAACCGATCGGCATCGCTTGGCAATTCGCGGTCGGTGGCGACCTGGCCCTGCCCGAGGTGCGAAGGACGGCGGCCTCTTTCGGCAAGGCTGACCAACATGTACGTCGAACGACTTCAGATCGCCGCAGAGTCCGATATCGAGGTCGCCGAGCAGTTCACCAGGGTGGTGGGCTTCTTCGATCCGCCGTCGCGGTTGATGCGTCCGAAGATGCTGATGCACGCAGCGCGATGCCGTCGGCCGTCGACGACGACGCACAGGAAGCCGCGGCGCTGGCGCGGTCCTAGTACTCTGGGGAGTCGACACGGGAGTCCCGAGACCGGGGGCTGAGAGTGGGCACGCCGTGCCCTTACCGTCACACACCTGATCCGGGTTATGCCGGCGAAGGGAGGGACTGTGCCGCAGGGATCACTCGCCGTCATCGGTGGCGGCGTGATCGGGCTGTCCGTCGCGCGCCGTGCCGCGCTCGACGGCTGGGCCGTGCGGGTTCACCGCAGCGACGAGTACGGCGCGTCGTGGGTCGCCGGCGGCATGCTCGCCCCGCACAGTGAGGGCTGGCCCGGCGAGGAACGTCTCCTGCGGCTCGGGCTGGCATCGCTGGCCATGTGGAACCAGGTGGGCGCGGGGTCTTTCCTCGACGGCCTACCCGAGGCAGTTGTCACCGCGCGCGAATCACTCGTGGTCGCCGTGGACAGGGCCGATGCCGCGGACCTGAAGACCGTTGGCGAGTGGTTGGCCGCCCAGGGGCATCCGGTGACACTCACCACCGCGGCCCGCGAGATCGAACCGCTGCTGGCCCAGGGCATTCGCCACGGCTTCCGCGCGGAAACCGAATTGGCCGTGGACAATCGGGAGCTTGTCGATGCCCTCGCCGCGCATTGTGAACGTCTCGGCGTGCGATGGGCGCCACCCGTGGGCGCGTTGACCGAAGCCCGAGCGGACGCCGTGGTGATCGCGAACGGCATCGATGCGCCGTCGCTGTGGCCCGGACTGCCGATCCGCCCGGTGAAAGGTGAGGTGCTTCGGCTGCGCTGGCGGCGAGGATGCATGCCGGTGCCGCAGCGCGTGATCCGCGCCCGCGTGCACGGCCGCCAGGTGTACCTCGTGCCGCGACACGACGGCCTGGTCGTGGGCGCAACCCAGTATGAGCACGGCCGAGACACCGCACCCGCGGTCACCGGCGTGCGCGAACTGCTCGATGACGCGTGCGCCGTGATGCCTGCGCTCGGCGAGTACGAACTCGCCGAATGCGCAGCCGGTCTACGCCCGATGACGCCCGACGGGCTGCCGCTGGTCGGCCGACTCGACCAGCGCACACTGGTCGCAGGTGGACACGGCCGCAACGGCTTTCTGCTGGCACCGTGGACAGCCGAGGCGATACTGGGCGAGCTGAACGGTGCTCCGCTGCCCGAAGCCGATTTGGTGGCAGCGCGATGAAGATCACCGTGAACGACGAGGCCGTGGAGGTCGACGATGAGACGACCGTCGCCGCGCTGTTGGATCGGCTGGGTTTCGGAGCGAAGGGCATCGCAGTGGCGGTCGACTGGGCGGTGCTTCCCCGCTCGGAGTGGCAGACGACGCTCGCCGATGGCGCGCGGGTGGAGGTGGTGACGGCGGTGCAGGGTGGATGACACGAAGCTGACGATCGCGGGTCGCGATTTCGGTTCGCGCCTGATTCTCGGGACGGGCGGTGCGGCCAACCTCGCTGTTCTGGAAGAGGCGCTGGTGGCGTCCGGGACCGAACTGACCACCGTCGCGATGCGCCGCGTCGACAGCGAGGGCGGCACCGGTGTGCTCGACCTGCTCAACCGGCTCGGCATCACACCGTTGCCGAACACCGCCGGCTGCCGGGGCGCCGCCGAGGCGGTGCTGACCGCCCAGCTCGCCCGTGAAGCGCTGAATACCGACTGGGTCAAGCTCGAGGTCATCGCAGACGAGCGCACGCTGTTGCCGGATGCGGTCGAATTGATCAGGGCCGCAGAGCAGTTGGTCGATGACGGGTTCGTCGTGCTGCCCTACACCAACGACGACCCGGTGCTCGCACACCGGCTCGAGGACATCGGCTGCGCGGCGGTCATGCCACTGGGCTCGCCGATCGGGACGGGGCTCGGCATCGCCAACCCGCACAACATCGAGATGATCGTCGAACACTCTTCGGTGCCCGTGGTGCTCGACGCCGGCATCGGCACCGCGAGCGACGCCGCGCTGGCGATGGAGCTGGGTTGCGACGCAGTGCTTCTCGCGACGGCCGTCACCCGCGCCGCCGATCCGCCGACAATGGCCGCAGCGATGGCCTCCGCCGTCACGGCCGGTTACCTGGCCCGCCAGGCCGGCCGGATTCCGAAGCGGTTCTGGGCGCAGGCTTCCAGCCCGTCCCTATGAACCGCTATGTGGCGCTGGGCAGTTCGATGGCCGCCGGACCCGGTATCAGGCCCGCGGCCGACGGGGCACCGCTGCCGGCGGGCCGCTCGGCGCGCAACTATCCGCATCTGGTCGCCGAGCGGCTGGGCTTGGACCTCGTCGATGTGACGTACTCCGGTGCGACGACCGCGCATGTACTCACCGAGCGGCAGTTCGGCGCGCCGCCGCAGATCGAGGCCCTCGACGGCTCAGAGGGTCTGGTCACCGTGACGATAGGCGGCAACGACGTCGGCTATGTGCCGCTGTTGTTCGCGGCCGGCGTGCCGCGGCTGATTCGTAGGCTGCCGCTGCTGGGTCGTCAGCTGCGCGAGCAACTCGACCCGGCGGCCCGCGATCGCGCGCTGGAGGTGGTCGCCGAATCGCTGAAGGAGGTCGGTCGAACGCTGCGCGAGCGCGCACCCGAGGCAACGGTTCTGTTCGTGGACTACCTGACGCTGCTGCCCCCGCCCGGTACCCCTGCGCCGCCGCTGTCCGACGCCGATGTCGCGACGGGGCGTCACGTGGCAGCCGAACTGGCGCGGCTCACCGCCGAAGCCGCCGCCGGCACCGGTTGCGAATTGGTGCGGGTCGCCGAGCACAGCACCGCGCACCATGCGTGGTCCGCCGATCCATGGACAACCCGATTCGGTGTGCCGCTGCCGGGCCGTCCCGCGCCTCTGCATCCCAACGCCGCGGGCATGCGGATGGTTGCAGATCTGGTTGTTGCGCAGATGTCCGGCCGCGTTGCGCCGGGCTCGGGCTAACGTGGTGGGCGATGGGGCACAAAACGTTGTCGAGAATTGCCACGGTGTCGGTGGTCGCGGTCATGGTGCTGTCCGGGTGTGGACGCGAGATGCGTCCTGTGCCGTCCGAACCGCCGCCCACACCAGCGGGTCCCACCACGGCCGCCACGGCCTTCGCGCAGAAGGTGTCAGAGGCGGTGACCAAAGACGAGATGATGGTGCACATCACGAAACTGCAGGAGATCGCCGACGAGCACGGGGGCAACCGGTCGCTCGGTAGCCCTGGCTACGACGCGAGTGTCGACTATGTCGCGAACACACTGCGGGACAAGGGTTTCGATGTGCAGACCCCTGAGTTCGAAGTCCGACTGCCATATGCCGACAAGCCGGCCCTGACTGTGGGAGGTGCCCCGATCGCGGCCTTCCCGCTCGAGTACACCATCGGCACCGGACCCGAAGGCGTGGCGGGTGAGCTGGTGCCCGCCCGCGTCGAGGATTCGCCGGGATGCACGGCGTCCGACTACGACGGTCTCGCGGTCAAGGGTGCGGTGGTGCTGGTCGACCGGGGAAGTGTCAGTTCGGCGTCAAACAGGCCGTGGCCGCCGAACGCGGTGCGGTCGCGCTGATCGTCGCCAACAATGTCGACGGCGACGAGATGGGCGGCACGCTCGGCGACGCCGACGTGAAGATTCCCGTCATCGGGATCACGAAGGCGTCCGGTGAGCGGCTACGCGCAGACCCCGGGCAGACGACCATCAAACTCAACGCAGGCGTGCGCGTCGAGCACACCCGCAACGTGGTCGCCCAGACGAAGACAGGGTCCACCTCCGACGTCGTGATGACGGGTGCGCACCTCGACAGCGTCGCGGAGGGACCGGGGATCAACGACAACGGCTCCGGGGTGGCCGCGGTACTGGAGACGGCCCTGCAGCTGGGCCCCACACCGGATGTGAAATACGCGGTCCGCTTCGGGTTCTGGGGTGCAGAGGAGCTCGGGTTGCTCGGGTCGAACGATTATGTGGCGTCTCTTGACGTCGATGAGCTCAAGGACCTCGCGCTCTACCTGAACTTCGACATGATCGCCTCGCCCAACCCCGGCTACTTCACCATCGACGGCGATCAGTCCGAGGCGCCGGACCCGAACATGGAGGCGCCACGCATACCTGAAGGGTCGGCGGGTATCGAGCGGACGCTCGTGTCGTACCTCAAGAGTGCCGGTAAGGACCCCGAGGATATCCAATTCGAAGGTCGCTCCGACTTCAGCAGCTTCACCCTCGCCGGTGTCGCCGCGGGTGGTCTGTTCACCGGCGCCGAGGAGAAGATGACGCCCGAGCAGGCCGAGCGGTGGGGCGGCGAAGCCGGCCAGCCGTTCGATCCGAATTACCACAAGGCCTCCGACACGATCGACAACGTGAATCAGAACGCGCTTGAGATCAACGGCCGCGGTGCCGCATACGCGGTCGCGCTCTACGCACAGGATCAAGGTGGACGCAACGGCGTTCCGGTCCGCGACGACCGCACACGCCACATACTCGAATCATGATGAAGTGGGCGGCAGCCGTCGCGGCCGTCGCGGTGCTGACGTCGTGCTCGGGGTCGGACTCCGCTGCACCGTCGCCGGATCTGGCGGCCGAACTGGCCGGCAAGGTTGGCGCGGACGGAATGTACACGCACCTTCGGGAACTGCAGAAGATCGCCGACGCGAACGGCGGCAGCAGGGCCAATGGCACGCCCGGATACGACGCCAGCGTGGACTACGTCGTAAAATTTCTGCAGGACAAGGGTTTTGACGTCCAGACTCCCGAATACGAGGTCCTGGACCGCACACAGGGCGGAAACCCGCAACTCACGATCAGCGGCCGCGATCACGACGTGGACCAAGCCTCACTTCTGATCACCACGCCGCGGGGCGGGTTGAGCGCGGTGACGCTGCGGCCACAGAAAACAACCGCCGGTTGCCGCGCCGCCGACTACGGCACGACATCGGTGAAGGGGGCGATCGCCGTCGTCGACGACACGGACTGCTCGATCGTCGACAAGGAAAACGCCGCCGTCGACAGGGGTGCTGTCGGCTTGCTCGTCGTCAGCGTCCCCGGGCCCGACGGCAGTCCGGCCGGTCTGTTCACCCCGGGTTACTACCACAAGCTCACCGTCCCCGTCGGTGTCATCGGCAGTGACGCCAACGCGGCACTGCGCCGGACCACCGCGCCGGTGAAGCTGGTGCTGGACAAGAAGCCGGTCATGAAGAAGGCACGAAATGTGCTGGCACAAACCAAGTCCGGGGATGCCCGGAACGTAGTGATGCTCGGCGCACACCTCGACAGTTCGGCGCTCAGCCCCGGCATCAACGATGACGGCTCCGGAGTGGCGGCGGTGCTGGAGACCGCGTCGGCGCTCGGTTCAGAGCCGCAGATCCGCAATGCGGTGCGGTTCGCCTTATGGGGTTCGGAGGAGAACTCGCTTCAGGGGGCGACGAAGTACGTCCGCGGATTGCAGGGTGGACAACTCGACGAGATCGCGCTGTACCTCAACCTTGACATGATCGGCTCGCCGAACGCCGGGTACTTCACCTACGACGGTGACCAGTCCGGCCAGCCCAACCCCGAAATCCCCTTGCAGACCGTCCCGGACGGTTCGGCCGGTATCGAGCGGACGCTCGCGGGTTATCTCAACAACGCCGGGGTGCGTCCCGCCGATATGCCGCTGACCCGCTACACCGACTACTACGCGTTCCTGTCTGCGGGCGTTCCGGTCGGAGGCCTGACAGCGGGGGCATCTCAGGCGAAAACCGAAGTACAGGCGCGGCTTTGGGGTGGGCGAGCCGGCGTCCCCTATGACCCCAACTACCGCACGCCCCGCGACACGATCGACAACATCGACCGCGACGCGCTGTCGGTGATGGGATCGGCGGCGGCGTTCGCCGTCGGCACCTACGCTCTCTCGGTCGAGGGTGTCAATGGAGTTCCGGCGCCGGATCAACGGCATCGGAGCGCTCCCTAGCCTGGCGCAGGCCCAGGAGTCGCATACCGTGGTACACCACCAGGGCGGCGATCGAACCCAGCGCGATACCGGTGAACGTCAAACTCCCTGCATGCCAGGTGAAGTCGGCGATGCCGATTATCAACGGGATCGCGGCGGTCATCTGATTGAGGGGCCTTGAGAAATCGACGCCGTTCGTCAGCCAGATCCGCACCCCGAGTACGCCCACCAGTCCATAGAGAACGACCGTCGCCCCGCCGAGCACCCCGGCGGGGATCGCCGAAATCGCGGCGCCCACCTTCGGGCACAGTGACAGCAGGATGGCGACCGCTGCGGCAATCCAGTACGCCGCAGTCGAATAGACACGGGTGGCAGCCATGACCCCGATGTTCTCGGCGTACGTGGTCGTCGCCGAACCGCCGCCGAAGCCGGCCAACGTCGTGGCCACGCCGTCGGCGACCAGAGCGCGGCCCGTCACCGGGTCGACATCCGTGCCCGTCATCTGGCCGACCGACTTGACGTGCCCGATGTTCTCGGCGACCAGGGCGATGACGGCGGGCAGGAACATCGGCAGGACGGCCAGCGTGAACGTCGGGGTCTGGAACTCGGGTAGGCCGAGCCACGGTGCCGCCTTGATCCCCGACGTGTCGACGTCGCCGAGGATCAGCGCCAGCACGTACCCGGCGAAGACGGCGATGAAGATCGCGAGCCGTCCGACGATGCCGCGGAAGAACGCCAGCGTCCCCACCAGCAGCACCAGCGTGACGATGCCGACGAGCGGACCCTTCTCGAAGTTCGACTTCGCGGCGGGTGCAAGGTTGAAACCGATGAGGGCGACGATCGCGCCGGTGACCACCGGCGGCAGCGTCGCATCGATCCATTGCGTGCCGACCAGATGGACGACCGCGCCGATGACGATCAGGATCAGGCCGACCGCCACAAGGCCGCCCAGTGCGCTTCCGGTGCCGTTCGACGCGACCGCGGCGGTGACCGGAGCGATCACCGAGAAGCTGGACCCGAGGTAGCTCGGCAGTCGATTGCCGGTGATCAGCAGGAACAACACCGTGCCGACACCCGAGAACAGCAGAGTGGTCGCCGGCGGGAAGCCGGTGAGCACAGGCACCAGGAAGGTGGCGCCGAACATCGCGACGACGTGCTGTGCCCCGATGCCGATCGTGCGGCACCAGTCCAGACGTTCGTCAGGGGCGACGACGAAGTCGTTGTCGGAACCCGCATCGACCTTTGTCCATGTCAACAGCGGAGTCCTTGTCAACCAAGCCATGCTTTAAGACCGTAGGCAACCATCCCGGCGACGACCACACCAGAGCCCACCGTCACCGACGGCACCGGAAGCGCGAACGCAAGTAGCAGGCAGCCCGCCAGCCCGATGGCAGGGACGACTTTCGCGGCTGAGGCCCGATGTCGCCGGCCGACCGGCTCCAGCGTCCACGCCGATGCGTTGGCGATCGCGTAATACAGCAGCACCGCGAAAGATGAGAAGCCGATCGCATCACGGACGTCGAGTACCGCCGCCGCGACCGCCACGACGACGCCGACTGCGATCTCGGCGCGGTGCGGGCTGCCGAACCGCGGGTGAACCTTGGCAAGCGCATGCGGTAAGTGGCGGTCACGCGCCATCGCCAGTGTCGTGCGGGAGACCCCGAGGACCAGTGCCAGCAATGAACCGATCGCGGCGACGGCGGCCCCTGCGCGCACCATCGGCTCCAGGCTTGCAAAGCCCGCCGCAGCCACCGCGTCGGCGAGCGGGGCTTTCGCGGAAGCCAATGTGGCACTCCCCAATTCGGCGAGCACCGCGAGGGCGACCACACCGTAGACCAACAGTGCGATGGTCAGAGCGATCGGGATGGCGCGTGGGATCGTGCGAACCGGATCGCGCACCTCCTCGCCGAGGGTGGCGATGCGTGCATACCCGGCGAATGCGAAGAACAGCAATCCGGCGGCCTGCAGCACGCCGAAGGCCCAGATGTCGGCACCGATGCCGATCCGCCCGACGTCGGGATCGCCGAAGCCGAGGACCACGACGATGACCACGGCGAGCACCGCGAGGACTACGGCGACGATGATGCGTGTGAGCAGGGCCGAGCGCTGGATGCCTGCGTAGTTCACCGCCGTCAACGCGACGACCGCAGCCACGGCAACGGCGTGCGCCTGCGATGGCCACACGTAGTAGCCCACGGTCAGTGCCATTGCCGCGCAGGATGCGGTCTTGCCGACGACGAAGCTCCACCCCGCCGTGTAGCCCCAGAATGTGCCGAGGCGCTCCCTGCCGTACACGTATGTGCCGCCGGACTGCGGATATTTGGCGGCCAGTCGGGCCGAGGAGGTGGCGTTGCAGTACGCGACGGCGGCGGCGATACCGAGACCTAGGAGCAGGGCAGATCCGGCGGCTGCGGCCGCGGGGGACAGCGCGACGAAGATGCCCGCGCCGAGCATCGAGCCCAGACCGATGGTCACGGCGTCGAATGTGCCGAGCCGACGCTGCAGTTCCGGTTCCGGGCCGCCGGGCGCGCTCACGGGCTGATGCTAGGTCAACCGGCCACCGCGCGGGCGTCAGGCGGTCTCGCGATACGCCATCAGGGTTTCGCGGGCCGACGACGTGGCGGAAGCAACCAGTACGACGATGCCCGCCGTCGCGCCGATAGCGACGAGCGGCACGGTCCACATGCGCCGTATCAGCAGCGCTGATTCGCATTTCTCGACGTAGTTCACGTCGCCGATGCTCGCGGCCGCCTGGGTCAGATTGGTGAGGTAGCCGGTGCCGCACTTGATCTGCCAACCCCACTGGTCGTAGGCGTCGAGGAAGACCGGGAAGTTCAGCGCCAGGAGTCCGACCGCCAACACGGCCGCGGCGGCGATTCCGGTATAGGCCAGGCGATGGTGAGGCTGTTGCAATGTGTTCCCCCGTTCACGATCTTGCCTCACTATGTTAATGGCTGATTCTCGTCTCCGCAACGGCTCAGACCGCGGTTTTTCAGCCTGAGCGGGACACGATGTGTGCATAAGATCCGTTATGGTGGTCGCCATGGCGCGCCCCAGGCCCGTGAGCGACGACACGATTCGCCGCCGCCCAAAGGACCGCAAAGCGCAGATCGCGCGGGCTTCGGCCGAGGCGTTCAGCACGCTGGGCTTCCACGGTGTGAGCATGGAGGCCATCGCGTCCCGTGTCGGTATCTCCGCCGCCGCGCTGTACCGGCATTACGCGGGAAAGTACGAACTCTTCCGGGACGCGGTGCTCGGTCTCGGTCAGCAACTGGTGGACTGCACGGGATTCGCCGACGATGCCGCAGCCGAGGATCCGCAACTCGTGCTGCACCGGCTGATCGCTTCGCTCATCGACACCGCAATGGCCAATCGTGAGTCCGGCGGACTGTACCGATGGGAGGGCAGGTACCTACGTGGCGACGATCAAGCCACGCTGATATCGCAGATGCGCACCGTTCATCGACGAATCCAGCGACCGTTGCGCGCGATTCGTCCGGAGCTCACACCCCGTCAGCGGTGGACGCTTTCGACGGCGGTCCTGTCGGTGGTGGGCAGCATCGTCGATCACCGGGCCAAGCTCCCTGCGATCCAGGTGCGCGCGCTGCTGGCAGATCTCGCCGAAGCCGTACTCACCGCGGAACTTCCCGACCCGCGTGATGACGACGATACCGTCGAGGCCGGCGTCTCGCCGAGCATGGAATCATCGAAATACGAAGCGCTGCTGGATGAGTCGATGCGGCTGTTCAATCTCAACGGGTACCGTGACACCGGGATGGAGGACATCGCGGCGGCGGTCGGGATGCCGGCATCGGGGATCTACAGGTACTTCTCCGGTAAGAGCGACATCCTCGCGGCCGCGTTCCGGAGGGCGGCTGACCGGCTGTCGGCAGACACGTCGACGATCACGGCGACGATCGAGGACCCCGAAGAAGCGCTGACCGCGGTCATCGACGGGTACGTGGCGCGGTCGTTCGACCGGCCCGAACTGGACTACGTCTATTACAGCGACCGGCTCAACATGTCGGCATCCGACCAGAAGATCCTGCGCAATATGCAGCGGTCGACTGTTCAGGCGTGGGTGGAACTGGTTGTGGCGGTGCGGCCGGAGTGGACACCCGGACAGGCACGGTTCGCCGTCCACGCCTCGATGTCACTGGTGATCGATCTGGGCCGCCTGATGCGCTACGAGCGATCGGCGCACAGCTTGTCCACGGTGACGCGACTGCTGGACTTGACGCTGTTGGGCCGCTACCGATTACGTGCGAAGTTGCCGGCCAAGTAGGCGACGTATCCGATCGCCCCGACCGCTGCCAGCCGGCGGGTCTTCGGTGCCACCAGGGCAAGCCCCAGGGCCGTCTCGATTCCGCCGTTGATGTACATGTTCTGGCGGGTGTTGTGCGGAAATGCCGGCTCGGCGATGGATTCGAAGAGCTCCGGGCGGGCAAAGTGGGCCAGTCCTGTACCTGCCAGGGCCAACCCTGCGATCTGTGCACCACGTGACTGCTTCTGTCCTTCTGAAGGCACTTCTCTGCTTCCTCTCTGATCACGCAATCTGATAGTCGCTCAACGGGTACTCGGAGGCTTCCTTGATCGCCGTGCGCGTCGCCATGGGGCGCAGCAGGTTCGGCTCGCCGCGGGGATCGAAGTAATAGGACCTCGACGTAGCGCAATTCCCGCGGATGAACACCGAATCGCCGATCAGCTCGGTCATCCGGTCCAGGTAGCGGGTGTTGGCAGTCTCGGTGACCTCGAACGTTGTGGCGCCGCGGCGCTTCACCTCGCCGAACAGCCGGTCCATATGCCGCATCTGGTATTCCACGCTGTTGAAGAAGTTCAGCCCGAGGAACGCATACGGGCTGGCCATGCTCAGATAGTTGGGGAAGTACGGCACCGAAACACCCTGGTACGCCTGGAACCTGTTGTCGCGCCACCATTTTCCGAGGTTTCGGCCCTCTCGTCCGACGATTTCGATGGCGGGGAAGTTCGCCTCCCACAGGTCGAATCCGGTGGCCAGCACCAGTGTGTCGATCGGCGTCCTGGTGCCGTCGTTGGAGACGATGGCGTCCGGCTCGATGCGTTCGATCCCGTTGGCCTGTAGGTGGACATGGGGTTTGTTGAACATCCGGTAGTAGTCATTGGAGAACGTCGGCCGCTTGCAACCGAAGTCATAGTCGGGTGTCAACTGCTTACGCACTTCGGGATCTCGAACAGAGAGAATACGGTGAGTCTTGGAGAGGTCGCCCGCCGCGACGTTGAGTCGACGGAAGAAGACGTCGCCCTGGTGGAGTTCGACGAAAGTGAAGAACTCGTAAAGCGCGTCGGTGATCGCACGGATGGCTCGCTGCACCAACGGCACTCGTGCGAAAAGGCGCTTCGCGCGCTCCGAGAAGCCGAAGTCGAACTTGGGCACGACCCAAATCGGCGTCCGTTGGTACACGGTCAGGTCTGCTGCCTTCTTCGCAAGTTCGGGAATGAGCTGCACCGCAGTGGCACCGGTGCCGATGATGGCGACCCGTTTGCCCTCGAGTTCGTAACTATGGTCCCAGTCCGTGGTGTGGATGACTTTGCCCGCGAAGCCCGTGATGCCGGGGATGTCCGGTGTCTTCGGCTGGGAGAGAAAGCCGGTGGCCGTGATCAGGTAGCGCGCGCTCAGGGTCGCGCCGCCGGCCAGTGCGATGCACCAGGCCTTGGCCTCGTCGTCCCAGCGGGCGCTGTCGACGGCGGTGTTGAACCGCATGTGCTTGCGGACGTCGTATTTGTCGGACACATCGTGGGCGTACTGCTTGATCTCCGCGCCGGTGGAGAACAGGCGCGACCAGTTGGGGTTCGGCTCGAAGAAATAGGAGTAGGTGGTTGTCGGAACGTCGACGGCCAGGCCGGGGTAGTGGTTGATATGCCACGTTCCGCCGAGGTCGTCCTCACGGTCCAGGATGACGAAGTTCTCGTACCCCATCCGCTTGAGCTGGATGGCGGCACCGATCCCCCCGAAACCGGCGCCCACGATGACGGCGTCGAAATGCTCCGAAGTCATCCTCAAACGGTACCTCAGGTACCACTCAACTTCGGCTAAGGGCTCAGCTCTTGAGCGTGCCGGACCGCGGCGGGTCGAGCGTCGCGATGCAGGTCACCGCTCTGTCGCCCTGTTCCCACGTTTCGGCAGTGGGGTAAAGCACGTACAGCTGGACGGAGTCGTCCGTCATCGCCGAGGGTGCGTAGTCCGCCAGTTCGGGGCTGCACTTGTCGGCGTAGGTGTCGATGGCGGATTGGCCGGGGAAGTCGCCTCCGGGCATCTGTATAAGGGCGAAGACCTCGCCTGCGTGCGGTTCGGTGCACTCGATCGTCTTCACCGTTCGCACCTGGGTGTCGCCCGGGATCTCCGAGAGGCAGTCGCCCAACTTGACGTCCGTCGCCGTGACGGTGCCCTGGCCGAATGCGAGATACAGCACGACGACGCCGATGACGAGCACGATCAGCGTCGCGAAGACTCCGAGGACAAGGAAGATGATCTTCTTGGAGTTCGACTTCGGCGGCGGAAAATAGCCGGGCGGCTGCGCGGAGTAAGGCGGTGGCGGCGGCGGTGGGTAGCCCGCCGGCGGTGGTGGGGGATAGGGGTTCGACGGCTGGCCGCCGTAGGGAGGCTGCTGACCGTAGGGAGACGGTGGCTGGCCATATGGCGGGGGATTACCCGGCGGCGTGGTCACCCAGTGACATTAGCGTCAACCGCGGATCGATGACCAGCGTTCGCCCAGCCTCTAGGACGCACTCAGCAATCGTAGTGCGGCGTCGATCGCCAACGCCGGAACATCGAGGGACTTCGAGCCGAGATCATGTCGGGCACCGGTGATCTCGACGATCTCGGTGTCGGCGGGGATGAGCGCTGCGGCGGGACGCAGTTCCTCGATGCTGCCGAACGGGTCAGCGGTGCCGTGGGTGAACGCCGTCGGCACTGAAATCCGGGGCAGATGCTCGGTGCGCGCCCTCTCCGGCTTGCCGGGCGGATGCAGCGGATACGAGAACAGTGTCAGTACATGGACTTTCGCGAGTTCTTCAGCGACCACCATCGACGTCATCCGGCCGCCGTAGGAATGCCCGCCCGCCACAACCGGACCCTTGGTCAGGGTATGGGCCAGCTCGATCGCCTCGACGATGCCGGCCTGGTCGGACGCGGCGGATCCGGACGGCGGTCCCTTCGGACGTCGCCGCCGATAGGGCAAGTTGTACCGCACCGCGAGCCAGCCGCGGGCAGCCCACTGGTCGCAGATCCTCTGCAGCAGTGGCGACTCCCGGCTGCCGCCGGCGCCGTGCGTCAGCACGACGACGCCTTTGGGTTTGGCCGCCGGCTCGTGGGCGATGCCTGCGATCTGCTCGAGTGTCATTCGCCGAGCCTGAACAGTGCCGACACCGGACCGTGGCCCCGGCCCAGCGGATATGCAGCGCGCAGACATTCGGTCACCCACCGCTTTCCGAACGCGACCGCGTCGGGCACGGTGTAGCCGTTGGCGAGGGCGCTCGCGATCGCGGCGGCCAACGTGTCGCCGGCGCCGTGGTCGTGCGCGGTGGCGATGCGGGCGGTGTCGAACTCGAAGAAGTCCGTCCCGTCGAACAGCAGATCCGGGCTCTTCGACGACGCCCGCAGGTGCCCACCTTTCACAAGAACCCACTGCGGGCCGAGCGCATGCAGGGCGCGTGCGGCCGCACGCTGTGTGTCGGCGTCGACGACCTCTATCTCGGTGAGCAGGCGGACCTCGTCGAGATTCGGTGTCACCACGGTGGCGAGCGGAAACAGCTGACCCTTTAGGGAATCCAGCGCGCTGGGGTGCAGCAGCGGATCACCGTGCATCGATGCGCACACCGGGTCGACGACGAGCGGCACGGTGCCGGCCAGACCCTGCTCACGCCAGGTGTCCGCAACGGTGTCGATGATCGCGGAGGACGCCAGCATGCCGGTCTTGGCAGCCTGCACGCCGATGTCAGACGCCACGGCTTCGATCTGCCCGGCAATGACGTCCAGCGGTATCTCATGAAACCCCTTGACTCCCAAGGAGTTCTGCATTGTCACCGCTGTGACGGCGACAAGGCCGTGCACGCCCAGCATGGCAAACGTCCGCATGTCGGCCTGAATGCCCGCACCGCCGCCGGAGTCGGATCCGGCGATTGTCATGACCCGGAGCGGGGTTTGGCGCGGTGGTGTGAGAGGAAGGTAGGGGTGGCGCAGTTTCATCATCTCCCTACGCCGGCATTACCCGGTCAGGTTCGTACGGTCGACGGGCCCACCCGTCCTCTCAGCGCGCTCGGTGTGCGCTCCCGTGTTGGACGCTTGCCACGCTAGCGCAGGTCGGCGCCGCGCGGGAATAGGAATTGCCCCACGATGCTTTGTATAGCTAATATATGTGTTTTGTGCCGATAGCCGTGGATACGTAAGCGAAGTAGATGACGACCGAGACAGAGGCCTCCGACACTGCCGGGGCGGCCGACGCGGCGCTGAACAACACCGCCACCCGACGGGTGCTCATGGACCAGGCCCACCCGTTCTACAAGTGGGTCGTGCTGTCGAACACCACGCTGGGGATCCTGCTGGCCGCCATCAACGCGTCCATCGTGTTGATCTCGCTACCGGCGATCTTCCGCGGCATCGGGCTCGACCCGCTCCAGCCGCACAACGTCAGCTACCTGCTCTGGATGATCATGGGCTACCTGGTGGTGACGGCGGTGCTGGTCGTGCCGTTCGGTCGCCTGGGTGACATGTTCGGCCGGGTCCGGATCTACAACCTCGGATTCGTCGTCTTCACGGTGGCCGCCATTGCGCTGTCCTTCGACCCCTTCCACCTCGGCGGCGGCGCGGTGTGGCTGATCGCATGGCGGGTCGTCCAGGGGGTCGGCGGGGCGATGCTGATGGCGTCGTCGTCGGCGATCCTGACGGACGCGTTTCCGGCCAATCAGCGCGGTATGGCACTGGGGGTGAACATGGTCGCCGCGGTCGCGGGATCGTTCCTGGGCCTGCTGATCGGTGGCTTCCTCTCGGAGATCCACTGGCAGGCGGTGTTCTGGGTCGGCGTGCCGATCGGCATCCTCGGCACCGTGTGGAGCTACCGGTCGCTGCGCGAGCTGGGCTCTCGCACCGCGGGCGGTCTGGATTGGGCGGGCCTGTTCTCGTTCGGCCTGGGCCTGACCGTGCTCCTGGTCGGAATCACCTACGGCATTCAGCCCTACGGTGAGTCGACCACCGGTTGGACGAGCCCCTGGGTGCTGGGGTCCATCGGAGCCGGACTGCTGCTGCTGGTGGCGTTCTGCTTCATCGAGCTGCACACCGAGTCGCCGATGGTCGACATCAGGCTGTTCAAGTCGGCGTCGTTCGGTATGGGTAACCTCGCCGGACTCATGTCGTCGGTCGGTCGTGGCGGCCTGCAATTCATGTTGATCATCTGGCTGCAGGGCATCTGGCTTCCGTTGCACGGCTACAATTTCGAGACAACGCCACTGTGGGCGGGCATCTATCTGCTGCCGGCCACTTTCGGGTTCCTCGTCGGGGCCCCCGCCGCGGGCTGGCTGTCCGACCGCTTCGGGGCGCGGCCCCTGACCGTCGGCGGGATGCTGCTGATGGCGGTCACCTTTGTTGCGTTGCTGATGATCCCGGTGAACTTCGACTACTGGATCTTCGCGGTGCTCGTGTTCCTCAACGGTCTGGGCGGCGGCATCTTCACCGCACCCAACACCGCCGCCATCATGTCGAGCGTGCCCGCCGGGCAGCGCGGCGCCGCCTCCGGTGTGCGATCGACATTCTTCAACGCCGGCAACTCGCTGTCGATCGGCATCTTCTTCTCATTGATGATCGTCGGACTGGCCCACACTCTGCCGACTGCCATGTACGACGGCCTTCAGGCGCAAGGAGTTTCGGCCGATGTGGCCCACGAGGTGGCCAACCTGCCGCCGGTGGGCAGTCTCTTCGCGGCGTTCCTCGGCTATAACCCGATCGCCGAACTGCTGGGTCCGTCGGGGGCACTCGACGCGCCGGGCGTGAATGGCGACGTGCTCACCGGGCAGACGTTCTTCCCGCAGCTGATCACCGCACCGTTCCACACCGGCCTAACCGTCGTGTTCATTGCGGCTGCGGCGATGATGGTGATCGGTGCCGTCGCATCCCTGTTCAACCCCGGCCGCTACGCTGATGCGCCGGGCGCCGACAACGCCGCCTGACCGTCATATCAGCTCGACGAGGACTGGAGCGTGGTCGCTGGCGCCCTTGCCTTTCCGTTCCTCGCGCGCGATCTCCGCATGGGTCACGCGCTGCGCCAATGCCGGTGATCCGAGGATGAAGTCGATGCGCATTCCCCTGTTCTTCGGGAACCGCAGCTGGGTGTAGTCCCAATAGGTGTAGACAGCCGGGCCCTGGGTGAAAGGTCTTACCAGGTCTGAGAATTCGGCGTCCAGGACAGCGTTGAACGCCGCGCGCTCCGGCTCGGTGACGTGGGTGCTGCCCGCGTAGGCCTCCACGCTCCATACATCCTCGTCGGTCGGTGCGATGTTCCAGTCGCCGACGAGGGCGAGCTGTGCCGCCGGGTCGGCGGTGAGCCATCTGTGCGCCGTATCACGCAGTGCAGCAAGCCATTCCAGCTTGTATACGTAATGCGGTGAACCGACGAAGCGTCCGTTCGGCACATACAGGCTCCACACCCTGACCCCGTTGCAGGTCGCTCCCATGGCACGCGCCTCTGCCGCGGCTTCCATGTCCGGCTTATCGCTCCAGGTCGGTTGGTTGTCGAAGCCGACCTGCACGTCCTCGATGCCGACGCGCGAAGCGATGGCCACACCGTTCCACTGGCTGTACCCGCAGTGCACCACGTCGTATCCGGCCGCGAGAAACGGCATGGTGGGGAACTGCTCGTCGGAGCACTTGGTCTCCTGCATGGCGAGCACATCGACATCGGCGCGCTCGAGCCAGTCCGCGACCCGGTCGACTCGTGCCCGGATCGAGTTGACGTTCCATGTGGCGACCCGCATGTGTCGAGCGTACGCCGGGCTTGGCGCCTTTAGCGGGTTGATTACAGCCACCAGGTGCGTGCGATCAACCCGTTAACGCCGCGAGATCCGATCGGGCCCGTCGAGGCGCACGTAGCGCGAGCGGTGGTGGAGCGTGAAGCCCATTGACTCGAAAAGTGCTGTGGCGGAATCATTACCGTCGAGCACCTGCGTATAGGCGCGCTGCGCGCCGCGGTCGGCGCCCCAGCGCAGCAGTGCGGTGCATAGTGACCGCGCGTGTCCGCGGCGGCGGTGATCATCGGCGACCTGTAACGCCGACAAGCCCACCCAGCGAGTGCCGTCTGGGGCGTCGGTGACAGCCGCCCGTGCGACGCCACCCCCTTCGACTGTCGCGAAGACCACCTCGCCGTCGACGACCGCGGTCAACACCTCTATGGGGACATCGCGCTGATAGATGCGCATCCATCCGTCATCTGGACGCGATGCCAGCGATACCACGCTTCGGGAGCGCCTTCGCGCGAGATCGCATGTCATGACGAGATTCTCGGCATCGGCCGAACCATGCGGAGCAGCGCGAAACAGTCGATCGGGCAGGCTGACCAACGGCGGCACCGATCGTGCCGCGTACCAATCGACGATCGGCCTCATATCGACGTCAGTCGAGAAATCCAGTGGGACAGCGGAATTGGCGCGCCTTGTGCTGCCATGTCCGAAGCGGCAAAACCATCCGCCCACCCACTGCTGCTCAACGCCCGGCCAGGCGAGCGCGGCGGCATGCTCGAGGTTGCGAATGTCGGCGGTGCGCACCGGCGCAGCGGTGAGCGCCTTGATCGCGACCACGTCTTCGACCGGGACGCTCACCACATCCCCGCGCTTGGTCCGCACACCCAGCGTGGGCGCGGTCTGCACCAAGTGGCCGATCACGTCCGTCAGCGGTGGCACCGAACCCGGGGGCAGGCGGTGACGAACCATCACCCGCGTTCCCACCGGCGGGATCTGCATCAGTGACCGATCTGCATCAATGACCGAAGGGGTCGGGATCCTCGCCGGGACGCCACGACTGCCCCGGCACGCCCCACCCGTGTGACTTCACCGCGCGTTTGGCGCTGCGGGCATGCCTGCCGACCAGCCGATCCAGATACAGGAAGCCGTCCAGGTGTCCGGTCTCGTGTTGCAGCATCCGCGCAAACAAGCCGGTGCCCTCGAGGGTGATCGGCGTGCCGTCGGCGTCCAGACCCTTCACGCGGGCCCAGTCGGCCCTGCCGGTCGGAAACGATTCCCCCGGCACCGACAGGCAGCCCTCGTCATCGTCTTCCGGGTCGGGCATCGTCTCGGGAACCTCGGACGTCTCCAGCACGGGATTGACGACGACACCCGTGCGCCGGGTGGTCCTGCCGCGTTCGTCGGCGCAGTCATAGACGAACACTCGCCTGGACACCCCGATCTGATTCGCGGCAAGCCCTACGCCGTTGGCTGCTGCCATCGTGTCGTAAAGGTCGTTGATCAAGTCTGCGAGATCCGCGGGCAGCGAACCGTCGTCGCCGACGGGCACAGGCTCGGTCGCGGTGTGCAGG
This sequence comes from uncultured Actinomycetota bacterium, assembly GCA_963843135.1. GTDB lineage: Bacteria > Actinomycetota > Actinomycetes > Mycobacteriales > Mycobacteriaceae > Mycobacterium. The sequence goes on from CAWJJA010000001.1 coordinate 23,994, forward strand.
ACGGGATCTCCTACGATGCGTATGGGTACGACTGCCACGCGCAACAGCTTAAGTCGGCAATCCTGATCGCCCGACTCGCGGGCATGTCGGACGCCTCAGCTTGCAAACCCGTGGTTGAATGATCGCCGAACCACAGCGATGTTATTTCGAGTGTTGGAAGGGTCCAGGAGCGAGATGGACGGCGCAATCGCGCGGACTGAGCAATCCGGGGAAGACCCTGCCCTGGCCGATGGGCTGACCCGGCGCGAACACGACATCCTGGCGTTCGAGCGTCAGTGGTGGAAATACGCGGGCTCCAAGGAAGACGCGATCAAGGAACTGTTCTCGATGTCGGCCACCCGCTATTACCAGGTGCTCAACGCGCTGGTAGATCGCCCTGAGGCGCTCATAGCGGATCCGATGCTGGTCAAGCGGTTGCGCCGGTTGCGCGCGAGCCGGCAGAAAGCGCGAGCGGCACGCCGGTTGGGCTTCGACGTCACCTGAGCCCCGTCGGGGGATTCGGGACCGGCTTGTTCGGCTGGATACAGTGAACGCAATGAATCAGCACAACTCCTCTGGCCTCCCATTGCGCGCCATGGTGATGGTCCTGCTGTTCCTCGGCGTGGTGTTTCTGCTGGTGGGATTCCAGGCGATGGGCGGCGGTGACGACGAGGGCGAACAAGCGCCCATCGCGACCACCACGGCCGCCACAACCACATCGAGTCCGACGGAGTCCCCTGAGCCGGCCCGGCCCGAGGTGCGGGTTTTCAACATCTCGACGGTGGAAGGCGCCGCGGAGGGCATCGCCGCCCGGTTGCGCGAGGGTGGCTGGAACGTCGTCGAGACCGGGAACCTGGAGCTGCCCGACGTGAGCGCCAACACCGTGTACTTCAGCGACGGCCCCGGGGAGCGAGAGGCCGCCGAGGAAGTGGGCCGGTTGTTGGATTCGCCGGTCGAACCGCGGCTGCCCGAGCTGGCCGAGCAGCCGCCGGGCGTGGTCGTGGTGGTCACCGGCTAGGCTCTTGCACATGCTCAAGACCGTCGCCGTCGCAGCTTGCTTCGCTGTTCCCGCTCTTGTGTTGAGCGGTTGCAGCGCCCCAGAACAACCCGCAACCACGCCGGGCACCACGCCGTCGGTTTGGACCGGCTCCCCCCACCGTCGGCACCGCCGGGTGAGCACGAGGGTGGCCACGGTGGAGGTGAGGCCGCCGCAGGCCAGACGCTGACTGCTCAGCTGAAACTCGCCGACGGTACGCCGGTGGCCACTGCCGACATCGAATTCGCCGACGGCTACGCCACCGTCACCGTGCAGACCATCGAGCCGGATGAATTGGCACCTGGCTTCCATGGGTTGCACATTCACTCGGTCGGTAAGTGCGAGGCCAACTCGGTGGCGCCGACGGGCGGTGCGCCCGGTGACTTCAATTCGGCCGGTGGGCATTTGCAGGTGGCTGGACACACCGGCCACCCCGCCAGCGGTGACTTGTCGTCGCTGCAGGTTCGCCAGGACGGCTCCGCGATGTTGGTGACGACCACAGATGCGTTCACCGCGGAGGACCTGACGAGCGGCGCCGGGACCGCGATCATCATTCACGAGAAGGCCGACAACTTCGCCAACATTCCGGCGGAGCGCTACCAGCAGGTCAACGGCGACCCGCCGCCAGACGAGGCCACCCTGGCCACCGGCGATGCCGGAAAGCGCGTGGCGTGCGGTGTCATCTCAGCCGGGTAAGGCACCGAGTAGCAGCCACATAGACTTTGTCGGCTCACCACGGCCGACGCTCGGGGTGGAATGGGAGTTCGCCCTGGTCGACGCCGAGACCCGCGATGTGAGCAACGTGGCCACCGAGGTGATCGAGGAGCTCGGCGAGAACAACCCGCGGGTGCACAAAGAACTGCTCCGCAACACCGTCGAGATCGTCACCGGCATCTGCGATTCCGTGCCGGAGGCAATGGACGATCTGCGGACGACGCTGTCGACGGTGCGCCCGATCGTTCGCGATCGCGGGATGGAGTTGTTCTGCGCGGGTACGCACCCGTTCGCGAAATGGACCCCGGAGAGCCTGACCGATGCCCCCCGCTATGCCGAACTGATCAAGCGCACACAGTGGTGGGGGCGTCAAATGCTGATCTGGGGCGTCCATGTGCACGTTGGCATATCGTCGGCGCACAAGGTGATGGCGATCAACACGTCATTGCTCAACCACTATCCGCACTTGCTGGCGCTGTCCGCGTCGTCGCCGTTCTGGGACGGTGAGGACACCGGCTATGCGTCCAACCGGGCGATGATGTTCCAGCAGCTACCCACGGCCGGGCTGCCGTTCCACTTCTACCGCTGGGATGAGTGGGAAAACTTCGTCAGAGACCAGAAGAAGACCGGCATCATCGACCACATGAACGAAATCCGTTGGGATATCAGACCGTCGCCGCACAAAGGCACGGTGGAGGCGCGGATCTTCGACGGGGTTTCCAATATCCGCGAGCTGAGCGCGCTGGTGGCGTTGACGCACTGCCTGATCGTCGACCTCGACCATCGCCTGGACGCGGGCGAGCGGTTGCCCACGATGCCGCCCTGGCATGTACAGGAAAATAAGTGGCGGGCAGCCCGTTACGGGCTGGACGCGGTGATCATTCTGGACGAAGACAGCAACGAGCGCCTGGTGACCGACGATCTCGACGACCTGCTGAACCGTCTGGAGCCGGTCGCTGCGTCGCTCAACTGTGCCGACGAACTGCGCCTGGTCACCGACATCTGTAAATCGGGCGGGTCCTACCAACGGCAGCGCCGGGTCGCCGAGGCGAACGACGGTGACCTGAGGGCGGTGGTCGACGCTTTGGTCGCCGAGTTGGACATCTGAGGATGGCCGTCACACCGATGTTCCCGCTGCAGGTGGCCATGTTGCCCGGCGAGGAGCTGCCGCTGCAGATCTTCGAACCTCGATACGCCGCAATGGTTTCTGACTGCATGGCCACAGATGACCCTGCGTTCGGGGTGGTACTGATCGCCGCGGGCCGCGAGGTCGGCGGCGGAGACGTCCGAAGCGACATCGGCGCAATGGCCCACATCAGCGAGAGCGCCGACCTCGGCGACGGTCTCTATCGCCTGCGCTGTGTGATGGGTGAGCGGATCCGGGTCCTGGAGTGGCAGCCCGATGATCCGTATCCGCGGGCGGCCGTGGAGCCCTGGCCCGATGCACCCGGTGACAGTGTCGACGTGGACGGGATCAGAGACATCGAGGACCGCATGGTCGCGCTGTTCGAGCGGATCGCTCAGGCCCGCGGTGCACAGGTGGTCGCCCGGGACATCGTTGCGGGCGCCGACGCATCTGGCGACGCCTCGATGTGGTTGTACACGTTGGCTTCTCGTCTGCCCATGGGGCAGGCCGACCGGTACGCCGTGCTGTCCGCGCCGTCCGTGTCCGCGCGGACGGTGGCGCTTCGCGATGCGGTGGAGACCGTCACGGCGATGGTGGAGTTCCAGCTGTCGGAGTAGACCGGACTAGGCGCGCTGCCCCTCGACGAATGCGGTGCGCGGCATCGCGGCGTCATCCGAAGGCGGCCGGCCGTACCGCTGCATCAACGCGCCGGAGTCCTCGGACGTCACACGCCAGCCGTGATCCATCAACCAATCGGCGACATCGGTGCGGTCCTCGATGAACCAGAGGTCAGCGACGTCGGGGGCATCGGTGTCGTCGGCACCGGCCTTCTCGCGCATCTCGCGCAGCTGTTCGCGTCGGCTCGCCAGATATTCGGGATCGAAGAACCCGGCGCCGAATGATTCGACGGCGACCCGGCTGCCGGGCGCGCTGAGGTCGTGGATGCGGTCGAAGAGCAGGTCCTGGCCCTCGGCGGGCAGGTACGGCAACAAGCCCTCAGCAGCCCACGCCGCCGGTTCGGCAGGGTCGAAACCGGCGGCGCGCAGGGCTTTCGGCCAGTCCTGGCGAAGGTCGATGGGCACCGCGACGTAGCGGGCAGCGGGTTGGTCGTCGGCCAGCGTCTCGGTCTTGAACGCAAGCACCTTCGGCTGGTCGATTTCGTAGACCACGCTGTCGCGACCCCATGGCAGTCGCCAGGCCCTGGCGTCGAGGCCCGCGGCGAGGATGACCGCCTGCGCGATCCCATGGGCGCCCGCGGCGATGAAGAAGTCGTCGAACCACTTGGTTCGCGAGGCCGCGTAGTTCGAGATCGCGCGGATACGCTCTTCCATGTGTGCCGGCGGCAGCTGCCATCCGCGTGCCAGTGCGGCGTCGATGAATCGCTGGGCGTAGGTGTCGGTGAACAGGACGCATTCCGACGACGACTCGAGCGACCGCGCCCATGCCACGCCGAGTGCCGTGGCGCCCACACCCTCGGTGATGTCCCAGCTGTCGTCGTCAGTCCTGGTCATCGTCACCCTCGGATTCGGCGAACTCGTACAATTCGTCCTTCATCAGCAGATCATCGCGAACGTTCTGCTCACGGTAGGCCAGCTGGCCAACTCGGTTGGCCACCACCGGTGCGGTGATCACGGTGAACAACCCCGTGAGGATGATCATGCCGACATCGGCGGCCCCGCTCAGCCGTACCGCCGCACCGACCAGCACCAGAAGCAGGCCCAGGACCTGGGGCTTGGACGCCGCGTGCATCCGCGTCAGCGTGTCCGGGAAACGCACCACACCGATTGCCGCGGTCAGTGCGAGTGCGGAACCGCCGAGGATCAGCACAGCGGTCACGATGTCGAGCGCGCTCATCGCCGTCTCCTCGTGTCGGGTGACTTTTCGATATCCGGAACGCGGAATCTGGCGACGCTGACCGATCCGACGAAGGTGATCAACGCCAGCGCCGTCAGGGCGTAGGTCACTGTTGTGTCGAGGCTGAAGGCAGCCCAGGTTCCGATGCCGCACATCGTCACGGCGACGAGGGTGTCCAATGCCACCAATCGATCCAGTGTGCTCGGGCCCGCGAGCAACCGGATCATCGTGACGCCGGCCGCGATCATCAGCATCGTCGCTGCAGCGACCCAGACATAGGTCATACGCTGTCCGCCTTGTCCGTCCAAGGACGCCAATGCTTTTCGCGCTCGAACGTCGACACCAACAGCCGCTCCACCTCCGTGACCTGACGGAAGAACCGGGCGACGGCCGCTTCATTACCGACGTCGATCACATGCATGTAGAGCATCCGTCTGGTCTGGTCGATCTCCAACACGATCGAACCGGGGATCAGGTTGAAGATGTTGACGGCCAGCGCGAGCACAAGATCGGACTTGACCGCCAGATGGGCGCGGAGCACCGCAGTGAGCGGTGGCGGGCCGGGCTTCACCGCCAGGAACGCAACCTGCACCGACGACAACACCAGGTAAAAGCCCACGGTGATGATCAATCGCAGCAGTGACAACGGGTGTACACGGCCTTCGACGGGCACCGCGGGCAGAGGCAGCAGCAGGATGATGACCAGAGCGACGAGCACGCCGGAGAGGATGTTGGCCGCAGAAATGTTGCCCCACAACAGAATCCACACCAGCACCAGCCAGCACACCACCCAAATGCGCAGCGCGATGCTTCTCATCACTTGCCAATCACCGCCGAGATGTATTGTCCGGCGTCGAGCACCTCGGCGGCGGCGCGCTCGGTATAGGAGAAGAACGGTCCCGCGAGCACCGTCATGGAAAGCCCCACCGCGATCAGCGCGCCCGTCGGCGCCAGCATGCCCACCGGCATCCTGCCCACATCGTCGCGGTGCATGAATTCGACGTCCCCGGAATCGTCGAGAAGCGCCGCGGGTGCGGCCGCAGCCAGATGTCCTTCCGGTGCGTCCTCGCGGGACCGCCAGAACGCCTTCGTCCAGACCCGCACGATGACGTAGAGCGTCAGCAGGCTGGTGACCACGCTCCCACCGACCAGAACCCACGCCAGGGCGGAGCCGTTCTGTGCGCCCGCCTCCAGCAGCGCGACCTTGCCGATGAACCCGGAGAACGGTGGAATGCCGCCGAGGTTGAGGGCGGGAACGACGAACACGAACGCCAGGATCGGGCTGGCGGCGGCAAGCCCGCCCAGGCGCTGCAGCGTGGACGCGCCGGCCTGGCGTTCGATCAGCCCGACGACGAGGAACAGCGTCGTCTGCACCACGATGTGGTGGGTCACGTAGTAGATCGCCCCAGACATGCCGAGTTCGCTGGACAGTGCGATGCCGAACACCATGTAGCCGATGTGGCTGACCAAGGTGAACGACAACAGCCGCTTGATGTCACTCTGGGCGATTGCGCCGAGGATGCCGACGAGCATCGTCAGCAGGGCCGCCACGAGCAGCAGCGGGTCAAGCCCACCAGTTGGAAACAGCAGCGAATGCGCCCGGATGATCGCGTATACGCCGACCTTCGTGAGCAACCCGGCGAACACCGCAGTGACGGGTGCGGGCGCGGTGGGGTAGGAGTCGGGCAGCCACGCCGAGAGCGGGAACACGGCCGCCTTGATGCCGAATGCCACCAGAAGCACCGCGAACAATGCCGACCGGGTGCCTGATGAAACGTCCTCGAGTCGCACCGCCAACTCGGCCAGGTTCAAGGTCCCGGTCGCGGCGTAGACGAGCGCGATGCCGAACAGGAACACCAGCGACGACACCATCGACACCATGACGTAGGAGATGCCTGCGCGGACGCGATCCTTGCTGCCACCGATCGTCAACAGCACGAAGCTCGCGGTCAGCAGCACTTCGAATCCGACGAACAGGTTGAACAGGTCGCCGGCCAGGAATGCGGTGCAGACACCGGCCGACAGCACGAGATAGGTGGGCAGGAATATCGATACCGGTTGGCGGTCATCTCCGTCACGGATGCCTTGCCCGATGGCGTAGAACACCACGGCCAGAAGCACGATCGACGACACGAGCAGCATCAGCGCCGACAGCCGGTCCACGACGAGGGTGATGCCCAGCGGACCCATCCCGGGCTCCGTCGGCCCCCAGCCCCCGACCTGCAGGGCGAGGGTGCCGTCACGATCGGCGAGATACAGCAGTACGGCGCACACGGCGACGACGACCGACAACGCGCCAAGGGCGATCACTCTCTGCAGGCGCGGCTTGCGGCCGGCGAACAGCGTTGCGGCGGCGCCAAGGGCCGGGATCAGCACTGGCAGCGGCGTCAACACCGCGGACAGAGTCATCAGCGCGAGCCCTCATGTCCGGGTAGTGCGTCCAACTCATCAGGCGCGTCGGTATCGCGGGCGGCATCGACGTGCGGACGGTCCTCCTCGATGGCCACGGCGTCTTTGGCGGCGATCTCGGAGACCCGCGCGTCCTCGGGATCGTCACCGACTTCCTCTTCGGTGGTCAGTCGGTACGACCGATACGCCATCGCCAGCACGAACGCCGCAATACCCATGGTGATGACGATGGCCGTCAGAATCATGCCCTGCGCCAACGGATCTGCGGTATTGGTCTGCCCGTCGCTCGTGCGTCCACGGATCGGCGGGTTGCCCGACCGGCCGCCTGCGGTGAGGATCAGCAGGTTGATGGCATTGCCGATCAGTAGCAGTCCCAACAGCATGCGAGTCAGGTTGCGTTCCAGAAGCAGGTAGACACCCGCACTGATGAGGCCGCCGATCATGATGAGCGGGACGAGATAGGTGGTCATGCGGTGTTCACCACCCCGCCCTGCCGGCCCATCTCGACGTCGATGCGGGCACCGAGGCTGCGCAGCACGTCCAGCACGAGTCCGACGACGATCAGATACACCCCGAGATCGAAGAACAGCGCCGTGACGAACTTGACCGTTCCGAGCACCGGCACGTCGACCTCGATCAGCGCCGACGACAACACCGGCGCACCCACCAGTAACGAGGCCGCCCCTGTTCCCGCGGACAGCAAGAGCCCCGCGCCCAGGATCTTGCCCGCATCCAGCGGAAGGGTCTCACCGAGTTCGTAGCGTCCGCCCGCGAGATACCGCAGCACCAGCGCCAGTCCCGCCGTGAGTCCACCCGCGAATCCGCCGCCGGGAGTGTTGTGGCCGGCGAAGAAGAAGTAGGCCGACAACACCATGATGAGCGGGAAGATGATTCGCGTGGCGACCTCGAGGACCAGCGACCGGTGCCTCGGGTCGCGCAGTTCGCTGCCGCGCAGCCACGTGACGTCGCCGACCGCCGGGCTGTGCGACGTCATCGGCAGCTGTCCGATGTCGGGCTGCCCGGCGTCCGAGACCCTGGGGGCCGCGCCGAAGCGCCGGTGCCGGAACACCATCGAGGCCACACCGGTCGCGGCGACGAGCAGCACCATGACCTCGCCCATGGTGTCCCACGCGCGGATGTCGACGAGCAGCACGTTGACGGTGTTGGCGCCGTGTCCACGGAAATACGCTGCGTCGGGGAGCAATTCAGCGATCGGCGTGCCGGTGCGGGCGGCCATCGCGTAGGCGGTGAGCGTGGTGACCGTCGCGCCGACCGCGATCGCGAGTGCCGCCCGCGCCAACCGAAACCGGTTGATGTGGGTGCGGTCGGCCTCGGCGGGCAGCGTGCGCAGCACGAGCACGAAGATGACCAGCATCAGCGTCTCGACCAGGAACTGGGTCAGGGCCAGATCTGGTGCGCCGTGGAACGCGAAGATCGCGCCGCAGCCGTAGCCGGCCACCCCCACCAGCAGGACGGCCGCCAGGCGGTTGCGCATCACGGTCGCGCCGAGGGCTGCCGCCAGCACGATAAGTCCAACCAAGATTTGAACGGGTGAGCCCCGCAGCGCGAAGTCCGGTCGATCGCGAGCGCCCATCGCCAGCGCGACGATGGGGACCAGAACCAGCGTCGACAGGATCGCCGACTGCGTCGCCGGAATCGAACCGCGCTGGGTGACGGCGGTGAGTTGGACCGAGAGCACGTCCAGTCCGTGGAGGACCCTGTCGTAGATCTTGTCGGCATTGCCGAGGGGTTCGTGCACGGTACGCAGGCGGCGTAGGCGCGACCGGCCGAAGAACGCCGCGGTGCCGACAGCGAGGACGAGTACCGACAACAGCAGCGGCAGCCCGAGACCGTGCCACAGCGCGAGGTCGTAATCCTGCCCGCCGGGCACCGTGTCCGCATAGCTGTCGAGCACTTTGTCGAGCTGCGTCGGCCACACGCCGAACAGCAGCCCCGCGGCAGCCAGAACCGCGGGCGGGATCATGAAAGCGATTTCGGGGCGGTGCATTTCGGCAACCCGGGTGCTGGGCTCCGACTGCCCCTTGCGGCCGAACGCGCCGAACAGGAACCGCAAGCTGTAGATGGTGGTGAATACCGAACCGAGCACAATGCCCGCGAGGACGAACGGCGCAGCCGAGCCAAGCGCCGGGCTGTGCAACACCGTTTCGAAGTCGGCCTCCTTTGCCACGAAGCCCAGGAACGGGGGCAGGGCCGCCATGCTCGCCGTGGCGGCGACGGCGATGACGAGCAGGCTTGGGCTGCGCGCCCCGAGCCACGCCAGCCTGCGGATGTCGCGGGTGCCGGTGGCGTGGTCGATGACGCCGACGACCATGAACAGCGAGGCTTTGAACATGGCATGCGCGCAGAGCATTGCCAGCCCGGCGAGCATCATGTCGCTGCCACCGGAGCCGACCATCACGGTGATCAACCCGAGTTGGCTGACCGTGCCGAACGCGAGGATCAATTTGAGGTCGTACTCGCGCACCGCCCGCCATCCGGCCAGCAGCATCGTGAGGATGCCGAGCGTGATGACGGTGGGGCGCCATGGCGGGGAATCTGCGAAGCCGGGTGTCAGCCGCGCCAACAGATAGACGCCGGCCTTGACCATCGCCGCGGCGTGCAGATAAGCGCTGACCGGTGTCGGGGCGGCCATCGCCCCCGGAAGCCAGAAGTGCATGGGCACGATCGCCGATTTGGACAGCGCCCCGACCAGAACGAGCACGATACCGACGGAGGCCGCGATACCGGTCGGCGGCGACGAGACCAGTTCGGAGAGCCGGTAGGTGCCCGCCATGGTCCCCAACACGATGATGCCGACGAGCATCGCCAGGCCGCCGAACGTCGTCACCAGCAAAGCCTGGGTGGCGGCGCGGCGGCTGGTTGCGCGCTCGGCATAGTGGCCGACGAGCAGGAACGACAACACGGTCGTCAGCTCCCAGAACACGTAGAGCAGGAGCATGTTGTCGCTGCTCACGAGGCCGAACATCGCACCGGAGAACGCGACCATCTCGGCGGCGAAACTGGGCAGTCGCTTCTCGTTGTGCCCGTCGTGGTGGCCGAAGTAGTCCGCGCAATAGAAGAGGACGAGAGCGCCGATCCCCAGCACCAACACGCTCATGATGGCCGCGAGCGAATCGAACCGCAGCTCGATGTTCATCGACAACTCCGGCACCCACGGCACATCGACCGTCGTCGCCCCGCCGGGCCCTGGCCAATTCGCCGCGACCCAGACGAGTGAAGCAAGTGGCACCAGCGCCAGCGGGTAGAACGCCATTCGTCCCCAGCGGTACACGAGCACGGGAGCCACCGCGGTAGCGACCGCGTGGGCGATGAGGATGGCGAGCAAGGGCACTCCGGATAGCGGGGTGTCAGCCGTGTGAGGGCTCTGGGCTTAACGGCAGTCTACGTGGGCGGATGCAGCTACCATCCGGCCTCATGGACATAGCGGATGTCGTGGTGGTCGGTGCCGGACCGACCGGTCTGATGCTGGCGTGCGAACTCGCACTCGGGGGTGTGACCGTGCGAGTTCTCGAGGAACGCGCATCGACGCCCAACATCACCAGGGCTTTCGCGGTGCATGCCCGCACCCTGGAACTGCTCGATGCGCGTGGGCTGGCCGAGGATCTGATTCCGCGCGGCGTGGCGGTGTACGAGATCGCTCCACCCGGTGGAACAACAGTGGACCTGCGCGATCTGCCCGGCAGGTACGCGATGTTGTTGATCGTCCCCCAGAGTGGAACCGAGCAGGTGCTCGAGGGCCGGGCCGTCGAACTCGGCGTGCCGATCGGGCGCGGTTCCGAGGTGGTGGCACTGACCCAGGACGACGACGGGGTCACGGTTCAGTGCGCCGGCGGCGAGACGATTCGCGCGAAGTACGTGGTGGGGTGCGACGGCGCCCACAGCACGATCCGGAACCTGGTCGGCATCGACTTCGCCGGCAAACAGTACGAGACGCACATCCTGCTGGCCGATGTCGCGTTGTCGCGCGCGCCAGGGGACACGTTGACCGGCGTGACAAACGAGCGGGGCGTCGTGCTCACGATCCCGTTCGGCGACGGCTGGTTCCGCGCCATCGCATGGGATCGGTTGCGCGAACAGGCTCCGCTGACCGAACCCGTGACAGTGGACGAAATGCGGGATTCGTTCATGCGCGTCGCCGGTGACGACTTCGGCATGGGCGAGATGAGGTGGAGTTCGCGGTTCCTCTCGGAACGCAGGCAGGCGCGGCACTACCGGTCGGGGCGGGTGTTCATTGCCGGCGATGCCGCACACGTGCATTCCCCGCTCGGCGGGCAGGGCATGAACACCGGTATCGGCGACGCGATGAACCTGGGCTGGAAGCTGGTCGCCGCGGTGAACGGCTCGGCACCGCCGATGTTGTTGGACACCTACGAAACCGAACGTCATCCGGTCGGTGCGCTGGTGCTGCGAATGACCGACGCGTTCAACCAGGTGGTGTTGGGAAGCTCGTGGGTGCAGCGGGCAGCGCGCAAAATCGTGATCGGAACGCTGACGCGGGTGCCGAGAACCAGGCGCCTGATGCGCGAAATGATCAGCGGTATCGGTATCGCCTATTCGCACAAGCGCGACGACGATCCGATGGCCGGTCGCCGGATGCCTGACATCGACTGCGACAGCACACGTCTGTATGAACTTCTGCGTGACGGAAAGTTCGTTCTGGTCACGGCGACGCCGGTGGAGATCGGCCGGCCGGACATCGTGCACGTCATCGGAAGGCATCCGGAGGTCCCCGACGCCGTTCTGGTCCGGCCCGACGCCTACGTGGCATGGGCGGCCGAGGAGGTGCCGACTGCTTCCGAACTGGTTGCGGCGATTGATAACTGGAGTTATCAGAAGTAGCGCCGCACGCTACGCGATCCGCGCCGGTCTGATCGAATTCTGAATGGGCGCCGCGTGGCCGATGACTCCGATGCCCGCGCCCAGGATCGGCCAGATCGGCCAGAAGTACCAGGCGCCCGCGGTGAGGCCGACGACCAGCCAGACGGTCAGCACGATGACGACCATCGCCAGGTAGGCCGCGAGATGGATCTGCACACCGCGCCGCGCCGCCTTCCGGCGAGCTTGCGCGCGCGACGGATCGTGACGCCGGATCAGGTCAAGTGGCAGGTCGCCCACCAGCTCGTGCAGGTCGGCGGTGGTGTGGGCGGCGAAGGTGGCTTGCAGCCGGGTCTCGTACTCGTCCAGCCCGAAGTACCCCTGCGCAAGTGCCTGGCCCAGTTGATTCGCGGTCAGCCCTCGCTCGCGGTCACCGGCTCTCATCGTGCCTCCCGGTACTAGATCTTGACATTGACTAGTTCTAAATCGACTATGCACCTCTAACTAGTCACTGTCAAGATTAAACCCGTCAATGTCCAACGCGGGCCACCGAGACTCCGTTCAACCTCGTGCTCGAGGCTCGGCCGTAGTCGCCGAATTTCGTCAGCGGGCCGCGGAGAAGTCGCGCAGCGACTCGACCTGGACGGGGTCCAGCGATGGCCGCACGGTTTCGCGGGCCTTGGCGACATCGTCGGCGGTGACCGCGGCGGCGTCGATGGAGCGCCGCATCGCCGTCAGTGCCGACTCGCGCAGCAATGCCACGCAGTCGGCCGCGCTGTAGCCATCCAGCTGCCCGGCCAGCGCATCGAGGTCGACATCATCGGCGAGCGGAACGGATTTACCTGCTGTGCGCAGGATTTCGCGGCGCGCCTCGGTGTCCGGCGGTTCGACGAAGACCAGCTTCTCGAGCCGACCCGGCCGCAACAGCGCCGGGTCGATCAGGTCGGGCCGGTTCGTCGCACCCAGTACCACCACGTTGCGCAGCGGCTCGATGCCGTCGAGTTCGGTGAGCAGGGCCGCCACGACCCGATCGGTGACGCCCGAGTCGAAGCTCTGTCCCCGCCGCGGCGCCAGTGCGTCGAGTTCGTCGAGAAAGATCAGCGATGGCGCGGAGTCGCGTGCGCGGCGGAACAGGTCGCGTACCGCCTTCTCCGACGCGCCGACCCATTTGTCCATCAGCTCTGCACCTTTGACGGCATGCACGCTCAGACGACCCGAGCTGGCCAACGCCCGCACCACGAACGTTTTCCCGCAGCCGGGCGGACCGTAGAGCAGAACGCCGCGCGGCGGCTCGACGCCGAGCCGCTCGAAGGTTTCCGGATGCTGCAGCGGCCACAACACCGCTTCGGTGAGCGCCTGCTTGGTCTCGGCCATATCGCCGACGTCCTCCAGCGTCACCGAACCGACCGATACCTCTTCGGTGGCCGATCGCGACAAGGGGCGGATGACACTGAGCGCACCGGTCAGATCATCCTGCGTCAGCTCGGGCGACTTGCCGTCGGTGCTGGCCCTTGCCGCCGCTCGGAGCGCGGCCTCACGCACCAGTGCGCACAGATCAGCGACGACGAAACCCGGGGTGCGCTCGGCAATTTCGACGAGATCAAGAGTCTGTGCCGGGACACCGCGCAGCAGTACCTCCAGCAACTGTTTGCGGATGCCACCGTCGGGCAGGCTCAAGCCCAGCTCACGGTCACAGAGGTCGGGTTCCCGCAGCCGGGGATCGAGGTTGTCTGGTACCGCCGAGGTGGCGACGAACGCCACGCCACCGGTGGCGATCGCGGTGCGTAGCTCGGTGAGGATCAGCGTCGCAACGGGTTCGGCGGGCGAGGGGAGAAGCGCGTCGACATCGGTGATGAGCAGCACGCCGCCGCCGTCGCGAACGGTGGACACCGCGGACGACACGCTGGTGAGCCGATCCTCGGCGCGCAGCGCACCCACCTCGGGGCCGTCCAGTTCGACGAGCCGCCGGTCGGCGCAGACCGTCCGCACCATGGTGGACTTGCCGACGCCCGCGGGCCCGGACACCAGCACGCCGAGATTTGCTGTGGCGCCTAGTGTTTCGAGGAGCTGCGGCTGATCGATGGCCAACTTGAGCCATTCGGTCAGCCGGGAAGCCTGGGCGTGCGCGCCCTTGAGGTCGTCGAAGCCGACGGTGCCGGCCGCCGACTCCTTGGCGGCGGTGACGGTCGGTTGCCCCGACGTTGACGTCCTCGTGGGAGTCACTCCGTCACCCCAGCTCACGAGTGAATTGGGCTGTACGCTCACCGGTCCCGAGGGATCGACACCCGTCACCGTCAGCAGTTCGGATGTCCAGGTGATGCCGACCGACGAAGCGAGCGCGGAGGTGGCTGCCGAGGTGGGGATATCAGGGCCGAGCTCACGCGGGAGCAGCGACACGGTGTCGCCCACCGTCATCACCTTGCCGAGCAGGGCCTGCCGCAGCGTCGCCGGCGAGATCGACCGGGTGGCGAGGTTCGAGCCCGATACCGTCACCGAACGCGCGCCGTATACGGTCGCCGGCGCGACGAGCACCGTGGTGTCCTCGCGAACGCCGGCATTGGACAGCGTGACATCATCGAGCAGCGCGGTGCCGGTCGGCGTACCCGACGTTGCCACCCCCGCCACCGCGGCGGTGGTCCGAGAGCCTGTGAGTGTCACCGCGTCCCACTCCCGAATACCCAGCGCCGCAATGACTTCCGGATGAAGCCTGACCACGCCCCGACGGGTGTCCAAGGCCGAAGTGTTCAGGCGTGCGGTCAGCGGGAGCTGCTGGCCGAGGACGGGGCGGTCGGTTGCAGAGCGCCCCGAGTCGAAACCGGTCACGTCAGGAGCCCGGCCTGCGCAATCCGAGTCGCGTCACGGACCTCCGGTGCGGCTGCGCGCGCCGAATCGCCCGTCGCGCCTGGCGCTGTTGGCGAGGTTTGTCGCCCCAGACTTCGGGATGCGCGGCCAGGAAGCGCCGGGTGCGGATCGCGAATGGGATATGGATGACGTAGCTGAGGATGATCGCCAGGATCACCAGGTAGGGGAACAGGATCGACGCGGCGACGCCGATAGCCAGGAGCGCGAGCAGCAGCGGGACCATGTTCGGCGACACCGAGAAGGTATGGATCTTGCGCATCGGCAGTGAACTGACCGCCAGCAGCGAGACGCCGATTATCCAAATCACCACCGCGGGTTCGGATGTCCACCATCCTTCCCCGAACTGCATCTTGGCCGCCAGCGGACCGATCGCGCCGATCGCACCCGCGGGAGCGGGCATCCCGACGAAGTACTTGTTCTCGTAGTCGGGCTTGGCCACGTCGAGCATCGCGTTGAACCGAGCCAGCCGCAATACGATGCACACCGCGTACAGCAGCACCACGATCCAACCGATGCGGGACGTCGAGAGCAGGGTCCCGTAGACGATGAACGCAGGTGCGACACCGAAGTTCACGGCGTCGGCGAGCGAGTCGATCTCCTCGCCCATGCGCGATGTCGCCTTGAGGATCCTGGCCATCCGGCCGTCGAGCGCGTCGAGAATCGCGGCGATGGCGAGGAAGGCCATCGCCTCGGTCGGACGATCGTCGAGTGCGAACTTGACCGCACTCAACCCGAAGCAGATGGCGGCCACGGTCATGGCGCTGGGCAGGATGCGGAGGCTGACGACCGGCGCCTTGACGCGGGGTCTGATCATGCCAGCTCGGCCAATACGGTTTCGCCGCCGAGTGCGCGCTGGCCGACCGTGACCAGAAGATTGGAGCCGGCGGGCAGGTAGGTGTCCAGCCGTGAACCGAACCGGATCAGGCCGTACGTGTCGCCGATCGTCAGCTTGTCGCCCACCTTGGCATCACAAATGATGCGGCGGGCCACCAGGCCGGCGATCTGCACGGCGATCACCTGCGCACCCGACGGCGTGCGCAGGACCACGCTGTTGCGTTCGTTGAGCTCGCTGGCGGCCTCCAGTTCCGCCGAATGAAACTTTCCGCGTCTGTGCGAAGCCGCGACCACCTCACCGCTGACCGGGGCGCGTTGTACGTGGGTGTCCAAGATCGACAAGAAGATGCTGACTCGCAGCAATGGCGTTGCGGGCAGACCGAGTTCGGCAGGCGGAACCGCCTCCTGGATGAGGCAGATCAGTCCGTCCGCGGGCGCCACGACCAGACCGGGACGCGTCGGTGGCACTCGCGGCGGATGCCTGAAGAACGCGGCGTTGGCCGCAGCGGCGGTGAGCGCCGTGTTCCGCAACCAGCGTTTCCGGCGCCCGAGCGCGGCGACCGCCAGGCTCGCGCCGACAAACGGCAAACCTGCCGGGTGCATCGGCGGAATGGAGGTGCGCACCAGCGCAACGAGCCGCGCAGGGCCGGATTGGATGTCGGGGCGTCTGGCCATCGTGTGGCGATTCTACGGGCGGGTGGCCTCGCCAATGGGGCTATGCCAAGTCCCATACGTGAACATGCGACCCACCGGCGAGTTCAGAGACGTCCTCTTCGATTTCCAGAAGGCAGTTCGCCGAGGCCAACCAGCGCAGATGATGCGACGCCGGCGGCCCGTAACTCGTGACGGTGCCTGCTGTGGGGTCGAGAACGCCGCGGCGGAACTGGCGCTTGCCGCGCGGTGAGGTGAGGTCCTCGGTCAGCACGGCCGTGCGTCGGGGCCTGTCGGCATTGTGCAGCCCCATCGCACGTCGCAGCGGTGAGCGCAGGAACACCTCGAACGACACCAGGGCGCTGACCGGGTTGCCCGGCAGCGTGATGATCGGGGTGCCGTCCACGACTCCCGAGCCCTGCGGCATTCCGGGCTGCATCGCCACCTTGACGAATTCCACCTGCCCGCCCAGGCCCGATGTCGCCGGCCCTCCGGCTCCGAGCGCATCTTTGACGACCTCATAGGCGCCTGCGCTCACTCCGCCGGTGGTGATGATCAGGTCGGCGTCGCCCTTGTGGCGGGCGAGGGTCTCGCGGAACACAGCGACGTCGTCCCCGGTCGTCGGCGCGGCGACTACCTCGGCGCCGGCGTCACGCAGGGCCGCGGCGAGCATCACCGCGTTCGATTCGTAGATCTGGCCAGGGGCAAGGGGTGTGCCGGGCGCGACGAGTTCGGTGCCCGTCGACATCACCAGCACCCGCTGGCGCGGGATGACCTCCAACTCACCGAGTCCGAGCGCGGCGGCCAGACCGAGTGCCGCGGGGGTGAGGACCTGCCCGGCCCGAAGCACCGTGGTGCCCGCGGTGACGTCCTCGCCGGCACGGCGGATGTGCTGGCCTTCTCTCGCGCTCGCACGGATCTCGACGGTGTCGGTGGCCGCGTTGGTGGACTCGACCGGAATCACGGCGGTGGCGCCCGTGGGCAGAGGTGCACCGGTCATGATCCGGTGTGCTGTACCGCCTTTGAGCGTGAGCGGATCGGTACGACCGGCCGGGATGTCCTCGGCGACGGGCAACAGCACGGGCTGCTGTGCAGAAGCGCCCGAGATGTCTTCGGCGACGACGGCGTATCCGTCCATCGCGGAATTGTCGAAGCCCGGCAGCGACAGCGGGGCCACCACGTCGGCGGCCAGCACAAGTCCCAAGGCGTCGGTGATGGCCACCGTCGCCGCAGGTTTGGCGGTGATGAGGTCGGCGACGGCGCGACGATGTTCCTCCACGGAGCGCATCAGACTCCGAAGGTCACGTTGGTGGCTTCCTCGGACACTTCCCATAGTCGCCGTTGGACTTCCTGATCGTATGAGTATTTGTTGGACTCAACGCGTTTCGGATAGCCACGCTGCTGGCCCAGGCCGCCGGGGCCGTAGTACTCGCCGTTGCGCACGCCCGGATCGGTGGCAGCCCTCAGCGTCGGTAACGCACCCATCTCTGCGCTCTGCGCCATCAACCCCCACACGAGTTCGGTGGGCGCTCGCAACAGGGCCGGGTAGTTGCGGGTCAATTCAGTGTTCGAGCTTCCCGGGTGTGCAGCGGTCGCGATTGTCTGTGCCCCTTTGGATTTGAGTCGGCGCGCCAATTCGTAGGTGAACATCAGGTTGGCTATCTTGGACCTGGCGTACGCGGCGGCCCGGTCGTACTTCTTCGCCGCGTGCAGGTCGTCGAAGTCGATGGCGCCGCGGAACCGGTGGGCCTGGCTGCTGATCGTCACGACCCGCGATCCCTCGACACCCAGCATGTTGTCGAGCAGTTGGCCGGTGAGCGCGAAGTGACCGAGATGGTTCGTGCCGAATTGCAGCTCAAAGCCGTCCTTCGTCGCGGATCTCGGCGTGTGCATCACACCGGCGTTGTTGATGAGCAGGTCAATGCGGGGATGGGTGGTGCGTAGCGCGTCGGCCGCCGCACTGATGTTGTCCAGTGAGGTCAGGTCGAGTTCCTGCACGGAAACAACGGCATTCGGATTCGCACTCTTGATCCGTTCGGCGGCCTTGCCGCCCTTGTCGGTGTTGCGTACTGCAAGCACCACGTGCGCACCCTTGGCGGCGAGTACGGCCGCGGCTTCGTAACCGATGCCGGTGTTCGAGCCGGTGATGATCGCCGTGCGGCCGGACTGATCCGGTACGAGGGCTGCTGTCCAGTTGCTCATGTGATCACAGGGGGTAGGTGACGCCGGTCAGTTCTTCAGACACCGTCCACAACCGGCGCTGAATGTCCTCGTCGTGTGACTGCGGGCTCGAGGCAACGACTTTCGGGTGGCCCTTTTGTTCGCCAAACCCACCGGGGCCGAAGTACTGCCCGTTCTGCACACTCGGATCGGCTGCGGCCCGCAATGTCGGCTCCGCCCCCATATCGGCGTTCTGTGCGATGAACGTCGACCAGAAGAACTGGCTGACCTGCCGGATACCGCCCGGCATGTTGCGCAGCAGTTCGGTGTCCGCGGCACCAGGGTGCGCGGCGGTCGCGATCGTCGGCGCCCCCTTGGCGGCGAGTCGTCGTCCCAGCTCGTAGGTGAACAGGAGGTTGGCCAGTTTGGACTGGCCGTAGGCCACGGCCCGGTTGTAGTTGCGGTCCAGGTTCAGGTCGTCGAAATGAATCTTGGCCCGGATCCGGTGGCCGACGCTGCTGATCGTCACCACCCGGGAGCCCTCGACACCCAGCATGTGGTCGAGCAGTCGTCCGGTGAGGGCGTAATGGCCGAGGTGGTTGGTGCCGAACTGCAGCTCGAAACCGTCCTCGGTGCTCGCCTTGTCCGTGTACATCACGCCGGCGTTGTTGATCAGCAGGTCGATGCGCGGGAAAGTGGCCCGCAGTTCGTCGGCCGCGGACCGGATGTTCTCGAGCGAGGTCAGGTCCAGTTCTTGCAGCGTGACGGTGGCGTTGGGACTCGCAGCCTTGAGGCGGGTCGCCGCGTCGTTGCCCTTGTCGAGGTTGCGTACCGCAAGAACCACGTGTGCACCCTTGGCGGCGAGGACGGCGGCAGCTTCGTAGCCGATTCCGGTGTTCGAGCCGGTGATGATCGCAACCCGACCGGTCTGATCCGGCACATCGGCCGCGGTCCATTTGCTCATGGCCTCAACATACTCAGGCCTCGTCGCCTTGCGTCGCCAGATAGTTTCGTTGCATGCGTGTGATCGCGGTGATTGTTGGAGTGCTGGTCGGCGTCGGCGTGCTGCTGTTGGGGCTGCTGGTGGCGGGCATGCGGTGGCAAGTGAGCCCGGTGGTGGACACCCTTCGGCGGATGAACAGGTCCGTGACGAACCCGCGCGTGATGCGCACCGCGGGAACCGCGGGAACGCAGACATCGGTCATCGAGCATCTCGGACGCAGATCCGGCAAGACCTACCAAACACCCGTCGACATCATCGAAACGACGACGAGGCTGTTGATCGCCCTGCCCTACGGCGTTCGCACCGACTGGTTACGCAACGTGCTCGACGCCGGATCCGCCACGGTGGTGACCCGCGGTGTTCGTATCCCGGTCGACCGGCCGGATATCGTCGCGACGGCCGATGTCGCGGAGCTGATTCCGGGGCGCACGATGCGGACCCTGAAATTGTTCGGAGTGAGCCAATGCCTGCGTCTCGAGAAATCGTGAGCCTGGTGAATCTCAGGGATCCGGCGAATCCGCCCAGCCGCAAGGCGCCGATGGTGTGGGCGCTGGGAGCGGCGATTCCGTGGGCGGTGCTGGCGCTCGGGCAGGTGGTGTGGTTCGTTGTCGACCACAGCAGGTGGTGGCTGAACGCGGTCGCGGCGGCGGCCACGATCGTCGGCGCCCTGGTGTTCGTCGTGGTGGTGCCGCTGTGGAGGTTCCGCGTGCACCGATGGGACGTCAGTCCCGACGCGGTGTACACCCGCACGGGATGGCTTGTGCAGGAACGGCGCATAGCGCCGATATCGCGGGTACAGACCGTCGACACCGAACGCGGACCGCTCGACCGCATGTTCGGCCTCGCCAACGTCACCGTGACGACCGCATCGTCGGCGGGTGCGGTGCGCATCGTCGCGCTGGACGTCGACGTCGCCGACCGCGTCGTTGCCCAACTCACCGACATCGCGGCAATCGGGGGCGAGGACGCGACGTGATCAACGGCACCGACGGGGACTGGAACCGCCTGAGCCCCCGAATGCTGTTCGTGCATCCGGTGCACGAGGTGCTGCGACAGATCCCCGTGATCATCGGGACGCTCGTACTGGGGTCGGCGACCGGCAATCCGGTCCTCGCCGTCGCTGTCCTGGTGGTGACGATAGGCATCGGCCTCGCGCGCTGGTTCACCACGAGCTATCGCATCGGTCCCAGCGAGGTCCAGCTGCGGAAGGGAATCCTGCAGCGTAAGGCGCTATCGCTGCCGCGCAACAGGATTCGTTCGGTATCAACGGATTCCAGGTTGTTGCACCGGCTGCTGGGCCTGACGGTACTGCGGGTGAGTACTGGGCAGGAAGCCAAGGCCGACGACGCGTTCGCACTCGACGCGGTTCCAGCCGCGGAGGCGCCGCGGCTGCGCGCCATCCTGCTGGCCGAATCGTTGGCGGCCGAGGTCGACCAGCCGGCGACACCGGGGCGGGTGCTTGCCCGGTGGCAGCCGTCCTGGCTGCGATACAGCCCGCTGAGCTTTGCCGGTCTCGCGATGATCGCCGCTGCCGTCGCGGTGGCGTATCAAGTGGGAGCCGCTGCAGCCCTGCGGAATTCACGAATCGAGCAGTCCGGTGCCGCCATCGCCGACCGCCTGGGCGTGGCGGCAACCATCGCCGCAGGCGCGGTCGTGGTGCTCCTCGCATCGTCGGTGCTGTCGGTATTGCAGTCGCTGCTGACTTACGCGAATCTCGATCTGCGGCGCGATGCCGACATTCTGCACCTGAGGCACGGCCTGCTGCGGGTGCGCGAGCACACCTTCGACATGCGCAGGCTACGAGGTGGAACGCTGCGGGAACCATTGCTGGTCAGGCTGTTTGGCGGTGCCCGGCTGGACGCGGTGATGACGGGTGTCGACGGCGCAGGCGAAGCGTCGATGTTGTTGCCGCCGTGCCCGAAGTCGACCGCGGAGACGGTACTGGCTGACTTGATCGCGCGACCCGACGCGGTGAGCGGAACCCTGCGCCGTCACGGGCCCGCCGCGACACGTCGGCGTTGGACCCGCGCGCTTACAGTTCCCGCGTTGACAGCGGTGGTGCTGCTGATCGCGCCGGTGCCCACCTGGGCATGGGTGATGTGGACGCTGCTCACCATCTGCTGTGCACTGCTGGCCCTCGACCGATCGCGGTCACTCGGGCACCAGGTCGGCGACGGTTGGCTGGTCGCGCGGACAGGAAGTCTGCAACGCAGGCGCGACTGCATCGCTGCGCCCGGCATCATCGGCTGGACGGTGCGCCAGACCTTCATGCAGCGCCGGGCCGGGGTGGCGACCTTGATCGCCGCCACCGCGGCCGGCGTCAAGCACTATCAGGTGATCGACCTACCCGCAGCCATCGCGTGGTCCGTTGCGGCGGAGGCGTCGCGCTGGGTCGCAGGCAGCAAATGGGCCGATGATGTCGGGCAACCTACGTCTCACCGATGAACCGGACTGCCTTCTCGTAGATCAGCAGCGCCACACATCCACCCACGCTGCCCGGCGAGTGGCAAGTGCCGGGTGGATTGACGACAAAGCTGCCCGCCGGATAGCTGCCGTGTTCGTCGAACTGGTCACCATCGAGGACGAACATGTGCTCATAGCCGACGTGCTCGTGCTCGGTCACCCGGGCGCCGGGCCGATAACGGAGCAGGACCGCCGACGGCCCGTCGCCGTCTTCGCGGTACAGCCAGTGTGCGGTCACGCCGGGCCGGAAATCATGCCACTCACCGCTGGTTGTGCACAGCGTCTTGGCTTGCTCGAGCAGGTTCGAGAAGACGATGGAATCGGATGGGGAGGGCATGCGTCCTCTTCTCATTGTTGGATTCGATTTGTTTGGATTCGATCCTTGGGAGGCGGGTGTACCACCGGGATCGGAAGGGGCGAACCACTTCTCATCGACCCAGCCCAACGCGAGCACCAGCCAGGTGGTGAACACAAAGGGTGCGGACACCACCTGGAGGTCGAGAACGGCGAATGCCGGCATCATGATCGTGGCGATCAGCGCGCCCAGGAGGGCCAGTCTGAGCTTGCTGCCGCAGAGCGCGTACACCGCGACGGCGGTCAGCACGCCGTTGAATCCGTACAGTCCGAGGTTGACGCTCTCCGGATTGACCCGGCGATAGTAGTACGACACCGCGGTGCCTATGACGGCGCCGATGACGGCGATCACCGCGTGTCGCCAGTTGCTGACCAGGAGTCCGGCAAGAAACAGCAGCCCCGACCAAACACTCGGCGAAAACACCGTTTCGCCAAGGCTGGACAGAACCGCGGTGAGCGGGTGCAGGGCGGCGGTCACCGATATGTCGAGTGAGCTGGGCTGGAGAACGCCGAGATGCGGCGCCAACGCGTAGACGGCCCAAAACGTCAGTACGAAAGGCAAGGCCAGGATCGGAAACGGAAGTATGGCGACGAGCAGCCGCACCAGCAGCACCGTGATCGCGACGCAGGCGACAAGCACGACCCACATCCCGACGTTGGTCCAACCGGTGCGAAAGAACGCGGGCAGAGACAGCGCGATCAGGCATGGATTGAGGCCGGGAAGCCCGGTCGCCAACACTGCGCCTCGCTGGCCCAGCAGCATGCGCCCGCCCGGCGCCATCACCGCCGCGACGAGAAAGTATGCCGCGGCGATAGGTGACACGACCACAACCGCGGCGAGAAAGCACAGACCGGTGAGCTCGTTGCTTTGAAAGCAGAGCTGCGAGCAGCCGCGCAGCACCAACCGGTAGTAGGGAACGGTCTCACCGGGCTCGCGCGGTGCGAAGAAGTAGTCGACCGGTTGCTTCACCGGCCGCTTCGGTGTCGTCTGTCCACCTGTGCGATTCACAGGGCCGAGAGGCAGTCCACGACTTGTTCGGATCTGCAGGTCCACCCCACGATGCCGCCCTGGGCGACGAGCGCCCTCAGCGTCACCTCCTTGAATTCGGGGAAGTAGCTCTCGGTACCGTCCTCGACCAACACGCAGTCGAAGCCGCGGTCATTGGCGCAGCGCATGGTGGTCTGCACGCAAACATCGGTCGTCACACCGGTGATGAACAGATGGGAGATCAGTCGAGTCGTGAGGTATTCGTAAAAATTCGTCCGGTAGAAGGTGTCTTTTCCGGGCTTGGCGATGACCAACTCACCTTCGATGGGCGCGTTCTCGGCGACGAAATCCGACCCCGGTTCACCGTCGATCAAGATCCGCCCCATCGGACCCTGATCGCCGATCTTGATGGGCGGATTGCCGCGGTTGCGTTTGGCCGTGGGGACGTCGGACATGTCGGGCTTGTGGCATTCCTTGGTGTGGATGATCGGCAGACCGGCCTTGCGGAAGGCGGCCTGCAGCTTGGCGATGACCGGGATGCAGGGCGCGATGTTCTCGATGTTGTTGCCCAGAGAGTCGGCGAAACCGCCCGGTTCGCAGAAATCTCGCTGCATGTCGATACAGACCAACGCCACGTGGTCTATGCCGAATTCATAGGGAAAAGGCTTTGCATCGATGTACGGCATGTCGTCCATCGTGCCCCAGTCCTTGGGAGCAGGTCTGGCGAATAGCGCAAGTGCGAGACGATTTCGAGAGTCGAGGGTTACTATTCGTTGCGCTGCCGCAATCTTTGTAGGTCAGCTATATTTGCAGCCGCGACACGAATGGTTCGGCGGTGTCGGCCGGATGCGTCAACGCTGATTCGATGGCGGCCTCCAGGCCGGCCGCCATCGTTTCAACTG
The DNA here is from genome assembly GCA_963843135.1 of uncultured Actinomycetota bacterium. Lineage (GTDB taxonomy): Bacteria > Actinomycetota > Actinomycetes > Mycobacteriales > Mycobacteriaceae > Mycobacterium. The sequence goes on from CAWJJA010000001.1 coordinate 48,165, forward strand.
ACATGCTCGGGGCGCCCAGGTTTTGATCGAGCGAGGCAACCTCGGGCAGCAACGGTAGATGGATCCAGCCGGCTCGGATCGGCAAGTCGTTGACCGCGATGTGGTGGAGCATCCCGTACATCAGGTGGTTGCAGACGAAAGTGCCTGCGGCATCGGACAAGTCAGCGGGGACGCCGGCCCGACGAATCGCCAACACCATGGCACGGTTCGGTGTCGTCGCCCAATAGGCAACCGGTCCTTCGGGTGCGGTCGGTTCGCCTCCCAGCACCTTCCCCGCGGTGTCGGCCACGCCGTATCGCGCGCAATCATTGACGTTCTGCGCCAATCGCTCGACCGTGATCATGGAGCGACCAGCGAACTCGCCGAGCATGATCAGCAGCTCGGGCTGCTCCTCGTCAACCGCCTGCACGGTTGCCGCGATCGACTCGAAATACGCGCCAGGCACGATCCGCGACACCACTTTCGCGTCGGCGATCACCCGGCCGTCGAGCGCCTCGGCCGTGAGCTGAGCGGGGTTCACCGGTGACATGGCATACGGACCGAAACCGGTCACGAGCACCTTCGACATGTGGGATACCTCCCCACTCTTCCTAGCAGACCCGGCGTACATGTATCCATCGCACGGTCCAACGCGGCGCACGTCTTCTCCTAGCCCCGAGTTGCACTGATTCATCTGCCGTTTACTGTCGGGTCCATGGCGATCGGTGGCGTGTTGTTCGACATCGATGGCGTCCTGGTGACCTCATGGGAGCCGATCGACGGGGCCGCGGAAACGTTGCAGACCTTGGCTCACCATCAGATCGCATGTTCGTATCTGACGAACACCACCACGAAGACCCGGGTGCAGATCGCCGAGCTGCTCACCGACGCGGGGATGATCGTGCGTGCCGACGAGGTGATCACGGCGGCCGTGCTGACCGCGGACTATGTCCGGCACAACTACCCCGACGCGCGGTGCTTCCTGGTCAACAGCGGTCAGATCGCCGAGGACATGCCCGGCATCGACATCGTGTCCTGCACCGAGTTCAGCGGACCGCAGGCACCGGACACCCCCGACGTGGTGTTGCTCGGCGGCGCGGGACCGGAGTACAGCCATCTGACGCTGTCATGGGTTTACGACTGGATGGCTCAGGGTGTCCCGGTCGTGGCGATGCACCGCAGCACGGCGTGGACCACGACCGATGGTCTGCGCGTGGATTCCGGCATGTACCTGATCGGTATGGAGCAGACCTCCGGTCGCAAAGTCACCGCTGTCGGCAAGCCCGCGCCGGAGGGATTCCTCGCTGCCGCAAGCCGCCTCGGCGTCGACCCGGACGAGATGTACATGATCGGCGACGACCTCAACAACGACGTGCTGCCCGCACAGGTGGTGGGCATGACCGGGGTTCTGGTGCGCACCGGCAAGTTTCGCCAGGACACCCTGGACCGGTGGGCCGCGGACGAGTTCGCGATGCAGCCCAATCACGTCCTGGATTCGGTCGCTGACCTGCCGCGATTGCTAGGCTTGTAGCGATGTCTGCACCGGGGATGTGGCAACGGGTCGAACAGATGCTGCTGCAGCGCGGCATCAACACCTTTTTGGAAGTCGGGTTGTGGATCGCATTGGTCTACATCGTGGTAGGCGTCGGCTACACGATTTTCCACGTCGAGTTGATGAGTCAGCTTCAGTCGGCTCTCACCGGTGCCTTCCCAATTTTCTCCGACATCGCGGCGCTGATGGTGATGGTGGTGGCCTGGCCGTATCTGTGGGCCACGTCCTTCGTGTGCGGTGTCGCGGGATGCGGCTTGCTCTGACGATGAGTTCGGACGGCGGCGGCGGTCTGTACCGACGTGACCGATGAACGCGTGACCGCCACCGCCACCGTCAATGCGCCCGTCGAGGCCGTGTTCGACGTGCTGGCCGACCCGTCGATGCATCAGGCGATCGACGGGTCGGGATGGGTGCGGGGGCCCCTCGACGGCGAGCGCCTGACCCACGTGGGTCAGATTTTCCGGATGGCGATGTACCACGAGAATCACCCCGAAAAGGACTACGAGATGGCGAATCGGGTCGAGGTGATCGACCCGCCCTGCGCCATCGCGTGGCAGCCCGGCCAGGGCCCTGACGAGCGCGGCTACCTGCTCGGCGGCACCGCCCGCGAATTCGGCGGCTGGATCTGGCGCTATGACCTCGAATCGGCCGCACCCGGCCAAACGCGGGTGACGCTGACCTACGACTGGTCGGGGGTGCCGCCGCAAATGCGAAACTTCGAGTTTCCGCCGTTCGAGGCGAAGCACCTGGACAATTCACTGAAGAACCTGGCGGCGCTGGTCGAACGGTAGCGCTCTAGGCCGTATCGTTTGGCTGTCGTCACTTCTCGCTTAAGGGATTGGGCAGCCGATGTCGCAGAGAGGCCCTGTCTTTGGTCTTCTGGGACCTTTGCAGTTGTCGGTCGACGGTACCGAGGTGCCTATCGGTACACCGAAGCAACGGGCGGTGCTGGCGGCGCTCGTGATGAACCGCAACAGGCCGGTGGCAGCCGATTCCCTGATGAACGCCGTTTGGGGCGAGGATGCGCCGACCGAAGCTCGAGCGAGTCTTCACGCGTACGTGTCCAATTTGCGCCGACTGCTCGGAACGGTCGGCATCGACGGTAAGAGCATGCTCGAGAAGGTGTCGCCGGGATACCGGCTGAACATCGCCGAGTTGGACGTCGACCTCGGGCGGTTCATCCACGACAGGAATGAAGGGGTTGCGGCCGCAACGGCGGGCCGATTCGACGAGGCAAGCAAGCACTACTCGGCCGCACTGGCGCAATGGCGGGGGGATGTTCTCGACGACCTTCGCGGTTTCGACTTCGTCTCGGCGTTCGCCACGGCGATGATCGAGGACAGAATCAACACGCACATCGCCCTGGCCGAATCCGAGATCGCGTGCGGGCGAGCCAAGAGCATCACCGGGGATCTGGAACGGTTGGTGTCCGAGCACCCGTTCCGTGAGCCTGCCTGGGAGCAGTTGATGATCGCGTACTACGTCTCGGCGCGACAGTCGGATGCGCTCGAGGCGTATCAGCGGCTGAAGACGATCCTTGCCGACGAACTCGGTATCGACCCGAGCCCGCCGCTACGGGACCTTCATGAACGGATCCTGCGGCAGGAGCCGATGGATGCCCAACCGCAGTCCGACACCACGATCCGCGCCACCTTCATCAGCCTGGCGAACCGCACAGCGATCGACACGGGCAAGGCGCGCGCGCAGCTGCGGGCGAGTAACGGTGAGTGCTTTCCGCTGAAGGGTACGGCCACCAGGATCGGGCGACGGTCTGACAATGACGTCGTGTTGGCCGATCCCAGGGTCAGTCGGCACCACGCGGTGATCATCGACACCGGCACCAGTTTCGTGCTCATCGATGCGCGGTCGGCCAACGGAGTTGAACTGGAGCACAAGCAAATTCGCGGAAGTGCCCCCCTCGTCGACGGGAGCCACGTGCGAATCGGCGATAGCGAATTCCGCTTCGAGCTTCAGTCTCTACCGGATTAGAGACCGCGCACCGCTTCGATGCGCGCGCTCAGCTGATCCGACGTCGCCGCCGCCATCGGCGGGCCGCCGCAGATCCTGCGCAGCTCGTTGTGGATCCAGCCGTGCGGTTTACCGGTGCGGTGATGAGCGATCGACACCAGTGTGTTGAGTTCGCGGCGGAGTTCGCGCAGCTGTCCGTGTTTCGACGGGCGGGAATTCAGAGGAGATGCGGTACCCGATTGAATGTCGCCGCCGGCGCGGCTCCGGCGGTTCAATGTCGCCGCCGGCGCGGCTCCGGTGTTCAATGTCGCCGCCGGCGCGGCTCCGTCGGTCAAGCTGCTCTTCCTGCCTGCGCCGCAACAGATCGCGCATCTGTTCGGCGTCGAGCAGGCCGGGGATACCGAGAAAGTCGGCCTCTTCTTCGCTGCCCGCAGGCGTCGCCGTGCCGAAGGAGGAGCCGTCGAAGATCACCTGGTCCAGCTCCGCGTCGGCGCCGAGCATCTCGAAGCCGTTGTCCATGTCGGTGGACTCGTCCTTCTGCTTCGCGGCGTCCGCGATCAGATCGTCGTCGAAGCCTTCGGCCTCCCGGTGCGGCTGGCCTAGCACGTGGTTGCGCTGTGCTTCCATCTCGCTGGCCAGATGCAGCAGGTTGGGCACCGAGGGTAGGAACACGCTCGCCGTCTCACCGGGCCGACGTGAACGGACGAAGCGGCCGATCACCTGAGCGAAGAACAGCGGGGTCGACGCGCTCGTCGCATAAACTCCCACCGCCAGCCGCGGGATGTCCACGCCCTCGGAGACCATCCGCACCGCGACGAGCCAGCGGCTGGTGCCGAGCGAGAACTGGCTGATGCGCTCGGAGGAACCCTTGTCGTCGGACAGCACGAGCGTGGGCGCCTCACCGGTGACCCGGGTCAGGAGCTCGGCGTATGCACGCGCGGCGGTCTGGTCGGAGGCGATGATCATGCCGCCGGCGTCGGGCACGTGCTGACGCTTCTGCTGCAGCCGCTTGTCGGCGGCCGCGATCACCGCGGGCATCCACTCACCTGCCGGGTTCAGCGCTGTGCGCCAGGCCCGTGCCGTCTGCTCGGCGTTCAGTGGCTCGCCGAGCCGCGCCGAGTGCTCTTCGCCGGCGCTGTCGCGCCACCGTGACTCACTCGAGTAGGCCATGAACACCACTGGCCGGACCACGCCGTCGGCCAAGGCGTCGCTGTAGCCGTAGGTGTGGTCTGCCTGCGAGCGCATCAGGCCGTCGGCGCCGCGCTCGTAGTTGATGAAAGGGATCGGGCTGTCGTCGCTTCGGAACGGCGTGCCGGTCAGCGACAGGCGTCGCGTCGCGTCGCCGAACGCCTCGCGGATCGCCTCACCCCAACTCTTCGCGTCGCCGCCGTGGTGGATCTCGTCGAACACGACGAGCGTGCGGTGGTTCTCGGTGCGCACGCGATGACGCGTCGGATGACTGGCCACTTGCGCGTACGTGACGACGACGCCGTGGTACTCCGAGGACGTCTGTGCCGAGGAATTCGAGAACTTCGGGTCGAGTGCGATGCCGACACCGGCGGCCGCCAACGCCCACTGAATCTTGAGGTGCTCGGTCGGCACGACGACGGTGATCCTGTCGACGACACCCTCGGTCAACAGCTCCCCAGCGACCCGCAGGGCAAACGCCGTCTTGCCCGAACCGGGAGTCGCGACCGCCAGGAAATCACGTGGCGCAGCGGTAAGATACCGCACCAATGCCCGACGCTGCCAGCCCCGCAAAGCCTGGGTGTCGGGCGCTGCAAAAGCCCGCACCCAAAGCTCCTTTCACTGATCGGACAGCAGCCTAGCGCAACGGATTACGACTCCGCACGTTTCGGCGTGTCGGCTATCGCGTGTCACTCCAGGAAAAGTCGTCGTTCTTGATGAACCACTCGGCGCGTTCCTCGTCGGACAGGTCGGCCAGTTGGGCGAAACCCTCGAAATAGGCCTCCCGGGGTGCGCCGGGAGCAAACAGCATCAAAATCGAGACAGGGGCGTCGGCCTCGTTGCGGAAGCCGTGGATGCCACCGGGCGGCACATAGAGAAAGTCGTTCGCAAGCCCGTCGATCCAGTCGTTGCCGTCGTAGAGCTTGACCGTTCCCGAGATCACGAAGAACGCTTCGGACATGGCGCGGTGGAAGTGCGGGCCGGGTCCGCCGCCGTTGGGGGCGATCTCGACGCGGTACAGGCCGTAGTCGCCGTCCGTGGACTGCTGGTTGGCCAAGTAGTGGTACTTCACCAGGCCGAACGAGTCGTAGTCCGGCGGCTGCGTGCCTCGCCGCAGTCGGGCACTGACCTCGGGTTTGTCCTTGGTGTAACGGGCCGGCGGGTACGGAGGCACATTGCGGGGATCCCAGAGTGACATCGCTTGCCAGCCTGCCTCAAACACTATGCCCTGGGAGGGGTTTCGGATGCCTTCTGGTGGGCGGTGGGTCCGTCGGCCCAGGCGGTCGCGGTCTAACCGACCGGATACACGACCTTCGTCAGTTCCTCGGACACCGCCCAAAGCCGTCGCTGCGCGTCCACGTCGTGGGAGGCGGCGTTGGACGACACCAGCGTGGCGAACCCGCGCTGTTCGGCGAAACCGTCGGGACCGAAATACTGCCCGCCGACAACGTTCGGATCGGTTGCCGCCCGCAGCGTCGGCAGCGCACCCATATCGGCGCCCTGGAACAACGGCCGGGCCAGTGCGGTCAGCGGTTGGACCAGGCGCGGCAGATTGCGCATCAGCTCGGTGTTGGATCCGCCGGGATGAGCGGCTGCGGCGATGGTCTTCGTGTGCGCCAATCGGCGCTGTAATTCGTAGGTGAACAGCAGATTTGCGAGCTTGGACTGCGCGTACGCGCGGAACCGGTTGTAGCCGCGCTCCCACTGGAGATCATCGAAGCGGATGGCGTCGATGAGGCGATGGCCGGTGCTGCTGACGGTCACCACGCGCGAACCCGGCGCGGCAAGCACACGGTCGAGCAGCAGGCCGGTGAAGGCGAAGTGGCCCAGATGGTTTGTGCCGAACTGCAATTCGAAGCCATCCTTGGTGGTCGACTCCGGCGTGAACATCACGCCCGCGTTGTTGATCAGGAGGTCGATGGTGTCGTTGGCAGCGCGCAGCTCGTCGGCTGCCGTGCGTACGGAGTCCAGCGACGTCAGGTCGAGTTCCTGCAGCGCCACGCTCGCCCCCCGGGTGGCCGCGGTGATGCGGTCTGCGGCCTCGCGGCCCTTGTCGAGGTTGCGGACGGCGAGTACGACGTGCGCACCCTTGGCCGCGAGCGCGGCCGCCGTCTCGTATCCCAGGCCGGTGTTGGCGCCGGTGATGACGGCGGTACGACCGCTCTGGTCGGGAATGTCGGCGGTTGTCCACTTGGGCATGGGGTCTCCTCGGTAAAGTATTAAGCGGAGCATGCGCCCCGGTTGTGTTCCGATTATACGGAACGCGCGCCCCGCTTAGTCCATTCCCGAGGGAGACATTGACCGAGACCGACCGACCGCTACGCGCGGACGCGGCACGCAATCGCGCCCGCGTGCTCGAGGTCGCCTACGACACTTTCGCCGCGGACGGGCTCTCGGTGCCGATCGACGAGATCGCCAGGCGCGCCGGCGTCGGCGCGGGGACGGTCTATCGGCACTTCCCCACGAAAGAGGATTTGTACCGGGCCGTGGTCGAAAACCGGATCCGCGGCATCGTCGACAACGGCCGTGCGCTGGTGAACGGCGCCGACCGGGGGGAGGCGCTGTTCGCCTTTCTTCGGTCGATGGTCCTCGACTGGGGCGCCACCGACCAGGGGCTGACCGACGCTCTCGCGGGCCAGGGCATCGACATCGGCACAGTTATGCCAGAAGCTGAAGGGCTGTTTCTGGGCCTGCTGGGCGAGCTGTTGCGTGCGGCGCAGGACGCGGGAACCGTCCGCCGTGACGTGGACGTGCTGGATGTGAAGGCGATGGTCGTCGGTTCCCAGGCCATGCAGGCCTATCGCCCCGCGGGGGCCGAGCGGCTGTTCGAGGTGATCCTGGACGGGCTGCGACCCCGCTAGCGACCTTGCACTCGCCATGGTTGAGTGCTAAAAATGCAGTTGGCACTCGCGATCGGTGAGTGCTAGGTCGGGCCGGTGAGGCTGGGGCCGCACCTGCGGGAGCACACCCACAGCCGTCCGTCGCGGGCACTGAACCCGACCAACAAAATGTGCCACCCCCAATCCGGAGGAATCACTTCGCAATGGCCAAGACAATTGCGTATGACGAAGAGGCCCGTCGCGGCCTCGAGCGGGGCCTGAACGCCCTCGCCGACGCGGTAAAGGTGACGCTGGGCCCCAAGGGTCGCAACGTCGTCCTGGAGAAGAAGTGGGGCGCCCCCACGATCACCAACGATGGTGTTTCCATCGCCAAGGAGATCGAGCTGGAGGACCCGTACGAGAAGATCGGCGCTGAGCTGGTCAAAGAGGTCGCCAAGAAGACCGACGACGTCGCGGGCGACGGCACCACCACCGCCACCGTCCTGGCTCAGGCACTCGTTCGCGAGGGTCTGCGCAACGTCGCCGCCGGCGCCAACCCGCTCGGCCTGAAGCGCGGCATCGAGAAGGCCGTCGAGAAGATCACCGAGACGCTGCTGAAGTCGGCCAAAGAGGTCGAGACCAAGGAGCAGATCGCTGCCACCGCCGCCATCTCTGCGGGCGACGTCCAGATCGGCGAGCTGATCGCCGAGGCCATGGACAAGGTCGGCAACGAGGGTGTCATCACCGTCGAGGAGTCCAACACCTTCGGCCTGCAGCTGGAGCTCACCGAAGGCATGCGCTTCGACAAGGGCTACATCTCGGGTTACTTCGTCACCGACGCCGAGCGTCAGGAAGCGGTCCTCGAGGATCCGTACATCCTGCTCGTGTCGTCGAAGGTGTCGACGGTCAAGGACCTGCTGCCGCTGCTGGAGAAGGTCATCCAGTCGGGCAAGCCGCTGCTGATCATCGCCGAGGATGTCGAGGGCGAAGCCCTTTCCACCCTGGTGGTCAACAAGATCCGCGGCACCTTCAAGTCCGTCGCCGTCAAGGCCCCGGGCTTCGGCGACCGCCGCAAGGCCATGCTGCAGGACATCGCGATCCTGACCGGTGGCCAGGTCGTCAGCGAAGAGGTCGGCCTCTCGCTGGAGACCGCCGACGTCGCGCTGCTTGGTCAGGCCCGCAAGGTCGTCGTGACCAAGGACGAGACCACGGTCATCGAGGGTGCCGGTGATTCCGACGCCATCGCGGGCCGGGTGGCCCAGATCCGTGCCGAGATCGAGAACAGTGACTCCGACTACGACCGCGAGAAGCTGCAGGAGCGCCTGGCCAAGCTGGCCGGCGGTGTTGCGGTGATCAAGGCCGGAGCTGCCACCGAGGTGGAGCTCAAGGAGCGCAAGCACCGCATCGAGGACGCCGTTCGCAACGCGAAGGCTGCCGTCGAGGAGGGCATCGTCGCCGGTGGCGGCGTGGCGCTGCTGCAGTCGGCTCCGGCGCTCGACGAGCTGAAGCTCACCGGTGACGAGGCCACTGGCGCCAACATCGTCCGCGTGGCGCTGTCGGCTCCGCTGAAGCAGATCGCCTTCAACGGTGGGCTCGAGCCCGGCGTTGTCGCCGAGAAGGTCACCAACTCCAAGCCGGGTGTGGGGCTCAACGCCGCCACCGGTGAGTACGAGGACCTGCTCAAGGCGGGCGTGGCCGACCCGGTCAAGGTGACGCGTTCGGCGCTGCAGAACGCGGCGTCTATCGCGGCGCTGTTCCTGACCACCGAGGCCGTCGTCGCCGACAAGCCGGAGAAGGCGGCCGCACCCGCGGGCGACCCGACCGGTGGCATGGGCGGCATGGACTTCTAAGTCTGTCCAACGAGAAAGCCCGGTCTGCTTGCAGGCCGGGCTTTTTCGTTATTGCCCAGCCGCCGCCAGGGTCAACGCCCGGACCACGCTGTGCATGCCGAGATCGATCTTGAACCTGTTTTGCGGCAGCGGCTGCGCATCGGCGAGCGCGGCGGTAGCTGCGGCCGCGAAGGCATGCCGGCTCGGCGGCTGCCCCCGCAACATGTACTCGGCGGCGGGCACACGCCACGGCGCGGCGGCGACGGCGCCCAAGGCGATCGAAGCGCCGGTGATAACACCATCGCGAATCTCGAGTCCGGCGGCCGCCGAGACCAGGGCGAACGCGTAGCTGTGCCGGTCGCGGACCTTCAAATACCAGCTGGTGCGGGAAAAGGCCGGCTGCGGCAGTTCGATGCCGGTAAGGAGCTCGCCGGAGCGCACCGTGTTATCGATGTCTGGTCGCTCACCGGGCAAGCGAAAGAATTCGCCGATTGGGACCGTCCGTACACCACCGTTGCCTTGCAGATGAATCTTTGCGTCAAGGATCGTCAGGGCCACCGCCATGTCGGAAGGGTGCACAGCCACGCATGCCGGGCTCGCGCCGAAGACCGCGGACTCGCGATGGTCTCCGGCCAGCGCCGCACATCCGCTTCCTGGGCGGCGTTTGTTGCATGCGCCGATGGTGGGCTCCATGAAATAGCGGCAGCGGGTCCGTTGGATCAGGTTTCCTGCTGCAGTGGCCTGATTACGTATCTGATTGGTAGCTCCGCTCAGAATGGCTTGGGAGAGCACCGGATAGCCCCTGCGGATCAGCGGATGGTTGGCCACGGCGGTGTTGGTGGCCAGTGCCCCGATCATGACGCCGCCGGTCGGTGTCGTTTCGATGTCGGACAAGTCGAGCCGGTTGATGTCGACCAGTGCGGTCGGCGCAGCGACATTGTGCTTCATCAGATCGACCAGATTCGTTCCCCCCGCAAGGTATTGCGCGCCGGGCTGTTCGGCGCAACTGACCGCGTGCTCGACCGAGCGTGCTCGGTAAAACTGGAAAGTCTTCACTGTTGCCGGCTTCCGGCCACGGCGGCGATTGCTGAAACGATGTTGGCGTAGGCGCCGCAGCGGCAAATGTTGCCGGCCATCCGCTCCCGAATCTCGTTCTCAGTGAGGGGTTGTGGTCCGTCGGCAAGGGTGTCACGGCTGTTTTCGAAAGACACCGCCGACAGGTCTCCTCTGGCGTGTTCGTCGAGCATCGCTCGTGCAGAACAGATTTGACCCGGTGTGCAATAGCCGCATTGGAAACCGTCGTGGTCATGGAACGCCCGTTGCAGAGGGTGAAGCCCAGTGTCGGCCGCTATCCCCTCGATCGTGACGATGTCGGCGCCGTCGACCGACACTGCCAGCACCAAACAGCTCAAGACACGCTTCCCGTTGACCGTGACCGTGCAGGCCCCGCAGAGCCCATGGTCACAGCCATTCTTGGTTCCTGTCAGCTGCAGTCGATCGCGCAGCAGGTCCAGCAAGGTGGTCCGGGCATCGATCTGCAATGTGTGAGTCAGGGTGTTGACTCGCAGGTTCACGGTGCACTCGGTCATCGGCCGGTCCCGAAGGGCACCATCAGGTCTTCCACAGTGATGGGCACCCTGCGCAAACGCCTGCCGGTGGCGTGGTGAATGGCGTTTGCGACGGCGGCCGCGGCACCGCAGATTCCGAGCTCGCCGATACCGCGCAGGGTCGGTACTGAGATCTTGACATCGGGCTTGTCGATGAACTCGATGTCGAAATCCGGCCGGTCGGCGTGCGTCGGAACGAAATAATCTCCGCCGGACTGGGGTGAGGAGCGGTCGTGGGGCATCCGTTCGAGCAGAGCCATCCCGACACCGAACGTGATGCCTCCCATCAACTGGCTGCGAGCCAGTTTCGGGTTCAGCACCGGCCCGCAGGCGAATGAGGCTGTCCAACGAGTGACGGTGGCCCTGCCGATCTGCTCATCGACCTCGACCTCACAATAATGCGCCCCGAACGATCGGATGGCACTGTGCTCGTGGATCGTTGGTGAGGTCGTCACCGAAAAGCTCAGGGCCTCCCGTAATTCGGGCGGCATGTCTGCAGGCGACTGCACCGTGGGGGAGGGGCTGCCCGTGAAGGCAGCCAGCCGGCGCCGCCATTGGACAGCCGCCTCGGTGACGGCCGCACCGAGGGTGGCGGTGGTCTGCGACGCGCCGCTTCGCGGTGTGTCGGGGAAGGACGAATCTCCGGAGTCGAACACCACCACCGACAGCGGCAGCCCGATGATGTCCGCGGCCAGTTGGGCCATGACGGTGCGTACCCCGTTGCCGATCTCGTGGGTGGCCGAAGCGAACCGCACGCATCCGTCGGCGCCAGTGCTGACCTGGCAACCCGCAGCCATCCGCCGGGCAGGAAAGGTCGCGGTGGACATTCCCCAACCCACCTGTACTCCGTTCCGTCGAAGACTGCGAGTGGCCGCCGGCCTTCGCGCCCAGCCGAATCGATCCGCCGCGGAGCGGTAGCAGTCCAGCAAATGCTTATCCGACCAGGGTTTGCCGCTGGTCTGGTCGATATCGATGTGATTGCGGACCCGCACTTCCAGCGGGTCTATGCCTACCGATTCGGCTAGTTCGTCCATAGCGACCTCGAGGGCGAACAAGCCGCTCGCCTCGCCGGGTCCACGCATGAACGAGGGTGTGGCCACATTGCTGCGTTCAACGCGGTGTGACACCTCCAGCCGTGGTGAGTGATACAGAAAACGGCTCGATAGTCCCGCCGGTTCGCAGAAGTCTCCGACCATAGACGTTTCGGTGACAGTGTGGTGGGCGGTGCTCAAGACAAGCCCCGCGGAGTCGGCCAGCAGCGTGATGTCCTGCTCGGTTCGGGGCCGGTAACCGGTGGCGTCGACCATTTGCCTGCGGGTGAGCACCAGCTTGACCGGTCGGTGCACCTCGCGGGCCGCGACCGCGCACAGCAGAACGTGCATCCATAGAAAGACTTTCGACCCGAAGGCGCCCCCCACCAGCGGTGAGATCACCCGAACCGAGGACTCGGGCAGTCCCAGGCAGTGGGCCAGCAGCCGCTTTTCGCCGCTGATCCAGCGAGTGGTGTCGTAGACGGTGAGCCGGTCGTCGTCCCACCGGGCGATTGTTGCGCACGACTCCAGCGGGTACGGGGCGGTCGCCGCAGTGACGTATTGCGCCGAAACCCGTACGGCAGTGCGGGGTTCGGTGATATCACCGCGGCGGTCCTGAAGTTTCTCGTCGACTACTTCAACCCAATGGTCGGGCCAGTAGCTGCCGGAGCGGACAGCGGTGGCCTCATCACCGCCTTCAATCTCGGTCTCGGCGCGCGCGCCAAGCACAGGTTCGGTCCGCCCATAGGTCAACGTGAACTCCGAGGCGGCGTACGTGGCGTTTTCAACGGTATCGGCGATCACGACAGCGACGTGCTGTCCGACGTGATGCACGCTCAGATCCGATAGCGGGGGTCGCCGTTCCACCGGCCAGGTGTCGCTGAACTCGGGCAGCGGTGGGTTAAGTCGCGGGCAATTCAGCGGGGTCAGTACGTGGAGAACACCGGGGGCTGCCCGGGCACGTGCCGCCGACTCGGTCATCGAGTCGGCGCTGAGCTCTCCACAGGCCACCTCGGCACCAACAAGCACCGCATGCACTGCGCCCGGCACCTCGGTGTCGGACGTATAGAGGGCCGCACCGGTGACTTTGGCTGCGCCTTCCACCCGATTGACCGGTGCCCCGACGCACGGTGCGAGAGGCCCGACTGTCATCCGGGACCGTCTCCTCGCACAGAAAGCCAGCCTAGAGCCGGCTAACCGACCTCGCTTACAAACGGTGCCGGCGGCATCGGGCGGGCCTTTTTCGCTCTTGACTGTGAAGCTGACGACGTTTACGGCAACTTTCGTCGCCATGTTCGCAGTCGGCGGGTATTACTTCAGGGGTAGGCAGTCGTGAAGGCCGTCGGGGCTGGTCGCCGCGGAGTCCGATGTGGCTCTGCGGTGTAGCACCGCACGGGTGGGGACGACTCTCAAACAGTCATCGGACACCTGGGCGCGACCGTCGACGATCAACGTGTACCCGCCGGGTTCGGCCGGCGGCCAGACGACGGTGACGTCGGGATGCTCGCCCGCGTTGCGACGGGTGCCCGACCCCATCTGGCCCACGTCGAACGTGCCGGCAGTGAGCACCGGTTCGACAGCCACCGTGTGCGCACGGAAATCGTCGCCGACGGTGATCAGATAACCGAACGTGAATTCCGCCAGCGCGTCGGCGAGCTTGTCCAGATCCACCTTGACGCTCATAGGCCGAGGATACGACGGCGAGTGGACGCTGGGTACGGTCAGGCCATGCCGCTACCGAAGCCATCGCCCACCACCACCGCCGTCGTCACCGGAGCATCGTCGGGCATCGGTGCCGATATCGCCCGCGAACTTGCGGCCAGAGGTCACGGCGTCACGCTGGTCGCGCGCCGCGAAGACAAGCTGCGCGACCTGGCCGCCGAACTGGGCGAGGGCGTTCGCGTCGAAGTCATCGCCTGCGACGTCGCAGAACCCGATGCGCGTGCCGGGCTGTTCGACGAGATCGCCGGCCGCGGTCTGACCATCGACATCCTGGTGAACAACGCCGGTATCGGCACGATGGGCGCGATCGAACAGTCAACACCTGCCGACGAGATCGCTCAGGTGCGGGTGAACGTCGAGGCCGTGATCGACCTGACCACGCGCGCGGTCGGACAGATGGTGCCGCGTGGGCGTGGTGCGATTCTCAACGTCGGATCGACCGCCGGCTTCCACCCGTTTCCTGGCCAGGCCGGATACGCAGGCACCAAGGCTTTCGTCAACACCTACACCGAAGGTGTGCGCGGCGAGCTGGCGGGGACGGGCGTTACCGTCGCGACCCTGTGTCCCGGGCCGGTGCGCACTGAGTTCCTGCAATCGGCCGGTATGGACGAGGACAAGTTCGCCGCCGCGTTTCCGAAGTTCCTGTGGATGCCGTCGCGCGACGTGGCCAGGGCCGGTGTCGATGCGCTCGAGCACGACCGCGGAGCGGTGATCGCCGGCGTGCAGAACAAGCTGAGTACCCGTCTGATGCAAGCACTTCCGCGGACGGTGTTGCTCAAAGTGCTCGCCGGGAACCACCCGGCTCTGCGCCGCGACAGCAGATCAGTCGGCTGACTCCGGCCATCGCCGCATCCAGCCCTCCATCGGTAGCGCCATGCCGTTGCACAGCGTGCAGATCGTGCGATACCAGCCGACGGCGATGAGCAACTCCAGCCGCTGCTCGTCATCGAGGCTGTCTCCCAGGCGATTCCACGTGTGATCAGACCACGATCCGGTGCGCTCCAGTTCGTCGACGGCATCGATCAGGGTGCGTTCGGGTTCGCTCCATCCCGCGTCGGCGCCGGTCACCAGCGCGTCGCATTCGGCGTCGCTGACGCCCGCGATCGGGCCCCAGAACGCGGCCTGTCCGCCCCACTCGTACTCGCAGCGCACCAGTGCGCATATCCGCAGAATCGCGATCGTGCGCACCCGCGCAGGCAAGAGCGCATCGACGTAAAGGGATTCGCCGAGCTTTCGCAGCCGCGACGCCAGATTGGGGTGCCGCTGCAGGCATCTCACCAGCAGAAGAGGTTCGTACGTACGGTCGGGATGGCCCCAACTGTTGATGCCTGCGGCATCCTCGTCGCTCCACGGCGCAGCGACGGGGGACACTCTGCTCATGCGTCCGCGGGTGTGTGCTGGCGGCCGCGGATCAACTTGCCGGGACGGGCGGCGGTCGGTTCGCCGTTCTCGGCGATGACCTCGCCGGCCACCATCGTCATGACGTAGCCGTCTGCGGTCTGGTCCAGGCGCCGACCGCCCGCGGGCAGGTCTGATTTGACGGTCGGCCGGTGCAGATGCAGTGCGTCGGCGTCGATGACGTTGACGTCTGCTTTGTACCCGACGGCGAGGCGGCCGCGGTCGTTCAGTCCGGCGATGCGAGCGGGCACTGACGTGAGCTCCTTGATCACCTGCGTCAGCGGAAGCCGCCCGGACTCGCGGTCGCGGACCCAGTGCGTCAACAGGTACGTGGGAAAGCTTGCGTCGCAGATCATTCCGTAGTGTGCACCGCCGTCGCCGAGGCCGAGCACCACATCGTCGCGCTGGATCAGTTCGGCGACGGTGTCCAGAGACTTGTCGCGGAAGTTGGCCAGGGTGACCAGCAGCATTGCGTGCCCGTCGTCGTCGAGGAGTCGGTCGTAGGCCTCCTCCAACGGATTCACCCCGCGTGAGGATGCCCGTGCGCCGATCGAGTCCTCGGCCGCCGGTTCGTAGTTCGGCGGGTCGCCGAGCGGGAACATGTAGTCCCACGCCTGGGCGGCGAACATCAACGGATGCCCGTCGCTGCTCGGCTTGTCGGTCAGGATGCGTTCGCGCACCTGCGGGTCGCGCATCAGAGCGACGCGCTCGGCCAGTGGCAGGTCCGCGATCTCCTGATAGGACGGGTACATCACGAACGGGTTGCCCGACAGCTCCAGGCCGAGGATCAGACCGATGGGCCGCGGGAAGATCTGGCCCGTGACATCGCCGCCGTTGGCGTTGGCCTTCTCCACCATCGTCAGGGCATCGAGGTGGATCGGTGGGCCCGCGTTGCCGATCGCCATCGTGAACGTCACGGGCAGCCCGACTACGCCTGCGACGTCGAACACCGCACCCAAGGATGCTTCATAGTCGCCCGCCATCAGGTCGGGCACGAACTGCAGCAGTCCACCTCCGGCGTCATCGACGCCACGCGCAATCGCCTCGATCTCCGCGTAGTCCACGTCATAGCTCGGAATGGGTTGTCCACTACTGGTTTTATGCAGCGTCAAGCGCGATGACGCGAAGCCCAGCGCACCGGCGCGCACCGCCTCGGCCGCGAGTTTGCGCATCAGCGAAAGATCTTCGGCGGTCGCAGGTTCGCGGTCCACGCCGCGTTGCCCCATCACGTACACCCGCAGAGGCGAGTGCGGAAGGAAGGCGGCCACGTCGATGTCCCTGCGTCGCGAGTCGAGCGCGTCCATGAATTCGGGGAAGGTCTCCCAGGTCCACGGCAGCCCGTCGACCATCACGACGCCAGGGATGTCTTCGACGCCCGCCATCACGTCGACGAGCACGTCGTGGTCCTCGGCGCGGCACGGGGCGAACCCCACGCCGCAGTTGCCCATCACCGCGGTCGTCACGCCGTGCGCCGATGACGGAATCATGCGATCGCTCCAGATGGCCTGCCCGTCGTAGTGCGTGTGCAGGTCGACGAAGCCGGGGGTGACCACCAGACCCGTCGCGTCGATCTCCTTGGTGCCGGAGCCGTCGACGGTGCCGACCGCCACGATCACGCCGTCGGAGACAGCGACGTCGCCGATGTAGGGCTCACCGCCCAGGCCGTCGACGATGGTGCCGTTGCGAATGACCAATTCGAATGTCATACGTCGAATCTACGATGGCCGGGTGATTGACCACTTCGGAATCAACTGTGCGAACTGGGATGAATCCAAGGCCTTCTACGACAAAGTCCTCGGGGTGCTCGGATACACCCGCCAAATGGACTTCGGCGTAGCCATCGGCTACGGCAAGGAGGGCAAGCCCGATTTCTGGATCGCCGACATGGCCGCGGGCGAGGCGGCGGGCCCCAACCGCGAGGTGCACTTCGCGTTCCAGGCCGCCGACACCGACGCGGTCCAGGCGTTCTACGACACTGCGGTCGAGGCGGGCGCCGTATCCCTGCACACGCCCCGGCTGTGGCCGGAGTATCACCCCGGCTACTTCGGCGCATTCGTGCGCGACCCAGACGGCAACAACATCGAGGCGGTATTCCACGGAACGCAGCCGAAGGGCTGAGATGGGTACGGTCGGGGCATGGCTAGCTCTGATGCGTCGGCGGTGCGCGCACTGCTACGGGACGCTTTCACCAGGCTGATCGAGCACGTCGAGGGTCTGACCGACGGGCTGACGGACGAGATCGCGTTCTATCGGCCGACCGCGAACGCGAACAGCATCTCGTGGTTGATCTGGCACAGCGCGCGTCAGCACGACCTGCAGCTCGCCGACATCGCAGGTACCGAACAGGTGTGGTTCTCGCACGGCTGGGTCGACCGGTTCGCCCTTGACCTGCCGCGCGACGCGATGGGTTACGGGGACGGCCCCGACGAGGTCGCCAGGGTGCGCGCGTCGGCGGACCTGCTGGCCGGCTACTACCACGGCGTGCACAAGGCGACCCTCGAATACATCGCCTCGGTCACACCGGAAGAGCTGGACCGCGTCGTCGACGAGCACTGGGATCCGCCGGTGACCGCCGGCGTACGGCTGGTGAGCATCATCGATGACAGTGCGCAGCACCTGGGCCAGGCGGCCTACGTGCGTGGCATCGCGTGAGACCGAGCCGATGGTGGCCGCCCGTCGGGGTGGCGGCAATGGTCGTGCTCGGACTGGCCGTCGGCAAGGGATCCACCCCGCTCGACGACTGGTTCGACCAGTTGGGCCACACCCCTGTGCGGTTTCTGGCCTACCTCGCGAACCCGCTGTCACTCGCCGCCGTCGGGCTCACGGTGGTGGGCGTGGCCCTGTATCGACGGTGGTGGCGGTTCGCGGCGGTCACCCTCGTATTTCCCGGCGCCGCGTATCTGCTGGTGCAGTTCACGAAACCATTGTTCGGGCGCAAGGTGGGCGACGGTCTTGCCTACCCGAGCGGGCACATGACGATGACGACGGTCGTCCTTGGTCTCTTCGTCCTGATCGCGGGCGGCGCGTTGTGGGCGGTGCTCATCGGGGTCGCGTACGTCGCGCTGGCCATGCTCGGTGTGGGATCCACGTTCCACTACTTCACCGACACCGTCGGTGCCGTGCTGCTCGGCACGGCCATCGTAGTGCGTCGCGGCGCTCGCTCGCCCGACGCGACTTGACACGTGTCAACCCCGCTGCGACCCACGTCACACATGGTGGCTAACATGAGGTCATGACCGCGACGCCAGAGGTTGACCTGTCCCCCGAACCGCGAGCCGCTACCGTCCTCAATCCTGCGACCGGCGCCACAGCCGGGACCGTGCGGTGGACCGACCCCGCCGACGTGCCGCGCATCGCGGCGGGCCTGCGTCGGGCGCAACGCGAGTGGGAGGCCCGCGGCGCCAAAGGTCGCGCGAAGGTGCTGGCCCGTTTCGCCGTGTGGATGGGCGAGCACCGGGACGAGATCGAAGAGCTGCTGATCTCCGAGACCGGCAAGTCGGCGACCGACGCCGCTCAAGAGGTGCCGCTGCTCATCATGATCGCCTCGTACTACATCAAGACCATGGAGAAGGCGCTTGCGCCCGAGACCCGTCCGGCGTCGCTGCCGTTCCTGAACATCAAGAAGGTGACGGTGCACTACCGGCCGCGTCCGGTCGTCGCCATCATCGCGCCGTGGAATTACCCCGTGGCCAACCTTCTGATGGACGGCATCGCCGCCTTGGCCGCCGGATGCGCGGTCCTGCTCAAGCCGTCTGAGCGCACCCCGCTGACCGCGGAACTGCTGCTGCGCGGCTGGAGCGACTCGGGCGCCCCGGAGGTCATGGCGATTGTTCAGGGGGCCAGAGAGGCTGTCGAGGCCGTGGTCGACAACGCCGACTACATCCAGTTCACCGGCTCGTCGGCCACCGGCGCGAAGGTGGCCGAACGCGCGGCGCGGCGGCTCACCCCGATCAGCCTGGAGCTCGGCGGCAAGGACCCGATGATCGTGCTCGAGGACGCCGACATCGACCTCGCCGCGCACGCCGCGGTCTGGGGCGCATTCTTCAATGCCGGGCAGACGTGTGTATCCGTCGAGCGGGTGTACGTACTCGAATCGGTCTACGACGAATTCGTCGCCGCTGTTGTGCGTGACGTCAAGAACCTGAAGATGGGAGCGGGCGACGGGCACGACTTCGGCGCGCTGATCGACGAGACCCAGGTCGCCGTGACCGAACGCCATGTCGCCGACGCCGTGGCCAAAGGCGCAAAGGTGCTCACCGGCGGTAAGCGCGCGGCCGGTTCCGGCAGCTTCTACGAGCCGACGGTGCTCGTGGAGGTCGACCACACGATGGACGCCATGATGGAGGAGACCTTCGGCCCCACGTTGCCCATCATGAAGGTCTCCACCGTCGCCGAAGCCGTACGACTGTCGAACGACAGCCCGTACGGCCTCAGCGCATCGGTGTTCTCGAAGGACATCGAACGCGCCAACGACGTTGCGGTGGAACTGGATTGCGGAGCAGTCAACATCAACGATGTGATCTCGAACCTGATGTGCACCACTGCGCCGATGGGTGGTTGGAAGACGTCAGGCATCGGAGCCCGCTTCGGCGGCGCCGACGGTGTGCGCAAGTTCTGCCGTCAGGAGACCGTTGTCGCCCCCCGCACAAACGTGGGCGCCGGCGGCAACTACTACAACAACTCGCTGCGGGCGCTCAAGCGCATGAACACGATGATGACGAAGTTGGCACTGATCCGGCCCAAGCGGACCGCCAAGTAGCGACTCGGCGCACGCCACCTTCCGTTCATCTGCCCGTCACGCCCGCTTACGGGTGGGTCGCTATTTTCTGCCGGTGACCGAGCTCAAGGGAACCGAGTACTACAGCGTCCGCGACGACGACGATGACGACCCCGTGCTGGTGCACCATCCCAGCGGATTCGACGTCGACACCTGGCGTGAGGGCTATCCGTACGAGGAGCGCATGTCGCGCCACGAGTACGAGGAGCACAAGCGGCTGTTGCAGATCGAACTGCTGAAACTGCAGAAGTGGAGCCAATCGAACGGGCTGCGGCACGTCATCGTGTTCGAGGGACGTGACGCGGCGGGCAAGGGCGGCACCATCAAGCGCTTCATGGAGCACCTGAACCCGCGCGGCGCCCGCGTGGTGGCGCTCGAGAAGCCCACCGAGCGCGAGCGCACGCAGTGGTACTTCCAGCGCTACGTCACCCACCTGCCCGCGGCGGGCGAGATCGTGATGTTCGACCGGTCCTGGTACAACCGCGCCGGCGTCGAGCGGGTGATGGGTTTCTGCACACCCGAACAACATTCAGAGTTCATCCGCCAGGCACCGCTGTTCGAGCAGATGCTGGTCGACGACGCCATCAGCCTGACCAAGCTGTGGTTCTCGGTCACACAGGGCGAGCAGCGCACCCGTTTCACGATCCGTCAGGTGGATCCCGTCCGGCAGTGGAAGCTCTCGCCCACCGACCTTGCATCGCTGGACAAGTGGGACGCGTACACCGCGGCCAAGGAGGACATGTTCGCGCTCACCGATACCGATATCGCGCCGTGGACGGTGGTCAAGAGCAACGACAAGAAGCGCGCCCGCATCAATGCGATGCGACACGTGCTCGGTAAGTTCGACTATGACAACAAGGACCGCGAGGTGGTGGCCGAGGCCGACCCTCTCATCGTGGGGCGCGCGCTGACCGATTAGTCGCAGCGCGTCCGACATCAGGTCCGGTTAGGAGGACGCGTGCGGTTCGTCGTGACCGCGTTCCTGTGGCTCGTCACGACCGTTCTGCTCGCGGCGGCGGTCCCGACGATGTGGGCGCAGCGGAATGTGATGAGCGAGGACGGCTACGCCGCGCTGGCGACGGCCGCGGCGCACGATCCGAAACTGCAGCGGGCCATGGCCTCGGAGTTGACGACGCAGATCATCGCGTTCGCCGCCGACAACGGATACGGCACCCTGAACAGGGACCTGGTGTCCGGCGTCGTCAGCGCCTACACCCGCAACGACGGGTTCCCCGGCCAGTTCGCGCAGGCCAACCGAATCGCCCATCGCTGGATGTTCACCGACTCGGTTCAGCCAGAGGACGGCTCGGGTGGCCGCTGGCTCATCGACATCGCACCGATGCTCAACGATCCGTCGATCAAGCAGACACTCGGCGATCTCGACCTCGACGTTCCGCAGACGCTGGCGGTGCCGATCGCGGTTCCCGAGGCCTCGGCGATGCGGCCCGGCCAGCTTCGGACATTGTCGACCTGGGGTCCGTGGGTGAGCGTCGGGTCCACGATACTGGCGGGCGTATCAGCGTTGCTGATGCTGGCCGCTGCCCGATCGCGGGGTAAAGCGCTTGCAGCACTGGGTGTTTCAGCTCTGCTGATCGGCGCCGGGGGTTGGGCGGCGCTCGAGGTGTCACGGCGCTATATCGCCAACGCACTGAATCAGACGGTGGGCGACGTCCGGCAGGTCGCAGAGGTCATGGTCGGCCAAGCCGAAATCAGTGCGCACCACTGGTTGAATCTCACGCTGGCCGCCGGCGGTGTGCTCGTGATCTTCGGGGTGGCGGTGTCGATGCTCGGTGGTCTGCGCCGGCGGGAGTAGCCGTCCGCGATACATTTCTGCCATGCCATTCGTCTCGGACATCGTGGGCCCGCAGCAGCCCGTCCAGACACCGGCGATGCTGGTCCCCGGCTCGCTGCGCCGGACCAGCACCATCGACACGCATCCGGGGCAGACCGGCGATTCCGACGTCGAGCTGCGGGCGCGCGATGTGGTGGCGGCCGACGGCACCGTCGACGTCCTCGGTGAGACCAGGGTTCGAGCGCACCTGTCCCAACGAGTGATCGACGAGATCAGCTCCACCCCGCCCGACGGGCGTCTCGCGAGGTTACGTGGTTGCGGGGTGGGCCCCGGGTTCCGCTCGGCGGTGCGCAAGCTGCTTCCCGGTGAGGTCCAGCGCGCCAGCCTGCTTCATCTACTGCTCGACGACTGGGTCGGTGCGGCCCTGGTATCGGGCTACTCGGTGCAACACGCGGCGATCACGCTGGGCGTCGAGGAGAAACTGCCTGCCGGCACGGCCGACCAGATGGCGGGTATCTGCGCCGGGTTCGCCCCAGAGGCTTCGCTCGTCGGTTATGCCCGCCGCAACGACACCATTCCATCGGTACACGGACCGGTGGCGCCGCCACTGGAGGGGTTGCATGCGGTCGAACCGTTGCGTGCACACGGGATGCGCCGATTCCGCCGGCTCGACCTGCATCCGGGCGACGCGGCGTCGACCTCGGTTGGCTTCGATGCCCACTTCCGCGATTCGCACGTCGACGGCGACGGCCTCGAGACGATCGTGCACGAGTACACCGTCGGCGGCTTCCTCGACACGTCGACGCGAACCATCACGTCGGTCACGGCCGACGTCCGGGTGCTGCCATGGCAGGAGTGCCCCGGCGCGATCGGCAGTGCGACGCGCGTCCGCGGAATGACACTGTCAGAACTGCGGGAACGCATCCGCGGTGAGTTCGTCGGCACCAGCACGTGTACGCATCTCAATGACACGCTGCGCTGCGTCGCCGACCTCGATGCGCTCCTCGACCTCCGCGCCGGGCGCTAGGGCTCGATGATGTGCGAGGGGTCGGGCTTGCGTTCCGGTGGCGCTTGGCTGTAGTCGCCCCACGGGCCGTCGCGCTGCTCGACGGCTGCCCGGACCCCTTGTGAGCCGGCAGTTTCGATGAATGACAGCGCGTCGGGGGTGTTACGCATCAACCCGTCGAGGATGGAGCCGAGCGTCTGGGTGGACGCCAGGCCCATGTTCTCGTAGGCCTGGTTGACGATCAGCTTCTGCGCCTGCAGTTGAGACAGCGGGATTCGGGCGAGCTTGTCCGCGACCTCCTTCACGCGTGCCTCGAGGTTCTCGAACGGCACCGACTCGTTGATGAGTTCGATTGCGGCGGCTTGGATTCCGGTCAGCGGTTCGCCGGTCAGCGAGTGCCATTTGACCTTCGCCAGGCCGAGCCGATAGATCCACATGCCGGTGAGGTAGGTGCCCCACATGCGCGCATACGGGGTGCCGATGACGGCGTCGTCGCTGGCGATGATGATGTCGGCACACAAGGCGTAGTCGCTGGCGCCACCGACGCACCAGCCGTGCACCTGGGCGATGACGGGTTTGGACGCCCGCCAGATCGCCATGAACTTCTGGCTCGGACTCGTCTCCCGCGCCGTCGTCATCACGAAGTCCTTGCCCGGATCCCAGCGACCGTCGGTGTTCATCGCGTCGCCCCAGTGCGTGAAGCCGCCGCCGAAGTCGTACCCGCCGGAGAACGCGCGCCCGGCACCGCGCAGCACGATCACCTTGATCGCGGGGTCGCGTTCGGCTGTTCCGATGGCCCTTTCGATCTCGTCCGGCATGGGCGGAACGATGGTGTTGAGCTGCTCGGGCCGATTCAGGGTGATGGTCGCGACCGGCGGTTCGGTCTTGTAGAGCAGGGTTTCGAACATCGACATAGCAGCAGTGGAGTCACTTCGGATCGGTAAGTCAAGAACATCGAGATGCGGAATCACCGCCGTCACGTACTGACTGCATCACAAGATTAGGTGTGCCTACCCTGCCCGCATGGCGGAATGTTATGTTGAGGCTTCCCTAACTTAGAGGTGCAAATGAAACGCTATTTCGCGTGGTCCGTGCCGGTCGTGGTACTGGGCCTCGTCCTGTCCGGTTGTTCGAGTGACAAGGCCGACGACACCGCGTCGTCGTCGGCGTCGGCCAGCGCGACGTCATCGTCCGCCGCCGCCGCCGAGCCGAACCCTCTGGCCGAAGCGGCCGCAACCGAGTACAAGACGTACGCGGAAGGGCAGATCACCGAGCTCGTCGGCCTCGTCAAGGTACTGACCGACGCGGTGCGTGCCGGTGATCTGAAAGCCGCCCAGGACGCGTACGCGCCATCGCGCGCGCCGTGGGAGCGCATCGAACCGCTCGCCGGGCTGGTCGAGGAGATCGACGGCCTGACCGACTCCCGCGTCGACGATTTCGCGAATGTCGACGATCCGAAGTTCACCGGCTGGCACCGCCTGGAGTACCTGCTGTTCGAGAAGAACACCACCGAGGGCGGCGCTCCGTTCGCCGACCAGCTCGATAAGGACATCGCCACGTTGAAGGAGCAGTTCCCGACGGTCGAGGTGAAGCCGATCGACGTGTCCAACGGCGCGGCCGAGCTCATCGAAGAGGTCTCGCAGGGCAAGATCACCGGCGAGGAGGATCGCTACTCGAAGACCGACCTGTGGGACTTCGACGCCAACCTGCAGGGCAGCCAGGCCGCCGTCGACAAGCTGAAGCCGGCTCTTCAGGAGGCCGATCCGGAGCTGCTGGGCAAGATCGACGCCGGCTTCACGGACATCTTCGCCACCCTGGCTCCGCTGCGCCGCGGCGATGGCTGGGTGCTCTTCTGCACCGAGAACGACCCCTACCCGTCGCCTCGCTGCACCGGCGTGACCGTCGATCCGCCGACCATCGACAAGCTCAAGTCGCAACTCGCCGGACTGTCCGAGAACCTCGCCGAGGTTTCGGGAGTGTTGAAACTGTCGTGACCGAGCGACCGCCGCGCCGGGGCATCTCGCGACGGGGGTTTGTCGCGGGTGCCCTTGGCGCGGGCGCAGCAGGAGCTGCCGCCGGTGCCGGTGCCACGATGGCGTTGTCGGACTCGGCGCAGCGGGAGTATCTCGCTCCCACCAGCCAACCTGCCCTCGTCCCGTTCGAGGGTGCGCACCAGGCGGGGGTCACCGCGCTGCCGATACCCGAACAGGGGCTGGTCGCGTCCTTCAACGTGCATTCGCGCGACCGCGCGGGCCTGAAGGCGACCCTGCAGGAGCTCACCGAGGAGATCCGTGGCCTGATGGCGGGTAAGCCACCGGAGGTGCGGAACCCGGAGTTTCCGCCCGTCGACTCGGGGATCCTCGGCGGCAAGCCGCCCGCGGACAACCTCGCGATCGTGGTCGGTGTCGGCGCATCGTTGTTCGACGATCGGTTCGGCCTTGCTGATCGCAAGCCCAAGGAACTGGTGACGATGCCGTTCCTCGCCAACGACAAACTCGATCCGAAGCTGTCGCACGGGGACATCTCGATCATCTTCGAGGCCGGTCACAACGACACCGTTCAGTTCGCGTTGCGCCAGATCATGCGCCGTACCCGAAGTGACCTGGTGTTGCGTTGGATGATCGACGGTTACGCCCGCGGCGTCGGCGCGGGTCAAGCCTCGGGAGCGACAACTCCTCGAAACCTGTTGGGCTTCAAGGACGGCACGGCGAACCTGGACGTCGACGACGGGGCCGTGATGGATCGTCATGTCTGGGTGAACTCGCAGGACGGCGAACCCGAGTGGGCGGTCGGCGGCTCGTATCAGGCCGTCCGCATCATCCGGATGTTCGTCGAGTTCTGGGACCGGACTCAGCTCGTCGAACAGGAAGCGCTCTTCGGGCGCGCCAAGCTCAGCGGCGCACCACTCGGGCTGACGGGTGAGTTCACCGATCCCGACTATCCCTCAGACCCCGACGGCAAGCGGATACCGCTGGACGCTCACATCCGGTTGGCGAACCCGCGAACGCCCCAGACGGACGAAAACCTCATTCTGCGCCGCGGATTCAATTACTCGCGGGGGTTCGACGGTGCAGGCAGGCTCGACCAGGGGCTGGCGTTCGTCGCCTACCAACGCAGCCTGGAGAAGGGCTTTCTCACCGTGCAGCGCCGGCTTACAGGTGAGCCGCTGGAGGAGTACATCCTGCCCGTCGGCGGCGGCTTCTTCTTCACCCTGCCGGGTGTGACGGGTCCGGACCGGTTCCTCGGCGATCAGCTGGTCACGTGAGCGTCGACCACAGGTAGCTGTAGATCAGCGCGGATTTGAACGCTGTCTGGGCGTTGTCGGCGGCGCCGGCATGGCCGCCTTCGATGTTCTCGTAGTACCGCACCGAATGGCCCAGTTCCTCCAGAGCCGCGGTCATCTTGCGCGCATGCCCCGGGTGTACCCGGTCGTCGCGGGTGGACGTGGTGATCAGCACCGGCGGATAGCGCCGGTCGGCTGAGATGTTCTGGTACGGCGAATATTCGGAGATGAACGCCCAGTCGTCGGGGTTGTCCGGATCACCGTACTCGGCCATCCACGAGGCGCCGGCGAGCAGCAGGTGGAAACGGCGCATGTCGAGCAGCGGCACACTGCACACCAGTGCGCCGAACAGTTCGGGATATCGCGTCAGCATGACGCCCATCAGCAGGCCGCCGTTGCTGCCGCCCTGGGCGCCCAGCCCCTCGACGGTGGTGACACCCCGGTCGACGAGGTCGGACGCCACCGCGGCGAAGTCTTCGTACACCAGATGCCTGTTCTCGCGCATCGCCTGGGTATGCCACGTCGGTCCGTATTCGCCACCGCCGCGGATGTTGGCGAGCACGTAGGTGCCGCCGCGCGCCAGCCACAGTCGGCCGAGTACACCGGCGTAACCCGGGGTGTTGGCGACCTCGAATCCGCCGTACCCGCCCAGCAGCGTCGGTCCCGGACCGGTCGAACTGCCCCCGCCATCTGAACTGCGGTGCCCCACAACAAAGTACGGAATCTTGGTGCCATCGGCGGAAGCCACGAAGTGCTGGGTCACCTCGATGTCGGATGCATCGAAGAACGCGGGAGCACTCTTGATGCAGGTCATCTCGGCGCCCGCATGACCCCACAACAACTGCGATGGCGTATCGAAACCGCTTGAATCCAAGAACATCTCGTCGCCATATTCATCGATGTCCACCAGCACAGTGTTGGTATTCGGCGGTATACCGGCGATCGCCGACCGTTCCCACGTGCCAGGCGTCACGAGTTCTACGTGGCTGGCCACGTCGACGAGTGTGACGAGCACCAGGTTGTCGCGCGCCCACGCGTAGTTCTCCAGGCTGGAATGTTCGTCGGGTTCGAAGACAACAGTCAGTTCGCTTTTACCGGAAAGGAATTCGTCGTAGCGGACCGCCAGCAGTGAGCCGGGCAGGTATGTGATCGCGCCGACGGCCCATTCCGTCCGCGGCCGGATCAGCAGCCATTCGCGGTGCACCGACATGCTCGCGTCGGTGGGCACCTCGATCGGGATCAAGTCATCGCCGCGCAGTTCGTAACGATCGCGGTTGAAGAAGTCGAACGACCTCGTGATCAGCAGGCGCTCGAAGCCCGGTGTCGGATCGTAGCCACCGCCGACGCTGACATCTGTTGACTCACCCTTGAACAGGGTCTGTGCGTCTTCGAGTGGCTGGCCGCGCAGCCACCGTTTGACGATCCGCGGATAGCCTGAGTCCGTCATCGAACCGGGGCCGAATTCGGTGCCCACGAGTACTGCGTCGCGATCCTGCCACGCGATACTCGACTTCGCTTCCGGCAGTTCGAATCCGCCGGTGACGAATTGTCTTTCCGCCATGTCGAATTCGCGCACGACGCTGGCGTCGGCGCCGCCGCGGGACAGCTCGATCAGGGCCAGGGAATGGTCGGGCTCGAGGACGTCGGCGCCGGCCCATACCCAGTTCTCGTCCTCGGCGTCGGCGAGCGCGTCGACGTCGAGGATCACGTCCCATTCGGGCTCGTCGGTTCGGTAACGCTCCAGGGTGGTGCGCCGCCACAGCCCGCGCGGATTCGCCGCATCGCGCCAGAAGTTGTAGAGGTAGCCGCCGCGGCGACGCACATAGGGAATCCGCGCTTCGGTGTCGAGTACCTCCAGCGCCTCGGCACGCATCTGCTCGAAGCGGGCCCCGCCGTACTCGGCCAGGGTGGGCTCGTTGTGCTTGCGCACCCAGTCCAGCGCGTCGTCGCCGGTGATGTCCTCGAGCCACAGATAGGGGTCTTGCGCCACAGGCCCATTGTGGCGGTCCGGCGTAGTGTGAGCCCCGTTACACCCATTGGTCCCGCGCTAAGAGAGGGAGTCGCTGATGACTGTCTATGCACGCCCTGGTTCCGCAGACGCCTTGATGTCGTACGACTCGCGCTACGGCAACTTCATTGGTGGGGAATGGGTGCCGCCTGCGTCAGGTGAGTATTTCGAGAACCCGACGCCGGTGACCGGCCAGCCGTTCTGCGAGATCCCGCGGTCCACGGAGGCCGACATCGAGAAGGCTCTCGACGCCGCGCACGGTGCGGCCACGGCATGGGGCAAGACCGCCGCCGGTGAGCGCGCGGTGATTCTGAACAAGATCGCCGACCGCATCGAGGCCAATCTCGAATCGCTGGCGCTGGCCGAGGCATGGGACAACGGCAAGCCGATCCGCGAGACGCTGAACGCCGACCTGCCGCTGGCCGTCGATCATTTCCGGTACTTCGCGGGCGCCATTCGCGCCCAGGAGGGCTCGCTGAGCCAGATCGACGACGACACCGTCGCCTATCACTTCCACGAACCCCTCGGTGTCGTCGGCCAGATCATCCCGTGGAACTTCCCGATACTGATGGCCACGTGGAAGCTGGCGCCCGCGCTTGCGGCGGGCAACGCGGTCGTCCTCAAACCCGCCGAGCAGACTCCGGCGTCGATCCTGTATCTGATGAGCCTGATCGGTGACCTGTTGCCGGCCGGCGTGCTCAACGTCGTCAACGGCTTCGGTTTCGAGGCGGGTAAACCGTTGGCCTCGTCGAACCGGATCGCGAAGATCGCGTTCACCGGCGAGACCACCACCGGGCGGCTGATCATGCAGTACGCATCGCAGAACCTGATCCCCGTCACGCTCGAACTCGGCGGCAAGAGCCCGAACATCTTCTTTTCCGACGTGATGGCCGCGGGGGACGACTTTCAGGACAAGGCGCTGGAAGGGTTCACGATGTTCGCTTTGAACCAGGGCGAGGTGTGCACCTGCCCGTCGCGCAGCCTGATCCAGGCCGATATCTACGACGAGTTCCTCGAGCTCGCGGCGATCCGGACCAAGGCCGTGCGCCAGGGCGACCCGCTGGACACCGAGACGATGATCGGTTCGCAGGCATCCAACGATCAGCTGGAAAAGGTGTTGTCCTACATCGAGGTCGGCAAGGACGAGGGCGCCCGGGTGGTCACCGGCGGTGAGCGCGCACAACTCGGCGGCGACCTGGGCGGCGGCTACTACGTGCAGCCGACGATCTTCGAGGGCAACAACAAGATGCGCATCTTCCAGGAGGAGATCTTCGGACCCGTCGTCGCGGTGACGTCGTTCTCCGACTACGACGACGCGATCAGCACCGCCAACGACACGCTCTACGGCCTCGGTGCGGGGGTGTGGAGCCGTGACGGCAACGTCGCCTACCGGGCCGGCCGCGACATCAAGGCGGGCCGGGTGTGGACCAACTGCTACCACGCCTATCCCGCACATGCGGCGTTCGGCGGCTACAAGCAGTCCGGCATCGGCCGCGAGAACCACAAGATGATGCTCGACCACTATCAGCAGACCAAGAACCTGCTCGTGTCCTATTCCAACAAGGCGCAGGGGTTCTTCTGAGTCCCGACGTCCCGCATCGTGCGCTGATCACCCAGGCCGCCGCCGATCTGCTTCGGCGGCTGCAGGATCGGCACGGCGCGCTGATGTTCCATCAGTCCGGCGGATGTTGCGATGGGTCGTCGCCGATGTGCTATCCCGATGGAGAATTCCTCGTCGGTGACCGCGATATTCTGCTTGCCGTTCTCGACGTCGGTGCCGGGGTGCCGGTATGGATCTCCGGGCCGCAGTTCGAAGCGTGGAAGCACACGCAACTGATCATCGACGTGGTCCCCGGCAGGGGTGGCGGCTTCAGTGTCGAGGCCCCCGAAGGGCTGCGCTTCCTGTCGCGCGGGCGCGCATTCAGCGACGACGAGAATCAGTGGTTGGGGGAGCAGGCGTCGCTGACAGGGGCGGATTACGAGCGCGGTACACGACCGCCGACGACCGGCTCCCACATCGTTGCCGAAGGCGTCGACGCGTGCACGATTCCCGGGCGTGCCTCAACGGCCTAGCGTTTTCTCGGCGTTAACCTCGAAGAGTGATACCGCTGCCGCGTCCGCGGTTGCTGACCAGTGCACTACTGATCGGCACGGCGGCCGGGCTGCTCATCGGGATCGGGTTGGCCCTGCTGGTAAGCGCCAAGATTCGGCCCGATGTGGTGATCGCACTCGTCGTCGGCCTACCCGGTGCAATCGGGATGTTGACGATCCTGCTGTCGCGCCGACGCTGGTTGACCGCGGTCGGCGCCTTCGTCATCGCGATCGCCCCCGGCTGGTTCGGCGTGCTGGTCGCGATTCAGTCGGTGAACGGAGCCTGACGTGGACCGCGACCTGCTCGTCGATACCCAGGAGTTCACACCGACGTGGGATACGGGTGAATTCGACGCACAACCCGAAGCACGTCCCCGACGAGAACCCGTCGGGGCCGTTGCCGCTGCCTGTCCGGTCGGTGGTCGTGCCGAGCGATTACCAGTACATCAAGCGCTGGCACTTCGTCCTGGTCGTGGCCTGCGTCTGGGCGGCCGCGGCCGCGGCGGGGTCCGGGCTCTACGACTGGTGGTACCACTCGATCGACAAGACTGCGCCGGTGTTCGTGGTGCTCGTCTTCCTGATCCTGTGCACCGTCACGGGCCTGCTCGTTGCGATGGTGCCGAACAGACCCGTCGCGTCCGCTGTGGCCATCGCGTTCACGTCGGCGCCGCTGGCCGCGACCGCAGGCGCCGCAGTGCTGCACGGTCTCTACTTCTGCGAATGGGCCACTCGATGCTTCGTGGGGTTGATTCCTTACTAGAGTTGACGTGTGACCCACTATGACGTTGTCGTTCTCGGAGCAGGCCCCGGCGGATATGTCGCGGCTATTCGCGCCGCCCAGCTCGGACTGAACACCGCAGTCGTCGAACCCAAATACTGGGGCGGGGTGTGCCTCAACGTCGGCTGTATCCCGTCGAAGTCGCTGCTGCGCAACGCCGAGCTGTCCCACATCATCACCAAGGAGGCCAAGACCTTCGGCATCAGCGGTGAGCCGACCATGGATTACGGGGTGGCCTTCGACCGCAGCCGCAAGGTCGCCGACGGCCGCGTCGCCGGTGTGCACTTCCTGATGAAGAAGAACAAGATCACCGAGATCCACGGCTACGGGAAGTTCTCCGACGCCAACACCCTGCAGGTCGATCTCAACGAGGGCGGCACCGAAACGGTCACGTTCGACAACTGCATCATCGCGACCGGCGCCAGCACCCGGTTGGTGCCGGGCACATCGCTGTCGGAGAACGTCGTCACCTACGAGAAGCAGATTTTGTCTCGTGAGCTGCCGTCCTCGATCGTCATCGCCGGCGCCGGTGCGATCGGCATGGAGTTCGGATACGTGTTGCGCAACTTCGGTGTCGAGGTCACCATCGTGGAGTTCCTGCCGCGGGCGCTGCCCAACGAGGACGCCGAGGTGTCCAAGGAGATCGAGAAGCAGTTCAAGAAGCTCGGTGTGAAGATCCTGACCGGCACCAAGGTGGAGTCCATCGAAGATGATGGGGGTCAGGTGACCGTCACCGTCAGCAAGGACGGCAAGACCGAAGAGCTCAAGGCCGACAAGGTACTTCAGGCCATCGGTTTTGCGCCCAACGTCGAGGGATACGGTCTGGATGTCGCCGGGGTGAAGCTCACCGATCGCAAGGCGATCGGTATCGATGACTACATGCGCACCAATGTGGGCCACATCTATGCGATCGGGGACGTCACCGGGTTGCTGCAGCTGGCCCATGTCGCCGAGGCGCAGGGTGTGGTGGCGGCCGAAACCATCGCGGGTGCAGAGACTTTGGCGCTGGGCGACTATCGGATGATGCCGCGTGCCACGTTCTGCCAGCCGCAGGTCGCCAGCTTCGGGTTGACCGAGGAGCAGGCCCGCGACGAGGGCTACGACGTCAAGGTCGCCAAGTTCCCGCTGACCGCGAACGCCAAGGCGCACGGGCTCGGCGATCCGAGTGGCTTCGTCAAGTTGATCGCCGACGCGAAGTACGGCGAGCTGCTCGGCGGGCACCTGATCGGCCATGACGTCTCCGAACTTCTGCCCGAGCTGACACTCGCGCAGAAGTGGGATCTGACCGTCAACGAATTGACCCGCAACGTGCATACCCACCCGACGCTGTCGGAAGCCCTGCAGGAGTGCTTCCACGGCTTGGCCGGCCACATGATCAACTTTTGAGAGCCGCGATCTGGGTCGCCGGGATCGGCGGGTTGGTGCTCGGCCACATCCTGTGGCTGGCCGGAATCACGGCGGCGACGAGCACATCCACCATCAGCACATGGGTTCTGGTGGTGGCGGCGACGTCCTTCGTGCTTGGCGCCGTCGTCGGTGCTCTCGGCTGGCGTGCCTACCGGCGGAAGTCGGACGTGTGGGCGGCGTTCTTGTGGGCGTTGCCGGCATCACCGGTGCTTCTCTCGCTGGTCGTACTCGGCGTGACATACCTATAGTCAGCCGATGAACTGGCGGCGGCGGCTTCTGCTGGCCAACGGCGTATTCCTGGTCGTGGTCGGCGGCGTGCAGGTCGCGTTCGAACTTCTCGCGTATTTCACCGGTGCCGGGCCGTACGGTGACGTCTTCGCAGAGTCGCCGTACGCGATCGGCTGGGTCGAGGCGCACGGACTCGCGTTCGGAATCGGCGTGCTGCTTGTGACGGTCGCGGCGCGTGACGGTCGCCGCTTCTGGCACGCGTTCGCTGCGGCCGTCCACACTCTCCTCGGAACGGCCAACCTCGTTTTCTGGGACAGCTTCGTCGTGTTCGGCCTGGTCCCGATGGGTATTGCCGCCACCGTCGTGCACTTCGCTCTGGTGGCGGCTCACAGTGGCGCATGGATGGTTTCGCGTGACGGTGTCGGCGCTCGTTGAGGAGAGCTAACCTCTGGGTCTGCGAACAATGCGGACCTGAGTGGACGGCGGAATCCATCCGTGCACGCTCGGCTACTTCAGCGACAGTCCGTCGGCCCTCGATCTCCTCATCTGGTGCGGTCTCGACCTGGTGGCACACCTGGATTCGCTCGCGACTACCGAGACGCTATCTGCTGCAAGACATCTCACTGATCTGATCGATGCGGTGTTCACGATGAGAGATCCGTTCACATCAGCTTCGAAGACCGCAGTGCTCGACTGGTTGCGTGACCCGGCGATCGGAGAGCGCCTACAGGCCGCCTTTTTCGCCGCCGACTCTGATCAGGCGGCCGCGCAACTTTCGAGCGCACACGAAATGTGGACGGTGTGCGCCGGCGGCCGTTAGTCGGGAAAGTCCAGCGGCACATTGAGCGTGGTGATGGTCGCCGCCAACCCGTCGTACTGCGCGGCCAGCATGCAGAACTCGATGAGCTGTTGCTTGGTGAGGTGTCTGGCCAGCACCGCCCACGTTTCGGGGGACACCCCCCTGGTGACGACGAACTCGTCGGTGGCGGTGATGAGCGCGCGCTGACGGTCGGTCAAACCGTCAGCGTCGGGACCTTCGAAGATCTTGGCCTGGACGTCGGCGCCGATACCTCGGCTGCGGGCCAGCCGCCGATGCTGCTGCAGTTCGTATTCGCAATTGCGGAGGTGGCCGACCCGCAGGATGACGGTCTCGGCGTCCTGCACCGGCAGTTTGGACAGCATTCCCAACAGCATTGCGCTGATACGGCGCCCAGGCCAGGAACAGAAGCCGGTGCTGGCCAAGCACATTGACGAGGCTGAACCGCGGCGCGCGGATCGCCCTGGCGCCGAGCCTGGCGATCGCCCAATTGAACGGCCCGAGTTCCTTGAATCCGCCTGGCGCAATGCGCGCGGGCTCGATGGCGCTCACCGTGAGGAGTCTATCGAGGACTGTTTGACTAAATAGGGCGACACGGTGCTGCGGTGCTCGTCGACGTCCAGGGCGCGACCGAGTGCGGGGAAGGCCCGCTGCGGGCAGTTGTCGCGCTCGCAGACGCGACAGCCTGCGCCGATCGGCGTCGAGTTGTCGCCCGACAGATCCAGCCCCTCCGAATAGACCAGCCGGTGCGCATGCCGTAACTCGCAGCCGAGGCCGATCGCGAAGGTCTTACCCGGCTGGCCGTACCGGTGGGCGCGGCGTTCGACCGTGCGGGCCACCCACATGTAGTTGCGCCCGTCGGGCATCTGCGCGACTTGGACCCCGATCTTGCCGGGACTCGCGAACGTTTCGTAGACGTTCCACAGCGGGCAGGTGCCACCACTGGAGGAGAAGTGAAAGCCTGTGGCGGACTGCCGCTTTGACATGTTTCCCGCGCGGTCCACCCGGACGAATGACAGCGGCACACCCCGCATCGAGGGACGCTGCAGTGTCGAGAGCCGGTGCGCGATCGTCTCGTAGGAGACGGCAGTAGAACGCCGAGAGACGTTCGACGTCGTAGCGGAAGTTCTCCGCGACCTCGTGAAACTGACGGTATGGCAGCACCGTTGCGGCCGCGAAGTAGTTCGCCAGCCCCAGCCGGGCCAGCACCGTGGACTCCTCGCTGGTGAAGTTGCCCTCATCCACCAGCTTGTCGATCAGGTCGCCGAACTCGAGATATGCCAGCTCCGCCGCCATCTTGAAGACCGTCTGCCCGGAAGACAGGTGGTCACTGATCTCCAGTGTCTTGGAGTCGGGGTCGTATCGGTGTAATACCGTGCCGCCCAGGTCGATTCGCCGCTTGATGTGTACGCCGTGCACCCTGGTCAGCCGGTCGGCCAGCTCCCGGGTCAGCTCGGCGCGATGCATCCGCATCCGGATGGTGAGGTCCTCTGCGGCGGTGTCGAGCTCATGGAGGTAGTTCTGGCGCTCATAGAAGTAGTCACGTACCTCTTCGTGCGGCATCGTTATCGAGCCGCTGCCGCTGCTGTCGGAATGCCTGTCCTCGGTCGCTGCCGCCAGCTGCGCGGTCGTCAGCCGGTAGCGCCGGTGCAGATTGACCATCGCCCGCGCGATCCCCGGATGTGAGCCGACCATGTCGGAGACTTCGGTCAGGTCGACGTCGATGGCGACGTCGCGATCCAACGTCACCTCGCGCAACTCGGCCACCAGCCGGGTGTCGTCCTCGGAGGCGAAGAACGTCGCGTCCACTCCGAACACCTCGGTGATGCGGAGCAGCACCGACACGGTCAACGGACGCACGTCGTGCTCGATCTGGTTCAGATAACTCGGCGAGATCTCCAGCATCTGGGCCAGCGCCGCCTGGCTGATGCCTCGTTCGCCGCGAAGTTGCCGAACGCGCGACCCGACGAACGTTTTTGCCACGTCAACCAGGCTACCGGCGGACTAACACTGTTGCGAAGATTGTCTTCGCAGCGTTGGCATTCACGGGGCTGTGGCAGGATCGGGCGACATGGCAGGCAGCACTGGTCTGGCGAAGGCGATGATGCCTGTGCCCGATCCTCACCCCGACGTGTTCGATATCGAGTGGCCCCTGCGGGTCGCCGACGTCGATCGCGAAGGCAGGCTCAAGTTCGACGCGGCCACCAGGCACATCCAGGACATCGGCTCGGACCAACTACGTGAAATGGGCTACGAGGAAACCCATCCGCTGTGGATAGTCCGCCGCACGATGGTGGACCTGATCAGGCCCATCGAGTTCAAGGACATGCTGCGGCTGCGCCGCTGGTGCTCGGGGACCTCGAACCGGTGGTGCGAAATGCGCGTCCGCGTCGACGGTCGCAAGGGCGGCCTCATCGAATCGGAGGCGTTCTGGATCAACATCAACCAGGAGACCCAGGGTCCTGCGCGCATCTCCGATGACTTTCTCGAGGGTTTGCGGCGCACCACCGACGTCGACCGGCTGCGGTGGAAGGCGTACCTGAAGGCGGGCAGCCGCGAAGATGCAGAGGAGATTCGTCGACTATCCGGTCCGCGTCAGCGACATCGACATCTTCGACCATATGAACAACTCGGTGTACTGGTCGGTGGTCGAGGACTACCTCCTCAACGAACCCGAGCTTCTCCGCGCCCCCTTGAGGGTGACCATCGAGCACGACGCCCCGGTCGCACTCGGCGACAAGCTCGAGATCATCACCCATGTCCATCCGCCCGGTTCGACGGACAAGTTCGGTCCCGACTTGG
Source organism: uncultured Actinomycetota bacterium (assembly GCA_963843135.1). Classification (GTDB taxonomy): domain Bacteria; phylum Actinomycetota; class Actinomycetes; order Mycobacteriales; family Mycobacteriaceae; genus Mycobacterium. The sequence continues at coordinate 84,247 of CAWJJA010000001.1, forward strand.
CGGATCGCACTGTTAGAACGCTCACATATGCGGTCGGCGACGTAGACCAAAGCCGTCGCAGCCGATCTTCGCGCTCTGACTCCGCTTCGCCTAACAGTACGACCGTACTGACGTGCGCAAATCGGCTACTGGCGAGTAACTACTGAACCGGTTCAGGTAATTGCTGCCTTCGCAGAAGTTTGCAACATGGCGCGGTGAGTTGGCGAAAATTGGCAATCAAAACGAGTGGACCTGCGCATATGTCGTGATGCATCCTCGTAATAGCGCAACAGCAAAGTTGTTGAATTATTAGCAAGCCATTCGAAGGAGCAGCCCCATGTCCACCGTCGGTCAGCCGAAGTCACCCGAAGAAATCCAGAAGGACTGGGACACCAACCCCCGGTGGAAGGGCATCGAACGCACCTACACCCCGGCCGACGTGGTGGCTCTGCAGGGTTCCGTCGTCGAGGAATCCACCTTGGCCCGTCGCGGCGCCGAGGTGCTCTGGAGCCAGCTGCATGATCTGGAGTTCGTCAACGCACTGGGCGCGCTGACCGGCAACATGGCGGTTCAGCAGGTCCGCGCCGGCCTGAAGGCCATCTACCTGTCGGGTTGGCAGGTTGCCGGTGACGCGAACCTGTCCGGCCACACCTACCCCGACCAGAGCCTGTACCCGGCGAACTCGGTGCCGCAGGTTGTCCGCCGCATCAACAACGCGCTGATGCGCGCCGACCAGATCGCCACAGTCGAGGGTGACACCTCGATCGAGAACTGGCTCGCTCCGATCGTCGCCGACGGTGAGGCCGGATTCGGCGGTGCGCTGAACGTCTACGAACTGCAGAAGGCGATGATCGCCGCAGGCGTCGCGGGGTCGCACTGGGAAGATCAGCTGGCTTCGGAGAAGAAGTGCGGTCACCTCGGTGGCAAGGTGCTCATCCCCACCCAGCAGCACATCCGGACCTTGACCTCGGCTCGCCTGGCGGCCGACGTCGCCGACGTGCCAACCGTCGTCATCGCCCGCACCGACGCCGAGGCGGCCACTCTCATCACCTCCGACGTGGACGAGCGCGATCGCCCGTTCGTCACCGGTGAGCGCACTGCCGAGGGCTTCTACCGGGTCCGCAACGGCCTCGAGCCCTGCATCGCCCGCGCCAAGGCCTATGCGCCGTACTCCGATCTGATCTGGATGGAGACCGGCACCCCGGACCTCGAGCTGGCCAAGCAGTTCGCCGAGGGCGTCAAGAGCGAGTTCCCCGACCAGATGCTGGCCTACAACTGCTCGCCGTCGTTCAACTGGCGCAAGCATCTCGACGACGCGACGATCGCGAAGTTCCAGAAGGAACTCGGCGCGATGGGCTTCAAGTTCCAGTTCATCACGCTGGCCGGGTTCCACGCTCTGAACTACTCGATGTTCGATCTGGCCTACGGCTACGCCCGCAACCAGATGACCGCGTACGTCGAGCTGCAGGAGCGTGAGTTCGACGCCGAGGAGCGCGGTTACACCGCCACCAAACATCAGCGTGAGGTCGGCGCCGGTTACTTCGACCGGATCGCCACCACGGTCGACCCGACCAGCTCGACCACCGCGCTCGCGGGCTCGACCGAAGAGGGTCAGTTCCACTGAGGCTCGGCTTCGCTTCCGCGAGCAGACGCAGAATCGCATCGGATACAGCCCGAACACGCGATTTTGTGTCTGCTCGCGGGTAGGAGATAGTTGAGCGCATGAGCGCTGCGATCGAAAGAGTCGGCGTCATCGGCGCCGGGCAGATGGGTTCGGGCATCGCCGAGGTGAGCGCCAAGGCCGGCGCCGAGGTCGTCGTCTATCGAGCCGACCGACGAGCTGGTGACAGCGGGCCGCGGTCGCCTCACCCAATCGCTGGAGCGTGCGGCGAGCAAAAGGCAAGCTGAGCGAAGCCGATCGCGACGCTGCGCTTGGGCGGCTGAAGTTCACCACCGAGCCTGGGCGACCTCGCCGACCGTCAGCTCGTGATCGAGGCGGTCGTCGAAGATGAGGCCGTCAAGAGCACGATCTTCGCCGAGCTCGACAAAATCATCACCGATCCCGATGCCGTTCTCGCGTCGAACACGTCGAGCATCCCGATCATGAAAATCGCTGCGGCAACTCAGAATCCGAGTCGAGTGCTCGGGCTACACTTCTTCAACCCGGTGCCCGTCCTGCCGCTGGTGGAACTCGTCAGCACGCTGGTGACCTCGCCTGAGGCTGCCGCGCGCACCGAGCAGTTCGCGAGCGACGTACTGGGCAAGAAGGTGGTGCGCTGCGGGGATCGCTCCGGCTTCGTCGTCAACGCGCTGTTGGTGCCGTATCTGTTGTCGGCGATCCGGATGGCCGAGGCGGGTGTCGCGACGGTCGAGGACATCGATACGGCCATCGTCGCCGGGCTGTCGCATCCGATGGGCCCGCTGCGGCTGTCCGATCTGATCGGCCTCGACACGATGAAGCTCATCGCCGACTCGATGTACGACGAGTTAAAGGACCCGGGCTACGCTCCGCCGCCGCTGCTGTTGCGAATGGTCGAAGCCGGTCAACTCGGCAAGAAGTCCGGCAAAGGCTTCTACACGTACTGAGCGAGTGCCGACCGCACGCTTGTTGTACGCATCGGCCGAGAGAGGCCGTAAACAAGCGTGCGCTCGACGAATCAGGCGGCGAGGGCATGCGCTACCCGGCGCACAATCGCGGGTCGTTCGTAGCGGAGTTGCCGCGAGCTGACTCGAACGATTTTCCAGCCACAGTTGGCCAGGAATTCCAAGCGCTCGATATCTTTCGCGTAGTCATCGGGATTAGCGAAATGGTGCTCGCCGTCGTACTCGACGCCAACCATCTTGTCGGGCCATCCCATGTCGATACGACGCGGGATTCGGCCCCATTGGTTGGCCGCCACATGTATCTGGGTCACCGGTCGCCGGAAGCCTGACCGCACTAGCAGTAGTCGCAGTCGGGTCTCCTGGGGAGATTCGGCACCGCCATCAGCTGAGTCGAGCGCAGCACGCAGCCCGCGGATGCCGCGCGCCCCCGGGTATCGCGAGGCGATCGACCCGACCGCAGAAAGTGGGACGCCGGTTGCGTTGAGCAGCGCATCAATTCGCATGACGGCCAGATCTTTGGAAAGTCGGCGCCCGAGGTCGTATGCCGTCCGGGCGGCTGTTGTGCACTGAATTCCGTTGACGGTGCAGAGTTCGTCGTCGCGGATACCCCTGCTGTGGATGGAAATTTCCTTTGGGGCTCCGCGGCGGGTGTGCGCGATTTCGGCCGGGAGCTCTGCGGGTATCCACTTTGTGCCCAGCAATGCGGCGGCCGAGTGACCTACCAGGGTGGCCTTGCGACCCGACCACAGCCATGCCGCGTACGCACGGTCGAGCGCCGTCAGTTGCATGCCTGCCCAGGTGTAGACGTTGCGATGAATCTTGGTGCAGCTGCGCTTGAGGTCGCGCCGGGTGAGGTCGCCACTGGCGAGGGCTTCGGTCGCGACGAAGATCCTCGGTTGCACGTGATCATCATCTGGCCGCCGGTCGCGCACCCGACGCAGCAATGCGTGATGCTGTGGATAACCCGCTGCCGACCGCACGCTTGTTGTACGCATCGGCCGAGAGAGGCCGTAAACAAGCGTGCGCTCGGCGGCCAACTAGGCCTGCGCGAGCCGCTTCTTCTCCGCTTCGATATCGAAATCAGCCGGTGGCCAAGACAAGTCGAGCCCTTCGAGCGCTTCGATCAGTAGTTCGGTGATGGCCAGCCTGCTGTACCACTTGCGGTCGCACGGAATCACGTGCCATGGCGCGTAGTCGGTCGACGTCTGGTCCAGCAGAGCCTGGTACGCCTCCTGGTACAGCGGCCACTTCAGCCGTTCGTCGACATCTGCGGGGTTGTACTTCCAGTATTTGTCTGGGCGCTCGAGACGCTCGGCAAGGCGCTGCATCTGCTCGTCGAGAGATACGAACATCGCGACCTTGATGAGCGTCATACCGTCATCGACGAGCGCCTTCTCGAAGGCGTTGATCTCTTCGTAGCGCGCGCCCCACACATCCGGTGCCACCAAGTTGTGCACCCGCACGATCAGCACGTCCTCATAGTGGCTACGGTCGAAGACCCCGATATGGCCCGCGGTCGGCAGCGCTTTGCGGATACGCCACAGGTAGTGGTGCGACAGCTCTTCGGTGGTCGGCTTTCCGAAGCTCATGTACCGAATACCCTGCGGATTACCTGCTCCTACAACGTGTTTGACGATGCCGCCCTTGCCCGCGGTATCCATGCCCTGGAGCACCAGCAGTATCGACCTGGTATCGCCGGAGCGGCTGTTCGCGTACAGCATCTCCTGCAGGTCGGCGAATCTCTCGTTGCGTTCGGCCTGCAGTTCGGGGGCGTCGGCCTTCTTCCCCTTGAAGCCCGGCGTCGCATTCGTGTCGATGTCGGCGACCTTGTCGCCGGGACGGAACTCGAGATGGATATGGGGCTCATGCGTCCACAGGGACGGAAGGTCGGACTCGGTCATCCGCTCAGTCAAGCAGTTTCGGCGGGAGAACTGGCTGAGGATGCGGCACTTGCCTGAACTTCTCCAGCGATCCGCCGACCTCGACGATGCCGCAGAGCGCGCTCCAGGACAGCATCGTCAAGTAGTCGATGAGCTCGTCAGAGCTGATGCGGGGGTTCGACATCCACGAGTGCGTCGCCAACTGCACACCGCCGACGGTGTGGAACGCCCACGCCGCAGCGCCACCGGTGTCCATACCCACTTCCGACATTCGGCGGCGAAGCATCACGCCGAGCATGCGGGCGATGATCTGCTCGGAGTCCGCGACCGCCTTGCTCTTGCTGGCCGAGTTGTTGGCCATCACGAACATGTAGGGCTCCGGCTCGGAGGCCACCGTCTCGACATAGACCTTGATGATCTCGCGGGTCAGCTCATAGCCGTCGAGATTCGACGACAGCGCCGCGGCCATGTTCGGGATCAGGGTGGTCTGCGCGAACCGCATCATCACGGCGGTCGTCAGGTCGTTCTTGTCGACGAAGTAGCGGTAGAGCACCGTCTTGGACACACCGATCTCGGCCGCGATCTCGTCCATGCTGACGTTGCTGCCGCGGCGCCGAATCGCCTCTAGGGTGCCATCGACCAACTCATTGCGCCGTTCCACCTTGTGCTGGTGCCAGCGCCTCTTGCGTCCATCGCTCTTGACCGTGACGGACGAGGGTTGTTGTGCCACGATCGCCCCTAATCCATTCCCTAGTTCTCCTTGATAGTACGGGCGAACCGGGCACCAGGCGTTGTCGGCTCGGCGGCGCACTCGCGTCGTAGCGGATGATGTAGGTGTGGCACACAGACCGGACATCGGCGCACGCGCCAGGACGGAGCCCGCTCCGCGCAGCTTTGCCGAGTCGCTCGCGGGCGCCGACAGCGCCGCAGATGGCGAGCGTCAGCGCGGACTGCGAAGGATGAAACTGGTCGCGCTGTCGTTCCTCCTGGCTGCCACGGTCATCTTCCTGGTGTGCACCTGGGCGCAGTCCAACGGCGCCCCGGGGTGGGTCGGCTACGTCCGTGCTGCGGCCGAAGCGGGCATGATCGGCGCGCTGGCCGACTGGTTTGCGGTCACCGCGCTGTTCAAACACCCGATGGGCATCCCGATACCGCACACCGCGATCATCAAGCGAAAGAAGGACCAACTCGGCGAGGGCCTTGGCGCGTTCGTCCGGGAGAACTTCATGTCGGCTGAGGTCGTCGAGACCAAACTGCGCGACGCAGAGGTCGCGGGCCGGCTGGGCAAATGGCTGTCCGATTCGTCACACGCTGAGCGCGTCGCGGCCGAATCATCAACGGTGCTGCGGGTTGTCGTGGAGATGCTGCGCGACGAGGACGTGCAGCACGTGCTGGACCGGATGATCGTCAAGCGCATCGCCGAACCGAAGTGGGGACCCCCGATCGGGCGGGTGCTCGCCTCGCTGCTGGCCGAGGGACGTCAGGAGGCGCTCATCCAACTGCTGGCCGACCGCGCCTTCCAGTGGTCGCTCAATGGAGGTGACATCATCGAGCGGGTCGTCGAGCGCGACTCGCCCACCTGGTCGCCCCGCTGGGTCGACCATCTCGTCGGTGACCGCATTCACCGCGAGCTGATGGACTTCACCGACAAGGTGCGGCGTAACCCCGAACACGAATTGCGACGGTCGGCCACCCGGTTCCTTTTCGAGTTCGCAGACGATCTGCAGCACGACGATGACACGATTCGGCGCGCCGAGAACGTCAAGGAACAGATCCTGGCCCGTGACGAGGTCACCAAGGCCGCCGAGACCGCATGGGCGACCGCCAAACGGATTTTCCTCGAGTCGGTCGACGATCCGGAGTCGGCGCTGAGAACGCGGATCGCCGATTCCGTCGTGCACATCGGCGAGTCGCTACGCGATGACGTCGATCTGCGCGACAAGGTCGACAACTGGATCATTCGGGCGGCGCAGCACCTCGTCACCCAATATGGGGCGGAGATCACAGCGATCATCACCGACACGATCGAGCGGTGGGACGCCGACGAGGCCAGTCGCCGCATCGAATTGCATGTCGGCCGCGACCTGCAATTCATCCGGATCAATGGCACCGTGGTGGGTGCGCTGGCGGGGCTCGCTATCTATTCGATAGCCCAGCTACTCTTCTGACCTGCGCTAACTAGTGCTTGCAAAAGTTAGCACCCCGTCGTACGGTAGAGCTTGTCGCTATCCGGTTACCCGATGCAGGAGGGGGTCACGCATGTCGCAAGACGAGAACATTGCCGCTGTCGTGTCCAACGCTGCGCAGGACATCGGCACCTTCATCCGTACCCAACGCGAGGCAGCGCAGGTATCGGTGCGGCAGTTGGCCGAGAAGGCCGGCGTGAGCAATCCCTATCTCAGCCAGATCGAGCGGGGATTGCGCAAACCCTCCGCCGACGTGCTCAACCAGATCGCGAAGGCGCTAAGAGTGTCCGCGGAAGTTCTCTACATAAGGGCCGGAATTCTGGAACCCAGCGAGAGCAACCAAGTCCGGGACGTGATCATCACCGACTCGGCGATCAGCGAGCGGCAGAAGCAGGTGCTGCTCGAGATCTATACCTCGTTCTGCCAGCAGAACGAAGCCGCGGTTATCGCGACGGACGAGGAGTCGACGACTGACTAGAGCATCTCAACTTCCGAATTAGTTCGAAGCGATCGACACCACAAACTCCAAGAGAGAAACGAAAGGAACTACTCACATGGCGAAGAAGACCCCAGCCAAGAACCAGGCCACCGCTGACGACCTGAAGGCCCCGCTGCTTGCCGCGGTCGGCGCCGCCGATCTGGCGCTGGAGCGAGTCAACGAGATCGTCGCGACCCTGCGCGAGCGTGCCGGCGAGGCCCGCACCGACGCCGAGTCGCGCGCCGCGGAGACCCGCGCCCGCGTGACGAAGCTGCAGGAAGAACTGCCGACGCAGTTCGGTGACCTGCGCGAACGGCTGACCTCCGACGAGCTGCGCAAGTTCGCCGAGAGCTACGCCGAGGCCGCACAGAGCTCCTACAACAAGCTGGTCGAGCGCGGCGAGGCCGCCCTCGAGCGGCTGCGCAGCCAGCCGGCCCTCGAAGAAGCCGCCGGTCGCGTGGAGCGCTACTCGGACCAGGCCGTTGAGCTGACTCAGGAGGCGCTTGGCAACGTGGCGACCCAGACCCGCGCGGTGGGCGAGCGTGCCGCCAAGCTGGTCGGCGTCGAGCTGCCGAACAAGGCCGAGAAGGCCGCGGCTCCTGTCAAGAAGGCAGCGAAGAAGGCTCCCGCCAAGAAGGCTCCCGCCAAGAAGGCTCCGGCCAAGAAGGCGGCCGCCAAGAAGGTCACGCAGAAGTAGCATTTCGGCTCGCAGACGCCCGACTCGGCGTCTCAGAGTCGACCAGGGGACGTAGCCCGCATACGCTTGGAGCGTGCAGCTCCAAACACTGGCGGGTTACGTCCTCTTACTTTTGGCCGGCGTAGTGCTGGCTGCCACGTTGTACGCCTTCGTACACGCAGCCATGCAACGGCCCGACGCCTATACCGCGGCGGGCAAACTCACCAAGCCGGTCTGGTTGTTGATCATCGGCGGTGCGGGTGCGTTCGGTGTGCTCACCAGTCTGGCCGGTGTCTCCGTTTTCGCCATCGCGATCGCTGCGGTCGCGACAGGCATCTATCTCGTGGACGTGCGACCGAAGATCCTGGAGATCCAGGGAAAGTCCCGTTGAGTCACCTGCGTTTCGTCGCGGTAGCGCTCGCGACGGCCGGTGTACTTGTGCCGCTTGCTTTCGCGCCTGCGGCCTCCGCCAATCCCGCGCCCGCTCCGCCGTATGTCGACCACGTCGAGTGGGCGAAGTGGGGCGACCTGTCGAGTCTGCGGGTGTATCCGACCGCTACGGGGCGACAGGCTTCTGTCGTCGCGACAACGACGGCGATGGACGAGGCGTGGGCCGAGGTGCTGACTCTCTCGCCGGACGCCGCGATGCCCGGAATGCGGGACCAATTCGTGTGTCACTGGGAATTCGCCGAATTGGGCCAACCCGGCAAGACGAGCTGGAACCTGGAGCCGTGGCGTCCGGAGGTCGACATGGACACGCTGGCGGCGACGCGCTGCAACCCGGGCGGCACCGAGGAACCGTTCTAGATGGTGCCGCGGCACAGCTATCGCCGCGACGAGGTGGCCGCGCTCGTCGATCACACCCTGCTCAAACCCGAAGCGACGGAAAGCGACGTCGCCCGCCTCGTCGGTGAAGCCGCCGAACTCGGGGCGTACGCGGTCTGTGTGTCACCGTCGATGGTCGCCGTCGCGAATCGGGCAGGCGCACAGCGACGGCCCATCGCCGCGGTGGTGGGATTCCCCTCGGGTAAGCATCATTCGGTTGTGAAGGCCGAGGAGGCGCGCTTGGCGGTGGGGGCCGGTGCCGCCGAGATCGACATGGTGATCGACGTGGGGGCCGCGGTGTCCGGCGACTTCGTCGCCGTGCATGCCGACGTCGCCGCGGTCCGGGCCGCCGTCGGAGAAGACGTCGTCCTGAAGGTCATCGTGGAGTCGGCGGCGTTGCTCAGCATCGTGGGGGAGCAAGCGCTGGAATCTGCATGCAGGGCCGCCGCGGAGGCTGGGGCGGACTTCGTCAAGACCTCAACGGGGTTCCATCCGGCAGGCGGCGCGTCGGTGCGGGCGGTGGAGCTGATGTGCGCGGCCGTTGGCCCTCGCGTCGAGGTCAAGGCCAGTGGCGGTATCCGCACGACCGCGGATGCGGTGGCGATGCTCGACGCGGGCGCGACCCGGCTGGGCTTGTCTGGGACTCGGTCGGTCCTCGAGGGATTGGAAGCGAGGATGCGAGCAATTGACGCAAACTAAAATATGTTGCTGATATTGCATCGAAAGTGTGCCAGAACTGTTCGAAGGCGTAGTCGGCTTAGCTGTTTCGCAGGTGACGGGGATAGGATGTACGACATGACTATGCAGAAGCCTTTGCTTCGTCGAGCCTCGGCCGTTGCGGGAATCGCCGCCATTGCCGGGATGGGTTTCTTCACCGCATCGTGCGCCAAGGAAGAGGAAAAGGCGCCCGAGACGTCAACGACCACCACGACGACGCCGTCGTCCAGCGCACCGGTTTCGCCGACGGAGAATGCCCCCCGCCTCGAGCCGGGCGGGCCGAACCCGTTCTCGCCGACCGTCCATGCACCACCGGCCCCGGAGGGCACACCTGGCCGCCATCGGGGCTGAGCCGCGGCGTCGGCTCTCGATACTCGCCGCAGCGGCGCTGATCGCCATCTCTGGCATCAGCGCGGGCTGTGCGCGCCACGCTCCCGCCACGATCACGGGTCCCTATGCGTCGCTGCTGGCGAGTTCGACTGATCTGGGGCCGTCGCATTCGGGCGACGCGCAACTGACCGTCACTCTCGTGGACCCGGCGCAGGCCCAGGCGCTGACTCAATGGGCCGGCGAGAAAGGCCTGTGGGTGCGCGGGCGGCCGGACGCTGGGTGGGCGGTCGTCGAGGGTGCCGCCACGGACGTGGCGCAGGCTTTCGGCGTGCCCATCCACGATTACCGCGGCCTTCAAGGCCAGGTGTTCTATGCGTCAACCCAGCAGCCGTCGGTACCGGCTCGGCTGCGCGGCGTCGTGTCAGAGGTCGGCCGGATCAACGGCTTCACACCGCACCGCATGGCAAGCCCCGGGTTCCTGCCGCTCGATGTGCGATGGGGCGGATTGACGCCTGACGGATTGTTGCAGGCCTACAACGCCGATCCCCTTGTCGACCAGGGCTTTACGGGCAAGGGCGCGACGATCGTGTTCTTCGCTTTCGACAGCGCCGATCAGGAGGATCTGGACCGCTTCGCTGACACCTCCGACCTGCCTCGCTTCACCCCCGTGATCGTGGGCGGGAAGCCGGAGGAACAGCACGGTGAAACGGCGATGGATCTGCAAGTGGCACACGCGATTGCGCCGGACGCACGCCTGGTCGTTGTCAACGCCCGGCCCACCGTGCAGGGCGACGGTGCCTTCGAGAAGATCAGCAAGATGTTCGAAGAAGCCGATCGTCAGTTCCCCGGGGCGGTGTGGAGCATGTCGATCGGTTGGGGTTGCGACAAGCTGTTCACCGCCGCGGATCTCGCACCGGTACAGGCTGCGCTTGCCGCGGCGCAGAGGCGCGGCACCTCGGCTTTCGACGCGAGCGGGGATACCGCCGGCCTGGAGTGCAAAGGCGGCGAAAGCTGGTCGGCCCCACCGGGCCCCGATGACATCGGGCTGGACGCGGTTTCGTCGATACCGAACATGACCATCGTGGGCGGCACCACCCTGTCGACGAGCCCCCGCGGAGAGTGGGTGGGCGAACGCCCGTGGATCGATTCGCCGTTGTCCCAGGGCTCGAGCGGCGGCGTGTCGACGTTGTTCGACCGTCCGCAGTGGCAGAGCGCTATGAGGGTCGAACGGGATACCGAGCATCGCCGCCTGTCGCCCGATGTCTCCGCGGTCGCGGATCCGTTCACGGGGGTCAGGTTCATCTACAAACAAACCGAGGTGATCGGCGGCGGAACATCCCAGTCGGCGCCTATCTGGGCCGCGCTCACCGTGCTGATGAACCAGTTCCTCGTCGCCAACGACGGTGATCCGCTCGGGAACGCGAACCCTGTGCTGTACAACGTGGCCGCCGGTTCGTATCTCCCCGGCTTCCGTCAGGTGGGCCCCGGCGGCAATGCGGTCGACTTCTCACAGCCCGGCTACGACCTCGTGACCGGGCTCGGGAGCCCGAACGTCTACAACCTCGTCCGCAACATTTTCGCGCTCCAGAAGGGGGTGGCGCCTCGGTGAGCAGCCCGGGTGGTGTGTCCACCATGGTCTGCCAGGCGTGCGAAACAGAAGTGCCCGACGGGGCGTTCTGCGGACGCTGCGGCGTGCCAGCGGGTGGCGGACGGCGCATACGGATCGGCGCATACGCGGCCGCGCCGAACGAACACACCCTGATGCCATCCATCGCAAGTTCCCTCTTCCCGCAATTGCCGCGTCGGGCGCGCAAGCCGTTTCGGGTGGGACTGGCACTTCTGTTCATCGCGCTGACCACCTTCACCCTGCTGCGGTGGCAGGCGCCGCTGATCACCGTCGGCGCCCTCGGCCTTCCGTTCCTGTTCCTGATGTACCTGCGCGAGTCAGAGACTGACGACGATCAGCCCCGCAGCACGTTGGTGCTGGCGGCCGTGATGGCGATCTTCCTCGGCATCGCCTGGGCCTTCGAGACCGACTCGCTCGTCGTCGACGCCTACGCCTACTCGCTCACTGAAGGCTATGACGGCAAACTGACGCCGGCGTTCGCGTTGTACGTACTGGCGTTCCCCGTCAGTTACGCGGTGCTGATGCTGATCCCGGTGTTTGTGGTTCGGCTGGTGCGCCCTGGAATCCGGGAGTCGTTGGACGGGTTCGTGATTGGGGCGCTGGGAGCGATCAGTTTCACCGCGGCGGCGACTCTGACCCAGCTGGCGCCGCAGTTCCAGACGGGCATCACGGCCGTCGACAGATCTGTGCACACTCTGATCATCCAGGGCGGAATTCAGCTCATCGCCGTGCCGCTGACAGCGGCGGCGCTGGGCGGATTGGTCGGTGTGACACTGTGGTTCCGCGGCCGAATCTTCACCGTCGCCAGTGTGCTTGCGACACTCGTCATGTTCGCTGCGATGGGGCTGATGGACCTCGTGGACGCCCCGCTGTTTCTGCAGCTGGGGCTGTACCTGCTCATCGCTGCGCTCGCACTCATTGCGCTGAGGATCGGTATTCAGTCCGCCCTGATGCACGAAGAGCTCGACCCGGCGGATCCGACCGGACGCCTGACCTGCCCCCACTGCGACCACGTCGTCCCGGATATGGCGTACTGCCCGAACTGCGGAGTCGCCGCCCGTGCGGCGTCGCGAAAGTCGCGCAAAACGCGGCTTGACGCACCGGATGACGACACCGCACTGATACGCCGTACATCCTGGGGGCGGCTGCTGACAGTGCTGGGGGTCGGTTCGGTTGTCGCGGCAGCGGTGGGAGCCACCGTCGCGGTGATAGCCACCCCCGCCGATATCCCCTACCAGTGTCCGCCCGACTGCGGACGGCCACCGATCGCCGAGCCGATCGAGTCCTATCCGCGTTTCATCTCCCAAGACGGCGCGTTCTCGGTGCAATACCCCGGGTCGGGAACGGCCTACGAAGCGACGCTCAACCCGGACGGCGTCGAACTCAACTTCGTCGGCGGCGACACCGGCATCATGGAGTTTTTCGGGCTGCCCGCCGAAGGCCGAACGCCGAAGCAGATCGTGGAATACCTGATCGGCCAGAAGTTTCCGAACGCGACCACCGCCTACGAGATACCCAACGCCATGGTCGGGTACGAACCCGGGTATGGCGTCGTCGTCGACGAATACCCGCAGGACGCCCGCGGCGCATTCACCCGACTGCGGATCCTCGTGATGGTCGCGGTCAAGAACGACTACGCGTTGGTCGCCGCAGCGATAGGGCCGTACCACGAATTCACCCGGGAATTCGGCCCCGGCCACCCGTCCGGCGCCAGTCTGCAACTCGCCATGGATATGGGCAAGTACGTCAACAGCTTTCGGTGGCGTGAGCCGACCGCCTGACCCTCAGATATTCGAGAAGCAGGAATCTTCTTCGCTACTGGGGATCGTCGCGTTCCGGGTCGAGAACTGGGTCTTGACACCGTTGTCGGTGACCTCCACCGAGTCGGCCTTGATGTTCATCGGCAACTCATTCGTCAGCTGGGCGGTCAGCGAGTCCAGCGCCGGCTGGATCGTCTCACGCGGCAAGGTGAAACCCAGTCCGGTCAGCTCCGTCACCTCCAGGGTCAGAGCGCCGTTGCGGACCTGCGGCTTGGTGATGATGTTGCCGAGCGCCGCCTCCAACTCGACCGTTCCGTCGGACGGGTTGGTCGTCACGCCGGAGATCAACGAGCCGACGAGCGGAATGGCGTTCTGAATCGACTCCGTCATCCCGGCGGCCGTCCAGTCGATCTTCGCGACGAGCGAGCCGATCGTGCCGCCGCCGCCTGAGCCGGCGGACTCGTTCAGATTCACGTCCTCGATGGTCACGTCGGCCTTCATGCCCCTCAAGTCCCGAATCTGATTGCCCGCGGTCTCGATGTGCAGGCTCGTGTACTTGCGGGACATGTGCTGCACGAGAAAGGGCGGCATGAATCCGAAAGACACGTCGGCCTTGTCCTCGACGAGGCATTCGACGGCGGCCGCGACCCTGGTCTCGCCCTGGTTGCGGGCGTACAACTCGACGCCGATCAGCGCCCCCGCGACCACCGCTATGACGATGACGAGCACCAGCACGATCGACAGCGGGTCGCGCAGCGATCTCTTCGACTTCTCGGGCGGTGAGGGCTGTTCGGCCTGCGGCGCCGGAGCCTGAGGCGGTCCGGGGGGCGGCGGCGGTGCGGAATAGCCCGGCGGCGGCCCTTGCGGCGGACGCTGTCCGTATTGCGGGGGCCCCTGGGGGTACTGCGGTCGGCCCTGTGGTGGCGGCGGCGGGCGCTGTGGTTGGTTCCGGCGGTCCCAGGGGTCGGTCACCCCCGCGATTCTGCCTTAACCCATGCATGATCTGTGCGGTTGTCCATCACCGCGATGGTTTCGCGGACCGTCCTGGCGGCATCGAGGTCGATGTCGGTGACGAGCAGTGACGGGTCGTCGCCTGCTGACGCGACGATTTTTCCCACGGGCGATGCGACCACGCTGCCGCCCACCCCGGTTGGCCCGAGGGCCGCGATCTCGTCACCGGGGTAGGCCTGACCGACCGCGGCGACGAAGCCCGTGGTGTCGATGGCACGGGCCCGGGCGAGCAGCGTCCACTGCTCGAGCTTGCCGGGCCCGGTGCCCCAGGAGGCGTGGACGGTGATGAGTTGTGCTCCGCGGCGCGCCAATTCGACGTAGAGCTCGGGGAAACGCACGTCATAGCACAGCGTGAGGCCGACGGTCACGCCGTTGACTTCGATGACGGCGGGCTCGCGTCCCGGCGCCACGGTGCTCGACTCGGTGAATCCGAACGCGTCGTAGAGATGGATCTTGTCGTAGTGCGCGTCGACTCCGGGTCCCGTCGCGAGCAGAGTGTTGGTGACGCGCATCCGCCCATCCTGTGCGTCGGCGGGGACGAACATGCCGGCCACCACGACGACTCCCGCCTTCTGCGCCGCTTCACGCACTCCATTCGCCCACGGGCCGTCCAGCGGCTCGGCGATCGGGGCCAACGGAACGCCGAAGCGACACATCGTCGCCTCGGGAAACAGCACCAGGGAGGCACCCGCATCGGCCGCTTGCCGCGTGTAGTCCTCGACAAGACCGAGGTTGGCGGTCGGATCGGTGCCACTACGGATCTGTGCCAGGGCGATGCGCATGGCCCCAGCGTAGTTACGGCCCCCAGGCGGGCCGATCCAGCGAGGCCGCCTTGTTGCCGAGCTTTCCGGACCGTACCTGTGCGGCGAGGCTGTCGAGGATCACGCGCGAGCTCATCAACGCGGTCTGCTCGGCCCAGTCGTACGGCGGCGAGCACTCGACGACCTCGATGCCGGCCAAACCGGGTTCGGAGACCATCTTCACCAGGTTGAGCGCCTCGCGGGGCAGCAGCCCGCCGGGCTCGGGCCAGCCGGTGCCCGGAACGAAGCCCGCGTCGATGACGTCGATGTCGAACGACAGGTACACCGCCTTGGCGCCCTTCCAGGCAATCTCGAGCGCCATCTCCGCGATCTTCTCGACCCCGACCCGCTCCACGTCGCCGACCGTGATGACGGTGGATTTGCGGTCGCGGCCCACCTTCACGCCCTCCCGGGGGCTCTGCCAGCCGCCGATACCGATCTGGACGAGGTTGGTCGCCGGAGCGTTGCGGATATTGGTCGCGTGGAACCACGGGGTGGTGTGCATCCGCTCGTCGAGGTCGGTCTCCTGGGTGTCGACGTGGCGGTCGAAGTGGATGATGCCGATGTTGCCGTCCATGTACGGTGCCAGCCCGCGGATGGTGGGAAAGCCGATCGAGTGGTCCCCGCCGAGCACGATAGGCATGACACCCTTCTGGGCGACGTGGGCCATGGCCTGGCTGATCTGGTCGAACGACTTCTCCAGGTTGCCAGGGATGGTGAACACGTCACCGATGTCGACGATGTTGAGCTGCTCGCGAAGGTCGACGCCCGACTCATAGTTGTACGTCCCGAACAGGTTGGTCGACCGCCGGATGCCCTGCGGGCCGAACCGGGTGCCGGGGCGGTAGGTGGCCCCCGCATCCAGCGGCACGCCGAAGACGGCGACCTCGGCGTCGTCGACCTGGTTGACGTCCTCGATGAACGGACATTTCAGGAAGGTCCCACGTTCGCCGGCGAAATGCGGCTTCTCACCACGCACGAATGTCGAGATCGTCCGGTCGTTGATGGTGGGCGCGGCCTCGAGTCCGAAGCTCAGGCCGCGCTCGATCTCCTCGCGGAGCCGCCGATCGCCGAGATTCGCCTCGGCCTGCTGGGCCCAGGCGCCTTCTGCGTTCGCCAGTGTGGGATCGGGACGGTCGGTCACGGGTGCTCCTCGCGCGCTGTCTTGTCGGCAGGCCGGATTACGCAATGCCTGAGCACCTCGTCCGGGGAGCCGGCTGGAATCTCTGGCCGGCTCCTGGTCCTTATCTTGGCAGCGATTCCCGAAGCCGGCAGGAGGTAATTGCAACGCGCCGTTAACACGACGCGCGAACTGCCGTAATCGTCCGGAGTTTTTCTGGTCGACGACTCACATTCACTCGTGTGAGGCGCGTCTAGGGTTCCGCCGATCGTCGGGTCTGGTCCAAGAGACGCAGGCGACCACGCAGCGACGCCGGTCGCTCCACGGCGGGATAAAAGCCCGGGAGGCTCCACCTCGTACAGGGAGGCTCCCAATGATTCTTCTCGGCGTAGGGATTTCGATCGCAGTCGTCGTCTTCGTCGGCTTCATGGTGTCCAAACGGATCGCCGGCGACAGCGCCAATTTCCTTGTCGGCGGCCGCATGCTGCCGCTGGTGTTGGTCGGCGGCGCGTTGATGGGCTCGGCCGTCGACACCAACGCCTCGCTCGGCAACACCGACCTGGCCTATGAGTTCGGGTTCTGGGCTGGCGCATGTCTGCCGCTGGGGCTGGCGCTCTGTCTGTTCCTGACCGGGATGTTCTTCGCCAAACCGATGAACCGGATGGGTTTGACGTCCTTTCCCGACTACTACCGCCTGCGGTTCGGCAGGCAGGTCGAGGTTGCCGCCTCGGTAATGCTGATCGTGGGGTTCTGCATTCTCGTGGCGGGCAATCTCGTGGCCGGTGGGTTCCTGTTCAACTATTTTCTCGGAATCCCGTATTGGCTCGGGACGGTGATCATCGCGGTTCTCGCGGTGGCCTACACCGGAACCGGTGGGCTGCTGGCTGATGCGTATACCGCGATCATCCAGATGAGCCTGGTGCTGGTGGGTGCGGTCGGACTGCTGATCTGGATGGCGGTCACACACGGCATCGCGATCGCCGACGGCATGGGACCACTGGCTCTGGAGCAGATGACCGATCCCGCGATGGGGGCCACCGTCAACTGGGCGACGCTGATCGCGCTGGGAATCGGCGATATCGTGGCGATCGACTTCATGCAGCGGGTGTTCGCGGCGAAGTCTCCGGAGACGGCGCGTCGCGCCTGCTTCGGCGCCGCGACCGGCGTCGTGGCGATCTGCGTGCCGTTCGGTCTCGTCGTGCTCTCGGCGCAGGCGTTCATGCCCGCCGAACTCGACGGCCCCGTGCTGTTCGTACTGCTCGACCAGTACGCGCCGCTGTTCCTGACGATCATCGTGTTGTGCGGTTTGGTCGGCGCGTCGATGAGCACCGCCAACGGCGCGATCCTGGCGATCTCCAATGTCTCGGTGCGCAATCTGGGCGGCGTTCGGCGCGTGCATGTTCCGGGCCAGCGTGATCCGCTGCTGCGCGCCACCCGGATCGCGATGGTCCCGATGACGTTGCTCGCCATCGCGATCGCGATCTACGTCAAGCAGACTGGGATCCTGCTGACCCTCGCGTTCGATCTGCTGCTGGCGTGTCTGGTGGTGCCGTTCATTCTCGGATTGGTGTGGCGCAGAGGCACTTCGGCCGCGGCCCTGGTGTCGATCGTGGTCGGTCTTGCGGTGCGCCTTGTGCTGTTCGTGATGACGCCGACGATGTACGGGCTCGACAACACGATCCTGTACATCCCCAACGGGTTGGTCGATGCGTCGTTCGACGGCTGGCCGACATTCATCGCATTCGGAGCGTCGTTGGTGACCTACGTGGTGGTTGCGCTGCTCACCAAGCCCGCGACGATCCGCGGACTGGACATCCAGGTGGCATCCGATGTCGACGACGCACTGGCCGGGGCGGAGAAGTCCGAGCCGGATCTGGTCAGCGCGGAGCCACTTGCGGCCACGGCACCGTAAGCACGCCGTCGCGCATCCGCCTTCGTGGCGGATCCACGGTGAAGCCCCCGAAATTCCTGTCGCGCAGTGAATCCAGCATTGCGCGCCAGCGGACCCGCGGGCCGAAGACGCCGTGTCCCGCGGCGCTGGCCCACGCATGATCGGCGGCGGCCAGCAGTGTGTGGATCGGCTGGCCCTCGACGTTGTGATGGATCAGCACCTTGGGCAGCCGTTCGGCGAGATCGGACGGACGTTCGATGGCGAACGGATCGCAGGCCAGCGTGAGGCTGCGCGGACCGTCCGCGTCGAGTAGCACCCAGCAGCACAGCCGGCCGAGTTCGTCGCACGTGCCGTCGACGATCAGGCCGCCGGGGGCCAACTGGCGCTGCATCGTCGTCCACGCCTCGGCCACCGCCTCGACCGGATACTGGCGCAGTACGTTGAAGGCACGCACCAGAACCGGGCGCCGGCCGGCCAATTCGAAACCACCCAGAGCGAATTCGACCGAGTCGCCGCCGGCGGCTCGTGCGGCTGCGACCCGCTCCGGATGGATTTCCAGGCCGATGACTCGAACGTCGCTGCGCACCGCCCGCAGCCGCTCGGCAAGCTCCAGGGTGGTCACCGGCAGCGCGCCGTAGCCGAGGTCGACCACCAATGGATCGGCGGCGGACAGAAGCGCGGCGCGCACCCGTCGCGAATGCACCAGCCAGCGATCACTGCGTCGCAGGCGGTTGTAGCCGGTGGTGCCCCGGGTCAGCTGTCCGACGGGGGCACCCATAGTGCGATTTTAGGTTGATCGCCGACATAGCGGCCGCACCACGCCGCAGGGGCGGTGACAGCAGGGCACGGGCAGGCAATGCGGCGGAGCTACCCGAGCCGTTGGCCCCGGATGAACTCCTACATCCCGTCGACGCTGCATCGGCCAGGCAGGCCTGCCCAATCCGCCTGACCCTGAGCGCGATTCGTGGTTCCAAACCCGTCTGACACTTCGGTTTAGGCGTTCTCCGTGATCCACAGCGTCGTGAAGCGCTGTTCCTGGATCAGCAGGTCGACGAGTTGGCTGCCGATGAAGGTCTCGACCTTGCCGCCGACCAGCGGGATATCGACCTGAACGGCGGCATTGACCTCCAGTCGCGAGCCGGGGGCGGAGTCCGCGGGCGTGAGGACGGCCTCGCCCAGGAGTGTTGCGGGGGCGCCGGTGATCGAGCCCTTGACCGCCGCTCTGGCGCGTCCACCGTCGACCGGCGTCCACATCTCCTCACGGACGAAGCTCAGGTCACCCCGGTGGAACTGCTGCACGACACCGGGCAGCCGGCTGGCGAGCACCGTCTGGGTCGTCACGATGTCGATGCCGCCGTCCTCGCCGAGGATCAGCCTGTCCAGCGAGTAGGCGTCGGCGCCGGACTCCGTCAAGCGGGCCAGCCAGTACCGCTGCTCGCGGAATGCGCGGTGGACCTGTTCAACGCTGCCCTCGTATTCGGTGGCCATGTCGAATGAACGCGGCATAGCTGGCCACGCTACCGTTACCGCCCGTGGTCAGTTCGCTCATTGGGGGCGCGTCCGTTTCCGAGTCGGTGCCGCTGGCGCCGATGACCACTCTGCGCGTGGGACCTGTTGCGCGACGCCTGATCACCTGCGACACCACCCAGAAGGTGGTCGACGTGGCACGCACCCTCGGCCCCGACAGCGACGCCCTGGTGCTGGCGGGCGGATCCAACGTCGTGTTGTCCGACGAGTTGGACAACCTCGACGTCGTGCTGCTGGCCAACACCGAGATCACCGTCGAGGGCAGCGTCGTGCGCGCGGAGGCGGGCGCGATATGGGATGACGTGGTCGTGACCTCGCTGGCGTACGGGCTCGGCGGGCTGGAATGCCTGTCGGGCATCCCGGGATCCGCCGGTGCGACGCCGGTGCAGAACGTCGGCGCGTACGGCGCCGAGGTCGCCGACACCATCCGGCGGGTGCGACTGCTCGACCGCCATACGGGCGAGGACCGGTGGGTTGACCCGTCGACGCTGCAGTTCGGCTACCGCACCAGCATCCTCAAGCGCTCGGCGGCAGCGATCGTCCTCGAGGTGGAGTTCGCCTTGGACCCCGAAGGGCGCAGCGCGCCGCTGCGCTATGGCGAGCTGGCGAACGCGCTTGACGCAGAACCGGATTCGCGAGTTGAGCCGACCCGTGTGCGGGAAGCGGTGCTGGCGCTGCGGGCCCGCAAGGGGATGGTTCTCGACGAGAGTGAGGAAAGCCCCGACTACGACACCTGGAGCGTCGGGTCGTTCTTCACCAATCCCGTCGTCGCCCCCGCAGTGTTCGAGCGGCTGCAGAGCCTTATCGACGGGGACGTGCCCCACTATCCGGCGCCCGACGGCGTCAAGTTGGCCGCGGGCTGGCTGGTGGAGCGCGCCGGCTTCGCGAAGGGCTACCCCGGCGACGGCGCCCCGGCACGGCTGTCGACCAAACACGCGCTGGCTGTGACCAATCGCGGCTCTGCGACGACGGCCGACGTGATTGCGCTGGCCAGAGCGGTGCGCGACGGCGTCAAAGAGACGTTCGGGATCGAACTCACACCCGAGCCAATTCTGATTGGGGCCGTTCTCTAAGTACCCTGGATCCACGTGAGCCCAGCCGATCCACAGCCGTCGATAAGTCGTCGGCGCGCTTTGACCGCACTTGCGGTCGGCGTCGTTGTGCCGGGCGCCCTGGCGGCCTGTTCGAAGCGGTCCCCGATCACGCCCAATCAGGCGAGTGCGCCGCCCGCCCCGTCGATGACCTTCGAACCGGCCAACGCCACCGCAGACGTGGCCCCGACC
Organism: uncultured Actinomycetota bacterium; assembly: GCA_963843135.1. Taxonomy (GTDB): domain Bacteria; phylum Actinomycetota; class Actinomycetes; order Mycobacteriales; family Mycobacteriaceae; genus Mycobacterium. The sequence continues at coordinate 104,941 of CAWJJA010000001.1, forward strand.
GCGTCCATCGGCGTCGAGGTCAGCGACGGTTGGTTCCAGCGCGTCACGCTCACCAATCCCGAAGGCAGGGTCGTCGCGGGTGCGCTCAACCGCGATCGCACGGCTTTCAACGTCACTGAACCGCTCGGCTACGACGTGGAGTACACGTGGGGCGGTTCGGTGGTCGGCCGCGACGGCAAGGCGGTTCCGATCAAAGGCAACTTCTCCACCGTCAACCCGAGCACCCAGGTCAACGGCCAGTTCCAGCTCTCCGACGGTCAGATCGTGGGCGTCGCGGCGCCGATCATCATCCAGTTCGACGCGTCGATCACCGACAAGGCGTCGGTTGAGAAAGCGGTGAAGGTCAGCACCGAGCCGCCGGTCGAAGGCAGTTGGGCATGGCTGCCCGACGAGGTCGGCGGTTCGCGCATGCACTGGCGCACCCGCGAGTACTACCCGAGCGGCACCAAGGTGAACGTCGAGGCGAAGCTCTACGGCGTGCCGTTCGGCGACGGGGCCTTCGGCGCGCAGGATTCGACGCTGACATTCGAGATCGGCCGGCGCCAGGTGGTCATCGCCGAAGCGTCGTCGCACCGCATTCAGGTGCTCGATGGGCAGGGCGGCGTGATCATGGACTTCCCGTGCAGCTACGGGGAGGGGGACGTGGACCGCAACGTCACCCGCAGTGGCGTCCACGTGGTCACCGAGAAGTACGACGACTTCTACATGACGAACCCGGCGGCCGGCTACGCCAACATCCGGGAGCGGTTCGCCGTGCGGATCTCCAACAACGGCGAGTTCATCCATGCCAACCCCGCCAGTTCGGGAGCGCAGGGCAACACCAACGTCACCAACGGCTGCATCAACCTGTCGACCGAGGACGCCCAGCAGTACTTCAACTCCGCGATATACGGCGACCCGGTCGAGGTGACCGGAACGAGGATCGAGCTGTCCTACGCCGACGGCGACATCTGGGACTGGGCCATCCCGTGGGACGAGTGGGTGTCGATGTCGGCGCTGAACGACAAAGCCTCCCCTGCGGGGATCCCGAGCACCGCTCCTGCCACACCGTCGGGAGCGCCCGAGCCGGTTGGCGGCGCCGGGCGTCCTGGCGGTTAGGTCTGGCGGTTGAAGCGCGAGCCGCTGGCGCCGCTGACCTGGTCCCGCGGCCTGACCACGATGAGATCCAGGTCGACGTGGGACGGGCGGCTGGCGACGAATCCGATCACCTCGGCGATGTCCTCGGCCACCAGTGGAGTGACGCCCTCATAGACCTTGGCGGCGCGTTCCTCGTCGCCGCCGAACCGCCGCAGCGAGAAGTCGGTCTTCACCATCCCCGGTGCAACTTCGGTGAGCCGCACCGGTTTTCCCAATAGCTCGCTGCGCAACGTGCGGTGCAGCACGCCCTGGGCATGTTTGGCCGAGGTGTACCCGCCGCCGTTGTCGTAGATCTCCACCGCCGCGATCGAGGTGACCGTGACGATGAGCCCGTCGCCGGAGTCGATCAGCTTGGGCAGCAGCGCACGGGTGACCTGCAGCGTGCCGAGCACATTGGACTCCCACATCCATCGCCAGTGCTCGATGTCGGCCTCTGCCACCGGTTCCATCCCGCGCGCGCCGCCTGCGTTGTTCACCAGCACATCGACCCTGCTCAGGCGCTTCGCCAGGGCGTTGACGGAATCCGGATCCGTGACGTCCGTCACAACCGCGGTGCCACCGATCTCCTCGGCAAGGGTCTTGATCGGCTCGGCACGTCGCGCTGCGCAGACCACGTGAAAGCCCAGGGCTGCAAGGGTTCTCGCGGTCGCCGCGCCGATACCGGCACTGGCGCCGGTGACTACCGCGACCCGCTTGTCGGTCTCTGGTGTCGTCATAAGCCCAACTTTAGTTGGCGTGCTAAGTTCAACCCCATGTCCAGGAGCCCGGCTGCCCGCATCACGCGGCACTGTTGTTGTTGCGCACTTCGCCGCTCCTGATTCCGCTGTCCTGATGACAGTCGCCGGGTGTGGCAGAAACCCACCGGCCGACTTCACAAAAGGACAATCCCGTGCGCACTGCCGCCACCACTCTGCATACCCCTGCCTCCGCCGCTCACACCAAACGCGCGCTGTTGGCCCGCCACCATGTCGTCGCGCCCTCCCTGCGGGTGGCCGAGGCCGCGGCGGGGTCCGTGTTCGGCGCTGCCCGACTACGCGGTCCGATCGCGCGTGACGTCATCGCCCAGGTCACCGGACTCAGCATCGCGACGGTCAACCGTCAGGTCACGGCGCTGCTCGACGCCGGCGTTCTGCGGGAACGGGCCGATTTGGCCGTCTCGGGCGCCATCGGCAGGCCGCGCGTGCCCGTGGCGGTCAATCACGAGCCGTACCTGACGCTGGGCGTGCACATCGGCGCGCGCACCACCAGCATCGTGGCCACCGACCTGTTCGGCCGCACGCTCGACGTCGTCGAGACACCGACACCGCGGGGGCCGCAGGCCGCGGCGCTGGCGTCGTTGGCGGCCAGTGCACGCCGCTATCTGAGCCGTTGGCACCGTCGCCGCGCGCTGTGGGTGGGCGTGGCCGCGGGCGGTGTCGTCGACAGTGCGACGGGCTATCTCGACCATCCGAGGCTGGGCTGGTCGGATGCTCCTGTCGGCCCGGTGCTCGCCGAAGCGCTCGGCCTGCCGGTATCGGTCGCCTCCCACGTCGACGCGATGGCCGGTGCGGAACTTCTGCTCGGGGTTCGTCGGCTGCCGGTGTCCGAGATCGCCGGCGCAACCCCGACGCCCAGCTCGACAAGCCTCTACGTGTACGCCCGCGAGACCGTCGGCTACGCACTGTCCATCGGCGGACGGGTGCACTCGCCCGCCAGCGGCCCCGGCACCATCGCCGCGCTGCCCGCCCACTCCGAACTGCTCGGTGGCACCGGCCAGCTGGAGTCCACGGTGAGCGATGAGGCCGTGCTGATCGCTGCTCGTAAGGCGCGCATCATTTCCGGCGACGGGCAGGCGTCGACGATGCCTGCGGTGCTGCGGGCGGCCCGGCAGGGCGATGAGGGAGCCCAAGCGCTGCTCGGCGAGCGGGCCAGGGTGCTGGGGCAGGCAGTGGCCCTGTTGCGCGACATGCTCAACCCCGACGACCTCGTCGTGGGCGGTCAGGCGTTCACCGAGTATCCCGAGGGCATGGAACTGGTCGAGGAGGCGTTCACCGGGCGGTCCGTGATGCCGCCGCGTCAGATCCGGGTGACGGCGTTCGGCAACCGGGTCCAGGAGGCAGGCGCCGGCGTGGTGTCCCTCGTCGGGCTCTACGCCGATCCGATCGGGGCGATGAAGCGGGTGCTGAGCCGCCGAGCCGAGGTGAGTGCGTAGCGCCGAGGGCGTCCCGCCACGGTGTAGACATGTCTGTGTGCGCCCAGTCACGGATCTGAGCCGATCCACTGCCGGTCTTGCGGTTCCGCGGCGAGTAGCCGTGTTGTCAGTGCACACGTCGCCGCTGGCACAGCCCGGTACCGGCGACGCGGGCGGGATGAACGTCTACGTCCTGCAGAGTGCGCTGCAGATGGCCAGGCGCGGGGTCGAGGTGGAGATCTTCACCCGGGCCACGTCATCGGCCGATGCACCCGTTGTGCAGGTCGCGCCGGGGGTGCTCGTCCGCAACGTCGTGGCCGGCCCGTTCGAAGGCCTGGCCAAGTACGACCTGCCCACCCAGTTGTGCGCATTCACCGCAGGGGTACTGCGGGCCGAGGCCACGCACGAGCCCGGGTACTACGACATCGTGCACTCGCATTACTGGCTGTCGGGTCAGGTCGGCTGGTTGGCACGGGATCGATGGGCGGTGCCGCTCGTGCACACCGCGCATACCCTGGCCGCGGTGAAGAATGCGGCGCTGGCCGACGGCGACGCACCCGAGCCGCCGTTGCGCGCCGTTGGTGAGCAGCAGGTGGTCGATGAGGCCGATCGATTGATCGTCAACACCGAAACCGAAGCGCAGCAACTTGTTTCGCTGCATCACGCCGATCGGTCGCGCATCGACGTCGTCCATCCCGGCGTCGATCTCGAATTGTTCACACCCGGTGACCGTGCCGACGCCCGCGCCGCTCTGGGCCTGGCGCCCGACGAGCAGGTGTTGGCGTTCGTCGGGCGGATCCAACCGCTGAAGGCGCCCGATGTGCTGTTGCGGGCCGCGGCCCGGCTGACGGGACGCTTCGGTGCGCTGCGTGTGCTGGTGGCGGGCGGACCGTCCGGCAGCGGGCTGGCCGCTCCCGAGGCGCTGATTCAGCTGGCCGAAGAATTGGGTATCACCGCACATGTGACGTTCCTGCCGCCGCAATCGCGCGAACAACTCGTCGACGTGTACCGTGCCGCCGATCTGGTTGCCGTGCCCAGCTATTCGGAGTCGTTCGGACTTGTTGCCATCGAGGCCCAGGCCTGTGGCACTCCGGTGGTGGCCGCTGCCGTCGGGGGTCTGCCGGTCGCGGTGCGCGACGGGGTCACCGGCACGCTGGTCGACGGCCACGACGTCGATGACTGGGCACAGGCCATCGGTGCACTGCTGGACCGAGGACCCCACACGATGAGTGCTGCCGCCGTCGAGCACGCCGCCACGTTCTCCTGGGCACGTACCGTCGACGCACTGCTCACCAGCTATGGACGCGCAATCGCCGACTACCGCGCACGCCAGCGTGCGGATGTGACGTCACGGCGCAGCGTGCGGCGCTTCACGATCCGCCGCGGGGTTCGTGCGTGAGTCGAGCCATGAGTGACGCACGGGACGTCATCGAACAGGCCTGCAAGGAGAACGGTCTCGTCTGCAGCCGCCACGAGGGCGCGCAGGGCGGGTTGGCAGGGATCATCGTCGAACTGCCCGGCGAGCGGCGCCTGAAGACCAACACGATCCTGTCCATCGGCGAGCATTCGGTTCGCATCGAGGCGTTCGTCTGTCGCAAGCCCGACGAGAACCACGAGGGTGTCTACCGCTTCCTGCTGAAGCGCAACCGGCGTCTCTACGGCGTCGCATACACGCTCGACAACGTCGGCGACATCTACCTGGTCGGGCGGATGGCGTTGGCCTCGGTCAGCGCCGACGAGATCGACCGGATTCTCGGTCAGGTGCTCGAGGCCGTCGACTCGGACTTCAATACGTTGCTGGAGTTGGGTTTTCGCTCGTCGATCCAGAAAGAGTGGGAGTGGCGGGTGTCGCGCGGCGAGTCGCTGAAGAACCTTGAGGCCTTCGCCCACTTGATTGACAGCGGGTGGGGTGGCGGGAACGGCACAGCCGACGAGACCTCTCCCGACTAGTCTCTTCTCGCATGGGAGATTCCACGCTGATCCTGCTCCGCCACGGCGAGAGCGAATGGAACGCGAAGAACCTGTTCACCGGATGGGTCGACGTCGACCTCACCGAAAAGGGCAGGGCCGAAGCGACGCGCGCGGGCGAGCTGATCTCAGAACTCGATCGCCGGCCCGACGTCCTGTACACATCGCTGCTGCGCCGCGCGATCACCACCGCGAACCTGGCGCTGGACAAGGCCGATCTGCACTGGATCCCGGTGCACCGCGACTGGCGGCTGAACGAGCGGCACTACGGCGCCCTGCAGGGCCTGGACAAGGCCAAGACCAAGGACAAATACGGCGAAGAACAGTTCATGAAGTGGCGTCGCAGTTACGACACCCCGCCGCCACCCATCGAGCCCGGCAGCACCTACAGCCAAGACGGCGAAGCCCGTTACGCGGACATCCCTGGCGGGCCGCCGCTCACCGAATGCCTCAAAGATGTCGTGGAGCGGTTCGTGCCCTACTACACCGAAACCATCGAGAAAGACCTTCGAGCCGGCAAGACCGTCCTGATCGCCGCCCACGGAAACTCGCTGCGGGCGCTGGTGAAGTACCTGGACGGAATGTCGGACGAAGACGTCGTCGGCCTCAACATCCCCACGGGCATCCCGCTTCGCTACGACCTGGACTCCGACCTCAAGCCCAAGGTCGCCGGGGGCACCTACCTGGATCCGGAGGCGGCGGCAGCGGGCGCGGCCGCGGTTGCTGCCCAAGGCGCGAAGTAAGGCGCTGAACAGGGCCTTCCGGCAAACAGTTGGTTAACAGCGGACAGCCGGGGTCCGAATTTCGGAGATTCCTTTTGTGACTTGTCCCTTTTTGGCCGCACGCTGCTGGGATGACGTTCACCGGGTGCGTACGATTTTCGCGTGAGTGTGGTATCGACGCTGCTGCTGGTTGGGCTCGTCGCACTGCTCACCCTGGCGATCGGTGCGGCGCTGGGCGCCCGGCTGGCGCCCCGGCTGTCCGAGCGCAGGCAGCGACGGTCGGTCGCGCAGTCCGGCATCACCGTTTCGCAGATGCTCGCCCACATCGTGTCGCAGTCGCCGGTGGGGATTGTGGTGGTCGACACCTACCGTGACGTGGTCTATCACAACGATCGGGCCCGGGAACTGGGTCTGGTCCGTGACCGCCTGCTCGACGACCGTGCCTGGCTTGCCGCGGAACGCACGCTGGCCACGGGCGACGACGGCGAGGTCGATCTCTCCCCACGCAAACGCGCCCATCCCGGACGTTCGGGTCTTTCGGTGCGCGGCCACGTCCGGCTGCTGACCGAGCAGGATCGCCGATTCGCCGTCGTCTACGTCGACGATCAGTCCGAGCACGCCCGGATGGAGGCGACCCGCCGCGACTTCGTCGCCAATGTCAGCCACGAACTCAAGACACCCGTCGGCGCGATGGGTGTGCTGGCCGAGGCGGTGCTGGCCTCGGCTGACGAGCCCGAGACGGTGCGCCGGTTCGCTGAGAAGATGCTCGTCGAGTCCAACCGGCTGGGCAATATGGTCGGAGAGCTGATCGAGCTGTCGCGGTTGCAGGGCGCCGAACCGCTGCCCGACCTTGAATCCGTCGACGTCGACACGGTGGTGGCCGAGGCGCTGTCGCGGTACAAGGTGGCCGCCGACAACGCCGACATCGCGATCACCACCGATGCGCCGACGGGATACCGCGTGCTGGGGGACCAGACGCTGCTGGTGACGGCGATCGCCAATCTGGTGTCCAACGCGATCGCGTATTCACCCAACGGTTCGGCGGTGTCGATCAGCAGGCGCCGTCGCGGCGACAACATCGAGATCGCCATCACCGATCGCGGTATCGGCATTGCCCGCACTGATCAGGAGCGGGTGTTCGAACGATTCTTCCGCGTCGACAAGGCGCGGTCCCGGGCCACTGGCGGCACGGGGCTCGGATTGGCGATCGTCAAACACGTCGCCGCCAATCACAACGGATCCATCCGGCTGTGGAGTCAGCAAGGAACGGGATCGACGTTCACCCTGTCGATTCCGGCGTACCCCCAGGGTGACGATGACCTAGAAGTGCACGTCGAACGAGAGGACTAGCTAGCAGATGACCAGCGTGTTGATCGTGGAGGACGAGGAGTCCTTGGCCGATCCCCTGGCCTTTCTCCTGCGCAAGGAGGGCTTCGAGGCCACCGTAGTGGCCGACGGGCCGTCGGCCCTGGCCGAGTTCGAGCGGGCCGGTGCCGACATCGTCCTGCTGGACCTCATGCTCCCGGGGATGAGCGGCACCGATGTATGTAAGCAATTGCGTTCGCGTTCAAGCGTTCCCGTCATCATGGTGACGGCGCGCGACAGCGAGATCGACAAGGTGGTCGGGCTCGAGCTCGGGGCCGACGACTACGTCACGAAGCCGTATTCGGCACGCGAGCTGATTGCCCGCATCCGGGCGGTACTTCGTCGCGGGAACGACAACGACGACGCCGGTATCGGCGACGGTGTGCTCGAAGCGGGGCCGGTACGCATGGATGTCGAACGCCACGTCGTATCGGTCAACGGCGACGCAATCACGTTGCCACTCAAGGAATTCGACCTTCTCGAGTATCTGATGCGCAACAGCGGGCGGGTGCTCACCCGCGGTCAGCTGATCGACCGGGTGTGGGGTGCCGACTATGTCGGCGACACGAAAACACTTGACGTACATGTGAAGCGGCTGAGGTCGAAGATCGAGTCCGACCCCGCCAACCCGGTACACCTGGTCACGGTCCGCGGCCTGGGCTACAAACTCGAGGGCTAGCCGCGGTCGGGCGTCACGAAAAGGCTCATTCGGCGGCGCGGGTCGCGGGGTGCACGGCGATCAGCCCTAACGCACTGCGCCGCTTACACATTGCGGCCAGCTCAGCGTAGGCCTTCTCGCCAAGAAGTTCGGTGAGTTCGGGACCGTAGGACTGCCATACCTGCTTCTTCCCGACGTGTGCGTTCGGGTCGCCGGTGCAGTACCAGTGCAGGTCTTCACCGCCCTCGCCCCAGCCGCGCCGGTCGTACTCGGTGATCCACGTCTTGAGGATCTCGGTGCCGTCCGGACGTTCCACCCACTCCTGGGTGCGGCGGATCGGCAACTGCCAACAGACCTCGGGCTTGAGGGTCAACGGTTCGACGCCCATCTTGAGCGCCTTGCTGTGCAGAGCACACCCGATGCCCCCGGGGAATCCGGGACGATTCAGAAAGATGCAGGCGCCCTTGTATTTTCGGGTGCGCAGATTGGGCTTGTCGTCGTACTCGTCCATCTCGAGGTAGCCCTTTTTGCCGAGCCCCTTGTCGCGGTACTGCCAATCGTCGTCGTCCAGGAGTTTGACCGCCTCATCGAGTTGGGCGATGTCGTTCTTGTCGGACATGAACGCGCCGTGCGAGCAGCACCCGTCGTCGGGTCTGCCCTCCACCGTGCCCTGACACGCGGGCGTGCCGAACACGCAGGTCCATCGCGACAGCAGCCACGTCATGTCCGCTGCGATCAGATGCTCAGGGTTGTCGGGGTCGATAAACTCCACCCACTCACGGGCAAAGTCGAGTTCAACCTCACCAGGATGCGATGCGCTCACAGTAATCAACGGTAAACCCATTAGGTTGAATGGGTGCGATTAGGCGTGCTGGATGTCGGCAGCAATACCGTCCACTTGTTGGTGGTGGATGCTCGTCGCGGCGGCCATCCGACGCCGATGAGTTCCACCAAGGCCTCGCTGCGCCTCGCAGAGTCAATCGATGGCAACGGCAAGCTGACCCGCAAGGGCGCCGACAAACTCATCGGCACCCTCGATGAGTTTTCCAAGATCGCGGCGAGTTCGGGCTGCGCCGAGTTGATGGCATTCGCCACCTCCGCCGTGCGAGACGCCAAGAACTCCGAAGAACTGATCGCCAGGGTGCACGCCGAGACCGGCGTCGCGCTGCAGGTGCTGAAGGGGGTCGACGAGTCCAGGCTGACGTTTCTCGCCGTGCGTCGCTGGTACGGCTGGAGCGCAGGCCGCATCATCAACATCGACATCGGTGGCGGTTCGTTGGAGTTGTCGAACGGCGTCGACGAGGAACCGGAGGTGGCGCTCTCGCTGCCGTTCGGGGCGGGCAGGCTGACCCGTGAGTGGCTGCCCGACGATCCGCCCGGCCGCCGCCGCGTCGCCATGCTTCGCGACTGGCTGGCGACCGAACTGGCCGACGCAGGCGCGGAAATGCTCAAGGCAGGCAACCCGGACCTGGCGGTAGCGACATCCAAGACATTCCGTTCGCTGGCCCGGCTCACCGGCGCCGCGCCGTCGGGGGCGGGTCCGCGGGTCAAGCGGACGCTCACGGCCACCGGTCTTCGGCAGCTCATAGCATTCATCTCTAGGATGACCGCGGCTGACCGTGCGGAGTTGGAAGGGGTGAGTGCCGAGCGGGCGCCGCAGATCGTGGCAGGAGCGTTGGTAGCCGAGGCGAGTATGAAGGCCCTCGACGTCGAAAGCGTGGATATCTGCCCATGGGCGTTGCGGGAAGGGCTTATTCTGCGGAAACTCGACAGCGAGGCTGATGGAACGGCCTTGGTGGAGACATCCGTGACTGGCAGACCGGAGGCTCGCACGGCACAGAAATCCAGGAAGCCCTAGAGGCCCAGAGGCGAGAGACGATGACAGGACCAGAAGACAGCCAGAGCACGCGACCGATCTCGGTCGCGGAGTTGCTGGCGCGCAACGGCACAATCGGTGCCCCACCGGCTGGTGGGCGCCGCAGGCGCCGTCGCGGCGACACCGATTCGATCTCCGTCGCCGAGTTGACCGGTGAGATCCCGATCGTCACCGATCACACCATCGCCGAACAGGAAGCGGCAGCTGCACAGGTCGCGGGTCAGCCCGTGGTCGAGGAGCCTGTGGTCGAGGAGCCCGTCGCGGAAGCGCCCGTCGGTCGAGGAGCCCGAGCCCGCCGAGGCCGTCGAGGAGCCAGAACCCCAAGCGTCCACCAACGGTGTCGTCGACCCTCAGGACGTCCAGGATGTCGGATGTGGAAGCCGAAACGGTCGACGAGCCCGAAGCCGAAACGGTCGACGAGTCCGAAGCCGAATCGGCCGATGAGACCGATGACGACTACGCCGACGCGGTGTCCGAATACACCGCCCACATCCAGCAACGCGACACCGACGTCGACCTGGACTTCTTCGCGCCGCCACGCCGCTCGAGCTATGCGGCGCGCCGATTCAACGCGCTCGGGGTGGACGCCGAGGAGATGAGCCCCGACCCCGATCCGGTCGACGAGGACAGCGCCGTCGACTGGTCGGATGCGGCGGGCGGGTCCACCGATGTCGACGGCGATGTGGATGACGACGACACTGCCGACACGGTCGCCGCCGCCGTCGAGGAGGACGTCGAGGATTCCGACAGCACGCGTCCTTATCTGCGAAGTGCCGCGGGCCCGTTGTTCGGCGGCCAGACCGTCGCCGACGACCTGGCCCGTGGCGGCCAGCCGGCGCCTGCAGAGGCCATCGATGTCGACCGCGATGCCGAATCGGGCGCGCCGAAGATCATGTCGTCGTTCATGCACGGCGTATGGATCGTCGGGCAATGCGTGCTGGCGGTGGCCTTCGGCGCCGGGCTGTTCGTCGCGTTCGACCAGCTCTGGAAGTGGAACAACATCATCGCGCTGGTGCTGTCCGTTCTGGTGATTCTCGGCCTGGTGGTCGGCGTGCGGGTGGTGCGCAAGACCGAGGACATCGGCAGCACGCTGATCGCGGTGGCTGTAGGGGCGTTGGTCACGTTGGGGCCGTTGGCGCTGCTGCAGTCGGGTTGATGGCTGACGCCGAATAGACAACGTGCGCCCCGCAATCAAGGTCGGTCTGTCGACGGCCTCGGTCTACCCGCTGAGGACCGAGGCGGCGTTCGAGTACGCGGCGACACTCGGCTACGACGGTGTCGAGCTGATGGTGTGGGCCGAAACCGTCTCGCAGGACGTCGATGCGATCGCCGAGCTGTCCGAGCGGTACGAGATGCCGGTGCTATCGGTGCACGCACCGTGTCTGCTGATCTCACAGCGGGTGTGGGGCGCCAACCCGATCCCGAAGCTCGAGCGCAGTGTTCGCGCCGCGGAGCAATTGGGCGCTGACACGGTGGTGGTGCATCCGCCGTTCAGGTGGCAGCGCCGGTATGCCGAAGGTTTCACCGAACAGGTCGCCGAACTCGAGGCGTCCAGCGATGTGATGGTGGCGGTGGAGAACATGTTCCCGTTCCGCGCCGACCGGTTCTTCGGGGCGGGCCAGACGTCGATCGAGCGCATGCGCAAGCGGGGCGGTAGGCCGGGACCGGGCATCTCGGCGTTCGCGCCCTCCTACGACCCGCTGGACGGCAACCACGCCCACTACACACTCGACCTGTCGCATACCGCGACCGCGGGCACCGACGCCCTGGACATGGCGCGCAGGATGGGCGAGGGCCTGGTGCACCTGCATCTGTGCGACGGCAGCGGCGCATCGGCCGACGAACATCTGATCCCGGGCCGCGGCACCCAACCGACGGTCGAGGTCTGCGAGATGCTGGCGGCAAGCGACTTCTCGGGCCATGTGATCCTCGAGGTCACCACGTCGGGAGCGCGGTCGGCCAGTGAGCGCGAGGCGCTGCTGGCCGAGTCGCTGCAGTTCGCCCGCGCAAACCTGTTGCGCTGACCGAAGCAAGGACGCAGATGCCGAGTTCGACGCTGTTCACCGACGCCATGACGCTGACCAGTGCAGGCGACGGCGTGGGCGGTGTCTATCTAGGTGAGCTGAACGAGCACTGGACCATCGGCGAGAAGGTGCACGGCGGGGCGATGCTGGCGCTGTGCGCCAACGCGGCCCGGACGGAGTTGGGGGCGGGGCAGCCGATCGCGGTTTCCGGAAACTTCCTGTGGGCGCCGGATCCGGGGCCGATGCGGGTGGCCACGACCGTGCGAAAGCGCGGGCGTCGGGTCAGCCTGATCGACGTCGAGCTGACGCAGGGAGATCGCACAGCCGTGCGGGCAGCGGTGACGCTGGGTGAACCGGAGCACCACGTCCCGCCGCTCTTGTCCGTCAATCCGGTGATTGCCTTGATGCAGCCGGAACCGCCGCCCGGACTCGAGCCGATCGGGCCGGGTCATCCGATGGCGGACATCGTGCACCTCGCGCACGGCTGCGACATCCGTCCGTCGCTGACCACGATGCAGCCACGGTCGGACGGTGGCCCGCCGGTGATCGAGTACTGGGTGCGTCCCAAGGGGGTGGCCCCGGACGTGCTTTTCGCGCTGCTGTGCGGCGACGTGTCGGCTCCGGTGACGTTCGGCGTCAACCGGTTCGGGTGGGCGCCCACCATCCAACTGACCGCCTATCTGCGGGCACTGCCCGCCGACGGCTGGCTACGGGTGCTCTGCACGACGGTGCAGATCGGCCAGGACTGGTTCGACGAGGACCACATCGTCGTCGACTGTGAGGGCCGCATCATCGTGCAGAGCCGCCAGCTGGCGATGGTGCCGCAGGGATCGTGACGGCTGCCCATCACGGGCGGTAGTGGCGTCTGCAATGCTTGCCCGCATGGCGAGAATCGCGATCATCGGCGGCGGAAGTATCGGTGAGGCGCTGCTGTCGGGCATGTTGCGCGCCGGACGGCAGGTCAAGGACCTGGTGGTCGCCGAGAAGGATCCCGGCCGGGCGAAGTACCTGTCCGAAACCTACTCGGTGCTGGTCACGACGGTTGGCGATGCGGTCGACACCGCGACCTACGTCATCGTCGCGGTCAAGCCTTTCGACGTCGAGGGTCTGGTGGCCGACATCGCCGACGCCGCCGCAAGAGCGGAAACAGACACTGCCGAAAAGGTTTTCGTGACGGTCGCGGCCGGCGTCACGGCGGCGTTCTACGAGAACAAGCTGCCCGCCGGATCGCCGGTCATCAGGGTGATGCCCAACGCCCCGGTCGTCGTCGGCGGCGGGGTCAGCGCCCTGGCGGCCGGCCGCTTCGCAACCCCTGAGCACCTCACCGAGGTATCGGCGATCTTCGATGCGGTCGGCGGTGTGCTCACCGTCCCCGAGTCGCAGCTCGACGCCGTCACCGCGGTGTCCGGGTCGGGTCCGGCCTACTTCTTCCTGATGGTCGAGGCGTTGGTCGACGCGGGCGTGGCGGCCGGTCTGCCGCGGTCGGTGGCGACCGATCTTGTCGTGCAAACGATGGCGGGTTCGGCCGCGATGTTGCTGGAGCGTCTCGATGAGGCGCAGCCCGCAGGGGATGTGGCACTGGGGACGGCGATCGACACCACGGCCGCTCAGCTTCGGGCGACAGTTACCTCGCCCGGGGGTACCACCGCCGCTGGTCTGCGAGAACTCGAAAGAGGCGGTTTGCGAGCGGCCGTCGCATCTGCGGTGGAAGCCGCAAAAATGCGGTCTGAGCAGCTAGGAATTACATCCTAGTAGTTCAAAAGAATTCAAATTGATTAGCCCACACCCGTCGCAGTAACCCCATACGCCACGCTATTCTCCTCGTGTAAGCACGGGTCGGTGCCAGCGGTGGGGAAGCTGCTGGGACTGCTCGTGCCTGAACGAATGGGTTGCGATGACGTCTATGAACGGGCCATCGGGGCGCGATTCGGCGAGCGGCAAGCGAGAGACCGGCGCTTCCGACGGCCAGCCGCCACGTGCTCAATTTCTCACCGTCGCGGAAGTGGCCAGTCTGATGCGGGTCAGCAAGATGACGGTATATCGATTGGTGCACAACGGAGAGCTGCCCGCGGTGCGTGTCGGCCGTTCGTTCCGCGTGCATGCCAAGGCGGTGCACGACATGCTCGAAAGCTCGTACTTCGACGCAGGCTGATCGTTTGTGTCGGTCGCACTGCACCGGCCGATGACCGAGCCCGATGTCGCCGGCCTTCCGGCTCCGTCACGCGTTTTTCGCTTACCTGGGCCGCCCAGGTAAGGTAGCGGCTCGAGTCGTGGTGCACGAACGTGCATAGAAATATCTAGGTAGCGGAGTTCATGGGTTCAGTCATCAAGAAGCGGCGTAAGCGTATGTCGAAGAAGAAGCATCGCAAGCTGCTTCGGCGCACCAGGGTTCAGCGCAGAAAACTCGGCAAGTAGTTCTCTGGTCTCCTCGCTAGGCTGGCCGGATGGATTCTGAGGGTCGTTCTCCGGACGACACCGTCGGCTACCCCAAGGTTGTGCTGGTCACGGGTGCCTGCCGGTTTTTGGGCGGATATCTGACGGCGCGGTTGGCCCAGAACCCGTTGATCAACCACGTCATCGCCGTCGACGCGGTCGCGCCGAGCAAGGACATGCTGCGCCGGATGGGCCGCGCCGAATTCGTTCGCGCCGATATCCGGAACCCGTTCATCGCCAAGGTCATCCGAAACGGGGACGTCGACACCGTTGTGCACGCCGCGGCGGCGTCGTACGCGCCGCGCGCCGGAGGGCGGGCGGCGCTCAAGGAACTCAACGTCATGGGCGCGATCCAGCTGTTCGCGGCCTGCCAAAAGGCGGAGACCGTGCGTCGTGTGATCGTGAAATCCACGTCGGAGGTCTACGGCTCGCACGCCCACGATCCGGTCCTGTTCACCGAGGCCAGCAGCGCGCGGCGGCCACCGGGCGAGGGCTTCGCCCGCGACAGCATCGACATCGAGGGCTACGCGCGCGGTATGGGCCGACGCCGACCCGACATCACCGTCACCGTCCTGCGGCTGGCCAACATGATCGGCCCCGCAATGGACACCGCGCTCTCGCGCTATCTCGCAGGGCCGGTGGTGCCGACAGTCATCGGTCATGACGCGCGTCTGCAACTGCTGCACGAACAGGACGCGCTCGGCGCGCTCGAACGCGCGACGATGGCGGGTCATCCGGGCACGTTCAACATCGGAGCTGCGGGGATCATGATGATGAGTCAGGCCATCAGGCGTGCCGGCCGGGTGGCGCTGCCGGTGCCGCGTCCGGCGCTGTCCGCTGTGGATTCACTATGGCGCGCGACTCGCTACACTGAGGTCGATCGAGAACAGCTTGACTACTTGAGTTTCGGCCGGGTCATGGACACCACGCGAATGCGCAACGACCTTGGCTACAGCCCGAAGTGGACAACCGCGGAAGCCTTCGACGACTACGTCCGGGGTCGCGGGTTGACCCCGATCATCGACCCCAAGTGGGTACGCTCAATGGAGAGCCGCGCCGTGGCTGCGGCGCAGCGGTGGGGACGATAGGCCAATAGTTCGGATCGGTGGGGGAGAGGGTATCAACGTGGCGGGTGAGTCGAAGGCGAAAGTTATTCCGCTGCACTCAAATTCGGGCCGGTCATCGGCCCAGCGGCGAGCTGCCGCGGCACGTGCGGAAAGCTCGCGCCGACATCCGTCCCTGCTCGCGGACGGCGGTGCGCACGCTTCGGCGGAGCAGATCGCCGCGGTGGTCCGTGAGATCGACCAGGCCCGTGGCCCCGGCTTGGGCGCGCCGCGCGCCGATGAGCCCCCCACCGAACTCGCCAAACGAATCGCCGCGGGGGCGGAGTTCATCCGCAAGCGGATGATGGGCGACTACACCGTCGACGAGTTCGGCTTCGACGCCCATCTCAACGACGCAATCTTCTTGCCTTTGCTGCGAGTGTTTTTCAAGTCGTGGTTCCGGGTCGAGGTGAGCGGCATCGAGAACCTGCCGGAGACCGGTGCCGGGTTGATCGTGGCCAACCACGCGGGGGTGTTGCCCTTCGACGGGTTGATGACGTCGGTGGCCGTCCACGACAACCACCCGACGAATCGCGACCTGCGTCTGCTCGCAGCCGACATGGTCTTCGACATGCCGATGGTGGGCCAGGCCGCGCGCAAGGCCGGCCACACCATGGCCTGCACGTCCGACGCGCACAGGCTCCTGGCCGCCGGGGAGCTGACCGCCGTCTTCCCCGAGGGTTACAAGGGGTTGGGCAAGCAGTTCAAGGACCGCTACAAGCTGCAGCGGTTCGGTCGGGGTGGATTCGTGTCGGCCGCGCTGCGGACCAAGGCGCCGATCGTGCCGTGCTCGATCGTCGGCTCCGAAGAGATCTATCCCATGATCGCCGACATCAAGCTGTTGGCTCGCCTGCTGGGGCTGCCGTACTTCCCGATCACGCCGCTGTTCCCGCTGGCCGGACCGCTCGGGTTGGTGCCGTTGCCCTCGAAGTGGCACATCCAGTTCGGCGAACCGATCTACACGGCCGACTATGACGAGGCGGCCGCCGACGATCCGATGGTGACGTTCGAGCTGACCGACAACGTGCGTGAAACCATCCAGCAGACGCTTTACCAGTTGTTGGCCAACAGGCGAAACGCGTTCCTCGGATAGCGATTTCGCTTAGGTCGAGCGTTCTCGCTTAGCTCTCCTTCGAGCTTTGCTTAGCAATCATTTTCGCGATCGCCTCATCTCGCGCGGCGGCGACCCGTGCGCTCACCTCGCCGGCCTCCGAGTCGGACTCGGCCTCGCCCATCACCGTGACGACGCTGGTGATCACCGGCTTACCCTCGGCGTCGGTCACCTCGCCGCGGATCTCGGTGAGGATCGCGCCGTGCGACTCCATCACCGAGTCCAGGTAGGAATCGAAGTAGAGCTTGTCCCCGGCCAGGATCGGCCGGTGGAAGACCAGCTTCTGGTCGCGGTGAAGCACCCGCTCCATGTTGATCGGCACGTCGAACTGATTGAAGATCTCCAACTGCACCCGTCGCCCCGCCACCGCCAGGAACGTCAGCGATGCGACGAGCGCATCATGCCCGTACTCCTTGGCGGCTTCCTCGTCATAGTGCGCAGGATGCTCATCTTTGACCGCGCGGGCGAACTCGCGGATCTTTTCGCGGTTGACCTCGAAGTAGTCGGGGTAGCGGTAGTGGGTTCCGATGATCTCTTCAGCGATAGCCATGGCTTCTCTTCGTCTCTCGTACCGGCGGCGCGAGCCTATCAGCGCAGGTTCGGCACCCTCAGGGTGACTCAGCCACCGTCCTGGCGTCGCGACACAATCGCCGCCAGCGCTCCGCCTGCGGCGCCCAGCGCCAGCGCCGACGGCACCCCGATCCGCGCGGCCTTGCGCGCCGTGCGGTAGTCGCGGATCTCCCAGCCGCGCTCGCGGGCGAGGTCACGTAGGTCGGCGTCCGGATTGATCGCCACAGCCGTGCCCACCAGCGACAGCATCGGCACGTCGTTGAAGCTGTCCGAATACGCCGTGCAGCGCCGCAGGTTCAGACCCTCGCGGATGGCCAGCGAACGCACCGCGTGCGCCTTGCCCGCGCCGTGCAGGATGTCGCCGACCAGCCGGCCGGTGAACACACCGTCGACGGACTCGGCGACGGTGCCGAGCGCCCCGGTCAGCCCGAGCCGCTTGGCGATGGTGGCCGCCAGCTCATACGGCGTCGCGGTGACCAGCCACACCTGTTGACCGGCGTCGAGGTGCATCTGCGTGAGCGCGCGCGTACCCGGCCAGATCTTGTCGGCGATGATCTGGTCGTAGATCTCCTCGCCCAGGTCCATCAACTCCGCCGTCGACCGGCCCTCGATGAACGCGAGCGCCTTGCGTTTACCCTCGGCCACGTCGTCGCTGTTCTCCCGGCCGAGCAGTTGAAACTTGGCCTGCGCGTAGGCGAATCGGCCAAGATCGCCGTAGGTGAAGTACTTGCGGGCGGCCAGGCCGCGCGCGAAGTGCACGAGCGATGACCCATGCACGAGCGTGTTGTCGACGTCGAAGAACGCCGCCGCGGTCAGGTCGGGCGGCGGGGCGGGCGATGTGCCGGCATCGCCCAGGTCGGTGACTGCCGCACCCGCGCTGGCCTCGCCTGTGGCTAAGCAGCTGATCATCGGCGTCAGCATCCGCGGCTGGCTCGACGACGTCGGGGTCGGACACGTTTTCAGCCTAAGTCACGGTGCGGCGATACTGGTGTGATGGGAAGGCGGGTTGAGTTGCTCACGCGTGCGGGCTGCTCGATCTGCACCGGGGCCGCGACACGGCTTGCCGAGCTCGCCGACGAGCTGGGCTTCGCGTTGACGGTCACCGATGTCGACGTCGCCGCGGCCGCCGGGGATTCTGCGCTGCGCGCGGAGTTCGGCGATCGGCTGCCGGTGGTGCTGCTCGATGGCGCCGAGCACAGCTACTGGGAGGTCGATGAGCCCAGGTTGCGGGCGGATATTGCGGATCGTTAAAGACGTGGGCAAATTTGGTGGCCCAGCTGGTCAACGACTACCTTGGACGACGTGGTGATGATGCCGTGAGCGTGTTGCTTTTCGGGGTTTCGCACCGCAGCGCGCCGGTGTCGGTCCTGGAGCGGTTGAGCACCGACGAGGCCGAACAGGCCAAAATCGTCGAGAAGGTCCTGCAGTCGTCGCTGGTGACCGAGGCCATGGTGCTGTCCACCTGCAACCGCGTCGAGGTCTACGCCGTCGTCGAGGCCTTCCACGGCGGGCTCTCGGTCATCGGGCAGGTGCTCTCGGAGCAATCCGGAATGGGTCTGGGCGACCTGACGAAATACGCCTACGTGCGGTACGCGGAAGCGGCCGTCGAGCACCTGTTCGCGGTGGCCAGCGGCCTGGACTCGGCGGTGGTCGGCGAACAGCAGGTGCTCGGCCAGGTGCGTCGTGCGTATGCAACCGCCGAGGCGAACCACACCGTCGGCCGGACACTGCACGAACTGGCGCAGCGCGCCCTTTCGGTCGGCAAGCGGGTGCACTCCGAGACCGGTATCGATGCCGCAGGTGCCTCCGTGGTGTCGGTGGCGCTGGAGATGGCGGAATCCAAGCTGGGCTCGTTATCGGGCCGTACCGCGGTCGTCGTCGGCGCCGGCTCCATGGGCTCGCTGTCAGCCAAACACCTCTCGCGTTTGGGCGTGGCGCGCATCCACATCGTGAACAGGTCGTTGCCCCGTGCCAAGCGCCTCGCCGACAACGTCCGCGACCTCGGTGTCGCGGCCGAGGCATTCCCCTTCGACCATCTGCCGCCGGTGCTGACCGATGCCGACATCCTGGTCTGCTGCACAGGCGCGGTGCGGCCGGTGGTTTCGCTGGCCGATGTGCACCGCGGCCTTGCGCACGGTCAAGAGCCCAAACATCTGGTGATCTGCGACCTCGGCATGCCGCGCGACGTCGACCCCGCCGTCGCCGGGCTACCCGGGGTGTCCGTGGTCGACATGGACCGCATCCAGCGCGAGCCCTCGGCCCGTGCCGCCGCCGCCGACGCCGAGGCCGCCCGCGCGATCGTCGCCGCCGAAGTCGCCAACTATCTGGCCGGACAGCGGATGGCCGAGGTCACACCGACCGTAACGGCGCTGCGCCAGCGGGCCGCCGATGTGGTCGAGGCCGAGCTGTTGCGGCTGGACAACCGGCTACCAGGGCTCGAGGCGGCATACCGCGACGAAGTCGCCAAGACCGTCCGGCGGGTGGTCGACAAACTGCTGCACGCGCCGACCGTCAGGGTCAAGCAGCTGGCCAGCGCGCCGGGAGGCGACAGCTACGCCGAGGCGCTGCGTGAGCTCTTCGAGCTCGACCAGCAGGCCGTCGACGCTGTCGCGGCGGGCGAATTGCCGTTGATGGCACCCGATCTCGACAAGACCGAGTAGAGCTTGACGGTAATCCGGATAGGCACCCGGGGCAGCCTGTTGGCCACGACGCAGGCCGGTGCGATCAAAGACGCGTTGTCGGCCAGAGGGCACGCCGCCGAACTGGTCATCATCTCGACCGACGGCGACCGTTCCGCTGCAACCGGTCGCCGACATCGGTGTCGGAGTGTTCACCGCGGCGCTTCGCGAGGCCATCGACCGCGGCGACGTGGACATGGCCGTGCACTCCTACAAGGATTTGCCGACGGCACCCGACCCTCGGTTCACGATCGCCGCCATACCCCCACGCGAGGACGCTCGCGACGCCCTGGTGGCCCGCGACGGACTGGTGCTGGGGGAGTTGCCAGCGGGCTCGGTGATCGGGACGTCGAGCCCGCGACGGGCCGCGCAGCTTAGAGCACTGGGTCTCGGTTTGGAAATCCGCCCCCTAAGAGGCAACCTAGATACCAGGTTGAACAGGGTAAGCAACGGTGACCTCGATGGCGTCGTCGTCGCCCGTGCGGGTCTGGCCCGCATCGGACGGATCGGCGACATCACCGAGACTCTCGAGCCGGTACAGATGTTGCCAGCGCCGGCTCAGGGTGCCCTCGCGGTCGAGTGCCGCGCAGGCGACACCGGGCTCGCCGCGCTGCTGTCGGAGTTGGACGACGCCGACACCCGCGTGGCGGTCACCGCTGAACGGGCCCTGCTCGCCGCACTGGAGGCGGGTTGTTCTGCTCCGGTGGGTGCGATCGCCGAGGTGGTCGAGTCCATCGACGAGGACGGCCGCGTCTTCGAAGAGGTGTCGTTGCGCGGCTGCGTGGCGACGCTGGACGGATCCGACGTGATCCGTGCGTCCGGGGTCGGGACTACCGATCGGGCACGAGAGCTCGGGCTCTCTGTGGCCGACGAGTTGTTCGAACTGGGAGCGCGCGAGCTCATGGCGGAGCGGGACAGCTAGAGCTGCGATGAGCGAGCGAAGAGCGTTAGAGCTGCGATGAGCGTGCGAAGAGCGTTAGAGCTGCGATGAGCGTGCGAAGAGCGTTAGAGCGGAGTGATAGATGACAGCCCAAGGGAGCGGGCGGGGGCGCAAGCCGAAGCCGGGCCGCATCATGTTCGTCGGTTCGGGGCCGGGTGACCCCGGTCTGCTGACGACGCGGGCCCGCACGGTGCTGGCCAACGCCGCCTTGGTGTTCACCGACCCAGACGTGCCCGAAGCGGTGCTCGCCCTTGCGGGTTCTGAGTTGCCGCCGCCGTCGGGACCCGAACCTGCCGAGCCACCACAGGCACCGGACGGCGATGACAATGCCGACGCCCCCGGTGCTTCACCGGCGGTTTTCCCCTACCTGCGAGGCCCGGGTGGTCCCGAGATCCGGCCCGCGCTCGGTGACCCGGTCGAGGTCGCCAAGACGCTGGCGTCCGAGGCCAAGACCGGTGTCGATGTGGTGCGTCTGGTGGCCGGCGATCCACTTTCGGTGGATGCGGTGATCACCGAGGTGACGGCGCTTGCCAAGACACACCTGGACTTCGAGATCGTGCCGGGCCTGCCCGACACCACGGCGGTGCCCACCTACGCGGGCCTTCCGCTGGGGTCGGCGCACACCGTCGCCGACGTCCGCGGCGATGTCGACTGGGAGTCGCTGGCTGCGGCGCCTGGCCCACTGATCCTGCACGCCACCGCGTCTCATCTGCCTGATGCGGCGCGCACACTGATCGAGCATGGACTGGCGGACACCACCCCAACGGTGGTGACGGCGAACGGCACGACGTGCCAACAACGTTCCGTGCAAACCACCCTCGCCGGCCTGCTCGACAAGGCCACCCTGGCCGGCACGGAGCCGACC
The DNA here is from genome assembly GCA_963843135.1 of uncultured Actinomycetota bacterium. Lineage (GTDB taxonomy): Bacteria > Actinomycetota > Actinomycetes > Mycobacteriales > Mycobacteriaceae > Mycobacterium. The sequence goes on from CAWJJA010000001.1 coordinate 126,561, forward strand.
GGACACTTGTCGGGACCATCCCCGGCTAACGCGGGGGCCCTGGTGGTCACCATCGGCAAGACGGTGGCCAACCGCGCCAAGCTGAATTGGTGGGAGAGCCGTGCACTGTACGGCTGGACCGTGCTGGTGCCCCGCACCAAGGACCAGGCCGGCGAGATGAGCGAAAAGCTGGTGTCCCACGGCGCGTTGCCGATCGAGGTGCCGACCATCGCCGTCGAGCCGCCGCGAAGCCCCGCGCAGATGGAGCGTGCGGTCAAGGGCCTCGTCGACGGCCGGTTCCAGTGGGTGGTGTTCACCTCCACCAACGCCGTACGTGCGGTGTGGGAGAAATTCAACGAGTTCGGCCTGGACGCCCGCGCGTTCTCCGGAGTCAAGATCGCCTGCGTCGGTCAGGCGACTGCGGATCGGGTGCGGGCCTTCGGTATCAATCCCGAGCTGGTGCCGGTGGGCGAGCAGTCTTCGCTTGGCCTGCTCGACGAGTTCCCACCCTACGACGATGTTTTCGATCCGGTGAACAGGGTGCTGCTGCCGCGTGCCGACATCGCCACCGAGACGTTGGCCGAGGGCCTGCGTGAACGTGGCTGGGAGATCGAGGATGTCACCGCCTACCGCACGGTGCGCGCGGCACCGCCGCCGGCGCAGACGCGCGAGATGATCAAGACCGGCGGTTTCGACGCGGTGTGCTTCACCTCGAGTTCGACGGTGCGCAACCTCGTCGGCATCGCGGGTAAGCCGCATGCGCGCACGATCGTGGCGTGCATCGGGCCCAAAACCGCCGAAACCGCAGCGGAATTCGGCCTGCGCGTCGACGTGCAGCCGGAGGTCGCCGCAGTGGGCCCACTGGTCGAGGCACTTGCCGAGCACGCGGCCCGGCTGCGTGCCGAAGGCGCGCTGCCACCGCCGCGTAAGAAGAGTCGTCGCCGCTAACGTAAACAGAAGGTGGCCTTGCATGCCTTTTCCAAGTCACCGACCCCGTCGACTCCGGTCGACACCTGCTCTGCGTCGGTTGGTAGCGCAAACCTCTTTGGAGCCAAGGCATCTGGTACTGCCGATGTTCGTGGCCGACGGTATCGACGAACCCCGTGTGATCGCTTCGATGCCTTCAGTCGTGCAGCACACCCGTGACTCGCTGCGCCGGGCCGCCGCCGATGCTGTCGCCGCCGGAGTGGGCGGTCTCATGCTGTTCGGCGTGCCGCGCGACGAGGACAAGGACTCGAGTGGGTCGATCGGCGTATCCTCCGACGGCATCCTCAACGTGGCATTGCGCGATCTGGCCAAGGACCTCGGCGATGACACGGTGCTGATGGCCGACACCTGTCTCGACGAGTTCACCGACCACGGCCACTGCGGGGTACTTGACGCCACCGGCAGGGTCGATAACGACGCCACCAACATTCGGTACACCGAACTTGCTGTGGCACAGGCTGATTCGGGGGCTCACGTCGTCGCACCGAGTGGCATGATGGACGGCCAGGTCGCGGCTATCCGCGAGGGCCTCGATGCGGCGGGGCACACCGACACGGTGATCCTGGCCTATGCCGCCAAATTCGCCTCGGGCTTCTACGGCCCGTTCCGTGAGGCGGTGTCGTCCAGCCTGCAGGGCGACCGACGCACCTACCAGCAGGATCCGGGCAACGCGCGCGAAGCGCTGCACGAGGTGGAGCTCGACATCGACGAGGGCGCCGACATCGTGATGGTCAAGCCCGCGATGGCCTATCTGGACCTCGTGCGTGCCGCCGCAGATATCTCGCCGGTGCCGGTGGCCGCCTACCAGGTCTCCGGTGAATACTCGATGATCTGCGCAGCGGCCGCCAACGGCTGGATCGACCTGCAGACGGTGGCGCTGGAAACGTTGACCGGGATCCGCAGGGCCGGTGCCGACATCGTGCTGACCTACTGGGCGGCCGACGTCGCCGGCTGGCTGGCGTGATCCCGCCGGTCGAGCCTTCCGGCCGGCCGGTGGACGTGGACACCGGCTTCTGGCTGTGGGTGGCCTCCCTGCCGCTGCTGGTGACCGGCCAGATCATCGACCTGGTCGGCACCGCGAATAACCGGCTACCGTCGGCGGCCATTGCGATATCGGTACTTTTCGTCGTGATCCTGGCGGCGGTGGTGCTGACCTTCCAGATCCTGATGCGTCACGGCTACCGCTGGGCCCGCACACTGCTGACAGGCGGCGGTATCGCGACGATCGCGTACGTGGCGACCAATCTGTTCACGGTGGACCGGGCCGTTGCCCCGGCGGCGATCTACGCGGTCAGCGGCATCCTCGGCGCGGTGCTGATCGCCGGTGGGGTGTTCCTGTTGCACCGCAAGGACGCCCACGCGTTCTTCACGCGGTGACGCGCTAGGCTGACCCGACCATGACAGCTCCACAGTCACGACCACGTGTCGTCACCGCTGGATTCTGGTGCTGGGCGGCGGCCTCGGTGTTGCTGGTGGCGTTCGGGCTGTTGATGGCGTTGTCGCCGGACAGCCTGCCGACGCTGTTCCGCGGGATGGGGGCGCTGTTCGCGGCGTCGGGTCTGGGTTTGGGCTTTCTGGCCGGGCGGGCCCGCCTCGGCGACGCCCGCTTTCGGCGCGCGGGTATCGCCCTCTCGTTGGCGATCGTGGTGATCCTGGCGCTTTTCGCGCTGTACAGCCGTGGGCCGATATGGCTGCTCATGATGATTCTGACCATGGTCGGCGCTGTCCTGATGATGCGCCCGCCCGCCCAAGAGTGGTTCGAACAGGAACAAGAGGGAGCGCAGTGACGGACAGCGGTGCGCGGCCCCCGGTTCTGTTCTACGAGCAGGGTGCCAGCTGGTTGTGGCTCCTGGCGGGTCCTGCCGCGGGGATCGCGATGGCATTGATCCAGCTCTCGGCCGGGTACGGCATCCAATGGCTGGTGCCTGGCATCTTCTTCGTCCTCGTGACGGGTTTCTTGTGGATCCAGGTCAAGGCGGCCCGGATCCACACCTCGGTGGAACTGACGCCGGATCATCTGCGTCAAGGCGAAGAACGGATCAGCATCGACGACATCGTGAAGATCTATCCCCCCGCCAGCGGCGCGGAAGCACCGAAATGGCAATCGTCTCGTGCGCTCGGTGAACTCACCGGCGTGCCACGCGGCCGCAAGGGAATCGGCCTCAAGCTGACCAACGACCGCGGCGCCCAGGCATGGGCGCGCAAGCACCAGCGGTTACGGACCGAGTTGACCCGGCTGGTCGAAGAGCGCATCCCACCGGAGCCGGCGTCGTGAAGGCCCGTATCCGCGCAATCGTCGAGCTGGTGCTGGCCGTCGCCGCGGCGGCCGGATCCGTGGTGAGCTGGCTGGCCGCGGTCACGACGGTGGACGTGCCCCCGATCATCGACGGGGAACCGATGACCACGTCGTCGGTCTACAGTCCGCCCCTGCTGGCGCTGTCGCTGCTGCTGGTGACCGTGGCGGGGGTGCTCGCCGTGCTTGGTGTGGCGCGGACGCGACGCGCGGATCGCGGTCGAGTCGACAGTGCAGTCGAAGTGCCTGCCAACGACCGAGTTTGAGCCAGTGGTCGGTCCGTAGCACGCCGTCCTCGCCGAAACAGTGTCAGGCCAGCTTGTCCAGCTCGTCGAGCGCATCGCCGGTGTACACCGCGAGTCGTTGCAGATGTGGCAGGGCATCGCGGCATCCGATGAATCCGAAGTTCAGCGTATCGGCGTAGCTCTCCAGCGTGATGTTCAGCGCCATCCCGTGCATCGGAATGGACACCGGGTACGTGGCCTCCAGGCGGCTTCCGTTGAGATACAACGTCTTCCTTGGTCCGGGCACATTGCTGACACACAAGTTGAACGTGAATGGCAACGGACCCCTGATGCCGGTCATGGCACTGGCGAGCTGCAATGCCGTCGGCGCCATCAGGCCCGCGGTGTACGCCAGCACCTCGGTCTGCGACATGCCCTGCAGCTGTCCCTTCGCCGCCCTCGTCGACGCGGTGATCGCCTGCAACCGGTCGACCGGGTCTTCGATGTCGGTGCCCATGGTGGTCAATATCGTCCCCACCGCGTTACCGCCGCCGACATCGTCCTTGGGTCGGATGTTGACGGGAAGGAATGCCACCAAGGGCTTCTCGGGCAACTCGCCCAGTTCTGCCAGGAAGGCGCGAAGCCCACCGCCGATGATGGCCAGGGCAACGTCGTTGACCGTGGCGCCGTGCTTGGTGCCGATGGCCTTGAGGCGCTCGAAGGGGTAGACCTGCGTGGCGAAGCGGCGATTGCGACTGATGTGCTTGTTCAGGATCGAATGCGGGGCCTGGAAAGAGTTGGCGATCTGACCGTATTCATCGTCGCTGCGGACTTGCGTGTTGTACAACGCTTTTCCCACGTTGAGCATCGATTGCGCGCCGCCGACGGCGTCGCCGAGCAGACCCATGATCGGATTGCGCGAAGGCTTCGACTCCTCGGAGCGCGGCTTCGACGGTGGTCCGACATTGAAGAACAGCGGCTGGTCCCGCAGGGTCGGGTCGGTCGACATGCTGCGCTCGAGGATCTTGTTGCCGGTGTAGCCGTCCACCAGCGAGTGGTGGATCTTCATGTAGATCGCGAATCGCCCATCCTCGAGGCCTTCGATGAAGTGCAGTTCCCACGGCGGCCGGGTGAAGTCGATATTTTGGCTGTGCAGCCGGGAGACCAGGATGCCCAGCTCGCGTTCGTCGCCGGGGCTGGCGAGCGCCGACCGCCGGACGTGATAGTCGATGTCGAACTTGTCGTCGACGACCCATGACTGATCGGGCCGACGCAGCATCCGCGGATGGGACAGCTTGAGGTTCCACGGCGAAACCACCTCCAGGCCGCGGGTGTCCTCGAACATCTGGCGTAGATAACTGGCGGGTGCATCGGCCGGCGGCGTGAACGGCATCAGCGCTGCGACGTGCATCATCGAACTGGGGGTTTCGCCGTACAGGAAGAGCATGTCCTGCGGACCTAGACGCTTCACCGGCGCTCCTTGGGCTTTGTAAAAGCTGAGGCTGTCGAGGATATGCCTGCGACGCGGTTCAGGTGCGATGGGCGTCACACCGGTAATTGTTGGTACAAAATTCGAAATTTGTAACACTGTTTCACATGACCGATTTGGCGGACGCGGCCGAGCAGACTCTCGACGCCCTGCCGTTGGGCCCTGAGTCGCTGGTCTGGCGGTATTTCGGCGACAACCGGATGTACCTGATCGGTCCCCGGCCCGCGGTGCTGCAGAACATGCTGGCCGAACTCGGCCAGGGCGTGTTGGACCATTCGGTGTTCTTCGCCGACACCGCCGCCCGGGTGAAGCGGTCGCTGCCCCCGATCTTCATGACGGTCTACGGCGCCGACGACGACAACGAGGGCACCCGGGTCCGCGACTTCCACCGCGACATCAAGGGCGAGATGCCCAGCGAGAACGGGGCCGGTGCTCGCTATCACGCCCTGGATCCGGACACGTATTTCTGGGCCCACGCGACGTTCGTCGACCAGGTGCTCTACTTCGCCGACACGTTCGTCAAACGGTTGACCCGCGAGGAGAAGGAACAGATCTACCTCGAGTCCAAGACCTGGTACCGCCGCTACGGCGTCAGCGACCGCCCGATGCCCGCCGACTATGAGGGATTCGAGCGCTACTGGGATCGGATGATCGCCGAGATCGTGGTGCCGCACCAGACGGCCAGGTACGGCGTCGGCTATGTCACCAGAGGCTTTCCGCGCCCCAACGGGGTGTCGCCGGTGGCATGGCGGATCGTCGCGCCCGTGTTCAATCCCATAGCCGCGTTTCTCACCACCGGTGGCATGCCGCCGCGGACCCGCGACTTGCTCGGCCTGCCGTGGAGTGAGCGCCAGGAGCGTCGATACCAGCGCTTCGCCGCGCTGTGCCGCTCACGACCGGTGAACTGGCTGTGGGACCATCTGCCGATGCGCCTGCGGTACAACACTTTCGCCCAGACCGGCTATGCCGGGGTCTGACTCGACGGAAGCCATCCTCGACGCCGCCGTCGTCGAGTTCGAGCAACATGGGTTCCGCCGTGTTGCGCTCGAAGACGTCGCACGACGCGCCAGGGTCAGCCGCACCACGATCTACCGACGCTTCGGCAACAAGGACGAGTTGATCGCGGCCGTCATCGAACGTGAGAACGTGACGCTGTTCGCCGACATCGCCAGTGAGTTGAAACAGGCTGGGCCGCAGACGAACTACTATGTCGAAGCGTTCACCCTGGCAATCCTGAGATTCCGCAGGCATCGCGTACTGGACCGGATGATCAGAGACGAGCCCGCGCTCGTTCTGGAACTGGCCGCCCGGCATCACGGTGCCGCGATCGTCCGGATGGCCGAAGCGCTGCGGGTCATCTTCCCGGCCGGCTTCGCCGAGCGCATCGGCGAGCAGGCCGTCGACGAGTTCGCCGACACCATCCTGCGCTATGCGGCGATGGTGCTCTTGCTGCCCAGTGCGCAACCGCTGGAGAGCCCCGATGACATCCGGGGCTTCGCGACTCGGCACTTCCTGCCCAGCCTGCCCGCCGCGCTGCGCGCCCTACCTGCAGGTTAAGCAGGCTCTGTTTGGTGGATCACACCATCGGGCAGACCATAGGCATGAGCACAGACGAACGTCAGGGAACCGATACCAGCACCGAAGAACGGCCGGGCAACGAGCCGAAGACCGACGAGCACCATGAAGTCATCGATGCGCCCGACCCGCCGGAACCGACCGAGAAGCCCGAAGTCACCGACGAGCACAGAGAAAAAGCCAAGGAGATGCGCAAGGACTACGAGCAGGAGCGCCCGACGATCGTGATGCCGGGCACCGACGGAGCTGTGGCAGGCACCGCGGTCAACGACTGGGTCGATGACGACGGCAATCCAAAGTTCAGCGAGGAGAGCAAAAAACCGGACAAGTAGCGCCGCGTAGAGTTTCGGCGTGACCTCTCTGGAGCAGATCGCGCCGGTCTTCATCGAGATGGCTCATTCGATCGTGTGGGCGTCCGCGGCCACCGTCGACGCCAACAGCCGTCCCCGCAGCCGCGTACTGCACCCGATGTGGGAATGGGACGGTACCGACTTGTTCGGCTGGGTCGCCACGGTGCCGACGCCGGTGAAGAAGGCGCACCTCGCCGTTCACCCGCAGATGTCGCTGAACTACTGGGCCGCTACGCACGACACGTGCAGCGCCGATTGCCTCGTCGAGTGGTACCTCGACGACGAGACGTGCAGTGCGGTCTGGGACAAATTCGCCAACGGCCCCGAGCCGGTCGGATACGACCCGCGAATAATTCCGCAATGGATCGACGGACCGTCGTCCGACGATTTCGCGGCGTTGCGGCTCACTCCCTATCGCCTGCGGGTCATGGCCGGGACGGTCATGACGAAAGGCCGAGGCGCACCCCTTACGTGGAGTGCGTGATTGAGTGATGATCGATGACATGACTGCGGCCCTCGACGTCAGCGCGTTGCCGTTGGTGCCGAAGAACCCACTGCCGATCAGGCAGCTGGTGAAGTTGGTGCGCAGGTTGGATACCGGACAGGAAGTCACCCGCGATGCCGGGGGGCACATCACCCGGATCCAATTCGGACCGAAGAAGCTGATGCCGCCGATCGTGGCGGTGTTCTCACCCGACGCGATTCGTGATGTGTTGGCGCGCGGCGACGCATCGTCTGACCGATGTGTCATCCATGACGAAGTGCGGAACATGGCAGGCGACAGCCTGTTCGTCCTGCCCAACGAGCAGTGGCGCCCCCGTAAGAGGGCGCTGCAACCGGTGTTCACCAAGCACAACGTCCGCAACTTCGGTGGCCACATGTCCAGGGCGGCACAGCAATTCGTCGACCGATTGCCGGCCGGAGGTGATGTGGACCTCGACGTGGAGTGCCGTCGGATCGCCATGCAGTCGCTGGGTCGTTCGGTGCTGGGTATCGATCTCAACGAACGCGCGGACACGATCGCCGACTGCATGCACGTGGCGTCCTCGTACACCGCCGACCGCGCCCTGCGACCGGTGCGTGCACCGCGATGGATGCCGACACCCGCGCGCCGCCGTGCCCGTGCCTCGGTCGCCTCGATGCGCAAGATCACCGACGAGATGGTGCGAGCCAGCCGTGCGGACCCGACCCGGGATGCGCCGCTGGTGCAGGCCCTGCTGAGCGCCAGCGACCCGCAAACCGGTCTGCCGATCTCGGACGAAGACATCTCCAATGACCTGCTGATATTCATGCTCGCCGGCCACGACACCACGGCGACGGCGCTGACCTACTCGCTGTGGGTGCTGGGACACCACCCAGACATCCAGGATCGGGTGGCCGCCGAGGCGGCCGCCATCGGTGATCGGGAGCTGACGCCCGACGACGTACCCGCGCTCGGATATACCGTGCAGGTGCTGCACGAGGCGTTGCGTTTGTGCCCGCCGGCCGCGGGGGTCGCACGGTTGGCGACACGCGACATCGCCGTCGACGGATACCGCGTCGAGGCGGGCAGTCTCGTGGCCGTGGGAATCTATGCGCTGCACCATGACCCGGACCTGTGGCCCAACCCGATGGAGTTCGACCCCGACCGATTCAGTCCGGAGAACGTCAAGGCCCGCGGCCGCTGGCAGTTTCTCCCGTTCCTCGGCGGCGGACGGCCCTGCATCGGCGAACACTTCGCGCGGCTGGAGACCACGCTGGCGCTGGCCACGATCGTCCGGGCCATGGAGATCCGCTCGTCGGACCGGCACTTCGACTGCGAGGTGCCGTTCACCACGGTGGCCAAGGGGCCCGTCCGCGCCCGCGTCGCCAGGCGCTGACCGCTAGACCCGGGTGGTGAGCAGCACCGCCTGATCGAAGGGCAGCCGCGCGAAGATCGGCTGCCACCGGGGCGTCACATATCGCGCCGCTTGCGCCTTCGGCATCACTGTCGGGTCGCGCACCTCGAACGTTTTGCCGTAGCGCGTCATTCGGCCCCCGCCTGCGGCGGTGAGGTTCTTCAGCCAGTCGCGATCCGGACCATAGGTCAGCATGATCGCCACCCCCTCGTTGGTGGAGAAGACCATCAGCGGTGTGCGGTACGTTTTGCCCGATTTCCTACCGACGTGGTCGACAATCGCGTACATCGGCGCCCAGCCGGCCCACAGTCGCTGGATCGGGTTGGTGACGCGGCGATTGAACCTCGCCAACCATTGCGGCATTTGCATGCGTCCAGTCAAACAGTCGAGACGCTCGTCGGCCAGGGTCGTTCTTGGGATCGGTAGCAGGCCCGGCTATGTCCAATTGCGGTGCGCCGCCAACAGGCGGCACAGGGCTAGAGCAATTCATGGGAGCCGAGATGAGCAACGCGAAGTACATTGGCCGCGTTGGTGCGCTGGCGGTGGCGCTGGGTATAGGCACGGCAGTGGCCGCGTCGCCCTGGGCCGCGGTCGCTGACCCGTCGTCGGACTCGTCATCGTCGTCAGAGTCGTCGTCAGAGGCCTCAGGTACTTCGTCCGCATCGGAGTCGTCTTCCACACCAGATTCGTCGTCCTCGAAGAAATCGTCGGATGCAGAGTCCGCGTCGAAGGACGAATCAAAACCGGCGACGTCGGTAAGTGCTTCAGGCGGCGCCAATACGACCGTGAACCCATCCAGGCAATCCGAGTCGACCGAGGACTCCGATAGGAAGAGTGATGAGGACATCGCAGAGTCCGCGTCGAAGGACGAATCGAAACCGGCGACGTCGGTAAGTGCTTCAGGCGGCGCCAATACGACCGTGAACCCATCCAGGCAATCCGAGTCGACCGAGGACTCCGATAAGAAGAGCGATGAGGACATCGCAGAGTCCTCAGACACCCAAGACTCTGCAAGCAAGGAGCCCACAGACGAGGAGACCGCCGCTGACGGGTACATCGTCGAGGATGCCGAACTCGCCACCGAGCCGGCCACCGAGTCTGCCGGCGTTGAGGATTCGGACAGCGATAGCCCTGTGGCGGTGCAGCCCAACCGCACGTCGCCGGCGCAGAACGAACCCGCCCCTGCGCCCGTCCCAACGCGGCACGCCGACCCTGACGCAGACGTCCCCGCGGATCAGGGCGCACGCGCTGAGAACGAGTCGGCCGCGACTGTGTCGGCGACGACCGCGGACATCACGATGACGGAGGCGATTGCTCACCCCGCGGCGCGGGTGAGCGTTGCGGAGCCGGTCGAGGCAGCCTCCGCGGTGAGTCCTGTCGGCGTGGTGCCCAGTCTGATGGAGGGACTGCTGGCGTGGGTCGGATTGCGACCGGCGATGGCCGACGCGCCGGCGCTGCCCCCGGTGGAGGCACCTGCGATGTGGGGACTCCTGGAGTGGGTGCGCCGCCAGGACCAGGACACCCTGTCCAACAGGGCTCCGACCACCGCGTACAACCCGGCAGAGAATGTCGAGTTGGCCGACGGGGTGATCGTCGGCGATCTGCACGCAGTGGATCCTGACGGCGACCCGTTGACGTTCACCGTTACGCAAAACCCCGCGCAAGGGAGCGTGGTGGTCAACCGCGACGGCACCTTCACCTACACGCCAGACGCCGATTTCGGGCGCTTTGAAAGCGACACGTTCACCGTCAACATCGACGACGGCGTCGCACACCGGATACAGGGGTCCGTCGGGGTCTCGCTGCAACGCCCCACTCAGGGGATCGGCCCCGTGGCGGGCGCCGACGATATCGATTCCAGCCCGACCGTGACGGTGACCCCGCATGTCGTCGACACCATCGCCGTCGGCGACACGCCGTCCGGTGTGGCGGTCAGCCCTGACAGCGCAACCTTGTACGTCACCAACAGCGGGGACGACACCGTTTCCGTGATCGACGCCGCCACGAAAACCGTCATTGCCACCATCGTCGTCGGCGACAGCCCATACGGTGTGGCGGTCAGTCCCGACGGAGCTACGGTCTATGTCGCCAACGCGGTCGACGGCACAGTATCGGTCATCGACGCCGCATCCAACACTGTCACCGCCACGGTCGACGTAGGCGCGCAGGCGGGCCAGGTGGCGGTCAGCTCCGACGGCACCCGGGTCTACGTAGCCAGCACCGCCGAGGACGCGGTCTACGTGATCGACGCCGCGACCAACACCGTCTTGACCACCCTCGCGACAGGCGACGGTCCCGCCGGCATGGCGCTCAGCGCGGACGGCGACATCCTCTATGTCGCCAACAATCTCGGCGGTACCGTGTCGGTGATCGACACCGGCACGGGTGGGCTCGTCGACACGATTGACGTCGGCGACTTCCCGCTCCTGCTGGCTCTCAGTCCAGACGGCACCCGCTTGTACGTATCCGACGACGCCGCGCCCGGCGACACGGTGTCGGTGATCGACACAGCCACCAACAATGTCATCGAGGTCATCGATGGTGCTGAGGATCCGTTCGGCCTCGCAATCTCAGCCAACGGCAACTATCTCTACGTCGCCAATTTCGCCAACTACGCGAGCAATGAGCTATCAGTGATCAACACATCGACCAACACGATCGTCGCAACCATCACCGTCGGCAACGGTCCGACCTTTGTGGCGGTCTCACCCAACGGTAACTATCTCTACGTCGTCAACACCGGCGACGGGACGGTGTCGGTGATCTCGCTGTGACCGCGGGCACGCGCCAACCATTGCGGCATTTGCATGCCAACCATCAAACTCTGACGGTATGGCGTATCTCAAGCCCCCATGGTTCACCCGGACGATCTTCAACAAGATCGCGATGGCGACCGGCGTCGGCGGCAGCGAAACGCTGACCGTGACCAGGCGCGTCAGCAGGGAACCGCAGAAGATCCCCGTGGTCGTCCCAGAGGTGGATGGGGTGAAGTACCTGGTGTCGACCCGCGGGGAGACGGAGTGGGTGCGCAACGTGCGCGCCATCCCCGATGTCATGGTCGGGGACCGGCAATACGTCGCCAACGAGCTTCCGGTGGCGCAGCGCGGACCCATCATCGCCGTGTACCGCCCGCTGGCAGGCAAGGTCGTCGAAGGCTACTGGCGCCAGTTGCCCGCCGACGCCGACCACCCGGTCTTCGCGCTGACGCCGAAGGGCTGACCACTACACCCTGTAGTTGACGCACAGGACCCGACTGGGACACTGGTGGCCATGCGCAGCACCTCAGCGGGGACGGCGGCCTCGGCTGCCCTGTACGCCGACGCGTGCGCCGTCATCCCCGGCGGGGTGAACTCGCCGGTACGGGCCTTCAACTCGGTCGGAGGCACGCCGCGGTTCATCACGTCCGCCCGCGGTTACTGGCTCACCGACGCCGACGGCAACAAATATGTCGACCTGGTGTGTTCGTGGGGGCCGATGATCCTCGGGCACGCCCACCCGGCCGTCGTCGACGCCGTCCAACGCGTCGCGGCCGATGGCCTGTCTTTCGGCGCGCCGACGCCATCGGAATCCGAGCTTGCCTCCGAGATCGTCGGCCGCGTCGCCCCGGTCGAGCGCATCCGAATGGTGAACTCCGGAACCGAGGCCACCATGAGCGCGATCAGGCTGGCCCGCGGCTATACCGGGCCGCGCCAAGATCGTGAAATTCTCCGGCTGCTACCACGGGCACAGCGATGCGCTGCTGGCCGACGCCGGCTCCGGAGTCGCAACCCTGGGTCTGCCGTCATCGCCCGGTGTCACCGGGGCTGCCGCAGCCGACACGATCGTGGCGCCCTACAACAACGTCGAGGCGATCGAAGAGATCTTCGCCCGGTTCGGCGACGAGATCGCATGCGTCATCACCGAGGCCAGCCCCGGGAACATGGGCACTGTCCCGCCTCTGCCCGGGTACAACGCCGCTCTGCGACGCATCACCTCCGAACACGGCGCGCTGTTGGTCTCCGACGAGGTGATGACCGGGTTTCGGGTCAGCCGATCAGGTTGGTACGGAACCGATCCCGTCGACGCCGACCTGTTCACCTTCGGCAAGGTGATGAGCGGTGGCCTCCCGGCCGCGGCATTCGGCGGCCGCACCGAGGTGATGGAGCGATTGGCCCCGCTGGGGCCGGTCTACCAGGCGGGCACACTGTCCGGCAATCCGGTCGCGATGGCTGCGGGCCTTGCCACGCTGCGCGCGGCCGACGACGCCGTCTACGCGAGGCTTGACGCCAATGCCGACCGCCTCGACGGGATGCTCTCGGCGGCGTTGACGGAAGCGGGTGTGGTCCATCGAGTTCAGCGTGCGGGAAACATGCTCAGCGTGTTCTTCACCGACCAGCCGGTGACGGATTTCGCGTCGGCGCGGGACTCCGAGACATGGCGCTTCCCGGCGTTCTTCCACGGACTGCTTGACGCCGGGGTCTATCCGCCGCCAAGTGCGTTCGAAACCTGGTTCGTCTCTGCGGCTTTGGACGACGACGCATTCGACCGCATCGCCGCCGCCCTGCCGGGCGCCGCGCGTGCCGCAGCGGAAGTGACACCGCCGAGATGACCGAGAAGACGATCGTGCATGTGATGCGCCACGGCGAGGTGCACAACCCGGAAAAGATCCTGTACGGCCGGCTGCCGGACTACCATCTGTCAGAGCGCGGTCAGGCTCAGGCCCAGGCGGTCGCCGACTGGTTGGCGCAGCGCGACATCACCTATGTCGTCGCATCACCGCTGGAGCGCGCACAGGAGACGGCGGCGCCCATCGCGGCGCTGCGCGACCTGCCGGTCGACACCGACGACGATTTGATCGAGTCGACGAATATCTTTCAGGGACAACGGGTGTCACCAGGTGACGGCGCGCTCCGGAATCCACGGAACTGGTGGTACCTGCGGAATCCGCGGCAGCCGTCGTGGGGCGAGCCCTACAAGGAAATCGCTGCGCGGATGACGGCAGCACTGGACCGGGCCAGGGTAAGCGCGGCCGGGCACGAGGCGGTGTGCGTCAGCCATCAACTGCCCGTCGAAACGCTTCGGCGGGCGATGACAAAGCACAATCTGCATCATTTTCCGACCAGGCGGCTGTGCAACCTGGCCTCTGTGACGTCCTTCTATTTCCACGACGACCGTTACGTCGGCTGGGGTTACGCGGAGCTGGCCGGGCAGTGAAGTCGTTGGTGGTCAGCTCGAGCGTTCGGCTCTTCGCGCGAGCGCTCATCGCTGCGAGTGCGGTATGCGTCGCGCTCGCCGGCTGCTCCACAGGCACCGACGCTGTCGCCCAGGGCGGCACCTTCGAGTTCGTCGCCCCTGGTGGCAAGACCGACATCTTCTACGATCCGCCCGAAAGCCGTGGGCGCCCTGGCCCGTTGACCGGACCCGACCTGGCCGATCCCGCCAAGACGATCTCGCTTGACGACTTCGCGGGCGAGGTTGTCGTGATCAACGTCTGGGGCCAGTGGTGTGGGCCCTGCCGTACCGAGATCACCCAGCTGCAGAAGGTGTACGAGGCGACGCGAGCGGAAGGTGTCGCGTTTCTCGGCATCGATGTTCGCGATAACAACCGGCAGGCCGCAACGGATTTCGTCACCGATCGCAAGATCACCTTCCCCTCGATCTACGACCCGTCGATGCGGACGATGATCGCGTTCGGCGGCCGGTATCCGACCACCGTCATCCCGTCCACGGTGGTCCTGGATCGTGAACACCGCGTCGCCGCGGTCTTCCTGCGGGAGCTGCTCGACGAGGACCTGCAGCCGGTCGTGGAACGCCTGGCCGGCGAATCAGGCGAGCCGAACAAGGGTGGCACGTGACGCTCGACCGGGTCGACGATCTGGTGGCCAACGGACCCGTCCTGCTGGCGTTCTTCGTCAGCGCACTCGCCGGACTCGTGTCGTTCGCCTCCCCGTGCGTCGTGCCACTGGTCCCGGGTTACTTGTCCTACCTTGCCGCCGTCGTCGGAGTGGAAGACCAGCCGGCTCGCCCGCATCTGGGGGAAGAGTCGGCAGCGCCGATCTCGACGAAGTCGGCGCGACTGCGCGTCGCGGGGGCGGCATCGCTGTTCGTCGCCGGGTTCACCGCGGTGTTCCTGCTCGGCACCGTCGCGGTGCTCGGAATGACGACGACGTTGATCACCAACCAGCTTCTGCTGCAACGAATCGGCGGCGTCGTCACCATTGTGATGGGTCTGGTGTTCGTCGGCTTCATCCCCGTGCTGCAACGGGACGCGCGATTTGCGCCACGTCAGCTCTCCACGCTCGCCGGTGCCCCGCTGCTCGGAGCGGTGTTCGCGCTCGGCTGGACGCCGTGCCTGGGTCCGACGCTGACCGGGGTGATTGCCGTGGCCTCGGCGACCGACGGCAGCAACGTCGTGCGTGGGGTCGCGCTGGTCATCGCCTACTGCCTCGGGCTGGGAATTCCGTTCGTGCTGTTGGCATTCGGTTCAGCCCGCGCCGTGCAGGGGCTGGCCTGGCTGCGTGCGCACGCGCGCGGCATCCAGATCTTCGGTGGCGTGTTGCTGATCCTCGTCGGCACCGCGTTGGTCACCGGAGTGTGGAACGACTTCGTGTCCTGGGTACGCGACGCATTCGTCAGCGACGTGACACTGCCGATATGAGAAGCCTTTTCGCGCTGATACGCAACACGTGGCGCACCTTGACCTCGATGGGCACTGCGCTGGTGCTGCTGTTCCTGCTGGCGCTGGGCGCCATACCCGGTGCGCTTCTGCCGCAGCGCAGTCTCAACGAGGCGAAGGTCGCGCAGTACATCGCCGAGCACCCGACGATCGGGCCGTGGCTGGACCGGCTGCAGGGGTTCGACGTGTTTTCCAGCTTCTGGTTCACCGCCATCTATGCGCTGCTGTTCATTTCGCTCGTGGGGTGTCTGACCCCTCGGATGGTCGAGCATGTCCGCAGCATGCGCGCGGTTCCCGTGACTGCGCCCAGAAACTTCGGCCGGCTGCCCAAGCACCGCACCGCCGAGGTGATCGGGGAGCCGCAGGCATTGGCCACGGCGGTCACCGGCCGACTGCGGGGCTGGCGCACGGTCACCAGGGCCGGTGACGAGTCGAGCATCGGCGCCGCGTCGGCGGCGACATCAAGCATCGAGATATCCGCCGAAAAGGGTTATCTACGCGAGTTCGGCAACATCGTCTTCCACTTCTCGCTGCTCGGCCTGCTTGTCGCGGTGGCCGCAGGGAAGCTGTTCGGCTACGAGGGGAACGTCATCGTCGTCGCCGACGGTGGGCCCGGCTTCTGCTCGGCTTCGCCAGCGGCATTCGACTCCTTCCGGGCGGGTAACACCGTCGACGGCACCTCCCTGCATCCGATCTGCCTGCGGGTCAACGAATTCCAGGCTGACTATCTGCCGTCCGGGCAGGCGACGTCGTTCGCCGCGGACGTCGAATACCAGGCCGGTGAGGACTTGAGCTCGGGCACGTGGCGGCCCTACCGGCTGGAGGTGAACCACCCGCTGCGGATCGGCGGTGACCGCATCTACCTGCAGGGCCACGGCTATGCCCCGACTTTCACCGTCACCTTCCCCGACGGCCAGACCCGGACGCAGACGCTGCAGTGGCGCCCCGACGACCAGATCACCATGTTGTCCTCGGGTGCGATGCGCTTCGACCCGCCCGCAGGCACCTATCCCGATGCCGGTGAGCGCCGCAAGAACCAGATCGCCCTGCAGGGTCTTTTCGCACCCACCGAGCAGCTCCACGGCACCCTGCTGTCGTCGAGCTTCCCCGCGCCCAACGATCCGGCCGTCGCCATCGACATCTACAAGGGCGACGGCGGCCTGGACTCCGGCAGGCCGCAGTCGTTGTTCACTCTCGATCCGCGCCTGATCGAGCAGGGCAGGCTGACCAAGATGGCCCGTGTCAACCTCGGCGCCGGCGAGTCGACCCGTCTGGACGACGGCACGATCGTGGCCTTCGACGGCGCCGTGCCGTTCATCAACGTGCAGGTGTCGCACGACCCCGCCCAAATATGGGTGCTGGTGTTCGCGATGACGATGATGGGCGGGCTGCTGGTATCGCTGGTGATTCGCCGGCGACGGATCTGGGTTCGGATCACCCCTGCCGATCCAGGTAGCGTGAGCGTCGAGCTGGGCGGACTGGCCCGTACCGACAACTCTGGCTGGGGCGACGAGTTCGAGCGGTTGACCGAGCGCCTGTTAGCCGGGGCCGACGATGCGCAGCGAGAGGAACGCGACATGAACAAGCGAAACGCCGCGGATCGCGCATGAACGGCCACATCGACATCGGTCTGGCCCGGTATTCGGATTGGGCCTTCACCACATCGGTCGTGCTGCTCGTCGGGGCGCTGCTGCTGCTCGCGGTGGAATTGGCGTACAACCGCACCCGCAAGGTCATCGAGCGTGAAACGGTCGGCGCAGGTGTCCACGCGGGTGGCGGCGGGCCGGGCATCGTGGCCGAGACACCCCGGCGAACCGTCGACGAGCGGATCGGCGGAGCCGGGCTCGCGCTGACCTATCTCGGTATCGCCCTGCTGCTGGTCTGCATCGTGTTGCGCGGCCTGGCCACGTCGCGCGTGCCGTGGGGCAACATGTACGAATTCATCAACCTGACCTGCTTTTCGGGTCTGGTGGCCGCCGCCATCGTCTTGCGCCGTCCGCAGGTCCGCGCGCTGTGGGTCTTCGTGCTGGTTCCGGTTCTGATCCTGCTGACGGTCTCGGGCCGGTGGCTGTACGCCGATGCCGCGCCGGTCATGCCCGCGTTGCAGTCCTACTGGTTGCCGATCCACGTGTCGGTGGTCAGTCTCGGCTCGGGAGTGTTCCTGGTCGCAGGCGTCGCCAGCATCCTGTTCTTGCTGAAGATGTCGCCTCTGGCCGAGCCCGAACGCGAGGGCGTCGTCGCACGCATCATCGCGCGGCTGCCCGACGCGCAGACTCTGGACCGCATCGCCTACCGCACCACGATCTTCGCGTTCCCGGTGTTCGGCTTCGGTGTGATCTTCGGCGCGATCTGGGCCGAGGAGGCATGGGGCCGGTACTGGGGCTGGGACCCCAAGGAGACGGTCGCGTTCATCGCGTGGGTGATCTACGCCGCCTACCTCCATGCCCGTTCGACGGCGGGGTGGCGTGACAAGAAAGCGGCCTGGATCAACGTCGCGGGCTTCATCGCGATGGTTTTCAACCTGTTCTTCATCAACCTGGTCACCGTCGGATTGCATTCGTACGCCGGGGTCGGCTAGAACGGCGCGCTGCAGGGCGCCGTGCCACTTCGCTAAAATTCTCCGGGTAAGCCAAGCAACCGAGGGAGTCATTCAGGGTGTCTGAGAATCCGGCGCATCGCGCTGCGGATGGTCTCGGCGAGAACTTGGTTACGGACGCTAAAGACGCTGTCGCATCGAAATACTCCTCTGGCCCGGTAGGTTTTCGCGGCCAGAACCGGTTCAGCGACCCGGCGGTGGATGTACCACCGGACTGGACCGCGCCGACGCCGCCAAACGGATTGCCGCTCAAATTCGCACCACCGGTCACGACGACGCCGGCCGACGATCCGCCGCCGTATCTCGATCTGTCCACCGTGGCGCTGCTCGGCCAGCGCAAGCGGGCGCCGTCGGACGGCTGGCGCAAATGGCTGTATCTGGCTTCGTTCAAACTGATCAACGTCGGCGAAAGCCCGAAGGCCATCCACCGTGAGGCCTTGATCGCCGAGGCGCAGCGGCCACTGCGGAGCTGCCACCGCATCGCGGTGTTGTCGTTGAAGGGCGGTGTCGGCAAGACGACCGTCACCGCGACGCTCGGCGCGACGCTGGCGTCGGTTCGCGGTGACCGCGTCATCGCCGTCGACGCCAACCCCGACCGCGGCACATTGAGCCAGAAGGTGCCACTGGAGACCCCCGCGACCGTACGTCACCTCCTGCGCGACGCCGAGGGCATCGAGGCCTACAGCGACGTACGCGCGTACACCTCGCAGGGGGAGAGCCGGCTGGAGGTGCTCGCATCCGAAAGCGACCCCGCGGTGTCCGAGGCGTTCAGTTCCGACGACTACAGCCGAACGCTGGAGGTGCTCGAGCGGTTCTACAGCCTGGTTCTCACCGACTGCGGCACCGGGTTGATGCACTCGGCGATGGCGGCGGTGCTGACGAAGGCGGATGCGCTGATCGTGGTCAGCTCGGGGTCGGTCGACGGCGCCCGTAGCGCATCGGCCACGCTGGATTGGCTGGACGCCCATGGGCACCAGGAGCTGGTGCGCAATTCGATCGCGGTGATCAACGCGGTGCGGCCCCGATCCGGCAGCAAGGTCGACATGACGAAGGTCGTCGACCATTTCAATCGGCGCTGCCGGGCTGTGTTGCAGGTGCCGTTCGACCCGCACCTCGAAGAGGGCGCCGAGATCAGCCTGCAACGATTGAACCCGGATACCCGGGAGGCGTTGATCGAGCTGGCGGCGGTGGTCGCGGCGGGCTTTCCCGGGCGCGCGGGCTTGATCTGAGGCCGGCGGCTAGCGCGGCTTGTTCTCCGGGCCGAGCCGGCGCAGGAAGTCAGGATCGTCATCCGGGCCGATCGTGCGGGTCGGGTCCGGGTACGGGTCGCGTTCGCGCGCATCAGCCGCAACCCCACATAGACCAGGCCGGCCAAGATGAGAATCGCGAACAGGTAAGCCACAGGAAACCTCCTTGTTTCAAATATACGCGCCGTCGGTAGGCTCGGGCCGTGTCTGATAGTCGGCCCGGATCTCGGCTCGTAGGAGACCTGGTCACCTACATCCTGGCCCGGTTGCTGCTCGTTGTCGCATTGACCGCGGTGATCTACGGCGCTGGCTACCTGCTCGGGGTACGGGACTTTCCGCTCGTGGTGGCGCTGTTGTTCGCGATGGTGATCGCATTGCCGCTCGGCATCTGGTTGTTCGCCCCGCTGCGCAGGCGCGCTACGGCCAGCATCGCCGTCCTCGACGAGCGGCGGCGCAAGGACCGCGAACAACTGCAGGCCAGACTTCGCGGCGAAGAACCGCCTACGCCATGACGAGGGAAGCGTTCGGCGCCGAATTCCTCGGTGCCGATGGATTTCTCAATTCGCCCACCTTCGGGCTGCCCCCGCAGTTCCTGGTCGACGCGCTGCTGGACTTCATCAGCAAGTGGCAGAACGGGAAGGTGGACATCGCGCTGTTCGACGCAGGAGTGGAGGCCGGACGTGCCGGCTATGCCGCGCTCACCGGTCTCCCGGTCGACTCGGTGGCGATGGCGGCCACGGTCTCGTCCGCCCTGGGGCTGGTGGCCGCCGCCATAGCCGACGGCGCCCGAGTGGTCACCCTGGCCGGTGAGTTCACCAGCACCACATTTCCGTTCGCCGCACAAGCGGGACGCGGTGTCAGCGTCACAGAGCTTCCGGCCGATGAACTGATCACCACCGCGGCCGATTTCGACGTCGTCGCCGTGAGCCTGGTGCAGTCCGCAAACGGTGCGGTGCTCGACATGGACGCCCTGCGCCGCCACGTGGCAGGGACCGAGACGTTGACGGTGATCGATATCACGCAGGCGCTCGGGTGGAAGCACGTCGACCTGGACTGGGTCGACGTCACCGTGGCGGCGGTCTACAAGTGGTTGCTGTCGCCACGCGGCACGACGTGGATGTCGTTGAGTGACAGAGTGAGTCGCGCCATGACACCCCATGCCGCCAATTGGTACGCAGGTGAGGCGCCCTGGGAAACGATCTACGGCTTGCCCCTGCGGCTGGCGGACAGTGCTCGGCGTTTCGACCTGTCGCCCACGTGGTTCGCCGCTCGCGGCGCCGGGCTCGCACTGCCTTGGCTGGCGTCGTTGGACCGCGATGCGGTGCAGGCGCACTGCCTGGGACTCGCCAACCGGCTGCGGGCTGAACTGGATCTGCCGCTGCAGGATTCGGCCATCGTTTCAGTACCGATCGAGGGCGCTGCCGAAAAGCTTGAGCGGGCGGAAATCCGCGCCTCGGTGCGAGCCGGGGCGATCCGGGTGGGTTTTCATCTGTACAACAACGACAATGATCTCGATCGGCTGCTGGACGCGCTACGGGCCTAGGCTTCCTGTGGTGGCGCCTCGCTGAACGGGATCGTCGCTGATGTCGAGGTAGAGGTGGCCCGTGTCGATGGTCACGCGCACGCTGATCTGCGATGCATGCGCATGTTTGGCGGTATTCGTCAGTGCCTCTGCTGCAACGTAATACGCCGCCACTTCGAGTGTTTGGGATTTCGAGCCCCAGCGAGACGACGCGCGTGCGCCCCGTCGTGCAGATCCCGCTCGAAGCGTCGACGTGCCTGGTCGGCCGCGCCACCGTTGCGAGCAGTCCCCCCGGCGGCTGGGACGTGCGCTTCACGTCGCGCTCACAGGGGACCTGCAGGCATCACCGGCGGGATTCCGGCGAATTGGTAACCGGTCATGGCAGTCGCGACCGGCCGGTCAGCGAGTCTCCAGGACGGTGATGACCGCACGAACCTGGCTAGCCGGCAGTCCCGGGTTCGGGCAGGCCGCGGCGACGTCGAGGGCAGACGGCCCAGGTAGCAGACGATGAAACAGGCGCATCGTGGCGTGACAATCCGGGCTGCGCAAATACAGCAAATCGGCTCAATGTCGGCGCCGACTGGGTAATCTCACGCCTATGACCTTCGCAAAAGAGGGTGTGAGCTCAGTGAAAGACCTCTACGCACGGTGGATCGGGGAGTTATGGGCGGGTGAACCGGTGGCAAACGACTTGGTCTCCGACGATTTCGTGGGGCACTGGCCGGACCACGATGTCCACGGCCCCGCAGAGTTGTACGCCATGATCGACAAAACCCTGACGACGCTCACCGACCTGAGGTTCGTGATCGAGGTGGAGCCGTTCGTCGAGGGGAACATGCTGGCGGCCCGCTGGATCAGCACGGGGGCGATGCCGGACGGCCCCAAGCGATTCACGGGCAACGACATTTTCAGGTTCGCCGACGGTCGATTCGTCGAGTACTGGACGGGCACCTCCGAAGGCTGAGTTTCTCACGCCAGGAATCGATCGGCGTACCGGCTGAATCGGGCTCGCATGTCGTCTTCGTCGAGGCCGAACATTTCTGCAGACGTCGCGATGCGGCCGAGCCGGCCGCGCTGGTGTCCAACCAGGTAGCCCTCGATCGCGACCCGCGCCTCGTCCGATACCGGCTCACCGGCAAGGTCGAAAATGCTTGAGGCGACGCCTGTTTCGTCGGCCATGAAGTCGTCGAAGCGGACGTCTATTGAGCGCTCCGGCGGCAACAGGTCCCGATCGCGAACCAATGCGTTGAGCATCAGCTCGAGCCGGTCGATCCAGGTCGCGGCGATCTCCTGCCACCGGCACCGGGTAGCAGTGCATGCGCGCGCTGTAGGTGAGCATCGCAAGCATCGAGAGCACAACCGGCACCGGGTCGCGGTGGGTGAAGACGACGACCACGCCCGGAAACACTGCGTTCAGCACACCGACCTGCTCCAGGTGCTGGGGCGACTTGAGCAGCCAGCGCCGCCCGCCGCGCAGGAACTGCAGCGCCTTGAGTTGGGTGGCCAGGTGCTCGTAGTGCGGAGTTTGGTCGTGGGACAGGTAGTAGTCGCGCCACTGCGGTACGTGCCCGAGGGTCTCGAACAGCATCGTCGAGAAGTCGTTGGCCAGCAGCTGTATCTCTTCGTGCACGTGGTCGGTGGTCATCTCGTGCATCAACGCGAAGTTCGGCATGACGAGGTTCATCACCTCCACCGCAACGTCCATCCGGGTCCGACGCGGATCCGGGACCATCCCACTTTCCGACGGCAAAGGGAAAGGCTCGTTGCTTTCCCAGTAGGGGATGGTGCGGAAGGTCGGTGCAGCGGCGAGCAGATTGTGCAGATGCGTGGTGCCGGTGCGGGGCAGCCCGGCGATCACCACGGGCGGCTCCAGCTCGATGTCATGGATCTCAGGGTGCCGGGTCAACAAGTCGCTGAGCAGCAATCTGTTCTTCAGCCACTGCACGATCTGGGCGTGGAAGTTGACGATGCCTGCGGCGTGCAGTCCCGGAATATCCTGCAGCGCAGCGAGATACACATCGAGGCGTTCGCGGTAGTCATCGGCGCCGAAATCGTCGAGCCCGGTCTCGGTGCGGGCCTTGGCGTGCATCGCCTCTGCATCGAGTGGGCAATCGGGCGCCATCGCTGCCATCATCTGTCGCAGCGGTTCGGCCTCGGGTGAGAAGTGCGGCTCGGCGAGATCGTCCAAATGGACGGCGCGGGCGGAGTCGGCTGTCGCGTCGGTCACGGCAACTTATGTTACTTTCGGTTTCATAATGATGGTGGAAATTGGTCGACCGCGCGATCCTCGCATCGACGGCGCGGTTCTTGATGCCACGGTGGAGTTGCTCGGCGAGACCGATTACCACTCCTTATCGGTCGATGCGATCGCCCGGCGCGCGGGCACGAGCAAGCCGGCGATCTATCGTCGCTGGCCCAGCAAGGCGCACCTCGTGCACGAGGCCGTATTCCCGGTCACCGAATACACCGAGCTTCCCTCGACCGGCAGCGTGCTCGGCGACATCGGCGAGATGATGCGCCGTGCGGTCGGCATCCTGACCACCCCGGCTGCGCTGGCGGCGCTTCCCGGTCTGGTCGGGGAATTGGCGGCAGATCCCACGCTGCACACCGCGCTGTTGGAGCGCTTCGTGCACATCCTGTCCGACGGTCTGGACGAGTGGCTGGAGGCGGCGGGTAACCGTGGTGAGGTCCGTCCCGAGGTGACGCCCGCCGACATCGTCGACGCGCTCGCCGGCATCACCTTCCTGGCGCTCATCACCCACGCGGAGACGTTGGACCAGGCGTGGATGGACCGCACCGCCGAGTTCATCACGAGAGGCATCAGCGCGTGACCGACCACGAATCCACCGCAGCATGGCGCGAACTCCTCGACACGCTTGGTGGCCTGGACCGCACATTCCTCGAAGGCGACCGCGCGGTGACCGATGACCGCCACATCGCCGACGGCTACCGCATGCTCGCGACCACGCTTGGCGTCGCGTTCGACACCTACCTGTTCGCCGATCCCGGCCGGCCGCTGTGGGTCGAGGTCAACTCCCCGGTCCGACCCGATCGCCGGTGGGGCGGCGACAACACCGACGCCTACTACTTCATGTGCCCGGTCGATCCGAACCGGCGTTATCGGATCAGCGGTAACTCCGGCGACAGCGTCTACTTCTCTGTGACGGCCTACAACGAGCCGTCGCCGGGTGCGTGGTCCGACCGGATCGTGGCGATCGTGCGCGACGACGATCTCGACATCGACGCCGACGGCAACTTCTCCTTCGACTTCGGGCCGGCGCCGGACGCGGCCGTGCTGATGACGCGCGACTATCAGGGCGACCCGCACACCGGGCGTCCGGTGAAGTGGCAGATCGAGGCGCTCGACGATCCCGACCCGTTCCGGCACGGCGACGCCGAGACCGCGACCGCCCTGCGCTCCAGCGCCGCGTGGCTGCGCACCATGTTCGCGATCCTGCCGCTCGCGGTAGGCGTGCGCAGCGAGGACGGGCATACCCTCGGCCACGAAGTCTCCTCGGCCGCAAATGAATTCGCCGATCCGTATCAGGTGCCGGACGCCAACTTCGGTTGGTCTGCCCGCGACGCCTGCTATGCGTACGGCAGTTTCGTGCTCGAGGAGGATGAGGCGCTCGTCGTGACGCACCGACCTCCGTCGTGCAGATTCTGGAATCTCGTGGTGTGGAACCAGTTCATGGCCACGCCCGGCGTCGCCGATGCGCGCAGTTCGATCAACGGGCACTCGGCGGTTCCCAATGCTGACGGCTCGGTGACCGTCGTCATCTCACGCGGTATGACCGAGCACCCGAATTCGATCACCACGCTCGACTATCCGCGCGGCAATCTCGCGTTCCGCTGGTTCCTGGCCGACGAGGTTCCGGCGCGGCCAGAGGTGGCTCTGGTCACCGTCGCCGACGCCCCGACGACCGTCAGCTAGTTGCGATTTCGGTGTGCATGGGTCACGCTGAGCGTGACCACGCACGCCGAAGTCACGAAAGAACGAGCGCGGCGGCGACGGCGACCGACCACACGAGCATCGTCAGCCCCGTGTCGCGCAGCACCGGGATCAGATCCTTGCCGCCCAGCCCCTTTCGCACCGGCCCCGCGGCCCGCACCGCCAGCGGCAATGCCACCAGCCCGACCGCAGCCCACGGTGTCGCGAGCATCAGCGCCAGCGTCAGCGCGAACGCCACCACAAGGAGGCCCTGATACAGCAGCCGGGTTCGGGGATCGCCGAGTCGCACGGCCAGCGTGATCTTGCCGGACTCTTGGTCGGTCGGGATGTCTCGGAGATTATTGGCCACCAACACCGCGCTCGACATGGATCCCATGGCGACGGCCATCGCGGCGCCGACCCAGTCGATCCGGAGCGCCTGCGTGTACTGGGTGCCGAGCACGGCAACCAGCCCGAAGAACACGAACACCGCGACCTCGCCCAGCCCGAGGTACCCGTACGGCTTCGAACCGCCCGTGTACAGCCAGGCGCCGGCGATGCAGAGCCCGCCGACGAGAATCAGCCACGGGGCGCTGAACCACGCCAGCGTGAGCCCGGCCACGGACGCGATGCCCAGGCTGATGACCGCGGCGGTCAGCACCGACCGCGGTGTGGCCACCTTCGACCCCACCAGCCTCAGCGGTCCCGCCCGCACATCGTCGGTACCGCGGATGCCGTCGGAGTAGTCGTTGGCGTAGTTCACCCCAATGATCAATCCGATGGCCACCACCAGCGCCAGCAGCGCCTTCCACCAGCACAAAGCGTGTAGCCAGCCCGCGGCGCCGGTGCCGGCGACGACCGGGGCGATCGCGTTGGGCAGCGTCCTGGGTCGGGCGCCCTCCACCCACTGCGCGAAACTGGCCACGAGCGCAAGTCTTGCACGGTGCTCTGGTTTGCTCCGCGGCGTCGACCGCCGCCGGCCGTGGCAGACTGAGCACATGCAGGACCGACTCAGTAAGACGGAGATTCGCAAGGACGCCGTACAGGAGATCGTCGAGTCCGGCGCGTCGACCGTCGGCGACGTGGCCTCGATCATCACCACCGCTGTCAAGGACGTCGCAAACGCCATCGGCGGTTTCGCGACCGACGTGTTCGAGATCCGCGACGGGGCTCGGCGCGCGTCGCAGTCGGTCGAGGACGAAACCCCGGACGAGTAGCAGCCCTTGCTCGCAGTTATCGGCGGCAGCGGCTTCTATACCTTCTTCGGCTCCGACGCCCGCAGCATCAGCCTCGACACCCCCTATGGCACGCCGAGTGCCCAGATCACCATCGGCGCCGTCGGCGCCCACGAGGTCGCGTTTCTCCCGCGCCACGGCGTCAACCACGAATTCTCGCCGCACACCGTGCCGTACCGCGCCAACATGTGGGCGCTGCGTGCGCTCGGTGTCCGGCGGATCTTCGGTCCCTGCGCGGTCGGCAGCCTGACCCCCGACCTCGGGCCCGGCGCGATGGTGGTGCCCGATCAGCTGGTCGACCGCACCACCGGCCGTGCCGATACGTACTTCGATTCCGGCGGCATCCACGTCGGGTTCGCCGATCCGTACTGCCCGACGCTGCGCGCCGCCGCAGCCGACCTGCCAGGCGTGGTGGACGGCGGGACGATGGTGGTGATCCAGGGGCCACGGTTCTCCACGCGGGCCGAAAGCCAATGGTTCGCGCGTCAGGGGTTCAGCCTGATCAACATGACCGGATACCCCGAGGCGGTTTTGGCCCGTGAGCTCGAAATGTGTTACGCGGCGATCGCTTTGGTGACCGATGTGGATGCGGGCGTCGATAGCGGAACCGCGGTGCGCGCTGTTGATGTCTTCGCCGAGTTCGAACGCAACCTGGTGCCGTTCAAGAAGCTCGTGCACGAGGCCATAGAAAGCGCGGCCGGCACGCCTCATTCCTGCACCCATTGCCAGCCGCACGAGGGCGTCGAGCTTCCCATCGACTTGCCGTGAGAGTTCTGCTGACGGGTGCGGCGGGCTTCATCGGGGCCCGGGTCCATGCCGCGCTGCGCGACGCGGGGCACGACGTCATCGCCGTCGACCTGATGCTTACCGCCGCGCACGGCCCAGGCGCGCAGCCGCCGCCGGACTGTCAGCTGCTCGACGTTCGAGATGGGTCCGCGCTGGCGCCGCTGATGGATGGCGTCGATGTGGTGTGCCACCAGGCCGCAGTGGTGGGCGCCGGAGTGAATGCCGCCGATGCGCCGTCGTATGGAAGTCACAACGATTTCGGGACCGCGGTCCTGCTCGCCGAGATGTTCGCCGCGGACTGCCGACGGCTGGTGCTGGCATCGTCGATGGTGGTCTACGGGCAGGGCCGATACGACTGCACCGAGCACGGTCCGATCGACCCGCTGCCGCGCTCGCGGGCCGACCTCGACGGCGGTGTGTTCGAGCACCGCTGCCCGATCTGCGGTGCGACCGTCTCTTGGAGGCTGGTCTCCGAGGACGCGCCGTTGCGACCGCGCAGCCTCTACGCGGCGAGTAAGACCGCACAGGAGCACTACGCGTTGGCATGGTCGGAAGCCAGCGATGGTGCGGTCGTCGCATTGCGGTACCACAATGTGTACGGCCCGCACATGCCGCGTGACACCCCGTACTCCGGGGTCGCGGCGATCTTCCGCTCGGAATTGGAATCGGGCGACGTGCCAAGAGTTTTCGAAGACGGTGGCCAGATGCGCGACTTCGTGCACGTCGACGACATCGCAGCGGCCAACCTCGCGGCCGTCGAATCTGAGCGCGACGGATTCGACGCGTTCAATGTCTGCTCCGGTCGGCCGATCTCGATTCTGGAAGTGGCGACCGAGTTGTGCGACGTCCGCGGCGACTCAGCACCACTCGTCACCGGTCAATACCGCAGCGGCGACGTCCGCCACATCGTTGCCGACCCTGCCCGCGCCGCCGACGTTCTCGGCTTTCGCGCTGCCGTCGACCCGCGTGACGGTCTGCGCGAGTTCGCCTTCGCGCCGCTGCGGGCATGATGCGTCGCCTCGTGGTGGTTGTCGCCATCGTCGCGCTCGTGGCATCGGGCTTGCTGGCGTTGGCGTGGAGCCAGCAGTGGCGGTTGATCTACTACCCGTCGCACGGGGCCGGTGCCGCCCGCCGCGTCCGTGTTGCCCAACGGTCAGGACGTCACGCTGGAAACCGACGACGGAATCCGTTTGGGTGCTTGGTATTTCCCAGTGCCCGGCGGGGGGCCCGCGGTATTGGTGTGCCACGGCAACGGGGGTGATCGGGCAGGTGCTGGCCGACCTGGCCGCCGCACTCAACAGCAGGGGTCATTCGGTGCTCCTGTTCGACTACCGTGGCTTCGCCGGTAATCCGGGCCGGCCGAGCGAAGACGGGACGGCCGCCGATGCGCGAGCGGCGCGGGCATGGCTGGCGAAACAACCCGGCGTAGAGAAGATCGTGTACTTCGGCGAATCCCTCGGCGCCGCAGTCGCTCTCGGCCTGGCGGTCGAGAAGGCGCCCGCGGCCTTGATTCTGCGTTCACCGTTCACCACGCTCCATGAGGTGGCAACGGTGCACTATCCGGTGCTGCCGAGGCTGCTGACAGACCGGTATCCGTCGATCGATCGCATCCGCTCGGTGCATGTACCGGTCATGGTGATCGCCGGTGACCGCGACGAGACCGTTCCCGAGGAAATGAGCAGACGGTTGTACGACGCGGCGAATGAGCCGAAGCGATTCGTATTGGTGCGCGGCGCGGGCCACAACGACCGGGAGTTCGTGGACGGCCGCCAAATGCTCGACGAGATCCAAGGGTTCCTGTCGTCGACAGGTGTCACTTAGTAATACTGGTGGCGTGAAGCCAGCCATTTGTGAGCAGTTCGGTATCGATTTCCCGCTCTTTGCGTTCAGTCACTGCCGTGACGTCGTCGCCGCGGTGACCAATGCCGGAGGGTTCGGCGTTCTCGGAGGAACCGCCTTCACGCCGGAGCAGCTGGACCAGGAGCTGTCGTGGATCGACGAGAACGTCGGCGGCAAGTCCTACGGGGTCGACCTGATCGTGCCGGCCACCTACGAAGGCAAGGGCGAGAAGCTGTCGTCGGCCGATCTGGCCGCGCGGATTCCGGACGACTATCGGGGCTACGTCGCCGGAATACTCGCGGCGCACGACATCGAAGCCGAGGCCAAACCGCACGTCGGCGGGGCGGCGTTGTCCGGCAACACCGGCAAGGACCTGCTCGATGTGGCGATGAGCCACCCGATCAAGCTGATCGCAAACGCGTTGGGCGTGCCGCCGGACTACATGATCGACGCGGGCAAGGAGCACGGCGTTCCCGTCGCGGCCCTCGTCGGCGCCAAGGAACACGCCGTCAAGCAGGCCGCCGCGGGGGTTGACCTGATCGTCGCGCAGGGCACCGAGGCGGGCGGCCATTGCGGCGAGGTGACGACGATGGTGCTGATCCCCGAGGTCTTGGAGGCGATTGCGACGTGGCGCAACGTCCCGGTGCTGGCCGCAGGCGGCATCGTCACGGGACGGCAGATGGCGGCGTCAGTGGCGATGGGCGCCGACGGCGCCTGGACCGGGTCGGTGTGGCTGACGACCGAGGAGGCCGAGACGGCCCCGCACACGGTGCAGAAGTTCCTGGCGGCGACGTCGCGCGACACCATCCGCTCCACAGGGCGGACCGGAAAGCCGGCACGGCAGCTGGTGTCCGATTGGACCGACGCGTGGCAGCCGCATGCGGGCGGCCACACGACATTGCCGCTTCCGCTGCAGTCGATGCTGGCCGAACCGGTGATCCGCCGCGTCGATGTGCTTGCGGCGCAGGGTCATCCGGGCGCGCAGGCGCTTGGCGACCTACTTCGTCGGGCAGGGCGTCGGCCTGATGAACAAGGTGAAACCCGCGCGCGAAGTGGTGCGCGAGTTCATCGAGGACTACCTAGCGGCGACGGAGCGATTGAGCAACTCGTTGCCCGACTGAGTGCCCTACGGCATCAGTCGAGCGCCCCGAGTGTCGGGCCTTTACACGCCAATTCGACGATTGCGTGACATAACCCGACACTCGGGGTCGGTCACTGCGAGTTAGGGGACCTCGACGCAGCCCACACCGGGAACACAACCGCCCCCGCCGCCTGGGCCACCGCCGCCTGACGGACCGCCGGGGATGCTCCCGCCGCCTCCGCCCGGTCCGCCGCTTCCGGTGGGACCACCGGGTATCGTTCCGCCGCCTCCGCCTGGACCGCCTCCGCCCGTGGGGCCGCCGGGAACCGACCCACCGCCGCCGTCAGCGCCGCCTCCGCCGGTGGGGCCGCCCGGAACCGTGCCGGTACCACCGGGCGCGGTGGTCGTTGCCGGAGCAGTCGTCGTCGTTGTCGCCGACGTCGTCTCCGTTGTTGTGCTGGTGGTGCTGGTCGATCCACCTTCATCGCCACCGCCGCAGCCCACCATCAACACCATTGCCGCAGTGCCGCCGAACATCGCGACCGCCGCTTTTACTTGCTTGTTCACAGTTCCTCCGTTTCCTCCCGACGCGGGGGGATTACCCGCCCCGGTCGGCTCGAAACGGCAGGGCCGCGGGTCACCCCTGCAACGTGATGCGCACCGAGATCGGGTCGCTCTCCATCGCGCGCATCGTCAACGCGGTTGCCGACCGGCTGAATTTTCCGGTGCCGCCGAAGCTGCGGGCGCGGGCGCGTACGTCGTCATCGGGTTCGAAAGTTGCTGTGCCGGTGCGCCATTGGTTGTTCACCCGGACGCGGATGTTCGGGTTGGCGGCGATGTTGTAGGCCCAGCCGGCGCGTCGGCCGTGTTGGGAGATGACCCACAGGTCGTTGCCGTCGATGCGGCCGGCCAACGGCACCCGGCGCGGTTCTCCCGACTTGCGGCCGACGGTCTCGAGCTCGACCACCAGGGCTGGGCGGATGCCGACGCGGTCGAGCGCCGCGACCACCGGGTTCATCACGATGCGGCCCATGGTCCGTTCGAACTTGAACTTGCGTCGTGCCTTGTCCGCGCTCTTGGTCGCCATGGTTAGCGACCATAGTTGAGTGATCACTCAAATACAAGGCTAGCCGCTCAGATAGGCCAGAACCGCCAGCACCCGGCGGTTCTGTTCCAGGTCGGGCGGCAGTGTCAGCTTGGTGAAGATATTGCGCACATGCTTTTCCACCGAGCTGTCGGCGAGCACCAGGGTGCGGCCGATGTTCAGGTTGGAACGACCCTCGGCCATCAGCGCGAGCACTTCGCGCTCGCGCGGGGTGAGCTCCTTGAGCGGGTCGTCGCGGCGGCGCCGCACCAGGAGTTGGCCGACGACTTCAGGATCGAGAACCATGCCGCCGGAGGCCACCCGGTCCAGCGCGTCGAGAAACTCGGCCACAGCCGCGACCCGGTCCTTGAGCAGATAGCCGACGCCACCGACGCGGTCGGCGAGCAAGTCGTCGGCGTAGGACAACTCGACGTACTGGGACAGCACCAACACCGGGGAGCCGGGGACGCGCGCACGGGCCTCGACCGCGGCCCGCAGCCCTTCATCGGTGTGTGACGGCGGCATCCTGACGTCTACGACCGAGACGTCAGGATTCTGTTGCACGATTGCGGTCACCAGCGACGGGCCATCGCCGACCGCAGCGACCACATCGTGGCCGTTCTCGGTCAACAACCGGACGAGACCCTCCCGCAGCAGGACTGAGTCGTCCGCCACCACGACTCTCAGCACGGCAACTCCACCTTGATCTCGGTCGGCCCGCCCGCCGGGCTGGTGATCGTGAGCCCACCGCCGGTGGAATGAACCCGGTCGACGAGCCCACTCAGGCCGTGCCCCTTGGCGACGTGCGCGCCGCCGCCCCCATCGTCGACGATCTGCACCGCCAACCGGCCGGGACCGTTGGCGACCGTCACCCAGCAGTTCGCCGCACCGCTGTGCTTGGCGACATTGGTCAGGGCTTCGGAAACGGTGAAATACGCGGTGTTCTCGACGGCTGCGTCGAGCCGACCCTGCGGCAGACCGAGATCGGCGTCGACCACCAATTCAACGGGGACCGTGCACCGGCCGGCGAGTGCGGCCAGCGCGCTGGGCAGGCCGCGGTCGGCGAGCACCGGTGGGGCGATCCCGCGGGACAGCGCGCGTAGTTCATCCAGCGTCTCCCGCGTTTGGTCGATTGCATCGGCCAGGGTTTCCCGCAGCGCCTCGGGGTCGGTGTCCAGCTGTTGCTGGGCCCGGCTCAAGTCCATCGCCAGCCGCACAAGCCGCTGCTGCGGACCGTCGTGCATGTCGCGCTCCAGCTTTCGCAGCGCCGTGGCCTCCGCCGACACCGCCGCGGCCTTCTGGTCGGTCAGCACGGTGATCGTCTGACGCATCTCGGCAACTCCGGTGAGCAGGATGCGGCTGAATCCGGCCTGGGCCAGCGCGCAGAACCGAACCACCGCCGGCAGTGTCACCAGACACACAAGCCCGACCAAAGTTTGGAAGCCGATCCTGGCGAAGGTGCTGTCGGCGAAGCCCGATCAGCTGGGCGAGCGACGTGTTGTCCGGGCCCCTTGGAATGCTCCAGTCCCACGCGACGGTCAACGTGCCGCC
Organism: uncultured Actinomycetota bacterium; assembly: GCA_963843135.1. Taxonomy (GTDB): domain Bacteria; phylum Actinomycetota; class Actinomycetes; order Mycobacteriales; family Mycobacteriaceae; genus Mycobacterium. Next base: position 158,862 of record CAWJJA010000001.1, read on the forward strand.
GATCGCCACCGCCCACCACGTGACGACGACACAGAAGGTGGTCATCGCGATCGGGAAGAACAGGAGCCCATGTGCGACGTCGAGCCAACCCTGAGCCTCTGTAAGTGGTGTCGTGACTCGCCTCCAAATGCCCTCGCCCGCTTGCGATGTCCGGTAAGTCGGTCGCGCGCGCGGCCGGTGCAACACCGCTGGGATGCGAAGCCGCTCGATGTCGGCGAACAGTCGTGCGGCCAGCACGGTACCGGCAAGGACGGGCACGCCGACGGCGACGACCAGCAGGCCGACTCCGGCCGACAGCCCTGTCACGACGACGGCGAAGCCGGCGACCGCCAGCGGAAATCCGCCGAGCAGGTAACCGGTGTCGCCGGCTAGCTGTCGGATTCGCCCGTAGTGCTCGGGCTCGGCGGATCCGGCCGGCGTGATGGCGGCGGTCATGTCGTTCACACTAAGCATGTGTGGGGTTCGCACCCATCCGGTGCGCCGCCCGATCGAAGGTAGGGCTGTCCCCACCTGACGGTGCGCTACTCGGCCGCCGCTAACGGCAACCGCACCTCGAACCGTGCGCCGGTGTCCAGGTTGTGCGCCGACAGCGTGCCACGGTGGGCCTGGACCAGACCCGCCGCGATGGCAAGCCCCAGACCGGATCCGCTGGGTAGCGACGAATCCACACGTGGGACACGGTTATTGGAGCCTCGATAGGCGATGTCGAACACTCGAGGCAGGTCCGCCTCGGAGATCCCCACGCCGGTATCGTCGACGCGGGCCCACGCGCCGTTCTCGTCGGCGCCGAGCGCCAGCGAGACCTGACCGCCTTCCGGTGTGTGCGCGATCGCATTGGCCACCAGGTTCGACAGCACCCGCACCAGTGCCCGATCGCTGCCGACCACCCGCACCGGCCTCGACGGCAACTCGGCCACCAGGTGCACACCGGCGCGTTCGGCGGCGATCCGGTGCGCCGCCACCACGTCGTCGACGACTTCGTCCAGCGCCACCCTGTCGAACGCGGGTTGCACGGCGCCCGCGTTGATCTTCGACATCTCGAACAGATCGTCGACCATCTCGGCGAGCCGAATCGATTCCTGCTCAATCGTTTTGGCGTGCACAGCCACTTCGGCGTCGGGTACCACGCCGTCGGCGATCGCCTCGGACACCGCTCGGATCCCCGCCAGCGGTGTACGCAGATCGTGGCTCACAAAGGCCACCAGCCGCCGCCGAGATAGTTCGGCTGCCCGCTCGGAGTCGCGGATCTCCTGCTCCCATACGGTGCGTCGGGCCTGGTAGCGCGCCAGCATCACCGCCGCGGGGATCGTCACCACAGAGACGATGACCAGGACGACAGCGGTCTGCTCGAACGTGTCGGTGAGCATGAACCCGCTGGCGCCGATGACGCCGGTGAACGTGGCCAGCACAGGGATGAGCACCAGGGCCACCATGCTCACCGTCAACGACCACGACCGCGCCAACCGGATGATGATCGCTCCGGCGAGCACCACCGGTACCGAACACGCCAGTGTCCACCAGGCGATCTCCCACAAGTCAGACGGCACTGCCGCTCCACAGGTACCCGCGGCCCCACACCGTCTGCACCCGATGGGAGTCCCCGAGCTTGGACCTCAGCCGCTTGACGTGGACCGTCACAGTGGACAGATCGCCGAAGTCCCAGCGCCACACCTGCTTCAGCAGTTCCTCGCGCGAGAACACGGTGTCGGAGTGGGTCAGGAAGAAAACCAGCAGATCGAATTCGCGGTTGGTCAGCGAAACCGGCGTCCCGGCGACGGTCACCGCCCGCGCCGCAGTCGACACGGTCAGATCGCCCACGATGATGTCGAGCGCCATCGGGCCGGTCGGCGGAGGCGTGCGGCGCAGCACCGACCGCACCCGCAGCGCCAGTTCACGTGGGCTGAACGGCTTGGTCAGATAGTCGTCGGCGCCGGCCTCCAGTCCCGCGATCCGATCGTCCTCCTCGCCGAGCGCGGTCAGCAGAATCACGGGAATCGTGTAGTCGCCGCGCTGGCGCAGGGTGCGGCACAGCGTCAGCCCGTCCGGGCCGGGCATCATCACGTCGAGTACCGCGACGTCGATCCGCTGCGAGCCGAGCAGTCGCAGCGCCTCGTTTCCGTCGTGGGCGATGGAAACGTCGAGGCCGTCGCGCTCCAGATAGCGGCGCACGACATCGCGCACGACGGTGTCGTCGTCGGCGATCAGTACCCGCGTCACACTCCGAGATTAGCCTCGTACGCATGACGACCTGCGTCGACGTCATCGATTCGTCACGATTCACCCGGTTGAGGGCTTGCGCGAGTGGCTAGCCTTCCTCTCATGCCCGACTGCCCGGTCACGGTGGTACTGCCGTGCCTCAACGAGGCGGCGTCACTACCGGGCGTACTGGCGGCCATCCCGCACGGGTATCGAGCCCTTGTGGTCGACAACAACAGCACTGACGGCACTGCTGAGGTGGCGCGTCGCCTCGGTGCCGAAGTCGTCACCGAGACCCGGCCGGGCTACGGCGCGGCGGTGCACGCCGGGATCATGGCGGCGACGACGCCGATCGTGGCGGTGATCGACGCCGACGGCTCGCTGGACCCGCGCGACCTGCCGGAATTGGTCGACGACCTCGAACGCGGCGCGGACATGGCGATCGGACGGCGCCGCGCCGTCAAGGGACTGAATTGGCCATGGCATGCGCGTGCCGGTACCGCGGCGGTGTGCTGGCGCCTGCGTCGCAAGCATGGCCTGCCGGTCCATGACATCGCGCCGATGCGGGTGGTGCACCGAGACGCCCTGCTCGGCCTCGGTGTGAAGGATCGCAGGTCCGGGTATCCGCTCGAACTGCTGGTGCGGGCGGCCGCCGCGCGCTGGCACGTTGTTGAACGCGACGTGGATTACGGTCCGAGGACCGGCGGGCGATCCAAGGTCAGCGGTTCACTGCGCGGGAGTGTGGTCGCGGCCCTGGACTTCTGGCGGGTGATTTCGTGATTCCGGTGGTCGCGCTCGTGGTCGCCAAGGCGCCCGTGCCCGGACTGGCCAAGACGCGGTTGGCCGCCTCGATCGGAGATCGGTCGGCCGCCGACATCGCCGCCGCCGCGCTGCTGGACACTCTCGATGCGGTGGCCGCCGCACCCGTGCAGGCGCGGGTGGTGGCGATGACGGGAGACCTCGATGCCGCCTGCGCATCGGAAGAGATCCGCGGCCGACTTGAAGCGTTCACGGTGCTGCCGCAGCGCGGAGACGATTTCGCCGACCGTCTGGCCAACGCCCATCTCGACGCGGCGGCCGCGGCCGGCATTCGAGCGGTGGTCCAGATCGGTATGGACACACCGCAGGTGTCTGCCGACATGCTCACCGAATGCACACAGGAACTGTCGGGCACCGATGCGGTGCTGGGACTGGCCGCCGACGGAGGCTGGTGGGTGTTGGGCGTTTCGGATGCGTCGATGGCCGACTGCCTCAGGGAGGTGCCCACCTCGCGGCCCGACACCGGGGCGCTGACACTGGCCGCGTTGTATGCGAAGGGATTGCACGTCGGCCTGATGGCCGAACTGGCCGACGTCGACACCGTCGATGACATCGAGCCGGTTCGAAAGGTGTGCGCTCCCGGCAGTCGCTTCGCCCGCGCGGTGCGGGTGGTGAGGGCCTGATGCTGGGGAACCTCTACGACCGTGCTCTCGACGGTGAACGCTGTTGGATCCGACGGGAAGACGGCGAGTTGAGCAACCTCCCGGTGCGGCGGTGGCTCGGCGGATGTGACGCCGACGGCGAGTTCGACAGTGCCGTAGTGGAGCTGTGCAGTGGCCCGACCATCGACCTGGGTTGTGGCCCAGGCCGATTGGTGACTGAGCTCATCCGCCGCGGCGTGCCCGCCCTCGGAGTCGATCAGTCGGCCACCGCTGTCGGGCTGGCCCGGCGCAGCGGCGCGCCAGTGCTGCGGCGCGATGTGTTCGACACCCTGCCCGCTACCGGGCGGTGGCAGACGGTGCTACTCGCCGACGGGAACATCGGGCTGGGCGGTGACCCGCTGCGGGTACTACGGCGCGCGGCGGAGCTGTTGCGCCGCGGCGGCCACTGCGTCGCCGAATTCGAGCCGGTGACAACGGGTATCCGTACCGGATGGGTCAGGCTGGAGTCGTCCCGAACCATCGGGCCGTGGTTTCGTTGGGCATCCGTCGGCATCGACTGCGCGGCCGAGCTCGCAGAGGAAGCCGGGCTCGCGTTGACGGCGATCCATCCGATCGGCCAGCGCGTGCTGGCAAGTCTGACTCTCGGCTAGCCGGGCTCACCGCTCGGGAGGAGGTCGGGCGTGATGATCTGCAGCGTTCCGTCCGGCGTGCTTCCCGTGACCAGTACCGCCCCCGAACGCGGATCCACGGCGACAGAATTGGGTTGCTGCACGGTCGGGACGACACCGATGATCCGCGGAGTCGCGATGTCGGCGAGGTCAACCACCTGCATCTGGTTGGTGGCGGTCAACGTGACGTAGAGGCGACGCCGTTGTGCGTCGTAGGCGAGTCCGTACGGCTTACCGGGCGCCTCGATTCTTGCGACTTCGGTGATCTCGGGATCGATGCGCTCGATGAGAACGGCGCCGCCGTCGGTGTCCGCGAAGGCGGCGAGATCGTCCGACAGTCCCACCGCGTGAGTCAGCTTGGTGCCAATCCGCTTCTGTGCCGCCTCGCGGCGGGTCGACCCGTCATATACCCACACTCCGTTGCCCTGCACGTCGGCCACGGCGGCATATTGTCCGACCGCCGCGACCCCGCCCGGTTGCGGTGGACCCGCGGGAAGCGACCCGACAACGGCTCCCTCGCGCACGAACACGACGCCGCCGCCGCGCTCGTTGGTGACGACGATCGTGCCGTCGGCGGTGCGCACCGCGTCATGGGGCTGGCGGCCCACGTTGGCTGTCGTCGACACCACGCTGCCGTCTGAAAGGCTGAGTTCGGCGAGCTCATCGGATGACTCCAGCGGCACCAGAAGCGGACCGTCGCGCGCCGCAAGGCTCAGATGCCGAGCCGCGCCGTCGATAGGGACGGTCCTGCGCACGGCGCCGGTGGCGGCATCCACGAGCACGATCGCGGCCGGGTCGCGAACCGCGATGGCAGCTACTCCCGACGTCGCGATGACGATGCCCTCCGGGCCGCTGGGCACGGGCACGACCTTGCCCGCGGGCGACACTGTCGGAGCACCGGCGGGCGCCGGCTCGGCAGGCGCGGCCGGAGTGGGGGGCGCCGTGGATACCTGCGACGGGTCTTCGTTCCCGCCACAGGCGGCGACCAGTGTCGCCACCGTGAGTAGGCAGAGTCCCTCAGTCAGTCGGTTCGTCAGGGCTCTCATTCCCTTCACCGAGCGCGGTGCGTTCAACGGTCGCAAGCCGAATTCCGTAGCAGAGCGCGCTGATGGCGAACATCGCCGCGATGAGCAGCAGCCACCTCCCCAGGAATACGTCCTGAGTCAGTCCGGTGGCGGCGACGAAGGTCGGCGCGCCCTGCATGATGATGCCCGGCAGGAAAACGAGAAATGTCAGCCCCGCGCCCAGGGCAGGCACCCGGATGTAGTTGATGATCGGCACTCGCGCCGTCGGCCGACGCTCAGCGCCGGTGGCGAGCAGCAATCGGTCCGCCACCGCGTAGATCGGGAACAACACGAGGTCGTGGGCGATGATCGCGGCGGCGAACCACACCGCGATGGACTGCCACCATGTGTTCGGGTTCCACAGCGCCGCGGGTTTGACGGTGGCGATCACGTAGCCGAGCAGTGCGAAACCCGCAACCAGCGTGAGCAGGTGCAGCGGATGCGATCCGTAGATCCGGCGAAAACCGTTGTATACCATGTCACTTGGCCCTGAAATCGATGGAGCCCACCCATTTGGTGTTGTGCACGCCGGGCAGTGCCGGAACAATAATTCGAGCCGGGAAACCGTGATCCGGCGACAGGTCGGCGTCGTTGACCCGCAGTGCGAGAAGCGAATCCGGGTGCATGACCTGGTTGGCCTGCAGGGTGGCGCGGTTGAAACCGCCGCGCGGTTCCACCGAACGCACGAATGCGGACTTCGGCTCGCGCACACCCGCCAGCCGGGCGAGGTCCCGCAGCGGCACCCCGGTCCACGTCTCGGTGGTCGACCAACCCTCGACGCAGGCGATCGGCAGCCGGGCGGTGTGCTGCGTCAGCGCGGCCAGCGCTTCGCGGTCGAGCACTATCGGCCTGGGACCGCCGGTGAGTGTGAGGCGCCACCGCTCGCCGGTGAGTTCGGGGGTAATTCGGGCGGCGGCGGCGGTCCGGTTGACGGCGAAGTCGTTCGGCCCACTGCCGCGGCTCAGTCCACGTGGCAGCAGCAACGCTGCCTGGCGGGTGAACCCCCCGATGGTCTGGCCCGCGGTGATCACCGCCATGAACACCGCGCCACCACCGACCAGAGCGAGGGCACCGCGGCGGCTGATCGTCGCGGGCCCGGGCTCGGCAGCGACCAGTCCGTCGGGTTCGTAGGCCTGCGCCCGGGTGTCTTCGCGGTTGGTGCGCAACACGTTCCGCATTGACATCGACCGCAGCCCCGCCCACATGCGGGGAATCTTGACAGCGATGTGGACCACGAAGCCTGCGATGAAGACCCAGGCGCCGTAGTAGTGGGCCGTGTAGAAGCTGAAACCGAAAATGTAGTCGTACTGGATGTTCAGGACGCCGGTGATGATCTCGAACAGGATCCCTCCGACGAGCATCAGCAGAGAGACGCGCTCGAGCACCTGTGCGATCGACCGCGACGGAGGCCACGCGAACAGCCGTGGGATCACCGACCAGAGTTTGGCCAACACGATCGGGATCAGGATCAGCCCGAGTCCGACATGCAGACCCTGACTGAGCCTGTACAGCCACGACGGGTCGGTCGGCCAGTCGAATGTCGGCAGCTTGAGCCATCCGACACCGCCCGGTATCGCCTGGCCGAACTGCGGTCCGTACGCGATGTAGGAAAGCAGCCCGGTGATCGTCACGACCGGGAGGGCGACCAACAGCACCGACCCCAGGACGGACGTCAGCCACGGACCTCGCAGCGGGCTACGCCAGCGCGTCGCCTGCCGCAGTCCGGGCGGCGGGTGCTGGTCCAGTCCACGCCACAGCGGCGTGGGGAATCCGTATCCGCCCGAGTCGGTGGGCGGCGGATCGGGCGGATCACCGTCGGCCATTGCTCCAGAGTCGCGTGTCATGACGGTGTGGTGTGCGGCTAGGGGCGTTCCGTTACCAATTTGTCAGGATCAGGTGGTTCAGCAGGAGCGCCCCGACGACGTTGACGGCCAGCCACCACCTCGCCGAGCGCGGCGGTAGCAGTGCACCGGCTGCGGTCAGCCAGATCGTGAACGGCAGCCAGATGCGCTCCGTCTCGGCCTTGCTGAGCATGGAGAGGTCCGCGAAGACGATTGCGACCAGTGCGCCCAGCACCACCAGGTGCAAACCCGACCTAAGCCGGATCGCGGTCCGGTCGAAGGCGCGGCCGATGCCTGCCACGCTGCCGAGTCCGATCGCGCACACCACCGAGCCGAAGTTGGCCCACCCCCAGTACTGGAACGGACGGTCGTTGGCGATGCCCTGCCAATAGCGTTCCTGCACAAGCGTGTAGCCGTCGAACCACCAGAAGCCTGCGGCGGCGAACACCGCAACCACAGCGAGCGCTGCCAGCGCCGCGGGGACGAACGCCCGCAACGCCGCGCGCCAGTCCACCGCGGCGAGCAGCACGGCCACCGCGGGAAACGCCATCAGCCCCAATCCGTAGTTCAGGAATATGCCCCAGCCCAGCAGAAGTCCGGAGCCCACCGCGGCCGGCATCGGCCAGCGCACTGCGCGTCGAACGGCCAACGCCAGCAATGCGATACCCCATGCGGCCACTCCGGCGAAGTAGCCGTCGGCGGATACCGCGATCCAGATCGCCGTAGGCGCGACCGCGACGAACGGCGCCGCCAGCCGTGCGGTGTCCTCGTCGGCCAGGGCGCGCACCGCCACCACGATGGCGGCCGCGGCGCTGGAACCGACCAGAAGACACAGCAGGGCGGCCCACGCGCCGCCGCTCAACCCGATGCGGTCCAGCCACACGAACGTCAGCAGCGCGCCCGGCGGATGGCCGGAAACGTGCGTGATCCACGAATCCGGTTGGTAGTCGAGGATTCTGCCTGCGAAGGTGCGCACCGCCTCCGGGATGTCGGTGACGGTAGGCACCTGGCGCAGGTACTCGTGCCGGGCGGTGAGGCGGCCCGCGAAGCCCCGCTCCCAGCCGTCGACCATGGCGAGCGAGAACGCCCACGCGGTTGCCGTCGCCCAGGCCACCCAGGGCACCCAGCGCCACGGCAGCCGCCGCGCGATCGCCTGCCCCCACAGGACCGCCGCGGCGCCGATCACGACGGCCGGAACCGTGCCCCATCCGACATGGGCATTCCACCAGCCGAAGATCGGTGCGGTGCCGGCGAAATCCCGGAAGCGCTCGGGGGTCGCATTGATCAGGGGCGTGACGGCGAGATCGAGGTGGGGCACCACGAATGCCGCGACGACAACGGCGACTCCGACGGCAACCGCCGTCGCCTCCCGTTTACCGACCGCCACGATGGCTAGTGCACCCTCATCGTCGCCGTCACGCTGTCGACCATACCCACGCAGTGGTTGAGACCGACTGGCCAGCAGTTGTTCATCCGCCGTTTGTCCGGTCGGTGCCCGGTGGTCTGCACCACAGCTCAGGGTGTGGCAATCGGTGTGACGCGTGTCGCGGTGTGGACGGGCAGCGGCGTCGACGTGCAGAACGTCGACCTGCCCGAACTCGGCCATGGCGAGACGCTCATCCGGGTGCGGTTGGCCACAGTGTGCGGCAGCGATCTGCACACGGTGACACGTCGCCGTCGTGCGCCATGTCCGTCGGTGCTGGGGCACGAGGCCGTCGGCACCGTCGTCGCCGGCGGTACCAGGTCGATCACGGTGGGGGACCGCGTGGTGTGGTCGGTCACCGTGTCGTGCGGTAGGTGCGCGCGCTGCCGGTCCGGGTTCACCGCGAAGTGTTCGTCTGTGCGCAGAGTGGGCCATGAACGTTTCGACGGCGACTGGCCGTTGTCCGGTGCCTACGCGGAACACGTTGTCCTGCCGCCGGGTACGGCGATGGCGAAGGTGCCCGACGCGATGCCTGACGCGGTGGCCGCGCCGGCGGCGTGCGCGACCGCGACCGTGATGGCGACACTTGAAGCCGTTGGTAACGTCGCCGGGCGCCGCGTCCTGGTCATCGGGGCGGGCATGCTCGGGCTGACCGCCGCCGCGGCACTCGCCGAAGCGGGCGCGCGGGTGCGGGTCTGTGACGCCGATCCGCAGCGCCTGGAGATGGCCGGCAGATTCGGCGGCACGCCCGACGGCGGCGGGTCGGTGGACTCGGCCATCGACTTCTCCGGCTCCTCGGAGGAGATCGACTCGGCGTTCGCGCGCTTGAGTACCGGAGGAGTTCTGGTGCTTGCGGGTCCGGTGATGCCGGGCAGGCGGATCGAGATCAGCCCGGAAACGATGGTGCGGCAATGGCTCACGATCACCGGCGTGCGCAATTACGAACCGCGCCACCTCACGCGCGCGGTGAAGTTCCTCGAGCGCACGCTCGAGGCGTATCCGTGGCGGACGATGGTCGCCGACCCCGTCGGTCTCGATGCCATCGCATCGGTTCTCATCCCCGCTCCGGCGGGCAATCTGCGCGCCGCCATCAAGCCCTAGCCCAGGCCCTTTACATTCCCGCGAGTGTGCGTGTTTGCAGCCGACACACCGATCAAAATCCCGAGTTTGCGCACGTTCGCGGCACTGATTTCATTTGGAATGTACGGTCCATAACGCGAGTATTATTTGAGCCGTGCCCCGCCCTCGCAAGTTCGACGAAGCCGACGTGATCGCGGCTGCCCGCGAGGAGTTCTGGACGCGCGGCTACGGCGCGACGTCGGTCGACGATCTGACTGCGGCCACCGGCCTGGGTAAAGGCAGCCTCTACGCAGCGTTCGGCGACAAGCACGGGCTGTTCATGCGGGCACTCGACGACTACATCACCTTCTCGCTCGACACCGTCCGAACACAGCTGCACGACGGCGGATACCGCGCCTACGACCGGCTCGTCCGCCACATCCGCTGGCAGGCGAACGCCGCCGCCGCCGACAAGACCAGGCGTGGCTGCATGATCGCCAGAACGGCCGCGGAACTGGGTTCCACCGACGACGACGTCGAGGACAAGGTCGAGCGCGCGTACTCGATATGGCGCGCCGCAGCTTGCCGACACCATCGCCGAAGCGCAGCGAGACGGCGACATCGCTTCCAGGGTCGACCCGCAGGCGCTCGCAGGCACCGTGCTGTCGTTCATGCGCGGCGTGGAAGCGCTGCACGAAGGCGGCGTGAAGCCGGCCCAGCTCAAGACTGCGCCGAGGCGATGATCGACCTCATTCCCGCCGGTTGACCCGGCAACGGAATAGAAGCGGCGTCCCGTGCGTACCAGTTATTGACCGAATGGTCCATAACTATCGAAAGGCACGACGATGGCACTCCTCGAGGGCAAGACAGCAGTCATCACCGGCGGTTCGACCGGCATCGGGTTTGCTACCGCGAAGCGATTCGTGGAGGAAGGCGCGTACGTCTTCATCACAGGGCGCAGGCAGGCCGAGCTCGACGTGGCCGTCAAGGAACTCGGTGACACCGTCACCGGCGTCCAGGGCGACGTCAGCAATTCAGAAGATCTCGACCGGCTCTACTCGGCGGTCGCCGACAGCGGGCGCCGCATCGACGTGGTGTTCGCCAACGCCGCGGTCATCGACGTGGCGCCGCTGGGACAGATCACCGAGGAGCACCTCGACCACCAACTCGACGTCGACTTCAAGGGCGTGGTGTTCACCGTGCAGAAGGCGCTGCCGCTGCTGAACGACGGCGGCTCGGTCATCCTCAACTCGTCGAACACGAACGCGAAGGCGTCGAACGGCATCGGCGTGTACGCAGCGATCAAGGCCGCACTGCGGTCGCTCGCGCGCACATGGGCAAGTGAGTTGCGCGAGCGCAGGATTCGCGTCAACGTCGTCAGCCCCGGCGCGACCGAGACACCGGGGATCGAAAACCTGGCCCAGATGCTGTTTCCCGGGGCCGACGCAGCCGCCAAGTTCGAGGAGTACCAGATCAGCAGTGTGCCGATGGCGCGCTATGGAACGTCGGAGGAAGTGGCCAACGCGGTGCTGTTCCTGGCATCCGATCTGAGCAGCTTCACCACCGGCGCCGACATCCCTGTCGACGGCGGCATCAACCAGTTCTAGGAATCGCCGGCGTAGTTCAGTACAGCTGCTTGCGGTAGTTGTCCTCGCTGTAGTACTCCTCGATTTGAGCCTGAGTCCAGTCGGTCCGGATGGCTTTGGCGAGCTGCGCGACGCTCGGTATGGCTGTCGGATTCCAGGTCGACGGATCCCAGGTATCCGAGCGCATGAAAGCCTTGGCGCAGTGGAAGAACACTTCCTCGACGTCGATCTCCAGCGCCAGGATCGGGCCGCTTGCCCTGCACCACCATGTCGTCGAAATACTCGTGCGTCGGCCAGAATCCGGGCCGACCCGTTGATCCGCAGCGTGTCGCCCCGGCCGGGAATCAGAAACAGGGTGCCGACCTGCGGGCGCTGCAACACGTTGAGGTAGCCGTCGACGCGTTTGTTTCCCGGCCGTTCCGGAATCGCGATGGTGGTGTCGTCGATGACGCGGACGAAGCCAGGCGGATCGCCCTTCGGCGACACGTCGACACGGCCCTGCGCGTCGGTGGTCGCGACGAAGCAGAGTGGCGAGTGGGCCAGCCAGTCCCGCTGGACAGGGGACAGCCGGTCCTTCACCTTCTTGGCGACGGCCTCCTGGGGCTCGCCGACGATCGCGCGGAGCTCGTCGACGGTGGTGACTTCCTGGTGCATGGCTACATCATGCTCGCCTGAAGTTCATTTCTGCGACGCCATTAAATGCGACACTGCGCCGGTGACCGACGTCGAAACCCCCGCGCCCACCCCCGCCGAAATGCGTGAACGCAGCCGAAAGGGCCTGTCCGCCGACGCGTTGCGCGCGGGCATCATCGACCATCTGCGCTACTCGATCGGGCGGCCGGCGGCCGCTCTGAGACCCGAGCACTTCTACCGGGCGACGGCGCTGGCGGTGCGTGACCGCATGCAGGACAACCGGGTCGTCTCGACGCAGACGTCCCTCGACCTCGGCCGCAAGGTCACCTGCTACCTCTCCGCCGAATTCCTGATGGGCCCGCAGCTCGGCAGCAACCTGCTGAACCTCGGAATCGAGGAGGAGGCGCGCGCCGCGCTGGAAGGACTGGGTGTCGACTCTCGAGGAAGTCCTGGCCTGTGAGGAGGAACCGGGCCTGGGCAACGGCGGCCTCGGCCGGCTGGCGGCCTGCTACCTCGACTCGCTGGCCACGCTCGAGCGTCCGGCCATCGGATACGGCATCCGCTACGAGTTCGGCATCTTCGATCAGGAGATCCACGACGGCTGGCAGGTCGAGAAGACCGACAACTGGCTCGACAGCGGCAACCCGTGGGAGATTCCCAAACCCGACGTGAACTATCTCGTGAATTGGGGCGGCTACGTCGAGCACTACACCGACGATGCCGGCGACGACCGTGTGCGTTGGATACCGGGCCGTGTCATCAAGGGCGTCGCCTACGACACACCCATTCAGGGATACGGCGTGCACACCTGCAATGTGTTGACGCTGTGGAGTGCGCGGGCGGTGCAGACGTTTGCGCTGGACGCTTTCAACACCGGCGACTACTACAAGGCGGTCGAGGACGAGGTCACCTCCGAAACCGTGACCAAGGTGCTGTATCCGAACGACGAGCCCGACGTCGGCAAGCGACTGCGTTTGTTGCAGCAGTACTTCTTCGTGTCGTGCTCCCTGCAACACGTCCTGCACATCATGGACGACCTGGCTGATGCGTCGGTCAAAGACCTACCGGAGCGATTCGCCCTGCAGCTCAACGACACTCACCCGTCGATCGGCGTCGCAGAGCTCATGAGGCTGCTGGTCGACGAGCGCCGGCTGAGCTGGGACGAGGCCTGGGATATCACCGTCGCGACCTTCGGGTACACCAACCACACGCTGCTGCCCGAAGCGCTGGAAACGTGGCCGCTGGCGATTTTCTCCGAGTCGTTGCCGCGTCACCTGGAGATCATCTACGAGATCAACCGCCGCTTCCTCGACGAGGTGCGTACGAAGTTCCCCGGCGACGACGACCGGCTGCGGCGCATGTCGCTGATCGGTGAGGACGGCGGCAAGAGCGTGCGGATGGCGCACCTAGCCACCGTGGGCAGCCACGCGATCAACGGCGTCGCCGCACTGCACTCCGAGCTACTCAAAGACAGTGTGCTCAAAGACTTTTACGAGCTATGGCCAGAGCGCTTCTCCAACAAGACGAATGGCGTCACGCCGAGGCGTTTCCTGGCGGTGGCCAACCCCGGACTGCGGGCGCTTCTCGACGACACGATCGGGGAGGGGTGGCTGAACGACCTCGACAGGTTGCGGGGGCTGGAGGCGTACGCGGACGACGCGACGTTCCAGCGCAAGTGGCGCGAGGTCAAACGGGCCAACAAGTCGCGCCTGGCCGATTTCCTGTCATCGACGACGGGCGTCGAGCTCGATCCCAGCTGGTTGTTCGACATCCAGGTCAAGCGCATCCACGAATACAAGCGGCAGCACCTCAATGTGTTGCACATCGTCGCGCTCTACCTCCGGTTGAAGCAGAATCCCGGACTCGAGATCGGCTCGCGGGCCTTCGTGTTCGGCGGCAAGGCTGCACCTGGCTACTTCATGGCCAAGCGAATCATCAAGCTGATCAACGCAGTTGGCGAGACTGTCAATAGCGATCCCGATGTCAACCGGTTCATCAGGGTCGCGTTCGTCCCGAACTTCAGCGTGAAGAATGCCGAGCTGATCTACCCGGCGGCCGATCTATCCGAACAGATCTCGACGGCAGGGAAAGAGGCGTCGGGCACCGGCAACATGAAGTTCATGATGAACGGCGCCTTGACCATAGGCACCCTCGACGGCGCGAATGTCGAGATGCGCGAGGAGGCGGGCGCCGAGAATTTCTTCCTGTTCGGCCTCGACGTCGACGAGGTCGAGCGCGTCAAGCGCGACGGCTACCGTCCGGTGGACTACATCGACGCCAATCCTGAGTTGGCCGCTGTACTCGACCTGATCGCGGGCGGCAGATTCTCGCGAGGCGACGCCGAGGTGTTCCGCCCCCTCGTCGACAATCTGCGCCACGACGACCCGTTCCTGGTCCTCGCCGACTTTGCGTCCTACGTCGAAGCGCAGGAGCGGGTGGGCGCCGCGTGGCAGGACATCCCCGCATGGACGCGGATGTCGATCCTCAACAGCGCGCGAAGCGGAAAGTTCTCATCCGATCGCTCCATCGTTGAGTACTGCGACGACATCTGGAACGTCGGTCCGGTGACCGTCAGGGTGTAGGCGCCGTCGCCCACGTACGCGCCTATGCCAGACAGGCACTCCCGAACAATGAGCGGTGACCTAACACAGCCAGGTTCCAGGACCACTGCCGACTGCACGGGGAAGTGCTTCCTGAAGGGGTACGCGAAAGGCGAACTAGCCGCCGAAGCGGGCAGCCAGTGCGCGCCGGTCCACCTTGCCGATGCCGCGGCGTGGAATCTCGTCGACGATGTGAATCTCTCGCGGCGCCGCGGTGACATCCAGAGTCGTTGCGACGTGGGCGCGTAACTCGGCCAGCTTCGGGGCCGCATGTCCCGCTGTCACCACGACCGCCGCCACGACCCGCTGACCCAGCCGTTCGTCGTCGACGCCGAACACCACACATTCGGACACCCCGCCGTGCGACGCCACCGCTGCCTCCACCAATTGAGGCAACACCGTCAGACCGCCCGTGCTGATCGCGTCGTCCATCCGTCCCAAAATCGTCAGCACCCCTGAGTCATCTACGGTGCCAACATCATCGGTGCGAAACCAGCCGTTCTCGACGAACGGATCGGGGTCGACGCGATTGCGGTACCCCTTGGCCAGCGTTGGCCCGCCGAGCACCACCCGGCCGTCGTCGATACGCACCAGCACTGGATCCAGCGGCCGGCCGTCATACACGCAGCCACCCGCGGTCTCGCTCATCCCGTACGTCCGGACCACGGGAATGCCTGCGGCCGAGGCTCTGTCGGCGACTCCTGCGGGCATCGGTCCACCGCCGATCAACACGGCATCCATCGACGCCAATGCGGCAGAGGCGGCCGGATCGCCAAGGGACTTGTCGAGCTGCGCGGCCACCAAGGAGATGTACCGACGCCCGGAGTCCAACGAATCGACAGCCGAAACCAGCTCCGCCGCTGAGAAACCCGGCGAGATCGTCACCGGAGTAGTCCCCGCGACCACGCTACGGACCAGCACCTGGAAGCCGGCCACATGATGGGCGGGCAGGGCGAGCAGCCACTGCCCGGCACCACCGAGACGGTTGTGCGTCGCCGACGCGCTTGCCGTCAACGCCGACACTGTCAGCAGTGCACCCTTCGGTGTCCCTGTCGTACCCGACGTCGACAACACGACCGCCACGTCGTCGTCGATTTCGGAGCCTGCACGCAATGATGTGGTGATCAGGGAGGTTTCGCGTTCGTCGCCCGCTGGCACGGGCAGCACCGTTGCACGCCCGGCGAGCACATCCTCCACGATCGGCAGCACCGACAGCGCCGTAGCACCGGAGGGGACGGCGACGGCGCGCAGGACGGCTATTCGGTCTCCTCGGCGTCACGCGGATCGTCGAGTGGCCAGCCCTTGGCGGCCAGCCGTTGTCGCACCCGCTCGACGTCCACTGGAGCCGGTAGTTCGTCGGTCATCTGGGTGATCAGCACGCCGATGTCGGTGTCGTCGAACTCGCCGAGATCCTTCAACGCCATGACGACCGACTTGACCTCGTCGTCGGTGAGGCGCGGCTTCAGGAGCGCGAACAGCGGCACCCGGTCGGGGCCCGGAACACCCTCGGGATACCCCGAGGTGATCCACGCGACGATCTTGGCCAGAAAGGTCACGGTTGCCTCCGAGCGTCGCGTGTGTGGTCGATGGCTTACGAGAGTTCGATGCTAATCCTGCCCCGGACGCCGTGCGATCGACGCGGCTGGCAAACGTCTTCCGCCCGCCGGATGAACAGAAGATGAACACCTTGCCTGGTCAGATGAAGTGCCTGCTCGACACGCCTTTTGAAGGGTGGCGTTAGTTAGGCGAATGGTGCCATCGAGCCTCAGAATTAGCGCCGTGAGCACAGAGATGATCATCCTGGTGCTGTTGATCGTGACGGCACTGGCATTCGACTTCACCAACGGGTTCCATGACACCGGCAACGCGATGGCGACGTCGATCGCCACCGGCGCCCTGAAGCCCAAGACCGCCGTGCTGCTGGCCGGTGTCCTCAACCTCGTCGGAGCCTTCCTGTCCGTCGAGGTCGCGGTCACCGTCACCACCTCGGTGCTGAAGGTGCAGGACGGTAAGACCGGCGCGCTGATTCCTGGTATCGATGCGTCGACCGGTCTGACGATCATTTTCGCCGGCCTCATCGGCGGCATCCTCTGGAACCTGCTCACCTGGCTGTTCGGCATCCCGTCCAGCTCGTCGCACGCGCTGTTCGGCGGTCTGATCGGTGCGGGTCTCGCCGCGCTCGGCATGGCGGGCGTCAACTGGTCCGGCGTCACCGGAAAGGTGCTGATCCCGGCGGTCGCCGCACCGGTCATCGCGTGCCTGGTCGCCGCATGTGGCACGTGGTTGGTGTACCGGCTCACGCGCAACGTCCTCGAGAGCCGACGTCGAGAAGGCTTCCGCTGGGGCCAGATCGCGACCGCCTCGCTGGTGGCGTTGTCACACGGAACCAACGACGCGCAGAAGACGATGGGCGTCATCGCGCTCGCGCTCATCACCACCGGTCACCTGACCGGCGACGTGAAGGAGAACGGCCTGCCGTTCTGGATCATCTTCAGCTGCGCGATCGCCATCGGCCTCGGCACCTACCTCGGCGGCTGGCGCGTCATCCGCACGCTGGGCAAGGGGCTCGTCGAGATCGAGTCGCCTCAGGGCTTCGCCGCCGAAGCATCCTCGGCCGCAATCATTTTGAGCTCCAGCGCCGCGGGCATGGCGCTGTCGACCACCCACGTCGCCACCGGATCGATCCTCGGCAGCGGCGTCGGCAAGCCCGGCGCGCAGGTCCGCTGGGCCGTCGCAGGCCGGATGGCCGTCGCGTGGCTGATCACCCTGCCCGCCGCCGGTCTCGTTGGGGCACTGTCGTACTGGCTGTCGGCTGCAGTCAAGTCCTGACCAACTCGGCGCTGGCCGGCGACGGCCTGATTTTCCTCATCCTGGTGGGCCTGTCCTTCTACATGTGGTGGCGCGCCCAGCAGCAGAAGGTGGACAGCAGCAACGTCAACGCGGATTGGGACAGCTCCACGAACTCCGTCGTGCCGGCGGACATGCGTGAAGCCGTCAAGGATTCCAAGCCCACGGCGTCCGTCTAGCCACGCGCCGACAAGTAAAGGAAACGTTGATGGCCTTTTTCGAAAGCATCCTCAAGGTGCTCGTTATCGGACTGCTCCTCGGCGCGGGCTTGCCCGCGGTGTTCGCAGCCGGCCTTGTCGCCTACTCCAACGGGGCCGGGGGTACACACGCCGACGGAACCACCGTTGCCCCCAACCCGGTGGTGAAGTACGCGGGTATTGCGCTGTTCCTGTTCGTCGGCTGGGTGATCCTGACCGCCGTCCTCTGGATCACGCGAGGGACGATCATCCACCACACCGGTATCGACCTCTTCCCCTTCATGCCGAAGAAATGAGCTGACGACACATGACCGAGAATCAGAGCGTTTTGGACTCCGTACTGACGTGGCTGCACCAGGGCTATCCGGAGGGTGTGCCCCCGAAGGACTACTTCGCGTTGCTCGCCCTGCTGAAGCGGTCGCTGTCTGAGGAAGAGGTCATCAAGGCCGCCCAATGGATCCTGAAGAAGTCTGATTCCGACACGGTGACTGAGGCCGAGATCCGCACCGCGGTGCAGGCCGTGATCGACAAGGAGCCCAATCCCGAGGAGATCCATCAGGTCGCCGCGCGGCTGGCCTCGGTGGGCTGGCCGCTGGCGAACGCCCGCTGAGGCTACTGGCGGTCGTCGCGCCGGAGCGGATGGCTCTCTGGCACCTGCACGAAGATCAGTAGTACGCCGTCGGGATCGGTGACGTGCAATTCGTGCAGACCCCACGGCTCCTGGCGCGCCTCTCGCGTGATGGGCACGCCCCTGCCGGTCAGTTCCTTCTCGGTGGCATACACATCGCGGACCTGAAGCCACATCGTTCCGCCCGCCGAGGGCGTGCCGTGGCCGGCGAGTTCGATCAGTGACTGGCCGGCGTAGAACACCGTGCCCGCGCCGTAATCCCGGGCGATCGCCAGTCCGATCTCGTCGCGGTAGAACGTCAGCGAGCGTTGATAGTCCGCCGGCCGGATGAGCATGCGGCTGGCCAGGATCTCCATACGAATGTGTCTATCACGCGCGTTCAGCCGATCCGGCGATCGACGCCCTGCCAGTGCGGCTCCCGAAGCACGCGCTTGAGGAGCTTGCCGCTCGGGTTGCGGGGGAGCACAGAGGCGAAGTCGACGGACTTGGGCAGCTTGAAACCGGCGAGGCGTTCGCGCGCATACGCGATGAGTTCGGCTTCGGTCGGCGCGGTCCCCGCGGCCGGCACGACGATCGCCTTCACCGCCTCGCCCCACTTGTCGTCGGGCACCCCGATGATGGCGACATCGTCGACGGTGGGATGCGTCATGAGGACGTTCTCGATCTCGATGGGGTACACGTTCTCTCCGCCGGAGACGATCATGTCCTTCTTGCGGTCGTGGAGGTAGATGTAGCCGTCGCTGTCGACGTAGCCGGCATCGCCGGTCTTCAGCCAGCCGTCGTCGGTGACCGTCGCGGCCGTGGCGTCGGGGTTGTTCCAGTAGCCGAGCATGTTCTGCGCCGACCGCGTCCACACCTCCCCGACCGTGCCGACTGGTACTTCGCGGCCGCCGTCGTCGACGATGCGCAGTTCCACCCACGGATAGGGTTTTCCGCAGGACCGCAGCAGTTCCGGGCGCCCGACGGGGTCGTGCTCGTCGAGTTGCGTTACCGAGCCGGTGGTTTCGGTCAACCCGTACACCTGAAGGAACTCACATTTGAAGCGTTCCAGCCCTCGAACCAGCACGTCGTCGGTGATGGGTGAGGCGCCGTAGACGATGGCGCGCACGCTGGAGAAGTCCGCGTTCTCGACTCCCGGTGCGCCCAGCATCATCTGGATCACTGCCGGCACGAGCAGCAGGTTGGTGATCCGGTGCCGGACAATGGAATCCAGAATCGCAGGAGGATCGACATCGCGAAGCACGACGGTGGTGGCGCCTTCGTAGAGCCCGACCAGCACCCATCCCGAACCGGCCATGTGGAACATCGGCATCACCGCCAGGCTGACGCTGTCGGTGGTGAACCGCCACTGGTGTGCGATTCCGGTGGCTTTGCAGAGGTAATTGCCGTTGGTCAGCATGACGCCCTTGGGCAGTCCGGTCGTGCCCGAGGTGTACATCAGGAAGGCAAGGTCGTCGGGACCCGTTGTGACACCGGGGTCGTCGTCAGGGTGGCCGGTCAGCCAGTCCTCGAACTCTTGCCAGCGGTCGTGCGCTCCGATCGCCACGATGGTGCTCGCCGTCGTCAGCCGATCCTCGACGGCCTCGAGATGGCCGAAGAACTCGGATCCCACGACCACGACTCGGGCCTGCGCATCGTCGATGACGTGCAGCATCTCCGGCGGTGCGAGGCGCCAATTCACCGGCACGCCAACGGCGCCCAGTTTGGCGAGGCCGCAGATGACCTCGAAGAATTCCGCGCCGTTCTTCTCGACGTAGGCGACGCGATCGCCGAAGCCGACACCGGCTGCGCGGAACGCCTGGGCGGCTTGGCTGGACCGCGCGTCGAGCTCGGAGAAGCTGATGGTCCGATCGCCGACGATGAGCGCGACGGCGTCCGGCCGAAGCCGTGCGTGGACGCGCACGATGTCGGCGATGCTCGCGATCTCGGGAGTGGGCATGGTCAGGTGTTCGGCTGCAGCCGTTGTCGTCTCATCATCGCGTTGACGGCCTCGGGAAGGAGGGTGTTCACGGCCTGGGCGGTGACGGCGATCCGCGGTGCGATACGTATCGGCCGCACACGGGCGGCGGTGATCATCCAATCGGCGGCCTCGTCGGCGCTCAACCCGGGCAGGCCGTCGTAGGCTCGCGTCGGCGCGATCATCGGGGTGATGACAAGCGGGTAGAAGAGCGTCGTCGAGTGCACCCCGCCGGAGCCCCATTCGGTTTCGATGATCCGGCTGACCGAAGTGAGTGCGGCCTTCGACGCGTTGTAGACCGAAAACAATGGGGTCGACTCGGTGAGCACGCCCCACGTCGACACGTTGATGATGTGGCCGTCGCCGCGCTCACGCATACCCGGCGCGAGTCCCCGGATCAGCCGCATCGGCGAGTAGTAGTTCAGTGCCATGGTGCGTTCGACGTCGTGCCAGCGCTCGAGGGACTCGGCAAGTGGCCTGCGGATCGAGCGTGCCGCGTTGTTGATCAGGATGTCGATGCCGCCGAGGTCGCGCTCGAGCGTGGCGACCAGGTCGTCGACGGCGTCCAGATCGGACAGGTCGCAGGCGTGGGCCTGAGCGGATCCGCCGTCCGCGGTGATCCGGCCGACAAGGTCATCGAGAAGTTCCTGGCGGCGCGCGGCGACCACCACGGTGGCACCGCGCCGGGCGAATTTCTCGGCGGCGGCCTCGCCGATGCCCGACGATGCCCCGGTCAGCAGGATCCGCTTCCCTCGAGGTCGATGTCGTCGCGGTCGGGGCGGCGCAGCAGTTGCGGGACGAGCGGCGGTCTCATGCTCGCCAACACGACCTGGTCGGCGAGCCGGCGCAGCGGATTCTTACTCACAGTCGGCGAGTCTAGGTGGCCAAACCTCGGCGTTTTCGGCGTGGCAGGTCACGCTCAGCGTGACTGCGCACGCCGAAGTCGCACTCAACCACTAGAAGTAGCGGGGGAATTGGCTCCAGTCCGGGTCGCGTTTCTCCAGGAACGCGTCGCGGCCCTCGACGGCCTCATCGGTCATGTACGCCAGTCGCGTTGCCTCACCGGCGAACAGCTGCTGGCCCATCAGCCCGTCGTCGGTCAGGTTGAAGGCGTACTTGAGCATGCGGATCGCCTGCGGCGACTTGCCGTTGATGGCCGTCGCCCATTCCAGGCCGACGGTTTCCAGCGCGGCGTGGTCGACCACTTCGTTGACCGCGCCCATCGCGTGCATCTGTTCGGCGCTGTACGGCCTGCCGAGGAAGAAGATCTCGCGGGCGAACTTCTGGCCCACCTGCTTGGCGAGGTATGCGCTTCCGTAGCCGCCGTCGAAGCTGCCGACGTCGGCATCGGTCTGCTTGAAGCGGGCGTGCTCGCGGCTGGCCAGGGTCAGATCGCATATCACGTGCAGGCTGTGGCCGCCGCCGGCCGCCCAGCCGTTGACCAGACAGATGACGACCTTCGGCATGAACCGGATCAGCCGTTGCACTTCGAGGATGTGCAGCCGTCCGGCGCGCGCGGGATCGACCGACTCGGCGGTATCGCCAGATGCGTACTGGTAGCCGCTGCGGCCGCGGATGCGCTGGTCGCCACCCGAACAGAACGCCCAGCCGCCGTCCCTGGGGCTCGGCCCGTTGCCGGTGAGCAGGATGACGCCGATCTCGGGCCACATCCGGGCATGGTCGAGCACGCGGTAGAGCTCGTCGACGCTGTGCGGGCGGAACGCGTTGCGCACCTCGGGGCGGTCGAACGCCACCCGCACCGTCGGCTGCGGCTTCCCGTCGACGACGTGACGGTGATACGTGATGTCGGTCAGGTCGAAACCGTCGACCGGTCGCCACAGTGAAGGGTCAAAAGGGTCAGCCGATGAGCCGCTTGCGCGTAGAGAGTCGTTGGGGCTCATGCGCTTACCGCATCGAATCGGAAGACGGGGCAACGACCCGCCAGTGCCTCGTACTCGTCGGGGTTGGGACCGGTCACAAGCCCCGCCTTCTTCAGGAAGCCCACGCCCGTCGGCACCTCGGCAGGAAACAGTCGCAGCAGCGGCCTGGCCTCATCGGGCGGCAACTCCACGACACTGACACGTTCGGTGTTCTTGCCCCGCTTGAGTTCGGCCGTGCCCGCCGACCGCAGATTGGCCGCCCAGTCGCTGCCGGGCAATCCACCGAGCACGTACCGCTTGCCCTCGACGACCATCGGGGTGATCGGTGTCGAACGCAGCTTGCCGCTCTTGCGCCCCGGCACGACGAGGATCACCGGGCCCTTTTCGCCCATCGGAACGCCGAGCTTCTGGATACCGATCATGACTTTGTTGACGTACTTCAGCCACCACGGCGGCCGAATACGCGCGCTGTCGGACATGGCTGGAACGCTACGCGACCGCGTCGATGCGAAACACCGGCAGGCGACCGGCCAGCCCCTCCAACTCATCGGGCGTACCCGTCTTCAGGACACCGGCGCGCTTCATGATGTCGACACCGGTCGACACCTGAACGGGGAACTCCCGCAAGACGGGACGGGCCTCCTCGGCGCTCAGCTCGACCATCCGGACCGGTTCGGAGCGCCTGCCCTGTGTGAACGTCACACGCCCGGCGGCGCGGACGTTGTGGACCCACTCGGCACCCGGATAGCCGTTGACGACATAGCGTTTCCCATCGATGTGCATCGGTGTGACGGGCGTCGAGCGCAGCTTGCCCGTCTTGCGGCCCGGCACCGTCAGCACCACCGGCGACTCATGCCGTGACACCGGCACGCCGAGCCGCAGTAGCACCACGAAGACCTTGTTCGCGTGTTTGAGCCACCACGGCATACGGATGGGTTCCGGGCCCGTCATAGGTGCACACCGTAGTCGGCAAGCCCATCGCGCAGACCGTCGCGACGTTGCGTCGTCGGCAGCGGATCGACCAGGACGAATCCGCAGCCGAGGGCTCGGGCGCCGCCGTCGGCCTCGTCACTGTCGCCGACCATGACCGCGTGCGCGGCCTCCACCCCGAGCCGGCTCAACGCGGTCTCGAAGATCGCCGGGTCGGGCTTGATCGCGCCCACCTCGAAGGACAGCACGAATTCGTCGACGAATCCGGCCGCGCCGATCGATTCGAACGCGGGCCGCACGTCGAACGCGATGTTGGACACCACCGCGGTCTTGATGCCCTGCCGGTGCAGGCCCTCCAGGACGCCGGCGGTGTCGGGGTACGGCGTCCAGTTCAGCGGGTCGGTCATCAGGCGGTACAGCGTTTCGGCGTGGTGCTCGGCCACCCCCGACTCGCGCAGGACGTGCAGGTAGGCCTCCCGGTGCAGGTGCGGCTCAAGATCGCGATTGACCCAGGCGTGGTGCGCCGCCCGAGCCGCTTCGGCGGCGGCATCGGATCGAGCGGTCATTTCCTAAAGATCCCGGTCGGCGCGGTCATCCTGCGCATCAGCTCGGCCTGCACGTGGCCCTCGATCTGGCGTTCGTCGACCTCGATGCCGTGGAACCAGCTGTCGTCCTCTTCCAGACGGAAAAGTGTGCCGGAGTAGTCGAACAGGACGGCTTGAACGTTCACCCGCCCCATGCTGCCAGGTGTGAACGATGACGAAACCGGCTAATTAACAGGCATGCATGCAGCTCGAGCAGGCCGTCGTCGTGGTACCTGCACACAACGAGATCGAGCATTTGCCCCGCTGCCTGTCCGCTTTGCTGGCCGCGTCGATGCACACGCCGGTGCCGGTCCTGATCGTCGTGGTCCTCGATGCCTGCGACGACGGCAGCGCGCGCCTCGCCGAGCGGTTCGGCCCGAATGTGCACTTCATCTCGACCGATGCGGGCAATGTCGGCGCCGCCCGCGCCGCCGGTTTCGATTACGCGCGGTCGGCCTGCACCGGCATCGACCCTGCGCGAACCTGGTTCGCCACCACCGACGCCGACACCGTCGTCGGTAGCCGGTGGTTGTCGCGGATGGTGAAGGCCGACGCCGACATGGTCCTCGGCACGGTGCGGATACCGCTGTGGCGGTTACCGGTCGAAGTTGCCCGCCGATACACGGCCGCCTACACATCGACCGGACCCGGACACGATCACGTTCACGGCGCCAACATGGGTTTTCGGGCAGACGCCTACTGGGCTGTCGGGGGCTTCCGCCCGCTGGCCACTGGTGAGGACGTCGACCTCGTCGCAGCGATTCGAGTCTGCGCACATGAGCATCCATCGCGACGCCAAGCTTTCGGTGGCGACCTCGGCTCGCGAAGAGGGGCGCGCACCCCGCGGATTCGCCGGCCATCTTCGCGGACTGGCTCGATCACCGCGCAGCCGCAAGGTCGTAAAGACATGACAGCCGGATTGATCGGCCGATGGCTTGACACCGGCGCATTCGACCTTCCGCTTCCCGGCGGCGGGGACACGGCGCGACGTTGGCGCCTCCTGGCCGCGCTCGCCAAGGTCGACATCGTCGCGGCGCGTCTGGCCGAAGCGCACACCGACGCGGTCGCGATCATGGCCGAACTCGATGCATCCGAATCGAAACCTGGTCGACTGTGGGGTGTTTGGGCGGCCGAGTCGCACGATGCGGTGCTCAACGCACAGGGTGACGGGGAGACGACGACGCTGGACGGTACCAAGGTGTGGTGCTCGGGCGCGGGTATCTGCACGCATGCGCTCGTGACGGCGCAACTGGACTCCGGCGAGCGCGCACTGTTCGCCGTCGACCTGGGACATGCCGGAGTGCAACCGCTGCCGAGCGGGTGGCGCAATGCGGGGATGGCCGAATCGGACACTCGCTCGGTGCAATTCAGCGGTGCTCCCGCCATACCCGTCGGCCGACCGGGTGAGTACCTCTCGCGGCCCGGGTTCTGGCACGGGGCGATCGGCGTCGCGGCGTGCTGGCTGGGCGGAGCGCGGGCCGTGGCCGAACCGCTGTATGCCCGTGCCGCCGAGGCCTCCGCGGACCCGCATACGCGGGCACATCTGGGAGCGGTCGACGCCGCACTGGCCGCGGGCGAGGCGATGCTCCTGTGGGCGGCGACTGCGGTCGACGACGATCCGTTGAACCGCAAGGGCATGGCCGAGTTGATCGCGCGACGCACCCGCGCGGTGGTCGAAACCGCTGTCGACGAAACCATCACCCGGACCGGCCGCGCTCTGGGCCCGGCACCGCTGTGTCAGGACGCCCAGCATGCGAAGCGGGTCGCCGATCTGACGATGTACGTGCGACAGAGCCACGCCGAGCGGGATCTCGAGCGGCTGGGACTGCTGGCGGGAGCTGCGCGATGACGCTCGCACAGCTGGGTAACGGTGCGCGATTCGCCGCCCGGCCCCTGACCGTGGCTGGAACACCGACGCAGGACTGGCTCGATGCGCTGGCACACGCGCCGGTACTGGACATGACGGGCTGCAGCGAAATCGTCGTCGTGGCCGCGCATCCCGACGACGAGACATTCGGATTCGGTGCCGCTATGGCGACATTGGTTCGAACGTGGTGTCCGCGTTCAGGTGGTGGCGGCAAGTGATGGCGGTGCCTCGCATCCCGGTCTCGACCGGCGGCATCTGGAAAGCGTGCGCCGCGCGGAATTGCACGATGCGATGCGGACTCTCGGAGTTCCTGCGCCCATCTGTCTGGCGATGCCGGACGGGGACTTGTGCGCCCACGAGGAACGGCTCGCGGACCGCCTCACCGAAATACTTGCCGATCGGCCGGGCACACCGTGGATCGCGGCGACGTGGCGCGGCGACGGCCATCCCGATCACGAGGCGGCCGGTCGCGCGGCGGCGGTCGCGGCGCAGCGCTGCGGTGCGGTGTTCCTGGAGTACCCGATCTGGATGTGGCACTGGGCGACACCCGGCGACAGCGCCGTGCCGTGGGATCGGCTGCGCGCGGTGCCGACCGGCGCGCATGCCCTCGACCGCAAGGTGGCGGCCGCGCAGTGCTACCGCTCGCAAACCCAGGTGGCCGACGCCGACTCAGGCGCCGTTGCTGCCGTCATTCGTCGTGCGGCGACTCCTCGCCGTCAGGGAGGTGGTGTTCTGATGCCCACTCGGCTCTCAACCGGCTACTTCGACCGGATCTACTCCGAGTCGGACGACCCTTGGCAGCTCGGAGACCGATGGTACGAGCAGCGTAAGTACGCAATCACGTTGGCGCTGTTGCCCTATCGGCGCTACCGCCACGCATTCGAACCCGGTTGTTCGATCGGTGTGCTCACCGAACAGCTGACCACCCGGTGTGACCATGTCACCAGCACCGATATCGCGAGCGCGGCGCTGGATGCGACGCATCGGCGTCTGGTGGACGCCGGCAGGCGGCGCAACGTGACGCTGCTTCAGCAATCGGTCGACGAGCCCTGGCCACAGGCGGGGTTCGATCTGGTCGTGCTGTCCGAGCTCTGCTACTACCTGCATCCCGAAGTGCTGCGCGACACGCTCGATCGCGAGATTCCGCTGTTGAAGCCGGGGACGACGGTCGTCGCCGCGCACTGGCGTCATCCGGTCGCCGACTATCCGATGACCGGCGACTACGCCACCGACGTCATCGCCGCTACATCGGGACTGCACCACCTCGGCGGATACCGCGATGCAGATGTGAACATCGAGGTCTTCGATACTTCGGCGCCGACGTCGGTCGCCGCGCGAACAGGTGTGCCCGGAGCCTAGCTGCGCGCCTGGAAAGCCTTGTCGACCAGAACTTCTCGCTCGCGTTCGTTGTCGGTCATCGTCGCGGCACGGTCGAACTCGTCGGCTGCCTCGGCGTCGCGGCCCAGCCGTGCCAGCAACTCACCGCGCACGCTGGGAAGTAGATACGAGTCGTCGAGGCCGGTGAGCCCGTCGACGATGGCCAACGCTTCGGCGGGCCCGCCTGCCATCGCGACCGCGACCGCCCGGTTGAGCTGGACGACCGGCGACGGCGACACCCGCACCAGCCCGTCGTACAGCATCACGATGTGCTTCCAGTCGGTGTCAGCGGCAGTGGGTGCGGTTGCGTGGCATTCGGCGATGGCAGCCTGCAGCCCATACGGTCCCCAGCCAACACCCCTGCGCTGTAACGCTTCCGCTGAGCGCCCCAGCGCCGCCACCCCGCGCTGGATCTGCGCCCGGTCCCACCTGGCGCGGTTCTGGGCCTCCAGCAGGATCGGCTTGCCTTCGCTGTCGGTTCGGGCGGCGAATCGCGACGACTGGAATTCCATCAGCGACACCAGGCCGTGCACTTCCGGTTCATCGGGTACCAGCGCCGGCGAGTACCCGGCCCAATCGCAGTGCCTCGCTGCAGAGTTCGTCGCGGATCCAGTGCCTGCCGACTGACGCGGAATACCCTTCGTTGTAGACCAGGTAGATCACCGAGAGGACGGCGGACAACCGCTGCGGGTATTCGCGAGCGGTCCGGTACTTCGAACGGGATGCCGGCGTCGGAAAGCGCCTTCTTCGCTCGAGTGATCCGCGCGGCGACCGTCGCCTTGGACGTCAGGAATGCGCGGGCGATCTCGTCGGTCGTCAGGCCGCCGACGACCCGCAGCGTCAGAGCGATCTGGCCTTCGCGCGACAGCACCGGATGCGCCGAGATGAAGACCAGCCGCAGCACGTCGTCGTCGATACGGTCGGGATCCCACTCATCGGCGACGTCGAGATCTTGCGCCTCGAGTTCGTGGGCCAGCACGGCGTACTTGGAGTCCAGGTTGTCCTGGCGCCGCCATTGGTCGATAGCTTTGCGCTTGGCCACGGCGGTCAACCACGCACCGGCGTTGCGCGGCACGCCGGTATCGGGCCACTGGGTGAGCGCATCGACAAGGGCCTCTTGCGCCAGATCCTCGGCGAAACCGACATCGCCGACCGCCCGCGTCAGCGTCGCGACGATCTTCGCGGCCTCCATCCGCCACACCGCATCGACGGTCTGCTGGATATCGGTCACTCGCCCATTGTGCCGAGCGACGCAAAAATCCCCGACACGCCGCGGAAATGGTGCGCTTTGCGCCAGCTCGGACAGACAGTTAGCAGTGATGACACACCGGCTCGTGACGGCATACCAGGAAGGCCGCAAGGCCTTCCCGGCGACGATCGTGAACCCGTACGCGGGCATCGGTGATCGCGCGGTGGCGCGGATGTGGCGGTTGGGTTGGCAACGGGCCGCCGACGACAGCCGCGGTATCCCCAGCGAAGAAGAGCGCATCGCGCGGTTGGCCGCCGAGATCGATGAACTCCTGGACTAGCCGACTCGAGGCGCTGCTCGCCACGCACCGCCGCGTCGTCCTCGGCATCACCGGGCCACCAGGCGCGGGCAAGACGGCCATGGCCGCCGAGATCGCGTCATCATTTGATGACGCCGTTCACCTGCCCATGGACGGCTTTCACCTCGCGGACTCCGAGCTGCAGCGGCTGGGACGGGTCGACCGTAAGGGCGCGATCGACACGTTCGATGCCTACGGGTATCTCGCTCTACTGCAACGCATCAAGAGCCAAGACACCGAGACTGTCTACGCCCCGGCGTTCGACCGCGATGTCGAGCAGCCCGTGGCGGGCAGCATTCCCGTCGCGCCGGATGCTCGGCTCATCGTCACCGAGGGGAACTATCTGCTGGAAGACGAGGAGCCGTGGCCGCGGGTGCGGCGAGCACTCGACGAGGTGTGGTTCATCGGCTGCGAGGTCGGGGAGCGGCGGCGCCGGCTCATCGCACGCCATATCCAATTCGGTAAGTCACCGCAGCAGGCTCAGGCGTGGGTGCGCGACGTCGACGATCGGAACGCCGAGCGGATCGAACGCGTCAGGCACAGGGCAGATTTCGTCGTCTAGCCCGCCACCGCATCGAGAGCGCCGACGAAATCAGATGTCTCCCAGAGGTTGAGGAAGTTCGTCATCATCAGCAGGCGACTGCGGGCCTGCTCGTTGTCGGCGATCTGCGGGTCGAACCGGTCGTTGACTCGCTCGGGCAGCAGCCGCAGCAGGTAGGACGGGACGTCGAGCAACCAGGCCAGGCCCATGATCGCCGCGTAGAGAATCAAGTGCTGCTTCATCGCCGTCGACGCGAGCGCGGGCCCGCCCGCCGCGATGAACTCCTCCTGGAATACGTCGAGCAGACCGTCGATATGGTTGTCCCACAAGGTGGTTTCCGCGCTGCACATCGCACCCCAGATCGCCATGGCCACGTTCATCTGACCGGCGCAGCCCCAGTCCATCAACCCGCATTCGAGCTGGCCGTCCCTGCGCCAGAACCACGCGTTGTCCACATTGGCGTTCCAGTGACACAACGCCACGTAGTCGGAATCGGATGCCAGCCAATCCCAGATGGCGTTCTCGTGTTCGGGGAACCGGACCACCTCGTTCCGCAGCCGCGAGATGAATGCGGGGGATCGGAGGTTGGTGGGCAGGAGCGCGGGTTGCGCCGTCGCGAATTCGGCGAACCGGTCGACCCGCCGCTGTAGCTGATCGGCGGAGTGGGGGACACGTTCGCCTACCGACAGTCGCTTCATGTCGACCGGAAAAAGCCCGACCAGCTCGGCGGGCAGTCGACCGGATTTTTGCGTGCCCGCGAGACGACCGAGGGCGCCGAGCAGGGCCTGATAGTGGCCGACGTGATCAGGCATCTCATAGTCCATGCACTTGTCGTAGTGCGGCTCGATACCGCTGTCTCCATATGGAATTCGCTCGGTGATGAGCAGCCCGGTGCCCGACGGGCCGTGATAGTCGGCGAACAGGCACTTCGGCACCACGATCGGAAACGACGGTGCACGCGACATCAACGCGAAACGAACTTCGAACTCCATCTGCGTGCGACCGTGGTCGCGTCCGGCGTCGTCGAAATCGCGCGAGAACTTGGCGAAGAGCTCGGCCGGTAGGTCGGCGCGGTCATAGGCGACCGAGAGCACAGCCTTGCGGCCGGTGCTGCCGCCGCGGAATTCCGTCAGTTCGGTGATCTCGGTGACAGCGCTGTCGGACGCCAGCGCGCCGGTGGATCGAAAGGCCGCGGTGAGGAACTGGGGACCGCCCTCGCGCAATGCGTCGGCATCGGCCGGCATGTCGATGGCGAAGTTGTCGCCTCGCACCCAGCCCTCGTCGTTCATCGCGGCGGGAGGACCGGCTCAGCCGACGGCGCGGCCGGCGCCCTCCCAGAACTGTGCGCGCACAGCCTTCTTGTCCGGCTTGCCGAGCGCGGTCACCGGTACCGAGTCGACGATGAGCACCTGCTTGGGCGACTGCACCGAACCCTTGCGCTCCTTGACCGCGGCCTGGATCTCGGCGGTCATCGTCGCGACCGCCGCCTCGTCGGACGCGGCATCGGGGCGCAGCACGACGATCGCCGTCACCGACTCACCCCACTTCTCGTCGGGAGTGCCGATGACGCAGACCTGGGCAACCGAAGGATGCTCTGCGACAACGTCTTCCACTTCACGCGGGAACACGTTGAAGCCGCCGGTGACGATCATGTCCTTGGTGCGGTCGACGATGTACCAGAAGCCGTCCTCGTCCTCACGGGCCAGGTCGCCGGTGTGCATCCACCCGTCGCGGAACGTCTCGGCCGTCTCGTCCGGCTTGTTCCAGTACCCGCCCGACACCAGCGGACCGGACACGCAGATCTCGCCGACCTCGCCCTGGGGGACCTCGTTTCCGTCGCCGTCCAAGAGCGCGGTACGGGCGAACACCGTGGGCCGACCGCACGACGTCAGCCGCTTCTCGTCGTGATCGCCCTTGGGCAGATAGGTGATCACCATCGGCGCCTCGGACTGGCCGTAGTACTGCGCGAAGATCGGGCCGAACCGGCGGATCGCTTCGGCAAGTCGCACGGGGTTCATCGCCGAAGCGCCGTAGTAGACGGTCTCCAGCGACGACAGATCGCGGGTGTGCGAATCGGGGTGGTCCATCAGCGCATAGATCATCGAGGGGACCAGCATGGTCGCCGTGATCTTCTGCTCCTCGATGGTCTTGAGCACCTCGGCGGGATCGAACTTGGTGAGCACGATCAGCTGGCCGCCCTTGATGATCGTCGGCACGAAGAACGCCGCGCCGGCGTGCGACAGCGGTGTGCACATCAAGAATCGCGGGTTCTCCGGCCACTCCCACTCGGCGAGCTGGATCGTCGTCATCGCGGTGATGGACTGCGCGGTGCCGATCACACCCTTGGGCTTGCCGGTCGTGCCGCCCGTGTAGGCCATGCCGCCGATGTGATCGGGCGCCAGGTTCGCGGCGACCAACGGCTTCGGTGAGTACTTGGCCGCCTCGGCGGTCAGGTCCACCGCGACGTCCGCGAGCTCCTCGGGCACCGGGCCGATCGTCAGGATCTGCTTGAGGCCGGGGACCTTCTCCAGCAGTCCCTTCGCCCTTTCGACGAACATCGGATTCGGATCGATGGTGAGCGACGTGACGCCGGCGTCGTTGAGGACGTAGGCATGGTCGTCCAGCGAGCCGAGAGGGTGTAGTGACAGGCGCCGATAGCCCTGCGTCTGGCCGGCGCCGAGGATCATCAGCACCTCGGGCCGGTTGAGTGCCAGCAGCCCGCTCACGACTCCCGTGCCCGCGCCCAGCGCCTCGAAGGCCTGGATGTACTGGCTGATGCGCTCCGCCAACTGGCCGCCGGTCAGCGTTGTGTCGCCGAGGAACAAGACCGGCTTGTCTTTGTTCCGTTTCAGCGCGCCCACCGTGAGGTGGCCGGAGTGCAGGGGATGGCGCAACAGATCGTCTGTCATGGCTTCAGATTAGAACGTGTTACAGATTGGGTGGCAAGCGCCGTTCGATTCGGGTACCTGGACGCGGTGAGCGCGGACCCATCCGGATCCGCGCCACCCAATTCCGCCGCGAAACTGTATTCCAGCAGGTCTCTACTCGGACTTTCGCTGCCGGAATACAGTTTCGGCGGTCAGGTACTCAGCGGTTGGCGACCTTGTCGGCGTCGGCCCGGGCCTGGGCCGCGATCTTCTCGGCCAGGTCGGCCTTCCACTGGATCTCCTTCTGCACCCAGGGGTTGTCCGCAGGAAACTCCTCGGTGTCGTGCACCCGCCGCACCTCGAGCTTGACGCCCTTGCCGAGTGGCACCTTCCTCGCCCACTGCTTGGCCTCCTCCTTCGACGACACGTCGAGGATCCAGAACCCGTTGAACAGCTCCTTGGCCTCGGTGTACGGCCCGTCGGTGACCACCGGCGGATCGGAGTTGAAGTCGACGACGAACCCCTCCTCGGGTCCGGTCAGGCCCTCGCCGGCCAGCAGCACGCCGGCCTTGATGAGTTCCTCGTTGAAGCGGCCCATCTCCTCGATGATCTGGTCGAAGTCGATGTTGGCTTCCGCCATGGCCGCCTCGGCCTCTTCGCTGGACCGCATGATCAGCATGTAGCGCGACATTATTGTCTCCTTCTAGTGGGGAAGGGGCTCGTCATCCTTGGTCTTAGTACCCCTCGTATCGACGTCGAACGGCAACCCACATAAATCGACACGGCTGAAGATGTTTTTTCATCGAATTTTTTGGCGGCCTGACAGGATGGCGGTATGCCCGCCGCTGACCTGGTCATTCAGGGAACCGTCCTAACCGTCAACGAATACCAACCCACCGCCGAAGCGATAGCCGTGGCCGACGGCCGCATCGTCGCGGTCGGGACACGGGCGGAGGTCGACGCCTGGATCGGGCCGGACACTCAGACCGTGGACCTGAAAGATGCGTGTGTGATGCCGGGCCTCGTCGAGGCGCACGGGCACCCGCTGATGGAGGCCATCGTGTTGTCGGGCCGCATGGTCGACATCCGCCCCGTCACATTGCCCAAGGCCGACGACGTCATCACGGCGATCGGAGCCGAGGTGGCCAGGCGCGGGGCCGACGGCGCCTACGTCAACGGCTGGGACGCGCTGCTGCAGCAGGGGCTACCGGACCCGACCCTGGCGTGGCTCGACGGCATCGCCCCCGACAGCCCACTGGTGATCGTGCACAACTCCGGCCATAAGGCCTACTTCAACTCCGCTGCCGCCGCACGCGTTGGCATCACCCGCGACACCCCCGATCCCAAGGGAGCGTCCTACGGGCGCGACGCGAACGGCGAACTCGACGGGTCCGCCGAGGAGATCCAGGCGGTCTTCCCGCTTACTGAACGGCGCGATCCAGCCCAGCGATTACCCCGCAATGCTGCGCGAGGAGCTGGCCCGGCTGAACCGCGCCGGGCTGACGACGTGTTCGGAGATGGCGTTCGACCCGCTCTTCCGATCGATGGTCGAGCAGATGCGCGACGACCTGACCGTGCGGCTGCGCGTCTACGAGATGTCCACCGCCGCGATGACCACCGACATGGTGCCCGACAACGGCGACGACATCTTCCGGCAAGCAGGCATCAAGATCTGGGTCGACGGGTCGCCGTGGATCGGCAACATCGACCTGTCGTTCCCGTATCTCGATACCGAGGCGACCCGCAGCATCGGTATCCCGAAGGGGTCGTGTGGCTGTGCGAACTACACCCGCGAACAGCTGACCGAGATCGTCGGCGCCTACTTCCCGAAGGGCTGGCAGATGGCCTGCCACGTCCAGGGCGATGCGGGTGCCGACACCATCCTCGACGTCTACGAGGAGGCCCTGCGTCAGCATCCCCGCGACGATCACCGCCTGCGACTGGAGCATGTCGGCGCGATCCGCGACGACCAACTGCAGCGAGCCCACGATCTCGGCGTCACCTGCAGCCTGTTCGTCGACCAGATCCACTACTGGGGTGACATCGTCGTCGACGGCCTGTTCGGGCCCGAGCGCGGCAACCGCTGGATGCCGTGCGGTTCAGCGGTGGCCACCGGTATGCGGATCTCGCTGCACAACGACCCGCCGGTCACGCCCGAGGAGCCGCTGCGCAACATCAGCGTGGCCGTGACCCGGACAGCGCCCAGCGGCCGGGTGATCGGTCCGGAGCAGCGGATCACGGTCGATCAGGCGATCCGGGCCCAGACCATCGACGCGGCCTGGCAGCTGCACTCCGACGATGTGATCGGGTCGCTGGAGGTGGGCAAGTACGCCGACATGGTGGTGCTGTCGGCCGACCCGCGATCCGTGCCGCCGGAGACGATCGCCGACCTCGAGGTACGCGCGACCTACCTGGCGGGTCGGCAGGTTTATCCGAAAGCCAACTGACAGCCCGTCGGCGCTGACTACGCTCGTGGCATGTCTGACCTGGCTGATCCCCGCTTTCTCGACGACCGCATCGCCCACTGGGCCGAAACCCGACCCGATGCCGAGGCGTTCGATTACCTCGACCGATCCTGGACGTGGGCGCAGTGGAATGACCGCGTGCGCCGGCTGGCAGGCGCGTTGAAGGAGCGCGGCGTCAAGCGCGGCGACGTGGTGGCGTTCCTCGACAAGAACCACCCCGCGTGCGTGGAGCTGACGCTGGCCGCCGCGTCGCTTGGCGCCGCCAACGCGATCATCAACTTCCGGCTGGCCGCCGATGAGCTCGACTACGTGCTCAACGATTCCGGCGCCAAGGTGCTGATCGTCGGCAAGGACCTGCGGGGCAACGTCGACAAGATCCGCGACAAGCTCACCCATGTCGAGGACGTCATCGAGGTGACACCCGAGGGTGGCGACGGCGACGAGTACGAGGCGATGCTGGCCGCGGCGACGCCGACCGGGCGAGGCGATGATGTCGAGCCCGACGACGTCGCGATCATCATGTACTCGTCGGGTACAACGGGCAAACCCAAGGGCGTGCAGCTGACGCAGGCGAACATCATCGCGCACACGGTGAATGCGCACGAGGGGTTCGAGTTCGACGAGGGCGACAAGAACATGGTGTCGATGCCGCTGTTCCACGTCGGCGGCTCGTCCTACGTGCAGTTCGGAATCCACGACGGCTTCCCCAGTGTGATGACTCGCGAGGTCGACGGTGCTTCACTGGCCGGCGCAATCCTCAAGGGCGCCAACAGAACCTTTCTGGTGCCCGCGGTGCTGGCCAAGGTGCTGGAATCCGGTGAGGATGCCGTCAAGCTGTTCGGATCGCTGAAGACGTTCGCCTACGGCGCGTCGCCGATGCCGCTTCCGTTGTTGCGCAAGGCGCTCGACGCATGGCCCGACACCGATTTCATGCAGGCGTACGGGCTGACCGAACTGTGCGGCGTCATCAGCCATCTGCTTCCCGAGGCCCACCGCGACCCCGGCAAGGAGGAGCGCCTGTCGAGCGCGGGGACGCTGGTTCCCAATGCCGAGGTGCGGGTGGTCGACCCCGACACCCTCAAAGACGTGCCCGAAGGTGAGCAGGGCGAATTGTGGTTCCGCTCACCGCAGTTGATGAAGGGCTATCACAACAAGCCGGAGGCGACCGAAGAGTCGATCACCGAGGACGGCTGGTTCCGCACCGGTGACATCGGTCGCGTCGACGACGGCGGCTACATCTTCGTCGAGGACCGGCTGAAGGACATGATCATCTCCGGCGGCGAGAACATCTACTCGATCGAGGTGGAACGGGTACTCGCCGAGCATCCCGCGGTCGTCGACGTCGCGATCATCGGTATCCCCGACGACAAGTGGGGCGAGGTGGTCAAGGCCGTTGTCCAGCTCGACGGTGAGGCCACCGAAGCTGAGCTGATCGCCTTCGCGAGAGAGCGGCTGGCCGCCTACAAGTGCCCCAAGTCCGTCGATGTCCACGAGGAGTTGCCGCGCAACCCGACCGGAAAGATCCTCAAGAAGGATCTGCGCAAGCAGTACTCGTAGAGCGGCGACCGCTCGGCGGCCTAGGTCGGTGGCGCAACCGGGATCGCGATCTCGTTGCGCCGCCGGAACGGCAGCGTCCACGGTGGATCGAAGAACCACGCGGTGGGCGGTCCCGTCGATTCGACACCGTTGTCGCGCAGAATATTGCGCAGTTCATCGGTCCGGGCGGTGACGGCTGCCGGGCTGCGGTCACCGGTGAAACGCAGGACGGCGTACGTCTGGGCGGGGACTTCGACCAGCTCGACGCGTTCATCGTCGGGCTTGGGCAGAGTCTCCATCGTCCATTTCGACGGCATGAAGAAGCGGATCGCCGAACGGTTCTCGCCGTTTCGGAGATCTGCGCGACGGGCGCGGTCATCGCGATCCGATCACCGCGCCTGCTGGCTGACGGGCGCCGTCATGGAGATCGTCTCGTTGCGATGGTTGGCGCCGAAGATGTAGCCCGCCAGCCGGCGGAAGCCGATGTTTCGAGCGCGCTCGTCGTCGGCGGCCACCGTCGTCTCGTGCGGCGATCCGAGGGCCGTATCGGCGAATCTCCACGTCGTCGGTCAGCTTGGTCGCCAGGTAGTGGGGCTCTTCGGTGCCGACGCGGATACCGACGATCGACAAGAGCGATTCGGCGACCTGGCCGGGTAGATCGATCAGTCGCATCAGCGTCGCCGATTCAGTGCCCAGATGTGGGTGGACAGCGCGGTGGCGAACGACGTCCAGGCGGTGTAGGCGGCCATCGGGGCGGCCTTCGCGCCGCGGACGGCCATCGAACGCCTGGTCAGATCGGCGCTGCTGACTGCCAGCACCCCGGCCGCGATCGCCGAAGTGCCGAGCCATCGGCGGTTGAAGAACAACCAGGACCAACTGCCGTTGAGGATCAGGTTGGTGATCAGTGCGGCGATGTAAGCGCGGCGCTCGTCAGTGCGTCCACGCTCCTCCAGGTCGTCGATCGTTGCGGCCGACACCGCCGCGATGTCGGCGTACAGCACCGGCCACACGATCGGAAAGGCTTGTCGAGGCGGCTGATACGGCGGCTTCTTCAAGTTCTCGTACCACGGTGAGTTCGCCGGCCGGCTCGCCAACCCGCCGATGACCGCGGTCGCAGCGGTCGCCAATGCGGTTCCGGCGAGAGTCTGTCCCTTCAAGATCCACTCCTCACAATATCGTTAAGTTTCTTAACTATATCCACGGCCGGCGGATCTGAACAGGGGCCGAAAGTGACCGATTCGTGACGACCAAGGTCACCAGTGCATGGAGCCCGGAATGCCTTTGAAGGGGCCCGCGATCCAACTCGTGATCCATCCGCCGTAGAAGCCGCCCGGCTGGGGCACGACCTCTTCTCCGTTGACGGTGCACCGGTCCACGAGTGCAGGCATGACCGCGACGGCGGAGGCAATCGCGGCGAATCCCGGGGTCGGCGCCACGTACGTCCAGGCCGCCCTTGACGCGACCCTCTGCGGGCTGACCAGGTCGAAATAGCTGGCCTCGCCTTTCCACTCGCACCACGAGGAACCGGCCGCCGCACGCAGGCTGCCCGCGATGAAGCTGTCGGCAGGCAGGTAGTACGACGGGGGATGGCTGGTCTCGAGCACTCGCCACGCGGTCGTCGTCGAGGCGATCGTGGTCCCACCGAGATCGACGGTGATGGAGCCCTTGAATTCCTCGAGCGCAGGGGGGCGCGGGTAGTCCCATACCGATTCTTGGCCGGGCCGCGGCTTGTCAGGGATGGGCATGCCACCACTGTAAAGCGCAGAACGCCGAGGCGGGGCGGGGCAGTATGGAGGCCGTGCCCCAGCTCGACGACCTCCTGGACGGCCTGCATGTCGTCTCACTGCCCATGCGAGTTCGGTTCCGCGGCATCACCGTTCGCGAGGTCGCCCTCATCGAGGGGCCGGCGGGCTGGGGCGAGTTCGGTGCATTTCTCGAATACGAGCCGCCCGAGGCCGCACACTGGCTGGCGTCGGCCATCGAAGCCGCATATGAGGCGACGCCCGATGTCCGGCGCGACCGCATAGCCATCAACGCGACCGTGCCCGCCGTCGCGGCGGAGCAGGTCCCCGAGGTGCTGAACCGGTTTCCCGGCGCGCGCACCGCGAAGGTCAAAGTGGCCGAGCCCGGTCAGACCCTCGGCCGCCGACGTGGCGCGCGTCAATGCGGTCCGTGCGCTGGTGGCGACCGTGCGGGTCGACGCCAACGGCGGCTGGAGCGTCGAGGAAGCCGCCGCGGCGGCCACCGCGTTGACCGCTGACGGTCCCCTCGAGTACATCGAGCAGCCGTGCGCGACGGTGCCCGAGCTGGCCGAGCTACGGCGCCGCGTGAATGTCCCGATCGCCGCCGACGAGAGCATCCGCAAGGCCGACGACCCGCTGCGCGTCGTCCGCGAGGGGGCCGCCGACGTGGCCGTCCTCAAGGTCGCGCCGTTGGGCGGCATTACCCGGATGCTCGAGATCGCCGATCAGATCGACATCCCGATCGTGGTGTCCAGCGCGCTCGACTCGGCGATCGGTATCGGACGCGGACTGCTGGCGGCCGCCGCCCTGCCCGATCTGCCGTATGCCTGCGGCCTTGGCACGGGCGGACTGTTCGTTGACGACGTCGCCGAGCCCGTCGCACCAGTCGACGGGTTTCTGCCCGTCGTGGCGGTGATGCCCGATCCGGCGCGGCTGGCCGCGCTGGCCGCGCCGCCCGACCGCCGCCAGTGGTGGATCGACCGGGTTCGGCAGTGCCAACCATTGATGTCCTAATTAGTGGGGGGCATGGCCTAGACGCCACGCCGGTACTCGCCAACACTGAGTACGTGCGATCGGTCGTGATCCTCGGCTTCCCGGGCATCCAGGCGCTTGACCTGGTTGGCCCGGCCGATGTGTTCACCGGCGCGACGGCATACCTGGCCGGTCACGGGCGCACCGACGAGGGTTATTCGGTCAAGGTGGTGTCCCGCCACGGCGAGTCCGTCGCCACGGGAACGGGCCTCGCGTTGGTCGCCTCACCTCTGCCGGACCCCCGTGAGCCGATCGACACCCTTGTCCTGCCCGGCGGCTACGGCGTGGACGCCGTGCGGCGCGACGCGGACACCGTCGGTTGGATCAAGATGGCGTCCGAGAGTGCCCGTCGCGTCATCAGCGTCTGCACCGGGGCGTACCTCGCGGCGCAGGCCGGGTTGATCGACGGCTGCGTGGCCACCACGCACTGGGCGTTCGCCGGCCAGATGGCCGCTGAATTTCCGGCGGTCACTGTCGACCCGGACCCGATCTTCGTCCGCAGTTCCGAGAAGGTGTGGACGGCGGCCGGCGTCACGGCGGGCATCGACCTGGCGCTGTCGTTGGTCGAGGACGACTACGGCACTGACGCCGCACAGACGGTCGCCCGCTACATGGTGATGTACCTGCGCAGGCCTGGCGGCCAGACGCAATTCGCCGCCCCTGTGTGGATGCCTCGCGCCAAGCGGGCACCGATCCGTGACGCCCAGGAAGCCATCGAGGCTGAACCCGGTGATGCGCATGGCATTCCCGACCTCGCCCGCAGGGCTTCGATGAGCCCACGACACTTCACGCGGGTGTTCACCGACGAGGTGGGGGAGGCGCCGGGAGCTTACGTCGAGCGGGTCCGCACCGAGGCCGCCCGTCGCCAACTGGAGCAGACCGACGACACCGTCACGGTCATCGCGGCCCGCTGCGGCTTCGGCAGCGCCGAGACGCTGCGCCGCAATTTCGTTCGCCGACTGGGCATCTCGCCCGACCAGTACCGCAAGACATTCGCCTAACCAAGGAGATGGATCTATATGTCCCAGCAGATCGCGATCATGGTGTACCCCGGGTTCA
This sequence comes from uncultured Actinomycetota bacterium, assembly GCA_963843135.1. Taxonomy (GTDB): domain Bacteria; phylum Actinomycetota; class Actinomycetes; order Mycobacteriales; family Mycobacteriaceae; genus Mycobacterium. The sequence goes on from CAWJJA010000001.1 coordinate 198,409, forward strand.
CCGCACTGGACTTCATCGGCCCCTACGAGACGCTGCGCAACCTGCCCGACGCCGAGGTGCGGTTTGTGTGGCACGAGACCGGCCCGATCACCGCGGACTCGGGCGTCCTGCTCATCGGTGCGACGCACTCATTCGACGAAACCCCCTCCCCGGACATTGTTTTGGTGCCCGGAGGTGGCGGGACGTTCGAGCACGCCCGCGACGAAAGGGTGCTCGACTGGGTGCGTAAGGCCCACGAGACGTCCACCTGGACGACGTCGGTGTGTTCGGGTTCGGTGATCCTGGCCGCCGCCGGCATCCTCGAGGGACGCCGAGCCACGTCGCACTGGATGTGCTTGCCGATGCTCAAGCCGTTCGGTGTCGAGGCCGTCGGCGACGAACGCATTGTCCGCGAAGGCAAGATCGTCACCGCCGCAGGGGTTTCGGCCGGCATCGACCTCGGGCTGTGGCTGTTCGGCCAGATCTGCGGCGACGCCAAGGCCAAGGCGGTTCAGCTGGTGATCGAATACGACCCGCAGCCGCCGTACGACTCGGGCCATATGTCGAAGGCGTCGGCGGCGACCAAGGCGACGGCCTCGGCGCTGCTCACCCTCGACACCATCAAGGAAGGGCAGCTGGTGCCGTCGGTGCAGCTGCTGTGGAACGCGGCGATCGGCCGCGCGCGCAGCGGCCGCAAGGGTCGTAAACACGTCGGCGGGACAGCACGCGTTGGCTGATCACTGGCCGGATGGCCTGACGGCAGTCAGCGCCGGCGCGCGGTCTCGCGGCGGTTGGCCTTCCTTATCGCGGTCACCAACTCGCCCTTGTTCATCTTCGAGCGGCCCTTGACATCGAGCCTGCGTGCAAGGTCTGTCAGGTGCTTTTTGGTCGAGTTGGCGTTGACGCCTGCAGTGCCGTCGCCGTTGGAATTGGAGCCGCCGCTGCGAGCGCGCTCCTCGGATTTCCCTTTCTTGCTCTTCTTCTCCCAATGGTCGCCGACCTTCTCGAACTTCCGCTTCAGGGCGCCATAGGCGACGCGGTGAGCGCGCCCGCTGTCGTTGTACTCCTGTTCCGCGGCGTCATGGGCTTTGGCGAACGTGCGCTGGGCCTTCTTGCCAGACTTCTTCAGTGTGCTCGGCAGCTCACTCTTCTTTGGCTTGCCGCTCTTCTTGGTCATCGGCATGGGCGCTCCTTCTGGCTGTCGTTGATCGCGGATTTTGGTGAGCCGATGCCGTCACGCCTACCCGATTTCGCCCGCGCTAAACCCGTAGGCCGGTCAGGCTCACGAGCTGATAGGCGAAGTACATTGCGGCACAACACCTTCCTACGTGCCGGCCGCACGAGTGTCGATGGCCAATAGCGGCTCACCTCCGCGGCGCTTTCCGCGAAACGCCGCTGGCGCTTCGATCCACCGATCGGGATGGCTGTGCTGGCGCTCAACGCGTTGTCGATCGCCGGCCCGGCACACCGATTTCAGTCTGCGACTCGGTCCGCCCGACCTCGTCGGAGCCTCCGGCGACGCGCTGGCGAAGTCGATCGAACCGCCAGGGATGTTCGTCGTGTGGCCACATCCTCTCGATCTCGGCGTTGAATTCTGCGCCGAGCAGCACTGCGAACGCCGTGACATAAAGCCACAGAACCACCGCGATGGGCACCGCAAGCTGGCTGAAGACGGCGTCGTGCTGCACGCTGAAGGTCAAGTACGCGCGTAGCGCGGCAGATGACAACAGCCACAACACCACCGCCAGCACCGCTCCGGGCAGATCACGGCGCCACGGCGTGCGCCAGGGAACGCCGACGTGATAGAGCGTGGCCAAGCCCGCGAACACGACGAACACGACGCCCGGCCAAAACATCAGATCGAGAACTCGCAGCGTGGTATCGGCTACTGAGCTGGGGGCCAGCCATCGCGCGATCCGAGGACCGAAAACCATTGCCGGGAGCACCGCCACCGCGCCGGTCAGTGCGGCGATGGTGACCGTCAACGCGAGCAGCCTGCGGCGCCAGCCGGGCCGCGGCGGCACATCGTAGGCGATCGTGATCGTCTCCAGGTAGCGGTTCACCGCTCGCGAACCGGTCCAGATGCTCAACGCGAGGCTGATCGAGACCACCCCGCCGTGGGTCTGCGCGAGCACCGTGTGGACTGCCCGCTCATAGGCGGCGTAGGTCGGGTCGGAGAGAAAAGATTCCGGGATGCCGAGCACCAGTTCGCTCAACTCATTGGTGCCCTTCGGTCCGAGGGCGGCCGCCACGAAACCCAGCGAGCCGACTATGGCCACCAGCAGAGCCGGCAGCGAGATCAACGTGAACAACGCGGCTTCGGCCGACAACCCGAGGATCCTGTCATCGATGGTCTCCCGGCCGGTGCGCCAGATCAGTCGACAGCCCTGCTGCATCGGGTTGGGTAACCGGTCGAACTGTGTCGCGCCGCGCTCCTGCAGCGTCGAGCGGATGTCATCGGCCCGCTCGGCCAGCCGCGACTGCAGGTTCTGCCACCTGCTTTCCGACGCCATCATGCCGAGCCTAGGAAAGCCGCGGTCTGGTCTGGGCCACGCTAAACGGTCCGATAATTGCCATCCACCATTTTTCGCCTACCGCCGGCGGCGTCGGTGCGGCTGATCGCGACAACCACGCCCGCGCCGCCACGACAATGCTCGGCACTGAGCGCTCAGCTCTGCCGGGAGTTGCACCTACCGAGGCGCATGCGGCCGCGATGCGCCGTCCGGCTGCCGACACCGTGTTCTCAATCTGAAGTCGACGGATAACTACCTCCCGATGGCGACGGACTTTGCCGCGAACCGTGTCCTGGCTGACCGTGATGGTGATTTGTGCTGTTTGATCACCGGTTACCCCTCGCGGAGTAGATCGAAAATCGTTCTCGCCTATGTCAGCGATGTCCCCGAACTACACATCACGCTCAGCGCGACTGCTCGCGCCGAATCCGCTAGACACGGCCGAGCCGATCGCGGTGTGCGGCGGTAAATGCTCGGGTCCCTTGAATGAGCGCGGCGCGGTCAGCCTCGCTCATGTGTCGAGTGATTTCGCCAAAAGCCTCTACGCGCAACGCAACCAGCTCATCGAGGACGGCTAACCCGGCGTCGGTCAACTCGAGCAGAGTGGCCCGCCGGTTGGTCGGCGAGACACGGCGAGTGATGAAGCCGGCGTCGGTCAATCGATCACTGAGCCTGCTGGCGGTGGAGGGCAGCAGACCCAAATCGGCACCCAGCTCGGTAACCAGGCTCGGCCCGAGCCGATCCAACGCCTGCAGGGCCCGCAGCGGCGCGAGGCCGATTCGCTTCTCCATACGCTCCAGCACCGATACGTTCAGCGCAAGCAATCCACGCGTCGCCTGCTCGAGCTGGGACAGGAAGTCGGGGGACTGCTCGCCGGAATCACCCAGCGGCACATCGAGTTTCTTCGTCGGGTCCCCTTTCATCGTCGCCGAGGCTACTCCGCACGCTCAGCCGAGCCCTGCTGTGCTGCGACGCCGCGATGAAGTCGATCGAGGACGGCTTCGTAGGTGATCCAGCCGACCAGGGTCTGGTTCTCGGCGTCAATGACAGGCAGCCCGGTACCGCCGTGGCCGGCCAACGCCGCCAAGATGTCCGGCGTTGACGCGTCGGCATCGAGGGCGACGGGCTGCTGGATGAGGGAGGCCACGGTTGGCGACGAATCTCGGTCTTCGAGTGCCTCGGCCAGATCTTGTGCCGAGAGGCAGCCGGCATAGCGGCCGTCCTTTCCTACTACCGGAACCATGGCTATCGGCGACTCGGCAAGAACCTCCGCGGCGTGACTCAGTGTGCTCTCGGTGCTCAGGTGCGCCGGAATTACGCTGGCGATGTCTGCTGCGCAAAACGCGGGTAACGCCGATTGTGGTCTGTCGATGTCGACGCCTCGCCGCCACAGTTTCGCGGTGTAGATGGTTGTCTTCGACAACAGGCGGCCGGTCCCCGCGGCCACCGCGACTGCCGTCATGAGCGGCAAAATGATCGAATACTCACTGGTCAGCTCGAACAGTATGACTACAGCGGTGATCGGGGCCCTCGTCGCGCCGCCCAACGCCGCACCCATGCCTATGAGGCCGTAGGCGCCCGCAGACTCGGTTGCCGACGGCCACAGGTCATTGACGACGGTGCCGAACGCGGTCCCCGCCATCGCGCCGATGAACAATGTCGGAGCGAATACACCGCCGGATCCACCGATGCCGATCGTCAGGCTGGTGGCAAGCATTTTGCCGACCATCAACACCACCAGCATCACGACGAGGTAGTGGCCGGAGATGGCGTTCTCCAACACCGGGTATCCCACGCCGTACATCTCCGGTAGGGCGATCAGCAGACCTCCGAGCAGGAGACCGCCGACCGCGGGCCGGGCCCACTCTGGTCCGCGCCACGCCCAGTCGCAGAGGTCTTCGACGTAGTAGAGCACTTTCGAGAAGACCACGCCGACCACCCCGACTCCTGCGCCGAGGGCGATATAGAGCAGGTACTCGGACGTGTGCTGCACGCCGAACTTCGGTAGGGCCAAGAACGGCTGATCGCCGAGAATGGCGCGGCCGACCACCGAAGCGGTGACGCTTGACAGCACGACGGCGCCGAATGCTTCCGCAGCGACGGTGCGCAAGATCAGCTCGATCGCGAAGAACGCGCCGGCCAACGGAGCGTTGAATGTAGCCGAGATACCGCCGGCCGCTCCGCACGCGACCAGCAGCTTCACCCGATCGCTGTCGAGCCGGAGTAGTTGTGCCACCGACGATCCCACCGCCGATCCGATTTGCACGATCGGACCTTCCCGGCCGACTGAGCCGCCGCCACCAATGCAGAGCGAGGATGCCAAGGCCTTGACGATCGTCACCTGGGGGGCAATTCGCCCGCCGCGGTGTGCGACGGCGTACATCACCTCGGGCACTCCATGGCCTCGTGCCTCCGGGGCGAAGCGGTAGACGATCGGGCCGTACACCGCGCCCGCGATCACCGGAACGATCAGCAGGAACCAGAATCCCAGCGACGGCCAGTGAGTGCTCGCCACCCTGCCCAGTGCCGAGTAGTCGTCGTAGCCGGTGAACATCCGCGTGAAGGCGGTGATCAGCCATCGGAAGCCGACGGCCCCCAGGCCAGTGACGGCGCCGACCGTCACGGCCAGCGGCACCAGTGTTATCGGATGTCTGCGCAGCCATGTAGCCCACACAGTGGCTCGGGCAAGGGGAATTCCTTTCGAGCCGTTGACCTCCTCCGGTCGACTGGCCGCATTGCTCATAGCTGGTAATCGGGTAGGTCGATGTCGTCGCGAAGCGCCCGCGTCATCACCAGATCTCCGATTGGCCTTATATTGAAAGCGCGCATCGCCAGGTCGCGCAGCCGGATACCCCAGTTGGTTCTGGTGGCGAAGAACGAGATGAATCGGGTTGCGCCGTCCTGCTTTTCCTCGAGGAAGCTGCGCAGCCGACCTTCGTATGCACTGAACGCCTCGGCGAGGTTCCCGTTCGCGCGCGCGAGTTCGCCGGCCAGCACGTACGCCTCGACCATGGCCAGCCCCGTGCCCTCTCCGGCCAACAGGGATACGCATGCCGCGGCGTCGCCGATGAGCGCGACTCGTCCGGACGACCACCGGTCGAGCCGAATTTGGCTGACGACGTCGAAGTACACGTCGTCCACGTCGTCGAGTGCGTCGAGGATCTGCGGGCACTCCCAGCCGCCGTCACGGAATTGGTTGCGCAGCAGCTCTTTACATGTCTCGGGATCGGCCGGAAGCGTGGGAGCCGACGAGCGGAAGATGAACAGCACCATTGTCCGGTCCCCGTCGAGGGCGAACCGGCCGATCTGGCGGCCCGGCAGGTTGTGGGTCACGTATACCAGCTCATCGCGCGGCCGGTAGCCGTCGATCATGCACGCCGCAACCTGGCATCCGAGATAGCGTTCGTACCTCGACTCCGGTCCGAAGACGAGCTCCCTGACTTTGGAGTGCAATCCGTCGGCGCCGATGACCATATCGAAGTCACGCGTGGCGGCGTGCTCGAATGTGACTGTCACACGGTCTGGTTGGTCGTCGATGGCGGTGATGCTGTCCGAATAGATCGTCTCGATATCGTCTTCGACGGTGCGGTAGATGGCTGCCGCCAGATCGCCGCGGGTAAGGCTGGTGTAGCGGTCCATGGTTGCGCGACGAATCGGGTCCACGCGAACGCGCGCCGTGCTGCGTCCGTCGACTCCGACGGAACGGAGTTCTTGAACCTGATATCCGGCGGCGCAAACCTCCTTCTCGATCCCCATCTTCTGGGCGATGGTGTAACCGAGTCCCCAGAAATCGACGACGTAGCCACCGGTGCGGAAACTCGGAGCCCTCTCAATGAGTGTCACGTCGTGTCCGGCCCGCAACATCCAGTGTGCGAATGCCGGGCCGGCCACACCCGCGCCGCTGATGGCGACCTTCACAGCACCCCTCTCTGCTTGCCTCTACGTGACCGAGGCCGACACTCGAGCCGGTTGGGCCACGGGTTCCACGCTACCCAAGTTCGTGCGAAGCGCACAATATGCATATCAGATGACATGCCGCCTGGACGAGTGGTTTCGGCGTGCTGGGTCACGCTCAGCGCGACTGCGGACGCCGAACCCGCCCTCGCGATACGGTTTCAGACGTGGGAATTCCCGAGGTTCCGCCGAACCCGCCGTCACGCTTCGTGCAAGCCGGCGCCCGCTTCATGGCGACCGGTCCCGCGCAGGCGTTTCTGCGCCGCTACGGCTGGCGCATCGACCGCGCACTGATCAAGCTGACCAACGGGCACCTGTCGATGTCGATGTCGCTGCCGGAGGTGCTGCTCACGCACACCGGCGCGAAGTCCGGTCAGCAGCGCAGCACACCGTTGACGTATTTCACCGACGGTGGCCGTGTGATCGTCATCGCCTCGAACTACGGCGATGTGCGCCATCCCGGCTGGTACCACAACGTCAAGGCGAATCCCCGCGTCACGCTCGCGTCCCGGGGCTATCAAGGCGCCTTCGTCGGCGAGGAGATGCTCGGCGACGAACGTGATCGGCTGTTCGGGCTGGCCACGCAGTTCATGCCGAACTACGCGGGGTACCAGAAGACGACGAATGGACGCCGCATCCCGGTGGTGGCGTTCACCGAGGTCGACTGAGCAAGTAGCGTCGGCGGCGTGAATTTGGCCTACGACGACCGCGGAGAAGGCGATCCGGTGCTGTTCATCGCCGGAAGGGGCGGTGCGGGTCGCACCTGGCACCTGCACCAGGTGCCGGAGTTCCAGCGGGCCGGGTACCGCTGCATCACCTTCGACAATCGCGGTACCGGCGCCACCGAGCAGGCCGGCGGTTTCGGCATCGAGCAGATGGTGGCCGACACCGCCGCGCTGATAGAGAGCCTGGGCGCCGCGCCCGCGCGCATCGTGTCGGTGTCGATGGGCTCCTACATCGCCCAGGAGCTGATGCTCGCACGTCCCGAATTGGTCCATTCGGCGGTGTTGATGGCCACCCGGGGCCGCGAGGACCGCACCCGCCAGTTCTTCCGCACTGCCGACCGCGAGCTGGCGGATGCCGGCATCGAGCTGCCTGCCACTTTCGACGCGAAACTCCGCTTGATAGAGAGCTTTTCACCGAAAACACTCGACAACGACAGTGCGGTACGCGACTGGATCGACATGTTCACCATGTGGCCGAACAAGTCGACACCCGGCATGCGGGCACAGCTCGACGTCGCGCCGAACGAGAACCGGCTGCCTGCCTACCGAAGCATCATGACGCCGGTGCTCGTCGTCGGGTTCAGCGACGACCTCGCGCTGCCGCCGCACCTGGGCCGTGAGGTCGCCGATGCGCTGCCAAGAGGCCGTTACCTGGAGTTCGCCGACGCCGGCCATCTCGGGTTCATCGAGAAGCCGCAGGAGGTCAACGCCGCGGTGCTGAAATTCTTCGCCGATAGTCTGTAGTGGTGAACCCCTCGACTGCGCAGGCCCGCGTGGTTGTCGACGAGCTGATCCGCGGCGGCGTCCGTGACGTCGTGCTGTGCCCGGGTTCGCGAAACGCTCCGCTGGCCTTTGCCCTGCATGACGCCGACCGCGCCGGCCGGCTGCGGCTGCACGTGCGCATCGACGAGCGCACCGCCGGCTTCCTGGCGATCGGGCTTGCGGTCGCTGAGCGTGCACCTGTCTGCGTGGCGATGACGTCGGGCACCGCGGTGGCCAACCTCGGCCCCGCCGTGGTGGAGGCCAACTACGCACGCGTGCCGCTGATCGTGCTGAGCGCCAACCGGCCCTACGAGTTGCTGGGCACCGGCGCCAACCAGACTTTCGAACAACTCGGGTACTTCGGCACCCAGATGCGCGCCAACATCAGCCTCGGTCTCGCCCCAGAATTGACCGGTGCCGCGCCCGGCGACTTGAATTCGATCGAATGCGCAGTGGCGTTCGGCGACGTGCCGAGTCCTGGCCGCTGCCACCGGGTCTCGCTCGGCCAACGCGGGCCCGGTGCAGTTCGACATCCCGCTGCGCGAACCCCTGGTCCCCGGGGCGGAAGTGTCGGCGACGAGCTATGCGCCAGAAGGACGCCCCGGCGGCAAGCCGTGGACGTACACCCCTGCGGTCACCTTCGATCAACCGCTCGACATCGACCTGACGCCCGACACCGTCGTCATCGCCGGGCACGGCGCCGGTGTGCACCCCAACCTGGCGGCGCTGCCGACCGTCGCCGAGCCGACCGCGCCGCCTGCCGCCCGTCCGCTGCACCCGTTCGCTCTGCGACTGGTCCGCCCGCAGCAGGTCATCATGCTCGGCCGCCCGACGCTGCACCGGCCGGTGTCGGCGCTGCTGGCCGATGCGGCCGTGCCGGTGTTCGCCCTGACGACGGGTCCGCGCTGGCCCGACGTATCCGGGAACTCGGCCGCTACCGGCACCCGTGCGGTGACGAGCGGCACCCCCGATCCCGCCTGGTTGAAGCGCTGCGCCGAGGTCAACCAACATGCGGTCGACGCCGTGCGTGCGCAGCTCGAGACTCATCCGCTCAAGACCGGACTGCACGTCGCGGCCGCGGTCGCCGACGCGCTGCGGCCCGGTGATCAGTTGGTGCTCGGTGCGTCCAACCCGGTGCGGGACGCGGCGCTTGTCGGCCTGAACACCCAGGGTCTGAAGGTGCGGTCGAACCGCGGCGTCGCCGGCATCGACGGCACGGTCTCGACGGCGATCGGCGCGGCGCTCGCCCACGATCGGGCGGGCGAGGGGGACGGACCCCGCCGGACGATCGCGCTGATCGGCGACCTGACGTTCGTGCACGACAGCTCCGGGCTGCTGATCGGTCCGACGGAGCCCACGCCGCGCAACCTGACCATCGTGGTGTCCAACGACAACGGCGGCGGCATCTTCGAACTACTCGAGCAGGGCGACCCGCGGTTCTCGGACGTATCGTCACGGATCTTCGGCACGCCGCACGATGTGGACGTCGGCGCGTTGTGCCGCGCGTATCACGTAGAGAGCGCTCAGATCGAGGTGGACGGCCTGGTGGACGCGCTGAACGAACCGTTCGACGGGATGCGGGTGCTGGAGGTGAAGACCGATCGGTCGTCGCTGCGGGCGTTGCATGCGTCGATCAAGGCCGGGTTGTGAGCCGAGCGAACGAGATCGCACTGTGAACAGGGTTATCACGTTGTGGCGCAAGCTGGTTCCGCGCCTGCTGCCAGACCCTGACGAGACGCGGACGCAACGCCGGTTCCGGCGCATTCGCATCGGAATAGTGCTCGTCGCAGGTCTGGTGACCCTGCAGTCGGTACTCATGGTGATGGGCGCCTGGCGTGACGATCGGCAGATCGAGCGGCATATGGGCGTGTCCGCCGCCGAGGTGCTCAGCGCCGGGCCGCGACGGTCGACGATCGAATTCGTCACGCCCGACCGCGTGACCTATCGCCCCGAACTCGGTGTGCTGTATCCGTCCGAACTGGAGACGGGTATGCGCATCTACGTCGAATACGACACGAACAACCCGAATCTGGTGCGCGTGCGGGACCGCAATGCGGCGCTGGCGATCATCCCGGCGGGCTCGATTGCGGTCGTCGGCTGGCTGATCGCCGGGATGGCGTTGGCGGGTCTCGCGTTCATCGAGCGCCGTCGCGCCCGACCTCACGTCTCGGCGCAGTAGGTCGACCAGACCCGTCAGGTCTGCATCAATTTGGACAGCCAGTCGTTGTCGAAGATGTCGAGCTTCTCGTCCTTCTGAATGTCGTAAACCGTTGGGGTGCCGGTGTTCATCGAGTCGATGTCATACAGGTACCCGAAGTTGGACTCTTCCATGTCCGTGACGTTGACCGCTGACCCACCGCCGGCGATGCGTTCGGCGACCTTGTCCGGCATCCCCGCGGCCTTGGCCATATCGGCCATCTCGTCGTCGCTGGGCCCCTGCCCGCCCTTGGTCCGTTGCTGGTGGCCATACAGCTGCTGGACGAAGCGCTGGAACTGCGTTCCCGTCGCATCGCCTTCGGCGGCGAGAAACATTGCGTTGCTCACATGCGCCGAGTAGCCGTCGGAGCCGCTGTCCAGGAACGTCAGCGGCCGGTAGGTGATCTTCAGCGCGCCGACGCCGATGTAGTAGGCGAACTGATCGCCGAAATCGGTCTGCAGGTCCGCGCAGTGCGAACACTGTGGCTCGGTGTAGATCTCGATGTGTACCGGCGCGTCTTCGAACCCGGCGTCGATCCCGTAGCCGTCCTTGCTCACCGCGAGCGGAGGTTGCGTCCGATCTCGTTGAGCGGTGCCGGCGACCTGGGTCGAGCAGCCGGCGACGGACAGCATCACAGCGATGGCAAGCGCTAGTGCCGCCCGGGATACCCGCATGTCAACCGCCCTTCTCTGTGCGAACGATACTGCAAGCCGCGACCGCGCAGCATCCGTACATCGGCACGAGCTATTTGCGTGACATATCCCTGTACGAAACCTTGTCGACAGCCGTCGATGGGACTCTCTAGTCGTGCGCGTTGCAATCGTCGCAGAGTCATTCCTCCCGAATGTCAACGGCGTCACCAACTCGGTACTTCGGGTGATCGAGCATCTCCGCTGCACGGGTCATGAGGTCCTCGTCATCGCGCCGGACACCCCGCGGGGAGAGCCGCGGGCCGACAAGATTCACGAAGGTATCCGCGTTCACCGGGTGCCGTCGCGGATGTTTCCGAAGATCAACTCGCTTCCGCTCGGTGTGCCACGTCCACGCATCCTCGGCGTGCTCCGCGGATTTGCGCCGGATGTCGTGCACCTCGCGTCCCCTGCGCTGCTCGGCTATGGCGGCTTGCACGCCGCGCGCTACCTCGGTGTGCCGACGGTCGCCGTATTTCAAACCGATGTCGCGGGTTTCGCCGAAAGCTATGGCATGGGCTTTGCCGCGAGGACCGCGTGGGCGTGGACGCGACACCTGCACAGTGGGGCCGATCGCACGCTGGCACCGTCGACCGCGGCGATGGAAAACCTGACAGCCCACCGGGTCCCGCGGGTGTTCAAGTGGGCGCGTGGCGTCGACATCACCGGTTTCGCACCGTCGGCGCGCAAGGATGACCTGCGCCGCAGGTGGTCGCCGGAGGGCAAGTCGATCATCGGCTTCGTCGGCCGCCTCGCACCGGAGAAGCACGTCGAGCGGCTGGCCGCATTGTCGGCCCGCGACGACCTCCAGGTGGTCGTCGTCGGTGACGGCATCGACCGGAAGAAGCTCGAAACGGTCCTACCCTCAGCGGTTTTCGCAGGCGCACTCTACGGCGACGAGCTGGCCGCTGCGTACGCCAGCATGGACGTCTTCGTTCACCCCGGTGAACACGAGACCTTCTGTCAGGCGGTGCAGGAGGCGATGGCTTCGGGCCTACCGGTGATCGCCCCGAACGCCGGGGGACCGCGTGACCTCGTCGCGCCGTATCGCACCGGCCTACTGCTGGCGGTCGACGAGTTCGAAGCCAGGCTGTCCGAGTCCATCGACCACCTGATCGCCGAACGGCAGCGCTACTCGGTGGCGGCGCGCCGTAGCGTGTTGAGCCGGACATGGCCGGCGATCTGCGACGAGTTGCTCGGCCATTACGACGAGGTGATCGGGCAGCGCCGCCTCAAGGCCGCGTGATCTCCTCGACCGCACCATTTTCGCGCTGAATCGGACTCAACCGACCATCATGGGCGGCGGAGGTGTCTCGAGATGCAGGCTGGGAGTGGGTGAGTGTGGCAACTGACGGCCCGATTGCAATGTTCAACGCGTTGTGGTTTCGACCGCAGGGCTTCGAGCTGTACGCCAAGTACGCAGAGGGCGTGATGCCGATTCTGGAGGAGGTGGGCGCCGAGCTCGTCACACCCTTTCTTCCGGTGGAGGATGCGCTGGAAGGCGGGTTCGATCCCTTCATCGTCGGTTTCGTGCGTTACCCGTCCGCTGAGGCATTCGACGCGATGTGGCGTAGTGCGCGCTATCGAGAAGTGGCGCACCTTCGCGCCGACGCCGTCGAACGCGCGGTGCTGACACGTTGTTTGATCGACCCCGCGGAATCGGCCAACGCGGTGCTCGATCCCGGCGTCGTCGTGCTGAACATGTTGTGGTTCCGTGGCGACGGTGGGCGTGAACGCTACGACGAATACCTGGCAGCTGCCGAGCCGCTCGTTGCGAAGGTGGGCGGGCGATATGTTGCTCCTCGCTTCATACCGGATGCGGCCTACGACGACGATTTCATGCCCGACCTGATCTTCCTTGGCAACTATCCCTCGAAGGAGGCCGTGTTCGAGCTGGTGAACGACGCCGACTACGCGCCGGTCGCGGCGATCCGCACAGCTGCCGTTCAACGGTCGGCGACGACGATCCTGCGAGTTCACTGACGGCCTGTAGTGCCGCTGATCACCATGCGCGCTCTTCCGGAATGGTTGCGTTAACGCAACGATTGCGGGTATGACGAAGATATGGATCGAGAGCTGTCGCCGAATCAGGGTGGGGTCGGCCACAGCAGTGTCAGGGTCTGCGCATCGTCGGTGGGTTCGCCCGCAGCCTGCGCGAACGATGCCAAGGCGTCGGACAGCACGTCACGCCGGGCCGCAGGCATATCGCGCAGCACGCGCTCGATCGCCGACCGGCGGCGCCGCGTGACCTTCTCGACCAGTCGCTGGCCGGCAGGCGTGAGCGTCAGCACGATGTGGCGCCGATCGCTTGACGACACGCGGCGGTCGAGCAGTCCGGCCTTGAGGAGACGATCGCATGTCCGGCTCGCATTGGACGGATTCACCTCGAGTCCCTCGGCCACCGCGGCGAGGTTGAGCGGGCCGCGACTGAACACCATCACCAAAACCCGGAACTGCGGCACGGTGACCACTTCGTCGATTCCGGCCATCGAGGCGGCCGCGATGCCTACAAGCGCGCGTGAGGCGCGCAGCACCGCGTCGACCTGTTCGGGGCGCGGACGCTCGAGGCTGGCGCGGCGCGGTGTGGACATGCAGAGGATTGTGCCGACAGGATTTGCATCGTCGCAAGCGGATGCAAAAAGACGTAACGACCAACTTCGGTAGGACTAGGAGGCTGCAGTGTCAAACGCCATCGCAGGATGGATGGTGAAAGTCGTTGATCGCGTATTGCATTCACGGACACTCACTCGCGCACCGATCTGGGTGTATCGCGTCGGCCTCGGATCCATATTCGGCTCGCGGATGTTGATGCTCGAACACACCGGTCGGCGAACCGGTGCACGGCGATACGTGGTGTTGGAGGTCATCGACCATCCGAGCCCCCACAGCTACATCGTGGCTTCTGGCTTCGGTACCCGGGCGCAGTGGTTCAAGAACGTACAGGCGAATCCGGATGTGAAGATCTCGGCTGCCTGCCGACGGTCGGTTCCGGCCGAGGCCCGACAACTGACTACCGCCGAAGCCGACACCGCCCTGCAGTCCTACATCGCACGGCATCCCGGCGCGTGGTCGACCCTCAAGCCGGCGATCGAAGGCACCCTCGGCGGGCCGATCTCCGAACACGACACTGCACTTCCGATGGTCGAATTCAGCCTCAGCTGATGCATACCAAACGGCGATCAATTGCCACACTTGCGGTCACCGCGCTCGTGACAGCCGGCTGTGCGACGACCCCCGCGGAGCCGCCTTCGTCGAGCATGGCTGTCCCCGAACCACACACGCAATCCGACTTTCGTGCGAATAGGACAGGACCGCTGGGTGCGCCAGGTGCGCGCGATCTCGTCAAAGCGCTCGCGGGCGGCGACTTGGACATACTTCACCCCGTCGATAACACCAGCCGGGAGTGCCCGCTGGTGGGTTGCGAGCAATCCGTAGTCACCGACCGGCTACGCGTCAAATCGTTCGCGACGACCGGCCAGGCCCAAAGGTTTGCGGCGGACCGAGGGTTGCTACAGGTGGAGACCATCGTGGTGGAGTTCGCTCCTGCGGTGTCGAAGGCCGAACGCGACCGGTACTGGACGGAGATCGTAAAGCTGGCGTCCTAGTTGCGTAGAAACCTAGCCTTGTGCCTCGATGGAGACCGGCTGCCACTCTTCCCACGTCGCCAGTCGGCTTTCGTAGTCGGCCTTTGCCAGCTGCAGCGGCAACTCACCGAAAAAGACTCGCAACGGCGGCTTTTCGGCATCGACGATCTTCAGCACCGCCGCTCCTGACGCCTTCGGGTCGCCCGGTGTCGAGACGCGCTTGCTGCGGAGCCTGTCCGCTTCCTCGTGCACGTCTTTGTAGTCGGGCAACGGGTCCGACCGCTTTGACGACGAGCCTGCCCAGTCGGTCGAGAAACCGCCCGGCTCGATCAGCGTCACATGGATCCCGAACGGGGCGACCTCCTGCGCCAAGGCCTGCGAGAACCCCTCGAGCGCCCATTTCGACGCGTGGTAGATGCCGACGTTCTGGAACGCGGTGATCCCGCCGATCGATGACACCTGGATGATGTGCCCGCCGCGTTGAGCCCGCAGATAGGGCAGCGCCGCCTGGGTGATCCACAGGGCGCCGAACACGTTGGTCTCGATCTGGTCGCGCGCCTCCTGCTCGGTCAACTCCTCGATGAAGCCGAAGTGGCCGTAGCCGGCGTTGTTGACGACGATGTCGAGCCGTCCGAAGTGATCGTGTGCCTGTTTGACCGCGGCGAAGTCGGCGTCGTGGTCGGTCACGTCGAGCGCAATCGGCAGGATCGCGTCGCCGAACTTCGCGGTCAGATCTTCGAGTGTCGAGGTGTTGCGTGCCGTCGCGGCAACTTTGTCGCCGCGTTCCAGGGCCGCGATGGCCCACTCTCGGCCGAACCCACGCGATGTCCCGGTGATGAACCAAACTTTTTCAGTCACGTCCCACAGAATGCCCAGAACTGCGCTTTGCATTCCCGTTGGGGGCAAGTCCACAGGTAGCGTCGGTCTGGTGAGCCGCGCGACGCTGGACAAGGACCCCCACGAGGTCGCGTCGATGTTCGACGCCGTGGCGCGCCGCTACGACCTGACCAACACTGTGTTATCCCTGGGCCAGGACCGATTCTGGCGGCGGGCGACGCGCGAGGCGCTGCGCATCGGACCCGGTGACAAGGTGCTCGACCTGGCGGCCGGCACTGCGGTGTCGACGGTGGAACTCGAGACGTCGGGTGCGTGGTGTGTGGCCGCGGACTTCTCCGTCGGCATGCTCGCCGCGGGCAGCTCCCGCAACGTGCCGAAGGTCGCCGCGGACGGGACCAGGCTGCCGTTCGACGACGGCGTCTTCGACGGAGTGACAATCAGCTTCGGGCTGCGCAATATCGTCGACCATGCCGCCGCTCTGCGCGAGATGGCCCGCGTGACCCGACCGGGCGGGCGGCTGGTGGTGTGCGAGTTCTCGACGCCGACGAATCGACTCTTCGCGACGGCCTACAAGGAGTACCTGATGCAGGCGCTGCCGCGGATGGCGAGCGCGGTGTCGTCGAACCCCGACGCCTACGTCTATCTCGCCGAATCGATCCGCGCGTGGCCCGACCAAGCCGATCTTGCGCGTCGCATCGCCGACGCCGGCTGGTCGGCTGTGCGATGGCGCAACCTGTCGGGCGGGATCGTGGCGCTGCACGCCGCGACCAAGCCGGCACGGTAAAGCGCGCGTACGCAATTGCGCACGACTGTACGGTCGCACCATGGCCTACGGACGTCACGCTGACCCGGAATCGACACTTGGTACCGACCCCCGTTCGGACCCTCGAATGGTCAAGGCGTTCGCCGAGTTCGGGCTCGACGGGCGACAGCCGCCGATAGAGCTCGGCGTCGACGCCCCGCTGGAGGAGCGGCTGGCCTTCGCCGCGATGAGCGAGGACGGCATGGCCGCGGTCTTCGCCGTTTTGGGGCAGGGAGCTGCTGAGGTCACCGGTGTCACCACGACGATTACGACGATCGCCGGTACGGACGGCAACGACATCACCCTCTACATCAGTCGTCCCGACGACATGACCGGTGCGCTGCCGGGGGTGGTGCACTTACACGGCGGCGGTATGGCGATCGGTAGCGCCGCGGACGTCGGATACGTCAAACTGCGCGAATCCCTGGCTGCGACAGGGGTTGTCGTCGTCGGCGTGGAGTTCCGCAACTCCGGAGGCAAGCTGGGACCGCACCCGTTCCCCGCGGGCCTCAACGATTGCGCGTCCGCGGTCCGATGGGCTGCCGCCAACCGAGCCGAACTGGGCATCACGCACCTGATCGTGTCTGGCGAATCCGGCGGCGGGAATCTCACGCTCACCGTCGCGCACAAGGCGAAAAGGGAGGGCTGGCTGTCCGAAGTCGCCGGCTTCTACGCGCAGTGCCCCTATATCTCGAATCGCTGGCTCGAAGTGTGCGAGGACCTGCCCTCACTCACCGAGAACGACGGGTATTTCGTCTCGCGCCACGAACTGGCGCTGCTCGGTTCGCTCTACGATCCCGCCAACAGCCATTCCGACGACGCGACCTGCTGGGCGGCGGTGGCCACCGACGAAGACCTGGCGGGTATGCCGCCGCACGTCATCTCGGTCAACGAACTGGACCCGCTGCGCGACGAGGGCTTGCAGTACTACCGCCGGCTTGTCCACGCCGGTTCGCCCGCGGTGGGCCGGATGGTCGCGGGCACCTGCCATGGCGGAGACCTGATGATGGGGCACGTGATGCCGGAGGTCTACGACGCCACCATCCGCGACGTCAGCGGGTTCGCGAAGTCGCTCGCCTAGCCGTAGGGGACGGGATTGTTGGCCACGCCGGGCAGGACCACTTCACCCATGCCCTGCTGCGACGGGGAGCGCTGTTGATCGCGGACCGTCTCGCATTGGCCGACGTACGTGACTTCTTCACATGGACCCATGGGAGTGGCGGTTGCAATGGTGGCCGACCCCAACGCGGCGGCGGCAATCGCAATCGCCGCGAATGCTGATCGAACTGTCAGCTTGTGCATCGTGGATTCCTTCCGCCGATGCTTGTTGGAACGTCCGTGCGCTCCAGGGTAATCCCGTCCGGTGAGTGAGAATAGGTCGTCTAGCAGGGCTTACATTTAGTCGGACTCGGCAAATCTCGCAGTGCTCAACGGGTTTCACCGGCTGTCACCCGCTTTCATTGCGACGCTTGCGCCAGATCGCGGCCGTCTGCTCACCGACAACCGGACTGTGCGTCTGTTGAAAGTTGCGTCCTCCCCGCCCGAAAGTCGCGAGCACCGCAGCGGGTACGTCAGCCTCGCCGACCGGATCGGCGAGCCATGTGCACGGGCGGACATGGACGAGGTCGACCGGCACCCCATCGTCGTCGCGGCGCAGCGGGCCATCGATGCGGCCGAGCCAGTAGAGGCCGTCGGTGTCGCGGGTCCATACGAAAGAGCCCTCGGCCACATCGGCGAACCGGGCGATTCGACGGGCCAGTCGATCGTCGGCATCCGCCTCACCGAAGCCGACGAGTCCGGTCGCCAGCGCGCGATCGATTGTCGGTTCCAGGTCGATGTCGTCGCGGCGGGACCGCATCGGTGCTCGGTAGACATCGGCCACGCGCGATATTCTGCCCTCGAAATGGCTACGTTCAAGCGCTATCTGATGTCGATATGTCGTCTACTTTCAACCGCGGATGCCAAGTCTGCCAAGGGTGCGGCACCGATGACAGTTAGCTGAACGGCGGTCGTTCGTCGATCCGGCGCGATGCCGCCCCGGCTCTGCGCCACAGCCGCGCGACCCAGTCCGCGTCCTCGTCGGTGACGAAGTTGCCCATGACTCGCACCGCAATCGTCATCAGGAACGACGACCGCATCGCCAGCGGTCCCGTCGCGGGCAGGAATCTGGGGATCGTGAGAAGCAGTGCCAGGCGTCGCGCCACGGAGAAACCCTGCGCGTAGTGCGCCGACAACACCGCCGGCCAGGCTGTCGTCAGGTCCCCGGTGCCCAGCAGTTGCGCGGCCAGCCGGCCGGTCTCCAACCCGTAGTCGATGCCCTCGCCGTTCAGCGGGTTGACGCAGGCCGCGGCATCCCCGATGAGCATCCAATTCGGTCCGGCGACCCCTGATACGGCACCGCCCATCGGCAGCAGCGCCGACAATCCCGCGCGCGGCTGTCCGTCGAAGCCCCATTCGTCTCGGCGCAGGTCGGTGTAATACGACATCAGCGGCCGTAGCGCGGCGTCGGCGGGCCGCTTCGACGTCGCCAGCGCACCGACGCCGATGTTCACCTCACCGTTGCCGAGCGGGAAGATCCAGCCGTAGCCGGGCAGCACCTCACGCTCGGGCGAGCGCAGCTCCAGGTGCGACGTGATCCACGGCTCGCTGGCCCGTGGCGTCGCGATGTACCCGCGGATCGCCACGCCGTACACCGTCTGCTTGTGCCACTCACGGCCGAGCGCCCGGCCCAGCGTGGACCGTGCGCCGTCGGCGACGATGAGCTCGCCACACCCGATCTCGGCGCCGGAGTCCAATATCAGCGACGAGACACGTCCGGCCGAATCATGGTGCACATCAACGACTTTTGTGCCGAGTAGCATCTTGGCGCCTTCGTCGGCGGCCACCATGCGGATCCGCTCGTCGAGCTCGGTGCGGGGCACAGCGCTGGATGTCACCGGAAACGACGGCCCGGGCCACTCGATCTCGACGTCGGCGCCGAACCCCGACATGCGCAACCCGCGGTGTCGCACGCGGTCGTTCAGCCATGAACCCAGGCCCAGACGCTCCATCTCCTGGACCGCGCGCGGGGTCAGCCCGTCGCCGCACGCCTTGTCGCGGGGGAACTGTGCCGAGTCGACGACGAGCACGTCGCGTCCGGCGCGGCACGCCCACGCCGCCGCGGCCGAGCCGGCGGGTCCGGCCCCGACGACCACCACATCGGCCTTCATCGATCCCCCGGTCGTCCCCGGCGCTTCGCGCGTGGGCCCATCGCTCCTGCCCGCCGGTAAGTCCATAGGTCCCAGTATGTTGGCAGGGTGAGGACACCGGCGAGTGTGGTGGCAGGCGTCGACTTCGGAGACCCGGCCTTTGCGCAGGAAGTTCGCGAGGCGGTCGCCCGCATCGAAGATTTAATGGCCACTGAGCTGGGCAAAGCCGATGCGCTGATGTCCGAGGCCGTTCAGCACCTGTTCCAGGCCGGCGGTAAACGGTTCCGCCCGCTGTTCACCGTGCTTGCGGCGCGGCTCGGGCCGGAACCCGATGCATGGCAGGTCGACGTCGCCGGGGCCGTCATCGAGTTGGTGCACCTGGCGACCCTGTACCACGACGATGTGATGGATGAGGCGCAAGTGCGTCGCGGTGCACCGAGCGCCAATGCGCGCTGGAGCAACAACATCGCGATCCTGGCCGGTGACTACCTGTTCGCGACGGCTTCGCGGCTGGTCTCCCGGCTGGGACCCGAGGCGGTGCGCATCATCGCCGACACGTTCGCCCAGCTGGTCACCGGCCAGATGCGCGAAACCCGCGGCGCGGCGGACCACGTCGACTCCGTCGAGCACTACCTCAAGGTGGTGTACGAGAAGACCGCCTGCCTGATCGCGGCGTCGGGCCGGTTCGGGGCGACGTTCTCCGGCGCCGACGAGGAGCAGATCGAGCGGCTCAGCCGCCTCGGCGGCATCGTTGGCACCGCGTTTCAGATCTCCGACGACATCATCGACATCGAAAGCGATCCAGACGAATCCGGAAAGTTGCCCGGCACGGATCTGCGCGAGGGCGTGCACACGCTGCCGGTGTTGTACGCGCTGCGGGACACCGGCCCCGACGCCGACCGGCTTCGTCAGCTGCTCGCCGGGCCCGTCGAGAACGACGACGACCTGACGGAGGCTCTGCGCCTGCTGCGTGCCTCCCAAGGCATGGTGCGGGCCAAGGAGACGGTCGCGGAGTACGCCGCCCAGGCGCGGGAGGAGCTGGCGAATCTGCCCGAGGGCCCCGGTCGCCAGGCGTTGGCGACGTTGGCGGATTACACGGCCAACCGGCACGGCTGAGGGGCTGAGGAACTTGCCGAGCCTGTCTATGCGTTGATTCAGCTGTGATACGTCTCGGTTCCAGTAGTCGGCCTGAGAGGAGACCGCCACGATGACCTGGCATCCGCACGCCAACACAGCCAAGACGTTCATGTTGCTCGCGGGATTTTCCGCGCTGATCGTGTTCGTTGGCGCGTTGTTCGGGCGGAACATCATGTTCCTGGCCGTGCTGTTCGCCGTCGGCATGAACGTCTATGTGTACTTCAACAGCGACAAGCTGGCATTGAAGGCGATGCACGCGCAGCCGGTGAGCGAGATGCAGGCGCCGGTGATGTACAAGATCGTGCGCGAACTCGCGACCACCGCCCGTCAGCCGATGCCGCGGCTCTACATCAGCGATACCGCGGCTCCGAACGCGTTCGCGACGGGACGCAATCCGCGCAATGCGGCGGTGTGCTGCACGACGGGCATCCTGGGCATCCTCAACGAACGGGAACTGCGGGCGGTGCTCGGCCACGAGCTCAGCCATGTGTACAACCGCGACATCCTCATCTCGTGTGTGGCCGGCGCCATGGCCGCGGTGATCACCGCGCTTGCGAACCTGGCCTTCTTCGCGAGCATGTTCGGTGGCAACCGCGAGGGCGGCACCAATCCCTTTGCGATTCTTCTGGTTGCGCTTCTCGGCCCGATCGCCGCGACGGTGATCAAGCTGGCCGTCTCGCGGTCGCGTGAGTACCAGGCCGACCAGTCGGGCGCGGAGCTGACGGGCGATCCGCTGGCGTTGGCGAGCGCACTGCGCAAGATCAGTTCGGGGGTGCAGCAGGCCCCGCTGCCGCCCGAGCCGCAGCTGGCCGATCAGGCGCACCTGATGATCGCCAACCCGTTCCGGGCGGGCGAGAAGATCGGCAAGCTCTTCTCGACGCATCCGCCGATGGAAGAGCGCATCGCGCGGCTCGAGGCGATGGCCGGCCACGGTCCCGACCGCTACTACTAGCCGTCAGGGCACCGAAAACGCGCGCTGACTGCGCAGCGTCACCGGATCAGCGGGTGATCCAGCCGCAGTTCCACCACCGGCAGCGCGGTGTCATCGGTGGTGATCGGCGTTCCGAGGGTCGATTCGATAACGGGTTTCATGGTTTCCCAAGCGCGTCGATGACGGCTTTGATAGCGGCGGAGGACGGCATCGGCCTCCCGTTGGGGGAGCGTACGGGCCGTCGCGGGTACCGATTCGCGGTTGGCGACTGTGACCCGGACGCGAGGGTTGGCCTGAACATTGCGAAACCACTGCGCCCGGGTGCCGAATCCGGAGGCCACGGAATACGTGTTCGGATCTGGATGGTCGAACACCTCGAGCACTACCTGCCGAGTACGACCTGATCGTCGCCCGATGTGTTCGAGCATCAGCATCCGGGAGCCGAAGACCTGTCCGAGTCGCGCGCGGTACAGCCAGAGGGGTGCGCGCATCAGGCGGCGAGACCGCAGTACCCGGGCACCAACCCCGACAAGCGAGTTCGAGGCATCCCGGACCAGCCGGGACAAGGTTGACATCGGACATCCTCCTTCTTGCTGAACGGCACATCGATGCATCCCTGCCCGCCTACTCACGGCGCACAGAACATTGCCTGAAAGCAACTATTGCATATACGCAAGAGTTACCGGGTAACCGAATGCCATGGTTTTCACTTGCGCGGCGCCGGTCTCTGGATCAGGTGGACGACGGCCAGACGAGCGTGAGCAGGTTCTCATCGATCGGTGGGTTCCCCGGCCGCGGTCGCGAATCCGGCGAGGGCAGCGGCCAGCGTGTCACGTTCGGCGGGCGTCATCGTGCGAAGAATGCGCTCGATGGCTGCGCGACGTCGTTTGGTCACGGTCGCCACCAGGCGTCGTCCCGAGGCGGTGAGTGTCAGCGTGATGTGGCGTCGGTCGACCGCCGACTCTCGCCGGTCGACCAGCTCCGCCCTGATCAACTTGTCGCAGGTGCGGCTGGCGTTCGACGGATTGACATCCAGGCCTGCGGCGACCGCCGCCAGATTCAACGGACCCCGCGTGTACAGCATGACCAGCACACGGAACTGCGGAACCGTGACCAAGTCTTCGATCCCGGCGATCGACGTCGCAGCGATACCCACAAGGGCTCGCGAGGCGCGCAGCACCGCGTCGATCTGTCCGGCAAGCGCCGTGTCTGCTGGAACACGGGCGCGCCGAGAGGGACTCATGTTTTGCATCTTCGCCCATCATGCCCGTTGCCCCGCCACCCACCCGGATTCTGTGCAATCGCTGAAAGCGGGTCTTCGTCTTCGAGGAGGGATGACCGTTGTCCAAGAGAACACTTATTGCGGGAGTCTGCGTCTCCCTCGCCGCCACGTTGGCAGCAGGCTGCGGATCTGAAGCCGCGTCGCACGGCTCCTCCAGCCGCGGGTCGAGTTCGCACACGAAGGCGACGTCGGTGGACGACGTCTACGTCGTTCCGCTCTTTGTTCCTGGCCGTTGCTCTCTTCAGGTCGGGCGGATTGCCGAGTTGCGCTTCACCATCACCAACAGTCGGCCAACAGAGAGCGAGCGGTTGTTCGCGGTCTCGACCGATGTCGCCAACCTGGTCCGAATCTCGCCGAACGACGTCATCGAGATTCCGCCCGGCGCCAGCGTCACTGCGGGACAGCCGATCAACAAATTCGACCCGGCGACCAACCGAAAACCCCTGGAGGTCGACCTCGTGGGTATCGATCCGAATGTCCGGCCAGGCATCTCCGTGGAGATCACGTTCCAGTTCGACCGGGCAGGCGAGGTGTCCATGCGGGTACCCGTGGACGCCTGTCCCGCGCAGCCATGACGCGGCTGGCGCAGGTAACGCTGCCGGGATGACCGGCGATGCAAAGGGCATGCTGCGAGTCCCAACCACACCATTTAGGGTGTGGACCGTGCTGAACAGAATGCTGATCGGCCTCGTGGGGTCCGCGGGGGCGGCCTTGATCGGACTGCCGGGCATCGCGATGGCGCAGCCGCCGGCACCGCCACCGCCGCCGCCACCACCCGACGTGAATGCGTACACGCCGGTGAAGTTGTCGGAGTACGCGGTGATGGACAACCAGTGGTACGCCTTCAAGACGCCCGACGGTTTGACCTGTGTGATGCAGCGCAACGGCGGATACGGCTGCAGCGGCGCAATCCCGGCAGCGCCGGAGGGTGCGAACCTCGTCAGCGGCGGTCCTGGCGTTCCGTCGTTCGCCAGTTCGGCCGGGGATGTGTTCGCCGGTGTCAACGCCAAACCGATGCCCGCGGGCTCGCGGATGAGTTATCAGACGGTCAGCTGCGGCAGCGACGGTTCGGTGACGACCTGTTCGGACAGCCGCAACCAGTCCGGGTTCGTTCTGAGCCCGGCGGGGAGCTTCATCATCAACGCGGCCGGCAACCCGCTGTTGGACCGACCCGAGGGCACCAATCCGTTATTCAACTGAGCGCCGGTCGGTCTGCGTTTCTAAGCGGCCCAAGCACATTCAGCGTGCATCGATATTTCCGCGGCTTCTGACCAACACTCGCCGTGGCCTGAGTTCGTCTGACAGGCTCCTATCGAAGGCCGCGCAAGCCGCGACCTGTGAAAGACGCACCCATCCGATCGAGGAGACACCCAAACGTGAAATCCACAGGCGAATCAGACGCCGTCCCGGGGTGGAACTGATGTGGGGAAAGCGTCCCGACATGATTGTCCGCAACCCCCTGCCGTTCAACGCTGAGCCTCCTGCCGCGGTGTTGACCGACGGCGAGATCACCGCGGCGGATGCGTTTTACTGTCGCAATCACGGTGAGTTTCCCGACATCGCGCCCGAGCGATGGCGCTTGACGGTGGACGGGATGGTCGACAAGCCGCTCACCCTGACGTACGACGAATTGACCACGAGGTTCGGTGCCCAATCGGTGACTGCGACCCTGGCATGCGCGGGCAACCGGCGCGCTGAACTGCTGAAGGTGCGCCCGATCCCCGGGAAGGAGCCATGGGCCCACGGGGCGATCTCGACCGCGCAATGGCGTGGTGCCCGGTTGGCCGACGTACTCGAGGCGGCGGGGGTGCACAACGACGACCGATTGCACGTGGCGTTCGATGCCCCCGACCTCGCGCCGGAGGCCGTCCCCCCGCAGTCCTACGGGAGCTCCATTCCACTTACACAAGGCTCTGGCGGAGGAAGTGCTGTTGGCCTGGGAGATGAATTCCGCGTCGCTTCCGCGGGTGCACGGTGGCCCGGTGCGGGTGGTGGTGCCGGGATACATCGGGGCCCGCAGTGTCAAATGGGTCTCCGGCATAACGGTGCAGCCGGTCCCGTCCCAGAACTACTTTCAGGCGCTCGACTATCGGGTCCTGCCAGCTGAAACCAACCCCGACACGGTATCGCCGGGTGAGGGCATTTCGCTGTCGTCGCTGCCGCTCAACTGCGACATCCTGGTTCCCGGGGATGACGATGAGGTTCCCGCGGGCCCGCTGACCATCCAGGGGTGGGCGGTGGCCGGTGATCACCGCAGCATCGACCACGTCGATGTCTCCCTCGATGGGGGACGTACGTGGCAACAGGCCGATCTGCATCCGCTGACCAGCCGGTGGGCATGGCGGCGGTGGTCTCTTACCGTTGTGGCCCGCCCGGGACCACTGACGCTGACCGCGCGGGCATGGGATGACACTGGCGTCACACATCCTGAATGGCCGGCGTCGATATGGAATCCGCGCGGATATCAGAACAACGCCTGGGCCCGCGTAGAACTGACCGTCTCAGCCTCTGGTCGTTGACGGGACCATCGCCGTCGTCGCGCTCAGAACCCTGAGCCGTACACCTCGTGGCCGGGCTTCTCGGCGGCCAGTCCGCGGTAGGCGTCCTCGACCGTCGAACCGTGGTTGACGACGCCGTCGACCTCACGCGCGATCGGCATCGAGATGCCGTACTTGTCAGCGAATTCCATGATCACGCTGGCGGCTTTCACGCCCTCGGCGACCTGGTTCATCGAGGAGATGATCTCCTCGATCGACTTACCGGAGCCGAGTTGTTCGCCGACGTGGCGGTTGCGGCTGCGCTGACTGGTGCACGTGACGATGAGGTCTCCCATACCGGCCAGGCCGGCGAACGTGTCGCGGTGACCGCCCATCGCTTCGCCGAGTTTGGACATCTCGCGCAAGGCCCGGGCGATCACCATCGCCCGGGTATTCTCGCCGATGCCAAGGGAATAGCCCATCCCGACCGCGATCGCATACACGTTCTTGAGCGCACCGGCCATCTCCACCCCGACGACGTCGTCGGTGGTGTAGGTACGAAATCTCTTCGTGCGGAACAGGTTTCCGAGGTTCGCCGCGAGACTCTGATCGGGCATCGCGAGGACTGCGGCTGCGGCGTATCCCTCGGCGACCTCTCGCGCGATGTTCGGCCCGGCCAGGATGCCTGCCGGGTGACCGGGCAGCACCTCGTTGACGATCTGGCTCATGCGGTAGTTGGTGCCCTGCTCGAGGCCCTTCACCAGAGACACCACCGGCACCCACGGCCGCAGCTCCTTGGCCAGGTGCTCGAGTACGCCGCGGAACCCGTGCGACGGCACACCCATCACGACGACGTCCGCGCACTCGGCGGCCTCGGAGAAGTCGGTGGTGGCCTGCAGTGTCGGGGACAGCTCGACCTCGTTGCCGAGGTACTTGCTGTTGCGGTGCTTCTCGTTGATGTCGTTCGCGGTCTCCTCGGAGCGCACCCACTGCAGCGTCGGCCCACGTCGGGCGCAGATAGAGGCCACGGTGGTGCCCCAGGAGCCTCCACCGAGGACGACGACTTTGGGTTCGCGTTGTGCAGGTGCCATGCCGATCAGGGTATGACTGCCGGGCGTCGTTGCACCGGCAGTTGGCGAACTGCAATGCGGTCGTCGCCAAACTGCCGGCGGCTGGTTGGCGGCCATCGGATCCGGGTAGGTGTCCCTAGTCTGAGCCGGCACGGTCGCACGGCTCGCTTATCCCCACCGAGAGGCGCATCATCAGCACCATGAAACGAGATGTGGGCGCGCAGCTCGAAGTCTCGATCATCGAACCGACCGAACTGGAGTTCCAGATCGCCGTCGCACCTCATCCGAATGCCCAAGTGATGGAGTCGTTGTCCTTCGTCTTGGACGGAAAACCATTGCAGCCCTTGGAGATAAGCGGAACGCACGGAAACCGTATCCACAAGCTGGAAGTCCCGGCTGGGGTGCTGAATGTCGACTATGCGGCGACTATCACCGGACGGACGGGTCCGCCGCCGGTCACAGACTACGACCAATCGATGTATCTTCGCCCGAGCCGCTACGCGGAGGCCGACAAGTTCTTCGGCTTCGCGGCAACGGAGTTCGGTAAGTATGTCGATTCGACGACTCTGTTGGAGAGGGTGTCCTCATGGGTCGGTACGCGACTGAATTACGTGCCGGGATCAAGTGACCCGATCGATGGAGCGGCGGACACCTTGCTCGCCGGCGCCGGGGTCTGCCGTGATTTCGCCCATCTGGTGGTGGCGCTGCTCCGGGCAGTCTTCGTACCGGCCCGCATCGTTTCGGTGTATGCGCCGGGGCTGTACCCGATGGATTTCCACGCCGTCGCCGAGGCGTTCGTCGAGGGGCAATGGCGCGTCGTGGACGCCACCCTGCTGGCGCCGCGGCAGACGTTGGTGCGCATCGCCACCGGCCGAGACGCCGCTGACACCGCCTTCCTGGACAACCACAGGGGCGCGATCAACTTGAACTGGATCAACGTGACCGCGGTCGTGGACGGCAACCTTCCCTCGGACTCGATCGACGGGCTGGTGTCGATCGGCTAAGTGGTGCTCGCGTCAGCGGTAGTTGACGAACTGCAGGGCGACCTCCAGGTCGGCACCCTTCAGCAAGGCCTGAACGGCCTGCAGATCGTCACGCTTCTTCGACGAGACGCGGACCTCCTCGCCCTGGATCTGGGCCTTGACGCCCTTGGGGCCCTCGTCGCGGATGATCTTGGTGATCTTCTTGGCGTCCTCGCTGCTGATGCCCTGCTTGATCTGGCCGCTGACCTTGTAGGTCTTGCCCGAAGCCTGCGGCTCGCCGACGTCGAAGGCCTTCATGGAGATGTCGCGGCGGATCAGCTTCTCCTTGAACACGTCGATCGCCGCCTTGACCCGCTCCTCGGTCGAAGATGTGATGACGACCGTCTCCTCGCCCTGCCAGGCGATGGATGTGTCCGTGCCTCGGAAGTCGTAGCGGGTGGACAGCTCCTTGGCCGCCTGGTTCAGCGCATTGTCCGCTTCTTGCCGGTCGACCTTGCTCACCACGTCGAACGATGAATCCGCCATTGGACTGGGCCCTCCTCGATATGTCTGGTGCGTTTTCGTCTTAGCACCATCCTCGTTGTACCCTGCTATTCGCACCAAACCGGTACCCCGGCGGTGCAGCACCCAGGCAGGTTGCCCGAGCGGCCAATGGGAGCGGACTGTAAATCCGTCGGCTAACGCCTACACAGGTTCGAATCCTGTACCTGCCACCCTGGTCAGGCCCGACTTCGAGAGGGCCTGACTGCATTTCTCGGGGCGGGCGGTGTCCCGCGTCTAGTTGCAGCAGTTGGGGTCCAGCACTGCGCACAGTGCGCCGACGGCATCGCGGTGTGGACGGTGGTATACGTTCATGCCCCGCCGGTCGGACTCAACCAGTCCGGCGCGACGGAGCTGGCTCAGATGGTGACTGACCGTCGACTCGGTCAAGCCGAGCGCCGATGCCAGATCGCCACTGTTCTCCTCACCCGTGGCCGAGCTGAACAGATACGACATGATCTTCACCCGCGCCGGGTCGGCGAGCGCCTTGAGCCGCAGCGCCACCTGAAGCGCATCGTCATCGCTCATCGGTCCGGCGGCAACGGGGGCGCAGCACACGGGCGCGGACATGTCGATCGTCGGGAGGGTCTTTGGCACGACATCCATCCTGCCGAACACATTGACATAAGTCAAAGAGGTATGCATCATGGGGGAAGCCGGCTACTTCGACATAAGTCACATACCTAAGGAAGGTTCCCATGTCCCGTGTGCAGCTCGCACTCAATGTCGACGACCTCGGCGAGGCCGTCACGTTCTACTCCAAGTTGTTCAACACCCCGCCCAACAAGGTCAAGGAGGGCTATGCCAACTTCGCCGTCGCCGAACCGCCGTTGAAGTTGGTGCTCCTGGAGAATCCCGGCAAGGGGGGCACCATCAACCACCTCGGCGTCGAGGTCGAGTCCAGCGACACCGTGCACGCCGAGATTGCCCGGCTCACCGACGAGGGCCTGTTCACCGACGAGGAGATAGGCACTACCTGTTGCTTCGCCACTCAGGACAAGGTCTGGGTCACCGGCCCAGCAGGCGAGAAATGGGAGGTCTACACCGTCCTCGCCGATTCCGACACCTTCGGCACCAGCCCGCAACACCTGGACGAAGACGGCGATACCGAAGGCGGCGTCTGCTGCGGAGCGGCCGAGTCCGATGATGCCAAGGTGGCTGCGGGATCATCCTGCTGCTGAACCGGCCTCGCAACCTGATGCGGCCCGTGCACAGCGGGCCGCATTGGGCGCATCATCGAGGAGTGGCCGACGAGCACCGGAAGGTTCATCGCGACGACATCGCCGCGGACTTGGAGCGGGCGCGTATTGAGTTCCACCGACTCGTAGAGGCGGCCGGACCTGAGGATTGGGGCAGACCAACTTCCGGAACCCGGTGGACCAATGAGCAACTGCTGTTCCACATGGTGTTCGGCTACATGGTCGTACAACGTCTACTCGTTCTAGTGCGGATCTTCAGCCGCTCGCCTGATCCGGTGAGCCGCACCTTCGCCAACATCCTTGATGCCGCGACCAAGCCGTTCCACATCATCAATTACTACGGCTCGTGTGCAGCGGCACTGTTCTACAACCGGCGCAGAATGGGCGCAAAACTGGACCGTGTCATCGCCTCGCTGCAGCGCAAGCTTGCCCGAGAGAATGATGCCGACTTCGCTCGCGGTATGCGCTACCCACCCCGGTGGGACCCCTTCTTCGACGATTTCATGACTTTGGAAGATCTGTACTTATATCCCGGACGGCACTTCGATTTCCACGCTCACCAGCTCACGCTCACCGCAACCCAGTGAATCTCTGCACACGTTCACCGGCTGTTCGCTTGTGACTTGATTCGACATTTGTCAATATCGATGGATGTCGAAGTCGGACCTTCAGCTCACTGCCGCCACTGGCTGCGTCATCGCCCCCCTCGCCCGACAACCCCTGTCATCGGAAGCTGCCATCGAGCTGGCAGCCCAACTCAAAGCCCTATCCGATCCGGTGCGCCTGCGTCTGTTCAGCCTCGTCGCCAGTCACGCCGGTGGGGAAGCCTGCGTCTGCGACATCTCCGGCGACTTCGACGTCAGCCAGCCCACCATCTCCCACCACCTCAAGGTCCTCAAGGACGCCGGGCTTCTCGCATCCGAGCGCCGGGCGTCCTGGGTGTACTACTCCGTCATCCCGGAGGCGCTGATGAACCTCGCCTCAGTGCTGAGCACCCCGCCGACGACGACGTCGCGGCAGGAGCACCAGCGTGACCCAGCCCATCACTTCGGACGCGCACCCAACCGTCGTTGAGAAGTTGTCGCTGTTCGACCGCTTCCTGCCGGTGTGGATCGGCATCGCGATGGCCGCCGGACTGCTCCTCGGACGCCTCGTTCCCAACTTGAACACGGCCCTGAATCACGTTCAGGTCGACGGCATCTCGTTGCCCATCGCACTCGGCCTGCTGATCATGATGTATCCAGTTCTGGCCAAGGTCCGCTACGACCGACTCGACACCGTCACCGGCGACCGCAGGTTGCTGGTCAGCTCGTTGGTACTCAACTGGGTGCTCGGCCCGGCGCTGATGTTCACCCTGGCTTGGCTGCTGCTGCCCGATCTGCCCGAATACCGAACGGGCCTGATCATCGTCGGTTTGGCGCGCTGCATCGCCATGGTGATCATCTGGAACGACCTCGCCTGTGGCGACCGAGAAGCCGCCGCCGTGCTCGTCGCACTCAACTCGGTTTTCCAGGTGATCATGTTCGCCGTCCTCGGCTGGTTTTATCTCTCGGTGCTACCCGGCTGGCTCGGCCTGGAACAGACCACCATCAGCACCTCTCCGTGGCAGATCGCCAAGTCCGTGCTCATCTTCCTGGGCATCCCGCTGCTGGCCGGGTATCTGTCGCGGCGGCTCGGTGAGAAAGTCAAGGGCCGCCTCTGGTATGAGTCCGCGTTCCTGCCGAAGATCGGCCCCTGGGCGCTCTACGGCCTGCTGTTCACCATCGTCATTCTCTTTGCCCTGCAAGGTGATCAGATCACTAGCCGACCCCTCGACGTCGTACGCATCGCCCTGCCGCTGCTGGCGTACTTCGCCATCATGTGGGGTGGCGGCTACCTCCTGGGCGCTGTGCTCGGTCTCGGGTATGAGCGCACCACCACCTTGGCTTTCACCGCAGCAGGCAACAACTTCGAACTGGCCATCGCCGTCGCTATCGCCACCTACGGCGCAACCTCCGGCCAGGCCCTCGCCGGGGTCGTCGGCCCGCTCATCGAAGTCCCCGTCCTCGTCGCCCTGGTCTACGTGTCCCTGGCCCTGCGACGCCGATTCTCGGCTCACAACCCGGCACCATCGATCACGAATCGGAGCGCATGATGACTGACAGCCCCGTCTCACTGACCCGGCACTTGCGGCGCGACCTATCCATTGATCAACAGCATGCTTTGAGAACCGCTGCCACTAGACTGCAGCGCGATTTCGATGGAACCTTCGGGGTGGACACGATTGAGCGGTTCTTGCACTCCTCCTACGACCAGTTCGCCGGTCGCGCCACAGTCCCAAACTTCTTGCCACTGTTGGCAGAGCGGTTCGCCCGACAACGTCTCAATGCCCTGGCCAGAGTCGAGGGCAAGGTGGCCGACGGCAAGCCCACCGTGCTGTTCTTGTGCACCCATAACGCAGGCCGCTCGCAAATCGCGCTGGGCTACTTCACCCACATGGCCGGTGAGGACGCTGTTGCGTGGTCCGGCGGATCTGAACCCGGACATGAGATCAATCCGTCGGCGATTGAGGCCATGGCTGAAGTCGGCATCGACATCACCGGCGAGTTCCCCAAGCCCTGGACCGACGAGATCGTGCAAGCTGCCGACGTCGTGATCACGATGGGCTGCGGCGACGCCTGCCCGATCTTCCCCGGCAAGCGGTATGAGAACTGGGAACTGCCCGACCCCGCAGGGCAGTCCGTCGACGCGGTCCGTCCGATCCGT
Source organism: uncultured Actinomycetota bacterium (assembly GCA_963843135.1). Taxonomy (GTDB): domain Bacteria; phylum Actinomycetota; class Actinomycetes; order Mycobacteriales; family Mycobacteriaceae; genus Mycobacterium. The sequence continues at coordinate 230,003 of CAWJJA010000001.1, forward strand.
GACGACATTGAAGAACGTGTGCGCCGCCTCCTCGACGAACTCGGCGTTGTGCCAAACGTCTGATGCCCGAAACCGATTCCACACCGTCGGTGCTGTTCGTCTGCGTCAAGAACGGCGGCAAGTCCCAAATGGCCGCAGGCCTGATGCGCAAGATCGCTGGCGACAGCGTGCACGTCTACTCAGCGGGTACCAGACCGGGCACCACCATCAACGGGCTGTCCGTCGAGTCCCTCGCCGAAGTCGGAGTGGACATCAGCGACCAGACACCGAAGCCTGTCGATCCCCAACTTGTGCGCGACGTCGACATCGTGGTGACTCTCGGACGCGAGGCCCACGTCGAGCCAGTCGCCGGGACGAGGTTCGAGGACTGGGACACCGACGAACCCTCCGAACGCGGCATCGACGGCATCGAGCGGATGCGAATGGTCCGCGATGACATCGAAGCCCGCGTGCGCAAGCTGCACATAGAACTGAACGCCGACACACTCCGGTAAGCGTCGGCGATGGCATGGGGTGCCCGATAACGTGCGTCATCATCGCCGTCGTGACTTTGAGTTCAGGGTCATGACGACATCCGGGCGAGGGAGGTTGCAGCCGCAATGAGCCGGTGGTTGGTGACGTACGTCCCCTCGGGTCTCCTGCTCGTCCTGCTCGTCGTCGTGGTCGCGGGTGGAGCAGTGCTGACTCAGCGGTTTGTCCGCAAACGGTTCCCGGTCCTCACCGGCGACGAGCACAACGACGTCACCAAGTTCACCTACGGCTTCATTGGATTCGTGTACGCCTTCTTCATCGGCTTCGTCGTGTCGAACATGTGGGGCCAGATCAACACCGCCGACGGCAACGCACGGGCGGAGGGGGCCGCCGCCGTCCAGATGGCCCACGACGCCGCCGTCTTCGACGGGCCGGACCGCACCCGCATCCGCCAGGCTCTGCTCGACTACGAGCAAGCCGCCACCGCCGAGTGGGACTCCGCCGATGCCGCCAGATCGCCGGAGGCCGACGCCACGCTGACCGAGTTGTACTCCGCCTACCAAGCAGCCCGGCCCACAACGGACGTGCAGAAGACCGCCCTCGCAACATCGCTTTCCAACCTCGACAAGACCAGTCAGGCCCGTACCGTCCGTCTGATGACCGCGCGCGAGGACACCGGACCGCCATGGCCGCTGTGGGCCGTCATCCTCGGCACCAGCGCCATGGTCGTCGGCACCGTGATCATCTACGGGGTGGAGCGGTCGGCTTTCCACTACCCGATGGTGGCGATCGTGGGTGTCATCGTCGCCGCAAATCTGTTCCTGGTGCTGGAGCTGTCTCACCCGTACGTCGGCGCGATCTCGACATCATCTGACCCCCTGCAGGAAGTCGTCCTGATGCTCGAACAGAAACCCTGACGACGGCTCTGTTCTCGAATACGTATGTTCGCGCTCAGCTGACCTGCGAGCGCGCAGACGCGATGCCGGCTTTGCGCGTCAGGTAGTCGATCTGCAGGTGGATCGCGTAGAGCACGAGCGGCGGCAACACGATGAACGGGACGTTCTCGCCGATGAACTTGAACCACAGCCCGAACGCACCCTGGCCGATGTCGCTGAAGCCGGCGCCGACCTCGGACAGGAAGTACACCGCGGTGCTGCTCATCAGCACGGCGATGCCGGCGAAGGCGATCCACAGGCATCGGATGCGCGATTCGGAAGACAGGGTCGGTCGGACGAGTCGGGTCCACATCACGATGACGATGATGCCGGTCGTGACGCCCACGACCTCCAGACCGAAGGTCCACGGGTTTCCGCTCGCGTAACGCGTGTCGGCAAGGCCGTACTGCCACCACAGCCATTTGAAGCCCGGGTCTGATGTCGGTGTCCACCAACCGAGCGGGTGACCGATGAGGAACATCAGCTCGTAGCCGATCTGGCTGAACGCGGTGTAGGGGAGGTAGAACAGGGTCAGTTCGGCGGCCTTGTCGAGTCGGGTGCGTTGCTCTCCCGGGGCATCCCAGAGAATGACCAGTGGCAACAGGATCACCGGGATGCCGAAGAGCAGGTTGGCGATCACGTCCGACGTGAACGTCGGCTCGATCAGGCCGACGCCGACGCCGACCGTCATCGTGCCGAACACCAGGGTCGTGAACATCGCGACCCCGAGATAGATCCGTGCGCGATGGGGAGCCCACGGGCGGGCGAGGTTGGGCTCTGTCTCGACGATGGTGGTCATGCTCACATACCTCCCGTATCCGTCACGTTGTCAACTAGGTTCGCGGCGCGACGCTGACCGGGATGTTTCCCTGGCGCGGCAGGCCGGTGATGCGGTCGTACTCGATATCGGTCGGAATCAAGCGCCCCACGGTACTTCCCCGGGCACGGACGTCGTCGTCCTCGGCCGGCATGCCGCCAAAGGCGTGGTGGGTCGCGACGACGTCGCGGCGCAGGCTGTCGTCGGCTTCGAGCACGCTGGGGATGCTGTCGTGCGGTGACGTGATCGTCACCAGATCACCGGATTTCAGTCCCAGTGCGGCAATGGCATCCGGATGCATGTAGGTCGGGTTGTAGGGGGTGCCCCGGTTCAGCTTGGCCAGGTTGATGCCCGACGAGTTCATGAAATTGTTGTGGCGCCGCGGTACCAGTCGGAAGGGAAACGCGGAATCGCTTCTTGCCGTGCGGAAGTCCTCAGCCAGATAGGTGGCCAGGTCCGAGAGCATGTCGTGGTTGCCGACGTCCAGTTTGGCAGTGCAGTCGGCATCCTTTTCCTCGACCATCGCCTCGACGTCGAAGATCTTGCCGTGCGGGTGGTTGCGGACTTCGTCGAGCGGGATGCGCGACGTCGAGCACATCGTCTCGAAGATCTGCTCGGTGGTGATCTCGGTGTCGCCGTTGAAATTGGCCACTACCGGCGGTGATTCCATGAACTTCCCACCGCCACCGCCGAAGAAGTTCACGAACCAGAGTTCGAGTTCCATGCGTTTGGCCAGACCGAGGAAGAACTGCCACTCCTCGGTCAGGTCGGAACCGGGCGGCGGTTCGAGGAGACGCGGCGAATACTGCGCATAGGGGGCGGGGATGCCGGTACCGCTGGTGTAGTACTTGATCAGCTCGCTGCCCATCGTCATGGCCGGGGTTTCCATCTGCATCATCGGTGCGATCACGTAGTCGGCCAGCCGCGAGGTCAGCGACATCTCAGTGTCGAGAGTGACCAGCAATTCGAGACTCTCCAGCGCCTGCAACGTTTTTCGTTGGTCGGGCCATGCCGCCATCGGGTTGCCGCCGATGCAGATGAGCGCCTTCACCTGCCCGTCGCCCTCCAGCAGGATCTCATCTGCCAGTGCCGCGGTCGGCATTCCGCACACCGCATCGGTGAGGCCTCGGACCCGTAGCCGTTCGCCGTAACCCCAGCCCTCATAGGGCGGATGCGCCTGAGCCTTGGCGGTGAACGCTGGAAGCAGGGTGTTAGGTCTCGTCACCCGCCCACCGGCGCGCTGCCAACGCCCGCATATCGTCGTCAGACACAGGCACAGGTACTCAACGACGTTGCCGTACATGGCCATATTGGCGCCTGTGCCGGCATTCACCATGCCGCCGCGTTGGCCATACGATGCGAATAGGCGGGCGGCATCGATCAGTTGTTGTTCACCGATATCCGCGCGTTCGGCGACATACGCGGGAGTGAAGACGGACACCGCGGCAGCCAGCTCGTCGAAGCCTTCGACGTTCTCTTCGAGAAACCGCCAGTCGCAGAGCTTTTCAGTGATGATGATGTTGATCAGTCCCGCGAGGATTGCGGAGTCTTCGCCTGGCCGGGGTGCGATGTGCACCGCTGCGCGCACGGCCGTTTGTGATCGGCGGGGGTCGATGACAATGAGTTTCATGCCCCGGTCGATCGCGTTCTTGAGGCCCTGCGCGGGGTTCTGGCCGGGAATGCCGATCGCCTTGGACACGAGCGGATTGGTGCCGACCAGGATCCAACTGTCGGCTTCGTGGAAGTTTATGTCCCCGCCAAGCCAGTGACCGTGCGCAGCGAGGGCGATCTGCTTTCCCGGTTGGTCGATCGTGTTGGCGGTGAAGAACATCGGAGATTCAATGGCCCTGATGAACGCGTTGGCCATCAGTGCAGACGCCGGATAGGGCAGGCCGTTCGTGCCGAGATACAGCGCCACTGAACGCGGTCCGTATCGGTCTATCAGATCGCGAAGTGCGGACGCGATCTCGTCCATCGCACGTTCGGCGTCGACAGGCGCGTATGTGCCGTCGGCCTGCCGCTTCTGACTGCGCAGGAGCCGATGGGGGTTGTTGTGTATTTCGGGCAGCGCCCGGCCCTTGGCGCACGTGTACCCCTTGAACAATGGGTTGTCCGGGTCTCCGGTCACTTTGGACAGCTTGCCGTCGGTGACGGTTGCCAAGACCCCGCAGTGCGCCGAGCAGATTCGGCAGATGCCCGGCCGTGTGGTGGTCGACATGACCCCCCTCCTCGCGAAGGTTCGTGGCGCTGCTTTGTAGAGGACCAGCCGCCCTGAGCTGACCCCATCGCGATCAGGGTAGGTCCCGCGAGACCATTTTGTTCCCGAACGGGAAAAATGCGTGTCGTGCGGCTCGCGGAATGAGAGGCTCGACGATGTGTCGGAAGCGGCAGGTGATGCAATGGCCCCACGGCAGCGGGGCCGACCACCACGGATAACGCGAGAGCGGATCGTCACTGCGGCGCGCAGCTTGGCGCCGGAGGCGCTGACGATGCAGGCTGTGGCGGACGTCCTCGGGGTCGACCCCAAGGCCCTCAACTATCACGTCGGGCATCGCGACGGGCTGCGGGAACTGGTGGCGGTGGACGCTTTCGCGGACGAACTCCGTCAGGTCGCCATCGCGACCGACGGCGACTGGCGTGACGTGCTGCGCGCCTATTCCACGGCGCTTCGCGACGCGACCGTGAAACTGGGCGTCCTCGCTACCTACTTCCGGCTGCCTGCTTCCGGCCTCGGAGCGCTCGAGCCCGTCGAGCGTGTGCTCCAGAAACTGGTGGACGCGGGCTTCTCCGTCGATGACGCGGGTCATGTCCTTCGCCTCGTCAGCGAGCTGGGTCACGCCGCGGGCCGAGAAGCGGTCTTCGTGTCGCAGAGTCGCGAGCTGCCCTACGTCTCAGAGATCGCCACGGCGCTGGCCGCCACTGCCGACGACGCCTTTCCGATATTGCGTCAGGTGGTTGCGGCCCAAGACGCGGATGCCGGCGACGGCCGGCAGCTCGAGTACACCCTGGATGTGGTCATTTCCGGTCTGCAGGCGAAACTCGGCTGAGCACTGCGGTTTGGTCGGGCACGTTGTGCCAACCGGCCAACCGCTGGACATGGCACCCCAACTCGTTGCGCGGAAGGGCTCACCGTTTTCGCCCCCAAACGGGCGCCTCAATTCACGGACGGGTGGTGCCCGCCGTCGCATCCCATTCCCTGTTAGTTTCCTTTTTCGGTCCGACTCAACGCCTTCCCGGAATTGTTCGCGCAAACGCGACGGCCGTTACCGGAGCAACGTTTTCCTGTCAGAACTGCGTGTCCGCGCCCCGGCATCGTACGGGCGAAAGTTTGCTAGAAATGCAGCGAGGTGTCAGGCGGCGTGACTGTCCCACGCGGCAACGTGCCGCGGGGCCGGCACCGCGTGGGGGTGGCCGCTGAGCAGGTTGAATCGGATCGCGAATGCTTGTGCGTTACCGCTGGCGCCATACGAATAAGGCTGTGAGCGCCGAATTTCGTGACTCGCGTTCTCGATAGTGATGTGCACCATGTCGTCGGCACCGACCGGGCCCGGCGAGCCGGCGAATCCCACGACGGCGGTGAGTCCGCCCAGCGGAATTCTCTGGGCGTCGCGGCGGGATCCGACAATTAAATGGTTGGGGGTCAAACGCAGATCATCCCAGCTCATGAGCACATCATCGGCGCGATCTCGCCGACGTCGGGATTGCTCTGCCACGAGCGCCACTGCCATCAGAATGGCCAACGGCACAGATACTGCAATGATCCAAACGGGACTTAACCGTGGGTCCATTGTTTCCCCCCTCGACCAAGTGGAACTCGACTCCAGTCGACTGTGATACCCATCACAACACTTATTGAGCCCAGTTTGCCCCGAATGCAAAGAATTTAACCCTGAAATTGAAAAGTTTTCCTGGCGAGATCTACGCGAGATCGTCGGCAGCCTTCGACATGGCCCATTAACCGGCTCAACCGGGTGTCATTTATTCCGTTACACAGGGTGCCGAAATATTTCGTTACATGGGGTGCCGAAATAGGTCGCATTCAAGGATGTAACTGGACACTGCACCTGCCACCAAATAGGGCGAGGTGACTACTGCGGGATCGGCGCACCGTCCCAGAACGTGAGCTTCCAACCATCCGGGGGCTCCCGGCGACCACGATGCGCCCCATGTTCGGCAGCGGATGCGTCGTTAGCAAGGAGTTGTCCGGATTGCTGACGTTCATCAGGACCCAGAGCATGGTCGAGGTCGAGTGGCCGAAGGCAATGTGATTCATTTGGCCGCTGTCATAGATGGTCTGGACCGCTTCGTCGAACCGTGCGTCGAATTCGTCGCCTGTGATCGATCCCGGGATGTAGTGAATCGAGTCTCCCGATTGGGGTCTGTGTCACCGACGGTATCCGCAGGCGCGCGCCTGATATCGCGAGAACCGCGTTGACGCTGCATCAGCTATGCGGCGGCGGTTTCGTTCTTGGTGTGGGAGCGGGGGAGGCCGAGAATCGTGTGCCATTCAGATACGATTTCTCAACCCCTGTAACACATTTCGAGGACTTCTTGATCGAGCTGCGAGTGCTCCTCGATCGCGGCGTTATGCGCGACGGGTTGTCCGGCAGGGTCGGACTTCCGCGGCAGCGCGACGATCTCGGTCCTCCGAAGGTATGGGTGGGCGGTCAAGAGCCACGGACGCTGCGCTTGGCAGGCACGTATGGCGTTGGCTGGGTTCCGGCGTGGCCCATGAGCCCGTCCGCCTACGGGGAGAAGCGCCGCACTATTGCAGAGCATGCGGAAAAGGCCGGCCGGTCGATGCCGGAATACGCGCTGCACATCGCGACGCTCATCGGCGAATCACGTTCCCATGTAGCAGAGCTCATGGAGCAGGAACCGCTCGGAAAGCTGCCCGCATTTGATGGTCTCGGCAGAGATCTGGGACAGGTATGGGTTGAAGCATCCATCCGGGGGCGACTGTCGCGGCCTGGTCGACGTCGTCTACCACGAATTCGATCCCGAACTACTTCGCGCGCTCGCGCCGACTATTCCCTTTGGCCTCGAGCACGCGATTCTCGGCAATGTGACCGGAAGCGTCGGCGGCGTGGGCGAAATCGACGCCAATACAGGGCAATTGGTGTCCCTGGTGGCCGAGCTCGGCAAGCTCTAGCCGGCAGTGATACCGAGTTCGGCGAGTAATCGGCGGACCCGCTGTTCGATGTCGTGGCGGATCGGACGCATCCGATGGTGACGACGACGTCGGCTACCCGGACAAACTTGTCGGTCCATGGCTTGGGAAACTCCCCGTTGATGGCGATGCCGACCTCTCTCATGACGGCCACCGATCCGAACTGCTGCCATTGAGCCTGTGGCTCTCGCTCGATCAGCGCTTGCTCCAAGGGTTCGAGGCTATATTCGGCGCGGGAGGTCGCCATGGTGACGTACGACGTCAAACGCGGACTGGTGCTTTTCGCTGTTGTGCTGTTGCTTGGGGCATGCGGCGAGGAGGGCGACGCCCCGCAGGCGGATGCCCCAACCACGCACGCGAGCAAGGTAGCCTCGTCCACTCCCACACCGGAGGCGGACCCCGAACTCGCGGCGCAAAGCCAGAGCGTGCTGGACGCTGCCGTCAAGGCCGATAAGCCGGGGTGCTCCGCTGCGGTCGGGATCGAGGGAGACGTGGTTTGGGCAGGGGTTCGTGGCCTCGCCAACCTGGAAACCGGCGCCGAGATCACGAAGGACACCGCTTTCGACATCGCCTCGGTGTCAAAGCAATTCACCGCGACAGCGATTCTGCTGCTGGCAGATGACGGAAAGCTGTCGATGGATGACACACTCGCATCCCACGTGCCCGGCCTACCCGAATGGGCCGAAACCGTGACCCTCGCGCAGCTGATGCATCAGACCAGCGGCATCCCCGACTACATCGGGCTGCTCGAGGACGAGGGGTACGCGTACAGCGACCGGACCACTCAGGAGCAGGCGCTGCAGGTCTTGGCGAAGGTGCCAGAACTGCAGTTCGAGCCCGGCGCCCAGTTCGACTACTCGAACTCCAACTACCTGCTGCTCGGCGATATCGTGCAACGGGTCTCGGGGCAATCATTGCCGGACTTCCTGTCCGCGCAGGTCTTCAAGCCGCTTGATTTGGCCATGGTTGTCGATGCCACCCAGGGGGTTGCGGGCGCCGCGTTGCCCTATGACTTCGACGAGAGCACCGGCGAGTACAGCGTGGCGGTCTCGGCGTGGGAGCAGATCGGCGACGGCGCCATCCAGACCACGCCGAGTCAACTTGTCCGTTGGGCGGACAACTACCGAACCGGCAAGGTGGGTGGCCCGAAGCTTCTCGAAGCTCAAGTCGCAGGGGCGGTGCAAACCGACCCCGGCGGCGACGACCGCTATGGCGCAGGCATCTACATCCTCGCCGACGGCGCGCTCAGCCACGATGGCTCATGGTCGGGGTCCGTCACCTCGTTCCACGTCAGCGAGGACCGACGGACGTCCGTCGCGATCAGTTGCAACACCGGAGACCAGGACCCGGAGGCCATCGCGGAGGAACTCGCCAAGTTCTGGCTGTAGCTCTCGACGCGTCGAGGACTAGTCGACCTGCTTCCACCAGGAGACGACTGCCATCACCATCGCGGTGACCAAGGCGACGAGGACCCACAATACGAGTGCCACGTCTATCCATGCGCCAGGCGGTGGTGCACCCGGCAGGATGTTTCGTAGCGGGACAACCGCGAACAGCATTGCGGCGTACCAGGTTAGGAACGGCATCTGGAATGCCTTGCGCCTAGTGATGACCTGCAGGGCTGTGACGATCGCCAACGTCGGCAGAGTGATCAACACGATGCAGATGCCGACATCGAATGCGAGCGGGCCAAGTGAACGCTTCAGCGTCAACTTGGTCGCCGTGTCCGAGCCAGAGTCGTTGGGCCCCGGGGCGACTTCGTCGGCGTAGAGGTCCCAGCCCTGCAGCGCCCCTTCGACTTCCACCCGGGCCGGCACGTACTGCCGGTCCTCGCCCGATCCGACGAGCAACGTCGCACTGATCGGTGCGCTCGTGTATTTGTCGAACGGCCAATTGTTCACATCACCGTCGAGGTCGAGGGTGGTGGCCTTCTCGGCGGGTGACTCTCCGGCGGGAAAGTTGAGGTCGCCCAGGGTGTTCCACGGGAACAGGCGCACCGATATGTCGGTGTTGAGCACATCGAGCCGTTCGTCGGTGAGGTCATCCTGCGGGATGACGAGCACCTTCACGTCGGCCTGGTAGTCGACCGTGCGTAATGCCTTCACCGTCACCAGGACAACCGTTTCGGATCCGTCGCCCTCGTCTGCCGGGCCCAACTCCGTGGACGAGCCGGACAGCTCCCAGTACGCGAACAGCGTGACGCCGTAGGCCAACACGAAGAGTGCAACGACGCTGAGAATCGTGACGATGCGCCGGCCCGCGGATCGGGGCTTGGCGCCGTGGCGCGAATTTCCCTGGCGCTCTGGCGCCGACGGGTTCTGGGGTTCCACGGACGGAATGTTAGGGGTGCTCATCGGTTCTGTCAGCCCTTTGCAGTTTGCAGTCGACATCAAGGTCAAGAATGTTCACCGTCGCGCCTCCAAACCGACTACCAGCGAGGGATCAAGATCGCATGCTCGCGCAGAACCCCGACCGAGAGCGACTCGAACGCGGCGCTACTTCCAATGCGGTTCAAGCAAGGTCGACCAGGCTTGGTCGAGCTGTTCCCATTCCGCCGGGCAGCCCGACGCGCGGTCCTCGGGCAGTTGGCCGTTGGCGACCAGATCGCCGTTGGCGTCGGGATTGGACCCGTAGATCCAGCATTCCATGTTGTACACCCGCTGCAGGTTCAGTGAGTGTTCGTCGGCCATGTCTTCCTCGGTGAATTCCGTCTGCACTTCTGCCAGTGCGGCGAAAGCGCGGGCGAAGTCCTTCACGGACTGCACCGACTCCGGATCCTGGCCGTCCTCGCCCGGTGTCAGAAGCAGGTAGGCGGCAGCCTGATCGGCAACGTCCTCCTCGCGTCCGGTCACCGGCAGGTCGTAGATGCTGATCGTCATGTGGCCGGTCTCGTGATAGAACGTCGTGTACTCGGAGCCAAGTGCTGACTGGAGGGCATCGGGGTCATTCGCCTTCTTGAAAACCTCCATCGACCAGTCGGTGTCCTCGTAACACATGGTGATGGCGTTATCGGCCTCGCTCCAATATGCGTTCGGAGTACCGCATTGCGCCCCGCGCAGCGTGATGTCGTGGGGCAGGTTGAGTGTCTGGTTGATGTCGTCGGCGAGGTCTTCGAGCATGTGGTTGTCCTGCTGAAGCTTTTTCCCTGCGATCGCCTCGGGGGTGTCGGCATCCTCATACGAGACGATCATCGTTCCGCCTCCGCCGTCGGGGGCGGGCGCTTCTGGGGCCGGCCCGTTCTTTGAATCGACGTTTTCGTCCGCCGACTGCGCGGCTGCCGAGGACTCCGGAGCCTTGGGCTCCTCCTTGGTGGAACTGCTACACCCGGCCACTAGCAACGCAGCCGCTAACACGGGCAGAATTTGATTGCGCATAACACCTAACCCCTTAGATGTGACCCCTGAAATTGACACAGTCGCAGATTTCGACCGCGAAGTAAATGCCGGCGACGCATCGTTGTCGCCCGTAGATCGCTGTTTCTACCGAGAATCCGGATAAGGAACCGCGTCGACGACACCACCTCCGTTCACGTCTTCCCGAGCAGCACCGTCGACGTTCCCGACGCCGGGTCGTAGTCGAGAAGCGACTCGCCGCTACCGCACGAAAGCGTTGCCTGCAGCTGGAGATGGCCGTCGGCGACACCGAGCACTCGGATGCTGCGACGGTCTTGCACATCCGGTACCGACACCGGGGTGGTCGTTCCGTCCGAGGCGTTGAGCTTGGCGAGGTACACGAAGCCGCATCCGCCGGCCGCCTGCACGAACGTGCCTGCCGGCAACTGCCAAGCGTTGAGATCGCCGAGGTCCTCACCCTGCGTTCCGTCGTTCTTTCCGGTCAGCGGAGTCGGCGCGGAGCCGTCGGTAGGTACCAGCCACAGTCGCGAATAGCTGAAATCCGTTCCGTAGCAACGTGTCAGGGCGACGTCGGTCTCCCACCATCGAACCGGGCTGCAGTCGCCGGCATCGGGAACCGGTAGCTGTTTGATCGACGTCCTGTCGTTGCCCATCTGCGACAGGCCGGCGTCGGTACCGAGCACCAGCCGCGTGCCGTCGGGCGTGGACAGAACAGAAGCGTTGAACACGTGCCCGAGCTTGTCCACCGGGTACGTGAGCTGTTGCTTGCCCGAGAGATCCACGCGGGTAAGGGATGCCGCGCTGTCGACGTCGTTGGACTTCATCAGAAGCACGGCCGTGCCGTCCGGCCGGGTGTAGCGCGGGGTGACTGAGTAGCCGCCCTTGACCATGAACGAGGTCCGCTCGCCGGTGCGCAGGTCGACTTCGATCACGGTCAAGTCGTCGCCCTGCCGATAGAACAGGGCCCGGCTGCCGTCGCCGGACCAGTCGGCCAATGTGGGCAGCGAACCGTTCTCGCCCGGCGCTTCGAACGTGGTGATCGCGTAGCGGCCACCTTCGGGGTTGACCAGGTACAGCGTCGTCTCCGCGTCGTATGGCGTCGGTTCGTCAGGGCTGAAATCGTCGCCCGAATTCGAGGGTGACGCCGCGTTCCACATCGCGAGCATCCAGCCAGGGCCCACCTCCGACCAAGGCACATCCTGCATCGGCTCTTCGACGTTGTGACCGGCCATCTGCGCCGACGGGGTCGCCGACGGCGACGTCTGCGGGGCGAGGGTGCCGCGCTGCGCGCCGGGATCGGTGGACGACGAGCATCCGACCGCCACCACGGCGGTGGCCGCGACTACGGCGGCTCGAAAGAACATCTGATGCATGCGCGTTCCTCTCCAGTCGTGGAAGGGTGCGCTCGACACCTTGGAGGATTCTTGACAAATTCTTGAAGCCCACGACGGGCGTTCGGGAAGGCGTACCCGGTGAACCGCCTCGTAGCTACGGTGACAAAGCCGTGGGTGACTGCTCGCCCGGCTCGTGCTCCAGTACATCGCGGTTGAAGACCAGCATCTTGGCGAAGTAGAGCGCACCGGTAAGGATCAGGCCGAGCACGATCAGGTCCGGAACCAAGGCGTCTGATGGCGATACCAGCGCCAGTACCGCAAAGGCAACCCAGATCACGGCGGTGATGGCGACCGGTAATTCGAAACGTCCGAGGCTGAACGCGCCCGCCTTGCGTCCGAGGCGGTTTCGGACCGAAAGATAACGCACAACGATCGCGCCGTAGATGAGGGCGGGCAGGAGCGTGGATCCGATGATCAATTTCAACAAGGCGGCGCCCGGCAGCGCCACCATGAGGATGACGCCGATCGCGAAGATCAGGAGCGTCGCGAACACCGGTGTCTGGGTGCGTGGATTGACCCTGCGAAGCAGGGTGTAGGCGGGAAAGCGCTCATCGCGGGCCATGGCGAACGCCAATCGCGCGCACGACGCCATGATCACCGTCCCGGCGCCGAACATCGCGAACGCGATGCCCGACAGCAGGATTCGCTCCATGATTGCGCCGAGCTGATCGCGGATGATCGTCGCCACCGGGGAAGGGCTCGCAGTCGCAGCGGGGATGTCTTTGATGGCCACGGTGAGCGTGATGATGAACAACAGGCCGAGGACGGCCGACACCAGCACCGATGACACGATCGCGCGCGGAACACTGCGAAACGGGTCCTTCGCCTCCTCGGCCAGATTCGCTGCGGAGTCGAAGCCCACTAGTGTCCCTATGCCCATGACCATCCCGGCCATCAATGCCCCGCCGATTCCAAAGTAGTTCGGGTCGCCAACGGCGATGCCGCGCGAGGCAAGGTTGCCCGGCGCGCCGCTTCCGGTGAACAGCATGACGGCGACCAGGCCGACCATCAACACGACCAGGATGACGAGTTCGAGCGCGACGGCGGTCGACGAGATCATGCCGAGCAGCCGTGTCGACGCAATGACCAACGCCGCCTCGATGAGCAGTACCGCCACCGTGATCAGCCGTGCCACGTGCTCATCCGGCTCCATGCCCAGCAGCAGCATGAGCGCTTGGCTAGCCAATGCGTTATTCATCGCCACCACGGCGACCGCCAGGAACCAGAACGTCAACCATCCGAACCACCAACCGATTTTGGGGTTGGCCAGCCGGGAAGCCCACTGGCAGGACGAGCCGCTGAGGGCGATGCGCGCGGCGAATTGAGCGACGACGAGCGCGACGAGCGTCTGCCCGACTCCGGCAAGGATCCACAGCCAGATGCCCACCGGTCCGGAGCTCTGCAGGACGGTGCCGTAGGTCGCGAAGATACCAACCGCGACCGAGATGAACGCGAAGGAGATTGCGAAGGTCTGGAACGGCCCAAGGGTGCGTTTCAGTTCCGGTGTGTAGCCGGAGCTTCGGACCCCGTCATCGGCGCTGCGGGTGTGCCCGCGATGTCCTCGGTGGTCACTCCGGCCGTATGCTTTGTTCATAGCTGAAGACGTTGTCAGGGTCGTATTTCGCCTTGATGGTGCGCAGCCGGTCAACGTTTGATCCCCAGTACGCGGTCGCCCAATCTCCCATACCGGCATTGGGGACGTTGACGTAAGCGCCGGCGACATAGGGCTGCAACGCTTCACCGAACTCCGCGATCCAAGCTTCGCACTTGGCGGTCAAGCGGGTCATCCGAAGCGGGAAGGCCGCCGCGCACACCCCAGCCGACGCCGGGTTCGGCGTAGAAGAGGGCATTGCGGTGCGCAAAGGCCGAGCCACCGGCAGGCTTGCCGGTCTTCACGGCTCCGCCGAATGCATTGGTGAAATAGTTGCAGTTCGGGGTCGGCGCGTTCGCCAGGAACGATGCGATGAGATCGATCGCTTCAGGCGGGAACGGATCGGACACGAACTGCGAGAAGAACTTCCAGTTCGCAGCTTCGCCGTCGGGCGGTATCTGAAATCCTTGGTACACGTCCGTCCAGTTCGCGTCCTTGGTCGTGACGGCCGGCTCGCCGACCGACAGAACCGGCTCCAGCATCTGTTTGGCCTCGTCCTCCGAACCGGAGGCGAGCACCGCGGCCAGCACGATCCCATCGCATCCAATTTCGAGCTGGCTCGTGAGGCGATCGTCGGCATCCGGGGCGCTGCGTTGCCACGCCTCGAAGACCTCGCGCAGGTCGGCCAGTCCGCGCCACGTCGCGACCACATAGATGGCCTGCGTCAATGGATGAATCTTGTAGGTGAGGGAGGTGACGATCCCGAAATTGCCATTGCCCGCACCTCGCAACGCCCACAACAGGTCCGCGTTGTTCTCTTCGTCGGCGGCGATCGTCGTGGCCCCGCCGCCCGCCGGCGCTACCACGATCTCTGCCGCGACCAGATTGTCGGAGGCCATGCCGAAAGTCCGGGTGAGCAGACCGAAGCCCCCTCCGAGCGTCGCGCCGACAAGGCCGACCGTTCCTTCGGTTCCGGTCGGTGCGGTGAAGCCGGCCTTGCCGAGGCCGGTCACCGCTTCCATCTGGTTGAGTCCGGCGCCAACGGTGGCCGTCCTCGAAGCGACGTCGATCGCTGCCGACTTCATCTGACTCACGTCGATCACGAGCCCCTCGTCGACGGCGGACCATCCCTCGAGGCAGTGCCGGCCGCTCCGAATCCGTACAGGAATGTCGTTCTGCCGCGCCCACGACAGGGCGTTGACCACGTCGTGGGTGTCGGCACAGAAGGCTATCGCTTCGGGTTGGCTACAGTACAACCGGTTGTAGCCGATCCGCGCCGCCTCGTAACCCGAATCACCGGGCCGCACAACGTCACCCGTCAGTTTGGTGTCCACAGGAGTCCCCCCTTGCTCAGTGCTTGAACATTTCGATGTTCTCCGGCTCGGCCTCCAGGACCCCCCGGTTGAACTTCCACAGCTTCACGAAGTACAGCGCGCCGATGAGGAACAGCCCGACCACGAGCACGATGGGCACCCTCGCCGACGGGGGGGCCACGATCAAGAACACCGCGATGACCGACCAGATCAAGGCGCTGATCGCGACCGGCATTTCGAAGCGGCCGAGGTCGAACGCGCCCTCCACGCGGCCCAGTCCCTTGCGTACACACAGGTAGAGGATGATGGTCGCGCCGTAGAGGAGCGGCCCGAGAATCGTCCCGGTGGTAATCAGCTCCAGCAGTGCGTCACCCGGCATCACGATCATCAGGACGATCCCCAAGACAACGATCAGGATCGTCGCCGGAATCGGCGTTTGTGTGCGTGGGTTGACGCGGCGCATCAGTCCGTGCGCAGGAAAGCGGCTATCGCGCGCCATCGCATAGACGATCCGCGAGCAGGTGGCCAGGGTCACCATCCCGGCGCCGAAGAACGCGAACACGATCGCGCCGAGCAGGATGCTCTCCGCGACCGGGCCGAGCTGATCGCGCAGGATCAACACCACCGGTGAGTCGCTTCTGCTGATTCGCGGGATGTCGTCGATCGCGACGGTGAGCGCGATCAGGAATACCATTCCCAGCACGCCGGCCGCGACGACCGAGCCGACGACCGCACGCGGGACATTGCGGTAGGGGTTCTTGGCTTCCTCGGCGAGGTTGGCTGCGGCATCGAAACCGACGAGGGTTGTCATGCCCAGGACCGTCGCGAGCATCAACCCACCGCCGACACCGAAATAGTTGGTGGCCCCCTCGGTGATACCTCGGGACATGAGGTTGTGGACGGATCCCTTGCCAGAAACCGCGACAGCCACCAAGAGCGCGATGGTCAATATGATCACCAGCGATAGTTCCAGACCCACCGCGCCGCTGTTGATCATCGCCAACAGGCGGGTCGAAGCGATGACGATCACTGCCTCGACGATCATCAGGGCCACCGTGATCACGCGCGCCGTGCCCTCGTCTTCTGCCATGCCGAGCAGCGGCATCAGTGCCATCTGGGCGAGCGCGTTGTTGATCGCCACCACACCCAAAGTCAATATGCAGAAGTTGGCCCACCCGAACCACCAGCCGACCTTCGGGTTGGCCAGTCGTGAACCCCACTGGTATGAGGAGCCGCTGAGGGGGATGCGGGCCGCGAACTGCGCGATCACGAGGGCTACGAGCGTCTGCCCGATGGCCACGATGACCCACAACCAGATCCCGACCGGTCCGGCGTTCTGCAGCACGTCGTCGTAGGTACCGAAAACGCCTACCGCCACCGAGATGAACGCAAACGAGAGCGCAAACACTTGGAACTGGCCCAGTGTTCTTTTGAGCTCGGGTTCGTACCCGCAGTCCTCGCAGAATTCGTCGCCGACCTCCGCCTCTGGAGCAACCTCTGTCATCTTCGTGCCTCCTGTCGCCCCAATGGGTGCTCAGACCTTAGCGAGCCGGATACGGATACTCGCACGCTTTGACGTTTCCGACAGTTATCGCGGTGTCGGCGACGAAGGCCGGAATCTCCGGCGCGGGGCGCGGTTTCAGCAGCAGCCATACCGCGGCCGACGACGCCAGAAGCAGAATCGAGCCCACACCTGCCGCGACAGCCAGACCTTCGGTGAAGGCGTTCTGGGCGGATGTCAGCAGAGCGTGACCCGCCTCGGACGGCAGCCCGGCGGCCGCATTGTGTGCTGCACCAAGCGTTTCCCTCGCGTACGCCGCTACGTCATCATGCACAGCGGTCGGGATCGTCAGCCCCCGGTAGACGGCGGCGATGATGGAGCCGAGGATCGCGATGCCCAGTGCCATGCCCAACTCGTAGGCGGTCTGCGAGATGGCCGCTGCCGCACCGGCCCGGTCCGGCGGAACGTTGTCGAGGATGAGGTCGTTGGCCACGGTGTAAGCCAGGCCGAGGCCGACACCGACGACGAACAGGGCGACACCGAGCCGGGGATAGCCCGTCGACGGGCTGATCGTCGTCAACGACGCCATCGCTAAACCGGTGAGTGCCAACCCCGCTGCAAGGACCGCGCGCCGCGACCAGAAGCGCACGGCCACGCCGGCCAGAACGCCGAACACCATCGCCGCCAGTGCGGCGGGCAACTCGGCGAGTCCCGCGTGCAACGGGCTGTACCCATTGACGAGTTGGAAGTACTGGGACAGGAAGAACACCACCCCGGACAAGCCGAGCACCGAGAGCAGGTTCGCGGCGACCACACCGGAAAACGTGCGGTTGCAGAACAGCCGGATGTCGATCAGTGGGTCGGGCAGCTGGAGTTGGCGTCGGATGAAAAGCGTCAACGCCGCGGCTCCGACCAGGCCGACGACGACAACGTCGACGTGCACCCCGTCGTGGAAACCCTCCTTGAGTGCGTAGACGAGGCCGAGCATTCCAGCGAGTGACAGTCCGACGCTTGGCAGGTCCCATGGGCCTGGCGTGGGATCGCGCATTTCCGGCAGCAACACGATGCCGCCGATCAGCAGCACGGCGATCACCGGGACGTTGATCAAAAAGACCGAACCCCACCAGAAATGTTCGAGCAACAGCCCGCCGACGGCGGGACCCAGTGCGGTGCCGGCCGAGAAGACGGCCGCCCAGATCCCCACGGCGACGCTGCGTTCCCGGGCGATGGGAAACAGGGCCCGGATCAGAGCGAGGGTCGACGGGGCCAGCGTCGCGCCGGCGACACCGAGAAATGCACGCGCACCGATGAGGAGTTCGGCGCTCGGCGCGTACGCCGTTGCGATCGACATGATCGCGAACCCGAACGCGGCACCGAGCAACAGCTTCTTGTGACCGATGCGATCACCGAGACCGCCCATCGTGACGAGCAGACCTGCCAGCACGAACGAGTAGATGTCGCCGATCCACAGCATCTGTGTCGCGGTCGCGCCGAGGTCGCTGCTGATGAACGGGGCTGCCACCGCCAGCACCGTGCCGTCGACACCGATCAACAGGACACCGAGGGCGAGGACACCGAGCGCGGACCACCTGCGCGTCATATGGCTACCTCGATTCGGCTGATTGGTTTTTACGCGGTGGGTGGGCAGTAGGCGTCGACGTAGACGGTGACCAGGCCGTTGGTGTTGCCGTGGTGCTGGTGGCGTTCCTGGCGGGTGGAGATGATCGAGCACTGGTCCAGCGGGGTGGATCCGTTGGTGTTGACGGTGACGCGGAAGCCGGCGTCCTTGAGGTCGGTCACGGTGTCTTGCGCGGTGGGCGCGGTGGGGGCGGCGCCGTCGACCGAGGCGGGGTCCGCGTCGGCGTGGGCGGCGCCGGCCAGGGTGACGGCCAGGGCGGTCAGCACCGGGGCGGCCAATGCGGCGAGTGCGATCTTCTTGGTTGCCTTGGTGTTCATGATGTCCCTGGCTTTCGGTGGTCACTTCCGGGTGAACCGGCTGATCACAAAGCTATGGCCCTCATATGGGCCCAGACATCAGGAGAAAGATGTGTTCGCTACACACCCCTATGGGGCAAATGATGCAGACACGCTCACGCGCCGGGCAGCACCCTGTTCTCGTGCGCCCATGCTGCAGCGGCGGTGCGGGATGAGACATCGAGCTTGACGAAGATGTTGGCCAGGTGCCTGCCGACGGTCTTTTCGCTGATGAACAGCTGTTTTGCGACGTCGCGATTGGACGCACCCGCCGTGATGAGGGCGAGCACCTCGACTTCGCGCTTGGTCAACCCGCCGGGCAACTCGGCATTGTTCATCAGGGTCGGCTGCGCGCCGAGGTCCCGGTAGATCGATTCGGCGGTGGCCGCGTCGGACGCGGCGCCGGTGGGGTCACCGGCGGCCTGCCGGGCCAGCGCCATCCATTCGCAGACCTGTGCCATCTCGTAGCGGCGTTGGGTGTTGCGGTAACGGCGCAGCGCGTCTTGCAGGACGGGCAGCGCCTCGGCCGGGGCTCCCTGTTTGACGAGCACCGCCCCGCGGGCGTGCAGCGCCCACGCCCGGAAGCCCGGCGAGTCGTATTTCTCGGCGCTCTCCTCGAGCTCGTGGCAGTACTTGTCCGCCTCGTCGACGCGGCCGCGACCCAGTGCGATCTCGATCGCCGCGGGCAGCAGCCGGATGCGGGTGATCTCGTCATCCTCGGCATCCATCCGCATCCGCAGGTCATTCCATGCGGCGGCGTCCTCGCCGAGCCGGCAGCGCAGCAGCGCCTCGCCGGGCAGCGGCTCGAAGCCGATCTCGCGTGCCTTCGCGAAAGCTATACGCGCACCCTCGATGTCACCCATTCGTCGACGCAGATCACCGAGCTCGTAGTGGCCTTCACCGGCCGTCGGCGCGTGGAAATCCTCGATGGCGTCCAGAGCGTTGACCAGCCGCTGCTCCAGTTCTCGGTAATCGCTTGTGGCGCTGAGCAATTGCCATTTGTGGACTTCGCACGTGGTGCCGTACCAGGATGCGGCGACCTCTGGGCCCTGGCGCCATTTGTCCATCGCGTTGGTCCAGGTCTTCATGCGGCTCAGATCTCCGAGGCGATAGCACTCGTGGATCACGGCGCAGTAGATGTCGCCGGCCCAATCCACCGGAACCTGGCCCGCCAGGACCGGCATCATCGCCTCGTCCAGGTCGGCCAGCGCCTCGCTGGTGCGCGCGAACGGAAGCTTCGACAGGCCGCTGGCGGCCAAACAGAGTGCGGTCAGTCCTGGCGAGTTGCGCTGGCTGACAAACTCCTCGAGTTCCAGGGCGCGCTGCACCCCCGCGTCGTACTGCCCTTCGACAACCGACAGTTGCGAGTCGACGTACAACAGATAGGCGAAGGCCTCGTCCTCGGGGGACGATTCGAGCAGTCTGCGCGCCCTATTGACCCACACCCGGGTGATCGTCAGGTCACCGCCGTTGAGCCACTGCAGCGCGACGTCGGCGGCCTTCATAGCGGCTGTCCCCGTGTTGTTCTCGGCCACCAATCGGTTGAAGGCCTCCTCGGACATCCGGATGGATTCCCTGCCGTGGCCGAGCCGCCAGGCCGCCATGCCGTACGACGAAAGGTCGTCGGTGCTGAGCTCCGCGGTCTTGACCGCGCGGCCGAAATGGTCGTAGGCAGAGCGCCAATCGCCCCGCGAGTACGCATCCCGCGCGGCGATGAGGTCGTCATCGTCTGCGGGCGTCAACGTTTCTCCGTCTGTCCGGCGGCGATCTCTGCGGCGGTCTTGGCGGCGACATCGCCTCCGATGCGGGATGCCAGCGCGGGCGCGTTCATGGCGAACCGCGCCAAGCACGCGCTGCCGCAGCGGTGCGACGTCGATCTCGCCGCGGTTGCGCTCGATGGCGGTGACGACGGCGTCGCCGACCTGCCCGGGTGTGCCGGTGCCGATGAGCGGCGGCGGCGGTGCCCCCGATTCCGCATACATCCCCGCGTCGCGGATGGCCCCTGGGCAGATCACCGAAACCCCGACGCCTGCGGGATGCAGGTCGTCGCGCAGGCACAGCGCAAAGCCCCGCAGGCCGAATTTCGTTGCGGCGTAGAGCGATGCGCCGGCGGTTGCCGCCTTGCCGGACATCGAAGAGACATAGACGAAGTGCCCCGACCGTCGCGCCGTGAACGCGGGGATCAGTGCACGGGTCATCTGGATCGGCGACTCGAGGTTGACCCGCAGTGCCCGGTCGATCTGCTGCGGGGTGAAGCTGTCGAGCTTGCCCGACGCCGGAAGGGCGGCATTGGCGACAAGGACGTCGATGTCGCCCGCCTCGGCCAGCAGCGCAAGAGTCGCGCCGTCCTCGGCGAGGTCGCTGACGATCGTGCGGTGGCCTTGTCCGGCGAGCGACGCCGCGAGCCGCTCGAGCTCCTGTTGCTTGCGCGAACTCAGGATCATTCTCGCGCCACGGTCGGCCAGCGCCGAGGCGATCGCCTGTCCGAGTCCGCCAGTGGCGCCGGTGAGTAGGACTGTCTTTCCCGATAGCTGCATGGGGCTAGCTCGGGGTGAACTTGACGGCGACGATCTTCTCGCGGGCGATACCGTCTGCGAACTCCTCGACAGTGGGGATCCGGTCATCGCGGAACTTGAGACCCATCATCGTCTGCGCCTTCTTGACGCCGTAGCCCTCGGCGCACCGGTGCGCGAGTTCGGCGACGACGGCAGGGTCGGAGATCATCTCGCCGTGCATCTTCGTCGTCTTCCCGGCGTGCAGTACCTCGGCGTCGTGCCCGTCGCGGAAGTTGGCCTTCCACCCCGCGTTCGCGATGGCGTACAGCACTCCGTCGATGTGATGCGCGCTCACCGGAATCGAGAACTGGCGGCCTGACTTTCGTCCCGTGAAATTCAACACCATCAGCTGGCCGCGCAACGGTCCCGCCAAGGGGGTGCCCAACAGGAAGCGCAACATGGGGTTGGCGATCTTGAGAAGCATTTCCGGCGGATGTCCCGTCGAGACCGCGGGTACCTGGTCTGTCATAGCGCCCACGGTATGCCTGATCAGCGACGTGCTGACCGGTATTGCGTTAAAGGCTGCCGAGGTCGTCGGGAACGTCGACGGCGTTTGCGCGCAGCGCGTCGATTCCCACCACCTCGAGCGTGCGTTCGTGGGTGCACGCCAGGACCACCGGGGCCGCGCAGCCGTCCTCGTATGCCCTGCGCCAGTTCACCGCGGTCACACACCAGCGGTCGCCGGGCTCCAATCCGGGAAAGCGGTACTGCGGCATCGGGGTCGACAGATCGTTGCCGATGGAGCGTTGATGCTCGAGGAACTCGGCGGTCACCACGGCGCAGATGGTGTGCCTGCCGACATCCTGGGGTCCGGTCGAGCAACAACCGTCGCGGTAGAAGCCGGTCATCGGGTCGGTGCCGCACGGCTCCAACGGTCCGCCCAACACGTTGAGTTCACCCACAGGTTCAGTATGGCCCGGCGGGTGTTTGCGCAATAGCCCGATTGCCGGGAGACACCGGACGTCTGCCCGTCACCGCCCGGACAGACAGCTTTCTGACACTTGGCCGTGTCCGTACGTCCGGGTCGCCGCGCGGTCCTCAAGGGCG
The DNA here is from genome assembly GCA_963843135.1 of uncultured Actinomycetota bacterium. Taxonomy (GTDB): domain Bacteria; phylum Actinomycetota; class Actinomycetes; order Mycobacteriales; family Mycobacteriaceae; genus Mycobacterium. Next base: position 252,124 of record CAWJJA010000001.1, read on the forward strand.
CATTGGTGCTCGCCGCGCTGCCGGTCGCCGGGTTCACCGCAGACCGTCGCCACATCCCTCTTCGGTCGGATCCGTTCACCCTCGGGGTGGCGTCCGGTGAACCGTCGGCCGATGGTGCCGTGATCTGGACCCGGCTGGCGCCGGATCCGTTGGCCGATGACGGGTTCGGCGGCATGCCCGCACGCGGCGTCGACGTCGAATGGGAAGTGGCGCGATGATGAGTGGTTCGGCCGCGTAGCGCAGCGCGGAATGGTCACCGCGGCACCTGAATCGGCGCACAGCGTGCACGTCGAACTCACCGGCCTGCGTCCGGGCGCCGACTACTTCTACCGCTTCCGTGCCGGCGGTCATGTGTCGCCGTCCGGCCGCACCCGCACCGCGCCGGACGGCGGCTCGCTGGCGCCGATGACGATGTGTGTCGCCTCGTGTTCGAACTATGAGCAGGGCTGGTTCACGGCCTACCGCCGACTCGCCGACGAAGATCCGGATCTCGTTGTGCACCTTGGCGATTACCACTACGAGTGCGCCGCATCAGGCAAGGGTGTGCGCGCGCACGTCGGACCGGAGACGGTGACGCTGGCCAACTACCGGCAGCGGTACGCGCAGTACAAAACCGATCCGGACCTGCAGGCCGCACATGCCGCGGCGCCGTGGCTCGCGGTGTACGACGACCACGAAGTGGCCGACAACTGGGCCGACGAGGTACCCGAGAAGCCCGACCCCGCTTTCCTGGGCCGACGCGCCGCGGCACTGCGCGCGTACTACGAGAACATGCCGCTGCGGCGTTCTGCTGCGCCGCGCGGCATCGACATGCAGCTCTACCGGCGGGTGCAGTGGGGCGGCCTGGCGACGATGCACATGCTCGACACCCGGCAGTACCGCACCGATCAGCCATGCGCCGACGCGCCCCGCACCGACTGCGATGAACGTCTGCGCCCGTCCGCCACATTGACGGGCACCGAGCAGGAACGCTGGCTGCTCAACGGATTCCAGCAATCCCGGTTCGCGATGGGACATCCTGGGGCAGCAGGTGTTCTTCTCGCAGGTCGATTTGACACCGGGGCCGGGTCGCGGATTCAACCCCGACGCGTGGGACGGCTACGCGGCCAACCGCGACCGCGTCGTCGGTGGCATCGTGCACTCACCCGTGCGCAACGCCGTGGTACTCACCGGAGACATCCATTCGCACTGGGCGGCAGAGGTACACGCGCGATGCGACGATTCGGGGTCGCCAGTGGTGGCCACCGAACTGGTGACGACATCGATCAGTTCGGGTGGCGACGGGTTCGATATCTCTGACGAGATCGCGGCGGTGTTACCCGAGAATCCACACATCCGATACTTCAGCGGCCGCCGGGGGTACGTGCGGGTTCGCTTCACCGCGGACGAGATGCGCGCAGACTTCCGCGTGCTGCCCTACGTGTCGCGTCCCGGGGCCGACGTGCGGACGGGAGCGTCGTTCGTCGTACCGGATCGTGCGCCGGCCTTGCATGCGATGTAGTGATTTCGGCTTTCAGGACACTGCGGGCACCTGAGTTCCCGAGCGAGGTTGCGAGCTGCCAAACTACGAGCGACTGTGTCGCTGATGCTCGTCGCTGCGGTAGTAGTTGAGCGACAAAGTCGCTATGAGGTTGGCACCAAGACATGTGTCACCCGGCCCGTGCCGATACCGCGAGATTCGCTGAGACCGTCTAGATTCGCGCGTTCTTGGTCATCCAGCGCATGACCTGCCAGCCGACGAACACCGGCATCCAGGTCGTCAGCACGCGATAGAGAAGCACCGAGGGAACGGCGACCGCCGCGGCCATCCCGAAGGCTGCCAGGCCACCGATCAGTGCGGCCTCGACAGCGCCGACGCCGCCTGGTGTCGGCGCCGCGGAAGCCAACGTGCCACCGATCATCGTCACGACGGTGACGGTGATGAACGAGGTGTTGCCGCCGAACGCCTCGATCGCGGCCCATAGCGCGAAGGCATTCCCGAGAGTCGTTGCCGCGCAACCGAGCACGATCACCGCCAGGCGCTTGGGCTCGCGGCCGAGTTCCATGAGGTGGCCGATCACCTCCTGCAGGTGCGGCCGCACCGACGTCGCCAGCCACCGCCGCAGCCTGGGCACCAGAAGGAAGGTTCCGATCAGACCCAGCAGCAGGCCGGCCACCAGATACAGGACGTTGACGCTGGGAACGAAACGGGAGAGGTTGGCGGACACGCCCGCAGCGGTACTGAAGAAGATCAACAGGAGCACGTGGGTGATCACCTGCACCGACTGCTGCAACGCGACCGCGGTCGTCGCGCGCGTCGGGGTGAGGCCGCCCCTCTGCAGATACCTGGCGCTGAGCGCGAGGCCGCCGACGCCCGCGGGAGTGGTGGTGGCGGCGAACTTGTTGGCCACCTGCATGACGATCAGGCCCCACAGCTTGACCACACCGTCGGCGGCGGCCCACAGTGCGGCCGCGGCACCGAAATACGTCAGCCCCGACGCCGCCAGCCCCAGCAGCGCGAACCACCAGTTAGCAGTGCGCAATTCGGTGAGGAATGTCGGCACCGAGCTGATGAACGGGTACGCGACGTAGACCAGAGCGATCAACAGGATGAGCTGGATCAGCTGGCCGCGGGTGAACCTGGTGACGGTCTCGGTGCGGATCTCCTCGACGCGCGTCTGGCTCATCACCTCGTCGCGCGCGGCGGATATGACGGCCTTGGGATCGCGTACGGATTGCCGGATGGGTGAGGGGACAGCCGCTTTCGTGAGCCGACGCGATGCGGACAGCACGGTGTCCTTGCCGAATGCGTCGATGGCGGCCCGCACCGCGGACGGGGCGTCGTAGAGGTGGGTCGTCGTGACAAGCAGCTGCGCGATATCGGACCGCAGCTGCGCTTCGGTCGCCCCGTATTCGGCGCTGTCGAAGCCACCGAACAACACGGTCTCGTCGACGGTGATCTCGCTGGCGCGCAGGTCCCCGTGCGAGATCTGGCAGTCGTGGAGTTCGCCCAGCGATTCCCACACCCGGCTCACGGGAATGGCCGCCGTGCAGTCGCCGATCGGAGTTCCACGCACGGGGGTGTGGGCGTACAACGTCCAACTGCGCTCGAGGGTCGCCACAGCGATGGTCGAGATGTTGGCGACCTTGAGTTGCCCGATCGCGATGGCCATCAACGCGCGGTGTTCGACGGCGCGACGCAACGACGCGTGCAGGGGCGCGGTCTCCCTGTCGCGAAACCGCAGTTTGCGCCACAGCTGCACGAGCACGCCGCCGCCGCGTTGGTGTGGCCCGTACATCTCCATCACGGTCGTCGTCTGCTTGTCCTCGCATGCGGCCTGCATGATCAGCGGTCCGGCGCCGGTCGGGCGCAGCACCTTGAGTTCGTAGACCACGCAGCCGCGGCGGGCCATCGCGCGGACCGCCCCCTCCAGCGGAACGTCGAGGCCGGGTGTGCCGACGACGAGCACCACCAATGCGCCGACGAACCAGCCGACGGCCAGCCCGAACAGCGAGCGCGCGGGAACCACCGCGCTGATGACCAGATGAATGGGCACGAACGCCAGCAGCAGCGCCCACCACCAGCGCCGCCACCGCGCAGGCAGCCAGGGCCCGGAGACGGTGAGCACCGCGGCGAGCATCGCAATCCAGCGCGGGTCGTCGACGAATTGGGAGGGCAGGCTGTCGAGGCGTTCGGAGAGGTCGAAATGCCACTTCGGTGCCGCGATCCCCGCGTTGGTGATCGACAGCGCCAACCCGGCGATCGCGGCCGCGGCCACATAGGCGCCGAGCAGCTTCCACTGGCGGGCGACGATGAGGCTGACCAGGATGACGAACGGCAGCGCCAGGATCGCGACGCCATAGGCCAGGTACACCAGGTTGGCCTGGGTGGGGGTGAGGACGGCGACGATCTCGGACACCGACCGCTCGAGAGCGACCCATTCGTTGCGGGTGATCAGCGAGCTGGTGATGACGACAGCGAGGAACACCGCGGACAGGACCACCCGGATGATGTCGTTGGTCCGGCGGGTCAACGGCTGCAGCAGGTCGCCCGAGACAGTGACGTCCCGTCCGTCTACTCGCATATACCAAGGATCTTTCGGATGCGGCGCGCCGGTGCGCGACTCGCCGATACCTTAGCCGGGCAAAACAGTCGAGGTGCGATACCAGCCGCCGAGCCCAGCGCCCGGGGTGCCGCTGTGAGAAGATTTCCGGTGTATTCGCAGCCGGCGTGACGGCGCGATCCGCGGGGGGTTTCGATCCCGCCTGACCACAACACACACCGATGTCGTCGAGTCGATCTGTGGTCGTCGTGCCGTCGCGCCAGAACTTGGGAGTTTCGATGTACGCCAACAGAATTACGCCCGCCGGACTGGCAGTGCTTCTCGGAGCGGCGCTGGCGTGGCTGATCGCCGCGCTGGCCGTCGCCGGTGCGACCGATATGTCGGCTGCGGCCGTCATCGCCGTGACCTCGGTCTTTGGTGTGCTGGCGGCGGCGGTGAGCTGGGCGATCTCCAGTCGTCCGACGCGTCGTTGGGCGAGTGTGGCGGGACGTGTGGCCGTCGGTGCCGGGCTGGGTGTGGTCGTCGGCGAACTCGCGGCGGTGGTGCTGCTCTCCGGCACGATCGACCGTTCGCTGGGCGACGAGGCTGCCGCACGCGCCGACGCCACGCCCGCGGTGGCGCAGGCGACCGCCGGTCTGCAGCGCACCGTCGATGCGCGTACCGGACTCGACGATGCGGTGACCCGTGCGTTGCAACAGCGCGACGAGGCGCTGGTCGTGGCGCGCTGTGAATTCAACGCCTCGCCCGAATGTCCGCAGACACACATCACCGGGTTGCCCGGCGAGGGGCCCGAAAACCGCACGGCCAACGAGTTTCTCGCCGATACGACGAGACAGCTCGACAGCGCGGTGGCCGAACGCGACCGTCGCGCGCCTGCGCTGGATGCCGAGATCGGCGACCGGTCAGCGGGAACTCACACAGGCCCGCGAGAGCACGGCAGCGGATGTGGACCACGGTCTGGGTGCGCGGTGGGCGGCGATGAACGATCACGCGATGGCCGCTCCGACCGCCATGCTGCTGCGGCTGTTCGCGATCGCGTTCTGTGTGCTGGTCTATCTGCTTCCCCTGATCCTCAAACTGTGGCGCGGCGAGACGACCGACGATCGCGGTTCGGCGGCGCGGGCAACCCGCGAGCGCGCGGAATTGGAGGCCGACACGGCGATCGCGGTCAAGAGGGCCGAGGTGCGGGCCGCCGTCGAGACCATGTGGGCCGAGCAGCAGCTGGCCAGCGCTCGCCTGGCCGTCGAGGCGCAGACCGAGATCGACCGTGAGCAGCATCGACGCCGGGTCATCGAGGCGGTGAGTGACCCGCTGCCGGTGACGGCGCAGCGGGTGACCGAGCCGGAGTCACCCGAGCCGGAACTGCCGCCCGTCGAATCGGCCGGTGAACTCGAGCCCCGCCGCGAAGGTGGGGGCTCGCTGGTTCCGACGATTCCGGACGTCACGAAGGCCGCGACCCGCTGGATTCGGCCGTTCGTACCGCCGATCGTGGCGAGCGCGGTCCAGACGGCCACGAAACCGCTGCGCGGAGTGCGGCAGATCTTCGAAGAGCAGGAGGAAGTCCACTTCTCGATGAGGCGTAGCCGCACGGTGACCGTCCACACCGAAGAGGCGCTCGAGGAGGCCGCCCAGCCCGAAGAGCAGCGCATTTCCGCGGGGACGACCAGGACGGTCGTGTCGTCGCAGCGTGGCAACGTCGGCGCAGGGACGGCGCCCTCGATCGCGCCGGGTACCGACGGGCCGCGCCAGTTGCCGCCAAGCGTCGGGAAACCGGGCTAGGTCCGGTCTGCCCATTCCCAGAGCCGCACTAACCTCGTAGTCTATTAGGCGTGAGTTCAACAACGAAGGCGTCACTTCCTCCTGGACCACCACTGCACGGCGCGATACAGCTGGTGCTGATGCTGCGGTGGTGGCAGGAATTCGTCGCGGTGTGTAGACGCCGCTACGGCAAGGTCTTCACGCTGGGCAACACGATGATGGGCAAGATGGTCTACCTGACCGATCCGGCCGACATCAAAACGGTGTTCGCCGGTGACCCGCGAATTTTCCATGCCGGCGAAGCCAATTCGATGCTCGGCGGATTGCTCGGTGACAGCTCGGTGCTGGTGATCGACGGCGATGTCCACCGCGAACGCCGTCGACACATGATGGCGCCGTTCCATCGCGACGCCGTCGCGCGCCAGGGCGATCTGATGGCCGAGATCGCGGCGGAGAACATCGCCGGCTGGCCGGTGGGCCGGTCGTTCCCGGTGGCGCCGAAGACGTCGGAGATCACGCTGGAGGTGATTCTGCGGACGGTGATCGGGGCCAGCGACCCGGCGCGGCTGGCGGCGCTGCGTGACGTGATGCCGCGGCTGCTGAGCGTCGGCGCCTGGGAGTCGTTCGCGATCGCGAAGCCGAGCCTGCTGAATCGCCGGCCGTGGCGGCGGTTGGCGCACAACATGGCCGAAGCCGACCGACTGCTGTATGCCGAGATCGCCGAGCGCAGGGCCGATCCGGATATCGCCGAGCGCACCGACGCCCTTGCGATGCTGATCCAGGCCAGCGGTGACGTGATGAGTGACAAGGAGTTGCGTGATCAGCTGATCACCTTGTTGGTGGCCGGCCACGACACGACGGCCACGGGCCTGGCGTGGGCGTTGGAGCGGCTGACCCGCCACCCCGGGATTTTGGCGAAAGCGGTCGCGGCGGCCGAGGCCGGAGACGCCGCCGGTGAGGAGTACCTCGACGCGATCGCCAAGGAGACGCTGCGCATCCGCCCGGTGGTGCCCGATGTGGGCCGAATCCTGAAGGAACCCGTCGAGGTGGCGGGCTATGAGCTGCCGGCGGGGGTGATGGTGGTGCCCAGCATCACGTCGGTGCACGCCGACCCGAACGTGTATCCGGAACCGGACAAGTTCGATCCCGACCGGATGTTGGGCGCGACGCTGAGCCCGACGACGTGGTTCCCGTTCGGTGGCGGCAATCGGCGTTGTCTCGGTGCGGGTTTCGCGATGGTGGAGTTGCGCGTCGTGCTGCGTGAGATCCTTCGTCGCGTCGAATTGAGCACCACCACAGAACCCGGCGAGAAGACGAAGCTCAAGCACGTGATCATGACGCCCAAGCGCGGCGGGCGGATCACCGTCCGTGCCGTCAAGCAGGTCGCGTCTGCGGTCACCGACGCACCGGAGGTGCCGTCCGCCACTCTTTGAGCGGTATGCAGATTCACTCGGCGAGCTGGTTCACGATCCCGGCGAACACTTTCGGCATCGCCGATGCCGCGGCACGATGTATGACCGCAGCGACGCATACCCGGCTGTCCGCAGCACTGCCGCCGTGAGCAGCCGGTACCGACGCGACATCCGCCGCCACTGCCGGTCGTAGTCACTCGGCCTGTCTGCGGCAACACATCGTGCCAACAGCTCCGCGCCACCGAATGCGATGCCCAGGCCTTCACCGGTCAACGCGTCGACATAGCCCGCCGCGTCACCCACCAGCAGGACCCTGCCCGCGACCCGGCTGCGCACCTTCTGCCGCAACGGACCCGCCGCCATGTCATGCCCGTGTGGACGACCATGGACCCGCTGCTACAGCGCCGCGAATTCCCCGAGATGATCGTCAAACGAGCCCCGCGTCGAAGACAGGATCGCGATGCCCACACAGTCGTCGGCCACCGGTGTCACGTACGCCTCCGCCCCCGGGCTCCAATGCACCTCTACGTGATCCGTCCACGGCGCGATCTGGACATGCCTGCGGATTCCCCATCGGCGTGGGCCTCGGCCCGGCAACGCCAGGCCGAGTGACCGCCTGATCGGCGAGTGCAGACCGTCGGCCGCCGCCAGGTACCTCGCCCGTATACCGGCTGCAGAGACCGACGCCGCGTCCTGGGTCACCTCGCCCACGTCGCTCTGCACGACCTCCACGCCGGCCGAGGTAACCGCATCCAAAAGTGCTGTGTGCAAAGCAATCCGGCGCACACCGCGGCCCGCGCCGGATCGAAACGAGGCGCTGGCCTCCCGCGATCCATCCAGGTACCGGATGCCCACGAACTCCCTGCCTTGTGGTGACACCCCGACACGTTCCAGCTGCCGAACCGTATGCGGCATCAACCCCTCGCCGCACGCCTTGTCGATGGCCCCGCTGCGTCGTTCGATCACGACGACCGAAAGTCCCGCCCGCGCCCCGTGCAGCGCCGTGGCCAGGCCCGCCGGGCCGCCGCCTGCGACGAGCAGGTCGATCACGTCAGGCTTTCCAGCGCGTGGTTCTCGACCCTGATCCTCGTGCGGAGCAGTGCGGCATTGAGCGTCGAGAACACCAGCGCGGTGATCCACCCCGAGTGCACCAACGGCAACGCCGCCCCCTCCGCCACCACGGCGACGTAATTCGGATGTGGGACAAAGCGGTACGGTCCAGACGACACGCGCTGCGCGTCCGGCACCACGACCACCCTGGTATTCCATTGCCGGCCCAGAGTGGCGATGCACCACCACCGCAGCCCCTGGGCGAGCAGCACGACCGCCAGCATCGGCCAGCCCAGCCGGCCGACAAACCGGCGGCGCAGCACCGCAACCTCGACCAGGCATCCCGCCAGCAGTCCGGTGTGCAGCACGACCATCGCCGGGTAGTGCCGTGCGCCGAACTCGCGGCCGCCCTGCGCCCGACTCCACGACAGATTGCGTTGCGACACCACCAGTTCCGCGACGCGTTCGGCCGCGACGGCGCCGATCAGCAGTGTGTACAACCGCCTCACGTCAGTGCCAGCGCAGCAGCACGAGTTCGGAACAGAATCCGGGACCCATCGCCATCAGCACCCCGGGGCTGCCCTCCGGCGGCCGTTTGGCGATCGTGTCACGCAGCACGTGCAGCACCGACGCCGACGACAGGTTGCCGATATCGCTCAGGGATCGCCACGTCAGCTCCAGCGCATCGTCGTCGCAGGTCCAGAGCCGCGGTGATCGACTCGATGATCTTCGGGCCGCCGGGATGGCTGACCCATGCCCCGACGTCGTCGACGCTGAGACCCGTGCGTTCCGAGGAAGTTGGTGACGTCGTCGCCGACATACTGCTCGATGACCGCAGGCAGGTCCGGCGACAGCACCAGCTTCATGCCGTTGGCGCCGACATCCCAACCCATCGTGCGCAGCGAATCGGGATAGAGGTGGCTGCGCGAATCGATGATGTCCGGTCCGGATGCGGCGATCTGTTCGGCACGGCGCTCGCCGACCACTACCACCGCCGCGGCGCCGTCGCCGAACAGCGCGCTGCCGACGAGGGTGGCCATCGACGGATCGGCCCGCTGCGTCAGCGAGCACAGTTCCACCGACACCAACACCGCGACGTCGTCGGGCGCGCCGCGCAGATAGTCGTTCACCCGGGCCAGTCCCGCCGCCCCTGCCACGCAGCCGAGTCCGAACAGCGGGACACGTCGCACATCGGGGCGCATGCCCAGCCGTCCGGCGATACGGGCATCCAGCGACGGCACCGCGATACCGGTGACCGTGGTCGACACGATGACGTCGACATCCTCGGGACGAAGACCCGCTTCGACGAGTGCACCGCTCACCGCCGCGCACCCGAGTTCGACGGCATGCTCGATGAACGTGGTGTTGAGATCTCCGAAGTCGGTGAGGTTCACGTAGTCCTCGAGCGGTAGCACGAAGTGACGAGTGTTGACCTTCGCGCTCTCGTGCAGGCTGTGAAGTGCGTCGGCGAACGGCTCCCAGCCGCCGATCTCGATGAGAGCCTCGGTGATCTCACTCTGGCTGTAGCGGTGCGGCGGTAGTTCGCCCCGCACACCGGCGATGACGCTCACGGAACCCATACCTTCGGTACGAGTCCGGCACTGCAGATCGTTCATCCCACGCGTCCTTTCACTCTTGCTCCTGCGGCTGCCCGTCGGTCAGCCCGATTCGTTCATGCATCCAGACCAGCGGTTTGGGCGCCCACCAGTTCCACCGGCCCAACAACTGCATGAATGCAGGCACCAACACCATTCGCACCAGGGTCGCGTCGATCATCACGGCCACCGTAAGGCCGAGCCCGAACAGCCGCATCACCTGAACCTGGGCGGCGATCAGCGCGGCGAACGAAATCGACATGATCAGCGCTGCGGCGGTGACCACCCGCCCGGTGCGGGCCACGCCCAGGGCCACGCTCTCGCTGTTGTCGGCGTCGTTCTGATCCGACGCCAGCCAGTACTCCCGGATCCGGGAGATCAGGAACACCTCGTAGTCCATCGACAACCCGAACGCGATGCAGAACAGCAGCACCGGCATGTTCGCCACCAGCGTGCCCGTCGACGTCGTTCCCAATGCTCCCAGATGGCCGTCCTGGAAGATCCACACCAGCGCCCCGAATGCCACCGTCAGCGATAATACGTTGCACACCAACGCTTTCAGCGGTAGAACCACGCTCCCGGTCAGCAGGAACAGCAGCGCGAACGTGATCACCGCGATCAACCCGAGCACCAGCGGCAGTCGATCCGTGATGCCGTCGACGCTGTCGCGGTTGATCTGGGCTATGCCCGTCATCTCGACGGTGCGGCCCGCCGGCGCTGCCACCTCGTGTAACCGGTCGAGTTGGGCCTCCGAGCTGTCGGAAAATAGCGGCGCGTTGCTGCCGACAGTCAGGAATGCGCTGCCGTCGGCCACCCCGGTGGCCGCCGCAGGCGGACCGACCCTGACGCCGTCGACATACGTGCCGCCCGGCACCGTCACCTGCGTGACGTCGGACACCTGCGACAGCGCCGCGGCGTAGCCGTCGAGGTCCGCGGACGACAACCCCTGCGCGTCGGGGACGACGACAGTGACCGCGGTGTCGGAGTTGTTCTCGAAGTCGTTTCGCAGTTGGTCCCCGACCTGATGCGCAGACAGGGACCCGGGTAGCACGCGGTCGTCGGGAAATCCCCAGCGGACACCCAGGAACGGCGCACCGAGAAGCAGGAGCGCCGCGACGACGGCAAGCCCGATCGGGAGGGCGTGGGCCATCACGAATTTCGTTGAGCGATACCAGAACTGCGCCTCGATGGGGCGGCGCACCGGCTCGGGCCGGTTGAACACACGGCGCGCGAACCGGCGCACGTCCAGCGAGTTCAGCCGGTCCCCGAGTAGGACGATTGCCGCGGGCGTCACCACCACGGCCGCCGCCGCGGCGAACGCGACCGTCGCGACGCCGGCGTACGCGAACGACTTCAGGAAGTGCATGGGGAACAGGACCATCGCCGCCATCGACAGCGCGACCGTCGTCGCCGAGAAGAGCACCGTGCGCCCAGCGGTGACCATGGTGCGCACCAGCGCGGTGTCCTGGTCGGCGCCGTCGGCCAATTCGTCGCGGTAGCGGCTGATGATCAGCAGCGTGTAGTCGATCGCCAGGGCCAGCCCCATCGCGGTTGTCAAGTTCAGCGCGAAGATCGACACGTCGGTGCCGAACGCGACCAGCCGCAGCACCGACAACGACCCCAGGATCGCGATTATGCCGACGGCCACCGGCAGCGCGGCGGCCAGCAGTCCGCCGAACACCCAGACCAGGACCAGGAAGCTGAACGGAATCGCGAGTGATTCCATCAGCAGCAGATCGCGCTGCGACTGTTGGGTGATCTGAACGTTCACCATCGCGACACCGCCCGCGCGCACGGTCACGCCGTCGCGACTCCCGCTGACCTCATCGGCGAGCGCTTTGACGTAGGCCTGGGCGTTGTTCTCGTCGCCGTTGATACCGACCACGATCAGTCCGGACTTGCCGTCCTTGCTCACCAACTCCGTCGCAGCGCCGGGTGCAGCGGTCCACGCCGAGGTCACATCCGCGACATGGGGCGAACGCTTCAGCCGATCCACGACGTCCAGGCCCACCGCGCGGGCGGGCCCGGTCGAGAACCTGCTCCTGCGAAGTCGTCACGGTGATCAGCATCTGCACGTCGCCCTGCCCGAACTTGCCGGTCAGCAACTCCGTCGCCCTTGAGGACTCTGCGGTGGGGTCGGCAAATCCGCTGGCCGACAGGCTCTCTGCGACCGGGATGCCGAAGACACCGGCCGCGACCGCCACCAGCACCGCCGCCGCGAGGATGCGTCGCGGTGCCGAGATCGCCAGAAGCGCGATTCGTCGCAGCAAGTCGCTCCTTCTGTCGGGCCTGCGGAGCCGTCACATTCCCACGTCGGACGGATAGTCAGCAGGGCTACCTATTGAATGTACGTCTGCAATGGATGAATCTTTCACCGTCGCTACGGTGCTTGGCGACTATTAAGACTTTCTGGCAAACCTGATGTAGTTTCGATCGACACAGCGACGCGGGGTCCGCTGCCGAGGAGTCAACGGTGGATTCGACACCATTCGGCCCCTATCAGCTGCAGCAGCTGATAGGCCGAGGGGGAATGGGCGAGGTCTACAGGGCCTACGACACCAGGACCGACCGAATAGTCGCACTCAAGGTGCTGCCGCCGACCATGGCGGCCGACGCAATCTTCCAGGCCCGGTTCCGGCGCGAATCGCAGGCCGCCGCAGGACTCAACGACCCACATGTGGTGCCGATCCACAGTTTCGGTGAGATCGACGGCCGGCTCTACCTGGATATGCGGCTGATCGAGGGCCGCAACCTCGGCACCGTGCTCAACGAGACGAAAAAGCCACTGGCGCCAGGACTTCTCGGTGAAGGTGGTCGAGCAGGTCGCGACGGCGTTGGACGCCGCGCATACCGCCGGGCTGATCCACCGCGACGTCAAACCGTCGAACATCCTGATCACCGACCGCGACTTCGTGTACCTCATCGACTTCGGCCTGGCGCGCACTGCCGGGGAAGTGGGGCTGACGACGGCGGGCAGCACGCTGGGGACGATGGCGTATATGGCCCCCGAGCGGTTCGAGGGCAAGCCGGTCGACCCGACGTCCGACATCTACGCATTGACGTGCGTGCTCTACGAATGCCTGACCGGTGACCGGCCCTATCCGGCGCAGAGCCTCGAACAGCAGATCGCCGGGCACATGACCAAGCCGATACCGCGGCCGTCGGCAATGGACCCCAAACTCGCGGCGTTCGACGAGGTCATCGCCAAGGGCATGGCCAAGCAGCCCGCAAAGCGGTATCAGTCGGGCGGTGAACTGGCGGCGGCAGCGCGGCGCGCCCTGAACGCTCCGGTGCGGATGGCGGGCAGCGGACGGCATACGGCGCGGCGCGCCGCCCCGGCCCGTCGACATGTGTCCGGGCGACTGATCGCGGTTGCCGTCGCGGTGGCATTGGTGGTGGTGGCCGGCGGGCTCGGGGTCTGGCAGTGGCGGGGCGGGGCCGGTGGTGCCGAGCCGGCGAGCGTGGCGGAGAGTACGTCGACGGCGACTCCGCAGGCACGTCCCGGCGCGGTGGAATCGATCGCGGCCACGGTGCCCGAGGAGATCAGGTCGACGGGCCGGCTGATCATCGGCGTGAATGTGCCTTATGCCCCAAACGAATTCAAGGACACCAGCGGTGCGATCGTCGGCTTCGACGTCGATCTGATGAACGCGATCACCCGGACGCTGGGGCTGGTGCCGGATTACCGGGAGACGGCGTTCGAGGCGATCATCCCCTCGGTGCGCGGGGGCGACTTCAACGTCGGGATGTCGTCGTTCACCGACACCAGGGAGCGCGAGGAAGCCGTCGACTTCGTCACCTACTTCGAGGCGGGCACGCTGTGGGCGCAACGCCCCGGCGCCGAGATCGATCCGAACAACGCATGCGGATTGTCGGTCGGGGTCGCCTACCCGTCTCTCCAAGAGGCCGAGGAGATTCCGGCCAAGAGCGGCGCGTGTGAAGGTGCAGGGCAGCCGCCGATCAACAAGCGGGTGTTCGTCAGCCAGGACGATCTCACCGCGGCGCTGATCAACGGGGAAGTCGATGCGATGTCCGCGGATTCACCGGTCACGTCGTTCGCGATCAAGACCTCAGGCGGTGGGCTGGAGGCGGCGGGGGAGATGTTCGACGCGGCGCCCTACGGCTGGCCGGTCCCCAAGGGCTCGGGCCTGGCGGAGTCGCTGCGCCAGGCACTCGAACACGTGATCCAGACCGGCGAGTACAAGACCATCTCGACGATGTGGGGCGTCGAGAAGGGCATGATCATCACGCCGACGATCAACGGTGCGGCAAAGTGATTCGATCCGCCTGAGGTTCGCCCATTCCCTCTGCTGAAATCCGACGAAACAGGCAAAGTAGGGGTAACACGTGGCAACGACGAGGGGTAATCGCGAGTGAACGACCTGGTGTCCGGCCGCGGCCGCATCGGTGCCGTGAGGTCGGTGATCGCGCTTGCTTGTACGGCGTTGCTGATGGCCGGCTGCGCATCGACGAGCGTGGTGGACGGCCGGGCGACGTCCATGCTCTTCAACCCCGATCGCGTGGGTGGCCTGCCTGTCACCGACGGGCCGAGCGGTCCCCGGGCGGATGCGCCCGCGACGCAGGGCACCGTGGAGGACACCGACGACGGCCCCATGGATCATCTGGCGTTGTTGGCGGTCAACGACATTCAGGATTTCTGGTCGAAGAACTACGCCAACTATCTGCCGGGCAATTTCGAACCGGTGGACACCCTGGTCTCCTACGATTCGACGGATCCGTCGAGTCCGCCGCTGTGCGGATCGGACACGTATCAAAGCCCCAACGCGGCGTTCTGCTTCAAGCTCAACACCATGATCTGGGACCGCGGCGCCTTCCTGCCCGTCGCGCGGCAGTATTTCGGTGACATGGGCGTCGTCGGGGTGATCGCCCACGAGTACGGGCATGCGCTGCAATGGATGGCCGGTCTGGCCGACCTGGATACTCCCGGCCTGGTCCGGGAACAGCAGGCGGACTGCTTCGCCGGGGTGTATCTGCATTGGGTGGCGGCCGGAGATTCACCGCGATTCACGTTGAGCACCGCCGACGGTCTCAACCATGTACTCGCCGGCGTGATCTACATCCGCGACCGGTTGGAAGGTGGACCTGCCGAAGACCCACACGGTTCCGCGCTCGACCGCGTCAGCGCCTTCCAGATGGGCTTCACCGGCGGAGCCGACCAGTGCGCCGCCATCGACGTCGACGAGATCACCAGGCGTCAGGGCGATCTGCCCGAGCACGTGACGTCCGGGTACGACACCACGTCGCTGGACAGCCCGATCAACGACGACACTCTCGCGCAGCTGATGAAGGTGCTGGACACGACTTTTCAGCCGTCCAACGCACCGAAGCTGACCGCGGACCGGTCCGACTGCACGGGCGCGACGATCACCGAACCGACGTCGTACTGTCCCGAGTCCAACACCATCTTCGTCGACATGCCTGCTCTCGCGGCAGCCGGCGCAACCAAGAACGAGGATGAGGATGAGGTTCTGGTCCAAGGCGACAACAGCGCGTTTTCCATCGTGACGTCCCGCTATGCACTGGCTGTCCAGAAGGAGCGCGGCTTCGGCATCGATACGCCGGTCTCTGCGCTGCGCACGGCCTGTCTGACCGGCGTGGCGCAGGGGCGGATGACCAACGAGGACGGCGCAGATTTCGTGTTGTCGCCGGGCGACACCGACGAGGCGGTGGCGGGCCTTCTGTCCAACGGCATGGTCGCCAGCGACGTCAACGGGATCCCGGCGCCCGCGGGGTTCACCCGGATCCTTGCCTACCGGCTCGGACTGTCCAGCGCCGTCGACGAGTGCTTCGAGCGGTTCTCATGACACGCCCTCCCGAACAAGGGTCAGGCGAGCCGTGGTGGGCGCGTCCCGGCGGCGCGCCGCAACCGGGCCGACCCGCCTACCCGCCGCCGCAGCAGCCACGTCAGCCGTACCCGCCGCGACAGCAGCCGCCGCAGCAGCCGCGCCCGCAATATCCACCGCCGCAAGAGCCGCCGCGCCCGCAGGCCCCGCCGCCGCAAGAGCAGCGTCCCCATCGCCCGCCGCCTCGGGAGCCGTATCCCGCGCAGTCATGGCCGCCCGCCGCGCAGGCACCTCAGCAGTACGCGCGGCAGCAGTACCCGCCGCAGCAGTACGGCCAGCCTTCGGTTTCACCGCCTTCGAAGCCCACACCGTCGCGTACCCCGATGATCGCCGGAATGATCGTTGCGGTCATCGTGATCGGCGGCGTGGCGCTGGTTGGTGGTCTCTGGTTCACGGGATTCTTCGGCAGCGGCACGGTGCTCAATGTGCGCGCGGCCGAAGCCGGCGTACAACAGATCCTCAGCGACCCCATCAACGGTTACGGTGCGAACGACGTCACCAAGGTCGACTGCAACAACGGTGAAGACCCGGCCGTCGAGAAGGGTGCCGGCTTCACATGCAAGGTCGAAATCAACGGTGCCCGGCGGCAGGTTCAGGTGGTGTTCCAGGACGACCTAGGCACGTACGAGGTTGACGGGCCGCGGTGAGTAGTAGCCCTCAGCCCCCGGTTTCGATGTTGGCGACTATCGCGGCCGCCTCAGGGCCGCAGATCGTCGGCAGGTCCACCGGGCCGGCGGCCAACAGGTCGTCCACCCGGCGCCGGAGGTCTCCCGACGCGACGTGCGCGTAGAGACTTGCACCCGGGCAGGTGATGTCGGGGTATTCGTCTCGATGCCCCCTCAGCGTGTCGGTGGGGATGCCGAATTGGTCTGCGGCCCAGGCGAATGCGAGGGCAGCTCCATCGAGCTGTTCCTTCGTCACCTGTTCTTCGTCGAAGTTCCCCTCGCAGACGACGAGGAAGTGGCCGGTCGGGTCGTAGCTTGTCGCGGTGTCGCCCGCGAGCAGCGGATCGCGTAACTGGTAGATGTTCCCGTCGCGGTCGACGCTGAGGTGATACGCGATGTCGATCCACCCCTTGGTGTCCTGGTGGTAGTGCTGGTGCTGGCGCAGTCGCGCCGGTGCGTTGCTGTTATCGCCGAGGACCACCTCGGTGTGATGAATGGTCAGGCGGCTGGGCACTTGTGGCCTGCCCGGACCGCGGGGAGGTGCGGCGCCCCAGGCGTCTCGGCACAACATCGCGCGCGCAGCGGGGGCAGCCGCCGCTGGGGACGTCACGGGGACCATGGCCGCCAGTCCGGCGCCGCCCAGCCAGAGCAGCCGGCGACGGCTGATCACGCCGGGTCCGTCGTCCATGACACTCACGATATGTAACGGACGTCCGGGATAGTGCCACTGACAGGATTTCCGTCCTATCAACCAAATCGACACCACGGCTGTGGATCAGACGCGACCATCCGAACAGCCCTGGCGTCGAAATGGCGCATAGGACCGCGAATGCCACAACGGGAAGTTACGGCAGAACCGTTCTCATCAGCATCACGTTGTAGGCCGACCACAGCGATACGTTGTAGTACAACTCCTTACCCGTCGACCACGGATGCAGGAACGGCGCATAGATGCCACCGGGGAACTGCATCGACGGCACAATCAGCCGTTCGGGACTCCATGGCCCTTGCGGCGCCGGCGCTGTCCTCATGACCATGTCGTTGGCGCCGTTGCCGTAGAGCACCAGGTACTGGTTGAGATATGTGTTGTATTGCGCCGACATCTCGCTGACCGGCCCAGGGATGACCACCGTCGCGGCCGCTGGATCGCCGGGCACCCAGGAGTTCGAATCCGAACTCCAGTATTCGTACCTGCGTAGGTCCGGCACGCCTGCCGGCAGAACGCGCGATATGTATGCGGCACCCCCACGCCCCGAGGGGGTGCCGAACGAATAGATGTAGGGATCTCCTGGTCCCGGTTTGAGGAAGGCCCCCTGCTGGAACTTCTCGTTGCCCGCGACGTATCGGACCCGGTCGACGTTGTTCGGCGCGGCCGGGTCGAATGGAGTCCGGATAGACACCCCAGCGCTCACCGTTGTCGGGCGACACCGCGATGCCCGAGAAGTTCGTCGTCCACCGGCCGTCGCTGTCCCAGCTCTTGATCGACATGAAGTTGACGTACTGGCTGCCGCCGACCGAGATGCCGGCGGTCGGGATGATTCCCTTCTCGGTCGGCGAGAACTTGATGCTGTTGATGATCTGCTTGGAAAGTCCCTGAGACCACAGGGGTGAACTCGAGGCGGACACGGTTTTGGACAGCGTGCCGTCCCGGCTGCGGAAGAGCGCGTTGTAGCGCCACTGCTGGCCGCGGACACCGCAGTACCCGTAGGTGTCGCCGAAGGCCATCAGCACCTCGCCGCGGCCGTTGTCCCACATGATGCCGAGGTCGGTGCCGGTGATGGCGAACCGGTTGACGGTGTCGTTCGGGCTCTCCGGCCCGGTCACCCAGCCGACGAGTGACGTGCCGGGCGGCGCGGGCGGCGGAGGGGCCGGCGGCGCGACGGGATTCGCATCGGGGACTGGCTGGGCGGCGTCGGGCACAACAGCGGCCTGCTGTTCGACCTGCCCGACCTGGGAAAGTCCCGGAATCTGCCCCAGGCTCGGCAGTGCCGCGCCGTCATTCGTGCCGGTAGGCCGCTGACCTCTCGGTCGACCGTCACCGGGCAGATCGGGAGTCTCGCCGGTGTTCGACGCCCGAGGCGGTTGGGCGGCGGCGGCGGCGCCCGTGCAGGGCGCGGCGAAGGCGGGCGGTGCGATGCCGATGACCACGCTGAGCGCCGTTGCCGACGCAACCGATAGCGAGGCAATCCGACGCGGCGCCATGTCACACCTTTCAGGACACGACGTCGCATTGACGTCTTCAGTTGACTCATGTGACGATAGTGACCAGTGGGGTACTTGTGACTATTGATATCCGGATCTGTACGGATCCGTGACCGTGTCGCAACCGTTTGGGCGGGATTCGCACCGTCAGCCTCGGCTCCAAGGCCGTCACGTCAGCGCGGTGCCCGGGCGGAGGTTTGAGAAGTATTGCCGCCCAACAAAAGCCGCCAGGACGCATGGCGATATGCACGAAAATTGTTTCGACACAACAGAATACGTTTTAATCGCAGACCGTGATACTGTTTGCCCGGGGTGTCTGTTCGACATCCGTTTCAGAATGAGAGAAGCAAGAGTATGACGCAGGGAACTGTGAAGTGGTTCAACAGCGATAAGGGCTTTGGCTTTATCGCTCCGGATGGCGGAGCGGACGATGTCTTCGTTCACTTCAGCGAAATCCAGGGAAGTGGTTACAAGTCGCTCGAGGAGAACCAGCGCGTTGAGTTCACCGTCGAGCAGGGGGCCAAGGGCCCGCAGGCAGTCGGTGTGACCGCCGTTTAACCAGATCTTCGTCACGTGGGCTGGTGGGATTATTCCCACCAGCCCACAGTGCGTTTCAAGGGCGTTGAAACGCAGAATCTTTCGACGGAGAACCGAGGCGGCTCAGTGCGCACGCCGATGATCAGGTAAATTGGTCATCAGGCCGTTTCGCCCCAGCACTCTCTTACCGATTCTCACCGTTGCTCCTGCGATCAGCCTGCGGACGGATCGCCGTTCGCCCACATCGTATGTATGGGCTGTACCCGTACGTTTTAAGGACGTGTTCTATGGATTCGTCGGATCTGTTTTCACACCCCTACAAGCCGCAGGTCTCCGAGAAGCGCGAGGCCTCCACCGAGCCGACCAAGAACCCCACATTCTCCGACGAGGACCAAAAGAACACACCTTCTTCTAAGCCTTCGCCGTGAATGGCCTGTCGGGGACGCGCCGGATGGCGCGCCCCGTACGGCTTCTACTTTCCCGCCAATTGGGCGCCGACATCGACGGGGCATGGTGGCCACACACCGCGTCGGTCGCCTCGGAACTGCCTGAGCTCATCGGCGTCTTGCATGCTCCGCTCGGCGAGATCGTCGATATCTGCATCAACTGGTCGCCCACCGAGGGGCCGGTCGACCTGGATTCGATCGTCACCGGCGCACGGACCATCGACCGGCCGGGCCCGCGACGTCCCCGCCTGATGGTGGTGGAGGGGCGCGGCGCGACCGCGAAGCTGCTGGTGGTGCCCTATATGACATCGGCGAACCTCGGTGCGATGGTGATGCGCTGCGCGGCGGGTCTGCCCGCAGCCCACGCGGACCGCGACAGTCAGCTATGGCAGACCGCTCACAACGTCATGAGCGTCGCAAAGGCCGAGAGTGCGATATGGGCAGGCCGCCTGGCTCACGAGTCGGCCGCCAAGGGGTCCGTCGAGGTCTGACCCGACGATCGTCTCGGGTGCTCCGCGTAAGCCGGCGAGTTCCAGAAGCGTTGAAAAAGTCGACGATGCGGTGCATATTCGAACCTAGATCGGGGAATTTCGACCAGGGCAATTATCTTCAGTGAAGGACTTTGGTGACCCATGGCGAGCAAGACCACCGGCGACGGTCTTCCCGATGTCGTCGTCACCGCCCTTGCGTCGAGCAATGCGCTGGCGACGGACGCCGAGGAGACTTGGCAGCAATTACTCGAGGGGCAGAGCGGGATTCGACGGCTGGATAAGCCGTTCGTCGATGAATACGACATGACCGTCCGCATAGGCGGCGAACTTCGCGAAGATTTCGATCAGCACCTCAGCCGCGTCGAGCTGCGCCGGCTGGCGTATATGCAGAAGATGTCGCGGGTGCTGGGCCGACGGCTCTGGGAGACCGCCGGCTCCCCGGAGGTCGACACCCGCCGCCTCCTCGTTTCGATCGGTCTCGCGCTGGCCAGCACCGAGGCGATGATCGACCTTTACGACGATTTCAATGCACGCGGGATGCGCGCCGCGAACCCGCTGGCCGTGCAGATGCACATGCCCAACGCGCCTGCCGCCGCAGTGGGGCTGGACTTCGAGGCCAAGGCAGGGATCACGTCGCCGGTACTGGCGGACGCCTCGGGTGCCGCGGCAATCGCGGAGGCCTGGCAGGGCATCATCCTCGGCGAGGCCGACGTGGCGATCTGCGGCGGCGTCGACAACTGTATCGAGGCGGTGCCCGTGGCGGCGTTCACCAACCTGGGGTGGCTGTCGACCAACAACGACGATCCGGAGGGCGCGTGCCGCCCGTTCGACACCGATCGAGACGGGATGGTGTTCGGTGAGGCAGGCGCGCTGATGCTGATCGAGACCGAGGAACATGCCAAGGCGCGCGGTGCCCCCATCCTGGCCCGGCTGATGGGCGCGGCCATCACGTCCGACGGCTACGACGTCGTGGACCCGGACCCGAGCGGCGAGCGGGCAGGTGATGCGATCAGCCGCGCGATCGCGCTGGCCGGGGTGACGCCGACGGATATCGACCACATCAACGCGCACGCGACCGGCACGAAGCACGGTGACCTGGCCGAAGCCCGCGCGATCCGGCGAGCTCTTGGCGACCACTCGGCGGCGGTGTATGCGCCCAAGGCAGCGCTGGGCCATTCGTTGGGTGCCGCTGGAGCGGTCGAATCGGTGTTGACGGTGCAGGCGCTGCGCGACGGCGTCATTCCGCCGACCCGCAACCTCAAGGCCCTCGATCCCGAGATCGACCTGGACGTGGTGGCAGACCGGCCGCGGCACGGTGACTACCGCTACGCGGTCTCCGATTCATTCGGCCTCGGCGGCAATAACGTCGCGCTGGTCTTCGGCGCGGCGTAACAGCGGTCAGCCCTTGATCAGGGTGAACTGGCCGAGTTCGCTGATGCCGCGCTGGAAGAAGTCCGCGCAACCGACCAGGTACTTCATGTAGCGCTCGTAGACCTCTTCGGAGGTGGCGGCAACGGCCTCGTCGTGTGCGGCCTCGAGATTCTTGGCCCAGGTCTCCAGGGTGCGGACGTAGTGGGGATTGAGCGTCTCGAAGTGGTGCACCGCGAAGCCGGCGTCGCCCGACAGGCCGACGATGTCCTCGTCGCAGGGGATCGAGCCGCCGGGGAAGATCTCCTTGGCGATGAACCGCATGAACTTGAGATCGGACATCACGATGGGAATGCCGAGGTCGGGCCAGCGCTTGAGCGGATGGCCCATGATCGTCTGCAGCACCAGCCGGCCGCCGGCGGGAAGGATTCGGGAGCACGTCTGGAAGAACGGGAAGTAGCGCTCCTTGGGGAAGGCCTCGAACGCCTCGATGCTGACGATGCGGTCGACGGGTTCGTCGAACTCCTCCCAGCCGTGCAGTTCGACTCGGGTGGTGCGGTCGGTGTCGAGGGTCTTGAAGAGCTGCTTGCAGTAGCGGTACTGGTTGTTGCTCAGGGTGAGGCCGATGACGTTGACGTCGTACTTCTGGACCGCGCGTTGCATCACCGAGCCCCATCCGCACCCGACGTCGAGCAGGGTCATGCCCGGCTGGAGGTCGAGCTTGCCGAGGGCGAGGTCGATCTTGGCGAGCTGGGCTTCGGCGAGGGTCATGTCCTCGCGTTCGAAGTAGGCGCAGCTGTAGGTCCGCGAGGGATCCTGAAAAAGCCCGAAGAAGTCGTCCGACAGGTCGTAATGGGCCTGAACCTCTTCGAAATGAGGCTGCATGTCGATCGGGCCGGATTTCATCTGAGTCATCCTAGTGTTTCACTTTATCTAAGCGAATCAGCCCTTCTCACAAGTGAACTGGGCCACATCGGTGTATCCCTGGCGGAAAAGGTCAGCGCAACCGGTCAGATACTTGTGGAAGCGCTCGTAGATCTGTTCGGACGTGATCTCGATGGCCTCGTCCTTCTTGGCCTCGAGATTTGCCGCCCAGGTGTCCAGCGTGCGGACGTAGTGCGGCTGCAGGTGCTGCTCACGGGTCACGTTGAAGCCGGCTTTCTTGGCGTGGTCGGTGACCATCGCGGCCAGCGGCAAACGGCCGCCCGGGTAGATCTCGTCCATGATGAACTTGATGAACCGCACCCTCGACATGGTCAGCGGCAGTTCCTTGGCCTTGATCTCTTCGTCGCTCGGAATGATGATCGTGTGTAGCAACATCACCCCGTCGTCGGGCATCAGGTTGAACGTCTTCTTGAAGTAGTCGTCGTACTTGTTGAACCCGAAGTGCTCGAACGCACCGATGGACACCACGCGGTCGACGGGTTCGTCGAAGTCCTCCCACGGCTGCAGCCGGACCTCCATGTTGCGACTGCTCTTGGAGTTGGCGAACCAGTGGTCCTCGATGTGCTGCTTCTGATTCTCCGACAGGGTCAGGCCGATGACGTTGACGTCGTATTTTTCGACGGCACGCATGATGGTCGAGCCCCAGCCGCAGCCGATGTCGAGCATCGTCATGCCCGGTTGCAGACCCAGTTTGCCGAGCGAGAGGTCGACCTTGGCCATCTGCGCTTCCTCGAGGGACATGTCGTCGCGCTCGAAGTACGCGCAGCTGTAGGTCTGGGTCGGGTCCTGCCACAGCTTGAAGAAATCGTTGGAGATGTCGTAGTGGAACTGGACCTCGCCCTTGTCCGAGCCACGGGTCTGGTGGGCCGAGTCGGACAGCCACTTGGACTGCGCTGAAGGTGTTGCGGTCTTGGCAGGTGAATCAGCCACCGTCGCTCCTGTCGTGCATCGATAGACGTTCCGACGTGCAGTCGGACTAATGGGTGTTACCCATCACGGCCGACGTTATGCCTAAGAATTCGTAACGGATTGCGCAGGGTGCTCTGGCACGTCCCCTTCGCAGGTCAACGCGTTGTCGCTGCGAGGTTGGCAAGTCGGCACTCTCCAGCACGCACGGTTCGCATTGTCGGGCGGCCCTTTGTAGACTCGCCCCTGAGCAAATCGCTTGTGCGGCTTTGCTTTCAGTGGCCTGTGCATCGCGCCACATTTTACCCGACCGCGGGGAAGCGGGTTCAGGAACAAGGCGTCGCGGGAACTCCGTCGAGCACGGCGAATCGGCGCCAACACGTCTATCGGAGAGGCGGGAGGATTCATATGGGTTCCCCGAACGGCGGGACTCGGGTGGGTACGCAATTCGGGCCGTATGAGCTCCAGTCGCTGATCGGCGTCGGCGGAATGGGCGAGGTGTACCGCGCCTACGACACCGTCAGGGAGCGTCTGGTGGCGATCAAGCTGCTTCGCACCGAAGTGGCCGCCGACCAGAGCTTTCAGCAGCGTTTCCGTCGCGAATCCCGCGTCGCCGCGCGACTGCAGGAACCCCACGTCATCCCGGTGCACGACTTCGGCGACATCGACGGCGTCCTCTACATCGACATGCGCCTGGTCGAGGGCGCCAGCCTGAAGGACGAACTGCGGGTCAAGGGCGCACTCCCGCCGTCGCGTGCGGTATCGATCATCGGCCAGGTCGCTGCCGCGCTGGACGCGGCGCACGCCAGCGGCCTCGTACACCGCGACATCAAGCCGGAGAACGTGCTGCTCACGTCGGACGACTTCGCCTACCTCGTCGACTTCGGCATCGCACACGGCGGCGGCGAGGCGAATGTGACGAGCACCGGCCTGGTCATCGGTTCATGCGCCTACATGGCCGCCGAACGGTTCAGCGGCGGTCGCGGTGGCCCGGCCGCGGACGTGTACTCGCTGACCTGCCTGCTCTACGAGTGCCTCACCGGCCGTGCACCGTTCGAGGCGGGAGATGTTCGGCAGATGATGGGCGCACACATGTTCGCGCCGCCACCGCGGCCCAGCATCATGCGCCGGGGCATCAGCCGCGCCTTCGACGACGTGATCGAGAAGGGCATGGCGAAGCAGCCCACCGACAGGTACACGACGGCCGGTGACCTGGCCAGGGCCGGCGCGGCGGCGTTGTCGGAGACGTCGTCCGCCCCGGCACCCGTTCCGCCGAACCCGCCGAACAACACCAGGCAGTTCTCGACGGCCGACCCGAACCCGGCGGGCACGGGCTACCAGCAGCTGTACCGACAGATGCCGCCGTCCGCCCCGCCGAACAAGAAGTCGCGGTTCGGCACGACGCAGGTGGCGCTGGTGGTGGCGACGATCGTGATGTTCGCCGCGGCCGTGATCCTCGCCGCGGTGCTGGTGTTCGGCGACCACGGTGGGGTCGCACCGCAGACCAGGCTGGCCGCGCCGGTCGCCCGAGACGACGACGGTCACGAGCACGCCGACGCGGCGTCGACGTCGTCGGAGGCGCCGTCGACGACTGGCATTCGACGACCAGCACGACGCCCACGACGACATCGCCGTCCGCCAGTGCCGAGCCCATTTCAGGGGTGTCCGGAACCGATGCGCAGGGTTTCGTCGGCCATACGGCGCGCTGTGACGCGGGAAGCTCTCCTGCGGCGGCGATCAGAACTCGAATTCGATCGCCGTCGTGTGCGAGTCGGCGCCCGGTAAGTACTACTACCGGGGCGAACGCCTGCGTGACGGTGCCAATCTCCAACTCGCCAACGCGGTGCCGTCGGGCAATGGATACACCGCGACGAATCCCGCCGACGGTGCCCGCTACGAGGTGCAGCCCGACATGCTGACCATCTTGAGCAGGGGCGGCGTGGACTCGGCGGAGCCCGCGCTGGAATACGGCTCCGACCAGCGGTAACACCGCTGCCCGCGGCCCGCGCGTCTCACCGGAGTTGGGCCGCGCAGCAACTACGATGCGGTGGTGGGAACCGAGGTCGACCTGCGGAAACACCCGGTGGTCTCCGCCGCGGTGGGCACGGTTGCCGTGGCGGTGGGTGCGGCCGGGATCGCATACCGCGTGGCGGAGATGGTGCCGGTTTTCGGGCCGTTGATGCGGCGCGGTGTCGACGGTCTGTCCGGGCACGGCGACCGCTGGCTGACCGAGAGCGCCGATCAACTCAAGGCGGTGGTCGCCGCGATCGCGGTCGCGCTGGTTGACCTGGTTCTCGACGAGATGGATTTGAACGCCCTTGTCCGTGAGCGCGTCGATATCGATGCGCTGGCCGCCGACATCGACATCGACGCGATCATCAACCGGATCGATCTGATCGCGTTGGCGGACAAGGTGATCGAGGGTGTCGACCTGCCCGCGATCATCCGCGAATCGACGAATTCGATGACCGCCGAGGTGATGACCGATGTGCGCACACAGGGTGAACGCGCCGATGACGTCGTGGCGGGAATCGTCAACCGCATGCTGCGGCGTGACCGGGAAAATCGGTGACCGTACAGGGGTCGGGAGTCGAGGCCGAGCGGCCGGCGGGGATCATCACCCGCGGATTGGCCGCAATCTTGGACCTGCTGGTGGTCCTGGTGATCATGAGTGTGCTGTACGGCGGCTTGGTGTTGGTGAGGTTGATCTATTCGCCGACGGCCTTCAGCCTGCCGTCGCTGAACGTCGTGTTCTCGACGCTGGTCACGTTCGTCGTCGCGATGGTGTACCTCGCGGGTTGTTGGGCGGTGTCGGGATCCACCGCGGGTGCGGTGGCGATGGGTCTGCGGGTCGTGGGGCGGCGCTCGCAGCGGGTGAGCGTGCTTGTCGGCCTGCTGCGTGCGGTCGGCTACGTGCTTTTCCCGATCGGCCTGCTGTGGGTCGTGATCGACTCGCGGCGAAGGTCGTTGCAGGACATCGTATTGCGCACGCGGGTGGTTTACTCACGGCCATCCCGGTCGGTCTGATTCGGTGCAGACGGGCCGCCCGCGACCAGGCGCGCGGGCGGCTCGACTACGCCGACTAGGCCATGCCGGAGAGTCCGACCGCGACCAGTCCGAGGCCAGAGAGCAGTAGGACCGCTCCGGTGGCCGCGACGACGAGGGCGCGGATGCGATCGATCATGTGAACTGCTCCTTGGGTGTCGGTGGTGGTGACACCCAAGACTCGCCCCCGGCGCTTGTCGGATCCTTGTCGAATTTTGAGTCATTCTTGACGTCGAATTCTTGACGTCGGCGCGATCGGTCCTCGACCCGTTTCTCCCCGTTTCGATCTTGTGGGCGGCCCTCGCTGGCTAGGCTCCTCGACGTCAGGGTCACAATGCCGATCGGGGGACCCACCATGGACAATCGCAAGTACGAGCGCGAAAAGGCAGCTGCCCTCGTGGATGAGCAGCAGGAAAGCGCCCGCCGGTTACGGGAATTTCCCACGTTCGAGAAGTTCTCCGACGACGACCTGAAGAGTCTGGTCCAGGCGGCGCATCGCACCTCGACATCGGGGCCGTGGCCGCTGATTCGTGAACAAACCCCGTCGGACGCCTGCTACATCCTGCTCAGCGGGGAGGCCGGGGTGTACGTCGGCCAGGAGCGCATCGCCCTGGTCGGGGCGGGCGAGATCATCGGCGAATCGGCGCTTCGCCACGGAAAGCTGCGCAACGCCACCGTGACGACGACCGGTCGGGCCGAGGTATTGCATATCGAGCGCGACGACCTCGAACGCTTGATCACCGACATCGGTGCACTGCGGGAAGCCCTGGACGACACCGTGGCGCGCCACGTGCCGTCGTCGGCCACCACCGAGTAACGCGGGACCGGGTTCTTCCCGTGCCAATTGAATGTTGGGCGGGTATCCGCAGGTCGTCGTAGCGTGGGCAGCACTATGAGCACTCCGGAGAATCGACCCGTATTGCAGGTTGGCCCGTTGAAGCCGTCGTTGGCGCAGACGCTGCGCGACGATTACGCGGCATACGTGCTGCCCGATGAGCCCGCCGAGTTTCTCGCCGAGCACGGCGCCGAGATCCGCGCGGTGGTGACGTCGGGGCGCACCGGTGTGGACGCGGCGCTGATGGCGGCGCTGCCGAACCTCGGCGCGGTGGTGAACTTCGGGGTCGGCTACGACACGACGGACGTCGACGCGGCGGCCGCTCGCGGGGTCGCGGTGAGCAACACCCCGGACGTGCTGACCGACTGCGTCGCGGATACGGCGGTGGGTTTGATGCTCGACACGCTGCGGCAGTTTTCGGCGTCGGATCGCTACGTGCGGGCCGGTCGGTGGCCCGTCGACGGCAACTATCCGCTGACGCGCCAGGTGAGCAACACCCGCGTCGGGATCATCGGGCTGGGCCGCATCGGGGGCGCAATCGCCAAGCGGCTCAGCGCTTTCGGATGCGCGATCTCCTACCACAACCGGCATCGGGTCCGACGGGTCGCCCTACACGTACGTGGGCTCGCCGGTCGAGTTGGCGGCCGCGGTCGACGTACTGGTCGTGGCGGCGGCCGGCGGCGCCGGGACACAGGGTCTGGTGAGCGGCGAGGTGATCGACGCGCTCGGCTCCCGCGGATACCTGATCAACATTGCGCGCGGCAGCGTCGTCGACGAAGAAGCGTTGGTCTCCGCGTTGGTCGACGGCCGGCTGGCCGGCGCGGGCCTCGACGTTTTCGCAGATGAGCCGAACGTGCCGGAGGCGCTGCTGTCGATGGACAACGTCGTCGTGCTGCCGCACGTCGCGAGCGGCACCGTCGAAACCCGCGCGGCGATGGAGGAGCTCACGCTGCGCAACCTGAACAGCTTCCTCGAGTCGGGAACGCTCGTCACTCCCGTCCCGATGCCGGTCACAGCCTCGGGGTAGTGGCCGACGCGCCGAGCGCCAGCCCCACAGCAACGGCCGCGCGCCCGCATGCGAAGGTTTGCGGATGGCACAAAACGGCGATAGCGGCACTATGTGGGGCTCAATCCCATGTCGTTAGCCGAAGGCGACGTCTTCGCCGGGTACACGGTCGTGCGCAAGCTGGGCGCGGGCGGTATGGGCGAGGTGTACCTCGTCCAGCACCCCCGGTTGCCGCGGTACGACGCCCTCAAGATCCTGCCGATGGAGCTGACGACCGACCGCGAGTACGCGGAGCGTTTCAACCGCGAGGCCAACGTAGTTGCGCGACTGTGGCATCCGCACATCGTCGGTGTCCACGACCGCGGCGAGCACGACGGCCAGCTGTGGATCACGATGGACTTCGTCGAGGGCACCGACGCCGCGAGGTTGCTCGCCGAGCGCGGGGGCGGCGGTCTGCCACCCGAGGATGTCGTGCGGATCGTGACGGCCGTGGCCGACGCGCTGGACTATGCGCATGCCCAGGGGCTGCTGCACCGCGACGTCAAGCCGTCGAATATTCTTCTGGCGCAGTCCAACTCGAAGTTCAGTCGCGCGCTGCTCGCGGACTTCGGGATCGCGCGCATGGTCAAGGACACCGCGGGTTTGACCGCCACCGATATGACCGTCGGCACGGTGGCCTACGCCGCGCCCGAACAGCTGATGGGCCACGCGCTCGATGGTCGAGCCGACCAGTACGCGCTGGCCGCGACCGCCTTTCACCTGCTCACCGGTCAGCAGTTGTTCCAGCACGACAATCCCGCGGTGGTCATCAGTAACCACCTCACGGCCAGCCCGCCCGCCATCGGCGAGCGCATCCCCGAACTCTCGGGATTGGGCCCTGCGTTCGAACGGGCATTGGCCAAGTCGCCCGCCGACCGTTTCGACACCTGCACCGAATTCGCCGAGGCGATGGCCCATGGCCTGTCCGTGGCGGCGCAGGGGCTGGGCGCCACGGATGCCACGGTGGCGGCGCTCCCGTCAGGACGGCACGGCAAGGGCGCGCCGAAGGGTGGCGCAGGGTCGCGCCGGGTGCGGCTCGCGTTACTGGTCGCGGGGATACTCGCGGTGATTGTCGGCGTGGCGATCGCCGCGGGCCTGTTCATCGCGAATAAGGAAGAGCCAAGTGCGCAGCGTGCGCCGACGGCCGATAACCCGGCTGCGCCGACGGCCAATACCCCGGCCGTCCCGGTGGTGCGGATCGGTGCGGACTGCGACCCCCTCGGCGCCGCCGGCGTCGCGACGACCGGGGACCAGGCGTACTGCTCGCGATCGGCGGCCACCAATAATCAACTCTGGTCGGTTTATCAGGGCACCGTGCCGAGTCCGGATCCGACGGCCGCGCCCGATCCCACCGACGAGGTGTATCCGGCGGGCATCGAGGAACAGGTGCAGGTCTGTGTGAGTCAGACGGACAAGACCCGGGCTGAATGTCGCCAGGACGTCCGCGACGGCAACCTGACCGGGCCGGCCTAGCGGTTTCGGGTCAGTAGTTGTTGCAGGTGCCCGCGACCATCAGCATCGTGTCGAGATACTGCGCGGCGGCCGGCATGCCTGCAAGCCGCTGGGCCGTCACCTGGCGCTGCGGGACAGGTGAAGCAAGGAAGTCCTGCACGACGCCGTTGGCCATGGGCGAGCTGGTCAACTCGGCCGCGGAGGCGGGGTCTTGCGCGGTGAGCGCGCCAAGCACTTGGGGATACGTGCACGTGGTGTTGATGATCGGGGAGAGATCCTGTGCAGACGCCATTCCGGCGCCAGCGGTCAACGACAACACCAGACCGCCGGAGACGACGAGAACCTTCGCTATAGACCGCATACCGCGAAGTTAGCATGGGTTAGCTTTGCTCGCCAGATTTTTGCGAGCTGGCTGGACCCTATTCCGCTTGCGGCAGAACATCTCTGAGCAGGGCCTAAGAAATTGCTGTCGCTCATAAGAATTCAGAACAACAGTTCGCTCAGTGACCGTCCGACAAGTTTCTCAGGTTCCTCACGGACTCCGATGTGGACGAGGTCGCTCCCGATCGTCGGCATCGAAACACCGCGCAGCAGTGACCAAATCGGTCCTGCCATCTCGCGCGGGTCGCCGGCGGGAATTTCGGCTGGACGGGACATGTTTACAACGCTAACATCAACTGATGTTAATAGCGTTCACATTGACGGGAGCGGGACATGGAGCAGGCGACCGCAGCGCGTGACGCCGAGCGGATGGTGGCCGAGGTCCGCGATGATCCCGCGGCCCGGGTCCGCCTCGCCGCGCAGACGTATGCGCTACGCGGCGTGCGTCGGCCCTATCGCACCTACCGGCGTGCGGTCGTCGCGTTCATGCGGTGGCAGCAGGCCCGGGGTGTGCTCAATGCTGTGGACGCCGAGGCGCCGGGCAGTCCGTGGTGGCGCGCGGTCAACGAGGGTCTGCTTCGCGACACCCTCGAAGCAAAACTCCTGGTGGAGCGTGAGGACGCGGTGGCGTCGCGTCCGACCGTGCAGCACTGGGTCGACTTCTTCCGCGCACCGTCGGCCAGGGCGTGGTACCTGGCCCACAACGCCAGCGTCGTCGCCGGTTACCTTGCGCACGTGGATCTCGCCGCGCGGGAAGCACCGGCCGAGCGGTTCTTCATGAACGTGGTTCTGGTGCGGGTGCTGTACGCGCACGCGCTGGTGTTCGACGCGGATCTGGCGCTTGGCCGGTTCGCGTTCGTCGCCAAGCTCGTCGGCCATCCGCGGGCCCGCGGACCGCAGACGCTGTTGTCGATGAAAGACGTTCTGCCCGTGAGCTACCCGATCGATGAGGCGACGATCGAGGAGATCATCGCGAGCGAGAACAGAATCTTTCAGATGGTGGACTTCGGCGTGATCGCCACGCGTGCCGACGCTCTCTACGCCGCTTCGGCGCGCGCCCTCGGGGAGCCACGCCTGCTCGGCCTGGTCTCTGACGGGGCGCCGGTCTATGCGTGGCCGGCCGATCAACGGCACGTGTGGATACCGCAGCGGCGGCGACTCGGATGGCTGGAGTTTCTGACTCGTCCTCGTCGGCCCGCCCAAGGCCGCATTCGACCCAGCGCCGTCATCAATTGATGACGCCGTTTGTCGCGGGTGGTGCGGCCCCGGTTCTGAGGAAGTAGCTCAGGAAGCAGCGGTTGGTCGGCTGCGTTTGGGCCGCGTGCCGACGGGTTGTAGCGCATCCATGACCTGGGCCAGCCGCGGGTACACGATGGCCGGGCCCAACCACCGGGAGATGAAGCGACGCAACGCATAACCGTCACGGGCGGGCTGGCCGGGGTCGACGAGCAACGAGTGAAACGTGCGCAGGCCCAGCTCGCCCAACTCGTCGATCGCCGCCTCGTCGAAACCGTGGCTCTCCCAATCGACATCGCATCGGTGAAGCATCGAGCGGCTGAATGCCCTGGCGGTGTCGGACGTCAGCGAGACCATCGAGCTGCCTTGCGATCCGTTGCGCAGCACATTGGCGAATTGCGGATCGTCGGCGAGGGTCTCGACCGCGAAGGCGATGCCCTCGACAAGTGCCTCGGCGGGTTCGGTCAACCCGCTGGTGCGCTCGGCGAGCTGGTCGAGAAACCCGTCGGCGGAGCGCATCCCACTGGCCAGAACCAGCTCTTCGGAGCTCGGGAAGTACCGGTAGACCGTCTGCCGGGTGACGCCCAATGTGCGTGCGACATCGGCGATGCGTACAGCAGATCCCCGTTCGGCGATGATGTCGTCGGCCGCGTCGAGGATCCGGTCGATCGCCTCCTCGTCCGTCGCCGGCGGATTGCCCGACCAACCGCGGCTAGGCACAGCAGAACTCGATCGGCAGCGCCCTCGGCCCGCTCAACTCCATCATCGGTTTCCATGGCGCCGGTCCCGTGCGCGAGGGCTTGGTCATGCGCCGGGTCACGATTCGGAGGGCCTCGGCGAGCTCCAGCCGGGCCAGGTTCGCGCCGAGGCAGTAGTGGATGCCGCCGCCGAAGGTCAAAACCGATGGCGCGTCGGTCCGCGTGATGTCGAAACGGTCGGGGTCGTCGTAGACCGCCGGATCCCGGTTGGCGGCCAAGGTATTGACGATCACCAGTGTTCCGGCGGGGAAGAGATGGCCCGCCAACTCGGTGTCCTCTGTGACGGTGCGCAGTGTGCCGGATCCGATCGGCGAATGGCGCATCGTCTCTTCCACCGCGTTGGCGGCGAGCTCGGGGTGCTCGGCCAGCAGCGCCCACTGCTCGGGATGGTCGACGAAGACATCGATGGATCCGGCCAGCTGGTTGCGGGTGGTGTCGGTGCCTGCGAGCAACAGCCCGCCCGCCAGCATGCGCAGTTCGGCGGCGTTGAGCCGGTCGCCTTCGTCCTCGGCGCGGATCAGATCGGACAGCAGATCGTCGGTCGGGTTGTGTCGGCGGCGGGCGACCATCTCGTCGACGTAGTCGTCGAGTTCGCCCCACGCGCGCATGACGAGCGCCTGGTCGACACCGTCGGGATTGAAGGTGAAGGCGGTGAAGATGTCGTCGGCCCACAGCGAGAACTGTTCCCAGTCCTCGCGCGGCGCGCCGAGCAGTGCGCAGATGATCGGCACGGGGTACGGCCGCGCGATGTCGGTGACGATGTCGCAACGCCCCTCGGCGGCAACATGATCGATGAGGTCGTTGATCACCTCGACGATCGTGTCGTGCAGCCGTGCGCTGGCACGCGGCGTGAACGCCTTGGACACCAGGCTGCGCAGTCGGCGGTGCGGCTCGCCCTCGAGGCCCAGGAGGCTGTTGACGATCTTGTCCCATAAAGGTCCCGACGTGATGCCCTGGACCGCCAGGTTCATGCCGGGCGGGATCGTGAAGCGCGGGTCACGCAGCACGGTCCGCACCAGTTCGTGGGAGAGGATCTCGGGTCCGAACGGTCCGATCGCGATGGGGGCCTGGGCCTGTGCCTCGCGAATCCGCGGGTACACGTCGGCGGGAGTCTCGTCGGCCTCGTAGGCCAGCGTCGGCAGGCCGGCCTCGAAAACGTTGGGGCAGAGCACGTCGACAGTCATGGGGCCACCTGTCCGGGGCTGAGACGACAGAATTCACAGAATGTATGACTGAATCGGCGTGAAGTCAACGAATCCGCGCGACCGCGCGGCGCTTAGTCATACAAAAATCGCAAAACGTCTTCGTCTCCAGATGCGGGCCGGTTTCAGCAGGGCGCCTCGATCGAGAACGGCATGTCTGTTGTGCTCCCCGGTGCGGCCGGATCGGAGACGACGGCGGTTCCGGTGATCGTGTAGACGCCGCTGCCTTCGGTGGAGGCTTGGGCGGTGGCGACGTCGCCACCCGAGATGCCGTTGAGGCCGTCGATGTTCTCCAGGTTGACGGTTCTGACGATCGGCTGGGCACCGCCGATTTGCAGGTAAGCCCTGGCGCGACCATCGTCAGTGGTCGCCTCGATGGACAGCGCCCATTGAACTTGGGTGCACTTAACGGATTTCGTGGATTGCGATTTGTCCCCCACGGTGACCTTGCCGGATCGCTCGGATGCCTCCGAAGGTTCCGGTCCCGTCAGGCCGCATCCAGAAACTATCGCCGCCGCGGCGAGCATGGCTGTTACGCGAGTACGCATGAGTACCTCCCCTGACGACGGGGCTACCCCAAGACCGCCGGTTGTAGTCCGCGGATCTTGCGGCAGGCGTTTACGCTGGCGCCATGGCCGACAATGACCACGATCGCGCTGCCTCCCGCCGTGAGATCACCGATGCCCTGATCGCTGCGCTTGACCGTCGTCACGAGGTGCTCGATGCGATCGTCGACGCCGACAATCGTGGCGCGGCCGTCGAAGCGGTTGCCGCGCTGCTCGGCACCACGCACCTGGGTGCCGAAGCCGTGGTGGGGATGCCGATGTATCGACTCACCAAAGACTCGCGGCGCAAGATCGCAGCGGAACTCGAGGACCTGAACAGTCGGCTGACCTTCACGCTGATGCAACGGCCCGAGAGTTCGGGAGAGCATCTCGAGCTGCGGGCGTTCTCCGGCGAGGTCGACCGAGACCTCTTCGGGGCCCGGACCGCCGAGATCGGTGCCGCCGGTGACGGGTCCGGCGGTGCCGCAGGCCCTCTCGACGACGAGATCGGCTCGGCTCTGGGACGGATCAACGCCGAGGATGCGGTGTGGTTTGTCGCCGAAATAGGAACGCAGACAGTCGGAATGGTGTTCGGGGAGCTGCTCGGCGGTGAGGTGAACGTCCGGATCTGGATCCACCCGGACCACCGAAAGCACGGGTACGGCACTGCGGCATTGCGCAAAGCGCGTTCAGAGATGGCGCGCTATTTCCCTGCCGTGCCGATGGTGGTCCGCGCTCCCGGCGCTACCAGCGCGGGCTGACGAACGTCGGACGACCATTGCAGGTGCCAAGCTATGAGCGACATAGTCGGCGAACTCAGGATGCGCGGTAGTAGATGAGCGACGTTGTCGCTCAGAGCTTGGCACAAAGGATGTCGCCTGCCGGGCACACGCTCGGGAGGGCGTCTCGATACTTCGTACGCTGACCCACGGCACTTCTATATCGTGTCCTGAAGCGGAGTTCTGTCGGGAGGCCGATGTGGAGGGCACACCGTTCGGTCGCTACCGTCTCGTCGAACGGCTGGGGCAGGGCGGCATGGGCGAGGTGTGGCGCGCGCTGGATACCGAGACCAACAACCGGACCGTCGCCATCAAACTGCTTGCGCCCCAGTTGGCCCAGGACGATGTCTTCGTGCAGCGCTTTCGTCGGGAGGCCGATGCGGCCGCGCGGCTGACCAACCCGCACATCATTCCGATCCACAACTACGGCGAGATCGACGGCAGGCTCTACGTCGACATGCGGCTCATCGAGGGCCGCGATCTCCAAGAGGTGCTTGCCGACGGGCCGCTGCCGGCGGCCCGATCGGTGGAGATCGTCGGACAGATCGCCAAGGCGCTGCAAGCCGCGCATCGTGTCGGGCTGGTGCACCGCGACGTCAAACCGTCCAACATCTTGGTCGATCAGGACGACTACGCCTATCTGATCGACTTCGGCATCGCCACCGACGTGACGCGGGCGAAGCTGACCAAAACCGGGATGCTCGTGGGGACCTTGGCCTACATGGCGCCCGAGCGGTTCACCACGGGCAGTGCTGACGCCGGCGCCGACGTCTACTCCCTGGCGTGTGTGCTGCACGAATGCCTCACCGGCATGCAGCCCTACCCCGGGGACAGCGCCGAACAACAGATCTCCGGGCATCTCACCCAAGACCCACCGAAACCCTCCCGGCTGAACGGGACGATCCCCGTCGCGTTCGACGAGGTCATTGCGCGAGGTATGGCCAAGGATCCAGCGGCGCGCTTCTCCTCGACGGGTGAACTCGCCGCAGCCGCAAGTGCTGTGGTGGCGTCGCGCCCGATCCCGGACAGCCTCCGTCCGGCTCCGCGCGAATTGCCAGGGGCGCATCAGGTGACGACCCCATGGCGGAATCCGGCCCCGCCCGCCGACCCGGCGTATGTCGAACCTGCCCGGGCCCCGGAGCCGGTCCGACAGCACGGGCGCGGGCGTCTGATACTCGCCGCCGCTGCGGTCGCGACATTCGGTGCCGCCGCATTGATCGGAGGTCTTCTGATCGCACGCAATAACAACACAGCACACGGCCCGCTGACGCCGGCGCCGTCAACCAACCCGGAAACGACGTCGGTCTCGTCAGAGACGACCGCACCATCGCCGTCAGGTTCACCGCGGCCGCCCCCGAGCCTGCCCGGCACCGACGCACAGGGCTTCGTCGATTACGCCGGCGCTCGATGCGGCCCTGGAAGCACGCCGGCGGTCATGGCGCGCACCACTCAGTCCGCCTTCGTGATCTGTGAAATCGGTCCTGCGAACTACTATTACCGCGGCGTCCGCCTGAGCGACGGCGCAGGTATCGAGCTGGCGAATGCCGTGCGGTCTTCGGGCGGGTTCGACGTCACCAACCCGACCGACGGAACCCGGTATCAGGTGACACCCGACAAACTGTCAATCACTACGGCGGATGGTCAGGTGTTCACCGAGCCGATGATTCAGTTCGCGGCGGCCGGATGAGCGCGGCGCGATGGACGGCGACGGCTGATCGTTCACTCAGGAGTGCTCGGCGATGTAGTCGTCGGCGTCCTTGTCGCGGTTGTCGACGTTTATCGTCGTCTCGCGATCGGCATAGAGCCGCAGCCACTGCATCGCCAGATCGTGCCGGAGCTCCAGGGAGGCGCTCTTGATGAAGTCCGGCATCGCCTCGCGCTCTTCCTCGTCGAGGTGTTCGCCATTCTGCTTGCGGGCCTCGAAAACGGCGTCGAACCATTCCTCGGTGCCCGGCTTGTGTTGGCGTGAGCGACGAATCGCGTCGCGGATCGCGTTGTGGTCGGTGATGGCGTCCTCGGTTTCGTCCTCCGGGTCACCCTCGGGATTGCCGCGGTCCTCGCTGCCGCCGTGCTTGAGCAGCGCCGGATAGAACACGGCCTCCTCGACTTCGGCGTGGATATCGAGGCGGGCGCCGAGGGCGTCCCAGATCGCGGCGAGCTCGGCCTCGGACTTCGCATCGTCCAGCCGGAAGAACTGACGACGAAACCAGTCGTGGTCGGCGTATATCAGCTCGATGATGTCCGCCATACAAACAGCCTCCTCAGTCCGACGAGATTGACACTAATTCGAACGTGCGCACCGAGCCCGCGACCGTGGCGCGGCACATGGACAGCAGCGGCTCCGACATCTTCTCCGCGAGAACGACATTCACGGAGCCCGAGTCGGTGCGGAGCTCGACGCGGATTTCGTGCTCGGTGTGTTCGACCTTCAGCGGTGACAGGGCGTCGATGCGGTCCTCGCCCAGGGACTCGCGCGCGAAATACTGCGCGGCTTGCACCGGGTGGGGTAGGGACGTGCGTCCGCGCAGATATCTGTGGTCCAACCGACCGTCGAGGTATTTGCCCACCAGGCCGGCGGAGTCGGTCGAGTCGACACGCCCGTAGCACAGGCCCTCGGGCAGGATCAGCATGGTGGCGGCGAACCGGTCGCCGCCCAAGTGTGAACATTCCCAGGTGAATTCGGGGTATTCGGCCGCGATGGCCGACGCCGCGCTCCGTCCGCGCACGGCGCAACACTGGTCGTGCTTGCCGTGCGCGCAGACCGCGACGAGTGGGCCGTCGACCCGCTCGCCGTCCGAGCCGTCCAGGGCGATGTCCAGGTACCCGCGGGCGTCGTCGACCTCTCCGCCGTAGAGCGCCTCGCTGCCCTCCTCGCAATGCGCGATGAACCATCGCCAGCGCGGCGTCTCGTCCCGGCGTCCCGGCCGGCGTATCGCGGTGACGCGTAGGCCCTGCGCTTCGATGCGGCGGCAGATGCTGCGTCCGAGTTCGCGGTCGATGAGGGCGGGAGAGTCCAGGAATGCCGATTGCCCCCAGCCGCCGCACAGTTCGAGCATCGCCCAGGACCGTCCGGCACCGGCCGTGCCGTACATGGGGTCATTGCGCGTCAGCGATTGGTCGCTGCACGGCGTGCGTTTGGGTCTCAATTCTGTGCGGTCCCGTCCTCGACCGCTACCACGACGGCCTCGCGCAACAGCCGGCGAATGAGCACTTCTGCGTCGGCGTGGTCGAGGCCCGGCAGTGTTTCAGCGTCCGCGACGAGTCCGTGCTGCAGCGCCTCGACCGCAGTGGCGCACGAGTCGGGAAAAGTGATGGTCTTGTTTGGCAGCCGCAGGCGCACCTTTTCACCGAGGTGCTCCAGCGTGCCGATCAGCCCGTGGCGCCATCGAATTCGCAACGTGCCGGCGGCGTCCATGGCGTCCAGAGTGGCCAGGGGCCGTACCGCGACGGGCCGGGTCCGCTCGGCGTGACGATCCGACAACTGCGCGGCTGCGCTGTCGCTGAGGTCGGCGGCCCGGTCCCGTACGACGTCAGCGAGCTGTGCCATCACTTTGCTTGTCGTCGAGGCCATTTCGCTGCGATCGGTGGGATCGATGCCCATGGGCAGAGATTTCCTGAACTCGTCGTCCGCGGCGAGCGTATCGACGACCGCGCGTACCACGTCGAGGTACGTCAACGCCGACACTCCGATCGTCAGGTGGATCGACGCGGTGTCCAGGGATCGGGCGGAATGCACCCAACCGCGGGGCAGATACAGCGCGTCGCCCGCCTGCAGGACGGTGTCGATGATCGGGGCGTCGCGGACGCGTGCGGTGATGGCGTCGCGGTGCTCGGTCCAGGGCTGCGAGTCCAGCGGGTGCTGATGCACGGGTTCGTGCACCGTCCAGCGCTTCTCGCCGGCGGCTTGCAGGACGAACACGTCGTGGACGTCGTAATGGGGCTCGAATCCCTGGGCATCCGGTGGGGTGATGTAGGCGTTGGCCTGCACAGGATGACCGAGGTCGTCGGTGAGGCCGCGGACGAAATCGATCAGCGGGGGCCACAACCGGTGCAACCCTTGGAGCACGATGGTCGCACCGGCGGCGAATTCGGCCAGCACCTTGGCCGAGTCGACCTGATCGGGCATCTCGGCGCCGAAGCCGGCCGGTCCGGTGTAGCAGCTGCGGGCCAGCACGTCACCGGTCTTGGCCATCCGGATGAAGGGCGCGCGTACCCCGCGCTCAGCGATCAGCTCGTCAACCGCAGTTGGTGAGAGGAGATCGCTGAAGTCGCGGGGCAGCGCGGTGTGGCGACTGAGCAGGGGTTTGCGGCCCCAATATTCGGTGGCGAACACACTGGTATCAGTGGCCACACACCGGCTCAGCATGTTGGCCTCAGGCGGTTCCGTCGGCACCGCCGTCGTGACCCTCGGGGTTGGAGCCGCCGTCGGCCGTGCCCTCGCCCTCTTTCGCGGTGCCGTCGGCGCCGCCGTCGTGGCCTTCGGGGTTGGAGCCGCCGTCGGCCGTACCTTCCCCGCCGCCGCCTGCTGTCGTCATGTCGTCATCGTCGAGTGCCATGATGATTTCCTTTCTTGGGCTGATCACGCACTTCGGGTGTACACCCGCCGAGCGCTGCCCAAACGCGGTAGCGAGGGCAATTTCGCCGTCGATATCGGGCGGGCTAGACGGTGTCCGGCGCGTCGTCTGCGGCGAAAGTGTGAGTGAGCTGACCATCAGTTTCGACGTGCACGGTGCCGTCCTCATGGGCCCCCGGCAGGTCAGGCATCTCATGACGATTACCTGGCGAGCGTCGGCGGAGGAACCACATCAGCACACCGACCGACGTCGCCCCAGCCGCGATCACCGTCGGCCACGCCAAGGCCTGAGCGAGCCAGACGCGCCGCTGCACCTTGACGATCCGCTGTTCTGCATGCCGAAGCCGGGTCAGCTTGTTCATGCCTGCCGGGATGCCCAGGACGAACCCGCAGAAAACCAGCAGGGGTCGAGGGGCGCTGCGACGCGGACTGGAGCCACTATCCGAGTCGCCAAGCTCACAGCGACTGTGTCGCTCAAGTACTACGGGCTCGCCCCACCATCAGCGACATTGTCGCTCTGAGCTTGGCAACTCGATAGTCGACCGGACTCGGCGGACGACGGCGTTGCCCCGCAGGCACGGTTCTGGCCCGAACTCCTGTTGGATCTCAGTGCTCTCGTTGCTGTTCGTCGATGAGTCTCTGCAGAATGTCGACGATCTGTTGTTGGCCTGCAGCAGCAGCGTCGAGCTTGCCGCGAATCCCGATGAAGCCGTTGTCAACTGCGATGAAGCTGTTGTCAATTTGATCGAGGTGTCGGTCGACACGATCCAGGTGTTGGTCGACGCGCGTGAAACCAGCGCGCATCTCGGTGCGCTGATCCGTCATGTCTTCGCGCATGGCA
This sequence comes from uncultured Actinomycetota bacterium, assembly GCA_963843135.1. GTDB lineage: Bacteria > Actinomycetota > Actinomycetes > Mycobacteriales > Mycobacteriaceae > Mycobacterium. The sequence goes on from CAWJJA010000001.1 coordinate 292,098, forward strand.
TTGAAGCTCGACACTGCGGCCTGGCGGAAGTCGCGAAGCTCAGAGTGAAACTGTGTGACGTCGCGATCGGCCGCGCCGGCAAGGACTCGGGCTTCAAGGCCGTCGGACTCCACGGTCGTGAGCCTACTGCCGTCGGCGGAGGGTCATCGACGCGTTTTGCGACCGCGGTCAGCGTGCGTCGTTGGCGTCGCGCCAGGCCTGCCAGATGTCCGGACGAAGCTTGCCGCGGTCGGGCACTGAGAGCCCGGCGGTGCGGGCCCAGGCGCGGACTTCGGCGACACTCGGTTCCGGTGCCGCGGCCGCCTGATCGAGGTCGGTGACGTTGTCCGTTGCTGGTGAAATACGTTGCAATGCAGCAGCTTCGGTGATTGCCCAGTTGTGCGCGGCGGCGAGGAAGCGGTAGGTCCATTCCTCGGCGAGCTGGCGGGTCTCGCAGAACACGATCGGGACGTTGGGCCAGCGGATCTGGATTTCTGCCAGGCCGTCGGCGACGACGGCGGGACGGACCCAGTCGAGCTTGAAGACTTGTGAGTAGCGGTCCTCCACGACGACAGCCGCGCGGGGAAGCGCCGCCAGATCGGCGACCTGATAGCGCAGCTTGCCGCTCGTCAGACTGGAGACCAGGTCGGCAAGAGATTTGCGTTCCACGCTGGCGACCAGCCGTCCGTCGACATCCAGACCGTAGTCTCCGCATGGCAGCGCGCGCGCAACGGTGTTCGCCTGCTGGGTGCCGAATTGGTAGGCGTATCGCTCGTGCGAGTCGACGAGTATTTGTAGCCCGTCGATGCCCTGGGCGCGCGCGGTCGGAGTACGCACGTTCGGGCGCGCCTGTTTGCGGGTGCGCGGCGCCTGCCAGAAGACGGCGTCGCGGCCCCGTGCGGTGGTGAAGACAAGTTGGGAGCGGTTCTCCCGCGACCGCTGGAGAATCACGTCGATGGCCGCGCCGCGGCGCTGGCACGAGCGCAGCTCGAGGCGTTCAACGATCACCGCATCGCTCGGCCACTCGTCGAGGCTGACCGGGTGGCAGTACAAGCCTTTGACACGCGGCCAGGTACCGGATGTCCGAAAGAGCAGATCGCCGCCCGGCTGTGGAAGCCGAAGTAGATACGGCAGCCGGGAATTTTCATCCGGATTGAGCGCGATGACCAACTCCGCCACACGTTGAGTGTGCCTGCCGGCACGTCACACCGCGACCACCCGGACCAGATTCCCAAGACCGACGAAGTCGTCGGCATTGCGGCTGTAGAGGTCCAGACCGTTGGCATGCGCGGTAGCGGCGATGAGCAGATCAGCGAAGCGGCTGCGGGGTTTACGTCCTTCGCCGACGATCGCTGCCACGACGAGTCCGTAGCTGCGAACTGCCCTGCTGTCGAACGGGATTGGCTCCATCAGGGATTCGACTTCCTGCAGCCGCGACTGGCGCCATCTACGAGCTCTGATCGGTGGCGTCGGCGAGGTCGCGCCGAAACCGGTCAGGGTCGATCCGGACACCCGCGCCGGACATGCGTGCCAGGTCATCGCGGCTGATGAATGTCTTCCGGACGGACTGCAGGGGGCGAAGCTCTGCGACCGGTTCCCCGTTGCGGGTGACCACGAAGGTCTCGCCCGCCGACACCGCATCCATGAGCTTGGCGTCTTCGTTGCGAAGTTCTCGCTGCGGAATGGTCCTGGCCATGGATTGAGTGTCGCTGAAATGTGCTGGAGAGCGCTACGCATTTCCAGTGCTGCCGTTGCAAGGTGGCTCTGGAGAGGACCGACTCACTGTCACTGGACGGCACGACATGATGGGAGCCATGGACGGAACACGGGTGAAGCGGACGATGCGTGCCCTCGGAGCAGTGCTCGGCGTGATGGCGGCACTGCTGATGTGGGGACCGACGGCAGGGGTTGCGCAGGCGGCCGTCGCGGCGCCTGCGGGGGATGCCATCGCGATCGGCGACCCGCACGCACTCGGGGTGGTCGATCTCTACGTGGATCCGATGTGCCCGTACAGCGGGCAGATGGTCCAAGAGCAGGGCGACGAAATCGGTCGACGCATCGAGAACGGCACGCTTCGTGTCGACCTTCGATTCGTGAACTTCCTCGACAAATACTCGGCCAGCAAGACGTACGACATTCGCGCGACCTACGCGACTTTTGTCGTTGCCGACCAATCGCGATCGAGCGACATCACGTGGCGCTTCGTGCAGCAGATCTTTTCGGCTGAGCAGCAGCCGGAAGAGGGAGGGCCCACGGATCTCGATAACAATCAGCTCGCCGAGCTGGCCAACCGCGTCGGGGCACCCCCACCGGCTCAAGATCTCATCAGGCTCGGCCTGCCGATCGGTTACGACGCCCACGCCATCGCCGCCAACAACCTTGCACTCCTGCGCCAGTTTCCCGAGCCCGGTGTCCCGACCATCGTGATCAATGGGCAGCCGGTCGACGGAAATTCGGACTGGCTCGACCAACTACCGGGCTGACAGCGGCGCTAGATGCTGCGGCCTTGCTCAGTGAGCGAGGCACGCTCAGTAGCACATGTGCTACCGTCGGAATATGAAAGCTGTTGGTCTGCGCGAATTGCGGCAGAATGCGTCCGAGCTCGTGCGTCGGGTGGAGGAGGGTGAGGAGATCGTCATCACCGTCGCCGGCAGGCCTGGCGCCCGGCTGGTACCCGCCGCACCCCGCACCTGGCGCCGATGGGATGAGGTGGCGGAGCTATTCACCGGACCCGAAGACCCAGCGTGGAAGGCCGACCGCGAGGAACTGGCCGACGACATTCGGGATCCGTGGGCGAACGCGTGAGAGCGATTCTCGACACCAGCGTCGTCATCGCCGCTGATGTCCTTCCGCTCGAAGGCGAGCTGGCCGTCAGTGCAATCACGTTGGCTGAACTGCATTTCGGCGTGCTCGTCGCGAAGGACCGTAATGTCCGCGCGGAACGACTTCGTCGACTGGTGCTGCTTCAACGCACGTTCGATGCCGTTCCGGTGGACGACGCCGTGGCGTCGAGCTACGGACATCTGGCCGCGGCAGTTGTCGAGGCTGGCCGTCGGCCCCGAGCGCGATCCATGGACCTATTGATCGCGGCTACTGCACACGCCCACTCGGCGCGGCTCTACACCCGCAACGTCGCAGACTTCGTCGGCCTCGACAATCTCGTCGAGGTTGTCGCGGTCTGACCGGGGACTCGCGTGCGAAAGACTACGTCCGACGTCACACCGCGGCAGGCTCCTTCGCCGCCGTCTTGCGCATCTCCTGGCGCAGTGAGGTGAACTCCGAGATGGTCCTGGTGGCGACCGTCGCGACGGGGCGGACGTTGCGACCGGTGGCCTCGGTCTTGGACACCATCACCACGCTGTCGATGTAGGGCTGGATCGTCGTCGCGTTCTGCACCGTCGCCACGATCACCAGCTGGAAGCCGAACTTGCGGAACGCCGACAGCGCCTGCTGCGCGAACTGCGGGTCGGACTTGGAGAACGCCTCGTCGAGCATCAGCTGCGCGAACACCGGTGTGTTGTCGGCACTTTCGGGGCTGGCCAGGTTGAAGCTCAGCGCGCCCGCGAGGCAGAACGCCATCAGCTTCTCCTGCTCACCGCCGGAGTTGTCGCCCGCGTTGCTGTGCGTGCGGATCAGCTCGTCGCCCGCCCACTCGGCGCAGTCGAACGTGAACCGGTTGCGCACGTCCAGCGCGTCGCGCGTCCACGCCTTGTCCTCCGGCGCGGTGGACGCCAGCCGGTTGCGCAGCCGCAGGATGTCGGCGTACTGGTCGAGGATCGCCTGCTTGTCGCCCAGCCCCACCTCGGCGATGCGCCGCGAGATGGACCGCACGATCTCGGTGAGCTCGGCGACCGCGGGCAGCTGCCGCGGGGTGGCGCGCAGCGTGAGCCGGGTGCCGCGGTTGAACTCGACCGAGCCCAGTCCGGTGTTGACGCGGTCGATCTGCTCGGCGATGCGCCGCGTCTCCTGCTCGGCGACGCGGTGCAGCGTGAGGATCGCGTCCGGCGCCTGCTCGGTGACCAGCCGCATCATCCGCTCGTAGGCCTCGGGCAGTTCGCGCTCGTCGATGTGGCGGCACAGCGCGACGTAGTCGTGCACCCGCTCGTCGAAGTCCTCGCTGTCGTTCGGGATCGCGTCGGGGAACGACGTGTCGAACGTGTTGAGGATGCGGGCCAGCTCGTCGTAGGAGCGGCGCCGGCTCTCGCGCAGCTGCTCGCGATCCTTCTTGATCGACGTGAACAGCGCGTCGCGGTGCGGTTCGGGATCGAGCAGCTCCAGCGAGACGGGCAGCTGCGCGGCGTAGCGGTGCAGCAGCTCGGTCAGCGGTTCGGACACGAACGCCGGCGACAGCCGCTCGGCCAGCTCCATCAGCCGGGTGCGGCGGTCGTCGAGGTTGTCGCGCCGGGTCTGGATCGCGCCGCGGCGCGTCATGAATTTCTGGATCTGCGACCAGCATTCGTCGGCGCGGCGCGTTGAGCGCGTCGAGGTCGGGGTTCTCGGCGAGCAGCAGCTCGTACTGTTCGCGCAGCCGCTCGGCGTGCCCGTCGGCGGTCTCGGTGTCGATCTGGCTCCACTGCGGGTACTGCTCGCAGATCGCCTTGCACGCGGTCGCGCGGTCGCGCCACTGCTGGCGCTGGGCGGCGATGTCGTCGGCGACGCGACGGGCCTTCTGGTAGGCCTCCTCGGCGGTGGCGAGTTCCAGTGTCAGCGCGTTGATCTTGGCGGTGACGTCGCCCTGGTACAGGTACTCGGACTGCTTGACGGCTCTGCCGGTCGTCCTTGACCGCGAGCCGGTCGGAGTCCTTGTACAGCCCGGTGTCGGTGACCGCGCGGCGGAAGCGGGCGAACACGTCGGGGGTGTCGACGCAGATGTGGTCGCCGGCTCCTGTGATGACGTCGACGGCCTCGGCCGCGCACGGATGCGCGGGGTCGACGGCGAACAGCTTGCCCGCCAACGTGTTCGGCTCGGGGTCGACGGGTTCGGCGCCCAGGAACTTCGCGCGCACATGGTGCAGCTGCAGGCGGCCGCGCATGTCGGTGTCGTTGACGAACCGCAGCACCTTCTCCCAGTGCTGGTCGGGCACCAGCAGCCGCAGCCCGGCGCCGCTGCAGGACCTTTTCGACGGCGGTGCGCCAGCGGGTCTGGTCCGGCTTCAGGTCGAGCAGTTCGGCGATGTAGGGCAGCTCGGTGGAGTCGGCTTTGATGGCCGCGCAGATGTGGTCGCGCATCGCGATGGCGAACTCCGGCAGGGCCGAGCCGACGTGCTCGACGCGTTTGAGTTCCTTGGCGGCGTCGTCGCGCGCGATGCGGGCGGACTTCTGGGCGTACTCGGCGTCGGTGGACGCCTCGCGGTTGCGTTCGACCTTGGCGAGCAGTTCGGTGGCCTGGGTGAGCAGTTCCTCGCGCAGGTTCCAGAACTCGTCGGCGGTGTCCGGGTGCTCGATGTCCTGGGCGGTGAGCAGGTCGTCGTAGGCGGCGCGGCGGCGCTCGACCTGCTCGGCCTCGGTCTCGGCGGCGGTGACCTGGGACTGCAGCGGGGCGATGTTCGCGCTGGATCCGCTGATCTGCGCGTTGAGCGAATCCGCTTCCGCCTTGGCCAGATTGAGGCTGCGGGTGACGTCCTCGTACTCGTTCTCGAGCTGGTCGATGGTGCTGTCGAGCGTGGCGATCTGCTCGGGGCACTGGGCGAGGCGGACGTGGTCGGTGAACGCGCGCACCATCGGCGCGTCGACGAGGTCGATGATGCCGAGGTCGGAGGACTCGGAGGTGTAGCGGTGCTGGATGGCCTCGATGTCGCCGAGGATCTTGCGCTTCTTCTGCGCGACGGCCAGCAGTTCGCGGGCCTCGACCAGCGGGTCGATCTGCTTGAGCGCCTCGGGCAGCCGGGCCAGGCTGTCGGGTTCGTCGAGCATGAACTCGCGGACGAACTGCTCCAGTCCGCCAACGCTTTTCAGCGACTTGGCCTTGCCGAGCAGCTGCTGGGCGGCGTCGGAGGCGCGGATGCCGATGGTGGCGTACAGCTGCGCGAGGTACTGCGATTCGACCTTGGTGGAGAACCGCCAGTGCTCCGTGAAGACTTTGGCGTCGAAGCGGCCGGCGGCCCAGCGGTTGCAGACGTCCTCGATGTCGAGGTCGCCGTCGCCGAGGATGAAGCGGCTCGACGAGTCGTTGCGCGATTCGCCGGTGAGCCACTTGAGCACCAGGCCGGTGACGGTGCGCCCGGAGTCGCTGGCGTAGGTGACCGCGACGGCCGACCAGGCGGTGCCGTCGCCGCGCAGGTACATGACGCGGCTGGAGCCGCCGTCGCTGCGCTGGCCCCAGGCGCCGCGGACGTATTTGTCGACGGTGCGGCGGCCGGCGCTGGATCCGGCGGCGGTGTTGTCGCCGGAGGCGTTGAAGTTGCGGCGGTTGAACGGCAGGAAGCCGAGCGAAATCGCGTCCAGCAGTGAGGATTTGCCGCTGCCGGAGGCGCCGGCGATCAGTGCGCCGCCGCTGCTGAACGGGATGGAGTGGTAGCCGTCGAACACACCCCAGTTGATGACCTGCAGCCGGGACAGATGGAACTGCTCAGTCAAGGTCGGTCTCTTCCTCAGCCGGTGCGCCGCCGTTGAGCAGCTGTTCGAACTGCTGCTGCAGTTCGGTGATGACCGAGGCGGTCATGATGGCGGTGATGACGGGGGAGATGGTGTAGCTGTCCTCGTCGTCGCGGCTCTTGCGCAGGATCTCCAGGCCGGTGAGCCGGGCGATGGCGGCGTCGATGCGGGCGGCGAAGGTGACGGCGTCGCGGTCGGTGTCGTTGAGGATGGCGGAGAACAGGCCGTGCATCTCCTCGCGGCTGATGAGGACGGCTTGTCCGGCGGCGGCGCGCATCATCTGGGCGAGGTGCAGCGCGAGGATGGAGTCGTAGGTGCCGAGCGGCTCGCGGCGCAGAACCTTGATGCCCCTGGCGGATTCGTAGCGGGCCTGCTCGATGAACGCGATGTCGGTGCCGTCGACGATGCGCAGGATCAGGTCGAGTTCGGAGAGCCGGACGGCGAGTTCCTTGCGGTATTCGAGGACCCAGCTGTAGACGTCGGCGTCGGCCTCGGCGCTGATGTAGCGGCGGGTGAGCAGGTGCTGCAGGGCCCAGCAGGCGCGGTCGGGGAGTTCGGAGACGTCGCCGTCGAAGCGTGGTCGGCGGATGCCGGGTGGGCGGGCGGTCTGTTGGTCGACCTGGGGGAGTGCGGAGAAGCGGCGAAGTCGGCTTCCTGCGCGGTGGTGGTCACGTGCGTTCCTCGCTCTGGCAATTGGTCGGACGCCCCAACATAGGTCACGGGCCCGACATGTTCGGCACGGGAGCGGCTCGTGTCGGCAGAGAATTTCGAGGCGTCAGCGGTTTGCCGACGTCAGCGGAATCTGCGGGATCCCAAGGTCATCACGCTCGCTCAGATGGACTGGTGCCGGTGTGAAGGATGAGGTCTATGATGCTCGGCCGTCGCTCGCTGGCGCTGCAAGATCTCTGTCAGCATCGTGGCGCGGGGAAGCAGGGAGAGGGCCGCAATCGCCGCAGTCCATGTGCGCTAATTCGGAATGTCGATCGAGGTCGAGCCCGTCACGATCGCGGATGCCGGGCGATGCTGTCCGTGGTTGCGGCATTAGGATTTCGACGTGACGGTTGCATCTCGTACGTAGGTACAGGTTTACCGTGGAAATATGTCCCGCGACGCATCGACCGGCTGGGTGCCCGAGTCGTGCGCCTTGCCGAGCGCGAATCAGCCGCGGCGGCTGGCCGAATTCGACCGCTTGTTCAGAGCATCGGTTCGACGGGTGATGCGGGTGTCTGCAACCCGTCTGGACCTCGTACTCGGCGCGGACGCCGAGTCTGCCGCACGTGATTTGGCCGCCCGCGAGGTCCTCTGCTGTTCCTTCTTCACCTTCGAGTTCGCCTCTGCGGGAACAGAGGTGGTGATGAGTATTGGTGTGCCGCGGTCGCATACCGAGATACTCGACGCGGTGACCGAACGGGTCGGACCCGGAGTCGACGCAGCGCGGGGAGCCACGTGAATGTGTCGGGCCTGCGTAGGGGCGAGGTCGCCGCCGCCGCCGGGGTGAACATCGAGACGTTGCGGTACTACGAGCGTCGCGGCCTGCTGCGGGAACCACAGCGCTCACTGGGTGGCCATCGGCTGTACCGGCCGGAAACGATCACGATATTGCGGTTGATCAAAGTCGCCCAGCGCCTCGGCTTCACCCTGGATGAGGTCGCCGACCTGCTGGCCGCCACCCGGCTCGACGGCCGCTCGGATGGCGGCTTGCACGCACGCGCAGCGGTCAAGCTGATTGAAGTCGACCGGAAGCTGGCGGAACTGACAGCAGTGCGTGACATCCTGCGCGCTGCTCTCGACACGGGCTGTGACGACCTGCTGCTGTGCGCTGAAAGTGCCTCCTGCCCATTGCCGTTCACCGTCGACCGCGACGAGAATTCCGCGCACTCGTGTGACTCCGGCAGGGGTGTCACCGTGATCGAGTTAATGCCTGAGAGCGTCGACAACATCGTCGGCATGAGGTTTGTCGGAAAACTAAGCACGGCGGACTACCGCGATGTCCTCGTACCGCGCATCGACTCGGTGTTGGAGCGCTATCCGTCGCTGCGGGTGTTGATCCTGGTCGACGAATCGTTTGACGGCTGGAGCCTTTCCGGAGCGTGGGCCAACACGGTCTTTGATATGAAGCACCGGCGAGACTTCGACAAGATCGCAATGGTCGGCGCCCCGAAGTGGGAGGAATGGTGTGTCAAAGCCCCCGCCGCGGTGCTCATGCGGGGGAAGCTTCGCACCTTCTCCCGTGAGAACCTCGATGACGCATGGGCATGGGTGCGGGCGATTGGATCCGCGCCGTCATCGCCCTGAGGGACGTCTGGCGAGCACCGTCCCGAGACGGGTTGTCTGCAAACTTTGCTTCTCCGTCACGTGGCGGCTCCGGCGAGGGTGGTGATGGGTTCGGTGAAGGTCAAACGGGGGACAGCGATTTCGCGGTCGCGGCCGTCGAGCGAGCGGAAGCGGACGGTGGTGGATTCGGCGTCTGGTGGGTTGGGCTGGGTGAGGGCCCAGGACCACAGCACGATGACGTGGCCGAGGTAGGCGGTGTCGAGCATGGCGACGGCGTCGGGGAGTTCGACGGGCCCGTTGCGGAGGGCGTGGTTGAGCATGTCGGACATGGCGGGGGCGTCGACCTGGGTGGTGAGGGCGGCGAAGCTGGTGAGGTCGACGTCGCTCGCGGCGTGTTCGGCGGGCTTGGGGTTGGACAGGTCGCCGATCTTGAAGCTAAGTGCCCCAACGGAACTGATGGCGTGGCGGGTCAGCGGGACGTCGATGTCGAGGCGGGAGTCGGTGAAGCTGGACTTGAGCAGGGCGCGGGCGGCGCCGATGGCCTCGTTGAGTTGGCGGGCGACGCCGCGGCTCTGCTCCATGGTGCCGAAGGCGGTGAAGCGTTTGACGCGTTGGGCGCAGCGCTGCTGGATGCGTTCGACTTCGTCGATCTGGTGGCCGACGAGTTCGAAGAAGCCGGCCATGACCTTGCGCAGGGCGGGGTCGAGGGCGGGCAGGGCTTCGGCGACGGCGGCGACGTCGGCCTCGAACTCGGCGCGCTGGTCGGGGTCGTTGATCATGCGCAGGAAGGCGCGGTGGGAGTCGCGGCCCTGGGAGTCCCAGGCGGTCTGGTAGTCGGTGTACATCTGGCGCTGGCGGTCGCGGTACTGCGGTGTTGGAGTCGATGGGTTCGTCGAGGGCGGCGGTGGCCTGCTCGATCATGGTGCCGTACTGGCCGATGTCGGTGATGAGGCGTTCCATCTGCAGGGCGATGGCGCGGGCTTCGTCGTAGCAGTCGGTGACGTCGGGTTGGGGGCGTTGGCCGGTCGTCGAGTTGGTCGAGTTCCTCATGGAGGGCGGCGATTTCGGCTTCGATGTGCTTGCGGATGCGGGCGGGGTCGTTGTCGACTTTGACGGCGATTTGCTTGAGGCGGGAGGCGATGCCGGTGATGGAGCCGCCGGTGGCGATGGTGTCCTGGCGGCGCATGCCGCGGAGGAAGTCCAGCGCGCGGCGGGTGTCCTGGGTGAGGTAGCAGACGTTCTGGTCGTGGCGTTCGTCGACGATGCGGTGCAGCCAGCCCTGGGCGGCCCAGGACTTGATGAGGGCGAGGCCGGACTGGGGGTCGTCGAGGTCGGCGAGGTCGCGTTCGAGGTGGACGACGAGCTCGGTCTCGGGGACGGCGCCGTCGCTGAGGTGGCGTTCCATCAACGTCGCGTAGAGGCTGAGGTTGGTGGCGGCGAGCAGGCGGATGGCGCGGGAGCCTTGCAGGTCGCGGTTGAGCTCGAGCAGGTCGGCCGCTGACAGCGTCGCGTTGTCGTCCACCTCATCCCTCTATCTAGTTGAGTTCGTCCGGAGGCCCCAACATAGGGCACGGGGGCGACATGTCCGGTGCGGCGACGGGCCGTGTCGATGGGGAATTTCGTCACGCCGGCGTTTGCCGACGTCAGCGGAATCGCCTTCGCGCTCAACGGCTTGTGCTGTGCGTCGGCACCCTGGTGCCAGTGTGAATTCTGTTGCTCGTGGTGCTGGCCGCTTAGCGCTCCGGCGACCGCCCAAATCACTTTCACCGGGTGGCACGACATGGTGGGAGCCATGGACGGAACACGGGTGAGCCGGACGAGCTAGTCCGGCACCGTTGTTCGACGTGGAAGTAACTCGATACGGGTGCGAAGAAAGTGTTGGCGCTGGAGATTCTGTACGGCGTTCATCCTTCAGTCCACGCCCGCGTCGTAGGGTCGGCATGTGGCGGCGATGAAACCGGGAATTTACGAAGCACTGGTCACTGAAGCGCTGCGTACGCAGGCCGCATCAATCGAAGGCCCGCTCAGACCGACCCGCCCGCTGAACCCTGCCGAGGCCGCAAATCGAATCGCGCTCCACCTGAGTCGACAGATTGAGCAATCTCTTGCCGCCGTTGGCGACCATGATCGAGTAAGGGTCGGCGTCGAGGTTGCGCGTGAACTGATCACCCGCCTGGTTGAGTTGCTCGGCGCCGATCAGTCCGAGGCACTTGTCGAACCAGGGGAAGTTCTGCACGCGATACTCGAACGCCGACCAGACGGCACGCCGCGGACGATCGCGGAACCACTAATCCCGCTTCTCGACACCACGCTCCTCACAAACGCGCCCGGCGAGCCAGTGCTAATGAACCAGCTCGATGCCGAGATCGACTCCGCCGACGCCATCGATGTAGTCATGGCCTTCATCCGACGCAGTGGCATTAATCCACTTCTCGCGTCCCTTCGCCGTCACTGTGAGCGCGGAAGAGCGCTGCGCGTTCTCACCACCACCTATACCGGGTCTACCGAGCGGGCTGCGCTCGACGAACTCACCCACCTTGGCGCGGATGTTCGCATCTCCTACGACCTCAGCACCACTCGTCTCCACGCTAAGGCGTGGATCTTTCACCGTCGCTCCGGTTTCTCGACGGCTTACGTCGGCTCGTCCAATCTCACCCACTCCGCTCAACACGCCGGCCTCGAGTGGAACGTTCGTGCCTCGTCGGCGAGAAATCCAGACCTACTGGCGAAGTTTGAAGCAGTTTTTGAGAGCTATTGGCAGGGCAGCGACTTCGTCGCCTACGACCCTGAACAATTCGACGTAGAGCGCGAACGCGCCGGTCGCACTGACTCGGGACCAGTCGTCGTCCTGAGTCCCATCGAGCTTCGGCTCGAGCCCTTTCAAGAGCGCCTACTCGAACAGATCTCGGTATCACGTGGCCGTGGCCACCATCGCAACCTACTTGTAGCCGCGACGGGCACGGGTAAGACCGTCATGGCCGCCGTCGATTACATTGGTCTCCGACAAGACCTACCGCGCTCTCGCCTGTTATTTGTCGCCCACCGCAACGAGATTCTCGATCAAAGCCTCGCCACCTTTCGGTACGCGTTGCGCGACGCGTCATTCGGGGAGAAGTGGATCGCCGGGGCCCGACCAAGTCATTTCGATCATGTCTTTGCATCAATTCAGAGTCTCAACGCCGCGAACCTCGACGACCTCGCGCCTGATCACTTTGATGTCGTGATTGTCGATGAGTTTCACCACGCAGCAGCACCGTCGTACCGCAAGCTCCTCGACCATGTCGAACCCAAAGAGCTGCTCGGTCTTACCGCGACGCCCGAACGCAGCGACGACCTCTCGATCCTGCACTGGTTCGACAATCGCATCGCTGCCGAGCTCCGACTCTGGGACGCCATCGACCAGCAGCGCCTCTCGCCCTTTATGTACTTCGGAATCCACGATGGCCTCGACCTGACCGACATCCCCTGGCGTCGCGGCCACGGCTACGACGTCGAAGCCCTCAGTAACCTCTATACGAGCACAGACGCCTGGGCGCGCATCGTCCTGCAAGAGGTGCTCCGTCTCGCTGATGATCCCGCCACCATGCGAGTACTAGGCTTCTGCGTCGGTATTGACCACGCCCGGTTCATGGCGAGGCACTTCAACAACGCTGGCGTTCCTTCTGTCGCAGTGTGGGGTGACAGCTCGCCGGCTGATCGCAAGGCGGCGTTACATGACCTCGCCGCCGGCAAGATCCGAGCCGTCTTCTCAGTTGACCTCTTCAACGAAGGTGTGGACGTGCCAGCGGTCGACACAGTGCTCATGCTGCGTCCCACGGAAAGTCCGACGCTGTTCCTCCAACAACTGGGGCGTGGCCTGCGTCGATCAAAGGGCAAGACGTTCTG
>CAWJJA010000002.1:0-199958 GCA_963843135.1 uncultured Actinomycetota bacterium
CGATTTCGTCGGGACACATCGTCGCGAGTTTCGCTTCGACCGCCGCTACCGTGCTCTGCTAGGTGGGACGCGCCGCGACATCGAACGCGCTGTGCAGCAGGGCTTTCCCTTCCTGCCCGCCGGCTGCTATATGCATCTAGACGAGAAGGCATCAGAAATTGTGCAGCGGAGTTTGCGCGAGGCCATTCCCACGAGATGGCCGGCCCGTGTCGAGGAATTGCGTGTCATCCACGCGGAGTATCGCGACGTCACGCTGTCGAAATACCTGATCGAATCAGGACTCGACCTTCCCGACGTGTACGACGGATCGCGCGGCTGGTCGGATCTGTGCGAGGCGGCTGGCGTTCCGATCCAGCCGGCGGGAGCGCACGAAAGGGCCCTGCGTCGGGCACTCGGCCGCCTGCTGCACATAGATGACGATGAACGCATCGCCGCCTATCGACGTCTCCTCGACATGCCCAACCCGGTTGACGTCGTGGGAGTTTCGGAACGCGAGCGGCGCCTCATTCGGATGCTTGTCGCGGCCGTAGGCGACCAGGTGCTGACCAAGGACGACTCGTTGCAAGACGCGATCAATCTCATTTGGTCACATCCGCAGGTACGTGCTGAGCTCAGTCAGCTCCTCATTGAGCTTGACGGCAGAGTTGACCACCTCCACGGTGACCTCGACCGACATCCGGATGTCCCGCTGCAAGTGCACGCCTGCTACACACGTATCGAGATCTTCGCGGCGTTTGGAATAGGCGCCGACGCGAAGGTCTCCCCTGGCAGACCGGTGTTTACGAAGCAAGGAGCGCCGACTGCGAGCTGTTGGCCTTCACCCTCGACAAGAGCACGGGCTCCTTTCGCGAACTACCCGCTACCGCGATTACGCCATCAGCCGCACGCTGATCCATTGGGAGAGTCAGTCGACGACTCGGGCCGAAGGCGACACGGGTCGGCGTTACCAAAACCACGCGCAGGACGGTCGCTCAATCATGTTGTTCGCCCGCCTCAGCGCCGATGACCGTGCGTTCTGGTTTCTCGGACCTGCCACATATCGTGGCCACGTCGGAGAAAAGCCGATGGCGATCACGTGGGAGCTGCATACGCCGCTGCCGGGCGACTTGTACCAATCATTCGCCGCGGCAGTCGCCTGACCCGCGACCTCGCGTCAGCCGGGTAATTGGCGAACTGGTGCGGTCGGCTACGAGGTGCAGCCGCGACCGTCGCCGTCTCGATCAAGGCCGTAGATGTCGTTGCCGACGACAGTCACAGGTCCTTGAACATAGGCCGGGCCGTTACCGCTACCACCAGCGCAGTCGACATCACTCGAGATCGGGACGCAAGCACCCGAATAATTAGAGTCGCAGTTTGAGCTTGGCTGCTGCGGCATCGGCGCCAGATATATCCCCTGAGACATCGGTAGCGACGCATCGCCTGGATCGGCGTTGGCTGCCGGTGCGAAGGTAAGTCCCAAGGCGAATCCGATGGTTACGGTCAATCTCCACATGGTGGCAAATCGTAGCGCAGCTATTTTCGTTTTCCAAACCTTCGAGCACTTCGCATCGACTCTGTTGCACAACAACAGGATTGATCTTGGCAACGTGCACGTCCTCCAAGTGACCCCTGGCGCGGTAGCAAAACCTGTCTCGAACTGGGCGACATGCGAAAAGGCGCGGAACGCTACCTGGGTATCGCGCCAACCGCGCGGGGCGTTACCTCGGTGCTGCGGTCTCCCCAGCGGCGGACTATCCCTCCGCAGCTACCATCGATGCCAGGTTCACGTCGGGATGTTGCGTTGGAAGCCGTCGAGCCGTCACGGGTGAAACGCCACGAGCATTTTTGTCGGTGGGCCATATCGTCCACGAGGCGTCAGACAGCCCGATGAACTGGGGGCGGTGAGCTGGGTGCGAAAGGAATAGGCGTGGCAGAGTCCGAGCATCTCCGTGTGGTCGGGATGACGGCGACGGCGAGGGCAGCGGCGAAGACCAGAAAGAACGGGTTCGACATAATCTATTTACCGATCATCCAGTTCACGAACTTTTCGCCTCAAACCCGCCGCCTATCGCGCCGAGCATGCGACCGCCTAGTTGTATTGCAGAATTGGCGGCCCGGGGATACAAGGCGGTAGAGATCGAGCCGTCGTTCATGGCTTCGGGAATGCTGTTGAATCCGAACGGAGTTCGGTTGCCGATGCGTCGATCCGGTCGACGCGCTGGGGCGAATTGGATTGTTCGATATCCATTTCGATGGCCGTGGCTTGGTCGAGTACGTATTGTGCCGCTTCCCGAACTTGAGGACTGCCGATGACCGGTGCATGTGCGCACATCTTCACATAGTCGAGCACATCTTCGAGGAACGCACACCGCTGCCCATAGGATCCCCGCGGCGTTGCCTGCAAGATGTGCTGGAGGTGCCGAGTGTCGCGGTGATGAAGCAGGAAATAGACCACAGACCAGTTGCTGCCCTCCTCCAAGTTGTCCAGCTTGTTGCGGTGAGCTCCTCCAGCCATTGCTTCCAAAGCTGCTCGGGCACTTCGTAGCTCCGGTATTCGTCTTCGACACGGTCGCGAGACATGTAGAAACGGGAGCCGTCGTACTTGAAGAAGAGTCCGCGTGCTCGGTCCATCGAATGCACCGTCGTCACCCCGATCTTCGCCGATTGCTGTTAGCGCGTCGTTGACCGCCGAGTGGTATTGCTTGGCTGCTTCGTCTGCCTCCGCGTCGAACGCTGCCGTCGTCACTACCGATGCGGCACCTGCGAACTGCTCCGGTGTCGGAGTGTTCTGCGTCGAGATCTCGAAAACATGCCCCACCGCTTCGGCCGCAATCGAAAGCCGTCCTACCCATTTGGCGGCCGAGTCGAGCCACGTCGCGTGGCTATTGGTCTAGTCGGGATTTTGGTGCCGTGGATGGGCACGGTATTCCATCGACTGTGTGCGTCGTAAAGGCCACTGCTTCCCGGCTCGGTATGCAATCAGGTAGAGGGCAGCGAAAACGCCCGCGGTGATAATTGCCGCGAGCACGAACTGCAGATGCTGACCGCGCGCTACCCCGTAGTTCCAGCTGCCGTCGCCGTAGCCAGTGGTGATGGCGAGAAACATCACAAAGGCTATTCCTGTACCTGCAACCCAGCCTACTCGCCTTCGCCGACGCAAAGGCGTAGGTATTGATGGCAATGAATGCTAGGAGCGGTATGTATAGCCACCAGGTTTTCTTTGCCGTCAGTATCCCGCTATAGGCGTCGGGAGCGGGTCGTGTTCTGGATCCACCGTCTCAGGTGGAGGCGTGTCGCCGGGGTCAGGACGGCTGTCTTGCACTGTGAGCGCGTAGATCTTGCCGCCAATCTTGATGTAAGGCGTGTACGCGTATGCAATGACGACCATGGCCCAAGACCAACAGAGAACGAACCCGACTCCCTTTTTCCAGTCCGGGTACACCGCAAAAAACCCGGCGACGGCCGCAATGCAGGCGCAGCTCCAGTAGATGCGCCGCTGAGAACTACGGCTGTGGTTGAAGAACGACTGAATCACCGCGATAGCGATAGATGCAGCGAACACAGCAATAAGTACGTCTGACATTCTCTTATTTCCCCATCATCGAGATTCACGGCGTCTTCGCCCCAGACTCCCCCAGCAATCGCGCCGAGGAACCCGACGATGAGTGTGCCTTCAGGTCCGACGAGCGTGCCCCAGGCCGCGCCCGCGGCCCACCCACCGATGACAGTTCCCGCAGTTCTGCCGCCGAATTGCGCAAATTCTTCCCCGGCGGCAGCACCGTTTAGTACATCTACGCCAGTAAGCACAAAGTCTACGGCGGTACCGGCTGTACCTAGTTTGGAGCCGAATCCTTTCAGGGCTTCAACGTCGGCGGGCGACCACACCGGCGCTGTGCCCCAGTGCCCGCCGCCCGGCAGCGCTCCGGCATGGGCCTTGGCACCTTCACCTAACGCGCTGGCCGAGGTGGCAAGACCTCCCGTTGCATCCCTGATGACTTGCCCTGGCGAGGCTCCGCCCCGAATCTCGTCGACTGCTCGCTGGGCTCCTTCGTGAGATACCCCGGCTTGTTCGAGTGTGGCCCCTAGTCGATCCAGCACCATCACTCGACCGTTGGCTTCCCACTGGTTGAGCAGGTGGGTCGCCTGGTCGGCCGTCAGCGGCGGCTTGCCGGGGAAGGCGTTCGGTGACTCCAACCGCTGCTGCATTTGTAGCCTGGCCTGAGCGCGCGTTCGGGCGTCGCCCCCAAGAACGGTGTCGGTGGGCAATGGCCCGGAGAACTGCGACATCCGGTGATCGTTGAGGCGATCCCCGGCATAGCGCACTTCGTCGACACCAGCAGTCGCATTGTTGATGGTCGCGTAATCGCGCAGGCGTCCCGCAGCGGCCTGTTTCTCAGGTGTCCACGGTCCAGCCGAGGTGACCAGCGATTCGTCAGCTGCGCGCTGTCCGGCGTCGTAGGTGTCGGCCTCGGCATGCGCTTGTTCATTCCTCGAGATATCACCTTCGCCGTCGGCACCTGCTGCTGCGTCAGGCCTGTAACCCTCGGCGGCCATCTCGTGCCGTGACGCATCGAGTTGCTTCGAATAAGCGTCACGGACAGCCTGCTCCTCCAGCAGTGCTTGCCTCGTTGCGTCGATCGCGGCTTGTTTGAGCTCCGACCAGTCGACGTCCTGACCGTTCACAGCCGCTGCAGCGATCTCGCGATCGATCTGATCATCGATCGTTTGCAGTTTGGTCTCTAGATTGCCGATTGAGATCTCCGCGCTTTGCTGTGCTTCAGCCAAGGACGCCGAAATGTTTTGCAGGTCAACGCCGATGCGAGTCATCTGCTCCTTGTTGAGGTGCAGTGACTCGGTCGCTCTCCGAACTTCATCGGAATCGTTGATCGGATGGTCGCCACCGTCCTGGCGGTCCCAGGCCGACTCGAACCGCTGCTTGGCGACGTTGAACTCCTCACTGGTCTCCTGCGCGCACTCACCCGCCTCGTAGAACGCCGTCGCCAGCTCGCTGATCGCGCCCGGTGATCCGCTCTGCATCGTCTTGTCCAGCTGCCAGGGATCGCCGCCGGCGGCTCCGGTCAGCTCACCGATATCGAGATGCCTGAGCAGAACTGACATTGGAGATCAGCTGAAGTCTCGCCCCGCTGAATCCAGCGCCGAGCCACTCGTCTCGTCTTCCTTCGTGAAGATGGCGGCAGCGGAGGTCGCCTTACTCGGCCAGTGAATCAAATTCCGCGCGATGGCCCTGCAGCGTGGTGACGTGGCTGTCGTGCGCTCCGCAAAGCGCCTTGTGGAACCCGTGCGCGGCGTCGAAGTCGCCGAAGATGCCTGCCGTCGGCTGTGTCGACGCGAGCCGATCCGCCCCGCGTTGAGCGGCGGCGCCCGCACTCTGGGAAAAGTCTGCCCCCATGCGCAGCAAATCCGTATCGACGAACATAAGACCCCTTGCGTTGCTGCGACCAGTATATCGGGGGTTTCGTGGGCTTAGGCACAGCTATTTTTGGCAGCCCGTCATCATTTGTTGACGCCGCAGGATCGGGGTATGACGCTGCGGAGAGCGTAAGTTGCCGGGAACCCATCCGTGGCCCAGCGACTACCCGTCTGCCGCCACGGCGTGGAGAGCAGTACGAGCATGACGCCGTCGCTGCGGGTCATGACTTCCGATGACACCTGCCTGCTCATGAACTCGGCGTCCGCAGGATCCACGACCCGCGCTACCTGATACGGCAGCGACTCCAGCGAGATCGGCGCCTGCTCGCCGCGACGGTCCGAGCGCAACACCTGAACCACGCCCTCCTGCTCCAGCTGCTCGATCCTGCGGCGAAACTGCTTGTGCTTACTCGGATCCGCACCGCGTGCCACCGCGAAATGCTCCGGCGAGAAGCTCGGAATCGGCGGATTGCACTGGCACATCGACGGACAGCGTGTCGCCAATCCGTCGTAGCCGGCCTACCACCGCGCGCTGACGTTGGCGGCGATCTGGTCGGCGATCCTCACCGCCGAGTCGCCGGGGTTGGCGCTGCACGTGTTGATGTCGATGATGACGTTGTTCCGCAGCGCCAGCGCGCGTCCACAGGCCCAGCCGGGAGCAGCGTGATCCCGTTGCGCCGCAATTGTTCTCAGTGTGTCGTTGGCGACGGAGATGCGCCCGACCGACCACTGCGACCCGCTCTGTGTGTGGATGTACTCGCTGCAGACCGGCCACTGCTGGGCGGAGGCATCCAAGAAGGCACGGGCCTTTTCCGCCGTGGGAAACAACACCACCGCCTGCTTGAGATAGTGCGTGAAGTCATCGCCGTTATTCAGGCTCTGGTCGCGCTCGGCCCGAAAGCCGCTGTCGGCATACACCGGCGCCTCCGCCGCGCCGTCGACGGCCAGGCATTCCGCGGGCGCCATGGTGGCGCTGTTGTCGGACATCGAGCTCTGGGTGCTTGTTACCGTCATCCCGACCGTGCCCATCGCGGCGTTCACCTGTTCGGGGCGCAGCAGCAACTCAACCAGCTCACGCTCGACGAGCGGACGCGGAATCATCGTTCGGGTGGTGGTCACCGATTCGGCGTTGCCGACACTGCTGACGCAGCCGCTGACCAGAACGGCGATGACTGCAACCGCCAGTGCGGCCGTGGGCTGGCGCATATGTCCCCTCCCGTCCAGGCCTGCGCAACCGATTCGTCGCGCGTCATCCCCCCAATGGCGCGCAGTGAGGAAATGATGCAGCAGCATCCGTCGACGCCTGAGCGAGGTCGAACGGCGTTTCCTGGTCACGATGAACAGTGCTTTTCATAACGGGTCGAGCACAGCGCGCAATAACACTCAGCGAGCGTCCGGCGTCGCTGTAGCTGCGCTATCTGCAGACCATCTGAAGGATGAGGCCGAGTTCTGTCCGTCGTTAAGTGAGCGCCCGCCCTATCCCTCCGCAGCCACCAGCGATCCCAGCTTTACGTCGGGGTTGTCGCGTTGGAAGCCCTCTAGCCGCCACGGGGTGGAGAACAGTACGAGCATGACGCCGTCGCTGCGGGTCATGACTTCCGATGACACCTGCCTGCTCATGAACTCCGCGTCCGCGGGATCTACGACCCGCGCGACCTGATACGGCAGCGACTCCAGCGAGATCGGCGCGCTGTACTCGGTGGCCATCCGATGGGTGGCCACCTCGAACTGCATCGGGCCCACCGCCGCCAGCACCGGCGCCTGCTCCCCGCGACGGTCTGAGCGCAAGCACCTGAACCACGCCCTCCTGCTCCAGCTGCTCGATCCCACGGCGAAACTGCTTGTGCTTACTCGGATCCGCACCGCGCGCCACCGCGAAATGCTCCGGCGAGAAGCTCGGTATCGGCGGATACTGCACGGGCGCATCGACATACAACGTGTCACCCGGCCGCAACGCCGCCGCGTTCGCCAACCCGATCACATCACCCGGCCACGCCCTGTCCAGCGTCGCGCGCTGCTGCCCGAACACCGACTGCGCATACTTCGTGACGAACGGCTTGCCCGTCGCAGCATGAGTCAAGACGTCCCCGCGTTCGAACGTCCCCGACACCACCCGCGCATACGCGATGCGATCGCGGTGCGAGGAGTCCATCCCGGCCTGCACCTTGAAAACGAAGGCGCTGAAGGGTGATTCGATCGCGCGCCGAACCCCGTCGACATCGACGGCTCCACTGGGCGCAGGCGCGTAACCAACAAGCACATCGAGCAGCTGGTTCACCCCGAAGTTCAACGCCGCCGATGTGAACAACGTCGGTGTCGACTCACCGCCCAAGAACGCCTCGCGGTCGTAATCGGAGCCGTCGGCGGACAGCAGCTCGGACTCCTCGACGGCGGTATCCCAGTCGACGCCGGCGGCATCGTGGGCGTCGGCCGCCGCGATGTGCTCCTCGGGCGCCGCGGTGGCGCCGCCCGCAGTGCGGGTGAACCGGATGAAGTCCCCGGTCCGGCGGTCGAGCACCCCCTTGAAGTCCCCGGCGATGCCCACCGGCCAGGTCAGGGGAGTGGGCCGTAGCCCGATTCGCGACTGGATCTCGTCGATCAGTTCCAGTGCGTGGCGGCCGGGCCGGTCCCACTTGTTGATCACCGTGATGATCGGGATCCCACGGTGCTTACACACCTGGAACAGCTTCAGCGTCTGCGGCTCAAGGCCTTTCGCCGCGTCGATGAGCATCACTGCGCAGTCGACCGCCGTCAGCACCCGATAGGTGTCTTCGGAGAAGTCGGCGTGACCCGGGGTGTCGAGCAGGTTGATGACACACTCGCGGTACGGGAACTGCAACGCCGTCGAGGTGATCGAGATGCCCCTGGCCTTCTCCATGTCCATCCAGTCCGACACCGTCGCGCGGCGGCCCGCCTTGCCGTGAACCGCGCCGGCCTCGGTGATCGCCCGGGCATGCAGCGCCAGCGCCTCGGTCAACGTGGACTTACCGGCGTCGGGATGGCTGATGACCGCGAACGTTCTCCGACGGCCTGCCTCAGCGGAGATACGGCCAGGTGGCAGGGGGTCGACGGCCAGGGCATTGTCGGTCATAACACCCGCGATGGTATTGGCCCCGGAGTCCAAACCGATAATCGAGTGCTGTGCGTGCAGCGGACACCTCGGCGTGAACCCCTCGAACCTTGCAACGGGTCCCGCCATCGCGTAGCAGAGCTTGCCCGAGTTGTCGGTGCCGTCGCGAAGACGAGCTCTGCTACAGGCGGTGGAGGGGGCATGGGTATCTAACTGCCTTTGGGTGTCGACGTCGACGCCCGCACGGGTTCACCGAAGGTTCCAGCCGACGCATCGGCCAATTTCCTCCAGCGCTTCGGACGATAGTTCGGGATGCAGCTGGCTGAATCTGCCCATGATGTCGTTGACGCCTTCGGCCAAGGTCATGTCGCCCCAATCGATCGGCATAGCAACGGCTTCCCGGACTATCGCGACGACTCGATCTGCGACAGCGCTTCCCTCGCTCTCGCCGTAGCGGGCGATGAGCTTTTGGCGGTCAACCCGCGGTATCGCCGACTCCCCAATACTGGCAACGACTGCTTCGTTGATGCGGTTTGCGTCCATCAAATTGGTCATCCCGAGTTCCGAAAAACCTTGCGCGCTGCCGAATCGATGCTTTGTCGGATTTCGGGCGTCACGCCAGCTCCGTCGGTCAGCATCTGCCAGCATCAATATCATTAATGCCGGATCAGGAGTTTCCGAACATTTCGAGGATACCCGCGTGCGCCACCTCGAAGTTCTCGGCGATTGTGGTCTTCACCCGCTCCAATCGCTCCGTATCAGTTTCGGGCTCGTAACTGACTGACTTCACCAATTCTTCGAGCGGTACGTTAGGCGGCGGAGCAAACCTGGTGAGATACTGCCATTTATACGATCGATCATGAATCCCGATTCGGTTAGGCGCGTCCAACGGTCCAATCATGCAGTTGACACTGCCTTCGCGAGATGATCTGTAGATTTGGATCTTGCAATCGTTGGCGCGGTAATAGACGACAGAACCTTGGCGGCCCCCTTCATCAACATCGTTGTCAATCCCCTCTGGCGTGAACCCGAGATCGGCTAGCAACGGTCCGACGATGGATTGAACTTCTGTTGGAAAGTTTTCCGTCACGGTTGTCCGCCTTCCACTCGCACCCAGGAGTTGCCGACTCGTTCGTATCCGTGTGCGGCCGCATTTTCGGTTAGGTACCGAATCTCCATCGCGGAAAACGATGTCGGGTCTAAACGCACCACGTCTTCAACCGACGAGAACCTCTTGAAGTCGATAATATAGTCAATTCGTTGCACTTGGTTCTCCATTTGTGTGCGTAGAAATTGTTCATTCACCCGCCAGGTGACAGTTCTCGCTTGTTCGTCACTGAGCCCGTGCCCAAGAGCGTTCCAGGTTGCGTCACCGGTGTCGAAGTAGATACCACCGTTGCTCCGCGCTTCACCGATGTATCCATCATCCATTCCAGCCCACTTCCCTAGAACCAATCGGTCTGCATTAGCCGTGTCGGGTGGACCCGGCATGTGGTGTGTGGAGAGGTCGGCGAGTTCGCGTGCGAGGTCGACTGTCGGATGCCCATTCACGAATGCGTCGTTGAGATTTGATGCCACACCGGGAGCATGTTCTGAGTAGCCGTCGGAGTAGTCCCAAACGCCAGGTGCTGCGTGATCGCCAGCTGGCGGAAGGGACGGCGTGTGGTGCTCGAACCCCCCTGCAGGACTTGGGTTGTCGATGACCTCACGAGGAATAGCGCCTGCGCCCGCGAGGTCGTCGAGTGCTCCCGCTCGCGCGACGAGAGCACCTTCGCCGCCGAACATGACCCCGGGCGCGGCGATGGCACCCTCGGCTGCCTTCCCGCCCAGGTAATACGCCGCACTCGGCGAGTCCAGCGCATTCTTGACTTCGTCGACAGCTGTTCCAACCGGATCGGCGAATTGGTCATTGGTGCTCTCGAGTAGGTCACGCCAGGACTCCCACACACCCGGTGCCCCCGGCCCGCCTTGCCCGATCAGGTTCTTGATCCCTTGTTCGGTCTCGAACCAACGATCGGCGAACCCCTCGGCGAAGCCGGGCGGCGGCATCTTGTCCGGTTCCGGCGGGGAGTACGGCTTGAGCGGTTGTCGTGCCGTGGCCACCATCGCATCCAGGCGTGCCTCGATCTGATCCGGCGGCACGCCGTCGCGAAGCATCGTCTGCCGGGCCAACGCCTTGAACTGTTCGACCTTCGCCGGATTCAACGGAACCGGTGCCGCAGCACCGTCGACCTCCTGGGCGCCTGACGAGGCTGAGCCGGGTGTTCCGGCGAGCTGATCGAGTGCACTGTCCAGACCGTCCGGCTGCGACGCGCTGTCCGCGGACGGCGGTGCTTGCCGTTCCCCAGAGCCGGGCAACAAAAGGTCCTCCACCGAGGACGCCCTCTTCACCTCGGGAGCTGGTGTGCCGGTGGCCGCGGCAATCGCCCCGGCCAGGTCGGCATCCACGCCTTCGCCCCGGGCCAGGGCCGCCGCGATCTGCGCCTGCAAGTCGGCGACCTTGGCCGCCACCTTCACCGCGGCCTCGTCATCCAGATACGTAGTGTCCGGCGGGATCACCTGGTTCGTGGACTCGTCGATCTGTACCGCGGGCGCCTCGGCGGCGTAATTGAGAATGTCGGTGATCTGTTGGGCAACATCCACGGCCTGCTGCTGTGCGTGCTCCATGCCGGTGGCGGCTTTACCCAGGTTTTCCGCCACCCCGTCGTGCGTACCTGCGGTGGCCACCATCGAAGCCCGCGCCGCGTCTCCGCCGTCGCCCTCCCACGTGGAGGCCGTGGCCAACGACCGATAGAAGTCAGCCGAACTCGTATGGTTCGCCGCGGCCGCACGAGTGGCACCGGCCAGATCCGCGATTTCAGGCGGCCACTCCCGCAGCTCCCTCAAGTTCAGCGCCACGGCGTCAGCTCACAGCGCGGCACCCGCGTCGTCGATCCCCTCGGCGCTGGCGGTATCCGTATTCACATACCGCGCCGCTGCTTCGCGGTGTCGCTGCGCGGTCGTGGCGAAGTGCGCGGCGAAGCGGGCGCTGTCGGTC
Source organism: uncultured Actinomycetota bacterium (assembly GCA_963843135.1). Classification (GTDB taxonomy): domain Bacteria; phylum Actinomycetota; class Actinomycetes; order Mycobacteriales; family Mycobacteriaceae; genus Mycobacterium. The sequence continues at coordinate 11,517 of CAWJJA010000002.1, forward strand.
TCCCAGGCCGCCAGCATCTGCGGCACTGCGGCCGCCGACAAGCCCGACCCCAGGTTCGCCTGGCTCGCCCGCGAGAGTGCCGTTTCATGGCTTGTCGAGAACTCGCTTGCGTACCCGTCGAGTTGGTCCGCCGCAGCGTGCAGCTCTTTCGGATCAACCTTCACCGGCTCGTTTGGATTCGACACCCCGCACCCCCCAGCAAACTGCGGTCGATAGCCAAACTTTACCGCTCTCAGCGACGCGCGATTGACACCAAATTGAGCCGCGGATTCCGGGTCGCTTCCTGACGGCGACGCGCGACGCGCGATCGCCGGCCCCGCGCGTCAGTCGCTCACAAACGCGGCGTCTCGCTCGCCGTCGGGGCTGCGCAGGCCTTGACCGTCGAAGGAGATGCTGACCTCGTGAAGCACGGCTCCGGCGAGTCCGAATGGCGCGACGAAGTCGGCGGATACCGAATACGCGACACTGCGACCAGCCGACACCCGTTGCATCATGTCCAGAGCCGCAAACCGCAGCCCCGAATACGCCCCGACCACGCGACCGTCGACCACAAGTTCGGCCCCTCCACTGACCTCGAAACCGGCGGTCTGCTCACTGGTAAAGCGCACTTCGAAGACATGGTCTCCCAACGAAATCGGCTCCTCCGCGACGATCTTCTGCTCCGCCGACCCGACGGTGCAGACGTAGCGCAGTCGCCCGTCGACGAGGTAGAGCGCATGACCGGCTGACCGCTTCCCCTGGGTGAACACGATTCCCTCGGCATCGGCGCGATCAATCGACACCACCGCCTGCAACGTGAACGAACGACCGCGAATCAAACCGCTCATCGGCGTGTGCGTCGCCGGCGTATCCGGATAGAACACCACCTGTTCCGGTCCTGCGTCGGCAAATCCACGGCCCATCAACTCGAAGATGCTGAGATCGTTGAGCGGAAACGCGTTGAACTGCTGCGCCTGCTCGTGCCAGAGCGTCTTGAGTTCGTCGAGTTTGTCGGGATGCTCAGCGGACAGGTCGCGCAGCTGACTGCGGTCCGAGTCGATGTGGAAGAGCTCCCAGCGGTCCGCGTCGAAGCGGGACCAGCCGCGCGGCGCCCCAGCCGTCGGCGGATGCACGGTGTTGGCGAACCATCCGTCCTGCCAGATGCCCCGGGTGCCCATCATCGAGTAGAACTGTGAGCGCTTCGCCGTCGAGGCGTTCGGATCACGCAGGGCTGCAGCAAAACTCGTGCCTTCCAGCGGGCGCTGCGCGACGCCGTCGACCACTCGTGTCTCGTCGATGCCGAGCAGGTCATACATCGTCGGCGTCACATCGCACACATGGGCATAGTGGTCTGCGACGGTTCCGGTCGCCGGCAACCCGGCCGGCCACGAGACGATGCACGGGTCCGCGATTCCGCCCTCGTGTGAGGCGTAGCGCTTGAACAACTTGTAGGGCGTGTTGAACGCCATCGCCCATCCCGTCGAGTAGTTCATCGCTGTTGCTGGGCCACCGAATTCGTCCAGCCTTCCGACTGCGGCCGCCGTTGTGGTCATGCCGCCCTGCAACGGCGCGAACTCTTCCACCGCGCCGTTCGGACCGCCCTCCCCGCTGGCCCCGTTGTCGGACATCACCACGACGATCGTGTTGTCCAGCTGACCCGTCGCCTCGAGATGATCGAGCACGCGGCCGATCTGGGCATCGGTATAGGTCAGGAACCCCGCGAAGACCTCGGCCATCCGGCAGGAGACGCGCTTCTCGTCGTCGGACAGCGAGTCCCACGCGCGCACCGTGTCTCCCTCGGGCCACGGCACGCCGTCGGGACTGCTGCGGTCGGCATACGGGTTCATCGGCGACAGCTCGGTGTCGGCGGGGATCACACCGAGGGCCTTCTGATTGGCCAGCGCGATGTCGCGGTACCGCTCGTAGCCCATGTCGAAGCGTCCGCGGTACCTGTCGGCCCACTCGGCGGCGACCTGATGCGGCGAATGTCCGGCACCTGGGCACAGGTACATGAACCACGGCTTGTCCGGAGCTGCGGCGCGATGGTCGCGCAGGAAGCGAATTGCGTTGTCGGCGAGATCCTTTGACAGGTGATAGCCCTGCTCCGGAGTCGCTGGTGGATCGATCGGATGGTTGTCGCTGACCAGGCTCGGATACCACTGATCGGTCATGCCGTCGAGAAAGCCGTAAAACCGGTCGAATCCGCGGCCCAGCGGCCAATACCGTCGCGGACCCGCCGCGTGGCAGTCCTCGATGGGAGTGAGGTGCCATTTGCCGACCGCGTACGTCGACCATCCCCGTTCGGACAGCACTTCCGACACCAACGCAGCGTCGGCCGGGATGCGTCCGTTGTGGCCGGGAAAGCCCTCGGCCATGTTCAGCACCGACGCGACGCCGACGGACGTGGCGTTGCGGCCGGTCAGCAGTGCCGCTCGAGTCGGCGAGCACAGCGCGGTGGTGTGAAACTGCGTCAACCGCACACCGCGATCGGCAATGCGTTTCATCGCCGGCATCTCGACCAGGCCGCCGAAGCAGTCCCAGGTCGCGATGCCGGTGTCGTCCCACAGCAGGTACAACACGTTCGGTGCGTCGGCCGGAGCCTCAGCGTGGCGGTAGGGCGACCAGTCGGGCGTCGCATCGCGGATGTCCTCGGCGATCACTCCGTTGAAAGACATGTCCAGTCCTCTCGGTCACAGCGCCACGGGCGCGGCGGTCATGGTGTCGTTGTGCGTGACTTGAGCAGTGTCGCGCTCCTGCTTCATGAGCCATGGGTGAATCAGCGGGCCGCCGAAGGCGACCGCGGCGCCCATACCGATGGCCACCCACAGGTCCGCATCGGCGATCCAGCCATCGAGCGCCAGGCCCGCGAGCATGGCGCCCGCCAACAGCGCCACCTTGACCAGCAGGAATCGACCGATCGGGTGGTGCGTCACGTGATGTCCGCGGTGTTCGCGCCATCGCCGGACGCCGGTGGCCACCGCCATCACGACAGCCATCAGGATGAGCAGTCGCAGCGCATGTTCGGCGGGTGAACTGTCGCCCTGCGCCAACCACAAGGCGCCGAGTTTGAGACCCACGACCAGATAGACGATCCGGATCAGCAGCTGGCGCGGGATACGCCGCCAAAAATCTGTCATGACTGACACTTTATGGAAAACTGTCAGTCATGACAAGATTTTGGTCATCGCCGGTCAGGAGTGCGATAGTGCCGGGCATGGCCGCGGACGCTCCTGAAGTCGGCAAGCGCGAGGCGCACAAAATCGCCACCCGCCGCACGATCCAGGCCGCGGCGGACGCCCTTTTCGACTCCAAGGGCTACACGAACACCACCATCCGCGATATTGCCGAGGCCGCCGGTGTGACCGAGCGGACCTTCTTCCGCTACTTCGACGGCAAAGAGGCCCTGCTGGTCCCGCAGTTCGAAGCATGGTTGCCGGTTCTCGCGGCCGCCATCCGCGAGCGCGCACCGCAGGAATCGCCGCTCGACGCGGTTGAGAACGCCTTCTTCACCGTCGAGGGGGCATTCGATCAGTCGGCCGACGCAAACCTGGCCGCGCTGTTCCAAGCGGGTCCGCCGGGGCCCACGGTCGCCAAGGTCAGGCCGGGCCTGCTGCTGAAAATCGAGCACGAGATCGCCGACGCCCTCGCCGAGCGCGAACCGGACGAGTTCCGCCGTCAGGTCATTGCGCGGATGGCGGTGGCCGCCTTGCGCAGCGCAGGAATTCGCAACTGGCAACTGCGCGAGATGGATTCGGTCGAACGCGCGAACATAGCCCAGCTGGCCCGTCGCGCCTTCGGGATCCTTCGCGACCCGGGCGGTGATCGGCGCCGCCAGTAATTGTCAGGCCAGGATCGACGCGAGTTCGGCGCGGGGTATCGATACCGTCTGCGCACCGGCCGCCGAGATGGTCCACTGGCCCTGGCCGATGAAGAAGAGCACCGCGTCATCGGTGAGGGCGAAGTTCTTGTACATCTGGGCTCCCACGGGGTTGTCGTCGATCGGCGCGCCCGGCAACTGCTTCTTCAACTCGGCCGCCACGAGGGGATCGAGCACGGCGACGGGGTCGGCCCCCGGTTTGAACAACGTGTCGAACGTGATCGGCGCCTGCTTGCCGAGGTCGAAATTGAGGGCGTCGTAGTTCGTCACCGGATGGGCGCCACCGAAGTTGTCGTACTCCTCGAAGACCAGACTTTCTGTACCTGAGGTGCCAGTTCCCGACCGGAAAGTCTGCGACTTGATGTCGAGCGCCTTGGGCACATCACGCACCGGCGGCTCGTCGACCAACTCGATGAACTGGTCGCGTTGTTTGGACAAGACGTCAGCCACCGCGCGTTGGTCGGGGTAGTCGACCGGGAAGCTCATGTCGATCGTGTAGTTCGGCGTCTCGGTGTGGACCGTGCAGAGGTTGGCGTCGCCGACCGTTCCCTCGAGCTCGGTGCACGCGGAGGCCTCCGTGGTGGTCGGCGCGGCGGACGTCGTCGCCGCTGCGGACGTCGAGGCCGTCGTCGGCGTCGTCGTGGCCTCCGAGGCCGGCTTGCTGGAGCTGTCGCATGCCGCCGCGGCGAGGATCACCGCGACCGCAATCACGAGGTGCCGTTTCTTCATCTGCTGCTCCTGACTTGGTGAACCCGAGGGCGTGTCTCACCGCACGTGCGATGATCCCGAAGGCAAAGGAGTGTGGCATGGGGTTTGAGCGAATCGACGAGCTACTCAACGCCGTGACGGCCGACGGGTCCCTGCATGGCATCGCCGCCACGGTTGTCAGCCGCGACGGCGTCCTCTACGAGGGCGCAGCCGGCGACGCCGGGCCCGACACCATGTTCCGCAACGCCTCGATGACGAAGGCCGTCGCGACCACCGCGGCGCTGCAGCTCGTCGAGCAGGGGCGCCTCGACCTCGACGCCACGGCGGCGTCGATCGTGCCCGAATTCGGCGAGCTCCAGGTGCTCGACGGCTTCGACGGTGGTGAGCCGGTCCTGCGTGCGCCCAGGACACAGGCGACCGTCCGCCAGCTGATGAACCACACCTCTGGCTGCGGATACCACTTCCTCAACGAGAAGCTCTTCACGTACTGCACCGACTACGGGTGGCCTGACGTGCTTTCGGGGAAGAAGCAGAGCATCAGCGCGCCGCTGGTCCACGATCCCGGCACCGTCTGGGAGTACGGCGTCAGCACCGACTGGGTCGGCCAGGTCGTCGAGGCCGTGAGCGGCCAGACGTTGGGCGACTACCTGGCAGAGAACGTCTACGGGCCACTTGGCATGACGGACTCGACGTTCGCCCCGAGCGACGAGCAGCGCGCGCGCCTGTTGCCGGTCCTGTCCAGGGCGGCGGACGGCAGCCTGGTTCCGACCGATATCGACCTGGACGCCGAGCCGGAATGGGACGCGGCCGGCCACGGGTCCTACGGGACGATCGCGGATTACGGGCGCTTTGTGCGCGCCTGGGTCAACGGCGGCGAGCTCGACGGCAGGCGCATCCTCAACGAGGAGACGGTGGAGCTCGCGCTGCGCGACCACCTCGACGGGGCGCCGCTGCCGAAGAAGCTGGCGTCGACCGTCCCCGAGCTGGCGAATCCGGTCGAGCTGCTCGCCGTGCCGCAGGGGTGGGGTCTCGGGTTCCACGTGTACCTGATCGATCTGCCAGGCATGCGCAGCGCCGGCTCGGGCGACTGGTCGGGCCTGTTCAACAGCTTCTATTGGATCGACCGCGCAGCGGGCATCGGCGCCGTGATCGGGACGCAGCTGTTGCCGTTCTTCGACTCCAAGATGGTCGAGACGATCCTCGGCTTCGAGGCGGCGGTCTACGCGGAGCTCGGCGCGTCAGTCTCCTGAGCGGTCGAGAGCATCACGCGGCCCGTCGGTCCTCCAGCTTCGTCGGCGGCGTCCCGGGTGTAACGGCAACCGCCCGCAGCAGTTGTTCATGGTTCTCGCGAACAGCGCGATAGCTCTGCAGATATTGGTCGATCTCCCCACGCCGCAGCGGCCGTGCCCAGATGTTCTCTCCGGGAATGTCGATGCCGCTGTCGTTGGACGCCGCTCGCGTCCGAGCGCCGATGCGAAACCCCGCGACTGTCATGACCATCAACAAAATAAGCGCGGCGCCGATGATTCCGGCCATCGGACTTTCGGCGGCTAGTGCGTAGACGAACGTGCCGAGTGCAACGAACGTCAACAGGAAACACGCATAAGCCACATCCGTCGCAGACACCCTGCGCAATGCCTTCAACATGCTGACCACCTCTCGCCTTCTTGTGATAGAAACGCTACGCGTATCGTATCGCTACGTAGAGTGTAGCGTTTGGCCGAGCGCGGTTATTCCCCGCAAGGAAGAAGGACCTAAATGGCGCAACGCCCTAGCGTCGACGAGGGCATCGCCGACGCCACCTTGACGCTGCTACGTACAAAGGGGCCACGATCGGTGACGGTCGAGGCGGTGGCGGCGCGCTCCGGCATCGCGAAGACCACGATCTACCGCCGGTATCGCGACCGCCGCGACATGCTGTCCGCCGCGCTGTCGCGAGTGACCACTCCCGAACCGCTCGCTGCCGACGCCACCGCGCCCGATCGGTTGCGGTGGCTCATCCGGGAAGCGGTCAAGACCATCGACGTCGGCATCGGCTTCGGTGGCCTGGCGTCCCTGCTCACCGACGACGACCCCGACTTCACCAAACTCTTCCGCCGCATTCTCGCCCGTCAGCGGACCAAACTGGAATCAGTGGTCGACGAGTCGAAAGGCGACGGGTTCTTTCGCGCCGATCTCGACGGCGCGACTCTCGTCGACGCGATCGTCGGCGCACACGTCGCCGAGCGCGCCCGCACGGGTCGCGTCGCGCCGGGGTGGGAAGCGCGGTTGTTCGACCTCTTTCGGCCGATCGTAAAGGCCTGAATCAGCAGGACCGACCGCTGCAATCGCCGTTACCGGGTGACCGCGTAGCGGAGGTGCGCGACGCCGGGGGCGTGCAGCACGCGGACCAGCTCCAGCTCAGGAACGCCGGCCTCGAACCCGTCGAACAGGCGCTCGCCGGAGCCGAGGATCACCGGCGACACCTGCAGGTCGATCTCGTCGACGAGGCCGGCCTTGATCGCCTGCCGGGCGCACGAGGCGCCGCCGGCGATGGAGATATCCCGGTCGCCGGCAGCCGCCTGGGCTTGTGCGTAGGCAGCTTCGATGCCATCGGTCACGAAATAGAAGGTGGTGCCACCCTTCAATTCGATCGGCGCGTGTGCGTAGTGGGTGAGGACGAAGACCGGGCAGTGATACGGCGGGGTGTCGCCCCACCAGCCTTGCCAGTCCGAATCGGCCCATTCGCCGCGGATCGGCCCGAACATGTTGCGGCCCATGATCGTTGCGCCCATGCCGTCGAGCATCTCCGACATCACCTGGCGGTTGACCGGGTGGCCGGCGCCCGGCCCGATATGCCACTGGTGAACATTGATGCCACCCACTCCGAGGGGATTCTCCTCGCTCTGGTCGGGTCCGGCGACATAGCCGTCCGCGGAGATCGACATCGAGAGGTTGGTTCGCGTCATGCCTAAGCAGACCATTGAGCCACCCGAAACTCATCGGCGAGGGAGCCGAGTGTCCGCAGCCGGGATTCGCACCGGGATGGGAGTCTGTAAACGCGTACGAAACGACCGACATGAGGAGCACAGTGGCGACACGCACGCAGATCCGACGCGTCGCGGTGCCAAGGCCCGCTCCGGGCCGCGCTGAGCCGGTTAGTGACGAAGACCATCTCGATGCGGTCGTGTTGATCACCGACCGCGGTACCCAGCACACGCGCAACGAGGACGCCGGCGCAGCGGGAATCGTGGCAGGAGCGCTGGGGGAGCAGTCATCCGCGATTGCGGCAGTCGTGTGCGACGGCGTCTCCACCTCGTCCGAAGGCCAGAACGCCTCGCAGGCCGCGTCGGTCGCCGGCGTCGACGCCATGCTGGACACGCTCGCCGCGGCGAGGGACCTGACATCGGTGATGATGGCCGGACTCTCCGACGCGGCAAGGGCAGCCGCGCAAGCCAAGTCGCCCGACGAATCACTTCCCGCCTCGTCATGCACCTATACGGCTGCGGTCGCCGTGTCGATCGGCAGCAAGGTGCATATCGCCGTCGCCAACGTCGGCGACAGCAGGGTTTACTGGCTGCCCCATCCGCCCGCGCAGCCGCAATGCCTGACGGTCGACAACACCCTTGCGCAGGATCTGATCTCCGGGGGCATCGCCGCCGACTCGCCCGCCGTCGAGCGGGGTGCGCACACCCTGACCCGGTGGTTCGGCGCCGATGCCGAACCGCCATTGTTCGACGAATCGAGCGTCAGCACGATGACCACGCCCGACCGAGGCGTCTTGGTGCTGTGCTCCGACGGCCTACACAACTACCTGCCCGAGGCGGCCGACATCGCCACGTTCTTCAACGGAACCGCACCGACCGAGGCCGCGCGCGCACTGGTCGACTACGCCTTGCGGGCCGGCGGCCACGACAACATCACGGTGATCGTCGTCCCCGTCGGTCTTTGACCTGAACTACTACGCCATCGAGAACAGGTCCTGCATCACGACGACGCTCGCGACCCGCTGCAGACCGCCCTCTGTCGCGATCCGCTGATCGTCGGGAACCTCCAGCAGCTGATCGAGGGCCGCGCCGACCTTCTTCATGTCGTAGATCGGCTGGTCCTTGGCGGCCTGCGAGGCGAACGTGTCCCGATAGAACTCCAGCATCGGGTCGTTCGGGTTGCGCGTCGGCGGCGTCGTGAACGGATGCTTCTGCCGCTCGTACACCTCCGGGATCAACACATCCTTCGTCGCCTCTCGCAGCACATGCTTCTCCCGAATTCCCTTCACCTTCATGCTCACCGGCACGCGCGCCGCCGCTTCGGCGACATGATGGTCCAGGAACGGCACCCGCCCTTCGATCGAATGCGCCATCTCCATCCGGTCGGCCAGATAGTTCAGAATGAAGTTCGGCAGAATCGTTTTCGCATTCACGTACAGCATCTGATTCAGGTGATCGCGGCCGGCGACGCGCTGCGCAATCGGCAACCGATCCAGCGCCGACACCAGCGGCTGAAACCCCCCGACGGATGTCAAGAGGTCGTCGCGGAACAACGGCGCCACGCTATTGGTCTGCACTGCAGCCACATTGAGCGTCGCAGGCAGCCAGCCGAGCCTGCGCTCGACTGCTTCCATCTCCGCGCTGCTGAACTTCTCCGGCATCATCAACGCCCGGGTCGCCGCATTCGCGCCGAGCATCTCGTCGAGGAACTTCACTCGGTCCTCGGCGCCCAAGGTCGGGTCGTCATTCAACGCGTCGACCCGGAAGTACGGATAGCCGCCCAGCATTTCGTCGGAACCTTCGCCGGTGAACACCACCTTGATACCCGCGTCGCGCACGGCGCGGCTGAGCAGATACTTGGCGACGCCGTGACCGTTGAACATCTGCGTCTCGGAATGCCACACCGCATCCGCGAAAGAGTCGGCGATCTCGCGCCCCGTGATGGGAATCGGGTGATACGTCGCGCCGACCAGTTTGGCCTGAGCTTCAGCGAGTTTGGCTTCGTCATAGAGCGGGTTGTCAAACGTCAGGGTGAACGCGCGGATCGGCCGATCCATCTCCTGCTGCGCGAGCCCGAGAACCGCGCATGAGTCGATGCCACCGCTCAGATACGACGCCACCTCCACATCGGCGACCAGTCTCTGCCGTACCGCATCGCGCAGCGCCTCCCGGAAATCGGCGACGACCTCGGCCTCGGTTCGCGTGTCGGCCCGCATCTGCTCAGCCGTCGGGATCTCCCAATCCCAATACGGATAGATGCGCACATTGCCATCCCTGGCGATCGCATAGCAGCCCGGCGGCACCGTGCGTATACCGGCGAATTCCGTTATCTCGTGCGATCTTCCGAAACCTCCAGTCGCGCCCTCGAGATCCCACGCCGCCGGCACCCCCAGCGCCAACAGCGCCTTGATCTCCGATGCGAAGAACACCTCGCCGTCCACCACGGCGTAGTACAGCGGCTTGACCCCGAAGCGGTCGCGGATCGCGTACATCGCCCGCTGGCGTTCGTCGGCGATGACCACCGCGAACTCACCCCGCAGTTCCGTCGCCGCCTGTATCCCGCGCTCGTGATAGAGGTGCAGCGCAATCTCGCTGTCGCTCTGGGTGGCGAAGCGGTAGCCGCGGGCTCGCAACCGCTCGCGTATCTCGCGGTAGCCATAGAACTCGCCGTTCACGACCATGTGCACCGCGCCGTCGGGGCTGGTCATCGGCTGAGTGCCGTTGTTGAGTCCGATGATCGACAGCCGCGTGTGCCCGAGCGTCCACTGCCCATTGCGGGAGTTCCAGAGGCCCGAGCCGTCCGGCCCACGATGTTGCAGACGCTTGAGCGCCTCATCGCACCGATCGGTTGGCAGGCCGTCCCGCGTCATCGCGGCGAAAATCCCACACATCGTTGTGTCCTCCGGCTACATCTTTGCCATCGTCGCGCACCAACCTGTGAGGGCACTGAGTGTCCCAGCGAGGCCGGGACGGGCCGAATCGATCGAGCGCCGCGCCGGACTACGCGGGCGACCCCACGCCCGTCGTCCGGAATCTCCTGCGGTACGAGCTGGGGGAGACGCCCAGCGCCCGCCGGAACGTGCGCCGCATCGTGTCCGCCGATCCGAAACCGGCCCGTCGCGCCACCGCTTCCTGACTGTGATCGCTCGCCGCGAGCAGCACCTTGGCGGCCTCCACCCGCGCTCTCTCGACGTATCGTGCCGGCGTCATCCCCACCTGCGCGCGGAACATGCGCACCAGATGCCGCTCGCTCACCGCCGCGCGATCCGCCATCGCCGCGATCGAATGGTCGGCACCGGGATCGGCCACCACCGCGTCCAGGATCTCGCGCAGACCCGTAGACACCGGCGAGGCCGCCTCCGTCCACACACTGAACTGCGCCTGACCCCCCGGCCGCTGCAGGAACACCACCATCCACCGCGCCACCCGCCTCGCCACGTCCGGCCCGTAGTCGGTCTCCACCAGCGCGAGGCCCAGGTCGATCCCGGCGCTGATCCCCGCACCGGTGATGAACGGTCCGTCCTGGACGAACAACGAGTCCGGGTCCACCGAGATCTCGGGGTAGGCCCGCGCCAACTCCTGGCAGTGCGCCCAGTGCGTGGTCGCCCGGCGCCCGTCGAGCAGCCCGAGCTTGGCGAGCACGAACGCGCCCGTGCACACCGACGCCACCCTGCGCGCCCGCGGCGCCAGTTCGCGCACCATCTCCAACGCCGACGCGACGACGTCCGGCGTCTGCTCCTCGGGGATGTCGTGCTCACCCGGTGTGAAGGTGAAGTCGGCGGGCACACCGCCGGGCACGACCAGCGTGTCGATCCGGTCCGGCACCTCGTCGAGCGACGTGTCGACATTGAGGACGACGAACGACGTTGTGTTGACCGGCTTTCCATCCACCGAAGCGAGTATCACGTCGTACCGCGCGCCGAAGTCGTTTGCGCGGGCGAAGATCTCCAGCGGCGCGGCGACGTCCTGCAACGTGACCTTGTCGTAGAGCGCGAACACGATGGTCCTGCGTCTCCGCTGCGGCCCCTTGCCGTCGGACATCAGCTGCTGTCCTTTCGTGCCCCCGCCTGAACTGAAGTTAGCTGGTGTCCGTTACATCCGCATTGCGGGTGAGCCCAGGTCCGGATCTGCACGATTCGTGTCCGGTACTGCCGTCCAGAGAAATTTGAGCGTAACGCGGGCGAAACCTACTGGTCTGAAGCTCATTTCATGGATTCTCGAACAGCTTTGACGCTGAGTATCGGCGTCCTCGGTGGGCTGGCGGTCGCGCTGACCGCCGAAGTCATCACGGTACCCATCTGGGTGGTGTTCCTGGCGTGGGCGTCGTTCTTCTTCGTCGGCGGCGGCGTCACCGGATGGGTGCGATCGGTGTCATCGAACCTCGTCGGCGTCGTGATCGCGTCGGCCAGCCTGTACGCCGCCCACCTGATGGGCGGCAGCCTGCTGGTCACCGCCATCGCCGTCGGTGTCGGCAGCGCCGTGATGGTGCAGGCGTCCTGGGTGCCGCTGCTGTCCACCACCCCGGCCGTCGTCGTCGGCTTCGCCTCCACGGTGTCGACCGTCGCGGGCACCGGCAGCGCCATCACCGTCACGACCGTCTCCCACCCGGGCCTGGTCGCCGCGCTCGCATGTGTCCTCGGTGCGACCTTCGGGCTGGTCTCGGAGTACGCCGCCACCGCGATGACGAAGAAATCAGAACCCGCAACGACGACCGAAGGAAGCCCGGCCTGATGAAACTGCAGCACTATCTCGGCGGTCTGGAAGGCCTACCCGAACCGCTGACCCTGGAGAAGCGCGTCTTCGTCGAGGATTGGGAGAAACGCATCTTCGGCATCCACGTGGCGATGATGGGGCTGTCGAACCACCTCGGATCGGCACTGCCGGCCTATCCCATCGACGAGGTGCCGACCGCCTTCAAGGACGAGTGGACGTGGGCCGACCTGCGCACCGGCGCCGAGGCGATGAACCCCTTCGACTACTTCAAGTTCCGCTACTACGAGAAGTGGCTGGGCGGTATCACCCAGTTTTTCATCGACAAGGGCTACGTGACCGACGAGGAACTCGCCGACCGGATTGCCGAACTCCCCTCGGCGCCAGATGATTCCGGTGAAGCGGCGGTCGACGACCAGGTGATCGCCTACCTGCGGTCGGGGGACAGTCCCCGCCGCGACGTCGCGCACCCGAAGTTCGCCGTGGGCTCGACGGTGCGCATCACCAACGTCCCGGCCGACGCGCACAGCCGCCTGCCCGGCTACCTGCGCGGCCGCACCGGCACCGTGGAACGCGTCTTCGAAGGCGACTACGCCTACTTCTGCCACACCGGCGACGGCATCGGCGACCCGATGCCGATCTACATCGTCGAGTTCGCACCGGCCGAGATCTGGGGCCCCCGCGCCGAAGACGGCCCGCTGAACCTGTACGCCGAGCTTTTCGAGGCCTACCTGGAACCCATCGAGGAGAAGTGATGACCGAACAGTTCGCCTACCCGCCCGACCGTGAGGAAGCCAGCGCCAAGAAGGCCGCCGCGCTGGAGTCGCTGCTGATCGAGAAAGGTGTCATCACTCCGCAGACCGTGGACAAGGTGCTCAGCTACTTCGAAACCGAGATGACCCCGCTCAACGGGAAGAAGATCGTCGTAAAGGCATGGACCGACGCGGAATTCGCGGAGAAGATCGTCGTCGATACGCCGGCCGCCGTTGCCGAACTCGACTTTCCCGAGGGAATGGCCGGCGCCGAAGGCGAACACCTGCAGGCCGTCGCCAACACGCCCGGCGTGCACAATCTGGTGATCTGCACGCTGTGCTCCTGCTTCCCGTGGCCCGTGCTGGGCCTGCCGCCCTACTGGTACAAGGATCCGACGTTCCGCTCCCGCGCGGCCCGCGAACCGCGCAAGGTGCTCGCCGAAGTTGGCCTGGATCTGGCCGCCGACACCGAGATCAAGGTCTGGGACTCCAGCGGCCACTCGCGGTGGTTCGTCATCCCCGAAAGGCCGGCAGGGACCGAGGATTTCTCCGACGAGATGCTGATGGACCTGGTGACCACCGAGTCGATGATCGGCGTGGCGTTGGCCGGGCAGGCGTCATGAAACTGCACGACACCTGCACCACCGACCAGGCGGCGCCACAGTTCGACCACGAATGGCAGCGCCGGGCCTTCGGGCTCGCGCTCGCGCTGTCGGAGTTCCGCCATTACCCGTGGAGCGAGTTCCAGCAGACCCTGATCGAGACGATCGGCGAGTGGGAGACCACGCCCGAACCCGAACGCGGACAGTGGGAGTACTACGACCACTGGGTGGCCACGCTGGAGAAGCTGGTCGACCGTCACGAGCTGCTGACCGCGCCGGTGCTCACCGACGCCGGCGACCACGCCCTGCCCGCCGCGCACGACCACGACCACTGAGGAGTACCGATGAGCAACGCCGAAGCCGCCGCCGTCCCCCGTATCAACGTCCGGGCCGTCGCGCCACCACTCGCGATAGCGGCTCGACTGACCGCGATCACGATGCTCGCGCTGATCGCCTACTACTTCGTCGGCTATGACCAGGGCGCCGTGTCGGTGTTCGGTAACGACACCCACATCCACGAGTTCCTGCACGACGCCCGCCACCTGCTGGGTTTCCCGTGCCACTGAGTGAAATGCCCTCAGCGGTAAGGTATCTCGTGCCCGGTGCCGTCGCCGGCCTGGCGGCGTTCGCGTTCAGCCGGGTGATGATCGAACCGTTGATCGGCGCCGCCGTGGACTACGAGGGCGAGCGCGAACACGTCGAGTCGGCATTGGGCGGTGAGAATCACGCCCACGGTCATGAGCTGTTCACGCGCGCGGTGCAGGAGAACATCGGCGCGGCCGTCGGCATCGTCGTGTTCGGCATCGTGATGGGTGTCCTGTTCGCGGTGGCCCACACCGTGATTCGAACGGCGTTGGAGAACAGCGGTTTTACGCCGGACCCGACCGGTCTGGCGTTACTGCTGTCGGCGGGAATGTTCACCGCGATCGCCTTCGTGCCTAGCCTGAAGTATCCGGCGAACCCGCCCACCGTCGGACTGGACGAGACTGTCGCGGCGCGCAGCTCGGCGTTCCTGACGATGACGGCCCTCTCCGTGGTGGCAGCCTGCTTGGCGATGGCCGCCGGGCTGGCGTGCGCGCGTCAATGGGCACCGTGGCGGGCGACTGCGTTTGCGGTCGGCGGCTATGTCGCGGTGATGCTGGGCGTGACGATGGTGTTGCCCAGCTTCGACGAAGTCCCCGGGCCGATCGTGGGACCTGGCGGACTGCTGCTCGGCGGCTTCCCCGCTGAGGTGTTGGCGGACTTCCGGGTCTATACGTTGGTGAACCAGGCCCTGATGTGGTTGGTGATCGGTGTCGTCGCGGCCTTGCTCGCGAACGGGCTGCGCGAGGACGCTATACCGCGGTTCGGACGGCCTGGTGGCAGCGTGCCGAGCGCGTGAGGTGCTCGAGTCCCGAGGTGAGTTCGTCGACGAGTGGCAGTTCTGAGTCGGGATCGCAGATCGACAGCAGGCGTCGCACGGGGTGGCTGCCGACGATGATCCAGTCGACGTCGCTGCGGGCGCAGTGCACGCTGATGTAGTAGAGCGCGGTGAAGGCCTGAGTGCCTGCGAAGTCGACGGCCCGCAGATCGAGAACCAGTTGACGCGAAATTCCGGTGTGCTCCTCGACGAAGCGGCCGAGGTCACGCCCATTGGCCGCGTCCAGGTCGCCGACGGCCGCGACGGCGATTCGCGACGACGACAGCCGTCGTAGGGCGAACGTCGCCCTGCCGCACTGTCGGTGCTCGTCCACCGACGCAGCATCAGGACGCCCGATCCGTACGGTCCCAACTGCGGTCATGCACATCCCCCAAAGCTGTCTTCTCGTGTGTCGCCAGGACAGCGTCGGCGAGTGAGGCCCAGAACGGCGCGACGCCATCGAGGCGATGGTGGCGGGCTGGGAGCTCAACCATGCTTGAGAGTAATACGGATTCCGTCGTCAGTCATTACCTTTACGAAAACTCCCAGATATGCCCTCTTGCAGTGCTTTTGACTAGCTGAGCTAGATGTGTCGTTACGCGCGTGTCGGTAAGCCGACCTATGTTCGACGGAATGCGTGGCGGCTATGAGCGCGACGGTTTGCTGGAACTGCCGCTAACCGCGCCTAGGCCGGCACCCCGCCGACCCGGCACTGTCGCGGTGTCTTGCCGAACCAGCGCCGACACGACCGGTTGAGCGCGCTCTGCTCCGCGTATCCGAGCAGGCCCGAGATCTGGGAGAGATGCAGCTCCGGCTCTGCGAAGTAGCGGACGGCCTGCGAGCGGCGCTCGCGGTCGATGATGTCGGCGCAGCGCACGCCCTCGTCGAGCAGCCGCCGCTGCAGCGTCCGCGGATGCATGGCGAGCTCGTCGGCGATCGCCCCCGCGCTGCACTGCCCGGTGGGCAGTAGCCGGCGCGCCAGCTCGGCCACCCGGTCCGACAGCCGCGCACTGGCCGGGAGGTAGGTCGCCTCGAGGTACTTGGTGGCAATGCGCTGCGTCTGCGGATCGGCGTTCTCGATGCGACGGGTGGCCAACTCCGACGACACCTCGAAACCACACCACGGCTGCCCGAACCGCACCGGGCAGCCCAGCGCGTCGCGATAGTCCGCGTCGGTGCCCTGCTGGGGATGCGGGAACGAGACGGCCTGCAAGCGCGCCGCCGGCCCGCCGAGCAGCCGGACGATCTGCGCCGCGATGCCCATGCTCAGTTCGTATCCCTGCACGAAGACGACGCCCGGTTCGGTCGTCTCGTACGTGAACTCGAGACCCCCCTCGGCGGCGGGGTGGGCGGCCAGCTTCAGCGCGGGGGAATGGATATAGAGAAAACGCCCGACCGCCTGCACCCCGCCCTGCACGGTCGACGCGTTGCGCGCGATCACCGCGATCGGGCCGAGGATCTGCAGACCCTGCCGACCCGACAGCCGCAGCCCGAACTCCGGGCAGGCCAGCTCCTCGGCGGTCGTCTCCAGCAGGCGGGTCAACGCGGCGAAGGGGAGGAAGGCTTCGTCCTGGCGTTCGGCGTCGGTGGGGATACCGAAGCGGCTAAGGAAGACCGCCGGGTCACCGCCGAGCTCGCGCACCAGCTCGGAGTAGCCCAGCAACGCCGCGGCGCGGATCAGGTTGCCCACACAACTCCCTGTCGGAAAATGGTAAAAACGAGTCGCTTCCTGTCAAGACCCAAGGCTATGACGTCGGTCAATCTTGATACATGACACAGCACTACGACACAGTCGTCATCGGCGCTGGGCTGTCCGGCATCGGCACGGCCTGCCAGATCGCGGCCGAGTTCCCGCACAAGTCCATCGCGATCCTGGAACGTCGCGAGCGCCTCGGTGGCACCTGGGACCTGTTCCGCTACCCGGGGGTCCGCTCGGATTCCGACATGCTCACCTTCGGCTACAAGTGGCGGCCTTGGCAGGAGCGCAAGGTGCTCGCCGACGGCCCGTCGATCCGCCAGTACATCGCCGACACCGCCGCCGAGTACGGCATCGACCAGAAGATCCGGTACGGCCTGAAGATCGTCGCCGCGGACTGGTCGAGCGTTGAGAGTCACTGGACGGTTACCGCTGTGCACGAGGCGACCGGTGAGACCCGCCACTACACGGCCGGCTACCTGATCAGCTGCACCGGCTACTACAACTACGACGCCGGCTTCCTGCCGAGCTTCCCGGGTGCGGACCAGTTCAGAGGTCGCACTGTGCATCCACAACACTGGCCCGAGGACCTGGACTACACCGGCAAGAAGGTCGTCGTAATCGGCAGCGGTGCGACCGCGGTGACGCTGGTCCCGACGATGGCCGGCGACGCGGCGGCCGTGACGATGCTGCAGCGCTCACCGTCGTATGTGTTCTCGCTGCCGGCGTTCGACAAGATCTCGGAGTTCCTCAACCGGTTCCTGTCCGACGAGCGGGTCTACGAGGTGGGCCGCAAGCGCAACATCGTGATCCAGCGTGGCCTGTACAAGGCGTGCCGGCGCTGGCCGCGCACGATGCGGCGGTTCCTGCTGTGGCAGGCCAAGCGCCGCCTCGGCGCCGGGTTCGACATGAGCCACTTCACGCCGAGCTACATGCCGTGGGACGAACGGTTGTGCGCGGTGCCCGACGGCGACCTGTTCGACGTGCTGGCCTCGGGTCAGGCGTCGGTGGTCACCGACGAGATCGAAAGCTTCACCGAGACAGGCATTGCGCTGAAGTCGGGCAGGCACCTGGAGGCCGACGTCATCGTCACGGCCACCGGCCTGAACCTGCAGATGCTCGGCGGCATGGCGCTGTCCGTCGACGGCGAAGCGCGGGCCCTGCACGACCAGATGACCTACAAGGGCCTGCTGGTGCAGGACATCCCGAACCTGGCGTGGATGTTCGGCTACACCAATGCGCCGTGGACGCTGAAGTCCGACATCGCAGGCGAATACCTGATCCGGTTGTTCGAGCACATGGACGCCAACGGCTATGCGGTCGCGACCCCGCGCGACGTCGACGGGTGCGCGCTGGACGACGGCATGCTGGACAGTCTGCAGTCGGGCTATGTGCAGCGCGGCAAGGACGTCATGCCGCGGCAGGGCTCCAAGCTGCCGTGGAAGGTACTCATGCATTTCGAGAAGGACTCCAAGATGCTGCTCGAGGACCCGGTCGTCGACGGCGCGTTGCAGTTCGAGGCGTCGACCCCCGCGGCGGCGATGGCATGAGCATCCGTCGTGAAGTCGTGCGGGCGGCACTGAGGGGGTGCCGCGCGCCGCTGGCATCGCATCGAATCTCGTTGCGCGGCAAGCGAAAAATGTACGAGGCGTTCACGGCGGTGACACGGCCGCCGACGGGCATGCGGTGGCAGCGAGGGGCGGTCGCCGGAGTGCCCGTGGAGCGCACCGTCCTGGTCGGCTCCCACGTCACGCTGATCTATCTGCACGGCGGCGCGTACGGGCTGGGCAGCGCTTACGGCTATCGCGGCGTCGCGGGTCGGCTCGCCGCAGCGGCCGGAATGACGGTCGTGGTGCCCGATTACACGCTGTCGCCGGAAGCGCGCTATCCGGTCGCGCTGGAAGAGATGGTCGCCGTGTATACCGCGATGCTCGACGGCGGGGTCGATCCGAACAAGACTGTGATCGCCGGTGATTCGGCAGGCGGCGGGCTGACGTTGGCGCTGGCGATGGCATTGCGAGACCGCGGCATCGCGATGCCGGCGGCGTTGGGGCTGATCTGCCCGTGGGCGGACCTGGCGCTCGACGTCGAACGGCGGCGGCCCGAGAACCGTGATCCGTTGATCACGCCCGCGATGGCCGCGGTGTGGGCGCCGCAGTATGCCGGCGAGCACGATCCCCGGCTGCCGGGAATCTCGCCGGTGTACGGGGACATGGCGGGGTTGCCGCCGATCGTGTTGCACAGCGCGGGCGACGATCCGCTGATCGTGGATGCGATCAGGATCGAAACGGCCGTTGCGGCAACGGGTGTGGTCGAGCACCGTCTGTTCGACGGGCTTTGGCACGACTTTCATCTGCAAGCAGGTGTGCTGGCAGAGGCAGAGGAAGCAATAGCGGATCTAGGCGCGCGGCTACACGCGCGTGTGCACCGAAAGGCGCAGAGAACATGAGCGGGTTCGAAGACAAGGTGGCGGTGTGATCACCGGCGCGGGATCTGGGATCGGCAGGGCGCCGGCGCTGAATCTGGCGGCCAAGGGAGCGAGCTGGCTAGGTGCTATGCCGGCGTCGGCGGGAACGCCGCCGCCGTGGCGATGCTGTCGCGATAGCCCAGCACCCGCCCCGGGATCGTCGACAGCACCGCGATGGTGTGGCCGGCGCGCCCGTAGGCCGCGGTGAACTCCCAGTCGTCGGGACGCCCCTCGACGACGGCAAAGGCGTCGTAATCGGTTGGCACACCGAGCATCTGCAACTTGACGTCGTACTGGTCGGACCAGAAATAGGGCAGTTCGTCGTAGGCTTCGACCTTGTCCGGTCCGGCCAGCAGGGTCCGGGCGGCGGCTTCGCCCTGGCGTCCGGCGTGGTCCCAGTGCTCGATGCGCAGATGACGTTCGTAGCGCGGATGCCACCAGCGTGCGATGTCACCGGCGGCGACGACATCGCTGCCGCCCTCGACCGCGCCCGTCGCGTCGCACACCAGGCCGTCGTCCACGCGTAACCCGGAGCCCTCGAGCCACTCGGTGGCAGGCGTGACGCCCAGGCCGACGATGACGAGGTCGGCGGCAAGCTGCGAGCCGTCGCGCAGCCTGACCGCCTCCACTCGTCGGTCGCCGACGAACGACTCGACATCCACCCCGACCCGCACGTCGACGCCGTGCCGCTTGTGCAGTTGCGCCCAGCACTGGGCCATCTCCGCGCCGAGTGCGGACAACAACAGCCCGTCGCTGCGCTCGACCAGCGTGACGTCGAGTCCCAGAGTCCGGCACGTCGCGGCGACCTCGGCGCCGATGAACCCGCCCCCGACCACCACGACGCGCGGGCGCGAGGTGAGTCGTTCGCGGATGGCGAGGCAGTCGTCGACGGTGCGCAGCAGCAGCACCCCGTCGGGCACCGCGCCGCCGCCCGGCCAGTCGCGCGGGGTGGCCCCGGTGGCGATGACCAGGCCGTCGTAGTGCAGCGACAGGGGCGTGCCGTCGTCGTGGAGGTCCAGCGTGCGCGACGACGGGTCGAGCCGCACCGCCGACGCTCCGCGCAGCACGCGGGCGTCGAAGTCGAACTGCAATGCCAAATCGATTCCGGCGCGCTGGATCTGCCCGCTCAGCAGTTTCTTCGACAGTGGTGGGCGGTGATAGGGCGCGTGCCACTCGTCGCCGACGACGGTCAATGCGCCGTCGTAGCCGTCATTGCGCAGCGTCTCGGCAGCGCGCGTGCCCGCCAGCCCGGCACCGACGACGACGATCTCGCGAAGATCGGTGCGCATATCAGTCCCTCACCGTGATCGCCTGGGTGGGACAGGACACCGCCGCGCCCTCGAGCTGTCGGCGCAGGTCGTCACTCGGGTCGATCCTGCAGTAAGTGCAGGCCGTCTTCCTGCACGTCGAACACCTCGTGACAGATGCTCATACACACGCCGTTGCCGTCACACGTGTCGAGATCGACCGCTACCTTCATTGCGCTGCAACCCTTTCCGTGTCACCGATCTGCTGGCCGCTGGTCATCTCGGCGCCCTGCGGTCGTTGCCGAGCGCCTGCGCGTTCGCGGGCGGCCCGTGCGGTCGGCGAATACTCCAAATACTCGATGGCCATCTGGGTGGAGGCCTCACCGCCGGGGTGGTGGCTGGGCCGCAGGTAGCGCACCGGCGAGCTCACCAGCAGCGTCCACGGCCCGGGCAGCAGGCCCCGCCGCGCGGCGCGCACCCAGTCGCGCCAGCGCCACTTCTGGTCGATGGTCGGGTCGGTCTTCATCAAGTAGCGCGCGCCGGCGATCCACCAGCCGATGAACAGCGGCGCGGTCATCACCATCGAGAATGCTCTGATGACGTAGTTGCCGCTGACATGTTGGTAGACGTCATAGACCAGCGAGCGGTGTTCGACCTCCTCGGCGCCGTGCCAGCGCAGCAGGTCGAGCATCATCGGGTCGGCGCCGGCGTCGTCAAGCGCCCGGTTCTGCAGCACCCATTGGCCCAGCATCGCGGTGAAATGCTCGAGGGCGGCCACGTCGGCCAGACGGCGATAGAGCCACCACCGACGCAGCGGCTTCGGGAGCAGCTTGGGCGGATCGCCGAGGGTGATGGACAGGGTCCGTCCGAGCCGGTCGGTGTAGGGCTCGGTGTCGATGCCTTGCTCGGCGAGATGGTCGAGCACCACCTGATGCGCCCACGCGTGCCAGGACTCCTGCTGTACGAACGGTTTGATCGCCGCCTCCAACTCGGGGTCGTCGACCAGCGACGACGCCTCCAGCACGGCCTTGATGAAGTGTCGTTCTCCCTCGGGAAGCAGCAGATGCAGCACGTTGATCATGTGCGTGGAGAACGGGTCGTCGGGCACCCAGTGCAGCGGTGTCTGCGACCAGTCGAAGCGGACCATGCGGCGATACATCGGATGGCCGTCATGGTGCAGCTGGACTTCTGGCATAGATTCCTCCCCGGTGTGACGTCGGTCTCGATGCCAGACGGCTACCCGGCGTGGATGCGAGTTATGCGTACCGGCGGTACTAGTTTTTTCGGCAATCTCGCACCGATCGACGTCCGAATCCAACTGTGAAGTCCCGCAACAACTACTGAATATTTGCTGTGAAGGAATAACTTCGGGTATCTCCAGGTTGCTGCGACCCGTGCGCGTTCCCGTCCGATCGAGTAGCCGCCCCGACGTGGTGTGGCGGCGCCGACTGGACCCGACGGCCCACTCCGGGCTGAGCTGATGCGCCAAGGACCTCTCGCCGGACGCTATCCGGCGGTGGCCGCCATGGTCACCCTCGCGCTGATTCCGTACCTCGCGCTCTCGGCGGCGATCGACCCGCTGGTGCCGATCATCTCCGAGCAGCTGCACATGTCCACCCAGGCGATGACGCTGGCGTCGGGTTTGGGCAACGCGGCCTACGCGGTGGGCACGGTGCTTGCGGTGCAGTTCGCCCAGCATCTGCCGCAGCGCAGGATGCTGCTCTGGCGCACATCGCCGACGCGCTGCCGGGCGATCTGGCGGCGGGTACGGGCATCACGTTGTGGATCGGTTTCGGGTTGGCAGTCGGCGGCGCGGTCTTCGGCGTGGCGGTCTACGCCTTGAGCGGTGCGCGGCCGCAGGCGCCGGACCTCGACGAGTTCCTCGACGGCGAGTCGCCCGCCTGGTACTCGCCCCCGTTGCTCGCGCGGGTGCGGGGTCTGCCGACCCGGCCGGCGATTCCCGGTGCGGCGGCGGTGGTCGCGCATTCGACGGTCCCGGTGATGCTCATCCCCGAAGCGCCCTGTCGCTGAGGGCTTCTCGCCGTCATCCCCCCGGATTGGCCGGTGGCCTGGGCAGTGCATCTCGGTAGGCGTCTTCGTAATCCTCGATGCCGGCCTTAACCGTCGGATCGATGTCGACGAAATAGTTCGTAAACGCTGTCCGGAAATCACTGAGATCGTTTGCGAGCGGCCTGAGTTGGTTGGTGGCCGGATCGATCAGGCCCAACTTTTCGAAGAACGCCGGGTCGCCGAGGTTGTTGTCGAGTAATCGCTGGGCGACGGCATATTGCATCGCCTCAGAACTCTGCTGGGCAATGTGCACGGGGTCGGTGCCCGCCGGCGAGTCCCCGACGAAGATCTGCTGCAGCGCATCCACGGGCATCTTGCTGTTCCAGTCCAGAATGGCCGAGACGCCGGGGATCTCCCCGCCCATCGTTTTGGCGAATTCGAGCCACTGGCCCCGGCTTTCGTACGCGTTGACCTCCTGCAGGTTGCCGTAGGCGATCGCGTCGTTGTCGGCGATGTTGGCGCCGGTATCGATCACACCGCGCAAGGTGCCTGCCGACTGCAGATCGGCGGTGTTGACCGTGCCGCCGTCGATGATGGACTGCTCGAAGTTGGCTTGGTACTGCAGCCCGTTCACATAGGCCTGGCTGTTTAGTGCGGCCGCGGCGTCCTGGTTGGTGTCGATCACCGCGAAAAGGTCCCGCATCACCGGCATCTGGGGGTTCGTCAAGTCGTCCAGAGGTGCGAATCCCTGGCTGTTGTCGAGCGAATTGCCGAGCATGTCGTCGATGTAGGGCTTGTTGGCGTCGGCGAGGGCCTGGGTGAGCTCTGGGTTGACCTGGCCGAGCGACTGGTCGCCGGCGCCCTCGACGTTGAGTAGCGCCGGGGCGTGCCCGCCGACCCACTGATCGACCGCATGCATGGTCTGCCCGGCACGGGTGGCCTGCTCCAGCTGCGTGGGGTCGGTCAGATCTGTCGGGACCGCGCCGGTGCCGTTCAGCAGCGTGCCTGCCGCGGCGCCGTCGTCGGCCCACTGGTGGGTGAACAGGTCTTCGATGAACGGGTTGTTGGGCGTCGCGCCGTTGGCGCCCGCAAGTTCGTCGTGCACGGCCATCTGGTCGCGTCCCGCCGCGGACAGCATGTCCTGCACCGTCGGGTCGATCAGTCGCTGCGACATGTCGATCTGGTCTTTCCACGCGATGCTCGGCGAATCGTTCATGTCGTTGAGGATCTGCTCCGACTTGTCCAGCAGCGCCGCGTCCATCGCCGTGCCCTGTTGGAGCGCAGGGTCTCCCGCCGACACGATCGCCGCGACGTCGCGGTAGTTGTCGAGTTCGGGGAACGGATGCCACGGGTCGGGCATCTCGATCGTCGGATTTCCCTGTTCGTTGGTGCCTTGCGTCGGCACGACGGGACCACGCAGCGGACGTTCGAACGTTTCGCGGATACCCGACGGCAGGTTCTGCATACCGCCGTGCGTGGGCACACCTTCCCCCGCTTCGCCTGCGGTGGTGATGTTCTCGTTGCCCAGCAGCTGCAGCGCGTCGGTGACGGCGCCGCCGTTCTGGCCGTTCTGGTTGAGCTGGTCGATCATCGTGCGAATCTCGGCCGGGCTCTTGCCATCCAGCGACCGCGACACGTTGTTGAGGTACTCCATCTGGCTGGCGGGCAACACCAGATCGCCGCGCACCAACGCCTCCTGCTGCTCGGGCGTGAGGTTGGTGTTCTCCTCCAGACGCGCCATTTCCTCGGGCGTGAGTCGCCCGTCCTGAAGCGACTGTCCGTCGTTGGTGCCCTGTTCGGCGGGAAGTTCAGGGTCG
Source organism: uncultured Actinomycetota bacterium (assembly GCA_963843135.1). Taxonomy (GTDB): domain Bacteria; phylum Actinomycetota; class Actinomycetes; order Mycobacteriales; family Mycobacteriaceae; genus Mycobacterium. The sequence continues at coordinate 35,747 of CAWJJA010000002.1, forward strand.
CCGCCCGTCGCCGCGGTCAGCACCCGGGCCAGGTCCGCGTCGGCTTCGTCGGCGGCGGCAAGCACTGCCACGATCCGGTTCTCGACCTCTTCGATCTTGGCGGTCAGCGCGTCGATGTCTTCCTGCGCCCACCCGGTGGTGTCGGGCGTGATCACCGAGTTGGTGGCCGTGTCGATCTGGACATGGGGCGCCGCAGCGGCGTAATCCAGAAGGCTCTGCAGATCGTTCTTGACCGCACGGACGTCCTGCGCGGACTTGCCGGCCCCCAGCGCTACGAGGAAGGCTTCCTTCTGCGATAGCGCCAGCTTGTCGGCGGACTGGTTGATGGCTTGCTGCGCGGCCTCCCCGGCGTCGCCCTTCCACGTCCCGAACACCGACAGGTTGCGCAGGGTTTCCGCCGTCTGACCGCTGGTCCGGGCACGCTGCGCCGCCGCCTCGGACACTTCGTCGATCTGCTCGGGTTCCCAACGCGCGACGTCGGCAAGACTCAATCCCACGGCCTAGAGCCCCATGGGGCCCAAATTTGATGCCGCACTCTCGATTTCGTCTGACCCCTGTTTGTCGGTGCCCACGTACTGCGCCGCTGCTGACCGGAACCCTTCGACATGTCCGATCAGCTCGGTGTAGTGCGCGGCGGAGTCCTGTTCCCATTTCGTCGCCAGCGTGGACAGCGCCGTCCCGCTCGTCCCGATCCAGCCCGCCTGGGCGGTCCCCATGCGTTCCTGGGCGGCGCCGTGGTCTGTCTTCAGGCCATCGGCGGCCACGTCGACGTGGTCGGCAGCCATCCGCACCTCGAGCGGATCAACCCGTAAGTCCTCACCCATTCAGATCAACCCCACCCTCGCCACGGAAGCGTCCACTGTTTGCTAGAAACCCTACCATCGCCCGAGAGGCCCCCCGTGCACCAATTTGTCGGCCCCGTGGCGGCAGCCTCGTCACGCCGGTCGCCGGTGTGGACGCCTCGCGACCCGGCGATGGGCTGCGGCGCAGTTCAGCGGCGGGAAAAGCTGGACCGGTGTCGCCTGTCCCGCGATCGCGTCGGCTCCGGGAGCGCAGTCACCAGCCTGGTTGCGCGCGGCATCTTCGGCGCAGGGGCCGCGCGCCGTCGGTATTTGCGCATGATTCGCGCGTTCTCGCGACGGATTGAAGAGTTTGCTGGGGCGAGGCGGGTGGCGCCATGCTTGCACCACCTGTGCCATGCGACTTCTGTCGCGATGCCGACCGTCGTCTTGCCCACTAGGGTTGACACACATCCGCGCGCACGGTTCAGCAGACCGCCGTCGACATCTGCGGTGATCACTCACAACCTCATGGAAGCGGTGCGCGATGGCTCTACTGCGACGATCGAAGACTGCCGCGGACGACGATGCCCCGACGACAGAGCTCAAGCGCGACGTCGGTGCCGAACTCGAAGTGACAGTCACCTCGGCCACCACGCTCGCGTTTCAGATCGCCGTGCCCGAACAACCGGGTGCACGCGTCACCGAGTCGCTCACCTTCACCTGTAACGGGAAGGCCGTCACCCCCGACGAGATCATCGGTCAGCACGGCAACCGTATCCACCGGTTCGCTGCGCCCGAGGGCACCGTCACCGCCTCCTATCAGGCGACGATCCTCGGGAACGCCGACCCGGCGCCGGTGCGCGACATCGACCTGATCACCTATCTGTGGCCGAGCCGCTACGCCGAGGCAGACAAGTTCTTCGGTTTCGCCGCAACGGAATTCGAAGAGTACGCCGACTCGGAGACGCTTCTGGAGAAGGTATCGTCCTGGGTGGGGACGCGGCTGAACTATGTGCCGGGATCCAGCGACCCGATCGACGGCGCGGTCGATACCCTGCTCGCCGGCGCAGGTGTCTGCCGCGACTATGCCCATCTGGTGGTCGCGCTGCTGCGCGCGGTGAACGTGCCCGCGCGATTGGTCGCGGTCTACGCCCCGGGTTGCGACCCGATGGATTTCCATGCGGTCGCCGAGGCCTATGTCAACGGCGCCTGGCGCGTCGTCGATGCGACCTGCCTGTCGCCGCGGCAGTCCATGGTGCGCATCGCCACCGGGCGCGACGCCGCCGACACCGCGTTCCTCGACAATTTCAAGGGTGCGATCACGCTCAAGAACATGGAGGTGACCGCCGTCGTCGACGGCGCATTGCCCCTCGACTCCGTGCACGATCTCGTCTCGCTGCTCTGACGTCCACATCGATCGCTGGTTTGCGCAGGTGGATCGGTCGGCACCCGCTGGTCGGGCAATTCGCACGTACGCGACCGCCCGAAGACGCACAATCACCTAGACAGCCACGCCTCCTCGATCAAAGGGGATTCCATGAGACGACAATCAGCTGCGGTCATCGGCATGGTTGCGACGTTCATGACGGCTGGGTTCACCCCGTCGGCCTCGGCCGACCTTGAGGCGTACCCGCCAAACCAGTACTTCCTCACCACCAGCGGCGTGCGCTGCGTGGTCAGTGCAGAGAGGGCCGCGTGCGAACGGCCGGGCGGATTCCCCGCCGCGCCGGTGAGTGAGTCCGGCGCCGGCCACTGGCCTGCCGCGTCCGTGGACGCCGACGGCAAGTTCAGTTGGGACGAGGCCGGTATCGGCCCTTCCGTGGGCCAGCAGATAGCGATGGTCAACGGCAACCCATACCCCGTCCATAGATGGGTCCTGCTGCTGACGACCGAAGGAACGCGGTTGTCCAAGGTCGGCAACGACCACGGCATGAACATCTCCATCGACGGAGCCGTCGTCACGCCGTATTGATCGCGGGCGACCGGAGCGCTGCACCGTTTCGTCAGGTCAGCTGTCGGGTATGGAGTGCCAAGTGCCTGACGTGGACCCGCCCGAGGCTGCATGAGCCTTGAATCGAGCGTCAAGGGTGCTGTCAACGACGCTACCCAGAGTCGAGCCGTCCGGTTCGTCGCACGCGCGGGATATCCGATCAGCGGACTTCTGCATCTGCTCATCGCCTATCTGATCGTTCGGATCGCCCTGGGTTTTGGCGGTGAGGCCGACCAGACGGGCGCGTTGGCAACCCTCGCAGGCAGCGGAGGGGGCGCTCTTCCGCTGTGGATCGTCGCCGGAGGGCTCATCGCGCTGGCGATGTGGCGACTCGCGGAAACAGTGCTTGGCCTTCATCCAGGCGAGCACACCCACGCCGATCGACGCTCATCGCCGATAGGTAACAGGCTCAAAGCTTTTGGATTGGCACTCGTCTACTGTGCCGTCGCCTTCACCGCCATCCAGTTCGCGTTGGGTGTCACACGGGAGGGCCGCACGACGACCGCGGGCCTGAGCGCGAGGCTGATGCAATCCGGCGGCGGCAAGGCGGTACTGGTGATCGCGGGCTCGGTGATGGCCGTGATAGGCGCCTACTACGTGCACAAGGGTGCGACACGGAAGTTCCTCAACGATCTGACGGTTCCGGGTGGCCGGCCGATCACCGTGCTGGGTGTCATCGGTCATATGGCCGAGGGCGCGGTGCTGTGTGCTGCGGGACTGTCGGTGATCGCGGCGACGTACTTCAGCGATCCGGCGAGGGCGACGGGGCTGGACGCAGCGGTCGAGGCACTGGGCCGTGCGCCGTTCGGTGCGGCGATCCTGATCGCTGCGGCAACGGGTTTCGCGGCGTACGGCTTGTACAGCGTCGCCCTGGCGCGCTACTCGCGGATGTGACGCCGGGCTTACGTCAGCCGATATCCCAGTTGACGGTGAAGCCCTCGTGCAGGACGAGATCGGTCAAATCGTCGATCCGCTTGCCAAGCCGCCAACCGTGCACGTCGAACCCGTCGTCGCCGAAGAATGCGTAATTCAGCGATGACTCGGGGGTCGTGCGTGACCGATAGGCGATGGCATCGATATCAGGCCACCAGCGTCTGACCGCGTCGACGAGTCGCTGGCAGGTCGCCCACACGTCGGGGTGTTGCCCGGTGCTGATCTGGTCGTCCAGCTCGAGGATGTCCAGGTTCCTCTCGGTGCGCAGGTCGAGCACCCGCAGATTGCGCGACGACGCCAGGCGCACCAGGTGGTGTGTCCGGTGGTCGGCGGGGATGACGAGTCCCGTCGACCGGTACCGCTCTCGAAATGCGCCGACCCGTGTGGCTCCGGCGTAGCGGGTGCGGAAGCCGCCCGATTCCGGATCGAAGCGGTAGCGGGGTTCGGCAAAGCCCGACCAGTCCCACTCCTTGGGAGGGGTCGCGTCCACCCGCCACATTTCGCTGCCGGCCGGAATCGATCGACGCCGTAGGCCCGCGGGCCTGTCATCGGGGAATGGGCCGAGGTAGCCCGCGGGAAGCTCAGGCACCGAGCGAGGTCAGCATCCGCCATGCGGTTTCGGTGGACTTGGGTTTGCGCAGCGCCTCGGTGATCGACGTGTTGCCGAGTTCCTCATGTTTGAGCCGCATGATCCGGTCAGCTGCGAACGGATCCGAGGTGAAGCGTGTCAGGAGCTCGAGTATTCGCGGGAGGTCTTCGCGCACTCGTCCGCCATCGAATTGCCAAGCTGGAAACCATGTCTGGTTACCGACAGCGCTGCCGATCAGCTTGCCGCGGCTCCGAAGCCGGTGCACCGCCTGCGGCGTGCGCAACTTCAACAGCTTCTGTACATCTGGCGTCCGCATCGCACCATCGACGAAGTCGTCGACGAGCGCGGCGCGGCGCTGATCGCTGAGCTGGCGCGCTGCGGTTCGCTCCAGGGTTCCCTGTGGCGCCGTAGGCGCGGTGAGCAGCGCATCCAGGACGCTGGCGAATCGCGAGTCCTTCAGCGCTCGCGCCGCCACCTGTTGAGCGAGCGGGACAACGGCAGTGGTCATGATTCGAGCGTACGCCGGGGATCCGGCAATTGAAACAATCGAAACAGGGCTCCGACGGGGAGGTGCGTCTGATGCCCTATGACCGAGATCTACACCAGGGCTGTAGTCACGAGCCTCACGTAGATCTCACGCGTAGGGACCGAGAGCAGACACTGCGCCGACATGGAAGGGCGACATGAAGCACCGACGAAACTTCGACAAAGGTCGCGATGCTCGGCGCTCCAACATGGGAGGAAGGGTGCGTGAAAGCACCCGCGTCATTGCTGATGCGCGGCGAACTTCGAACCTTCGCTCGGCGCTGACCTCGAACACGCGTGGGTCTGGCTGCGTGCGTAGCCGCCCATCTCGTTGCCTTGTGTTCATCAGCGGGTCCCTGTCCGGCCACCTTTTCGCGTCAAGATCACCCCGACGTGTCGGACAACTGAAGAGGATGACGAGTGAAGGCGACGAACTCGGCTCGGGCAGCGGTCGCGGCGGCGCTGGCCGCGCTGATGATGGCTGGATGTTCGACGGGCCAGCAAGAGGACATGCCCGAAGACAACCGCCCCGACACCCCGAAGGCGTCTTCGCCGATCGAGTTCAACCTGCCGGCGTCAGAGCGCTACCACCGGTTGGCCACCTACCCGGTGTACCTCAACAAGCCGGTCGCCGATCCTGTCGACGCGGAGACCGTCGCCGAGATCTCCACTGTCACCCCGGACGGCAACACCATCATCTACACCGATGCTGCGGCCAAGCGCATCGGCTTCGTCGATATCAGCGACCCGGCGAAACCCGTCGGCGTCGGCACGCTTTCGCTGGCCGAGCTGGGCCACGCCGACGACCAACCCACCTCGGTGGCCGCCGTCGGCGACTTCGTGTTGGTCGTCGTCGACACCACCGGCGGCGACTTTCCCAAACCGTCAGGGCGGGTCGACGTCGTTCGTGTCGGCGACCGCACCCGCGTGCACAGCATCGATCTCGGCGGCCAACCGGATTCCGTCGCGATCAGCAAGGATGGCTCCTTCGCGGCGATCGCGATGGAGAACCAACGCGACGAGGAGTTCACCCCACCGGGCGGCGAGGAGGGCGACTTGCCCCAGCCCCCAACCGGATTCCTGCAACTGGTCGACCTCAAGGGGTCGCCGGACACCTGGAAGCCGCGCAAGGTCGACTTCGACGCCGAAGCGGCGCGCGCCGCCGGCCTCGACACTCCCGAAGACCTCGAGCCCGAATACGTCAGCATCAACTCCCGGGGGCAGGTCGCGCTGACGCTGCAGGAGAACAACGGCATCGCGATCATCGACGGACGCACCGGGCAGGTGCAGAAGATCTTCAGCGCCGGAAGCGTTTCCATCGACGGCATAGACATCGCCGAGGACGGTGCCATCGACCAGACCGGCTCGATCAAAGAGATTCCGCGCGAGCCCGATGCCATCGGCTGGATCGACGACGACCACATCGCCACCGCCAACGAAGGCGACTGGAAGGGCGGGACCCGCGGCTGGACCATCTTCGACGCGAACACCGGCGACGTCGTCTGGGATGCCGGCAATACTTTCGAGCAGCTGGCGGTGCGCACAGGCATGCACATCGAGAGCCGCGCCGAATCCAAGGGTCCGGAGCCAGAAGGCTTGGCCATCACCGACATCGGTGGAAAGCCCACTGCGCTGATCGCGTCTGAGCGCAGCAACTTCGTCGCGGCATACGACGTCAGCGACGTGGCCGCGCCGACGTTCCGCCAGATCATGCCCACCACTCCGGGCCCCGAAGGTGTCCTGCCCGTCCCATCGCGCAACCTCCTTGTCATCTCGTCGGAGGCAGACGACGCCGAGGCCCGCGTCCGGGCGTCGCTCGCCGTGTACGGCTACGGCGACGAGTACGCCGCCGCGGGCGGCAAGCCGGCGTTCCCGTCCATCGTCTCCGGCGACATCGATGGTGCCCCGATCCCGTGGGGCGCGCTCGGCGCGCTGTCGGCCGACCCCGCCGACGGGAACCGTCTCTACACCTCGCCGGACATCGCGGTCGGGCCCTCGCGCATCCTCGGCGTCGACCTGTCGAAGACGCCGGCGTTGATCGACACCGCGCTGCCGGTCACCGAGGACGGCAAGCCTGTCACGTGGGACATCGAGGGTGTGTCCGCGCGTCCCGACGGTGGGTTCGTGCTCGCCGTTGAGGGCGAGGAAGGCCCGGGCAATCAGCTGGTGTACGTCGCCGCCGACGGCAAAGTCGAGAAGAGGGTCACGCTGCCGGCCGACATTGCGGGCGCGCTCGGCAGCCAGGGCCTGGAAGGCGTGGCCGTTGACGGCGACAGTGTGTGGGTCGCGGTGCAGCGCGAGATCAAGGGCGACCCTGCCGGCGTGGTGCGCATCGGCCGCTACACCCCGGATGGCGACAAGTGGGAGTGGTTCGGGTACCAGCTGGACAGCACCGCCACTGAAGGAGACTGGATCGGGCTGTCGGAGATCGCCGTCCACGACGGCGACCTGCTGGTCCTCGAGCGCGACAAGATGAACGGGCCAGACGCCCGGGTGAAGGCGATCTATCGCGTGGCGATCCCCACCGACGGTGGAGTGACGTCGGCGGCCGAGGCCCCTAAGGTGCTGCCGAAGACGTTGGTGCGCAACCTGTTACCCGATCTGCAGGCCACCAACGGCTTCGTTCAAGAGAAGGTCGAAGGATTCGCGATCGCGGGCAACCAACGGCTCTACGTGGTCACCGACAACGACGGCCTCGACGACGCCAACGGCGAGACGCAATTCCTCGATCTCGGCCCGGCAGGCGAGGCGCTCAAAGGCTAGGTGTCCGGGAGGCAGACGCTCGATCGGCAGTGCACTGGTATCACAGTGGTATCATCCCGCCATGGGTATGACGCTGCGTACCAGCGAAGAGCAGACCGAGGCGCTGCGCCGGCAGGCCAGCGCCGAAGGGCGTTCCATGCAGGCAGTCGCTTTGTCGGCCATCGATGAGTACATCGAGCGTCGCGCTCACCAAACTGAAGTGAAAGCGGTGTTGGCCAAGGTCATTGAACGCGAGCAGGGCGTGTTGCGACGACTCGCGCAGACGTGACCATCTACCTCGACCTCGAAGACTTGCTGCTTGTGGCGGCACAGGCGGTCGCCAGTGAAGTTGTGGTCAGGGACTACGGACTGCTGGAATCCGCGGCGGCACGCCCCAGGGCGACGGCGTTCGGGGCCGAAGCCTATCCCGATATCCACGCCAAGGCCGCCGCCCTGTTGCATTCGCTGTGTCGAAACCGTGCTCTCGTCGACGGCAACAAACGACTGGCATGGACGGCGTGCCAAGTGTTTCTCGGCCTCAACGGCGAGTGGGTGACCGCCGGCGAGGACGACCGCTTCGACTTGATGATCGCCGTGGCATCAGGAGCGATAGACGATGTCCACCAGATCGCCGCACTGTTGAGGGCGTGGTCTGCGAAATAGTCCCCTCAGCCGGACAGCGACGGATCAGACGGCCGCTTTCGCCTTGTCGTGTTCCATCACCTCAACAGCGACACGCTCGCCGGATCGGACGGCTCCGTCGATGAATCCGTACATGACAGGCGACGTTTCGGTGCCCGCCCAGTGGATGCGGCCGCATGGTTCGCGCAGTGCGGGCCCGAACTCGGTGAGCACTCCCGGCGGTGAGTGGGCGATCATCCCGCCGCCCGAATAACGTTCGACCGCCCAGTTCTGTTCGACGTAGTCGATCGGATTCCGCGCCTTTTCACCGAACCGTTCGACGACCCCGTCGATCACCGCCTCCTTGCGCTCCTCGTCGGTGAGGTTACACAGCTTGCGCGCCTCGGGCCCCTCGGTGATGACGGTCAACATCCCGGGACTTGCGGTGTCGGTGCAGGAGTCGATCGTCAGGCTCACCGCCCCGCCGGCGCCGAATGACTGGCCCGACAGGCCATCTGCCCGCCAGAACGGCTCGTCGTACACCAGCGCGATCTTGAATACCGCGCCGAGCGGCATCCGCTGAAGCAGGAACGACCGATCGACGGGAAGCATTGGCTCATAGATGATCTGGCTTTGAATGGAGATCGGCACCGTCACGACAACGCGGCGTGCACGCACGACCATGTCCTCGGAGTGGACCGTGACGCCGTCATCATCCTGGCTGATGCTGCGCACCGGCTGCGACAAATGGATCGCATCGCCGAGTTCGGCAGCCATGGCGCGGTGGATGGCGCCCATGCCGCCGACCGGGCGGGAGTCCTCGGCCGCGTCCTTGACGCCCAGCAGGAACGCCGGCCCGCCGGCCGACGCTATCTGGAAGAGCACGAAAAGCATTGACACCTCTGAAGCGGCCGAGGTGTAGAGCCCCGCGATGGCGTGTTCCAGTAACTCATGTGCGGGTTTGGACGCCGTGTTCTTGTCCAGCCACTCCGCGTAGCTGATCTGATCCCACTTCTTGGCCTTGGCCGCCTCCCATGGGGCGTCCAGCGGAATCGATTTGGCCATCTGACCCAGTTCGAGGAAGACCGCACCGATGTTGGCGACCGCCCACGGGCTCATCGACAACGGGATCGTGCCCTTGTAGCGGTACTTCTTGCCGTCGACGAACATCATCGCGTCGCCCTCGGCGTGCTGCTTGTAGCTGCGCACCCCGAACTCGTTCATCAGCGCATAGATGGCGTCCTGGCCCGGTCCGACCCAGGCGCCGCCGCGATCGATCCACGTCCCGTCCTCGCGGGTCTGGGTCCATGTGCGGCCACCAACCCGGTCCCGTGCCTCCAGCAGCGCCACCGGATGACCCGCCTCTTCAAGCGCAGTGCCGCGGTGAGTCCGGCGAATCCAGCACCCACCACGCAGTAATCGACATCGACCATGCAACACCCCTGTTGTCTCTGCGCGGGACCGGCGGCCGAGCGCAATGCCAGTTATTAGACACACGCCTAATGCTATTAGACATACGCCCAATTATCGCGGGTGTCAATAGCCGGGCACGCGAAATCGACAAGCTTCAGCAAGTTCGCAGCAGCCGCTTGCCAACCGTGCTGACCTGCGTTTTAACGGGAAGGGTGCCAAGTAGCTGCGTAGTGCAGTAACTAGCCCGTCGGCACGACGGCGAGCCCGGGCGTTGCCGCTGTTCCGGGCACGACGGCCACTCCCGGAGCCGCCGGTGCAGGGGCCGGTGGCGGCGGTGGGGGCGGAGGGGTCAGGATGCGCAGGATGTCGGGCTTCATCTGCTGTAACTGCGCGCCCCAATACCCCCAGCTGTGCGTGCCGTTCGGCGGGAAGTTGAACACCGCGTTGCGCCCACCCGCGGCCTGATACTTCTCCTGAAACTCCTTGTTGGTCGCCAGTGTGATGTTCTCCAGGTACGCCGCGCTGAACTGCGTACCGAAACCCCCGCCGCCGGCGTCGAGGTCGGACGATGCGCCGTTGCCGCAGTACACCCACAGGGCCGTGCGGTTGGCCACCAATCGATTGATGTTGAGCATCGGGTCGTTGCGCTGCCACGCCGGATTGTTCGGCGGACCCCACATGTCGACCGCCTTGTAGCCGCCGGCATCCATCATCGCGAAGCCGATCAGCGTCGGCCACATCCCCTTCGACGGGTTCAGGTATCCCGACAGCGACGCCGCGAAGAAGAATTGCTGCGGATGCCACGCGGCCAACGTCAACGCCGCTCCACCCGACATCGACAGCCCCACAACCGCATTGCCCCGCGGGTCCTGCTGCCTGTTGGTCATCAGCCAGCCCGGTAGCTCGTCGGTCAGGAACGTCTCCCACTTGTACGTGAGCGTTCCGTTGAAGCCTGTGGCCGGTGCGTACCAATCGCTGTAGAAACTCGACTGCCCGCCGACGGGCATCACCACCGACACACCTGACTCGAAGAACCACTCGAACGCCGCGGTGTTGATGTCCCAGCCGTTGAAGTCGTCCTGCGCGCGAAGGCCGTCGAGCAGATACACCGCATGCGGCCCGCCGCCCTGGAACTGGACCTTGATGTCGCGGCCCATCGACGGCGACGGCACACTGAGCATCTCGACCGGCAGGCCCTCGCGCGAATACGCCGATGCCTGCGGCGCCGGACTCACCGTCACGGCCGCAGCCATCATCAGTGCACCGATGATCAGCCTGCCGACACGACGCGCGAATCCCTCCACCACAGCGCGAAACTAACAACGCCGCCGAATACTCCTGCGCTGCCGCGCTCGGCAGTGACCAGTCTGTTATCGGGATGAGATTTGTCGTGACACCTCGCCGTAGCGCTCGATGCGCTCAGGATCTGCCAGCCCGTTGTACAGCACGACGCGCGTCGCGACGCCCTCGTACTTCGAGACCAGCGCATCGGCCAGGCCGTCCCACGTCGACTCGGTGGCGAACGTCGCGATGTGCTCGTCGGTGATCTGCGCCGCCATCCCCTTGAAGTCGCCGGCCTTCTGCTTCTCCCGGATGCGCGCCGTCGTCCCCTCGAACCCCGCCTCATCCCAGATGAACGCGTAGTTGGGTGTGCTCCCGTAGAAGCTCATGCTGGCCCGGACGAGCTCGCGCTCCCTGTCCCGCTCCTCGTCGCTGTCACCGACGATCGTCATCACCGGCACGATCACCGCGATATTCGACGCCGACCGGCCCGACTTCGCCGCTCCCTGCGCCACTTTCGGCACGACATGACGCGAGATATAGCCGGGCTCGCCCAGCGGATGCACATGCACACCATCGGCGACTTCACCGGCCATCCGCAGCATCCACGGATTCACCGCCGCGATGTCGACCTTCGGATCCGGCGCATCGATCGGCCCCGCGCTCCACTGCGGACTGATGAAGTCGAGGTCGTAGAACTCGCCGTGGTGATCGAGGGTGCCCGTGCGGAACGCCGCGAAGCACGCCTTGACCGCGAGCACGTAATCGCGCAGCCGCGGGCCGGGATGCTCGAAGGCCGCGCCGTAGCGCCGCACCACATGCGTGCGCACCTGTGTGCCGAGCCCGAGCCGGAACTTGCCACCCGTGGCCTCCTGCAGCTCCCACGCCGACGCCGCCGTGACGAACGGACTGCGCGGAAACGCCACGGCGACACCCGTTGACAACTCGAGGCCGGGCGCGGCCTGCGATGCCACCGCCGCGTTGAGATACGCCGTCCGGCCGGTCTCGGTGAACAACAGTCCGGAGAACCCGGCCGCCTCTGCACGACCGGCGAGTTCCCCGATCGTGCGCAACGGCTGCGGGGTCGTCATCGCGTCGACATACACAGGGAAACACTATGCGCGGTCATGCCCTCCGCTCGCGACGATTTTGTACATTTCGCTTTGTGGCCAGGGCAGTTGGGGTAACTGTGGAACCATCCAATTCGCCATGGGAGGGAACCACATTGAGCACCAACGGACTAGCAAAATTCGCAGCCGCCACGGCGGTCGCCGCAAGTGTCGCACTCGGGACGGCCGGGGTCGCGTCGGCAACCGACAGCATCCGAGCGTTCGGTGAAGAGCAGACGATCAACGACGTCGCCTCCGGCGGCCCGCTGATCGGCTACACAGTCACCGACCTTGCGCCCAGCACCGACACTATTCCTTACCCCGTTGCCGGCCGGCTGTACGAAGCGACGTTGAAGGTGAACGCGTTCGGAAATTGGGCCAACCCGGTGATTCCACGCTTCATCGCCCGCGCGGAGAACGGCCAGGGGTACCCGGCGATCACCAACGTGTTCATCCCGCAGGCCATCCAAGGCAACGCGGTGCCACCGAACGGCTCGTCGAGCGGCAAGCTGTACTTCGACGTCGTCGGCTGTCACTCCGAACAGCGTCAGCTACAACGACGGGGTTCGCGACATCCTCGCCTGGGTGCCCTGAGTCCGGCGCTGATCCGCAACAAAGCGGCCGCATAGCAAATACAAGCCTCCGGTCCGCCTGCCAGGTGACAACTCGGCGACGGGATCTTGCCGTGTCGACGCGATCGCCGTCTGCCTCTGTTCGCGCCGTCGTACGCTCACCGCATGGATCTACTACGTAACGTAGTCGTGCTGCTGCACATCGTCGGTTTCGCCGTCACCTTCGGCGCGTGGGCCACCGAGGCTGCCGCGCAACGGTTCCGGTTCACCCGCATCATGGACTACGGGCTGCTGCTCTCGCTGCTCACCGGGCTCACGCTGGCCGCGCCATGGCCCGCGGGTGTCGAACTGAACTACCCGAAGATCGGCGTCAAACTCGTCATCCTCGTGGTGATCGGCGGACTGCTCGGCATTGGCAGCGCACGACAGAAGCGCACCGGCAACCCGGTTGCCCGTCCGCTGTTCGTCACCGTCGGCCTACTGTCCTTCGGCGCGGCCGCCATCGCCGTCCTGTGGTAGCCGCTCAGCCGACGTTGATGAAGGGACTCACGGCATCGCGCGCGAACTGGAACACGTTGACCGACGGGTCCCCGTCCGGATAGCTCACTGTCGCAAGAACGTTGGCACCGGAGTCGACGAAATTCCGTCGGCGCGATCCTGATGCGTCGACGACGTCACCAGGATGATGCCGGTCGTCCCAGCGTCTTTCGCGAGCGGCACCGAGAACGCGGCGTTCTGCACCGTGCTGTTCGCTCTGTCCTCCATGATGATCCGATTGTCGGGAAATCCGAGGAGCAGCAACATCTTGCGCATCTGTGCGGCCTCGGTGTTGCCTTTGCGCGGATTGCCTCCCGTGACGATCACCGGTTTGGTGAAGTCCTTCGCGGCCGCCGCGCGCTGAGCGTGCGCCACCGTCGGCGATGTTTCACCCGCCAACGCTGCACCCACGAGCAGAACGGCGCCAACCGCGGCCCTCCATGAACGACGCACGGCATCCCGGCAGCGTTGGATGATGTAGTTACCACGCTCGTCCGGCCGTGTTCGCGGCGCCGCCGCCCACGAGGCGCTGATGGCGCCCGCCCGCGATCGCCGCGAGATCACCGCCGATCTGGAGGAGAGCCACGACGCGGTGTCGGGGCGATTGGAGATCGAAAGCCCGGTGGGCGCAGGCACGACACACCGAGGGTGACGATTCCGCTCGACGGCTAGTCCGACCGACTTCTCAGATGGTTCAGGTGGTCGCGGGCGGCGACCACGTCAATGCGACTGTCGGTCGCCTGCTGTTGCAGACGGCACGCACGGGCCGTCTTGATGTCAATCTCCACCTCGGCCGCATGGGCTCTTGCGTCCAACTCGTCGGCGAGCGCCTCTTGTCGTCTGAGTCGTAGCGCGTCGTCGGCGAACCGATCGTGGATCATCGCACCTTCGCCACGGTGACGCGAGGCCCGTGACTTGGGGATCACAACCACGATGGCGCCGGCGAGCACGAGTAGCGCTGCTGCGGTGACAACGATCAAAATAATTGCGTTGGTGGCGATGTCGGCCCCTTAAATCGGAATCGCCGAGCTCGGCAGCAACTGTGGCGATGTCGCGTTGGCAGCCGCGATCATGGTGAGAAGCATCCGACGCCTCTCATCGCGAAGTAGGTGGTCAGTACACGCCTGATCAGCACCGATGTCAACAGCGACCTGCCCGAGGGCCCAATGATGTGCCGGAAAATGATTGCGCCCCAGATAATTTAGGGTGAACGCTCGCGAGCGCCGACATCCCCCCGCCCTACCGCAGTGCTGAACGGCTGGACCAGCAGCGTAGACTCGCGAGCATCGGCGGTATTTCGTCATATGACCGTTCAAGGTCGTTTCGTCGCCGATTCGCAGGACCTGGCCGGCTCACGGTCAAGACGGGAGCGTCGCAATGACGCTGAACCAATCTTCCGCCGCCACCGCGCCGCGCTCTTCTCCGGAACACACGCCCCGATTGCGTTTGAAGCCCAAGGGTCGCATAAGTGGGTACGTAGATGGGGCATGGTGGCCGCACAGCGACGATCTCACCGCGCAGCTGCCAGATCTGCTGGCAGTGTTATCCGTTCGGCTTGGGCCCATTGAGCGTGTGATGTTCAACTCCAATGAATGGGCGAAGGCACCCGTGAGGCTCTCCAGTGGGGGGCGGGCGGTAAGGCTCGACGGATACCTCCATCAGCCGGTCAACACCGTCGAAGTCCTTGGTCTGAACCGCGGCAGAATCGCCTTGCTGGTAGTGCCGCCGAACTCCGACCCGGACGAGGCGCACGCGACCCTGATGGCCGCCGCGAGCCCGGGCGACGCCTCGAGTGTCGAGGGTCTGCTCACGAACTCCGCTCGGTAGAAACGAGCATCGCCGCTGTCAGCGGCCTCAACCAGTCTTGGATGTAACGAATTGCATCCATTGTGAAAGAAAGAGAAAGAAATGTCAGAGGGAACCGTCAAGTGGTTCAACAGCGATAAGGGCTTCGGCTTCATCACTCCGGACGGCGACGCAAAGGATGTGTTCGTTCATCATTCCGAGATTCAGACGAGTGGTTATCGCTCGCTTGACGACAATCAACGCGTCAAGTTCGACATCACTCAGGGCCCCAAAGGCCCACAGGCAGTCGGCGTGACCGTCATCTAGCGCTCCACCGCATCCCTCTGGGCTACAGCGATTTTCTCGGCTCAGGGGTTCTCACCGGCTCGCACCGACCCACCGAAAAGGACATTGAGATGGCTACAAAAACAACGACAATCCGCTCGCCCTACGAGAAACGTGTCGACCTTGTCAGGGACGCGATCACGTCTCGCTCCAAGCTGGACGACGAGGCTGCGCGCGACCTGGCCGAGCATGTTCTGCAAGCGTTGGATTCCATCCCCGAAATGATGCGCTGAGCTTCTTCCGGCGTTGGCGACCAATCCAGGTCGGCTCGCACGCGGCGTCCTAGAGTCGCCGCGTGCTTCGGAAATAACTGCTTAACAAAGACTTTCGGCGCCAGGTGGGATTCGCACCGTGGTTTTCGCCTCGAAGAGCGGATCGCCGCTGCGGCCGCGCGGCCCACGAATGGGTGTACCGTCAAAGGTGTTGGGAACCCAGCCCTCAACCCAACTGCGCGACCAGTGCCTCCGTCACCTCGGCCGTCGACGCGGTGCCGCCCAGATCGCCGGTGCGGGTCTGGGGCTTGGCCAATGTGGCCTCCATTGCCGCCAACACTTCACCGGCCGCGGCGTCGTGCCCGAGGTGCTCGAGCATCAACGCCGCCGACCACACCGCGCCCACCGGGTTGGCGATCCCGCGACCCGCGATGTCGGGCGCCGAACCATGCACCGGTTCGAACATCGACGGATACTCCTTCGTCGGGTCCAGATTGCCCGACGGCGCGATCCCGATCGAGCCGGCGACCGCGGCCGCGAGGTCAGAGAGGATGTCGCCGAACAGATTTGACCCCACCACGACGTCGAACCGCTCCGGCTGCAATACGAACTTTGCCGCCAGCGCGTCGATATGCTCGCTGTCCATCCGCACGTCCGGGAACAGCGCCGCCCGCTCCGCGACCACCTCGTCCCAGAACGGCAGCGTGTGCACGATCCCGTTCGACTTGGTCGCCGACGTCACGTACCCGCGTCGCGAGCGCGCCAATTCGAACGCATAGTCTGCGATCCGGCTCACCCCGACGCGGGTGAAAACCGATTCCTGGACTGCCATCTCGTCGGGGAACCCGCGGTTCAGCCGGCCGCCGATCTCGCTGTACTCGCCTTCGACGTTCTCCCGCACCACCACGAAGTCCACCTCGCCGGTGACACGTAGCGGGCTCTCGACGCCCTCGAACACCTTGATCGGGCGCAGATTGACGTACTGGCGGAACGCCCGCCGGATCGGGATCAGCAGACCCCACAACGACACATGGTCGGGTACGCCCGGCCAGCCCACGGCGCCCAACAGGATCGCGTCGAACTCCCGCAACGTCTCGATGCCGTCGGCAGGCATCATCGCGCCCTCACGGGTGTAGCGCTCGCAGGACCAGTCGAAGTCCGTGTAGGACAACTCGATTCCGTGCTTGCCTGCAACCGCGTCGAGTACCGCGCGCGCCGATGTGATGACCTCAGGACCGATCCCGTCGCCCGGGATCACGGCGATTGCGCTCATCCGCCCAACCCTAGTAGACCGATCATCATCGGCAGCAGAATGATGATCAGGAGGGCGCCGGCGATGTCGAACGTGATCCCGGATCTGATCATGGTGGTGATCTTGACGACGCCGGACCCGTACACGATCGCGTTCTGCGGCGTCGAGACCGGCAGCATGAAGCCGAACGACGCCGCGAACGTCGCCGCCAGGGCAGGCACGAACGGATTGACACCGGCGGCCACTGCCACCGGGATGATGATCGGCACCACCACTGCGGCCGACGCCGTATTGCTCGTCGTCTCCGATACGACGATGGCGAGGATCACCGCGAATACCGTGATCGGCACGATGCTGGACAACCCCAGTGCGTCGTTGATGGAGGTGCCGATGGTCTCGGCCAGCCCAGTGGACGAGATCAGCGACCCGAAGATGATGCCGCTGCCGAACAGAATGATGGTGCCCCAGTCGATCTTTGCCGCATCACTCCAGCGCAGCGTGAATTCGCGTTCTTTCCAGTCGGTCGGCAGTAGGAACAGCAGCGCTGCGCCGAAGACCGCCACGACGCCCTCGTCGAGTCGGTCGCTGACGAACTCGTATGTACTGGAGTCGGTGCCGGTGATCAGCGCGAAAATGCCGGGCAGGATCCACAACAGGACGGTGATGCCGAATGCGATGAGCGTGTTCTTCTCCGCCCGCGACAGCGAGCCCAGTTTCTCGCGCTCTTCCGCGACGTACTCCGCCACGCCTTCGATCCTCTTGATCTCCGGC
Organism: uncultured Actinomycetota bacterium; assembly: GCA_963843135.1. GTDB lineage: Bacteria > Actinomycetota > Actinomycetes > Mycobacteriales > Mycobacteriaceae > Mycobacterium. The sequence goes on from CAWJJA010000002.1 coordinate 53,206, forward strand.
TTGTTCAGCCGCAGCAGGATGAGCGCCAGCAGCGCGAACATGAGCAGACAGATCGGGATGGCCATCACCATCCACTGTCCGAAGCTGATGCGCTCGCCGGTGGCCTCCTCGATCAGGCCGCGCCCAATCAGGTTGGGCGGGCTGCCCACTGGGGTCAGCAGTCCGCCCACGCTGGCGCCGTAGGCCAACATCAACATGATCGCGGCGCCGACCCGCAGCCGCTGCGGATCGAAGTCCTCTTCGACGTCACCGCGCTTCTGCAGAAGTTTGGCGATGACGGCGAGGATGCCAATCGCCGTGGGAAGCAGCATCGCCACGGTCGCGGTGTTGGACACGAACGCCGACAGCAGGGCGGTGATCGCGCCGAACGCGAGGATCACACCCGTGGTGGAGCGGCCGACACCCGGAAGCGACAGGATCCGGAACGCGAACCGCCGCGCGAGACCATGCTTGAGCATCGCCTGCGCCAGGATGAATGCGCCGATGAAGGTGAAGATCGTCGACGAGCCGAACGGACCGAGGACGTCGTCGACCGGCGCGACACCGAGGAACACGGCGACGGCGATCCCGAGCAGCCCGCCGACAGGAATCGGGATCGCCTCGCTGATCCACAGCGCGATGACGCCGAGCAACACCGCGGCGAGCACCTGCTGCTCGCGGGGGATGTCGATCGGCAGAACGAGGAAGACGACGGTCAGCAGGGGCGCGAGGAAAAGGCCGACAGTGCGTCGGCCCTTCTCGAATCGTTCCTCCTGGGGCGAGAGCTTCTGTTCCCCGAGGCTGCGATAGGTGGCACTGCCGAGGAGTGCCTTGTCGACGTCGGTCGGTTTGACCGAACTGTCCGTGGTCATGGGGCGGCTCCGTCCACTGCGCTGTGTTCTGCACCACACTCGTGGAGGAGGGATTGCCTGTTGATAGCGCACCCTAAACATGGCGGGTATCAGTCGCTCGGATCACGGCCTGACCTGCGATGCGGCGGCTGGCGCTGCGAGGTTGACGACACCGACCACCCGCGCCGACGCGACACGGACGGCAAAACAGCCGCCTACCAGGGTGTAACGTCAAGTTGTTGGGAACCCAGCCAGTCCGGGATGTTTCAGCCGATCTTCGCTGATCCGCCGAGCAACCGCTCACGCCGGACATGCCGGAACTGACCGCAAGTCTGGACCATCTTTGAACGCTCTTCCTGTCTACGAGCCGATCCTGTCTTTCGCTGCGCCGCAACGAGTTTCGCGCACTGTGCGGTTCGGCATCGTCAGCACCCACACACCCCCACCGTGCGGGTTGGCGAGGTTCACCGCAGGCCTGGCCGGCGCATTGGGCGTCGATGGATCGATCGTCAGCTGGGTGGCCGACGGGCCGCCGCTCTGCGAAGGAGCGCCAACCACCTCGGCGCCCTCTGTGGCGGCGCTCAAAGCCCTGCTCGGCCAGGTCGACGTCGCGATCCTGCAGTACCAAGACGGCACCACCGGCGATTGCGTGGTCGACATCGTCGACGGGTTACGAGTCCCGTCGATCGTGGTCGTTCACACGGTTCCGAAAGCCCCTACCTCACAACAGCGTTCGGCGCTCGAGGCGATCGTGGCCTCGGCGGATCATGTGGTCGTGTTGTCTGAGGCGGCGCGGCAACGCCTGTATCTCACCTACACCGTTGACCGCCGAAGGGTCACCACGATCCCCCACGGCGCCACGTTGCCGAGCATCCCCCGGGTGAAGCGCCCGAGCAGACCCACAATCCTGACGTGGGGTCTGCTGCGTCCGGGCAAGGGCATCGAACGGGTCATCGACGCGATGCCTTCGCTCGCCGATGTCCCCGGCCGACCTCGCTACGTCATCGCCGGTCCGATGGATCCAGCGATCTCGGCCGCCGAGGGCGAGGCGTATCGCGATGAGCGAATCGAACAGGCCCGTCGTCTCGGTGTCGCCGATTCGGTGTCATTCGACCCCCGCTACTACGACAAATCATCACTGGCTGAACTGATCCAGCAGGCCTCCGTCGTCGTCTTGCCCTACGACTCCACGGAGCAGGTGAGCTCCGGTGTGCTCGTCGACGCGTTCGCGAACGGCAGACCTATCGTCGCCACAGCATTTCCACACGCGGTCGAGCTGCTGGGCAGCGGAGCGGGGATGGTCGTCAACCACGACGACCCCGCCGCGCTGGCGGCGGCGCTGCGGCAGATCATCACTCAGCCGCGACTCGCCGGGTCGATGGCGGCCGAGGTTCGGCAGCAGGCGCCGACGGTGGCGTGGCCGACGGTCGCAGCGGCGTATGTCGAGCTGGCGCAGCGCCTCATCGCTTCGACTCGCGCCATGGCGTGACCGCCAACTAACGCGCTGTGTCTGCCCGCTCGGTGCGGGCCGCTCGGACCGCGTGCGGATAGGCATCGTGGCGGTGCTGAAACGACAGGATCGCGGGATTGAGCACCACGCCGTCGCGGATCTCGATCGCCCGGGCGATCGTCGGAGTCTTATCCCACGTCTTCGGCCCGGCCAGGAGCGGCTTGATGTGGGGTAACAATGCCTCGCTGATCTCCCAGGTCGCCGAGTCCCACAGGTAGGACGGGCTGTGGTCGACGGCGTAGTAGTGGATGCCGTTCGCCAACTCGATGATCGGCTCGACGAATGATGTCGGCCGCGCCCAACTGAAGCCCATGCCCACGTCGCAGGAGACATCGACGATGAGACTGCCCGGCGTGAAGGCGGCCAGATCCTTCTCGGTGACGAACACCAGGGGCGCGTCGGGATCCTGGAGAACACAGTTGACGACGATGTCGTTGTCCGCGAGCAGATCGGCCACCGGGACGACCCCTTCGGGGGTGTCCGCCCATATCCGGTCGGGTGCATCCGGGTCGGGCCCCATCTGGATGATCTGCGTCGAGTGGATCGGTGACCCCACGGCGGCAACGTCCCGGTTGGTCAATACGCGCACATCGTCAACGCCATGGGCGTTCAGGGCATGGACCGCGCCGCGAGCGGTCGAGCCGAACCCGATGACCGCAGCCCGCAGCCGGCGGCCATAAATGCCGGCAATCCCGATGGAAGCCATGGCGTGTAGCACCGAGCAATAGCCCGCCAGCTCGTTGTTCTTGTGAAAAACGTGCAGGCCGAACCCGCCGTCGGACTTCCAGTGATTCATCGCCTCGAAGGCGACCAGCGTCAACCGCGAATCGATGGCGATCTGCGTCAGCGCGGAGTCCTGCACACAGTGCGGCCAGCCCCACACGACTTGACCTGTCTTGAGTTCGGCCAAATCCTCCGACTGAACCTTCGGCAGCATAATGACGTCGCAATCGGCGATCAGCTGGTCGCGGGTTCGGATTCCGCCGACGTGTTCGGCCAGTCCGTCATCAGTGGCGCCGAAGTCGGAGCCATAACCACGCTCGAGAAAAATACGCGATCGGATCCGGCGATCGATTCTGGACAAATGCGCCGGATGAATCGGCAACCTGAGCTCGTTCGGCTTGCGCGAGCGAGCCAGGACTCCAAGTGAAAGCGGTGGCGTGTCAGCGCTTCTTGTCATGGAACAGGTTCTCGGCGGACGACGCTTTGGCCGCCGCCTTCTCGTGTTTGGCCGCGCGTTTCTCTTTCAATGACTTGCCGGACTTCTTCGCCATGGCTTGTCGCGGAGATTTATCAGACATCGACGGCCCCTTGATAGCGGGGGCCTGAGTGGTCCCGATCTCCTGACCCTACCCCTCGGATGGCCGATTACCCGAGGCCTTGTCGGGGTAGGCTGGCACTACGCCGACGCGCAACCGTCGTCTTCTTCGATCTCGACTGCTCGTCCGCGTTCTTTGGGGTTCGCTCAGGAGCCCAGACCTGATCCACCGCCGGCTTTACGGGAACCTCTTAAATGGCAATTGCCGATGTCCGCGCGTACGCGCATCTCAGTGATGCGGATATCGAAGCGCTCACCTGTGAACTCGACGCCATCCGCAGCGACATCGAGGAGTCACTCGGTGAACGCGACGCGACCTACATCCGGCGCACCATCAAGTTCCAACGGACGCTGGACATCGTTGCCCGCCTGATCATCGCCTGCACTCGGTCGCGGGCGGGTTGGCTTCTGGGGACCGCTTCGCTGGCGTTGGCGAAAAGCGTCGAGAACATGGAGATCGGCCACAACGTCGGCCATGGCCAATGGGATTGGATGAACGACCCGGAGATCCACTCGAGCACGTGGGAGTGGGACATGGTAGGTGTTTCGTCGCAATGGAGGTACTCGCACAACTACCGCCACCACGTGTTCAGCAACATCGTCGGCGTGGACGACGATCTCGGCTTCGGCGTGATACGCATGACCCGCGACCAGCCGTGGAAGCGCGAACATCTGGTGCAGCCACTCCGTAATCTGTTGTTGGCCAGCATATTCGAATGGGGGATCGGTCTTCACGGTATTCATTCCGAACGCGATCGGCTGGCGCCGGATGCCGCGAAGGTCGGCGAGGCGCGAAAGGCGTTCGGTGCAAAGATCGCCAGGCAATCACTCAAGGACTATGTGCTCTTCCCGGCGCTGAGCCGCTTACGCTGGCGCAGAACATTGGCCGCCAACGCCTCAGCCAACCTGCTGCGCAACCTCTGGGCATATGTGGTGATCTTCTGCGGCCATTTCCCCGACGGGGCCGAGACATTCAGCGCCGACGTCCTGGAAAATGAAGCCAAGGCCGACTGGTACCTGCGGCAGATGTTGGGTGCGGCAAACTTCAAAGCCGGCCCGCTGCTTGCATTTGCGAGCGGGAATCTGTGCTACCAGATCGAGCACCACCTGTTCCCCGACCTGCCGAGTAACCGCCTCGGCCAGATCGCCGAGCGTGTCCGAGGCCTATGCGACAAGTACGACTTGCCGTACACCACCGGTTCGCTTGTGCGCCAGTATCTTCAGGTGCTGCGGACCATTCACACGCTGGCGCTGCCCGATCGCTTTCTGTCGACCACACCTGACGGCACAGCCGTGGAAACGACCCCGCCGCCCCTCTGCCTTCCCGATGAGAGGAGGCTGGAGGAATGACCACCACGCCACGGCCCGCTGACGTCGCGTTGCCGTTCGGTTAGATGTGGCAATCCATGAGCAGCTGCTGGCCGCCGTCGACGGTCGGCGGGGTACGGATGCCGCCGACCGCCTCTGTGAGGCGTGCGTGGTGCTCTTCGATGTCGACGCGGCGGCCATCTCGCTGGTGTTCGACGGCGCCAATACCGGAACGCTCGGATCCAGCGGTGAACAAGCACGCACGTGCGATGAACTCCAGTTCCTCCTCGGCGAAGGTCCATGCCTGGACTCGGTCACCCGGCGCGCACCTGTGCTCGTCGTCGATCTTGCCGATCCAGACGATGGGCGCTGGCCCATCTACGGCCCGGCGATGCTGGATCTGCAGATCCGTGGCGTCTTCGCGATGCCCGTCGTTGTCGCCGGTGAGTACGTCGGTGCCCTCGATTTCTTCCGCGCCAAACCGGGCCGCCTGGAAGAAAAACAGTTCAGCGGCGCTGTCGTTGCCGCCGAGCTGGCCGGCATCCCGCTGCTCGACCTCCTCGACGCTGACATGCAGGACGCCATCGCCGAGCCCGCCAGCAGCGCCTGGACCGAACTGCACACGCTGTCGCGCGCCGAGGTCAGCCAGGCCACCGGCATGCTCGTCGCGCAGCTCGAGGTCGAGCCCGCCGAGGCCCTGGTTCGCCTGCGCGCCCACGCGTACGCCACCGGCCGCAGCGCCACCGATGTCGCCCGCGACATCCTCGACCGCAAGCTCAGGCTCGAGGCCAACTGATACCCCTTCCAGGGACGGAGTGTGAAGTGACCGAAACCCCTCGTGAAACCCGCGTTCTGGACGCGGTCGTTTCCCTCGTCGACACCCTGCTCGAGGACTTCGACGTCGTCGACCTGCTGACCGAACTCACCGAGCGTTGCGCCGAGCTGCTCGACGTCGCCGCCGCCGGATTCCTGCTTGCCGACCCGCTCTCCCAGCTGCGCCTGCTGGCCGCCACCACCGAGCAGGCCCGCGAGTTGGAGGTCTTCCAATTGCAGGCCGACGAGGGACCCTGCGTCGACTGCTATTCGACCGGCCAACCCGTGTCGGTGGCCGACCTGAATGCCGTGGCGGGACGGTGGCCGCGGTTCGTGCCCGCCGCGCTCGACGCCGGCTTCGCCTCAGTGCACGCCGTCCCGATGCGCGCGGCGGGCATCGTGTTGGGTGCCCTCGGTCTGTTCGGCTCCGAATCCGGTGAGCTCGACGAAGCCGACCGCCTCGTCGCGCAGACGCTCGCGCACATCGCGTGCGTGGCGGTCCTGCAGGAGCGCGCGCCGACGCCGTCGACCGTCATCCCGCAGCTGCGCAACGCACTCGCGAGCCGCGTCATCGTCGAGCAGGGCAAGGGTTTTCTGCGCGAAACCCTCGGCGTCTCAGTCGAGGAGGCCTTCAGGCTTCTGCGGTCCTACGCCCGCGCCAACGGCGAGCATCTGACCGACGTCGCGCGGCGGCTGATGACCGATCGGCATGCCCGACCGGTGCTGGTATCCGCTATCGCCGAATTCGCCTCGCCGGCAACCTGACTCAGGTGCGTTGCCGGGCTTTGGCGCGCCGGACGGCTTCGTCCACCAGCCGCTCGGCCACGATATGCAGCTTTGTGTTGTCGGCTTGGCTCATCCGAACGAGCCGGTCGAATGCCTCCTCCGCGCCGACTCCGGAACGGGCTCTGATGATCCCGATCGCCTGGTCGATCACCGCGCGGGTGCCCAGCGCCCCCTGCAACTGTTTCGTCCGCTCCTGAGCGTGGTCGAGCAGCTGCCCGTTGTGCACCGACACCGCGGCCGGCGTGGCGAACTGCGCCCCCAGTTCCACGGCATGCTCGCCGAATGCGTCGCGACTGCGGGCGTAGGTGTTGATCGCGCCGATGAGCTGATCGCCGACCAGCATCGGGAGTGCCAGCGCGGAATGCACGCCCATCCGGGCCACTCCGCCACCGAAGCGCGGCCACCGACGGTCACTTCCCAGCGATCCGCTGACGGTGGGCCGCCGCGTCTGCATACATGTGATGCACGGCCCCTCTTTGAAGTCGACGTACTGCATCTTGTCGATGTCTTCGACGAATTGCGCCGTGACGGCCCACGTCTTTATCAACGGCGTATCCCCGGACGTATCGATCACCGTGACGCCGGCGCCGTCGACACCGGGGATCGCCCGGGCCGCGAACTCCGCCACGTCGGCGAGGAGATCGATCACCCCGCGGGCCCCGGCAACGAGTCCGGCCACCCCACTCAGCCCGGCGTACAGGTCGACCTCGTCCGCCTCGCGTTGTGCGGCAGACAAATCGGGCTCCGGAGCCGATGTTCGGCCGGGCTGGGCGTCGTAATCAGCCATATGCGTTACGAATGTACCCGCCGACGCGGCAGATTTAACCCGTCGGGTCAGTCCACCAGTGACAGCGCGTGCGTGCGCCTCAACTTGCCCGACGCTGTCTTGGGGATCATCCCGGGCTCCAGCACGACCACGTTTCGGGGCCGCACGTCGACCTCGGCGAACACCTCGTGGGCGACCTGCCGCTCGACGCGGCGCACCTCTACGGGATCGGCGTATTCCTTGCACTCCACCGCGACGGCAAAGGTCTCCCGCGACAGCCCGGCGTCGAGTCGCACCGCGACGGCACAACCGGGCCGCACCCCCTCGACGCGGCCGGCAGCACGTTCGATGTCGGTCGGGTAGATGTTGCGCCCGGCCATGATGATCACGTCCTTGAGACGCCCACACACCACCACCTCGCCGGACTCGGTGAGATACCCCAGGTCACCGGTGTCGTACCAGCCGCGCTCGTCCTGTGCGGGGAGGAATCCGGCCACCGTGGTGTAGCCCCTGGTCACCGGCTCGCCGCGGACCTCGATGACGCCTACGCCACGCGCCGACTGCACGCAGCCGTCCTCGTCGACGACGCGGACCTCCAGGCCCTCCAGCGGCTTGCCGAGGGAGACCAACCGCCGCGTGTGCCCTCTGGTCGCCGGAATGGCACGGTGCAGGACCGACAGCAGGTCGGCGTCCACCTCGTCGACGACCATGCCTCCGCCGCACTCGGAGAACGACACCGCCACCGTCGTCTCAGCCATCCCATAGGCAGGGATGATGGCCTCGGGCTTCAGCCCGAACGGTGCCCCTGCTTCGCAGAGGTCCTCGACGTCGAGTGGGTCGACCTGCTCGGCGCCCGACAATGCCCACCGCAGCGAGGACAGATCGAACTCCCCGGGTTTGGCCTGCCTGCGCAACCGCTTGGCGAACAGGGTGTAGGCGAAGTTCGGCGCGGCCGTCATCGTGCCCTTGTATTTGTCAATGAGCTTGGCCCACAACAACGTATCGCGCAGAAAGTCCATCGGCGTGACCTTGACCAGCTCGGCTCCGATGTACATCGGCACCGTCAGGTACCCCGTCATGCCCATGTCGTGGAAGCACGGCAGCCAACTCACGATCACGTCGGTGTCGACGTCGAAGTTGCAGCCGACGACCATCGCCTCGGCATTGGCGACGATATTGGCGTGCGTGATCTGCACGGCTTTGGGCGAGCCCGTCGAGCCCGACGTCAGCTGCATCAACGCCACGTCATGATCGAAGGTTTCCAACGGCTCGATCGGTGCGTTCGCCAACAGCGACTCGATCGTCAGCACCGTCATACCGCGTTCCGTCAGCACGGGCGCTGCCGCCATGAACGGGTCGGAGATCACGACGGCTTTCGCCGAGATCATGTCGATCACGGCGGTGGTCTCTTCGGCCCAGCGCACCAGGTCGGTGCGGGGAGTGGGCTGGTGAACCATGGTCGCGGCCGCGCCGCGCATCCAGATGCCCTGGGCGGTCGGTGCGATCTCGACCGGGGCGCCGGCCAGCACCGCGACGGAGTCACCAGGCCCGATACCAGCTGCGGCCAGCCCACCGGCCACGCGACGGGCCCGTTCGTGCACCTGGGCCCAGGTATGGCGGACCGGCGCACCGGGCTCCCCGGTGACCATGCCCTTTGGACTCGACTGGGCGTTGCTGTACATCGTCTCTGTGAATCGACTCACGACAATCCCTTTGGCCTAGGCGCAAAGACGCCACTAATTGGCTGTGGTAGTGACCCGGCGTGGAATTGCTCATGCGCCAGGAGATGTGGGAGCCGCTGGGGTTCGACCGTCGCGCAACCCCGGTTGGGGCCGACGATGACTGTGGAGGTGCGCATCTCCTCTGTGTTAACCCCAGATGGTCGGTCGCTCCGGCCGGAGCGACGTGGCGTGCATGTCGGACGCACTGACTGTACAGACCTATTCACTGCCGGCAACTCGCGCACGCCGACATGGGCCCAAGTCGTTATGAACTCTGTATGTGCAGGCAACGAGCCCCCCAGCCCGAAATTCGTACCCGTGAATTGTCGGCTGACGTCAGGTTTAGCACCCAATCCGGCGGGGATTGGCTATCGCCGCCGAGACGTTTCCGTAAGGCTGGAGAATCAACCTGCGCAAACTTTACCGCTTCAACAGTGCGGATTCACAACTTTGCTGCACGTGGCGCGCAAGCGCTCCCGCACGTGCGGCCACTGAGCTGCATGGCGTGAGCGCCTTCGACCATCATCACCGCCCGAACAGTCGCCGACGCTTGGGCGGTGGCCGGCGAGACACATATGGCCACGGGTTGTTCCGCTCGGGAACGGCATCGGTGCGTGCCTGCTTGAGCTGCATCCTCAGGTGCCTGCGCAATTCGTCGCGCCCCGGGTCACTCCACCGGTTGACGGCTTCGGTGGGGTCATCGGTCAGGTCGTACAGCTCCCACTGGTCGTCCAGCGGCGAGGTCCGGTAGGCCTCGCCGCCCAGACCGTTGGCCGCGAGATGACGCACCCCGGGCTCGGTCCACGTCGCGGGGTCATCAAAGGTACGCACCAGCTTCCACAGATGTCCTTCGCCGCCGTCCGTCTCGCCGACCCGGACGACCAGCCCCTCGAAGTTGGATCCGACGTGTGCGGGTATCTGAATACGCAGCGGCATAGGAGGATTCATGGTCAGCTTGAATCGGCGCGCCAGGCCTGAGGCGCCGGTGTCGCCCTCCAGCATGTTGTCTCGCGTCATGAGATACACAGCGCGTGCCTCATCGGCCGGCGCACCGTCGACGACCGGCATGAGGTCGCGACCGGGCAGGTCGTGTACCTCGGAGAACGACTCGCGCAGGGTCGCGGCCACCGTCGCCACATCGATGCCAGCCGCTGCAAGCAGGGTCGGAACGAGATCGACATGCGACGTCGGCGCCGACACCGTGCGCGACGACGTCGCGCCCGTACCGGTCCGCGCGACGACGAACGGCACCCGGGTGGCCTCGTCGTACAGGTTGAACCACTTCTGGTGCAGGCCACCGTGCGCGCCCAGCAGGTCGCCGTGGTCGGAGGTGCGTACGAGCACCGCGTTGTCCGAGCCGCCCTCGGTCACCGCCCGGCGCACCCGATCGATGGGTGCGTCGACCTCGGCGTGCAGTCGGTAGTAGAGGTCGCGGTAGCGCTGGGCGCCGCTGTGGTAGGTCCGGTCGATCGCGGGCGCCGGACCGTAGCCGGAGTAGCCGGAGTAGTACGCCTCCCGGAACGCGATCTGGGCGGCGGGCTTGGTCGACAGGTCCTCGTCCGCGGTGGGTGCGGCGGGCACCTTCGGCGGATCCAGCGGCGACGGCTGCACCGGACTCCTGCGTGACCACACCGGGAACAGCACGATGTCGTGCGGGTTCACGAAGCTGGCCACCAACAGGAACGGCCGCAGTGCGTCGGCGTCGCCGGCCCGTCGCCGGGCATAGCGGTCGTCGAGCCAGGCGACGACGCGGTCGGCGATCAACGGGTCGCGACGGACGCCGGCGTTGGCCAGCAGCGCGCCGTGCGGCTCGGGACCCACCCAGCCCGAGAATCCGAACGGCGCGAGCGGATCGGCGTCGAGGTAGCGCTTCACCGCCGCCGGGTCGATGACGCCGTCGTCGTCGTTGGTGGCCAGCGATCCGCCGGTGCCCGGATCGGTCAGATCCGCGTGTGTGATGTGCCATTTGCCGTCGTAGTGGGTGTCGTAACCGGCCGCGCGGAACCAGTTGCCGAGCGTGGGCACCTCGCCCGCGCGCAGCCAGCGCATGCGGGAATCGTTGAACACCTTGCCGATGCCGTCGGTCTGGGTGACGCCGTGCAGATCGGGGTACTGCCCGGTGAAAATCGTTGGGCGGCTGGGCACGCAGGCCAGTGAGCCGGTGTAGTGACGGCCGAAGCTGACCCCGTGCTCGTCGAACCACTTGCGGCCGGCCAGCGTGCGGTCCCGCCACGCGAGCACCTCGGGCGCCTCGTACGGCGGTATCGCGCGTTCCTCGTCGGTCATCAGGATGACGATGTCGGGCCGCACGGAAAGGTCAGACACGAGATGTCTCCAATCGCTTCGCGAGTCCGGCGAGCAAGCCGTCGGATTCGCGGGCGATGACGCGACACACGACGTGCTCGGCAAGCTGTTGTATTCGGCCAGAGCCGATTTCGATGGTGCTGGTCAGGGTCACGACGGTCGACTCACCTGACGGCCGCAGGGTCCAGCGGTTGGTGACCCTGCGCAGCCGCTGGGGCAGGCCGTCGATGTCGTAGGCCAGCGTGTGCGGCGGGTCGAACTCGACGATGCGTTCGACGAGCGTGTTGCGCCCCATCTGCACCCGACGGGTCGTGCCGATCCGATCCCCGTCGGCGCCGTGTACAAGGATGCTCGAGTGGTCGATCCGATCGACCCACGTACTGATGGCACCGAAGTCCGCGAGGACGTCCCAGACTTCCTGCGGGGCAGCCGCGATGGTGCGGGTGCGGTCGATGTCGGCCACCTCTTCACGCTACGCGTTGTGGCTCGCCCGACGGGTGAAAGTGCCACGATGGGGCCATGACCGACGACGCAATGGCCGATGAACGCGAATTCAACAAGCACAACATCGAGGAGTTCCGCCGCAACGGCGGAAAGGTCGGGGGGCAGTTCGAAGGCTTCCCGCTGCTGCTGTTGACGACCTCGGGCGCCAAGAGCGGCGCCGAGCGCGTCAACCTCGTGGGTTACTTCGACATCGACGGCAAGATCTATGTCGTCGGCTCCGCAGCGGGCCGCGACGAGAGCCCGGCATGGGTGTTCAACCTCCGCGCCAACCCGCACGTTCAAGTGGAGATCGGTGGCGACCCTAAACGCCCCGTCGTCGCCCGCGAACTGACTGCGGGAGGAGCGCGATCGCATCTACAAGATCATCGTCGAGCGCGCACCGGGCTTCGGCGAGTACGAGAAGCGCACCGACCGCGTCATTCCGGTTTTCGAGCTCGCCAGCGACAATTAGTTGTGATTTCGGCGTGCTAGGTCACGCTCAGCGTGACCCAGCACGCCGAAACCGCGTCAGGTTTTGCGAAGTCGCCGAGCCAGGCCGGACGCCCGCACGGCTCGCCGCTGGACCGCCGCGCGCACGGACGCCTCGGTCCCGATGACGCGGATCTTCTCCTTGGCCCGCGTCACCGCGGTGTAGAACAGCTCGCGAGTCAACAGCCGCGAATCCTCGAGCGGCAGCAGCACGGTGACCTCGTCGGCCTGGCTGCCCTGCGACTTGTGGATCGTCATCGCGTGCATGGTGTCGACAGCGGAGAGCCGTCCGGTCGCGAACTCGATCGGTTCGGCGCCCGCGGCCACCACGGCGCGCAACCCGTCCCCGCGCACCACGGTCACACCGGTATCGCCGTTATACAGGCCCAGCCCGTAGTCGTTCGCGGTCACCAGGACAGGCCGCCCGGCGTACCACTGCGTCCACAGCGGCTCACCGGTCGCGTCGGTCAGCCATCGCTCCACCTGATGGTTCCAGAACCGCACCCCATACGGTCCGCGCCGGTGCGCGCACAACAGCCGGTGCTCGTCCAACGTCGACAGCGCGGCGCTCACGTCGCCGAGGATCGCCGCCTCCCGCAGCCGCAACGCGTGGGGGAGAGCCACTTTGCGCAGATGCCCGCCGGGGTCGTCGGTTTCGAGCCATTCGACGTGGTCACCACCGGCGCGCAGCAGCGCAATGACCTCGTCGACCTCGCCGGTGCGGATCGCCGACGCCACCTTGCCGATCGACTCGCCGAATCGGTGCGAGGTCTTCAACGCCGCGATGCGGACGTCGGAACGCTCACCGAGACCGTCGACCATATCGGCAAGCACCGCACCCGCCTCGACCGACGCCAGCTGGTCGGGATCGCCGACGAGCAGCAGCCGACTGTCGGGGCGCAGCGCTTCGAGCAGTCGCGCCATCAGCGTCAGCGACACCATCGACGTCTCGTCGACGACGATCACATCATGCGGTAGCCGGTTCTCGCGGTGATGCCGGAACCGCGACGAGTTGTCCGGCCGTGACCGCAACAGCCGATGCAGCGTCGACGCCCTCAGCTCGGGCAGGCGATCGCGGTCGGCGGCGTCGAGCTTGTCGACCTCCAACTGGACCGCCTCGAGCAGCCTCGCCGCGGCCTTACCCGTCGGTGCGGCCAGAGCGATGCGCAGCGGCGGCCGGCCCGACAGCGCCGCCTGCTCGGCCAACAGCGCCAGCAGGCGCGCCACCGTCGTCGTCTTTCCTGTGCCCGGTCCGCCCGTCAGCACCGTAAGCGACTGTGTCAGCGCGATTTCCGCTGCGGCCCGCTGCTCCTCCCAGCCTTCGGGGAACAGCCGCGCAAGACTGGGCACCGCTGCCGGGAAGTGTCGACGACAGCAGAGTCAGCACGTCATCGCAGACCTGCTGCTCTTCGAGCCAGTACCGGTCCAGGTAGAGCAGGTCGCCGAGCAGTCGAAGGACGGGCTTCTCCGTGACGAGTGGGCTGGCCTTTACGGCTTGTAGCCAGTTGTCCGGCGACGGCCACGGCAGGTCGGGCATCTCGAGTTGGTCGGCGATCGACCGCAGGTCCACGCACACCGACCCGCCGCGCAGCGCACGCACCGCGATCGCGATCGCCAAGGCGACCGACTCGTCGGGTTCGCCGGCCAACGCGGTGAGCCGACGCGCGACGTGGACATCCGCCGGCTCGAACAGCTCCGCGAACGCTTCGATACTCACGCCGCCACCGCACCCGCGTCGAGCAGGTCCGATATCGCCACGATCAGCGCGGCCGGCGGACGCCAACTGAAAACGCCTGCCGGGTGCCCGTCGACGACCGGCGTCTGCGCACCGCACATGCCCCGCACGAACAGGTAGAGCACCCCACCCAGATGGGTTTCGGGCGAGTAGCCGGGTTGGCGCCAGCGCAGGAACCGATGCAACACAACGCAATACAGCAGCGCCTGCAGTGGGTAGTCCGAGTGCAGCATCGCTTCGGCCATCCGCGGTCCGCTGTAGTCCGCGGCCGTCAGGTCCCGCTCCGGCTCGCCCAGCCAGTTCGTCTTGTAATCGACCACGAGGTATCGGGGCCCAGTCTTCCGGGGACCCGCAGCACCACGTCCAACGATCCCGTGAGATAGCCCTTCAACGACTGCGCGCCCAATGCGCCGCTGGACAGCCGCTCGGCATAGGAGACCAGCGGGTCGTCGGCGCGCCAGGTGTGCTGCCAGCAGCCGACCCACATCGGCCAACGTGATCGACGGCGCTTTGCCCCTCACGTCGCCGCCCGCCAACGGGAACTCGAAGTCCATCTCCTGCAGCCGGTCTCGAAGTCCGATCTGTCGCAGCGTCGCGCCGGGCGCCAACGGGCCCAGCGGGGTGTCATGCAGCGGCACCATGGCCGCCGCCAGATCCTCCGGTGCCGCGTCGACGGGCCACCACACCATGTGCTCCCGGATCTGTGACTCCAGCTCGGCAGCGAGATCGGCGGCGAACGGGTCGGCGGTTTCGAGCACCGCGTGCACCAGCGTGCCGAACTTCGCGCCGGTCGGCAGGTCGGCCATCGGGGACGGCACGTCCGATCCGACGCCCGGCCCGCGGGCTTCCTGGACCGGTACCTCACCGACCTCGTCGTCGAGCTCGATCACCTCCGGCTCGCTGGACACCCCCAGCTCGGACTCGGCCGCCCGGATCAGCCCCGAGTACGACGTCCGCCGCCACGACGGGTCGATCCGGCGATGGAAGTGCCGAACGTCGAGACCCGATGGGGTGGAGGGCAATTCGACGTCCGCGAGCGGCGCGATGACCGATTCCTCGAGGACCGGTCCGCCCGCGGTCTCCCAGGCCCGCAGGGCGGCCATCGCGTCGGCGTCGTCGATCTTGGGCGGATCGCAGCGATCGGGCACCACCGGATCGCCGGGCTGACGGCCGCGCAGCAGCCGCGACAGGCCGCCGTTGGGCTCGTCCCACGACGGCGCCCACCACGCGACCACCTGGGACTGTGCGCGGGTCAGCGCGACGTAGGTGAGTCGCACGTCATCGCTGGCCGCCTCGCGTCGGCCCGACTGCTGGACCGCGGAGTAGTCGGGGCTCTGCTCGCCACCGATGTGCAGGCAGCGGGTGTCGCCGGCCGGTGCGGACTCGTGAAACAGCACCACGTCGCGGGTCTGGATGTTGCGGTTGAACGCGAACGGCAGATACACGACCGGGTACTGCAGGCCCTTGCTCACCCACACCGTCATGATCTGTACCGCCGCCGCATCGCTGTCCAGGCGCCGGTTGCGTTCGGTTGCGCCGCTGCGCTCTTCGCGCTGCGTCCGCAACCAGTCACGCAGTGCGGGCAGGCTGAAATGCTCGCGGTGGGCGGTGTCGTGCAGCACCTGAGTCAGGTGCGCCATATCTGTCATATCGCGTTCGCCGTCGATCCACGACAGCACCCGGGTGCCCATACCCCGCAGCTGTGCGGCCTCGAACACGGCCGCGACGCCGCGGTCACGCGCGTGATCAGCCCACTCCCGCAGGGTGTCGGCGATCCGATCGGTCAACGTGTCGCCCTCGGCGGCAAGGGTTTCGGTGGTCTCACCGAAGAACATCGTCGTCGCCGCAGCACGCACCAGCCCGGAACGGTGCGGTTGGTCGAATGCCTCGAGCAGGCACAGCCAATCGTCGGCCGCCGGAGAGCCGAATACGTCCGAATCGCCGGTGTAGACGGCGGGGATGCCCGCAGCCCCCAGCGCATCGAAGCACACCCGACCGTCTCGGTGCGTCTCGACGATCACCGCGATGTCACCCGGCTTGAGCGGACGGTCGCAGAACGTGGCGCCGCTCGACAGCAACGCCGCGATGTCGGCGGCCAGGTCCTTGCTGATGTGGGTGCGCAACCTGTCCATCGTGATGACGCGATCGGGCTTGGTGCGCAACGTGTCCCGCGACACCACCCGCAGCCTGAACGGCTCGTTGTGCGGGGCGCCCGAAAGCCGGTGTTGTTTGTGGTTGGCTGCCACCTCCCGCACGACGATCCTGGCGTCACCGAGCTGCGCGTCGCGCATCACCGCCTGAAGGCTCTCGACGAGCGGTGCGTCGCTGCGCCAGTTGGTGCCCAGCGTCCGGCGCTCGCCGGCGCTGTCGGCGGCGTGCAGATACGTGACGATGTCGCCGCCGCGGAACGCGTAGATCGCCTGCTTCGGATCGCCGATCAGGATCACCGTGCAGGCGCCGGAAAACGCGCGATCGATCACCTGCCACTGCACCGGGTCGGTGTCCTGGAACTCGTCGACCATGACGATCGACCAGCGGCGCTGCATACGGGCACGTGCCGGTGAATCGGCGGCCTCCAAGGCATTTGCGAGCCGGGAGAGCAGGTCGTCGTAGTGCAGGATGCCGAGCTTTCGCTTCCGATTCTCCAACTCCGCGCACACCGCCTTCGCGAAGTCGACACGCACCGCGGGCTCAAAGCCCGGCGGCGGGTTCAGCGGACGCAGCTCGGTGTGTGGGTTGCCGACGACCTCCCGCGCGAGACCGAGAGCCTGCTCGCGGGTGAGCGGCGGATCCTCCTTCTGCTGGCCGAAGTGCGCGAGGTACAGGTCATCGACGATCTCGGCGACGACATCGTCGAGGCTCTCGACCAGTTGCACGCCCGCGTCGGTATCACCGGCCACGCCAAGCGATCTCAGCACCAGCTGACAGAACTGGTGCGTGGTGGCGATGGTCGCGGCGTCGAAGCCGGCCAGGGCGTCACGCAGTCTGCTCTTGCGCTCGGCCAACTCGTCGGGATCGCCGTCCAGAAGATGCCTGACCACCTGGTTGTCGCCGACGGTACCGGGGTCGTCGAACGCCAGCAGCGCCTCGAGAATCTGGCTTCGCACCCGTTCGCGCAGTTCCTGGCTGGCCGCCCGCCCGAAGGTGATGAGCAGCATCTGGTCGAGCGTCGCCACCCCCTCGGCGACGTAGCGGGTCACCAGGCCCGCGAGCGCGAACGTCTTACCGGTACCCGCACTGGCCTCCAGCACGGTCGTGGACCGCGATGTCGGCAGCGGGCCCAGCAGGTCGAACGGTGCCATGTCCATCAGTCGGGGTCCGTCTCGGCCGACAGCATCGGCAGCCACAGCCGCGCCGCATAGTCTCCCAGCCCGGCGGCGACCAGATCGTCGAGTCCGAACCCCTGGCCCCAGACCTTGACGTGGGCGGGCTCGGAGTCCTCGCCGGGATACTTGCCGGTCTTCCACTTCCAGCCGGCCTCGCGCATCGGCGCGCCGCGGTGGTGTTCGGTCTCCGCCCAGGCATAGGACGTCTTGAGGGGCAGCGGAATCGGCTCGCGGCGCCCCGCGTCGTACATCGCGACGAGATCGCGAAGGAGTTCGACCGCCGATTCCGGCGGACCGAGCAGCCGTTCCCTGGGCCGGCCGGCCCGCTTGGGTCGTCCGATGCACACCGCCGACCACTGGCGGCCCGGATACTGGGCCGTCAACGCCACCAGGCGAATCCACGATTCCAGTAGGTGCCGCCCATCCAACTTCGAGTACGTGACCGCGACCAGCCGGTCCCCGTACAGCCGCGGCACGGTGCCCGTGACGCGCCGGCCCGATGTCGCCGCCGGAGCGGCTCCGAGGCCCGCCCCCACCTCGATGTCGACGTCGTACGCGTGCGGTTCTTCCGTGCGGTGACGTTTGGCAGCGGACGCGAGCGCATCGACCGTCACACAGATGTCGGTCGCGGTGCGCCATCCGAGCTTGCCCGGTGGCAATGCTCCCCGTCGCCATTCCGCCCCGCGCGCATCGTCGGGTTTCATGCCGCGCAGCATGTCGTCGAGCATCCGGTCGCCGACCTTCCACTCCTGCAGGGCGTCGATCTCGACGGGCATCGCGTCCTCGACGGCCTCGACGTCCCACGGCAGCGTGTAATCCAGCGCACGGAAGAACCCCTTGACGGGATCCTTGAAGAAGCCGATCAGGTCGTCGAGGGCGATGTCGTCGGGCGGCGGCGCCGGCAGCGGCTGACCGATCAGCCGCGGTCGCTGCTCACGATGACCCGTCGCGACCTGCGCCGCGGTCAGCGCTGTCGGGTCGAACGTGAACGGCCGGTCCTTCGGCATGCCGAGCGCACCCGGTGTCACGTTGCGAACATCGAACGGCTGCAACGGGTGTTCGACGAGAATGCGATCGCGGATCTTCTCCGCCGTGGTGACGTCGAGCGTGTCGAGCAACTCGACGAGAGGCACCGCAGGCGGCTTGCGCTGCCCCGAATACTCGTTGGCGCCGGTGTAGGTGATGACCAGCTTCTCGGTCGCCGCGCCGATGGCGTCGAGCAGCAATTGCCGGTCCTCCGAACGGATGTCGCGCTCACCGGTCATCGGATCGCGCGCCAGCGCATCGTCACCGTCGACCACCCCGAGCCGGGGAAACACCCCGTCGTCGAGGCCGACCAGGCAGACCACCCGGTGCGGCACGGACCGCATTGGCACCATCGTGCACACCGTCAGCGTGCCGGTGCGGAAGTTCGCGCGCGTCGGCCGACCGGCGAGATGGCGGTCCAGCAGCGCCTTGATGTCGGGCAACCGCATGAGGGTTTCGGCGTGCGGACCGGCCTTGGCGACGACGTCGTTGAACTCGCGCTCGACCTGGCTGGACTGCCACAGATCGGCGTCGGGCACCGCGGTCAACGAGGTGATGCCGGCGGACAGCGCGGTGAGCCAGTCGCGCAGCGGCCTTGTGCCAGAGAGCGATTCGACACAGGTGTGCAGTCGTTCGACATACTCGGCCAGCCGCCCGGCGAGTTCGATGCGGTTACTGCCGACGTCGTCGAGCGGAAGCGTGGTGTCGAGCCACGCATGCGAGTCGTCGGACATCGCGACACCCGCGAGCACCCGGTCGATGCCGAAACGCCAGGTGTTCTGCAGGAAGTCGACGCCGTACGGGTGGCGGTGTGCCCGGTCGAAACCCCACCGGATGTTGGCTTCGCGGACCCAGTCGGCGATGGCGTCGAGGTCGTCGTCGCTGAAGGTGAAGCGGGCACGGACCGGGGCGGCCTCGGCGAGGTTGAGCACCTCGCTGGCGGTGGCGCGTCCGCCGGCAAGTGCGAGTAGTTGCGACGCCACACCGAGCAGCGGATTGGTCTGCGTCAGAGCGCGATCGGCAAGTTTGACCCTGAGTCGATGCGCCGGATGTGCACCGTCCACGACGTCGCCGAGGCCGAAGCCCGCGACGATCAGCGGTGCGTAGGTCTCGATGTCCGGACACATGACGAGGATGTCGCGAGGTTCGAGGGTCTGATCGTCGGCGAGCAGGCCGAGCAGCACTTCGCGCAGGACGTCGATCTGGCGGGCGGGGCCGTGGCAGCTGTGCACCTGCACCGAGCGGTCGTCGGCCGCGAGCGAGCGGCCTTGTGGGCGAACGGCGTTGGCGGTGATATCGGATTGCAGCCAGCCGAGCAATGTCGCCGAATGGGCGTTGCCGCCGAGGTATTCGTCGGTGTGCGCGTCGGCGGGCAGAGCGCGCTGAAGTTCACGCAGATCGCGACCAAGCGTTGCCAACAGCGGGTGGTGGACGCGTCGATGGGTGGTGTCATCGCTGCGGGGGATGGGTCCCCGATCGTCGGCGAGTGACGTCCACAGCTCGTCGCTTGGGTGCGGCAGCCACAGGTGAAGATCGTGATGGGTGGCCAGCGCATCGAGCAACTCGATCTCGGTGCTCGGGAGCCGGGTATGGCCGAACAGGGAGATGCGTTCCGGCAGCTCGATGGCGGACTCCTGCAGCCGGGCAACGGTTTTGGCGTGTCGGGTATGGGGCGTTGCGGCGTCGATCCGGTCGGCCAGCGCCCGCCACAGCGGGGGTTGCCACAGCAGATCGGCGTCGACGTCACCGTCGGCGCCGTTTTCCCAGTCAATGAGCAGTTGTGGCCGTTGGCGGGCGTAGGACGCGAAGAGGCCGGCGAGCCGTCGGGCGACGGCGTAGCGCCGGCCTTGCCGTAGTTCGCGCTCGTCGCCCGATTCGAAGTGGCCCAGGTGGGTGGCCAGGGTCTTGCACCAGGTCTGGTCGCAGCTGTCGTCGATTGCGGCCAGCAGCGGCCAGACCATCGCATCGGGTGACCATGGATCGTCGCGGTCGGTGCCGCTGATTTCGGCGATCAGCGAGTAGGGGCTGCGGAAGGAGATGCCTGCGCACACCCCATCGGCGCCGTGCCCGCGCCCGAGAACGTGCGACAGCCGCTGACTCAGCCACCGTTCGACCCCCTTGGCCGGCACGATGACGACTTCCTCGGCGAAGGGATCGGGTAGGGGCTCGGACAGCAGAACGCCGAGACCGTCGGCCAGCAGATCGGTGCGCTCAGCACGGTGCAGGTGCAGTGCCATCAGGGTCCACCATAGGAGTCGTCAGACCAGGACTATCCGGTCGCCGCCCTCAACCAGACGTTTCAACTCGTCGACCACGCGGCCGAGCTCGTCGACCATCCAGCTGTTGAGGCCGCGCCTCCGGTAGGCGGCCAGCAGTTCGCCGTAGTACCAGAGGTGGTCCTGCGGATTCTTCCGGTTGAATCGCTCCCACAGCGCCGGGCCGTGTTCGTGGTAGTCCCGCAGCATCGATCGCGCGTTGTCCAGCTTATCGGCGGCCGACACCAACAACGTGTCCTGGCCAACGTCGGCGAGATGGTTGATGTAGTTCTGCTTGCGTTGCAGCCACGGCGGTTTCGGTACCTCGTCGGTGTCGCTGCACTCGTCGACGATGCGCGCAACCTCGTCGCCGAAGTTCTTCCGAATCTCATCCAGCGTCGGCGGACCGCCTTGATCTTCGACGGTGTCGTGCAGCAGTGCCGCGATGGCCTGATCTTCGGATCCGCCGTCGTTGATCACCAAGCTCGCCACTGACAGGAGATGCCCGATGTAGGGGATATCGCCGCCCTTGCGGACCTGGTTGTGATGTTTGATTTCGGCGTACACGAGCGCCTTGGAGAATTGGCCGGTCAATATCGGCGTCGAGGTTTGCTCACTCACGTCATGTCCTCTCCTACAACCCGACCATAGCTGTAGGGGGTGACATGCCTTGTTGCCAACCTATGCGCGACAAAGTCGCTCGCACCGACAAAGTCGCTCGTAGCTTGGCAACTCGAGAACTGTTTCCGCGGCGCACTATCCGCTGAAAAGGTACTTATGAGCCATTGTTGCGCCCGATGATCAGATCCTTGAGTTCGGCGATGTGCTCATCGACCGTCCGGAAACCGGCTCGTGTCTCCTGTCGGAGGTCGGCAAGCCCAGACTCGACGGCGCCCAGGCGTCTCTCGACCGTCGTCCACCGGGACGAATGTTCCCGCTGATTGGCTCCCAGAGCATTGACCGCCGACAGCACCGCTCGGTAGTCCGCCTGGGAGGCCTCCAAGGCTGCAACGCGTGCCTCCAGGTCCTCCAACGTGGCCATCGGTTCATCCTATGGCGGCTGGACCGGAGCGGCCGCAGGAAGTGTCGAGGTTGTGGACAGGTTCTGTTGTGGGCGTCATCAAATGATGACGCTTGCAGCTGCGGCATTTGCTCTGGACAGCGTGGAGAGCAGCCGCTGGAAACGCTCAGCCCCGCGAGACGGTATTCGAGCCGCTGGCGTCGACCTTCGGATCACCGGAGTGGTAGATGATGTTGTTGTCGAAGCCCGATGCGCCGATCGTGTCCGCGCTGTCGATCGTGACCTTGTTTTCGACGCCGGACACCGTGACGCTCAGGCAGTGTCCCGTCAGCGTGACGGTGTTGTTGACACCGCTGACGCTGATCTTGCTCTCGTTGCAGGCGACCGTCTTGGTCTCGTCGATACCCGAGACGCTCAGCTGTCCGCCTGGCGTCGCGGTCTCATCCGTTCCGCCGCCGGGGATGCCGGGGATCTTCGGGATGCTCGGAATGACGATCGACGGCGGGCTGTATGTCGGCGCGTCGCCAGGCCGGTCGACCCTCCCGCCGCCGCCGGCCACTTCCCCGACCGTGGACGACACGTTCCACACGAACGCGGCGATCCCGCCGCCGATGACGATCAACACGACCGCAAGCAGCCCGACGATCAACCCGACGGGAGCACCCTTCTTCTGTATCGGGGTGTAGTGCGTGCCGAACGGCGGCTGGTACGGGTTCCCGTAGGGCGGCGGTGGTGTCCCGTAGGGCGCCGGGGCCGGGGTCCCGTAGTTCGGGGGCGGCGGCAACGGCGACGTCGGCGTGTAGCCCGTGCCGTCGCTGCCCTGCTGCCCGCCCAGTTCAACGGCCCCGTACGCGGCAGCCGACTGCTCGAGCTGCCTGATTCGTTCCTCGGGATCGTCCTGCGGACCCATGGGCAGATGCTCCCATATGACGGCCGAGGCTGGGCCTCGAAGCATCCACGGCGGGGTACTTTCGTTGCCATGCCGTCTAGCCCGGTCGCGAAAATCCTGAGCGGCGCCAAGCAGCGGATGCAGTCGTCGCGGTGGATCCCGATTGCGTTCGCCGTGCTCGCCGTCGTGCTGCTCGGTGCCGCCGTCGCGCTGGTGGTCATGCCAAGGCTGTCCGGCACCTCGACACCGCCCTCGAACGAGGCTTCGGCGAATCCCTCGGCACCGAGCTCACCGGCGGCCGTTCCGCCGGCATGCGGCGATGCCGAGGCCGTGGTCAACGCCATGTCCACCCGCGACAAGCTCGCGCAGCTGCTGATGGTCGGGGTGACCGGCGCCGACGACGCCCGTGCCGTCGTATCCGACCATCACGTCGGCGGCATCATGATCGGAAGCTGGACCGACCTGTCGATGCTGCAGGACGGCTCCCTGCGCGAGATCTCCGCTTCCGCGGGCCCGCTGCCGCTGGCGGTCAGCACCGACGAAGAAGGCGGCCGCGTGCAACGACTCTCGAGCATCATCGGGTCACAGCCGCCGCCGCGCACACTGGCCGCCGGCAGCTCGCCCGAGGAGGTGTACACCATCGCTCTGCAGCGTGGCCTGGCGATGAAAGAGCTTGGAATCACAGTCGATTTCGCCCCGGTGGTCGACGTGACCGACGCCCCCGACGACACCGTCATCGGCGATCGGTCGTTCGGCTCGAATCCGGAGACGGTGACCACCTATGCCGGCGCCTACGCACGCGGGCTGCGCGACGCCGGACTCCTGCCGGTGCTCAAACATTTCCCCGGACACGGCCACGGCTCAGGCGATTCGCACACCGGCGGTGTCAGCACCCCTGCGATCGACCAGCTGCAGACCGACGACCTGATCCCGTACCGGACTCTGACCACACAGCGACCGGTCGCGGTGATGCTCGGCCACCTCCAGGTACCAGGGCTGACGGGCACCGACCCGGCCAGCCTGTCCAAGCCCGCCTACGACCTGCTGCGGTCAGGCGGATATGGCGGCCCGCCGTTCACCGGACTGGTGTACACCGACGACCTGTCCAGCATGGCCGCGATCACCGAACGCTACAGCGTCCCCGACGCGGTGGTGCGCGCCCTTGCGGCCGGTGCCGACGTCGCGCTGTGGATCACCACCGACGAGGTGCCCGCCGTGTTGGATTCGCTTGAGCAGGCGGTCAATTCAGGCCAGCTGAGCATGGCCCGCGTCAACGAATCGGCGACGCGGGTCGCGGTCTCCAAGAGCGCAACACCGAACTGCGGGGGTTAGAGCGCGGGTTTGCGACGCCGCCGAGGGCAACCCCCTCCGCGTGTACCGAGACCCGGGCCGGTCACACCTTCTGCCTGGTGTGGGGAATCACCGATCAGCAAATATGACAAAAGCCTGACATGCCACGTGGCGAGCCCTGCGACGTGGTACCCAGGAAATGTGGCGGCACCAGGATTCATCGCCATCGGGAGCGGTCCCGCGGGGGTGAGCGCGGCGGAGACATTCCGCAGCAAGCACCCCGACATCCCCGTGCGCATCCTCACCGGCGACCTTGCGTTGCCCTACGCCAAGCCCCCGCTGAGCAAGGGGTTTCTGTGCGGGAATGAGGACAAGCGCGATCTGCACAGTGCCGGCTGGTTCGCCCGCGAAAACGTCGACCTCGTCCGCGGCATCACGGTCGACCACATCGACACCGCCGGCCAGGAAGTCGTCACCGCGGGCGGGCAGCGCTATCCCTACTGGCATCTCGTCGTGGCGTCGGGTGCAACACCGGTCAAGCTGGACGTACCCGGCGCCGAGGCCGCGCTCACCCTGCATTCGTTCTCCGACGCGGTCGCGTTGAAGATGGCCGCCCGCTATGCGCAATCGGCGGTCGTCATCGGTGGTGGCCTGATCGGCTGCGAGGCCGCCGCCTGCCTCGCAGCCCGCGGCGTGGAAACCGCGGTGGTGGCCGCGGAAGCCGTTCCCCTGCAACGACGTTTCGGACTCGAGGCCGGTGAGCGCGTGGTGAAGATCCTCTCCGACAACGGAGTCGGCTTCGTCGGTGAGACCACCGCCGCCGCGATCGGCGACTCATGCGTGGTGTTCGACGACGGTACGACGGTCCGGGCCGACCTCGTAATCTCCGCAGTGGGTGTGCGGCCCGACATCAGGCTTGCCGAAGCAGCCGGATTGGATACCCGCGACGGGCGCATCGTCGTCGACGAGCACATGCATGCCTCGGCGCGCAACGTCTACGCCGCCGGCGATGTCGCACTCGCCCACAACGTCACCGCTGGACGCCGCATTCGCGCCGAACACTGGCGCGACGCCGCCCACGAGGGACTGGTCGCCGGCCTCACCGCCGCCGGCTACTCCGCCGAGTGGGATCAGGTGCCCGGATTCTCCTGCACCATCGGCGATTCAGTCCTCAAATACGGCGGCTGGGGCAGCTATGAGACCTGCCGACTGGTCGAGCACCACAACGGATTCACGGTCTGGTACGAGACCGACGGTGAGGTCGTCGGCGTTCTGACGCTCAACGCCGACGAGGACCGCCAGCGCGTCGAACAACTGCTGCGGGCGTAGCGATCACAACCAGTCTTTCCGCTTGAACGTCCAGTACAGGGCGAGCACCAGCAGCACAATGATCGATGTGCTGGTCAGGAATCCGCCGAACGTGTCGATGCCGGGATAGGTCACGTTCTGCCCGTAGAAGCCGGTGATCGCCGTCGGCACCGCGATGATCGCCGCCCAGCTGGTGAGTTTCTTCATCACCGTGTTCAGCCGCGCATCCTGCAGCGACAGATTGGTCTCGAAGACCGTGGTGATCATGTCCCGCAACGATTCTGTCCACTCCGACGCGCGCAGCACGTGGTCGTACAGGTCGGCATACAACGGGTCGAGGTCGGGGGAGGTCTTGGCGTCCAGCCTGCGGTGCTGGATGGAGTTGACGACCTCGCGCATCGGCAATATGACCCGCCGCAGCCCGACGAGATCTTTGCGCAGCCGGAATGTTTTACGCTGTAGGGCTTTTGGAGCTTTGTTATCGAACAGGTCGTCCTCGACCGACTCGATACCGTCGTCGAGCACCTGCACCGCATCGAAGTGACCGTCGACGACGACGTCCAACAGCCCGTGCACCAGCGCCCCCACGCCATGCTCCTGGCCGCCGAGTTCGTCGAAGCGCTGCGATACGGAGTCGATGTCGAAGTGCGGCGACAACCGCACCGTGATCAGCCCGCGCGGCAGCACGAAACCCGAGATCCGGTGGATGTCCAGAATCGACTCGGCGTCGTCTTCTGGCGGCGGATCCTTGACCGCCACGCTGTACACCGTGAAGAAGGTGTGCGAGCGGTAGGCGACGGCCTTGGTGCGCTCTGCGTCCGCGATCGCGTCCTCCACCGCCCAGCCGTCGAGGTCGAGTTCGCTCGCCAGATCCTTGAGGATCGCGTGGTCGGGGTCGTAGATATCGCACCAGACCAGCGTGTCGTCGTCGGCGAGGCAGTCCGAGATCGACGAGAACTCGAAGCCCTCCTGCGGCTTGCCATCGCGCCATACCCGCCCTCGAACATCGGTCACCCCACCATGATGTCAGTGTCCCGCCTGCGTAGCCCTGGGATCAGCATCGGTACCCGCCGCCGGTATTCGGCATAGCGCATGCCCAGCGCCGCCATCAGGTCATGCTCCTCGATCTGCAAGGCGATCAGGATGTATGCCGTCATCACCGATGCGAACAGGAGGTGACCAGCCGTCATGGTCGGGGCGGCCCAGAAGGCGATGAGGAAACCCAGCATCAGCGGGTGGCGCACCACCCGGTAGAGCAGCGTCGCCCGGAAGCCGGTCTCGGCGGATGGCCGTGCCTTCCATGCCGAGAACACCTGCTTGAGCCCGAAGAGTTCGAAGTGGTTGATCATGAATGTCGCCGCCAGCACGATCACCCAGCCCAGCCAGAACAGCGTCCACACGGCCAGACGCGCGGGCTGCCACGTCACCTCCCACACAACGGCGGCTAGCTCGCGCCACTGCGAATAGAGAAGGACGAGAACCAGACTCGCCGCCAGCACGTAGGTGCTCCGTTCGATGGGTTCCGGCACGATGCGGGTCCACCACCTCTTGAAGGCGGGGCGCGCCATGACGCTGTGCTGAACGGCGAAAAGCGTCACCAGTACGACATCGATGAGCACCGCCCAGCCCATCGGGGCGGCGACGGCATTGTCGACACTTCGCGGCACCAATCCGCCGACAAAGCCGATCAGGTAAAGGAATACGACGAGAAACAGGGTGTAACAGAGCGTTCCGTACACGACGGCGACATATCGGTTCATGGTTCGACTGTGCGCCCCTGCGATGCGCCGGCGCATGAGGCGGATGCCTCAACTGTCGGGCGAGGACGCCAGGCCGTGCTCGAGGGCATACATGCTTGCCCCGATCCGGTTGGAGACGCCGATCTTGGCGTACGTGCGCTCCACGTGATTGCGCACCGTCTTCTCGCTGAGCACCAGTCTGGCCGCGATCTCCTTGTTGCTGACGCCCTGAGCCACCAGTCGAAGCACCTCGACCTCTCGTGCGGTGAGGCCATGTGGTCGTGCCTTCGGCCTGCCCGCCGCCTGACCGGAGGCGTACAGCACGGCGTCGGCGGCCACCGAGTCCAGCTCCCCGTCGCGGACGCGTTCACGAAGCCGACGCGCCGCACCGGCAGGCCCGAGCGCCTCACGATAGGGTCGCGGTTCGAGGGCGCTCTGGTAGCTCACCGCGCACGCCAGCAACCGGTCGGGCATCGACAGCTGTCGCGCGGCCAGCCCCCGCGGATACCCTGAGGCGTCGAGGCATTCGTGATGATTGGCCGCAACAGCGGCGACCTCCTTCAGACCCGGCACTCGCGACAGGATGCGCTCGGACAGGTACGGGTGCAGCCGCATCCGCTCGAACTCCGCCATCGTCAAACTGCATGACTTGGCCCAGATCTGGTTGGAGACGCCGATGCGGCCGATATCGTGCACGCATGCCGCCCTGCGGGTCAACGTCACCGCTTCGCCATCCAATCCGGCGATGACAGCGGCATCGGCGGCGAGCTGGGCCACCGCACGTGAATGTCCCAGCGTGAAGGGGCATTTGAGATCGACGAAATCGCCGAGTGCCACCAACAGCGTGTCCAGCGACGGCCCGTCCAGGCGAGTGGTGCGGTCCGGTGCATGCTGCAGTGCACTCGCCCACACGTCGCCGGCCGAGGGCACTGCGAGCACACCGGACGGGTCGGCGACGAACGCGTCGACCACCGCCGGATCGAACTGTCCACCGCGGCGGCCGCGGGCCATCGCGACGGCGCCCTCGGTGCCGTACTCGCGCTGATGCACCTCGACCAAGTCGGCGAGCTGGGCCACCCGCATCTCGATCGGGATCGCCTCGCCTGAGGCGCCGGTCGGCAGGCCGCCGCCGTCGAAGCGTTCGAAGGTGAACCGCAACGCCGTCTGCACATCGTCGGACAGCCCGATCCGTTCGGCCAGCAGCGCCGCCGACGTGCAGTGTGAGTGGATGAGCTGCGAAATATGCCCTCGCGCATTGGCATACAGGGTTGCGGCGGTCTTCAGCCGGGACAGCAGCGACTCACCGCGGCCGATATTGGTGAGTAAGAAGCGCTGGTACGGCAGCCCGGACCAGTCGACGAGATACGAACCGCGGCGCACGGCGATGTCGTCGCCGAACCACCGCGCGTACTCATGGGAGTCGGCGTGACAGCCGATCCACATGATCAGCGTCGCGTAGTAGATGCAATCGCGCTGTGATGCAGCCAGTCCCAGACGGTCGGCGATCCGCGTGGCGATCAACGCCGACCTCAGCATGTGTTCGGCGGGCTGCCCGAGTCCCAGGTCGATCGCCACGGACAGCGCCGCCAGCACCTCCGCACGTGTCGGAAGGTCCCGCGGCGTCGGTCGGGAGGACATCTGCCGATTCTGCGCCGTAGTCACCGTCGGGTCAGCTGGATAGGGCAAGACGGGCGCCGTCGCGATGCCGGGTGGCGTCGAACGCCTCGAAACGGCCCTGTGCGACCACGCAGATGCCGCGCTGGGGCAGCTGGAAATCCGCCAGCCTGCCCTGCACGGGGTGAGGCCCGACGGGTCCGAGATCCTCACCGCGCACGACGGCGGTCGAGTCGGCGACCGCCCACACGCGTTTCGGGGCGATCCGGAACTCCTGACCGTTGGGCAGGTTGCCGGTCAGCTTGATCCGGCCGATACCCAGCAGCGGTCCGACTAGGGGGCTGATCGCGGCGAGCGCTCTGCGGCTTCTGGACACCCGTGCGGGCATGAGCGATCCGACCGTGCTCATGAGTCGGGTCGCCGGCGTTGCCGTGATGTCGATTCGCCAATCCAGCACGCCGTCAATGGAAATCGCGAGGGACCACGGCGTGGCCCAGCGTGATGTGATGTCGCAGACAACCGGGTCGACGGGCGTCGCCGAGCTGAAGTAGCGCGAGCAGCTCTGCGGGCCTGGGGTGGTCGCGTAGAAGGTCCACACGCCGTCGGGGGTGCGATGCCACACCGACAGATAGGCGGGGGAGAAGGTCGTCTGGGGGAAGTCGCGGAAGGCGAGGTAGTGCCCGCTTGCGAACGGTAGGCCCATCACGCCGAAGCCGACGACGCGTTCCTCGTCACCGTCCGGGAGGGGCAGATTCCTGCTCGCGGCCGCGGCCGCTTGGGGTGTCGTGGTGGTCATGCCGTCATCGTTTGCCGACAGCGGGGGCCGCCACATGGGGCAATTGCCCCAAATTCACCCGCGAGCGCCCGAGCCGTCAGCCGGGCCGGAAGCCCACCAGCAGCGACCCGACGCCCAGCTTCCATCGTCGCTCGACCATCGGCCCCGACGGACCCAGCCATCGGCCCAGCTCCTGGACCGCCAAACCCTGCGCCAACGCCAAAAGTACGTGCGCGATATCGGTGACGTCACCCACCAGCAGACCCGCATCGACGCACCGCTGTATCCGGCCGATGAAGACCTCGCGCACCGATGCCCCCGCCGCCAACTCATCGGGACCCGGCTCGAAGTCCGTGAACGGCCGCGAGAACATCACCTGCGCCAGCTTCGGGTACCCACGGCAGAAGAGCCGGAACACCGGCACCAGCCGCTCCAGGTCGGCCAGCGGATCGTCGGTCACCGGCACCTTGGCCAGCTCGGTTCCCAGCAGCCGAAATCCCTCGAAGAACATCGCCCGTACCAGGCCGGCCTTGTCGAGGAACAATTCGTAGACCGCGGGCACCGACGTGCCTGCCCGCTCGGCCACCCGTCGCGTCGTGAACCCCGCTATGCCCTCCTCGGCCAGCGTCTCGATCGCGACCTCCAGCACGTGCTCGCGGAGTTCGGGCGTGCGTTGCTTGGCCCTGGGCACTTCGACGGCCTAGCCGAGGCTGAATTCGGTTGCCAATCCGTCGATTCCGGCCCGGATTGCCTGCAACGCCGATTCGCGCGCCTTGAGTTTGGTCGCCACGTGGGCGCCCGTGTGCAACTTTGCCGCCTCGGCGGCGGCCTCCTGGGCGCTGGCGAGCACGTCGCCCTTCTCGACGATCACGTCCAGCCAGCCCGCGCCGATCGTCTCATCGCCGACGTAGATCGACGCCAGTGCGGCGCCACGCTGGAAGGCCGCGGGTGTCAACCGCATCCGCATGATTTCGATCGCGGCGATCGGAATCGTCATTCCCAGTGCCACCTCGATCGCCTGGCATTTGGTCTTCGGCTGGCCCACCCGATGGTCGCCCGACAGCAGCAGGAACGAACCCATCGCTATCGCCGAACCCGTCGCCGCCATGATCATCGGCGCGGGGAACGTCAGGCATCGCACCGACAGCTCGAAGCCGCCGGCCAACATGTTCAGCGCCGCTTTCTCGTCGCCGGACTGGAATACCGCGAGGTCGAAGCCGCCGCTGAACACACGGTCGTTACCCGCGATCACCACCGCCTTCGCGGCGTCCTTCTCGGCGCGGTCGAGGGCCTGGTTGATCGCGGCCTGCATGTCGGGACCCAGCACGTTGACCTTGCCGTCGTCCATGGTGATCGTCGCGACTGAATCATTGAGCTCGTAGCCAACCGTGCTGGTCATAGCCTCTCCTTTGAGCGCGCCGCGGTATCAAACCGATGTTACGTAACACCGTTACGAAAGGGAAGCGCTGACACCGGCGCTAGTTGAGATCGCGGCGGTGCCGGGGCACTCCGTTGATCACCTGGGTGTGGGCGTCGTCGTCGTCGTATTTCGAACCGTTCTCCTCGGGCACGTCTCGTGGCCCGTTGAAACCCATCTCGCGCTGCGGCGCGCTGTACTGAGCCTCCTGCGGTGGCGCGCTGTACGGGGCCTCCCGCGGCGGTGCTTGCCGCTGTGGGGCGGCACGCGGTATCTCGCGTGCGGCGACGATGTCCGCTGCGGGCGCGCCGACTTGGGCGGAGGACAGGCGCTCGCGCATCTTGTCAGCGGCATTGCGCACCCGGTTGATCTCGCTGCGCAGAACCTCTTCACGACTCTCGCTGGTCGCGTATCGGTAGTACGTCAGCAGGTTGCGCAGCAGTTCGAGCTTCTGCTTCTCCTGGCGCGCGAGGTCGTGAGCGGTCAACAACTCCAGCCGCTCGACGGGATGCAGTGTGGCCCAATCCAATACGGCCGCCGATCGGAACTGGTTGCCGCCGCGCCTGGTGCCCGCCTTGTTCGTCGGCTGATCGGAGTATGTGACGGCGCCGTCGAAACGGGATGCGATGGCTTCACCGAGTTCGCGGCGATCCAGCGCCGAATCCCACACGATCCGCCACTCCTGACCCGGGGCCAGGTAGGGAATCTCCGCCGGGAGGTTCAGCGGGACAATGTCGACGTAACGCTCTTCGTACACGTTCTCGTACTTGCCGACGGTCGGGGCGTGAGCCCACTCGAATCGGATGCCATAGGCCGGAGTCTGACCGTAGTTCCGCACCACGAGTTCGATGAGATGCCAGTCGTTGGCAGCAGGCTCCATGTACATCGCCACGTTCGGCTGCATCAGTTCTTCGGCATGCGTCCTCGCGCGCTGATATGCCCGCCACGCGTACACCAGCGCCGCGATGAGCATCATGACCGCCACCCAGGCGGCAAGTGCCGTCCACTCGGTCGCCGATATGTCAGACACGCTGAGCGCGCGGAGTTCGACATGTTCCACGAACCGGTTTTATCACGGTCCGGTCACGACCACAGAATTGAAGAAATTTGCGCAGGCGTCATTTGCTGGAAAAGCCCAGGAGAGTGAGTAAGCAGAGACGGAAGTAACAATCGAGGTTTGCAGAGAGTCGACGACTACGACAGCGGCACGTCAGCGCCTGGGGTACTCGGATCGGCGTGCAGCTCGATCGACTCGGGCGGTGTGCCCTGCGGCACGTCGAACGCGATGGACACATCGGCGGACTGGCCCGGCTGGAGGTCGGCGTAGGTGCCCTCGAGATAGGCGGTCGCCTCGTCGTCGAGCGGGTACGTGGCGCCCCCCGCGTGCAGCGTCTGGAACATCCCGATGAATGTCGCGGGGTCAGTGCCGACGTTCGCCACGGTCATGTGCACGACGACGAACTCGCCCACCGCGGTCTTCTCGAGCGGCGCTTCCGACATGGCGACCGTCGATACGGTCTCGATGCCGTGGACGGTGAACGACATCGGACCGTCGGTGGCGTCCCCGGTCGGGTCCACCGTTGTCGGCCCCGCTGTTGTCGGTGTCTCGGTGGGCGTCTGGATGGGCTCACTCGAACTGTCTGTGGAGTCGTCAGTGGAGTCTTCAGTGGGGGACGCTTCGGTCGTCGTCCCGGATCCCGAGACCTTTACTCCCGGATCCTTTTTGATGACGAACCCGTAGACGGCAACGGCCACCAGCACCGCCAGCAGGGCCGCGCATGCGATGCCGTACCAGAGGGCCAGGCCGCGGTTGCGACGCGGCGGTGTCGCCTCGGGCGCGTAGTTGTCGAAAGCCGGCGCCGATGCGAACTGGCCTGACTGCGATTGAGCCGGTGGACGGTCGAACGGTGGCGGGTCGAACGACGGTGGCTCCGCCGGCGGGACGTCAGGAGCGAATCGCTGACTCACCGGTTCGGTCCTCTGCGTGAACGACTCGGTCACGGACTCAGGCGCAGACGCGGGTTCAGGCGCGGCGTCAGTCTCGGAGTCGGGCTTGCGGTGGGAGCCGACGCGCCCTTCGCTCGGTGCCGATGGCAGTCGCACGATGGCCGTCGGCTCCTCGCTCGCAACTGGAGCGGGTGCGACGGGTTCGACAGGCGCGACGGGCTCGGCAGGGGCCGGAGCGGGGGGTGTGGGCGCGGGATAGCGGTGCTCGGTCCACGAGAGCCCGTCCCAATACCGTTGACCACCACTGCCGTCGGGATCGGGATACCAGCCAGCGGGCGTCGGCGGTGTGGTCATCGAGTCGGATCCTCCAAATCGCGCGCCGTGCAGGCGCTTAGCGACGGAGGATAACGCAGGTCAGGCGCAACTCGACGACTTTTGCCTCAGGCATACTTCCAGGTCGCGCCCGTTCAGCCGCCCATCAACATGCGCCACTGGTCCAGATTGCTGGCGCGGTATACGTAATTGGTGCGCCGGACCTCCGAAAGCGCGGCGCTGGGTTCGAGCGAATACCAGTGGCCCGGAAAGACGGTCGGATCGCCGGACAGCTGTGCCAGCGCCTGCAGGCTGCGGAACATCTCATCGACGTCGCCGCCGGGAAAATCGGTGCGGCCGCAGCCCTCCAGGAACAGCGTGTCGCCAGCGACGAGCCGGCCGTCGAGCAGGAAGCACTGGCTTCCCGGGGTGTGGCCGGGTGTGTGCAGCAGCTCGATGTCGATGTCGCCGACCTTGACCACATCGCCGTGCTCATGGTCGGTCAGTTCGCTGCGGGCGATCCCGGTGACCCGTGAAACCCATTCCGCCTCAACGCTGTTCACGTGAACGGGCACACTGGTGCGCTCCAGGAGTTCGGCGAGGCCCTTCAGTTCGAAGCCCATCATCGAGCCGCCGACGTGATCGGGATGGTGGTGGCTGACCAGCACACCCGACAAGTGCATGCCGTCGGACTCCAGCGTGTCGAGCAGATCGCCCGCCGCATATGCCGGATCGACCACGACGCAGTCGCCGGTCTCGCGATCGCCGATGAGATAGGCGAAGTTGCGCATCTGCTCGGCGATCATGTCGCCGGCCGCGAAATCTCTGCCGGAGAGCAATTGGCGGAAGTACAGGCGGTCCGTCATGGGCTTCAGACTATGACGCCGCTTGCTAGGCGCGAGTTTGACACCAGGGCTGTTGATCCGCGGTGCCCCGCAATCCACAACCCTGGTGTCGATTTCGCCGCTAGCTCCAACAGCGGAGTCATTCCGCGCCCTTGAGTTGCACCATGCGGGTGGTGCTGCTCTCGTCGAGTTCGACCACCTCGGTGCGGGAGCGCAGGAAGTCGCTGAACGAACGGAATCCCAGCGACTTCTCCGAGAACGACGGGTCCATTCGCTTCATCTGCGCCTTGACCGCGGAGTTGTGCAGCCAGTCGGCGTCGTCCTTGCCATGGCCGATCCGCAGCGCCCGCTCCAGCAGCGCGGTCGCGGTGGCCTGCGGGTCGGGGGAGTCGGGCTCGGGGTCGGCGTCGGCCGCCTTGCTCTTACGGGGCTTGCGCTTCGGCGGCTCGGTCACGGGCACACCCGGCAGTGCGTCGTACGTGACGTACTCGTCGCAGGCGGCGGTCAGCGACTTGCTGATCGACCCCGCGATTCCGATGCCGACGACGTAGCGGCCGAGCCGTTTGCAGCGCTGGGCCAGGGCGATGTAGTCGGAATCGCCGGCGACGATGATCACGTGGGTGAGGTCGGGCAGCCGGAACATGTCTTCGACCGCGTCGACCGCCAAGCGGATGTCGGCGCCGTTCTTGGCGTATGCCGCCGCGGGAAAGAGCTGGACCAGGTCGACGGCGCGGCCGACGAGCTGACCCTGGTATTCGGCGTTGACGTCGGCCGACCAGTCGGCATAGGCCCGCGTCAGCACCAAGGTGCCGAATGACGATGCGAAGTCGATGATCGCGCCGACGTCGACCGTCGCCTCGGTCAGGCGGCCGGGTTGCTTGTGGAAACCGGCCGTCCGGTCGCGCTGAAACGAATTGCGACCGTGGATCTGGTCGTACCGAGAGATCACGATGTTGTCGAAATCGAGATAGACGGCCACGCGCGGGGCGCTGGGTTCAGTCACGCATCGGTCCTATCACCAGTTGGCTGACGAGCGGTTTGGCGAGCCAAACGCCGAGAATGTACCCTCTTTAAGGCCCACGACACGGTTGGCGGGCATCGAAGAAGTGCAGGCCCCCTTAGCTCAGTCGGTAGAGCGTTTCCATGGTAAGGAAAAGGTCAACGGTTCGATTCCGTTAGGGGGCTCGGTGGACGGGACGGTGTGCCGACCCGGACTATCGGGGCGGTGTAGCTCAGCTGGTTAGAGCGCACGACTCATAATCGTGAGGTCGGGGGATCGAGTCCCCCCACCGCTACAGGACGACAACTGTTAGACGAAGGACGAAGAAGTGGCCTCCAGTACAGACGTACGGCCCAAGATCACCTTGGCCTGCGAGGTGTGCAAGCACCGCAATTACATCACCAAGAAGAACCGTCGCAACGACCCCGACCGGCTCGAGCTGAAGAAGTTCTGCCCGAACTGCGGCAAGCATCAAGCGCATAAGGAATCGCGCTAACGCGCGCACAGACAAACTGTGGCGTTGTCAGAGGAGATCGTCGGGATGCACTACCGTCATCCCGATCACTACGTCGTGGGTCGGGAAAAGCTGCGTGAGTACGCCATCGCGGTGAAAAACGAGCACCCCGCCCTCCACGACGACGCCGCCGCCGCCGAACTCGGTCACGCGTCGATTCTCGCGCCGTTGACCTTCATCTCGGTGTTCGGCTACCAGGCGCAGTCGGCCTTCTTCGAAAGCGCCAACATCGGCATCAACGACATGCAGATCGTGCAGGTCGACCAGGTGGTGAAGTTCCGCAAGCCGATCCACGCCGGTGACACGCTGTACTGCGACGTCTACGTCGACTCCGTCAGGCAGGCGCACCGCACCGACATCATCGTGACCAAGAACATCATCAGCGACGACAAGGGCGACGTGGTCCAGGAGACATACACGACGCTCGCGGGTCGTTCTGGCGAAGACGGAGAAGAGGGTTTCAGCGATGGCACTGCGTGAGTTCGATTCGGTGAAGGTGGGCGACCAGCTTCCCGAGAAGGTGATTCCACTGACGCGGGGCGACCTGGTGAACTACGCCGGCGTGTCAGGCGACCTGAACCCCATCCACTGGGACGACGAGATCGCCAAGCAGGTCG
Organism: uncultured Actinomycetota bacterium; assembly: GCA_963843135.1. Lineage (GTDB taxonomy): Bacteria > Actinomycetota > Actinomycetes > Mycobacteriales > Mycobacteriaceae > Mycobacterium. The sequence goes on from CAWJJA010000002.1 coordinate 89,164, forward strand.
GCCTGGACACCGCGATCGCGCACGGAATGCTCACCATGGGACTGGGCGGCGGGTACGTCACCTCGTGGATCGGCGACCCGGCGGCCGTCACCGAATTCAACGTGCGATTCACCGCCGTCGTGCCCGTGCCCAACGATGGCGTGGGCGCCGAAATCGTGTTCAATGGACGGGTGAAATCTCTTGAGCCCGAGACCAAGTCCGTGACCATCGCGCTGACGGCCACATCGGGTGGAAAGAAGATCTTCGGCCGCGCGGTTGCTACTGCAAAGCTGGCATAACCGATGGCGCTGAAGACCGATATCCGGGGGATGATTCACGAGTATCCGGACGTTTTCGTGGTGGGACGTGAACAGATCCGCCAGTTCGCCCACGCGGTCAAGTCCGATGACCCCGCCAGTCACGACGAGACTGCTGCCGCCGAACTCGGGCACACCGCGCTCATTGCGTCTCCGACGTTCATGACGATCCTGGCGGTGATGATCCAGCGGCATTTCTTCCAGCACGTCGACATCGGCTTGGAGACCCTGCAGATCGTTCAGGTGGATCAGAAGTTCAAGTTCCACCGGCCGATCAAGGAGGGCGACCGGCTGACCGGAAAGATGTATGTCGAGTCGGTCAACGAACGCTTCGGTGCCGACATCGTCACGACTCGCAACGTCTGCGCCGACGAGAACGGCGAGGTCGTGATGGAGTCCTTCACGACGCTGATGGGTCACGAGGGCGACAACTCGATCTCGGCCAAGTGGGATCCCGAGAGTGGGCAGGTCATCCGCACCGCAGTGGGTGACGCCGTCAGCGCAAACGGCCACGAGGCGGATTAGTACCTACCGCGGGTGGCGCGCTACACTCGCAACTCGGGGTTTTCCCAGTCCAGCGCGCTGTCCGTCGGTTTCAGATCGACCGAACGGGGAGCGCGCGGTTTGTGTGAGCCCCGGAAACCGGGTGGCCCTGCCGGCCGGCAGTGCCATCCTGAAGGGGCGTAGCTCAACTGGCAGAGCAGCGGTCTCCAAAACCGCAGGTTGCAGGTTCAAGTCCTGTCGCCCCTGCTCGAACTGAATATTCGACAAGCGTGGACACTGGATGGTGTCCCACAGAAGACCAGACGACCAGACAAGGAAGGCATGCGGTGAGCGACGAGCGTGATCGTGACGGCTCCGCAGGGGCCGACGACACCGACGACGGCAGCGGTGCGGTCGTAACGCGGCCTGCTCGCCCCAGCGGCAAGCGATCGCGGGGCGCGGCGACCGGTGAGGACGTCAGCAGCGCTGTCGACCTGGAAACCGGCACCAAGGCCGCCCCGACCAAGAACGGCTCGGGCACGGCGAAGAAGGTCGCCAAGAAGGGCGCCGAGGGCCCCTCGCGCAACCCGATCGCCTTCGTGTGGAACTACCTGAAGCAGGTCGTCGCCGAGCTGCGCAAGGTGATCTGGCCGAACCGCAAGCAGATGATCAGCTACACCACTGTGGTGCTGGTCTTCCTGGCGTTCATGGTCGCGCTGATCGGCGGGGTCGATCTCGGCGTGGGCAAGCTCGTCATGTGGGTGTTCGGCTGACGTGGGTCCACGCCCGAAGGGTAGGGGACGAAGTATTGAGAGAGGACTGACTAGTGACTTCCTTCGAGGGCGATACGCCTTCGGCTGTGTCCGACGCGCTCGCAGAAGCAGCGGACCCGGCGACCGTGATAGCAGACGAGGCCGCCGAGCATCTGGAGGACAGCACAGCCGCTGAAGCCGTCCAGGACGCGGCGCCCGCCGACGAGGTTGCCGAGGCGCGTGCCGAGCCGATGTCGCCGCCGAGGCGCCTGCCGAACCTGATGTCGCCGCCGATGCGGCTGTCGAAGACGAGGACGAGGACCCGGCGGTCGCGCTGAAGAAGGATCTGCGGCTGCGTCCCGGCGACTGGTACGTGATCCACAGCTACGCCGGCTACGAGAACAAGGTGAAGGCCAACCTCGAGACCCGCGTGCAGAACCTCGATGTCGGCGACTACATCTTCCAGGTCGAGGTACCCACCGAAGAGGTCACCGAGATCAAGAACGGCCAGCGCAAGCAGGTCAACCGCAAGGTGCTGCCGGGATACATCCTGGTCCGGATGGAACTCAACGACGAGTCGTGGGGCGCGGTGCGCAACACCCCCGGCGTCACCGGTTTCGTCGGTGCGACGTCACGGCCGTCACCGCTGAGCCTCGACGACGTGGTGAAGTTCCTGCTGCCGCCCGCCGCGGCCAAGAAGCCGGCCAAGAGCACCGCCGGGGCCGCCGCGTCCTCCGAGGCCTCGATCGAGCGTCCGGAGATCCTCATCGACTTCGAGGTCGGCGAGTCGGTCACCGTGATGGACGGCCCGTTCGCGACGCTGCCCGCGTCGATCAGCGAGGTCAACGCCGAGCAGCAGAAGCTCAAGGTGCTGGTGTCGATCTTCGGTCGCGAAACACCTGTCGAACTGACCTTTACTCAGGTCGCCAAGATCTAAAGACAAGTAAGAAAGAAAAGGAAACCGAACACTCATGGCCCCGAAAAAGAAGGTCACTGGGCTGATCAAGTTGCAGATTCAGGCCGGAGCGGCCAACCCCGCACCGCCCGTGGGTCCGGCGCTCGGCCAGCACGGCGTCAACATCATGGAGTTCTGCAAGGCGTACAACGCCGCGACGGAAAGCCAGCGCGGCAACGTCATCCCCGTGGAGATCACCGTCTACGAGGACCGCAGCTTCACGTTCGCGCTGAAGACCCCGCCCGCCGCCAAGTTGCTGCTGAAAGCCGCAGGCGTGCAGAAGGGTTCCGGCACCCCGCACACCACCAAGGTCGCCAAGGTGACCTGGGATCAGGTGCGCGAGATCGCCGAGACCAAGAAGGAAGACCTGAACGCCAACGACATCGATGCGGCGGCCAAGATCATCGCCGGGACCGCCCGGTCGATGGGGATCACGGTCGTATAGATCGCGATCCCGTGGGAGGGCCAGCTTCGGCCCGCTTAGATGGACGCTCTTCGCGAGCGCTCATCGCACCACAACTCATCAACTAGGAGATACGAATGAGCAAGAACAGCAAGGCATATCGCGAAGCCGCGGAGAAGATCGACAAGGACCGGCTGTACCCGCCGATCGAGGCCGTCCGGCTCGCCAAGGAGACGTCGTCGAAGAAGCAGGATGCGACCGTCGAGGTCGCCATCCGGCTGGGCGTCGACCCGCGTAAGGCCGACCAGCTGGTGCGCGGCACCGTCAACCTGCCCAACGGCACCGGTAAGACCGCGCGCGTCGTGGTGTTCGCGGTCGGCGACAAGGCCGAGGCGGCCGTGGCCGCGGGCGCCGACGAGGTGGGCAGCGACGATCTGATCGAGAAGATTCAAGGCGGATTCCTGGACTTCGACGCCGCGATCGCGACGCCGGACCAGATGGCCAAGGTCGGCAAGATCGCCCGCGTGCTGGGCCCGCGTGGTCTGATGCCGAACCCCAAGACCGGCACAGTCACCCCCGACGTCGCCAAGGCCGTTTCCGACATCAAGGGCGGCAAGATCAACTTCCGCGTCGACAAGCAGGCGAACGTGCACTTCGTGATCGGTAAGGCGTCGTTCGACGAGAACAAGCTGGCCGAGAACTACGGCGCCGCGCTCGACGAGATCCTGCGCGCCAAGCCGTCGTCGTCGAAGGGGCGCTACCTGAAGAAGGTTGTCGTGTCGACGACGACCGGTCCGGGCATCCCCGTCGACCCGGCGATCACCCGCAACTTCACCGAGGCGCCGTCCTAGTCACTCGCCGAGTTCGATGTCGGCGTCGCATTCCTGAAAGCGTCTCTGCAGGAACTGTCGTGCCGGGTTGGAGCCTGCGTGGTCCAGCGCTTGCAGGTACCAGTGCTGCGCCTCCAGGTGCCGGCCTGCGCGCCGAAGCAGATCGGCGCGAATCGATGCGACGATGTTCGACCGGGCCATTCTCGGATCGCCGGCAACCTCGTCCAGCGCTGTCAGGCCGGCGTCGAATCCGTCGCGAAACCCCACCGCCAGGGCGCGGTTCGCCCTTGCGACGGGGGAATCGGTGATGGCGATCAACTGGTCGTATGCGACGCAGATCGTGCCCCAGTCGGTGTCCTCCCATCGCGGGGCCGTTGCGTGCATCGCCGCGATCACCGCCTGCGGCAGGTAGGGGCCCGTCGCACCGGCAGCACCCCGAAGGCGATCGAGCCCGCGGGCGATGCGCGCCCGGTCCCATCGGCTGCGGTCCTGCTCGTCGAGCGGCACGAGCGCACCGTCGGCGTCGACGCGGGTCTGCCGCCGGGAGTCGTGCAGAAGCATCAGCGCCGACAGCGCCTGCCCGTCACGCGCGTCGGGCATCAACGAGCACACCTCGGCTGCGAGGCGGACCGCCTCGTCGCACAACTCGTCGCGGATGGCCGACGGCCCGGCCGTCGACCAGTAGCCCTCGGTGAAGACGGAATAGATGCACGCGAGCACGTGTGGTGTGCGCTCGGCAAGCAGCTCGGGCGGCGGCACCCGCAACGGAATGTTGGCGTGCCGAATCTTGCTCTTGGCCCGCGTGATTCGTTGACCGACCGCCGCCTCGGACTGCAGCAGGGCCCGGGCGATCTCGGTGACCGTGAGCCCGGAGATCAGCCGCAGCGTCAGGGCCAGCTGCGACTGCGAGTCCAGTGCCGGATGCGCACAGGTGAACATCATCCGCAGTTCGTCGTCACGAATCCGGTGCGGCACGCCCTGGAGATTGGTCCGGGCGGTTATGTCGTCGAGCACCGCGGCGAGTTCCTTTCCGGGTCTGGCGGATTCTCGACGCAGCCGATCAAGGGCGCGGTTGCGCGCAGACGTCACGATCCATCCGCCGGCATTGGCGGGTACGCCGTCGCGGGGCCAGGTCCGCAGGGCGTCAGCGAACGCCTCCTGGACGGCGTCCTCGGCGACGGTGAGGTCACCGGACCATCGCGCCAGTGCCGCGACCGCCGGGCCCCATTCGCGCCGAAAGACGCCGTCCAGATTGGTCATTCGGCGGCCGCTACAGGCCAGAAATGCCCATGAGTTGGCGGATCTCGACGGTCGACGCGGGGATCATCGACGCGATCTTGACGGCCTCGTCGCGGTCGGCGACGTTGAGGATGTGGTAGCCGTTGGCCACCTCGGCGCCCTCGATGTACGGACCGTCGGTCAGCAATACCTTGCCGTCGCGCACGCGCACCGTCGTCGCCGTCGACGGCGGATGCAGCGGCGCGCCGCCGTTGGCGTGAACTCCCGGCATCCGCGGCGAACTTCGCATGCTGGGCGGCGAGTTCGTTCCATTCCGGGGTACCCGGTGCCAGCACCTCGTCAGCAGGCTCGAGCAGCAGCGCGATCCAGTTGTTGGTGAGCGGTTCGGTCGGCGGCATGTGGTGCACCATCGGCCAGACCTCGACCGCGCCGTATTTGGCGGCGGGGATGTCGCGGGCCAGGGCCAGCGCCTCATCGAGGTTCTCGGCTTCGAGCACGTAGTAGCCGCCGGCCACCTCGGCACCTTCGGCGAACGGGCCGTCGGTCACGATTGGCGCATCGGGGCCGCCGGTGATCCGCACGCCGGTCGCCGACGGGCTCAGGGCATCGCCGCCGCGAATCGCCGACGCCGCTTTGGCGTGGAAGGCCCCGTACGCCGCCATCTCAGCGGCCGCCGCCTCGGGGTCCGGCGCGTCGGTGGACTCGGGTCCCAGCAACAGGGCGAAGTAGTACATGGCGTCACCTTTCGGATGCGAGCAGAACCCTGTGTCCCACTCTCTACCAGGTCGACGAACGGCGCCGCGGAAATCCGACACGCCATCCGACACGCGGGTGGGGCAAATTTTCAATTCCACGGATCCGCGCGGTGCGTTATGTGATTGTTAGCACATGCGTAAGGCCGGTCGCGTTGTCGTTCTGTTCCTCTTGAGCTTGGTCAGCGCCGCGGTGCTGAGCGCCGTGACGGCGATAGTGGCAGCCGTCAGCCTCGCGGCCACCTGGCGCTGATCGTGCCGGGCACCGGTACGCCGAACGCGAACAGCGTCGGCGACTACATGGCAGAACTTCCGCGACTACTACATGCAGGACACACCGTGTGTACAAGACGACTGCCGACGCTCCGAACGACCCGGTAACCCGGCAGCCGGCCTGCTGGGCATCAATTATCCCGCGTCGTTCTGGCCGATACCGTTGCCCGGTTGGTGTCCGAATTTGTCGTGCGACACAGTTCGACGTTTCGGTCTCAAGGGCGTGCACAAGCCTCGACACTGCGCTGCAGGCTCTACTGACACCCGGCTCGAGGGCAAGATCGTGATCGCCGGCTACTCGCAGGGCGCCCGCGTCGTCAGCATCGCGAAGATCGCAGTATCGCCAACGGCGAATGGGCAGATTTGCTCCAACAGATCACGGACGCGGAATGAGGTCTCGTTCGTCTTCATCGGCAACCCCAACCGCCCGAACGGTGGCCTGCTGTCGCGATTGGGCTTCCTGGGACGACATCCCGATCCTGAATGTGACGACCGGCCAGCCGACGCCCACCAACACCGGAATCCCCACCGAAGACTGGGCGATCCGGTGGGAGGGCATCGCCGACTGGCCCACGTATCTGCTCAATCCACTGGCCGTGGTCAACTCGATCCTCGGCTTCGTATTACGACCACGGCACCTACCTGGCGATCAACGCGGACATCGATCCCGGTGAAACTCCCGCCGGATACACGCGTGGACGAGTGGCGGGACATCACCGCGCAACCCTCAGAACCATCCCCAAATCGTCGACATTCAGCAGTACGGAGATACCACCTACTACACGATCACCCCGAAGATCCTGCCGCTCGTGCGGCCACTGCACCTCATCCCGTTGATCGGCAAGCCGATCGCGGACCTTCTTCGAGCCCGCGCTGCGCGTGATCATCGAAGAGACCGGTTACAACCGCAACATCCCGTTCGGCGCGCCCATTGGGACCGGGTTCTATCCCGATCTTCAACCCGATCACGCTCTTCCTCAAGCTGATTCCCGCAATCTTCGTGGGCATCAACAACTTCCTCGCCAATTTCGGGTTGACGACGGAGATCCCGCTGTCGCCCACGACGACCCGATTCCCGCTCCGGTGGCTCCGGTGGCTCCGGTGGTTTCGTCGTTCGGCATTGAACAAGACCAGCCCGAGGACAATGCAGACGATTTGTCCGGCGCAAGGCTGTCAATGGTGCAGGACAATGGCGATCCCGAGCAGGTCGGCACCGAAGGCGAAGAGAACCAGTTGCTCGCCCAGACCGAAACCGAGGGCGAGCTGACACTGCCCGAGGAGACGATCGAGCCCGAGGGAACCTTGCCCGAAGAGGCGCCGATCGAGGAGGCGCCGATCGAAGAGAACCCGATCGAGGAGGCGCCGATCGAGGAGAACCCGATCGAAGAGGCGCCGATCGACGAGAACTCGATCGAGGTTAAGGGCGGCGAGGACGACAACCCCGCCAACGAGGACGCCGAGAAAGTGGGAGTGCTCAACAACAAGGACCCCGAAGAGAGCAACGATCCCAAAGGCAACCGAGTTGACGCCAACGGCGGCAGCGTGTCGTTGAAGTTCTCGCCGAAGGACAACAAGCCGACCGGGAGTCCGACCACGGGTGGCACCGCAGGCGCCGAACAGTCCGACCCCGCCGAGAATACCGAACCGGCCGCGCCCGCAGCGGGCGCAGAAAGCTCGGATTCGGACGATTCCGGTCAGGCGGCAGCCTAGGCGGCGGCGCCCGGCTTCAGATACGTGACGAGGCTGACGTCGATCGATTCGTCGATGAAGTAGTACTGCGCACCCAGCAGATACCGCATATAGCGGTGGTAGTTCTCCTCGTCGGTGGCCGCGATCGCCGCTTCCTTATCGCGCTCCAGCCGGTCGGCCCAGATGCCGAGCGTCTTGATGTAGTGGTTGCGCAAAGATTTAGGCTCCGGCACCACGAAGCCGGCCTTCTCGCCGTGCTCGACCATCATCTGCGTGGTCGGCAGGCGCCCGCCCGGGAAGATCTCGGTGATGATGAACTTGACGAACCGGGCCAGTTCGAACGTCAGCTTCTTGCCGCGCTCGGCCAGGTCATAGGGGTGGTAACCGACACTGCTCTGGATGGTCATGCGGCCGTCGTCCGGCAGGATGTCGAAGCAGGTCTTGAAGAAGTCGTCATAGCGCTCGAAGCCGAAGTGCTCGAACGCCTCGATCGACACGATCCGGTCGACGGGGGAGTGGAACTGCTCCCAGCCCTCCAGCCGCACATCGAACGTCCGCTCGCTGTCGAGCTTGGCCAGTAGCTGGTCGCAGTAGGCCTTCTGGTTCTTCGACAGCGTGAGGCCGATGACGTTGACGTCGTACTTCTCCATCGCCCGCTGCAGCGTCAGGCCCCACCCGCAGCCGACCTCGAGCAGGGTCATGCCCGGCTTCAGGTCCAACGCGTCGAGGTGCTGGTCGACGTTCGCGATCTGGGCCTCGGACAGCGTCACGTCGGGACGGGTGAAGAAGGCACAGCTGTACTTGCGGGTCGGATCCTGGAACACGCCGAAGAAGTCGTCCGACAGGTCGTAGTGGTGCTGGATGTCCTCGAAATGAGGAGTCATATCCTTCGTGCCGGTCGAATTGTCAGACATAAGCGCTAGTGGGCCCTTCGTAGTGTTGATCTGGTCGTACACCCTAGCGTTTGCCCCGGTCTCCGCCCTAATTCGACGCTTACTTTGCGAGTGTGAATTGGTTGACGTCGATATAGCCCATCCGAAAGCCCCTGGCACAGCCGGTCAGGTAGTGCATATAGCGGTCATAGACCTCTTCGGACTGCACAGCGATCGCCTCGTCTCTGTGCGACTCGAGCGCCGCGGCCCAGGTGTCCAGAGTCCGCGCATAGTGCAACTGCAGAGACTGGCGACGGGTCAGCGTGAATCCGGCAGGCGTCGCGAACTCCTCGACCTTCTCGATCGACGGCAGCCGCCCGCCGGGGAAGATCTCGGTGATGATGAATTTCACAAACCGCGCCACCTCGAAGGTCAGCGGAATCTTGCGCTCGGCCATCTGCGGCAGCGTCAAGGCGGTGATGGTGTGCAGCAGCATGACGCCGTCGTCGGGCAGCGCCGTGTAGGCCATCCTGAAGAAGTCGACGTAGCGGTCGAAGCCGAAATGCTCGAAGGCCCCGATGCTCACGATCCGGTCCACGCGCTCGTCGAACTGCTCCCAGCCCTGCAGCAGAACCCGCTTGTCGCGGGGGCTGTCAGATGCCGCGAAAACCTTTTCCACATGGGCCTTTTGGTTCTCGCTCAAGGTCAGTCCGATGACGTTGACGTCGTAGCGCTCGATCGCTCGCATCATCGTCGAACCCCAGCCGCAACCGACGTCCAGCAGCGTCATGCCGGGCTGCAGGCCAAGCTTGCCCAGGGCCAGGTCGATCTTGGCCAGCTGCGCTTCTTCCAGCGTCATGTCATCGCGCTCGAAATAGGCACAGCTGTAGGTCTGGGTTGGGTCCAGCCACAGCCGGAAGAACTCGTCGGACAGGTCGTAATGCGCCTGGACGTCTTCGAAATGCGGTTTTAAGTTGCGTGCAGCAGCCATCGTTTCGGTGCCTTTCTGGGGGCGAATCAGCAGCTCCGCCGTCATCACCTTTGACAGCTCGCAAAGCCCTGAAGCACTCGTCTCCGCATGCTAGCTCGAATTGCTGGAGCTAACTAACCGGGCAGCTGCATAACAGCACTTACGCGGCGGCGAAGGTGGCCTTGAGCTCGCCTACGATGTCGTCCCAAAGTTCGCGTGGCAACTCGTGTCCCATGCCATCGAAGAGCACCAGTCGGGCGCCCTTGATCGCGCGTGCGACCGCTCGTCCGCCGAACGGCCGCATGAGCTTGTCGGCTTTGCCGTGGATGACCACGGTCGGCACGGCGATCTGACGGTCGTAGTGCAGCAGGCTGCCGCTGCCCAGGATCGCCGCGAATTGACGGCCCATGCCTGCGGGGTAGTACGAGCGGTCGTAGCCCTCGACGGCCTCGGCGCGGATCCGGTCCTCTGGTGCGGGATAGCCGGGACTGCCGATGATTCTGCTGACGCGGATCGAGTTCGCGATGATCGCTTCGCGGGTTGCGTCCTTGGGCCGCTGCAGAATTGCCAGCAGTTGTTTGGGTCCTGGCGGCGGCAACACCGGCTGGTTGTTGCTCGAGAAGATCACGGCCAGCGTCCTGGTGCGTATGCTGTGCCGCGCGGCGAAGACCTGAGCGACCATGCCGCCCATGGATGCTCCGACGACGTGGGCCGTGTCGATCTTCAGGTGGTCAAGTAGCGCGGCGGCGTCATCGGCGACGTCTTCGAGCGTGTAGGCGGCAGGGCTGCGCAGACCGAGGAAGGAACGCACCATCCGCGGTGCCAGCGCGGCACCGGAGTGCTGTCCGGTCACCTTGGAGGACAGCCCGACGTCGCGGTTGTCGTAGCGGATGACGCGAAGCCCCTGATTGATGAGCTTCTCGCAGAAATCCTTGCGCCACAACAACAACTGCGCGCCGAGCCCCATGATGAGTAGCACCGCCGGGTCGTTCGGGTCGCCCATGTCCTCGTAGTAGATATCGAGATCGCCCGACTTGGCGATACCGGTGCGCGCCTGCAACTCAGGCCTCGACTTCTTCGGTGTGCTCCCTGCTGACCTCGACCATGAAATTGGCGAAGTATCCCGTCAACTGCGGGTCGGTCATCATCTGCCACTTCGGTGCCAGCAGCTTCATGTAGCGCTCCACGTAGAGGAACTGCTTGCCGATCAGCACCAGCTCGCGCGGCAGCTTGACGTCGTACGCGTCGGCCAGCGTCGAAAGTTGTTTACCGATCTCGGCATAACTCATATCGCCCAACGACGACACGGTCAGCGGCGTCGCGAACTTCTCCAGATCCTTCGCGGCTTGGGCTTCGGGCTTCATGGTGCCGACCGCGCCCATCAACACGACGATCTTGCCCGCCGCGGCGTGGTCCTTCTTGACCAGCAGCGCATACACCAGCTCGCGCAGCAGCCAGCGTGTGCGAGGGTCGATGCGGCCCATGATGCCGAAGTCGAGGAACACGATCTTGCCGTCGGGATCGACGAACAGATTGCCCGCGTGCAGGTCGCCGTGGAACAGCCCGTGCCGCAGCCCGCCCTCGAAAACGCTGAACAGCAGGGCCTTTACGAGTTCGGTGCCATCGAATCCGGCCTTGCGGATCGCCGCGGCGTCATCGATGCGGACGCCGGCCACCCGCTCCATCGTGAGCACCCGCGCGCTGGTCAAGTCCCAGTAGACCTGCGGGTACCCGGATGTTCTCGCCCAGCGGGGAGGCGTGCATGTGCGACACCCACGCGTCCATCGACTGCGCCTCGAGCCGGAAATCCAGCTCTTCGGCGATGTTGTCGGCGAAGTCCGCGACGACGTCCTGGGCCGAGAGCCGCTGGCCGAGCTTGGCGAACTCGACCAGACGCGCACCGCGCTTGAGAATCTGCAGGTCGGCGGCGACACGTCGACGGATGCCGGGCCGCTGGATCTTGACGACGACCTCTTCGCCGGTGTGCAGGGTCGCATAGTGCACCTGGGCGATCGAGGCCGATGCGAAGGGCTTCTCGTCGAAGGTGGCGAACAGGTTGGCCGGATCGTCGCCGAGCTCCTCTTTGAACAGCTTGTGTATCGCGTCTCCATCGGCCGGAGGTACGGCGTCGAGCAAGCTGCGGAACTCGCGACTCAGCTGCTCGCCGAACGCGCCGGGGCTCGACGCGATGATCTGGCCGAATTTGACATAGGTGGGTCCGAGATCGGCGAATGTCTGCGGGATCTGCTTGATGATCTTCTGCTGCAACGATCCCTTACCGGCGAGCTTGGTGACGACTCGCGCGCCGGTGCGGGTTATCTGCCAACCCGTCGCGCCGATGCGAGCGGCCTCGACCGGCAGCGGAACCCGGTCCAGCTTGGCCATCTCGCGGGGTTTAGTCGTACTCATAGGGACCAGTGTCTCAAAATCGGCGATGAGCCGCGAAAACGTGTGGATCGGGTCACAGTGGCCACTCGGGCCGACTGCACGCTTGTTGTACGCAAACGTCGAGTACCACCGCAAACAACCGTGCGCTCGGGGACTCAGTTGAAGCTGAGCTCCACCTCTTTGCGTGAGCGCACGGGGTCGTCGCCGAGCACGTAGGTCGGCACGGTGTGCTTTACCGTGGTGCCGGACTTCACCCTGGCCTGGGCCTGCCGGAACTCCGGCGCCGGGCCCGCCGCGATGTGCAGGCCGTTGATGATGCTCCAGACCGCGGCGCGCCTGGCCGTGCGTTGGACGATGTTGGGGTCGCGATGCGAGATCAGTTCCTTGGCCCATTTCGGCATCGTGTCGCGGATGGCCCAGTCGATCGCGTTGTGCGGCATGGGGAGGTTGGCGCCGGTGGACATCGCCATGCCGTGGGTGACGGCGAGCCGGGGCAGGTACGACTTCAGGCAGTCGAGGGTGTCGGCCTTGGTGGTGGGGAGGTCGGCTCCGCCGAGCGCATGCCCGACGCGCACGAACTCGCCGTAGTACTCGTCGAGCTTCTTACCGCGCAGTGGATTCGGGTGATACAGCTCATGCGCGGTCGCGAGGCCCCAGACGACCGTCGCGTAGTTCCAGCGCAGCCACTCCGGATCGTCTGCGTCGTAGCGCGCCCCGTCGGGCCGGACCCCCTTGATGGTGTGGTGCATCGCGCGAACCGACTGGGCGAGTCGATCGGCGGTCTCGGTCGAGCCGTACGCGGTTCCGATGAAGAACGCGACGGAATGGCCGAGTCGCACGGAGGCGCCCCTGGGGTCGATTTGCGGAGTGCCGACCCCAGTTTCTTGGTCGCGTTTGACCAGGCGCGAGTGATGCATGCCCATCCAGTAGATCGACGGGTCCAACCGCTCCAGGTACGCCGCGCACTGCAAGCCGAAGATCAGCGCGTGCATGTGTGAGTGCACGTGCCAGACGGCGCTGCCAGGCCCGAACCAACCAGGATCAGCGACGGGTGCCGCGAACTCCATGCCTCGGAAAAAGTGCTTACGTACGTCCTGGTCGAAGCGCTGGTTCACGAACTGCCCGACCATCTGGTGTGGCAGGTACACGGCGGCTCCCTTCGCGGGTCTGGTTACAGCTGTAGCCAGAATACTATTTGGACACGGATGTGACCAGAGTTGGCCGACTCGGCTTACCCTGTGGTGATGTCCAGTCCGACCCGATGGGCCGGCGTGCCGCTGACCGACCGGCGCGCCGAACGGCGTGCGCAGCTGATCGACGCCGCGTTCAGCCTGTTCGGTGAGGGCGGTGAGGCCGCCGTGGCCGTGCGGTCGGTCTGTCGCGAGTGTGGGCTCAACACCCGCTACTTCTACGAGAGTTTCGCCGATACCGACGATCTACTCGGTGCGGTCTACGACCAAGTGAGCGAGCAACTCGGTGCGCAGGTGGAGGCGGCGATCACCGCAGCGGGCGATTCGCTTCGGGACCGGACGCGGGCGGGGATCGCCGCGGTGCTCGGATTCAGTTCGGCCGATCCGCGCCGCGGCCGGATTCTGTTCACCGACGCGCGGGCCAATCCGGTGCTCGCGGCCCGCCGGACGGCGACCCAGGACCTGCTGCGCGAAGGCGTGCTGACCGAAGGCTGGCGGCTGAACCCAGGATCGGATCCCGTCGCCGCACAAGTCGGCGCAGCGTTGTACACGGGCGCGATGGCCGAACTGGCACAGCAGTGGCTGGCGGGCAACCTCGGTAGCGATTTGGACGCGGTAGTCGACTACGCGGTGCAAACGGTGCTGCAGTAGCGCGCCCGGCCATGCGCTAAATCGCAACTGTAAGTGCACTTTTCGCGATAGCGGGCGGAGTGTTGACATGGCGTATCGAACATGTGTTCTAATGGCGTGATGACCCTAGATACCCTGACATCAGAACCGCGGTCCACCTATTACGACACGCCGGACACGGTGGCCCCGCCCGTCGCAGAAGATGCTGTCGATGAGAAACCCAAGAAGCCTGCGGCCAAGAAGCCGGCGGGCAAGAAGCCCAAGACGCTCGAGCTGACCCTGACGGTGACCGGTACGGCCGACGGCGAATGGCGGGCCGAACTGAAGCAAGGCACCACCTACCGAGCGCGGAATCTTGCCGTCGCGGCCGCCGCCGTCTCCCGCGCAGCGAAGGAACTGCACGAGGACCTCTCCGCCCCGATCGACGAGCTGATCGAAGAGGCACGCACCCAGCAGGCCGCCAAGGTCGCTGCCCTGGAAGCCGAATTGGAAGCCGCGCGCAGAGCCCTCGCCGAACTGGAGTGAGTTAGGTCGGTTCGAGGCCTCGGTCCCGGGTATATATGGCGTGTTGCCAAGCTATGCGCGACAAAGTCGGTCACATTGGTGGCGGCGGTAGTAGTTGAGCGACAACGTCGCTCATAGGTTGGCGCACAGTCATATTGGTCCCGTGGACGACATACTGGTCCCGGAGACGCCTTGGGTGTCCCCAGCTGGCCGTCCATCCACAAGCGGCGAGGTGCGGCCGTCCGCAACGGGCGGGGCCGTCGGTGCGGACTGCCACGGTCGTGCCATGACGACATCGAGAATCCCGCAGCGAAAAGTGCTGCAGGGCATCGACCTCCGCTACATGCTTGCGGTGAACCTCAACATCCACGGTTCGGCGTCCATCTTCGAGCTGATCGAACAGCTGGATTACCAAGGCTTCTCGATCCCTGGACGGGCATCCAAGACGGTGTCTGATGCCCTGCGTTGGGAAATGCGCCGCGGCCGGGTCCGCAGGCTGCGGCGTGGCGTCTACGGCCCCGGCCAGATGCCACGCTCAACCGAGCATTACATCCACGCGCGAGCTGCCGCGCTACGCGATGAAGCCGATCGAAGCGTGGGTCGTGACGACGACGCCTTCTGGGACGCCATGGCCGATTATCCGTAGGGGTCCGCGTCGGCGAAGTTCTCGGCCAACGTTTCGGCGACGGGGCGCCAAACCGGTTCGGGCAGGTCGTGTCCCATGCCGTCGACGACCACATATCGAGCACCGTCGATGATGCGTGCGAGGTTGCGTCCGTTGCGTGGCCGGACCATCGGATCCTCCGAGCCGTGGATGACGACCGTCGGCGCGACGATGCTGCGGGTGTAGCGAATCAAGCTCCCGGTGCCCAATATCGCGTCGAACTGGCGCAGCATGCCCTGCGGATAGTCGCTGCGGGCACGCAGCTCTTCGACACGTCGGCGCAATTGGTCAACGGGCGGAAGGAAGTTCGGCCCGTTGATGATCGAGATGTTGCGTACTTCGGCAGCCAGCCGTTCTTCCCACGGCGCGTCCTTGCCCGGCCCGCCGAGCGCCAGCTTGATCACCCGCCACCGCGGCAGTGCCGAGAAGGCCTTACCCGAACTCGACATGATGATGCCCAGCGAGCGGACCCGTTCCGGGTGATTGCCCGCGAGCACCTGCGCGATCATCCCGCCCATGGATGCCCCGACGACGTGTGCGCGGTCGATCTGCAGCTGGTCCAACAGGGCCGCCGCGTCGTCGGCCATATCGACCAGCGTGTACGGGACCGGGCTGGTCCGTCCGACGGCATAGCGCGCCACCCGCCGATATACCGAGCCCTCCGCCCGGTGGCCGGCCAACTTGGTGGAAAGCCCGATGTCGCGGTGGTCGTACCGGATCACCCGATGGCCCCGCAGGACGAGCTGCTCGCAAAAGCCGTCCGGCCACATCGGCAGCTGGGCGCCGACACCCATGATCAGCAGGACAGGGGCAGCTGCGATGTCGCCGAGATCCTCGTAGTAGAGCTCGACTTCCCCGCAGACCGCCGTCCCGCTGCGCGATTGCATTCCTCGAGACTAGTTCGCGGCGTCCTGCCGAGGCCTCCACCGCTTGATGAAGTCGGTCTCCGGCCATCCCTCGTTGGCGGCCATCAGCTCGTACATCGTTGCGCCGTCGCTGGTTTCGCGGATGATGTCGGCGTGCCCGGCGTGGCGTGCCAGCTCCTCGATGAGATGCATGGCCACCCAGCGCACCGACCAGCTGTCGATGTCCTGCGGAAACCACGGCACCTCGTGCGGCACGGGAACCGGTGCGTCGAGGTCGGCTTCGGCGAAGACGCGCAACGTTTCGGCATTCTGTTCGGCCAGCTCGTTGAGCAGATCGGCAAGAGTTTCGTCGTCGCGCATCACGTACTGGTCGGCATACTCCGCCATGATCTCTTCCATCGGGCGCTCGTCGCGCGGCGGCATATCGGGCGCCGCGCAGGCCCGGTCGACCCAGCCCTTCTGGACACTGGCGGCGTGTTTGATCAGTCCGCCGATCGACAGCGAGCTGACCGACGGCGCCGATCGCGCCTGCTCATCGGTCAGGCCGTAGGCCACCGAGACGAACGCGTCCTGGTTGTACCGCAGGAACTCGATCAACGTCTGGCGCTCGTCGGCTGCGGGCGGGGGCATTCCTGGCATCGCTACTTTCCCTTCGTGGCGGTGTGAGCGTAAAGATCTCGGATACAGGCGATTTCGGCGCCGTGGTGGATGACCTCCCGGTTGATGTGCAGTACGAGGGCGGCCATCGGATAGTCGGCGTACGGCCCTTCGGCAGGCCCGCACGGTCGCCACAGGTCATCTTCGGACAACCCGCGCACTCCGTCGATCCATTTTCGGTACTGCTCATCGAGCTGACGCAGCGCTGTCGGCGCGTCCGTCGCGTAGGGCCAGGTCTCGTAGTCGGCTTCTGGTCCCCCGAAGTGGCTGTGGTTGCGCATGGCGAAGACGCCGATGATCACGTGTGCGAGTCGCCACGCGATCGTCGTGAACGGCGCCGGCTCGGGCGGTGGATAGGCGAAGTCGACCCCGCCGTCGGGATGGACGGTCCAGCAGTCGGGTACCGGCTGCCAGAAGTACTCGTCGTCGGTCAAACCGTCCAAACGCGGCCGCAGGGCGTGAGTCCAGTGAAAGTCGAGCTGTTCGACCAACTGTCTGTTGAAGGTCGTCGTCGTCATGTTCATACGTTTACCCTGAATCACATATAGGACAGATTCGGTCCTATAACCACGACAGAGTCGAAGCTATGGCGGAAACGACCAGCAGGGTGTTGCAGCTTCTGGGGTTGCTGCAGTCGCGGCGGGTATGGACCGGCGAGGAGCTCGCCGGGCGTCTGGAGGTGACGACCCGCAGCGTCCGCCGCGACGTCGAAAGGCTGCGTGACCTCGGCTATCCGGTGTACGCCAGCAAGGGCCACGGCGGCGGATATCAGCTGGGCGCGGGCGCGGCCCTGCCTCCGCTGCTGCTCGATCCCGACGAGGCCGTGGCAATGGCCGTATGCCTTCGGCTCGCGGCCGGCGGCACGGTCGCGGGCGTCGGCGAGTCCGCGCTTCGCGCGCTGAGCAAGCTCGATCAGGTGATGCCGTCGCGGCTGCGGGCCCAAGTGGCGGCGGTGCACGACGCCACCGTCACGCTGACCTCGCCGTCGTCGGATGAAGCCGTCGAACCCGACGTCCTGATGACCCTCGCGCGCGCCTGCCGCGACCGCGAGCATGTGAGCTCCGGCTACGTCGATATTCGCGGCAACTCCACACAGCGGCGCCTGGAGCCGTATCAACTGGTGACGACCGGGCGGCGCTGGTATCTGCTGGCCTACGACCGCGACAAGGAGGACTGGCGCAGTCTGCGGTTGGACCGGATGACCGACGTCCGCGCGCTCGGCAGCACGTTCGTCAAGCGCGATGCGCCGGACGCCTCGACCTACGTTCAACAGTCGATCAGTAGCTCGCCGTACCGCTATGTGGCACGGGTTCGCTACCAGGCGTCCGAAGAGGCCGTGGCGCAGCACTTTTCACCGGCATCGGCGCGCATCGAAGCCGACGGCCCCGACGCCTGCATCGTCACCGCGGGCGCCGACGACCCCGAGCGGATGGTCGTCTACTTCGCCACCATCGGCCACGACTTCGAGGTCCTCGAACCACCCGAGGTGGCGCGCGCGGTCGACGCGGTGGCACAGCGACTTTGCCGCGTGACGACCTCGCGAGCCGACGGGCCAACCGGGCGGCAGTAGGTTGCCATTCTGGTATCACACTGGGTAGACAGCCCCAATTTGATGGTAATTTGGGGCCATGCGCGTGACAGTGGACCGAGTGGGGCGGCTGGTGATCCCGAAAGCTCTGCGCATTGCATTGGGAATCACACCGGACACAGAGCTCGAACTCATTCCAGACGGCTCCGGTCTGCGGATCGAGCCCGTCCGCCGACATCAGCGTTCGATCGTTACCCGCGACGGGCTGCCGTTACTCGGCAACGTCGAGGGCGCGACGTTGACCGACGACGACATCCGTCGCCTCCGCGATGACATCCAACGCTGACCTTTGGGCCTGCGACACCAGCGTCGCCGTCGCCGCTCTCGATCCGACCCACGAAGCGCACCCAGTCTGTCGTCGCGCCCTCGTTGAGCTTCATCCCGCGCTCGCGGGGCATGCCGTGTTCGAGACGTACTCGGTGCTGACCCGATTACCGGTGCCACTGCGCCTGAGTGCCGGTCAGGCGGCGTCAGTATTGGCCGCGGCGTTTCCGGAAGAGTGTTGGCTCGACACCATCGGGACGCGCGACCTTCGCGAGCGGCTTGCGCGGCTCGACATCGTCGGGGGTTCGGTCTACGACGCCCTCGTTGGACACGCCGCCGTCGCGAATCAACGGGCATTGCTCACCCGTGACCGCAGGGCTGAGCGCACTTACCGCTCACTCGACGTCGAGTATCGATTCCTGGACTGACGGCCGCCACGCCGCGGGCCTGACCCGAAATGTCGGACCCTTTCGCCAATATGGCGGGCATGAGCCGAAGCAGCCGCGCGAAGCGAACAGCAAAGCAGAAGATGCGTCGCAGGGCGGCCAACGAACGAGCGCGCTCGAGTTTCGACGCCCCGCCCGATGAAGTGGTCCTGCAGGAACTCATCGTCTCCGCCTTGTGCGGCGCCGCGATGTGTCCCGTGCACAACGCAGAACATCACGCCGCCGAACTTCTCGCGGAGTTCCCGGCTGCGGCGCGAGACCTGGATCTGGCGGCCGACACCGCGATGGCCGATGCCGTCGGCGCGGCCTGGGAGGCGGGCTGGCTGCCGTCCGATCTTCACGAGATCGCCCGCCGCAGGCTCGAACCGTCGGGCGTCGACTACCTCACGGCCGCAGTCATTCTCGAGTCCAAGCGATATCCGGTGGCGACACTGCACCCGCGATGGCGCGCCGACCTCGCGGCCATCTCAGCCGTAGCGGGCCCCGACCCAACGGCACCGCTGATGCGGCACTGGGCCGATGTGAACGGCTTGGCCCGCCGCGATGCGCTCACCGTCGCGCTGCAGGTGCTGTCGGTGCTCGGTAGGCTCCCCGTCCTCGAACCGCTGCTGGCTCTGCCGGGCGCATGTCGACACCCCTTCGCCGCCGCAGGTGAGGTCGACCAGAGGGCATTGGGGAGGGTGCGCGCGCTGCTGGCCAAAGCCGAGGCCACAAAATTCCCCGAAGAAGCCGAGTCGCTTTCCGCCAAGGCGCAGGAGCTGATGAGTAGGTACTCGCTGCACCAGGCCGTCGCTGCCAGCGACCGCGGCCAGGCACCGGTGGCCGCCGCGCGGCGGATATGGATCGATCGCCCCTACGCCGGCCCCAAGGCAATCCTGGTGCAAGCGGTGGCGTCTGCGAATCGTTGTCGGGCGGTGTGGACGGCCAACCTCGGGTTCGTCACGGTTGTCGGCTCCGAAACCGACCTCGATCTCGTCGAACTGCTCACCACTTCCCTACTGGTGCAAGCCAACCGGGCGATGTTGGCGGCGGGCCGCCAGACCAGCGGCGGCTACACCCGGACGAGATCGTTTCGCCAGTCGTTCCTCATCGCATACGCCACTCGAATCGGCGAGCGGCTCGACGCGACGAACGCCAGCGTCACGGCCCAGGTCGAGGACGGTCGACTACTCCCAGTGCTCGCGGCCGGCAATCAGGCGACCGATGAGCTCACGGATCGACTCTTCCCGGGCATCGTGCATCGCCGGGTATCGGTGTCCAACGGAGCGGGCTGGAATGCCGGGCGCGCAGCGGCCGATCTGGCTCAGTTCGACGTTCACCGCCCGATCGCCGGTTGACGATGCCTCGGTCAACGTGGCGAACTCCCCGATGTCCGGGCCGAAGCGCATGGGAACCTCACGCAGTGAGGCCGAGGCGGGCGGCGAGGAACAGGAATGCCGCCGCGAAATCGTTGTCCTTGGTCGCTGTCCGTAGATGGTCCCAGTCGAGTTGTTCACGGACCGCGCGGACGCCGGGCACCAACGACGCGAAATCGCAGTGGTGCTCGTTGAGTGCGTTGAGTTGTTCGATCAGCACGGGCGTCGGCGCCATGACCCGCATCCTGACCGCGAGCACGTCGAACTCTTCGGCGGCCAGAATCGCATCCGCCTTGACCGGCACTCCGTTGAGCCTGTGCAGCACGTCGATGACGAAGTCGTCGCCGACACATGCCTTGAACAGCCAGTCCTCAGGCGTCCGCTCGATGTTGAACCCCGCGTCCTTCAGCGTGGCCGCCGCCTTCTCCGTGTCCGGCTCAGCGACGACGAAGTCCACGTCGTGTACGGGTTCGGGACCGCCGAACACCCACAGCGCGTAGCTGCCGGCCAGCGCGAAATCCGGGCCATGCGCGCGCAGGGCCGACGCCGCACCTTTGAGTGCGTCGCGCAGATCACCGTTTCGTGCAGGCACGTGTCTCCTGATCGGCCGAGGGCGTTTTCGGGTATGGAGTACCCATGCGGATGGCCACCTTCAACATCCTGCACGGACGCAGCGTCCATGACGGCGTTGTTCAGCGGGACCGGCTCGTCGAGTCGATCCGACAACTCAATCCCGACATCCTCGCGCTGCAGGAGGTCGACCTCGACCAACCCCGCTCGGGAATGGCCGATCTGACCGCGGTCGCCGCTGCCGCCATGGACGCCGCGAGCCATCGATTCGTCGCCGCGATCTCCGGCACGCCCGGCGCGACGTGGATGGCTGCGACAGGTCGCGAACAGCCGGGCACGGCCGCCTACGGCATCGCCTTGCTGTCGCGATATCCGGCCGAGGACTGGCAGGTGGTGCGGCTGCCCCGGATCCCCATGCGGTTCCCGATGTACCTGCGAGGTCCGAACCGCGTGCTGCTCGTGAACGAGGAACCCAGGGCGGCCGTGGTCGCGCGGCTGGACACCCCGGTCGGGCCGCTGACCGTCGCCAACACCCATCTGTCGTTCGTGCCCGGGTGGAATCGCAGGCAGATTCGGCTACTGATGAGGGACCTTCGGGTGTTCCCGGGTCCGCACGTGCTGATGGGTGACCTGAATATGGCGCCGACCAAGGTCGGCCGCTTGAGCGGGCTGCGACCGCTGGGCGAAGCACCGACGTTCCCGGCCGACGGGCCAGAGACCCAACTCGACCACATCCTGACCGACGACGACGGACTGCGGGTGGACGGTTGCAGCGCGCCCAGGTTGCCGATCTCAGATCACCGCGCGCTCGTCGTCGACATAACGCGGCCCTGACCCCGTAGGGTTCTGGCGTGCAGGTCATCTCCGTGGAGTCGACGGAGCTCTTCACCGGGCCGTCGAAGGCGCCGCAGCAGTTGGTGCTGGTCACCTACACCGGTGGCACCGGAAGCGTGCGCATCGAAGGTGACGGTCTGACCGGGCGGGCCAGGGCCGAGCCCGGCGACGGCAGCATCGAGGTGCCCGTCGTGGTGACCCATCCGGTCGCGGGCCAGGTTCGCGACGCACGAGTCGTCGCGGGAGACAGCATCACCGGATTCGCATTCACCGTCGCCGAGCCGGGCTGGACGATGCACATGATCAGCCACTTCCACTACGACCCGGTGTGGTGGAACACCCAGGCGGCGTACACCAGCGTCTGGACCGAGGACCCGCCGGGCCGCTGCCGCCAGACCAACGGGTTCGACCTGGTGCGCGCCCACCTCGAAACGGCACGGCGTGAACCCGAATACAAGTTCGTGCTGGCCGAAGTCGACTACCTCAAACCGTTCTGGGACACCCATCCCGAGGACCGCGCCGACCTGCGCAGATTCATCGCCGACGGCCGTGTCGAGATCATGGGTGGCACCTACAACGAACCCAACACCAACCTGACCAGCCCGGAAACCACCATCCGGAACTTCGTGCACGGCATAGGCTTTCAGCGCGACATCCTTGGGGCCGACCCGGCCACCGCCTGGCAGCTCGACGCGTTCGGGCACGACCCTCAGTTTCCCGGCATGGCCGCCGACTCCGGATTGACCTCCAGCTCTTGGGCGCGCGGCCCGCATCACCAGTGGGGTCCGATGGCCGGCGACGGTGACCCCGAACGCATGCAGTTCAGCAGCGAGTTCGAATGGATCGCGCCGTCGGGCCGCGGCCTGCTCACCCACTACATGCCCGCCCATTACGCGGCGGGTTGGTGGATGGATTCTGCGGCGACGCTGGATGAGGCCGAGACGGCGACGTACGCATTGTTCGCGGCACTGAAGAAGGTGGCGTTGACGCGCAATGTGCTGCTACCCGTCGGCACCGATTACACGCCGCCGAACAAGTGGGTCACCGAGATTCACCGCGACTGGAATGCGCGCTACACATGGCCGAAGTTCTTGTGCGCGTTACCAAAAGAGTTCTTCGCGGCGGTGCGCGACGAGCTCACGGAACGTGGCATCGCTGCCTCCCCGCAGACGCGCGATATGAATCCGATCTACACCGGCTGTCACGTGTCCTACATCGACACCAAACAGGCCAACCGGGCAGCCGAGGACGCGGTGCTCGATGCCGAGAAGTTCGCGGTGTTCGCGGGTCTGCTCGGCGGTGCTACCTATCCGCAGGCCGCCTTGTCCAAGGCGTGGGTGCAGCTCGTCTACGGCGCGCACCACGACGCCATCACCGGTTCGGAATCCGATCAGGTCTACCTGGATCTGCTGACGGGGTGGCGCGACGCGTGGGAACTCGGCACGACGGCCCGCGACAACGCACTCACCCTGCTGTCACGTGCTGTCGAGGGGCCCGTCGTCGTCTGGAACGCGTTGGCGCACAAACGCAGTGACATCGTGACGGCCAGATTCGACGAACCCGTCGGCCCCGGTGTTCAAGTGCTCGACTCCGACGGCGCCGAGCTGCCCGCCCACGTCGAGCACGACGGGCATGTGGTCAGCTGGCTGGCGCGTGACGTGCCGTCGCTGGGCTGGCAGTCCTATCGGCTGGCGCCGGCAGCGACCGCCCAGAGCTGGAAGCCGTTGGACGGGAACGAGATCAGCAACCTGCACTACCGCCTTCGGGTGGATCCGGAACGCGGTGGCGGGGTGAGCTCACTGATCGAGGCCGGCTCGGATCGCGAGTTGATAGCCGTCGGGAAGGTCGGCAACGAGCTCGCGGTGTACGACGAATACCCCGCACATCCGCAGGCGGGCGAAGGTCCGTGGCATCTGCTGCCGTCCGGGCAGATTGTCTGCTCGTCAGCAGGGCCGGCAGAGGTCCAGGCCTACCGCGGACCCCTGGGTGAGCGGCTGGTCATCCGGGGCCGCATCGGGGAATTGCTCCGCTACACACAGACTCTGACGCTGTGGCACGACGTGGCCCGGGTGGAATGCCGGACCACCGTCGACGAGTTCACGGGCGAGGACCGCCTGCTGCGGCTTCGCTGGCCGTGCCCGGTGCCGGGCGCCCTGCCGGTCAGCGAGGTCGGCGATGCGGTGATCGGCCGCGGGTTCGGGCTGCTGCACGAGAAGGGTGAGGAGTCGGCCGTCGACGCGGCCACGCACCCGTGGACGCTGGACAACCCGGCGTACGGCTGGTTCGGCCTGTCGTCGGCCGTGCGGGTGCAGGTTGGAGACGGGGTGCGTGCGGTGTCGGTGGCCGAGGTCGTTTCCCCGACGGAGTCGGCTTCGGCGCCGATGGCCCGCTCGTTGATGGTCGCGCTCGTGCGCGCAGGAGTCACCGCGACCTGCAGTGGTGCCGACCATCCTCGCTACGGCGATCTCGAGGTCGACTCCAACCTGCCCGACGCGCGGATCTCCCTCGGCGGTCCCGACCAGAATTCCTTCACCGCAACGGTTTTAGCCGCAGCCGACCCGATCTACACCGAGGAACTCGAGCGTCAGATTCAAGCGACCGGCCGCGCGAGAGTCTGGGTGCCTGCAGGCGCGCCGCTGGCCGACGAGTGGGTGCCGGGTGCCGATCTTCGTCCGGTGGGCGCATTGCCGGTGCTTGTCATCGCCGGATCGGACATCGAGGCCGCCGTGGACTCCGTCGTCGAAGACCTCGCCGACTTCGAGATCGTCATCGAGCAGAAGGCGCCCGCCGGGCTGGAGCCCTTCGAATCGCGCACGGTCGCCGTGCTCAACCGTGGAGTGCCCGGATTCGCCGTCGACGCCGATGGCACCCTGCACACCTCGCTGATGCGTTCATGCACCGGCTGGCCCTCGGGCACCTGGATCGACCCGCCTCGGCGCACCGCACCAGACGGCTCCAACTTCCAGTTGCAGCACTGGACCCACACCTTCGACTACGCGGTCGTCTCCGGTGATGGTGACTGGCGCCAGGCCGCGATCCCGGCCCGCAGTGCGGAGTTCTCCCGACCGCCACAGGTTGTCACCGAGGCCGACAGTGCCGCAGGTGGTTTGCCGCCGTGGGGATCGCTGTTGGAGATCGAGCCCGCGGGCACGGTGCAGCTCGGCGCGCTGAAGGCTGCGGGTAACCCGCTGGCGGGCGGCAGCGCCCGACACGTTCACCCCGCCGACGGGGTCGCGGTGCGCCTGGTCGAGACATCCGGTGCGGCAACCCATGTGGAGGTTCGCGCGGGTCTGCACCGCGTCTCGGCGGACGCCCGCGTCGACCTCCTCGAACAGCCTCGGGTGCAGCATCTTTCACCGGACGGCCTGACTCTGCACGGTTTCGAGATCGCCACAGTGCTGACGCGGCTGAACATGCCGAAGGTTCTGGAGGCCGATCACACTGCGCTGGCGCCGGACGCCGAGGCGGCCCAACCGTTGTATGCACGGTATTGGCTGCACAACCGTGGACCCGCACCGCTCGGTGGTCTGCCCGCGGTGGCATACCTGCATCCGCAGCATGTCGAGGTCGAGCCGAATTCTCAAGCGCAG
This sequence comes from uncultured Actinomycetota bacterium, assembly GCA_963843135.1. Lineage (GTDB taxonomy): Bacteria > Actinomycetota > Actinomycetes > Mycobacteriales > Mycobacteriaceae > Mycobacterium. The sequence continues at coordinate 114,224 of CAWJJA010000002.1, forward strand.
CTGCGGCTAACGCTGGCCAGCGATTGCAGCGATATGGTGTTGCACGGCCACGTGCGGCTGTTGTGTCCGCAAGGCTGGACCGCAGACCCCGCCGAGCTCCCGTTCATGCTGCCACCGGGTGGGCACCTGGCCACCGATGTGGTGGTGAACGCGCCGGCGGCCGTGGAGCCAGGCCTGTATCCCCTTCGCGCCGAACTCGCGCTGACAGGCCACCACGTATCGATGCCACCCTCGTGGCGCCAGGTGGTCGAGGATGTGTGCGTCGTATCGGTGTCCGCACCGGCGGGCGACAGTCTGCTGCGGTTTGTCGCCGACCCGCAGCCAGTCGACCTCAAGGCGGGTGAACAGGCCCAGCTGACAGTCGGTGTCGCCACCGATGCAAACGCGGACATCGCCGTCGAAGCCCACCTGATCAGCCCGTGGGGCACGTGGGAGTGGATGGGGCCAGGGACATCCGGTGTCGAACTCGGCGGCTCGCGGCACGTCCGAATTCAGTTTCGATGTCGCGCCGCCGGTATGGGCGGAACCCGGCGAATGGTGGGCGCTGATCCGCGTCGCCGGCGCCGGGCGGGTGCTGTACTCGCCCGCGGTGAGGGTGACGGTGCGATGAGCGACGCGGCGAGGGTTGACGGTGTGCCCGTGCCCGTTCAGGAGGTCGATGCGCGCGAAGCGCGGCTGCGGGAGTCACGATCGGCCTCGTCGCTTCCGCGCCCCGGCACCAGCGAGGGACGACAGCTGAGGCGTTGGCTCACACAGCTTCTGGTCACCGAACGCGTGGTGGCCGCCGAGGCGACCGCACGCGGGTTGAGTGCCGACGGTGCGCCGACTGAGGATGACCTGCTGCCGGATATGGCCGTGCGGCTCGAGATCGGCAGCGTGGCGGCGTCGGTGCTGAGCGATCCGTTGGCGCGTGCGTTGTTCGCGAGCATGACCGAAACCGTCGATGTGACCGAGGACGCGGTCGCAGCCTATGCGGAGCGGAATCCGTTGCGCTTCGCCGACATCGCAGGCGTTGCCGAACACCTGCGTGCCGCGGCCCGGCGTCGCGCGTTCCGGCTGTGGCTGGACGCCCGTTGCGCCGCCGGCGTCGAATTGGCTCCTGGCTATGAGCATCCCGGCGATCCGCGCCAGCCCGACAACACGCACCGGCACTGATGGCTGCATCCACCCTCGCGATCGACATCGGCGGCACGAAGATCGCCGTGGGTCTCGTCGACGACGACGGCACGCTGGTGCATCAGGCGAAGCGGCCGACGCCCGACGGTGACGCCGAATCGATATGGGCGGTGATCGATTCGATGGTCACCGAGGCCGCTGTCGGCGGCAGGCGGTGCCGTGCGCGGTGTGGGTGTCGCGTCGGCCGGGCCCATCGACGTGCCTTCGGGGACAGTGAGTCCGATCAATATCACCGAGTGGCACCACTTTCCGATCGTCGACCGAGTGACCGAAATCGTCGACGCGCCCGTGCGATTGGGTGGCGACGGGCTCTGCATGGCGATGGGGGAGCGGTGGCGCGGCGCAGGCCGTGGCGCTGAGTTCCTGCTCGGCATGGTGGTGTCCACCGGCGTCGGCGGTGGGTTGGTGCTCGACGGCGCGCCGTACGACGGTCGCACCGGTAACGCCGGTCACGTCGGCCATGTTGTCGTCGACCCGGACGGCGGGCCCTGCTCATGCGGCGGTCGTGGTTGCGTCGAGACGATCGCCGGCGGCCCGCGGATGGCGCAGTGGGCCCGGGAGCAGGGTTGGGATGCGCCCGCCGACGCCGACGCCAAGGAACTGGCCGACGCCGCGGCCGCGGGTGACGCGATCGCGTTGCGGGCGTTCACGCGGGGTGCGACGGCGGTGGCGGCGATGATCGCCTCGGTCGGCGCGGTCTGCGACCTCGACCTCGTCGTCATCGGTGGGGGCGTGGCCAAAGCCGGTGCCTTGCTGTTCGACCCGCTCCGTGCGGCGCTGGACTCCTACGCGCGGCTGGACTTCATCCGCGATCTGCGGGTTGTGCCCGCCGAACTCGGCGGCGACGCCGGACTGGTCGGCGCCGCGGCGTTGGTGATTTCGGCCTGACGAGCCATGTGCTTTCGACCCCAGTCGCACAAACTCTCCAGGATGGGAGCAAGCGTCATGCCGTACTCCGCTATCGAGTAATGCACACACGGCGGCACTGTCTGGGCATCGTGGCGGTTGATGATGCCGGCGTCGACCAGTTCATGAAGGTGGCGGATCAGCATCCTCTCGGTGATGTCGGGAATGCTGCGGCGTAGCTCCGCTGTGCGCATCGGGCCGTCTTGGAGCCGCCACAGGATCGTGCCTTTCCATCGGCCGTCGATGACCGTCAGCGCGGTGTCGATCGGGCACTCGTTGACGCCCTTCTTGGATACCGCCATCGCACTCCTTTGAGCTGACAAATTTGTCAGTACCTTGTTTTTTGGCAGCATAGCGCGCACGGTCAAAGACATGAGGGAAATCATCGAGATCCTGGCGGTGGTGATCGCCGGTCCAATGGTCGGCGTCGAGATCGCCGTCGGCGCCTTCACCAATCCGGTGTTCGGACGGTTGCCTGACGACGCGTTCCGGCAAGCGCGCAGCTACGCAAGTCGGGTGTTGGGCCGGGTCATGCCGTTCTGGTACATCGCGACGTTGGTGGTACTCGTCGCGGCGACGGTCGTGACGTGGACCAACTGGCCTCTCTTCGCGTCGGCCGCGGTGATGGCCGTCGTGGTGCTGATGACGGTGACGTTGATGGTGCCCATCAACAACCGCATCGGCCGCTGGACCGACGTCGCTGACCGGGATATGGCTCGGCGCTGGGATCGGCTGCACTGGCTGCGGGTGATCCTGCTGCTCGCGATGGTGGTGCTGTTGGCGACGGGCATCACGGAATAGACCTGTGGCCGTCGGCGTCATAGAGGCGTGCGTATCGGCGTGGTGTTTCCCCAGACAGAGCTGGGCGGCGACGTAGGTGCGGTGCGCGCCTATGGACAAGGAGTCGAAGACCTCGGGTACGCCCACCTGCTCGCCTACGACCACGTGGTGGGTGCCGATCCCGCCGTGCACGCCGGGTGGAACGGGCCCTACGACATCGACACCACGTTTCACGAGCCGTTCGTGATGTTCGGATACCTCGCGGCGGCCACCACGACTCTCGAGTTCGTCACCGGCATCATCATCCTTCCGCAGCGCCAGACCGCGCTGGTCGCCAAGCAAGCCGCCGAAGTAGACCTGTTGTCGCAAGGCAGGTTGCGGCTCGGCGTCGGAATCGGTTGGAATGCGGTCGAATACGAGGCGCTCGGTGAGAACTTCAAGACGCGGGGCGCTCGGTCGGAGGAACAGATCGATCTGTTGAGACGGTTATGGACGGAACGCAGCGTCACGTTCGATGGCACGTTCGACGCCGTCACCGGAGCGGGCATCGCACCTCTTCCCGTGCAGCGACCGATCCCCGTATGGATCGGTTCCGCGTCGGCCAGGGGTTACGAACGGATCGGGCGGATCGCCGATGGGTGGTTCCCGATGACGGGTCCGGGGCCCAAACTCGACGACGCCCGCGCGATCGTCAGTGACGCGGCGATCGCCGCGGGCCGCGACCCCGAGGCGATTGGGCTGGAGGGCAGTGTCGATGCTGCCGACCCCGACACCGTCTCGGCCGGTTTGGCGGCCTGGGCCGATGTGGGTGCCAGCCATGTGTCGATCAACACGATGGGCAAGGGCTTGAAGACCGTCGACGACCATCTGTCCGCGTTGGCGGCCGTCGCCGAGAGATTGCCCTGGTGATTTCGGCGTGATGGGTCACCCTCAGCGTGACTTTGCACGCCGAAGTCGCATGCGTTTTGGCTGATCGGCGGGTGGTCGGCTATTCTTGGCGGCGTTCTACCGAAGACCGTTGGTCACCGAGAAATCGGTTGAAGGTCCGGGATTGCCCGGCGGCCCACGCAGGAGGACGAGGCTAGTGCCCTATCGTGCGCGCCCCGACCTGTCTGCGTCGGGGCGTTCGTCATTTCCTGACGTGATTCCTTCTCGGCTGCCGCGGTCCCCATCTACGAGGAGGCATGCATGGCCAAGGCTGAAAAGGCCACCGCGGTTGCCGACATCGCCGAACAGTTCAAGGACTCGACGGCGACGCTCGTCACCGAGTACCGCGGGCTGACGGTTGCCAACCTCAAGGACCTGCGCCGTTCGCTCGGTGAGTCCGCTACCTACACGGTCGCCAAGAACACGCTGGTCAAGCGTGCCGCGGCGGAGGCGGGCATCGAGGGTCTCGACGAGCTGTTCGTCGGACCCACCGCGATCGCGTTCGTCAAGGGCGAGGCTGTCGACGCCGCCAAGGCGATCAAGAAGTTCGCCAAGGACAACAAGGCCCTCATCATCAAGGGCGGCTACATGGACGGCCGCCCGCTGAGCGTTTCCGAGGTCGAGAAGATCGCCGACCTGGAATCGCGCGAGGTGCTGCTGGCCAAGCTGGCCGGGGCGATGAAGGCGAATCTGTCCAAAGCCGCAGGACTGTTCAACGCTCCGGCGTCGCAGGCCGCACGGCTGTTCGCTGCACTGCAAGAGAAGAAGGAATCGGAGCCTGGAGCGGCACCCGCCGCCGAAGCTCCCGCCGAAGCACCCGCCGCCGAGGCACCCGCCGAAGCGCCCGCCGAGGCGTCATCCGAAGACCAGGCACCGGCCGACGCGGCCGAGTAGCCCAACCACACAACCGATAACCAAGAAGAAATCAGGAAGGACCAATCATGGCCAAGCTGTCCACCGACGACCTGCTCGACGCGTTCAAGGAACTGACGCTGCTCGAGCTCTCTGAGTTCGTCAAGAAGTTCGAGGAGACCTTCGAGGTCACCGCCGCCGCCCCGGTCGCCGTCGCGGCTGCCGGCCCCGCCGCGGGTGCCGCTCCTGCCGAGGCCGCCGAGGAGCAGTCGGAATTCGACGTCATCCTCGAGGGTGCCGGCGAGAAGAAGATCGGCGTCATCAAGGTCGTCCGCGAGATCGTCTCCGGCCTGGGCCTCAAGGAGGCCAAGGATCTCGTCGACGGCGCTCCCAAGCCGCTGCTCGAGAAGGTCGCCAAGGAGGCTGCCGAGGAGGCCAAGACCAAGCTCGAGGCCGCAGGCGCGACGGTCACCGTCAAGTAACCAGCCAAGGGCAGCACTGTGGGGTCGGTCCGGTAACGGACCGACCCCACAGTTGTGTGCGTACCCACTGTCGAAGTCGTCAGCTACGGCTATGTTGAAATCCATGTTTGCCGTGCTGCCACGTGTCGGGCTTGCCGCCATCGCCGCACCGGTGCTGTCCCTGACGGCGTGCAGCTTCTCGTTCTCCGCCGGCGGCCCGGATTACGCCGAGCTCGAAACATCCATCGCGGACGAGCTCAAGGACACCTATTCGGAGATCTCGCCGAACGCTCCGTCGGTGACCTGTCCCAGGTCGCAGGCCGACCCCAAACCGGGCGACACCTTCATCTGCGACGCGGACGTCGACGGTGAAAAGGTCCGGGTCGAGGTGACCGTCAAGGACGACGAAGGAAACGTCAAGTTCAGCACGCTGGACATCGTCTACGACCTGCCCCGCACCGAGCGATTGCTGGGCTCGGAGATCGAATCGCAAATGGGCTTCCCGGTCACGGTGAAGTGCGGTACGGGTCTGAAGATCGTGCCCGTGGGTGACAGCTTCACCTGCTCGGCGTTCGACGAGAATTCCGTCGAAAAGACGGTCGAGGTGACGGCCTCAGAAGTCGGCAAGGACAACTGGCGGATTGTCGACTAGGCATTACCTGCCGCTGTGGCGGTCCGCCGTCGCCGCACGACTGGTGCGGCGAGAACGGCGAAGCGACCAGCTACGGGCGGAATTGTGGTTGGCGTCTAAGTTTTGGCAAATTCGGATCCCCATGATGCAACTTCGGTCCTGTGCCCCACGATGATGCGCGTACGCTACAGTGACTCAAGCCACAGGCGGGAGGCGTGTGGCCTGCGAACATTGGCGGAAGGATCGCGCAAGTGGGCATCGGAATCCAAGTTGAGGGACTCACCAAGTCCTTCGGGCCCCAGCGAATCTGGGAGGACGTCACGCTGGAGGTCCCGGCAGGCGAGGTCAGCGTTCTGCTCGGCCCGTCCGGTACCGGTAAGTCGGTGTTCCTCAAGTCCCTGATCGGCCTGCTGCGGCCTGAACGCGGCAAGATCATCGTCGACGGCACCAACATCATCGAGTGCACGGCCAAGGAGCTCTACGAGATCCGCACGCTGTTCGGCGTGATGTTTCAGGACGGCGCCCTCTTCGGCTCGATGAGCCTCTACGACAACACCGCCTTCCCCTTGCGTGAGCACACCAAGAAGAAGGAAAGCGAAATCCGCAACATCGTCATGGAGAAGCTCGACCTCGTGGGTCTGGGCGGTGACGAGAACAAGTTCCCTGGCGAGATCTCCGGCGGTATGCGCAAGCGCGCCGGCCTTGCCCGCTCGCTGGTGCTCGACCCGCAGATCATCCTCTGCGACGAGCCGGACTCGGGTCTGGACCCGGTTCGTACGGCTTACCTTTCCCAGCTGCTCATCGACATCAATGCGCAGATCGACTGCACCATCCTGATCGTGACGCACAACATCAACATCGCCCGCACCGTGCCGGACAACATGGGCATGCTCTTCCGCAAGCATCTGGTGATGTTCGGTCCCCGCGAGGTGCTGCTGACCAGTGAGGAGCCGGTGGTCAAGCAGTTCCTCAACGGTCGCCGCATCGGTCCGATCGGTATGTCGGAGGAGAAGGACGAAGGCACGATGGCCGAAGAGCAGGCCATGGTCGATGCCGGTCACCACGACGGCGGCACCGAGGAGATCGAGGGTGTGCCCCCGCAGATCCAGGCGACCCCGGGTATGCCGGAACGTCAGGCCGTGGGCCGTCGCCAGGCCCGGGTGCGCGAGATCCTGCATACGCTGCCGCCGGCTGCGCAGGAGGCCATCCGCGATGACCTCGATGGCACCCACAGGTATCAGGCGAGTGAGTTCGGCGGAACCGCCCCCAGCCGCCATCGTGATGATGACGCCCCGACGGGAGTCATCCCGACCGTTGACAGCCCGACTGTCGAGACCAGGACTGTCGAGAGGTAGTCGCCGTGTGAACGTCGATGAGCGCTGGCGCGAAGTGAGGGTCCCCCCGGCCGGAGGGTAGGGGGAGGATTGACCAGCGAGCACAAGCCGACGTTCTGCCGGATCTGCGAGCCGCTGTGCGGCATGATCGCGACTGTCGAGGATGGCCGCCTGACCGCGCTGCGCCCCGATAAAGACCATCCGCTCTCGGCCGGGTTCGCCTGCCAGAAGGGTGTCGCGTTCAGCGAAATCGTCAACGATCCCGACCGGGTCACCGAACCGCTGCGACGAACTGCCGATGGCGGGTTCGAACCGGTCTCCTGGGACACCGCGATGTCCGACATCGCCGCCCGCCTGACCGAGATTCATCGCAGGCACGGGTCGGGTGCGATCGGTTGGTACTTCGGCAATCCCGGCGCCTTCAGCTATAGCCACACACTGAGCCTGACCACGATGATGCTCGGATTCGGACTCGGCCTGACCGGCGGCTCCCGCCGCCGGGGCCTGCACGTGTTCACCGCGGGCAGCCAGGACGTCAACAACCGGTTCGTGGCCAGCCAGCTTCTGTACGGCTCGCCCTTGGCGCTTCCGGTGCCCGACGTCCTTCGCACTGACCTGCTCGTCGTGATCGGGGCCAATCCCGTCGTGTCTCACGGCAGTGTGCTCACCGTGCCGCGGATCAAGGACCGCATGCACGACATCGTCAAACGCGGCGGCCGGGTACTGGTCGTCGATCCGCGCAAGACGGAAACCGCAGCACAGTTCGAATGGCTGGGAATCGTTCCCGACGGGGACGCCTACCTGCTGCTGTCGCTGCTGCACGTGATGTTCGGCGAAAGCCTCGTCGAGCGGTCCCGGCTCGCTCGACAGGCCGACGGCGGCGTCTGGCTCGAGCAGCTCGCCAGGCCATTCAGCCCAGAGGCTACGGCGTCGCGCACAGGTATCGACGCGCAGACTGTGCGCGCACTGGCCCGCGACCTGGTGCGCACCGAACGTGCCGCGGTGTACGGACGCGTCGGAACCAGCATCGGCGAAAACGGCACGCTCACAACATATTTGCTCGACGCCGTCAATCTGGTGGCCGGCAATCTCGATGTGGCCGGCGGCAGTATGTTCGGTCGCTTCGGCCTACCCGGCGAGCGCTGGCTGGGCAAGGCCGGCGCTGCGCTGCTGCGGAGGATCTACTCCCGCAGGCGCTCACGTATCGGCGACTTCCCGTCGGTGCTCGGATCCGAACCTGCCGGCGTGATGGCCAAGGAGATCACCACGGCAGGGCGCGGTCAGGTCAGGGCGCTGCTCGTCAGTGCGGGCAACCCGGTGCTGTCGGTACCCAATGGCAATGAATTAGAGACAGCCTTGGATGGCCTCGAGTTGATGGTCGGCATCGACCTGTACGTAAACGAGACGCTCGCGCATTGCGATTACGTACTGCCTGCGGCGTCGATGTACGAGCGCGACGACTTCCCGCTGCCGTTTCAGACTCTGCAGCCCACGCCGTTCCGGCAGGCCACCGAATCCGTCATCGCCCCGATGGGTCAATCCCGCGCCGAGTGGGAGATCATCGACGACCTCGCCTCGCGGCTGGGGTGGCGAACACCTGGGTTCGCACTGCTGGCGGCCGCACGAAGGACGTTGTCGCTATTCGGTGTTCGGCTGACCCCGCGGCTCCTCGTCGACGCCGTCATACGGTTGGGGGAGGCCGGCGACCGGTTCGGACTGCGTCGCGGCGGACTGTCGTTCGCTCGCCTGACCGCCGAACATCCGCACGGTGTCGTGCTGGCGCCTTACCTGCGCGAGGGCGTGCTGAAAGACATCGTCGTCTACCGCGGCGCAAGGGTACAGGCTGCGGCACGACGACATCGCCGCCGAAATCGCCAAGCTGTCGCGCCGCGAAGCGCCCGATGGGTATCCGATGCGGCTGATCGGCATGCGCGAGGCCAGATCCGAGAACTCCTGGATGCACAACGCGCCACTGCTGATGCGCGGCGAACGCTCCCAGAGTGCCCGCATGCATGTCGACGATGCCGCCGCGGCCAACATCGTCGACGGCGATAACGTGCGCATCGCGTCGGAGCACGGCGAGATCGAAGTGCCCGTCATCGCCACCTTGGACATCGTCGCCGGGGTGGTGGCCGTTCCGCATGGCTGGGGCCACAAAGGCACGGCCGGCTGGCGTCTGGCCAACCGCGCCGGCGGCGCGAACGTCAACACGCTGATGTCCAGCAACCCTGAAGACATCGAGCGGCTGGCCGGTATGGCGCGGTTGACCGCAGTGCCGATCCGCGTCGAGCGGGCCATGCCGTAGCGTCGAATCCGAAGTGATAGGCGGTTTTCGAGCGGATGCTCAGATCCGACGGAATCGTGCAATCGCCCTCACGAGCTGACAATGCACGTTATCTTTCTCGCGTTCAGCGAACAGGAGTTCTGATGGTCGACCGGTTCTTGGTGTGGGTGGGCACGGGTGTCATCACCGCGGGTGTCTCGGCGGCGGTGGTGGCCGGGGCCGGTGTCGCGGCCGCGACCGACGGCGCGTCCTCGGACGGCGATGGCGGCAAAACGTCGGAATCGTCGGATAACGCCGGTAGCAAGAACGAGTCAGCGGCCGGGCAGACGTCATCTAAAGGCCCGAAGGACGCCGCGGGGAGCAAGCAGGGCGACAACAACCCCGCGGGTGGCGCCAAAGACAGCGACAAGAAGGACGAGGACGCCAAAGACAGCGACAAGAAGGACGAGGACGCCAAAGACAGCGACAAGAAGGACGAGGACGCCAAAGACGGGGACGAAAAGGACGGGGACGCACCCGGGGAAAGCGCGATCGACGAAGAGGCGACGAACGAGGACGCGGTCGACGAGGACGTGACCGGCGTGAACGCCGTCGACACCAACGACGAAGCGATCGAACTCATCGACCCGGCCGACGGAACCGGCACCGGTTCGGGCTCAAACGCCATCCAACCCGACGATTCGCAGACGCTGCGATTCGATCCGACCGCCGTCGACGATCTCGGGCCCGCGGCGAAGATCCAGGCCGAGGATGGCGAGAAGACCGCCGCCGTGTTCGTCGATACCGAGCCCGAACCCGGCGAGGACCTCGGGGTGGTTCCTTTGGTGGCCGCGTTCGAGGAAGGCGCAGGGCAGGCCGAAGCCACCGGATTCGCGGCACAGTCGCTCATGGCGCCCGCAACCGTGCCGGTCACCGCCACGGTCACACCGACCCCGCTGAACATCCTGCTCGACGTGATCGGGACGATCGTCTTCGGCCTGTACGGCTTCGTCATCCAGCTGTTCGGCGGGCCTCCGATGCTTCCGCCCGGCAGCACGGTGACGGTGTCCAGCTCGCGGCTACGGCTCGACTGCGGTTGCGCACCGGGGTCCGGGGAGAGCGTGCCCGCCGACTGGTACATCCCCCAACACGCCGACGGGGAGGAGCCGGACTCGGCTCATCTACCTGCAGCACGGATTCCTGGCCGCCGGTCCCTGGTACAGCTACACCGCCGCGACGCTGGCCGAGCAGACCAACAGCATCGTCGTCGCCCCGTCGATCACCTCGAACTTCCTGAAATACGACCAGTGCTGGCTCGGCGGGGCGCCGATGCACCAGGCGATGGCAGGCCTGTTCGCAGACGGCAACACGGCCCTCGCCGAGAGCGCGGCGGCGGCCGGTTACGCCGGGCCGATTCCGGACCGGGTGGTGTTGATGGGCCACTCAGCCGGCGGCGCCGCGGTCTCCGGAATCGCCGGATACATGACCGAAAACGGAAGCGAAGATCGGCTCGCCGGCGTGGTGCTGCTCGACGGGGTCGGTATGAACGGCCAAATGGCCAACGATCTGAGAAAGGTCGACGCCGACATCCCGATCTACCAGCTGGCGGCGCCGAAGTACATGTGGAACATGTTCGGCAGCGGCACCGCGGCGTTGATCGAGGCGCGACCCGACGCCGACTTCTACGGCGTGACGCTCGTCGGGGGTTCCCACGTCGACTCGATGCGCGGCGGCAATTGGCTCATCCAGTTCTCGCAGCAACTCGTGGCGGGCTTCTCCAAGCCGCAAAATGTCGCGGCCGCCAGCATGCTGATGGTCGGTTGGGTAAACGACATGTTCGACGGCGACCGCGCCGAGGGCATCTATCTCAACAGCGGCGAGACGCGCACCATCGACACGCCGGGAGGCCAGGCCACCCTGGTTGACCTGCCGAATTCGCTGCGCAGGCCATATCTCCTGAACTTCTTGGAACCGTTCATGGCGGGCAGCGCCGGCCTCTTCACTCTCCAGCCGGGTTGCCTACGCGCGACGACCGGGGCGGCCGCCAGCTGCACGGCTTCCGTGGCCGTCTGACGCTGGTACCGATGCGGCGCAAACCGAGATTTAACGTAAAACTCCACACCAAACACCGCGTTATCTCTTGACGGAAGGGCTCCGACAGGTCAATCTGTTGGTCAGCATGTATGTGAGAGTTCAGGACGCCAGCCAGCGCCCGGCGACTTTTGCATGCGGTGGTTGAGGAATACGCCGTCCTGCGGTACTGTTGGACGTTGCGCTGGCTGCATCCTGCCCTCCTTAACCCGGCAACCTGACACCTCCTAGCCTGAGTCCGCTCAGTGATCTAGTCGTGTGTCCTGCGTTCGGGGGCTTTTGGGCTTGAGAAAGTCAGCCAAACCGACGCAGATAACGCGATACGAAGGAAGCGGCTCTCAAGTGATTTGAGGTCCTCCGGAGATCGCATGAGGTGCTGGAAGGATGCATCTTGGCAGGGTCCCGCCAATCCAAGTCAGCAGTAGCAACCAATAACTCCGTACCAGGAGCACCAAACAGAATTTCCTTTGCAAAGCTCCGTGAACCGCTCGAGGTTCCGGGGCTACTTGACGTACAGACCGACTCCTTCGAGTGGCTGATCGGCTCGGAGCGTTGGAAGGAAAACGCCAAGGCTCGCGGCGACGCCGTCGATCCGGTTGGCGGCCTCGAAGAGGTGCTCACCGAGCTCTCGCCGATCGAGGACTTCTCGGGCTCCATGTCGCTGTCTTTCTCCGACCCGCGCTTTGACGAAGTCAAGGCCCCGGTCGACGAGTGCAAAGACAAGGACATGACGTACGCAGCCCCGCTGTTCGTCACGGCCGAGTTCATCAACAACAACACCGGTGAGATCAAGAGCCAGACGGTCTTCATGGGTGATTTCCCGATGATGACCGAGAAGGGCACCTTCATCATCAACGGCACCGAGCGTGTCGTGGTGAGCCAGCTGGTCCGCTCGCCGGGTGTGTACTTCGACGAGAACATCGACAAGTCCACCGAGAAGACGCTGCACAGCGTCAAGGTGATCCCGGGCCGCGGTGCCTGGCTCGAGTTCGACGTCGACAAGCGCGACACCGTCGGTGTGCGCATCGACCGCAAGCGCCGTCAGCCGGTCACCGTGCTGCTCAAGGCGCTGGGCTGGACCAACGAGCAGATCGTGGAGCGGTTCGGCTTCTCCGAGATCATGATGGGCACGCTGGAGAAGGACAACACCGCCGGCACCGACGAGGCGCTGCTGGACATCTACCGCAAGCTGCGCCCGGGCGAGCCGCCGACCAAGGAGTCCGCGCAGACCCTGCTGGAGAACCTGTTCTTCAAGGAGAAGCGCTACGACCTGGCCCGCGTGGGCCGCTACAAGGTCAACAAGAAGCTGGGCCTCAACGTCGGCCAGCCGATCACCAGCTCGACGCTGACCGAAGAGGACGTCGTCGCCACCATCGAGTACCTGGTCCGCCTGCATCAGGGTGACCAGACGATGACGGCGCCCGGTGGCTCCGAGGTGCCGGTCGAGGTCGACGACATCGACCACTTCGGCAATCGTCGCCTGCGTACCGTCGGCGAGCTGATCCAGAACCAGATCCGGGTGGGCCTGTCCCGCATGGAGCGCGTGGTTCGCGAGCGGATGACGACTCAGGACGTCGAGGCGATCACGCCGCAGACCCTGATCAACATCCGTCCCGTCGTGGCGGCCATCAAGGAGTTCTTCGGCACCAGCCAGCTCTCCCAGTTCATGGACCAGAACAACCCGCTGTCGGGTCTGACCCACAAGCGCCGCCTGTCCGCGCTGGGCCCCGGCGGTCTGTCCCGTGAGCGCGCCGGCCTCGAGGTTCGCGACGTGCACTCGAGCCACTACGGCCGCATGTGCCCGATCGAGACGCCGGAAGGCCCGAACATCGGTCTGATCGGCTCGCTGGCAATCTACGCGCGGGTGAACCCGTTCGGCTTCATCGAGACGCCGTACCGCAAGGTCGTCGACGGCGTGGTCACCGACAAGATCGAGTACCTGACCGCCGACGAGGAGGACCGCCACGTCGTGGCGCAGGCCAACTCGCCGATCGACGACAAGGGCCGGTTCGTCGAGGACCGCATCCTCGTTCGTCGTAAGGGTGGCGAGGTCGAGTTCGTGGCGGCGACCGAGGTCGACTACATGGATGTCTCGCCGCGCCAGATGGTGTCGGTCGCGACGGCCATGATCCCGTTCCTCGAGCACGACGACGCCAACCGCGCCCTGATGGGTGCCAACATGCAGCGCCAGGCGGTTCCGCTGGTGCGTAGCGAGGCACCGCTGGTCGGCACCGGCATGGAGTTGCGTGCCGCGATCGACGCCGGTGACGTCATCGTTGCCGACAAGGCAGGCGTGATCGAGGAGGTCTCCGCCGACTACATCACCGTGATGGCCGACGACGGCACCCGGCACACCTACCGGATGCGCAAGTTCGCGCGCTCCAACCACGGCACCTGCGCCAACCAGCGCCCGATCGTCGATGCCGGCGACCGGGTGGAGAGCGGCCAGGTGATCGCCGACGGTCCCTGTACCGAGAACGGCGAGATGGCGCTGGGCAAGAACCTGCTCGTGGCAGTCATGCCGTGGGAAGGCCACAACTACGAAGACGCGATCATCCTCTCCAACCGCCTGGTCGAAGAGGACGTGCTCACCTCGATTCACATCGAGGAGCACGAGATCGATGCCCGCGACACCAAGCTGGGCGCCGAGGAGATCACCCGGGACATCCCGAACGTCTCCGATGAGGTGCTGGCCGATCTCGACGAGCGCGGGATCGTCCGCATCGGCGCCGAGGTCCGCGACGGCGACATCCTGGTCGGCAAGGTCACCCCGAAGGGTGAGACCGAGCTGACTCCGGAGGAGCGGCTGCTCCGCGCGATCTTCGGTGAGAAGGCGCGCGAGGTCCGCGACACGTCGCTCAAGGTGCCGCACGGCGAGTCCGGCAAGGTCATCGGCATCCGCGTGTTCTCGCGCGAGGATGACGACGAGCTGCCCGCCGGCGTCAACGAGTTGGTCCGCGTCTACGTCGCGCAGAAGCGCAAGATCTCCGACGGTGACAAGCTGGCCGGACGCCACGGCAACAAGGGCGTCATCGGCAAGATCCTGCCCGCCGAGGACATGCCCTTCCTGCCCGACGGCACCCCCGTCGACATCATCCTGAACACGCACGGTGTGCCGCGACGGATGAACATCGGCCAGATCCTGGAGACCCACCTCGGGTGGGCCGCCAAGGCCGGCTGGAAGATCGACGGCTCACCGGACTGGGCGGCGAACCTGCCCGAGGAGATGCTGGACGTCGCGCCTGACTCCATCGTGTCCACGCCGGTGTTCGACGGTGCCAAGGAAGAGGAGCTGTCCGGTCTGCTGTCGGCGACGCTGCCCAACCGCGATGGCGACACGCTCGTCAACGAGGACGGCAAGGCGATGCTGTTCGACGGTCGCAGTGGTGAACCGTTCCCGTACCCGGTGACGGTCGGCTACATGTACATCCTGAAGCTGCACCACTTGGTGGACGACAAGATCCACGCCCGCTCCACCGGTCCGTACTCGATGATCACCCAGCAGCCGCTGGGCGGTAAGGCGCAGTTCGGTGGTCAGCGGTTCGGCGAGATGGAGTGCTGGGCCATGCAGGCCTACGGCGCGGCGTACACGCTGCAGGAGCTCTTGACGATCAAGTCCGACGACACCGTCGGCCGCGTCAAGGTCTACGAGGCGATCGTCAAGGGCGAGAACATCCCCGAGCCGGGCATTCCCGAGTCGTTCAAGGTGCTTCTCAAAGAACTGCAGTCGCTGTGCCTCAACGTCGAGGTGTTGTCTTCTGACGGTGCCGCGATCGAGATGCGTGACGGTGACGACGAGGATCTGGAGCGCGCTGCTGCCAACCTCGGAATCAACCTGTCCCGCAACGAGTCCGCGTCCGTCGAAGATCTAGCCTGATTCGCGGCACCGCCGCGGGCACTAAGTGTTATTGGCTACAAATCCCGAAAGGGGAAAGGGAGTTACGTGCTAGACGTCAACTTCTTCGATGAACTCCGCATCGGTCTTGCCACCGCGGACGACATCCGTAACTGGTCCTTCGGCGAGGTCAAGAAGCCGGAGACCATCAACTACCGCACGCTCAAGCCAGAGAAGGACGGCCTGTTCTGCGAGAAGATCTTCGGACCGACTCGCGACTGGGAGTGCTACTGCGGCAAGTACAAGCGCGTCCGCTTCAAGGGCATCATCTGCGAGCGCTGCGGCGTCGAGGTCACTCGCGCCAAGGTGCGTCGTGAGCGGATGGGCCACATCGAGCTGGCCGCACCCGTCACGCACATCTGGTACTTCAAGGGTGTGCCGTCACGTCTGGGCTACCTGCTCGACCTGGCGCCCAAGGATCTCGAGAAGATCATCTACTTCGCGGCGTACGTCATCACGGCCGTCGACGACGAGATGCGTCACAACGAGCTGTCCACGCTCGAGGCCGAGATGGTCGTCGAGAAGAAGGCCGTCGAGGATCAGCGCGACGCCGACCTGGAGGCCCGGGCGCAGAAGCTCGAAGCCGACATGAAGGAGCTCGAGGACGAGGGCGCCAAGTCCGACGTCAAGCGCAAGGTGCGCGACGGCGGCGAGCGCGAGATGCGTCAGCTTCGCGATCGGGCCCAGCGTGAGCTGGACCGGCTCGACGAGATCTGGACCACCTTCACCAAGCTGGCGCCCAAGCAGCTCATCGTGGACGAGGTGCTCTACCGCGAGCTCATCGACCGCTACGGCGAGTACTTCACCGGCGCCATGGGCGCGGAGGCGATCAAGAAGCTCATCGAGACCTTCGACATCGACGCCGAGGCCGAGGAGCTGCGCGAGGTCATCCGTAGCGGCAAGGGCCAGAAGAAGCTTCGTGCCCTCAAGCGGCTGAAGGTCGTCGCGGCGTTCCAGTCCAACAGCAATTCGCCGTTGGGCATGGTGCTCGACGCTGTTCCGGTGATCCCGCCGGAGCTGCGCCCCATGGTTCAGCTCGACGGTGGCCGGTTCGCCACGTCGGACCTCAACGACCTGTACCGCCGCGTCATCAACCGCAACAACCGGTTGAAGCGACTCATCGACCTCGGCGCACCCGAGATCATCGTCAACAACGAGAAGCGCATGCTTCAGGAGTCGGTGGACGCGCTGTTCGACAACGGCCGTCGCGGCCGGCCCGTCACCGGGCCCGGCAACCGTCCGCTCAAGTCGCTGTCCGATCTGCTCAAGGGCAAGCAGGGCCGGTTCCGTCAGAACCTGCTCGGCAAGCGCGTCGACTACTCGGGCCGTTCGGTCATCGTGGTCGGCCCGCAGCTCAAGCTGCATCAGTGCGGTCTGCCCAAGCTGATGGCACTCGAGCTGTTCAAGCCGTTCGTGATGAAGCGACTGGTTGACCTGAACCACGCGCAGAACATCAAGAGCGCCAAGCGCATGGTCGAGCGTCAGCGTCCGCAGGTGTGGGATGTCCTCGAAGAGGTCATCGGCGAGCACCCGGTGCTGCTGAACCGTGCACCGACGCTGCACCGCCTCGGCATCCAGGCCTTCGAGCCGCAGCTGGTGGAGGGCAAGGCAATTCAGCTGCACCCGCTGGTGTGTGAGGCGTTCAACGCCGACTTCGACGGTGACCAGATGGCAGTGCACCTGCCGCTGAGTGCCGAGGCGCAGGCCGAGGCGCGCATCCTGATGCTGTCGTCGAACAACATCCTGTCGCCGGCGTCGGGCCGTCCGTTGGCCATGCCGCGTCTGGACATGGTGACCGGGCTGTACTTCCTGACCACCATGATCGAGGGCGACACCGGCGAGTACGTGGCCGCCGCCAAGGACAAGCCGGAGTCGGGTGTGTACAGCTCACCCGCCGAGGCGATCATGGCGTTGGACCGCGGCGCGCTGAGCGTCCGCGCGAACATCCGCGTGCGGCTGACCCAGCAGCGCCCGCCTGCCGACATCGAAGCCGAGCTGTTCGGCGACGAGGGCTGGAAGCCGGGCGACGCATGGACGGCCGACACCACGCTGGGCCGGGTGCTGTTCAACGAGCTGCTCCCGACCGCGTACGCGTTCGTCAACGAGCAGATGCACAAGAAGGTGCAGGCGCGGATCGTCAACGATCTGGCCGAGCGCTATCCGATGATCGTCGTCGCGCAGACGGTGGACAAGCTCAAGGACGCCGGCTTCCACTGGGCCACCCGCTCGGGTGTCACAGTCTCGATGGCCGACGTGCTGGTGCCGCCGGAGAAGGCGGAGATCCTGGAGCGTCACGAAGCCGAAGCCGACCGGATCGAGAAGCAGTACCAGCGCGGCGCGCTCAACCACGACGAGCGCAACGAAGCGCTGGTGAAGATCTGGCAGGACGCCACCGAAGAGGTCGGTAAGGCTCTCGAGGCGTACTACCCCGAGGACAACCCGATCATCACGATCGTGAAGTCCGGCGCCACGGGCAACCTGACCCAGACCCGCACGCTTGCGGGCATGAAGGGTCTGGTGACCAACCCGAAGGGTGAGTTCATCCCGCGTCCGATCAAGTCCTCGTTCCGTGAGGGCCTGACGGTGCTGGAGTACTTCATCAACACCCACGGTGCTCGAAAGGGTCTGGCGGACACCGCTCTTCGTACCGCTGACTCGGGTTACCTGACCCGTCGTCTGGTGGACGTTTCACAGGACGTCATCGTGCGCGAGACCGACTGCGAGACCGAGCGCGGCGTCAACGTCAAACTGGCCGAGCTCCAGCCCGACGGCACCTTGCTCCGCGATCAGCACATCGAGACGTCGGCATACGCGAGGACGCTGGCTATCGACGCGGTCGACGCCAAGGGCAAGGTGGTCGTCGAGCGCGGCCATGACCTGGGCGACCCGGCGATCGACGCGCTGCTCGCTGCCGGCATCTCCGAGGTCAAGGTCCGCTCCGTGCTGACCTGCGCCACGGGCACCGGCGTGTGTGCGATGTGTTACGGCCGTTCGATGGCGACGGGCAAGCTCGTCGACATCGGCGAGGCGGTCGGTATCGTCGCCGCGCAGTCCATCGGTGAGCCCGGCACTCAGCTGACCATGCGCACCTTCCACCAGGGTGGTGTTTCCGGCGGCAGCGACATCGTCGGTGGTCTGCCCCGCGTGCAGGAACTGTTCGAGGCGCGTATCCCGCGTGACAAGGCGCCGATTGCCGATGTCACCGGTCGCGTGCAACTCGAAGAGGGCGAGCGCTTCTACAAGATGACCATCATTCCCGATGATGGTGGCGAGGAAGTGGTCTACGACAAGCTCTCCCGTCGTCAGCGCCTGAAGGTGTTCAAGCACGACGACGGCACCGAGCGGCTGCTGTCCGATGGCGACCACGTCGAGGTCGGCCAGCAGCTGATGGAAGGCTCCGCCGATCCGCACGAGGTGCTGCGCGTCCAGGGCCCCCGCGAGGTGCAGATCCACCTCGTCAAGGAGGTCCAGGAGGTCTACCGGGCTCAGGGTGTGTCGATCCACGACAAGCACATCGAGGTCATCGTCCGGCAGATGCTGCGTCGCGTCACGATCATCGATTCGGGTGCGACGGAGTTCCTGCCCGGCTCGCTGACCGAGCGTGGCGAGTTCGAGGTCGCGAACCGCCGGGTGGTTGCCGAGGGTGGCGAGCCCGCGGCGGGTCGTCCGGTGCTGATGGGTATCACGAAGGCATCGCTGGCCACGGATTCGTGGCTGTCGGCGGCGTCGTTCCAGGAGACCACTCGCGTGCTCACCGATGCGGCGATCAACTGCCGCAGCGACAAGCTGCAGGGTCTGAAGGAGAACGTGATCATCGGCAAGCTGATCCCGGCAGGCACCGGCATCAACCGGTACCGCAATATCCAGGTGCAGCCGACCGAGGAAGCTCGGGCCGCCGCGTACACGATCCCGTCCTACGAGGATCAGTACTACAGCCCGGACTTCGGTCAGGCCACAGGTGCCGCAGTGCCGTTGGACGATTACGGCTACAGCGACTACCGCTAAGCAAGTACGGAAAAGCCCCCGCCAGGTGCGGGGGCTTTTTTCGTTGCGGTCTACTTTCGTGACGTTTCTTGGCGAGCAGACGCGAAACCCCCCAACACCCACTGGCTTTGGGGGTTTTCGCGTCTGCTCACGCAGTTGTCCACAGCCAAATACAGCGCGGGCTTCCGCTCGGGACGGTTGCCCGCAAGCATGCATGGCATGTCTATCGAGGCCGCAGAAAGCGTCTTCGTAGCCCACGGTGGGGTCGCTACAACTCGACAACTGCTCGCAGTCCTGTCGCCGAAGGCACTGGAATGTGCTGTGCGGACCGGCAAACTGATCCGCATCCGGCGCGGCGTCTACACACTGAAGCCGCCTGATCTCTCCGCCAGGCTTGCCGCGCTTGACCTGGCGTGTGACATGCGCGTTGTTGCCTGCATGCAGACCGCTGCCGAAATGTACGGGTTCGACACTGAACCCGACCACCGTCTGCACATCCTCGATCCCGGTATTCGCATGCGACCTTCCGCCGAAGTGATGGTTCACCAACGACTCGGTGCGCCGCTGCGAGCTGTCCGCGGTCGACTTGTGACGGCTCCGGCGTGGACTGCGGTAGAGATCGCACGGACGCTCCGTCGACCACGAGCACTTGCGGTACTGGATGCCGCACTGCATTCGAGATGCTGTACGCGCCCGGAGTTGGTTGCGACGGTTGATCAGCAGAAGGGGCGCCGCGGCATAGTTCAGGTTCGAGAACTCGTCCAGCTTGCCGACCCGCTCGCCGAATCACCAATGGAAAGCGAATCGCGCCTGGTGTTCATCGACGGCGGTCTGCCACTGCCCGAATTGCAGTTCAGGATTGTCGACCTGCACGGCAGAGTATGGAGGGTGGACTTCGCCTGGCCCGGCGCCAGAGTCGTCGCCGAGTACGACAGCGTTGAATGGCACGCCAACCCTGATGGATGGAAGCGTGACCGCATGAAGTTCGCCAACTTGGCCGAGTGCGGGTGGACGATCGTCCCGATGGTTGTCGACGATGTGCGCAAGTATCCGAACGAGTTGGTGAGACGGATCTTCGGCCATCTTGAGCGCTCCCGACTCGCCGGGTGAGAGGGCCCACTCGCCGGCCGAGCAGACGCGTAGACCCCCAACTTCCGCCCGAACTGGGGGTCTACGCGTCTGCTCGCGTGGACGGTGGCCGTGCCGGCGGCTGAGCCCATCGGTGTCGGGTCGTCTCACTAGACTGGCCGGGTGCTCATCGGTTCGCATGTACACGGAGACGATCCCCTGTCCGACGCGGCAGCCGACGGCGCCGACGTGGTGCAGTTCTTCCTGGGCAATCCGCAGAGCTGGAAGAAGCCGAAACCGCGCGAGGACGCCGACGTGCTCAAGGCGTCCAGCATGCCGCTCTACGTCCACGCGCCGTACCTGATCAACGTCGCCTCGGCCAACAACCGAGTGCGCATCCCGTCGCGCAAGATCCTGCAGGACACGTGCGACGCCGCGTCGGAGATCAACGCGACCGCCGTGATCGTGCACGGCGGGCACGCCGACGACAGCGATATGGAGGCCGGCTTCGAACGCTGGGTCAAGGCGCTGGATTATCTCGAGACGGACATGCAGGTGTACCTGGAGAACACCGCGGGCGGTGACCACGCCATGGCGCGGCACTTCGACGTCATCGGGCGGCTCTGGGACCGCATCGGGGATAGCGGCATCGGTTTCTGCCTGGACACCTGCCACGCCTGGGCGGCGGGCGAAGAGCTGATCGACGCGGTCGCCCGCATCAAGGCGCTCACCGGGCGCATCGACCTGGTGCACTGCAACGATTCCCGCGACGCCGCTGGGTCGGGCGCCGACCGGCACGCCAACTTCGGCACCGGTCAGATCGACCCGCAATTGCTGGTCGCGGTCGTCGGCGCCGCCGACGCACCGGTCATCTGCGAGACCGCCGACGCGGGCCGCAAGGACGACATCGCGTTCCTCCGCGAACACCTCGGCTGACGTTCAAACCGGGCGTCGGCCGCGGGACGGTGAAATAACGAAAACGTCATTCGAATTTCGGGTGCACGCACGGTTAACTAGGCTGCTCGACGGGAATCAGGCGGTACCGATCGCCGACCGGCATCCGAGAGGCTCCAATGTCCGCCATTGAGCAGCAATCCCTCGCGCTGCCGAATGCGGTCCAGCCCCCTCCCGGTAGAGGCCGTTCCCGATGGCTCCGGATCGCGCGTTGGCTTGCCATCGGCGTCTGGGCGGCTGTCCTCATCTATCGCACCGTGACCGACGGCTTCGCGTTCAACCGAGAGCTGGTGCTGGTCTACGTATGTACGGGTTTGGCGGCCGCGAGCATCGGTCAGGGCCGTCGGATTCTCTACATCATCAGGGACTGGCTGCCGTTCGCCTTGGTGCTCATCGCCTACGACCTGAGCAGAGGGGCCGCCGACATGATCGGCAGGCCGACGCTGTGGGAGTGGCCGGCCGACGCCGATCGCTGGCTGTTCTCCGGGACGATACCGACAGTGTGGCTCCAAGAGCGGCTGAAGCTTCCCGATCCGCCGTGGTGGGAAGTGGTGGTCAGCAGCGTCTACATGTCGTTCTTCGTCCTTCCCTACGTGGTGGCGGCAGTGCTGTGGCTGCGCGACCGCGAAGAATGGAAGGCGTTCGTCAAGCTGTTCATCGGTCTGTCGGTCGCAGGACTGGCGATCTACGCGATACTGCCCGCCGCACCGCCATGGGCCGCCGCCCGCTGCACCCCGGCCGACGTCGCCGGTGGTCCCGCCAACCCGAAGTGCATGTTCAGGTCGGCGCGGGGGGTGCCCGACGGTGGTGTGCTCGGCGCGATGCAGTCCACGCACGACGACGCCAACAGCTGGATCGAGCGGATCGTCGGCCGCGGGTGGGGCAACCTCAACCTCCACTCGGCCACGGCGTTGCTCGATCAGGGGCAGGCCAGCGTCAACCTCGTTGCGGCCATCCCGTCATTGCATGCCGGCATGACAGCGGCCGTGTCGATGTTCCTGTGGAACCGCCTGCACCGAGGCTGGCGGCCCTTGCTCGTGCTCTATCCGCTGATCATGGCGTTCACGCTGGTGTACACCGCAGAGCACTACGTCATCGACATCCTGCTCGGCTGGGTGCTCGCCGTCGTGGTGATCCTTGTCCTCAACCGCCACCTGGCGCGACGAAGGCCGACCGTGGAGAGTCTGTCGAACACGGTGCCCGATCCGTGATCTGATCCGGGCATGGCTGTTGAGTCGCGCGGCTACCGGATCGACTACACGGTGGACGGCGACGGACCCCCGCTGCTGCTGATCGCCGGGACGTTGTGCGCGGCACGGCACTGGCGCGACTTCGGATACTCAGAGGCGCTCGTCGAAAATTGGCGTGTCGTCAATGTCGATCCGCTCGGGCATGGAGCCAGTGACGCCCCGCACGACGCAGACGCCTACGCTGCCGCGGGGGTGACGGCCGACCTTGTCGCGGTTCTCGATGCCGAGGGGATCGAGCGCGTGACCGCCTGGGGGTATTCGCGCGGCGGATGGCTTGCGTGCAACCTCGCGTCCCGCCATCCCGAGAGGGTGGATCACATCGTGGTCGGTGCCTACGCGATGCATGCCCACGAAGAGGAAGCCGACAGGCTGCTGCGACCGCTGGCGGACTTCTTGCGCGTTGGCGATTGGTCGGCGCTGTGGCAGGCGCTCGGTGTCACCGACCGCGGCCTGCAGGAGATGTTCGAGAGCGGAAATGACCCGGTTGCGGTGGCCGCCGCGATCGAGGGCTCCCTGCGTCCGACGCGATACATCGACCCCGTGACGGTTGGTTGTTCAGCCACGTATTACGTGGGTTCCGAGGACTGGATCGTGCCGCATGTGCTGGCTGACGCGGAGGCGCTGGATGCGACCGTCGACGTCGTCGCGGGCCAGGCCCACATCGGATCGTTCTTCGCCGCCGCCGAACAGGTGCTGGAGGTTGTCGCGGCGCGCCTTCCGCGCTGAGTATTACGTCCATTGTTCGACTGTCGAAAAAGTGTAATATCGTCAGCATGGCAGATACGCACGTCGTCACCAATCAAGTTCCGCTGCTGGAGGACTACAACCCGGCCACATCCCCGGTGCTCACTGAGGCGCTGATCCGCGAGGGCGGCGAGTGGGGCGTTGACGAGGTCGCCGACCTCGGCGCGATTTCGGGCTCGAGACAGGCGCAGCGCCTCGGTGAGCTCGCCGACCGCAATCAGCCGATCCTGCACACCCACGACCGATACGGTCACCGCGTCGACGAGGTCGAGTACGACCCCGCCTACCACGAGTTGATGACGACGGCGATCGGTCACGGCCTGCACGCCGCACCGTGGGCCGACGACCGGCCCGGCGCCCATGTCGTTCGCGCCGCCAAGATGTCGGTCTGGACGCCCGAACCCGGCCACGTGTGCCCGATCTCGATGACCTACGCCGTCGTCCCTGCCCTGCGCACCAACGCCGAACTCGCGACGGTCTACGAGCCGCTGCTGGCCAGCCGGCAGTACGACCCCGAGCTGAAGGTGCCCGCCACCAAGGCCGGCATCACCGCGGGCATGTCGATGACCGAGAAGCAGGGCGGTTCCGATGTGCGTGTGGGAACCACCGAGGCGACGCCGAACGACGACGGAAGCTACAGTCTGCGGGGTCACAAATGGTTCACATCGGCGCCGATGTGCGACGTCTTCCTCGTTCTCGCACAGGCGCCCGGCGGTCTGTCCTGCTTCTTCCTGCCGCGGATCCTGCCCGACGGCAGCCGCAACCGGATGTTCCTGCAGCGTCTCAAGGACAAACTCGGCAACCACGCCAACGCCTCGAGTGAGGTGGAGTACGACGGCGCCACCGCGTGGCTCGTCGGCGAGGAAGGCCGCGGAGTCCCCACGATCATCGAGATGGTCAACCTCACCCGGCTGGACTGCACGCTGGGCAGCGCGACCAGTATGCGCAGCGGTCTGGCCCGCGCGATCCATCACGCACAGCATCGAAAGGCGTTCGGCGAGTATTTGATTGACCAGCCGCTGATGCGCAACGTGCTCGCCGACCTCGCGGTCGAGGCAGAGGCCGCGACCATGCTTGCGATGCGCATGGCCGGCGCCACCGATGCCGTGGTGCGCGGCGACGAGCGCGAGGCGATGCTGCGCCGCATCGGCCTCGCGGCCGGCAAGTACTGGGTCTGCAAGCGCGCCACCCCGCACGCCGGAGAGGCGATGGAATGCCTGGGCGGCAACGGCTACGTCGAAGAATCCGGTATGCCGAGGATCTACCGCGAAGCACCGCTGATGGGGATCTGGGAGGGCTCCGGAAACGTCAGCGCATTGGACACGTTGCGCGCCATGGCAACCCGTCCGGAATGCGTCGAGGTGCTGTTCGACGAGCTGTCTCGAACCGCTGGCCAGGACCCCCGCCTGGACGCCCACGTCGACGGGCTGCGGCCGGCACTGGGGGACCTCGAGACCATCCAGTACCGGGCCCGCAAGGTCGCCGAGGACATCAGCCTTGCGCTGCAGGGTTCGTTGTTGGTCCGCCACGGTCACCCCGCTGTCGCCGAGGCGTTCCTCGCTACCCGGGTGGGCGGTCAGTGGGGTGGCGCATTCGGAACGCTGCCCACCGGACTGGATCTCGGGCCGATCCTGGAACGTGCGTTGGTCAAGGGATGACACACGCGATTCGGCCAGTGGATTTCGACAACCTGAAGACGATGACCTACGAGGTCACCGACAGGGTTGCACGCATCACGTTCAACCGTCCCGAAAAGGGCAACGCGATCGTCGCCGACACCCCGCTGGAGTTGTCCGCGCTCGTCGAACGCGCCGACCTCGACCCCAGCGTGCACGTGATCCTCGTTTCCGGACGCGGCGAAGGGTTTTGCGCAGGCTTCGACCTCTCCGCCTACGCCGAGGGGTCCTCGTCGGCGGGCGGTGGCAGCCCGTACAAGGACACCGTGCTGTCAGGTAAGACGCAGGCGATCAACCATCTTCCCGATCAGCCGTGGGATCCGATGATCGACTACCAGATGATGAGCCGCTTCGTCAGGGGCTTCTCGAGCCTGTTGCATGCGGACAAGCCGACGGTGGTCAAGATCCACGGTTACTGCGTGGCGGGCGGCACCGACATCGCACTGCACGCCGATCAGGTGATCGCGGCGGCCGACGCCAAAATCGGCTATCCGCCCACTCGGGTCTGGGGTGTACCCGCTGCGGGTATGTGGGCGCACCGGCTCGGCGATCAACGCGCTAAACGCCTTCTGCTGACCGGTGATTCGATCACCGGGGCACAGGCCGCGGAATGGGGACTTGCGGTGGAGGCACCCGCACCCGAGGATCTCGACGAACGCACGGAGCGACTGGTCGAGCGGATCGCCGCCGTTCCGATCAACCAGCTGATCATGGTGAAGCTCGCAATGAACTCCGCGTTGCTCAACCAGGGGGTGTCCAACAGTTCGATGATCTCGACGATCTTCGACGGCGTGGCTCGGCACACGCCGGAGGGTCACGCGTTCGTCGCGCAATCCCGCGAGCACGGTTTCCGGGAGGCTGTCCGCCAGCGCGACGAGCCGTTCGGCGATCACGGCCGGAAGGCGTCCGGGGTCTGAGGATGCCCACTGCGCTCTCGCGGATGACGGCCCGCTCGGTGGTGCTGAGCGTGCTCCTCGGGGCGCATCCGGCGTGGGCCACCGCGAGTGATCTCATCAGGCTCACTGCCGATTTCGATATCAAAGAGCCGACGGTGCGGGTGGCGTTGACCAGGATGGTGAGTGCGGGCGACCTGCTGCGGTCCGAGGATGGTTATCGGCTGTCCGACCGGCTGCTGGCCAGGCAGCGGCGTCAGGATGATGCGATCAATCCCCGGCTGCGCGAGTGGAACGGCGCATGGAAAACGCTGGTGATCACCAGTATCGGCACCGACGCCCGCACCCGTGCCGCCCTACGGAATACGCTGCAGGACAACAGGTTCGGTGAGCTGCGCGAAGGTGTGTGGCTTCGCCCAGACAACCTGGACACGGTGTTGCCGGACGCCGTCCTGCAACGCGGACGTGAGCTGCGCAGCCGCGACGACAACCCGATGGATCTCGCCGCCCGGCTGTGGGACCTCAGGGGTTGGGTCCGCGTCGGGCGCGAGCTGCTCGACGAAATGAGCTCGGCCGCTGACATTCCCGGTCAGTTCGTCATCGCCGCCGCAATGGTTCGCCATCTGCTCACCGACCCGGTACTTCCCGGCGAACTGCTACCCGACGATTGGCCCGGCGCAGCATTGCGTGAGGCGTACAACACTTTTGCCGTGGAACTGATTTCGCGGCGTGACAGCGAACGATTGATGGAGGCGACATGAGTGGTCCGGCGGGCAGGAGCGAAGCGACCGGGGAATTGGGTGGCGTGCGGGTCGAAAAGAACGGTCCGGTGACGACGGTGATCATGAACCGGCCCGAGGCGCGTAACGCCGTCAACGGCCCTGCGGCCGCCGGGCTCTACGCCGCGTTCGACGAATTCGACAAAGACGACTCGGCCGCCGTCGCCGTGTTGTGGGGTGACAACGGAACATTCTGTGCGGGAGCCGATCTCAAGGCATTCGGCACACCGGCCGCCAATCCGGTACACCGCAGTGGCCCCGGCCCGATGGGGTCGAGCCGGATGGTGTTGTCGAAGCCGGTCGTCGGCGCGGTCAGCGGGCATGCCGTCGCGGGTGGTCTCGAGCTGGCGCTGTGGTGCGATATGCGGGTGGTCGAGGAGGACGCCGTCATGGGCGTGTTCTGCCGACGCTGGGGAGTTCCACTCATCGATGGCGGCACCGTCCGGCTGCCGCGGCTGATCGGGCACAGCCGAGCGATGGATCTGATTCTCACCGGCCGCGCCGTCGACGCCGCCGAGGCGCACGCGATCGGGCTGGCGAACCGGGTCGTGCCCAAAGGTGAAGCGCGCCAACGGGCTGAGGAGCTCGCGGCCGACCTCGCAGCACTGCCTCAGCAGTGCTTGCGCGCCGACCGCTTATCGATGCTCAATCAGTGGGGGATGTCCGAAGCCGAGGCGATGGACTTCGAGTTCGCCAGCATCTCGCGGGTGGCCGCCGAATCGCTGGAAGGCGCGGCGCGATTCGCGGCGGGGGCGGGCAGGCACGGCGCTAGCGAGTGAGGCCTAGCCCTTGCCGATCTTGTTGTTGGAACCGGTGTCGTTGACCTTCGGCTCGCCTGCGGAGTAGGTCACGGTGTTGTTCAGGCCGACGACGCTGATCTCTTTGTCGATGCGGTCGAAGGTGACCTTGTTGTCGGCGCCGCCGATGTTCACGTTCGCGCAGGTGCCCTTGACGGTCAGCGTGTTGTTCGACCCGCCGATGTTGAGTGACTTTCCGTCCGCGCAATCGATGTCGGCGGTCGTCCCGAACGACCCGTAGTTGATCGTGTTGCCAATCTCGACCTGCGCACCGGAGGTGCCCGCCGTCGCGGTCGGCGTCTTCGTGTCGGAGCTCTCAGAGCCGCAGCCGGCGAGCACGACGGCAGCGGCCACGGCGATCGCGAATGCGGGCGTGCGGCGCATCAGGCGGCTGCCCGCAGGATGTTGTTCGTCATGCCCAGTTCACGGCCGCGATCCCAGATGAACGGCGCGCCGTTCTTGTAGAGGACGGTCTGATCCCAGCCGTAGACGGTGATGTCGTTGATCACGTTGTCGGCGACGACGATGTTCCCGTTGCCCTGGACGGTCACCCCCCAGCAGGTCCCCAGCGCGGTGATCTGGTTACCCCCGCCGTTCACCAGCAGCGTGCGGTTGCCGCAGTCGATGGTCTGGACAATGCCGTTACCGGTGAAGTGGGTATCGCCCAGGACGTGTTCACCCACGACACCGTTGTCCGCGCAATTACGCAACAACGCGTTGCAGACCGTGCCCGGGCCCGGCTGCGCAGCTGCACCGGGAACTCCGACAGACATCGCTACGGGCAGGGCAATGACACATGCCGCCAAAGACCGGGCAGCGACAGTCCACATCATGGGGGAGAGGTTACGTCTTCGCGCCCAGGTGATGGCGGTGTTCGTCCAAGTCGCTATTCGCGACAGTGCTGGGTAGCGTGTCACGTGCGATGCGTTGGCGTGTCAATCAGGTTGCCGTCGCGGCGGTCACAGTGGCGGCGATCGTTGCGGGATGTTCTTCGACCGTCAGCGGAACCGCGCGACGGGCGCATCCGGGCGTACCCGATCCCAACCGCAGCTACGGCTATGTCGATGATCGTTGCGGACTTCTGCTCGACTCCTCTGTCCAGGAGACGCTCGGCGCCGACGGTGTGGTTCGTCCCTACAGCGGTGCCGTCTGCCAGTACGTGCTCACGCGGGGCGGCACGGCATCCGTTGTCGGCGCCGGTGTGCCTCAGGTGGTCGACGTGACATTCTCCTGGTTCGAGTCCGGCAGCCTGGAACGTGAGAAGACCCTGGCCGCCGAACGGGGCGCAACGATCACCGGTACGGACGTCGAACGGCACGAGGCGTTTTTGGCGCGGCGCGACACCACCGGTGCGTCGTGCTCGGCCACGGCTGCGGCCGGTACCGGAGTGCTGAGTTGGTGGGTGCAGTTCCGCGGGCAGTCCGGCGTCGCCGACCCGTGCAAGGACGCCGAGAAACTGCTCTCCGCCACCTTGCGATCGGATTTGTGATGTCCGGTGCGCGAAAGGGCGTGTCGTGGTTCGCGATGGCGGCAGCGGCGACGGGGTTTCTCGCCGGTTGCGGATCCGCGGAGCAGGTCGCCCCGTCGTCGACCCCGGGGGTGGCCGCCCAGGGCGCCGGCTTCCGCAGCGGTGACTGCAACGGCATCACCGACGCCGACATCTCCGCGGCCGCCGGGCCTGCGAAGTTCACCAGGGCCGTCGTCAGCGACGCCGGGTGCTTTTGGCAGGAGAACTCGATGTTCGGCACGGTCGGTACGGGCATGGGCATCTCGACTTGGTGGTACCGCGGCAGCGACATGGACACCGAGCGGTCGCTGGAACAGAGCGCGGGTCGCACGATCACCGAACTGTCGGTCGACGGCAACCAAGGCTTCAAGGCCTATGACGACAACGCCTGCAGCATCTACGTCGCCAAGGGCGGTGACGTCATCACCTGGTCGATCCAGACCCTGAACCCCGCGACGCTGCCCGATCTGTGCGCGATCACCGCACAACTCGCCGAACTCAGCCAAGAGCGTGTCAACTGACTTCACTGACAGGGACTGAGCAGGAAAAACTAGAGGTGTTAGTTTTGCCTCACCGGTTTCCGCGGGACTTCGGCGAAACCTGGAGAGGGGGCGACGCAATGATGGCAGCCCAGCCATCGAGTACCTCGGGCCGGCGCCCGGCGAGGCTGAGCCGCGATTCCATCGTCAACGCGGCGCTGACATTCCTGGACCGCGAGGGCTGGGACGCGCTCACGATCAATGCGCTGGCGACCCAGCTCGGCACCAAGGGCCCGTCGCTGTACAACCACGTGCAAAGCCTCGAGGACCTGCGGCGCACCGTGCGGATGCGGGTCGTCGGCGACATCATCGAGATGCTCAAAACGGTCGCGCAGGGTCGTACCCGCGACGATGCGGTGATGGCGATGGCCGCCGCCTACCGCAGCTATGCCCACCACCATCCGGGCCGCTATTCGGCGTTCACCCGGATGCCGCTCGGCGGCGACGACCCCGAGTTCACCGAGGCCACCCGCGCGACTGCGGCGCCGGTGATCGACGTCCTGGCGTCCTATGGACTCGAAGGCGATAACGCGTTCTATGCGGCGCTGGAGTTCTGGTCGGCGATGCACGGATTCGTGTTACTCGAAATGACCGGCGCGATGCACGGGATCGACACAGACGCGGTATTCACCGACATGATGATGCGGCTGGCGGCCGGAATGGAACGACGATGAGCGCTTGCGCGAAGAGTGTTGGGCCACGATGAGCGCTTGCGCGAAGAGTGTGAGCGTAGGTTAGGCACTTTGACCTGCGGTTAGCCCGTCAGCGACGGGTTTGGTCGGCGCGCGCCACCCTGGTATTGTGGACGATCGTGCCTGGCAGATAAGGCGCATTGCGGATCGGCCCCTCAGGAAGGTCTGCAAGCATGCCTGCACGCCGGGCCAATTCGCCTGTCCACGAAGCCTAGAGAATATCTTCGCGGCGCGCGCATGCGACACACCCGATCGCGGGGTACGCGAACGGGACGTAACAGCAGTACGAAGACTTTTCGGAACGACCTAGAGACAAACGAGCAACACAGAAAGCCGGTAGATGCCAACCATTCAGCAGCTGGTCCGCAAAGGGCGCCGCGACAAGATCGCCAAGGTCAAGACGGCGGCCCTCAAGGGCAGCCCGCAGCGCCGCGGCGTGTGCACTCGCGTGTACACCACCACCCCGAAGAAGCCGAACTCGGCGCTTCGGAAGGTGGCGCGCGTCAAGCTGACGAGCGCGGTTGAGGTCACTGCATACATCCCCGGTGAGGGCCACAATCTGCAGGAGCACTCGATGGTGCTCGTGCGCGGCGGTCGAGTGAAGGACCTGCCGGGTGTGCGTTACAAGATCATCCGCGGCTCGCTGGACACGCAGGGCGTGAAGGCTCGCAAGCAGGCGCGCAGCAAGTACGGCGCCAAGAAGGAGAAGAGCTGATGCCGCGCAAAGGGCCCGCGCCGAAGCGTCCGTTGGTCAACGATCCGGTCTACGGGTCGCAGCTGGTCACCCAGCTGGTCAACAAAGTTTTGCTGGATGGGAAGAAATCGCTGGCCGAACGCATTGTTTATGGTGCGCTCGAACAGGCCCGCGAAAAGACCGGCACAGACCCCGTGGTGACGCTGAAGCGCGCTATGGACAACGTCAAGCCGGCGCTGGAGGTCCGCAGCCGCCGTGTTGGCGGTGCCACCTACCAGGTACCCGTCGAGGTGCGTCCGGAGCGCTCGACCACGCTCGCCCTGCGCTGGCTGGTCAGCTTCTCCAAGCAGCGCCGCGAAAAGACCATGGTGGAGCGCCTGGCGAACGAACTTCTCGACGCCAGCAATGGTCTGGGCGCCGCAGTGAAGCGACGCGAAGACGTCCACAAGATGGCCGAGGCGAACCGCGCCTTCGCGCACTACCGCTGGTGACACTGGGTCCGATTCCCGGCTCGCCGGGGTTGCCCGCGGCGGCACCGCCGCAAAGCTGAAAACACTATCAAGCGAGAGAGAAGACTTCTGTGGCACAGAAGGACGTGCTGACCGACCTGACCAAGGTCCGCAACATCGGCATCATGGCGCACATCGATGCCGGTAAGACGACGACCACCGAGCGCATCCTCTACTACACCGGTATCAGCTACAAGATCGGTGAGGTGCACGACGGCGCCGCCACCATGGACTGGATGGAGCAGGAGCAGGAGCGGGGGATCACCATCACCTCCGCCGCCACCACCTGCTTCTGGAACGACAACCAGATCAACATCATCGACACCCCCGGGCACGTCGACTTCACCGTCGAGGTGGAGCGCAGCCTGCGGGTTCTCGATGGTGCCGTCGCCGTCTTCGACGGCAAGGAAGGTGTCGAGCCGCAGTCCGAGCAGGTCTGGCGCCAGGCCGACAAGTACGACGTCCCCCGCATCTGCTTCGTCAACAAGATGGACAAGATCGGCGCGGACTTCTATTTCTCCGTGCGCACGATGGAGGAGCGCCTCGGCGCGAACGTCATCCCGATTCAGCTGCCGGTCGGCTCCGAAGGCGACTTCGAGGGCATCGTCGACCTGGTCGAGATGAATGCCAAGGTGTGGCGCGGCGAGACCAAGCTCGGTGAGACCTACGAGACCGTCGACATCCCTGCCGATTTGGCTGAGAAGGCCGACGAGTACCGCACCAAGCTGCTCGAGGCGGTCGCCGAGACCGACGAGTCGCTACTCGAGAAGTACTTCGGCGGCGAGGAACTGTCGATCGAGGAGATCAAGGGTGCGCTGCGCAAGCTGACCATCAACTCCGATGCCTACCTGGTGCTGTGCGGCAGCGCATTCAAGAACAAGGGCGTGCAGCCCATGCTCGACGCGGTGATCGACTACCTGCCGTCGCCGCTGGATGTCGAGTCCGTTTCCGGACATGCGCCGGGCAAGGAAGAAGAGATCCTGATCCGCAAGCCGTCGACGGATGAACCGTTCTCGGCGCTTGCGTTCAAGGTCGCCACGCACCCGTTCTTCGGCAAGCTGACCTACGTCCGCGTCTACTCCGGCACCGTCGAGTCCGGTTCGCAGGTCATCAACGCCACCAAGGGCAAGAAGGAGCGGCTTGGCAAGCTGTTCCAGATGCACTCCAACAAGGAGAACCCGGTCGAGCGGGCCTCCGCGGGGCACATCTACGCCGTCATCGGTCTCAAGGACACCACCACCGGCGACACGCTGTCTGATCCCAACCAGCAGGTCGTGCTGGAGTCGATGACGTTCCCCGATCCGGTGATCGAGGTGGCCATCGAGCCCAAGACCAAGAGTGACCAGGAGAAGCTGGGCACGGCGATCCAGAAGCTGGCCGAGGAAGATCCGACCTTCAAGGTGCACCTGGATCAGGAGACCGGCCAGACCGTCATCGGCGGTATGGGCGAGCTTCACCTCGACATCCTCGTGGACCGCATGAAGCGCGAGTTCAAGGTCGAGGCCAACGTCGGTAAGCCGCAGGTCGCCTACAAGGAGACCATCAAGCGCACGGTCGACAAGGTCGAGTTCACCCACAAGAAGCAGACGGGTGGTTCGGGCCAGTTCGCGAAGGTGCTCATCTCCATCGCGCCCTTCACGGGCGAGGACGGTGCCACCTACGAGTTCGAGAACAAGGTCACCGGTGGCCGCATCCCGCGCGAGTACATCCCGTCGGTGGACGCCGGTGCGCAGGACGCCATGCAGTACGGCGTGCTGGCCGGCTACCCACTGGTGAACCTGAAGGTCACGCTGCTCGACGGCGCCTACCACGAGGTCGACTCGTCGGAAATGGCCTTCAAGGTCGCCGGCTCCCAGGTGCTGAAAAAGGCTGCCGCGCAGGCGCAGCCGGTCATCCTGGAGCCGGTCATGGCCGTCGAGGTCACCACGCCCGAGGAATACATGGGTGAAGTGATCGGCGACCTGAACTCCCGCCGTGGTCAGATCCAGGCCATGGAGGAGCGGGCCGGTGCGCGCGTCGTCAAGGCGCACGTACCGTTGTCGGAGATGTTCGGTTACGTCGGAGACCTTCGGTCGAAGACCCAGGGCCGGGCGAACTACTCCATGGTTTTCGACTCGTACGCAGAAGTTCCGGCGAACGTGTCGAAGGAGATCATCGCGAAGGCAACAGGTCAGTAATCTGACCCGTTGGTTTCGCGGGACCACACAACTGCAAAGATCAAAGAACTGCTTCAAACCAGATAGACGAAGCACCAACAAGTCCAGGAGGACACAGAAGTGGCGAAGGCGAAGTTCGAGCGGACGAAGCCGCACGTCAACATCGGGACCATTGGTCACGTTGACCACGGCAAGACCACGCTGACCGCAGCAATCACCAAGGTTCTGCATGACAAGTATCCCGAGTTGAACGAGTCGCGCGCATTCGACCAGATCGACAATGCGCCTGAAGAGCGTCAGCGCGGCATCACGATCAACATCTCTCACGTGGAGTACCAGACCGAGAAGCGTCACTACGCGCACGTCGACGCCCCAGGCCACGCGGACTACATCAAGAACATGATCACCGGTGCCGCCCAGATGGACGGTGCGATCCTGGTGGTCGCCGCGACCGACGGCCCGATGCCCCAGACGCGTGAGCACGTGCTGCTCGCTCGTCAGGTCGGCGTGCCCTACATCCTGGTCGCACTGAACAAGGCCGACATGGTCGACGACGAGGAGCTCATCGAGCTCGTCGAGATGGAGGTCCGCGAGCTGCTGGCCGCCCAGGAGTTCGACGAGGATGCCCCGGTCATCAAGGTGTCGGCGCTCAAGGCGCTCGAGGGCGACCCCGAGTGGGTCAAGTCCGTCGAGGATCTGATGGACGCCGTCGACGAGTCGATCCCGGACCCGGTCCGCGAGACCGACAAGCCGTTCCTGATGCCCGTCGAGGACGTCTTCACGATCACCGGTCGTGGCACCGTCGTCACCGGCCGCGTCGAGCGTGGCGTGATCAACGTCAACGAAGAGGTCGAGATCGTCGGCATCAAGCCGACCGTCACCAAGACCACGGTCACCGGTGTCGAGATGTTCCGCAAGCTGCTGGATCAGGGCATGGCGGGCGACAACGTCGGTCTGCTGGTCCGTGGCATCAAGCGCGAGGACGTCGAGCGTGGCCAGGTTGTGGTCAAGCCCGGCACCACGACCCCGCACACCGAGTTCGACGGCAGCGTCTACATCCTGTCGAAGGACGAGGGCGGCCGTCACACGCCGTTCTTCAACAACTACCGCCCGCAGTTCTACTTCCGGACCACGGACGTGACCGGCGTGGTGACCCTCCCCGAGGGCACCGAGATGGTGATGCCCGGTGACAACACCGACATCTCCGTCAAGCTGATCCAGCCCGTCGCCATGGACGAGGGCCTGCGGTTCGCGATCCGTGAGGGTGGCCGCACCGTCGGCGCAGGCCGGGTCACCAAGATCCACAAGTGATCTAGCAAGACCGCGAAGCGGCGCTCACCCCTTGGGGTGGGCGCCGCTTCGTTGGCGCCTAGGTCATGGTCAGCACCATGCGGAACCGGGCATCACCGTTCATCATCTTGTCGAAGGCAGCCTGCGCCTCCGACAGCGGCATTGTCTCGATCATCGGCCGCACGCCGGTGATCGCCGAAAAGCGCAGCGTGTCCTCCGAGTCCTGCGACGTCCCGGACGCATGGCCCTGGACAGATGAGGACTTGAAGATGATCGAGGATCCCGGCACCTGAAGGGGGTCACTGGGAGCGCCGACGACGACGAGTTGCCCGCGTGCCTTGAGGCCGTCAAGCGTGACGGTCATCGCGTCGGCGACCGTGACGGTCGCGAGGACAACCTGTGCGCCGCCGAGTTTGTTCAATTCCTCTGCGACGTTGGATGCTCTGGAGTCGATGTAATGGTGTGCGCCAAGCTTTTTCGCCAGCGGCTCTTTGTCCGTGCCGCGGGCGATCGCGGCCACTTCGAAGCCCATCTTGGCCGCGAACTGAATGCCGAGGTGCCCGAGACCTCCGACTCCGAGGACGGCGACAAGGTCGCCCGGCCGAGCATGAGATTCGCGCAACGCATTGAACGTCGTGATACCCGCGCACATCAGTGGGGCGGCATCCACATCGGCAAGGTCCTCGGGGATGCGAGCCAGCGCTTCCGCAGGCGCCACCATGTACTCCGCGTAGCCGCCGTCGTAGGAAATGCCGGGAATCTCCCCGTTCGCGCACGATATGAAATCACCGCGCCGACAAGCCTCACAGGTGAAGTCGCAACCTCCGAACCAGCCGACGCCGACGCGGTCTCCGACCGTCCACGACGTGACGCCGTCTCCGACCGCGTCGACTACGCCGGCGACCTCGTGGCCCGGCGCGCGCGGATATGAATTGCCCATCATGCCGATCACGGTCAGGACGTCGGAATGACAGACGCCGCACGCGTGAACCTTGACGCGGACCTGCCTTGGACCTGGTTCCGGGATCTCGACGTCGGTGATTTCGAACTTCGCATTTGCCGCGGGGATGCGGGCAATCTTCATCGTGGCCACGTTTGGGACATTAGTCGAGACCGTGAGGTGTATCACGTCGAAGCGACGGTGCACGCAAAGCTGTAACACCTGCAGCCGCCAGGACGATTTATTACGCGTATCCCCTGGTCGGGGGCGAAGAAGGGGTTTTTCCATGTTCCGTCGCGTCACCACGGTCGCGAGCGCTGCTTTCGCCGTTGCCGCATTTGTTGGACTGTCTGGGCTTTCCATAGGTAGCGCCAGCCGCGCAGACCGACTGTCCCGATGTGCATTGGATCGGCGCCGCAGGCTCTGGGGAGCGCACGCCCGCCGAGGTGACTCAGAGCGAGGGAATGGGCCGCGTTGTGTACCAGTCCCTGCAGGAGCTTTCCGCAGAGGTGCAGAAGGACGGCCGCACCCTGACAGCCGAGGCAGTCGAGTATCCCGCTGTCGACGCGCCAGGCGAAGACGGCGGCGTGGGTGAGTGGCTCGGCTTCATCGGAAGCGTGGACGCCGGATCCGCAGCGCTGGGCAAGCAATACGAGGGGTTTGTCCAGCGCTGCCCGGCCTCCAAGGTGGTGCTGGCCGGTTATTCGCAGGGTGCGATGGTCGTGCATCGGAATCTGGAGGCGCTCCAGGCCAGCCCCAACCTGGCCGCGGTGCTGCTGGTTGCCGACGGCGATCGACTGCCGGAGGATCCGACTCTGAATCTGGGGACGGCAAGTGGAATTCCGGAGCGCGGTAAGGGGGCGGCGCAGGATTGGCCCATCCTGGCGCATGCGCCGGGCCCATTGCCGCCGGCCGTGGGCGCCCGCACGATCAGCGTCTGCGACCTCGGCGATGCCGTCTGCGACTACAACCCCGACGACGAAGAAACGTCGGCGTCTTACGCACGGGGCGTGGCCATCCACACCAGCTACGGCACGACCGAGGGCCTGGACTGGACGGCCCCGTTGTACTTCCTTCTCGGCCCTGCACCGGAGGCGCCTGAGGCGCAGCCCGTCGTTCCGCAGCCGGTCGTTCCGCTCAGCGCGAACGCACCGACGCCGTAGAGGGGCGATCCGCAGCACGATCTCAGTTCGGGGCGCGGTCAAATATGAAGGTGAACAGGTCGACTCCCACCGGGATGAACGCCGGCGACACGACCGTCAGCGCCACCTTGAGCCAGCAGATCCAGCGTCAAGGGCACACGTAGCCGCTGATCACCACTGCGGGTCGGTCGGGTGCTACCGAAATCGGACGCCATCCTTGGCAGCGCGAGATTGGCGGCGAAGTAACGCGACGTCACAGCTCCTTCCGAGCCGTCAGATGGCCCGAAGATAAGGCTCGCGACCGCCTATTTGGCGCTAATCTGACACGCGAGCGGCGACCTCATCCCTAGGAGCTCGGCTTATGTCCACTTTCTGGCGGTACGTCAAGATCCAGGCATTCGTGCTGTCTGTGCGGAATCGTCGGGCCGATCTTTTTGGCCATCTACTTCGCCTCCGGGGCGCAACCGATCATGAAGTGGATGTTCTGGGCGGGTCTGGCGATCACCGCCCTCGACGTGTTGATCGCTCTGGGGATCACGAGCATGGGCGCGCGGTCGGCCGCCAAGACCCAAGCACTGGAACAGACCGGTGTGCTGGCGCTGGCTCAGGTTGTCGGCATCCACGAGACCGGAACACGAATCAACGAACAGCCTCTGGTGAAGATCGATCTGCAGATCTCGGGACCGGGAATCGCCCCGTTCGCCAGCCAGGACCGGGTGATCGCCTCGATCACCCGCCTGCCGATGATCACCAACCGCAAACTGGTCGCCCTCGTGGATCCCACCACCATGCAGTATCAGATCGATTGGGACCGAAGCGGTTTGGTCAGCGGCGTGATGCCGGCGACCTTCACGATCGCCGAGGACAACAGGACCTACGACCTCAGCGGACAGGTGGGGCCGCTGATGGAGATCCTGCAGATCCTCAAGGCCAACAACATCGGCCTGAACAACATGATCGATCTGCGCTCGAATCCGGCGGCCCGCCAACAGGTGCAGGCCGTAGTGCGGCGTGCGCGGCGGCCGCACAAGCTCCCGCAGCTACGGCGCAAGCGGCGCCGCCCCCGCCGGCGCAGTATCCCTCCGCGCCGCCGGAACCGTCGACGGCGCAACGGTTGCAGGAGCTGGAAACGCTGCGTGCCACAGGTGCGATCTCCGACGATGAATACAACGCCAAACGGCAGCAGATCCTGGCTGATCTCTAGCGATTAGTCGAGGAGAACGACGATGACCTCCACCGAATCAGTGACCGATCGGGCCGACCAGAAGGTGAGTCTGCCGACACTGACCGCGATGGTGGTCGGGTCGATGATCGGTTCGGGCGTTTTCCTGCTGCCACGCCGTTTCGGTACCGAGACGGGTGTGCTCGGGGCCATCATCGCGTGGACCGTCGCAGGCGCGGGAATGTTGATGCTGGCCTTCGTATTTCAGCGCCTGGCGACCCGCAAACCGGACCTTGACGCCGGTATCTTCGCCTACGCCAAAGCGGGTTTCGGAGACTACGTCGGCTTCAATTCGGCGATCGGCTACTGGGCGTCGGCGTGTGCGGGCAATACCTCGTACTGGGTGCTGATCACGGCGACGATGAGCGCTGTGGTGCCCGCGTTCGGCGCGGGGGACACGGTGATTGCGGTCGTGGTCTCGGCAATCGGTGTGTGGCTGTTCGCGTCCCTGGTGATGCGCGGAGTCAAGGATGCCGCTGTCATCAACTACATCGTCACCATCGCCAAGGTCGTTCCGATTCTGCTGTTCATCGTGATCGCGGCCATCGCATTCAAGGCCGACGTCTTTGCCGACAATTTCTGGGGTGGTGAAGAAGGCTATTCGTTGTCGGCGATCTGGGACCAGGCCACCGGCACCATGCTGATCACCGTGTTCGTGTTTCTGGGTATCGAGGGCGCGAGCGTCTATTCGAGGATGGCGCGCAAGCGGGAGGACGTCGGACGGGCCACCATCATCGGATTCCTCAGCGTGCTCAGTGTTTTCGCACTCGTCACGATGGTGTCCTACGGCGTCATGCCCCAGGATAACTCGCCGGCGTCAGCCAGCCGTCCATGGCCGCGGTGCTGGAATCGGTCGTCGGTCCCTGGGGATCGATCTTCATTCGCGTCGGCGTGATCGTATCGGTGCTCGGTGCCTACCTGGCCTGGACCTTGATGTCCGCGGAGGTGCTCTACATTCCGGCCAAGTCCGAGGACATGCCGCGGTTCCTGGCCCGCACCAACAAGCACGGTGCGCCCGTCGCCGCGCTCGTGATGGCCGCCCTGCTCATCTCGCTGCTGCTCGTCGCGTTGCTGTTCGCCGCGGACGCACTGGATTTCATGCTGGACCTGACCGCGGCGCTGTCGTTGATTCCCTATCTGTTCGCAGCGGCTTACGCGCTGAAGCTGACAGCCACCCGCGAGACCTACGGCACCGGCAAGTCGCTGGTTCCGGACATGGTGATATCCGCAGTGGCGACCGTGTACACCCTGTTCCTGATCTACGCCGCCGGCGTCGACAAGCTTCTGCTGTCCTGCATCTTGTACGCCCCGGCCGCCGCACTCTACTACAAAGCACGGCGCGAGCGTGGTCTTCGCGTCTTCCGGCCGGCCGAGGCGGTGCTGTTCGGGGTGATTCTCCTCGGCGCCGTCGTGGGTGTGGTGTCCTTGGCAACTGGAGCGATCGAGATCTAGCGGGCGCCGCTGGAGAGGAATTGACGTGACGAATCAATCTGCGAACTATGGCGTTCACTCCGAGGTCGGCAAGCTACGGAAGGTGCTGGTGTGTTCGCCCGGCCTGGCGCACGAGCGGCTGACCCCGAGCAATTGCGACGATCTGCTGTTCGACGATGTGTTGTGGGTGCAGAACGCCCGCCGCGATCACTTCGACTTCATCGATAAAATGCGCGACCGCGACATCGAGGTGGTCGAACTGCATGAACTTCTCGCCGAGACGATGGAGATCCCCGAGGCGAAAGCCTGGCTGCTGGACCGCAAGATCGTGCCGAACGAAGTCGGCCTTGGCCTCGTCGAGGACACGCGCGGCTTCCTGGACTCGCTGAAGCACCGCCGGTTGACGGAGCTGCTCATCGGCGGCATGTCGACCCGCGACCTGCCGTCGGGGATCCAGTCGGGTTATCGCGCCCTGGCGCGGGAAGCCGCAGGCGTCACCGAGTATCTGATGCCGCCGCTTCCCAACACGCTCTACACCCGAGACACCACCTGCTGGATCTATCAGGGCCTGACGCTCAATCCGTTGTTCTGGCCGGCGCGGCACGACGAAACACTGCTGATGAAGGCCATCTACGAGTTTCACCCCGACTTCGTCGGATCGACCGTGTGGTGGGGTGATCCGGAACAGTCGTGGGGCATGTCGACGATCGAGGGCGGCGATGTCCTTGTACCTGGCAACGGTGTCGTCATCATCGGGATGAGCGAACGGACGTCGCGTCAGGCGATCACCCAGGTGGCGGCGAAGCTGTTCGCCGAGGACACCGCCAGCAAGGTCATCGTCGCGGGAATGCCCAAGTTGCGTGCGGCCATGC
Organism: uncultured Actinomycetota bacterium; assembly: GCA_963843135.1. Taxonomy (GTDB): domain Bacteria; phylum Actinomycetota; class Actinomycetes; order Mycobacteriales; family Mycobacteriaceae; genus Mycobacterium. The sequence continues at coordinate 154,679 of CAWJJA010000002.1, forward strand.
ACCTCGACACCGTCTTCACCTTCGCCGACCGCGACGTCGTCACGCTGTATCCGGACATCGTCGATTCGATACAGACATTCGTGCTGCATCCCAGCGATGCGGATCCGGGCGTCGAGGTCCAGGAGGCGTTCAAGCCGTTCGTCGAAGTTGTCGCCGACGCGCTCGGCCTCGACGCCTTACGGGTGGTGGAAACCGGTGGCACGAAATACGACTCGGAGCGCCAGCAGTGGGACAGCGGCAACAACCTGGTCGCCGTCGAGCCAGGTGTGGTGTTCGCCTACGACCGCAATACCCACACCAACACTCTGCTGCGCAGGGCCGGTATCGAGGTGATCACCATCGTGGGCGCCGAGCTCGGCCGCGGCCGCGGCGGCGGGCACTGTATGACCTGCCCGATCATCCGCGACGCCCTCGACTGACACCCGCTAGAACGCTCCCCGCATCGCCGCCCACTCCGTGTCGTATCACTGCCTTGATGCCAATGCTGAACTGACACAACCGCAGCGGTGCGGCATTATGCTTCAACGTAGACGATGCCCTCCTCTACCGTCACCGCGAAGGTCGCGATATCGCGCGTCGCGGGCGGTGACAGTACCCGACCTGTTCGAATGCAGAACTTGGCGAAGTGCCACGCACACTCGACCTCGTCACCGTCGATGTAGCCGTCTGCCAGCGATGAATCGTCATGACTGCACGCATCGGCGGTGGCATAGAATTCACCGTCCACATTGAACACCGCGAGTGGTGGAGTATGCGCGACCTGCATCGCCTCGCCTGGCTCGAGTTCGCTGGCCTCGCATATGCGGAGCCGTGCCATGGTTCTACCCTTTCTTTCTGCGCCAATTGGCGGATGAGAGCCGTCGGGGAGGTCACTGCGTCCAGAGGCTCGGCGGACCTGGGGAGATCTCGTCTAGGCGGTCGAGCTGATCTGTGCTGAGCTGGACTGTGGTGGCTGGCAAGAGCTCACGCAATTCGTCGGTATCCTCCGGCCCCACGATCACGCTAGCGATCCCCGGTCGAGCCAGTAGCCAGGCCAGAGCCAACTGAGCCGGTGAAATATGCCAATCCCCGGCGCATCCGAGGAATCGTTCGCGAAGCTCATACTCCTGCTCGGTGAACTGTGGGCCTCCCCATCGGGCGTCGCCGCTGATCTTGCCGATCACGCCAACACCTGCGAGCAAGCCTCCGGCCAGCGGGCTGAAGGCCATGACGTCGACGCCGAGTCGGCGGGCCGCTGGCAGTACCTCGGCCTCGACCCATCGTTTGGCGAGGCTGTAGCGCGTTTGGTGACAGATCGGTTTCGGCAGCCCAAGCCGTTCTGCGGTATCCACAGCTTCGATGAATTGCCAGCCGTCGTATGTTGACAATGCGTAGTAGTGGATCACGCCTTGCGAGATCAAGTCCGCAAATGTCCGCAGCGTCTCTTCGATGTCGGTCACCGGATCGGGATGGTGCGCGTAGTAGATGTCTATGTAGCTCGTCTGGAGATGCTCCAAACTGAGCTCGATGTTGCGCAAGATGTGTGACCGGCTCAGGCCGCCACCGTCGGCTCCACCGTCATTCGGGCCATCACCGATCCGCTCGGATACTTTCGTTGCAAGGATGACATCCGGCCGGCGATGAGCGATCGCGTCTCCGACGATCTCCTCTGCGCAACGGCGACTCTTCCAGTCCGGCAAATCATCTCGATCAAACCGGGCCTGATTTCCGTACGTATTGGCGGTGTCGATGCAGTTCACTCCAGAATCCAGGGCGAACTCGACAAGTTCCTCTGCCTTACCCTCGCCAGGCGACACACCGAACAATGCCGTACCCAACACGATCTTCGAGATACGAACCCCAGACGAGCTCAATAGGTTGTACATGGTGCTCTTTCGATGTCGGTAGGTCTCTGGCATACGCCGACATGCCAACAGCCAGGCGCAGGGTTCAGGGTCCGACGAGAAAGTTCGTGGTCGCCACACTCGAGAGCGCCGATGCAGTCTGAACCACGCTCATGGCGAACTTCCGGATAAGTTCCGGCCCATTCCGTGTACTCACCGAGACCGCCGCGATGGCTTGTCCGGTGAGAAGGTCTCGGATAGGCGCTGCGATGCAGTTCAGGTCACGCATGAGTTCACCCCGGTCAGTTGCGAAGCCGGCTGCGCGGATCTCGGCGAGGTGGCGCTCGAGGTGACGTGGCGCGATGGTGTGCGCAGTGAATTGTTCGAGGCGTTTGCCCAGCGCGGCTTCGACGACATCGTCCGGTGAATGGGCGAGCAAGATCTTCCCAAGAGCTGTGGCGTGCGGTGGGCGACGTGCGCCGACTGCCGTTCCGGTCCGCGTTGAACTGTGGCCGAAAATCTTCTCCAGGTAAAGGACTTCACCATCCTGCAACACGGCCAGATGTACGGTTTGCCGGGTCTGTAAGAACAGATCGGTCAGAAAGGGCATCGCCTGTTCGCGTAAGCCATGAGGCCGACAGCTCATGACGTGGTTCCCCACCTCGAACACTCGGTTTGACAGGCAGTATCGGTCACCGACGCGCCGCACGTAACCCTCATGCGTCAGTGTTCGGAGGAGGCGATGGGCAGTCGACTTCGGGAGTCGCGCTCGCTCGGCGAGGTGACTGAGGCCCACAAGCGCTGGCGATCCGACAAACGCGTCCAAGAGGCGCAGAACCCGAGCCGCGGAGCTGTCGCGCCGAACCGCTTCCGTGCAGGTAGCGATGGCAATCGCGGGATATCCGGGCATTCCGGCGTCATGCGAGCTCGGCGGCAGTCCAGACTTCTCGATGGTTTGTAGCATTTGGCAACCCCGTAACTAAATGGCCGTTTACTAAACGAGCATTTAGTAGATTAGGTCTGGCCCCCCCGCGTGTCAAGAGTCGAATCTGCACCGTGGAAGCAGTCGATGCCCGGGGGCATAGATCCCGACCTTGGCCTACCCGCTGACGACTGATCTCTCGCTGAAACGGACCGATATCGTCCCGAGCCCTGAGATCGTCGCGCGCACACTGTCGCCGGCGGCCACCGGTCGCATCGGTCCGAGAGCTCCGGAGAGAATCACCTGGCCGCTCCGTAATGGCTGCCCGAATTCACGTGCCTGCCGAGCAAGCCACTGGACAGCGAGCAATGGGTCACCGAGACAGGCCGCACCCGTGCCGGTCGTGTCCTCGGCCCCAGTGACATGCATGTGCATCACCGCATCCTTGGGAGTGAACTCGGTGAGGGTCTTCCGCTTCGTGCCGAGGGCGTAGAGACCCGCTGAGGCATTGTCAGCGACAGTGTCCGCGAAGCTGATATCCCAGTCCGCCACGCGGCTGTCGCATATCTCCAGGGCCGCGACCGCGAAATCGATTGATGCGCAAACCTGTTCGAGAGACAGATCACCCAGCGCCAATTCATCTTTCAGAACAAACGCGACCTCGGCCTCCACGCGCGGCTGCAGCAGTCGATCGATCGGCACTGTGTCCCCGTCGACATAGCCCATGTCGGAGAACAGCATTCCAAAGTCGGGTCGGTCCACACCCAGCTGTTGTTGGACCGCCTTGGATGTCAGACCGATCTTGCGCCCAACGATGGACGCACCCGTGCCATCAAGTCGGGCTTCGGTGGTGCGCTGCTGAACAGCGTAGGCCGCAGCAACGTCATCACGACCGATCAGGTCTCGCACGGGTGCACAAGGTTCGTTCCTGGCGGCTGCCGTCAGGAGCCGATGGCTAGCAGCCTCGATGGATGCCGACGAAACTGCCGTTTGAGTCATGAACCCACTGTGGCCGCAATCGCGTCGACGGTCTATTGCCCCGTCCCGCAGCGTGGTCCGTGTTTCGATCTCCTGTGCACCGGGTGCTCCCGTGTTGAGGTCAGATCACCACCTGCTCAGCCGAACTCTCCGGCGGCGCAGCGCTTATGAGCGCCTTCAGATCAGTGTCAGGGTCGCGCAGGGCGCTGTCTGAAACCCTCACTGCCCGTTCGATCAGCGCCTTGCCCGCGCGCACTTCACGGGGATAGCCGATTCCGGCGACCGCATGGACACGGCCGTCGTCGACGTGGAAGGCGAGGAAGTGATGGGGTTCGGCGCCAGGTCGAAAGATCAGCCTGTCGTACGGCTCTGGACGTCCGAATGCTTGGAAGGTGTGCTCGTACTGATCTGACCACACGTACGGAACAGCCGCCTCCTCGACGAGGTCGCCGACCATGCTGCGCGCAACGGTCGCGCCATGACGTTGAGCAGTGTCCCAATGCTCAATACGACACATGCGTCGAAGATGTCGATGCCGCCGTACGGTCACATCCCCTGCCGCCCAGATCCAGCAGTCCGACGTAGCGCCGAACTGATTCACGATCACGCCGTCCGCGCAGTTGACACCGTGCTCTCGGGCGAGCCCATCGTTGGCGGTCACGCCCACCCCGACGACAACTGTGCGTGCTGGCAGGATGCGTCCGTCCGCGAGCACAACCTCTTCTATCTCCCGTGTTCCGCGGAAGGAGGCTACGGTGGCGTTGGTCGTAATCCGCACTCCACGGTCGATATGCAGCGATGAGATCAAGGCTGCGACGTCGTGGCTGACGGCGTGGGCGAGTGGCAAAGGCGCGACCTCCACAATCGACACGTCGATACCGAGGCTGCGGGCAACTGCCGCGAGTTCGAGGCCGATGAAGCCGCCCCCAACGACGACCAACGGGCCGCCCAGCATCAGACGGTCAGTGATCGCGCGTGCATCGGCTGCGTTACGCAGCTGAAGGATGTGGTCCAGCCCGGCGCCGGGAACGGCAAGTCTTCGGGCTGATACACCGGTCGTGAGTAGCACTCGGTCGTGGCGGGTGCACGATCCATCCGACAGTACGACCGATCGATCAGAGGTGAAACCGGCGACCCGACAACCGAGCCGTAGCCCTACATCGAGCTCATCGTAGAGCTCGGCACCAATGATCGGTTTGAGCTCCCGCCCCGGTTCCGACAGTGACTTGGACAGCGGTGGCCGTTCGTAGGGAAGGGCGGGGTCCTCGTCGTACAGTGTGATCGAGCCCCCGAATCCACAGCGGCGCAGAGCCATAGCTCCGGCCACTCCTGCCGCGCTTGCTCCCACGATCGCGATGCTCGCTAGGCGATCCATATCAACACCTCTCTTGTTCGCGGGAAGGCACAGCCCGTGGGCACCGCGACTATCCGAGGATCGGCCGTTTCGGCGACGCGCAGGGCGGATGGTCCCGCAGTGCGGAACTGTGTCAAAGAGTCGCCGCACCTGCGGTAGTTGCATTGCGAAGGAGCACGCCTGCGCGGGACTACTCGACGGCGACCATCGTCTCGAGCATCCGCGCCAGATACATCACGATCTTGTCGCGTTCGTCACCGGGTGGCGGTGCTTCAGGGTCCAATAGTGCGCCCGTCGTGAAGTATCCAAATCCCATGACGAAGCCCGTGATCATCTTGATTCTCAGCTCCACGTCTGGCCCGGCGAGGCGTTTGCGCCAAGGCTGAAAGACTCGACGCTCCAGTTCGGCGCGGAACAGTACGACAGCCTCCTCCTGATCGAGGGAACGCACCAACGCCAGCGAAGGCGAACGGGCGTTGATGTCATACCAGTAGTCGACGAGGCGGCGAGCCATCTCGGTCATGTCCGTGCCCACGTGTTCGATTTGTTGGCTGTCGATCTCCCACTCGTCGCTCGCGACCGCGGCGAAGAGTTCAGCTTTAGATCCGAAGTGGTGACTGATCATTGCGGCCGTCACTCCCACCTCGGCCGCAATTTCTTGTAGCGATACCTGTGTGTATCCAGAACGAGCGAAGAGCCGGCCGGCGACGATCAGAATCTCGCGCTTGGTGCGCGCAGCGTCACGCTTGCGCGGGCCGCCCGGCCCTTGCGCTCCGGCTAGCGGTGTCCCGGACATGTTGTCTCATCTCGTTCGGAGCGAGCTTTCTGATGCTACCGAGCCTGTCGCTGTCAGGCTGGCTCGACCCATCTGGCGCCTCCCGGCAGGGTACGCAGCCGTGCAGTCGGGATAGTGGTGCATGCCGCGAAGCTTTTCGGACGTGGTTTCCGCCATGTGGAACAACGATAGATCCGATCTCACCGTGGAAACGATGGTTGCCGCAGCACTCACAGTGGCTTGCCATCATGGCGCGTCCGGCGCAAAAGCGTCCAATCTGACTGTCGACCAACCGCGTCCATCAGTGAGTACCTCGAAACCTCTCCGAAGTGGTTTCCGCCACGTGGAACGACCGCCGATTTTCCCATTGCAGCGCGCCATAGCGTGGCTGATCAGCGGACGTTCGCACTGAGGAAAGTAGGAACTTCTGACATGTCGATTTCGCAGGACGAGCTGACTTCACTTGTCCGCACGGACACCGGTGAGATCGATCGTCGTATCTTCACCGACGAAGCGATCTTCGACCAGGAGATGCAGGAAATCTTCGGCCGAGCATGGCTTTTCCTGTGTCACGAGTCGCAAATCCCTAAACCTGGTGACTTCTTCGAGGCTCCCATGGGCCGGGACAACGTGCTGGTGGTCCGGCAGAAGGACAAGTCGATCCGGGCATTGCTCAACACGTGCACACACCGGGGTAACGCGGTGTGTCGTGCTGAGGAGGGCAACACCAAGAATTTCATGTGCACCTACCACGGCTGGACCTTCGACCTGAAGGGCGACCTGATCGGTGTCCCTGGCTTGGAGAAGTTCTACGGGAATCAACTCGACCGTGCGGCCCACGCGCTTCGGCAGGTTGCCCAGCTCGACAGTTATAAGGGTTTCGTGTTCGGCACGTTCGATGCCTCAGCACCGCCGTTGGCCGAATTCTTGGGCGTGACAGGTCGTCTCGGGCTTGATCTTGTCGCAGAGCGGGCAGATGAGATGCAGGTGGTGCCCGGGATCCAGAAATTCGTCATCGGCTGTAACTGGAAGTTCACTGTCGACAACCTATTCGATTGGTACCACCCGTTGATCACGCACATGTCCGCCAAGAGCTCCGGACTCTTCAACGGCCTGTTCCCTGAGGACGCCTTCGATGCGTTTCTCAACGATGCAAGAATTGATGGCGGGGGGGCAAGGACACCCGACGGAGAAGATATCGCCTTCAAGAAGGACGACCCGTTCGACTTCGATGAATCATTCGTCGTGCTGGGGGAATTCGGCCACGCCATCAGCGGGCCGCCCACCGGAATCCGGCATGAGATCTTCAATGCGTGGCGGCAGCGGCCCGGCGTTGCGGAAACGCTGACGCCCGTCGGGATGCGTACGGACGGACATCCCAATATCTTCCCCACTCTGTGGGTGACAGGGCATGGCCAGGTCAGTCTCCGGGTTCCGCGCTCGCCGTCCTCTACTGAGATCTGGTGGTTCAGCTTGATGCCAAAGGACATTGAACCGGAGGCCCGTGCTGCGATCTTGATGCATCACAACCATATCTTCGGCCCAGCGGGAATCCTCGAGCAGGAGGACGGCGAGAATTGGGTGCAGAGCACCATGAACGCCTCCGGAGACGTCAGCTCACGAGTTCCGCAGGCTCTCAAAATGAATGTCGGACAAGGGAAAATCATCCGCGATCACGGCTTCGCATGGATCGAAGGTCGCACCAACGAGCACGCGCAGCTATGGACGTACGCAGCGTGGCGAGCCTGGCTATCGGGCTGCGACTGGAATTCATTGCGGCAACTCACCACACCCGGCGACACCATATAGACACCGATTCCTCAAGGAGCCACGGCATGACGGTCATCGGCGATGCGAGTACGGAAGCTGCGTCACGCATCCACTTGCAGTACGAGGTCGAACAGTTCTACTACACCGAGGCGGCACTTCTCGACGCACATAGTTACGACGACTGGGTTCAGCTCTTCACCGATGACACCCACTATTTCATGCCAATCAGGCGCACGATGTCGCGCCGAGAACTGGACAAGGAGTTCACCAAACCGGGCGAGATGGCCTTCTTCGACGATACGAAAGAGATTCTGTTGGCCCGGGTCCGCAAGGTCAATTCCGGTACCGCGTGGGCGGAGGATCCACCCTCGCGCACAAGACATCTGGTTACGAATGTCCGAATCACTGATGTCGCCGACGAGGAGGTTGCGGTGAGCACGAACTTCCTGCTCTACCGGACACGGCTGAAGTCCGAGGAGGATCAGTGGGTCGGATCGCGCGAGGACGTTCTGCGTCGGGTGGACGGCGTGTTGAAAGTCGCTCGACGATACATCTTCCTTGACCAGACGATCCTGCTGTCGCGCAACTTGAGCAACTTCTTCTGACCCGCCTAGCCGATACGACGACACCCTTTGAGGAAGGAATGCGATGGATCTCGTGAGTGCTTTGGGTTATTTGGTTGCTCGAGGTCCACTGGACGAGTGGGACCGATACGCCACTGATGTGCTCGGAATGCAGAACGTGGAAGGCCCACCGCCCACAACTCGCCGCTATCGCATGGATGATCGCGCCTATCGCTTGATTGTCGAAGAAGGCGACCGCGGCGCGGTTGCGCTCGGATTCGAGGTACTCACCGCGACGCATCTGCAGCACTGTGTAAAGAACTTACGGGACAACGGCTTCGAGGCCATCGAGGACGAATCCCTGGCAGCCGAGCGAAATGTGCGCCAGTTGGTTCGATCGTCCGATCCCAGTGGACTGACGATCGAGTTGTTCGTCGGGGCCGAGACGAGCGCGCAGGAGTTCGTCTCAGCTCGTGGTATCCGCTTCGTCACAGGTGACATGGGGATGGGACATGTTTTCGTGATGGCCAACGATGCCAAAGAGACGCTGCGCTACTACGTCGATACGCTCGGCTTCCGCTTGAGCGACACCATCGCGTTCGATATCGCCGAAGGTGTTTTCCTGCACTGTAATAAGCGGCACCACTCATTGGCCTTCGCGGCCGTTCCCGACGTCCCCCCCGGCGTCGGACACCTCATGATGGAGACCGAGACGTTGGATGCCGTCGGCCACGCACTCGACCGTGCCGAAGTGCGTGGCATCCCGATCACCGCGACGCTGGGTAAGCACACCAACGACCGGATGACGTCGTTCTACATGACGACTCCGTCAGGCTTCGACATCGAGTACGGCTGGGACGGCCGCACGGTGGACGACGCCGATTGGTCCGTGACCCACTACACCGCGCCGAGCGCGTGGGGGCACAAGCGGGTCGGTTGAACTCACGACTCGGAGGCTCGCAGGCGGCACCCGCCGCACACATTGTGAAAGGAAGGCAAGATGACAGTAGATACTGCCAATGCTCTCGACCCGGCTGCCCTGAGCAGTTTTGTTCAGACTGAACACTATCGAATCCACTACTACGACACCGGCGGCGCCGGGCATCCGATCATCCTGTTGCACGGCAGCGGTCCGGGCGCCACGGGTTGGAGCAACTTCTGGCCGAACATTGAAGCACTCGCGGATCGCAACCGTGTTCTGGCCCTTGACATGCCGGGTTGGGGCCGGTCGGACACGGGCAACGCGGCTGCCGGCTTCGGGCACACGAAGCCGTTGATCGATGTGATGGATCTGCTGGGCATCGAATGCGCTGCCCTGGTCGGCAACTCGATGGGCGGGGCGACGAGTATTCAGACTGCCGCGCAGCATCCCGATCGGGTCTCGCATCTGATCACGATGGGAGCGCCAGCGCCTGGCCCGAACTACTTTTCTGCCGGTGGTGGTCTGAGCGAGGGCCTCAAGGTCTTGCTCCATGCCTACCGGGAGCCGACAGCGGCGAACATGAAAAAGCTTGTCCAGATCATGTGCTACGACCAGGAGATCGCGACCGACGAACTGGCGCAGATGCGGTCGGAGGCGGCGTTGGCCAACCCGGCCCACCTCGACAGTTTTCTAAATGCCCGAACGTTTGACCCGACATTCGCCACCTTGGGCCAGAGGTTGACCACGCTAGAGATGCCCGCAATGTTCATCCACGGCCGCGATGACCGCGTCGTCACGTTCGAGAACAGCCTGCGCCTGGTTTCGCTGGTGCCCAACAGCCGTTTGGTGCTGCTGAATCGCTGCGGGCATTGGGCACAAATTGAGCACGCCGACGAATTCAACCGCTTGGTAGCCGAATTCGTCGGCCACTGACATTCTGCAGTCGACAGGTAGCCCATCATGAGGGATGCAGGCCATCGGCGCCCGTTGGGCGACACCGAGTTAGAGGTCTCCCTGTGCGGTCTTGGCGGGAATGTATTCGGCGGCGCAAGACTGAATCAGTCGGAAACAACCGAGTTGGTCAATGCGGCCCTGGATCTGGGTGTGAACTTCGTTGACACGGCCAACGTGTACGGCAACGGCGATTCTGAAGCCTACTTGGGACGAGCGCTGGCTACCCGGCGTCAGGAGATGGTCATCGCCACCAAGTTCAATCTCCACAGCTATACAGGCGACTCGATCCTCGATCACGTTCGACAACAGGCTATCGACAGTTTGCGCCGGCTGAACACCGACTACATCGACCTGTACCAACTGCACCGGGTGCGACCGGATGTCGACGCCGATGACCTCATGGGGAGCTTGCAGGCGCTCATCGATGAGGGAAAGATTCGCGCCGCCGGGACGTGCAACACCGCATCGTGGCGGCTCGGCGAGTGGCGCCGGTCCGCGGCAGATAGCGGCTGGCGCGGACCGTCGACGGTGCAGAACTACTACCACCTGCTTGCTCGCCAAGCCGAGGCGGAAGTGCTGCCCTACGCATCCGAACATGGTGTCGGGTTCCTTCCGTATCACCCACTCGCCGGAGGTTTCCTTACCGGGAAGTACCGACGCGGCGATCCTCGCCCCGAAGGTACGCGCGGAGCGGCCGGGAGCCCGATCATCGACGTTATGGACTCCCCGGCAAACCATCACAAGCTCGATCAGCTCAGGATTATCGCCGCGCGCGAGGATCGATCGCTCGGACAACTGTCGCTGGCCTGGATATCTGGGCGTCGAGGTATCTCGTCGGTCATCGTGGGCGCGACCAGCGTCGAACAGCTTGCCGCCAATATCACGGGGTGCATGTGGCAGTTGGACGATGAGCTTGTCCACGAGATGGAGGTTGTGACGGCACCGACCGGTGTGCCGGCACCGGAACGGCTTCCTTACGGCCCGGGCGCGTTTCGCCCGACGGCAGAGGCGAAGTCGTGACCAGCTCGGCGGTTGTTGCCACTCCGGTGCGTGCCATCGGCGAGTTCTTCGCGATGTGTCTGGACACATTCGTCCAGCTGTTCCGGCCACCATGGGCATGGCGCGAGTTCGTGCATCAGATGTGGTTCGTGGCACGGGTGTCCATCGTGCCGACCATCATGATGGCGATTCCGTTCACCATGCTCGGGACCTTCACTCTCAACATTCTGCTCATCGAGATCGGCGCGGCCGACTTCTCCGGCGCGGGTAGCGCTCTAGGCGCCGTGACCCAAGTTGGCCCGATTGTCACGGTGTTGGTGATCTCGGGTGCGGCCGCGACCGCGATGTGTGCTGACCTGGGTGCCCGCTCCATCCGCGAGGAACTAGATGCCATGCGAGTGTTGGGCATCAATCCGATACAGGCTCTGGTGGTGCCCAGGGTTGTGGCCGCGACGCTGGTGTCATTTCTCCTCGCATCGGTCGTCACGATGATCGGTGTGTGCGGCTGCTTCTTCTTTTCCGTCTACTTGCAACACGTCACCCCCGGTGCCTTCGTGGCAGGCCTCACACTCCTCGTGGGTGCACCAGAATTAGTTGTCTGCCTGTTGAAGTCGGCGATCTTCGGCTTGGCGGCGAGTCTGATCGCCTGCTACAAGGGACTCTCGGTGGGGGGCGGCCCACAGGGCGTTGGAAACGCGGTGAATGAGACGGTGGTCTACACATTCCTTGCCCTGTTTGTGATCAACGTGATCGCCACCGCGGTCGGCGTGAAGGCAACGTTGTGAATACCGCAGCGCCGAGCACACTGTATCCGCGGATACGCCGGACGACGGGCAACACCGCCCGAGGCTGGAATCAGTTTGGCAGGCAGGCTCGGTTTTTCGCGGCAACCATTGGGGGAGTTCGCGACGCGATCGCGAATTACCCGAGCGAGTTGATGCGCCTGATTGCGCAGATGAGTCTTGGTCTGGGGGCTCTGGCCCTGATTGGCGGATCTCTGGTCATCGTCGGGTTTCTCACGTTGTCCGCCGGTTCATTGATCGCGGTGCAGGCATACTCGCAACTCCAGCAGATCGGTGTCGATGCGCTCGCGGGCTTCACCTCGGCCTTCCTCAATGTGCGATTGGTGGCTCCCCTGATCGCCGGCATCGGCTTGGCTGCCACGATCGGCGCCGGCGCCACCGCCCAGCTTGGTGCGATGCGGATCAGTGAGGAGATCGACGCGCTTGAAGTGATGGGGATCCGCTCGGTCGCATACCTGTGTTCAAACCGATTGGTAGCGGGTGTCATCGTCGTCATCCCGCTGTATTGCGTGGCGGTACTGGCTGCGTTCACCGCGACAAAAGTCGGGACCACCTTCGTTTACGGCCAATCGACCGGCGTCTACGACCACTACTTCAACACTTTCCTCAACCCGTTCGACCTCATCTGGTCGTTCCTGCAGGCGGTGATCATGGCGATGGTCGTCATGTTGGTGCACACCTATTACGGTTTCACTGCATCAGGCGGCCCAGCCGGCGTGGGGGAGGCCGTCGGACGCGCGGTACGTACCTCACTGGTGACAGTGGTGTGTACAACGCTGTTTGTATCGATGGCCATCTATGGGCAGTCCGGCAACTTCAACCTCGCGGGTTAGCCGCATGGATCCAAGCACGGACGGCAGGCTGCATCCAGCGTGGTGGGCGCTGATCATGGTGTTGGTACTTGCGCTCCTGGTGTCCATTGCGTTGTCGCTGTTTGACAGGCGGTTCACCCCATATGCCCGGGTGACCGTCACATCGGACCGAGCCGGATTGGTGATGGAGTCGGGCGGCAAAGTCAAGATGCGCGGCGTCCAGGTCGGACGGGTGAGCGCCATCGTTGGGGCAACGGATTCTGTCCGGCTGGAGCTGGATATCGACCCAGATCAACTCAAGTACATCCCTGCGAATGTAGATGCGGAGATTCGCGCCACCACAGCGTTCGGGTCCAAATACGTCGACCTGGTATACCCCAATGACCCGGTGCGCCAGCGGTTGTCCGCCGGAGCGGTAGTCAAGTCGCGGAATGTCAGCACCGAGGTCAACACGGTTTTTCAGAACCTTGTCGGGGTGCTGGACAGAATCGACCCGGCCAAGCTCAATGGCGTCCTCGCCGCCTTCAGTGAAGGCCTGGGAGGCGAAGGACCGGCGATCGGCGAGACGATATCCGATGCGAATCAGATTCTGCTGGAACTAAATCCACGCGCCGAGAGGATCCGGCGGGACTGGCGATCGCTCAGGGGTTTCAGCGACACGTATAGTGCTGCCGCCCACGACATCCTCGAAGTGCTCAGTGCCGCGAGCACAACCGGCGCGACGATCGCGGGCAATGCCTCGGCGCTCGATGCACTGCTGCTGAACATGATCGGGTTCGCCGACGCCGGGATCAATCTGCTTGCGCCCAGCAAGGACAACCTCGTCCGCGCGATCAACGATCTCGTGCCGACCACGGCACTGCTACTGAAATACAACCCGTCCTTGACATGCGCCATCGTAGGTGGGCACATGCTGATCACCGACTACGGCATGGGCGCCATCACCGGAGGCAATGGCAGGGCCGGCATTGCGTCGGGGTCGTTCTCACTCGGTGACGATCCATACAAGTATCCCCAAAACCTGCCGATCATCGGCGCGAGAGGTGGGCCGGGCGGCGAGCCGGGTTGCGGTTCACTGCCGGACGTCTCGAAGAACTTCCCAGTGCGGGCGTTGGTGACGAACACCGGTTGGGGCAGGGGCCTTGACTATCGCCCAAATCCGGGTATCGGATTCCCGGGCTGGGCGAACTATTTCCCGGTCACGCGCGCCGTCCCGGAACCTCCGAGCATCCGGTACCCGGGCGGCCCTGCGCCGGGTCCGCCGCCCCCGTATCCGGGCGGGCCACCGTATGGCGCGCCGTGGTACGCGCCGGACGGGACTCCACTGTTTGCGGGGCTGCCGCCCGGCGTGCCGTCCCAGGCTCCGCCACCCGATCTGTCACAGCCTCCGCCGGGCGCTGAGCGATTCGTACCGCCGGTGCCCGCGCAGATGCAGCCGACCCCGGCGGCACAGCCCAATCCATAACCGACAACGACAACCAGCAAGACAACCGACGAGGGGCCAAATGCCGTGAGAAATAGCCTGGCTGGCGCGTTCTGGAGAGCCTCGATATTCGTGGTTGTCTGCCTGTTCGCGATGTTCGGGATGTTTGCGGTTTTTGCTCAGCTGCGGTTCCAGCCGGAGAAGGTCTTCGAGGCCGTGTTCATCAACGTGTCCGGACTGGAGCAAGGCGAGTTCGTTCGTATCGCAGGGGTCGAGGTAGGGAAGGTCCGGAAAATTTCGCTGAGACCCGACGCCACGCTGCTTGTGAAGTTCAGCGTGGATGACTCGGTTGTGCTCACACAGGGCAGCCGGGTCATCATCCGTTACGACGACTTGATCGGAGGACGATACCTCGCGGTTGAGGAAGGCGTCGGCGGCACCAGGCAACTGATGCCCGGTGACACGATTCCAGTCGCCAACACCTCACCAGCTCTGGATCTCGATGCGTTGATCGGCGGCTTCCGGCCGCTGTTCCGAGCCCTCGATCCCGATCAGGTGAATGCCCTTGCCAACCAGTTGATCTCGGCTTTCGAGGGCCAGGGTGACACGATCGACATGTTTTTTGAGCAAACTGCGCTACTGACGACCGCCCTCGGTGATCGGGACCAGCTCATCGGGCAGGTCATCGTCAATCTCAACACCGTGCTGACCTCACTTGGTGACAAGAACACGAAGTTCGCCATGGCGGTGGACTCGTTGTCGCAGCTGGTGGGGACTCTTTCCGATCGCAAGGTCGACGTACGGAATTCGGTTGCCTACACAAACGCGGCGGCGAGTTCGCTGGCTGACCTTCTCTCGCAGGCCCGGCTTCCATTTCAGAAAGTGATACACGAAACAGACCGCACCGCAGGACTTGTCATGTCCGACCGTGACTACGTGGACGATCTCATCAACACGCTGCCGGATGCCTACAAAGCCCTCGCCCGTCAAGGTCTGTACGGCGACTTCTTCGGCTTCTACATGTGCGATGTGATTTTGAAGATCAATGGCAAGGGTGGGCAGCCGGTGCATATCAAAGTTGCCGGTCAGAGTACTGGGAGGTGTGCACCGAGGTGATCACCTTCGCAGAAAGGAATCCCTTTGTCGTCGGCGGAATCGGCGTCGGGCTGACGGTCGGGCTGATGGTGGCTGCACTGAATTATGACAAGCTGCCGTTCTTCAGCGAGAACACGGAGTACTCGGCGTACTTCTCCGACGCAAGTGGATTGCTTTCCGGTTCGGCCGTTCAGGTATCGGGATTCCGGGTGGGACAAGTCGAAAGCATAGGTCTGGATGGACCGAGGGTGCTTGTCACGTTCAACGTGAACGCCAGTGTAGCGCTTGGCGATCGAACCGAGGTGGCGATCAGGACGAAAAGCCTTCTGGGGGCGAAGATTCTAGAGGTAACGCCGCGAGGCGACCGCAGGCAGTCCGGAACCATCCCGATCGACAGGACTCGAAGTGCCTACCAGTTGCCCGACGCACTCGGGGATCTGACCGAAACCATCAGCGGATTGAACACCGATCAACTTTCCCAATCGCTTTTGGTGCTGTCCGATACGTTCAAGGACACACCCCCGGCGCTCAAGGTCGCTGTGGAAGGGGTGGCTGAGTTCTCCGAGACGCTCAACAAACGCGACGAACATATGCGGACCCTGTTGGAGAACGCCAACAAGGCGACATCGGTGCTTGCCGAACGCGGCGACCAAGTGGTGAGCCTGGTGGCCAACACCGACCAGCTTCTCGTGGAGCTGCGAAGTCAAAGCGTTGCCCTTGACCAGATATCGCAAAACCTCTCTGCTTTTGCACAACAGATCAAGGGATTCATAGGCGAGAACCGGGCCACGTTCAAGGCGTCCATCGACCTGCTCAACGGCGTGCTGGCAATCGTGGACAACCGCAAAGAAAAAGTGCAGCAGTCGATCACGCTACTCAATTCGTATGCCATGTCGCTTGGCGAGTCGGCTTCTGCGGGGCCTTACTTCAAGGCGTTCATCGCCAACCTTCCACCCGGGCAGTTCTTGCAGCCATTCGTCGATGCCGCTTTTTCGGATCTCGGAATCGACCCCAGTGTGTTGTTGCCCTCGCAGCTCACCGATCCACAGACGGGCCAGCCGGGCACGCCGGGACTTCCTGTGCCGTACCCACGCACCGGTCAGGGCGGCGAGCCGAAACTGACACTTCCGGATGCGATCACAGGTAAGCCCGGTGATCCCCGCTATCCATATCGGCCACCACTGCCGGCGTCGTCGCCCGGTGGTCCGCCACCTGGGCCGCCCGCGGTGCCGACAGAAGGCCAGCAGCCAATTCGTGGACCGATGCCTTCGTCGGTTTCCGTGCCGGCACCGGGTGAAATTCCTGGGCAAGCAGGGCCAAGGGCAGTCCAATGACGGCCAGGGTTGCACTCTCGCTTGCACTCGTCGCCACATTGCTCGGTGGCCTCTTCGTGGTGCTGCGGTCGGCCGGTGAGGTCAGCCGTATTCACGTGGTCGGATACTTTTCCAACAGCAACGGCATGTTCGCCGGCGACGAGGTGCGGATCCTCGGCGTGCCCGTCGGCAAGATTGCCGAGATCGAGCCGCAAGCCCAGCGGGTGAAGATCACGTTTTGGTATGAGAGTCAGTACCGGGTGCCTGCCGATGTGAATGCCGTCATTTTGTCGCCATCGTTGGTGACGGCGCGTGCGATTCAGCTGACACCTGCCTACACCGGCGGTCCGGAGCTGCAGGATCAAGCCGTCATCCCTGAGGAGCGCACTGCGGTCCCGTTGGAATTTGATGACTTGCGTGTACAGCTGAAAAGGCTCACTGAAGCATTGCAGCCCACGCAGCCTGGCGGCGTCAGCACCTTGGGTGCCTTCGTCAACACGGCTGCCGACAACCTACGTGGCCAAGGAGCCAACATCCGTGACACGATCATCCAGCTATCGCAAGCATTTTCAGCATTCGGGGATCACAGCAGGGATATCTTCGGCACTATCAAGAACTTGTCGATCCTGGTGTCTGCGCTTGAGAACAGTACCGGTGTGATTGAACAGCTAAACCAGAACTTGGCATCGGTCTCAGCTCTGCTCGCCAATGACCCCGATGAGGTCGAAAATGCAGTGCGCGACATTAATTCGGTCATCATCGATGTCACGAGATTCATTGCAGACAATCGGGAAACAATGGGCACAGCATCCGATCGACTGGCGTCGATAAGTACCGCTCTGGTCCATAGCCTTGACGATATCGAGCAGACGCTGCATGTGGCACCGAACACGATTCAGAACTTCTTGAATATCTATCAGCCCGCTCAGGCGGCGGGAACCGGTTCAATAGTGATGAACAATTTCGCCAACCCGATCACATTTCTCTGCGGGGCCATTCAGGCCGCATCCCGGCTCAATGCAGAGCAGGCAGCGAAGCTGTGCGTGCAGTACCTGGCCCCCATTGTCAAGAATCGGCAGTTCAATTTTCCGCCAATAGGCTTCAACCCTATTGTCGGAGCGACTGCGCGACCGAACGAAGTGACCTACAGCGAACAGTGGATGCGCCCCGATTATGTTCCGCCACAGTCGCAACCACCGAACACACCGGTGACGAGCGTCTTCGAGTCGCCGAACCCGGAGCCTCTGCCAGCGCAGGCGCCGATTGTGCCGGCCGCACCCGAATTGCACGCAGACGGCAACGCGCGCCCGACGAACCCGGGCTACGGATTGCCAGGAATGATGATCCCGCCCGGTAGCGGCTCGTGATGTGGCGCAGCCGTGCACCGCCGCTGTTGCGTTAGCGGCCGTGGTAGTTCTAGGGGTCTCGAGCTGCGACTGGCGTGGCGCCAATTCGCTTCCGCTGCCCGGAACCGCGGGCGGAGGTCCAGGTTCGTTCACGATCGAGGCGCAGTTGCCCGACGTCGACAACATCGAGCGCAACTCGCGAGTGCGGGTCGGGGACGTCACGGTCGGCAACGTCACAAGGATCGAGCGCCAAGGGTGGCATGCGCTGCTCACCATGCAGATCAACGGTGACGTTGTATTGCCGGCGAACGCGACAGCCAAGATCGGCCAAACGAGCCTGCTGGGATCCAAACACATCGAATTGGGACCGCCCAAACACGAGCCGCCGGAGGGCCGACTGCACGATGGATCGCTTATTCCGTTGTCGTCGGGAAGCGCCTATCCCACCACTGAAAAGACGTTGGCGGCCGTGTCGATGTTGCTCAACGGCGGTGGCATAGGTCAGATCCAGGACATCACCCAAGCATTGAGTTCTGCGTTCGCCGGTCGTGAGGACGACTTACGCAGTCTCATCGGGCAGCTGTCGAGGTTCGTCAGTCATCTCAACGATCAGATCGACGACATCGTCGCGGCCACTGAAAGCCTCAATACCGTCGTCGGGCAGTTCTCCGAGCAGAAAGAGGTGGTTGACCAGGCGCTGGAAACCATTCCGGAAGCATTATCCACGCTGAAAGATCAGCGCCAGAACCTGGCAGATGCCCTCGACAAGCTGGGTCAGCTCAGCGCGCTCGGTGCGGACTCGGCGGATCAGACCAAGGGCAGTTTGATTGAGGTGCTCAACGACGTTGGGCCCGTTCTGCAGTCATTGGGCGACGCGGGGCCTGCCCTCACCCGGTCGCTCAGCATCTTCACCACCTTCCCCTGGGTCAAAGAGAACATCACGAAGTGGTTCCGCGGTGATCTGGCGAATCTGGACGGAGTGTTCGATTTCACGCTGAGCCGCATCGACCAAGGGCTGTTCGTGGGGACACGATGGGAGGGTGATCTCACCGAGTTAGAACTGCAGTGGGGACGCACGATCGGGCAGCTTCCGAGCCCTTACTCGGCCGGAAATCCGTTGACCGCTCCCTACCAATTCGCTCAGGGGCCATGACGTGTATGTCACGAGAAAAGTCAAACTCCAGCTGGTCGTCTTCAGCATCGTTTCGCTCACTGCCGCCGGCACAATAGTTTTCGGGTATATGAGGTTGCCGAGTCTGTTCGGCATCGATCGCTACGACGTGACGATGGCGTTGCCGGACGCCGCCGGCCTGTATCCGCGGGCGAACGTGACGTACCGCGGTACGGAGGTCGGCGTTGTGAAAGACGTCCGTCTGACGGACACCGGCGTCGTGGCCGTCCTGTCGCTCGAGTCCGGCATCGATATCCCCTCGGATCTCGACGCAGCGGTACACAGCCAGACCGCGGTCGGCGAACAGTACGTCGCTTTGGTGCCCCGCACCGAGGCCGCTGCACCGCTGCGAAATGGCGACCTCATTCCGCTGGACCGCACGTCTGTTCCGCCACCGATCGATGTCTTGCTGGATGCCACCAACCGCGGGTTGCAGGCGATTCCCGGCGAGAATCTCGAGACGTTGGTCGACGAGTCATACACAGCGTTCGGCGGACTCGGCCCCGAGATAGCCCGGATCATCAGATCGTCTACCGCGCTCGCACGGGACGCTCGAGAGAACCTAGACGAGGTCAAGAACGTCGTCGACAATGTCGGCCCCCTTCTCGACACCCAGACCAATACTTCGGCCTCCGTCCAAGCCTGGGCGGCCCACCTGGCTTCAACGACTCGGCAACTACAAACCCGCGATGACGGCGTGCGGGGAATACTGCAGGACGGCCCGGCGGCGGCTGCCGAAGCGCGCCGACTTGTGGATCGGTTGCAACCCACGCTGCCGGTGTTGCTCGCCAACCTCGCCAGCGTCGCACCTGTGCTACTCAAGTATGACGCGGGAATCGAGCAACTGCTGGTGCTGTTACCTCGGGGAATCGAGGTGTTTCAGGCAGCAACGTTGGGCGACAGGGATGTCCTTGGCCCATACAAGGGGCTGTATCTGAATTTCAATTTGACATTCAACATCCCCCCGTCGTGTAGCACCGGGTTCCTCCCGATCCAGCAGATGCGGGCGCCCTCCCAGCAGGACTACCCGGACCGCCCCACGGGTGACTTGTATTGCCGCATACCCCAGAACTCGCCGTTCAACGTGCGCGGAGCGCGCAACATCCCATGCGTCACACGTCCGGGTAAGCGCGCTCCGACGGTGAAACTCTGCGAGAGCGACGAGAGCTATGTGCCGCTCAACGACGGCTATAACTGGAAAGGCGACCCGAACGCGACGCTCTCGGGCCAGGACATCCCGCAGTTGCCGCCTGACTCGCAGGCACCGGAGGGTTTTCCGTCGGCGCCCGAGTTGCCTCCGCCAGCGGCCGCCACGACTCCGCCGACGATTGCCGCTGCCGAATACGACCCCGTCACCGGTACTTATGTCGGTCCGGACGGAAGGGTTTACACGCAAACAACTCTCGCACAGAGTGCGTCGAAGGAACGGACGTGGCAGTCGATGTTGCTACCGCCGCCGGAAAATTGACGAAACGCCCTCCAAGAAGCTTCAGCCAACCCTACCCAGCCGTGTACCAGGCGGCCCTTCCCGGCACATCACACCCTTGCGAGGGAGCCAATCCCCGCCTCGCAGCCGCATAAGAACGTACTGCGGCCGCGGCCGAGGCGGCGGGCACTGTATGACCTGCCCGATCATCCGCGACGCCCTCGACTGACAGCCGCTAGAACACGTTCCAGTTCTGCTGTTAGCCTGATCCGCAGCCTCGCGAAAAGGAGCAGTGGTCATGGGATCTGGTCAGCCTCTGGAAGGCCGAGTGGCATTAGTCACCGGTGCCGCACGTGGTCAGGGTCGCGCGCATGCCATCCGGTTGGCCAAAGACGGTGCCGACGTCATCGCCATCGATCGCTGCGCGCCCGTCTCCGACACTGTCACCTACCCGATGCCGACGGCCGAGGATCTCGCGGAGACGGTCCGCGAGGTGGAGGCCACCGGCCGCAAAGTGCTCGCGCGTGAGGTGGACATCCGCGATCTTGCGGGCCAGCAGCAGGTGGTCGCCGACGGCATCGAACAGTTCGGCAGGTTGGACATCGTGGTCGCCAACGCCGGGGTGCTGAGCTGGGGCCGGATGTTCGAGATGTCCGAAGAGCAGTGGGACACGGTCATCGACGTCAACCTGAACGGCACGTGGCGCACCATCCGTGCCGCGGTGCCCGCGATGATCGAGGCGGGCAACGGCGGCTCGATCATCATCGTCAGTTCCTCAGCGGGGCTGAAGGCCACGCCGGGAAACGGGCACTACTCGGCGTCCAAGCACGGCCTCGTCGCACTGACGAACGCATTGGCGATCGAGGCGGGGGAGTTCGGAATCCGCGTCAACTCGATTCACCCGTATTCGATCGACACCCCGATGGTCGAGAAGGAGGCGATGATGGAGCTGTTCGGCAAGCACCCGACCTTCATCCACAGCTTCTCGCCGTTCCCGTTCAAACCCGTCAGCCAGCAGGGCATGTCGAGCCTGCAGGATTTCATGACGGCCGAAGAGGTTTCGGACGTGGTCGCGTGGCTGGCAAGCGACGGCTCGGCCACGATCTCGGGCAGTCAGATCGCCGTCGACCGCGGTACGGCGAAGTTCTAGTTCGGCAACACCAATACAGGCACCGGGCTGTGCCGGACTATCTTGGTGCCCTTCGAGCCCAGGAACACCCGCGCGATCGCTCCCTGCGGCGACGTGCCGATGGCCAGTAGTTCGCCGTCGTCCCATTCGGCGGCGTCCAGCGCTTGGTCCCAGCCGTTGCCGGTGACGACCTGGAGCTCGACGTCATCGCCGACCACGCCGTCGGACTTCAACTTGGCCAGCGCTTCTCGAGCTTGGGACGCCCACGCCGAAAGCAGTGAGTCCTCGGCGTGCAGCCCTACCTCCGGCGGGTACATGGTGCGCCCGCGCACCGCGAATGTGATGACCCGCAGCGGTACCTCGAGCCGCGCCGCCAGCGCCGCGACGCGCTCCACGACATGGCGCGACTCCTCGGTGCCGGGATATGCGGCCGTGAGCCGAGTCAGTCCGTGCGATTTGGATCCGCGGTAGCCGCGCGGGCAGATCGCCAACGGTACCGGCGACGAGTGCAGCAGCCGGTCGGCGGTGGATCCGACCACCACCTGTCCGAGGCTGCCATCGGCGGCCGAACCCAGCACCAGCGCTTCGGCTTTCAGCTCCTCGACGGCGACCAGCAGTCCGCCGGCTGCAGACCGGTGGGCATACTTGTGGAAGCTGACCTCGAGATCGGGATCGAGTTTCGCGACGCACTTACTCGCTTGAGTGGCCGAGTCGGCGGCGAGCCTGTCCGCATACTGCGCGTACTCGGCGTCGACGCGTGCAAGTGACACGCGTCGTCCACGGCTTGGGTACAACGGTGACGACGGACAGCGACGTCTTGAGGGTGCTGCTGCCTCCACGCCGAGGTGCAGCGCGGAGATGCCCGCCTTGCCGGCGAGGAATCCGACGATGACCGTCACGGCGCATCCTCTGGCGGAGTGACGATCTCGACATCGTCGACGCCTAGGGCGGCGGATCCGATGATTCCGTCACCGCCGTCGTTGAGTGCGCTGTGTTTGCGTCCCCACAGCAGATAGAACGTCCACACCACCAAAACCCATGCGCTGAACGCGATCCAGGTGTACCAGTGCAGGCTGTAGAGGATGTAGCCGCAGGCCAGCACGGACAAGACGGGCGTGATCGGGTACAGCGGCACTTTGAATCCGCGAGGCAGGTCGGGTTCGCGCACCCGCAGGATGATGACGCCGATCGACACCACGATGAAGGCGGTCAGTGTGCCGATCGAGACCATGTCGATCAGCTTGTCCAGCGGGACGAACGCGGCAAGCAGGCTGACCACGATCGCGACGATGATCGTGTTGTTGACTGGCGTCATGCTCTTCGGGTTCACCTTGGCGAACATCGACGGCAGCAGTCCATCGCGGCCCATCGCGAACAGGATGCGGGTCTGCCCGTACATCGTCACCAGCGTCACCGAGAAGATCGAGATGACGGCGCCCGCCGCGAGCACGGTGCTCCACCCGGTGGATCCGGTGACGTCGTCGAGGATCTGCGCGAGACCGGCCGCCTGACCGTCGAACATCTCCCACTTCTGTGCGCCGATCGCCGCGATGGCGACCAGGACGTAGACGCTGGTGACGATCAGCAGGGCCGCGATGATGGCCCGCGGCATGGTCTTCTGCGGGTTCTTGACTTCGTCGCCTGCGGTGGATACCGCGTCTAAGCCGATGTAGGAGAAGAAGATCATGCCTGCCGCGGAACCGACGGCCGCGACGCCGAACGGTGCAAAGTTTGCGAAATGGTCGGCGTTGAAGGCGGTGAACGCGATGATCGCGAACAGGCCGAGCACGCCCAGCTTGATGACGACCATGACGGTATTCACCACCGCGGACTCGCTGGCGCCCCGGATCAGCAGCAGCGCGCACAGCACGACGAGCACGACGGCCGGCAGGTTGATCCAGCCCTGGGCATGACCCTCGGCGACCTCGTCCCATGGCGCCGCGATGATCTGGTCGGGCAGCTGCCATCCGTTGAAGATGTTGGCGAACAACTTGTTCAGATACTGACTCCACCCGACGGCGACAGCCGCGGTGGAGACGCCGTACTCGAGCAACAGGCATGCCGCCACTCCCATGGCGACGAACTCGCCCAGCGTGGTGTACGCATAGGAGTACGTCGACCCGGAAACCGGTACCGCCGAGGCCATCTCGGCATAGCAGATCGCTGCCAACCCGGCCGCGATGCCCGCGATGATGAACGAGACGACTACCGAGGGGCCCGCGACGGGCACCGCGTCCTGCAAGACGAAGAAGATGCCGGTGCCGACGGTGGCTCCGACGCCGAACATCGTCAGCTGGAACGTACCGATCGTCCGCTTCAGGCCTGGTCCGCACCGTGCGCGAACGCCGCGCCGATGACCGGGCGACGGCGCAGCATTTGTTCGGACAGGGTCACCGTGGGTGACGTCATGCTGCCTCCTGCATACCTAGAGTCAGGTAAGTACCCGACTAGTGTTAACCCAGATTGGCCATAACGTCGGCGAACTGATCAATCGCCCAGTCGACCTCTTTCGCGGCGATCACCGGCGGTGGCGTGAAACGCAGCGTTAAGCCGTGGGTGTAACCGGCGCCGAGGCCGGAGAACGGCATCGTCGGTTGCACCATGTCTCTGCCGCAGAGTTCGACCAACGCCTCGCAGAACGGGTCCAGCCGGTCGGAATGTTGCGGCGGCGATCCAAACCTATCCGCACTTGCTTCATCCAACGGAACTAGCCCGGCAGCACCACAACCGGTACGGGGCTGTGCCGCAGGATCTTTGACCCTCGGGATCCCAGGAACACCCGGGCGATTCCGCCGGACTGCTTGGTGCCGAGCGCCAGCAGCTCTCCGTCGAGCCAATCGGCGTTATCGATAGCCTGATCCCAACCGCTGCCTGCGGCGACCTGCAGTGTCACGTCCTTGCCCACCACACCCTTTTTCTTCAACTCCGCCAACGTTTCTCGTGCCTGACCAGCAGTGACATCCAGTATCGAGTCCTCGACGCGCAGCCCTACTTCGGGTGGATACATCGTTCTTCCGCGGACGGCGAAGGTGATGACCCGCATCGGCACATCGAGTCTTTCCGCCAGCGCAGCGACGCGTTCCACGTCGGTGACGCACTCGGCCGTGCCCGGGTAGGCGCAGGTGAGACGGGACAAACCGCCTGCCTTCGAGCCGCGGTAGCCGCGCGGGCTGATGGCGAGCGGGACGGGAGAGGAGTGCAGCAGCCGATCCGCCGTCGATCCGACGACCACCTGTCCCAGTTTCCCGTCCGCCGCCGAACCGAGCACCAGCACTTCGGCTTTGAGCTCGTCGACGACTTCCAGCAGGCCGCCGGACGCAGAGCGGTGGGCGACCTTGCGGAAGTCGATCTTGACACCGACGCCGATCGACTCGAGACACCGTTGGGCCTCCGTGGCCGAGTCGGCAGCCAACTGCTCGGCATACTGTGCGTATTCGGCGTCGATGCGGGCTATCGAGGGAGTCATCCACGGCCGTGGCACAACACTCACCACGGTCAGCGTGGTCTTCAGCGTCTTTGCGGCTTCCGCTGCGAGGAGCAGCGGCGACCGGCCGCCCTTTCCGACCAGGTAGCCGACGGCCACGCTCATTGAGGATCCTTCGGCGGGCTCAATACGTCGTCGTCTTGCAGTGCTGCGGTCGGGATAGGGCCGTCGCGGCCGTCGTTGAGCGCACTGTGGCGCCGACTCCACAGGAAGTAGAAGCTCAATACCGCGACCACCCATATCCCGAACCAAAGCCACGTGTTCGGGGGCAGCCCCCACAGGATCCACAGGCAGGCGGCGATGGACAGAATGGGTGTCACCGGGTAGCCCGGAACCTTGAAACCACGAGGCAGATCCGGTTCGCGTCGGCGCAGGATGATCACGCCGACTGCGACCGTGATGAATGCGACGAGGGTGCCGATCGACACCAGGTCCCATAGGTAGTCGAGTGGCACGAAGCCGGCCAGGGTCCCCGTGATGACGGCCACGATGATCGTGTTGTTCACGGGGGTCATGCTCTTCGGGTTCACCTTGGCGAACATCGAAGGCAGCAGTCCATCGCGACCCATGGCGAACAGGATGCGGGTCTGGCCGTACATCACCACAAGCGTCACCGAGAAGATCGAGATCACCGCTCCGGCGGCGAGAATCGTGCTGGCCCAGGTCGAGCCACTGAGAACATTCTCCAGGATGACCGATAGCCCCGCCTCGGACTGTTCTTCGGATCCGAACGCATCGGCTTCCTGAGTGCCCAAACCGGCGAACGCCACCAGTATGTAGATGGTGGTAACGGCGATCAGTGCGGCAATGATCGCGCGCGGCATGGTCTTCTGTGGATTCTTGACCTCGTCTCCCGCGGTGGAAACCGCGTCGAGTCCAATGAAGGTGAAAAAGATAGTGGCCGCGCCTGCGGTGATTCCGGCAAAGCCCTTCTCCCAGAATCCGGCGAAATGGTCGGTGGTGAACGCGGTGAACGCGATCGCGACGAACAGCGTGAGCACACCCAATTTGATGATCACCATGACGGTATTCACTGTGGCGGACTCGCTGGCGCCGCGGATCAGCAACAGTGCACACATCGTGATGAGCAGCACCGCGGGCAGGTTGACGATGCCTGGGGTTTCACCCCACGGCGCGGCGGTGATCGAATGCGGCAGCGTGAAGCCGAACACGTTGTCCAACAGCTTGTTCAGATAGCCGCTCCAGCCGATCGCCGTCGCCGACATCGAGACCCCGTACTCGAGGAGTAGGCATGCGGCCACACCCATCGCCACGACCTCGCCCATGGTGGTGTACGCGTACGAATAAGTTGATCCGGAAACTGGTACGGCGGAGGCCATTTCCGCGTAACAGATCGCCGAGAGGCCCGCGGCGATGCCTGCGATCACGAAGGAGATCAGTACCGCAGGCCCGGCCTTCGGCACAGCCTGCTGGAGCACGATGAAGATGCCGGTGCCGACGGTGGCTCCGACGCCGAACATCGTCAGTTGGAACGCGCCGATACTTCGTTTGAGATGGTCGGAGGCGCCATGTGCGACTGGAGCGCCGGTCACGGGCCGGCGTCGCAACAGCTGAGCGGAGAGGCTAGGCGATGGGGCGGTCATTGGGCCTCCTGTGCGCTATCTATAGGGAAATATCGGACAAGTGTGGACCCGTTCCCGTCAGAACGTCGGCTAATACGTCAATCGCCCAGTCGATCTCCTCGGTGGTAATCACCAACGGCGGCGCGAAACGAAGTGTCGATCCGTGGGTGTCCTTGACCAGGACCCCGCGTTCGGCCAATTTGAGGCTGATCTGCTTTCCGGTGCCGAGCGCTGGTTCGATGTCGACGCCTGCCCACAGCCCCATACCACGCACCGCGACGACGCCGGACCCGATCAGTGCACGCAACCGTGCGTGCAGGTGTTCGCCGAGTTCTGCTGACCGCGACTGGAACTCGCCGCGGGCCAGGATTGCCACCACGGTGGTACCGATCGCCGCGGCCAGCGGATTGCCGCCGAACGTCGAGCCGTGCTCGCCGGGGTGCAGCACGCCGAGGATGTCTCGATTGGCCACCACCGCGGACAACGGAACGATGCCACCGCCGAGGGCCTTGCCGAGCAGATACATGTCGGGCACAACGCCGAAGTGGTCGCAGGCGAACGTGCGGCCGGTTCGCGCCAGACCCGATTGAATCTCGTCGGCGATCATCAACACGTTGTGCTCGGTGCACAGCGCGCGCACCCGCGGCAGGAAATCGCGGGGCGGAACGATGATCCCGGCCTCGCCCTGGATCGGCTCGAGCAGAACGGCGACGGTGTTCTCGTCGATCGCTGCTGCGAGGGCGTCGGCTTGTGGGTCATCGGGGCCGAACGGCACCGCGCGAAATCCCGGCGTATACGGACCGAATCCACGTCGCGCCGTCTGATCGTCGGAAAAGCTGATGATCGTCGTGGTTCGACCGTGGAAGTTATTGCGCGCCACCACGATGTTGCTCTGCTCTGCAGGAACGCCTTTGACATCGGTGCCCCACTTTCGCGCGACCTTGATGCCGCTCTCCACGGCCTCGGCGCCGCTGTTCATCGGTAGCACCATGTCTTTGCCGCAGAGTTCGGCCAGCGCCTCGCAGAACGGGCCGAGCCGGTCGGAGTGAAACGCCCGGCTCACCAGCGTCAGGCTGTCCAGCTGGGCGTGGGCGACGGCGGTGATCTCGGGATTGCGGTGGCCGAAGTTGACCGCCGAGTAGGCCGCCAGGCAGTCGAGATAGCGGCGGCCCTCGACGTCGGTGATCCAGACGCCGTCGGCACTGGTCGCAACCACCGGCAGGGGTGAATAGTTGTGCGCGGCGTAGCGGCTATCGATCGCGATCGCTTCCTCGGTTTCGGTGGCCACGGCGTCAAGGATCGTCACGGATGTACCTCCAATGTGCAGCATTTGATGGATCCGCCGCCTTTCAGCAGTTCGGAGAGATCGACGCCGATGGGTCGAAATCCGGCATTCCTCAGTTGTTCGGCGAAGCCGATCGCGGCGGCGGGCAGGACCACGTTGCGGCCGTCGGACACGGCGTTGAGGCCGAGCACGTATGCGTCGGCGCTACCCACCTCGATGGCGTCGGGGAACAGGTCGAGCAACCTCGCCCGGGACTCGTCACTGAACGCAGGTGGGTAGAAGGCGACCGTAGTGTCATCGAGCACCGCAAGTGCGGTGTCGAGGTGATAGAACCGCGGGTCGACAAGTTCGAGGCTGACGACGGGCATCTTGACGACGGCGGCGATCTCGTCATGCGCCCGCCGCTCTGTCCGAAATCCGAATCCCGCCAGGACGATCGAGCCGACAACCAATAGGTCGCCCTGGCCTTCGTTGGTGTGGCGTGTCTCGGCGACGCGATAGCCGTGGCGAGTCATCCATTCGGCGTAGGCCGCCGATTCACCTGCGCGCTCCGGATAGGCGAACCGCGCGACGACGGCAGACCCGTTGACAAGCAGGCCACCGTTGGCGGCATAGACCATGTCCGGCAGCCCGGCGACCGGCTCGACCAACTCGACGGTGTGGCCGAGTTCCTTGTAGGTCTGACGAAGGGCCTCCCACTGGCGCAGGGCGACATGGGTGTCGACGGACACCGACGTGTCCATCCATGGGTTGATCGCGTATTCGACGGCGAAGAACGTCGGCGCCGTCATGGCGTAATGGCGGGGGCGGGACACGCGCGCAAGTGATCGGTCGGCGCCAGAGCACCTCCGTGCTGCGGCGACATCGGATACCGGCGCCGCGGTCGCGGCGAGATCTGAGATCGTCATAAATCAACGATATGGCCGATTGATTTTGCAATCAATCGCCGTTCATTGCGTAATGGCCTATTGTTTATTGCGCTTGAGGTAGTATCGCGGTGATTTGTTGCGCGGAGGTGCTGATGGACCGTCTGGACGAGACCGACGAGCGCATTCTGGCCGCACTCGCCAACGACGCCCGCGCCACGTATGCCGAGATCGGCGATCGGGTGAACTTGTCCGCGCCTGCGGTGAAGCGCAGGGTCGATCGACTCCTCGACAACGGTGTCATCCGGGGCTTCACGACTGTGGTCGACCGCAGCGCGCTGGGTTGGAACACCGAGGCGTACGTACAGGTGTTCCGACACGGCACCATCGCGCCAGAACAGTTGCGCGCGGCCTGGATCGACATTCCGGAGGTGATCGGCGCGGCCACCGTCACCGGAACCGCGGACGCCATCCTGCACGTGCTCGCCCGCGACATGCGCCATCTCGAAGAGGCGCTGGAGCGGATCCGGTCGGCGGCCGATGTCGAACGCAGCGAAAGCATCGTGGTGTTGACCAACATCATCGACCGGGACCGCGGCTGACGGGGTGGCCTCCAATTGGCTGCTGGCATCGTGCAAAATTTGCCCATGTCCACCAGTGGGGGAATCTTCATCGTCGGCGGCGGCCTGGCAGCGGCCCGCACGGCTGAACAGCTGCGCCGCTCCGAATACACCGGACCGATCACCATCCTCAGCGACGAGGATCATCTGCCGTATGACCGGCCACCCCTGTCGAAGGAAGTGCTGCGCGCCGAAACCGACGACGTCACGCTCAAACCTGCGGAGTTCTACGCCGAGAACGACATCACCGTGCTGCTCGGCAACGGCGCCCGGTCGGTGGACATCGCCGCGCAGACGCTGACCCTTGCCGACGGCACCGAGCTCTCATACGACGAGCTGATCATCGCCACGGGACTGGTGCCCAAGCGCATCGCGTCGTTCCCCGACCTCGAGGGAATTCACGTGCTGCGGAACTTCGACGAAAGCCTCAAGTTGCGCAAGGAGGCCGGCTCGGCGCAACGAGCCGTCATCATCGGGGCGGGATTCATCGGCTGCGAGGTGGCGGCGAGCCTGCGGGGGATGGGGGTCGACGTCGTACTGGTGGAGCCGCAGCCGTCGCCGCTGGCGTCAGTGCTCGGCGGGAAGATCGGTGAACTGGTCGCGCGTCTGCACCGTGCCGAGGGCGTTGACGTGCGCTGCGGCGTTTCGGTGTCGGAAGTCGGCGGAACCGACCGGGTGGAGAAGGTCGTCCTCGACGACGGCACTGAACTCGACGCGAACATCGTGGTTGTCGGCATCGGTTCGCATCCGGCCACCGAATGGCTCGATGGCAGTGGCCTCGAGGTCGACAATGGCATCGTCTGCGATGAGCACGGTCGCGCCAGTGCACCCCATGTGTGGGCGATCGGCGACGTCGCCTCTTGGCGCCACACCCTTGGGCACCAAGTGCGGGTGGAACATTGGAGCAATGTCGCCGACCAGGCTCGGGTCTTGGTGCCCGCGATGTTGGGTCAGGATGCGCCCACCGCCGTTTCGGTGCCTTACTTCTGGAGCGACCAGTACGACGTCAAGATCCAGTGCCTCGGCGAGCCCGAGGCCGATGACATCGTGCACGTCGTCTTGGATGACGGTCGCAAGTTCCTGGCGTACTACGAGCGCGACGGTGTGGTGGCCGGGGTGGTCGGCGGCGGCATGCCCGGAAAGGTCATGAAGGCCCGCGGGAAGATCGCAGCGGGCGCACCGATCGCGGACGTCCTCGGCATAGGATACGCTAAATCACACTCAGTGCTCGCCGAGATAGAACCGGGTGCCCTGGTCGTCGGTGCACAGCGCCGAGCGCCCGTACGGCTGAGTAGACGGTTCGTCGATGACCGTGCCGCCTGCGGCACGTACCCGTGTCACGGCGGCGTCGACATCGGTGACGGTCCACATCGGTACCGTCACCGCCCGCGCGGAGCCGCCTGCGACACCTGCCATCGGGTGAGTGCCCTGCACCTGCCAGCCGTCGCCGATGCGACCAGGTTCGAACGTCCAGAACAACAGCCCGCTGTAGAACGACCGGAAGGCCGCCGAGTCGGGCACCTCGTACGTGATGTACGAAACCTCACCCGGCCCAGAGCCATTCAACGCCGGCCGGGCGATACCCGGCGCCGGCGCGAACACCGCGAAGCTGGTTCCCGCCGGATCCGTCGCACCGCACAGCACGCCGAAGTCGAACTCCTCGAGCTGGTCGACGGTGCCGCCGGCGTCGACGATCGCCTGTCGTGCACCAGCCAGATCGGTCACCGCGTAGCTGCAGAACAACGTGGCCTGCTCCGGCACGCTGTAGATACCGATGCGCTGCTTGGTGTTGGTGACCTGATGGGTCTCCGGGTCGTACTGCCAGCCCAGGACCTGACCGTAGAACGCCGCCGCCCGCTCGGCGTCGGGCGTCCACACCGAGACATAGCCGACGTCGCCGTGCTGGATCGGTACCACGGCGCCGGTCACCGGACCGCTGAGCATCCAGCGATGACCGAACGGGTCGATGATCGCCGCACCGCGCGACCCGTGGTCCTCGTACGGCTCCCGCTGCACCTGGGCGCCTCGCTCACGCGCGCGTTCCAGCGCGGCGTCGGTGTCCGGCACCTCCAGCATCAAACTGACCGAGTTCGCTTGTGGTGCTGGCGCTCTCAGCCCTATCTCCGGATACTCGTCGGCCAGGTACAGTACGCCGCCACTGAGTGTGAGCTCGGCGTGTCCGATACGGCCGTCGGCCATCACGAACGGATCCCCGACGACGACGGCGCCCAGTGCATCGACGTACCAGGCGATCGCGTCACGCGCGTTGGCAACCGTCAGGTACGGCAGCGCGGCGGGCCTCGGCAGACCAGCCGCAGGGGCGTGTTCGGTCAGTTCGGCGATGGCGGTATCGGTGCCACTCATGTCAACTCCTTGGGATTGATTGGGCAGATTCAGTGCACCTTCAAGGCGTGAGCGCAGCCGAGCCGCGAACGCCGGATCGGGTGCAACGACAAGCTCGTCACCACGCAGCACTTTCAGTGGATCGTGGCTGTTGTTCACGACCTCCCTCCTTCCGGCTCCGGATAGTGGGATCTGAAGGCTCGTCGCGCCCGCACCAGCAGCGCCTCGGTGGCGTGCACGGTACGTCCGATCAGCTCCGCGCACTCCGGCACGGAACAGTCGTCCATGTAGCGCAATGCCAGCACGGTGCGATGCTGCTCGGGCAGCCTGGCCATCACGCTCTCCGCGACGATGCGGTCGAGTTCGGCGTCCCATTCGTCGCCCGCATGGACAGGCTCTGGTAATTCGGCGACGGGGAGGTTGAATCGGTCGTGGCGACGCCGGTAGTGGTCGGCCAGTTTGTGGCGCGCCACTCCGAGCAGCCACGGCAACGTCATCGGCGGCGGCACGTCCTTGCGCGCGGCGTCCATCGCCGCCAGGAATGTCTCCGACGTCAGATCTTCGGCCGTTCCGCGGTCGCTGCAGCGCCTGACGAAATACCCGTACACGACCGGCATCGATTCGTCGTACATCGCGAGCAGCTTGCGCGGAGCGTCGTTGCCATCCGGTTCGGCGCTCACACCCTTATCGTCGCCGCCGCAGCCGAAACTCCGACGCCCTAATCTCGACTTTTTTCACGCGGATGGGGTTGTCCAGCGCTTTCAGCCCATCGTTGACGGTGTCGAAGGCATCGTTGAGCGCACCCAAGAGCGACACCGACTCGTCGGCCAGCCAATGCTGGTAGGCCGACAACGCCGCGCCGAGCAACATCCATGCCACCGTCTGGGGCACGAGGTCGGTTTCCTTCATGTCGAGCCGACGTGCGACAAACGCGACGACGACAGCGCGCCAGCCCGCGTACATCGTCATCGAGTAGGCCTGAAGCGCAGCGGTCTGAAGGATGACCCGCATCCGTTGGCGATGCCGCGCGGTTTCGGCGTCGTCAAAGGTGTTGAACGCCAAAAGCGCCGTCCGCAGCGCATCGTCGATTCCGACGTCGGGGTCGAGATCGGAGAGCAGGTCACGCATTCGGGCAAGGTGTGCCTCGAAGTCGCCCCAGGGCAATGCGTTCTTGGACGGGTAGTAGCGGAACAGCGTGCGCCGCGCGATGCCTGCGGCCTCGGCGACGTCGTCGACGCTCACTTCGTCGAACCCGCGGGCGGTGAAGAGATCGATCGCAATGTTGCTGATGTGCTCCCAGCTCGTCGACCGCCGCCGGCCGACTCGATGCTGGGAATCTGGCTGCACGTCAGCTCCTTTTCCGGGGTCGGCTTTCATTCTGGCACTCGATGCCATATTATTGCGATCTCGATCACAGTTTGTCGAGACCCCTGTCAAGGAAAGGTGCGGATTATGGAGCCGAATCAGACAGTAGAGGCTGCTCCGGCGGCGACTTCAGACAGCGAACTCGTCACCGAGACCCTGGTCGAAGAGGTGTCGATCGACGGGATGTGCGGGGTCTACTGACCGTGACCGCGTCCATGGCGCAGACTGGGGAAGACACGGAGTTCGACCCCGGCCTCGGTTGGCGACTTCACGATCAGGTCGCCGTGCGGCCCGAGTCGTTCGGTGCGCTGCTCTATCACTTCGGTACGCGCAAGCTGTCGTTCCTGAAGAACCGGACGATCGTCGAGGTGGTCACGTCGCTGGCTGACCACCCCGACGTCCGGTCCGCCTGTCGCGCCGTCGGAGTCGAGGACGCACAGCAGGCCCCCTACATCCACGCGCTTCGCGTGCTCGCCCAATCGAAAATGCTGGTGCCGCAATGACATCTGTTGACTCGCCGCTCGCGGCGCAAACCCAACCCGTTCCACGGCTCATCGAGCAGTTCGAGCACGGACTGGATGCGCCGATCTGCCTGACATGGGAACTCACGTACGCATGCAACCTTGCGTGCGTGCACTGCCTGTCCTCATCGGGCAAGCGCGACCCACGCGAGCTGAGCACCCAGCAGTGCAAGGACATCATCGACGAACTCGAACGCATGCAGGTGTTCTACGTCAACATCGGCGGCGGCGAACCGACTGTGCGGTCGGACTTCTGGGAGCTCGTCGACTACGCCACCGCCCACCACGTCGGGGTCAAGTTCTCGACCAACGGCGTGCGCATCACCCGCAAGGTCGCGGCGCGCCTAGCCGCCAGCGACTATGTCGACGTCCAGATCTCGTTGGACGGCGCGACGGCAGAAGTCAACGATGCCGTCCGCGGATCGGGGTCCTTCGCGATGGCGATCCGGGCGCTGGAGAACCTCGCCGACGCAGGCTTCAAGGACGCCAAGATCTCGGTGGTAGTGACTCGCGAGAACGTCGACCAGCTCGACGACTTCGCCGCTCTGGCTGCGCGTTACGGCGCCACCCTACGGATCACCCGGCTTCGGCCATCGGGCCGCGGCGCCGACGTGTGGGATGAACTGCATCCCACCGCCGAGCAGCAGGTGCAGCTGTACGACTGGCTGGTCGCCAAGGGCGATGGCGTGCTCACCGGTGACTCGTTCTTCCATCTGTCTGGGCTGGGTGAGCCCGGTGCGCTGGCCGGTCTGAATCTGTGCGGAGCGGGCCGCGTGGTCTGCCTGATCGACCCGGTCGGCGACGTATATGCGTGCCCGTTCGCCATCCACGACCGCTTCCTCGCCGGAAATATCCTGACTGATAACGGTTTTGACAGTGTATGGAAGAACGCTCCGCTTTTCCGCGAACTGCGTGAACCCCAGTCTGCGGGAGCATGCGGGAGCTGTGGACACTACGACAGTTGCCGCGGTGGATGCATGGCGGCGAAGTTCTTCACCGGGCTCCCGATGGACGGGCCCGACCCCGAGTGCGTCGAGGGATACGGCGCACCGGCGCTGTCCCGCGAACGCGTCAAGCCCAAGTCCAGCGTTGACCACTCACGCACCGGCCCGGTCATGCTGAAGCTTCTGACCAAGCCTCCGGCCCGGCTGTGCAACGAAAGCCCGGTGTAGGCATGGCACGAGATACCTGGTTCGAGACCGTGGCCTTCGCCCAGGAGCTGGCCAAGAAGCGGCTCCCCAAGTCGGCGTACTCAGCACTGCTGGGCGCCAGCGAGCGAGGCGTCACCATCGCCGACAACGTCGACGCCTTCGCCGAACTCGGATTCGCGCCGCATGTCATCGGTGCGACCGAGAAGCGCGATCTCGCGACAACCGTGATGGGGCAGGACATTTCGTTGCCCGTCGTGATCTCACCTACGGGTGTGCAGGCAGTGCACCCCGACGGCGAGACGGCGGTCGCACGGGCCGCCGCGGCGCGTGGCACCGCGATGGGTCTGTCGTCGTTCGCCAGCAAGCCGATCGAAGAGGTCATCGAGGCCAACCCCAAGCTCTTCTTCCAGGTGTACTGGCTCGGCGGCCGGGACGCCATCGCGGCTCGGGTACAGCGGGCGCGCGAAGCCGGAGCGGTGGGACTGATCGTGACCACCGACTGGAGCTTCAGCCACGGCCGCGACTGGGGCAGCCCGAAGATCCCCGAGCAGATGGATATGCGAACCGCTGTGCGGATGCTGCCGGAGGGTCTGAGTAGGCCGAGGTGGTTGCTGCAGTGGGCCAAGACCATGCGCCCGCCGAACCTGCGGGTGCCCAACCAGGCGGCGCGCGGCGAGGAGGGCCCGCCGTTCTTCGCGGCGTACGGGGAGTGGATGGGTACCCCGCCCCCGACGTGGGAGGACATCGCCTGGCTGCGAGAGCTGTGGGGCGGTCCCTTCATGCTCAAGGGCGTAATGCGGGTCGATGACGCCAAACGTGCGGTGGAAGCTGGTGTTTCGGCGATTTCGGTGTCCAACCACGGCGGCAACAACCTCGATGGGACGCCGGCGTCGATCCGCGCACTCCCTGCAATCGCCGCCGCCGTGGGCGACGACATCGAGGTGCTGCTCGACGGTGGCATCCGGCGCGGCAGCGATGTGGTGAAGGCCGTCGCTCTGGGCGCACGCGCGGTGATGATCGGCCGCGCCTATCTCTGGGGCCTGGCCGCCAACGGTCAGGCCGGCGTCGAGAATGTGCTCGACGTCCTGCGCGGCGGCATCGACTCGGCGCTGATGGGCCTCGGTCACTCGTCGGTCCACGACCTGTGTGCCGACGATGTGCTGGTCCCCGACGGGTTCGCCAGGGCGCTCGGCGTGCCCGGCAACACGGCCGTCTGACCGTAGCCCTGGGCCGTCACGCGAAGTTCCTGGTACAGGCGGGGCGCAGGGGACTGACGTGAATCGCTGATTGTCGCGCACGCAAAGTTCTGGAAATCAATTGCCGCGCATGCGCCAACAATTGGCGCACACCAGGTGAATTCGGCCTACCATCGGCGGGTGCCCTATGGAAGCGAGCTCGCGAACGCTACATCGCGGCAGCTGCAGAGCACGTCATCGGCACTGATCGTTCCCGTCGGTTCCACCGAGCAGCATGGGCCTCACCTGCCGCTGGACACCGACACCCGCATCGCGGTCGCCGTCTCCCGCGCCATCGCCGACCGGCTCGCGACCGGAGATGAATTGAAGTGGCTGGTCGCTCCCGCGATCGGGTACGGCGCCAGCGGAGAGCACGAGGAGTTCAGCGGCACCGTCTCGATCGGCACATCCGCCCTGCGTCTGTTGCTAGTCGAGTTCGGCCGGTCCGCGTGGCGCTGGGCGTCGCGCCTTGTCTTCGTCAACGGCCATGGCGGTAACGCGGAGGCGCTGGCCGCGGCGGTGGCGCTGCTTCGGTACGAGGGTCGCGACGTGGGCTGGTGCTCGTGCACAGCGGAAAACGCGGACGCCCACGCCGGGCATACCGAAACCTCTGTATTGCTACATATTTCGCCCGCTGACGTGTGGATTGACGAGCTGGTGCCCGGCAACAGGGCCCCATTGGGGGAGCTGATGCCCGCAATGCGCCAGGGTGGCATCGCCGCGGTCAGCGAGGTGGGCATCCTCGGCGATCCCACCACGGCCACCGCACAGGAGGGCGCGCGCATCTTTGCGGAGATGGTGGGCGGATGTTTGCGGCGCGTCACCCGGTGGATGCCTGACCGGGACGGGATGCTGACATGACCGGACAACGGCTACCCGACGGGTTCGCCGTCCAGGTGGACCGCCGGGTGAAGGTCCTCGGCGAGGGTTCCGCGTTACTGGGCGGATCGCCCACGCGGCTGCTCCGGCTGGCGCCCGCGGCACAGACCATGCTCACCGGCGGGCGACTAGAGGTCCACGACGCGGTCAGTGCGCAGTTGGCACGCACTCTGCTCGACGCGACCGTTGCGCATCCGCGGCCCGCGACCGGACCGTCGCATCGCGATGTCACCGTCGTTATTCCCGTGCGGGACAATATATCTGGACTACGTCGACTGGTGGCGGCTCTCCGCGGTATGCAAATCATCGTGGTCGACGACGGGTCGGCCACTCCGGTACAGCAAGCCGACTTCGCGCAGATGTACAGCGATGTTCAGATCCTGCGGCACGACCGCAGCAAGGGTCCCGCTGCCGCCCGAAACACGGGCATGGCCGCGTGCCACACCGACTACATCGCGTTCCTGGACTCCGATGTGGTGCCGCGGCGCGGGTGGCTGGAGGCGCTGCTCGGCCACTTCTGCGATCCGGCGGTAGCGCTGGTCGCACCGCGAATCATCGGCCTGCGCGAGCCGGAGAACCTGGTGGCACGCTACGAGGCCGTGAGATCCTCGCTCGACCTCGGTCTGCGGGAAGCGCCCGTGATTCCCTACGGAACCGTCTCGTATGTCCCCAGCGCGGCCATCATCTGCCGCAGCACCGTGCTCAAGGAGCTGGGCGGTTTCGACGAGACACTCAAGTCCGGCGAAGACGTCGATCTGTGCTGGCGGCTGATCGAGGCCGGGGCCCGGTTGCGGTACGAACCCGTCGCCCTGGTCGCCCACGACCACCGCACGCAACTGCGAGAGTGGCTCTCGCGCAAATCTTTCTACGGAGAATCGGCTGCGCCCCTGTCGGTCCGGCATCCCGGCAAGACAGCACCATTGGTCATCTCCGGGTGGACCCTGGTCGCCTGGATGTTGATGGCGATGGGCTCAGGCATCGGCTACGTGGCGTCGATGGTGGTCGCCGCTGTCACCGGCCGTCGCATCGCGAGGTCCCTGTCCACCGTGGAGACCGAGCCGAGGGAAGTGGCTGTGGTGGCCGCACACGGACTGTGGTCCGCGGCGCTACAGCTGGCATCGGCCATCTGCAGGCACTACTGGCCCATCGCGTTCATCGCCGCTCTCCTGTCGCGACGATGCCGCCAGGTGGTGCTCGTGGCCGCGATCGTCGACGGGGTGGTGGACTGGATCACGCGCAACGGCAACGGCGACGACGACACGAAACCCGTCGGCCTGCTCACCTACATTCTGCTCAAGCGGCTCGACGACATCGCCTACGGCGCGGGGCTGTGGACCGGCGTCGTGCGTGAGCGGCATGTCGGCGCACTCAAACCCCAGATTCGGACCTGAAGCCGGCCTTGCACAGCGATGTGCTGATCATCGGCGCCGGTAGCGCCGGATCTGTATTAGCGGAACGGCTTTCGGCTGATTCGAGCTGCCGGGTCACGGTCGTCGAAGCCGGGCCCGGCCCATCCGACCCGTCGGCGGTGGCTCAGATCAGTGACGGCCTGCGGCTGCCGATCGGCACCGCCAGCTCGGTAATCCGGCGCTATCCAACGCTGCTGACCGATACCCCCGAACGGCACGCACAGATCATGAGGGGGGCGGTGGTCGGCGGATCCGGGGCGGTCAACGGCGGTTACTTCTGCCGGGGGCTGCCGACGGACTTCGACGGGTGGGGGTTGCCGGGTTGGGCGTGGACCGACGTTCTTCCGCACTTCCTCGCAATCGAGTCCGATGCCGACTTCGTCGGTCCTCTGCATGGTGGTACCGGGCCGATTCGCGTTCAGCGCGTCAATGAATTTGACGGCTGTACAGCTACTTTCGTGAATGCGGCGATAGAAGCGGGTTATGAGTGGATCGATGACCTGAACGGGTCGGCAAGGGATGCACCGCTGCCGCAGGGCGTCGGTCCGGTACCGCTGAATGTCAATGGCGGTTCGCGGGTCGGTCCGGGTGGGGCCTTCCTGAAGCCCGCCATGGATCGCGCCGGCCTCACAGTGCTGACCGATACCCGGGTCCGGCGAATCCGGATCGTCGGCGGCCGAGCGGTCGGCGTCGAGTGTGTGGGACCGGCCGGGCCGGCTGACCTGACCGCAGATCGAATAGTGTTGTCGGCGGGCGCGATTGGTTCGGCACACCTGTTGATGCTGTCTGGAATCGGTCCGGGCGACGCGCTGAGTGCCGCGGGGGTATCCGTTGAGGCCGACCTACCGGTCGGCGAGGCATCGTCGGACCACCCCGAATGGGTGCTGCCGGTGGACTGGACCGAGACTCACGGCCTGCCTCCTCTGGAGGCCATCCTCACCACCGATGACGGACTTGAAATCAGGCCTTACACTGCAGGTTTCGGTGCGATGGTGAGCGGGCGCCGCGACGACCCCGCCGATCACCCGCACATCGGGGTCGCTCTGATGCAGCCGCGCTCACGTGGCAGGGTCCGGTTGGTCTCTGCCGACCCGTCCACGCTCCCGGTCATCGCGCATCGCTACGACAGCGAGCCCGCGGATGTCGCGACCTTGCGTGCCGGTGCGGACCTCGCGCTCGAATTGGCCGGTGCCCAAGCGAAGTCCGCGACCGCATCGTGGTCGACATCCCAACATCTGTCCGGCACTGCACCGATGGGACGAGAGGACGACGATGCGGCAGTGGTGGACGCGCAATGCCGGGTGCGCGGCATCGACGCGCTATGGGTGGTCGATGGTTCGGTGCTTCCCGCCATCACCAGCCGGGGCCCGCACGCGACGATCGTCATGCTCGGCCACCGGGCCGCCGAGTTCATCGTCTGATATCGACCACCGCGCGTTGATCCGTCGCGCGAAGCCGGACTGTCGCCCGTCGCGACCGGGGGCCCAGATCGCGACGAAGGCAGCGGCGGCGACCAGCACGATGGACAGCACGAGTAGTGAGAGGCGCATGGAGTCGATGAACGCCGACGTGGCGAGGTCCGCCAAACGCGAGCCCTGCGGGCCCATCTCGTCGGCAACGGCGAGTGCATTGGCAAGGGACTCCAACGCGGCGGCGCGAATCTGCTCGGGAAAGTCGGTCAGCACGGGTGAGAGCGCAGAGCCGTACTGGGCTGCCAACACGGAACCGGCGACGGCGATACCGATAGCTGCTCCGACCTCGCGCGTGGTGTCGTTGACGGCCGACGCGACACCCTGCTTCTCGGTGGGTACGGCGTTCATGATCGCGGACGTGGTCGGTGCGACACACAGGCCGATTCCGGCACTCGTGATCAGCATCGGCCACACGATATCGATGTAGGACGACCCGGCATCGAGGTAGCGCATGAGGAAAAGGCCCGCCCCAATGAGAAACAGCCCGAGTCCGACCGCTATTCGCAACCCGACCTTCGGAAGGTAGAGATGCATCGTCGCGCCCAGCACCATGATCGGCACCGCCAGCGGCGCGAGGGCGAAAGCGGTCTGCAGCGGGCTGTAGCCGAGAACCAGTTGCAGATACTGCATCTCGACGAAGAAGAAGCCGAAGTTGCCCAGGAACAGAATTGTGATGCCGATCGATCCGGTGGCGAAGTCGGGCCTGCCGAACAACCGGACATCGAGCAGTGGATGACGGCGCCGCAGTTCCACAGCCGCGAACGCCGCCGCAAGTGCGACACCGGCTGTCATGGCGCCCCATACCACCGGATGCGTCCACCCGCGTACCGGCGCCTCCACGACACCGAACACGAAAACTGCAACCGCCGAACCGATCAGCGATGCGCCGATGCCATCGATCGGTGTCGAGGTCTCATCACGTGAGGAGCGAATGGTGAACGTACAGATGATCAGGACGATGGCCGCCGCGGTGAATGCGTAGAAGATCGACTGCCAGGAAAAGAACTGCAACAGCAGACCCGTGCCCATGAAGCCGACGATCGCGCCCGAACTCGCGACTCCGGCCCAGATCCCAACGGCCTTGTTGCGTTCACTTTTCGGGAACGCCGCGGTCAACAGCGACAGCGTCGCCGGCATGATGAACGCCGCTCCGACACCGGCGAGCATGCGAGCAAGAATGATCTGGACCGGACTGTCGAGGAACACCGGCGCGATCGAGGCGACGCCGAAGATCGCCAACCCGGCCACCAGTGCGCCCCGCCTGCCATAGCGGTCGCCGATCGCACCGGCGGGCAACAGCAGGCAGGCCAGCACGAGGGTGTATCCGTCCACGATCCAGGTGAGTTGGGTCTGCGACGCGGCGGTCTCCACGGCGATATCCGGGAGCGCAGCGTTGAGGGCGACCATCGAAGAGATGACCAGCAGCACGTCGAGTCCGGCGACCGTGAGTAACCAGAATCGCCCGAACCTTGAAAGTGTTGCCAGGTTGGCGTCGATAGTCTGGTCAGACCGGGCAAGGGTGTAGACCATTGGTCGCGCTCCCTTCCATGGGAGATAGTTTTGAGACTAACAGTCTCGTAGCAAGACCAACAGTCTTGTTCCCACTGAGGAGGTGGCGTAAACGATGGACGTCCCCGACTCCGGCGAGGGCTCGGGAAGTACGGATCCGCGGCCCGCCCGATCGCGGGCTCGACTGATCGACGCCGCGACCGCACTCCTGCGCGCAGGCGGTCCGAGCGCCGTGACGATCGATGCGGTGACCCGAAGCGCCCACGTGGCGCGGGCGACCCTTTATCGCCACTTCCCCAGCGTCAACGATCTGCTGGGCGCGGCGTTCATGGGCTTGCTGCAACCCGCGCCGATGCCGCCTGCGGAAGGCGCCCTGCGGGACCAGTTGATCGCGGTGGTGGAGGGCTGGACTGCCGCGATTGCCGAGGTGCCTGCCATGCTCACAGCCTTGACCTGGCTCGCCTCAGGGCCCGATGCCGGTGACTATTCCGATGTGCGCCAGGCAGATTCGGGTACCGCAGGGACTTTGCGCGTGCGCATAATCCAGAACTACTCCGTGCCCTTCGACGCCATTTTCGACAGTCCGCAGGCGGCGGCCGAAATCGAGGTGCCCGACCGTATGCAGGCGATCGCGCTGCTGATCGGTCCGCTGGTCCTCGGAAGGCTCAGCACGGTAGCCGATTTCGACTATCGCAGATGCGCCGAGGCCGCCGTCGACGGCTTCTTGGCCACCCACGCCAAGTAGTTGGGCCCACCCGAAGCCGGGGACCGTTCGATCAGCGCAGTGAATACCTGACGGGCAGGTGCTTGAGTCCGCCGACGAAGGTCGTCGCCGCCAACTCCGGCTCGCCGGCGAGTTCGATCGACTCCAGTCGGGGAATCAACTCGGAGTACAGGCTGGTCATCTCCATCCGCGCCAGCGCGGCCCCGAGACAGAAGTGCACACCGTATCCGAAGGCGACGTGTTTGTTCGGGTCGCGGCCGACGTCGAATCGGAACGGTTCGTCGAAGACTTCTTCGTCCCGATTGCCGGAAACATAAGCCAGGTAAACGGATTCGCCCTTGGCGATCGGAACGCCGCGAACCTCGGTGTCCTCGGCCGCTGTGCGCATGAACTCCTTGACCGGCGTCGTCCACCGAATCATCTCCTCGACAGCTGTGCCCATCAGCGCTGGGTCCTGGCGCAGTCGCTCGAGTTCGCCGGGGTTTTCGATCAGCGCGAGCAGTCCGCCTGAGATGGCGTCCTTGGTGGTGTCGTGGCCCGCGCTGGCAACGATCACGTAGTAGGACGCGGTGTCGACCTCGGACAGCGGCTCACCGTCAACGCGGCCGTTGGCGATGGCCGACGCCAGGTCGTCGGTGGGATGCTCGCGCCGGGAGGCGGTCAGCTGACCGAAGTAGGTGAAGAAGTCGATCAGAATCGCCAGCTGCTCTTCGGGCGTCTGCCCGCGTTGGTTGTACTCCTCGTCGTCACCGCCGAACAGCTCTTGGGTGAGCTGGTGCATTCGAGGGAAGTCCTCCTCGGGCAGGCCGAGGAGCGACATGATCACGTACAGCGGAAAGTTGACGGCGATGTCTGTGACGAAGTCGCATTCGGGGCCGATGTCGCGCATCCGGTCGACGTAACGCTTGGCCAACGCATCGACACTCACCTTGAGATCGCGCATGGCCTTGGGGCGGAACCAATCCGCGCCGATGGCGCGCACCTTGCGGTGGTGCGGATCGTCCATATGGATCAGCGTCCGTAACCCCATGCCGGCTTCGAGCTGTTGCTTGCCCAAGTCGTCGGCCGCGGCGGTCGCGAGCAGAGGCCGGGGCTCGGACAGGAAGAGGTTGTTGTCCCGTTCGATGGCCATGATGTCGGCGTGTTTGGTGATCGCCCAGAACGGCCGGTACGGCGGATTGTCGACCCACGCCACCGGGTTGGTCGCCCGCAGATGGGTCAGCGCCGCATGCAGCCGTGCGTCGTCGGCATAAGCCGTCGGGTCTGCCAGCACTTTCGTGGCGTCATCCATCGTCGGCGTGCTCATACGGGCTCCTTCACTTTCGGGCTCCCCCAGAACTTGACGGGTGTCAAGTTCCGAGTGTATGTGACGGAGGCCACGTAATGGAAGGGAGGGCCGTCAGTACTCTCGGGAGGCGTGTCGTCCGCCCTGTTGCGCCGTCGAGGCCGTGCCGTCGCGCTGCTCGCGACGTTGGCGCTGCTGCTGGCCGCGTGCGGGCGCGGAGAGACCGCCACCATCGACGTACCCGACGATCCGGGGGTGGTGCAGACCAAATCGGGCGCGGTGCGCGGGATGGTTGCGGCAGATCACCGCCTTTTCGCCGGAATCCCTTATGCCGCACCACCAGTCGGAGCCTTGCGGTGGCAGCCACCGGCGCCGGTAGCCGGGTGGGCCGGGTTCCGCGACGCCACCCGCCCCGGCCCGCGATGCACCCAGGACGTCAGCAATGACGTCGACCAAACCGAAACCAGCGAAGACTGCCTGACGCTGAACGTGTGGACGCCGCCGCCGTCGGGCGAAAAGCGGCCGGTGATGGTGTGGATTCACGGCGGCAGCTTCATCAACGGCAGCGGCGACATCTACAACGCGCGTCGGTTGGCGAGCCGCGGTGACGTGGTCGTCGTCACGATCAACTACCGCCTG
The DNA here is from genome assembly GCA_963843135.1 of uncultured Actinomycetota bacterium. Lineage (GTDB taxonomy): Bacteria > Actinomycetota > Actinomycetes > Mycobacteriales > Mycobacteriaceae > Mycobacterium. The sequence continues at coordinate 198,627 of CAWJJA010000002.1, forward strand.
GGCGCGTTGGGATTTCTCGCCCACCCAGTGCTCGGCGCCGCAGGCGATGTCGGAAACTACGGTCTGGCCGACCAGCAGGCCGCACTGCGATGGGTGCACGACAACATCGCTGCATTCGGCGGCGATGCGGACAAGGTGACGATTGCAGGGGAGTCGGCAGGCGGGATGGCGGTTTGCGATCACCTCGTCGCTCCCGATTCCCAAGGGCTGTTCAGCGCGGCGATCATCCAAAGTGGGCCCTGCGCGGCGCAATACGACCTGCCGGCCGCCGAGAAGACGAGCGAGAACTATGCGGCGGAGGTGGGTTGCGCCGATCTCGCCACCGCGGCGGCATGTCTTCGTGCACTTCCACGGGAGAAGCTGCAGCGGCCCGTGCTCTACGGACGCATCGGCTCCGAACAGTTGAGCGGGCCCGTGACGGGAACCAAGACACTGCCGGTCGCTCCGATGACCGGTGCAGCGCAGGGGCGGGCGGCCGAGGTGCCGGTGATGATCGGGACCACGGCCGACGAGTTCACCCTGTTCACCGCGCTGCAATTCGTTCGGGGACGACCCATCGATGCGGCCCACTATCCGGAGCTACTCGCCCAGGCGTTCGGCCCGAATGCTTCGGCGGTCGCGCGGCAGTATCGGCCGGACCAATTCGGCGGAAGTGTGCCGCTGGCGTATTCGGCCGCGGTCACCGACGGTGCCTTCGCCTGCGTGGCGGACCGTCTCGCGGACTCCTTGTCCGCGGCAGAGCCCGTGTACTTCTCCGAGTTCGACGATCCCGGTGCGCCGGCACCCGAGCCGCTGCACGCAGCGCCGTTCCCCGTCGGGGCCGGCCACTCGCTGGAGCTGAGGTATCTGTTCGACGTCGGCGGAGCGCCCTCGCTGAACCCCGCACAACAGCGGCTGTCCGACGAGATGATCGACTACTGGACCGGATTCATATCGACGGGCTCGCCGGGTTCAGGCTGGCCGGCGCTGGGCGGCGATGCGGGGGAGCGAATGTCGTTGCAGCCCGGTGGAAGTCGCATCATCACCGACTTCGCCCAAGCACACAAATGCCCATTCTGGGCGCGGCTGAAAGGCTGAGCTTCGCCGCGCACCGGCACCGTGGCCTCGGCCCCACTTTTCCGAGTAGGCTCCATCTGCACCACATGCGGCACGGTCGAGGCGAAATACGGCATTCGGGCCATCGCGACAGCGGAGAACAGCCGGCGGTCGCCGGGCGCTCGGCGAGGCGTTCTCACATGCGATATGTCGTGGTCGGGGCTGCTATGCAGGGCTACCTTACTCCGGAGTAAGGTAGCGTCGGCAAGAGACCGGGCCGCCAAGCGGGTTTCGGGT
>CAWJJA010000003.1:0-39704 GCA_963843135.1 uncultured Actinomycetota bacterium
AGCCTGGATCCGCAGATCGGCAGGTTTGGTGACGGCGTGTGAAATGACGAAAGTGCCCTTTGACCTGCGACGATGGGTTTGCTGAAGACCTCATCAACGCCGGATCAGAAGGGCACTTTCGGTGAAATTGTCGCATGGGTGGGACCGCGGTGTCGCCGCGTTCGATGATGTGAATCTAGTGTCCTGCGCGGGGCTGGTCCCGGTGCTGGAACTGGCCGAGCAGACCGGGTTGTCGGACTTGTTGGACGAGCATGTGCGGTTCACCAGCGAGTTGGTGAAGTCGGGTGCGGCGAACCCGACACCGAAGCTGACGTCGATCATCGCCGGTCTGGTCGCCGGCGCGGACAGCATCGGTGAGCTGGACGTGATCCGGTCCGGTGGGATGCACCGGTTGTTCACCGGGGTGTACGCGCCGACCACGCTGGGCACCCTGCTGCGCGAGTTCACTGGTGGTCACGTGCGTCAACTGCAGGCGGTCCAGTCGACGACACCTGCTCGCCCTGGCCGACCGGACAACAGTGTTGGACGGCATCGCTGAGCGGGCGTTCGTGGACATCGACTCGCTGCTGCGGCCGGTGTACGGGCACGCCAAACAGGGCGCGTCGTTCGGGCACACCAAGATCTCCGGCAAGCAGGTGCTGCGCCGCGGCCTGTCCCCGCTGGCCACCACGATCAGCACCCCCAAGGTTGCGCCGGTGGTGGCCGGGATCCGGTTGCGGGCCGGCCGGGCCGGTTCCGGCCGGGGCGCGGGCAGCATGGTCACCGAAGCGATCAACACCGCCAAAGCCGCTGGCGCGAAAGACATCCTGGTCCGCGGTGACGCCGCCTACGGCAGCAGCGCGGTGATCAAGGCGGCGTTGCGCGCCAAGGTCACGTTCTCGCTGGTACTGACCAGGCAACCGTCGGTGAACCGGGCCATCGACTCCATCCCGGCCGATGCCTGGACACCGGTGCAGTACCCGGGTGCAGTGAAAGACCCGGACACCGGGGCATGGATCTCCGACGCCGAGGTCGCCGAGGTCGCCTACACCGCGTTCGCCGACACCAGGCAGGAGGTCACCGCCCGACTGGTCGTGCGCCGGGTCCGGGACCGCAATATTGGTCCCGAGGACGAGATGTTCCCGGTCTGGCGGTACCACCCCTTCTTCACCAACAGCACCGAACCAGTCGCCGACGCCGACATCACCCACCGCCGGCACGCGATCATCGAGACCCTGTTCGCCGACCTGATCGATGGACCCTTGGCCCACATGCCCTCCGGATCGTTCTGGGCCAACAGCGCCTGGACCGTGCTGGCCGCGATCACCCACAACCTGCTCCGCGCCGCCGGCACCCTGGCCGGAAACGCGATGGGAGTCGCCCGTGGCGCCACGCTGCGCCGGCACCTGGTCAATGTGCCCGCCCGATTCACCCGCCCGCAGGGCCGGCCCACGCTCCACCTGCCAACCCACTGGCCCCGCGCCACAGCATGGAACAGGCTGTGGCACACCGTCTTCCATTGCGACGCCACCGTTCAAGTCGCGGCCTGACCACCCACCACCGGCCACCCAAGGCCCAACCGGAACCCTCCGCGGAAAAGCTGGACCCAGGCCAGCAGATCCCGCACGCCCCAACCCGCCCGACTTAGCCGAACCCCCACCGAACCCAATCGAAGATCAACAAGTCAGTCAATCTGCGGATTCAGGCTTAGGCGTGGCAGAGACCAATGCGAACTGGAAACAGACGACCCGCATCGCGAAACGGAGCTCACCGTTCACTGCCCAACGCCGGACCTTGCGTATATTCCAAGCCTTTGGATAGCAACGCTCCGCTTACACCATCGCCGGCGATACTCGGTGACGTGCAGCTGACCGTGGAGGCGCGATGAGTCCCACCGAACCAGCGCATGGCCTGCCTGTCTCACCAGGGGCGGGGGCGAAGCCTGGGACCGTGGACATGCCGAGTTGTTGCCCGACGACGGGCGGCGTTACGAGATCATCGACGGGTTGCTCATCGTGAGCCCGAAACCGGCTCCCCGCCACAGCGCGTCATCGCTCTGTTGTACCGGATCCTGGAAGACACCTGCCCCGACGACCACGAGGTGTTCTCCGCCCCGCACGACTGGCAACCCGACCGTCGCACCTCATTGCGGCCCGACCTGCTCGTAGTCGCGAAGGACCGGATCGGCGAGAAGAACATCACCGAACCCCACGCTCGTCGTCGAGGTGCTGTCCCCCAGCTCGTCCCGTTACGACAGCAGTCTGAAGTCAGTCAGATACGGGGAGACCCGTATCCCGCAGTACTGGATCGTCGACCCGCTGACCGTCGAAAGGCACCTGCCGTCGGTCGAGGTCTTCGACCTGGACGGGGGCGGGTCCTACCTGCTGACTGCCGGTCCGAGGGTGACCGGGAGATCAGCGTGACGGCGCCGATCCCGGTCACGGTGTCCGCGTCTGCACTCTTTGGACGCTGACGCTGCCGAACGGCCCCGAGTAGTGCACCAGCTCGATCCGCCTCGCCGAGATGCCTTTTCGGATAGACGTCGTCGATCGACGGCCGGTGCTGATCCAGAGCGTGCGGCCTGAAGTTGTTCGAACGCATGAGTTACCCACCGGTTTGACCTGGGTCGTTCGGGTGCGGCGAAAGCGGCGTGATCTCATCAGTGCGCCATATCCGCAGCGGCATCGAGGAGAGAATCTTCTCGAGCTGGGTATCGTCGTCGGCGGCGAACAGGCCGAGGGTGCGCCATTCGCCCGGTTGCAGCGGCGGACGCCACAGCCGCAGCAGATGACCTTGGGCGGCGAGGTCCCGCGAGTGGGCCGCCTCGCGGCGCCGGATGTCCTGCACGGCTGCGTCCGATGTGCCGTCCGGGACGCTGGTAGTCATGCTCACGAGAAATTCCACATCGGCTCCTCCAAGGCTGGTATCGGTGGATGTTGCTCATGGCGAGACGAAACATGTGGCGCGTTTCTGCATGGAGTTCTTGCGTCCTACGCTTCGGAGATCCGGACGACCCGGCTCCCGATGTATGGCGATCCTCGGTCGAAGACCGACGCCAGGGCCTCAGGCGCACGCTCCAGACCCTCGAACTCGCTGACCACGACCCGTAACAGCTTCGCGCGCAACAACTCCCCGATCTGTTCGCGGATCGGCAACAGCCGCTCCGGGTAGAAATCGCTGACGATGAAGCCTCTCAGAGTGATGCGCTTGAAGACCGCGTCACGGAGGTCCGCGCCCGCGTCAGCATCATCCGGGCTGACGTAGCTGCTGACCGACCCGCACAACACGACGCGGCCAAAGTTGTTGAGCACCGACAGCGCGAGCGTGAGTTGGCGCCCGCCGACATTGTCGAAGAACACGTCGATGCCGTCGCCCGCCGCCTGTGCGAGATTGCCGGGGAACTCTGGGTCGCGGTAGTCAACCGCGACATCGGCGCCCAGCAACTTCACGGCATGCTCGGTACGACCCGGGCCGCCCGCGATGGCAACGACCCGTGCACCGGCGGCCTTTGCCAGTTGGACTGCAACACCTCCCACGGCTCCGGTGGCAGCGCTGATCAGCACGCTATCGCCAGCCTTTACCCGGCCGATATCGTGAATACCGACGTAGGCAGTCACGCCGGTCGTGCCCAGCACGCTGAGCCATTCCAACGGACCGCCCAACGACGGGTCGGCAATCTCGGTCGGTCCGACAGTTGTCGTGGCGTAGGACTGCCAGCCGGTGTAGGTGGCGACCTGTGTGCCCACCGGCACCCCCGGGTCCTCTGACCGCACGACAACGCCGACGCTGTTGGCAGGGACCGGTTCGCCGATGGCGACCGGAGCGACTTCGGTCGATCCCCGCAGCATTCGCAGCTGGTATGGATCGACCCTCGTGACGAGGTTGTGCACGACAACTTCGCCCGGGTTGGCTGCGCGGAGGGTCCGACGCTCAGCGATCAGGTCGCCGGGACGCAACGCCGGACCCGGACGGTGGTTCAGGACGATGACGTCGGAATGGCTGGGTACGGACATGTCCAACGCCTTTCCGACTGTGCCGGTGGACCGCTACTGCCTCAGTATTCTCCGATCAGCACGCTTCCGACAGGTGACGACATCCCAGGGGAACCGTCACCATCAACATTGATACGTGGGTCTGCGCTTGGCCAGTCGCGGGAGGCAGGGTCGGTCAACGGCGATCGCAGAACCATGCCGAATTCGATTGTCGGTGGCCGAATCGGCTTCGAATGCCAGCGCGGCCGGTGTCCGCGTCGGGCGGCCGCTATCGACTCGGGCAAGCCCCAGCCTCGTCAGGCGCCCATCCAGAAGTCGATCTCGCGGAACGACCTGTCCCGTGCCGCAGCGCTCCAATGCCAGGGCTGCCAGCTGGGTGTTGTCCTTCAGCCCGTCCCAGCTGGTTGACGGCACCTTCTTCAGCCGGTTGAACCGCCAGCGGTACTGGTTGTAGACGGACGTGATGTTGGTGGCGTAGGCCGATGCCAGGCCCGGCGCGTCGCGGATGATCAGCAGGTTCTCGTCGTTGGTGCCGTCGGCCTTCCACGCGATGAACACACGGTCGCCGTTGAAATGAACCTTGACCAACACAGCGCGCCTCCCCTTGTTGTCCTATCGGAATACTCCCCCAGGCGCCCGGGGCCACCCGGTTTCGCAAAATGTCGTCAACCCCTTTGGTGCGTCAACGCACGGGGGAATGCGGACCGAGCCGTGAAGTATTTCGGCGATTCATTCGGTATCCCCGACCTGCTCGAGTTGCCGGCGAATGCCGGTCCGGGAAGCGCGACGCCGGCTCGTCTCGGGGCCACTTGGGCCCGCTCGTTGGGCCACCGATTCCCTGGGGCGCAACGTTTCCGACGAGGTCGCCGGTGCCGCTGCGGAGGAGCCATCATCGATCAGCTGCGCCAGAACCACGCATGCTTGAAGAACAATGAGGCGACTTGCCATCGCGAGGTTCTACTGTTCAGCGGCGGAGAGCTGAACCACGGAGACGTCATACGAAACGGACAGGCGGCGGAAGACGTCGTGCACAGCAAAATGCTCGCCGTCGGCGGGCGAAAGCGTCACGGTCACCGATTGAGTAGGAGCCATCGGATCACCGAATTCCGGATCGCCGGCGACCCGGGTCCTGTTTTTGACCGTCAGAACGGGATTCTCGAAGAGGGCCAGCATCGCGAGGCCGAGAAGCGTCTGGGCGGGGTCTCCTTCATCCGCGGGCAAGTTTCCCGCCGGGCGGAGCGGTGTCAGGAGGTAGTGCAGGTGCAGCCCGAGCACCGCCCCGGCAGCAGGAGCCGCACCCGGTCGTACGGGCGTCGGCTCATTGCGACCGTGGACGTCCGGAGACACCCGATACAAGTAGAGGTTGATTCCTGCCAAGTCCTGCAGGGCATTCGGTGGACCAAGCAGGGTGACCACCGCGGACGGATCGACCTGCTGGATCCTGGACTCGATGAGCTTGGCCAAGGCCACCGTCACGTCATTGATCGATGCATGGCGCACGTCTATCCGATCTATCGACGGTGGTCCACTCGTAGTGTCCGCGGCCACTCAAGTGTGGTCCTAAGGTGGAACGGTCGCCCAACGGGCTGGCGGCCGTTTCAGCCACGTCCATTCGTTCCACCCCTCTTTGCCGAACCAGGAAATAGCGCAAATGCCGACTACTGTGCCTGCGAGTACAGAGACGAAGGCACCGCGGTGGCCGCTCGTCATACGGAGCGTGCTTCTTATTGTGTGAGCCGGGTCCGACACTATTGGCGCGGAACTCGCGGCTGTCGGTCGAGGGAGACCGTCCAGTCTGCCGCGCGATTTCGTTCACGCCCGTACCTGCCAGGCGGAGGTCGACGATCCGTAACGGTTCCTCGTGACCAGATACCGCCCAGACGGCTCCGGTCGTTTGCGCGGGACCAGCCCGCCGGTCGCCCCCGCCATCGTCGTCCAGTTCCTCGATCCACCCCAACAGCCTCACACGCGGCGATCAAGGTCGAGCCCTTCGCGAACAAAGCCCAGAACGCGTCGTGGATTTCGATGCGCATATTCATCTTCTTCATCAGACAACCCCTCCTATGGACGGGTGTTGCAACGACCATCTGAATCTGCTGGCCATATCAAGCTGATGTTCATCAATGGTGCGGTGCTCGTGCCGGTACGGCCGGTGACGCCGGTGGGTCGACCGGAGGTGTGGAGCTCGAGTCCGTAGATGACCTTGACTTACGCGAGGTCGCGGCGTGGATGAGCCAAGTCGCGTCCGTTCCGGGCGTCGGTGGCAAGAAGCGTTGAACGCGAGTCTTGCCGCTGAGGCAAGCGGATCGCCGCTACGCGGTCGCGACCCGGTCGGCTGTTCGTTGTACAGATGTCTCGTTCCGCTCCTGCCGCGTCAGCCCAATCTCGGTCCCATCCCGCCGGGCCGCAGCGGCTCGTCGGGATCCGGTGTCCGCGGCGGCCGTCAGCAGCGCCACCATTTGACGTGAGGGTTCGACACCAAGCTCGCGCCAGAGATGCGCCCGGTGCTCATCGAAGCAGCGCCATGCCTCAACCCAGTTCCGCTCTGCCAGGTGCGCTTCGATCAGCACTCGCTGGGCGCTTTCGCGCAGGCCGTCGGCGCTCACAGCGATGAGGGCGACTTCGATCGCCTCGGGGTATCGGCCTTGTTGGATCAGTTCGACGGCCATGCACTCCAGGCCGTGCATCAGCCGTTGCCTAATCCGTTCTCGTTCGAGTAGCAACCAGTCGTCCTGCCAGCCGGGCAGCAGTTCCAGGCCGCCGAGGTCCCACGGCGTGTGCCTCAGGTCGTCATCCAGCCGCTCACCGGAGATGATCCGCGCGGCCCAGTCACCCAGAAGGCGGACGTCGACCAAGACGTCCTGTCGGAGGGAGACCGAGGTCCGCTCGACATTGATCAGTTCCATGGGCAGCGCATTCAGCCGCCACAACGCCGACCGCAGATTGCCGGCGGCGCGTGCATCGTCGACGTCCGGCCACAGCGTGCCTGCGGTGAATCTGCGATCGTTTCCACCCGGCTGCATCGCAAGGAACGCGAGCAGCCGAGCATCTCCGGTCGAGACCCGGAAGGCCGTTGCTCCCTGCATGACCTCCACCCGGCCGAGAAGCTTGAGCAGCGGCTGGTCGCCCGCGATGCGCACAGCGAGTGCCCGTACCAATCCCGGTGGCATTACCCCCCCTTGATGGTGTGCAGCATTCGGACAATACGACCGCATCGTCACCAATCCGTCACAATAGGTATACCCGGGTGACCCGAAGGGCGCCCGGGTATTCGGGCTGGCGGGCACCAGACCCGGACGCCAGTGACGCAACGGTGCCTACTGGGTGACGACGGGTTGGGACCATGTCGGCGTGGGCGTCGCTCGAACCAACCCTGACCTGAATCAGGTGGGGGTCTGCACGCTGCGGATCTGGCGCTACGGCGACGGCGTGGCAATGCGCCTGCAAATGCGAAGCGATGCGACGGTGCCAAATTCGGAGCGGGTGGTCCATACGGCTGATATCGACGATGCCGTATCGACGATCAGAGACTTCCTGCGCGGTTTTCAGTGGCGAACATTGCAGTCGGGCGCGCCGCGGAATACAGGTGAAGCAGACGGCACTTCGATGCGCTCAACACCCGGAGAGGATCGCCAATGACCGGGACGACGAACTGCAAGATTTGCCCACGCCGGGCGCCCAGAAGCGACGCCACGCTCTTCGACTACGGCGCCTGATCGCCGGGGCACGGGTTCGACCGCGGCGGCACGTTCCCGTCCTCACGAACCTCACACGGCGCGAGCAACATCACGCCGTCGGTGGCAACGTTGCTGACGGCCACCCAGCGTCGCACCTTTGGCCATTCCCCCGATGGGGCGACGGACGCGCCGACGACCGTTGCAGCAAAGTGATTCGCCCCGATCACCAGCCGCGGCCCGATCACGCCATCAACCCTGAGACCGAAGACGGACAGCGAGACGTCTTCCTTCACACTGCCAACCTGTACAAAGTTGTCCGTGGCGACCAGGCTCGCGACGTCCCGAACAGCGAGCGCATCGGTGTCCTTCCCGGCGACCGGGTTTGCCGGGACAACGACGCGATTCCCGGACAACAGCATCGAACCGATCAGGTTGGGTTCTCCGTCGCCGGGCAAGAGCCCGGCCGTCACTCCGGATAGCAAACCCGTGATGCTGTTGTTGAGCACACGCAGGTCGTGAGCGACGGACCCGTCGACGACGATGCCCTTGCGCCCTGCCACCTTGAACGCTTCCAGCAGCCCCCGGAACCAGGTTCGGAAGACCACTCGATTGCCGAGCTCCCCGGCGTTCTCCAGCACAGAACGCGCGATGTCATTCACCGCCTGCCGAGCCTCAGCGGCCGTGGTGGGTTTGCGCGCGGCGATCTCCTCCGCCCAGATCTTGCGATTCGTCACCGGGCTGACGAAGGTGATACTCCAGTCGTCTTGCGACACCGTGACGAGCTGCTCGGCAGCGCCCCGTGGCAGGTCGATCGGGGCCATGCTTTTCAGATCGACGAACCGGACCAGGCTCGCGGTCGCATTCTTCAGGTACTCTGCCGACGCGAGAAGCCGTCTGAGGTCACTACCGGGTTCGTCCACGGCCGAATAGACAATGTTGTCCTCGATATGTATGCGGGCGCCGTTCGCGACAACGATCCCGTACTGCTGCTCCCCTACAGTCACGTCGCACGAGCGGATGCGGATCGGTTCGGCAGTGCCGTACCGCGGGTCGTCATTGCGCCGCACGGCGATGCCGGCGGTGACAGGCTCGGCCGCGGAGCCGCAGGTCGCGGTGACGCCTTCGACGGAGACCGCGCCGCAGTCCTCGATGTCCAGGGCCCCGAAACTGTTGTCGTCGACCTCGGCGGGCGCGTGTACATCCAGGTCGCGAACGGTCACGCTCTGGCACTTCGTGAAGACGAACACGGACCGTGAACCCTTTACCGCTACCCGTGTGCCACGGCCAACGCCTGACAAGCGCACATGGCCAAGGCCGTCTACCCGGAGCGCATTCCCGACCTCGTACCGTCCTTCGGCGAAACAGATCGTGATATCCCGTCTTCCGGCGCCACCGAGCGAGGCGAAGACGCCCTCGACGTCGTCCCCCTCGATCAAGTTAATCGTGCAACACCCACCGCTGCGGTCAACCTGGCAGAGCACATCGAGCGCTTCCTGCACGGTTTCGGTACCGGCAAGCGTCGTGCACTCGACGGCCGGCGTGTAGGCGACGTGGGCGGCGACGCTCAGGTCCGCATTGAACAGCATTGCCGCTTTGTGGATGGGGTTCCCGGCGCCGTCGATCAACTGCGCCTGCACCTGCTGCCGGTACGTGCCCGCATCGAGGGTCCACACCACCTCCGCGATCCCATCGGCAGAGGTCACAGTTGGGGCCGCCGACGAGAGCGTCCCCGACCCTGAAGTCACGGCGAAGGCGACCTTGGCCCCCTTCACCGGCCACCGCCCGTCGGACACCCACACTCGGAGCGGCGCGAGCTTTCCCCCGGAGCCCCCGACTGCCCGTCACCGCTCAGGTAGTGCAGCTGATAGTTCACCCGTGCGCTGTAGAAGACGGGCGCGTTGGTAGGGCTGCCGCAATCGTCCAGCAACCGCGCACGAACGCGGTGATCGGTGTCTGCGGGGTTGATGGCCCAATCAATCGAGGCGATCCCGTCGGCGTCGGTGGGGACATTGATGAGCGTGCCGTTCGCGGCGCCTCGCGACAGTTTGCTGGTCCCCTCGACCACCGCGAACTCGACAAGCACACCCGCGACCGCCCCGCTGCCGTTGGTCACGGAAGACTGCAGCGGCTGCGGGATCGCACCCGAGGGCAGCACCGGCTGCTGCCCGTCACCGCCGACGTAGGCGAACACCGCGACATCCGTGGACGGCGGGAAGAGACGACGCAGATCGACCGCCGCAACGATCCGCGTACCGTCGTGCACCAGCGCGGCGAGTGGCGCGTACTGATGCGCGATTCCGAACGGGGCGAGCTGAGCCGGCCCACCGGCGGGTTTGTGGCCGGGGTACTCCGGAAGCGGTGGCCACTCGACGTCGGCGGTGTTGGTCCGTGCGGGGATCACCCAGTAGTCACCGGTGTGATACCTGCCCGCTCCGAAGCGCACCTGCACGCCGTCTTCAAGCTCCTGCCACGTCTTGCGCACGCTTGCCAACCCGTCAACCGGGAGGTTCCAACGGCGCACCTGCGGGTGGAGACCGGCGCCCTTGATGTCGACCGGGCTCGTCAGGTGGAGGATGCGATCGGACGGATCGGGCTGGGTGGCGATCTGCACGAGTTGGCCGGGCAGGCCGGCGGCAATCAGGTCGTCGCTGACGATCTCGATCCAGTCGTCCTTGTTCAGCTCCTGTGTGGCGTCCAAGCCGAGGCGACGCACGGTGACTTCTGTCGTCTTGATGCCGCCGCCGGTATTGCGGAACTCCTCGACCGAGACGACGACCGAGCCGTTGTCCCGGGACCATTTGTACGTGGCTGCGGTGGCCGCGACATCGTTGCCCGGGTCGTGGATCTCGACCCGGTAGAGCCGGTTCTCCAGTCGGCGGTAGCCGCCGCCAGCCTCGAACGCGCACGGGTTTGAGTCCGTGTCCGCGTCCTTGGCTGCTTGGGCGGCCATCGTGCCCGCGCCGGCGGCAAGTGATCCACCCGCCGGGTCGAGAGGTGCTTTGCAGTACGCCCCGTGGATCAGCTCACGCAACGTCTGGAGCGCCGCGGCTTTTCCAGCGGCGTCCGTGGCGGCCGCGAGCGCAGCGACTGCAGCCGTGAACTCGTTGGTGCCGCCCGCGAGTTTCCGGGTGCGCACCTGCCAGACGGTGCGTGCCCGGGTGGCGGTGTCCGGGCCGCCGAGCGCGGTCTCGCGCACCGGGGGATCGTCGAGCGCGTGACGTGCCGGTCCCAGACGTCGAGGTAGGCGAGGTGGAGGCCCGCGGACCCGGGCGCGGCCTCGCCCGGGCGGTCCGGCTGTGCCGAGAGCGCGACGTCCGCGTCGTTCTCGATCAGCATCCCCGCGACGTAGTACCGGCCGGCGGAGACGAACACGTCGCCAGAGCCGTCGACTGTCAGCTCGAACCCGGCGTTGCCGGTCGGGCCGCCGGCGGCGCCGACCGAGTCGGCGGTCGCCGTGAGGACCTGGTGCCGCGCAATTCGGATCTGCTCGTTCCAGTCCGCGTCGAGGTCGACACGCCCCTGTTGCCGGAGCACACCCCGGTGGTGCCGCTCCGGCCTGAAGGTCTCCCTCGTGAAATCGCCCTTCACGATGTACTCCCCTTCACGTGACGTAGATCAGGCCTGGCTCGAAGCCAGGCCGGCAGGTACTCGTCGAGTCGGATCCCGAGGTTGGCAACACGTTGCGCCTCGAGCACGCTGTTGAACGCACCGACCTCGGCTTCGTTTGCGGCCCCGGTCTTCAGTTCGGCGGCGGCGTCCACCGCAAATTGGGCGTATCCCGGCTGCCCGTAGACACGCGAGACGAAGCGCGGTTGCAGATCTCGACCGCACACGATTCGCCGCTGGCTCGCTCGTAGCAGACTCCAGCGCCATGTCCGGCTGGCAGCGATAGCGCCGCGGCGTGGTGGCCTTGTCACTGACGTAGCTGAAGCGGACGCACCCGAGCTGGGTGCGCTGGACGTCAACGTCGTCGAGGAAAAGAGCGTCGGAGGCGTAGCGGATAGACCGACCAACACGTCGCCGAAGACGCTGACACACCGCAGGTCGCACACCGGTCCGTATCTCGCCCCGGCGCCACCGATCGTTGGACCGCCGATCGCGATGCGGCCGGCCGGGGAATCGATGATCGAGTCCGTGGCGGCAAGGGTGAATCCTTCGGCCGGCAACCGAACGGGTCCGACGATGAGTTCGCAAGTGTGATCGCGCACGATGTCGCTGCGGCAGTCGATGAGATCGAGACCGCATCCGGGAGCTCGATCCGCCCCTCGGAATCGAAGGATAGCCCGGGTACGAGCGTGGTGTTGCGTACCGTGAGGCTCGACAGCCCGGCGTCGATCACAAGCCCGGAGCCCATGAACGCCAACCCGTCGATCACCAGGTTTGCGTCCGCTCCACCGCTCACGATGAACGAGTCCAGGTCGACCGCTGGGCGGACGCCGTTGGCGGCGCGCAACTCGAGTGTGGCGCCGGCCGGGACCGCGATCGACAGGTCTGCTTCCGGATAGGTGCCGCCGTCTGCGATGGTGATGATCGCGTGTTTCGGCGGTGCTGGCACAGCCAGCCAGCCGGCAACCGCCAAGCCGATTTTGTTGGCCCATGGCGTTGTCCCGGGGTCGATCTGCGCGACAGTTGCTGCGTAAGCATGGTTGTCATTGGGCACGGTGAGCCAAGCACGTCGATCGTAGGGGCCGCCGCCCAGATCGGCGTTCGCGCTGCCACTGAACCCGTAGCAGTAGCCGACTCGCAGTACCTCGCCCACCCCAGGTGCTGCATCCGCGGAGAGCGTCAGCCTGCCGCGCACCGGGTCGATTGCCGCGTCTTTGCCTGCCGGTGGACGTCGCCAGGTAGCGAGGTCGCAGACCACGACCTTCGACGCGAGCAATGCCTGCTCGACAGGGTCACCGGTTGGAACGCCGACCGCGATCACCACGCTGTGGTGGGTCCGCGGGCCGTAGTACCGGCTCTCGGCGCCTGCGGCGTCGGCCTCGGCTTGCTGCTCGGCCGCTGATGCGCCCGCGGCGGCCGCAGCCGCGGATGCGGCGGCCGCCGCATCCGCGGCGGTCTGGAGGTCGGCACGGAGCGCGAGCATGCGCATTGGACCGGGCAGATCCGCTTCCCCCGCACGCTCGTCCAGGACCGGGCGTTCCTTGTTCGTGAACAGCGGGGCGGAGAGCCCCAGCGGGCTGAAATGGTAGGCACGGACGTGTCCCGACGCGGCGCGCGGCGTGACCGCTCGCATCGGGCTGCTGCGCAACCGCCAGAGGAAGAAGCCGATCTTCTTGATGTTGTACCGGCCGCGGGGGCCGCCGAACGGGCGGATATCCGCCGTGTGCGCGATCTCGTCGAAAGGACCGCCGAGCCGGTCGAGCGCATCAATGTTGCCGATGTTGACCGTCCCCACCCGATCAACCCGCCCGGGATGCGCGGAGGCGGCCATCCGCAGGTGGTCGGGGTACTGCGTCCACTCCATCATCTCGAAGAACGGGATCACCCGGGCGCCCCAGCCGGTCACGTCGCCGGCAAGGTCCTCGAGCATGCGCAGAGTGCCCTTGCGCCGCCGGTACGAGATCGTCTTCGCCACGTCCGCGCGCCAGCCCCCGTCCACCCGGTGTAGCGGCGTTGTGCCGACGAGATCCGCGATGTACGGGATCACCCACTCGTTGGCAGTCTCGATGAAGAAGTCGTCCCAGAGGCCGGTGATGTTCCGCTGGAGGTGCCCAGCCTCGGTCGAGATGATGTCGAGCAGCGCCTCGAGCGGGTAGCGGAGGCCGGCGTCCTCACGGCGGTAGACGGCCGGCATGAGTTCGTAGAAGTCGATCGGGAACGTCACGACGCCTCTTTGGTCTCGAACCGGGCACTGGTGACCGCTAGGTCGGCGGCCTGCTCGACCCAGGCGAGTTCATCGGGCGCGATCACCAACCGCGCCGCGGATGTTCCAGCGGCCTGGTTCTTCAGGCGGAACTCGTCGACATCGACGGCGACCACGCCGTCGGCCCCCTGCACGGCGCGGTAGACGTTGCTGAGCGGGATGCTCTGGCCGAGCCGGAGCGCATCGAAGGCGAAGATCGCCCGCAGCGCCGTGTCTGCAGCCGCGCTCACCGCGTCGAGCTGGTAGGCGTCGTCCACGATGATCGACAGCCGCACCACCACGAAGACGCGGTCGTAGTTCTTGATCTCGAGCGACTGATGCGGGTCGCGGCGAGTATCGAGATCGGCCTGGAGCCCTGAGGTGATGTCCACCTGCGCCCCGCCGTCGCCGGCCAGGATCAGCCGCACGAGGCGACCTTCCCCGTCCCATACGAGGCTCGCGCGCGCCTTGGCGACCCCGATGTACTCCCGCGCGGCGTCTTCGAAGTCCTGCAATGAGACGATGCGACCGAAGGTGCGCACGGTGCCCGGGGCATTCTCCTTCACCTGGGCAGGGTGTTCGGGATCCGCGCCGCCGATGGCCGCCGCCGGGTTGGTGACCGAATTCAGCCCCAGCGGCTTCTTCAGAAGCGTGCGCAGCGTCTCAGCACGGACATTACCGTTCGGGCCGAGACCGACGCGGTAGGTGGCCAGGACGTTGTTGCGACCGGAGACGAGCCGTGCCCCGGTGGTCCCGTCGCCGAACCGCGCGAGCATTGCCTGGTCGACGTCCCGCCGCGTGACGAAGACGCGGGCGTCACCGTCCTGGCCGTAGAGCTCCGCCGTCTCCGTCCATTTCACCCCGTCCACCCGCACCGTGAGCGTGTTCGCCGCGCCGCCGGGCGCGCCTGGGGACGGCACGAACGTGACCGGGCCCTTCTTGAGCGTGAACGTCTGGAACTCCGCCGAGGCGTCACCGTCACCCAGCGCCTCCGCGGCGACTGTTTCGCCGTGGGTCGCCTTTGCGACGTTGCCGTAGATCACGACCGACGGCCGCTCGTAGCTGTTCGACATCGAGGTGGCGAAGCGGATCGTCGTGCGAGCCCCATGCTCGACGATCGCGATCACCACCACCTCTGAACCGGCCCCGAGTGAAGTCCCCTGTGCGTCGATCAACGTGCCCGTCACCAATAGCGAGCGCCCCGCCTCGAGTTCCGGGTACACCGTGTCGAGCTCGATCCAAGTGCCCTCCACCGGGGCGGGCGAATCGGCGTCTGGGTCGCCGGCGGAGAACCCCATCGGGACCTGGGCCAGGGCAATCTGCTCGGATTGGATCAACGCGACAGTGCCCTGGATCGGGAAGTAACCGATGTGTTCCGGCCCTGCCCCGTCCGCGACGCTGGTCGTCCGGTCGAGGGTCAGCCGGGTCGACTTCGCAGTGAGCGTGTAGTTCCGCCACGCCGTGTCGGCGACCGAGAGGACCGGGTACAGCTCGGCGTATTGTTCGTAGCCAGTCAGGGTGGAGTGGATCTCGGGGCTGATCCGGGAGGTCACCAGTGCGACCCAGTCGCCGGCGGCGATGCCGGGGTAGACGGTGTCGAGGTACAGGTGCTCCGCGTGCTCGCTGTCCTCAGGCAGGTACTTGTCATTCCAGTTCTCGTCGAATACGGCGACAAAGGCGGCCGCGACCTCCGGTAGGGAAATGGTGAACAGGTTGTAGTCGGGCGCGTTGTAGCCGAATGGCCACGCTGTGCCGCGGAACACCCAGAACTCCGGGTTCGGCTCGGGATCGATCGCACGGCGCCACGGCCGGGCCGACTGGCCGAGGCCCTCGCGCCAGGTGACGGTCGTCGTTTGCTCGTTCTTGTCTTCCGAGACGGTGGCCGCCCGCCGTAGATCCCATCGCTCGCTGCCGGGGTTGCGGCGACGCTCATTGCCCGCGATAACGATCCAGTTACCCTCCTCGATGCGGTGCCCGACGCCGGCCAGCACGACTCGTGTCGCGCCCCGGCTCAGCCTCTGGTCCTGCCTTGTCCGCGGTCGAAGCTCGTTCAGCGACGGGTACGCGGAGATCGACTCGATGGTCTCGAATTTCTGCGGCTTCTCATCCTGGCCCGGCACGCTCTGGACCAGGAGCCCGGCGTCGAGGCGGACTGTCCGGGACCGTTCGGTCTTGAAGGCGAGGTACGCAGCGGCCGCCTTCCCGGGAGACGGCCGGTAGCCGATCAGGGAAACGATCAGGCTCGTTGACTCCGCACGGACGGCCGTTCGCAGGTATGCCTCGTTGGCGATGCGCTCCTGATAGAAGGTGAGAATGTCGCCCAGGTAGGCCCACATCTCGAGGAAAGCGACACCGAAGTCGTCCTCCGCACGGGTGGTCCACTTCTGCAGCGGTCGGATGGTCGGTGCCGCGGCGTCGTCCGCGGGGCGTTCCCAGCGCGCGATCTGCTCAAGCATCGCGCGACGGAAGGTGCCGTAGGTGCCGATACGGTAGTGGATCGCGCTGAGCGCGGGCCGGTTGGCGATCGCCTCCGGCGGAGCCGTGTCGAACGTGTCGGCGGCCATCACTTGCCGCCCTGCATCGACAGCCGGAGGACACCGTTCTCGGGGAAGTCGGCGTCGTCGTCGAGCCGAACGATCTCCAGCGGGCCGATCACGATCTCGCCGCGGGCGAGGTTCGCCGCCGTGAACGAGCCGCCGGTCGCGGCCTCCTTGTCGCTGACGCGGGCGAACCGCGTAGCCAGAACCGATTCCACGCCCTCCACCTGCGCCACGGCTGCGGAGAGCCTGCTGAGGTACAAGGATTGTCCGAACGTGAAGTTGTCCGGGTGGAAGAATCCGGGCCGGCCATTGGTCTGCGTCCCACTGGACAGCGCTGCTTTCACCGCCTGTTCGATGTCGGGACGAAAATGCGCCCGGCCGACGCAGATCTCGAGGTCGATCGCGAGCGGCACATAGTGCGGCGGGACGATCTCGAGGTCGTAGCCCGCCTGCGTGAACCGCGCGACATGTGCGGCGATCTGGTCGGCCTGCTCGTTCCGCAGGTCGACCCGGCCTGCCGGGTCGATCGAGATGAACACGGTGTGCCAACTCCCGGTCCAGCGGAAACGCGCGACCGCGCGACGCACGGACGGGTGCCGCTCGGCGATTTCGGCGTAGTCGGCCTCCGTGACGGCTCGATACTGGATTGCGCGGAATGCGGCGGGCGCGATGCGCCGCACCGCCTCTGTGTTCTCCGGCTCCAACCCGCCCCACGCCGGCAGCGGGTTCCGAACACCCTCGATCACGTCGACGAGCGTTCCGCGCATCTCGCGGTCCTCGAGCACGTGGGCGATCGCCTCGGCGCCGACGTTGCCCTCCGGGCCGATGCCGACCCGGTACCGGACGTCGAACACCGCGTCACCCGCTGGCGCCATCCCCATCTGGCTGTCGCCGAAGCGCAGCAACGCCCTACCGTCGTTCGCGGTTTCGACGGCGAAGTGGGAGTCGAACCGATCAGATCCGATCAGTGTGGGAACGGGGCGCCATTCCTGGCCGTCGATCCAGAGTTGCACCTGTGCCGCGGCGCCGTGCGGATCCACCGTGGCAAGCAGCGCGGCCCCTGCACCCGCGTCAGGCAGCGCCGGCCGGAACGACAGCGGTCCGTGCGCGAGCAGGAAGCGGGCGGCCCCGTCACCGCTCGCGATCGCATTGGCCTGCCGCCCGGACTCGGCGACCGCCAGGCCATGATCGGCGAGCACCAGGTTCCCGCGCGCAACGCTGATACCGGGCCCGCCGTCGCACGTGACACACAACCGGAATCGGAGGGCGTCGGCACCGTCCCAGCGCACCCGCGTCACGTCCGTATTCGTGAGGTTGTCCCGAACGAAGTCAACGGCCGTCAGCCGCACGACCTGCCGGTGCGCCGGATCGAAGAGCGTGTCGTCACCGGTCCTGGGATCCTTCACCTCCTCGAGCAGGAGCAGTTGACCAGCAACTAGCACACCGCCGAGATCGCCGACCAGGTCGACACTCGTGGCGCCGACCGCAAGGGAGCACGAATCCTGCCCCCAGTCGTGCAGGGCGATGGTGTTCAGCCGGTGGTGCAGCCTCGCGGCCGTGAAGGTGCGGAACACTGCGTCCGTGAGCACCACGACCCGGCCGCGGTCGGTGACGGTCGGCTCATCCGTGGCGTCCTCGTCCCGGACCTGGATCACCACCCCCGGCGCCGACGGCCCGATCAGCGTCTCGATGTGCGTCGCGAGCTCGAGCGGGTGGTCCTCGTCGATCTCCAGGCTGCTGCCGTCCGTCACCGTGAAGTGCACGAACGCGCGCGCCGACGCGCCGTCGTGCATGTCATAGTCGATCAGCCTGGCGTGTCGGCGGACGGACAGTCGCTGCCGCGCCGTCTCCAGGTAGGCCTCGTTGGCGACGGCATCCTGGTAGTAGCTGAGCTGGTCGGCCCCATAGGCCAGCAGCTCGAGCACGGTGATGCCGAGGTCGGCCGCTAGCCGTTCGGTCCACTGCGGCGACAGCCGCGGGATGAGGTCGACGAGCGCCTGGCGGAAGCTCGCGTAGTCCTTGGCAAGGTAGTCGACGTCGATGGTCTCGGGCCGCGCCTCGTGGTCCGTGGTCGGGGGCCTGCAATCGAAGCGTGCCGGACATTCGACCTTGAAGTTGAACGCGCAGCGCCGGTAGAGCTCGTCGAGGATCGTGGTCCCCGTCGGTGGCTGCTTGATCTCGAGCAGGTAGTCCGAGAAGTCGCCGAAGCCGCTCAGTATCAGGTGCAGCGAACTGGGCGTGCCGGCCGTGGTTCCGACGTCCACGACCTTCACGACCACACGACGACCACCGGTGATCTCGCACAACTCCACACCACCGGTCACCAGTTCGGCCGGTGGCTCGGCGTCGATGAAGAAGACCTCGAGCGACGTCTGCCCAGGATTCACCACGATGTAGTCGATGCCGGTGATTTTTCTGCCGGCTGCCCGCTGCCTGAGCAGCTCGGCACGCCGACTGTCGACTTCGCACCGCAGGTCTGTGAGCGACATCATCGCTACCCGCCTCCCACTCTCGCGGTCAGCACGTCGCGTTGCCGCTCTGCGACGTCGAGCCGGGTGTAGACGACGGTGACGGCCAGTTCGCCGTTGCCGGCGGTCATCTGAACGTCGTGCACAGTGACCACCTCGGCGAGCCAGCGCTGAAGCGCGGTGCGGACCTGGAACTGCGTCGCCGTTGCCAGCGCCTCGCTGTTCGGCGTGAACACCAGCCGGAGCAACCCGCAGCCGAACTCGGGGCGGTTCACCCGTTCCCCGGGGCTCGTGAACAGCACCTGGCGAATGAGGTCCTTCACGTATTCGTCGCGGTTGGACGTGCGGGTCCGCCCTTTGCCGTCGAATTGAAACGGGAAGTCGATGTAGGCCACGGCTAGGTCGCCTTGACCTTCGTCTGCGCCCCACTGACGGTCGCCGACCCTTGCGCAACCTGCGTCGCCGCCTTGCACAACCCCGTGCTCGTCTCAAGCAGCGGCCCGACGCCGTTGATCTTCACCCGGGTCGCCTCACCCGACCACTGGATCGTGAGGCATGGCGACGGCGTCGGACCGGGCATCGTGAATGAACAGCCGACGATGATGAACGTGTCCGCCGGCAGCAACGCAAAGGCGCCATCAACCTTCACCTTGGTGTTGGTCGGCGTCGGGGTCGCCTGACCTCCGTGCGGGCACTGGATCGTGCACCCGATCTGAAGGACCGCCGCACTCATCAGGTCACCTCCAGGGCGCCGTCGTTGATCTTCACCGAGGACGAGGTGATCGCGACCTTCTGGCCGCCGACCGACAGCTCGATCCCGTTCGAGTCCATGACGATGGTGTTGCCTCCCGACTCGGTGATCTCGATCGAGCCGCCATCGTCATCGAAGGTGAGCACGTGGCCACCTGGCGTGCGGATCACGATCTTCGCGGGGTTGGCTCCCTCGGGCAGCGCGCCGTCGGCGTACCAACCGCCGACCCAGATCGGCCGCGCGAGGTCCCCGGCCTCGAACTCCACCCACACGCCGGCGCCAACCGGCGGGATGCCGTAGATGCCGGACCCGTCACCGGTGGCGGCGAAGGCCGGCAACGCCCAGCCGCTGTCCACATCGCCGAGCACCTCGGGCACCCGAACCTTCACCCGGCCGATGCTTTTCGGGTCGTCGACGTCGAGCACCGCGCCGCGGTAGCGGCCGAGGTAGCGATCGGCGGCCTGCTGCAGGCCCGAGAATGGATCGTTGAGGGTCATGACGCGAGCGCCTCGGATTGGCTGAAGTCCTCGCTACCGTTGAGGCTCAAGGCGTTTCGTCGAAGCGTGAACTGCTGCGTGTATCCGTCCTGGGTGAACGAGTGCAGTACCCGCTCGACGTAGTACGTACCACTCAGCGTCTGGCCGACGCCGCGCACCGAGACCGGTTTGCGCGCTCGGAGCAGGCCTTCGTAGTGGTCCGTGTTGAGTTCGCCGTCAGCGCGGACCGCCCATGACGACCGGTTGACGACGGCCTGGGTAAGGGTCTGCAGTTCCGCCGTATCGACGAGCCCGGTGCGGGCGAGCAGCGTCGCCCGCGGGTGGTCCGCCTCGAGCAACGAGGTTCCGCCGAGGTCCGCGAGCGACACCGAGTCCGCCTCGCCGGATTGCGCTTCCTGCGAGGAGATCGCGAGCTGCGCGGCACTGGCGGTTGTTGGTCGGAGGGCGTCATGGGTCACGGTCAGGCTGGACACGTTGCTGGCGCCACCGAAGCCGACGGTGAGCACGCCCTGCGGCGGGTCGTCCAGCCGCGGTGCGTGGAAGTGTCCCTCGACGCCGTTCGCGCCGGACGCGATGAACAGGTCGAAGCCGTTGCGCTCGGCGAGTCGCCGCAGGAGCTGCATGTCCGTGCCCCGTTGGATCGGGACCACCTCGTCCTCCTGCCGGGTCGGCTCGGCCGTGTCGACCACCGGGGTGAGGTTGTAGTCGCCGAATATCGACTGGGCGATGTCGCTGTCGGCCATGTTCGGCCACGCCTTGATCTTCTCCTCGAGGTTCATCAGCACACTGGAGTCCATCGCCACTACGTCCATCGTCGACGTGGAGGGCTCCTCGCCGAATACGGCACGGGTCTCGATCACGTAACCGGTGAGCACCGGCTCCGGGTCTGCACTACCGGACTTGATCGACAGGGCAACCTCAGCGAGGCGAGGGAAGAGGTCATCGTCGACCACTGTCCAGCGGCTGCCGCCCTGCGCGATCGCGATCGCGAACGTGAGCCGCATGATCGACGCGAGCGAATCGTGTTCCTCCACCTCGAGGTGTTGAATCGCAGCGAGCAGCTCGGCCGGTGCATCCGCGCCGGCGATAGTGAGTACGTAGCTGACCTCGGCCATCGGCTATCGCTCCGCTCCCGGAATACCGATCACCCGGCCGGGGGTCTGGGTGAGTTCGTCCGGCCACATCGACCTGTTCGCGTCGCAGATGCGCCAGAAGCGCTGCGCATCGTGGAACACCTCGAAAGCGATGTTGTCGAGCCGGTCCTCGGCTGCGACGGCGTAGCCGTAGCGGGGCCGGGTCGCCGGAATGAAGCGCACCTTCTTGTAGCGGCGCTCCCGGCCACGATCGTCCGTCAATGCCGTGGTCTCGACCTTCTCGTATCGGCTGCCCTTGAAGAACATTGCCGGCTCCTAGCTGCTCTGCGGGAGGTAGGTGCGGATGCGACTGTCGTCGCTGCTGTTCGTGAAGTCGCCCGCCAGTTCTTCCTTCTGCTTCTGATAGGCGATAAACGCGTCCCGGCCGACACTCTCGCTCGGGAACTCCATGTAGGTGAGCACCTTCAGGCCCAGGTCGACTTTTGCCCGGAGGGGGTTCAGGCGCGGGTCGAAGGACTCCTCGGTGATCGAGAACGAGGTGATCGTGACCGGCACGACACGGGACTTGCCCCAGATCAGCAGCGTCAGCGGCAGGCTGGCCGGCTCCACCTGTACCTCGCCGGCGGCGGCCTGCCGCTCGAGCTCCTCGGCGTCGAGGCTGGCCGGGTACATCGTCATTTCGAGCGCGGCAAGCGCCGGGTGGAGGCCCTTCTCGGCGGTGGTCTGGTTCCGATCGGGGTCCTCCAGCTGATCGCCGGCGTCGAGCACTACCGAGATCGTGATCGTCTCGACCGGCGGGCCCGCCACCCGCAACACGTCCTCGCGGGTGCCCTGACCGCCGCCACGTTGGTCGGCCGGCAGCGTGCGGTTCGCGAGCGTCCGCCGCACCTGGTCGGGGTTGTACTGAAACGCGATCACGGTTGGCTGGGCCGTGCTGGTGTCGGTGCCGTAGACCGCGAGGGCACCCTTGAGCAGCTGCGGGCTCCGCGGAAAGTCAGCCACCTGCGGCCTCCCGTTCCGCGAGGAACTGCCGTGCTCGATCGGCGAACGGGCCGTCGCCGGTGGCGATGGCCTCGAGCGTCGCCGGGACCGCGGAAGCGTCGCCACGCAGTGCGCCGAGCACCGCGCGGTAGAAGCACGCGCGGGGTTCGTCGGGGACGGCCGCGAGCACATGGTCGAGCCGCGCGAGCGCCGAGTCCTGATGACCGGTGCTGAGCTCGTGCAGGGCGAGATCGATGCGGGCGGCGTGGTCGTCGGGATCGATCACGAGTAACCGCGTGAGCTCACGCACCGCGCCGTCGCGGTCGCCGCGCGCGAGCAGCACCATCGAGAGCTGGTGGCGCACCGAGCGGTCCTCGGGCGTGAGCGCCAGCGCGCGGCGCAGCGCCTCCGCTGCCGAGCCGAGATCGTCGCGGACGAACAGCACGGCGCCGAGCTGCGCCCACGCCCGGTGGTCACCCGGGTCGCGGGACACCGCCTCGTGGAGCAGCTCGACGGCCTCGGCCGTACGGTTCTGCGCAGCCACCACCGTGCCGAGCGCGGTCAGCACCTTCGGGTCGCCCTGGGACGCCGCGAGCGCGGCCCGCCACGCCCGCTCGGACTGCGCCAGGTCGCCGGCCAGCATGTACAGCTTGGCGAGGCTGTCGAGCGCGACGACATGCCCGGGCTCCAGCGCCACCGCCCGTAGGAGCGCCTCGACGCCCGCCGCCAAGTCACCCATCCCGGCACGCGCGTTGCCGAGGTTCGCATAGGCGGTGGCGTGCTCGGGATTCGAGCGGATCGCCGCTTCGTAGAGCTCGATCGCGATCGCGAACTCACCCCGCTGCGTGTGCACGAACCCGAGATTGTTCAGCGCGGTCGCGTTCTCCGGGTCGACCGCGAGCGCCGCCTCGTACTCGGCGCGCGCCCCTTCGAGGTCGGACTCTAGGTGGCGCATGGCACCGAGGTTGTTGTGGCGCTTGGCTTCGAGCGTCGCCGTGCCACCGGTGGACTCGTATTCCTGGGTCATATCTGCACTCCTCACGCGATGCGATCGACCAGGCCGGAGAGCAGCTGCATCGGGTCGATATCCGGCACCTGGAACTCGATGTCGTCTAGCGATACGTCGAACGGCTGACCTTCGCGGTAGTGAATCGGGAACTTCGCGCCGAGGCGGAGGCCGGAGCCGTACTCGAAAGCCGCCAGCTGCCAGCGTTTGCTGTACAGCTCGATGGTGGTGAGCAACAGATCGAGTTCGACCCGCACGAATCCGGTGATGTCGAACTTGAACTTCGGCTCGGCATAGATTTCTGCCTCTGCCTGCAGGTCGATGCCCTGTGTCGGCGTCCACGAGACCTGCACGGCGGCTCGCACCGCTCCTTCGATCCCGAGTTGGCCACCGATCTCGATGCCGGCGGTGGCGCTCACGAGCGGGATGCCGGCGCCGAGCGCACCGCGCACGAAAAGGCGGAGCCCGGCGTCCGCCGGCACGAAAAACTCTGCGCCGCCCTCGATGAGGGTGTCCTGCTCGTGGTCCGGGTTGTAGGTGACGGAGAGGTGGAGATCGCGGAGTTGGCCGGGCCCGAAGCCGGCGGTCAGGTCCAGTCCCCCGCCGATCGTGGCGAAGATTCCGATGCGTTGCCCGGCGGCGGCCACCCCGACGATCGGGACGTCGAAGTTGATGCTGAAGAGGTTCCGGTCGTAGCGCTTCGCCGGGAAGAGTTCGAGCGCCGACGGCAACCCGATCCGGCCGGTGACCTCGACCTCGCCCTCGGGGGTGAGCCGCACCGTGGCCGTCGCGGCCAACCAGGGTGCGAGCGTCAACATGAGCGAGCCTCCGCCGAACGCGCGCAGCTGCGGAGTTGCCCCTTCGCCGGGATTGCCGCTGTCGTCGATCGGCCGGTTGGTCACCCCGAAGCGCAGCGAGCCGGCCAGCATCCCGCGGCTGTACTGCGCGGTGGCCTCTGCGGTGAAGATGCCGTCGTCGTAGGACACGTTCACCTGCGAGTCGAGGCCCGGGATGGCAGGGACCGCTGTGCCGGAGGCGCTGACGGCATAGCCTTCCTCGCCCCCCATGCGCTCCCGCACGGATGCGGTGACGGAGCCGCTGCGCAAGCCGGGGACGTCCGGCGAGAGATTGAAAGTGCCGGAGATCGCGAACCCCTCCGCCTCGGAGTAGGTGAGCGTCATCGAGCCCTGCTCGAGTCCGGGTACATCGAGCATCGCGTTGCCGGTCGCGGTGAGGACGCCCTGCTCGTAAGTGACGGTGATCGTGGCGGTGCGGATACCGCGCACGCGGTTCTGGCCGATCGTGAGGATTCCTGAACCGCGGAACTCACCGTTCGCGTAGCCCATCTCGATCCGCGAGGGCGGGTCGAACAGTTGCGGGTCGAACGTGAAGCTGCCGCTCAGCGCGAAGCCGCCCTCCGTTGACACGCTCGCGGTCACCAGTCCGTCGCCGACCCTGGCGATCGAGAGCCCGAGTGAGCCGGCGGCGCCGATACCGTTCGTGCCTGCGGTCACTTCGACGGTGGAGTAGGTGATCTGGACCGGGCCTGGCAGGGTGAAATCGCCGACATCAAAGAGCTTCGAGAGGTAGACGTCGTCCCCGTTGATCACGAGGTCGATCCCTAGATCTCGGAAGATCGGAAGGCTGGGCAGGACCGCGCCCCGAGCTTGTATCCCCCTACCCGGGACGAGCGTCCAGGACGAGATCTCGATTGGGCTCAGACCTCGGATCGTGAGCGCGCGCCAGACGGCGTTCAGTCCCGCGGAGTCCAAGTAGGCGGCGTTCGGCAGTCCAGGGAATCGATTGAGCGCGATCGGTTGGTTCAGGTTGAAGGTGTAGGGCGTACGTCCGGCGCCGGCGGGCAGCCCGAGCGTGATCGAACCGGGGCTGGTCGCGGCGTTCGCTGGGAGCGTCCCCGGGTCCGCGAGGTTCATGCTGCGCACTTCGAATGGGTTGAACCAGCCACGGACATCGCTGGCGAGCGGCGGCGCATCGGCGCCGGAAGTATGTCGCAGGGTCTTCGGCATCCCACCTGCGGCGTCGGGGAAGATTGTCCAGGTGTCACCGCCGCCGATGCCGCTGGTCGCCGGGACGAGGTCGTCGAGGTGTTTCGTTTGAACCGCGATCTCGGACCACTCCCAGTAATTGCCTGGCTGGCCCGCCTGTCCGAGGCCGGGCGCGACGCTCGTAAACACGAGGTCGTATCGCTCTTTGACGCTCTTGATCGAGGGTTCCTTTGACGTCACCCAGAAACCGGCGTCGGTACCTGGAACCGCGCCGGCCGGATCTGCCGGCCGGCGCCAGAAGGTGTCCCGGGAGAGCTTCGCCATGCGGCCAACCTCTGCCATGATCTTGCGCCCGGAGTCCTGGTTCGCCTGGCTGTCGAGCAGCTCCATATTGCCGGTGGCGCCGGCTGTGTTGGCCCAGGCTGCGTCCGGCCACCCGGATATCTGGAGCTCGACGATGTGATCGACGTCCTTCGGACGCGGGTTGCCCGAGCGATCCCAAATCGGTCGTTTGGTGGCGGCGACCATCTGCGGCAATGTGCCGATGACGTAGAAGTTGGACTGCGGATGCTTGAGGGCGTAGGTCTTCTGTGGGTTGCTCGGGTCGTAGGTGCTGGCGAGCGTTGTCTGCAACTTCGTCTCGAGTACAGCGTCCGTTACGCTTGCATCCCAGACCGACGTCTGATTGGGATCGCCGCGATCGAAGGTCCGCGAGCGCCTGACCGTCTGCGCGGTGTACTTCGCCAAGCGATGGTCCTGCGCCTTGAAGTCGGCGAGTTTGAGCGTCGGATAGACTATCTGGTGCTGCGCCTCGTCGACCGTCCCTGCGTCGGCGGGAGTCGGACCTGCGGCCGCGGTGGCGGACGCCACGCCGGGAGCGGCGGTGGCCGGCGAGTCGGGCAGTCGTTGCACCTGGCGGGCGGCTCGCGAGGGTGCCGTCGATCGCGGCGGGGCGCCGGGCTCGACCGCGCGGTTGAGCTTCGCACCGGGCTGCTGCTGGATGGTGTGCGTCAACTCGTGGGCGAGCAGCGACCTGCCGGACTCGGTGCCGGGCTGGTACTTGCCGGCCCCCATATAGACGTCGCGCCCGACCGTGAATGCCTGAGCGTTCAGGTCCGAGGCCAACCGTGCGGCATGCGCATCCGTGTGGACCTTCACACCGGACAGGTCCCGGCCGAACCGTGGCTCGAAGAACCCACGCGCGCCAGCGTCGAGCGGCTGCCCGCCTGCGCGGGAGCTGTTGATCCCCGACTCGACCGAAGGCGTCATCCCGGCAGGCCCCGCAGACTTCGGCTGAACTGACACCTCTTCCTTTTCCTCGTCCTGCGCCACTTCGAGCTTCGGCTGCGCTTCGTCCTCCTCGTCCTTCCGCGCCACTTCGAGCTTCGGCTGCGCTTCGTCCTCCTCGTCCTTCCGCGCCACTTCAGGCATCGCCATGACGGCGTCGGCCATGCGGTCGGCTTCGGCCTCGTGGGCATCGCCCGGTGTGCTGACCCCCAGCTTCGGTTGGACACCGGGCTCGGCGAGGCGGGTGAGCATCTCGAGGTTGCCGATCGCGGCCTGCTGCTCGCTCGCCGGGTCAGCGTGGCTACGCACGCCCGGCGCTGCCTCGCGCGGCGCGCGCACCGTGCGGGACTTCTCGCCGCGCCCGACGTCGCGTTCACCCATGGCCGGACACTCCGCTGAGTGCTTCGTCGGTGATCCGTTCGGCCAGCACGCGCGCGAGTGCCGCCAGATCGGGCGGCTGCGAGAGCGCGATCGGGTAGACGTCGATTGCGCCAACCATGCGCGAGGCCGTCAGCCGCCCGCCATCGATGATGCGTCGCACTTCAGCTTCCACGAGCGCACCGAGGGTCGCCGCCTGATCGGGCGCTAGTTCGATCCCGTCGAGCACGAGGCGCTCCACCACGAGATCGAGTGAGCGATCGGTCACGAGGCCACCACCCGCGTGATGGCACCGAACTCGGACTCGGTGGGCGCCTTGTCGAGCTTGGAGTACTCGCGGGCCGCCGCGTGCATGAGGTGACTCATGGTGATCACCCGGCCGTCGGCGGCGGCAAGGAAGGCTGCGTTCACCGCGATGCTCTGGATGTTGCCGCCGCTCACGTCGAGCCGCGAGAGCACACCGAAATCGATGCGGCTCACCGGCGCGGCCGGCGGAAGCACCTTCTGCCAGATGCGCAGCCGGCTGTCGGCAGCCGGGAGCGGGAAGTCGACGAGGAAGCGCAGCCGGCGCAGGAACGCCCGATCAAGCACGGACCTGCGGTTCGTGGCGAGGATCGCCAGGCCCGTGTACTCCTCCATTCGCTGGAGGAGATAGTTGACCTCGATGTTGGCGTAACGGTCGTGGCTGTCACGTACCTCGGTGCGCTTGCCGAACAGTGCGTCGGCCTCGTCGAAGAAGAGGATCGCGCCGCTTTCTTCGGCGGCAAGGAAGATCTGCCGAAGGTTCTTCTCGGTCTCGCCGATGTACTTGTTGACGACGCCGGCGAGGTCGATGCGGTAGAGGTCGAGCTTCAGCTCCCGCGCAAGCACCTCCGCGGCCATGGTCTTGCCCGTGCCGGACGGGCCCGCGAAAAGCGCGGTCACGCCGCGACCGCGCGGCAGCCTGCGCGCGAACTGCCAGTCCTCGTAGACAGTGGCGCGGTGCTGGACCTGGGCGACGATCTCCTCGAGCTGCGTGCGCGCGACCGCCGGTAGGACGATGTCGTCCCAGCCGAAGGCCGGCTCGATGCGATCGGCGAGGCCGCCGAGGCGGCGGCGGCCGTAGGCGCGGCACGCCACCCACAAGTCCTGCTCCGCAATCGGTTCGCCGCGCAGCCGCGCTGCGCCTTGTGCTGCCACCGCCACGCGGGCGATCGCCTCCGGGTCGAGGTCGAAGTGATGAACGATCGCCGGCAGCGCGCCCTCGAGCACTCCGCTGCCCGGGCCTAGTGCGCGGGACCACAGCTCGCGCTGCGATGCCGGCGGTGGCTGAGGCACGTTCACGGTAACCACGGGACGCAGCAACCGGACCGGGAATCGGCCGGCGATCACGACCACGGATCGTGCCGCGTCGACGATCTCGGCCACAGGTTCAGGGAGGTCATCGTCGCCCACCTCGATCAGGTAGACCGTGTCGCGCAGCACACACTCGCGATCTAGCAGCATGACGACTTCGGCAGCAAGAGCGTCGGACTCAAAGGTCGGTGCGTGCATCGCCATACCGAGCCGCCTGGCGATGGCTCCGGCGAGTGCGGCCGCCTGACGCGCACTCGGCCCGACGAGGTTGACCGCCGGCGCGCGCCCGGCCGAGCCGGCCCGTAGCAGCGCGTCCGCTACCGCGTTCGCGGCCGTCGCGAACTCCGCCGGCACCGCCGCCGGCGGCACCGAGCGCAGCGCCACGCCGTCCGACGGACCAAGTGCCTCGACACCGCGTAAGTACCAGGCGACGCGCGGCTCGAGCCAGATCGGCCGCGTCACCGCGCCGCCGGCGTGATGCACGCAGCGCCGGACCAGTGCGAAGCGGGTCAGCGGATCGTCGGGCCGAAATGCCTCGGCATCGCGCCGACCGGGGTAAGCTGCGTGCCCGAAAAGTGCCGCGGCGAGGGCGGGCGTTGCGTGGCGGGCAGCCGCATCGTCCTGGGCGTAGGCGAACAGGCGAGGGATGCCAGGGTCGAGCTCGGGTGCAAGCGCGAGCATCACTGTGTCGCGCGCGAAGTCGTCGAGTGCGAAGGCCGCGACCAGCGCATCGATCGGGAACGGCGTGCCCGCCGCCATCATGATGGCCGCGCGTTCGCGCAGTTGCTCGTCCAACGACGCGATCCTCCGGTTGAGTTCGCTCGCCCGGTAGAAGTCGGCCCGCGCGGCGGAATCGTCGCCCTCGAGCGCCAAGCGCGCCTGTTCATCGGTCACCACCAAGGAGCCGAGGCCGCCGAGCGGCTCATGACCAGAACGGCATCGCAACCAGTCAATCTGCCGTCGCAGCAGCAATCGCAGCCGCCCGAGTTCCTCCCCTAGCTGCTCGTCGAGCGCAGCGCGCCAGCCGGCATCGCCGGCGAACGGCCGCACGGCCGCGCTCATGCCGGCAGCTCCACAATGACCTCGTCGATGTTCTCCGCGCCGGCCACCCGAGCGCGGACGACGTAGGCCGCAGCGAGCTCGAGCTCCGCCACCGTGGCCTCATCGACGCCGGCCGCCGGCGCGAAGATGACCGTGCCCGCCGCACCCGGTAGCACGCAGAGTTGATCTTCGAGCGTCGTCACCCGGGTGTCCGTGAACGCGGCCGCTGGGTCGGCCGCACGAATCGCGGCCTCCAGCACCGTCGCCGCGGCTGCGAGCGTGGACGGGATTGAGGCGAGCGACACGGTCGCGGTCGTTGCGGCGATCGTCAGCTCCATCTGCGGCGCCACGTTCGTCAGCGGCGGGAACGGTCGGAGCGCACCGGACAGGTAGACGTCGCGCGCGCTCGACCCACCGGACAGCTTGAGGGCGTCCGCCAGCTCCCCGGCGGCGACGGTGATCGTCGACGTCAGATCGCCGGCCAGCAGGATCAGTTCCCGGTCCGTCGCCGCGACCCGGACGTCTGCGAAACTCGCCGGTGCAGCGGCGTTGATTGCGGTCGCCAGTGCCACGGCTGCTGCCGTGAGCGACGTCGGGGTTGCGGTGAGCGTCACCGGGTGCGGTCCGTCGCTTCCGACTGTCACGCTCAGGTCGAAGCCGGGCGGTAGCGCGGGGAAGTTCGACAGGTCGCCCGACACCTGGGCTGCCGCCGGGAAGACCGGCAGCATGTGACTCAGCATCACCTCGACGCGGGTGTCGGTGCTCCCGGACAGGTATCTGGCGCGCTCGACGACGGTGTCGCCGACGATGATCTGTGCCGGTGCGTCGCCATGCAGGAGGCGGGTACCGGTCACCGTGAGCCGACGGCCGACCACGTTCGCGGCGGCCACGGCCGGCACTAGCACGAACGCCATCCGTCCCGATGGCACCGCGACCTGCGGGAGATCGGGCACCGCGGTCGCGACCGACACGGCGTGCGTGCCCGGCTGGAGGCGGTGTTCGGCGGCGATCGGGGTGAGATCGGGCAGCTCGTCGTCGGGGACGACCACCTCGATGCGGTCCCCGGCCGCCGTCCTGACCGCCGGCGGAAGCTCGACGTCGCCCAGCCGCACCACGAGCCGGACGCCGCCGAGCCGGTTGCCGCGGAGGATCAGCGTGTCGCCGACGCGGGCGAAAGCGACGGGGCGCTCCAGGTCGGCAGTGTCGCCCGGGCGGCGCACGGCGACCGAGTCGAGCTGCGGTCGCTGCAGCGGCACGGTGAAGACCCGTGGGCCGGCTCCGGGGAGCTCCTGCACCGGGCGCGGGTAGCGCCGCGGGCGAGTGCTCTCGAGCTGCACGACGCTGACCTCGTAGGCGACCGAGAGCCGGTACGACAGCTCTAGTGACATCCAGACGTTCGAGAGATCTTCGAGCCCGAGGGGCCGAAGCGTCAGCTTGACGTGCTCGCGCTCGTCACGCAGGCTCGGGTCGAGTACGGGCAGCCCGGCCGGTGGCCGGATCGTCAGCACGGAGTCCGTGACGATCGCGAAGTCGTGGAAGACCTGCATGGCCGACCCGAGCAGCTGATGCGCCGGCGTCTCATCGAAGTAGTCACCACTCGCCCGCGACCCGAACACTGTTAGCAGGAAGTGCAGGTCCAGCGACAACGGCGGCTGGCCGAACGAGCCGGGGTGGCCACGCCCAGGTATCTCCTGGTTCTGCAGGAAGTGGTTCTCCGACACCTGGTAGAGGAAGAGGTTGATGCGTGGATCCTCGGCAGCGCCGTCCGGATCACGTTCTGGCCCGGGAGGGCCGAGGTTCACCGGCACACCGGTGCCGTTGCCGGACGGGTGCTGCACTCGATCGGCGAGCAGGGCCCTGAGGGTCAGACCCACCGCTGCGACGGCTTCGTAGGTCGCCATTCACAGCTCCCAACGCTCGTGGCCGCGCATCCGGCGATACCCGTCGAAGCCGCGCGGGCCGGGCGGCTGCCGGCGCTGCGGTGCTTGTGGTGGAACCGGTGCCGGGGTGACCTTCACCTCGACGGTGCCGATCCGCACCTGCAAGGGACGCGGGCCGGTTGCCGCCCAGGGCATTCCACCGCGTGCGGGTCCGTTGCGTATGGAGAGACCCTGCATGGACGTGGGAACCGGCTCGACCCGGCTCGTCACGGGCGCACTGACGCCCTGCAGCGGCCGTTCGGGTGGAGCGGCGGGACCCTGCTCACCTGCGGCGGATCGCGTCGGCACCGACTGCCCATCCGCCGTCGATGGGTTGTCGGCCACGGCGACCGGCCACGTCCAGGGGCGGGCAACGGTTCGAGCGGATGGGTCGGAGCCGGTCGCGGACCCGGCGCCGATGGTGTGCCATGCGGCGCCCACCTCGACATGCGAGGCAACGTCTGCCGCCATCTGACGTGGCGGCAGTGGCGGCGCCGCTGTGGCAATTACAGCTGCGCCAGGTACAGCTGTGGCGGGTACGGCTGCGGCGGGTACGGCTGCGGCGGGTACGGCTGCGGCGGGTACGGCTGCGGCGGGTACGGCTGTGGGCGGCGGGACGGGCGACAGGGTGGGCGCCGACCGGGCCGGTGCGGATCTCGTCGGTGCGGCGGCCGTGACCAAGGCAGCGGTCGTCGCGCGCCTGGCTGCGACCTCGGGTGCCGCCGCGACCGGCAGCGCGGGCCGTTGCAGCGCTGGTGAAGTAACCACGGGTTCGGCGGTAGTCATTGCGGCTGCGGGTGTCTCGGTTGGCGCGACAGGCGGTTCGGCCATCGTGGCGACCGGTTCCGGAATCGCGGCAGGCGCCGTGGGGCGGAGCTCTCCGCGCTGACGCGTGGCGAAGGGGTGCGCCAAAAGTGCACGCGGCGCGGTGGCCTCCGTCACAACCGATGAGGGGACCGTGCTGACCGACGAAGGCTCCGCGCGTACCGACTCGCCCGACGACAAGGCCGGTCCGTACGGGACAGGAACACGCACTGCTTGCGGCAGCACTGTCGGCGTGCGCGCGACGGTCGGCGACGTGCGCGAGACCGATGCGGCCGGCGCCTGGCTCGCAGTACCGATCGACGGGGCCGGCGACGGGCCGGCCATTGCGGTCGGCGGTGGGTGAACAAGGTCAGCTGAACCCGCTAATTTCGTGGAATTCGTGGAATTCGTGGGCAGTTCGTGGTGCTCGACCGGGAAGGCCGGGGGCTCGGATCTGCCTGAAACTTCGGCCGGCGGCTCGGCCAACGGGCTCTCGGGCGGAATGAAATCGCGGCGCGGCTCGGGCAGCGCGAACCGAGAGCCCTCTGAAGGAGCGAGCCCAAGACCGCGTCGCGCAAGGTTGATCAGGAAATTGCCCACGCCACCCCCCTTGTCGGTGTGGCCTCGAGGCTGCGGGCGATCAAGTCAAGGTACTGGCGGCGCTTGCGCCGCGGCAGGCTGAGGATTTCGGCCTCCGACCAGTGGTAGTACCAGGCGAGGTGGTGCACCTCGTCACGAAGCCGTTCGGCGGCAAACCCCAACTCGGCGAAGAAGAAGGCGGCGGTGTCGAAGAGCACGTCGTTCGACTTCGCGCACCCTGGGCAGGTGAAACGGAGGTGGATCTCCGCCTGCGGGTCGAGCTCGGACATGCGTGCGGACACGCCGTGCGCAATCTCGGCGGGCACCTCGGCCAGCTCGCCGTCCGATCCGGCGATTCCCGCCACGCAGCGAGCCAGCAACCGCGACCCGGCCGTCTCCGGGTCGATGGCGGCGATCGCGGCAACGATCTCCTGGTCGGCTCCGGTCGGTAGCCGGAAGCGGACGTCTATCGGTCCCCCTTCACCGCCGAACGACTCGTCGTACCAGTACGCGGCTGCGGGGTCGGGCTCAACGAGCAGATCACCCACCGTGAGCTCAAGGTCGACTCGCTCGCCGCAGCGCTCATTGACGCAAGTCACCACGCACTCCATCCGGTCGCCGAGGGTGGCGCGACGCAGGCGCAGCAGCAGAGCTTCGCGATCACCTACGCACAGCGCTCGGATGTCATCCGCGGAGGGACGGCCCGAGCCCAGCCGGGTGACGCAGCGCACCAAGAGGGCGGTGATCAGCTCCGCGGTCCGAGCTGTGCGACCTGTGGCCAGCAACTCCTCCTCGCGACCGGTCATGGGGCGTAACTCGGCGTGCCGCCACCGGCCCGCCGCGTGCATGCCTCGGGGCAGGGTCACCGCACCGAGGCCCGCGTCGTTCATGCCGGGTCGGTGTAGCTGGGCTCTGACGGCTCGCCGACATCGGCGTCCACATCCCAGCCCTCGTTCTCGAGCTTGATCGTCTGAATGGCGACCGCATTCGCATTCGCATCGAGCTCGGGCATGGCCTGATACTCGGAAACCCATGCGCGATAGACGTAGTAGGACAGCACCTTCTGGCCGGCTTCGTTGAATACATCGATGATGATGTCCTTGCGGAAGTCTTTGAGCGAAACTTCCTGCGTGCGCTGATCGGGTGCGGCCTGGGCGTTCGCGTAGTCCCACACCTTGTTCGCCCATTGCTGGAATGCCGTGTCGTGGGTGATGCCGCGCTCGAGAGTGATCGGCTCGTATTTCGTCCGCCCCGGGGACTTGCGCACCGTGCTCGGGTCACCGCCCTCCCGGTGCTCGACCACCTCCGTGGTCCGCTTGAGGGCACCCACCTTGCTGATGCCGGCGACATACACGCCGTCCCACTTCACCCGGAACTTGAAGTTCTTGTACGGATCGAACCGCTGTGCATTGACGCTGAACTGAGCCATCCGCTCACACCTCCTAGGTCTGCAGCTGACCGGCCAGCTGTTGAATCCGGACGAAGACGAACTCCGCTGGCTTGAGCGGCGCGAACCCCACCAGGATGTTCACCACCCCCCGATCGATGTCGGCCTGAGTGGTTGTCTCGGAGTCGCACTTGACCAGATAGGCATCCTTCGGTGTCGAGCCCTGGAAGGCGCCCTGCCGGAAGAGCGTGTGCATAAACGAACCGACGTTTAGCCGGATCTGCGCCCACAGCGGTTCGTCGTTGGGCTCGAACACCACCCACTGAAGCGCGCGGTAAAGGGTCTCTTCGATGTTCAGCGCGGTTCGGCGCACCGGGATGTACTTCCACTCGGAGGCGAGCTGGTCCGCGCCCTCAAGGGTCCGCGCGCCCCAGATCACGTTGCCGGTGACTGGGAAGGAACGCAGGCAGTTCACGCCGAGCGGGTTCAGCCTGCCGTTCTCACCGTCCGTGAGCGGGACGGAGAACGTCCGCACGCCGCTCATTGTCGCTTCGGTGCCGGCAGGTGCCTTCCATACGCCGCGCCGGGCGTCGGTACGCGCGTAGAGCCCAGCGACCACACCGCAAGGCACGAACTCGGTCAATTGGTTGTCGCGCAACGGATTAGCGATGTTGACGCGCGGGAAGTACACAGCGGCGTTCTCGTCGCGCAGGTTCAGCGTGTCCACGCCGCGCTCCGCCGCGGTCACGTTCGTCCATGATTCGGGCGGATCCACGATGTAAAAGGCACGCCTCGCCTTGCAGTACTGCAGCGCAGCATCGCGGGTGGTCGGTCCAATGTCGGTACCGAAGGCGAGCGGCGGAATGCAGAGGATGTTGAAGAGGTCTGCGTTCTCCAGCGCCCAAAGTCCGGCTTTCGTCGCCTCGAGATTGGGGTTGCAGATAGTGTTGTCGGTCAGGTCCTGGCCGTCGTTGCCTCCGACCAGCGCAACTGCGATGGCTGTGACCCCCGGCCGTTCGTTCGACGTGGTGGTGACACGAAGAAGCTGCGAGCGGCTCTCGAGCACCTTGTCGACGTGGAGCGGTGCGTTCACGTCCACCGAGACGTTGAAGAACTTCTCGGTGCTCACCGGCGGGGCAGAAGCCGGGAGGCTCGGGTCGACCTCCGCAATCGTGATATTGAATGCATTGACGTCGGTCGGCACCTTGATGTCGTGGTCGATGGTCACGCGCAGGTTGTTGGCCCACGCTCCTGGGTTCGCCGCGGACAGCCCCAACGAGGGGAACGCCGCGCCATCGACGCCGGCGAGCGTCACACCCATATGCGCACTGTCGAATCCATTCGCGTCGTCCGCGAAGTCCTCTCCGAGAGGGATGCTGTTGCCGGTGGCCCCAATGGTGATTGCGGTCAACACGATCGCCGACGCGGGCACCCCTGTGCCGCCGGCAGTGACATCGGTATTCTTCGCCATGCTCGCTGCGTAGCCGGTACCCGGAGTTCCTTCCAGGTTGATGGCGTTCCTGATGTTGGTGCGTGTCTCGGCGATGGTCGTGCCAATCTCGATATTGCCATCGACGTCCGTCAATGTCCCGTGCGCCTCGAAGGTGTACGTCTTCGCGCCGATCGTCATGTGCTCGCCGGGCGCTGGTTGGTTGGGCCCAATGGTCAGCGTTCCCTTGGCGGCGACGGCTCCCGTCGGTTTCCGACCCAGGGTGGTCGCGCCGAGGGTGACATCGTCGAATGAGTTGCCGGGTGCTTGGAAGGTCTCCGTGGTCGTGATGGCGTTTCCGGCGATGCCGTCCGACTTCGCGACGAGCAAGAGGTCGTTCCCCACCCACGCGGCCGCGGCCGCAACGGTGGGGTGCACTGTCGTCGAGGCGGCGTAGTCGGTGCCGGCGTTTCCACTCAGGTTGATCGCCCCGATGATGTTCGAGCGGGTCGCGGCGAGGTTCTCGCCGATATGGATGAACCCGTCCGTGGCCTCGTCCGGCAGCGTCGTTTTGAATGTGTAGAGCTTGGCATCGATGTGCATCACCTCGTCGTTCGACGGCTGTTCGGTGAGCGTCAGCGTCCCGCGGGCGCGCATGTCTGCGCCGAGGATGCGGGTGGCGATCCCCGTTGTCGCCGCCGGCTTCTCGTAGGCCCGCACGATGATCGCATCGGTCCCGCCGTTGTTGAAGAAGTGCTGGACGGAGTACGAGATCGTGCTGTCGAGCGAGAGCCCGCCGAACACGCGGGTGTAATCGCCGTAGTTCTGGATGCGAACCGGCTCATTCACCGCACCGCGTGGGGCGCGTCCGATGAAGGCGGTGATAGCTGTGGCGACCGCCGTGATGGTCCGTACGCCGCTCGGCACCTCCTCGATGTAGACGCCCGGATACGTCGGCGTGACTGGCATGGGCCACCCTCTCTCCACGAGGCATACACCGGGACGGCCATCCGCCTGCGGCACACCCGCATCCTCGCCGGATGCTGTCACGACCCCGTCACCTGCCCGTGACAGCTTCGGATGGGTGCCTCCGTGTATCACAGCGACCGCTCGGACATCTGGTCACTGACGTCCTCCGACGAGGCGAAGCCCGGCGCCGGGTGCCGACGCTGCTAGGCGAAAGGATCCGCATTGCCAACCGAACCGGTCGAGATCAAGGTCAACCTCGCCAAACCCGCTGAGGCGGTCGAGACGCTGCAGCTCACCGACGGCGAGCCTCGCCGGATCTACTTCTTGGAGGACCAGACCCCCGGGCTCGCGTCACGCTATCCACTGCTCACGGCGGGGGTGGTTCTGCGGCTGCGTGCCGAGGCGGACGGCGCCGGCGACTGCACCGTCAAGCTGCGGCCGAGCCGGCGTTCGCAGTTGGTCGACGAATGGCGGGTCACCGACGACAGCAACGATGGCTGGACCTATCGGATCGAGGGTGACTGGTCCGCCGACCGGCGCGTCCTATCGGCGTCGTTGGTCACCGATCTGGCCGCGAACGAGATCGCTGCGGCCCTGACTGCGCCCGAGAAGGCTTTCTCGGCCCGCCAGTTGAGTTTCCTCCGCGCCTGCACCGGCCTCCCGCTGGAGCCGGCAGCACTCACGGTCCTCGGCCCCGTCGCGGCCACGAAATGGAACAAGGTCCGGGTCGGCAACGTACGCAAGGTCAACGCCGAGCGCTGGCAGGTGGGTGGCCTGGACTTCCTCGAACTGTCCCGCAAAGTGGACGGCAGCGAGGCCGTAGCCGCGCTGGCCGAACTGGCAGCCGCTGCTGTGTCCAGCGGCCTAACGTTGGACACCGACCTGCGCTCCAAGACCGAGCAGGTCCTGGACGCCCTCGCCGACCTGAACTGACTCCGACCGATCCACCGAACTGGGCGGTTTCCCGACCGTTCGCTGCACTTCGGCGGACCCATTGCGGTTGGACTAACAGCGCGGCTGGCGACCTGAACGGAACGGGTCGGTGGACCTTCACCCCCGACGGACCTGAGGTGGTGATCACCTACGTGCGGGCGGCGGCACAGGATTGGTGCCGCCGGCGCCGCCAACGTTCCGCTGGTTGATGCGACAGCCCTCCTGCCCACCCCAGAAGCCGCAAACTGACGGTGCACCCATCACGGCGCCGCGGCGTAGGCGGCGCGCACCGATCGATCATGGTGCGGATCGCGCCCGGATCTAGCAGTTGCCGTCGTGGTTGGGACCTTCCGGATCGCCTCGAGTCTGGCCGGGCGACTTGTCGTCACGGTGGTCATCGCGGTGATCGCGGCGGGGCTGTGGCGATGGGGGTCGGAGCTCGCCGGGCGGGTGGTCGTTGTGAGTGGGGTCGCGGTCGGAACACCGGCAGCGTCGGGTACGACCTCCCGATCTCGACCTGAGCGAGGCCCTGAGGACTAACACATCCGGGTCTGGGCTGACACCGCAGATCCGCCCGCTCTGCGGCAGGCGGTCCGGGAGATCACCACAACCCTCGGCTAGCCCCACCTCAGCGGCCATCAGCGATCTAGTTCGAGACGCCGGCGAACCCAAGGGCGGCCAGCCCATTCGTGGGCCGCTCGGGAACGGTCCCTGCAGCCTCATCCAGTTTCCTGCTGCGGTAACGCACTACCTGACGTGGAGCTCGGCGAGCCCTACGTCGGCGATCGCTGCGGCGACGGCATTCATCGACTCCTGGGTGTTGACGTCGGCTGGTTGTGCTCCGTCGGGGCCGTTCAGAACAGGGCGCAGGTCGACACACTGGCCGCCATGGTCTGCAGCGACGGAGCACGACACATTGTTGAAGGCTTCGAAGATCACTGGTCCAGACGTGCCGACCGCCCCTTGCAGCCCGACGTCGTGGAGGTACTCATTGCTCACGCCGACCATCCGCACGGCGGTCGGCTGCCCATTGCGAAGCTCGTCGACGACGTCCAGCATCCCGTCGAGGTTGGTTGTCCACATGTCGGTGAGCTCGGCAGGGTCGAGGGTCTTGTCGAGGTCATTGACGCCCTGGTTGAAGGCCACGATGTCGGCGCCGGCGATGGCGTCGCGGTAGGCGGGCTTGTTCTTGAGCTCGTCGACCAGCGCGGCGGAATTCCCACCGTTCTCGGTCAGATCGGTGAGGGTGACATCAACTCCTGACGACGACTTATAGTCAGCTGGCAGGAGCCTGGGCCAGGGTGTGCAACCGTTGCAGTGAGCGCCGTATCCCCACGAGTCGCCAAAGACGACGAGCGAGAGTGCCGAGTTGCCGGCCGGGCTTCCCGAGGCGCTCACGCTTGGGGAAGGTGCTCCGGCGAACGCGGACCCGCTCGAGGGCGTGCTGTTGGACTCCACCGTCTCTGTCCCGGCCGAGCATGCGGTCATCCAGAGCGCCAAGAGCACACCGGTGCCCAGCACGGTCACCCGTGAGAATCTCATCCGACACCCCTCGATGATTGCGGGTCGGTAGTCGTCGTGTGTGCCCGCTGCAGGCTGTCGAGGTCGATGCGAAGCTCAGGCACCCCACATGGCCGCTGCGTGCGGTCACCCAACACCGCCCACTCCCCACGAACGCCATCAAAGGTATGAACGGGACAAACAAACTGAGAACGGTACGATACACCTGACCGAAGCGGGCCTGCCAGACACGTCCGCGACCAGGCGCGATCACACTTTTCGGCTTTGGCGCCGTAAGTGACCGACCGTCCGTGGCTGCGATATCGCTGCTGCTGCGACTGGCCACTCTCGGAGTAGTCAGTGCCCGTTGCTCCTCGCGGGCGGCAGCAGATTGCTGCAAACACAACAGCTCTCGAACGCCCGCCATCGTGATGCCCCTGCGCATGTTGGCCAGCTGTGGCGGTCACCGAGCGGGTCACGGTCCGCCTGCCGGACGGGTTCGACGCGGACCGGCACGAGGCCGCCCTGGCCAGGTTGATCGCCGACCGGCATGGCACGGGGTTCGAGGTGGTGTCGATCGGCCAGGCGGGCCGGACCGCCTACGCGACGCGGCAGGTGGCGATCACCGAGGTGACCAGCGATCGGGCGTCCAGAGACGGTTTCGAGGTGTGCGACCGGCCCGCGGCACCAGGCCCGGTGACGGCGAGCGGTTGGCGGCGAAGCTGGCGGAGCACAACCCGGGGTTCGAGATAACCGCGTTCGAGCCGTTCTCGGGCGGGCGACGCTGAGCCGGCTGGACTCGGCGACGTCACGGTGCCGAGCCGCCGTCGCGGTGGCCCTCGGGGTCAAGCCGTCGGCGGTGTGGGTCCGCCCAGGCCCGCGGCGGGTTCGACGTGCAGCTGCCCGGCAGCTACTCGCCGTCCCGGCACGACCGGAAACCGGCGGACGTCGAGACATAGGTGGTGGGCGGGGCACCGGCGACCGCGGCTTGTTGCGGATCGGCCGCGCGTTGCCTCCGCCGGGACAGCTCACCGGGCCGGAAGTCTGCATCGACTGGTCGGCCCAGTCTTTCGCGCTGCTGGCCGTGATTCCCGGCAGCGGCAAGACCAACCTGCTGAACGTCGCAGTCGCCGGGTCGCTGGCCGCCGGCGTCGAGCTGGTCGTCGTCGACCTGCCGTCCAAATCGGTCGACTTTCTCTGGTGCAACCCCTTTGTCCGGCCGGGCGGCTGGGGCTGCGACTCCCCCGAGGCAGCGGTCACCGTGCTCGACCTGGTGTCTTGCCTCATTCTGTGGAATGCAAATG
>CAWJJA010000004.1:0-51974 GCA_963843135.1 uncultured Actinomycetota bacterium
CCGAGCTGAGGTCGATGGGGCAGGCGTCGAGATCGCCTACGGGACGCATGAGCCGGGATCTGATCGAGACCGGATGACTGGTCATGGACGCATCGGGGCCGCCGGTGCGCCGGCTCGTGACCGTAGACGACAGTCAATAAACCCTGGCCGATCTCTTGGCGTGCCGATTTCTCGGTACGTGCGGACGATTCGGTGCAGTCGGAGCCGGAAGGCGTTGCAGCAAATCACCCGGGTGAGTCGGCAACGCGGACGATGACAACTCACCCCCACCGTTGCCAGGATGTGCCCATGGCACGAACAGTTGACCACCTAGCGGACAGCGACTCGTTGCTCGCTACGGGCGACCCAGAGCTGACCGCAAGGTTCGTCAACGACGTGCTTCCACATCTGAGCCAAATCAACGACCGCGCCCGACGACTGACGTGCAACGGCGTGGACGCCGAAGACCTCGTGCAGGAAACCATGCTCAGGGCTTATGCAGGATTCAACACTTTTTCCGAGGAAACTAACGTTCTGGCGTGGCTGTTTCGCGTCATGACCAGCACCTACATCAATTATCTCCTCCGCGCGCATCGCCGGCCAAGCGAGTACCTCGCTGACCGCATCGTCGACGGACATTCACCCAGCCGAGATCGACAATCCCCGGACTGGCCACGATCGTTCGACCTCGTTGCACTGGACGCATCGCCCGACATCGAACTGGCGGACGCGTTGATGACATTGCCAGTGCAGTGCCCGCTGGCGGTCGACGATTGCGATGTCGCAGAACTCCGGTGCCGAGGTAGCGCCGAGAGCATGGCGCGCTGCGAGGACGCCGTCATAGTACGTCTGCAACCCGGCCAAGGATTGTCCTCATCATCGTTGTTCCTTAACGAGCCTGAGCTCGGCCATCTACGGCTATTCCCATGAGGCAAATCCTGTTGCGGGCAGTCTTGCTTCTGGCATCGTGGGCAGCCGGGCTCCTGATTGCGGCATGGATCATTCCCGGAGTCTCATCGTCGGTCCCGAGCTTCATCGTCGCCGTAGTGGTGTTCGCGG
Organism: uncultured Actinomycetota bacterium; assembly: GCA_963843135.1. Lineage (GTDB taxonomy): Bacteria > Actinomycetota > Actinomycetes > Mycobacteriales > Mycobacteriaceae > Mycobacterium. Next base: position 1,039 of record CAWJJA010000004.1, read on the forward strand.
TGACACAGGCGATCCTGTCCTTGTCGATCTTGAAGTTGCCCCATCGGTATGCGTCGCTGCTCCTCGGGGGCACCGGCTTGGCATTGACGATCATCGCGTTGATCCTTGCGTCGATTTTGACCCGCGGACTCACTATTGTCGGCATGGAATCCTGGCTGGCCACAACTGTTGTGGTGTGGCTGGTAACAACGATTGGGGCGATTACGCTGCCCGAGCTGCTCATCCGCGACGGGGCGGGTTGGACCTGAGCAGATACGCGCCGCGGCGCGCACGGGTGGATGGCGGTGGTCCGCGTCGAGATTCTTCAGTTGGCCCGGGTCAGCGCAGTAACTTGAATTTTTGATTTCGTCCGACGGCGGAGGGAGCGGTGATGGGAGACACGCATGACGATCCGACGGATCACTCTCGGACCACGCAGCCGCACGCTGGCATCGTGATGAAGGACAACTTCTTCTGGCCGGGGTTGATCCTTCTGGCCATAGCGACGGTCGCATTGATCATTACCGCGGCAGCTGCTGCCTATCGACATTACGAATGGCTGTCCACCACAGTGCTCATCGCCGTTCTCGGCGCGGTCGCCGGAGCGCTGTGGTTTGTCGTGGAGAATCGCCGCGTGACCCGCATCGAGGCGCAGTGGGGCGCCGCGCACCAAGGTAGTCGGACGGGCCGGCACACCCGCTAATCAAGACGGCCCAGCATGTCGTCGGTCATGTTCAGGGACGTCCAACCCGAATCACTGCCAAAGTTTCGCGTTGCGTCACAAGATATTTCGCCAAGTTGTCGGCGTGCGGTCTCAGCCGGGCGGCCGACGCCGCTCCCTCAGCTGGAATGGATTGCGATCAGCGTTTTCGGTTAGCAACACGGGCATGCTTCGCACCGTTGTGTCACACGTCAGTGGTCTATGAGGAACTCGATTTCTCGGAACTCGCCTCGGCCGAGGCGATGGTGTTCGCGATTCGCGTCGAATATGCCAGTCTGTCGCCTCGTTGAGCACAAAACGTCAAGGTCGACGTCGGCCATACAATGTGTCGCCTGCGTTGAAAATCGTTGTTGGGCTCGACACAAGCCGTTTTCCCAGATCATGGTTTGGCCATCCCAGGCGAGATCGGTTGTGGATTCACCCTCCCCCGCCGCCGCGTAGACGTACGCGGCGGTATAGCGAAGCGACGCTGATTGAGCCAGCAGGCACCGGTCGTCGGCTCGACCGATGGTGACGGGGCTTCCCGAAAGGTTGGTCAGCACGGTGGCGCCTGCCAGGGCCGCGTGTGCGCTGGGCGGGATGGGGATCCACATGTCTTCGCAGATTTCAACGTGAAGCGTGAACCCGGGCAGGTCGGAGGCGGTGAACAGCAGATCGGGACCGAACGGGGCATGCACGCGGGTTTTTCCGCGGCCCCAGCGGATTTCATCGCAGATGTTGTCGCCTGCGGCCATCTGGCGAAGTTCGTAGAACTCGCGGTAGGTCGGTAGGTAGGACTTCGGCGCGACACCCAGTACGCGGCCGCGGTGGATCACGACGGCGGTGTTGTAGATGCGGTGCAGATGGCGCAGCGGGGCGCCGATCACCAGGACCGGCATCAACTCCACCGAGGCTTGGGTGATGCGTTGTATTTCGCCTTCGACGGCGTCCAGGAGTGCGTCTTGCATCAGGATGTCATCGAGTGAGTAACCGGTTAGCGCTAATTCGGGGAAGACCACCACTGTCGCGCGTTCGTCGTGGCATTCGCGCGCGATGACGAGCGCAGCGTGTGCGTTGGCCGCCGGATCGCCCAGCGTGGTCCGCAAGGTACAGGCCGCGACGCGGGCGGTTCGCGTTCGCTGGCGGGAGTTGTAGGCATCCATGATTGAGTGTTTCACTTGCCGTGGCATCAGGGGATGTGGGACGCGGGGCGGCTAGTGGCGGTCAGGCGGCTTGTGGGTTTTCCAGAATCATTGCCACGCCTTGGCCTGAGCCGATGCACACGCCGATGGCGCCGTAGCGAAGATGTCGTTCGCGTAGTTCGGTGGCTAGGGTCAGGGCGTAACGTGCGCCGGTGGCACCGAACGGATGCCCGATGGCCACGGCACCCCCGTTGGGGGTGAGTTTCTCGTCGGGAATTTGAAATCCGTCGAGTTGGTTGGGCAGCTCTCGTAGTACACCGAGGGCTTGCGCACTGAACGCCTCATGGATTTCCCAGATGTCGATCTGTTCGGGGGTCAAGTCCGCTCGCCGCAGCGCCAGCGGTAGCGCCCACGCTGGAGCGATGCCCATCAGCAGTGGATCGTTGCCGTAGACGGCCGAGGACACCACCCGGGCCAGCGGGATGACGCCGAGTTCGTCGGCCCGTGCCGGGGAGGCCAGTATCAGCGCGGCGGCCCCGTCCGACAGCGGTGTGGAGTTGCCGGCGGTCATCTGGGTCGTTCCGGGCTGAGCGGGTAGGGCAGCCAGCCCCTCCAGTGTGGTGTCGTCGCGGATGAATTCGTCGTCACTTATGGTGCGGCCCGCGGTCTTTCGGGTCGCGGGGATCGTGACCGGCATGATCTCTCTCGCGAGCCGGCCGGAGTCGCGGGCGGCGCGGGCGTGCTGCTGGGAACGGAGCGCGAATGCGTCGATCTCTTCCCTACTGAGGTGGTAGCGATCGGCGACGTTCTGCGCGGTTTCGATCATGCCGATGTAGGCGTTGCGGCCCAGTAAGACGGGGTTGGGTGGGCCACCGGCGCCGGACCACATGGTGTCGAGCAACAGTTGGGGTCCGCGCGGGCTGAACGGGGCCTCGCCTTTCATGTACGCGAACCCTGAGCGCGACATCGACTCGGCGCCGCAGGCGATTCCGACACCGAGGTCGCCGGCTTTGATCGCGTGCGCAATCGAGGTCGTGGCGGTCAGTGAGGATCCACAGAATCTGTTGATGGTGGCTCCCGCTGCCCGGTCCGGGAAGCCGGCGGCCAGCGCTGCCCAGCGGGCCAGATCTCCCATGCCTTCGTGCGCGGGGTTTACACATCCGGCGATGATGTCCTCGATCTGGTCGCGATCAACACCGACGCGTTCGCAGGCCCCGGCCAAGGCCAATCCGAGCAGGTCGTCGAGCCGCAGGTGCGATAAGGATCCGCCGTAACGGGTGAAAGGGGTGCGCACTCCGCCAAGCAGATAGGCCTCGGTCACCGTGTTCTCCTGTCGTGCAATCGTTCCGTTGCGGCCGCACCGCCGGTGTTTCACACTCGTCGCGGGTCGACGGGACGCAGCGGTGGTCCGGGCGCTGCTCCTCGCGGCTTAGCTCAGAGACCACTATCTGTGCGCATGGGGTGAATTCTCTTCACCCGGCCGCGTATTTCACCCGGGTGAGAGGCCGCAGAACAGTTGGCCGCTGAGAGCGTCAGCTATGGTCACGGTCAGTGCATGTTCGAGACTGTGAATAGTCCAACCATGCCAAGGCCGTACAGGATGACGACGGCCAGCGAGTCGACCCCCAGCCCCGCGATGCGACGGCGAGGCCGAAACAGCAGACCCACCGCATAGGTCAGTGTCAACACGATTCCCAGCGCCGTGAGATAGATGTCGGTGCGCTGTGCGGCCGGCAACACAGCGTGCCCTGACAGCAGCGTTGCAGGAACAAAAAGCACCGGCAGGAATGCGTTCCCGCCGAAGATGTCTGATACGGCGAGCTGATAGTCACCATGACGCGCCGACCGCAGGCCGGTGGATAGTTCAGGAAGCGAGGTGGCCGCGGCCAACACGGTCGCACCGAACAGCACACCGGAGAGGCCAATGTGATCGGCGATAGCGTCACCGCTGCGCTCTAGCACGACTCCGGCGATCAGTGTGACCGCGGCGGCGAAGCCAAAGCTCACCGCTGCCCTCGCAGTGCTGGTCCCCTCAATGGTGGCCTGCTGCTCGGTTGTCGCGGTGCGGTGTCCGCGGGGCTCCTGCTGGCCGTCCGGCGGCTGGCCCGACTGGTGCCACGGCAACGACCGTCCTGCCCGTTGCAACAGCACGAGGCCCAACACCCAGACCATCAATATCAGTACCGGAGCGGGGGTCAGCCGCACAGCGATCAGCGTTGCGGGCAGCTGGGTGCCGCCGATCACAATGCCAGTATTGCGACGACCAGCGCTGCCTCCAGCACCAACACCAGCGATGCCGCCCGATAGGTCAGCGGTCTGGGTCCTCGCACGCCGAAGGCGTCGAGAGCCACTAGCACTACCGTCTGGATTGCGATGCCACCGAGGATATTGCCCACCGCGACACCGGTATTGCCGGACACCGCGGCAGTGGCGACGATCGCGATCTCTGGCAGGTTGGTGGCGATTGCCAACAGGATCAGGCCGCCGAGCGCCGAGCCGAGGGCCAGACGCGTCGTCAGCACATCCGTTTGGTCCGACAGCTGAACGCCCGCCGCCCAGATTGCCGATCCCGCAGCAAGAAAGATAACGGCCAGCAGCCAAACCGGTGATCCGGTCACGACGCAGTTTTCCGACCGCGGTTCGGAGCCGATTTGAGATCTAGCCCATTTCCCCCCTCGTCGAGTGACATGTCGGCATCCCAGATCATGTTGCGGTGGACGCCGCATCCGCTGCCGCGATCTCGTTGGCTGCGTGCAGCACCGCCCGCACGTCCTCTGCTGGTATGACCGCGGCCCCGGAGTCGTCGGCGAAGACGTAGTCGCCGGGAATGATCGCCACCCCGCCGACCACAACCGGACGGTTCGCCTCGTAGGGGGTGACGGTGTCACCGCCCCACCGCGTTGTTTCGCCATGGCAGTAGACGGCAAGGTCGTAGTGCTCGAGTTCGGCGAAGTCGCGCAGTCGCCCGTCAGCAAGAACGCCGGCCAGCCGATGGTTCTGGACACGCGAAAGCTTCGTTCCGCCGCCCAGTGAAGCATCGGTATAACCGTTGCTGGCCAAGACCAGTACGTGCCCTTCTGCACCGCCTTCGATGGCCTGGTAGAACAGCTTCGAAAACGTGTGGCGCTCGGGCGGCCGCGCCGCCCGGCACGCCGGGAAGTAGTTGATGGTCACCACTGGGCCGAATAATCGGCGACCGGGCGTCGGGCTGACGAGGTCAAGGAGGTGACAGCGATGACGGTGCAGTCGCCCCATGGCGTCAACGATGTCAGCGGTACGCATCCGACCGGCGAGCACTTCGAGGGACTCCATCAGCTGCCCTGAAAGGGTATCTGCCACGACTGCGCACCACGCAGGTCGAGCCATGCGTCAGTCGGCGTTTGCACTAACCGGGCCAGGACGTGGTCGCAGTCCGGGCAGCGCACCACGATGCCCGGACCTCGGTGATAGACATGACTCTCCGCGAAGGCTGCGACGCGATTACAGCCGGCACAGGTCAGCCTGGCGGTGGTGACTTCGAATCCGAGCAAGTCCGCGAATGCACCCGCGACGGCGTTACCGTCAACGTTCGACCATTCAGTCATCATTCCTTCTTCCTCGATTAGCCACTCGGTCCGAATCGCTCAGTCCGGATGACCGATGGCGAATGCCCCTGTCCGATCAGCTTCTTGGTCACTGATTCCACGAATCCAGTTGGGCCGCAGACGTAGACGCGTGATGCATCGTCTGGTGTCCACCCGGGGACTGCGAGGTCACCGACGTCAACCCGGCTGGGCGGTCGGACGGTCTGCGGTGCAGCCACGCGGGTGTAGACCAGAGCGACTTGCAGCCAGTCACAGTCACGTTCGAGCTGGGCCAACTCCTTGGCGTAGTAGACGTCGCCAGGATGGCGCACCGAGTAGACGAGTCGAAATTGAGCGCGCCCTGTCAGGATTCGCTGTCGGATCATCGCCATCAACGGCACGATTCCCGATCCGCCGGCGACCAGCAGAACCCTTACCTCACCGGAAGGGCGCCAGACAAACCACCCGCCAATCGGTCCGCGAAGCTCGATCTCGTCGCCAGGATGCAGTCCCATGAGATACGGCGAAACCTCTCCGCCGTCGACCTGCTGCACAGTGAGTTCGATGCGCTGCCCATCAGTCGGTCTGCCCAGCGAATAACTGCGCTGCGCGCTGTACCCGTCGTCAGCGGTCAGCTTGAGATCAATGTGCTGGCCGGCCAAGTGACCCTCCCACCCGGGGACGCTCAGTCCGATCGTGCACGCGGATTTGGTCTCCGATGTTGAGTCCAGTACCCGCGCAACCCGCCACCGCAACTTCGGTGGAAAGCCCTCGCCCACGCGTCAGTCCCCGACGTAGCGTTGTTCTTGCCACGGATCACCGTAGTTGTGATAGCCCAGGTTTTCCCAGAATCCCGGTATGTCGCTGTTGCGCAATTCAATGGATTGCACCCACTTCGCGGATTTCCAGAAATACAGGTGCGGCACCAGCAACCGCGCTGGGCCACCATGCGCAGCGGGTAGCGGTTCCCCTTGGTAACCGTAGACGATCCACGACCTGCCGCCGAGAAGATCGGCTACCGGGATGTTGGTGGTGTAGCCGCCGTATGACCCGATCAGTGCGAATTCGGCTGCGGTGTCAACTGATTCGAAAAGCGTGTCTAGCGAGACACCATCCCAGCGGGTATCCAATTTCGACCACGAGGTGACGCAGTGAATGTCGACCGTGAATCGCTCGTGCGGCAGCTCCTTCAGTTGCGCCCACGTCCATGCGTGTTCGCCACCGAGTTCGCTTCGGATTGTGAATCGCCAGTCATCGAGGTCTATCCGCGGAGTCGGTCCTGCCTGCAGGATCGGGAAGTCTCCTGTCAGATGTTGGCCGGGCGGTAACGGGCGGGCCGTCTCAGTGCGGCGCCCGTGAAATCCTTTGTTGACGATAGCCATTGGCGCTCCCGTTCTAGCAATTGGTTCGGATGAAATCGGTAGTTCGCGGATATCAGCACCTGCTTATCTCACGGATTTGTGCCAACGATCGGGGCGCTTCCGTCGTGTCAGCAGTCTGAACTGAGATGGCCCCCTTGGCTTCGAGGATGGCCAGATGAATACGGTCGGCGTTCGGGTGGCCGTGTTCGCGTAGCACCGCATCCAAATCCGCACGGGTAAGGCCGCAGCGACGCAGGTTCCGTTGGTTCACTTCTCCGTCGCTGATCAAGATCATCAACGGCGGGTCGATGAACCGGCACAGCGCAGGAATCAAGCGCAGTCGCGCGACGACTGCATGCACGGCCATCAGACACAGCAGCGCGGCGGTCGCCTGTAGCCAGGTGGTGTCGCTCGCGGTCGCCGCCCGACCGACGACGGCGCCCGCGGCGACGGCGGCGATCCAGTCGAAGGGCGCAAATTCCGCGAGGGTGCGCCGTTCAGCGAACCGGAACAAAATCGCCGAGGTGAGGAATATCGCCGAGGTTTTGATCGCCACATCGGCGACGGTGGGCAGATCACCGATGAGGACATTCACGATACGGCTCACGTCGGCGCCGCCGATCGGTGCTGGGCGGCCGAGGTGGATGTGCCGTCCTGCCGGTCCGACTGTCCGCCGTTATCACTCAACAGGTCTCGCGCGGCGCGGCCGATACTCGCCGCATCGATTGCGGCTGCTGCCAGCAGCTCGGTCGAGGTACCTGAACCCGGCATGATACGAACGGCCAAGTGCACCAGCCGAAGTGGAGCACCCTCGCGATCGGCCAGCGCTTCGAGCACCGCCGAGCCAAGCCCTCCTTCAGGGTGGTGATCCTCGGCGACGACTATCCGTCCGCCAGTATCGCGCGCAGCGTCAACCAGCGTATCGCGGTCAATCGGTTTGATGGAGTACGCGTCGATGACGCGAACAGCAATTCCATCGCAGCGCAGCGCTTCAGCCGCCGCGAGGCACTCATGGACTGTGACGCCCGCACCGATCAGGGTGATCTGGTCGTCACTACTGGACCGCAGCGTATGCGAACCCGCGACGGTGAACCCCGCCGTCGACTCGTAGAGGACGGGATACGCACCGCGCGTGGTCCGCATATAACGGATGCCATGAGCCGCGGCCATGAGTTCCACAAGCGCGACCGTGCTCGTCGCGTCGCTGGGGTAAAACACGGTCGCTCCGTGGATGGCCCGCATCATCGCCAGATCCTCCAACGCCATCTGGGAGGGCCCGTCGGCGCCGATCTCGACGCCAGCGTGGGACCCGACCAGGCAGATGTTCGCGAGCGATACGGCTGCCATCCGGATGAAGTCGTGAGCTCGGGTGAAGAATGCCGCGAAGGTCGATGCGAACGGGATGTAATGGCGAACATGAAGACCGACCGCCGAAGCGACGAGTTGCTGTTCGGCGATGAACATCTCGAAATATCGCCCGGGATATTTCTGCGCGAACTCCGCAGCGCCGGTCGAGTTGCTCACTTCGCCGTCCAGCGCCACGACTGCGGGATTCACCGCCCCCAATGCGACCAACGCAGCGCCATACGCGGCTCGGGTAGCGACCTTGTCCCCCAAGGCATAACTTGGCCGATCTGTCGCTCCCGCGTGGGCGGCAGGCGGTGGTGTCGGGTGGGACTGGCGCGGTGCCGGTTTTGCTCCCGAGATGATCACATCGTTGATGACGCCGAGTTCGGTCAGCGCGCGTTGGGCCATCTCGATCGGGAAGGCCTTGCCATGCCAGCCTTCTTGATCTTCGACGTCGCTGAACCCACGTCCCTTTATGGTGCGGGCCAGAATCACCGTGGGCACCGATGACTCCCGTGCCGCGGTGAATGCCGAATCGATCTCCTCGAGGTCGTGCCCGTCGATAGCGATGGCCCGTGCGCCAAAAGCTTCGACGCGTCTCGCGTAGGTCGCCAGATCCCAACCTAGTTCGGTGGGTCCGCGTTGTCCGAGCCGGTTGACGTCGACGATGACGGTGAAGTTCGCCAGTTTGTAATGGCCGGCCTTGTCCAGTGCCTCCCAGACCGATCCTTCGGCGGTTTCGCTGTCACCGCATAGCACCCACACATGAAAGGAGGAGTGCTCGAGGAACTTTCCAGCGAGTGCGACTCCGACGCCGTTGCCGATGCCCTGGCCCAACGAGCCACTAGCCACGTCGACCCACGGCAGCACAGGCGTCGGGTGCCCCTGCAGGCGTGAGCCGAACCGTCGGTAGCCAGTCATCAGTTCCGTGTCGGTGATGACACCGACTGCTTTGAACGCGGCGTACAGCAACGGAGAGGCGTGTCCTTTCGACAAGATGAAATGGTCATTGTCGGGGTGGTCCGGTCGGTCCCAGTCGTAGCGCAGGTGACGTGCGAGCAGAACTGCCATCACGTCGGCGGCTGACATGCTCGAGGTGGGATGCCCGGACCCCGCGGCGGTACTGGCCCGGATTCCGTCGGCGCGCAACTGGGTGGCCAGCCGCCCGAGCATCGTCGTGTCGATAGATCCATCATCCAAGTCGCTCAACAGAGATCTCCTCGTAATAGTTGTCCAGCAACATCACACGACGCCGTGGTCTGCCGTTGACACCGCCGCTGCAGTTTCTGATTGTGTATTGCGGCGGCTGCGGCCGACGTGCGACTCGGCGCGCATACGCGCGACCATATGTGGATAGTGCAACTCGAATGCCGGCCGTTCCGAACGGATTCGAGGTAGCTCGGTAAAGTTGTGGCGCGGCGGCGGACAGCTGGTCGCCCACTCCAGCGAATTGCTATGGCCCCACGGGTCATCAACGGTCACGGGTTCGCCGTACCGCCAGCTCTTGAACGCGTTCCAAAGGAACGGCAACACCGAGACACCTAGAATGAACGCCCCGATGGTCGAGACGATATTGAGTCCGGTAAACCCGTCGGTGGGAAGGTAATCGGCATAACGACGCGGCATGCCTGCGGCACCGAGCCAGTGCTGGACCAAGAATGTGGTGTGGAAACCGATCAAAGTCAGCCAGAAATGCAGCTTGCCCAGGCGCTCGTCCAACAAGCGACCGGTCATCTTCGGGAACCAGAAGTACACCCCGGCGTAGGTGGCGAACACGATCGTGCCGAAAAGCACGTAATGAAAGTGTGCCACCACGAAATAGGAGTCGGTGACGTGAAAATCTATCGGCGGGGAGGCAAGCAGCACACCCGATACACCGCCGAGCAGGAAAGTGACCATGAAGCCCACCGAAAAGAGCATCGGTGTCTCAAACGTCAGCTGGCCCTTCCACATGGTGCCGATCCAGTTGAAGAACTTGATTCCGGTCGGCACCGCGATCATGAATGTCATGAACGAGAAGAATGGCAACAGCACCGCGCCGGTGGCGTAGAGATGATGTGCCCAGACCGCGATCGACAAGGCAGCGATCGATACTGTCGCGTAGACCATTCCGGTGTAACCGAATAGCGGTTTGCGGGAGAACACCGGAAAGATCTCAGTGACGATGCCGAAGAACGGCAACGCGATGATGTATACCTCGGGGTGGCCGAAGAACCAGAACATGTGCTCCCACAGCATGGTCCCGCCGTTGGCCGGGTCAAAGATGTGCGCCCCCAGGTGGCGATCTGTGGCCAACCCGAACAACGCAGAGGTCAAGAGCGGGAACGCCACCAGCACTATCACGCTGGTGACCAAGATGTTCCAGGTGAAAATCGGCAACCTGAACATGATCATCCCCGGGGCGCGCATGCAGACCACGGTGGTGATCATGTTGACCGCACCCAGAATGGTGCCCAGGCCGCCGATGATCAGACCCATGATCCACAGATCTCCGCCCGGGCCCGGCGAGTGGATCGCGTTCGACAACGGGGTGTAGGCGGTCCATCCGAAGTCCGCCGGCCCGCCGGGGGCGACAAAGCCACTCAGCGCGATCAGCGCACCTAGCAGAAACAGCCAGAACGACAACGCATTCAACCGGGGGAACGCCACGTCGGGCGCGCCGATCTGCAGAGGCAGCACCAGGTTGGCGAACCCGAACACGATCGGCGTGGCGTAGAACAGCAGCATCACTGTGCCGTGCATGGTGAACAGCTGGTTGTATTGCTCGTTGGACAGAAACTGCAAGCCTGGTGACGCCAGTTCAGTACGCATGAACAGCGCCATCAACCCCCCGGCGAAGAAAAACGCGAAACACGCGATGACGTACATCATCCCGATCATCTTGTGATCGGTCGTGGTGACCAGCTTGTAGACCAGCGCGCCCTTCGGACCGAGCCGATCGGTGTACGGCCGCCGGACCTTGAGTCCCTCGAGCGACGGCGCATGCGTGGTCAACGGCCTTATCCCCTGGTGCCCGCGGAGCTGTCCACAGACGTCTGGTAGGCGTCGAGCAGCTGGCGCCAGGACGCGGCGAACTTGGCGACACCGTCGTTTTCGAGCACCCGAAATACGTCAGTGATGTCAACACCGACCGCAGTCACGCTGTCGAGCACGGCTTGAGAGCGGGCAGTCGTGCCGCTGATGGTGTCCGCGACGATGACGCCGTGGTCGGCGACGGCCTCCAACGTCCGCTCGGGGATGGTGCTCACAGAGTGCGGTGCGATCAGCTCGGTGACGTACATGGTGTCGGGATAGGCTGGATTCTTTGTCCCGGTGGACGCCCATAGCGGGCGCTGCACATGTGCGCCGGCGTAGCTCATTGCGGCATAACGGCTTCCGGCCTCGAATACATCTTTGTAGGCCGCGTATGCCAGACGCGCATTGGCGATTCCCGCCTGCCCTCGCAGCGTCATGGCGGCTTCTGTGCCGATGGCTTCCAGACGGTGATCGACCTCGGTGTCGACACGGGAGACGAACAGCGATGCCACCGAGTGGATTCCGGCAAGGTCCCGTCCGGCGTGTTGTGCGGCTTCCAGTCCGGCCAGGTAAGCATCCATCACCTGGCGGTGACGCTCGACTGAGAAAATGAGCGTGACGTTGACTGAAATTCCCTCGGCCACGGTGGCGGTGATCGCCGGCATTCCGGCCGTTGTGGCTGGGATCTTGATGAAAAGGTTGGGCCGGTCGACGATCTTCCATAACTCGGCGGCTTGAGCGACCGTGGCCTCGGTATCGTCAGCCAGCCGGGGATCAACCTCGATCGACACTCGCCCGTCAACTCCGGCGGAGGCCTGCCATCGCGGACGGAGGACGTCGCAAGCGGTCCGTACGTCGTCGGTGATGACGGTGCGGATCGCCGTGTCAGCGTCAGCGCCCCGCTCGGCCAATTCGGTGAGTTGCCGCGTGTAGGCATCGCCGTGGGAGATCGCATGCTGAAAGATCGACGGGTTTGTGGTGACACCGACGATGCTTCTGGTGTCGATCAGCTGCTGTAGGTTGCCAGATATCAGGCGCTCGCGGGACAGATCATCCAGCCAGACCGATACCCCAGCCTCTGCCAGCGCGCTCAGGTTGCGGTTCTGCGCCATCACCCACCTACCTCAAACTTGTTCTGGAGATCGAATACTCGAGCCGTGATCAGCACAGCGACGAGCACGATAACGGGCCAGTATGCCGCGGCCAGCATCTGCCGATCGAGAGACGAAATGCGCCGATGTCGCTCACCCATGACGACTTGCCTCAACGGTCGTGTCCTCGATATCACCAGATCCGCTGCCTGATATCAGTTTCCATTCGGGTCGCACATAATGGCAGGTGTACCCGCCGGGATTGTGCACGAGATAATCCTGATGCTCAGGTTCGGCTTCCCAGAAGTCACTGGCTGGCGTGACCTCGGTGACGACCGCGGCGGGCCACAGACCGGATGCCTCGACATCGGCGATGGTGTCGTGCGCGATGCGCTTTTGATCCTCGTCGAGGTAGAAGATTGCCGAGCGGTAGCTGGCGCCAACGTCATTGCCCTGTCGGTTCTCTGTTGTCGGATCATGGATCTGGAAGAAGAATTCCAGCAGCGCCCGGTAATCATTCTCGGCTGGTTCATAGGTGATCTCGACTGCCTCGGCATGTCCGGGGTGGTTGCGGTAGGTGGGGTGGTCGTTGACACCGCCGGTGTAGCCGACGCGTGTCGAAATCACGCCGGGCTGCGCGCGGATGAGGTCTTGCAGCCCCCAGAAGCAGCCACCCGCTAGTATCGCGGTACTGGTGGTCATCGCTGCGGCTCCACGAGTTCGGGATCACTCTGCGATCCTGAGCCGTCGGCGGTCTCGAACAGGCACAGGTATCGCCCGTAACCCTCGGCCTCGAGGTTCTCACGATGGATGAAACGCAGTGCCGCGGAATTGATGCAGTAGCGCAACCCGCCCCCTGACCAAGGTCCGTCCGCGAAGACATGCCCGAGATGGCTGTCCCCGTGGCGCGATCGCACTTCGGTGCGCACCATGATGTGTCGGTGGTCGGACTTTTCGACGATGTTGTCGCCGTCGTCCAGCGGCTGGGTGAAGCTGGGCCAGCCGGTGCCGCTGTCAAACTTGTCAACGGACGCGAAGAGGGGTTCACCAGACACCACGTCGACGTAGATGCCCGGCTCGTGGTTGTCGAGATATTCACCGGTGAATGGTCGCTCGGTACCACTTTCCTGGGTGACGTAGTACTGCTCGGGACGCAATGCGTCAATCGCGTCCGGGTTCTTGTGGTAGTCGTGCATCAGACGTGCTCCTTAGGTAGTGCGCGTTGCCTCGGGTATTCGTTGGGCTAATTTCGGCCGGCCATGATGCCGCCATCGACGTTGAGGATCGCGCCGGTGATCCAGCTTGCTTGCTCGGAGAGCAGAAAGGTGATGGCGTTGGCTACGTCGGTCGGGGTGCCGACGCGGCCAAGGGGATGAAGTGGGGCGAACGTCTCGAGGGTGCTGTCGATTTGGTCTTTCGGAACAAACTTTTCGTATAGAGGTGTCTTCACCACTGCCGGTGCCACCGCGTTGACGCGAATCTGGTGGCCGGCAAGTTCGATGGCCAGATTGTGGGTGAGGGCGTGCAGCGCCGCCTTCTGCATGGAATACGCCGAGGACGGCGTGACGCCGATCGCCTGATGCGCCCACATGGAGCCGATGTTGACGATGGATCCCCCCGCACCGTTGGTGATCATGCCCGTGACTACGGTCTGGGTGAGAAAGAACAGCGCGTAATTCAGATCGAGATACGAGTCGTAGGTGTCGGCGTCGTAGTCCAAGAACGGTTTAGGGATGAAGAAGCCCGCCGCGTTGACCATCAGCGTTGCATCTTGGTGATGCTCCGCTAGCACATGTTGGACATCAGCAACTGCGGATCGGTCGGTCAATTGCGCCGCGATCCCCCATGCTTGACCCTTGCGATTCGTCAACTCGGTCACGACGTCATCGACACGCTCTTTCGAGAGTCCAATGATCACCGCGCTACCACCGCGCTCGACCACGTCGAGCGCGGCCTGCCGTCCCATGCCGGCGCTCCCGCCGACGACCACTACCTTCTTACCCTCGAACTCTTGGCTCATTACTCATTTCCTTCCCGGATTCGTCACCTGCTGGATCGTGCCGAGCACTTGGTTTGTGGCTCGGAGACAGTCGCTCACCGCGCAGGTCCGTCGGAAGTCAAGGTTGGCCCGTGTCGGGGTGAGCTGTCTTCACCCATAACGCCAATCACCCGGGTGAGGAGTGGCGACGCGGGGCCTCAACGCAATCGATGCCAACAGGAAGCCCGAGATTGATCCGCATACAACAGCGAAAACCGTCAAAATCGGTTATGACCATTCACAAAATCGTGTCGGATGCAACAGACGAATTTCCTCAACCAACCCGTCCGCGCGAAAGATGCAAAGACCAGTCAATCCCGTTCGTAATGAACAGTTTTCATACGCTTCGAGCGAGAACCCGCGTACCGTTGGGATCATTGCCGAACCTTATAGGAGTCGCCACTGTTGGTCGTCGTCCTCGTTGATGATATGCATGGCCGCTTCCTCAGCCGAGGCAGCACCGCCGTCGATTCCCACGTCGTGGGCTCGGTACTCGGTCGTGGAATCGGTCGGATCAAGGCCGAAGGCGACGAGCCGACCTGCGCGGCTGTCGCCAACCTGATCATCGATGGGCTCGCCGTCGCTGTCCGCGCTATCACCGATCCCGTCACCGTCCCACCGGTCGGTCAAGTCGGGCAATTCACGCGCCAGCCGGCGCGTCAGGCTTTCATGGCTACGCGCCTCACTGACGGTAAGCCCCCAGCCCCCCAATTCCCGCGGGCGTTCCGGAGGTGAATAGCCTTCGTCCAGATCGATACCAGTCTCTTCTGAGTCTAGACTTTCTTCTGGTTCAAGCAGATGCGCTGCCACGTCGTCAAATTCAGAGTTGCCCATTTGTGCGGTTCCATTCCTGTCTAGGCGTGCCGGCAGCGCGGTCCGGTCGATATCGGTGAACACCTTCACGTTGCCGCTCGGCAAAAAGGATGATGCGCAGTGGGGCGAGCTGTCGTCGCCCTCTGCGTCATTCACCCGGGTGAGACGTCGGCGTAGCCACGGGAGGTGTATGTTTCGGCGAGCCAGCGCTGCGCGTCCAGTGCGGCTCTGCAGCCGCTTGCGGCGGCGGTGACCGCTTGGCGGTACCTGCCGTCGATCAGGTCGCCTGTCGCAAAAACCCCCTCGACACAGGTAAGGGTCCCTCCGTGCGGGGCCAAGACATAGCCGCGCGCGTTGAGGTCGACCAGCCCGGCCAGCAGTTCGGTGCGGGGAGTTTGACCGGCGGCGACGAACACCCCAGCGAGCTCGATGTCGTACTCGTCGGCGGTGTCCGTTGCGCGCACTCGCACCCCGGTGACGCGGCGTCCGCCTTTTACCGCGATGACTTCGGTGCGGTCCAGGACAACCACATTGGGCTGGGCGCGCAACAGCGCAACGATCGCGGTCGACGCACGCAGTCGGGGCCGGTGATTGATGATGGTCACGCGGCCCGCCAGGGTCGCAAGAAACTGAGCCTCTTCGACAGCTGCGTCGCCACCGCCGACAACGGCTACATCGCGGCCGGCGAACTGGTCGCCGTCGCGTTTTGCGCTGGCGCTGACTCCGCGACCCCGCAGCTCGCGCTCCCCGGGCACGCCGAGCGGTCGGTTCGCAGCGCCCATTGCGAGGATCAACGCTGAAGCGTGACAGAGGTCCTCGCTCACCGCGACCGATTTGACATCGCCTTCCAGGTCGAACGCGTCGACCTCGCCGACGTAGAAATCGGCACCGAATCGGTGTGCTTGTGCGCGCATCGCGCATGCCATGCTGGGCCCACACACGGGCTCAGAGAAGCCGGGGTAGTTGTCCACTTGTCCCGCGTCCATCAGGGCACCTCCGGGCGCACGACCTTCGATGACCAAGGTGTCCAGTCCGGCCCGCGCGGCGTAAATCGCCGCGGTGTATCCGGCGGGACCTGATCCGACGATGATGACGTCCCGTACCCGGCGGTTACCGCGGGTCACCGCGTGACACCGAATCATGGACCGCCCCATCAAGCGTGGGGGCCGATGCACACATCACTCTGTTCTGAGAACTGCCCTTGTGCACTGTAAAACACAGCGTTGCTAACACATCGATGTGTTCGTCAGCCAGCGACGTCAACGTCGTACGCAGACCAACCGGCGGGCCAAGTCTCTTGAGACTGCACATGTCCGATGCGCAATGGCACCGGGTCGAACCGATACGACCGAACCTCAGCAATCATCGCGCGCCGTCGCGGCTCTTCCGGGCTGCCGGCATACCCGTCTAGCCACCGGCTCAGCATTCCGAGGACCGTTTCCGGCAGCGCCATCCGATTGGAGATGACAGACTCGAAGATCCGCTCGATTGCGAGGTGGTGTTCGCCACAACCCAATTCGACGAACACCATGGTGCGTTCCCATCCAGTCAGACACACAGACGCCGCATCTGCGAGCGACCACGCCATGTATGCGTCCGATATCATCGCTGAGTCAACCGGTGTGCTCCCCGACGGCAATGACGCCCTCGCCGACGCCGGCTTCGCGGTGGGCATCACAGGTCCACCACCGCTTGAAGAATGTCGGATGCGCCCAGAAGTGTCCTGTCACACGTCGGGCACCGTGCGACACGATTGAACAGTCTCCGAAGGACGCTGGGCCGCATCTCCGCCACCGTGCACTCCGCGGTGTAATCCAGCGCGTCCAGATGAACGGAGCACACGTAACCGCACGCGTTACCGTCTGCGTCGCAGTCGAACCGTTTACAGTGGCCGACCATATGAAATTCGACGTATGCCACTGCTGGATCGGCACACCGGAATCCGTTGTCGAGGAATCCCAGTTCGCATTGCGGTGCGAGGTCATCGAGTCCAACGAGGGCGCGAAGAGCCGAGAGGGAATCCATCGACGGATTCCTGTCTGAAATTCGATCGATTGCGGGGGATTCGGTGTCGATGTCTGGGTGCATGTCTCGGTTCCCTTCCCGGAGTTGGTGAATGGCGGCCAGGGCCGTTGCTAACATTGTTGTGTTCTCGATCCGACCGTCGATGTGCAGCCAAGCCGTTGTGTACGGCATCAGTCCTGACGGGGTTGCGGACTGCTCCTACCAAGGTTTCCGTTCACCGGGGTGACTGGTCACCACCCGTAATGCCTGTTCACCCGGGTGAATTACTTCGTGGGCTGATGACCGCTCACCCCACGTTGGTGGATGGTGAGTCAACACACCGAGGGCAGGAGCATGAATTGGAGCCGACGATATATCGGTTATGCGTTCGAGGCCGGCTGACCGAGCGGCTGGCGACAGCACTGGAAGGTATGACCCTGTCCCCCGGCGCGGTCGACTCCGTGTTCACCGGCGAAGTCAAAGACCAATCACAGTTATACGGACTCATGGATCGGATAAGCGATCTCGGCCTCGAACTCGTCAGTGTGCAGCCACAGAACAAGACCGATGATGTAACGGACGACGACCACACACCGCCTTGACGCAACCCCAGATACGTTCGTCCATGCGAGCATCCCGACCACGCACGTTGGGCATTCACGACCGCCGAGTCCTGTGGCCGTATCCACGGGAATACTCTCGGCGTCGCAACGTCAGAGCAGCCCGAGCTCACGCGCTCGGGTAACCGCCGCATTACGGCTCTCGACACCCAGTTTGCGATACACGGCACGTTGATGGGTTTTCACCGTGTTCAGCGACACATAGAGCCGCTGCCCAATCTCACGGCGCGACAAGCGAGTCGCCAACAGCCGAAGAACCTCATGCTCCTTGGCGGTGAGCTCCTCGACGAGCATGCCCTCATCACGACTGGACCCCACCGCAACACCACGGCCACGCCGGCCCCCGTTCAGCAAGGCTTGTGCACAACCATCCGCACGATCACCAAGCAGCACAGCTGCCTCATCTCGACTTTGCGCCGCCACCACGAGATCACCGAGATCCTCAGCAATCTTCGCCCGGACCAACAACGCCTTGGCAACTTCCATGATCCCCGCACCATTGCGGACCAAATTCACGGCCAAATGAGCCGCTTCCGCGGCAGCAGCCGTATCGCCACGCACCTGAAGGACAGTGGCCGCCGCCAGCGGCACCATCGCATTGACGAAGTGTTCACCGCCCGTAGCGTCGGTAGTGATTCCACCGACGCCTGTTGCCAGCCGTATCTGATGCTCGGCGTCTGCGAGCCGACCAGATTCTGCTGCGATCAGAGCGAGATAACCCAAGGCATAGTTCCGGCGGCGCCGATCGCCGATCTTCTCAGCCGTTTGCAGGGCGTGCCGAAAAATGCCTTTTGCCTCGTCGACGCTGCCCGAAAAGTACAGCGCGGATCCATAAACGGCGCACGCAGCCGAACGTGCCTGCGATGTCTCATCGAAGTCGAGGGTCATCGCCCGGCGGCCTGCCTCGAGTGCTCCGGCGACATCACCCGTCATGAACGCATGGACCTCGTGCAAGGCGACGAGTTGAGCGTCGAGCCAGCCACTATCGACGGTGTCGCCGCCAGACCCGACGCCCACCGCACTGATCCATGAGCGCGCATCATCGAATCGGCCGACTGTCAATGCGATCCAGGCCCTAGCCGCGCTCAATCGCGGATCGCGTGAAACCGTCTCATAGGGAAGCAGATCGAGCCAGCCGGAGACGGTCGACAGGCCGCCCCCTTTGAATTCGTTGACCCAGTCGGCGGCGATCAGCTCAGCAGCTCCCCCCATCTCACCCGCGGCAACCAGGTGGCGCACCGCCTCATCGACGAGGCCCTCGGTCTCAAACCAAGCCGCGGCTCTTCGGTGCAGACCGGCGACGACATCGGGCTCAGTGCGATCCAGCTCGGCACGCAGCAGCTGTCCGAACAGATGGTGATACCTGTACCAACGGCGCGACGTGTCCAATGGCACCAAGAACAGATTCTCGTGATCGATCTTCTCCAACACCGATGCCGAACCCGAGGTTTGGAGTATGGCGTCGCACAGCGCGCCGCTCAGTCGAGACAAGACCGAAGTCCGCAGCAAGAAGTTGAGCAGTTGTGGCGGCTGACGATCGAGGACCTCGGCCATCAGGTAATCGACAATATGACGATTGTCGCCGGCGAACGTCCTGATAAACGCAGAGACGTCAGGACGCCCGGCAAGCGAGAGCGCGGCAAGATAGAGGCCGGCAGCCCACCCCTCGGTGCGCCGGTGCAACAACTCGACATCTTCGTCCGCAAGGTCAAGCCTGAACAGTTTGTTGACCAACTGGCCCGCCTCTGCGGCATCGAAACGCAAATCGTCGCTTCGTATTTCGATGAGATCACCGCTGGCTCGCAACCTGGCCAAAGGCAAACTCGGATCAGATCGGGTGGCCAGTACCAGGTGGAGATTCGCGGGCATCCGGCCGATGACGAATGCCAATTGCTCGTGGACCGCTCGGTTCACGACCAGGTGATAGTCATCGAGGATCAGCACCATTGGGCTCGTGAGGGTGTCGAGATCGTTGAGCAATGTGGGCAAGACGACCTGAACGGGGTCCGCACCCATTGCGAGGAGTTCGACCGCGCGCATCCCCGCCCCGGGATTGACGGCCTGCAGCGCCGCGACGACGTACATCCAAAACCACACCGGGTCATTGTCCGCGCCATCAAGCGACAGCCAGCCAAACCGCTGATCCCCTTCCGCAGCCAAAGCCCACTGCGCGAGTAGCGTCGTCTTGCCCCAGCCGGCGGGCGCGCTCAGCAGCGTCAGCTTGCGACGTCGTCCCACCGACAGCGCGTCCAGCAGCGCCGCCCGCTGAACGAGTTCGTGTCCGATGGCGGGGACGTGCAGTTTGGTGGCTAGCAGAACTGTTCGCTCGGCATCTTCACCGATACCGTTGTTGTTGTGGCGATTTGAGCCGCCCTGGCCTGAGTTCAGCGAATCAGTTGAAACGAGTGCCTGGACGAGAACACTCGGTGGTGGCTCGCCCTGCGCGGACACCGACATCTGTTCATACCGGTGTTGCGTTGCGGGGATTGAATCAGATCCGAACTCCGCGATCGCCGCGGGCGCGCGCCGGGGTTGCGAGCTTGGGCTTACCAACCGGCGGTCCACGACCGGGCCGAGAGATTTCACGTGCTCCGCGGTGACGTCGTACACACTCACCGTGATTCTCCTCTTCATTAGATTGAACCGTTGACTCGTGTACCTCATGACAACGCCGCACGCGCGGGGTGAGCGTCTCAACTTGAGGTCAAGTGCTGTCTCAGCATGAGACGCTGTGGGAACGTCCGGGGGCGGACCGTGGTCGTGCTCATGGTCGTCGGGACACCAAAACGTACCCACCGAAACCTAGAACCACCGGCACCATCGACAACATTCCTAAAACTGTGCTCACCATGGTGTTCTCGTTCCCTCTAGCCATCCCTCTGAGCGGTTCCTCTCCGACGCGGGTTCGACTGCATGACTGCCATCGCGACGATCCGGAGCTATGACTAATTTGACAGCGCGAACGTGCCCTCACCATCACCCAAGGGGTGATCTTTAGGGCCGGATCGGCGTAGTACTAGGGCCCCGATAGGCGTCAGCTCATGAGCCCATCCTCACCGCGGCGCATTGTCACCCCGGGTGAATGGATGGTGGGTGATGACAGCTCACCCCGGCCGGATGCAGTCTCGGTGCGACCAGAACCGGACGCTACCGCGCTCTGTCCCGGGTGCAGAGTCCTGCGGCCGAAGAACTCTGGGCTGTTGCCGCCTCACTCTGATCCGCCCTGCCAGCCAGTGACAACGGTCCGCCGTCACCAAAGCCAGCGGGTGTCCTGGTGCCGCATCGGCGTGAACCTTGGCCGCCTTGATTTTTGGTGAACTGGTCAATCCGAGCGGCGCGTGACATGCGCCAGTTGCGCACGAGACGTGATGCCGAGCTTGGCGAAAGCGTTGTGTACGTGTGTCTTCACGGTGTGCGGGGAGAGGTGTAACTGAGTGGCAACGTCGCGATTGGTCGCGCCCTGTGCGATGAGATTGATGACCGTGAGTTCGGAATCGGTGAGACTGTCCCATCCCGTTTTGGCCCGCTGGTGCGTGACGATGCGCCGCTCGACGCCCAATCGGCGCAGCGTGCGGCCGACGCGGCGGGCATCGGCGACCGCTTCGCAGTTGATGTAGGTGTCGAAGGCCGCGTTGAGCTGCTCGAGTGCCTCGCCGTTGCGTTGTGCACGGGCCAGTTCGGCGCCGGCGTCCTCTGCGGCGCTGGCATAAAGGAGTGGCCGCGAAGACGAGTGGAGGGCGCTCGTCACCGTCGCCAACGCATCGGCATCACGCTCGAGTATCGCGCGGGCATACCTGGCCACCGCCGCCAACAGCGGCACCGCAGGTTGCTCACGCTCAAGGACCTCGGCGGACTGAAGGACCCGCGCG
This sequence comes from uncultured Actinomycetota bacterium, assembly GCA_963843135.1. GTDB lineage: Bacteria > Actinomycetota > Actinomycetes > Mycobacteriales > Mycobacteriaceae > Mycobacterium. The sequence goes on from CAWJJA010000004.1 coordinate 22,581, forward strand.
CGCAAGCCGGCATCACCGGCGGCCGAGGCCACCCGCGCACCCAAGATCAGCCGAACCAATGCATGGGGAAAAAGAGGTGTCCCCAGTAGGCTGATGTCGCCGAGCCAGCGCGCTGCTTCGTGTACGTCGCCGCGATACCACGCCGCCCGCGACAGCACGTAGGCTGATGCTCGACGTTGGCCAGGCGCACCGATGGAGTGGGCATCGCGTGCATCATCGGCCGTCTGCTGCAGCAAGTTCCGATCATCGGTGTGCGCCGCCACCTCTGCGAGTATCAGCATGCGATGCACGTCCAGTTCGGTCGCGCCTGTCGGCTGCGGGGGTGGCAAGGAATCAGCCGCGTCGCGTGCGGCTGATAGCCGGCCGGCGGCGAGGTGAACCCACCCGCTGTAGACGGCCCAGTTAGCGAGGGCCATCGCGTTACCTTCCCGGCCGGCTTGCCCTATGCCTTCGGCGGCCCGCGCAGTCGCGTCGTCCAATCGCCCGACCACTGCCAGCAGATTTGCGTGGAACATTCCGGCATAGGCATGTGCCAACGCCGTTTCATTCGTGTAGGCGATTGCGCGAAGCTGTTCGAGGCGGCCCAGTGCGCGGGCCGCGTACCCCTCACCAGAATCGAGCAACGCGTGGGTGACCTGGGCGATGATGGTGGCCTCGAGATCACCGGTGACTGCGGCAGCGGCGGCAGCTTCGTCGGCTGCGGTGCGCCATTGCCCGCTTTTGTCCTGCAACACAAGGTTGTAGGCCAGCCACGCCAGGTGCCGTGCCCGGATGACCTCGCTGATGCCGCTCAACTGCAGCGCTCGGCGGTGCTCCTCTACCCGCTGCGGGGAGCTGTGCTTGGTTTGCGTCCGAAGCCGGAGCCGGATCTCGGCCTCGACTTCGGGCGAGGCGGCCTCTGCGAGCGCCACGACGGCCAACTCTTCCGCCTCGCCATAGCGGCTGGCCCGGTTGAGCCACTCGACTGTTTCCGCGACCAGGGAGCCGTGCTCGGCGTCGTCGCCCGGAAGTAGCTCCAGCGCACGTTTGCTCAGGTCTGCCGCGGCGCTCGCATCGCCCCGGCCCACCGCTTGCGCGGCTTTCCGTAGTGCGTCGATCGCTTCCCGGTCTCCCGGCTCGGCGCTGCGCGCCAGTTGGGTGGCGACCTCGGCAGGCGCTGCACCCATCGCCAGCATGACCGTCGCCGACTGTCGCTCCATCGCACGCCGCAACGACTGCGGCAACGACTGCCGCGTGGCTTCGCGCAGCAGATCATGCCGGAACCTCAGGTGCTCACCGTCTTCGATGAAGAGGTCCGCGCGCACGGCTTCCTCGAGCGCCGACAGCAACGACGTCGGCGAGCGTTCCAGCATCGCGGCCAGCAAACCCGCCGAGAAGCGGTCCGGCAGCACCGCAGCCACCCGTACCACCTCCGAAGCACCGCCCTTGGACAGCAGATCCAGTCGCTGCTGCATGCCGACGCCCAGACGCCGCGGCAGCCCGTGTCCGGTGGCCACCGCCCGCCCACCGCTGATGTTCAGTCGGTCCTCCTCGTCCAGGCCCCCAACGAGCTCGCTGACCAAAAATGGATTCCCGTGCGCCTTGGCCGCCAGATCTAGCAGCGACGCATCGGCTTTCGTCCGCACGGCGTCTTGGACCATGGCGGCGACCGCGTCCGGCGTCATGGCGCCCAACGGCACGAATGCGGCGTTTGCGCGCTGCAGCACAGACAAGGTGTCCTGCACCGCAGGCCCGCCGGTCCCGGTGCGGGCGGTCAACACCCACAACACCGCCGCATCCGGTCGCGCGGTGGCCAGCGACCGCAGCGCCAACAACGTGCCGTTATCGGCCCAGTGGATGTCCTCCAACACAATCGCCAGCGGTGTTTCCGCGGCCGCCGCATGAATCGCGTCGGCCAGGTCGTGCACCACCCAGTAGCGCAGATCGGCCGAGCCGCCTAGTTGACGCAGCGCCTCGGCGTCGCCCACTGGGGGATCGGCGTTCAGCGTGGCCATGAAAAGGGAGAAGAACGGCACCGCCTGCTGATACTCGAACGCCTCACCGAACAAGGTGCGCACCGCTGACTTTTCGGCCAGAGCCACCAACTCGGTGAGCAACCGGCTCTTGCCGATTCCGGGAGGGCCCTCGATGACCAGTACTCCCCCGCGCCCCTGGGCGACCGCGGAAACCAGTGCGCCGATCGTTTTCAGCTCCTCGGCACGTCCACGGATCGGCGAACTGACCCAGCGCTGGCCGCCGATGTCGAATACCCCGGTTGGAGGGCCCATCGGGTGTCCTGTCTACCGGTTACCGGATTGGCATCACAATGCACATCATTGTAGGCCCCCGGGCACGTCATCGACTTGGCGCGCAGTCGATCAAACGCGGCCGCGTGTTAGCTGCCCCAGTTGTGCGCGTGACGTGATGCCGAGCTTGGCGAAGGCATTGCGTAGATGCGTTTTCACGGTGTGAGGGGACAGGTGCAGTTGCTGTGCGACGGCGCGGTTCGTCGCACCGTCGGCGACCATGTTGACGACCGTGAATTCGGAATCGGTGAGGCTGTCCCACCCCGTTTTGGCCCGCTGATGGGTGACGATGCGCCGTTCCACGCCTGATAGACGTAACGCGCGCCCCACCCGACGGGCATCGGCAACCGCTTCACAGTCGCTGTAGGTGTCAAATGCCGCGTTCAGTTGGTCGATGGCCGCAGTGTTATGCCCCGCACGACTCAACTCGTTCCCGGCGTCCTCGGCAGCGCCTGCATAAAGAAGCGGCCGCGCCGAGGACTGAAGCGCACTGACCACCGCCAGCAACGCATCGGCATCACGCTCGAGAATCCCGCGGATGTGTTTGGCGACGGTGGCGAACAATGGCACGCCGGGCCGCTCACGTTCGAGTAGGTCTGCGCTGTCCAGGAGACGCGCGCGGAGGCCGGCATCACCTGCGGCTGCCGCTACCCGCGCGGTCAACGTCAACTGATCCACGATGGTCGGCAACACCGGTGTCGTCAGTAGCGGGAGATCGCCGCCGAGCCAACGCAGCGCTTCATGAACGTCGTCGCGCTGCCACGCCGCCAGCCCCAGCGCGGCTGCCGCCCCGCGCCGTACGGCAGGCGTGCCGCTGGAGTAGCCATCGCGCGCCTCACTCAACGTCTCCACCAACAACGTTCTGTCGTCGGTACGCGCCGCCACCTCCGCCAGGGTGAACATGCGCATTGCGGTTACGAACGTCGATCCCGTTCGCTCCGGCGTCGACAGCGGCTCGGTGGCGGCACGGGCGGCCGACAACCGGCCCGCGGCCACGTGCACCACCCCCGCAGTCAAGCCCCAGATGTGAAGCGCCATGCCGTCGCGTTCCTGCCGGGATTTCTCCGTGCACTTTGCGATCAGCGCCTCCGCGTCTTCTAGTCGACCGACCACAGCAAGCAGGTTCGCCAAGTGGCATGCCGCGAGGTTATGAGCGGTCATGTCGCCCGCCGGGGCGAGGGTTTGAAGTTCCTCGACGCGGTGCAGCGCGCGGCTCGCATAACCGTTCACGCAATCCAGGCACGTAAGTGCTACGTCGGACAGAATGCGCGACTCGGGATCGCCGGTCGACGCCGCGGCGGCCGCCGCCTCGTCAGCCGCCGCGCAGTCCTGTCCGTGTTGGCCGTACATCGCCAGGTTGTATGCCAGCCACGCCCGATGTCGTGCCTGGGTGACGTCGCTGACGTGGGGCAACTGAAGTGCGCGTCGGTTGTCTTCAATATGCCGCGTTGTCGTATCGGTGATCGGCGTCCGAAGCCGAAGAAGTATCCTGGCCTCTTCGTCGGGCGCCACCGCGTCAGACAGGGTGGTGTTGGCCAGCGTTTCCGCCTCCTCGTAACGGGTGGCCCGGTTGAGCAACACGATCGTCTCTGCGACGAGTGTCGCGCGTCCCGGGTCCTGGGCGGGCTGGACCTCCAAGGCGCGCTTGCTCAAATCCGCCGCAGCGCCTGGATCGGTGTAAGCCAGAGACTGTGCGGCTTCGCGGAGTGCGTCGATCGCTGCCTGATCGCCCACCTCAGCGCTGCGAGCGAGCTGCGTTGCGACCTCCTCGGGCGCCGCCCCCATGTCCAGCATCACCGTCGCCGATTGCCGCTCCATTGCTCGGCGCAGGGACTGGGGCAAGGATTGCCGAGTTGCTTCGCGCAGTAGATCGTGTCGAAATCTCATCTGCTCACCGTCTTCGATGAGTAGATCGGCGCGGACCGCCTCTTCGATCGCCGATACCAGTGCGGCCGGTCGGCGTTCGAGCATCGCGGCGAGGAGCCGGGCCGAGAACCGGTCCGGCAACACCGCGGCGACCTGCACGACTTGGCTTGCGGCGTGAGAGAGCTGGTCGAGTCGTTGCTGCATGGTGTGGCTGAGCCGTCGCGGCAACTTGTCTCCAGCGGCGAGCGCGCGGCCACCACTCACAACGAGTCGTCCCTCCTCGCCGAGTCCGCGAAGCAACTCCATGAGCAGGAACGGGTTGCCGTGCGTCTTCTCGGCGAGGCTTAGGAGCGATGCATCCGCATTGGCTCGCACGGCATCCTGCACGATGTCGGCAACCGCGCCCGAGGTCATCGCCGTCAACCGGACGAACTCGGCATCCGTTTGCTCTAGTGCGGTCAACGTCTGGCGAACCGCGGGGCCGCCGGCGCCGGTTCGCACAGTAAGCACCCACAAAAGGGCGGCATCGGGCCGCCTTGCCGCCAGCGAACGCAGCGCGAGCAGGGTGGCGTTATCGGCCCAGTGGATGTCCTCCAGGACGATTGCCACGGGCTTTCGGCTCGCCGTCGCGTGGATGGCGGCATGCAGATCGCGCACCACCCAGTAGCGCAGATCATCGGACGTGCCGAGGCGGCGCAATGCGTCCACATCACCGACCGGGGGATCCGCGCGAAGAGTCGCCGTGAACAGCGAGAAAAACGGCACCGTCTGCTGGTACTCGAACGCCTCGCCGAACAATGTCCGCACCCCGGCCTTCTCGGCGAGGGCGAAGATCTCGGTCAACAAGCGGGTCTTCCCGATGCCCGGCGGACCCTCGATGACCAGTACACCCCCGCGTCCGTCCGCGACCGCCTTGATCAGCGCACCGACTGCCCTCAGCTCAGCAGCGCGCCCACGAATCGGCGGTTCGCTGCTTTTCCTCGACAGCCTCGCGATTCTCGCGCTGTTGCGCCTGTTCAGGCTGGCCGGCCCGGAACCCACCTCAGAGATGGTGAGGGTCTCATGATCAGCGCTCACGTCGTACCCACTCACCGCGATCTCCTCTTCGTGCCATCGAAGCCATCGACGCGTTGTCTCATCCATCCATCAGAACGCCGGGCGTCGTCCGTGTGTGTCTCAACCTGAGGTGGGTGAGCGTCTCAAAGTGAGACACAGTGGCGACGGCGGCGGCGCCGCGCGAGGACCGATTTCTGGCAAATGTTTGGCTCGCCGAACTACCGACACCGCCGCGCGCGTAAACTGAGCACTCGGGCGACGTCATATATCGAGGGTCCAGCGGACACCCAGTCCGCGGTCGCGGGAGGGTTTTGGACCGCCGTCGGGTCAAGGCGAGCCGGAGTTGAGGTAGTTGGTGAATGGTTCGCAGGCTGTCAGCGGAGTCGACCTCGAGCGGACCAGGGAAAGGCTCCTGACCGCAGAGTCCCTTGATGCGGTGCGTTCAATCGGTGACGACAGTTTGCGGCCCAGTATCTTGGACTCCTGGCGTCGGTCCGAGGTTCTGCGAGTTCATCCCGATCGGGTGGCGCTCCCCTATGTGCGGGAGCCCGATCGAAGTTCGCGATTGGCGCGCGCCTCCGAGGCAATACTGCAGCAAGTCACCGAAGATCTGGCTGCACAGGCAGTGAGTGTGGTTCTGACCTCGGTGGACGGCGTCGTAATTGAACGCACCGCCGCACAGCTGTCAATCCTGGATGCGTTGGATAGGGTGAGCCTCGCACCGGGCTACAGCTTGGCCGAAGACGTGGCCGGCACCAACGGGATTGGTACCGCGATCGAGACTGGCCAACCCGCATTCATCTCCGGCGGTGAGCACTACGTCTCGATGTTCACAGGTTTCGCGTGCGCCGGAGCGCCAATCCGGGACCCGATCACCCGCAGACTGATTGGCGCGGTCAATCTGAGTTGTCGGGCCGACGAATCCGATCCACTGTTGCTCGCGCTGGCCACCGGCGCTAGTCGCCGGATCGAGGATCGTATCCGAGCGGTGGCTCATCAGAGCGAAACGGCGCTCCTGGAGGCATATCTGCAGCAGACACGACGGACCACAAGCGGTGTCCTCGCGATCGGTGGCGACGTGGTGCTGATGAACCCCTACCTACGTCGAACCCTCAGCGGTAACGACCAAAATGTACTGCTGGAACACGCCCTGGATCTACTCACCTCAACGGCGTCGGGCACAGCGCTGGCCGTTCTACCGAGCGGGTATATCGCCAGAATCACTGCCGCCGAACGATCGACGTTGCGCGGCAGCCGGATCAATGTCGTGTTCCACGTTGGACTCTCGACAGAGGCCAACTCACTTGAACATCAAGTCCGCCGCGGTGCGCACACTCATATCCCCGGCCTGGCGGGCCGCAACGGCGCCTGGCTGCGCTGCTGCCACCAAGTCCAGCAATGCTGCCGCGGAAAAGACTGGGTGATGATCGAGGGAGAGAAAGGTTCCGGTCGGTCGCGACTGGCGCAGGCAGTTGGACAATACGTGAAACAGGGTAGGACGGTTCGCGTCATGCGCGCCGACACGTTTCCGAGCGCGGCCCGCTTCATCGCCGAACTGGCCGCTGAATCCGGCGATGAGGACTTCGCTTTCGTGATTGCCGACGTCGACGACATGGACGCGGACATGATCGAACCGATCGCGTCGATGTTGGCTTCTAGACAAGGTCGCGGATGGATAGCGGTGACCAGCACTGGCGCGGCTTCTTCAGCGCAGGCCAAGGAGTCTCTGCTGCCGCTGTTCACCCATACCGTCACGGTTCCGGCGCTGCGACACAGAATCGACGACCTCGAGGAACTCGTGCCGCTACTGTTGCGCGAAATCACCCGGGGCGCTGACGTAAAACTGGCTCCAGATGCGATGCGCCAACTCAGCAGGCTGCCGTGGCCGGGCAACGTGGCACAGCTACGCCGGGTCCTCACCGAAACTGTTGCCCACCAGCGATCGGGCACCATCGGCGGTGACAAGTTGCCGCCGGAGTGCCGCTCCATTACGCGGCGCAAGCTGACCCAGATGGAAGGTCTGGAGCGCGACGCCATCGTCCGCAGCCTGCAAGACCACGGCGGCAACAAGCAAGAAGCGGCACGCGCCCTCGGAATGTCACGGGCCACCATCTACCGCAAGATCAACGACTACGGCCTCGCGTAACCCCGCGCGCCGGACGACGACCGGTTTAGCTACCGATATTCCGACATTCGCCTGTCTTCCTGCGTTCGGCAGGACCTCCAAAGCCGTTACGACGCAATCACCCGGGTGAATCGGCGATGCGGGCGATGACAACTGCTCCCGATTCTGGACAGGGTAGGTGTCAACCGTAACCGAAAGGAGAGAACGGATGGACATCAAAACCTTTTGTGAGGTCGTCGATATCCTCGACGCGGCAGTCGATGGTCCGGGAACTGAGGTGGGCCCGCCCCACTACGCCTTTTGGCGCGGTGTGAATCGGGACGAGTTCGTCGCTACGAAGTTGCTCGGACGGCCGATTCTGGTGCTCGGCGACGGAGCCCAGTCGAATTTGATCTTGTCGCTGAAGGGCGAACCACCGTTCGGCTCGGGTCCTGATGCCGAGATCCCCCGCATGCCAGTCGGTTTCGACCCAATGCCGGACGAGTCCATCCGTTCGATCGAGCGGTGGATCGATGAAGGCTGCCCTGACGGGCAAGACGGTGCTGAAACCGCGCAGCAGACCGTCGAACACCAAGCCTGATCTCACCGAGGGGCAGATACGCGGCCGTCGATGTAACCACTGGGCGACGGACCCATCAAAACGAAGGTTGCCGGGGGCCCGTCCTCCCGCAAATCACCCGGGTGATCCTCAGGCGCGGGTGATGTCAAGTCACCCGACCTGACGCCAAGCTCGGTCGAAGAAGCGTAGCCGCGTGCCGATGCAGTCGAACGCATCGCACCAGACCAACAGTCGCTGCGGGACTGCGGGCGCCTGCACCTCAGTGCCATTGCCTCGCCCCGCAACCAAGGGAGATCACATGCGTCCAATCCGAACACGCGCTGGTTCGGTCACTAGCCGCCGCCAGGGTCCAACGCCGAAGTCGCCCTCTATTGTCATCGTCGGTAGCGGATTCGCTGGATTTGAGTGTGCACGCCGACTCAGCAAGCTGCTGCAGCGGCGCGGCTCGGACGCGACGGTCACGTTGGTATCGCCCGTCGACTACCTGCTGTACACCCCCCTGCTACCCGACGTCGCAGGCGGGGCCATTGACCCGCGTTTCGCAACAGTGCCCTTAGTCGACATCCTGCCGGGAGTCCGACTGCTGCGAGCCTATGTCGACTCGGTTGACTTGTCCGCGCGTTCTATGCAATGTCGCGACCAGGAAGACGCCTATCACGAGTTACGTTGGGACCGACTAGTTCTGACCCCCGGCTCGATCAGCCGTCTGTTCGATATTCCCGGCTTGGCCGAACACGCGCGGGGACTCAAATCGACGGCGCAGGCGCTTTACCTCCGCGACCACATCCTCGAGCAGTTCGAACTGTCGCGCACCGACAGTGACCGCGAGCGCGCCGCGGCGCGCAGAACCATCGTGGTCTTCGGATCCTCCTACTCTGGCACCGAACTCATCGCCCAGCTCTGCGCGTTGGCTGCGATGGCGGCGCGCCACTTCGGATTCCATCCCGGCGAGGTCCGGTTGATACTCGTCGAACGCTCGGGACGAATGATGCCTGAACTCGGTCCCGAGTTGGCCGCGCGAGCAGAGCGGGTACTCCGGCGCCGCGGGGTACAGGTCCTTGTCGGTGTGACGCTTTCCCGGGTGGCGGCCGATCATGTCGTCCTCAGTGACGAGACCCGCATCGGCACCTACACCGTCGCCTGGGTGGCCGGCGTGGTCGCGAACCCACTCATCGCTTCACTGGGATTGCCCACCGAAAAGGGCCGCCTGAAAGTCGGATCAGATCTACAAGTCCCCGGTTTCGACGGCGTCTACGCCGGCGGTGACGCTGCGGCAGTGCCCGATGACACCAACCCCGGAATGATAACGCCGCCAACGGCGCAACACGCCAACCGGCAGGGCAAGGTGCTGGCCCGAAACGTCGCCGCAAGCCTTGGTTATGGCCGCGCTCGTGAATACCGACACCGCGATCTTGGAACCGTCGTCGACCTCGGCCCCGGGTTCGCCGTGGCGAATCCGCTGAACATACAGCTGTCTGGATTCGCTGCCAAAATCGTGACCCGGCTCTACCACTTGTACGCGATACCGCGGAACGCCAACAGATGGGCCGTCGCACTGGGGTACCTCACCAATGCGCTGTTTGGCCGACCGCTGGTGTCGATCGGGTTTGCGCAATCCTCGCTGGCCCGGTTCTCGGTGAGCGAAGAATTCATGTCAGCCTCGCCCGTGATGCACCCCAGTGATGCGCAAATGTATGCCGACGAACTCCGTTACCAAAGAGCGTCCCCGGATCCGGACGATGTGAAGCCGGATAGCGACCGGCAAGCAGGACGCAAGTAGTTGAGCCTCAGCCAGACAGGGTGCACCCATAGTAAGAAGCGAGGTAGAGGTGACTGGCGGAAACTTCGACACCATCATCGTCGGCGGCGGGGTGGGCGCGATAGCCGCTGCGCGCAGGCTCGCGTCGGCAGGGCTTTCGGTGGCGCTTGTTGAGAATCGTCTGGTCGGCGGTGAGTGTCGTTACTGGGCCTGCAATCCGACTCGGACGCTATTGCGACCGATCGAGGTGTTTAATTTGGCCAATGCGGTTCCTGGTGTGCGGGAGTCTGTTTCGGGCGCAAACCTGGACGTTGCCGCCGTAATCGCGAAGCGCGACGCGATCATCGAGCACCTCTCGGACGAAAGCCGCGTAACGTCGTTGCGCCAGGCCGGTGTCACCGTGCTTCACGGATTCGGCCGGCTGAGCGGGTTACGGGCAGTACGCGTGGCGTATGCCGATAACGCCGAAGAGGTCTTGGCTGCGCGTCACGCGGTCGTACTTGCCACGGGCACACGTCCCCACGTGCCCGAGATCCCGGGGTTGGCAGAGGCTCGCCCGTGGAGCAATCGGGACTTGGTGACCATGAAGCAGGTGCCCCGTCGTGTGCTTCTCGTAGGTGGCGGCGTGGTCGGTGTTGAGTTTGCGACTCTGCTCTCCGGTTTGGGCGCCGCGGTAACACTTCTGGTACGCGGGGACACTCTGCTACGCAACTGCGAACCGGAAGCCCGAGAGCTGGTCGAGAAGTCATTGCGACGCAAGGGCGTCACGATTCACTTCGAAACGGAGTTGTCTGCAGTAGCCCGCCCCGTTCCAGGCGGACCGGTGACTGCAACTTTGCACCGACAGTCCATCGAAGTAGACGAGATCGTCCTCGCCGCCGGACGGCGCACCAACACCGACGACATCGGACTCCAAACAGTTGGCGTGCCAGTTGGCGGGCCCGTTTCCGTGAACGATCACTTGCAAGCGACCGACGTCACCGGTGGCTGGCTCTACGCGCTGGGTGACACCACCGGTCGTGCTCGCCTGTCGCACATCTCCACCTACCACGGCAATGTGGTCGCCGACATCATCATCGCCAAGACCACAGGGCGAGAACTGTGGGAGGACGAACTGGCTGCTCGTGACGCCGGGAGTATCGCGCAGGTGATCTTCACCGACCCTCAAGTGGCCCAGGTCGGGCGCACAGAGAGTCAGGCCCGGGCAGAAGGGTTTGCGGTACGAACCCGAACTGCCCGCTATCCCGACACCGCAACGCAACTCGCGCTCTTCAGGGACGGGTTCGAAGGATGGGCAAAGCTGGTCATCAATGCCGCGACCAACACGCTACTCGGAGCAACATTTGTGGGACCGGAGTTCTCCGAACTGATTCAAGCAGCCACCCTCGCTATCGTCGCGAAGGTCCCGACCACTCTCATACGTCATGCTGTCGCGCCGCACCCAACCGTCAATCAGGTCTGGGATCCGCTACTCGTTCAAGAATCCGAACTGGCCTACTACTGAAAGCAGGAAGCAGAGCACAGGAAAGCACCTAACGAATAACTCTATTTGCCATAGCCGTTTGTCGTGAGAAGAGCCGCAATGACCTCGCTACATACTTGCACCAGTACTAACGTCGCGCTGAACATCGACGCCCAGTCGGGCATTTCATCAGAACCATGCTGGTAGCCGGGATCCGAACACTCGGAGGTGACGTGGAGATGCTCGAGGTGGATGAGCCACGACCGTTGGCATCCGACGAGGTACTCATCGACGTTCGGAGCGCCGGTATTGGCAACTGGGACAATATTATTCGAGAGGGCGGCTGGGACGTCGGCACGCGGCCGCCGATGGCGCTCGGCGTCGAGGCGGCCGGAGTGATCAATGCCGTGGGCCGCTCCCCCGGCGGGTTCAGCGTAGGCGATGCGGTGTTGTGCCACCCTGTGCCGCTGCGTGATCAAGGCTCGTGGGCGCCGTATTTGATATCGCCCGTCGCGTCGCTCGCGCACAAACCGCCCGATATTTCGTGGGAGACCGCCGCGATTTTTCCGGTGCCGGCGTTGACCGCCGAGCAGCTGGTCGACGAGGCATTGGCCCTTCACAGCGGAGAAACGCTGCTCGTTCACGGCGCGGGTGGAATCACAGGCGGGCTAATTGTCCAGCTGGCCGCCCTGCGCGGCATCGACGTGATCGCCACCGCCGGCCCCCGCAGCGCCGACCGGATCCACGCCTATGGCGCCCGGGAGGTATTCGACTACCGCGATCCGATGTGGCCACAGCACGCAAAAGCGTTTGCGGAGGGCTCGATCGACGCTGTCGCCAACGCCGCGCCCCAGGGCGCCGCCGCGACGATGACCGCGCTATCCGATGGTGGCCGGCTAGCAACAATTACTTCCGACCCGCCCGAATCCACCCGCGGTATCAGTGTAAAGGCGGTTTACGTGCGTTCCGACGGCGCTCAACTCGGTCGGCTGACCGCCCAACTCCAGTCGCATCGGTTGAGCATCACACCCCCGCGCTCCTGCAGCCTGGATCAGGCAGCCAACGACCTGGCGCAAGTCATCGCAGGTCGCTCGTCCGGCCCAGTGGCGATCACTAACGGTATCTCACGAAGCTGACATCACACTCTGAAGAATCCTCACACCGACAAGGAGTCTCGACATGACGACCAGTACCCCGATCTTCTCCGGCGTCGCCGCGCACATTGGCAAATACGCCGACGCAGTCGTCGTATCGAGCGGTAGCACACAGATATTCGTGTCCGGAACGCCCGGGCTGTGCGCCGACGGTACGATTCCAGAGGACTTCACCCAGGAAGCCCGGCAGTGCTGGGCCAACGTCGAAAGCGCACTCAACAAAGCCGGCGCCAAACTCACCGATATCGTCTATATGCGTCAATGGCTTACCAACCGTAACGATGTGTCGGCGTACCTAGCGGTGAGCAAAGAGGTGATCCACCATCAACCGGCCGCCATGCTCTGCATCATTGATGGACTCGTGTGGCCCAACCTGCGCGTGGAAGTCGAAGTCACCGCAACCCTGCCAGCATGAGCGATTACCCCCCGTCGAATTGTCGATCGACGAACTGCTGACCACGACGCGATCTGTACGCAAGCGTCTCGATTTCACCAAACCTGTTTCCCATGGCCCTGATCCGAGAGTGCCTGGAGATCGCGATCCAGGCACCGACGTCGGCCAATCTTCAGAACTGGAGCTTCATCGTGGTCACCGATACCGGACAGCGACGCGCGATCGCCGACGTATACCTTCACACATGGGCGCTGATCGCCGCGTCTCCCCTCGCCGTCGCCGATCGGTTCAAGGGCGACCCGGCACGCAATCGCGAGCAGCGCAGGGTGTCCGACAGTGCGGCGTATCTCGCCGAGCACATCGCCCAGGTGCCAGTCTTGATGATCCCCTGCGTCGAGGCCGTCGACGGTGACGGCGCGCTGACGGCCGAAACCGCCAATCAGTATTGGAGTTCGGTCATGCCGGCCACGTGGAGCTACATGCTCGCAGCGCGTTCGCGGGGCTTGGGAACGACGTGGACCGGGGTGACCATAATGGCCGACGACGAGATGCGGGCGATCCTCGGCCTGCCCGACAACGTCTATCACGCCACGACCATCCCGACGGCCTACTACACCGGCACGACCTTCCGCCCTGGCAAAAGGATTCCGCTCGACGACGTGATGCACTACGACCGGTGGTGACCGCAGTTGAGAGAAGAGGAAGGGATCGACTTTGCACTTCGGAGTGAACCAGAAAAACACCTGTCCGCTGACAAGTAGGAAAGAAGACCATCGGTCGGAAATACTGCAGTGACAACGAATATCTTCAGGCCAGGCGGCCCACCAGCTATGTCTGTCGGCAGCACCGAAGGCAATTCAGTGCTCCTTGGGACGGTCGGCGTCCGTCACATAGTCGATAAGCTTCAGCCTGGAGGGCGATTCTCCGTCGCATCATCAGGTGACGTCCGGCTCATCTGACGGCTCGACATCAGCGCAAGCTGGCTCCGGCAAATCCAGGTCCGCTTTCCACAGACGATAGACATCAAGCGATAGACCGTAGTATTTGGTGGTCTCACCGACCCATTCCATACCGACTCGTCGTGCCGTGGCCACGCCGCGACGATTGCCGGGTCGCACCACTGCGAAAACCTCACTGAGTCCTGCATTTTGAAAGGCCTGATGCGCGACAGCGTGACCGGCCTCGGCGCCGTATCCGTGGCCCCACATCGCTGGGGCCACTTGCCATCCGATCTCCAGATCAGTGCGGCCGGGCGGCAGTGGCAGCAAGGCGACTCCCCCGATGGACTGTCCGGTTCGCTTGTCGGTGATCGCCCAGCGCCCCAGCGGCAACCCGGCCGCGTCATTCTCAGCCATCCAGACGCCCAGCCTGCGACGCATGTCGCTGCGGTCGTCGACGGGAGGTAGTGCCGGACACAACCATCGAGCCACCTCCCGGTCACCATAAATCGCACACGCAGCGGTTTCGTCGTCTAGGCGCCATGGTCGCAACACCAAACGGTGGGTTTCGATGCGGCGCGACTCGGGGTCGAGTCGGACATGGCGGTGTTCAACCATGGTGGTCGCAGCCTCCTCGCAGTTTGTTCGTCGAATCCCAACTATGTTGGCGGCGCACCGGATTGCGGCGTTCGACGCGCCGACCGCGGAAGCGTTCTTGTGTTATCCGCACGTGCTCCTCTTGGTGCGCAGTCAAGTGTCTCTCTGGTGCGCTGGAATATCTAGTTGCGGCCGGCCATTACGCCGCCGTCGACGTTGAGAATCGCGCCGGTGATCCAATTGGCATGCTCGGAGAGTTTCCGCCGTACATCGTCGATGGCAGCGCGGCCGGTGAGCTCGGCGGCGATACCCCAGGCTCGACCACGCCCACTCGTCAACTCGGCGACGGTGTCGTCGACACGCGTATCCGATCGTCCGACGATCACCGCGCTGCCGCCATGTTCGACGACGTTCACGGCAACCTGACGACCGATACCGGCGCTGCCGCCCACCACGATGACCTTTGTGCCCTCGAAATGCATATCCGGGTCCCTTCCCAGGTTCTTTAATTGGACCGATGCGCCTCTGGATCCAGTCGACAGAACGCGCAACGCCGCACCCTCTGCCGCTTGGCTAACGCGACGGCAAACCCGCCCCATGCTGTTTGTACTGAGGATGCGGACGGGAAGGGTGAGCTGTCATCACCCCGAACATCCACTCACCCGGGTGAGCGGATCGTCTTGGCCCAGGCCGGGGGGATGGACTCTGGACGTTGCCGACGGAGGCAGAAACCTTCACAGTGCCACGGCCAGAACGCAATTCGGTCGTGATAGCGATATTCACCTAGACTCTGGGTGTGAAGATCGTTGCGATTCATATTGCTGCGGGGCGCCGGTTGCCCATGCGCTCAGTTGAGTTTGTCGAGGCCGAGGCGGGCCGGGGGCTGGTCGGTGACCGGTATCACGGCACGCGACATCGTCATGTCACTATTCAGTCCCGCGAGCAACTCGACCGTGGCGCCGAGGCCCTCGGACGCCCGATTGACAGCGGCGGGACGCGGCGCAATGTGACGGTTGATGCCGGCGAGATTCCCAGCCGGCCAGGCGACCGGCTGTCGATCGGGACGGTGGAACTGGAGGTCGTCCGGATAGTCGCACCATGTCGGCTTCTTGACGATGACATCGGACCCGGCGCCGCCGCGGCATTGCGCGGACGCGCTGGTTCGGTGTGCCGAGTGTTGACCTCCGGCACCATTCATGTGGGAGACATCGTCGAGGTCACCAAGAAATCAGCCGAGTAGCGACGCTGCTTCCAACCCACAGTGATGAACAGCCTCAAGCGGCATGGGGATTCGCGAGAACGAGCGCGACGCCTTGCCCGGAGCCGATTCACACACCGATGGCTCCATAGCCGGCATTGCGCTCACGCAGTTCCGTTGCGAGCGTGAGGACGTACCGGGCGCCGGTGGCACCGAATGGATGCCCGATCGCCCGGCGCCCCCGTTGGGGGTGAGCTTGTCGTCGGGCACCGTGAAACCTCCCGACTGATTGGGCAATTCAGGATCTCTTTGGCAAATCGGCCCGAGTCACGCGGCCTTGGCGCGCTGCTATGAGCGTAACGCGAATGCATCAATCTCCTTGCGGGTCAACCCGTAGCGTTCGGGGCGGTCTCGATCATAGTGATGTAGGCGTTCCGCTCCAGCAGTGCAGGATTGGGCGGGCCACCTGCTCCCGCTCACATCGTGTCGAGCATCACAACCGGCCCGCGTGGGGCGAATGGCGCATTGCCTTTCTGATCGCCCATCCCGAACGTGACATCGACTCCACGCCGCACGCGATCCCGACACCAAGGTCGCCTGCTTTGATCACGTGGGCAATGTTGATGGTTGCGCTGAGCGACGAGCCGCAGAATCGGTTGATGGTGGAAGCTGGCACGCTGTCGGGAAACCCTGCGGCTAGCGCCGCCCAGCGGCCGACGAGTCCCATCCCTTCATGAGCCGGGTGCACACATCCGGCCGCGATATCTTCGATTCGACCAGTGGTAGGCCGACGCGTTGGCAGGCACCCTTCATCGCCAAACCGAGCAGATCATCGGGCCGTACATGGGACAGCTACCTCTGTAACGAGCGAAGGGAGTGCGGACTCCACCCAACACAAACGCGTCCGTCATCTCAATCTCCTCACCGGACCACAACTGTGGTATGCCGTTTGTCTACAGATTGATGGGCTCCCCGATGAGAGAGTGGAAGCATTCCTGCAGTCCCTCACCGAGGGTCGGATGGGTGTGTACGTTTCGTGCCAATTCAGTGGCGGTGAGATCCCACATCTGCGCGAGTGTTAACTCGGGAAGGAGTTCACTGACCTCACTGCCCACCAAATGTGCTCCTAGCAGCTCGCCATGCGCCTCGTCAGCAATCACCTTGATGAAGCCGCCGCGCTCACCCAATCCGTGTGCTTTCGCGCTGGCCTGCATGGGAAAAGTAGCGACACGCACGTGATGGCCGGCGGCAATGGCCTGCTCTTCGGTGTAACCGAAGCTGGCAACCTGTGGCTGGGAGAACGTCACCCGCGGCATCATCCGGTAATCCAGCGGCAGCGTAGCCGCGCCTGCGATCGTCTCGGCTGCAACGATGCCTTGTGCCGACGCGACGTGGGCGAGTTGCACTTTCGCGGTGACGTCACCGACGGCATAAATGTGAGGAATGGACGTACGCATGTATTCGTCGACATCGATAGCGCCGCCGCCGACACGAACTCCAGCGGAGTGGAGACCGATTCCTTCGACGTTGGGAGAGAATCCGATGCAGATGAAAGCACGCGCAGCCTGCGAGGTGGTCGATGTTCCGTCAGCGCTGGTGTAGCTGATGGCGACATGCTCGCCGTGGTCGATAACCTTGTCCACCCGGGCTGACGTGTGAATTGACATCCCCCGGCGCCGGTAGTGCCGATGAAGTTCTCGTGAGACCGCGGCGTCCTCGTTCGGAAGGACACGGTCGGCGAATTCCAGGATATCGACGCGGACGCCGTAGCTGTCCAGGATGTAGGCGAACTCCATGCCGATGGCGCCGCCGCCGATGATCACGATGGAATCGGGCAGATCGGCGCTGAGAATCTGCTGTTCATAGGTGACGACGTTGTCGCTGAGGGTGACTCCCGGCAGCATGCGCACGCGCGACCCGGTGGCGACAACGGCGTGGTCGAAGTTCAGGAATCTGTCGCCTCCGGCACGCAGGTCGATGTGAAGGCTGTGAGGGCCGGTGAACCGACCATGGCCGTCAATCTCGGTGATGTTGTTCTTGCGCATCAGAAAGTGCACTCCGCGAACCCGGGCCTCGGCGACTTCGCGGCTCCGCGACAGCGCGCGAGAGTAGTCGAGGCTGATGTCACCTGAAATGCCGAATGCTCCGGACTGGTGGCTGATTATCGAGGCGATCTCGGCATTGCGCAGCAACGCTTTTGATGGAACACAGCCGGTGTTGAGGCACACACCACCCCAGTAACGCTTCTCGACAATCCCGACTTTCAGGCCAAGTTGTGCGGCACGGATCGCTGCGACATACCCCCCAGAGCCCGCCCCAAGGACGACGAGGTCGAAATGATCGTCGGGTTGCGGTGTCATCCTGCCTCCTCATCTTCTTCCGGGCGCGTCGCCTTCGCCAGTTCACGAGCCTGCGGGTCGGACTTCGCCTCAGCGGCGCCAGGACCACACGGGATGGAATCAAGGCGGCGGCATACCAGGACGGGCACTCACGCGTGACCTCATCGGAACAGATTTTCAATCCCTTTTGGTGCCATCCGGCGGCTGCGGGTTGCATCGATGGAGTCCGCAAGCAGGAAAAGGGATAGGCCGAGAAGTGCGATGTCCTTCATGATGAATTGTCCGTTGGCGGACAGCACGGGAAAGCCACCGGCAGACGCTTCACTGATGTCGGGGGTGGTGAACATGAAACTGAGCGTGGCCACGAAGAACAGCGAGGCCAGTACGCCGCCCAGCACAGAAACCTTGGGAAACCACGGCCTGACGGCCAGCAATACTGCAGTAATTAGTTCTATCGTTCCGTTGAATCGGCCCCATGCACTGATCGAAATGAGGTCGTAGATCCAACTCATGAACGGGCTGTTGGAGACCCAAAGTGAAATGCCGTGTGACTCATAGTATGTGAACTTCATGGCGCCGAACCAAGCAAGCACGATGACCAAACCGTAGCGGGCGACGACCACCGCTATGGCCGACGCTCTGAAGCTGGTCACCCCTCTCGCCGCGGTGCCTGTCGCCTGATCCTGTGACATACCGATCTCCGTTCTCGTTGTGTCGTGGCACTGCGACCACCCGTGCCGATCCCGCAATGTGCACGTTGCGGCATAAGTTGGTCGACGCGGTGTACCGAAGCTCTTGCGGTCGCTGATTAGGTCAGCGACCACTCTCACTGGTCGGAGGGTGAGTTGTCCTCATCCAGCTGTGCAATTCACCCGGGTGAGGACCCATCGAGGCCGCGTATGGGATGAAAAGCTTTGCGATCAAGACCGTCCTGACCATCGGCCTCTGCGGGTCAACACCCGCTGTCGAATCTGCCGATTCCTGCGCAGGCGTAATACTGCTGTGGCGCGGTGAACGAGGAGGCGTCCGTCGTGGCGGATCGGAATCGCTCTGCGCGAGAAGTAGTTCGGCGAATCCACGGTATCCCTGGCATTGGGTCGACCTAGGTCGGAATACGATCTATGTGTACGACCGGTTCACCCTCCCTACGGGGACACGTGATCTCCTCTGGCGCACCACATGCAATTGGCAGTGCTCGATTCACCAGGGCCCTAGGCGTGGTGTATCCCGCAACCTCAGGCTCGCAGTTTCGCCTGATGACGTCGTTGCGCTCACCCGGGTGAATTTGTTCGCCGGGTGATGACCGCTCACCCCGAGCCGGTCAATGCTGATTCATCAGTTGACGAGCGGGGGACAAGTGCGGCCGACGATGTACCGCGTTCACAAATGAAGTCTTCGAGCGGGGACAGCTTTCCTTTGACCTCCGTAACTCCAGAATCGGGCAGCTGACGAGAGACCCGCGCGGTCGAGTTTGACAACCCACGAAATCAGGAAGGACGTGCAATGCAAGCCATCGTTGTATCGGATCGTGAGGCCGGCGTCGCTGGTCTGTCGCTGAAGGATCTGCCCTACCCGGTCGTGTCCGAGAACGACGTCGTCGTGCGGGTCCATGCCGCGGGCTTCACGCCCGGCGAGCTTGACTGGCCCGACACCTGGACCGACCGCGCGGGCCGTGACCGCACTCCCAGCGTACCGGGCCACGAGCTGTCCGGAGTGGTGGTCGAGTTGGGCTACGGCACCACCGGTTTGACGGTCGGCCAGCGGGTGTTCGGGCTCGCCGACTGGGCCCGCGACGGCTCACTGGCGGAGTACGTCGCGGTGGAAACCCGCAATCTTGCGCCGTTGCCGATCGACATCGACCACACCGTGGCCGCGGCGTTGCCGATCTCAGGCTTGAGCGCCTGGCAGGGGTTGTTCGACCACGGCCGACTCGCCGCCGGACAGACGGTATTGATCCATGGCGCTGCCGGTGGTGTCGGGTCGATCGCAGTGCAGCTCGCGCGCGAAGTAGGAGCGCGCGTCATCGGCACGGGTCGTACTGCAGATCGAGACCCGGCGTCCGAGCTCGGGGTCCATACCTTCCTGGACCTGGATACCGAGAAGCTGGAGGACGCAGGGGAAGTCGATGTGGTATTCGACGTGATCGGCGGAGACGTTCTGGCGCGCTCGATCGCGCTGGTACGCGCCGGCGGCACGCTGGTCACCATCGCCGAGCCGCCGCAGAGCCAACCGAAAGACGGCCGGGCTCTTTACATGCTTGTCGAACCGGATCGGGCGCGACTCACCGACCTCGCCGCGCGAGTACGGGATGGGCGCCTCAAACCGGTCGTCGGCGCCGTGCTGCCGCTCGCTGAAGCTGTCGCCGCATTCGCGCCGGACAAGCGCGTCCATGGCAAGACGATCCTGCGCGTGACCGAAGATCAATAAGGATCCCCCATGATCCCAAGATCCGGATGGTGGGCAGGCCGCCGCAAAATGGCCTCGAGAACACTGATCGCCGTATTCGTCGTCGGGACTCTCGCGCCAGTGGCCAAGGCCGATCCGGCTCCGCAAGATTCACAGCAAAAGAATGTTGTCCGTACAGTTTTCGATCAACTTACGAATGTTCCGGGCAAATCAATGCACGCAGTGACCGTCGACTATCCCCCGGGAGCTACGGGCGAAGCCCACCACCACGCGGGATCGGCGTTCATCATGGCTTACGTGGTTTCCGGAGCGATTCGCAGCCAAGTCGAAGGTGAGCCTGCACGGGTCTATCACGCCGGTGAGACCTGGAGTGAAGCACCCGGCGCTCACCACACAATCAGTGAGAATGCCAGTGCGACCGAGCCCGCTCAATTACTCGCCGTCTTCCTGCTCGATTTCGGAGATGGCCCACTCACCACCGACGACATCGCGAAGAAGTGAGTGGATGTTCGGCGCGGCAGGAGGAGCGCGTGCACACGGCTATCCAACACGAATTGTCCTGGTCGGACTTCGCTTTTCGCTCGCGACGGCCTTTATGTCCTCTGTTGCCGATCGATTCGGATGGTGGAAACCGCTTGGGCAGGGAAGCTGGGGAAGCATGGCCGCGTTCGCCGATTACACCCACGAACTCGTGCCGTTTGCTTCGGGATGGTTGCTGACCACCGTAGTGGGCGCTGCAACCGCCATCGAAGCGACTCTGGGGGTCTTGCTTCTGACGGGCTGGCGACCAGGACTCGTGGGAGCGACAAGTTGTCTGGTGCTCATGGGATTTGGGACCGCGATGGCGCTATCTCTCGGTGTGGCGTTGCCGCTTAGCTACAGTGTGTTCTCCGCGGCAAGCGCCGCTGCGGCCTACGCGATAATTGGTACAACATCGCCGTCACACACTCCTGACACCACACTCCAACCAAGCACACTTCGGGGAGGTTCATCATGAAGATCGTAGTCATTGGCGGCCGTGGGCTTATCGGTTCGAAAGTGGCGACCAAACTCAGCGCACAGGGACACGACGTGGTCACTGCCTCACGCCGATCAGGTGTCGATTCGCTCACCGGCGAAGGCCTTCTCGACGCCGTCGCCGGTGCGGATGTCCTGGTTGACGTCGCCGATTCACCACTATTCGACGATGAACCTGTCATGCACTTCTTCACAACCGCAACGGCGAATCTTCTCTCCGCCGAGCAGCAAGCGGGAATCGACCACCATGTCGCGTTGTCCGTCGTGGGCGCGCAAACCATGCCCGATAGTGGTTACAACACCGCGAAGGCAGCTCAAGAAAACCTGATCAAACGTTCGGGTCGGCCGTATTCAATCGTGCGGGCAACTCCGTTCTACGAATTCGCGCTTGGCTTGGCCGATTCCGCGACGGACGGAGACATTGTCAGATTGCCACACGCGTTATTCCGTCCCATCGCCGCTGACGACGTCGCCACCGCCGTCGCCCGCGCGGCTGTCGCGCCTCCGATCAACGGAGTAACGGAGATCGCTGGACCCGACGCAATGGGAATGGATGATTTTGTGCGCAGTGGCCTTGCCGCCAAAGGTGATCTACGTCGGATCGTCACTGACGCGAAGGCGCCATACTTCGGCGCGGTGATCGACGACCACACCCTTGCGCCCGACAACAACGCCACGATCTTTCCTACTCGATACTCCGACTGGATTGACTCGTACTTCCGTCGCCGCATTTAGGAGATCGGAGTGCAGGCTGTGTCACGACCACGAGACAGCGACAATGACACAACTGCCGCTGCCCACTCCCTTCACGACGCTGGCTACGAGCGTGCACACCATTGGCGTGAAGCCACTCGCGAGTTGGTGTTGGTGGGGGCCGCGGCGATGGCCGCAACTCACCGGCCACAGTCGCAGGGTTCGATCTCGATCACCCTGACCGGCACGGCGTTGTCGAACGACCTGCTGATCGCCGACACCGGCACAATTGCGCTGACAACCCTCAGCGACCACGTAGACGCCCGCCGCCACCAGTTGCGGGTGGTACCGATGCGACTCGACATACTCAGCGAATTGCCCGTGATCCGTGTTCTGGGACGTAATCTGACCGAGCCGATGCAACTGCGGCTGGTGATCGAATTGACAGCGAACAACCCACATAGCGATACCACATCGGTGATGGCGTGCGAATACGATTCCGTTCACCTCGACGCGCGGATGCCGTTCGCATCACTAGACTTCCAGCTACCAGGCGCCGATCTGGGCCGCTAACGACCAAACGGCCCTAGCCGAGCTTCACGACCGTCCCCGCCGACGGGTCGACCTTGCCGTCGAGCAGGTCGAGGTAGGCCCGCTGGATCGCGTCCTCGGACGAAATCTCCTCCACGCGAACCCAGCCCGCGGCCCACTGCGCGAACGGCGCCCACGACTCGGCGACCTTGCGGTCGAGCTCGGCGGCGCCCCAGTCGTTGCCGCGCTTGGTGATCCGGTCTGGCGCGAAGAAGAACATCGGGCTCGGCCCTGCGAGTTCGCCTGCCCCCGAGGCTATTTGGGTCCAGTGGGTGGCGCCGACGGTGGAGCTGTGGGCGAGGCGGTCGCCATAGTGGGCGTGGACGTCGGCGCGTACTGCGCCGTCGCCCGAGATGTCGACGTAGACCGCGCGCTCCCCGGCGAGTGCGGAGACCGAATCGTAGAGACACACGGAGTCGTAGATGTTGAGCCCCTCGACGAACTCGCGATTGGGCGCCGACGTCAGCCCGACGACATCGACACCGCTGCGCCGCGCGAGCAGGTAGGCGGCGATGATCGCCGTCTTGGACGACGCGCTGGAGATGACGATCGTGTCCGCGCCGAAGAAGTTCTCGTCGGCGAGGAAGTCGTCGATCAGAAACGACGTGAAGAACAGCGGGAAGAACAGGATGTGCTCGGCCTCGCGGTCGGCCGAATAGACGGGATCGGTCTCGACGTCGCGGTACCCCTGATAGGCCGACGGCAGGTTGGCCCGGTGCGCTGCGGAGTCGAAGAAGCCCTTCTCGTCGATTCGGGAGGGGACGACCACCAGGTGGCTCGCGCACGGCAGGTAGCCGTAGACCCGAAGGCCTTGCGGCAGACCCGACTGCCGGGTCTGAACGACGTGGGCGTACCCCCAGACGTTCAACTTCCCCCAGCCCGGGTCCGAGGCCGGGAAGAAGGCCCAGTAGTTCATCGCGTCACCGAACACCGCGTAGGTGATGTTGTTGGCCGTCAGCCCGAACGACTCGACCCTCAGCAGTGCCTCGCCGTCGGCCAGCGGCGGGGGCTCACCGGCCACGAAGCGACTGTCGCGCAGGTCCTTGCGGTTCAACTCAAAGTCCATGCGGCCCACCGTATGCGCTACCAGTTGCTCGGCGCGTAGTCCTTCAGGAAGCAGCCGTACAGATCTTCACCGATTTCGCCGCGCACGATCGGGTCGTAGACCCGGGCGGCACCGTCGACGAGGTCGAGCGGGGCGTGGAAGCCCTCGTCGGCGAGCCTCATCTTGGTCGGGTGTGGACGCTCATCGGTGATCCAACCGGTGTCGACCGCGGTCATGAGGATGCCGTCCTGCTCGAACATCTCGCCTGCACTGGTACGGGTGAGCATGTTCAGGGCGGCCTTCGACATATTGGTGTGCGGATGTCCGGGTCCCTTGTAGGCCCGACTGAACTGACCTTCCATCGCCGAGACATTGACGATGTACTTCCGCCGCGCGGGCGACGCGGCCATCGCCGGGCGCAGCTGGCTGACCAGGATGAACGGCGCGGTCTGATTGCACAGCTGCACCTCGAGCAGCTCCATGGCATCGACCTCGTGTACGCGCTGGGTCCAGCTGTTCACCGACGCGGTATCGGGCAGCAGACCGCCCGCGTCGATTGCGATGCCTGCGGCGATCCGCTCCGGGGAGGCGCTTCGGGCGAGCAGGGCCATCTCAGTGACGGCGTGCGGCGTCTGGTGCTCGGCGAGGCTTCCCGCGAGTGCGGCCGGGTGCGCATCACTGACGCGGTCGAACGCGATGACGTCCACGAGCTCCGACGGCGGGGTGCGCTCCCCCTCGACCAGAGCCGAGTAGGAGCCGGGCGCGCGGCGCACGGTCTGGGCGGCGTTGTTGATCAGGATGTCCAGCGGCCCCTGCGCGGCGACGGTGGCGGCGAGCGCGACCACCTGGGCGGGGTCGCGGAGGTCGATGCCGACGACACGCAGCCGGTGTAGCCAATCCGCACTGTCGGGCATCGCGGCGAAGCGGCGCACGGCATCGTTCGGGAAGCGCGTGGTGATCGTGGTGTGCGCACCGTCGCGGAGCAGCCTCAGCGCGATGTACATCCCGATCTTGGCTCGGCCGCCGGTGAGCAGGGCGCGGCGGCCGGTCAGGTCGGCGCGGGCATCGCGCTTGGACCGGTTGAGCGCAGCGCAGTCCGGACACAGCTGGTGATAGAACGCGTCGACGACGGTGTGGTGGCGCTTGCACACGTAACAGGCCCGGGAACGCTGCAGCGTGCCCGCGGTCGCCCCTGCGGCGGTGGACACCAGCGGCAGGCCTTGCGTCTCGTCGTCGATACGCCCGGCAGCCCCGGTGGCCGTGGCGGCGATGACCGCCCGGTCGGCGGTGGCGATGGCATCCCTCTTGGCGTGACGGCGAGCCCGCTTCACCGACTTGAACAGGCCGGCGGTGGCCCGTCGCACCGCGACAGCGTCGGGGTGCTCAGGAGGCAGCGATTCGACGTCGGACAGCACCTGCAGGCACGTGCTGAGCTTCTCCGGATCGATCGCGGTCACGCACGAAGAGTACTGGTGGAGTGGCTGCTCAAAGAAACGCGCGATTGCCATACCGGTCCAGCGAGACCAGTTCTGCGACCGGCCGGCGCGTCGTGGGGCCGTACTTGCCGAGCGGCCAGCCCATCGGGATGACCGCGCAGGGAGTGACATTCCACGGGAGTCCCAGGACGCGCCTTGCCAGCAGCTTGCTCCACAGCGGGATGGTGATCAGTGCCGCGCCCAGCCCGGCGGCACGTGCGGCCAGCAAGAGGTTCTGCACGGCGGGGTAAATGGAACCGTAGGCACCGCTCACAGCGACGGGCGGCCATGGCGGGACGACACCTTTGAGGCACGCCACGATGACGACGGGGATCTCGTCGAAATGCTCGGCCTGCCACCGAACGGCCTTCTCGTTGCGGAGCATCTTCTCGTCCATGCGGGCGCCGAGCGCGCGCTTATAGAGAGCGCCGCCGAGTTTGATGGCGGTGCTATTCAGACGGCCGAGTTTCGCGACAATCTCGCGGTCCTTGATGACGATGAACTCCCAGTTCTGCGCATTCGAGCCCGTCGGCGCCTTCATGGCCAGTTCAAGGAGGTGCAGCACGAGCGCGTCGTCCACCGGGTCGCTCTTGAGCCGACGGATCGCCCGCTGAGTGCGCATCGCATCTTCGATCGGCATGGTCAGAGATTCTGGATGAGTCATGGTCATGATCCCAGCACGGCAAGCGTCTGGGTCAAAGGGAGTGGGCGCGGACGGTATCGAACCGCCGACCGCTGGTGTGTAAAGGGACCGGAGAAAGTGAACGGGTGTTCTACCGTGTCCAGCATGTCTAGGTCAGGGCCGGCTCACCTGTTCGGCTGATGCCGCCGTGTCCACGGTGTTCGTGCATGTCTTGGGACACTGGCGGGACAACGGTGAACAAGTGTTCGGGCGGATCAAACTCCCGCGAGCGCCATCGCCCGTCCCTTGGTGATGGCCGGGACGACCACTTCGTGCAGGTAGGTGCACTTCAACGACTGCCAGTTGCCACGCGACGGATGCCGCAGGGACACCCACACGAAACCGTGGCCGTTGAGGTTGCAGGCAGCGACATTTGGATTCAGTGATTGGGTGACCCCAAGGGCCGCGAAGAGCGTGTCGTGGAGGCTCGCTCCCTGCGAGATCACAAGGGACGGTTGGAGGATGTCGAGAGTCGCACGCAAGTGTCGTGAGCAGGACTTCCGCATGACCCCGGTTCCCCTCGACTTAGCGGTCCCCTCATCGACCGCCGAACACAGCAGAAGGTTCGTCATCGCGTACGAATCGAACAGGTGGGCGCGTGACCCGTCGTCAAACTCAAGGTGCTCGATGTCCGCGTCCACCGGAATCCCGAACGCCAGTCGAAGCGCGAAGGTGACGCCCCTCATGTGTTGGTTCCGTTGACCGAAGCCAACCCTGCCGGAATCGAGCACGTCCTGGGTACGTTGATCAACCGTCCGGTGTTGCTTCGGTTCGCCTGTCTCCATCGGCAGAACGACGATACGGTAGGGGTTACCGTTCACATGCGTGTCGTAGCACCCCCCGATCATGTGTGATTGAGCCTCGTAGAAGCTGGCACCGCCCTTTTCAGCGGACGAACGGCACGCGCCTGCCGTGGTGCATATGAAGCCATCACGGGGGTTCCAGACGCTCGTCGCCAGATACGACTCAAGCCGCGCCTTCCGCTGTTCTGATGCCGCGCGATCGACGGATAGGGACGGCAGCCCTGGATCAGTGCCTGCATACGGGACGGACGCGCCTCCCCCGGCAGGGGCGCAATCAGGCGTCCAGTTGTGCCCATCGAAGTAGCGTTGCATCCCCGCGCCCCACGGGTCCGGATACCAGCCGGGTGGCGGTGCCGCCGAGGCGGTCGATCTTTGGACAGGAGCGCAGTGCGACGTCCAATTGCGCCCGTCGAAGTAGCGTTGCATCGCGGCATTCGAGGGGTCTGGATACCACCCCGGCGGCGATGAGGACATGGGATGCACTCTAGGACTGTCCTCCGACAGTGCCTCGGCACGGGCCGAGTGGCCCCCTACGAGACGAAGTGCCAGTTCCCGCAGCTATTGGTCATGAACACTAGGCGGTGGTCGTCGTCAATCATGCCGTCAAAGGTGCCGACGTCACCGTCGGGCTGGATGTTCACCTGCACCGTCTCGCCTGGGGCGGCTGCGCCTTCGTCAAGGATCAGCCCCGGACGGTAGCGGGCGACGGAGCGAATCGACCACTGACAATTGCCAGTTGCGGTCGCTTCGTAGACACCCCAGTCTTTGCCGTCCATCCCGCCCATCTCATGGGTGCCGTTACCGGGCATCGTCGCGTGATCGTCGGCCGGAGGCGTAGCCGGTGCAGCCTGGCCGGGTGTCGTCGTACCCTGTGGAGGAGTGATCTTCGCTGACACCGCCACCATCACTGCAACGCAGCCCCCGACCAGGAAGAAGCCCCCGACCAGCACGACGCCGCAACCGACACCTTTTTTGATAACCCCCATGGTCGAATGTTAGCTAACCCGCTCAGCACAGCCGACGGCCATAGGAGGGAAATGAGGAACGGTATCGCGGTCACGGCTCTGGTTTTGATCGTCGGATCTCGCTGCAGGCTGTGGCGCTAGTGAGTCCGCCAAGAAGGACAGCGCCGCCGGAACCACGACAGCTGAGACCGCCGCGCCGACGACGACGGTGGAGCCCACCACGGAGGCTCGGCCCGCACCTACTGATGCACAGGTGAAAGAAGCGTTCGAGGACTACATCAACGAACGGGCCAATAGTGGTGTCCGCATAGCCCAGTCGGTTACCTCGGTAACGGTGAACGGCGGCGTGGTGACCGTCGCCCTCGATCCGGAGCCGGTGGTCCTAGAACTGAGCCCGTTCGACAACCTGGCCAAAGTGTTCGGGACTCCGGTCGCGTTCAACGATGAAGAGGGGGTGTGGCTCCGGCAGACCGTTCAGCGGGTTGACGTGGTCGATGCCGCCGGAAAGTCGCTGGGTTCGATGACTGCAGCGGAACTGAACAAGATGGGGGCTGGTTAGGCCGCTTGCCTTCGAAGTCTGGCAAGAATCCTGCCACCCGCGCGCGCCCGGTCTCCAACGCGGCCAGCAGGCCGGTGGAACGGGCCACGGCGTCGCCCTTGCCCCGGTCGGTGCCCTTGGGTGGCCACCCGGTGATGCGGATGGGCCGGTCCACGCGGAACCGGGCCAACACCTCGGTGACGAGCCGGGTGTAGGTGGCACGGGCCGCGAATGCCTCCACCGCGATCTCGCTGGCACCCACGTCGGCGGCGAGCTGCACGGCCCGCACCGCCCAAGCGTCCGATGTCATGCGGCCCGACACGTCGGCGATGAGGGCCACCACGCCGTCGGCGGTCAGTGACGCGGCGACGATGCCGGTCTCGTCGCCCTCGCCAGAATCGGCGTGGTCCACGCCCACGACGATCTTGACGGCCCCCGGCGGCGCGGCGGGCAACCTCCACTGGTCGATCCACGACGCCTTGACCAGCCCACCCTCGGGAGTGGTCGGGGTGCCCAAATACATTGCGGCCCATGCCCGCGAACCAACCTCAGTCTTGATCTCGCGGACTGTTCGGCGGTGCGTCCGACGGCGGATGTCATGGCCACGCCGCTGCGGCCCCGCATGAGGGCGTCGGGCACCCCGGCGGTGCTGATGGCTGCGATGTTGACGCAATGCCGCCGGCTGCCGGATTCGGCCAACAGCGACCCGGCAATGTCGACGGTATGCCACCGGGAGAGGACCAAGATGGCGCTGGCCCCCGGCATCAGCCGGGTCATCAGACTGGCCTTCATCTCGTTGTAGAGCCGCCGCCGGTAGGCGTCGGAGTCAGCCTCCTGCGCGCCCTTCACGGGGTCATCGACTAACAGCACCGACGCGCCGAACCCGGTGGTGCTGGACAGGATTCCGCCCGCCAACATGCCGCCCCGGTGTCCGGCGACCCGCCTGACCGAACTGACCATCGCCGCCGACGACGGCGGGACATCGACGCATTCGGACGGGGCATTCGCGCCTACCGAGATCCGAGCGACATCGCCAATATCGCGAGCCTCAACAGGGTGCGGGAGCGCGCCGAATTACTCACCGATGTGTCGCAGTTCGACACAAGCAGTCGCACCGCCCGCGCTCAGCCTGGCGACGCCGTCGTGTTGCACAACCGGAATGGGTTCTGGGCGCTGGTGTGCGTCGAGAGGACCTACCTGCGTGAGGCGCTGAATCGTGAATCGGTGGTCGAGTTCCGGTACGTGATACAGCCGAAGCGAACGCCAGATTTGAGCGGGTTCACCTTCCCCGGCTCGGATGTCGAGGACACAGACGGGGGCGAGACACCCGACCAATAGCACCGTCCGCCGCCGTGCTGAGACACTCTTGGGACACTGACCCTCTAGCGGACTTGCGGCGAGGCGCGTGACCGCTACCGATTACGGCCCTGAACTGCGAGTTTGATGG
>CAWJJA010000005.1:0-256309 GCA_963843135.1 uncultured Actinomycetota bacterium
ACTGTTCGTGTACTACGACTTCATCGTATTGCTACTCTCGGTCTCGCCCGGGTCTTTTGACACTGCCATGGGCAAGCTCGAAGCCAGCGCCGGCGCGGGCGCGCTGGCTCAGATCGGCGCCCTCAAGCGGTTCGGCCGCACCGCCGAGATCGCCGAACTCCTCGCCTTTTGCGCCAGTGATAGGCCGGATATCTCACCGGCACCGACATCATCTGCGACGGCGGCGTCATGGCCGCAATGACGTTGTCTGTACAAGCTCAAAATCGCCCGGCGATAACATGTCTCACGTACCCCACTGGGCCGAGTCCCTGAGGACCTCGCGCTGCAGGTTCGACCAGCTAAACCCCTAATCCGTAGACGGCCGCAGCAAATAGATGGAGTTCGACGGTCAAGGCGTGAGTGCGCGGGCTCTTGTCGGACCTCCGGTCGCCGATCCGGTTTCATCATGGACACCTCTGTCAGGAGCAATTCCGGCACTGCGGTGTGACAGATGCCGGGCATGACCACCTGAACGGCTGCCGCATCAACGCCGCCATGCGAGACCTAACGGCGGCAGGAACACTCGCGGTCTGACGAGTTCCAGTAGGCGATGGGAGCCTAGGTGACCTCCCGATGCAGTCGTTGTCGTCGGGATAACGCTGTGTCACCTCGTGTGCCCGCGAACGGTACGGCGACGTGCCGCTGTGAGTTGCCGCGTCACCGGATACGCGTACATGGCATCATCGAAAGGAACTGCGAAAAAGCACATTTGCGTTGATTACGACGATCGCGCAGTACGAATCGGATGTACTGCCAACCCGATCCGATACAGGCGTATCGCAAGCTGCGTCGGTGCACCCGATGGGCCGCGACGGCGAAGCCAGGCGATTACGTGGTGGCGCTCGGTGCAGCCTCCGCCGCGGTGCCGGTCATCGGACGGCACCTGGGAGTGCAAATCGGTGGCCTCGTGGCACTGGGAGTAGGCGGCCGACACTATGTTCCGGGTTTGGTGGTAGCCGAGAAGACACGAACAGCGCCCTATCGGGACGAGCGAAAGCGCGCCGACCGCGCAGCGATGCCGAGCGTGCTGACTGACGCGTTGACTGGGATCGTGGCTGCGGACAGTCTCGCCGCGCCCTGGCCCTCATATCGCGCATCCGCCCCGGCACTCAGGGCAGCGGCACAGCGGCGGCACGTTTACCGAAAATCGGTACCGTACGGCGAACACCCCGCCCAGGTCCTCGACGTTTGGCGAACGAGGGACGCGCCGCGGGACCTCGCTCCCCGTGCTTGTCTTCGTGCCCGGCGGAGCGTGGATCTTCGGCAGGCGGGAATTGCAGGGCCATGCGCTGATGGCACATCTCGTGCGACGCGGGTGGGTGTGTCTCTCGGTCCAGTATCGAGCGAGCCCGCACCACCGGTGGCCGAGACAGATCGTCGACGTTAAGACGGCGATTGCTTGGGCACGGGCCAACGCAGATAGCTTCGGCGGTGACCCCGACTTTGTAGTCGTCGCAGGGTGTTCCGCCGGTGGTCACCTAGCCACTCTGGCAGGATTGACCGCGAACGATCCGCGGTGGCAGAGCGAACTGACGGCGAACGCCGACACGTCGGTCGACGGTGTGGTCAGTATCTACGGCTCGTACGACTGGCACGACCGCTCGACCGGAGGACGCGAACAGTTCATGCGTTTCCTTGAACGGATCGTGGTCAGACGCACCCAAGCGGGCCACCCCGAGTTGTTTCGCGCCGCATCGCCGATGGCACGCGTTCACCCAGCGGTCCCGCCCTTCCTGGCGTTGCACGGTAGCAATGACAGCATTATTCCCGTCGGCGAGGCGCGCGCCTTCGTCGACCGTCTGCGAACGGCGTCCCAAGCGGCCGTGGTTTACATCGAATTGCCAGGTGTGGGACACGGATTCGATCTCGTTGACGGGAGTCTCACAGCTCCGGTGGTCGCGGCGATCGGGCGCTTTCTCCAACACCTCCAACTCCATCGGGCCGGAAATCGAAAACCGAAAACCTTAGTACAGAGCGCAGTTCAGGATCAAAGCCACGTCGATTAGCCCCGTCGCGAAGTCACCGAGCGGGACCTGGGATTCACACTGCGCATCAATTGCGTTCCCGTCCGATCGTCCCGCGGTACTTTCTGCGGAGGTGCCACACGTGCTCCGGTCCCGTGTTCCGGTGCTGGGTCAACAGAGGAGCTAACGCCGCCGAATCCCCAGTACTCACCCTCGGGCGCGTCGCCGGCGAGCTGATTGTGGCCCAACCCAAGACTGACAGGTCGCGTCGATCGGTGCCCCTGTCCGCCCAGCTCGTCACCATGCTGCGGCTCCACCGCGACAACCAGGAAGCTGAACGTCATGCAGCGCGAGACCAGTGGCAGGACAACGACTTGGTATTCGCCACCGAGTGGGGCACGCCGGTCGAGCCGCGCAATTTGCTGAGGACGATCCAGATCGCCGCGCAGAAGGCGGGCATGCCCGGCATCGGCGTGCACAGCCTTCGTCATTCGGCGGCCGTGGCATGGCTCGAGGGCCAGGTCCATATCAAAGCCGTAGCCGATCTGCTCGGACATTCATCGATCGCCGTAACCGGAGACATCTATGGCCACACCTCCGATACAACCGCTAGAAACGCAGTAGATGCTTTGGGCGACGCGCTCGGAGTTCTCGACATCTAAGGATGCGTTGCTATCCACGTTGCTATACACGCCGATTTCTACACAATCGAGACGGTTTCGGGTAGCACCGAAACCGCCGCTGAGAACTGCTCTATCTGTGGTCGGGCTGACAGGAACCGCCGGCGCGACCGCCTCGTACCTCGGCGGGCGCTTCGGCTCCCGGCATCCTCTCCGCCTCCGCAACGCAAACGGCCAGGCCGGCTTACGCCGGTCCTGGCCGTTTGCTTTTGCGTCGGGCTGACAGTGTGGTGTTTCAGGACATCGGAATAGGGTGTCTCAAGACATCGGCATAGGTGAGTAAGCCAGTTTCAGCTGGTGTCGAAGGCTCGCCTGGTCATCACCGCAGTGCTCGTCGAGGGTCGCTCTCAGTCGCAGGTCGCCCGCGACTACGGGGTCTCGCAAAGCTGGATCTCCCGGCTGATCAAGCGCTACACCGTTGAGGGCGAGGCCGCATTCCAACCGCGTTCACGGCGCCCTCATCACAGCCCACAGCGGCTACCCCAGACCACCATCGACCTGATCCTCACGCTGCGCCGGACGCTGGCCGGCAAAGGACTTGACGCCGGACCCCACACCATCGCCTGGCACCTCGAACACCACCACGGCCTGCGCGTCTCAACCGCCTCGATCAGCCGCCACCTCCACCGCGCCGGCCTGGTCGAACCCACACCGCAGAAACGACCCAAATCGTCCTACATCCGATTCGCCGCACAGCAACCCAACCAACGCTGGCAAGCCGACTTCACCCACTGGCGCCTGGCCCACGGCACCCACGTCGAAATCCTGTGCTGGCTCGACGACTGCTCACGCCTGGCCATCTCGGTCACCGCCCACCGACGCGTCACCGGCACAATCGTCGTCAACGAGTTCACCAAAGCCACTGCCCAACATGGCATCCCATACTCCACACTGAC
This sequence comes from uncultured Actinomycetota bacterium, assembly GCA_963843135.1. GTDB lineage: Bacteria > Actinomycetota > Actinomycetes > Mycobacteriales > Mycobacteriaceae > Mycobacterium. The sequence continues at coordinate 3,580 of CAWJJA010000005.1, forward strand.
CGACAACGGCATGGTCTTCACCACCCGATTCGCCGGCGGCAAAGGCGGACGCAATGGATTCGAAGCCGAACTACACCGCCGAGGGGTCCACCAAATCAACTCCACCCCCAACCACCCCACCACCTGCGGGAAAGTCGAGCGCTTCCACCAAACCCTGAAACGATGGCTCACCGGCCAACCCCGCGCCACCACCATCGCCGAGCTGCAAACCCAACTCGACGCCTTCACCGACGAATACAACCACCGCCGCCCTCACCGCTCCCTGCCACACCGGGCCGCCCCCGCAGTCATCTACACCAGCCGACCCAAAGCCGACCCAGCAACCCGAATCGACACCCACAACCGGGTGCGCACCGACCGCGTCGACCAAGCCGGATCAGTCACCCTGCGCGTCAACGGACGCCTGCACCACATCGGCATCGGCCGCCACCACTACCGAACCCGCGTCCTGATCCTCATCCAGGACCTACACACCACCGTCATCAACGCCGCCACCGGAGAAGTCCTGCGCGACTTCACCCTCGACCCCACCAGGGACTACCAACCCACCGGCGCCCCCAAAGGCCCCAAACGGAAAAAACCGCAGACCTAAAGTAGGTCCACGGCTATTCCGATGTCCTGCGACATCACATGGTGGCGCTGACAGGATTTGAACCTGCGACCACTTGACCCCCAGTCAAGTGCGCTACCAAGCTGCGCCACAGCCCGTGGTGCTGCCGGGATCGCCGGCAGCAGATCGAAAGCCTACCTCAGCGCATGCGTGCGAACCCAACCGCGCCGCGGGGTACACCGATACGTGGCGTGACCACCGCGCGACGACACTCCCCTCTGGCTGTTCGCCGACCAGCTCGGCCCCGCCGTCCACGGCGGCGAGCACGCCCACCGCGAGGTCCTGCTCGTCGAGGCCACCTCGGCGCTGCGCGAGCGCCGCTACCACCGGCAGAAGCTGCATCTGGTGCTGTCCGCGCTGCGGCACGCCGAGCGCGATCTCGGCGACCGCGCCACCCTGCTGCAGACCGACACCTACACCGACGCGCTCGAGCGGTTCGGCCGGCCGGTTCTGGTCCACGAGCCGACCTCGCACGCCGCCGAACGGTTCGTCCACCGGCTCAAGCAGCAGGGGCTGGTCGCCGACGTCCTGCCGACGCCGACGTTCGCGCTGCCCCGCGCAGGATTCGCGCGAATGGGCCGGCGAGCGCGACCCGCTTCCGCATGGAGGACTTCTACCGCGAGCAGCGCCGCCGCTTCGACGTCCTGATGGACGGCCCGACCCCGTCGGCGGCCGGTGGAACTACGACGAGGAGAACCGCGAGCCGCCGCCGAAGAAGCAAGACGACCCTCGGCGCTCCGAAGCCGTACCAGCCGCGCGAGGACGACATCGACGAGCAGGTCCGCCGCGACCTCGACCGCGATGGACCTCGACACCGTCGGCGTCGACGGGCCCCGACTGTTCGCCGTCACCCCCGCCGAGGCCAGACGCGCGCTGACCCGGTTCATCGACCACCGGCTGCCGCCGTTCGGCCGCTACGAGGACGCGATGATGGGCGAGGACTGGGCGATGTCGCACTCGCTGCTGTCGGTGCCGCTGAACCTCGGTGTGCTGCATCCCCTCGACGCCGTGCATGCCGCCGAGCAGGCCTACCGCGACGACAAGGCGCCGCTGGCGGCCGTCGAGGGGTTCATCCGGCAGATCCTCGGCTGGCGCGAGTACATGTGGCACCTCTACTGGCATTTCGGCCCGACGTACATCGCGCAACAACGAGCTGCGGCGCGACACGCCGCTGCCCGACTGGTGGACCGACCTCGACGCCGACGCCGTCACCGCCGAATGCCTGCGGCACGCGCTGACGGGCGTGCGCGACCGCGGCTGGACCCACCACATCCAGCGGCTGATGGTGCTGGGCAACCACGCTCTGCAGCGCGGCTATCGCCCGCGCGAGCTGACCGAGTGGTTCGCGACCGCGTTCGTCGACGGCTTCCGCTGGGTGATGCCGACCAACGTGATCGGGATGAGCCAGCACGCCGACGGCGGCATGCTCGCCACCAAGCCGTACGCCTCCGGCGGCGCCTACATCAACAGGATGAGCGACCACTGCGGCGACTGCGCCTACGACCCGAAGAAGCGCCTCGGCGACGACGCCTGCCCGTTCACCGCCGGCTACTGGGATTTCGTGCATCGCCACCGGGATCGCCTGGCGCGCAACAACCGCACCCGTCGCGCGGTATCGTCGATGGACCGCCTGAACGATCTCGACGCGGTGCTGGAGCAGGAGGCCAACCGGCGCCGGTTCTAGACGGTCAGCAGCCGGTACAGCCCGATCAGGCCGACCACGACGATCACCGCCCGCAGCGCGTTCGGGCGACAGCCGCCGCCCGTAGTGCGCGCCCAGGAAGCCACCGATCAGCGAGCCGACCGCGATCAGCCCGGCCGCCAGCCCAGCTGATCCGGTCGAACGCCACCAGCGTGTACGCCACCGCCGCCACGATGTTGACCACCAGCGACAGCAGATTCTTGGCCGCGTTCATCCGCTGCATGTCCTCGGGCAGCAGCGCGCCCATCACGGCGATCAGCATGATCCCCTGCGCCGCAGTGAAGTAGCCGCCGTAGACGCCGACCGCGAACGTCGCCGAACACCAGATGCGGCCATCCGCCGCGGCGACACGTGCTCGGCCGACTCGCCCGGCCTCCTCGGCGCCGCTTGCGCGCCCACGCCTGAATCCGCGGGCCGACGACCACCAGGATCAGCGCCAGGATCAGCAGCACCGGCACGATCTGCGGTGAACACCTTCTCGGGCAGGTGCAGCAGCAGCCACGCGCCCAGCGCCGCGCCGACCAGCGAGGCCGGGATCTGCCAGCGCAGCCGATTCCACTGGCCGCGCAGTTCCCGCCGATACCCCCAGGTGCCCGACACGCCGCCGGCGACCAGGCCGACCGCATTGGACATCGTCGAGGTCACCGGCGGATAGCCGAGCGCGACGAGCGTCGGGAAAGTGATCAGCGTGCCCGGAACCGACGACGGCGTTGATCGCGCCCGCCCCGACACCCGCCAGCGCGATCAGGATCATGTCGACGACGGGCACCTGGGCAACCCTACTCGGGATGCGGTCAGCGTGCGCTGCGCGCCGCGCTTCTCCCGGACCCTGACGTTGATCCGGATCGGGCTGCCCTCGAAACCGAACGTCTCGCGCAGCCGCCGCTCGAGGAACCGCCGGTAGCCGGCCTCCAGGAACCCGGTGGTGAACAGCACGAACGTCGGCGGGCGCGTGGTGGCCTGGGTGGCGAACAGGATGCGCGGCTGCTTGCCGCCGCGCACCGGCGGCGGGTGTCGCGGCCACGATCTCCTTGAAGAAGGTGTTCAGCCGCCCCGTCGATATCCGCGTGTCCCAGGACTCCAGCGCCGTCTCCAGCGCGGGCACCAGCTTCTGCACCGCCCGGCCGGTCTTCGCCGAGATGTTCACCCGCTGCGCCCACTGCAGCTGCGCCAGCTCGCGGTCGATCTCCCGGTCCAGCAGGTAGCGGCGGTCCTCGTCGACCAGATCCCACTTGTTGAACGCCAGCACCAGCGCCCGGCCCGCCTCGATCACCATCGACAACACCCGCTGGTCCTGCTCGGTCAGCGGCTGCGACGCGTCGATCAAGCACGATCGCCACCTCGGCGGCATCGATCGCGCCGTGCGTGCGCACCGAGGCGTAGAACTCGTGCCCGCTGGCCTGGCCGACCTTGCGGCGCAGCCCGGCGGTGTCGACGAAACGCCAGATCTTGCCGTCCATTTCGATCAGCGAGTCGACCGGGTCGACGGTGGTGCCCGCGACGTCGTGCACCACGGAGCGTTCATCGCCGGCCAGCCGGTTCAGCAGCGAACTCTTGCCGACGTTCGGCTTGCCGACCAGCGCCACGCGTCGCGGGCCTCCGCCCGCCCGAGGCCATCTCCGACACCGTCGGGCAGCGTCCTCGATCACCGCGTCCAGCAGATCGGCCACCCCGCGGCCGTGCATCGCGCTGATCGGGTGCGGCTCCCCCAGCCCCAGCGACCACAGCGCGGCGGCGTCGGCCTCGCCGCGTTCGGCGTCAACCTTGTTGGCGGCCAAGAACACCGGCTTACCGGAGCGCTGCAGCAGCTTCGCCGCGGCCTCGTCGGCCGCGGTCGCGCCGACCACGGCGTCGACCACGAAGATGATCGCGTCGGCGGTGCGCATCGCCACCGACGCCTGCTCGGCGACCAGCTGCTGCAGCCCCTTGGCGTCGGGTTCCCAGCCGCCGGTGTCCTGCACGATGAACCGCCGACCCGTCCACAGCGCGTCGTAGGACACCCGGTCGCGGGTCACGCCCGGCACGTCCTGCACCACCGCTTCGCGACGGCCGAGGATCCGGTTCACCAGCGTCGACTTGCCGACGTTCGGGCCGGCCGACGACGGCCACCACCGGCGGCGGCGCCGGTGGCCTCCTCGATCGCCTCCGCAACGTCCTCGGGATCGCCGAGCTCCCAGTCGCTTTCGTCGGCCCAGGTGCCGTCGCGTCATCGTCATCGGCTCCCGCCCGTTGCTGCGACCAGGTCCAGCAGGTGCGCGATCACCTCGGCCTCGGTCATCTCACTGGTGTCGACCACCAGCGCATCGTCGGCGGCCCGCAGCGGCGACACCGCGCGGGTGGAATCCAGGTGGTCGCGGCGCCGCACGTCGGCGAGCACCGCCTCGTAGTCATCGGCGCAGTCCGGCCGCGACGTTCTGGTCGTTGCGCCGCCGCGCCCGCTCCTCGGCCGAGGCGGTCAGGAAGATCTTCACGTCGGCGTCGGGCAGCACCACGGTGCCGATGTCGCGGCCCTCGACCACGACGCTGTCCGGCCCGGCGGCCAGTTCGCGCTGCAGCTCGACCAGCCGGGCGCGCACGGCGGGCACCGCCGACACCGCCGACACCGCCTTGGTCACCTCGTCGCCGCGGATCTCGCTCGAAACATCCTCGCCGTCAAGGTAAGCCTCGATCCTCGTCGGGGTCGTAGCCCACGGACAGCGGCACATCCGCCGCGGCGACGTCGGCGATCGCCGGCGTGTCGCCGAGATCGACGCCGGCCCGCAGCACCGCCAGCGTCACGATCCGGTACATCGCACCGGTATCGAGATACCGGGCGCGCCAGCGCACGCGCCAAACCCCGTGACACCGAGGACTTTCCCGTACCCGCCGGTCCGTCGACGGCGATCACCAGCGACGCGCTCACATGCCCACCGCCTTGTACAGTTCGCCGATCTCCTTGCTGGCGTCAGCACCCGGATGCTGCCCGGCCGCTGGTCGCCCAACGACACCGCGCCGATGTCGGTGCGCACCAGCTCCTGCACCGGAAATCCGACCTCGGCCAGCAGCCGCCGCACGATCCGCTTGCGGCCCTCGTGCAAGCGTCACCCGCACCAGCGTCTTGCCGGGCACGGTGTCCACCACCGCGAAGTCGTCGACACGTGCACGGTCCGTCGTCCAGTTCGATCCCGTCCTGCAGCTTGCTTGCCCAGCCCGCGCGGCACCGCACCGAGCACGGTCGCCAGATAGGTCTTGGGCACCTCGTAGGACGGATGCATCAGCCGGTGCGCCAACTCGCCGTCGTTGGTCAGCAGCATCAGTCCCTCGGTGTCGGCGTCGAGGCGGCCGACGTGAAACAGCTTCTTGTTGCCCCGAACTCGATGCTCGACCAGGTCGCCGACGCACGGCCGGCCCCGGTCGTCGGACATCGTCGAGTGCATGCCCTGCGGCTTGTTGATCGCCAGATACACCAGCGTGTCGTCGACGGTCATCCGGGCGCCGTCGACCCGGATCACCGATACTCCGGATCGACGCGGGTGCCCAGCTCGGTGACGATCCGGCCGTCGACCTCCACCCGGCCGTCGAGGATCATCTTCTCGGCGACGCGGCGCGACGCAATTCCGGCCTGCGACAACACTTTCTGCAGGCGCACGCCCTCGATTCGGTCAGTCATCTCAATCCTGGTCCACGTCGAAGGACGATCGGCGCCTGCAGCGGCCGGCGGCAGCCGCTGAGCTTCATGAAACGCGGTTCGTCGACCCAGCGTTTCGCTCAGGTCGTCGATCGACGTCGACATCGGGCAGCAGCGGCGCGATGTCCGGCAGGTCGGCCAGCGACGTCAGCCCGAGCCGCTCCAGGAACAGCTCGGTGGTCGCGAACGTCACCGCACCGGTAGTCGGAATCGGTGCCGGCCTCGGTGATCAGGCCGCGCGCCAGCAGCGTCCGCATCACCGCGTCGACGTTGACGCCGCGCACCGCGCTGACGCGGGCCCGGGTCACCGGCTGCCGGTAGGCCACCACCGCCAGCGTCTCCAGCGCGGCGCGGGTCAGCTTGGACCGCGCCCCGTCGAGCAGCAGCCGTTCCACGTACGGCGCGAACTGCGCCCGGGTGTACATCCGCCAGCCGCCGCCCGCCTCGCGCAGATCGATGCCGCTGTCGCGGGCGGTCAGCTCCTCGGCCATCAGCCGCAGCTTGGCCGCCACCCGGTAGGCCGGCTGCTCGGTCGCCGCGGCCAGCTGCTCGACCGGTCACCGGGGTGTCCACCACCAGCAGCAGCGCCTCGAGCACCGCGCCGAGTTCGGCGTCCTCCAAGCTCCGGGGCGTCGCGACGTCGATACCCAGATCGAGGTCCCGTCGTCGACGTCGGTGTCGGTCTGATCGGTACATCGGTCGAGATCGTCGGTCGACTGTCATCCGTCATACTGGTCTTCTTCCACCGCCAGGTGTTCGTTGGTCGGCCGTTCGCCGGTCCACGAAACCTGGAGCACACCAAGCGGTTCTGGTTGCTCAAATGCTACCGCCCTGGCCCGGTACAGCTCGAGCAGCGCCAGGAACCGGCCGACGATCTCGATCGGCGCCTGACAGTCGGCCACCAGGTCGCGAGAACGACGCCCACTGCCCGATCCCGCGGCCTTCCAGCAGCGACATCAGGATTGCTGACCTGCTCGGGCACCGACACCACCGCCTGGTGCAGGTGCTCGGTCGCCACCGTCGGCACCGGACGCGGCGTGAACGCCGCCGCGGCGATCTGCGCGAAGGTCGTCGGCGTCGACACCGATCATCACCTCGGGCAGCAGCTCCTGCGTACCGCTCCTCCAGCGCCACCGCCCGCGGGTAGCTGCGCAGCGCCGCGGCCTCGAGTTCGGCGAACATCTCCGCCACATGCTTGAACGCCCGGTACTGCAGCAGCCGGGCGAACAGCAGGTCGCGCACCTCGAGCAGCGCGAGGTCCTCCTCGTCGTGCACCTCCCCGGCGGGCAGCAGTCGGGCCGCCTTGAGGTCGAGCAGCGTGGCGGCGATCACCAGGAACGTCGTGGTCTCCTCGAGTTCGATCTGCGTGCCGATCGCCTTGGTGTAGGCGATGAAATCGTCGGTCACCTGATGCAGCGCCACCTCGGTGACGTCGAGCCGGTGCGCGAAGATCAGCTGCAGCAGCAGATCGAACGGCCCCTCGAAATTGCTCAGCCGGACCTGGAAACCCGCCTGCTGCGACTCATCGGGTCCGGCCGTGTCACCGCCCGGTCACGCGCCGAACCGGTCGATGACCTCACGCGCCAACGACCGATATGCTTCGGCTCCACCGGATTTCGGCGCCCAGGAGGTGATCGGTTCACCGGCGACGCTGGTCTCGGGGAAGCGCACCGTGCGGGTGATGACGGTGTCGAACACCAGGTCGCCGAACCGTTCAAGGACTCGGGCCATCACCTCGCGGGAGTTCACGGTGCGCGGGTCGTAGCGGGTGATCAGGATGCCGCCGATGGACAGCTTCGGGTTCAGCCGGTCGTGCACCTTGTCGACGGTGTCGGTCAGCAGCGCCAGCCCGCGCAGCGAGAAGAACTCGCACTCGGTCGGGATGATCACGCACGTCGCTGCAGGCCAGCCCGTTGACGGTGAGCAGACCCAGCGACGGCTGGCAGTCGATCAGCACATAGTCGTAGCGGTCCAGCACCGGATAGATCGCGCGGGCCAGCGACTGTTCGCGGCCCACCTCGTTGACCAGCTGGATCTCGGCGGCCGACAGGTCGATATTGCTGGGCACCAGGTCCAGGTTCTTGACGCGGGTCTTGATCAGCACCTCGTCGATCGACACCCGAGGCTCGACCAGCAGGTTGTGGACGGTGTGTTCGAGTTCGTAGTGCGGAACGCCGAGTCCGGCCGACAGCGCGCCCTGCGGGTCGAGGTCGACCAGCAGCACCCGTCGGCCGTACTCGGCGAGGCTGGCGCCCAGGTTGATCGTCGACGTGGTCTTGCCGACGCCGCCCTTCTGGTTGCACATCGCGATGACCTTGGCCGGGCCGTGCGACTTTCTTGGGCTTGGGCTCGGGAATGGTCCGCGGCGGGCGGCCGGTCAAGCCGAGTGTCGGCGCGCTCCGCCGCGTCGTCGGTCATGCCCGACCGTCGCTGGTCAGGCAAGCCACAGGCATGGCGAACATCCGGGCAAGTTTAACGGGACGCGACTGCCTGGTCTGGCAGACCCGCAGGCAACCTGATCCTGGTGCCCGAGCTTAGGCTGACACGTCGTGAGTCTCAAGCGAGCGGGTCCCGTTCCTGCGCTCGTCGTTCTGGCGGCTGGCCTTCGGGCTGCCCGCAACATCACCAGGACCGGCCAGATCGGCGACGGCCGGGAGGCCGCCTGCGCCGACTATGTGCGAGGCCAATGCGCGTCGCGGCGACATCGACGACGTGATCGCGACGATCGACACGTTCGCCTACGAGAAGTCGATCCTGATCAACGTCGGCGACGAGAAGGGTGAGCTGCTCGACGCCGCCGTGCGCCGCGCCAACCCCGAGCTGGCACTGGAGCTCGGCACGTACTGCGGCTACGGCTCGCTGCGGATCGCCCGGGCCGCGCCCGCGGCCAGGGTGTTCTCCGTCGAGCTGGCTGCCGGCCAATGCCGAAGTGGCGCAACGTATCTGGAGCGCATGCCGGGGTCGCCGACCGGATCACCTGCGTGGTCGGCACGATCGGTGACGGCGGCACGACCCTCGACGCGCTGGCCACCGACCACGGCTTCTCCGCAGGCAAGCTGGACTCTGCTGTTCATCGACCACGACAAGGCCGCCTACCTGGCCGACCTGCAGAGCCATCATCGACCGCGGACTGGCTGCACACGGGGATCCGATCGTGGTCGCCGACAACATTCGGCATCCCCGGCTGCGCCCGAAGTACCGCGAGCTTACATGCGCGAGCAGCAGGGCAAGCTCTTCGACACCGTCGAGCACAAGACGCACGGCGAGTATCAGACGCTGGCGCCCGACCTCGTGCTGGAGTCGGAGTACCTGGGCTAACCGTTCTACGCGCCCGCGGATGGGCGCCGGCCCACACCTCGCGCAGCGCGTTCACGGTCACCATCGTGTAGATCTGCGTGGTGGTGACCGACGCGTGCCCGAGCAGCTCCTGGACGACGCGGACGTCGGCGCCGCCGTCGAGCAGATGGGTGGCGAACGAGTGCCGCAGCACGTGCGGCGACACCGCCGCGGTGATGCCGGCCCGTTCGGCGGCGTCCTGCAGCACCTGCCAGGCGCTCTGTCGCGACAGCCGTCCGCCCCTGGCGTTGAGGAAGATCGCCGGCGTGCCGCGTGCCGCGCCGGGCCAGGTCGGGGCGCCCGCGCACCAGGTAGGCGTCCAGCGCCGTGACCGCGGGCCGACCGATCGGCACCAGCCGCTGCTTGCCGCCCTTGCCGCGCAGCAGCACCGACCGCGCGTGCGGTGTCGACGTCGTCGACGTCGAGCCCGACGGCCTCGGAGATCCGCGCCCCGGTCGAGTAGAGCACCTCCAGCAGCGCGCGGTTGCGCAGCGTCAGCGGCCCGTCGGCCTCACTGTCCCCGCCGGCTGCCTCGAGCAGCGCCAGCACCTCGTCGATGGTGAGGCTCTTGGGCAGCCGCCGGCTCGGTGTCGGCGGTTTGACCGCCGAGGCGACGTTGACGGTCGGTGAGACCCTCTGCCGCGGCGAAGCGGTGCAGCCCGCGCACGGCGATCAGCGCGCGCGCCGCCGACACCGCCGACAGCGGCGGTGGCCCGGCGTCGGGGTCGCCGCGACGCAGAGCGACGAGGAACTCGCTGACGTCGGTCTCGGTCACCTTGGCCAGGTCGTCGATACCGCGCAGCGTGAGATGTTCGGCGTAGCGGCGCAGGTCGCGCCGGTAGGAACTCAGGGTGTTGGCGGCGACGCCGCGCTCGATGGTCAGGTGGTCGAGATAGCCCTGGCAGTCTGGCTCGATCCGAGAGCGCCGGGCGGGAATGTCGGTCACTGCTGGCCCTTCGCGTTCCGCGAAAGCGCGCGGGCCGGTCCGGCCACGGCGCATCGACCGGCCGCAGCGACTCGACGCTCGGGCAGGCGTGGGCGGCCAGGATCCCGCGCACCGCAATGGAATTGACGATCTCGCCGCCGAACACCATCCGCGACCGCCTCGATCGAGCGGGACCCACTGCACCTGCAGGTCGGCTTCCTCGTCCTTGGCGTCGGGCCTGCCGATCTCGCGCAGGCCGGTCGCCAGGTAGATCGCGCACGCTCTCGTCGCTGAACCCGGCGCGGTGTCGAGGTCGACCAGCACCCGCCAGTCCGTCGGCGGCCAGCCCGGCCTCCTCTTCGAGTTCGCGCGCGGCGGTGACGTGCGGCGGTTCACCGCCGATGATCCAGCAGGCCGGCAGGCAGTTCCCACAGCCGCCTGCCGAACGGGTGCCGGTACTGGTAGACCAGCACGACGTTGTTCTCGTTCATCGAGCGCCAGGACGGCGACCGCACCGTAGTGCTCGACGACCTCCCGTCGCGCGGTGCTGCCGCCGGGCATGCGCACCTCGTCGGCGCGCAGCGCGAAAATGTTTCCGACATAGATGGTTTCGGAGTCAACCGTCTCGAAATCGTGCTCAGCCACGGGCCGCGGGTTCTTGCAGCAGCTTGCGCCGACCTCGTCGGAATGCTCGGCCCCGTTGGACCGCTGCTCGGGAATCTCCACCGGCAGCCGCTCCGCCGCCTTGTAGCTCAGCGCCGCCCCGATGAATGCGACGAACAGCGGATGCGGCCGGGTCGGGCCGGCTCTTGAGCTCGGGGTGCGCCTGGGTGCCGACGATGAACGGATGGACATCGGCGGCGTACTCGACGAACTCGACCAGGTGCCCGTCCGGCGACGTTCCGGAGAACCGCAGCCCGCTCTCGGCGATGCGGTCACGGTAGGCGTTGTTGACCTCGTAGCGGTGGCGGTGCCGCTCGGACACCTCAGTCGCGCCATACGCCTGCGCCACAATCGAATCCGGCTCCAGCACGGCCGGGTACGCGCCCAGCCGCATGGTGCCGCCGAGGTCGGCCTCGCCGGCGACCGCGTCGCGCTGGTCGGCCATCGTCGAGATGACCGGATCGGGTGTCTCCGGATCGAATTCCGCAGAGTTGGCGTCGGTGATGCCCACCGAGCGCGCCGCCTCGATGACGATGCACTGCAGTCCCAGGCACAGCCCGAGCACCGGCAAGCCACGCTTGCGGGCGTAGCGGATGGCGCCGATCTTGCCCTCGATGCCGCGGATGCCGAAGCCGCCGGGGATCAGCACGCCGTGCGACGTCGGCGAGCGCTGCCGCCGCGCCGATCTCGGTCTCGCAGTCGTCGGAGGCCACCCAGCGCATCTCGACCTTGGCGCGGTGCGCGAAGCCGCCGGCGCGCAGCGCCTCGGCCACCGACAGGTAGGCGTCGGAGAGGTCGATGTACTTGCCCACCAACGCGATTCGCACCGTCTCCCGCGGCTCGTGCACGCGGCTGCAGCAGGTCGTTCCACTGCGTCCAGTCGACGTCGCGGAACGGCAGGTTCGAGCCGGCGCACCACGTAGGCGTCGAGTTCCTCGCGGTGCAGCACCTTGGGGATGTCGTAGATCGACGGCGCGTCCGGGGTGGAGATCACGCCGTCGATGTCGACGTCGCACATCAGCGCGATCTTGTTCTTCAACGGCTCGGGCACGTCGCGGTCGCAGCGCAGGATCAGCGCGTCCGGGCTGATACCGATGCTGCGCAGTGCGGCCACCGAGTGCTGGGTCGGCTTGGTCTTCAGCTCGCCGGACGGCGCCATGTAGGGCACCAGCGAGCAGTGCAGGAAGAAGCAGTTCTCCCGGCCGACCTCGTGGCGGACCTGGCGGGCGGCCTCCAGGAACGGCAGTGATTCGATGTCGCCGACGGTGCCGCCGATCTCGGTGATCACCACGTCGGGCCGGTTGCCGTCGGCGTCCGGCTCGGCCATCGCCAGGATGCGGCTCTTGATCTCGTCGGTGATGTGCGGGATCACCTGCACGGTGTCGCCCAGGTACTCGCCGCGCCGCTCCTTGGCGATGACCGATCGAATACACCTGCCCGGTGGTGACATTCGCCGACCCGGACAGGTTGCGGTCGAGGAAGCGCTCGTAGTGGCCGACGTCGAGGTCGGTCTCGGCGCCGTCCTCGGTGACGAATACCTCGCCGTGCTGGAACGGGTTCATCGTGCCGGGGTCGACGTTGAGGTAGGGGTCGAGCTTCTGCATGGTCACCTGCAGACCCCGCGCGGTCAGCAACTGTCCGAGGCTGGACGCGGTCAGGCCCTTGCCGAGCGAGGAAACGACGCCACCCGTGACGAAGATGTGCTTGGTGGCGGTTTGCGGGTGCTTGCGTAGCGCTGGCAAGAGCAACCTCCGTGACGACGGGCAGGGCTGCTCGCTGTCAATAGCTTGGGGCCTGCCGACCCACGGAACCCCACCCTAACACCGACGCCGACAAGCCGTCGCTGACGCGCCGCCGTGGTGGGCCCCAGCTTGCTACGGTGGGCCCCCGCGCGCAACGGGATTATTGCGGGACGGTTACCGACGACGCGCCCTGGCCGATGCCGTACTGACCGGGCTGTGCCGCCGCGCGATCAGGTCGCTCAGCGCCAGCACCGAGGTGATCCGACCGGACTCGGCATCGACGTCGTCGACGGTGCTGACGGCGGAGCTCAGCGCGGCGTCCGACCTTGCCACGGCCACCGCGGCGGTGCCGGAGGCCGAGCCGTCGCGCCCGGCCAGCACGGTGCCGGAACCGTGCGGGGCCAGTCCCGGCCGCGAACCGGGCGACGGTGGCGCCCTGGTTCCCTGCGTCGTCGCCCAGCGCGCCGCCGGTGACGATCAGCGCGGTGTTGGCCGCGCCGATGCGCTGGTCGCCGTAGGTGATGAAGCCGGTGTCGCGCAGCGCCGCCAGCACGGTGTCGCGCTGCGCGTCGTCGACGACCGGCGCCTTCGGGATCCCGGTTGATCAGCAGCGCGATGCCCAGCAGATCACCTGCCTGCGAGCCCTGGTCCACCGAGGTGGTGCTCAGCTGTTTGCCCGCGGGCACGATCGGCGAGTTCACCACCGACAGCAGCTTCTCGGCCGAGTTGGCGTCGACGAACTCCTGCGTCAGCGTCGACCGTTCCGGTGACCGCGCCGCCGGCCTGGCCACCAGCCGCGCCAACGCGTCGACGTCGTCGTCGGCGGCGTCCGGCGTGCGGAACACCACCACCGACTTGCCCGCCAGTGCGTCGCGCAGGATCCGCGGTGCCATCTGGGCATCGAATTCCCCTGCAGCGCTGAGCTTTTCGTTGAGCGCGTTCTTGTCGTCGGTCAGCGTGTCGATTTGGTTCTGCAGGTCGTTCTTGTCGTCACGCAGGCCGGACAGCACGCGTGTTGGACAGCAGACCGGACCCCAGTGCGACCCCGATGGCCAGCGCCAGGAACACCGCCGCGAGTGAAATCGCGTGTGAGCGCAGGGAAATCATTGCCGTCCCCTAGGTGACCCAGCCCTGGACCCAGAGCGAGAACTGGTTCCAGTAGTGGACGACCCAATCGAGCAGCGCCGTGTCTGCGCGCGACACCCACAGCGCGGCGATGACGGCGACCAGCATGGCGAGCACGAGCAGCGCGATGGCGCCGCCGGAGACACGGCTGCGGTACAGCGTGGCGACGGCCTTGGCGTCGACCAGCTTCTCGCCGACTTTCAGCCGGGTCAGGAAGGTCGACGGGTTGCTCTGCTGACGTGACCGATCGAAGAACTCCTCGATGCTCGCGGTGTGGCCGGCGGTGACGATCAGCGACGCGCCATGGTGATCGCACAGCAGCAAGCGCCAGGTCGGCGGCCGACCCGGCGGCCGGGAACGTCATCGCCCCGACGCCGAGATCCTGGATCCGCTCGAGTCCCGCGGCGTGCCCGTCGGCGTCGGCGGGCAGCACGACCTGTGCACCGCATCGCAGTGCGTCGGCGCTGATCCGGTCCGGGTCCCCGACGATGAGCGCAGGGCGGTAACCGGCCTTGCGCAGCACGTCGGCGCCGGTGCCCGACGCCCACCAGCACCGGTTGGTACTCCTTGATGAACGGCTTGAGCGCCTTGAGATCGGCGGCCGAGCTGGGCTCCTCGGCGACGATCACGACGTGGCGGCGGTTGACGTCGACGTCGATGTCGGGGATGCCGATGCCGTCGATCAGCAGCGGGCTCTCGCTGCGGATGAACTCGATGGTGTTACCCGCGAAGGCCTCCAGATGCGCGACGAGCCCGCTCTTGGCCTCATGCATCAGCTCGTGGATCTCGTGGTCGGTGCGCTCGGCGCCGTGGATCAGCAGGCGGTCACCGGAGTAGACACCGCCCTCGTGAAGTCGCACCCGCGCGCCGTCTTTGACCTTCTTGAACACCTCGGCGCCGGTGTCGTCGATCAGGGTGACGCCGTTGGCGACCAGGACCTCGGGACCGAGGTTGGGGTAGCGGCCGGAGATCGACGGCGACGCGTTGACGACCGCGGTGACACCGGCTTCGACCAGGGCATCGGCGGTGATCCGGTCCAGGTCCAGGGCGTCGATGACGACGATGTCGCCCGGGTTGATGCGGCGCAGCAGTCGATCGATGTCGCGGTCGACACGGGCTGTGCCGGTGATGCCCGGGCGAGAGCTGGCATTACGGGATAGCAGCGCTGACATCTTCATGCGGCGATTCTGTCGACATGCGCCCACTACCTGTCGGAGGCGCGCCGTAACATGAGCCTCAGAAGTTTACTCTTGTCACAACTGCAACACGGTTCGATGTCGGAACGAACCGCCCTAGTCGCTCGCCTCTCGTTGTTGTTGCGCCGCCTCGAGCAGTTCGCGGGCATGCGCCCGACCGCTGTCGGACTCCCCCAGGCCGGCCAGCATGCGCGCCAGTTCGGCGACCCGATCGTCGTCGTCGAGCCGACGGACGCCGCTGGCCTTGGTCCGTCCACCGCTGTCGACCACCAGGTGCACGTCGGCGTAGGCGGCGACCTGGGGCAGGTGGGTGACGACGATGACCTGGTGTGTCCTGGCCAGCCGGGCCAGCCGACGGCCGATCTGCACCGCCGCGCGACCGCCCACTCCCGCGTCGACCTCGTCGAAGACCATCGTCGTGCCCTCGGTCGAGGCCGCCAGCACGACCTCGAGCGCGAGCATGACGCGCGACAGCTCGCCGCCGGACGCGCTCTTGTTCAGGGGCAGCACATCGGTGCCACGGTGCGCGGCGAAGCCGAACTCCACGGCGTCGACGCCGTCAGTGCCCGGCGTGGACGGTCACCCCCGGCGGACACGGTCAGCGGCGCGGCATCGTCGACGCGTGCGGCCAGCGGCGCGACCGACACCGTGAACTCGGCGTCGGCCATCGCCAGACCCGACGAGCTCGGCGGTCACCGCCTTCGACAGCCCCTTGGCCGCCTTGGTCCGCGCCTTGGTGAGCTCGGCGGCCGCCATGACGACCTCGTCGTGCAGCTCGATCGACCTGTCGTTCCAGATCGGCCAGTGCCTCCTCGGACACGTCGAGCTGGGCCAGCCGATCGCGCGACTGCTGCGCCCACTGCAGAACACCGTCGATGTCGGCGGCGTACTTGCGGGTCAGAGTGCGCAGCTCGCTCTGCCGGGCCAGCTTCGTCTCCAGAGTGCTCGCATCGCTGGGTAGTTCGGCCAGGTAGTCGCCGAGTTCGCTTGCCACGTCACCGATCACGGCGAGCGCGCCGTCGAGTTGTGCGGCCAGCCCGCGCAGCGCGGAGTCGTCGGTAGCATCCATCGCCGACTTCGCTTGTCCCACATAGCCGATCGCCGACGCGGTTTCGGGCGACGCATCGTCGGCCGCCGGCTAGCGCTGCGCGCGCGGTTTGCGCGGCTTCCCGCAGCGCGTCCAGCTCCGACAGCCTGCTGGATGTCGCTGACGAGCGCCTCGTCCTCACCGGGTTGCGGTGCGACGGAGTCGATCTCGTTCAGTCCGAACTTGAGCTGGTCTGCCTCCTGCGCGAGCTCGCGGGCCCGCTGTGTGCGGTCGACCAGATCACGACGCGCGGCCAGCCAGTCCTCGCGCAGTTTCCGGTATCGCTTCAGTTGGTTCTCGACATCGACGAACCGGTCCAGGGCCACGCGCTGCTCGTCGGGGCGCATCAGCCGGAGTTGGTCGTTCTGGCCGTGCAGGGTGAGCAGTTCGGTGGTGAAGGTGCCCAACGATTTCGCCGGCACGCTGCGCCCGCCGAGGTAGGCGCGCGATGGGCCGTCGCGGGCGACGGAACGGGCGGCGATGACGCTGCCGTCGTCGTCACGTTCTGCTCCTGAGGAATCCAGGATCTCGTCGATCTGCGCGGTCACGTCTTCGCCGAGCTCATTGGTGGTGAAACGGCCTTCGACAACCGCGCGCTCGGCGCCCGACCGCACCCGGGTGGCGTCTGCGCGCGCGCCGCCGAGCAGGTGCAGACCCGTGACCACCATGGTCTTGCCGGTGCCGGTCTCGCCGGTGAGCACGGTGAGACCGCGGTCGAATTCTGCGGTCGCGGTGCTGATCGCGCCCAGGGACTCGATACGGATCTCGGATAGCACTACTGTCCGCGCCACCCCGTGACCGGCAACCGGAACTTGCGCACCAGGCGGTCGGTGAACGGCGCGCTGTCCAGCCGCACCCATTTCAGCGGTGTGCCGCACCGGGTCACCTCCAGCCGGCCGCCCGCGGGCACCACCATCTCGCGACGACCGTCGCAGAACACCAGCGCGTCGTGACCATCCGCTTCGACCTCGATCGCGATGGAGGCGTCGGGGCTGGTGACCATCGGACGGGCGAACAGCGCGTGAGCGTTGTTGGGCACCACCAGGATTGCCTCCAGGTCGGGCCACACGATCGGCCCGCCCGCGGAGAACGCCCACGCCGTCGAACCGGTCGGTGTCGCCACGAGCACGCCGTCGCAGCCGAACGCGGAGACGGGACGGCCGTCGACCTCGAGCACGGCACCGAGCACTCCGAGCCGCGGGCCCTTCTCGAGGCTGGCTTCGTTGAGCGCCCAGCCGCGGTCGATGATCTCGCCCTCGGCGCGCACCACGACGTCGAGCGTCATCCGTTCCTCGACGCGGTAGTCGCGCTTGATGATGTGGTCGAGCACGGAGTCGATGTCCTCGGCCTCGGCCTCGGCGAGGAAGCCGATGCGGCCCAGATTCACGCCAAGCACCGGAATTTCGACGTTGCGGGCGAGCTCGGCCGCGCGCAGGAAGCTGCCGTCGCCACCGAGGACGAGAACCAGCTCGCAGCCCTCGGCGGCGCGCTCGTCGGCGTCGACGACCTCGATTCCGGTCCCGAGGCCCGCATATCGTCGGGCGACAGGTGCACCGGTCCGCGGTCGACGGCTTCGGCGGACAGCACCCGTAGCCGAATCCCGTTGTCGCCCGAGCACTTTCTGGACACGGCGGGCGACCTCGGTGGCGTCGTCGCGGCCGGTGTGCACCACCAGCAGGATGTCGCGCTCGGAGCTCATTGCGGGCCCTCCGCGACGGCTCGGCGCACCGCGTCGTTCGAGCGACTCCCCACGCAGCGGACTGTCGGTCTGCGACCGCAGCCGCAGGAAGTATTCGACATTGCCGGACGGACCGGGCAGCGGGCTGGCGGTGACGCCGACGGTGTGCCATTGCAGCGCGGCGGCGCGACGGGCGACGGTGAGCACCGCTTCGGCGCGCAGCTCGCGGATCGGAGACGACGCCGCCCGCGCCCACCCGATCCTTGCCGACCTCGAATTGCGGCTTCACCATGGGAACGATATCGGCGTCGGGCGGCGCACACGACGTCAGTGCCGGCAGCACCGTGGACAGCGAGATGAACGACAGGTCGGCGACCACCAGGTCGACCGGGCCGCCGATCGCGTCGGGCGTCAGGTCGCGCACATTGGTCCGCTCCATCACGGTGACGCGCGGATCGTTGCGCAGCGACCACGCCAGCTGGCCGTATCCGACGTCGACGGCGACGACCTCGCGGGCGCCGCGATCGAGCAGGACCTCGGTGAACCCGCCGGTCGATGCTCCGGCGTCCAGACATCGACGGTCGTCGACCGCCGACCCGAACCCGTCCAGGGCGCCGATCAGTTTGTGGGCACCTCGCGATACCCAGCCGCGTTCGTCGGCGTTTTCGACCGTGAGCGTGGCGCTGACCGCGATGGCGGTTGCGGGTTTGGCCGCAGGCATGCCGTCGATGCTGACTCGCCCCGCGCCGATCAGTTCGGCGGCCTGCTGGCGGGAGCGGGCCAGCCCGCGTCGCACCAGCTCGGCGTCAACACGCGCCCGCCGCGCCACGAGCGGTCAGCCCTTCTCGACCGATTCGAGCGCTCGAACCAGCAGCTCGTGCGCCTCCTCGAGCCGCGCGGCGAGGGCATCGATCTCGGAGTCGGCGAGCTCATTGAAGCCGGAGCCCTCCTGCGCGGGGTCGGGCAGATCTGCCAGCAACTCTGCGATCTGGGCGCGTATCTGGTCCGGGTCGGTACTCATGTCGATGTTCACGCTAGCCGATTCAGGCGGGTGAGCACGGACCAGCGCTCCATGGCCTGTCGCGCGGTGTCGTCGCCCGCCGAGATGGCAAATGCGCGGCCGTCGAGGTCCGCATCCCAGACCGCGCTGGCGATCGCGCGGACGACCGAGAGCGGGTCGCCCGGATCCCTGCCGGTGGCGTGGACGGTCACCGTCGGACGAGCCGATGTCGACGCGCCAGGCCGGGATGCGGCCCGACGCGAAGGATGTCGGCGCGGGCGTACAGCGAGCGTAGGTCCGCGGCGAGGTAAGTCGGGCCGCTCACGAGGCCGCCGCCCGGATCATGTCCTCCGCCGTGCTGACGCCGGTCAGCACCATCAGACTCGGCAGTCCGGCGGCGTTCGCGCCGGCGATGTCGGTGTCGAGTCGGTCGCCGACGACCAGCGGCGTCTGGAACGTGCCGCGGGCCAGGGCGTCGTTCAGCAGCGTCGGCTGGGGCTTGCCTGCGACCTGCGGTTCCTGGTTGGTCGCCGCGCGCAGCGCCGCGACCATCGACCCGTTCCCGGGCAGCAGGCCTCGCTCGGACGGCAACGTCAGGTCGACGTTGGCGGCGACCCAGAGCGCACCGTTGCGGATGGCCAGCGCCGCTTCGGCAAGGTCGGACCAGCCGGTCTGCGGGGAGTGGCCCTGCACGACCGCGACCGGCCCGTCGGACCACTGCCGCACCGGTTCGAGTCCGACCCCGCGGACCTCGGCCGCCAGCGCGTCGGTGCCGACGATGAGAACCGCTGCGCCGGGCCGCAATTGGGCCGCCAGCAGGTGGGCCGCGCTTTGCGCACTGGTGACGACGTCGTCGGGTTCGGCCGCGAAACCCAGCTCGAGCAGATGCTGGGCGACCTCGGCCGGGCTGCGCGAGGCGTTGTTGGTGACGTAGAGCGTGCGAGAGTCGGACGGTCGAGAGCGTTTCGACCGCGCCTTCGGTGGCTTCGTGGCCACGGAACACGGTGCCGTCGAGGTCGAGCAGCAGGCAATCATGTTCCTGCACAAGAGTGCTCACGTCAGGTCAGCTCCGTGATCCGGTCTTCGGCGTCGGTGACAGTCCCTCGACATCCGCGGCGGCGGCGTTGATGAACCACTGCAGCGCCTCCTCGTTGCGCCCCAGCGCCAGCAGTGTCTCGGCGTAGACGTAGAAGAGTCGCGCGGCGGTCTGGCCCGGTTCGCGTCGGGTCCAGTTGCGGCGTCGACAGAATCGCGATGGCCTGCTCATGCTGACCGAGGTCTGACGCGGGCGCCGGCGGCGACGATGCGCATCTCGTCGGCGTCGTCGCCGGTGAGCTCGGCGGCTTCGGGGCTGCGGGCCAGCTCGATCGCCCGTTCCGGACGTCCGACGCCGCGTTCACAGTCGGCGATCAGCGGAAGCAGCGCCGACTTGCTGCCCATTCGGCGGGCGGCGCGCAGTTCGGCCAGCGCCTGAGCCCAGTCGCCGGAGTGGTAGGCCGCGATGCCGACGGCTTCGCGGACCGCAGCGATGCGGCCGGAGCGGGCGCGTGCCGCGCGAGCGTGCGCCAGCGCGGCTTCGGGATCCTCGTCGAGCAGCAGGCCGGCGGCCACCAGGTGCCGCGCCACCGTGTCGGCGGTGGCTCGATCCAAAGTCGTGAGTTCGCCGCGGATTTCGGGCGCCAACTGCTTGGCTTCGATGTCGGCGGGGATGCGGCGGGCCGTCGGCTGCTGACGTGCTCGTCGTCGGATCGCGGCTGGGCGCGGCGGGCCCGGTCGGGACCCGATGCGCGCGGCGGCGATGCGCCGGCGGGCCGCGCCCGCGGTTGTCGCCGTTTCCGTCCTGGACCACGTATGCCTTTCTACCCTAGGATACCACGCATACGCACAATTGAGAATTCGAAATCATGAATTCGTCGGCGCAAATAGAATCACCCCCCACGCAATTGTGGGGGGTGATCCTAATTTGTGTTCGGCGGTGTCCTACTTTTCCACCCGTGTTGGGTAGTATCATCGGCGCTGGCAGGCTTAGCTTCCGGGTTCGGGATGGGTCCGGGCGTTTCCCTGCCGCTATTGACCGCCGTAACTTTATTCACTCTTTTTTGAGTGCCCCACTGTGTGTGTGGGGGAGTGTTATTTGGTGGTGGGGTGCGAGTGGTTGTGATGCGTTCGTGGATGTGTGTGGTTGCGAGTTGTGTGTAAGTTTTCGGCCGGTTAGTGCCAGTTCCCTGAACACCTTGCGGTGTGTGTAGGTCTGGTCTATTGATCCCGTGGTCTGCGGGGGGCCTTATCCCACTTGATGGGTGAGAAGCCTGGTCTTGGAGGGGGTTTCCCGCTTAGATGCTTTCAGCGGTTATCCTGTCCGAACGTGGCTATCCAGCGGTGCCCCTGGTGGGACAACTGGTGGACCAGAGGTTCGTCCGTCCCGGTCCTCTCGTACTAGGGACAGGTTTCCTCAAGCTTCTGACGCGCGCGGCGGATAGAGACCGAACTGTCTCACGACGTTCTAAACCCAGCTCGCGTGCCGCTTTAATGGGCGAACAGCCCAACCCTTGGGACCTGCTCCAGCCCCAGGATGCGACGAGCCGACATCGAGGTGCCAAACCATCCCGTCGATATGGACTCTTGGGGAAGATCAGCCTGTTATCCCCGGGGTACCTTTTATCCGTTGAGCGACACCCCTTCCACTCGGGGGTGCCGGATCACTAGTCCCGACTTTCGTCCCTGCTTGACGTGTAGGTCTCGCAGTCAAGCTCCCTTGTGCACTTACACTCAACACCTGATTGCCGTCCAGGTTGAGGGAACCTTTGGGCGCCTCCGTTACTTTTTAGGAGGCAACCGCCCCAGTTAAACTACCCGCCAGGCACTGTCCCTGAACCGGATATACGGTTCGAGGTTAGAGGCCCAATACGATCAGAGTGGTATTTCAACAACGACTCCACACACACTGGCGTGTGTGTTTCACAGTCTCCCACCTATCCTACACAAACCGTATCGAGCACCAATACCAAGTTGTAGTGAAGGTCCCGGGGTCTTTTCGTCCTGCCGCGCGTAACGAGCATCTTTACTCGTAATGCAATTTCGCCGAGTCTATGGTTGAGACAGCTGAGAAGTCGTTACGCCATTCGTGCAGGTCGGAACTTACCCGACAAGGAATTTCGCTACCTTAGGATGGTTATAGTTACCACCGCCGTTTACTGGGGCTTAAATTCTCCGCTTCACCCCCGAAGGGGTTAACGGGTCCTCTTAACCTTCCAGCACCGGGCAGGCGTCAGTCCGTATACATCGTCTTGCGACTTCGCACGGACCTGTGTTTTTAGTAAACAGTCGCTTCTCACTGGTTTGTGCCACCCCCCACCGCTGCCGGCCGCAAGTGCCATGACAGTAGGGGGTCCCCCTTCTCCCGAAGTTACGGGGGCATTTTGCCGAGTTCCTTAACCATAGTTCACTCGTACGCCTTGGTATTCTCTACCTGACCACCTGTGTTGGTTTGGGGTACGGGCCGTGTATCTGCTCGCTAGAGGCTTTTCTCGACAGCATAGGATCACCGAATTCGCCTCACTCGGCTATGCATCACCTCTCAGGACATGTGAACGACGGATTTGCCTATCGTTCGTCCTACAGGTTTGCCCCAGTATTACCACTGACTGGTACGGCTACCTTCCTGCGTCACCCCATCGCTTGACTACTACCCACCCGGGTCCCACGCAGCCGGTAGACCCTCTCACCCCGAAGGGATCGGTGGTCTGCCATTTGGGTGGTTAGCAGAGTGGATTCATCAGGGACGCTGATACACGGGTACGGGAATATCAACCCGTTGTCCATCGACTACGCCTGTCGGCCTCGCCTTAGGTCCCGACTCACCCTGGGCGGACTGGCCTGGCCCAGGAACCCTTGGTCTTTCGGCGGGCAAGGTTCTCACTTGCCTTATCGCTACTCATGCCTGCATTCTCACTCCCACACCCTCCACCACTAGATCACTCTGCGGCTTCACCGGATGCAGGACGCTCCCCTACCCAACGTCACCCCCGAAAGGGGTGGTCGTTGCCGCGGCTTCGGCGGTGTGCTTGAGCCCCGCTACATTATCGGCGCACAATCACTTGACCAGTGAGCTATTACGCACTCTTTCAAGGGTGGCTGCTTCTAAGCCAACCTCCTGGTTGTCTTCGCGACTGCACATCCTTTTCCACTTAGCACACGCTTAGGGGCCTTAGCCGGCGATCTGGGCTGTTTCCCTCTCGACGCACGGAGCTTATCCCCCGCCGTCTCACTGCCACACTCTCTGTCTTGTCGGCATTCGGAGTTTGGCTGACGTCAGTAACCTAGTAGGGCCCATCGGCCATCCAGTAGCTCTACCTCCAACAAGAAAAATGTGACGCTGCACCTAAATGCATTTCGGGGAGAACCAGCTATCACGGAGTTTGATTGGCCTTTCACCCCTACCCACAACTCATCCCCTCAGTCTTCAACCTAAGTGGGTTCGGGCCTCCACAACATCTTACTGCTGCTTCACCCTGGCCATGGGTAGATCACTCCGCTTCGGGTCCAGAACACACCACTACACCAATTCCTATGAATTGGATACGCCCTATTCAGACTCGCTTTCGCTGCGGCTACCCCACCCGGGTTAACCTCGCGACATGTCCCTGACTCGCAGGCTCATTCTTCAAAAGGCACGCCATCACCCCACACACAAAGCGAGGGCTCTGACGGATTGTAGGCACACGGTTTCAGGTACTCTTTCACTCCCCTCCCGGGGTACTTTTCACCATTCCCTCACGGTACTAATCCGCTATCGGTCACTGGGAAGTATTCAGGCTTACCGGGTGGTCCCGGCAGATTCACAGCAGATTCCACGGGCCCGCTGCTACTCGGGGACAGTTCCACGAAAGCCACAATGTTTTCGGTTACGGGGCTCTCACCCTCTACGGCAGGCCATCCCAGACCACTTCACCTAACACCACGGTTTATCACTTTCGCTCCCGGCCGGCGGACCAGAGAAGAAACGCCCCACAACACCGCACACACAACCCCCGCCGGGTATCACATGCACACGGTTTAGCCATCCTCCGCTTTCGCTCGCCACTACTCACGGAATCACACTTGTTTTCTCTTCCTACGGGTACTGAGATGTTTCACTTCCCCGCGTTCCCCCCCACTACCTATGTATTCAGTAGTGGGTGACACGACATCACTCGTGCCGGGTTTCCCCATTCGGACATCCTCGGATCCACGCTCGGTTGACAGCTCCCCGAGGCATAACGCAGCCTCCCACGTCCTTCATCGGCTCCCAGTGCCAAGGCATCCACCATGCGCCCTTAAACACTTACAACACAAAACAGTTAAATAATTCTCGGAAGAATCAAAAATTGCATTATCACCACACACAAACACCACCAACCCCCAAAAGGGGCCGGCACCACTTGCATGCGAGATGCTCGCAACCACTATCCACAAATCAAACACCACACCCCACCACCAAAGTGAGGCGACAACCACCAACCCCGAACCGTATCCGGGACGCGACCCCACCACCTAAGCGGGACCGCAACCTACCTCCGGTTTCCCACGATCGGGACGAAGAGATAGCGGGCCTGTTGTCTCAAAGCCCAATAGTGTGTCTGATGCAATTCATCACCGCCGGTCCGATTACCCCGACCCATTGCGACAACGTTTGTTGTGCACCAGACCCCCACCCACTACAGGTGAAGGCCATCTCACGATTCGCCCAGGTCACCGAACCCCCACACAATGTGGGCGGGACCAGGTCTCGTGGTGCTCCTTAGAAAGGAGGTGATCCAGCCGCACCTTCCGGTACGGCTACCTTGTTACGACTTCGTCCCAATCGCCGATCCCACCTTCGACGGCTCCCTCCCACAAGGGGTTAGGCCACCGGCTTCGGGTGTTACCGACTTTCATGACGTGACGGGCGGTGTGTACAAGGCCCGGGAACGTATTCACCGCAGCGTTGCTGATCTGCGATTACTAGCGACTCCGACTTCACGGGGTCGAGTTGCAGACCCCGATCCGAACTGAGACCGGCTTTGAAAGGATTCGCTCCACCTCACGGCATCGCAGCCCTTTGTACCGGCCATTGTAGCATGTGTGAAGCCCTGGACATAAGGGGCATGATGACTTGACGTCATCCCCACCTTCCTCCGAGTTGACCCCGGCAGTCTCTCACGAGTCCCCGCCATTACGCGCTGGCAACATGAGACAAGGGTTGCGCTCGTTGCGGGACTTAACCCAACATCTCACGACACGAGCTGACGACAGCCATGCACCACCTGCACACAGGCCACAAGGGAATACCTATCTCTAGGCACGTCCTGTGCATGTCAAACCCAGGTAAGGTTCTTCGCGTTGCATCGAATTAATCCACATGCTCCGCCGCTTGTGCGGGCCCCCGTCAATTTCTTTGAGTTTTAGCCTTGCGGCCGTACTCCCCAGGCGGGGTACTTAATGCGTTAGCTACGGCACGGATCCCAAGGAAGGAAACCCACACCTAGTACCCACCGTTTACGGCGTGGACTACCAGGGTATCTAATCCTGTTCGCTCCCCACGCTTTCGCTCCTCAGCGTCAGTTACTGCCCAGAGACCCGCCTTCGCCACCGGTGTTCCTCCTGATATCTGCGCATTCCACCGCTACACCAGGAATTCCAGTCTCCCCTGCAGTACTCAAGTCTGCCCGTATCGCCCGCACGCCCACAGTTGAGCTGTGAGTTTTCACGAACAACGCGACAAACCACCTACGAGCTCTTTACGCCCAGTAATTCCGGACAACGCTCGGACCCTACGTATTACCGCGGCTGCTGGCACGTAGTTGGCCGGTGCTTCTTCTGTAGGTACCGTCACTTGCGCTTCGTCCCTACTGAAAGAGGTTTACAACCCGAAGGCCGTCATCCCTCACGCGGCGTCGCTGCATCAGGCTTGCGCCCATTGTGCAATATTCCCCACTGCTGCCTCCCGTAGGAGTCTGGGCCGTATCTCAGTCCCAGTGTGGCCGGACACCCTCTCAGGCCGGCTACCCGTCGTCGCCTTGGTGGCCATAACCTCACCAACAAGCTGATAGGCCGCGGGCCCATCCCACACCGCAAAAGCTTTCCCCCACAGACCATGCAGGCCATGAGGTCATATCCGGTATTAGACCCAGTTTCCCAGGCTTATCCCAAAGTGCAGGGCAGATCACCCACGTGTTACTCACCCGTTCGCCACTCGAGTACCCCGAAGGGCCTTTCCGTTCGACTTGCATGTGTTAAGCACGCCGCCAGCGTTCGTCCTGAGCCAGAATCAAACTCTCCAAACAAAAACAACCCCACCCAAAACAGGGCAAGTGAATTCACATTCAGAACAATCTGAAACATCAAGACACCAAAAACTGGCATCAAAAAACATCCACCCCTAAACGGGAAAAAGAGGCTGAACAAAAACAACAACAAACAAAAACCACCAAACACACTATTGAGTTCTCAAACAACACACCCGCCCGGCCGCGCAACTAGCCCGCGGCAATAAGCCGCGATGCTCGTAGTGCGGACGGTCAGGAACCCACCGAAGTGGAGTTTCCCTCTGGGACGCCGTCGCGCTCTGCGGGCTAGGCCCGCGTCGCGAGCGAATCCGATAAGTTACGTGAAGGAAAACTTGGAGTCAAATGGCCTGATGGGGCGTGTCTTTCGACTCGCTAACTATCGTGCGCACCGAGGGTGCGTCGACTCCGACAAGATGCTCAACGCATCGATCGCGGAGTTTGTTCCCGACCTCAGAGTCCAATCACCACGGTGACGTAAGACACCGACGCGTCATCCAACGCGTTCGACCCCGGCGATATTCCGCTTGCCCCGGCGCAGCACCAGCCAGCGGCCGTGCAGGAAGTCCGACGGCTGCGGCGCCCACTCTTCGCTTTCGATGCGGACGTTGTTGACGTACGCGCCCGCCCTCGCCGATCGTGCGGCGCGCCGCACCCTTGCTCGCCGACAGACCCGCTGGCGACCAACAGGTCGGTGATCGCATCGGGCGCGCCGGGCGTCGAGCTCGGCGACCGACGCCTCGCGCAGCGCCGCGGCCAACGTCGGCTCATCCAGCTGCGAGAGTTCGCCGCGGCCGAACAGGGCCTGCGCTGGCGTGCTCGACGGACTCCGTCGCCGCCTCCCCGTGAACCAGATTCGTGAGTTCCCGCGCCAGCCGGCGCTGACCTGCGCGTTCGTGCGGGACGCTCCGCCGTCGCTTCCTCCAGCTCAGCCAGTTCGTCCGGCGCCAGGAACGTGAACCATCGCAGATAGCGGACCACGTCGGCGTCGGCGGTATTCACGAAGTACTGGTACCAGGCGTACGGACTCGTCATATCCGGGTCGAGCCAGAGGCTCCCGCCGCCGGTCGACTTGCCGAACTTCTGGCCTTCCGAATCGGTGACCAGCGGGGTCGTCAGCGCGTGCACGGTCGCACCCGCCTTCTGTCGGACCAGCCGGACTCCGGCGATGATGTTGCCCCACTGATCGGACCCGCCGATCTGCAAGCCGCATCCGTAGCGCTGGTGAAGCTCCACGAAATCGTTGGCCTGCAGCAGCATGTAGCTGAATTCGGTGTAGGAGATGCCCTCGCCCTCGAGACGGCGCCGCACGGTGTCGCGGTCGAGCATCACGTTGACCGAGAAGTGCTTGCCGACATCGCGAAGGAACTCGATTGCGGGCATCTGCGCGGTCCAGGTCAGGTTGTTCTCCACTACCGCGCCGGTCGGCGAGTCGTCGAATTCGACGAAACGCTCGAGCTGGCCGCGGATCCGATCGGCCCACTCGGCGACCGTGTCGGCGTTGTTCAGCGTGCGCTCGCCGACGTCGCGCGGATCGCCGATCATGCCCGTCGCTCCCCCGGCCAGCACGATCGGGCGGTGGCCGGCCTGCTGAAATCGACGCAGCGTCAGCAGCGGGATGAGGTGGCCCGCGTGCAGGCTCGGCGCCGTCGGGTCGAAACCCGAATAGACCGTGATGGGTCCTGCGGCCAATGCCGCTGCCAGTGCGTCCCGGTCGGTGGACTGCGCGATCAGTCCGCGCCACTCCAGCTCATCGAGGATGGAAGCGCCCGTAGAAGTCACGAGCACCGATCTTCTCGCACTAGTCGCTTTCGCCGGGAGCCGGTGCCCGCGGGCTGCGGCGATAGAGCGACACCTCTGGACGTCCCGCCAGCCACAATCGCCAAGGCCGATCGGCCGCCTTGCTGACACCGACGCGGGGGCCGGACACACCGTCGTGCTTCTCGCCCGAGCACGACACGGATCGGACTCTTCGCGTCGAACAGATCAATGCCGTTGTCGTCCATGGTGATTCCCAAGGCCGAGCACAGGTTGCCGGGTCCCCGCGCGAGCGCCGCCGGGCGTACCGAATCGCCGCGGCGACCTTGGGCGACTTCTGCCCCGGACTCGATGGCCGCTGCCCGCAGCAGCACCGCGCCCGCAACATCGTCGGTCGCGCACACGACGTTCGCGCAGACGTGTATGCCGTGGCTGCGATAGGTGTAGAGCCGCCCGGAGCGGACCGAACATCACCGCGTTGCGCCCTCCGATACCGCGATACGAATGGGATGCCGCATCGGGCCACGGGCCGTCCGTCCGGACCGCCATAGGCCTCGACCTCGACGATCATCGCGCTCACGTCGCGCCCGACCAGAACCGCGCCCAGCAGTCGCTGCGCGGCGCTGTAGCGGATCCACGGACAACCGGCGCGTACTCACCGCAGCGATTCTGCCTGGCAGGCCTTGACACGCCCACCCTGCGCCGAGCATTATTCATCACATGATGAGTTCATCGGGTGATGAATTACACGCGGCGACGTGCCGACGTCGCGGTCGACGTCCGGAACCTGCGGGTTGTCCGCGGTGAGCCGCGTAGCACTCGACGACGTTTCCGTCCAGATTTCACGAGGCACCATCACCGGACTGCTCGGCCCGTCAGGGTGCGGCAAGACCACACTGATGCGCAGCATCGTCGGCACGCAGATCATCGCGGACGGCACCGTGACGGTGCTGGGGCGCCCGGCCGGTTCGGCCGAGCTGCGGCACCGGGTCGGGTACGTCACGCAGAATCCGACGATCTATGACGACCTGAGGGTCATCGACAACGTCCGGTACTTCGCGGCATTGACCGGCACAGACGCCACGGACGCCGACGACGCGATCGCCACCGTCGGCCTCGATGATCACCGAACTGCGTTGTGCGGCAATCTTTCCGGCGGCCAACGCACCCGCGCATCGCTGGCATGTGCGCTGGTGTCACACCCCGACCTGCTGGTGCTCGACGAGCCCACCGTAGGGCTGGACCCCGTGCTGCGAGTCGACCTTTGGGACCGGTTCCGCCAACTCGCCGCGCAGGGCACGACGCTGATCGTATCCAGCCATGTCATGGACGAAGCCGAGCACTGCGGCGACCTGCTGCTGATGCGCGAGGGTCATCTCCTCGCGCACACCACACCCACGAAATTACGGGAGGACACGGGATGTCAGTCACTGGAGGAGGCGTTTCTGTCCGTCATCCGGCACAGCACCGCAGCCGCACAACTCGAAGCCGGCTGAGCCCGCAGGCGTACCTCGCCACCACCACGCGAATCCTGCGCCAGCTCGCGGCCGACCACCGCAGCGTCGCGATGATCCTCGTCGTACCGAGCCTCATCATCACGCTGATGTACTTCATGTTCCAGAACGCACCGCACCGCCCTGGCGCACCGTCGCCGTTCAACAACGCATGCCTGATCATGCTGGGCGTGTTCCCGCTCATCGTGATGTTCCTGATCACGTCGATCACGATGCAGCGGGAACGGGTCTCGGGCACGTTGGAACGGATTCTGACGACTCCCCTACGCCGCCTGGACCTGCTCGCCGCCTACGGCACCGCGTTCTCGATCGCCGCCGCGGCGCAGGCGACGCTGGCATGCATCGTGTCGTTCTGGTTCCTCGGCCTGTACACCGCGGGCAGCCCCATCCTGGTTTTCACCATCGCGATCATCAACGCGGTGCTCGGGGTGGGATTGGGCCTGCTGTGTAGTGCGTTCGCCCGCACGGAGTTTCAAGCGGTGCAGTTCATGCCAGTGGTGATCGTCCCCCAGCTGCTGCTGTGCGGAATCATCGTGCCGCGCGAGGTGCTCCCCGTTTGGCTGCAGTGGATCAGCAATGTGATGCCCGCCAGCTACGCTCTGGAGGCGCTGCGACAGGTCGGTGCGTACGCCGAACCGACGTTCATCGCGGTGCGGGACATCGCCGTGGTCATCGGTTTCGCGATCGTGGCGCTGTGCCTGGCCGCAGCGACGCTACGACGAAGGACACCGTAGGGCATTGACCACCAACACGGAACGGAAACGTCCCGGGCGACCGCCCGGGACGTCTGACACTCGCGAACGCATCCTGGCAAGTGCGCGGGAGTTGTTCGCCCGCAATGGGATTGACAAGACTTCGATCCGCGCGATCGCGGCAGGCGCCGACGTGGATCCCGCATTGGTACACCACTACTACGGCACCAAGACGCAGCTGTTCGCCGCCGCGATTCACATCCCGATCGACCCGATGCAGGTCATCGGTCCGTTGCAGCAGATCCCCGTCGAGGAGATCGGCTACACGCTTCCGTCGCTTCTGTTGCCGCTGTGGGACTCCGAGATGGGTAAGGGATTCATCGCCACCCTGCGATCGATCCTGGCAGGCAATGACCCCTCGCTCATTCGCTCGTTCCTGCAGGAGGTCATCGCGAAGGAGGTCGGCTCGCGCGTGGACGATCCGCCGGGAAGTGGACCTATCCGCGTGCAATTCGTCGCGTCGCAGCTGGTCGGCGTGGTCATAGCGCGCTACATCCTCGAGCTCGACCCGTTCAAATCGCTGCCGGTCGAGCAGATCGCCGAGACCATCGCCCCGAACCTGCAGCGCTACCTCACCGGCGAGCTACCCGGATTCGCCTGACGCCCGCCCGAGCAGCCTGGCGTGTTCGGAATCATCGGTCACGATGACGGCCTCGTCGATCAGCAGAACCGGAACCCCGTCCTCGATGCGATACGCACGCCGCAGCCGCGGGTTGTACAGAAACTCGTTGCCCACCAGGAGAAGCGGGCCTCGGTCCTCCGGGCAGACGAGAATGGCAAGAAGCTTTTCGTCGAGCACAGCAGCGCGTCAGCTGCCGGGGATGACCGGCACGTTGCCGCCGGACTGTTGTTGCTGCTGAGCGGCCATCTGCTGTTGCGCCTGCAGCTTGCGCTGGTATTGCAGCGTCGCCTTCAACGCCTCGATGAGCGGAGCCTGGTTGGGCCGGTGTTCGAGAGCATCTTGGATTGCGGCCTTGTTCGCATTCGACGCCTTGAACCCCTGAGCCCGCAGCTTCATCACGTCATCGATCAGCGTCGACAGCTGGCCGCCGCCATCGCCTAGGGAGTACTCGTTGTAGATGATCGTCAGCGCCTGGTCGGCGGTCATGTTCGCTGGGATTTCGCTCGGAGCTTCCCCCGCCACGGGCTTCGCGCAATCTTCTCCCGTGCATGGCTCCCCCGGCGCACGGGTGTCAGGCTCGCCGGCCACGGGCTTCGCGCAGTCCTCACCCGTGCAGGGCTCCCCCGGCGCACGGGTGTCATTCGCCGTCGAATCAGGCTGGGCGAACGCCGTCGATGTGCCGAATCCGGACATGAGGCCGACCGCGAGCACTGCGCCGACGATGGCGCGACGCCAGTCGACGCGAGCTTTACCGGTCTGCGATGTCATCAACCCTCCAACGCGATAGACCACTGATTGCCTGATTGCCCGACCCGACGGCGACCTTGCCGCCAGCGGGAGCCTAACAGCGTGACGACCGCACGGCGCGGTCGCGACAGTCACCCACCAGCGATCTCGGTGCGTATCGCAACGGTCAATCGCTTGTACCGGTTCGTATCGCGATCCAGGTACCAGGCGTTACGGGACGGTTTGGGGATCCCGGCATCTCGGAGCGGGCTGATCAGTGGCCGAAACGACGCGCTGAGGGTCATCTCGGTCACCACGTGCACGATGTCCGGCGGGCCGCCGACCGCCAGATCGGCGAGCGCTTCGGACAGGTCCGCGGACGCAATGGTGCCGCCCGGTCGCAGCGCGAGCGCCGTCACGGCGAGATGCCGGCCGTCGGAATCGACCCCGTAGGTGACGGCGAGATCCACCGCGTCGAGACGGCTGACGGCGTCGTTGACGGTCGAGGCGTAGACGACACCGCTCGGCGAGTGGATGAGCCCACTGCGGTTGTCCACGAGCCAGTAGTCGCCGTCGTCGTCGCGTCGGAAGAGGTACTCGCTGGACACCCAGGTGTCCGCGGGCGCGAAGACACCGCGCTTGACCGACGCCGTCGGGTCGACCGGCCCGCGCGGATGGGCGAGCAGGACCCCGACCTCATTGGCCTCTGCTCGACGCACGAATCCGCGTTCGTCCTCGAGGATCAGGTCGTCCTCGGGGTCGTAGGCGGCCAATGCGATCTCGCCGCTGCCGGGAAGTGGCCTGCCCTTGCTGCCGACCTTGACCCCCGACACGTTGGCCAGCACAGCCTGCCCGTCTGACGTCGTGAAGAATTCGACGACGCGAGCGGGCTCGAACACCTCGACGACGCGTTGCCACAGGCCGGTCGGCATGCCGGAGCCGATGAACAGCCGCACCGGGTGGCTGCCTGTCAGTGAGAACGACGGGTCGTCGATGACGTCACGCAGCATCGCCCACGTGTAGGAGACGACGGTGACACCGTACTGACGGATCTCCTGGAGGAACCGGTCCGGGCGCAGGCCCCGGGACAGCGCGATACGGGACCCACCGACCACTGCGCCACCGAGCGCGACCAGCAGCCCTGATTGATGGTGAAGCGGAGTCAAGCAGTACACCGTGTCGCCGCGCCCGAGGTTGGCGGCCGAGGCGGTGCCGAACGCCGACAATGCCCAGCGGTAGTTGGTGATCTGCCGGGCGACGAGCTGACCACCGATAGAGGTGAACCCGATGAATGCCAGGTCGCGGGCGAGTCCGGGGTTGGGCCGGTACCAGCCGGGGAGATCGACGATGTCGGGGTCGATCTTCTCCATGTCGATGACCTCGCCATGCTCGGGGATGTCGAGGTCGCGCGCCTCACCGCCGCCGAGCACCAGCACCCGCATGTCGAGTTTGCGCGCCGCTTCGAGGTTGCTCGGGTCCGCGATGATGTCGGATACCGAGCCCAGCCGGGCGGCGGCCACCAGGTCGGCATCCGGCGGCATCAGCACCGCCACCGCGCCGAGGCGAGACAGCGCGGCGATCGCGACCAGCGCGCTGGGGCGGGTCTCCATCAGCACCCCGACATGCGCACCTTGCCGGACCCCGACCTCGATCAGGCCGCGGACGACGTTGTTGACGCGACGATCCACCGCCTCGTAGGTGTGGACGCGACCGTCGAACAGCAGGGCCTCGCCGTTGGGGAGAGCGCGGGCCTGTTCCGACATGAGCCGGCCGAGCGAGATTCGGGTGTGGTCGTTGATCTGGCCGAGCCGGGCAAGACGGGGCAGGGTGCGGTATGTCTCGACGACTATTGCGCGCGCGGACTTGTTGGCCGCGACCAGCGCATCGGTCGTCGACCGGGCCAGGCTGAACACCATCTCGGTTGCGGCGTTGGTGCCGTGAGCCAGTCGTGAGCTCAACGAGACACCGCTTTCGCTGCGCTCCTCGGGCTGCAGCGGCATCGGCGTGACACCTTCGGGCATCTCCCCGGTGCTGTCGATCCACTTGACCCACTGAGCGACCGCAGGCCACGTCTGCGTCGACGCCTTGGAGCCGACGACCAGCCCGAAGTGTCCTGCGCGAATGAGGAATTCGTAGACATCCGCCCTCGGTGCGGCGCGCTTGATCCCGCGGACCGAGGCCGGCTGGCCGATGTCGTCGACCTCACCGATGACGGCCAGCACGGGGCAGTCGATGTCCGACAGCGTGACCAGATCGCCGTGTATCGAGAAGCCGCCGCTCATCATGCGGTTGTGTGCGATGAACTGTTTGAGTAGTTCGGCGATCGCAGGCCCCGACCAGGCGATCCAGCCTTCGGACTGAAGGAATCGGCGTTGCTGCTCGCGGGGCAGCAAAGCCTCGCGGTCGTGCAACTGGCGGAGGAAGTCGATGCGGGACTGCGCGGTCTTGATCGGGTCGAGCATCTGAAATCCGGTGCGCGCCAGCCAGCCGGGAATGTCCACGCGGCTGAATACGTGGTCCGCCATGAAGTCCGCCGCCGCCGGCGCGATGCTGGCCGGCATGTTCATCGGCAGGCCGGCGAGCGTATCGACCGGTGAGCCGAACGCGACGATGCTCGCCAGATCCTTCGACCTGCGGTAGGCGGCGGTCTGGTAGGCGAACATGCCGCCCTGTGAATAGCCGGTCAGATGGACGTCGCGGCCCGTCACCTCTTTGACGGTGTCGATGGCCTCGCTCAGCGCGACGACGTGGTCGGCGAGGTTGCGGTCCATGCCGCCTTCGACCTTGTCCGGAGAACCGAAGTCGATGACCCACGGGTCGATTCCGGCCTTGTGCAGGATGCCGACCGCACCTTCGTCACGGGTGACGTCCCACATATCGGCCGACATCATCATGGGATGCACCATCAGCACCGGCGGTCCTGGCTGTTTTGCCCCTGGCCTGGCGTCAGGCGGGAAATACCGCCGCAGTCGGTACATCGGCACGCTCTGGATGAGCTGGAACGGCGACGGTACGGCACCGGTTTCCAGGCCGCCGTAGCGCAGCACTTCCAGCCCGTTCTGTGCGGTCGCCACCAGCCGCCCCACTGGTCTGGTCAGTCCCGATAAGTCCACCGACGCACGCTCCCCTAGCTGCTCATCCCCAGATTGCTGCCTTGATCATGGCATAGCGCCCTGAGCCGACCGCCGCGATTGCCGCGGACCACCAGCCATCGGCGGCGGCGCAATGTCGGATCGCCGGCCACCTATCATCGGCGGTCGATGGCGAATCTGATCAATGTGGAGCGCGTGAGCGTCGGGTACGGCACCCGCACGCTGCTCGACGCCATCAGCCTCGGGGTCGACGAGGGCGACGCGATCGGTGTCGTCGGACGCAACGGCGACGGTAAGACCACCCTGCTGCAGGTGCTGACGGAAACCCGCGAGCCCGACTCCGGCCGGGTGACCCACACGTCGGGACTGTCGGTGGGATATCTGCGCCAGAGCCGACGATTTCGCCGCGGACGCCACGGTGCAGGGACGTCATCGTCGGCGGACGTGCCCGACCACATCTGGGCCGCCGAGGCCGCCACCGGTGCCGTCGTCGCGAATCTGCTGACCGAAGTGTCGACTCGACCGCGAGGTGAGCGCCTGTGCGGCGGTGAGCGACGACGGGTCGCGCTCGCGGCGGTGCTGATCGCCGGCCACGACGTGCTGGTGCTCGACGAGCCGACGAACCATCTCGACGTCGAGGTGATCGGTTGGCTGGCCGCGCCATCTTGCACGCCCGTCGCGCCAAGGCGCTCGTGGTCGTCAGCCACGACCGCTGGTTCCTCGACGCGGTGTGCACCACGACATGGGAGGTGCACGACGGCGCCGTCGACGCCTATGACGGCGGATACGCGGCCTACGTGCTGGCCCGCGCTGAGCGGATGCGCCTGGCGGCCGGCACGCGAGGCCCGCAGGCAGAATCTGATGCGCAAGGAACTGGCCTGGCTTCGGCGCGGCCCGCCCGCGCGGACGTCGAAGCCCAAGTTTCGGATCCAGGCCGCCAACGACCTGATCGCCAACGAGCCACGACCCCGCGATTCCCTTGGGCTGCAACGTTTTGCGACGACACGACTGGGCAAGGACGTGTTCGATCTACATCGCGTCCGCCTGGAGGCCGGCCAGAAGGTCGATGCTCGACCAGTATCGACTGGTCGATCGGGCCTGGCGCACGCATCGGACTCGTCGGCGTCAACGGCACCGGCAAGACGAGCGGTGCTGCGAGCTGCTGGCCGGCGAACTGCAACCGGCGTCGGGAACCTTCAAGCGCGGAAAGACGCTCAAGATCGGCTACCTGAGCCAGGCGCTCGTCAGAGATGGACGCTCGCTGAGCGCGTGCTCGATGCCGATCGAGAGCGGCCCGTCGGATAACGGAATTGGCAGGTGGGCGGGAGGTCAGTCCGTCGGACACCCTGCTCGAAGGACTTCGGCTTCACCGGAGACAAGTTGACCGACGCGACTGGCGGACTTGTCAGGCGGCGAGCGACGGCGATTCCAGTTTCTGCGGCTGCTACTCGACGAACCCAATGTGCTGCTGCTCGACGAGCCGACCAACGATCTGGACATCGACACCCTGACGGTGATCGAGGACTATCTCGACGGCTGGCCGGGAACGCTGATCGTCGTCACGCACGACAGGTACTTTCTCGAGCGGGTTTCCGATGTCACGTACGCGCTCACCGGCGGCGGGCGGTGCGACCTGCTGCCGGGCGGCATCGAGCAGTACCTCGCCGACCGGACGGACGCGGCTTCTCCCGAACCGGCGCGGGCCGAACCGCAGCGCGGCGAGTCGGCGTCGGCGCGGGAACGGCGCGCAGGCAAGGAGATGGCGCGCATCGAAGGACAGTTGGACAAGCTGGACAAGCAGATCGCCGCGGTGCACGGATCGATGGCCGAGGCGGCCGCCGATCACGTGCGGGTCGGTGAGTTGAACGCCGAGCTGAACGGCCTGCTGGCGCAGAAGGATTCCCTCGAAGAGGCCTGGCTGGCAGCCGCCGAGGAGTGACTATCGCCGCAGACGCAGCCGGAGACGGTCAGCGCTCTCGCGCACGACACCGAGCTGTTTGGCGACCTGAATCGGGGCGGTGCCTCCCCTGCCGTCCCGGGAGTTCACCGATCCGTCGATCGTGAGCACCTCACGCACCTGTGGCGTCAGCTCCGGATGGATGCCCGCGAGCTCGGCATCCTCGAGATCCTCGAGACCGACACCGCGGGCCTCTGCCGCGCGCACCGCAGCACCGGCGGCCTCGTGCGCCACCCGGAACGGCACACCCCGCTGCACCAGCCATTCGGCGACATCGGTGGCCAGGGTGTAGCCGAGCGGGGCCAACTCGGCCATCCGGTCGACGTCGAACCGCAGCGTCGCCACCAGGCCCGCCATGGCGGGCAACAGCAGCTCAAGTTGGAGAACGGAGTCGAATACCGGCTCCTTGTCCTCCTGCAGATCCCGGTTGTACGCCAGCGGTTGCGCTTTCAGCGTCG
This sequence comes from uncultured Actinomycetota bacterium, assembly GCA_963843135.1. GTDB lineage: Bacteria > Actinomycetota > Actinomycetes > Mycobacteriales > Mycobacteriaceae > Mycobacterium. The sequence goes on from CAWJJA010000005.1 coordinate 40,494, forward strand.
CCAGCAGTCCGGTCAGATTACCGATCAGCCGGCCCGACTTACCTCGCGCCAGCTCCGCGATGTCGGGATTCTTCTTCTGCGGCATGATCGAGCTTCCCGTCGACCAGGAGTCGTGCAGCGTCACATAGCCGAACTCGGTTGTGCTCCAAAGAATGATGTCCTCGGCCAACCGCGACAGATCGACGCCGATCATCGAGAACACGAATGCCGCCTCGGCGGCGAAGTCGCGCGATGCGGTGGCGTCGACGGAGTTGTCGGCGGCAGCGTGGAAACCGAGTTCCTCGGCGATCGCGTCGGGGTCGAGCCCGAGCGACGACCCGGCCAGTGCGCCGGATCCGTAGGGTGACACCGCGGCTCGCTTGTCGAAGTCGACCAACCGGTCGACGTCGCGGAGCAGCGGATGCGCGTGCGCGAGCAGGTGATGCGCCAGCAGGATCGGCTGCGCCGACTGCAGATGCGTCTTGCCGGGCATGATCGCGGTCGGGTGAGCCGCGGCCTGGGTCGCCAATGCCGACACGACCTCGAGTGCTCCGTCGGCGACCCGCCTGATCGCGTCGCGCAGCCACATCCGAAACTGGGTGGCCACCTGATCATTTCGTGAGCGGCCGGCCCGCAGACGCCCGCCGAGATCATCGCCAACGCGGTCGATCAGCCCGCGCTCGAGCGCACCGTGGACGTCCTCGTCGGTCACCAGCGGCGTAAAGCTGCCGTCGGCGACATCGGAGGCCAGGCTGTCCAGCCCGACCAGAAGGCCGTCGCGCTGCGCGTCGGTGAGCAGCCCTGCCCGAAAAAGCACACGTGCGTGCGCCTTTGAGGCGGCGACATCATACGGCGCCAGCACCCAGTCGAAATGGGTCGACTTGCTCAGCGCGACGAGAGCGTCGGACGGGCCGTCGGCGAACCGGCCACCCCACAGCGATCCCTCGTTGGTACTCACTGGCCGGCGAGGTCCCGTTGCGCGGAAATCTTCGACGACAGGCCGTGCACGTGCACGAAACCCTTCGCCGACGACTGGTCGAACGTGTCACCCTCGTCGTAGGTCGCGAGATTGAAGTCGTACAGCGACTCCGCACTGCGCCGGCCGTTGACCGCAATGTGCCCGCCGTGCAGCACCATCCGGATCTCGCCGGATACGTGCTCCTGCGTCTTGGCGACAAACGACTCCAGTGCCGCCTTGAGCGGCGAATACCAGAGGCCGTCGTACACCAGCTCGCCCCATTTCTGGTCGGTGTTGCGCTTGAACCGGCCGAGTTCTCGCTCCAGCGTGACGTGTTCGAGTTCGGTGTGCGCGGTGATGAGCACCATCGCGCCAGGGGCTTCGTAGATCTCACGGCTCTTGATGCCGACCAATCGGTCCTCGACGACGTCGAGCCTGCCGACACCCTGTTCACCGGCGCGGCGGTTGAGTTCCTCGATGGCCTGTAAAACGGACGTCGAGCGTCCATCTATGGATACCGGAACGCCGCGTTCGAATCCGACGATGACCTCGTCGGGCGTGTTCCAGTTGACGGTCGGATCCTCGGTGTAGTCGTAGACATCCTTGGTCGGCGCATTCCACAGGTGCTCGAGGAAGCCGGTCTCCACGGCACGGCCCCACACGTTCTGGTCGATGGAGAACGGCGACCGCTTGGAGACGTTGATCGGGATCGCGTTCTCCTCGGCGAACGCGATCGCCTTCTCCCGGGTCCACGCATAGTCACGGACCGGAGCGAGCACCTCGAGATCCGGTGCCAGCGAGGCGAATCCGACCTCGAAACGCACCTGGTCGTTGCCCTTGCCGGTGCAGCCGTGTGCGACGATGCCGCCACCGTGCTCACGCGCCGCGGTCACCAGGTGCTTGACGATCAAGGGCCGGCTCAGCGCCGACACCAGCGGATAGCGATCCATGTACAACGCATTGGACTGAATCGCGGGAAGGCAGTACTGGTCGGCGAATTCGTCCCTCGCGTCGACCACGACCGCCTCGACCGCACCGCAGTCGATGGCGCGCTGCCGGACGACTTCCATGTCCTCGCCGCCCTGGCCGAGATCGATGGCCACCGCGACGACCTCACGTCCGGTCTCCTTGCCGATCCAGCTGATCGCGACCGAGGTGTCCAGACCGCCGGAATACGCCAGGATGACGCGCTCGGACATTAACTGATCTCCTTCTGTTGAATGCTTTCGAGTTTCGCCGCCAGGTCGACACCGGTCATCGGCTCACGCGCGACCACCAGGATGGTGTCGTCGCCGGCCACGGTGCCGACTACGTACGGCAGCGCAGCGCGGTCCATCGCGCTGGCGAGGTAGTGGGCGGCGCCCGGCGGCGTACGCAGCACCGCGAGGTTGCCGCTGGCGTCGGTGGACACCAGGAGCTCGGCCAGCAACCGCGACATCCGTTCGGTGCCACCGGATACCCCCCGCACGGGGCTGCCGTCTTCGGGGACGACGTACACGCCGACACCCCCGTCGGCGCCGCGCAACTTGACCGCGCCCAACTCCTCAAGGTCGCGCGACAGTGTCGCCTGGGTGACATCGATGCCCTCGTCGGCCAACATCGTCGCCAGCTCCCCCTGACTGTGAATCGATTGCGACGACAGGATCGACACGATGCGTGCCTGCCGTCCCGCTCGTGTCGCCGCTGAAGTCATGACCGCTCCAACAACCACACCAGCAGCGCCTTCTGGGCGTGCAATCGATTCTCGGCCTCGTCCCATGCCGCGCTATGCGGTCCGTCGATCACGTCATCGGTGATCTCCTCGCCCCGGTGCGCTGGAAGACAGTGCAGGACGATCACATTCGGCTGCGCCCGCTCGAGGAGCCCCGAGTTGACCTGGAACGGTTTGAACGGCCCCACCCGGTCCAGGCCGTCATTCTCCTGGCCCATCGACGTCCAGGTGTCGGTGACGAGGACGTCGGCGCCGTCGGCGGCCGCGTCCGCATCCGTGGTCACGGTCACCGAGGCACCCGTGTCGGCGGCCCGTTCCTTCGCGGCGGCGACAAATCGCGGGTCGGGCTCGAAACCGACGGGAGCGGCGACGGTGACATGTATGCCTGCGGTGACTCCGCCCAACATCAACGAGTGCGCCATGTTGTTGGCACCGTCGCCGAGGTACGTCAGCCGCAAGCCGTTCAACGTGCCCACGCGCTCGTCGAGCGTCTGCAGGTCGGCGAGCACCTGGCACGGGTGGAACTCGTCGGAGAGCGCGTTGACGATCAGGCACGGTCGCGCCGGAAGCCATTGCGGTCAAACGGTCTTGCTCGAATGTCCGCCACACGATTGCCTCGACGTAGCGTGAGAGGACCCGACCGGTGTCCTCGAGCGTCTCGTCGCGACCGAGCTGGGTGCTGCGACCGTCGACCACGACCGCGTGGCCACCGAGTTGGGCGATGCCGATCTCGAAGGAGAACCGGGTGCGGGTGGAGTTCTTGTCGAAGATGACGGCCACACCACGTGGACCGTCGAGAGGGCGGCGGCTGAACGGTGCCTTCTTCAGCTCCGCGGCAAGCGCAAGCACCTCCGCCTGTTCTTCGGGCGTGAGGTCATCGTCGCGCAGGAAGTGTCTCGTCATGACCCGGCCCCCGTATCGAGCACACTGGGCAGTGCGCCGAGGAAGTCGTCGACCTGGGTATCGGTGAGGATCAGCGGCGGGACCAGCCGGATCACGTTGGGGGCGGGGGCGTTGACGAGAAACCCGGCGTCCCTTGCTGCGACCTCGACCGGCTTGGCCACGTCCGAGGTGAGGACGACGCCGCACATGAGCCCACGACCGCGGACATGGTCGACCGTCGGATGGCCCAGCGACTCGATGCCGTGGTGCAGCGTCTTGCCGAGCACACCGGCGCGGCCGACGAGGTCGTCGTCGGCGAGCACCTGCAATACCGCGAGTGCCGCGGCCGTGCAGACCGGGTTACCGCCGAATGTGCTGCCGTGCAGGCCCGGAGTCAGGAGGCCGGCCGTCTCTCCGGTCGCGATGCACGCACCGATCGGCAACCCGCCACCGAGCCCCTTCGCCAAGGTCACCACGTCGGGCGTGATGCCGTCGTGCTGATGAGCGAAAAAGGCCCCGGTGCGCCCCATTCCGGTCTGTACCTCGTCGAGCACCAGCAGCGCGCCGTACTCGGCGGTGATCTCCCTGGCCGCCACCAGGTAGCCGGCGGGCGGTACGACGACACCGCCTTCGCCCATGATCGGCTCGAGGAAGACCGCCGCGGTCTTGTCGTCGACCGCGGCTTTGAGCGCCTCGACATCGCCGTACGGGACGTGCGTGACGTCGCCGGGCAGCGGGGCGAACGGCTCCTGCTTCGACGGCTGGCCGGTCAAGGCGAGCGCACCCATGGTGCGACCGTGGAACGCATTCTGGGCCGCAACGATTTTCGTGCGACCCGTCAGCCTGGTGATCTTGAACGCGACCTCGTTGGCCTCGGCGCCGGAGTTGCAGAAGAACACCCGCGCGTCATCGACACCCAGCAGCCCGACCAACGCTTCGGCGAGCGCGATACCGGGCTCGGTGGCGTACAGGTTCGACGTGTGACCGAGCGTGTTGAACTGCCGGGTGACGGCCTCGATGACTGCGGGATGGCCATGACCCAGGATGTTGACCGCGAGACCGCCGACCAGGTCGAGATAGGACTTGCCGTCGGGGTCGGTCACCACGGCGCCGTCACCACTGACCAGTGCGAGTGGCGGAGTGCCGTAGTTGTTCATCATCACGGCTTCCCAGCGCTGCGCAAGGCTCATGCGCTCACCACCTTCGTTCCTGTCCCCTCGTCGGTGAACAATTCGGCCAGCACACAGTGTTCGACGCGCCCGTCGATGACGTGTGCGCTCGGCACACCTCCGGATACCGCACGCAGGCAGGCCTCGATCTTGGGCACCATGCCCGTCTCCAGCCTGGGTAGCAGCTGAGTCAGTGCGGCGACGTCGATCTCACTGACCAGCGAACCGCGATCGGGCCAGTCGGTGTACAGGCCCTCCACATCCGTGAGCATCACCAGTTTCTCGGCGTCCAGCGCCTCCGCCAGCGCGGCCGCAGCGGTGTCGGCGTTGATGTTGTGCACCACCCCGTCGGCGTCGGGTGCGATGGTCGACACCACCGGAATACGGCCCGCGTCAATGAGATCGAGCAGCGAGTCGGCATCGACCCGCTCGACGTCACCGACCAGTCCGATGTCGGTGGCCACACCGTCGACGGTCACGTCGCGCCGCACCGCGGTGAACAGATGCGCGTCTTCGCCCGTGACTCCGACGGCGTACGGGCCGTGCGCATTGATCAGGTTGACCAGTTCGCGGCCGACCTGTCCGAACAGCACCATCCGGGCGACGTCGAGCACCTCGGGCGTTGTGACGCGAAAGCCACCCTTGAAATCGCCTGCGATACCGAGCTTCTTGAGCATCGCACTGATCTGCGGGCCGCCGCCGTGGACGACGACGGGATGGATGCCGCAGTTGCGCAGGAACACCATGTCGGCGGCGAACGCTGCCTTGAGGGTGTCGTCGGTCATGGCGTTGCCGCCGTACTTGACCACCACGATCTTGCCGTGCAGCTGTTTGAGCCACGGCAGGGCCGCGGCGAGTACCTGCGCCTTGAGCGGCGTCGCGAGTGTCATGAACTGTAGGCCGAGTTCTCTTCGACGTAGGCGTGCGACAGGTCGGTCGTTCGAATCGACGCCGTTGACGCACCGACCGCCAGGTCGATGGTGACGTCGATGTCCTCGCCGGACAGGTCCACCTCACGGGCACCCGGAGTGCCGACACCGTTGACGCATACCGCGGAACCGTTGAACGACACGCTGATCCGGTCGGGCTCCAACTCCACCGGTGCCATCCCGACGGCAGCCAGCACGCGACCCCAGTTCGGGTCGGATCCGAACAACGCGGTCTTGACGAGGCTGTCGCGGGCCACCACACGGGCGGCGGTGAGTGCGTCCTGTTCGGACTCGGCGCCTGTCACGGTGACGATGACGCGTTTGGTGACACCCTCGGCGTCGGCCTGCAGTTGTGCGCATAGATCATCGCAGACCCGCAGCACAGCGTCCTCGAGATCGCTTTGGCTCGGCGCGATCTCGCTGGCACCGGAGGCCAGCAGCAATACGGTGTCGTTGGTCGAACAGCTGCCGTCGACATCGAGCCGGTCGAATGTCATCGCAGTCGCGCGATTCAGCGCGGCGCGCAGAGCATCCGGACTGGCGATCGCGTCGGTGGTGATGACGGACAACATCGTCGCCAGCGACGGCGCCAGCATTCCGGCACCCTTGGCCATACCGCCGATAGTCCAGTTGCCACTATGGTGCAGCGCAACCTGTTTCGGCACGGTATCGGTGGTCATGATGGCCCGTGCCGCCTCTTCGCCACCGGTCAGCCCGCCCGCCATCTCGTGGACGATCTCGGTGACACCTGCCAGCACCGTGTCCATGGGCAGTCGGTCGCCGATGAGGCCGGTCGAACAAACGGCGACCTCGATCGCCCCGGTCTCGGTCCCCCAGTCGGACAGTGCGGCGGCGACGGCCTCGGCGGTGGCGTGGGTGTCCTGAAAGCCCTGCGGCCCGGTGCAGGCGTTGGCACCGCCCGAGTTGAGTACGACCGCGCGCAGCCGCCCGGTGGTGAGCACCTGCTGCGACCACAGCACCGGCGCGGCCTTGACCTTGTTGCGGGTGAACACGGCCGCGGCGGCATGGTCGGGACCCTCGTTGAAGACCAGCGCGAGGTCGAGCGCGCCGGAAGCCTTGATGCCCGCGGCGATTCCGGTGGCCCGGAACCCGGCGGGCGCGGTGACACCCTGGGTGCGGATCAGCCGCGCGGTGTCAGCGGTGGCCGGAGCCGCTTGGCCGGCGACATGGGATTCGGTCACGGTGCCACCCCCACGATCGAGAGCCCTTCGGTCTCCGGCCAGCCCAGCGCGAGGTTCATCGATTGCACCGCCGCACCGCCGGTGCCCTTGACGAGGTTGTCGATGGCGGCGATGCCGATGAACGTCGCGGCTTCCTCGTCGACGGCGACCGCGAGTTGCGCGGCGTTGCTGCCGATCACCGCGCCGGTCTTGGGCAGCTGGTCTTCGGGCAGCAGATAGATGAAAGGTTCCCCGTCATAAGCCTTCTCGTAGGCCGCGCGGATCTGCGACAGGGGCGCGGTGGTCCTGGCCGTGCAAGTGGCCAGGATGCCGCGAGAGGTCGGAATGAGCACCGGGGTGAACGACACGGTGACGTCCTTGTCGGTGACGGCCTTGAGCCCCTGTGCGATTTCGGGGGTATGCCGGTGCTTGCCCCCGACGTTGTAGGCCCGCGCCGACCCGATGACCTCCGAGCCGAGCAGGTCGGTCTTCGCGGCGCGACCGGCACCGGACGTGCCGCTGACCGCGACGACGGTGACCGCGGGCTCGATGAGCTCTTCGGCGATCGCGGGCCACAGCGCCAGCAGCGCTGCGGTCGGATAGCAGCCGGGGACTGCGATGCGGGTGGCGCCGCGAAGGCGCTCGCGGGCACCGGGAAGTTCGGGTAGTCCGTACGGCCAGCTGCCTGCGTGCGACGAGCCGTAGAAACGCTCCCACGCGCCCGCGTCGGTGAGGCGGAAGTCGGCGCCGCAATCGACGATGACGGTGTCGGCGCCCAGCTCGTCGGCCAGCGCGGCGGAATGACCGTGCGGAAGCGCCAGGAACACCACGTCGTGGCCCTTCAAGGTGTCCGCATCGGTGGCTTCCAGCGCCCGGTTGGCCAGCGGCAGCAGGTGAGGATGGTGCTCACCCAGCGACGTTCCCGCGCTGGCGGCCGCCGTGAGCGCACCGATCGTCAACCGTCCGTCGGCATACGCGGGGTGGCCCAGGAGCAGCCGCAGGATCTCTCCACCTGCGTAGCCGCTGGCGCCGGCCACTGCCACAGAAGTCATGTGGGCAATTCTGCATGGTTATGCAATGTGATGCAAACTCATTATCGGAAGGCGTTCTACGCTTGGCAGAGTGCATGCCAACTTGCTCTCCTGGACGCTGGTCAGTATTCCGGCCATCGTTCTGGCAGGCACATTTCTGCACTTCGCCTATGGCTGGTCGGGCCGGCGGCGGATGTTCGCCGTGTTCACGCCGGTCAATGAGAGTGTGTGGGAGCACCTGAAAATGGCTTATTGGCCGTTGATGCTCTACGTCTGGGTGGCGTTCATTTTCCTTGACCCGCCTGCGAGCCTGCTGTCGGCCACCGCTCTGGGCTTCTTCGCCACGGCTGCGCTGATGTTTGGGCTCTTCTACCTGACCGTCCGGGCGGCCCCGGACCCGGCGAACAAGGGTCGTCTCATCGCCGACGGAATCATCTTTGTAATCGCAGTCGCGGCCGGTCAACTGCTGAGTTACGTCCTGGTCGGGCGCATCGATCTCGATACCACGACCGGGCTGGCGTTGCTGTTGGCACCAGCGATCGCGCTGGCCTTCCTGACGTTCGCACCGCCTCGACTGCCGCTGTTTCAGGACCAGCTCAATGGGACCTACGGTGTGCCGCCGTCCGACTCCGAAGGGCGCTCGCCTCGTTCTCGGTGAGCGTGCGGTCGGCGGCCGAATACACCGGCCGGCACTTCACACCGGTTCGTCCTATTGCGTCGATTCAGACAAGAGCAACCAGACAAGGGTTGCGAGCGCGATGGCGGTCGCCTGGACCGCAACGACGAAGGCGATGTACTCATGCCAGACCGACGCGAGACTGCAGTGTGTCGCATCGGCCTTGACAAGCATCGAGAAGGCCAATGCTTCAGCAACACAGAGCATTACCACCGTGAGGATCGGCGCGGCCCGCTGGCCGGGATCGCGGACCGACCCGGCCCGCCGGACAAAACTCAGCTCGATGCCGAGTGTGATCAGCAGCATCGGGATGACCTGGACCATCTGGGCGAAGAAGTCGGTGGAGATCTGGTTGTCGCATGAATTGACGGCATAGATAGCCGGGTACCAGAGCGCCGAGGCAATCTGCACGACGAATGTGCCGATGATCAACGGAAGGATCCAGCCATTCCGTGACCATGCACCAGCGCCGAACGTCGGGCCGGAGTCGAGCGTCGATACGAGCACCAGACCCATCGCGACCACGAACAACAGCGAGACAGGCAGGCTGGTCCAAAGCCAACCCCCCTGGCCGAGATTGTCGGACAGGCCGATCACGAACATGTGCAGCACGACCACGAGCGTCGCGCCGACCAACCACCAACTGCGCAGCAACTGGGACAGGAAATCGCGCAACGACACTTGACCGCCGCCGTCGCGGCGCGCCGCGATGCGCCATTTGAGGCGCGCGGTAGCGGCGACCAGCAAGAGGTCCAGGCCGGCCACCATCAATTGACCTGTGTCTATGCCGATGTCGGTGACCGCCAGGATAAATTCGACCAGATCGTCGGTGTAGGTGAAGGCGATCACCATCGCGAACACCGCGAGGATGGCGGGCCAGTCGGCCGGCGCCATTCCCCGCTCGGATGAAGTGGTCAACGACGCTGCTCGGCTCCGACGCGATCGGCCGCCGCCTGGACCGCCGCATCTCGGGCGGCACTGGCCTCGCCCTCGGTGAGTGTGCGGTCGGTGGCCCGGAATCGCAGTGCCAGCGCCAGGGATTTGCGGCCCTCGCCGATCTGCGGCCCGGTGTAGACGTCGAACAACCGCACGTCCTCCAGAAGGTCACCGGCACCGTCGCGGACGGCGTCGACGACGTCTTGCGCGGCGACGTCCTCGCCGACGATCAAGGCGACGTCCTGGAACACCGCCGGGAATGGCGACACCGCGGGTGCGGGAAGCGATTCGGTGAGCGGGATGGCGTCGAGATTCAGTTCGACAGCGCAGGTGCCCGTGGGCAGACCGGACCGCTCGACGACGGCTGGATGAAGTTGCCCGGCGTATCCGACGACGGTGTCGCCGACGACGACCTCGGCGCAACGGCCCGGATGCCACGGCAGGTGCTGGGCGGGCCGCAGGGTGAGTTCGACGCCGGCGGCGCGGCCGATGATACGCACCGCCTCGAACGCATCGCCGGCCTGAACGGGCCTGCCTCGACCCCACGGGCCTGCCGGCTCTCGCAGGCCGGCCAGCACCGCGCCGACGTGTTCTGGCTGATGCGGCAGCGATGCATCGAGTGTGGCGATCTCGTCGGAGGTGGGGCGACGATCGGTCGGGATGAGTTCCACGGCGCGGGTTTCCGTCGTCGGCTCGACGACCTGGGCGATCGCGAACAAGGCGGTATCGACGGCCCCGCGAGACACGTTGCGCCCCAACGCCTCCAACAACCCCGGCAGCAGCGTCGTGGCCAATTGCGGCCGGTCGGCTTCCAACGGATTGGTCACCTGCGTGGTGGACCGCCGCGCATCGTCTGCAGGCAGGCCCCATTGCTCGAACACGCCCGCGGGCAGGAACGGGGTGGGCAGGATCTCCACGTAGCCGCCCAGCGCCAGCGACTTTCCTATCGCACGCCTGCGCTTCTGCGTCGCGCTCAGACCGCGACCGGGCGGCGCGAGCGGCAGCACCGACGGGATGATCTCGAGGCCCTCCAGTCTCAACACTTCTTCGACGAGATCCGCGGGCTGACGAAGGTCGGGGCGCCAGCTCGGTGGCGTCGCGGTCAGCTGACCGTCGTTCACGACGACATCGGCGCCGATCTGTGTGAGGCGCTTGCCGGTGGTGCCCTCCGCGTAGTCGACTCCGGCGACGCGATCGGGCAGATCGACCGCCATGCTGACCGGCGCCGGCGACCAATCATCGCGGGGCGGCTCGCCACGCCAGTCGGTCAGCGTGGGTTCGACGGTGCCGCCGGAGATCTCGGCCAGCAGCGTGCTGCAGCGATCCAGGGCGGCGACCGAAATCGCCGGATCGACGGTGCGTTCGTAGCGGCGGCCCGCCTCGCTGGCCAGATGCAGGCGCCGCTGCGTGCGCGAAACGGCGGCCGGGTCCCAGACCGCGGCTTCGAGCAGCACATCGGTGGTGCTGTCGCGAACCTCGGTCGTTCCCGCGCCCATCACGCCACCGATCGCCGCCGTGGCGACATCGTCGACGATGAGCACGTCGGCCGGATCGAGGCGGCGCTCGATGTCGTCGAGCGTGACGACCGTCTCGCCCGGTTCGGCAAAGCGCACCCTGAAGCCGCCGGTGATCAGGCCGCGATCGTGTGCGTGCATCGGATGCCCGAGCTCGAGCATCACGTAATTGGTGACGTCGACGGCCGGCGAAATGGCACGGATACCCGACAGCAGTAACCGCCGTTGCATCCACCACGGCGACACTGCTTTTGGATCGATGCCGGTCACCGGACGCAGTCCGAAGCGCAAGACCCCGGTGCCCGGATCGATCGTCACCGGCAGCGCCTCGCCGTCGGCAGGTAGCGGCCCGATGTCGGCCGGATCGACGTAGTCGAGGTCATAGGCATTGGCGATCTCGCGCGCCATACCGCGTACCGAAAGGCAGTAGCCGCGGTCCGGGGTGATCGCCAGGTTGAACACGATGTCGTCGAGGCCAAGCAGTTCGGCGGCGGGCGTGCCCGGTTCCGCGGTCCCAGGCGGCAGCACCAGGATGCCGGAATGGTCGGTGCCGAGGTTGAGTTCCGCGGTCGAACAGATCATGCCGTCACTGATGCGGCCGTACGTCTTGCGGGTCGCGATGGCGAAATCGCCCGGCAGCACCGAACCCGGCAGCGCCACGACGACGAGGTCGCCGACAGCGAAGTTGGTTGCTCCGCAGACGATGTCACGTAGTTCGGCTTCGTCGACATCCACCTTGACGGCGCGGATCGGCTTCTTGAACTCGGTCAGCTCCTCGATCTCGGCAACCCGGCCGACGGTCAACGGGCCAGTGACGGGACCGACGGGGATGACTTCTTCGACCTCGTGGCCGATCCGGATCAGGGTCTGCTCGAGTTCCTCCGGCGGCACGTCCCAGCCCGGAGCGCCGGCTTGAACGACTTCGCGGAGCCAGCTGTAGGGCAGGCGCATCAGGCTCCTACCCCGAACGGCAGCGAAAACCGGACATCGCCCTCGACCATGTCGCGCATGTCGGGGATGCCGTTGCGGAACTGCAGGGTGCGCTCCAGCCCCATGCCGAACGCGAACCCGGAGTACACCTCGGGATCGATACCGCAGGCGCGCAACACATTCGGATTGACCATGCCGCAGCCGCCCCACTCGACCCAGCCCGGGCCACCCTTTTTGTTCTCGAACCAGATGTCGACCTCGGCCGACGGTTCGGTGAACGGGAAGAAGTGCGGACGGAATCGGGTACGGCCCTGCGGTCCGAATTCCGAGCGGGCGAACGCGTCGAGTGTCCCGCGCAGGTGGGCCATGGTCAGTCCTTTGTCCACGGCGAGTCCCTCCACCTGATGGAAGACCGGGGTGTGGGTGGAATCCAGTTCGTCGGTGCGGAACGTGCGCCCGATCGAGATGATGTAGACCGGCAGCTCGCGTTCCAGCAGGGCGCGGATCTGGACCGGTGAGGTGTGCGTGCGCAGCACCTGCCGTGATCCGTCGGGCGCGATGTAGAAGGTGTCCTGCTCGCTGCGCGCAGGATGATCGGGCGGGAAGTTGAGGGCGTCGAAGTTGAACTGCTCTGTCTCGACCTCGGGTCCCTCGGCGAGCTCCCAACCCATCGCGACGAACGTGTCTGCGACATGCTCGGCCAGGATCGTGATGGGATGGCGCGCGCCGACCGGTTGACGGGTCGAGGGCAGCGTCACGTCGATGCGTTCGGCGATCAGCACGGCGGCGTCACGTTCGGCGCGCAGGACCTCGAGCCGATCGTCGTAGGCCTGCTGCGCCGCGGTGCGCGCCACGTTGACCCGTTTGCCTGCGTCGGCGCGATCGGCTTTGGGCAGCGATCCGAGTGCCTGGCGCGCGAGCGCGATGGGCGAGCGATCGCCCAGCTGCTCGGTCTTGGCGCGGGCAAGCGCATCGAGGTCACTTGCCGCGTCGAAGGCATGCCGGGCCGCGCTGACAGCGTTGGTCAGCGCTTCCTCGGACAACACGGACAGGTCTATCGGCTGCTCAGCCACCCGGCGATCATAGGCGATGCCCTGGCGACGCTTTGCACGCATTTCTCGTCGGCGCGATACCCTCACGCCGTGTTTATCCGGCCTCTGATCATTGCCGGTATCGGGGTCGCTGGAGCGGCGCTCGGCTACTTGGCTGTGATGTGGCACGGGGCGTGGGCATTGCCCGCGGCCGCGATGCTCGCGCTCGCAGCACTCGGCGCGTGGGATCTGGTGCAGCCGCGACACACGATCCTGCGGCTGTATCCGATCCTCGGACACGTCCGGTTCCTGATGGAGCTCATCCGGCCCGAGATCCGTCAGTACTTCATCGAATCCAATACCGAGGCGTCACCGTTCGATCGGGAAACCCGCGACATGGTCTACGAGCGGGCCAAAGGCACCAAGGGCGACGAACCGTTCGGCACGGAACGAGACGTCAACGCCATCGGCTACGAATACCTGCGACATTCGATCCGTGCACGGTTCGCCGATGACCTCAATCCGAGGGTACGTCTCGGCGGCCCGGGGTGCACGCAGCCGTATGACATTGCGCTGCTCAATGTTTCGGCGATGAGCTTCGGCGCGCTCTCGGGCAACGCCATCGAGGCACTCAATGGCGGGGCCGCGCGCGGTGGGTTCGCCCACGACACCGGAGAAGGCGGAATCAGTACCTATCATCTCCGCGGCGGCGGCGACTTGATCTGGGAGATCGGCTCAGGCTACTTCGGCTGTCGCGACGCCGACGGGCGGTTCGACGCCACAGTATTCGCCGAGAAAGCGACGATCCCGTCCGTCAAAGCCGTCTCCGTCAAACTGTCCCAAGGAGCCAAGCCCGGGCTCGGCGGGGTGTTGCCAGGCGCGAAAGTCAGCCCCGAAATCGCGGCGACCCGTGGTGTCCCGGTCGGCCGCACGGTCGTCTCGCCGCCCGCGCACACCGCGTTCTCCACACCGACGGAGTTCGTGCAGTTCCTCGCAACATTGCGGCGACTGTCGGGCGGTAAGCCGGTCGGGTTCAAGCTGTGCATCGGCGCCCGCACCGAATTCCTGTCGATCTGCAAGGCGATTCTGGCGACCGGCATCGCACCGGATTTTGTGATTGTGGACGGCTCCGAGGGCGGGACGGGTTCAGGGCCCCAGGAGTTCGAGGACCACGTCGGGATGCCGCTGACGAACGGTTTGATGCTCGTCCACAACAGCCTGGTCGGGACCGGTCTGCGCGGTCTCGTCAAGGTCGGAGCGTCAGGCAAGGTGGCCAGTGGCGTCGACATCGTGAGCCGGGTCTGTCAGGGCGCAGATTTCACCCTTTCGGCGCGAGCGATGATGTTCGCCGTCGGTTGCATCCAGGCCATGAAGTGCAATACGAACCACTGCCCGACCGGTGTGGCCACCCAGGACCCCGCCCGCGCCCGCGCACTCGATGTGCCGGACAAGTCCACCCGGGTGTTCAACTTCCAACGCGCAACCGTCGCAAGCGCGGCGCAGATCGTCGCGTCGATGGGCCTGGACGGATTCAACGAGCTCGCCCCCGCGATGCTGAACCGCCGCGTCGAGGGCCAGCGCTCACTCACCTATGCAGAGATATACGAATGGCTGACGCCGGGCCAGTTGCTGGAGCACGCACCGGAATCCTGGCGCTCGGACTGGCACGAGGCCTCCGCGGACGCATTCCAGTGATCCGCGGGGTGGGACCGATCGTCGCCATCGCCGCCCTACTAGGGGCCGCCGCATGCGAGTCGGCAACGCAGTCGGTCGTGGCTCCGCTCGCTGACGGCTCGGAACAGGTCGTAGCGCAAGCCATCGAGGCCGTCACCACGTTTCCCGCTGAGCTTGACCCCCGCATCTGGGACGGCACCCACATGAAGCCCGAGGTGCGGGATGCGTCGCTACGCGTTGTCGAGCGGATCATCGCCGACGCCGGCATCGAGGGACTGACGGTGGCGGGCGTGGACCTTTTCGGCAGCAATGCCTCCTACGAGTACGACGACGCATCAGACTTCGGCATGCACGCCTTCGTCACTACCGAATCGATGACATCGGCAAAACTGTCGCCGATCCTGAATCTTCTCAACGACGACGTCGAACGCAGGCAGGAGGGCCGCATCCGGTTCTACGGGGTGCCTGTCGAGGTGAGTTTCCACGCCGACCGCGGCGAGACCTACCAACCGCAGCCAGGTGTGGGCCAGTACTCGATCACCGAGGGCCGGTGGGTCGTGATGCCGGCCAAACAGCCGGACAACTTCGACCGCGCGCAGATGGCGGCCGACATAGAGGGCTTCATCGCCAAGTACAACGACGTGGTCCTGGCTTATCAGGAGGACTCAACTGCCTTCGACTGCACCCGGTTCTCTGCCCTCGACGACGAGATGACGGTCTATCGAAATGAGAGTTTCGACGCCGGACTTGGGAGCCGGTCCACCCATAACTTGGCCTACCGCGCGCTGCGCCGACTCAACGTCAGCATCCCCGACATGGTGGACACGCTCGAGGACGAGTGCACCTTCGTCAACGAGTCGCTCCGCTGAGTCAGGCGGCCGGCAGTTTTCACATCACCGGCGGGGCAACGACATTCCCACCGCAGTGATGCCATCCTGCGGCTGCACCCGAACCTCGTCCATGTCCGGTTTCTGCGACGCCATCCGCCAACGCGCCACCGTCTCGAAGACCAAAGCACCCAGCAGACCGGCCGCCGTCGCGATCACCAACGACGCGCTTGCCACCACCAGATACCCGAAGGACGCGCCCACCATGAGCAACAGGCAACGCCACGGCACCCATGGCCGCGGGCGGCCGAACCGGGTGGACACCGCCATCCCCAAGACCAGGGCCACCGCGTGGCCGACATCGGTGAAATCGCGACCGACGACGACCACCGCCACCGCGACGGCCAGCCAGCACCCAATCCAGGCGGGCAACAACCGCCGCGGTATCGCGGGTGTGAGCGAGCCCAGGACGGCCGTGGCGCCGTAGCTCATCCCGACATCGGTGGCTCGCGCGACCGAGCCTGGTAGCCACGCCCATTCCACCGCAGCGGTGAGACCGACCGCGACCAACACCGTCGCGCCGATGTGTCCGACGGCGAAGGCGACGATCAACCGGCCGCTGTACCAGGTCAACTCGGCTGCGGCCAACAGACACACCAGCCCCGGCAGCCAGAGGTAGATGGGCCCGGCTTCGATCACGAACGCGCTGCCGAGCAGGGTCCCGATGTGCCCGTGGCTGAGATTGTGCAGATTGGTGCTCACGTGGCGGATCACCCGGTCGGCCACCTGCGGGCCGAGCTCAAGCAATGCCAGCGTCACGCCGGTCACGATCACCGCGTACGCCATGGTGACTCGGACCCGCGCCAACCGGGACAGCGCAGCGGAGAACATTCGTGACAACTATGCCCCGTGCGGCTCGTCGCCTTCCTCATCGACTCCTGCGAATGACCTGCGAGATTTCAATCGGTACATGACGAGATCCGGGGGCACGCCGTCCTGTTTCACCCCGAAGACCTGCTTGCGCAGCCGTTTGACCTCAACGCCGAGCAATTCGACGTCTTCGTCGGCGATGCCGTCCAAGGTCGCCGCGGACACCACCAACTCGCCCCTGGTTGCCCGCTCCATCACTCGCGCCGCGATGTTCACGTCGATACCGAGCCAGTCCGAGCCGATGCGTTGCGGCCTGCCCGTGTGGATCCCGACGCGCATCCGTGGTGTGTAGCCGTCCACGTCAAGGGATTTCACGGCCTCGCGAGCCTTGATTGCCGCGGCAACCGCCGTCGCCGGCTGGGAGAACACCGCCATGATGCCGTCGCCCATCCGCTTGACGATCTGCCCGCCCGCCTCCAACAGCGGCGGCTCGACGGTTTGAGAGACGCGACGAAGGAGTTTGAGCGTGGCGTCGTCACCCGCGCTGAGTGACCATGACGAGAAGCCCACCAAGTCGGTGAACACGATCGTCGCCTCCTGGTACGCGGGCTTGCCCGACACCCGCTCGGTCAGCGCCTGCCATACCTGAAGCGCGCCCAGGCTGACTTCACGTGAGGCGGCCTCGCGGTGCAGCAGTCGATCAGCGGCACGGGCGGCAGCGCTGGGGCCGCCCACCCCGGACGCCGACAGCGGATCCCCGAACTCGGGGTCACCGGGGAGTGCGCGTCGGGCACGTCGCAGGAAGGCGACGACGGACGGGCTGTGGTTGGTGTTCTTCAGCCACGCAACGGGCCCGGATGACTGTCTGCCGGATCGGTCGTCGATCGACTCGACATCATCCACAGGCGCCAGCCTAGTTGAGCGTCGATAGGCCGGTAAACCGGCTGGTCACGGCCGAGCGGCGGGCATGTGGAGCATGCGTAACACTGTGCCGCCACACCCCCTAAATCGTAGACAACGTGTGTTGTCAACATTATCGTGATGGTTCTACGAGTGGGTAGGGATTTACGCCGCGCACGCGAGGAGCAGGAATGTGCGAGAACCGATGACCCTGAGATCGACATCGACGGCGGCCGGCGCGAAACGGCCTTGCGACCGCAGCGCCGACCCGCTCGGCCCCGACTCGTTGACGTGGAAGTACTTCGGCGACCTGCGCACCGGCATGCTCGGTGTCTGGATCGGGGCGATCCAGAACATGTATCCCGAACTCGGCGCGGGCGTCGAGGATCATTCGATCCTGCTGCGTGAGCCGCTGCAGCGTGTCGCACGGTCGGTCTACCCCATCATGGGCGTCGTCTATGACGGTGATCGCGCCGCGCAGACCGGCCAGCAGATCAAGAGCTACCACAACACGATCAAGGGCGTCGACGCCGAAGGCCGGCGCTACCACGCGCTGAATCCCGAGACGTTCTACTGGGCGCACGCGACCTTCTTCATGTTGATCATCAAGACCGCCGAGTACTTCTGCGGCGGACTGACCGACGCCGAAAAGCGGCAACTGTTCGAAGAACACGTCCAGTGGTACCGGATGTACGGCATGAGCATGCGGCCGGTTCCGGACACCTGGGAGGAGTTCTGCGAGTACTGGGACGCCAAGTGCCGCGACGAGTTGGAGATCAACCGCGCGACGCTCGACATCTTCACGATCCGCATCCCCAAGCCGTGGTTCGTGCTGATGCCGACGCCGATCTGGGATCAGCTGTTCAAACCGATGGTCGGCGCGCAGCGATGGATTGCCGCGGGCCTGTTCGACCCGGCGGTGCGCGAGAAGGCCGGCATGCGGTGGACGCCCGGCGACGAGGTTCTGCTGCGGATCTTCGGAAAGCTCGTCGAGTTGGCGTTCGTCGCGGTGCCCGACGAGATCCGGCTGCATCCGCGCGCGCTGTCCGCCTACCGCCGGGCCCAGGGGAAGCTGCGCGAGGACGCACCGTTGGTCGAGGCGCCCGCGTTCATGGCGCCACCCCGCGACCGCCATGGGCTACCCATGCACTACGTACCGCGGCGCAAGTCACTCCTCGACCGAGCAGGGTCATTGGTGCACACCACGTTCTCGTTGGCGGGGCTGCGTCCAGCGCGTGGGCGCGGTAAGGCAGCCTAGAGCGCATGCTGGAGTGGACTGACGTTGATCTTGCCGTGCGCGACGCCGTGCGCGAGTTCGTCGACAAAGAGATTCGCCCCCATGTCGATGAACTCGAAGACGGCGACATGGAGCCGTACCCAATCATCCGCAAGCTGTTCGCGACGTTCGGCATCGCCGAGATGTCCCGGGATTCCCTCAACAAGCGGCTCGCGAGACTGCGCGAGGGCGGCGGGTCGTCTCAGAAGTCCTCGGGCGGCGGCATGTTCGGCGAGGGCTCCGGCGGTATGGGCTTCGTCGTGGTCAGCGAGCTCTGCCGGGTGTCGATGGGCATCGTCACCGGTATGGGTGTCAGCCTCGGGTTGACCGTGCCGACCATCATGGGCCGGGGCACGTTGGCCCAACAGGAGCGCTGGCTGCCCGATCTGGTCACCTACGACAAGATCGGCGCCTGGGCCATCACCGAGCCGGACTCGGGTTCGGATGCGTTCGGAGGCATGAAGTCATATGTCGTTCGTGCCACCGATGGGACGGGCGACTACATCCTCAACGGCCAGAAGACGTTCATCACCAACGGACCCGACGCCGATGTGGTCGTCGTGTACGCGAAGCTCAACGAAGAGGGCGACTCCTCGTCAAACAAGCGCGACCGCAAGGTACTGACCTTCGTCCTGGATCGCGGCATGGAGGGCTTCGTTCAGTCAAAGCCATTCCGCAAGATGGGTATTCACAGCTCGCGCACCGGTGAACTGTTCTTCAACAACGTACGGCTCGGCCGCGACCGCCTGCTCGGAGAGACGGAGGACTCTGAGTCCGGTGACGGTCGCGCCAGCGCCAGGTCGAACTTCTCCGCCGAGCGGATCGGTGTCGCGGCGATGTCGCTGGGCGTCATCGAGGAATGCCTTCGGCTGTGTGTCGACTACGCCAAGAGCCGGACCCTGTGGGGCCAGGAGATCGGCCAGTTCCAGCTGATCCAGCTGAAGCTGGCCAATATGGAAGTCGCCCGAATGAACGTGCGCAACATCCTGTTCCGAGTCATCGAGTCGGCGGCCGAAGGCAAGGCGATCTCACTGCCCGAGGCATCGGCGATCAAGTGGTACTGCTCGCAGGCCGCCACCGATGTCGCGATGGACGCGGTGCAGTTGTTCGGCGGCAACGGCTACATGACCGAGTACCGCGTCGAGCAGCTCGCACGCGATGCGAAATCTCTGATGATCTACGCCGGTAGCAACGAGGTGCAGATCACTCACGTCGCGCGGGGGCTGCTCAGCGACGGCTAGGCAGCTCGGTCGCCCGCGGGTATGACAACGACCGTTCACGCCGCGGCGGCAGCTGGCGGCCGGCTGTCCGGGTGGGTGTTGCCATGCACGCGGACTAGCCTGATGTCGTTGCCATCGGAGGAGAATCGCGTGGACCTGAAAAACAAGACAGCGTTGATCACCGGAGCCAGCGGGGGCATCGGCGAGGAATTCGCCGTCCAGTTCGCCAAGCGCGGGGTGAACCTCGTGCTGGTCGCGCGGCGCGCCGAGAAACTCGCTGAACTGCGCAATACGCTGACGCAGCGGCATCCCGAGCTCACGGTCGACGTGATCGACGCCGATCTCGCAGTGCCCGGCTCCGGCCCCGACCTCGCGTCGAAAGTCAGTGACCTGGGCAGGACGATCGACATCCTCGTGAACAACGCCGGTATCGGCCTGCACGGCAAGTTCGTCGGGCAGGACGCCGCCGCGAATTCTGCGCAGATCCAGCTGAACTGCGGCACTCTGGTCGACCTGACGGCGTGCTATCTGCCCGCCATGACGACCGCCGGCAACGGCGTGGTGATCAATGTGGCGTCGACGGCGGCTTTCCAGCCGACGCCCGGTATGGCGGTCTACGGCGCGACGAAGGCATTCGTGCTGTCGTTCTCCGAAGCACTTTGGCAGGAATGCAAGGGAACCGGCGTGAGGGTGCTCGCGCTGTGCCCGGGCGCCACGGAGACGGAGTTCTTCGCCCGCACCGGGGAAGAATTCCTCACCGACGGCAGGCAGACACCCAAGCAGGTCGTCGATACCGCGCTGGCGGCGCTGGACAAGTCCACCCCCACCGTCGTCTCGGGTTGGCGGAACGCCCTGCTTGCCTCCGGTTACCGCATCACTCCACGCAAGTTGATGGTGCAGATCTCCGAGCAGCTGCTGAAATCCAACTAGCCGCGAAGCGCACTGGCGCTTTGGTACAGGCAGATGGCGGCCGCCGAGGCGACGTTGAGGCTTTCGGCGTTGCCCGGCATCGGAATTCGCACCCGATGGGTGGCCATCTGGGCCAGATCGGCCGCCAAGCCGTGGGCCTCCGGCCCGAACAGCCATGCCGTCGGCTCACCGAGTTCCGCATGCAAGTCGGCGCTGTCCAAAGACATTTCGCCGTCGACCGTGGTGGCCAGCACCGCAAACCCGGCCGCACCCATCGCCGACACCGCCGCGGCGGCGTCCAGCCTCGGACACCACCGGAATCGAGAAGATGCTTCCAGCCGAAGCGCGTAGGCACTTGCCGTTGTAGGGATCGACGCTGTGACCGGCGAGCACGACGGCGTCGGCGCCCATCGCATCGGCGACGCGAATCAGCGTTCCCGCATTGCCGGGCTCGGAGATCTCCGCCGCGACGGCCAGCA
This sequence comes from uncultured Actinomycetota bacterium, assembly GCA_963843135.1. Taxonomy (GTDB): domain Bacteria; phylum Actinomycetota; class Actinomycetes; order Mycobacteriales; family Mycobacteriaceae; genus Mycobacterium. Next base: position 61,576 of record CAWJJA010000005.1, read on the forward strand.
GCCGTGGCGAACCCGCGAGCACGTCGTCCAGTGAGTTCTCGGGCACCGAGCACACTGCGACCAGCCCGACCGGGGTAACGGTGTCCGACAACGCCTTTGCGGCACGCTCGGTCACCAGATGCACCTGCGTATCGGTCAGAAGCGAAGCGAATCGGTCATGCGCGGCTTGGGTGGCGAAGACCTCGGAGACGAGTCCGCGCCGCAACGCGGCCTCGACGAGATTGGGTCCCTCGGCGAGAAAGCGTGCGGCGCGGCGTCGTCCGACGTGGCGGTGCAGCTTGATCGCTGCCGCCACTCGGGCAGAGCGTTCGGTGAGCGTCAGGCAGCTTCGCCCGACGGTGCGTTGACATCACTGGGCAGCGCACCCTTGGCGACCTCGACCAGCGCGGTGAACGCGGCGGGGTCACTGACGGCGATCTCGGCAAGATTCTTGCGGTCCACCTCGACACCGGCGGCCTTCAGGCCCTGGATCAACCGGTTGTAGGTGATGTCGTTGGCCCGGGCTGCCGCGTTGATCCGGGAGATCCACAGCTTGCGGAACTCACCCTTGCGGGCACGCCGGTCACGGTAGGCATAGGTCAACGAATGCAGTTGCTGCTCTTTGGCCTTGCGATACAGCCGCGACCGCTGACCGCGGTAGCCCTTGGATGCCTTGAGTATTGTGCGGCGCTTCTTCTGCGCATTCACTGCGCGCTTTACGCGTGCCATGGGGGTATTCCTATTCGTTCAATTCGTCCAGGTCCGGACGGGGTGTGGGGCTGTCAGCCGTTCAGCAGTTTCTTGACACGCTTGACGTCATTGGCCGCCACCTCGGTGCGGCCGTCCAGCCGGCGGGTGCGCTTGCTCGACTTGTGCTCGAGCAAGTGCCGCTTGTTGGCCTTCTGGCGCACGATCTTTCCGGTTCCGGTGGCCCGGAACCGCTTGGAAGCGCCGCTGTGGGTCTTCGCCTTTGGCATGTGTCCTCAGTTCAGTTCTGTGGTGTTTCGGTCGGTGCGCTCTCGGCGGGCTGCGCGCGTTGCGCGGCCGGAGCGTCGGCATCGTGCGCCGCCTTGGCGCGAGTCTTCGCGCCGCGGTGCGGCGCCAGCACCATCGTCATGTTGCGGCCGTCCTGCTTGGCCGACGTCTCGACGAAGCCGTAATCGGCGACGTCGGCGCCCAGCCGCTGCAGGAGTCGGTAGCCCAGTTCGGGCCTCGACTGCTCGCGTCCGCGGAACATGATGGTCACCTTCACCTTCGACCCCGCTTGCAGGAAGCGGACCACGTGGCCCTTCTTGGTCTCGTAGTCGTGCGGATCGATCTTGGGTCGGAGCTTCTGTTCCTTGACGACGGTCTGCTGCTGGTTCTTGCGAGACTCGCGCGCCTTCTGCGCCGTCTCGTATTTGAACTTGCCGTAGTCCATGATCTTGCAAACCGGAGGTTTGGCATCTGGGGCCACTTCGACAAGGTCGAGATCGGCATCCGCGGCGACGCGGAGAGCGTCTTCGATGCGCACAATGCCTACTTGCTCGCCGCCCGGTCCGATCAGACGGACTTCGGGTACGCGAATGCGCTCGTTGACGCGGGTCTCAGTGCTGATGGGGCCTCCTATGTTGTCCTGTGCAGCTCTACGGAGCCCACACCATCAGCCTTCTGTTCAATGAACAGAAAAGCCCTGCTCAAAGCAGGGCCCATAGCCGACCAGGACAGGCATCGGATGCCTGTGACCGGACCGCTGAGCCGTTAAGGTCAGCGGTGGGAGTGGGACTCCACTTGCTGTCCCTGGCGTACGCCGGGACGGTCGCGCATGCCATCCTATCAGGGATGACCCAGGATCCCGCATCGCCCGAACCGGCGGCCGAGCCGCCCACGCGCGAGTTGGCCGATATCCCCGCAGTCGAGGTGATCACCCGGTCGGCGGTCATGCTGATGAGCGCGGCGGCCGAGAAACTCGGGCTGGCCGACGAGGACCCGGACGAAAGCCCGCACCGCGATCTCGACGAGGCGCGCCGGCTGATCACCGCCCTCGCGGGGTTGGTGAAGGCGTCCGCCGAATATCTCGGACCGCACGCCGGGCCGGTGCGCGACGGGCTGAAGAGCCTGCAGCTGGCGTTCCGGGAGGCCAGTGCCGTACCCGACGAGGCGGGTCAGGGTCCAGGAGAGAAGTACACCGGCCCGGTCTGGTAGCCAGTACCACCAATTTCAGAGGCCGAACGAATATCCTCGCGCCTTATGACGGTGACTAGCGCGGCCGGCCCAGCGAGCGTTGCGAAGGCGCGCCGCAGTTCGGCGTTCAAGTGGGTGCCCGCCGCGGCCGGCTGGACAGTCGGCATCATCGCCACGCTGTCGCTGTTCGCGAGTGTGTCGCCGTTCTTCCGCTCGCTCATCAAGGTGCCCCGCGAGTTCGTCAACGACTACGTCTTCAACTTCCCCGACACCAGCTTCGCGTGGGCGTTCGTGCTGGCGCTGCTGGCGGCGGCGCTGGCGGCCCGCAAGAGCATCGCGTGGTGGATCCTCTTCGGATACATGGTCGCCGCGATCGGCTGGAACATCGGCGACCTGGTCTCCGGCGATGAATCGTGGCTGGAGGAAAGCGGCGAGATCATCGGTTTGGCCTTCCACGTCGCCGCCATCGCGTTCCTGGTCCTGGCGCGTAAGGAGTTCTGGGCCAAGGTGCGCCGCGCCGCGCTGGTCAAAGCCGCCGCGACGCTCGTCGCCGCGTTGATCGTCGGCATCCTGGTCGGATGGGGCCTGGTCGAGCTGTTCCCAGGGACTTTGGCTCGCGAAGACCGCTTCTTCTACGCACTGAACCGGGTAGGCGCGTTTGCAGGCGCCAGCTCGGACTCGTTCACCGGCCACCCGCACGTACTTCATCAATGCACTCCTCGGCCTGTTCGGCGCGCTGGCGCTGATGGTGGCGGCGATCGTGTTGTTCCGGTCCCAACGGGCCGAGAATGCGCTCACCGGTGAAGACGAGTCAGCCATCCGGGGACTGCTCGAGTTGTATGGCAAGAACGACTCATTGGGCTATTTCGCGACGCGTCGCGACAAGTCCGTCGTGTTCGCGCCCAACGGCCGCGCCGCCATCACCTATCGCCTCGAGGTCGGTGTCTGCCTCGCCAGCGGCGATCCTATCGGCGATCCCAAGGCCTGGCCTCAGGCGATCGAGGCCTGGCTGTCGCTGTGCCAGGACTACGGCTGGGCGCCTGGGGTGATGGGCGCCAGTTCGACTGGGGCCGAGGCATACCGCGCGTCCGGCCTCAACGCCCTACAACTCGGCGACGAGGCGATCCTGTACCCGGACACCTTCCGGTTGTCGGGCCCGGACATGCGCGCCGTGCGCCAAGCGGTGACCCGGGCACGACGCGCGGGAGCCTCCGTGCGGATCCGCAGACATCGCGATCTGGACGCCGACGAGATGGCCGCCGTTGTCCAGCGGGCCGATTCCTGGCGCGATACCGACGACGAGCGCGGCTTCTCGATGGCGCTGGGCCGGCTGGGCGACCCCGCCGACGGTGACTGCATGCTCGTCGAGGCTGTTCAGCCCGGAACCGGGGGTGACCAGGTCGTCGCGATGCTCTCGCTGGTCCCGTGGGGCGCCAACGGCGCATCGTTGGACCTCATGCGCCGTTCACCGCAATCCCCCAACGGCACCATCGAACTCATGGTCAGCGAGCTGTGCATGCAGGCCGAAGGTATTGGGGTGAGCCGTATCTCGCTGAACTTCGCGATGTTCCGCTCGGCGTTCGAACAAGGTGCCCAGCTCGGCGCCGGACCGATCGCGCGGTTGTGGCGCGCTCTGCTGGTGTTCTTCTCGCGCTGGTGGCAACTGGAGACGCTGTACCGCTCGAACATGAAGTATCAGCCCGAGTGGGTACCGCGATATGCGTGCTACGAGGATGCCCGGCTGGTCCCCCGCGTCGGGGTGGCATCGGTGATCGCAGAAGGCTTCCTGGTGCTGCCGTTCTCGCGCCGGCATGAGCAGCCGCACACCGGCCATCACACGTCGGTGCCGCAGAGCATCGTCGACCGGGGGCTACTGCATCGTGACGGCACCGCCCCCGATGTCGACCAGCTCGAAATCGGCCTGGACGAAGAGGAACAGTCTCGGCTGCCCGAGCAGGTTCGGGTCCGGATGGCCAAGCTCAAGGCATTGCAGGACAGCGGAATCGACGCCTACCCCGTCGGCCAGGAACCCAGCCACACAATCCTCGCTGCGGTCGAATCCGAAGGCGCAGGCACGGTGACCGTCGCGGGCCGGGTCCTGCGCATCCGCGACTACGGTGGCGTGCTGTTTGCGCAACTGCGCGACTGGTCCGGGGAAGTACAACTGCTGCTTGACAATTCACAGCTCGAAGAGGGCACGACGGCAAATTTCACGCACGCCATCGATCTGGGCGATCTGATCCAGGTGTCCGGCACGATGGGCTACAGCAAGAAGGGCACCCGGTCGCTGATCGTGCTCAGCTGGCGGTTGATCGGCAAATGCCTGCGCCCGCTGCCCGACAAGTGGAAGGGACTGACCGATCAGGAGGCACGGGTACGCGCCCGATACGTCGACCTGGCGATCAACTCCGAGGCCCGCGATCTGATCCGTGCGCGCAGTGGTGTCTTGCACGCGATCCGTGAAACCCTGGTCGGCAAAGGGTTTTTGGAAGTCGAGACGCCGATACTGCAGCAGATTCACGGCGGCGCCAACGCCAGGCCGTTCCTGACCCACATCAACGCCTACGACCTCAACCTGTACCTGCGGATCGCCCCCGAGTTGTATCTGAAGCGCCTGTGCGTGGGTGGTGTCGAGCGGGTCTTCGAACTGGGCCGGGCATTTCGCAACGAGGGCGTCGACTTCAGCCACAACCCCGAGTTCACGCTGCTGGAGGCCTATCAGGCACATGCGGATTACAACGTGTGGATCGACGGCTGCCGGGAGCTGATCCAGAACGCCGCGCAGGCCGCCAACGGAGCGCATGTGTTCATGCGTCCGCGCGAGGACGGCGCGCTTGAACCCGTTGACATTTCGGGCGAATGGACGGTCAAGACCGTGCACGACGCGGTGTCGGAGGCGCTGGGAGAACAGATCGGGCCCGAGACGGACCTGACGACGCTGCGCAGGCTCTGCGACGGCGCGAAGATCCCCTATCTGACCCATTGGGACACCGGCGCCGTGGTGCTGGAACTCTACGAGCACCTTGTCGAGGACCGCACCGAAGCGCCAACGTTCTACAAGGACTTCCCCACGTCGGTGTCACCACTGACCAGACCGCACCGAAGCATCCCCGGTGTGGCCGAGCGCTGGGACCTGGTGGCATGGGGCGTCGAACTGGGCACCGCCTACAGCGAGTTGACCGATCCCGTCGAGCAGCGACGACGGCTGCAAGAACAATCGCTGCTGGCCTCAGGCGGCGACCCGGAGGCCATGGAACTCGACGAGGACTTCCTGCAGGCGATGGAGTACGCGATGCCGCCGACGGGCGGTCTCGGCATGGGCGTGGACCGTGTCGTCATGCTGATCACCGGCCGCAGCATCCGCGAGACGCTGCCCTTCCCGCTGGCCAAACCGCGTTAGCAGCTAGTCCACAGCGGGCACCAAGGTTCGGCAGTCACTCTTGTGTCCGTGACGTTACGTGAGCTGTTGCGCCACCATCACCTGTCCTTGATGCACGGCTGGATTCCCATCACGATCCAGATCATTGCGGGCATCGCGTTGGTGGCCGCAATCTGCTGGGGAATCAGGCGCTGGCACAGCCTCTGGGTGCCGTGGGCCGCGATGTGCGGAATCGCGCTGACCGCGACCGCGTACTGGTATGTCTCCTCGCAAGGCCTCTCCGACAACCCCGCACCGAACGGGCTCTGGATTTGGATCGGGCTGTCGGGCACCGCCGCTAGGTGTGCTGATCGGCGGCTGGCGCGGCTCGACGTGGCGGCGGCGCGGCGTCGCGGCGTCAGCGGTGCCGTTGTGTCTGCTGTCTGCTGCGTTGGCGGTGGACCTGTGGACCGGGTACTGCCCCACCGTGGAGAGCGCCTGGAATCAGTTGACCGCCGGACCGCTGCCCGATCAGACGGATCAGGTGACCGTCACGGCATTGCAGCGCAACCACCAGATCCCGCCGAAGGGCACGGTCGTTCCGGTGCATATCAGCGAGGCCGCGTCGGGTTTCCGGCACCGCGAGAGAACTGGTGTACCTGCCACCCGCCTGGTACGCGACCAATCCTCCGCCACCCCTTCCGGCAGTGATGATGATCGGTGGGGAATTCAACACCCCCGCCGACTGGGCGCGGATCGGCAACGCGATCAACACCGCCGACGACTTCGCGGCCGCGCACGGCGGCAATGCGCCGGTGCTCGTGTTCGTCGATCCGGGCGGCGCGTTCAACAACGACACCGAATGCGTCAACGGCAGTCGTGGAAACTCCGCCGACCACCTCACCAAAGACGTTGTTCCGTTCATGGTTTCGAACTTCGGCGTGAGTGCGCACCGGGAGAACTGGGGCATCGCGGGGTTTTCGATGGGCGGTACGTGCGCCGTCGACCTGGCCGTGATGCATCCCGATATGTTCAGCGCATTCGAGGACATCGCCGGTGACCTGGCCCCGAATGCGGGGACGAAGGATGCAGACCATCTCACGGCTGTTCGGCGGCAATGCCGCGGCCTACGCGTCCTTCGATCCCACCGAAGTCATCACCCGGCACGGTCCATACAGCGATGTCGCGGGTTGGTTTGCGATCAACAGTCAGGCAGCGCCGGCCCAGCGTCTTGCCGCGAACTCCCTATGCGCGTTGGGCAATGCGAACGGGATCACCTCCGCGGTCGTCGCCCAACCCGGTGCGCACGACTGGCCCTTCGCATCGCACGCATTCGCGGATGCGTTGCCCTGGATGGCCGGCCAACTCCGCACTCCAGGTGCTCCGCCGGTGCCGTTGCCCGCGCCGCCGCAGCCGCCGCCACCGATCGTCCAGGCGGCCGCGAAGTAGCGGGTAGCGTGGAGCGCATGCCGGACGAACCTGCCCAGGAGCCGGAAGCAGCCGCCGCACCCGACCCCGCCGTCGCGCCGACTACACCGGCTGAACCTGTCGATACGGGCTACACCGCAAAGGGTGTGCCGACATTCGAATCGGTACGCGAGAAGATCGAGACCCGCTACGGCGCGTCGATCGGCGCTGCCGAACTCGACGCCGAGACCCCGGAAGGCCGCACCGTCGAGGAGCAGTACGACGCCAGGCAGCGTGCCGCCGCCGAGCGGTTGGCGCAGATCCGCGAATCGATGCGCGAAACCGGAGTCTCAGTAGTCGGATTCGGCGGCCAGAACCTCGGCCAGGTAAGCGTCGGCGGCCGGCGCGGCCAGCCGCGACCGAGCGAAGTCCCGCACACGCCCGCGAGTCTGCGCCGCTTCTCCGACATCCGCTCCGATGGTCAGCGTGGTCGAGCGCCAATCATGGCCCCACGCCGCCGATTCCGATACCGACTGCTGCTGTGAGTCGATGACGGGGAACACCGCACGCCCGTCGGCACCCAGCTCACCGTCACCGCGCAACGGACCGGACCGAAGCCGAACCGCGATGCCGTTGGGCGACCCGAGTCCCGACAATTCGACTCGCACAATCGCCGTCACCGCGCCGTCGTCGGTCTCGATGCGCCACTCGACGGTGTTCTCGGCCGCATCGAAGATTCCGGAAGGAACCGCGGACCACTGGACAGAATCGACACCCGTCGCAACGGTCGTCGAGGTCGCCCTGCCGATTTCGCCGCCCGCGGCGAGCGCATAGTCGTCCCGACGGGCGGGTCGAGCCGATGCATCGAACGCGATCCCCACCTCATCGGCCAGGTCCGCGCACCTCTCGACCAGTTCGACAATGCGCGGATCACCCTCTTGGACATGGGCGCCCAGCGCAGCGACGTGCGGCCTCACCATCTCGGCCACGTCCGAGTCGAAGGTGTCGTCGGTGAAGAAATCCTCCGCACCCACGGTGAGGATCGCGATCTCCGCGTCCAGCAACGCAGCATCAAGGGTCGCGATCCCGTCGCGCTGACTCGCAGGCCACCATCGACGGAGCCAATGGCCAAAAGCCAACCGGCGCAGCGAGTCCAGCGATCCTTCAAGCATGTCGACGCCGTTCAGTTCGAGGGCTTGCGGCTCCTCGGGCGGGGCGTGATCGACCGCCGACGCGACCGCGCGATGCCCGCTCTCGCCGAGCACCCGCCACAGCCAGTCCGCACGGCTCAGGTCGGTGAAGGTGATCTGCGGATCGGCGCCCGGATCGTCCACCGTCCACGACAGCACCGCTCCACTGACCTCGAGGACGGCCTGCAGCGCGGAGGGCGCCACCGTCGGGCCCGTGCTCCACAGTCCGGAATCTGACATCAGCTTCATCCGGCAGCCTGCAGTTCCAACATGGTCTTGATGCGCTGCCGATGGTCCAGACTCACCGACCGCGCGACGCCCTCCAACAGCCCCCGTACATCGTCGACGTCATCGCAGGGCTCCTGCCACACGTCGCGGCCGTGCAAGCGTGCCCACAGCCGGCTCAGGTAGGGGCGCGCGAACGCCGCGAGGTCATCGATAACCTGCTGTTGGCGAGGATGAATGGGTCCGCCGTCGGCGAGGTAGCGGCGCGCATGGAGCACATACGCCTCCTTGCGCAGCCGCGCCTGGATCTGGCGGGCGAGGTCGTACCGCGTTGTGGCGGTCTCCGACAGCGGGGCCAGGTCCACCGCGACCGCGATCCCGGCGACCAGCGTCGCCTGCTTGTCCTCTGCCAGCAGGCCCCACGGTGCGCAGCACCGGTCGACCTCTTCCTCACACAACATCGGGACGTCGGGCAGTTCGTCGCGATCCAACGCCCGCCGAAGTGTCGCGCGCACCCGGTCGATCACGGTTCGATTGAGCGGCCGCTCGCTGTCCGGGCCGCCGATGATGGCCGGCGGGTCCTGCGGTTCAACGCGACTGAGGCCGAGAGCCACGATCGACCACGGCAGTTGTGCCGCATCGTGGTGCGCTGCGGCCCCGAAGTTGTACGGTGTCGCGTCGGCGATCAGCGCCTGCCAGACCCGCTGCCGCGCCGCCGAGGCGCCGTGGGTGTCGGCCGCGCCGAGCACAGTTGTCAGCCCGGCCAGGAACGGGCCGGTGATCTCGGTCCCGGCCCGTACATCGTTCCAACTCGATCGGAGCTGATCCGACAGTTCCGAGATGACGAGTCCGTCGGATGCGTACGTGTTCAGCACTTCGATCGCGGTGCGGTCCCGGTCGGCGTGGACATCGCGCAGCACGGCTTCGGCGGCGCCGGAATCAGGCTGGGCGGGTTGACCTTTCGTCACAGCCAGCTCGAAGCAGACGGGGAAGTAGAGCTCCTGGGCGTTGCCGCTGGTGATCCGCAGCCGCCTGCGCTCGCGCTTGAGCAGCTCGAACCATGCTGCCGCCGCACGCAACTGGGCGGCTTGGCCGACGATCACGTCATGCATGGCCTCGGCGACCTCGGCCGCCACGAACGGCGCCGAAAACTGCGTGTTCGAGCGCAACCGCAACACCAACGGGTCGATGATCCGTTTCACCGTGCGCCGCAGCGGACCGCCGTCATCGCCGCTGAGCACTTCCACACCAGGCCCGATCGTGCGCCACGCCCGGTCGATCACCGCCCGACGCGGATGCACGACAGCGACTGCCGTGTCTGTGCTCATAGGAACAGGATAGGAGTTGGGCACCGGGCGAAAGTTGGGTTCGGTAGCCGACGCCGCGTCAGAACCTTGGTGACATGCCCAGCACGTATTTGCACATTCTCTTGTTGTTTCTGCTCGTCGCCACCGCCGCGACCATCCTGCTTGCCGGCCGCGACACCCCCGTCGCCGCGCCTGATGTCTGCGAAGCCGACGAGCGCCTCGCGACCACCGACGACATCATGGCCATCCGCGCCGAGTTCGACCGGATGCTGGTGGTGAAAGGCCTGGTCACCGACAGCCAGATCGACCTGATCCGGCACGGCACCAAATCCCGCGCCGTGGTCACGGGCATGCGGCCCACTGGACATGCGCGGGAGGATTTCCGCGAGGTCGAACTCGACGTGATGGTGAATCGGCCCACCGGCGGACAGTTTCCCGCTCATGAGAGAGCGCTGATCCCCGCATCGGCGATCACGAAGGTCTGCCCCAGGCAGCGTCGTCGACACGTACTACCGATCGGGCGACGAGTCCGCGGTCGCCGTCTGTGTGTCGCCACGCTGATCACCGGGCGCCGTCGACGGCGAAAGTCGCCAACGCGGCCCAATACAGGGGGCTCGCGGTCTCATCGCCGTCGCTCCACCGACGCATCTGTTCTCGCTGCCAGCTGTTGATCGCACGTCCGGCCTCGCCGGCTTCATGCGCGCGGTCGACGGCGAGGATCGCCTCGGCCATCGGATCGGCGTCTGTGCTGGTCGACGCGAACAAGCGATAGCCGGCGGCGGTCGGGCAGTGACCACAGGGTGGCCGTCACCAACTCCGCACCTCCGAGGATCATCGCGGCCACCAGCCCCGTCGCTTCGTCGAATCGATAGTCGCCACCGGATGCGCACGCCAGCAGACCGACGCGTGGGGGCACCGGCAGCTTCAGCGCCATCAGATCCGACGCGGTGAGCGGGCGGTCGTCGGCCAAGTGAAGGGCAGCCCGGTCGGCATGGCCGACATCGCCGTCCGCCGCGGTCGCATGGCCCACGTAAAGCAGGCGGCTCGGCGCCTGCGCCAGCAGGTCCGTCAGCCAGGCGCGGTCCGCGTCGGCGCGCCGGAACAAGTCGACGGATACCGCAACGTCGGGAAGGACGTCGCCGGGCGTGCATCAACTCGCCGAAATGTCTGGCCAGAGCCGTATCGGCCGACGGGCGTCCGAGCACGGAGCCCAACGGCGAGTCCGGTCGCTGACCTGGCACGCGGGGATCGAGGACCAGCAGCGGCGGTTTGGCCCGCCGAGTGCCCCAGCCGGCGGGTTCGCGCGGTGAGTGGACGATGTTCGGTGGCGCCGCCATCAGAACGTCGACCAGCTCGATGAGCCGGTGGCCGTCGTCGCCGGGCATTGCGACGAGCCCCCAGGGAACCTTGGCCAGTCGTGCGCTCGGCGACACGAACAATGCCGCCCGGGGCGTGGTGACGATGTCGAGCAACAACTTCCAGGCGTCGGGCGCGACCAGACTGGTTCCCAGCGTGCGAGCGATCGTGAGTTCCGTTGCGGGCGAAGCGAAAGAGCCCGCGGTGATCGCACGTTCGAGCGCATCGCGCCGCGTCTCCCCCTCGATCGGATCGGGCAGCGCGCCGGTCAACTCGTCCAATGCGGCGCGCAAGCGCCGTCTCGTCCAATACCCACGTCACCGTCCTGGACGGCTGCCCGACGACGCGCAGGCTGGCATACGTCGCCACTCCGACGTCGGCGAATCGCAGGACCAGAGTGGCCGTTTCGGCCTCGATCACGGCCACGTCGCCCACGTCGGCCCGACGGCCGTCACATCGCGGCCGTATCGTTCGGCGGCCAGCGCGCGATAGCGAGTCAAGATCGGACCGGAACTGGGGTCCATCTGTAGCGGCGGCAACGGACCGAGCCGTGTCAGCCCCGGGGCCCCACCCGACGATGACTCTCCAGCAGCGACCAAGGCATACTCGTCGACGGTCTCCAGCGGCACCGCTGCGGTCGCGGTGCCGGTCAACTCGACGGTCTCGGAGTCCGGCTCTGCACTGAATGTGCCTCGCGCACTGTGATATTCGACCAGCTCGCTGACGAGTCCGGTATTTCCCCACTCCCACGCGACGGCGAACGCGCCGGACAGCATGCGGGCAGACACATGGGTGGCCCAACGCATCCTGGCATCGGCGTCGGCGATCGCGTGCCGTACCGAGTCGACCGCTAGTGCGGCGGGCACCTTCAGCTCGGCCGCCCGCTCGAGCTTGACCGCCGCGTTCTCCGGGTCGGCCAAGGCGTCCGCCCGCCAGATACTGCCGATGTGGTCGTGCAGCCGGGCGTACTGCAACCAGCTGTGTCGTGGCCACGAATCAAGGAGTTCACGCGCCTCTTCCGTGCGCCGATGCGCGGCGTCGAAGTCGCCTCGGAAGATATCAACCCAGCTGCGCTGCAGAAGAATACGATGAATGTGCAACGGCTTCTCGATCTCGCGCCAGTGCCGCTCGGCGTGGCCGAAACGTTCGTCGGCGTCGTCAAGCTTGTCGATGGAAAGGGCGATCAAACCGAAGTACAGCCAGCACCGCGACACATCGTGCGCCCGCAGGCCCTCCGCGATCGCCGGATAGGACTCATGCGCCAAGTCCTGTGCCTGTGCCCGATCGCCCACCGCCCACGCCGCGGTCGCACGCTCGAATTTCGTTCTCGCCGTGCCCAGGGCCCAGCCGCGTGCCTCGGCGCGGGCACCCGCCCGCCGCAGCCACGGTTGCGCTTCCGCCAGCCGGCCCGTCTCGATGCAGAACCTGCCGTACGACGTGGCTCCGAACACGAGGAGGTAGTCATCGAATTCGTCGCCGCTGTCACGCGAACCGTCGATCGCGCCGATCACTTTCTCCCACAAGTGAACCGACTGCACATGCAGATCGTCCTCGCAGAGCGCGTTGGCGCACAGGATTCGCGCGAACGTGATGAAGCGGTCATGCTCGTCGGCGAGATCCGGATAGGCGGTCGTGTCGTCGGTCAACACCAGCAACGAAGCCTCGGCGGCTTCGTGGTCGCCGTGCGCGGCCGCCAGGCCCGTCTGCAGAAACTGCGCCCGGCGCGAGTACCGGCAGACCATGTGGTCGATCTCGGCGTCGGACATGCGTCACCTCAGAGACCAATTCGGGCCGGGCGCCTGCCCGGACCGCCATGTAAGTGGCCAGGCATTCGCGGATGCGGCTTACCGACTCCTCGGTTCCGTCGTAGGCGGTGCGCACAAGGTAGAGCTGACCGAGTTGCGCGTAGACCTCCAGCAGCCAGTCGTCGCGGTCCGCCGCCTCGATCGCGGGAACGAGCGACAGCAGCAGATCCTTGGCCGCTTCCTCATCGGCAGCCAACGACAAATGTCGTGCCCGCTCGAGGTCGGCCACGATGGTCATTTGTGAATCATAGGAAGCGGCGGACGCCAGGGGTACGTCCGCCGCTTCCGGTATGCGGCCGATCAGCTGCAGGTCACCTTGATCGTGAACGGCTTGGTGATCATGCCGGCCATCGGATTGGCCATATCGGCGCCCGCGGCTTCACCGGTGATGGTGTAGGTGCTGCCATCGACCTTGACGTCCGCCGAACCGGTCTTCGCGCCCATCATGTTGGTGACGGCAAGCGCGTTGCCGTCGACTGTCATGCCCAGCGACTCGACGGACGGCGTGGCCGCATCGGTCATCACGACCGCGAGCCCAGCCTGGCCGTTGATCGCCGCGCTGGCGACGTTGATCTTCCCGCCCTGCTTGACGCAGGTCACCGAATTCAGATCCAGACCCGAGAGGTCACTGCCGCCGACCTGGACCTCGGTTGAACCACCCGTGCTCGCCTGGGCCTGGCTCGGCGCGGCCTCTGACTTGTTGTCATCAGAACAGCCCACCAGGACAGCTGCACCGAGAGCCAGCCCGACTACACCCGCGACAACTCGCTTCATGATCTTCCCTTCGTCATACGGCGCCCTGCTGGCGTCGTCGTGAGGTCAGTCAAGGCTGCCGGCACCGCTACCGATCCCAAATTTTGTCGGTATTCGCAGGTAGCGTGCACAGGCGATGCGGTCATTCACGGTTGACGAGCGGCGCGCCCGGCTCGCGCGTCGGCACTTTCTCGCTCGGCCTGCGCAGACGCCGGCCGGCGTCGCGGGCGATGTCGTCGGTCTGCACTCCACCGATCCGGCCACGCCGTACTTGTCACTGTGGGCCCGGCTGCCGGGCTTCACCATCGCCGATCTGGACGCGTCGTTGTACCGGCAACGCACATTGATCAAGCACCTCGCGATGCGCCGGACGTTATGGATCGTGCGTGCCGAGGATCTGCCGCTGATCCAATCGGCGGCCAGCGACCGGGTGGCAGGCAACGAACACCGAAAACTGGTCGCCGACGCACAGAACGCAGGCATCGCCGCGGACGCGAACGCCTGGTTCGAGGCGGCGTGCGCGGCGGTCCTGGGTCACCTCGCCGAACACGGACCGACCAGCGCCAAGGACCTGCGTGCCACGCTTCCGGAGTTGGCGGGGCACTACGACCCCGCACCGGGGAAACGTTGGGGCGGCGAAACCCCTTTGGCACCACGAGTTCTGACGGTTCTGGCAGTTCGCGGCGACATCGTCCGCGGGCCCAACGACGGAAGCTGGACCGTTTCGCGGCCGCGGTGGGCGTCGATGGCCGACTGGCTCCCGTCGACGCTCGAAGCCGTGCCTGCGGAGGTCGCGCGAACCGAAATGGTGCGCCGGTGGCTCCGCGCGTTCGGCCCAGCGACCGTCACCGATATCAAATGGTGGTTCGGCAACACGCTGACCTGGGCGCGTCAGGCGTTGCGGGATCTCGATGCCGTCGAGGTCGACCTGCATGGCACGCCGGGCGTCGTCCTACCCGACGACCTTGAGGTCGAGCCGCGGACCGAACCGTGGTGTGCGCTCCTGCCCGGCCTCGACGTCACGACGATGGGGTGGTTCGACCGCGACTGGTATCTCGGCGAGCACCGCGCTCAGGTGTTCGACACGAACGGCAACGGCGGCCCGACGGCGTGGTGCGACGGCCGCATCGTCGGCGCCTGGGGTCCGGATGCCGATGGCCGGGTCGAGGTGCGATTGCTCGAGGATGTCGGCCGGGCGGCCCAGAGGGCATTGCAACGGCGGGCCGACGAGCTGACCGATTGGCTGGCCGGCGTTCGGGTCAGTCCGCGTTTCCCGTCGCCGCTTTCGAAGGCCCGTCTGATTACGCGCTGACCTTCTTGCGCTTGCGCACCTTCGGCTTCGGCCGCGACACACCCAGCGCATCGGCGAGGAAGTGGCCCGTGTAGCTGTCGGTATTGGTGGCGACGTCCTCCGGTGTGCCGGTCGCGACCACCCCACCGCCGCCCGCTCCACCCTCGGGGCCCATGTCGACGATCCAGTCGGAGGTCTTGATCACGTCGAGGTTGTGTTCGATGACGATGACCGTATTGCCCTTGTCGACAAGGCCGTTGATGACAGCGAGCAGCTTGCGGATGTCTTCGAAATGCAGCCCCGTGGTCGGCTCGTCGAGGATGTAGATGGTGCGGCCGGTTGACCGCTTCTGCAGTTCGGAGGCCAGCTTGACGCGTTGCGCCTCGCCGCCGGAGAGCGTCGGTGCCGGCTGCCCGAGCCGGACGTAGCCGAGCCCGACGTCGACGAGCGTCGCCAGGTACCGATGGATCGAGGTGATCGGCTTGAAGAACTCCGCCGCTTCCTCGATCGACATGTCGAGAACCTCGGCGACCGTCTTGCCCTTGTAGTGCACCTCGAGGGTCTCCCGGTTGTACCGGGCGCCCTGGCACACCTCACAAGGCACGTACACATCGGGCAGGAAGTTCATCTCGATCTTGATGGTGCCGTCGCCCGAACACGCTTCGCAGCGGCCACCTTTGACGTTGAAGGAGAACCGGCCCGGCTGGTAGCCGCGGACCTTGGCCTCGGTGGTGGCCGCGAACAGTGTGCGGATCTTGTCGAACACACCGGTGTAGGTGGCCGGGTTGGACCGAGGAGTGCGTCCGATCGGTGACTGGTCGACGCGGACCAGTTTGTCCAGCTTGTCCAGACCCGTCACGCGGGTATGCCTGCCCGGCACCTGTCGCGCCCCGTTGAGCTTGTTGGCCAGCACCGACGCCAAGATGTCGTTGACCAGTGTCGACTTGCCCGAGCCCGAGACCCCGGTCACCGAGGTCAGCACACCCAGCGGGAAGGACACGTCGATCTCACGCAGGTTGTGCTCGCGCGCGCCGACAACCGTGAGCTGCCGCTTGCGGTCGACAGGCCGCCGGATGCCGGGGACCTCGATCTCCTCTTTGCCCGAAAGATAGGCGCCGGTAATCGAATTCGGGTTGGTCAGCAACTCTTCGTACGGCCCGCTGTGCACGATCTGGCCGCCGTGCTCACCGGCCGCGGGGCCGATGTCGACCACCCAGTCGGCGTGCGCGATGGTGTCGAGGTCGTGTTCGACGACGATCAGCGTGTTGCCGAGATCCCGCAGCCTGATCAACGTCTCGATCAGCCGCCGGTTGTCGCGCTGATGCAGGCCGATGGACGGTTCGTCGAGTACGTACAGCACGCCGACGAGCCCGGACCCGATCTGAGTGGCCAACCGGATACGTTGTGCCTCACCGCCGGACAGTGTGGCGGCGGCCCGCGACAGCGACAGGTAGTCGAGCCCGACGTCGAGCAGGAATCCGAGTCGCGACTGGATCTCCTTGAGCACCTGGCCGGCAATGGCCTGTTCGCGCGAACCGAGTGTCAACGCGTTGAGGAACTCTGCGCACTCGGCGATCGACAATTCAGATACTTCGGCGATCGATTTCGCGCCGAATCCCCCTGCCGTCATGGTGACCGCGAGAATCTCGGGCTTGAGCCGGGTGCCGTCGCATTCGGGACATGGCACGTCGCGCATGAAGCCCTCGTACCGCTCCTTCATCTGCTCGGAGTCTGTCTGCTCCATACGACGCTGCAGGAAAGCCATCACGCCTTCGAAATCGGCGTAGTACGAACGGGTTCGGCCGTAGCGGTTCTTGTACCGGACGTGCACCTGCTCGTCGCAGCCTTCCAGAATCGCCTTGCGCGCCTTGGCAGGCAGCTTCTTCCAGGGAGTGTCGACGTCGAACCCGAGTTGGTCACCGAGCCCCGACAACATGCGGGTGAAGTATTCGGCGGTCTGTCCCATCGACCACGGCGCGATCGCGCCTTCGGCGAGCGTCAGGTCGGGATCCGGGATGACGAGTTCCGGATCGACTTCCTTGCGGATGCCCAGACCCGTGCACTCCGGGCAGGCGCCATACGGCGAATTGAAAGAGAAGGACCGTGGCTCGAGGTCGTCGACGGCAAGCGGGTGCCCGTTGGGGCAGGCCAGCTTCTCGGAGAACCGTTGCTCGCGGTGCGGGTGGTCGTCGTCTCGATCGACGAACTCCAGCACCAGGATGCCGTCGGCGAGGTTCAGGGCCGTCTCCACCGAATCGGTCAGGCGCTGTTTGGCGCTGGCCTTGACCGTCAACCGGTCGACGACGACCTCGATGTCGTGCTTTTCCTGCTTCTTCAGCGTGGGCGGCTCGGTCAGCGGATACACCACCCCGTCGACCCGGACCCGGCTGTAGCCCTGGGAGTTCAGCTTGTCGAACAGGTCGACGAACTCACCCTTGCGGGTGCGCACCACCGGTGCGAGCACCTGGAAACGCAGGCCTTCGTCCATGGCGAGGACCTGGTCGACGATCTGCTGCGGCGTCTGGCGGGCGATGCGCTCACCGCACACCGGGCAGTGCGGGGTGCCCGCGCGTGCGTAGAGCAGACGCAGGTAGTCGTACACCTCGGTGATCGTGCCCACGGTCGACCGCGGGTTTCGGTTGGTCGACTTCTGGTCGATGGACACCGCAGGAGAAAGGCCCTCGATGAAGTCGACGTCGGGTTTGTCCATCTGGCCGAGGAACTGGCGGGCGTACGCGGACAGCGACTCGACGTAGCGACGCTGACCCTCGGCGAAGATCGTGTCGAATGCCAGCGACGACTTACCCGAACCGGACAGGCCGGTGAACACGATCAGCGCGTCGCGGGGCAGGTCGAGGTCGACACTTCGCAGGTTGTGCTCGCGCGCACCCTTCACAACAAGGCGGTCAGCCACGCCCAACCTCTTTCAAATGAAAAACCCTCCCGAAGACATAGTTCACGGCCATGTTATGCGGCCCCTCCGACAAGCTCCTGACGAGCCGGTTACCGTGAGGATCATGACTGTCGTCGACGACAACTACACCGGCCACGTCGACCCGCAGACCGCCGCCAGGCGCACTCTGCCGGGCGCATCGATCGTCAAGGTTTCGGTGGGCCAGATGGACAACAACGCGTACCTGGTGTCGTGTTCCCAGACCGGTGAGACGCTACTCATCGACGCGGCCAATGACCCGAAGATTCTGCTCGAACTCATCGATCGCTTCGCGCCGAAACTGTCGCTGATCGTCACCAGCCACCAGCACTTCGATCACTGGCAGGCGCTCGAGGAAGTGGCCAAGGCGACGGGTGTCCCGACCGCCGCACACCGGCTCGACGCCGAGCCCCTACCGGTCAAACCCGACCGAATCCTGGCCAACGGCGACACCGTCAAGATCGGCGAGCTGACGTTCGACGTCATCCACCTGCAGGGCCACACGCCCGGATCGGTCGCGCTGGCGCTCGACGGCGCCGATGAAGCAACCCACCTGTTCACCGGCGATTGCCTGTTTCCCGGCGGCATCGGCAAGACCTGGCAGGAAGGCGACTTCGAGCGGCTGCTGGGGGACGTGACCAGCCGGGTGTTCGACGTCTACGGCGACTCGACGGTGGTCTACCCCGGCCACGGCGACGACACGACACTCGGCACCGAGCGCCCGCATCTCGCCGAGTGGAAAAAACGCGGGTGGTGACCAGCACCGACAAACCGGTCGCTGTCGTCACCGGCGCCAGCCGCGGTGCCGGCCTCGGGATCGCGCACGCACTCGGCAGTCACGGATGCACCGTGTATGTCACGGGGCGGACCGAGAAGGCCGGCGAATCGCCGCTTGGCGGCACCATCGGCGAAACCGCGGACCTGGTGACGGCGGCGGGTGGCACGGGCATCGCCGTCCGCGTGGACCATTCCGATGACGAGCAGACGAAATCCCTGTTCGAACAGGTCGAGCGCGAGCAGGGCCGACTCGACATCCTGGTGAACAACGCCGCGGTCATCCGCGACGAGATGATGGCGCGGACACCGTTCTGGGAGAAGCCGCTCAACCTCATCGACATTCTGGACGTCGGACTGCGCAGCAGCTACGTGGCCACCGCGTGCGCGGCGCCGCTGATCGTCCGGCAGCAACACGGCCTCGTCGTGTTCACGTCGGCCCCCGGAGCGGCCCATTACGTGTTCGGTCCGTCGTACGGCGTGCACAAGGCGGGGATGGACAAGATGGCCGCGGATATGGCCGTCGACTTCAAGAAGTTCGGTGTTGCGGCGGTGTCGATCTGGATGGGCATCCTGCTGACCGAACGGTTCAAGAACATCATCGCCACCGCCCCCGAGAAGTTGAGCCACCTGACGGACGAGGCCGAGACGCCCGAGTTGACCGGACACCTCATCTGGGCGCTCTTCAACGATCCCGAGCTGATGGAGAAATCGGGCCAGACACTGATCGGTGCGGAGCTGGCGGTCGAGTACGGCATCACCGACGACGACGACCGCCAGCCGCCCTCCTATCGCGACCTGCACGGAATTCATCCGTTGAAGCAGTTCGACCGGATTCTGAGGTGACACGAACCAGTAGGGCCCGGCGATGCTGTGAACGCGCTGTCCTAATCTGATGCGCAGAACTCGTCGAGGAGATAAAGGTGAATCAGGATCAATTGAAGAAGGCGCAGAGTGGCGCCGGTTTCATTGCGGCACTCGATCAGAGCGGTGGCAGCACCCCGAAGGCGCTCAAGCTCTACGGGATCGGTGAGGACGCGTACTCGGGCGACGAGCAGATGTTCGACCTGGTGCACGAGATGCGGACCCGCATCATGACCAGCCCGGCCTTCAACGGCGACCGCATCATGGGCGCGATCCTGTTCGAGATGACGATGGACCGCCAGGTCGAGGGACGTCCGACCGCTGACTACCTGTGGAACGTCAAGAACGTCGTTCCCTTTCTCAAGATCGACAAGGGTCTCAACGACGAGCAGAACGGCGCGCAGACCATGAAGCCGATGCCGGGCCTGGACGACCTGCTCGACAGGGCGGTCGCCAACGGCGTCTTCGGCACTAAGGAGCGTTCGGTCATCAAACTGCCCGGCGCCGGCCTGGACGCGGTCGTCGCGCAGCAGTTCGAGGTCGGCCGTCAGGTGCTCGCCAAGGGCCTGGTGCCGATCATCGAGCCTGAGGTCGACATCAAGAGCCCGAAGAAGGCCGACGCCGAAGATCAGCTCAACGCCGCATTGCTCGCCGGCGTGAACGACTTGGCCGACGACCAGAAGGTCATGCTCAAACTGACGCTGCCCGAGACCGACAACCTGTACAAACAGCTCGTCGATCACCCCAAGGTGCTGCGCGTGGTCGCCCTGTCCGGCGGCTACAACCGCGATGAGGCCTGCGAGCGGCTGGCCCGCAACCATGGCGTCATCGCCAGCTTCTCGCGCGCGCTGACCGAGGGCCTCACAGCGCAGCAGAGCGACGAGGAATTCAACGCCACACTCGATGCGGCGATCGGGAGCATCGCCAAGGCATCCGCTACCTGACGTCGATTCGGGGCCACGCGGCGGCGCTGATCGCCGGGGCCCTGCTTGCCCTGGCGTTTCCCGCCCCGTCGTGGTGGTGGCTGGCGTGGGTCGGGCTGGTTCCGCTGCTGTTCGTCGTCCGCGCGGCGCCGACCGCGGCCCAAGGCGGCGGACGTGCCTGGTGCGGGATGGCCGGCTTCGTGCTGGCGAATCAATACTGGCTGTGGCCGAGCGCGGGACCGCTGCTCGCGGTTTTCGCTGTCGCGGTCGGCGCGCTGTGGTTTCCGTGGGGATGGGCCGCGCATCGACTGCTCTCCGGGGACATCAATCCACGACAGGTGCTCACCGCCGTCGCTGTACTCCCCTGCGCCTGGGTTATCGCCGAGGGAGTGCGGTCATGGCACCGCCTCGGCGGACCGTGGGGGCTGCTCGGCGCCTCGCAATGGAATCAGCCGGCGACGCTTGCGCCTGCTTCGCTGGGCGGCGTCTGGCTCGTCAGCTTCCTGGTGGCCGCCGTCAACACTGCGGTCGTGGGCATGATCCTGCTGCGCTCGCGGCGCATGGTCGCGCTACCGCTCGTCCTCTCGGTGCTCGGTCCGGCGTGGTTCTGGTGGGGACCAGGGCCCGCGCCGGGGGCGATAGTGCGGATCGCGCTTGTCCAGCCCGGCGACGTCGCGGAGGCCACGGCCCGCCAGGCGGCCAGCGAAGCACTCACGGAAGGACTGGCTGGCCAGCGGGTTGATCTCGTGGTCTGGGGTGAGAGCAGCGTGGGCGTCGATCTGGCGAGTCATCCCGAGACCCTTCGCCGCCTGGTGGACCTCCGCCGACGCATAGGCGCGGACGTGCTGGTCAACGTGGATGCGCGGGTGTCCGGCGGCGGGATCTACAAGTCATCGGTGCTCATTGGATCCGACGGTGTGCGCGGCTCGTATTCGAAGACCCGGCTGGTGCCGTTCGGCGAGTACGTCCCGCTGCGGCCGCTGCTGGAGTGGGCCACCCGGCATACCGACGCGGCCGGTGAGGACCGTCGACGCGGGGACGGGCCGGTCGTGCTGCGCACCGACTCTCTGGCGCTGGGACCGCTGATCAGCTTCGAGACCACTTTCTCGGACCTGCCGCGGCGTGTGGTTCGCCTGGGAGCCGACCTGCTCGCGTACCAGAGCTCGACATCGAGTTATCAGGGCAGTTGGGCACAGCCGCAGTTGGCGAGCATGGCCGCGGTGCATGCCGTGGAGGTGGGCCATCCCGCGGTCCATACCGGGTTGTCGGGAGTCAGTTCGGCGTTCGATGCGCGCGGCGACCAACTCGGGTGGCTACCCGCCGCCGAGCGCGGCGTGTTGGTCGTCGATGTTCCGCTCGGGTCGCGAACGACCCTCTACGATCGCCTCGGCGACTGGCCGATTATGTTGTCGCTGTTGCTCTTTACGGCGTGGTGTGCACGATCAGCACGTCGGTCTTAGACCGGCGCGCGACGTTGGCAGGCACCGACCCGAGCAGCCGACCCGCGATGGTGGACAGGCCGACATTGCCGACGACGAGCAGATCCGCCTTCACTTCCTCGGCGAGTTCCACCAGCGCGTCGACAGGTGCACCGACGATCGCCTTCTCCTCGACGTTCTTTGCGCCTGCCGCCGTCGCTCGGTCCTTGGCCTCACGCAGGATCGCGTAAATGGGGGCGTTGCCCGCCATCTTGTAGCCCTCGTCCTTGAGCACGTCGGCGGCCCGCTGGTCTTCACTCTGAGGGAAGTACGCCGTCGCGACGACAACCTTGGCGTCTGACCCAGCGGCGATATGGCCGGCCCTCTCCACCGCGCGCAGCGACGAATCCGATCCGTCCGTGCCGACAACGATGGTCGTGTAGCCGCTCATCCATGTCCTCCCAAAGTCAGTTAGATCGCCACCCGAGACAGTAACCCGATGTCATGGGAACATGGGTGCGAATCACCACACCTGAATGGCATTTGCCTGGTCTTTCGTCCGGCCTGCGCTAGCAATATCACCTGGGTGGCCCCGACGTGACCTTGCCTACATACCCGTGCCGCGGACTGCAAAATCGCTGTGCCCGCTGATCGTTCATTGGATAGCGGTCCTCGGTATTGCGCGGCCGCCCCGAGGACCGCGACAGGGCATTCGACGCACTCGTGTCCGATTTGCGATTCGCCGCCGGACTTCTTGCAGGTAGAAGATGATCAGCCCATGCAGGCACCGGTCGATCACGCCATTCGGCTGAGTGACGGCCGATCGCTGGGTTACGCGGAGTACGGCAGGCCCGACGGCTTCCCGGTCGTCAACTGCCACGGCGGACTCGCCTGCCGCCTCGATGTGGAAGCGGCGAATGAGGTCGCTGCCGAAGCCGGGGTGCGGTTGATCTCCCCCGATCGGCCCGGCGTCGGGGAGATCTGATCCACGTCCCGGGCGCACCATGGCGGGCTGGGCACACGATGTCGAAGAGTTGGCCGACCAGATCGGCATCGAGCGGTTCGCCACCATGGGCTGGTCGATGGGCGGTCAGTATGCGGCCGCGGTCGGCTTTTTCTTGCGTCACAGGGTGACCCGGGTGGCGATCATCGCCGGGGCGCTGCCGCTGACCGAGACCGGCGTGTTCGACGAACTGCCCGCGATGGATCGGAACCTCACCCGCATCTCACAACGTGCGCCATGGTTGGGCCAACAGTGGTTCCGGGTCATGCGTCTTGCACCACGCGTCGCACCGATGCTGTACGGCCGCATGGCCGCTCGCGATCTAGGGCCTGCCGATGGCGCCGTTATCCGCGGTGAAGGCTTCGGCGCGTTCTCGAAAATGTCACGTGAAGGTTTGCGCCAACCCGCCGGCGTCGTGGAGGAGTACCGGGCGTGGATGCGGCCGTGGGGGTTTGCACCTGAAGAACTCGAGGTTCCCGTCGACGTCTGGACAGGAGCCCAGGACCAGTTGGTGGACCCGAGCTGGCCGCAACGGCTGGCATCGCGAATCCCCAACGCGACGTTGAATGTTCGCGACGGCGGACACTTCGTCGCGCACCTGCACTACCGGGAGATCTTCGATGCGCTCAGACGTCAGCTGTAGAGCGACTCGAACTTCTTGATCGAACGGTCGATGTCGCCCTTCACGGCCCGCGCGGCGACAGCACCGATGGGCCCGAACAGCGGCGCGCCACCGAGATCGATCTTGACCGTGAACGAGCAGCCCGACTTCGTCGGCTTGACCGACATCTTCAGTGCGTACTTCGTCCCGCCGACGCCGTCACCGGTGATGCCGATCAGTCGCGGCGGGTCCAACTCGCGAATGGTCCATGTGACGCGGTTGCGCATACCCTTCGCGCCCGCCACGCCGACGATCTTCGTACCCACCTCCAGATCCGACGGCAGTTCGCTGCGCCAGCCCTCGTGCATCTGCAGCCAGTCCCCCAGCGAGGACAGGTCGGATACGTGTTCCCACGCCTCCTCCGGCTTCAGCGACAGGTCGCGCGACAGTTCGAGTTTGGCCACGCCGAGATACTAGGATTACGAGCGAGTGACGGGATTCGAACCCGTGTAAGCGGCTTTGCAGGCCGGTGCCTAGCCATTCAGCCACACCCGCAGCGGAACTGACCATCCCACGGCGCCAGGCAACTGCCCACCGTTGAAATCGTCGTGACGCGAATCACGGCGCGCCGAACGTCATCGCGGCCTCCTCTCGGGGCTAATTTGTTGGCATGGACCTCTGGCTGGCCGCCGATCCGCCATTCTTCGGCGGCCCGGGCCAGGGCACCCGTCAGATCGTCGAGTTGTTCGTCGCGTTCGGGCTCACTGCGCTGATCGGACTGGAGCGCGAACTCCAGGGCAAGAGCGCCGGAGTGCGGACGCAGACGATTGTCGGCACGGCGTCGGCGCTGATCCTGCTGGTCAGCAAGTACGGCTTCAACGACGTCCTGCAGGTCGGACTCGTCGAAGTCGACCCGTCCCGTGTCGCCGCCCAGATCGTCTCGGGCATCGGCTTTCTCGGCGCGGGCATCATCATCTTCCGGCGCGGCTCGGTGCACGGTCTCACGACGGCGGCCGCGGTGTGGGAGTCCGCGGCCATCGGCATGGCAGCAGGAGCTGGTCTGCTTCTGCTGGCCGTCACGGTGACGGCGATGCACTTCCTCGTCATCGTCGGCTTCCTGCCACTGGCGCGCTGGCTCGCATCCCGGTTGAGCGGATCGGTCACGATGCACGTCAGCTACGAGGAAGGCCAGGGTGTGATGTCCCGCCTCCTGCAGGCGTGTGAGCGGCGGCAATGGCAACTCACCGACCTCGCGAACGACGCCGCGGAGACCACGGGCGCGGGCCAGGCAGGCGTATTGATGACGCTGTCGGGCAAGGGAATTGTGAATGCTCCGGTGGTCGTGGCAGCAATCGCGGGTGTGGTCGGGATCCATGAGTTCGACGACGACCCCGACTAGCTGGTACCGCTCTTACCGCCGGCCGCGTCACAATGCACTGTGACCATCGGACTCATCTGCGCCGTCCCGCAGGAACTTGCCGCCCTGCAGAGCGCCCTGACCGAGACCCACGCCGAGGCGCTGGCGCATACCCGATTCGTCACCGGGTTGCTCGACGGCCACGAAGTCGTGCTGGCCGGGTCCGGCATGGGCAAGGTCAACGCCGCGATTGTCACTACGCTCCTGGCTGACCGGTTCGGTTGCCGCACAATCGTTTTCTCCGGTGTTGCGGGCGGTCTTGATCCGGCGCTGTCGATCGGCGACGTCGTGGTGGCCGACCGGATCATCCAACACGACGCCGGTGTACTCGAGAACGAGAAGATCCGCCCGTATCAACCGGGCCACGCGCCGATCATCAACCCGAGCGATCGCCTCGGCTACCCGATTGATCCGGGATTGCTTGCCAGGGTGAGGGAACGGCTCGCCGGATTCACGGCGCCGGGCAAAATCGTCTACGGCACAGTCCTTACCGGCGATCAATACCTGAACTGCGACAGCACGCGGGCGTGGCTGCTCGCAGAACTCGGCGGCCAGGCGATCGAGATGGAGGGCGGTGCGGTCGCGCAGGTCTGCGAGGCGTTCGGTGTCCCCTGGCTGGTCATTCGCGCATTGTCCGACCTGGCCGGCGGGAATGCGCTGTTCGACTTCACGGCGTTTGTCGAACAGGCGGCGGCGACGTCGGCAAGCATTCTGCGCCAGCTGCTACCCGTCCTGTGACGCCGCCCGACTACCGCTTCTCGACGACGCGACGACGGCAACGACGGCCAGCACCGCGAACGTCGCGAACATCCAGCGCGCCGCCGTCGCATCCCCGCGATCGGTGGCGTTGACCACGATGCCCGCCAGCCCGGCGCCGAAGGCTCCGAAGATCAGCTGCACGGTGTTGATCGCCGCCGCCGCACGGCCGCCCTCGCTCGCGTCGTCGACGCAGCCCATCGCCCACGCCGACAAATGCGGCCATGCCATGCCGACACCCATGCCCGTGACCGCCAGCGCGACCACCCAGATCGCGATCAGCCCGCACGCGGCGTCCTCGAACTGACTGACCGCCGCCAGGGCCAGGCCCACGGCCATCACCAGGGGCGCGACGGCCACGATGCGCACGACCGCCTTCGTCCTGGTCACCGATGCGCTCACGATCTCGCTCATCGTCCAGCCGACCGCCAGTGCCACCCCGAGGAAGCCCGCCGCCACGGGCGTCAGGTGCGCCAGTCGCTGGCCGAAGAACGGCACGTAGAGGTCGACCATCGTCGCGGCCATCAACATGCCCAGAGTGAGGTAGATCCACTTGAGCGGACCGGGCCGAAAGGCCGTGGGCGGCAGGACCGCCGCGCTCGTACGGCGATCGACGACCAGGAACACGCCGACCAGACCTGCGCCCAACGCCACCAGAGCGACGGTCCACAGCAGGTTCCGCGGCACACCCGCGACGCTGATCGCCAACGCCGCTGAACCGAGCAGCAGCAGCGACCACACCGGGATTCGGTCACGCGCAGGCGGAACGCCCGTGCGAGCGGGCAACGCGAACGGCACCAGCACGGCGATCGCCGCGGCCAACACCACCAGCACGCCGAATGCCCAACGCCAGGAACCGTATTGCGCGAACAGGCCGCCGGCCGCAGGACCGAGTAGCGTGCCGACGCCCCACATCGCCGAGACGAGGGCCGACGCCCTGGTCCACAGCGACTGCGGCAGCGTCGAATTGATCACCGCATAGCCAAGCCCCGCAAGTAGTCCGCCCGCCGAGCCCTGGACCACACGGCCGACCAGCAGCAGCTCCATCGTCGGCGCCAGCGCGCAGAACAGGCTGCCCAGCGCGAACACCGCGAGGCCGGAAAGGTAAGCCCACCGCGGCCCCACCCGAGCCAGCACAGAGCTGACGGTGGTCGCCGCCACCACCGACGCGACCAGGTACACCGTGGTGACCCAGACGTAGAGGCGCTGCCCGCCGATATCGGCGACCGTGCTCGGCAGCAGGCTGATCGTGAGGAATTCGTTGGTGGCGTACAGCGCAACGCCGCCGGCCAACACCGTCGAGGCCCCGAGGTTCTTCGGGCCCAGCAGCTCGCGCCAGCCGCCGGAGGCAGTCGTTGCGGGTACGGTCACGCCGCTCACGCTAAGAGCTCAACCGCCATTGAGGTCAAGTTATTTCAAACCCGCGGCATCGCAGCCCGCGCGAACCTGCAACTGACGATAGGTTGCAAGCTGTGTTGCGCGCTCTGGCCTGTGCGGTGATCGCCACGTTAGTGGCCGGCTGCAGTCAGGGCGGCGAAGCCCGCGGAGTGCCCGATGTTACCCACACCGTCGGGCTGCGACAGGTCGAGTTCGTCGATCGCAATACAGGCGGGGGCGAACGCCACCTCGCGCTCAACGTCTTCTACCCCGCCGAGGCGGCTTCGCGCGGCGCCGAGCCGTTCGCCATGCCGTTCTTCACCGGGGTGACCGTGTATCCCGACCTCGCTCCAGCAGCGGACGGCAAGCGACGGCCGCTGATCCTCTTTTCCCACGGGAGGGGCAGCAACGGTCTCTACTACGCGTGGTTCGCACAGCAGCTGGCCAGCCGCGGATACATCGTCGCCGCGTTGGACCACTACCACGCCAACACGTACGACTCCTCGATCGTCTACCTCGCCAACAAGTTGTGGCAGCGGCCGCGAGATCTGTCGCTCGCGACGAATTTCCTTGTCGACGATGCGTTCTGGGGACCACTGATCGATAGGGAAAGAATCGGGGTGGCCGGGCATTCTCAAGGCGGGTTCACGGCGCTGTGGCTCGGCGGGGCGCGTGTCAACGCGGAGAAGTACCTGGCCTTCCAGCGTGGATGGAAAAACAACCGGATGGTGCCTCAGCATCTGCGCGATCAGTTGCCCCTTGATGCCTCCCCCGCGCTCGACGTCGCCGATCCACGGATCAAGGCGGTCTTTTCGATGGCGCCAGGAATCATCGAGGCGTTCGGGATGGATGAGGCAGGGTTGCACGAGGTGAAGGTCCCTACCTACCTCATCGTCGGCGCCCGCGATACCCAGACCCCGCCCGACGAGAACGCCGAATTCGCCGCGGCCAACATTCCGGGCTCCGAGCTCAACGTCATCCCCGGAGATGTCGACCACGAGATTTTCGTCAACGAGTGCAACCAGATCGGTCGCGACGAGCTCCCGGAGGGCTGTATCGATGCGCCAGGTGTCGACCGAGCCGCTATCCACCGCGAGATCGCCGACGTGGCCAACCGCTTTTTCGACAGCCACCTCGGCGGCTGATTACTTCAAACCCGCGGCATCCATACCGCGCAATTCCTTCTTCAGATCGTGAACCTCGTCGCGGATGCGCGCGGCCAACTCGAACTGCAGATCGCGTGCCGCGGCCATCATCTGCTCCGTCAGGTCTCTGATCAGGTCTGCCAACTCTGCCCGCGGCATGTTGGTGGTGTCACGGCCCTCGATGATGCCGGCGCTCACGGCACGGCCCGGCTCGCCCTGTGCACGGCGGCCACGCGACGCGTTACGGCCCGACCCGCCGACCTCGACATCGTCGGCCTCGCGATAGACCTGGTCGAGGATGTCGGCGATCTTCTTGCGCAACGGCTGCGGATCGATGCCGTGCTCGGTGTTGTAGGCGACCTGTTTGGCCCGGCGACGGTCGGTCTCGTCGATCGCTTCCCGCATCGAGTCGGTGATCTTGTCGGCGTACATGTGCACTTCGCCCGACACATTGCGCGCGGCGCGGCCGATGGTCTGTATCAGGCTTCGCGCCGACCGCAGGAAGCCTTCCTTGTCGGCGTCCAGGATCGAGACCAGCGACACCTCGGGCAGGTCGAGACCCTCGCGGAGCAGGTTGATGCCGACCAGTACGTCGTAGTCACCCAGCCGGAGCTGGCGCAGGAGTTCGACCCGGCGCAATGTGTCGACCTCCGAGTGCAGGTAGCGCACCCGGATGCCCATCTCGAGCAGATAATCCGTGAGGTCCTCAGCCATCTTCTTGGTCAGCGTGGTGACCAGCACCCGCTCTTCGCGCTGCGTGCGCTGACGTATCTCCCCGATGAGATCGTCTATCTGACCCTTCGTCGGCTTGACCACGATCTTCGGATCGACGAGGCCGGTCGGGCGAATCACCTGCTCGACGAACTCGCCGGCGGACTGACTCAGCTCGTACGGTCCGGGCGTAGCCGACAGGTACACCGTCTGGCCGATGCGGTCGGCGAACTCCTCCCACGTCAAGGGCCGGTTGTCGACCGCGGACGGCAGCCGGAAACCGAAGTCGACGAGGTTGCGCTTGCGCGACATGTCGCCCTCATACATGCCGCCGATCTGCGGCACGGTCACATGCGACTCGTCGATGACCAGCAGGAAGTCCTCCGGGAAGTAATCCAGCAGCGTCGCCGGCGCTGAACCCGCCGGGCGGGCGTCGATGTGGCGTGAGTAGTTCTCGATGCCCGAGCAGAACCCGACCTGCCGCATCATCTCGACGTCGTAGTTGGTGCGCATGCGCAGCCGCTGCGCCTCCAGCAGCTTGCCCTGGCCTTCCAGTTCGGCCAGCCGTTCCTCGAGTTCCTGCTCGATCGTGGAGATCGCGTGCGCCATCCGCTCCGGCCCGGCCACGTAGTGCGTCGCCGGGAACACCCGCAGCGAGTCGACCTTGCGCACCACGTCGCCGGTCAGCGGGTGCATGTAGTAGAGCGCCTCGATCTCGTCGCCGAAGTACTCGATCCGGACTGCGAGCTCCTCGTAGGACGGGATGATCTCTACGGTGTCGCCGCGCACCCGGAAGGAGCCGCGGGTGAACGCCATGTCATTACGGGTGTACTGCACGTCGACGAGCAGCCGCAGCAACCCGTCCCGGGGGACCTCGTCGCCGACGGACAGCTCGACCGAACGGTCGAGGTAGGACTGCGGTGTGCCGAGACCGTAGATGCAGGACACCGACGCCACCACGACCACGTCGCGCCGCGACAGCAGGCTCGAGGTCGCCGAGTGGCGCAGCCGTTCGACGTCGTCGTTGATCGAGCTGTCCTTCTCGATATACGTGTCGGTCTGGGCGATGTACGCCTCGGGTTGGTAGTAGTCGTAGTAGGAGACGAAGTACTCAACGGCGTTGTTGGGCAACATTTCTCGGAGTTCGTTAGCCAACTGCGCGGCCAGTGTCTTGTTGGGGGCCATCACCAGAGTGGGCCGCTGCAGGCGCTCGATCAGCCACGCCGTCGTCGCCGACTTGCCGGTACCCGTCGCACCGAGCAGCACGATGTCGTGCTCCCCAGCGTGGATTCTGCGCTCCAACTCCTCGATGGCGGTCGGCTGATCACCCGCCGGCTGGTGCTCGCTGACCACCTCGAACTGCCCGCCCGCGCGCACGATGGCGTCGACAGGGCGGTACTCCGAGTGCGCCAGCACGGGGTGTTCAGTAGCGAAAGCCATATTCACCAGGGTAGAACCCCGGACCGACATGTTCTGTTCCGCTGTCTGCGTTCGGCCGGACGTAGGCTGATCGCATCCACCCTCCCAAGCACGAGACGTTCGACCTGCCGGCCCGCACCAACACCGATCCGAAGGGCATCGTGCGGGCCGTGGACGTCTACACCG
Source organism: uncultured Actinomycetota bacterium (assembly GCA_963843135.1). GTDB lineage: Bacteria > Actinomycetota > Actinomycetes > Mycobacteriales > Mycobacteriaceae > Mycobacterium. The sequence goes on from CAWJJA010000005.1 coordinate 91,936, forward strand.
TCCAGCCGTGGGGCCTGTACATGGCTCGCCCCACCCCCGGCCGTGTCCAGTTCCACTACATGCAGTCGTGGCTGCTACCGGCGTTGCGACTGCGGGCCACCGTGTTCCATTTCAACCCCGGGCACGAACGCGACCAGGACTTCTATCTGGACGTCGGCCGCTACACACCGGGTGAGACGGTGTGGCACGCCGAGGATCACTACCTGGATCTGGTGGTACGTACCGGCGCCGGGGTCGAGCTGGCCGATACCGACGAGCTGCTCACGGCGGTCCGCCACCGCCTGCTCAGCCCCGAGACAGGCGAACAGGCAGTTCAGACCGCGGTATCGACGATCGAGGGGCTGTCACGGCACGACTACGACCTCGACCGCTGGCTCGCCGGCCATGGCGTGGTCCTGACCTGGCGAGATATCGCGTAACGCTTGGTCGATCTTGATCGATTTCCGGTGTGATGATTACTATTGCGCAGGTCAGCAACGTGGCTCTGACATGGGCAAAGCCGGTAAAGTCGGCTGCCATGAGTTCTACCAAGCGCCGGTGGGTGTCGCTCGCCGCTGTCGCGGCGGTCGCCGCGGGCACGCTGTGGTCGTCGGCGACCGCGTTCGCCCAGCCCGGCACCGAGACCGAGGTGCCGCCCGCACCCGCGGCCGGACCCGCCCCCGAGGTGCTGCACAACGTCATCTACCGGGCACGGGCCGACGGCACGTCCCGTGACGCGGTGGTCGCGTACAAGATGGATGACCAGAACGTCAACAGCGCCACGCCGACGATGCTTCCCACCCAGACATTCGAGGTCAACGCGGTTCTGGCGGATCCCAAACTGGCGGGCATGGAAGTGTCCATCGGGTGGCCGTACGGGTCGAACCTGCATTGCGAGATCCTGGTCGACGATCAGATCGTCGCGCAGGCCGACCAGTTCATCGCGCCGAGGTTCTTCCGCGTCAAGGACGATCCGCGATACGGCACCATGAGGTGCGGCGCCCCGCTGGACATCCCGAACGTCGCCGCTCCTGCGCCCGACGACGCGCCGGCCGACCCGAACGCCGCGCCGCCGACGCTGCTCCGCCCGCGGCGACCCGCCCGCCGCCTGATCTCCTACGGCCGCCAGCCCGTGGTGTCCGCCCATTCCCAGGCCCGCCGGTAGGCGTCGAGAAACCACGGCTCCTTGGCGTCGGCGTAGGCCCCGGTGTCGGCGTGCGCCTCCGCCACCACTCGCCGCTTGAGCGCGAGGTACTCGGCCCGCACCGAAGGGTTGGCCCGCAGCCAGTCGACGAACACCAACGCGAACTGCTGCCCCGGCCAGCCGTCGACCCTGATATGGACATTGGTCGGCCGCCCCGGATCGGCCGAACAGTGAAGTCGCTTGTGCCACAACGACTCATTGTCCGTGTGATCGAACGTCGCGACCGTGCTGCGGGCATCGGGCTTGCCGACATCGGCGGTGATCGGCCTGCGTACATATCCCACGGAGGCCAACGCCTCGGCCAGTTCGTCGGCCACCTCGAGCGAGGCAACCGTCACCTGCATGTCGATCACGTCCTTGGCGTCCATCCCGGGAACGGCCGTCGATCCGATGTGGTCGATGCGGACGGCGCGATGCCCGCATGCGGTGTTGAGCCGAGCAGCGATACGACGCGCTTGGTCGGGCCAAACCGGGTCGTACGGCGCCAGAACCGCCTCCGTCCGCGCGGGTTGTCCGTTGTCCACGTTGTGCGCGAACGGCAGTATCCGCTGATGCCACAGCTCACGGGCTTTCCCGACGAGCTCGCCGGAGCTACCCGCATTGTCGAGCCACACGTCGGCCACGGCCCGGCGCTGTTCCTCGGTGGCCTGCGCGGCGATCCGGGCGCGCGCGTCCTGCTCGGTGAAGCCGCGGTACTCGATCAGCCGTTTCACGCGAACATCCTCTTCGGCGTGAACGATCACCACCAACGGAAACATCGGCGCCATACCGGATTCCACAAGCAGCGGAATGTCCTCGACGATCACGGCGTCGTCGGCCGCAGCGGCGATCAACTCCGATCGGCGATGGGCAACCAGCGGATGCACGATCCCATTGAGGGTCTTTCGCTTCTCGTCATCGCTGAAGGCGATGGCCGCCAATGCGGGCCGGTTCAGGGAGCCAGCCAGAGGACCGGTGCCGTGCAGGATGTGGTCGCCGAACGCGTCGACCAGCTTGCCCAACCCCTCGGTCCCCGGTTCGACGACCTCGCGGGCGATCACGTCGCCGTCGACGACGATCCCGCCGAGGTCACTGAACGTCGAAGAGACGGTCGACTTTCCGGCGCCGATACCGCCGGACAGGCCAATGCGCAGCACCACACCAGTCTGTCAGGAGGCGAAAAACAACGAACGCCCCGACTCGTTTGAGCCAGGGCGTCCGTCGTTGTTCGAAGGATCAGGCGTTACCGGCGAGCTTCTCCCGCAGCGCCGCGAGCTGTGCATCGCTGGCAAGCGACCCACCGGCCGACGGCTCATCGGAACGCGACGAGCCGTTGGCCGACACGGGCTTGGCAGCCTCCTCGGCCTCGGCAGCGGCGAACTTCTCCATCTGCGCGGTGTGCATCTTGTGCCTGCGCTCCGCCTCGGCGTAGCGCGACTCCCACTCGGTGCGCTGGGTGTCGAAGCCCTCGAGCCATTCGTTGGTCTCGGCGTCGAAGCCCTCGGGGAAGATGTAGTTGCCCTGCTCGTCGTAGCTGTCGGCCATGCCGTACTTGCTCGGGTCGAACTCCTCGGTGTAGTCCTCGTTGGCCTGCTTGAGGCTCAGCGAGATGCGGCGACGCTCCAGGTCGATGTCGATGACCTTGACCATCGCGTCGTCGCCGACCTGAACCACCTGGTCCGGGACCTCGACATGGCGCTCGGACAGCTCGGAGATGTGCACCAGGCCCTCGATGCCCTCCTCGACGCGGACGAACGCACCGAACGGCACCAGCTTGGTGACCTTGCCCGGCACGATCTGGCCGATCGCGTGGGTCCGGGCGAAGTGGCGCCACGGGTCTTCCTGAGTCGCCTTGAGCGACAACGAAACCCGCTCGCGGTCCATGTCGACGTCGAGCACCTCGACGGTGACCTCGTCGCCAACCTGGACGACCTCGGACGGATGGTCGATGTGCTTCCAGGACAGCTCGGAAACGTGCACCAGGCCATCGACACCGCCGAGATCGACGAATGCGCCGAAGTTGACGATCGAGGACACCACACCCTTGCGGATGGCGCCCTTCTGCAGCTGGTTGAGGAACTCGCTGCGCACCTCGGACTGGGTCTGCTCCAGCCAGGCGCGGCGGCTCAGCACCACGTTGTTGCGGTTCTTGTCGAGCTCGATGATCTTGGCCTCGATCTCCTTGCCGATGTACGGCTGAAGATCGCGGACGCGACGCATCTCGACCAGCGACGCGGGCAGGAAGCCGCGCAGGCCGATGTCGAGGATCAGGCCGCCCTTGACGACCTCGATGACGGTGCCCTTGACGGCCTCGTCCTTTTCCTTGAGCTCTTCGATGGTGCCCCAGGCCCGCTCGTACTGAGCGCGCTTCTTGGACAGGATCAGGCGGCCTTCCTTGTCCTCCTTGGTGAGGACCAGAGCTTCGACCTCATCGCCGACGGATACGACCTCGTTGGGGTCGACGTCGTGCTTGATGGAGAGCTCACGGGAAGGAATGACGCCTTCGGTCTTGTAACCGATGTCGAGCAGGACTTCGTCACGGTCAACCTTGACGATGGTTCCCTCGACGATGTCGCCATCGTTGAAGTATTTGATTGTTTTGTCGATGGCGGCGAGAAAGTCCTCGGCCGAGCCGATGTCGTTGACGGCTACTTGCGGCGAGGTGACGGAGGGACTTGGCATGTGGTGGGTTGCTCCGGACAGGTTTGGTCGTAGGGACTCAGGACAGTGGTTGTTATGGGTGTTACCCGCCTTCGACGAGCCGAAGCGCAATCGAAAAACCACAGACAGGTACCCGTAGAGGTTACTCGACTGGGTACTTGCTGGACAAACTCGGTCCGGGTGGCCGCACGCGACCCGCATCATTGATTACCCTGCCCAAGTGGCTTACGCCGGTCCTCCGCAGCCTTCACTGCCGACGCGACCACCCTTTGAGAGAAAAATTCGCACGGTCGGTGCTCCGCTGGGCGTGCTCATTGCGCTCGGCGTCGTCGCCGGCTTGATCGTCATCGCCCTGACCGCCCTCAACCCGGTAGGAGCCTCGGTCGGGTTCGTGCTGTCCGGGCTGGCGATCGCGGTGGTCGTGTGCGCCTACCTCTGGCTCGATCGATGGGAACCGGAGCCACCCCGGCTGCTGGTATTCGCGTTTCTCTGGGGGGCGTCGGTCGCCGTCATTCTGTCGCTGATCGTCGGCCTCTTCCTGGATTCGCTGATCGCGCAGGTCGGATCCGAGGAGGTCAGCTGGGTGTCCATCGCAGTCGGCGCGCCCGTCGTCGAAGAAGCGGCCAAGGGTGCGTTCCTGCTGCTCATGATGACCGGGCGGCGACGCAACGAACTCAATTCGCTGACCGACTGCCTGGTGTACGCCGGGCTCGTCGGCGCCGGTTTCGCCTGGCTGGAGGACATCCTCTACATCGCAGGCGGCGAGTCACTCGGCGACTCCCTGCTGACGGCTGCCGTACGTCTGATCATGGGTCCGTTCGCCCACTCGCTGTTCACGACGATGTTCGGGATCGGTGTCTGGTTCGCCCTCAAGAGCCGCAGTCCACTCGCCAAGGTCGGTTGCATCCTGCTGGGGTACATCGGAGCGGTCATCATGCACGGTCTGTGGAACGGATCGTCGCTGATCGGGCCGGAGACGTACTTCGCGGTCTACTTCTTCTGGATGGTGCCGGTCTTCGTGTTCGCGATCCTGCTCGGGATCCGCAGCCGTAAGCGGGAGCAGCGGATCGTCGCCGAGAAGCTGCCGGGGATGGTGGCCGCCCAGCTCGTGACGCCGAGCGAAGCGACATGGCTCAATTCGATCAAGAACCGCAAGTTGGCGATCAGTCACGCACAACGTATCGGCGGAAAGCCCGCCCGCAAGGCGGTGAAGACCTTCGCCGCCCAGGTCGTGGAACTGGCGTTTGTGCGCGACCGCATCGATCGCGGCTTCGGCGACCACCGTGTGTACGCGATGCAGACCGAGGAGGCCTACGCGGTGCACGCCGCCCGCATGGCCGCGCCGGCGCTGCAGGGCCTCGCCGGGTTTGTGGCTCCGCCGGTCAAGTAAACGGCTCCCCGGCGGCGGCATTCCGCGCGGCCATCGCCGCCAATGCGAAGGCGGCAGCATTCGGGATCGTGGTGCTGCCGCAGTTTCTGCCGTCCAGTGGCGTGGAGCTGGTGGCATCGCGTGCGCGAGAAGTGTTGGGCCGAGCTCACATTCGTCGCCGCATCGAACGGGTGATGGGCGCCGCGCTGATGGCGTTGGGCCTCGGCTTGGCGGTCGACGCGTGCTGACTAGTGCGCGGCGCGGTCCCAGCTGCGGCCATAGCCGACTGACACCTCTAGCGGCACATCGAGCGGGTACGCGTTACCCATCTTGTCGCGGACCAGCGCCTCGACGGCATCGCGCTCACCGTCGGCGACCTCGAACAGCAGCTCGTCGTGAACCTGCAACAACATTCGTGACTTCAGCCCCGCGTCCTTGAGCGCCGGTCCGACGTGGATCATCGCCACCTTGATGATGTCGGCCGCGCTGCCCTGGATGGGCGCGTTGAGCGCGGCCCGCTCGGCGGCCTCGCGCACGTTGCGGTTGCTGCTGTCCAGTTCAGGCAGATAGCGGCGCCTGCCGAACACCGTCGACGTGTACCCGTCCTTGCGCGCCTGGTCAACGACGTCGCGCAGATAGTCGCGTACCCCGCCGAAACGGTCGAAGTACTGCTCCATCTGCACCTTGGCTTCCTCGGTGGAGATCTTCAGCTGTGCGGCCAGGCCGTAGGCCGACAGGCCATACGCCAGTCCATAGGACATCGCCTTCACCCGGCGCCGCAGCTCAGGGGTTACCTCGTCGATCGGCACGCTGAACGCGCGCGACGCCACGAACGAGTGCAGGTCCTCGCCGGTGTTGAACGCTTCGATCAGGCCTTCGTCCCGCGAGAGATGCGCCATGATCCGCATCTCGATCTGGCTGTAGTCGGCCGTCATGAGCTCGGAGTAACCAGCCTCATCAGTCGAGCCGACCACGAACGCATCTCGGATCCGCCGACCCGCTTCGGTGCGGATCGGGATGTTCTGCAGGTTCGGTTCGGTCGACGAGAGCCTGCCGGTCGCGGCGATCGTCTGGTTGAACGTCGTATGGATGCGACCGTCGGATCCCACCGAGTTCAGCAGGCCGTCGACGGTGACCTTGAGCCGGGTCGCGTCGCGGTGGGCCAGCAGATGCTGCAGGAACGGATGTCCGGTCTTGTCGAAGAGCGACTGCAGCGCATCCGCGTCGGTGGTGTATCCGGTCTTGGTGCGTTTGGTTTTCGGCATCTCCAGCTCGTCGAACAGCACGACCTGAAGCTGTTTGGGCGAACCCAGATTGATCTGCTTGCCGATCACCCCGTACGCCGATTCGGCGGCGTCTCGGATGAGGTCGGCGAACTCGCTCTGCAGCTCCGAGAGCAGGTTCAGGTCGACGGCGATGCCCGCGGACTCCATCTCGGCGAGCGCACGCTGCACCGGCAGCTCCATACCGTCCAACAGCGACGACGAGTCGATGCGTGCCAGTTCCTCGTCGAGCGCGTCAGCGAGGTCCATCACCGCGCTGGCACGGAGCAGCAGGGTCTGGACGGCCTGGTCATCAATGCCGTCACTGTCATCGAGCAGCGAAAGCTGTTGCTGCTCAGGGTTGTCCGCACGCAGCTCCCGCTTCAGGTACCGCAGCGACAGATCGTCGAGCGCGAAGCTGCGCTGGCCCGGCCGCACCAGGTAGGCGGCCAGCGCCGTGTCGGACGTGACACCGGCGAGCGTCCAGCCACGACCTTCAAGGTCGTGCATCGCCAGTTTGGCCTCGTGCAGCGCCTTGGGCTGGCTCGGATCGGCCAGCCACGACACCAGCGCGGCCTCGTCGTCGGCATGTCAGGGTGGCGGTGTCGAGGTAGCGACCGTCGCCGTCGGAGGCGACGATCGCCAATGCGGTGGCGTCGGCGTCGAACGCCAAATGCGTACCGACAACAGCCATCCCGAACCTCTTGCCGGTGCCGTGTTCGGACAGCCACGCGGCCAGTTCACCGGCCTCCAGGGCGCCGCCACGAACGTCGAATCCTTGGTCGACCTCGGGGTCGGCGGAGGCCAGGGTGTCGAACAGCCGATCGCGCAGAACCCGGAACTCGAGGTCGTCGAAGAGGCGATGGATCTGGTCGCGATCCCAGGGCTGCATCCGCAGCGTGTCGGGCGTCTGGGCCAGCGGCACGTCCTTGACCAGCTCGGTGAGCTCGCGGTTGAGCACGACCGACGACAGATTGGCGCGAAGTGCGTCGCCGACCTTGCCTTTCACGGTGTCGACCTGGTCGACGAGGGCCTGCAGCGACCCGTGTTCGGCGATCCACTTGGTGGCCGTCTTCTCCCCGACGCCCGGGATGCCGGGCAGGTTGTCGCTCGGGTCGCCGCGCAGCGCTGCGAAATCGGGATACTGGCGCGGGGTGAGCCCGTACTTCTCCAGCACGGCCTCCGGGGTGAACCGGGTCAGCTCGCTGACGCCCTTGCGAGGGTAGAGCACCGTGACGTCGTCACTGACCAGCTGCAGCGCGTCCCGGTCACCGGTCACCACCAGCACCCGGTGACCCTCGTTCTCGGCCTGCGTCGCGAGTGTCGCGATGATGTCGTCAGCCTCGAACCCGGCCTCCGCCAGCACCGTGATGCCGAGTGCGCCGAGCACCTCTTTGGTGATGTCGATCTGGCCGCGGAACTCGTCTGGCGTCGCCGACCGGCCCTCCTTGTACTCCGGGTACTTCTCCTTGCGGAAGGTCTGGCGGGACACGTCGAACGCGGCCGCGATGTGGGTGGGCTGCTCGTCGCGCAGCAGGTTGATCAGCATCGCGGTGAACCCGTAGACCGCGTTGGTGGTCAGGCCACCCTGGGTCTTGAAGTTCTCGGCGGGCAGCGCGTAGAACGCCCGAAAGGCCAACGAATTGCCGTCCAGCAGCATCAATGTCGGCTTTTCGGTGGCCTTCTCGGTCGTTGCGCTTGCGGTCACGGCCCTACTCTATGCACGGGCGCTGACACGCACGTGCTTGCGGGCGAGGTCGACCAGGGCCCTGGCCGCGGGACTGATCGGTCCCGACGAGCGCCACACCAGTGCCAGCCGTCCCCGCAGCTCCGGGGAGATGGGAATCCGACATACATCTGCGCGTGCCCGAGACACCGACTGAGGCACGATCGCGGGCCCGAACCCCTGCCGGGCCAGATCCGCGAGCTCGTCGGGCGTACCTGCCTCGAAGGCGACCCTGATCGAGATTCCCGCTGCAGTGCACGCGTCGTCGAGTCGACGGCGGATCCCGGTGCCGACGGGCAGCGCGATCAACGGCCGCCGCGCCAGCATCGCCAGCGACACCGACGACCGGCGGCACCATGAGTCGTCTGCGGCGACCACCACCTCCACGGCTTCGTCCGTGATCACCTCGATGTCGAGACCTCCTGGCGCCGCGTCAGCGGCGATCGACGCGATCGCGAGGTCGAGCTGTCCGGACAGCACGCCATCAATGAGCGCGTCGGAATCACCGGCGCCGAGCGTGATCTCGACCGCCGGATGTGCGCGGTGGAAGTCTGCCAGCAGCGCAGGCATATCGATGTTGTGTGCCGTGACCGTGCCGATCGACACCGATCCGCGCACGAGTTGGGCTACCTCGTCGACGGCGGTGTGCAGATTGGCGACTGCCCGCAACGCCTCTCGCGCGAACGGCAACGCCGCCCTCCCCGCGGCCGTCAGCCGCACCTCCCGCCTGGACCGGTCCAGCAGTGGCTGTCCGAGCTCTCGTTCCAGCTTGGCGACCTGCGCGCTGATCGCCGGCTGAGCGACGTGAATCCGTTCGGCAGCGCGAGTGAAGTTCGCCTCCTCGGCGACGGCGACGAAATACTCCAGCTGCCGAAGTTCCATAACCTAAGCTTATAGTTTCTATCCTAGATAGATACTGGACTTATAGTTAATTCTCGCGCACGGTGGAGCTATGACCACCTACGTACTGATCCCCGGCGCCTGCCACGGGGCCTGGTGCTTCGACGACCTTGCCGACGCATTGCGTGACAACGGGGACGAGGTCATCGCGATCACGCTGACAGGACTCGCGGAGCGTGCGCACCTGCTCCACGGGGCCGTCAACCTGCAAACCCACATTCAGGATGTCATTGCCGAACTGGCGGCACGCGATGTCAAGGATGCCGTGTTGGTAGGCCACAGCTATGGCGGCATGGTGATCACCGGTGTCGCCGACCGCGCGCCGGAGAAGGTGGATGCACTGGTCTATCTCGACGCCGTCGTCCCCCACGATGGCGAATCATGTTGGGACCTCGTCAATGACGAGCAACGGCAGTGGTACCTCGACGTCGACGACACCGGGTACGGCGTCCCGCCCCTGCCGTTCTTCGACTCACGCGCGACCGCACACCCCCTCGCATCGTTTCTCCAGCGGATCAAGCTCTCCGACGGGCTGGACAGGTTCCGCCGCAGAGATTACGTCTACGCGCTGAAGTGGCCGGGCGACTCGCCGCTGCGCCCGTCATATGAACGCGTCAAAGACGATCCACATTGGCACGTCCACGAACTAAACGGCGCCCATAACCTGATGCGCGACAACCCGGACGACCTGCTGCGCATACTGCTCGACGCTGGACGTCGCTAGATCTGGCGCGCGCCCGGCTCCCCCGCGCCCGGCGTCGAGCCGGGAGGCGGCGGCGCCTAGCTGACCGGTGCGGATCCAGTCGATTGCCATGTCGACCGAATTCTGCGGATCGACGTGCACCGCGAGCGTCATGCCCAGTTGCACCCGCGCGGTATGCATCTGCGCGACGACCTCATCGAAGACCGCCCCGTAGGACGGCGTGCCGTCGTCGCGCTGAACCCGTGCCTGGATCCGCAGCACCGGCGACATGTTCATGTAGGAGCCGACCCGCCAGACGCCTTCGACGGTGACGGTGGCGGGCAGGCCACCACCGTTCGTCAGCTGCGAGTGGCGCATCATCTTCATGCCGATCTCGCTGGCATCGGCCGCCTCGTGGATGCGGTTGGGGATGTCCCCGATCTGGCCGAAGAACGACGACGGGCGGCCCTGCGACTCCAGGTACTGCTTGTTTGCGCCGTACATTCGCGCCCAGTCGTTGAACGGGTTGGGCATACGGACCAACCCCGATCAATAGCCGAGGAATTTACGGAACTGCTGGCCGACGGCCATCGACTGACCCATCCGCTGCACCCAGCCGTCGAGGGCGGCCTTGGTGTCGGCCGGATCCCATCCGCGCTCTTGCGCGAGGGTGATCATGCCGGCCTCGTCATTGATGCCACGGGCCTGGGCGTCACGGGCCAATTCGGCGTAATCCTGCAGCGAGATGCCGTTGATGGGCTGCCAGATCTGGTCATCGTTGGCCACCGAACGCGTCGACGGGCCGCCCAGGATGGCCGGGTCGATCAGTCCGGCGCCTTTGACGTGCACCTGACCGTCATTCTGCGGTGGAGCGAATGCCTGGCTGGCCTGCTGCGCCGCTTGCTTCGCCTTGTCGAAGAATCCCATCTGATCGCTCCAATCTCCGGGCGCCGCCACGGTGGCATCGCCAGTGCGGTTAGTAGAGATCGTGGCCGCGGCTACCGATCCCAATAAGGGACATCTTCGTCCGGCACGGGGAGCACGGATGGGATATTGCATTACCGATGCGTCAACGGCGACCGAACTGGAACACGTTTCAGTTTCGCGACCGGACTCGGTACGCTGACCGCGTGTCAGCATCAACTCAGCCCGCCGTCGATGGGTGGTTCGCCACCGACGAATCGGGCGCCGCATATCTGATCGGCAGCAAGTGCCATCTGTGCGGGACGTTCGTCTTCCCGCCGCGCGCCAACAACTGCCCTAATCCCGCCTGTGACGGCGACGACTTGGCCCAAGTGCCGTTGTCGCGGCGCGGGACGCTGTGGAGCTACACCGAAAACCGTTATGCCCCACCACCTCCCTATCCATCACCCGACCCGTTTGAGCCGTTCGCCGTTGCCGCCGTGCAACTGGGCGACGAAGGTCTGATCGTGCTGGGCAAGGTCGTCGAGGGCACGTTGGCCGCCGACCTGAAGGTCGGCATCGAGATGGAATTGACCACCATGCCGCTCTACGTCGACGACGACGGCGTCGAGCGCGTCGTGCACGCCTGGAGGATCGCGTCATGAGCCCGGAACCGGTGTACATCCTGGGTGCGGGTATGCATCCGTGGGGCAAATGGGGTCGCGACTTCACCGAATACGGCGTCGTCGCCGCGCGTGCCGCGCTCGCGGAGGCAGGCCTGGACTGGCGCCAGATCCAGCTCGTCGCGGGTGCCGACACCATCCGCAACGGATATCCGGGGTTCGTCGCCGGGGCGACGTTCGCGCAGAAACTGGGCTGGAACGGCATACCCGTCACCTCGAGCTACGCGGCATGCGCGAGCGGCTCGCAGGCTTTGCAGAGCGCGCGGGCCCAGATCCTGGCGGGATTCTGCGACGTCGCGTTGGTGATCGGGGCGGACACCACGCCCAAGGGCTTCTTCGCCCCGGTCGGCGGCGAACGCAAGAACGACCCCGACTGGCAGCGCTTCCATCTGATCGGTGCAACGAACACGGTGTACTTCGCGCTGCTGGCGCGTCGGCGGATGGACCTCTACGGCGCCACGCTCGAGGATTTCGCACAGGTCAAGGTCAAGAACGCCAAGCACGGGCTGAACAATCCGAATGCGCGGTACCGCAAGGAGAGCTCGGTCGACGACGTGCTGGCCAGCCCCATGGTCTCCGATCCTCTTCGGCTTCTGGACATCTGCGCCACCTCCGACGGTGCGGCCGCGCTGATCGTGGCGAGCAAGTCGTTTGCCGAGAAGCATCTGGGATCGCTCGAAGGTGTGCCGTCGGTGCGTGCCGTGAGCCTTCAGACACCGCAGTATCCTCAGCATCTTCCTGAATTGCCGGATATCGCAACGGATTCCACTGCGGCGGTGCCGGCACCGGGTCGGGTGTTCAAGGATCAGATTCTCGACGCGGCCTACGCCGAGGCCGGAATCGGACCCGAAGACCTGAGCCTTGCCGAGGTCTACGACCTGTCGACCGCGCTGGAGTTGGACTGGTACGAGCACCTCGGCCTGTGCCCCAGGGGTGAGGCCGAGAAACTGCTGCGCAGCGGCGCAACGACCATCGGCGGCAAGATTCCGGTCAACGCGTCGGGCGGCCTCGCCTGCTTCGGCGAAGCCATTCCGGCGCAGGCGATCGCGCAGGTCTGCGAGCTCAACTGGCAGCTCAAGGGACAGGCCACCGGCCGCCAGGTCGAAGGCGCCAAGGTCGGCGTCACCGCCAATCAGGGATTGTTCGGACACGGCTCGTCGGTGGTCGTCGCGCGCTAAATTCGCGCGCGGCACCCCCGGCGCGCGCCACGCCAGCGCGCTTAGCTGGTTGATTACTTGCACCAGATACGTGCGATCAACCCGTTAGTGACACAGGACCGCGACAGACCAAGAAATTCGAAACTCAGGCGACGCCGAGGTAGGCGGCGCGAATGCTGTCGTCGTCCAACAGTTCCCGCGCGTTACCGCTGCGGGTGACCTCGCCGGTCTCCAGGATGTAGGCGCGGTCCGACCTGCTCAACGCCTGTTGCGCGTTCTGTTCCACCAGCAGCACCGTGGTGCCCCCGGCGTTGATCTCGGCGATGATCTTGAAGATCTGCGATATCACCATCGGCGCCAATCCCATGGACGGCTCATCCAGCAGCAGGACTCGTGGTCGAGCCATCAGTGCACGGCCGATCGCCAGCATCTGCTGCTCACCGCCCGACAGTGTCCCTCCGACCTGAGTGCGCCGTTCCGCCAGCCGAGGGAACGTCTCCAGAATCCAGTCCAGTGTTTCCCGGTGCTCGGTCTTGGAGGCGAATTTTCTTCCGTAGCATCCCATTTCGAGGTTCTCGATCACTGTCATACCCGGGAACACACCGCGGCCTTCAGGGGCCTGCACCAACCCCCTGGTGGCGCGGTGGTGAGCCTTCACCTTGGAGATGTCGGCCCCGTCGAACCACACCGACCCCGAAGTCAACGGCAGCAGGCCCGAGATCGCCCGCATCGTCGTCGTCTTGCCCGCCCCGTTGGAGCCAAGGAGTGTCACCAGCTCGCCTTCACGCACCTGCAGCGAAATGCCGTGCAGCGCGCGGATCCGCCCGTATTGCACGACGAGGTCGCGCACCTCGAGCAGTATCGGCCTGTCGTCGGGCTTGTCGTCATTCGGTGTCGTCATCGGGAACTCCCAAATATGCCGCGATGACCTTGGGGTCCTCGCGGATCTCGGCCGGCAGTCCGTCGGCGATCTTGCGACCGAACTCCAGCACCACGATGCGGTCGGTCACCCCCATGACGAGCCTCATGTCGTGCTCGATCAGCAACACCGTGTAGCCGTCGTCGCGGATCTTCTGGATCAGCTCGATCAGCGCCGCCTTCTCGCGAGGGTTGAAGCCGGCGGCCGGTTCGTCAAGGCACAACAGCTTCGGCTCGGTGGCCAGCGCGCGGGCGATCTCCAACCGCCGCTGATCGCCATAGGGCAGGTTCTTGGCCTTCTCCTCGCCGCGTTCGGCGATCCCCACGAAATGCAACAGCGCCGCCGAGCGTTCGATCGCGGAGCGCTCCTCGCGGCGGTGACGTGGAGTCCGGACCAGCGCACCGGGCACCGAGGTGAAGTGTCGTGCGTCCGTTCCGACCATGACATTCTCCAGCGCGGTCATCTCGCCCCACAGCCGGATGTTCTGAAACGTGCGGGCGATGCCGCGGCGGGTGATCTGGTGGCGTTTGATCCGTCCCAGCGGGGCGCCGTCGAACGTCACGGTGCCGGACGTCGGCCGGTAGACCCCGGTGATCGCGTTGAAACAGGTTGTCTTGCCCGCACCGTTTGGACCGATCATGCCGAGGATCTCGCCGCGCCGGATGTCGAACGTCACCGAGTCCAGCGCCGTGAGGCCACCGAACTTGACCGTCAAATCCTTTGTTTGTAAAAGTGTTTCGCCCTCGGCCACCTCGATCTTGCGGTGGACGCGTGCCAGGTCCTCGACGCTCATTTCGCGGACTCCTTCGCCGGCAGTCCTAGGAACTCGCGAGCGGCCTTACCGTAGGCGAGTAGCTGCTGACGCGCCGGGAACAGGCCCTGGGGCCGGAAGATCATCAGCGCCACGAGCGCCATCCCGAAGAACAGGTACTTGAGGTCGCCGAGGTTGATCCCCAGGAATTCCACGCCCAGAAGACGGTTCGGCAGATAGACGATGATGAACGCGCCGAACACCACGCCCAGTTTGTTGCCCTGCCCGCCGAGTACCACCGCGCAGAGGAACAGCATCGAGTTGATGATGTTGAACGTCGGTGGCGCCACGTATTGCACCTGGCCGGCGTACAGCGCGCCGGACAACCCACCGATCGCCGCGCCGATCACGAACGCCCACAGCTTGAACTTGAACGTGTTGACGCCCATCACTTCTGCGGCGTCTTCGTCTTCGCGGATGGCCACCCAGGCCCTTCCGACCCGGCTGCGCTCCAGGTTGCCGACGAACAGAAGAATGATGACGATCATGACGATGCCCAGCCAGAACCACCAGGTGCCATAGTTGGCGTCGCCCATCGAGTTCCCGCTGGAGAAGACACCTTCGGGCAAGCGTTCGCTCTGCCCCACCCGTGGATAGGCGACCTCGTTGAGGCCGCGGGGGCCGTTGGTGACATCGGCGAGGTTGTCGGCAAGCAGCCGGATGATCTCGCCGAACCCGAGCGTGACGATGGCCAGGTAGTCGCCGCGGAGCCGCAGCGTCGGCGAGCCCAGTATCAGGCCGCTCAGGGCAGTGATGGCCATCGCCAGCGGCACGCACGCAAGCCACGCCCACTCTTCGTGGAACCATCCGTCCGGGCCGGTCTGGTTCCACGGACTGTTCGGACTGGTCAGCAGCGCGACGGTGTATGCACCGACGGCGTAGAACCCGACATATCCGAGGTCGAGCAGACCGGTCTGTCCCACCACGACATTGAGGCCGATGGCGATGATCGCCACCATCGCGAACTGCGCCATCGTGCCGCCGAAGCTGATGTTCGGCGTGTTCAGCAATGGCGGCGGGAACAGCGGGAGCAGGGCCAACAGCCCGAAGCCGATGACGCCGAAACCCCACTTCTGTACGCGGGACAACCGATCCCACCACCGACGCAGCCCATCGCCGGGCGCCATCAACTTGTCGGAAAGGCTCTTCGGCTTCTCGCTGGGGCTCATGCTCGCGCCTTCCCGAGGCTTTCACCGAGTATTCCGGTCGGCCGGATCAGCAGTACCAGAACGAGGAGTACGAACGCGACCACATCGCGCCACTGCGTGCCGAAGACCGCCTGCCCGTAGTTCTCCATGATTCCGAGTAACAATCCGCCGAGAAGGGCGCCTCGCAGGTTGCCGATGCCGCCGAGCACCGCCGCGGAGAATGCCTTGATGCCGAGCAGGAAGCCGCCGGAGTAGATGATGCCCTGGGGCACCTTGAGGGTGTACAACAGCGCTGCCGCCCCGGCGAGCAGGCCACCGAGCAGGAATGTGGCCATGATGATGCGCTCGCGCGAGACACCCATCAGCGTCGCCGTAGTGGGATCCTGGGCAACTGCACGAATGCCCCGGCCGAATTTGGTCCGGTTGATCGCGATATCGGTCAGCAGCGCGAAGGCCAGCGCGGAGGCCACGATCACCAACGTGACGTTGGAGATGGTCGCGCCGAAGACTGTGAACTGGGTCTTGGGCTGCATCAGGATGATCGGCTGCTGTGCGTTGCTGCCGCCATATCCCTTGAGCAGCTTGGGCAGCACGAAGTGCACGAACTCCTGCAGCACGAACGACATGCCGATCGCCGTGATGAGGAACGTCAGGGAACGTGCGCCGCGTCTTCGTAGTGGCCGGTAGGCGATGAATTCCAACCCGACCGCCGCCGAACCCGACACGAGCATGGCGAAAAGCATTGCCACGCCGAGGTACAGCACCGTCAGCGGGACGCCCTTGTGATAGTCGTTGCCGCTGGGGGTGAAACCCAAGATGATGTCGAGGCAGAAGTATGCGCCGAACATGCCGAGCATGAAGATCTCGGAATGCGCGAAGTTGATCAGCCGCAGGACACCGAACACCAGGGTGTAGCCGACCGCCACCAATGCGTAGATCGCGCCCCATGACAGACCGTCGATCGTCAACTGCCAGAAGCCGTTTCGCAGGCCTTCGAGGTTGAAGTGGATGTTCGCGGCCATGCAGGCGTACTGGTCGACGCACTGTGCGGAGGTCAAGCTCATCCGGCGGCGGCTCCTAGCGAGATAGTTGTGCTAACGAGAACGCGTCCGAGCCATGCAGGCCTCGGACGCGTCTCGGTCGGCTTTCTACTGGACCTTGTACATCCAGATCAGCGTGGTGGTCAGCTCACCGGTGGGGCCCCACTGGTACTTGCGGCCAACTCCCTGGCCGTCATAGGTACGCACGAACTCCAGCAGGTCGGGCCGGGTGATCTTGCCCGAGTCGATGCCCTTCAGCATGATCGCGCCGAGGTCGTAGCCCTCG
The DNA here is from genome assembly GCA_963843135.1 of uncultured Actinomycetota bacterium. Classification (GTDB taxonomy): domain Bacteria; phylum Actinomycetota; class Actinomycetes; order Mycobacteriales; family Mycobacteriaceae; genus Mycobacterium. Next base: position 108,645 of record CAWJJA010000005.1, read on the forward strand.
ACACTGTAGGTGCCGGGCTCCTGGTTGAACGCCTTCTTGTACTCCTCGGCGAAGGTGCCGGTGGCCGGTCCGCAGGGGCACGACAGAACGGCGCCCTTGGACGATTCACCCGCCTGCTTGACGAACTCCGGATCCTTGGTGCCGTCGCCACTCACGAAGGTGCCCTCGAAGCCGCCGTCCTTGAGCTGCTGAACGAGCGGCGCAGCCTCCGCGTAGTAGCCGCTGAAGAACACCCCGTCCGGAGACGCGCCCTTGATCTGGGTCACCGCGGCCGAGAAGTCCTTGTCGCCCTTCTTGACCGAGATGTTGCATGCCGAATCCGCGACCGGGCCCAGCGTCTCCCGGATGGCCTGGGCCAGGCCCAGCCCGTAGTCCGTGCTGTCGTCGACAACACAGATCTTCTGGAATCCGAGCGCGTTCTTCATGTAGTTGGCGACCGACGGCCCTTGTACGCCGTCGTTGGCCAGCCCGCGGAAGAAGGTCTTCCATCCCTTTTCGGAGAGCGTGACATTGGTGGCCGACGCGGTGGCGGCGACCAGGCCGGCCTGGTTGAACACGTCGCCGGTGGCGTTCGTCTCGCCGGAGAACGCGGGTCCGATCAGTCCGATGGTGAACGGGTCGTTGATGATCTGCGGTGCGACCTGGGTGGCCTTCTGCGGATCGCCCTCGGTGTCGAACGTCTTCAACTGCACCTGGCAGCCGGGGTTGGCGGCGTTGTGCTGGTCGACGGCGAGCTGAATGCCGTTCTTGATGTTGATGCCGAGCGCGGCGTCGGGTCCGTTGAGCGCACCGGCCATGGCCAGGGAGACCGGCGGGCACTGCGCATTGCCGTCACCTGCCGGATCAAGGGGCTTCACATCCTCGGGTGGCTTGACCTCCGCACCGTTCTCGTCGATCTGGACCTGTTCGACGATCTTCAGGTCACCCCCTGCCGCACCCCCCCCGCTGGGCTCGGATTGTTCTTGGCAGCCGGCTACACCCAGCACAACCAAACTCGCGCTACCGATAGCAAATGCTTTCCGTGCCACGCGACTGCGCACGCTCCACCTCCGGTTCAATGTTTCATCGACATCGACAACCCTGCCCAGGTCGGCGGGGCGGCGATGCTTCGGGACGACCATAGCCAACGCATGGCGGGAGTGCGTGATGTTGGTGAAGGGACCCTGCCGATCTGGTGGACGATCCGGCCAAATTGCGGCGTCGGAAACGCATAATTAACGGTTGGCCGGGGGAATCGCTAGTTCGACGGGGACGTCTCGTTGGGCGTGTCGAGGGTTTCCAGTACGACCTCGGCGACGCGCTTCATGGTGGTCCGGCGGTCCATGGCGGCGCGCTGAATCCACTTGAATGCCTCGGGTTCCGTCATCCCTTGCTTCGCCTGCAGCAAACCCTTGGCGCGCTCGACAAGCTTGCGCGTCTCCAGCCGGTCCGACAGCTCCGCGACTTCCTGTTCAAGCGCAGCGATCTCGCTGAAGCGGCTCACCGCCACCTCGATCGCGGGAATCAGGTCGTTGATGTTGAACGGCTTGACGAGATAGGCCATGGCTCCGGCATCGCGTGCCCGCTCGACGAGCTCTCGTTGACTGAACGCGGTCAGGATGACGATCGGCGCGATCCGTTTGGCCGCGATCTCCGACGCCGCATCGATCCCGTCGCGGCGCGGCATCTTCACATCCATGATCACGAGGTCTGGCGTCAGACTCTCGGCCAGGTCGACGGCTTCCTGTCCGTCGCCGGCCTCGCCGACGACTTCGTAGCCTTCTTCACGCAGCATCTCGGCCAAGTCCATCCGGATGAGCGCTTCGTCTTCGGCGATGAGAACACGGCGTGGCTTCTCATCGGCGGTCGGTGACCCAGGAGCAGCTGCCATGGAAGACATTGTGGCGGTAGCCGCCGCGATCAGCGACCTCGGGGGCATCCTCTATGGTTGAAGGCCGCTGCGTTGTCGGCACGCAGACGCCCTCGTATCCCAATTGGCAGAGGAAACGGATTCAAAACCCGTCCAGTGTGAGTTCGAGTCTCACCGAGGGCACAAGTTGCGCAACCTGCTGCGGACCACCGATGGTGGTCCGCAGCAAGTACCCCTCGCTGTTCTAGGTTGCGGCGATGAAGGGTCCCGCGTCGACCGGCACTGTTCGGTTTCCCCCGGAGCCACCGTCGTCGACCGAGCCATCCAAGTCAGTTGGAACCGCATTCCACTCGACCCCGCTCGAGCAAACCACTGACTTCAACGGGTTCCTTGGCCATCGGCTCCGCGGCAACCACCGGCGCGGTCCCATATCGCATCAGCCTGCGTATCCCGACACGCCTCATGGCTACTCCTGGTTTTATCTCGGCACGAGCGGATCGACAGAGACAACGGATTTAAATTAACGCATTGGAGCGAACCGGGGATACCCAATTGAGAAACACCTTCTTGGAGATATTTACGCGACTCCGATATGGCATGGCGTGCCAAAATCATCCCGCGTGCCTCGCCGACGTTTTGCGCATTCAGATGCGGCTTGAGCAAATCTCTGCTACTCGCAGAAACATTTGTCAATAGTGACAAAAGGCCTGTAGAAACGCCGAAAGCGCAGGTAACAAACCCCCGCGAGAATCCCGCACATCGCTCGCGGCGGCACCACTTCTTCGAACTCCGTTCGGCTGGCAACCGTTAACGATCCAATAGGCACACTGGACACTAATTTCGGCACGCCGTGTAACGAAAAGGGCGCCTTTTCGGCGCCGCGAATTTCGCTCGGCGTGGCGGCGCGCGGACAACGCAACAACGAGTAGTCAACGTATGTCGTGTGAGAGCCCCGGATCGACATTCTCCGCCGGCGCCGGGGCGCGGGCAACGCGATGAACCCGCGCCCGCGGCCAGGAACTCATCATGACAAGGCAAACGAATTGGACCCACTGCCCCGTCGGAGTCGATACCCGAATCAACAACAAGAGTCCATATAACGAAACGCACCCCGCACGGTGCACCTCGCACCGAAAAACCGCAGGTAGTGGCCCGGCAGCGCTACGCTTTGTGGTGTGGCGATGAGAGCCCGGCCGGGGTGCGTGCCTGACGTGGCCGTGAATAGACGCGGCCCCGGGCGCACCCCCTATCACGCCGAGAGGGCCGACCGGCACCGAAGCGTGCTGAACGTGACCGCCATGATCAGCGCCGCCATCACCGCGTTCTTCGGCGTCCAGGGATTGTTCATCGGTCAGGACTGGTGGGTCACGGCCGTCAACCTCGGCAGCGCAGTCGTTTTCGTGATGATTCCACGGCTGTGCGGGATGCACGAAATCGTCGCACCCCTGGCGTTCTTCGTGGTCTCTTACCTCACCATCACGGTGCTGTGCATCTACCTGGGCACGGGTTCGGGGCTGCAGTTCTATTTCGTCGTGGCCGCCGCGATCATGCTGATCATTCTCGGTACCGATCACATCGTCTTGGCCGCAACGCTTTCCGCCATCGGCGCCGGCACGGTGATCCTGCTCGAGTTCTTCGTGCCCAATGACACGGGCACCCAACCAGCATGGGCGTTCAGAGCCTCCTTCGTCCTGACCGTTGTCACCGCATGGATCCTCGTCATCGCGACCATCTGGTTCGCGCTGCGCGAGATCCGCCGCGCCCGCGAGGCGATGGAGGCGGAGTACGAAAGATCCGAACAGCTGCTGACCAACATCCTGCCGGCGACGATCGCCGAGCGACTGAAGGACCCCTCGCGCAACATCATCGCGGACAAGTACGACGACGCCTCGATCCTTTTCGCCGATATCGCGGGCTACACCACGCGCGCGAGTGACACCTCACCGAGCGATCTCGTGCGGTTCCTGGACCGGCTGTACACCGACCTGGACTTGCTCGTCGACCAGCATGGCCTGGAGAAGGTCAAGACCAACGGTGACTCCTACATGGTGGTCAGCGGCGTGCCGGAGCCGCGGCCAGACCACGTCGAGGCGCTTGCCTGCCTGGCTCTGGACATGGCCGATGCCGTCGCCGGCCTCAAGGACCCGAAGGGACGCGCGGTGCCGCTGCGGATCGGCCTGGCGGCGGGTCCGGTCGTGGCCGGTGTCGTCGGCGCACGAAAGTTCTTCTACGACGTGTGGGGTGACGCGGTGAACGTCGCATCGCGCATGGAGACCACGGATGAAGAGGGCCGGATTCAAGTGCCCCAAGATATGTACGAACGCCTGAACCACGCATTCGTGCTGGAACCGCGTGGCGAGGTGGACGTCAAGGGCAAGGGCGTCATGCGGACCTGGTATCTGGTCGGGCGGCGCGACGACCACGCCGTTCGGAGCGCCGTAGAACAAGGCGCGGTCGCCGGTCGCTCCTAGTCGTTCAGGTCGCCTTAGACCTTGCGGTTCTCCGACTTGATCAGCCAGGCCAGCTTCTCCAGGCCGTCGATGAGCTGATGCAGGATGTCAGCGGTGCTGGGATCCTCGGCATCCACCTCATCGTGCACAGTGCGTAGGGTGTCGACCGTCGCGTACACGCGCCCGGTGATCAGGTCGACGACCTCGTCGGTGCTGTGTTCGTTGGCCGGGAACTGCGGAAGCGTGGTGCCGTCAGCGACAGTGTCCGACCGTCCATCCGGCACGGCATCCAGCGCCCGCATCCGCTCGGCGACCGTGTCGCTGGCCTCACGCGCGAAGTCGACCAGCTCGTCGAGTTGCAGGTGGAGATCGCGGAAGTTGGTGCCGACAACGTTCCAGTGCGCCTGCTTGCCCTGCAGGTGCAGTTCGATCAAGTCGACCAGGACCCGCTGGAGGTTCTTGCTCAGAGTCCGCCGAGGCCTGGAATCCGTGTACGCCTGCGTCGTTTCGTCGATTGGTAGCCATGTAAAGATCAACGTGCCAAAAACTGGAATGACTCCAATTTAGCTGGTGATGGCGGTCACGCGTGCTGGTCTTGTTGCTGGTCCTGCTTCTCGAGCAGCCGTGCGTAGCCGGCGCCCATACCCAGCAGGATCAGACCGACGACGATGAACACCGCGACCCGGAAGATGCCGTCCAAAGTGCCGAGGTCGAAGAGGAACAGCTTGGCCATCGCGGCGGCGACCAGGGCCAGTCCCCCGCCGATCGGCAAGGACCGGTTGGCCCGCGGTATCCGCGCGGCGTAGATGAACACCGCGGCGGCCATCACGATCCAGCAGATGGTCGCCGCCATGTGCCCGGCGAAGAAGCCGCGCTCCTCGCCGCCGATCACCACACCGGCGGTGACCGTGAAGGTGGTGATGGCATAGACGGCTACGACCGCCGCGCCTGCCCACATCGCCGAATCCTGGTGGTCCAACGTCCACACGATCACGACGGCGAACGCGACCAACAGCAGGCTGGCTATCAGCGTGGAAACCGCCGCGGCCGTGGTGGTCTCGGTGGCGTACACCAGCGAGCTGGGCGGCGCGTAGCTGAGGTAGAAGGCCGCGCCGACGACGGCGAAGCCGAGCGCAACCCATCGCGCGATCACCTCGCGACGCGCAGCGACGGCCACGACGATCGCCATTGCCAGCAGGATTGGGCCCGCGACGTCGCCGTCGAAAGCGGCCACCACGGCGATCGTCGCGGAGATCGCGGACAACGCCGACCAGATCTGCCGCACAGTGCTTGTCGACCCCGGGCAAGCGGTCGCCCATGAGCACGATCGCCAGCAGTAGCGCAGCGAGGACGGCCGCCATCAATGCGGCCACCACGCGATCGGCGACCAGGGCGACGCACAGCACGGGCAGCACACCGGCGCCGGTCACCAACGCCATCAGCACCCGATTGGACGTCCAGCGCAGAAGTACCAGCGCAGCGACGATCGCCAGTCCCGCCGCGATGGCGCATGCGGCGACCAGCCACACGTCGCGCCCGCCGTTGAAACTCAGCGCAAGCAAGGCGATGAGCAGTGGAAATGTACTGGCCGCAATGCGGGCGCAGTGCAGCCAGATCCAGTCCTTGCCCAATTGCACCGGCAGCGATACGGCGGCGAGCGCCAGCATGAAGGCGACGAGGAGCAGCGTGACGCCGTCTGCGACCACGGGTGCCAGCACGATCAGCGGAACCAGCACCAGAACGCCGAGATGCTGAGAGTCCCAGCGGCGGGCCAAGGTCAGGCCACCGCCACCGATGACGGCGGCGACGACCAGGCCGACAGGCGCGGACACCCAGTCATAGATCGTCGTGATCGCGATGACGTCGATGTAGGCCGCGGCGATCCCCGTCGCGGCCAGGGCAATGGCGCCGACGTGACCACCGGGCCGGTTGTACAGCCAGACGGCCACCGCCACCAGCGCGACGGCCAACACCGCTCCGCCCGCCACTCGTATCTCCGGGCGCAAAATGCCGGCCTGGGCCGCCAGCACGAGCAGCAGTACGACGCCGATCAGGGTGACCGCCACGCCTGCGACGGCCAGCAGCTTGCCGATCCAGCCCTGGTCGCGCGGGGGCTTCGGCACGGGCGGCACAGGCGACGCCGCGTGCTGTTGCACCGGTTGGGCGGCCTGCGGCTGCTGATACTGGGGCCAATAAGGCGCCGGGTATGGCTGCGGTTGCGGAACGGGATAGGCCACCTGGGCGGTCTGTGACTGCTCGACCAGCATCGCGTCCAGCATGGCCAGATCCGCCGATACCCTCGCCATGTATTGCGATATCGCCGCGAAGTCGGCGGACACGCGGGCGATGATGGCGCGGTGCGGTTCGGTCATGGGTGACATCGTGGCAGCCGGATCACCAGTTCCGGATGAGTAGGACTACTCGTCGAGGCCGTGTTCGATCGCATACCGGGCCAATTCCACTCGATTTGCGACCTGGAGCTTGCGGAACGTGGCTTGTACGTGATTCTCGACGGTCCGGTGGCTCAACGACAGCCGGGTGGCGATCTGCTTGGCCGTCAGCCCCTTTGCGACGTGACGCAGTATCTCGGTCTCCCGCTCGGTGAGACTCGGCACCGGAGTGCCGGCCGGGTCCGTCGTCGTTCCGGATTGTGCGATGCGCCGGTATTCACCCAGAACCAGCCCCGCCAGCCCGGGAGTGAACACGGCACGACCCTCCGCGGTGGCGCGCACCGCGTCGCCGAGTTCCTGTTTTGACGCGCTCTTCACGAGATAGCCTGTCGCGCCAGCCTTTACCGCCTCCAATACGTCCTCGCGTTCGTCGGATGCCGACAGCACCAGGACTCGTGAGGACGGCGAGACCGCGAGCACCTCTGTGGTCGCCTGCGCGCCGTCACCGTCGGACAGTCGCATATCCATCACGACGACATCCGGAAGGACCACAGCGGCCCGGCGACGCGCGGCCGCCACGCCGTCTGCAGTGGCGACGACGATGAATCCGTCGTCGGCGAGATCGCGGGCCACCGCGTCGCGCCAGATCGGATGATCGTCGACCACCATCACCGTCGGGGTACTGTCAGCTCCCATTCCGTCCCACATCCCGGCCCGGTGTGCAGCTTCGCACTCCCACCCAGCCAATCCATCCGTCCGACAATCGATTTAGCCACGCCGACACGGCCCTCACGTACCGCCACTTCCAGTCGGCCGTTCGCGATTCCCACGCCGTCGTCACGGATGCTCACCGTGACCGAGTCACCCAGATCCTCGAGCAGGACGAAGGCGCGGGCGCCGGGGCCGGCGTGCGCGGCCACGTTGTCGAGCGCATTCGCTGCCGCGGCGTACAGCTCGGTCGCCCGGCCCGTGTCCAGCAGCACCGGATCCGCGGGCACACTCACCGACACCAGGTCCGAGGCTCGCTTGCGCAACAGGGCGCCGACGTCGGCGGTCTCGCCTGCCGGCGTCCCGGTGTCGACCGTACTGACAAGGCGCCTGAGCGCACGCTCCTGCTCCCCCGCCAACTCGGCCAATTCAGCTGTTTCCCCGCCGATTTCACGACCGCGGCGCGACACCAGTGCCAGCACCTGAATGGCACCGTCGTGCACCTGGCGCGACAACCTCTCCCTCTCCTGGTGCGAGGCCGCCAGACGCGTCGCCCGTTCGAGTTCGGCGTGGGCGCGCCGTGCGGTCTGCGCGGCCATGCCAACCGCGAGTCCGACCGCGAGCTCGATGACGATCGTCGCGTTGCGGCCCAGATCGTAATTGATGGAGCCCTTCACGACCGTGCTGGCGATCATCACCGCGACCCCGGCCAGCATTCCGGCGATCGGACCGGCCAGGATAGCCGCCGAGATCGTGGCGTTGGTGGCCCACAACGTCGTCGGCCACGACTGGTTGTCCAGCGCCCACTGATGCGAGGCGACGAACTCGCTGGACAGGATCAGCGCAACCACGACAAGGATTTCGGCCACCACCCACGCCGCACGCCTACCGAAGCCCCGAAGATATGCGAACGCGCACAACGCGCTCCATGCGAGCAGCACCGCGAACAGCGCCCAGCCGACCGCCGGACGGTCGAGTTCGGCGTTCACGGCGACCTGAAAACCCAGTGCGTAAATGCAACTCAGCAGACGAAACACCTGCGCGGCCCGCCACAGCGGAGTGGCCGGATCAGGTTCTCGCACTACAGCACCTTTGACAGAAACGCCTTCGTCCGTTCGTGCTGCGGGTTGCTCAGCACCTCACGCGGAGGCCCGCTTTCCACCACCACTCCCTCATCCATGAACACCAGGTGGTTGGCGACCTCGCGGGCGAATCCCATTTCGTGGGTCACCACCACCATCGTCATCCCCTCGGCAGCAAGCTTTTTCATCACCTCGAGGACCTCGCCCACCAGCTCCGGATCCAGGGCTGAGGTCGGCTCGTCGAACAGCATCAGCTTCGGGCTCATCGCCAGGGCGCGCGCGATCGCCACCCGCTGCTGCTGTCCGCCGGAAAGTTGAGCCGGGTAGGCCTCGGCCTTCTCCGACAGACCTACCTGGTCCAGCAGATCCTTGCCCCGCGCCACCGCGTCGCTCTTCTTGAGACCTTTGACGTGGATCGGGGCCTCGATGAGATTCTCCAGCGCCGTGCGGTGGGGAAAGAGATTGAAGTGCTGGAACACCATGCCGATGTCGCGGCGCTGCTTGGCGGCGTCACGCGGCGACATTTCGTACAGCTTCGCGCCCTTGTCGCGGTAGCCGATCAGTTCACCGTCGACATAGAGCCGGCCGGCATTGACCTGCTCGAGATGGTTGATACACCGCAGGAACGTCGACTTGCCGGACCCCGAAGGGCCGACCATCACCAGCACCTCGCCCTTGCCGATTTCCAGCGTGATGCCCTTCAGGACGTCCAGGGCGCCGAAGCTCTTGCAGACCGCTTCGGCCTTGACCATCGGTGTCATCGCCTCACATCCCCGGGTTCTCAACCTGCGCCTTGGCCAACGCCTCGAGCTGCTTGGTCGTCAACTTCCGCGACGCGCCGCGGGCGAAGTGCCGCTCCAGGTAGTACTGCCCGACCATCAGGATGCTGGTCACTACCAGGTACCAGAACGCCGCCACGAGCAAGAGCGGCACCGGCTCGAACTCGCGTGCGGCGATCTCGCGGGAGGTGATGCCGTACAAGTCGAGCGTGAAGGGCACCGCGGTGACCAGCGATGTGGTCTTCAGCATGCTGATGACCTCATTGCCGGTCGGCGGGATGATCACCCGCATGGCCTGAGGTAAGACCGTGCGCCACATCGCCATTCCCCAAGACATGCCCAGTGCGGTCGATGCTTCGAGCTGTCCCTCCGGCACGGAACTGATTCCGGCACGGATGATCTCGGCCATGTACGCGGCCTCGTTGAGGGCCAGACCGAGGATCGCCAACAGGAACGGGATGGACAGGGCCTGGATGTTGAAGTTCGAACAACGACGGCCCGAACGGCACCCCGAGCCGAATGTTCTGGTAGATCGTCGGGATCAGGCCCCAGAAGACAAGCTGTACGTAGATCGGCGTGCCACGAAAGATCCACAGATACACCCACGACACCGCTTTGAAGATGGGGTTGGGCGAGAGCCGCATCACTGCCAGGATCACACCGAGCACGATCGCCAGCACCATCGAGTAGAGGGTCAACTGAAGTGTATTGAGCAAACCGACCGACAGCACCCGCTCGTTGAACAGGTACTGCCGGAAGACGGTCCAGCGATACGCGGGGTTCGTTGCCGCGCCATAGACGAACAGCGCGACGAGAACGATGATGACGACCGCCGCCACCCACCGCCAGGGATGACGCAGCGGAACGGCGTCGATAGCGGCTGGAGCGAGGGGCGGCGACGTGTCGACATCAGTCATTTCGGACGCCTTCTAGCTAGCTGACAGCGCCGTTGATCACGGGCTTGTCGATCATCCCGCTCTCGACACCCCAATTCGTGGCGATCTCTTCGTACTTGCCCGACTCGATCAGGTGCTCGAGCGCCTGCTGCAGAGACTGCGCCAGCGGCGAACCCTTCTGAACCGGCCAGCCGTACGGTGCCGAGTCGAAGGTCTCCCCGGCGGCTTCCAGCTTTCCGTTGCTCTGCTTGATCGCATAGGCGGTCACCGGCGAATCGGCAGACATGGCGTCCGCCTGGCCGAGCACCACGGCATTGGTCGCCGCATCCTGACCGTCGAACGACACGATCTCGATCGCCGGCTTACCCGCGTCGGTGCATGCCTTGCTCTTGGCCGGCAGCTCTTCTGTCTCCTCGGTCGTGGTGGCCTGCACCGCTACCTTCTTGCCGCATGCGTTGTTCGGATCGATTCCGGCGAGCCGGGCCGCTGAGCCCACTGGATGCCTGCGCTGAAATAGGTGACGAAGTCGACCGACTCCTCGCGCTCCTTGGTATCGGTGAACGACGACATGCCGACGTTGTATGTACCGCCCTGAATCGACGGGATGATCTTGGCGAAGTCGGACTCGCGGTAATCCGTCGTCAGCCCGAGAGTGCCTGCGATCGCGTTCATCAGGTCCACGTCGAAGCCGACGATCTTGCCGCTGGGATCCTTGAATTCGTTCGGCGCGTAGGGAATGTTGACGCCGACGACCAGCTTCCCGGACTCTTTGATCGCCTCCGGCACGGTGTTCGCGATCTCTTCGACCTTATCGGCCGCGGCTGCCGTGTTACCGGTCGTCTCTTTACTCGAGTTGGTACCGCTCGCGCACCCCGACAGGAGCAGCGCGCCAGTCGCAGCAAACACCGCCGCGAATTGCCAGAGTTTCCTTCGACGGTCTTGACATTCACGTAGCACGGTTGCCCTCTACTTTCTGCCTCGTGGATCCAGCGCAAAGCGCCGGTAACGGGGAACAGTAGTGGAGACCCACCGCAGCGGCAGGGGGAACGAAATGGCCGATAGATTCCGGCTGAGCGCCAATGACACAGTTTGCACACGGATAGGGCAATAGGCGGGCTCCGTTTTAGCCTTTATGCGAAACTGCGCGCATGGAAAGTCCCGCTCAACCAAGCATGTTGCCGCATCTTTGGAAGTCGGCACTGGTCACCGGAATCCTGGCGCTGATCCTAGGGGTTCTTGTCCTCTGGCGTCCCGCCGCAGCGATCCTCGTCACCGCCATCTTTTTTGGTGCCTACCTCCTTGTCACAGGCATCTCACAGGTGGTCCTCGCCTTCAGTCTGAAGTCCTCGCTAGCCGGCAGGCTCTTGCTGTTCATCGGTGGCGCAGCGGCACTTGTGCTGGCAGTCCTCTGCTTCATCAACTTCTCGAACTCGATCGAGCTGCTGGCCATTTGGATCGGCATTGGCTTCATCTTCCGCGGCGTTGCGACGTTGATGTCGTCCGTCTCGGATCCCACCCTGCCGGGTCGTATCTGGGAAATCATCGTCGGCGTTTTGGGCCTGATCGCGGGAATCATCATGTTCGCGTGGCCTATGGAAGGGTTGGTCGCGGTTACCCAGGTCACTGGCATAATCCTGATCGTCCTGGGCGCGGCCGAGATAGGCACGGCGTTCGGTATTCGCAGAGCCTCGAAGGGCCTCGCCGGCACGGCGCCTGCGCCTGCGACAGAGGAGCCGGTGAGCTAACGCACACCGCTTCTACTACACTCTGTCGTAGGCTGGAGATACAGCTGCGGAGAGGTTCACATGGACGCACTCGACGTGTCGAGGTGGCAGTTCGGGACGACCACCGTCTACCACTTCATTCTCGTCCCCCTCACCATCGGGCTGGCTCCGCTCATCGCGGCGATGCAGACGGCGTGGATCGTCACGGGAAATCCGGCGTGGTATCGGCTGACCCGATTCTTCGGCAAGCTTTTTCTGATCAATTTCGCGCTAGGAGTCGCCACCGGCATCGTGCAGGAATTCCAGTTCGGCATGAACTGGAGCGAGTACTCACGATTTGTCGGCGACATCTTCGGGGCGCCGCTGGCATTCGAGGGCCTGATCGCATTCTTCTTCGAATCGACATTCCTCGGACTGTGGATCTTCGGCTGGACCCGCCTGCCGCGGCTCGTCCACCTCGCATGCATCTGGATCGTCGCCCTCGCGGTCAACGCCTCGGCCTACTTCATCATCGCCGCCAACTCGTTCATGCAGCATCCAGTAGGAGCCAGGTACAACCCGGACACCGGCCGCGCGGAACTGGTCGACTTCGGCGCGCTGTTGACCAACAACACGGCGGTATGGGCGTTCCTGCATGCAGTCGCCGGATCATTCCTCACCGCAGGTGTTTTCGTCGCAGCGGTGAGCGCCTGGCTGATGGTCCGGTCCCACAAGCGTGCGGACGAGACCGACGAGGCGCGCAGCATGTATCGGCCCGCCACCATCGCAGGCAGCCTTGTCGCACTCTTGGCGGCCGGGTGTTTGTTCTTCACCGGCGACTTCCAGGGCAAGCTGATGTTCGTGCAGCAACCGATGAAGATGGCATCGGCAGAGTCGTTGTGCGACACGGCAACCGATCCGGACTTCTCGATCCTGACGGTCGGCACCCACAACAATTGTGCCAGCGTCGAGCACCTCATCGAGGTGCCCTACGTGCTGCCCTTCCTGGCGGAATCCAAGTTCAGCGGGGTCACCCTGCAGGGCGTCAACGATCTGCAGCAGTCCTACGAGCAGAAGTTCGGGCCCGGTGACTACCGCCCCAACCTGTTCGTGACCTACTGGGCATTCCGGGCCATGATCGGTCTGCTGCTTGTGCCCGTCGCATTTGCGCTCGCCGCGCTGTGGCTGACGCGGCGGGGCCGAATGCCGCGCCACCGGTGGTTCGGCTGGTTCGCGTTGATCACGATCCCCACGCCGTTCCTGGCCAACTCCGCGGGCTGGATCTTCACCGAGATGGGCAGGCAGCCCTGGGTGGTGGTGCCCAACCCCACCGGTGACCAGCTGGTGCGAATGACCGTGCAGGACGGCGTATCCGGCCATGCCGCCGGAATGGTGGTGTTGTCACTGACCGTGTTCACGCTGCTGTACGGCGTACTGGGCGTGGTCTGGTTCTGGTTGATACGCCGGTACGTGATCGAGGGCCCGACCGAACACGACTCCGAACCCGTTCCGCCGCCCTCGCCGGACGACGAGGACGTCGCTCCGCTGTCCTTTGCGTACTAGGAGATCGTGATGGGCCTTCAAGAGTTGTGGTTCTTCATCATCGCGACGCTGTTCGGCGGGTTCGTGCTCCTCGAGGGTTTCGACTTCGGCGTCGGCATGCTGATGGCTCCGTTCGGGGCGGCGGGCAAGGCCACCGGCGCGGATCCCGAACAGCGCCGACGCGCGGCACTGAACACCATCGGACCGGTGTGGGATGGCAACGAGGTCTGGCTGATCACCGCGGGCGCGGCCATGTTCGCCGCATTCCCCAATTGGTACGCCACGCTGTTCTCGGCGCTGTACCTGCCCCTGCTGATCATCCTGGTCGGGATGATCGTGCGCGTCGTCGGCATCGAGTGGCGTGGCAAGATCGACGATCCGCGGTGGCGCGCGTGGGCCGACGGCGGTATCGCGGCCGGATCCTGGTTGCCCGCCATCCTGTGGGGTGTTGCCTTCGCGATCCTGATTCAAGGTCTGCCGATCGATGCCGACGGTCAGGCGCACCTGGCGATCAGCGATGTGCTCAACGGCTACACGCTTCTCGGCGGCCTGGCGACGGTATCGCTGTTCGCGCTCTATGGCGCGGTGTTCGTCGCACTCAAGACCGCGGGTCCGGTGCGCGACGACGCATTTCGCTTCGCCCGGGTGTTGTCGTTGCCCGCTGTCGTGCTCGCAGGCGGATTCGGGCTGTGGACGCAACTGGCGTACGGCAAGACATGGACGTGGCTGCCGCTGGGCATCGCGGTGATCGCGCTGCTGGCGGCGGTGGTGTTGATGTCGACCCGCCGCCATGAGGGCTGGGCGTTCGCGTCGATGATGGTGGTGATCGCCGCCGTCGTGGTGCTGCTGTTCGGATCCATGTATCCGAATCTGTTGCCCTCCACCCTCAATCCGGACTGGAACGTGACGATCTACAACGGCTCGTCGACCCCGTACACGCTGGCGATCATGTCATGGGCGTCGCTGACGCTGCTGCCGCTGGTTCTGGGATACCAGGCGTGGACGTATTGGGTGTTTCGCCGCAGGATCACCGCCGACGCCATACCGGCCTCGATCGGGTTGTCGCGGCGCCGCACATGAACGGCCCCGTCGACCCGCGCCTGTGGCGCGCATCAGCCGCGATGCGCCGCTTCCTCGTGTCGACGACCATATGCGGTGTGCTCATCTCCTGCGCCACCATCGCCTCCGCGGTCGTGCTCGCCGGCATCGTCGCCAGGGTGATCACCGATCCGGACCAGCGCAGCATGGCCCGCCTGCTGACACCACTGTCGATTCTGTTGCTGCTGTGGACCTTCCGAACGCTCGTCACATGGCAACAGGGCCGACTTGCGCAGCGCGGAGCCAGCGAGGTGATCGCCGACCTCAGCCGATCGGTGCTGACGGCGACGACGTCGCTTCCACCGCGCCAACTCGCCGAACACCGCGATGACGCGGCGATACTGGTCACCCGCGGCCTGGACGGGTTGCGGCTCTACTTCACCGCCTATCTGCCTGCACTCTTCATCGCCGCGATCCTCACGCCGGCCACCATTGCCGTCATCGCGCTGTACGACTGGCGATCGGCGGTGATCGTATCGATCGCATTGCCGCTCATTCCGATCTTCATGGTGCTGATCGGCCTCACCACCTCCGAGCGGTCGGCCGCGGCGCTGCGCGCGATGGCCACGCTGCAGTCCCGGCTGCTGGACCTGGTCGCGGGCCTACCGACCCTGCGAGCCCTGCACCGCGTGGGCGGCTCCGCGACCCGGATCGCCGAACTGGGTGCCGCCCATCGCCGTTCGACGATGGCGACGTTGCGCATCGCATTCCTGTCCGCCCTGGTGCTGGAATTGCTGGCCACTCTCGGCGTCGCGCTGGTCGCGGTGAGCGTGGGTCTGCGGCTGGTCTACGGCGATGTGACGCTGACCGCGGGGCTCACAGCCCTGCTCCTCGCCCCCGAAGTGTTCTGGCCACTGCGCCGCGTCGGTGCGGCATTTCACGCCGCACAAGATGGAAAGGCGGCCGCCGACAACGCCTTCCGTCTGGTCGATGCACTGCCGCACCGACGCGCCGGGACAGCGCGAGGTCACTGCGGCGGGTGCCACCATCGACATCGCCGCATTGGCTCTCGCCGCAGAACCCGGCCGGGTGACAGTGATCGCCGGGCCCAACGGTGTCGGCAAGACCACCCTTTTGCAGGCCGTGCTGGGCCTCGACGAGCCGGCGGAAGGCCGGATACGTATTGCGGGCGTCGATATCGCCGATCTGAACTTGCCCGCGTGGTGGGCACAGATCGCCTGGCTGCCGCATCGTCCCACGGTCATCCCGGGCACCGTGGGTGAGAATCTCGAACTTCTCGGGCCGCTCGATGACATCGAATCAGCCTGCCGTATTGCATGTTTCGACGACGTGCTGGCCGAACTGCCAGAAGGGCTGGCCACGATGCTGGGCAGCGGCGGAGTGGGCCTCTCGCTCGGTCAGCGACAGCGACTCGGGCTGGCCCGGGTGCTCGGGTCGGCGGCGCCCGTGCTGCTCCTCGACGAACCGACGGCGCACCTCGACGCCGAGACCGAACAGCGGGTACTGCAGGCCATCACCGCGCGTGCGGCCGCGGGGGCGACGGTGATCGTCGTCGGCCACCGTGCTCCGGTGCTGGCCATCGGTGATCGCGTCGTGCAGTTGGGGAGCCTCGTCGATGTTTGAGTTGCTGCGCCCGCGCCTCCCCCGACTGCTGCTCGCCATCTTGTTCGGGGTGCTGTCCTTGGGCAGCGCACTTGCGCTCGCGGGGGTCGCGGCATGGCTGATCACCAGGGCGTGGCAGATGCCGCCCGTGCTGGACCTGACGGTCGCGGTCGTGGCGGTACGGGCGCTCGGCATCTCCCGGGGCGTATTGGGTTACTGCGAAAGGCTGGCGTCCCACGACACCGCACTCCGGTCGGCCGCCGACGTGCGTGAGCGGCTGTACGCGCGGCTCGCGGCGGGGCCGGTCGACGCGGTGATGCGGCGACACACCGGCGAGCTGGTGAGCGATATCGGTTCGTCGGTCGATGAGTTGTCCGATGTGCTGGTGCGCGCGGTGGTTCCGATTTCGGTCGCCGCCGTCCTCGGAACGGCCGCCACCATCGCCATCGCGGTCATCTCGCCCGCGGCCGCCGCGGTGCTGGCGCTGTGCCTGCTGGTTGCCGGTGTTGCCGCGCCCGCACTGGCCGCCCGCGCCGCGATGGCCGCGCAACACCTTGCCGCACAGCACCGTTCACAGCGTGACACCGCGGCGATGATCGCACTCGAGCACGCTCCCGAACTACGCGTCAGCGGCCGACTCGACGAGGTGCTCGCCGACGCCGACCGACAGCAGCGCGAATGGGGCCGCGCCATCGACCGGGCAGCCGCGCCTGCGGCGTTGGCGTCGGCGGCCCCCGATCGCGGCGATCGGCGCCAGCGTGCTGGGTGCCGTCGTGTGCGGTATCGCCGTGGCGCCGACCCTGGCTCCGACCACACTGGCGATATTGATGCTGTTGCCGCTGTCGGCCTTTGAGGCAACCGTCGCATTGCCCGGCGCGGGCGTGCAGCTTGCGCGCTCCGGCGTCGCGGCGCGTCGCCTGCACATGCTGACGAACCCCGGCGCCGAGCAGTCACGACGACCCACGGTCCCCACGGTCCATCTCGAACCGGGTGACAGGGTGGCAGTCACCGGGCCCAGCGGTTCGGGCAAGACGACGCTGCTGATGCACCTCGCGAATCTGATACCCGAGGAGATGGCTTCGGCCACCGCGTTTTTTGCCGAGGACGCACACCTGTTCGCCACCACCGTCCGGGACAACCTTCTCGTTGCCCGCGGCGACGCGACCGACGACGATCTGCGCGATGCCCTGGACCGTGTGGGTCTGGGCGATTGGCTCGCCTCGCTGCCCGCCGGACTGGCCACCGTCATCGTCGGTGGCGATGCGGCCGTCTCGGCCGGGCAGCGCAGGCGACTACTGCTCGCCCGCGCGCTGGTTTCGGCGGCGCCCACCGTGTTACTCGACGAGCCGACCGAGCACCTCGACGCCGCCGACGGCCGGCGGTTCCTCACCGAACTACTCACTCCCGACGGTCTCTTCGCGGCCGAGCGTACCGTCGTCGTCGCCACCCACCACCTGCCCGCCGACTTTGGCTGTACCACCGTCAAGCTCGCCGCCTGCGGGTAACCTCATCCACCATGAGCGAGCCGGACAACCCCGAAACGCCACCTCCACCCCGCCGCCGCCCTCGGCGGCTCCACCTCCTCCACCCGCTGGACCTCCCGGCACTCCACCGCCCTCCTACGGCGCGTACCCCGGCGGTTATCCCCCGCCACCGCAGCAGTCGCCCTACGGCGGATACCCCGCGGCTCCACCGCCGACGGCCCCCAAGAACGGCTTGGGTATCGCGTCATTGGTGACCGCGATCATCGCGCTGCTGAGCGTCTTCGGCGGCATCGTTCTCGGCTTTGTCGCAGTGATTCTCGGCTTCATGGGGTGGGGCCGCGCCAAGCGCGGCGAGGCGACCAACGGAGGCGTCGCAATCGCCGGGATCATCCTCGGATTTCTCAGCATCATCGAGGCTGTCGTCGTGATCGGGCTGTCGATCTGGGGATTCAATCAGGTCGGCGGGACCGACTACATCGATTGCATCAACCAGGCCGGCAGCGATCAGGACGCCGTCCAGCAGTGCTCCGATCAGTTCACCAACAACCTGGAGGACCAGTTCTCGATCACCGTCACCACGTCGGCGCCCTAGCGGGGGAAGTGCTTGACGATCCCCTCCTGCACCACGGTCGCCAGTAACTGACCCGACTGGTCGAAGAAATGGCCGGTGCCAAGTCCCCGTGAATCGGCGGCGACCGGCGACGATGTCGAGTACAGCACCCACTCGTCAAACCGCACCGGGCGGTGAAACCACACCGAATGATTCGTGGTGACCGCGAAGATTCGGTCGAAACCCCATGACAGGCCGTGCGTGGTGATGATCGAGTCCAGCACCGTGGTGTCCGATGCGTAGGCCAGTGCCGCGGCGTGCAGGGTGGGGTCGTCCGGAATCTGACCCTCGGCCTTCATCCACACCCGGTTGTAGGTGAGCTTTTCGCCCTTGCTGCGCATCACCCAGGTCGGGTCGTTGGTGTAACGCCAGTCGATCGGCCGCAACGCATTCACGAAATGCGGAACGACGTCTTCGTATCCGCGCAGCAGGTCGTCAACCGGCGGCACTGTGAGCGGACCCGGCAGATCCGGTGGTGCGATGCCGTGTTCGAGGCTGCGGCCACCGGACAGGTAGGACACCATCGCGGAGGTCAGCAGCACGCCGTCCTGCATCACGTCCACCCGGCGGTTGGCGAACCGACGCTCGTCACGGAGCCGGGCGATGTGGAACTCGAGGTCCTTCTCCGGATCGCCGCCCGCGATGAAGTGCACCGACAGCGCGCTCGGCGGTAACGGGTACTTGAGGCTGCGCGTCGCTGCCATCAGCGACTGCGCCACCATCTGGCCGCCGAATGTGCGCACCGGATTCTTGCTCGGGTGCGAACCGACGTAGGTGTCGTCGTCGATCTGGCGGAGGTCGAGTATCGCCAGCAGCTCCTCGAGATCGGCGTTTGATGCTCTTCGCGCAAGCGGCTCATCGGCCGACACTTGACCCCCTTCTAGACGTCGTCCTCCCCGATCCGGTGCACGTGGATCAGATTCGTGGAGCCTACTGTGCCCGGCGGAGCGCCCGCGATGATGACCACCAGGTCGCCGCGCTTGTAGCGGCCGAGTTCGAGCAGCGACTTGTCGACCTGCTTGATCATTCCGTCGGTGGTCAGGATGTGCGGCACGATGAACGTCTCGGTGCCCCAGCTCAGCGCGAGCTGGCTGCGGACCTCGGGCAGCGACGTGAAGGCCAGCAACGGCAGCGGGGTGTGCAGCCGTGCCAGTCGGCGGACGGTGTCGCCGGACTGCGTGTAGGCCACCAGCGCCTTGGCGTCCAGACGTTCGCCGATGTCGCGTGCCGCGTAGGAGATGACGCCGCGTTTGGTGCGGGGCACATGCGTCAGCGGTGGAACCACGACCGAGTTCTCCTCGACCGCCGAGATGATTCGTGCCATCGTCTTGACGACCTCAAGCGGGTACTTGCCCACCGACGTCTCACCGGAGAGCATCACGGCATCCGCACCGTCGAGCACCGCATTGGCCACATCGGACGCCTCGGCACGGGTCGGTCTCGAATTCTCGATCATCGACTCGAGCATCTGGGTGGCGACGATGACGGGTTTGGCGTTCTCCCTTGCCATTTGAATGGCACGCTTCTGCACCAGCGGAACCTCTTCGAGTGGCAGCTCGACGCCGAGATCGCCGCGGGCGACCATGATCGCGTCGAATGCCAGCACGATGGCCTCGAGATTGTCGATGGCTTCAGGCTTCTCGAGCTTGGCGATGACGGGCACCCGCCTGCCCACGCGATCCATGATCTCGTGTACGAGCTCGATATCGGCGGGCGACCGTACGAACGACAGCGCGACCAAGTCAACGCCGACCTGTAGCGCGAACTCGAGGTCCTCGATGTCCTTCTCCGACAACGGCGGAGCCGATACGTTCATGCCCGGCAGTGACATCCCTTTGTTGTTGCTGACCGGTCCACCCTCGGTGACGGTGCACACCACGTCGTTGCCGTCGATGGTGTTGACGACGAGCCCGACGTTGCCGTCGTCGACGAGAACCCGGTCGCCCGGCGTGGCGTCCTCGGCGAGCCGCTTGTAGGTCGTCGACACCCGGTCATGGGTGCCCTCGCAGTCATCGACCGTGATCCGCACCGTCTCTCCGTCGGCCCAGACTGTCGGACCGTCCGCGAACCGGCCAAGGCGGATCTTGGGACCCTGCAGGTCGGCGAGGATGCCGACCGCACGTCCGGTGGCGTCGGACGCGGCTCGAACCCGCTTGTAGTTGGCCTCGTGATCGGGGTAGTCGCCGTGGCTGAAGTTCAGCCGCGCGACGTCCATTCCGGCCTCGACCAATGCCCTGACGGCTTCTTCAGTTGCGGTGGCCGGGCCCAGGGTGCAGACGATCTTTCCGCGTCTATTCACGACTCCTGAGCATAGTCGTTAATCGATTCAGACGACGGCCAGCGGCAACGCACCAGGTATCACCGGTGCAGGTAGGTCGGACTCCCCCATCAGGTATTTGTCGACGGCATGAGCTGCGCTGCGGCCTTCGGCGATGGCCCAGACGATCAGCGAGGCTCCGCGGTGCGCGTCGCCGCAGACAAACACGCCCGGTGCGCCTGTCTGCCAGTCCGATCCGCACGGCAAGGCGCCGCGCCGGTTGAGTTCGAGGCCGAGTTGGCCCAGCAGCGGCATGTGTTCGACACCATCGAAGCCGATCGCCAGCAAGGCCAGTTCACAGGGCAGTTCCAGCGACTCTCCGACCGGTGTGATGACCCGGCGTCCATCTGCGTCGCGTTCGACCTTCACCTCCGCGACCTCCATGGCGCGCAGGTTGCCCCGGTCGTCGCCGAGAAAGCGTTGTACCGCCACTTCATACCGGCGGTCGCCGCCTTCTGCGTGCGCCGGTGACAGACGCGTGCGCAGCACGATCGGCCACGTCGGCCATGGCGAGCGGGTTTCGTCGCGGGACTCCGGCGGTTCGGGGTTGTAGTCCAATTGGGTGACGGATGTCGCACCCTGCCGATGCGCGGTGCCCAGACAGTCCGCTCCGGTGTCGCCGCCGCCGATGATCACGACGTGCTTGCCCGCCGCGGAGATCGGGCTCTGGCCGTCGCCCTCGCACTCCTTGTTCGACGGCACCAAATGGTCCATCGCGAGGTGCACACCCTTGAGGTGGCGGCCCTCGACCTCGGTGTCCCGCGCCCGCAAGGCGCCGACCGCGAGCACGACGGCGTCGTATTGCTGCTTGAGATGCTCGACGGGAAGGTCCACGCCGACTTCGCATTCGGTGACAAAACGTGTTCCCTCGGCGCGCATTTGGGCAAGCCGCTGGTTCAGGCCGGCCTTTTCGAGCTTGTACTCGGGGATGCCGTAGCGCATCAGGCCGCCGATGCGGTCGTCGCGCTCATACACGGTGACATCGTGGCCCGCACGCGTGAGTTGTTGTGCCGCAGCAAGTCCAGCAGGCCCAGATCCGACGATGGCCACCCGACGGCCCGTGGCGATGGCCGCGGGCTGGGGCTCGACGATTCCGTCCATCCAGGCCTGGTCGGCGATGGTCTGTTCGATGCGTTTGATCGTGACGCTGCCGCCCGTCGTCTCCTCGCCGATGGAAAGCACGCACGCGGCTTCGCACGGCGCCGGACACAGCCGTCCGGTGAACTCGGGGAAGTTGTTGGTCGCATGCAAGCGGTCGCTCGCCGCGTCCCAGCGGCCGCGCCGCACCAGGTCGTTCCATTCCGGGATCAGGTTGCCCAGTGGGCAGCCCGCGGTTCCCGAGTGGCAGAACGGGATTCCGCAGTCCATGCATCGCCGGGCCTGCTGGGAGACCTCGCCCGCACGTTGGTGCGGATCCTGTTGCTCGTATACCTCACGCCAGTCGCCGACGCGCTCGTCGACGGCTCGCTTGGCGGCTTCGACCTTGGGAACTCGCAGGAATCCTGTCGGGTCAGCCACGGCTTGCCTCCATGATCGCAGTGTCGACGTCGCGGCCCTCGCGTTTGGCGACCAACGTGGCTTCCAGTACACGTTGGTAGTCCCGCGGCATGACCTTGGTGAACTGCGCACTGCGCCTGGGCCAGTCCGACAACACGCTGGCGGCCAAGGTGCTTCCGGTGTGCTTCGCGTGTGTGGCGATGACGTCGCGCAACCACGTCAGATCCTCGGGCTCGAGGCGCTGCAACTCGACCATCTCGGTGTTGACCTTCTTCGGGTCGAGGCCGAGCACGAACGCGATGCCGCCGGACATTCCCGCCGCCATGTTGCGGCCCGTCTTGCCGAGTACGACCACCCGGCCGCCGGTCATGTACTCGCATGCGTGGTCGCCGACGCCTTCGACGACGGTCAGCGCCCCCGAGTTGCGTGCGGCGAACCGCTCCCCGACCCGGCCCCGCAGAAACAGCTCGCCGGACGTGGCGCCGAAAAGCAGGGTGTTTCCTGCGATCACGTTGTCCTCGGGCAGGAACAGCACGTCATCGGGCGGCCTGACGATGACCCGGCCGCCGGACAATCCCTTGCCCACGTAGTCGTTGGCGTCTCCGATCAGCTCCAGCGTGATGCCTGGAGGCAGAAAAGCCCCGATGGACTGGCCCGCAGACCCGGTCAGTGTGATGTGAATCGTGTTGTCGGGCAGGCCCTCGGCGCCGTAACGACGGGTGACCTCGGAACCGAGAAGGGTGCCGACGGTGCGGTTGACGTTGCGCACCGGCAGTTCCAGCCGGACAGGGTGCGCGTCTTCCAGAGCTCCCTCGGCGAGCTGGATGAGGGTGCGGTCCAGCGCTTCTTCGAGGCCGTGCTCCTGCGCCCTGGTGCGGCGGCGTTCTCCGGCTGAGTCTTCCCCGCCACCCCGCCCGCGGGGACCGCGAAGACCGGAGTCAGGTCCAGGCCCTTGCTCTTCCAATGCGCGATGCCCTCGTCGGTGTCGAGCATCTCGGCGTGGCCGACGGCCTCGTCGATGCTGCGGAACCCGAGTTCGGCGAGGTAGCGGCGGATGTCCTCGGCGATGAACCGGAAGTAGTTCTCGACGAACTCCGGCTTGCCGTTGAATCGCGCCCGCAGCTCGGGGTTTTGGGTCGCGACGCCGACGGGACATGTGTCGAGGTGACAGACCCGCATCATGATGCAGCCCGAAACCACGAGCGGTGCGGTGGCGAAGCCGAACTCCTCGGCACCGAGCAGCGCGGCGACAATGACGTCGCGGGCGGTGCGCATACCTCCGTCGCACTGCACGGTGATGCGGTCACGCAGACCGTTGAGCATCAGCGTCTGCTGCGTGTCGGCCAGTCCGATCTCCCACGGCACGCCGGCATGTTTGAGGCTGGTGAGCGGCGCGGCGCCGGTGCCGCCGTCGTATCCGGAGATCAGCACCACGTCGGCATGCGCCTTGGAGACACCTGCCGCGACCGTGCCGACGCCGACGCTGCTGACGAGCTTGACGTGGATGCGCGCATCGGCGTTGGCGTTCTTCAGGTCGTGGATGAGCTGAGCAAGGTCCTCGATCGAATAGATGTCGTGGTGGGGCGGCGGCGAGATCAGTCCGACGCCGGGCGTCGAGTGTCGGGTCCTTGCGATGTTCGGATACACCTTGTAGCCCGGAAGTTGGCCACCCTCACCGGGTTTGGCGCCTTGGGCCATCTTGATCTGAATATCGGTGGCGTTCAGCAGGTAATCGCTGGTGACGCCGAAACGACCGGAGGCGACCTGCTTGACGGCGCTGCGACGTCTGGGATCGTAGAGGCGGTCGGTGTCCTCGCCGCCCTCCCCGGAGTTGGAACGGCCGCCGAGGTTGTTCATGGCGATGGCCATGGTTTCGTGCGCTTCGGCCGAGATGGAGCCGTAGCTCATGGCGCCGGTGTTGAACCGTGTGACGATCGACTCGACGGACTCGACTTCCTCCAGCGGAACCGGCGACCTCGGGCTCTTGAAGCCGAACAGGCCGCGCAGGGTGCCACCCTCGGCGGACAGGCGGTTCACCTCGTCGGAATACTGCTTGAAGACCTCATAGCGGCCGGTGCGGGTCGAATGCTGCAGCAGGAACACCACTTCGGGGGTGAACAGATGCAGTTCGCCCTCGCGGCGGAACGCGTATTCGCCGCCGACCTCGAGCCGCCGGTGCACACGCTCAGTCGGATTCTCCGGATACGCCCGCCGATGCCTGACCTTGACTTCTTCTGCGAGCACGTCCAGCGCGACGCCTCCGAGTTGGCTCGGGGTGCCGGTGAAGTATTCGTCGATGACACCCTTGTCGATGCCGACCGCCTCGAACGCCTGCGCGGCGGTGTAGGAGGCGACGGTCGAGATGCCCATCTTGCTCATCACCTTCGTCACCCCCTTGCCGAGCGCTTTGAGGTAGTTGCGCACTGCCGCAGCGGGTTCGATGCCGGTGAGCTCACCTTCGCGGATGAGGTCCTCGATGGACTCGAACGCCAGATACGGATTGACCGCGGCGGCACCGAAGCCGATGAGCATCGCGATGTGGTGCACTTCGCGGGCGTCGCCGCTTTCCACCACCAGGGCGACGGTGGTGCGTTCCTTCGTGCGGACGAGGTGATGGTGCACGGCCGAGACGGCCAGCAGCGACGGAATCGGCGCGCGGGTGTGATCGGAGTCGCGGTCGGAGATGACCAGGGTGCGTGCGCCTTTGGCGATGGCGTCACACGCCCGCAGGCGCAGGTCCTCCAGGGCGTCGGCGAGGCCTTCACCTCCCCGTTCGACGTCGTAGAGCGCTTTCAGGACCGCGGTCCTCAGCCCCCGTGCTCGCCGTCGTCGTTGATGTGGACGATCTTGTTGAGTTCGTCGTTGTCGAGAACCGGCCAGCGCAGCACGATCTGGCGGCAGGACGCCGCGGTCGGCTCGAGGAGGTTCTGCTCGGGGCCCATGACGCGGGCCATGGAGGTGACGACCTCCTCGCGGATGGCATCCAACGGCGGGTTGGTCACCTGCGCGAAGAGTTCGACGAAGTAGTCGTAGAGCAGCCGGGATCGCTGGGACAGCACGGCCGTCGGGGTGTCGGTGCCCATGGAGCCCAGCGGTTCGGCGCCGGAGGCGGCCATCGGGCGTGAGCAGGATGCGCAGCTCTTCCTCGGTGTAGCCGAAGGCGATCTGTCTGCGCACGACGGACTCGTGGTTGGGCTGAACGCGGGCACGGTCGGGCAGCGTCGCGATGTCGAGCAGCCCGGCGTGCAGCCACTCGCCGTAGGGCTCGCTGTCCGGCCAGCGACTCCTTGATCTCGTCGTCGCCGACGATGCGGCCGGCGGCGGTGTCGACGAGGAGCATCTTTCCCGGCTGCAGCCGGCCCTTGGCGACGATCTGCGCCGACGGCACGTCGAGCACGCCGCTCTCGCTGGCGAGGATGATGCGGTCGTCGAGGGTGCGCCACCAACGTCCGGGCCGTAATCCGTTGCGGTCCAACACCGCTCCGACGAGGGTGCCATCGGTGAAGGTGACGCAGGCCGGTCCGTCCCACGGCTCCATCAGTGAGGCATGGAACTGCCAGAACGCCCGTTCGGCGGGCGTCCATCGTGGTGTTGTTCTCCCACGCCTCGGGGATCATCATCAGCACGGCGTGCGGCAGGCTGCGCCCACCGAGGTGCAGCAGTTCGAGCACCTCGTCGAACGACGCGGAGTCGGACGCCTCCGGCGTGCAGATCGGCGACAGGCGGGTCAGGTCGCCGGGAATCTTGGCGCTGGCGAGCATGGCCTCGCGTGCGTGCATCCGGTTGCGGTTGCCGCGCACGGTGTTGATCTCGCCGTTGTGCGCGACGAAGCGGAAGGGATGCGCCAACGGCCACGACGGGAACGTGTTCGTCGAGAAGCGGCTGTGCACGATCGCGATCGCACTGCGGCAACGTTCGTCGCGCAGATCCGGAAAGTATTGGGGCAGCTGCATTGTGGTGAGCATGCCCTTGTACACCATGGTGCGGCTGGACAGCGACGGGAAGTACACGCCGTTGCGCTCGGCGCGCTTGCGCAGCGGATAGACGCGACGATCGAGATCGATACCGCCGAGGTGTTGCGGTGAGGCGACGAACAGCTGTTCCATGTGCGGCATGCAGCCGAGCGCCGTCGCGCCGACCTCGGCCCCGCCGGGGTCGGTCGGGACCTCACGCCAGCCGAGGACGGTGAGCCCTTCCTCGTCGGCGATGGCTTCGACGTGTTCACGCGCGGCGGCGCGCGCCGCGGAGTCCTGCGGCAGAAAGCAGATGCCTGCGGCGAACGTGTTGGCGCCGTCGGCGGTGGGCGGCGGCAGTTCGAAATCGACGACGTCGCGCAGCAGTTCGACGGGCAGCTGGATCAGGATGCCTGCGCCGTCACCGCTGTTGGGTTCGGCGCCCGCGGCTCCACGGTGTTCGAGATGTTCCAAGGCGACCAGCCCGTCGACGACGATGGCGTGCGACCGGCGGCCTTGGATGTCCGTGATCATGGCGACGCCGCAGGAGTCCGACTCGTTGTCCGGGTCGTACAGGCCTTGGGGCTCGGGAAATGCCGAATAGAGCATCGAGGGAGAACCTCCGCAGTCCGGGGAAATCATGTCCCGGGACTGCACCGGCCCGAACTGCGATTGTATCAGCGCAACGCGCCGGCTACCCGTCGAGAAGCGTCGGGACCAGCGGGAACCCGGGAAGATTGCGCACCACTGTCCAGGTGACGGCGATGGCGATGATGACGACGGCAGACGACCGGCGTCATCCACGGTCGCCCGCTGCGCAGGCGGACCAGAATCCATGCCAGCAGCAGCGGCAGGCCGATCAGCGCGACGACGTTGTCGACGACGGCGGCGGCAAGGTCGAGGTGAAGAACGTCGTGCACCATCCGCAGGCCGCCGCAGCCCGGGCAAAACCAACCCGTGGCCGCATGAAAGGGACACGCGGAGAAAGAAGTTCGGTCGATGCGGGTCGCCGAACCCGATGTAGGCCAGGACACCCGCGAATACGGCGCCCGTCCCGAGCGCGGTGTACAGCCGTCCCCGGCTGGGGGCCGTGCTAAGTGCCATCGCGCAGCGGACGCCCCTCCGGATCGCGCACCTTGTCGGTGAGGATCAGCATCGCGTCGATGATCCCCCAGACGATGGCGCCGATCCCGCAGGTCACGAGGCCGACGATGAGCTGGCCGACGCCCAGACCGACCTGGCCGAGATACATGCGGCCGATGCCGACGATCCCGAAGAGCCCGAGCAGTTGCAGCAGGCCGGCGATCATCTTGGATTTGTCCGAGTACGGCTCACCAGTCATCGGGTGACGGCCGAACGGCGCGCTCGGATCCTGGTAGGCCTGCGGGTACTGGCCGGCAGGTGGCGGATACTGCGGTGAATAGCCGGGCTGCGGCGGAGGCGGCGGTGCTGGCTGGCTTCCAAATTCGTTGCCACCGAACTGCGGTTCAGTCATGCAGACAGCATGCCAGACCGGACTGCGATTACCTCAGGTTTGGACGCTGACCAGGCGCAGCATGTCCACGAGACCGGTGATGGCGACTACCACGTTCAGAATGGTGGTGGTTGGTAGTTGGCGGCGAGCCAGGCTTGGCGTTGGCGTTCTTCTTCGGCGATGAGTTCGGTGCGTTCTCGGCGTTCGGCGTTGATGCGGTCTTGGCGGTCCTGGGCGCGGGTTTGTTTGCGACGCGGCATCATCGCCCACCGGTCGGGGTCGGGGTCCTGGGTGTGGGCAGGCAGGCCGAGGTCACCGGTGGGCTACCGCCAGCGCGGGAAACATCGCCGCACCGTGGGCCTCGGTGGTGTAGACGTGTCCGGTCGGAGACCTCAACACGATGGTGGCGTCGGGCAACTGGCGATCAGACCAGCCGCAGAACGTCTTGATCAGGTGATGAATCCGGCAGTACGGCTTGTTGTTCGACGGATGCGTCGGGCCCCACCGGGTAGGGCACCGTGTGATCAATATCGGACTTCTCGGCCGGCTGGTCGCACCCCGGCCAGCGGCACATCAGATCGCGCCACTGCACGAACTCCTTGTTCTTCGCAGTCGGTTGATACCCCGGATCCGGCGCCACACCAGTCGGCACAATCAGCGGCTTCAGTTTCGCGGTCTTGGCCAGCGCACGCACCGATTCGGCCGGCAGGATCCCCAACCCGCGCAGATATCCCGGATTGTCGCTGGTGCCGTCAAGGGTGCCCTGTTCGGCCAGCACATGGATCACCGCCGATGACACTGCGGCCAGCTCCGCGGCCGCCGTGCAGTCCGCCCGCCCGCACTGGCAGGCCAGCGTCGCCTCGCCGCGTCCCAGCGCGCCGACGGCATCCGCGCGGCGCTGCTGGCGGCCACGGGGATCGTGCTCACACACCGTGGCCGCCAACGCATCCAACCGTTGGGTGAACGCGGCGGCGTCGGTGGCATGCACATGACCCGAGAGCCACGCCATCCCCGGGATGGACGCCTCCACCTCCAGGTAGCGGCCCTCGTCCACCTTCGGCGGGATGCGCACCCCGGCCGGATCGAAACGCGCCACCCACTGATCCACCCGATCGCGCAACGCCCGCTTGGACAGCTTCATCCACTTCTCGCAATGCCGCGCGATCGCCTCATCCAACTCTGGCATCAGCGCATCCTCGACATTGTCGGTACGCGAGATGATCGTCGACACCAGCCGGTAGTCGATGGTCCCGCGCAGAAACACCTTGGCCACCGTGGGCAGCCGATGCGCCAGCGCACACGCGGACTGCACCTGGCTGACCGCACGCGAATGGCTGATGTTCTGCACCGCCGACACCTCAGCAGCCACCGCCGCGCAGTAATCGACCACATACCAATCCAGATCGCCCAACGCACCCTGACGCCGCTCATACAACGCCGCCACCGCCAACAACCGCTGCGCAGTGGA
The DNA here is from genome assembly GCA_963843135.1 of uncultured Actinomycetota bacterium. Classification (GTDB taxonomy): domain Bacteria; phylum Actinomycetota; class Actinomycetes; order Mycobacteriales; family Mycobacteriaceae; genus Mycobacterium. The sequence continues at coordinate 137,508 of CAWJJA010000005.1, forward strand.
CATCGATTCGTAGCGCGTGGCCTCACCCATCAACTCGATGAGATCCCAATCCCGATCACACTCGAACATACGTTCGACACTACAACCCACCACCGACACGCCAATCAGTTGCGTCGAGCCGCCTCCTGCGCCAGTTGCACCCGCGACGTCAGCCCTACCTTGGCGTAGACGTGCGTGAGGTGCGTCTGAACGGTCCGCGGAGAGATGAAGAGCCGGGTCGCGATGTCCTTGTTGGCCATCCCCTCGCTGACCAACCGCACCACATCAAGCTCCGTTGGAGTCAACGATGCCCAGCCGCTCGACGGTCGCTTACGCTCCCCACGCCCACGTTGCGCGTACGCGATCGCCCCTTCTGTCGACAACGCCGAACCTTCGGCCCACGCCTGCTCGAATTCCGCGGCGTCTAATGCGCTGCGGACGCCCGACACCCAGGAGTCATAACGCGCTTGGACGTCTGAAAAGCGCACATTGCCGGTGCTGGCACGGATGGTCTCCGCAGCGCCGAACAACCGGGCCGCCTCGCGCGGGCTCTCGCCGACCGCCGCGAGGTGTGCCAGGTATTCGAACATCTCGGGGACATCGAGGTGCGAACTCACCGCTGTCGCCTCCGTGACGGCCGCGTGAAGGTCGTCCTCCGCCTGTGCGTAGGCGCCATCCGCGAGGGCAACCCGAGCACGCGCCAGCAGCGCGGCCGCGGTGTGGCAGCCTCTGCCCTTGGTGGCCGGCACCGCTTCAGCAGCGAGGCGTCGCGCCTCATCGAGGTCGCCACTCAGAAGAGCAATGCGGGACCGCAACTCCAGATGCATCGCCCGCATCTCAGGCAACAGGTTCCACACCGGCGATGCAAGCGCCAAGGCGTCCTCAGCTTGGCCTACGTCACCTCTCGCCAAGGCGGCAACCGCCAGGCCGGTATATCCGTGCGCGAGTTGCAGTCCCCCGAAGTCGTTTCCGATGTCGATCGACTTCAACGCCGCAGCTTCGGCGGCATCCGTGTCTCCGAGATATGACAGTGCGTAACTCATGGTCCCGAAGTTCATCTCGGCCCACATCCCGTCGTGCGCCGCCTCGGCTTCATCGGCGACCGCGCCGAACTGCGCCGCGGCAGCCGCCAGCTCAGCGCCCCACATCTTCGCCAGCCCCAGGATCCAACGGCACTGCCGTGCGACGAACTTATCGCCGATACCGCCAGTGAAATCGATTCCCTCACAGGCGATCACGCTTGCCGCCGCACAGTCGCCGCTCATCATGGCTCCGTATGCCTGCCATCCGAGTATCTGGCTGATGCGCCAGGTGTCATCGGTCGCCCGAGCCAGTTCGAGCGCTTCGGCGAAGTACGGCTTGGACGTGAGGGCGCTGTGTCCCATGACGCAACCGGTTGCAATCAGGGCGCGGATCAACAACGTCGCATCGTCTGATTCGCGTGCGATGCGCAACGCGGCCTCCGCCAGCACCGCACTGTTGACACCGAGCCACGAGTCAAGCATCGCCTTATCGGCGAGAGCTCGTGCGTACTCGGCAGTCGCTAGGTCCCCCACTGCGTCGCAGTCTGCGATCGCAATCTCCAGCGCCGCAAGGCCTTCCCGGATCCGCCCGCGCGCGAGCCACAGTGCCTGAAGCGAGGTGGCGAGTGAAAGCGCCTGGTCGACCTCGGAGGTCTCGCGACACCACTGGAACGCGGCTCGGAGGTTGTCGATCTCCATCGCCGCCTGATCCAGGTGGCGTTCGTGGCTATCGCCAGCCGGGGTGTCCAGCGTTGCCGCCATCGCGGCGTAGTGATCCCGATGCCGGGTGCGGACGGCGTCCGCCTCACCGGATTCTCCAAGCCTCTCGAGCGCGTATTGCCGCACGGTTTCGAGTAGTCGGTATCTCGTTGGCTCCGAAGCGCTTTCAAGCACCACAAGGGATTTGTCGACGAGCAGCGTGAGCTGGTCGAGCACTTGATAGCGCTCCACGTCGCCGCCGCCTCCCACGGCCTCTGCCGCGTCGAGGTCGAAACCACCCATGAACGCCGCCAACCGACGGAACAGGATGCGCTCGGGTTCGGTCAGCAATGCGTGCGACCAGTCCACCGACGCCCGCAAGGTCTGCTGTCGCCGAACCGAGGTGCGAGCACCTCCGGTCAGCAGTCGGAACCGATCATGCAGGCTGGTGAGCAGGTCGGCGATCGACAACGCGCGCACTCGAGCCGCGGCGAGTTCGATCGCCAGCGGCATGCCGTCGAGCCGACGGCATATCTCGGCGACGGCCGAAGCGTTCTCGTCAGTGATTCCGAAGTCGGACCTGACCTTGCGCGCTCGTTCAGCGAACAACTCGACGGCATCCGTCTCCACCGGCAAAGACGGTACCCGCCACGTCAATTCGCCAGGCATGCCGATCGGTTCGCGACTGGTGGTCAGCAATGTCACCGACCGGCAACTTTGAAGTAGTTCACCGATCAGGGCGGCCGACGCGTCCAGAAGGTGCTCGCAGTTATCGAGCACGATGAGCATCCGGTGGTCGCCGATATGACGCACGACGCTCTCGACAGAGGAACTTCCGGGCTGGTCCGGCAGGCCCAGAGCGCGCGCCACCGTCAAGGCCACGACACCCGGGTTCGTGATCGGTGCGAGGTCTACATACCAGACCCCGCTTGCGAATTCGACGGCGATCGACGCGGCTATCTCGACGGCGAGCCGTGTCTTTCCGGATCCGCCGGCGCCCGTCAACGTCACCAGCCGATTCCGCGAAAGGAGGTCCCGAACGTCTGCCATCTCAGCCGTTCGGCCGACGAAGGTCGTCAACTGTGCTGGGAGGTTCTGTGTTGCAGGACTTCTCGGCACGCGCAGTGGCGGGAAGTCATTCGGAATGTCGGGATGGCAGAGCTGGACAACGCGTTCCGGGCGCGGCAGATCACGCAACGCGTGCGTACCGAGGTCATTCAGCCATGAATCAGCAGGGAGATGGTCGACGACCATCGCCTCCGTCGCGCCCGACACCAATGTCTGTCCGCCATGACCGAGATCCCGCAGCCGCGCCGTGCGGTTGATCGTCGGACCGATGTAGTTGCCCTCATCGCGCAACTGGATCTCACCGGTATTGATCCCGACGCGCAACCGGATCGGCGCCAACGGCGCCCGCTGCAGAGCAAGGGCACACGCCACCGCATCACTGGCACGGGCGAACGCCAACACGAAGCTGTCCCCCTCGCCCTGCTCGACCGGCCGCACTCCGTTATGGGCGGCGATCAGCCCGGCCAACGTCGAGTCCAGCAGCGCTATCGCCGAGCTCATCGCCTCCGGTTGGGTCTCCCACAGCCGCGTGGAACCCTCGACGTCTGCCAACAGCAGCGTCACAGTCCCCGTCGGCAGCCCACTCACGCCCAGTTCGCTCCATTCGGTTTCTGTCATGCTCATCAGCATGCGGCTGCGGCATAGCGCATTACATCGGCGAAATCGCGTAGATCAACTGTGCCGGGCGGCCTCCTGCGCGAGTTGCACCCGCGACGTCAGGCCCAGCTTGGTGTAAACGTGCGTCAGATGCGTCTGCACCGTGCGATGCGAGATGAACAGCCGGGTGGCGATGTCCTTGTTGCCGAGCCCCTCTTCAACCAGGCGGACGACATCGACCTCGGTGGGCGTCAACGAATCCCATCCGCTCGACGGACGCTTGCGCTCGCCCCGACCGCGCTGCGCATAAGCGATCGCCTCCTCGATCGACATTGCGGCACCTTCATCCCAGGCCGGCCTGAAAAGCGTCGGTGCCCAACGCATCTCGAGCCGTCGCGTACGCTATGTCGTAAGCGGATTGATAGACCCCAAGCCGCACTTCGGTCGTTTGTTGCCGCAGCGCTTCCGCCGCACCGAAAAGCCGCGCCGCTTCGAGATGGCTCCCCGCGTCGCAGGCAAGCGCAGCGAGGCAGTCGAGGACATCGGGAACGCAATGCCGTACTTGAACTTCTGCCGCACATGCGAGCGCGTCATGTGCGTCGCGTTCCGCGAGGTCCGGTCTGCCTTCAGCTATTGCCACCCGGGCACGGACATTCAGCGCCATGACGCGGTGCCAACCCGACATGGTCGACACAGCCTCGTCGGCAAGCTGACGCGCTGCAGCGACGTCTCCGATCTTCAGCGTGGTCAGGGCGACGAGCGTCAATGCGACAGTTTCACGTCGCATGCCGGGTTGCCGCCAGACAAGCTCGCTGTGCCGGTAGGCGGTGGCGGCGTCACCCTCGGCCGCCGCTGCCAACGACAAACCCGCGACGCCGAAGGATTCGTAATAATCTGCGATCTCTCCGCCCAATTCAACGAGCTCAGCGGCTGCCGCGCGCGCCCTCGTCGTTTCCCCCTGGTATGCCAGCGCATAGCTCACCCCGGCCAGACTGATGGCCCACCAGACCGAGTCGTGTTGCGCCGCCGCCTCTGCGGCCAGACCGGTGAATCGATTGACGGCTCCGGCCAGATCGCCCTGGAACCAATCCGCCATGCCGAGGCACCAGCGGCATTGGCGTGAATCGAATCCATCACCGATCATGTCGGCGATGTCGAGGCCTTCTTGGGCTGCAGTGCGCGCCAGCTCGGGATCACCGGTCGACATGATCGCCAGAGCCGCCTGACGGGCAAGCACCTGGCTCAAGATCCAGGGGTGGCCCGCATCGCGCGCGAGTCGAATCGCCTCGGCGATGAATGGCGCGGCCGCAACAGCATCACGCCCAGATACCGCGGGCGCGAGCGGTCAGCGCCCGTGCCACCACGATCGGATCGCCCGTCTCACGGGCCATCGTCAGAGCTTGTTCAGCAAGCTGCGTACTGTCGATTCCCAGGACGATCGCATCCAGTACCGACTTTTCGGCCATGGCCCACGCACATGTGGCACGTTCGGCGTCGATGCCCGTATCCCGCTCGGCTGCTAGCGCTGTGTCGAGCCACGCCAGACCCTCCCGGATCTTCCCCCTGCCGTACCATAGCGGCGACAACGTCACGGCGATGCGCATCGCGGTGTCGATGTCCGCGCCTTCACGACTCCACGCGAATGCAGTTCGCAGATTGTCGATCTCGGATTCCGCCTGGTCGAGTAGTTGCTGATATCCGTGCGCTGGAGCATCCAGTGTCAGGGCAAGCGCGGCGTAATGGTCGCGGTGCCGGGAACGGACCGTACCGGCCTCGCCGGACTCGCCGAGCTTCTCTGACGCGTACTGACGGACGGTTTCGAGAAGTCGGTATCGCGTACGTCCGCCGCAGTCCTCGGCGAGCACAAGCGATTTGTCCACCAACAGACCGAGCATGTCCAGTACCTGGAAGCGCTCCACGCCGTCGCCGCCCCCGACCGCCTGCGCCGCGGCGAGATCAAACCCACCCATGAACGGCGCCAGTCGCCGGAACAACACTCGTTCGGCTTCTGTGAGCAATGCGTGTGACCAGTCGACCGATGCGCGCAGCGTCTGTTGTCGGCGGACCGCCGTGCGCGAACCACCCGTCAGCAGCCGGAACCTGTCATGCAGGCTGTCGAGTATCTCGTTGAGCGACAAGGCACGCACTCGCGCCGCCGCGAGTTCGATGGCCAAGGGCATGCCGTCGAGGCGCCGGCAGAGCTCGGTTACCGACGCGATGTTGTCGTCAGTCACTTCGAAATCGGGCCTGGCTCGTCGGGCGCGATCGGCGAAGAGGCTCAGCGCGTCGGAATCCAGCGAAAGCGATGGCACGCGCCACGTCACCTCGCCGGGTACACCGATCGGTTCGCGGCTGGTCGTCAGCACCTTGACGCCGGAGCATCGATCGAGGACCGCAACGATGATCGCCGCACTGGAATCCAGCAGATGCTCGCAGTTGTCGAGGATCAGCAGCATCTCGTGATCGGACACGGAGCCGACGATTGTGTCCAACGTCGAACGGCCCGGCTGGTCGGGGAGCCCGAGCGCGCGCGCCGCGGTGACCGCGACGAGTTCAGGATCGGTGATCGGCGCCAGGTCGACATACCAGGTCCCGTCACCGAATTCGGCGCAGTCTGGCCGGCAACCTCGACCGCCAGCCGCGTCTTGCCGGCACCACCCGCCCCGGTGAGTGTCACCAGCCGGTTCTCGTTCAACATGCGACGCACTTCAGCGACCTGCGACTCCCGGCCGACGAAGCTCGTCAAGTGGGTTGGCAGCCGTTGAACGGCGACGGTCTTTCGCGACACGCAGTGGCGGGAAGTCATTGCGGATGTCGGGATGGCACAGCTGCACAACGCGTTCCGGGCGCGGCAGGTCACGCAACGCGTGCGTACCGAGGTCATTCAGCCATGAATCAGCGGGGAGATGGTCGACGACCATCGCCTCTGTCGCGCCCGACACCAATGTCTGTCCACCATGACCGAGATCCCGCAGCCGCGCCGTGCGGTTGATCGTCGGACCGATGTAGTTGCCCTCATCGCGCAACTGGATCTCACCGGTATTGATCCCGACGCGCAACCGGATCGGCGCCAACGGCGCCCGCTGCAGAGCAAGGGCACACGCCACCGCATCACTCGCCCGCGCGAACGCCAACACGAAACTGTCACCCTCGCCCTGCTCGACCGGCCGCACCCCGCTCATGCGCGGCGACGAGCCCGGCCAACGTCGAGTCCAGCAGCGCGATCGCCGAGCTCATCGCCTCCGGTTGGGTCTCCCACAGCCGCGTGGAACCCTCGACGTCTGCCAACAGCAGCGTCACAGTCCCCGTCGGCAGCCCACTCACGCCCAGTTCGCTCCAGTCAGTCGCGCTCATGCTAGCCAGCATGGCGCCCTGACGTGCGGCAATACATCAGCGAATACGCGTATATACGACCCCTACGGCTGCAGAAATACGATGTTCGGCCGATCTTGTCGGCGCCGCGAAACCAGATAGTCGAACCATGACAACGATCGCGCCCGACCTGCCGACCATCGCCTACGACCAAGCCCAGACTCCACACGAGGCCCACGAGCTCATCCGTGCGGCCCGACAGCGGGGCCCGATCGCCATGGGCCCGCACGGACCGGAGGTACTGGACTACCACCTCGTCCGTACTGTCCTGCGCGACGACAGGTTCGTGATGCCGAAAGGGCTGGCCCTGTCCGTGCAGGGCATCACGTCCGGCGAGCTATGGGACCTGTCGCTCAAGGGGCTGCTCAGCCTCGACGGGGAAGCACACCGTCGCCAGCGCCGACTGGTATCGAAGGCGTTCACCCCCAGGGCCGCGGAACGTCTGCGCGCCACGTGCACCGACATCATCGGGGATCTCATCGACAGCCATGCGAGCGACGGCCGTTGCGATGTGGTCGCCGACATCGCGAGGCAATATCCCATTCCGATCATCTGCGCGCTGCTCGGGACACCACGGGACGACTGGCACCTGTTCTCCGCATGGGCCGACGACATCTTCAAGATCTTCGACTGGAACGTCGTCAACGACGAACCCGACATCATGCGCGCCTGGCGTGCTCTCGAACGCTATGTCGACGAGATGGTGACCAGCAGGCGAGACGCACTGACCGACGACCTGCTCTCCGACATGATGCGCGCAGAGGTCGACGGCGACCGTCTGACCCACGACGAACTGCTCACCCTCGCCGCGACGCTACTGATGGCCGGAACGGACACCACGCGCAATCAACTGGCCGCGGCGGTCCAGGTTTTCTGCGACCACCCCGAGCAATGGCGGCTTCTGGCCGAGCGGCCGGAACTCGCGGTGCAGGCCGTGCACGAGGTGATGCGCTACTCCCCCGTCATTCTCAACACGATGCGCGTGCCGGTCACCGACGTCGAGCTCGCCGGCGTCAGGATCCCGGCGGGCACCCTCGTCATCGCCAATACCGCTGCGGCCAACCGTGACCCCGCCGTCTACCCGGATCCGGATCGCTTCGACATCACGCGCGAGGATGCCCCGGCGATGCTGACCTTCGGCGGCGGCATGCACTACTGCCTCGGTGCGCATCTCGCGCGGATCGAACTGGCCGAGGCGTTGACCACCATGGCGCGACGCATGCCGGACATCCGAAGCACAGCCGCCGTCCCGTGGAAGTCGATGACAGGGATAACCGGACCGGTGAGCCTGCCCGTCGAGTTCACAGCCGCCCCCTGAGCCGATCCCGATACGACCGTCCGTCCGGGTCGTACGTCAGGCGATACACGGGTTCGGCCCACAGTCGCGTGAACAAGCTCGGACGTTCGGCATGGTGCGGGCGCAGCCGTCCCGGCGGTCTGGGGCCCTGGCGACCGGATGCGTGCCAATCCTCCAAAGCCTTTGCACTGGAGATGATCTCGCCTACCGCAGCGGCCGGATCGGCAAGACCCTGGTCTTCGCTGCCGTCGTCGGCGCGGTCGAGGTGCTCGCGTAGCAGCCGCAGCCTCATGTCTCGCGCGAACTCGCCCTCGGTGTCGAGCACGGCGCAGGTCAGTTCACTGTCGTGCGTCCAGGACCGCCGATTGAGGTTGTCGCTGCCGACGCAGGACCAGATGTCGTCGATCACGCACACTTTGGCGTGCACGTAGACCGGCGTGCCCTCAGGGTTCTCGACGTCGAATATGTGGACCCGCTCCGGGCTGGCCGCATGGCACGTCTCGAGCGCCTGCCAGCGCCCGATGAGGTTGGGTGGCAGCTCGAGGCGTCCGTCGACATCGGGATGGCGCGGGATGACTGCGACCAGGTGCAGGTCCGGATTGTCTTCCAGCGCACCGGCGAACAGCTTTGCCACCTGTTTGGACCACAGGTACTGATCCTCGACGTAGATCAGCCGGCGGGCGCGCGGCACCACCTTGTTGTAGCCGCGCGCGATGCTGCGCTCACCGCTGGGCGCGAAGTCGTAGGCGAAGTGTGCATCGGGGTACGTGCGCAGCACCTGTATCGCATGCGGTCCACAGGGTGGCGGATCGGGCGGCTGCTCGGGCAGCGGATCCGCGTTCATATCCGCACCACCGAACTTGTCCCGCAGCCACGCAAGCGGGTTCATCATGTCCAGGGAAGCGGGGTCGTTCCAGCGCTCGCGAAACGTGGTGTCCAGAGCGCCGACCGCAGGACCCTGGACCCGCAGTTGTACGTCATGCCAAGGCGGATGCTCGCCATACCGCTCGGCCATCTGCACCGCCTGCGGGTCGCCGCGGTGCGAAGCATCGTCACGGCGGGAATGGCACAGATCGATGCCGCCGGCGAACGCGACGTCTCGCTCCGGCGCACCGGGATGTCTGATGACGACCAACTTCTGGTGATGCGACCCGCCGATACGGACACGCTGATCGAGCAGCACCTCGCCGCCTGCGCGTTCGATCGCCTCGCCGAGGTGCCGGTTCTCCTCCTCGCTGTATGCGAGCTTGTCGAGGTGCGACCGCCACACCAGACCTTTGACGACGACTCCGCGTTCGGCGGCGCTGCAGAACAATTCACGGATGGTCGGGCCGCCGTCGCGCATCTTCTGATCGGGGTCACCCCGCCAGTCGGTGAAGAACAGATGGTCGCCGGCGCGCAGCGCTTCCACCTCCGTGACGAGATGGTCGAAGTAGGTCGCGCCGTGGATCAGCGGCTCCGCTCGGTTACCTTCGCACCACGCGGGCATCGCGGAGTCCGGATTGCCACGCTCCTCCTCGGTGAGGAACCAGTCCGCGACGTTCATGGCCCACGCCCAAGCAGCCGATCGACATAGGACCGGCCGTCCGGATCGAAGATCACGCGGTAAGCCGGTTCGGCCCAGAGCCGGGTCAGCGGATCGACACGCTCGATCTCGTGTGGCCGCAATCGGCCCGGCGGACGCGGTCCCTCACATCCGCCTTGGTGCCAGTCCTCCAAAGCCTGTGCAGAGGAGATGATTTCGTCCACTGCGGTAGCCGGATCGGCGAGCCCACCGTCTTCGCTGCCGTCGGCGGCACGGTCGAGGTGCTCACGCAGCAGCCGCAGTCGGAGGTCGCGCGCGAACACATCGTCGGCATCCAGCACAGCGCAGGCCAATTCGCTGTCGTGTGTCCAGGACCGTCGATTGAAGTTGGCACTGCCGACGCAGGCCCACGCGTCGTCGATGACACACACCTTGGAATGCACGTACACCGGTGTGCCCTCGTGGTTCTCGGCATCGAAGAGGTGCACCCGATCCGGGGCGGCGCGTCGGGACGCCTCGACAACGAGTTGACGGCCGACCAGCGTCGGCGGGCGGCCGAGGCCGCCCTCGAGATCGAAATGCCGTGGGACGACGGCCACCAGGTGCAGATCCTGATTCGCGGTCAGCGCCTCGACGAGCAGGGCTGCGATCTCCTCCGACCACAGATACTGGTCCTCGAGGTAAATCAGCTGCCGGGCGCGGCGGATCGCCTTGGTGTAGCCGCGGGCGATGGTGCGTTCACCGTCCTTGGCGAACTCGTAATCGATCAGGGCGTCGCCGTAGGTCCGCAGGACCTGCACCGCATGCGATCCGCACGCCGGCGGATCCGGCGGCTGGTCCGGCAATGGGTGCCGTACGGGTGTGCCCGCGAACGTGTGCCGCAGCCAGGCCATCGGATTGAAGACATCCAACGGCGCCGCCCTGGCCGTCCACCGCTCCCGGAACGTGGTGTCCAGCGCTCCGACGACGGGACCGCGCACCTGCAACTGCACGTCATGCCACGGTGGGCGCTGCGCCATAACGACGCGACATCTGCACCGCCTGCGGGTCTCCGCGATGTGACTCGTCGTCGCGCCGCGAGTGACACAAGTCGATGCCGCCGATGAATGCGACGTCGCGATGCGGCTCCTCGGGATGACGAAGCAGGACCAGCCGCTGGTGGTGCGACCCGCCGAGCAGCACCCGCTGGTCCAGCAGCACCTCCCCGCCCGCACGCTCGATGGTCTCGGCGAGATGGCGGTTCTGTTCCTCGTTGAACTGCAGCCTGTTCGGATACGACCGCCACATGAGTCCCTTGACGAGCACACCGCGCTCGGCCGCGGCACGGAACAGTTCGGCCACCGTCGGCCCGTCCTCGCGCAGCCTCTGATCGGCGTCGCCCCGCCAGTCGGCGAAGAAGAGGTGATCACCGGGGCCCAGCTGCTCCACTTCGGTGACGAGGCGATCGAAGTACGCCGCCCCGTGAATGAGGGCTTCCGCCTCGTTGCCCTCACTCCACGCCGGCAGATCCCAATCGGGATTACCACGCTCACCTGAGGTGAGGAACCATTCGGCCAGCACAGACACGCCGTGGAATGCCCATTTTCACGGTTATTTACGCACAGCCGGCGTGTGCGAAGATCCGGGCATGCCCGTTATCCGGCGCCTGCTGCCGGCGCTTTGCGTCCTCGTCCTGACCGCCGGCTGCAGTCCCGGCGCGCTGCCGGGCGAATCACCCGCGACGAGCACAGGCACCGATAACGCCAAGGCCGACGCGGTGATGAGCGCCGTGCGCGAGGTGATGGCCTCAGAGCACCTGAAGGCGGCCATCGTCCGGGTCACCGTCGACGGGCAGGAGATCGTCACCGAAGCCCTTGGCGAGTCGATGACCGGGGTACCCGCCGACACCAACATGCACTTCCGCAACGGCGCGGTGGCCATCTCCTACGTCTCCACATTGCTTCTCAAGCTCGTCGACGAACAGAAGGTCAGCCTCGACGACAAGTTGTCGAAGTTTCTGCCCGAGATCCCGCACGCCGACCGCGTCACCCTCGGCCAGCTGGCCCAGATGACGTCGGGTTACGTCGATTACGTCATCGGCAACACGAAAATGAACGACGCGGCGTACGCCAATCCGTTCCGGCGCTGGACGGTTCACGAGCTGCTGCAGTACGCCGTCGATCAGCCGTTGCTCTACGAGCCAGGGACCAACTGGAACTACGCGCACACCAACTACCTGCTGCTCGGGCTCGCGCTGGAGAAAGCGACCGGCGAGGAGATGCCGAAGCTGTTGTCGGAGAAGATCCTTCGCCCGCTTGGGCTGACGAATACCGTCAACTCGCTGACCCCGGAGATTCCCGCACCCGCACTGCACGCGTTCAGCTCGGAGCGTCGCGAGTTTCTCAAGATCCCGCCGGGCACACCGTTCTACGAGGAGAGCACCTTCTGGGATCCGTCGTGGACCATCACCCACGGCGCGATCCAGACCACCGACATCTACGACATGGAGGCCACGGCCGTCGGCATCGGTTCGGGGCGGCTGTTGTCCGCCGGACTCGTACAAGAAGATGGTGTCCACCGACCTGCGCGGCAAGACCCACAAGCAGCCCGGCTGCACCACGTGCGACGAGATGACCGAGGGGTACACCTACGGTATGGGCCTCGTCATCTCCGGCAACTGGTTGCTTCAGAACCCGCTGATGTCGGGGTACTCCGGCGCTGGCGGCCTACTTACCCTCGCAGAAGATTGCGATCGCTGTCGCGGTCACGTACCTGCCCGAGGCGTTCGACGACGAGGGCAACTACAGCAACGGCGCGGACACCCTGTTCCGCAAGATCGGAGCCGTTATGGCCCCCGATGATGCGCCCCCGGTACGCGCGCCGAAATAATGTGAGTCGTGGCGCCCAAGGTTCTGTTCCTCTACAACGAGCACCTCGCGACGGAAGCGCTTCTCGGTGAGGCGTTCGCCGAGCAGGGCTTCGACGTGGACACGTTCGAGGTCGTACCCGCACACCGGATCGACGATCCAGCGTGCGACGTGACGTTTCCCCGATCCCACCGGCTACGACGTCATCGTGCCGCTGGGCGCGCGGTGGCCGGTCTACGACGATGCGCTGCGCCGCAGTTGGGTGAGCACCGAGATGCAGCTGGTGCGCGACGCCGCCGACGCCGGGGTGGCGCTGCTCGGCGTGTGCTTCGGCGGCCAACTCCTGGCACAGGCGTTCGGCGGCTCGGTCGCGCGTTCGTCGGCCCCTGAAATCGGCTGGTACGACGTCACGAGCGACAAAGCAGGATCTGATCCCTGCCGGACCGTGGTTCCAGTGGCACTTCGACCGGTGGACCCTGCCTCCCGGCGCCACCGAGGTCGCCAGGACCGCGGAACGCGTCACAGGCGTTCGTGCTCGGCCGTGCGCTCGCACTGCAGTTCCACCCGGAAGTCGACCCCGATCTGCTGGAGCGCTGGCTGGCCGACGACAACGCGGGCGAAGTGGTTGACTTTGGTCTCACTCACGATGAATTGCTTTCCCGCACAACGGAACTTGCTCATAGCACGCGTCAGCGAGAGTGCGCGATCTGGTGCGCGGTTTCGTGACCCACATCGTCCGTCAGCCATGTCCCAGCTCGTGAGCGAGGGCGCCGTCGATGCGGGGGTGCCGGAATCGGTGACCCACCGTGTCGAGCTTGGTGGCCGCCACCCGTTGATCGGCCTCGGCGAGCTCACGTGAGCCCTGCTCCCCCAGAAGCAGCCGCGGCCCCAGCGACGGCACCGGCAGCAAGGCCGGCCGGTGAAGTACTGCGGCGAGTGCCTTGGTGTAGTCGGCATTGCGCACCGGCACCGGCGCGACGGCGTTGACCGGCCCGGACAGCCTGGCGTCGTAGATCGCCCGGTAGTAGATGTCGAGCAGATCGTCGAGCGCGATCCATGACAGCCACTGGCGGCCACTGCCGACGCGGCCGCCCAGTCCGGCGGCGAACAGCGGACGAAACAGACGCAGCGTGCCGCCGCGGGCGGACTGCACGATCCCCGTTCGCACGTTGACCACCCGGAGTCCCGCCTCGACGGCAGGCTCGGTGGCGGCTTCCCAGTCCGAGACGACGTCGGCGAGGAAACCGTCGCCGCGCACGCTTTCCTCGCACAGCACCGCGTCGCCGCGGTCGAACCCGTAGATGCCGATCGCCGAGGCGCTGACGAACGGCCCGCCAAACCCACTGGTGGCAGCGACCTCGGCCAGGCGGCGGGTGGGCCCGATCCGGCTGTCGCGGACGGCCTCCTTGTGCGCGGCCGTGAATCGCCCCGCGATCGACGCGCCGGCGAGATGCACCACGGCGTCGACACCCGACAGCAGGTGGGCCGCCGGGCGGTCCGGATCCCATTGCCGCTCATCCTGGGACTGCGCTGCATGCCGGACCAACCTGATCACCCGGTGTCCACCGGTGCTCAGGAACGCCGACAACGCGGTGCCGACCAGACCGGTCGCGCCGGTGATGGCCACGACCATCGGCTGCAGACCCGCGTCACGCGCGTCTCGATGGGCCGCCAAATCGTCGGCGAGCTGCCGGTGCCGGTAGGCGAACATCGGACGCAGCGCCGCGGCGGGCACCGGGGCGTCGATGCGGTCATACACCCGTGTTCCCGACGGGACCTCTTCGAATTCGTGCGTATGGGTCCATCGTCCGACGATCCGCGGAGGCCATGACCGCGGGCCCCGTGAAGAGAGCACGTCGACGAATCGGTGCGGCGGGTCGAATCTGGTGGCGTCGTGCTGCGCGATCCAGCGCAACCCGCCTGGCAGACCCAGCTCGGCGCGGCCGTCGGCCAGCGAGTCGGCCTCGGCCACCACCTTCATCGGCTGCCACGGCGGCACCAGTCGCCGCATCGCGCCGCGTCGCGCGTGCCAATCGAATACCTCGGTCAAAGGATGGTCGACAACGCTCTCGTACTCGATACCCACATGTGAATATTCGCAGCCGCGTCGGCGTCGGATTGCCCTGCAGGCTGGGTACTCACGGTCGTAGGCTGAATATCTCGAAAGAATCGATGCGATGAGCGGCTTGGGCGGACTGACCCGCCGAGATGCGGGTCGTGTGTTCCGGGACCGCCGGGAGGCCGGCGATGTCCTGGCGGAGAAGTTGGCGTCCTACCGCGACAGGGACAATCTGCTCGTGCTCGGGCTGGCCCGGGGTGGCGTTCCCGTCGGCCGGCAGGTCGCCCACGCCCTGCGCGCTCCCCTGGACGTATTCCTGGTTCGCAAGCTCGGCGTCCCGCAGTGGCAGGAGCTCGCGATGGGAGCGCTGGCATCGGGCGGTGGCGTCGTGATCAACGACAGCCTGGTGCGCAGCCTGGACATCAGCGACGACCAACTGCAGATCGCGATCGAGCGCGAGACCGAGGAACTACACCGGCGAGAAAGTGGCCTACCGCGGGGACCGTCCGCCGATCGACGTGGCCGACAAGACCGTGATCCTGGTCGACGACGGCATCGCCACCGGCGCCAGCATGCTGGCGGCGATTCGTGCGGTGAAGGCCAACGGCCCGGCTCGGGTGGTGGTCGCGGTGCCCGTCGGGCCGCCGTCGACATGCCGCGAGCTCGCGACCGAAGCCGACGACGTGATCTGCGCGACGATGCCGCCGGGATTCGAGGCTGTCGGTCAGGTGTTCGCGGATTTCCACCAGGTCAGTGACGACGAAGTACGCGAATTGTTGCGGGCCCCAACGGTTTAGCGATTGCGGTCGTCGCTGGACGACATCGTCGGCCTGCTCGACGACCGTCGTCTCCGCTTCGTATTCGGGTTCGTCGGCGGGCGCGGCGGAGTCCTCCGGGTATTCCTCGTCGAACTCGACGACCTGACCGTTCTCGACGTCGCCCTCGACTTCGTCCGCGGCGTCACCGCGGGACCGATCCCGCACTGCATCCACGATCAGCAGCAGCACACCGATCACGCTGGCCCCTATGCACACCCACGCGATCAACTCATTGCTGGTGACGACTGCGGTCACCAGCGCGGCAAGGCCGATGACTGCGAGCACGAGCGCAACGATCAACATTGATCAACCCCGGGTCGTTGGGACGTCGGCGACTAGTTGTTGCCGCGGTTGAACTGGTTGAAGCCGCCGCCGTCGTTGTTGGCGCCGGAGTCCACCGGGGCTGCAGAGCCACGCTGGCCGAGCTCCTCGAGCTGAGATTCCAGGTAGGTCTTGAGCCGGGTGCGGTACTCGCGCTCGAACGTACGGAGCTGTTCGAGGCGACCTTCCAGCACCGTGCGCTGCTGATTGATGGTGCCCATGATTTCGGAATGCTTGCGCTCGGCATCGGCCTGCAGTGCGTCGGCCTTCTCCTGCGCCTGCCGCAACTGGGCCTCCGACCGGGTCTGCGCATCGGTGAGCAGGGCGTCGGCGCGCTGACGCGCCTCGGCGACGGTGGTCTCGGCGGTCTGCCGCGCCTCGCTGACCATGGCATCGGCCTGGGCGCGTGCATCGGCGAGCAGCTTGTCGGACTCGGCCTTGGCGGTACCGGTCAACCGGTCGGCGGTGTCCTGGGCCAGGGCCAGCACCCGTGCCGCCTTCATCGACTGCTCCTCGGTGACCGATGAGGTCGGGGCCGCCTCGTACACCTGCTGCGGCTGCGGCTCGGGCTCCGGAGCTGGTGTGGGAGCGGGGGCGGGCTCGTACTGCGGTATCGACTGAGTCGACTGCGCGCCACCGGAGTGGGCGGCCGCCACGTCCTGGTCCAGCTCGGCCACACGCTGGCGGAGGTCGGCGTTCTCCTCGATGAGGCGGGTCAGCTCGTTCTCAACCAGATCGAGAAACGCATCGACCTCGTCCTCGTTGTAGCCGCGCTTGCCGATGGGTGGCTTGCTGAACGCGACGTTGTGAACGTCGGCTGGAGTGAGCGGCATTGTCTGCCCCCTTGGAGTCTGGACCGTAAACCGATCTCAAAGTGTAAAGGCTCGGATCAGGCGCTGAACGTAACTGGCGCCCATCCTGTCACACCAGACCCGGCGGTTGCATGAGAGCCCAATAATTAAGAGCGAATTTCAATCTTCCCCCGCCACGGCAGTGCGATTCGGTCGTCGAATATCGACCTCGGCAAACCCCGGATGGCGTCGTTCGCAATCTCCAGAATTGGCTGGTTCTCAGACCGCCGCGCCGAATGCCAGCTGCATACCGATGAACGCCGCCAGCAGCAACACCATGATGGACAGGTCGAACCGCACCGCACCTATCGTGAGCTGCGGAATGAGTCGACGCAGTAGTTTCACCGGCGGGTCGGTCACGGTCATGATCACTTCCAGGATCACCACGGTCAGCCCCTTGGGCTGCCAATCACGGGAAAACGACCGGATGAACTCGACCACGACCCGGGCGATCAGCAGCAGCCAGAAGACGAACAGGGTGAAACCCAGGATGTCGAAGAAGAGCGCCAACTAATCCGACCTCACTACGCATGTGACATTCGATACAGGCACGAACCCGCGCTCGCCCGAAAACGGAGCGCCGGCGCGACGCCGCTAGCCTACCTGGCACGTTCGCGGACAGCGTTGCGGCCGATTAGCCCTACCGAGCGGGCCTATTGATATGCGTAGAAGCCGGCTTCGGCGATGCGACGGCGTTCGTCGGCCGTGACGTCGACGTCGGCGGGCGACAGCAGGAAGACTTTGGTGGCGACCTTGTCGAAGGAGCCGCGCAGCGCGAACGCCAACCCGGCCGCGAAGTCGACCAGCCGCTTGGCGTCGGCGTTGTCCATCGTCACCAGGTCCATGATGACCGGGGTGCCGTCGCGGAACCGCTCGCCGATGGTGCGTGCCTCGCCGTAATCCTTGGGGCGCAGTGTGGTGATCTTGGACAGCGGGCTGCCGGCCTCGAACAGTTCAGCCATCCGGCGCGGATCCATCGCGAGCGCCCCGCGGGTGGAGGGACGAAGCGCGCCCAGCCTCGAGGAGGCACGATCGAATTCACGCGGACCCCGCAGCCTCGACTCGAAACGGTCGTCGTCGCGGAACCCGCCGCGGTACCCGGCCGGCGCATCGTCGTATTCGTCGTAGCCGCCCCGCCCGGGGACGTAGCCGTCGTCTTCGAAGCGATCCTCGCGCGGGCGGCGCGAGTAGCCGCGCGAGGCGCTGCGGTCGTCGTCTTCGTAGTACTCGTCGTCATAGTCATCCATCGGCGCCATCCCGAAGTACGCCTTGACCTTGTGGAGTGTGCTCATCGCTCGACCCTTCTCGACCGTCGCTCTGGTGTCTGTGATGAAGATGTGACTGGAGTGACTACTCCTGGAGACGTTAAAGGACGTTGTCCCAATAGCGCGGTACCGACACGCACACACGTCGAGCCGTGTCTCACCGCCACCTCGAGGTCACCGGACATGCCTGCCGACAGCTCGAGGCGCTGCGAATAGTTGCGCTGTACCCGCTGGAGCTCGGATTGCAAACGCGCGAAAGCCGCGTCGGGGTCCGCGCCAAGCGGCGGAATCGCCATGAGCCCCACGAACTCCAGGCCATCGGCGGCCTGGGCCGCGGCGCACACTCGGTCGACCGACTCGGGGTCGCCGACGTCCACACCTGACCGCTTCGGGTCCCCGTCGAGACTGATCTGTATGTAGATGCGAAGCGGCGCGGGCCGATCGCCGTCGTCCAACGCCAGCGCCGCCGCGCGGTCCAGCGCATCGATGACCCGCACACTGTCGACGGAGTGCGCGGCGTACGCCCAGCCCGCGATCGACCGTGCCTTATTGCGCTGGATCCGCCCGACCATGTGCCAGCGAATGGGTGCACCGCCCACAAGATTGGCGACTTCTCCTACTTTATTCGCCGCTTCCTGTTCGCGTGATTCGCCAAAATCTTCGCACCCCAATTGATGCAGAATTGATACGTCGGTGGCCGGGAAGAATTTGGTGATGGGGAGTAATTCAATTTCCTCGGAATGGCGTCCGGCGGCCTCCGCCGCCGCGGCCAGCCGGGCGCGGACGGCGGCCAGCGCCTCGGCCAGTTCCATCTCACGGGTAGTCGGCATGGCCGCGGTCATTCCATCCACACCAGGGACGCCAGCCGTCCCGTCGGCGCATCGCGGCGATGGCTGTACAGGTTGCGGTCCTCGACCGTGCAGCGCGGGTCGACGTCGATCTGCGTGATTCCCAAACCCGTTAGCTGCCTGGCGATTCCGGCCCGCAGATCCAAGCCGGGCGTGTTCGCGGCGGTGGTTGTGCGACTACCCGGCAGGGTGGCCTCCACCTCGGCGGCCATCGCCGCGGGAACCTCGTAGTTCCGTCCGCTGACCGCCGGGCCCAGCAGTACCGAGATGTCCTCGGCGTGCGCGCCGACGTCGAGCATCGCCTCCACCGCACGCACCACGACACCGTTCTGCGCCCCGACTCGCCCGGCGTGAACTGCGGCTACCACGCCTGCGCGCGCATCACCCAATAAAACGGGAACACAATCGGCGGTCACCACGGCCAAAGCCAAACGCGGCCTCGTGGTGACCAATGCGTCAGTTTTGTCGACCACCTCGGCAGGGTGTTCGTCGACCACCACGACCCGGTCGCCGTGCACCTGGTTCATCCAGACGACACCGTCGTCGCCGAGTCCGAGCGCGCCTGCCAGCCTCTTGCGGTTGGCTGCCACGGCGGCGGGGTCGTCACCGACATGATCCCCGAGATTGAAGGTGTCGAACGGCGGCGCGGAGACGCCGCCCGCACGGGTTGTGGTCACGCGCCGAATACGAACGGTCACGTCCGCCAGTATCGCCGCGATGTCAGTGGCGCATGAACGGCGGCACATCGACGTCGTCGTCGTCGTCCCCGCCGATACTGACCGTTGCGCCGTTGGTGTGCACCGGCACACTGATGGCGTCGGCCGGCTCGAACAGCTGTGAGGTCACCTTGCCCGCGGCTCCGGCGGCAATGGCCTGCCCGGCACCGACCACCGGCTTGCGTCCCGGGCCTGCGGAATCGAAGCCCGCAGCGATGACCGTGACGCGGACCTCGTCGCCAAGCGAGTCGTCGATGACCGTGCCGAAGATGATGTTCGCTTCGGCGTGCGCCGCCTCCTGCACCAGAGACGCCGCCTCGTTGATCTCGAACAGGCCGAGGTCACTTCCGCCCGCGACCGACAACAGCACTCCCTGGGCGCCCTCCATCGAGGCCTCCAGAAGCGGCGAATTGATCGCGATCTCGGCCGCCTTCAGCGCGCGACCGTCACCGCGCGCCGAGCCGATACCCATCAGCGCGGTACCCGCTCCGCTCATGACGCCCTTGACGTCGGCGAAGTCGACGTTGATCAGGCCCGGCGTGGTGATCAGGTCGGTGATGCCCTGCACACCGTTGAGGAGAACTTCATCGGCGCTGCGGAACGCGTCCATCAACGAAACCGCGGCGTCGCCCATCTGTAGAAGCCGGTCGTTGGGGATCACGATCAGGGTGTCGCAGCTCTCGCGTAGAGAGGTGATGCCGGTCTCGGCCTGATTGCTTCGGCGCTTGCCCTCGAACGAGAACGGCCGCGTCACCACACCGACGGTGAGCGCGCCGAGCTTGCGGGCGATCGTCGCGACGACGGGGGCGCCACCGGTGCCTGTGCCACCGCCCTCGCCGGCGGTGACGAACACCATGTCGGCGCCGCGCAGCAGTTCCTCGATGTCGTCCTTGGCGTCCTCGGCGGCCTTGCGTCCGACCTCGGGGTCGGCGCCGGCTCCGAGCCCGCGCGTGGAGTCGCGGCCGACGTCGAGTTTGACGTCGGCATCGCTCATCAACAGCGCCTGCGCGTCGGTGTTGATGGCGATGAACTCCACGCCTTTGAGGCCCTGCTCGATCATCCGGTTGACGGCGTTGACGCCGCCGCCGCCGATGCCGACGACCTTGATCACGGCGAGGTAATTATGTGGGGGGGTCATCGGATCGCCCTTTCCTCCCAGGTTGGCTGTCGACACGCGGACCGCGTTGGCAAACTCTCAACCTCAACCAGAGGGTTATAGTTATGTCAAGTTGTTCCGTGCAACCAGAACGGTAGGGCGCACCCGCGGGTGTTCCATGCAGGCGCGCCGAAACTCACGCAAAGATTTATTGCAGATCTACTTGACGGTCGGCAGGTCCGGGCTGGAAACGTCGTAGGTCTTGCCCGGCTGGGTGAGCAGCGCCCCGAGCTTGAGCGCCTTCTCCTCCGTACGGTCGGTGGTTCCCCACACCACCTGGCGTCCATCGGTGAGCTGAAGGGTGACTCCTGCGACCGATGGTGCATCGACGCGGGCGACCTGGGCGGCGACCTCCGGGCGCAACGACGTCATCACCTGCAACGCCGCTCTCGTCGGGGCATCGTGCGGGCCGGGATTCTTCGTATCGAGGTACGGCACACCGGCCGGCGGCGGTCCGACCGCGAAATCCACACCGTCGCGGTCGAACAGATGAGGTC
This sequence comes from uncultured Actinomycetota bacterium, assembly GCA_963843135.1. Classification (GTDB taxonomy): domain Bacteria; phylum Actinomycetota; class Actinomycetes; order Mycobacteriales; family Mycobacteriaceae; genus Mycobacterium. The sequence continues at coordinate 158,444 of CAWJJA010000005.1, forward strand.
CGTCTGGATAGTCCTTGACCACCACCGGCACCCGCTCGACAACGGTGACCCGAAGTGTGGATGGATACTCCCGCTGGACCCGCACGCTGGCGACGCGCCGGATTGCGGCCACCCGCTCGGCGACCGCGTCGGTGTTGACCTGTAGCAGCGGGGTACCCGGGGCTACGGCCACCGCAGTTATGACCTCGTCTTGTGGCACTGCGCCCAGTCCGACGACGACGATGTCGCGTGCCGACATGATCGGCGTGAAGTACAGCAGCAACCCGAGCCCGACGACGATCACACTGATCAGCGCCGACCACATGAGCGCCTTGAGGCCCCGAACCGTGCCGCGCCCAAGCTTTTTGGTGCTGACGGTGCCGGTGACACGCCGCTTGGCCTCGCGGCGCGCCTCTTCGATAGCGGTCGCGCGGGCCTGGGCGGCGCGTCGCTCCTCGCGCTCCCTGCGTGCCCGCCGCCGCGGACCCTCGAAATCGGCCTCGTCCGGCGCGGCTTCGTCCGGCGCGGCTTCGTCCGGCGGCGGCGTCGTCGGTGGCGGCGTGGGTCGGCTCCTCGGTCACCTCGGCCTCGACGTCGGTCGGCTCGGCTCCAGCGTCGGTCGGCTCCACAGCGTCGGTGGGCTCGGTGGGCTCGCTCATCCCGACACCGTCCCCGGCCCGCGGGGTACCGTGCGATTGGCCTTGAGACGAAGGGCGGCCAGGATTTCCGCGCCGAGCATGGTCACGTCGCCCGCCCCCATGGTGACGACGACATCACCGGGGCGGACCGCATCGGCGACGCGTTCGGCGACCGCCGAGAAGTCCGGAATATAGGTGACCGGGACGCTGACGTGTTCGGCGACACTCGCACCGCTCACACCCGCGATCGGCTGCTCACGCGCCGCGTAGACATCGAGCACGAACACCTCATCCGCCGCGTCCAGCGCCTGCCCGAATTCCTGCGCGAAAGCCTGTGTACGCGAATACAAGTGGGGCTGAAACACCACGACCGAGCGGCCCGTTCCTGCCACCGTCTGCAATGTGTTCAGGTTGGCACGTACCTCGGTCGGGTGGTGCGCGTAGTCGTCGAACACACGCACACCGTTGACGGTGCCCACCAACTCAAGGCGGCGGCGCACACCTTCGAAGCCCGCCAGGCCGTCGAGCACGGCGTCAGCAGGCGCACCGACGTTCACCGCGGCGAGCAGGGCGGCCAACGCATTGAGCGCCATATGTCTGCCTGGCACCGCCAGTCGCATCACCCACGGCTCGGGGTCGTCGGCCAATCTGACGTGCGCGACGGCGCCGGTGCCGTGTTGCTCCCAGCTCACCAGCGCGGCGTCGGTCGCCAGGTTCGGGTCGCTGCCGTAGCGCAGGACGCGGATGCCCAGCGCCGCCGTGCGGTCGGCGAGTACGGCCGCGCCGGGGTCGTCGACGCACACCACAAGTGCACCACCGGGCTTGATTCGTTCGACGAAGTCGTCGAACACCGCGCGGTACGCCTGGACGCTGCCGTAGAAATCGAGGTGGTCGACGTCAACGTTGGTCACCACCGCGATGTCGGGGCTGTACTCCAGCAGCGAACCGTCGCTCTCGTCCGCCTCCGCGACGAAGCAGTCGCCGCTGCCGTGGTGGGCGTTGGTGCCCGCCTCGCCGAGGTCCCCGCCGACCGCGAACGACGGATCGAACCCACAGTGCTGCAGGGCGACTATCAGCATCGAGGTGGTGGTCGTTTTCCCGTGGGTTCCGGTCACCATCAGCGTGGTGTGGCCGGCCATCAGCTTGGCCAGCACGACCGGGCGCAGGATGACCGGGATGCCACGTCGGCGCGCCTCGACCAGTTCGGGGTTCGTCTTGGGAATCGCGGCGTGCGTGGTGACAACGGCCGTCGGTCCACCCGGCAGCAGGTCCAGCGAGGACTCGTCGTGCCCGATGCGGATCGACGCACCTCGCGCCTGCAGTGCCACCACACCGCGCGACTCCTTGGCATCCGAGCCGGACACCAATCCGCCCCGGTCCAACAGGATGCGGGCGATGCCCGACATGCCGGCTCCCCCGATGCCGACCATGTGCACCCGCTGCAGTTCCTCGGGCAAAGCCCGTTGTCTTCGGCGTTCGGGCTCCGGCGATTTCGCGTTCACCGCATGCCCTTTCGGGCGACGTCGAGGGCGACTTCGGCGACCCTGTGCGCGGCATCGCGGTGGCCGGCCAGCGCAGCGGCCGCCGTCATCGCCTGCAATCGCCCTGTCTCGGTGAACAATCCGGTGACGGTGTCGGCGACGAATTGCGGCGACAGATCCGCGTCGTCGACGACGACGCCGCCGCCCGCATTCACCACGGGCAGTGCGTTGAGTCGCTGCTCCCCGTTGCCGATCGGCAGTGGCACGTACACCGCAGGCAGTCCGACGGCCGTCACCTCGGCGACCGTCATCGCCCCCGACCGGCAGATCGCGAGATCTGCCGCCGCGTAGGCGAGGTCCATCCGGTCCAGATACGGAACGGCAACATAGGGCGGATCTCCGTCCGCGGGCTCGCGCAGCTCGAGCGTGTTCTTCGGCCCGTGCGCGTGCAGTACCGCGATTCCGGCCGCGGCAAGGTCTTTGGCTGCCGCCGACACCGCCCGGTTGAGCGACTGTGCACCCTGCGAACCGCCGAACACCAACAGCACATTGGCGTCTTCGTCGAACCCGAAGTGGGCGCGCGCCTCGGCACGGCGCGCCATGCGGTCCAGTGACGTGATCGCGGCGCGCACCGGTACCCCGACGACCTCGACGCCGCGCAGTCCCGGGTTCGGCACCGCCGAAAGCACGCGTCGCGCGGATCGGGCACCGACCCGGTTCGCCCACCCGGCGCTGGCGTTGGCCTCATGGACTACCACCGGTACGCGCCTGCGGGCCGCCAGATATGCAGGCAGCGCGACGTAGCCTCCGAATCCGATGACGACGTCGGCGTCCACGTCGTCGAGCACGGCGCGGGTCTGGCGCACCGCCCGTCGAATCCGCATCGGCAGTCGAGCCAGATCGGCGGACGGTCTGCGTGGAAGCGGGACCGGGGTGATCAGTTCCAGGTGATAGCCGCGTTCGGGCACCAGTCGGGTCTCCAGGCCGCGCTCGGTGCCGAGTGCGGTGATCCGCACGTCAGGATCTATGGCTCGCAGGGCGTCGGCCACTGCCATCGCCGGTTCGACATGGCCCGCGGTACCACCACCTGCGAGCACCACCGATACCGTACTTTTCACCCGTAACGCTGACCTTCCAATGTGCGAACCCCTCGGCCCTTGCGGTCCCGGCCGTCTCCATGATGCCTTGGGGTCCGCGCGGCGCGGGCAGCCGTGGGGGTTTGGCGCCGGTTATCCCGGGCGGGCTTGCGGGCCGTCCTGGTGGCGGCCTTGGGCGCCTTCCCCTTTTGGGCACGCGGCCGCGGTTCTTTCTTGGCCGCACCCGCGCGGCCCGCCTTGGTTCCCTCTCGCGTCTTCAGTCGGTCACGCAGCGCCTCGGTACGGCTGGGCACATACGGCTGCGGCAGGGGCAGGCGCAGAAGTCGGTTGACCCGGTCTTCACGCCCGGCTCGCAGGGCGGCAACGGCCTCGGGTTCGTGTCGCGCAGCGTTGGCCATGATCCCGATCATCAAGAGCGTTGTCGCCGTTGATGTTCCACCGGCCGAGATGAGCGGCAGCTGCAGGCCGGTCACCGGCAGCAGCCCGACCACGTAGCCGACGTTGATGAACACCTGGCCCATCACCCACAGTGTCGCGGTGGCGGTCAGCAGTCGCAGGAATGGATCCGCGGAGCGACGGGCCACCCGCATTCCGGTGTAGGCGAACAACCCGAACAGGCACAACAGGCCTGCCGCCCCGACGAACCCGAGTTCCTCGCCGATGATGGCGAAGATGAAGTCGTTGTGTGCGTTGGGCAGGTAGTTCCACTTGGCGGTGCCCTGCCCGAGCCCGTCGCCGAACACACCGCCGTTGGCCAGCGCGAAGCGCGCCTGACGGGCCTGGTAGCCCGATCCCTGGGAGTCGGCGCCGGGATTCAGCCACGACATCACCCGGTCGGAGCGGTAGCCCTCGGCCATGGCGAGCACGGCAGCGGACACGATGACCGCCAATAGCGACGATATGAACACTCGCAGCGGCAGGCCGGCGTACCAGAGCAGACCGAGCAGGATGATGCCGAGCGACACCGTCTGCCCGAGGTCCGGCTGGGCGACGATGAGCGCCAGCGCGATGACCGCTGCCGGCACGAGCGGGATCAGCAACTCGCGCAGCGAGGCCCGCTCCAGACGACGAGTGGCCAGCAGATGCGCGCCCCAGAGCAGGAATGCGATCTTGGCAAGTTCCGACGGCTGCATCGAAAAACCCGCGATGACAAACCATCCTCGAGAGCCGTTGGCCACCTTGCCGATTCCCGGAACGAGCACGAGGATCAGCAGGACGATCGAGATGGCGAACCCGGAGAATGACAGGCTTCGCATCACCTGAATGGGCATCCGCATCGCGATGTAGAACGCGAAAAGGCCGATGACGGTCCACAACAATTGCCTGGCGAACACCATCCACGGCGACCCGTCGGTGTCGTAGGAGTACACGCCGGAGGCGGACAACACCATCGTCAGGCCCAGGGTCACGAGCAGGGCAGCCACGGCGATGATGAGATGGAATGAAGTCATCGGCCTGCCGAGCCAGGCGCCGAACCGGGTGCGGGGTCCCTTGTCCGCCGGCGCAGTCTCCGCCGGTTTGTCCTCGCCCGTCCTGCGGTGCCGCAATCGGGTCAGGATGTTGCTCATCGCAGCTACCGGGACAGGGCGCGCACGGCGACGGCGAATGCATCGCCGCGGTGGCCGTAGCCGCTGAACTGGTCGAAGGATGCCCCGGCCGGTGCCAGCAGGACGGTGTCCCCAGGTCCGGCGAGACGTGACGCGGCCTCGATGACGGCCGTCATCACCGCCTCACCAGTCACACCAGTCTCATCTTTCCCATGCACCCCAAAATCCTCCCCCGTCACAGGCGCAACCACGGGGACATCGGGGGCGTGTCGCGATAACGCCTTGGCGATCAGCTCGCGGTCGCGGCCGATCAACACCACTCCGACCAGCCGGTTCGCCACCGCTGCGACGAGTTCGGAGACCGATGCGCCCTTGAGCAGCCCACCGGCGATCCAGACCACGCGCGGATATGCGGCGATCGAGGCCTGCGCGGCATGCGGGTTGGTGGCCTTGGAATCGTCGATGTAGGTCACGCCGTCGTAGACACCGATGACCTCGGCGCGATGGCTACCCACCTGGAAACCCGCGAGCGCCTCCGCGATCGGCGCGGGTGGCACTCCGACCGCACGGGCCAGCGCCGCCGCAGCCAATGCGTCGAGCACCCCGACAGGTCCGGCCACCGGGATGGATGCGACCGGCGCAAGTGGTACCCGGTCGCCGAATGCGTTGTCGACGAGCATGCCCTCATCGACGCCGAGCTCACCCGTCGCCGGTTCGCCCAACCGGAAGCCGACCCGCACCTGGGCCGCAGCCGTTTCCAGCAGACCCGCGGCCACCGGGTCGTCGAGGCCGGCGATCGCGACCCGGCCGCCCAACGCGCGAGCCTTGTCACTCGCGTAGGCCGCCATGCTGCCGTGCCAGTCCAGGTGGTCCTCGGCGACGTTGAGCACCACGCCCGCCTCCGGCCGCAGCGACGGCGTCCAGTGCAGTTGGAAACTGGACAGCTCGACGGCCAGCACATCGGAGGGTTCGCCGAGGACGTCGAGCACCGGATTCCCGATGTTGCCGCACAGCATCGCGCGACGGCCCGCGGCGGTCAGCATCGCATGCAGCATGGACGTCGTGGTGGTCTTGCCGTTGGTTCCGGTGACGACAAGCCATTGCCGCGGCGGGCCGAAGTGACCGGAACTGTCCAGCCGCCAAGCCAATTCGACATCCCCCCAGATCGGCACACCCGCATCGGCGGCGGCGGCCAGCACGGGAGCCGTCGGCGGAAACCCGGGACTGGTCACCACCAGGGCGTAGTCGGCGATGTGCGCCAGCGCCTCGGCGGTGGTGACCACGGTCGCCGGTGTGATCAGCCGCTGAAGCGCCTAGCGGGTCGTCATCGCAGATGGTCAGCCGCACACCCGTCGGCTCCAGCACCGCGCTCACCGAACGCCCGGTGATGCCCGCGCCGGTCACCAGAACGCGCGCCCCCGGTACCAACAGACGAAAGGTCGCTCACGTCAGGCGCCGACGGTGGTGAGCCACTCGCTGTAGAACAGTGCGACACCGAGCCCGCAGGCGATCGCGGTCAACAGCCAGAAACGGATGATCACCGTGGTTTCGGCCCAGCCCACCAATTCGAAGTGATGATGGAACGGTGCCATGCGGAACACCCGGCGCCCGGTCGTGCGAAACGCCATGATCTGCACGACAACTGATGTGACCTCGGCGACGAACAGCGCGCCGAGCACGACCGCGAGCATCTCGGTGCGGCTGGTCACCGACAGCCCCGCGATGATGCCGCCCAGCGCGAGCGACCCGGTATCGCCCATGAAGATCTTGGCGGGCGCGGCATTCCACCACAGGAACCCGATACAGGCACCCGCCGTCGCCGCGGCGAGGATCGCGAGGTCCAGCGGGTCGCGCACGTTGTAGCAACCAAGCCCGGGACTGATCGCGCACGCGTTGCGGAACTGCCAGAAGGTGATCAACACGTAGGCCGCGCACACCATCGCCATCGCACCCGCGGCCAGCCCGTCCAGGCCGTCGGTGAAGTTCACCGCGTTGGACCACGCGTAGATGATCGTGACGCAGAACAGGATGAACAACGCGGGCGGAAGTGTCACCGTGGCGATCTCGCGGACGTAAGACAGATCGGCACTGCCCGGTGTCAGCCCGTCGCTGTTGCGGAACTGCAGCGCCAGCACACCGAAAATCACGGCGGCGACAAGGATGCCGACGGTCTTGGCCGTCTTGTTCAGGCCCAGGTTGCGCGACCGCCGGATCTTGATGAGGTCATCGACGAAGCCGACGAAGCCCAGTGCGGTCGCCAGCCCGAGTACGAGCAGGCCCGACGCCGACGGGCCCTTGCCGTCCATCACCACACCCACCAGGTGGGTGCCGAGATAGGAGGCCCAGATACCCGCGACGATGGCCACGCCGCCCATCGACGGTGTGCCCCGCTTCTTGTGATGACTCGGCGGCCCGTCCTCGCGGATCTCGTGACCGAAGCCCTGCCTGGTGAACAGCCGGACCAGCACCGGGGTGAGCAGGATCGAGACCGTCAGGGCGATCCCGACGGCGAAGAGGATCTGCCTCATGGCCTCGAATCCCCCTGATCGGCACTGTCGGCGATCAAGACATCGGCGAGAGCACCCAACCCGGCCGAGTTGGAGCCTTTGACGAGCACCACGTCGCCGGCCCGCAGTTCGGACCGAAGCACTGCCAGCGCAGCGTCGGCATCGGCGACCATGGTGGCCTCAGCCCCCCACGACCCCTCCATCACCGCGCCGTGGTGCATGGCGCTCATAGCCCTCCCGGTTCCAATGACGATCAGTCGTGACACATCTAATCGCACGGCCAACCGGCCGATGTTGTCATGCTCCGATATCGCGTCGTCACCGAGTTCGGCCATCTCACCCAACACCGCCCAACTGCGGCGTCCCCTGGCCCCGCGCGCCATCCAGGCCAGCGCCTTGAGCCCGGCGCGCATCGAGTCAGGGTTGGCGTTGTAGGCGTCGTTGACGATCGTGACACCGTCGGCGCGGGTGGCGACCTGCATGCGGTGTCGCGACGCCGGGCCCGCCGCCGCCAGTGCGGCGGCCACCTGTTCGAGCGTCGCGCCGCATTCCAGCGCGACGGCCGCCGCGCACAACGCGTTGGACACCTGGTGGTCGCCGTGCACCGCGAGCGCGACGTCGACTTGCCCGCTATCGGTGTGCAGGGTGAAGCGCGGCCGCGCCAACTCGTCGAGCGTCACCGCATCCGCCCAGAGGTCTACCTCCTGGCGCCGGGCTCGCGCGACACCCGCACGACACGCGCTGCGGTCGCCTCGGCCATCGCGGCCACCGCCGAATCGTCGACGTTGAGGACGACCGCTCCCGACGACGGGACAGCTTGGGGCAGTTCTGCTTTCGTCGCCGCGATCGCTTCCCGCGAACCGAACTCCCCCAGGTGTGCGGTGCCCACGTTGAGCACGACCGCGATCGAGGGCGGTGCGATCGCCGCCAGTGCCGCGATATTGCCGCGGTGCCGGGCAGACATCTCCAGCACCAGAAAGTCGGTGGATTCGGTCGCCCGCAGAACCGTCCACGGATGGCCGAGCTCGTTGTTGAACGAACCCGGCGGTGCGATGACCTCACCGAGCGGGGTGAGCACCGCCGCGAGCAGATCCTTGGTCGAGGTCTTACCCGACGATCCGGTGACACCGACGATCCTCAGCCCGCCGTCCACGAGCTTTGCGGCGACGGCCCCGGCCAGGCGGGCCAGGGCGGCCAGCACCGCCGCACCAGATCCGTCGACATCGTGTTCGAGCACGCTCGCGTTCCCGTCGCCCCCAGTGACCGGCACCGGGCTCGACGACGATCGCAGGCACTCCGACGGGCCGCGCGGCCAGCACGGCGACCGCGCCCTGCTCGACCGCCACGGCCGCGAAGTCGTGGCCGTCGGAGCGGGCACCCGGCAGGGCAAGGAACAGCCCACCGGGACCGACGGCCCGCGAGTCGAACTCGACCGTCCCGCTGACCCGGGTGGCGGCGGCCTGCTCGGGGCTGATGTCGGCGAGACGCCCACCGACGATGGCCGCGATCTCGGCGATCGTCAGGTCGATCACGTGCGATGACCCAACGCCTCGAGCGCTGCACCGAGCTCGTCGCGGTCGTCGAACGGCCGGGTCACACCGTGGCTGGTTTGTCCCGGCTCGTGACCTTTACCCGCGACGAGCACGACATCGCCGGGTTGCGCCCACGCGACCGCGAAGTCGATGGCCTCGCGCCGGTCCCCGATCTCGACGATTTCTGCGCGGCGGGCCGCGGCGACGCCGGCGGCCCGGTCTTTCGCTCCCGCGACGACCGCCGCACGGATCACCGCCGGGTCCTCGTCACGCGGGTTGTCGTCGGTGACCACCACCAGGTCGGCCGACTCGCGCCGCGACGCCGCCCATCGGTTCCCGCTTGCCTGCATCGCGGTTGCCGCCTGCGCCGAACACCACGGCCAGCCGTCCGGCGCCGTGCTCACGCAGCGTCTGCAGCACCGCCTTCAGCGCGCCGGGCTTGTGCGCGTAATCCACCAGCGCCAGAAACGGCTGGCCACGGTCGACGGGTTCCAGGCGTCCCGGCACCGTCGCGGTGCGCAGACCCGGCGCCGCCTGTTCCGGCGATACCCCGACAGCGTCCAGCAGTGCCACTGCGAGCAGGCAGTTGGCCACGTTGTAGCGGCCCGGCAGGCCGATCCTCAGCCCGTGGTGCACGCCTGCGGGATCCACGGCAAGGAATTCCTGACCGCCGTGCGAGCCCGCGCCGGTCATGCGCACCTCCTCGACCCGCCAGTCCGCATCCTGCCCGGTGACGCTGACCGAGACCGGCTCATGCGCGAGCGCAGCCATCGCGCGGCCCGCGTCGTCATCAATGCACACCACTGAAACACTTGCGTGCGTTGCGGATTCGGGGTCGAAGAGTTGCGACTTGGCGTCGAAGTAGTCCTGCATCGTCGGATGGAAATCCAGATGGTCACGGGAGAGATTGGTGAATCCGCCGACCGCGAACCGCACCCCGTCGACGCGGCCGAGGGTCAGCGCATGGCTCGACACCTCCATGACCACGGTGTCGACGCCCTGTTCGACCATCACCGCGAGCAGCGCCTGCAGGTCGGGGGCTTCCGGCGTCGTCAAAGCGCTGGGCTGATCGCGGCCGTCGATGCGGATGCCGACGGTGCCCACCAGCCCGGCGATCCGTTCGGCGGAACGCAGGCCGGCCTCGACGAGATACGTGGTGGTCGTCTTGCCCGAGGTTCCGGTGATCCCGATGACGCGCAGTTTCTCCGACGGATGGCCGTAGACCGTGGCCGCCACCTCGCCCAGCACCGACCGCGGATCCGGATGCACCAGCACCGGCACACCGATGTCCGCACCGATCTTCCCGACCCCGTCGGCGTCGGTGAGGATGGCTGCCGCTCCGCGCGAAACGGCCTCACCGGCGTGGCGGGCGCCGTGCGACGAGGAACCCGGCAGCGCGGCGAACAGGTCGGCGGCAGCAACGTCGCCACTGCGCAGCGTCACCCCGGTGATCCAGATATCGGCGACCCCTGCACCGTGCGCCGGCACCGCGGCGACCTGCTCGGCAAGCAGTCCGAGGGCGCTGCCGACGGGGTGGTTGGGACGCAGGTTCATGGCCTTGACACGTTACCGGCCCGATGAGCAGGCCCATCTCCCCTAGCAAGCTGTGGGCCCAAGCGCTCAGTCGGCTTGCAGCGTCAGGGGCGGGCCGGGGTCGGGCGAGAGCGGCACATTCTCGCGCTGGAGCAACCAGGCCGCAATGTTGTGGAACAGCGGTGCCGCCGTCGTCCCGGGCTGGCCATCGGCGGTGCGGTGCGGGTTGTCCATCATCACGCCGACGACATAGCGCGGGTCGTCCGTCGTGGCGATGCCGGCGAACGTGATCCAGTAGACGTCGTCGTAGTAGCACCCGCAGCCCGGGTTGATCTGCTGGGCGGTGCCCGTCTTGCCGGAAAGCTGATAGCCCTCGACCGCACCTTGTGACCCGGTGCCCTGCTGGGTACCCATGGGGTCGCGTTGCAGCGTCGCCCGCAGCATCTGCCGAACGGTCTTCGCGGTCTCCGGCGAGACCACCCGCACACCTTCCGGCCGGGGTTCGTCGGTGCGCGTGCCGTCGGGTGCGATGGTCGTCTTGACGATGCGGGGCGGCATGCGGACACCGTCATTGGCGATGGTCTGGTACATGCCCGTCATCTGCAACAGTGTCATCGAAAGACCCTGTCCGATAGGCAAGTTGGAGAAAGTGCTGCCCGACCATTGATCGATCGGCGGGACCAGCCCCGCGCTCTCCCCTGGCAGCCCCACGCCGGTGCGCTGGCCGAGCCCGAACTTGCGCACCATTTCGGCGTAGCGCTGCGGACCGAGCCGCTGGGCCAGCATCAGCGTGCCGACGTTGGAGGACTTTCCGAAGACACCGGTGGTCGTGTACGGCATGGTGCCGTGCCCCCAGGCATCGCGCACGGTGACCCCACCCATGTCGATCGATCCCGGCACCTGCAGTACCTCGTCGGGATTGGTCAGCCCGTATTCGATCACCGAGGCGGCGGTGATGATCTTGTTGACCGAGCCGGGTTCGAAGGGTGATGACACCGAGAGGTTGCCCAGTTGCCGGTTTTCCTGCCTGCCGACGTCCTGGCTCGGATCGAAGGTGTTGTCGTTCGCCATCGCGAGCACTTCACCGGTTTTCGCGTCCAGCACCACTGCTGACACGTTCTTGGCGCCGGACCGATCTTTGGCGAGCTGGACCTGCTGCTGCACATAGAACTGGATGTCATCGTCGAGAGTCAGCATGACCGTCGACCCGTCCACCGCATCGTGGCGGTTGCGGTAGCTCCCCGGAATCACCACACCGTCGGAACCGCGGTCATACGTGAGCGAACCGTCGGTCCCGGCCAGCACGGCGTCCAGCGAGTCCTCCATGCCCAACAGACCGTGGCCGTCCCAGTCGATGCCGCCGACGATGTTGGCCGCCAGCGATCCGCCCGGGTACTGGCGCAGATCCTGACGCTCCGAGCCGACCTCGGGGAACTTGGTGGTGATGGCGTCGGCCATGGCCGGATCGACCGCGCGGGCGAGGTAGACGAATGTCTCATTGCTCTTGAGCTTCTTCAAAACCGCTGCGGCGGTGGGCTTGTTGTTCAGTCGCATGGACAACTCGGTGGCGATATCGCGCAGCCGCTTCTCCGGATCCGGCGCGTCAGGCGTCTTCGCCTGCGCCTCGGCCAGTTGCTTGCGGATCCTGACGGGCTGGAACGTCAACGCCCGGGCCTCGATGGTGAAGGCCAGTTTGTCGTTGTTGCGGTCGACGATCGCACCGCGCACCGCCTTGTCGACGTCGGTGACCTTGAGCTGGCTCGCCGACTCGGCGCGCAGGCCTTCGGCCCGTGGCACCTGGAGGTTGAACAACTGCGCGGCAGCGACGATCAACACCAGAAAGATGACAGCGTTGCCGACGCGGTGCCGGAACACGAAGGACGCGCTGCGAAGACCTCCGTCGGACGCGGCGGTACGGGTGCGCCGCGACCGTGCGGACCGCTCCTGTGTCTGCGCCACTGCGCGCGCCTTCGGCTTGTCACCGCCACGCGCGGCGCCCTTGCCGCGGCTCATGCGGCAGGGCCGGGGGCCGGTGGCACGTACAGCGGTTGTTGGAGCACGGGCGCCGACGGTGCCGCGGGTGTGGCGGGCAACGGACCGGGCGCGGGCAACGGGCCGAGCGCGGGCACCGTCCCGGGAGCGGCGTGCGGTACCCCGACCCCGGGTGTGGTTGGCAACGGAGCCGCGGGCGGGACCCCTACCGGCTGGCCGGCTCCGGGCGTGAGGGCGGGCAGCGGGCTGCATCGGAAGACGCACGGTGACCTCACGCGGATCCACGACGCGCGCTGCCGGTGGCTGCGGAGGCGCGGGCGGCGCCTCGTCGGGCAGCGGCACGTTCAGTGGCGGCGGCGGAACGCCTTCGGCGGGTTTGGGGGTGCCCACCACGATCCAGTTGCCTGCGGGATCCTGCACCAGGTGCGCGGTGTCGCGGGACGGGATCATGCCGAGTCCGCGCGCCGCTTCGGCAAGAGCGGGTGCGGCCTGCGCCTCGAGTACATCGCGTTCGAGCGCTTCCTTCTGTTGCAGCAGCGCCTGATTCGTGTTGCGGGCGGTGCCCAGCTGATAGGACCGTTCGGCGGCGTCGGTCGAAAGCCACAGAGTCGTTCCCAGACCTGCGCCGAGCGCCCCGATGACCAGGACCACGAACGGCACCCTGGCGACCAGCGTGCGGGGGTTCAGATCGATCGACGCCAGCTTGATGATGATGCGCTCGCGCAGCGGAGGCCGGATGATCTTGGGCGCCTTGGCCTTACGCGCCTTGGCGCGTGCCTTGGCCTGGCCGGCGTTCTTAGGCCGGGGCGGCGCGCCCTTGGGACGCTGATTCGGACTGGTCTGGGGCGCAGAGCGCGTCGGCCGCTGCTCGCGGGTGGGTTTGCGGCGAGACGGAGCCTCGGCGGGGCGACGAGCGTTTCGGACGTTGCGCCGACGCTCGTCGTTCCCGCGCGCCGATGCCGGCCGCTTGACCTGCTTGGTCTGCTTGGTCCGCTTCGCCTTCATGGCCGTCCCCCAACCTTTTCCAGTGCCCGTAGCCGCACCGATGCGCTACGCGGGTTCAAAGCGATCTCCTCGTCCCCGGCGCGCTCCGCACCGCGGGTCAAGGCAACGAATTCGGGCTCGTGCCCGGGCAATTCGACCGGCAGGCCGGGTGGAGTGCGAGACGCGGTGGCCGCCGAGAACTGGTTCTTCACGATGCGGTCCTCCAGCGACTGGTAGGCCATCACCACGATTCGGCCGCCGGGAGTCAGCGCATCGAGCGCGGCGGGCAGCGCGTCGCGTAGCGAGTCCAGTTCGCCGTTGACGGCGATGCGTAGCGCCTGGAACGTGCGCTTCGCCGGATGTCCACCGGTGCGGCGTGCGGGTGCAGGTATCGCTTGGTACAGCAGCTCCACCAGCTCGCCGGTGGTCGCGAACGGCCGGTTGGCGCGCCGACGGGTGATCTGCGAGGCGATACGGCTGGCGAACCGCTCCTCGCCGAACTCACGCAGCACCCGCGCCAGCGTCCGCTCGTCGTAGGTGTTGACCACTTCGGCCGCGGTCAGCGGCGCGTCGGGATCCATCCGCATATCCAGTGGCGCGTCCGAGGCGTAGGAGAACCCCCGCTCAGTGTGGTCCAGTTGCATCGAGGACACCCCGAGGTCGAAAAGGATGCCGTCCACATTGGTTGTCCGGTAATCCGTTTGGGCGAGCACGCCTGCGATCCCGTCGTAGCGGGTGCGCACCAGCACGACCCGGTCGCCGAATGCGGACAGCCGCTCGCCTGCGATCCAGAGGGCATTGGGATCGCGATCCAGGCCGATCAGCCCCAAGGCGGGAAACTCGGTGAGGAATCGCTCGGCGTGTCCGCCGGCGCCGAGGGTGGCGTCGATGAGCACGGCGCCGCTGCCGTCGGGACCGTTGCGGGTCAGTGCCGGAGCCAGGAGTTCGACGCAGCGGTCGAGCAGGACGGGAACGTGATCAGGCATCGCAGTGAACCCGTCTAAGCCTCCGGTGAAGGTCCCTGCATCGAGGTCCCTGTCCGAGATCGCGGACCTGGCGTCGGGGAAGTACGCCAGGGCCGGTTCGGGCAGAGGCCACGATGCACGGGCAACGTGCCGGTCGGCGGCCGCATCAGATGATGTCGTGCAGAGCTTCATCTGTGGCCGCGGAGAAGTTTTCTTCGTGGGACTGCTGGTATTCCTGCCACGCCGCCGAATCCCAGATCTCGAGGTAGTCGACCGATCCGATCACCACGCAGGCCTTCGAGAGGTTCGCGTAGCGGCGATGATCGGCCGACAACGTGATCCGGCCCTGCGTGTCGGGGTGCTGTTCATCGGTGGCCGCGGCCAGATTTCGCAGGAATGCCCGAGCCTCCGGATTGCTCCGGGACGCCTGCGACGCCCGTCGTGCCAGCTTTTCGAACTCAGCGCGCGGATAGACGGCAAGGCTGTGATCTTGGCCTTTTGTGACCATCAACCCTCCTGCCAGCGCGTCGCGGAACTTGGCGGGCAACGTGAGCCGCCCCTTGTCGTCGAGCTTCGGCGTGTAGGTGCCGAGAAACATCCCGCCACCTCCCGCCACTCCGGAGCCCCGGGTCGCTCCGTTGCCGCCACTTTACCCCACAATTCCCCACATCACTCCATTTAGTGCCGAAATTTATGCGCGTGCCCCCACTGATCAGGGAAATGCGGCCCATACGGATGGCGCTTCCGGGCTGCGCCACAGGTCAGCCGCTCGATATGCCCAGTTCAACGGGGCAAAATCGGAAGGGTGGGGCGGTGTGGGGCACAAAAAAGGGGTAGCCCGATGTGGGCTACCCCTAAGTCAGTGCAGTGCTACTCGTCGAAACGGCGGCGGAACCGGTCCTCCATGCGACTGGTGAACGAACCTCCTGCGCCCTTGGCACGCTTTTGCCGCTGCTGTCCCACCTCGTCGGTGTCCGAACGGGCGCGGCCGCCGGCCACTCGCGGGCCCGTGATCGCGAAAACCACGCCGCCGAACATCACGATGAACCCCACCACGGACAGGATCGCAAAGTCTCCGATCCGGGTGGCGGGGATCGCGATACCCGACACCAGCATCGCCAGCCCGATCACGAAAAGCGCTGCACCCTGCAGTCGACGCCGGGTAGAGGGCGCGCGCAACGTCCCACCTCGGACGCTCGAAGCGAACTTCGGGTCCTCGGCATAGAGCGCGCTCTCGATCTGATCGAGCATGCGCTGCTCATGATCGGAGAGTGGCATTCGTCCCTCCCTCAGGGCCCTGGAGCCGATGCGACCGGTCTCAATCGTTCAAACTGATGTGCGCGCGCAAGCGCGAACGCCTAACAGTCATGATACGAGGTCAATCTGAGCCGTACCACCTAGTTCGACGGTCGATTGTATGACGTACACCGCCACTGGCAAGCATCACCACGCTCCACTCAATAATGGTGTGGACGTGACTGCAAGACGCTGTTGGGGAACAGGAGCAAGTTGGCGACATTTCTGATCGATCTGTCGCCGAGCGATATGCAACGCCGCCTCGGTGACGCGCTCGCCGTCTACGTGGATGCCATGCGGTATCCGCGCGGCACCGAAGACCAACGCGCATCGATGTGGCTCGAGCACACGCAGCGGGGCGGCTGGAAGGCGGTCGCCGCGGTCGAAGCCCCTGACCGGGACGAACGCGACCGGTCCCCGTTGTCAGCGCTGGAGCTGGCCGCGGCTCCCCTGCTCGGTATCGCGTACGGCTACTGCGGAGCCCCGGACCAGTGGTGGCAGCAGCAGGTGGTCGCCGGCCTGCACCGCGTCGGTACGGAATCCGAGCGCATCGCCGAACTGATGACGAGTTACTTCGAGCTGACCGAGTTACACATCCAGCCCCGTGCCCAGGGCCGCGGTCTGGGCGAGGCGCTCGCCCGCCGGCTACTTGCGGACCGCGGCGAATCGCATGTCCTGCTGTCGACGCCCGAGATCAACGGGGAAGGCAACCGGGCCTGGCGGCTGTACCGCCGGCTCGGATTCGCCGACATCATCCGCGGCTACCATTTCGCGGGCGACCCGCGGGCCTTTGCCATCCTGGGCCGGGCACTTCCGCTGTAACGGCATTGCGGGTTCTGGCACGATAGCCACGTGTTCGCTCACCGGCCGCCCAACCGTGGCAAGAGGCGGCTTGTCGCCGTTGCGTTGCTGATCCTCATCGTCCTGCCATCACTCGTCGGATGCGTGCGGGTCAGGACGTCGATCACGGTGTCGCCGGACGACAGGGTGTCGGGACAGATCGTCGCGGCGGCGAAACCGCGCAACGACGACGACCGCGGCCCGCAACTGCTCAACAACCTGACGTTCGCCAACAAGGTGGCGGTCTCGGAGTACAGCCGCGACGACTATGTCGGTTCGCAGGCGGTGTTCTCGGATCTCACCTTCGCCGAAGTTCCCCAGCTGGCCAACATGAACCGCGACGCCGCAGGGGTGGATATCGGACTCCGGCGCGCCGGCGACCTGGTGATTCTCGAGGGCCGTGTCGACCTGACCTCGCTGAGTGACCCCGATGCCGATGTGTCGCTGTCGGTCTCTTTCCCGGGCGAGGTGACATCGACCAATGGCGACCAGGTGACGGCCGAGATCGTCGAGTGGAAATTGCGGCCCGGCGTGGTCACCACGATGAACGCCCAGGCGCGCTACACCGATCCCAGCGCCCGCTCGTTCACCGGTGCGGCGATCTGGCTCGGGTTGGGATCATTCCTGGTGGCCGCGATCATCGGCGGACTCGCCTACTACAACCGCGACCAGTCCCCCCGTGTCGGCCAGACGCGGGGTTAGCGTTCAGCAGCCGAACTCTGACTTGCTAAACCAACAGGCGCAGGCTCTACTCTGAATGCACTCGGGGGCGAGTGGTGCACAACGAAAGGGGCGCTGAGCGTGTCCGCAGCGGCTCCGTCTGCCATTGAATTGACCAAGGCCGTCACCGAGCAACTGCGCGCCTATCTGCGCGAGCGCCGCAGCGATTGTGCCTACATGGGTGCCGATTACGGCGAACTCACCGCTGCGCTGGAGGAGTTCGTGCTCCGCGGCGGCAAGCGCATCCGGCCGGCATTCGCATATTGGGGCTGGCGCGCGGTCGCCGAGAACCCCGATGCACACGAGGAAGAGCAGGCGCTGCGGCTGTTCTCCGCACTCGAGCTGCTGCACGCATGCGCCCTGGTCCACGACGACGTCATCGACGCCTCGGCGACCCGTCGCGGGCTGCCCACGGTGCATCGGCTGTTCGCCGAGAAACACCGCAGCCACGACTGGCACGGCAGGGCGGACCAATTCGGGATCTCGGCGGCGATCCTTCTCGGCGACCTCGCACTCGTGTGGGCCGACGACATCGTCGCGACGGTCGACCTGCCGATCGAGGCGCACCGCCGGGTGCACGGGATCTGGGCCGCCATCCGCACCGAGGTTCTGGGCGGCCAGTATCTCGACATCGTGGCCGAGGCCAGCGGCGCCGAATCGGTGGCGTCGGCGATGACGGTCAACGTATACAAGACTGCGTCGTACACCATTTCGCGCCCACTGCAGCTGGGCGCCGCCGCGGCGGCGGACCGTCCGGATGTGCAGGCCATCTTCCACGACCTGGGCACCAACCTGGGCATAGCGTTCCAGCTGCGCGACGACGTGCTTGGCGTGTTCGGTGATCCCGCGGTCACCGGCAAGCCGTCGGGTGACGACCTGCGTTCGGGTAAGCGGACGGTGCTGCTGGCCGAGGCGGTCGAACTGGCCGAGAAGCACGATCCGATGGGGGCCAAACTGCTTCGCACGTCGATCGGCACCGAGCTCTCCGACGCCCAGGTGAGAGATCTGTGTCTGGTCATCCAATCGGTCGGCGCACTTGCCGCCGTTGAGGACCGCATCGACGAGCTGACCCGTCGAGCGGTCGCAGGCCTGAACGCCGCGCCGATCGACTCGCAGGCCAAGATCGGCCTCGCCGAGCTCGCAAGATTGGCCGCCAACCGGTCTGCCTGAGAATGACAACTCCGCCACCGACGCTTCCGTCGACAAAGTCGGCTATCGCGCAACGTATTTCACGATTCACCGCGTTCGCGACCTCACCTGAGGCGAAACCCGCGCGCATGGGAGCCCTCGGCGCCGTCCTGATCGCCGCCGGCGGCCTCGGCGCGGGCAGCACGCGGTTACACGACCCGCTGCTGGAATCGCTGCACCTGTCCTGGCTGCGCTTCGGCCACGGACTGGTGCTCTCATCGGTGCTGCTGTGGGTCGGCGTGGCGCTGATGCTGCTGGCCTGGCTGCGGTTGGGCCGCAGCGTGATCGACCGCACCGCGACCGAGTACACCATGATCGCGACGACGGCATTCTGGTTGACGCCGCTGCTGTTGAGCGTCCCGGTGTTCAGCCGCGACACCTATTCATACCTCGCGCAGGGCGCGCTGCTGCGCGACGGCTTCGACCCGTACGTGGTGGGGCCCATCGACAATCCGAACTCGTTGCTGGAAAACGTGAGTCCGATCTGGACCACCACAACCGCGCCTTACGGACCCGCCTTCATCCTCGTCGCGAAATTCGTCACTCTGCTGGTCGGCGAGGACGTCGTCGCGGGCACGATGCTGTTGCGGTTGTGCATGTTGCCCGGTTTGGCGCTGTTGATCTGGGCGGCGCCACGGGTGGCCCGTCACGTCGGCGCCAACGGCGCTGCGGCGCTGTGGATATGCGTGCTCAACCCGCTCGTCATCATTCATCTGATGGGCGGCGTGCACAACGAGATGTTGATGGTCGGGCTGATGATGGCCGCGATCGCGTTGACCTTCAGCGGCCACCATGTCTGGGGAGTAAGCCTGATCGCGGTCGCGGTCGCGGTGAAAGCGACGGCGGGCCTGGCGCTTCCGTTCATGGTGTGGGTGTGGACTCGCGACCTTCGGCAACGGCGCGGCTATCAGCCCGTCAAGGCGCTCACGGCCGCCACCGCGGCCTCGGCGCTGATCTTCGTCGCCGTGTTCGCGGTGTTGTCGCTGGCCGCCGGCGTGGGCCTGGGGTGGCTGACGGCGCTCGCAGGTTCGGTGAAGATCATCAACTGGCTGACGCTGCCGACCGCGGCGGCCAACCTCATCAACGTGTTCGCCGGCCTGTTCATGCCGGTGAACTTCTACGCCGTGCTCGACGTCGCCCGGATCATCGGCATCGCCATCATCGCTATCTCACTTCCGTTGTTGTGGTGGAGGTTTCGCCATACCGACCGCGAGGCGCTTGTCGGTATCGCCCTGGTGATGGCCGTCGTGGTGCTGTTCGTCCCCGCCGCGTTGCCCTGGTATTACACCTGGCCGCTGGCGGTCATCGCAGCGCTGACGCAGAGCAGGCAGTCGATCGCGGTCATCGCGGGGTTGTCCACGTGGATCACGGTGATCTGGAAACCGGACGGAGCGCACGGCATGTACTCGTGGCCGCATGTGCTGCTGGCCACCGCATGTGCCGCGGGGGCGTTCTACTCGCTATACAGAGCGCCGGACCGCGGTGCGGTCAATACGCCATCGCCTGGGCCCGGCGCGCCACCTCACGGGCCTGATGCGAGTGCAGCGCATCAACCGGCCGGGCATTAGCCTGCTTGTCCGGCGCCCCGTCCCGCCTGATGGTCAGTGACGGATCCGGCGTGAACAGCCAGCGCACGATCTCGGTCTCGCGGTACCCGCCGTCACGCAGCACCACGAGCAGACCGTGCAGGCTCTTCACCACGTGACCGGCGTCGTCGAAGAAAATCTTCGGCACCACCACGCCGCCGTCGCGCCGCACGCCGACCAGGTGTCCTTCCCGAAGGTGTTGGTGCACCTTCGTGACCGGGACACCGAGCAGATCGGCGACAGTGGACAGGTCGTAGACGGTTTCGCCGGGATCAAGAACATCGTCGGCGGCGGGAATGCTGCTCACGCGTCGAGTCTAAGACGCGCCGGCCGACTCGTAACATGTGTTTGATGGAGACCTACCAGCAGTCGGGCCCGCTCGTCGGGGCCGTCCTGGACGGTCGGTATCGCGTCGACACCATGATCGCCACCGGCGGGATGAGCTCCGTGTATCGCGGGCTGGACATTCGCCTCGACCGACCCGTCGCCCTGAAGGTCATGGAATCCCGCTACGCAGGTGATCAACAGTTCCTCACCCGGTTCCAGCGTGAGGCGCGCGCGGTCGCCCGGCTCAACGATCCCGGTCTGGTCGCCGTCTACGACCAGGGCATCGACGGCAGGCATCCGTACCTGGTGATGGAACTCGTCGAGGGCGGCACGCTGCGGGAACTGCTGCGCGAGCGCGGCCCGATGCCGCCGCACGCCGTCGCCGCGGTGCTGGCGCCCGTGCTCGGCGGACTGGCCGCTGCGCACGCGGCTGGCCTCGTGCACCGCGACATCAAGCCGGAGAACGTGCTGATCTCCGACAGGAGCGCGGTCAAGATCGCAGACTTCGGGCTGGTTCGCGCGGTCGCCGAAGCCAAGATCACGTCCACCAGCGTCATCCTCGGCACCGCGGCCTATCTGTCGCCCGAGCAGGTCAGCACCGGCGACGCCGACCCGCGCAGCGATGTGTACTCGGTGGGCAT
The DNA here is from genome assembly GCA_963843135.1 of uncultured Actinomycetota bacterium. Classification (GTDB taxonomy): domain Bacteria; phylum Actinomycetota; class Actinomycetes; order Mycobacteriales; family Mycobacteriaceae; genus Mycobacterium. Next base: position 179,297 of record CAWJJA010000005.1, read on the forward strand.
TCTGGCGTACGAGCTCCTGACCGGCAGCACCCCGTTCACCGGTGATAGCGCACTGGCGGTGGCCTACCAACGGATGGATCGCGACGTACCCGCACCGGGCACGGTGATCAGCGGCGTGCCAAGGCAATTCGACGAACTGGTGCTGCACGCGACCGTCCGCGATCCGGCGGGGCGATACACCGACGCCCGGGACATGGCCGATGATCTGGCCGCGATCGTCGACGATCTCGGCCTGCCTGCCTTCCGCGTCCCGGCGCCAAGCAACTCGGCTGCCCACGCCGCGGCGGTCACCGCCGCCACCGCCGCCAGGAAACCCCCGCCCGTCCCGCAGTCGCCGCGACAGCATACGCGCGAGATCACGCGCAACGACATGCCGCCGCAGGAGCCCGAATATCAGCCGGTATCAGGACAATTCGCCGGTGTGGATCTCGACGAGTTCTTTCTCGCGCAGCAACGCGCGAAGCGTGTGCTGATGTTCTGGGTGATCGCCGTCATCACGCTCACCGGACTGGTGGCGGCCGGCGCGTGGACCGTCGGCGGCAATATCGGCGCGCTGCTGTAGATCAGTCGCGCAGCATCTCCGCGACCAGGAAGGCCAACTCCAGCGACTGCTGGGTGTTCAACCGCGGGTCACAGGTGGTTTCGTAGCGCCCGGCCAGATCCGAATCGGAGATGTCCTGCGCGCCGCCGAGGCACTCGGTGACGTTCTCGCCGGTGATCTCGACATGGATGCCGCCGGGGTGCGTGCCAAGTGCACGGTGCACCTCGAAGAAGCCCTGCACCTCATCGACGATCCGGTCGAAATGGCGGGTCTTGTAGCCGGTCGACGACTCGTGGGTGTTGCCGTGCATCGGATCGCACTGCCAGATCACCTGGTGGCCGGTCGCCTGAACCTTCTCGATGATCGGCGGCAGCAGGTCACGAATCTTGTTGTTGCCGAAGCGGGTTACCAGAGTCAATCGGCCCGGTTCGTTGTTCGGGTCGAGCCGCTCGACGTATTCGACGGCGAGCTCCGGTGTCATCGTCGGGCCGAGCTTGACGCCGATCGGATTGGAGATCACCTCGGCGAACGCGATGTGCGCCCCGTCGAGCTGGCGGGTGCGCTCGCCCACCCACACGTAATGCGCGGACATGTCGAACAGCGCCGTCTCCCCCGCGTCGTTCTCGGCCAGCCTCAGCATCGCGCGCTCGTAGTCGAGCACCAGGGCCTCGTGGGAGGCGTAGATCTCGGCGGTCCGCAGGTTGGGGTCGTTGACGCCGCAGGCGTTCATGAAACGCAACCCGCGATCGATTTCACCCGCGAGCGCTTCGTACCTGGCGCCCGCAGGCGACGTCCGGACGAATTCCCGGTTCCAATCGTGCACGAGATCCAGCGATGCGAGTCCGCCCGACGTCAGGGCCCGCGTCAAATTCATCGCGGCGCTCGCGTTGGCGTATGCGCGCACGAGCCGGGACGGATCGTGCTCGCGCACTGCGGCGTCGGGAGCGAAACCGTTGATCATGTCGCCGCGGTAGGACTTCAGCCCCAGCGCGTCGGTGTCCGACGAACGCGGCTTGGCGTACTGCCCGGCGATCCGGGCGAGCTTGATCACCGGCGTGCTCGCCCCGTAGGTCAGTACCACGGCCATCTGCAGCAGGGTCCGGATATTGCCCCGGATATGCGGTTCGGTGTTGTCGGCGAACGTCTCGGCACAATCGCCGCCCTGCAGCAGGAACGCCTCACCGCGGGCGACGTCGGCCAGCAGGCCCTTGAGCCGTTCGATCTCGGAAGCAACGGTGATCGGGGGAACGCTTTCCAGCACCGTCCGCATCGCCTTGGCCTGTTCGGCATCCCAGCTGGGCTGTTGCGCCGCCGGCCTGGCAAGTGCGGAGTCCAGGCGATGGCGCAGCTCATCGGGCAGCGGCGGCAGCGCAGGCAGCTGGTCGATGGGTACGTCGACGGTCCAGTTCACCCGACAATGGTAACTGGACGCCGATACCGGATTTTCACCGCTGGACTGGCACTTCTCCGGTGGTCATCAGCTGGAATCGCAACAGGTTGTGACGTGCGTCGACCAGGGCATCGTGCGCATCGCGCGGGCGGGGCGGCATTCGGGGCGATCCCCGCTCCTCCCAGAACTGCCGCAGTTCGCGGGTGAATCGCGGAATCGCGGGTGGCAGGTCGGTCATCGGTCCCCACAACTGACACAGCACGACGTGGTCATAGGCGCCGACCCACGCCCACAGCTCGATCGGCTCGTCACCGTCTACGCCGAAGAAGTCCTCGAGTTCGGCCCGGATCTGGCGCCGGGAGCGCCACAGCTGCGACGCAGGCGACGGAAGTTTGGGCAGCACATGCTTGCGCACCCAACTCCCCGCTTGATCCGGATTGAATTCCGTTGAAATACCGTAGTATTCGCGACCATCCTCGGCCGCGACGCCAATCGAGATCAGTTCGATCGTCCGGCCGTTGTCGATGAACTCGGTGTCGTAGAAATACTTCACGCCCCCGACACTCCTGCCACCGTTCGCTCCGGCGCCGGAGCGGCATGGATCTCGCGGTCGAGTTCCTGATCGACTTCGGCGTCTTCGGGGAAGCGCGGTTCACCGGCGACGATGTGCTGGAGCCAAAGCTTCGCCTGCACGACCGGCCTGCGCAATCGTCGTTCCCGCTCCAGCGCCCTGTGCATCTTCTTGGGCCGGTCACCGTACCGCCAGCGGGCCCAGGGTGCGTGCGGACGGGACAGCCGGATCGCACCGATGAAGAGGAGCGGGGTGATGAACATCCCCACCAGACCCGTCCACACCTTGCCCTTGAGAAGCACGATGACGGCGAGTGAAAGGGTGAACGCCGCCAGGACGATCACGCTGGCACGCGCCGCTATCGAATGATCGTTGCGCCAGATCCCGATATCGAAGAACGACAGCGGGTTGAAGCCCAGAATCAGCAGTCCGGCGACGGCGACGGCGGCGAAAACCGCATCGACCGATGTTCGCCCGTCCTCTGCCCAGTACACGTCCTGCAAATGCAGGATCAGCGCGAACTCATCAAGCACCAGAGCAGCGCCGACTCCGAAAAAGGTTGCCGCGACCGTGAATTCGGGTACCCCTCCGTTGACCCCCAATGTCACCATCGACACACCGGAAATCATGACCAGGATCACACCGATAACCACATGGTGGATGTGCAGCCCGTCGCCCGCGGAAATGTTGCGTGGCTGCCACCACTTGCGGGGCGCGTCGGAGCCCGCATGTCTGCGGATATACCGGACGATGGTGCGTGTCACAAAGAATGTGAGTATGAACGCGACCAGGCAGAACACCAGCGGTATTCGGTCATGTGGAATGCCGAAGTCAAGATCGAACGTGTCGCGCACGGTCGAAAACTTACGCCGACCTGCATGCGTCGCGCCCGGGATACCGTCCGACGCGCCGGTGAGGGCCGATAGTCTGGTCGCGAAATGAGTATTCGGTGGTCGCCCGGGGGGCCCGATTGGGGCCGAACGCTCGGTTGGCGGCTGTTTCAGCTGCTCACCGTGGCGGCGTTGGTCTGGGCGGGCTGGCGGCTACTGGGGCACATTCCCTACCGCATCGATATCGACGTCTACCGGATGGGCGGTCAGGCCTGGCTCGACGGGCGGCCGCTGTATGCCGACGGCGTCATGTTCCACACCCGCGGTGGGCTCGACCTGCCGTTCACCTATCCGCCGCTGGCGGCCGTCGTGTTCTCCCCCTTCGCGCTGTTGTCGCTGGACGTCGCGAGCATCGCCATCACACTCACCACGCTGATACTGCTGATCGTCGCCACGACCATCCTGCTGACCCGGCTGGACGTCTGGCCGGATCCCGCTGACGGCAAGAGCGCTGTGACCGGCGAGCCCGCGTGGCTGCGCCGGGCCTGGCTGGCCGCGGCGATCGTGGCGCCCGCGGTGATCTTCTTCGAGCCGATCCGGTCGAACTTCGACTTCGGTCAGATCAACGTGGTGCTGATGACGCTGGTCATCGTCGACTGCGTGCCGCGAAAGACGCCGTGGCCGCGGGGGATGCTGCTGGGGCTGGCGATCGCACTCAAGCTCACGCCTGCGGTGTTCCTGCTGTACTTCGTCCTCCGCCGGGACACCCGCGCGCTGGCCGTCACCGCGGCGTCGGCCATGGTCGCCACACTGGCCGGGTTCGCGTTCACCTGGCGCGACTCGCTCGAATACTGGACGCGAAACGGTCCGCGACACCGACCGCATCGGCACCGCGACGCTGAACACCAACCAGAACATCGCGGGCGCACTGGCCCGGCTGGGCCTCGACGAGGGACTGCGGTTCGTGTTGTGGACCGTCGCCTGCTTCGCCGTGCTCGGGTTGACGGTCTGGGCGGCGCGACGGGTCCTGCGGGCCGAGCAGCCGGTCCTCGCGCTGATCTGTGTGGCGATGTTCGGACTGGTGGTGTCCCCGGTGTCCTGGTCACATCACTGGGTGTGGGTCGTGCCGACGGTTCTGGTCACCACCATCGTGGCCTACCGGCAGCGGCACGCGGCGCTGGCGGTCGTGTCCGCGGTGGGCATCGCGCTGATGATCTGGACGCCGATCCCGCTGATGCCTGAACACGAGGAGACCTCGGCGTCGCTGTGGCGGCAACTGGCCGGCGGATCCTACGTCTGGTGGGCCATTGCGGTGATCGTCGTCGCGGGCACGGTTTCGGTGCGGCCCGCGATGCGCAGCGATCCTGCGGTCGACAAGGCGCGCGTACCCGCCGTCGGCTAGCCCGCGGCAACCTCAGGCATGCGGGCCGACGGCTTGGCCGCGCTGTCCGACGTGCCGTCCTTGACATCGGCGGCGTAGAGGTCGACGTATTCCTGCCCGGACAACCGCATCAGCTCGTACATCACCTCGTCGATCACCGCCCGTTCGATGAACCTGTTGCCTGCCAGGCCCTCGAACCGGCTGAAGTCCATCGGCTTGCCGAACTTCACCGTCACGCGGCCGAATCGCCACCCCTTCTTGCCGGGCGGATTGACGACGTCGGTTCCGATCATCGCGACCGGAATCACCGGAACGCCCGTCTCCAGCGCCAGTCGCGCCAGCCCCGTCTTGCCCTTGTAGAGCCGCCCGTCCGGCGATCGGGTGCCCTCCGGGTACATGCCGAGCAGCTTGCCCTCACCCAGGACGCGGGCGGCTGTGGTCAACGCGGCCTGCGCACTGTCGGCATCGGAGCGATCGATCGGCACCTGTCCCGCGGCGGTGTAGAACCACCGCTGGAACCAGCCTTTGATCCCGGTTCCGGTGAAGTACTCGGCCTTGGCGAGGAAGGTGATCCTCCGGCGGACCACCAGAGGCTTGTAGAAGCTGTCCGCGACGGCGAGGTGATTGCTGGCCAAGATCATCGGGCCCGAGCGCGGAATATAGTCCAGCCCTTCAACTTTCGGCCGGCCCAGCAGCGTCAGCAATGGACCCATGAAGATGTACTTGAACAGCCAATACCACATGGGCCCTCCTGATGATCGAACACACCGCGGTGTTCTGCGACAACTGTACCCACGCACCCCGGATGCGACCACAACACGGCCTCGACGGTGCCGAGATTGAATTCGGCTACTCCTCGACCGTTACCGGAATGTGCTGATACCGACCAGGCCCCGGCGGCGGGGGTTCATCGCCGCCGGGCGGTTCCGGCGGTGGCGGCGCCTGATCGGACGAAGGCGGTGGCGGTGCACCACCGGGCTGCGCGGTATCGGCTGACTGCTCTGCGTTTTCTATCAGTGCCCGCACGACTCCCAGCAGCGCGACGCTGTGATCAGCAACGACCGTCAGCAGCGGATGCTGTTCACCCGACGCCAACGCCGCAAGGGCGCACACCGGACACCACACCTGCTGGCATTTGCTCGGACCGGCACCGCTGGCCGCCGCGCGCGCCGCGGCCAGTCGCAGCGCGGGGTCCAGGCGGTCCAGGATGGTCTGCGCCAACTGCCGAAGCTCCGGGCCGATATCGGGGTGTTCGCCACTCACTTTGGCCACACCTCCGGATTTGGTCGGAACCGCACTGTCAGCTCGCTGGATCGCAGCTGCGCGTCGATCACAATGCAGCGGCGCAGCACAGAAGCCAGCCGAACACGGCGCCGCATTCCGCCGGCACCGATGATCAAGTCATCATCGACCCGTCCGAGCGAAAGGGCGGAGGAATCGACGTGTGGCAACTCTAGCCGCATTCGGTAGACGGCTTCCAGACCGGTTCCGGATTCCCTGTCGACCACTGGTCTCAGCGGTCCCGGGGGTGGTGATCCGTCGCGCCTGCGTGCGGCGTCAAGCAGCTCACCAAGCGCTTTGGCGCCTATCGGCTCGCCCGCGAGGTGTGGCACCAACACGAGCTGCACGTCACCGATCAGGGTGTCGAGCTCGTCGAGAACGGCCTGCTGCTCGGAGATCCGCTCCGCGTACCAGTCGAATGCCGGATGTTCGGGCAGATTGCGATATTCAAACGAATCGTCTTGCACCAGAATCTGGTTGACGATCAACTCGTCGACCCGAACCCCCATCAACGCCAGCGAACCCAGTGTGCGCGCCGCCTCGGCGGAGACCACCCGCTCGGCGGTCATCACCAGATGCGCGCTCAGGACGGACCCGTCGGTGAGCAGCACGCTCAGCCGCTCCGTACCCGCGGCGATGCGTTCGAGCGAGTCCGACGACCGCCACGGAGCGCGCATCGTCGGCGCCGGACAGTCGGCGATGCCGCGGCCAGGCCCGCTCCAGATACAGCGCGAACGTCGCGGGCAGTGTGAGCATGCGCAAGGCGTCGGCGGTCGATGCGCAGTCCACGACGACGTGGTCCCACTCGCCCGAGGTCGCCAGTTCGCCGACTTCGTGCAGCCCCAGCACTTCCTGAATGCCTGGCAGCGCCGAAAGTTCCTCCGGAGCAACGTTTCCCAGATCAGATTCGGGAAACTTGCCTGCGAGCAGACCGGCGATTTCGCGCCAGTGGGTCTCCAGAAGCGCCAGCGTGTCCAGCGCCAGTGCATCGAGAAAGCCTCCACCGGCGTCCTGCCCACCATCGAGCTCGGCGAAAACCCGGGTGGGTTCACGACGCCCGGTCGGGGTGATCGGCGTGCCGAGCACATCGCCGATCGAGTGCGCCTGGTCCGTCGACACGATCAGCACCCGCATGCCCACGCGCGCGTCGCGCACGGCGGTGGCGGTAGCCAACGTCGACTTTCCGACACCGCCCTTACCGACGAAGAGACTGATCCGGGCCGTGGGCGGACCCGGATTCACACCGCGCCGGGGCGGTGGGAGATCATGGAGATCACTCAGCCTCGGCTCGTTTCTTGAGGTCCTTCAACGCCGTATCCGTGAGGCGCCGTTCAGCCTTGCGTTTCAGCAGTCCGATCATCGGAATGATCAGATCGACCGACAGTTCATATGTGACATCTGTTCCGGACCCCTTGGGCGACAACCGATATGCACCATCGAGCGCCCTCAGCAGCGAGCTGGACACCAACGTCCACTCCACCGATCCGCGGTCGACCTGCTTCCAGTCGTATGCCAGCACCATGGTGTCCTTGAGCACCGCGGCATCCAGCACCAGGCGCGCCGTCTTCGGATATCCTTGCGGGCCCGCCTCGAGGACCTCACAGGCCTTGTATTCGTTGACCCACTCCGGATAAGACGCGATGTCGGCGATGACACCCATTACCGTCGATGGGTCGGCATCTATGTAGATGGTCTGCGCCGTCTTGTCCGCCACTTCCCTCTTCCCCGTCTATCTGCCGATGGCAGAAATCTACCCCGCTGCGCTGTCTTGAGCCCACGTCTCACGCCAGCCGGGAAACCCCCACCGGTCGTGTCGCCTCGAGGCGCCGCTTCAGTTCGAACGCCATTTCTTTGCCCGCGACCCGGCGCTGATGGTTCATCTTGGCAAGGTTCATCTTGGCCAACTGCCAGGCTGCCACGCCGGACGGTTCAGCATGAACGAAGTAGTGCAGGATCACGCCGTCGAGGGCGGGTTGCAGCCACACCTCCATGGTTCCGGTGAGCGAACCGGTCACTGTCCACCGATGCCCGGCCTCACCGCGGTCCTCGACAACGGTCAGTCGCAGATCGGGCCACCAGCGCCGCCAGTTAGCGGGATCGCCAACCGCCATACCCACCTCGACGGGGTCGGCGGCGACGAATGTCTCGTCCGCGATCTGGATGCTGTGCATGGTTCAACAGCTTCACATATGCGCCCGGACCGCCGGTCCAAGGTGGCCGACTACGCTGGTGAGCGGCAAAGCCGCTAGTCGAGAGGCCATGATCGTGCGCGAGTTCAATGTCCCCGCCTCGTTCTCCGTTGGCGAGCACGACAACGTCGTCAGCTGCGTTTTCAGCCACGAACGCGACGATCCCGACCATGTGATCTTGCAGCGCCTGGTCGACGGCGTCTGGACGGATGTCACGTGCAAGCAGGCCGCAGAGCAGATCCGCGCGGCGGCGCTGGGGCTCATTGCCGAGGGGGTGGCGCCCGGTGATCGCGTCGCCGTGTTGTCGGCGACCCGCTACGAATGGCCGATCCTGGACTTCGCCATCCTGGCCGCGGGCGCTGTCACTGTGCCGATCTATGAGACCAGCTCCGCCGAACAGGTGAAGTTCGTGCTCCAGGATTCCGGTGCGGTGCTGATCTTCGCCGAATCCGACGCGCACGCCGACAACATCGAGCACTTCGCGGGCGAGTTGCCCACGCTGCGCAAAGTGCTGCCGATCGACGGTTCGAGCACACCGGCGCTGGAGGCGCTCACCGACGCGGGCAAGGCCGTCGACGCCAGAGCAACTCGACGACCGGCTGGCCGGCCTGAAGTCCGCCGACCCGGCGACGCTCATTTACACGTCGGGCACCACCGGCAGGCCCAAGGGCTGCCAGCTCACCCATTCCAATCTGCTCTACGAGATCCGCGGCGCCAAGGACTGCTTCCCGTCACAGCTCGCCAAGGGCGAACGGATGCTGGTGTTCTTGCCGCTCGCGCACGTGCTGGCCCGCGCGATCACCGTCGCAGCGTTCACCAACAAGGTCACGCTGGGGTTCACCAGCGATATCAAGAACCTCGTTCCCACGTTCGCCGTGTTCAAGCCGACGTTGGTGGTGTCGGTGCCGCGGGTGTTCGAGAAGGTGTACAACACCGCCGAACAGAACGCCGAAAGCGGCGGCAAGGGCAAGATTTTCGCGGCCGCCGCAGAGACGGCGATCGAATGGAGCCAGGCACAGGACAGCGGCGGCCCCGGGCTCGTCCTCAGGGGAAAGCACGCGCTGTTCGACAAGCTCGTCTACGGCAAGCTGCGGGCCGCACTCGGCGGCGACTGCCACGCGGCGATCTCCGGCGGGGCCCCGCTGGGCGCGCGCCTCGGCCACTTCTACCGCGGTGCGGGGCTGTCCATCTACGAGGGTTACGGACTCACCGAGACCAGTGCGGCGATAACGGTGAACCGGGTCAGCGACCTGCGCGTGGGTTCGGTCGGCAAGCTTCTGCCCGGCAACAGCATGAAGTTGGGCGAAGATGGCGAATTGCTGGTCAAGGGTGGCGTGGTGTTCAGCGGCTATTGGGGCAACGAGGCCGAGACCAACGCGGTGTTCTCCGACGGCTGGTTTCACACGGGCGATCTGGGCGCCATCGACGACGACGGCTTCCTGACCATCATCGGCCGCAAGAAGGAGATCATCGTCACCGCGGGCGGCAAGAACGTCGCGCCCGCGATCCTCGAAGACCGGCTGCGCGCCCACCCGCTGATCAGTCAGGCGATGGCCGTCGGCGACGCCAAACCGTTCATCGCGGCGCTGATCACGATCGACCCCGAGGCGTTCGGCGGCTGGAAGGAACGCAATCAGAAGAACGCCGACGCGTCGGTGGGCGACCTTGCCGTCGACCCCGATCTGGTCGCCGAGATCGATCTGGCCGTCAAACACGCCAACGAAGCGGTGTCCAAGGCCGAAGCGATCCGCAAGTTTCGAATCCTGCCGGTCGATTTCACCGAGGACACGGGCGAACTGACACCGACGATGAAGGTCAAGCGCAAGGTGGTGGCCGAGAAGTTCGCCGCCGATATCGAGGGCCTCTACGCCAAGGATTAGAGCAGGTCGGCCAACCGGGCGGCTTGCGCCTTCCATTGCCAGTTGTCGACCACCCAGCGCCGCCCCGCCTCGCCCATTCGTGCCGCCCGGTCGGGATCGGCGAGCAGGTCGCTGACGGTCTCCGTAATGGCTCCGACGTCCCAGCCGTCGACCACCAGCCCTGTCTGGTCGTCGAGAACGGTTTCCGGTGCCCCGCCCGAGCGGCCTGCCACCACCGGCACTCCAGAGGCCGATGCCTCCAGGTAGACGATGCCCAGCCCTTCGACGTCGAGGCCCGCACCTCTGGTGCGGCATGGCATCGCGAATACGTCGGCCATCGCGTGGTGGGCCGGCAGTTGGTCGCCCGGCACCCCATCGGTGAACACCACGTGTTCGGAGACCCCGAAGTTGTGCGCCAGCCGCCGCAGGGACTGACCGTGGGGACCGCCGCCGACGATCACCAGTGCGGCGCCGGGCACGCGTTGCCGGATCGCGGGCAACGCGCGGATCAACATGTCCTGCCCCTTGCGCGGCACCAGGCGCGATACGCAGACCACGACGGGACGATTCCCCAACCGGTAGCGGGCACGCATCTCGGCGCGCGCGATCTCGTCTGGGGCGAACCGCTCGGTGTCCACGCCGGCAGGCAGATGCTCGAGCGCTGCGCGCGGGCCGAACGCCGAAGCGAACCGCCGACGGGTGTAGCTGCTGACGTACGTCACCGCGTCGGTCCCGGAACCGATGCGCCGCAACGCCGTCCGGGCAAGCGGCAGCATCGACCAGCCGACCTCGTGGCCGTGCGTGCTCGCGATCACCCGGGCGGCACCCGCGTCACGAGCGAGCGGCGCCATCAGTGCCAGCGGTGCGGCCGCCCCGAACCAGACCGTGTCGGCGTTGTGGCGCTCGACAAGTCGCCGCATCCGCCCCGCCACCGACGGCTCGGGCAGCATCAACGTGCCGGGATGCCGCACCACCTCGTAGGCGGCGGTCCGATCGAACTCGTCGGACCCCTTCCACTTGGGGGCGTACACCGTCAGCGTGTGGGCGCCCGCGGCGACCAGATGGTCCACCAGTTCCTGCAGGTATGACTGAATGCCGCCGCGGCGGGGCGGAAAATCGTTGGTAACCAGCAGGACTCGAGTCATCGCCCGCCAGGCTATCCGTCCGCCCACTGCCGCCATGCGGTCAGCGCCCCGGCAAGGTCGGTTCCCAGGGTGTCCTGCGTCGCGGCGGCCAGGTTCCGGTGACCGTGTCCGCAGGCCCGGACGTAGAGCGCCCGAAGGGCCGCGGTGCCGTACTCCTCGGCCACGAACCGGGTGAACCACCAGGCGCGGTCGTAGGCCAGCGAGCGTTGCGGTCCGCTCAGTTCGGCGTCGGTGGGCAAGCCCCGCTGTGTCAGCACGGCCGCGTTCGCAGGTATGGGCGCCTGCGGGCGGGCGACGAAGTCAGCAACGCCCTCGGTGAGCCAATGTGGCGCGTCGGCTGCGGTGTCGGCGCGCGCCGCGTAGTGGAAAAGCTCGTGGCGCAACACGATTCGTAGCGAAACATCGTCCATGTTCGCGGCGCCGGGGGCGAACATGATTCGCTCGCCCGTGGTGGTGGCCGCGGTGTGGGAATCGCCTCCGCCCACGGCGGTGAACTGCGCATCGGTACCTGCAGCCACGACGACGATCTCACGCGGCCAGTCAGGACCCCAGAACGAAGTGACGGCGTCGGCCGCACCGTCGAGTTGTGCGGCGATTCGGCGCAGCAGCGGCGCCGTGTGCTCACCCAGACCGACCAGTCGCACCGTGCGGCCGTCCTTCAGGGTCTGCGAGTTCGAGATCGACGTGGGCGTCGTCAGCGACGCCGGCGTGGCGATCGGCGGACCGACTGGCGCGGATCCGGTGCTGCCAACGACAAACAGTGCGCAGACCAGTTCGGCGATCAGAAGCGCGGCGAGAGTGGTTCTACCCTTCGCGTGTGAGAGGCGTTCTGCGGTGCGCGAGCGCGGTCCGTCGACGGTCAGTAGCGGCGGATGTTGTAGATCGGCGCGTTGTTCACCGGGGCGACGCGCACCGGCGTGCCGTAGGTTGACGCGTGCACCATCATTCCGTTGCCGATGTAGATCGCGGAGTGCGATGCGTCTGAGTAGTAATTGACCACATCGCCGGGCTGCATCTGGTCCTGCGACACCGGTGCTCCCCCGCTGGCCAGGGCCTGGCTGGAATGCGGTAGCGAGATGCCGGCCTGCTGGAACGCCCACATCACCAGTCCGGAGCAGTCGAACGCGTTCGGGCCCGACCCACCCCATGTGTACGGCGATCCGATGCGGCTCAGCGCGGCCTGGATCACGGTGGTGCCGTGGCCGCCGAGTGCCGGTCCCATGTCACCCGGCGGGATCGCGCCCGGAGGCGGGGGCGGCTGACCGACGCCGGGAGGCGCCGCGGCGAGAATCGCGGGCTCATTCGGCGGCGGCAGGGGTGCCGGAGGCGGGGGCGGCCCGGGAATCGGGGGCGCGGGCGGCATCGCGGCGAGCGCCTCGCGCTGATGAGGAGTGAGCGCCTCGAACTGCGACTTGACGACCGCGATCTCCACCTGAAGTTTGCTCTGCTTGGACTGGAGGTCGGCGCGCACCGCGGCAGCCTGCTCGGCGGCGGTTTTCGCCTCGGCGGCGGACTTTGCCGACACTTCTTCGGCAGCAGATGCCTGGACGCCGGCCTCACGGAAGCTCTTCATCTGTGCCGAAATCTGGGTCGCCATCACCCGCTGCACCGACATCTGGTCGATGAGTCCCTGCGGCGACGAGGCCGTCAGCAACGCGTTGAGGCCGTCCGGCCGGCCGCCCATGTATTGCGAGGCGGCGATGTTGTCGACCTGAGTCTGGAAGGTCGCCAGTTTCGTCTTGGCGGAGTCGAGCGCACCGGCGTCGGCCGCGTGCTTGGCTTCCGCAGCCTCTTGAGCTGCCAGCTTGTTGTCCAGATCCAGCTGGGCGGAATGCATGGCCTCGGTGGTCTGCTCGGCCTGCCGCGACAATTCGTTGAGCTTCGCCAGCGCGTCGTCGGCCGGATCGGCCTGCACACCCGAAGCGAGAATTCCTCCGAACAGCGCGACTGCAGCTATCGCACCGATCGTGGGTCGCCTTAAGGACACGGGAGAACCAATGCGCGCGGTCGAACCTCAAGATTTGTCCTTCAAGTGCCGTAACGAAGCCGTGTCGAACTACTTTTAGGTCTCGGATAGGTTACGAAACGGCAACGCCCTTGTCCAACTGAAGCCGCAAATTTAACAGCCGGACCCGAAGTTACTAAACACGGCCCCCGCCAACGGGTGTCATCACGCAACACCGGAGTTATTGCCGCGGTGGATCGGAACGAGCCGGAGCCGGGGCGCCAATCCCACGTCAGCGAGCACCTCCAGCGCCCGACGTTCGTCGTCGAGCAATGTCTCGGGAATGCCGAGCAGCACGCTGACGACGCAATCCTGGCAGCCGGGGCCCCGCACCGCGCAGTCGTCGCAGTCGATGGTGACCGTGCCCGTGTCGGGCCGCTCGTCGTGTGTCATTCCGCAGTCCTCCTGCTTGGTGTTGCCCGCACGGTATCGAGGGGCACCGACAACCAACTTTCTCCTCCTGCGGCGTGGCAACCCGGCGCCTGCCGGTGTTTGTCGGTCCGGTTCCCTACCGTCAGCGCATGGGCCAGCTCAGCTTCGCGGACATCGAGCAACTGGCTTTCGACATGGATTCCGTCACATTGCGGGAGACCACCTTCGTCGTCGTGGACCTGGAGACCACGGGCGGACGCCCGAGCGGCGAGAACCACGACGCCATCACCGAGATCGGCGCTGTCAAGGTGCGCGGCGGCGTGATCCTCGGCGAGCTGGCCACTTTGGTGGATCCGGGACGCAGCATTCCGCCGCAGATCGTCTCCCTGACCGGGATCACCACCGCGATGGTGTGCGATGCGCCGACAATCGACTCGGTACTCCCGTCGTTTCTCGAGTTTTCCCGCGGCGCGGTGCTGGTCGCCCACAACGCCGGTTTCGATATCGGATTTCTGCGTGCGGCCGCCGAACGCGCGCACATCGTGTGGCCGCGCCCGGCCGTGCTGTGCACGGTGCGCCTGGCACGCCGGGTGCTCACCCGGGACGAGGCGCCCAGCGTGCGACTGTCGGCACTGGCCCGGCTGTTCGGCGCATCGACCACCCCGACGCACCGCGCCCTCGACGACGCCCGCGCCACCGTCGACGTGCTGCACGGACTCATCGAGCGCGTCGGCAACCAGGGCATTCACACCTACACAGAGCTGCGGTCGTATCTGCCCGACGTCACGCCGGCGCAGCGCCGCAACCGGCATCTCGCCGCGCCATTACCGCACCGGCCCGGTGTCTACCTGTTTCGCGGACCCGCGTCGGAGGGGTCCCCGCAAGGGGCAGTGCTCTACGTGGGGACGGCCGTCGATCTGCGCCGCCGGGTCGGCCAGTACTTCAACGGCGCAGACCCGCGCACCCGCATCAAAGAGATGGCGTCGCTGGCCACCGCGGTCGACCACGTCGAGTGTGCGCATGACCTCGAGGCGGGCGTACGCGAGCTTCGGCTGCTCGCCGCCCACGCGCCGCCCTACAACCGCCGTTCGAAATTTCCGCACCGGTGGTGGTGGGCGGTGTTGACCGACGAGGCGTTTCCGCGCTTCGCCGCGGTGCGAGCACTGGGGGCACCGCCCGCCCGAGGGGCAGGGGGACAATCAGGCACAGTGGTGCGTCGACACGATTTCGATTGCGCGGTCGGCCCGTTTCGCTCCCGGGCCGACGCCGTGCAGACCGCCGCACTGCTGGCCCGGTTCACCGGCGTGCGGACATGCGCGGCACGGTTGGGCCGCTCCGCGTTCCACGGCCCGCGGTGTCCCGAACGCGAAGTGTCACCATGCCCCGCGCCACGCGACATCAACGCCGCCGAATACGCAAGGGCGCCACTGCGTGCCAGGGCCCTGATCGAAGGTGCCGACAGCCAGGCACTCGCCGATATGCTTTCGCAGATCACCGATCTGGCGGGCCGCGCCCGCTACGAAACCGCGGCGCGGCTGCGCGATCACGCGACCGTCTGCATCGACGTGCTCTGGCGCGGCCAGAGGTTGCGCGCACTGTCCGGCGTCGACGAGATGGTGGCGGCCCGTCCGGACGGCGCGGGCGGCTGGCACCTGGCGGTCATCCGCCACGGGCAGCTGGCGGCCGCGGGAAATGCGCGCCGCGGCGTTCCTCCCATGCCGGTTGTCGATGCGCTATGTGCCGGCGCACAAGCGATTCTGCCCAGTCAGGCGCCTCTCGGTGGCGCGCTCGTCGAGGAAACCGCACTCATCGCACGTTGGCTCGCCCAGCCGGGGGCGCGGATCGTGCGCGCGGAATCCGGTTACGCCTCACCGGCAGGTTCCGCGGGACGGTTCGCGGACTGGGCCGCGTCAGCGCGGTCGGCTCGGGTCGCGGCCGAGCAACTCGCCGAAACCAGCTCTGGCTCAGAGCTTTTGACTGAACCTCACCCAACGCGCGAGCAGCTTTTCGGCGGCGCCGGAGTCGATGGTCTCGGCCGCCCTGGCCAGACCCGACTCCCACGCAGGAACCCACTTGGCGTCGCTGGCTAGCCCGGCATGGGCCACCATGGCGCCTGCCGCATTGAGCACGACCGCGTCGCGCACCGGTCCTTTTTCGCCGCCGAGCACCGCTCGCACCGACGCGGCGTTCGCGCCGGCGTCACCACCCACCAACTCCGACAGTTCGGCGCGGGCGAACCCGAAGGCCGCGGGGTCGAACGTCAGCCGCTCGACGGTGCCGGCCTGGACACGCCAAATGGTGCTCGTCGTGGTGGTGGTCAGTTCGTCGAGGCCGTCGTCGCCGTGCACGACCAGGACACTGGACCCGCGGGCGGCGAACACGCCGGCCATCACCTCGGCCAGGTCGGCCCAGGCACACCCGATCAGACCGGCCCGCGGGGAAGCCGGATTCGTCAGTGGGCCAAGCAGATTGAATACCGTCGGCACCCCGATCTCGCGACGCACGGCGCCCGCATGCCGATACGACGGATGGAACTGAGGCGCGAAACAGAACCCGATGCCGACCTCGGCAACGCTGCGCGCGACATCGTCGGGACTCAGGTCGATACGCACCCCAAGCGCCTCGAGCGTGTCGGCACCGCCCGACAGCGACGACGCGGCCCTGTTGCCGTGCTTGACGACGGGCACCCCGGCGGCGGCCACCACGATCGCGGCCATCGTGGACAGGTTCACCGTGTTCGCTCCGTCACCACCGGTACCGACCACGTCGACGGTCTCGTTGCCGATCGTCTCGGTCGGCACCCGCCGTGCATGTTTGAGCATCATGTCGGCCAGCTCGGTCACTTCGGCGGGGGTCGGGCGCTTCATCCTCATCGACACGCCGAACGCGGCGATCTGAGCCGGAGTCGCCGTGCCGGTCATGATCTGGTCCATCGCCCAGCCGGCCTGTCCCGGAGCAAGCGCCTGACCTGTGGTAAGGCGGCCGAGGATCTGAGGCCACGTCGGGGAGTCACCTGAAGTCACGCGCTGATTATGACGAATTACTCACCCGGGTGGAGTTCGACAACTACAAAGCGTCATACTTGCTCCTGTGACGAGCGCTGTAGGCACCTCGGGGACCGCTATCACGTCGCGAGTTCATTCCCTGAACCGGCCGAACATGGTCAGTGTCGGCACGATCGTATGGCTCTCCAGCGAGCTGATGTTCTTTGCCGGACTCTTTGCGATGTACTTCACCGCGCGCTCGCAGGCCGGCGGCAACTGGCCTCCGGAGCCCACCGAACTGAATCTGGTCCAGGCGGTCCCGGTCACCATGGTGCTGATCGCCTCGTCGTTCACCTGCCAGATGGGTGTGTTCGCCGCCGAGCGCGGCGACGTGTTCGGGCTGCGGCGCTGGTATGTCATCACCTTCCTGATGGGCCTGTTCTTCGTTCTCGGCCAGGGCTACGAGTA
Organism: uncultured Actinomycetota bacterium; assembly: GCA_963843135.1. Lineage (GTDB taxonomy): Bacteria > Actinomycetota > Actinomycetes > Mycobacteriales > Mycobacteriaceae > Mycobacterium. Next base: position 196,313 of record CAWJJA010000005.1, read on the forward strand.
CATCCACCTCGTCGAGCACGGGACCACGCTGGCCAGCAGCGCGTACGGCTCGGTCTTCTACCTGGCCACCGGATTCCACGGCCTGCACGTCATCGGCGGACTGGTCGCCTTCATCTTCCTGCTGGCCCGCACCACGATGAGCAAGTTCACCCCTGCTCAGGCCACCGCCGCGATCGTCGTCTCGTACTACTGGCACTTCGTCGACATCGTGTGGATCGCCCTGTTCGCCGTCATTTACTTCGTCCGATGATCGGCTTGCCGATGCGTCCGAAGAGAAGGGGTTCGATGACCGAGAAGGCCACCGGAACACCGAAGCCGGCGACAGTGAAGCGCCGTCGGCTGCGCCGCCGCCTGTCAGCGGCGATGCTCCTGCTCGTCGGACTCGGTTTCGCCGGTGGCCTGGCGGTCACGCTGACCCCGAACCCCCAGGTGGCCGTCGCCGACGAATCGCAGTCGGCGCTGTTGCGCACCGGCAAGGAACTGTTCGAGACCTCGTGCGTCACCTGCCACGGGGCGAACCTGCAGGGCGTCGCGGACCGCGGACCCAGCCTCCTCGGCGTCGGCGAGGCCGCCGTCTACTTCCAGGTGTCCACCGGCCGCATGCCCGCCATGCGCGGTGAGGCCCAGGCGCCGCAGAAGCCCCCGCAGTTCGACGAGGCGCAGATCGACGCACTCGGCGCATATGTGCAGGCCAACGGCGGCGGTCCGGTCGTCCCGCGCGACGAGAACGGCGCCATCGCGTCCGAATCGCTGCTGGGCAACGACGTCGCACGTGGTGGCGATCTGTTCCGGCTGAACTGCTCGTCGTGCCACAACTTCACCGGCAAGGGCGGGGCGCTGTCGTCCGGCAAGTACGCACCCGAGCTGTCCGGCGCCGATCCGGCGCAGATCTACACGGCGATGCTGACCGGTCCGCAGAACATGCCCAAGTTCTCCGACCGGCAGCTCTCGCCGGAGGAGAAGCGGGACATCGTCGCCTACGTCCGGATGGCCACCACGGCACCCGACCCCGGCGGATACGGCCTCGGCGGCTTCGGCCCGACGGCCGAGGGCATGGCGATCTGGATTATCGGCATAGTGGCCGTCGTCATCGTGGCCCTGTGGATCGGAGCGCGAGCATGAGCGACGGCAGCGACGGCACCGTCAAGGGAACCGACACCCCAGGACAGCAGGGCGCACCCGGTCAGCCGACCGACGCCGAGCTCGCCGCGATGTCGCGTGAGGAACTGCTGGAACTCGGCGGCAAGATGGACGGCGTCGAGATCGTCTACAAGGACGAGCGCTGGCCGGTACCCGGCACCAAAGCCGAGAAGCGCGCTGAACGCCTGGTGGCGCTGTGGCTGATGCTGGGCGGCGTTTCGGGGATGGCGCTGCTGATCGTCTTCCTGTTCTGGCCGTGGGAGTACAAGGGCGGCAACGCCCCCGACCATCTCTGGTACGACCTCGCCACACCGATGTACGGGTTGACGTTCGGGTTGTCGATCCTGGCCATCGGCATCGGCGCCGTGCTGTATCAGAAGAAGTTCATCCCCGAGGAGATCTCGATACAGGAGCGCCACGACGGGGCCTCCCCCGAACTCCAGCGAAAGACGGTGGTGGCCAACCTCTCCGACGCGCTGGAATCATCAACCATCAAGCGGCGCAAGCTGGTTGGCCTGTCGCTCGGCGTGGGACTCGGCGCATTCGGTCTCGGCACGCTGGTGGCGTTCGCCGGTGGTCTGATCAAGAATCCGTGGAAGCCGGTGGTGCAGACCGCCGAGGGTAAGAAGGCCGTGCTGTGGACATCCGGCTGGACTCCGCGCTTCGCCGGCGAGACCATCTACGCTGCCCGCGCGACCGGCAACGGAACCTACGCCAAGATGCGCCCCGAGGACATCGATGCCGGCGGCATGGAGACCGTCTTCCCGTGGCGCGAATCCGATGGCGACGGTACGACCGTCGAGTCACACCACAGGCTTTCCGAGATCACCATGGGCGTGCGCAACCCCGTCATGCTGATCCGCATCAAGCCCACCGACCTGTCGAGGGTCGTCAAGCGCAAGAACCAAGAGAGCTTCAACTTCGGCGATCTGTTCGCGTTCACCAAGGTGTGCTCGCACTTGGGCTGCCCCTGTTCGCTTTACGAGCAGCAGACCTATCGCATCCTCTGCCCGTGCCACCAGTCGCAGTTCGACGCGTTGCACTTTGCCAAACCCATATTCGGCCCGGCTGCGCGCGCGCTGGCGCAGTTGCCCATCACGATTGATCAGGACGGATACCTGGTCGCCAACGGCGACTTCATCCAACCCGTCGGTCCGGCATTCTGGGAGCAAACAAATTGAGTCCGAAACTGCCTAAACCGCCCAGCATGGCCGAGATCGCAGCCGGCCAGGGCGAAGCAATCGATACGCGGTACCACCCGTCAGCGGCCGTACGCCGGCAGCTGAACAAGGTATTCCCGACCCACTGGTCGTTCCTGCTCGGTGAGATCGCGATGTACAGCTTCATCGTGCTGTTGCTCACCGGGGTGTATCTGGCCCTGTTCTTCGATCCGTCAATGGCCGAAATCATCTACGACGGTGTGTACCAACCGCTTCGCGGTATCGAGATGTCCAAGGCCTACGCATCGACCCTCGACATCAGCTTCGAGGTGCGCGGCGGCCTGTTCGTCCGCCAGGTCCACCACTGGGCGGCGTTGTTGTTCGCCGCGTCGATCATGGTGCACCTCGCCCGCATCTTCTTCACCGGCGCGTTCCGCCGTCCACGCGAGGCCAACTGGATCATCGGCTCGCTGCTTCTGATCCTGGCGATGTTCGAGGGATACTTCGGTTACTCGCTGCCCGACGACCTGCTCTCGGGCATCGGGCTGCGGGCGGCGCTGAGCTCCATCACCCTCGGCATGCCGGTGATCGGCACATGGCTGCACTGGGCGCTGTTCGGCGGTGACTTCCCGTGCGGCGGCGTCGGATACCAGTGCTCGCAGGACGGCTACTGGCTTCCTCGAATGTATTCGCTGCATATCCTGTTGATCCCGGGAATCATCCTGGCGCTCATCGGGCTTCACCTCGCATTTGTGTGGTTCCAGAAGCACACCCAGTTCCCCGGCCCTGGGCGGACCGAGACGAACGTCGTAGGTGTGCGGGTCATGCCGGTGTTCGCGGTCAAGTCCGGTGCGTTCTTCGCGATGACCGTCGGCATCCTCGGCCTGATGGGCGGCTTGCTACAGATCAACCCGATATGGCAACTGGGACCGTACAAACCATCACACGTGTCGGCCGGCAGTCAGCCGGACTTCTACATGATGTGGACCGAAGGCCTGGCACGTATCTTCCCGGCATGGGAGTTGTACTTCCTCGGCCATACCGTGCCTGCGCCGGTGTGGGTGGCGCTGACTCATGGGCGTGGTCTTCATGCTGCTGCCCGCGTGGCCGTTCCTCGAAAAGAAGTTCACCGGCGACAAGGCGCACCACAATCTGCTGCAGCGTCCCCGAGATGCACCGGTGCGCACCGCAATCGGCTCGATGGCGATCGCTCTCTACATGGTGCTGACGCTGTCCGCGATGAACGACGTCATCGCCCTGAAATTCCACATCTCACTGAATGCGACGACGTGGATCGGGCGTATCGGCATGGTCGTCGTGCCTGCGATCGTCTACTACATCGCGTACCGGTGGGCCGTCGGACTGCAGCGCAGTGACCGCGCGGTACTCGAGCACGGCATCGAGACCGGCATCATCAAGCGGCTGCCGCACGGGGCATACATCGAACTGCACCAGCCACTCGGCCCGGTCGACGATCACGGTCACCCGCTTCCGTTGGAGTACCAGGGTGCAGCGGTTCCGAAGCGGATGAACAAGCTCGGCTTTGCCGGCGCTCCCGGCAGCGGCAGCTTCCTCACCGCCGATCCGGTCTCGGAGAACGAGGCGCTCGTCGAGGCGGCGCACTCCGCGGAACGCAAGGCGCTCACCGCGCTGCGCGAACACCAGGACGGCAACGGCTCGTCGAACGGTTCGAACGGGTCGTCGAACGGGTCGAACGGGCATCACTAGCAAGCGGGAAGTGTCGTGCACAGTGCGTGACACCCGCGGCCGTGAGCTCGTGGCTGCCTGCGGTCAATTGGCCGCCGAAGGCTGACGCAGGTGGCCGGTCGGCCGACGAGATCCACGTTTTGCAGACGTCTACCTCGAACTTCTCCTGCAGAACGTGGATTTCACAAACCGGATTGGTTGGTAGACCGGGTTATGCGCCCTGGTCTTCCAGCAGGGCGCGTAACTCACGCAGGTAGAACCACGGAATCGCAGGCATCGCCAGCGTGACGAGGCCGCTCAGCACGAAGAAGACCCATGCCGCCCCGTCGCTCTCGACGGCCATCAGGTAGGTCGCCACGCCTATCGCCACCATGGCGATACCGATCGCACACGCGATCAAGACCGCGCACCGCAGCCATACCTGGTCGATGGCAGCCACGAGCGGGGCGGGCAGCGATGTGCTGTGCGTGACTGCTGCCGCATAGCCCGGACCGGCGTGGATCCGGCCCGCTGTCGTCCCCGAAATCCGCAGTTTTTCGGTCTGCGCGGCATCACCGTGAGCTGTTTCCTGCCGCCGCCCCAGCGGCTGTCCCGGTGGGGTTCGGGCGGGCGGTTCGGCGTCGGACATCGCATCGCGGCGAGCCCGAATCAGAAGCGGCACTGCGCCGATGATCACCGCGGCCGAGATCGCAATGACGGTGTACAGCAGCCACGGCGTGCGAGAATCGCCCGACGGTTCCTGGTGAGCGCTTCCCAGATCGACGAGGGCGACGGTGGCCGCGACCGCAGTTCCCAGCGCCACGAGCCAGATCGCCGCGCAGGCGCCCAGCAGTATTCGGTCGGTGCGATCGAACTCGCCGGGATGCAGTCCCGCGCGCACGCGCAGGCCCACCGCGGGGTCGCTTGCGTAGGACATCAGCAGGCCGTCTGCGCGGAGTTGTTGGTGTTCGACGACAACACGGTGCCGTCGCTGGTCGTGATCGAGCAGTTGAGCCTGCTCACCAGGAACAGGCTCGAGGCCTGTACGGATCCCACCTCGGACTGCGAGATGGGTGTCACGGTCAGAGACCACGGGATGTAGACGTTGCGCTGAGTGCGACTGCGGCCCGACGCGTCGACGTAGGTGACCGTGATGATGTCCCCCGGCGCCTTCGTCCCAGTCACCGAGTACGTGACCTGACGCGGCCCCGCGCGGGTCGTGGGCGGTGGCGGCGGGGGCGCGGTCTCCGGTGGCGGCGGCGGGGGCGCCTCTGCCGGCGGCGGGGGCGGCGGGGCCGGCTCCTCCGTGACGGTCACGGTCTCGGGCGGCGGGGGCGGCTCTGTCGGTGGTGGCGGAGGTGGAGGCGGCGGCGGAGGTGTCGTCGTGGTGATCTCGTCCTGCACCGGCGGTGGCGGCGGAGGTGTCGACGTGGTGTCCGGTTTCGCGAGGTTGTCGGTATCGGTCCGGGTCACCAGAACCGAAACGGAGACGACCAGCGCGATGGCCGCGACGATGGCCACCACTCCGACCACCCACGGCCAGCGCGGCGGTTCGGTGGTCTCGACGAGCGGGCTCGGTTCGTAGCTGTCGTAGTCGTACAGCCCTGATTCGGTGGGCACGTAGGGACCGCTGGTGAACTGCTCTGATTCCGGGGCCGAATATGCCTGTGAATAGGTGTCGGGTTCGCTGCTCTCCGGCTTACCGGCGCCGGCACCCGGCTCTTGACCCGGCAGATCGGCCCCGTCAGGAAAGTCCTTGCCCGGGGGGTTCGGCCCGCTCATTTACGCCTATCCTTCTCGACACACATGCCCCGGCAACACTACCCAAACACCCCATCCCGATGAATCTCGCAGCACGGATTTTGGACGAAGTAGTGGCCCGATTGTGACCTTGGCCGCGACGGTATCCGCCCCGGCGGGACGTCAGTGCTTCTCGGCTCCGGTGTAGTACTCGAACACCAGGCCACCCACCGTCGTGAGCACGAAACACGCGCCGGCCGCGATCAGCCACGGGAGCCAGAGTGCGACGCCGACAGCCGTGACGGACGCCGACAGCGCGATGAATATCGGCCACCAACTGTGGGGGCTGAAAAAGCCGAGCTCGCCGGCGCCATCGCTGACCTCGGCGTCCTCGTAGTCCTCGGGCCTGGTGTCCAGGCGCCGGGCGACGAACCGGAAGAACGTCCCGGTGATCAGTGTCAGGCCCGCCGTCAGGACCAGCGCGGTGGTGCCGGCCCACTCGATGCCGCCGTACTGGAACATCGCCGTCAGCACGCCGTAAACCACGGCGGCAGAGGACGAAGAACGCGGTCAGAAACTCGAACAGCCTGGCTTCGATGTGCATGTGGTGTCCCTACTTGCTGGCCTGCGTTAGCTGTGGCGCCATCTCACCGCGGCGGGTATCGAACGGCTTCGTGGTGACTGCCAGCGGCGCCTGATCGATGGCCTGCAGCGCCTCGGCGTTGGTCTTACCGTCGATGCGCTGTTCCAGGTACGCCTTGAAGTCGTTGGGCGAAACCACACGCAGCTCGAAGTTCATCATCGAGTGATAGGTGCCGCACATCTCCGTGCACCGGCCGACGAACGCGCCGTTCTGGTTGATCTCGCTGATCTGGAAGATGTTGTCGGAGTTGTTCGCTTCGGGATTCGGCATCACGTCGCGCTTGAACAGGAACTCCGGCACCCAGAAGCCGTGGATGACATCGGCCGAGGCGATCTGGAACTCGATGCGCTTACCCGAGGGCACGACCAGAACCGGGATCTCGGTAGAGGTGCCCAGCGTCTCGACCTTGTCGAAGTTCAGATAGCTGCGGTCTTCGGGGTTCTTGCCCGCGATCACGCCGAACTCACCGCCGTGCGGGCCCTCCACGCCTTCGGGCCCGGATGCGACGGCCTCCTTGCGCGCCGGGTCGTCGCCCTCATAACTGAACGTGCCGTCTTCGTAATTGATCTTCTGATAGCCGAATTTCCAGTTCCACTGGAACGCGGTGACGTCGATGACGACCTCGGGGTTGGGCTCCTTGTGCAGCATCCTCTCCTGCACCACGACGGTGAAATAGAACAGCACCGAGATGATCAGGAACGGCAACACGGTGAGCACCAGCTCCAGCGGCATGTTGTAGCCGAACTGGCGGGGCAACTCGGTGTCACCCTTCTTGTGCCGGTGAAACGCCGAGGTCCAGAAAATCAGTCCCCACACGATCACGCCGACGACCAGCGAGGCGATCACCGAGCCGATCCACAGCTCGCGGTTCAGGTGCGCCTCTGGGGTGATGCCGCGGGGCCAGCCAAGGCCGAGGACTTCCGACCAGTTACACCCGCTGAGCAGCACCGTCATGCTGCCCAGTAGGACTGATAACGCCACCACCTTCACACCGCGAGGTGTCACGCCGGCGCCTCCTAGAAGTCGGAACAGAAAGCCGAATACTACGCAGCGTAGACCACCTCAGGACGCAGGTCTCGACACACCTCGACGATTAGGCATACTGGCGCGGTGTGCGGACTGCTTGCCCTGGTTGCCGACCCGTCCGGTGAGGTGTCCGCAGACCTCGTAACCGCGGTTTCGGGCGCGTCGCACCTGATGCGCCACCGTGGTCCCGACGAGCCGGGCACATGGTCGGACAACGACGCACGGCCAACCACGGTGCTGGGGTTCAACCGGCTGTCGATCATCGATATCGCCCACAGCCACCAGCCGCTGCGCTGGGGCCCTCCTGAGTCCCCCGACCGGTATGTGCTGGTGTTCAACGGCGAGATCTACAACTACCTGGAGTTGCGCGAGCAGCTGAGCGCCGAGCATGGCGCCGTATTCGCCACCGACGGGGACAGCGAGGCGATCGTCGCCGCCTATCACTACTGGGGCACCGACGCGCTGACCCGGCTGCGGGGCATGTTCGCCTTTGCCTTGTGGGACACGGTGGAAGGCGAATTGTTCTGCGCCCGCGACCCATTCGGCATCAAGCCGCTGTACATGGCGACCGGTACGGGCGGAACAGTGTTCGGCAGCGAGAAGAAATGCCTGCTCGATCTCGCCGGGATTGTCGGAATCGACCTCGGTATCGACGAGCGCGCCACCCAGCACTACACGGTGCTGCAGTACGTTCCCGAGCCCGAGACGCTGCACCGCGGTATACGCAGGCTGGAATCGGGTAGCTACGCCCGCGTGCGGCCCGGTAAGCCGCCCCAGGTGACGAGGTACTTCACCCCGCGATTCGCCGCCGTCCCCTTCAAGGCAGGCGACGAAAACGAGCGCTACCGAGAGATCACCGAGGTGCTGGAGGACTCGGTGGCCAAGCACATGCGCGCCGACGTCACGGTGGGCGCATTCCTGTCCGGCGGTATCGATTCGACGGCGATCGCGGCGCTGGCCATGCGGCACAACCCGCGACTGATCACGTTCACCACCGGCTTCAAACGCGAGGGCTATTCCGAGGTCGACGTCGCCGTCGCGTCGGCGGAGGCGATCGGCGCACGGCACGTGACGAAGGTGGTCAGTCAGGCCGAGTTCGTCGCGGCGCTGCCCGAAATCGTCTGGTATCTGGACGAACCCGTTGCCGACCCAGCGCTCGTACCGCTGTTCTTCATTGCCCGCGAGGCGCGCAAGCATGTCAAAGTGGTGCTCTCGGGTGAGGGCGCCGATGAACTCTTCGGCGGCTACACCATCTACCGGGAACCGTTGTCCCTGCGCCCATTTGACTATCTGCCACGGCCGGTGCGGCGCTCACTGGGCCGGGCATCACGGCCGTTGCCCGAGGGCGTACGCGGCAAGAGCCTTCTGCACCGGGGGTCGCTCACGCTGCAGGAGCGCTACTACGGCAACGCGCGCAGCTTTTCCGATGCACAGCTGCGCGCGGTCCTGCCGGGCTTCCGACCGGAATGGACCCACACCGATGTCACCGCACCGGTTTACGCCGCATCCGCAGAGCTGGGATCCGGTGGCCCGCATGCAGCACATCGACCTGTTCACCTGGCTGCGCGGCGACATCCTGGTCAAGGCCGACAAGATGACGATGGCCAATTCGCTCGAGCTGCGCGTACCGTTCCTGGATCCCGAGGTGTTCGCGGTGGCGTCTCGCCTTCCGCTGGAACAGAAGATCACCAGGACCACCACGAAGTTCGCGCTGCGCCGCGCATTGGAGCCGATTGTGCCCGCGCACGTGCTCAACCGGCCGAAGCTGGGCTTCCCGGTGCCTATCCGGCACTGGCTGCAGGCAGGCGAACTGCAGGACTGGGCCTACGAGATGGTCGGTATGTCACAGGCGGGCGAGCTGATCGACCTCAGCGCGGTCACCCGGATGCTCGACGAACACCGAAGTGGCGTAAGCGATCACAGCCGGCGACTGTGGACTGTGCTGATCTTCATGCTGTGGCACGCCATCTTCGTCGAGCACAGCGTGACCCCGGCTATCAGCGAGCCGACCTACCCCGTGCAGCTGTAACCCCGGCCGTCTGCCGGCGCCGAGCGCCTCCCCGGCTATCAGCCGGCGCTCAGCGCCTCCGAAATTTCGGTGCCCGCCTCGTCGCCGTAGGCGTCCGTCAGCCGCTGCACGGCCTCCTCGCGGTCCCAGCTCCACTCCTGCGGCCCTGGCGCTTCGAATACGAGAACGGCGACCAGCGACGCCAGTTGAGCCGACCGCTCCAGGCTCAGCCCGGCGCTGCGACCGGTGAGGAAACCGGCGCGGAATGCGTCGCCGATGCCGGTCGGGTCGGCCTGATGCTTTTCCGGGACGACGTCGACGTGGATGAACGTGCCGTCCGAGCTGACCAGGTCGACGCCCTTGGGCCCCAACGTCGTGACCCGCAGACCGATCTGGCTCATCACCTGAGCCTCACTCCAGCCGGACTTCTGCAGCAGCAGATCCCATTCGTAGTCGTTGGTGAACAGATACGCCGCACCGTCGATGAGCTTGCGGATTTCCTCACCGGACAGGCGCGCCAATTGCTGTGACGGATCGGCGGCGAAGGCCAGGCCCAGCTTGCGGCATTCCTCGGTGTGCAAGAACATCGCCTCGGGGTCGTTGGCGCCGACGATCACCAGATCCGGTGTTCCGACTCGCGTCACGACGTCAGCCAAGGAGATGTTGCGCGCCTCCGACATGGCACCGGGATAGAAGGAGGCGATCTGCGCCATCGCGTCATCGGTCGTGCACACGAACCGCGCGGTGTATGCGGAATCCGAGACGAGCACACTGCCGGTGTCCACACCGGCGGTCTCGAGCCATTTGCGGTAGTCGTCGAAGTCCCTGCCGACGGCCCCGACCAGTGCCACGTCCCCACCGAGCACGCCGATTGCGAAGGCCATGTTGCCGGCGACACCGCCACGATGGACGACCAGGTCATCGACGAGGAAACTCAGCGACACCTTCTGCAGGTGATCGGGCAAGAGCTGTTCGGAGAACTTGCCGGGAAACCGCATCAGATGGTCGGTCGCAATCGATCCGGTTACCGCAATGGTCACGAACAACACCCTTCATTTATTAAGCCATCTACATAAAGCTTACCGAGCGGGCCATCCGGACCAGGTGCGCTAACCTGCCTACGAGTGCCCGTTGGTCACTGTAGACAGGCAAATTCCGACACACACTTTTGGGGAGCAACCACATGTCCGGTCCGTACCCGCCCGAATACGGCGCAGGACGGGCAGGCCCGCAAATGTATCCGGCCACGGGTCCGCAATGGTTTCCTCAGCACCCTGCGCCCGAGCCCTATCCGGACACCGCCTCCTCGGCGTATCCGGGAACGCTGCCGCCGCCGGTGCAGTATCCGAAGAAGCGGCGCTGGCCACTGATCGCAGGCCTGCTGGCGATCGTCGTGGTCGCCGCGACGGTGACCGCGATCGTCTTCGCCACCCGCGGCGACGACGCATCCTCTGGATCCGGCACACTGACCGACGCGTCGGCCAAGGCAGCGATCCAGGAGTACCTGGATGCGATGACCAACGGCGACGACGAGACCGTCGCCAGGCACACGTTGTGCGGGATGTTCGACGCGGTCAAGGAGCGTCGCTCCGACCTCGCGCTGGCCGGCCTGGCCAGCGACGCCTTCCGCCAGCAGTACGGGCGCGCCGAGGTGACCTCCATCGACAAGATCGTGATGTGGTCACCCCATCAGGCCCAGGTGCTGTTCACCATGCGGGTCGACCCCAGAGGATCACGCCGCGGTCAGCCGCGCGTCGAAGGTGAACAACAAAGCGTGGCCCAGCTGCTGACTCAGGGCAACGAGGTGCTGGTCTGCTCTTATCTGCCGCGGACGGCCGGCCAGTTCTGAATCAGTTGAACGAATCGCCGCAGGCGCACGAGCCCGTGGCGTTCGGGTTGTCGATGGTGAAGCCCTGCTTCTCGATGGTGTCGACGAAGTCGATGATGGCGCCCTCGACATATGGCGCGCTCATCCGGTCGATCGTCAGCGCCACGCCGCCGAATTCGGCGCTCACGTCCCCGTCCAGGGAACGGTCATCGAAGAACAGGTTGTAGCGCAGGCCGGCGCAGCCACCCGGCTGCACGGCGATACGCAGGGCCAGGTCGTCACGGCCCTCCTGGTCCAGCAGCGCCTTGGCCTTGGCGGCGGCGGCATCGGTCAGCTTCGCGCCATGGGTGGCGGTTCCGGTGGCCGACTCTTCCTGAACAGTCATTACGTCTCCTGTAAAGCCTCATCAATGTGCGGCGTACTACGTCAACGGTACCTTGTCCCGGCACTATTCCCGACTTTGTCCCCAGGCCCCGCCGGCCGCATCCGCCGCCGGAAGTAACCTGACAGGCGTGAACCTGCTGGGCCGAAAGAAAGACAACGAGCGGACGCCGGATTCCGATGTGTCCGAAGACACCGCCGAAACCGGCCTCGATAGCGATGCTGGAAAGTCCGGGACCGCCCCCAAGGGCAGGCCGACGCCCAAGCGCAGCGAAGCGACGCGCAAGCGCGGCCCGGTGGCGCCTGCCCCGATGACGACAGCGGAGGCGCGCAAGCGCCGCAAGGAGATGCGCACGAAGCTGACCCGCGACGAGCGCAAGGCAGAAAAGGTCACGCGCCGCGCGGACACGGCGGAGCGCCGCGAAAAGATGATGGCCGGCGACGACGCCTACCTGCTGCCACGGGACAAGGGTCCGGAACGTCGCTATGTCCGCGACATCGTCGACTCCCGGCGCAACGTGCTGGGCTTGTTCATGCCGGCTGCGCTGGCCCTGATCTTCGTGATGCTGTCGGTGCCGTCGGTTGCGGTGCAGCGTCTCATCTCCCCCGCGATGCTGGTGCTGGTCCTCATCATGGGAATCGATGGGTTCATGCTGGGCCGTAAGGCCAACCGCCTGGTCGACGCGAAATTCCCCGATAACACCGAAAGTGGTTGGAAATTGGGCTTTTACGCGGCCAGCCGCGCCTCGCAGCTGCGCCGGATGCGTGCGCCCCGGCCGCAGGTGCAGCGCGGCAACAAGGTCACCTGAACCCGGTGCGGATCCTGGTGCTGGGCGGCATCCGGTCGGGCAAATCGCAGTGGGCGGAGTCGGCGATCGCCGAATCGGCGGACGACATGGCAGTCGTGCGATACCTGGCCACCGGCCCCCGATCAGCCACGGACGCCGAATGGTCGGCGCGGGTGGACGCACACCGTCGCCGCCGTCCCGCAACCTGGTCCACCGTCGAAACCGCTGACATAGCAACAGAATTGCGCGCCGATGGCGCGACGGCGACCGTGGTCGACGACGTCGGCGGGTGGCTGACCGCGGCGATGGACCGGAGGAGCGCGTGGACCGGCGGGTCAGTATCGGCCGACGTCGACGACCTGGTCGACGCGGTGAGCTCGTTCGGCTCGGCTCTGGCACTCGTATCTCCGGAGGTCGGGCTTACGGTGTTGCCCGCGACGGAGTCGGGCCGGCGGTTCGCCGACGAACTGGGCACCCTCAATCAGCGGCTGGCCACGGTGTGCGATCGAGTGGTGCTCGTCGTCGCCGGTCAGCCCGTCACCGTCAAGGACGCGCGGTGACCGACTTTCCAGGTGTCGCCCCGCCAGATCCGGACGTCGCCGTCGCGGCGCGCGCCCGTGAAGGGCGACTGACCAAACCGGCCGGCTCGCTCGGCAGGCTGGAGGACCTGGCGGTCTGGGTGTCGTCGTGTCAGGGCGTCTGTCCGCCCCGCCAGTTCGAGCGGGCCCGGGTGGTGGTGTTCGCCGGTGACCACGGCGTCGTGGCGGCCGGGGTATCCGCGTATCCGGCCGAGGTCACCGCGCAGATGGTCGCCAACTTCGACGCAGGCGGCGGCGCGATCAACATCCTCGCCGAAGCGGCCGGCGCGACAGTCCGTGTCGTCGACATCGCCGTCGACGCCGCGGAGCCGCTCACGCCGTCGATCGGCGCACACAAAGTCCGCCGCGGCAGCGGCAACATCGCCGTCGAGGACGCGCTGACCGACGACGAGGTGGCCGCCGCCCTCGATGCGGGGCGCCGGATCGCCGACGAAGAGATCGACTCGGGTGCCGACATCCTCATCGTCGGCGATATGGGCATCGGAAACACCACGCCCGCAACGACTCTGATTGCCGCACTGACCGATTCCGAGCCTGTCGCAGTGATCGGCCGGGGCACCGGCGTCGACGACGCGGGCTGGGCCCGCAAGACCGCCGCCATCAGGGACGCGCTGTACCGAACCCACAAGGCATCGGGCGATCCCGTTGCCCTGCTGCGGATCTGCGGCGGCGCCGATCTTGCGGCGATGGCGGGATTCTGCGCGCAGGCCGCGGTGCGGCGCACACCGTTGCTGCTCGACGGTGTGGTGGTGACGGCGGCGGCGCTGGTGGCCGAAAAACTCGCGCCCGGTGCCAGGCAGTGGTGGCAGGCGGGCCACCGGTCCACCGAGCCAGCGCATGCGCTGGCGCTCGCGCAACTGGACCTCGAGCCCATCGTCGACCTGAAGATGCGCCTCGGTGAGGGCACCGGAGCCGCGGTCGCGCTGCCCGTCGTTCGGGCCGCGGTGGCCACGCTGTCGTCGATGGCCACCTTCGATGAGGCCGGTATCTCCGACGCTCCCCAACAGCGGGGTTAGCTCGATGTTCCGCTCGGTCGCTGGGGCCCTGGCATTCGGCACGGTGGTGCCGGTGCGGTCGACGGCGCCGTTCGGCCGGGGCGCGCTGACCGCGTTTCCTCTGGTGGGCGTTGCGCTGGGGGCGGTGGCGGCCGCGACACTGTGGGCGTCGGAGTGGGCGTTCGGGCGGTCCGCGCCGTTGGGCGGTGTGCTCGCGGTCGCAGTGCTGTTGATCGCCACCCGTGGTCTGCATGCGGACGGGCTGTCCGACACCGCCGACGGCCTCGGCTGCTACGGCCCGCCGCCTCGCGCGCTGGAGGTGATGCGCGACGGGTCGGCCGGCCCATTCGGCGTCGCGGCGTTGGTGGTCGTATTGCTGGCGCAGGCGTTCGCGTTCGCGGCCTGTACCGCCGTCGGTGTGATCGTCGCGGTGACCGCGGGGCGGGTGGCCGCGGTGCTGGCATGTCGCCGCTCGGTGCCCGCCGCGGCGGGCAGTTCGCTGGGCGGACGGGTTGCAGGGACTCAGCCGATCGCGGTGGTCGGGATGTGGGTGATCGCGGTCGCGGCGGCGGCGGTGGCGGCGGGGCCGCGACCGTGGCAGGGACCGCTGGCGGTACTCGTCGCGTTGGCGTGCGGCGCCGTGCTGGTCGCGCACTGCGTGCGCCGATTCGGCGGTATCACCGGTGATGTGCTGGGCGCGGCGGTCGAGATCACCACGACGGTGGCCGCCGTCGGGTTGGCGATCGGCCCGTCCTAGACGGTTCCCGCGGGCGCGGAGATGCGTCCCAAGAATCCGTCAAGGATTCGTCAAGGGCGGCATTGGAGTCTCTTCATACCCACCAGGGAGACCGACAACCGAAAGGACCGCAATGCCCACCTACCGCCACCTCACCGCTCTTATCGGCGCCGCCGCCGTCGCCTCCACCCTGGGCATCGCCGCTCTCGTCAGCGCGGGTGCCGCAGGCGCCACCAACACCGACGACATGTTCGTCAGCGTGCTGGCTGACCAGGGCATCCAACCGCCCTCGACACAGGAAGCCGTCAGCCTCGCCGCCAATGTCTGCAAGATGTTCGACAAGGGCCAGTCGCTCTACGACGCCGTCGGCTCTGTCTCCGACGCCACCACGCTGACGCAGGAGGACTCGGCGTTCTTCGTCGGCGCGTCCGTCGCCACCTACTGCCCCGAGCACGACGCCGCGCTCGGCTGATACCGATCAGATACAAGCTGGGGACCCCACTACGGTGGGGTCCCCATGCTTTTCAGCCCAGCCGCGCCATCCAGCCGTGCGTATCGGCGAACGTGCCGCGCTGTATTCCGGTCAACGTGTCGCGCAGAGCCATCGTGATTTCGCCAGGGCCGCCGTCAGCGATGGTGAACTCACCATCCGCGTGCTTGACGTGGGCAACGGGTGTGATGACCGCGGCGGTGCCGCACGCGAACACCTCGGTGATCTCGCCTGCCGCCGCCTTCTTCTGCCATTCGTCGACGTCGATCTTGCGCTCCTCGACGGCGAACCCGGCGTCAGTCGCCAACTGCAGCAAGGAATCTCGGGTGACACCAGGAAGTATCGAACCGCTCAGCTCGGGTGTGACCAGGCGTGCCGATCCCCCGCTGCCGAACACGAAGAACAGGTTCATGCCGCCCATCTCCTCGATGTAGCGGCGTTCGGCGGCATCGAGCCACACCACCTGGTCGCAACCGTTGTCTGCGGCCTGCGCCTGCGCCTGCAGCGATGCGGCGTAATTGCCGCCGAACTTGGCCGCACCGGTGCCGCCGGGGCACGCACGCACATACTCGGTCGACAACCACACGCTCACCGGCTTGATGCCGCCCTTGAAGTACGCGCCGGCGGGTGAGGCGATGACCATATAGCGGTACTCGGTGGCCGGGCGCACCCCCAGACCGGGTTCGGTAGCGATGACGAAAGGCCGCAGGTAAAGCGACTCTTCGCCGCCCGCAGGCGGCACCCACTGCTCATCTACGGCGACCAGCTGGCGCAGCGATTCGATGAAGACCTCGGCGGGGAGCTCGGGAATCGCGAGGCGCTGCGCCGATGTCCGCAGCCGGTGGGCGTTGGCCTCCGGCCGGAACGACACGATGGATCCGTCAGCCCAGCGGTAGGCCTTGAGTCCCTCGAAGATCTCCTGCGCATAGTGCAGCACGATCGCCGACGGGTCGAGTTCGATGGGGCCGTACGGCATCACGCGTGCGTCGTGCCAGCCCTTGCCGACGACATAGTCGATCGACACCATGTGGTCGGTGTGAAATTGCCCGAAACCGGGATTGGCCAGGACCGACGCCCGTACCTCGTCGCTCGCCGGGGTCGCGTTGCGCTCAACCGAGAACTCGAGGTGGCTGACAGTCATGGAGCGATTGTATATCCGCTGACTACCGAGTTTTCGGCTCCACGAATGGGGGCTTGACGACCTCACACTCGAGGGCGCGGCCGCGGACGTCAACCGACACGCGTTGTCCGTCTTCGACATTGGCGGACGTGTCGAGCAGCGCAAGTGCGATGCCGATTTTCAAAGTGGGGGAAAAGGTTCCCGACGTCGTCACCCCGACCGGGTTGTCGCCGTCGAGCACGGTCAGATCGGGACGCAGCACACCGCGGCCGACGGCCTTCAACCCGCGCAGCAACCGCCGGGGCCCGGCCTGTTTCTCGGCCAGCAGCGCGTCGCGACCCCAGAACGCGTCTTTCTTCCACCCGATCGCCCAGCCGCATCGCGCCTGCAGAGGCGAGAGGTCCAGCGACAATTCGTGGCCGTGCAGCGGATAGCCCATCTCGGTGCGCAGAGTGTCGCGCGCCCCGAGACCGGCGAGTTCACCGCCTGCGGAACCGACCGCGTCGACAAGTGCGTCGAAGACCACCTGGGCCTGATCCCACGGCGGCAGCAGCTCGTAGCCGTGTTCGCCGGTGTAGCCGGTGCGGCACACCCGAACCGGGACACCGCTGAACTCGCCGTCGACGTAGCCCATGTAGTCCATGTCCGTCGACAATCCCAGCGCGCCGACGACCTCAGCCGATTTCGGCCCCTGCACCGCCAGCACGGCATACGACCGGTGCTCGTCGGTGATCGTGAGTCCGGCGGGGGCGCGCTCGGCCAGCGCGGCGACCACCGCGGGTGTGTTGGCCGCATTGGGCACAAGGAAGATCTCGTCGTCGGAGACGTAGTAGGCGATCAGGTCGTCGATGACTCCGCCGGAATCGGTGCAGCACAGGGTGTATTGCGCCTTGCCGGGCCCGATGCGACGCAGGTCGTTGGTGAGCGCGGAGTTGACGTATTCGGCCGCACCGGGGCCGCGCACGAGTGCCTTGCCCAGGTGACTGACGTCGAAAAGCCCCACGGTGGTACGCGTCGCGGTGTGCTCGCTGACGGTGCCCGCATACGAGACGGGCATCAGCCAGCCGCCGAACTCGGCGAAGCTGGCGCCGAGCTGACGATGACGGTCTTCCAGTGGGCCGGCCAGGACTTCGCTCACGGCAGTCCACAGTACGGCCGCTCCTGGCACACTCACACCTGTGGTCGATTTCGACGCGCTGGAAGCCGCGGGAATCGCCAACGCGCGCGAACGGGCCGCGCTGATCGACTACCTGGACAAACTGGGGTTCACCACAGAGGACATGGTGGACGCGGAGCGCCGCGGGCGGCTGTTCGGTTTGGCCGGGGACGCACTGCAGGGGCCGGGCCGCCCGACCCACAGCCTGCGCACTGCCGCCGAAGCGCTGGGCGTGCCGCTCGACGAGGTGGCCACACGCATGGGCAGCGATGGGGCTGACCATCGCCGACCCGGACGCGCTCGCGCTGAGCCGGGCCGACGTCGACGGACTGGCGACGTGGGTGGCGATCAAGGGAATCGTCGGCGACAACGCCGCGCTCACGTTTCTGCGGGTCCTCGGCAACACGATGGCCCGACTCGCCGAAGCGGGCGGCACCATGGCGCGAATGGCGCAACCCGACCTGCTGATGGGACACAGCGGCGACGAGCTCACCACAGCGATGGCGTATCGCGCCTTCACGGAGACAACTCACCGGTTCGGAGTGCTGATCGACGCCGTCTTCCGGCATCACCTCGTCAGCGCCCGAACGCATTTCGAGGGTGTGATCACCGACGCATCGGCAAGTATCACGTGTGGTATCGGATTCGCCGATCTCACAGGCTTCACCGCGCTGACACAAGTGCTCACACCGACTGAGTTGACCGACCTACTGCTCGAATTCGGCGGCTCTGTCAGCGACCTCGTGCACGCCGACGGAGGGCGGGTGGTGAAGTTCATCGGTGACGAGGTGATGTGGGTGACCTCGACTCCCGAGTTGTTGGCGAAGGTGGCGGTGGACCTGGTCGAGCATCCGCGGGCACGGGAGGCCGGTCTGCAGGTGCGCGCAGGTCTTGGCTACGGCTCCGTGCTGGGGATAACCGGCGACTACTTCGGCAAGCCGGTCAACCTGGCGGCCCGCCTGGTGGCGGCCGCGGCGCCTGGTCAGATCCTGGCGTCCACCGATGTCCGCGACGAGCTGCCCGACTGGCCGGCCACTCCCTTGGATCCGCTGATACTCAAGGGTTTTGATGACCCCGTGATGGCCTACGACCTGCACCTTTCCCGCTGAGCGATAGGGTTATCGCTCGTGAGCCCAGCTAGCACCGGTTTTGAGGTCCCCACCGTCACCGTCAGCTCGTCGCTGCCCAAGCGCAAGGTCGACGCCTCCGTCCTGATCGTCGCCGTGGTCGACGAGGACGGCGCGGCTGCCGTCGTGTCCAACCCGTTCCTCGATGCCGAGGGGGTCGGCGAAATCGAGGTCGCCCTGGCCGCACTCGGGGCCAAGGGTGGTTCCGAGCAGGTCACCCGGGTGGTCGCGCCGTCGCTGCCGGTGGCCAGCGTCCTGGCGGTCGGGCTTGGCAAGAATCGCGACGTTTGGCCGGCCGAGGTGATTCGCCGCGCCGCAGGCGTGGCCGCGCGATCGCTGAACGGCACCGAGAACGTCATCACCACCCTGTCGGACATCGACCTCGAAGCCGCGATCGAGGGTCTCATCCTGGGCGCCTACCGGTTCAGCGATTTCCGCAGCGAGAAGACCGCGCCCAAGGACAACGGGTTGCGCACCATCACAGCTCTGACCGCCGACACGAAATCGAAGACGAAGGACGCGGCCGAACGTGCCACCGCGATCGCGGCCGCCGTGGCGACCGCGCGCGATTTCGTCAACACTCCCCCGTCGCATCTCTTTCCGGCCGAATTCGCCAGCCGTGCAAAGGCTTTGGGCGAGGCCGCCGGGCTCGAGGTCGAGGTGCTCGACGAGAAGGCTTTGACCAAGCAGGGCTACGGCGGCGTGGTGGGCGTCGGCAAGGGATCCTCGCGGCCGCCGCGGCTGGTCCGCTTGATTCACCGCGGTGCGAAGAACAAGAAGTCCAAGAAGGTCGCACTGGTCGGCAAGGGCATCACGTTCGACACCGGCGGCATTTCCATCAAGCCGGCCGCCAACATGCACCACATGACCTCCGACATGGGCGGGGCGGCCGCCGTCATCGCGACCGTGGTGCTGGCCGCGAAGCAGAAGCTGCCGATCGACGTCGTCGCCACGGTGCCGATGGCGGAGAACATGCCGTCGTCGACCGCGCAGCGGCCGGGAGATGTGCTGACGCAGTACGGCGGCATCACGGTCGAGGTGCTCAACACCGACGCCGAGGGCAGGCTGATCCTGGCCGATGCGATCGTTCGCGCGTGCGAGGACAACCCTGACTACCTGATCGAGACGTCGACACTGACCGGCGCGCAGACCGTGGCGCTCGGCGCCCGCACTCCGGGCGTGATGGGCAGCGACGAATTCCGGGATCGGGTGGCCGAGCGCAGCCAGCAGGTCGGCGAGAACGCGTGGCCGATGCCGCTGCCGGAGGAACTCAAGGACGACCTCAAGTCGACGGTGGCCGACCTGGCCAACGTGAGCGGTTCGCGCTACGCCGGAATGCTGGTCGCCGGTACGTACCTGCGCGAGTTCGTCGCCGACGGGGTCCAGTGGGCGCACATCGACGTCGCGGCGCCGGCGTACAACACGGGTGGGCCATGGGGTTACACCGGCAAGGGCGGCACCGGGGTGCCGACGCGGACGATGTTCGCGGTCCTGGAGGACATAGCCGCGAGCGGCTGATCGGGCGTGAGCCGCGAGCGGCTGATCGGGCGTGAGCCGCGAGCGGCTAGCTGCCCCAAGGCGTCCCCAAACCAACATGCCTTCGTGCCAACCTTGAAGCGACTTTGTCGCTCACCTACTACCGGTCGAACCCAACAACAACGACAAAGTCGCGCGTAGCTTGGCACCAAGCGCATATACCTACGGCGCAGGTTCGCCGATGCAGAACGGCCAGCGCTACAGCACCTTGCCGCGGGCGGTGCTGCGCATCACCTGGGGGAACAGGTGAGCGGCGCCGTAGACGAGGTACGCCTCCGGCGCGACCGGGCGGACAGCCTTGTTCTTCTTGACGGACGACAGAATCGCCTTGGCGACCTTGTCTGGGCCGTACCGCCTTGCCGCGAAGGCCTTTTCGATCTGAGCACGACGGGCGTCGACCTTGTCGGCCTTGTCGGGCGGGGACATCGAAGCGGGTTGTGCGGACGATGTCGGTGTCGATCACACCGGGACAGATCGTCGTCAGCCCGACGCCGGCCTGGTCCAACTCGGCACGTAGACAGTCGCCGAACATGAAGACCGCCGCCTTGCTTGTGGCGTAGGCGTTCATCGACTGCTGGGGCGAGTAGGCGGCCATCGACGACACGTTCACGATATGGCCGCCGGTGCCCCTGTCGACGAGTCGCCGGCCAAAGGACCTGCAGCCGTTGACGACTCCGCCGAAGTTGATATCGAGCACCCTGTCGTATTCGTCGGCGGGCGTATCGAGGAACATCCCGGTGTGGCCGACGCCGGCATTGTTGACGACGATGTCGGGAACACCGTGCGCGGCACAGATCTCATCGGCGAACCGTTCGACCGCGTCGGCGTCGGCGACGTCGAGCGTGTACGCGTGAGCGACGCCGCCGCGTGCCGCGATCGCCGCGGCGGTCTCCTTGACTCCGGCCTCGTTCACGTCGCTGATCACCACCTCGGCACCCTCCCCGGCAAAGGCCAGCGCCGTCGCGCGGCCGATACCGCTGCCCGCTCCGGTGACGGAAACCAGTGTGTCGCCGAAGTACTCACGGTGGCGGCCGACCTGCGCGCGCAGTAGCGACCGGCTCGCTGGCTTGTCCTCGAGGAAGTCGACCAGTTCGTGTACCGACTGCGCGATCGTCGAGGGGTGCGACATCGGCGACCAGTGGCCGGCCCGGATGTCGCGGCGCCACAGTCGCGGCACCCACTTGTGGGTGTCGGCGTAGACGTACGGGCGCACGAACGGATCTTTCGTGTTGACGATCACCTGGACGGGCACGTCGACGTAGTGGTCGATCCTGGCGGAAACGAGGCGTGCGGAAGTAGTTGGCGCGGTACACCTTGAGGCTGTTGGCCGCATCGGACTTGTACGTCTGGGAGTGGTACACCTGCTCGGCGGGTATGCCGTCGCGCGTTTTCAGTATCGAGGTGACGTAGTCGGCGAAGAATCTGCGGACGGCCATCGGACCCAGAACGGGTACGGAGAATCCACCCATATAGGACAGCCGCGCCAGCTGACCCAGCGCCTGCGCGAACCGACGCGGCTGATACGGCCGTTTGAGGCTGCCCATGATGAATCGGTTGACGTGGTCGGCGCTCGGGCCGGACAGAGACGTGAATGATGCCACGCGGTCCCGCGCCTCCGAGCGGGCCAGGTACTCCCACATGCCGGCCGAGCCCCAGTCGTGAGCGAGCACGTGTACCTGTTCACCGGGTGCGACGGCGTCGAGGACCGCGGCGAAATCGTCTGCGTAACAGGACATCGTGTAGGCCGAAGCCGGTTTGGGCGCCGATGTGCGGCCCGCGCCGCGGTTGTCGTAGCGCACGACCCGGAACCGGTCGGCCAACAACGGGGCGACGCCGTCCCACAGCACATGGGAATCAGGCCAGCCGTGGACCAAGACGACGCGTGGGCCCGTCGGGGTTGCCTTCTTCGTAGACCGCGATCTGGACTCCGTCGCTGCTGTCGACGAACCGCATGAGACCTCCCGCGATAGTTAGTGTTACCTTCAGTAGCTCATACCGCTGGTATCGCCAATGGTGACACTACCGGCTAGCGCTCTTCGAGTTCCTCGCGGGCGGCACGTTTGCGTTCGATCCGGCGCCGCGCGTCGTAATCGCGCATCCGCTGCGGGTACCCGACCTTCTGGACGTCGTAGACGGGGATTTTGAGTTGGCCCGACAGCCGGCGAGCTCCCGCATCTCCGCCCGCACGTCGCCGTGTCCACTCTCCGTCGGCGGCCACCAGCACGACCGTCACGTCGGTGACGGTGGTTCTGGGTTCCACGTAGGCCTCGACCCCGTGATGTTCGGCGACCCACTGACGGAGGTACTTCAAATCCGCCGCGGGATCGTTGCCGCCGCCCTTCCTTCTGCGCGCGCCGCGCCCAAACCTGTCGAACAAACCCACCGTGGGTCCAATCCCTTCTTCCCCCTCGTCTACCTCATTCGATAGTGCCAGAGCATCGGCTCAACGAGTCTGCGGCGAACTGTGAGTACGGACGTGACAGGATGGGAACTGACATTTCGACCACCTGCGACAGACCGACGAGGGAGCCCGAACACATGGCCATCTCCGTTCAGATGCCCGCACTCGGAGAGAGCGTTACCGAGGGGACTGTCACCCGTTGGCTCAAGCAAGAGGGAGACACGGTCGAACAAGATGAGCCGCTGCTAGAGGTCTCCACCGACAAGGTCGACACCGAGATCCCCTCGCCTGCGGCCGGTGTACTGAAGAAGATCGTCGCCCAAGAGGACGACACCGTCGAGGTCGGCGGCGAGCTGGCAGTGATCGGCGAGGCCGGCGAGTCCGACGGAGGCGACTCCGAGCCCGACGAGAAGCCGGCCGCAGAAGAACCCAAGCCGGCAGAGGAGCCTGCCGCCCAAGAGGAGCCGGCCGCCGAGGAGCAAGAGGAAGAGCCCGAGCCGGAACCCGAATCCAAGCCGGAACCCGAATCCAAGCCGGCCGCCAAGTCGTCAGGCTCGGCGACGCCCGTGGTGATGCCGGAGCTCGGCGAGTCGGTGACCGAGGGAACCGTGACCCGGTGGCTGAAGAAGGTCGGCGACACTGTCGAGGTCGACGAGCCACTTGTCGAGGTGTCGACGGACAAGGTCGACACCGAGATCCCATCGCCGGTGGCCGGAACGCTGGTATCGATCACCGCCGAAGAGGACGACACCGTTGCCGTCGGTGGCGAGTTGGCCAAGATCGGCGACGCGGACGCGACCGCTGAGGACGAACCGGAACCAGAGCCGGAGCCCGAGAAGGAGCCGGAGCCCGAGCCGGAAGCGGAGGCCGAACCGGAGAAGGAACCGGAGCCCGAGCCCAAGAAGGAACCGGAGCCCAAGCAGGAATCCAAACCGGAGCCGAAGCCCGAACCCAAACCGGAGCCGAAGTCGGAGCCCGCGGCCGAAGCGCCGTCTGGTGACGGCTCGCCGTATGTCACCCCGCTGGTGCGAAAGCTCGCCGCGGAGAACGACATCGACCTGTCGTCGGTGAAGGGCACCGGCGTCGGCGGGCGGATCCGCAAGCAGGACGTCGTCGCTGCGGCGGACGCCAAGAAGGCCCCGGCGGCCGAGCCGGCAGTCACAGGCGCCCACGAAGGCTCCTTCGTCAAAGGAGGCGCCGGCACCCGCGGCCGCCCTGGCGCATCTGCGGGGCACCACCCAGAAGGCCAACCGGATCCGTCAGATCACCGCGAAGAAGACGCGCGAATCCTTGCAGGCCACAGCGCAGTTGACGCAGACCCACGAGGTCGACATGACCAAGGTCGTGGCGCTGCGGGCGCGCGCGAAGAACGAATTCGCGGAGCGCGAAGGTGTCAACCTGACGTATCTGCCGTTCATCGCCCGTGCGGTCATCGACGCGCTGAAGGCCCATCCGAACGTGAACGCGAGCTACAACGAAGAGTCCAAGGAGATCACCTACTACGACGCCGAGCATCTCGGCTTCGCGGTCGACACCGAGCAGGGTCTGCTTTCACCGGTGGTCAAGAACGCCGGTGACCTGTCGCTGGCCGGGCTGGCGCGGGCGATCGCTGACATCGCGGACCGCGCGCGCTCCGGAAATCTCAAGCCCGACGAACTGTCCGGCGGCACATTCACCATCACCAACATCGGCAGCCAGGGCGCACTGTTCGACACGCCGATCCTGGTTCCGCCGCAGGCGGCGATGCTGGGTACCGGAGCGATCGTGAAGCGGCCGCGGGTGATCGTCGACGCCTCGGGCAACGAGTCGATCGGTGTGCGGTCCATCTGCTACCTGCCGCTGACCTACGACCACCGGCTGATCGACGGTGCCGACGCCGGGCGGTTCGTGACCACCATCAAGCGCCGTCTCGAGGACGGCGCATTCGAGGCCGATCTCGGCCTGTAGGACCAAGACCGGAAAGGACTGGCGCCTGTCGTGTCCGCCGTCATCGCGATCGCCGGATCCTCCGGGCTGATCGGCTCCGCATTGGTGTATGCCCTGAGGGCTACCGATCGCCGGGTGTTGCGGGTCGTGCGGCGGGCGCCTTCCAGCGCCGACGAGGTGTTCTGGAATCCGGACACCGGCGAATTCGACCCGGGTGCACTGGCGGGGGTCGACGCGGTGGTGAACATGTGCGGCGTCAACGTCGGCGACAAGCGGTGGTCGGGTTCGTTCAAGCAGAGCCTGCGCGACAGCCGCATCGGGCCGACCGAGGTGCTGGCCTCGGCCGTCGTCGAGGCCGGCGTTCCGGTGCTGGTCAACGCCAGTGCCGTCGGTTACTACGGCGACACCGGAAGCCGTACCGTCGACGAGACCGCACCGGCGGGCACAGGCTTCCTGGCCCAGCTGTGCTGTGACTGGGAGACCGCGGCGGCTCCGGCGGGCAATGACGGCGCCCGCGTGGTGTTGCTGCGCACCGGACTGGTGCTGACCGAGGCAGGCGGGGTGCTGGGCCGCCTCAAGAGACTGTTCTCGGTGGGCCTTGGCGCCCGGCTTGGCAGCGGTCGGCAGTACATGCCGTGGATCAGCCTCGAGGATCAGGTGCGCGCGGTGCTCTTCGCGATCACCAACGAGACGGTCTCGGGGCCAGTGAATCTCACCGGGCCCGCGCCGGTCACCAACGCGGAGTTCACCGCAGCCATGGGGCGCGTAGTGAATCGCCCCACACCACTGGTGGTGCCCGGCTTCGCATTGCGGGCCGCTTTCGGCGAGTTCGCAGACGAAGGCCTGCTCGGCGGGCAGCGGGCCATCCCGGCCGCCCTCGAGCGGGCCGGATTCGAGTTCCACCACAACACGATCGGCGAGGCGCTCGCATTCGCGACTGCGCCAAAAGCCGGCTGACGCGTAACGTCAAAGGTATGGCGCCAGTGTCCATTCGGTCGTTGACCTCGCCCATCGACGTTCGCCGACTCGGCACCGTCGACTACCTGCAGGCCTGGCAGCTGCAGCGCGAGCTGGCCGATGCACGCATCGCAGGCGGGCCCGACACTCTGCTGCTGCTCGAGCACCCTTCGGTCTACACCGCGGGCAAGCGCACGCTGCCCGGTGAAAGGCCCGACGCGCCCGACGTTCCCGTCATCGACACCGACCGCGGCGGCAAGATCACGTGGCACGGCCCCGGACAGCTGGTCGGATACCCCGTCATCGGCTTGGCTGAACCTCTGGATGTGGTGAATTTCGTTCGGCGCCTTGAGGAATCACTCATGAAGGTGTGCGCGGACCTCGGATTGCAGACCTGCAGGGTCGACGGTCGGTCGGGCGTCTGGGTGCCGCAGGACCGATACCGGCCTGCCCGCAAGGTGGCCGCCGTCGGTATCCGAGTGTCGCGGGCGACGACGCTGCACGGGTTCGCACTGAACTGCGACTGCGATCTCGCCGCGTTCTCGGCGATCGTGCCGTGTGGCATCTCCGACGCCGGTGTCACGTCGTTGACCGCCGAGTTGGGCCGACGCGTCGGCGTCGCGGACGTTCTGGGACCGGTGACCGAGGCCGTCGGGGACGCGCTCGACGGCCGCCTATCGGTAGCATTGACGCAGTGACAGTAGCTCCTGGGTCTGATGTCGCCGGCCATGCGGCTCCCGAAGGCCGAAAGCTCCTGCGTCTCGAGGTACGCAATGCCGAGACGCCGATCGAACGTAAGCCGCCGTGGATCAAGACCCGCGCGAAGATGGGCCCGGAGTACAAGGAACTCAAGGCACTGGTCAAGCGCGAAGGCCTGCACACCGTCTGCGAAGAGGCCGGCTGCCCGAACATCTTCGAATGCTGGGAGGACCGCGAGGCCACCTTCCTCATCGGCGGCGAACAGTGCACCCGCCGCTGCGACTTCTGCCAGATCGACACGGGCAAGCCGGCCGAACTCGACCGCGACGAGCCGCGCCGGGTCGCCGAGAGCGTGCAGGCGATGGGGTTGCGCTACTCGACGGTCACCGGAGTGGCGCGCGACGATCTTCCCGATGGCGGCGCCTGGCTGTACGCCGAGACCGTCCGCGCAATCAAGGAACTCAATCCGAACACCGGGGTCGAGTTGCTGATCCCGGACTTCAACGCCGACCCTGACCAGCTGGCACAGGTCTTCGAGTCTCGCCCAGAAGTGTTGGCGCACAACGTCGAAACGGTGCCGCGTATCTTCAAACGGATTCGGCCGGCGTTCCGCTACGAGCGCAGCCTCTCGGTGCTGACCGCCGCACGCGCCGACGGTCTGGTCACCAAGTCCAACCTCATCCTCGGCATGGGCGAAACGCCCGAGGAGGTCCGCGTCGCGCTGACCGACCTGCACGACGCGGGCTGTGACATCGTCACGATCACGCAGTACCTGCGGCCGTCGGCGCGGCATCACCCGGTGGCGCGCTGGGTCAAGCCCGAGGAGTTCGTCGAGCACGAGCGGTTCGCACAGTCGGTCGGCTTCGCGGGTGTGCTGGCGGGGCCGCTGGTGCGGTCGTCGTACCGGGCCGGTCGGCTGTACGCCCAGGCGGTCCGTTCGCGGCCTTCGGAAGCCGCCGCGGCGGCGACATCTGACTCCGTATCCTGAACAAATGGCGAAAACCCGCAATCCCGCTGCGACGAAGGCCGCCAAGGCCGAGGCCAAGGCGGCCCGCAAGGCGGCATCCAAAGAGCGACGCAGCCAGCTGTGGCAGGCGTTCCAGATTCAGCGCAAAGAGGACAAGCGGCTGCTGCCCTACATGATCGGCGCATTCGTGCTGATCGTGGCGGCCTCCGTGGCGCTGGGTATCTTCGCCGGCGGGTTCACCACGTACATGATGATTCCGCTCGGCGTGGTGTTGGGAGCGCTGGTCGCCTTCATCATCTTCGGTCGTCGTGCGCAGAAATCGGTGTACAAAAAGGCCGAGGGGCAGACCGGCGCGGCGGCATGGGCGCTGGACAACCTGCGCGGCAAGTGGCGGGTCACTCCCGGCGTCGCGGCCACCGGCCATTTCGATGCGGTGCACCGGGTGATCGGACGTCCCGGTGTGATCTTCGTCGGTGAGGGTTCGGCGTCGCGGGTCAAGCCGCTGCTGGCCCAGGAGAAGAAGCGCACCGCCCGACTGGTCGGCGACATCCCGATCTACAACATCGTCATCGGCAACGGCGAGGACGAGGTTCCGCTGGCCAAGCTGGAACGCCACCTCAACAAGCTGCCCGCCAACATCACGGTCAAGCAGATGGACTCACTCGAATCGCGTCTGGCCGCGCTCGGCACCAAGGTCGGGCCCGCCGCAATGCCGAAGGGGCCGCTGCCGGCCCAGGCCAAGATGCGCGGCGTGCAGCGCACCGTCCGAAGGAAATGACGACCGCCGGGGAACCAGATGTGTACTGCGTGCGAGTGGGCGCCGCACTTCGCGACATTCGATCCCGGAGCCGGCCGGCCGGCGATATTCAACCGGGGTCCTCGCGCGCGTCTGACTCGTCGCACTCTGCTCGCGGCCGCCGCCGCCACAGCCGCCGTGACGGCGGCCAGTTCGTGTTCGGTACAGCCCGGACCTGAGGCCCGGCAGAACTCGCCCGGATCCGGCGCCGATCCCCTGCCTGCAGACTTCGTGTTCCGCAACGGCCCGATCTACACGGTCTCGACCGCGGCGCCGTGGGCCCAGGCCGTTGCCGTCACGGGCAGCGCGATCAGCTACGTCGGAGACGAGCCCGGCGCCATGGCACTTGCCGGCCCGGACACCAGGATCATCGACCTCAAAGGCCGACTGCTCATGCCCGGGTTCGTCGAGGGCCATATCCATCCGTTCCTCGGGGCGTTTTTGACCACGGGGGTCGATCTGCAGGTGCCTACGGGAGCCGACGCGCTTGCCGCGATCGAGAAGTACGCCAAAGACAATCCCGACGGTCCGATTCGCGGATTCGGTTGGCGCGTGGACATGTTCGGCCCCGAGGGCCCTACCCGCGCCGACCTCGACAAGGTGCTGCCGGACCGTCCCGGCTTCTTCTTCGCCATCGACGGGCACAGCCTGTGGGCCAACAGCAAGGCCCTCGAGGTGGCAGGCATCACGGGTGAATCCGAGGACCCGATCCCGGGATTCAGCTATTACGTCCGCGACGAGAACGGCCTACCCACCGGGTATGTGCTCGAGGTCAACGCCGTGCTCGCACTGGTCAACGCCGTCGAACCGATCTCGCCGGAGACGATGGGAAGGCTGATGGAGGCGTGGTTGCCGAAGGCCTCGGCAGCCGGCATCACGTCGTTGTTCGATGCGGGCGTGCCGCCCATCGGTGATGACCAGGGCGCGTTGATCGAGCTCTACGCCGATACCGAGGCCAGGGGTGCGCTGCCGTTTCGCGTCGTCGCCTCCTACAGCGTGAAGTCACCGCCGGTCGACACCGCGGTGGCCGAGCTGACCGATATCCGCAACCGGATTTCCACCGAGCTGGTCCAGGTCGGCGTCGTGAAGGTCATCGGTGACGGCACGCAGGGTGGCTACACCGCGTGGCTGATCGAGCCCTACGCCGACAAACCCGACTCCACCGGCGCATCCCCGTTCACCGAAGCCCAATGGCATCAGCTGGTCGGCGAAGTAGACGCCGCGGGATTCGACGTCCACGTCCACGCGTGTGGCGAGCGCACCGCGCGGACCGCTCTGGATTCCATCGAGCGCGCCATCGCGGCGAACCCGCCCCGCGATCGCCGACACACCGTTGCGCATCTGGTCTACGTCGAGGATCCCGACAATCAGCGGTTCGGCGAGTTGGACGTCGTCGCGCAATTCTCGGCGAACTGGATGTCGGCGGACCCCGACACCGTCGTGAACATGGCGGCGCGCTACGGACGGCCCCGCCAGGATCTCTTGTACCGCGCGCAGGACGTGCTGCGCTCCGGTGGCCGCATCTCGCTGGGCACGGACTGGCCGGCGGCGGGCTACTTCTCGACCTACAAGCCGCTGGATTCGATCCAGATCGGGGTGACGCGCCAGCTCATCGGGAAGCCCGACGCCGAGGTGCTGGCACCCGCCGATCAGCGGTTGTCCGTCGCGCAAGCCGTGCATGCCAACACGCTGGGCGCCGCCTATCAGATCCGGTTGGACGACAGGGTCGGCTCGCTGGAGGTCGGCAAGCTCGCGGACATGATCGTGCTGGACCGCAACATCCTGGAGATCGACCCGCACGACATTCACGAGGCCAAGGTCACGATGACCATGATGAACGGCCAGATCCGCCACGAGGCGTGACAGTCAGCGCCTCACCACGGCGGTGTTCGTGAAGCGGTCCTGGTAGCCGCGCAGGTCGCTGTCGGTGAACAGTGCCGGGATGACGAAGAACACCAGAATCCCCCGCACCGTCGCGCGGCCGATGCCGACATGAATCCGGTTGTCGATGGACGCCACGCGCAGGCCGAGTGCCAACTGGCCCGGTGTGAATCCGAAGAGCCGCACCGAAAGGATGCCGAGCACGACCCAGACCACGGCGATCGATGTGGAACCCAACGGGGTGTACAGGAAGTTCTGCTGGCTCATCAGGCCCAGCGCGACGAGGAGTCCGACGAGCCCGTAGGCGATGAACCAGTCGATCAGCAGCGCGGCGATGCGCCTGCCGAACCCGGCAATCGAACCGGGGCCGGACTCGGGCAGGCCGAGGCGCTGACCGGGGTAGTCGCCGGGTCCTGATGAGCTGCCGGGTGCGGACCCCGACAGCCACGACCCCAATGGGCGGGACATACTGTCAGGATATGTGCTGCGACATTGCGTAACGTCGGCGCAACATGCGGTTGATGACGGTGCAACATCGGATACTTAGCGTCAACGCGCGGGTTACCAGATATAAGGAGAGTTATCAGTGGCAGAAAAGACGGCCGACGACGTCATTAAGTTGATCAAGGATGAGGAAGTCGAGTACGTCGACATCCGGTTCTGCGATCTGCCCGGCGTGGTCCAGCACTTCTCGATCCCGGCGGCTGCGTTCGACGAGAGCGTCTTCGAAGACGGATTGGCATTCGACGGCTCGTCGGTGCGTGGCTTCCAGTCGATCCACGAGTCCGACATGATGCTGTTGCCCGACCCGGAGACCGCGCGCATCGATCCGTTCCGCGCGGCCAAGACGGTGAACCTGAACTTCTTCGTGCACGATCCGTTCACCCGCGAGGCCTACTCGCGCGACCCGCGCAACGTGGCCCGCAAGGCCGAGAACTACCTCGCGAGCACCGGCATCGCCGACACCTGCTTCTTCGGCGCCGAGGCCGAGTTCTACATCTTCGACTCCGTGAGCTTCGACTCGAAGATGAACGGCACGTTCTACGAGATCGACTCCGAGTCCGGGTGGTGGAACTCGGGCGAGCCGTTCGAGGCCGACGGATCCCCCAACCGTGGTTACAAGGTGCGCCCCAAGGGCGGGTACTTCCCCGTCGCGCCGTATGACCACTACGTCGACCTGCGCGACCAGATGTGCACCAACCTCCAGAACGCGGGCTTCGTCCTGGAGCGCGGCCACCACGAGGTAGGCACCGCCGGGCAGGCAGAGATCAATTACAAGTTCAATACGCTGCTGCACGCGGCCGACGACCTACTGCTGTTCAAGTACATCATCAAGAACACCGCATGGGCGGCGGGCAAGACCGTGACGTTCATGCCCAAGCCGCTGTTCGGCGACAACGGCTCCGGCATGCACGCCCACCAGTCGCTGTGGAAGGACGGGCAACCGCTGTTCCACGACGAGTCCGGCTACGCGGGCCTTTCGGACATCGCACGCCACTACATCGGCGGCATCCTGCATCACGCACCGTCGCTGCTGGCGTTCACCAACCCGACGGTGAACTCCTACAAGCGTCTGGTGCCGGGCTACGAGGCACCGATCAACCTGGTGTACAGCCAGCGCAACCGCTCGGCGTGCGTGCGTATCCCGATCACCGGCAACAACCCGAAGGCCAAGCGCCTCGAGTTCCGTTGCCCGGACAGCTCGGGTAACCCGTACCTGGCGTTCGCGGCGATGATGATGGCCGGCCTGGACGGCATCAAGAAGAAGATCGAGCCCCAAAGCCCGGTCGACAAGGACCTCTACGAGTTGCCGCCGGACGAAGCCGCCAGCATCCCGCAGGCTCCGACGTCGCTGTCCGCGGTCATCGACAAACTCGAGGAGGATCACGAATACCTCACCGAGGGCGGCGTTTTCACCGAGGACCTGATCGAGACGTGGATCTCCTTCAAGCGCGAGAACGAGATCATGCCCGTGCAGATCCGTCCTCACCCCTACGAGATCGCGCTGTACTACGACGTGTAGTCGGCTCGCCGACGCGACGTGCAAAGAGCTCTGATCATTCGGGCCGGGCGAGTTGGCATTTCGCCCGGCTCGAATGCGTCGTTAGGGTCAGCTCTATGGTGACCAATCTGGACGCCCGCCTCGCGGGCTACCACTCCCCGGTCCTGAGCGCATTCCGCATCGTTTTCGGGCTGCTCTACATGATGCACGGCTCGCAGAAGCTGTTCGACTGGCCGACCCCGGCGGCTGTGCCGATCGAGGCGGGCATTTTCCGATTCTGGTGGGCCGGGCTCATCGAATTCGTTCTGGGCATTCTGATCACGGTCGGACTGTTCACCCGCATTGCGGCCTTCGTCGCCTCGGGCCAGATGGCGTTCGCGTACTTCTATCAGCACTGGCCCATCTTGAAAGGTGACGCGTCAGGGCCCTTCTGGCCGATCGCCAACGGGGGCGAGCTGGCCGTGATGTTCTGCTTCGCGTTCCTGCTGCTGGCCACGACGGGCGCGGGCGCCTTGGCCGCCGACACCCGCCGGCGCGTCCCGGTGGGCCGAACCGGTGCGAGAAGCGGCAATGTGGTGACCGGTCGGGCGGCGCCGCCTGCGCGGGGCGGTCTGCTGAGTCGGTTCCGCCGCCGTTAGTCCAGCGCCATATCCTTGCGGAACTTGCGCATGCCGTCGATTTTCTCGTCGAGTGTGGCCTGCGGTCCCGAGTAGAACATCCACGGCATGGTGATGATGCCGTCGATTCCGCCCGCCCGGGCGCGGTCGTAGTGCTCCGGGGTGAATGCGTCGGTCAGCGGAGTGATGACGACGAAATCGTCCATCGACAGCCCCTTTTCGGCGCGCAGTTCGCGTACCTTGTCGACTCGTTCGATCGCTTGGTCGGTGGAGATCAGATCCCCGATCCATCCGTCGTGTCGCGCGGCGCGACGCAGCGCGATGTCGGATAACCCGCCGACGTAGATCGGGATATGTGGCGGTGTCGGCTCCATCTCCAGCCGCGGTGTCTGGTAGAACTCGCCGTCGAACTCCGTCCAGCCCGGCTTCCACAGTTCCTTCATCAGCACGAGCATCTCGTCGGTGCGCTTACCGCGCCGGTCGAACCGCTGCCCCATCAGGGTGAACTCATCCTCACACCAGCCGACACCGATACCGAGTTCCAAACGCCCACCGGCCAATAGCGCTGCGGTCCCGATGGACTTCGCCGCCGAGTACGGATCGCGCATTGCGGGCAGGTAGACCGTCGTGACGAAGCGCAACCGCGTCGTCACCGTCGCCAGCGCGCCGATCAGCACCCAGGGATCGGGCCAGTCGGTGAATGCATCCCACCGCCGCTTGCCGTCCTTGGTGTAGGGATACGGCGTCTTCAGCGTTTCGAGGTTGATCACATGATCGGGAATGCCCAGACCGTCGTAGCCGAGATCGTCTGCAGCCTTGGCGATTTCGACGACTTCACCGGTATCGAGAAAAGCGACGCTTACGTAGACCTTCATCCGGCGTCTCGCGCCCAGGCCGGCATGATGAACACGCCTTCGGCCTCGACGGTGGGGCCGTTCGGCATCCTTGAGGTAGCCACGGGCGAACGTCTTGACCCCGTCGGTTCGCTCCACGAACGGCCTCCGCCCGCAGGGGCCCCAGCGGGGTCCCACGCAGATACCGCAATGAGATCGTTCCGGTGAACTTCGGCTGGGTCAGCCCCTCGCTGGCCGCCTCGCCGAGGAGGTGGTCCAGTACCAGGGCGCAGATGCCGCCGTGCACCCATCCCGGCGGTCCCTCGTAGGCGCCGGCCGAGCGTGAATTCGCTCCAGCACTGTCCGTCGTCCTCGTGATGGATGACCATCGGCGGTGCGATCGCATTCCGCAGCCCGACAGCGGGATTGGCCCATGCCAGCGGCCGCCCGGTGGCCTCTTCGCGCAGCGCCGTGACAGTACGCTGCTTGCTTTCGAGCAACTGGGTCAGTTCATCGATCCTGTCCTGCGCGTCGCGGACGACGCCCTCGTCTACCTCGGTGTGCAGACCGGCTTCGATGAGCCTGCGCAATGATTCTGTCAGCGGCCCGTAGAGCGCACGCTGGCGCTCGTACTCCTCGTCGCTGATCATGTCGAACCCGAAGTCCATACTCATCCGCCGAAGAAACCTTTCGTACCACTGCTTTTGCCCGGCGCGTCACGCGCAGGTAGTTGTCGAGGAACTCGCCGCCGTCGTCGCTGTCCCAGCCGGCGGCCAGTGCCACCGCGTTGAGCTGACGACCGGGACCCGGCAGCTGATCGGTGGGTTTACCACGCACCAGCACCAGCGCATTGCGCGCACGGGTTGCAGTCAGCCATGCCTGGCGTAACAACTCGATGTCGCCCTCTGCGATCAGCTCTGCGGCACCGATCGCGTCCAGTGCCTGCCAGCGTCGAAGTGCAGTGCAGCGCAGGCACTTTGTTCGCATGCCGCAGCTGCAGTAGCTGCACCGTCCATTCGATGTCGGCGAGCCCGCCGCGCCCGAGCTTGGTGTGGGTATTCGGATCCGCACCCCGCGGCAGCCGTTCGGCGTCCACCCGCGCCTTGATCCGCCGGATCTCCTGCACCGCCTCCTGCGAAACCCCACCCTCGGGGTAGCGCGTCTTGTCGATCATCAACAGGAACCGCTGCCCCAGGTCCGGATCGCCGGCCACCCGGTGTGCGCGCAGCAGCGCCTGCACTTCCCATGTCTGCACATACTTCTCGTAATAGGCCTGATACGACGCGAGCGTTCTCACCAACGGACCGTTTCGGCCTTCCGGCCGCAAATTGGTGTCGACCTCCAACGGCGGATCCGCAGACGGCGTGCCCAGCAGCGTGCGCACCTTCTCCGCCACCGACACCGACCACTTCACCGCGGCGGCCTCGTCGACACCGGCCGGCCCTTCTACGGGTTCGCAGACGAACATCACGTCGGCGTCCGAGCCGTAGCCCAGTTCGGCGCCGCCGAGGCGGCCCATCCCGATCACGGCGATGCGGGCGGGCGGGCCGCCCTCGCCGGTGTTGTCCCGGATCACCGCTTCGAGCGCGGCTTGTAGCACCGCCACCCACACCGACGTCAGCGCGTGGCACACGTCGGTCACCTCGATCATGCCCAGCAGGTCGGCCGACGCGATCCGCGCCAACTCCCGCCTGCGCAGCGTCCGCGCCGCAGCGATAGCCCGCACCGGATCAGCATGCCGCCCCGCAGACGCCACGAGCGCGCGCGCCACTGCTTCGGGTTCGACGTCGCACAGCTTCGGCCCGTTGGGCCCGTCGGCGTAAAGCTGGATGACCTCCGGCGCTCGCATCAACAGCTCGGGCACGTAGGCCGAAGTGCCGAGCACCTGCATGAGCCGCTTGGCCACCGCGCCCTCGTCGCGCAGCGTCGACAGATACCAGCGCGCATCGGACAACGCCTCGCTGATGCGCCGGTAGGACAGCAGACCTGCATCGGGGTCCGGCGTGTCCGACAGCCAGTCCAGCAGCGTCGGCAGAAGCACCCGCTGCACCTGCCCGCGACGGCCGCCCTCGCCCGTCAACGCCCTCAGATGTGTCAGCGCACTCTGCGGCCCCTCGTAGCCCAGCGCCGCCAGCTGACGTTCGGCGGCATCGGCGCTCAGCCCCTCCGGAATCCCAAACGCGCCAACCGATTCCAGCAACGGCTGATAGAACAGCTTGGCGTGCAGCCGCGACACCCGCATGTTCTGCCGCTTCAGCTCTTCGCGCAGCACCCCGAGAGCGTCGTGGGTGCCGTCGGGGCGGACGTGGGCGGCCCGCGCCAGCCAGCGCAGCGCCTCGTCGTCGTCTTCGTCGGGAAGCATGTGGGTGCGCTTGAGCCGCTGCAGTTGCAGCCGGTGCTCGAGCAGCCGCAGAAACTCGTAGGAGGCCGTCAGGTTCGCGGTGTCGTCGCGGCCGATGTAGCCGCCCGTGCCGAGCGCGGCCAGCGCCTCCACCGTCGATGCCACACGCAGCGATTCGTCATGGCGCCCGTGCACCAACTGTAGGAGCTGAACCGCGAACTCGACGTCGCGCAGACCGCCGGTGCCGAGTTTGATCTCGCGGGTCCGCATGCCTGCGGGCACGTTCTCCACGACGCGTCGGCGCATCGCCTGCACCTCGGGCACGAAGTCCTCGCGCTCGCACGCCGTCCACACCATCGGCATCAGCGCATCGATGTACTGCTTGCCGAGTTCGGCGTCACCGGCCGCGGGCCGTGCCTTCATCAACGCCTGGAACTCCCACGTCTTGGCCCAGCGCTGGTAGTAGGTGACATGGGAGTCCAACGTGCGCACCAGCTGGCCCTGTTTGCCCTCGGGGCGCAGCGCGGCGTCCACTTCGAAGAACGCGTCGGCGGCGAACCGCATCATCTCGCCGGCTACCCGGGTCGCGACCGGAAGTTCGGACTCGGCCGCTCCCCCCGCTACAAAGATCACGTCGACGTCGCTGACGTAATTCAGCTCGCGCGCGCCGCATTTGCCCATCGCGATGACGGCCAGCCGGGGCGGCTCATCGCACCCCACCGCTTTGTGCGCGACTACGAGCGCAGCACCCAAAGCGGCGTCGGCGAGGTCGGAGAGGTGCTCGCCGACGGTCGCGAAGGGCAGGACGGGTTCGTTCTCCACGACGGACGCCAGGTCCAGACCCGCCAGCACCAGCAGCCGGTCCCGGTAGAGGCTTTGCAGCGGCTGCAACGCGTCCGTTGCGTCCGTTGCCTTTTCGGCAAGGTCACGAAACTGTCCGCGCAGATCGTCGGCGGTCGGCAGCGTCACCTTCCCCGCCAACAGATGCCAGCTGTCGGGGTGTGCGACCAGATGGTCACCGAGGGCCAGTGACGAGCCGAGCACTCCGAACAGCCGGCCCCGAAGACCGCGGTCGGTGACCAGTTCCCGGTTGAGTTCACCCCAGCCGCTGCCCAACGCGTCCACCAGGCGCACCATCGCCGCCAACGCGGTGTCGGCGTCGGGAGCGCGCGACAGAGACCACAACAACTCGACGTGGGCATCGCTGTTCCAGCCAAGCCGATCCAGGTCGGCGGGCGCGGACGGCTCGACCAGCCCGAGCCGTCCCACGCTTGGCAGCTTCGGTCGCTGCGTCGCGGGTTTGGCCACGGCTCGACGTTAGCGCACGAGCGGCAGGGGCCGGATCAGCGACAGCTACAGAGCCGGCTACAGGGACAGGTAGGTCTTGAGCTCGAACGGCGTGACGTGGCTGCGGTAGTTCTCCCACTCGGCTCGCTTGTTGCGCAGGAAGTAGTCGAAGACGTGCTCCCCCAACGCTTCCGCGACGAGTTCGGAGTTCTCCATCTCGGTCAACGCGACACCGAGGCTGCCGGGCAGCTCCTTGTAGCCCATCGCGCGGCGCTCCTCGGAGGTGAGGTTCCAAACGTTGTCCTCGGCCTGCGGGCCGAGCACGTAGTTCTTCTCTATGCCGCGCAGCCCCGCGGCAAGCAGGACCGCGAACGTCAGATACGGATTGCACGCCGAGTCGGGACTGCGCACCTCGACACGTCGCGACGATGCCTTGCGCGGTGTGTACATCGGCACCCGCACCAGCGCCGAGCGGTTGGCGGCGCCCCAGGATGCCGCGGTCGGCGCCTCACCGCCGTGCACCAGCCGCTTGTAGGAGTTCACCCACTGGTTGGTGACGGCACTGATCTCGTTGGCGTGCTCGAGGATGCCTGCGATGAACGACTTGGCGATGTCGGAGAGCTGCAGCACGTCTTCGGGGCTGTGGAACGCGTTGGTGTCGCCCTCGAAAAGGCTCATATGGGTGTGCATCGCCGACCCGGGATGTTCGGAGAACGGTTTGGGCATGAACGACGCCCGCACACCGTCGGCGAGCGCGACCTCCTTGACGACGTAACGGAAGGTCATCACGTTGTCGGCCATCGACAGCGCATCGGCGTAGCGCAGGTCGATCTCCTGCTGGCCGGGCGCGCCCTCGTGGTGGCTGAACTCCACCGAGATGCCCATCTGCTCGAGCGCGTTGATGGCGTGGCGGCGGAAGTTCGGCGCGGCATCGTGCACTGCCTGGTCGAAATAGCCGCCGTTGTCTGCGGGCACCGGAATCGAACCGTCGTACTCCCCGGGCTTGAGCAGGAAGAATTCGATCTCGGGGTGTACGTAGCAGGAGAAGCCGAGGTCGCTGGCCTTGGACAGCTGGCGGCGCAGCACGTGACGGGAGTCCGCCCATGACGGCGAACCGTCCGGCATCGTGATGTCGCAGAACATCCGCGCCGAGTGGTGGTCGCCGGCGCTGGACGTCCACGGCAGCACCTGGAACGTCGACGGATCGGGCCGCGCGACCATATCGGCCTCCGAGACGCGGGCGAAGCCCTCGATCGCCGACCCGTCGAAGCCGATGCCCTCCTCGAACGCGCCCTCCAGTTCGGCGGGTGCGATGGCGACCGATTTGAGGTATCCGAGCACGTCGGTGAACCACAAGCGGACGAAGCGGATATCGCGTTCCTCCAGCGTGCGCAGTACAAATTCCTTCTGCCGATCCATGTCCGCAGGGTATGCACCGGCTGTTAAATCTGTGTTACGGCGATGAGCGCTTGCGCGAAGAGCAGGTAAATCGGGCGACTGCGATTATCCGGTCAGGCGTCGAGTTCGTAGCTCAGCCAGGTCGACTTCGCCGCGCCGATCCCGTCGTACAGCCGCTGAGCCGTGGCGTTGTCCGGCGCCGTCTCCCACACCAGCTTCTCGGCGCCCCGCTCGCGGCACAGTTGGAGTCCACGCTCGATCAACGCCCGGCCGGTCCCCGACCCCCGGGCCGCCTCGTTCACGTACAGGTCGTTGAGCACTCCCACGCGCGCTGCGTACAACGTCTGCCAGGACCAGTAGATGGTCGCGAAGCCGAACGGAGTGCCGTCCTGCCGGGCGATCAGCTGCACACCTTCGTCGGGATTTTCGATCAGCGCCGTCGCCAGCGTCAGCAGCCGGTCATCGGGCGGGTCCACGCGATAGAAATCGCAGTAGGCCCGCAGCATCGGCATCAGCTCCGGTAGGTCCGAAACGGTTACCGGGGTGATGTTCAGCTGGTGCATCGCGTGTCCGGCGGCGGCACAGCGACGTCGATCAGATAGCGCGCCGCGATTTCGTCGACGCAACTGTCGCCCTGGAATGCGACGGTGTGCTGCGTGCCTTCGTACGTCAGCAGCGTGCCGCCGAGCTGCTCGGCCAGGTCCACACCCGCCTGGTAAGGCGTGGCGGGGTCGTTGGTCGTCGAGATCACCAGGATCTGCGGCAGCCCGTCGACCTTGATCTCGTGGGGCTCCGTCGTCGGCGGCACCGGCCAGAATGCGCAGGTGCTCAGCGGTGCGTGTCCGGTGAACTCGCCGTAGCTCATGAACGGCGCCGCCTCACGTGCCCGGCGGTCCTCCTCGACGACTTTGGCGCGGTCGGTCACCGCAGGTTTGTCCACGCAGTTGACCGCCACCCTGGCATCTGTCGAGTTGTTGTAGTGGCCGTTTTCGTCGCGGCCCATGTAGAGATCCGCCAGGGCGAGCATCGTGTCGCCCTCACCGTCCTGGATCTCGGTGAGCGCCTGGGTGAGGTGTCGCCACAGGTTCGGCGAATACAGCGGCAGAATCGTGCCGACGATCGCGTCGGAGTAACTCAGCCCGCGCGGATCCCGGGTCTTCAACGGCTTTTTCACCAGCGGGTTGACCAGGCTTCGGTACACGTCGACGGCCTTCGCGGGATCGGTCCCCAGCGGACATGAAGGATCCTTGGCACAGTCGGCGGCATAGTCGTCGAACGCCTGTTGGAATGCTGCGGCCTGGCGAATGTTGGCCTCGGTCGGGTCGGCGTTGGGGTCGACAGCCCCGTCGAGGATCATCGCCCGCACCTTGTCCGGATAGGCCTCGGCGTACAACCCACCGATCCGGGTGCCGTACGAGTAGCCCAGATAGGTCAGCTTCTCGTCGCCGACGGCCTCCCGTATGGCATCGAGATCCTTGACGACGTTGGCGGTTCCGACATTGGCCAGGAACTCCTTGCCCATCTTGTCCACACAGCGCTGGACGAAGGCCTTGGTTTCCGACTCGATGTGCTCGACACCCTCCGGGGTGTAGTCGACCTCGGGGTCGGCGCGCAGCCGATCGTTGTCGGCGTCGGAGTTGCACCACACCGCAGGGTTTGAGGCCCGTACACCGCGCGGGTCGAAACCCACCAGGTCGAATCGTTCGCGGAGGTCGTCGGGCAGCGTCCCCACCATGCTCGCCGCCGCCTCGACACCCGACTCGCCCGGACCGCCCGGGTTGACGATCAGGGAGCCGATCTTCTCGCCGGTCGCCTTGAACCGGATCATCGCGAGCTGCGCGACCTCGCCGTCGGGCTTGGAATAGTCCACTGGCACCGACAGCTTTCCGCACTCGGCGCCGGCAGGCGCGGGCTCCCCGTCAGAGGACGCGGACTCGCACTCACCCCAGTCGATCGGCGTTCCGGGCGGGGGCACGGCGACCACGCTGCGGCCGTCCACCATCTTGGTGCAACCGGCGACCAGCAACATCAGCACGGTCACGAGGACGCCGATCTTCAGGCTCATGGCACCACATGCTGCCATGACCACCCATCGGCGCAGGCTAGGCGGCTGTCGCGTGGCTTATTTCGTGGCGTCGAGCAACTCGTCGAGGGCGGCCTTGAAGTCGTCAGCCATATCCCACAAATCCGGCAGCAACTCCGGGCACGACACGATGCCGACGTTGAGCTTGCCGTTCAGCGACATCACGGTGATGTTCAGTCCGGAACCGTGGAAGATCGGGCCGAGCGGATACATCGCGTCCACCTCGCAGCCCAGGTAGTACAGCGGAACCTGCGGGCCGGGGACATTGGAGACGACGAGGTTGTGCACCGGCCGGGCCCCGCTCAACCGACTGGCGGCGTAGACGCGCATCGCGACCCCGAACACCGCCGGAGCGGCAAACTGTGTCCAATCCTGCAGCAAGGTCGCCCCGATCGCCGAACTATGCTGTTTGGCAACCGAATTCGACTCGGAGATGGACTTGAGCCGCTGCGCGGGATCGTCGATCTGGGTCTCCAACTTGGAGAACATGCCCGACACCTGATTGCGGCCGGGCCGGTCGGATTTGTCGTGCACCGAGACCGGCACCATGGCCACCAGCGAATTGTCCGGCAGCTCGCCGCGATCGGACATGAACTTGCGGAGCACCCCGGACACCAATGCCATCACCACATCGTTGAGCTTGACCGCGAAATGGTTCTTCACGGTCTTGATGTCCTCGAGGTCGAGTTGTGCGAACGCGACGTTGCGGTGCCCGGTGACATTGAGGTTCCACGGGGTCTTCGGCGCGGCGAACGGCGCCGTCATGGCGGTGCCCCCGCTCGCCCGCCGGACGGTGTCGACCACTGTCGACAACGTCGACGGAATCGTGTTGATCAGCTTCAGCGGCCGGGTGGCGTACTTGACCGCACCGGAGACCGCGATCTCCAGCGAACTCGCATCGCCGGGACCGTCCACCGGGTCCGGGGGCGGCGCATCGGCTTCGGTGCTGCACAGCTGAGACATCAGGTTGGCCCCCGACACCCCGTCGACACCGGCGTGGTGAACCTTCGTCATCACGACGATGCGGCCGCCGTCCTGCGGGTCGGTGCCCGCGACGTTCTCGATCACCCACTTCTCCCACAGCGGGCGGCTGCGATCGAGCGGCAACGATGCGATGTGCCCGCAGATCTCGGCCAACTCGCGCCGGCCCCCTGGCGACGGCAGGCCGATCCGGTGCAGGTGCCGGTCGACGTCGAAATCCTTGTCGTCCACCCAGACTGGATGGTCGAGGTTGAACCGGCTGTCGGCGAGCTTCTCCCGGAATTGCGGCATCGCCTTGATCCGCAGGTCGAACGCGTCGCGGAAACGATCGAAGGTGTACCCACCCGGCATGGTCGAGGTGTCGAGTTCGAGGATCGAGCACACGTGCAGCGGCTGCTGGGCGGTCTCGAGATAAAGGAAACTGGCGTCGAGCCC
Organism: uncultured Actinomycetota bacterium; assembly: GCA_963843135.1. GTDB lineage: Bacteria > Actinomycetota > Actinomycetes > Mycobacteriales > Mycobacteriaceae > Mycobacterium. The sequence goes on from CAWJJA010000005.1 coordinate 238,076, forward strand.
GCTTAACCGTTGCATGTCGCCGATGGTAAGCGGGGGCGAACCGGGTGTGAGGAAATGCACTCAACGAGCCTTTTAACTTTCGTCACCCAAAGTGGCAGACTGAACAGGTCAGACGAACCCGGGGACCCGGATGGGCCACGAGGATCGACCAGACCAACCCATGAGGGACAACGATGTCTGAGCAGACTGTCTACGGTGCTGCGGAAGAAAAGCCGCGTACCTCCGCCGAATCGTCCGCACCGCGGACGAAAGTTCGCACGCTCCACCTCCAGAAGTGGAAGGCCGAGGGCCACAAGTGGGCCATGCTGACGGCCTACGACTTCTCCACCGCCCGCATTTTCGACGACGCGGGCATTCCGGTGCTGCTTGGTCGGCGATTCGGCGGCCAACGTGGTCTACGGCTACGACACGACGGTTCCGGTGACCGCCGACGAACTCATCCCGCTGGTGCGCGGCGTCGTCCGTGGCGCGTCGCACGCTCTGGTGGTCGCCGACCTGCCGTTCGGCAGCTACGAGTCGGGGCCGGCGCAGGCCCTCGCGACGGCGACGCGGTTCATGAAGGAAACCGGAGCGGGCGCGGTCAAGCTGGAGGGCGGTGAGCGCGTCGCCGATCAGATCGCGACGTTGACGCAAGCCGGCATCCCCGTTGTCGCCCACATCGGGTTCACCCCGCAGAGCGTCAACGGTCTCGGCGGTTTCCGGGTCCAGGGCCGCGGCGACGCCGCCGAGCAGACCGTCCACGACGCGATCGCCGTGCAGGAAGCCGGCGCGATCGCGGTGGTGCTCGAGATGGTGCCCGCCGAGCTCGCCACCCAGATCACCGGCAAGCTGACCATCCCCACCGTCGGCATCGGGGCCGGGCCCAACTGCGATGCCCAGGTACTGGTGTGGCAGGACATGGCCGGTATGACGAGCGGCAAGACCGCCAAGTTCGTCAAGCGGTTCGGTGACGTCGGTGCGCAATTACGCAGCGCCGCAACGCAGTACGCCGACGAGGTGGCCAGCGGGGTGTTCCCCGCCGAAGAGCACTCGTTCTAGTTTCCCGCGCGGCTAGGAGAACTTCGGCTTACGTTTGGCCATGAAGGCGTCGACGCCCTCACGGCCGTCGGCGGAATTCGCACGCTCGGCGATCAGCCTGCTCTCGAATTCCATCTGCTCTTCCAGGCCGCTGTCGAACGTCGACAGCATCAGTGCCTTGACGCTGCCGTTGGATCCGGCACAGGTAGCCCGCCATCTTCTCGGCCAGCTCGTCTGCGCGTGCGGCCAGTTGATCGTCGGCCACCACCTCGGTGACCAGGCCCCACTGCGAGGCCTCCTGCGCCGACAGCACCCGGTTCGTCATCATCAGTTCCTTCGTCTTGGTGATGCCGATCAGCCGCGGCAGGAAATAGGACGAGCTGCCGTCGGGTGAAAGTCCCACCTTGGTGTAGGCCATGGTGAACGACGCCGACTGCGCGGCGAGCACCAGATCGCCTGTCACCGCGATCGAGAAGCCCGCTCCGGCGGCGGTCCCGTTGACCGCCGTGATCAGCACGGCGTCCATGCGCGAGAAGCTCGAGATCGCGCGATGCAGTTCGTTCGCGACGCCCTTGATGTGCAGTCCGCGGTCGGGTGCAGGTGCGAACGACTTCAGATCGCCTCCGGCGCAGAAGAAGCGGCCTGACCCGGTGAGCACGACGACCTTCGTCGCCGCGGTGTCGCAGCGGCGTGCGGCGTCGGCGAGCTCGCGAGTCATGGTGTCGTTCATCCCGTTTGCGGCGTCGGGCCGATTGAGGGTGATCCGGGTGATGGGTCCGGACGGCTCGAACTTGATCGTCTCGTAGTCGGTCACCCATGGACCATATCGCCGCGCGTCGGCCCGCCTGCGCGACCCCGGCCAGCGTCGTTCACCTGCGTGTGGCATTCTGGCCACCCGTTTGTTCATCGTCGGGGGCGTCGCTAGAAGGGACACTGCTTGCACCATGGGCAAATCCACTGACCCGGCGTCCTCCTACCTGGAGGTCGAGCGAAAATTCGACATCGTCGAATCGACGGTCTCGCCTTCGTTCGACGGGCTGTCTGCGGTTTCCCGGGTGGAGCGCTCCCCCTCGCATCAACTCGATGCCGTCTATTTCGACACCCCCGACCGCGATCTGGCCGCCCACAAGGTGACGTTGCGCAGGCGCACCGGAGGGCAGGACGCCGGCTGGCACCTCAAACTGCCCGCCGGACCCGATGCCCGCACCGAAGTGCGCGAACCACTGGGCGACGCGGCCGGCTCCGCAGAAGACCATGTGCCCGACGCGCTGCGCGACGTCGTGTTGGCCATCGTCCGTGATCGGCCACTGGCACCGGTCGCGCGAATCTCGACCAGCAGGACGGTCGACGTATTGCGCGCAGCCGACGGCACCGCCCTCGCCGAGTTCTGCGATGACCAGGTGACGGCCCAGGCCGGTACGGACGGCCCGCAGCAACAATGGCGCGAATGGGAGCTGGAGCTGGCCGAGGCCGGCAACCGTGAACTGTTGGAGCGGTTGTCGAACCGGCTACTCGACGCGGGCGCGGTGCCGGCCGGACATGGTTCCAAACTGGCCAGGGTGCTCGCTTCGGCGTCGGATGTGGACGCCCCCGAGCAGCCCGACGACCCGATTCACCGCGCGGTCGCCGAACAGGTCGACGAGCTGCTCGTGTGGGATCGCGCCGTGCGGGTGGACGCCTACGACTCGGTGCACCAGATGCGGGTGACCACACGCAAGATCCGCAGCCTTCTGCAGTCCTCGGAGGAGGCGTTCGGGATCTCCGACGATGCCTGGATCCTCGACGAGCTGCGGCAGCTGGCCGCGGTACTCGGGGTGGCCCGCGATGCCGAAGTGCTCGCCGAGAAGTACGAGAAGGCGCTCGACGAACTGCCCGCCGAGCTGGTCCGCGGGCCGGTGCGGGAGCGACTGGTCGACGGTGCGAAGAAGCGTTACGCATCAGGACACCGGCGCTCGCTGATCGCGATGCGCTCGCAGCGCTACTTCCGACTCCTGGACGCGCTCGAGGCGCTGGTGGCTTTTGCACCGGCGCCGATCCAGGAGGGCGAAGCTGCTCGCGGGCCCGTGACCCTCGAGTCGGCGTACAAGAAGGTCCGCAAAGCAGCCAAGGCGGCCGGCGATGCCGAAGAAGCCGAGCACGACGAAGCGCTGCACCGAATCCGTAAGCGCGCCAAGAGACTTCGATACACCGCGGCTGCCACCGGAGCCGACGAGGTGGCCGCTGACGCTAAGTCCGTCCAGTCGCTGTTGGGCGATCACCAGGACGCCGTCGTCAGCCGCGCACACCTGAGCAAGGAAGCCGAGGCCGCCCACGAAGCGGGCGAAGACACCTTCACCTACGGCCTGCTCTATCAGCTCGAGGACGACCTGGCACGCCGGTCGAGTGACGAGCTCGGCGCAGTGCTCAAAGCGCTACGCAAGTCGGTTCGCAAGGAGCTGTGAGCCCTCAGACGACCGCGTGCACGTCACGCAGGTGTCCAAGCAACTCGCGTACTGCGTCGTGGAGCCGGGAATGCACGAGATGTTCGGTGGTGTGGTCCTCGGCGGCGATCTGCGCCGCGCTGCGTTCGAGGTAGTACGCCCGGTAGATGACGGCGCGGTGTGGATCCGTCAGCATCGCCACGGCCTGTCGAATCGCCGTGTCGTCCGTCATGGCGAGAGCACCGCGTGCGGGTCGAGCACCGATGGATTGTCGACGAGGTCATCGAGTATGGAGTCGTGCGCGTTCGCCAGGTGCTCGCTGGTGAGGCGCGCGGCGGCGGCGGCGTCCCGTCGTTCGACGGCGGCCAGTATCTCCTCGTGCTCTGATCCGAGGTGCCCGGCCTGGCCGATCACCTCGAGATGCAGGTATACGTACCGGTCGGTCAGACGTCGCAAATGCTCGATCAGTTCGATCGTGCGCGGCCGGTTGGCGCGTCGGTAGACGGCCGCGTGGAACTCGGTGTTGGCCGCCAGCCACGTTCGCGCATCGATGGGTTCCGCCATGATCGCCAGCTGCTTGCGCATGTAGAGGATGTCGGCGCGGCCGACGTTGGGAACGGCGATCCCGGTGGTCCGCGGCTCGATCGACTGGCGGAGGTCGTACAGCTCCTGGAGCTCTTCGACCGACATGCGGGTGACCACCGCAGTGGAGTTCGACAGCGGCTGCACCAGCCCGTCACCGGCGAGGATCGCCAGTGCGTCGCGCACCGGGATCCGGCTGACACCGAACCGGTCGGCGAGGCCGACCTGGGCCAGCTTCGAGCCGGGCGCGACGTCTCCGTGCAGGATCTCCGTCCTCAGCTGCGAGGCGATGCGCGCCGCCGAGCTTTCGTATGCCATCGCTGCCGTCCTGTCTACGATCCTGTGTCCTTGTATACAGACGGCGGCTGTGAGAAGGCATGGAGAACGGATGAGTTGGCCTGTAAGCCGGATTCTGTTCCGCACTGCCGCGATTCATCGCGGCGGTGAGGTGGCGACCATCCATCTGGACACACCGTTGCCGGGTGCCTCAAGCGGCCTACCCGCAGACTCGGGCGAGCAGCCCTCAAACGCCTGCACGGCCGCACCAGGTGCGGCCCTCTTGGCCTTGCTTCGGGTGGGGTTTGCCTAGCCACTCCGGTCACCCGGAATGCTGGTGCGCTCTTACCGCACCGTTTCACCCTTACCACCACGAGGGTGGCGGTCTGTTCTCTGTGGCACTGTCCCGCGAGTCACCTCGGATTGCCGTTAGCAATCACCCTGCTCTTCGAAGTCCGGACTTTCCTCGAATCACCTAATGGTGATCCGCGGCCGCCCAGCCAACTCATCCGCGCCATAAACTTAGCTCATGCCCCAGGTGCCACCGGCCCGTTATCTCCTGCGGGCCAAGGATCTGGTCGACGCACGCTATGCGGACCCCATCACGGTCGACGACCTCGCCGCCGCCGCAGGGCTGTCGCGTGCGCATTTCAGCCGGATGTTCACTCGCACGTTCGGCGAGTCGCCGCGGGCGTATCTGCAGACGCGGCGGCTGGAGCGGGCGGCGGCCCTGCTACGTCACACCGACCGCTCGGTGGCCGACGTCTGCGTGATGGTCGGCCTGCAGAGCGTGGGGTCGTTCACCACCAGTTTCTCGCGGGTGTACGGCATGCCGCCCGCGGCCTACCGGGCGAGCATGCCGCCGGCAGCCATCTACGCGCGGGTACCGAGTTGCATCCTGGCACGCGACACCCGTCCGCCCGCCGACAGCCGTGTTCGCAAGACAGCACACGGGGAGAAGACGACCGGCGGCGGTCGACCGTAGCGTCGTGCACATGATCAAAGTTGCAAGCGCCCACCTGTGGGTCCACGACCAGGACGTCGCACTGAAATTCTGGACCGAGAACGTCGGAATGGAAGTGCGGCAGGATGTTTCGCTGCCCGACCTGGACAACACGTTCCGCTGGTTGACCGTCGGCCCGCCGGGCCAGGAAGACGTGTCGATCGTCTTGATGGCCGTACCCGGCGAGCCGCTGATGGATGAGGCGACGCGCAAGCAGGTGCTGGACCTGACCGCCAAAGGCTTCGCGGGCACGGTCTTTCTGACCACGCAGAACTGTCAGGCGTCCTACGAAGACATGAAGTCGCGCGGCGTGGAATTCACCGAGGAACCACACGAAATGCCCTACGGCATCGATTGCGGATTCCGTGATCCATCGGGAAACAGTGTGCGACTGACCCAATTGGCGGAAATTCCGGCCAATACTGGATAGATGCGAACGACGACCGCCGCACTCGGATCGGCCGCGTTCTTCGTGGTCGCCCCCGGCACGCTCGTAGGACTGGGCCCGTGGCTGGTCACCGGATGGCAGATTCCCGGGTCCAGTCCGCCGTTGCGTCTGGCGCTGGGAGCGGTGTTCGTCGTCGTCGGCCTCATTCCACCCGTCCACTCATTCATCCAATTCGTCAAGGCCGGCGGAACGCCGATGCCCATCGCGCCCACCGAGCGGCTCGTCGTCACGGGATTCAACCGCTTCGTCCGTAACCCGATGTACGTCGGGCTACTCACGGCGATTCTCGGCCAGGCACTGCTCTTCGACAGCGTGTGGCTGGTTCTCTACGCGGTCATCGCATGGATGATCACGGCGTCGTTCGTGCACTGGTACGAAGAGCCCACGCTGGTCCGGACCTACGGTGAGCAATACAACGAGTACCGCCGCAACGTGCCCGCGTGGACTCCGCGCCTGACACCCTGGAGATCTGGTGTGCAGTCAGATCGTGAATCCGCCTGAAATCAGCCCAGACCTCGATCTCACCGCACACTAAAAGCTAAATACTGCCCGGCATGCCGGTCATCCCGCCGCCCATCGGCGTGGGCGCCATCGGTGGCGGTGCAATCGGAGCCATAGGTGGCGGTGCGATCGGCGCCATAGGTGGCGGTGCGATCGGCGCCATAGGTGGCGGTGCGATCGGTGGCGGAGCGATCGGAGCCATAGGTGGCGGTGCGACCGGCGGTGGCGACACCGGCGGTGGTGGTGCCGGTGGCAGAAGCGGGGGCGACGGTGACGGTGGTGGCGCGGGCGGTCCGACACATGGGCCGCCGGCGTTTATCTCGCACGGTGGAGGCTTGGGTCCAACACACGTCGGGTCGTTCGGCTGGATTGCGCATTCCGGGTCCGCGCTGGGGAGGCTATACGGGCCGCCCATGCACTGGGCCACATAGGGCTCCACAATGCAGCGGGGATCGTCCGGGCCGGTGGGCTCTGAACTCTGAGCGTTCGCCGGGATGGTCGAACCCATCGCCGCGATGGCGGCGAGGGCTATGGCCATCGCTATTCGGATCGTTGCGCTATTCATCATCAAGGATGATCGCACGATTGTTTGCCGCGAAAACCGAAAACGATCAATCGATCGTCCAAAAGCACAGCGCCGACTGTTATTTGACGTACTCGTCAGAAGTTGTGAGTTAGCTCAGAATCCGATCTCACATCCGGTCGACCCTGAACGTCTACAGGGTATGAACACCCGACATTGCGTCATCGACAGCGCACTCGGCGAGCTCACCGTCGTAGCCGACGACAGCACACTCACCGGCGTCTACTTCCGTCACCACTGGCATCGGCCGCAGCAGAGCACCTTCGGCCCTCGGGTCGACGCGTACTCCGACGTCGTGCTGGCCGATGCGAGCGTCCAACTCACCGAGTATCTCGCCGGCGACCGCGCCGAACTCGACCTCCCTGCGAACGCACACGGCGACCAACGGCAGCAGCGAATCTGGACAATGCTCAGCGCGATCCCCTACGGCGGCACCCTCACGTACGGCGAACTCGCCACCGCACTCGGCGACGGGACGACGCCACAGCAGGTCGGCCAGGCCGTCGGCCGCAATCCGCTGTGCATCGTCATTCCGTGCCACCGGGTGGTCGGGAGCAACGGTCAACTGATCGGCTACGCGGGCGGGCTGAAACGCAAGCAGTTCCTGCTCGACCTGGAAGAGCCCGCCGACGCGAAGGCGGCGAGGTTGTTCTGATGTCCGCGATCAACTGGCGAAAACGCGTTGACTCGGGCGACTGGGACGCAATCACCGCTGAGCTCAACGATTTCGGAGGTGCGATGCTGCCCCCGCTGCTCGCCGACGACGAGGCCGAGGCGACCCAGCAGCTCTACTCCGCCGATCGCATGTTCCGCGCCACCATCGACATGAGCAGGTACCGGTTCGGCGAAGGTGAGTACCGATACTTTCACCAGCCCTACCCTGAGCCGATCGAAGCGCTCAAGCAGTCGCTGTACCCCCGGCTGCTGCCGATCGCGCGGGACTGGTGGACCAAGCTCGGCCGGAAGGCGCCCTGGCCCGACACCCTCGACGAGTGGCTCGACAAATGTCACGCGGCGGGCCAGAAGAAGTCAACCGCGATACTGCTCAAGTACAAAGCAGGCGATTGGAACGCGCTCCATCGAGATCTGTATGGCGAGTTGGTATTCCCGCTGCAGGTCGTCATCAACCTGAGCGAGCCGAACGTCGACCACACCGGCGGCGAATTCCTGCTCGTCGAACAACGGCCCCGTGCCCAGTCGCGCGGCACGTCCACTCAACTGCCGCGAGGACACGGATTTGTGTTCACCACCCGCGAGCGGCCGGTGCGATCGGCGCGTGGCTGGTCGGCGTCGCCGGTACGCCACGGCGTCTCCACGGTCCGCTCGGGGCAGCGGTTCACGCTCGGCCTGGTTTTCCACGATGCGGCGTGAAACATGGCCCGCTACACACTGATCGGGCCGAGCGGCACAACGTATGCATCCTCGCTGCCTGGCACCCTGGGCGGGCACCGCGCGACGCGGATCTACGGTCTGCTCGACTGTCCGTCAGCGCGCCGCGCGATCACACAACGACGGCTACGTAAGTCATCGCGTCTTCTTCGCCGACGAACCGACCGCCGTTGCGGCCGGCTACCGGCCGTGCGCACGGTGTTTGCCGCACCACTACCGCGACTGGAAAGCCAACGTGCCCTTAGGCACAGCGGATTTCCCTTCCGACGGAACCTAGGCCGATGTGCGACGCCGCAGCACGATCACGTTGTCATGCCAGGTGAAGGGCTCCCTGTCGGGCCAGGTCACCTCTCGCTCGACCACTTTCGTCTGCGGCGGCTCCCATTCCGCGTCCGGCAGGCTCAGCGCCGCGACCACCTCCTCCGGACTGAGGAACATGTGGCGGTGGTGGTCCAGCTTCGAGTCCCCCGGCGGAGGCGCGCTGTGGTCCACGATTAGCAGCGTGCCGCCCGGTTTCAGGGCCTGCGCTGCCCGGAGGAATACGCGGGTGCGGTCCAGCGGCAGAGTGGAATGAAAGAAGTGGGCACTCACCAGGTCGAATTCGCCGTCCGGAAAGGTCTCTGACAGGTCGTGTTGCTGGAACTCGATCCGGTCGGCCACGCCGCGCGCCTCGGCTGCCGAACGCGCGCGCTGTAGAGCGGTATCCGAGATGTCCACTGCGACGACATTCCAGCCACGCTCCGCCAGCCACACCGAATCCGCTCCCTCGCCGCAGCCCAGGTCGAGCGCCCGACCGATCGGCAGTCCGGGGACCAACTCGGCAAGGCGGACGTTGACTCGTCCGCTCCACACTCGGTCACGTTCGCCGTAGTGCTGTTCCCAATGCTGTTTGGCGTCAGGTGTTGACACGTCGTCTCCCTTCAGGAACGGCCAGACCATTCTCGTCGGCCATCAGACTCTGCACCACCGCGGCGGCTGCATGTGAACCGCCCGCGATCGCTGCCGCCACCTGCGGCAGCTGCGCGCAGAGGTCGCCCGCGGCGAATACCCCCGGTGCCGTCGTCCGATAGAAGCCATCCACCTCGATCGGGCTCTCCGCGACCGGAGTCGGTTCGGCGGAATCGGCTCCCAGCTCCTCGGCCAGCGTCGACCGCTGATGAAGTGTGGTGGCCACGAGTATGCCTCTGCGCGGCAACACCCTTCCGTCGGCGAACACGACAGCGGTCAGTTGCCCGTTCTCGGAGGCGAGTTCGACAACGCTTCGCTCGTCGACGGCGATATCCGCCGCGGTGAGCCGGGCGCGGTCGTCGTTCTCCATGTCGTCGGGTCCGTCGGTCAGCACGACGATGTCATCGCTCCAGCCGCGCAGAAGCAGCGCCGTATGCACTGCACGCTGACCCCGCGCCAGCACGGCGAGCGCCTGGTCCCGCATCTCCCAGCCGTGACAGAACGGGCAATGGAAAGCCGAGCCGCCCCACAGCCGGTCAAGTCCGGGAAGCTCAGGCGGGCGGTAGTCCATGCCGGTGGCCAACAGCACCCGTCGGGTGCGCTCGCGCGTGCCGCCGGCGAGCTCGAGGACGAATCCACCATCCAACCGTTCACCGGCCACCACCTTGCCGGTGCGCACCTCCACGCTCGGATACACCGAAAGCTCACGGCGTCCGATGTCGTACAGCTCGGCCGGGCTGCGGCCGTCGTGCCCGAGCAGGCCGCCGATCCCGTGAGCGGCCAGATTGCTCTGTGCTCCGGCGTCGACCAGCAGGGTGTTCCGCCGCGCGCGGCCGAGCACGAGTCCCGCGCTCAGGCCGGTCGCACCGCCTCCGACGATGATGCAGTCCCACAAATGGTCCATGCCTCCACCTTGCAGGCACCATGCCGAAAGTGCCAAGCTTTCTTGCCATGCAGGCAAATGATGAGGACAGCGTCGATCAACGCGTGCGAAGACGCCTTCGTGACCTGCGCATGCAGCGTGGTCTCACACTGGAAGAGGTCGCGGGCCGGTCCAACATCGACGTGTCGACACTGAGTCGCCTGGAGTCGGGCAAGCGACGGTTGGCACTCGACCATCTCCCCCGCCTCGCCGCGGCGCTCTCGGTCAGCACCGACGAACTACTGCGCGCACCCGAAGCGGAAGACCCGCGCGTACGGGCCAGCTCGCACACCAGCCACGGAATCACCTACTGGCCCCTGACCCGGCAGGCGGCCGGCGGGTTGCACGCATACAAGATCCGGATCAGTGCCCGGCGCCGCACGCCGCCTGATGAGTTACCGGTCCATGAAGGCCAGGAGTGGATGTATGTGCTGTCCGGCCAGGTACGGCTGATCCTGGGAGACCGCGACTTCACCGTCAAACCCGGTGAGGCCGTTGAATTCTCGACGTGGACACCACACTGGTTTGGGGTGGCGGACGGCCCAGCGGAAGCGATCACGATATTCGGTGCGCACGGCGAACGGCTGCACCTGCACGGTTAGCCGCTGCCGCATCCAACGTGCGTCCACTGCGAAAAAACCTGCAGAATTTCGCAGTGCGTGCACCTTCGGGCCCGCAACGCTCGCCCCGGAGACCCGCACCCGCAGCGGGTCACCTATCCCAGGTAGGCCGTCTGGTTGACCAGCCGAACCGAGGCCGCACCGTCGGGATAGAACTCGGCGATCGACAGCGACGCCAGGTCCAGATGCATGCGGTACAGAATGCTCGGGCCCGCATCGAGCGCCATGCGCAGCAGCGTCTTGATGGGCGTCACGTGCGACACCACCAGCACTGTCTCGCCCGGATGTTCAGAGATGATCCGCGCCCGCGCCCTGCCCACACGCTCGGCCGCGACATCGAAGCTCTCCCCTTCGGGTGGCGCGACACCGGTGTCGCGCAGCCAGCGTTTGTGCAGTTGCGGATCGCGTTCGGCGGCCTCGCCGAACGTCAGCCCCTCCCAGCCGCCGAAATCGGTCTCGATCAGGTCGGCGTCGACCGCCACATCGAGACCGAGTGCTTTTGCTGCCGCCTCGGCGGTGTCGTACGCGCGCTGCAGTGGCGAGGTGATGACCGCCGCGATATCGCTTCGTTCCGCCACGAACTGTGCAGCCGCTTCGGCCTGGCGGCGGCCGAGGTCGGTCAGCGCGGGGTTACCGCGGCCCGAATACCTGCGCTCGACCGACAATTCGGTCTGGCCGTGTCGCAACAACAGGAACCGGGTCGGCGCACCCCGCGCACCGGTCCAGCCGGCGGGATTCGAACGCTGTTCCGTCTCGGCTTCCGCCGTAGGCGTCTCCAGTTCTGCGGCGGCATCCATCGCCTCGTTGGCAAGCCGGTCGGCGTGGCTGTTCTTCGCCCGGGGCACCCAGGTATACGCGACACGGTCGAACCGCGTCGCCAATGCGGTGGCCTGCTGATGCAAGCGGAGCCATATCCGGATGCTTGACCTTCCAGCGCCCCGACATCTGCTCCACCACCAGCTTGGAGTCCATGTTGACGTCGACCTCGGAGGCGCCCACGTTCGCGGCCTCCTCCAAACCGGCGATCAGCCCCCTGTATTCGGCGACGTTGTTGGTGGCGCGGCCGATGGCCTGCTTGCGTTCGGCGAGCACGGTGTTGTGGTCGGCGGTCCACACCACCGCGCCGTATCCTGCCGGGCCCGGGTTCCCGCGCGATCCCCCGTCGGCCTCGACGATAACCCTCATGCCCCGGTTCCCTTGAACCGCAACAGGATCGCACCACACTCGGGGCAACGAAGCACATCGTCCTCGGCTGCGGCGGAGATCCTGGCCAGTTCGCCACGATCGATCTCGAGCTGGCATGCGCCGCAGCGGCGGCCCCGTAGCAGGCCTGCACCCGCGCCGCCGCGAGTCCGCTGACGCTCGTACAGCGCAACCAGATCCGCGTCCAGTCCGGCGACCAGTTCGTCACGCCGCGACAGAAATTGCTGACGTAAGAGGTCGAGTTCGTCGCGCGCCGCATCGCACGCCCGCTGAGCCTCACCCAGCTCCTTCTGCAAGTCGTCGATCTTGGTGACCGCGGCCGCCTGCTGGTTCTGCAGCTCCTCTCGGCGCTCCATCACCTCCAGCAGCGAGTCCTCCAGCGAGGACTGCCTGCGCTCCAGCGTCCCGAGTTCGTGCTGTAACTCCGTGAGCTGCTTGGCGTCCGTGGCCCCGGAGTCCAGTAGGGCGCGGTCGCGATCCTCGCGCTGACGGACCCCGTCGATCTCGGACTCGAACTTCTTCACCTGCTCTTCGAGGTCCTCCAGGGCGATCTTCAAGGCGGCAAGGCGGTCGTTGGCCTCCAGGTGTGTCGCCTGAATGGCTTCGAGCTGCTTCAACTCGGCGAGGTGGCCGGCACGATGCTCGATGCGACCGGACTCCGCGTCGAGTTCGGCCAGTTCGAGTAACGAACGTTGTTGGACTACTTCAGCTTTCATGTCTTTATCTCTCGACATTCCAGGGGTCAGTACGAACCGCTGACACCTTCACGGGTAATGCGTCACCGAAGTGACCTCGCAGCACGTCGGCTGCCTGTGTGCACCATGGGTACTCGCTTGCCCAATGTGCGACGTCGACGAGCGCCACCTCGGATGTACGGCGGTGTTCGTCGGCGGGATGGTGCCGTAGGTCCGCGGTGACGTAGGCCTGCACCTCGGCGCCGGCGACGGCGTCGAGCAGCGAATCACCTGCTCCGCCGCAGACCGCCACGCGGGCCACGGTGGCCTCGGCATCGCCGGAGGCACGAATCCCCCACGACGTGGCGGGCAGCGCATCATGTACCCGCGCGACGAACGCCGACAACGATTCCGGTCTCGCCAGTGCGCCGATGCGGCCCAGTCCGACATCGGCCGGCATGGGCGCCAGCTCGAAGACATCGAAGGCGGGCTCCTCGTAGGGGTGCGCCGCGCGCATCGCAGCCAGCACATGAGCGCGCAGCCGACACGGCGCGATCATCTCGACGCGTTCCTCGGGCACCCGCTCGACGGTCCCGACCGTGCCGATGGCAGGCACCGCGCCGTCGTGGGGCAGGAACTGGCCGATACCCGTGGCGCTCCAGCTGCAGTGCGAGTAGTCACCGATGTGTCCGGCGCCGGCGTCGAACATCGCTTCCTTTACCGCCTCGGGGTTTTCCGGGTTTTCGGCGGGGACGAACACCACCCATTTATCCAGACCCGTCCGGCTCGGGACCGGCTCGAGGACCGCCTCGACCGTGAGACCCAGCGCGTCGGCCAATGCGTCGGACACCCCTGGCGATGCCGCGTCCGCGTTGGTGTGCGCGGTGAACAGTGCCCGTCCGGTGCGGATCATCCGGTGCAGCAGCGCGCCTTTGGCTGTGTCGGCGGCGACGGTGTCGACCCCCCGCAACAGCAGCGGATGATGCGCGAGCAGCAGTGCTCCGTCAGGCACCTCGGCGAGGACGGCGGCGGTGGCGTCGACAGCGACCGTCACCATCTCGACAGTCTCCGACGGGTCCCCGCAGACCAGGCCCACCGAATCCCAGTCCTGCGCCAGGTGCGGCGGATAGGCGGCCTCGAGGACATCGATGACGTCCGCCAGCCGTGCTGTCACTGCATCACCTCGGCCATCGCCTCCACCAGCAACGGCCATTCCGGCCGCACCGCGGCCCGCAGGAACTGGCCGTTCAGTCCGACGAAGGTGTCGCACCGTCGCACGGCAATACCCTTGCCGTCGAGGTGTTTTCGCATCAACTCGGCGTCCTCCACGGCGAAGAGGACAAAAGGCGCGGATCCGTCGATGACATCGACCCCGATGCTAGTCAGGCCGTCGACCATCTCGGCGCGCAGCCGGCTCAGGCGTTGTGCGCCGCGGTTGGCCTCGGCAACGGCTCGCGGTGCGCTGCAGGCGGTGATCGCCTCGAGCTGCAGTGTGCCCAGCGGCCAGTGCGGGCGTCGCGCAGTCATCCGGTCGAGCAGTTCGGCGGGGCCGAGCGCATAGCCCACGCGCAGGCCCGCCAGCGCCCAGGTCTTCGTGAGGCTGCGCAGCACCACCACATCGGGCAGCGCGTGGGCTGCCAGTGACTGCGCCTCGCCGGGCACCGCGTCCGCGAACGCCTCGTCGACGACGACGATGCGGCCGGGCCTGCGCAGCGCTCCGATCTGCTCGCGGGTGTGCAGCACCGACGTCGGGTTGGTCGGATTGCCGACGACGACGAGGTCGGCGTCGTCGGGCACGTTGGCGTCGCTCAGGTCATAGGGCGGGGACAGCACGACGTGCGTCAACGGCACACCGGCAGCGGCAAGCGCGGCCTCGGGCTCGGTGAAGGACGGGGCGATCAGCGCGGCCGACCGCGGCTGCAGCTGCGACAGCAGGGCGAACCCTTCGGCTGCGCCGGCGAGCAGGGCGACCTCGTCGGTGCCGCGCGTATGCCGTGCGGCGACGGCGGCCCGCGCACGCGTCTCGTCGGCCTCGCTGGGATAGGAGCCGAGGTCGGCTGTCCGGGCGACGAGCCGGTCGACCAGCCACGACGGCGGTTGGTCAGCGCGGACGTTGACGGCGAAGTCCAGCATGCCCGGGCCTGCGGCCTGGTCGCCGTGATAGCGCGCTCCCGGACGGGATTGGCTTGCCACATCACGACAGTAGTGGGCCGTCGGGGACAATGAGTTTGTGACGGCCCGCCCGCAGCTGGTGATCTTCGACCTCGACGGCACCCTGACCGATTCGGCAGAGGGCATCGTGGCCAGCTTCCGCCACGCGCTGGGCGCGGTCGGCGCCGCCGTTCCCGATGGCGACCTGGCACCCATGATCGTCGGCCCACCGATGCATCACACGCTGCGGGATATGGGCCTCGGCGAGGTGGCCGACGCCGCGATCGCCGCATATCGGGAGGACTACGTGTCGCGCGGATGGGCGATGAACCGCCCATTCGAGGGGATTCCCGCGTTGCTCGCCGACCTGCGCGCCGCAGGGGTCCGACTGGCGGTGGCCACGTCGAAGGCAGAACCGACTGCCCAGCGGATCCTCGCCCATTTCGGACTCGACGAACATTTCGAGGTCATCGCCGGCGCCAGCCTCGACGGCTCGCGCGCGGCCAAGTCCGAGGTCGTCGCGCATGCACTGGTCCAGCTGAAGCCACTGCCCGACCTGGTACTGATGGTCGGCGACCGGTCGCACGACGTCGAGGGTGCCGCAGAACACGGCATCGACACCGTGGTGGTCGGATGGGGCTACGGCCAGCGCGGACTTCGACGGCCCCGACTCGGTAGCCCCTCACGCCCATGTCGCGACCGTGGACGACCTGCGGGAGGTGCTCGGTGTCTGATGTCGCCGCCGGGCAGGAGGCTCCGGTGTCTGACGCCGCGAGGGCCACTGCACATCACCTTCATCTGCTCGGGCAACATCTGCCGCTCGCCGATGGCGGAGAAGATGTTCGCCCACCAGATCAGCGAGCGCGGCCTGGCCGACGCGGTGCGGGTGACGAGCGCGGGAACCGGCGGCTGGCACGCCGGCGAACCCGCGGACCGGAGGGCCAGCCACGTGCTCCGCACACACGGCTACCCGACGTCCCACCGCGCGGCGCAGATCGACGACGACCATCTGGCCGCCGACCTCGTGATCGCGCTGGGCCGAAACCACGTCCGGATCCTGACGGAGATGGGGGTCGACGCGGGCCGCCTCCGGATGTTGCGGTCATTCGACCCGCGACAAGGGGCACATGCCCATGACGTCGAGGACCCCTACTACGGCGACCACGACGACTTCGAGGACGTCTACGCGGTGATCGACGCGTCCCTGCCCGGCCTTCATCAGTGGGTCGACGAGCAGCTCGCCGACCGGGGAATCGCAAGCTGATGCGGCGCTTCGCGTTCCTGCTGCGACCATCCTGGTTGGCCCTGTTCGTGGTGGTGCTCGCCTTCGCCTACCTGTGTTTCACCGTGTTGGCCCCCTGGCAGCTGGGCAAGAACTCCAAGACCTCGCGGGAGAACGATCAGATCTCGCACTCCGTGACCGCAGATCCGGTATCGGTGACAACGCTGCTACCGCAACAGGATTCCGCTGCGCCCAATGACCAGTGGCGCCAGGTCACCGCGACCGGGAAATACCTGCCCGACGCCCAGGTAGCTGGCCCGGTTGAGGTCGGTCGATGGCGAGCCCGCCTTCGAGGTGCTGGTGCCCTTCGCGGTCGACGGCGGTCCGACGGTGCTCGTCGACCGCGGCTACGTACGCCCGGAGGGCGGCTCGAAAGTGCCCGCGATACCCGCAACGCCGACGGGTTCGGTGACCGTGACCGCCCGACTGCGGGATTCCGAGGCCGTCGTTGCAGGCAAGGAGCCGTTCCGTCAGGACGGCACCCAACAGGTCTACTCGATCAACACCGATCAGATCGCCGCGGTGACCGGCGTGCCGCTGGCAGGGTCCTACCTGCAGTTGGTCGAGGATCAGCCCGGCGGACTCGGCGTCATAGGGCTGCCCCACCTCGACGCAGGGCCGTTCCTGTCCTACGGCATCCAGTGGATCGCGTTCGGCATCATCGCGCCGATCGGCCTGGGTTACTTCATACGCGCCGAGATCCTTGCGCGCCGACGGGAAAAATCCGCCGATCCAGGCCGCGAACGCGACACCCGATGCACCCGTCACGACGGAGGCGAAGCTCGCCGACCGCTACGGCCGGCGCCGCTGAGAGCCACGGCCACGATCGCGGTCGCCAGCTGCACCGCACGCGATAAGCGCACCGCCCGGACGAGATCGGAGACCCGCGGCGGCGAGCCGTCGCCGAGCGTCGGCCGAATCTCGAGTTCGTGGGCGTACTGGGTCGGACCGCCCAAGCTCACTCCCAGCGCGCCGGCGAACGCGGCCTCGACGACGCCGGCGTTGGGGCTGGGGTGACGTGCCGCGTCACGTCGCCACGCCCGCAAGGCGCCCAGCGGTGACCCACCGACCACCGGTGCGCACACGATGACAAGCACAGCGGTGGCGCGGGCCGCGACGAAGTTGGCGGCGTCATCGAAACGAGCTGCAGCCCAACCGAATCGGGCATAGCGCGGCGAGCGGTGCCCGATCATCGCGTCCAGGGTGTTGGCGCCGCGGTACACCAAGATCGCGGGAACCCCGCCGACGGCGCCCCAGAGCATCGGCGCGACCTGCGCGTCGGAGGTGTTCTCCGCGACCGATTCCAGCGCCGCCCGGGCGAGGCCTTCGGCGTCGAGGACCGACGGATCGCGCCCGCACAACGACGGAAGCAGGAGCCGGGCGCCGTCGACGTCGCCCGCGCGCAGGTGGGCGGCCATCTCCTCGCCGGTACGGGTGAGCGACGTCCCGCCCAGCGCCACAAAGGTGGCCGCCGCCATGGCGGTCGCCGTGGCGGCCGCGCCCGCTCGCCCTGTCACGCGCTCGACCAACAGGCCCGCCGCGCCAAGCGCACCGAGCAGGGCGGCGGTGTGCACCACGCCGGCACTGCGGGTGTCGGCGTAGGTCAGGCGCTCGAATGCCGCTGCGCCACGGCCGAACAACGCCACCGGATGACCCCGGCTGGGGTCGCCGAACAGCAGGTCGGCCAGCCATCCCGCCGCGATTCCGGCGACGCGGCCGCGACGACGTGGCGCAAACACCCCGGCAGCGTCTCACAACGGCGGTTTACTCACAATCGGTTGGCCGGAGGTTCATGATCACTGAAGACACAACAGCGAGGAGTTCACGATGCCCTTCCCAGCGCTCAACCACGTCGCAGTCACCGTGCGCGACCTCGAGGTCAGCGGACCTTGGTACCGGGCCTTGCTCGAGACCGAACCGGTCCATCGACGAGCACACCGATGCCGGTTTCCACCATCGTGGTGTGGGCCTTCGACAACGGCACCTTGTTCGGCATCCATCAGCACGATCAGCAGGCGCCCGACGAACGATTCACCGAGATCCGGGTCGGGCTGGACCATGTCGGCTTCGGATGCGCGAACCGCGCCGAACTCGAGAGCTGGGTGGACCGGCTCAACACCTCGGCATCGAGCACGGCGGCATCGTCGACGAGGGCTACGGCTCGGGCCTGAGTTTCCGCGACCCCGACGGCATCGCGCTGGAGTTCTTCGCGCCA
>CAWJJA010000006.1:0-584647 GCA_963843135.1 uncultured Actinomycetota bacterium
CGGCCAACTACGTGCCAGCAGCCGCGGTAATACGTAGGGTCCGAGCGTTGTCCGGAATTACTGGGCGTAAAGAGCTCGTAGGTGGTTTGTCGCGTTGTTCGTGAAAACTCACAGCTCAACTGTGGGCGTGCGGGCGATACGGGCAGACTTGAGTACTGCAGGGGAGACTGGAATTCCTGGTGTAGCGGTGGAATGCGCAGATATCAGGAGGAACACCGGTGGCGAAGGCGGGTCTCTGGGCAGTAACTGACGCTGAGGAGCGAAAGCGTGGGGAGCGAACAGGATTAGATACCCTGGTAGTCCACGCCGTAAACGGTGGGTACTAGGTGTGGGTTTCTTCCTTGGGATCCGTGCCGTAGCTAACGCATTAAGTACCCCGCCTGGGGAGTACGGCCGCAAGGCTAAAACTCAAAGAAATTGACGGGGGCCCGCACAAGCGGCGGAGCATGTGGATTAATTCGATGCAACGCGAAGAACCTTACCTGGGTTTGACATGCACAGGACGTGCCTAGAGATAGGTATTCCCTTGTGGCCTGTGTGCAGGTGGTGCATGGCTGTCGTCAGCTCGTGTCGTGAGATGTTGGGTTAAGTCCCGCAACGAGCGCAACCCTTATCTTATGTTGCCAGCGCGTAATGGCGGGGACTCGTGAGAGACTGCCGGGGTCAACTCGGAGGAAGGTGGGGATGACGTCAAGTCATCATGCCCCTTATGTCCAGGGCTTCACACATGCTACAATGGCCGGTACAAAGGGCTGCGATGCCGTGAGGTGGAGCGAATCCTTTCAAAGCCGGTCTCAGTTCGGATCGGGGTCTGCAACTCGACCCCGTGAAGTCGGAGTCGCTAGTAATCGCAGATCAGCAACGCTGCGGTGAATACGTTCCCGGGCCTTGTACACACCGCCCGTCACGTCATGAAAGTCGGTAACACCCGAAGCCGGTGGCCTAACCCCTTGTGGGAGGGAGCCGTCGAAGGTGGGATCGGCGATTGGGACGAAGTCGTAACAAGGTAGCCGTACCGGAAGGTGCGGCTGGATCACCTCCTTTCTAAGGAGCACCACGAGACTTGAGGCCGGCCCGCATTGTGCGGATCGTCGCGACCTTGAGCGAATCGTGTAGATGGCTTTCACCTGTAGTGGGTGGGGGTCTGGTGCACAACAAACGTGTCGTTGGCGGGGAAACGCCGGCGCAGAAATTTCATCAGACACACTATTGGGCTTTGAGACAACAGGCCCGCTATCTCTTCGTCCCGTATGGGAAACCGGAGATAGGTCTGCTGCCCGTAATGGGGGTGGCGCCTCGGATACGTTTCGGGGTTGGTTGTTGTTGCCCTGCTTTGGTGGTGGGGTGTGGTGTTTGATTTGTGGATAGTGGTTGCGAGCATCTCGCATGCAAGTGGTGCCGGCCCTTCTTTTGGGGGGTTGGTGGTGTTTGTGTGTGGTGATAATGCAATTTTTGATTCTTCCGAGAATTATTTAACTGTTTTGTGTTGTAAGTGTTTAAGGGCGCATGGTGGATGCCTTGGCACTGGGAGCCGATGAAGGACGTGGGAGGCTGCGTTATGCCTCGGGGAGCTGTCAACCGAGCGTGGATCCGAGGATGTCCGAATGGGGAAACCCGGCACGAGTGATGTCGTGTCACCCACTACTGAATACATAGGTAGTGGGGGGGAACGCGGGGAAGTGAAACATCTCAGTACCCGTAGGAAGAGAAAACAAGTGTGATTCCGTGAGTAGTGGCGAGCGAAAGCGGAGGATGGCTAAACCGTGTGCATGTGATACCCGGCGGGGGTTGTGTGTGCGGTGTTGTGGGGCGTTTCTTCTCTGGTCCGCCGGCCAGGGCGAAAGTGATAAACCGTGGTGTTAGGTGAAGTGGTCTGGGATGGCCTGCCGTCGAGGGTGAGAGCCCCGTAACCGAAAACATTGTGGCTTTCGTGGAACTGTCCCCGAGTAGCAGCGGGCCCGTGGAATCTGCTGTGAATCTGCCGGGACCACCCGGTAAGCCTGAATACTTCCCAGTGACCGATAGCGGATTAGTACCGTGAGGGAATGGTGAAAAGTACCCCGGGAGGGGAGTGAAATAGTACCTGAAACCGTGTGCCTACAATCCGTCAGAGCCCTCGACTTTGTTGTGGGGTGATGGCGTGCCTTTTGAAGAATGAGCCTGCGAGTCAGGGACATGTCGCGAGGTTAACCCGTGTGGGGTAGCCGCAGCGAAAGCGAGTCTGAATAGGGCGTATCCAATTCATAGGAATTGGTGTAGTGGTGTGTTCT
This sequence comes from uncultured Actinomycetota bacterium, assembly GCA_963843135.1. GTDB lineage: Bacteria > Actinomycetota > Actinomycetes > Mycobacteriales > Mycobacteriaceae > Mycobacterium. The sequence continues at coordinate 2,271 of CAWJJA010000006.1, forward strand.
GGACCCGAAGCGGAGTGATCTACCCATGGCCAGGGTGAAGCAGCAGTAAGATGTTGTGGAGGCCCGAACCCACTTAGGTTGAAGACTGAGGGGATGAGTTGTGGGTAGGGGTGAAAGGCCAATCAAACTCCGTGATAGCTGGTTCTCCCCGAAATGCATTTAGGTGCAGCGTCACATTTTTCTTGTTGGAGGTAGAGCTACTGGATGGCCGATGGGCCCTACTAGGTTACTGACGTCAGCCAAACTCCGAATGCCGACAAGACAAAGAGTGTGGCAGTGAGACGGCGGGGGATAAGCTCCGTGCGTCGAGAGGGAAACAGCCCAGATCGCCGGCTAAGGCCCCTAAGCGTGTGCTAAGTGGAAAAGGATGTGCAGTCGCGAAGACAACCAGGAGGTTGGCTTAGAAGCAGCCACCCTTGAAAGAGTGCGTAATAGCTCACTGGTCAAGTGATTGTGCGCCGATAATGTAGCGGGGCTCAAGCACACCGCCGAAGCCGCGGCAACGACCATCCCTTCGGGGGTGACGTTGGGTAGGGGAGCGTCCTGCATCCGGTGAAGCCACAGAGTGATCTAGTGGTGGAGGGTGTGGGAGTGAGAATGCAGGCATGAGTAGCGATAAGGCAAGTGAGAACCTTGCCCGCCGAAAGACCAAGGGTTCCTGGGCCAGGCCAGTCCGCCCAGGGTGAGTCGGGACCTAAGGCGAGGCCGACAGGCGTAGTCGATGGACAACGGGTTGATATTCCCGTACCCGTGTATCAGCGTCCCTGATGAATCTGATCTGCTAACCACCCAAATCCCGCATTACCGATCACCTTCGGGTGAAAGGCGTGTGGGGGCTGCGTGGGACCCGGTTGGGTAGTAGTCAAGCGATGGGGTGACGCAGGAAGGTAGCCGTACCAGTCAGTGGTAATACTGGGGCAAACCTGTAGGGAGATACCTAGGTAAATCCGGGTATCGCATATCCTGAGAGGTGATGCATAGCCGAGTGAGGCGAATTCGGTGATCCTATGCTGTCGAGAAAAGCCTCTAGCGAGCAGATACACGGCCCGTACCCCAAACCAACACAGGTGGTCAGGTAGAGAATACCAAGGCGTACGAGTGAACTATGGTTAAGGAACTCGGCAAAATGCCCCCGTAACTTCGGGAGAAGGGGGACCTCCTCACGTCAAGGCCTTCGCGGCCGGCAGCGTAGGGGGGTGGCACAAACCAGTGAGAAGCGACTGTTTACTAAAAACACAGGTCCGTGCGAAGTCGCAAGACGATGTATACGGACTGACGCCTGCCCGGTGCTGGAAGGTTAAGAGGACCTGTTAACCCCTTTCGAGGGGTGAAGCGGAGAATTTAAGCCCCAGTAAACGGCGGTGGTAACTATAACCATCCTAAGGTAGCGAAATTCCTTGTCGGGTAAGTTCCGACCTGCACGAATGGCGTAACGACTTCTCAGCTGTCTCAACCATAGACTCGGCGAAATTGCATTACGAGTAAAGATGCTCGTTACGCGCGGCAGGACGAAAAGACCCCGGGACCTTCACTACAACTTGGTATTGGTGCTCGATACGTTTTGTGTAGGATAGGTGGGAGACTGTGAAACACACACGCCAGTGTGTGCGGAGTCGTTGTTGAAATACCACTCTGATCGTATTGGGCCTCTAACCTCGAACCGTATATCCGGTTCAGGGACAGTGCCTGGCGGGTAGTTTAACTGGGGCGGTTGCCTCCTAAAAAGTAACGGAGGCGCCCAAAGGTTCCCTCAACCTGGACGGCAATCAGGTGTTGAGTGTAAGTGCACAAGGGAGCTTGACTGCGAGACCTACACGTCAAGCAGGGACGAAAGTCGGGACTAGTGATCCGGCACCCCCGAGTGGAAGGGGTGTCGCTCAACGGATAAAAGGTACCCCGGGGATAACAGGCTGATCTTCCCCAAGAGTCCATATCGACGGGATGGTTTGGCACCTCGATGTCGGCTCGTCGCATCCTGGGGCTGGAGCAGGTCCCAAGGGTTGGGCTGTTCGCCCATTAAAGCGGCACGCGAGCTGGGTTTAGAACGTCGTGAGACAGTTCGGTCTCTATCCGCCGCGCGCGTCAGAAGCTTGAGGAAACCTGTCCCTAGTACGAGAGGACCGGGACGGACGAACCTCTGGTCCACCAGTTGTCCCACCAGGGGCACCGCTGGATAGCCACGTTCGGACAGGATAACCGCTGAAAGCATCTAAGCGGGAAACCCCCTCCAAGACCAGGCTTCTCACCCATCAAGTGGGATAAGGCCCCCCGCAGACCACGGGATCAATAGACCAGACCTACACGCACCGCAAGGTGTTCAGGGAACTGGCACTAACCGGCCGAAAACTTACACACACTCGCAACCACACACCATCCACGAATGCACACAAGCATTCACACCCCACCACCAATAACACTCCCCCAACACCATTGGGGCACTCAAAAACGAGTGAATAAAGTTACGGCGGTCAATAGCGGCAGGGAAACGCCCGGACCCATCCCGAACCCGGAAGCTAAGCCTGCCAGCGCCGATGATACTACCCAACCCGGGTGGAAAAGTAGGACACCGCCGAACACAAATTAAAGCCCTGTGCCCCCCAATCCTATTGGGGGGCACAGGCATTCGTGGGGTCGATCGCCTTCAATCAAACAATGTGCGAACGGGTGACACCCGGCGTTTCTCCATTTCGAGCAATGCCCGTTTCCGATCCAATCCGCCGCCGTATCCGGTCAGGCTTCCATTGGAGCCGATCACCCGATGGCACGGCACGATGATGCCGATCGGGTTATGGCCATTGGCCAATCCGACTGCCCGAAACGCACCGGGCGACCCGATCTGTCTTGCGATCTCGCCGTACGATCGCGTCTCGCCGTACGGGATCGTGAGCAGGGCCGCCCATACCCGTCGCTGGAACTCGGTGCCGACCAGCTCGAGATTCATGTCGAAATCGGTTCGCTCCCCGGCGAAGTACGCTTCGAGTTGTTCGACGGCGTCGGGAAACGCCTCGTCGTCGGCTTCCCATCCCTCGTGGCTCGGCTCGTAGGTCTGGTCGACCATCCGCAAGTGCCTCAGCCGTCCGTTCTGCCCGGCCAGGGTGAGGGTCCCGACGGGACTATTGATCGAGCGAAATTGAAGTTGTGCCATTAGGCTGCCTCCACTGGATCCGTCGGTCTTGGACGTCGCGGGTTTGCGAGTTGGTGAGCAGCCTGGTCCGGCGGGTTTGTCGGTCCGGTTGGATACGGTGCGGGCATGCTGAACCGTCTCTTTCCTCGTAGCGGTGTGTTGTGAGGCGGGCGTATGTATTTCGGTTGCGGCCCACGGCCCGGCAGCACGTCGCGTTGGCGGCGTGTATGGATGCGCACCGCGAGTTGTACAACGCCGCGTTGCAGGAGCGTCGGGACGCCTGGTCGCAGAGCAAGACGTGGATCGATTACGGTCACCAGTCGGCGCAACTGACCGAAATACGGGCGGTGCGTCCAGATCAGGCGGTGTGGTCGTTCTCCAGTCAGCAGGCCACGTTGCGGCGGTTGAACAAGACGTTCGCCGGATTCTTTCGCCGGGTGAAATCCGGCCAGAAGGCCGGTTACCTCAGATTCAAGGGCACGGCCAGGTTCGGCAGTGTGGAGTGGCCCAAAGACGGTGACGGCGCCCGCTGGCACCCCGAGCACAAGCGGGTCTATTTGAAAGGCATCGGCACCGTAAAGGTCACCGCGCACCGCAAGGTCGCTGGGCGGGTCAAGACGATCCAGATCAAACGCCAAGGCCGCCGCTGGGTGCTGGTCCTCTCGTGCGATGACGTCCCGACGAGTCCATTGCCAGACACCGAGAAGCAGGCGGGCGTCGACTTGGGAGTTGCGGTTTTCATGACGCTGTCCGACGGCACCGCTGTCGAGAATCCGCGGTGGGCACGTACGGCTGCCGCGAAGCTGCACGCAGAACAGCAGCGGCTCGCCGGCGCGAAGCGCGGCTCCAACAACCGCAATGCTCGTCGGGAGACCGTCGCCGCACGGCATCGTAAGATCGCAAACCGACGCAAGGACTTTCACCACAAACAAGCCCTTGAGCTCGTAACGCGGTATGACTTGATCGTGGTCGAGGACCTCAAGATCACCAACATGCTGCGCCGAGCCAAACCCGTTCCGAACCCCGACAATCCCGGGCAGTTCCTGCCCAATGGTGCACGGGCGAAATCCGGACTCAACAGATCGATTAGTGACGCTGGCTGGGGTCAGTTCGTCTCGATACTGCGCGCCAAAGCGGAAGATGCTGGGCGTACCTGGATCGAGGTCGATCCCCGGCACACCTCCGACAGGTGTGAGCGCTGCGGTCACGCAGCGCGCGAAAATCGCGTCACTCAAGCGGAATTCGCCTGCCAACGCTGCGGCCACACAGCACCGGCAGACGGACATGCCGCACGCAACATCCTCCGGGCTGGATTGGCCCTTCACGCGCGCGCCGCGTGAAAAGAAGCTGGCGGCTAAAACCGTCAGAGAAGTCACCACTTCTCTCTCGGCGGCCACTCGTTGACCGCATGATCCAAAGATGTCCAAAGGTGCTGAGTGGCATAGGACCGCCACGGTCGCCATCGCATGCTGTGCTCGGTCAGCGGCCGCGGTTCCGCTGGCAGGCCGAGGTGTTGTGCGGCGATGCGCACTCCAAGATCGCTGGCTGGAAAGGCATCCGGGTCACCGAGCCCACGCATCGCGATCACCTCCGCGGTCCACGGTCCGATGCCGGGTAGGCCCATTAACTGGGCCCGTGCCCGGTCCCAGTCGCATCCGGCATCCAGTACCACCTCGCGCTCGGCCAGCGCAGTGACCAGAGTCGTCAGCGACCGCTGGCGCGACGTGGGGAACGCGAGGTGGGCAGGGTCGATCGCGGCGAGGTCCTCGACCGCCGGGAACACATGTGTGAGGCCACCATTGACGTCGGCGACCGGCTGACCGTAGGCGGCGACGATGCGGCGGACATGGGTACGGGCGGCCTTGATCGACACCTGCTGACCGAGCACGACGCGCAGCGCCAGTTCGTGCTCGTCGACAGTCCGCGGTATTCGCTGCCCAGGCGCCTTGGCTACCAGCACACCGAGGTCAGGGTCGGCCCCGAGCGCATCGACGACCGCCTCCGGATCCGCGTCCAGGTCGAGCAGACGCCGGCATCGTGCGATGGCGGCGGCGAGATCGCGGAAGTCGTCCAGGATGATCTCGCATTGCACATGATCGGGTTGTGGCGTGAGGCTCACGATTCCGTTGCCGTTGGCCAGTCGCAACGTGCGCCGGTACCTGCCGTCGCGCACCTCTTCGACACCCGGCACCGCGCTGGCGGCCAGATGGCCGAACAGTCCCTCGTAGGCGAACGGTGTGCGCACTGGCAACCGCAATGACAGGGTGCCGGTGACGCCTTCTGCGCGGCCGAACCTCGAACGCGCACGCTGACGCAGCGTCGTCGGAGTCATGTCGCAAACCGCACGCACCGTGTCGTTGAACTGTCTGATGCTGGAGAAGCCCGCCGCGAAGGCGACGTCGCTGAACGGCAATTCGGTGGTCTCGATGAGCACGCGGGCGGTCTGCGCCCGCTGCGCCCTCGCCAGCGCGAGAGGATTTGCCCCGACCTCTGCCTGCAACAGTCGCTCGAGCTGACGTGTGGTGTATCCGACGCGAGCGGCCAGACCCGTGACGCCGTCCCGGTCGACCGTGCCGTCAGTGATGAGTCGCATCGCCCTGGCGACCACATCACCACGGACATTCCATTCCGGTGATCCGGGCGAGGCGTCGGGCCGGCAACGCTTGCAGGCGCGGAAGCCGGCTTTCTGCGCCGACGCTGCGGTGGGGTAGAACCGCATGTTTCGGGCGAACGGCGGGCGTACTGGACAGCTGGGCCGGCAATAGATCTTCGTGGTCAGCACGGCGGTGACGAACCAGCCGTCGAACCGGGCGTCCTTGGACTGGACGGCCCGGTAGCAGCGGTCGAAATCCTCGTGCATAAGTCAAACGATTACACGAGCCCACCGACATGACTGGCGGAAAACCGACATCGTCATCGCTTGCACCTCGGCGGCGGGACCGGTGAGAACCGAACTGCAGGTGGGGTCTCAGGGCCTTAACGATCTCGTCAACTGTCGGTATCGACACTCGCGCGACCGGCCGGATCGTGCTCTGGTGGATAGCGATGTCGAATCGCGGGCCGGCCGCCCTGCGCCTGATCGCCGCCGCGGCGGCGTTCTCAGTGCTGGCCACAATCGGGTGGGGGTCGGCTAGCGCAGCCCCCACAGTCGACGAGCAGGGCTACGTCGATTCCACCGCGCGGTGTACGTCTCAGAGCGAGACCGTCGTCTTCGGTAGTACGGAGGCGTCGCGGGTCGCGATCTGTGAATCCGACGGTGAGTACGAGTACCGCGGGGTGCGATTACGCGACGGTGCCAGGTTGATCATCCCCGCCTCGAAGTCGGGCGAGGGGTACACCGCCGAGAACGATGGAATCACCTACACGGTCACCGAAGATTCTCTGGTCGTCAGTGCGGGCTCGCGGGTTATCCGTGAAGAGACCATGATCGACTTCCACACCGCGAAGATGACTGAGGTGGGCGCGTCACCGCCTGAGGCTGAGAAATCAACGCCGACAACGCCATTGCCGCCGCCCTTGCCCGCTGAGGTCGGGGGCGACAGCGGCTGATCTGGCCGCCGAATGCCCGCGTAGTTCGCCGACGTTGTCGATGTTGCGGCCCGCCGAACCGTGTACAGGCGCTTGGGTGTGATTACTGTGACGGCAAGTTTCGCTCATCTACTACGGAGGGTGACGCAACACGCACAGGCGGGATTAAGCCACCGGTGACGGGGTACAGATCCTGAATGAACGCAGGCCTCACCGACGAACTGCTCGCTCTCGAACGCGCGGGCTGGAATTCGCTGTGCGACTCGACCGGCGCCGAGTTCTACGGCGACATGATGTCGGACGACGCCGTGATGGTGTTGGCCAACGGCATGGTGATGGACCGAGACGCCGTGGTTGGCGCACTATCGCAATCTCCGCCCTGGCGTACCTACGAGATCGAAGACGTTCGGGTGATCGCCGTGGACGCGGACACCGCGATCCTCGTTTACACGGGCATCGGCTACCGAGACGGCGACGACCCCGCTTTCACCGGTGCGATGTCCAGCGTCTACCACCGTGTCGACGGGGGGTGGAAGCTCGCGCTCTACCAACAGACGCAGCGGCCCGGTTAGACCGGAAGCGCCAGCCGGGTCGGCTCGTTGTGTCCGCGAAGCGTCACCGAGTCACCGAGGGTCCAGTGCGCACGCTCGTCCTGGTCGGCGTTCGAGACCGCCTCCGAAGATGCGAGCAGGTGTCCCGGCGAGTCCTTCGCCAGCTCACAGAGCCGAGCCGCCTCGTTGACCGGCTCGCCGATCACGGTGTACTCGAAGCGTTCCCGGGCACCCACGTTGCCGGCGACCGCCGTGCCTGCCGCGACGCCGATGCCGGCGTCGCATTCGGGCGCCTCGTCGCAAATTCGCCGAGCGATCGCACGACCTGCGGCCAACGCCTCACCCTCCGGATTGTCGAGGTGATTGGGTGCACCGAACACGGCCAGATGCCGCGTCGCCTTCAAATTTGTTGACGAATCCGTGGTGGCGATCGACTTCCTCGACGATGACCGCGAAGAACCGGTTCAACAGGTCGACAACCTCGGTCGCGGGCCTTCCGGTCACCAACTGTGTGGACCCGATGATGTCGACGAAGATCACCGCGACGTGGCGCTCCTCGCCGCCCAGCTTCGGTCGCTGCTGCTCTGCTGCTGCAGCCACCTCACGGCCGACGTGGCGACCAAACAGATCCCGAACACGTTCTCGCTCACGCAATCCCGCGACCATCGAGTTGAAGCCCCGCTGAAGCTGGCCGAGTTCGGTTCCATCGAAGACCACCAGGTTGGTATCTAGGTCGCCCCGCTCGACGCGGGTGAGGGCGGACCGCACCACCCGCACCGGCGTGACGGTGAGCCACGACAGGATCCACATCAGGATGAAGCCGAAGACCAATGCGAACAACGCGAGAATCATGACGGCAACGATGAACTGCTGCGGCGTCACATTCTGCTGTATCAAGGTGATCGCCGCGGCGAGGAAGATGCCGAGCACCGGCACTCCAGAGCCCAGAGCCCAGACCAGCATCGTGCGGCCCATGATCCCCTCGGCGATGCGGCGCGGAGGCTGGCCCGCCTCCAGCGCCTGCGCCGCGACCGGCCGCAGTGCGAACTCGGTGAAGAGATAGCAGCTGGCCGAGACGACGATGCCGGGAAAACTGACGCCCAACAACCATTTCGGGACGAAGTCGGAATCGACCTGCCCGTACAAAGTGGTGAGCACGACGGTGCCGATTCCCCAGAGGACCAGCAACACGCGGGTGAGTCGCCACGGCGCAAAGAACGTGTTGCGCTGGTCCTCACGAGTCGGCAGGCGCTCCTCGATTGCCCAGCGCACATTGTTCATCACGCGGGTGGTCGCCCAGAAGACCCCCACGATGAGCGCGGTCGCGACGTAGATCGGCACTGCGATGAAGGTGATCCAACGGACCTCGGGTTCGAACACGCTCGGTGTCGGGAAGGCGACGGTGACGACCAGTGTGGCGACGCCGATGCCGATGAGATTAGCCATGACGACGAACACGGTCAGAATGATCTGGATGCGGACGCGTCGCCGTCGTTGACTCTCGGAAACCCGGCCCAGTACCCACGAGCCGTATTCGGGCGTACCGGATACCCGGCTGCTCTGGCTTGTCACCCGCTCAAGCACGCGACCGAGTCGCTGTGCCAGGGACTTGTTGGCCGTCATCGTGCCCTCAGCGTAAGTTGCCGGGCCGCCACCTTAAGGTGGTTCGGGTGCGTCTCGTGATCGCCCAGTGCACCGTCGACTACGTCGGGCGCTTGACTGCGCATCTGCCGTCGGCTCGCCGCCTGCTGCTCATCAAGGCCGACGGTTCGGTCAGCGTCCACGCCGACGACCGCGCCTACAAGCCGCTGAACTGGATGAGCCCGCCCTGCTGGCTGACAGAGGAGCCCGACGGGCCAACACCGGTGTGGGTGGTGGAGAACAAGGCGGGGGAGCAGTTGCGCATCACGCTGGAGGGCATTGAGCACGACTCCAGCCACGAACTCGGTGTCGATCCGGGATTGGTGAAGGACGGGGTCGAGGCGCATCTGCAGGAGCTGCTGGCCGAACACGTTGAACTGCTCGGCACGGGGTACTCACTGGTGCGCCGCGAATACATGACCGCGATCGGGCCGGTCGACCTGCTGTGTCGCGACGAGAACGGTCGCTCGGTCGCCGTCGAGATCAAACGGCGTGGCGAGATCGACGGCGTCGAACAACTCACCCGCTACCTCGAACTGCTCAACCGGGACACCGTTCTCGCACCCGTTGCAGGAGTGTTTGCCGCTCAACAGATCAAACCCCAGGCCCGGACGCTGGCGACTGACCGCGGGATTCGTTGTGTGACTTTGGACTACGACCAGATGCGTGGCTTGGACAGCACCGAGTTCCGGCTCTTCTGAGCACCGACGACATGCCCCGGCGCCGTACACCGCCACGCAAGCAGCGCGCTGCGCCGGCGCTTCCTGCGGCCCGGCGGATCGAAACCGGTCCGGACGGTTACGAGTATGAAGTGCGTCCCGTAGCGGCCGCACGCGCGACGAAGACCTACCGCTGCCCGGGATGCGATCACGAAATACGCGCTGGCACTGCGCATGTACTGGTTTGGCCGGCAGATCGCGGCGAACAGGCGTCAGAAGACCGACGTCACTGGCACACGCCGTGCTGGACGAACCGGGCGACGCGGGGTCCCACCCGCAAGTGGTCTTGACGAATTTAGCGCTGGAAAGCGCAGCCGAGCGTCAGTGATCTTCCGCGGGCTCGACCAGCTCGATGAGAACGCCGCCGCCATCCTTGGGATGGATGAAGTTGATCCGCGAGTTCGCGGTGCCGCGGCGCGGGGCATCGTAGATGAGCCGAACGCCGTCAGCGCGTAGCCGCTCGGTGAGTGCATCGATATCGCTGACCCGATAGGCGATCTGCTGAAGCCCGGGGCCGCGCTTGTCGAGGAATTTGGCGATGGTCGAGGATTCGTCTAGCGGCGCCATCAACTGGATCTGGGCGCTGCCGACCGGCGCGCCGCGCACGGACAGCATGGCCTCGCGGATGCCTTGATCGTCGTTGACTTCCTCGTGCAGAACGATCATCCCGAGGTTGTCGTGGTACCACTTGATGGCGTTATCGAGATCGGTGACCGCGATGCCGACATGGTCGATCGCCGTCACCAAGGCGCTTGCGAGGATCGGACGGGCATCAACCTGCTCGGCGGTCATAACTCAACGGTAACGTTTACTAGAACGGTTGCATATGCGTAATCGGTCACATTGGCCGGCACGACCCTCGGAGGCTATTAATGACGACATCGGTAATTGTTGCTGGAGCCCGCACGCCAGTTGGCAAACTAATGGGCTCGCTCAAAGATTTCTCGGGCAGCGACCTGGGCGCCGTTGCGATCGCCGGAGCGCTGGAAAAGGCCAAGGTCAAAGCCTCGGCGGTCGAATACGTCATCATGGGGCAGGTCCTCACCGCCGGAGCCGGGCAAATGCCGGCGAGGCAGGCGGCGGTCGCCGCGGGCATCGGCTGGGACGTGCCGTCGCTGACAATCAACAAGATGTGCCTGTCGGGTATCGACGCCATTGCGCTGGCCGATCAATTGATCCGCGCAGGGGAGTTCGACGTCGTGGTCGCGGGCGGCCAGGAGTCGATGACCAGGGCACCGCACCTGCTGATGGACAGTCGCGCCGGATACAGGTACGGCGATGTCACCGTTCTCGACCATATGGCGTACGACGGTCTTCACGACGTCTTCACCGATCAGCCGATGGGCGCCCTGACCGAGCAGCGCAACGACGCTGACCAGTTCACCCGGGCCGAGCAGGACGAATTTGCGGCGCGTTCGCACCAAAGGGCCGCTGCGGCATGGAAAGACGGCGTATTCGCCGACGAGGTCGTGCCGGTGAAGATCCCGCAGCGCAAGGGCGACCCGATCGAGTTCACCGAGGACGAGGGCATCCGCGCCAACACCACCGCCGAGTCTTTGGCCGGCCTCAAGCCGGCCTTCCGCAAGGACGGCACCATCACCGCCGGATCGGCATCGCAGATCTCCGACGGCGCCGCCGCAGTGGTGGTGATGAACAAGGCAAAGGCGCAGGAGTTGGGGCTGACCTGGCTGTGCGAGATCGGTGCCCACGGTGTGGTTGCGGGCCCGGACTCCACCCTGCAGTCTCAGCCGGCCAACGCCATCAAGAAGGCCATCGCCCGCGAAGGCATCTCGGTCGATCAGCTGGATGTCATCGAGATCAACGAGGCGTTCGCCGCGGTCGGGCTCGCATCGATGAAGGAGCTGGGCGTCGATCCGGAGAAGGTCAACGTCAACGGCGGTGCGATCGCCGTCGGGCATCCGATCGGTATGTCGGGTGCCCGCATCACATTGCACGCCGCCCTTGAGCTGGCACGACGCGGCTCCGGTTATGCCGTCGCGGCGCTGTGCGGGGCCGGCGGCCAAGGCGACGCGCTGGTGCTGCGAGCGGGCTAGCGGTCTACGACGACGTGTAGTAATTCGCATCGTCTTCGGGCACAATGGCGGCCATGACAGGCGCGTTTGATCTTCGGTCGGTTGCTGGGTGGTTTCGACTCGTGGCTCTTCTCGAGGCCGTCAGCTGGGCTGGCCTGCTGGTCGGGATGTACTTCAAGTACCTGGCCAGCGCACCGACCGAGTTCGGCGTGAAGGTGTTCGGCATGGCGCACGGGCTGATCTTCATCACATTTGTGGTGGTGGCCCTGCTGGCCGGATTCGCATTCAAATGGGCGCTTGGGACGTGGTTGCTGGCGTTGATCGCAAGCATCGTGCCGTTGGGTAGTGTGATCTTCCTCATATGGGCAGATCGGACCGGCAAAATGGCCGCCGAGTCGCGGAGGGGCGGCGTTCATCCAACCGGGGCAGCCGGTACCCGAAACGACGTGACAAACTTGTGGGCGTGACTCGTCCACGTCCCGTCGCCGCCTCCATGGCCGGTGCGATCGATCTTTCAGCCCTCAAACAGCCGGCCGCTGCCGCGGCGGTGGCGGCGGGCCCGTCCGGTGGCGTAGAGGTCACCGAGGCCAATCTGGAGGCCGAGGTTCTGGCTCGCTCCAGTCAGGTTCCTGTCGTCGTCCTGCTGTGGTCATCGCGAAGCGATGCGAGTGTCCAACTGGGTGACGCGCTGGCCAGTCTTGCCGCCGCCGACGGCGGCAAGTGGTCGCTCGCGACGGTGAACGTCGACACCGTCCCGAGGGTGGCGCAGATGTTCGGCGTCCAGGCCATTCCGACTGTGGTTGCCCTCGGCGCTGGACAACCGCTCTCGAGCTTCCAGGGCATGCAGCCGCCCGAGCAGCTGCGCTCATGGATCGACTCACTGCTGGATGCGACCGCGGGAAAGCTCAGTGGTGGCGGCGACGCCGAGGATCCCGAACAGGTGGACCCCGAACTGGCCCAGGCGCGCGCGCATCTGGACGCCGGAGACTTCGACGCCGCGCGCAACGCGTATCAAGCGATCCTCGATGCCAAGCCGAATGATCCCGAAGCCAAAGGCGCGGTGCGTCAGATCGCATTCCTGCAGCGCGCATCGGCGCACCGTCCCGACGCATTGGCGGCGGCCGACGCTGCACCCGACGACATCGACGCTGTGTTCGCCGCGGCCGACGCGGAGATCCTGCAGCAGAACATCGCATCGGCGTTCGACCGACTGATCGCATTGTTCAAGCGCACCGCCGATGACGACCGCACCAAGGTGCGGACCCGGCTCATCGAGCTGTTCGATCTCTTCGACCCGGCCGACCCCGAGGTCATCGCCGGCCGGCGCAAGCTGGCCAACGCGCTCTACTAGCGCTCGCTAGTGCGCGGTCCGATCATCGTTGCGGGGGTTCCGCGTCCATTTCCGATCCGATTGCACACTCGGCGGCAAAATCTAGGCGGGTGCGAACCACAGCGCGGCGAGCGGGGGCAGCACCATGACCGCCGATGCCGGACGACCGTGCCACGGCTCGTCGGTCGCCTCGACCGCGCCGTAGTTGCCGATACCCGATCCGTTGTAGATGTCGGCGTCGGAATTGAGCACTTCCCGCCAGGTGCCCGCGTGCGGTAAGCCGAGCCGATAACGGGCGTGCTCGGATCCGGAGAAGTTGAATACGCACGCGAGCATCGAACCGTCATCGCCGAACCGCATGAAGCTCAGCACGTTATTGGCCGAGTCGTTGGCGTCGATCCATGAGTAGCCCTCGGGCTTCGTGTCCTGCGACCACAATGCCCGCGAGCCGCTGTAGACGCCGTTCATATCGTGCACGAAGCGCTGCACGCCGGTGGAGAAGCTGTTCTCGTCGAGCTGATACCAGTCGACCCCGCGTTCCTCCGACCACTCGGCCCGCTGGCCGAACTCCTGACCCATGAACAGCAACTGCTTACCGGGATGTGCCCACTGGTAAGCCAGCAGGCCGCGCAGGCCGGCCGCCTTGGTGTGGTCGTTGCCCGGCATGCGTCCCCACAGCGTGCCCTTGCCGTGCACTACCTCGTCGTGGCTGATGGGCAGCACGAAATTCTCGCTGAACGCGTACAGCATCGAGAACGTGATCTCGTGATGGTGGTAGCTGCGGTGAATGGGATCACGTTTGATGAACTCCAACGTGTCGTTCATCCAGCCCATGTTCCACTTCATCGAGAAGCCAAGGCCACCAAGGTTTGTCGGACGCGTGACACCGGGCCATGACGTGGACTCCTCGGCGACGGTGACGACTCCGGGTGCCAGCTTGTGCACCGTGGCGTTCATCTCCTGCAGGAACTGCACGGCTTCGAGGTTCTCGCGGCCGCCGTAGATGTTCGGCGTCCAGCCGTCCGCCGGCCGTGAATAGTCCAGGTAGAGCATCGATGCGACGGCATCGACCCGTAGTCCGTCGATGTGATACTCCTGCAGCCAGTACAGCGCATTGGCCACCAGGAAGTTGCGAACCTCGGCGCGACCGAAGTCGAACACGTACGTGCCCCAGTCGAGTTGTTCACCGCGTCGCGGGTCGGAGTGCTCGTACAGTGCGGTGCCGTCGAAGCGGCCCAGCGCCCACGCGTCCTTAGGGAAGTGGGCAGGCACCCAGTCCATGATCACGCCGATGCCTGCCCGGTGAAGGGTGTCGACCACATGGCGGAACTCGTCGGGCGTGCCCAGTCGCGACGTCGGTGCGTAGTACGACGTCACCTGATAGCCCCACGACCCGCCGAACGGGTGCTCGGCGACCGGCATCAACTCGACGTGCGTGAAGCCATTGCTGACAACGTATTCGGTCAGCTCGGTCGCCAATTCGCGGTAGCTCAGACCCGGACGCCACGACATGAGGTGGACCTCGAGGGTGCTCATCGGCTCGAAAACGGGATTCTTCTGGGCGCGCGCGGTCATCCAATCCTGGTCCTGCCAGGTGTAATCGCTGCGGGTGACCTTCGACGCCGTCTGCGGCGGCACCTCGGTCGCGAATGCCATCGGGTCGGCGCGGTCGCTGACCGAACCGTCGGCGCCGTGCACGCGAAACTTGTACAGCTCGCCGATCTCGAAACCGGGCCAGAACAGCTCCCAGACCCCCGTCGAGCCGAGTGCTCGCAGCTGGGCCTCGTTTCCATCCCAGTGGTTGAACTCACCGATCAGGCTGACGCCCTTGGCATTCGGCGCCCACACCGCGAATGACACGCCCTCGACTGCACCGTCGGGCGTGGTGAAACTACGGGGATGGGCACCCAGAATCTCCCACAGCCGCTCATGGCGGCCCTCGGCGAAGAGGTGCAGGTCGATCTCGCCAAGGGTCGGTAGGAACCTGTAAGCATCGGCAATGGTGTGCACGTCCTGTGCGTCGTCCGCGTTGTAGCCGATCTCGAGTCGGTAGTCCACCAAATTGGTGATCGGCAACGCCACGGCGAACAGTCCGCCCTCGATGTGGCCGAACGGATAGCGCTGGCCGCCAACGAGGGCCACCACTTCGACGGCATGGGGCCGATAGGCGCGAATGACCGTGTGGTCGTCGTACTCGTGTGCACCCAGAACTGAGTGTGGATCGTGGTGTTCGGCTGCAAGCAGGCGATTCAGGTCGGCCGTGTGCGGCCGTAGATTCGGGTTTATGCGTTCGTTGGTCTGCGTCATCTCGTCACTCCCTACGCAGTAGGTTGAGTCGTTGGTCGGCGGGCACCTGGGGCATGTTCAGCACGTGTGCCACGGCGTTGGCCGGGTCGAGGCGAACGTAGTTCGCTTGGCCCCATTGATATTCGTTACCGGTGATCTCGTCGCGCACCCAGAAACGGTCGTAGGGCTCCATACCCAATGCGCCCATATCAAGCCAGAGGGTCGACTCTTCCGGGCCGAAGGGGTTGAGCGTCACCACCACTAGCACCTGGTCGCCCGTCGTTGGGTCGAACTTGCTGTAAGCCAGCAACGCGTCGTTGTCGACGTGGTGGAATTTGATGGTGCGCAGCTGGTGCAGCGCAGGATGCACGCGACGGATCTCGTTGAGTCGGGTCACGAAGGGCTCGAGTGATTCGCCGTCTGCCAGGGCCGCCTCGAAATCGCGTGGCCGCAGTTCGTACTTCTCGGAGTTGAGATACTCTTCGCTGCCTTCGCGGACGGCGCGGTGCTCGAAAAGCTCGAAGCCCGAGTACACGCCCCACGCCGAGCTCATCGTCGCGGCCAGCGCTGCCCGGATGGCGAACATGCCAGGGCCGCCCTGCTGGAGGCTCTCGTGCAGGATGTCGGGCGTGTTGACAAAGAGATTGGGGCGCGCATAGTCGGCGTGCTCCGCGATCTGCTCGCCGAACTCGGTGAGCTCCCACTTCGCGGTGCGCCATGTGAAATACGTGTAGGACTGCGTGAATCCGAGTTTGGCCAGGCCGTAAAGTCGCGCAGGCCGGGTGAACGCCTCCGAGAGGAAAAGCACGTCGGGGTCGACGTTCTTGACCTTGCCGATCAACCACGCCCAAAAGTCGGGTGGCTTGGTATGCGGGTTGTCCACCCGAAACACCTTGACGCCATGGGAGATCCAGAACCGCACCACCCGGAGCACCTCTTCGTACAGTCCCGCGGGGTCGTTGTCGAAGTTGATCGGATAGATGTCCTGGTACTTCTTCGGCGGGTTCTCGGCATAGGCGATGGTGCCGTCGGGCAGCACCGTGAACCACTCGGGATGATCCTTGGCCCACGGATGGTCGGGTGCGCACTGCAGGGCCAGATCCAGTGCCACCTCCATGCCGTGATTGCGGGTGGCGGCGATGAAATCGTCGAAGTCCTCGATAGTCCCCAACTTCGGATGGATCGCGTCGTGGCCGCCTTTGTCGCTGCCGATCGCCCACGGTGAGCCCACATCGCCGGGCGCAGCGGTCACCGAATTGTTGGGGCCCTTGCGATGGACCTTGCCGATCGGATGAATGGGCGGAAGGTAAACGACATCGAAGCCCATGGCGGCGATACGGGGTAGTGCCTTGGTGGCGGTGGCGAATGTCCCGTGGACGGGCTTGCCCTTCTTGTCCCACCCGCCGGTCGACCGCGGGAACATCTCGTACCATCCGCCGAACCGGGCCAGCGGACGGTCGACCCATACGCCGTATTGCTCTCCGCGGGTGACTAATTCGCGCAACGGATACTCGGCGAGTAACTGCGCGACTTCACCCGACAGTGCTGCACCGGCCCTGGCGAACGGATCGCCGGGCTTTCGCAACGACTCCGCCGCTTCGATGATCGGGTCGCGCAGCTTACGTGGCACTCCGGTCGAGGCTCGCTCGAGCAACTCGCGCGCCGACCAGTAGGTCGTTGGACAGTTCGACTTCGCCCTGTCCGGCGTCGAGCTTGGCGATCACGGCTTTGCGCCACGTGGCGATCGGATCGCCCCACGCGTCCACGCGATACGTCCACAGCCCGACGCTGTCGGGGGTGAACTGACCGTGAAACACGTCGGGCGTGTTTCCCGGTGCCATCGGCAGGTGGTGGCGGGTGATGCGAGAGCGTGGAGTGACGACGGTCTCGATGGGCACTGCCTCCGGCGTCACAGGCGGCGCGCCTGCAGGCCCGTTGACGAGCTCCGGGTAGGCCGACCCGTGATAGCGAACGATGAGTGTGGCCGCGACCGCATCGTGGCCCTCCCGCCACACCGTCGCCCGGACCGGCACGATCTCGCCGACCACTGCCTTGGCGGGGAAACGTCCGCCGGACACGACGGGGGCGACGTCATCGATCCCGATCCGACCGACCACTTCCCACCACTCCTTCACAATGTGTCATTTGAGCGCATCAATCGCCGTGCGTTCGTCTCTTTGCGCCTTATACCCACCGTAGTGCGCTGCCCAATCACGCGGAGGTCAAGCAGTACGGGGACCAGCCCTGCAGCGCGACGAAATGTCAGTAAGGTTGCGTCGCGTGAAAGCGTTGCGAAGATTCACCGTCCGCGCCCATCTTCCCGATCGGATGGCCGCGCTCGAACGGCTATCGATCAACCTGCGGTGGTCGTGGGACAAGCCGACCCAGGATCTGTTCGCGACGATCGACCCGGAGCTCTGGAAGCAGGTCGGATGTGACCCGGTGGCGTTGCTGGGTCAGGTGAGTCCCAAACGCCTCGATGAGCTGGCAGTCGATGAATCCTTTGTCCGCAGGCTCGACGCGCTGGCCGCTGAGCTGGACGATTACCTGGCCCGACCGCTGTGGTATCAGCAGCAGCTCGAACATGGTGCCGAACTGCCGAACGGGATCGCGTACTTCTCGATGGAATTCGGCGTCGCCGAGGTGCTGCCCAACTATTCGGGCGGTCTGGGCATCCTCGCGGGCGACCATTTGAAGTCCGCTTCCGACCTCGGGCTGCCGCTGATCGCGGTGGGACTGCTCTACCGCTCCGGCTACTTTCGGCAGTCGTTGACCGCCGACGGATGGCAGCACGAAAGCTATCCGTCGTTGGATCCGCAGGGCCTACCGCTGAGGCTGCTCACCGACTCCGGCGACAATGATGCCAACCCGGTCTTGATCACGCTCGCGATGCCTGATGGCAACGAACTGCGCGCCCGCGTCTGGATCGCTCAGGTCGGCCGAATTCCGTTGCTGCTGTTGGATTCCGACATTCCCGAGAACGACCACGACCTGCGCGGTGTGACCGACCGGCTCTACGGTGGCGATCAGGAACACCGGATCAAGCAGGAGATCCTGGCGGGCATCGGCGGTGTGCGCGCGATCCGTGCGTTCACCGAAGTCGAGAATCTGGCTTCGCCCGAGGTGTTCCACATGAACGAAGGGCACGCCGGTTTCCTCGGTGTCGAGCGCATCCGCGAACTGATCGATGCGGGACTGGATTTCGATACCGCGCTGACAGTGGTGCGCTCCTCGACGGTCTTCACCACCCACACTCCCGTTCCCGCCGGAATCGACCGGTTCCCGGTGGAGATGGTCAAGCGTTACTTCGGCAGCCCTGCCGATGAGCGCTCGCGCGAAGAGAATCGATCGAGTGGGCCGTCCGATGAATCCTCGCGGCTGCTGCCCGGCGTCTCGCTGGACCGCATCATCTGGTTCGGCGCCGAGGACGACCCGTCGAAGTTCAACATGGCGCATATGGGGCTGCGGCTCGCCCAGCGAGCCAATGGCGTCTCATTGCTGCACGGCATGGTCAGCCGCGGCATGTTCAACGAGTTGTGGCCCGGCTTCGACTCGAGCGAGGTGCCCATCGGCTCGATCACCAACGGCGTGCACGCACCCACCTGGGCGGCGCCCGAATGGTTGGAGTTGGGCCGCGAACTCATCGGCAACGACGACCTCGGAATGCTGCGCGAGCCCGAGGTGTGGCAGCGATTGCATCAGGTTGATCCGGGGCACATGTGGTGGATTCGCTCACAACTGCGCGCGAAGCTGGTCTCCGATGTCCGGGCGCGGTTGCGCCGATCCTGGCTGGAGCGGGGTGCGTCGGAGGCCGAACTTGGCTGGATTGCAACGGCGTTCGATCCTGACGTATTGACCATTGGGTTCGCGCGGCGAGTCCCCACGTATAAGCGGCTGACCCTGATGCTGCGCGACGCGGAGCGGCTGCAGAAGCTTCTGCTCGACGCGGATCGGCCGATTCAGTTGATCGTCGCAGGTAAGTCGCACCCCGCCGACGACGGCGGAAAGGCGTTTGATCCAACAAGTCGTGAAGTTCGCCGATCGGCCCGAGGTCCGGCACCGCATCGCGTTCCTGCCCGACTACGACATGTCGATGGCGCGTCAGTTGTACTGGGGCTGCGACGTTTGGCTGAACAACCCGCTGAGGCCGCTGGAGGCGTGCGGCACGTCGGGAATGAAAAGTGCGCTCAACGGCGGGCTGAACCTGTCGATCCGCGACGGTTGGTGGGACGAGTGGTACGACGGCGAGAACGGCTGGGAGATACCGACCGCCGACGGACTGGTCGACGAGGGGAGACGCGACGATCTTGAGGCCGCCGCGCTGTACGACCTGATGGAGCGGTCCGTCGCCCCGAGGTTCTACGACCGCAACGAGCAAGGCGTCCCCGAGCGGTGGGTGCAGATGGTGCGCCACACACTGATCGCGCTCGGACCGAAGGTGCTGGCCTCGCGCATGGTGCGTGACTACACCGAGAAGTACTACGCGCCGGCCGCCCAGTCGCTGCGCAAAACCGTCGAAGCCGGCGCTGACGGCGAAGCGTTCGGTGCGGCACGCGAGCTGGCGGCCTATCGCGAGCGCGCTGCCGAGGCGTGGCCGAAGATCCAGATCACCGACGTGGACAGCTATGGACTTCCGGACACACCGCTGCTGGGTTCCGAACTGACGCTGACCGCGACGGTCCACCTGGCCGACCTGACACCCGAAGAGGTGTCCGTGCAGGCGGTGCTGGGCCGCGTCGACGCCAGCGATGCGCTCGTGGACCCCGTGACTGCGCCGATGCGGCACACGGGTACCGCAGACGGCGGCAACGAGATCTTCACGACGACAGCGCCGCTGCCGATCGCGGGGCCGGTGGGGTACACGGTGCGGGTGTTGCCGCACCATCCGCTGCTGGCAGGAGACAACGAACTCGGCCTCGTCACGCTCGCGTGACGACCGCCCTCAGGGTTTCCCTCGACGGCGGCCCGTATGCACTGACCGCAGGCCCTGACGGGGCGATGTGGGTGACGCTCGTGCACCGCGGCGCGATTGCGCGGGTGACGACGGGCGGCGACGCCGAAGTCTTTCCCGTCGCGCCTGCGTGCCGTCCGTCGATCATCACCGCAGGCCCCGACGGTGCTCTGTGGTTCACCCGAAACGGCGATGACCGCATCGGGCGGATCAGCACGGCCGGGGACCTCAGCGACTTCGAACTCAGCGAGGGAAGCGCGCCATACGGCATCACGGTCGGACCGGACGGTGCGCTGTGGTTCACCGCGATGGCGACGGGTGACGTCGGCAGAATCGCCGTCGATGGTGAGCTATCCGACCGGCACGTCGTTGGCGGCTCGCCCTCGATGATCGTCACCGGGCCCGACAACGCGCTGTGGTTCACCCTCAACCACCGCAATGCGATCGGCCGCCTCACGCTGTCGGGCGATCTCACTGTGCGCGAATTACCCACTGCCGCAGCCGGTCCGGTCGGTATCGCCGCGACCCACGACGACGCGATCTGGTTCACCGAGATCCTCGCCGAGCGGCTGGGCCGGATCCCGATGGATGAGGCGATCCAGGAGATCGACCTGCCCGGCAAACCACATGCCGTCGTCGCTGATCCGGACGACGGGGTGTGGGTCAGCCTGTGGGGGTCGAGTCAGCTCGCCCGAGTGAGCGGCGACGGTGAGATCGTCACAATCGACCTTCCGCCGGGCAGTGAGCCGCATGGTCTGGCGATCGGTCCAGACGGCGCGCTCTGGGTCGCGTTGGAAGCCGGCTTCGTATTGCGCATGCCCTCGTGACCGCCCAACCGGCTGCCGATCAGACGATCTCGCCGACACCCGCCCGGCGCGCATCGCGGTCGAGGTAGGTTCCGGGGTCAGTGCGTCAATTACCGCGACGCCTGGGGAAGGGCTCGGCTGTGACGGTTGGAGAGGTGCTGCGGCGCGGCACTACGGTATTGGCCATCGGCGGACTGCTGAGTTGCGCGCTGGCTCCAACCGCCTCCGGCCAGCCCGAACCGGAACCCGTTCCGGTCGCGCCCGTTGCTGCCGCGCTGCCGCCAGAGGGCGCACCACCCCCGCCGCCTGTCGACGACGGCCACGTCGAGTCGACACCCCCCGCAGTGACGGACACACCCGATGATTGGCAACTGACGCTGTCGGCGAAGGACGAGACGCAGGCTCCGATTCCGCCGCTCACCACCGCGCTGTCGTCACGCGAATACGTCGTCGGCGGAACCTACATGGGCTCGCTGACAGGGCCCGATGAGGGTGAGCCGCCGGGCGGCACCCTCGAGGTCGGCTACGAGATCGGCTGCGGTATCGACATGAGTACGTCCAACGGTGTCGCGCTGACCGGCACGATGGGGATCAACCCGTCGATCGGACTCATCGGCATCGACGTCATCTCGCCGGGGATCGACGGCGTCCTGCCGAGCCTCGGCGGAAATCTCGGCGGCGCCATCACGGTGGGACTCAAGCCGGGCCTGATCAACGTGGTCCCGGTGACGAAGAAGGACTACATCGGTGCGGACCCGTGGGTGATGGTCAGCGGCTTCCGCGTCAAGATCGACGGCTGCGTGGGCGAGTCGTTCATCCGCTCGTATGCGTTCCTGACCAGGTCAACGGCGCAGTCTGAAGCCGTGCTGGCCTGGTACGGCGCCACCAAGAAGATCTAGGTCAGTCGAATCGTCTGAAGCAGCGGTCCTGATCGCCGAGCACGCCGACGCGGAATGCGTCGATCCGTGAGAAGCCCGACGGCACCGACTCGCCGTTGACGTCGCTGGCGACCAGTCCATTGGTCAGGATCCCCGACACCGCCTCGTCGACGTCCCCGGCTGTCAGGACGATGGTGTTCCCGCCGGGTGTGGTGCTTTCCTTGGAGAGCTTCGTGGTGGCGACACCGGTCAAGCACGCGGTGCGCAGCGCGGCCTCGGCATTGTCGAGCGCAACGCCACCGTGCTCGTTTTGGATGGCCTGCATGTACCGCGAGACCAATACGGAATACGCGGTGTTGTCCCCGGTGGCCAGGCCGACCGCGTCGTCGGTCTCCGACTGGGTGCCCATCGCTTCGAGTTCGGGGAGATCGACGGCGATCGTGTTGGTCGCCGGGCAGAACGACACCGGCGGACTCGGTCGCGCGTCGGGGCAGTCGGCGGCCTCGAAGCGCAACTCTGGCGGGTTCTTCGGGCTGAACAACGTGTCCATCGCCTCGATGATGTCCTGTACGGACTTCTCGGTGATCGCGAGCTCACCCGAGTGATCCTCGGGGAGCAACACAGGCAGATCGCCGCGGCGCTGGCCGATCTCCCTCATATCGATTGACTTGCAGCCCTGCACGCCGTCGGTGAATCCGATCTGGAATGCCGACACTCGCTCGAACGCCGAACCGTGTTCGTCTACGCCGACCTCGGGATCGTCCTCGTTCAGCAGGGGATCGCGGAATCCGATGACCGCCGCCAGCACACTGTTCAGCCCTTCTCCGGTCGACAGCGTGAAGCGCGGCGAATTGTCTTCGGCGACCCAGCGCATGTAGGCGCCGGCCAGGCAGTCGGCCTGTTGTTCGGACACCAGTGTCGGAACATCGTCGTCGGCCATCCCGGACTGGTACTGGATGGCGTGCCCGTATTCGTGAGCGAGCACCATCGTCACACCCATGTCGCCGTGCGCCTGCTGCAGTGCGGGCAGCAGCTCACCGCGGTCCCATCCGATGGTGCGATCGTCGAGGCAGTAACCCGCGTTCACGATCCCGTACGTGGAATCGCCGCAGAACTCGGTGTCGTCGAAGCCGTTCGCGTCCCAGGAGATCAGGTTCTCCACGGATTGGAACTCGCCGTCGAACGACTCGCTGTAGGTGGTTTCCCAGAACTGTTCGATGTCGCTGATCGCCTGGCGGCCGAGTTCGTCCATATCGCCGTCGTCGGTGCCGAGCACGACCCGGGACGGGCGGTCGGGGACGGGTCGCAGTCCGGTCGGTCCGTCGGTGGCGGGCATACCCGCGACGCTGAAGGGGTTGTCGAACACTGATACCGCGTTGCCCTGCAGTGTCGTGCTGCACGACGGGACGAGCAGTGCCGAGGCCACCGCGATCGCGGCGCCCACCAGGTGTCGTGGGGGCATTGACGCCGCCTCTCGGGGGTCTGCCGGCGGCCCGGGCGGCCAGCACATGGAGTTGCGGTCAGGATAGTGAAAGTAATCAGTCGGCGCGTAAGCGCATCAGCGCCTGGCGGACCCGGACCGAATCGGTGGTCGCCCAGAAGGGCGGCAGCGATGCCCGCAGAAACCCGCCGTATCGGGCAGTGGCCATCCGCGAGTCCAGCACGGCGACGACACCGCGGTCGTCGATGCGTCGCAGCAGGCGGCCGGCGCCCTGAGCCAGCAGCAGCGCCGCATGGCTGGCGGCGATCGCCATGAAGCCGTTCCCACCGCGCGCGGCGACCGCACGCTGGCGTGCCGTGAGCAGGGGATCGTCGGGCCGGGGAAACGGGATGCGATCGATGAGCACCAGTGACAGCGACGGGCCGGGGACGTCGACGCCCTGCCACAGCGACAGCGTGCCGAACAGCGACGTCTCGGCATCGTCTGAAAAGCGCTTCACCAGTGCCGACGTGGTGTCCTCGCCCTGACACAGGACCGGGGAGTCGAGGCGGTCGCGCATGATCTCGGCGGCGGCCTTGGCCGCGCGCATCGAGGAGAACAAGCCCAGCGTGCGGCCGCCTGCGGCGCCGATGAGTGCGGCGATCTCGTCGAGCTGCTCCGCTGAGCCGGTACCGTCGCGGCCCGGCGGCGGCAGGTGTGCGGCGACGTAGAGGATGCCCGACTTCGCATGCTCGAACGGCGATCCGACGTCGATGCCGCGCCACCGGACCTTGTCGTCCTCACCTGCCAGCCCCCATGCAGAGGCCATCGCGTCGAACGTGCCGCCGATGGTCAGGGTGGCCGAGGTGAGTACCGCAGTCGACTGCTCGAAAAGCCTGGTGCGCAACAGACCCGACACCGACAGCGGCGCCACCCGCAGCACCGCCCGGACGCTGCCCCTGTTGTCCTCATGGTCGAGCCACACCACGTCGGACCGGTCCGTGATGGCCGGCACGAAAGAGTCCAGGATGCGTGATGCGGTGTCGCCCATATCGGTGAGCGCGGTCACGGCCTCCGCTCGCGCCGAAGCCGCTTGCGGATCACTCGGACTGGTGTCTATCGCTGACCGGACCCGGTGCGCTGCGTCGCGCAGGGCGGTCAGATAGGTGGCCATTTCGTCGTCGAGCGTGTCGATGCGTCCGGGCGTGGCGTCGTGGATGACCGACGAGAGGGTTGCGGTCGCGGATTCCAGTCGCTCCGCGAGCTCCTGGTCGACCAGGCGCGCCGAGCGTCGATGCGCGACGCCCATCGACGTCGCCGAGAGTTCGGCGGTGGCAACGCCGGTCACGCGGTCGACAAGTTCGTGTGCTTCGTCGACGACGAGTAATTGGTGTTCGGGAAGCACCGCGGCATCGGATACGGCGTCGATGGCCAGCAGTGCGTGATTGGTGACGACGATGTCGGCGTGACCGGCCTTGTCGCGGGCCTTCTCCGCGAAGCAATCCGTGCCGAACGGGCAGCGTGACACACCGATGCATTCCCGCGCCGACACGCTGACCTGCGACCACGACCGGTCCGGCACTCCCGGCGTCAGCTCGTCGCGATCACCTGTCTCCGTCTCCGACGACCACGCAACGAGCCGCTGCACGTCGCGACCAAGAGCCGACGCCGCGACCGGCTCGAACAGCTCGACCTGTGACTGTTCATCCGGCTCCGTCGCCGATCCGTTGTGAATCTTGTTCAGACACAGATAGTTTCCGCGGCCTTTCAGCAGCGCGAACTCGGGGGTGCGCGGTAGTGCTTCGCTCAGCGATTCGGCCAGCCGCGGGAGGTCGCGGTCGACGAGTTGGCGCTGCAGGGCGATGGTCGCCGTCGATATGACGACGGGCTCGTCGGTATCGACCGCCCTGGCGATCGCAGGCACCAGGTACGCCAGAGACTTCCCGGTCCCGGTGCCCGCCTGAACGGCGAGGTGCTCGCCGCTGCCGAAAGCATGCGCCACCGCCTCGGCCATCTCGATCTGGCCGAGGCGCTCCGAACCGCCCAGTGCCGTGACCGCGGTGGCCAGCAGGTCGGTGACGTTCCCAATCTCGCCCGTGGCTGCTCCTACTTACCCGTAGGGGAGATCACGCGAGTAGGGATCGCCGATTGGCCGCGGGACAGTTTCAGGCCGTCCCACGGCAGGCTGAGCAGTCCGTCCTCGACGCGGCCGCGCGCGGCCTCGAGGCCGGGGCTCTCGACGGGCTCACCGTGCTGGACCAGTGGCACCGTCAACGGGCGTGCGCTCAGGCCCGGCGGCGCAGATGGTTCGTCACCGAAGGGATGCGCGACCTCCTCGACGACGGTCCCGGTCGACTTGGCCAGGCGCTGCGCCTGTTTGCGACCGCCGTGGGACTCCTTGTGAAGGCTGCGCTTCTCCACCGGTATCCCGTCCACCTCGACGAGCTTGTACACCATCGACGCGGTTGGCGCTCCTGAGCCGGTGACCACCGACGTTCCCACGCCGTAGCTGTCGACGGGTTCGGCGCGCAGGGCAGCTATCGCGAACTCGTCGAGATCGCCCGACACCACGATTCGGGTCCGGTGGGCGCCGAGGCCGTCGAGCTGGTCACGTACCTGTCGCGCCAGCACACCGAGGTCGCCGGAGTCGATGCGGACCGCGCCCAGTTCCGGGCCTGCCACCTCCACCGCGTTGGCCACACCCGCGGTGATGTCGTAGGTGTCCACGAGCAGCGTGGTTCCGACGCCGAGGGCGTCGACCTGTGCCCTGAAAGCCGCCTTCTCCCACTCGGATGTTCTTCGCCCGAGAGGCTCATCACCAAGGCCCGCGGTGCCTGTGGTGTGCAGCAGCGTGAACGCGTGTGCGCTCGTGCCGAGTGCAGGCACCCCGTAGCTGCGTTGCGCCTCGAGGTTCGACGATCCGGCGAAACCTGCAATGTAGGCGGCGCGCGCGGCGGCAACAGCGGCCTGCTCGTGAGTGCGACGCGAACCCATCTCGATCAATGCGCGGCCCTGCGCCGCGGTCACCATCCGCGCGGCCGCCGAGGCGATGGCCGTGTCATGGTTCAGGATCGACAGCGCGAGCGTTTCCAGGATGACGCACTCGCCGAAGGTGCCGTGCACGGCCAGCACAGGGGAGCCGGGGAAGTAGAGCTCACCTTCGGCGTACCCGTCGACATCGCCGCGGAACCGATAGGCGGCGAGGTACGCCAGCGTCTCGCGATCGCAGAAATCCGACAACGACGATAGCGCCGCGTCGTCGAAGGTGAACTGCGCCAACGCTTCCACGAATCGGGCGGTTCCGGCGACCACGCCGTAGCGTCGCCCTTCGGGAAGCCGGCGGGCGAACACCTCGAACGTGGTCCGACGCTGCGCAGTGCCGTCGCGCAGGGCGGCGGCGAGCATCGTCAACTCATATTTGTCGGTGAGTAATGCCGGGGACATTCCCGCGGCCGTCGGGACCACACCGCAACCGTAGTAGTTCGAAGGCCTCCAAATGGTCGGGCTATCCTTATCCACATGGTTACGCCGGCGAAGGCCCAACCGGGAACTCGCGAAGAACGGGACGTCGCCACCTTCCAGCGGGAAGACTCAGCGACGGATAGCCCCTGGGTGACCCTGGTCTGGGATGACCCGGTCAACCTGATGACATACGTGACGTACGTCTTTCAAAAGCTCTTCGGCTACAGCGAGCCGCATGCGACCAAACTCATGATGCAGGTGCACAGCGAGGGCAAGGCTGTGGTGTCGGCGGGCAGCAGGGAGTCGATGGAGGTCGATGTCTCCAAACTTCACGCGGCAGGCCTGTGGGCGACCCTTCAGCAGGACCGTTGATCCGACGGTGCGCAAATGGAAACGGGTCGATACCTCAGACGGCCCGCGCTTCCGGTCGGCGCTGGCCGCGCACGAGGTCTCGCTGTTGCAGAACCTGGCGACCTCCCTGGTAGGCATGCTCGACGATCGCGAAACATCCTCTCCCGCGGATGAACTCGAAGAGATAACCGGTATGCGTACCGGCAACTCGTCGCCGCCGCAGGACGAGACGATGAAGCGGCTGCTGCCCGACTTCTTCCGACCGCAGACCGACCACCCGGCCGGTTCGGGCCCCGCCGAGAGTCTCAACAGCGCACTGCGCAGCCTGCACGAACCCGAAATCATCGATGCCAAACGTGAAGCGGCGCAACGGTTGCTGGACACGGTGCCGCAGAACGGCGGCAAGTTCGAGCTCAATGAGGACGATGCGCAGGCCTGGGCGGCGGCGGTCAACGACATGCGGCTCGCGCTGGGCACCATGCTCGATATCGCACAGGACGGTCCCCAGGAACTGCCGGCCGAGCACCCGATGGCCGGCCACCTGGACGTGTATCAATGGCTGACCGTGCTCCAGGAGTATCTGGTGCTCGGAATCATGGGGAAGTCGTAACCATGAGTGCGATCACCGACGTCGGTGGAATCCGCGTCGGCCATCATCACCGGATCGATCCGGATGTCGAACTCGGATCGGGGTGGGCCACCGGAACAACCGTCGTGCTGACACCCCCTGGCACGGTGGGCGCCGTCGACTGCCGCGGTGGTGCACCCGGCACCCGCGAGACCGACCTGCTCGACCCGATCAACTCGGTGCGCCACGTCGATGCGGTGGTGCTCACCGGGGGCAGCGGATTCGGACTGGCCGCGGCGCACGGCGTCATGGAGTGGCTCGAGGAGCAGGGCCGGGGGGTGGCGATGGACGACGGCGTGGTGCCGATCGTTCCGGCCGCGGTGATTTTTGATCTTCCGGTCGGTGGATGGAAGTGCCGCCCGAGTGCGGAATTCGGTCGGGCCGCCGCCGAGAGCGCGGGCACCGACGTCGCCGTCGGCACCGTGGGTGCCGGGGTCGGTGCACGTGTCGGGGTGCTCAAGGGCGGTGTCGGCACGGCATCGGTGACGCTCGTATCCGGGGTGACGGTCGGAGCCGTGGTGGTCGTCAACGCCGCTGGTGACGCCGTGGATCCGGCGACGGGGTTGCCCTGGCTCGCTGATCAGATCGAGGAGTTCGGCCTCATCGGCCCGCCTGCCGATCAGATCGCGGCCTATGCGGACCGCCACACCGAGCTCAGCCCGCTCAACACCACCATCGCCGTCGTCGCCACCGATGCGGTGCTGAGCAAGGCCGGCTGCCGCCGCATGGCCGTCGCCGCGCACGACGGCCTCGCACGCACCATCCGGCCGTGCCATACGCCCGCTCGATGGCGATACGGTGTTTGCGCTGGCCACCGGAGCCATCGAGGTGCCACCCGATCCGAGGACGCCAGCGTCGATGTCGCCGGAGGTGGGTTTGATCACCGCGCTCGGGGCGGCTGCCGCGGACTGCCTGGCCCGTGCGGTCATGGTCGGCGTCCTGGCAGCGGAGTCCGTTGCCGGAATACCGACGTACCGGGACATGTTGCCCGGAGCGTTCGAATGAATTTTCGCCGAAACTGTATTCCAGCAGGTGTCTACTCGACATTTCGCTGCCGGAATACAGTTTCGCGGGGAAAGGGAAGACAGTGCTGGTGATCCGAGCGGATCTGGTCGACGCCATGGTCGGCCACGCCCGCGCCGACCATCCCGACGAAGCATGTGGGGTGATCGCTGGGCCAGAGGGCGCCGATCGCCCGGAACGGTTCATCGCGATGGTCAACGCCGAGCGCTCGCCGACGTTCTACCGGTTCGATTCCGGGGAGCAGCTCAAGGTGTGGCGAGCCCTAGAAAGCGCAGGCGAGGCTCCCATCGTGATCTACCACTCGCATACGGCCACCGAGGCGTACCCAAGCCGCACCGACATCTCATACGCGTCCGAACCCGACGCCCACTACGTGCTGGTGTCGACCCGCGACCCCGACGAGCACGAGCTTCGCAGCTACCGCATCGCCGACGGAGTCGTCACCGAAGAACCCGTCAAGATCGTCGAGCAGTACTAGAACTTCGAAAGGAATGGCCGACCCATGTCTGTCACCGTCTCGATCCCAACCATCCTGCGCACCCACACCGGTGGTGAGAAGCGCGTCGCCGCGGCAGGCGAAACCCTCGGTGCGATCATCGGCGATCTCGAAGCGAACTACTCGGGAATCTCGGATCGGCTGATGGATAACGGCAAGCTGAACCGCTTCGTCAACATCTACGTCAACGACGAGGATGTGCGGTTTTCCGGAGGGCTGGACACGGCGGTCTCCGACGGAGATTCGGTGACGATCCTGCCCGCCGTCGCGGGTGGCTGAGTGACCCGATACGACTCTTTGACCCAGGCGCTCGGCAATACCCCGCTGGTTGGCCTGCAGCGGTTGTCGCCCCGATGGGACGGCGAGGATGGCGGCCCGCATGTGCGGCTGTGGGCCAAGCTGGAGGACCGCAACCCCACCGGTTCCATCAAGGACAGGCCTGCGCTGCGGATGATCGAGGACGCCGAGCGTCGGGGTGTATTGCAGCCCGGCGCAACGATTCTCGAGCCGACCAGTGGCAACACCGGCATCTCGCTGGCGATGGCGGCGCTGCTCAAGGGCTACCAGATGATCTGTGTGATGCCCGAGAACACCTCCGTCGAGCGGCGGCAACTGCTCGAGCTCTACGGCGCACGGATCATCTACTCCGCCGCGGAGGGCGGCTCGAACACCGCGGTTGCCCACGCGAAAGAGCTTGCGCTGCAGAATCCTTCGTGGGTCATGTTGTACCAGTACGGCAATGAGGCGAACGCCCTGTCGCACTACGAGGGCACGGGGCCCGAGCTGCTGGCCGACCTGCCGGAGATCACCCACTTCGTGGCCGGCCTTGGCACCACCGGCACGTTGATGGGCACCGGACGGTACCTGCGCGAGCACAAGCCCGGCGTGCTGATCGTGGCGGCCGAGCCCCGCTACGGCGAGGGCGTGTATGCGCTGCGCAACATCGACGAAGGATTCATCCCCGAGCTGTATGACCCCGACGTGCTCACCACGCGCTTCTCCGTCGGCTCGTACGACGCCGTCAAGCGGACCCGCGAGCTCGTCCAGGTGGAAGGCATCTTCGCCGGTATCTCCACCGGCGCGGTGCTGCACGCCGCACTGGGAATGGCGGCCAAGGCGGTCAAGGCGTCCGAGCAGGCCGATGTCGCGTTCGTCGTCGCCGACGCCGGTTGGAAGTATCTGTCGACCGGTGCGTACGCCGGTAGCCTTGATGACGCGGAGGACGCGTTGGAAGGGCAGCTATGGGCGTAGGTCCGGGTTACCAGCAGGCGCCTGCGGGGCCGAAGAAACGGCCCGCCTGGGTGGTCGGCGGCATCACGGTCGTCAGTTTCGTCGTCCTGTTGTGGGTCATCGAGCTGTGGGACGCGCTGACCAACCACCGGCTCGACAACAACGGCATCCGCCCGTTGGAGACCGACGGGCTGTGGGGCATCCTCGTCGCGCCACTGCTGCACTCGAATTGGGATCACCTGATCGCCAACACCGTTCCGGCGCTGGTGCTCGGCTTCCTGATGACGCTCGCGGGTCTGTCGCGATTCATCTACGCCACCGCGATCGTCTGGATTCTCGGCGGCCTGGGCACATGGTTGATCGGTAACGTCGGCGCGCACTGCCCCTACGTCGGCGTGCGCTGCGAGACCAACCACATCGGCGCGTCGGGGCTCATCTTCGGCTGGCTCGCGTTCCTGATCGTGTTCGGATTCTTCACCCGCAAGGTGTGGGAGATCGTGGTCGGCGTCGTCGTGCTGTTGATTTATGGCGGCGTGCTGTTCGGCGTACTGCCCGGCACGCCAGGGGTTTCATGGCAGGGCCACTTGTGCGGCGCGATCGCCGGAGTCTTAGCCGCGTACCTGCTTTCCGGGCCGGAACGCAAGGAGCGCGAGCGCCGCAAGGTGGCGCCGAAGAACCCATACCTGACGTCGTGAGTTCTGCAACTGCGCCCGTCGGCATCTTCGACTCCGGGGTCGGCGGGTTGACTGTCGCCCGCGCGATCATCGACCAGCTGCCCGACGAGGACATCATCTACGTCGGCGACACCGCCAACGGTCCGTATGGTCCGTTGACCATTCCGGAGATCCGCGCGCATGCGTTGGCAATCGGGGACGATCTTGTGTCGCGTGGTGTGAAGGCGTTGGTGATTGCGTGCAATACGGCGTCGTCTGCATGCCTGCGCGACGCCAGGGAGCGGTACGCGCCCGTGCCCGTGGTCGAGGTGATCCTGCCCGCCGTCCGTCGCGCGGTGGCCGCTACCCACAACGGCCGCATCGGAGTCATCGGCACGGAGGCGACCATCGCGTCGGGGGCGTATCACGATGCCTTCGCGGCGGCACGCGACACCGAGGTGATCGGCGTGGCGTGTCCTCGGTTCGTGGATTTCGTCGAGCGGGGAGTGACGAGCGGCCGGCAGGTGCTCGGCCTCGCGGAGGGATATCTGGAGCCGCTCCAACGTGCCGAGGTCGACACGTTGGTGCTGGGGTGCACGCACTATCCGATGCTGTCGGGACTGATCCAACTCGCGATGGGAGATCACGTGACGTTGGTGTCCAGCGCCGAGGAGACCGCCAAGGACTTACTCCGTGTGCTCACCGAACGTGATTTGCTGCAGCCGCATCCAGACGATCCGGCGTCCGCAGTTCACCGTCGTTTCGAAGCGACCGGAGACCCTGAGGCGTTCACCACACTTGCAAGGCGATTCCTCGGTCCGACGTTGGACGGTGTTCGCCCTGTTCAGCGGCACGCCAACGTCAAAAAGTGAATTCGGTCGCGCAAACCGGCGATGTTTTCGTCAAGTGGCTATCGGGCATGGCAAGCTAGTGAGTGTGCGAATCACCGTACTCGGTTGCTCCGGCAGTGTCGTCGGGCCCGATTCGCCAGCGTCCGGATACCTGGTAACCGCGCCTGACACCCCACCGCTGGTCCTCGATTTCGGTGGGGGCGTCCTAGGGGCTTTGCAGCGTTACGCGGACCCGAACTCGGTGTACGTTCTCCTGTCGCACCTGCATGCCGACCATTGTCTGGATCTGCCCGGACTGTTCGTGTGGCGGCGCTATCACCCGTCGCCGGCGCAGGAGCGCGGCGTGATGTACGGGCCGGCCAATACCTGGGCCCGGCTGGGTGCGGCGTCGTCGCCCGAGGGCGGCGAGATCGACGACTTCTCCGATATCTTCGACATCCGCCACTGGGTCGACAATCGCCCGGTGGAGATCGGATCACTGAACGTCGTGCCACGCCTTGTCTGCCATCCCACGGAGTCGTACGGCATCCGGATCACCGATCCGGTGGGCGCGACGCTCGTCTACAGCGGTGACACCGGCTACTGCGATGCGCTGATCGATCTGGCCCGTGGAGCCGACGTCTTTCTCTGCGAGTCGTCATGGACGCATTCACCCGAGCGGCCGCCGCGGCTGCACTTGTCCGGGACGGAAGCCGGTCGGGCCGCGGCCAATGCGGGCGTCGGTGAACTGCTGTTGACGCATATCCCGCCGTGGACGTCGCGTGAAGACGTGATCAGTGAGGCCAAGGCCGAGTTCGACGGTCCGGTGCACGCCGTGGTGTGCGGCGAGTCATTCGAGGTCGCTCGGTCCTGAGCTGGGACGGGATTGCCGGCTCGGCCGGCGCGTCGGGCCCACCCGATAGGGTTGGCCCGTGTCCAGACGAGAAGATGGCCGGCTCGACGACGAGCTGCGGCCGGTTCGCATCACCCGCGGCTTCACCGCCCATCCCGCCGGATCCGTGCTTGTGGAGTTCGGCCAGACCCGAGTCATGTGCACGGCCAGTGTCACCGAAGGGGTGCCCCGCTGGCGTAAGGGTTCGGGTCAGGGCTGGCTGACCGCCGAGTACGCGATGCTGCCCGCCGCCACCCACGAACGCTCCGACCGCGAGTCGGTGAAGGGCCGCGTCGGAGGCCGCACCCAGGAGATCAGCCGGCTCGTCGGACGGTCGTTGCGCGCCTGCATCGATCTGGCCGCGCTGGGCGAGAACACCATCGCGATCGACTGCGATGTCCTGCAGGCCGACGGCGGCACCCGCACGGCGGCGATCACCGGTGCGTACGTGGCGCTTGCCGACGCGGTGACGTATCTGGGTGCTGCGGGCAAACTGTCGGATCCGCGGCCACTGTCCTGTGCGATCGCTGCTGTCAGCGTCGGTGTGGTCGATGGCCGTGTCCGCGTCGACCTGCCCTACACCGAGGACTCGCGCGCCGAGGTCGACATGAACGTCGTCACCACAGACACCGGAACGCTGGTCGAAATCCAGGGCACCGGTGAAGGGGCGACGTTCCCCCGCTCGACGCTGGACAAGATGCTTGACGCCGCGATGGCAGCGTGTGAGCAGATCTTCGTGATCCAGCGCGAGGCGCTGGAGTTGCCGTATCCCGGCGAGCTGCCGGAGTCGGCGGAGGCACCGAAGAAGGCGTTCGGAAGCTGACCGATCTCCTGGTCGCCAGCCGCAACCGCAAGAAGCTGGCCGAGTTGCACCGCGTGCTCGACGCGGCGGGAATCTCGGGGTTGACGCTGCTGTCGCTCGATGACGTCGCGGCGTTCGACGAGGCCCCCGAGACGGGCGCGACGTTCGAGGAGAACGCGTTGGCGAAGGCGCGCGATGCGTTTCGGGCCACGGGTATGCCGTCGGTGGCCGACGACTCGGGTCTCGAGGTGGCGGCGTTGAACGGAATGCCGGGCGTGCTGTCGGCGCGATGGTCGGGTCGTCATGGCGAGGACGCCGCCAATACCGCACTGCTGTTGGCGCAATTGGGCGATGTGCCGGATGCGCGGCGCGACGCCGCTTTCGTGTCGGCGTGCGCATTGGTTTCCGGCGCGGATGAGGTCGTGGTCCGCGGTGAATGGGCGGGCTGCATTGTGCGGGAACCGCGCGGGGACGGCGGATTCGGCTACGACCCGGTCTTCCTGCCGTCGGGATCGGAGCGCACAGCTGCGGAACTCAGCCCATCGGAAAAGGACGCGGTATCGCATCGCGGGCCGGGCATTGGCTCTATTGGTGCCCGCCTTGCGCGAATTGGCTTCGGGCCGAAACTGAAGTTGCGCATCACTTTCTGCAGAACGTGGAGCACTAGCTCAGTTTCGGTCGACGAGATAGCCGTCGATGAAGTCGTGAAGTGCGGGCGCGAGTCCGTCGACGCCGGAGTCGTTGAGCTTCGCGAGCAAGATGATGCCCTGATATTGCGCCAGCAGTGCATGGGCGAGCAGGTCCGGGTCGGTGCCGTCCCGCAGAATGCCGGCCGCGGCCGCGTCATGGCACGCCGCGCCGAGGTGTCGCTCCATGGCGGCGAGCACCCCGGCGAGATGGGTCCGCAGATCGTCGTCGGTCGTCGACAGCTCGGCGGCGAGGTTCCCGAACGGGCAGCCGACCGCCCGCCCGAACTGAGCCTCCATTGCGGTCTGGATCTTGCCGATGGCGTCGGGGATGGCATGCAGTCTTTGCGACGGCGTCGCGGCGGGGGAGCCGGACAACCGTCGTGCGAAGACCTCTGCGTGCAGGTCGATCACCGCCTTGGCGAGTTCCGACTTGGACGAGAAGTAGTGGTAGAAGCTGCCCTTCCGGACATCAGCGGCGTGGCACAGTTCGTCGACGCCGACGGCTTGATAGCTGCGCTCGAGAAACAGCCGTGCAGCCGTCGTGACGATCCGCTCACGCGCATCCGACGTCCGTGGCATGGAATGATTCTACGATAGTTGACCGGTCGGTCAACTCAGGGTTACGGTACGACCATGACTGATGAGGTCTTCCGGACGCCGGACGAACGTTTCGAGAATCTGCCGGGCTACGACTTCGCGCCGAACTATGTCGATGTCGACGGTTTGCGAATGCACTACGTCGACGAGGGACCACGCACCGGCAGGCCGATCGTGTGCTTTCACGGCGAGCCGAGTTGGGCGTACCTATACCGCAAGATGATCGGCCCACTGGTGGAGGCGGGCAATCGCGTGGTGGTTCCCGACTACGCGGGCTTCGGGCGATCGGACAAGCCGACCGACCGCGGCTTGGTACACCTACGACCGCCACACCGAGCTGACGTCGCGTGTGCTCGCCGGTCTCGATCTGCGCGACGCCATCGTGGTCGTACAGGACTGGGGCGGTCCGATCGGACTGCGTTGGGCCGTGGAGAACGCCGATCGAGTTGGCGCGCTTGCGATCTTCAACACCGGACTGTTCACCGGACGCGTCTCCAGGGGGTTCATGGCGTGGCGCGACTTCGCCGAGAAGAACCCTGACCTGCCGGTCGGCTTCGTGATCCAGGGTGCGACGGCGACGGAATTACCCGATGACGTCGTCGCCGCATACGACGCGCCTTACCCCAACGCCGAGTCGAAGGCCGGTGCGGCGCAGTTCCCGTTGCTGGTGCCGATCACAGAGGATGCGCCCGGCGCACGCGAGATGGGTGCGGTTGCCGACGAGCTGTCGCGATGGCAGAAGCCGACGCTGGTCGCCTTCTCGGATCAGGATCCGATCTTCCCGTATCCCAAAGCGGGGCAGGCGTTCTGCGATCTGATTCCCGCCGCGGCCGAACAGGTGAAGATAGAGGGCGCGTCACACTTCCTGCAGGAGGACCGCGGCGAGCGCTTGGCCGAAGAGGTGCTCAAACACCTGACGTGACGCTCAGAGGTCGAACTTCTGCTTGATCTCGCGGGTCTGGATCTGCTCGACGATGATGCCGACCAGCGGAATGGTGCCGGCCAGAAGGATGCCGATCGTCTTGGCGATCGGCCAGCGCACCTTCACGGCGAGGTTGGCGGTGAAGAGCAGGTACACGAAGTACACCCAGCCGTGGACGACGGCGATCCAGTTCATGCCCTCGACGCCGAAGCCGTACTTCATCACCATCTCGTAGCAGAGCGCGATGAGCCAGATGCCGGTGATCCACGCCGTGGCGCGATAGCCAAGCAGTGCCTTGCGGATGCTTTCAACCGGGGTGCCGGTGGTCTCCGTCATGTCGTCGGTCGTTCCTTGTCTTCCTTGGCGAGGTCGGCGAGGTAAGCGTTGTATTCGCTCAACACCGGGTCGTCGTTGGGTCGGGTTGCGGCCGTCGGTCGCTCGGGGAGCAGGCCCGCAGGTATCTCGGTGACCTCATCCTGCCGCCTGGGCTCGGGCGGGGCCTCCTCGTAGCGCACGAACTTGTAGTACGCGTAGACGACGAAGCCGGCGAACAGTGGCCATTGCAAGGCATAGCCGAGATTCTGGAACGTGCCCGACGCGGACTCAAACCGGGTCCACTGCCACCACGCCAGGCACAGGCAGCCAGTGGCGCCAAGGACCGCCAGCGCGATGAGCGCCGGTCTCCTACGCCGCGTAGTGGACACCCGTCAACGGTACCGCGATACCCTTGGGACGCTGACGCTGCGGGCGTGATGAAATTGGCATACATGCGGGCTTTAGGTGCCCGTGCTCGAGAGAGCGTGTGGGTTCGAGTCCCACCGCCCGCACTACGAACGAGTTCTGCACCAGGGTCGTGCTTCGCGAAGTCGACAACCCTGACGTAGAACTCGTCGATAGGCGTCGTTTAGATGTCCGGCTTCCGGTCCGCCCAGGGCTTCGCCTGCTCGAGCTGACTCGCGATACGGATCAAGACGTCCTCGCGCCCATAGGCCGCGACGAGCTGCACCCCGACCGGCAAGCCCGCGGCCGTCCACTCCAGGGGAAGGCTGATGGCGGGTTGGCCGCTGGTGTTGAACGGCGGAGTGAACGGTACGAACTCGCCCGCGCGACGCATCGGTGACATGGGATCGGAAGGGTCGTTGACGATCGTCGCGAGCTTGAGAGGCAGTTCGGCGACCGTCGGTGTGAGCAGCAGATCCCATCCCTCGTGCCACCACGAGTGCATCGCGCGGCGAAACTGCGCGATGCCGGAGAGCGCGAGCGCATAGTCGATCGCGGAGAAGTGTCTGGCGAAGTCGGACTGGACCCGGTTGACCGGTTCCAATTCGTGCTCCTCGAGCGGGCGACCGAGCTGGTACTCGAACCGACTCTTCGCGATTCCCACGTTGGCGCTCCACATCGCGCCGAACTTGGCGCCGAGCGTCTCGTCCTCCAGTGCCTTCGGCCACGCCTGCTCGACATGGTGGCCCAACGATTCGAGCAGCTTGCCGACCGATTGCGTGGCTCCGGTGACCTCGCTGTCGACGTGCCCGCCCTGCGCGTGGTGGTCGAGGATGCCGATGCGCAGCCGACCCGGATCCGCCCCGAGCTCCTCGACATAGGGACGCACGGGTGCCGGCGCGATCACGGTGTCGCCGACGCCCGGGCCGCGGGTCGCGTCGAGTAGGGCGGCGGAGTCGCGGACGGTGCGACTGACGCAGTGCTCGACCGCAAGTCCGCTCTCGTCGCGGATCGGGCCGAGTGTGATGCGACCCTGGCTCGGCTTCAGGCCGACCAGCCCGCAACACGATGCAGGGATCCGGATCGATCCGCCGCCGTCACTGGCGTGAGCGAACGGCACCATCCCCGACGCCACCGCCGCGGCCGCACCGCCGCTCGATCCGCCCGGCGTGCGCGAGATGTCCCACGGGTTGTGCGTCGCGCCCCACGCGAGGGGCTCGGTGGTCGGCACGCTGCCGAGTTCAGGGCTGTTCGTGCGGCCGGCGATCACCAGGCCCGCCGCGCGGTAGCGGCTGACCAGTGTCGTGTCGGCATCGGCGATGACGTGCGCTTCTTTGAGCGCGAGGTTGCCATTGCTGATCCGCTGGCCGGCGTAGTCGGCGAAGAGGTCCTTGATGAGGAACGGCACACCCCGGAACGGACCGGTGGGAAGACTCGGGCTCGCGGCGATCTCGCGGGCGTGGTCGAACCAGCGGATCACGACGGCGTTGAGCGTCGGATCGATGCGTTCGATACGCTCGATCGCCGCTTCCAACAGCTCGCTGGACGACACCTCGCCGGATGCGACGAGCGCCGCCTGATCGGTCGCATCCATCCAACGGGTCTGATCGGCAAGCGCACTCATGTCTGACTGTCTAGCACCAACGCACACTGCGGGCGTTCGCAGCCGCGCAAGTCGGCCAACCCCTCAGCCGTGCGTCGCGAAGTACTTCTGCCCGCCCGCCGGTATCCGCCCGAACCCGGCCTTCAGAACCGGCGCCAGCACCTTGACCGGCAGTGCGAACGCGGGCTTTGGTTCAATCGCGAGCGTCCAGGTGAACAGCGTCTCGACACCGGCCGGCTCGACGAGGTAGTGCTCGGCGAAGCGCTTGAACAGCGGCAGCGCGGACTCGTAGACGTAGAACGACTTGCTGTGCCCGTCCTCCCATTGGAAGAAGCGTTCGCGCATCACGGACCCGCCGGGGGCGGTGACCTCACGGGTGGTGCCCACCCCGAACGGCCGGGGTGATGTCCACGTGACGTCGGTGATCATCGGGCCCCACGCGGCCAGCGATTCGTCGGAAACGAGTGACTCCCAGACCTTTTCGGGTGACGCGGCGTATCGCTTCTGATAGCGGAAGATATGCGGCGCGGAGGCCAGGAAGTCGGCGTCGGCGGGTTCCAGCGCGTGCCAGCGGGTCATGGCTGATCATCCTCGCACCTGGCGCGCTACCCCGTCTTCCGTACCGGGTATCCGTTCTGCTCCGCCAGCGACCGCAGTTGCTTCAATGCGAAGCGGCGTGCCCGCCCTGCCTCGGGTATCAGGATGCCTGCCCACACGCCTTCGGCGCCGGGCGTCACGCAGGCTTCCTGAGCGCACCGCCACCGAATGGGACAGGCGCGGCACAGCGCCTTGGCGCCTTCATCGGCGGTCGTCGTCCAGCGATCCGGGTCTCGAGTGCATGGGGTCTGAGATGACTCGTCGACGACAGCCGGGTTCGCGGACACATTCAATTCGCGCAGCTGTCGCACTGCGGTTGATTGCCTGTGGTCGTCCACGGGAATCGTTTACCCCTTCGTCAGTTAACTGAACAATACATTTGTATGGTAGACACCATACGGACGTATTGTCTAGTCTATGGGGTGTGATCACGGGATTAACTGCTCTATGACGGCGGTGACAGAGCACGACCGGCTCGGCGGCGACGAACGTAGGAAACTCGAGCGGATCCGCCGCGCGGCGTTGAAGAGTTTCGCGACGAAGGGCGCCTCGGGAACGTCGCTGCGCTCGGTGGCGGCGGATGCCGGCGTTTCGCTCGGGTTGGTGCAGCACCACTTCGAAACAAAATCCGGCCTGATCAAGGCCGTTGACGACTACGTCATGAGTGCGGTGATCGACGTGGTCGCGCGACCCGTCTCGGCGCCGCACGCGAAAGACTCGATCGCCGACATGGGCAGCAGGGTCACCGCACTGCTGCTCGAGAATCCCGACGTCGTGGATTACTTCGGGCGCGCGCTCATCGACGGCAGCCAGCTGGGCAACACGATCTGGGACACGCTCTCGGCCTTCGGCACCGCGCGATGGACCGCGCGAAAAGAGAACGGCGAAGCTCGCGAAGACATTGACGTCACCTGGGCGTCGTTGAACTCGCTTGTCTTGGCAGTTGGCACCCTCATCGTGCGCAGCCATATAGAACGGCAAATTCCAGGCGCCTTCACGACGCCCGAGCAGCTCGACAGGTGGCAGAATTCCGTAAATACCCTGCTGCGCGAAGGACTCTTCCCGCATCCGGGCAACGACGAGGCTTAGGGCCGCGCAACCCCCTCGCCTGCAACCCTTTTACGGTAAGCGCTCGGTGTCTCCCCGCAGAACTGAGCGAACGCGCGAGTGAATGAGCTGAGGCTGTCGAAGCCGACCGCCGACGCGGTGTCCTGGACCGACTGACCCGGCGCGGCCAGCAGCGCCATGGCGCGAAGCATCCGCGCGTGCAAAAGATAAGTCCGCCAAGGCAACCCGAGGGTGTCTTGGAAGAGCCGCCGCAACGTGCGCTCGGACACCGATACCGCACGCGAGACTTCATCGGCACTCGCCGAATCAAGGTGCGCTTTCGTAAACGCCATCGCCGTCGCGACGATCGGATGGTCGGACGTCGGCAGCGACAGCGGCGCCTCATGGTCCAACGCCTCGGATACCAGATTGGCCAGCGTGTGGAAGAAGTTGTCTGACTGGGCGTCACCGTCCGCGCGATCGATCTGCCATCGCAGCGCGTAGATCATCATCTCCCGGATCAACGGCGACACCGCGAGAATGCGTGCCCGATCGCCTGGGGCCGCCACGAGCGCGGGATCGAACATCACCGCGACGGTCTTCACATCCGGATTCATCACCGCCTGGTGCTCCAGCCCGGCAGGAATCCAGGCCGCCTGTTGGGGCGGCAGCAGATAGTGCGCGGAGTCGGTCTCGACCTCGACGACACCGTGCAAGGCGTACTCGATCTGATGCACCTCATGGGAATGCCACCCGGTGATCAGGCCGTCACCCTCGTAGAGGTAGCTCCCGCCGAGAGCCCGCCCACCGCGACGCAGTTCGATGACCCGGCGGGCAGGGTGGCGGGAAAGAATCAGCGCGGGCTTGGCCGCTGCGGACAAAATTATGTCCGATGGCGCAGAGACGGTCATACCGCCAGACGGTACTACTTGAATATGCAGACCAATGACCTGATCCTGGTGAGCATCGACGACCACGTCGTGGAGCCGCCCGACATGTTCCTCAACCACGTCCCCGCCAAGTACAAGGCCGAAGCGCCCGTCGTCGTCACCGACGAAAAGGGCGTCGACCAGTGGATGTATCAGGGCAGGCCGCAGGGTGTGAGCGGACTCAACGCCGTGGTGTCCTGGCCGGCCGAGGAGTGGGGCCGTGACCCCGCCGGTTTCGCCGAGATGCGGCCCGGTGTGTACGACGTCCACGAGCGCGTCCGGGACATGAACCGCAACGGCATCCTGGCGTCGATGTGCTTCCCGACGTTCACCGGGTTCTCAGCCCGGCATCTCAACATGACGCGCGAGGACGTGACGCTGGTGATGGTGTCGGCCTACAACGACTGGCATATCGACGAGTGGGCCGGCAGCTACCCGGACCGCTTCATCCCGATCGCCGTGCTGCCGACGTGGAATCCGGAGGGTATGTGCGCCGAGATCCGCCGGGTGGCCGCGAAGGGCTGCCGGGCGGTCACCATGCCGGAACTACCTCACCTGGAAGGTCTTCCGAGTTACCACGACGGTGAGTACTGGGGACCGGTGTTCACCGCGCTGTCGGAGGAGAACGTGGTGATGTGCCTGCACATCGGCACCGGCTTCGGGGCGATCAGCATGGCGCCCAACGCGCCGATCGACAACCTCATCATCCTTGCTACCCAGGTCTCGGCGATGTGCGCCCAGGATCTGTTGTGGGGCCCCGCAATGCGCGATTATCCGGACCTCAAATTCGCGTTCTCCGAGGGTGGCATCGGCTGGATCCCCTTCTATCTTGATCGCAGTGACAGGCACTACACCAACCAGAAGTGGCTGCGGCGTGACTTCGGCGACAAGTTGCCAAGCGACGTCTTCCGCGAGCACTCGCTGGCCTGCTACGTCACCGACAAGACGTCGCTGAAGCTGCGCCATGAAATCGGCATCGACAACATCGCATGGGAGTGCGACTACCCGCACTCCGACTGCTTCTGGCCCGACGCGCCCGAGCAGGTGCTCGCCGAGTTGAACGCCGCCGGTGCCGATGACACGGACATCAACAAGATCACGTGGGAGAACAGCTGCCGGTTCTTCGGCTGGGATCCGTTCGAGTTGACACCGAAGGATCAGGCCAACGTCGGGGCGTTGCGCGCCAAGGCAACCGACGTCGACGTGTCGATCCGGCCGCGCAAGGAATGGGCGCGGCTCTACGCCGAGAAACAGCTCGCCAAGGCCTGATGACGGCGTTGGCGGGTGTGCCGTCGAACATGTCGTCGAGTCTGTGCAACGGCGTCCGTCGCGGAGGTTGGGCGCTCGTGTGCGCTATCTGTCCACTGTCTGCCGCAACGGCGCAGCCGCGGTTTCCCGCATGGTCATCACTGTGGCGAGGGTGATGATGGCCGCCGCGATGACGTAGTACGCGGGTGCGAGCTCGTTGCCGGTGCGGGCCACCAGCCAGGTCGCCACGTACGGGGCCGTGCCGCCGAAGATCGCGACGGACACGTTGTATCCGATGGAGTAGCCGCTGGAGCGCACCCGCGTGGCGAACAGTTCCGCTCCGGCCGCCAACGATGCCGACACGAAGACCGATTCGATAGCGGCCAGACCGGCGTGCGCGGCGATGGCCGCGACCAGTGATCCGGTGTTGAGCAACAAGAACAACGGATAGGCGAAAACCGCGAAGCCAACAGCGCCCGCGATCAGCAAGGGTTTTCGACCGATCCGATCCGACAGTGCGCCCAGCGGCGGAAT
The DNA here is from genome assembly GCA_963843135.1 of uncultured Actinomycetota bacterium. GTDB lineage: Bacteria > Actinomycetota > Actinomycetes > Mycobacteriales > Mycobacteriaceae > Mycobacterium. The sequence continues at coordinate 44,791 of CAWJJA010000006.1, forward strand.
GAGGATGATCGCAACAACGCTCGCTATGGTGATCGAGACGAACGCATTCGTCTTGGTGAACTCGAGGGTCTTGGTGAAATACGTTGGTAGGTAGGTGAAAACGATGTAGAACCCGACGTTGTGGATCACCACCAGGCCGATGATCTGCAGGATGGGTCGCCATGATGTCGCGAGCGCCTCCTTCAGCGGCGACTCGGCGACTTCGCCCTTGTCGCGCAGCGTCTCGAATTCCGGCGTGTCCCCGAGTCGCAGCCGGATGTAGAGACCGACCACACCCAGAACGCCGGCGATGAGGAATGGGATGCGCCAGCCGTAGGAACTCATCGCGCTCTCCGATAGCAGCGTTTCGAGTCCGGTGACCGTCAGCGAGCCAAGCAGGAAGCCGACGACAACCGACCACACCAGGAAGGACACCACGAACCCTCGGTTCTTGTCCGGCGCGAATTCAGCCAAGTAGCATGCGCCGCTGCCATATTCACCGCCGGCCGAGAATCCCTGCACGCAGCGTAGGAGTAACAGCAGAAGCGGCGCGGCAACGCCGATGGAGTCGTAGCTCGGCACCAGGCCGATGAGGAACGTCGATCCCGACATCAGAATGATGACCAGGGCGAGCACTCGTTGCCTGCCGATCCGGTCACCGAGTGGCCCGAAGAAGAACCCTCCGAGCGGTCGCATGAAGAATGCGGCGGCGAAGACGGCGAAGGTGCTGAGCAGCGCGGCTGTCTCGTCGCCAGAGGGGAAGAACTGGTCGGCGATGTATATCGCCAGCGTGCTGTAGATCGCGAAGTCGTACCACTCGACGGTGTTACCGATTGCCGCGCCGCGCATCGCTTTCCGGACCGCTGCCGGGTCGGCGTCGGGCCGCCGGTTGGGCGCCTCATGGATGGTCATGACCGTCCTCCTTGGGTGTCGAAGTCGTTGTGGCGTCGATCGGTGACGAACATGTGGCCTGGCGCGTGGAAGATCGCGAGCGAGGGTCGCGCCTCGATGGCGACGGCCTGCGGCGTCACACCGCAGGCCCAGAAGACGGGCACCTCGTCGGCGCCCACCTGGACCGCATCGCCGAAATCCGGTATCGCCAGGTCGCCGATCCCGATCTCGGTCGGGTCGCCGATATGCACCGGTGCGCCGTGCATGGCGGGAAAGCGAGCGGAAATTTCGATGACGTGGGGGATGGCGTCGGGCGCGAACGGGCGCATCGACACCACCAAGGGCCCGTCGAAACGACCCGCGGCCCTGCAGGGTTGGTTTGTGACGTACATCGGGACGTTGACACCCTGCACCTGGTGCGCAACCGGCAGGCCGGCGGCAGCCAAGGCCCATTCGAAGGTGAACGAGCATCCCAACAGGAACGCCACCAGGTCTGCTCGCCAGTGGTCGACGATATCGGTGGGCTCGTCGGTGAGCTGACCGTCATGGAAGACCCGATAGCGAGGTAGGTCGGTCCGCAGATCGGCGTCGTCGGCGAGACCGGTCGGGTGTGGTGAACCGGTGTCGGTCACCTCCAGCAGCGGGCACGGTTTCGGGTTGCGCACACAGAATCGCAGGAAGTCGAGTGCCTCGTCTGCGGGCAGGATCACCAGGTTGGCCTGCGCGAAACCGGGGGCAAGCCCGCTCGTCGGGCCGGTGAGCTCGCCGGCTCGAATGCGCGTCCGATCAGCGGTCGCGGTGGGGGCAGCCTGCAAGGGCATACACGTGCATTCCCATTTGCGCCGAGGACCTAACCTGCGGGCTGCTCCTGCGGTACCGGTGTGGAAATGTCCGTCGGAACGGAGCGCCCTCGCAGAACCTCTGAGCCGTGCGTCGCCCAGCGCCGACGTTCGTCTTCGGCCGCCTGCTCCAGGGCGGCGCCGGAACACAACACTCGTCCGTCGAAGTCCTTGGCGAGGTCGGCGAGTCGGGCGGCTTCGTTGACCGCGTCGCCGACGACGGTGTATTCGTATCGGTTCTCCGCACCGATGTTGCCGGCGAACACCGGGCCGGCAGACACACCGATCCCGAAATCGACAGGGAGGCTGTGCAGTTCGACAGCCAGTGTGCGAGCGGTAGCGAGTGCCGCCGAGGCCGGATCCGTTGTCCGTAGCGGCGCGCCGAAGACAGCCAGAACCGCGTCACCCTGAAATTTGTTGACCAGACCGCTGTTCTCATCGACATGAGCGACGACCATCCGAAAGAACTCATTGAGCACGGCCGCGACCTCATGTGGCTCGTGAGCCGCCGCCAGCTGTGTCGAACCGACGAGATCGATGAACAGAATCGCGACGTTGCGTTCATCGCCTGACAACGATTCGTTCTCGTCAATCGCACGCCGCACCACCTCCTCGCCGACGTGCCGGCCGAACAGATCGCGCAGCTGTTCGCGTTCCCGTAATCCGGCGACCATCCGATTGAATCCACTTTGCAGTCGGCCGATTTCGGACCATTCGTATACGTCGAGGGATCTGTCGATCTTGCCCCGCTCGACGTCGGCCATGGCATCGACGACCTCGCGCAGCGGATCCGATATCGAGATGGAAACCAGGATCATCGCCCGAAGCCCGAGCACCACGGCGACGAGGGCGAGTACCAGCAGGGCCAATTCGACCGGCGTGTTCTTCGAGATGATCCATCCGTAGGAGCTCATGAGGAGCAGGCACGCGATCGCGATGCCGGGCAGCGCGGTACACACGGCCCACATGATCAGAAGCCTGGCTCGCACCCCCGGAGCTGTGCTCGGCGTGATTTCGCTGAAATCCCTTGTGACACCTGCCAGTAGCGGACGCAGGGTACGCAGCGTGAACAGGAACCCGGTGCACACCGTGGCGATCGCGCCGAACAGGAGGGCGGAACCGATCACCACTTGTACCTCGGCAGGCGCGCCGATGTTCAGCGGCACCATGACAGCGGCGCCGACGATCCACGGCGCTACCGTGATCGCGGACTGGCGGCGAAGCGTCTTCAACGCCGACCGACGTTCGTCGTCGGTCGGATCCCGCACGCCGAGCCAGCGCAGGGCCGGTGCCACGATGCGTACGGCGCCGACCGCCACGATCGCGGTTCCGACGATGATCACCGCCGCCGCGGCGACGACGATCGTGGGCGTCGCCTTGCCCCGGCCGGTGAGCGAAATGACGAGCGCGGTGACTTCGCCCGTTGTCAGGAGGTATGCGAACGTGAGCCCAGCGGCGTACCGAATCAGCAGCCTGCGGGGCTTCACATGGCCGAACGTATCAGTCGCTGGCGGGCAGCGGCTTGGCTTCTTTGAGGGATAGTGCGGTCGTGCCGACGGAGAGGGTGCCCGCGCCGGCCTTGGTGACGAGGACTTCGGCACCGGTCTCGTCGACGTAGCGCTTGCCCATCGCGTTGCCCTCGGAGAATGCCGGATCGAGCGATAGAGTCGGCAGACTTCTCTGGATCTTTCTGACTGTCCAGCGGCACCATCGGAACACCGCCGGCGCGTAGGTCGTCGAGGCTGTCGGCGCTGCGCACCACGATCACCTGCGTGTCGCAGACCTGGCTCTGCAGCCGAGTGCCGTTCTTGATCATGTTCCGCTCCTTATTGATTCGCCGCGCTGAATTCTGCGATCAGTTCACGGCGCAGCACCTTGCCGGTCGCGTTGGTCGGTAGTTCGTCTCGAAACACCACGCGATCGGGTGTACGTGATCCACGTAGCTGTGCCCGAACATGCTCGCGCAGTTCGTCGGGGTCGGGTGGCAGGCCTAGCGCTGTCCGCGGGCACCACGACCGCGACGATGATCTGACCCCACTGAGGGTCCTCCGGCCCCACGACCGCGCAATCACGGACCAACGGATGTTCGACGAGGACGTCTTCGATCTCGGCGGGCGCGATGTTCTCCCCGCCCCGGATGATCGTGTCGTCGGAGCGGCCCCCGATGAACAGGTACCCGTCCGCGTCGAGCATGGCGACGTCCTTGGTGGGGAACCAGCCCTCGGCGTCGAGTACGGACCCGATCTCGGCATAGCGGCCGGACACCTGCTCGCCGCGGACGTACAGTTCGCCGGTTTCGCCCGCATCGAGGACCGTGCCGTCGTCGGCCCGGATCTGCACTTCGATGCCGGGTACCGGCTGGCCGACCGACCCGAGCCTGCGAATGACCAAGTCGTCCGACGAGGCGAGCGCGGTGCGGTGATCGTCGGGTCCGAGCACCGCGATGGTGGAGCTCGTCTCGGTCAGGCCGTAGGCATTGACGAAGCCGACGTCGGGCAGCAGTCCAAGTGCCTTGCGCACCAACGGAAGCGCGACCTTCGATCCGCCGTATGCCAGGTTGCGCAGTGTGGGCAGCGGCAACGGGGGCGGACTCGAGCGCGGATACGATTCGGTCGAGCATCGTCGGCACCACGGTCGCCGACGTGACACCTTCGTCGCGCACCAGGCGAACCCATTCGGCCGCGTCGAACTGCGGCAGATACACCATTTTTCGGCCTGCGTACAGATTCGACAGGGCGGCCGAGACGCCCGCGATGTGATACGGCGGCACACAGATCAGCGCGGCGTCGCCGGGATCGGCCGAATCGAACTCGACCGTTCCGGTGATGTAGCTGGTGAGGTTGTTATGGGTCAGCTCAACGGCTTTGGGCCGCGACGTCGTGCCCGACGTGAACAGCACAACGCCGACGTCCTCCGGGTCGGGAAACTCCGCGGCGGGCTCGGCGGCTCGGGCGGCCGCGATGAACTCATCGGACCCGATGACCTGCTTGCCCGCGCCCGCGACGACGTCGAGGTATTCCGCGTCGGCAACGACCAGCGGCTGCGGCAGCCGGTCGATCAGCTCGCGCAGACCGTCGGCGCTGAGGCGGTAGTTGAGCGGCGTGAAAGCCGCGCCTGCGCGCGCAGAGGAGAACAGCAAAAGGGGAAGCATTGCGCCGCCCAAGCCGACGTAGGCCACGTGGGAGGTGCCGGCCGCGGTGATGACGCCTGCACCGCCGTCGGCGAGCTCGCTCAGTTCAGCTGTCGTAAGCCGCATCTCACCGGACACCAGCGCGGTGCGGTCCGGGTTCGTGGAGGCTGCCATCTCCAGCAGCAACGAGATGCTCATGGTTTGTCGACGAAGATATCAAGGATGGGGTCGTCCCCACCGCCGTAGCGCGGACAAGTCGGTGACGCCGGCCGATGCCAGCGCTTCGACATCGATGAAGCAATGCCCGTTGACCTCGGCTGCCGGGCGCGACAGGATCGCCACGGCCGCGTCGGCCATGATCTGCGGATCGCGCGACCTGGCCAGCATCTCCTGGAAGCCAGGCGCGTTGGCGACCGCCGCGGTGGCGATGTACGTCTCGGGCCACAGGCAGCTGAATCCGATGGCCGAATCGGCGTACTCCGCGGCCCAGCCCAGAGACAACAGCGTCATCCCGTACTTCGACAACGTGTAGGACGGATGCGCGCCCAGCCAGTGCGGATTCATGTTCAGCGGCGGTGCCAGCGTGATGACGTGCGCGTTCGGTGACTTGCGCAGGTGGGGCAGGGCCGCCTTGGTCAGCAGGAACGTGCCCCGGACGTTGATGTCCATCATCAGGTCGAATTTCTTGGCGGCCAGGTCCTCGGTCGGTTCGGTCGAGATGGCGCTGGCGTTGTTGATGACGATGTCGACGCCGCCGAAGTGTTCGACCGCCGCATCCACCGCGCGCTGCACGTCTTCTTCTTTACGTACGTCGCCGACGACGGCGACGCCCTTACCGCCCGCGGCCTCCACATCGGCGACCGCGGTGTGCACGGTGCCGGGCAGCTTGGGGTGCGGTTCGGACGTTTTGGCCAGGAGTACGACGTTTGCGCCCTGCTGTGCTGCGCCCAGTGCGATCGCCAACCCGATGCCGCGAGACCCGCCTGACACCACGAGCGTGCGGTCAGTGAAGGTGGACAAGGAGCCTCCTCGGGATGCGCAGTCCCAGGATTCTACCTGGATTCTAATGGAACGGTAGTGACGTTCTCATTCTAAGCAAGTGCCATAATCGCTGTTTACTGGGCCTTCAGCGGCGTCGAAGGTGCGGCCGCGGGTCCCGCTCACTGCACGTTTCCAGTGTGCGGTATTGGCATTCTCATTTTTTGCAAGTACGTTATCGAGTGATGACTCCGCCATCTGACCTGCCTGTAGCAGACCCCTTCCGGCATCCCGCTCGAGCCCATTTATGGACCGGCCGACCGTAAGCGGTGAGCCGCCGGCACCTGGCACGTATCCGTTCACGCGCGGCAACTTCGCGAGCGGGTACCGCGGCAAGACTGTGGACGTTTCGGCAGTATTCGGGGTTCGGCACGGCCGAGGAATCCAATCGTCGCTACCGCTACCTGCTGGATCAGGGTGGCACCGGGCTGTCGGTCGCACTTGATCTGCCCACCCAGTGCGGATACGACTCCGACGATGCCGAGTTCGGCGAGGAGGTCGGCCGGGTCGGTGTCGCCGTCGATACGCTCGCCGACGCCGAGATCCTGTTCGACGGCATTCCGCTGGAGGCGATCAGCACCAGCTTCACGATCAACGGCACCGCGGCGATTCTGCTGGCCTTCTACGTCGCGGCCGCGGAGAAGAAGGGGGTGCCGCGGGAGAAGCTCACCGGCACCATCCAGAACGACATCCTCAAGGAGTACGCGTCGCGCGGCACCTGGATCTGGCCTCCGGAGCCGTCGCTGCGGCTGATCGCCGACACCATCGAATTCTGCGCCGCCGAGGTACCGCGGTTCAACGCGATCTCGGTCGCCGGGGCGCATTTCCGCGACGCCGGCGCCAACGCCGTGCAGGAGATGGCGTTCACCCTCGCCGACGGCGTCACGTACTGCGACACCGTCGTGCAGCGCGGCCGGATGACCATCGACAAATTCGCTCCGCAGATCTCCTTCTTCTTCTATACCCACGGCGACTTCTTCGAGGAGATCGCCAAGTACCGGGCAGGGCGTCGCCGCTGGGCCACGATCGTGCGCGAGCGCTACGGCGCCAGCAGCGACAAGGCGTCGATGTTCAGGTTCGGTTGCGTCGCCGGCGGGGCGTCGCTGTATGCGCCGCAGGCCCAGAACAATCTCGTCCGCGTGGCGTATGAGGCGATGGCCGCGGTGCTCGGCGGCGTGCAGTCGATGTTCACCGCCGCGTGGGACGAGCCGTTCGCGCTGCCCAGCGAGGAGTCGGCGACGCTGGCACTTCGTACCCAGCAGATCCTGGCGTACGAGACCGGGGTCACGAAGGTGGCCGACCCGCTGGGTGGGTCCTACTTCGTGGAGGCGCTCACCGATGCCACCGAAGAGAAGATCATCGAGATCATGGGAGACCTCGAAGCGCACGGCGGCATGGTCCGCGCCATCGAAGACGGCTATCTGCAGGGTCTGATCGCTGATGAGGCCTACAAGATTCATCGAGAGGTCGAATCCGGTGAGCGGCCGGTGGTCGGTGTCAACAAGTTCGTCGTCGACGAGCCGCCGCCGGAGATCTGCCACCTACGAACTCGACGCCGAAGGTCGTGATAAGCAGCTCAGGCGTCTGGCGAAGGTGAAGGCCGATCGGGACGATGTCGCCGTCAAGGAGGCGCTGGCCGCCTTGGCTCGCGGCGCCGAGGGTGACGACAACCTGATGCACAAGCTGATCGACTGTGCCAACGCCTATTGCACGGTGGGCGAGATGGTGACCACGCTGAAGTCGGTGTGGGGCGAGTTCCAGCAGCCGGTGGTGTTCTAATGGCGCAATCCACTGCCTCGCATCCGGCACGGGTGCTCGTCGCCAAACCGGGTCTGGACGGCCACGATCGCGGAGCCAAGATCGTGGCACGCACGCTTCGCGATGCCGGTTTTGAGGTCATCTACACCGGTATCCGTCAGCGAATCGAGGACATCGTGTCCATCGCGCTTCAGGAAGACGTTGCCCTGGTGGGTCTTTCGATCCTCTCGGGAGCTCATATCGCCTTGACCACGCGCACCGTTGACGCATTGCGCGCCGCCGATGCCGGAGACATCGCCGTCGTGGTGGGTGGCACGATCCCGGAATCCGACGTGCAGAAGCTGCTCGACGCCGGCGCTGCGGCGGTGTTCCCGACCGGCACATCGCTGGAAACGCTGGTGCGCGATGTCCGGGCACTCACTGAGAAGGCGGAACAGTCATGAGGTCGGGCGGGCGAAGCGGGGTGGGCACATGAGATTGGGCGTGATGATCGGCGCCGAGCGCGGCGATATGGCTCGCAAGGTCTCCAAGTTGCTCGATGACATCGAGTGGGCGGAGGCCGCGGGCATGGACACCGCGTGGATGCCGCAGGTGCCCAACGATTTCGACTGCCTGACGATGATCGCCCTGATGGGCGCGCGCACCACGCGAATCGAACTGGGCACCGCTGTCGTACCGCTGCAGGCGCAGCATCCGATCGCGTCTGGCGCGGCAGGCGCTCTCGATACATGCAGGCATCGGAGGCCGGCTGGCGCTCGGCGTCGGGCCGTCGCACCACTGGATCGTGCGCGACATGCTCGGCATCCCCTACGAGAAGCCCGCCGCCTACACGCGTGACTATCTCGATGTGCTCAATGCCGCGATCGCCGGCCCCGGCGATGTCGATGTCGAGAACGACAACTTCACCGTGCACAACCCGACTGTGCTTGGCGCTGAGCCGCCGATGCCGGTGCTGGTGTCCGCTCTCGGACCGGTGATGCTGCAGATCGCGGGCGAACTCGCCGACGGCACGGTGCTGTGGATGGCCGATGAGAAGGCCATCGGAGAGCACATCGCCCCGAAGATCAACAAGGCCGCTGCGGAGGCGGGCAGGCCCGCGCCGCGGATCGTCGCGGGTATTCCGGTGTGCCTGTGCGCCAACTCCGAGATCGACGCTGCCAAGGACCGGGCCAACCGCATTCTGGCCGAGGCGGAGACGTCGCCGAACTATCAACGGTTACTCGATCGTGGCGACGCACGCGACGTGGGCGATCTGACCGCGGCGGGTGACGAAGAGACGATCCTTGCGCGGTTCCGCCAGTTCGCGGACGCCGGGGTGACCGATCTGTCGGTGCGCCTGCTGCCGATCGGCGAGAACCGCGACGAACTGATCGCCTCGAAATACCGCACGCGTGAGGTGATTGCGGAACTCGCCAAGGCCGTGCGGTGAATTCGGAAGGGCCTCTTGCGGGCATCCGCATCCTCGAGGTCGGTGTCATGCTGGCCGGCCCGTATGCGACCATGCTGCTTGCCGATCTCGGTGCCGAGGTGATCAAGATCGAGCCGCCCGGCGGGGAGATCTCCAGGCAGGTCAGTGACAGTTACTTCGCGAGCCTCAACCGCAACAAGCAAAGCGTTGTGCTGGATCTGCGGTCGGAACAGGGCCAGGAGCGCCTCGGTGAACTGGTCGCCGATTCGCATGCGCTGCTGGTCAATATGAAGCCGTCGGCGATCAAGCGGCTGGGTCTGACCTACGATGCGTTGCGACAGTTCAATGACCGCATCGTCTGCGTCGCGCTGACGGGGTTCGGGTTGACCGGCGGTGACGATCCCGCGTTCGATTACGTGATCCAGGCGGCGACGGGGGTGGCCGCGATGACCGGTCATCCCGACGATCCGCCGACCCTGCCGGGGTATTCGTCGGCGGACAACTCAACCGGGCTCGCCGCGGCGCTGGGTCTGCTGGCGCAGATCGTTTCGGGGCGTGGGGGACAGGTCGATGTGTCGCTGCGCGATGTGATGCTGTCCCAGTTGAACTACCGCGCGTCGGCGTACCTGAACGACGGCGCCGAGCCGCGCCGCTACCCGTACGGGGCACACTCGTACTACGTTCCGGCGCAGCTATTCTCGACTGCCGACGGGTATCTCGCGCTGTTCATCACGCATGACGCATTCTGGAAGTCGTTCGCCGCGGAGGCCGGAATCGAGGGCTTTACGACGATGGCCGAGCGGGCCGCACATCGCGAGGAAGTCCTCGCTGTCGTCGCGGCCCGACTCGCCACCGACAGCGCAAAGGGTTGGGAGGCCAGGCTGCGTCCGCTGGGTATCCCGGCCGCTGCGGTGCGCACGCTGCCCGAGGCGTTGAAGGCGACGCCCGAAGTTGTCGTCACCGCAGGGGATTTCCGGTTGGTGGGCAGTCCGATCCACGTCGACGGATACCAGCCCGAATACCGCCCGCCACCGCGTCTCGACGAACACGACGCGGTTCCGTCGGCTCAGTCGTCGTAGGTGAAGCTGATCGAATCCGTGTCCGGAACGGCTTGGCAGGTCAGGATGTATCCGTCCTCGACTTCGTCCTCGTCGAGCGCGTCGTTGACGCGCATGGTGGCGTTGCCCTCGACGAGTTTGGCCATGCAGGTGCCGCAGTTGCCGGCCTCGCAGGAGAACGGCGGAGAGAGGCCGGCGCGTCGCGCGCTCTCGAGGAGTGTCTCGTTGGCGACCCGCCGCACCGACACCGTCTTTCGATCGAGAACGATCGTCACTTGTCCGTCGTCGGCCGGTTCTGCCGTCATCAAGCCTCTCCTGGCACGTCGGTTCTAAGATTTAGAGAATACCATTCTCGTTAAATGATACGCTATTCTCAAAATTCGCATCGTGACGGGCGGCAGCGGCGAGTGAGGACAGGCTGTGAGTGAGGCGATCGCGCTCGCTTTCGAGGAGCGTGAATACACGCTGTCCGAACTCGATGCCCTGGCCGGCGGCATGGCAACCACTCTCGAGCATCGCGGCCTACGGTGCGGTGACCGGGTCGCACTCATGTCATCGAATCGGCCGGAGTTCGTCGTCGCACTGCGGGCCGTCTGGCTGCTTGGCGCGTCGGCGGTCCTGCTCAGCCCGGCGTGGAAGCGCACCGAGGTCGAACATGCGCTCGCGCTGACCAATCCCGCGTACGCCGTGGGGGACCATCCGGTGCTCGCCGAAACGATGCCGATGCTGTCGTTGGACGAGCCGATAACGCCGGGCCAAAGATCCTTCGAAGCGCCGGCGCCGCAGTCCGACGCACTATTCGTCTTCAGCTCAGGCACCACCGGAATGCCCAAGGCCGTGCGGCATACACATGCCTCGTTCGCGGTGGCGGTGCGGCATTGGCGTGACGCGTTGGAACTCTCATCGGCGGATCGCATGCAGATCATGACGCCGCCCTCGCACATCCTCGGGCTGCTCAACATCGCGACGGCGCTCGACACCGGTACATGGATCCGGTTGCACAGGCGGTTCGATATCGACCAGATGCTTCGGCATATCGAGTCAGACCAAATCACTATCGAAATGGCGGTGGCACCAATTGCGTTGGCGCTCGCAGCACATCCCGACCTCGAGAAGTACGACTTGTCGTCACTGCGGTACGTGATGTGGTGTGCGACGCCGGTCACCGAGAGCGTTGCCGAGGTCGTTACCCGCAGGGCGGGTGTGAACTGGGTGACTGCGTATGGTGCCAGCGAATTGCCGGTGATCTCATGCAATGAGATCGAGGGCGCACGTCTGGACACGGTTGGTCGTGGCGTTCCGGGTGTGGACCTGCGGGTGGTGTCACTGGATACCGGCGAGGTCGGTGGCGGCTGGTGAACTCGGCGAGATCCAGGTCCGGTCGGACTCGGTGATGGCCGGCTACCTGCCGGATTCGGCAACGGCCGAGGCCTTCTCGGACGGCTGGTACCGGACCGGCGATGTCGGGCACATCGATACCGAGGGCCGGCTGCGAATCACCGACCGCTCGAAGGAAATGATCAAGGTGCGCGGCTTTCAGGTCGCGCCCGCCGAGATCGAAGCTGTTGTGCATGGCCACCCGGCCGTCGAGGACTGTGCGGTGTTCGGGGTCCCGGATACAAATAGCGGGGAGGCGATCGTGGTTGCGGTCAAGGCGGATGGCTCTGTGGATGCAGAAGAACTCGTGGCGCTGATCGGTGACCGGCTCGCATCGTACAAGCGGCCCAGCCAGATCATTTTCGTGGACGAGGTACCGCGTCTGCCATCAGGAAAGGTGTTGCGTCGAGTGTTGAAGGAGCGGCTGTGGACGTCCGTCTGACGAGTGAACAGCAACAGCTGCGGGACGCTGCGGCCAAGCTCGCCGATGATCTCGGGCCGGGTTCGGTCGCGGATCTCGACGACGACAAGCGCGTTGCGCGGCTGGAGAGGGCGGTCGACGCCACGGGGTTTCGCACCCTGCGCTCCGACGGCGCGTCCGGTGTAGAGGTGGCGATCGTCGCCGAGGAATTCGCGCGTGGGCTGGTCGACGTGCCTTTCATCGGACCGGTACTCGCCGACGACCTGGTGCAACGCGGCGTGCAGGTGCTGCAGGCGGGGTCCGACGAGCCCGAGTCCGTCGATCTGACGAGAAGCCTTGCCGGCGTGGTCGAATCGCCTTCTGGGCTCGGAGAGCTCTCCGACGAGGCCGCCGTCCGGTGGCGCGCACTCGCACTCACGGTCACCTGTGCCGACCTTGTCGGCGCTGCGCGCGGGGCGCATGCACTGGCCTGCGAGTACGCCAAGGTCCGCGAGCAGTACGGAGCGACCATCGGCTCCTATCAGGCGGTCGGCCACCTGCTGGCCGAAAGCCTGGCCCTCATCGAGGGGTCGATCAGCGTGCTTCGTCACGCCGCGTGGGCGGTCGACGAACTACCGCCCGCGGAGGCTATCGAAGCCGCTCGGGTGGCCAAGATCTACTGTGCGCGCGCGGCACTGACCGTCTGCGAGACCTCGGTCCAGGTGCACGGCGGTATCGGCAACACCTGGGAATGCCTTGCCCACGTCTACCTGCGGCGGGTGCTGACCGCCACTGAAACGTGGCCCGTGAAGCTGGAGGAGCTGACCATTGGATTTTCGTGATTCGCATGAGGAAGCCGCATTCCGGGACCGGTTGCGCAGTTGGCTGACCGAACAGAAGGGCAAGTTCCCGACGTCGGGCGACGAGTACTGGGCCGCTCAAGGCGCGTGGCACCAGGCGCTGTACGAGGAGGGCTTCTTCGGCACGTCGTGGCCGAAGGAGTACGGGGGTCACGACCTGCCTCCGGTTTACGACGTCATCGTCGACGAGGAGATCGCGAAGGCAGGCGCCCCGGCGCGGCCGAGCCTCGGGTACCTGGTCGTGGCGTTCGGGCACCACGGCAGCAAGGAACTGCAGCAGCGATTCCTGCCCGGCATGATCAACGGCAGCGAGCGGTGGTGTCAGGGTTTCTCGGAACCCGGCGCGGGTTCTGATCTCGCATCGCTGACCACCACGGCCACCCGTGACGGTGACGAGTACGTGATCCACGGCCACAAGATCTGGACGAGCTACTCCGACGTCGCTGACTGGTGTCTGCTGCTGGCCCGCACAGACAAGGATGTGCCGAAGCATCGCGGCATCTCCGCCTTCGTCGTCTCGATGCACCAGTCGGGTGTAGAGCAACGGCCACTCAAGATGATCAGCGGCGTCACGAAGGAATTCGGCCAGGTGTCATTCGACAGCGCCCGAGTGCCCGCCGAGAACCTGGTCGGCAGTCTCGGTGAGGGCTGGAAGCTCGCTATGACCGTCGTCAGTCATGAACGCGAACCATCCACCCTGGGCTTTTCCGCGCGATACGGGAAGCTGGTGCGCCAGTTGGCCTCCCGAGTGGACGGCGCGACTCCGGAAGAGCTGTCATGGGCGTGGGTGCAGACCGAGATGCTGAGGCTGCATGTACGTCGGCGGCTGTCCGAGCAACTCGACGGCATCACCCACGGGCCACAAGGTTCGCTCGACAAGTTGCTGATGACCTGGGTCGAGCAATCGGTCGGCCATGCGGCGCTGGCCACTGTCGGCACCAGTGATCCCGAACTGTTCGGTGCGTATATGTACAGCCGCGCGCAGAGCGTGATGGGCGGCACCTCGCAGATTCAGAAGAACATCATCTCCTCTCGCATACTCGGATTAGGGGTCTGAAATGTATGACATGCCAGATGAAATCGACGTCACGGCCGATGGCGGTCTCCGGATCATCACGCTCAACCGTCCGGACGAGCTCAATGCGGTCAACGATTCGCTGCACGTGGGCCTGGCCAAGATCTGGGAAGCGCTCAACGAGGATGCCGGCGCGCGCGCCGCGGTGATCACCGGTGCAGGCCGGGCCTTTTCGGCCGGCGGTGACTTCAACTACCTGGACGAACTGCGCAATGATGAAGCGCTACGCCAGAAGACGATCAAGCATGGCCGCGACCTCGTCATCGGTATGGTGCGATGCCGCATCCCGGTGATCGCGGCGGTCAACGGTCCGGCCGTCGGGCTGGGCTGCAGCTTGGCGGCGCTCTCGGACATCGTCTACATGGCCGAGACCGCGTTCTTCGCTGATCCGCACGTGTCGATCGGGCTTGTCGCCGCAGACGGTGGACCACTGGTGTGGCCGTCGCAGATAAGTTTGTTGCAGGCCAAGGAGTTTGCGTTCACCGGGATTCGGATCAAGGCTGCGCGAGCGCTCGAGTTGGGGATGGCCAACCACGTCGTCGAAGATCCGTTGGCCGAGGCGATTGCGTGTGCGAAGAAGGTGATGGAGTTGCCGCAGCAGGCGCTGGAGAGCACCAAGCGGCTGATGAACATCCAACTCGAGAAGTCGGTGATGGCGTCGTTGGACTACGCGAACCTGTCCGAATACGTGTCCTTCGGCACCGCCGACTTCAACAAGATCGTGGACGGGCTGATCGCGAAGGACAAGTAACACTCACCATTTGGCCCTCACTATTTCCGCGAGCGTGCGTGTCTGATGCCGACATGCCGTATCGTGACAGCATTTTGCGCACTCTTGCACCGGGATGAGCGTGCGCGAACTGATGAAATCTTACGGAGTGTCAGCATCACACACGAACCTCCCGACTCCGTGTGGGCGTACGCGCTAGGTGGAGATATCTTCGGAGCGCTGGACGGTGCCGGTGATGCCGTCGGCGTTCTGCTGAGCCAGCAGGACTGCAGCGTCGGCCATCGCCTCGGGGGGTTCGATCATCTCTGGCGGGATCTCCATGCCGCCGCCACCGGCCTGCCATCCCTCGGTCAGCACCACCCGCGACGGGCTCAGGCAGTTCACGGCGATGTTGTCCGGTCGGAGGTCGGCAGCCAAACCCAGATACAACCGCTCCACTGCCGCCTTGGACACCCAGTAGGCGTTCGAGCCTTGATCGATCATCCCGACGCCGGTCGTGGTGATCGCCACCAGTGAGCCGCCGCCGCGCGCCTTCACGTGTGGAATGACGGCCTTCGTCACGAGGAATACGCCGGTGAGGTTGACGTTGAGGCACAGTTGCCAGCGCTTCAGCGGAGTCGACTCGATCGGGCCGAGCCACAGCACACCGGCGTTCGCGACCAGGATGTCGATACCGCCGAACTCCGAAACCGTTGTGGCGACGGCGTTCTCGACGGACTCTTCGCTGGTGACGTCGCACTGCACCGGCAACGCCCGGCCACCCGCCGCCGTGATGCCCTCTGCGACGTCGTGAATCGTGCCGGGTACTTTGCCCTGTTCTTCGGAGCGCGCCGCAACCGCGACGGCGGCACCTTCTGAGGCCAGAGCCTTGGCGATCGTCGCGCCGATGCCACGGCTGGCCCCGGCGACGAAGGCGACCTTGCCGGTGAGTTGCATATGGTTACCCTTCTTGCAACTGACACTCTCGAACAGAGAGAATAACATTCTCATGTTGGTCGGGCTCGGGATAAGCTGGACGAGATGACCATCGACGAGCTCATCGAGGCAGCGCGCAACGGGTCCACCCGGGCGGCCGGCCGATTGCTGAGCCTGGTCGAAAGTCCGCGGCGCGGCGAAGTGCTCGAATCGCTCGGCGCGGTATCGGCTCCGCGGGTTGTGGGGGTGACAGGTCCACCGGGAGCGGGCAAGTCGACAACGGTCGGTGCTCTGGTCAGTGCGTACCGCGAACGCGACATGCGGGTGGCGGTGTTGGCAGTCGATCCGTCGTCGCCCTATAGCGGGGGAGCGCTGCTGGGCGACAGGATTCGAATGGCCGCGCACATCAACGACTCCGACGTACTCATTCGGTCAGTCGCGACGCGCGGTCATCTCGGCGGACTTGCCGCGGCGGTTCCGGCCGCCATCAGGCTGCTCACCGCGTTGTCCTACGACCTGGTCGTGTTGGAGACGGTCGGTGTGGGCCAATCGGAGATCGAGATCGCCGCCATCGCCGATCCGACGATCGTGATCCTCAATCCCGGTGCGGGCGATGCAGTGCAGGCGGCCAAGGCCGGCCTGCTGGAGGTCGCCGACATCGTGGTGGTCAACAAAGCCGATCGCGAGGGCGCGGATCAGACGGTGCGGGATCTGAAGGCCGAGACGAAGGCGCCGATCCTGAAACTCGTTGCCGCAGAAAGGCAAGGCATCCCCGAGCTGGTGGAGGCCATCGAGGTCCATCATCGCACCGACAGCCCGGAACGCCGCATGGCGCGGGCACGTGCGCAGATCCTGTCGCTGGCGCAGACGCTATTGCGAACTCACCCAGATTTGGATCGTCTCGCGGGGCAGGTCGCCGAGGGTGAATCAGATCCGTACACAGCCGCCGAGCAGCTGTTCGCTGTTCCGGTCGAGCCCTAACCGATCGCGGGAACGTCGGTCGGGAACGCCAGCGTCGTCACCTGCCCGTTGGTGTTTCGCAGCAGCGCATCGTAACGGCGGCGAAGGATCAGCCACGCCCCGCCATCGCGGATGTACTCGTCGTGGTAGACGCCCGAGATGATCAAGTTGGTGCCTTCGGCACGCTGGCCGGTCTCCTGGACGAACCAACGGCCCAGGGCGCGATCGGGATTCGTTGCGTCGACGACCACCACCCCGGACATCAGTGCCTGCAGAAAGACATTCCAGCCGGCGAGCATCGCGGTGAAGAACGCCGACATCGCATCGTGTCCTTCGAAGCGGCCCAACTCCGGTGCATGCCATGTGCCGTCCGTGGTGAATGTGCTTGCCAACCCGGCAGAGTCGCGACGGGAGGCGGCATCGGCATACCTGTTGACGAGGCTGCGGATCTCCTGTTCATCCGTCATGAGAGGCAACCTCATTCGGGAAGGCCGAGCATGCGGCGGGTCATCTGCTTCAACTGTTCTCGGAGGGTCTCGCCGTCAACGTCGGCAAGGAGCGGGTGCATGACGGCCACGCTGATCGCACTCGACAGCATCGCCGCGTGCAGACGCGCCTCGACGCCGGCTTCCGTACCCAGCAGCGCCGCATACAGCCTCTCGATGAACCGCTGGAACGGTTCGTATTCGGCCTGCAGGCGGATGATGACCGGATCGAACATCGGGACGCGGAAGGCGTCGCGGCGGTCGATGGCCTGCTCGACCATGCGGTCGAGCAGTACCGCGCGCGCCCGCAGTGGATGGCCCTCCGCCTCGGCGGCTTCGAGCACATCCTCGAGCTTGCTCATCTCTCGCTCCGTGATCGCGATGACGATCTCTTCCTTGGTCTTGAACTGGCGGTACACGGCCGCCTTCGTCACACCCATCTCGTCGGCGATCATCTGCAACGACGTTCCGCTGACACCGTGCTCGGCGATCAGCTTCAACGCCGCATCCAGAACGCGGGTCTGCGCGGCGGTGCGGGTGATCTCGCTGAACTTCAGGCCATCCTGCGTGGACGTCACAGCGACGAGAGTAGCCGAGCATTGACCGTTAAGTAGCCGATCGGCTACCGTGCTGGTTGCCGATCGGCTACCAACGCTATGCATGGGATGGGTTCGACGATGAGACGACGTGACGGCGAGTTGATCCTGTTCTGGACATTGCCCGTGGTGGCGATCATCTGGGTGTCCGCGTTCTTCCTCTTTCCCGGTTTCCTTCACCCGATGTCGCCGACGCTGTCTGCGGAGGAGGTCGCGAGTTTCTATCGTGACGAGACCGCGCGCATCCGGTACAGCATGATCCTGTTCAACTGGTTCGGCGTCGGCCTGATCCCCACGGTAATCCTGCTGGCGATGCAGATCCGGCGCATGGCCCACCGCACGCCGATCCTGTCCTACAGTTTGATCGCCTGCGCCGGTGGGCCACCCGCGATATTTCTCATCGCCAATATGTTCTGGCTCCTGGGCGCCTTCCGCCCGGATCGCGCACCGGAACTGACCCAGATGCTCAACGATCTCGCATGGGTCACGTTCACCGTTCTCGTTCCGTATCTGATCGCCCAGTGCCTGCTGCTGGCCCTCGCGATTTTCTGGGATCGGCAGGACCAACCCGTCTTCAAACCATGGGTGGCGGTGTTCAACCTCGTCATCGCGGCCGCGATGGCGCCTGCTGCCTTCGGCGCGTGGACGTTGACAGGGCCCTTCGCATGGGACGGGCTGTTGTCCTTCTGGCTCAAGAACATTGCGATCGCGGTATGGATCCTCGTCATGGCAATCGTTCTCGGCCAGAACATCCGGCGACAGCGCCTCGAGGACCACGTCGAGGAGCAGGTCGCCGCATGAGTACGTCGACGGCGCCATCGGTGAAGGAGCCGGATCCGTCTTCGGGTTCTGCACTGAGTCGGTTGGTGTGGAACGTTCGTCACAATCCCAAGCGAGAGTTGTGGTTCGCGTGGTACGTGATGCTGATCTTCTACAACCTGTACGGAGTCCTGTTCTTCGTCGTCACACAGGTCCAGCCGCCGCCGAGCCCCGCGTGGGATACACCCACGGTTGTGCAGTGGTTCGGCGACCATCATCTCGGCCTTCTCGCCGGATTCGGTGTGGTGTTCCTGATCTCAGGTATGTGCGGTCCGATGAACGCCCTGCTTGCGTACTCGATGCGGCGAATGTCCGTCAGTCGGATTTTCGCCTATTCATACATGATCATGTATGCGCTGAGCGCTCTCCCGGGCATGCTGGTAATGGCCGTCGCCATGACCGTTGCCGCCCTGCGTCCCGACAGGGATCCCGAGTTGATCCAGTGGCTCTACGACTTCGCGTTCCTCTCATTCAGCGGCACCATGGGCGTGTTCTTGATCGGCTCGCTGGTGTGGATGGTGGCGATCCTGATCGACAAGAACCGCGTGTTTCCCAAGTGGTTCGGTTACCTCAACCTCTGCAATGCGTTGACCGAAGTGGTTGTGGCGCCTGCGTGGATGTTTCACCGCGGCGCGTTCGCATGGAACGGTGCGATCGCATGGTGGATCAACGTGGGGGTTTTCGTCTTTTACACAGGCGTCTTCCTCACGCTTTTGCGCAGGCTGATCCAGCGCGAGGACTTCGGAACTGGTCCGTTGCCTGACTTTCCCGGTAACGACTCAGTGCCACAGTCGGATTCAGTGGAGGCGGTCCGATGACGAATCTTGCCGGCGCAGAATCCGGCTCTCAGCTACAGGAGAAACCGACGGAGTTCGTGCCCGGGCAGCCGGACATGTGGATGTTCGTCCTGTTCGAGTCGCTTCTCTTCACCGGCTACTTCTCGGTGTATCTGATCTCGCGCACCCAGAACGAGCAGCTTTATTTGCAGTCTCAGGCGGACCTGGACCTGCGCTTCGGGGTCTTCAACACGATTGCCCTGCTATTGAGTTCGTGGGCGATCGCCCGGTGTGTTCAGTCGGCTCGGGTGGGCGCATACCGTTCGGCTCTGATCAACGCCGCCATGACGGTCTCGTTCGGGCTCGTGTTCCTGGCGTCCAAAGTCACCGAGTGGGTCATGGAGATCCGCATGGGCAATACGTTCACCAGCAACGAGTTCTTCCAGCACTACTACTTCCTGACGTCGATCCACTGCATTCACTTGTTGATCGGCTTCGTCGTGCTTGGTGTCGTGCTCTATCAGTTGCGCAGCCCGGCCAGGCGCTCCCAGCAGCTCATCGAAACGGGTGCCACCTACTGGCACACCGTCGACTTCCTGTGGGTCCTGATCTTTGCGCTGCTCTACGTCGTGAGGTGAACTGTGAGCACAACTTTCAACAAGCGACTGCTGATCGTCTGGCTGGTCCTGACGTCGATGACGCTCGCCTATGTCTGGATCGATCACACGGTCGATCAGAACGGGACGCTGAGAGCGAGCACCGTGGTGACCGTGAGTGCGATCGTGATCGCGCTCATCAAGGTGCGCATCATCTTCCGGGAGTTCATGGAGGTCCGCCACGCTCCTCCGCTGCTGTGCCGCATTACCGACGCCTGGGTGGTTCTCATCGGTGTCGGCCTGTTGGGCAGCTATTTCGTCGGCTCGGCCATCGCCGGCTAGTGTGCCGGTCGCGAGCAGGCGCGCTAAGAACTGCGCGCCGAGACCGCTAGCCCCGCGCGATACCCGAATACCATTGCAGGACCCAGCGTCCCGCCCGCACCGCCGTAGGCTTTTCCCGTCGCACCCGCCATCGCATTGCCCGCGGCGAACAGTCCTGGAATGGCTGCGCCACTGACGTGCAGCACCCTGCCGTCGCTGTCGGTGCGCGGCCCGCCCTTGGTGCCCATCGCGCCGATCGACACGGGGACGGCGTAGTACGGCGGGGTGTCGATGGGGCCGAGGGTCTTGCCTGCCGGGGTGGCAGCTGTGTCGTCGCCCCA
Source organism: uncultured Actinomycetota bacterium (assembly GCA_963843135.1). Lineage (GTDB taxonomy): Bacteria > Actinomycetota > Actinomycetes > Mycobacteriales > Mycobacteriaceae > Mycobacterium. The sequence goes on from CAWJJA010000006.1 coordinate 65,143, forward strand.
ATATCCGTCGTAAGCGCTTGCACCGCGGTCGAAGTCGGGATCCTGCTCGCGCGCGACGTTGTCATTCCACGCCGCGAGCGTCGCTGCCAGGCCATCCGCGTCGATACCCGTCTTCTCGCCGAGTTCCGCCACATCGGCCGACGGTGTGAACCAGTCCGGAGCCTCTTCTTCGGGGAGCACACCGAGAAACCCGTAGCGCTTGAAATGCTGCGCGTCGAAGACGATCCACGCCGGATCGTTCGCGTAGCCATGCTTGGGATCGAGGAATTGGAACGGGCCCGCCATGGAGTTGTACTCACCCGCCTCGTTGAGGAATCGCCTGCCCGCCCGGTTGACGATGATGCTTCTGGGGCGGGTGCGTTCCAGTCGCACGCTGCGGCTACGCGGATGACCCCCGAAGGTGTCACCGGGCAACTGGACGATCGGTACCCACCATGCCTCGCCCATGTTGGCCAGATCGGCGCCGTGCGCCATCGCCATGCGCAAGCCGTCGCCGGTGTTGTTCGGCGGCGAGACTGCGCCGCGCATCGGGCCACGAAGGTAGGCCTCGACCAGCTTCGGGTCCCATTCGAACCCGCCGGTACCCAGCACCACACCGCGGCGTGCCCGAACGTTGAACTCGTTATCGCCCTGTCTGATTGCGACACCGGTGATCCCCAGCGCGTCGGCGAAGAGCTCGACGGCGCGCGCGTTCGTGTATGGGACGACCCCAAGATCGAGCAGCCCCTTCAGCAGTCCGGAGATCAAGGCGGTACCCGCCACGCAGAAGTCACCCGACTCGTCGTCGACCGACGCGTGGATACGCGCGCGTGTCTCGGCGTCGATACCGACGTTGCTGAAGTCCGCGGGGAACGACGTGACGCGGTCACTCCAGTCACCGAGGCGGGAACGATCGAACGGTTTGGCGTTCAGCGACCGTCCGCCTGCCGGGCGGCCACCGGGAAGTTCGGGCTTGTAGTCCGGGAATCCCTCGGCGACCTCGAACTCCAACTCGCTGTGCGCCTCGACGAAGTCGAGCATCTCCGGGCCGGTACGAACGAACGTGTCGACCAGATCGTCGTCCATGAAACCGAGCGACTGCGCACGCAGATAGCTCATCGCGTCCTCGACCGTCAGCTCGCCGTCGGAGGCCCGACTGTGAGCTGGAATCCAGATTATGCCGCCGGAAACCGCTGTCGTGCCGCCGACGGTCGCGGCCTTTTCGTACACGTCGACGGAGGCTCCGTTGACTGCGGCCGTCAGTGCTGACGTCAAGCCGGCGCCGCCGCTACCAAGCACGACCACGTCGACCTCGTGATCCCAATTAGGCACGTGCTCAATCCTTTCGGCGCAGGCGATTCTCAGGACAAGATCGCGGACAGTTCGTTGGCCGCCTTGATCACCGCGTCCTTGCCGTGCATCACCACATCTTCACGGTGCGAGATGAGATTGATGCACGTCGGCGGTGAGGGCGGCTGCCTGTGCACGGGCACCGCCAGGCCGAAGGTGTTCGGCTCGACTTCGCCGTGCGTGGTCACCCAACCCTGTTGACGGGTTTGGGGAATCAGTTCGCGTTCGCCGGGGCGCGGCGGCATGCTCGCGAGCAGTGCGAGGCCGGCTGCGCCGCGGTCCAACGGGTAGCGGCTGCCCTCGTGGAAAGCGAGTTGGTAGTACACGTTCGTCGGCACGATCACCGCGATGGCCACCTGCTGGTCGCCCTCGGCCACGAGCAGCGATACCGTACTGCCGAGTTCGTCGGCGAGCGTGCGCAGAGTGGGCAGGCTCAGCTGGCGCACATGGTTGTCGAACGACGCGCCTAGCACCGCGAGCGCGGCGGCCGCCCGGTAGCGGCCATCCTCACCCTTGGCTACGAGCCGGAACGACGAAAGGGTGGACAGCAGGCGGTAGGCGATCGTCCGGTGCACGCCGATGTCGTCGGCGACCTGTTGGGCGGTCAGACCCGAACGCGACGTCGCGACCAATTGCAATGCGGCCAAACCCCTGGCCAAGGTCTGCGAACCGGGCGCACCCGTCGGCGCGGGGTTGGGGCTCGCCCCGCCGACCGGATCAGACCCCATCGAACCAGTCATCCGACTTCCCGTCTTGCTTGACATCTACCACTCATGAGAGTGATGCTCTGACTATAGTGCACATACACGTGCGATAAATGAGCATAGTGCTTACAAACTACGAGAATTTGATTCTCGCCGTCAAGGGAGGTGACGAGTGCCGGAATCGTCTCCGCTGGTCGACTTCGAGAGCGTCTGGAGTGATCTCCAGGGCGTCGCGTTCTCGCAGGGGTTCATCGACGCGGGCGGAGTGCGCACCCGCTACCTGCATGCCGGCGGCTCGGAAAACGGAGAAGACAAGCCGGCTTTGGTCTTCCTGCACGGCTCGGGCGGGCACGCCGAGGCATATGTCCGAAACCTGGAATCGCATGCCGAGCACTTCTCGACGTGGTCGATCGACATGCTCGGTCACGGCTACACCGACAAACCCGGACATCCGCTCGAGGTGGACCACTACGTATCCCATCTGATGGCGTTCCTCGACGCGATCGGTGTACAGCGCGCCCACATCAGCGGTGAGTCGCTGGGCGGCTGGGTGGCCGCGCGTGCTGCCGCCGAGCAGCCGAACCGGATCGACCGGCTGGTGCTCAACACCGCGGGTGGATCGCAGGCCGACCCCGAGGTGATGAAGCGCATCATCACGTTGTCGATGGCTGCGGCGGAGAATCCGACGTGGGAAACGGTGCAGGCACGCATCAAATGGTTGATGGCCGACAAGTCGAAGGACTACGACGACATCGTCGCGAGCCGCCAGCGCGTGTACCGCCAACCCGGATTCGCCGCCGCAATGAAAGACATCATGGCTCTGCAGGATCCCGATATCCGCGCACGAAACCTGCTCGGCCCGAACGAATACGGGTCGATCACCGCCCCGACCATGGTCGTGTGGACCAGCGATGACCCGACCGCAGATGTGGCGGAAGGCCGCAGGATCGCCTCGATGATTCCCGGTGCCCGGTTCGAGGTGATGCCCGGCTGTGGACACTGGCCCCAGTACGAGGATCCCAAGACCTTCAACCGTCTCCATCTCGACTTCCTGTTGGGGCGGTGATGAGCGCTTGCGCGAAGAACATTGGGGCGGTGATGAGCGCTTGCGCGAAGAACATTGGGGCGGTGATGAGCGCTTGCGCGAAGAACAGAGTGCGCCGTTGACAGAGCAGGTGGACGTCGTCATCGTCGGGGCTGGGCCTTCCGGCCTGACGCTGGCGAACATCCTTGGGTTGCAGGGAGTCCGGACGGTCATCGTCGAGGAGCGCGACACCCTCATCGACTACCCACGCGGAGTCGGGCTCGACGACGAGGCGCTACGCACCTTCCAGTCCATCGGATTGGTCGATCGGGTGCTGCCGCATACGGTGCCGAACCAGATCCTGCGCTTCTTCGACGCCAAACGGCGCCTGCTCGCCGAGATGGCACCGCCCGATGCGCGTTTCGGCTGGCCCAAGCGCAATGGATTCGTCCAGCCGATGGTCGATGCCGAACTGCGCGGTGGGCTGGACCGCTTCGACCATGTCGAGATTCGGTGGGGACACCGGATGGAGCACTGCGTCGAAACCGGCGACGGCGTCACTCTCGAGTTCGCAGACGGTAAGGCGCCCATACGCGCCCGCTACGTCGTCGGGTGCGACGGCGGGCGCAGCGCCACCCGCCGACTGATGGGTGTGTCGTTCGACGGGACCACGTCGTCTACCCGCTGGCTGGTCGTCGACGTCGCGAACGATCCCCTCGGCCATCCGAACAGCGAAGTGGGAGCCGACCCCAAGCGGCCGTACGTGTCGATCTCCATCGCCCACGGCATCCGCCGCTTCGAGTTCTTGATTCACGACGACGAGTCCGATGAACTCGCCGACGATCCCGCATTCGTCAGACGCATGCTCGCGCAGCGGGTTCCGCACCCCGACCGGGTCGACATGATCCGTCATCGCGTGTACACCCATCATTCGCGCATCGCCGGCTCGTTCCGCAAGGGACGTCTGATGCTGGCGGGCGACGCCGCACATCTGATGCCGGTTTGGCAGGGCCAGGGCTACAACAGTGGCATCCGCGACGCCGCCAACCTGGGGTGGAAGCTCGCCGCGGTGGTCAACGGTCAGGCCGGCGACGCCCTGCTCGACACCTACGACATCGAGCGTCGCAAACATGCGCGGGCGATGATCGACCTGTCCACCATGGTCGGACGGGTCATTTCGCCGACGAATCGGCGCGTGGCGGCGCTGCGTGACCGTGTCATCCACGGCGCGTCGCTCGTGCCCACGTTGAAGCGCTATGTACTGGAGATGCGCTTCAAGCCGATGCCGCGGTATCAGCAGGGCGCGGTGTTTCATGCCGAGACCAGTTCGCAGAACTCACCGACCGGCACACTGTTCATCCAGCCGCGGGTCGATACCCGAGCGGACACAGAATGTCCTGCTCGACGATGTGCTCGGCACCGGTTTTGCCGTGTTGTGCTGGAGCAACAACCTGCGCGCCATCCTCGGGGAAGAAGCCTTCGGTCGCTGGAAAGCGTTGGGGGCCAGACTCGTAGAAGTCCGTCCGACGACACAGCTGCGCTGGACCGGCCACGACGACGCCGATGTGGTCGTCGTCGGTGATAGGACGGGCGCGCTGAAGTCGTGGTTCGACGTCTATACCGACTCCGTGCTGTTCGTGCGGCCCGACCGCTGCATCGCCGGCGCGTGCATCGCGCAGCGCACTCCCGAGATGAGCGAATCACTTTTCGATGTCTTATGTCTGATCCGGGAAGGAGGCTCGAGTTCACATGGCGACACTGGCCCTGTGCTGCATGTCGCACAGTCCACTTCTCAACCTTCCGGGACCACCGCCGGAACTCCTTGACGACGTCGAATCGGCGCTGGCAGCGGCGCGCGCCTTCGTCGCTGACTTCGATCCCGAACTGGTCGTCATCTTCTCGCCCGACCACTACAACGGGTTCTTCTATCGGACGATGCCGCCGTTCTGCATCGGCACCAGCGCGCAGGGTGTCGGCGATTACGGCACCTACGCAGGCCCGTTGGACGTGCCCGCCGACATCGCCACCGACTGCGCGCGGGCAGTGCTCGAATCGGGTGTGGACGTTGCGCTTTCGGCCAGTATGGATGTCGATCACGGCACGGTTCAACCGCTCGAGAAGCTGTTCGGCGACGCGACATCGCGGCAGGTGATCCCGATCTTCATCAACTCGGTCGCCACCCCGCTCGGGCCGATTCGGCGGGTTCGGGCGCTCGGTGCCGCCGTCGGAACCTATCTGGCCACACTGGGCAAGCGGGTCCTTATCGTGGGATCCGGAGGTCTGTCGCATGATCCGCCGGTGCCGACGCTGGCCTCCGCACCGCCCGCGGCATTGGCGCGGATCGTGCATGGGGAACCGATGTCACCGGAACAACGACAGGCGCGACAGGTTGCGGTGATGGACGCCGCGCAGGCGTTCGCGCACGGCGACAGCCCGCTGCAACCGCTGAACCCGGACTGGGATCAGGCTTTCCTCGAATTGGTCGATTCGAATCGCCTCGGCGACGTGGATGGTTGGTCGAACACGCTGGATCGAGCAGCAGGCCGGTCACTCCGCACACGAAATCCGCACCTGGGTAGCGGCATTCGCAGCGCTGGCAGCGCACGGTCGATACGAGACGACGCACCGGTTCTACCGCGCCGCACCCGAATTGATCGCCGGCTTCGCCGTCAGAACGGCGGTGTGCAAACCATGACCAACGAAACGTTCGACCATACCGTCGACGTGCTCGTCGTCGGCTCCGGCGGCGGCGGAATGACGGCGGCACTGGCGGCCGACGCGTTCGGGCTCGACACGCTCGTCGTCGAGAAGTCACCACAGTTCGGCGGGTCCACCGCACTGTCGGGCGGCGGTATCTGGGTTCCTGGGGCGCCGTCGCAGCGCGAAGCCGGTTACGTTCCCGATCCCGACGGGGTGTTGGAATATCTGCAGCGGATCACCGGCGGGCTGGTGAGCGACGCGCGGCTGCGCCGGTATATCGACAGTGCTCCGGAGATGATGGAGTTCCTCGAGAAGCGCAGCCGGTGGTTCGAATTCGTCTGGAAACCCGGCTATGCCGATTATTACCCGGAGTTGCCCGGCGGCTCCGAACTGGGCAGCACGATCAACGTACCCGCGATCGATCTGCGCAAACTCGGTGACGAGGAGAAGAACCTGCTACGGCCGCTGGCGTTGGCGCCCGATGGAATCTGGTTCGCCCCCAAGGACCTTCGGCTGTTCTATCAGGTACGCCAGAACTGGCGCGGTAAGGCCGTCCTGGTGAAGCTGATCTGGCGCATGTTCCGGGCGCGCGTCTTCGGTGACCGGATGGCTGCGATCGGCCAATCGCTGGCGGCCAGGATGCGGCTGGCGCTCAAAGAGCAGAACATTCCGCTGTGGCTGAGTTCGCCGATGACCGAATTGATCACCGACGTCGACGGAGCGGTGACCGGGGCGGTGATCGAGCGCGACGGCCGCCAGCAGCGTGTCGGCGCGCGGCACGGCGTCATTCTGGCCGCCGGTGGCTTCGATCACGATATGGAATGGCGCAGGCAGCACCTTTCTGTACTCGAGAAGGACTGGAGCTTCGGCAATCCCGCGTCGATGGGTGACGGTATACGTGCGGGAGAGAAGGTCGGCGGTTCGACCGATCTGCTGGACGAGGCGTGGTGGTTTCCCGCGATGTGCTGGCCCGACGGCAGGCTGCAGTTCATGCTGAACGAGCGCATGATGCCGTCGCAGTTCGTCATCAACGGCGAGGGTAAGCGGTTCATCAACGAAGCGGCGCCCTACATGGACTTCGCGCACGCGATGATCGAGGGCCAGAACTCCGGCGTCGCCCACATCCCGTGTTGGCTCGTCACCGACATCCGGTCATTCCACCGCTACGTCGTCGGCGGGCACCTACCGATTCCCAAGGTGCCGTTCGCGCCGGTGCCGACCGGGTGGAAGGTGCCCAAGGCATGGCTGGAGTCCGGAGTCGTGGTGGAGGCAAACAGCTTCGAGGAGTTGGCCACGAAGATCGGCGCACCACCGGCGCAGCTTCGTGCAACCGCCGATCGCTTCAACGAATTGGCTCGTAAGGGTCACGACGACGACTTCAACCGCGGCGATTCCGCTTACGACAACTACTACGGCGACCCGACATTGCCGAATCCCAACCTTTATCCGCTGCAGAAGCCGCCGTACTACGCCTTCCAGATCATCCTCGGCGACCTCGGTACCTCGGGCGGCCTGCGTACCGACGAATACGCACGCGTGCTCCGCTCCGATGAGAGCTTCGTGAGGGGGCTGTACGCGGTCGGCAACACGTCGGCCGCGGTCATGGGGCGCAGCTACGCCGGGGCGGGCGCCACCATCGGGCCGGCCATGACCTTCGGCTACGTGGCGGCCAGGCATATCGCAGACCAGTTGCCCGACAAAGGTGTTCAGTCCAGCCCTCAAACCGGTTCGACACTCGATTCAGATCGAAAGGTAACGAAATGAAGATCTCGCTGTTCTATGAGTTCCCGCTGCCCCGGCCATGGAGTGACGACGACGAGCACAAGCTGTTCCAGGACGGCCTCGACGAGGTGGAGGCCGCCGACAAGGCCGGCTTCTCCACCGTGTGGCTGACCGAGCACCACTTCCTCGAGGAGTACTGCCACTCCACCGCGCCCGAGATCTTCCTGTCGGCGGCGAGTCAGCGCACCAAGGACATTCGGCTCGGCTTCGGCATCATGCACCTGCCGCCGGCGGTCAATCACCCCGCACGCGTCGCCGAGCGCGTCTCGACGCTTGACCTGCTGTCCAACGGCCGAGTCGAGTTCGGTACCGGTGAGTCGTCGTCGGTGGGTGAGCTCGGTGGGTTCGGCATCGACCCCGCCGACAAGCGCACGATGTGGGAAGAGGCGCTCGAGGTCTCGATCCGCTGTATGACCGAGGAGCCGTTCACCGGATTCAACGGCCAGCACATCGACATGCCTCCGCGCAACGTCGTTCCGAAGCCGTTGCAGAAACCGCATCCGCCGGTGTGGGTCGCTTGCACGCGGCCGGCTTCGGTGTCGATGGCGGCGCAAAAGGGATTGGGCGCCTTGAGCTTCGCCTACACCGGACCGGGACCGTTGACCGAGCGGGTCAACGGCTATTACAAGGAGTTCGAAGAGAGCGCTGTTCCGGTCACGCCTCTGATGAATCCCAACATCCTCGCCATCGGCGGCGACCTGTCCATGATGGTGGCAAAGACCGATGAGCAGGCCATCGAGCGCCTCGGCAAGGGCGGCGGGTTCTTCGCATTCGGGATCATGCACTACTACATGACCGGAATGCACACGCCGGGCCGGACCGGGGTGTGGGAGCGCCACCTCGAAGAGATCGAGAAGGATCCGAGCGTCGTGTACGGGCCGGACCGCGGGCCGATCGGCAGCCCCGCCACGGTCCGTGAGTTCCTGCGCGGCTACGAGGAAAGCGGCGTCGACGAATTGATCCTGCTCCTCACACCCCGCCGGCACGAGGAGACGATGGAGTCCATCGAGCTGATGGGCAAGGAGGTTCTGCCCGAGTTCATCGAGCGCGACGAGAAGGCGAGGGCCGAAAAGGCCAAGCGGCTCGAGCCCGTCATCGAGAAGGCCGAAGCGCGTCGGCCCAAGTCGAAGGCACCGCTTTTCGACGAGACATACGCATTCGGCGGCCTGCCCACAGGCAGGGAGAACTACACCGCCAACGAGGTGTCGCTGGCGATGGACGAGATGAACGCCGGCATCGAGGCGGCAGCGGCGAAGCTCAAGACAGGGGAAGGCTGGACGAGCAGAAATCCTTCTGCGGACGTGAGGAGCGAATGACGGGCGCGGACGCGAGGAGCGAATGACGGAGGCGGACGCGACGAGTGAATGACCAGAGCCGACAAGAGCTGATCCATGGGCCAGACTGACGAACTGTGGCGGTACGACGGCCGGCGCGTCGTCGTCACGGGATGTGCGTCGGGCATCGGCGCCGAGGTGGCGCGTCAGCTCGCCGATCTGGGTGCCGAGGTGATCGGCCTCGACATCCGTAGGCCCGACGTCGAAGTCGGCGAGTTCATGTCCCTGGACCTTTTCGATCCGGAATCGATCGATTCGGCTGTGGCGTCGATCGGCGGTCGCGTCGATGCGCTGTTCAACGTCGCCGGGGTGTCGTCGGGGATCCGCGATCCGCTGCGGGTGGTCACCATCAACTTCCTCGGCACCCGTCGGTTCACCGAAGCCGTCGTACCCTCGATGCCGCCCGGGTCGGCCATCGCAAACGTGTCCTCGCTGGCGGCATCGGGCTATCGCGAGAACGCCGCGGTCACGGCCGGACTGGTGGACACTGCGACGATGGAAGAGGGAATCGCGTGGTGTGAGCGCAACCCGGACGCCGTCGCCGAGGGTGGCGGCTATCGGCTCTCCAAGGAGGCACTCATCTTGTACGGGATGGCCAACGTCGTGGCACTGGGAGCCAAGGGGATTCGGATCAACTGCACCGCTCCGGGCGTGACAGACACACCGATCCTCGACCAGTTGCGGTCCGCGTACGGGCAGGAATTCCTGGACGCCTTCCGCCCTCCTCTTGGCCGCGCCGCCGGACCTGACGAGCAGGCCAGCGTTCTGGTCTTCCTGAACAGCAAAGCGGCCAGTTACATCACCGGACAGGTGATCTGGGTGGACGGCGGGACGATCGGCGAGACCGATCTCGCCGGTTCGGTGCCGCGACGATGAGAGGCGAGCTATGGCCAGCATGACCGACTTCCGCCGGGTCGCCGACGATGTCCGCAACTGGGGGCGATGGGGCGATGCCGACGAGCTGGGCACCCTCAACCTCATCACCAGCGAGAAGGTCCGCCAGGCCGCCGGTCTGGTCAAACACGGCAAGGTCTTTCCGTTGGGGGTGGACTTCGGGTCGTCCGGACCGCAGGGTGCGTTCCATTTCAGGCAGAACCCACTGCACGTGATGACAATCGACGGTGGGGACGCGAGCACCCTGGCCGAATACGGCCCGGCGTGGCTGAAGAATCCGGCGGCGATGCAGCTCAGCGAGTACTGGACCAGCGGTCCGATGCGGTTCAACGACGATGTCATCATCATGCCGCTGCAGGCCGCGACCCAGTGGGATGCGCTGTCGCACGTGTACTACGAGGACAAGCTGTACAACGGGTTCCCGGCGAGTTCAGTGACCAGCCTCGGCGCCTTCCACTGCGGTATCGACAAGGTCGACAGCAAGGGCATCACGTCACGCGGCGTGCTGCTCGACATCGTCCGCCTGCGCGGCGCGGAGACGTTCTGCGACATGGGTGATCCGATCACCCCTGCAGACCTCGACGAGGCGGCGCGCAGCCAGGGTGTCAGCGTGGAGCCCGGCGACATCGTCCTGGTCCGAACCGGATGGTGGGCAAGGTTTCTGCAGACCCGCGACGGCAGCGAACCCGGCGCTGGACTGGACTGGACCTGCGCGTCATGGCTGCATGACCACGAAGTCGCCGCTGTCGCGGCCGACAACCTGATGGTGGAGAACCCGGTCCCCGGCGTCGACGGCGTCTTCCTGCCGATGCACATGCTGTGTCTGCGCGATATGGGGTTGATGCTCGGCGAGTACTGGGATCTGACTGCACTGGCGGCGGACTGTGCGGCCGACGGCGTGTACGAATTCCAGCTCATCGCACCACCGTTGCGGGTGACCGGCGCCGTCGGCTCACCGATCAATCCGATTGCCATCAAGTAGGTGGACCCATGACTGCAAGCACAGCCACCGGCGGCGCTCCGTTTGTCGTCGGACTCGGCGGAACGCTGCGCGCGAATTCTTCGACCGAGCGTGCACTTCGCTATTGCCTGGAGTCCGTCGAACGTCAAGGCGGGCGCACCCGGTTCTTCAGCGGGCCTGACCTCGATCTGCCGATGTACGCGCCGCACGAACTCGAGCGCACCCCCAACGCGCTCGAACTCGTCAAGGCGCTCCGCGACGCCGACGCCGTCGTCGTCGGGTCGCCCGGCTACCACGGCGCGATATCCGGTTTGGTCAAGAACGCCCTCGATTACATCGAGGATCTGCGCGAAGACCCGCGCGTCTATCTCGACAACACACCGTGGGGTTGCATCAGTTGCGCATACGGCTGGCAGGCGGCGGTTGGCACGCTCGGTCAGCTGCGCTCCATCGGGCACGCATTGCGGGCATGGCCCACGCCGCTCGGTGTGGCCATCAACTCCGCGGACAAAATTTGGGGCAGCGCAGGAGAGTTGACCGACACCTCGGTGCGCGACCAACTCGACATGTTGGCCGCACAGGTGCTCACTTTCGCCAGGGCCGCATGGGAAACCACGTGAACCCAGCACGGAAGACCGTCCTGGTCGACGGCCTCGTCACCGGTTATCTCGAGGCAGGACAGGGTGATCCGGTGATTCTGCTGCACGGCGGTGAATTCGGCGTCAACGCCGAGATCGCCTGGGAGAACAATATCGCCGCACTCGCAAAAAACCACCATGTGTTCGCGTTGGAGATGCTGGGCTTCGGCGAATCCGCAAAGGTGATCGACTTCAACGACGGCCGTGGCATGCGGATTCGTCATATTGCGCGATTCTGCGAGATCGTAGGTGTCGAGTCCGCGCATTTCGTCGGGAACTCGATGGGCGCGGTCAACCTGTTCGTCGACGCCACTTCGGAATCACCGGTGCTGCCCGTACGCAGCATGGCGATGATATGCGGCGGAGGCGAGATCCAACGCAACGAGCATTCGGCCGCTCTCTACGACTACGACGCCACGATTGATGGCATGCGCCGGATTGTCGAGGCCCTCTTTTACGACCCCGCGTATCTGGCCGACGAGTCCTATGTACAGAGGCGATACCAGTCGAGCATCGCACCCGGCGCGTGGGAAGCGCTGGCTGGAGCGAGGTTTCGTCGGCCTGGCCTGGAGCCGCCCGCCCTGCCGTCGAGTGCGCGAGCGTACGACCGCATCACGGTGCCGACGCTGGTGGTCGAGGGCGGCGGCGACAAACTGCTTTCGCGGGGCTGGGCCGCCGACATCGCCGAGCAGATCGCGTCCGCCCGTTCGGCGGTGATTCCCGATGCGGGGCACTGCCCGCAGATCGAACAGCCGGCGGCGGTCAACGAACTGCTTCTTGCTTTCCTGGCCGAGCAGCGCGAAGGAGCATCGACATGACAGACGAACTGGCGGGCAAGGTCGCGATCGTCACCGGCGGCGCGTCGGGCCTCGGGGAAGGTCTGGCGCGCAGGTTCGCCGCCGAGGGCGCCGACGTGCTGATCGCCGATGTCGACGGTGAAAGCGGGGCGGCCCTCGCGGCGGATATCGGCGGAAACGCGCTATTCGTCGAGGCCGATGTGTCCGACGTCGACCGGGTGGGCGAGCTCGTGTCGACGGCCGTCGAACGCTTCGGCGGCCTGCACGTCATGGTCAACAACGCGGGAGTTTCGGGCACGATGCACCGCCGGTTCCTCGACGACGACCTCGCGGACTTCCATAAGGTGATGGCGGTCAACGTTCTTGCTGTGATGGCGGGGACGCGTGACGCGGCCAGGCACATGTCGGAACACGGCGGCGGTTCGATCATCAACCTGACGTCGATCGGCGGGATTCAGGCCGGTGGCGGGGTGATGACTTACCGGGCGTCGAAGGCCGCCGTCATCCAGTTCACCAAGTCTGCGGCAATCGAACTGGCGCACTACGAGATTCGGGTGAACGCAATAGCGCCTGGCAACATCCGCACAGCGATCGTCCGTAAGTCGGCGGCGGGGGAGGACCTCGAAAAACTCGAGCAGTTCGAAGCCAAGATCCGCGAACAGATGCGCAACGATCGCCCGCTGAAGCGAGAAGGCACCATGGAGGACGTCGCCGAAGCGGCGCTGTACTTCGCCACCGATCGTTCGCGCTATGTCACCGGCACTGTGCTCCCCATCGATGGTGGCACCAGTGCGGGCAAGGTGATCGCGCGTAAACCCAAGACCGACTAGCGGCCTTCGTCCGCCCAGTCGACATGCTCGGAAACCAGCCGAGGGTACCGACCGCGGTCGGGACGAAAAATGTCGTGGGGTGAGTCGGGAAACTCAACCAGCTGTGCATGCGGGAACAGCGTCCGGTATCGCGACCACTGCGCGTCGCCGACGAGGAAGCGTTCGCGGCTGCGCACGGCGAGCAGCGGAAGCCGCTGCCGGGCAAGGGTTTCCCACAGCGATCGCCGCTGTGCGGCGCGAAACGTCTTGTTCGCGGCGTTTTCGTCGAGTCGCTCGCTCACCGGTGTTCCACGCCACCGGCCGTCGAGCAGGCGGCGCGACAACTCTGGAGTCAGCACCTTCTCCTCGGGCACGTAGTCGCCGATCGCGACGGACCGAACGCGCTCGACGTTCTCGATGACCCACGTGAGCGCATAGGTCGTGCCCCGCGAGAACGTCACCACGTGCACCGGCCCGTCGGTGATCGCGTCCACCACCGTGCCGACGTCGGTGCTCAACGTCACGGCGTCATACCCGGTCGCCGGCGCGCTGCTCTGTCCATGCCCCCTGAGGTCGACTACGACCGCCCTGCGGCCGAACAGCGGCAGGATCTCGGTGTAGTCCTCGGCGATGCATGTCATGCCCGGCACGAAGACGATCGGGGCGCCGCGGTCGTCACCGCCGGAGTCGAGATAGTGAATCCGGGCGTCGCCATTGTCGGTGAACTGCGAATTGGGCATGGTGTCAGCGGCACTCTATGCGAGTCACGGGCGTCGACCCTGCAGAGGTCGCCCGGCAACTCCCGACCAATTTAAATCAGTCGCTTGACTTAACTGCTGTGACGGGGTTCACTGATCCGGTGACCACAGCCAGCAGGACCGTTCGCACCGAGCGGGCCAGCATCACCCGTGAAGCGATCCTGGCCGCCGCCGAACGGCTGTTCGCCGAACACGGTGTGTACGCCGTGTCGAACCGACAGGTCAGTGAGGCGGCGGGGCAAGGCAACAACGCCGCGGTGGGCTATCACTTCGGCACCAAGGCCGACCTCGTGCGCGCGATCGAGCAGAAACACCGTGTGTCGATCGAGCGACTGCTCGCCCGGATGGTCGCCGAGCGGGGCGACTCCACCGAGTTGCGCGACTGGATCGCGTGCATGGTGTGCTCGCTCACCGAGCACCTCGACCAGCTCGGCAACCCGACCTGGTACGCGCGCTTCGCCGCCCAAGCGCTTGCCGACCCCGCTTACCAGAAGATCGTGGTGAAGGACGCGCTCGCGTCGCCGTCGCTGCTGCGGGTCGTCGCGGGCATCACCCAATGCCTGCCCGACCTGCCGATGACAGTGGTCACCGAGCGCAACATCATGGTGCGAAACCTGATGATGCACACCTGTGCCGACTTTGAGCGCGCGTTCGCCGAAGGGGCTCAGGGTTCTCACATTTCGCTGATGCCCCGAACGACCTGGAGCTCCGTCGCATCCGGCCTCATCGATGCGATCGTCGGGTTGTGGCAGGCGCCCATCACGGAGCGGCCGTGAAGATCACTGTCGATCAGGACAAGTGCGTGTCCTCCGGGATGTGCGTGATGCACGCCGGCGACGTGTTCGCCCAGCGCGACGACGACGGCGTCGTAGAGCTACTGGTCGATGAGCCCGGTCCAGATCAAGCCGAAGAAACCCGCAAGGCCGCCGCGGCGTGCCCAGCCCTGGCCATTCACATCGAGGAATGACGGAGAATCCATGTCAGATACCCTTGCTGCAGAACACGTTTCGGCCGAAATTCCGGAGTACCCGATGGAGCGTGCCCCGCGTTGCCCGTTCGCGCCGCCGCTGCCGATGCTCGAGATGGGCGAGGCCAAGCCACTGTCGCGAGTGCGAATCTGGAACGGCACCACGCCTTGGCTGATCACCGGACATGAAGTGGCGCGCGCGCTCTTCTCGGACTCGCGAGTCAGCGTCGATGACCGACGCGAAGGCTTTCCGCACTGGAACGAGCACATGCTGTCGACGGTGAACAAGCGGCCCCGTTCCGTCTTCACCTCAGACGCCGAGGAGCACACCCGGTTCCGCCGGATGTTGTCAAAGCCGTTCACGTTCAAGCGGGTCGAGGCTCTCCGCACCGCCATCGGAGAAGTCACCGATCAGTGCATCGACGATATCCTGGCGGGTCCGCAACCCGCCGACATCGTCGCCAAGCTCGCACTGCCCGTACCCACCAAGGTGATCAGCGAGATGCTCGGTGTCCCGTACGAGGACCACGAGTTCTTCCAGCACCACGCCAACGTCGGCCTGGCCCGCTATGCATCCGCGGAAGAAGGCCAGAAGGGGGCGATGAGCCTCCACAAGTACCTGATCGACTTGGTCGAGAAAAAGATGGAGCGCCCGTCCGAGGATGCCGTTTCCGATCTGGCCGAACGGGTGACCGCCGGCGAGATCAGTGTCAAGGAGGCGGCTCAGCTGGGTACCGGCCTGTTGATCGCCGGCCACGAGACCACCGCGAACATGATCGGCATCGGCGTTCTGGCCCTATTGGAGAACCCCGAACAAGCCGCGCTCCTTCGCGACTCCGACGATCCGAAGTTCATCGCCAACGCCGCCGAAGAGCTGATGCGCTACCTGTCGATCATCCAGAACGGCCAACGCCGGGTGGCCATCGAGGACATCGAGATCGGGGGAGAGACCATTCGCGCGGGCGAGGGCATCATCATCGACCTGGCCCCGGCGAACTGGGATGCGGCCGCGTACCCCCAACCCGACAGGCTCGACTTCACCCGCGACGCCGGCCAGCAGCTCGGATTCGGCTATGGCAGGCATCAATGCGTCGGGCAACAGCTCGCGCGCGCCGAACTGCAGATCGTGTTCCACACGCTGCTGCGCCGTATCCCGACGCTGCGGCTGGCGATCCCGTTCGACGAGGTGCCCTTCAAGCACGACCGCCTCGCATACGGCGTCTACGAACTTCCGGTGACCTGGTAGCCACCGAACAGCCCGCACCACAGCCCGATTGGAGTACCACCGATGTCAACCCCAACAGTGCCATCGCCCACCTCGCTTTATCCCCCCGAGGGTTTCGGCGCACCCAAGAACCGCCAGGGGCACGCCTCGAGCGGCGGGCTCGACCGGGCTTCCCGGGGGGACTCGAGATCTTCTCCGCGGACAACCACATCTCGGTCGCCGACGACATCTTCTATGAACGTTTCCCCGAGGAACTCAAGGGCGCGGCGCCGCGCATCTGGTACGAGGACGGCGCGTACATGGTCGGCATGAAGGGCAAAGCCTGGACCGGTGGCGACTTCGGCCGTGTGCTCATGCAGTACGACGACCTCGCCGGTGCCGCCTCGAACAACATCGAAGCGCGGATCCGTGAGCTCAAAGAGGACGGCATCGACAAGGAGCTGGCCTTCCCGAACGCGGTGTTGGCGCTGTTCCACTACCCGGACAAGTCGCTGCGCGAGCGCGTGTTCCGGATCTACAACGAACACATCGCCGACCTGCAGGAGCGCTCCAACGGACACTTCTACGGCGTCGGGCTGATCAACTGGTGGGACCCCAAGGGCACCCGCAGCACGCTGGAAGAACTGAAGGCGTTGGGACTCAAGACGTTCCTGCTCCCGCTGAACCCCGGCAAGGACGACGACGGCAATATCTACGACTACGGCAGCACCGACCTGGACGCAGTCTGGGACGAGATCGAGGCGGCCGGACTGCCGGTCAGTCACCACATCGGTGAGACCCCACCCAAGACGCCATGCCAGAACAACAGCGTCGTGGTGGGCATGATGGTCAACGTCGACTCGTTCCGCGAACAGTTCGCCAAGTACGTCTTCTCCGGAATCCTCGACCGGCACCCCGCACTGAAGATCGGCTGGTTCGAGGGCGGGATCGCCTGGGTGCCAACCGCTCTCCAGGACGCCGAACACATGCTGGCTTCCTACCGGCACATGTTCAATCACCAACTCGAACACGATGTCCGTTATTACTGGGCACAGCACATGAGCGCCTCGTTCATGGTCGATCCTCTCGGCCTGCGCCTGATCGACCAGATCGGCGTGGACAACGTCATGTGGTCGTCGGACTACCCGCACAACGAGAGCACCTTCGGCTATTCCGAGAAATCGCTGGCCTCGGTCGTGGAGGCGGTGGGCCTCGAGGACGCCGTGAAGATCGTCAGCACCAACATCAAGAACTTCCTGGGTATCTCGTGACGACCTTCGCTGCCGGAAGCTCAGCTGCTCGACATTCCAGACCTCCCCGACAGCGCCCGGATGTACCGCGAATGCGGTGCCCGGCTGCGTGACTCCATGAAAGACAGGGGCGTCGACGCACTCGTGCTGCTCGGCAACGGCAACGTCGTATACGCGACCGGCGCGAGTTGGCCGCTGCTCGATGCCGGGTTGTCGCACGTCGAGCGTCCCGTCGCGGTGGTGCTGGCCGACGACGAGCATCCCCACCTGTACATGCCGTTCCGTGCAGGCAGCGCGTTCGACACAGAGGTTCCCGCGGACCATGTCCACGGTCCGCTGTACCTCGAATTCGACGAGGGCGTCGAGTATTTCGCGAAGGCGCTCGCGGGCCTGGTGCCACCGGGTGCCTCCGTCGCAGTCGACGAGCTCACCGGGGCGATGGGACGAGCCGCAGGACGGCTGTTCCCCGCCGGACCGCCGACGGATGCCGCACTCGTCGTGGGCCCGGCCAAGTTGGTCAAGACCGTGGACCAGATCGCCGCTGTCCGAAGGGCCTGCCGCATCACCGAGCAGGCCCTCGTCGACGTCCAGCCGTCGGTCGCCCCCGGGGTGAGCCAGATGGACCTCTCGGCGCGATTCGTCCGGCGGGCCTTCGAGCTCGGCGCCACGACGAACATGATCGAAGCCATCTGGCAGGTGATGCCGACAACCCGCAGCAGCGGTGCGGTCTGGACCACCACCGGTGACCTGGCGCTGCCGTTGTTACCGACGGAGAAGCCGTTGGCCAAGGGCGACGTGCTGTGGACCGATATCAGCATCACCTTCGAGGGCTACTGCTCGGATTGGGGGCGTACCTGGGTGGTGGGGGAGAGCCCCAGCCCCGAACAGAACGCGAACTTCGCCAAGTGGCGGTCGATTCTCGATGCCGTGCTCGCCGTGACGAAGGCCGGCGCCACCGCCGGCGACCTGGCACGCGCTGCCATTGCGGCCAACGGCGGCACCAAGCCGTGGTTGCCGCACTTCTACCTAGGCCACGGCATCGGCACCAACGCCGCCGAAATGCCCATGATCGGAACGGATCTCGGCGAGCAGTTCGACGACAACTTCGTGTTTCCGGCCGGCATGCTGCTCGTGCTCGAGCCCGTCGTCTGGGAGGACGGCACCGGCGGTTACCGCGCTGAGGAGATCGTGATCATCACCGAGGACGGTTACCAGTCCATCACCGATTACCCTTACGCGCCCTACGGACTGAGTTGAGCTGAGGCTTGAAAAATGGCAGTTGAAATCATCCCCGACGACCTATCGCTGCGCACCGGGCGGCGTGAGCGCGCCATCGCTGCGATGGACGCCCACAATCTCGACGTCCTGGTACTGGGACGCCAGGCCAACGTCCGTTACGTGACCGGGGCGCCGCAGCTCTGGGTCGCGGGCACCCGTCCTTTCGCGCCGATCTGCGTATTGGTGCGCGCCACCGGTGAGATCCACCTCAACAGCACGTGGGATGAGGGCATCCCCGAGGAGATCGGCCACGACCATCTCTACGGACTGGCCTGGAACCCCATGACCATCATCGAGGTGCTCAAGGGCATCGACGGCGCGGCGACGGCGCGGCGCGTCGGAACCGACGCCATGTCACCGTCGTTCGCGCAGCTGCTACCGGTCGCGTTCCCCAGCGCGGAACTCGTCGATGCCGAGGTGGCGATGAAGGCCGCTCGGCGGACCAAGACGTCCGACGAGATCCGGGTCCTACGAGGCGCACTCGGCGTCGCCGAGCGCGGGCTCGCGGCAGCGGTGTCGGAGCTCGCGGTGGGCACCACTGAGCAGGCACTCAACGGCGTCCTCATGGAGGCGATGACCGCGGGCGGATACAGCACCTCGGCGACCCAGGACGGCGCGTGGATCACGTCGCCCGACCACTCGTGGCGCGTCGGTCGGCGCGACCGCACGATCGCCGAGGGTGACCTGGTGGCCTTCGCCGCAGGTGCGCTCGCCGACGGCTACGTGGGTGAGGTCGGTAGGACGTGGCCGGTCGGTGACGTTCCCGGTGCGGATGCCCTCTTCGGTCGGTCGAATGATCTGTGGGAGAGGCTGATCGGCGCCTGCCGACCCGGCGCTTCGGCTGGCGATCTGCTCGCGGCATACGACGCCGCGGGCGAGGCGCTGCCGCCGATACCCGTGGCACACGGTCTCGGCCTCGGCTTCGATCCGCCGGTGATCTCGCCCGACCTGCCGCGGACCTCTGCCGACGAACGACTTGACCCCGGCTCAGTATTGGCCGTCACGGCCTACGTTTGGGAAGCAGGCGTCGGCGCGGTGTTCCGTCGCGATGCCGTGCTCGTGACCGATACCGGAGCCGAAGTGCTCACGGCCAGCCCCTTACCGGCGCAGGCCGCCGCCGGAATCAGCTGAAGGAGAGCCCATGTCTGACAACGGAAGTCAGCCTGATCGACCGTCACCCGAAGAGCTCATCCTCTACGAGAAGGACCCGAAGACCAAGATCGCGACGATCACCTTCAACCGCCCCGAGTATCTGAACGCGCCGACATCGATGGCGCGTCTTCGGTACGCCGACCTGCTGCGTGCGGCGACCGTGGACAACGACGTGAAGGTCGTCGTGATCCGCGGCGTCGGCGACAACCTCGGCAGCGGTGCCGACCTTCCGGAGTTCATGGAGGGCTACGACAACACCGACCTGCGGCTCGCCGAACTGCGTCTGGAGGACGACGGCGTCGGCGAGGTCAACTATCCACCGTCGGGAACGTTCCGCAGCGGGGCGACGATCAGTGCCTGGTATGCGAACGTGGCTGCCGGTAACCGGCCGCTGCAGGAACTCAAGAAGATCAGCATCGTCGAGGCCAAGGGCTATTGCTACGGCTGGCACTTCTACCAGTGCGCCGATGCCGATCTCGTGATCTCCTCCGATGACGCCCTGTTCGGGCACCCGTCGTTCCGCTATTACGGCTGGGGACCGCGGATGTGGACGTGGGTGCAGATGATGGGGCTGCGCAAGTTCCAGGAGATGGTCTTCACCGGACGGCCATTCACCGCCGCCGAGATGTACGACTGCAACTTCCTCAACAAGGTGGTGCCGCGCGATCAACTCGAGGCGGAGGTCGACAAGTATGCGCGGGCGTGCACGCGAAACCGGCCCGTCGACACCGTCTTCCAGCAGAAGATGTTCTTCGAGATCTACAAACAGCACCAGGGCGAGTACATGGGCAGCCTGCTGTCCGCGTTCTTCGAGTCCATGGGCAGTGGCGTCGCCAACGACGACGAGTGACGATCTCGACATGATGGAATCGATCGACAGCGGATTGGCCGCCGCGGTCAACGACAACGACAGCAAGTTCCCGCCGGATTTCCGGCTGAGCAAGTCGAACCGCAAGAAGAAGATAGGGTGACGCAGTCGGCTGAGGCCGCTGAACGGCTATACGGTCGTCGATCTGTCCGTCGGTATCGCGGGCGCCTACTGCACCAAGCTGCTCGCCGACGGCGGTGCCACGGTCATCAAGGTGGAGCCGCCCGAGGGTGATCCGCTGCGGCGATGGTCGGCCTCGGGCGCCGAAATCGAACCCGGCGAGGACGGCGCATTGTTCAGCTTTCTGGCCTGCTCCAAGCACAGTGTGGTCGCGGACGCGGATGCCGACGTCGACTACATCAACGCATTACTCGACGGCGCCGATGCGGTCGTGTGGTCGCGCGGATCGACCGTCGCCGAACACGTGGTGTTCACACCCGCGGCGCTGCGGTCCACGCATCCGCACCTGACCGTCACCTCGATCACACCGTTCGGGCTGGACGGGCCGTGGTGTGACCGTCCCGCAACGGAATTCACGCTGCAGGCATGGTCTGGGGGCATCGTCGGCCTTGGCCGCGGCTCGGCCGACCGCGCACCGGTATACGTCGGGGGACAGGTCGGCGAGTATCTGGCCGGTGCGTACGCCAGCGCCGCGACGCTGGCCTCGCGGATGCGCGGTGGCGCGGAACTGGTCGACGTCTCGATGCTGGAGACCCAGATACTGGGCCTCACCTACTATCCGGTGACCTATTACGAGATGTTGGGCAGGCCATGGCGCGACGCCAGGCGGTTGACGGTGCCGGGGATCGCCCGCGCGAAGGACGGCCTGATCGACATCGGATGCGGCACCGCTGCAGCAGTGGTTCGACCTGTGCGCGATGACCGGACATCAGGACTGGATCGACGAGGAGTCGCCGCTGTCCATCACGGAGCAGGCCAACGAGAAGTCCGACGAGCTCTACGGTTGGGTCGAGAGCCAGACCGTCGACGAGATCAGGGACCTGGCGACCGCATTCCGGATCCCGAACGCCCCGGTTGCCAACGGCGCCAACATCGTCGGCCTCGACCAATTCGCGGAGCGCGGGTCGTTCGTGACCAACCCGCGAGACGGCTTCGACCAGCCGGGCCATCCCTACCGGACAACCCCCGCCGTCCTTCGTGCGCCGGAGCCCGCGCCGCGGCTCGGCGAACACACCGATCACTATCGCCGCAATGACATTCCTGGTCGACGAAAGCCGACATTCACCAGCTGGGGACTCTATTTCGGCTGGATTGCCGTTCAGGGGTCTGCGCGTTCTGGACATGACGACGTTCTGGGCGGGACCGTCGTGCACGCACATCCTCGCGATGCTCGGCGCCGAGGTCATCCATATCGAGTCGACACGGCGGCCCGACGGCACCAGGCTCATCGCGGGGATACCGGTCAGCGAAGACCAGTGGTGGGAGAAGTCGCCGATCTTCTCCGGGCTCAACACGAACAAAAAGGGTCTGACGCTCGATCTGCAAAGCGCCGCAGGTCGCGATCTGCTCAACCGCCTCATCGCCACCTGCGATGTGCTCGTCGAGAACTTCACCCCCCGCGTGATCGACCAGATGGGCCTGGATTTCGCTGCCGTGCAGGCCATTCGGCCCGACATCGTGATGCTGCGGATGCCCGGCTTCGGCCTGGACGGTCCGTGGCGCGACAACCCGGCGTTCGCCTACGTGATCGAGGCGGCATCCGGGATCAGTTGGCTCACCGGCTATCCCGACCGCAACCCATACGAGCCGTATTCGGTCGGCGATCCGAACGCGGGCATCCACGCGCTCAACGCCCTGCTGGTGGCCCTGGAACATCGGCGCCTCACGGGGCAGGGAGTGCTCATCGAGGCGGCGATGGTCGACGCCGCGATCAACGTCGCCGCCGAGCAGGTCATCGAGTACTCCGCCTATGGCGCACTGCTGGAACGCGACGGCAACCGCGGACCTACCGCGGCGCCGCAGAATCTGTACCGCACCAACGAGATCGACGAGTTCGGCCGCGAGGACTGCTGGGTCGCGGTGGCGGTCACGACGGACGAGCAGTGGGTGGGTCTGTGCGAGGCCGTCGGGCGCCGCGACTGGGCGACTGACCCCGAGTTGAGCTCCGCCGCAGGCCGGCGTACCCGTCACGACGATATCGACGAGCACATCGCCGCGTGGTGCCGAGGCCGTGCCGGCGACGACATCGTCGACACTCTCTGGGAACACGGTGTGCCGGTGGCCAAGGTCATGCAACCGCACCGTCAGACAGAAATTCCGCAACTGGCCGCGCGTGGATTCTTCGAGGACGTCGGGCATCCGGTCAACGCCCGCACGCCGCACAGCACTCTGCCGTTCACGTTCTCGCGTGGCCCGGAGCGAGTCCACACCGAGCCTGCGCCGCTACTCGGTCAGCACAACCACGAATTGCTCGCCGAACTCGGACTCACCGACGCAGAGATCGCCGACCTGTCGGCCCGGGGCGTGATCGGGAATGCTCCCGCGATGGGGTCGAGCAAGGCCAAGACGGGCTAGCCTCAACCGGTGGCCATCGATCCGTCCAACATCCTGCTCACCGGCCGTGTCGCGGTGGTGACCGGCGGGGGAGCAGGGATCGGACGGGGCATCGCGGATGGAATGGCGGCGTTCGGCGCGTCAGTGGCGATCTGGGAGCGCGACGCCGATACCTGCTCGGCTGCTGCGGGAACTATCGGCGCACTGGGCCTGGTGGTCGACGTCCGCGACAGCGGGCAGGTCGACGCGGCGCTGCAGCGCACCGTCGACGAACTGGGCGAGGTGTCGATCCTGGTGAACAACGCCGGTGGCGTGTTCAAATCTCCGTTGCTCGACACCACCGAGAACGGTTGGGATGCGCTGTACAAGAGCAACCTTCGCCATGTGCTGCTGTGTACACAACGGGTGACACGACGCCTGGTGGCGGCGGGTCTGGCTGGCAGCGTGATCAACGTGACGTCGATCGAGGGTGCCCGCGCGGCGCCGGGTTACGCGGCGTACGCGGCGGCGAAAGCCGGCGTCATCAACTACACCAAGACCGCCGCGCTCGAATTGGCGCCGCACCACATCCGTGTCAACGCCCTGGCGCCCGATCTGACCCTGACCGAGGGTCTGATCGCGCTGTCAGGCGGCGGCATGCAGGATGCCGACGCTCCCGGTATTCCGCTGAACCGGCCCGGGCATGTCGATGAGATGGCGGGCGCCGCAGTCTTTCTCGCATCCGAGATGTCGAGTTACATCACGGGACAGACGATCCACGTCGACGGCGGAACGCAGGCCGCGAGCGGCTGGTATCACCATCCGCAGACCGGCGACTATCAGCTCGGGCCCGGCTAGCCAGTGCGTCCAATGGCATAAGCGGGTTGATCGCAGGTAGCAGATGCAGGTAATCAACCCGCTAAGCGCGCTCGGGTGCCGCGCGCAGACTGCTAGTGCGTCCAGCCCTCGGCGATCTGCTCGTCGAAGGCGCGGTCGATGCGTTCGAACCTGCGCTGTATCGAGGGCCGCGCCGCCTGATGCGGGACGATGTACAGACGGTTGGCCAGGATCGCGTCGGCCGTCAGGCGCGCGACATCCTCCGCCTGCACCTCCGGGTCGGTCGCCGCGGAGGGCAGTTCTTGCGGGGGCTGGGCCGACGAAGCGGGGCCGTAGTCCTTGCTCCGCACCCGCTCGCTGT
The DNA here is from genome assembly GCA_963843135.1 of uncultured Actinomycetota bacterium. Taxonomy (GTDB): domain Bacteria; phylum Actinomycetota; class Actinomycetes; order Mycobacteriales; family Mycobacteriaceae; genus Mycobacterium. Next base: position 89,283 of record CAWJJA010000006.1, read on the forward strand.
TGGTCATCAGGCCGGTGTCCACGATCATCGGGCAGAGCACCGAAACCCCGATCCCGTTGGCTCGCACCTCACGTGACAGCGTCTCGGCGAGCGCGACGACGCCGTACTTCGCGACGCAGTACGGTCCGAGGCCCACGTTGGGAATGAGACCGGCAAACGACGACGTGAACACGATGTGGCTGTCCTCCTGCTGCGCGATCAAGCGCGGCAGGAACGCCTCGACGCCATGGATGGGGCCCCACAGATCGACGTCGATCACGAAGCGCCAGTCGTCGTGGCTGGTGTCGGCGATCGACCCCGCATAGGCGATACCTGCGTTGTTGAACACCACGTGTACGGCGTCGAAGACGCGGAACGCCTCGTCGGCCAACGCCACGACGTCGTCGAGCTTGCGGGTGTCACAGACCACGCCGTGCACGTCGACCCCGTCATCGCGCAGCGACGTCACCGCATCGCCCAGCGCGGTCTCGTCGATGTCCGCGAGCATGAGGCGCGCGCCGCGGCGCGCGAACTCCTGTGCGGTGGCGAACCCGATTCCGCTCGCCCCTCCGGTGATGACCGCCGTGCGCCCTTGGTAACTGTCCACGGCGCGAACACTATGCGGTCAGGCGTGCACCCAGGAGGGGTCACCCAAATTGGCGCGAATGGCTCCCCACGGATCGGCGTAGGTGCCAGGGGCCTTCCAATACGCCCCACGGCGTTTCAGGACCGCGTGTACGACGGGCACGAGCAAGCGCGCCGGGTGGCGTTTCCATCCGAACACTTCCGTGAGTTCGGCCATCATGTCGGACCACGAGTAGTGCTGGAACTGCAGTGCCTCCTGCGCCCGGCTGGTGTCCATCCAGTCGGTGACGAACCAGTCGTCGTCGCTGTCGGGGTTTCCTGGTCGCCCCTGCGGGATCGCGCCCGGCATCCCCAATGCCGCGACGAGGGTCGGGGCGATGTCGCCGTAGCAACGACGGTGCGACTCGTCGCCGGCGATCAGAAGGATCTCGTGTGCGACGTCCGCCGTGGTCGCCTCCGCGCACGCCCATGCGACATCGCGGACGTCGACGGTCTGCACCCGGTTGTCGGTTGGCAACGCGCTCGCGAAGAGCATGGCGTCGGCGCTGAGCGGCAGCGCCGACATATCGCTGGTGAGTACCCCGCCGAATCGGAGCACCACCCATTCCAGGCCCGATGACCGCACGATCTCCTCGGCCTCGGTTTTGGTTCCGCTGTAGATGTCGACGGGCCGCATCGGATCGTCTGCCGTCAGCGGTGAGGGAGTGCGGTGCGGATTGCGGGGACCGAACACCGCATTGCTGGACGCGTGGACGAACCGCGGTGGTTCCGGCTGTGTTTCGGCGATGCGGACCAGGGTCGCGGTGGCGTCGACGTTGACCCGTCGCGCCGCCATGGGGATCCGGTAGATCGCGGGGGCGATGATCGCGGCCAGGTGGATGATCGCGGACGGCGCGGTTTCGGATACCAGGTGCGCAACCTGCTCGGCATCGGTGAGGTCGGCCCAGCGGAACTCGACGCCGTCCGGCAGCTTTTGTGCGGCCTTGACGTTGGCGGGCGTCTCGAGGTCGGCTACCACTACGCGCCGACCGAGGGCGGCCAGGCGCCGGACGGTTTCCGATCCCACCAGGCCGAAGCCGCCGGTGACGAGCACGGTGTCAGACATATGTCTCCTACCTGCGGATATGATATTCTCTTTTTTGGAGAGTACTACTACTCGGTCCGGTCCGAGTAACGGGGCACAAAGTTGGGAACAAACAGATCATGAGCGACGGGGCGGACAAACAGGTCGCCAAATGGGATCCCGGGTTCACGCGGCAGATCGTGAGCCGGGTCGGCCCACTCATCAAGCGCTACTTCCGCGCGGAGGTACGCGATCTGGATCAGATACCGACGGCGGGCGGCGCGCTGGTGGTGTCCAACCACTCCGGCGGCATGTTCACGCCCGACGTACTCGTGTTCGCGCCGGAGTTCTACAACAAGTTCGGCTTCGACAGGCCGGTCTACACACTCGGCCACGACATGATCTTCGTCGGACCCGTCGGGGACCTGCTGCGTCGTGCGGGCGTCATCGAAGCGAACAGGGAGAACGCCGCCCGGGCACTGCGCGACGGCGCCCTCGTTCTGGTGTTCCCGGGGGGCGACTACGACTCGTACCGTCCCACGTTCACGGAGAACGTCATCGACTTCGCCGGCCGCACCGGATATATCAGAACGGCGATGCAGACCGGTGTGCCAATCGTGCCGATGGTCTCGATCGGTGCGCAGGAGACCCAGCTGTTTCTCGCCCGCGGCGACTCGATCGCCCGCAGGCTGGGTCTGAATCGGCTGCGGGCCGAGATTCTTCCGATCAGCGTCGGCTTCCCGTTCGGTCTGTCGGTGTTCTTCCCGCCGAACGTCCCGCTGCCGTCCAAGATCGTGACCCGGGTGCTCGAGCCCATCGATGTCGTGGCCGAGTTCGGAGAAGAGCCCGATATCGAGATCGTGGATCTCCACGTTCGGGCCGTGATGCAGAAGGCACTCGACGAACTCGCCCGCGAACGCCGCTTTCCTGTGCTTGGCTAACGGATCGTGGCGGACACTCTGGGACTTCTTCAAACGCTCTGGCGCGCACGGCTGATAGCACCGATGCGTCCGGACCGCTATATCCGGATGGGCGCCGCGGTGCGCAGGGTCGGAATGACCGCGACCTCGGGCTTCGCGACGGCCGCGCAGCGCTGTCCCGACAGCCCCGGCCTGATCGACGAGCGCGGCACCCTGACCTGGAAGCAGCTCGACGATCGTTGTGACGCCCTCGCCGCGGCGCTGCAGGCTCAAGCCGATGTCGCTCCCGGCTCTGATGTCGCCGCCGGAGCGGCTCCGAAAACCATTGCCGTGATGTGCCGTAACCACCGCGGATTCATCGAGGCACTCGTGGGGTCCAACCGGATCGGCGCCGATGTCCTGCTGCTCAACACGTCGTTCGCCGGCCCTGCGCTGGCCGAGGTGGTCGAACGCGAGGGCGCCGACACCGTGATTTACGACGAGGAGTTCACGGAGATCGTGGACAGGGCGCTGGAAGGCAGACCCGACACGACGCGGATCCTGGGCTGGACCGATAGCACAGACGCCCCGCTCACCGTGGACAACCTGATCGAACGCCACGCCGGTCAACGGCCGCGACCCAGCGAGCGCAAGAGCGACATCATTCTGCTCACCTCGGGGACGACGGGAACGCCCAAGGGCGCCAAGCGTTCTGCGGGCAGCGGCGGTGCGGGTGACCTGAAGGCGGTGCTCGACCGCACCCCTTGGCGTGCCGAGGAGCCCATCGTCATCGTCGCGCCGATGTTCCATGCGTGGGGGTTCTCGCAGTTGTTGTTCGCGGCGCTGCTGGCCTGTCCGATCGTCACGCGCCGCAAATTCGACCCGGAAGCCACGCTGGAGTTGATCGATCGCCACAACGCGACCGGCCTGGCCGTGGTTCCGGTGATGTTCGACCGCATCATGGATCTGCCCGACGACGTGCGCAGCCGCTACACCGCGAGATCGCTGCGCTTCGCCACCGCCTCGGGATCGCGCATGCGTCCCGATGTGGTGATCAAGTTCATGGACCAGTTCGGCGACGTGATCTACAACAACTACAACGCCACCGAAGCGGGGATGATCGCGACCGCGACACCGGCGGATCTGCGCGCCGCACCCGACACTGCGGGAAAACCCGCTGACGGCACCGAGATCCGGATCGTCGACGAAGACTTCAACGAGGTGCCCACAGGTGAGACCGGGCAGATCTTCGTCCGCAGCGGCACGCTCTTCGACGGGTACACCTCGGGCACGACGAAGGATTTCCACGAGGGCTTCATGGCATCGGGGGATATGGGCTACCTCGACGCGCAGGGCCGCCTGTTCGTGGTCGGCCGCGACGACGAGATGATTGTCTCCGGCGGCGAGAACGTCTACCCGATCGAGGTCGAGAAGACGTTGGCCGCGCACGAGGAGGTGGCAGAGGCAACGGTACTCGGAGTCGACGACGAGCAGTACGGTCAACGGCTCGTCGCGTTCGTTGTACTCGAGGCGGGCGCGTCGGCTTCACCGGATGCGCTCAAACAACACGTGCGTGACAATCTCGCGAATTACAAAGTGCCGCGCGAAATCACGGTGCTCGACGAGTTGCCCCGCGGAAGCACCGGCAAGATTCTGCGCAACGAACTGCGCAGCCCGTGACCTAGCCGGCCGCGGGGGCGGGCGCCATCGCGGAGTCGACCGTGCTCAGCGGCGGTAGCCCGGCGGCCGCACGGATCTCGGTCAAGCCGTGGATCATCGCGTCGGTTGCCTCGTGGATGTCGTAGAAGGTCTGGTCGTCGGACAGTATCGAGATGTCCACCTGGTCGACGTAGCTCCAGACGGTCATGTTGAACGCGCTGCCGGCTGAGAGCACCCCGATCGAGTAGATTTCACTGACCGGTGCGCCGCCGATGTGGCCATGCTCGCGCGGACCGGGAACGTTGGAGATGGCGACGTTCATCAACCTGTTGTGCGTGGCCCGCTTTGATTGCCACCGGAACAGCGAGGGCGCCACCGGCGGGGGCAGATACTCCATCATCCGGCCCTGAAGCTCGGGGCCCATCAACTCGTAGTCCTCCTTGGCGCGTGACGCCGCCAGCGATGTCAGCCGCACCCGCTCGAGCGGGCTGTCGATGTGGACGGGAAGCGATACCGACAATCCGCCGATTTCGTTGCCGGTGACGCGATCCGCTGACCGGTCCGTACTGACCGGTACCGACGCCATCAGCGGCCGGTCGGCTCGCCCGTCGTAGCGCAGCAGAAGTTCTCGCAGCCCGCCGGCAGCCGTCGACAGGATGATGTCGTTGAACGTGACGCCGAGGTCCTTGGCGGTCTCTTTGACCTCGGCCAGCGACAGCGACGCTGTTGCGAACGTTCGCACCGGCGACACCACGTGGTTGAGAAAGGTCGGCGGCGTCTTGAACATCTTGGCGAGTTCCGGCTGTTCGCTGCGCTCCTTAGAGCGTTGCCGCAGCCGCGAGATGCCCTGGGCGGCATCTCGCATCAGGCCCGGCAATGCCGCCATTTGATGGAAGTGGTCAAGCTGCGCCTCCCAGAGCAGCGCCGGCTTTGAGGGCGGGTCGCACGTGACGTACCCCCCGTGTTCGTCCTGCGCCAAGCCCGACAGGTCCATGAGACGGGCGAGCAGATTGGCCGAGGCGACCCCGTCGGCCAGTGTGTGGTGCACCTTGCCGATGAGCGCGAAGCGATCGTCGGCCATGCCCTCCGCGAAATGGAATTCCCACAGCGGGCGGCCGCGGTCCAGCGGTGTGCTCGCGATTCGGCCGATCACCTCGTCGAGTTCGCGACGGCCGCCAGGCGCGGGCACCTGCACGCGGCGCAGGTGATAGTCGAGGTCGACCGGGCAGTCCTCCATCCACATCGGGTGGTGCAACTTCCACGGGATGTCGATGAGCCGGTACCGCAGCGGATCAAGAAGGTGCAGCCGTCGCGCGACGGTCTCACGGAACACGTCGAAGGTGAACTTGCCGTCGTAGTCTGCGGCGTGGACGATCGCCACCTTCAACGTGTGGGTGTGCAGATTCGGCGTCTCGCTGTACAACAGCATCGCGTCCATGCCGTTGAGACGCTTCATATCCCACCCCCGCCATAGCCCGCTTCTATGCAAGCACCCCTATACCCGAAATCGAGCGCTTTCCCCAAATGGCTATGCGCCGATGGCGTCGAGTGCGGCGCGGGTCTCCAAATCGACGAACGCCGAGGAGTACCGCTGCGCCAGCGTGACGGATATTTCCTGGCTCTGCCAGGCGTCGCCGCCGGACGCGGTGGCCATCCAAATCGCCAGCCCATGCGCGACGGATGCTCGGTAGCGCAACCAGACCTCGTCGGCGCTGGGAATCTCGGCGGCGGGCAACTCGAGTGCGCCGCGGTACTGATCGAGTAGATCCCGCTCGCTGCGCCTGCGGTCCTCGATCGTCACCGCGCCCTGCAGGAAGTACCCGAGGTCGAGGGACCAGTTGCCGCGTCGGGCCATCTGCCAGTCCAGGAATCCGACCTCGTCATCGGGAAGTACATAGGTGTTGCCGATGTGGGGGTCCCCGTGCAGCAGGGTCGGCGCCGTCGTCGTCAGCGTGCCGATGTAGCGGGCCCAGATGTCGACGAAGAGATCGGTTCCGCTGAGTGCTGGTATCTGCGGCGGCACGGTGTCGCCGAGCCGCTCGTAAGCGATGTCGATCGGGGCGTACTGCATGCCTTCGAATGCGACGAACGGCTCCAACCAAGTCAGCATCGGGTTGGATGTGACGCGGTTGCCCCAGAATTGGCTGTGCATCCTGGCTAGACTGCGCACACCGTTGGCGGTCTGCTCGACCGAGAGGGGCCGGGTGGAATCGCGCGGGTCCGCGCCGCGGGCCACGACGTCCTCCATGATCATCATGAAGTCTCGGCCCTCTTCGTCGATGATCGCGGTATAAACCTTGGGATGATCAAGTGGCAGAGCGACTTTTGAGTTGAATAGTCGCGGTTCGTGAAATAGCCCACTGGTGAGTTCAACGAGATCGGCGTGATCAGGGTCGACGGCCTTGGCGAATACAGTTGTCGGCCCCGAGCCCTCCGAGTAGGTCAGTCTCAATCGGGCGCGGCGGTTGGTGCCGTCATCGCGCAGCACGACGGTGACACCGTCGACCGTGGCGCCCGGGTGGTCCTCGGCCAGGGCGGACGACATCCACTCAGGTGTGATGTCGTCCCAACTCTTGGGCACTGACAACGGCAGGGCGCTCACCCGCAAGTCCTCTCGTCAACCTGGTCCGCTTCGGCTCAGTAACGACACGCACCGTGTCGTTACTGGAAGTACCGTACCGTGCGATGGCTGCCGATTGGAAGAGCCAAGCTGCTTTAAGCTCGCCCCATGCCCGAGGCACGAGGCGGTCGGCCGCGAGACGCGGAGCTGCACAGAGCAATTCTCGAGGCCACCCGAGAGCTTCTTGCTACCCGAAGCTATGCCGAGTTGTCGATGGAGAGCGTGGCCTCCCATGCGCAAGTCGGGAAGAAGACCCTGTACAGGCGTTGGCCGTCGAAGGCACCCCTGGTCGCAGAGGTGGTCCTCGACGCCTACGGGCGCTCGGGCTCATTCGAAATTCCCGAGAGCACCGATCTGAGAGCCGATCTGCGATCGTGGCTCGTCGAGCATTCTGAATTCATCGCCGACCCCGCCAGCGCCGCGCTGATACGCGCGCTCATCGCCGCGGCGGCTGCCAGCCCAGCCGACAACGTAGCGCTCTACCAACAATTGAGCGTGCCGCAGCACGCCGGTGTCACAGCCCGCTTGCGTCGAGCGGTCGAAGGTGGGCACCTGCACGCCGACGCCGATCTCGATGCGATCGCCGATGCCCTAATAGGCATCCTGCTGCTTCGCGTGTTGAATGGCACGCCTCCGAACGACCAGCCGGCAACGGAGTTCGAAGGCCTTCTCGACGCGATTCTGAACGGCGCCTTGCGCTGAGCAGGAACGGCGTCGTTGCTATTTCAGGCAGCTGCCGCCGTCGACCGGAAGGGTCACGCCGGTGACGTAGCGCGCCTCGTCGGATGCGAGGAACAGCACGGCATTGGCGATGTCCTCGGGCTCGACCCAGCCGATCGGCAGCGTATGCATCATCTGTCCGACGACCTTCATATCGTCCGGGCCCGGGTTCTCCAGATCGGGACGGAACAGCCTCATCGTGCCGTCGTTCATGAACAATGGTGTGTTCACGTTGGTCGGGTGCACCGAGTTGACGCGGATGTTCTGCGCGCCGAGTTCGACGGCGAAGGTCCGCATAAGGCCCACCACACCGTGTTTGGCGGCGACGTAATGGCCGGTGTGTGGGTAGGCCTTCAGGCCGCCGACCGAACTGGTCAGGATGATCGAGCCGCCGCGGCCGCCTTCGAGGATGTGCGGCACACCGGCTTTGACGGTCTTCCACACGCCGCCGAGGTTGATGTCGATCATCGCGGTCCAGTCGGTCTCGCTGGTTTTGTCCAGCGTCTGGCCACCGTTGCCGATGCCGGCGTTGGCGACGATGATATCCAGCCGTCCCATCTGCTCGACACCCGCGTCGAGTGCGGCCTTCAGCGCGTCGTAATCGCGGACGTCGACCTCTGCGGTGTAGATGCGACGGTTGTGGCCTTTCACCAGATCCGCGGTCTCGGCCAGATCTTCGGGTGTGGATGCGGCGATCAGGTCGACGGTGTCGATCTTCTTGCAGATGTCGACGGCGATGATGTCGGCGCCCTCCTGCGCCATCCGCACCGCATGCGCGCGGCCCTGTCCGCGCGCCGCACCGGTGATGAACGCAACCTTGCCTTCTACACGTCCTGCCATGTCTTTTCGGTCCTTTGTCGTTGGTAGTGGTTTTATCGGATCGGCGGTCAAGCTTGAGTAACGAAGGTGGGCATGGATTCCCAGCCGCGGACCGCCGTGGTCTGAGACGGATGCGCGTTCGGCCAGTCGACCTCCCACGTCGGGAACCTCGCCAGTATCTCCTCGAGCGCGATACGGCCCTCCAGTCGCGCGAGCGCATTACCCATGCAGAAATGCGTTCCCGCACCGAATGTCATGTGCGAGTGCTGCTCTCGGTGGATATCGAAAACATCGCCGCTCGGTGGGAAGCGGCGGTGGTCGCGATTGGCGGAACCGACGAGCATCAGCATCGCGGAACCTTCGGGAACGGTCTGGTCGTAGTACTCGACATCGCGGGTGACGTACCGGGCGATCTGCAGCGCGGGCGGTTCCCAGCGCAGGATCTCCTCGATCGCCTGCGGGATCAGGGTGGGGTTCTCCGCGAGTTCCCGTCGCTGATCGGGGTGCTCGGCCAGTGTCTTGCCCGCCCAGCCGATGAGTCGGGTGGTCGTCTCCGCGCCTGCCGTGGCGACGACAATGAGGTACATCAGCAATTCCTCACGACTCAACCGCCGCACGGTGCCGGTCTCGTCGGTGAACTCCGCGTTGAGCAGGTCGGTCATGATGTCGTCGGATGGGTGCTCGATGCGGTAGTCGATGAACTCGGCGAACACCTCTCCGGAGGCCAGCAGGTCGACTTGCTTGCCCTCCAAGGTGGCCTCTCCGTGGTCAGCCACCCGGCGTTGATGTTCTTCCGGAATACCGAGCAGCATCCCGATCACCCGCATCGGCATCTGTTCGCCTAGGTCGTTGACGAAATCGAATCGGCCGGTACCCGCCAATGGGTCTAGGCATCGAGCGGTGAACTCGCGGATCTGTGGTTCCAAGGCCAGCACCTTGCGGGGCGTGAACACCCGCGAGAGGAGATTGCGGTGAATGTTGTGGATCGGCGGATCCTCGAAAATCAGTGTGCCGGAGGGGATTTCCATGCCCGACTTGATGATCTCGAGCAGTGCACCGCGACCGGAGATGAACGTTTCGTGGTCGATCACTGCCTTGTTGACGTCGTCGTAGCGGCTGAGCGCATAGAAGTCGTGCTTGTCGTTGTAGTACAGCGGTGCTTCTTCGCGAAGGCGGGCGAACATCGGATACGGGTTCATGTTGAGTTCGACGCTGTATGGGTCGTAGTACAACTCGTCCGCTCTCGCGGCATCCTGCACGTCGGAGTTTTCAGCACTGATCGTCACAGGTCGCCTCTCGCTGGACCAGGGTGGTATAAGACAAATGGCTGCATTTTGTCTCACAACTCTGGCATCGGCCCCACAATGGTGTCAACCAGAGACTCGTTTCGGGCAATTTATACTCTCCGCTTAAAAGAATCGGCTTCTCACCTTGGTTCCGCGAAGCGGAGAAGAGCCTCCTGGCCGTAGGACGCGACCAGGACGCCGTCCGCGGTGAGCACGTCGCCGCGGCCGAAGCATCTACCGTGCGCCAGCACCGGGCTGTGCTGGCGCAACAGCAACCAGTCGTCGGTGCGGAAGGGCCGGTGAAACCACAGTGTGTGCGACGTGACTGCGGAGGTGAACGTCGTGCCGTTGCCGCGCTGACCTGCGCCGTCGATCGGACGCAGCGCAGTACCGATCAACGTCAGGTCCGTGGCGTAGGCGGTAAGCGCCGGGGCCAGTTCGGGATCGACCGCAGGGGTGCGCATCCAGAACTCGAACTGCGGGGGACCCGCAGTCGTCGCGTTGAGGTCGACGGCTGCACGCGTCTCCCACGGGATCAGATCGAGGGCAATCCCGTGTTCCGGGCCGAGCACCGGGCCGACAGCCTCGATCTCCTGGTGCAGGGGGCCGTCTTCGGCCCCGTGCATGCTGATCGTCGCGGTGGCGATGACGCCGCGACTCTGCGTGGCGGTGATGGTGACCGCGGCGAAGGACCGCCCCTCATGGGCACAAATCGCCTGGTAACGCACGGGTTCGTCGGCCCGGCCCTCCCGCGTGAACACCGCGTGCTGCGACTTGACCGCCTTGTCCGGGCAGGTCAGCGATGCGATCCGGAGGAATTGGCCCAGTAGTTGGCCACCGAACACCCGGTGGTATTCCAACTGCTGGTTCCGGCCCTCGAATTCTGTTGTTCCGTCGTTGTCCGCCGCCGACGCGGCGATGTCCAGGCATCCGAGCAAATCAGTCCAGAGATCGGGCACTCGCCCAGTGTAAGTCAGATTCTCTGCGCCGAGAACGCAATTCTCGGCGCAGTTTGAGGCTAGTCGGCCGCGAATCCGTGGGCGCAGAAGTCCCAGAGTTCCTCGGCCGTGATGGGACGCGTCGCCACGTCGTCGGTTTCCTCGCCGGCGGACTGCGCCGCATTGAACATCACGGTCTGCATCGTCATGGCCGCCATCCGCTTCGGGTTGATGTCGGCACGCAGCTGACCTGCGGCGCTGGCCTCTTCCATGAGTTCGGTCAGCAGCGCGAGTAGCGGTGCGTGAGCGATCTTGACCTCAGACGGATGCGACACCAGAAGGCGGGGAGCGAAGTCGGTGAACAGTGGCCGTTGTGCCGTGGGGTCCGGGCGCGACGACTCGAACAGCAGCTGGATCGCGACCTTCAGCCGCTCAATCGGCTCATCCGGGGTGCTGGTGGCCGCGCGAATCTGATCGGCGGATCGGGAGAGGGCGTCTTCGAACAACGCCAGCAGCAACTCGTGTTTACCGTCGAACTGCAGGTAGAAGCTGCGTAGAGACTGACGTGAGCGGTCGACCACCTCTTGTACGGTGAAGTCGGTGCTGCCCTTTTCGATGATGATCGCCTGTGCCGCGTCGAGGAATCGCTGAACGCGTTGAGCGGCCCGGAGCTTCGCGGTTTTGATCGATCGTTCGACCGCGCGCTGCTTCCAGGCGGGCTCTTCGCTGGGGATCGTCACCGGCGGCTCGGACGCTGCCCGATTAGGGAGAACATGGACTGACTGTACCGGAGAACGCCTTGCCATTGCGGTCCTCGACCCCCTCGCGGCCAACGTGTCAGAGATTGTAACTTTCTCACCTGGAGAATAGTATTCTCCTTTTACTGGTAACAGTAGTCTTACCAAAATTTTGATCCGGTGGGAGCGCTGTGCAGCTGACCTTCGACGCCGACGTCGAGGCATTCCGTGCGGAGTTCGTCGCATTTCTCGACCAACATCTGCCTGACGACGCGGAGGCGCTCGAACGTTCGGGATCCAGCAGCCACGTCCCGGACTGGGCCCGACGTTGGCAGCGGCTCATGTTCGACAACGGCTGGCTGCTGCCGGGCTATCCACCCGAGTTCGGAGGCCGAAACGCCACGATCCTGCAGCAGTACGTTCACCAGGAGGAACTGACCCGGCGGCGGTGCTACCTCACTTTCAATCCGCAGGGAGTGGGCATCATTTCTGCGTCGCTGATCTCGTTCGGCACGCCCGAGCAGCAGCGGCGTTGGGCGGTCCCGATCCTGCGCGCCGAGATGACCGCGTCCCTGGGAATGAGTGAACCGGGCGCCGGATCCGACCTCGCTTCACTACGCACCCGCGCCGTCGCCGATGGCGACGAGTTCGTCGTGAACGGGCAGAAGGTGTGGACGTCGGGTGCCCACGACGCCGACGTGCTGTTGACATTTGTTCGCACTGATCCAAATGCCGCCAAGCACAAGGGCATCAGCGTGCTGATGATCCCGACAGATCTACCCGGCGTGGTGCGGCGGCCGTTCGCTTCGGCGTGCGACGAGGGCGACGTTGACTTCAACGAGGTCTTTTTCAACGACGTCCGGGTGCCCGCCGAGAACCTCATCGGTCCGCTGAACGGAGGTTGGCAGGTGGCCAGCGGGTCACTGGGCCACGAGCGGAACATGTTGTGGCTCAGCTACGCCGACCGGTTGGAAGAACTCGTCGAGGACATCCGTCCGTCCAGTTCACTGGACCGGGATCGATACGCCACGCTGGTCATGGACAACCAGGCTCTTCGCCTACTCGGCTCGGTGGCTGTGGCGCGCGCCGAGCGCGGCGACGAAGACGCTGCCGCACTCTCCGTCCTCAAGCTGTTCGGCTCCGAAGCTTCGCAGGCTGCATCCGAGTACGCGCTGGCCGCCGCGGGCGCCGACGCCCTCGCCTCGCCGGGCTTCTCCGGGCCGTACAGCGCGCTCCACCTGGACCTCTACCGGAGCGCCTGGTTCGAGCGTTACGTGCGAACGTTCGGCGGCACCATCGCAGGCGGCACATCCGAGATTCAACGCAACATCATCGCCCAGCGTCTGCTGGGCCTACCCCGATATTAGGAACTGACGTGTACATCGAATACGAAGTCGCCGACAAGATCGCCACCATCACGCTCAACCGGCCCGAGGCCGCCAACGCGCAGAACATCGAGTTTCTCGACGAGTTGGACGCCGCCTGGACCCGCGCCGCCGAGGACACCGATGTTGCGGTGATCATCCTGCGCGCCAACGGGAAACACTTCTCGGCCGGACATGACCTGCGCGGCGGCGGACCGGTCCCCGACAAGATCACGCTGGAGTTCATCATCGGCCACGAGCACCGGCGCTATCTCGAGTACACGCTGAAGTGGCGCAACGTGCCCAAGCCCTCGATCGCCGCCGTACAGGGTCGCTGCATCTCAGGCGGCCTGCTGCTGTGCTGGCCGTGCGACCTCATCCTGGCCGCAGACGATGCGCTGTTCTCCGATCCGGTGGTGCTGATGGGAATCGGCGGTGTCGAATACCACGGCCACACCTGGGAATTGGGTCCACGCAAAGCCAAGGAGATTCTCTTCACGGGTCGCGCGATGACGGCCGAAGAGGTCGCCAGCACCGGAATGGTGAACCGGGTGGTGCCGCGCGAGGAACTCGACAGCGAGACCAGGGCGCTGGCCGAGCAGATCGCCAAGATGCCGACTTTCGCTCTGCGCCAGGCCAAACGGGCCGTCAACCAGACCCTGGACGTCCAGGGCTTCTATGCCGCCATCCAATCGGTGTTCGACATCCATCAGACTGGCCACGGCAACGCGCTGAGTGTGACCGGGTGGCCGGTGCTGGTGAATCTCGACGAGATGAAGGCCAACATCAAGTAGCGCCTGACAAATTTCTGCGCGAGAGTGCGTGTCTGCACCCCGACACGCAGCGAAACTGCACAATTTCGCGCACGCTCAGGCCGCTTGAGTGCGACCGAATTGCTGTTTTACCCGCGCAACGAAGTCCCAGGCCCGGTGCCGGACATCTTCGAACACGACGGATATGACGACCCAGCCGATGTCGGCCAGGGCTGCTTGGCGCTTCCGGTCCTTTCGCATGGCGTCCGGATCGCTGTGCCAGTCGAGTCCGTCGTACTCGACTGCAACGCGATAGCGCGGCCACGCGAAGTCGAGGCGACGAAGATCGCGGTTGCCGTCAACGACGTCGTACTGCAGTTCAGGAGCCGGCAGGCCGCCGTCGATCATGGCCAACCGCACCTCGCTCTCCATCGGCGATTCCGCCCGTCGATCAGCCAACGGCAACAGATCGCGAACGGCGACGATCCCTCGGCGGCCTGCTTGTTGCTTTGCGGCACGCCACATATCACTGCGGCTGCAAATCCCGGAGCGTAGCGCGGCGTCGAGCGTGGCCAGGGCCCTCGGACGTCGCAGTCCCCTGGCTACTTCGATCGCTGTCCACGCCGGCGACGTCGCGGGTCGTCCGTCGACGATGACCAGTGGTGCACCGTCGCGGCGGTGCACGACCAGCCCGTCGGCTGGACGCAGCTGATGCCTCGGCGGATTGAGCACATGGAGGTCGGCTGGCTCTTCGGTGTCGAAACCGAAGCGTGCTGCGGCGGTTGCCAGGCAGATCGCGACGGTGGTGCCGGAAGAGAGATCAAGGCCCCGAAGTCGTAGTTCGTCCGTGGGCTCACCGATGCAGTAGATGCCATGCCAGATCCGTTCGAGCACTTTCGTTTGCAGTACTGACTCGAACTCGTACCTCGTTGTTGCGCTCAGGATTTGACCGCTTGTCGCGACTCCACCCTGATGATCGAACAGTTGCTTCAGCGTTGCGTCCATGACGGCAATCGTCAGGCGCGACAGGTGGCCTGCTGAGTCGGGAATCGACAGGCTGTGGATGAACACGCGATTGTGCGCACCCGCGCTTACGCGAGCGTGCGCAAAGTGCTGCTGAAATCCAGCGTGTCAGGGGGCAGACACGCACGGTCGCCAAAAGGGGGGCTAGAGGTGGGCGAGGCGGGGGACCGAGCCGCGGGCGCGCAGCCCTGCCCCGGCCCTGCGCGTGAGTTCTTTTGAGCTACCCAGCAACCCGTCGAGGACCAAGGCGCGCTCAATATGGTGGTGCAGTTCGTGTTCGGCGGTGAAGCCGATACCCGCCAGCACCTGCTGGCAGTGTCTGGCCGCGGTGAGCGCGGCCTTGCCCGCGGCAGCCTTCGCCAGCAGTGCGGTCAGGTCAGGGTTGTCGTCGCCGGGCAGGGTCAGCGTCGCCTCCGCCCCTTCGATCGCCACCAGCGTTTCGGCCAGGCGGTGCCGGATCGCCTGGAAGGACGCGATCGGCCGGCCGAACTGGACCCGGTCCAGCGCGTGCTGGCGGGCCAGCGACAGCATGGCCCGAGCCGAACCCACCAACCACCAGCCAACCGCGCGGCGGGCGTCGGGCAACCGCGGATGACCGCCCTCGTCGACCCGGCGCAGCGGCAGTCCGCCCAGCGCCGAG
The DNA here is from genome assembly GCA_963843135.1 of uncultured Actinomycetota bacterium. GTDB lineage: Bacteria > Actinomycetota > Actinomycetes > Mycobacteriales > Mycobacteriaceae > Mycobacterium. The sequence continues at coordinate 104,367 of CAWJJA010000006.1, forward strand.
CTTTCGTCTGCCGCAGCGTAGTCCCAGACCACCCACCCGCCGCCTGCGTAGGGCAGCGCCGGCGTCGCACCTTCGTCCGGACTGGAGGCCAGGAGCACCACGTCGTTGAGAACCGAAGCGTGCGAACCCGTTTCGCCCAGCAGCCGGAACACCAGCGGTATCGCGACCTCCGACATGTCGGACAGCATCTCGGCCCAGCCCAGCTCGGCGAGCGCCGTGTCCAGTTCGGCACCGGAGGTCGACAGCATCGTCTTGCGGAGGCCGTCTTCGAGCAATTCGAGAGATTCCGCGTCCCATTCCGCACCTGATTGTCCAGCCATGGTCACTCCTTCCCGAGATCGAGGAGTCGGCGGGCGATGATATTGCGCTGCACCTCGGCGGTGCCGCCGTAGATGGTGGCCGCCCGGGAATACAGGTATTCGGTACGCCATTGGGTGTCGTCGAGCTCGATGACACCGGGCAGAAGTTCGAGCGCGGTGTCGTAGAGCTGCTGTTCGGCGCCGGCCAACAACACCTTGTCGATGGACGTCTCCGCGCCCAGCTTGTTGCCGTCGGCCAGCCGAAGCTGGGTGGCCCGGGACCGGCAGCGCAATGTGTGCAGTGCCAGGTACGTGTCGCCGAGGTCCGAATCAGCCGCCTGGCCAAGGTTCTTGACGTCGCCGATGAGCGCGTCGAACCGTGAATACAGGTAGGCGATGCGCTGCCAGAAACACGTCGAACGCTCGTATGGCAGCAGGTCCATCGCCAGTTGCCAGCCGTCGCCGGGGTTTCCGAGCATGCGATCGGCGGGGACCTCCACATCGTCGAAGTAGACCTCGCAGAACTCGTCGACGCCGTGCATCGTGCGCAGCGGACGCACGTCGACGCCCGGACTGTCCATGTCGACGAAGAATGCGGTGATACCCGCATGCCCCGGGCCTGTCCGGGTGAGTAGGACGCAACGTTTGGCGTACTGCGCGAAGCTGGTCCACACCTTCTGGCCGTTGATCACCCACACGTCGCCACGCTGTTCGGCCCGCGTGCTCAACGATGCGAGGTCACTGCCCGAGCCTGGCTCGGAGAAGCCCTGGCACCACGTCTCCTGGCCCGACAGCAGGCGCGGCACCATCTCGGCGGCGAGTTCGGGGCGCGCGTAGTCGATCATCGTCGGGGTCAGCACTTCGAGCATCGAGTACGGCCCTGGGTCATCGAGACGTCGGCCGACGACCTCCTCGCCGACGATTGCGCGCAGGATCATCGGCCCGCCGAGACCGCCAGCGGATTCGGGCCAGCCCCAGCGCATCCAGCCCGCGTCGTAGAGCTCCTCGAGCACTCGGGCATGTTGCGTCTGATGCGCGTCGAGCGAGTGGTCGCCCGGCGGCGGGGTCAGGTCGTGGCTGTCCAGCCAGGAGACCAACTGCGACCGGAACTCGGCGACGGTTTCGAATTCGGTGCCGGCCGCCAGGTCGCTGGTCATCCCGCCTCCGGAGCCGCCCCGGCGGCGACATCGGCCTCCGGACGGCCGATCGCGTGCGGGCGGCCGGAATCGTGCTCGCCGCTGCGTCGGATGAACGTCATGGCGCGGGTCTTCAGCCGCCACCCATCATCGGTGCGCAGGTAGGTGTCTTTGTAGTAGCCGATACGCATGTCGTGTTTGGAGTGCTCGATGAAGCACAACGGCTGTGTTCCGGTGGCAGTGTCTGCGCCCTCGACGAGGTCGACGAGTGCGGTCCCGGTCATGAAGAGACCCTTGGGAGCCGCATCGACAAGGACGGGAAACCGGTTGAGTGTGTAGGTGTCGCCGAACGCGCTGTACGTACCGTCCGGGGTGAACACGGTGACGAGTCCTTCGACGTCGCCCTGCGTGATCGTGACCGCGTACTTGGCGAGCAGCTGCTGGATCTCGACCAGATCCTCAATTCGTGACTGCGTCATGTCGGTAGACCTTACCGCCCTTCATTACAAAGCTGACGTCTCGTGTAACGGTGATATCGGCCAGCGGATCTCCTGGCACGGCGATGATGTCCGCGAGGTACCCCTCGGCGATGCGGCCGAGGTCCGGTTTGTCGATCAGGTCGGCGGCGACGACGGTAGCCGCGCGGAGCACCGCATCAGCCGGCATGCCCCAGTCGACGAGCGTGACGAGTTCGTCGGCGTTTCGGCCGTGCGGGATCGCCGGGGCGTCGGTCCCGACGGCGATCTTCACCCCGGCCTCGTACGCCGCCTTGATCGACGTGCGGGCTTTGGGGAACATCTCGGCGGCCTTGTCCTGCAGCTCTTTCGGAGCTTTCGATACGTCCATCGCCTCGGCGAGCCGACGCGTGGTCACCAGGAACCGGTCGTTGTCCACCAGCATCTGGATGGCCTCGTCGTCCATCAGGAAGCCGTGTTCGATGCAGTCGATTCCGCATGCCACGGCGTGCTTGACCGCTTCCGCGCCGTGGGTGTGCGCGGCGACCTTCATGCCACGGCGGTGGGCCTCGTCGACGATCGCGCGCAGCTCCTCGTCCGAATAGTGTTGCGCACCAGCTTCGCCGGTGAGCGACATCACGCCGCCGGAAACACACACCTTGATCAGCTGGGCGCCGTGCTTGATCTGATAGCGCACCGCCTTGCGGATCTCGTCGACGCCGTTGGCGATGCCCTCCTCGACCGTCAACTCGAGTGCACCCGGCATGAACGCGGCGAACATCGTGGGGTCGAGGTGACCGCCCGTCGGCGTGATGGCATGCCCGGCGGGGATGACTCGGGGGCCGTCGATCCATCCCGCGTCGATGGCCTTGCCGAGCGAGACGTCGAGCAGGTAACCGCCTGTCTTGACGAACAATCCGAGATTGCGCACGGTCGTGAAGCCTGCGCGCAACGTTCGCCTGGCGTTGCCGACGGCGCGCAGCACCCGGATCGCGGGGTCGTCCTGCACCTGGGACAGGCCGGGGGTTTCGCCGCGCCCGCCCATCAGGAGGTTGACCTCCATGTCCATCAGGCCGGGAAGCAGGATTGCGTCGCCGAGATCGATGACCTGATCGTCGGGGCCTTCGTCGGCCGAGCCGACAATCCCGCGATGAGCTTCGCCCCCGACGCCGACGATGCGATCCCCGTCGATTCGGACGATTCCCGGCCGGACGATCTCGCCGGCGTCGACGTCGAGTAGACCCGCTGCTTTGAGGGTCAGCACGCTCAGACCACCGGCTCCTTGATCAGCTGGATATAGGACGCCCCGCTGTCGAGAACGCGCGGTTGCTTCCACACCTCGATCGGGAAGCTCACCATGACGATCGACTGGCCCAGATGGACCAGGGCTTTGGCGTCGTCGGGCATCCCCGCGAGCGGGAAGCGGGCGTCCACGTAGACCATGATCTCCTCGAGCCGCTCCATGCCGGCGTCGTACAGCTCCTGCATCTCGGCCATCGTCGAGTTCAGGCGCTTCTGGTAGCGCTCCTCCTCGGTGGGCAGGCACCAGTCACTGAACCGCTCCAGATCAGCGAATTCCTCTGGAAGCTTAGACATTTGCAGCATCCTTTTCGGACTTGGCGTGAGCCGCGCCGTTGGGCGAACCGTTTCCATTCGCCAGCGACTCCTTGTAGCGATCGACGTACTTGTGCGCGGTGTGGTGCAGGTGGCGCAGCAGGATCTCCTGATCGCACAGCGGGAATTCGGTGACCACCCGGGTGCCGATCTGCGTCTGGGTGGCCTCCAGCGTGTTCGCGTCCTGGAATGCGTACTCCTTGAACGTCACGGCGGCGAGTTCCTGGGAGAGCCGCTCACGGAGGTTCTTCGGCGGCACGAAATAGAGGTCGGCCTCGAAGATGTGCTTGTCCACCGCGGTCGGCCAGTAGTTGTACGTGAGGTACCAACCCGGCGCCCAGAACAACAGGGTGAAGTTGGGGAAGAACTCGAACGAGTCTGTGCCCCAGGACTTGTGGCGGCCGGGGTTGATGGCCGGCGGCAGTTCATCGGGCAGAATGCCCTTGATGTCGGGCCGATCCCAGGGACCGAACAGGCCGCTGTGCAGGATCCGCTCGATGGGCTTGACCATGTTCAGGTCCTTCGGCGGGCTCATCCCGCCCCACGACGACACCATCGAGTGGTCGCCCTTGATGTCGTAGGCCAGCGCCTCGAAGCCGAACTTGGCCAGCTTCTCGGCCTCCTCCTTCTCCGCCTGCTTCATGTGCAGGATCGGCGCGTGGTAGAACTCGATAAACGCGTCGATGAACAACTTCCAGTTCGCGTTGACTTCCGAGCGATAGCTGTAGTGCTCGGTCATCTCGTGGAACGGGTAGCCCTCGAGGCCCTTGGCGAAGTCGCCGAGGTAATCGACCAGCGGTTCGGCGTCGTTGTCGAAGTTGATGAAGATGAAGCCTTCCCACACCTCGCAGCGCACAGGAACGAATCCGTAGTCCGCCTTGTCGAGGTCGAAGAACTCACCCTCCTGCTGAACGAACGTTAGGTCGCCCTCGAGGCGTAACGCCACGCGTGGTACTTGCAAGTGAACTGACGGCAGGTTCACCGGAGACCTCCTCACCGGGAAGTCGCTCCACACCAGCTTGTTTCCGCGGTGCCGGCACATGGTTGTGGAAGCGCGGACGGACTCGACTCCGTCTTTTACGTCCTTGACGATGATCACCGACGTGCCGGGGCCGACCGACGGCATCTCGCGGGTGAAGTAGCTGCCCTTCTTGGGCAGTCGTTCGACGCGGCCGACCTTGAGCCAGGTCTTCTTGAAGATCGCCTGCTGCTCGAGCTTGCAAGTGCTCGGGGTCGATCGAGTCTTCGTAGTTGATCGGCGCTGTGCCGAGCTCAGGCCAGTTCTCGGTCCAGCTACCTGCTGCCGGCTTAGGGAAAAATGCCACGATTTGTCTACCTCTCCTGGTCGGGTTCGACGCCAAACGTGTTAATGGCCATGGCGAGTGCGCCATAGCAGCCGATCGTGAAGACGAGATCCATGCGTTGGCGCTCGTCGAGATGCTCGGACAGGGTCGCCCATGTGGCGTCGGAGATCTCCGATTTGTCCTCGAGTTCGTCGACGGACGCAATCACGGCACGGTCGAGTTCGTCTGTGGCCTCGCCGCGCTGTACGCCGTCGATGACCTCATCACTGAGTCCCGCTTCACCGCCCATGCGCACGTGGTGGCGCCATTCGTACTCGCAGCTGCGCCGATGCGCGACTCGCAGCACCGCGAGTTCGCGCAGCCGGTCGGGCAGCGGCGAACTGAACATGAGGTGGTTGTTGAAGCGCAGGAAGGATTTGGTCAGCTTGGGGTGGCGGACGAGAGTCGCCAGCAGATTGCCGGCGGCCTCGGGGTTACGGCGCTCGGGGGGCAGCATGCCGGACAGCGCGTTGTCGACAGCCTCATCCCACTGGTCCGCGGGTAGCGGGGGCACACGCACCGGGCGCTTCCTCTCGTTCACGAGAATCAGATTCTCATATTTGGTCAACAGATTTCCACCTTTCTCACAGATGGTCAATCCCGGTCATCGGATGTGCCGGTCACCGGGCTGCCACTTGGGACCCAACGGTGCTGTAAGACGGCCGTGCGGGCGTTTTCGGACATTGATTCTCGCCGTGAGAGAAGCTAGTTTTCTCAGTAAGAGAACATCACTGGGTAACTACTGTGGGCATAACCACGGATTTCGACGGAGGGAACAGGCGTGAACAAAGAAGACATGATCCTGATCAGCGTTGATGATCACATCGTCGAACCACCGGACATGTTCAAGAATCATCTGCAGAAGAAGTATCTGGATGAGGCGCCGCGGTTGGTGCACAACCCCGACGGCAGCGACACCTGGCAGTTCCGCGACATCGTGATCCCCAACGTCGCGCTGAACGCGGTGGCCGGGCGGCCCAAGGAGGAGTACGGCCTGGAGCCCCAGGGCCTGGACGAGATCAGGCCGGGCTGCTTCAACGTCGATGAGCGGGTCAAGGACATGAACGCCGGCGGCATCCTGGGCTCGATGTGTTTCCCCTCGTTCCCGGGCTTTGCGGGCCGGTTGTTCGCCACCGAGGATCACGACTTCTCCCTGGCGCTGGTGCAGGCCTACAACGATTGGCATGTCGAGGAGTGGTGCGGGGCTTACCCGGCGCGGTTCATCCCGATGACATTGCCGGTGATCTGGGACGCCGAAGCATGCGCCAAGGAGATCCGTCGCAACGCCAAGCGCGGGCGTGCACTCGCTGACCTTCACCGAGAACCCGTCGGCGATGGGATACCCGAGCTTCCACGACTTCGACTACTGGAAGCCGATGTGGGACGCCCTGGTGGACACCGACACCGTGCTCAACGTGCATATCGGGTCCTCGGGCCGGTTGGCGATCACGGCCCCGGATGCGCCGATGGATGTGATGATCACCCTGCAGCCGATGAACATCGTGCAGGCCGCCGCGGATCTGTTGTGGAGCCGCCCGATCAAGGAGTATCCCGACCTGAGGATCGCGCTGTCCGAGGGCGGCACCGGCTGGATTCCCTACTTCCTGGAGCGCGCTGATCGCACCTATGAGATGCACTCGACGTGGACCGGGCAGGACTTCGGCAAGCAGAAACCCTCAGAGGTGTTCCGCGATCACTTCCTGACCTGCTTCATCTCCGATCACGTGGGGGTGCAGCTGCGCAACGACGTCGGTATCGACAACATCTGCTGGGAAGCCGACTACCCGCACTGCGGACTCGATGTGGCCCGGCGCCCCCGAGCAGCTCGACGAGGTGCTCAAAGAGCACAACGTCACCGACGTCGAGATCAACAAGATGACCTACGAGAACGCCATGCGCTGGTATCACTTCGACCCGTTCACCCACATCAGCAAGGAACAGGCCACCGTCGGCGCGCTGCGTAAAGCAGCCGAAGGCCATGATGTCTCCATCCAGGCACTGAGCAAGCATGAACACGGCGGCGCCAGCTTCGCAGACTTCGCGGCCAACGCCAAGGAATTGACCGGCAACAAAGACTGAGTCATTGAGCGATTTCGGCGTGCCAGGTAACGCTCAGCGAGACTGAGCACGCCGAAATCGCTATGCATCAAAGGAGTACACGTGGCCACCGGAGGGCAGGAGCTGAGCGACCCGGGAATGAACAGCGGCATGAGTTTCGAGCTTTCCGAGGATCAGGAACTGATCCGCAAGTCCGTCGCCGAGTTGGCGGGCAAGTTCGACGACCACTACTGGATGGAGAAGGACCAGGCGCACGAGTTTCCCCAGGAGTTCTACGACGCCATCGCCAAGGGCGGCTGGCTGGGGATGACGATCCCGGAGGAATACGGCGGCCACGGTCTTGGCATCACCGAAGCGACCCTGCTTCTCGAAGAGATCTCGCGTTCCGGGGCGGCGATGAACGGTGCCAGCGCCATCCACCTGTCGATATTCGGTATGCAGCCTGTCGTCAAACACGGTTCCGAGGAACTCAAGGCCGCAACACTGCCCCGAGTTGTCAACGGGGACTTACACGTATGCTTCGGCGTTACCGAACCCGGTGCCGGACTGGATACCTCGCGCATCACGACCTTCGCCAAGCGTGAAGGTGACAAATATCGGATCAACGGCCGGAAGGTGTGGATCTCCAAGGCATTGGAGTCGGAAAAGATCCTGCTGCTGACCCGGACTACGCCGTACGACGAGGTCACCAAGAAGACCGACGGTATGACGCTGTTCCTCACCGACCTCAACCGCGACCACGTCGACATCCGGCCGATCAACAAGATGGGCCGAAATGCGGTGAGCTCCAACGAACTGTTCATCGACGACCTGATCGTGGGTGTCGAGGACCGGGTGGGCGAGGAGGGCAAGGGGTTCAAGTACATCCTCGACGGGCTGAACCCGGAGCGCATGCTGATCGCCGCCGAGGCCCTGGGTATCGGCCGCGTGGCGTTGGAGAAAGCCGTCAAGTACGGCAATGAGCGGGTGGTCTTCAACCGGCCGATCGGCATGAACCAGGGTTTGCAGTTCCCGCTGGCGGACTCGCTGGCCCGGTTGGATGCCGCCGAATTGGTGCTTCGCAAGGCGACGTGGCTCTACGACAACGGGAAGCCGTGCGGGCGTGAGGCGAATACGGCGAAATACCTCTGCGCCGATGCGGGATTCGGCGCCGCGGACCGGGCACTGCAATTGCACGGTGGCATGGGCTACTCCGAGGAGTACCACGTGTCGCGTTACTTCCGTGAGGCGCGCCTGATGAAGATCGCACCGGTCAGTCAGGAGATGATCCTGAACTTCCTCGGCGAGCACGTTCTCGGAATGCCAAGGAGCTACTGATGGGCGGCTACTTCGATCTGACCGGGCGCACCGCGCTGGTCACCGGTGCGGGTGCGGGCGGCGGTATCGGGGCGGCGGTCGCGGCGGCGCTGGCCGATGCGGGCGCGGCCGTGCTCGTCACCGACATCAGTGCGGACGCGGCCGCGGCAGTGGCAGAACGGATTCGGGCCGACGGCGGCAAGGCCGACTCATGCGCGCTCGACGTGGGCGACCGCACGGCCGCCGATGACGCCGCAGCGCAGGCCGCGGGACTCGGCGGGGGAGCGCTGCACATCCTTGTCAACAATGCGGGAGTCACGGCCCCTGCGATGTTCGGCAAGCTGACCGACGAGACATTCCGGCTGACGTTCGACGTGCATGTCATGGGCACGTTTCACTGCACGCAGGCGGCGCTGCCGCACATTCCTACCGACGGCACGGGCCGCATCATCAACGTGACATCGGCGGCCGGGCTCACCGGAACGCTGGGGCAGGTCAATTACTCCGCAGCCAAGGCCGGCCTCATCGGCTTCACCAAGTCGTTGGCCCGTGAACTGGCCTCGAAGAACATCATGGTGAATGCTCTTGCGCCACTTGCGGCGACGCCGATGACCGAGACCATCCGCACCAATGAGAAGTTCGCGGCGAACATGATGAACCGTATTCCGTTGAAACGCTGGGCCCCTCCGGAGGAGGTGGCCGGGGCGTTCGTGTTCATGGCCTCGGACGCGGCGTCCTACATCACGGGACAGGTGCTGCCGGTCGACGGCGGCATGGTGATGTGATGACACCTGCGGCACCTCTTGCCGGTGTCACGGTCGTTGCGATGGAGCAGGCGGTCGCCGCCCCCATGTGTACCCGTGTTCTCGCCGACTTCGGTGCGCGGGTGATCAAGGTGGAGAATCCGAACGGCGGCGATTTCGCCCGCGCGTACGACGATGTGGTCAACGGGCCGGGTGGTCTGGCCGCACACTTCGTGTGGTGCAACCGCGGCAAGGAATCGGTCACCCTGAACACGAAATCGCCGCAGGGAATGGAGTTGCTGCACCGGCTCCTCGACCGCGCCGATGCTTTCGTCTCCAACCTCGCGCCTGGATCCACGGCCCGGATGGGTATCGCCGCTGCCGACTTGACGCAACGCCACCCCAACGTCATTCCCGTCGAGATCGACGGCTACGGACCAGGCGGGCCCATCTCCCATAAGCGCGCGTACGACCTTCTGGTGCAAGCGGAATCGGGATCGTGCGCCATCACCGGCTATCCCGGAATGCCCGCCAAGCCCGGTCCCGCGATGGCGGACTTCACGACGGGCCTGTACGCCGCGATTTCGATTCTGGCGCTGTTGTTCGCGCGGGGGAAACGCCCGGACGGCGTCGCGGTGCCGTCGGTCGAACTGAGCCTGTTCGACGTGATGACCGATGTCATGGGATACGCGCTCACATACACGCAGCATTCGGGCATCGACCAGCAGCCCCTGGGTGTGGGCTCTCCCGCGGTAGCGCCCTACGGCGCGTTTCCGACCCGCGACGGTCAGACGGTGGTGCTCGGGACGACGAATGATCGCGAGTGGCAGCGGGTCGCCCGGGAGATCATCGAACGGCCCGACCTGGCCGACGATCCCCGGTTCGCCACCAATCCCGGCCGCTGCGAGCACCGGGTCATCCTGGACGAGGCCATCGGATCCTGGTGTCTTTCCCATGATCTCGCCGACATTCAAAAAACCGCCGATGCAGCCGGTATCGGAAACTCGCGTTACAACCTGCCCAGCGAGGTGGTCGTGCATCCCCAGTTGACCGCGCGTGATCGTTGGCGCACCGTCGGCACGCCGGTGGGCGACATCCAGGCGCTGCGGCCGCCGCCGGTGATCAGTGGATTCGAACAGCCGATGGGTGCGGTACCCGGACTGGGCGAGCACACCGACGCCGTCCTGCGCGAATTGGGCCTGAGCGTAGACGAACTCAGTCAGGCTTCGTGCTGACGGCGTGATCGGGTAGGCCTAGTCGTGAGCTCAGAACAGGTATTGCTCATCGCAGACGACGCGGGCGTTCGGACTCTCACACTGAATCGGCCCGACCGCAAGAACGCTCTCAACGCCCAGTTGTGGGAGGAATTGGCCGACGCCCTGCGGGACGCCGCACGGGACACGGCATTGCGAGCACTGGTGATCACGGGTGCGGGTGGCGCGTTCTGCTCCGGTGCGGACATCGGCAACCCGGAGGACATCCACCCGCGGCACAAACTGCGTCGGCTCACCGAAGTCGCGCTCGCGCTGCACGAACTGACTGTTCCGACCGTCGCGAAAGTGAACGGTGTGGCCGTGGGCGCGGGCTGGAACCTGGCGCTCGGGTGCGACTTCGTCGTCGCGACACCCGAATCCCGGTTCTGCCAGATCTTTTCCAAGCGGGGCCTGTCGGTCGATCTCGGCGGTTCGTGGCTGTTGCCCAAGCTCGTGGGTCTGCAGCAGGCCAAGCGATTGGTGCTGCTGGCCGACATGATCGATGCCGAAGAGGCGCGGTCGCTGGGTCTGGTCACCTGGATCAAGACGGTCGATGAGATCGACGCGTTCGTCACCGAACTGGCGGGCCGCCTGGCCGCGGGCCCGCCCGTCGCGTTGGCGCAGAGCAAGGCCCTGCTCAACGACGGCGCGACCGCGACATTGCGCGAAGCGCTGGCCAACGAGGCCCGGGCGCAGCCGGGTAATTTCGCCACAGCAGACTCGACGGAGGCGTACGCCGCGTTCGCACAGAAGCGCGATGCGGCGTTCACCGGCCAATGGGCAGTACCCAGATCGGAGAAGTGAAGATGCGCGAGACGGTAATAGTCGAGGCGGTGCGCACCCCTGTCGGGAAGCGCAACGGCGGGCTGTCGGATATACACGCGGCCGACCTGTCGGCGATCGTCCTGAATGCACTGGTGGAGCGCGCGGGAATCGACCCCGAGATCGTCGACGACGTCGTATGGGGCTGCGTCTCACAGGTGGGTGACCAGTCCAGCAATATCGGCAGGTACTCGGTGCTCGCCGCGGGGTGGCCCGAGCACATCCCCGGCACGACGGTCAACCGTGCGTGCGGCTCCAGCCAGCAGGCGCTCGACTTCGCGGTGCAGGCGGTGATGTCGGGTCAACAGGACGTCGTCGTCGCAGGTGGTGTCGAGGTGATGAGTCGGGTTCCGTTGGGGTCGGCGCGGGCCAGCGGTATACCGTACGGCCCGAAAGTCCTTGAGCGGTATGCCGATTTCTCGTTCAACCAGGGCATCTCCGCCGAGATGATCGCCCAGAAGTGGGGCTTCTCGCGGACCCGGCTCGACGAGTACTCGGCGCGCTCACACGAACTGGCGGCCGCTGCTCAGGACAACGGCGCGTTCGAAACCCAGATCATGCCGGTGTTCACCGACGGCGAGCCCGTCGTCGCCGACGAGGGGGTTCGGCGGGGGAGCACGGTCGAAAAGCTGGCCGGCCTCAAGCCGGCGTTCAAGGAGGACGGCGTCATCCACGCCGGTAACTCGTCGCAGATCTCCGATGGTGCCGCCGCGTTGTTGGTGATGACCGCCGAGAACGCAGTGGCGATGGGGCTGCGGCCGATCGTCAGCTATCGCGCCGGTGCTGTCACCGGGGCCGACCCGGTGTTGATGCTGACGGGCCCCATCCCCGCCACCGAGAAGGTGCTGCACAAGGCGGGCGTCGCCCTCGGCGAGGTCGGGGTCTTCGAAGTCAACGAGGCGTTCGCACCGGTGCCGTTGGCGTGGCAGGCCGAAACGGGCGCCGACGAGGCGAAGCTCAACCCGCTCGGCGGCGCCATCGCACTCGGCCATCCGCTCGGCGCCTCGGGGGCGGTCCTGATGACGCGAATGATCAATCACATGCGCGACAACGGAATTCGTTTCGGGCTGCAGACGATGTGTGAAGGCGGCGGTACGGCGAACGCCACGCTGGTAGAACTCATCGCCTGAACGGCCGCCCCAGCCCAAACCCGCCAGAAGGAGGACGCGTGCGTAGAGATCTGTTCACCGAAGACCACGAAGCCTTTCGCGAACTTGCCCGCAGCTTCGTCGAGAAGGAGGTGGTTCCGCACTACCCCGAGTGGGAGAAGGGCGGACGGATGCCTCGCGACGTCTTCGAGCACATGGGGTCGCTGGGCATGCTCGGAATGGCGATCGGTGAGGAGTACGGCGGCGGTGGCACCCCGGATTATCGCTACAACGTCGTCATGCAGGAAGAGGCGGCGCGGGCCCTGGTCACGTTGTCGACGGTGCGCACTCAACTCGAGGTGATCCTGCCGTATTTCCTGCACTACGCGAACGAAGAGCAACGCAAGCGCTGGTTCCCCGGACTCGCGGCGGGGACACTGCTCACCGCTGTCGCGATGACCGAACCCGGTACCGGGTCCGATCTGGCGGGTATGCGCACCACCGCGGTGCGCGACGGCTCAGGGGATGGGGACTGGATCGTCAACGGCGCCAAGACGTTCATCACCGGCGGGATGCAGGCCGACCTGGTGATCGTGGTGGCGCGCACCGCGACCGACCCGGACAACCGCCGCAAGGGCCTCACGCTGTTTGTCGTGGAGGACGGTATGCCCGGGTTCACCCGCGGGCGCGAGCTGGAGAAAATGGGCTGCAAAGTCCAGGACACCGCCGAGCTGTCCTTCGTCGACGTGCGCGTGCCGAACGCCAACGTGCTGGGCGACGAGGGCGAGGCGTTCGGCTATCTCGGCCACAACCTGCCCCAGGAGCGGCTCACCGTCGCTGTCGGGTCGGTGTCGCAGGCCCGCTCGGCGATCGCCGCGGCAATCGACTACACCAAGAACCGCAAGGCGTTCGGCACGCCGGTCGCGTCGTTCCAGAACACCAAGTTCGAACTGGCGTCCTGTTCGACCGAGGTCGAGGCCGGCCAGGCGATGTTGGACCGTGCGGTGGCATCTGCACGTCGAGGGTGAGTTGTCGGCCGCCGATGCCGCCCGGGTGAAACTGTTCTGCACCGAAATGCAGCAGCGCGTCGTCGACCGCTGCCTGCAGCTATTCGGCGGATACGGCTACATGATGGAGTATCCGATCGCGCGCCTGTACACGGACGCGCGCGTGGCCCGGATCTACGCCGGGACCAGCGAGGTGATGAAAGTGATCATCGCTAAGTCGCTCGGCCTCTGACCTGGCGATTTGGGCGTGCTGAGTCTCGCGTAGCGAGACCAGTCACGCCCAAATCGCAGAAAACCTTGTCACGGTGGCCAAACCTACCTACTGTGTGTTCACTAGGTTGGTTCAACGAAGGAGCCCCGTGTCAGCCCCACGGCCTTATGCGAGCCTGCTCGCCAAAGGCGAGGATCGCAGGCAGCGGATACTCGCAGTGGCTGAGCGGCTGCTGGCGCGCAACGGCTGGCGCAACACCTCATTAGCCCAGATCGCCAAGGAAGCCGGAGTGACGCCGGCCGGGCTGTTGCACCACTTCGAATCCAAGGAACAGCTGCTCAACGCCGTCCTCGACGCCCGCGACGCCGACGATGAGATCCACGCGGACTACCGCTCCGGCGATCTGGTCACGGAATTGAGCCGGGTGCCCGAGCGGTTCGACCGCGCACCTGAGCTCGTCGGCACCTTCACGGTGCTGTTGGTCGAGAACATCGCACCCGACGCGCCGTTGCACGATCGGCTGCATCACCGCTACCGCGCAGCGGTGAACATCATCATCGATCTCATCAAACGGGGCCAGAGCGACGGTCAGTATCGCCCAGATATCGACGCGGCCAACAAGGCCGTCGAGATACTCGCCTTTATCAACGGAATGGAGACCCTATGGCTACTCGATCCCTCAATCCCGCTGGCCGAGGTGTTCAAGGGGTACGCGGAGTCGCTGGGGCACGACTTGTCGCCACGGAGCCCGATGTGAGGTACCGACTCGACGTCGTCGCCCCGACCGTGCTCGACGCGGTGCGTTACGCCGGCGGCTGGATCTACGACCGGGTGACGGCCGGATGGGACGTCACCGTCCTCATCGGCAGCGACGACGATCTGCGGCCGCTGCACATCCTCGGAGCGCAGACACTCGACCTCGGGTCGGTGCTGGAGGAGTGGGAGGACCGCCCCCACCCACAGACCGTCGCCGTCGCGGCCGACCTCTTCGATCGCGATCCGCGCGTCCTCGCCCATGTGCGCAACGCACTCGAGCAGGGTGCCACCGAGGTGACGTTGTGGGGTGAACGCCTGCCCGCCGAACTGGACGGCAGCGTCGACTCCGCTGCGCACCACTTGAGCGCTGCAGCAAGGGCTTTCAAGGCACGTGCGCTGGCGGCGGCCAACGATCCGGGAGCCGAATGCCGTCACCGAGAGTGAGACGTTCCGCTGCGGAATGATGGCCTCCGTCGCCGCCGACCTGGTCCCCGCGAGCTAGATCTCTGCCGCGAAACTGTATTCCAGCAGGCCGACACTCGTACTTTCGCTGCTGGAATACAGTTTCGGCGAAAAAATCAGGTCAGGTCGATCAGGATCTTGCCGATGGCGCGCCCGTCGGCGACGTGCTCGAGGGCCTGCAACCGTCTGGACGAGCGGATAGACCGCCCCCACGTGTGGGCGCACCCGGCCGCTGACGAAAGGTCGCGTAATTCGTCCTCGTTACGGGAGAATTCGTCCGGCGGAACATCCTGGAACTGAAATCCAAGCACCGTAATGCCCTTCACCAGAACCAGATTCAGTGGGATGCGGGGGATGTCGCCGGAGGCGAAGCCCACCGTGACGAACCGTCCACCTCGCCGTAGTGAACGCAGTGCGGGTTCCGACAATTGGCCGCCCACCGGGTCGACGACCGCGTCGGCACCATCAGGCAAGGCTTCGCGCAACGCATCGCGCAACGCGCCGGACCCGTGGTTGATCAGGTGCCGAGCGCCGTATGACGCTGCCACGTCGAGCTTTTCGTCCGAGGATGCGACAGCGGTGACCGATGCGCCGAGTTGCACCGCGAGTTGAACCGCCGCCAAGCCGAACGCCGCCGCCGGCACCGAGCACGATCACCTCGTCGCCCGATCGCACGCGCGCCACCGAGCGCAGCGTGTGATACGCCGTGCGGTAGGCGACGCCGAACGCGGCGGCGGTGCGGTCGTCGACGCCATCGGGTATCCGTGCGAGCCCGGCGGCCGCAATGGCGACCTCCTCGGCGAATGCCCCGTACATGCCGGTGCCGGTCACGCGGTCGCCGACCGCGAAACCAGTTACTTCCGGGCTGGTTTCGACGATGACACCGGCGAACTCGCTGCCGGGGACGAACGGGGCGGGAACGCTGTTCTGGTATTGATTGGCGATCAGGAGCACGTCGGGAAAGTTCACTGCGGCGGCAGCTACTCGCACGCGAACCTGTCCCGCCTCGAGCGCCGGCGACTGCTGTTCTTCGATGCGGACCACGTCCGGCGGTCCGTACGCCGGGCAGACCGCCGCTCTCACCGGTAGTCGCTGCTCTCGGCGAGATCGGCCGCCGACTGCATCAGCGACGTGATGACGGGCCCGTAGGCCAACAGCTTCTCGTTGTCGCCGGCGCGCTGGAATCCTTGCTCCAGCACGATCGCGAGCTTCCATTTGGCCAGCACGAGGTAGTAGTCGAGGTCATCGACCTGCCGGCCGGACACCGCCGCATAGTGCTCGACGACGTCGTCACGGGAAGGCATGCCGCGCATGTCGACGTAGCTCATCTCCGACGAATCCGGAGCGTCGGTGTCCTCCGGCCAACCCTGCACCATCCAGCCGAGATCCAGTTTCGGATCGCCGACGGTGCCCATTTCCCAGTCGACGATGGCGGCCATCCGCGCCGGGGCGCCGTGGCGGTACATCACGTTGGCGAACTGGTAGTCGCCGTGCATCAGGCCGGGGACGAAGTCGAGCGGACGGTGAGTGCGTAGCCAATCGGTCGCGGCGTCGAGGCCGTCGATCTCGCGACCCTTGATCCGTTCGAAGAAGGCGGTCCATCGGTCGACCTGACGTTCGTGGAATCCGTCCGGACGGCCGAGGTCTTGCAGTCCCTTGGCCTTCCAGTCGACTTTGGACAGCAGCGCGATGCCTTCTGCGAGTTGGTATGACAGCCCGGCGCGTGCGGCCATGTCGCCGTCGAACGGGTCCGGCCACTTGCCGTGCTGATCCATCGGTGACCAGCCGTCGACAAACCCCATCAGATAGAACGGACGCCCGAGAACGGAGGCGTCAGCGCACACGCCGACGGCCGCGGTGTGCGGCACCTCGGTGCCGTCGAGAGCCTCGATGATCCGCCACTCCCGCAGGATGCCCTTGTCCCGGTCGGGTGGGGCTTCGGTGGGTGGCATGCGAAGGACGCACACGTTCTCGCCACGGCGGATTTTGTAGATGACGTTCTGCGTGCCGCCGGAAAGGAAACTCGCCGCCAGCGGCTCACCCTTGCCCGGCAGTGCCGCGCCGTCCATCCAGTCGGCGAGCCGCGCGGTGTCGATCTCTTCTTCGGTCACAGATTCCCCACCTCATTTTCTATGGCGGTCCCGAGGAATCTCGCGTACTTCGCCCGTGCCGCTTCGCGTTTGCGCGGCTCCCATTCGGTGGGCCATGTGTCGCTGGTGGGCTGGTAGTCGCGCAGTACCTGCTTGGCCACCGTCGTCTTGTGCACCTCGGTCGGCCCGTCGGCGAGCCCCATCACAGCGGCACCGGTAACCATCGCCAGGAACGGCATCTCGTTGGTGACGCCGAGTGCACCGTGTACTTGCATTGCCCGCCAGGCGATGTCGTGCAACACGGTCGGCATGGCGACCTTCACCGCGGCGATGTCCTTGCGGACCTTCTTGTAGTCGTTGTACTTGTCGATCTCCCAGGCGGTGTAGAGCACCATGAGCCGGAACTGCAGCAACTGCGCATACGAGTCGGCGATGTAGCCCTGCACGAATTGCTTGTCCGACAGCCGGCTGCCCTGCGTCTGGCGACTCAGTGCGCGTTCGCACATCATGTCCAGTGCGCGCTGCGACATGCCGATGGTGCGCATCGCGTGGTGGATGCGCCCGCCACCGAGGCGCGTCTGCGCGATGACGAACGCCTGGCCCTCCCCGCCCAGCAGCGCCTCGGCGGGCACCCGGACGTTGTCGTAGTGGATCAGCGCGTGCGAGCCCTGGCCCTCGGGCTCGCCGTACAGCCCGATATTGCGAACGATGTTGACACCCGGCGTGTCGGTCGGGACCAGGAACATCGACATGCCCTGGTAGGCACTGACTTCGGGGTTCGTCACCACCATCACGATCAGGAACGCGGCCGTGCTGGCATTGGAGGAGAAGAACTTCTGACCGTTGATCACCCAGTCGTCGCCGTCGCGCACCGCCGACGTCGTGAACAGGGTGGGGTCTGCTCCTGCGTGGGGTTCGGTCATCGAGTAGCAGGAGAACAGTTCACCGCCCAGCAGCGGCATCAGGTACTTCTTCTTCTGTTCCTCGGTGCCGTAGTGGGCGATGATCTCGGCATTGCCGGTGTCGGGAGCCTGGCAGCCGAACACGATCGGCGCCCACTGCGAGCGGCCGAGGATCTCGTTGAGCAGCGCGAGTTTCAGCTGCCCGTAACCCTGCCCGCCGAGCTCGGGTCCAAGGTGAGTGGCCCACAGCCCCCGCCGCCGCACCTCCTCCTTGAGCGGGTCGATCGCGTCGCGTCGTTTACCTTCCAACGGAACGAACTGCTGATGTGGAAAGGCCAAGTCCAGTGGCTCGACCTCTTCGCGGACGAACTCGTCGGCCCAGTCCAGCACCTTCTGGTACTCGGGGTCGGTCTCGAAATCCCACGCCATGTCTGCGCTCCTCTCAGTTGAAGGTGACAACAACCTTGTCGGCGGCGCCGGGGGTGGACGCCATTTGCAGGGCCTCCTGGACGTCGGTGAACGGGATGGTGTGGCTGACGATCACGGCGTAGCGCTCCCAGTTCGCGACGAGGTCGGCGGTGATCTCGAAAATCTCGTCGGGGTAGCCCATGGATCCGACGATCGTGATCTCGTTGGCCATGACGTTGAGGAAGTCGACGGGTACGGGCTCCTTGTGTACCGCGACGACACAGAGTCGGGCACCGGTCTTGGCAGCGCCGAGCGCCGCGGTGATCGCCGACGGCGCGCCCGCGGCGTCGAAGTAGATATCGGTGCCGACCTTGCCGGGAAACATCGACGTGCCCGGGCCGTGTAGTTCGAGCAGACGGTGAGCGACGTCCTCATCGGCTACGTTGATGACGGCGTCGGCGCCCACGGCGAGGGCCTTTTCAAGCCGGGCGGGAATCAGATCGGCGACCACGACATGGCTCACGCCAACGGATTTGAACCCAATGGTGGCGCCGAGCCCGATCGGGCCCGCGCCGAATACGACCACCGTGTCGGAGGGTTGCGGCCGGCACTGGTTGATGCCGTGCCGGGCCACGGCCATGGGTTCGTTGAGCGCGGCCACCTCGAAGGGGATGTGGTCGGGCACGACTTCGAGGCTCTTTCCGCGAACGGCGTCCTCGATGAGGAGAAACTCCGACAACCCGCCGGCGGCGCCGCCGTTGCCGATGATTCCGCTCGGGGCGGCAAACGGATTGATCACGACGTGGTCGCCGATCGCAATGTCGGAGACCTTCCCGCCGACCTCGACCACTTCACCCGCGGGCTCGTGGCCCAGCGGCGTCTGTCCCATCCGGGGTGGCACACCGCCCATCGAGATGTACATGGCGTCGGATCCGCATATTCCGCACGCCCGCATCCTGACCAGCACATCATTCGGCCCGACCGTCGGGTTCGGCACGTCCACCACCCGGGTTTCACCCGGTGCGGTGATCATCGTCGCCTTCATCGCGGTCCCTTCAGGTTGAATCCGGCGATCAGCGCGGCGATGTCGCCGGTGACCACCTCGGAGAATTTCCGGTCGCCGAAACTGCCTGACGCCCAATGCCGCACGCCCTCACTGACGTGCATCCCCGCCAGATGCGAGAGGTGCTCCACGTCCACGTGGGCCGCCAGCTTGCCATCGGCTTGAGCCTTGATGAACAGGTCGCCGAACATGTCGGCGTCGGCGTCGCTGCGTTCGGCGCCGGCCAATATCCGCTGCTCGTGCCGGTACCCCTCGAGGATCGTCTCGACGATCAGGTCTCGCGGATTGCGGGCCATCGACCGTTCGAGGCTGCGCAATGCCTCGGCGACCACGTTCTCGACCTCATAGTCGGTGTCGAGCATCGCCCGGACCGTCTTCTGCGCCGCTCGCGTCGACAACAGGCCGACTTCGAACAACACGTCCTCTTTGGCGGGGAAATAGAAGTAGAACAGTGCACGGGAGACGCCCGCGGCCCGGCAGATGTCAGCGACAGTGGTCTGGGCATAGCCGTTGGTGCGCCACAGAGCCATGGCCGCCTGCACCAGGCCGCGCTTGGTCTCGTGCGACCGCGCACGCTGAAACGAGGCTCGGCGTTGACCACTGTCAGCGCCACGGGCAACGGCGGACTTGGGCACAGCGGCACTCTAACAGTTGGATTGGGGCTTGCATATAGTTGACGTTTGTCTAACTATCTAGGGGTGACAGGTTCCCTCGATGGCAGACGAATACTGGTGACCGGCGGCGCGACGGGTATCGGCGCGGCAGCGGTCGACGTGCTCAGCGGCGCGGGAGCGCACGTGGTGGCGACGTTTCACACGACGCCCCCGCCTGACGTCGAGGGCGTGTCGTGGATGCAGTGCGACGTGCGTGACGCCCCCGCGGTCGATGACATGGTGGCCGCGGCCGCGGAACAGATGGGTGGCCTCGATGTGCTGCTGCACGCCGCAGGCATGTGGCAGCCGGGCATCCCCGGCCAGATCACCGGTGACGAGATCGACTTCCTCATGGACACCAATATCAAGGCCACCATCTTCACCAACCAGGCGGCGTATGCGGTGATGCGCAAACGCGGCGGCGGGCGGATCATCAACTTCGGGTCGGGGGAGGCCGTGATGGGAAGCCCGATTTCGGCGGTCTATGCCGCGACCAAGGGCGCGGTGTCGGCGTGGACCCGCTCGATCGCCAAGGCGTGGGCCGCCGAGAAGGTGTCGGCGATCGCACTCGCCCCCGCCGTGCAGACGCCGGGTGCCGACCGGTTGCGTGAATTCCTGGGCCCCGCGGCCGCAGAGTTCATCGACGCGGAGATCAAGAAGACCATTCCACTGGGTGGCGCGCTGGGCGACCCTGTCGAGGACCTGGGTCCGGCGCTGGTCTTCTTCTGCAGTGAGGCTTCACATTTCATGACCGGGCAACTCGTGGCCGTCGACGGCGGCCTAGTCATGCTCGGCGCGTAGGAGGTTTTTGACGTGCCACCTCAACTGCATCACGTGGTCATGCGCAGCCATTCGGCGCAGACATTCGTCGCTTTCCTGACGGACGTCGTCGGTATGGAGGTCCAGTTCGAATTGCACGTGCCCGGTGAAGTGCTCGAGAAGACCTTGGGCTGGCCGCCATCCGACGGTGCGGACGTCACCATCGTCGGCGCTGGTGAGGCAGGCCTCGTCGAAGTGCTGGACGTTCCCGAGCACCTTCGAGACATCGCCCCCGAGGGGCTCGCTGCCCTGTCGTTCATGACCGACGATTTCGGGGGCGCGATGGAGAAGGCGAGTGCCTTCGCGAAGGATGTCACGATGTTCGACACGGGTTTTCCGGGTTCCCAGCTGTTCTTCTGCACGATGGGGGGCGTCCCCATCGAATTCATGGGCGCCTATGCGCCGGAATCGAATTCGGGCACCAGCGACGCGACGAATTCCTGAGTGCGGCGCCGTGACGCGCTGCGCTCGCGCGCATCCTGGCCCAGCGGAACCACACGGACCGCGAGATCCGTGACGCCGGCGTCGCGGTAGCTCTGCAGCCGGCGCAGGACAGTCGACTCGTCGCCCGCCGCCATGGTGTCCCCGACATCTTCGGCGTCGCCGTGCTCGAGCAACCGGACGTAGTTGGGGGAGAAGTCGGCGTGGCCGAGCACCTCGCTCGCGTACTCGCGGGCGCCGTCGGTCTCGCTGCTCGAACACAGCGCGACAGGCACACCCGCCACGACACGAATTCCGGTGCGTCCGGCGGCTTCCGCCGCGTCGCTGATGCGCGGGACCACGTAGTCACCGATGGCCCGTTCGTCGGCCATCCACAGGATCGTTCCGCCTGCGCGCTCGCCTGCAAGGCGCAGCATCGCGGGTCCGAGTGCGGCCACCAACACCTGCGTGCCGAAGCCGTCGGTGACGTCGACCGGGCTGTGCACCCGGAAGCTGTTGTTGTCCACCGCAATGGGGCCGGGCCCGGCGAAGGCCGCGTCCAGCACATCGATGTAGTCGCGCACCAGCAGTGCCGGTTTGTCGTAGGGCAGTCCGAGTTGGTCAGTGATGATCCAGTGATGCGACGGGCCGATACCGAGCGTGAATCGGCCGGAGCAGGCGACCGCGGTCGTCAGTGCCTGCTGCGCCATGATGAGCGGATGGCGGGTCTGAATGGGCACCACCGCCGTTCCGATCTCGATGCGGTCGGTGACGTGTCCAAGAAGTGCGGCCGCCGTCATCGCATCGAGATAGCCGGGTACCTGGGGAATCCAGAACGACGCGAAACCGTCCCTCTCGGCGGCCTTTCCGTCATCGAGAAGCCCTGTCAGCCGGTCGGCACGCGAGCGCTCCTTGTCGGAGCCGATCATCAGGCCGATCCGCATCAAATCCTCCTATGGCACATAGCGATCCCACTCGTGCGGCACGACGGGGTAATAGGGCGCGGCCAGCAGCGGCTCGACGCCGTCGTGCGCCCATCGTGCGGTCAGCACCGGTCTCAGTCGCTCCGCAGTCGCGACCGGGTCGTCGTCGAGGAAGCAGTACGTGATGGATTGGCCGAGCTTCGCGCTGGCCAGTCTCGCGTCGACGTCCAACGTCGCCGCTGACCAGATGCCCACCACACCCTCGACGTCGAGTAGCGCCTCGGCCGCAGTGGCATCGCCGTTTTCGAGCAGCAGGTACACCCCCTTCACGGGCCACCACGGCAGCACATCGGCACCCACCTTGACCCGCGGCGCCGCGGACTTGCGCTTCACCTCGTACACACCTCGTTCGACGGGCGGTAGCAGGGGGAGTTTCCGATTGCCGCCGATGAGCGCTTTGGCCAGTGCGAGAAAGCCGTCCATCCCAGCGGGATCGGTGAAGAAGTACGTCATCACATGGTCGATGGCGTCGTGGCGGTCATGGCTCGCGGCGCGGGCCGCGCGGCACGCCGGTGTGGACACCAGTCGCAGCGAGGCGCGTACGGCCGACAGCCGGTGTTGCTCGAGGCGGTGATCAAGGGTGTGCCAACGCAGATATTCGGCGTCGGTGCCGTCGGGATGCCGGGTGGCCATCGAGACGAACAGGGTGGTGATATCGCCATCACCGGTGGCTAGGACGTCGTCGATCTCGTCTGACGGTGTGCCGGGCAGCTGCATCGAATGTCCTTAGGGCGTCGTGTCTTCGGGCAGAGCGATTTCGGGATGTCGCGCCGCGATCATGCGTCGGAGGCCGTCGCGCCAACCCACCTTGGTCCGGCCGAGTATCTCGTGCATGTACGTGACATCGGGCCACAACGGAGTATGTGCATCGGCGGTGTAGGTGAAGATCGGTTCGACGCCGACAAGCTCACCCATGTAGGTGCAGTAGTCCTCGACGCTGACCGTCTCGCTGCCTGCCCAGTTCACCACGATCGGCGGTGTCGCCGCGACCTCCATTGCGCGGATGCCGAGCTCGACGTAGTCGTCCTCGTAGATCGGGTTGTAGTTGTTGGGTTTATCGGGGTAGAGCCGAATGGGCTTGTGCGCCAGCATCATGTTCAGCCGGTCGGCGGGTGCGCCGCCCTCCGGCCCATACGTCGAGCAGATGCGGATGATCGTGAGCGGTATGTCGTACTGCTTCGCGACCCATGAGCAGACGGCCTCGGCAGCGATCTTGGAGAAGCTGTAATTGGCGCGAAGCGGAACTCCCGGCGGATCGGACTCCCGCAGCGGCCGTCGCCCTTGATACCCGTACACCGAGCCCGTGGAGCAGAACACGAAACCCTTGGCGGCGCGGCAGTGGTACAACAGATCGCCGGACTTCTGCGCGTTGGTGTCGACGCACTGTTCCCATTCGCCGGAGCCGGTGTCGACCGCGGCATGGAACACATAGGTGAAATCGTCGGGGAGGGCCGAGAGATCCCCAGATGCTCATGTCGAGTGCGACCGGCGTGATGCCCGCAGCGGTGAGCTTGTCGCGATCGGCCGGGTTCCTCAAGCGCGCCGCGCCCCACACTTCGTTGCGCTGCGCCAGCGCCCGGGCGATCGGGAACGCGATCTTGCCGGTCGCTCCGGTGATCAGGATCTTCTCTGAATCGAGCATCCCCTCCAGTCATAGCGCACCGCGACGCAAATGTTAAGTACTTGATACTGTTGGTTCGTGCAGCTCACCTTCGACGCCGAGGTGGAGGCGTTTCGCGCGGAGTTCGTCAGGTTTCTCGACGAGCACCTGCCCAGTGAGGCCGAGGCGGTCGAGCCATCGCGGTCGACCTCGCACGTGCCGGAATGGTCGCGACGCTGGCAGCGGGTTCAGTTCGACCACGGATGGCTGATACCCGGCAATCCGCCCGAGTTCGGCGGGCGCAACGCCGGGATCCTCGAGCAGTTCGTCCATCGCGAAGAGCTTTCACGGCGACGCATCTACCACGCCTTCAACCCCCAGGGCGTGGGCATCATCGCTGCCTCACTGTTGTCATTCGGCACCGACGAACAGAAGCTGCGGTGGGCAGTGCCCATCCTGCGCGCCGAGATGTCGGCGTCTCTCGGGATGAGCGAACCCGGCGCGGGATCCGACCTCGCGGGATTGCGCACCCGCGCCGACCTGGTGGACGACCACTTCGTGGTGAATGGACAGAAGGTGTGGACTTCCGGCGCCCACGACGCGGACGTCATTCTCACGTTCGTGCGCACCGACCCCGACGCACCGAAACACAAAGGCATCAGCGCGCTGATCATCCCGACCGACTCGCCAGGGATGGAGCGGCGACCGTTCGCGTCGGTGTACGAGCGCGACAATGTCGACTTCAACGAGGTGTTCTTCACCGACGTCCGCGTACCGGCGGAGAATCTCGTCGGACCGCTGGGCGGCGGATGGAAGGTCGCCAACGGGTCGTTGGGTCACGAGCGGACCATGATGTGGATGGCCTTCGCCAACCGACTCGAGCAACTGCTACACGATTATCATCCTGTCGGCGAGGTGAATCGGGACCGGTACGCGACCATGGCGATGGACTATCAGGCGTTGCGCCTGTTGGGTTCGGCGGCGCTCGGGCAGGCGGCGCGCGGTGAGCGAGACATCCCAGGTGTGTCGGTGCTGAAACTGTTCGGGTCCGAAGCCGAGCAGAGCGCGCTTCGACACGCACTGGACGGCGCAGGTGTCGACGGTCTGCTCAGTCCGTCGTTGACCGGTCGCTACAACCCCTACAGCCCAGACCTTTTCACCGGAAGCTGGTTCACCCGGTACATCAGTAGCTATGCCGGCACCATCTCGGGTGGCACCTCAGAGATCCAGCGCAATATCATCGCCCAGCGCGTGCTGGGCCTACCCGCGCGCTGAGCGCACTGGGCGCGGCCAGTTCAGCAAGCGCGGACAAGAACAAGCGATCCATCTGCGGACTCAGTTCGGCCAGGGTCGCGGCACTGGCGTGGCAGGCGGAACCGAAGACGCGTTCGAGTCCATCGGCGGCGGTCTCGGAGCCGATGGAAAGGCAAAGGCAGGCAACACCGTCCGCGCGGAGCTCTTCAAGTGCCTTGTTGGCATCGGCTTCCGCGTAGCGGCCTTCGTAGCCGTCGTCATACGGAAACCCATCCGAAAGGACGACCAGCAGTCGATTCGGGGTGCCCGCATCGTTCTTCAGGATCTCGCCCGCGCCGCGGATGCCCGCGCCGAGGCGGGTGTAGCCCGACGGTTGGAGTTGATTGAGCCGGGCCTTTCCGCCGGCGCCCAGACGTTGCCCGAACGTCTTGATCGCAGGCAGATGAACAGCGTGCCGGCCGTGTGACCGGAAGGCATACACGGCGACGCGGTCGCCGAGTTCTTCGAGCGTGACCGCAAGCGTCGCCGCCGCTCGGCGCTGGTGGTCATGGACGGTCAGGCCTTCGGAATCGGTGTCGGTCGCGGACCCGGACGCATCGAGCAGGATGAGCACTCCGAGGTCGCGAGAGAGCTTGCGCCGCTCCAGATATACGTGTTCGGACGGCGAGTATCCGGAGCGCAGATCGACGAACAGATCGATGAGCGCCTCGATGTCGAGCTCGTCCCCATCGCTGCGGGCGCGCAGGACCTTGGGACCGAGACCGACGCGAGACAAGCGCCGCCGCAGCACATCGTCGTGCGCCACGGCGGCGGCAGACATGTCGGCCGCGACCGTCAGCGGAAAGTCGATGACCCGGCACCAATCGGTGCGATACCCGTCGTTGTACACGTCCCATTCCGGATGCAGCGCTCCGCCGATACCCACTGCCGCGCCGGGCTTGCCGTCATCGGTGAAGCGGATCCGGGTTGGTAGCGGTCGGGCGTTGGGACCGGCCGACGGTGTCCGCCGGACCGAGCGGATCTGCATTTCGCCGCCTGCGGTGTCGCTGTCCTCCGACCGCGAGCCGCCGAGGATCTTGCGCAGGAAGTTCGCGACCGCATCCGTCGTGGCGACCGGCGTCTGGAAAATCTTCAGGATCCTGCTTCTCTGCGCGGGGTCGTCGTCTTCGTTGTCTTCGTCGTCCTCGGCGGGTTCGACGACGGTGAACTCCAGACGCATGTCTTTATCCTTTGCGGGCGAGCCGGTATCGCCGGTTGACGCCAACAGCAGCGCAGGTCTGAGCACGCCGAACCACGGCGGTGCATCCGCGATGTCCCTGCGGGTCCGCGCCAGATCGAGCGACTCGTCGGCCGTCGCAGTGGCGGGTTCCTCCTCGAGATTCAGGTCGGTGGCGGGCAACCGGCCGGCGAGGTCGCGCAGCACTCGGCGTCCTTCCAGGGCCAGATACCGCCGTGCTACTGACGGTCGGCCTCGTAAATTCTTGAGTAAGCGCACATCAAGACTGCCCGCGCCGAGCAGCGCACTCTGGACGAGCATCTCGCGGCGCTGCTGCTCAACCGGTGCGCCCGCAGAGACCAGGACGACCTGACCGTTGGTGTGCGCGCTCTGGCCGGCGGGTGCCTCGGCGATGTCCAGCGAACGGCCCGCGATGAACGAGGCAACGAGCCGGAACCGCTCCGGGTGCGATGGGCTCACCGTCTGGGCAGGACGGCGTCGACGAGTTCGCCGAGCGCGCGGACGACATCAGCGTCGTCGGACAGCACCTGCACCACGGCCGACTGGACCGCACTGCGCAGGTTCAGGCCTTCGGCGACGAGTCCGCCCGCAAGCACCAACATCCGCGTCGACGCGACCTCGCGCAGCGGCGAGCCGTCGAGGTTGCGAATCGCGTTGCCCAACTGGACGAGAACACGTGCGGTGTCAGCCTCGACTCCGGCTTCGCGCGCGACCACCTCGGTCTCGATCTCCGCCGGAGGGAACCCGAGTTCGATCGCGATGAACCGCTGGCGCGTCGACTCCTTGAGGTTCTTCAGGACGCTCTGGTAGCCGGGGTTGTACGACACGACCAACTGAAACCCTTGCGCTGCAGGCAACGTCGTGCCGAGTCGATCGATCGGGAGCTCGCGGCGGTGGTCGGCGAGCGGATGGATCACCACCGTGGTGTCCTGGCGCGCTTCCACCACCTCGTCGAGATAGAACATCGCACCATCACGCACGGCGCGTGTCAGCGGCCCGTCCACCCAGACGGTTTCGCCACCCTTGAGCAGGAAGCGGCCGACCAGATCCGCCGAGGTCATGTCCTCGTGGCCGGCGACGGTGATGAGCTCACGGCCGAGTGCATGCGCCATGGCCTCGACGAAACGAGTCTTTCCGCAGCCGGTGGGTCCTTTGAGCAGCACCGGCGAACCGCGGCCGGCCGCCGCCCTGAAGATCTCGACCTCGTCACCGACCGCGCGGTAGAACGGCGCCGGTGAATCCGTTTCGGCGATCGGCCGGAACTTACTGACCGTCATTGCGATTTGGGCGTTGGATCGGCACCACCGGCGGGATCTGTACCCCTTCCGGCAACACGAGTTCACCGTCGTGGTTGATGTACCCCGAGTGCTTGGTCGGTAGCGGCAGATCAGGATTCGGGCACGGCCGGTCGGTCCCCTCGCCACAGATACCCGGGTTGAAGTACGAGCGCTTCTGCACATCCTGCGGCCACGGATCGCCGTGCATGCCGAGCCAGGTCGCGGGGACGTTGTAGAAGAGGAAGAAGCATGCGCTGACGCCCCCGAAGATCGCCAGGAAGCGAATGAACTGTTGTTTGACGACACCGCCGCGGATACCGTCCAGTCCGCGTTCAACCAGAGTGCGGCCTCGGTCATCGGTGAAGAAGCGCAGGCAACACAGCGCCGCCTGGACGCCGCCCCACATCAAGCCCTCATAGATCGGCCATTGGTAGTACGTGCCGGCGTTGAACGACAACGACTGGATGGCACCGGGATAGGAGTAGAAGCCGATCGGCAGCATGACCAATGCCTCCATGACGAAGTCGAACACGAAGGCGATCGCATAAGTGACCAAGACCAGCCTCAGATTGCTGATCGAGGGCCAACGGTTCTTGATCCTGCGCATGACCCAGCACCCGACGATGGTGATCAGCAGCACGCCGTACATGTAGCCGGGGATATTGGTCAGCAGCGGTTCGGGCACGGTATGGCCCGGTTCCTCGTGCGCTACCCAGCCCGGAATGTGCGGCGCCCAGGAACCCCGGTTCCACAGCCATGCGTTGTACGTACACCAGGTGCTGTAGTAGTTCAGCATCGGATCCTGGAACATCATCAGGCCCATCGACACCAGCAGCATGCCGTCGAGCGTGATCCGCCTCTCCCGCACCCAGGGCCGGATGAGAAAGAACCAGAGTGCGAACGGCAGGCCGATCCAGAGCACGACGGCGTTGGCCACCAGTGGGATCTGCATGTACATCGGCGGCTCGCTCGGACCTCCCGCCACCGGCTCGAAGAAGGGCCCGCTGACCCACCGAACGAACACATAGAGCGTGTACGCCAGGAACATGGCGCCGACCGTCGCCCAGATCTTGATCGAGTTCGACGATCGCGGCGGTCTCCGTGCCGAGGACCGCGGTGCGACTCGTCGATTCGGTGACGGCGGACTTCTTCGACAATTCGCTCACGACGTCTCCTGGCTCGGCGGTAGGGACATGTCCGAAAAGATACCAATGAGTATCTGAGTTTCCAATAGGTTTCTCAGATTCTGTGGCAGACTCTCGTCATGGTGGAGAGGTGGACGCGGGAACGACGCGTCGAACACACTCGCTCGCTGCTGCTGGACGCCGCCGAGGAAGTGTTCGCCGAAAAAGGTTTCACCTCAGCGAGTCTCGATGACATCGCACGTGCGGCCGGCTACACCAAGGGCGCCATCTACAAACACTTCGCGACCAAGGAAGAGCTCTTCCTGGCGGTGAGTGACCGGTATTGGCGGCGCTATTTCGACAACTTCGCCGAGGTGATGGCGTCGGCGAAGCAGGTCGGTGCGCGCGAATTCGAGGAGATCGCGAAGCGATGGCGCAAGTTGAGCCGCGACCGCGGTGCCGAGCATGCCGCGCTCGGCCACGAGTTCACGCTCTACCTGCTACGCAAT
This sequence comes from uncultured Actinomycetota bacterium, assembly GCA_963843135.1. Taxonomy (GTDB): domain Bacteria; phylum Actinomycetota; class Actinomycetes; order Mycobacteriales; family Mycobacteriaceae; genus Mycobacterium. The sequence goes on from CAWJJA010000006.1 coordinate 133,249, forward strand.
CCCGAAGCGCGGAACCGAGTCGCAGCCAAGAGGCAAGAGGTGGTCGAGGCGCTGGCGAAGTTCATCGTCGACGGTATGGATCGACTGGGGGGCACTCTGCTGATCCCGCCGTTGACCTTCGCTCAGGTGCTTGTCGCCACCAGCGACGCCGTCGTGCTGGGCAGCGAACTCGATGACGTCGACCTCTACCGGCCGATCATTGAGATGTATACCTCGGCCATCAAACTGCCTTGACGCGCAGCGGGTCCGCCTGGAGTGCCGTTCTATATCAACTACTTGTGATTCGCGGCAGCGAGCATATAGCGTCAGCGCTGCAGGGCATACAAGAATTGCTCGTCGCGTGCGCGTGCACCTCTGCGCTCCCCGCGTGCGTGGCGCACCGCGATCCCAAGCGACAGGAATAGGCGATGGCGCGATTCCCGAAACCACCCGAAGGTAGTTGGACAGAGCACTATCCGCAGTTGGGTACCGGTCCGGTGTCCTACGAGGACTCGGTGGATCCGGAGTTCTACGAAGTCGAGCGCAAGGCTGTCTTCCGCCGCGCATGGCTGAACGTCGGTCGCGTCGAACAGATTCCGCGCAAGGGCAGCTACTTCACGAAGGAACTCAAGGTCGTCAATACCTCCATCATCGTGGTGCGCACGACCAACGGAGATGTCAAGGCGTATCACAACATCTGCCGTCACCGCGGCAACAAGCTCGTGTGGAACGACATGCCACTCGAAGAGACGAGCGGGGTGTGCCGCCAGTTCACTTGTAAGTACCACGCGTGGCGCTACGACCTCGACGGGAATCTCACGTTCGTGCAGCAGGAGGGGGAGTTCTTCGACCTCGACAAGAGCCGCTACGGCCTGGTGCCCGTGCACTGCGAGGTGTGGGAGGGCTTCATCTTCGTGAACTTCGCGCCAGAACCGGAGCAGTCGCTCCGTGACTTCCTCGGGCCGATGATCACGAATCTCGAGGGCTATCCATTTGACCGGATGACGTCGCGGTTCTACTACCGCTCCGAAGTCAAGGCCAACTGGAAGCTCTACATGGACGCCTTTCAGGAGTTCTATCACGCACCCGTCCTGCATGCGAACCAGTCGCCGACCGCGTATTCCAAGGCGGCTGCGGAAGCGGGCTTCGAGGCGCCGCACTACCGCATCGAGGGTCCGCATCGGCTCGTCAGCACCTCGGGTATCCGAGCATGGGAGATGGCCGACGAGATGCGCAAGCCGATCGAGGACATCTGTCAGAGCGGGCTGTTCGGGCCGTGGGATCAACCCGACCTCGGTGAGATGCCGGCGGGTCTGAACCCCGCGAAATGCGATCCGTGGGGGCTGGATTCATTCCAGTTGTTCCCGAACTTCGTGATCCTGTTCTGGGGGCAGGGCTGGTATCTGACCTATCACTACTGGCCGACGTCGCACAACACGCACATCTTCGAGGGCACGGTGTACTTTCCGCAGCCGAGAACGCCTCGTGAGCGTATTGCGCAGGAACTGGCCGCGGTGTCCTTCAAGGAGTACGGGCTGCAGGATGCCAACACCCTCGAAGCCACGCAGACAATGGTCGAATCGCGCGTTCTCGACAGCTTCCTGCTCTGTGACCAGGAAGTGCTCATCCGACATCTGCACACCGAGACCGCGGCGTGGGTGGAGGAATACCGACGCAAGACTGCGGGGGTGTGACGTGACAGCCGTCGAGTCGCCCAAGCTGCCAACCGAATTCGCCGACCTCGAGAAGTATTCGGACTGGTGTCTGGGTACCGAGGCCGAACGTTATGCCAAGAGGCTGGACACTCCGATGCAGGAGATCCAGGCCTTTTACGATGCGATCACCGCCCGCGCGGAGGAGGCCATCGCCTACTGCGACAAGTTCGCGCTGGACGATCTGCCCGAGGACGTCCTCAACCTGATGCACCTTCTCTATTCGATGATCCAGGCGTCATTTCCGGTCGAGTGCTGGAAGCAGCCGAAGGTACCCGACTCGGGTGCGACGACGCTGGACTGCGTGTCAGAGCCCGTCCCGTGACGGTCGTCCTACGCGCCGCCCGCTGGGCTGATGTCGAGTCCGGTGAGGTGCGCTCACCGGCCATCATAGTCGTGGACGGCGACCGGATCTCGGCGGTCAATCCCGTTGAGGTGCACCAGAATCCCGCCGAAGACATCGATCTGGGCGACGTCACCCTGCTGCCTGGTCTGATGGACATGGAGCTCAACCTGCTGATCGGCGGTCCCGGCGGTCCCGAAGGGCTGCCGAACCCGATGCACGGTGTGCAGGACGACCCCGCCTACCGCACACTGCGTGGCGCGGTGAACGCGCGAACCACGCTGGAGGCCGGCTTCACGACCGTGCGAAATCTGGGCTTGATGGTCAAGACCGGTGGCTATCTGCTCGACGTCGCACTGCAACGCGCGATCGAACAGGGTTGGCACGTCGGCCCGCGCATCTATCCGGCAGGCCATGCCGTCACGCCGTACGGCGGGCACCTCGACCCGACGGTGTTCCAGCGACTCGCGCCGGGCATCATGCCGTTGTCGGTCGCCGAGGGAATCGCCAATGGCGTCGACGAGGTGCGGGCCTGCGTGCGCTACCAGGTCCGCCACGGCGCCAAGTTGATCAAGGTCTCCGCGTCCGGCGGTGTGATGTCACACAGCACCGCTCCCGGTGCCCAGCAGTACTCCGACGACGAATTCGCCGCCATCGCCGACGAAGCCCACCGGGCGGGGGTCCGGGTCGCCGCGCATGCGGTGGGGGACAGTGCCATTCGCGCCTGCATCCGCGCGGGGATCGACTGCATCGAACACGGCTTCCTCGCCACCGACGACACGATCAAGCTGATGGCCGATACCGGCACCTTCCTGGTGTCAACCACATATCTCACCGAGGCGATGGCGGTCGACCGCATCGCCCCGGAGCTTCGCAAGAAGGCCGAAGTGGTGTTCCCGCAGGCGCAGGCCATGCTGCCCAAGGCGATCGCGGCCGGTGTGCGTATCGCCTGCGGGACCGATGCCCCGGCCATCCCGCACGGGCAGAACGCCAAGGAACTGTGTGCGCTGGTGGACCGCGGCATGACGCCGATGCAGGCGATCCGCGCGGCAACAGTCACCAGTGCCGAGCTGATCGACGCTGACGATGAATTAGGCCGTATCGCACCGGGTTACCTCGCCGACATCATCGCGGTACCTGGGGACCCGTCACGCGACATCGCCACCACACTCGACGTGGGTTTCGTGATGAAAAACGGCGTGATCTACAAGCGCTGACGGTGATGGAGGCGAGCGTGGAACAAACCGACAACATTCTCTGGCTGCTCAAGCAGGCGTGGTATTTCTCGCTGACGACGGTGAACGATGCGGTGAGCGATCACGGTGTGAGCACCGCGCAGATCGGGATGCTCCGCCAGCTGGCCACCGAGCCGGGTCTGTCCGGAGCCGACTTGGCGCGTCGCCTGCTGATCAGCCCGCAGGGTGTACAGCTGGCACTGAAGGAACTCGAGCGCCGCGGACTGGTGCAGCGGAAACAGGATCCACAACATGGCCGGATTCTCCAGGCATTCCTGACCGACCGGGGGCGCAAGGTCGCCGAAGCGGTCGTCAGTGATGCGATCGCGGCGCACACCAAGGTTTTTGGCGTTCTCAGTAGCGCCGAGCAGGACACGCTGCGTGAACTGCTCGGACGCGTGATCGAAAAGGGCACGGGCCACGCGCTGTACACCGATCACATCGGTCCCGAGTAGTCCCGATCGTAAGGCGCCGTCACCCGGCCGTTGTGACGCCCCGCCTCGGCAAATCCGATCCGTGATCTTGAATGCTGGACCCCGCGTCGCACTCCCATATTGCCCAAGCGCGGCGGAGTACTTGATATTAATGACAAGTACTTGATAATGTTTCTGTCGATGAGCAAGGACGCCGAAGTGAACGTTTCGATCGTGGAGACCGAGCGCACCGAAGAGGTCGTCATCGACCTATACGGCAAGAAGACCACCGCTGACTATCGGTCGGGCAACACCCTGCTGCAGACCGCGCGAACGGCGGGTCTGAGTGCGCCGTCGTCCTGCGAGACCGGTTCCTGCGGAACGTGTATGGCGCGCATCGTTGCGGGCAGTGCCCGGATGCTCAACAACGATGCACTCGATGACGACGAAGTGGCCGAAGGGTGGGTGCTGACGTGCCAGTCTCTACCCACAAGCCGAACGGTCCACGTGGTCTACGAGTAGCGGAGGAAGGTCGTGTGATGGGGTGCGGCGGATGACGCGGGTGGCGGTGGTGACCGGCGGCGCCTCGGGTATGGGCGAAGCGATCTGTCACGAACTCGGCAGACGCGGCCACAAGGTAGCCGTACTCGACCTCAATGGTGAAGCGGCACAACGGGTCGCCGAGGAGTTGCGCTCAAAGGGAGTGACGGCAATCGCGGCGGCCGCCGACGTCAGCGATCGTTCTGCCGTCGAGGAGGCCTTCGCGAAGGTGCGGACCGAGTTGGGTCCGGTGCACATTCTGGTCACCAGCGCCGGCGCGGTGGACTTTTCGCCGTTCACCGACATCAGCGTGGACGCCTGGCAGCGGCTGATCGACGTGAACCTCACCGGTACGTTCCACTGCTGTCAGATCGCGGTGCCCGACATGCTGGAGGCCGGCTGGGGCCGCATCGTGATGATCTCGTCGTCCAGCGCCCAGCGCGGCTCGCCGGGGATGGCGCATTACGCCGCATCGAAGGGTGCGCTGCTGTCCCTGACGCGATCGCTTGCCCGGGAGTACGGCCTGTCCGGGATCACGGTCAACAACATCCCACCCTCCGCGATCGAGACACCGATGCAACATGCCGGCCAGGCGGCCGGGCATCTGCCGTCGAATGAGCAGATGTCCGCCAGCGTCCCGGTCGGACACCTGGGCACCGGCGACGACATCGCCGCAGCGGTCGGCTTCTTGTGCTCCGAAGAGGCCGGATTCATCACCGGCCAGACGCTCGGCGTCAACGGTGGATCGGTGATGTGACGATGGCGCCCACGAGGGTTCGATCACGACAGGGGGATTCGTATGGCTAAGTGGCCCAAACCGGCAGAGGGCAGCTGGACCGAGCACTACCCGGACCTCGGTACCGGGCCGGTGTCGTTCCGCGACTCGATCTCACCGGAGTTCTACGAGCTCGAACGCGAGGCGGTCTTCAAGCGCGCGTGGCTCAACGTCGCCCGTATCGAGGAGCTGCCGCGAGTCGGCAGCTATCTCACCAAGGAGATCGATGCCGCCAGGACGTCTGTCATCGTCGTCAGAGGCAAAGATCAGCAGATCCGCGCCTTCTACAACATCTGCCGCCACCGCGGAAACAAGCTGGTGTGGAACGACTTTCCCAACGAGGAGGTCAAGGGTACCTGCCGTCAGTTCACCTGCAAGTACCACGGATGGCGTTACGACCTGAGGGGCGATCTGACGTTCGTGCAGCAGGAGGGCGAGTTCTTCGGGCTGGACAGCACGCAGTACGGGCTCAAGCCGGTGGCGTGCGACGTGTGGAATGGCTTCATCTTCATCAACTTCGACCCCGAACCGCGGTGGAGCCTGCGGGAGTTCCTGGGGCCCATGATCACCGCGCTCGACGATTATCCGTTCCACTTGATGACGGAGCGGTACGACTTCGCCGCGCGCAACAACAGCAACTGGAAGATATTCGCCGACGCGTTCCAGGAGTACTACCACGTGCCGTCGCTGCACAGCCAGCAGGTGCCGTCGGAGGTGCGGCAGCCGAACCAGACGTTCGAATGCGGGCACTTCCAGATCGACGGTCCGCACCGCCTGGTGTCCACCGCGGGCACCCGACGATGGTTGCTTGCGCCGGAGTTCATGTATCCGGTCGAAAGGGTCACGCGCAGCGGACTTGTGGGCCCATGGCGTACGCCGGAGACACACGAGTCGGCCGGCTTGAACCCGGGCGGAATCGAGCCGTGGGGCATCACCAACTTCCAGATCTTTCCGAATCTGGAGATCCTCATCTATCACGGCTGGTATCTGCTGTACCGGTACTGGCCGACCTCGCACAACACCCATAAGTTCGAGGCCTACAACGCGTTTCACCCCGCGCGCACCGTCCGCGAGCGCATCGAGCACGAGGTGGCTTCCGTGGTGCTCAAAGAATTCGCCTTGCAGGACGCAGGCATGCTCGGCGGCACGCAGGCTGCGCTGGAGTACGACGTCGTCGACGATTTCCCGCTGTCGGATCAGGAGATCCTGGTCCGCCATCTGCACAAGGTGAGCGTCGACTGGGTGGAGGAGTACAGGGCCGAGCGCAGCTCCGGTGGGGGTGTGACGGTGGCCACGACCCGACTGCCCAGCGCCTTCGCCGAGTTCGAGCCGTATGCCGAGAAATGGTGCCTGGCAACCGAACCCGAGCGGTGGGCGACCCGTCTGAGCACGCCCATGCCGAAGATCCGCGAGTTTTACGACGCGTTCACGCCCCGGTTCGAAGAGGCCATCGACTACTGCGACAAGTTCCCGCTCGACGATGTCCCCGACGATGTGCTGAACCTGCTGCACCTTGTCTATTCGATGATCATGGTGTCGATGGCCGTCGAGGTCTTCGGCACCCAGAAACCCGCCGACTCCGCCGACGCGGTCATGCACCGCGTCAGCGCGCCGGTGCCGTGACGACAGGACGACAGATATGAGTGTGCTGACCATCAACAAACTCACGGCGTCGGTGGGCGCCGAAGTCAGCGGCGTCGACCCCGACCGGTTGGCAAGCGACGACCTGCTGGGTCAGGCGGTGCTGGATGCCCTGGAGGACAACGGAGTTCTGGTGTTCCCCGGTCTGGGTCTGACGCCGGAGGCGCAGGTGGCGTTCTGCAGGCGACTCGGCGATATCGACCACTCTTCGGACGGTCACCATCCGGTCGCGGGCATCTACCCGGTGACGCTGGACAAGTCGAAGAACGCATCGGCGGGCTACCTGCGGGCCACCTTCGACTGGCACATCGACGGCTGCACGCCCACCAACGACGAGTGCCCGCAGAAGGCGACGGTGCTGTCCGCCAAGCAGGTGGCCGAACAAGGTGGGGAGACGGAGTTCGCGAACTCCTACGCCGCCTATGAGGCGTTCAGCGATGAGGAGAAGGCACACCTCGGGTCGCTGCGGGTGGTGCACTCGCTGGAGGCATCGCAGCGCCGGATCAATCCCGACCCCTCGCCGGAACTGGTGGCGCGCTGGCGGGCCCGCCCCACCCATGAACATCCGTTGGTGTGGACGCACCGCAGTGGGCGCAAGTCCCTGGTGCTCGGCGCATCGGCTGACCATGTGGTCGGGATGGATCTCGATGAGGGTCGTGCACTGCTGGCCGGCCTGCTCGACCGCGCCACAGCGCCCCATCTGGTCTACAGCCACAGCTGGTCCGTCGGGGACACCGTCATCTGGGACAACAACGGGGTGTTGCATCGGGCGGCGCCCTATGACCCCGATTCACCTCGGGAAATGCTGCGGACCACGGTGCTGGGCGAGGAGCCGATCCAATAGCGGCGCCGCTACGCTGTGCGGGTGCACAGCGTCCTCGTTGACGGCGACGTGGCACTGTGGAAATGTAATAGCCACATATGAGAATCACGTTCTCGTGCCCAGGGATCAGTGAAACGGAGTAACGCATGGCGGAGGACCTGACCTCGGTCGACTTTTTCCGGGACCGTCGTCTGACGGACGACCCGTTTCCGTTCTACGAGGCACTCCGGAACAAGTGCCCGGTCAGCCGTGAGGACCACTACGGCGTCACGATGGTGACCGGCTGGCAGGAGGCCGTCGACGTCTACAACGACGCCGAGACCTTCTCGTCGTGCATCTCGGTGACGGGCCCGTTCCCGGGGTTCCCGGTTCCGCTCGAGGGTGACGATGTCACCGACTTGATCGTGAAGCATCGCGACGAGATTCCGTTCAGCGACCAGCTGCCGACGCTGGACCCGCCGACGCACACGAATCACCGCGCCCTGTTGATGCGGCTGATCACACCCAAGCGCCTCAAGGAGAACGAGGACGCGATGTGGGCGCTCGCCGACGACATCCTCGACGATTTCCTGGCGCCGGGCGAGGGCGAGTTCATCACGGGCTTCGCGGGCCCGTTCACGCTGCGCGTCATCGCCGATCTGCTGGGTGTGCCCGAGGAGGATCGCGCGGATCTCCTCGAGCGGCTCGCACGCGGCACGCACGGCAGCTCGGTCGGCCATGCCGACAAGACGATGAACAAGACCCCGCTGGAGCATCTCTACGAGGTCTTCGCGACCTATGTCGAGGACCGGCGGGCGCAGCCACGCGATGACGTGTTGACCGGTCTGGCGACAGCGGAGTTCCCGGACGGGACGATGCCGGAGGTCGGCGACGTCGTGCGCGTGGCCACCAACGTCTTCTCGGCCGGGCAGGAAACGACGGTGCGGCTGCTGTCCACCGCGTTGAAGGTGATTGGGGACAACCCCGATATCCAGCGCAGACTGCGCGAAGATCGCAGCCTCCTCGGCAATTTCATCGAGGAGTGCCTACGCATCGAGAGCCCGGTCAAGGGTGACTTCCGGCTGTCGCGGGTGCCGACGACCGTCGGCGAGCAGGCGGTCGGGGCCGGCTGCACGTTGATGGTCATCAACGGTGCCGCCAATCGCGACCCGCGCCGCTTCGAGGATCCGGACACGTTCGACCCCGACCGCAAGAACGCCCGTCAGCACCTGGCCTTCGGACGCGGCATCCACAGCTGTCCCGGCGCTCCGCTGGCTCGTGCAGAGACCAGGGTCGGACTCGAGCGGCTGCTCGACCGCACCACTGACATCCGCATCAGCGAGGCGCATCACGGCCCAGCGGGTAGCCGCAATTACCAATACATCCCGACGTATATCCTGCGCGGGCTGACACAACTGCACCTGGAGTTCGATCTCGTCGGCGATGAGCGCTTGCGCGACGATCTCGTCGAGGACAAGCCGTGAGGGTCACCGTCGACGAGGACCGCTGCGCCGGCCACGGCATGTGCTTGACACTGTGCCCCGAGGTCTTTGAGATGAGCGACGACGGTTGGGCGGTCGCCGACCCGTCTGAGGTGCCCGCGGATCTCGAAAGTGCCGCCAAGGACGCCATCGCCAACTGTCCAGAACAAGCCATCGTCGAAATCGACGGTTAACCAAGGAGATCGAATGCCCAAGGCGTACATCCTCATCACCGAGGACGTCAAGGATCCGGCCGGGATGGCGGAGTACGGCAAGCTGGCGAGCCAGGCGATGGCCGGGGCGACGCTGTTGACGTTCGACACCAAAGCCGAAGTGATCGAAGGGCAGTGGCACGGCACCCAGACGGTCCTTCTGGAGTTCGAATCGGAAGAGGCGGCCAAGGAGTGGTATTACTCCGACGCCTACCAGCAGGCCGCCAAGCTGCGTCAGGCCGCAGCCGAGTGCAACGGCGTCATCCTGCACGGTCTCGGCTAGGGTCCCTGCTCGCGCTGGCTAGTGGGGAACCAACGGGCCGGTCGGCGTCGTCGTGGTGGCGTGGACGAGTAACTGCGCCAACTCTTTCGGCCTACTGAGGAACGGCGAGTGCGACGCGTCGATCGTCAACTGCTGCACACCGAGGCGGCGCGTGACGGTGTCGGCCAGCCATTGCGGCATCGACTGATCCTGGAGGCAGCGGATGAAGCTGCGGGGGAGTCCGGCCGCCCAGAATTGCGGCACCGACACCGGTGTCACCGTGGTGTCGCCGAAACGTTCGGGGCCGAGTCGCTCGAACGCCCAGCGGGCGGTGGCTTCGTCGCAGTCGTGGTAGAAGTACTTCCACGCACCGTCGAAGTCGGCGAACCACATCGCGCCGTCGTCGTCGAACTTCAAGTAACCCAACATCTCTCCGACGTCGGCTTCGAACTCGCCGTCTAGAATATCGCTGGAATCGCGCATCGCCATCGCCTCGGGATAAGTACGGCCCTCCCGCGGCAACGCCGCGGCCAAGTAGACGATGTGGCCGATCCGGTCCGGCGCGGCGTCGGCGGCCAGAGTGGCATCGAATCCGCCGCCCGAGTGCCCGACGAGTACGTCACCCGACGTCAGTTCCGAGACGATCGCGTCGCGGCGGTTCGCCAGCGTCGACTCCTCGCCGATGCGCGCGCCGTGGCCGGGCAGATCGACGGCAACGCCGACGTGCCCGAGTTTTTCCAGTTCTGCGATCGTCCGTTCCCAGCACCATGCGGCGTGAAAACCGCCGTGCACGAAGACGAATCGCATCTAGGAGGTCATTCGTCCTTGATGAAGATCGCCTGTCGGGGGCACTGCCGCACCGATTCCTTGACCTGCTGCTCGTTCTCGGGCGTCACTTCTTCCTGCAGCACGTGCAGATAATCCTCGTCGTCCAGATCGAACACCTCGGGGATGATGCCCATGCACACCCCGTTGCTCTCACAGAGGCCGAAGTCGACCTCGATTTTCTGCGTCACTCTTCACCTCAGAACTTTCACTGGGACGTTGTGGTAGCCCGCGACATTCTGCATCGTCACCCGATGTAGCCCGTCCCAGTCGACTTCGTAGCGCGGCATGAAGTCGAGCAGGTGCTCCAGCGCGATCACACTTTCCAGGCGGGCCAGCGCCGCCCCGAGGCAGCTGTGGATTCCGTAGCCCAGCCCCATGTGCGGCGATTGGGTGCGGTCCCGGGTGATATCGAATTCTTCGGCGCGGTCGTACGCCCGGGGATCACGGTTGGCGGCGGCCTTCATGATGAACACCGGCTTGTGCGCGGGCACCGTGCCGCTGGGCAGGTGTGCTTCCTTCAACGTGTAGCGCACGTTGTACTGCACCGGGCCGACGTAGCGCAGGAGCTCCTCGACGGCATCGTGAACCTTGCTGCGGTCGTCGAGCAGCAGCTGCCACTGCTCGGGATGCCGTGCGAACTCGACGACGGCGCTGCCGATCAGCTTGGTGACGGTCTCTGCCCCTGCACCTCCGAGCAATGCGCAGAAGCCGGTGATCTCGATGTCGTCGAGCTTGCGCATCTCGCCGTCTGGACCAGGGACCTCAGCGGCGATCAGCCGGCTGATCATGTCGTCCTGCGGATTCTCGCGGCGGTCCTGCACCAGGCCGTAGTAGTAGATGCCCGAGTCGATATTGGCCTGCATGTTCTCTTCGCTCAGCTCGATCTGGCCGGGCTTTTTCTCCAGGCTCTTGTCGATCCAGTGCCGGACCTGCTGGCGGAACTCCTCGGGGACGCCGGCCATCCGGGTGATCACCTCGACGGGGAACGGACCCGAGAAGTCCTGCACCACGTCGAAATTGTCGGGATCGACCTGCGACAGGTAATGCCTGACGAGTTCGTCGACGGTTTCGTGTTGCGACTGAATCGCGCGCGGCGTGAACGCCTTGTTCAACAGGCTGCGCATATGACGGTGATCGGGCGGGTCCATGAAGATGATGGACTTCTGCGGGCCCTCATCCTTGCGCACCATGGCCAGGTCGCAGCCGCGGGAGGATGAGAAGGCGTCGGTGTCCTTGAGCGCTGCGGCCACGTCTTCGTGCCGGGTCAGCGCGTAGAAGTCCTCGTCCTCGTCGTAGTAGATCGGCGCTTCTTCGCGCATCCGCTCGTAGATCTCGTACGGGTTGTCGAAGTACTCCTGCGAAACCGGGCTGAACACCAGTTTGGGCTTGGTCATGGTCTCCTCTTTCGCGGCGGGGCTAGCGGCTGCATCCGTTACGCGAGGCTGCATATGTGTAACGAATAGTATGCCTCACGAGACGCCAATGAGACAGGGGAATCGCATCTGTTTCATGGCTGATTTCCGGCATCGATGACGTCATCGAGCAGACCGAGGGCCTCGCCCAGTTCGGCGGCGATCTTGCGCACGATCTCGACGTCCTTGCCGACGAACTCAGCTGTCCTTTCGACGAACGCGTCCACCGAGCCGCCGGCCGCGACGAAGCCTGCGACCTTGCTCGCCCCGCTGCCGTGCGTGATCGCCTCCAGAAGCTTCTCCTCGCTCACGCCGAGGCGATCACCCAGCGCGACAGCCTCCCGGAGCAGCCCGATCTGTGCGGCGAACAGCGCGTTGTTGGTCAGCTTCACCGCTTGTCCCGCCCCGAGGGGGCCGACGTGCAAGATGGGGTCGCCGTACGCGGCGAGCACCGGTCGCACGCGTGAGACCGCGTCCTCGGGACCGCCGACGAACAACGTGATCGCCCCTGCGGCAACGTTATGTGGGCCGCCGCTGACCGGTGCGTCGAGAACGTCGATGCCCGGCGAATGGGCGGCGATCGCCTGTACGGTGCGCGGGCTTCCGGTCGTGTGAATGACGAGTGCGGCACCTGGGGACATCGCGGAAAGCACCCCGGGTGAACACACCTGCGCGACTTGCTCGTCGGTGAAGACGCAGACGATGAGGACGTCGGCGTCCCTGGCGAGGTCGTGAAGTCCCGCGACCGCCTGCGCGCCGAGCGCCGTCACGGCTCGGCGGCTTTCGTCGGTCCTGCCCAGCGCGCGGACGTCGTGGCCGGATTCGACGAGACGCCGGACCATCGGGCCGCCCATGCGGCCCGCCCCGACGAATCCGACGCGTGTCACCGCGGGTGTTCCATCGACTCCAACGCCGTGTCTGCCGCGGTGAACACGGAACCTTCCGGCGCCGATGCGCTCGCGGCGATGGTCGCCGCGTGGCGTACGTCTTTCTGCAGCAGTGCACCAGCGATGGGCGCGAGCCCCTCGACGGTGCCGCCGAACATGGCGATGCTGGCGAGCGCCTTGCTGGTGGCCGACCCGCCGTTGAGCACCTCGGCCAGACGCACCCTGGGGATGCCGAGGGACTCACCCAAATCGAGGGTGCTCAGGGCGCTGCCGAGGTTGGCGGTGAAGAGCAGGTTGTTCAGGATCTTGGTGACCTGTCCGCTGCCGAGCGGACCGAGATGAACGATCGGGTCGGCGTACGTCGCGAACACCGGGCGGCACCTCTCGGCGGCCTCCTCGTCGCCGCCGACCATGACCAGCAGCTTGCCCTCCTCGACGGCGGGCGCTCCTCCGCTCACCGGAGCATCGATTACCGAAACACCCTGTGCGACAGCCTTGTCAGCGATCTCTCTGCAGGTGTCGGGATGCACAGTGCTGTGAATGGCAACGATGCCGCCGGAGGCCATACCGGCCAGCACACCCGTCTCGCCATAGAGCACCTCGCGCACATCGTCATCGCCGACCACGCACAGGCAGACCAGATCGCTGGCGGCGGCCAGCTCAGCGGGCGAACCCGCAGACTTCGCCGCGGTGTCGGCATACGGTTCAAGGCTGGCCGCCCTGCGCGCCCACAGCGTCGTGGAGAATCCACCCTCGGCGATCCGACGTGCCATGGGCCCACCCTGACTGCCCAACCCGATGAATCCGACGCGCATCAACCCGCCTCCATTGCTTCTGATGTATTTCTCTTCGCGGCAACGCATTGCCCGACGAACGACAACACCGCGCTGTGGTACTCCGCGGCGGATAGCGATAGGGACATGTTGTGTCCGGTACCCGGCTGTTCATTGGTCACGAATCGCGGCGACGAGGTGAACATCGCGGCGATCTGCGCCATGACGTCCGCATCTGATCGCCACACCCGTTCGTGTTCGGCGACGCTGAACTGCACCGGCACCCGCACATGCGGTGCGAGCGCGGGGAAGTCCTGACGCGGCCAGCTCTTCGTCATGCCCATCTCGTAGCGGGCGCCGGTCGAGGAGTTCGTCATACCCGACAACACGTCCGGTGGATACAGTTCCGCGGGCTGCCAGAGCACCTCGCGCAGCCCGGTCGGACGCCCCGTTTCTGTGGAGGCCTTCATGATCTCCGCCATCGCCGGGTCGTATTGCACGCCGGTGCCCGCCAATTCGAGTCCGATGAGGTCAGCCTGTTCGGCTCGATCATCGGCAGCCATTCGCACCACCAGCTCGCAGCCGGCCGAGTGGCCGACCAGAAACACGCCGGCGCCGCGCGGGTTCGCTCCGAGAATCTTGTCGATCGCGCCGTAGGCAAGCGCCACGCGTTGTTCCGGCCGCTCCATGGCGTCCGGGTAGGGCGCAGAACTCCCGTATCCGGGTCGATCCAGCGCCACCATCGTGTAGCCGTCGTCCGCCCCCAGCCGTAGCAACGACAACGGTGGATGCCCGGGACAATCGAAATACGCTGCGGTGCTTGACCCTCCGTGGAACGCGACGACGACGGCCTTCGGTTCGGCCACCGACGCGATGAGGCCGGACATCGGCACGCCGTCGACGAAGACGACGCGTGGTCGGACCTCGCTCACCCTTCGGTCCGCATCAGGATCGCACCGCTGGGCGTGAGGCCGCCGCTGCTGACCACCGCGACACGGGCGCCGGGGACCTGGCGTTCGCCGGCGTCGCCGCGCAACTGGGTGACCGCTTCGTGGACGAGACCCATACCGTGCGTGCGGCCGTGGGAGAGCTGGCCGCCGTGCGTGTTCAGCGGGATCACACCATCGCGCGCGATCGCCTTTCCGCCGTCAAGGAAGTCCTTCGACTCGCCGATGCCGCAGAATCCGAGCGCCTCCAGCCACGACAGACAGTTGAACGAAAAGCCGTCGTAAAGTTCGGCGACGTCGACGTCCTTGGGCCGCAGCGACGTTCGCGTCCACAGATGCGCGGCCTGACCCAGCACCTGTGGTTCGTGGGTCATCGTGGTCTGGTCCCAGTCGGTGCGTTCGACGATCTGGGTGCCGACGGCCTCGAACAGCACCGGCTTGCGCGGCATGTCCTTCGCGGCGTCGACGGCCGACACGATGACCGCGACAGCGCCGTCACACGGAACGTCACAGTCGTAGAGCCCGAACGGCGTCGTGATCGGCCTGGCGTTCAAATAGTCGTCCATGGTCATCGGATCGCGGTAGATCGCCGTCGGGTTCAGCGCGGCATTGGCGCGTTGGTTCAACGCGATCCAGCCGAGCGTCTCCCGTGTCGTCCCGTAGCGCTGAAAGTGTCTCTGCGCGTTGAGTGCCAGCACGTGGGCCGCCGAGGTGGCGCCGAACGGCATCTGCCAGCTGGTGGTACGCGGCCCACCGGGCGGGCTGGCCTTGCCCTCCTTCATCAGCTGCTGGAACGTCGCCTCCCACAGGGTGCGGAAGCACAGCACGTGGCGGGCCATGCCGGTGGCGATGGCCATCATCGCGGCGATGATGGAGCCGCCGGGACCGAACGTGTCCATGCCGCCGTTGATCCATGTCGGGCGGATGCCGAGCGCGCCCTCGAGCGCGGTGACGCCGCCTTCACCCATGCCGGCGATGTCGAGTCCCGGGTAGGTCGACAGCCCGTCGATATCGTCGAACGTCAGACCGGCGTCCGCGATCGCGGCTTCGCACGCATCGATGGTGAGCGACAGCGGCGGCACCATCAGGCGGCGGCCGAGGCGCGATGCGCCGATGCCGGTGATCGCGGAGTGTTCCTCGAATTTCGCCGTGGTCAAGGGGGCGCTGACGAAGCGGGCGAAGTCGGTGGGCGCGATCTCGTCGGTGGGTAGCGGGCGCGTCTGCTTGTCCGGTGTCGGACGGAACACGGGCAACCAGACATCTTCGATCTTCTCGAACGTGACCTCGACCGTCTGTCCCAACTCGAGCTCGTCGGGTTCGCAGTCGACGATGTTGGTGGTCAGGCGAACCCGCGGATCCTCGACGACGGCGACCTGTGCCACCACGTAGGGCGGCGGAAGGTCGGGGAAGCCGAACCGATGGTTCACGGTGAACGCCGACAGCGTCGCCTTGCCGGAGACGTCGCGCACACCCATGTCGCGGCTTCGGCAGTACCTGCACACCGGCTGTGGTGGGTGGATCAGCGCCTCGCAGTTGCGGCATTCCTGGATACGCAAGACGCCGTCGGCCCCTGCGGTCCAGAAGAACTCGTTTTGGGCGGTGAGTTCGGGAAGCGGTCTGGTCACCGCACGAATTCCGAGATCGCTTCGTTGTCATCGGTTTTCGGCGCAGGTTCGGGCGCCTCATTCGCGTCCTGACGTGCCGCCCCGTCGTTGGACGGCCGGTGGTCACCCATATAGACGATGGCGTGCACGGGGCAGTCCAGCAATGCCCGCATCACCGCGTCGCGATCCTTCTCCGGCACGGTGCCGTCCCCGATCAGCGACGCGTAGCCCCAGTCGTCGAGCGAAAAGTACTCCGGTGCGTGCTTGGCGCAGATGCCGAAGCCGTCGCAGAGCGTCCGATCGAGACGAATCCTCAAGCCTTCGCTCATTTTCGGGTTACCGCCTCCACTTCGTAGGGCCGCAGCGCGTTGTATGCATCAGATCGGCAGGATCCGCAGTCGTTGGCGAGATGGCTGGTGACCAACTGGGGGAACTGCCGCAGCAGGCTCGCGGCGACGTTCGTGGCGCCGTCGAGGGTGCCGCACGCGCCGCGGCCGCGCAACACCACCGACCACCGCTCCAGGCGGGTGACATCGTCCTGGGTCGCCGCCCCGTCGCGCAGCGCGGAGGTGACGGCGGCCATGGCCGCCGTGCCGTTGAAACATGAACCGCACTGGCCGGCGTTCTCGCGGTCGAAATAGGACATCACCGCCGCCGCCACGGCGACCGGGCAGTCGTCGGTGAGGATCGAGATCGCACCGCACCCGAGTCCGCTGCCGAGTCGACGAATCGTCTCGTGGTCCAGTGTCGCGTCGAGGATATCGGTGTTGACGAGGCCCGCGAAGTAGCCGCCCATCAAGACTGCGCGTACCGAGTCCGAGGGCACCCCGTGCACGGTCAGCAGATCGGAAAACGAAGCGCCGTGCGGAATCTCGTACAGGGCTGCGGGCCTCCCCGCGCCGGTGATGGTCGCCAGGAACGTTCCCGGCGACATCGGTGTGCCGGCCGCGCGGAAACTCTGCGAGCCGTGCTGATGGATGTAGGGCAGATGGGCCAGCGTCTCGACGTTGCTGACCGTCGTCGGCAGACCCGAAACCCCCTCCTCGAACGGCCGGGGTGGTTTGTCGGTCGGTTTCGCGGGTCCGCCGTTGATGCGTCGCACCGCCGCGGTTTCCTCACCGGCCACGTACCCGGGTTCGACCGCCAGCACGACGACGTCCGTTGCGCCGAACGCCTGCGAGTCCAGCTGCGACAGCGCACTGTTGACCGCAAGGGCCGACTGGTCGTCGGAGACGTACACATAGGCACGGCTCGCGTTGACGATTGCGGCCGCAAGGCGCAGACCGTCCAGCACCAGGTGCGGCCGGTTGCGCAGCAGCCAGCGATCCTTGACTGAAGCCGGTTCGCCCTCCTCGCCGTTAGCGACGATGACCGTCTGCGATCCGCTGAGTGCGGCGTCGCGCACTGTGCGCAGTTTGGTCCCCAGCGGGAAAGCCGCACCACCGCGCCCGAGGAGACCTGACAAGGCGACCTGCTCGAGCAGAGCACCGGCATCGCTCAGTGGACGGTAACCGCCGCCCTGCGCATAATCGGCCAGCTCCTCGGATCCCGTTTGCGCGGGACGTAGCAGCCTCGGTGAGCAGTCGGGCCATGCGGCGACCGTGAGATCGGTTGCGGTGGTGGTCATGGGCCCTCCACCGGGTACGCGGCTCTGGATAGGCTGACGGCTATGAGGACTGCCGTGGTGCGCGTTGCCGTCGATCCGACGGGTGACCTCGCACCCGCACAGTTAACCGACGGCATGGCACGCCTCCGCGAGTCGGCCGACGCGGTGGGTGCGCAGGTCGTGGAGAACGACCTCGCTGCGCTCCCGCCGCATCGACGTGAGGTGGAGTTGTTGATTGCCGGTGTCGACGCCGGTGAACTGGAGCGGCTCGCGGTCGGCTTGTGCGCCAACGCGTTCGGCACCACACCGGTGCCGGGGGTGCTCACCTTCATCAGCCGCGGAACCGACGACGACGCCCACGGCGTGCTGGCGGGCCTGGGGCTGTCCGGCGATATCGAACGCGTCCCCGGTGGCGACGGCTGGGATGTCGTGCACGTGACGCTGCGCAAGTCCGATCTCGAGCGTGTTCCCGAGAGCCGTGTCCACACCGCGCTCGAGGCGTCGCTCAACTGCGAAGTGCATATCCGCACCCTGTAGCTTCATCAGCGCCATCAGCCGTCCAGGAACTCCAGGATCGCGGGCGCGGCCTGCACCCACGTATCGAACAGACAGAACTTCTTTCCGCCACTGGCGGCGAACTTCTCGCCCGCGCGCTCCCACGCGTCCTCCGGCCACGGCGGGTCGATCAGCTTGGAGCCCTTGATGAGGCAGCTCACTTCCAGTGACGTGCGCTTGGGGTGGTCCCAGTCGTTCTCGCCGCCGCGGATGATCAACGTCGGAACCGTGATGTTGTCGAACATCTCGTCCTCGACCCCGGGGATGGTCTGGCCCGGCTTGGGCACGAACGCGTTGAGCCAGCGTCGCATCAGCTTGAGGAACTCGTCGACGTCCAGCGCGCGGAACCGTGCCTCGTTGTCCGGGTTCTCGGCGATGCGTTCTTTCCACTCCGGGACGTGTAGCAGGCCTGCGACACCCATGCCCTTGGCGGCCAGGATGCTCGGCACCACGTAGTGTCCGCCGAGCACGAATGAGCCGTAGACCCCGCCGACGATGTTCCAGACCACCAGCTTTCGCACGATTTCTGGGTAGAGCATCGTGGTCAGCATGGAGTCGCGTGCCCCGCCCGAACCGCCTGCGATGACGCACGGCCCGATGTCGAGTCCGGTGATCAGTGCGTGCAGAGTCTCGGCACGCATATGGGATTCGCTCTTGCCGTAGAACTGCACATCCGACTTGCCGCAGTTCGGCCGGTCCCACAGCAGGACGCGGTAGCCGCCCTCGGCCAATGCCTGCGCAAGCGGCCGCAGTCCCGGGATGTCCTTGCTGAAGCGGCCACCGGGGGTCAGCGCGATGAATTCGCCTTCGTTGCCCAGGATTTCATAGACGACACGGCCGCCCTTGTATTCAAAGGTCTTCTCGCCCCGCTCGAGTTTGGGGCCGGAGGAAGCTGTGGAAGTCATGCCTGCACCATGACATCGTTGCCGACGATCCGCACCGGGTAGGTACGGATGCTCCACTCGGGTTTGACCGCGGTGGTTCCGGTGGCCAGCTCGAAACCCCATTGGTGCCACGGGCAGTAGATGTACTCGAGGTCGCGGACCATCACCGCGTCGCCAGGAACGTCGTCGTCGACGATCGTGCGGCCACGCGGTCGGCCCGAGCACAACGGACCGCCCTCATGCGGACAGTAGTTCGCGATGGCGTAGAAGGTGCCGTTGACGTTGTAGACGCCGACACCGTGCCGTCCGATGGGCACGAGTTTATGTGTGCCGGGCGGGATCTCGTCAACCGTGGCAACGATGTGCTCACGCCCCTGTGCCAATCTTTTTGGGCCAGCCGGAGGCGTCTTCTCGTTTTCGCTCAATTCAGAACACCCGCACCTGGCCCTCGAGGGTCGGAACCGTCTCGGGCAGATGATATGTCGCGATGCCGTTGCGGAACATCACTGCCTCGCGGGCGTGTTCGGGTAGGTGCTTGACCAACCAGCGTGGGTCGTCGAACGTCCAGTGCGGGTAGTCGCTGCTGAACAGCAGGATCTTCTCGCACTCCATCCACTCGAAGGCGCGGCTCAACTCAGTCTTGTCCTCGGGGTAGTCCAGCGGCTGGGTGGTGAACTTGATGTGGTCCTTGACGTATTCAGAGGGCTTGCGCTTGATGTCCATCCAGGACTTGCGGGCCTCGTAGATGGCATCCATTCGCCACATCAGCGGCAGGATCCACGTGAATGCGTGCTCCACCATCACGATTCGCAGCGTCGGGAAGCGATCGAAAAGGCCGTCGAAGACCATGCTCATCACCTGATTCGCGGCCAGCAGCGAGTACGTGACCATGAAATCGTGGTTGTAGCTGGGGAACCCGACCGGCGGGATCGGCAGTTCCTCGTGGTGGCTGCGCGACAGGTGGCAGCTCACGGTGATGTCGTGTTTGGTGGCGGCTTCCCAGATCGGGTTGTACTTGGGATCACCCCACGGCGGGCGAGGCTCGGCCTTGATCAGGATCTGTCCCATGTAGGGATGTCCGGCCCAGCGTTCGATCTCGCGAGCCGAATCCTCGGGGGTCTCGATCGCGGCGCAGATCGAACCCCTCCAGCGCTCGTGCCAGTTGTTGTGACTGTCCAGCCAGTGGTTGGCCTGCCAGTCGTTCAGCGCGCAGCTCATCGCGTGGTTCACCTCGGGAAAGCGGGCCGGGTAGGCCGCCGGCTCGAGGACGGCGATATCGGCACCCGCCTCCATGATCAGCTGCCTGAAGGCCAGGTCGGGGTCACTGCCCGCGAAATTGCCGTCCGAGGGGAACGTGTCCAGCCGCATGGCGTAGGCGTGCGCATAGTCCGGGGCGTCGTAGTAGATCTGGTCCCCGACCCGGCGCGTCAGGAAGTACTTGCTGCGCCACGGCTCTGGGATGTATTGCGTCAGTTCGCCGGCCCTCGGCGTCGGATGCACATCGGAATCAACGCAGCGAACGGCGACCCGCTCGGCTGCGGCCTTCCGCTCTGTCGCTGTGACCGTCATTGTGGCCTCCTCGTTTGCGAAGTCATCTCTTACTGTGCGCCGACGCCCGCACCGACGTCTATGCCGTACAGCTCCGCGGCGTTTCGCCAGCAGAGCTTGTCGCGCTGTTCGGCCGAATACGAGGCGGGCACCTTGAGCTCGTTGAGCTGCCAGTGCGGATAGCTCGAGCCGTACATCACCATGTCGTCCTTGCCGGTGAAGTCGAGCCATTCGCCGGCGAATTCGACGTCGCCGGGCCCGTCCATCGCGCCCTGGATGAAGTAGGTGTGGCCGGGCAGGTAGTCGCTGGGCATCTTCGGTGCCCACGGCGTCTGTTCCAGGTGGGGACGACCAAAGCAGTCCATCCGCCACATGAACGGCGTCAGCATGTCCCCGGCGCCGTCCGCCCACACGAACTTCAGCGTCGGCATTCTCTCAAATACCCCTTCGACGATGAGGTTCATGTGGTGGTACAGGAAATTGAGCGCCATGAAGCTGACGTAATGCTCGTAGGTTCGCGGCACACCGTTCGGTGTCGGCGCGAACGAGACACCCGCACCGACCTCGATGTGCACGGCGACCGGAAGATTCGCGTCGGCGGCGGCCTCCCACAACGGCCAGAACTGGGGCTTGCCGTATAGCTCCCGCGACTGCAGCGGCACCCCGATCTGCACTACGCGCGGGTGGTCGGCGTACTTCTTGATTTCGCGCAGCGCCCCGGTGATGTCGTCGGGATTGACCCGGATGGTGCCGCGGAACCGGTCGGCATGGGTGTTGTCCTCGAGCCAGCGCGACACCATGAGCTCGTTGTGTGCGGCGGCGATAGCGGTGCCCAGATGACGGTCGGGCATGTTGCCCCGCGTCATCGGGTGCAGGATCGCGATGTCGACGTCACGTTCGCCGAACAACTGCTGACCGACGAACTCGGGGTCTGACCCTGGGTACTGCCGGTCGGGCCCCTCGGTCGTCGAGACGTACTCGCCACCGGGAGCGCCGTACCAGTCCATCTCGTAGTCCGGGAACCCGCGGCTCTTGAAGGGTTCGCGCATGAAGCTACGCAGGTCCTTGTTCGATTTGCTGAAGACGTGCACGCTGGCGTCGATGACAGGGGTCGTCGTCCCGTCGGGATTTTTGATCACGCGAAGCCTCCGGAGTCCGCACAGACGGCCGGGACACACGTAGGACGCAGACATGCGCCGACACCGGACATAAAGCCATAGTAAAGCCTTGTTCTTCAAAGGCAAGAATTGTGTTCTCCAGCGGAACGCTTACTTCTTCGCAGGTCAGGGTGTGCGCTGGTCAGTCGCTTGGCGCTCCTGGCGCGAAACGGGGTAGGCGAATCCAGAGAACGGTTACAGCACCTAAGGAGAATGTTATTCTCGTGCCAACCCACCACGTTCCCGGGAGGCCCCGTGTTACTGGAGTTCGACGCCGATCAGCGGCTGTGGCAGGAGACCGTGCGGGACGCGGTGACCAAGGCCTGCCCGGCATCGCTGGTGCGCGGCGTGGCCGAGAACGGCGTCGACGCAACACCGCTGTGGAAGACCTACGTCGACGCGGGCTGGACCGAGCTGGCCGACCCCGAGAACGCCGTCGAGCTGGCCATCGTCGTTGAAGAGCTGGGCCGGGCCACTGATCCGACCCCGTTCCTGGCGACGTTGACCCAGTTCGCCCCGCTCGCCGGCGACCGATACGACCCACAGCTTTCCGGCACAGCCGTCTACGGCGGGGTCACCGCCCACCGCGACGCCGACGGCTGGGTGCTGAACGGTACGGCGCAGCACGTCCTCGACGGCGACCGCGCCGAGAAGCTCGCAGTGGTCACCGAGGCCGGAGTCTTCGTCGTCGACGCCGATGCGGCCGTGACGCGGCGAAGCAACGTCTTCGATCCCGTGCTGCACCTCGCGGAGGTCAGCTTCACCGATACGCACGTCCCCGACACCGATCGCGTCCATGTCGACGCCGAACGGGCCAGGCACGTGGCGCTCACCGGTATGGCCGTCACCACCGTCGGCGCGTGCCAGCGCATCCTCGACCTGGTGCTCGAGCACGTCAAAGGGCGTCAGCAGTTCGGCGTGGCAATCGGAACCTTCCAGGCCGTCCAGCACAAGGCCGTCGACATGCACGTGGCGACCGAGCGCGCGCGAGCGCTGTCCTACTTCGCCGCGCTGACGATCGCCGCCGACGATCCGCGCCGACGGCTTGCGGCGGCGATGGCCAAGGCGTCGGCGGGGGAGGCTCAGGCGGTGGTCTTCCGGCACGGTCTGCAGCTGTTCGGCGCCATGGGATTCACGTGGGAGAACGACCTGCAGTTCGCGTTGAAGCGGGCCAAGGCCGGGGAACTGCTGCTGGGCGGTGCGGCTGAGCATCGCGCCGTGATCGCCGCGGAATACAGGAGTTCGTAGAAATGCAACTGACTTTCGACGCCGACGTCGAGAAATTCCGCGCCGAGTTCGCCGCGTTCCTCGACGAGCATCTGCCGTCGGATACGGTCACCCAGGAGCGGCCGCGTTCGGTATCGCACATGCCGCAGTGGGCGCGCGATTGGCAGCGACTGCTTTTCGACAACGGCTGGCTTCTGCCGGCACAGCCACCGGAGTTCGGTGGCCGCAATGCGACCGTCTTGCAGTCGTTTGTGCACCTTGACGAGTTGTGCCGTCGCCGGATCTACCACAGTTTCAACCCGCAGGGTGTGAACATCATTGCGGCGTCGCTGATTTCGTTCGGTTCGGACGAGCAGAAGCATCGTTGGGCCGTGCCTGTGCTGCGGGGCGAGAAGACCGCGTCGCTCGGGATGAGCGAGCCGAGCGCGGGATCCGACCTGGCGTCGCTACGCACCCGCGCGGTACAAGACGGCGACCACTTCGTCGTCAACGGCCAGAAGGTGTGGACGTCGGGTGCGCACGACGCCGACTTCCTGCTGACGTTCGTCCGCACCGACCCCGATGCGCCCAAACACAAGGGCATCAGCGTCCTGATCATCCCGACCGACACGCCCGGTGTGGTGTGCCGGCCCTTCGCCGATATGTGCGGCGAGGAGAACAAGGACTTCAACGAGGTGTTCTTCACCGACGCCGAGGTGCCTGCCGAGAACCTCGTCGGACCGCTGAACGGTGGCTGGGGCGTGGCCAACGGCTCCCTCGGTCACGAGCGCACCATGATGTGGCTTGGCTTCGCCGACCGCATCGACAACATGATCGCCGATTTCCAGCCGCGCACAGAGTTGGAGCGCGATCAGTACGCGACGACGATCATGGACTACCAGGCGCTGCGGGCGATGGGGTCGGCGGCGCTGGCCCGCGCCTCGCGCGGCGAGGCCGACACCGCGTCGGTATCGGTGCTCAAGCTCTTCGGCTCCGAGGCCGAACGGCAGGCGTTCGAGAACGCGCTGACCTCGGCGGGCGCGGATGGGCTCACCCACCCGTCCACGACGGGCCCGTATGAGCACATGAACCTCGACCATTACTTCGTCAGTTGGTTCGAGCGGTACGCGCGCAGCTTCGGCGGCACCATCGCGGGCGGCACCTCGGAGATCCAGCGCAATATCATCGCGCAGCAGGTGCTCGGTCTGCCGCGGCGCTGAGACGGTGACCGAGACGCTGATCGTCGACCGGCCGCACGCCGGTGTCGTTGTCCTGCAACTGAACCGCCCAAAGCAACTCAACGCGATCAACGAGGCGATGCGCGACGCGCTGATCGCGACACTCGCCACCCTCGGTGCGGACAGGTCGGTCAACGCCGTCGTGATCACCGGAGCGGGCCGCGGGTTCTGCTCGGGTATCGACGTGCGCAATTTCTCGCCGCACCCACTCGAGGCGTCCGATCCTGCGATCGACCGGTTGCGGTTCCAGGAGGCGATGGCCGCACTGCCGCGAGCGATCCGGGATCTGCCGCAGCCGGTCATCGCCGCGGTGAATGGGCCGTGTGTGGGCGCGGGCTTCGCGCTGTGCCTGGCATCCGATATCCGAATCTGTTCGACGTCGGCGACATTCGGCAACGGTGCGATCCTGCTGGGGCTGTCCGGCGCCGAGATGGGCATGAGTTACCACCTGCCTCGGATCGTGGGAACGAGTGTGGCCGCCGACTGGATGATGACCGGCCGGACGGTGTCCGCATCCGAGGCCGACCGCCGCGGCCTCGTCAGTCAACTGGTCGAGCCGGAACAGTTGTTGCGCAGCGCCCTCGAACTCGCCGGTGCCATCGCCGAACTACCGCCGTTCGGCACGCAGTTGACCAAACGTGCGCTGCAGGTGAACACCGATGCGACGGGCCTCGGCGCCGCGCTGGAACTGGAGAACCGCAACCAGGTGCTGAGCCACGCGACCGACGAGGCGGAGGCGCGGCGGCGGCCGAAGTGATCACCAAACCGAAGGACGGTAATCGATAGTGGCGTGGGACTTCTCGGCCGATCCCGAATGGGCGGAGCAATTGACGTGGGTCGAACAGTTCGTGCGCGACGAATGCGAACCCATCGACTACATCGTCAAGGAGTCGCACGACCTCAACGACCCCGTACGCCAGGCACTGATCCCACCGCTGCAGGAGATCGTGAAGGAGCGGGGGCTATGGGCCACCCACCTAGGGCCCCATCTCGGCGGGCCCGGTTTCGGACAGGTGAAGCTCGCTCTGCTCAACGAGATTCTGGGCCGGTCGGAATGCGCGCCGATAGTCTTCGGATCCCAGGCGCCGGATTCCGGCAACAGCGAGATCTTGGCGCACTACGGCACACCGGAGCTCAAGGAGCGGTATCTAGAGCCGCTGCTGGACAACAGGATCGTGTCCTGCTTCTCGATGACCGAACCGCAGGGCGGCGCCGACCCGAAAGTGTTCTCCACTACCGCGGTGGCCGACGGCGAGCACTGGGTGATCAACGGCGAGAAGTGGTACTCATCGTTCGCATCGATGGCCTCGTTCATCATCGTGATGGCGATGACCGATCCCGATGCGCCGCCGTACCAGCGCTATTCGATGTTCGTCGTGCCCGGTGACACGCCGGGTATCAACGTGCTGCGCGACGTGGGACTCGGCTATCAACCGCCCGGCGGGGGACGCGAGGGCTACGTGCGGTACGAGAACGTCCGGGTCCCCGCCGACCACATGCTCGGGCCTCGCGGCGGAGCGTTCGTGGTGGCGCAGACCCGGCTGGGTGGTGGCCGCATCCACCACGCCATGCGCACGGTCGGACTCGTCCGGCGCATCTTCGACATGTTGACCGAGCGTGCGGTCTCGCGATATACGCAGGGGGAGCTGCTCGCCAACAAGCAGATGGTGCAGGAGATGATCGCCGACTCCTGGATGGAGATCGAGGCCTACCGACTGCTGACCCTCCAGACCGCCTGGAAGATCGACAAATACAACGACTACAAGGCGGTCCGCGGCGACATCTCGGCGGTGAAGGCAATGATGCAGAAGGTGCTGCACGACGTCTCGGCGCGCGCACTGCAGTTGCATGGATCGCTGGGCACCTCACACGAGATGCCGTTCGTGCAGTACATGACGGAGTCGTTCGTGCTCGGGCTGGCCGACGGGCCGACCGAAGTGCACAAGGTGACGTTGGCGAAGCTGTTGCTCAAGGACGTCAAGCCTGCACCGGACACGTTTCCTTCCGAGCATCTGCTGCGACTTCGGGAAGCGGCCGAGGCGAAGTTCGCCGACAAGCTCGCGGGCATACCCCGCGGCTGAGGAAGTGAGGTCCGGCGTTGTCTGCATGTGAGGGCAAAGTTGCCCTGGTGACCGGCACCAGTCGCGGGCTGGGCAAGGCGATCGCGCAACGATTGGCGGCCGAAGGCGCGACGGTCGCCCTCACCGCGCGCACCGCGGAACCCGACCCGAAGTATCAAGGTTCCCTTCACGAGACACTCATGGAGATCGAGCGATCGGGCGGGTCGGCGATCGCCGTACCTGCCGACCTCTCCAAACCCGAGGACCGTGACCGCCTCTTCGCCGAGGTCGTCGAAAAGATCGGCGCCCCCGACATTCTCGTCAACAACGCGGCCGTCACGTTCCTCCGCCCGCTCGACGAATTCCCCGACCGTCGCGTGCGCCTGATGATGGAGATGCATGTGATGGCGCCGCTGCACCTCACGCAATTGGCCATCCCCGCGATGCGCGAGCGGGGACGGGGATGGGTGCTGAACGTGACATCGGTCGGCGGCGATCTGCCCGACGGTCCGCCCTTCTCCGAATTCGATCGCGAAGCGGGCTTCGGCATCTACGGCACGGTCAAAGCGGCCCTGAATCGAATGACGAAAAGCCTCGCGGCCGAACTGTATGACGACGGAATCGCTGTCAATGCCGCGGCCCCGTCCAACCCTGTCGCCACGGAAGGTGCCGGTGCACTCGACCTGGCCAAGGCTGACACCGAGGACATCGCGCTGATCACGCAGACCGCGTTCGCGTTGTGTACGGGCGACCCGAAGGCGTTGACCGGCCGCATCGCGCATACGCAGCCGTTCCTGCGTGAGATCGGCTGGCTGTCTTGATCTGCCGCGAGTGTTGGCTTTTGTCACGCCAACCACCGTTATCGCGTGACAAAACCCGACACTCGGCACCGGAGAGGGCAGTCGCGTGAAGGTTGCAGCCCGCCGCGTATCTGCGGACCACGCTTCCGCTGGATCTGTCGCAGCTGGATGCGCTGGACAGCGGGCGCTACCACTCGATCTGGTTGCCCGACCATATGGTCAGCTTCTGGCCCGACTCCATCTGGACTCCCGAATTCACCGATCTGGCAACTGTTTCGGCGTCTCCGCACCGCCATCTGGATGCCATGGCGGTGGCCGCCGCGGCGGCCGTGCTGACGGAGAACGTGCCACTGGTCACCAGTGTGATCGATACCGTGCGCCGGCATCCGGCCATGCTTGCCCAGAGCGCGCTGACCATCGACCATCTCGCCAAAGGTCGCTTCGTTCTCGGCCTTGGCAGCGGCGAGACCGAGAACACGGTGCCCTACGGGTTCGACTTCACCAAACCGGTGAGCCGATTCGAAGAGGCGTTGAAGGTCATCCGGCTGCTCTGGGACAGCGACGGCCCGGTCGATTTCGACGGGCAGTTCTATCACCTGCACCATGCCCGCCTCGACACCGAGCCGTATCAAGGTGTGAGCCCGCGGATCTGGATAGGAGGAAGCGGGCCGCGAACACTCGAGATCGTCGGACGCTACGCGGACGGGTGGTGGCCCACCGGCGCGTGGAATCCCGACGACTACGCCCAGAAGCTGGGCGTCGTAAGGGCTTCGGCCGAACGGGCCGGGCGCGATCCCATGGCCATCACGCCCTGCTATATCCAGGTGTGCCTGATCGGCCGCGATGATGCGGCGCTCGCCGAGATCCTGGATGCGCCGCTGGTCAAGGCCTTCCTCCTGCAGGTGTCCGCCGAGGTGTCTGGCGAGCCTGGGCTACGACCACCCGATGGGGGAGACCTGGCGTGGCTACCAGGACATCGACCCTGCGACGCTGACCCGCGAGCGCATCGTCGAGTTCCTCGACCGCGTCGAGCCCGAATCGATTCTGGCCGTCGTGCCGCACGGCACACCCAAGCAGGTCGCGCACGTCGTCAAGAACTACGTGGATGCGGGTCTGCGGGTGCCCAAGATCCTGGACTATGGCGCCATGGCGGGGCTCTCGTATTCCGCCGCCTCGGCCGACAACGTCAAGGAAGTCGAAGACGAACTGTTGCTCATGTGTGGAGACATCCAGTGAAGCTGAACGCAGCAGACATGCTGGAGCCGGGCGCAGGCCGGTACCGGATTGACGGACTACGGCGACACTACGCTCCCGGAGAGATTCGCAACGGCCGTCGACCTCCTCAACGGCGTCGGCATGGACGCACACGGAAGGCGGCAGGCCGAAGACGTGTGTCATTGGCTGCTCACCTCGCGCCTGGAATTCTTCGCCGACCGAAATCGATACCCGATCGCCGATGAAGTGATCGAGCGGCCCATGTTCGTCACGGGTGAACCGCGCTCGGGAACCACGCTGATGCACGCGCTCATGTCGGTGGATCCGGGTGCGCGGGCACTTCGATTCTGGGAGGTGATGTATCCGTCACCGCCGCCAGGGATCAGCAGCGACGACGACCCCCGCCGCGCCCGCGCCGACGCCGACTGGCGCGAGATCAACGCCAAGATGCCGAAATGGCTGCACAGTCACCCCTACAACGACATGCTCGGCGACGGACTGCCGGAGGACGAACGTACCTGGGCCTTCGACTTCCGCGTCATGACGCCGACCGCGTGGTGGCGGGTTCCCATGCAGACGGTGGTCGGGGGTCTTCCGACCGACGGCGCCGCGCAGTACCTCATCCACAAGGCGATGCTCCAGCAGTTCCAGTATCGGCGTCCGCGAAAGCAATGGGTGCTCAAGGGGTTCCACGGATTTCGCCTCAAGGAGTTCTTCGAGGCATATCCCGACGCAACCCTCATGTGGCTGCACCGCGATCCCGTACAGGTCGCCGCGTCGCGCACGATGATGATGGCCGACATACTCGAGGGCATCGTGGGTCCGATCGATCTGCAGGCCGCGGCCAAGATGCACCTGGAGTTGACCCGCCAGGGCGTCGCCAACACGATGACCAATCCGCTGGTCGACGATCCACGGATCCTCCACGTCCGCTACACCGACTTCATCGCCGATCAGGTGGGTACTGTTCGCCGCTACTACGACTTTCGCGGCAATGACGTTGAGTGCAGAGGCCGAGACGGCGATGCGTGCCTACCTGAAGAACAATCCCGGTGACCGCCACGGCAAGTTCCGCTATTCGACAGAACTCCTCACCGACATCGGCGAGGATCTCGACGCGCTGCACGAGGAATTCCAGCCGTTCCGTGAGCGATTCGGCGTCGCGGTCGAGAAAAGGAACTGACATCGTGCACGGCCGGCTCTCGGTCCACAGCGTGACGTTTCTCGGCATGCCCCTCGCCGAGCAACAGTCCATCTGGAGCCGAGCTCGGGCTGACGAGGCTCAGCCTGATCGACTCCCAACTCGCCGAACCCGGACTGGCGCAACTCATCGAGGGAAACGGCTACTCGGTCGACACCGTCTACCACCTGTTCGAGTCCGGCGAGCGCCTGTCCCGCGTCATCGAGACCGCCGCCGCGGTCGGCGCCCGCGTCGTCTACATGCTGACCGGGGGCCGCGGCGAACTGGGCTGGGAACAGGCGGCCGAACGCTTCTGCACGGAGATCGCCCCGTGTCTGCGCGAGGCGCAACAGGCTTCAGTGGCCTTGGCGATCGAAAACGCCTCCGCCCTCTATGCCGACATCCACTTCGCCCACACGCTGCGCGACACGATCACACTCGCCGAGATGGCGGGCGTCGGCGTCTGCATCGACCTGTTTCACTGCTGGGCCGAGGCGGATCTTTCCGGCCTCGTCGAACGCGCACTGCCGCGAACCGTCCAGATCCAGCTGAGCGACTACGTGCTCGGCGATCGGGCACTGCCCGCCCGTGCGGTCCCCGGTGACGGGGCGATCCCGATCGAGCCGTTCATCCGGCGCGCGCTCGCGGGTGGCTACACCCACGGCTTCGATCTTGAGCTGCTCGGCCCGCGGATCCAGGCCGAGGGCAGATTCGAGGCGGCGCGTCGCGGGTGTGAAACGGTATCGGCGATGCTGAAAAGACTTGGTGCATAGGGGATAACCGATGGCTCTCGGAGACGGCACTGATGACGCGGCACTGAATGCGGCGTGGGCGCAGTTCTGCGATCGACTCAAGGCGGCGGGCGAGCAGGTGTTCAAGGATCAGAACGCCGCCTCGGGTCTGCAGCGCGCCGACGGCTTCCGGTTCCTCACTCAGAACCTCGGCCAGGCGTTCGATCTGGCGTTGGAGACCAAGGACACTCGCTACCCGGCGATGCACACCTTCTGCAATCCGACCCGCAAGCTCGGCGGCGACTGCGCCGACTTCCTGTATCAGCAGGCGTGGATCGACGGCCGGTCGACATATCGCATCGTCGGCGAGCGGGGGACTGCACGCTTCCTCAACTTCACCGTGCAAGGACCGCGATCAGACGGCCCGGGCGTTCTCCACGAACCGTTCGGAGATGTGCCGGAGGCGAATCTGTTCGGCGGTCAGCTCATCACCGCACCCGACGGCACGTTCGAGATATACGTCGGCGGGCAGCGGCGGGAGCCGAATTGGCTACCCACCACAGCCGGCTCACGAAAACTGTTCATCCGCCAGGGTTTCGACGCCTGGGACGAGCGGCCGGCGCGAATGCGGATCGAGCGCGTCGACATGGACGCCCCCAAACCGCTACCCACCCCGGCGTCGATGATCGCCGCGATGGACTGGGCGGGCGGATTCGTCACGGGCCTGATGAACGACTGGCCGGAGTTCCCGTTTCGCTACGGCGGAGTGGACGCAGAGCACCCCAACCGCTTTCCGGGCGCCCTCACAACCGACTCGGACGCGAAACGCGGTCGCGCTGCCACGAATATGCACTGGGTGCTGTCTTCTGACGAGGCGCTCATCGTCGAGTTCGATGCGCACGACGGCCTGTGGATGCTCACCAACATGGGCGTCTTCTTCAACAGCATGGACTTTCTCTACCGCCCGGTGAGCTACACGCCGAGCCGTACCGCGGTGGACGGCGACGGCAAGGTGCGAATGGTCCTTGCCCACGACGATCCGGGATATCACAACTGGATCGACACCCAGGGATTCGAGCGCGGCAACCTCACCTACCGGCACATGCTGGAAGGCGGACCGGTCGAGCTACACACCCGGGTGGTCAAGCGCGCCGAGCTGGCCGGTGCGCTGCCGCCGGACACCGCGACCGTCACCGCAGCGGAGCGGGTCGAGCAGATGTGGGCCCGCTTCAACGGAATTCGGCAGCGCTACGTGTTGTGATTTCGGTGCGCAAACAGACGCGTAGCGAACGTGAGCGCACCGAAATCACTAGAGCCGCTGCAGCTTGAACGTCCAGAACTGCTGTCCGGGCGGGCCGTTGAAGCAGCCGACGTCGTAGTTCGAGGTGATGGTGCCGGCCAACGTGTTGTCGTCCCACACCCAGGTCTCGTGGGTGGGCATGGCGTAACCGGGAAGGCACTGCAGACCGTCAGATACATCGACCTTCAGCGTCCACTGGCCGTTGGCCAGGTAGGCGTTTCCCTGGTAGTAGTTGTAGAACTTCAGCCGGGGCGCCGCGCTGATATACCTGCAGTCCGTCTGCCGCGGGGTTGCATCGAGCGACGAACCAGTACCACGATGCCCGGTCGTATCTGTTGGTGAGCACGTCGAAATTGCCGGGGTTCCAGAAGGCCTGAGCAGGTGGCGCGACCAGCGTCGCGATCGCCATCAGGGTGGCCGCGAAGGCAGCCAGGACTTTGACGGGCTTCATCGTGCCCTCCCGATTCGTTTGCCGGTGCTCATCAAACCACCTCGCTTCAGATCTTGGTTCCAGATCAGTCGATGACGACCGCGTCCTTGTGTTCGGTGATGGGTCTGGCGGGCTGCTGCTCGTCGCAGATCCGCTGCAATTTATCCAACGTCTCGTCAAGTCCGGGGCCCAGTGGCCTGCTCGGCGTGAACGTCGCAGGGAGGTGCTTCATACCCTGGATGACGCCGATCGTCTCGTAGTGTTCGGTGCCCTCGGGGTCACAGGCGTAGTCGGGCATGCGGTCGAGCACCGCGGTCAACATCGACTTGAAAACTGTCCTGGCGACATTGGACCCCACGCACCGGTGCACACCGATGCCGAAGCTGAAGTGCCGGTTACCCTTCCGGTCCATGATCAGTTCATTGGGCTTCTCGAACACGGCCGGGTCGCGGTTGGCCATCGCCCAAGAGATCCAGAGGCGTTCGCCCTCCTTGAATTTCGTACCCTCGACCTCGACATCGTCGGCGAAGGTGCGGCCATCACCCGGTGCAGGGGTGTAGAAGCGCAGGAACTCCTCGGTTGCCGGGTTCAACAGGGTGTCGCGTTCACGGCTGAGAAGCTCGCGCTGGTCCGGGTTCTCCGAGAGCCACTCCAGCGAGTGCGCGGTGAGTGCGGTCGTGGTGTCGAAGCCGCCGCCGATGATCAACCCCAGATTGCCGAGGATCTCGAGGTCGGGGGCCGGCTCACCGTCGATGCGCAGCTGCAGCAGTGCATTGATCAGGCCGGGCCGCGGGTTTTCCCGAACCTCCATCATCGTGGTGATCATGTCGATGCCCATCTGCCTGTTCATCTCGGCAACGCGCGCGGCGTCGGGCGAATGTTCGGGTGTGGATACCGACAGGTGTGCGGGCTCGCTGTAGACCGGCCATTTGGCGAGGGGAATGCCCATCATCGCCAGTGTCAGCACCGCCGGGACGATGTTGGCGAGGTCGTCGACGAAATCGATTCGGCCCGACTCGATCTTCTCGTCGAGGGCCGCCCGCGTGATCTCGTCGACGAAGGGCTGCCAGCGTCTGATCGCAGCGGGGGAGAGGTAGGGGTTCAGCGCACCTCGGTACGTGCTGTGCTCGGGTTCGTCCATCTCGAGGATGCCGCCCCGCACGACCGTGGCCCGCTGCGCCTTCGGGATCGTGATCCCCTGGTAGCCGCTGCGCTCACCGTTGATGTCGTGATCGTTGGACACCACGGGACAGCGCGCCAACTCGAACACGTGCTTACTGTCGGCGGCGACCCAATGGCCGTTGTAGACATCGGTCCATGCCATCGGGCACTTGGACTGCATCTCCTCGGTGATCTTCTCGAACTGCACCCGATACTCCGGGGTGTGCCGGTCGAAGTGGTACCGATTTTGCTTCCGCTCGTTGTCGGCGGCAGTGTTCTTCGCAATGTCGTCGACGTTGCTCAAGGCTTGTCTCCCTGCGCTTTTGGCTAAATTGCGGCTCGGCCGGCGCCGGTGGTCTCACTCTTCGATCGAGATGGCCTGCTCGGGACACGACTGCACGGCCTCGCGCACGGCGTCCTCCTCCTCGGGCGGCACCACTTCGTTCACCGGCGAGGCGGTGCCGTCGATATCGCTGAGCTCGAAGGAATCCGGCGCGATCATCGAGCACAGCGTGTGCCCCTGGCAGCGTCCCGAGTCAACAAAAACCTTCACGGTGTCCTCCTGCCTTCTGGGTCAGTTGTGGTAGTCGTACCACTTGAGGTAGCCGCCGGCGTCGACCCGAACCTGCATCCCGGTGACATAGCGCGCCTCGTCCGATGCCAGCCACAGCACGGCGTTGCTGATGTCGATCGGGTTCGATCCACGGCACCTTCATGGCCTGCTGTACGTAGAAGACCGGTTCGGCGTCCGCCAGTGTCGGCTTCTCGAGGTCGGGCCGGAACGACTTGTACATCGGCTCGCTCTGCAGCATGTCGGTGTTGCAGTTGGTCGGGTGGACCACATTCGCACGGATCCCACGCGGTGCCAGTTCGGTGGCCAGGTCGTGGACATAGGCCGACAACGCCCGCTTGCTGTGTACGTAGGCCATACCGCCGGGGTCGCCGCCGGGATCGGGCTTGTTGTGCGTATCCATCAGCGCAGCCGTCGAACCCGTCGCCACGATCGCCCCGCCCTCGGTCAGATGGGGCAGCGCGACGTTGATCGCATTGAGCGTGCCGACAAGGTTGGTGTTGATGACGTCGACCCAGGCCTGCAGTGGCGGTTCACCTTTCATCCCCGCGACGCCGGCCTGCGCCACGACGATGTCGAGATGGCCGAACTGTGAGATGCCCTCTTCGAGC
The DNA here is from genome assembly GCA_963843135.1 of uncultured Actinomycetota bacterium. Classification (GTDB taxonomy): domain Bacteria; phylum Actinomycetota; class Actinomycetes; order Mycobacteriales; family Mycobacteriaceae; genus Mycobacterium. The sequence continues at coordinate 167,348 of CAWJJA010000006.1, forward strand.
GCGGCACGCAGTTGGGAGGCCTCGCGCACATCGGCCTGCGCGGTGAACGCGCTGCGGCCCGTCTTCTCGACGAGTTTGGCGGTCTCCTCGAGGTCCTCCGGCGTCGCCATCGGGTAACCGATCGTCGCGATGTCCTGACAGAGGTCGACAGCGATGATGTCGGCGCCTTCCTCGGCGAGCCGAACCGCGTGACTGCGGCCCTGCCCGCGCGCGGCGCCGGTCACGAATGCGACCTTTCCCTGTACTCGTCCCACTGAGATGTCCTTTCGATCTGCTGTTTTGGTTACGTGTTCCGGCCGCCGTTGACGCCCAGGATCTGTCCGGTGATGTAGCCGGCCTCCTCGGAGGCCAAAAACGCGCAGGCGGCCGCGATGTCCTCGGGCCTGCCGATGCGACGCACCGGTGTGGTGTCGATGCTCTGTTGCACGTTCAAGTAGCCCCGTCCTTCGGACTTGCGCAGCATCGGGGTGTCGATGAAGCCGGGCGGTACCGCGTTCACGGTGATGCCGCTTGGGCCGTACTCCAAAGCGAGTGACTTCGTGAGTCCGTTGACCGCCGACTTCGCGGCGACATATGGGGACATATACGGCTGGCCCGAATGTGTGCTTGACGATGAGATGTTGACGATGCGGCCCCAGCCGGCCTCGATCATGTCCGGTAGCACCGCTTGCACGCAGTGGAAGACACCGTTGAGGTTGACGTCGACAACCCGCTGCCAGTCCTCGAACGAGATATCGGTGAAGCGCTTGAACTTCTCCAGCCCGGCGGCGTTCACCAGAACCGTCACCGGGCCGAGCGTGGCGCGTATGGCGTTCAGTGCGGCGTCGATTTGGGCGCGGTCGGTGACATCGGCGACGTAAGAGTGCTCAACATCGGACGGATTGAGGTCCAGAATCGCGACATTCATGCCGTCGGCACGCAATCGGTGCACGACGGCCTGCCCGATGCCGGAGCCGCCTCCGGTCACGACAGCGTTCTTCAACCCCACACCTGCCGGTCATGCATTAAGAATCATCCTTCCGATTATGAGAACCGTACTCTCGTCAGCGGCAATACCGCAAGACAAGATGGAGGCCGGATTCGCAATGGTGAGACGTTTCGTTGCCGATTGTCGCACCGCTAATTGCAGGCAGTGGCAGTTCTGGCCATTTCCTTGAGTTCTCTTGTAACGAATGTATGATTCGCCGGTGATGAGAATGAAGTTTCCATCGCATTGTGTCAAATAGCGCACGTGCCGAGGAGGATGATGCAGGAAACGACGACGATCTCGAGTGAAGAAGCCGCCACTGACAGCGACACGTTCGGTGTCGACCGGCGGCTGCTGATCGACGGCACGCTACTCGATACATCGCGAACGTTTCCCACGCTCAATCCCGCCACCGGGGAGGTACTCGGCCACGCGCCAGATGCCACCGTCGCCCACGCCGAAGCGGCCGTCGCCGCGGCACGGCGCGCCTTCGACGAGACCGACTGGTCGACCAACACCGAGTTGCGCATCCGTTGCCTCGAGCAGTTCCATCAGGCGCTGGTCGACCACCGTGACGAGCTCGCCGCGCTCACCATCGCCGAAGTCGGCGCCACCGAAGCCCTATGTCAGGGCGCGCAGTTGGACCAGCCGATCGCGATCGTCCGCTACTACGCCGACCTGCTGAAGACCTATCCGATGGTCGAAGACCTCGGCAATATCGAGAGCCGCGGTATGCAGCATCACCGGTGGGTGGAGAAGGAGGCGGGCGGCGTCGTCGCCGCGATCATCGCCTACAACTATCCCACCCAGCTGGCGCTGGCCAAGCTCGCGCCCGCACTCGCCGCCGGCTGCACGGTGATCCTGAAGTCCGCGCCCGACACCCCGCTGATCACGTTGGCGCTGGGCGAGTTGATCGCCAACCACACCGATATCCCCGCGGGCGTGGTGAATGTGCTCAGTGGCGCCGACCCCGAAGTCGGTGCCGCCCTGACCGCCAGCCCCGACGTCGACATGGTCACCTTCACCGGCTCCACCCCGACCGGACGGCGGATCATGTCGGACGCCAGCGACACCCTCAAAAAGGTGTTCCTGGAACTCGGCGGCAAGTCGGCCGCGATCGTGCTGGACGACGCCGACTTCACCACCGCCGCATTGTTCTCGGCCTTCAGCATGGTCACCCACGCCGGCCAGGGCTGCGCGCTGACGTCACGACTGTTGGTGAACAAGAAGAATCACGACGAGATCGTCGAGATGATCAAGAACAATTTCGGGCTGGTGCGCTACGGCAATCCAGCCGATGCCCGCACCTACATGGGTCCGCTGATCAGTGAGAAACAACGCGACAAGGTCGACGGCATGGTGAAACGCGCCGTTGAGGCAGGCGCCACGCTGGTGACCGGAGGCGAGAAGGTCGATCCCGGCTACTTCTATACCCCCACCCTGCTGACCGACGTTGACCCCGACAGCGAGATCGCCCAGGAAGAGGTATTCGGCCCGGTCCTCGTCGTCCTCGCCTACGACGATGACGACGACGCGGTGCGGATCGCCAACAACTCCATCTACGGGCTGTCCGGTGCCGTATTCGGCAGTCAGGACCGCGCGCTCGCATTGGCCCGCCGCATTCGGACGGGCACCTTCTCGATCAACGGGGGCAACTACTTCAGTCCCGACAGTCCGTTCGGCGGCTACAAACAGTCCGGAATAGGACGCGAAATGGGTACCGCAGGGCTCGAGGAGTTCCTCGAGTCGAAGACCTTCGCGACGGTAGTGAACTGATGGCCACACAGGGCCCATTGGCGGGAATCCGCGTCCTCGAGGTCGCGATGTACGGCTTCGTGCCCTCGGCCGGCGCCGTGCTGCGCGAGTGGGGCGCCGACGTCATCAAGGTCGAGCACGCGGTGACGGGCGATCCGCAGCGCGGATTGCGCCAGACCGGGCTGCTGCGGGTCGAGGGTGACCCCAACCCCAATATCGAGCACGCCAACCGGGGCAAGCGCAGCCTCGGTCTGGACATGTCGGTGCCGGAAGGCAAAGAGGTGCTGCTGGAACTGGCCAAACGCGCCGATGTGTTCCTGACCAGCTTCCTGCCAGGGCATCGGGAGAAGTTCGGTATCGACGTCGATGACATCCGCGCCGTCAACCCGAAGATCATCTACGCCAGAGGCAGTGCGCTGGGGCCGCGCGGCGAAGAGGCGGTCAAGGGCGGCTACGACATGACCGCGTTCTGGTGCCGCGCGGGCACCGCGGCCACCATCACACCACCGGGGACACCGGGCATGGTCGGACCGCCCGGACCGGCCTACGGCGACACCATCTCCGGTACCAACCTCGCGGGCGGGATCGCCGCCGCGCTGCTGAAGCGTGAGCGCACCGGGGAGCCCTCGGTGGTGGACGTCTCGCTGCTGGGCAGCGGCCTGTGGTCGCTCGGACACACCGTCGCGTTGACCAAGCACCTCGGTCAGCGGATGGAGGCCTTCCCACCCGGTGTGCACGGATCGCCGATCAACCCGCTGGTCGGTCTGTACGCGACGGCCGACGATCGCTACATCTCCTTTGTGATGATGCAGCCCACCAAGTTCTGGGCGGACGTCTGCAAGCACATGGACCTCGACGATCTGGCCGACGATCCGCGATTCGCCACCGTCGAGTCGATCGCCGAGAACACAGCGGTAGCAGCAGAGATCCTCAGCGAAGCGATGAGTAAACGACCGCTGGTCGAGTGGAGCGAACGGTTCGCGACGCTGCTCGGTCCGTGGGCGCCGGTGCAAGACACCCTGCAGGCCGCCGAGGATGCGCAGATCCGCGCCAACGATTATCTGGTGTCTGCGGGTGAGCTCGAACTTGTCGCGAACCCGGTGCAGTTCGATGTCAGTCCGCCCAAAACCGGCCCCGCTCCGGGCTTTGCGGAGCAAACTGACGAAATCTTGCTGGAACTCGGACTGGATTGGGACCGAATCATCGAACTCAAGACGGCCGGCGCCGTCACCTAACAACGAGAGAGTCAGGGATACAGCCCAAATGCCCTACGTCACTTCGATCGGCACCCAGCTGTCGCGCAGCTGGGGGTTATCCTCCGAGATTCGCGGTTCCTGCGCGGGCATCGGCGTGATCGGCTATGAAGAATCCGGATTCGCCGATGGGGTCGGGGGGCTGGAAACTCATCGAAGCGGAGATCAGGACTATTGGCGGGGGGATCCGTGCTTCGAACAGATCAGCCTGGTGCACAATAGCTTTCGGCCGGCGGCGGTATCGGAAGTGACCATCCTGGAAGGACCTACCAATGGCGCGGGGTAGTGGGGCGGAGCGGTGGTCGCCGGGGTTGCCGCAGTTGAGCAGCTTCGCGGGTCCGATGCAGGCTGTCGGTGGTTTCTTTTCGATGTCGGCGGATGCGGTGCGGTTCGTGTTTCGCCGGCCGTTTCAGTGGCGTGAGTTCCTGGAGCAATGCTGGTTCATCGCCCGGGTGGCGTTGGCGCCGACGTTGTTGGTGGCGATTCCGTTCACGGTGTTGGTCAGCTTCACGCTGAACATACTTCTTCGGGAGTTGGGTGCGGCCGACCTTTCGGGTGCGGGTGCGGCGTTCGGCGCGGTGACGCAGATCGGCCCGATCGTGACGGTATTGATCGTGGCGGGTGCGGGTTCGACGGCGATCTGTGCGGATCTGGGGTCGCGGACCATCCGTGAGGAGATCGACGCGATGGAGGTGTTGGGCATCAACCCCGTGCAGCGGTTGGTGACTCCGCGGATGCTGGCTTCGGGTTTGGTCGCGTTGCTACTCAACAGCTTTGTGGTGGTCATCGGGATTCTGGGTGGCTATTTCTTCTCGGTGTTCATCCAGGATGTGAACCCGGGTGCGTTCGCCGCCGGGATCACGCTGTTGACCGGGGTGCCTGAGGTCATCATCTCGTGTGTGAAGGCCGCTCTGTTCGGTCTGATCGCCGGGCTGGTCGCCTGTTATCGGGGGCTGGTCATCACCGGTGGTGGCGCCAAGGCGGTGGGAAACGCCGTCAACGAGACGGTGGTCTATGCGTTCATGGCGTTGTTCGTGATCAACGTGGTCGTGACGGCCATCGGTATCCGGATGACGACGGGATAGCGCGGGTTTTCTATGGGAACAGCGACGATTTTGAAGTCGAACTATCCGCGGTTTAGTGCCGGGGTGCGGCGCCCGGTGGCGTGGTTGAGCGGTATCGGCGACCACATGATCTTCTACTTGCGGGCGCTGGGCGGGATACCGCACGCATTCATCCACTTTCGCAAGGAAGTCATCCGCCTGATCGCCGAGATCTCCATGGGCGCGGGGACGTTGGCGATGATCGGCGGCACCGTCGCGATCGTCGGGTTCTTGACGCTGGCCGCCGGCGGCACACTGGCTGTGCAGGGCTACTCATCACTGGGCAACATCGGCATCGAAGCGCTGACCGGATTCCTGGCTGCGTTCATCAACGTGCGTATCGCCGCACCGGTGGTGGCGGGTATCGGGCTGGCGGCCACTTTCGGTGCGGGGGTGACGGCTCAGTTGGGGGCGATGCGCATCAACGAAGAGATCGACGCGCTGGAGTCGATGGCGATCCGTCCGGTGGAGTACCTGGTGTCCACGCGCATCATCGCGGGAATGATCGCGATCACCCCGCTGTACTCGATCGCGGTCATCTTGAGTTTCGTTGCCAGCCAGTTCACGACGGTGGTGTTGTTCGGTCAGTCCGGCGGACTCTACGACCACTACTTCGACACGTTCCTCAACCCGATCGACTTGTTGTGGTCGTTTTTGCAGGCGGTGTTGATGGCGATCACGATCCTGTTGATCCATACCTACTTCGGCTACTTCGCCAGCGGTGGACCCTCAGGCGTGGGCGTCGCGGTGGGCAATGCGGTGCGCACCAGCCTGATCGTCGTCGTCTCGGTCACCCTGCTGGTATCTCTGGCCATCTACGGCTCCAACGGCAACTTCAACCTCTCCGGATAAGCGACTAAGAGCCATGAACTCAACCACAACGCGCGCGCTGAGCCGGCCTCGCCGCCATCGTCGCGGTGGTTGCTGTGGTCGCGCTTGCCATCGCACTCTTCCGCGGTGACTTCACCAAAACCGTTCCTGTGACCGTGATCTCGGATCGTGCCGGGTTGGTGATGAACCCCGACGCCAAGGTGAAGATGCGGGGCGTCGAAGTCGGCAGGGTGGCCTCGATCGCGACGAAGCCCGACGGCGGAGCCGTGCTGAAGCTGGATATGAACCCCAGTCAACTGAACCTGATTCCCAGCAATGTCGGGGTGGACATCACGTCGACCACAGTGTTCGGCGCCAAGTTCGTCGAGCTTGTCCCGCCGAAGGATCCCTCTTCGCAGAAACTGCACGGCGGACAGGTGATCGAGGGCCAACACGTCACCACCGAGATCAACACGGTGTTCCAGCGACTCGTCACCGTGCTCGACAAGATCGACCCGGCGAAACTCAACGAGACCCTCGGCGCGGTCGCCACGGCGTTCGACGGCCGCGGCGAAAAGATCGGCCGTACCCTCGAGGACTTCAACGCGTTCCTGGCCAAGATCAATCCGAGCCTGCCGAACCTGTCTCGCGACATTGAGGCATCCGTCCCGGCGTTCACCGCCTACGGTGATGCTGCGCCCGACCTCGTCGCCACGTTCGACAACTCCATCACGCTCAGCAACTCCATCGTCGAGGAACAACAGCACCTCGACGAATTCCTGATCAGCTCAATCGGTTTGGCCGATATCGGCAACGAAGTGATCGGCGGCAACCGACAAGCGCTGTCCGACACACTACGAGTACTCGTTCCGACCACCACCCTCGCAGGCGAGTATCACGAAACGTTGGGCTGCACCATCGGCGGTCTCGTTCCGTTCGTGAGAGGAATCAACCAGTACTCGCACATTCTGTTCAACGCGAGCCTCACGCTGGGTACCGAGCGCTACCGCTGGCCCGAGGACCTGCCCAAGGTTGCGGCCACCACCGGAGGGCGGTCCTACTGCAAGGAACTCGGTCTGCCCAATGTGCCACCGGAGTTCCGGCCGCCGTTCATCATCGCTGACACGGGGACGAACCCGTTCAAGTACGGAAATCAAGGCATCCTGCTCAACTCCGACGGGCTCAAACAGTGGCTGTTCGGGCCGATTCCGGGACCGCCCCGGAACAGCGCCATGACCGGAATGCCGGGGTGACGCGGATGCGGGGAACATTCATCAAGTTCGGCATCTTCGCCGTCGTCATGGTGGTCTTGACGGCGTTCCTGTTCGCGACGTTCGCCCAAGTACGGACGGGGTCGGTCAACGACTACTCCGCGGTCTTCAAGGATGCGTCTCGCCTGGAAACCGGCGACACCGTGCGCGTCGCAGGCATCCGGGTGGGCACCGTGACGGACGTCGCCTTGGACGGCGATCGCAACGTGATGGTGAAGTTCGACGCGGGACGCGACATCAAGCTGACCGACGGCACCAAGGCGCAGATCAAGTATCTGAACTTGGTGGGTGACCGCTACCTCGAACTCGTCGACGCGCCCGGGTCCACGAAGATCCTGCCTGCGGGGGCCCAGATACCGATCGATCGTACGGCGCCCGCGCTGGATCTCGATCTGCTGCTCGGTGGGCTGAAGCCGGTCATCCAGGGCCTGAACCCTCAGGACGTCAACGCCCTCTCGGCATCGCTGCTGCAGATATTGCAGGGCCAGGGCGGCACCATCGAATCGCTGTTCTCCAGGACGTCGTCGTTCTCGAATGCGCTGGCGGACAACAACCAGGTGATCGAGCAACTCATCGACGAGCTCAAGACGACGTTGAAGACGCTCTCTGAGGATGGCGATCAGTTCGGTGAGGCGATCGACAAGCTCGAAGAACTCGTGCGCGGGCTCTCGGAGGACAGAGACCCGGTCGGTGAGGCCATCACGGCGCTCGACAACGGCACCGCCTCGCTGTCCGACCTGCTCGGTCAGGCGCGGCCACCGCTGGACAGCACCATCGACCAGACGAAACGGCTCGCGGAGTATCTGGATGCGGACAAGGTCACCTTCGACGCCACGCTGCAACGGTTGCCCGACATCTACCGCAAGCTTGCCCGGGTGGGCTCCTACGGCGCATTCTTCCCCTACTACATCTGCGGAATCGCGTTCCGGGCAAGCGATCTCGAGGGCCGCACCGTCCAATTCCCCTGGATCAAGCAAGAGACGGGGAGGTGCCGGGACGAATGAACAAGTACCGCGGAGCTGCCCTTATCCGCGCCGGCTTCATCGGCGTCGTGCTGATCATCCTGGTGATCGCGATCGGGCTGCAGCCTGAGCGCCTGATGGCCTGGGCCACTTCGCTGCGTTATCAGGCGCTGTTCACCGAAGCCGGCGGTCTGGCCGCGGGCAACGATGTGACGGTCTCGGGAATCAAGGTCGGCTCGGTCAACTCGATCGAACTCAAGAATGGGGATGCGCTGGTCGGTTTCACGATCGACGGCAAATACGCGCTGGGCTCCGACACCACGGCACACATCCGAACCGGCACCCTGCTCGGTGAGCGGGTGCTGGCGTTGGAGTCGGAAGGCAGCGGCACGTTGTCACCGAACGGGGTCATCCCGGCCACCAGGACGTCGTCACCGTATTCGTTGACCGACGCAGTCAGTGAACTGACCGCGAATACGGCAGGCACCGAAACCGACACGCTCAACCAGTCGCTGGACACATTGGCCCAGACGCTCGACCAGGTCGCCCCGCAGTTGGGGCCGACGTTCGACGGCCTGTCGAGGGTGTCGAAATCGCTCAACGGCCGTAACGACAGCCTGGCCGAGCTGCTGAAGACTGCGGGCGATGTAACCGGGATACTGTCCGAACGCAGCCAGCAGGTCAACGCGTTGATCCTCAACGCCAACGACCTCATCGGGGTGCTCAACGACCGGCGGCAGGCGATCGTCGGCCTGCTGGCAAATACGTCGGCACTCTCGCGGAATCTGACCGGGCTCGTCGCCGAGAACGAACAGGAACTCGCGCCGGCGCTGGAGAAGATGAACGCGGTCAACCAGATGCTGGAGAAAAACCGCGACAACGTCACCAAGGCGCTGGCCGGGCTGCGGAAGTACGAGGTGACCCAGGGCGAGATCGTGGCCAACGGTGCCTACTACAACGCGCTCGTGCCCAACATCCAGCCGGCGCAGCTGCTGCAGCCGTTCCTCGACTACGCGTTCGGCTTCCGCAACGGCACCAACATCGGTCAACCACCGGACACGGCCGGACCGCGTGCCCAACTTCCCTTCCCCGTCAACGGGATTCCACAACCAGGAGACCTCCCCGATGATGGCAACCCGTAGGCGTCTGGCGACGTGGGTCGCCGTGCTGCTGGCCGTCGTCCTGGTGGCCGGCGCGGTATTTCTGGTGCGTCAGGTCTTCTTCGGGCCCAAGACCATCACCGCCTACTTCCCGACGGCCACGGCCATCTACCCCGGCGACGAGGTGCGGGTGTCGGGCGTGCAGGTCGGCACCATCGAGACCATCGAACCCGAGGGCACCCAGACCAAACTGATCCTCAAGGTCGACCGCGATGTGCCGGTGCCTGCCGGCGCCAAGGCCGTGATCGTCGCGCAGAACCTGATCGCCGCGCGTTACGTGCAGCTCACACCGGCCTACCGCCAGGGTGACGGGCCGACGATGCCCGATGATGCGGTGATTCCCAGCGACCGCACCGCCGTGCCGGTGGAATGGGATGAGGTCAAAACCCAGTTGATGCGCCTGGCCACCGAATTGGGCCCCAAACCCGGCTCGGAAGGTGCGGTCACCGATACCTCTGTCGGCAGGTTCATCGACAGCGCGGCGAACGCGATGGACGGCAACGGCGAAAAACTGCGGTCGACACTGGCCGAGTTGTCCGGTGTGGCGCGGATTTTCGCCGAAGGCAGCGGCAACATCGTCGACATCATCAAGAACCTGCAGATCTTCGTCAGCGCGCTGCGCGACAGCAAGCAGCAGATCGTCATGTTCCAGAACCGGCTGGCCAGCCTGACCAGCGTGGTGGACAACAGCAGGTCCGACCTCGACGCGGCGCTGTCGGACCTTTCGGTCGCGATCGGTGAAGTGCAGCGCTTCGTCGCCGGAAGCCGCGCACAAACTGCCGAGCAGATCCGAAGCCTGGCCGCCGTCACCCAGAACCTGGTCGACAGCCGGATGCCGCTGGAGAACATCCTGCACGTGGCGCCCAACGCGATCGCCAACTATCTGAACATCTATTACCCGCCGACGGGCGGCGTCTCCGGCGCATTCTCATTCGTCAACTTCGCCAACCCGGTGTATTTCGTCTGCGGCATGGTCGGCGCCGTCGCCAACACCACCGCACCCGAGACCGCCAAGCTCTGCGAGCAGTACCTCGGTCCGGCGCTGAAACTGCTCAATTTCAACAATCTGCCGCTGCCGATCAACCCGTACCTGCGGCCCTCGCCGAGCCCCGAAAGGCTCATCTACACCGATCCGAAGCTCGCGCCTGGAGGTGCAGGGCCCGGCGATGCACCCGAGCCGCCGCCCGCGGTCTCGGCCTATGTCGGCGCCGGGGACGTGGCGCCACCGCCCGGTTATGGGGGCGTTGGACTGCCCGCCATGCCGAATGGCCTCTACGGGCACGACGAAGTGCCTGCCACGCCGTCGCCCGCGCTGTACCCGGGCGCGCCGATCCCGGGACCGCCGAATATCCAACAGGGCCCGGCGCCGTCGGTTCAGGACATGCTTCTGCCGCAGACCCCCGCGCCCGCCGCGCCGCCGCCGGGACCACTGTTGCCCGCGGAAGGGATGCCGCCATCATGATCCGCCGCAATCCAGTCAAGGCACTGGTCGTCTCGGGGTGCGCCCTGGCAATGACGATGACGGGCTGCGCCTACCAAGGGGTGAACTCGCTGCCGCTTCCCGGTGCGGTCGGCCGCGGACCCGACTCGATCAAGTACACCGTCGCGGTTCCCAACGTCGCCACGCTGGAGTCGAATTCGCCGGTGATGATCAACGACGTCATCGTCGGAAGCGTCGGCACGATGACCGTTGACGCCTGGCATGCCAACGTCGAGATCTCGGTCAAACCCGACGTCGTCGTACCGGCGAATGCCGTGGCATCCGTGGGGCAGACCAGCCTGCTGGGATCGATGCATCTGTCGCTGAATCCGCCGCTGGGCGAGGCGCCCAGCGGTCGTCTGCAACCCGGTGCCACCCTGTCGTTGAACCAATCGTCGACCTATCCCACCACCGAACAGACGCTGTCCTCGTTGTCGACCATCGTCAACGGGGGCGGGCTGGGCCAGATCGGCGACATCATCCACAACTTCAGCGCCGCGGTCTCGGGACGCGAACCCCAGATCCGCGAGCTGCTGACCCGCCTCGACGAGTTCGTCGGAACACTGGATGCCCAGCGCGACAACATCATCGAGTCCATCAAGCAGCTGAACCGCGTCGCCGGGAAATTCGCCAGTCAACGCGACGTGATCGACCGGGCGCTCAAAGAGATTCCGCCCGCGATCGACGTGCTCATCAAAGAGCGGCCCAACCTCACCACGGCGCTGAACAAGCTCGGGACGTTCAGCGACACCGCCACTCGACTGGTCAACGACAGCGGCGACGATCTGGTGAAGAACCTGGAGGGACTGGCGCCTGCGCTCAAATCGCTCGCCGACATCGGACCCGAAATCAGCCAGGCGCTCATCTTCGCGACGGCGTTCCCGTACGGCCCGGCCTTCGCCGATAAGATTGCCAAGGGCGACTACATCAACCTGATGGCCACCTTCGACCTCACCTATCCGCGTCTCAAGCGCGGCATCCTGCTGGGGACCCGTTGGGGCGACGAGAACGCCAAGCTCATCCCGGCGCCGGGCGATCCTTATTTCATGAACTACGCCTACGACCCGATCATGGTCGGCGTCGCGCCGCCGCCGAGTGACGCTCCTCCTCCCGCCCCCGATGCGGGTCCCGGCCAACCTGTGACGACCATGTTCGGGCCGGTACTGCCGATGGTCCCGCCGCCGCCGGCCAGACCACAGTTCGGACCCGAACCGCAACTCGCGCAATCGCAGATCTTCGCCGGTCCGTTCGCCGCCGAGGCTGCGCCACCAGGGCCCCCGGCGCCGGCTCCAGCGGCGCCACCCGCAGGTGCTGAAGTGCCGGCACAGCCGGCGGGTGCTGAATTGCCGGCACCGCCCGCGGGAGGTGGTGGCTGATGCTGACACGCTTCGTCCGCAACCAGCTGATCATCTTCACCATCGCGTCGATCGTCGGTGTCACGGTGATGCTGTTCGCCTACATGCAGCTGCCCACTCTGCTGAACATCGGCAGGCTGACCGTCACGTTGGAGCTACCAGCCGCGGGCGGTCTGTACCGCTTCGGCAACGTGACGTACCGCGGTGTGCAGATCGGCAAGGTGAAATCGGTGTCGCTCACCGAGAACGGCGCCGAGGCGGTGCTGTCGCTCAACACCTCGCCGAAGATCCCCGCGGACCTCGAGGCCAACGTCCTGAGCGTCTCCGCAGTGGGCGAGCAGTACGTCGACCTGCGCCCGCGCACCGACTCCGGGCCATATCTGCAGGACGGCTCGCGAATTCCCGTGTCCAACACCACGATCCCGCAGCAGGTCGGCCCAATGCTGGACCAGGTCAGCAAGCTGGTGGACAGCATCCCCGGCGACAGGATCTCCGACCTGCTGGACGAAACGTTCAAAGCTTTCAATGGCGCCGGGCCCGACTTCGGCTCGCTGATCGACTCCGGTGCGACGCTGTGCGAGCAACTCAACAGCGTGTCTGATGAGTCGCGCGGGCTGATCGATGACAGCGGGCCGCTGCTGGATTCGCAGGCAGAGACCGCTGACTCCATCCGGACGTGGGCGCGCAGCCTGGAAGGGATCAGCGCCCAACTCGTCCAGAACGATCCCCAGATTCGCTCGCTCCTGGAACGCGGGCCGGGGTTCGCGCAAGAGGTTTCGGGCCTTCTGAACGACATCAAGCCGACGCTGCCGGTGCTTCTGGCGAACCTCACCACGCTGGGGCAGATCCTGGTCACCTACAACCCGTCGCTCGAGCAACTGCTGGTCGTCTTCCCCAACGCGCTGTCCGCCCAGCAGGGCTTCGGCCTCGGTAAGAACAACCCCACCGGGCTCGCCCTCAGCGATTTCTCGCTCACCATCTCCGATCCGGTGCCATGCATGACCGGCTTCCTGCCGCCGTCGCAGTGGCGCTCACCCGCCGACACCACCGTCATCGACACGCCGGACAACTTGTACTGCAAGCTGCCACAGGACTCGCCGATCGGGGTGCGCGGCGCCCGTAATTACCCGTGTATGGGACACCCCGGTAAACGGGCGCCGACCGTGGAACTGTGCGACGACCCCGAAGGCTATAAGCCGACGGCGCTGAAAGAGCATTCAACGGGTCCGGCCCCGTTCGACCCGAACATCATCTCGCAGGGATTCGACGTCGATGACCGCATCGACTTCCGAGACCGGATTTTCGCACCGCTCGAGGGGACACCCCTGCCGGCGGGTGCCGTGCCATCGGGGACGCCACCCGGAATTCCCAATCCGCTTTATGCCCCGATCACGCCTGCCCCGGTGGCGCCGCCAGCGCCGCCTCCTCCTGCCGCGCCACTGCCACTACCGCCTCCTCCTGCGGGGAACTCGCTGAACGGAGTGCCCATTGCGCCAGCACAACCGGCGCCTGCAATGGCGCCGCCACCCGCTCCCGGCGTCCCGCCTGGCGTCGCGCCCGCTACCGAGGTACCCCCCGGCGGTGGCATGCCTGCAGCGCCAAGTGCGTTCAGCGGCAATGAATCCGACGGCCCATCCTTCGCCGCGGTGCCCTACGACCCGAACACCGGGCAGTTCGTGACGCCCGAAGGACAGGTGCAGACACTGACGAATGTGGCCGCCGGCCATGCACCCAAGTCGTGGAAAGACATGCTGCCGATCTGATGCGGCGCTACGACAATTGCTCGAGCTTCATCGGCGTCTCGATGACGAGAGGCTTGTTGCTACCGCATGAGCCGCTCGGGCTCACCGTCCGCTGGCGGCCCACCTGGAAGTTCGTGATGTCCATCTTGCGCTCGCCGGCCACCGGGTCGAATCCCCAGAACTGGAACCGCTGCTCGCCGGGCGCGACGCCCCCGCCCGGGACAGAACTGCCATTCGGGGATGGTGCGATCGACGACCCAGTACGCGTTCGGGTAGCCGTACCACAGCCGAGCGGTCCAACCCGCCGAACTCACTGCCGTGCCTTCGCATTCGACCGGGCTGACACAGTCCGAGGTCAGCGTCCATGTCTCGTCGATCGTAGGCATGTCCTTGCGGACGTCGTTGACCAAGGCGAAATCGCCGTTCGCGTGATAGTGGTAGGCGCCGTTGAGTTCGACTCCGAAGTCGATGCCTGCGCCGAAGGGGTTGACGCTGAGGCTCGCCGCGACGGTCATGGCCGCTATCGCCCCGGCGGCGATCGTAAATCCACGCATAGCTCAAAAGCCTATCTTGGCCGGTAGCGATCCTCTTCGAAAGCGAGAATTTGATTCCCTCGCATGTGAGAATGATTCGGTGCGATCCACTGTCGCAGTGCTTGCTGCATTCCTGACCGCAGGTTCGATCATCGCGTCGCCTCCGACCTCAGCCGGGCCGGTGCTGTGCAACGAGCCAAGCTGTGTACCGGGCATCCAGCCTGGTGTCGTGCTGGGCTCATATTGCAACAACACCAAGTACTACGCGTTCGGCGTGACGTCGTGGGGACGGGTGGTGTTCTGCGGAACGGCGAGGCGCTACGAACCGCGCTGGTTCCGGTCACCGGAATTGCGCGGAATCAAGGACTACATGAGCGACTGCGCCGGCTACGACGGCGAGGTCGCGCAGGCGCCCGACGGCATGTTCCTGTCGTGCGTGACGCGGGAGGACGGCTTCCCGAGATGGGAAAGCGGAGAACAGCTTCGGCCCGCTCCCTGACCGCCTAGCCGACGGGCTTGAACTCGATGTTGATCTCGGTGAGCCCACGCAGGATGAACGTCGGCTCGTAGACGTATTCGCGGGCTTCGATGGGCCCGTGCTTCTCCTCGCTGACGGTGATATCGGCCATCCGGTCGAGGATGCGCTCGATCGAGACCCGCCCCTCCACACGCGCCAGCGGGGCACCCGGGCAGGAGTGGATGCCTCGGCTGAACGCGATGTGCTCGCGGACGTTCTTACGGTCGAGTGAGAACTCGTGCGGGTTTTCGAAACGCACGGGATCACGGTTGGCGGCACCGGGGCTGACCATCACGGTGGTCCCCGCGGGCACCGGGGTATCGCCGAGTGTCGTTGTCTTGCGGGCCATCCGGAACACGCTCTTCACCGGGCTGTCCATGCGCAGACATTCTTCGATGAAGATCGGGATGAGGGTGCGGTCGTCGCGCAGCTGCTGCTGGATGTCGGGCCGATCGCTCAGCACCCGCATTGCCGCGCCGAGCAGTTTGGCTGTCGTCTCCTGACCGGCGGCGAACAGGAACGTCGCCGTCCGGACGACGTCGACCACCTCAGGGGTTGACCCGTCGGGGTACTTCGCGGTCGCAATCGAGGTCAGCACATCGTCACGGGGTGATTCGCGGCGTTCCTCGATATAGCGGGAGAATTTATCGTCGGCCCACGCGAGCGGGTTCACGGCGATCACCTCGTGGTCGAGGCTGCCGATGTTGGTTCCCTCGCCCAGGGCGCCGAAGGCCTGGCGGAAGTCCTCGTGGTCTTCCTCGGGCACACCGAGCAGGTCGGCCACGACCAAAAGCGAGAACGGCTTGGCGTACGCGTTGAGGAACTCGCACTGGCCCGCGGCGATGAATTCGTCGATGTGGCGATCGGCCGCCCGCCACATGAAGTCCTCGTTCTCCTTGAGCCGCTTGGGGGTCAGCAGCCGCGAAAGAACGGAGCGGGCGTCGGTGTGATGAGGCGGATCCATCGTGACCATGTGCTCATGCATGATGATCTCGGTGCGGTGCTCCTCGAGCTGCGCGCAGATGTCGTCACCCTCGGGCGTGAACGGCAGGGGCGTGAACGGTCCCATCACGGCCACGCAGGAGGAGTAGTTCTCGGTGTCCTTGTAGACCGAGTTGGCCGCTTCCCAGCCGGTCACCGCCAGCACGTTATTGGTGATCGGGCAACACACCGGATCCTTGGTGCGCACGTGGTCGTAGTACGGGTGAGGGTCGGGCACCAACGACGGGTCGGTGAAGTAGTCGATTGAGTCGAAGTCTGTGGTCATCGGCTTTCGAGTCCTCCAAAGTCGGTGCTTACCCGCGTCGTGGTTGTCGCTGAGATGGCCGCCCGGGCGAGCCGGATAGCCGAATATGCTGAGCACCTGCTTAGCATGGGGTTAAGGTCAAGGTCAAGAACGCGCGGTCGGTCGCCACTACGATCGGCGTGTCGGAACCGCTGACGCCGGGAAAGAGGATTGATGGCATGACATCGGCGCGAAGGATCGGGGCGCCGGAGGCGAAGAATCGCGGTGTGCTGCTCGATGCCGCCGAGAAGCTACTCCTCGAGGAGGGCTACGCCGCGGTCACGTCGCGCCGGGTCGCGGAGAAGGCGGGGCTCAAGCCGCAGCTGGTCCACTATTACTTCCGCACGATGGAAGATCTCTTCCTGGCGGTGTTCCGACGCATGGCCGAAGCCGGGCTGAGCGTGCTGCTCGACGGCACTGGCGTCGCCTCAGCCGCTGTGGTCGCTGTGGAGGTTCAGCACGCAACCCGAGGCCACCCGGCTGACGATGGAATTCATGGGCCTGGCCAATCATCGCAAGGCGCTGCGCGCCGAGATCGTCTACTACGGCGAACGTTTTCGGGAAGAACAGAACGCGGCGATCGCCGCTGCACTCGCGCGCTACGGTGTCGCATCCAGTGACATTCCGCCCGTGGTCTGGACAGTCTTCGCGACCAGCGTGTCGCAGGGCCTGGTGATGGAACGCGCTCTGGGCATGACCACCGGCCACGCCGAGACGTTCGCGTACTGCGAGCAATGGATTCGCCGACTGGAGGGTGAGCCGCTTCCGGTCGACGGCGATAAGTGAGAGCGCTGTTACCAATTGCGAATCGAGCAGAGCGCGCCCTTGGGCCCTTGATGGGTGGCGACCACCACCCCGTCCACCGCGAGGATGCAATGGACGTTGGGGGATAAGCCTGTTTCGCCCCTCGCCACGACCATCGCCCAGTCGTCGGGATTGGCGAGCTGAACGTCGAGGTTCCACTGCTGATCCGGTCCGACGTCGGCGTTCACCTTCGGGCGTGTAGACGTACGGGTTGTGGCTGTAATCGGCCCAGTTCGGCGGGTCGATATCGCGGTAGTAGATATCGAGGTAGGCAGGACCCTCGGTGAACACGGTGTATTTGACGTTGTGCAGCGGGGCAGGCGGCGGACCCTGTGCGATCGCAGGCACGCCGGCGGCGGCGAGGCCCGTAAGGGTCATCACGGTGACCGAAGCGAGCCGAAGCAACGCGCTGAGGCTCGAAACACGGGGTGCCGCCGGAAACTTCATTACCGGGATTTTAGAAGCATGTTTCCGCACGGTGGGCCGAATGCTCGATCTTGCTCAGACCGAGAGGATGGTCGCCGAGGCAGTACCGGGCGCGCCGTACACCTGGGCCAGACCGACCTTCGGCTCCCCGGGTACCTGGCGGTCGCCCGCCTCGCCACGAAGCTGGCGCACCAACTCGTGAACCTGACGGAGTCCGGACGCACCGATCGGTTCGCCATTGGCGATGAGCCCGCCGTCGGTGTTGACCGGGATGGTGCCGTGGATTTCGGTCGCGCCGTCGGCCAGCAGCTTCTCCTGCTCGCCGTCGGCGCACAGGCCTGTCTCGGCCATGTGGATCACTTCCGCGCCCGCGTCGGTGTCCTGCAGCTGGGCGATGTCGACGTCGTCGGGCCCGATGCCCGCCGCTTCGTACGCGGCCTTGGCGGCATACACCGTCGGTGAGGGGTCCTCGTCGAGCGGCGCGGAGGTGGCGTGCACCTCGTAGGCCCCGAAGGTGCGCGTTCGGATCTCACTGGCGCGCACGAACACCGGTTTGTCGGTGAACTTGTGTGCGAGGTCGCCGCGACACATGATGACCGCGGCGGCACCCTCGTCGGGAGCGCAGAACATGTACTGCGTCAGCGGATAGTTGAGCACCGTCGAGTTGAGGATCTCATCGACCGAGATCTCCTTGCGACGGAACGCGTTCGGGTTCAGCGCGCCATTGCGGAAATTCTTGTTGGCCACCCGCGCCAGCGTCTCCTGCGAGATGCCGTGCTTGTGGATGTAGTGGTTGGCCTTGATGCCGAAGAACTTGGTCGTGACGAACTGGCCGTTCTCGGCATACCACTGCGGCAGTGCGAGCTTGGCGGGATCGTCGGTGAACGCTCCACGTGGATGCTTGTCCAATCCGATGGCGATCCCGATGTCGTACTTGCCGAGGCGAATGGTGTCGGCTGTCTGCTGAATGGCCGATGCCGCTGTGGCGCAGGCGTTGAAGACATTGGTGAAGGTGATTCCGGTCAGCCCCACCAGTCGGGTCACGGCGTCGGGGTTCGACACCTCGTAGCTGCCGCCGAAGCCGAACTGGATGTCCTTCCACTCGACACCGGCGTCGGTCAGGGCCAGCTGGATCGCTTCGGCACCCATCTCCATGGCGGTCTTGTCGAACCGCCCGAACGGGTGCAGTCCCACTCCGATGATGGCGACTGAGTCGGCTTTGGTCGTCATGCGCAGTCCTCTCTAGACCGGCTGGAAGGCGAACGTGACGATCTCGTTGCCCTCGTCGTCGGTGGTGAACGGCACCATGGTCAGCTCGACCTCCATGCCGAATTCCAGCTTCTGCGGATCGTTCTCGGTGAGGCGGCCCTCGACTCGGATCACGTCATCGAGTTGCACCAGGCCGACGCCGAACGGCACGAAGTCCTTGCCGGTAGGCCCCTTGTAGGGCGCACCGGGTGGAAAGCCCTGGGTCGTCCACGCCACCAGGGTGCCGCGGCGGGGAAGGTTCACATCCGACGTCTCACCGCTGCTGCACCGCGGGCAGCGCTGCTGAACGGGAAACGCAGTCGCTCCGCACGCACCGCAGCGACTGCCGATCAACTGCGGATTCTCAGCGGGCCACGTGGAGATCTCGGGGGCAAGCGCTTTCTGTGTGGACACGGGTTGACAATAATCGGAAATGACGTTCTCGTCTAGAGAGAACAAGCGTCATGGTCAATGGTCGCGACCACGGCTGTAGCCCGCGACAAGCGCCGTGATGTCGCGGCCGACGACCTCGGTATAGGACCGATCGCCGTACGTTCCCATCGCCCAATGACGAGCGCCCTCGCTGACCATCGACTGCGCGACGTGCGCGACGTGCGCGACGTCGAGGTCGGCGGCCAGCTTGCCGTCCTCGCGAGCCCTGCCGAACACCTCGGCGAAGATCACCGACGTGCGCTCCAGGTGATCGCGGCCCGCCGCGGCCTGCCGGTATCCCTCGAGGATCGCCTCGAGCAGGAGCTCGGGTGTGCTGGTTCGCATCGTGTCCTCGAGGCTCCCGAGAACCGCAGTGATGACGGACGACACTTCGTACGGCGTGCGCATGATCTCGCGCGCCCTCGCATGGGCGGCATCGGTCGACAGCATGCCGACCTCGAACAGCACATCCTCTTTGCGCGGGAAATAGAAGTAGAACAACGCCTTCGAAACGCCCGCGGCGCGGCAGATGTCTGCCACCGTTGTCGTCGAATAGCCGTTGGTGCGCCACAGCGCCATCGCAGACTGCACCAGGGCCTGCTTGGTCGCGTGCGACCGCGCCTGCTGAAACGAGGCCCGCCGCTGACCCTGGTCAGCAACAGGGCGGCGCGCTATGTCCGTCATTGGCAACGGTTTTCCGCTGATTTCATAGTTGACCGGAGTCTAACTTATGGTTAGCCTGCCGGTGTGGATGCCGACAGAGCGCAGATCGCAGACGTTCTGATCCGCTACGCCACCGGAATCGACTTCAAGGATTGGGCGCTGCTGCGCACCTGCTGGACCGAGGACGTCGACTGCGACTACGGTGACGTCGGTCGGTACTCCGGCGTCGATGCGATCAGCGGGCTGATGGAGCAACTGCACGACTCGATGGGGCCGACCTATCACCGGCTCTCCAACTTCACGATCACTGTCGACGGCGATCGCGCCAAGGCCAGGTCGTACGTCTTCGCCCATCTACAAGCCGTCCCCGACAATCCGGCCACTTGGGTTGAGGCGCTTGGCCATTACGACGACGAACTCGTCCGCACGCCCGACGGGTGGCGCATCGCGCGGCGCACCACCCAGATCGCCCGGGTGCAGTCCGGTGTGACGCCGGCTCCTCAGTCATGACGGAGGGCTTCGCGCACAAATACGGTCCGTGGGCGGTCATTGCGGGGGCGTCGGAGGGTATTGGCGCATGCCTGGCCGACGAACTGGCGCAACGCGGATTGAATCTCATTCTGATTGCGCGCAATGAAGAGTTGCTGAACGAGGTCGCCGAGGACGTTCGTAGCCGGCACGGGGTCGACGTGCGTCCGCTCGTGCAGGACCTCACCGACGCCGACGTCGCCACCAAGGTGGCCGAAGCCACCAACGGGCTGGACGTCGGGCTTGTCATCTACAACGCGGGCGCCTCCGATCGCACGACCACGTTCCTCGAATCGGGTTATGACTACGCGCTCAAGCAGATCAAGCTGGACTGCATCGGTCCCGTTGCGCTGGTCGACCACTTCGCTCCGGCGATGCGCGACCGCGGTCGCGGCGGCATCGTGCTGGTCGCCTCGTTGGCCTGCGTGGCAGGTTCGGCGACCCTCGCGATGTACTCGGCGGTGAAGGCGTTTCAGCACAACCTCGCCGAAGGGCTGTGGGCCGAACTGCGCGAACACGGTGTCGACGTGTGCTGCACCCCGCTGGGTATGACATTCACCCCGGCGTTGCAGCGCATGGGTGTCACCTACGACCCGGCGGCGGTGATGCTGTCCGAGGATGTCGCCCGCGAGATCACGGAGAACATAGGTAACGGCCCGGTTCATGTGGTGGGTGAGAACAACCGGGCGGTGGCGTCACAGGTGTGGACCATCGACCGTCGAACACTGGTCGAGATGATGAGCGCGGCGTCAACCGATTTCGCGGATCGAAGGGGGAACTGACATGCGCGCGGTTGTGCTGCGCGACGGGAAGCTGGACGTTCGGGAGACGGCTGAACCGGAGCCCGGCCCGGGCGAACTGCTCATCAAACCGCTCTCCGCGGCGATCTGCGCGTCGGATGTGCATTACATGGACCACCCGAACTCCGCGCCGCGGTTCGCATGGGATTCCGGTCGCGACACCATCATGGGCCACGAGTTCATCGGCGAGGTGGTCGGTCACGGACGAGACTGCTCGGGTGATTTTCCGGTGGGGTCACGCGTCACGAGCATGCCGATTCTGATCCGCGCCGGCGAGGAGCCACGCGTGATCGGACACGACCCCGATGCGCCTGGGGCGTTCGGCGAGCTGATGGTCGTCTCGGAGGTGATGTCGCGCACGGTGCCCGACGGCGTGCCCAACGATGCGGTCGCAGTCGTCGACGCATTCGCGGTGGGGGAGTTCTATGTTCGCTGTTCCGGCATCGGGCCCGGTGAACTGCCACTGGTCATCGGCGCGGGCGCGATCGGCCTCTCGACCGTCGCCGCGCTGGCCGCACGCGGTGTAAGCCCGGTCGTCGTATCGGACTACAGCGACGACAGGCTGGCATACGCCAAGAAGTTCGGTGCCGACGTCCTGGTCAACCCCGCCAACCGCGATCCCTACGACGTGTGGCGAGAGACGTTCCGGAGCAATGGAATCCAGACGCCACAGGTGATCTTCGAATGCGTGGGCCGCAACGGCCTGCTGCAGACAATCGTCGACTCGTGTGAGTTCATGGCGCGCGTGTATGTCGCCGGCGGCTGGTACGACGCGGGGCCGATCGATTGCACCGACGCCACGCACAAGGGGATGACCATCCAGTTCGGCGGCGGTCCGCATCCGCAGGACTGGTACGGCACACTCGACGCGGTGGCCGACGGCCGGCTGGATCCGACGCCTGCCATCGGTGCAACGATCGGACTCGACGAGGTGCCCGACGCCATCGACCAGGTGCGAAAGGGGCAGGGCCCGCCGCGCGTCGTCGTGCACCCGAGCGCCTCATGAAGATCCTGCCCGGGCCGATCCGCCAGATCGGATACGTCGTCGAGGATCTCGATGCAGCGCTGGCTCCCTGGGTCGACTTGGGTGTCGGCCCATGGTTCGTGATGCGCGGCATCCCGATCCGCGCGTCGTATCGCGGCCAGCGATGTGAGGTCACGATCTCGATGGCATTGGCCAACAGTGGGGAGATGCAGATCGAGCTGATCCAGCAGCACGGCGATACCCCGAGCATCTACACCGAGTTCCTGCAGGCCGACGGTCCCGGTTATCACCAACTGGCTTATTGGACCGACGATTTCGACGCCACCATGGCGTCCGTGCGAGATGCCGGCTGGGAGATCGTGTGGCTCGGCGACGAGGACGTCGGGACGCGGTTCGCCTACGTCGAGCCGCCCAACAGTCCAGCCACGGTCATCGAGATCATGGAGGACAACGAAATCACCTCCGGCATGGGCAGATACGTCCGCGAAGCGGCCGTCGACTGGGACGGCAGCGACCCGATACGCGTTCTCGGAGCCTGAGCTCTGAGTGCGAAACTGTATTCCAGCAGGAAAAGTTCGAGTAGAGGCCTGCTGGAATACCGTTTCGCGAAAGAGTCGGTCAGCGCTTCATCACTTTGTCGGCAGCGGCCCAGTGTTCGTCGGAGACCCACAGTCGGGCAAAGGCCGCGACGGCCTCGGTCGTCGTCGCACCCTTCATGACGCGCTTGATCTCGCCGGCCGGGCGGCTGGCCAGTGCGCGGGCAAGATCGCGCCAGCCGCCGTCGAACGAGGCCCTCGGGATGACCCGATCGACCAGTCCGATCCGTTCGGCCTCTGCGGCGCCGATGATGGTGCCGGTGCCCGCCAGCAGCAGGGCCTTGCTGTAGCCGACCAGAGCAACCAATCTTTCGGCTCCGCCCCAGGCCGGCATGATCTCCAGAGCCACCTGGTTGAAGCCGATCTTGATGTCGTCGGCGGCCACGCGAATGTCGGTCGACACCGCGAACTCGGCGCCCCCGCCCAGCGCGTGCCCGTTGAGGGCGGCGAGGGTCGGTCCGCCAAAACCCGCGATCCGATCGCAGATGGTCCGCATCCGGAACGCCATCACCGACGCGTCGAGTTCGGTGCGCAGTGCGCTGAGTTCCTTGAGGTCGCCCCCGGAGACGAAGGCGCGGTCACCCGCACCAGTGATTACGAGCGCACGCGCGCCCCGCGCCCCGTCGAGTGCCTTCTCCAGTTGGTCCATCGTCTCCAGGGAGATGGCATTGCGCGCATGCGGCCGGTCGATGGTGATGATCGCCAGCCCGTCGTCCACCTCGAGGTCGACCATCAAGCGTTCTCCATCTGCGGTATTGGCATTCTCTCCAGCGGAGAATAGCATCGTGCGCGACGCGGAGGAGCGGCACAATCCATGCGAAACATCCCTGAGGACCTCACCAAACGCTATGTCGCCGAGGGGTGGTGGACGCAGGAGACGCTGGGCGATCTGGTGGCCGGCGGGCTGGCGGCCAACCCCGCGACGGCCTTCCACGTGCATTCCGCGGTACGGCCGTACTCCGGCACGTTCGGTGACGTCGAGGTCCAGGCCCGCAGGCTGGCCGAAGGACTGCGCTCGCGCGGCGTCGGCGCTGGTGACGTTGTCGCGATCCAGCTGCCCAACTGGATGGAGGCCGCTGCGGCGTTCTGGGCCTCGACATTGCTGGGCGCGGTGACCGTGCCGATCGTGCACTTCTATGGGCGCAAGGAACTCGGGCACATCATGTCCACGGCCCGACCGAAGGTCTTCATCACCACCGCGGAATTCGGCCGGATGACATTTCAGCCCGACCTCTGCGCGGACGTGCCGATCGTCGGCCTGGTGGGCAGCACGTTCGACGACCTCCTGGCAGACGAACCGATGACGGGCACCATCGCCGCGGACCCTGCAAGCCCGGCACTGATCGCCTTCACCTCGGGCACCACAAGCAACCCCAAGGGCGTCATCCACAGCCATCAGACCCTTGGCTTCGAGACGCGTCAGCTCCTCGAGAATTACCCACCTGACCGCGGCAGGCAGCTGACCGCCACTCCGGTGGGGCACTTCATCGGGATGCTCGGCGCGTTCCTCATCCCGGTGCTCGAGGGTGCGCCCATCGATCTGTGCGACGTGTGGGACCCGGGCCGGGTGCTCGAGCTGATCGAACGCGACGGGTTGTCGATCGGCGGCGGGCCGCCCTACTTCGTCACCAGCGTGCTGGACCATCCTGACTGCACGCCGGACCACATTCGGCACTTCACGACGGTCGGGCTGGGTGGTTCGACGGTTCCCGCCGCGGTGACCCGGCGGCTGGCCGACCTCGGCATGTTTGTGTTCCGCTCCTACGGCAGCACCGAGCATCCGTCGATCACCGGATCGCGCCGCAGCGCGCCGGAGGACAAGCGGCTGTTCACCGATGGCGATGTCCGACCCGGAGTGGAGATCCGCCTGGGACCTGACGGTGAGATCTTCAGCCGCGGACCCGATCTGTGCCTCGGCTACACCGACGATTCGATGACCGAGCGCGCATTCGACGCGGATGGCTGGTACCGCACCGGTGATGTCGGCGTGCTCGACGACGACGGTTATCTCACCATCACCGACCGCAAGGCCGACGTGATCATCCGCGGCGGTGAGAACATCAGCGCGCTCGAGGTCGAAGAGGTGCTCCTCGCCATGCCCGCCGTTGCCGAGGCCGTGGTGGTGGCGGTGCCCGACGACCGTCTCGGTGAGCGTGCGGCAGCGGTGCTGCGGGTGCGCGACGGTCGGAAGGTGCCGACGCTCGACGAGGTGCGCGATCACTTCAGGGCCGAGGGCGTCGCGATCCAGAAATGGCCGGAGGAACTTCATCGTGTCCCCGACGGCCACGACTTTCCGCGCACCGCGAGCGGCAAGGTGCAGAAGTTTCGGGTCCGGCAGCAGATACGTGAGAACGCCATTACCACTAAGCCGTGAAACCTTGTTACCGTGGCAGCAGGAGAATAGGATTCTCGTAAGAGGATAAGGAGTCTTTCATGGGTCAGCTGTCACACCGGGTCGATATTCCGTTTCCCCTCTTCGATGCGGACAATCATCTTTACGAACCGCCAGAGGCGATGACCAAGTACCTGCCCAAGGAGTACAAGGACGTCGTCCAGTACGTCGAGATCAACGGCCGGACCAAGATCGCGCTGAAGGGTCAGATCAGCAATTACATCCCAAACCCCACGTTCTCGGTGGTCGCCAAGCCGGGCGCCTGGGAGGAGTACTTCAAGTTCGGAAACCCCGACGGCAAGAGCAAGCGCGAACTCTTCGGTGAGCCGATGCGCGCCATTCCGGCGTTCTTCGAGCCCGAGCCCCGGCTGGAGAAGATGAACGAGCTGGGCCTCGACCGTTCGCTGATGTTCCCGACGCTCGCGAGCCTCATCGAAGAGCGTCTCTCCGACGACCCGCTCGCCATCCACGTGATCATCCACGCACTCAACGAGTGGCTGCACGAGGTGTGGGGCTTCAACTACAAGAACCGCATCTTCACCACCCCGGTGATCACCCTGCCCATCGTCGAGAAGGCGATCGAGGAGTTGGACTGGGCGGTCAAGCGCGGTGCCCGCGCGATCCTCATCCGTCCCGCGCCGGTGCCAGGGTTCCGCGGCCCGCGATCGTTCGCGCTGCCCGAGTTCGACCCGTTCTGGCAGAAGTGCGTCGAGTACGACGTCTTCGTCGGCATGCACTCCAGCGACAGTGGTTACTCCCGCTACACCTCGGAGTGGGACGGCGCCGCGCAGGAGATGCTGCCATTCCAGACCAATGCGATGTCGATCCTCAACGAGTGGCGCCCGATCCAGGATGCCGTGGCCTCCTGGGTGATTCACGGTGCGCTGTTCCGGTTCCCGAAGTTGAAGGTGGGCATCGTCGAGGCCGGGTCGAAGTGGATGTTCCCGCTTCTGGACTCGATGGCCGAGGTCTACAAGAAGGCCCCCGAGGCGTTCCCGGGTAACCCGATGGAGGAGATCAAGAACCGCATCTTCGTCAGCCCGTTCTACGAGGAGGGCATCGACGATCTGATCAACCTGATCGGCGTGGACCAAGTGCTATACGGCTCGGACTGGCCGCACCCCGAAGGCCTGGCGGAGCCGACTCACTACGTGACCGCGCTCGAGCACCTCTCCATGGAGGACCAGGCGAAGATCATGGGCGGCAACCTGGGTCGCCTCGTCACCGTGTGACCAGCACGCAGCATTTTCAGACCATCCCGGAGATGGTCCTGAGCGCGGCGGACCGATTCGGCGATGCAGAAGCAGTTGTCGACGGTCCGCTGCGCTTCACCTTCTCCGAGGTGGTCGATCGGATTCGTTGCGCGGCGGGGGCCTTCGCAGATTTCGGTATCGACAAGGGCGATCGGGTGGCGATCTGGGCGCCAAACTCCGCGGAATGGATGATCGCCGCATTCGGGATCATGACCGCGGGCGCTGCGCTGGTCCCGGTGAACACGCGGTTCAAGGCCGACGAGGCCGGCGACATCATCGTCCGCAGTGGGGCCAAGGCCGTCATGGCGCAGCCGGGCTTCCTGGACCAGGACTACGCTCTGCCCCCTTCGACACCAGGCCGGCTTCCGCCGGTCATCGATCTGAAGTCCGACTTCCTCTCCTCCGGTCCACCTCTGCACCGCCAGGTCAGCGGATCCGATATCTCCGACATCATCTTCACCTCGGGTACGACGGGCAGACCCAAGGGCGCCAGGATGAACCACCTACAGACGCTGCGGGCCTACGAGGAATGGGCCACTCTCGCGGACCTACGCGAGGGTGACCGGTACCTGATGATCAACCCGTACTTTCACACTTTCGGGTTGAAGGCGGGCCTGGTCGCGTCGTTCCTTCGCGGGGCCACGATGGTGCCGTTGGCAGTGTTTGACGTCGACAAGGTGGTGGAACTCGTTGAGGCCGAGCGCATCACAATGCTGCCAGGGCCGCCGACGCTGTACCACTCGCTGCTCACCATCGCTGACAAGGCCAGGCTGGCCACTCTGCGGGCCGCGGTAACAGGTGCAGCCGACATCCCCGTCGAACTGATTCGACGGATTCGCGACGAGCTGCCCTTCGAGTCGCTGATGACGGGCTACGGGCTCACAGAGGCGGGCAACGTCACGCTGTCGCGGCCGGGCGACTCACCCGAAGACGTCGCGTCCACGGCGGGCCTGCCATGCGAGGACGTCGAGGTGCGGATCGCCGACGACGGCGAGGTATTGGTGCGCGGCTACAACGTGATGCAGGGATACCTCGATGATCCCGTCGCCACCGCCGAGGCGATCGATGCCGACGGGTGGCTGCACACCGGAGACCTGGGCACGATCGACGCCGCGGGACGCTTGCGGATCGTCGGCCGCAAGAAGGACATGTTCATCGTCGGTGGTTTCAACGCCTATCCCGCCGAGATCGAGGGCTTCCTCCTGGAGCATCCGGCCGTCGCGCAGGCTGCCGTGATCGGCGTGCCCGATGAGCGGATGGGCCAGGTGGGCAAGGCGTTCATCGTGGCCAAGGACGGCGGACCGGCCATCAGCGGCGACGACCTCATCGACTGGAGCCGCGCGCGAATGGCGGGTTTCAAGGTCCCCCGGTATGTAGAGTTCCTCGACAAGCTGCCGCTGAACGCCACAGGCAAGGTGATGAAGGCCGACTTGCGCTAACGACACGGCTGAGCGCGCGCACAGCGCGTAAATAGCATTTCCGCAGGAAGGTCGGCTTTGTCGGGGGTTGTGGATAGCAGGTATCGTCGCGGCGATACGCAAAAAAGGAAAATGGCATTCTCATGAGTAGTGGGCACTACGAACAAGGAGGTCGCCGTGCCGTCATTTCGACGTCGTGGGTCGGCGACCGACACTGATCGCGTCGAGGAACCGCCGAATGCGTCCGACGGCACGGCGGACGACGCGCTGACGCTGGCGGAGGAGGCAGAGGCCGAGGCCGCCGAGGCGGAAGCGATGGCCGCTGCGGCACGTGCACGGGCGCGCGCGATCCGGTTGCGCCGAGAGGCGAAAGCCGCCGAGGTCGAGCCCGAGGCCGAACCCGACGTCGTGACACCGGATGAGACAGCACCCCCGCCCCAAGACGATGTGACGGGTGCCGAGACCCCCGATATGGCCGACGCTGAACCTGCCGATCCTGAACCTGTCGACGAGCCGGCGGCTGATGCGGAAGACGACGAGCACGCATCGTCGGGGCGCCGGTGGAGGCTTGTGGTCAAGATCGTCGCGATGACGCTCGCCGTGCTCTGCACGTCGGCGCTGATCGCCGCCAGCGTCATCATGGTGAGAGAGCATCGCGCGGCCACTGATGAGCGGAATCGCAACGCTGAGTTCCTCGCGGCGGGTCGGCAGAGTGTCGTGACACTGATGTCGCTTGATTTCAACAACGCCCAGGAAGACGTCAAGCGGATCATCGAGAACTCCACCGGCACATTCAAGAAGGACTTCGAGGACCAGGCCGAAGATTTCGTGAAGGTCGCGCAGAGCTCCAAAGTCATCACCGACGTCACCGTCACCGCGGCGGCCGTCGACAAAATGACCGCGGATACGGCAACCGTCTTGGTGGCGGCGACATCGCGGGTGACCAACTCTGCAGGCGCCAAACAAGAGCCACGCGCGTGGCGCTTGTCGGTGGATCTGCAAAGGGACGGCGGGCAGATCAAGATGGCGAAAGTCGAGTTCGTGCCGTGACCACCAACGAAACCGAGAACGTGACTGACGAGGACACCGGTGAGGTCCTCGACATCGACGAGCCGACCGACTCAGATTCGGCTGTCAATGAGAAGGACGAAGAAACGAAGGCAGATGCGCCTTCCGACAACCGCATTCACAAGCGGGTGCTGCGCGGCGCACGTCGCAACGTCGTCGCGATCGTGATAGCGGTCGCGTTGATCGCGTCGGCCGGCGTGGCCGCCGGGCTTTACTTCGGTCAGTACCGGCAGGACCGGGAGACCAATGCGGCAGCAGCCAACGTCGCTCTGGACGCTGCCAAGAATGGCACGGTCGCGTTGCTGTCGTACTCACCCGAATCCCTTGACAAGGATTTCGCGAACGCGAAGTCGAATCTGACCGGTGACTTCCTGTCGTACTACACGCAATTCACCGAACAGATCGTCACTCCCGCGGCCAAGGAGAAGCAAGTCAAGACCTCCGCCTCGGTGGTGCGGGCCGCGGTCACCGAGATCCATCCCGACTCCGCCATCGTCCTGCTGTTCATCAACCAGGTCACGACGAGCAAGGAGAACCCGGACGGCGCGTTCGCGGCGAGTAGCGTCAAGGTCAGCCTGAAGAAGATCGACGGTCGCTGGCTGATCTCCGCATTCGACCCCGTCTAGCGGCGCACCGGTCAGTGGAGCTTTCGGGCGTTGTGCCGCTACCGATTTCGGTCGCGGATAATCGGGCGGCAGCGTTTTTTCCGCTGGCCGCCGGGCCGCCCCTGGTCCGAATTGTGCGTGTGATGCTCGACGCGATTGCCGAGCCGGGCCGCGTCGTCATCGCCGCGGCGGAACCTCTGGTCGACGATGTACGCGCGGCCTTTGCATCGCAGGATCTGGCATCGGTGAACGTCGTGGCGGTCAGCGGCCCGGCCGGCAAGCTGGACTGCCTGCGCGCGGCCGTGGAATGCCTTCGCCGAGCATCGTTGTCGACCAGCCACGTCCTGGTCCACGACATCTCGCGCCCTTTGGCGTCGCCCGACCTCGTGAAGCGTGTGGTTGCGGGCCTGCGCAGCGGTGGCACCGTGGTAATGCCGATACTCGCGGTGACGGACAGCGTCAAGGCCGTCGATGTGCACGGGTCGATCACCGCAACCGTCGATCGGTCGGTCTTGCGTACAGTTCAATATCCTCGTGGCTTCACCATGCCAGCTCTGAACGACTTGCTCGCACAGGGCACGACCGCCGATGTCGACGAGATGGCGACGGCCCTCGGGGCCGCTGCGCCCATGACATACGTCGAAGGTGATCCGGACGCATTTCGCACAGAACTACCCCGGGACGCCGAATTCATCGAGGCGATCATTGCGAGCAGGTGGCCGGACCCTCACGACTCATGAGAAGGCGTTCGGCGACGGCGATGTCAGGGGCGTAAGTCACCTTGAGGTTGCGCTGCTCGCCGTGGAACGTGCGCACCTCGACGTCGGTGAATGCCTCGACACACGACGACGTGTCGGTGCCCTCGAATCCGTTGCGTGCCGCGGCGCGATACGCCTCGAGAAGCGCCGGTGCGTGAAATGCCTGCGGTGTTTGGACGCGGACCAGAGTGCGACGATCGGTCAACAATTCGAGGTCATCACCCTGCCTGGCGCGGACGACGTCGGCAATGGGTAAGGCGGGGACTGCGCCGCCGAATTCGCGGGCGACCGATAGTGCCGTAGCGAACATGTCGGGACCGGCGACGGGCCGGGCGGCATCGTGGATGACGACGACATCGATGGAACCGGATTCGATGTCGGTGGCCAGATGCCGCAACACATTGAACTCCGACATATGTCGGCTGTCCCCGCCCTCGACGAACTCCACTGTCGCCGAGGGTAGTTCCCGCCGCAGCGTGTCCTGCGCCAGCTCACGCTCACCGTGCCGGAACACCAGCACGGTGCGAGCGATCTCAGGCACCCGTGTCAGCGTTTCGATCGACCAGGCCACCATGGATCGGCCCGCGACGCCCAGATAGGCCTTGTTGCCATCGGCCCCGACCCGTGCTCCCAGACCGGCCGCGAGCACGACGGCCACGGCGTTGGACACCCGCGTCGCGCTCATCGTCACATCTTGTCACTGCGTGCCGGTGTCTCGTGGGTGCGTTCCGTGCGCTGCGGTCAGTTCGCCAGATCGAAGGCGTTGCGCACCCTGGTCGGCGTGATACGTACGACCAGTTCGCCGGGCACCCCGTTGCGGCGGCCGAATTCCTCGGCCCGGTTCGCCCCCATGTAACGGGCGCCGGTGCGGGTGGCGATGTCGAGCAGCTCCTTTGGATCTTCGCTGATCGTGGCGACGCCTTGGATCTGGACGAAGGAGTAGGGCGGATGCGGGTCGTCGACACACATCACCACACGTGGATCGCGAGCGATTGCCCGGCCTTTTGCGGTGTCCTTGCCGGTGTTGAACGCCACCGCACCGTTGTCCACGACGAACCAGACCGGCGCCACCAAGGGTCGACCGTCAGACGCCAGATAACCCAGCATCCCGGTGCGGGTCCCTTCGGACAGAAAAGCGATCACGTCATCGGAAAGTTGGTCCACGGCTCCACGGTAGGACGCACGCACCTCGCCGTCGACCGTCAGTCCTCTGCGTGGCGGTCGTAGTCCCACCTCTCCAGGTGCACCTGCAGGCTGTACAGGCCCACTGCGGCGAGCAGGGCGCCGGCCGACATGCAGACGACCAACAGCTCGTTCATGATGTGCTCGGTTCTGTGCGGTCCACGCATCGATCGTGAATCGCGGCCGAGGCGAAGACCTGCCTAGTGCACTACTCCATTCCGTTCATTCCGATGGATGCGGTGGAATGTAGGGGAAAGGACGGACCACATGAGCGAGGCGCAGGAGCCACCGATCACGATCCAGCACCGGGTTCGCCCGATGACGGGTCGTGATCCCGACGAACAACATCGGGCTGCCACGCCCCTGGAGCTTCTCTTCGACCTGACCTTCGTGATCGCTTTCGGGATCGCCGCCAACGAGTTCGCCCACCTGCTGGCAGACAACCACGTCGGCGCCGGTCTGCTCGGCTTCTCGCTCGCCACGTTCGCGGTGTGCTGGGCATGGATCAACTTCAGCTGGTTCGCGTCGGCCTATGACACCGATGACTGGATCTATCGGCTGATGACGATGCTGCAGATGGTCGGCGTCATCGTCATGGCGCTCGGCTTTCCGCCGATGTTCGCGTCGGTCTCCCATGGTGGGCACGTCGACAGCCGGGTGATGGTGGCCGGTTATGTGATCATGCGAATCGCGTTGGTGGGGCAGTGGTTACGTGCGGCCAAACAGGACCCTGCACGCCGCTCGGCCTGTCTCACGTATGCGCTGTGGGTCAGCGTCGCGCAGATCGGCTGGGTTGCAGGCGCCTTCGTGCACACGTCGATCGCGGTGGCCTTCGCCATGGTCGCGCTGCTGATCGGGGTGGAAACTCTGGGGCCGGTCATCGCCGAGTATCGCGCCGGCGGCACCCCGTGGCACGCACACCACATTGCCGAACGCTACGGCCTGCTGGCGATCATCGCGCTCGGCGAGGGCGTGGTCGGCACCGTGGCGTCACTGTCAGCAGTCGTCAGCGCGCAGGGCTGGTCCTTCGACGCCGTGTTCATCGTGGTGGCCGGTGTCGGGCTGACGTTCGGAATGTGGTGGTCGTATTTCGTCATGCCTCAGGCGGAATTGTTGCGCGCCCACCGTGAGCGGTCGTTCTGGTTCGGCTACCTGCCCATCGTGATGTACGGCGCGATCGTGGCGACCGGCGCCGGTCTGCATGTCGCCGCCTACTTCATCGAGCACCACTCCAAGCTGAGCTCCGTGCAGTCCGTCTTGGCCGTCGCTGCACCGGTGGGGTTGTACATCCTGTCCATTTACGCGCTCTACAGCGTCATCGTGCGCAGGATTGCGCTGTTCCACCTCGTGCTTCTGGTTCTCACCGGGGTGGTGCTGATGATTGCCGTGTGGTTGGCCGAGGCGGGCTATTCGATGGCGAACTGCCTGCTGGTCGTCACGCTGGCGCCCCTGGTGACCGTAGTCGGCTACGAAATCGCGGGCCATCGGCACGCCGTCGCGGACATCGTCAACGCACTGGAGGACGGGCGCTAGCGAGGTTGCACCGGACTGGGGTCGAAACCCTCCATCAGGAGGCGTTCCTCCCTCATCACGGCGCGCGCCTTGCGGCGGGTGATGAGGATGCCGACCACGGCCAGTGCCCAGACGGCGTATTGGACGGTCCAGGCCAGCCGAAACGCCTCGAACGATATGTCGCCCACCGTATCGAGGATGACACCCACGAACTGCATCACGAGCAGCGATGCGATGAAGCCGCCCATGTTGACCATGCCCGACGCGGTGCCGAGCGTCGCCCGTGGGTTGAAGGTGCGGGCGAAATCGAATCCGACCATCGATCCCGGGCCGCCGACCGAGATGACGACGACCAGGACCACCAGCAGCCAGAGCGGCGCGGGGCCGGGTAAAGCCAGCACCACCGACCATATGACGGCGTTGCTGGCGATGATGCAGAGCACCAGCCGCGACCTGCGGTGCGGAAGGCGGCCGGTGAAGATGCCGATCAGGACGCCCGAGGAGATGGCGGCGACGACAGAGAGGGTCAGCAGAGACCCCGCGGCCGTTGCCGAAAGACCCTGAGCCACTGTCAGATACGGAACACCCCACATCAGCGCGAACACCGTCACCGAGAATTGGGTGCCCATGTGTGTGAAGAAGCCCAGCCGTGTCCCTGGCCGCAACCACACCGTCCTGACGCTGACCAATGTTTCGCGGATCGACATTGCTTCGTGCTCGACGACGTGGCCCTCGGGCGTGTCGTGGACCAGGGTCAGCGTGAGGACGATGGACAACACTCCCAGCGCGGCCACCGAGACGTAGGCAGTGGTCCAACCCGATCCGGCGAGCAGGGCGAAGAAGGGGATGGCCGACAGCACCTGGCCGAGTTGGCCGCAGATCCCGGTCAGCTGCGTGACCAGAGGCACCCGTCGGGGTGCGAACCAGTGTGGAACCAGGCGCAGCACGGAGATGAAGGTGAACGCATCACCCAGGCCGACAACCGCTCGCGCTCCGATGGCCGCAGGCAGGGATTCGGTGAACGCCAGCAGAAGTTGTCCAGAGGCCATCAGCGCGCCGCCCGCGAGGATCAGATTCTTGGATCCGAATCGGTCGAGCAGTAGGCCTGCCGGGACTTGAGCACCCGCATAGACGATGACCTGAAGCACTACGAACGCCGACAACACGGTGGGGCCGGCGCCGAATCGATCGGCCGCGTCGAGACCTGAAACGCCCAGCGTGGTGCGGTCGAGGACAGCCACGATGTAGGCGAAGAGACCGGTGGTCCACACGATCCAGGGACGCACGCCGACCTCTAACTGCCGATTTGTCTTAATGTCTGCCACATTCATCCTCCCGCAACGAGGGTCCCCGATGCCAATCGCGTCGTGGTGAGGTCACTCACCCGGTCCGCACGGAGAATGGAGAAAAAGTTGGCTGAAACTGCATGGATCTGTTTGGTAAGCGATTACCAAGGCGTCAAATATGCAGATGGTGACCTATGCGTTGATTAGCTAATGCAATAAATTTCCGGTCGAAATGACTTCGCTCGACTGTCGGGACCCGCGCTACAGTGTTTGGATGAAACGCTGCGCTGCGCAGAGCGCCGTGATCTCGATCGGGGGGGCGCTCGATTGACTGAGTACCGCCTTGACGAGCTGGCGGGGATTTCTGGCGTCAGTGCGCGCAACATCCGCGCCTACCGCGAACGTGGTCTGTTGGACCCGCCGCGGCGGGTCGGCCGTTCGGCGTTCTACGACGATTACCATTTATCGCAGTTACGCACGATCAACCAGTTGCTTCGCCGGGGCTTCAACTCGGCCCACATCGCCGAATTCTTCGCCAGTATGCGTCAAGGGGTCGATCTGGCCGACATTCTGGGCATCCAGCGTGCCCTACTCGGGCCGCGTGACGACGAGGACACCGAAGATTCGTCCGGACTGGGCGACGTTTCGCGGGACGGTGAGGTGGCGACGACAGGACCGGGCGCCATCGATATCGACCCCGGCACTCGCGAGGCGGGCAGGCTGGTCGAATACGGCTTGGCTGAGGTGCGCGCGGGCCGTGTTGTCGTCCTCGATGCTGCGATCGCTGAGATTCTGGCACGAACCACGAATCAGCTGTTGTACGTCCGCGCACTCATTCGCATCTATGACTCGACTCACGACGCGGTCGACGGTTTGGCGGGCGGGTTCGTCCAGGCGCTCGAGGAGTCGGTCGAGGCCAGATTCGGCAGCAGCCATGTGCCCGCCCCTGGCGAGGTCGACGAACTGGGTCAGATCACCGAGGACTATCTCGATCTGTGGCGCCGCGTCGTATCGGATCGTTTGGACGAGTCGTTGCACCGGCAGCTGTCGACTGCGGTATCGAACTACACCGCCGGGATCTCGCTGAGCGAACTTCGGCAACACTAGTCGCGGCTACACCCTGCTGGTCGCCGGATCACCGCCGAATCGTTGGGCCAGCCACACCGGAATGATCGCGACGATGGTCAGCGCCGCAGCGACCACGTTGATCACCGGTGCCTGGTTGGGGCGGAACAGGTTTCCGAATATCCAGATCGGTAGCGTCTGCACCGTTGGGCCGGCCGTGAAGGTCGTGACCACGATCTCGTCGAAGGACAGTGCGAACGCCAGCACCGCACCGGCGACCACGGACCCCCGCATCATCGGGAATGTGACGTAGCGGAACGTCTGCCATGGTGACGCCCCCAGATCGGCCGAGGCGTCGTCCAGGTCGCCTTCCATTCGACGCAGCCGCGCCTGCGTGTTGTTGAAGGCGATGACGATACAGAAGGTTGCGTGCCCGATGATGACGGTGCCCATGCCCAGCGTCACGCCCAACGCCGATGTGAACGTCGCATTCAGCGCGATGCCGGTGACGATGCCCGGCAACGTAATCGGCAGGACCACAAGAAAACTCACCACGTGTTTGCCGAAGAAGTCGTAGCGCTGCACCGCGAGTGCGGCCATCGTGCCCAGCACCAGCGCGATGGCCGTCGCGCCGAGGCCGACCACGGCCGAATTGGCCAGCGATTGCCACATGCCGTCGCTGTTCCAGGCGACCGACCACCAGTGCAGGGTCAAGCCCGTCGGAGGGAACGCGAAGGTGCGGGAGCTGTTGAACGCGTTGACCACAACGAGGACCAACGGTGCGTACAGAAAAAGGAGTACGAGCACGGCCCATCCGCGAATCAGGCGGCGGGCGCCGTTCGACAACATCAGAGGTTGTCCAGCGCGCCCGTGCGCCGCATCGCGAGCAGGTAGGCCACGATCGCGAGCAGCGGGATGATCGACAGCGCCGCAGCCAGAGGCTGGTTGTTGGCGGTGACGAGCTGTCCGTAGATGATGTTGCCGAGCAGTTGCGTCTTGCCGCCCACGATCGTCACGGCGATGTAGTCGCCGAGCGAGAGGGAGAAGGTGAAGATCGAACCCGCGGCGATACCGGGGAAAATCAAGGGTGCCACCACCATTCGCAGGGTGGACAGGTCGGAGGCGCCGAGGTCGGAGCTCGCGTCGATCAGTGAATCCGGAACACGTGAGAACGCCGCGAACACCGGCAGGACCATGTACGGCAGCCACAGGTACGTCAGGGTCACGATGGTGGCGGTCAACCCGTAGCCGGGTGTGTAACCAGTCACCCAGGACATCGGGCCCTCGGGGGACAGGAGCATGCGCCAGGCGTAGGCCTTGACCAGATAGCTGGCCCACAGCGGGGTAGTCACTGCCACCACCAACGCCAATCGCATTCGCGGCGAGGCGATCTTGGCCATGTAGAACGCAAGCGGCACGGCGAGCACGGCGCAGATGACGGTGACGGCCAGGGCCACGAGGACGGTGCGTACCGTCGCCGTCCGAAAGACCTCGTCGGTCATTACTCGCGCGACGTTGTCGAAGGTGAACGAGCGAACCACCGCGCCGGTGAAGGAGTTCGTGCTCCAGAAGGCCGAGACCAGAAGCACCGTAAGGGATCCGAGATAGGCCACCACCAGCCAGGCCAAGGGTGGCACGAGCAGGAACGCGAGACCGATGCGCCGTCGGATTGACGCTGACGGTGCGGTCCCGCGTAACGTCACCCCCTGATCTGTTGCCACTTGTCGACCCACTCGGAGTAGGCCGTGCAGGTGTCACCGCTGCCGTCGACGCAGTTCTTCTGCGGTGTGGTCCAGTAGTGGATCTTGGCGGCGAAGTCCCCGTCGGTGGCATGGTAGAGATCGCAGAAGTCCGCTTCTACGGTGTGCTCACACGCCTTGGTGTTGGCCGGTGCCTCACCGAAGAATTCGGCGACCTGAGCATTGACCTCAGGTGAGGAGATCCAATCCATCCACTTGTACATGCAATTCGGATTGGCCGCTTTCGACGAGATCATCCAGGTGTCCGACCATCCCGTGGAGCCCTCCTTGGGCAGGACTGTGTTCACCTGCACCCGGTTCTCCGCGCCGATCGTGTTCGCAATGACCTGCCAGGTCGTTCCGATGACCGAGGTGCCGGATTCGAACGCCTGCACCTCCTTGATGTAGTCCGACCAGTACTCGCCGACATTCTCGCGCTGCTTCCTGAGCAATTCGGCTGCCGCATCAAGCTGTTCGGTGGTCAGTGAATACGGATCCTTGATACCGAGTTCGGGCTTGGTCTTGGACAGGTACAACGCTGCGTCGGCGATGTAGATGGGGTTGTCGTAGGCGGTGACCCTGCCCTTGTACGTGCCGGCTTCGTCGAACACCGCCGACCACGAGTCCGGTGCGTCGCGAACGACGTCGATGTTGTACATCAGAAGGTTGGCTCCCCAGCCGTGCGGGATCCCGTACATCTTCCCGTCCACCGAATTCCAGGGTTTGTCCTTGAGGAAGGACGATATCGAGGCGTAGTTCGGGACGAGGTCGGTGTTGACCGGTGCCACATCGCCGGCATAGATCAAGCGAAGCGTTGCATCGCCGGACGCCGACACGCCGTCGTACTGACCGGTGCGCATCAGTTGCACCATCTCGTCGGAGGTGTTGCCGATCTTGACGTTGGTCTGACATCCGGTCTTTTCCTCGAAAGGGGTAACCCAGTCGGCGGTGCTGTCGTTCGAGCCGTCCTCCGCGTAGCCCGCCCATGCGATCAGGTTCAGTTGGCCTTCGCCGTCGCCGACCTCGCTGCGTGGCTCCATCTTCGGCGGGGCCTGGCCGGTTTCGCTGGATTGGTCGGAACCGCAGGCCGTGGTGCCTGCCAATACGAGTGCGGCGCACGCGGCGAGCACAATTCCGGCTCGCGTCTTTGACGGCATTCTCTACTCCTCGTTCGTCGGGGCATCGTTCTGCAGGGCATCGTTCTTCAGCGCATGGACGGCTTTCTCCGGCCATGCCAACGTGATTGAACTGCCGTGGTGCAGATCCGGCGGCAGCCATGTGCTGGCAGTGAGGACCGTGGCGGTGAGGGTGACGCCGACCTGCGTGTGAGCGGTGATCTGCGTGGTGGGTCCTGCGTAGATGAGCTCGGCCACCGTCGCCGCGACCGTACGCACCCCGGGTACCGAGTCGGTGCCGGCAGCGAAGACACCCATGCGCTCGGGCCGGACCACGAACATTCCGGCGCGGCCGATGAGCGCTTCGGCGGCGGCTCCGTCGAGCACATTCGAGGTTCCGACGAAGTCCGCGACGAATCTGTTGACCGGATTCTCGTAGACCTCGCGGGCCGCACCGACCTGCTCGATACGCCCGCGATTGAAAACCGCCAGCCGGTCGCACAGGCTCAGCGCCTCGTTCTGGTCATGGGTGACGATGACGAAGGTGATCCCGACTTCACGCTGGATCGCCTTGAGCTCGATCTGCATCTGCTCGCGGAGCTTGAGGTCCATCGCGGCCAGTGGCTCGTCGAGCAACAACACCCGTGGCCGCCCGATGAGTGCACGCGCGAGCGCGACGCGTTGGCGCTGTCCGCCCGATAGTTGCTCCGGGCGCCGTGGCCCGAGCTCGGTCAGCCGCACCATGTCGAGCGCGTCTGCGGTTCGGCGCCTGCGTTGCGCCTTGGGCACGCCGCGCACCTTCAGCCCATACTCGACGTTCTGCGCGACGGTCATGTGCGGGAAAAGCGCGTACTCCTGGAACACGGTGTTGACGTCGCGGCGCTGCGCGGGCAGGCCCGTGACGTCAGCGCCGCCAAGCCTGATCGTCCCGGCGGTGGGCTGCTCGAAACCCGCGATCATGCGTAGGACCGTGGTCTTTCCCGAACCCGAGGGGCCCAGCATCGCGAACAGTTCGCCGTCGCCGACGGTGAGGTCGGCGCCTTCGACAGCCACGATCCCGTTGCCGAACTCCTTTCGGACACCGATCAGCTCGACCTGCGGATTTCGTACGTCAGCGGGCACATCTACCGCGGATTGCGCGCCAATCGTGTCCGAAGGCATGGCCAATCGTATGGATTCGAAGGGTCGGACCGCAGTTCATCGCTAATTTCACGCCGGTCGTGTTCGCTCGGCTACCTCGGAAAAATCTTGATGCAGCTGTGACCAGTGGCGCTGGGGTGAAATGTGATGCAGCTGTCGTACTCTGTGGCACGTGTCAATTTCGCGTCGCGACGTGCTGAAAGGTGCCGCCGTGGTACCTGCCGCGCTCGCCGTCGGCACCGGTTTACAGGCGCTGATGTCGGTGTCGGCTCCGGCCACGGCCTCGGCGGCCCCGTTGGGCGTCCTCCTCGATTACGCCGCCGGGGTCATCAGTGCCAGCGACATCCGCTCATCCGGCGCTTTGGGCGCGATCCGCTACGTCTCGGACCGCCGTCCGGGCGGCGACTGGATGCTTGGGAAGCCGATTCAGCTGCCCGAAGCGCGTGATCTCTATCAAAACGGTCTCAAGATCGTGTCCTGCTATCAGTACGGCAAGCAGGACACCGCGGACTGGCTCGGCGGTCAGAGCGCCGGTGTGACGCACGCCAAGCGGGGCTGGCAGTTGCACGTCGCCGCGGGTGGCTCCTATGGGGCGCCGATCTACACGTCAATCGATGACGATCCCACATACGAGCAGTACAAGCAGCAGGTCGCGCCATACCTGCGCGGCTGGGAGGCGGTAATTGGCCACCAGCGCACCGGCGTGTACGCCAACTCCAAGACCATCGAATGGGCGGCGCAGGACGGGCTGGGCTCTTATTACTGGCAGCACAACTGGGGATCGCCGGGCAAGATCGCCCACCCGGCTGCCCATCTGCACCAGGTCGAGATCGACAAGAGATCCGTCGGTGGCATCGGAGTCGACATCAATCACATCCTGCAGCCCCGATTCGGCCAATGGGACTAAAAACATTACCGACGAGTAAGTAGACCCAGCAAACTCTTTGTGGTCGCCGGCGCCCGAGACAAGACAAATCTCGTCCAGTTGTCGACTCGCGGCGCCGCGATGCCGCAGGTCAAAAGTGGCGAAATTTTTACATAACGATTTCATAACAATACTGCCTTGATCTGCGATGTTGCGCCTACTCGACCGTAACCACCCGCATGCAGGACGTTTGTACCGGATGGGTTGCGCCCGTTCGGAGGCGCGCGTTATCGAAGAACGTGTTACCCGTGCGTAGAACTCGCTAGTAACCATTTCAGGCGCGAAAATGGTGGCGTCTCTTATGACACTCTTAGTAGGGCTGGAATGTCCGCTGGACCGGATGAACGAGTCGGGATTCGACGCTGAATCGCATGGCCTCCGCAGGGGAGCGCTGGCCAGTCAGCTTCTAGAGACGACGCCGCTTCTGGAACGACACAGCCACCACAGACCACGAGCGCTAGCGCAGACAGTACCGAGGGAGATAACAACACGTGACGATCAACGAGCAGCGCCGGGTGTCCGCCGACTCAACCACCGACCGCTCCGGAGCCCGCCCCGCCGCGCACGCGCTCGTCGATCGGCTGAATGCCGGTGAGCCATACGCGGTCGCGTTCGGCGGCCAGGGCGCGGCATGGCTGGAGAACCTGGAAGAACTCGTCAGCTCGGCCGGTATCGAGTCCGAACTCAGTGAAGTGGTGGGTGAGGCCGAGCTGCTCCTGCAGCCCGTGGCCCGCGAGCTTGTCGTCGTACGGCCCATCGGCTTCGAACCGATGCAGTGGGTCCGCGCGCTGGCAGCCGAGGAGCCGCTACCCCCCACCAAACAACTCATCACCGCCGCGATCTCGGGCCCGGGCATCCTGCTGGCCCAGATGGCCGCCATCCGCGCACTCACCAGGCAGGGCCTGGATCTGTACAACACGCCGCCGGTCGCGATGGCGGGTCACTCGCAGGGCATCATTGCCTGCGAATCGCTGCGGGCGAAGGGCACCAAGGACGCAGAACTGCTGGCGCTGCTGCAACTCATCGGCGCGGCCGGTTCCTTGATGTCGCGCCGCCGGGGCATGGTCGGCCGCGGAAACAAGACCCCGATGGTGTCGGTGACCAACGTCGACCCGGACCGCATGCGCGAACTGCTCGAGGAGTTCAGCACGGATGTCCGCACGGTGCTGCCGCCCGTGCTGTCGATCCGCAACGGGAGGCGCTCTGTCGTCATCACCGGCACGCCGGAGCAACTCGGTCGATTCGAGCTCTACTGCAGCAAGATCACTGAACGAGAAGAAGCGGACCGCAAGAACAAGCTTCGCGGCGGCGCTGTGTTCCGCCCCGAATTCCACGGGGTGCAGGTCGAGGTGGGATTCCATACCCCACGGCTGGCCGACGGCGTCGAGGTAGTCGAGAGCTGGGCCGAGAAGTGTGGCATCGACGCCGCGATGGCACACGAGATGACCGAGGCGATCTTCGTTCGCCCCATCGACTGGGTGGCCGAGATCGAGCGGCTGCACGAGTCCGGCGCGAAGTGGATCGTCGACCTGGGCCCCGCCGATACCGTGACACGCCTGACCGCCCCGGTGATCCGGGGTCTGGGCGTCGGAATCGTTCCCGCGGCCACCCGCGCCGGGCAACGCAACCTGTTCACCGTCGGTGCCGAGCCCGAGGTGGCGCCTCCGTGGTCGAGTTATGCGCCGACGACCGTGAAGCTGCCCGACGGTTCGGTGAAGCTGTCGACCAAGTTCACCCGGCTGACGGGGCGTTCGCCGATGCTGCTCGCCGGTATGACCCCGACGACCGTCGACGCCAAGATCGTTGCCGCGGCGGCCAACGCGGGCCACTGGGCCGAGCTGGCCGGCGGCGGGCAGGTCACCGAGGAGATCTTCGAAGACCGCATCGCCGAGCTCACCACGCTGCTCGAACCTGGGCGTGCCGTGCAGTTCAATACGCTGTTCCTCGACCCATATCTGTGGAAGCTGCAGGTGGGCGGAAAGCGGTTGGTGCAGAAGGCCCGTCAGTCCGGTGCCCCCATCGATGGTGTCGTCGTCAGTGCGGGCATCCCGGATCTCGAGGACGCCGTCGAGCTGATCGAGGAACTCAACAGCGTCGGCATCAGTCACGTGGTGTTCAAGCCCGGCACCATCGACCAGATCAAGTCGGTCATCAACATCGCGGCAGAGGCGCCGGGCAGGGACGTCATCGCCCACATCGAGGGTGGGCGCGCGGGCGGTCACCATTCGTGGGAGGACCTCGACGACCTGCTCGTGGCCACGTATGCCGACCTGCGGAAGCTGCCCAACATCACGATCTGCGTCGGCGGCGGCGTCGGCACACCTGAGCGCGCTGCCGAGTACCTGTCGGGCGCCTGGGCCAACGCTTACGGTTTCCCCGAGATGCCGGTCGACGGCATTCTCGTCGGAACCGCGGCCATGGCGACCCTGGAGGCCACCACGTCGCCGGCGGTCAAGCAGCTGCTGGTCGACACCGGCGGAACCGATGACTGGATCAGTGCCGGAAAAGCCAACGGCGGCATGGCTTCCAGCCGCAGCCAACTGGGCGCGGACATTCACGAGATCGACAACACGGCATCCCGCTGCGGCCGGCTGCTCGACGAGGTCGCCGGTGACGCCGATGCCGTTGCCGCGCGCCGCGACGAGCTGATCGCGGCGATGGCCGACACGGCGAAGCCCTACTTCGGTGACATCGGCGCAATGACCTACCTGCAGTGGCTGAATCGGTATGTCGAGCTGACGATCGGTGACGGCGACAGCACCGCCGACACCGCATCCCCCGACAGCCCGTGGATCGCCGATACCTGGCGGGACCGGTTCGCCGAGATGCTCAAGCGCGCTGAGGCGCGACTGCATCCGCAGGACTCCGGCCCGATCGACACCCTCTATGCGGACAGCCCCGAAGGCCAAGCGCTGCTGGACAACCCGCAGGCCGCGATTGCGCTGTTGCTGGAGCGGTATCCAGATGCCGAGACGCTCAAGCTGCACCCCGCCGATGTGCCGTTCTTCATCACGCTGTGCAAGACGATGGGCAAGCCGGTCAACTTCGTGCCCGTCATCGACAAGGACGTGCGGCGCTGGTGGCGCAGCGACTCGCTGTGGCAGGCCCACGATGCGCGCTACACCGCCGACCAGGTGTGCATCATCCCCGGCACGCAATCGGTCGCCGGGATCGCCCGGGTCGACGAACCGGTCGGCGAACTGCTGGACCGCTTCGAACAGGCGGCGATCGACGAATTGCTCGCGGCAGGCGCCGAGCCGGTGCCGGTGGTGTCCCGCCGCCAGGCCCGCGACGACGTCACCGGTGCACTCGCCGTCG
This sequence comes from uncultured Actinomycetota bacterium, assembly GCA_963843135.1. Classification (GTDB taxonomy): domain Bacteria; phylum Actinomycetota; class Actinomycetes; order Mycobacteriales; family Mycobacteriaceae; genus Mycobacterium. The sequence continues at coordinate 210,799 of CAWJJA010000006.1, forward strand.
TGCTCGATTCGCCCGATGTGCTGTGGGCGGGCCGGACCGCCATCAACCCCGTGCACCGCATCGGTGCGCCGCACGAATGGCAGGCGAACGAAAACCGCAGTGCCACACACCCATCCACCGGCGCACGGCTCGAGCTGAATGGCGACGGCTCGGGGGGTGGCTCCGTCACGCTGAGTGTGCCGCTGAGTGAAGTCTGGATCGACATCCGCTTCACACTGCCGTCATGCACGGTCAACGGCGGTATGCCGGTCGTGACCATCGACGACGCATCCATGGCGATGCGCTCTGTCCTCGCGATCGCAGCAGGTGTGGACGGCCCCGACGCGCTACCGCCGGTGCGCAACAACGCGTCGACGATCAACGTCAAGTGGGATCCCGAGGAGGTCGCCGACCACACCGGCGTCACCGCGACGTTCGGTGCACCCCTGGCGCCGGGTCTGACCCTCGTGCCGGATGCGATCGTCGGCCACTGCTGGCCCGCGGTGTTCGCCGCCATCGGCGCCGCTGTCACCGACGACGGCATCCCCGTGGTCGAAGGCCTGCTGAGCCTGGTGCACCTGGACCACGCCGCGCACCTGCTGACTCCGATGCCGGCGACGAGCGCCCAATTGACGGTCACCGCAACGAGTTCAGCGGCGTATGACACCGAGTACGGGCGCGTCGTGCCCGTCACTGTCGAGGTCGCCGACGCCAAGGGCGCCGTGTTGGCGAAGCTGGAGGAACGGTTCGCCATCCGCGGCCGTACAGGCGCGGCAGAACTCGACGATCCGCCGCGTGCCGGTGGTGCGATCACCGATAACGCGACCGAGACGCCGCGTCGCCGCCGCCGCGACGTCACCGTCGCGGCACCGACCGATATGCGAGCCTTCGCGGTGGTCTCCGGAGACCACAACCCGATCCACACCGACCGGTCCGCTGCGCTGCTTGCGGGGCTCAAATCGCCGATCGTGCACGGTATGTGGCTCTCGGCGGCCGCGCAGCACGTGGTCGCCGCAACCGACGGCAAGGCCGCCCCGCCGGCCCGGGTCGTCGGCTGGACATCGCGGTTCCTGGGCATGGTCCTGCCCGGCGATGACATCGACTTCCGGGTCGACCGAGTCGGAATCGACCGCGGCGCAGAGATCGTCGAGGTCGCGGCGCGCGTGAACAACGAACTCGTGATGTCGGCGACTGCACAGCTGGCCGCCCCGAAGACCGTCTATGCCTTCCCCGGCCAGGGCATCCAGCACAAGGGCATGGGCATGGAGGTCCGCGCCAGGTCCAAGGCCGCGCGCAAGGTGTGGGACACCGCCGACAGGTTCACCCGCGACACGTTGGGCTTCTCGGTACTGCATGTGGTGCGGGACAACCCGACCACGCTGATCGCCAGCGGTGTGCACTACCACCATCCCGACGGCGTGCTTGTTCCTGACGCAGTTCACCCAGGTCGCCATGGCCACGGTGGCGGCCGCCCAGGTCGCCGAGATGCGTGAGCAGGGCGCGTTCGTCGAGGGTGCGCTGGCTTGCGGCCACTCCGTCGGCGAGTACACCGCTCTGGCATGTGTCAGTGGCGTCTACGAGTTGGACGCACTGCTGGAGGTGGTGTTCCACCGCGGCAGCAAGATGCACGACATCGTTCCCCGCGACCACCTCGGCCGGTCCAACTACCGGCTGGCCGCGATTCGGCCCTCGCAGATCGATCTGGACGACGACGACGTCCCGGCATTCATCGACGAGATCTCGGAGCGCACGGGCGAATTTCTGCAGATCGTGAACTTCAACCTGCGTGGCTCGCAGTACGCCATCGCGGGCACCGTGCGCGGCCTGGAGGTACTGGAAGAGGAAGTCGAGAAACGCCGCGAGATCTCCGGCGGCAAGCGGTCGTTCATCCTGGTTCCCGGTATCGACGTGCCGTTCCACTCGTCCGTGCTTCGCGTCGGCGTCGCCGACTTCCGTCGCTCGCTCGAGCGCGTCATGCCGCGCGACCAGGATCCCGACCTGATCATCGGCAAGTACATCCCGAACCTGGTACCGCGCCCGTTCACGTTGGACCGCGACTTCATTCAGGAGATCCGCGACCTGGTGCCCGCCGAGCCGCTCGACGAGATTCTCGCCGACTACGACACGTGGCGGAACGAGAAGCCTCGCGAGTTGATGCGCAAGGTCGTCATCGAGTTGCTCGCGTGGCAGTTCGCCAGCCCGGTGCGCTGGATCGAGACCCAGGACCTGCTGTTCATCGAGGAGGCCGCGGGTGGCCTCGGCATCGAGCGGTTCGTCGAGATCGGCGTCAAGTCCGCCCCGACCGTTGCGGGCCTTGCGACCAACACGCTGAAGCTGCCCGAGTATTCGCACAGCACAACCGAAGTGCTGAACTCGGAGCGCGACGCCGCAGTGCTGTTCGCCACGGACACCGACCCTGAGCCCGATTTCGATGAGGACGCCGGAGCCGACGCGGCCCCCGCACCTGTCGCGGCGGCTGTCGAAGCCGCACCGGCCTCCGCGGCGCCGTCGGGTGGTCTGGGATCCAATGTCGCGCCCGCCGGCGCTCCGCGGCCGGACGACTTGATCTATGACGCCGCGGACGCCACAACGGCGTTGATCGCGTTGTCGGCGAAGATGCGCATGGATCAGATCGAATCGCTCGATTCCATCGAATCCATCACCGACGGCGCGTCGTCGCGGCGTAACCAGCTTCTGGTCGACCTTGGCTCTGAGCTGAATCTCGGCGCCATCGACGGTGCCGCAGAGGCCGATCTGGCCGGGCTGAAGGGTCAGGTCACCAAGCTGGCCCGAACCTACAAGCCTTACGGCCCAGTGCTTTCCGATGCGATCAACGACCAGCTCCGCACGGTCCTGGGGCCGTCCGGCAAGCGGCCCGCCTACATCGCCGAACGGGTCAAGAAGACCTGGGAGCTCGGTGACGGCTGGGTCAAGCACGTCACCGTCGAGGTGGCGCTGGGTACCCGCGAGGGGTCCAGCGTGCGCGGCGGCGACCTTGGTGGCCTGCACGCCGGCGCCCTTGCGGACGCGCCGAGCGTCGACAAGGTCATCGACGCCGCAGTGTCGGCGGTCGGAGCACGTAAGGGTGTGGCTGTCTCACTGCCCGCAGCCGCAGGCGGCGGGGGCGGTGTGGTGGATTCGGCCGCGCTGGGCGAGTTCGCCGAACAGGTGACCGGACCCAACGGTGTGCTCGCCTCGGCGGCGCGCTTGATCCTGGGTCAGTTGGGTCTCAACGCTCCGGTCAGTGCGCCCGAAGCGACGGACGCAGAGCTGATCGATCTGGTCACGGCCGAATTGGGTTCGGACTGGCCGCGTTTGGTGGCGCCGACGTTCGACGGCCGCAAGGCGGTGCTGTTCGACGACCGCTGGGCCAGCGCACGTGAGGATCTGGCCAGGCTCTGGCCGCTCGACGACGGCGAGATCGACAGTGACTGGCAGCGCCTCTCCGAGCGGTTCGAAGGTGCGGGACACATCGTTGGTACGCAGGCAACCTGGTGGCAGGGCAAGGCGCTGGCGGCAGGGCGCAACATCCACGCCTCGCTGTACGGTCGCGCGGCGGCCGGAGCGGAGAACCCGGGCAAGGGTCGTTACACCGACGAGGTCGCGGTGGTGACCGGTGCATCGAAGGGGTCGATCGCCGCATCTGTGGTGGCTCAACTCCTCGACGGAGGGGCGACTGTCATCGCGACCACCTCCAAACTCGACGATGACCGCCTGGAGTTCTACCGCACTCTCTACCGCAACAACGCGCGGTTCGACGCCAAACTGTGGGTGGTTCCCGCGAACATGGCGTCCTACACCGACATCGACGCGCTCGTGTCGTGGGTGGGTAACGAGCAGACCGAAAGCCTTGGGCCGCAGTCCATTCACCTCAAGGATGCGCTGACGCCGACACTGTTGTTCCCGTTCGCGGCACCGCGAGTGGCCGGCGACCTGTCCGATGCGGGGTCGCGCGCCGAGATGGAGATGAAGGTGCTGCTGTGGGCTGTGCAGCGGCTGATCGGCGGGCTGTCACACGTCGGCGCGGAACGCGATATCGCCGCGCGGCTGCACGTGGTGCTGCCGGGGTCGCCGAACCGCGGCATGTTCGGTGGTGACGGTGCCTACGGTGAATCCAAGTCCGCGCTCGACGCACTGGTCACCCGGTGGAAAGCCGAGTCGTCATGGGCGCAGCGGGTTTCGCTGGCGCACGCGCTGATCGGCTGGACAAAGGGCACCGGGCTGATGGGTCACAATGACGCCATCGTCGGCGCCGTCGAGGAAGCCGGCGTGACCACCTATACGACCGATGAGATGGCGAGCATGTTGCTCGGCCTATGCGACATCGAGTCCAAGGTGGCTGCGGCGCGCGAGCCGCTGCAGGCCGACCTGACCGGCGGCCTGGCCGAAGTCGAGCTCGACCTCGCCGAGTTGGCCGCCAATGCGCGCGAAGGCCAGGCGGCTCCAGGCGCCGAGAGTGTGGACGCCGAGGGCGACGAGCACGGCACGATCCGCGCGCTGCCCTCCCCGCCACGGGGCTATCGGTCCGCACCGCCGCCCGCATGGAACGACCTCGACGTCGACCCCGCCGATCTGGTGGTGATCGTCGGCGGCGCCGAGCTGGGACCCTACGGTTCGTCACGCACCCGCCTCGAGATGGAGGTCGACAACGAGCTGTCGGCGGCAGGCGTGCTGGAGCTGGCGTGGACCACCGGCCTGGTCAAGTGGGAGGACGATCCCACCCCGGGCTGGTACGACACGGAGACCGGCGACTTGGTCGACGAGGGCGAACTGGTGGAGCGCTACCACGACGCGGTCATCGAGCGGGTCGGCATCCGCGAGTTCGTCGACGACGGCGCGATAGATCCCGATCACGCGTCACCGATCATGGTTTCGGTGTTCCTCGACAAGGACTTCACGTTTGTCGTGTCGTCGGAGGCCGAGGCGAGGCCGTTCGTGGAATTCGATCCGGAGCACACGGTCATCTCGCCGGTGCAGGACAGCAACGACTGGCAAGTCACGCGCAGGGCAGGCACCGAGATTCGAGTGCCTCGCAAGACGAAGCTGTCCCGGACGGTCGGCGCACAGATCCCGACGGGCTTCAACCCGATGGTGTACGGCGTCCCCGCGGACATGGTGTCGTCTATCGACCGACTGGCGCTGTGGAATCTCGTCACCACCGTCGACGCGTTCCTGTCCGCAGGATTCACGCCGACCGAGCTGATGCGTTGGGTGCACCCCAGCCTGGTGGCCAGCACGCAGGGCACCGGCATGGGCGGCATGACGTCGATGCAGACGATGTACCACGGCAACCTGCTGGGTAGGAACAAGCCGAACGACATCTTGCAGGAGGTCCTGCCGAATGTCATTGCCGGACATGTGGTTCAGTCGTACATCGGCAGCTATGGGTCGATGATCCACCCGGTCGGCGCATGCGCCACCGCGGCGATCTCGGTCGAGGAGGGCGTTGACAAGATCCGCCTCGGCAAGGCCGAGTTCGTGGTGGCGGGCGGCTACGACGACCTGACGCTGGAGGCCATCATCGGATTCGGTGATATGGCCGCCACGGCCGACACCGAGGTGATGCGGGCCAAGGGCATCAGCGACTCGAAGTTCTCCCGCGCGAACGACCGTCGTCGGCTCGGGTTCGTCGAGGGACAGGGCGGCGGAACCATCCTGCTCGCCCGCGGTGACCTCGCGCTCAAGATGGGCCTGCCGGTGCTGTCGGTCGTCGCCTACGTGTCGTCCTTCGGTGACGGTGTCCATACGTCGATCCCTGCTCCTGGGCTCGGTGCGCTGGCCGCCGGTCGCGGCGGCACGGAGTCGCAACTGGCGCGTTCACTCGCGCAGCTGGGCGTCGGCGCCGACGACATCGCGGTGATCTCCAAGCACGACACCTCAACACTGGCCAACGACCCGAACGAGACCGAGCTCCACGAACGGCTCGCGGACGCGATGGGCCGCTCCGCCGGTGCGCCGCTGTTCGTCGTGTCGCAGAAGAGCCTGACCGGTCACTCGAAGGGTGGTGCGGCGGCCTTCCAGATGATGGGGCTGTGCCAGATCCTGCGCGACGGCGTCATCCCGCCGAACCGCAGCCTGGACTGCGTCGATGAGGAAATGGCCAGCTCCGCCCACCTGGTCTGGCTGCGCGATAGTCTGCGGCTGGGTGAGAAGTTCCCGCTGAAGGCCGGTCTGATCACCAGCCTGGGTTTCGGTCATGTGTCGGGTCTGGTGGCTCTGGTGCACCCGCAGGCGTTCATGGCGGCGTTGAGCCCCGATGAGCGTGAGGACTACAAGCGCAGGGCGGATGCTCGTGTGCTCGCAGGACAGCTGCGGCTCGCGTCGGCGATTGCCGGCGGGCGGCCTCTGTACGAGAAGCCGGCCGACCGTCGGTTCGGCGGGGACACGCCGGAGAAGCGCCAGGAGGCCGCAATGCTCCTGGATGCGGCGTCGCGGCTCGGTGAGGACGATGTGTACATGCCTTCAGGGCGGTGATATAGCGTCGTGCCCATGGCGGTAGTCGGTGTGGGGATCGATCTGGTTTCCATACCCGACTTCGCCGCCCAGGTCGACCAGCCGGGAACGGTGTTCGCCGAGACGTTCACGCCCGGCGAGCGTCGCGACGCCGCCGACAAGAGCTCGTCGGCGGCGCGGCATCTGGCGGCGCGCTGGGCGGCCAAGGAGGCTGTCATCAAGGCGTGGTCGGGGTCGCGGTTCGCCAAACGGCCGATGCTGCCCGAGGGCATCCACCGCGACATCGAGGTCGTCACCGACATGTGGGGCCGGCCGAAGGTGCGCCTGACCGGCGCCATCGGCGAGCACCTGAAGGACGTGACGATTCACCTGTCGATGACCCACGAGGCCGACACGGCGGCCGCCGTCGTGATACTGGAGTCCCAGGCGTAGAGCAGCTATGAGCGATTTGGTGCAGCGGGTGCGCGACGTGCTGCCTGCGGTGCGGCGGGACCTGGAGGATCTGGTTCGCATCGAGTCGGTGTGGGCCGACCCGGCACGCCGCGGCGAAGTGCAGCGCAGCGCCGATGCGGTGGCGAAGCTCTTGTCGGACGCGGGTTTCAACGATGTGCGGATCGTCAGCGAAGGTGGCGCGCCTGCCGTCATCGCGCGGCACCCGGCGCCACCAGGTGCGCCCACCGTGTTGCTGTACGCCCATCACGACGTGCAGCCCGAAGGTGACCACGCGCAGTGGAACTCGCCGCCATTTCAACCCTCCGAGCGCGAAGGACGCCTGTACGGCCGCGGCACCGCCGATGACAAGGCAGGCATCGCAACGCATTTGGCGGCTTTCCGCGCCCACGGTGGTAAGCCCCCGGTCGGCGTGACGGTGTTCGTCGAGGGGGAGGAGGAGTCGGGATCGCCGTCGCTGTCCCGACTGCTGGCGGCACACCGCGACACACTGGCCTCCGACGTGATCGTGATCGCCGACTCCGATAACTGGAGCACCGATGTGCCGTCGTTGACGGTTTCGCTACGCGGACTCGCCGACTGCGTCGTCGAGGTGGCAACGCTGGATCACGGCCTGCACTCCGGCCTTTGGGGTGGGGTCGTGCCTGATGCGGTGACCGTCCTGGTGCGACTGCTGGCCAGCCTGCACGACGATGAGGGCAACGTGGCCGTGGACGGACTGCACGAGGCCGCTGCTGCCGATGTCGACTACCCCCCGGCGCGTGTCCGCGAGGAGGCGGGCCTGTTGGACGGTGTCAGCGAGATCGGCTCCGGTTCTGTACCGCAACGACTCTGGGCCAAACCGGCGATCACGGTGATCGGCATCGACACGACGCCGATCGACAAAGCGTCGAACACATTGATTCCGCGGGCGCGCGCAAAGATCAGCATGCGTGTCGCGCCAGGGGGCGACGCCGGAGAACACCTGGAGGCCCTGACACGTCACCTCGAGCGGAATGCGCCGTGGGGTGCGCAGGTGACCGTCACGCCGGGCGATGTCGGCCAGCCGTACGCCATCGATGCCAGTGGAGCGGTCTACGACGCCGCCCGCTCGGCGTTCCGGACCGCATGGGGTGCCGAACCTGTGGACACCGGAGTCGGTGGCTCGATTCCGTTCATCGCCGAGTTCGCCGCGGCATTCCCCTCGGCAAAGATCCTGGTGACCGGTGTGGAAGACCCTGCGACACAGGCGCACAGCGTCAACGAGAGCCTGCATCTTGGTGTGCTGGAGCGCGCCGCCACGGCCGAGGCGCTGCTGCTGGCGAACCTCGGCTCAGACTGACAGGTCGCGTCGTAGCTTGGCCACATGGCCGGTGGCGCGGACGTTGTACTGCGCCACCTCGCACGGCTCACGTGGATTACGTGGTGGAGCGGAGCTAGCTACACGCGATCGCCATGAGTGTGCGGTCAGCGCGGGGGGCCCATAATGACTTGTCCGAACTTGTCCGCTCCCTCGATCAAACGCGAGGGCGGAATTTCAAAGCCTTCCGGACGTGGCGTCGCCTTGTCGCGACCGGAGTAGCGGAACATTCCTTCAATTCCTGCCGGTGTGTTGATCATCAATAGATCTGCCGTCTTTGACGTGATGCGATAAGCGTGTGGAATGTTCTTGGGCAGGAACACAATTCCGCCCTCCGCCAACTCCGTTTCCTGGTCGTCTACCCAGACCAGTGCGGTTCCTTTGATCAAAATGAACACTTCGTCTTCGCGCGTGTGTTTGTGGTACGGCGGGGCTTCGCCTTCGCTCACATCGAAGCGTCCGATCATCAACTGGCCATCTGTGGCCTTGCCGTCGAGCAAGATCGCCAGTGTGCCGCCGTCGAGCCATTCCAGTTGTTGTTGCTGCTCCGGTTGCGCCAGGTACGCCATACTCATGAGTCATCCCTCTTCGTTGTCGGTGGGAGCACCAACTTCCTCCGGAGTGGGTCAGTTGGGTGACTTCAATGTCGGATGTCGAGAATAACGCCCTTTGCGTATCGACACGCCAGTGGTGAAAACGGCTCCAGCCGTAGCCGTTGGATTCAGTCGGTAGCTGTTGCTACCTGAGCAATGATCTTCTGGATTTTTGTTGTCGTATGTGCAGCCTTGACGTTGTACTGCGCTACCTCGATCTTGCCCTTTTCGTCGACAACGAACGTCGACCGAATGACACCCTCGACTTTCTTGCCGTACATGGTCTTCTCTCCGAACGCGCCCCACGCCGTGAGCACCTTGCGGTCCGGGTCGGACAGCAGGGGAAACGTCAGCTTGATGTTCGTCGCGGAACGTGGCCAGCTTGGCCGGTTTGTCCGGTGAGATGCCCACGACGTCGAGCCCGGCGTCATTCAATTCGCGCAGATGATCGCGGAAGTCGCAGGCTTGGGTGGTGCACCCCGGCGTCGATGCGGCGGGATAGAAGTACACGACGACCTTGCGGCCCTTGTAGTCGGAGAGCTTGACGGTCTCACCGTTGGCGTCGGGCAGGCTGAACGCGGGGGCTTTGTCGCCCACCTCGAGTCGCGGGGTCTGTGACACGCGTGCGGATCCCCTCTCATGGACCGGTGCACTTCGATTAGTGCGAGCTGATCTAGGGTAGTTGCGCAAGGCACCAGACTTGGCGCAGGGCTTGGAGCGTATGGAGGTGGATGTGGCGGACCGCGACCCCGACACCATCAAGCAGGAGATCGACCAGGCCCGTGACAAGCTGGCCCTGACGGTTGACTCCCTGGCCGAGCGCGCGAATCCCCGCCGGCTCGCAGACGACTTGAAGTCCGGGTTGGTGAGGTTCGTCAAGCAGCCGGTCGTCGCCGTCTCGCTCGCAGGCGTAGGTGCTGTGGCGGTCGTACTGGTGGTTCGCCGGATCAGGCAGCGCTGAGCGCCGGTCAGCTCAACGACGGCGGCCGAAGCGGAAGAGATCGGCGAACCAGGGCGTAGGCGGATTGGCCACACGGCCAAGGCGACTGCAGTTGTGCACCGCGATGGGACCCTGTGCAGTGATCTCATCGTCGGCCTGCGCGCCTGCCGCGCCAGATCCGAACGATGCGCCAATCTGCGACATCAGCTAAGTCCTCGTCTCTTGGTACCGACCGCCCCCATCGCGCCGAAGCACGTACGGTCAGCTAACCCGGACTCTAGCACCATCGGACCACTTCTGGCAGCTTGAAACTGGAGAATCTGTGGATAGGTTTGCGTCCGCAACGACCATCTGCCCTGCTCAATCCGTAGGATAACCCTACTTATGTAAGCTCCAGCACACACGTACGTGGGCAAATGCGGAGCCCACCTAAGCTATTTACGCGGGCGTAAGCCGCAACCATCTTGAAGATGGCTGGGTGGGGGGTGCGAAAGGGTGAGCGATCCCGGCGGACCGCAAAGAAACTGAGTGCGCCGTCAGTTCGAACCCCGGACCCGCTGATTAAGAGTTCGCCCTGAGAGAACGGGACAACCTTCCGACCACTCGGATATTCGGAGAACGCCACCGTGACGGCGACCAGGCGGGGTGTTCCGGATCCGACCGGTCCCAGGACAGGCGGGCGTTGACGAAGTGCTACCGCTGTAATGATCTGCTGAAGACGCGGCTGCGGAACCTTCGTTTATGGGACAGTGACCGTTGACGCCGCCAGCCGCCGGCTACCCGCCGACCAACTCCATCTGGTGGATCAGTGAAGGGGGCGCATGGAGGCTCAGACCTCCCCGGCCAGTTTCCTCGCCGAGAACGGCGAATTCAGCGACACTGACTATGCCCGTGGCATGGCGCGGTTGGTGCAAGCGGTCCAGGAACTGTCGCTGGCGCGAAGCCTGCCGGAGGTGCAGCGCATTGTCCGTACCGCTGCTCGCGAACTCACTGGTTGCGACGGCGCAAGTTTCGTGTTGCGCGATGATGACAAGTGCTACTACGCCGACGAGGATGCGATCGCCCCGCTGTGGAAGGGCAGCCGGTTTCCCCTGGAGACCTGTGTCAGCGGCTGGGCGATGCTCAACCGCGATTCGGCGGTGATCCCGGATATCTATCGCGATGCCCGCATGCCCCACGAGGCGTACCGGCCCACATTCGTCAAGAGCCTGGTGATGGTTCCCATCCGCAAGCTCGACCCGATCGGGGCGATCGGCAACTACTGGGCGTATGCGCGCCAGCCCTCCGAGCAGGAGGTCTCCCTACTGCAGGCCCTGGCCGATGCGACTTCGATCGCTATGGAAAACGTGCAGGTCTACTCCGAACTGGAACAACGGGTACATGACCGAACGGTCGCGCTGGAGCAGGCCAACGATGCGCTGGAGCACGCCAACGAAGAGATCCGCCAGAAGACCGACCACCTCACGGCGGGACTGGACAGCGCATCGGCCTATGTCTCGTCGATCCTGCCGGGTGAACTGGAAGGGCCGGTGCGAGTGTCCTCGCGCTACCTGCCGTCCCAGCAACTTGCCGGGGACAGCTTCGACTACCGGTGGATTGATGACGATCACCTGATCGCCTACCTGATTGACGTCTCCGGGCACGGAATCGCCCCCGCACTGTTGTCGGTGTCGGTGCACAACCTGTTGCGCTCGGGCTCCCTGTCCCTGAGGACACTGCTGGCCCCTGATCAGGTGCTGGGCGAACTCAACGAGCTGTTCCAGATGGAGAAGCACGACGGGAACTACCTGACGATGTGGTTCGGGGTGTACGAAGTGTCGTCGCGAACGCTTCGCTACGCCAGCGCGGGTGCCCCCCCGGCTATTGCCGTCGGTCCCGATGCCACCAGCATCGAGTTGTCCACCGGTGGAAAACCTCTCGGGATGTTCGACGATGCCCGCTACACGTCCCGCAGCTACACCGTGCCGCCGGGCTGCCGCATCCTTCTCTACAGCGACGGCGCCTATGAGGATGCCCGCGTCGACGGCCGCCCGTTGTCCCTGACGGATTTCAAAGACCTGTTCACCCGGCTGCGCGAATCGTCCCTCGACGACCTTGTCGAAACCCTGCTGGGTCTCACGCCGTCGGGCACCTTCACCGATGACTGTTCACTCGTCCGACTGGAATCCGGGTGACAACGTCGGCGACAGCACCCAAGAAGGCGATGGGGTCGGCACCGGACTGACGGCGCCGGCGAGTGCGCTGAAAGTGATGCAACAGGACGACCAGGGCAGTGCTGGCGACGAGGAGACTTTGGCAGAATTGGCGCCGCGCGGCTCGACGGCGGCCTGCGGAGCGGCCGGGTGGAGGAGTAGTGGAGGAGTAAATGTTGCCGCATCTGGCCGCGACTGCTTGGTGCTGAGGTCCGCGCCGAATCCCAAGGTCGGATGTCGCTAATCCTGTCAAGACCACGATCGGGTACATCACCAGGGGAAACTGGATAGCCCTCGTTCAACAGGGATTTTACTGGTGCGCCGTCAGGGTTTCGAACCCCGGACCCGCTGATTAAGAGTCAGCTGCTCTACCAACTGAGCTAACGGCGCTGCGTGTGCGACAATAACAGGCCGCGCGGCACAGGGTGAAATCCCACTCGCCGTCGCTGGAGGACGTCCTTGTCGTCGTGCTCCCGGCCGCCGGTACCCCTAGACTATTGCCAGGTAATCGTCCCTTCGTGAGGTGGAGCAAACAATGTGGCAGGTCAGGCTCCGTGGCCCGTCCGCGTCGCTATCGTCGATGGCTGATTGCCGTCGTGCTCATTCCCGCGATCGCGCTTGGAATGTCGGCGTGCGGCACCAAGTCCGCGCCGGCGCCGCCCCAGGTCATAACCGATAAGGGCACGCCTTTCGGCGACCTGCTTCTCCCCAAGCTGGCTGCGTCGGTGAAGGACGGGGATGTCGGGGTCAGTGTCGATTCACCTGTGACGGTCAGCGCCGAGGACGGCGTGCTGGGCGCTGTCAGCATGGTCAACGAGGACGGCACCCCCGTCGAAGGCAAGCTCAGCCGGGACGGTCTGCAGTGGGCCACCGCCGAGCCGCTCGGTTACAACAAGAGCTACACGCTGAGAGCTCAAGCACTCGGTCTCGGCGGTGCCACTTCCCGGCAGATGACTTTCGAGACGCACTCGCCCGAGAACCTCACGATGGCGTATGTGGTGCCCAGCGAGGGCGAGGTCGTGGGTATCGGCCAGCCGGTGGCTGTGCAGTTCGATGAGAACATTCCGAACCGGCTGGCTGCTCAGCAGGCCATCAAGATCAAGACCAATCCGCCCGTGGAGGGCGCCTTCTACTGGCTGAACAACCGCGAAGTGCGTTGGCGCCCAGCCAATTACTGGAAGCCCGGCACGACGGTTGAGGTGGCGGTCAACACCTACGGCGTCGACCTGGGCGACGGGTTGTTCGGCCAGGAGGACATCACCACGCATTTCAGCATCGGCGACGCGATGATCACCCGCATCGACGACAACACCAAGACGATGACGGTGACGCGCAACGGCGAAGTGATCAAGACGATGCCCGTTTCGATGGGCAAGGACAGCACGCCGACCAACAACGGCACCTACGTCGTCGGTGACCGTCGGTCGCACATGGTGATGGACTCGTCCACCTACGGTGTGCCGTCGAACTCGCCGAACGGGTACCGCACCGAGGTGGACTGGGCCACCCAGATCTCCTACAGCGGCATCTACGTGCATGCCGCGCCGTGGTCAGTGGGCAGTCAGGGCTATAGCAACGTCAGCCACGGGTGCGTCAACGTGAGCTCCAGCAATGGCGAGTGGTTCTACGACAACTCCAAACGGGGCGACATCGTAGAAATCACGAACACCGTCGGTTCGATACTCCCGGGCACCGAGGGGCTGGGCGACTGGAACATCCCGTGGGCTCAGTGGAAGACGGGCAACGCGAACCTCTGACAAAAAGTCAGGGAGCGGATTCGCTCCCTGACTTGCTCGGGTGGCTGACGGGGCTCGAACCCGCGACATCCAGGATCACAACCTGGTGCTCTACCAGCTGAACTACAGCCACCATCGCCGCAGCATCTGCGGCGCCGTCGATCCTAACCGCTCGGGTGCTCGGCAGCCGAATCGACATCCGCCGAGTCGCCGTTCGGCGGCCCCAGTTGGTCGGCGACCGCAGCGATCTCGCTGGTCGCCGGCCCGGGCGGTGCGACGAAGGCGGTCTGCCGGTAGTACTTGAGTTCGCGAATCGACTCGTGGATGTCGGCCAATGCACGGTGGGCCAGGCCCTTGGCGGGTTGGCCGAAGTAGATCCTCGGATACCAGCGCCGGCACAGCTCTTTGATGGAGCTGACGTCGATCATGCGGTAGTGCAGGAAGTCGTCGAGCTGGGTCATGTCCCGTGCGATGAAGCCACGGTCGGTGGCGATCGAATTGCCGGCCAGCGGAGCGGTCTTGGCCTGCTTGACGTGTGTGCGGATGTAGTCGAGCACCAACCCCTCGGCTTCCGCCAAATCGACGGTGGACGCGCGTACCTCCTCGGTGAGGCCCGAGCGGGCGTGCATGTCCTTGACAACGTCGACCATCGATGAAAGCGCCTGGTCGTCGGCGTGGATCACCACGTCGATACCCTCGCCGAGGATGTTGAGGTCGGCGTCGGTGACGAGCACCGCGATCTCGATGAGCTGGTCCGTCGACAGGTCCAGGCCGGTCATCTCACAGTCGATCCACACGAGTTCGTCACGCACGCTCGTCCTTCCCGTCGCTCCGCTCGCCTTAGATGATCACAGTACTGTTTTCGAACATGACGACTGAGTCGAGCGCCACCCCCGCGCAAGCGATCGCCGCCGGGTACGCCATCGAGGGTGCGGCCCTGGACCTGGGATCCGTCGTCGTCGACGGTGTGTGCGACCCGACCGCGCAGGTCCGGATCCCGTTGGCCACCGTCAACCGGCACGGCCTGGTCGCAGGCGCCACGGGTACCGGCAAGACGAAATCGTTGCAGGTGATCGCCGAGCAGCTGTCCGCAGCCGGGGTGCCGTGCCTGATGGCCGACGTCAAGGGCGATCTGTCGGGGCTGTCGCAGCCCGGCCAGGCAGGGGAGAAGACCGCGCAGCGGGCGACCGACACCGGTGATGATTGGACGCCGACGGCCTTTCCCGTCGAGTTCTTGTCGCTGGGGACGGGCGGCCTCGGAGTGCCTGTGCGCGCCACCATCTCCAGCTTCGGTCCGATTCTTCTATCAAAGGTGCTGGGGCTAAACCGAACTCAGGAGTCCACCCTCGGGCTGATTTTCCACTGGGCCGACCAGAAGGGCCTACCGCTGCTGGATCTGAAGGATCTGCGTGCGGTGATCCAGTACCTCACCGGCGACGAGGGCAAGCCGGAGCTCAAGGCGCTTGGCGCGGTGTCCAAGGCGACTGCCGGCGTCATCCTGCGGGCCCTGGTGAATCTCGAGGCCGACGGTGGCGACACATTCTTCGGCGAGCCCGAGCTGGAACCCAAGGATCTGATGCGCGTCGATGCCCAGGGACGCGGCATCATCACGCTGCTCGAGGTCGGGGAGCAGGCCGCCCGCCCGGTGATGTTCTCGACGTTCTTGATGTGGGTGCTTGCGGACCTCTTCACGACGCTGCCCGAGGTGGGCGATCTCGACAAGCCGAAGCTGGTGTTCTTCTTCGACGAGGCCCACCTGCTCTTCACCGATGCGTCCAAGGCCTTCCTGGAGCAGGTCGAGCAGACCGTGAAGTTGATCCGGTCCAAGGGCGTCGGCGTGTTCTTCTGCACCCAGCTGCCCACGGACGTGCCCAACGCCGTGCTCTCACAGCTGGGTGCGCGAATTCAGCATGCGCTGCGCGCGTTCACTCCCGATGACCAGAAGGCGCTCGCAAAGACCGTGCGCACCTACCCGAAAACCGATGTTTACGACATGGAGCAGGCATTGACCTCGCTGGGCATCGGCGAGGCGATCGTCACCGTGCTGTCGGAGAAGGGCGCGCCGACACCCGTGGCGTGGACCAGAATGCGGGCACCGCGCTCGCTGATGGACACCATCGGTCCGGAGGCGATCGCGGCGGCGGCGAAGGCCAGTCCCCTGCAGGCCGAGTACGGCCTGACGGTTGACCGCGATTCCGCCTACGAGCGGTTGTCCACCAGACTGGCGCCGCCGCCGCTGCCGTCGACCCGCAGTTGCCTCCACCGCTGCCGGTCGACGCCGGGGGAGCCACCGCCTCGGGCGGGGTGAAGAGCCGCGGAACCGCCGAACCCGGGATGCTCGAGAAGGTGATGGACAGTCCGGGGTTCAAGAGCGCGATGCGCTCGGCGGGCACGGTGATCGGCCGCGAGATCACCCGCAGTATCTTCGGCACCGGCCGCCGTCGCAGGCGTTAGTCGCCGCCGAGCTTCTTGTAGACGGCGCCGACGATAGGCGTCACGATCACGCGCGGGCTGTAGCCGGTGGCCGCCGACATCGCCTTGCTGGTGACACCGGGGACGATCCGCATCTTGTTGCGCTCCAAACCATCCAGCGAGAGTTTGGCGGTGTACTCGGTGGAGATCCACAGGAAGTCGGGGATGATCTTCTCGACCAGCGACTGTTCGTGTGCATCGGGCAGCGTCTCGCGCACCGGCCCGGGAGCGAGCAGCGTGACGTGTACACCGGCGCGCTTGAGCTCGCCGCGCAGCGACTCGCTGAAGGTGTTGACGAATGCCTTACTGGCCGCATAGGTCGCGTTGTTCGGTATCGGCGAATTGCCGGCGACGGAACCGGAAATCAGGATGCCGCCCGCCTTGCGTGCCACCATTCCCGGCACCACGGCGAGCGCAAGATCGTGCACGCCAAGAACATTCAGTTGCACCTGGGCCTTCTCGCCGTCCGGATCGAGAGCCGCGAGGGGCCCGAACGTTGCGGTGCCGGCATTCGCGCACAAGATCGAGATGTTGCGGACGGCCAATTCGTCGCAGAACTTGCCACGCTCGGACGGGTCGGCTAGGTCGACAGGGCGTACTTCGACGGTCACGCTGTACTGCGCGCTGATCCGGTCCGCGAGTGTCCTCAGCACATCTTCGCGGCGTGCGGTGATGATCAGGTGGTGACCACGGGAAGCGAGTTCGATGGCCAACGCCTCGCCGATGTTCTGCGATGCGCCGGTCACGACAGCACGGGCATCCGCGCTAGGTGCGGGTACTGGCATGGCCGGACTATATCGTTTCCACCATGAGCGAACCGCGGTCGTCGGCGCCGGCCGCGCGACGATCGCAGATCCTGTGGTGGGCGCTGTGGGATTTCGGCTCGACGGGCTTGAATGCGGTCGTCGTGACCTTCGTGTTCACGATCTATCTGACGAATGCCGTCGGCGACGGTCTGCCCGGTGGCATCAGCGCGACAAGCTGGCTCGGGTGGGCATTGGGCGCCGCCGGTCTGGTGGTGGCCCTGCTGGCCCCGATCACCGGGGTGTGGGTCGACGCACCGTGGCGGCGGCGTAACACGCTGGCCGTGCTCAGCACGTTGGCGATCGCGTTCACGTTGGCGATGAGCCTGGTCCGCGAGGACTACCACTACTTGGCGCTGGGGCTCGTGTTGGTGGCCGCGGTCTCGGCGTGCAACGACGTCGCCACCGTGCCGTACAACGCCATGCTGCGCCAGCTCTCTACTCCCCAGACATCTGGCCAGATCTCCGGATTCGGCATGGGACTGGGTTACTTCGGCAGTGTCGTATTGCTCTTGGTGGTCTACTTCGGGTTCGTCTCCGGTGATGGTGACCACACGGGTCTATTGAATCTTCCTGCAGCCGACGGCCAAAACGTCCGCACTGCCATGATGTTCAGCGCCGTCTGGTTCGCGCTGTTTGCGTTGCCGCTTCTCCTCACCGTGCCCAGCCGCAAGCCGGACTCCGTGGTACCCACTGCGTCGGCCGGGTTTTTCGGCGGGTATCGCAAGCTGTGGGACGAGATCCGCAGCGAATGGCGCCGCGATCACAACGTCGTCTACTACTTGATCGCCAGCGCGGTGTTCCGCGACGGGCTCACGGGGGTGTTCGCCTTCGGCGCGGTGCTCGGAGTCAAGGTCTACGGCGTCTCGGCGGCCGATGTACTGCTGTTCGGGGTGAGCGCCAGCGTCATCGCCGCCATCGGGGCGGTCATCGGTGGTCGGCTCGACGACCGGTTCGGCGCCAAGCCCGTCATCGTCGCCGCGCTGGCGGCGATGATCGTCGTCGCCGTGATCCTCATGACACTGTCGGGCGAATTGGCGTTCTGGATCTGCGGGCTGCTGCTATGCCTGTTCCTGGGGCCGACGCTGTCCTCGGCACGGACGCTGATGCTGCGCATGTCGGCAGACGGCAAGGAGGGCATCGCGTTCGGCCTCTACACCACCACCGGTCGGGCGGTGTCGTACCTGGCACCGGTCATGTTCTCGACGTTCATCGCCGTATTCGGCACCGACCGCGCCGGGATGGGCGGGCTCATCGTGGTCCTGGCAGCGGGACTACTGGGCATGCTGGCGGTGAAGACGCCAGGCCGGGTCGCTGCTGCGGCCTAGCGCGTCGCGGTACAGATCGTCAGGCCGGCACCTGTTCGCTGCGCGACCGTAGCCCCGTTGATGGAGATCGAGCAGTTCACTTCGCGACCGACATTGATGATGCTGATACTCGCGGAAGCGTTTGCAGGCTCTGGCAATTGGACTTCCTTGCTCCACGGGAGCAGGACGTTGAACTCCGTCTGGAGCAAGCCGCCGTTGTCGACGTAGGTGATGTTGATGGCCCGGCCCTGACCGCTGACGTCGTAGACCACGGTCTCGGTGGGGCCGGGTGCAGTCGAGCCGGTTGTCGGCGGCACCGACGGCAGAGTCGGGAGGGGGATCACCGGAACGCTGGGGGAGCGCGACGTCGTCGGAGCTCGTGTCGGGGAGCTGGGCTCGGACAGCGACGGCGGCGGGGCGACGACGGTCTCCTGACGCGAACTGCTGTCGTAGACGATGACCAATGCGATCACCAGGCCGATGACGGCCAGCACCGCGGTCGTGGCCAGTACCCACAGCCAGCGGGGTGACTTCGGTTCGTCCGGCGGCGGTTCCCCAGAACCTGCGGGCGGATACTGCCCACCGTATTGGCCGTACTCCCCGGTCGCGTAGGGGTCATAGCCGTACGGCGAGTACGCGGGCAGGTGCTCGGTCGGGGTCGGTCCCTGATAGGCGGGGCCGTAGGGGGCCTGGCTCGCATATGCCGGATCGGTGTACCCCGGGTAGGTATTGCCCAGCGGGTCCGCCGGGGCAGGCCCCTGGCCGAAGCCTGATTGCTCCTCACCTCCGCGGTGTGGTGAATCGGTCATACCCGCCTCATGGCTGCGAGGGTACCTGTGCAGACGCTCAGACAGGCGGAGCGGATCGACGGTGCTGTCACCATCACCACGTTTACCGCCTGCGACCTCGGTTTACTCTGGGTCCCGATGGCACAACAGGTTCGTCGCGTCTATGGCGCATCGATGTCGCCGGACGCCACCGCGTTCGCGCACCTTGTCGACGACGGCGGATATCCGCGCGCGGTGCAGCGATTCCTGCGCGGTTGGCGGGCAAGTTCCTCCCGGGACGTCGAACTGCCCGTCCAGGGCCCGGTGAATCGGGTCATGCACTCCGCCGACGGGTACTGGCTCGCCTGCGAGGTCGCGCCAGAAGGCGGATCCCGAAGCCAGATCTGGGTGGTGACAACCGATCCCGACGACCGTGCCGCACGGCGCATAGACAATTGGCCTGCGGGAGCACCCGAAGGCACCGCGGAACTGATCGGTTGGGACGGCACCCGGGTCGCGGCGATTCTGACCGGCGACGACGGCATCGGTAGCTCATGCCTGATCGATCCGGCCGACGGGATTACCGTGGTGCTCGATCGGCGCTCGGGCGGCAGGCTGGTCGACGCGTGGGCGGGAGCATCACTCGTGCGGGTCGGTCCACGCGGCTACCGCGACCTCATCATGCTGCGGGGCTTAACCGAAGTCGCCTTGCTCCCTTACGATCCCGGCTCAACTACCGACAGCGGGATCATCCTGGACGACCACGGTCCGCGCCGACTTCGAGCCGGCCTGGAAGGCGAATCCTATGATCTGTATCAGCCGGCAAGCTCATACGGGGTCAATAGCACTGAGGGGTACGTGCGGGCGCTGATCCGCAGTGAGAACGGTGCCGAGCACGCCCGGTTGCTCGAGGTCACGACGACTTCCGATGGGGTGGCCTATCAGGTGATCGCCGAGCGGCCGGGCTACGAGCTCGACGAATTCACCGTGAGCGACGATCTCTCGACCGTGGCTATACTGTGGAACCTCAACGGCGCCAGTGAATTACAGATTCTCGAACTCGCCGACTACACGGTCTACCCCCCGATCCCGCTGCCCGGGATGGTGGCCAGCCAGCTCAGCATCAGCGCGGGCGGGTCGATGCTGGCGATGACGGTCGAAAGCCCGTCGATGCCGGCGACGGTCGAACTGGTCGATCCTCGCACGCGTGAATGGGAGCCCGTCGACCGTGAGCCGAGCCTCGGCCCGGTGTCGGCCGATCCGACGCTGGAGACGATCACGGCGCGCGACGGCCTGACGTTCACCGGATGGCTCTTCCGGCCTCCCGAAGGGGTCGAGCCCATCGGCGCGATGCTCTTTCTGCACGGCGGCCCCGAGGGCCAGGGCCGGCCCGGCTACAACGAGTTCTTCCCGCCGCTGCTCGAAGCGGGTATTTCGGTATTCCTCCCGAACGTGCGCGGTTCTGGCGGTTTCGGCCGCTCGTTCATGCATGCCGACGACAGAGAAGGGCGATTCGCGGCCATCGACGACGTCGCGGATGCCGTGAACTTCCTCGCCGACAACGGCCATGCGCATCGCGACCGCATCGCGTGTTGTGGTTGGTCCTACGGCGGTTACCTGACCCAGGCGGCGCTCACCTTTCACCCGCAACTGTTCGCCGCGGGCATCAGCATCTGCGGCATGAGCGACCTGAACACGTGGTATCGCAACACCGAACCGTGGATTGCTGCGGCCGCCTACCCGAAGTACGGCCATCCCGTCAGTGACCGCGAATTACTCGAGCAGTTGTCCCCGCTGCAACGGGTGGATGCGTTGACTTCACCGCTGCTGCTCGTGCACGGCGCGAACGACACCAATGTTCCCCCGGATGAGTCGTTGCAGATGTGCGCCGCCCTGCGGTCTCTCGGGCGCACCGTCGAATACCTGGTGTTCGACGACGACGGCCACGAGATCGACAAGCGGGAGAATCGCGCCGTGCTGGTCAAGGCGATGCGCGAATGGCTCACTAACCGCCTTCGTGCCACGTCAGACACCGTAGCCCAATCGTTGTGCAAGCGAGGTTTGGGGGAATTGTCCCCCGGGTAAACACGCTGCGTGCGCACCGATTTGGGGCGCAAAGAGAGATGGAGGCGCAGCATGCGCGGTGGCGGGCTACTCGGCGTTTTAGTGCTCATCTGGTTACTGATCGGCGCTTTTGCGGCTTATCAGCGCGGTTACTTTGAAACTGGCGCAACCAACTGCGCGACGGCAGGGAGTGTCGCCCTTACGGTCGTCGTCGGCCCGCTGAATTACGCGGGAGTCAATCCGAAAGTGACGGACTGCAACATCCCTCAGCCTAGTCAATAGTTCACTGGCAGTTGATAGTTCAATAGAAATGGAGTCACGATGATCATCCTTGGAATCATCCTCGCCGTGCTTGGTTATATCCTCGGCATCAGTGTATTGACGACGATCGGTGTCGTGCTTGTCGTCATCGGTGCCGTCTTCTGGATCCTCGGATCCGTAGGACGCCCCGTCGGCGGCCGCCGAGCCTGGTACTAGCCGCTCACACTCGGCGCGGCCGAGGTCAGCGCAGCAACCGTCATCGCGCGAAGGACGGCACGCTCGCTGACCTCGGCCTTTTTGGCCGCAGTGGGCTTCACCGAATGTGGTGTCGAATTGAGCAACCCAAAGGTGGCATGCGCCATCAGCCGAGCGTCGTCCTCGCTTAGCGACTTGTTCAGCTGCCGCAGCACTTCCACCCAAATCTCGACGTACTGTCGTTGCGCCCTCCGGACCTGACGCTTGGCAGCCGGGGGCAGGTTGGGCAGGTCTCGGTCCTGGATGCGGATCAGATCCGACTCGCCGAGCGCGAAGTCCAGATGGAATTCGATCAGCCCGTCCAGCGCGGCTCTGGGATCGTCGGCGCGGGCGACGACGTCGGCGGCGCCGGCCAGTAGTCGCGTGCTGATTCCCACCAGCAATTCGACGAGGAGTGCCTCTTTGTTGGGAAAGTGCCGGTAGATGGCCGGTCCGCTGACGCCCGCGGCGGCCCCGATGTCCTCGAGTCGCACCGCGAGATAGCCCCGCTCGGCGACCAGGCGTTCGGCTGCGGCGATAAGTTGCGTTCGGCGGTCGGATTTGGCCTGGCTGCGACGCGTGGGGACGAGAACAGGCTCCGGAGTGGAGGCCATGGGCACGCTCCAAACGGGCTGGTGGACAATTCGGTTAATCGTGACTAACATACCATCAGTTAGTCATCATTAACTCAACCGAACGGGTTTTTCTGCGATGACAGCGCGGACTTCGTATCGCGACGACCACCTCCAGCTGGTGGCGCAATTGCGCGCCAAGCTTGCCGCCGCGGCGCTCGGCGGCTCGGAGCGCGCCCGTGAACGTCATGTCAGCCGGGGCAAGCTGCTTCCGCGCGACCGCGTCGACGGGCTCCTCGACCCGGGCAGCCCGTTTCTCGAACTGACACCGCTCGCCGCCGACGGCATGTACGACGACGAATGCCCCGGCGCGGGCATGATTGCCGGCATCGGTCGCGTCTCAGGACGCGAATGTGTGATCGTCGCCAACGATGCGACCGTCAAGGGCGGCACGTACTACCCGATCACCGTCAAGAAGCACCTACGCGCGCAAGAGGTCGCCGGCCACAACCGGCTCCCATGCATCTATCTGGTCGACTCCGGCGGGGCGTTCCTGCCGCGTCAGGACGAGGTGTTCCCCGATCGCGAGCACTTCGGTCGCATCTTCTACAACCAGGCCAACCTGTCCGCCGCGGGCATCCCTCAGATCGCTGCGGTCCTGGGCTCGTGCACCGCCGGTGGCGCATATGTACCCGCGATGAGCGACGAGGCGGTGATCGTCCGCAACCAGGGCACCATCTTCCTAGGCGGGCCACCGCTGGTGAAGGCGGCGACCGGCGAGGTCGTGACCGCCGAAGACCTCGGTGGCGGCGATCTGCACTCCAGAACCTCTGGTGTCACAGACCATTTGGCGCACGACGACCGGGACGCTTTGCGCATCGTCCGGCGCATCGTGTCCACGCTGGGTCCCCGTGAGGAACTGCCGTGGGATGTCAGGCCGACGGTCGACGCGATTGCCGACCAGACCGAACTGTACGACGTGGTTCCCGTCGACTCTCGCGTTCCCTACGACGTCCATGAGGTGATCACCCGCATCGTCGACGGCGGCGAGTTCGCGGAGTTCAAAGCCGAGTACGGCAGCACGCTGGTGACCGGGTTCGCGCGCATCCACGGTCATCCGGTCGGCATCATCGCCAACAACGGCGTGCTGTTCAGTGAATCCGCCGTCAAGGGTGCACATTTCATCGAACTCTGCGATAAGCGCTCTACGCCGCTGCTGTTCCTGCAGAACATCTCCGGCTTCATGGTGGGTCGCGACTACGAGGCCGGGGGGATCGCCAAACACGGTGCGAAAATGGTCACCGCGGTCGCCTGCGCACGGGTGCCGAAGCTGACCGTGGTGATCGGCGGTTCCTACGGCGCGGGCAACTACTCGATGTGTGGGCGGGCCTATTCTCCGCGCTTCCTGTGGATGTGGCCGAATGCCAGGATCTCGGTCATGGGCGGGGAGCAGGCGGCGTCGGTTCTTGCGACGGTACGCAAAGAGATGACTCCCGAGGATGAGGAGAAGTTCAAGGCGCCCATCCGCCAGCAGTACGAGGATCAGGGCAACCCCTACTACTCGACGGCACGGCTGTGGGACGACGGCGTCATCGATCCGGCCGACACCAGAACTGTTCTCGGCCTGGCTCTTTCGGTGGTCGGCCAAGCTCCGCTCGAGCCGGTTTCCTACGGCGTGTTCCGGATGTGATGACGTGATCGATATCCAGACAGTCCTCATCGCCAACCGTGGCGAGATCGCGGTGCGCGTCATCCGTACGTTGCGCGCGATGGGCATTCGTTCCGTCGCGGTCTTCAGCGACGCCGACGCGGGAGCCCGCCACGTCGCCGAGGCCGATGTGGCCGTCAACATCGGGCCTGCCGCCGCCCGGGAGAGCTATCTCGACATCGACGCCGTGATCGCGGCCGCGCGGCGCACCGGTGCACAGGCGGTGCACCCGGGCTACGGGTTCCTTTCTGAGAACGCTCAATTCGCCGCCACACTGAAGGCTGCGGGCATCGTTTTCATCGGACCGCCGGTCGGGGCGATTCAGACGATGGGCGACAAGATCGCCGCGAAGGCTGCGGTATCGGCATTTTCAGTCCCGGTCGTTCCCGGGGTGTCTCGTCCCGGACTCACCGATGCCGACCTGATCGCAGGCGCCGAGGAGGTCGGCTACCCGGTTCTGGTGAAGCCGTCCGCGGGCGGCGGCGGCAAGGGCATGCGTGTCGTGCACGAGCCCTCGGAGTTGGCGCCCGCTCTCACCAGCGCGCGCCGGGAGGCCGGTGCGGCGTTCGGTGACGACACCCTGTTCCTCGAGCGCTTCGTGCTGAACCCGCGACACATCGAGGTTCAAGTGCTCGCCGACGCCCATGGCAACGTGGTGCACCTCGGTGAACGGGAGTGCAGTCTGCAGCGTCGGCATCAGAAGGTGATCGAAGAATCGCCCTCGCCACTGCTGGACCCCGCAACGCGGGCCCGCATCGGTGCCGCGGCCTGCGATACGGCACGCAGCGTGGATTACTCCGGCGCAGGCACAGTGGAGTTCATCGTGTCCGCTGACCGGCCCGACGAGTTCTTCTTCATGGAGATGAACACCCGCCTGCAGGTCGAGCATCCGGTGACGGAAATGGTCACCGGGATCGACCTCGTCGAGCAGCAGGTGCTCATCGCTGCCGGCCATAAGCTGCCGATCGCTCAGGATGACGTGACCTTCACCGGGCACGCCATCGAAGCGCGGGTCTACGCAGAGGATCCCGGTCGTGGCTTCCTGCCCACCGGCGGCACCGTGCTCGGCCTCGCCGAACCGGGCGGGCCGGGGATCCGCGTCGACTCCGGACTCGCGCGCGGCACGGTGGTCGGCAGCGACTACGACCCGATGCTGTCGAAGGTCATCGCGCACGCCGACGATCGCGCCGGCGCCATCCGGGCCCTCGACACGGCATTGGCGCACACCGCCGTTCTCGGGGTCACCACGAACATCGAGTTCCTTCGATTTCTGCTGGCCGATTCCGACGTCGTCGCCGGTGACCTGGACACCGGACTGCTCGACCGCCGCATGCCCGACTTCAGGCCCGCGGAACCGGGTGATCGCGAGCTGATCGCGGCCGCGGCGTACAAGTGGCTGCGTAGCTGGCCCGGCCCGGTCGCCGATCTGTGGGCGGTGCCCTCGGGATGGCGGATCGGAACACCGGCGCCGACCACGCTTCGGCTGCATTCCGGGGATCGCACCGACCACGTCTATCTCACCGGAACACCAGATACCGCGAAGGCTGTCGTCGAAGACGGCGAAACTCATTCGCTGTCAGCGACTCTCGAACATGATCTGCTGACGGTCACGCTGGATCGGCTGCGAACCGAATACAAGGTCGCGGCCATCGACGGGCAGATCTGGTTGTCGGCCGCAGGGCTCACCGCCGTGATCGAAGAGGTTCGCGAAGCACCTGTCCGACCCGACGACGAACTGAGCGGTGACGCCGAGCTGACCAGCCCGATGCCCGGTTCGGTTGTCGCGGTCGGTGTTTCCGACGGTGAGCATGTCGATGCGGGCGCCGTTGTGGTGACCGTCGAGGCGATGAAGATGGAACACGCCCTGACCGCGCCGGTCGAGGGTGTTGTCGAGCTACTCGTCGCCGTGGGCGACCAGGTCAAGGTGGGCCAGCCATTGGCGAGAGTCATCGTGGAGGCCGACGCCGGCCGAGCCGGCAATTCAGCAAAAGCAACGCAGAAGGATGAGTCATGACTGATTTCCTGGCGACGGGCATGCTGCCCGATCACTATGAGCAGCTTGCCAAGACAGTTCGCGACTTCGCGCAGAGTGTGGTGGCGCCTGTCGCCGCCAAACACGATGAGGAGCACTCGTTCCCATACGAAGTCGTCTCGGGCATGGCCGACATGGGGTTGTTCGGCCTGCCGTTCCCCGAGGAATACGGCGGCATGGGCGGCGACTACTTCGCGCTGTGCCTGGCGTTGGAGGAACTCGGCAAGGTCGATCAGAGCGTGGCGATCACGTTGGAGGCGGGGGTTTCGCTGGGCGCCATGCCCGTGTACCGCTTCGGCAACGAGGAGCAGAAGCAGGAATGGCTGCCTCTGCTGGCAAGCGGCAAGGCGCTCGGCGCGTTCGGCCTGACCGAGGCGGGTGGCGGCACCGACGCGGGCGCGACGAAGACGACGGCGAAGATGGACGGGTCGACGTGGATCATCAACGGCTCCAAGCAGTTCATCACCAACTCGGGCACCGACATCACCAAGCTGGTCACCGTCACCGCGGTCACCGGCGAAATCGACGGCAAGAAAGAGATCTCGTCGATTCTGGTGCCCGTTCCCACACCGGGATTCACCGCCGAGCCCGCCTACAACAAGGTCGGCTGGAACGCGTCGGACACCCATCCGCTGAGTTTCGACGACGTCCGGGTTCCTCAGGAGAACCTCCTGGGTGAACGTGGTCGCGGCTACGCGAACTTCCTGCGCATCCTTGATGAGGGCCGGATCGCCATCGCCGCCTTGTCCGTTGGCGCCGCGCAGGGGTGCGTCGATGAGTGTGTGAAATACGCGAAGGAGCGGGAGGCGTTCGGTCAGAAGATCGGCGCCTACCAGGCGATCGCGTTCAAGATCGCACGCATGGAGGCGCGCGCGCACGCCGCGCGCACCGCGTACTACGACGCGGCCGCGCTCATGCTGGCGGGCAAGCCGTTCAAGAAGGCCGCGGCCATCGCCAAACTGGTGGCCAGCGAGGCGGCCATGGACAACTCCCGCGACGCGACCCAGGTTTTCGGCGGCTACGGCTTCATGAACGAATATCCGGTCGCGCGGCATTACCGGGACAGCAAGATTCTCGAAATCGGCGAGGGGACAACGGAAGTGCAGCTGATGCTGATCGCGCGGGAGATTGGCGTATGAGCCACGCAGCTGACGGCTACAAACGTATCGAGATCCAGCGCGGTCTGTGGTTCGAGGAGTTCGAGACCGGGGTGCTCTATCAGCACCGGCCCGGCCGCACCATCACCGAGGCCGACAACGTCCTGTTCACCACCCTGACCATGAACACCCAGGCGCTGCACCTCGATGCCGCGTTCGCCGACGCGTTGCCACCGTTCAACCAGCGCTTGGTGAACTCGATGTTCACCCTGTCGACGCTCGTCGGCCTGTCGGTGACGCAGTTGACGCAGGGCACCATCGTCGGCAACCTCGGCTTCGGCGAGATCGCGTTCCCCAAGCCGCTTTTTCACGGTGACACTCTCTACGCAGAGAGCGAGGTCACCGAAAAGCGCGAATCGAAGAGCAGGCCCGGGGAGGGCATCGTGACCTTCTCGCACGTCGGCCGCAATCAGCACGGTGACGTCGTCGCGACCGCATCCCGCAAGACCATGGTTCGCAAGCGGCCCGAGGGGACGGCCTGATGTCGTTGGGAAACAACGGTCCAGGCTGGCTGTTCTGTCCGGCCGACCGGCCGGAGCGATTCGAGAAGGCCGCCGCCGCTGCCGATGTCGTCATTCTCGATCTCGAGGACGGGGTGGCCGCCAAGGACCGGGAGGTCGCGCGTCAAGCGCTGATCGACACGCGGCTCGATCCCACTCGCACCGTGGTCCGAATCAATCCGAGCGCGACATCCGATCATCAGCTCGATTTGGACGCGCTGGCGCGCACCGATTACACCGTGGTGATGCTGGCGAAAACCGAATCGCCCCGGCAGATACGCGATCTCGCGCCGCGCGAAGTGGTCGTGCTGATCGAGACACCCTTGGGCGCAATCGAAGTCAACGAGCTGGCCCGCATGGAGAACGCGTTCGCCGTGATGTGGGGTGCCGAGGATCTTTTCGCGGTCACCGGTGGTACCGCAAATCGTTGGCCCGACGGCAGCTACCGCGATGTTGCCAAGCATGTGCGGTCGCAGAGTCTGCTGGCCGCCAAGGCGTTCGGGAAGATGGCGCTGGACTCGGTCTATCTCAACATCAAGGATCTCGACGGGTTGCGGGCCGAGAGCGACGACGCCGTCGCCGTCGGGTTCGACGCCAAGGTCGCCATCCATCCGACGCAGGTCGCGGTCATTCGCGTCGGCGTACGCGCCGACCGACGAACAGGTCGACTGGGCGCGCCGGGTGCTCGAGCAGGCGCGATCACAGCGCGGTGTCTTCCAGTTCGAGGGGCAGATGGTCGACATGCCAGTGCTGCGGCGGGCTGAAAGCATCATGGCCCTCACGCCGGATGAATCCCGCCTAGCTTCATGCGACACGTCCGAGCGGCTGCTCGCGACGACAGCCTTCCTCCAATACGAGGGCATAATGGTGGATGCCCCAGTACTGCGGCGAGCTGAGCGCATCGTCGCGTTAGCGCCACACCCCGGCAGCTAACGGACGAGCCCCCCACCAGGGGTTTTGCTCTGATCGCCTCCGTGCTGAGCACCTCAGTCGCCTGACGGCGCGACCCGCCGCCAGTGACCCTAGGAGGCGGTATGGCGGGGATCGACGCGAGCATCCTGACGTCTGGGACACAACCAGGCGTCGATTTGGAGCCGATACAGCTGGTCGCCCCTGATGGGACGCCGACCGCCGAGACGCGATACCGAAGAGACCTCCCGCCCGAGACGCTGGCCTGGCTCTACGAGTCGATGGTCGTGACCCGCGAACTGGACACCGAGTTCGTCAATCTGCAACGCCAGGGTGAGCTGGCGCTGTTCGCGTCGTGCCGTGGTCAGGAGGCCGCGCAGATCGGCACGACGGCGAGCCTGCAGAAAACGGACTGGCTCTTTCCGCAGTACCGCGAGATCGGCGCGTTCCTGTTGCGGGGACTCACACCGACACAGATCGGCGCGGTCTGGCGGGGCAAGTGGCACGGGGGGCTCGGGTTCACCGAGAAGTGTGTCGCGCCGATCTCGATCCAGATCGGCACACAAGGTCTGCACGCCGTCGGTGCGGCGATGGCGGCCCAGCGGCTGGGCGAGAACTCGGTGACAGTGGCGTTTCTCGGCGACGGCGCGACCAGCGAAGGCGACGCCCACGAGGCGCTGAACCTCGCGGCCGTGTTCAAGGCGCCATGCGTATTCGTCGTGCAGAACAACCACTGGGCGATATCGGTGCCGGTGAGCAAGCAGCTTGCCGGGCCGTCCATTGCGCACCGCGCCATCGGTTACGGCATGCCCGGCATTCGGGTGGACGGCAACGACGTGCTGGCCTGCTTCGCGGTGACGGCCGAGGCCGCCAGGCGTGCCCGGGACGGCGGCGGCCCCACATTGATCGAGGCGGTCACCTACCGGATGGGGCCACACACCACCTCCGATGACCCCACCCGGTACCGGTCCGACGAGGAAGTCGAGTACTGGGCGGCGCGCGATCCGATACAGCGCTACCGCACCTACCTGCAAGCGGTGGGGGTATGGAGCGAGCGGCTAGAGGAACGGGTTGCCGCCAGATCGAAGCGATTACGCGCCGAACTGCGGGAGGCGGTCGTCGACGCCGACGACTTCGACATCACCGACGTGTTCGACACCGTCTATCACGACATCACCCCGGATCTGTCCGCACAGCGCGCACAAGTGCTGGCGGAGATCGCGAAGGAGGCAGAAGCGTGACTCAGATCATCGAGCGACCGACATTTCACGGGGATGACGAACCGCACCGAGCGCTAATGACCACGATGCCGGACGCGCCGACGCTGACCATGGCGCAAGCGATCAATCGGGCACTGCATGACGCGATGGCAACCGATGAGCGTGTGCTCGTTTTCGGTGAGGACGTCGCTACGCTCGGCGGTGTCTTCCGTGTCACCGAGGGACTTTCTCAAACTTTCGGCGAGCAAAGGTGTTTCGATACACCTCTAGCCGAGTCGGCGATCATCGGCATCGCGATCGGGATGGCGATCCGCGGCTTCGTCCCCGTTCCGGAGATCCAGTTCGACGGGTTCGCCGCGCCGGCATTCGACCAGATCGTCAGTCATCTGGCGAAGTACCGGATGCGGACCCGCGGCGACGTCGACATGCCCGTGACCATCCGGATTCCGTCGTTCGGCGGCATCGGCGCCGTCGAACATCATTCGGAGTCCACGGAGAGCTACTGGCTGCACACCGCGGGTCTCAAAGTGGTGGCGCCGTCGACTCCCACGGACGCGTATTGGCTTCTGCGACAGTCGATCACCTGCCGGGATCCGATCATCTATCTCGAACCCAAACGACGGTATTGGGCCCGTGAACCCGTTGACACGAATACACCGGGATCTGCCGATCGGGCGTGCGGGGATCCGGCGTAGCGGCGATGACGTCACGGTGGTGACCTATGGCCCACTGGTCGCAACGGCCCTCAGCGCGGCCGAACTCGCAGCGCAGCACTACGGGTGGAGCGTGGAAGTCCTCGACCTGCGGTCGCTGAACCCACTGGACTTCGACGCGATCGCCGAATCGGTGCGCAAAACGGGCCGTGCGGTGGTCATGCACGAAGGTCCGCGGACGTTGGGGTTCGGCGCCGAACTCGCCGCACGCATCCAGGAAGAGCTGTTCTACGACCTCGAGGCGCCGGTCCTGCGCGCCACCGGATTCGACACACCGTTCCCGCCGGCGCGGCTGGAGAAACTGTGGCTCCCGGGAGTCGACCGGCTCCTCGATTGCGTCGAGCGGACGTTGGAGGCGCCATGACCGCCGTGACGTGAAGGACTTTCTCGTTCCCGACCTCGGCGAAGGACTCGAGGACGCGACCATCACAAGCTGGAGCGTGGCGGTGGGCGACACCGTCGAGTTGAACCAGACACTGTGCACGGTCGAGACCAACAAGGCCGAGGTCGAGATCCCGAGCCCGTACGCCGGGCGGATCACCGAGCTGGGCGGTGGCGATGGTGAGACGCTGAATGTCGGTGCGGTGCTGGTTCGTATCGAAACGGACGCGGTGCCCACGGAGGCGAAGCCTGCCGCCTCGACAGCGGTGAAGCGCAGGCCGGTTCTGGTCGGATACGGCGCTGACGATGCGATGGATGACAGCAGACGGACCGTGCGGCCGGCGTCGCTCACGACCTCGCGCGAAGCCTCCGGTGCGCAAGCTCGCGGCGGAGCTGAACGTGGACCTGGGCGAGCTGGTGGGCTCGGGCGCCGACGGTGTGATCACCCGCGAGGACGTCCTGTCTTCGGCGGGTAGGTCTGCGCCGGGCCCCGACATGGTGGCGGTGCGCGGTGTGCGGGCGGAAATGGCGCGCCGAATGTCGCTGTCGCGCAGTCAGATACCCGATGCGCATGCGAGTGTTCAGGTGGACGGGACGAATTTGTTGGGCCTGCGTGACCGGGTTCGCGACCAGACGGGCGACGATGCGCAGATCACGCCGTTCGTCCTCACGTTGAGGCTGTTGACGATTGCGCTCACCCATCACCAGAACCTGAACTCGACGTGGGTCGACACCACGGCGGGCCCCCAGGTCCACCTGCACTCCGCGGTGCATCTCGGATTCGGCGTGGCCGCTGCGCGGGGCCTCCTGGTGCCGGTCGTCAAGGACGCGCAGGACAAGACGACACGCGAGCTCGCCGACGCGGTGGCTCGGCTGATTCAGGAAGCCAGGGCCGGATCGTTGATGCCGACCGAACTGCAGGGCTCCACCTTCACGGTGTCCAACTTCGGCGCACTGGGGCTGGACGACGGCGTTCCGGTGATCAACTACCCCGAGGCGGCTATCCTCGGAATGGGCTCGCTGAAGCCGCGCCCCATAGTCGTCGCCGGAGAAGTCGTGGCGCGGCCGACGATGTCGCTCACGTGCGCATTCGACCATCGCATCGTCGACGGCGCGCAGGCCGCCGGATTCTTGGCCGAACTTCGTGCTCTCATCGAGGCGCCGGAGCTGGCGCTGCTCGACCTCTAGGTCACCTACGCTTTGCGGCCTCGAGTCGACGCGCGAATTCCGGCGACTCGATCGAGCGTGCCTGCGGGCCCAGTTCGGTGTCGACTGCGATGCCGTGCTGATCGCTGTCGATGAAGCCGGGATTGGCGGTTGCCCGCATAGAGGCCTTCGTCGCGATGACCACATCGCGTGGTGCATTGGCGGGTCCTGCGGCGAGTTCGCGTGCGGCTGCGACCGGATCCTCAGCGACCCGCAGCGCAAGTCCGTGGCGCACCGCCTCTTCGGCGTCAAAGCTCATGCCGAAGAGAAGCGATGCGCGGGCCACCTGTGGACCAACGGCGCGTTGCAGCATCCAGGTAGCTCCGCCGCCGGGATGGATGCCGAGCTTCTGGAAACGCGGATCGAAGAGCGCCGCTGGGCCGGCGATGCGCACGTCGGCGGCAAGCGCGAGGTTCAGCCCGGCGCCGACCGCGGCGCCGTTGACCGCCGCGATCGTCGGCAGCGCACAGTTGGCGACGGCGAGAAATCCGTCGTAGATCACGCGCAGGCCGTCCTCGGTGGCCTCGCCCAGTGCGGTCAGATTCGCCCCGGCGCAGAACGCCTTTCCCGCTCCAGTGACGATCAGCGCATGCACGTGCTCGTCGGCCTCGGCGTCGTCCACCGCGGATCGCAATGCCGCCGAGATCTCGGCCGTCACCGCATTTCGGCGGTCGGGATCGTTGATGGTGATGACGGCGACGTTGTGATCGATGTGGACCAGCACGGGATCAGACACGCGGCTCAGCCTAGTGATCGGTCTTCGGCGCGGGTCAGGCGATCGTCAGGGTGACGTTGTTCAGCGCGACCGCGACATCGCTGGGCAGGATGTCGACGAAGGTGGGAGCGTCGCGCACCGCGGGCCCGGACGCGATCACGTTGCCCGGATAGCTGGGGCTGCATGGGAAGTTGTGGCACCTGTACCAGTAGCCCGGCGCACTTTGATACGGGAACATGCTCGGCGCCTGATCGACCCGGTAGTGACCCGGTTGGATGAACGCCGTCGCCCAGCCTGGGCGTGGGTTGGTGGCGACGTTGAAGACGCCGTTGCTGCCGTAGCTCGGTGGGGCCGCATAGGCCGGCGCAGCCAGCGTGACCGTCAGAAGTGCGGCGGCCGCTGTCGCCGCGACCTTGGATTTCACCACGGAAGTGTATCGAGCAGTTCAGCCCGGAGAAGCCGATATCGGCAGTAAAGCGCTCGCTATGCCGCCGCAGCCTGTCCGCCTTCGGACGAGCCGTCGGTGTCGTTGTCCGTGTGGTTGTCGTCGTCGCCGGGGTTCGTGTCGGGGCCGTAAGTACCGGGATTGATATCCGTCGGAGCGGTGACTATCGGATTCGTGCCCTGTTCGGGCTCCGAGTTCTGCTCTGGTTCAACCGACTCCGGGGCAGTTGTTGCGGTGATGCCGCCGTTGCCGGTGTCCGGGTCGAATCGGCCGGGCAGCGCCGTCAGGCTGTTCCGTAGGACGTTCATCAACGGCTTGGTCGTCTCTTCGACGATATTGCCGGGAACCTCGAGTTTCTCGTCCGTCTCGGTGGTGAGCTCCTCGGGCGTTTCGGTGAGTTCCTCGTTCGTCTGCGCGCTGAGTTGTTCGTTCGTTTCGGAGTGTTCGTCATTGGTTTCGGGGGTGAGTTCTTCACCCGTCTCGGTGGTGGACGTCCCGCGTCGTCGAAAGCGTCTCGGTCCTCAGTATCTGAGGGTTGGTGACCGCCGGCGGGCGAGGCACGAACGGCGAGAAGATTGCCGCCACCGTCTGCAGAATTGCGCCGGGAAGCTTGATCAACGCCGTGAAGAGGTCGCCGATCGACGGGAAGAGGCGCCCGGGACGGTAGGCGCTCGGATCCGAGGGAATCGGGTTGCCGCCGTAATAGCCGATGTCGACTGCCCATTTCAGCAGTGGCGCCGTGACGTCGGCGATGTAGTCACCGAAGATGCCGCGGATCAGCGTGGTCAGCGGCAGTTCCCTGGTCGTGTAGGTGACGTAGGTGGTGTTGTTCCGCGTCGTGACGTACGCGGTGATCCTGTCGCCGACGGGCGCAACGCATCGTGTGTCCGGGCACGGGAGGACATCTTGGCTCTCGGTGATCGCGCAGGTGTTGGCACCACCGCAGGTGAGGGGTGTGCCGTCGGGGGCGATTGGTCTGCCTTCGGCGTCGACGGGCAGATCGATCTCGGCCTGATTGAGGCGCGTGGTCAAGTAAGCCGCCAGCGCGTTGACGGCGGAGAACGGGTTCAGCACGTACGCCGGGGCGTTCGAGTTGTAGTCGTACTCGTAGCCGGTGTTGACGACACCGAGGGCGGATGTCTGACTCGGTGTGGGGTAGGGATTCACCCCGATCAGCGCGAACAACGGATACCGGGTGCCGAAGCCGCCGTCCGGTCGGGCGACGTCGTTGTCGAGGATGAACACGGTGTTGCCCAATGACGGGTTGTCGTTCAACAGCAGCAAACTCGCGTTTGCGGCTCCCCAGCCCGACGCCAGCACGGCGTTGCGTTGACCGGGCGCCAGGCGCTCGTTCGCGTCATTGATCGCGGCCTGGATGCCTGCCGGGCCGTCGGAGAAATTCACGTGGACGATGTCGTCGCCACGGGACCGGTGTATAGCTCGTTGCGGAACTTGCCGCCGAAGAAGTCCTCGACACCCGCTCCGCTGGGGTATGTCGAGCTGCCCACGACGATGAGGGCGGCAAGATCGACAAGGGACGAGGAGATGGAGGCGGGCTGGGTGACTGCAACGGCCGGTGACGCTCGTTGCGACCCCCATCGCGGCCGCGCCGATCGCGACCTTGACCGCGTCTTTTCTGCCAGCCCTGGCCATTCTTCCACCCCTCCAGAAGGATTTCTAGCAAACCCTATCGCTCGACGGGGCATGGTACGCGAGATGGAGGCACGAAGTGTGTTAGACAGCGCCCCCGACAGGATTCGAACCTGCAACCTACGGAGTAGAAATCCGCTGCGCTATCCGTTGCGCCACGGGGGCAAGAGATCACGACACGCGACCCAAAAAGTACACCTTAGCCGAATTGCCGCAGACCAATGGATGGGTCATCCATTACTCTGGAATCGATGGTCAGACACCACACGAAGGACAAGGGCGATCTAGGCATCGCCAAAGCCCATGCCGACTTGGTAAGCAAAGGGTTCACGGTCCTGTTTCCGGCAACGGAGCACGCGCCGTTCGATCTCGTCGCATATGCGGCTGGAGAGTTCAACCGTCTTCAGGTGAAGTACCGGTCGGCACGCGCG
The DNA here is from genome assembly GCA_963843135.1 of uncultured Actinomycetota bacterium. Taxonomy (GTDB): domain Bacteria; phylum Actinomycetota; class Actinomycetes; order Mycobacteriales; family Mycobacteriaceae; genus Mycobacterium. The sequence continues at coordinate 246,028 of CAWJJA010000006.1, forward strand.
GGTGCCGTCAGCGTTATGTTCCGGTCGATGTGGGCGGACCGCAATGGGACCCACACGACACGGATGGATAAGGACGCAATCGATACGGTGTGCATCTACTGCCCAGAGACCGACGAGTGCTACTACGTCCGGCCCGACGCACATGGCGCGTCGGTCACGCTCCGGATTACACCCAGTAGGAATGGCCAGCAAGCAGGAGTGTTGGACGCGGCCGCATTCCGCCAGCTGCCGCCCGCAGTTCGCCGCTGAACTAAGCGGAAGTGCAGTCGTGAACCATGCGCTGTTTCCCGCGCCTGGAGCATTACCCGTCGCGCCGGCCGAACTTCGGTATGGAAGGTGGCGCTCCGCGGAGGGCGTTCCCGCGCCCGCAACTGGTATATAAAGCCGCTCCGCACTACCGCGCAGCGGACTAGCGTGGTGACCATCGATTGGCGGGGAGCGGGAGGAGTGCAGCGAGTCATGAGCGACGTGCCGGACCTCGACGCGGACGGACTTCCAGAGGAACTGAGCGCGTTCGACCAGATCCTGCATCGCGGTGAGGCCAACCCGCGTACCCGCTCGGGGATCATGACCCTGGAAATCCTGGACACCGACCCGGACTGGCTTCAGTTCCGGCGCAGGTTCGACAACGCCTCGCGCAAAGTTCTGCGACTGCGGCAGAAGGTCGTCACGCCGACGCTGCCGACGGTGGCGCCGCGGTGGGTGATCGATCCCGACTTCAATCTCGACTTCCACGTCCGCCGGATCCGGATCTCCGCCCCCGGGACCCTGCGCCAGGTGCTCGACCTCGCCGACGTCGCGGCGCAGTCGCCGCTCGATATTTCCCGACCGCTGTGGACCGCAACCCTCATCGAGGGACTGGAGGGTGGCGGCGCGGCGATCATGATGCACCTCAGTCACGCCATCACCGACGGTGTCGGGGCCGTCGAGATGTTCGCCCACATCTACGACCTGGAACGCGAGCCTGTGCCGCAGGCGATTCCGCCGTTGCCGATCCCGCAAGATCTATCGCCCAACGACCTTATGCGCCAAGGCTTTAGGCGCCTCCCGAGCAGGATTGCGGGCCGGGTGTTCGGTATGGCGTCGGGCGCCGCCCACGTGGTGGGCGAAGCGATCCGTGACCCGGTCTCACGCATGGGCAGCGTCATCGACTACGCGATGTCCGGTGCCCGAGTGATGGGACCGGTGGCCGAACCGTCACCGGTGCTGCGCAGGCGCAGCCTCTCGTCGCGCAGCGAGGCCATCGACATCGAATTCGGTGATCTGCATCGCGCGTCGAAGGCGGCGGGTGGCTCGATCAACGATGCATACCTGGCCGGGCTGTGCGGCGCGCTGCGGCTCTACCACGACGCCAAGGGCGTTCCCATCGACGCATTGCCGATGGCAGTCCCGGTCAACCTGCGATCAGAGGCCGACCCCGCGGGTGGAAACCGCTTCGCCGGCGTCAATCTCGCCGCGCCGATCGGGCTGCGGGATCCCGAGGTGCGGATCAAGAACATCCGCTCGCAGATGACGAGCAAGCGCGAAGAGCGGGCGATCGACATGGTCGGCGCCATCGCGCCGGTGATCAGCCTGCTGCCCGACTCGGTGCTCGAGTCGATGGCGGGATCGATCGTCAATTCCGATGTGCAGGCCAGCAACGTGCCCGTGTACGCCGGCGACACGTTCATCGCCGGCGCGAAGATCCTGCGGCAGTATGGAATTGGCCCGCTGCCGGGTGTGGCCATGATGGTGGTGCTGATATCCCGGGCAGGGTATTGCACCATCACCACGCGCTACGACCGTGCCGCGATCGACGACCCCGACCTGTGGGCACGCTGCCTGTTATCGGGTTTCGACGAAGTCCTTGCCCTTGGCGGCGACGGTCGTGCGGTACCGGCGTCGTTCTCGATTGATCCGTCCGAACCCGCCCACATCTCACCGAACGGAAGTGCGCTGCAATGACTTCGGGAAACGGCCAAGCTTCGCAAGCCCCGCGCAGGACCATGCGGCTGCCGGGTTCCGTCGCAGAGATCCAGGCGAGCCCAGCCGGGCCCGAGGTCGGCGCATTCTTCGATCTCGACGGCACCCTGGTCGCCGGTTTCACCGGAGTGATCATGACGCAGGACCGGTTGCGCCGCCGCCAGATGTCGGTCGGGGAGTTCATCGGCATGGTGCAGGCCGGACTCAACCATCAACTCGGCCGCTCCGAATTCGAGGATCTCATCGGCAAGGGTGCCCGCATGCTGCGCGGCAATTCCCTGGCCGATATCGACGAACTGGCCGAGCGCCTCTTCGTGCAAAAAATCGTAGGCCGCATCTATCCCGAAATGCGTGAGTTGGTCCGCGCTCACATGGCCCGCGGCCACACCGTCGTGCTCAGCTCGTCGGCGCTGACGGTGCAGGTCGAGCCCGTCGCGCGGTTCCTCGGCATCGAGAACGTGTTGAGCAACAAGTTCGAGACCGATGAGGACGGCCTGCTGACGGGAGAGGTCCTCACCCCGATCATCTGGGGGCCGGGCAAGGCCAGGGCGGTACAGGCATTCGCCGGCAAGAACGGCGTCGATCTCTCGAAGAGTTACTTCTACGCCGACGGTGACGAAGACGTCGCCTTGATGTATCTGGTCGGCAATCCGCGGCCCACCAACCCGGCCGGCAAGCTCGCGGCGGTCGCCGCCAAGCGTGGTTGGCCGGTGCTGAGATTCAGCAGCCGTAGCGGCAGCAGTCCGGTGTCACAGCTGCGCACGGCCGCCGGTATCGCGTCGATGATGCCGATCGCCGGGGCGGCGATCGGCCTTGGCCTGCTGACCCGTAACAGGCGCACCGGCGTCAACTTTTTCACGTCGACGTTCGGCAAGACTCTTCTCACGACCATCGGGGTCGAGCTGAACGTGCTGGGCAAGGAGAACCTGACGGCCGAGCGGCCGGCGGTGTTCATCTTCAACCACCGAAACCAAGCAGATCCGATGATCGCCGGACGACTGGTCGAATCCAATTTCACATCCGTCGGCAAGAAGGAACTCGAGAAGGACCCGATAGTCGGCACGATGGGCAAGATCATGGACGCGGCGTTCATCGACCGCGACGATCCCAAAAAGGCCGTCGAGGGACTCAAGAAGATCGAGGAGCTGGCACGCAAGGGTCTGTCGATCCTGATCGCGCCCGAGGGCACCCGGCTGGACACCACCGAGGTCGGACCCTTCAAGAAGGGTCCCTTCCGGATCGCGATGTCGGCGGGAATCCCCATCGTGCCCATCGTGATTCGCAACGCCGAGGTCATCGCGGCCCGCGACTCGAGCACGTTCAATCCCGGAACTGTCGACGTCGTGGTGTATCCGCCGATCCCCGTGGATGATTGGACACACGACAACCTGCCCGAACGCATTGCCGAGGTACGCGCTCTCTACCTCGACACGCTGAAGGACTGGCCGCAGGGACGAACTGCCCACTCCGGAGCTGTACAAGCGCAAGGCAACCAGAAAGGCGCCGCCGAAGAAGGCGGCGGCCAAGAAGGCCACCGCGAAGAAGACTCAGGCCGCGAAGAAGACCACTGCGAAGAAGACCACTGCGAAGAAGAACACCGCCAACCAGCGGCGGCCAAGAAGGCGCCAGCCAAGAAGGCGGCGGCGAAAAGGGCTGCGCCGAAAGGCCGGCCGTGAACGTTCCCTCCGACCGATTCGCGCAGTTCAGCCCGACCGACGACGCACTCGTGCTGGCGTCGGTGGGGTCGCCCGCCGAAATCGAACTGCTCAACGACTGGCTTGAGCAACAGCGCCGCGAGCATCCCGACTCCAAGCTCGACGTGTTGCGGCTGCCCGCCGACGATCCGCCGCCCAGCGTGCTCGCCCAGCTCGTTGCCGAGCTGGAGGCCGACGAGGATCGCTCCGTCGTACCGGTTCGGGTGTTCTGGGTGCCCGGCGGACTGCCGACACGCTCGAAGGTGGTGTCGCTGCTGTCGGGTCGCGACACCTACCGGCCGCCGGAGCTTCTCCAGCGCCGCATCCTGCGCAAGGATCCATCTCGCGCACGGGTGGTCGCCGGTGAACCCGCGAAAGTTTCCGAACTCAGGCAGCAGTGGGCCGATACGACGGTGGCCGAGAACTCGCGCGAGTTCGCACGATTCGTCATACGCCGCGCCATCCTGGCGATCGAACGGGTCGAGCTGAGCCTGCTCGGACCGGAATACAAATCCCCACGGCTGATGAAGCCCGAGATTCTTGCCTCAGCGCGGTTCCGCGAAGGCCTGGAACAGATTCCGGGTGCGGACGTCGAAAAAGCGGGGGAGATGCTCGACGAACTCTCCACCGGATGGAGTCGGTTCTCGGTCGACCTGATCCCGTCGTTGGGCCGCGCGATATTCAGCCGCGGCTTCGACCCCAACGTCGATTACGACCGCGCCGAGGTCGAGGCGATGCGCGGCAGCCTGGAGAACCATCCGGCGGTGCTGCTGTTCTCGCACAGGTCCTATCTCGACGGCGTCATCGTGCCGGTTGCGATGCAGGAGAACCGGTTACCCCCGGTGCACACGTTCGCGGGTATCAACCTGTCGTTCGGTCTCATGGGACCGCTGATGCGCCATTCCGGCGTGATCTTCCTGCGCCGCAAGCTCGACGACCCGCTGTACAAGTACGTGTTGCGGCAGTTCGTCGGCTACATCGTCGAGAAGCGGTTCAACCTCAGCTGGTCGATCGAGGGCACACGCTCGCGGACCGGAAAGATGTTGCCGCCCAAGCTGGGTCTGCTCGCCTACGTCGCCGACGCCTATCTCGACGGCCGCAGCGACGACATTCTGCTGCAGCCGGTGTCGATCAGCTTCGACCAATTGCATGAAACCGCGGAGTATGCGGCGTATGCGCAGGGCGGCGAGAAGACGCCCGAGGGTCTGTCGTGGTTGTACAAGTTCATCAAGGCGCAGGGTGAGCGCAACTACGGCAAGATCTACGTCCGCTTTCCCGAAGCGGTGTCGATGCGCGAATACCTTGGTGCGCCACACGGTCCGATGTCCACCGACGATGCCGCCAAACGCCTTGCCATGCAGAAGATGGCCTTCGAGGTAGCGTGGCGGATCCTGCGGGCCACACCGGTGAACGCGACCGCTTTGGTGTCGGCGCTGCTGCTGACTACCCGCGGTGTTGCCCTGACGCTCGACCAGCTGCATCACACCCTGCAGGACTCGCTGGATTATCTTGAGCGCAAACAGACTCCGATGACCAACAGCGCGCTGCGGCTGAGGACACCCGACGGGGTACGTGCCGCGCTCGACGCCCTGTCCAATCGCCATCCGGTCACGTGCGTCGAGGGCGGCAGGGAACCGGTCTGGCGGATCGCCCCGGAAGATGAGCATCAGGCGGCGTTCTACCGCAACACGCTCATCGACGCATTTCTCGAGACGTCGATCATCGAGTTGGCTCTCGCCTATTCGGGACGTGCCGAAGAAGATCGGTTGGAAGCGTTCTGGAGTCAGGCGATGCGACTGCGGGATCTGCTGAAATTCGATTTCTATTTCGCCGACTCCGCCGCGTTCCGCGAGCACGTGGCCGAGGAGATGTCATGGCAGCACGAGGACTGGGAATCGCACGTCGCGTCGGGTGACGTCGACGGGCTGCTGCGTGCGAAGCGTCCGCTGATCGCCGGTGCCATGCTGCGGCCCTTCTTCGAGGCCTACGAGATCGTGGCGGACGTACTGCGCGACGCACCTGCCGAAATCGACGAGAAAGAACTGACGAAACGGGCGTTGGGCCTTGGAAATCAATACAGCGCGCAGCACCGTGTGAGCAGCAACGAGTCGGTGTCTGCGCTGTTGTTCGCCACGGCGCGCCAGGTGGTCGCAGACCAGAATCTGTTGACGCCCGCGGCCGATCTCGACGATCGACGCACAGGCTTCCGCGACGAGCTCCGCGGAATTCTGCGGGACATGGAGAAGGTCGAGAAGTTCTCGCGCGAGCAGTTCTATCTGCGCGAGGTGGCGCGCCGCGACCTCCGCAGCGAATCGGCGTGTAGAACCGGTCCCTGCGGGCCAGTGCATGGCACGCCATACGCTGAATGCATGACGACGGTCGCTTCCAGCGTGCGCAGCAGCACGGTGTGGCCCGTGCTCGTCGGGGTCGCGGTGCTGGCCGGCGCGGTCGCCGCGGGGCTCGCCGCGTTATCGCTCGCGGACGCGTTGACGGCCACTGGCCTGCCCGATCCCGGTCCGGTGACCAACTATGGCCTGCCTTTTGTCCGGGCGGCGGGCGAGATCGCCGCGGTCGTCGCGGTCGGATCGTTTCTGCTGGCCGCGTTCCTGGTGCCGCCGCAAGCCAACGGAGTGCTCGACGCGAGCGGCTACCGCGCGCTGCGCCTCGGCACCGTCGCCTCGGGAGTGTGGACCGTGTGCGCGGCGCTGTTGGTGCCGCTGACCGTCTCCGATGTGACGGGCCAGCCGGTGGCCTCGCGCCTCGATCCGTCGGCGATCTGGTCGGTCGCGAGCCTGGTCGACATCGCGGGCGCATGGCGATGGACGGCGTTCCTGGCCGCTGCCGTGACCATCGCCAGCATCCCGGTGCTGCGCTGGTCGCCCACGCCGCTGCTGGTCGCCGGATCCCTGTCGACCCTGCTGCCGCTCGCACTGACTGGCCATTCATCGTCGGGCGGGTCGCACGATCTGGCCACCAACAGCCTGCTGATCCACTTGGTGGCCGGCGCGCTGTGGGCCGGCGGCCTGCTGGCGCTGCTGGTCCACGCCCTGCGCGGAGGCGAACATTCCTACCTGGCTGCGCGGCGCTTCTCGGTGGTCGCACTGTGGTGCTTCGTGTCCATGGCGCTCAGTGGCGTCGTCAACGCTTTCGTCCGTGTCCAGCCGGCCGACCTGCTCAACACCACCTACGGCTGGCTCATTCTGGCGAAGACCACGGCGTTGTGTGTGCTCGGTGCGATCGGATGGCTTCAACGCCGTCGCGGTATCGCCGCGCTTGCAGTCGGATCCGACCGCGCGGGGCCCCGCTGATCAGGTTGGCACTCGTCGAAGCTGTGGTTTTCGGCCTCACGTTCGGCATCGCGGTCGCACTGGGCCGGACACCGCCACCTGCGCCGCCCGTCTTCAATCCCTCGATCCCGGCGATCGAGATCGGCTACGACCTCGCCGGGCCTCCCACAGTCGGCCGCATCCTGTTCGACTGGCGCTTCGATCTGGTCTTCGGCACGGCCGCGATCATGTTCGCGATCGTGTATCTGCTTGCCGTCGCCCGGTTGCGGCGGCGCGGAGACGCCTGGCCGGTCGGCCGGACCGCGGCGTGGCTACTGGGATGCCTTGTCCTGCTTTTCGCCACGTCATCGGGTGTGGGCCGATACATGCCGGCCATGTTCAGCATGCACATGGCCGCCCACATGCTGCTGTCGATGCTCGCACCGATACTGTTCGTGCTCGGCGCTCCGGTCACGCTCGCGCTGAGAGCGCTGCCCGCCGCCGGACGCGACGATCCCCCCGGCCCGAGGGAATGGCTGCTCGCCGCCCTGCATTCGCGGGTGTCGCGCGTGCTCACCAATCCGTTCGTCGCGACCATCCTGTTCGTCGCCGGGTTCTACGGGCTGTACTTCGGCGGGATCTTCGACGCGGCGGTGGACAGCCACGCCGCCCACCTCACCATGAATCTGCATTTCCTGCTGACCGGCTATCTGTTCTATTGGGTCGTGATCGGTATCGACCCGACACCGCGTCCGATCCAGCCGCTTGCCAAGCTCGCCATGGTCTTCGCCTCGCTGCCCTTCCACGCGTTCTTCGGCGTGGTGTTGATGGGCACCAACACCGTGCTCGGGGAGCCGTTCTACAAGTCGCTGCAGCTCTACTGGCACACCGACCTGCTGGGCGACCAGCGCCTCGGCGGTGGAATCGCTTGGGCGACAGGCGAGATACCGCTGGTCATTGTGATGATTGCGCTGCTGATCCAGTGGCGTCGCAGCGACGAACGCACCGCCAAACGGTTGGACCGGGCCGCCGACCGCGACGATGACGCCGATCTCACCGCCTACAACGCGATGCTCGCCGAACTCGCCCGCCGCGAGGAGTGATAGCCGGCTACTGTCTCGACGGCCCCCGCCGCCACGGCCGCGGGCCAGCTTCCGTACTGGCTGATATCGGGTCCGGTGGCGGCCGAGGCATCGCAACTGAATCCGGTTCGCCATGTGCCATCGTCGAATTCGACCTTGCCGAGCAGCATGGGCGCGGGTAGTGCGGCGAGGAAGCGACCGAGCGCACTCGCGGAGAGCAGCCACCGGTGGCCCATGAGCGAGGCGCCGGGAGCGCCCTCCGGTACGCGGGTGACCGCCGGTTTGGCCGGCTGGGTCGGCAGCACCGACATCCGGTACCGCGGCGCCGTGGCGATTTCGCCTGCCCACCGCGCATCCAAATCTGTGAGTTGGTGAGATAGTGGCCCGTCTCGCAGGTGCGCACCGAACACCACCAACTCCAGGTACTCGCTCATGGCGTTCAAACTACGGGGTGAACGTTGCACGAATGGGACGTTAACGCACTGCATTTTCGCGAGATGCGTGTCTTAACCGGGCACTCGGCGGTGTCAGGATTGGTGGCGTGGCTGGTGCCGACTTCTCGTTGCTGGACGTTCCGCGCGAACAGCCGGTCGAAGATCCGGTCGCGCTCCTTCGCTCCGCGATCGCGTGGCACTTCGGCGAGGACACCGGGTGTGCGTTCTGGTTGCGCGACGGCGAAGAACCTGGACTTCGATCCACTGACCGACATCGAGACCTTCGACGACCTACGCAAGTTCCCGAACCTGCTCAATGAGCTTCGCGATGCTCCGGTCGAGGATCTGATCCCGCGGGGCTATCGGAAGCCCGGCGCCGATCCCGCTGATCTTCGAATCGGGCGGGACCACCGGGGCGCCGAAGCGAACCGCCCAGCTGCCCGACTGGGTCGAGCAGGTGACCCGTTGGCAGGTAGAGGATTTCGCGGCGGGCGGCTTTGTCCGCGGAAGCGGGCTGGTGTGCCTCATGCCGAGTGGCCCCCATGGCGTCGGCTATTTTTCACGTGAGGTTTCGCGGCGACTGGGGTCGGCTTTTCACGGGGTCGACATGGACCCGCGCTGGGTGAAGAAGCTCACCGCACGAGGGGCCGTCGCCGAGGTGTCGATGTACGTCGACCACATTCTCGAACAGGCGCAGTTCATCCTTGCGACCCAGCGCGTCGCCAATATGCACACCTCGCCCCCACTGATCGACGCCATCGCGCGCGACGACCGACTCGTGGATCTGGTCAATCAGAACATCCGCTACCTGCTGCTCAGCGGGGCGCATGTAGACATCGACACCCTGGGATTGCTGCGAGAGATATTCCCTGCAGACCACGATCACGATGGCCTTCGGCAGCACGATGATCCTGTCCCAGGCGATGACCCGTACGACGCCGGATGGCGAGTTCGTGTTTCATCCCCGCTCTCCTTATGTCGTCTTCTGGGTGGTCGATGCCGACACCGGCGAGCAAGTGGGGGATGGTCAGCGCGGCCAGGTGGTGATGAATCACATCAGTAAGGGCATGTTCATCCCGAACAACCTCGAACGCGACAGTGCGATCCGCATGCCTGGACTGGCCGGCCAGGTGGGGGATTCGGTGAGTGAGGTCGCACCGGTGGCCACCTTCGAAGGCGAGGCCGTCATCGAGGGCGTGTACTGACCGTGACCATCCTCGATGCGCTGGGTCCGGGCGGCGAATACCGAACCCGCAAGCGCGAATTGATCACCGACGTCTCCGGTGCGGCGGTTGCGGAGATGACCATCGTGCCGCGGCTCTATGTTGCCCGCACCGTCAACGCACAACGCAGGGCGCGGCCCCTGCCTCCCGCGGGGATCGCGAGGCCGCGCTGGCGCGCACGGTGGACGATGTTCCTGTCGAAGGAGATCGCCGGCTTCGACTTCGACCGCTACGTCGCCATCACCAGTCGGGTGTCGGGCCTGCCGATCGCGGTGGTACGCGCGCGGGCGCGCACAGCGTGGCAGAGCAGGTGGCGACCGTATGCGAATCGGTGCGGCCGGCCCAACCGGCTGGGGCGCAACGTGATTGGCGTGACGTTCGCGAAGGTGGCGCGGTGTGGGCGCGCCGCGGCGAGGTGTTCGCCGTGCACGCGTCGGGAAACGCGCCGGGGGTTCACGGTCTCTGGCCGCAGGCGCTGATGCTGGGCTACCGCGTGGCCGTGCGACCGTCACGACGCGAACCTTTTAGCGGGCAGCGGTTGATCGCGGCGTTGCACGAGAGCGGATTTCGATACGAAGACGTGTGCTATCTGCCGACCGACTACCCCGGTGCAGACGAGCTCATCCGCGCGGCCGACCTCGCCATGGTCTACGGCGGCCAGAACATCGTCGACAAGTACGCCACCGATCCGACCGTCTGGGTCAACGGTCCGGGGCGCGCCAAGATCCTGATCACCGCCGAGCAGGACTGGCGTGAACATCTCGATCTGATCGTCGAGTCGATCTGTACATTCGGCGGGACGGCCTGTGTCAACACGACTGCGGTGCTGTACGAGGGCGATGCCACTGCGCTGGCGGAGGCGATCGCCGACCGACTCTCGTCGCTCGCCCCGCTACCCATCACCGATGAGCGTGCGCGACTGCCCGTCGTGTCCACGAGCGCCGCGCATGCGATCGCTGAGTTCCTCGGTGCCAGGGCCGCGGGGACAACGGCTCTGCTGGGCGCCGACCGCGTGGTCGCCGACTTCGGCGACGGGACCGCCGCGCTGCGACCGGCGGTTCACCTGCTCGCCTCCCCGGACCCGGTCAGGTTGAACACCGAACTGGCATTTCCGTGCGTCTGGGTGTCACCGTGGTCGCGCGAGGACGGCCTGGAACCGTGTCGCCGATCCCTGGTGGTCAACGCCATCACCGACGACGAGCGCCTGATCGACGCGCTTGTCGACGATCCGACCATCGCCAACACCTACAGCGGCCCGTACCCCACCTGGCACAGCGCCCCGCATATTCCGCACGACGGGTTCCTTGCCGACTTCCTGATGCGCAACAAGGGCTTCGTCCGCGGCTGAGCCGCTATCCACAACGACTGATTCATCCACAGCCTCGGCCTCCCCGGCGCTTCGTGAGGACCAGCTGTCGGCGGCCCGACGGTCAATGGCGATGTCACCGACGCGCCGGAAGGCCGGCCGTCGCCGTAACCAATGGGAGGAAGCGTCATGTTCGAAACCCCGTTTGCCATCGTCGGCAACATCGTCACCGATCCGATCCATCGCCAGGTCGGCGAACAGGAGATGGTCAGGTTCCGAGTCGCCAGCAATTCACGTCGCCGTACCGCCGAAGGAACATGGGAGCCGGGTAACTCGTTGTTCGTCACGGTGACCTGCTGGGGACGGGTGGTGGCCGGTGCCAGCGCCGCCCTCGTCAAGGGCGATCCCGTGATCGTGGTCGGGCATATCTACACCAGCGAGTACGACGACCGCGACGGCAACCGGCGCTCATCGGTCGAGGTCCGGGCAACATCCGTCGGGCCTGATCTGGCTCGTTGCACAGCGCGGATCGACCGAGTCAAACAACCGGCTGACGAGCAGGTCGCCACCCTCGCCGACGAAACCGCTGCCGTCATCGATGACGACGAAGCGGACGAGTCCGGCGAGGCGCTGCCGCTGACGGCCTAGCCACAGGCACACGGTCGGCTCGGCCACTGGAGCACACGGTCGGCTCCGCCACTGGAGCACACGGTCGGCTACGCCGACGTGGCCACGCCTAGGATGGTCGGCGGCGATCAACGACTCAGACCATCTCTGAAAGGCAACACCACGGCATGGCCGAATTCATCTATTCGATGCGGAAGGTCCGCAAGGCGCACGGCGACAAGGTCATCCTTGACGACGTCAGTCTGAACTTCCTTCCAGGCGCGAAGATCGGCGTCGTCGGTCCAAACGGGGCAGGCAAGTCGAGCGTCTTGCGGATCATGGCCGGTCTCGACACCGCCAACAACGGTGATGCGCTGCTGCAGCCGGGTGCGACAGTCGGCATCCTCCAGCAGGAGCCCCAACTCGACGAGACCAAGACGGTCCGCGAGAACGTCGAGGACGGCGTGGCGATCAAGGCCAAGCTCAACCGCTACAACGAGGTCGCCGAGCTGATGGCCACCGACTACACCGACGAGCTGATGGAAGAGATGGGCAAGCTCCAGGAGGAGCTGGACGCCGCCGACGCCTGGGACATCGACTCCCAGCTCGAACAGGCGATGGACGCGCTGCGCTGCCCCCCACCCGACGAGCCCGTCACTCACCTGTCGGGTGGTGAGAAGCGGCGTGTGGCCTTGTGCAAGCTGCTGCTGTCCAAGCCCGACCTGCTGCTGCTCGACGAGCCGACCAACCACCTCGACGCCGAGAGTGTGCTGTGGTTAGAGCAGCACCTCGCCGACTACAAGGGCGCCATTCTGGCCGTCACCCACGACCGCTACTTCCTGGACAACGTGGCGGAATGGATTCTCGAGCTGGACCGTGGGCGCGCCTACCCGTACGAGGGCAACTACTCCACCTATCTGGAGAAGAAGGCCGAGCGCGTCGCCGTGCAGGGCCGCAAGGACGCCAAGCTGCAGAAACGGCTGCAGGAGGAACTCGCCTGGGTCCGATCGGGCGCCAAGGCACGTCAGGCGAAGAGCAAGGCCCGGCTCGGACGCTACGAGGAGATGGCCGCAGAGGCCGAGAAGACGCGCAAGCTCGATTTCGAGGAGATCCAGATCCCGACCGGTCCGCGGCTGGGCAGCGTCGTGGTCGAGGTCGAGCACCTCGACAAGGGGTTCGAGGGCCGCACCCTCATCAAGGACCTGTCGTTCACACTGCCGCGCAATGGGATCGTCGGAGTCATCGGTCCCAACGGTGTCGGCAAGACCACGCTGTTCAAGACCATCGTGGGACTCGAGCAGCCCGACAGCGGCACCGTGAAGGTCGGCGAGACCGTCAAGTTGAGCTACGTCGACCAGAGCCGGGCGGGTATCGACCCCAAGAAGACGGTGTGGGAGGTCGTATCGGACAAGCTCGACTACATCGAGGTCGGCCAGAACGAGATCCCATCGAGGGCCTACGTCTCGGCATTCGGATTCAAGGGTCCTGACCAGCAGAAACCGGCGGGCGTGCTGTCCGGCGGTGAACGCAACCGGCTCAATCTGGCGCTCACCCTCAAGGAGGGCGGCAACCTCATCTTGCTCGACGAACCGACCAACGACCTGGACGTCGAGACGCTGTCGTCCCTGGAGAATGCGCTGGAGAATTTCCCCGGCTGCGCGGTGGTGATTTCGCACGACCGCTGGTTCCTCGACCGCACCTGCACGCACATCCTCGCGTGGGAGGGCGACGACGACAACGAGGCCAAATGGTTCTGGTTCGAGGGCAACTTCGCGGGCTACGAGGAAAACAAAGTGGAACGACTTGGTATCGATGCTGCACGTCCGCACAGGGTTACCCACCGCCGGCTGACGCGCGACTAGTGTCGATCAGCGGACCACGCCGCCACCGCCCCTTTGGGACCGGCGGCGACAGCCAACGACGGATGGTCCGCGGGTACAGGCGAGGAGCGTGGCATGTCGGTGAATCCGGGAGCCGTCGGGAGACCAGCTGACCCTGGTTCCGGTGGCGCGGGACCCCCGGCGATCCATGCCCTGAGGCCGGAAGAGATCGCACGGCTCGCCCATGCCTATCTCGCGACGTACCGCGGTCCGCACGACGCACCCGCCGCCGACTCGTCGGTGACCCTGCCCGTAGACATGTCGTCACGTCAGATGATCGGCCCGGCTCTGGTGACCTCGCATCACCGACTGGGCCGGCACCGGCCGGTCGGTGAGACCCGTGTCGCGGTCTACGGGAGCGACGATCCGGCGGGATTCGGGCCGGCACTGCAGATCGTCACCGACTTCACTCCGATGGTGATGGACTCGGTGACAGTGCTGCTGCACCGATTCGGCGTGTCCTACACCGCGATCATGAACCCGGTGTTCCGGGTGCGCCGCAGCCCGACACGGCGAACTGTGGGACGTGCGGCCGCGCGAAGACGTCGGCGCGTCCCGGGAGGGCGTCGACGAGTCCTGGATCCACGTCCAGCTCGGGCAGTCGGCCGACAGCAGGGCGCTCACGCGGGTAGCGCAGGAGCTGCCCAGCGTCCTGTCCGACGCGCGACAGGTGGCACTGGACTCCGGTGCGATGGCGGCGGCGATGCGGGGCCTTGCGCACGAACTCGACACCGGCCCCGAAGGCCGATTCCCCGGCCATGAGCATAAAGATGTTGCGGCTCTTCTACGTTGGCTGGCAGACGGGCATTTCGTGCTGCTCGGGTATCAACGTTGCGCGGTCAGCGACGGACGCTCGTCCGTCGACATGTCGAGCCGACTCGGCGTGCTCCGTCTCCGACAGGAAGTGCTGCCGCAGCTCACCCACGGCAACGAACTGCTCGTGCTCGCCCAGGCCACCATCCCCAGCTACCTCCGCTACGGCGCATACCCCTACATCGTCGTGGTCCGCGAAAATTCGGAAACCACCGCCATCGAACATCGGTTCGTCGGCCTGTTCACTGTCGCCGCCACCAATGCCAATGTGCTTGAAATACCTCTGATTTCACGACGAGTTCGGGACGCTTTGGCGCTATCACAGCGCGACCCCAGCCACCCCGGCCAGCTGCTGCTCGACATCATCCAGACCATTCCCCGTTCGGAACTGTTCGCGCTGTCCGCCCAGGAACTGCTCGACATGGTCAAGGCCGTCGTCGATCTCGGTTCGCGGCGACGCACATTGCTGTTCATGCGGGCCGATTCGCTCGCCCACTTCGTCTCGTGTCTCGTCTATCTTCCGCGTGACCGCTACACGACCGTCGTCCGGCTCGAGATGCAGGACATCCTGGTCGCCGAGCTCGGCGGAGTCAGCATCGAGTACACCGCACGGGTCAGTGAGTCACCCTGGGCAGTAGTGCATTTCACGGTACGTATGCCCGATGACTCGCATCGCGCGGGCATCGACACGTCGCATCGAGAACGAGAGCCGCATCCAGAATCTGCTCACCGAAGCGGCAAGGACGTGGGGGGACCGGCTGATCGGCGCCGTCAAGACCGGTTCCATCGACCAGACCAAGGCCGAGCACTACGCGACGCGCGTTCCCCGAGGTCTACAAGCAGGCCATCGCACCGCTGGACGCGATCAACGACATCGCCATCATCGAAGAGCTGCAGGATGATTCGGTCAAGCCAGTTCTTGTCGACACCGATCGAGGAGGGCATTGCCCAACTCACCCTGTATCTGGGTGGGCATTCCGCGTCGCTGAGTGATCTGCTGCCGATGCTGCAGTCGATGGGTGTCGTGGTACTGGAGGAGCGGCCGTTCACCGTGACCCGGCCCGACGGGTTGCCGGTGTGGATCTATCAATTCAAGATCTCGCCGCACAAGTCCATTCCAGAGGTGCCGCCCGGTCCGGAACGCGAGGCGACCGAGGCGCGCTTCGCCGATGCGTTGACCGCGATCTGGAATCTGCGCGCCGAGGTCGACCGGTTCAACGAACTCGTCCTTCGCGCCGGCCTCACCTGGCAGCAGGTGGCGGTGATCCGCAGTTACGCGAAGTACCTGCGGCAGGCAGGTTTCCCGTACAGCCAGTCACATATCGAGACGGTGATCAACGACAACGCCCCCACAGCACGGTCGCTGGTCGAACTGTTCGAGGCGCTGTTCTGTCCGACGGCGCCGACGGACGGCGCGCCGCGACGACGCGATGCCCAGGCCGCCGCCGCGGCCGTCGCCGCCGACATCGACGCACTGGTCAGCCTGGACACCGACCGCGTCCTGCGCGCATTCGCCTCGATGATCCAAGCCACTCTTCGTACCAACTACTTCATCGCCGCGCCCGACTCCGCGCGCGCGCAGAACGTCCTGTCCTTCAAGCTCAATCCCGGCCTGATCGACGAACTTCCGCTTCCCAGGCCCAAGATTCGAGATCTTCGTCTACTCACCGCGCGTGGAGGGGGTGCATCTGCGATTCGGGCATGTGGCCCGCGGCGGCCTGCGCTGGTCGGATCGCAAGGAGGACTTCCGCACCGAGGTGCTGGGGCTCGTCAAGGCGCAGGCGGTGAAGAACGCGGTCATCGTGCCGGTCGGCGCGAAAGGCGGGTTCGTGGTGAAGAACCCGCCGTTGCCGACCGGCGACGCCGCCGCCGACCGCGACGCGCAGCGCAACGAGGGCGTGGCCTGCTACCGGCTCTTCATCTCGGGGCTGCTCGACGTCACCGACAACGTCGACAAGGTCACCGGCGCCGTCGTGTCACCGCCCGACGTGGTCCGACGTGACGGCGATGACGCCTATCTCGTGGTCGCCGCGGACAAGGGGACAGCGACGTTCTCCGATATCGCCAACGAGGTGGCCCTGTCCTACGGCTTCTGGCTCGGCGATGCGTTCGCATCGGGTGGATCGGTCGGCTACGACCACAAGGCGATGGGCATCACCGCGAAAGGTGCATGGGAGTCCGTCAAACGGCACTTCAAGGAGATGGGCGTCGACACACAGTCCGAGGACTTCACCGTTGTCGGCGTCGGCGATATGAGTGGCGACGTGTTCGGCAACGGAATGCTGCTGTCCAGGCACATTCGACTGCTCGCCGCGTTCGACCACCGGCACATCTTCATCGACCCCGATCCGGACGCAGCGAGGTCGTGGGACGAGCGCAAGCGAATGTTCGACCTGCCGAGGTCAAGCTGGGAAGACTATGACATCTCGCTGATCAGCGAGGGCGGCGGCGTCTACAGCCGGCAGCAGAAGGCCATCCCGATCAGCCCGCAGGTCCGCGCCGCGCTCGGCATCGAGGATGGCGTGGAGGAACTCACACCTCCCGCCTTGATGAAGGCGATCCTGAAGGCCCCCGCGGATCTGCTGTTCAACGGCGGCATCGGCACCTACATCAAGGCCGAGAACGAGTCCGACGCCGACGTCGGGGATCGCGCCAATGATCCAGTGCGCGTCAACGGTAATCAGGTGCGCGCCAGGGTGATCGGTGAAGGCGGAAACCTCGGCGTCACCCCGCTGGGGCGAGTCGAGTTCGACCTTGCCGGAGGCAGGATCAATACCGACGCGTTGGACAACTCGGCGGGCGTCGACTGCTCCGACCACGAGGTCAACATCAAGATCCTGATCGATTCGCTCGTCACCACGGGCAAGGTCCGGCCCGAGGACCGCACCGCAACTGCTGTTGTCGATGACCGACGAGGTCGGTCATCTTGTGCTCGAGGACAACAAGGATCAGAACAACCTCATGGGCACCAGCCGCGCGAATGCGGCCAGTCTGCTGTCGGTACACGCGCGCATGATCAAAGACTTCGTTGCCGATCGCGGCCTGAATCGTGAACTCGAGGCGCTGCCGTCCGAGAAAGAGATCACTCGGCGCGCCGAGATCGGAATCGGTTTGACCTCACCGGAACTCGCGACGCTGATGGCTCACGTCAAGCTGGCCCTCAAGGACGATTTGCTCGCCACCGATCTGCCCGACCAGGAGGTGTTCGCGTCGCGGCTGCCGGTGTACTTCCCGGCCCGGCTCCGCGAGGAGTTCAGCAGCGATATCCGCTCCCACCAGCTGCGCCGGGAGATCGTGACCACGATGCTGGTCAACGACCTCGTCGACACCAGCGGCATCTCCTACGCCTATCGAGTCATCGAGGACGTCGGTGTGGGACCGGTGGACGCGGTCCGCAGCTATGCGGCAACCGACACGATCTTCCGGATCGGGGAGGTCCTGAGCCAGATCCGCGCGGCCGACGTATCGGTCGCGGTTTCCGATCGGATGACGCTGGATCTGCGACGACTCATCGATCGCGCCGGACGCTGGCTGCTCAACTACCGGCCACAGCCACTCGCGGTCGGCGCCGAGATCAACCGGTTCGCCGCCAAAGTCGGCGCCCTGACGCCACGGATGTCGGAATGGCTACGTGGCGACGACAAGGCGATCGTCGCCAAGGAGGCCGGCGAGTTCAGTTCTCACGGCGCATCGCAAGACCTGGCGTACATGGTCGCGACCGGGCTGTACCAGTACAGCCTGCTCGACGTCATCGACATCGCCGACATCGTGGACCGCGAACCGGCGGAGGTTGCCGACACGTACTTCGCGCTTATGGACCACTTCAACACTGACGGGCTGCTCACGGCGGTGTCGCGGCTGGAACGCGATGACCGTTGGCATTCGTTGGCGCGCTTGGCAATTCGCGATGACATCTACGGGTCGCTGCGCGCGCTGTGCTTCGACGTCCTGACTGTGGGCGAGCCCGACGAGAGCGGCGAGGAGAAGATCGCCGAATGGGAGTTGACGAACAGCTCGCGGGTCACCCGTGCGCGACGGACCCTCGCCGAGATCTATGAGGGTGGAGAACTGGACCTGGCCACGTTGTCGGTGGCCGCACGCCAGATCCGCAGCATGACGCGAACAAGTGGAACGGGGACCTCTGGGTGACAGACAGCGCGGGCTTCGTGGCGCCGGTGCACGTCCGCTGGTCCGATATCGACACGTACCAGCACATCAACCACGCCACTATGGTCACTCTTCTCGAGGAAGCCCGGATTCCCTTTCTGCGTGAGCCGTTCGGCCCCGAGATCGAGACCATCGGCTTGCTTATCGCGGACGTGCACATCTCCTACAAGGCGCAGTTGCGACTGATCGATTCACCGCTACAGGTGACGATGTGGTCGAAGCGCGTGCGGTCCGTCGATTTCACCATCGGATACGAAGTGCGGTCGGTCGGTGCGCCACCCAACTCGAAGCCCGCGGTGATCGCTGACACGCAACTGGCCGCAGTGCACATCAAGGAGCAACGACTGCACCGGCTTTCGGAGAGCCAACGCGCTTACCTGCAGCAGTGGACGAGATGACCGAACCTGAGCGCGGTATCTGGCTGAAAGACTCCACAAATCGCCAAGATCTCGCGACATTCGTCGAGCGCGCGTTACGGCTGGACGAGGCGGCGGTGATCCGCTTGCGCGAGCGCGCCGACGGCCTGATCGTGGCCTGGGTGTCCACCGGTTTCGACGTGTTGGCCAGCCGCGTGCTCAGCGGCCGGGTCAAGCCCGCCGACCTGTCAGCGGGTGCGGACGCTCTCGCCGCCGGGCTGACCGCGATGGACCCCGGCGGATACGTCGAGACCGGCTTCGTGATGGACTCGGCATGGCGAGGCGCGCTGCCGCCGGATTCGGGATTCGAGCACCTCGACGATGTGCCCGCCGGCATCATGCTGGATCTGGCACAGCGCGGTGTCGCACTCGCCAAGGAACATTCCAGCTCGCACGGTCCTCCCGCATCGCTTCTGGACCAGGAGGTGGTGGCTGTCAGCGCCGGTGATACCAGCGTCGGAGTACCGATGCGTTGTGTGTTCGCCCTGACCGCAATGGGTTTCCTGCCTCAGTCGGTCGAGGCGGTCGGTGCCGACGAGATCGTCCGGGTGCGTGCACTTCCGGCGTGGCTACGTATCGACGCACGCTTCGGTTCGGTTTACCGGCGGCGCGGCGACCCTGCCTTGGTCCTGCGCTAGCCCCCAGCTCGCCGGAAGGCTAGACCAGCCAGGCGGCGGCGTCGGGCGCCAGCTTGCCATCGACGAGTTCGGCGCTGGCCAGCAATACCTCGCCGTCGGGCAGCTGGATCGCCTCAGCGCTCGCGTTGAGCACGCACACCAGCCCGCCGCTGCGCCGGAACGCCAGCGAGTCGGCAGGGGAGTCGAGCCATTCGATCGCTGAACCGTCGAATTCGCTTCGGGCACGGCGCAAATCGATCGCGCGCCGATAGAACTCGAGGGTGGACGCTGGATCGTCGGTCTGCTTCTCGACGGTCAACGCCGCCCAGTCCGCGGGCAGCGGCAACCAGGTGTCGGGATTGTCCGAGAAGCCGAAAGGCGGCGTATCGCCCTCCCACGGGACGGGCACCCGGCTGGCATCCCGGCCTCGGCGGGTGTGCCCCGAGCGCTCCCACACCGGATCGCGCAGCGCTTCGTCGGGCAGATCGACGTTCGGCAGGCCCAGCTCTTCACCGTTGTAGATGAATACCGCGCCGGGCAGTGCGAGCATCGCCAACGTCATCGCCTTGGCACGATTCAATCCGATGGCCCCGCCGCCGTAGCGGGTCGGCTCACGGTCGACGTCGTGATTGGCCAGCGTCCAGCTCGGTGTCGCATCCGCGATGTGCGCTGCGGCGATCGAGTTCTCGATCGCACCGCGGATGTCGGCGGCATCGAAATCGGCTCGCAGCAGCCGGAAGTTGAAGGCGAGGTGCAACTCGTCGGGTCGCACGTAGGGGGCGAACTGTTCGTTGTCGTACACCCACACCTCACCGATCGCGACGGAGTGCGGGTAGTCGTTGAACACCGTGCGAATCTGGCGATGGATGTCGTGCACGCCGTCGTTGTTGAACCTGGGGTCGTCGTCCATATCGGCCAGAAGCACCTCGGCCTCGATGACCTTCATGTCCGGCAGCCCCGGGGGCTTCGCCATGCCGTGTGCAACGTCGATGCGAAACCCGTCGATGCCGCGTTCCAGCCAGAACCGCAGCGTCTTCTCGAGATCCTCGAAGACCTCGGGGTTGTCCCAATTCAGATCCGGCTGTTCGGCGTCGAAGATGTGCAGATACCACTGCCCGGGATTGCCGTCGGGCTCGACGACGCGTGTCCACGCCGGCCCGCCGAAGATCGACACCCAGTTGTTCGGTGGATGCACGCCGCCGGGGCCGGAGCCGTCGCGGAAGATGTAGCGCTCGCGCTGATCGCTGCCGGGGCTGGCAGCCAGCGCGGCCGCAAACCAGGGGTGTGCCGAACTGGTGTGGTTGGGCACCAGGTCCATCGTCACCTTGATGCCTGCGTCGTGGGCGGCGTCGGTCAGTCGGTCCAGTGCGTCGATGCCGCCGAAGAGCGGGTCGACGTCGCGGGGGTCGGCCACGTCGTAGCCGTTGTCGGCCATCGGCGACACCATGACCGGGTTGAGCCAGATCGCGTCGACACCGAGCGCCTTGAGGTAGTCCATCTTCGCTGTCACGCCGTCGAGGTCACCGAGACCGTCGCCGTTGCTGTCGTAGAAGGACCGTGGATAGACCTGATAAAAGAGCGCGTGTGACCACCAGGGCGGGTTTTCAGTCATCGCCGCCAATGTACTTTGACGTGCTCCCTGGCATGAAGGCCGGGATTCCCGTGGCGGCTATGCCGCTGTCGGGGTGCTTCCTGCTTCAACACCCACTGCCGCAACAGGTTGCGGTCTTACGCGGGCTCCACAGGCGTTTAGCCTCTCTGCCCGCCCGGCAGCGAGAATGACCTTGGCGGCGTTGTGGTCGCGGTCGTGGACCGACCGGCATGACGGGCGCGCCCAAGTGCGGATCTGCAAGGGCAGTTCGTCGAGCCGGTGCCCGCATGCCGAGCAGGTCTTACTCGACGCCAGCCACCGCGACACCCGGTGCACGGTCCGCCCGTAGTGGCCGGCCTTCTCGCCGACGATCCGCACGAACTGCGCCCACCCCGCGTCGCTTATCGCACGTGCGAGCCGGCGATTGCGGACCATCCCAGTGATGTTGAGGTGCTCGACGTGGATCACTTGATTCTCGCGAACCAACGCCAAAGCCTGCTTGTGGTGATAGTCCCGCCGAGCACGGGCAACCTCGTTATGTGCGATGGCGACCTTGCGCCGCGTCTTGGCCCTGTTGTTCGATCCTTTCTGCCGACGGGACTTCTCCCGCTCCAACCGCGCCAACTTCCGCAGCTTGCGACCCAGATACTTCGGATTAGTGATATCCGACGGCGCCCCGTCAGTGGCAGCGATTGTGGCCAGCCGAGCGACACCGACATCCACCCCAGCCTCCCGGGCCACCGGCGGCAATGGCGATGCCGCGACGTCGACGACGAAACTCGCGTAGAAATGGCCATCCGGTTCTCGGATGACCGTGACGCTCGACGGCGTACTGGGCAGCTCACGCGACCACCGAACCGCGACCTCGCCGACCTTGGCCACGAACAACACGCCGTTGTCGCGGATCGAGAAGCCGTTGCGGGTGAGCCGGAATGACTGCCAGTGGTCCTTGCGGGATTTGAACCGTGGGCGCCCCACCTTGGGGCCCTTGCGTTTCCCGCTGGCCGAGTCGAAGAAATTAGGCCACGCCCGGCGGGAATCGTTGACCGACTGCACCAACGCCACACTGGGCACCTCGCACAACCAGGCACGCTCAGCGGTGGTCTTGGCTGCGGTGATCACTCGACGCTGAATCTCGGTATCCGACAGCTTGATCCCGGCCCGGTAGGCCTCATTTCGGATCCGTAGTGCGTCGTTGAACACCACCTGGGTACACCCGAACACCCGCGCCAGCATCAACTGCTGCGTCAGAAGGGTGAGTTCACCATCGAGTGCGCGGCCATCTCGAGGTAGGCCAGCAGTTCGGCGCGATGGTCGTCGTCGAGCGTCTGTGAGTCGATCTCCGCGACGGCGGTGTGCATACAGCGCAGCCACGCGTCGCGCTCGAGGTAGCCGATCACAAACGGGGCATGCCGCATGCGTAACCGCGGATGGCCACGCTGATCGGAGTAGGTCCGCGGCCCGCCCCAGTACTGCTCGAGGAACATTCGCAGCCGCACCTCGGCGCCGTCGAGGTCTTCCTCGGGGTAGAGCGGACGCAGGATTTCGTCCTCGCGCACCAACTGGTAGAACCGCGACACGATGGCGCGGAACGTCTCATGGCCACCGACTTCGTCGTAGAACGACCGCTGCGGCTGTGTCACTCCACCATTGTGTCTTGTCGCCGCAGCTGGCCGCCCAGCCGGTCGCGTCACCCGATGTTCACGGGACTGACCAGCGAACACGGTCAGAATTGTCGTGCGTTTGACAGGAATCCGTGGTGAACTGTCTTCTCGGAGGACGTATGGCGCATCGCAAGAAAGGCCCGTCCAGAAGGGCTGGCCAGCGGCTTCAAGATGCCGCGGCGGGCTTATCCGGGCCCGCGGTACCGCATGCACAGTCGCGCGTCCTGCACAGCGTCGAAACCCACCCGCCCAGTACCAACGAAGGGTCGCTGTGGGGCCGACGGCGGGTACTTCTGCTGAACTCCACCTACGAACCGTTGACCGCTCTGCCCATGCGGCGGGCGGTCATCATGCTGATGTGCGGAAAAGCCGACGTCGTCCACGACGACCCCGGTGGCCCCGTCATCCACTCCGCGACCCGCTCCATCGTGGTGCCGTCGGTGATCCGGCTGCGGTCCTTCGTGCGGGTGCCCTACCGGGCTCGTGTACCCATGACCAGGGCCGCTCTGATGCACCGCGACCGGTTTCGTTGCGCTTACTGCGGAGGTAAGGCCGACACCGTCGACCATGTCGTGCCGCGCAGTCGCGGCGGTGACCATTCGTGGGAGAACTGTGTGGCGGCCTGCTCGACATGCAATCACCGCAAGGCCGACCGTTTGCTCGCCGAACTGGGCTGGGCCCTGCGCTCGGTGCCGGTCCCGCCGAAGGGCCAGCATTGGCGGCTGCTGTCGAGTGTGAAGGAACTCGACCCGGCATGGGTGAGGTATCTGGGTGAGGGTGCGGCCTGAGCTATGGCTATTGGTCCCCCTGCCCTTCGGGCGGGCGGTGCCCCCACTTCGCGCAGGCGCTCATCGCTGACTGATACGGTTTGCGCGTGAGCACAGCACTTACTCATTCCCTCCTCGGTGGGGTTCCGCTGGCCGTATTGCTGGTGTTGATTTTCTTGATCTACGTCGTCGGCCCCAAGCGCAAGGACCCGCATCCGGAGACGTACAAGATGTCCGACCAGTGGACGCACGACCCGATCCTGTGGGCCTCCGATGAACCCGCCGACCACGGTCACGGCGGACATGGCTCGCACCCCGTCACGGTAGGAGGCGGCGCAAGTGGCAAGTGGTGAACTCGCAACGACGTCTACTGACGTAGCCGAACTCCCTCACGGCTACGTCGTCACGAACAGCGGCCGGATCTCCGGCGTCACCGAACCCGGTGAGCTGTCCGTGCACTATCCGTTCCCGGTCACGGATCTGGTCTTCCTCGACGACGCGCTGAAGTTCGGCTCACGCGCCGCCAAGGCACGTTTCGCGGTGTTCCTCGGCGACCTCGGTGCCGACACCGCCGCAACCGCCCGCCAGATCCTGGCGAAGGTACCGACCCCCGACAACGCCGTGCTGCTGGCGGTTTCGCCGAACCAGCGGGCGATCGAGGTGGTCTACGGCAGCGACGTCAGTGGCCGCGGCATCGAAGAGTCCGCCCCCAAGGGAGTGGCGGCCGCCGCGGAGTTGTTCAAGGACGGCAAGCTGATAGCCGGATTGATCAAGGCCGTCGAGGTGATGAGCGCAGGGGTTTCGCCGGCGTCCCACTAGCCGACGTCGGCCGCCAGCGTGCCGCGGATCTCGATGTAGCGCTCGAGGAACCTGCGCTCGTCGAGGCGTTTACGCCGCATCCAGCCGGTGACCTCGTCATTGCACTTGCTGGTGTTGCACTTCGCGCATGCGGGCACGACATTCTCGATCGTGTACCGCCCGCCGCGCGAAATCGCCATGACGCAGTCGCGCTGCAGTGCACCGTCGGTCGCGCCGCAGTAGGCGCAGCCTTCCCAGGCATCCTTGAGTGCGGCCCACTGCTCGGCGGTCAGGTCGTGGTCGACGGCGTCCATCCGCCGCTTGCGCTTGCGCGCCGCCCGTGCCCGCCGGCTGCGATTGACCGCCACGTGAAAAGCATGCAGCGCGAGCGACCACAAACTGCACACAGAATTGCGGCGTGTCGGCGTACAAACACGGTCGCTCGCCTGCCCCTGCGTGGGCCCATGCGGATGTCAGGTGGTGTCGAATTCCCTTGCGCGAAGAGAGCGCTCCACGCCTGCTCGCCCTTCGAGGACAAGCCGACGCAGCGGCGGCGGCACATCCGGGTCGGACAGGAACTCGTCGGCGGCGTCCAGGCCGGCCTGGCTGATGTCCCACGATGGGTACAGCCCGACGACGACGGTCTGCGCGACCTCGCTGGACCGTCGTTGCCACACACCGGAGATAGCGCCGAAGTACTTGTCCCGGAACGGCTTCAGCAGGTCAGCCTGGCCAGGGCGGACGAATCCGACGATGATCGACCGTGCGGTGACGTTGGCCAGCGTGTCGTCCTCGATGACCTCCTGCCAGTCCGCCTCCTTGACTGCCAGCTGGGGACGCGCAGCGGCGGCCTGTGCGGCGTGGCGCCCACCCGCTGCGGTCGGATCGTTTTCGGCCTCCGCGTCGATGAACGGTGTCTCGGGCCCGTCGGCGTCGATGACCCCCGCGGAGGCCAGCGCGGTGACGATGCGCCACCGCAGGTCTGTGTCGATCACCAGGCCTGCCATGTTGACCGCTGCGGGTTCGTTGTCCAGCAGTGTCGACAGCACGGCGATGTGGTTCGGCGACAGCACCGACGCGCACAGCGCGTTGACGAACGCCAGTTGATGGTCTGAGCCCGGGGCCGATTCGCGCGCCAGGTCCAGCAGCGCATCCCCGAACGCCGGCCAGCCGTTCTCGAGTGGCCCAGACGGGGTCGACGTAGGCGCCGAGTGCGGTCTGCGCCTGCAACAGCAGACGCTGTGCCACACCCACTTCGGATTCGGCGTGTACACCGCCGATGACCAGCGCGACGAAGTCGCGGGCCTTGAGTTCGGCGTCGCGGGTCATCTCCCAGGCCGCCGACCACGCCAGAGTGCGGGGAAGTGGATCGGCGATGTCGGCAATCCGGGTGAGCGCCGTCTGCAACGAATCCGGGTCAAGGCGCAGCGAGCAATACGTCAGGTCGTCGTCGTTCACCAGGATGAATTTGCCGCGCGAAGCACCGTGCAGTGCAGGTACTTCAGTGACATCGCCCTCGACGTCGAGTTCTTCGCGGCGGGTTCGCACCAGCTTGCCGCTGCTGTCGTCGTCGTAGATTCCGACCGCCAGACGGTGCACCCGCGTCTCACCGGCACCCGGCTGCGCCCCGCTCTGGGTGATCGCGAAACGGGTGAAGTTGCCGTCGGCGTCGAGGTCGAATTCGGGACGCAGCGTGTTGAGCCCCGTGGTCTTGAGCCACTGCCTGCCCCAGCCCGACAGATCGCGTCCGGAGGCCTTCTCCAACGCGCCCAGCAGGTCGCCGAACGTCGCGTTGCCGAAGGCGTGGTCGCGGAAGTAATCCCGCAACCCGGACAGGAACGATTCCAGCCCGACATAGGCGACGAGCTGTTTGAGGACGCTGGCGCCCTTGGCGTAGGTGATGCCGTCGAAGTTCACCTCGACGGCGTGCAAGTCGGGGATGTCGGCGGCCACCGGATGCGTCGACGGCAGCTGGTCCTGGCGGTAGGCCCATGACTTCTCGACGTTGGCAAATGTGGTCCACGCCTGGGTGTATTCGGTGGATTCGGCCTGGCACAGCACCGAGGCGAACGTCGCGAACGACTCGTTGAGCCACAGGTCGTCCCACCACTGCATCGTCACCAGGTCGCCGAACCACATGTGGGCCATCTCATGCAGTACGGTCTCGGCGCGCCGCTCGTAGGACGCCCGGGTGACCTTGCTGCGGAAGACGTAGTCCTCCAGGAACGTCACCGCGCCGGCATTCTCCATCGCGCCGGCGTTGAACTCCGGGACGAACAGCTGATCGTATTTGCCGAACGCGTACGGCACGCCGAAGTTGTTGTGGTAGAAGCCGAATCCCTGCTTCGTCTCGGTGAACAGGCGCTCGGCGTCCATGAACTCGGCCAGCGACTTGCGGCAGAACAGACCCAGGGCAATGTCGCCGTGCTCATCGCCGTAGGTGTCGTCCCAGCGGGCGTACGGGCCGGCGATGAGTGCCACCAGATAGGTACTCATCTTGGGCGTGATCGCGTATGTGTGCCGCTTGGCTGCGCCCGCGTCGTCGACTCCTGCGGTGGCGCCGTTGGAGATGACCTCCCAGTGCGCCGGCGCCGTGACGGTCACCTCGAAGGTCGCCTTGAGATCGGGTTGGTCGAAGCACGCGAACATCCGTTTCGCGTCGGCAGTCTCGAACTGCGAGTACAGGTACACCTCGTCGTCGACCGGGTCGACGAACCGGTGCAGCCCTTCGCCGGTGTTGGAGTACAGGAAGTCGGCGTCGACGACGAGGACGTTGCTTTCGGCCAAGCTCGTCAGCGGAATACCGGTTGATTCGTCGTACGTCGACACGTCGATGTCGCGGCCGTTGAGCAGGGCGCTGCGGACGCGGTCGGCGGCGATGTCGATGTAGGTGTCGGCCCCGGGCAGTGCCTCGAACTCGACGGTCGTCACCGATCGGAACGTGTGCTCGCCGGGCTTGCCGTCACCGTCGGTCAGGTCGAGCTCGATGCGATAGTTGCCGACGGTGACCAGCGCGGCGCGTTCGACGGCTTGGTCGCGGGTGAGATTGGGAAGTGCCACCCGTCCAACCTAGTGGCCCGGCCGGCGGTGAGCGCGCCCCCTACAGCCCAGGTATCCCCAGCCCGCTGAGCCCACCCAGGCCGTTGAGTCCGTTGAGCCCGTTCAGCCCGTTGAGCCCACCCAAGCTGTCCAGGATCGTGCCGTTGCCGATAGACGTCATCGCCTGCGGGCAGTACATCGATATGGCGATGCCGGTGAAGAACGCGGCCATGTCGGGGTTGATGCCGTTGTTGGAGACCTGCGAGTAGATGCTCGCGACGTTCTTGCCCGGTTCGACGAGCATCGGGCAGATCGACTTTCCGAGTTGTTCGGTGCTCGCCGCGTCGCCGTAGCCGATGCCTGCGGTGTTCAACGCGTCGAGGAAGTTGGTGTCGATGGGGTCGGCGGACGCCGGTGCCGCGAGGCTGAATGCCGTCGCGACGCCGACCACTGTCATGGCAATCGTGCGTTTCGCTTTAATCACAGGTGAAACACTGATTGACAACAGTCACATCGACAACACGCTTATGTAACCGTTTGCACACTATGCGTGTCCTGTGCGGCGGTTCCTCAAACTACGTGGCAGCGGGAACACGCTCGGGGGGTACAAGGTTGTGCGAAGGGACGTATGCCCACACCCGCCCGAGAGGATGCCATGCCTGAGAAGTCTGTCGCCGGTTTCTGGTTCGACCCGCTGTGCCCGTGGTGCTGGATCACCTCGCGCTGGATCCTCGAGGTCGAGAAGGTGCGCGATATCGAGGTCAATTTCCACGTGATGAGCCTGGCGGTGCTCAACGAGAACAAGGAAGACCTTCCCGAGCAGTACCGCGAAGGCCTCAAGCAGGCATGGAAGCCGGTCCGCGTCGCGATTGCCGCCGAGCAGGCGAAGGGCAGCGAGATCCTGTCGCCGCTGTACACCGCGATGGGCACCCGCATCCACAACGAGAGATACGGAGACTTCGACTCGGATTTCACACAGGTCATCAAGGAGTCGCTGGAAGAGGTCGGGCTGCCCGCCGAGCTCGCCGAGGCGGCCAACACCGACAAGTACGACGAGGCGCTGCGCAAGAGCCATCACGCGGGCATGGACGCCGTCGGCGACGACGTCGGCACCCCGACGATCCACGTCAACGGTGTCGCGTTCTTCGGCCCGGTGCTGTCGAAGATTCCGCGCGGCGAAGAGGCCGGCAAGCTGTGGGACGCCTCGGTGACGTTCGCGTCCTATCCGCACTTCTGGGAGCTCAAGCGCAGTCGCACGGAGCCGCCGACCTTCGACTAACCGCATTAGCAGAGTCGCGCTGACGGAGGAAGTAATGTGACCGCCATGCGCGTCTACCTGGGAGCCGACCATGCGGGCTTCGAGTTCAAGCAGCGGATTATCGAGCACCTCCTGTCGAAGGGGCACGAGCCCGTCGACTGCGGGGCGTACGCGTACGACGCGGACGACGACTACCCGGCGTTCTGCATCGCGGCGGCGGAGAAGACCGTCGCCGATCCGGGCAGCCTCGGCATCGTGCTCGGTGGATCGGGCAACGGCGAGCAGATCGCCGCCAATAAGGTGCCCGGTGTGCGGTGTGCGCTGGGGTGGAGCGTCGAGACGGCGCAACTGGCGCGCGAGCACAACAACGCGCAGGTGATCGGCATCGGTGGGCGCATGCACACCGAAGACCAGATGCTCGCGATCGTCGACGCATTCCTGAGCGCACAGTGGTCGAAAGCCGAACGCCACCAACGGCGTATCGACATCCTGTCGGAGTACGAGCGCACGCACGTCGCGCCGCCCGTGCCCGGCGCGCCGAGTTAGGGATGCCCGAAGGGCACACTCTGCACCGGCTGGCCCGGCTGCACCAGCGCCGTTTCGGCCGTGCGCCGGTGATGGTGTCCAGCCCCCAGGGCCGATTCGCCGACGGGGCGGCAGCTGTCAACGGTCGCATCCTCAAGAAGGCCAGTGCGTGGGGTAAGCATCTGTTCCACCACTACGACGGCGGCCGCGTCGTGCACGTGCATCTCGGGTTGTACGGCACGTTCACCGAAGTCCCGATTCCCATGCCCCTGGCCGTCGGTCAGGTACGCATGCGGATGATCGGCGCCGAATACGGCACCGACCTACGCGGACCGACGGTGTGCGAAGTGATCTCCGAGCCCGAGATCGCCGATATCGTGGCCCGTCTGGGCCCCGACCCGCTGCGCCGC
The DNA here is from genome assembly GCA_963843135.1 of uncultured Actinomycetota bacterium. GTDB lineage: Bacteria > Actinomycetota > Actinomycetes > Mycobacteriales > Mycobacteriaceae > Mycobacterium. The sequence continues at coordinate 275,546 of CAWJJA010000006.1, forward strand.
GACGCCGATAGCACGCTGGCATGGGCGCGAATCCGCAAGTCGCGCAGGGCTATCGGTGCGCTTTTGATGGATCAGACGGTTATCGCCGGAGTGGGCAATGTGTACCGCAACGAGCTGCTCTACCGGCATCGCATCGACCCTTATCGGCCGGGCACGCATATCGACGAGGGCGAATTCGGCGCGATGTGGACCGATCTCGTCGAGCTGATGAAGGTCGGCTTCCGACGGGGCAAGATCATCGTGGTCCGCCCGGAGGACGACCACGGATTGCCGTCGTATGGGCCCGGCCGGCCGCGGACCTACGTGTACCGGCGGGCGGGGGAGCCGTGCCGGGTGTGCGGCACCCAGATCCGCACGGCAGTGCTCGAGGGCCGCAACCTGTTCTGGTGTCCGACCTGCCAAACGTGATCCTCTGACGATCGACTCTGCGTACAGGGCGCGAATTCAGCCGAAAACGCGGCCTCACCGCAGAGTCGACCAACGCTGGTCTGCTGCTCAGAAGCCGCCGAAGTCGCCTCCGAAATCGCCGCCGCCGCCCCAATCGCCGCCACCCCAACCGCCATGCGCCGCCGTAATCCCCGCCGCCGCCATCGCCTCCGTAATCGCCGCCCTGATCGAAGCCTTGGTCATAGCCCTGGGCGAAGCCCTGCTCGTATCCGCTGCCGTGCATGCCCGAGAACATCGCGTCGAACAGCAGCACCGACCCGATTCCCCACGCGCCCGCGACGAGCGCCGGCTTCCACCACGGCTCCGAATACCAGCCCGCGGGGACGGGACGACCGGCGACCCGGCCGCCGGGATAGTAGTTAGGGGTGCGCTCCGAGGGCGATGGCGAAGCCTCGATCTCGCGTCCCTCGAAGTTCACTCGTCGGTCTTCGGTCACGTTGCCCGCCGTGCGTTGACCGGCCAACGTCTCCAGCTCCGGTCCTGGGTCCATGCCCATCGCCACGCGGGCTGCCCGCGTGTAGTAGAGGCCCTCCATGGCGCTCTCCTTGGCGAGCAGCGCCTGCTTGGCGGTGGTCGCCTGCTCGATCTGCGAACCCGCGGCCGTGTAGCGCTCGGACGCGTCGGCAAGGGCTTGCTTGGATGCGTCGTCGGTGCCGGTCAGGTTGATCACCTGGCCGCCGAGACGTTCGATTGCGCGACGTGCGTCGGCCTTCGCGTCTTCCAGTGAGGCGGTGTTGCGCCGATCGGAGGCCTTCATCGCCCCGTACACGACCACGCCGAGAACCACGACGACCAGGACAACGAGGACGAGCAGCACGCCGTTCATGGCGTCCAGCGTACCTACAGGAAACAGTCAAGATCGGGGCGCGAAGACGTCGGAACTACGCCCAGAGCGGAGATCTACAGCGCGAGAGTCTTGCGGAGGTGCCAGGCGATGTCGCCGTCGGCGCCCTTGTCGGGATGGTTGAAGTATTCGGCGTGCGCCGATCCGCGCTTGAGCCGTTCGGGCTCATTGCCGCTCACCGCGATATCGCGGATGCCGGGACCGAACAACGGGCCCAACTCGCCGCCGAACCAGTCGCCGGATCGGCTGCCCCGAATCACCGGAAACCACAAGTTCGTCCACCGCGTGGACGCGAAGAGTCCTTCGCCCACGCTGCTGACGAGGACGCCGCGACGCAGCAGTCCCTCGAACAGCTCACGCCGCAGCGCGCCGTCCGACGTCTTCAGTCCGCTGGACAACGGTGGTCGCGTCAACACGAGGTCCGCGAGGGCCAACGGTGCTCCGACTGTGACGAAATCGGTTATACACCAGTGCTTTCCCTGCTTGCGGGTCTGCGTCCACAGCAGGATCAGCGCGTCATAGGCGATATACGTGCCGACGCCGTGGGCCACCACGACGATTCGGGTGTACCCGTTCTCGTGAAGGTCGCGGAGAAGGTCGGTCAGGCCGCCGCGAATGGCCCGGCGAGCCGCATACGAGTACGGCGAGGGGTCCAGATAACGGGCGGAGTCGACCAACGGCCTTGTGGTCTTGTTCACCAACGCCTTCGCCAGCATGCGGTACAGCCCGAACCAGAAGATCAATACGACCGCGCTGATGGTCAACCCGATGATCCACGCCGGGACATCCGAATTCAGCGCGTATCCGGCGACGAACAGGATCGGGATCACCATCAGTGCAGCCAGAATCAGGGTCCAGACCCTGCGCCAGATCCCGAGTAGGGCGTCGGGGACGTTGCCTGGCCGACGCACAAACAGCCGCAGCGCCGTCGGCCCAACGCCCGCGTACTTGTCGGCGGTCATCAGGTATGGCCAGTGGTATTCGAAGAATTCAATGTCCTCAGGCGCGGCCAAGCGGCGCGCTTCGTACGTGTCGGTGACTTCAGCCGGACGCGGCTGGTAGTCCCATTTCCCGTCGTGTGGGTGCAGTGCTGTTCTCACGAAACCGTCGAACGTCTCCATCGGGCGTTTCTCGCCCATCCCATGGACGACGACGACTGCCGTGCGTTCCGGATTCTCCGCTGCCATGTCACCTTCCGGGGTGTTGCGTCGCGAGGAGAGTCCGCGATCCCGATGAATTCTCAACCACAGCGCGTGCGCGCGCCTAGGATCCGGCAGACCGGGCGGGTCGACACCACCGGCGGCCGGCCGCTGTCACTGCCATTTCTGGTAATTGGATGCACCGCCCTTGTTTGCCAAATATCGTTTCGCCAAATGCGGAATCGATCGACGGGGAGTGCGGTGTTCGAGAGCTGCGGCGTGACGGCATGACAGAAGGGGTCGTCCGCGAAGGCTTCGTGCTCGCTCCTGAGGTCGAAGACGCCCGGATGCGATCGGTCGACCAGCTGCACTTGCTGGGTTCGGGGCCCGAGGAGCGTTTTGCTCGCATCACCCGGATGGCGCGACAGGTGTTCGGCGTGCCGATGGCCGCGGTATCGCTACTCGATCGGGATTGCCAGTGGTTCAAACAGAATGACGGTCTTGACCTGGCCGGCACAGTGCCTCGCGAGCAGACCATCTGTCGGGCGACCATCGCGCGTACATACATGAACGTCGCTGAGCCGGCGCTGATAATCGAGGATGCGCGCCGGGAGCCCGATTTCTGTGAACTGCCCGCGATCAAGGCGGAAGGTGGCGTCCGCTTCTATGCCGGCTACCCGCTGTTCGGCCCTGGTGGTCACCCCGTCGGCACCTTCTGCATCTACGATTCCAAACCGCGCGCGCTCGACAGCGAGCAGATCGATACGTTTCGCGAGTTGGCCGGTTGGGTCCAGCGGGAACTGGAGCGGTTCGACGAGATGGATCGTGCAGTGCAGGTGCAAAGTCATCTGCTGCCGCGACCCCTCGGCGATTTGCCGGGATACACAGTGTGTGCGGTGTGCATACCCGCCTTCGCGGTCGGGGGCGACTTTTACGACCATTACAGTTCGCAGCGCGGCGTGATCTTCACCGTCGCCGACGTGATGGGAAAGGGCCTCGGCGCGGCGATCCTGACCGCAGGCGTGCGATCGGCGCTTCGCGCGGCGTCACAGGCGATCGACGAGATCGATCACGGGGCCGACCTCGCCGATGCGGTGAACTCCGTGTCGGCGCAACTGTCCGAGGATCTCGCCAGCACCGAAACCTTCGTCACGCTGTTTCATGCGCGACTGGATATCGCCACGGGAACAGTGCGCTACGTCGACGCCGGCCATGGTCTCGCCGTCATCGTTCGGAAAACCGGTGTCGTCGAACCGTTGTCGGGCGAGGGTCTGCCGCTCGGCGTGCTGCTGGACGAGAAGTGGGTATCGCATGATGTGACGCTCGAAGACGGAGAAACGCTCGTCATCGCCTCCGACGGTGTGCTGGATCTGGTCGGTGATGGCTCCGATGTCCGTCCTGCGTTGAAGTTCGTCGCCAAAAACACCGACCCCGTCGAACTGTGCCGTCAAGCGCGTGCCCTAACCGAGGCAGGTGCTGCACTCGACGACGTCACCGTGGTCGCGATCCAGAAGACGCCCGCCGAATGACGCGCGGCAACGCGCGTCGATGTGGTGTGCGCGCTCGGCCGCGCCCACACCAACGCCGCTGGAGCGATGACCTGGGGAACACATCGAGGCGCCACTGGCAGTACTGATCGCCGTTAGTTCAGTTCGGTGCAGCAACTGACGCGTCGGCCGGCGATCGGAAAGTCGCGTGTCTGTCTCACCGATCGTGGACGGCGGGCACTGTCACGCGCCCAAACCGCCTGCCGCCTCCGCAACATCCTGGCCGATCTGCTCGGTTCCCGCGGCCATCCGTTCCGCCTCAGCTGCTTGGGGGTTCGTGGCAGCGGTACCGCGGCCCTGGGTTCCACATTCTGTACCGCTGACCCCGGCGGGACATGTTGCGGTACTGGTGGCCATGGCGGACGTACCAGGTGTAGTCGGCGTGATGAACGGAACACAGGTGGTTGTGAAGGCGTCCGGTTCCTCGCCGCCGTTACATTGTGCCAGGTGAGCGGGGGGACTGGCCGGGGTGGCGGCGACAACGACGCCAGTTGGGGCAGCGATCGCCACCGCGAATCCCCCGACGGTGATCAGTCGGCGAGCAAGAACCGGCAGAGCCCCCATATTCGTCACCCTTTTCCTCGTGTGTGGCTCACTGATACGACATTAGGGCGCGCAACAAGGTCGTACCGCGCTTTACGGATCCTTTGTTGATTTCCGTGCGATCTCGCAGGGCACGTGCTGCATGAAGTTCGCAAGTGAAACATTCGCTCGACGCGCGACTTGTGCTGCGCAGTACCCGAACACGTCGTTCCAAACACACGCCCGGTGAACTTGTCGACGTGGATGCGCCAGGTAGACGTCGATCACGGCGCCAAGCACGACAGCCCGAAAACAGCCAGTTGATTCGCGTTAGTTACGCCGTTGGAACGGACCGTAGTACAAACTGTGCTGTGCGCGAGATTACGGACAGCGTGATTACCGCCGATGGCCTTTGTCCGGTGACATTGTTCGCTCCCCACCACACAGACCCGCTGCGCTGCATTGTCATGTTTCCCGACGTCGCTGGTACTCGACCTACGTTTGCGGACATGGCGCGCACGTTGGCCGGCTTCGGTTACGCGGTGCTGCTGCCCGACTTGTATTACCGGCATGCAGACCATGTGGCGTTTTCCCTGCCCGCTGCGTTCACCGACCCCGACGAGCGGGCGCGGATGATGGCGCTGGGCGATGCCATCACCGTCGCGATGATGGAAAGTGACGCGCGCGCGTACTTTGACTATCTCGACAAGCGGGCGGAAGTGCGCGGCGGCACGTTTGGTCTCTGCGGATACTGTCGGGGTGGACGCATATCGCTGACCGTGGCTGGGCGAACTCCTGGCCGTGTCGCGGCTGTCGCATCCATTCACGGAAGTCAGCTTGCGTCGGGCAGGCCCGAAAGTCCGCACTTACTGGCCGGTCGCATGCTGGCCGAGGTGTACGTAGCCGCTGCCGAGGGTGATGAGCTTTTCCCTCCCGAACAGGCCCAAGCCCTTCGGGACGCATTGCTTGCGGCGGGCGTCGAGCATCGGATTGATACCTATCCCGCAGGGCACGGGTTCGCGGTGCCGGACAACCCCGGCTACAACGCCGAGGCCGCGCACCGCCATTGGACAGCATTGCGCGACTTCTTCGCCTCAGCGCTGGGCTAGCGCCGCGTCACGACACCGTTCGTCAACGGGGTGATCTCGGCGATGGATCCGTTGGCGCTTTGAACGCGACACTGACCTACTCACCTCGCGACGCCGTGCGGAGGCCCCAGAGTCTCACCGCGCCAGCCGATTTCGTCATCCGTATTCGATGGCGAAACCACGGAGGTGCTGGGCGGTCTCTGGGGATGCCGTTATCGGCCGAACTGTCGGCCATCGCGCAATCGGAAACGTTTCACGGCAAGTTCACAGGAAGCGCCCAGGCTTTGCTCGGCGACCTTCCAGGTTACGGACATAGACTGATAGAGCGTAGGAAAAGAAATTGCGACCGGCATCACGCAGCTGGCGTCTCGTGCCGGTGAAACTGTCGATACAAAGGAGTTTCATGATGAGCAACGAAATGCACCAACCCGCGACCGTGCAGGCGAATCCGTACGTGTGGCCCTATGACGGCGATATCCCAAGGGACCGAACGGCTTTGATCAACATCGACTGGCAGGTCGACTTCTGCGGGAAGGGCGGATACGTCGAGATGATGGGCTACGACCTGTCATTGACCCGCGCGCCGTTGGCCGCAGCGCAGAAGGTGCTGCACGCCGCCCGCGACACTGGGCTGTTGATCCTGCACACTCGCGAAGGTCATCGCCCCGACCTGTCGGATCTGCCCGCGAACAAGAGATGGCGCTCGGCGCAGATCGGCGCTGAAATCGGATCACGCGGTCCGGCGGGCCGGATTCTCACCTGTGGCGAACCCGGCTGGGAAATCGTCGAAGAGATGGCGCCGCTGCCCGGCGAACCGGTGATCGACAAGCCTGGCAAGGGCAGCTTCTATGCCACCGATCTCGACATGATCCTTCGACTCCATGGCATCACGCACATCATCTTCACCGGGATCACCACCGACGTGTGCGTGCACACGACGATGCGGGACGCCAATGACCGCGGCTACGAATGCCTGGTCCTCTCCGACTGCACAGCGGCCACCGACCCCGCCAACCACGTTGCCGCGCTCAACATGATCACCATGCAGGGCGGGGTTTTCGGGGCGCACGCCCCCAGCGCCGCGCTGTTGCAAGCCTTCGATGTCATGGGAAGCGCGCCGCGACTGGCCACCGTTGGCTAGTCATTCGTTGTTTCGCTACCGCTGAGGGCCTGCAGTGGTCCCTTCGCTGAAGCCTTCAGTGGTAACGAAGCTCGACCCGGGAAAGTGAGAATCCGCATCACTTGGCTGTGTCGTGGATTCGTTAGTGAAGGATTGGAGATCCCATGACTGACAATGGATTTACGCGTCTGGCGGTGAACGGCACGCTCATGCGAGGTCTCGAACTGAACGCCAACATGCTGCGCGCCGGTGCGGTTTTCGTGCGCGAGGAGCGCACCGCTCCCTGCTACCGGCTGTGGACGGTCGGTGACCGCCACCCGGCCATGCTCCGAATGACGAACGGCGGAGCAGCAGTGCAATTGGAGCTGTGGGACGTTCCTGGCGCCGGGGTGGTGGAAATCCTCGAGTCCGAACCGCCCGGCCTGGCCGTGGGGAAGGTTGAACTTGCGGACGGAACGCAGGTCTTGGGCGTGCTCGGCGAGCCGTACATCGTCGAGGGTGAACTCGAGATCACCGACTTCGCTTCGTGGCGAAGCTATATCGCGGCCAAGGCTACGAAGGATTGATCGCCGGGTGCACGCGATAGCGCACCTCACCACACCAATACTCTCCAGCGGGCCAGATTCTCCCGGATGCCCGAACATCGGGCTCGGCGCGGGGGCTTACCCGGCCGGCGGGCAGCCTGCGGGGAAGTTCACTGGCAGACCGAGTTGCTGCATGTCCCTTCGGTATTGATCGGTGCCGGGTTGGTCCGGGGTTGCGCCCGACCAGATCGTCGCTCCGCACGTGGCGGGGTCACATCCACCGCCGAAAGTGATTGACTCGCTGGTCTTTACTTGGCAGAAGCAGCGCGCTTGCGCAGCCGGGGTTGACTTGCAGAATCGGCCATCTGGCCGGGAGCGAGGGGACCTCCGTCGCGCCCCCTCTCGGGGTACCAAGTACCAAGCAGGTAACGCGCGACCCGGCGAAACGCTGTTCGACAACCCTTGCGCTGGTCCGTGTGGAGCGGGCGACGGAGAGTGAGAATCGCCCTGCCGCCGTCAGATCTTCAAGCGCTGTAAGAAACGACTGCCAGCATCGGCGGACATGGACTCACCTCGTGCGGGCTTCCGCCGCGCAGCGGCCGCCTCGTGGGCGCTGACCGGCATCGGCATCGTCGGCGTCGCGGGCTCCTCGGTGCTCGCCTACACCGACACCGTCAAGGCCCCGCCGGCGCCCAGCCCTGCCGGTGTCGTCGAACTCGCTCCCCCGGATCCCGGTCTCGGCGCCCTGCCGCCGGTCGCGCCCGCCCCTGAGGCGGTGACCACCACGGTCGACCCGCCACCACCGCCGATGCCGGCCGTCGAGCAGGAACCGGAGTCCGGGGAGACCTCCGACTACACGCCTGACTACACACCCGAGTACAGCCCCGAGACCACCGTCGCGCAGGTGCCCACCACCGTGGACGCTCCGGCGGCGGCGCGGCCTGCGCCCTCACCGACCACGCGCTATCACCGGATCACCCCGACGACCGTGGCGGCGCCGAGCTATTCGCCGCCGATCGTCAGGTCCCGCGGATCATGAACACCCCCGCAGTCCACAGGCGCTGCGATGCGCCACCCGCCTGCGCCGAGTGGCAGCAGTGGAGCACCGACATGGCGCTCGCGGTGACCGATCCCGACCGCCTCGCCGATGCGCGGGTGGAGGTCGACGCCGAACTGCGGGACGTCGAGAGGGCGGCCTCCCGTTTCCGGCCCGACTCCGAGATCATCGCCCTCGCCGCCTCGGCGGGTCGGCCGACCCCGGTGAGCGCGTTGCTGGCCGAACTGCTCGACGCCGCGCTGGCGGCGGCCCGCATGACCGACGGTGACGTCGACCCCACGGTCGGTGACGCCATGGTCGCGCTCGGCTACGACAGGGATTTCGGCGCCCTGGATCCCACAGGGCCACGCGCCGCGTCGATGATGATTCCGGCCTCATGGTCGATGGTCGGGCTGCACGCGCGGATCGTCACAGTGCCGCCGGGGGTGCTGCTCGACCTCGGCGCGACGGCGAAGGCGGTGGCCGCGGACCGGTGCGCCCGGCGCGTGCACACCGTCACCGGTACCGGTGTGCTCGTCAGCCTCGGCGGTGACATCGCGACGGCCGGCCCGGCGCCGCGTGACGGATGGCAGGTGCTCGTCCACGACCACGACGACGACCCGGCGGCTGCGATCACCCTGCCCGCCGGGGCGGCGCTGGCGACCTCGAGCACCGTTCGACGTCGATGGGCGCGCGGTGGCACGGTGGTGCATCACATCGTGGACCCGCACACCCGCAGGCCGGCCGCTCCGGTGTGGCGCACCGTCAGCGTGGCCGCCGACACCTGCTTCGCGGCGAACACGGTCAGCACCGCCGCCGTCGTCCGCGGCTGGCGCGCACTGGATTGGATCGACTCCCTCGGCATCTCGGCCCGCCTGGTCGACGGCGACCGCGGCGTCCACACCGTCGGCCGATGGCCCTGGGCGCGACCCGGTGACCGGCGATGATCGACCAGGCTCTGTGGATGGTGGGGCGTGGCACCGGAATCACCGCCCTCGGCTTCCTGACGTTGTCGGTTGCACTCGGCATCGCGACGCGGTCGGGCCGCCCGCTGCCGGCGTTGCCGCGCTTCGCCGTCGCCGATGTCCACCGCTTCGCCGCGCTGGCCGGCACCCTGCTGGTCGCTGCACACATGGTGTTGCTGTTCTTCGACCCGTACGCACAGCTGCGTCTCGTCGACTTCGTCGTACCTTTCGTGGGCGCATACCGGCCGGTGTGGCAGGGGTTGGGGACGCTGGCCTTCGACATCCTGGTTGTGGTCATCATCACCGGGGTGCTGCGGCACCGCATCGGCGTGCGGACGTTCCGCGCCGTGCACTGGGCGACCTATCTGCTGTGGCCGGTCGCACTCGCGCACGGGCTGGGCAACGGAACCGATACCGGACATCGATGGTTCCAGTTGTTCGCCGCGAGTTGCGCTCTGCTGGTGGCGATCTCAGTGATGTTGCGGCTGCGGGCCGACTTCGTCGAGTACGCACGAACCCGGACACCAGCGACGACGCGATGACCACCCACCCGGACACCGCACCGGCCGTCCCGCGCCTGTTCGCCGCGGACGGGCCCACGCTGACCGCACACCACCAGCGCTTCGGGCCGCTGCCCCGACGACTGGGACCCGAGTTGATCCCCGCGCTCGATCAGGCCGGGCTGCGCGGACGCGGCGGCGGCGGGTTCCCCACCGGCGCGAAGATGGCCGCGGTCACCGGCCGCCGGCCTGTCGTCGTCGCCAACGGCGCCGAGGGCGAGCCGCTGAGCCGTAAGGACGCCAGGCTGCTCACCCACGCCCCGCATCTGGTGCTCGACGGCTTGGCCGCCGCCGCTGCCGCCATCGGCGCCGACACGGTCTATGCGTATCTGCCGTCGCAGCTGATGCCCGCGGTGTCGGATGCGATCGAGGAGCGTCGGGCCTCGGGCATCGATCGCCACCCGATCCGCCTCGTCGAGGCTCCCGACTCCTTCGTCGCGGGCGAGGAATCCGCGCTCGTACGCCGGGTCGAGGGCGGTCCCGCGCTGCCCCGCGACCGGACGGTGCTCACCGCGGTATCCGGGGTCCGGGGGCGGCCGACATTGGTCAACAACGTCGAGACCCTGGCCCACATCGGGTTGATCGCCCGGTACGGGGCGCGGTGGTTCCGATCGGTGGGCGACCCGTCCGGACCCGGCAGCATGCTGGTCACGCTGTCCGGCGCCGTCCACGATCGCTGCGTGGTGGAGGTCACCCACCGGCACCCTGCTGACCGACGTGCTCACACTCGGCGGTGGTACCGATCCCCGCGGCGTGCGGGCGGTGCTCCTCGGTGGCTATCACGGCACCTGGATCTCGGCCAGCGCCTTGGGCGGTGTCGGGTTGTCGCGCGCGGCCCTGGCCCCCTTCGGCGCCAGCCCGGGCGCGGGCATCGTCCATGCCTTGGCGCGCAACGAATGTGGGCTCGCCCGCACCGCGAACGTCGTCGGGTACCTCGCCGAGCAGAGCGCCCGCCAATGCGGCCCCTGCCTCAACGGTCTGCCCCGCCTCGCCCAGCTGCTCGACCAGCTCGCCTACGGCAGCGTCGACGATCGCCTCCTCGACGAGGTGCGGCGGACGGTCGGTCTCGTCGACGGCCGCGGAGCGTGCCGACACCCGGACGGAACCGCACGCCTGGTCCGCAGCGCGCTCGAGGTCTTCGCTCCCGATATCGAGCACCACCGCCGCCGACGATGCGAGGCCGCACTGGCGCAGGTGCCCGGGATCGGGCCCGCCACGACACCGGAACGAGGATGACGCGATGACAGCCCACCCGGATGCCCGTTTCCGCGTGCACATCGACTGGACACGGTGCGACGGCCGCGGACTCTGCGCCGAACTACTGCCCGGGGTGTTCGACCGCGACGAGTGGGGTTACCCGCTGGTTCGCGACGGCTCACGCGAACCGCTGGTTGCGCCCCGGGCGCAGACCTACGCCGTCGCCGCCGTCAAACGCTGTCCACGGCGCGCGTTGTCGCTGATCCGGCAGGATGCCGGGGACTGAAGCGGCGATCTCGGTGGTTCCCGGCGCACCGGCGTGGGACCCTCGCTACGTGTCCACGCCGAGGTCCGGACCCGCGCTGCTGGTGGTGGAGGACGACCGGGCCCTGGGCGGGCTGCTCGTCGAGCTGTTCGCCGAGCAGGGGTATCGCGTGACGGTTGCCTACGACGGCCAGCAAGGTCTTCATCTCGGGCTCACCGGCACCTTCGACGCCCTGATCGTCGACCGGGGGCTGCCCGTGATGGACGGCTCCGATCTGGTCGCGTTGCTGCGGGCACGCGGCGTCACGGCGCCGGCCCTGCTGCTGACCGCGCGCGGTTCCGTCGACGACCGGGTGGAGGGTCTGGATGCCGGGGCGCAGGATTACCTGGTCAAACCGTTCGAGGTGCCCGAATTGCTGGCCCGGGTGCGGGCGTTGCTGCGGCGCACCGACGGCACGGGCAGTCTCGTCTGCGCGGGAGGGCTGCGGCTCGACCGGGTCACCCGGCGGGTGTCCGGTGCCACCCCGGCCGGCGCCGAGGTGGAGCTTTCCGCGCGGGAGTGCGCGCTGCTGGCAACGCTGATGGGTGCGCCGCGGCTGGTGTTCAGTCGCGGGCAACTGCTGGAGTCGGTGTTCGACGGCGCGGAGACGCCCGGCGCGGTCGATGCGTACGTGCACTATCTGCGGCGGAAGCTGGGCAAGCAGGTGGTACGCACCGTGCATCGGACCGGCTACCGGTTCGGGCTCGAGTGAGAGCCCGGTTGCGAGTCTCGCGCGGCGACCACGAACCGCCCCTGCCGGCCGGTGATCTCAGCGTCGTCAAGCGCGCCGGCCGGGTCGCCGCGGTGCAGGCGTCGGCGGCGCTGGCGCTGGTGCTGCTGGTGGTCGGCGGCGTCGTGTTCGCCGTCGACGTGCGGGTGCAGAACCGCCAGATCAATGCCCAACTCGAGTCGGTCGCCGCCACCGCAGACGACGTCAACGACCCGCCCCCGGGCATGGAGTTGGTGTTCCGCGACGACAACGGGCGGGTATCGACCAGCGACGGCGGCGAGGGCGGCGTCGAATTGTTGTCCAGACCGGCCGGTTTCACGGAACTGGAGGCCGGCGGTGAGGAATTCAGGGCGCTGGTGGCCGACCGGCCCGAGGGGCGTGTCGTCGCGATGCTCGACATGGCGCCGTTCCACAGCAGCCGCAACCGGTTGCTGCTGGCTCTCGGACTCGCCGAACTGGCGGGCATCCTGGCCTCGATCGCCGTGGTTGCGTTGTTCACCCGCCGGTCGGTGCGCCCGCTGGCGAAGGCACTGGCGCTGCAGCGCCGGTTCGTGGCCGACGCGTCGCACGAGTTGCGGGCGCCGCTGACGGTGCTGCACACCCGCGCGCAGTTGCTCGCGCGCCGGGCGCAGACCGATGACCCGTCGGCGCTGCGGCACGATGCCGACGAACTGGTGGCCGACACCAGAGCTCTCGGCGAGGTGGTCGAGGACCTGCTCGCCTCGGCCACCATGACGGCGGGCAGCGCATCCCCGCGGGATCGCGTCGATCTCGCGGCTGTCGCGGCAGCGGTCCGCGACAGCATGGCGCCCTACGCCGAAACACGTGGTGGCACAATCCAGTTCGACACAACCCAGTTCGACACCGATAGCGCGGCCGGGGACACGAGATTCGAGGTGCTGGGGTCCAGAACCGCACTGCGGCGGGCCCTGACCTCGCTCGTCGACAACGCGCTCGCCCATCTGGGTGACGGCGGAACCGTCGACGTCCGGGTGGCACGCGACGGCGAACTGGTCACCGCCGCGGTCGCCGATGACGGCGTGGGCATCGATGCGCAGACCATGGTGACGCTATTCGACCGGTTCTCCCACGGCGGCGAACACAGCGGCGGCCGGCTGCGCGAACCGCACGGCATCGGGCTGGCACTCGTCAGGGAGATCGTCCAGGCACACGGTGGGGACATCGCCGTGACGTCGGAACCCGGCCGGGGTGCGGTCTTCACGGTGACCCTGCCTGCCGCTTAGCGGAATTCACGAATTGATCGACGGGAAGAGTCGGTCATTTTCGTAGGAGCCTCGTTCAGCAACATTCTCAGCGACCCTTGGCTTCAGTGGAAGTAGGGCACATAGCGCGAGTCGTGTCTTCAACGACGGGACCGATACGGGACCCCGAGCAGGTCGAACGCCTGTTCGCCAGCGTCTGCGCTGGTCCGTGTGGAGCGGGCGACGGGAATCGAACCCGCGAAGCTAGTTTGAAGGACGATTTTCCCGGACCGAACCCACGTTCGTATCGGCGCAGGTGACGCGGTTCCGTTCGAACTGCACTGCAGTCTCTATCCAGCGACGATAGTCGAATCTCAGTTTCGGGTAACTGCTCGTTTTAGACCGGACGGATGGACCGCGGCTATCCTGTGGGCCAAACGGGGTCAAACCCGCACTGGTACCAACGTCCGTTATTGGGCAGATTGCGAGTGTCGTGCCTTTTATCGTCCGTCCGCCTGTAGTGGCGGGTTTGGCCGTGGTGGGGGCCAGCCTCATCGGTGTTCTTCTCGTCGGGCCACCTAGCGTCGGCGAGCCGTCTACGACTGTGATCGCAAGTTGCGATACCAGCCCGGCGATCGAGGGTGGCTGTGCCTTTGAACCCAATGACCTCGCCGTGGGGTCGGCCGACACACCAACCCAACATCCTGCCCAACATCCGCAACATCCCGAGTCCGCCCAACATCCGCAACATCCCGAGTCCGCCCAACATCATCCGTAGCGTTCCCGAGCGACTCGCGAACAGCGCCGATCCCTCGCCGAAGTTCAGCGCGCGCCAAACGCGAACAATCAGTCAGCAAAGACTGAGACGGACCACTAGACCCCGGCGTGCACCCTGCCCCGAATCGAATTGTGCCGGTGTCGGGTTAGGCGACGGGGACGGCCGAACAGGCTGCCTACCAGGCTTGCGCTGGTCGGTGTGGAGCGGGCGACGGGAATCGAACCCGCGTAGCTAGTTTGGAAGACTAGGGCTCTACCATTGAGCTACGCCCGCGGATGTTGCACCAGCAGACTGTACCGGCGCCAACCGAATCATCCAATTGAAGGCATCGCGCGTCCAGGCCGTAGTATCTCGCGTGGTCGTTCTGTGTTTTGGAGACGGCCACAACGGCGCGGGGTGTAGCGCAGCTTGGTAGCGCATCCGCTTTGGGAGCGGAAGGCCGCAGGTTCAAATCCTGTCACCCCGACTGCACCCGCACCGAGACCCAGAACCACCCAGAATTATGAGGAGCACGAGCGTGAAGAGCACCGTCGAGAAGTTGAGCCCGACGAGGGTTCGCATCAACGTGGAGGTGCCCTTCACTGAACTCGAGCCCGAGTTCGACAAGGCCTTCAAAGCGTTGGCCAGCCAGGTGCGGCTGCCCGGCTTCCGGCCAGGCAAGGCGCCGCGCAAGCTGCTCGAGGCCCGCTTCGGCCGCGAGGCCATGCTGGACCAGGTCGTCAGCGACGCCGTGCCCGGCCGCTACAGCGAGGCGGTGACGACCTCGGACCTGCGTCCGATCGGGCAGCCCGACATCGAGGTCACCAAGAAGGAGTACGGCGAGGACCTCGAGTTCACCGCCGAGGTCGACATCCGCCCCGAGATCGAGCTCCCCGACCTCGACGCGCTGAAGGTCACCGTCGACGCCATCGAGGTGAGCGACGACGAGGTCGACACCGAGTTGCAGAACCTGCGCGCGCGGTTCGGAACGCTGACCGGTGTGGACCGCGCCGCCCAGGACGGCGACTTCGTCTCCATCGATCTGTCTGCCACCGTCAACGGTGAAGATCTGCCCGAGGCCAAGACCGAGGGACTGTCGCACGAGGTTGGATCGGGACAGCTGATCGAGGGCCTCGACGAAGCGATCATCGGCCTCAAGGAGGGCGAGACCCGCGTCTTCACCACCAAACTGGTCGCAGGCGAGCATGCTGACGAGGACGCTCAGGTCACCGTCACCGTGCAATCGGTGAAAGAACGCGAGCTACCCGCAGCCCGACGACGAATTCGCGCAACTGGCAAGCGAATTCGACACCATCGACGAGCTCAAGAACAGCCTCACCGAGCAGGTCGGCCAGCACAAGCGCATCCAGCAGGCCGAGCTGATCCGGGACAAGGTGCTCGAGACGCTGCTCGAGCAGGTCGACGTGCCGCTGCCGGAGAACATCGTGCAGGGCCAGGTGGATGAGGCGCTGCACAACGCGATCCACAGCCTGGACCACGACGAGGAGCGGTTCGCCGAGGCGCTCGAAGCTCAGGGCAGCAGCCGCGAGCAGTTCGACACCGACAACCGCGCCAACGCGGAAAAGGCCGTCAGGACCCAGCTGCTGGTGGACGCGATCGCCGACAAGCTCGACATCCAGGTCGGTCAGAACGACATCACCCAGCGCCTGGTCATGATGTCGCAGCAATACGGCATGGAGCCGCAGCAACTGCTGGCCACATTGCAGGAGAACAACCAGTTGGCCGCGTTGTTCGCCGACGTGCGCCGCGGGCTGGCCGTGGCGCAGGTCGTAGAGGATGCGACCGTCACCGATTCGAAGGGCGAGGTGGTGAACACCTCGGAGTTCTTCGGACGGACGGGTGCAGAGGCCGCGACCCCCGAGGCGGACGAAACCCCTGAAGCCGCTGACGCCGCAGCCGATGCCTCTGAAGATGAGGAAACTGCCGACGCGAAGTGACGCTGTGAGCGAACGCAGCCCGTCCCGGGAGTGCGCGCTGGCGCAGGTTGGTTAGTGTCGGTGAGTGTTAGGACTTTGAAAGAAAGCAGGTATCCAGTCGTGACTGACATGCGTGGTGGATCGCCCGGGCTCAACCTCGTCGACTCTGTCTATGAGCGGTTGCTGTCCGAGCGCATCATCTTCCTGGGATCACAGGTGGACGACGACATCGCCAACAGACTGTGCGCGCAGATTCTGCTGCTGTCCGCCGAAGACCCCACCAAGGACATTCATCTCTACATCAACTCGCCAGGCGGATCGATCAGCGCCGGAATGGCGATCTACGACACCATGGTCCTGGCACCATGCGACGTCGCCACCTACGCGATGGGCATGGCCGCTTCGATGGGGGAGTTCCTGCTGGCCGCAGGCACCAAGGGCAAGCGCTACGCGCTCCCGCACGCCAGGATCCTGATGCACCAGCCTCTTGGCGGCATCACCGGCGGCGCCGCGGACATCGCTATCCAGGCCGAGCAGTTCGCGGTCATCAAGAAGGAGATGTTCCGGTTGAACGCCGAGTTCACCGGGCAGACCCTCGAGCGCATCGAGGCCGACTCCGACCGCGACCGCTGGTTCACCGCGCAAGAGGCCCTCGAATACGGCTTCGTCGACCACATCATCACCAGCGCCAATCTCAATGGTTCTGGCCCGACAGCAGGACTAGACAAATGACCGACCACACCCATCCTCAGGCTGACCCCCGTCTGGCGCCGCAGGCCCGCTACATCCTGCCCTCGTTCATCGAGCATTCGAGCTTCGGCGTCAAGGAATCCAACCCGTACAACAAGCTGTTCGAGGAGCGCATCATCTTCCTCGGCGTGCAGGTCGACGATGCATCGGCGAACGACATCATGGCCCAGCTGCTGGTGCTCGAGTCGCTTGATCCCGACCGCGACATCACCATGTACATCAACTCGCCGGGTGGCTCGTTCACGTCGCTGATGGCGATCTACGACACCATGCAGTACGTCCGCGCCGACATCCAGACCGTCTGCCTCGGCCAGGCCGCGTCGGCCGCCGCCGTGCTGCTCGCCGCGGGCAGCCCCGGTAAGCGGCTCGCGCTGCCCAACGCCCGCATCCTGATCCACCAGCCCGCGCTGTCCGGCGTCATCCAGGGCCAGTTCTCCGACCTGGAGATCCAGGCCAAGGAGATCGAGCGGATGCGCACGCTGATGGAGACCACGCTGGCCCATCACACCGGCAAGGACGCCGCGCAGATCCGTAAGGACACCGATCGCGACAAGATTCTGACGGCCGAGGAGGCCAAGGAGTACGGCGTGATCGACACCGTCCTTGAGTACCGCAAGCTCTCCGCGCAGACTGCCTGACCTGACCCGTTGGCAGAGACCCCCGGGTCCGGCAATGCCGCCGAACGTCGTCAACAGAACCGTTGTGCGTGGCAAGCTGTCGACATTGACGGGCACGGCAATCGGGGAGGGCGGCCATGATGAGAGGCGTACGGCTGGGTGTCGCAGCGCTGGCATTGGCTGGTTCCGGGGTGTTGGTGCAGTTCGGATCATCCGCAGTCAGCAGTGCCCAACCACCACCGCCTCCGCCGTGCCCCTACGGGATGTACTGGGACGTGTACACACTGATTTGCGTGCCTGTCGACGCGACGGTTTATGTGAACCCCCCGAACCCGGTTGTCGGACCCGTCGGTCCCGTCGGCGTCGGCGGTGTCGTCGGTCCGGTGGGGGTGGGTCCCGTGGGGCCAGGCCCCGTGGGCCCGGGCCCCGTGGGCCCGGGACCGGTCGGACCGGGTCGTCGATAGGTCCGTCTGGGCGCCGTGGTGCGAACATTGGGCCGCGCGTGTTTGACGATCGGCGGGTACTTTGGTTGCGGGTGGCTCCCGAAGCGGTAACGGGGGCGACACGCCAGGACGCGGCAGCGCGTTCCGGGGGGCAATGGGGGTTGTAAGGCGATATGTTCTGCGCACACAAACGAATACCAACCACGCGATTCGGCTTTATCGGTCGCCGCCCGCCGGAACAAGCGGGTAGCGTCGGATCCAGCACCCAGCGGGACTCGAGTGAACTGATTCAATATCTTTTGCGAACAGGAAAGTAGGACCTCACCACATGGCGCGCATTGGAGACGGCGGTGACCTGCTGAAGTGCTCGTTCTGCGGAAAGAGTCAAAAGCAGGTCAAAAAGCTCATCGCGGGCCCGGGCGTATATATCTGCGATGAATGCATTGACCTGTGCAACGAGATCATCGAAGAGGAACTCGCCGACGCCGACGACGTAAAACTCGACGAGCTGCCAAAGCCGGCGGAGATCCGGGAGTTTCTCGAGGGATACGTCATCGGCCAAGACACCGCCAAGCGCACGCTGGCCGTGGCCGTCTACAACCATTACAAGCGAATCCAGGCCGGCGAGAAGATGCGCGATTCGCGCGCCGAGCCGGTCGAGTTGTCCAAGTCCAACATCCTGATGCTGGGTCCCACCGGCTGCGGTAAGACCTACCTCGCGCAGACGCTGGCGAAGATGCTGAACGTTCCGTTCGCAATCGCCGACGCCACCGCGCTGACGGAGGCAGGTTATGTCGGCGAGGACGTCGAGAACATTTTGCTCAAGCTGATCCAGGCCGCCGACTATGACGTCAAGCGCGCCGAGACCGGCATCATCTACATCGACGAGGTCGACAAGATCGCCCGCAAGAGCGAGAACCCGTCGATCACCCGCGACGTCTCCGGTGAGGGTGTGCAGCAGGCGCTGCTGAAGATCCTGGAGGGCACCCAGGCGTCGGTGCCCCCGCAGGGCGGTCGCAAGCATCCGCATCAGGAGTTCATCCAGATCGACACCACCAACGTGCTGTTCATCGTGGCCGGCGCGTTTGCCGGGCTGGAGAAGATCGTCTCCGATCGCGTCGGCAAGCGCGGTCTGGGCTTCGGCGCCGAGGTGCACTCCAAGGCCGAGATCGACACCCAGGACCACTTCGCCGAGGTCATGCCCGAGGACCTGATCAAGTTCGGGTTGATCCCGGAGTTCATCGGCCGGTTGCCCGTCGTCGCCTCGGTGACGAACCTCGACAAGGAATCGCTCGTCACGATCCTGTCCGAGCCGAAGAACGCTCTTGTCAAGCAGTACACACGGCTATTCGAGATGGACGGCGTCGAGCTCGAGTTCGAGGAAGCCGCGCTGGAGGCGATCGCTGATCAGGCCATCCACCGTGGCACCGGCGCCCGCGGACTGCGCGCCATCATGGAAGAGGTCCTGCTGCCGGTGATGTACGACATCCCCAGCCGCGACGACGTCGCCAAGGTGGTCGTCACCAGGGAGACCGTCGAAGACAACGTGCTTCCGACGATCGTTCCGCGCAAGCCCCCGCGCAATGAGCGTCGGGAAAAGAGCGCCTAGTTCTTCTCACCAGCGCGTGCTGATAGTGACCTGATCAAGCACCACGCAAGATAGCCCACTATCGCGACGTACTGCAGCTGTTCAACCATGGCTCCACCGTGATCCGGATGTTTGACAGGGGCACGCGTATCCGACTACGCGATCCGGTGCGTTCGACCCATCGTGCAGGCATCGGCGGTCGGCCGAACGGGTCGGTACACGAGCTCGTCGGTTCACCGCCGCACGCTCTGCGATGACCTCGTCGACAAGTGCGGCGATCTCGGCCACACCGTTACGCCGGGCGAAGGCCACTTCGAGTTCGCGTGCGCAGCGTAGATAGCGTCCGTCGCCGAGCACCTTGCGCACCGCGGCGCGGACGGCACCCGCGCTCGGCGTACCGGTCTTGAGGTTTACGCCCGCACCGGCCCAGGCGACGCGCGCAGCGACTTCGGGTTTGTCCTCGGTGTTGCCCGCCACCACGAGCGGAACACCCATTGACAACGCCCGCTGCACCGCGCCGAACCCGCCGTTGGTGACCATGACATCGACCTTGGGCAGCAGGATGTCATGCGGGATATGTTCGGCGACATAGGTATTCAGCGGTAGCGGAGTTTTCAGCTGGGAAACGGGACGACCGCCGGTGGTAGCCACGACGACGACGTCCTCACCGCCGAGCGCGTCGATGGTGGGCTCGACCAGCCGGCCGAGGTCGGCGTTGTCGATCGTGCCCTGCGTGACGTGAACGACGGGGCGGCCGCCGTCGAGTTCCGACCACCAGGGTGGACGACGGAATCCGCGTGATGGACTTGGGTGCACAGCGCCGACGAAACGGACATTCGCCGGCAGATCACTTCGGGGGTAGTCGAATTCGGGCACCGTCGGGGCGATGAAACGGTCTGCAAGCACGCTGGAGTCGAGCACAAACGTCGGCAGCTGGCGACTGTTCAGTCGATCAAGCTGGAGATTGGCCGCGTTGTGCGAATCGCGCAATAAGACGTTGTGCGACAGCAGGGTCAAGGCCCGGTTACGCAGCCGCCCGAGCGCAGTAGACGATGGGGCCATGCCCAGGCCGAAGGGGGCGGTGTCGCGACTGCTCAGCATCAGCGGCGTCGTGGCGTAGGTCAGCACCGGCGGGCAGGCCGCGCGATCACCGAGGAGGAACGGCAGGATCCCGAAGAAGCCGGCGTCGGTGAGGATCGCGTCGAACCGCGTCTGCGCCATCAATTCCGACAGCGCACGTGTCTGCAGCGGCATCGGCGCCACGAAGATTCGCGTGATGTCGAAGCTGACTCTCTTGATGCCGGATGTTTCAGCCCGGCCAGGCAGGTCGAGATCGAGGCGCGTCATATCGAAGTCGGCCTCGGCGGGTATCGGGGCGGGGATGGCTCCGATCGCCCGGATCTTGCGGGCATGCGCGGCTGCGGTCAGAACGGTGACGCGGTCTCCGCGGTCGACGAGACCCTGGGCGACATTGAGCAGTGGGCCGATGTGGCCGGCGGGAGACATTGAGGCGATGAGGATTTCTGGCATGGATCGATGCTCTCGATCCGCGATTTCGCAAGCTTGGAGGTTCCATGGAGATCGGGTGGAGATCGCAGGTAGAAGCCGTGTTGGTGGGTGCTGCGGCCTCACTGCATTTGAGGCTGAGTACCTTCTGATCTTGGTACCCAATAGATAGGGGAAACGATGGCAGAGCCCAACGAGCGCGAGCAGGCGGCGCTGGAGTCATACCGGCGTTATGTCGCACAGCGTGAACTATGTGTAGCCGGTGAAGCGCCGTGGTCAACCATTGGTGAGTGGTTCACCGAGGATGCGGTCTTCATCGACCCGGCCTGGGGCCGGGTGCAAGGACGCGACGAAATCACTGCGTTCCTCGACCGTTCGATGGTCGGCTTCGAGGGATGGAGTTTCCCAGAGGAATGGACCATCGTCGACGGCGATCGCCTCGTCACCTTCTGGTGGAATCGTCTGGCCGGTACCCGCGCGGACGGCACGCCGTATCAGGCGCCGGCGTTCTCGGTACTCCACTACGCGGGTGACGGATTGTTCGACTACGAACTCGATCTGATGAACATCGCTGAAGTCGGTGAGCTGCTGGTCGAGTCCGCCTGGGTACCCGCTGTCGGGATGTCCGTCCCGGGACCACACCCCGACAGGAACATCACCCCGCCGCGTCTCGAGTCACCGTGACGATGGTGAGTGTGCGACTCGTGCACATGTCCAGTCCGTGATAGCAACTTCTATCTTGACAGTAACTCTCACACGTGACTTGAATGATCTTCATGACGATTCGAGTGGTGCAGTGGGCGACGGGTGGAGTGGGCAAGGCGGCGATCGAGGGGGTGCTGGCGCATCCCGACCTGGAGCTGGTGGGCGCATGGGTGCACTCGGAGAACAAGCATGGGAAGGACGTCGGCGAACTCATCGGCCGTGACCCGATCGGTGTCAAGGCCACGACCAGCATGGACGATATCCTCGCTCTGGATGCTGACTGCGTGGTCTACAGTCCGCTGCTGCCGAACGAGGACGAGGTCGTCGCGCTCCTTCGCTCTGGCAAGAACGTGGTCACGCCCGTCGGCTGGGTGTACCCCGATCTCGACACCTGCAAGGCCATCCTCGATGCCTGCGCCGAGGGCGGAAGTACGCTGCACGGCACCGGTATTCACCCCGGAGGCATCACCGAGCGGTTCCCGCTGATGGTCTCGGCTCTGAGCGCGGCGGTGACGCACGTGCGGTCGGAGGAGTTCAGTGACATCCGCACCTACAACGCCCCCGACGTGGTGCGCTACATCATGGGGTTCGGCGTGTCGCCCGAAGAAGCGATGGCGGGTCCCATCGTCGATCTGCTTGCCGCGGGATTCAAGGCCTCGGTTCGAATGATCGTGGCGGAGATGGGTTTCGACGTCGATCCGGAACTCGAGACGGTACAGGAGGTCGCCGTGGCTACCATGCCGATCGACACTCCGGTCGGTGTCATCGAGCCGGGGCAGGTCGCCGCTCGGAAGTTCCACTGGCGTGCCGTCGTGGACGGGACGCCGGTCGTCACGGCCACCGTCAACTGGTTTATGGGGGAGGAGCATTTCGACCCGGCCTGGAGTTTCGGACCTCAGGGAGAACGATTCGAGGTCGAGATCACCGGTGACCCCGACGTTTTGCTCACATTCAAGGGTCTGCAGCCCGACACCATCGAGGAGGGGTTGGTGCGCAACCCCGGCATCGTGGTCACCGCGAACCACTGTGTCAGTGCTATTCCGTACGTGGTCGATGCCGATCCCGGCATCAAAACCTATCTCGATCTGCCCTTGCTGGCCGGCCGCGCAGCGCCTCAGTTCGGGCTAGGTCGCAACCGGTGATCCTCGACGAGCACGCCCACGTGGTCGGAATCTCGGCCGAGGCGCGTTCGGTGAGCGTGAGCAGGTGCTGAGGTCATCGCCGACGCCGTGCAGGCCGTACTGGACTGGAGAGTCCGCGGGTCACCAGTTGGAGCGCGCGTTCGGTGAGGGTGTGGAGTGACTCACTCTGGTCATAGGTGAGCCACCATTCGTAGGCGTATTCGACCGCAGCGAGGGTAGCCCGGACCAATACACCAGCCCGTATGTCGGACGCAGCAGCGCTGTCGTCGAGGCGGACGGCGACTGCGTCGATGAGCTCGTCGCAGTCCTCGCGACTCAACAGTGAGGCTCGCCGCAACTCTGCCGGCGCCGACGCCATCGCCCGACGCCACAGTTCGAGTGTCTCGTCGTCGTTCAGGAACTGCGCGGTGCGAGCGAGAATCGCCGCTGCGATCGAGTCTGCAAGGTCCTCGTCCGCTGGGCGCGCACGAAAGTTGGCAACGATCTGTGCTCGACCGCGCTGGGTCGCTCCAAGCAAGAGGTATTCCTTGTTCGGGACGTGCCGAAAGAACGTACTCGGCGAAATACCTACCTGTTCTGCGATCGCTTCAGTGGTGACGTTGTCGAAACCCTGTGCAGCGAACAATTGCAGTGCGGCGTGCTGGATGTCGGCGCGTAGCGCATTGCGTTGCCGTTCACGCAGCGAAAACGTGGTGCTGTCTTCGAGGGTCATCTGCCCACCTCCGAATCGGGCATGCGCGGCGCCTCTCGCGGAATTGAGCGTTGCGCTCGGAGAATCAGTGTTCAGAAGATGAGAGTTACTGTCAAGATCAATGTCGCTATCAGAAGTCTGAGAACAGCACCTAGTGCGTGACCCGGTCGGGCCGGGTGTAGATGTTCATCGACTCGCCGCGCAGGAACGCCACCAGGGTCAGCCCCGATTGGCTGGCGAGGTCGACGGCCAGTGACGACGGCGCGGACACCGCGGCGAGTACGGGGATTCCTGCCATCACGGCCTTCTGCGTGAGCTCGAACGATGCGCGCCCGCTGACCAGCAGGACGGTGGCCGTCAGGGGTATTCGGTCGTTCTCCAGCGCCCAGCCGATGACCTTGTCGACGGCGTTGTGGCGGCCGATGTCCTCGCGCACCGCCAGCGTGGTGCCGTCGGCGTCGAACAATGCGGCGCCGTGCAGGCCTCCGGTACTGGCGAACACCTTCTGCTCGGCGCGCAGCCGGTCCGGCAGCGCCGACAGCGTTTCGGCGGCGACGGTCGAGGGATCGTCGCCGGGGCAGTGCTTGCTGATCGTGCGCACCGCGTCCAGGGACGCCTTGCCGCAT
Organism: uncultured Actinomycetota bacterium; assembly: GCA_963843135.1. Taxonomy (GTDB): domain Bacteria; phylum Actinomycetota; class Actinomycetes; order Mycobacteriales; family Mycobacteriaceae; genus Mycobacterium. The sequence continues at coordinate 299,533 of CAWJJA010000006.1, forward strand.
ACCCCGCACGACGACGTCATATAGAAGTTGCGGGTGACATCGACATCGGGTGGCGGCACATTCGGCGCGAGCGTGACGTCGAGCACGTTGTAGGTGTTGACCTGATCGGGGCCTGCACCCTTGCAGTACCGCACCGTGAGCACATCCTCACGGCGGGCGATGATTCCCTCGGTGAGCAGGAAGCCCTGGGCGAGTTCGACATCCGAGCCCGGGGTCCGCATGGTGACGGTCAGCGGCTTCCCGTTGACACGGATTTCCAGCGGTTCCTCGACGACCAGGGTGTCCGGTCGCGCCACGGCGTCATCGGCGGTGACGTGCTGTACGCGGCGCCGCGCCGTTACCCGCCCCATCAGGCCACCCGATCGTCGGCACGAACACCCGCGGAGCGCTCCAACCGGATCACCACAGCCTTCGACACCGGCGTATTCGACTTGTCGGCAACATGATCGAGGGGAACCAGCGCATTGGTCTCCGGGTAATAAGCCGCGGCGTTGCCGACCGGGGTTTCGTAGGCCACCACCTTGAAGTCCTTGGCCCGCCGCTCCTGTAGTTCGCCGTCGGAACCACCGAACTCCGACACCAGATCGACCCGGTCGCCCTCGCGCAATCCGAACCGGTCGATATCGGCCTTGTTCACGAACACGACTCGGCGGCCACCCTTCACGCCGCGGTATCGGTCGTCTAGGCCGTAGATCGTGGTGTTGTACTGGTCGTGACTACGCAGCGTCTGCAGGATCAGCCTGCCTTCAGGGATGGACACCCACTGCAGCGGGTTCACCGCGAAGTTGGCCTTACCTGTGCTGGTGGGGAATATGCGCGAATCCCTTGGGCCGTGCGGTAACTGGAAACCATCGGGCGCACGCACCTTGGCGTTGTAGTCGTCGCAGCCGGGCACCACCGCCGCGATCGCGTCGCGGATTTCGTCGTAGTCGCGGTTGAACGTTTCCCATGGCACCGGGTGGTCCGGCCCGAGGAGGGTGCGCGCCAGTTGGCTGACGATCGCGACCTCGCTGCGCACCTCATCGCTGGGCGGATGCAGGCTGCCGCGTGACAGGTGCACCATTGACATCGAATCCTCAACGGAGACCTGCTGTTTGACGCCGTTCTGGACATCGCGGTCGGTGCGGCCCAGCGACGGCAGGATGAGTGCGGTGCGGCCGTGGACCACATGGCTGCGGTTCAGCTTCGTCGATACCTGCACCGTGAGCGAACAGTTGCGCAGCGCGGCTTCAGTGACCGCGGTATCGGGTGTCGCGGTGGCGAAGTTGCCGCCCATCCCCATGAACGTCTTGGCTCTTCCATCACGCATGGCGCGGATCGCGTCGACCGTGTCGATGCCGTGCTTGCGGGGGCTGGTGATGCCGAAGTGGTCATCGAGTGCGGTGAGGAACTCCTCGGGCATTTTCTCCCAGATGCCCATGGTGCGGTCGCCCTGGACGTTGGAATGTCCGCGCACGGGACACAATCCGGCGCCCGGCTTGCCGATCATGCCGCGCATCAGCAGGACGTTGGCGATCTCGGAGATCATCGGCACCGCGTGCTTGTGCTGAGTCAATCCCATGGCCCAGCACGCGATCGTGCGCTCGGAGTCGATCATCATCGCGGCGACCCTCTCGAGCTGCTCGCGCTCGATCCCCGTCGCCTCCAGCACGGTGTCGAGGTCGACGGCGCGCGCCTGAGCTTCGTAGGAGGCGAAGTTCGCGCAATGCGTCTCGATGAAGTCGCGGTCGACGATCTGGACGCGCGGACCGGCCTGGTCCTGGGCCTCCAGCAGCAGGCGGGCCACACCGGCGAACAACGCCATGTCCCCGCCGAGGCGGATCTGGACGAACTCGTCGGCGATCGGGATGCCGTGGCCGACGACGCCGTGCACCTTCTGCGGATCCTTGAACCTGATCAGGCCCGCTTCGGGCAGTGGGTTCACCGCGATGATCTTGGCGCCGTTCTCCTTGGCCTTCTCGAGCACCGAGAGCATCCGGGGGTGATTGGTGCCGGGGTTCTGTCCGGCGATCACGATCAGGTCAGCGTTGGCGACGTCCTCGACGGTGACCGATCCCTTGCCGACCCCGATGGCCTCGACCAGTGCAGCGCCCGACGATTCGTGACACATGTTGCTGCAGTCGGGAAGGTTGTTCGTGCCGAAGCTGCGGACCATCAACTGGTAGAGGAATGCCGCCTCGTTGCTGGTGCGTCCGGAGGTGTAGAAGACGGCTTCGTCGGGATTGTCGAGAGCGCGTAACTCCTCGACGATCAGGCGATAGGCCTCGTCCCAGTCGATCGCACGGTAGTGGTCATCGCCGGGGCGCAGCACCATCGGATGGGTGAGCCGGCCCTGCTGAGACAGCCAGTACTCGGGCTGGGCGTCGAGGTCGGCGATCGAGTGTCTGGCGAAGAACTCCGGGGTGACGACGCGCTTGGTCGCCTCTTCGGCGACGGCCTTGGCGCCGTTCTCGCAGAACTCGGCGAACTTGCGGCCGCCGTGCTCCTCGGGCCATGCACAGCCGGGGCAGTCGAATCCATGTCGCTGATTGAGCCGTGCCAGCGACGCCCCGGTCCGCCACGCTCCCATCGACTTCAGCCCGCGCTGCAGCGACACCATCACCGCCTTGACGCCCGGCGGCCTCATGTTCCCGGCCGGTGGTGACAACCGCGTGCTCGTCGTAACTCGCGTCGAAGTCGCGGGTGAGGTCGCGTCGTCTGCCTAGCCGCATATGCCCAGCCTATGTCGTGCGTTCTCAGCGAGGATTACCCACGCGACCTCGGCGGTATGCGGCGACCGGTTTCGTCATTCACCAGTCGATCAGCGGCGGGAGATCGCCCAACTTGGGATCGGGCTGCGGTCCGTCGTCATCGTCGGCTGAATCCCGCCCGTACTGGTCCGGAATCGTCCCCCAACCGAAGGATGCCAGCGGCAGTCGTGGAGTGATCCCGAGCTCGTCGAGTGGGTCGATGTGCTCTTCGCCCACAGTGCACAAGTGGGTCCACCCGCCGCCGAAATCGAACTCGAACGCGAACTGCTCACCGTGAACCCGCATCGGCCGCTACGGTCCGCGTTCGCTGTTGCCGTCCGGCTTCTCTGGTGGGCGCAGGAGGAGTTCGGGGCGGTGGTAGTGGTTGATGCGGGTTTGGCCGGTGTCGAGGCCTGGTGGTGGGGTCCATTCGACGTCGCCGCGGTCGTTGATGGTGGTGCTCCAGCCGCCGTCGTTGTCGACGAGGCGGTTGTCGGGTCCGCAGGCCAGGGTCATCTCGTCGACGTTGGTGTTGCCGCCGTCAGCCCAGTCGCGCAGGGCGTGGTGGACCTGGGCGCCGTAGGCCGGCACGGGGCAGTTGGGTTTGGTGCAGCCGCCGTCGCGGGCGATCAGCATGATCCGCTGGGCCGCGGTGGCGGTGCGTCGGGCGCGGAACAGGTTCAGGGCTTGTCCGGTGGCCTCATCGAAGATGGCCAGCCAGTGGTTGGCGTGGGCGGCCATTCGGATGACGTCATTGATGGGCATGATCGTGCCGCCGCCGGTGGTGCCGACTCCGGCACGGCTCTCGAGGTCTTGCAGGGTGGTGCGGATGATGATCGAGGTCGACAGTCCGTTGTGCTGGCCCAGTTCCCCGGATTGCAGCGCGTGGCGTCCGACCGCTTCCAGCGCGTCGTGTTGGCGCTGGGCCGGCGTGCGGTGGTCGTTGTCGATCTGTTCTTGTGACGGGGTGCCGCTGAGGCACGGGTTTTCGTCGTCGGGGTTGCACATGCCCGGTGCGGCCCATTTGGCGAAGATGGCTTCATAGATCGCCCACGCGTGGGGGGTGAGGTGGCCCTTGACGGGCACCATGCCGTCGCGCCCTTGTGGACCGCAGTGCAGGCCGCGTTTTCTCGCGCGTTCGGTGTCATCGGGTTCGGGGCCGTCCTGGTCGAGCAGGAACAGCATCCTGTCGGCGGCTTTCTTCAATTCGACAGGCCCGACACCGGCAGCCTTGTCCACGAGGTCGGTTTCGATCTGCTCGCGCGTCGGTGTATCGACCCAGCCGGGGAGGCGGTCCATGGCGTCGCGGATCTTGTCGACGTGTTCGGCGTTGATCTGCCCGCCGGCCTGGGCGGCCGCGGTGGCTGCCAGCACCGGGGCCAACGGCTGCCCGGTCAGGGTGCGCCGTTCTCCGAGCACCTCAGCGTCGGACAGCCGCCGATTGGCCTCAGTCGCCGACAGACGCCACCGGATCCGCAGCACGTCCTTCCAGGATTTGGCGCCCAACTCTTTGGGGGTGGTTTCGGCCTGCACACGGGCCAGGGCACGGTGCCACTGTGTGGGCAGTTGGCAGGTCAGCGTCTCCAACTCGTCCAGGACCGTGAGCAGTTCGCGGTGAGTCAACATCTCGAGGTCGCAGGCGGCCAGCGACTCATGCGCGGCCCGCAGCGCGGCCATCGCCACCTGAACCGGAGTCGCCAACATGATTCGAACATACATACGACGCCCGACAAACCCAGGCCTAAATGTGACAACTGAAACTAAAGTGGCACAAGGGAATTGACGATCATGGCTTACCGAGAATCTGCGATCCGCCAACCAGGCCCGAGCAAACGAATTTTGCCGTTGACGCCGGCGTAACAATCCCGGAACGCAGCCTTCCTAGTGTTGGCCGGTCATCGTCGGCAAAGAGTGCAGGCGATCTCAGCGATAGGAACAGTCTTGAGCGGAAATGCTGCACGCCTGCAGGCGATCAACAACGTCGAGGCGTACGTGCCTCCAGCGATCAGCTTCGACCCCACCGAAGCGCCGGGCGAAGTCTTCGGCGCGAACGTCTTCACCAGGGCAGAAATGCAGCTGAGGCTGCCCAAAGCGGTGTTCAAATCCGTGGTTGCCACCATTGAGAAGGGCGCCAAGCTGGATCCGGCGGTCGCCGACTCGGTGGCTTCGGCGATGAAGGATTGGGCGCTGTCGAAGGGCGCGACGCACTACGCGCACGTCTTCTACCCGATGACGGGCTTGACCGCGGAGAAGCATGACAGCTTCCTCGAGCCGGTCGGCGACGGCCAGACGCTCGCCGAGTTCGCGGGCAAGACGCTGATCCAGGGCGAGCCGGATGCATCCAGCTTCCCATCGGGCGGTCTGCGCAGCACGTTCGAGGCCCGGGGCTACACGGGCTGGGACGTCACGAGCCCCGCCTACATCCTGGAGAACCCGAACGGCAACACCTTGTGTATCCCCACGGTGTTCGTGTCGATGACGGGTGAGGCGCTGGACTACAAGACTCCGCTGCTGCGCAGCCAGCAGGCGATGGGTAGTCATGCCGAGCGCATCCTGAAGCTGTTCGGCCACGACAATGTCGCGAAGATCGTCGCGTTCTGTGGACCCGAGCAGGAGTACTTCCTGGTCGACCGTCACTTCTTCTTGGCGCGTCCCGACCTGGTGAACGCGGGTCGCACCCTGTTCGGTGCGAAGCCGCCGAAGGGTCAGGAGTTCGACGACCACTACTTCGGAGCGGTGCCCGAGCGGGTGCTGGGCTTCATGATGGACACCGAGCGCGAGCTGTTCAAGCTCGGAATCCCCGCCAAGACGCGCCACAACGAGGTCGCACCGGGGCAGTTCGAGATCGCCCCGATGTTCGAGCGCGGCAACATCGCGTCGGACCATCAGCAGCTGTTGATGACCGTCTTCAAGACGATCGCCAAGAAGCACGGCATGGAATGCCTGTTCCACGAGAAGCCGTTCGCCGGCGTCAACGGGTCGGGTAAGCACGTCAACTTCTCGCTCGGCAACAGCGATCTGGGCTCGCTGCTGGTACCCGGTGACACTCCGCACGAGAATGCACAGTTCCTGGTGTTCTGCGCCGCGGTGATCCGTGCCGTCCACAAGTACGCGGGGCTGCTGCGGGTTTCGGTGGCCTCGGCCACCAACGACCACCGCCTCGGTGCCAACGAGGCCCCGCCCGCGATCATCTCGATCTTCCTCGGCGACCAGCTTGCCGACGTGTTCGAGCAGATCGCCAAGGGCGCGGCGACATCGTCAAAGGGCAAGGGCAGCATGATCATCGGTGTCGACACCCTGCCGGTGCTGCCTACCGACCCCGGCGACCGCAACCGCACCAGCCCATTCGCGTTCACGGGCAACCGGTTCGAGTTCCGCGCCCCGGGCTCGGGCCAGACGGTGGCGGTGCCGATGATGATGCTGAACACGATCATGGCCGATTCGCTCGACTACATGGCGACCGTCCTCGAGAAGGCAGTCGAGGACGGCGAGGACTTCGACGAGTCGGTCCAGAAGCTCTTGACCGACATCATCACCGAGCACGGCGCGGTGGTGTTCAACGGTGACGGCTACTCGGACAATTGGCAGATCGAGGCCGCCGAACGCGGCCTGCCAAACCTGAAGACGACGTTGGATGCGCTGCCCGAGCTGATCAAGCCCGAGGCCATCGAGCTGTTCGAGAAGTACTGCGTGTTCAGCGAGCGCGAACTGCACAGCCGCTACGAGGTCCGCCTCGAGATGTACGCGCTGACCATCGGTGTGGAGGCCAAACTGGCGCTGGAGCTCGGGTCGACGGTGATCCTGCCTGCGGCCATGCGCTACCAGACCGAGCTGGCGCAGAACGTCGCTGCGCTCAAGGCGGCGGGCATCGATCCGGAAATGACCTTGCTGGAGGGCGTCAGCTCCCCGATCTCGGAGCTGACGGCGGCGCTGGCGGCGTTGAAGGCGGGGCTGGCCGAACACGGCGGAGACTCCGCCGCAGAGGAAGCCGCCCACGCGCAGAGCCTGTTGCCGAAGATGGACGCGGTCCGTGCCGCCGCCGACACACTGGAAGGTGTTGTGGCCGATGATCTCTGGCCGTTGCCCACCTATCAGGAGATGCTCTACATCCTCTGAGTCACACGGAGCCGCTCCGGCGGCGACATGAGTCTTCGCCGAGTGTGGGGGACCTGTCCGAGCCACTCGGGCACTGGTAACCGCACCCCCGCACTCGGCGATTTCGTCGCAGTGGTCTCTGCGGCCGCCGTCAAGCCAGCGCGAGGAACAGCTTCTCGAGTTCGGCTTCGGTCATCGGCGGTCCGCCGTCGGCGGCGGCGCCGGTGACGCATTCCCGCAGCCCGGTGGCGACGATCTTGAAGCCGGCGCGGTCCAGAGCCTTGGACACCGCAGCCAGCTGGGTGACGACGTCCTTGCAGTCCCGGCCCTGCTTCGATCATCGAGATGACCCCGGCCAGTTGCCCTTGAGCGCGCCGGAGCCGGTTCAGCACTGCGGCGATGCTGTCTTGGTCACCAACCATTGGAGTGCCCTTCCTTCGTCGTGATTCGGTTGACTCCATCGTACCCTCCGGGGTATACGTGCCGCGGGTTTCACGCCGTCGCTGCCGCCGTTCGGCTATCGCCGACGAGTCGCCGCAGCGGGCAAAATTCCCGTCCGGGTGCAGGCCAGGTACATCGCCCCGGCGACCGCGGTCAGCGCCGCGGTGGCGACACCCACGGCCAGATGGATCTCCTGCGCCAGGATGACCGAGGACATCGCCAGGACGAACCAGCCGAACGCCTTGCGTAGCGCGTCGGGGTTGACCATCGCCGTCAGTCGCGCGCCGATCAGCGCGCCGACGACCGCGGCGGCGGTGACCATGAGCGCCAACGTCCAGTCGATCTGGACGCTCGACAGGTACCCGCCCAGTCCGGCAAAGGACTTCATCGCGATGACGATCAACGAGGTGCCGACGGCGATGGGCATCGGCAGCCCGCCGAGCAGCGCCAGTGCGGGCACGACCAGGAATCCGCCGCCAGCGCCGACGAGGCCGGTGACCAGGCCGACGACGAGGCCCTCGGCAACGATCTTGACGACTGGAATGCGATGCTGTTCCGACGGATGCCACGATGCTCTTGCGTCCGCGCAGCATCGCGATGGCGGTCGCGATCATCATCACGCGCGAACCCGATGAGCAGTACCGTGCCGGGAATGAACCGGGCCAGCACGCCGCCGAGGTAGGCGCCGGCCATGCCCGCCGCGCCGAATATCAGGCCCGTGCGCCACTGGACGCGGCCGGCGCGCGCGTGCGAGACGGCGCCGATCGCGCTGGTGACGCCGACCACCAGCAGTGATGTGGCGATGGCCTGCTTGGCGTCCATGCCCGCGACGTAGGCGAGCAGCGGGACGGTCAGGATCGAGCCACCGCCGCCGAGCAGGCCCAGCGCGATCGCCGACGAACACGGCCAGGGCGACGGTCAAGGCGATCATGTCGGCTACCCGACCTTCTGGTCGGCGGGCGACCCGACGAGCTGCGCCACGACGGTCTGGGCGTCGCAGGTGGCTCCGCGGTTGTAGGGCAGCTTCGACAGCAGCATGCCCATGGCGCAGGTGTTGGACAGCGCCGCGAAGGTGAGTCCGCCGCCGACGCCGGCGGCCAGCCACTTGAGCTTCGGTGCGGCGATGCTGCCCAGGATGCTCGTCAGCACGATCGAGCCGGCGACGAGGCGCACCTGGCGCTCGAGGTCCCAGCGCTGTGCGCCGCGGTTGACCGCGAAACCCTTTGCCTCCCAGGCGGTGATCCCGCCGTCGAGGATGTGCACGTTGTACAGGCCGGCCGCGCGCAGCGTCTCCTCGGCCTGCGCGGCGCGCTGACCGGAGCGGCACACCAGCACGACCTCGTCGTCGAGGTGCTTGATGATCTCGTCGCGGTGCTCGCGAAGCAGATCCAACGGAACGTTGTAGGCGCCTGCGATGTGGGCGGTCTCGAACTCGCCCGGGGTTCGGACATCGAGGACCCGTGGCGGCGCAGCCGAACTGAGGCGCTCGCTGAGGTCCTGCGAATCGATGGTGGTGGGGCGGTCATGGTGATCAGGGTCCTTCCGGCAGGGCGGCGGTGACCAAAGCCTCTAGGCCTCTGATACCGCCAGGGGTATGTTCGATTGACAGACTAGACATACCCCCACCGGTATTGTCAAGCGAGGAATAAGATACCCCCTAGGGTACTTGACATACCCATAGGGGTATATGCCAGGATGGTGTAACCCGCAACCGAACGAAAGGACTCAGCGCCATGAAGTTCATCCAGTACTACCTGGACTGCCTGTCTCACGCGTCGTACCTGGTGGCCGACGAAACCACCGGGCGCGCAGTCGTTGTCGACCCGCAGCGCGACATCGCCGAGTACCTGGCCGACGCCAAGGAACTGGGCTTGACGATCGAACTCGTCATCGAGACCCACTTCCACGCCGACTTCCTGTCCGGCCACCTCGAGCTGGCGAAGGCGACCGGCGCGAAGATCGTCTACTCCTCGGTCGCCGAGACCGAGTTCGAGTCGATGGGGGTCGCCGACGGCGAACGCTATTCGCTCGGGGACGTCACGCTGGAGTTCCGCCACACCCCGGGGCACACTCCGGAGTCGCTGAGCATCGTGGTCTACGAGCACGCCGACGACAGGTCCCCTACGGCGTGCTGACCGGCGACGCGCTGTTCATCGGCGACGTGGGCCGTCCCGACCTGCTGGCCTCGATCGGCTTCACCCGCGAGGAACTGGCCGACAAGCTGTACGACTCGCTGCACGACAAGCTGATGACCCTGCCCGACGCGACCCGGGTGTACCCGGCGCACGGCGCGGGTTCGGCATGCGGCAAGAACCTGTCGACCGACCTGTGGTCGACGATGGGTGACCAGAAGGCGACCAACTACGCGCTGCGGGCGCCCGACAAGGCGACGTTCATGAACCTCGTCACCGAGGGGCAGCCGCCCGCGCCCGGCTACTTCGTCTACGACGCGATCCTCAACCGCAAGGACCGCGAACTGCTCGACGAGACCAAGATGCCGGCGGCGATGACCTATGAGCAGGTCCGCGCGGCGATCGACGGCGGCGCCGTCCTGGTCGACGGGCGCACTCCCGAAGAGTTCGCCCAGGGCCACCTGCGCGGCGCGATCAACATCGGACTCGAAGGCCGCTACGCCGAATTCGCCGGCTCGGTGCTGCCGTCCGACGTCGACGTCGTGCTGTTCACCGAACCCGGCCAGGAACTCGAGGGCAAGAACCGGCTCGCCCGCATCGGCTTCGACCGGGTGATCGGTTACCTGGCCGAGCCCTTCCAGGTGATGTTCTCCCACCAGGACGACGTCCAGGTGGCCTCGCGGTTGACGGCGAAGGCGTTCGACGAGCGGGCATCGGAGCTCACCGAACTGCAGATCGTCGACGTCCGCAACCCCGGCGAGGTCGAGGCTGGAACCATCCCGAACGCGATCCCGATCCCGGTGGGCCAGTTGCCCACCCGGCTGGGCGAACTCGACGCCGCCAAGCCGACCGTCGTGTACTGCGCAGGCGGCTACCGGTCCTCGGTGGCGGCAAGCCTGTTGCGGCAGCGCGGTTTCGCCGACGTCAGCGACATCCTGGGCGGCTTCGGCGCCTGGGACGAATCCCACCAGAACGCCTGAGCAATCCAAGGAGACGAGCACCATGACCACCACCGCCAAGCACCAGATCCTGATCGTCGGCGGCGGAACGGCGGGCATCACCGTCGCGGCCCGCCTGCTACGCAAGGGCTACTCCGACGTCGCGGTGATCGAGCCGTCGAGCACGCATTACTACCAGCCGCTGTGGACGCTGGTCGGCGGCGGGCAGGCAAAGGCCTCGACCACCGAACGCGCCGAGTCTTCGGTCATGCCGAAAGGTGTGACATGGATCAAGAACGCCGCCAACGCCTTTGATCCAGACAACAACACGGTCACGTGCGCCGACGGGGACGACCTACGAGCTACGACGTGCTCGTGGTGTGCCCGGGCATCCAGCTCGACTGGAAGGCGCACCGAGGGACTGGAGGAAGCCCTGGGCCGCGACGGCGTGTCATCGAACTACCGGTTCGACCTCGCGCCGCGCACCTGGGACTTCATCCGCAACCTGCGGTCGGGCACCGCGGTGTTCACGGTGCCGTCCGGTGCGATCAAGTGCGCCGGGGCGCCGCAGAAGATCGCGTACCTGGCGTCGGACTACTGGCGAAAGCAGGGCGTGCTCAACGACATCGACGTCCACCTGGTCATGCCGGGACCGCGGCCCTTCGGCATCCCCGCGATCGCCGACAGCCTCGACAAGGTCATCGCCGACTACGGCATCACGTTGCACAGCAGCTCCGAGGTGACCTCCGTCGACGCGGCGTCGCACAAGGTCGGCATCACCAGCGTCGGCCCCGGTGGCACCGAGGCGATGCTGCCCTACGACGTGCTGCACGCCGTACCGCGGCAGTCGGCGCCGGACTGGATCAAGTCCAGCCCGCTGTCGACCGGCGATGCGGTCGGGTACGTCGAGATCGACAAGCACACCCTGCAGCACGTTCGGTACCCGAACGTATTCAGCCTCGGCGACGCCGGGTCGTCGCCGAACTCGAAGACCGGCGCCGCAATCCGCAAACAGGCCCCCGTCGTCGTCGACAACATCGACGCGTTCCTGAAGCGACAACCGTTGCGCGCGTCGTACGACGGATACTCGTCGTGCCCGATCGTCACCTCGTCGCACGCGATGCTGCTCGCCGAGTTCGACTACGACCTGAACCTCGAGCCCTCGTTCCCGCTGCTCGATCCGACGAAGCCCCACCGGGCGTACTGGTACCTGAAGAAGTACGGGCTCCCGTTCATGTACTGGAACCTGATGCTCAAGGGCCTGGCCTAGCAATTCGACTGCGCCACTTGTCAAGACGACGAAAGGACACCGCAATGACAATCAAGAACCTGTCCGCCACCGACTTCGAGTCCACGATCGCCGACAACCCCGATCGTGTTGGTCGACTTCTGGGCCTCATGGTGTGGGCCGTGCCGATCGTTCGCCCCGGTATTCGACCGCTCGGCGCAGTCTCACCCCGACGTCGTGCACGCCAAGGTCGACACCGAAGCGGAGAAGCAACTGGCCGCGGCGCTGGAGATCCAGTCGATCCCGACTGTCATGGCCTTCCGTGACGGCGTGCTCGTCTACCGCCAGCCCGGTGCCCTGCCTGCGGCCGCGCTCGAGGACCTGATCACCCGGGTCAAGGCGCTCGACATGGCCGAGGTCCACGCCAAGATCGCGGCGGCGAAGTCCTGATCGCATTGACAAGGAAGGACGATCCAATGTGCTACCCCGAGAAGTGCCCTCGCTGCGGAAAGACCGGCTGGGCCGGCTGCGGTCAACACGTCGATGACGTGATGCGTTCCGTGCCTCCGGCCCAACGATGCACATGCGACGACGATTCCGCGCTCAAGGAGAGATCCACCATCACCACAGCCATTTCCCGCCCGGCCGAGATAAAGGAACCCATATGACCACCATCGACATCCCCGCCCCCGTGACCACCATGCCGCGCATCCGCGGTAGCCAGTAGGTCAGGCTGGACATCGAATACCCCCATGGGTAACCTGGGGCTCAGGCTGTGGAAGGAGGCAAAAATGGCGCTGGCCATATCGACCACGCTGCGGGCATCGTTCGAGGACGCGGTAGAGATGACTCGAAAGGCGCTTTCTGACCAGGGTTTTGGAGTTCTCACCGAGATCGATGTCAAGGCCACGTTGAAGGCAAAATTGGACGAAGACATGGAGAACTATCTGATTCTCGGGGCGTGCAACCCGCCACTGGCACACCGCGCGGTCAACGTGGACCGAAAGATCGGCTTGTTGTTGCCGTGCAACGTCGTGGTCCGCTCGGATCCCGCCAACGACGGCACGGTGATCGTCGACGCGATGGACCCCCAGATCATGGTTCAGGTGGCTGACGAGCCAGGCCTGCGTGAGGTCGCCGACTACGCCGCCGAAAAGCTGCACGCCGCGATCGACGCGCTGTCCCAAACCGCGCCCGCGAAATAGTCGGGACCCCGCGATTTGCGGGCGAAGGTCGAAAAAGTGAGCATCGGGATCGCCCTCGCGCTCGGCGCCGTGATCGGTGCGTTGCTGGGCTTGCTCGGCGGCGGCGGATCCATCCTTGCGGTACCGGCACTGGTCTACGTATTGGGTCTTGGTGTCGACCAGGCGATTCCGATGTCCCTGATAGTGATCGGCATCGCCTCCGCGGTCGGTGCGCTACCCAAGGTCCGCGCGCACCAGGTGCAGTGGCGACTGGCGGGAATTTTTGCGGCTGCCGGTATCCCGGCCACGTTCATCGGTACCGCGATCGGCAAGCACCTGCCGCAGTCGGTCCTACTGATCGGCTTCGCGTCGGTGATGGTAGTGGCCGGCATTCGGATGCTGCAGGAGACGGGCGACACCGGAACCGCCTGCAGCGTGGGTGACTCCGGAATCAACTGGCGTCGTTGCGCCCCGCGGTCGATCCCCGCCGGATTTCTCGTCGGTCTGTTGACTGGGCTGTTCGGTGTCGGGGGCGGCTTCCTGATCATTCCGGCGTTGGTGCTGATGCTTGGCGTGGAGATGCCGGTCGCGGTCGGCACCTCACTCCTGATCATCGTCGCCAATTCCGCCGCCGGTGTGGTTTCCCATCTAGGCGGGGCCAGCATCGACTGGTCGATCACTGCGGCGTTCGTCGGCACCGCGATTGTCGGCTCGCTCGTCGCCGGGCACTACGGCACCAAGCTCGAAACGGCCCGACTCCAGCGCTGGTTCGCCTACCTCGTCTTCGCCGTGTCGGCTTACGTGCTGCTGGACACAATCGTTCTTCGCTGAGACCTCTGAAAAGGAGATCCCATCGGCATATCCAACATGCTGATAGCAGGATGTGGTCGACGTCCTGTGGGCCAGAGGTCGTCCGGTCAGGTGGTATGGCCGTCGGCGACAGTCAGTGCCGCGTCGAGCATGCGCAGTCCGTCCATCACCTCGGCGTCGCTGACATTGCACGGCGGCACGGCGTGAATTCGGTTGAAGTTCGCGAACGGCAGCAGGCCATTGGCCTTGCATGCCGCGAGCGTTTCGCCCATCGCCGGGCTGGTTCCGCCGTACGGCGCCAGTGGTTCGCGCGTCTGCCGGCTGGTGACCAGCTCGACTGCCCAGAACACACCGAGACCGCGCACCTCGCCGACCGACGGATGCTTTGCCGCCAGCTCACGCAGGCCCGGGCCGAGAACGTCGGTTCCGATGCGTGCGGCGTTGGCGACCATGCCTTCGTCCTCCATCGCGTTGATGGTGGCGACCGCGCAGCCCGTCGCCAGCGGATGACCCGAGTACGTCAGGCCGCCCGGGTACGGCCGGTCGGCGAACGTCTTGGCGATCGACTCATTGATCGCCACCCCGCCCAGCGGAACGTAGCCTGAGGTGACTCCCTTGGCGAACGTGATCAGATCGGGCACGACGTCGAAATGCTGGATGGCGAACCACTTTCCGGTGCGTCCAAACCCCGCCATCACTTCGTCAGCGATGAAGACGATGCCGTAGCGGTCGCAGATCTCGCGGACACCCTTCATGTAGCCGGGTGGCGGCACCATGATGCCCGCGGTGCCGGGCACCGACTCCAGGATCAGTGCCGCGAACGACAGCGGGTTCTCCATCTGGATCAGCCGCTCGAGGTGTTCGAGTGCCCGCTGCGTCTCCTGTTCCTCGTTCTCCGAATGGAACGAGGAGCGGTACAGGAAGGGGCCGTTGAAGTGCACAACGCCGCTGGTGCCGTAGTCGTTGGGCCAGCGGCGTGGGTCGCCGGTCAGGTTCACCGCGGTATCGGTGCCACCGTGGTAGGACCGGTAGCGCGCCAGCACCTTGTACCGGCCGGTGTGCAGCCGAGCCATGCGGACGGCGTGTTCGACGGCGTCGGCGCCGCCGTTGGTGAAGAACACCCGGTTGAGATCACCCGGCGTCCGTTCCGCGATCAGCCGTGCGGCCTCCGAGCGGGCGGCGTTGACGTGGGCGGGCGCGACGGTACACAGCTTTGCGGCCTGTTCAGCAATGGCGGCAACGACTTTCGGGTGCTGATGGCCGATGTTCGTGTTGACCATCTGCGACGAGAAGTCCAGCAATTTGTTGCCGTCACCGTCCCAGACGTAGGAGCCCTGGGCGGCGAGCACCGTCATCGGTTTCAGCGCCGCCTGCGCCGACCACGAGTGGAAGACGTGGGCACGGTCGAGTTCGTGAGCGCGCACGCCCTCGGCCATCGCCGCCGCGAGATCCTGCCCGTTGGGTAGCCGTTCCGGAGCGCTAGAACCTGCCATCGCTGTGCCTGTCTGTGCTTGCCGATCCCGATATGTGCTGCGAAGCCTAGCCCGACGCCTCAGCTCACCTTGCGCCGAAAGTACGGTTGTTGACGCCCGTACCCTGGCGATGCGTACAACAACCGTGCTTTCGGTGTCACCGGTCAGGCGTTCTGCGGGAAGCCCAACTCGATACCGCCGTGGCTGGGGTCGAGCCAGCGGCTGGTGATCGCCTTCTGCCGGGTGAAGAACTGCACACCGTCCATGCCGTGGGCGTGGCTGTCGCCGAACAGCGACGCCTTCCATCCGCCGAAGCTGTAGTAGGCCATCGGCACGGGGATGGGCACGTTGATGCCCACCATCCCGACCTGGACCTCGTTCTGGAAGCGACGGGCGGCGCCGCCGTCGTTGGTGAAGATCGCCGTGCCGTTGCCATACGGATTGGAGTTCACCAACTCCATTGCCTCGTCATAGCTTTCGACGCGGATGACCGACAACACCGGACCGAAGATCTCGTCGGTGTAGATGCTCATCTCGGGCGTCACCTGATCGATCAGGGTGGGGCCGAGCCAGAAGCCGTCCTGCCCGCCGTCGGGGGTCACGTTGCGGCCGTCGACGACGATCTTGGCGCCGTCGGCTTCTCCCGCGTCGATGTAGGACGCCACCTTGTCGCGGTGCGCCTTGGTCACCAACGGGCCCATATCGGAATCCTTGGTGCCGTCGCCGATCTTCAATGGCGTCGTGCGCTCGGCGATCTTGGCGACCAGATCGTCGGCGATCGGGCCGACGGCGACACACGCGGAGATGGCCATGCACCGCTCGCCTGCGGAGCCGAAACCGGCGTTGACCATGGCGTCGGCGGCGAGGTCCAGGTCGGCATCCGGGAGGATCACCGCGTGGTTCTTCGCGCCGCCGAGCGCCTGCACGCGCTTGTCATGCGCGGTGCCCGTCGCGTAGACGTACTGCGCGATCGGCGTGGACCCGACGAAGGACACCGACTTGACCTTGGGGTTGGTCAGCAGTTCGTCGACGGCGGTCTTATCGCCCTGCAGCACGTTGAACACACCGGGCGGCAGACCGGCTTGCTTCCAGAGTTCGGCAATCCACAGCGAGGCGCTCGGATCCTTCTCCGACGGCTTCAGCACGACGGTGTTGCCGGCCGCGATCGCGATGGGGAAGAACCACATCGGCACCATCGCGGGGAAGTTGAACGGGCTGATGACTCCCGCCACGCCAAGGGGCTGGCGGATCGAATACACATCGACCTTGGTCGACGCGTTTTCGGTGAAGCCACCTTTGAGCAGATGCGGGATGCCGCAGGCGAACTCGACGACCTCCTGGCCGCGGCTCACCTCGCCCAGCGCATCCGAGACGACCTTGCCGTGCTCGCTGGTGATGATCTCGGCCAATTCGCCCTTGCGCGCGTTGAGCAGTTCACGGAAGTTGAACAGGATCTGTGTGCGCTTGGCCAGCGACGTGTCACGCCAGGCGGGGAACGCCGCCGCGGCGGCGTCGATGACCGTGCGGGCGTCCTCGACCGTGGCGAGCGCGACCTGGCCGGTGACCACACCGGTGGCCGGATTGGTCACCGGGGCGGTGCCGGTGCTTGCGCCCGCGAAGGCCTCGTTGTTGATCCAGTGGCTGATTGTCTTGCTCTGAGACATTTTTGGACTACTTTCCGTACTTCGAGACGTATTCGGTCATGGTCTTCAGTTGGTAGCGCGAGACGTCGTGGGCGGTCTCATCCTCGGCGAACACCGACGACACCATCACGGTGTCGGGCCGGTCGTAGAAGCCGATTTCGGCCAGGCCGCCGAAGAACTCGTCCCAGTCGATGTCGCCGTCGCCGATCTTGAGGTGCTGGTGCACCCGCACGGGATTCCCTGGCGGGTTCGTGATGTAACGCAGCCCGTGACTGCGGTGATGGTCCATCGTATCGGCGACGTGTACGAGCCGCAGGCGGTCACCGGCGGCGCGCATGATGTTGGTCATGTTGCCGCCCATGTGATAGCTATGGCACGCGACGTAAACCATTCCGATGTTCGGTGAGTTCACCCCGCGGATGATCCTGACCGCTTCCATGCCGTCCTCGACGAAATCATCGGGGTGCGGATCGATTCGGACGTCGATGCCTTCACGTTCGAAGATCGGGACGAGTTCCTCCATCGACCGGAAGAACGCCCGCTCGGATTCCTCGGCGCGTTCGGGACGGCCGGAGAACTCGGTGTTGATCACGTTGACCCCGAGGTCGACGGTGATCTGGACGACCCGCTTCCAGTTGCGTACCGCTGCTTCACGGGCATCCTCGTCGGGCCCCGACCACCGCAGCACCGGAAGCACCGAAGCGATGCCGACGCCCGCATCCGCGCACGCCTTTCGGAACTTCGCGACGAGGTCGTCGTCGGCCCGCGGGTGGTTGAAGAACGGGATGAAGTCGCGGTGCGGCGACAGCTGCAGATACTCGTAGCCGAGTTCGGCGACCAGAGCAGGAAATTCGAGCAGCTCGTAGTCATGGTGGAACGGGGTCGGGTCCAGGGCGATCTTCATGTCAGGCCCCGTTGATCGAGGCGCGATCGACCATCGTGACGTCGACGGGCAGACCGGTGTTGAGCGATACGACGCCGGCCTCGCACACCGCGGCGGCGGCATAGCCGTCCCAGGCGCCCGGACCATCTGTGTAGTTCTGGGTTGTACCCCCGATTTGCGCGGCGTCGACCCAGCGCTGCAATTCGGTGTCATAGGCCTGCCCGAAGCGCTCCCGGAACCCGGGCGTGATCTGGCCGCCCCAGGTGCCCGGGGCGCTCTTGCGGATCAGGCCGACGTCCAGACCGATCATCGCGCTGCCGTTTTCGGCCACCACCTCGGTGCGGACCTCGTAGCCGATCCCCGTGGTGACGAACAGTTCGACATCGACGTGCTTCCCGGACACCGTGCGCATGATCGCGATCTGGGGATCGGCAAGACCGTCGGGCGCGCCGGGGTTGGCCGCAGGTCTGACGATCTGGATGGACGTGATCTCCTCGTCGAACAGAAAGCGTGTGACGTCGACCTCGTGCACGAGCGAGTCGCGAACCACCATGGCACTGTCGAACGTCGGCGGCACAGCGGGATTGCGGTGCGCACAGTGCAACACCAGGGGCCGCCCGAGCTCGCCACCGTCCAGAAGTGCCTTCAGCCGGGCATATTCGTGGTCGAACCGGCGCATGAAGCCGACCTGGATCAACCGCATACCGAGTTCGGCCTCGCGCTTGACAACCTCCAACGACGTTGCGACATCGGTGGTCAGGGGCTTCTCGCACAACACCGGCTTGCGGTGTTCCAGGCAGGCAAGCAATTGCTTCTCGTGCGTCGGGCCCGGGGTGGCGAGCACAACCGCGTCGACGTCCGGGTCGGCGATCGCGTCAAGCGGGTCGACGATGGCGCGGCAGCCCGGGATGGCGGCCGCGATCTGTTCGGCCTTCTCGGTGATGTAGTCGTTGACGACCGAGACCCGGGCCCCCGAGATCCTGGTGCTCAGGCGGGCAACATGATCGGCGCCCATCACGCCGACGCCCAGAACGGCTACACGCAAGTCGTCCGCCGCTTTTTGGGACATCAAGTTCTCCTAGCTGAATCGAACGGTGGGGACGCCGCACGAACCCAGGTACGACCGGGTGCGCTGGGCGATGGGCAGGGGTGCGTCGACCTCGCAGGGGTACATGTCCTGCTCGACGATCGCGAACACGTCGATGCCGAGACGCTCGATCTCGGCCAGCAGCGGCGGCATCTCCGGAATGCCCAGCGGCGGTTCGATCATCGCGCCGAGCTTGACGGCCTCACCGAACGGGAGATCCTCGGCTTCCACCTTTGCGCGGACCTCGGGATCGACCTGCTTGAGGTGCAGGTACCCGATGCGCTCCGGCGCACGTCGAATGATCGCGATGTTGTCGCCGCCGCAGTAGCTGATATGGCCGGTATCCAGGCACAGGTTGACGTACTCGCCTTCGGTGCCGTCGAGGAAACGGTAGACGTTCTCCTCGGTGTCGACATGGCTGTCGGCGTGTGGGTGGTATTGCGCACGGACGCCGTACTTCTCGAACATGGCCTTACCGAGTTCATTCATGCCCTCGGTCTTCTTGCGCCACTGCTCGGTCGTGAGGTTCCGGTCCTCGAGCACAGCGCCGGTGGACGGGTCGCGCCACATCTCGGGGATCACGACCACGTGCTTGCCGCCCACGGCGGCCGTCAGCCTTGCAACGTCCTCGATCTGCGTCCACACTGCATCCCAGGAGTTGTCCTGATGAAGGTGCTCGAAGACCGTCCCCGCGGACAGCTTGAGATTGCGCGAGGCGAGTTCGTCGGACAGCTTCTGGGGATCCGTCGGCAGATAGCCGAACGGTCCGAGCTCGATCCACTCGTAACCCGACGCGGCGACCTCGTCGAGGAACCGGGTGTACGGCGTCTGGCCGGGATCATCGGGGAACCATACGCCCCATGAATCCGGTGCGGAGCCGACAAGAATGGTGCTCATTGGTTGTTCGTTCCTCTCAGGAATCGGAGGGGCGGATGAGGGGACGCTGGATCTTCTTCCAGTCCGCGTACGTCTGGTATGCGGACTGAGTGGACTCCAATGTCGATACCTCGGATACCGGTACATCCCACCATGACTCGCTGTCCGGTGCACCGATCAGCGGATCGGTTTCGACGTGGATCACCGTGGTGCGTTCGCTGGCCTTGGCGACCTTCACGGCGTCGGCGAACTCCGCGGCGGTGGCGGCCTTGACGACGTCGGCTCCCAGGCTTGCTGCATTGGCCGCGAGGTCCACCGGCAACTTGGCGCCGTCGAGACGACCGTCGTCGGTGCGGTAGCGGTAGGCGGTGCCGAAGCGCTGAGAGCCCAATGCCTCCGACAGCGACCCGATAGATGCGAAGCCGTGGTTCTGCACAAGCACGACGATGACCTTGATGCCCTCCTGCACCGCGGTGACCAGTTCGGTGGCCATCATCAGGTAGGAACCGTCACCGACCATGACGAACACATCACGGGTCTCGTCGGCCATCCGCACACCGAGGCCGCCCGCGACCTCGTAGCCCATGCAGGAGTAGCCGTACTCGACGTGGTATCCCTTGGGATCCCTTGTCCGCCAGAGCTTGTGCAGGTCGCCTGGCATCGAGCCGGCGGCGCACACGACGACGTCGCGTGGGTCGCTCAGAGTGTTCGCCAGGCCGATGACCTGGTTCTGGTTGAGCGGGCCGCCCCGTCCTCGACCGTATAGGCGCGCCGAGACGGTGTCGTCCCACTCCTTGGCGAGCGCCGCGGTGCGGCTTCGGTAGTCGTCAGGTACCCGGTAGTCGCCGAGCGCCGCCTCCAGCGCCTCGATCGCCTCGCGGGCGTCGGCGACGACACTGATGCCGCCCTGCTTCACCGAGTCCAGCGATGCCACGTTGACGTTGACGAATCTGACGTCGGGGTTGTTGAACGCGGTGCGCGACGCCGAGGTGAAATCGCTGTACCGCGTGCCGATTCCGATCACCACATCGGCTTCGGTGGCCAGCGCGTTGGCGGCGGTCGTGCCGGTTGATCCGATGGCGCCGACACATTGCGGATGGTCGTAAGACAGCGCGCCTTTGCCGGCCTGGCTCATGCCGACGGGGATGCCGGTCTTCTCGCAGAACGCGGCGAGCGCCTCGGTCGCTCCGGAGTAGACGACACCGCCGCCCGCGACGATCAGCGGCTTGCGGGCCTCACTGATGACCCCGGCCGCCCGCGCGATGACCGATTTCTCGGGCAACGGCCGCGCGATATGCCATGTGCGTTGCGCGAAAAGCGATTCCGGCCAGTCATGCGCTTCGGCCTGCACGTCCTGGGGGATGGACACCGTTGCCGCACCGGTCTCGACGGGATCGGTCAGCACCCGCATGGCACCGAGTAGTGCTGCGGGCAACTGCTCGGGCCGCCATACGCGGTCGAAGTAGCGCGACAGGGGTTTGAACGCGTCGTTGACGGTCACATCGCCGGACGCCGGTAATTCCAGCTCCTGCAGAACCGGAGAGCTCGCCCTGGTGGCGAATGTGTCGGCGGGCAGCAGCAGAACGGGTAGCCGGTTGATCGTCGCGAGGGCGGCACCGGTGAGCATATTCGTGGAGCCGGGTCCGACGCTGGCGGTGACGGCCCAGGTCTGCAGCCGGTCCTTCTGTCGGGCATAGGCAACGGCACTGTGCACCATGGCCTGCTCGTTGCGGCCCAGGACGTACTTGAGTCCGGGCTCGGTGCCGGCGTCGGCTGCTTCGATCTCGTCCTGCAGCAGGGCCTGGCCGAGCCCAGCCACGTTGCCGTGCCCGAATATTCCGAATGCGCCCGCGAAGAATTTGGTGCGCTCGCCGTCGCGCTCGACGTACTGGGCGGCCAGGAACCGGATCGTCGCCTGCGCCACGGTGAGTCGGATCGTCGACTCGGTGTCGGCGGTCTTCCCGGTCCGCTTCGGTGCGGTGGAAACCACGTTCAGGCTCCTGTCTGGTGGCCGCCGGCCGAGCCGGCAATTCGGACGAAGGGGGAGGCGGGGATCGACGGCCTGGTCGTCCCAGGTGCCGCGGAGCCAGGCGTGTTCCGGGTCGTCGACGATCTTCCAGGCGCGTTCGGCGCCCGGTCCGGCCATGACGTTGAGGTAGTACATGTGGTAGCCCGGCGCCGCGACCGACGGGCCGTGAAATCCGTGGGGCACCAGCACGACGTCTCCGGTGCGCACCTCTTCGAGTACCTCGATAGGACGGTCCGGCGTCCCGTACACGCGGTGGTATCCGAAGCCGCGTGACCCGTCGGGGCCGCCCGCGATCTCGAAGTAGTAGATCTCCTCGAGCTCTGTTTCGGTGGGGGTGGTCTCGTCGTGTTTGTGCGCGGGATAGCTCGACCAGTTGCCGCCGGGGGTGATGACCTCACATGCGATCAGCGAGTCGGCCTCGAAAACGCCTGCGGTACCAAAGTTGTGCACCTGACGGCTGCAGTTGCCGGTGCCGCGCAGTTCGACGGAGACGTCGGCGGCGGCGACGCGGCGGTTCGGGAAGGAGTTCGCAGCACGCGCTCCGCAGATCGCGAATCGGCCCTCGCCCGCGACGACGTACGCCTGGCCGATACCGATGTAGACCATGTCCGACGGGCCGTCGAACACCGACGCCCGCGGCGCCAGTTCGAACGTCTCGCCGTCGCATTCGACGGCGCCGCCGCCGGCCAGCGGCAGAATCATCACCTCGGTGCCGACCGGTGGTGAGTTCGGCCCGGCTAGCGTTGTCGAGTTCGATTACCTGCAGGGAGG
The DNA here is from genome assembly GCA_963843135.1 of uncultured Actinomycetota bacterium. GTDB lineage: Bacteria > Actinomycetota > Actinomycetes > Mycobacteriales > Mycobacteriaceae > Mycobacterium. Next base: position 321,851 of record CAWJJA010000006.1, read on the forward strand.
ATTCGGTCCATCCGGCGGATTCCGGAGTGATGTCGACGGTGTACGGCAGCGTGGCGCTGCGGGCAGGAATGTAGAGCTTGCTGTGCATTGTCACCTCACCATCGATACGGCGGTGGCGACGGCGGAGGCCACGTCGTCATCCGGGGGATAGAGAAGGGTGCGTCCGACGATCAGCCCGCGCACCGATGGCAGCCCGAGCGCCTTTTCCCAACTCGCGAACGCTTCGTCGGGATCGGTCGGGTCGCCGCCGAGCAGCAACGTGGGCAGTGTCGTCGCCTCCATCACGCGGTCCATCTCGTCGACAACCGGCAGCTTCATCCAGGTGTACGCCGAAGTCGAGCCGATGCCCTGGGCGATGTGAATCGACTTGATCACCGCATCGGGTGACAAGTCGTTGCGCACCTTTCCGTCGACGCGGAAGGACATGAACGGCTCGAGCATCGCGATGAGACCGTAGGCGGCCAGTTCGTCCACCGCCTGTGCGCACGCCGTCATCGTTGCGACCGTCCCGTCATCGCCGAGGTCGATGCGGCACAACATCTTTCCGCCGTTCATCCTCGCCGCGGCTGTGGACGCCGCCGTAGCAGCCGTCATCCTGTCGTCGAGTTCGAACGAGGCGCCCGCCAGCCCGCCGCGGTTGAACGACGAGAACACGACCTTGTCTTCGAGTGCGCCGAGCACCACCAGGTCGTCGAGAATGTCCGAGGTGGCCAGCACGCCGTCGACGCCCGGATCGGCGAGGGCCGCACGCAACCGGTCGAGCAGATCGGTCCGGCTGTTCATCGCGGTGGGACGCGACCCGACTCCGAGGGCGCCTCGTGCCGGATGGTCGGCGGCGACGATCATCAGCCGGCCGTTGCCCCGGATGGTCGGCCGCGTCATGCGGTCCTGCCAGGCGCGGGTGATGGCTCCGGGATCGCTGGCGCGCAGCTCGGTGACGGCTGCGTAGTCGGTGCATAGTGCCTCAGACATTGACAGCCTCCACAGCGGTTCGTTCCGCGAGCTCGGCCACCTCGGCGGCGGTCGGCATCGCGGTCGAGCACTCCAGCCGGGAGGCGACGATGGCGCCTGCGGCGTTGGCGTAACGCAGCGTCTTCTCCAGCGACCAGCCATGCAGAAGGCCGTGGCACAGGCTGCCGCCGAAGGCATCTCCGGCGCCGAGCCCGTTGACGACGTCGACCTCGTTGGGGGCAACGGTCACAGAGCTGTGCTTGGTCTTGCCGAGGACACCGCGTGGCCCCTGCTTCACGATCGCCAGCTCGACCCCGAGATCCAGCAGTGCCTCGGCTGCCTTGCGCGGGTTGGATTCTCCGACGGCGATCTCACACTCCTCGCGGTTGCCCACCGCGATGGTGACGTGCGCAAGGGCGCGTTGTACCTGTTCGGTGGCTGCGGCGGGGGAGTCCCAGAACATCGGACGGTAGTCGAGGTCGAGGACGGTCAGCGGTGCCCTGCTCCGTGCTTCCCATGCGGCGAAATGTGCGCTGCGGCTTGGCTCTTCGGATAGGCCGGTGACGGTCGACCAGTACAGCCTCGCCGAACGTATAGCGTCGGCGTCGATATCGTCCGCGGTGATCTGGAGGTCGGGTGCGCTGGGGCGACGGTAGAAGTACAGCGGAAAGTCGTCGGGCGGGAAGATCTCGCAGAAGGTGACGGGAGTCGGGTACTCGTCGTTGATCACGACGTAGTCATTATCCACACCCAGCCGGGAGAGTTCGGCGCGGACGTATTTGCCGAACGGGTCGGCGCCCACGCCGGAGATGAGTGCGGAGCGGTTTCCGAGCCGCGCAGCGGCGACCGCGACGTTGGCGGCGCTGCCGCCGAGGAACTTCCCGAAAGTCTCGACATCCTCGAGTCCGACCCCGACCTGCAGGGGGTACACGTCGACGCCGCAGCGCCCGATGGCGAGTACGTCATGTGGCTGTTTGGTCGTCAAGGGTCGGCTCTCCGCGAGTTGGGGACGGCTGACTAAGACTGTGCCTCTCGCCCGTCGACCATGTCAATAGTTTGTCCTGACATTCTATCTTTCGATCATAGGATGTTAGTATTCAGCTACTCTTTGTCTGGTCCATGAGGAGATCGGAGACGACGTGCCCCTGACGGTGGAGCTCGACAGGTCAAGCCCCGTTCCTCTTTACTATCAGCTCGCCCAGGCGATCGAGGCCGCGATTCGTGACGGCGAACTCGCGCCGGGAGATCGCTTTGAGAACGAGCTGGCTTTGGCAAAGCGGTTGACGCTCTCGCGGCCGACGACGAGACGTGCGATACAGGAGCTCGTCGACAAGGGAATGCTGGTCCGCAAGCGCGGTGTGGGGACGCAGGTCGTACAGCACCCCGTGCACAGGCGCGTCGAGCTGACAAGCCTTTTCGACGATCTCGCCCGTGCCGGCCAGGAGCCAACCACCCAGCTGCTCGATTACCGCGTCGGTCGACCCGATGAGGAGGTCGCCCGCGAACTCAGCATCGCCGAGGATCGCGACGTGGTCTCCATTCAGCGGTTGCGCTGCGCCAACGGCGAACCGCTCGCGGTGATGATCAATCATCTGCCCGTGCGGATCGCACCGGACGCCGAGGAGCTGGAGTCGGTCGGCCTGTATCAGTCGCTGCGGGGGCGCGGCGTGCACATCCGGCTGGCGCGCCAGCGAATCGGTGCGCGCGGGGCAACGCGGCAGGAAGCCCGTCTTCTCGACGAAAAGGCGGGCGCGCCGCTGCTGACGATGACCCGAACCGCCTTCGACGATTCGGGAACTGCGGTCGAGTTCGGCACTCACTGCTATCGCGCATCGCGCTACTACTTCGACACGACTTTGGTGGACCGCTAACTTCTTCGCTCTTTCTCCCGCGAGCGCGCGCGTCCCGCTCGCAAGCGGTGGGCCCGGTACGGCGACACGCGGCCGGATCGCGGCAGTTCCTGCACGCTGGCGCGGGGCTGAGGGCGCGCAGTATGGCCACATTTCACGGCGCGTCCGTATGCAAACACGCACGCTCGCGGAGGTGAGGGGTCAACTGAACGCGGCGCGGAAGGCTTCCAGGGCGGCGTCACTGCCTGAAGCCGCCCAACCCTCCAAGCCGACGGTGCCGGTGAAGCCGATGGCGCGCAGTGCGTTGGCGATGGCGGGGTAGTTGATCTCACCGGTTCCCGGCTCGCATCGCCCTGGCACGTCGGCCACCTGGATCTCGCCGATCGCGTCGCCGCAGCGACGGATGAGCTCGATGAGATTCCCCTCGCCGATCTGAGCGTGGTAGAGGTCGAGCATCATCTTCACGTTGGGGTGTGCAACGCCCTCGACGAGCGCCAGCGTGTCCTTCGCGCGGGCCAGCGGGACACCGGGATGGTCGACGACCGTGTTGAGATTCTCGACGCAGAACTGCACCCCGGCATCGGCGCCGAGGTCACCGATGCGCTCCAGGGTGCGCAGGGCGGTCAGCCACATCTGTCCGGTCGCCCGTTGCCGCGGCCGTGCCGCATTGCCGTCGACGAGCTGGGCGGTGTGCAGGTTGAGCCGCGAAATCCCTAGTTCTTCTGCGGCTTTGACGGACAGCTCCGCGGTGCGGACCACCTCGTCGCAGGTGAGCGGATCGACCAGGTCGCCTTGTAGGTAGCCCGTCATCGACGTGAATGTCGCACCGGTGGCCGCGAGCGCGGCCAAATCCTTGTCGTGCCAGCTCCAGATCTCGACGGCGAAGCCCATGTCGTGGATGCGGCGCACCCTCTCGATGATCGGCAGCTCCGTGAACACCATCTCCGAGGACACGGCCAGCTCAAAGTCCGTCATGTCGAGATCGCCTCCTTCGCTGCGTCGCGGCGACCGAACCCTAACATTTGATGTGCAGTCCTAATGTCAGGACAAACTATTGACTTTCTGCTGTGAGCCGTATTACATCGAACCCGAAGGAGTGCTGCGTTGCACTCGATCGGGACGCGTGGATGCTGCGATGAGCGCTAGCGCGAAGAGCGGAGGCAAGATGAGGATCAGTCGGCTCGCGGCAATGGCCGGAGCAAGCGTGCTCGTAGTCGCGATCGCATCCTGTTCGTCGACCGGGGGTAAGCCGCGTGAGAGCGGCGGCGGAATGGGCGGCGGCACCGTCGACACGCCGCGTGCGACGATCGCGATGATCACCCACGAAGTGCCGGGTGACTCATTCTGGGACCTGATCCGCAAGGGGGCCGAGACCGCGGCGCAGAAGGACAACATCGAGCTGAGATATTCGAACGATCCGGAGGCTCCCGGCCAGGCCAACCTCGTGCAGACCGCGATCGACAGCGGTGTGGACGGCATTGCACTCACACTTGCCAAGCCCGACGCGATGCGCGCTGCCGTCGCCGCCGCTGAGGCCAAGGGCATTCCGGTCGTGGCGTTCAACGCCGGGGGCGACGCCTGGAAGGAGATGGGCGTCAAGGAGTTCTTCGGCCAGGACGAGTTCATCGCAGGCCAGGCCGCAGGAGACCGACTCAGCCAGGACGGCGCGAAGAAGGTCCTGTGTGTCATTCAGGAGCAGGGACACGTCGGACTCGAATCGCGCTGCGCCGGGGTTAAGAGCAACTTCCCCGCGACCGAGAACCTCAACGTCAACGGCAAGGACATGCCGTCGGTCGAATCGACGATCACCGCGAAGCTGCAGCAAGATCCCGAGCATCGACTACGTGGTGACGCTGGGCGCACCATTCGCGTTGACCGCCGTGCAATCGGCGAAGAATGCGGGCAGCAAAGCCAAGATCGGCACCTTCGACACCAATGCCGCGCTCGTCGGCGCGATCCAGGACGGCAGCGTGCAATGGGCCGTCGACCAGCAACCGTTCCTGCAGGGCTACCTGTCGATCGACTCGTTGTGGCTGTACCTCAACAACGGCAACGTGATCGGCGGCGGCAAGGAGACGCTGACCGGTCCTGCGTTCATCGACAAGTCGAACGTCGACGCCGTGGCCGAGTACGCGAAGGGTGGAACCCGCTGATGAGTACCAGCACCGAAGTCAACCTCACGGAACGCAAAGCTGTCCACGACGAACGGGTCAAGGAGCGAAACCGCATACAGCGGATGCTGATTCGTCCCGAGATGGGCGCTCTGATCGGTGCCGTCGTCATCTTCATCTTCTTCTTCGTGATGGCACCGCCGTTCCGGTCGGCCGAATCGCTGGCCACCGTGTTGTACGGCAGCTCGACCATCGGCATCATGGCCTGCGCCGTCGCCGTGCTGATGATCGGGGGTGAATTCGACCTGTCGGCGGGTGTGGCGGTCACCACGGGTTCACTCGCCGCCTCCATGCTGGCCTGGAATTTTCATCTGAACCTATGGGCCGGTGCGGGATTGGCGCTCATTCTGTCGCTGGCCGTCGGATTTTTCAACGGCTACATGGTGATGAAGACGAAGATCCCGAGCTTCCTGATCACGCTCGGAACGCTGCTGATGTTGACGGGCGCGAACATCGCCGTGACCAAGTGGGTATCCGGGGCCGTCGCCACGCCCAGCGTGAACGATATGCAGGGCTGGGATTCCGCCCGTGCCGTATTCGCCTCGACGATAACCATCTTCGGTGTGGGGGTGCGCGTCACTGTGCTGTGGTGGCTGCTGTTCACCTTGATCGCGACCTACGTGTTGTTCAAAACCCGGATCGGCAACTGGATCTTCGCCGTCGGCGGAGACGCCGAAAGTGCTCGTGCTGTCGGCGTGCCGGTCACCGCCGTGAAGATCGGGTTGTTCATGTTCGTCGGATTCGCCGCATGGTTCTCCGGCATGCATCTTCTGTTCTCGTACAACACGGTTCAGTCCGGCCAGGGCGTGGGCCAGGAGTTCATCTACATCATCGCCGCAGTCATCGGTGGGTGTCTGCTGACGGGCGGATACGGCACAGCAATCGGTGCCGCAATCGGCGCGTTCATCTTCGGCATGGTGCAACAGGGCATCGTCTATGCGGGCTGGGAACCAGACTGGTTCAAGTTCTTCATGGGTGTGATGCTGCTGTTCGCGGTCATCGCCAACAACGCATTCCGCAACTACGCCGCGAAGAGGTGACCCATGACCGCAACTGTTGATCAACCCGTCGAAGAGGCGCCGTCCGGAGGCAAGGTGCCGCTGGTCGAACTCAAGAGCATCGGCAAGATGTACGGCAACATCACCGCTCTGAAGGACATCTCGCTGCGTGTCCACGCCGGTGAGGTCACGGGCATTCTCGGTGACAACGGCGCGGGTAAGTCGACGCTGATCAAGATCATCGCCGGTTACCATCCGCCGAGTGAGGGCGAGCTCCTCGTCGACGGTGCGCCGGCCCGGCTCGCCTCACCGAAAGACGCACTCTCCAAGGGCATCGCGACGGTCTATCAGAATCTGGCCGTCGTCCCGCTGATGCCGGTGTGGCGCAACTTCTTCCTCGGCCAGGAGATCAGGAAGAAGTCCTTCCCGTTCTCGTTGGACTCCAACGCGATGCGGGCCACGACATTGTCCGAACTTGCGAAGATGGGCATCGAACTTCCCGATGTCGATGTGCCGATCGGCTCGCTGTCGGGCGGGCAGCGCCAGTGCGTCGCGATTGCGCGGGCGGTGTTCTTCGGCGCCCGGGTGCTGATCCTCGACGAGCCAACGGCGGCGCTCGGTGTCAAGCAGTCGGGTGTGGTGCTGAAGTACATCACCGCGGCCAAAGAGGCCGGTTTCGGTGTGGTGTTCATCACGCATAATCCGCACCATGCGCACATGGTTGGCGATCATTTCGTGCTGCTGAACCGCGGTAGGCAGAAGCTGGACTGCGCGTATGACGACATCACGTTGGAGCACCTGACGCAGGAGATGGCAGGTGGCGACGAGCTCGAGGCGCTTTCGCACGAATTGCGCGGTGAGGGCGCCTAGCTCATAACGGGCAGATTCCGGGCTACTAACGTTCTGCAGCCGTTCACCCGGGCTGCAGTGTGCCGGGAAGCCGCCGTTGCGCAGAGACGGCACAATGGAATCGTGCATACCGAGCCCGAACCGAACCGCCACGCGCCCGTCTGGCGTGACCCGCTGTCAGCGGGGTGGCGTGCGCACCGAGGCCTGCTGATGCTGCGGCTTCGTTGGCACGAGCGGCGCACCGAGCCCGCGAGCGACGAACGCGCATAGGAGCCGGGTGGCCGGCGACATCCGACCGCGCTCGACGTTCACAACCCCAAGAGTCGCACCGTCTCGGATCGCATGTCGACCTTGCGCACCTTCCCGGTCACCGTCATCGGGAACTCGTCGACGACGCGGACGTAGCGGGGAATCTTGTAGTGCGCCAGCTTTCCTGATGCGAAGGCACGCAGGGCGTCGGCATCCAGGGGTGCTCGGCCGGTCCGCATCCTGATCCACGCGCAGATCTCTTCGCCGTACTTGTCGTCGGGTACGCCGATCACCTGTGCGTCGTCGATATCGGGGTGCGTGTGCAGGAACTCCTCGACCTCACGCGGATACACATTCTCACCGCCGCGGATAACCATGTCCTTGATGCGCCCGATGACCATGCAGTACCCGTCGTCGCGCATCACCGCCAGATCGCCGGTGTGCATCCAGCCATCGTCGTCGACAGCCTCGTGTGTGCGGTCGTCGTCATTCCAATAGCCCAGCATCACCGAGTATCCCCGCGTGCAGAACTCGCCCGGCTGACCACGTTTCACGATCCTGCCGGTGTCAGGGTCGACGATTCGGATCTCCACGTGCGGATGCGCCCGGCCCACTGTCGCGGTGCGACGGTCGATGTCGTCGTCGATGAGCGTCTGGCATGATACCGGCGAGGTCTCGGTCATACCGTAGGCGATCGCCAACTCGGACATGTTCAGCTCGTCGACACAACGCTTCATGAGCTCCATCGGGCAGGTGGCCCCCGCCATGATCCCGGTTCGCAGCGAGGACAGATCATGACCGCCGAGGTCGGGATGCCCCAGCATCGCGATGAACATGGTCGGCACGCCGTAAAGGGCGGTGCAGCGCTCCTTTTCGATCGCCTGCAGCGTCGCTGCGGGGTCGAAGCCCGCCGCGGGGATCACCATCGTGGCGCCGTGGGAAGTGCAACCGAGGTTGCCCATCACCATGCCGAAGCAGTGATAGAACGGCACCGGAATGCACAGTCGTTCCCCCGGGCCGAACTTGATGAGCTCGGTGACGAAGAAGCCGTTATTGAGGATATTGCGGTGAGACAGGGTCGCGCCCTTGGGGGAGCCCGTTGTGCCCGAAGTGTATTGGATGTTGATCGGATCGCCGGGTGCCAGGCTGTCCATCCGGGAGCGCAGCGCGGCTGCGGACACTTCCTCACCGCGATCCCGCAGGCGTTCCCAATCGTCTGTGCCCAGGAAGACCACCTCGGTGACATCGGGAGTTTCCGAACGCACCTCGCCGACCATGCCGCGGTAATCGGAGGACTTGAACGACGTCGCCGACACCAGTAGCCGCGTGCCCGACTGCCGCAGTACATACGCCAACTCGTGGGTGCGGTAGGCGGGATTGATCGCGACCAGGATCGCGCCGATCTTGGCGGTCGCGTACTGGAGAATCGTCCACTCCGGGCAATTGGGCGCCCAGATACCGACGCGATCCCCGCGCTGGACATCGCCGGCCATCAAACCGCGCGCCACGCAGTCAATCTCGTGATTCAGCTCGGCGTAGGTCCAGCGTCGCTCGCCGGCGACATCGACGAGGGCTTCCGCGTCGGGATATGCCGATGCGGTGCGCTCGAAGTTCGCCCCGATGGTTTCGTCCAGGAGGGGAGAGTCGCTGGGGCCCGCCGCATACGACTCGGGTACGCCGTGGTCTTGACGCAGGCGCGTCTTGAGCACCTTCCCGGCGGCGTTGCGCGGCAACGCATCGACGATCACGACACGGCGCGGGCGCTTGTACCGGGCGAGGTGCAGACCGCAGTGCGCTTCGATCTCGTGTTCGGTCGGGGGATGCGCCGGATCGCGCGGGACCATCACCGCTATCGGGGTCTCGCCCCATTTCGGGTCGGGCACACCGATGACCGCGACCTCGGCGACCTTGGCCGACGTGGCGAGAACGTTTTCCACCTCGGCGCAGTAGATGTTCTCCCCGCCGGAGATGATCATGTCCTTTTTGCGGTCGACCACATAGATGTAGCCGTCCTCGTCCTGGCGTACGAGGTCGCCGGAATGAAACCACCCGCCGCGGAACGCTTCCGCCGTGGCGGCATCGGAGTTCCAGTACTCCCTCATCACCAGTGGGCCCTGGTACACGATCTCGCCGACCTCACCTTGTGGGACGTCGTTCATCTCGTCGTCCACGATCCGGGCCTCGACGTTGAGCATCGGCGTACCCACCGAGCCGATCTTGCGGATGGCGTCGTCACCGCGGAGGAGACAGGTGATGGGGCTGCATTCGGTCTGTCCGAACGCCGCGATGATCTCGGCGTGCGGGAACGTTTCGATCATTCTGTGCAACAGTGTTGTTGACGCGGGTGCCGCGCCCCACCAGACGCGCCGCAACCGGGACAGGTCACGGCAGTCGAGGCCGGGCATCGCGCAGACAACCTGCCACTGGGCCGGCGTCATCCAGCACGAGGTGACCTGCTCGTCGACGATGGTGTCGAGTATCGCCGCGGGGTCGAACCCACCGGACGGGGGTATCACTGCGGTGCCGCCGTTGAGGAACATCGGCAGCATCCCGGATACACCCGCGGTGTGGAACAGCGGCGCCACCGCCATCCAGCAGTCGTCGGCGCCGTCGTACCCGAGGGTGGCGATCGAGCTGAAGGCGTGCAGGTACAGGTTGCGGTGGGTCAGCACCGCGCCCTTCGGGAAGCCCGTGGTCCCCGACGTGTACATGATGAACGCGGGCGCCTCATCCGCGACCTCGACATCGACGGCGACATTCTCCGCGGCGGCGATGATGTCTTCGAGGTCACCACCGATCGTGATGATGCTGTCCACCGAAGGCGCCTTGGCAAGCGCCTGTTGCACTGCCGGTGCGAGCGCGAGATCGACCACCACCGTCACCGCAGCGCAGTCCTCGAGCACGTATGCGATCTCGTCGGCGACCATCCTGAAGTTGATCGGGACGGCGACAGCGCCAAGACGCAATGCGGCAAGCCAGGATTCGACGAGCTCGACGCTGTTGTACCCGAGTACGGCCACTCGATCGCCTCGGTCGACCCCTCGGGCGGACAACGCGTTCGCCAGTCGGGTCACCCGCTCGTCCATCTCCGAAAAGGTGCACCGCCGTTGCGGATCGACGAATGCGATCTTGTCGGGCCGGACTCTGGCGTGCCGGCCCAGGACGTCACTGAGCGTGATTCCGGTGGAGGCGGTAATGGACACGGGCGGTGTGGTCATCGTCGGCTCCTTGACGTGTGTCGGTTCAAAGGCCCGCGCGATCGGCGAGCAGTCCGCGGTGGTGTGTGCTTCCGCCGAAGAGTGCCTGGGTTGTGGTGGCCCGCCGGAAGTACAGGTGCAGGTCGTGCTCCCATGTGAAGGCGATTCCGCCGTGGACCTGGATTGCCGAACCGGCGCACATGACGTAGGTGTCAGCTGCCTGTGCCTTCGCCAGTGGAGCGGTGATCTGTATTTCCCGCTCGTCGTGGGCGCTCATCGCGGCGTACATCACCGCCGCGCGTGTCGCGTCGATCTCGATCATCATCTCGGCGCAGGCGTGCTTGACCGCCTGAAACGAGCCGATGGCCCTGCCGAATTGCCTTCGGGTGCAGGCGTATTCCACGGCCATGGTGAGACACTGCTCGGCGCCGCCGAGCATCTCGGCGGCCAGCAGCACCCGCGCGACGTCCAGCACACGGTCGATCTCGTCGGCCGAACCCGCGGTCAGTTCTTCGGCGGAAGCCTGCGCCAGCTCCAATCTGGCGACGGGCCGCGTGATGTCGAACGACGGCAGGTCCACCACGGTGACCCCGGGATCGTTGGCCTCGACAACGTGGAGGGTCACCGCGCCGTCGGCCACCGCAGGCACGATGAAAAGGTCGGCGACCCGGCCGTGCAGAACGGGTGTGCACACGCCGGTGAGCAGGGTGCCGCCACCACCAACGCGGCGTGCCCGCACCGCCGCCGCGGACGGGTCGCAGTCGCGAGGGCCGGCAACTGCGAGCGCGCCGACCTGTTCTCCGCTGGTCAATCCCTTGAGAAGTCTCGTTCGCTGGTCTTTGTCACCGGTGCGTAACACCGCCTCGATCGCGAATGTCGTGGCCGCCAGCGGAACGGGCGTCAGTGCCCTGCCGAGTTCGGAGAACACGATGGCGGTCTCGACCAATGTGGCGCCCGCTCCGCCGTACTCGGGGGAAACGTGCAGGCCCGGCAGTTCCAGCTCGGTGCACAGGCGCTGCCACAGCGCAGCGTCGTCCTCCTGCGGCCTTGCGTACCCGCGCGAGCGGGGCGGCATCGCAGAGAAAGCCTCTCAGCGAGGAGCGAAAGGCGTCTTGTTCTGTGCTGTAACGGAAATCCATGTCAGCAGCCCATTTCAATTCTGCCCCACTTCGATCGGTTCTTTGGGCAGCCCCAACAGCCGCTCTCCGATGACATTGCGCTGGATCTGCGAGCTGCCCGCGTAGATCGTGGCGGCGCGCGCATAGAGCAGCTCGTCCATCCAGCGCGCGGCCGAGTTCGGCGTGCCCGGCTCGGGGACCATGAGCGCTTCGCCGTTCCCCGAGCCTTCGGGGGCAAGCGCTTCGAGCCCGAGGATCTCGACGGCCAGCTCCGTGTGACGCCTGAAGTACTCGCTCCAGATGACCTTGCTGATCGCCGCGTCGGGCCCGGGCCGCTGCCCGTCCAGAAGCAGCGTCAGACCGCGGTAGCCCTGATACCGCATGATCTGAACGCGCGAGTAGCACCACGCCAACTCGTCGCGGATCTGCGGATCGCTGTCCAGTCCCCGGTCCGTGGCGAGTTCGCGCAGGCGGGCCAGATCCCGCCCGAAATCGATGGCAGCCGTGGTGACCTGCGCTCCGCGTTCGAAGCCGAGCAGGGTCATCGCGGTCGACCACCCGCCACCGACCCCGCCGAGCACGTTGTCGGTCGGAGTACGCGCATCGGTCAGGAACACCTCACTGAACGAGGCGTGCCCGGCCGCGTTGACGATGGGGCGGACCTCGACGCCGGGCTGGTCCATCGGCACAAGGAGCAGGGAGAGGCCCTTGTGCTTGGGGGCGGCCGGGTCCGTCCGGGCGAGGACGAATATCCAGTTTGCGGTGGGACCTGCCGACGTCCAGATCTTCTGGCCGTTGACCACCCACTCGTCGGCGTCCTGCACCGCCCTTGTCCGCACCGAAGCCAAGTCGGAGCCCGCCTCGGGCTCCGAGAAGCCCTGGCACCAGCGATCCTCGCCGGAAAGAATGCGCGGGAGAAAATGCCTCTTCTGGTCCTGTGAGCCGAGCGCGATCAGCGTGTTGCCCAGCAGTTCGATGCCGAACCGGTCGTTTTCCGCCGGCTCGGGCGCACACGCGCGGGCGAATTCCTCAGCGAGCACCACCTGGTCGATGACGGACAGACCAGCCCCGCCGTACTCCTTCGGCCAGGACACGGCGATCAGTTTGTGAGCCGCCAGGGTTCGGCGCCACTGTTGTGCGAACGCGCTCCGGGCGTCGGGCGGCAGCGCCCCGCCTCCGGACCAGCCCGCCGGGAGGTGTTCTGCCAAAAACGCGCGGACACTGGTCCGGAACGCTTGCGCGTCGGCTGGGTACTCGACGTCCATCGCGTCAGGGCCGCCGTTTGGTCGCGGGAAGGATCTCGGGTGAGCCGCGCCAGTCGTCGAGCCCGTAGTCAACCGTGCCGTACGAAAGCGCTCCGCCGGTCACCTCGCCCCAGTGCGCGTGATTGAGCTGATGGATTTTGAAGCAGGCGTCCAGCGCCGTCGAGAAACCCATCGAATCGACGGTCTGATTCACCGATTCCTTGATGAGCAGCGCTGCCACCGTCGGCAACTTGGCGATGCGGCGCGCGAACTCGAGGGTGTGATCCGCCAGTTCGTCGTTGGGGAAGACCTTGCTCACCATCCCGATGGCGTGTGCTTCGTCCGCGCCGATCGAGTCGCCGGTGAGCAGAAGTTCCTTCGCCTTGCGCGGGCCGAACTCCCATGGATGACCGAAGTACTCCACGCCGCACATGCCGAGCCGGGTTCCGACGACATCGGCGAATACGGTGTCCTCGCCGGCGACGATGAGATCGCAACACCACGCCAGCATCAGCCCAGCGGAAAGCACCATTCCGTGCACCTCGGCGACGGTGATCTTGCGGAGATTGCGCCATCGCTTCGTGTTTTCGAAGAAGTAGTGCCACTCCTGCCGGTTGCGTGACTCCACCCCGCCGTACGACCCGCCGTTGCACTGATAAGTGGGGTGCTGGTCGGGCCCGGGCGATCGTTCGAGGACGTCGGTTGAGGAGCCGAGGTCGTGCCCCGCGGAGAACGACGGGCCCGCGGCGCGCAACAGCACCACCCGTACACCATCGTCCGCCTCGGCGAGGTCGAAGGCCGAGCCCAGCTCAACGAGCATCCCGCGGTTCTGCGCGTTGCGCTGCTTCGGGCGATCGAGCGTGATGACGGCAATCCGGCCCTCGTCGATGACCTCGTAGCCGATGTACTCGAAATCCGGCACGGATGGCTCCCTTCCAGGAGTGAACTAGGCCGCACGGCGCTTGATCGCGGGTGGATGATCTTGGCGAGATTACGCGGCATAGGGCCATTATGTCCATAAGCAATACGCGTAGTCCAAAACTCTGAACAGGCAAACAGCGAAGAAAACTGCATCTTGCGTTCGATGATGTATCTTGCTAGTACTGTGTTGTACATCGCAGTCGGTGATATCACGGAGTGCCCGGGGCAGGCTCGTCCCCGCGGATGTGATCAAGCGCGGCCACGACTTGAGAAGGGTTGAGATGGAGATCGGAATTTTCCTCATGCCGGCGCACCCGCCGGAGCGGAGCTTGTACGACGCCACCCAGTGGGACCTCGACATCATCGAGCTCGCCGACCAACTGGGCTACGTCGAAGCGTGGGTGGGCGAGCACTTCACCGTGCCGTGGGAGCCGATCTGCGCGCCCGACCTCTTGTTGGCGCAGGCGCTGCTTCGCACGAAGTCGATCAAGGTCGCACCCGGCGCGCACTTGTTGCCCTACCACCACCCCGTCGAGTTGGCGCACCGCGTCGCGTATTTCGACCACCTCGCCCAGGGGCGCTTCATGCTCGGCGTCGGTGCCAGCGGTATCCCCGGCGACTGGGCGTTGTTCGATGTGGACGGCCATAACGGTGAGCACCGCGAGATGACCCGCGAAGCACTCGAGATCATGTTGCGCGTCTGGACCGAGGACGGGCCGTGGGAGCATCGCGGAAAGTACTGGAACGCCAACGGGATTGCTCCGATGTATGACGGCCTGATGCGCCGTCACATCAAGCCCTTTCAATCGCCGCACCCACCCATCGGCGTCACCGGCTTCAGCGCGGGCTCCGAAACTCTCAAACTCGCGGGCGAACGCGGCTACATACCGATGAGCCTCGACCTCAACACCGATTACGTCGCCACGCACTGGGACGCGGTGCTCGAAGGCGCCGAACGCAGCGGCCGCACCCCCGATCGCCGCGAGTGGCGACTCGTGCGCGAAGTCGTGGTGGCAGAAACCGACGAGAAGGCGTTCCGTTACGCCGTCGACGGCATGCTCGGGCGAAACATGCGCGAGTACGTGTTGCCGACCTTCAAGACCATGGGCATGACGAAGTTCTACAAGCACGACCCTTCGGTGCCCGATTCCGATGTCACGCCGGAATACCTGGCGGAGAATACGTTCGTGGTCGGATCGGTCGAGACGGTGGTGGACAAGCTCGAGGCCACCTACGACCAGGTCGGCGGATTCGGCCATCTGTTGGTGCTGGGATTCGACTACAGCGAGAACCCCGGTCCATGGAAGGAATCGATGCGGCTATTGGCCGAGGAGGTCATGCCAAGGCTCAACGCGCGAATCGCGAAAAAGCCGGCATCCGCGATCGTCTGAGCTAAGGAAGGGGCAGCTGGCGTGGACGCTTGTCAGATCACCGTCCGATATTCGGATGGCACCCAGAAGGACATGCCGGTGCAACGGGATCAGTCGATCCTGGATGCGGCGGAGGAGCATGGCGTCGCCATCGTCAACGAATGCCAAAGCGGGATCTGCGGCACTTGCGTCGCGACCTGCGTCTCTGGCGACTACGAGATGGGGCGTACCGAAGGGCTATCCGACGTGGAGCGGGCGGCGCGAAAGATATTGACGTGCCAGACCTACGCGGAGACTGATTGCCAAATCGACCTGCAGTACCCGGTCGACGACAACGCGGCACGGCTGGTCACCGGACACGGTGTGGTCACCACCGTGAATCGGCTGTCGGCGACGACCGCCATTCTGCGCGTGGATGTTTCGGGTATGGCCGAGGCGATCGTGTACAAGGCCGGCCAGTTCGCCCAGCTACAGGTTCCCGGCACCGACGCGTGGCGCAACTACTCCTACGCGCATCCCTCCGACGGCCGCGACGAGCTGGAGTTCATCATCCGGCTGCTGCCCGACGGGGTGATGTCGGACTATCTTCGCGACCGGGCGCAACCCGGTGACCGTATCGCGCTACGGTGCAGCAAGGGCGGCTTCTACCTGCGCCCCGTGGTGCGACCCGTGATCCTGGTCGCGGGCGGCACCGGACTGTCGGCGATCCTGGCGATGGCCCAGAGCCTCGACGCCAATGCCGGTCAGCCCGTCCATCTGCTGTACGGCGTGACCTCCTCCGACGACGTGTGCAAGCTCGACGAACTCGACGCGCTCACCCAACGCCTCCCCGGTTTGACGACGCAGATCATCGTGTCCCAGCCGGCAGCGGACTGGGATGGTCCGGTCGGTCTCGTCACCGACCTGCTGGATGCCCGAATGCTGGACGACGGCGATGCCGACATCTACCTCTGCGGCCCGGCGGCAATGGTCGAATCGACTCGAAATTGGCTGGACAACAACGGTATCCACCGCATCGGCCTGTACTACGAGAAGTTCGTGCCCAGCGGTTCGGCGCGCCGGAGGACCCCACCGCATCTGGACTACGCCCAACTCGATCTGCCGGATGTGCGACGACGCGGCGGCGGCACCGCCGTCGTCATCGGCGGCAGCATTGCGGGGATCGCCGCGGCCAAGGTGCTGAGCGACTCGTTCGAGAAGGTGATCGTCCTCGAGAAGGACGGCCGTCATTCGCGACGGGAGGGCAGGCCCGGCGCGGCACAGGGCTGGCATCTTCACCACCTGCTGACCGCGGGACAGATCGAGCTCGAACGCATCTTCCCCGGCATCGTCGATGACATGGTGCGTGAGGGCGCGTTCAAGGTCGACATGGCCGATCAGTACCGCATTCGATTGGGCGGCACCTGGAAGAAGCCCGGCACCAGCGATATTCAGATCGTCTGTGCCGGACGTCCGTTACTCGAATGGTGCGTGCGGCGCCGGCTGGATGGCGAAGAACGCATCGAATTCCGCTATGAGTCGGAGGTAGGTGACGTCGTCTACGACCGCGGCAGCAACACCGTCATCGGTGTCGCGGTGGATCGCGACGGCGAATTGGACGTGGTGCCCGCCGAGTTCGTGGTGGATGCCTCGGGTAAGAACACCCGCATCCCAGAGTTCCTGGAACGCGTCGGGATCGGGGCCCCCGAAGTCGAGCAGGACATCATCAACTGCTTCTACTCCACCATGCAGCATCATGTGCCACCGGAGCGCCAGTGGCAGGACAAGGTGATGGTGATCTGCTACGCGTACCGGCCGTATGAGGACACGTATGCCGCGCAGTACTACACGGACAGCTCGCGCACCATCCTGTCCACTTCGCTTGTCGCCTACAACTGTTACTCACCCCCGCGCACCGCACAGGAGTTCCGTCAGTTCGCCGACCGCATGCCGTCACCAGTGGTGGGTGAGAACATCGACGGACTGGAGCCGGCATCGCCGATCTACAATTTCCGCTATCCCAACATGCTTCGGCTCCGCTACGAGAAGAAGCGCAACCTTCCGCGCGCTTTGCTGGTAGTCGGTGATGCCTATACCAGCGCCGACCCCGTATCCGGGCTCGGTATGAGCCTGGCGCTCAAAGAAGTACGCGAGATGCAGCTGCTGCTGGACAAATACGGTTCTGGGCACCAAGAGCTGCCGCGGCGCTACTACCGCAAGATCAGCCGGATGGCCGATACGGCCTGGTTCGTGATCCGCGAGCAGAACCTGCGCTTCGACTGGATCAAGGGCGTTGCCGACAAGCGCCCGTTCTACTTCGGTGCGCTCACCTGGTACATGGACCGGGTACTGGAACTGGTCCACGACGATCTCGACACCTACCGCGAGTTCCTCGCGGTCGTTCATCTGGTCAAGCCGCCTGCGGCGCTGATGATGCCGAAGGTCGCCGGTCGGGTGCTCGGCAAGTGGGCGCGCACGAAATTGTCGGGACAGAAGACACTGATCGAACGTAACTACTCCGACCGCACCGTGCCCACTGCCGATCACATGATCCGAACCGACGAAATGGCAGTCGGTTTGGCGGGCACTCCCACACACTGAACAGCAAGCAGAGAGGCGACCAAGATGGGTCAGATTCATCGGATGCTCGACTGCCGGGGCACCCGGATCCACGCCGTGGAAGAGGGTGAAGGGCCCCTGGTGGTATTGATCCACGGGTTCCCCGAGTCGTGGTACTCGTGGCGGCACCAGCTTCCCGCCCTCGCCGAGGCTGGCTACCGCGCGGTCGCCATCGACCAGCGGGGCTACGGGAGCTCGTCGAAATATCGCGTGCAATCGGCCTACCGCATAAAGGAATTGGCCGGCGACATCGTCGGCGTCATCGACGCCCTCGGCGAGAAGCAGGCGATCGTGGTCGGGCACGACTGGGGCGCGCCGGTCGCCTGGACGTTTGCCTGGCTGCACCCCGATAGATGCGCGGGCGTGGCTGGACTCAGTTGTCCCTTTGCCGGGCAGGGTGTGATCGCGTTGCCCGGCAGCCCTTTCGGCGAGCGGCGTCCGAACGACTATCACATCGAGATCGCCGGGCCGGGCAAGGTCTGGTACCAGGACTACTTCTCGGCACAGGACGGCATCATCGCCGAGATCGAAGAAGATCTGCGCGGCTGGCTGGTGGGACTCACCTACACGGTGTCCGGGGACAACATGATCGCCGCTACCCGGGCAGCCGAGGCGGCTGGGGTCGACCTGGCGGCCATGGACCCGCTCGACGTGATCCGTGCGGGGCCGTTGTGCATGGACGAAGGAGCACGGCTCAAGGACGCCTTCGCCTATCCGGAGAAGTTGCCGGACTGGTTCACCGAGGAGGATGTCGACTTCTATACCGGTGAATTCGAACGGTCCGGCTTCGGTGGACCTTTGAGCTTCTATCACAACATCGACAACGACTGGCATGACCTGGCCGATCAGGCGGGCACGCCGCTGATACCGCCCGCGGTGTTCATCGGCGGGCAGTACGACGTCGGCACCACATGGGGCCTCGAAGCCATCGAACGCGCCGACGAGGTGATGCCGAACTACACCGGCACGCACATGATCGACAACGTCGGGCACTGGATCCAGCAGGAAGAGCCGAAGGAGATCAACCGGCTGCTGCTCGATTTCCTGCACGGGCTTCGTTAGCGCCGAAATGATGGCGCCGAGATGAGAACCACCGATGTGCGCGTGCGGCGTGCGGTCACCGCGATCGCGGCGGGCCGTCCCGTCGTCGTCGCCGACGACACAGCGCGGGGCGGACAGGGGTACGTGATGCTCGCGGCCGAGGCGGCGACCCCCGGCCTGCTCGCATTCACCGTCCGGCATACCTCCGGGTACGTCCGCGTCGCCCTGCCGGGTGCGGAGTGCGACCGGCTGAACCTGCCACCCATGTGTCATCGCGCGGGCGATGGTCTGGCAGTCGGTGACCGGGTGGCAGTGGACTGGTGCGGCGTCGGCACCGGAATCTCGGCGACCGACCGCGCCAAGACCATCGCGGCGCTTGCGGCTGCGAGCGCCGACGCGTCCGACTTCCGGCGTCCGGGCCACGTCGTCCCGGTGCTGGCGGACGACGACGGAGTGCTTGGAAATCCGGGACCGGCCGAGGCGGCGGTGGATCTTGCCCGGCTTGCCGGCGGGCGACCGGCAGCGACGTTGTGCGAGATCGTCTCCCGGGAGCGCCCCGATGCGATGGCCCGCGGCGCCGAGTTGGTGGAGTTCGCGAGGGAACACCGTCTGAGCCTGGTCTCGATCGACGACCTCGTGGCGTATCGACGGCGTACCGAGCCACAGGCCGTCCGCTCGGCCGAGACGACGATTCCCACAGATATGGGCGCCTCACGCGTCATCGGCTTCCGCGATGTACATGACGGCGGCGAGCATCTGGTCATGCTCATCGGTACTGCCGATGCGAACACCCCCATGCTCCTGCACGTCCACGTCGAGTGCGTTACCGGGGATGTTTTCGGCTCGACGGAGTGCCGGTGCGGCGGCGAACTGAACCGCGCGCTGACCACCATGAGGGCGCGGGGCAGCGGAATCATCGTGTACCTGCGGCCCTCCGGGCCGGTGCGTGCCTGCGGCCTGTCCGGGCACGACATGCCGGCAGCGGAGCCCGTGTCGCAGACCGTGGCATGGATCCTGCGCGATCTCGGCGTGCATTCGGTCAGGCTTGCCGACGACGCGCCGGGATTCGGCCTTGTGATGTTCGGGGCGATTCGCGAACATGGCCTGGCCGTCGCGGGTGGACTGTCGACGTTGGCGGTTGCAGGGTGAAAAGATCTGTGGCGCATACATATTGGCGAGGAGACTCATGACGCACGCAGACCTGGCAGGCAAGGCTGCCATTGTGACGGGTGCCGGCGCCGGGATCGGCCTCGCGATTGCAATGCGACTTGCAGACGAGGGCTGCAGTGTGCTCTGCGCGGATATCGACGGCGATGCCGCCGACGCCGCCGCCCAGAAGGTGGGCCGTGGCGCGATCGGCCACCGGGTCGATGTCGGGGACGAAGAACAGGTGATCGGCATGGTCGAGGCCTGTGTCGCCGAGTTCGGTGGCGTCGACAAGCTCGTCGCCAACGCGGGCATCGTTCATTTCGCCCCCGTGACGGAAACGACCGTCGACGACTTCGATCGCGTCATCCGAGTCAACCTGCGGGGCGCATGGCTGTGCACCAAACACGCGGCCCCCGCGATGGTCGCACGCGGTGGCGGCGCCATCGTCAACATGTCATCGCTGGCGGGCCAGATCGCTGCCGCAGGTTCGTCCGCCTACGGCATGTCCAAGGCGGGGATCATCCATCTCAGCCGCGTCACCGCCGCCGAATTGCGTTCGGGCAATGTGCGTTCCAACGCAGTGCTGCCCGCGTTTGTCGATACCCCGATGCAACAGACCGCGATGACGATGTTCGACGAGGCGCTGGGTGTTGGCGGAGCGACCACGATGATCGACCGCTTGCAGGGCCGCATGGCAGGACCGGAGGAGATCGCAGGCGTCGTGGCGTTCCTGCTCTCGGATGACGCGTCGATGGTCAACGGAACCGCTCAGATGGCCGACGGCGGAACCGGTTCAGCGCTGTGGTGAGTTCCGGCTGGTCAGAATCGACAGCACGATTGCCGTCATCTCATCCGCCACTCCGGCGTAGCGGATGAGGTGCCATGTCCGCACGGCATCGTCGATGAAGCTGAGTGCCGCGGCGACAAGCAGTCGCCCCTCGGCCGGGGTGGTCTGCGGGACCAGCTTGCTGATCGCGTCGATCCACACCCCCTCGCGGTCGTTCTCGTTTCTCATGTAGCCGTCTCGAACCTCGCTGGAGGCGTGCGACAGTTCGGTGATCGAGACGGACACGAGGTCGGGGTCCTCAAGGCTGATCCGGACCCGGCCCCTGACAAGTTCACGCAGGCATTCCGCGGGGGTCAGATCGGCCCGCAATGCGCGAATGGTCTCGAGGCTCCACCACTCGTCGAGGCGCCGGATGAGCGCATCGAGGATCGCCTGTTTGGACGCGAACGTGCGATACAGACCGGGACCCGCAATCCCCGCCCCTCTTCCGATCTCGGCTGTGCTGACGGCCGGGTAGCCCTGCGCACGGAACAGGTGTGCGCCGGTGGCCAGCAAGGTCTCCTGACGGGAGAACAACGAACTCCGTTTGGGGGGCATCGCATCGAGCGGCTCCAAGGCACGAACGGGCGGGGTCCGCGCGGCCGCCATGCACGCCCGGTACAGGAGCTCTTCGAGTTCGCCCCTCGGCAGGGTCAGGTTGTGCCTGCCAAGGCTGGTGAAGGTGCTCGACGCCGCCCAGGCACGCAGCTCAGTGTGCGCAGGGCTGAGATCCGGCATCTCCAGACGGACACCCTCGTGCATGCCCGCGACGATCGCGTTGATGCGCCTGCGCACCTCCGCGCGCTCGACGTCGTCGAGGTAGCGGGCCTCGCGCTGCCACAGCACGGTCAAGGACCGAGAAACGATCGCCGCGGCGATCAGGTCAGGTAGCTCGACGCTCAAAGGTTTGGGTGTCGATGTGCTCTCTCCGCCGGAGAGCAGGCGGGCGCTCTGGTACTGCTCCTGGCCGGTGCGAATGGCCGCCGCGAGCAAAGCCTGCTTGTTGTCGTAGTGGCGATACAGCGCCCGTGCGGTCACTCCGGCCGCCTCGGCGATGTCCTCCAGCTTCACCGAATGGAAGCCGTGCTCGGTGAAGAGTCGAACGGCCTGCTCAAGGATCTGATTCTTGCGGTCCTTCGGCCTGCGTTTGACTGCTGGGACGGCGGGCTCCATCGTGCGAGGCCCCCCTTCCTGCTTGCTCGAACCACCGAATCCTGCCAGACGCCTCCGCGCTGCGGCGGAGGCGACGTGCGGTGGCGATGCGGGGGATTTGCGGGCCATCTCGGATTCTGACCGGACTAGAGCTTGAACCCGCTCTGGCGTTCGAAGTCCGCGAGATCGAAATAGTCGGTGAAGCGCGCTATTTCGCCATTCCTGACGACGAAAACGCCGGTTACGGGGAGCACGACCTTGGTGCCGTCGTTCATGGTGAAGTAGTCGACGCGCTCGGCGAGCACCAGGCCCGGTTCGGCCGCCAAGGTGATGATGTCGAGCTTGGCTTCTGCGAACGCGTCGAGGAACGCCGCAAAAATCGTGCGGATGCCGGCGATGCCTTCGATCGGTGCGACTGGCGTGTTGTGGTAGATCGCGTCGTCGGCGAACGCTCCGCAGATGGTCTCGAGGTCGCGCCCCTCCCATGAGCCCAGGAAGTCGCGGACGAGCTTCTCGCTGGCCTGCTTGGTGTCGGTCATCGGCGATTCCCCCTCGGGTATTGCGTCGCGAGGCGGCTCTGTAGTCCACCTGAGGCGTGCCTACTTAGTACTACCAAGATACATTATGACGCACAAGTAGCATTCTTCATCGGACTTTACCCGCTTTATGATATCAATAATGCGTATCGACTATGGACATATCTGACTCGGCACGCGTACCCTCTCGGATGTCACCGCCCACTTCGACTTGTCCGGATGGCCAATATGAGCAGCTGCCCTCGTCGCCGTCGCGACGACCCCACGCAGGGTCTGCCATTCGTCATCGCGGTGCCCTCGCGGCCATCTCAGCAAACCGTAGGGGGGCTCTTCCGCATCGGTCTATGCCTCGTACGGGGGAGACTTATACCTCTTTTTGGAAGCAGCAACCGGGCCGCAGAGATCGATAGCGTTCCGCCTATGCCCTCCATCGATGACGACTGCCCGCAAACGCGGAGGGTAGAGGTCGCCGACGCCTCGGTCGGTTGTTCGCAAGATCGCCGGCTCACGGCAACCACGCGGCTGGCCGCAGCATGCTGATGTCCGCGCAAACGGCGACCAAGCCCGTTCGGGCGGTCGGTGGCTTCTTCGCCATGTCCCTGGACACCTTTGCGTTGATGTTCAAGCCGCCGTTCGCCTGGCGTGAGTACTTGGCTCAGTGCTGGTTCGTGGCGCGGGTTTCGACGCTGCCTGCGATATTGATGACGATCCCGTGGGCGGTGATTTCGGGGTTTCTGTTCAATGTCTTGTTGGCCGATATCGGCGCCGCTGACTTTTCCGGCACTGGCGCTGCGATATTCACGGTGTCCCAGAGTGGTCCGATCGTGACGGTATTGGTGGTGGCGGGCGCGGGTGCTACGGCGATGTGTGCCGATCTGGGCGCGCGAACCATCCGAGAGGAACTCGATGCGCTGCGGGTGATGGGTATCAATCCCATTCAGGCACTGGTGGTTCCACGCGTGCTCGCGGCCACCACGGTGTCGCTGGCGCTGAGCTCCGTGGTGATCATGACGGGTCTCGTCGGCGCGTTTGTTTGCTCGGTGTTTCTCATGGACGTTTCGGCGGGTGCGTGGGTGGCGGGTCTGACCACGCTGACGCACATCGCCGATGTCGTCATCTCGATGATCAAGGCGACGCTGTTCGGGTTGACGGCCGGATTGATCGCCTGCTACCAGGGCATCTCGGTGGGTGGAGGTCCGGCCGGTGTGGGCAGGGCGGTGAACGAAACCGTGGTGTTCGCCTTCATCGTGTTGTTTCTGACCAACATCATCGTCACCGCCGTCGGTGTCCCGTTCATGGTGTCGTGAGGTGAACTCGTGACGTCGAACGTGCCGAGCCGGCCTCATCCGCGGCTCCACCGGACGAGGAATGCCTTGGTGGGCGGGTGGAGTCAGATCGGCTCGCAGACGCGGTTCTATGCCACCACGTTGGCTGGGATTCCCGATGCCGTCGTCAACTACCGCAGCGAGTTGTTGCGAGTGGTCGCACAGATGGGATTGGGCAGCGGGGCCCTTGCGGTCATCGGCGGAACGGTCGTGATCGTGGCGTTCTTGACGATGACCACTGGCGCGATCGTGGCGGTGCAGGGCTACAACCAGTTGGCGTCGGTGGGTGTGGAGGCCTTGACGGGGTTCGCGTCGGCGTTCTTCAATACCCGCGAAATCCAGCCGGGAACGGTGATGGTCGCGTTGGCGGCCACCGTCGGTGCCGGTAGCACCGCTCAGCTGGGGGCGATGCGGATCAATGAGGAGATCGATGCGCTCGAGGCCATCGGTATCCGCACTGTGAGCTACCTGGCGTCCACGCGGGTGGTGGCCGGGGTGATTATTGCGGTTCCGTTGTTCTGCATCGGGCTGATGACGGCATATTGGGCCGCTCGGATCGGCACCACCGCCGTTTACGGCCAAGGGTCGGGTGTCTATGACCACTACTTCTATACGTATCTCAGCCCGTCTGACGTGCTGTGGTCGTTGGCCGAGGTGGCCGCTGTTGCCCTGATGATCATGTTGTTGTGCACCTACTACGGCTACACGGCGCGTGGCGGGCCTGCGGGGGTGGGTGAGGCCGTGGGGCGGGCAGTGCGTGCCTCGATGGTCATCGCGTCCATCTTGATCGTGATCATGACGCTGGCCATTTATGGACAGTCCGGCGATTTCCACTTGGCGGGCTAGCGGCATGAAGCGCAGGGCAGGAACACACCGCATCGCCAGTGCATGGTGGACGCTGATCTTATTGGCGGCGATCGTCGTGTTCTTGTTCGTGACCGCGGTGTCGTTCAAGGGCACGTTCAGGTCGTATGTGCCCGTGACACTGACATCGGATCGAGCGGGGCTGGTGATGGAGACCAACGCCGATGTCATGCTGCGTGGTGTCCAGGTCGGCCGGGTCAGCCAGATCGGTGGCGGGAAGGACACGGCCAGTCTGAGCCTGGAGATCGACCCGGACCAGATCCGCTTCATCCCGGCCAACGTGGGAGCCCAGATCAGTGCCACCACCGCGTTCGGCACCAAGTTCGTCGAGCTCGTCTATCCGCCGAACCCGAGCGCTAAGCGGCTGGCAGCCGGCGCCGTGCTGCATTCGAAGAATGTCAGCACAGAGATCAACACGGTGTTCGAAAACGTTGTCGAGCTGCTCAAGCTAGTTGATCCGCTGAAGCTGAACGCGGTGCTGACCGCAGTGGCCGAGGGCGTACGCGGACAGGGCGAGCGGATGGGCCAAGCCACCACAGATCTCAATGAGGTCTTGCTGGCGCTGAACGCGCGCGCCGAAACCATGGGAGCGAACTGGCGCTCGCTGAAAAACTTCACCGACACCTATGACGTCGCCGCACGCGACATCGTGTCCATTCTGGACGCCGTCAGCACCACCAGCACAACCATCACCGACCACGCGACCGAACTGGATGGGTTGCTGCTCAACGCCATCGGTTTGTCGACGGCCGGCACGAACCTGCTTGCCACGAGCAAGGACGATCTCGTCGAAGCGGTCAACACCCTTGAGCCGACGACGAACCTGCTGCTGCAGCACAGCCCCGTGTACACGTGCTTCCTGAAGGGCGCCACCTGGTATCTCGACAACGGCGGCTACGCGGCGTGGGGCGGGGATGGCCGAACTCTTCAGCTCGACGTCGCTTTGTTGCTGGGTAACGATCCCTACGCGTACCCGAATAATCTGCCGATCGTTGCCGCCAAGGGCGGGCCCGGGGGAGCGCCGGGGTGCGGGTCACTACCGGAGGCCCCCAAGAACTTCCCGGTGCGCCAGCTCATCACCAACACCGGCTGGGGGACCGGCCTGGACATCCGGCCCAACCCCGGCCTCGGGCATCCCTGCTGGGCGAACTACTTCCCAGTGACCCGCGCCGTGCCCGAGCCACCCAGCATTCGTCAGTGCCTTCCGGGCCCGGCAATCGGGCCGGTTCCCTACCCCGGGGCGCCGCCGTATGGCGCGCCGCTGTACGGGCCCGGCGGAGTGCCGTTATGGCCTGGGGTGCCCCCAGCAGCCCCGGGACCGGTCCCGGCGCAGCTCGACCACAACGGGCAGGCCCCACCGTGATCGTCATTGTCCGCCTGATCGTCGGTGCGACCGTCGACGATCCGCACCAGCAGGAGACATGCCGTGGCTAACCTCAGGGGCACCATCTGGCGCCTCGGCATCTTCTTGGCTGTCTGCGCGTTCGTCGCGTTCCTGACGCTGGCGATCTTCGGGCAGTTCCGCTTCGGCGGGGGCAACAGCTACAACGCCGAGTTCAGCAACGTCTCCAATCTGAGGAAGGGCACGATAGTTCGGATCGCCGGGGTAGAGGTCGGCAAGGTCGAAAACATCTCCATCAACCCCGATGCGACTGTGCGGGTGGAGTTCTTCACCGACAAGTCAGTCGTGCTCACGCAGGGCAGCCGGGCGGTGATCCGGTACGACAACCTGTTCGGTGACCGCTACCTGGCCCTGGAAGAGGGCACCGGCGGACTCAAGACGCTGAGTCCCGGACAGACCATTCCGCTGGCTCAAACCGAGCCCGCGCTGGATCTGGATGCGGTGATCGGGGGTTTTAAGCCCCTGTTTCGGGCGCTGGACCCGCAGCAGGTCAACGACCTGACCCAACAGTTGATCGATGCGTTTGAGGGGCAGGGCCCCGCGATCGGGTCCTTTCTGCAGCAGGCCGCGGTGGTGACCAACACGTTGGCCGATCGCGACCTGCTCATCGGGCAGGTCATCGACAACCTCAACGTGGTGCTGGGGTCGCTGGGAGGGCAGAGCGACCGACTGGACAAAGCCGTGACATCGCTTTCTGAGCTCGTCGGCGGACTGGCGGAACGCAGGACGGATATCTCCAACGCGGTGGCCTACACCAACGCCGCCACGGGCTCGCTCGCCGACTTGTTGGCGCAGGCCCGGGCACCGTTTCAAAAGGTGGTCGCGGAGACCGACCGGGCGGCCGGGATCGCCGTGGCCGACCACGAATACCTCGACAATCTGCTCAACACGCTGCCGGACAGGTACAAGGCACTCGTTCGGCAGGGGATGTACGGCGACTACTTCAGCTTCTACCTGTGCGATGTGGTGCTCAAGCTCAACGGAAAAGGGGGCCAGCCGGTGTATGTCAAGGTGGTCGGTCAGAGCACGGGGCGGTGCGCGCCCAAGTGAAGTCATTCTCCGAACGCAGCCCCTTGGCAATCGGCATCGTCGGCATCGCGACGGTCACCGTGATGGTGGTGGCCGCGCTGCAGTACCAGAACCTGCCCTTCCTCAACTCGAATAGGGAGTACTCGGCCTATTTCGACGACGCGGGCGGGCTGAACACCGGTGCCGGCGTCGAAGTCTCCGGCTTTGTGGTCGGCAACGTGTCGGCCATCGAACTCGACGAGACCGGCGTGCTCGTAACTTTCAAGATCGGAACCGATGTGCGGCTGGGCGACCGCACCGAGGCCGCGATCAAAACCAAGAGCCTGCTGGGCGCCAAGATCGTTGACGTCACACCGCGCGGCAGCGGGCAGCTCGATGGCGCAATTCCGCTCGATCGCACGGTCTCGCCCTACCAGTTGCCCGATGCCCTCGGTGACTTGTCCACCACGATCAGCGGTCTGAACACCAACCAGCTGTCCGACTCATTGGCCGCCTTGGCCCAGACATTTTCGTCCACCCCAACGGATCTCAAGGATGCGGTGGCAGGCGTGGCGCGATTTGCACAAACCCTCGACACTCGCGATGCCCAACTGCGCAAGTTGCTGGACAACGCGGCCCAAGCGACGGGGGTGCTGGCCAACCGCACCGACCGCATCGTGAGCCTGGTGAAAGACACCAATGCGCTATTGGCGGCGCTGCGGACACAAAGCGCGGCAATGGACCAGATCTGGGCGAACATCTCGGCGGTATCGCGGCAGCTGCACGGGTTCATCGCGGAGAACCGTCAGCAGCTGCGGCCGGCGCTGGACAAGCTCAACGGAGCACTAACGATCGTCAATGACCGTAAGGAGCGCGTGCAGCAGGCGATCAAACTGATCAACACCTACGTCATGTCGCTTGGTGAATCGCTGTCCTCCGGCCCGTTCTTCAAAGCCTATGTGGTCAACCTCTTTCCGGGTCAGTTCGTGCAACCGTTCATCGACGCGGCATTTTCGGATCTGGGACTTGATCCAGCCACGTTGCTGCCCTCACAGTTGACCGACCCGCCGATCGGTCAGCCGGGGACCCCGGCGTTGCCGATGCCCTACCCGCGGACCGGCCAGGGCGGAGAACCGAGGCTTTATCTGCCCGACGCGATCACCGGCAAACCCGGCGATCCGCGCTACCCCTACCGCCAACCGCCGTCGCCCCCACCGCCCGGCGGCCCACCGCCGGGGCCGCCTGCGCTACCGCCGCCCGGGTTGGCCTCCACGCCCGAGCCGACCCCTTCGCCGGTCTTCGTGCAGGCACCGGGCGAGGCGCCGCCCGCCCAGCAACCAGCAGGACGACCGTGATGAGGTGGCCGCGAACCGCCCGCGTCGTGCTGGCGGCGGCATTGGTGCTGGTGTTGTGTGCGGGCTTGTTCGTCGCGCTACGCCTGCCGGCACAGGTCGCCCGAACGACGGTGGTGGCGTACTTCGAGAACAGCACCGGGGTGTTTGCCGGCGACCACGTGCTCATTCGCGGTGTGCCGGTCGGCACGATCGAAGCGATCGAACCGCAGCCCGAGCGGGCCAAGATCACGATCTGGTTCGACAGCAAGTACAAGGTCCCTGCCGATGCCAAGGCCGTGATCCTGGCACCGCAGTTGGTCACCGGCCGGACCATCCAGCTGACACCGCCCTACACCGGCGGACCGACGATGGCCGACGGCGCGGTGATCCCCGAAGACCGCACCGCGGTGCCGGTCGAATGGGACGACCTACGCGACCAACTCGAGCGGCTGACGGACCTGCTCAAGCCCTCCAGGCCCGGTGGCGTGAGCACGCTGGGTGCGCTCATCAACACCACCGCGGACAACCTGCGCGGGCAGGGTCCGACGATCCGCGACACCATCGTCAAACTGTCGCAGACGGTGTCGATCCTCGGCGACCACAGCAACGACATCTTCGCCACGTTCAAGAACCTCTCGACACTGGTGTCCGCGCTGAGTGACAGTGCCGATCTGCTCGAAGCGCTCAACCACAACCTGGCCGCCGTCACCTCACTGCTGGCCGATGACCCGAACAAGGTCGGTCAGGCGGTCGAGGACCTCAACGCGGTCGTCGTCGACGTGCAAGATTTCGCCGCCGACAATGCCGACGCGATCGGCACCGCGTCGGACACGATGGCCTCGATCACCAGCGCACTGGTTGAAAGCCTCGACGACATCAAGCAGACGCTGCACATCGCCCCGACGGTGTT
Source organism: uncultured Actinomycetota bacterium (assembly GCA_963843135.1). Lineage (GTDB taxonomy): Bacteria > Actinomycetota > Actinomycetes > Mycobacteriales > Mycobacteriaceae > Mycobacterium. The sequence goes on from CAWJJA010000006.1 coordinate 350,914, forward strand.
GCAGAACTACAACAACATCTACGAGCCCGCGAACGGTTCACTGACCGGCGCGCTCGCGATCAACAACTTCGCGAACCCGGTCTCCTTCATGTGTGGTGCAATTCAGTCCGCGTCGCGTCTGGGTGCCGAGCAATCGGCGAAACTGTGCGCGCAGTATTTGGCGCCCATCATGAAGAACCGCCAATTCAACTTCCCGCCGTTGGGAGAGAACCTCTTCGTCGGCGCGCAGACCCGGCCCAACGAAGTCACCTACAGCGAGCCCTGGATGCGGCCCGACCACGTTCCGCCGGCCGCCGATCCGCCGCCGGGCGCCCCCTTGGCCGCCGAAGCGTCTGCTCCTGACGCGGCGTTGACCGCGGCGACGGCCACTGACCCCACCGCGGGCCTGCCCGGCATGATGGTGCCTCCCGGAGGTGGCCCGTGACACGGCGACGCTGGCAGCGCGTGGCTGCCAACCTGATGATGGTCCTGGCCGTGGCAGCGATGCCCGGCTGTGGCTGGCGCGGGGTGAATTCACTACCCCTGCCGGGCACGCAGGGCACCGGCCCGGGCTCGTTCCTGATCCAGGCACAGATGCCTGACGTCAACAACATTGAGCCGAACTCGCGCGTGCGCGTCGCAGATGTCACCGTCGGCCACGTCACCAAAATCGAGCGCCAAGGCTGGCATGCGTTGGTGAGCATGCGCCTGAACGGCGACGTCAACCTGCCCGCCAACGCGACCGCCAAGATCGGCACAACCAGCCTGCTGGGTTCCTTGCACATTGAGCTTGCGCCACCGACGAACGAACCGCCACAAGGCAGGCTGAAAGACGGCTCGCTCATTCCGCTGCCGCAGGGCGGTGCCTATCCGAGCACCGAGCAGACACTGGCGGCCCTGTCGATGGTGCTCAATGGGGGCGGGCTGGGCCAGGTACAGGACATCACCGAGGCGTTTTCCACCGCATTTCGGGGCCGCGAGCAAGATGTCCGAAGCTTGATCACACAGCTGGGCGAATTCACCACCCACCTCAACGACCAGACCGACGACATCATCGCGGCCACCGACAGCCTCAATCGCCTGGTCGGCAGATTCGCCGCGCAGCAACCCGTCCTGGACCGGGCGCTGGCCACCGTCCCCGACGCGCTGGCAGTGCTCAACTCCGAACGGGACAACTTGGTGGCCGCTGCCGATCAGCTCGGCAAGTTCAGCGCCCTGACCGTCGACACGGTCAATCAGACCAAGGACAACTTGGTGAAGGAATTGGAGCAGGTCGGACCGGTGCTGGAATCGCTGGCCAACGCCGGCCCCAGCCTGACGCGATCCCTGAGCCTGCTTGCCACCTTCCCCTTTCCGAACGAAACCTTCGAAAAGTTTCAACGGGGTGACTACGCCAACTTGACCGCCATCGTCGACCTCACGCTCAGCCGAATCGACCAAGGAATCTTCACCGGCACCCGATGGGAGTGCAACCTGACCGAGCTCGAGCTGCAGTGGGGCCGAACCATCGGCCAGTTCCCCAGCCCCTGCATGTCTGGCGGCCCGAACGGACCCGGCAATCCGCTTTCCATCCCTTACCGATGGGATCAGGGGCCCTAGTATGCATTTGAGCCGACGGATATGGATTCAGCTGACCATCTTCACGGTCGTCGCGCTTTCCACGGTTGCAGTGATGGTGCTGCACTTCATCCAACTGCCCGCCATGCTGTTCGGCGTCGGCCGGTACACGGTGACGATGGAACTGCCGAAATCCGGTGGGCTGTATGAGTCGGGCAACGTCACCTATCGCGGTACCAAAGTCGGCCGGGTGGAATCGGTGCGCCTGACCGACACCGGCGTCGAGGCCGTGCTGTCGCTGACATCCGGCATCAAGATCCCCTCAGATCTCACAGCCGAGGTGCACAGCCAATCCGCCGTCGGTGAGTCCTACGTCATGCTGCTACCCCGTAACGGCACCTCGCCGCCGCTGGAGAACGGCGACGTGATCGCCCTGGCCGACACCTCGGTGCCGCCGGACGTCAACGCTCTGCTCGCCGCTGCGAACACCGGCCTGCTCGCAATACCCCGTGACAACCTCAAGACCGTGATCGACGAGTCCTACACCGCCGTAGGCGGACTCGGCCCCGAGCTGTCCCGCGTGATCCAAGGTGCATCCACGTTGGCCATCGACGCTCGCGAGAACCTCGACCCGCTGACCACGCTGATCGACAAAGCTCAGCCCGTGTTGGATTCGCAGACCAACACCTCTGATGCGATTGCGGCGTGGGCATCGCAACTGGCCACGGTGACCGCCGAATTGCAGACCCATGACGAGGCGGTTGCCGGCGTCATAGTCAAGGGCGGCCCAGCGGCCGCGCAGGTGCGCCAACTGGTCGAGCGGCTGCAGCCCACCTTGCCGATTCTGATGGCCAACCTCGTCAGCGTCGGGCAAGTCGCGCTCACCTATCAAAATGACATCGAACAGCTGCTTGTGGTGTTCCCCCAAGCCATCGCCGCCAACCAGGCCGGCATCCTGGGCAACCTCAACACCAAACAGGACTACAAAGGCCAATACCTGAGCTTCAACCTGAACCTCAATCTGCCGCCACCCTGCACCACGGGGTTCCTGCCTGCCCAGCAACAGCGCGTTGCCGCCCTCGAGGACTATCCGCAGCGACCGGCCGGTGACCTGTACTGCCGGGTCCCGCAGGACTCGCAGTTCAACGTGCGCGGCGCCCGCAACATCCCGTGCGAAACCGTGTCGGGGAAGCGCGCGGCGACGGTCGCAATGTGCGAAAGCGACGAAGCCTTCGTACCGCTCAACGACGGATTCAATTGGAAGGGCGATCCGAATGCCACACTGTCGGGTCAGCCCATCCCGCAGCTGCCGCCCGAGCCTGCGCCGCCCGCCGCGCCGCCGCCGATAGCCGCGGCCGAATACGATCCGGCGACGGGTAGCTACGTCGGGCCCGACGGGCGTACGTACACCCAATCGGATCTCGCACAGGGCGCGCCGGAGAACAAGACGTGGCAGACGATGCTGCTACCGCCAGGGAATTAAGCCAGGAAGGTTTGTACCGCGGTGGTGATGTCGGCTCGAGCTTCGCCGATCCAGTACAGGTGCGTCGCAGCTGTGGTCTCGTACAGGTGGGCGCGCGGAATGGTTTCAACGAAGTTCTCCGCATGCCGAAATGACACACCGCCGTCATGGCGAGAGGCGGTGACGAGGGTCGGAACCGCCACCAGTGTTTGGATGTGAGCCCGATAAGTGCTCAGCCGGCGGCTGGCCTGGCGGACGTCGTTGCGGAATCCGTAGCCGGATTCCATCGCATTGAAGGTCGCGCGCGCGGAAAGCCGGTCGCTCTCCGACATTCGCGGCCACCACTGATCATCCGGTAGCCGCGTCAGCGACTTCATCATGACCTTCAGCCCAGCATCGCTAGCCACGAGTCGGCGGATGGCGGCCCACGTCGTCTTCTGGATCGCGGGACCGAAGACCAGCGGCGCGGCAACGCGTTCGAACCACGTGTCCGGATAGGGCAGCGCTGAGGGTGCGCAACTGTGCAGGATCAGCTTTGGAGCCAGCGCAGCTGCCGAGGCGGCGGTGTGGATCGCCTGCAGGCCGCCGAAGGAGACACCGACTGCGGCGGCGCAACGCTCAATTCCCAACCACCGGCATGCCTCGACGACAAGCGGCGTGAACTCGGCGGCGGTCAACGGGCCGACCTCGGTGCGGCCGTAACCGGGTCGCGAAAAGCGCAACACCGCGTGCCCGAGCTGGGTGTAGATCTGTTCCCCGATCGGCGTCACCGCTGTCGTGTGTCCGCCGCCGAACAGCAGCACCGGCGGCTTCTCCCCGGTTACGTAGTGGACCTCAACGGGTCCTCCACTGGTCCCCACGATCTGCGTGTTCGCCACACGTCCATGATGGCGGTTCACCGCTTCACGAGCCGTGGGCTTAGGTAAACCTTTTCAGTCAGCCACGATGCGAAGTGCGCCCGACGGGCACATCCTGACCGCGTTGCGCACAACGTTCTCCTCGCCGGCAGACACCCGGTCGGACGCGAGGAGCACGATGCCGTCGTCGTCCTGGTCGAACGTTTTATCGGCGGTCATCACGCATACCCCTGAGCCCATGCAGATTTCACGGTCACCCGCGATTCTCACCGCGTGAACGCCTGCAGAGTCAGCGCCGAGTTCATGAAGTCGCGGAAGTAGAGCCACCGACCGTTCCGCAGCGTGATGATGTGCGCGAACTCCGATTCCCATTCGTACCCTGTGTCGAGGCGCCGGAATCGTTGGCGGCCCCATGCCGCCAGCTCGTCGCCCTGGGCGATGAACTGCCATGCCTCCATTTCGGTGATCGCGATCGTCTCTCCGACTTTGGTGAAGAACGTCACGGCCTCGTCGAAACCACGGTAGTCGCCCGCGTAGGGGATCCCTTCGGTCCCGTAATAGGTGATGCGCACATCGGGATCCAGGAGATCCAGCGCGGTTTGGAGGTCGCCCGCGGGGATTGCGGCGTAGATGGCCTTCGTCGTCGCGATGTTCGTTTCCTCGTTGGGGGTCATGACAGGTGAAGGGGGAGGCGGACATAGGCGTGGGTCAGCAGGCTGGCGGTCTGCTTGGTGCCGGGGTCGTCGGTGAGCGCGATCGTCTGATACCGATCGAGTACGGCGTTGACCACGGCCACGACTTCCAGGCGCGCCAATGATGCGCCAAGGCAGAAGTGCAGGCCGTGTCCCATCGACAGCTGCTGGCGGATGTTGGGCCGGTCGATGTCGAAGGAGTTGGGGTCTTCGAACACGTCCGGATCTCGATTGGCAGAACCGAAAAACAGTGCCACCCAGTCGCCTTTGCGAATCAACTTGCCGCCGACCTCGACATCACGCGTGGCGATGCGGAAGAGGCGCTGTGGCGGTCCGTCGATGCGCATCGCCTCCTCGACGAAGACATTCACCAAACTGCGATCGTCGCGCATCCGCGCGGTGAGCTCGGGTTCGCGCGCCATCGCGGCCAGCAGATTCCCGATCAGGAACGTGGTGGTCTCGCTGCCTGCCACCACCAGCGTCACACAGAATCGGACGATTTCCTCGGGGGTGAGCCGTTGGCCGTCGACCGCGGCACGAAGCAGTGCGGAGATGAGGTCCTCGGCGTCCTCGACGTCGTCGGTCGGCGCGCGCTCCGCCAACCGGGCCGTGTGCTCGGCGAGCCGGGTGGCGAATGTCATCACCATTTCCTCGTTGCTCGCGATGCGCTCCTCGGGGGTGAGCGACGACGAGAGCATGAAAGCGTTGGCCCACTTCTTGAATCGGACGTGATCGCCGTCGGGCAAGCCGAGCAGCCGCACCATCGCCCGTGTCGGAATCTCGGCGGCGAATTCCATCACTTCGACATCGCCGGCGCCGAGGTCATCGAGCAGGCGGGGCACCAGTTCGTCGAGCCAGGCCCCCAGGCGCTTGACCCGGCGCGGTGAGAACGCCTGGCTCACCAGTTTTCGTTCGACTTCGTGCTTGGGCGGGTCGGTGTTGACCAGCATCAGGCTCGGCGCCGACGACGCCTCCTGCAGGGGATCTCGGGACGAGAAAGTCGCGCTGTCTCGTGCGGCCTCGAAGATCTGGTCGTAGCGGAACAGCGCCCACGCGGTGACGGGTTCATCTGCGCCGGGAATCGTTCCCGGCGGCCAGTCGCGGTAGCCCGCAACGGGCGATTGCCCCCGGAGCTGGTCATACAGCGGATACGGATCGGCGATGCCCTGGGGGGTGGTCAGCAGATCGAGGATCGGAACGGTCGTGGATGACATGGCAATAGCCTGTGCCAGGCACCTGAGCAAATCGATCCCCCGTTGGGGAGGACTCGTACCCCCTTACGAGGTGAATTGGCAATTTGTCGACCAATTCACCCCGACTCCGCGCCGGTCAGAGGACAGTCGACACTGTGTTTGTTGCGCGCGGACTCTCCGAAACCTCTGCCGTCGGCAGTTTGGCCGACGATGACCATCCGGGTTGGGGGTCGAATCCGCCCAAGGAATCCCACGCTGCGCGCCACTTCCGGGAAACGTTCGAAGACTGCGATATCGATCTCGCGGACGACCCGATGGCGGTGGTGGCCGAGGCCCTAGACGCCAAGGCCACCGTCGTGCGAAACGCATTGGAAGCGCTCGACGACGAGCGCGCGCTCGCCGCTCTGGACGCGCTGTTGGACCTGTCCTCGCTCGAGCGGGACTTGCTGGAAGACGGAGCGAAACGGCGCACGTCGGCGCTGCTGTCTGTGCAGGAGGGGCTCAGCAAGCTGCGAGCTGTCGATGATGTCGCAATGATCGTCGACCGGGCGCCGCGCGAACTGGTCGAGTCGTGTGGATTCGACCGCGCCGTGCTGTTTCGCGTGCACGAGGGCCGTATGGTCATGGAGTCGGCGTACTTCGGCGACGACACGGCAGGCGCAGAGAAGATGGTCGCCTTCGCGCGTTCGGTGGCTCCGCCGCTGAATCACATGCTTCTCGAAACGGAGATGATTCGCCGGCACGCGCCTGCGATCGTGCGTGACGCCCGCAACGATCCGCGCGTCAACCGGGCGATCGTCGATTTCTCGATGACACGGTCCTATGTGGCTGCACCCGTGATGCCCACGGGCAAGGTGATCGGATTCCTGCACGCCGAGCGGCTCTATTCGGGTCGTCTGGTCGACGAGATCGATCGCGACACGGTGTGGGCGTTTGCCGAGGGGTTCGGGTATGCGTACGAGCGGACGGTTTTGCTGGAGCGGATGCGTCGCCAGCGGGCCGACGTCCGCCGCGCGCTGGCCACCGCGGACGAGGCCGCCCGCGCGCTCCAGGACGCAGATCTCGACTTGCGCAAGGTCGAACCGGTCGAACGCAGTCCGGCTGCGCAGTCCCTGGCTGACGTTCAGACCCGAGTTCTGTCGATACTGACCCGTCGCGAGATCGAGGTGCTTCGCCTGATGGCTGCCGGCCGCACCAATCAACAAATCGCCGACGAGCTGGTGATCTCGGCGGGGACGGTGAAATCTCACGTCAAGCGTGTGCTGCGGAAGCTTCATGCGACCAACCGTGCCGAAGCGGCCTCGGCGTACGTGCGGCTGGCGAGCATCCCCGCCGGCTAGGGCCCGCCAGGTCCCGTCGGCAGTCCTATGGTCGAGATCGACACCATGGCTGTGATCGGCTGAACGACCCTGTGGTCGATCTCGACCATAGGAACCGCAGTCGGTAGTCCCGCCTTCCGCCGACCTCCACCACGTCGCGGGCGACTAGCGTGGATTCATCCCCGCCGCGCGGTATGCGGCGTCGATGTACGCCATGTTCTCCACCGCGTCCTTGTTGTTCAGCGGCAGCGGCGCGCCGTTGAGGACATGTTCGGCGAACGCCTCCAGTTGGTAGCTGTACGAAGTGCGCGTGCCCAGATGTTCGACGGTGTTGCCCGCCGGCGTACGGATGGTGACCCGGTCGTCGTCACTGGGCTTGATGTAGTTGTGCACGAGGACATCTCCCTTGGTGCCGACGATCTGGATCGTGAACGTGCGGTCGTCAGCGACCATCGAGTTTGTGCTCAAGCCCGTTGCGCCGCTGGGGAAGGCAAGCTCGACATCGCACCATGCGTCGACGCCCGGACTGAGCTCCTTGGCGTGCGCTCGCACGACCGACGGGCGCCCGAGCTGTCGCATGACGTGTAGTCCGTAGCAGCCGAGGTCCATCAACGCACCACCGGCCAACTCGAGCGACCACCTCGGATCGCCCGCATCCGGCTCGGGCATCGCCATGCGGACCTCGACATGAGTGATGTCGCCCAACGTGCCGTCACCGGCCAGCTCAAGGGCCCGGCGTGTCACCGGGTGGAACAGGTAGTGGAAGCCCTCTATCACAGGGACGCCAGCGCTGTCGGCGGCCTCTGCGACTCGGGTAGCCTCAGTCCTGTTGCGGGCGAACGGCTTTTCGGTGAGCACCGGTTTGCCCGCCGCCACCGCCGCGAGATTCCAGGGTGCGTGCAGTGAGTTCGCCAGAGGGTTGTAGACCACGTCGACCTCGGGGTCGTTGATCACATCCTGCATAGGACGCCAGCGCGCGTTCCACACCGTACTTCTCGGCGAACGCCTGCGCGCGCTGGGGATCGCGCGCCGCCACAGCCACCAGTCGGTGGCCCAGCTCGTGCGCGGGTCCGACGATCGCCGACTCGGCGATGCGCGAAGCCCCGAGCACCCCGATGCGCAGCGTCGTCACGCCGACACGCGACCGCACACGTCGTGCATGTACGCCACACTGGCCCGCACGTCGCGCACGGGTCCCTCGCCGGTGGGCTCGCTGTCGAGGATGGTGTCCTGCTCCATTACGAACCAACCGTCGAATCCGTTGGCGCGCAGCGCGGTCACGATGCCCGCGATATCGACGTCCCCCTCGCCGAGCGGGGTGTACATGCCTTGCCGCACTGCTTCGGTGTAGGTGAGTTCCCCGGCCTGCACGCGGGCGGCAAGTGCAGCGTCGACATCCTTGAGGTGCGTGTGCGCGATCCGGTCCGGCACCTGCAGGGTCAGCGCAAGCGGATCCGTCCCGCCGATGAGCAGATGGCCGGTGTCCAGGCACAGTTTGATGTTCGCGCCCTGCAGTACCCGGTCCACATCGCCGCGGGTCTCGACCATGGTCCCGACGTGCGGGTGTAGCACGGCGAGCACACCGCGTTCGGCGGCGGCATCGGCGAGCCGGTCGAGATTGGCCAGCAGCGTGGCCCACTGGCTGTCGTTCAGTGTGGGCCGCGAGTCGTAACCGTCGGCGCCCGTCGCGGCCGCCAGCACGAGCACGTCTGCGCCACATGCGATCAGCGAGTCGAGCGGACCGGCGATGCCGGCCAGCGGGTCATAGTCGGCGTCGTGAAGTAGGAGGGGCACGAAAACGCCTACACAGCTCAGATCGTTCGACGCGAGCAACGCGCGTCAGCTCGTCCGGCTCGGATGGCAGGAAGCCGTCGGGACCCAACTCGGTGGCGGACAACCCGACGTCCCGCATCTCGGCGAGCACTCGATCGGCGTCCAGTTGATGTCCCCAGCCCGGGACCTCACACACTCCCCAGGAGATTGGTGCGCCTGCGATTCTCACCGTGACCTCACTTCCTTGATGCTCACCGGCACGCGACGCTGCAACGACTCGGTCGCCGCTTCGGCGAGCCACGCGACCTCGACCGCGTCGGCCACCGTGCATGCCGGGGCGGCGTTTCCCTTGACCACATCGACGAACGCGCTGAGCTCCGCGCGGAACGCCTCGGTGAATCGGTCCATGAAGAAGTGGTGCGCCGGTCCCTGCGGAAAGGTGTTGTCAGGGTCGACGTTCCGCACGGGCACACCCTGATCCCAGCCGGCGACCACCGTGTCGTGGAATCCGTGTACCTCGAGGCGGCAGTCGTATCCGTGCGCGTTGTAGCGCGCCGCCGACACCACCCCGAGTGTGCCGCCCTCGAAGGTGACCACGACGGCGGCCGTATCGACGTCGCCGAACTCGGCGAACTTCGGGTCGCCCTGAACGCTGCCCGTGGCGTACACCTCGACGGCCTGCTGCCCGGTGATCCAGCGGATCACGTCGAAATCGTGCACCGCGCAGTCGCGGAAGATCCCACCGGAACCCGCGATGTAATCCATCGGCGGGGGAGCCGGGTCCATCGTCGTGCTGCGTACAGTGTGCAGAGCGCCGAGTGAGCCGTCCTCGACCGCGCGCTTGGCGGCGGCGAAGGCGGCGTCGAACCGTCGCTGGTAGCCCACCTGAACCGGCACCCCCGAACGCGCGATCATCTCGGCCACCCGTGCGCTTTCCGCCGCAGTGGAGGCGATCGGCTTCTCGCAGAACGTGGGCAATCCCCGGGCAACCGCGGCCAGGGTCAGCTCCGCATGCGCAGGCGTCGCGGCCGAGACGACGACCCCGTCCACACCGGACGCCAGCAGCGCCTCGACCGAATCGACCGCCTTGGCACCGTGTTTGGCCGCGACGGCGGCGACGACGTCGGGCCGTTCGTCGGTGACGACCAGCCCGTCGATGCTGTCCAGCCCCGAGAGGGTGTCGGTGTGGAAGGCGCCGATCCGGCCCAATCCGATTACGCCGAGAGTGGTCATGGCATTCTCCGTTCTTCTTGGGCGCGCAGTACGACGTCGAGTTCGTCGACGCTGAGGTCGTCGGCCAGCGCCGCCAGAACCGAGTCGACCTGACTGGATGGGGCGAGGCTGCCGATGGGTTGATCGCTGTCGAGGTTGGTGGGGAAGGCGTAACCCTCGGCGGTTGCGACCACCGCGTTGTAGAGGTCGCGCCGCGGGCGCCCTGCCGCCTTCATCGCCAGCAGCGAGGGGTAGATCGCGCGGACCATGGCCGTGCGATCCAGCGCCTCCATCGCCCGGCCGAACGGCGAAGAGATCTGCAGCAGGTTGGCGATCCGGCGGATGTCGCCTGAAATGTTGGAACCCGCACCGTGATACAGAGCCGGGTTGAAGAACACGGCGTCGCCCTTGTTCAGGGGAAGCTGCACGTGATGTTCGGCGAAGAAGTCCACGAACTCGGGCTGATTGAAGGCGATGTAGCCGCCTGCGAACCGCTGCGATCCGGGCAGCAGCATCGTGGGACCGCTCTCCACGGGCATATCGCAGTGGGCGACGGCGCCCTGCAGCGTCAGTACCGGTGATGTGCGGTGCAGGTGTGCCGGATACTGCGCGAGATGCTCGTCGGGGACGAAACCCAGGTGATAGTCGCGATGCGGAACCTGCTGTACGCCACCGGGGTTGACGACGTTGACCTGCGAGGTGACCTGGTAGCGCGGACCCAGCCAGGCCTGGCAGACCAGGGCGAGTGTGTCGTTGGCGTAATAGTCGGCGAATACGTCAGGTGCGTGCAGCGCGAGTTTCTGCGCGGCGTTCCAGATCCGGTCGTTGGCGCCGGGCTTTCCGAAGTGATCGCCCGCCGCCGTGCCCGCCTCCCGTTGCGCGGCGATGATCGAGAAAAAGCCGTCGTTGGCGCGGTCGACGATCGCGGGGGAGAAGGCGTCGGTGAACACCACCACGCCGGGGCCGTCGGCGAGCGCCCGAATCAACTCGGACTGCAACTCCCGCCGGTCGGCGCCGGCCACCCGGGAAGCCCGAGCCGCCGAATACACCAACACATTGCCGCGCACGTCGCTGGCGTTCGGATAGTCGCCACGGTCGGTGTCGCGAAGCACCTGCGCGCGGAAATCGTCGAGCCGGCATTGCGACTCGTCGATCCACGCCGTGCACGTCGTCCTCACCGGTGCGGCCATGGCAGCTAGTCTTGCTGTGATAGCCGCCGCAATCAACGCCATAAATCCATCAAAAACACCTCAGGAATTTCGATGTCGCACCGATACAAGGTCCGCGAAATCGCACAGCAGTCCGGGCTGAGCGAGGCGACGGTGGACCGCGTGCTGAACAAGCGTCCGGGCGTGCGTGCGAACACCAGGGCCGAGGTCGAGCAGGCCATCGCGGATCTCGACAAGCAGCGCGCACAGCTGCGCCTGAATGGGCGGCGCTACCTCGTCGACGTCGTGATGCAGACACCGGAGCGGTTCTCCGACGCTTTTCGGGCGGCCGTCGAGGCCGAATTGCCCGCCTTCGCGCCGGCCATGTTGCGCGCCCGGTTCCACCTGTGGGAGTCGGGGTCGACCGAGCAGATGGTCGAGGCGTTGAGCCGTATTCGCGGCAGTCACGGTGTCGTGCTCAAGGCGCAGGACGAACCCGCGGTGGCCGAGGCCGTCGATCGCCTGGTCGAAAGTGGTGTGCCGGTCGTGACCTATGCGACCGACATTCCCGCGAGTGCACGATGCGCCTACGTGGGTATCGACAACCACGGGGCGGGGGTGACCGCTGCCTACCTCATGCGGGAGTGGCTGGGGTCGGCGCCGTCGGACATCCTCATCACGCTGAGCCGCGCGGTGTTCCGCGGGGAGGGGGAACGCGAGGTCGGATTCCGATCGGCGATGCGCGGTAGCGGCCGCACGATCGTGGAAGTCAGCGACAGCGACGGTATCGACTCGACCAACGAGCGGCTGGTTCTCGAAGCGCTCGAGCGATATCCGCAGGTTAAAGCCGTGTATTCGGTGGGCGGCGGCAACACCGCGACCGTTGCGGCGTTCGAGCGATTAGGACGGGTGTGCAGGGTTTTCGTTGCCCACGATCTGGACGTCGACAACAGAAAGTTGCTGCATGAAGGCCGGATCTCGGTGGTTCTGCACAACGATCTGCGCGCCGACGCCCGACTGGCGATGCGGTTGATTCTTCAGCAGCAGGGCGCGTTGCCGGACGAGCCGGCCCGGCCGGTGCCGATCCAGGTCATCACGCCGTACAACCTGCCGCCGTAACGTCGGGCGGCTGACCTGCGCATTCCTAGAGCAGTCAACGGAGTTTGTCGTAACAAACGTCTAAAAAGGCGGACTGTAAATCCGTCGGCTAACGCCTACAGAGGTTCGAATCCACTACCTGCCACCCTGTGGTGTCTCGGGACATCGTTGACGGATGTCCCGAGACCACGTTTGCGGCGTGGTTGGTAGTCGCGCATCAGTTTGCGGATCGGTCGCCGGCGGACATGCCGTGCACTCTTCGCAAACTTCAACCCCTGTCACTGAATCTTCAACGCCAATCGCGCTCCGTTGTGGCGCTTCAGCGATGGGAGGACGACACGGTCCAACGAATCAGGTCGTCAGAGATTCGGCAACGTGCAAGAATCGATTACCGTCCACGATTGCGATTCCGCAAATATTGCGAAGCGGCACAGGATTCCGCAAATATTGCGAAGCGGCACAGAAGGACTGCCATGGGCTACATACGCCACCTGGGGCGGGTCGGTGCGCTTGCCGTTGCCCTGGGGGCGGGGACTGCGCTTGCGACGCCCCCAGGAGTGGCTTGGGCAGAGCCTGCGGAGTCGGGTTCGTCGACGTCATCGAACACCTCGAGTGCATCGTCGACCGATACGGGTGGCAGCTCGGCGTCGGCATCGGCCACCACCAGCGAGACAGGTTCGGCATCGTCGTCGGCCACGACGACAACGGGGGAGGACGCCTCCTCTCCGTCGGGGGGCGCCGCACAGCGAAGCAACGCGGGTTCGACGGCGGAGGCCGAACGGTCGTCGCCCAAGACTGTCGTGCGGCACTCCGGCGGCAACACCGGTAGGGGCAGCATCGATTCAACCGCCGGCGCTGACCCCGATGACGACGCGGCCGGCACCCAGGCCGAAGCGAGAAGGAAACCCGACAACCCTGTCGATGGCGGATCCGATGAGGCCGGACCACTCGACGGCGGCGAAGAGCACACCACCGAGGTCGAGGCGGCGGCGCAAGAGCCGAAGCAGTCATCGAACAACGAAACAGAGTCGCCAATAGCGCAGGACGACTCGGAGCCACCGGCACCGGCTCGCAAAGGACGCGACGCGACACCTGCGACGCCCACGGCTGTCGTCGAGACTCAGTCGCTCGCGTCGAGCCTGGGCAGTCAGGCGTCTGCCGCTCGCTCAGTACAGACGGGGCCTGCATCGATCACCGAGGTTTCTTTGTCCGCCCGCTCGGAACCGGACCCGACCGCCGAGATGTTGGCCGAGCAGACCGCCCCGACGGCGACCGAGCAGAATACCCAGACACTGATCGAAGAGCCCACCCCGGCGCTGCAGGCGCAGCCCGAAGCGTTCATCAGCGTGCTGTCCACTCTGCTGGACACGGTGATGGCGCCCTACATCGCGCCTGACGATCCGGCGTCACCGGTGCCATCGCCGGCGATCTTGGCAGTGCTTGCGTTCGTACGACGTGAGATCGAGGTCACCTATACCGACCTAAGCGTGTCCTACGGCGGGGTACAGATGGTCCAGACGGGCACCGCCAGTGCCACATCCGAGGGCGTCGGCTCGCTTGCGGTCGCCTACGGCGCCGGCAGCCAAGCCACCGCCAGCGGCTGGTGGAACATCGCGGTCGTCACCGGTGACGACAGCTCCGCCTCGGCCATCGGCGGCATGTTCAACTACGTCAGCGTCGATGGCGACGGCAGCGAAGGTGTTGTCAGCGGCGGTGTTTCGAACACAGTGAACGTGGTGGGCGACGGCAGTGAGGGAGTCGCCAGTGGCGGTGTGTTGACCAGCGTGAGTGTGGTGGGCGACGGCAGCATCGCCTCGGCCAGCGGTGGTCTGCTCACCAGCGTGAGCGTGGCCGGCGACGACAGTGAGGGTGTCGCCAGCGGTGGAATCTTGAACCGTGTGACTGTCGTGGGCGATGGCAGCGCCGGCATCGCCACTGGCGGCATGCTCAACGCGGTGACCGTGGAGGGCGCAGGCAGCGGTGCCTCGACCACCAACGGGATGTTCAACACCACCAGTGTGGTGGGTGACGGCAGCGGTGCCTGGGCCATCGGCGGCGTGTTCAACACCGTCAGCTTGGTCGGCGACGGCAGCAGCGCAACCGCCACCGGCGGCGCGTCGAACGTGGTGAGTCTGATGGGCGACGACGGTGTCGCCTCCGCCACTGGCGGCGCGGCGAACGTCGTGAATGTGGTGGGTGACGGCAACGCCGGTGCGGCGGCCGGCGGCGCGTTCAACACGGTGAGCGTGGTGGGCGACGGCAGTGGGGCCGGCGCTACCGGTGGCATGTTCAACACCGCGAGTGTGATGGGCGACGGCAGCGGCGCCTGGGCGACCGGTGGCATGTTCAACACCGCGAGCGTGGTGGGCAACGGCAGCGCCGGTACGGCCACGGGCGGCATGTTCAACGCAGTGAAGGTGGAGGGCGACGATAGCGAGGGTGTCGCCACCGGCGGGTTGTTCAACACCATGGACGTGATGGGTGATGGCAGCGACGGTATGTCCACCGGCGGCGCCTTCAACGCCTGAGCGTGGTGGGCGACGCTAGCGAGGGTGTTGTCAGCCGCGGCGCGTTCAACACGGTGACTGTGGTGGGTGACGGTAGCGGCGCCTGGGCTACCGACGGCATGTTTAACACGGTGAGCGTGGTGGGCGACGGCAGCCAGGGAGTTGCCAGCGGCGGCGCGCTCAACACTCTGAACGTGGTCGGCGACAACGCCGAAGGCACTGTCAGCGGCGGGATTTTCAAAAGCGTGACCGTCGTCGCCGATGTTCCCGTCACGGTCGATGACACGTATACCGTAGTGCAGAACAGTGTGCTCACCACCGACGCCGCCTCGGGTGTCCTAGCCAATGACAGCGATCCGGACGGGCTCACTCTCATTGTCGATTCCGTCAGCGACCCCGCTCACGGCGAAGTGACCATGAATCTCGACGGATCCTTCGAATACCAGCCCGACACGGGCTACGTCGGCACTGACACGTTCACCTACACCGCCACCAACGTCCTCAACTCCAGCACCGCGACGGTGACGGTCACCGTGGTCGCCGATGTGCCCGACGCTGTCGATGACAGCTATTCGGTCGTCGAGAACGGCACCCTGAGTGTCGATGTCGCCTCCGGTGTGTTGGCCAATGACACCGATCCCGGTGGGCTCACTCTGACTGTGGACGCCGATGCCCCACCGGCCCACGGTGACTTGACGTTGTATTTCGACGGGTCTTTCGATTACGTGCCCGAGGCCGGGTACGTGGGCACCGACAGTTTCTCCTATGGGGTGACCAACGGCCTGCACTCCAGCATCGCGACGGTGACGGTCACCGTGGTCGCCGATGTGCCCGACGCTGTCGATGACAGCTATTCGGTCGTCGAGAACGGCACCCTGAGTGTCGATGTCGCCTCCGGTGTGTTGGCCAATGACACCGATCCCGGTGGGCTCACTCTGACTGTGGACGCCGATGCCCCACCGGCCCACGGTGACTTGACGTTGTATTTCGACGGGTCTTTCGATTACGTGCCCGAGGCCGGGTACGTGGGCACCGACAGTTTCTCCTATGGGGTGACCAACGGCCTGCACTCCAGCATTGCCACGGTGACGGTCACCGTGTTCGCCGATGTGCCCGACGCTGTCGATGACAGCTATTCGGTCGTCGAGAACGGCACCCTGAGCGTCGATGTCGCCTCCGGTGTGTTGGCCAACGACTCCGACCCCGGCGGACTCGGCATCGACGTCGATGACATCACTCAACCCGTCAACGGCCACGTGACCATGGACACCGACGGGTCTTTCGAATACCAGCCCGATGCCGACTTCGTCGGCACCGACACGTTCACCTACACCGCCTCCAACGGCACGTACTCCAGCACCGCGACGGTGACGGTCACCGTGTTCGCCGATGTGCCCGACGCTGTCGATGACAGCTATTCGGTCGTCGAGAACGGCACCCTGAGCGTCGATGTCGCCTCCGGTGTGTTGGCCAACGACTCCGACCCCGGCGGACTCGGCATCGACGTCGATGACATCACTCAACCCGTCAACGGCCACGTGACCATGGACACCGACGGGTCCTTCGAATACCAGCCCGATGCCGACTTCGTCGGCACTGACACGTTCACCTACACCGCCTCCAACGGCACGTACTCCAGCACCGCGACGGTGACGGTCACGGTCGCCGATGTGCCCGACGCTGTCGATGACAGCTATTCGGTCGTCGAGAACGGCACCCTGAGTGTCGATGTCGCCTCCGGTGTGTTGGCGAATGACACCGATGCTGGTGGCCTCGCTTTGAGTGTTGAGGCCGACGCTCCTCCGGCGCATGGTGATTTGACGTTGTATTTCGATGGTTCCTTTGATTACGTGCCCGATGCCGGGTTCGTCGGTACTGATTTGTTCGTCTATGAGGCCACCAACGGGGTGCATTCCAGCATGGCGACGGTGACCATCAATGTGGTCGCCGATGTTCCAGTCACTGTTGATGACAGCTATACCGCGTATGAGGGCAGCACGTTGAGTGTGGGTGACGGCGGTGTGTTGGCCAATGACAGCGATCCTGGTGGCCTCGCTTTGAGTGTTGAGGCCGACGCTCCTCCGGCGCATGGTGATTTGACGTTGTATTTCGATGGTTCCTTTGATTACGTGCCCGATGCCGGGTTCGTCGGTACTGATTCGTTCGTCTATGAGGCCACCAACGGGGTGCATTCCAGCATGGCGACGGTGACCATCACGGTCACTGCTGCTGGGGTCAGCGACATTTCGGTCGAATTGGTCGACTAGACCTGCAGCGGTGAGCCGGCGACCGCGCCGGCGACGAGGCCCGCGCCGACCGGGGTAACGCCGCCCTCGCTAATCGTTGCCGGCTCTGGTCCGCCGGGTAGGACACGTGTGGCCATCAGTGGCGGAGGGCGGCACGTTTCTAACCGGCGGCGACCTTACCGGCATAGCGGTTTTTCGTGGCGTCACTAGTGCTAGCGATGGGCTACTGACCGGTAGCTGTTTTCCTTATTAATGACACCCAGTGCCACGTGACGTAAAACACAATTCTGTCTCAGGGCGAGCGTAGGCACAGGCGCTGAGCAGCAGGTTCGATAAGTGGCCACCCAGGCGTAGACCGCGAGTCGGGTGAAGGGCTGCCTAAGAGAAGTGCAATAATCGGTACTGCGAGTGACATCAAATTTCTGTGGACGTCCAGCCCGTGGCGCGTCGCCTCGACTGCGACTCGGAGGACGTTCGCCGGGATAGTTTGAATTTGGACGGAAGGCGGAGGTAGTGGTGGCCAACGGCAACGGGGCCAACCCGGGCACCAGGCAGAAGCTCGAGAAGGTTGTCATCCGGTTCGCGGGCGACTCCGGCGACGGTATGCAGCTCACTGGTGACCGCTTCACCACCGAGGCCGCACTGTTCGGCAATGACCTTGCGACGCAACCGAATTACCCCGCCGAGATCCGTGCGCCACAGGGCACGCTGCCCGGGGTGTCGTCGTTCCAGATTCAAATCGCCGACTACGACATCCTGACCGCGGGTGACCGCCCCGACGTCCTGGTCGCGATGAACCCCGCGGCGCTGATGGCCAACGTGTCCGACCTGCCCCGCGGTGGACTGATCATCGCCAACTCCGACGAGTTCACCAAGCGGAACCTGGCGAAGGTCGGCTACGAGGGCAACCCGCTGGAGAACGACGACCTGTCCGATTACGTGGTGCAGGCCGTTCCGATGACCACGCTCACCCTCGGTGCGGTCGAGGAGATCGGCGCGTCGAAGAAGGACGGTCAGCGCGCCAAGAACATGTTCGCCCTCGGCCTGCTGTCGTGGATGTACGGCCGCGAGCTCGAGCACAGCGAGGCGTTCATCCGCGAGAAGTTCGCCCGCAAGCCCGATATCGCGGACGCGAACGTGCTGGCGCTCAAGGCCGGCTGGAACTACGGCGAAACCACCGAGGCGTTCGCCAGCACATACGAGATCGCGCCGGCCAAGCTGAAGGACGGCGAGTACCGCCAGATTTCGGGCAACACCGCGCTGGCATACGGATTGGTGACTGCCGGTCAGCTGGGCGACCTGCAGATCGTGCTCGGCACCTACCCGATCACCCCGGCCTCGGACATCCTCCATGAGCTGTCCAAGCACAAGAACTTCAACATCCTGACATTTCAGGCCGAGGACGAGATCGCCGGCATCGGCGCCGCGATCGGCGCGTCGTATGGCGGTGCGCTCGGCATCACCAGCACTTCCGGCCCCGGTATCTCGCTGAAATCCGAGGCTATCGGCCTGGCCGTGATGACCGAGCTGCCGCTGATCGTCATCGATGTGCAGCGAGGGGGCCCGTCGACCGGCCTGCCGACCAAGACCGAACAGGCCGATCTGCTGCAGGTGCTCTTCGGGCGCAACGGCGAATCGCCGGTCGCGGTGATCGCGCCGAGTACACCGTCGGACTGCTTCGATGTCGCCGTCGAGGCCGTGCGCATCGCCATCAACTACCACACTCCCGTGATCATCCTGTCCGACGGCGCGATCGCGAACGGGTCTGAGCCGTGGCGGATTCCGGATGTCAGCACCTACCCACCGATCGAGCACCGCTTCGCGAAGTCAGGCGAGCCGTTCCAGCCGTACGCCCGTGACCCCGAGACTCTGGCCCGCCAGTTCGCGGTACCAGGCACCCCCGGCCTCGAGCACCGTATCGGTGGCCTGGAGGCGGCCAACGGTTCGGGCAACATCTCCTACGAGCCGAAGAACCACGACTTGATGGTGCGGCTGCGGCAGGCCAAGGTCGACGGAATCAGCGTGCCGGACCTCGAGGTCGACGACCCGACCGGCGACGCGGAACTACTGATGCTCGGTTGGGGCAGCAGCTACGGCCCCATCGGCGAGGCGTGCCGCCGCGCCCGGCGTAAGGGCGTCAAGGTGGCCCAGGCGCACGTGCGCAACCTGAACCCCTTCCCCGCCAACCTGGGCGAGGTGCTGCGGCGTTACCCCAACGTGGTGTTGCCGGAGATGAACCTCGGTCAGCTGGCGCTGCTGCTGCGCGGTAAGTACCTGGTCGACGTTCAGTCGGTGACCAAGGTGGAAGGTATGGCATTCCTGGCCGACGAGGTCGAAGGGATCATCGACGCTGCGCTCGACGGAACGTTGGGCGACAAGGAAAGTGACAAGGCCAAGTTTGCACGGCTGGCAGCAGCCACCGTACGAGACTGGCGTGGGAGTTAACGCATGACTGACCTGATTGGTGTGGATCTCGGACTGAGCTCCGGGATCAGCGGGGTGCCACGCACCGACGAACCGCAGAAGGGCAAGGACTTCACCAGCGACCAGGAAGTCCGCTGGTGCCCGGGTTGCGGCGACTACGTCATCCTCAACACCATCCGCAACTTCCTGCCGGAGCTCGGACTGCGTCGCGAGAACATCGCGTTCGTCAGCGGCATCGGCTGCTCGAGTCGCTTCCCGTACTACCTGCAGACGTACGGTTTCCACTCCATCCACGGCAGGGCGCCGACCATCGCGACCGGGCTGGCACTTGCCCGCGAAGACCTGTCGGTGTGGGTCGTCACCGGTGACGGCGACGCGCTGTCGATCGGCGGCAACCACCTGATCCATGCGCTGCGACGCAACGTCAACCTGACGATCCTGCTGTTCAACAACCGGATCTACGGCCTCACCAAGGGTCAGTACTCGCCGACCTCGGAGACGGGCAAGGTCACGAAGTCCACCCCGATGGGCTCGCTGGACTACCCGTTCAACCCGGTGTCGTTGGCGCTTGGCGCTGAGGCCACGTTCGTCGGCCGCGCGCTGGACTCCGACCGCAAGGGATTGAGCGAGGTGCTCCGTGGCGCCGCCGCGCACCGCGGTGCCGCGCTCGTCGAGATCATGCAGGACTGCCCGATCTTCAACGACGGCTCGTTCGACGCGCTGCGCAAGGAAGGCGCCGAGGAGCGTCTGATCAACCTGGCCCACGGTGAACCGATCACCTTCGGCGCAGACGGCGAATACTGCGTGGTCAAGTCGGGGTACGGCCTCGAGGTGGCCAAGACCGCCGATGTGTCGGCCGACGAGATCGTCGTCCACGATGCGCAGCTGCAGGATCCGGCGTACGCGTTCGCACTGTCGCGGCTGTCCGAGCAGAACCTCGACCACATGGTGATGGGAATCTTCCGGCAGGTCAGCAAGCCGACCTACGACGACGCCGCCCGCCAGCAGATCGCGTCGGCGCGAGATGCCAAGCCGCACGACACGGCGGCGCTGCAGTCGCTGCTCCGCGGTAAAGACACCTGGACCGTCGACTAATCTCACTGACGTGACGTCCCCCGTGCCGCTTGCTGCGGTCATCCTGGCCGGCGGGGCATCCCGTCGGATGGGCCGAGACAAGGCCACCGCCGTCTTCGACGGCAAGACCCTCGTGGAGCGGACGGTGTCCGCCGTGCACCCGCGATGTGCACCCGTCTTCGTCGTCGCGGCGCCGGGCCAGGCCCTGCCGAGCTTTGACGCCGAGATCCTGCGCGACGATGTCCGCGGTGTCGGACCACTGCTGGCGGCAGGCCGCGGACTGCGCGCGGCGGCCGAGGCCGGACTCGAACTGGCATTCGTCTGCGCCGTCGACATGCCCCTGCTGTCCGCCGACCTGATCGATGAACTCGTCGGTCCCGCCGTGCGCCTCGGCGCCGACGTGGTGCTGCCGTGGGACGGTCGTTCCCACTACCTGGCCGGGATCTACCGCACCGACCTGCACGAACGCGTATCCGAGCTGGTTGAGGCGGGGAAGCGCAGCATGCGGTCACTGGTCGACACCGTCGACACACAACGGGTTGTCATGCCCGAGCAGGCATCGTTGACCAACGTCAACACCATTGCCGAGCTGAGGGATGCGGCATCGCGGCGAATTGCCTAGCAAACCCCGATATTCAATTGCCCTTAATTGGCTGAGGTTCGCCCGAAATTCGATGCACCGAATTGCACCGAAATTTTGCGAGTGATATACCTCGCCCAGGCGAGGCCGCGCCCCCGAGTGACCGTCCGAGCGTCGGCATGGCGGCGATGAATAGTATTGTGTGACAACTATTTTCGAACTCATCAACCGATAGATTGAGTCAATTCGGGCGCGCGCGGGCATGAATTTCGTTCTGCGGCATCGTGGATTTGTGAAATTCGGCCGGGATTTCCGGTCGTTATCCGTAGGTGCGCGCTGCTGCGATCGGGCATAGCGGGCCGAGCTGTAACGGTGGTAACCGAAGGACCCTGAAATGGTCGGTAGCGCAGCGTAGTTAGCGCATGCACGCACGCAGAGTGCAGGATTGCACATGATCAGGCACAGTATTCAGTCTGACTGAAATGACAAGCCCAACAAGCTAATTAGTCGCTTTGGCGGCGTGCCGCCAGCGTGGCTGTTCGTCAGCGAACGGATCTGTCGAACCGACGCCTGTCGGTGACTGTTCTACTTGCACAGAATGTTTCGCTACATACCTCGCGTGCATGGGAAGCGTGTTGAAGTGGTGTGCCACGTCACAAAATCGTAGTGAAATGGCTCACGGCGATGCCCCGGCGGGGCAAAATCGTTGCCTGCGTCAAACCCGCAGATGACCTGCGCGGACCCTTCGGGGCGTCCGCCGTTATCGCTCCGTGATCTGAGCGCGACACGTTCTTCACCGAAATGACTTTCGCGGACCAGGTTTGTACGGTCCCAGGAGCTTCCAACGGAGCAAATAACTCAAAAACCACGAACCTGCGTGTGAGCGGGGCCAGGACGGTGATGACACCGCCGACGGCCACCGGGCCTGATCGCCCGGCGAAGCGCTTCTTGCCTCCCGCTGCCGCACCTGACCGAGATGGTGCGGCCCATGACCCCGGCCTGTGAAGGCATGTATCCGTGCGTCCGCGCACGGGGCTGGGTGGCGCGCGTCTGTCGAAAGGATCGAAGTTGAAGAACATCCGCAAGACGATTGGTCTGGCGACCTTCGCCGGCGCGCTCGCAGTGACACCTATGGCGATGGCAGGTACCGCCAATGCGGACAGCGTGAACTGGGATGCCGTCGCGGCATGCGAGTCAGGCGGCAACTGGGGAACCGCCACCGGTAACGGCTACTACGGCGGTCTGCAGTTCACGATGGGCACCTGGCGCGCCAACGGCGGCAGCGGTTCGCCCCACAACGCCAGCCGTGAGGAGCAGATCCGCGTCGCGGAGAACGTGCTGAATACCCAGGGCATCGGCGCCTGGCCCGTGTGTGGCCGGCGCGGCTAGTAACAAGTAGGACCTTTGAGGCGGTGTCCGGGCGATATGCCCGGACACCGCCTCTTCTTTCTCAGAGGCCCCTTACGCCAGATAAGTAACGAATAAAACTTTTGACGCTCCCGTAACAGGTGACCTCCATCACGCGAAACACCGTATGACCGCACCGAAGCAAGCACAGCGCTTCACGCGGGCCTTGAGTTCAAACGGTCGGGGAAGGACCGCAGTGATGAATATTCGTAAGGTTGTTACCAAGGGTTTGTTGGCCGCCGCCATGTTCGTGGTGCTCGCGATCGTCCCGATGGCCCTGTCCAGCGCCACCGCGAACGCGGATTCGGTCAACTGGGATGCCATCGCCGACTGCGAATCCGGTGGCAACTGGGCCATCAACAGCGGTAACGGCCATTACGGTGGGCTGCAGTTCAAGCAGGCGACGTGGAGCTCCAACGGCGGAGTGGGCAACCCCGCCACCGCCTCGCGCGCCGAGCAGATCCGTGTCGCCGAGAATGTGCTGCGCACCCAGGGCATCAAGGCCTGGCCGAAGTGCGGCCCCCGGGGCGCGTCGCCCGCCGTCTGGCGCAATACGACCGCGCCGTCGACGTCCTCGACGTCCTGCGCCTCGACCCTGTCGATGCCGGCCGCGCCTGCTGCCTCGGCCACCGGCTGCGCCGCAATGCCCTCGACCGGGTTGTTCGGCTTCATCAATCCCCGCCAGATGTGCTCCGCGCTGCTCAACCCCTTGGGCGCTGTGGCGCCGACACGCTGAATTCGTTGCCCTGCGGGTCGACCCGTACACCGGGATCGGCCCGCAGTGTCCACTGCCAACGGTTGGGCACCACACGCTCGTCGCCGGTGCGGACGAATTTCCAGATGAGGTGCTCCCAGCCGGATGCGCCGTACAGCCAGCGGGGTGTGCCGTCCGGCCCGTTGCGTAGCTCGGCACCGACCACGTCGGCCCACCACGCAGCGAGCTGCTCCGGTTCGTCACTGTCGGTACAGACCGCGAAGGCGCGAGCCGGCGGCCCATCGCCGTGCTCGGGATCGGGGAACGCGCAGAACTCGTTGCCCTCGACATCGGCGAGCGTGACCCACTGCGGATACTCGCCGAGAACCCTGGCTCCCAGGTCCAGCAGCGGAGCTACGTCGCGGACGTAGACATCAAGGTGCACCCGGTTCTTCACGGTTTTTCGTCGTCGCTCCGGCTGGAACGCCAGCAGAGCTCGCCGCGCGGGTGAGCCGAGCGCGCCGGCCCAGAACGATTCCGCGGCGGCGGGGTCCGCGGCCTCGGCGAGCAGGGGCCCGAGGGGGATACTCACGCGGACTGGATATCGCGGTCGGTCGGCAGCGCAAACGCCGACCGGGCCGCAACCGCGGCCAAATGGCTGGTGACCAGCGCCTCGGGTCCCAGGACGGTCGCGCGGCTCGCCGCGGCGCTGAGCAACGGCGGCAGGTTCACGATCTGGCCGATCATCTTCGACTCGCGCACCAGCGAGCGCACCCGCGGCCCGCGGAATGCTGCGAACCGTCTGAATGCGGCGGCCAGATCGTTCGCCCCGTCGACGAAGCACGCCAGGATCGCCGCGTCTTCGAGTCCTTGGCAGCCGCCCTGGCCCAGATGCGGTCGCATGGGGTGCGCCGCATCGCCCACCGCGACGATCCGCCCCCGGGACCATTGCCGGGCCGGATCGCGGTCGTAGAGATCGTTGTGCAGCACCCGGCCGGGTTCGGTCGCGGCCAGAACCGTGGGGATGGGCTCGGCCCAGGAGCCGAATTTGTCCTTCAGATAGTTCAGCTCACCCTGCGGGGCGCTGCGTCCCTCATCGGCGCGTTCGGTGGCGAACCAATAGGTGTTGTCCTCTCCCAAGGGCACATGGCCGAATTCGATGGCCGGGCCGAGTACCTCGCCGGCAACGTCGGGATCGATGCTGCAATCGGCCACGCCGCGCCACGCGGTGTAGCCGACGTAGCGGTTGCCGAGCGGACCGTTGAGGTGCCGCGCCACCACCGAATGTGTGCCGTCGGCGCCGACGACCGCATCGGCCTGCGTCGTCGTCGAGCCGGTCCCGGAGTCCGACAAGCTCACCTGCACACCATCGGCGGTCGCGACCAGTGAGCGGGCCGAGACCCCGTATCGCAGTGTTCCCTCGGCGAGTGCACCGGCCAGCACAGACGTCAGGACATTTCGGTGGATCACCACCAGCGGCTCACCCAACGCCCTGACCAACCGCTGCGGCGACGGATGACGAAGCCAGTTACCGTCGCGCCAGCGCAGCGCGCCAGCGGTGATCGGCCCACCGGCGGCGCGGACCGCGTCACCCAGGCCGATCTCGTCGAGCGCGGCCAGCGCGTTGGGCCAGATGCTGATGCCCGCGCCGGACGAGGTGTCGGTGCGCTCCTCGATAACCGTGACGTCGTGCCCGCGCTGTTGGAGCGCGTTGGCGGTCGCCAGCCCGGCGATGCCCGCGCCGATCACCAGGATCCGCTTCGGCATCCGTCGAACGTAGCGTGTGGCCCTACAGGTCGAAGACGAGAAGTGTGCTGGAGGCCGTGGCGACAATCGCCCCCGACGCGTCGGTCACGACGCCTTCGGAGAATCCGACGCGCGATCCGGACTTCACCACCGTGCCGGTGGCGGTCAGGACGCCGCTGGTCAGACGGACCGCCTTGAGGTAGTTCACCTTGATCTCGATCGTGGTGTAGCCCTTGCCCGCGGGCAGGGTGCTGTGCACGGCGCAGCCGGTCACCGAGTCCAGCAGTGTGCAGATCAGCCCGCCGTGAATCGCACCGATCGGGTTGTAGGCGGATTCGTCTGGCCGGCAGGTGAATACGACCCGGCCGTGTTCGGCCTCGACGATCCCGAATTCCATCAGCCCACCGATCGGCGCCTGGGGGAGACGGCCGTCGGCTATCGCCTGCAGGTAGGCGAGGCCCGCCATCGTCAGTCCCTTGGCGGTACTTGGGCCCGGCTCGTGCCACGTGATGGTCTTCGAACGCTGCGGCCCCCAGTCGGCCCGGGTATCGGTCAGTTCTGCGGTCATCGCTTGTCCTTCACTGTGGTCATCGACGGGTAGTGGGCTTGGCGATCCGGATCGTCGAGGGAGACGGCGTGCACCTTGCCCCAGTCCAGGAGCGCATCGAGGACGGGAATGAGGGCCTGGCCGGATTCGGTGAGTCGGTATTCGTAGCGAGTGGGACCACTCTGGTAGGGCGACCGGGCGACGACCCCGGCGTTCTCCAGGGCCTTCAACCTGGCCGCGATGCGGTCGCGCGGCGCGCCGGTGCCGCGCACGATGTCGGTGAAGTGGGTAGCCCCCAGCGCGATCTCCCGCACGACGAGCAGTGCCCAGCGCTCGCCGACTAGTTCGAGCGCCGCCGCGATCGGGCATGGCCGGCCCGGGAGTTCGGCCAACGGCAGTGAAGGCGCTGAGGTCATACGAGCACCCTCCCATGGGTGAGTTTGAAAATCAAACCATAGCGTTTCGGCAGCCTGTGCTACGAACAACGCATGCCCGAGCCGACCCCTTTCGACGATCTCGATGCCTATGTCGCGCTTCCACGTGTTGCGGGTCTGGCGGTCTCGGTGGACGGCGCACGCGTGGTGACGACCATCGCGGAACTCAACGACAAGCGCACCGAATACGTCAGCGCGGTGTGGGAAGTCGACCCCGCGGGCATGCAGCCGGCGCGGCGGTTGACCCGCGGAGCGAAGGGCGAGTCGTCGCCCGTGTTCACCGCTGGTGGTGACGTGCTGTTCGTCGCGAGCCGGCCCAGCGATGCCGACGACAAGGCGCCCGCGGCGCTGTGGCGCTTGCCCGCCGCGGGCGGCGAGGCGTTCGAGACGCTGGCGTTGCCGGGTGGAGTTGAGGCAGTACGGACTGCGAGTGACGCCGACTTCGCGGTGGTGAGTGCGCCGATGATGCCGTCGGCCTGCAGCATCGCCGACGATCGCCGCGTGCGCGATCTGCGTAAGGACAACAAGGTGGACGCGATCCTGCACACCGGTTACCCGATCCGCCACTGGGACAAGGATCTCGGCCCCGGCGAGCCTCATCTGTTCGGCACTGTTCTCGACGAGAGCGCGCCCCGGAACCTGACCGAATCGCCGGGAAGTGCGCTGTGGGACACAGAATTCGACGTCAGCCCCGACGGGGGGTTCGTGGTCACCAGTTGGCAGCAGCCGGCGGCTGGGGGTTCCAAGCATGTCGTGTTGATGCGCATCGACACCGACAGTGGCGAGCGGACCGTGATCGCCGACGATCCCGGCGCCGACCTGTGGAGCCCGGCGATCGCACCGGACGGCTCGGCGATCGCCTACGCCCGCGAGTCATACTCGACGCCCGACGTGGCGCCACGAATCACACTGTGCTGCTTGCGCTTCGGTCAATCACCAGCCGACCTGGCGCGGGCCTGGGATCGCTGGCCGACGTCGGTGACGTGGTCGCTCGACGGCTCATCGCTGATTGTCACCGCCGACCAGGACGGTCGAGGCCCGATCTTCTCGATCGATCCGAACGAGGAAACTGTCACGCAGCTGACGTATGACGACTACACCTACACCGATATCTGCGCCGCGCCCGGTGGAGTCATCTACGCATTGCGCAGTTCCTATGCTGCGCCACCGCACCCGGTGCGCATCGATCCGGACGGTGCGGTCACCGAGTTGCCGTGTGTCGAATCGCCTCGTCTGCCCGGCGCGCTGACCGAGGTCGAGGCGACAGCAACCGACGGCGTCCGGGTGCGCTCATGGCTGGTGTTGCCCGACGGCGAAGCGCCCGCACCGCTGCTGCTGTGGATCCACGGCGGGCCACTGGGCAGCTGGAACGTGTGGTCGTGGCGATGGAATCCGTGGTTGTTGGCCGCGCGGGGCTATGCGGTGTTGCTCCCTGATCCCGGCTTGTCCACCGGCTACGGACAGGACTTCATCCAGCGGGGATGGGGCGCGTGGGGCAGCGCCCCCTACGACGACCTGATGGCGGCCACCGACGCTGCCTGCGCGCACCCCCGCGTCGATGCCGACCGGACCGCGGCGATGGGCGGATCGTTCGGCGGCTACATGGCCAACTGGGTTGCCGGACACACCGATCGGTTCGACGCCATCATCACCCACGCGAGTCTCTGGGCGCTCGAACAGTTCGGCGCCACCACCGATGCGTCGTACTACTGGATGCGCGAGATGACGCCAGAGATGGCCGCGACGAACTCACCACACAACCACGTCGGCCAGATATCCACTCCGATGCTGGTCATCCACGGCGACAAGGACTATCGCGTACCGATCGGAGAGGCGTTGCGCCTCTGGTTCGGCCTGCTGACCGAATCGCGGCTGCCGGCAGCGCAGGACGGCACGAGCCCGCACCAGTTCCTCTACTTTCCGTCGGAGAATCACTGGGTGCTCAGCCCGCAGCACGCCATCCTCTGGTACCAGGTGGTGACCGCGTTCCTGAGCCGTCACGTGCTCGGTGAGGACATCGAACTGCCGGAGATGCTCGGGTAGCGTCGCGGCCATGAGCGGACAGCGTGAGTTCGACATCGTCCTGTACGGCGCAACCGGCTTCGTCGGGAAGCTGACCGCCGAATACCTCGCGAGGGCGGGAGGTGACGCCCGCATCGCACTGGCTGGCCGATCGCAGGGAAAGCTGCTTGCAGTGCGCGAGACGCTGGGGGACAAGGCGCAGGCCTGGCCGATCATCGCCGCGGACGCGTCGCAGCCGTCGACATTGAATGCGATGGCGGCCCGAACGCAGGTGGTGGTGACCACCGTCGGGCCCTACCTGAAGTACGGGCTGCCGTTGGTGGCGGCGTGTGCGGCCGCGGGAACCGACTACGCCGACTTGACCGGTGAAAGCCTCTTCATCCGCGAATGCATCGACCTGTATCACAAGCAGGCCGATCGACACCGGTGCACGCATCGTCCACTCGTGCGGATTCGATTCGATCCCTTCGGATCTCACCGTATTTGCACTGCACCGTAGCGCAGGACAGGACAAATCGGGTCAGCTCGCCGAAACCAACCTGGTGGTGCGAACTTTCGCAGGTGGAGTGTCAGGTGGCACGGTCGCATCGATGCTGGAGCTGATGCGTGCGGCCTCGACCGACCACGAGGCCAGGCGTGTGATGAACGATCCCTACACCTTGACGCCCGATCGCGCCGCCGAACCGGAACTCGGCGGCCAGCCGGACCTGCGCTGGCGTCGTGGCGGTGATATTGCCCCTGAGCTCGAGGGCTACTGGGTCGGGCCATTCGTGATGGCCGCCGCGAATACACGAATTGTGCGCCGCAGCAATGCATTATTGGATTACGCCTACGGTCGGCGGTTCGAGTATGCCGAGCAGATGAGCATGGGTCGCTCGGTTGCCGCGCCAGTGACGGCCGCGGTGAGCGCAGCGGTGAACAAGGTGACGATGGCCATGGGGAGCCGTTACTTCAACCGACTGCCGGGCAAGCTCGTCGAGCGCATCGTCCCGAAGTCGGGCACTGGGCCCAGTGAACGCACGCGCGAACGCGGCCACTACACCGTCGAGACGTACACCACCACAACAACGGGCGCCCGCTACCGGGCGACCATGTCGCAGACGGGTGACCCGGGCTACAAGGCCACGTCGGTCCTGCTCGGCGAGTGCGGGCTGGCATTGGCACTCGACCGCGACCGGCTCGCGGATCTTCATGGCGTCCTCACCCCGGCGGCGGCGATGGGGGATGCCCTGCTGGCCCGATTCCCCGCGGCCGAGGTGTCACTGGAGACCACGCGACTGAACTGATACCCGCGTTGCAGAACGCCTGTGCACCAACATCATTTGGACTAGCGTTCTTCTCATATCCCAGCGACGAAGGTGGGCCACATAATGGCTGGTCTCGACGACCTCTACGCACAAATCCCAGTACAGGACATTGCGAAAAAGATCGGCGCCGATGAAGGCGAAGTCAACAACGCGATTCGGACCCTGGTGCCCGCGCTTGTCGGCGGACTGGCCGAGAACGTCGCGGCCGATCAGATCGACTCGAGCGATCTCGAATCCGCCGTTGCCGAGCAAGGCGCGAGCGGTCTGCTCGACGGCGGCGTCTCTGTCGATCAGGTCGACGCGAAGCAGGGCGACCAGTTTGTCGCCAAGATCTTCGGCGGGAACGACAGCGGTTCGGTGGCCTCTGCGCTGGCCGGCAAAGGTGCTGGTGGAGGCGACCTGATCAAGCAGCTGTTACCGATTCTGGCGCCGATCGTGCTCGCCTACATCGGCAAGCAACTGACCAAAGGCTCCACACCGGCAGGGACGCAGCAGGCACCCGCCGGCGGCGGGGGGCTCGGTGACATCCTCGGCAGCATTCTCGGCGGCGCCGGTGGTGGCGGCAGCGACAACCCGCTTGGCAGCATCCTGGGCAGCGTGCTCGGCGGCGGCGGTAGCGGTCAGAACAACCCGATAGGCGAGATTCTCGGCGGCCTGCTCGGCGGCAAGAAGTAACCAGATATTCGGTCGCCGCCGGCTCGGCGGGCAATCCGCCTGACCGGCCGTCACGCTGGACTTCATAGAATGGCGCGGTGACCGACAGCTCCCGCCCCGGCCTCGATGCCCTGCCCAAATCCTGGGATCCCGGCACGGTCGAGAGCGATCTCTACCAGGGCTGGGTCGATGCCGGCTATTTCGAGGCCGACGCCGGGAGCGAGAAGCCCCCGTATTCGATCGTCTTGCCGCCTCCGAACGTGACCGGCAGCCTGCACATGGGTCACGCGCTCGATCACACGCTGATGGATGCGCTGACACGGCGCAAGCGCATGCAGGGCTTCGAGGTGTTGTGGCTGCCGGGCATGGACCATGCGGGCATCGCCACCCAGAGTGTCGTCGAAAAGCAGCTCGCCGTGGACGGCAAGACCAAGGAAGACTTCGGCCGCGAGCTGTTCATCGACAAAGTGTGGGACTGGAAGCGTGAGTCCGGTGGCACCATCGGCTGGCAGATGCGGGCCATCGGCGACGGTGTCGACTGGAGCCGCGACCGTTTCACCATGGACGACGGCCTATCCCGAGCCGTCCGCACCATCTTCAAGCGACTGTTCGACGCCGGGTTGATCTACCGCGCGGAACGGCTGGTGAACTGGTCGCCCGTGCTGGAGACCGCGGTCTCCGATCTCGAGGTCAAATACGAGGACGTCGAAGGCGAATTGGTGTCGTTGCGCTACGGATCGCTGCGCGACGACGAACCGCACATCGTGGTGGCCACCACCCGGGTCGAGACCATGCTGGGCGATACGGCCATCGCGGTGCACCCTGACGACGAGCGCTATCGCGACCTGGTGGGCAAGACCCTGCCGCACCCGTTCGTCGACCGCGAGATGGTCATCGTCGCCGATACGCACGTCGACCCCGAATTCGGCACCGGCGCAGTCAAAGTCACTCCCGCCCACGATCCCAACGACTTCGAGATCGGCATGCGCCATCAGCTGCCGATGCCGACGATGTTGGACACCAAAGGCCGGATCGCGGACACCGGAACCGAATTCGACGGTCTGGACCGCTTCGAGGCAAGGGTCAAGGTACGCGAGGCGCTGGCCGAGCAGGGGCGGATCGTCGCGGAGAAGCGGCCGTACCTGCACAGCGTCGGGCACTCCGAGCGCAGTGGGGAACCGATCGAACCGAGGCTGTCGCTGCAGTGGTGGGTCAAGGTCGAGTCGCTGGCGAAGGCAGCGGGCGACGCGGTGCGCGAGCATCGCACCGTGATTCATCCGCCGAGCCTGGAGCCGCGCTGGTTCGCCTGGGTGGACAACATGCACGACTGGTGCATCTCGCGTCAGCTGTGGTGGGGACACCGCATCCCGATATGGCATGGTCCCGACGGAGACATGGTCTGCGTCGGTCCCGACGAGACCCCGCCGCCAGGCTGGGAACAGGACTCCGACGTGCTGGACACGTGGTTCTCGTCGGCGCTGTGGCCGTTCTCGACCATGGGCTGGCCCGATCACACGCCCGAGCTCGAGAAGTTCTATCCCACATCGGTTCTGGTCACCGGATATGACATCCTTTTCTTCTGGGTGGCGCGAATGATGATGTTCGGTACGTTCGTCGCCGATGATCAGGCGATCACCAGCGATCACCGGCGCGGTCCGCAGGTGCCTTTCGAGAACGTCTTCCTGCACGGGCTGATCCGCGACGAGTTCGGTCGCAAGATGAGCAAGTCCCGTGGCAACGGCATCGACCCACTCGACTGGGTCGAGAAGTTCGGCGCCGACGCGCTGCGGTTCACCCTTGCCCGCGGTGCGAGCCCCGGCGGTGACCTGTCGATCGGCGAGGACCACGCTCGCGCCTCGCGCAACTTCGCCACCAAGCTGTTCAACGCGACTCGCTTCGCGTTGATGAATGGTGCCGCACCTGCTCCGTTGCCCGAAACCGCTCAGCTGACCGACGCCGATCGTTGGATTCTGGGACGGCTGGAAGAGGTTCGCGCCGAGGTGGACTCGGCGTTGGACAGCTATGAGTTCAGTCGCGCGTGCGAGTCCCTGTACCACTTCGCCTGGGACGAGTTCTGCGACTGGTATGTCGAGCTGGCCAAGGTGCAGTTGGCCAGCCAGGAAAGTCAAGCAGTCCAGCACACCACCGCGGTGCTGGCCTTCGCTCTCGACTCACTTCTCAAACTGCTCCACCCGGTCATGCCATTCGTCACCGAGGTGCTGTGGAAGACGCTGACCGGTGGTGAGTCGCTGGTCATCGCCGACTGGCCGCAGCCGTCGGGTTTTGCGGTGGACCCGGTTGCGACGCAGCGGATCACCGACATGCAGAAGCTGATCACCGAGGTGCGCCGATTCCGCAGCGACCAGGGGCTCAACGATCGTCAGCGGGTGCCTGCGCGGCTGTCTGAGGTGATCAAGGCGGACCTCGAGGCACAGCTCCCCGCCGTCGGTGCGCTGGCGTGGCTCACTTCTGCCGATGGCGGCTTCAACCCGTCTGCCGCGGTCGAGGTGCGGTTGTCGCAGGCCACCGTCGTAGTGGAACTGGACACCTCGGGCACCGTCGACGTCGCGGCCGAACGGCGGCGACTCGAAAAGGATCTCGCCGCTGCGCAGAAGGAGCTCGCGGGCACCGAGGGCAAGCTCGGCAACGACGCGTTTCTCGCCAAGGCGCCCGCGGACGTCGTCGACAAGATCCGCCAGCGCCAGCAGGTGGCACGCGAGGAAGTCGAGCGGATCACGGCTCGCCTTACCGGGTTGGCATGACCGATCCCACCCCGGACGAGATCGCGTCGCTGCTTCAGGTCGAGCATCTGCTCGATCAGCGTTGGCCCGAAACCAAGCTCGAGCCCAGCACGGAGCGCATCTCTGCGCTGATGGAACTGCTCGGTTCACCGCAGCGCGGATACCCGTCGATCCACATCGCCGGCACCAACGGCAAGACGTCGGTGGCGCGCATGGTGGATGCGCTGCTGACGGCATTCAGCCGCCGCACCGGCCGCACCACCAGCCCACACCTGCAGTCGGCGGTCGAGCGCATCTCGATCGACGGGCGGCCGATCAGTCCCGCGAAGTATGTGGAGACCTACCGCGAGATCGAACCGTTCGTGCAACTCGTCGACCAGCAGTCCGAAGCTGGGCTTTTCGGGGGGGATGGCCCGCGACTGAGCAAGTTCGAGGTCGTCACCGCCATGGCGTTCGCCGCGTTCGCCGACGCACCGATCGACGTGGCAGTCGTCGAGGTCGGTCTCGGCGGACGTTGGGACGCAACGAATATCGTTGACGCGCCCGTCGCGGTCATCACCCCGATCGGGGTGGACCACGCAGACTATCTCGGCGACACCATCGCCGAGATCGCCGGGGAAAAGGCCGGGATCATCAAAAAGCAGGACGACGAGCCCGTGCCCTCGGGCGCAGATCTGAGCACGGTCGCGGTAATCGCGCGCCAGCTGCCCGAAGCGATGGAAGTGCTTCTCGCACAGGCGGTGCGCGCCGATGCCGCGGTGGCTCGCGAGGATTCGGAGTTCGCCGTGCTGGGCAGGCAGATCGCCGTCGGCGGCCAGCTGCTGGAACTGCAGGGTCTGGGCGGGACCTACACCGATATCTTCCTGCCGCTGCACGGTGAACATCAGGCGCACAACGCGGTCGTCGCACTCGCCGCCGTCGAGGCGTTCTTCGGGGCCGGCGCGGAGCGGCAGTTGGACATCGACACGGTGCGCGCCGGTTTCGCGTCGGTCTCCAGCCCCGGTCGGCTGGAGCGGTTGCGCAGTGCTCCAACCGTTTTCATCGATGCCGCCCACAACCCGGCGGGAGCCGCCGCGCTTGCGCAGGCGCTCGGAGAGGAATTCGACTTCCGGTTCCTGGTCGGTGTGGTCTCGGTGATGGCCGACAAGGACGTCGACGGCATCCTCGCCGCGCTGGAACCGGCGCTGGACCAGATCGTGGTGACCCACAACGGTTCGCCGCGAGCGCTGGAGCCCGAGGCGTTGGCGATCCGCGCCGAGGAGCGGTTCGGCCCGGAACGGGTGATCACCGCTGCGACGCTGCCCGACGCCATCGAGACCGCCACCGCTCTCGCCGAGGAGGCCGGGGGCGCAGGACTCCGCGGGCTTCGGAGGGGTCGGCATCGTGATCACCGGTTCGGTCTATACCGCCGGCGCAGCGCGAACGCTGTTCGGCAGGGAGCCCGAATGACCGAACAACCCCAGGGTCAGCCCGACCCGTGGAAGAGCTTTCGCGGCGTGATGGCCGGCACGCTGATCCTGGAGGCGATCGTCGTGCTGCTCGCGCTGCCGGTCGTCGCGCGCATCGGTGGAGGGCTGACGGCGGCCAGCGGCGGGTATGTGATCGGACTCGCGGTGGTGCTGGTGCTTTTTGCCGGTATTCAGGGCCGGTCGTGGGCGATCTGGGCCAACCTGGCCCTGCAATTGGTGCTGATCGCCGGTGTCGTCGTCCACGGCGCGATCGGCTTCATCGGTCTGGTCTTCCTCGGTGTGTGGCTCTTTATCGCCTACCTGCGTTTCGAGGTGCTGCGCCGCCAGAAGCGTGGGCTACTGCCGGGCCAACAGCCGCCGCCGGACTAGGCTGTCGGCCGTGACTGAGCGGACCCTCGTGTTGATCAAGCCCGACGGCGTCGAGCGGCGTCTTATCGGCGAGATTCTCGGCCGAATCGAACGCAAAGGCCTGACCGTCGCGGCCTTGCAGCTGAAGGACGTCAGCGACGAGCTTGCCCGCAAGCACTACGCCGAGCACGACGGTAAGCCGTTCTTCGGTTCGCTGCTGGAGTTCATCACCTCCGGGCCTGTCGTCGCGGCCATCGTGGAGGGTCCGCGGGCCGTCGCGGCGTTTCGTCAGATTGCCGGCGGTACCGATCCCGTCGAGAAGGCGGTGCCCGGCACGATCCGCGGTGATTTCGCGCTGGTTACCCAGGACAACCTGGTGCACGGCTCGGATTCACCGGAGTCCGCGGCCCGTGAAATCGAGCTCTGGTTCCCCGGCGCCTAGGGGCCGCAAATGGCCGGCTTGTCCGGCTTGGTCCGGCGCAGCGGGGTGATGTGGGATACTAGGCACGGGTAGTCGGCCCCCTAACCAGGGGGGAGGACGCCCGAATGAAGACTTAGACGTGCGCGACCATCGCCACGCGCGATGCGGCGCAGTCCGTCCAGCCATCATTCAGACCGGCGCCGAGAGGCCCCAACCAGGGGATTGCTCGGCGCGAGACCATAACAAGCTCGGGCGAAGTCAGCCCGGGTCAATAGCGGAAGCCCTCGCGTGGCCGCGTCAAACAGGACGCGCCCGGGGGCTAAAGGAGAATACGTGGCCGACGATGCCCAAACCGATGCCCTATCAGAAGAGACACAGCCTGCGGAGGACGCTCAGTCCGAGACGCTGAACGTCTCATCGCCGGCTGAGCAGCCCGATGAGTCCGAAACCGGCACCGGTGAAGTGACTGCCTCGGCCGAGGTCGAGCCGGAGTCTTCGGCGGCCGAAGCCGAGGTGGAGGAACCCGAGTCGCGGCTGATGCTCGAGACGGCCCCCCAGGATGGTCCCCAGCCTGCCGACTATCAGCCGCTGTTCATGGCGCCTCAGCCGATTCGGATCGCGTATCACGCGGACGACGACGACGACGATGACGATGAGGACGACGACAGCGACGATTCCGCGTCGGATTCCGACGACGAGCAACCCGACAAGCCGTCCGCCCGACGGCGGCGCCGTGGACGCCGTGGACGTGGGCGAGGTCGCGGCGAGCAGAACGGCGACGACTCCGACGACAGCGATTCCGGCGACGATTCGGACGACTCCGACGACTCCGACGACTCCGACGACGACAACGGTGATGACGACGGTGGGGGCGGTGACGGCACCACGCGCCGACGCCGCCGCCGGCGACGCCGGAAGTCTGGTTCCGGCGAGGACGGCGAGAATGGATCCTCGGATGATCCGCCGAACACGGTCGTCCACGAGCGCGAGCCGCGTAAGTCCGGTCGGGGCGACAAATCTTCCAAGTCCGGCGACGGCGAAATTCAGGGAATCAACGGATCGACCCGGTTGGAGGCCAAGCGGCAGCGCCGTCGTGACGGCCGTGACGCCGGCCGCCGCCGGCCGCCGATCCTGAGTGAGGCCGAGTTCCTCGCCCGGCGCGAGGCCGTCGAGCGGATGATGGTGGTGCGCGACAAAGTCCGCACCGAACCGCCGCACGAGGGCGCGCGCTACACGCAGATCGCCGTGCTCGAAGACGGCGTCGTGGTCGAGCATTTCGTGACGTCGGCAGCGCAGACGTCGCTGGTCGGCAACATCTATCTGGGAATCGTGCAGAACGTGCTGCCGTCGATGGAGGCAGCCTTCGTCGACATCGGCCGCGGCCGCAACGGCGTGCTCTACGCCGGTGAAGTGAACTGGGAGGCAGCCGGTCTCGGCGGGGCGGCCCGCAAGATCGAACAAGCCCTCAAGCCCGGCGACTATGTCGTCGTGCAGGTCAGCAAGGATCCGGTCGGGCACAAGGGTGCCCGGCTGACCACCCAGGTCTCGCTTGGCCGGGCGGTACCTCGTCTACGTGCCCGGCGCGTCATCGACGGGGATCAGCCGCAAGCTGCCCGACACCGAACGGCAGCGGCTCAAGGAGATACTTCGCGAGGTTGTTCCGGCCGAGGCGGGCGTGATCATCCGCACTGCGTCGGAGGGTGTGAAGGAAGAAGACATCCGCACCGACGTCAACCGGTTGCAGGAACGCTGGGCGGAGATCGAAGCCAAGGCCGTCGAAACCAAGAAGAAGGCTGCCGGCGCCGCCATCGCGCTCTACGAAGAGCCCGACGTGCTGGTGAAGGTCATCCGTGACCTGTTCAACGAGGATTTCAACGGTCTCATCGTGTCCGGGGACGAGGCCTGGAACACCATCAACGACTATGTGAATTCGGTTGCACCTGAGCTTCTTCCGCGCATGACCAAATACGAGACCGCTGCACCTGAGGGTCCTGACGTGTTCGCCGTGCACCGCATCGACGAGCAGCTGACGAAGGCGCTGGATCGCAAGGTGTGGCTGCCGTCCGGTGGAACGTTGGTCATCGATCGCACCGAGGCGATGACCGTGGTCGACGTCAACACCGGCAAGTTCACCGGGTCCGGCGGGAACCTGGAGCAGACGGTCACCCGCAACAATCTCGAAGCCGCGGAGGAGATCGTCCGCCAGCTGAGGCTGCGCGATATCGGCGGCATCATCGTCATCGACTTCATCGACATGGTCCTGGAGTCCAACCGCGATCTGGTGCTGCGTCGACTGACCGAAGCGCTGGCGCGGGACCGCACGCGCCATCAGGTCTCCGAGGTGACATCACTTGGACTGGTCCAGCTGACGCGAAAGCGATTGGGCACCGGGCTGATCGAGGCCTTCTCGACGACCTGCCCGGATTGCGGTGGCAGGGGAATCGTGTTGCACGGTGATCCCGTCGATTCCGCGGCGACGGGCGGCGGACGCAAGGCAGAGCAGGGCGGACGTCGCGGCAAGCGCGGCAAGCGCGGGAAATCTGAATCAGAATCAGAAGAAGTTGCCGTCGCCAAGGTGCCGTCGCATCCTGCCGGTGAACATCCGATGTTCAAGGCGATGGCCGCTGCCAACGGCGGTCACAAGGACGACGACGAGGACGAAGACGAGGCGGGGCCGAAGTCGCCGAAGTCGACTCGGAGACCATTCGCGAAGCCGTCGCCGAAGTCGCCGAGGAGGATTTCGAGTCCGACGATGACGAGTCGGACGACGAGTCCGATGAGGAGTCCGGAGGATCCGAGGACGACTCCGATGAGGACGACATCGACCTGGACGACGACGATGAGACGATGAAGACGATGACGATATCGAGGTCATCGGATCCAACGACGACTCGGACGACGATTCAGACGACGATGACGACGACGATTCAGACGATGACGACGATGACGACGATGACGACGACGATGAGTCAGACGATGATGACGATTCCGACGAGGACGACTCTGACGACGACTTCGAGGACGACGAACCTGCTCGGGCACTCGCTCCGGCCGGTCGGCATCGACGTCGCGCCGCCGCCAGGCCCGCGGGACCGCCGATCAACGAGGACTGACAAGGCGTGACCTGCGGTGATTTGACCCTCGCCGCGCGACTCAAGTAATCTTGAGCAGTTGTCGCCAGGCTGCGGCCGGCGACAGGCGAAGACCCGGAAACCCAGACATGCGCAGCTTCGGTGTAGCGCGCGCCCAGAGACGAGAAGAAGAAGGACCCGATGGCAGCCGAGAAAGCCACGTACGCGATCGTCAAGACCGGTGGCAAGCAGTACAAGGTCGCGGTCGGCGACGTGGTCAAGATCGAGAAGCTCGAGGTCGAGGCCGGCGCCAAGGTGTCGCTGCCCGTTGCCCTCGTGGTCGACGGCGCGACGGTCACGAGCGCCGCGAAGGACCTGGAGAAGGTCGCCGTCACCGGCGAGGTGCTCGAGCACACCAAGGGTCCCAAGATCCGCATCCACAAGTTCAAGAACAAGACCGGCTATCACAAGCGGCAGGGTCACCGTCAGCAGCTGACGGTCCTCAAGGTCACCGGAATCAAGTAGTAGGAGGCGACACATGGCACACAAGAAGGGCGCTTCCAGCTCACGCAACGGTCGCGATTCGAACTCTCAGCGGCTCGGCGTCAAGCGTTTCGGCGGCCAGATCGTCAAGGCAGGCGAGATCATCGTCCGCCAGCGCGGCACCCACTTCCACCCCGGCGTGAACGTCGGGCGCGGCGGCGACGACACGCTGTTCGCGACGGCTCCCGGCGCCGTGACGTTCGGGACCAAGCGCGGCCGCAAGACCATCAGCGTCGTGCGACCGGCGCCTCAGGAGGCCTAGCCCCCCGAGGACTTTCCGCGAACGTGAAGCTGCTGCGAGTTCTTTCGGTAAATCTCGCAACAGCTTCACACTCGGGAAGGACTTTCAATGCCCCGGTTCGTCGACCGCGTCGTGATCCACGCGAAGGCGGGTAACGGCGGTCACGGTTGCGCGTCGGTCCACCGCGAGAAGTTCAAGCCGCTCGGCGGCCCCGACGGCGGTAACGGTGGCCGCGGCGGAAGTGTCGTGCTGGTCGTCGATCCGCAGGTGCACACCCTGCTCGATTTCCACTTCCATCCCCATGTCGACGCGCCGTCAGGCAAGCAGGGCATGGGTGGCAACCGTGACGGGGCCGCAGGCGCCGACCTGGAGGTCAGGGTTCCCGACGGCACCGTCATCCTCGACGAGCAGGGCCGACTGCTCGCCGACCTCGTCGGCGCGGGCACCCGCTTCGACGCGGCGGCAGGCGGCCGCGGTGGGCTCGGCAATGCGGCGCTCGCGTCGCGGGCACGCAAGGCGCCGGGATTCGCGCTGCTCGGTGAGAAGGGGCAGATCCGCGACCTCACCCTGGAACTCAAGACGGTCGCCGACATCGGCCTGGTCGGGTTCCCGTCGGCCGGTAAGTCCTCGCTGGTCTCGGCCATATCCGCGGCGAAACCGAAGATCGCCGACTATCCGTTCACCACGCTGACGCCCAACCTGGGCGTGGTGTCGGCGGGGGAGCAGACCTTCACCGTCGCCGATGTCCCCGGCCTGATCCCGGGGGCCTCCGAAGGACGCGGCCTCGGGCTGGAATTCCTGAGGCACATCGAACGGTGCGCGGTGTTGGTGCACGTCGTGGACTGCGCGACGCTGGAACCCGGTCGCGATCCGGTCTCCGACATCGAAGCGCTCGAGGCCGAGCTGGCCGCGTACACCCCGACGCTGCAAGGCGATACGACGCTGGGCGACCTGGCATCCCGTCCACGCGCGGTGGTCCTCAACAAGATCGACGTGCCCGAAGCGCGCGAGCTGGCCGACTTCGTCCGCGAAGAGGTCACCCGCCGATTCGGTTGGCCCGTGTTCGAGGTGTCGACCGTCTCGCGAGAGGGATTACGGCCGTTGACATTTGCGCTGTGGGACATGGTGTCCGCATATCGCGAGTCGCAACCGGACGTCGTGCCCCGCAGACCGGTGATCCGGCCCGTCCCGGTCAACGAGACAGGATTCACCGTCGAATCCGACGGTGTGGGTGGCTTCATCGTGCGCGGTGCGCGACCCGAACGCTGGATCGCTCAAACGGATTTCACCAACGACGAAGCCGTGGGATACCTCGGCGACCGGTTGGCACGGCTCGGAGTCGAGGACGAATTGCTGAAGCTCGGCGCGAAGCCCGGCTGCGCGGTCACGATCGGCGATGTGACGTTCGACTGGGAGCCACAGACCCCGGCGGGGGTGGATGTGACACCGACCGGACGTGGCACCGACGCGCGGCTGGAACGCAACGACAGGGTAGGGGCCGACGAGCGGAAGGCCGCCCGACGCCGGCGTCGAGAGCGCAAAGAATGACGAGCCGGCATCGCGAAGCGATCAGGACCGCGCGAAGCGTCGTCGTCAAAGTGGGCACGACCGCGCTGACCACACCGTCTGGCGTGTTCGACGTCGGCAGGCTCGCGACGCTGGCCGACGCGATCGAGGCCCGCATGAAGGCGGGTTCGGACGTCGTGATCGTGTCATCGGGCGCGATCGCCGCGGGTATCGAACCACTGCGGCTGTCCAAGCGGCCCGCCGATCTGGCCACCAAGCAGGCTGCGGCCAGTGTCGGACAGGTCGCGCTGGTCAATGCGTGGAACACGGCGTTCGCTCGCTATGAGCGCACCGTCGGCCAGGTGCTGCTGACCGCACACGACATCTCGATGCGGGTGCAGCACACCAACGCTGCGCGCACGCTGGATCGCCTGCGCGTGCTGCATGCGGTCGCGATCGTCAACGAGAACGACACCGTCGCCACCAACGAGATTCGGTTCGGCGACAACGACCGGCTCTCCGCACTGGTGGCTCATCTCGTCGGCGCCGACGCGCTGGTGTTGCTGTCGGACATCGACGGCCTCTACGACTCCGATCCGCGCAAGGGTGAGGCACGCTTCATCTCCGAAGTAGCCGGACCCGCAGACCTCGACGGTGTGGTGGCCGGTCGGAGCAGCCATCTGGGTACCGGCGGGATGGCATCGAAACTGTCATCGGCGCTGCTCGCAGCTGACGCTGGTGTTCCGGTGCTGTTGGCCGCGGCAAGCGACGCCGCGACCGCGCTCGAGGATGCGTCGGTCGGCACGGTGTTCGCGGCGCGGCCTGAACGCATGTCGGCGCGCAGGTTCTGGGTTCGCTATGCGGCCGAATCATCAGGGGCGCTCACGCTCGACGACGGTGCGGTGCGGGCTGTCGTCCACCAGCGTCGGTCGCTGCTGCCTGCCGGCATCATCGCGCTTTCGGGCCGGTTCTTCGGCGGCGACGTCGTCGAGTTGCGCTCTCAGGACGCCACGATGGTGGCGCGCGGTGTGGTGGCTTACGACCACACGGAACTGGCGACCATGTTGGGCCGGTCGACGTCGGACCTGCCCGCCGAGATGCGTCGACCCGCCGTGCACGCCGACGACCTGGTCGCCGTCTAGTTGCGATTCGGCGTGCTGGGTCACGTTGAGCGTGACGGGACACGCCGAATCAGGGCCCAAGCGGTTTTGGAGCTTGGCGAGCATCGACTTGATCTGTTCGGCCCGCTCGTCGGCGTCCTCCATGGCGTCGTCGTCGGCGGGGCAGAGCGTGACGTCGTGCGCCTGCGCGGTCGCCTCGAAGCACGCGCGTACGGCGGGGTCGGCCAGTATCGTCGCGGCGAGCATGCCCGGCGTGAGCTCACGTGAGCGCAGCAGGCCGCGGTAGCGGACCTCGGCGGGTATCCGGATATCCATGGCGCCGCCCTCGATCTGCTGCTTTGCCGCGGCCAGCAGCAGCGTCAGCGCCGCGCGCGAGATGACCCCCACCACCTTCCTTCGGAACGGGAACCATGGCAGCGGCAACTTGTCGATCTGGGTATCCATGCCGCCGGTGAACATGTACTCGATCAGGCTGCGCGTGCGGATCTCCTCGACATCCGCCCACTCGACTTTGTCGCCATCGAATTCGACGGCATCCTCGCTGATCGCCACACCGCCGAAATGGTTGAGCTTGCGGACCAGCCCGCGCAGCTTGCCAGGCGTCATCGAGAGATCCGCGACCATGTCGCCGATGCCAAGAGCCCACCGACCCGTCACGGGTCCGGGATCGGGCCTGCGGCTGTCCAGCAGTGACCGCAGCCAGGAGGCGTCGTCGGTGTCTTCGGTCACCTGTTCATTCAAGCGGAGTTCGCGACGGCGGGCAGTTCATCGGCCAGCAGCGTGAGCATCTCCGAGCATCCGTTGTCGATCTTGACCGCCGCGTAATCGTCGCCGCGCGTGCGTCCGCGATTGATGATCGCGACGGGGATACCCTGCGCCGCCGCGTGCCGCACGAATCGAAAACCCGAGTAGACCGTCAGCGACGAGCCGGCGACAAGCAGCACGTCCGCATCATCGACGAGCGAATATGCTTGTTGGACGCGTTCTTTGGGCACGTTCTCGCCGAAATAGACGATATCGGGCTTGAGCATGCCGCCGCAGCGCGGACAGTCGACGATCATGAACGTCGCGGTGTCGTTGACGACCGCGTCGGCATCCGGGGCCACCGCGATTCCGCCGACCGCTGCCGTGCGCTCGAGGAAACCCGGGTTGGCGGCTCCCAGAAGGTCGCCGAGAGCGGCGCGCGACATGGTGAACCCGCAGTCCAAACAGATCACTTCGGCGTATGTGCCGTGCAGGTTGACCACGTTGGTGCTGCCCGCCTTGGTGTGCAGCAGGTCGACGTTCTGGGTGATCAGCCCGGATACCACGCCCGCGTGTTCCAGCGCAGCCAACGCGCGATGGCCGGCGTTGGGCAGCGTCGCGTGCATGTGCCGCCAGCCCACGTGATTGCGCGCCCAGTACCGCTGGCGAAAGTCCCGGTCCGAGGTGAACTGCCGAATGGTCATCGGATTGCTCGGCGGGGAGTCGGGTCCGCGGTAGTCGGGGATGCCCGAATCGGTGGACATCCCCGCGCCCGTCAGCACCGCGACCCGACGACCCCTCAGCAGGGCGACGAGCTCGGGTGCGTCCACCCCATCCAGGGTAGCGACCAGATCAGTCGTCTGATCGATCCTGCTCGTGACCGTCCGTCAGCTCCGGTGTGCGAAGCGTCGTCCTCGTCTTCGTCGTCCTCGTCTTCGTCCACGAGGATCGTCTCGATGACCTCGACGTGCCTTTCCTCGGTCTCGTCTCCCGACAGGGGCACGAGGACGGTGAGGATGCCGCGGTCGTAGGTGGCGTTGATGTCGTCCTCGTCGGCTCCGACGGGCAGCTCGATCGTGCGCGCAAACGATCCGTACGAGAATTCCGAGCGGCCGTTCGTTTCGTCCGTCTGGATCCGCTCGGCCTTGATCGTCAACTGTCCGTCGCGGACGGTGACCTCGATGTCCTCGACCGGGTCGACTCCGGGAAGTTCGGCGCGGACCAGGTAGAGACCTTCGCGGCTCTCGTCCTCCAGTCGCAGCAGATTGTTGTCGAAGAACGGACGCAGACCGGCGATCGACGGCAGCCCGGCGAACGTCGGAAAGCTGTTGAAAAGCTCGGATAGTTCGGGGAGCAAGGGGCGTGACTGACGTTGCACGGCAAGCTTATTCACGAATCCTCCAGGGGTGTGCGCGGTAGTGGCTACAGGCGACTCACGATGCGTGACGCAGGGAAAATCGCCGAATCCACTGTGGTGCGTTCCGGCGAACTGCAAGCCAACACAAGGGGGCCTCTACCGGCGATTGTGTGTCGTGCAATCACCTCGGTGACCAGCCCGTATGTACCCCGTCACCGAATCTTTACCTTCGGCGGGAGACAATGGACGAGATGGACTTCTACTCGGCGTATGCGCAGGGCTTCGCCCGCGTGGCGGCCTGTACGCACCACACGACGCTCGCCGACCCCGCGGCGAACGCGGAGTCGGTGCTGCGCATCGCGCGGGCGTGCCACGACGACAGCGTCGCCCTGGCGGTCTTCCCTGAGCTCACGCTGTCGGGATATTCGATCGAGGACATCCTGCTGCAGGACACGCTGCTCGACGCCGTCGAGGACGCGCTGCTGGACATCGTCGCGGCCTCGGCCGAGCTGATGCCCGTCCTGGTCGTCGGTGCACCACTGCGGTATGCCCACCGGATCT
This sequence comes from uncultured Actinomycetota bacterium, assembly GCA_963843135.1. Taxonomy (GTDB): domain Bacteria; phylum Actinomycetota; class Actinomycetes; order Mycobacteriales; family Mycobacteriaceae; genus Mycobacterium. Next base: position 394,969 of record CAWJJA010000006.1, read on the forward strand.
ACAACACGGCCGTGGTCATCCACCGCGGCCGCGTGCTCGGTGTCGTGCCCAAGTCGTACCTGCCGACGTACCGCGAGTTCTATGAGCGACGTCAGATGGCGGCGGGCGATCTGGTGCGTGGCGGGATCCGGATGGGTGAATCGGATGTGCCGTTCGGGCCCGATCTCTTGTTCGCCGCGACCGATGTGCCCGGCTTCGTGCTGCACGTCGAGATCTGCGAGGACATGTTTGTGCCCGTGCCGCCGAGTGCGGAGGCCGCGCTTGCGGGTGCGACTGTGCTGGCCAACCTGTCCGGCAGCCCCATCACGATCGGCCGTGCCGACGACCGCTGCCTGCTGGCCCGCTCCGCGTCGTCGCGCTGCCTGGCCGCATATGTGTACGCCGCGGCCGGCGAAGGTGAATCCACCACGGATCTGGCCTGGGACGGTCAGACCATGGTGTGGGAGAACGGCGTATGCCTCGCACAGTCCGAGCGGTTCCCCAAGGGGGAGCGCCGCTCGACCGCCGACGTCGACCTCGAACTGTTGCGCTCCGAGCGGCTGCGGATGGGCACCTTCGACGACAACCGCATCCATCACGGCATCACGCCCGAATCGTTCCGGCGGGTTGAGTTCGCGCTCGATCCGCCTGCCGGTGACATCGGACTGCTCCGAGAGGTGGAGCGGTTTCCGTTCGTACCCGCAGATCCCTCACGGCTGCAACACGATTGCTATGAGGCGTACAACATCCAGGTCGCGGGGCTGGAGCAGCGCCTGCGCGCGCTGGACTACCCGAAGGTGGTGCTCGGTGTATCGGGTGGACTGGATTCGACGCATGCGCTGATCGTCGCCGCCCGCGCGATGGACCGAGAAGGCCGCCCGCGCAGCGACATTCTCGCGTTCACACTGCCTGGCTTCGCGACCGGCGAACGAACCAAGGCGAACGCCACCCGGCTGGCGAACGCGCTGGGGGTCACGTTCTCCGAGATCGACATCAAGTCGACCGCGGAACTGATGCTCAAGGAGATGGAGCACCCGTTCGCACGCGGCGAGAAGGTCTATGACGTCACGTTCGAGAACGTGCAGGCGGGCCTTCGCACCGACTACCTGTTCCGCCTGGCCAACCAGCGCGGCGGAATCGTGCTTGGCACGGGCGATCTCTCGGAGCTGGCGCTCGGCTGGTCCACATACGGTGTCGGCGACCAGATGTCGCACTACAACGTCAACGGCGGCGTGCCCAAGACGTTGATCCAGCATCTGATTCGCTGGGTCATCTCGTCGCACGAGTTCGATGACACCGTCAACGAGGTGCTGCAATCGGTGCTCGACACCGAAATCACACCCGAACTCGTCCCGACCGGCGAGGACGAGGAGATCCAGAGCAGCGAGGCGAAGGTCGGCCCGTATGTGCTGCAGGACTTCTCGCTGTTCAATGTGTTGCGGTACGGGTTCAGGCCATCGAAGATCGCGTTCCTGGCGTGGCACGCCTGGAGCGACCCCGAGCGCGGCGACTGGCCTCCCGGCTACCCGGAGAACAAGCGGCCGGCTTACTCGCTCAAGGAGATTCGCCAGTGGCTGCAGGTGTTCGCCCAGCGCTATTATTCGTTCGCCCAGTTCAAGCGATCGGCGATGCCCAACGGACCGAAGGTGTCGCACGGCGGATCACTCTCGCCCCGCGGTGACTGGCGGGCGCCGTCGGATATGTCGGCGCGCATCTGGCTGGACGAGATCGAACGCGAAGTCCCCGAAGACTAGACACGCCCCACTGCGGGGACGAAACGGCCGACGCCCGCACAGTAGTCGCGGTATGCATCGCCGTGCGTGGCCCGCAGGTAGGGCTCCTCGACGGCGCGGACCTGAGCCTCGATCGTGACGACGAGGAGCACGAAACCAACGAGGGCCACCGGATTCGGGGTGATCAGGGCCAACCCGAAGCCGAACATCATCATGGCGGTGAAGATCGGATTGCGCACCCATCCGAAGACGCCTGTGCGCATCAACGTGGTCGTCTCAGCCTTGTCGACGCCGATCCGCCACGAGTCACCCATGTCGAGCTGCGCGTAGACAGTGGTGGCGATGCCGATCACCGCGATGACCGTGCCGGTGATCTGGATCCAGGGCGCGTGCAGAGAGCTCACCGGCGACACCACCCCGAGCAATTGGAGTACCGGCGCGACGATCGCCACAGCCATCGAGACGATGAATCCCACTCCCGCTGACCATTCGATCGAGCCCGGGCGACCGCTGATGCCGTGAAACCCGGTGGACCCGGTCCGGCGTCGCTGTACCCAACTGCGCCAGCCGAATCCGAGTGCGGCGAACACCGCGAAGAGTGCGATCGCGATGATGGGCATGCTGATTCCTTCCTGGACGGTCACGAGCAGCAGGGGTCTCCGCGCCACGCGTTGAGGCCTTCACGAACGGCGATCACGGCGATGCCGAGCGCTGCGACAGGATCAGCCCACGACCAGCCGAGCACGCTGTTGAGCACCAGGCCGACGAGCAGGATCGCGGACAGGTATGTGCACAGCAGCGTCTGCTTCGAATCGGCGACGGCCGATAGCGATCCGAGTTCTCGGCCGGCACGGCGTTGGGCCAGTGACAGCACGGGCATGACGGCAAGGCTGAGCGCGGCGAGCACGATGCCGACGGTCGACGGTTGCGCCTCACCGACGCCGGCCAACGTGCGCGCCGCGTCTGCGGTGACATAGGCGGCGAGCGCGAAGAACGAGAACGCGATGAAGCGAAGCGCCGTTTTCTCGCGGCTCTCGGGGTCGTCGGCCGAGAACTGCCATGCGACTACGGCCGCCGACGAGATCTCGATCACGGAATCGAGGCCGAAGCCGATCAGCGCCGACGACGACACCCTGGTGCCTTCGGTCAGCGCGATCACCGCCTCGATGACGTTGTAGGCGATGGTGGCGGCCACGAGCAGGCGGACGCGGCGGTTCAGAACCGCTTGCCGAGCCTCGGTGACCGACAACATCAGCAGCAGTCGTCAGTTTCGGCGGCGGGGCAGCACGCCGGATCGACCTGGAGCACCAGGCCGATCAGGTCATCGAGGGCGTGGGCGATCTGCCCGTCGGCCAGCTCGTAACGGCTGCGGCGCCCCTCGGGTTCGGCGACCACCAAGCCGCAGCCACGCAGGCAAGCGAGGTGATTGGACAGGATCTGGCGCGACACCCCGATCTTGGCGGCCAGGTCGGACGGATAGCCGGGACCGTCGCGCAGCATCAGCAGGATTTCGGCACGGGTCGGGTCGGACAGTGCGCAGCCGAACCGGGAGAGCGCATCGCTGTGAGTGACCGTCCGCATGCGCCGACAATACAGCAATATCTGTATTCAGTCACAACTGAACTATCGATGGCGATTTCGGCGTGCGGGGTCACGCTCAGCGAGACTGAGCACGCCGAAATCGCAGCTCAGAGGCGGCCGTCGATCCGCAGGTCGGGGTGCACCCAGCTCGGCGAGCGTCGCTCCTTGAACGACAGGAAACCCTCCAGCGCCTCGGGTGAGGACATGCTGGCCTGCATCCCGATGCGATCGAAAAGGCCCAGGTAGTTGTCCAGGCTGGACTTCACGATGCTCCTGGCCGCAGGCGCCGACCGGCAGCACTGACCCAGCACCTCGCGCGCCGCCTCGCGCAACTCCTCGTGCGGGACGACCCGCGCGACCATCCCCCATTCGTGGGCCTCCTGCGCGGTCAGCGTGCGGCCGGTGAACATCAGGTCGCGCGTGCGGACCGGGCCGATCAGGCGCGCCAGCATCTGGCTGTAGTACGTGTCGGCGATACCGCGCAGCAGTTCGGGCACCCGGAACGTCGCCCGGTCACTGACCACCGTCATGTCGCTGCACAGCGCGATCTGCAAACCACCGCCCTGGCACAACCCGTTGACCGCCGACACCACCGGCTTCACGGACTGGCGCAGCGTCTCGAACGGTGTCACGTCCATTCCCAGCGCCGAACCGAACGTCAGCCAGTTGTCGCTGCCGTCGCCTCCGCCCATGTCGCCGCCGGGCGCGAATACATCACCCGTGCCGGTGATCAGCAGACCCGCCAGATCGGGGTCGGCGTCCACGTGCCGCACCGCGTACCGGATTCCGAAGTACATCGCGGGGGTCATCGCGTTGCGGGCCTCGGGCCTGTCCAGCGTGCAGACACCGAACGCGCCTTCGCGGGTGAACCGCAGGTACGGGGTGCCCAGCCAGTCGCCCTCGGGTGGACGCGGTGTGTTCGACGTCTCGGTATCCGTCATAGATGTTCCTCGCTCGCCTTTCGGTTGGACACTGCATCGTCGATGGCCTCGGCATACGGTGCGCAGTCGCCCGCCCCGGGCACCAGCGTCGCCAGGGCGCCCGCCGCGCACGCCCGCCGCAGCGCGACTTCGTGGCCGTCCCGCCATCCGGCGGCCAGCACACCGGCGAAGACGTCGCCGGCACCCGTGGTGTCGACCGGCGTGACCCGCGGTGCGGGCACGTCGAATCGCTCGTCATCGCCGAGGTAGCTGGCGCCGTGGCCGCCCCGTGTGATCACCAGATGCGGTACGGGCCAGTGCCATTCACGCGCCTCGGCTTCGTTGACCAGGACGACGTCGGCCAGTTCGGACAGGGCGAGCAGGTCGTGCGGACGCGCGCCGGCAGGGGAGGCGTTGACGATGACGGTCGCGCCTGCCGCCCGCGCCACGCCCGCGGCGGCGATCGCCGTCGCGATGGGGATCTCCAGTTGCAGCAGCACGACGTCGCTGTCGGCGATGACGGCGCGGATATCGGCGGAGCCGACGTCGAGCTGCGCGTTGGCACCCGGCGCGACCACGATGTTGTTCTCGGCCGCGGCGTCCACCACGATGACCGCCGTGCCGCTGGGTCCGGACAGGGTGACCACGCCGTCGAGCCCGACGTCGTTGGCGCCCAGGTGGGCCCGCAGCTGCTCGGCGGCGGAGTCGCTGCCCAGCGCCGCGACCAGCTGCACCGACGCCCCGGCGCGCGCGGCGGCCACCGCCTGATTGCCGCCCTTTCCGCCGGGCGACGACGTGAGCGAGGACGCCAGGACGGTTTGGCCGGGCCGCGGCAGAGCGTTCACGGTGAACGTGAGATCGGCGTTGACACTGCCCACTACGCAGACCCGCGCGGTCATAACTGCCAAGCTAGTCCAGCCCTGCTACCTGACACGTGTCGAACGGATCGGACAGGTTCGATACGCTGGCTCAATGAGTGTGCCGGCCCCCGTGCTGCCTGACTTGCGCTCGCAGGTCCACGCCGCCGCCCGGCGGGCCCGCGTCGCGGCACGCGCACTGGCCACGCTGCCCACCGAAACCAAGAACCGCGCGCTGCATGCCGCCGCCGACGCCGTGCTTGCGCAGGTGCACCAAATCCTGGCCGCCAACGAGCGCGATCTCGACGCGGCCCGGGCTTCTGGCACGCCTGACGCCATGCTCGACAGGCTGGCGCTCAATCCCCAACGCGTCGACGGCATCGCCGCCGGACTGCGTCAGGTCGCCGGCCTGCCCGACCCGATCGGCGAGGTGCTGCGCGGGCGCACGCTGCCCAACGGCCTGCAACTGCGTCAGCAGCGCGTTCCGCTCGGCGTCGTCGGCATCGTCTACGAAGGACGGCCGAACGTCACGGTCGACGCATTCGGGCTGACGCTGAAGTCCGGCAACTCGGTGCTTCTGCGCGGAAGCTCGTCGGCGGCCCAGTCGAACGATGCGCTCGTCACCGCGCTGCGAGCAGCGATGGCCGCAGAGGGACTCGAGCCCGACGTCGTGGCGTTGCTTCCCAGTGCCGACCGCGCCAGCGTGACGCATCTGATCCAGGCCCGCGGCCTCGTCGACGTCGTGATCCCGCGAGGGGGAGCGGGCCTGATCGACGCGGTGGTCCGTGACGCGATGGTGCCGACCATCGAGACCGGTGTCGGCAATTGTCATGTCTACGTTCACGAAGCAGCCGATCTCGATGTCGCCGAACGCATTCTGCTGAACGCCAAGACGCGTCGGCCCAGTGTGTGCAACGCCGCCGAGTCGCTGTTGATCGACGCCGCGATCGCCGACCGCGCCCTTCCCCGGCTGACGCAGGCGCTGCAGGATGCCGGCGTGACGGTGCACGAGAACCCGTCCGACGACGAACTGCGCGCAGGAGTTCCTGTCGATGGACATCGCCATTGCGGTGGTCGACGGTCTCGACGCCGCGATCGACCACGTCAACGAATACGGCACGGGACACACCGAGGCCATCGTGACGACGAATCTTGCTGCTGCACAGCGGTTCACCGAACGGGTGGACGCCGCGGCGGTGATGGTGAACGCATCGACCGCTTTCACCGACGGCGAGCAGTTCGGTTTCGGCGCCGAAATCGGTATCTCGACCCAGAAGCTGCACGCGAGGGGCCCGATGGGCCTGCCCGAACTGACATCGACCAAGTGGATTGTGTGGGGAGACGGCCACACCCGCCCGGCCTGACACAGGCAGAATTAGGAGAACTCAGTGAGCGTCCCCGCACGCCCGGTGCCGCTGTTCGCCGACATCGACGATGTCGGCCGACGGTTGTCGGAGACCGGCTACCTTCCCGACACCGCAACCGCCACAGCGGTGTTCCTCGCCGACCGGCTCGGCAAGCCGTTGCTGGTCGAGGGGCCCGCGGGTGTCGGCAAGACCGAACTCGCCCGTGCGGTCGCGCAGGCGACCGGCTCGGGTCTCGTGCGGCTGCAGTGCTACGAGGGTGTCGACGAGGCCCGCGCGCTCTACGAGTGGAACCACGCCAAGCAGATCCTGCGTATCCAGGCCGGTTCCGGCGACTGGGACCAGACGAAAACCGATGTGTTCACCGAAGAGTTCCTGCTGACGCGGCCGCTGCTCACCGCGATCCGGCGCACCGAGCCGACGGTGCTGCTGATCGACGAGACCGACAAGGCCGACATCGAGATCGAGGGTCTGCTGCTCGAGGTGCTCAGCGACTTCGCGGTGACCGTGCCGGAACTGGGCACCATCACCGCCGAGCGCAAGCCGTTCGTCGTGCTGACCTCGAACGCGACTCGCGAGTTGTCGGAGGCGCTCAAGCGCCGGTGTCTGTTCCTGCACATCGACTTTCCCGATGCGGATCTGGAGCGGCGCATCTTGTTGTCTCGCGTTCCCGAGCTGCCCGAGCACCTCGCCGAGGAACTGGTTCGCATCATCGGTGTGCTGCGCGCCATGCAGCTCAAGAAGCTGCCCTCGGTGGCGGAGACCATCGACTGGGCGCGCACGCTGCTGGCGCTGGGACTGGACACCATCAGCGATGCGACCATCGCGGCCACCCTCGGTGTGGTGCTCAAACACCAGTCCGATCAGGTCAAGGCCGCCGGAGAGTTAAGGCTCAACTGATGGCCGTCCGCCGAACCCGCCCGCCGCAACCGTTGGCGCCGCACGGAATTCCCGGCCACCTGGTCGAGTTCGTCGAAGCGCTGCGCGGGCGGGGGATTTCGGTGGGGCCGTCGGAAACCGTCGACGCCGGGCGGGTGATGTCGGTGCTCGGCCTGCGAGAACCGAGAGCAGCTGCGGGAGGGCATCGCCTGTGCGGTGCTGCGCCGTCCCGACCACCGCGAGACCTACGACGCGATGTTCGACCTGTGGTTCCCCGCGGCGCTGGGCGCCAAGACGGTCATCGTCGACGACGACGAGGATGCAGACGGTTCACCCGAGGGTCTGCCGCCCGAGGACGTCGAGGCGATGCGCGCCGCGCTTCTGGACATGCTGGCCGACAACGAGGACCTCGCAAACCTGGACGAGCGGCTGGCCGCGATGATCGCCCAGATCGTCGAGGCGTACGGGCGGTACAACTCCAGCCGCGGCCCGTCGTATTCGTCGTATCAGGCACTGAAGGCGATGAATCTCGACGACCTCGAGGGCCGGCTGCTGGCGGGCCTGCTCGCCCCATACGGCGACGAACCGACGCCGACACAGGAACAGATCGCGAAAGCGCTTGCCGCCCAACGCATCACCCAGCTGCGCAAGATGGTGGAGGCGGAGACCAAGCGTCGCACCGCCGAACAGCTGGGCCGTGACCATGTGCAGATGTACGGCGTGCCGCAGCTCGCGGAGAATGTCGAGTTCCTGCGTGCCTCGGGCGAGCAGCTGCGCCAGATGCGTCGCGTGGTCGTACCGCTGGCCCGCACCTTGGCGACCCGGTTGGCGGCGCGACGACGACGGTCTCGGGCCGGGGAGATCGACCTGCGCAAGACGCTGCGCAAGTCGATGTCCACCGGTGGCGTGCCGATCGAGGTGGTGCTCAAGAAGCCGCACCCGGCTCGGCCGGAACTGGTGGTGCTGTGCGACGTGTCCGGCTCGGTGGCCGGCTTCAGCCACTTCACGCTGTTGCTGGTGCATGCGTTGCGCCAGCAGTTCTCCCGGGTCCGGGTATTCGCATTCATCGACACCACCGACGAGGTGACCGAACTGTTCGGGCCCGATGCCGACCTGGCCGTCGCCGTGCAGCGGATCACCCGCGAGGCCGGGGTGTACACGCGCGACGGCCACTCCGATTACGGGCACGCGTTCGTGTCATTCATGGACAACTGGCCGAATGTCCTTTCGCCGCGCAGCTCCCTGTTGGTGCTCGGCGATGGGCGCAACAACTATCGCAATCCGGAAACGGATCTGCTGGCCCACATGGTCAACTCCAGCAGGCACGCGCACTGGCTCAACCCCGAGCCCAGGCACCTGTGGGGCAGCGGTGATTCGGCGGTGCCGCGCTATGAAGACGTCATCACCATGCATGAATGCCGGTCCGCCAAGCAGCTCGCCTCGGTCATCGATGCCTTGCTGCCGGTCTGAGCAGCCCATAGGGGTCCCGTAAGCTGGCTAATCGTGGTTTCTCGACGCAGGGTTGGCGTGATGGGTGGGACCTTCGATCCCGTCCACAACGGTCACCTGGTCGCGGCCAGCGAGGTTGCGGACCTGTTCGAACTCGACGAGGTGGTGTTCGTCCCCACCGGCCAGCCGTGGCAGAAGCATCATCGCTACGTCACCGCCGCCGAGGACCGCTATCTGATGACCGTGATCGCGACAGCATCGAACCCGAGGTTTTCGGTGAGCCGTGTCGATATCGACCGCGGCGGACCGACCTACACAAAGGACACGTTGCGCGACTTGCATGCACTCAACCCCGACGCCGATCTGTACTTCATCACCGGTGCCGACGCGCTGGCGTCGATCCTGTCCTGGCAGAACTGGGAGGAGATGTTCTCCATAGCCAAGTTCGTCGGTGTCAGCCGGCCGGGCTACGAACTCGACGGTCAGCACATCAAGGCGGCGATGGCCGAACTACCCGCCGAAGCGCTCAGCCTCGTGGAAGTGCCCGCACTGGCGATCTCATCCACCGACTGCCGCAAGCGCGCCGGGAAGAACCGGCCCATCTGGTATCTCGTACCCGACGGTGTCGTTCAGTACGTGACCAAACGCAAGCTCTACGAGGCCGATTCGGTCGCACACGAGGAGCGCAGACGATGAGTGCGTCCGAGGAGGCGATCGGCATGGCCACGGTCGCCGCGCAAGCAGCGGCCGAGAAGCTGGCGACCGACGTCGTCGTGATCGACGTTTCCGGGCAGCTGGTCATCACCGACTGTTTCGTCATCGCATCCGCGTCCAACGAGCGACAGGTCAATGCGATCGTCGACGAGGTCGAGGAGAAGATGCGGGCCGAGGGACACAAACCGGCGAGGCGGGAAGGTGGCCGCGAGGGGCGATGGACGCTGCTCGACTACGTCGACATCGTCGTGCACATCCAGCATCAGGACGAGCGCAACTTCTACGCGCTGGACCGGCTGTGGCGTGACTGCCCCGTCGTCGCGGTGGACCTGGATTCCGATGAGCCGCTTGCGCGAAGAGCGGAAGACTCCGATGAGCCGCTTGCGCGAAGAGCGGAAGACTCCGATGAGCCGCTTGCGCGAAGAGCGGAAGACTCCGATGAGCCGCTTGCGCGAAGAGCGGAAGATTCCGAGTCGTGAGGATCCGCCACCTGGTCATGCTGCGTCACGGGCAGACCGAGTACAACGCAGGCAGTCGCATGCAGGGCCAGCTGGACACCGACCTGTCCGACCTCGGCCGAGACCAGGCCGTCGCCGCGGCCGAGGTGCTGGCCAAGCGGCAGCCGTTGCGCATCGTGTCCTCGGACCTGCGGCGGGCGCTGGACACCGCGGTCAGTCTGGGGGAGCGCGCCGGGATGCCGGTGGGAGTGGATGTCCGACTGCGGGAGACGCATCTCGGTGACTGGCAGGGGATGACGCATCTCGAGGTCGACGCCGCGGCGCCCGGCGCCCGGCTCGCCTGGCGCGAGAATGCCCGTTGGGCGCCACACGGGGGAGAGAGTCGGGTTGACGTCGCCGCGCGCAGTATGCCGCTGGTGGACCGAACTCCTCGCCGATCAGACGGATTGGGGCGTCGACGAACCCGATCGGCCCGTCGTGCTCGTCACGCACGGCGGTCTGATCGCTGCGTTGACCGCTGCATTACTCGGGCTTCCCGTCGACAACTGGCCGATTCTGGGTGGAATGGGCAACTGCAGCTGGGTGCAATTGTCCGCGCACAGTGAACTCGACGCCGCACATGCGGATATCCGCTGGCGGCTCGACGTCTGGAACGCCTCGGCGCAGGTTGCCAACGATGTCCTCTGATCGACCGACGATGTTGCTGTTCTGCGACTCGCTGTCCTACTACGGCCCGACCGGCGGGCTGCCGTCCGACGATCCGCGGATATGGCCCAATATCGTTGCTGCACAACTGGGTTGGGATGTCGAACTCATCGGGCGGATCGGCTGGACATGTCGCGACGTCTGGTGGGCGGCGACCCAGGATCCGCGGGCGTGGGCGGCGCTGCCACGGGCGGGCGCGGTGGTGTTCGCGACGGGCGGTATGGATTCGCTGCCGTCGCCGCTGCCCACCGCCCTTCGCGAGCTGATCCGGTATGTCCGTCCGGCGTGGCTTCGGCGCTGGGCGCGCGACGGATACGGCTGGGTGCAGCCGCGGCTCTCACCGGTGTCCCGCGCGGCGCTGCCGCCGCACGTGTCGGTGGAGTATCTCGAGATGACCCGTGGTGCCATCGATTTCAACCGTCCGGGGATACCGGTCGTGGCGTCGTTGCCGTCGGTGCATATTGCGCAGACCTACGGAAACGCGCACCGCGGTCGCGAGGGCACGGTGAAGGCGATCACCGCATGGGCGGCAGAACATGACATCCCGCTGGTCGATCTGAAGGCCGCCGTCGGTGAAGAGGTCTTGAGCGGCCGAGGCAATCCCGACGGGATTCACTGGAATTTCGAGGCCCACCAGGCCGTGGCCGATCTGATGCTGAAAGCACTCGCCGAGGCCGGCGTGCCGTGTCCGTGATCGTCGTGACGGACTCGTCGTCCCGTCTGCAGACGGATGAGTGCAAACAGTGGAACATCCGCGAGGTACCGCTGCACGTCCTCGTCGACGGTGCCGATCTGCGTGACGGTATCGACGAAGTGCCCTACGACGTTCACGACCGTCCGCGCGTGACGACATCAGGCGCGGCGCCGGCCGCTTTGATCGAGACATATCAGCAGGCGCTGGCCGACAGCGAGGGCGACGGCGTCGTCGCAGTCCACATCTCGGCTGCCCTGTCGAGCACGTTCAGCACCGCGGTGCAGGCCGCGCGCGAGTTCGGCTCCGCGGTCCGCGTTGTCAATTCGCGCTCCGCCGCCATGGGTGTCGGGTTCGTCGCGCGCGCGGCCGCCCAGGCTGCGTCGACGGGAGCGGATCTGGATACCGTTGAGGCTGCGGCACGTTCGGCGGTCCCGCGTACCCACGCATTCATCGTCGTCCACCGTCTGGACAATCTGCGGCGCAGCGGTCGTATCGGCACGGCTGCGTCATGGCTGGGTACGGCGCTGTCGCTGAAACCGTTGCTGTGTCTGGACGTGGATGGCCGGTTGGTTCTGGATCAGCGGATTCGCACGATCACCAAGGCGCATGCGGCATTGGTCGATCGGGTCGCGGAGGTCGTCGGTCCGGGCAGCGCGAGCATCGCGATACACCACGTCGACAACCATGACGGCGCCGACGAAATGGGTGCCGCGCTGACGACCCGCTTGCCGCAGATCGAGTCGCTCACCGTGGCCGATATGGGCCCGGTGTTGTCGATCCATCTGGGCGCCGGTGCCATCGGCGTGATCGTTGCGACCGCCGACCCGGCGACTGGGCGCGCCTAACAGGTTGATTACAGCCACCGGATGCTTGCGATCAACCGCTTAAGGTCTCAACCGCGCCCCGCTAGCGTGCCACGCGGCCGGTGACCGGCGGCAGGTCGGCCAGCGTGACGATGCCCGGTTCGGCGGCGACGACGGCGGGCACCGCGTTGGTCACCGGCATTGCGGTGTAGATCATGCCGAGCCCCATGAACCCGGGTTCGGTCCAGTCCTTGGGCGGCAGGCAGTGCAGCACCGTGCGCATGTTGGGCAGTCCGAACACCTGGATCACGTGGCCGTGTTCGAGTGGCTTGGGCGGGGTGACGTGGCTGCCCATGATCCAGTTGAATCCCACGCTGACCACGTTCTTCTCACCCACCCAGCCGCGGTGATAGCCCATGACGCCGCCGATGGTGCCCTCGGGGATAGCCATGAAGCCCAGGTCGCTGTCGCCGGTGGCGGTCGTGAAGGTCACGTCGAACGTCAACCTGTCGAGCTTGGCGCCGATGGCGTCGGCCATCATCGCCGCGGACTCGGCGAACACCTCGCTTTCGCGGCGCACGCTCTCGGCCAGACCGGGGGTCTCGGGATCCTGCGAGAAGCCCATCGCCGTCTGCGTTCCCGCCGATTCGTAGGTCGAGCAGTCCACCGACTCGGTGATGCGGATCTCGTCGACCCGCTCGCAGGAGCCGCTGAGCACCATTCCCACCATGTTCGTCATCCCGGGATGGGCCCCGTTGCCGAAAATGGTGGAATTGCCTTTCTCGCAAGCCTTCCGGATGCGTGCCAGATCCTCGGGTGACTGCTTGCCGCCGGTGATCCACGCGGCGCTCGAGCATACGTTCACCCCGGCTTCGAGCAGCCGGACCAGTTCATCGATGCTGGGCCACAACGGGTTGTAACAACAGGCGTCGGGCTTCAATGCGATGAGCGCGTCGATGTCGCTGGTGGCTTTCACGCCGGTGGGGTCTGGCCAGCCGGCGAGCTCCGCGGCGTCGACTCCCACCTTGTCCGCACCATGGGCGTAGACGCCGACCAGTTCCATATCGTCGCGGCCGATGATCGCGTGCAGCGACCGTCGGCCGATGTTGCCGGTGGTCCACTGGATGACGCGGATGGGTCTGTCAAGGGTCGTCATTGGATAGCAACTTACATGTGCGTTCCGCCGTCGACACGCACCTCTGTCCCGGTGACGAAATAGGCATCCGAGGAGGCGAGCATCGCCACCACAGCGGCGACGGCGTCCGGCTTGGCGAACATCCCGCCGCCGTCCACCGGCAGGGTCGGCATGATCTTGCCGAACAGCGAGTAGTCGGCATCGGCAGGCAGTCCGGGGCCGATGCTCTGTTTGGATTCGCCGATGCCATCGGTCATTCCAGAGGAGATGGAGCCGGGCTGGACCGAGTTGAACCGGATTCTTTCCTTGGCGAACTCCAGCGCGAGCGCGTGGGTCATCGCCTGGACCCCACCCTTGGACGCCGCATACGCGGACATGTAGGGATGGGCGAACGCCGCGGACGTGGAACTGAAGTTGACCACGGCGGGGTCGGTGCCGTTGCGCAACGCGGGGATGGCCTCCCGCGTCATCAGGAACGTGCCGACGAGATTGATCCGCAGCACCTGCTCGAAGTCGGCGAGCGTGGTCTCGAGGAAGTGCACCGACCGCAATATCCCCGCGGCATTGACCAGGGCATCGAGACCGCCAAGGGCCTCGACGGCCTTGGCCACGCCCTGCTTGACGGACTCCTCGCTGCCGATGTCGAGGACCAGCGTCGTGAGCCGGTCACGGTGCGCGTCGGCCTTGGCGACGGTGTCCTTCAACCCGGACTCGCTGATGTCGGCCGCGACCACTCGGCCGCCTTCGTCCAGGATCCGCAGGACGGTTGCCTGGCCGATGCCCGAGCCGCCGCCGGTGATCAGGACTCGACGGTCGGTGTAACGCTGAAGAGGTGCCATAGGCAGATACTGCTGGGTCGGACCGCGAATTGTCAGCCATCTGACCGACCTCCTTTCGGATGGATGAATACGCCCTCGGCCTCGACGGTGACGCCATCGGGACCGGCGATGTGGCCGACGGCGAATGTCTTCGCGCCCTCGATGCGCTCGACATGCGCCTGCGCGCGCAGCGGTTGTCCCAAGGGTGTGCCGCGCAGGTAGCGCAGCGTCAGAGTGCCGGTATAGGCGGGTTTGCCCGGCTGGTGCGCGGTGGCGCCGAGGACGTGGTCGAGGATCATCGCGCACACCCCGCCATGGACGTGACCTGGCGGTCCCTCGTAGGCGGCACCCAGAACGAATTCCGTGTGCACTGCACCGTCCGCGCTGTGGTGAATGGTCAGGGGCGGCGCGACGGGATTGCGAAGGCCGATGACGACGTTGCCCCACGCGATCGACTGACCGTCCGATCCGGTCTGCACACCGAATGACCCCGGCAACAGCGAATCGCTCAATTGCGCTGTCGCCGAATCGATCTTCTCTGTCGCCGCGGCAATGGCCTCCGCATCCACCTGAGTGCGGATGGTGGCGTCGATCAGACGGCGCACAGAGTCGGTCAGCCATTCGTGAGCGGTGGTCATCGCCTGCCTTAAGTCGTGGTGCCCGTAACCTTCACCCCGGGTGCCGGAGCGCCGCAATACGGCCTCCCGCTCAGTGGTGAGCCTGCCCACCGCTGCTGACCTGTGTTGTTAGTCTGAAATGGTGAAAGGCAGCGATCAGCAGGGCAAGCCGAATCTTGCGGCGACCAGCTGGGCGCTCATGGGGATGCTGTCGTACGAATACGAGCTCTCGGGCTACGACATCCGCAAGTGGATCGACTGGAGCATGCGGTTCTTCTACGGGAGCCCGGCGTACAGCCAGATCTACACAGAACTCAAGAAGCTCGAGCAACTCGGCTTCGTGACCTCGCGCGTCGAGAACGGAGCCGGCACGCGCAATCGCAGGTTGTACAAGATCACCGAGGCCGGCTTGGACGCCGTCACGCGGTGGGCGAACGATGCGCCACTCGACCCCCCCGTGCTCAAGCACAGTCCACTGCTACGAGTGACGTTGGGGCACCTCACCAACCCCACCCGGCTCAAGGAGATTCTGCAAGAGCATCTGGCCTATGCCGACGAGATGCACCGCAGCGCAGCCAAAGACGCCAAATGGGCGGGCGCCGACCCGGCATGGGCCTATGCGCGCGTCGCGTTGAACTGGGCCGAGCGGTATTACGCCAACGAACGCGAGCTGACTCTGAAGATGATCAAGGAACTCGACGAGGCGGAAGCCGAGTTCCCGCGGGTCGGCGACGGCGAACGGGCGAAAATTCCTTGGCCGACACCGGAATACTGGTACGAGATCGAGAAGAAGGCCGAGGCCGACGACGCCTGACTATCGTTGCGGCCGCGGCCGCGTCGCTGGCCGCAATGTAGCCGTACACCAGGCCCTGTGCGATCGTCGCGCCCGCACCGGGATACGTGGCTCCGAACGCGTTCGCTGCGGTGTTGCCGATCGCATACAGCCCGGCGATGGCAGTGCCGTCTTCGCGCAGCACCCGGGCGCGCTCGTCGGCACGCAGACCGCCACACGTACCCAGGTCGCTGAGCGTCATGCGCACGGCGTAGAACGGACCTTTGTCGAGCGGGCGCAGATTCGGGTTGGGCGCAATGGTGGGGTCGCCGTAGTAGCGGTCGTATGCGCTGTTCCCGCGGCCGAAGTCGGAATCTTCACCTGCGCGGGCCATCTCGTCGTAGCGCGACACCGTCGCCACGAACTGCGTCCTCGGGCACCTTCATCATTCGGGCGAGTTCGGCCAGATCATCCGAGCGGTGAGCGATGCCTGCGTCGTACCACGCCTGCGGCAGCGTCATGCGCGGAAAGCGATCCGCGGCAAAGACATAACTGTTGCGGTACTGCTGGTCGAACACGATCCACATGGACTCGACGGGGTTCCCGTTGCGCTCCCGTGCGAGCACACACTGGCCGAACGACATGTAATCGCTGGCCTCGTTGGTGAACCGCTGACCCGTCTGGTCGACGATCAGCGAGCCCGGCAGCGATCGCTCGGCGAGCATGACCAGCGGATCGGCCCCCGGCAGCGGCGCCACCGCCGGGAACCACCACGCCTGGTCCATGAGGTCGATTCCGGCGCCGGCATCCTGGGCGATCCGGATCGCGTCGCCGGTGTTGGTCTCGGCGCCCAGGCTCGCGTTCTCGCGCAGCGACTCGGACTGGAACTTCCACCGCATATCCATGTTGTGGTCGAAGCCGCCTGCGGCCAGCACAACTCCGCGTCGCGCGTTGATCGTCACCTCGCGTCCGCCGTGGGCGACGACGGCCCCGGTGACCCGGTTCCCGTCGGTTATCAGCCGCACCAGCGCGGTTTGCGTCCACACACCGATGCCCGCACGCAGGACCCCGGCGAACAAGCCGGCGGCCAACGCCTGCCCGCCTGCGGTGTAGCGGCGGCCGAGCATCAGCCCGCCGATGCCCTGGGCGAGTCGTTTGACGATGAGCGGCAGCCCTTTTCGGGGCACCCGTGCCATCAGGTTCATCCAGCGATAGTCCGCACTGGTGGTCGGCATCGGGATTTTCGGCTCCATCAACCCTGGACGCAGCCGCGACCGGTATGGCGCCCAGCACCGAAGCGTTGAACGGCTTGCACTCGCACGTGCGCCCGGCGGCACTTCCTCCCGGATGCTCGGGGTGGTAATCGGAGTAGTCCCGCGCCCACGAGAACCGCATCGGTGTGGTGCGTCGCAGCATCTGAACCGTCTCAGTGAGGTGGCCCAAGAACTCCGCTGACCGCTGCGGGGCGGCGCTGCCCGCCACGACCGAGTCCAGGTAGTCGCGCGCCTTTGTCGCGGTGTCGCCGGCGCCGTTCTCCTCGAGTACAGGGCTCGCGGGAAACCACAGCGCTCCGCCGGACCTTGCGGTCGAGCCGCCGACGTACTCCGACTTCTCGACGATCAGCGCGGTCAATCCGCGCTCGGCGGCCGCCAGCGCGGCGGCCATACCGGTGCCCGAACCCACGACGAGCAGGTCGACGGTGGTATCGGTCAGGGGCAGGCCAGCGGGGATGGTGGCCTGTTGAGCAGTCGTCACGCCTTGACAGTATGGTGCGCGAATCGCGGTTGCTGCGGGTTTCCCTCCCAGCGGGACGATCGTCTCCACAGGCCATGTCGCGGGAGTAAAACGAGGTCATGACCTTGCAGTCAGAGACCTCAGAAACCACCGTCGGCCGAGCCGACAATCAGACCGAGGTCGGCCGAGCCGACGATCAAACCGACGCTGTTCGGCAGATCGAAGCCGCAGCAGCGCCGACCAGATTCGCCCGCGGCTGGCACTGCCTGGGGCTGACCAGCGACTTCGGCGACGGTGAACCGCACGCAGTGCACGCCTTCGGCGAGAAGCTAGTGGTGTTCCGCAGCGGTGACGGAAAAATCAACGTGCTCGACGGCTTCTGCCGCCACATGGGCGGGGACCTGAGCCAGGGGCAGGTCAAGGGCGACGAGATCGCCTGTCCGTTCCACGACTGGCGCTGGGGCGGTGACGGCCGATGCAAGAAGGTGCCCTACAGCAAGCGCACACCTCGGCTGGCCCGCACCGCGACGTGGACCACCCTCGAACAGGACGGGATGCTGTTCGTGTGGAACGACCCGGAGCGCAATCCGCCGCCCGCCGGACGTCGCCATACCTCGGATCGAGGGTGCGACGAATGACGACTGGACCGACTGGCATTGGTACACCACCGTCGTCAACACCAACTGTCGCGAGATCATCGACAACGTCGTCGATATGGCGCACTTCTTCTACATCCACGGATCGCTGCCAACGCATTTCAAGAACATCTTCGAGGGCCACGTCGCCACGCAGTACATGAACGGCGGCTCGCGCGGCGACATCCCGAATCCCGAGGGACAGCCCCGGCTGCTCGGTACCACCTCGGTGGCGTCGTACTTCGGCCCGTCGTTCATGATCGACGACCTGACCTACCACTTTGAGAACGACGATCAGAACACGATTCTGATCAACTGCCATTATCCGATCGACGCGAATTCCTTTGTGCTGCAGTACGGCATCATCGTCAAGAAGTCGGAGACGCTGCCCGGTGATGCGGCGCTGCAGGCGGCGATCGCGCTCGGCGATTGGGTCAAGGTGGGCTTCGAACAGGATGTCGAGATCTGGAAGAACAAGGCGCGCATCGACAATCCGCTGCTGTGTGAGGAGGACGGACCGGTCTACCAGCTGCGCCGGTGGTACGAGCAGTTCTACGTCGACGCCGCCGATGTCGAGTCGGACATGGTGGACCGCTTCGAATACGAGCTCGACACCACCAGCCCGCACGAGGAGTGGATGAAGGTCGTCGAAGAGAACATCAGCGCGCAAGCGGCGAGGTCCGGAACCGCCTGATGACCGTCCGGCCCGACAACCGGCTTGCCGACTCACCGATGGTGCCGGTCGACTGTCGCCGCTGCGGAGCCTGCGTATCGGCGCGAAAGAGCAGCTGGAATCAGACCAGCGTGCAATGGACGGCCGAGGCACAGGGATCGTGTCTGGAGCGGCGCGACGCGCAGCACCTGGCTGCGCACTCGGAGCGCGGCCTGTTTCTGGGCTGCTCGGCGCTGACAGACTCGATCGTCGACGCGGTCCGCGCCGGCGATCTTCCCGTGGTCGATGAATCAGTGCGGGTGACGACGTAATCGTGCGCGCAGCCTCGTCGCCCGTGGGGGGTCAGGCGTGCGCACCGCCGTCGACGCGGATCTCGGTGCCGGTGATGAACGCTCCGTCGTCGGAGGCGACCATGGCGACCACGGCTGCGACAGCGCTGGGGTCGCCGAGGATCTCGCTCTCTCTGCCATGCAGCATCGGCCGCCCTCCTCGAGCAGACGAGCGACGGTGGCCTGACCGATCCCCGAGCCGGCACCGGTGATGATGATTCGGCGGTCGTCGAACCTCTGCATTGCTTTCGTTCCCTTCAGGCAGGGTGAAGTACGTTGATATCGCCGAGTGAGCTCTGGACATCGAAGTGGCGGTGGATGATTCGCCAACCATCGGGTGTTCGGAGGTGGCGATCGTGGTATGTGCCGATTGCTTCGTACGGGGTCAGGTCAGTCCGCTCGCCTGCACCGACGTGCAACACGCGGGCTTTGGTCGAAGACTCGGCCGTATCGCCATTGATCGATATCTGGTAGTTGCCGAGAAGGTGTTGCGACGGCCCGCACCCGTCCAGAAAGCTGCGGATGGATTCAACGACCGCTGCCCGGCCGGTGAGTGTGGCGGCGTAGATGCAAACGGCGTCCGGATGAAATACGTCGTTCAGGCCCGACCAGTCGCGGGCGTCGAGACAGGTCGCATAAGCGTTGAGCACATCGATGATCGCTTGGCGCTCACTGCATCCGCAGGTCATCAGCTCTTGCTTTCAGGCCAGCTGGAACGCGCTGATCGGCGCTTCGTCGGGATAAGTCGCCGGGCCTCCGAGATCGTAGGCCGCGTTGAGCGCGCCGATGAAGGCCGGATCGTGCATCGGCTCGCTGGGAACATCGAGTTTGACACCTTTGCAGCTCAGGTCGTCGACCATCATGTCGATGGCCTTCTCGGCGGTGAGGTCATCGGAGCCGTCCATGTTCTTCTTCAGTTCGTCGAAGTCGGAGAACACTTCGGCGGACCAGTGCACCAGGAACCGCAACTCGTCGGTGTGGTGGCGGGCGATCACATCGTCACCGTTCTTGAGCAGCCAGTGATCACGATCGGCCCCGTCGCCGGTGAAAACCGTGTCAAAGCCCAGATCGGCCGGAATCTGTTGTTCGAGTGGACCGTTCGCTTCGCCGCGGTGCACCATCATCTCATTCTGCACCACCACGCCGCGGTTGTTGATCGGCGGTAGCACCCGCTGCGGCGCCTTCAGTGGACCCTCGGGCCAGTAGGTGAAACCACTTCCCGTGTCCAGCGAGAACCACGTGATCACCTGAGCCATCTTGATCAGATAGTCGGTGAACAAACCGGATTTGCCCATCACGCTGCACAGCCATGTCGGCGCATTCTCATGGCGGACACCGCGAAAGCTGGGGGAGTCGAGGTGTCCGGGGTCGCGGTTCGCGCACGGACCGTTGATGTTGAACAGCATCAACTCGGGCTTCGCGTACTCGGCGCCCCAATAGCCCTTCGCCATGTTCAGGAACCGCTCGTTGTAGAAGCAGTCGTGCAACTCGGGATAAAGCACGGCACCGTAGTTGGCCAGGTACCCGCGGAAAGTGGGGGTAAGAAACAGGTCAAGCGACGGCTCGAAGCCCTCGGGGAACATGCCGCTCATCGTTGCCATCAGTTCATCGGCCGAAGCGAAGTGCTGGGCGATGATCAGCTTCCACGGCCCCGCGGTGCGGACGACGTCGAGCAACCGCTCCTTCTGGTCGGCCGTGTACACATTGTCGATCTCCCGTGGCGGCGCGGCGGGCCGCAGTACATCGGAAAGCTCCATTCGCCGCTGGTCCGTGAGCATGTCATGGTCTCCTTACTGACTTCGTTGGCTTGATTGTTGGCCGCACCGGCCTGCGGGTGGGCCAGGGTGTCCGGTGATCGGGAATCAGAAGTCCATCGGGTTGTCGAACTTCGCCCGCAGCAGGGCACACACCTCAGCGGTCGCCAGCCTCCCGCGGGCGGTGGCGTCGGATCGCATCAGGAATCCGTGATAGGCGCCGGGGTAGCGCGTGACGGTGGTTTGAACCCCCGCGTCCCGCAGCCGTGACGCGTAGCGCTCACCCCAGTCGCGAATCGGGTCACATTGCGCGGTCACCACGATGGCGGGCGGCAGTGCGCTCAAGTCCGCCGCATGGGCCGGCACCCGGTAGTGGTCGTGCGGCGCACCGCTGCCGGCGTCGGCGAGCTCGTGCATGTAGACGATGTCGTCGTGACTGAGCATCGGCGCGTCGCGAAGTACGACCATCGACTCCGCCGTCATGTCGCGGTCGAGGCCCGGATAGAGCAACACCTGGCACAAGATCGTGGGACCGCCGCGATCCCGGGCCGCGAGGGCCACCGCCGCAGCCAGCGAGCCGCCCGCGCTGTCGCCGACGACCGCCAGTCGTGTGACGTCAACACCCATCTGTTCTGCGTGCCCCGCAACCCATTCGGTGGCCGCGTATGCGTCGTCGAACTGGGCAGGTGCGGGGAACTCTGGAGCGAGCCGGTAGTCCACGGACATCACAGTGGCGTTGGACTGGGCGGCAAGCGTTCTCGCCAGCGGCTCGAACGAATGGTTGGACCCCATCACCATGCCGCCGCCGTGGAAGTAGACCAGCGCGGGCGCCGCCGACGCGGTTGACGGGCGGTAGATCCGGACGGGAATCTGGCAGGCGGGTCCTGGGATTGCGCAGTCCTCGATATTGGCCATGGACGGCATGTCGTCCGGGTGCGGCGCGGATTCGATCGCGTCCCGCACGGCCGCCAGGCCACGCACTCGCATCGGTGACATCGCACCGAACGAGGCGACTCGGGCGGCGGCGTCAGGGTCGAGCCTCACCGGCGCCTCGGGTCGAAACGACGGCCTGACCGCAACGCCGGCGGCTGTTGGGAGACAAGAACTTCTGCGCGTTCGGCCATCGCCGAGCCTACGTAGTCAGGTTGGGTGAGCAGGTAGAACCGCCCTTGGGCGGCTTGTTCGAACACCGCTTCGGCGGCCGCGAGCGGATCCATCGCGTCGGCCTTGATGTCGAGCATGGCGCCGCGCTGTGACTCTGCGGCTGCGACATCGCCGGTGTCGACACCACCGGCGGACTCGAAGATGTTGGACGCCACGGCACCTGGAAGGACAGCCTGAATGTGGATGTGGTTGTGCCCTGCGTGCTGGATCTCGAGATGCAGGCATTCGGTCAGCGCGAGCACGGCGTGCTTGCTCATGATGTAGGGCGCCTGCAGTGGCACCACGGCCACACCGCCGATCGACGACAGATTCCACACCCACGCCGGGGTGCGTGCGTCGATCATCCTCGGCACGAAGGCCCTGATCCCGTGGAAGACACCGCTGACGTTGATGTCGACAACCCGGTTCCAGTTCTCGACCGGGGTGTCCCAGAGATACCCGAATTGCTCCACGCCTGCGTTGTTGACCAGCAGCCGCACTGGTCCGATATCGCGGTACGTACGCTCGGCCAGTTGCTCGACGGCGGCGGGGTCGCGCACATCGCACACGACGTCTACCGCCGCGCCACCGGCGGCGGTCAACTCGTCACGGAGTGTGGCGACTGCGGCGCCTTCGATATCGGCGAGTACGACCGTCATGCCGAGTGCGCTGGCATGTCGCGCCAAACCGGCACCGATGCCGGCGCCCGCGCCGGTGATGACGGCGACACCGCCATCGAATGGTGTGCTCACGCGCCTGCGACGGCCGTGTTCTTGGCGTTGTATTCGGCGAACGGAATCGAATCCTCGGCGTCGAGCACCACACTCATGGACGCGAACACCAGGCCGTGATCACCACGGCGGATGCCGACGTCGACCACACCGCTCGACACGTCGAACGGGACGTTGTTGGTGATCTGGTTGACGTACAGATAGAAGCGCACGTTCGTGACCGCTCCGTCGCTGCCCGTGCGGAAGATATTCGTCGCGTGGTGGCGGAGCGGGTAGGGGTTCTCGTTGCGGTGCTGGATGAGCCAGGCCAGCGTTTCGGCGCCGCCGTGCAGCTCGGCGGCCAGCAGCTCTTCGAACGGGCAAGCGCCGGAGTCGGATCGGCTGACGTACTCCATCTCGTCACCGATTCGGACCGCCAATTCGTCGAAATGGCCTTGGTCGTAGTGGTACCAGAAGCCGGCGATGAACTCCTGGACTTCGGACAGGGTGACGGCGTCGGTCATGACGGCCAGTCAACTGTCGCCAGGTGCACTACAGCGCGGAGGCGTCCGCTGAGTGGAACGGTTTTTTCGATCCGAATTGGGTGCGCAGATCGCGTTTCAGCAGCTTGCCGCTGGGGTTTTTCGGCAGACCGTCGACGAAGAAGACCTTCTTGGGAGTCTTGTATCCGGCAAGGTGGGCGCGGCAGTGCGCGATCAATTCATCCTCGTCGATCGTGCCGCCGTCCCGGATCACCACGGCCGCCACCACGGCCTCGACCCACACAGGGTGCGGAATGCCGAACACCGCGACTTCCTGTACACCCGGGTGTCGGTACAGCACTTCTTCGACCTCGCGGCTGGCGACGTTCTCGCCACCCGTCTTGATCATGTCCTTCTTGCGGTCGACCACATGCAACAACCCGACCTCGTCGTAGTAACCGAGGTCGCCGGAGTGGAACCAGCCACCGCGGAATGCCTCTGCCGTACGGACTGGGTCGTCGAGGTATCCCAGCATGAGATGCGGACCGCGGTGGGCAATCTCGCCTACCGTTCCTGGCCGTACGGGGTGGTCGGTGTCGTCGACGATCGCGGTTTCGACGTTGATCGCGGGTCTGCCTGCCGCGCCGGCGTGGTCGCGCTGGTCGTCGGGCCCCATCGCACTGGCCAACGGTGCCATCTCCGTCTGCCCGTAGAAATTCCAGAGGGCAAGATTCGGAAGCCGGTCGCGGATCTCGTGCAGCACTTCCGTCGGCATTGCCGATGCGCCGTAGTACCCCTTGCGCAGGCTGCTCAAGTCAACCTGGTCGAAAATGGGCGACCGTAAAAGTGCGATCCAGACTGTCGGTGGGGCAAAGTAATTGGTCACTCCGTGGGTTTCTATGCCGCGCAGGACCAACTCCGGATCGGGCCGCGGGAGAATGATGCTGGTCGCACCGAGGTAGACGTCGGTGGCCAGAAAGTTGTCCAGTTGTGCGCAGTGATACAGCGGCAGCGAATGGATTTCGACGTCGTCGGATTCCATCGACCCCGCGACGATCGAACTGACGTAATTGGCCATCAGGCTGCGACTGGAGTGCATCACGCCTTTCGGCCGGGACTCCGTGCCGCTGGTGTACATCAGGCGCAGCAGCTGATCGTCGTCGATCTCGGGGTCCGGCGCTGGTGTCGTGGTGGTCAGCCAGAGGGCGAAGTCATCCCACCCTGCTGGTGCGCGCTGCTCGCCGGTGGTCAACACCACCTTCGTTGTGACGGTGCCGCCTCGGGTCATCGCCAGTGCGGCTGTCGGAATGAGGTCATGTTCGACTATCACTCCGCGGGCTTGACTGTGACCGAGGATGTAGGCGATTTCCTCGGCCGTGAGCATGAAATTAATCGGCACGAGAACAACGGCGGCGCGGGCAGTGGCGAATGCCAGCACGGCATATTGCCAGCAGTTTCGAGCCACCAGCGCGACCCGATCGCCCGGAGTGAAACCGTTGTCCCGCAACGCCGCCGCGGCACGATCCACCAGGTCATCGAACTCGGCGAACGTCAACCTGACAGCGCCGTCAACGATCGCGATCTTGTCGGGACAACGGCGGGCCGACCGGCGGGGGATGTCGCCCAGTGAGTGGCTACGGACCTGCATATCGTCGTCCTCAGTCTTTCAGCACCAGCTGGAGATCACGGCCGATGATTTCGCGCATGATCTCCGACGTGCCGCCGTATACCCGCGTCACCCGAGCGTCGATCGCCGAGCGGGCAATCGGATATTCGCGCATGTAGCCGTAGCCGCCGAACAGTTGTTGGCAGGAGTCAAGGCAGCGGAACTCCATCTCCGTTGCCCAAAGCTTGGCCTTCGCGGCATCGGCGGGCGACAGCCGGCCCGCGTTGAGCTCGATCACACACCGGTCGATGAACGCCTCGGCGACCGATACTTCGGTGGTCACGTCGGCCAGCACGAAACGGGTGTTCTGCAGCGCGCCGATCGGTTTCCCGAATGCGGTCCGCTCGCGCACATGGTCGACGGTCCAACGCAACGCAGCTCGGGCGCGCGCCAGGCTGCCGACGGCGATCTGCATGCGTTCCTGCGGAAGGTTTTTCATCATGTCGGCGAATCCCCGGCCGGCCTCACCCAGCACATTGCTCTTGGGGACCTTCAGATCGGTGAAAACCAGCTCCGACGTGTCTTGGCAATGCAGTCCCAGCTTGTCCAGGTTGCGGCCGCGCGCGAAACCGGGCATACCGCGCTCGAGCACCAGCAGGGTCAGCCCAAGGTGGCGATCGGCCGAGGTACGGACCGCAGCGATGACCAAGTCCGCGTTCTGCCCATTGGTGATGAACGTCTTGGCGCCGTTGACGACGAAGTGGTCGCCGGCGTCGACGGCGGATGTGCGGATGGCGGCGACGTCGGATCCGGCGCCGGGTTCGGTCATGGCGACGGCCGCGATCAGATCGCCTCTGACGAAGCCGGGCAGCCATCGGTCTTGTTGTTCGGGTGTCGTCAGGTCTGCCAGGTAGGGCAGACAGATGTCGTTGTGGACGGCGAAACTCAGCCCAACCGCACCGCAGTCGGCCTCCATGAACGCTTCGATCAGGACCTGGTTGTAGCGGAAGTCACGGGTGCCGACTCCGCCGAAGCGTTCGTCGGCCGCGAAGCCGAGCAGCCCGAGGCCACCGGCCGTGGCGAACACCTGGCGCGGAATGATGCCGTCGGCTTCCCAGTCGGCGATGTGGGGTGCGACCTCCTTGGCCGCGAAATCACCGGCCAATTCGGCGAAGGCGCGGTGGTCAGCGTCGTAGTGCACCCGTTGCATCGGCGAAGCGTAGGCAGGCCAGTGGCATCGGTACCCAGACCTGTCCCGCTCAGTAGACAGTCGCATCGCTGTCACTGACCAACGCCCCGATACTCGACTGTTGTGACGACCGATTCCGAAACGACGGCTGCTTTCAACGATGTTGATCCGCATGAACTGCGGGCCAACTTGCGCCAAGCCGACCCCGGAGTGCTCGTCGCGGTGCTGGCTCAGCTCACCGGCGACGCAACGGTGATCGATCGGTTCGGGTCGGCGATCTCACATGTGCCCGACCCACCCGAACGGGCAGGCGTCACCGACCCCGACACAGCGGAAGCACTTGTGGCGGCTGTCGTCGAGGCGCTCGAGCGGTCGCGGTCCGACGGTGCGTTGGCCGCCGACGACTCCCGGCTCTTCCGGCGGCTGCTGCCGATTGCCCTGGGCTCTGAGGTCGACGAAGAGTTCGTCCCGCTGTTACTCGAACAGGGTGGCTTCCAGCTGTCGCGGCCGACGCTGCCGCGCACCGTGCCGATTGCGAAGACGATGACGGTCGCCATCATCGGAGCTGGTCTTGCGGGAATCATCACCGCTCTCGCCGCTGCCGACGCCGGAGTCACCTACGAGATATTCGATCGCAACTCCGAAGTCGGCGGCACGTGGTTGACCACGACCTATCCCGGCATCGGCGTCGACACACCATCGGCGTACTACTCGTTGTCCCGCGACGTGAACCCCAACTGGACGAGCTATTACCCACAAGGTGCGGAGTACCAGGCCTACCTGGTGGCCCTCGCGGACAAGTATGGACTGCGCGAGCAGACGCGATTCGATACCGAGGTGGAAGCGCTGTGGTGGGACGACGACCGTCAGCAATGGCAGATCCATTCGGTGGACTCAGACGGCAATCGCGACGTCACCTTCTCCTCGGTCGTGGTCACCGCCGCCGGCTATCTCAACCGCCCCCGATGGCCGGAGGTCCCCGGCCGGGAGACGTTCGCGGGCACAAGCATTCACTCCGCGCAGTGGGACGCATCCTTGGATCTCACGGGCAAGCGGGTGGCGATCATCGGTGCGGGTTGCACCGCGGTGCAGATCGTCGACGCCTGCGTCGACCAGGTCGAACACCTCACGGTGTTCCAGCGTCAGCCGCACTGGGTGGCACCTCGCAAGCGGCCGTCTGACGATGTGCCGGAGCACCGACGCTACCTCGGCCGCCTGCTGCCGTACTACGCGAACTGGCACAGGTTGAAGTCATACTGGGGCACAGCGGACAACAACTACCCGGTGATCCTGCGGGATCCGGAATGGGCCGCCGACCACCTGTCCATCTCGGCGGCCAACGACGTGTTGCTGCAGATGTGCCTGGAATACATCGACCGAACCTTCGGTGCCGGTAGTGAACTGGCGAAGAAGGTCACGCCAGACTTCGCGCCCTACGGAAAGCGCATCATCCGTGACCCCGGCGGCTACTACGCGGCACTGACCCGTGATCACGCCGACGTGGAAGCCGGTGAGCCCGCGGTCGTCAACGCAGACGGCATCGTCACGGCGGATGGCCGGCAGATCGACCTCGACGTGATCATCTATGCCACCGGGTACCACCTGGATTTCTTGTCCACGATCGACATTCGCGGTAGGGGTGGGCAGAAACTCGCCGACGTCTGGGGCGACAGTCCGCGCGCATACCGCGGTGGCACCGTACCCGGATTCCCGAACCTGTTCATCAACTCGGCACCGAACTACAGCCCCGGTCACGGTGCGGGCGCCAACTTCTCGATGGAGGTGATGGCACACTACGTCGTCGAGTGCCTGCAACTGATGGCGCTACGCGGTGCCACGACCATGGAAGTCACGCAGCCGGCCCATGACGAATACGTGAGCGGCATCGACCAGGCGATGGCCCGCACGGTCTGGTGTCACACCCCGAGTGCGCACACCTACTACCGTTCCGGATCCGGGCGAGTGGTGGTCGCAACGCCCTACCGGCTGGTGGACCTCTGGCATCAGCACCGGGCGCCGATCGAAGAGGACTTCGAGCTCGCATGACGCAATTGCTCAGCGGGAAGACGGCTTTGGTCACGGGCAGCAGCCGGGGGATCGGCCGGGCGATCGCGCAACGGCTGGCCGCGGAGGGCGCGACCGTGGTGGTGACGGCGCGCTCACACGAGCCGTCGCCGTCCGTGCGCTGGGGATCGTCCGCCGCGCTTCCGGGCACCATCGGTGAAACCATCGAGCTGATCGAGTCCGCGGGGGGCAGGGCGATTGGTATCGCGGCCGACCTCGAGAGTCCCGAGAGGCGCGACGATCTCGTGCAACGGGTGCTCGACACCACGGGCCGCATCGACATCCTCGTCAACAATGCGGGTTTCGCCGACTATTCGATGGTCGAGGACATGTCGCTCGACACCTTCGAGCGCACCGTCGAGCACTATGTGCGCGTACCGTTCGTACTCACCAAGGCGGCGGTGCCGCATATGCGCAAGCAAGGAGAGGGCTGGATCGTCAACATCGGATCGGTGACCGGAGTGGCACCGGTGCGGCCGTACCGCGAGTACAACAAGACCTCCGGCGACGTCGTCTACGCGTCGATGAAGGCGGCATTGCATCGGTTCACACAGGGCGTCGCGGCCGAACTTGTCGATGCCAACATCGCGGTCAACTGCGTAGGACCTTCCACGGCGGTGCGCACACCCGGTGCGTCACAGCTGATTCCGGAGGGTTTTCCGACTGAACCGGTGGAATATCTGGCTGAGACGGTGCTGGCGATGTGCCACCGTCCAGCCGCTGAACGCACCGGCCTGGTGGCCTTCAGCCTGCACTACCCGTGGTCGGTGCAGTTACCGGTGCACAGCCTGGACGGTGCCACGGTGTTGCCTCCACTGGAACCGCCCGCGACGGCCAATCCGAATATTCTGCC
Organism: uncultured Actinomycetota bacterium; assembly: GCA_963843135.1. Taxonomy (GTDB): domain Bacteria; phylum Actinomycetota; class Actinomycetes; order Mycobacteriales; family Mycobacteriaceae; genus Mycobacterium. Next base: position 423,619 of record CAWJJA010000006.1, read on the forward strand.
CGCCGGTATCTAGTGTCGTGGTCTTTAGTTCGGCCGCAGCGTACGGAATGCTCGCGTCGGACCGCTCACTCACTATGACCTATGCCAACCTATGAGCGACATTTTCGCTGAAGTACTACCAGCTCAACCAGGTTCAGCGACTCCGTCGCTTATAGGTTGGCACTGTGATTAGTCCACCCGGGCGACTCATCACACTAACCCGACGCTGAGGCGTCAACATCGCAGAAGCTGTGACAGACCCGATCGCGGACGATGACCTCCGGGCATTCGGGGTCGAACCACCGATCGACGTAAGCCCAGTGGATCGGGTGCATCAGATACGGGCCCATCAGGCCCTCGATATCGGTGAATTCCTGGTCGAAGACGTGTGTCCACGGTGATGCGCCGATCGCGCTTTCGACACGGCTGAGCTGCCATGAGGTGATGGTGCGAACGTAGCGTGGCAGCAGCCGAAGGTCGGCCTCGAACCGTTCGACGGAAGCGCCATCTGTATCGGGGGCCACCCGCAGGAGCAGTGTGCGAAAGACGCTGGCCCGCTTGCCTGTCTCGGTTTCGCAAAGGACGCCCTGATACTCGGCGCCGTCGATGTGGGTGATCGCAGGGGTCGCGAGTGTCGTGGCGAATCGTCCGGCGACCGTCGCCCAGTCGTCGGAACTCCGGAATCGCACATTCATGAGGATGTCGCCACCATTGCGGACGCCGGGCAGCGTTCGCTCGATGAGAACACGTTGAGCTTCTGATGCTTCTGCGGTGGCCCGTAGCTTCCCGATGAGCGCCGGCGCATCGGTGTTCGGCGCCAAGTGAATCAGCCGAGTGACGCTAAACATCGCAGAGCGCGTCGATGTCGTTTGGCGCGGCCGCGACGCTGCGGGTGCGCTCCGAGACGAGCCCGGCGACACCGTCCCACCATTGCCTGATGCCGACCTCGGGCCTACCCTTCCACGTCATCTCCCACCATGCCTTCGCGCCCGGAAGCGACCAGGTGATCGTCACGGTATTGCTCTGGTCGGTAAACCAGATCGGTGGACTGACGAGTATGTCCCGCAAGGACATTCCACGTTCACGTGCACCGGGGGCGTACTCGGCGAGATAGCAGTCGATGAAGTCCTTGGCGCAGCCCGGTCGTGTCACCACCCGGTCGACGACGTATACGTCAGCCACGAGTTGCCCCGGTGAAATGCGAGGCCAAGTGTCCGCACACCTCCTTGCGCGCTTGCTGAGCAAGGTCAAGCGTCGGCATCGTCATGAACCCGTGGATACCCCCATCGAAGGGCAGTCGCGTCGTTGCGACATCTGCGCGCTCCAGTGCATCAGCGAACGCAATTCCCTCGTCCCGCAAAGGATCGTGGCCCGCGGTGACGACGATCGCTGGCGCCAGTCCACTCAGGTCGGCGTTCAGCGGTGCGGCGTACGGATGTTCACGGTCAGCGGCCGAGGGCACGTACTGGTCCCAGTACCACTGCAACGCACTGCGCGGGTTGTAGAAGCCATCGCCGTAGGTGAGGTACGACTCGGTGTCGAAGTTGGGGGAGATCATCGGATAGAGCAGCAGTTGGGCCGCGAGCGCCGGGGCTCCGAGATCGCGGGCCATCAACGCCGCGGCAGCCGCGAGATTGCCGCCCGCACTGTCACCGCCGACGACAATCCGGTTTGCATCGCCGCCGAGTGCATCGGCGTTACGGGCCGCCCACTGGGCTACCGCGAAAACATCCTCGGCGGCTGCCGGCCACGGGTGTTCGGGCGCGAGCCGGTAGGCCACCGAAACGATCACGGCAGGAATCAGATTCGTAAATGCACGGCACAGGCCGTCGTGACTGTCCAGGTCGCAGAACACGAATCCGCCACCGTGGGCGTACACCAGCGTCGGCACGGGACCCGGCATCGCCGCCGGACGATAGATGCGCACCGCGATGCCGCCTCCCGGCCCTCGCACCGCCGTGTCACGCACCTCGCCCACCTCTTCAGGCGCCGTCGGCGCGACGAAGCGGGACCGGATCGTTGCACGGGCCTGTGCGCCGGTCATGGTGTGCACGGGCGGGAATCCCGAGTCGAGCGCGTCGATGATTCCCGCGATCTGGGGATCCAGGTTCATGCGTATTGCAGCTCGCGGACGGGCCGTACCGCGCCCCGCAGTGGTCGTGCCTGCTGCAGGGTGGGCGCCACCCGGCGCGGCCCGTCCTCGACATCGCGCCAGATGCCCATCGCCGTCATGCGCACGGGTGCAGCGAGGCGCTGGTCGAACATCATCCGGCTCATGGGGCCACACACCGACACCGCCGCGACGGCTTCCCCCGGAGCGCCGATCGGCGCCGCGACACAACCGAATCCGGGAACCGACTCCTCACGATCGAACGCGACGCCACGGGCTGCGACATTCGCCAGTTCGGCCCTCAGCTGTGCCGGGGTGCTGATCGAATACCGGGTCTTGCGCGTCCCCAGATCTATGATGTCGGCTTCATCGGTGTCTTCTCGGTATGCCAGGATCGCCTTGCCGACCGCCGCGCAATGCGCCGGCTGGCGGCCGCCGACGCGGGTCGGAATCGCCGCCATCATCTGATCGCCGATCTTCTCCAGGTAGACCACGTCGGAGCCGTCGAGGATCGCCAGATGTACCACCAGCCCCGTCGCGCGGTGCAGATCATGCAGCAGCGGCATCGCCGCGCGGTGCAACCGGTCCTGGTGTACGGCCAGTGAGCCGAGTTCGACCAGCCGCATCCCGAGCTCGTAATCGCGTCCATTGCGACGCAACCAGCGCAACGCAACCAGTCGCTCGAGCATCCGGTGCGCCGATGACCGGGGCAGCCCCGTGCTGCGCACGATCTGAGCCAGATTCAGGCGTCCCGGTCCGTCGAAGGCGTCCAACACCAGCGACACCCGATCGATGACGGCACTCGGGGTTTCGATGGCGGTGGTCATGACGCCTCCTCTATATGACTAATAGGAATATGCCTATTTGTAGCATAAAGATGTGCGCCCTGTCACACAGTTCGAAGGGTTGTCGACTTGGCCTGCGCGAACGTGCGCAAAGTCGGCCGTTGGCACGGCGTGTCGCCCGCTGACACGCACGCTCGCCGGACGTTGAATCGAGCGAACGAGAGGAGCGTCAGCCCTTGGCGGCGGCGCGGCCGGCGCGACGACCGTAGAAGCTGCCGTCACCCAGCGAGATCCCGCTGGCGTAGCCCCAGGCGGCGACACCCGCGGTGCAGCGGCCCGCTGCATAGAGGCCGGGGATCGGCTCGCCGCTGACGTGCAGCACTTCTGAGTCCAGCGTGGTCTGCAGGCCGCCAAGTGTGAAACCGGCGCAACTGGCCCGCAGATCGATGGCGCCGACGGGCGTGCCGATGGGCTTGAGCCATTCGGCCTTTTTGTGCAGCAATGGATCCTCGCCGCGTGCCGCGTTGTCGTTGTAGACACTGACCGTGGCTTGCAACGTTCCGGCGGGTAGGCCGATCTCGGCTTCGAGTTCCACAACCGATTCGCACACCCAGGTCGCCGGACGTTTCAGAAACGGAGTCGGGGACGTCGCTGCCATGGCCTCCTCCTGGGCATCGCCGTCGATGATCAGATACGCGGTGTCGTCCTGGTGGTACAGCGTGAGCTGCCCGATCCGGCCGGAGTACATGTCCTCGGGTACATAACGCTGCCCGCGCCCGTTGACCAGGATGCCGCGGACCGTCTGCTGCGGGTCGATCAGAAACGCCACCTCGGTGGCGTCCATATGGGCCAGGTCGGCGCCGAGGGCCTGGGCCATCCGGATCGCTTGTCCGTCATGCTGTTCGATCGACGCGGCCGGACGCCCCACGAGCCGGGGCGCGTACTGCGCGAGCATCGCGTCGTTGTAGGCAAAGCTGCCCGCGGCGAGGACAACGCCACGGCGCGCACGGATCGCGATGGGCTTGCCGTACCGGCGGGCGACGAGCCCGGCGACACGGCCGTCGGATGCCACGATCAACGACGAGACATGCACGTCGTACACCGCCCGCGCCCCCAACGACGTGGCGGTATCGACAAGCGGCTTCATGAGCATGTAACCGGCGCTGGCCTCGCCGGCCTTCTTGTTCGACATCTGCGGAATATGGCCGCGCGGAGCGGGTTTGGCGATGGTGTTGAACGGGAAAGCGTTCTCGCCGCCGGTGAACATCAGTCCCTCGTCGCCGGGCGGCTCCCAGCCCGGCTCACCCCAGAACACCGGTTTGAAGGGGACGCCGCAGCGCACCAGCCAGTCGAAATGGTCGACGCTGCCTGCGCAGTAGTCTCCGATGCGGTTCGCGTCGGCGCCGGGTCCCATCGCCACGTTCAGAAATGCCGCCATGTTGTCGACGGAATCGTCGAAACCGCAGGCTTGTTGGATTCCGGTGCCGCCGCCGAGGTAGATGAACCCGCCCGCCATGGCGGCCGCGCCGCCCCACCCTCCGGTGCGCTCCAGGACGAGGACGTCGGCGCCGACCGAGGCGGCCTCGACCGCCGCGGCCACCCCGGCGATGCCGTACCCCGCGATCACGACATCGGCTTCGAAGTCCCAACTTTCGATCTGGCCCACTGAACGGGGGTAGACGTCGGCATCCATCGGCTAGATCCGCATCGCGGCAGGCGGCTCACCGAGCCACTGGTGCCCCCAGTAGCTGTCGGCGGTGATTTCCTCTGCGGTGTAGTACCTTTCGTCCACCCGCATACCTTCGGTGCCGAACTCGATATCCCAGTCGCCGGGTGCCCGGACATAAAAGGACACCATCTTGTCGTTGGTATGGCGGCCCAGCGTCGAGGAGAGCTGAAAACCTTCGGAGTTGACGCGGTCCAGCGCCTGCCCGACGGCGTCGAGGCTGTCGACTTCGACCATGACGTGGACGACACCGGGCTTGTCCTGGTTCATCGCCGGGCAGATGGCCAGGCTGTGGTGCCGCTCGTTGATACCGAGGAATCGCACACGTATCGGACCGAATTCGGGCGGCGCGGGCACCCGGAAAGCTCCACGCGAGCGGAAACCCAGCACGCCGGTGTAGAAGTCGAACAGGCCGTTCGCATCCATCGCAGGCATCACCACGTGGCCGAGCCCCTGATCGCCCGTGACGAACCGCGCGCCGAACGGGGTGATCACCGGGCTGTGGTCGAGCACCGCGCCGTGGAACACCTCCAGCGTCGTGCCGGCCGGGTCGTCGAACGCGATCACTTCCTCGACCCGCCGCTCGTCGGCCTCGGCCGCCGACAGCTCCTTGAACACGACACCGGAGGCGTCCAGATTGGCTTTGACTTCCTCCAGTGCGGCGTGGTCACGCACTTCCCAGCCGACCGTCAGCACCCGGTCGATGTCGCCGGGGACCACGATGATGCGCGCGGCCCGCTCATCCATCCGCAGGTAAAGGGCCGACGGATCGGGACCGTTGCCCTCGGCGAATCCCAGTACGCCGAAAGCGAACTGACGCCATCGGTCGATATCGGTGGCCGCAACGGTGATGTAGCCGAGGCTCTTGAGAAGGCTCATGTGTCAGATCAGCGCCCGCAGCGGACCCTCGGGGTCGACGCCGAACGAGCTCAGTGCCGACGCGTGATAGGGCGTGCCGGGGATGTGGATCGCGTGGGCCAGGCCGGCGTGTGCGTCGCGCCAGAACCGCTGCAGCGGTTTGTCCATCCGCAACGCGTTGCCTCCGGACCGGGCGAAGATCTGGTCGACCGCGGCGACCGCGCGCCACGCCGCGCGCACCTGAGTCCGGCGACCCGCGGCACGGTCGGCGAATGACACCTCCGCACCGGTGTCGACGATGTCGTAGATCCGGTCGACGTTGGCCAGCAGTTCCTGGCGGGCGGCGTTGATATCGGCGGCGGCCTCGCCGATGGCGTACATGACGTAGGGGTCGTCCTTTACCGCCCCGTAGGCGCCGACACGGTCACGCTGGTAGTCCAGGTGGGCGGCGAGTGCCCCTTCGGCGATACCGATCACCGCGGATGTGATGCCCAGCGGGAACATCGTCGACCAGGGCATCAGGTACAGCGTCGACGTCATCTGAGCCTTGCGCTGGGCGGTGCCGTCCATCACCTCGGTGGCGTCCATCGTCCGGTAGTCGGGGATGAACGCGTCGCGCACGATGACGTCCTTGGATCCGGTGCCGCGCAGGCCGACCACGTTCCAGGAATCCTCGACGATTTCGTAGTCCTTGCGCGGCAGGATCATGTGCAGCATCTGGGGCGGCATCAGCGGTTTACCGTCGGCGTCCCCGAGCATGGCGCCGAGGATGATCCACTCGCATTGGTCGGTGCCGGAGCTGAATTGCCAGCGCCCGTTGAAGATGTAGCCGCCGTCGACCGGCTTGGCCACGCCCTGCGGTGCGTAGGGGGACGCGACCCAGGTGTCGACGTCGGAACCCCAGATTTCCTCAGCCACCCGAGGATCGGCGTAGGCCAGCTGGTAGGGGTGCACACCGACGACGCCGTTGACCCATCCCGCAGCGGGATCCAGCGACGCCGTCGCCATGACGGTCTCGGCGAACTCGCGCGGATGGACCTCGTAGCCGCTGTACTTACTGGGCTGAAGCAGCCGGATGTTGCCCGCCGCCTTCATGACCTTGGTCGTCTGGTCGGTGAGCTGGCCGATCTTCTCGGCCTCGGCGCCCTGCTCGCGCAGTTGGCCGGCCATCTCCATCACCCGGTCGATTACCCGCTCGGTCATGTGTCGTCCTTACTCTGTGGGCTTGATTCATGGTGTACCGCAGATCGCCGTCGTGCCGCAGCCAATCCCGATCAGCGGAATGTGTGGCTGTCAAAATTCGATGAGCACTGTGTCGGAAACAGGCCTCGATTGGCAGGCCAGGATGAGGCCGGCCCGACGATCCCCGGGTTCGAGCACGTCATTGGGCGCCATGTCGACCTCACCGGAAACGACGCTGCACACACATGAGCCGCACCGCCCTTCGCGGCACGAGTGGGGCACGTCGATGCCGGCCGCCACCATCACGTCGACGAGTGTGGATTCTGACGGCCACTCGATGCGATGCCGTTGTCCGTCGAGATCCACGTCAGCGATGGCCATGCGGGTCAGTGTCGGGCCCCGGCGCCCGGTGTGGACGGTGGCGGCCCGATATCCGGGAGACGAGACGTCGAGGGTCCGGTCACCGGGAAACGGCCCGGTTCGACGCGCGCGACGACCTACCGTGTGATCGTGAGCAACGAGCCAGACGTGGATGTCTTGGACGTCATTGTCGTGGGCGCAGGGTTCGCCGGAATCTATGCCTTGCACAAATTCCGGTCTCTGGGATTGACGACGCGGGTATTCGAGGCTGCGCCGGAGGTGGGCGGCACCTGGTACTTCAACCGCTATCCCGGTGCGCGCTGCGATGTGGAAAGCGTCGACTACTGCTATTCGTTCTCCGACGAGTTGCAACAGCAATGGTCGTGGAGCGAGAAGTACGCGACACAGGCCGAAATCCTGCGGTACCTGAACTGGGTCGTCGACGAACTCGACCTGCGCCACGGAATCACGTTCAACACCCGTGTCACGTCGGCGGTGTTCGACGACACCGAGATGCGCTGGACAGTGAGCACCGACACGGGCGAGTCGGTCAGCGCACGGTTCGCCGTGTTGGCGACGGGACCGCTGTCGGCGGCGCTGACGCCGGAATTACCGGGCCTGACCACGTTCGCGGGCGAGGTGTACCACACCGCGCACTGGCCGGCCGACGCCGTCGATTTCACGGGTAAGCGCGTCGCGGTGATCGGCACCGGATCGTCCGGCATCCAGACGATACCGATTATCGCCGATCAGGCGGACTCGCTCGTCGTGTTCCAGCGGACCCCGAATTACAGTGTGCCTGCGGGCAATCGAATGCTGACCGACGAAGACGTCGCCGAGTACAAGGCCGGTTATGATGAGCGGCGGCGGTTGTCGTGGCGCAGCGGGGGCGGCTCGCCGCACATCGCACATCCCAAACTGACGATGGAGGCCAGCGCGCAGGAGCGCAGGGCCGCCTTCGAAAAGCGATGGGAACTCGGCGGCGTGCTGTTCTCCAAGACATTCAGCGACCAGATGACCGACATGGATGCCAACGACGAGGCCCGCAGATTCTACGAGGAGAAGGTCCGCGCCGTCATCGAGGATCCCGAAGTAGCCGATCTGCTGATCCCGACCGACCACCCTATCGGCACCAAACGGATCTGTACCGACACCAACTACTTTCAGACCTTCAACCGGCCGCACGTCGAACTTGTCAGCGTGCGCAGGACTCCGATCGAGTCCATCGACGCCACGGGCATCAACACCTCCGACGCACGCTTCGACGTCGATGCGATTGTGCTCGCCACCGGATTCGACGCCATGACGGGAGCCCTGGCCAAGATCGACATCGTCGGGCGCGACGGGCACACGTTGCGCGAGGACTGGGCCGACGGACCGCGCACCTATCTCGGATTGTGTGTCGACGATTTCCCGAATCTCTTTCTGGTGTCGGGCCCCGGGGCCCCCGCCGTGCTGGCCAACATGGTGCTGCATGCAGAAGCTCACGTGAACTGGATCGCCGAGGCCATCACCTATCTCGACGACCACGGTCACACCGCCATCGAGGCGACGGCCGACGCCGTCGAGGACTGGAACGCCGAACTGAACCGCCGGGCGGACGCGTCGCTGTTCACTAGGGCGAACTCCTGGTATCTGGGCGCGAATGTGCCCGGTAAGCCTCGGATTTTCATGCTCTTCATCGGGGGGTTCGCTGCCTACCTCGACATCTGCAACGAGGTCGCCAACGCGGGCTACAAGGGATTCAGCCTGTTGAAGGCACCGTGATGTCTGGACTCGACGGCAAGGTGGTCGTCGTGACCGGTGCCGCCAGGGGAACGGGACGCGTGCACTGCCAGCGGTTCGCCGACGAAGGGGCGGATGTGATCGCTCTGGACGCCGTCGAGATCGCCGATGAATTGCACGACACCGCAACACAGGTGCGCGATCGAGGTCGGCGATGCGTGGCCGCGACGGCCGACGTGCGCGACGCCGACGCGATGTCCACCGCGATCGACGCCGCCGTCGGCGAGTTGGGCCGGCTCGATGTCGTCGTCGCCAACGCCGGTGTGCACACCGCAGGTGCACCGGTGTGGGAGCTGAGCGAGGCAACCTGGCAGAACACGCTGGACATCAACCTGACCGGGGTGTGGCACACCGTGAAATCAGCGGTGCCCCACATCGGCGACAGCGGGGGATCGGTCGTGATCATCAGCTCCACCAACGGATTACGCGGTACCGCCAACACCGCTCACTACACCGCCAGTAAGCACGCGGTGGTCGGGCTTGCCCGCACGCTGGCCAACGAGCTGGGTCCGCAGAGAATTCGGGTCAACACCGTTCATCCGGGGGCGGTCGGCACCGCGATGGTGCTGAACGAGGCGACGTTTCGCCGTCTGTGTCCTGACGTTGAAAACCCGACGGCAGCCGACGCGGCCGAAGTCCTGAAGGCGCGCAACCTGTTGCCGGTGGGATGGGTCGACCCTGTCGACGTCGCCAACGCCGTGGTGTTCCTGGCCTCCGACGAGGCCCGCTACATCACCGGTACCCAACTCGTGGTCGACGCCGGCCTGACGCAGAAGGTATGACCATGGGCCGACTGCAGGGAAAGGTCGCATTGATCACCGGGGCGGCCAGGGGCATCGGGCGTGCACAGGCGGTGCGGTTCGCGCAGGAGGGCGCCGACATCATCGCGCTGGACATCTGCGGCCCTGTTGACACGGTGGCCGTTCCACCCGCCACACCGGCCGACCTCGCCGAAACCGAAAGGCAGGTCGTGGAAGCGGGCGGACGGATCGTCTCCGAGATCGTCGATGTCCGCGATACCGGCGCCGTACAGGCTGCGACCGACCGCGGTGTCGAACAACTCGGCGGTCTCGACGTCGTCTGCGCGACGGCGGGGATCACATCACGCGGAATGGCCACAGAACTCAGCGAAAATGCCTGGCAGACAATGCTGGACGTCAACCTGACCGGGGTGTGGCGGACCTGCCGCGCCACGGCTCCACGCCTCATCGAACGCGGAGCGGGATCGATGATCCTGATCAGCTCCATCGCAGGCCTGCGGGGTTTGGTCGGGGTGGCGCACTACACCTCTGCCAAACACGGTGTCGTCGGATTGATGCGCAGCCTGGCCAATGAGCTTGCACCGCACAACATCCGGGTCAATTCGGTGCACCCCACCAATGTGGACACACCGATGATTCAGAACGACCATGTCCGCGGGGCGTTCCGGCCAGACCTCGACCACGTCACCCGCGAGGAGTTCGCCGAGGCGGCGTGTTCGATGAACATGTTGCCGATCCCATGGGTCGACGCCGTCGACGTCGCCAACGCGTGTCTGTTTCTCGCCTCGGACGAGGCCCGCTACATCACGGCGGTCGCGCTGCCAGTGGACGCGGGGAGCACCCAGCGCTGAGAGGTCAGCGAGTCAGAAATGACAGCACCGTCGATACGAACGCGTCTTTGGCCTCGATCATCGCCCAGTGCCCGCAGTTGGGAAACACGTGCAGTTCGGCGTTGGGAATGGTGCGCATCGGGATCAGTGCCATGTCCAACGGGCTCACCCGGTCGTCGCGGCCCCACGTCAGAAGCGTCGGCGCGGCGACCTTGTGCATCGTCGCCCACGGCAGTGGGGCGTCGGATGCCCGCATTCCGGCCATCATCTGCGCGAACGCCGCCTTGCCGTACATTCGCCGGGCGCTCTCCAGCGTCGGCGGATCGGTCGCCAGCGCCCAGCGCTCCTCGATCAGTTGTTCTGTCACCAGAGCGGGGTCGTACACCATCGAGTTCAACCAGTCGACCAGCCGCTGCCGGGTCGGGTTCTCGGTGAACTCCTGCAGAAGCCGGATGCCTTCACTCGGCCCCGGCGAGAAGACGTTCGTGCCGATCCCGCCGATCGTGACGAGTCGCCGCACCTTGGCGGGCTGATGGGTCGCGTAGTTGATGCCTACGGCGCCACCCATCGAATTCCCGATGATGTCAACGGAGTCCAGACCCAGCGCGTCGACAAACGTGCCGACGGCGCCGAATGCGGTCACCATCGGGTGGCCGCCGAAGTCGTCGCTCACCCCGAAGCCGGGAAACTCCAGCACGAGGCAGTGGAAATGCTCGGCGAACGTGCCCAGGATGCCGCGGAAATTGCGCCAGCCCGTCACACCTGGGCCGGAGCCGTGCAGGAGCAGCAGGGGAGTACCCGCGCCCGCTTCGTGATAGCGAAGGACCCCCGCCTCGGTTGCTATCTCGCGAAGCGTGTCATCGTAGGCCAATTCCGCTGTCATCACCGATCCCGTCACCGTCGATTGGGTCATACTTCAGACTGGCATCGTGACATACGGCGGCGCAGCCACAGTCCCGGTGAGCGGGCACGCAGCCTGCGCTAGAGGGGCGCCCATCACTCCACGGCATCCACGACAGTGTCCGGTTCATCCACCGAATCTCGTTGGTCTGGTCCGACCGCGATCTCGGGTCGATCGTCGCGTTGTTGCTCCAACGACAACGCGACGCCCAGTGCCAAGAAGAACAGAATGAACAGCGGCGCGCCGAGATAGGTGTTCATGGGGCCGCCCGGTGAGATGAAACTTCCCGGGGGCCCGATGATCGTGATCGTTTCTATCAGCTGCTCGACCGCGAAGACGGCGGCGATGATCCCGAGCCATCGTGGGAACTGGCCGACATTGGCAGCCAGCAGAATTGGCACTGAAACCATGATATTGGTGATGGTCAGCATCGGACCCCACATGCTCACGATATCGGTGATCGTCCGCGCGGTCGTCGAGCCGAGCTGGGCGGGATGCAGCGCCAACCCCGCGGTGAACCATGTCGCGATCAACACCTGCACCAGCACCGCCGCGGCGCCGATGGTGAACACGTAGCTGGGGGGCCCGGTCAACCGCTCACGGGCATACCCGAGTAACACCACCAGCGCGAGGGACCCGAATGCCAACAACAGTGCTTGCATACGCATCGTCGCCGCGTGCTCATTGACGTACGCGACGATGTCGATTCCCGGCTCGTCTATGCCGGGAAGTCTCGGAATCACAACCAGTGCAACGGCGTACAGCACCGCGAACGAAATACCCGCGATCATCGGGGTACGACGATCCATGGTGCCTTCCTGTGTGCCGCGCTGTACCTTGACACGGACGCCGGATTCAATCCTAGACAACGTACTTATCCACAACCGCCATTTGATCCCCAGCGCGCCCCGCGTGTCCCCATGCGTGGCAGGCGCGGTCGCAATCCCGGCCTACCTTCACCTCATGCGAACGGAATTGCCCGCCGAGCGTCTCCATCGCCGTCTCGGCGCCGAGAGCGATACCGATACCGATACCGATACCGATACCGAAGGCGACGCCCAACCCGACACATTGTTGTCCCGATGGTTACCCGACTCCAAGTCGGGCGGGGCATCGGGCTGGATGGCGGCCGCACGAGCCGATCCCGGGCGCGCAGGGGTGATCGCGCTGGCTGTCGTGGGGGTCGTCGCGGTGCTGGTGACGTTGTTCACACTGGCGCGCGATGACTCCCCGCCGGTGACCTCGGCCAAACTGCCGCCGGTGCAAATGGTTTCGTCGGCAAGCCCGACACCGAGCGGCCCGCCGTCGCCTGGGGAGCCGGTCGTTGTCAGCGTGGTCGGCCTCGTCGGCAAGCCGGGTTTGGTGACGCTGGATCCGGGTGCTCGGATCGCTGACGCACTCACCGCTGCGGGCGGGCCGCTCGACGGCGCAGATCTGCTGGATCTCAACATGGCTCGACGCCTCGCCGACGGTGAGCAGATCGTCGTCGGGATTGCGGCGGCACCCGGAGAGCCGTCGGTGATGGGCAGCTCGATCAGTTCCGGCCCCGGTCCGGCCGCGGCGTCGGAGTCCTCACCCCCCGGCGTCGATGCTGCGCCGGACGGGTTGGTGGACCTGAACAGCGCATCCGTCGAGCAGCTGGACACCCTGCCCGGCATCGGCCCGGTGACCGCGGCCGCGATCATCGCGTGGCGTGACGCCAATGGGCGTTTCAGCAGCGTCGATCAACTCGGCGACGTCGATGGTATCGGGCCGGCGCGGTTGGACAAGCTGCGCGACCGTGTCCATGTGTGACCCCGGTGGACGCAGGTGCCGATCGACTCGACCTGCGCCTGGTGCCGGCGGCGGCGACCGGCTGGTCGGTGACGGCAGCCGGAATCCTCTGGCAAGCAACCGGTTTGGTCGCCGCGCTGGTCGTCTCCGTCGTGGCCACGACTGCGGCCGGGTGGTGGTGCCGTGGCCGCGGTGAGGGGGTGGGCAATCGCGCCATCGGCGCGGGCGTGCTCGCGGTCGCAGTGGTCGGCACGGCCTTCGCGATCTCGGTGGGTCTACGCATCGACGCGGTGCGCCAACATCCGATCACCCAGCGATACGGCACGGTCGCCGCCGTCGTTGTCACACCAGCGGAGAGCCCGCGCGGGCTGGGCGGTAATCGGATGATGTTCCGCGCGTCGCTGACGGTTCTCGACGGACACGAGACAACCGGAAGGGTTGTCGTTTTTGCTTCGGCCACCGACTTTTCGGCGCTGTCCGCGGGACGTCCCGTCGGCTTCCGCGCCCGAGTAGGTCGGCCGACGCGGCAAGACCTCACGGTTGCAGTGCTGACGGCCACGGGTACGCCGACATGGGGTGAAGCGGCGACGGTCTACCGGACCGCACACGAGATCCGGGCCGGATTCGCCGATGCGGCACGCAGCGCACTGCAGGCCGACGATGCGGCGATGCTGCCCGCGTTGGTACTGGGCGACACATCCGCCCTGTCGCAGCGGACGACCGCGGAGTTCCGGGCATCGGGGTTGACTCATCTGACCGCGGTGTCCGGCGCCAACGTGACCATCGTGTGCGGCGCGGTGCTGTTGAGCGCGGGGCTGGTCGGTCCGCGGGTCGCTGTCGTGCTCGCGGCGTTCGCGCTGCTCGTGTTCGTGATCGTCGTTCAGCCATCGGCGAGCGTGTTACGTGCCGCGGTAATGGGCGCGATCACCTTGTTGGCCGTGCTGTCTCACCGGCGACGCCAAGCGCTTCCGGCGCTGTCGGCCACGGTGCTGACGTTGATGACCGCGTCGCCGGAACTGGCCGTCGACGTGGGATTCGCGCTCTCGGTGTCGGCGACTGCGGCGTTGGTGGTCATCGCTCCGGTGTGGTCGCGCCGGTTGGTCGGTCGCGGTTGGCCCAAGCCGCTCGCCGATGCGGTGTGCATCGCCGCCGCCGCGCAACTGGTCACCGCGCCGCTGATCGCTGGGATATCGGGCACGTTCAGCGTCGTGTCGGTCGCCGCCAACCTCGCGGTGGCCGCGGTGATACCGCCGATCACTGTGATCGGGACCGCCGCCGCGGTCCTGTGCCCGTTCTGGCCCGCCGGCGCGGATCTGCTGATTCGGTTCACCGGACCCGAATTGTGGTGGTTGACATGGGTTGCCCACGAGGCTGCGAATGTCCCCGCGGCGTCGCTGACCGTGCCGTCCGGGCTGCTGGGCGCTGTCATTGTCGCGGCAGTGGGACTTGCGACGGTGATGTCGTGGCGGTGGCGCTGGACCCGCATCGGCGTATGCGCCGCGATCGTGGTCGGGCTGGCGTGGACGGTGTCGGGTCTGTCAGGCGGACATGACACGATCGTGGGGTGAGTGAGGACGCGTCACACCTGCACCTGGTGCTCGGAGACGAGGATCTGCTGGTCGAGCGGGCGATATCGGGTGTGCTGCGAAGCGTCCGCAAACAGGCGGGCACCGACGACGTCCCGGTGGACAGGCTGCGTGCCGGTGAGGTCAGCACCAGCGAACTGGCCGAACTGCTCAGCCCGTCGTTGTTCGCCGACGAACGTGTGGTCGTTCTGGAGTCTGCGGCCGAGGCCGGCAAGGATGCGGTGGTTCTCATTTCCGATGTGGCCGTTGATCTGCCGCCGGGAACCACGCTGATCGTCGTGCATTCTGGGGGCGGACGCGCGAAGGCGCTGGCTGATCAGCTCAAAAGCGCTGGCGCGCAGGTTCATCCGTGCGCGAAAATCAAGTGGGCGAATGAGCGCGTTGATTTCGTGCGCCGTGAGTTCCGTGCGCTCAAGGTCAAGGTCAGCGACGACACTGTCACCGCGCTCGTCGACGGTGTCGGTTCCGACATCCGCGAACTGGCGTCGGCCTGCTCCCAGCTCGTCGCCGACACCGATGGGCGCGTCGACGCGGCCGCAGTCCGTCGCTACCACTCCGGCAAGGCCGAGGTGAAGGGATGGGACATCGCCGACCTGGCGGTCGTCGGCGACGTCGCGGGCGCCGCCGAGGCGCTGCGCTGGGCGATGTTGAGCGGTGAGCCTCAGGTCGTCCTGGCCGACGCGTTGGCCGAAGCCATCCACGCCATCGCCCGGGTGAGACCCCTGTCAGGGGATCCCTACCGGATGGCCACCGATCTGGGAATGCCCCCGAAGCGAGTGCAGAAGGTGCAGAGACAGGCACGGCGGTGGACATCCAAGTCGGTCGCGGAGGCGATGCGAATCGTCGCGGCGCTGAACGCGGATGTCAAAGGAGCCGCAGCGGACGCCGACTACGCGCTGGAGTCAGCGGTGCGGAAGGTCGCCGAACTTGTCCAGGATTGACGCGGACTGAATGCTCAGATCTTGTTGAACGCGCGAGACAGCGCCGACTTGCGGTTAGCGGCCTGGTTCTTGTGGATCACGCCTTTGCTGGCGGCCTTGTCGAGCTGACGGCTGGTCGTCAGCAGCAACTCGCCGGCCTTGTCCTTGTCGCCGGACTCGATGGCCGCCCGGAATCCGCGGACCGCCGTGTGAAGCGAAGACTTCACCGACTTGTTGCGCAGTCTGCGGCGCTCGTTGGTCTTGATGCGCTTTTCCTGCGACTTGATGTTGGCCACGCGTGTTTTCCTTCGTAAATCCGGTTGGCTTGGTTGCAAAGACTGTGTGGGCGCCCGACCTGCGGGCAGCGAGGGTTCAGATTACCAGCGCAATGGGTAATTGCCCAAAGTGACCGTCCTCGCCTGCCGAAACGGCGCGATTGGTGCACCATGTCCATGGTGAGCCTTCGAACCCTTCCTGCTGACAACACTCGGTCGTCGCGCGCCCGCTCCCCGAAGTCCGTACGTCACGACGGGGTGTTCGGTGGCTACAACAGCCTGGGCAGCTATTCGAAGGCCTTCGACGAGATGTTCGACGCCCAGGGCAATGTTCGCGGCCCCTACAAAGGCATATTCGCCGAGCTGTCACCGTCTGACGCCTCCGAGCTGGCGGCCCGGTCGGAGGCACTGGGGCGCGCGTTCATCGACCAGGGCATCACATTCTCCCTGTCCGGCCAGGAGCGGCCGTTCCCGCTGGATCTCGTCCCGCGGGTGATATCCGCAGCGGAGTGGACTCGGCTCGAGAAGGGGATCACCCAGCGAGTCAAGGCGCTGGAGGCCTACCTCGACGACATCTACGGCGAACAGGAGATCCTGCGCGACGGGGTCATCCCGCGTCGGCTGGTCACCTCATGCGAGCACTTCCACCGCCAGGCGGTGGGCATATCGCCCCCCAACGGCGTACGCATTCACGTCGCGGGCATCGATCTGGTCCGTGACGCGCAGGGATCGTTCCGCGTGCTGGAGGACAACCTGCGGTCGCCGTCGGGTGTCTCCTACGTGATGGAGAACCGGCGCACGATGGCGCGGGTCTTCCCCAATCTTTTCGCAACCCACCGGGTGCGGGCAGTCGGCGACTACTCGTCGCATCTGTTGCGGGCGCTGCGCAACGCCGCCGCCTCCAACGAGGCCGACCCGACCGTCGTCGTGCTGACGCCGGGGGTTTACAACTCCGCATACTTCGAACATTCGCTGCTCGCCCGGCAGATGGGCGTCGAACTCGTCGAGGGTCGCGACCTGTTCTGCCGCGACAACACCGTGTACATGCGCACCACCGAGGGCGAGCGTCAGGTCGATGTCATCTACCGGCGCATCGATGACGACTTCCTCGACCCGATGCAGTTCAATCCCAACTCCGTGCTGGGTGTGGCCGGCCTGCTCAACGCCGCGCGCGCGGGCAACGTCGTCATCTCCAGCGCGGTGGGCAACGGCGTCGGCGACGACAAGCTGGTGTACACCTACGTCCCGACGATCATCGAGTACTACCTGGGCGAGAAGCCGCTACTGGCCAACGTCGACACCTATCGGTGCTGGCTCGACGAGGAATGCGAAGAAGTCCTCGATCGGGTCGATGAACTCGTCATCAAACCGGTCGAAGGTTCCGGCGGCTACGGCATCGTGTTCGGCCCCAACGCGTCGGAGAAGGAACGCGCCGCGATCAGCAAGAAGATCCGAAACGACCCGCGCGGCTGGATCGCTCAGCCGGTGGTGCAGCTGTCGACCGTCCCGACGCAGATCGAAGATAATCTGGCGCCCCGGCATGTCGACCTGCGCCCGTTCGCCGTCAACGACGGCGACGATGTCTGGGTACTGCCGGGCGGCCTCACCCGAGTGGCGCTGCCCGAAGGTTCGCTGGTTGTCAACTCCAGCCAGGGCGGCGGATCCAAAGACACCTGGGTGTTGGCATCGCGCACGTCGGGGGCCGACCGCGAACTCGCCGCGGCCGAAGTGGTGCGCTCGCTACCCAAGGCGCCCAAGGCCGCGAAGAACGGTGAAGGATCCGAAGGCTCACAGCAGCAGCAACAGCAGCAGTCGCAGACACCCCGCGCGACGGATGGAACACAACAGAGCCAGCAACAGCAGCAGCAGCAGGCGCTGAAGAGGGGTCAATGATGTTGGCCCGCAACGCCGAATCGCTGTACTGGATCGGTCGCTACGTTGAGCGTGCCGACGACACCGCCCGCATCCTCGACGTGACGGTGCACCAACTGCTCGAGGATTCCAGCGTCGACCCCGACCAGACGTCGCGGACGCTGTTGCGCGTGCTGGGCATCGAACCACCCGAGGAGTCGTTGGACGTATGGTCGCTGACCGACATCGTCGCCTTCAGTCGGGACACTCAAGGGGCATGTTCGATCGTCGAGGCCATCTCTGCCGCCCGCGAGAATGCCCGCGGTGCCCGCGAAGTCACCTCGACCGAGATCTGGGAGTGCCTCAACACCACCTACAACGCACTCGCCGAACGTGAACGCGCGGCCAAACGTCTTGGGCCGCATGAGTTCCTGTCGTTCGTCGAGGGCCGCGCGGCGATGTTCGCCGGTTTGGCGGACTCTACGCTGAGCCGTGACGACGGCTACCGGTTCATGGTGCTGGGCCGCGCGATCGAACGGGTCGACATGACCGTGCGACTGCTGCTCGCCCGCGTCGGCGACAGCGCGTCGTCGCCTGCCTGGGTGACGGTGCTGCGCAGCGCGGGTGCGCACGACACCTATCTACGTACCTATCGGGGTGTGCTCGATGCGGCCCGGGTGGTCGAATTCATGCTGCTGGATCGGCTTTTCCCGCGGTCTGTCATGTACTCGCTGCGACTCGCCGAGCACAGCCTCGACGAACTGCGCCACCGGGCACTCAATCGCGTCGGCGCCACCGCGGAGACACAGCGACTGCTGGGACGCGCGCGCAGCGAGTTGGAGTTCCTGCGCCCGGGCGTGCTGCTCGAAACGCTGGAAGAACGCCTCGCCGGTTTGCAGATGACTTGCGCTGACGTCGGAGAAGCGTTGGCGTTGGAGTACTTCCACTCCGCACCATGGGTCGCGTGGACGGATGCGAGATATCCCTCCCTGGTCATCGAGGAAGGCGAAGTCTGATGTGGCGGTTAAGAGTGGTGCATTCCACCGGTTACGCCTACAAGTCACCGGTGACCGCATCCTTCAACGAGGCCAGGCTGACACCACGATCGGATTCCCGGCAAAACGTCATCCTGAACCGTGTCGAAACCGTCCCCGCGACAAGGTCGTACCGCTACGTCGACTACTGGGGCACCGCGGTGACGGCATTCGACCTCCATGCGCCGCACACCGAGTTGGAGGTGACGTCGTCGTCGGTCGTGGAAACCGACCGCGGCGATATGCCCAAAGACGATGTCACCTGGGAGGACCTGCGCTCAGCGGGGGTGATCGACCGGTTCGACGAGGTTCTCACTGCGACGAAGTACACACCGGACAGCAAGCGAATCGCGCGGGTGGGACAGCGCATCGCCAAGTACCACGACCCGCGTGAGGCGGTCACCGCCGCCGCGAACTGGGTGCACAGCGAACTCGAATACGTCCCAGGGACCACCGGCGTGCACTCCTCGGGGCTGGACGCGCACCGCGAAGGCAAGGGCGTCTGCCAGGACTTCGCTCACCTCACACTGATCCTGCTGCGCAGCATGGGAATTCCCAGTCGCTACGTGTCGGGATACTTGCATCCGAACAAAAAGGCCAAAATCGATGACACCATCGACGGCCAGAGTCATGCGTGGGTGCAGGCGTGGACGGGGGGCTGGTGGAACTACGACCCCACCAACGACGCCGCCATCAACGAGCAGTACATCAGCGTCGGCGTCGGTCGAGACTACGGGGATGTCAGCCCGCTCAAAGGCATCTACTCCGGCGAAGGATCGACCGACCTCGACGTCGTCGTGGAGATCACCCGGCTGGCATAGCGTTCCTGACGCCGAAACTGAACCTATGACCGGAATTCACGTCTTGGGCTCTGGGAGTGGATGCAACAGCACCTGATTTTGATTGGGGAGTGCTGTTGTGCCGTTACCACCGTTGCGTTGGTTGTTCGGGAGTTCTGGGTTCATGTCAGTGATGGCCGTACGGCTGAGGAGGCCGGTGTAGCGGTCGGCGTGTCGGGACACACCGGAGTTCGCTGGCTCCGTGACGCTGGCGGGGTGAAACCACGACGTGTCGAACCCAAAACGTCGGGCCCCCGGCCGCGGCTTACCTTGCGTGACCGCATCCAGATCGACATCGGTGTGAAGACCAACGAGTCGCTGAACTCGATCGGTCGGCGACTGATCCCACCGCGGCCGGCGTCGACGATCAAGCGTGAGCTCGACGCCAACGCCGACATCCGTAACGCCAAGGGCACGTCGGGGTATCGGCGCAAGGAGGCTTTCGGTGGCGCCAAAGCGGAAGAACTGCGCAGGTGCACTATGACGCGTTCGTGGCCCAGGCCCGTTCCGATCAACGGGCTCGGCGCCCGAAACCGGGCAAGCTGGCCGTCAACGAACGGTTGCATGATGAGGTGCAGACGCGGCTGCTCGATGAACACAGTCCTGAGCAGATCGCCAAGCGGTTGTGTTTGGATTTTCCCGACGACACGGAGATGCGGGTGTCCCCCGAAACGATCTACACCTCGATTTATGTGCAGGGCAAAGGCAGTCTGCGTCGCGAGCTGCACACCTGCCTGCGCACCGGACGCGCGTTGCGCAAACCCCAACGGCGCCCCGAGGAACGCCGCGGCCGCATCCGCGACATGATCAACATCAGCGACCGTCCCCCCGAAGCCAACGACCGTGCGGTGCCCGGGCATTGGGAGGGTGATCTGATCCTGGGCAGCACCGCCTCGGGCTCAGCGATCGGCACCCTGGTGGACCGAAAGACCCGCTTTGTGATGCTGCTGCACCTGCCCGTCGACCACACCGCTGAGGCGGTGCAGGAGGCCATGGTGGCCAAGATGGCTCAACTACCGACGATCCTGCGGAAAACCCTCACCTGGGATCACGGCAAAGAGATGGCCAACCATGCCGCCATCGCCGAGGCCACCGAGCTCGACATCTACTTCTGCGATCCACACTCGCCATGGCAGCGGGGGAGCAACGAGAACACCAACGGGCTGCTGCGCCAATACTTTGCCAAGGGCACCGATCTATCGGTGTTCCCAGCCGACTACCTCGACTACGTCGCTGCCAAACTCAACAACCGGCCACGCGAAACACTCGGATGGAAAACACCCGCCGAAGCCCTCGACGAACTACTGTCCAACCCGTTCAAACCACCCGCTGTTGCATAGACCCCTTGAAACCGCCCGTGGAAATCGTTGCACAAGTTCAGTTTCGGCGGCCTCGGCCTTACGCGCCCAGTGTGCGCTGGATGTCGCCCTTCATCGCGTTCAGCTGCGCACCCCAATAGGCCCAGTCGTGGATGCCGCTCGCGGGGAAGTTGAACGTGCCGTTGTTGCCGCCATCGGCCACGTACATCCGCTGGAAGTTCTTGTTGCTGTCCAGCGTGATGCTCTCGAGGACCTGGCCGGGAAGGCCGGTGTCACCCAACTCGCCGGGCCGGCCGTTGCCGCAGTACACCCAGATCCTGGTGCCGTTGCTCACCAATCGGCCGACATTCACGGTCGGGTCGTTGCGTTGCCAGGCAGGCCCGCCGCCGGGGCCCCACATCGCGGTGGCGTCGAATCCGCCGGCATCACGCATGGAAACCCCGACCAGCGTCGGCCAGATTCCATCGGACAGGTTCAGGAAGCCCGACAGCGATCCGGCGTAGATGAACCGATCGGGGTGGTACGCCGCCAGGATCAGCGCCGAGCTACCCGACATGGACAGGCCCACCACGGCGTTGCCGCTGGGTGATATGCCCTTATTGGCTGACAGATAGGCGGGCAGCTCTGAGGTCAGGAACGTTTCCCACTGGTAGTTGTAAGTGGTGCCGTTGCCGACCGCGGGGCCCTGCCAGTTGGTGTAGAAGCTCGACATTCCGCCGACGGGCATGACCACGGACAAGCCCGAGTTGTAGTAGTTCTCGAACGCCGCGGTCTCGATGTCCCAGCCGTTGTTGTCGTCGCGGGCGCGGAGGCCGTCGAGCAGGTAGACCGCGTGCGGTCCGCCGCCCTGGAACCTCACCGGGATGTCGCGGCCCATCGCGGCGGACGGCACCATCAGCGTCTCGACGGGAAGACCGGGTCGCGAGTACGCGGCCGCGGTTGCGGAACCGCCCGCGACGGCGATGAGCCCCGGAATCACCAGGGCGACCATGGCGCCGGCCGTCAATCGGCGCGCCAATCTGTTCACAATCGTCATTTGTTTGGCACAACTTTCGTGTCACTGCCGCACTGAATGCGGCCCTTCGGTATGGATACGAGCCCGACGCTCGGAACGGTGCTGTTGCTTCACACCTGCGGTGGTAACGAGCGCTGCCGGAGATCGCGGCGGCTACCCAATATTATTTCGGCCACGCACAGTGCCACGTTACGACGGGCGCCGCCGACGCGCCGGGATCGTCATAGTTGCGTCACGAACTGCGCGCGCACACTCCAGGGTGAACCTCGACGCGGTGCAAATCGTCACCCAACTCGATCTGGCGGTCGAACTCCGAGGCTGCCAGCGCGCGCCACTGATCTTCCTGCCCGGGTACCAGCGGCGGCACGTAGTGCGTCAGGACGAGAATGCCCACGCCGGCGCGTGAAGCGGTGGACGCCGCCTCCTGCACCGACGAGTGGTAATCGAGGATGTCCCTGATCCGCTGCTGGGCCAGCTGCTCGACGATGTCTTTCCGGATGACCGTGTGCACCAGGGCTCCCGCCCCGGCAGACAATGCGTCCAGGCCTTCGCAGGGCACCGTGTCCCCTGCCAATACCACTGAGGCGCCGCCGAATTCGACGCGGAAGCCGATCGTGGGCTCCACTGGCCGGTGGCACGTAGGCGCTACCCGGATGGTGACGCCTGCGTCGTCCCAGACAGGCCCGTCGGTGTACTCGTGCACCTCGATGACGGGCGGTTCGGTGATGTCGGCGTGATGGGCGATCCGATAACTGATGTCGGGGGCCAGCGCGGCCAGCGTCGCCTCGACGACCGCAGCGGTCCCGGGTGGACCGATGACCGGCAGGGGAGTGCGCGTGAACGTGGTGACCCACCGGGTCGTGATCACATCGGATAAGTCGGTGATGTGGTCGCTGTGCAGGTGGGTCAGCAGCAATGCGGTGATGTCGGCCGCGCCGACGCCAACGGCCCCGGCCCGCATGAGCACCCCGCGTCCGCAGTCGACCAGGAACGTCGAATCGCCCGCCCGCACCAGCGTTGACGGGCCCGCCCGGTTGGGGTCGACGATGGGGCTTCCGGTACCTAGCAGCGTCACCTCGATCATGGGCTAGATATACCTGCCGGGCGGTCCCGATGTCACTATTCGCGGCCCGCGGATACCCAACCGAGATTTCCGAAGCGGTGACCCGTGACCGCCGCTGCCGCGGCATCCAGCGAATCGAGCTGTTCCGGCGACAGGGTCACCGACAGTGAGCCGAAGTTCTCCTCGACGCGGGCCGCCCGCCGGGTACCCGGGATCGGTACGGCGGCCACGCCCAACGACGCGGCGCGGTGCCGTAGCCAGGCAAGCGCCACCTGGGCCGGCGTTGCGCCCTGTTGTGCGGCCACCGACTTCACGAGTTCGACGACCGCCAGGTTGGCGTCCAGTGCACCCTCGCGGAACCGGGGCATGGTGCGACGGAAATCCGTCGACGGCAGGTCGTCGATGGAGCTGATGGTTCCGGTGAGGAAGCCGCGGCCCAGCGGCGAATAGGGTACGAACCCGACACCGAGTTCGGCGGCGGCCGGTACGACTTGGGCCTCGACATCACGGCTCCAGATCGACCACTCACTCTGCACCGCCGCGATCGGATGCACCGCGACGGCCGCCCGCAGCTCGTCGGCTGTCACCTCCGATAACCCGAGGTGGCGGACCTTGCCCGCGGCCACCAGTTCCGCCATGGCGCCCACCGTTTCCTCGATTGGCACATTCGTGTCGCGACGGTGCATGTAGTAGAGGTCGACGACGTCGGTCTGCAGCCGCTGCAGGCTCTCGTCGATGCACTGGCGGACGTAGGCGGCGTCACCGCGGGCGACGAGTCCGGGCGCCGCGCGGTCGGCCGGATTGCCGGTGATACCGAATTTCGTGGCCAGGGTGACCTCGTCGCGACGATCGGCCAGGAGACCGGAGATCAGCCGTTCGTTGTTCCCGTTGCCGTAGATGTTGGCGGTGTCGATGAAGGTGACACCCAGATCCAGGCAGCGGTGCAGCGTGGCCAGCGACTCTGCGTCGTCCACCTCGCCGTACACCGGAGTGAGCGCCATAGCGCCGAAACCGATTGCGCTGACCTGTAGTTCGTCGCCCAATTTGACGGTGGGCACGGAATTGTCTGCTGCCATGTGCCTTCCTTTCGCATCAAGGGTCGAACGACGAGACCGAAAGAAAAGGAGGTCCAGCGACGACTACTACGTTTCTATTCCTCCCACGACGCTTTGGACACCTTTTGGGACACGGATGCCAAAAGCTTTCGCGCGACGCGACTCGGACCTAGCCTGATGTGAGGCAGATCACGAGCGGAGGAAACGATGCGGATCGCGGACGTATTGCGGAACAAGGGTGCGTCGGTGGTGACCATCACCCCCGAGACATCGGTGTCCGGGCTGCTCACCGAGCTTTCGGTACACAACATCGGTGCGATGGTGGTGGTCTCGCCCGACGGTGTGATCGGCATCGTCTCCGAGCGCGACGTCGTGCGGGCCCTGCAGCAGCGTGGCGCCGACCTGCTGCGGCTGCCGGTGTCCGAGATCATGACCACGTTTGTGGCGACGTGCACCCCGACCGACACCGTTGACAGTCTCAGCGCGCTGATGACCACGAAGCGGGTACGGCACATCCCGGTGATGGAAGACGGCCGGCTCACCGGAATCGTGAGCATCGGCGACGTGGTGAAGACGCGGATGGAAGAGCTCGAAACTCAACAGGAGCAACTGCAGGCCTACATCACCCGTGGCTGATTTCCGGGTCGAATCCGCGCAGCGGCGCGATGCGCGCCAGATCGGCACCGTGCTGGCGCGTGCGTTCTACGACGATCCGGTGACATCGTGGATGCTGCCCGACAGCCGGACCCGGCTCAAGGCGCTGACCCGGGCGTTCACCGGGCTGGCACGCCATCACTTCCTGCCGCGCGGCGGATCGGAGGTGGGCAGGCGCGACGGCGATGTCGGCGCGGCGACCCTGTGGGACCCGCCGGGGCTGCGCAAGGCGTCACGGCTCGAAGAGCTGCGCATGGCGCCCATGATGCTGTGGTCACTGCGGTCTCGCGTATCGGCAAGCATGCGGTTGCAGGAACTCATGGAAGAAAACCACCCCGAAGAGCCGCACTGGTACCTGATGCTCATCGGCAGCGATCCAGCCGTGCGGGGAACGGGTTTCGGCCAGGCGCTGATGCGCTCACGCCTGGACCGCTGCGACGCCGAACGCGTGCCCGCGTACCTCGAGAACAGCAACCCGAAAAACGAGTCGTACTATCTGCGGTTCGGTTTCGAGGTGACGGGTGAGATGACGCTGCCCGACGGTGGTCCCACGATGTGGCCCATGTGGCGGGAGCCGCGTTAGCTCCAGGAGTATTCGGTGCGCAGCCGTGTGGCGACCACGTCGAACGTCTCCCGCTCGAGAATCGCTCCCTCGCGACGAATGCCCTCTTCAGGCACGTCGAGCACCCGGTCCAGCCGCACCCAGCTGGCTCTGCTCTCGTAGTCCCAACTGCCGCTGCCGATGCCTACCCAGTTCGGGTCTTCGCGGTGATGGTCCTGGCTGGACAGCATGAGACCGAGCAATACGGACTGGTCGCGCCCCACGACCAGGACCGGCCGGTCCTTACCCTTGGACGGATCGTCTTCGTAGACGACCCAGGTCCACACGATCTCTCCCGGGTCCGCGCGGCCGTCCAGATCGGGCGCGTAGACCACCTTGCGGGCCCGATGAGCGGTCGGGACGAAGTTCTGGGTCACCGGACGGCCCGCGGTGATCGCGCGGGTTTCCTCGGCGGGGGCGCCGACGATGACGTCGATTCCCAGCTTGATGCCCTGCTGGATACCGCGCGTCACGGTGTCGGATTGCAGCTGTTGACGGATGAACTTCGGCGCCTCGTTGAACACCAGGTTCTCCGCGAACCGCTGGAAGGTCTTCCACGGCGGAGCCATATTGACGAGCTTAAGCGAAGCCCCGTTCCCACGATTGTGTCGCCGGGGGCCTAGCTCGATACCCTGGTCTGGCATACCACCCGGCTCACCAGGAGATTCCCATCAGCAGTTTCGCCGACAAGACCTTCACCGCGCCGGCGCAGATTCGGAACTTCTGCATCATCGCCCATATCGATCACGGCAAGTCGACGTTGGCCGACCGAATGCTGCAACTCACCGGTGTGGTCGCCGATCGCGATATGCGTGCCCAGTACCTCGACCGGATGGACATCGAGCGCGAGCGCGGCATCACCATCAAGGCGCAGAATGTCCGGCTGCCGTGGACAGTGAAAGAAGGGGTCGACGCCGGCGATTATGTTCTCCACCTGATCGACACCCCGGGCCACGTCGACTTCACCTACGAGGTGTCGCGGGCGCTGGAGGCGTGCGAGGGCGCGGTGCTGCTGGTGGACGCCGCTCAGGGTATCGAGGCGCAGACGCTGGCCAACCTCTATCTGGCGCTGGACCGCGATCTACACATCATCCCGGTGCTCAACAAGATCGACCTGCCCGCCGCCGACCCGGACCGCTACGCCGCCGAGATCGCCCACATCATCGGTTGTGAGCCCTCCGACGTGCTGCGGGTGTCGGGGAAGACGGGCGACGGCGTCGCCGAACTGCTCGACCATGTCGTCCGCGAGGTGCCCTCACCGACGGGCGATTCCGACGCCCCGGCCCGAGCGATGATCTTCGACTCGGTGTACGACACCTATCGCGGTGTGGTGACGTACGTGCGCGTGGTGGACGGCAAGATCGTCCCGCGTGAACGCATCAAGATGATGTCCACCGGGACCACCCACGAGCTGCTCGAAGTGGGCATCGTCTCACCGGAACCCAAGCCGTCCGACGGTCTCGGCGTGGGGGAGGTCGGCTACCTGATCACCGGCGTGAAGGATGTGCGCCAGTCCAAGGTCGGCGACACCGTGACGAGCGCGCGCAACGGCGCATCCGACCCGCTGACCGGGTATCGCGAACCGCGGCCGATGGTCTACTCCGGGCTCTATCCGGTGGACGGATCGGACTATCCGGATCTGCGCGACGCGCTGGAGCGGCTGCAGCTCAACGACGCCGCGCTGTCGTGGGAGCCGGAGACCTCGGTGGCGCTGGGATTCGGGTTCCGCTGCGGCTTCCTCGGGCTGCTGCACATGGAGATCTCCCGGGAGCGCCTCGAGCGCGAGTTTGATCTCGATTTGATATCGACCTCACCCAACGTCGTGTACCGGGTTGTAACAGAGGAAACGGAGCCGGGCGGTTCAGGGATCGTCGTCACCAACCCGTCGGACTGGCCTGAGGGCAAAGTCCGCACGGTGTACGAACCCGTCGTGAAAGTGACGATCATCGCGCCGAGCGAATTCATCGGAACGATCATGGAGCTGTGCCAGTCGCGACGCGGCGAACTCGGTGGTATGGACTATCTCTCGCCGGAGCGGGTTGAGCTGCGCTACACAATGCCGTTGGGGGAGATCATCTTTGACTTCTTCGACATGCTGAAGTCGCGCACCCGCGGCTACGCCAGCCTCGATTACGAAGAGGCCGGCGAGCAGGAAGCGGATCTCGTCAAGGTCGACATTCTGTTGCAGGGCGAGGCGGTTGACGCCTTCAGCGCGATCGTGCACAAGGACTCGGCGTTCGCCTATGGCAACAAGATGACGACGAAACTCAGGCAGCTGATTCCGCGTCAGCAGTTCGAAGTTCCGGTGCAGGCGGCAATCGGTTCGAAAATCATTGCTCGCGAAAACATCCGCGCGATCCGCAAAGACGTGCTATCGAAGTGCTACGGCGGCGACATCACACGTAAGCGCAAGCTGCTCGAGAAACAAAAAGAGGGCAAGAAGCGAATGAAGACCATAGGTCGGGTCGAGGTGCCTCAGGAGGCATTCGTCGCGGCGCTGTCCACCGATGCCCCGGCAGACAAGACGAAGAAGTAGGTCCTGATGCGCTCAACGGCTCTCACAGTGGGTGCGTTGAGCGCGTGCGTCGTGCTGGCCGCATGCGGTGCGCCGGTCGGCGATGCGCGACCCACTGTCCACATCGCCGAAGCCGTCCAGCCTTCCCCGGCACGCGCGCTGAACCGGATTCTGCCCACCCAGGAGGAATTGACCGGCGTCCTGGGCTCCGCCGGCTTGATGGGGCAGTTCGTGCAGGGCGGCCCCGACGTGCTGCTGGCAAGCGTCGGCAGAACGGATGCGACGCCTGCGGACTGCGTCAGCCCGACATACCGGCTGCAGCGGGTCGTCTACGACGCGGGCCCGGTGCAATCGGTGGCGAGTCAGTCGTGGGCGGGCGGATCCTTCGACGGGCCACCGGTGTCGGGGTTCTTCGGGGTGGTGCAATTCGCCTCTGCGGCTGACGCGCAGGCGTTCTTCGCCGCCTTGGCCGACAAGTGGCATCGCTGCAACGGGCAGACGCTGGTGTTGAACCAACCCGAGCACGGCGCGCAGGGGACGAGCAGAATCACCGACGTCACCGTCGACGGGCACACGGTTTCGGCAATGGTGATGCACGACTCCGGTTCGATGACCCAACGTGCGCTCGGGGTTGCGGCGGATTGTGTTGTGGACGTGGAGGTTACCGATGTCAACGGTCTTGGCGGCCCGCGTGGGGCTTCGGAGGTCGCCAGCCTGATGCTGCAGAAGGTCGGCGCCGCGTAGCGCTGCGGCGACCCGGAATTCGCGGGTGGTGCACGTATTCGCCGAGAGTCGGTCACAATAGCGCGGTGACCTATATCGGTACGGCGACCCGGGCATGCGCCGTGGTTGCCGTGATCACAGCATCCGTCCTGCTCACCGGCTGTGTGAGCACTGTTTCGGGCACCGCGACGCGCGGACAGAACGCCGGACCGGGCGATGTGCCGCCGCTGGACGAGTCGCAACTCGACGACGTGTTGCTGTCGATCGGTGAGATCAACGCGATCATGGGTTCGTCGACGATGGAGGTCACCAGCGAGCTGGACGAGATGACCGACCATTCCGCGGATGTTTCGGACCCAGGGTGCCTGGGCGCGATCTACGGAGCCGAGGAGCCGGTGTACGCGGGAAGCGGCTTTACCGCGGTGCTGGACCAGATCTCGCGTGAAGAAGGCGACGACAACGACCACTGGGTCGAGCAGACCGTCGTGTTGTATCCGTCGGCTGACAAGGCGCAGGCGTTCTTCGACAAGTCCAAGGCCATGTGGGATGAGTGCTCCAACTACACGATTTCGGTGGACTCCGACGGCACCACGTACGACTGGAAGATCGACGACTTCAACGCCGAAGACTCGCTGATCACCCAGGTCACGAGTCAAAAGGACGCCGCAGGGTGGGCATGTCAGCATGCGCTGTCGCCGGTGTCGAACATCACGGTCGAGGTGTGGGCGTGCAGCTACTCCCCGGGTGACGAGGCGGCGGCCATCGTGAACGACGTGGCGGCCAATGCCGCCAAGAAGTAGTTATCGGCCGGTTTCGGCGACAGCCGGAATCTGCTGCTGCGCTGGGGAATCCAACGGGACATACCGAGTCCCGTCAAGACCGCCTTCGGCTGACTACGACGGCGCGTTAGCCGGGACGAAGACCCCGGAGCTGTCGGCCTCCTCCTCGGCGCGAATCACGTGCACGACGGCATTGATCAACGCCAGATGGGTGAACGCCTGCGGGAAGTTGCCCAGATGCCTTCCGGTCCTTGGCTCGATCTCCTCGGCGTAAAGATGTAGCGGACTCGCGAACGACAACAGCCGTTCGCACAGGTGCTTGGCGCGATGGATCTCGCCGATCTCGACCAGCGCCGACACCAGCCAGAACGAGCAGATCGTGAACGTGCCCTCCTCGCCGGACAGCCCGTCGTCCGTCTCCTCGACGCGGTACCGCAGCACCAACCCGTCCTCGGTCAGTTCGTCGGCGATCGCCAGAACGGTCGCGCGCACGCGTGGATCGTCGGCGGGCAGGAACCGCGTCAGCACCGCCAGCAGCAGCGAGGCGTCGAGTGCGTCGTCGCCGTAGCGCTGGGTGAACACGCCGCGCGAGTCCACGCCCTTACTGAGGATGTCGGCCTTGATCTCCTCGGCGATTGCGCGCCACTGCTGCGCGTAAGACTTCTCGCCCTGCAGCTCGGCGAGCTTGGAGCCGCGGTCAAGGGCGACCCAGCACATGATCTTGCTGGACGTGAAGTGCTGCGGCTCGCCGCGCACCTCCCAGATGCCGCGGTCGGGTTCCTTCCAGTGTTTGATGGCTTCCTCGACCTGTTGCTTGAGCACCGGCCACAGGGTGTCGGAGATCTGTTCTCGTGACTTGGCGTGCAAATACACCGAATCCAGCATGGTGCCCCAGATGTCGTGTTGCATCTGGTTGTAGGCGCCGTTGCCGATCCGCACGGGACGGGCGTTGTCGTAGCCGGACAGGTGGTTGAGTTCCTCCTCGACGAGGCTGCGTTCGCCGCCGACCGCGTACATCACCTGAAGTGGGTGGCGCTCACCGTTGTTGGCACCGGAAACATCGGCGATGAACGCGAAGAAGTCGTCGGCCTCCCGGTCCAGGCCCAGCGTGTACAGGCCCCACAACGCGAACGTCGAGTCGCGCACCCAGGCGTAGCGGTAGTCCCAGTTGCGTTCGCCCTGAGGGGTTTCCGGCAACGAGGTGGTCGGCGCGGCGAGCAGGGCGCCGGTCGGCGAATACGTCAGGCCCTTGAGCGTCAACGCGCTGCGCTGCAGATAGGCCCGCCAGGGATGATCCGGGAATTCGCCGATGTTGATCCACTGCCGCCAGCACTCGCTGGTCGCCCACATCTTGTCGGCGGCCTCGTCATACGTCTGCGGGGCGGGGTGCTTGGACCAACTCAATGCGACGAAAGCGTTGTCGCCCTCCTTCATCCGGGTGCGGGCGCGGGCCTCGTGGCCTTCCAGCCCCAGCCGCAGGTTGGAGGTCAGGCGCACCGTGGGATGCGCGTCGGGGTCGCGACTGGCCCGCGCGATCGCCTCGCCGTACGCCTGCGCGGAGTACTCCCACGTCGCCTGGGTGCGGTGGTAGTCGAACGCCGGCTCGCAGTTCATCACCAACTCGACAGTGCCGCTCACACATCGGACGGTGCGCAGAAGGATGTGCTCGGCGTCCCAGTCCATCGGGGTGCGCCGGTGCGTGCGCGACCGCGTCTCGAGGTCATGCCAGGGACCCATGACCAACGCGTCGCGCACGATCATCCAGCCGGTGGGCGTCTGCCAGGTGGTTTCCAGGATCAGGCTGCCCGGCAGGTAGCGGCGTGCGGCAGGAACCGTCACCCCGTACGGCGCGAGGCGGAAATGCCCCGCGCGGCGGTCCAGGATGGCGCCGAACACGCTGGGGGAGTCGGGCCGCGGGATGCACATCCATTCGACCGAACCGGCCGACGAGATCAGGCACGTGGTTTCGCAGTCCGACAGGAACGCGTAATCCGCGATCGGCGGGAAAGGGTTCCGCAACGACCCGCCGGAGGTGTACGGCACCGGTGCGGTCACCGTCAACGGGGCGTCGTAGTCGATTTTTGATGGCCCGCGGGGGGCCTCGCTTTCTTGCAGAACCATTCGCACATCATCGACCGCCGATGTGCCTGGCGTCTACTTATCGCGCGTGTGTCGCGCCGTCGAGCGATCAACGCCGGGCAAACTCCGGCACGTGTTCGGGCAGCGGGCCGATCGCGATTCCGTACCCGGCGGCGGTGCGCAGCGGCCGGACCCGCGCCGCGATACGGACCAGCAGCGGCGGTTTCGCCTTCTCCGTCGACGTCACGGCCACCGCGATCACCCGACTGTGCACCACGCGCTGCACAGCCTGGATCAGCGCAGCAGGCAGCCAGCGTCTGGCCTGGACGCGGGCCAACTGCCTGGTAGAGACGGTGCCGTCACGGAGTGGGCCTGCAAGCACCCGGGCCGCCGCGACGGCATCGGCGACGGCCAGGTTGATCCCGACCCCGCCAACGGGCGACATCGCATGCGCGGCATCGCCGATCAGCAACAGGCCGTTGGTGTACCACCGCCGCAGACGGTTGAGCTGCACGTCGAGCAGCTTGACGTCGTCGAACGATGTCAACGCTTCGATGTGGTCGGCCAGCTACGGCGCCAGGGCCACTACGCCGCGGCGCAGTGCCCCGATTCCCTGCGCGCGCAACTGGGCGTCGCGGCCCTTGGGGATCACGTACGCGCACTGGTAGTAGTCGCCGCGATCGATGGCGATCTGCGCCGCCCCGGCGCCCAGGACACCGGCCAGGCCGGGTGGGTCGTCGGCCTCGCGGGGGAGCCGGAACCACCACACATCCATCGGTGCGCCGAAACTTCTCGGTTGCAGACCCATCTCACTGCGCAGCGTCGACGAGCGCCCATCGCACGCGACCGTGAGCGCCGCGCGCATCTCGCGTACCTCGCCGTCGGCGCCGCGATAACGGACTCCGACCACGGTCTCTTTCCGCGACCGCGTCTGAACTATCGGCCCGAGCACCTCGGTGCTGCGTAGCAGCCGGAACGTCGGCTCCTTCTCGGCGGCCGCGGCCAGCAGTTCGAGGAAATCCCACTGCGGTACGAGCGCAATGTACTTGTGCGGACCCGGGATTCGACTCAGGTCGATGCTCACCTCGGTGCCCTGGACGGTCATGGTCAGGGTGTCGATCTCGCGGTGCGGCATTCGGGCGAATTCGGATGCCAGTCCCAACTCGTCGAGCAGGCGCAGGGTGCTGGCATGCACGGTGTCGCCGCGGAAGTCGCGCAGGAAGTCGGCGTGTTTCTCCATGACCGTGACGTCCACGCCCGCGCGGGCCAGCAGTAGTCCGAGCATGATCCCCGCGGGACCCCCGCCGGCGACGATGCAGGTGGCTTTCTCCTCGTCGGGCGGCACGCGGCCATCCTCGCAGATCAACCTGAAAGCGAGCGCGGTTCCGCCCGTGCGTGCGTCACCCGCATGACGGGCTCGAATAGTCTGGCCGGGTGGGCGGCTTTCTCAGTTGGTGGGACGGTGTCGAGCTGTGGCTCTCCGGGCTGCCGTTCATCGCCCAGACCGCGGTGGTGATGCCGGTCGTGATGGCCCTGGCGTACGGAGTCGCCGTGGTGCTCGACGGCGCGCTGGGCAACGGGATACGCGTCTTGCGCAGGGTTCGGCACGACGACGAAGACGTGGACCCTCGATGAGCGCTTGCGCGAAGTGGGCCCACGCCCGTAGGGCAGGGGAACACAGACCATGAGCGGCGGTATGCCACGGTCGAGGGTGACGTTGGTGCTGGTCATCCTCGTGGTCCTGGTGCTTGTCATGTGGGTGCTTACCCGGCAAGTCGGCTGACGCTGAACGCAACCGTGCACGCCACCTCTGTTATTCTTCGCGCCATGCGAACGGCAACCGGCAACAAGAGCGGCCACATCTTGGCCCTCATCGCCGTGGGTTTCACCGCTGTCGCTGATGTCTGTTGTTGTTGCTGACTCCATACCCGTTCGCGGTTTGGTGTCGGTAGCGGCTGACCTATGCCCAGGTATCGATCCGCTGCCTTGCCGTCGTGACGGGGTTCCCCCAAGTCCCCCACATGGAAAGGTCCTCACGTGCCAACAATTCACAAGTCCTGGCGACTCGCCGCCGTAGTCACCGCGAGCGCCACTATCCTCGCCGCCTGCGGCGGAGGATCCAGCGACGTCGTGGGTAGCGACGGCAGTCAAGGTGGCGCGGAAACCACACTGACAGTGGTCGCCTACGCCGTTCCGGAACCGGGCTGGAGCAAGATCATTCCCGCGTTCACCGCCTCTGAGGAAGGCAAGGGCGTCGCGGTCACCACCTCCTACGGTGCTTCCGGTGACCAGTCGCGCGCCGTCGTCGACGGCAAGCCTGCGGACCTGGTGAACTTCTCGGTCGAACCCGACATCGCCCGCCTGGTGAAGGCCGACAAGGTGGCCAAGGACTGGAATGCAGATGCCACGCAGGGCGTGCCGTTCGGGTCGGTGGTTTCCCTGGTCGTCCGCGAGGGCAACCCGAAGAACATCAAGGACTGGGATGACCTGCTGCAGCCGGGGCTCGAAGTGGTCAGCCCGAGTCCGCTGAGTTCGGGGTCGGCCAAGTGGAACCTGCTGGCGCCGTATGCCGCCAAGAGCAACGGTGGCCAGAATTCGCAGGCCGGTCTGGACTTCGTCAACAAGCTGGTCAGCGAGCACATCCGGACCAGGCCGTCGTCCGGGCGGGAGGCCACCGACCTGTTCTTGCAGGGCACCGGTGACGTGCTGCTGAGCTACGAGAACGAGGCGATCAACATCGAGCGCCAGGGGAAGCCGGTCGAACACGTCAACCCGCCGCAGACGTTCAAGATCGAGAACCCCGTGGCAGTGGTGTCGTCGTCACAACACCAAAAGCAGGCCAACGCGCTGAAGAACTTCCTATTCACGCCCGAGGGCCAGAAGATCTGGGCCCAGGCCGGTTTCCGGCCGGTCGACCCCGCTGTCGCCGAGGACTTTGCGACCGACTTCCCGACCCCGGAGACGCTGTGGACGATCGACGACCTGGGGGGCTGGGACGCCGTGGACCCGGCGTTGTTCGACAAGGAGAATGGGTCGATCACCAAGATCTACAAACAGGCGACCGGATGACAGCTGCTCTTGACGACGAGGCGACCCGGCCGAAACCCGCAGGCAACGGTCCAGGCGGGCCGCCCCGCGGCTTCTTCACCAGCCGGTACGGGAGTACGAAGCTGCGCGTGGGCGTCGCGACGACCTGGCTGTCGGTCATCGTGCTGCTGCCACTCGCCGCGATCGTCTGGCAGTCCGCGGGCGGCGGGTGGACCGCGTTCTGGCAGGCGGTCACCTCCAACGCCGCCCTCGAGTCGTTCCAGGTCACGCTGACGATCTCGGTCGCCGTCGCGGTGATCAACGCCTTCTTCGGTCTGCTCGTCGCATGGGTGCTCACCCGCGACGACTTCAGAGGAAAGCGGTTCGTGGACGCGATGATCGACCTGCCCTTCGCGCTGCCGACCATCGTCGCAAGCCTGGTGATGCTTGCGCTCTATGGCCCGAACAGTCCGGTTGGAATCCACATCCAGCACACCAAGTGGGGCGTGGCGATCGCGTTGCTGTTCGTCACCCTGCCGTTCGTGGTGCGCTCGGTGCAGCCGGTATTGCTGGAGGTGGACCGGGAGGTCGAGGAGGCCGCCGCGTCGCTGGGTGCCGACAACTTCACCATTTTCCGGTTGGTGATCCTTCCTGCGCTGCTGCCGTCGTTGCTGTCCGGTGCAGGCCTGGCCTTTTCCCGAGCCATCGGTGAGTACGGTTCCGTGGTGCTCATCGGCGGTGCGGTGCCAGGGGAGACCGAGGTGTCTTCGCAGTACATCCGCCAATTGATCGAATTCGACGACCGAACCGGCGCTGCCGCCGTATCCATTGTGCTGCTGTCGATTTCGTTCGTCGTCCTCTTCATCCTGCGTACGATCGGATCGCGAGCGGCCAAACGCGAGGAGCTGGCGGCGTGATCCTCTCCCGCGCGACGCGCTACCTGCTGCGCTACGTGGCTCTCGCGTATCTGGTGGTGCTGCTGGTCGTCCCGGTCGGGCTGATCCTCATGCGCACCTTCACGCCGGGCGTAGGGGCCTTCTTCGAGTCGATCACCACGCCGGCGGCCATTTCGGCGCTCCAGCTTTCGCTGCTGGTAGTCGCCATCGTGGTTCCGCTCAACGTGATCTTCGGCGTCCCCACCGCGTTGGTGTTGGCGCGCAACCGGTTCCGCGGCAAGAGCCTGCTGCAGGCGGTGATCGACCTGCCGTTCGCGGTCTCACCGGTGGTCGTCGGCGTGGCGCTGATCCTGTTGTGGGGCGCGGACGGCGTGTTCGGCTTCCTCGACGACGACTTCGGTATCAAGATCATTTTCGGCTTCACCGGCATCGTGCTCGCCAGCATCTTCGTCACGGTGCCGTTCGTGATCCGCGAGGTCGAACCGGTGCTGCACGAGTTGGGCACCGACCAGGAGGAAGCCGCCTCCACGTTGGGATCCAGTGGGTGGCAGACGTTCTGGCGGATTACGTTGCCGTCGATCAAGTGGGGTCTGATGTACGGCGTGGTGTTGACCATCGCCCGTACGTTGGGCGAGTACGGCGCGGTGATCATGGTCTCGTCCAACCTGCCGGGCACGTCCCAGACATTGACGCTGCTGGTATCGGACCGCCATGCCCGCGGCGCCGAATACGGTGCGTACACGATATCGACGCTGCTGATGGCGGTGGCGGTGGTTGTGCTGATCGCTCAGGTGGTCCTCGACTCCCGTCGCGAGAAGACAACCGATTAGGCCCGAGGAGACGTTGATATGACGAACGCGATCGCCGTGCGGGGCGCCAACAAACGCTATGGCGACTTCGCGGCACTGGACAACGTGGACTTCGAGGTGCCGTCCGGCTCGCTGACCGCGCTACTGGGTCCCAGTGGATCCGGGAAGTCCACGTTGCTGCGCGCCATCGCCGGTCTTGATCTGCCCGACACCGGCACGGTCACCATCAATGGCCGTGACGTGACGACGATTCCGCCGCAGCGGCGCGGCATCGGGTTCGTGTTCCAGCACTATGCCGCGTTCAAACACCTCAGCGTGCGCGACAACGTCGCGTTCGGCCTGAAGATCCGTAAGCGGTCGAAGGCGGAAATCAAGGAGAAGGTGGACAACCTCCTCGAGGTGGTGGGCCTGGCCGGATTCCAGACCCGCTATCCGAACCAACTCTCCGGTGGGCAGCGCCAGCGGATGGCCCTGGCGCGCGCACTGGCTGTGGACCCCGAGGTGCTGCTTCTCGATGAGCCCTTCGGAGCGCTGGACGCCAAGGTCCGTGAAGATCTGCGGGCGTGGCTGCGGCGGCTGCATGACGAGGTGCACGTCACCACCGTGCTGGTCACCCACGACCAGTCCGAAGCGCTGGACGTCGCCGACCGGATCGCGGTGCTGAACAAGGGGCGTATCGAGCAGATCGGTTCTCCCACCGACGTCTACGACAAACCGGCCAACGCGTTCGTGATGTCATTTCTTGGCGCGGTGTCGTCGCTGAACGGAAGCCTGGTCCGGCCACACGACATCCGCGTCGGTCGTAATCCGGATATGGCGATCGCCAGCGATGACGATTCAGTCCAGGCCACCGGAGTATTGCGAGCCACCATCGATCGAATCGTCATGCTGGGCTTCGAGGTTCGTGTCGAACTCACCAATGCAGCGGACAGGACCCCGTTCACCGCGCAGATCACCCGTGGCGACGCCGAAGCACTCGGGCTCAAGGAGGGTGACACGGTGTACGTGCGTGCCACCCGGGTACCCGAACTACCCGACGGCACTGAATTTCCGGCGCCCGACGAAGCCGACGAGGACGAATCGCTCACCAACGCCTGACGTTCGGCCGTGCAGACGGGCGGTGGGAAGAACCCTCGCAACGAGGGAAGCCTGCTGGACATCGGCTCGCGCGACGGCTTAATCTGATTTGGTTATGCGCTTAATCTCAGCGTGAGCTGGGTTTTTCTTGTTCGGCGAAAGGATGAACGGCCTTGAGTATCACCATTCCCGTCTTCAACCCGTCCACCGAAGAGCAGATCGCCGAGGTCGTCGATTCCGACCAGGCGATCGTCGACGCGGCGGTGGCCAGGGCCCGCGAGACCTTCGAGTCGGGCATCTGGCGCAAGCTGCCCGCTGCGCACCGCGCCGACGTGCTCTTCCGCGCCGCGGCCATCATCAAGGAGCGCACCGACGAACTCGCGGAGATCGAGGGCCGTGACAACGGCATGAACGTGGCGGCCGCGCGTCACATCATTACGGTGGCAAACGGAATTCTGACGTACTACGCCGGCTGGGTCGGCAAGATCCACGGCGAATCGAGCAATGTCGTCTCGGAGGTCGTGGCCGGAAGCGGCATGTATGACACCCTTCACAACTTCACGCAGCTCGAGCCGATCGGCGTCGTCGGCCTGATCATCCCCTGGAACGGACCGTTCTTCGTCGCGATGCTCAAGGTCGCGCCCGCCCTCGCGGCGGGTTGCAGCGCTGTCCTCAAGCCCGCCGAGGAGACACCCCTTACCGCCCTGAGACTCGAGGAGATCTTCCGCGAGGCCGGTCTGCCCGACGGCGTCCTGAACGTCATCACCGGCTATGGCGAGACCACGGGGGCGGCGCTCACCGCCCATCCGGACGTCGACAAGATTTCGTTCACCGGGTCTACCGAGGTCGGACGACTGATCGTCGCGGCGGCCGCAGGCAACCTCAAGCGCCTCACCCTCGAGCTCGGCGGCAAGTCACCGCTGATCATCTTCGACGACGCCAATCTCGACAAGGCGATCATGATGGGCGGCATGGGCCTTCTAGCGGGCTCGGGACAGAACTGCTGCTGCACCTCGCGCATCTACGTCCAGCGCGGCATCTACGAACAGGTTGTCGACGGCCTTGCCGGCTTGGCCAAGATGATCCCCATGGGCGGCAGCGCTGATCCCAACTCGGTCATCGGGCCGCTGATCAGCGAGAAGCAGCGCCAGCGCGTGCAAGGGATCGTGAGCGACGGCGTGGCCGCCGGCGCGCAGGTGGTGACCGGCGGCAAGGCGATGGACCGCGAAGGCTACTTCTACGAGGCGACGATCGTCACCAACACCACACCCGACATGCGGCTCATCCGCGAGGAAATCTTTGGGCCGGTCGGGTCTGTGATCCCGTTCGACGAAGAGGAGGAGGCGCTCGCCGCCGCCAACGACACCGACTACGGGCTCGCCGCGGCCTTCTGGACCGAGAACCTCGGCCGCGCCCACCGTATGGCGAATGAACTTCGCGCAGGCCAAATCTGGGTGAACTGCGCAATCGCGATGGATCCCGCGATGCCCATCTGTGGCCATAAGCAGTCGGGCTGGGGTGGCGAGCGTGGCCGCAAGGGCATCGAAGAGTACTTCAACACCAAGGCGGTATACATCAACCACTAGGTCGATGCCCGCACGATCAGGCGAGTGATCTCCGCCGGTTGCGGTGGTGGGGGCGACGGATACTTCAGTTCGGTGAGCAATGCGGCGACCGCGACGTCGGCCACCGCGGTCGGGTTGAACTCGACGGTCGTCAAGGGCGGCGAACTCAGCGCGCCGATGGGCGCGGCGTCGACGCCGATCACGGCCAGGTCATCCGGGCACACCAGCCCGGCCTCCCTGATTCCGTACAGAACCAGGCACGCCACCTCGTCGCTCTGCGCGCACACCGCGGTGACACCCTCACGCGCCCAGGAGGTTACGACCTCGACGACGTTGTCCTGGGTGATGTCGCCGACACGGACGGGCGGAAGCTGGTTGGCTTCGGCCGCCGCCACGACGCCGCCGAGCCAGTAGTTGCCCAGTGCGCGCCACCTCTTCACACCGGCACAGGCGAAAGCGATCTCGCGGTGGCCGCGCGCGACCAGATGGTCGATTCGCATCTGCCCGACCGACTCTGGGGGGTTACCGAGCGCGGGGAGCTGTCCGATTTCGATATGCGGGATTTTCGCGTTCCTCATGGCGTCCACGACTCGCTCGGGCAACGGGAACAGGCTCGTGACGGCCACGGGATCGATGTTCTCGATCGCATCGACGATGTGGCGGTCGTCCTCGGTCTCGAAGATCTGGACCTGAAGCAGCCCCACCCGTGTCAGTTCGGTCGTCATCCGGCTGCCTGCCTGTAATGGCATGTCTCCGACGGCGACTCGTGGCACGACGTAGAGCACCGCACCGCTTTTGCCCCGGGCCAGATTGCGCGCCGCGAGGTTGGGCCGATATCCCAACTGCCGGGCCGCGCGGTACACGGCGTCGCGGGTCCGCGCAGAGATCCGGTGACCCTCGACGTCGTTCAGGACGTAGCTGACAGTGGCCGTCGAGACGTTCGCCAGCCGCGCCACGTCAGCGGTGGTGGGCCGGGCACTGGTCATGCCATATCGTGGCATGTTCTGCACCCGGCCGAGGCGTTCAGGGCCTCGCGAACCCCGCTGCGGTCAGTATCTTCTGGCCCTGCTCGCCGGTGACGGCATCGACGAACTTGGTTGCGAGGTCCCGATTCTTGGACTGCTCGAGAACGCCGATCGGGTAGACGTTGACGGCGTCGGCGGACTCGGGAAACGCCACCGCGGTGACCTTTTCGCCGGCTCCTCGGGCATCGGTGACGTAGACCAGTCCGGCGTCCGCCTGGCCGCTCGTCACCTTGCCGAGCACGTCGGTCACCTGGGACTCCTCGCTCACCGGGTTGAGCTGTACGCCGGCGGCCTTCTCGACCTTTTCAGTGGCCGACCCACATGGCACTTGCGGGGCGCAGACCACGACCGACAGCCCCTGTTGAGTCAGGTCGCGGAACGAGGCGATCTTCGCGGGGTTGCCAGGAGCCGTCACGATGGTCAGGGTGTTGGAGGCGAAGTTCACCGGGTCGCCGGCCAACAGGTCGGCTGCAGTGGCCTTGTCCATGTTTTTGGTGTCCGCAGAGGCGAAGACGTCCGCGGGTGCACCCTGCGTCAGCTGCGTGACCAGATCAGAAGAGCCGGCGAAGGAGAACTCGATGTCGGCGCCGGGGTTGTCAGTCCTGAACTGCTCGCCGATTTCGGCGAACGACTTCCCCAGCGACGCAGCGGCGAACACGGTCAGTTTTTGACTCCCGGGGGATGACGACGCGTTGTCCGACGTCGCGCACCCGGTGAGCGCGAGGAGCAATACCGCAGTGGCCGTGGCGATCCGACGCAGCGGCGTCACGACAGTTCTCCTGAGGTCTCGACGATCACGGTGGTGGCTTTCACGACGGCCACGGCAACGCTTCCGGGCTCCAGGTTGAGCTCGCGTGCCGCGTCGGAGCTCATCAGGGATACGACGGTGAACGGCCCGCACTTCATCTCGACCTGAGCCATCACACCGTCTGCGACGACCCTGGTGACCAGACCCGTGAAGCGGTTGCGTGCCGAACTGGCGATGCTCAACCGATCCCTGGGCGCAGCGGCCGAGTGTTCGACGGCGAACTTCGCGAGCGCCTCACCGGGAATCGCTTTACGGCCCGACTCGTCATGCACGGCAGACAGCGAGCCGTCGTCGATCCACCGCCGCACGGTGTCGTCGCTTACCCCCAGCAGGTCGGCGGCATCACGAACACGGATCAACGGCACGACAGAATGATATCCGCATCAGCGGTGTAAAAGGCAGCAAGTAGGCGCGAAAGCATCGTTGCGGATCAATTGCACCCGTAAGTGCGGGAATTCTAGAGCTGGGCCCAGACGGACTTCGTCTTCAGGTAGGCGTCGATACCTTCGTGGCCGAACTCGTGTCCCCAGCCCGACTGCCGATAGCCGCCGAATGGCACCGCATGGTCGAACACCAACTGGCAGTTGATCGTTACGGTCCCTGCCTGCAGCCGCTTCCCGAGCCGATGGGCGCGGCTGAGGTCGTTGGTCCACGCCGTGGCGGCCAGTCCGTAGGTGGTGTCGTTGGCCATCGCGACGGCTTCGTCGTCGTCGTCGAACGGCAGGACGGTGACCACCGGTCCGAAGATCTCCTGCTGATACAGCCGCATGTCGCGATTGACGTTGGTCAGCACGGTCGGGTGCACGAAGTAGCCCTTGCGGTCCAGCCGGTGACCACCGGTGACCACCTCGACGCCCTCGGACTTGCCCTCGTCGATGAACCCCATGACGCGGGTGAGTTGCTTCTGGCTGATCAGCGGCCCACTCATGCAGCCCTCCTCGTCGGGGCCGCCGAGTTTCATGCCGTTCGCGACACCGGCGATACCCTCGACCACCTGGTCATAGACCCCGCGCTGAACGAAGATCCGCGAGCCGCACACGCAGCCTTGGCCCGAGTGGATGAAGATGCCCATCGACGCCATGAAGATCGCCTTGCTCAGGTCGGCGTCGTCGTAGATCAGCACCGGCGACTTGCCGCCGAGTTCGAGCATGACCTTCTTCAGGTTGTCGGCCGACGCCCGCACGATTTCCTTGCCGACCTCGGTCGACCCGGTGAACGCGACCTTCTCGACGTCGGGGTGCGCGGTGATGGCCGCTCCTGCGGTGTGCCCGTAGCCGGTCAGCAGGTTGACGACGCCCTCGGGCACGCCGGCTTCGTGGATCAGCCGGTTGAGGAGGATGGCCGACAGCGGGGTCTCCTCGGCGGGTTTGACGACCATGCTGCAGCCCGCTGCGAGCGCGGGGGCGAGCTTGGCGCATGCGTTGAAGATGGGTCCGTTCCACGGAAAGATCAGGCCCACAACGCCGTACGGCTCCTTCAGCGTGTAGGTGTGCATATCGACCCAGGTGTCCGTGGCGATGCCGGCGGTCTTCACGTCGAAGGCGGTTCCGCTGATCTTCGAACACCAGCCGGCGTAGTAGCGAAAGAATTCGGCGCAGTTGGGCAGGCCCAGCGTGGCCTGCATCAGTGGCATGCCGGTGTTCAGCGAGTCGAGCTGGGCGATCTCGTCGGCGTGTTCGTCGATGAGGTCGGCGATCTTCCACATGACCTTGGCCCGTGCGCGTCCGGGCAGCTCGGACCACACACCCGCCTCGAAGGACGCCTTCGCGCGGGCGACGGCCTCGTTGACGGCCTCTGCGCCGCAGTCGGTGAACTCGACGATCGGCTCCTCGGTCGCCGGATTGATCACCGAGATCTGCTCACCCGTTCCCGGCCGCTCGCGGAGTTCGTCGAGAACCGTCTGCAGTGTCATCGTCGTCATCGTCGACCTTCCTCATCGCCCGTGAGGCGCGTTTCGCCCATCGTGCTGAGCAACTGCTTAGCACGATGGCGACGCGGGGGTCAAGATTCGCGAGTCCGATGAGAGCTTGCGCTGCAGAACCTGA
This sequence comes from uncultured Actinomycetota bacterium, assembly GCA_963843135.1. Lineage (GTDB taxonomy): Bacteria > Actinomycetota > Actinomycetes > Mycobacteriales > Mycobacteriaceae > Mycobacterium. The sequence continues at coordinate 466,229 of CAWJJA010000006.1, forward strand.
TGGTGCTCGGGCCTCGGCCGCGCACGAATCGGTCAGGCGGCGATGGAGGCAGCGGCGATCGAGTCGTAGCGATCCAGGACGGTCGCGGCGACCAGATTATGCGAGCCCAGCGGGGCTGCCATCGGAATGCCGTGTGCCGCAGCGTAGGCCGCGACGCGGTCGGTGATGATTCCGTGCGCCAGGAACCATGGAGCGATCACCAGATGCCTGGCGCCACGCGCCCGCAGCCGATCCGCGGCGTCGGCGACATTTGGCTGGGGCCCCGTCGCGAATGCGACTTCGGCGCCCGTCCACCGGGTTCCCGCGCTCAGGGCGTGCGCCACGCTGGATGTCCGCGCGTTCGCGGCCTCGTTCGACGAGCCGACCGCGACGACGAGCACACCGAGGCCGCCGATCTCGGGGGACACCCCGATCTCGGACAACCGCAGCCGCAACACCGACAGCAGGGCGGGATCTTCCCCGAGCACCTCGGCCTGTTCGACTCGGGCACCTGACTCATCGATCATCTCGGGGATGTCGACTCGTGCGTGATAGGCGTCGGCCAACAGAAACGGCACCACGACCCCGGCGGGACGAGCCGCCAGCACGTCGCGCAGATTCGGACCGGCCTTTTCGAGAAAGGCGGGGCGGACGTCGAGCCATGGCCGCAGCCGTCGGATGCGGCCCGTCACCGCATGGGTGACAGCCACCGATCGCGGGTCGACGCTCCCATGGGCCGCCAAGACGAGCGTCACGACGCGTGCAGCCCGCATTCCGTCTTCGTCTGGCCCGCCCAGCGGCCGCTGCGCGGATCGGCGCCCTCGGCGGGCTTGGCCGTGCACGGTGCGCAGCCGATCGACGGATAGCCCTCGAAGACGAGGGGATTGACGAGGACATCGTTGGCGTCGATGTAATTCTGCATATCTTCGTCGGACCACGCCGCGATCGGGTTGATCTTCACCAGGCCGAATGCCTTGTCCCAGCTGATCAGTGGTGCGTTGGCCCGGGTGGGCGCCTCGACCCGGCGGATGCCGGTGACCCAGGCGGAGTATCCCCGCAGCGCCTTGGACAGCGGTTCGACCTTGCGCATCCGGCAGCATTCGCTGGCCTCGCGCGCGAACAGATTCTTGCCGAACAACTCGTCCTGCTTGGCCACGCTGTTCTCCGGCGTGACGTTGACCACATTGATGTCGTAGACCGCCTCGACGGCGTCCCGCGTACCGATGGTCTCGACGAAGTGGTAGCCGGTGTCGAGGAACAACACGTCGACGCCGGGGCGCAACTTGGACGCCAGGTCGACGAGCACCGCGTCCTGCATGTTGGACGCCACGATGTAATTGCCGCCGAAATTCTCGTCGGTCCAGCGCAGCAGGTCATCGGCACTGGCGCCGTCGAGTTCCGCCGCACCGCGCTCCGCCAGCGCGATCAGGTCGGTCTCACTAGCAAGGTCTGTCATCTGTGCTCTCCACTCGTCGCGCAAGCGCTCATCGCAAATCCGCCTCGTCCGCTCGTACTGCCCAGGTAGCGAAACGCTCACCATGCTCGCGTTGTTTCACAAAATTGCGAACAACCCTGTCGATGTAGTCGCCCAGCTCGCTCGACAGCACCTTGTGCTGGCGCAACTTGCGGCCGAACCCGCTGTCCAGGCCCAGGCTGCCGCCCAGGTGCACCTGGAAACCCTCGACCGGTCCATCGCCGTCGTCGACCATCTGACCCTTGAACCCGATGTCGGCCACCTGAATCCGCGCGCACGAGTTGGGGCAGCCGTTGATGTTCACCGTGATGGGCACATCGAGCAGCGCATTGATGTCCTCGAGCCGCTTCTCGAGTTCCGGGACCAGCGTCTGGCTGCGCTTACGCGTCTCGGCGAAGGACAGCTTGCAGAACTCGATGCCGGTGCAGGCCATCAGGTTGCGGCGCCAGTGCGACGGCGTCGACGGCAGGCCGAGCGCATCCAGCCCGTCGCGCAGAGCGTCGAGCTTGTCGTCGGCCACGTCCAGGATGACCAGCTTCTGATACGGCGTGAACCGGATGCGATCCGAGCCCGCGGCTTCCGCCAAATCGGCGACCTGGGACAGGATGGTGCCCGACACCCGGCCCGCGATCGGGGCGACGCCGACCGCGTTCAACCCGTTCTTCAGCTTCTGCACACCCACGTGGTCCATGGGGCGCGTCAACGGATCCGGCGCGGGACCGTCGATGAGTGGCCGCTTCAGGTATTCCGTCTCGAGGACTTCCCTGAATTTCTCGACGCCCCAGTCTTTGATCAGGAACTTCAGCCGCGCCTTGGCCCGCAATCTGCGGTAGCCGTAGTCGCGGAACACGCTGACCACGCCCTCCCAGACATCGGGCACCTCGTCGATCGGCACCCACGCACCGACCCGTTGGCCCAGCATCGGGTTGGTCGACAGGCCGCCACCGACCCACAGGTCGAACCCGGGGCCGTGTTCGGGGTGCTCGACACCGATGAACGCCACGTCGTTGACCTCGTGCACCACGTCCTGCAGGCCCGAGATCGCGGTCTTGAACTTGCGCGGCAGGTTCGAGTATTCGGGCTTGCCGATATAGCGCTTGACGATCTCGTCGATCGCCGGGGTGCCGTCGATCACCTCGTCGAGGGACTCGCCGGCCAGCGGTGAGCCCAGCACGATGCGGGGGCAGTCGCCGCACGCTTCGGTGGTCTGCAGGCCGACCTCGTCGAGGCGGCGCCAGATCTCCGGCATGTTCTCGACCTCGATCCAGTGGTACTGGATGTTCTGTCGGTCGGAGATGTCGGCGGTGTCGCGGGCGAACTCGGTGGAGATGCCGCCGAGCGTGCGCAGCGCCGCGGTGGACAGGGCGCCGCCGTCGCAACGGACCCGCAGCATGAAGTACGAATCTTCGAGCATGTCGGTGTTCTCGTCACCGGTCCAGCTGCCGTCATACCCTGGCTTGCGCTGGGTGTACAGCCCCCACCAGCGGAAACGGCCGCGGAGGTCGCCCTTGTCGATGCTCTCGAAACCGTTTTTGGCGTAGATGTCCTCGATGCGCGCCCGCACATTGAGCGGGTTGTCGTCTTTCTTGGACTGTTCGTTCGGGTTGAGCGGCTCGCGGTAGCCGAGCGCCCACTGGCCCTCGCCGCGTGGACGCTTGACAGGCTTTGCAGTGGTCATGTGGTTGGGGGCTCCTTCGTGGAGCCGGACCGCGCTTCTCACCGGTGGGCTGACCGGCGGCGCAGATCCGGCGGCCAGCTGAAAGTTCGGGGTGGGCTGGGTCGTAGATCAGGCCGTCAAGGCAGACAACAACAGGTACAGACGCGCTTGAAGTCGACGTGCCGACGCACCACCAGCGATACGCGGTGGGTGTAGATGCGGGCGGCAGGCACGCCCTCAATTGTGCCACGGAGACCCCGTACTGCCATAACCGGGCGAGATTTGCGCTCACGGTGAGCGAAAGTCCGCTCTGGGAGACTGGGTACATGATCGTTCGGACGGTGCCCGCCGGGCTCGCAGACCTGGCGCCGACGCCGGGCCGGCCGTTCGGCATCTACATCCACGTTCCGTTCTGCGCAGCCCGCTGCGGATACTGCGACTTCAACACCTATACGCCCGCCGAGTTGGGCGGAGCGAACCCTGACGCCTGGCTGGCGGCGATGCGCATCGAGCTGGCATTGGCCGCCCAGCGGCTCGGACCGGCTCGAGACTCCAATGTCGCCGGCGGACCGGCTCCGGACTCCAATGTCGCCGGCGGACCGGCTCCGGACTCCAATGTCGCCGGCGGACCGGCTCCGGACTCCAATGTCGCCGGCGGACCGGCTCCGGCGGTCGACACCGTATTCGTCGGCGGCGGAACCCCGTCGCTGCTCGGCGGGACCGGTCTGGCTGCCGTACTGGATGCGGTGCGCGCTCACTTCAGCCTGGCCGCCGATGCCGAGGTCACCACCGAGGCGAACCCGGAGTCCACCTCACCGCGGCTGTTCGAGCAGTGGCGGGCGGCCGGATTCACCAGGGTTTCCCTCGGCATGCAGTCGGTGGCGCCGCACGTCCTCGCGGTGCTGGATCGGGTGCACTCGCCGGGCCGGGCACTCGAAGCGGCGCGCGATGCCCGGGCGGCAGGCTTCGCGCACGTCAACCTCGACCTCATCTACGGCACACCGGGGGAGACCGACGACGATCTGCTGCGCTCGGTGGACGCCGCCGTGGAGGCCCAGGTCGATCACGTGTCGGCGTATGCCCTGGTGGTCGAGGACGGCACGGCGCTGGCCCGCCGGGTTCGGCGCGGTGAGGTCAGCGCACCCGACAACGACGAGCTCGCACACCGCTACGAATTGATCGATGCACGGCTGTCGGCGGCGGGTCTGAGCTGGTACGAGGTGTCCAACTGGTGCCTGCCCGGCGGCGAGTGCCGGCATAACGTCGGCTACTGGAACGGCGGTGAATGGTGGGGCGCGGGGCCCGGCGCGCACGGCTACGTCGGCACGACCCGGTGGTGGAATGTGAAGCACCCCAACGCCTATGCGCAGTCGCTCGCCGACGGAGTGCTGCCGGTGGCCGATTTCGAGCGGCTCGACGCCCACGCACTGCATACCGAGGACGTGATGCTGCGGGTGCGGTTGCGCGACGGGCTGCCGGTGTCGACCCTGAACGAGGCCGAACGACGTCGGGCCGAGATCGTGATCGAGGACGGCCTTCTCACGCGTGACGGCGACCGCTTGATCCTCACCGACCCGGGTCGGCTGTTGGCCGACGCGGTGGTCCGCACTCTGCTTGACTGACGATCTGCTTGACTGACGATCGGCAGCCGATTGAACGATTCTGCGGTGGTGATCCGTTGTGATGTGCGACGACGGAAAGCGAGGGATACGCGGGTGCATCGGATATGACTGATCCTGATCAAGCCGCGCTCCTGCGAGCGATCCACGACGCCCATAGCCGGGACCTGCTGCGCTATGTACTGCGCTTGACGAGGGGTGACATGCCGTTCGCAGAGGACGTGGTGCAGGAGTCGCTGCTGCGGCTCTGGCGAAAACCCGACATTCTCGAGCAGCCCAGCGAATCGGCGCGCGCGTGGCTGTTCACCGTCGCCCGCAATCTCGTCATCGACGACCGGCGCAGCGCCCGGTTCACCAGGGAACTGCAGAGCGACAACCTTCCCGAGCGGCCCACTCTGGATGCGATCGGGCCCGCGGTCGACAAGTGGGTGCTGGCCGAGGCGCTGAAGTCGCTGTCCGGCGACCACCGCAACGTCATCGTGCGCGCGTACTACCTCGGCCAGACCGTGGCCGACATTGCCGCGCAGGAACAGATTCCCGAGGGCACGGTCAAGTCCAGACTTCACTACGCGCTGCGCGCGTTACGAATTGCGTTGCAGGAAAGGGGGGTCGGCCATGACTGAAAACAGACCGGACGACGACTTGGCCGAGTGGGACGCCGCCTACGTGCTCGGCGCGCTGAACTCAGACGACGAGCACACCTACGAGAACTATCTCGCGACGAACCCGCAGCGAAGCGCCGAACTCACCGAGCTCGCTGGGATGCCCGACATTCTCAACGTGCTCAGCCCCGAAGAGGCTCTGGCGTTGACCGACCTCGCTGGCAGCCCGCCGGTTCAGGATCGCCACGACAATGTCGCGTCTTTTGCACGGGCAGCCGAGGGGCGACAGCGGCAATCTCGGCGCGCCCGACTGGTAGGGGTGATCGCGGCCGCCGCAGCGTTCGTGATCATCGGCGGTGTCGTGGGGGCGACGGTCTTCCCCCGTACGACGGGGTCGGTGCAGACCGTCGCGATGGCGCCGATGCAGCCCGGGTCGCGTCCCGGTCTCACCGCTCAGCTCGCGGTCACGGAGAAAAAGTGGGGCACTGAGCTGAACTGGGCGTGCGAGTACACCAAGGACTGGTCACGCGATGTCGTCAGCTACGACATCGTGGTGACGACGAAGAACGGCGCGCAGACGACCGTCGGCTCGTGGCGGCCGGCGGGGGACGAAGCCACCGGGCTGTCGGCGGCGACGAGCATCCCGACGTCGGAAATCCGCACCGTCGACATCCGGGTGTCCGGCACCGATCAGCCCCTCGCCGTCACCACGCTGTGAGGTTTTCTCCGCGAAATTAGCCACCGCGCAAGCACTTCCAAACGTGATCGGCGCGTGCTCCCTGCCCTCCTGCGGCGCCCAAAGCGCCACGCGCGGGAAGTGCAGCGCCGACGTGCTGTCCAAACTGGCCGTCTGCTAGTTCAGCGCGGCGGCCAGCCGACGCCATTGTTCGCGTGGGAACTCTCTCGGGTCTGCGGTGAGTACCTGGACACATACGTGGTCGGCACCGGCGGCCAGGTGCTCGTTCACCCGGCGCGACACGGTGTCCTCGTCACCCCAGGCGATGATCGCGTCGAAGAGGCGGTCGCTGACCGACGTCAGGTCTTCCTGCGCGAAGCCCGAGCGCAGCAAGTTGTTTGCATAGTTGGGCAGCGCCAGATAGGACCGCAGCCAATCTGTTCCGACGGCGCGTGCCTCGGCCCTGTCGTTGGTGAGCAGCACGGTCTGCTCGGGAAGCAGGAGCGGGCCCACGCCGAGGTGCTCACGGGCGTAGCGGGTGTGGTCGGGCGTGACTAGGTACGGGTGAGCGCCGCGGGACCTCGTTGCGGAGAGTTCGAGCATCTTCGGACCCAACGCGGCCAGGACCCGGTTGGCGACGGGCACGGGTTGCTCCGTCGCATCGATGGCGTCCAGGTAGGCCCGCGTCGCAGCCAGCGGCCTGCGGTAGAGACCGGGCTCCTTGGAATCGATGAGCGGCGCGTGGCTCACCCCGATGCCAAGGAGAAAACGCTCACCGTGCTTGGCCGTCAGCGCTGCGTACGACGCCGCGACGTCCGCTGGCTCGTGCATCCACAGGTTCAGGATTCCGGTGGCGATCACCGCCTGCTTGGTCGATGCGAGCAACTGGCCCACCGAATCGAGCACGGGTCCGCCGACGTCCGGGATCCACAGCGCGGTGAATCCGAGTTCGTCCAGCTCCGCCGCGGCGTCGGCGGCCTCACCGGCATCGCCGTAGCGCAACTGCGAACTCCACACACCAACGCCCGCCAGATCCATGCGTCATCCTTTCCCGAACCGACAGGCCCACGCTACGATGCCGCGCGCATCGCACTCATCACACCCCGGATGTACGGGTCTGCTCACAGGAATTTTGGGCGCTCTCGCCTCCAGGCATCTTTGTCCGCCGTCGGTCACGTCACCTCTGAGATGCGCACACTGCTCTACCGTTGTGGCGGTGACGACTTACCGGCGTCGACTCACCGTCGTCGCCGCTGCGTGGATTGCTGCGGCCGTCATCTTCATCGCCTTCGAGGCAGTCGCCGCGTCCGCCGTCCCGTCCTACAGCTATATCGCGAAGTACATCAGCGTGCTCGGCGTGCCCGAATGGTCGCCGCGCGCGGCGCTGATGAATTCGGCGTTCTACCTGCAGGGCGTCCTCTTTCTTGCCGGCGCCGTCGGGGTCGTCCGCGCCATCGGCGGAGCCTGGACAGGTGCGGCGTTCGTGGTGCTGACGGCGACCAACACCGTCGGAAACTTCCTGATCGGCGTCGTACACGGCTTCTCGCCACTGTGGAACGACGGCTACGAATGGCTGCATGGGCTGGGCGCGTTTCTGGCGATAGGCGGCGGCAATCTCGCCATCGTGGTGGGTTCGGTGGTAGTCGGTCGTGGGGTGTCGACGCGCTGGTACCGGCCGATCGGGATGATGATCGGGGTGGCGGGTTTGGTGATGGCAGCGATGCTGCAGACCTACAGCATGTGGGCCGGCGACTTCGCGCATATCGGCCTCGTCGAGCGAGCCTGTGTGTACACGATCATGGCGTGGCAGATTTTCAGCGGCATTGTGTTGTTGACCCGACCTCGCCTTGATCCTGCGGCGCCGCACGCGAAAGGAGTGGGCTGATGGCGCAGACGACGCGGGTCGTGCTCGCCGATGACGACGTCCTGCTGCGGGCGGGCCTGGCCAGTCTGCTCGAGGGGGCGGGATTCGAGGTCGTCGGCCAGGCCGGTGACGGCGAGCAGCTGCTGGGCCATGTGCGCGCCATGACTCCGGACCTCGTGGTCACCGACATCCGAATGCCGCCTACCAACACCAGTGAAGGCCTGGACGCGGCAAGGCAGATCAGGCAGGAGTTGCCGGATACGGCGATCATGGTGCTTTCTGCGCACGTCGCCGTCGATGATGCGATGGATCTGCTCGCAGCCGGTGATCGCATCGGATACCTACTCAAGAGCCGCATCACCGATGTCGCCGACTTCATCGATTCGCTCGAGCGCGTCGCGCGCGGGGCCTCGGTGGTCGATCCGGCCCTGGTGCGCGAGCTGGTATCCGCACGCAGGCGAGACGACCCGCTCAGCGTGCTGAGCGAGCGCGAGAGTGAGGTACTGGCGCTGATGGCCGAGGGACGGTCGAATGCCGGTATCGCACACCGTATCTGGGTGACCGAAGGCACGGTCGAAAAGCACATCCGCAGCATCATGAACAAACTGAGTCTGCCCGAGACGGGTGAGGACCATCGCCGGGTGCTCGCGGTACTGGCCTTCTTGGACGCGCGATAGTTCGCTCTTCTCGAAAGTCCCCGACCGACCTAGATCGAAACCTGTTCGGACATAGGCACATCCATGTCGAACACCCGGGCGTGCAGCACGATCCGGTTGCGCAGCGCCGAGCGCACGGCACGGTGAAGGCCATCCTCCAGATACACGTCGCCCTTCCATTTCACCGCGTGGGGGAAGAGGTCGCCGTAGAACGTGGAGTCCTCCGACAGCAACCGGTCGAGCGCCAGCACCGTCGTGGTCATCACCAGTTCGTCCAGGCGTATCTGGCGGGGCGGGATCCGCGCCCACTGCCGATGCGACAGGCCGTGCTCCGGGTACGGCCGTCCGTCGAGAACCCCTTTGAAGATCATGCGGAATCCATCCCCCGCGTCGTCCCCCGAGGCAAACGCATCACCCTGGTGAGGCTATCGCAAACACCCCAATCGGCACGCTGCGGCTGCTCGCGCGGTATCGCCGCTGATAATGACCGTAAAATGAGTACCAACGCGGTACGAGAGGCAGGTGAACGCATGGGTAGCGCCGACGATCGTCGGTTCGAGGTGCTGCGCGCCATCGTCGCCGACTTCGTGGCCACCCAGGAGCCGATCGGTTCGAAATCACTCGTCGAGCGCCACAATCTCGGTGTTTCGAGTGCGACCGTCCGCAACGATATGGCGGTCCTGGAGGCCGAGGGCTACATCGCCCAGCCGCACACCAGCTCGGGTCGGGTGCCCACCGAGAAGGGCTACCGCGAGTTCGTTGACCGGCTGGAAGACGTCAAACCGCTGTCGTCGGCCGAACGGCGCGCCATCCTGGGCTTCCTCGAGTCCGGTGTCGACCTTGACGATGTGCTGCGCCGTGCGGTCCGGCTGCTGGCGCAGCTGACCCGTCAGGTCGCGATCGTGCAGTATCCGACCCTGTCGACGTCATCGGTGCGACACCTCGAAGTGGTCGCATTGACCCCGGCACGGCTGCTGTTGGTGGTGATCACCGACACAGGCCGCGTCGATCAGCGCATCGTCGAGCTGGGTGACGCGCTGGACGAGCACGATGTGGCCAAGCTGCGCGATCTGCTGGGACAGGCGCTGGAAAACAAGCCGCTGGCGGCCGCGTCGATCGCCGTCGCCGATCTCGCCTCCGGGCTCAATGGCAAGGGCGGGCTGGCAGACGCGGTCGGGCGGTCGGCAACGATGCTGGTGGAGACGCTGGTCGAACACAGCGAGGAGCGGCTGATGCTGGGCGGCACGGCCAATCTCACCCGCAATACCGCGGACTTCGGTGGGTCGCTTCGCTCTGTGCTCGAGGCGCTCGAGGAACAGGTGGTGGTGCTCCGGCTGTTGGCGGCGCAGCAGGAGGCCGGAAAAATCACCGTGCGGATCGGCCACGAGACCGAGGCCGAGGCGATGGCCGGAACGTCGGTGATTAGCACTGCGTACGGAAGTTCGGGCAAGGTATACGGCGGCATGGGCGTACTGGGGCCGACACGGATGGACTATCCGGGAACTATCGCCAATGTCGCCGCGGTTGCTCTCTATATCGGGGAAGTCCTGGGTAGCCGATAAACAGGCTTCAACAGGCATCAACAGGCACGAAAGGTCAGGCAGGTCAGCGTGGCACGCGACTACTACGGGCTGCTCGGTGTGGGCAGGGATGCGGGTGATGCGGAGATCAAGCGCGCGTACCGCAAGCTGGCCCGGGAACTGCATCCCGACGTCAACCCGGACGAGAGCGCGCAGGCGCGCTTCAAGGAGATCAGCGCCGCCTATGAGGTGCTCAGCGACCCGGAGAAGCGACGCATCGTCGACCTCGGTGGCGATCCGCTGGAATCGGCCGCTGGAAACGGAAGCGGATTCTCCAGTGGTTTTGGGGGCCTCGGCGACGTGTTCGAGGCGTTCTTCGGCGGCGGCGCCACCTCACGGGGTCCGGTCGGCCGCGTTCGTCCCGGCTCGGATTCTCTGCTGCGGATGCGACTGGACCTTTCAGAGTGTGCGACCGGCGTGACCAAACAGGTCACCGTCGACACCGCAGTGCTCTGCGATCTGTGTCAGGGCAAGGGCACCCACGGCAATTCGGCGCCGGTGGCGTGTGACACCTGCGGCGGTCGCGGTGAGGTGCAGACCGTGCAGCGCTCGCTGCTCGGCCAGGTGATGACGTCACGACCCTGTCCGGTGTGCGGTGGGGTCGGCGAGGTCATCCCCGATCCGTGTCATCGTTGTGGCGGCGACGGCCGGGTGCGCGCACGGCGTGAGATCAGCGTGAAGATCCCCGCGGGTGTCGGCGACGGCATGCGCGTTCGGCTTGCCGCTCAGGGCGAGGTCGGCCCGGGTGGTGGACCGGCGGGTGACCTGTACGTCGAAGTGCACGAGAAGGCCCACGAAATCTTTGTCCGCGACGGCGATGACCTGCATTGCACGATCTCCGTACCGATGGTCGACGCCGCGCTGGGCACCACTGTCACCGTCGAGGCGATTCTCGACGGTGAGACCGAGATCACTATCGCGGCGGGGACCCAACCCGGGCAGGTCACGACGCTGCGTGGGCACGGAATGCCACACCTGCGATCGGGGGTGCGAGGAGACCTGCACGCCCATATCGATGTGGTGGTGCCGGCGCGGCTGGACCACGAGGACATCGAGTTGCTGAGCAAGCTCAAGGAAAAGCGCAGCCGCGATACCGCCGAGGTGCGGACCGCGCACTCGAATTCCTCCGGCGGCGGACTGTTCAGCCGGCTGCGCGAAACGTTCACCGGCCGCTAGAAGCCCGTGACCGAGGCGCTGTTCTACGTCGACGCGCTGCCCTCAGTAGGTGAGCTCGTCGTGGTCGACGGCGACGAGGGTTTTCACGCGGCGAACGTCCGGCGGATCCGGCCCGGTGAGAAACTCGACCTCAGCGATGGTGCGGGCGGGGTCGCTCGCTGTGTCGTCGAGGAGGTCGCCAAGGGCAGAATGGCGGCCCGGGTGATGGACCTGCGGGCCGTCGCGGCACCCACTCCGACGATCACGGTCGTGCAGGCCATACCGAAGTCGGACCGTGCTGAACTGGCCATCGAGCTGGCGACGGAAGCCGGCGCCGACTCCTTCGTCGCCTGGCAGTCATCGCGCTGCGTCGCGCGCTGGGACGACCAACCCCGCGTCGAAAAGGGCTTGCGCCGGTGGCGGGCGGTGGCGCGCTCGGCGGCGCGCCAATCGCGGCGCGCGCACATCCCCACCGTCAGCGGCGTGGTGTCGACGCACGAGCTGGTGAAGCGGGTGCGCGACGTCGAGCCGACTCCTGTGCTCGTCCTGCACGAATCCGCCGCGCGGCCGCTCACCGAGGTGCGCCTCGCAGACGCCGAGTCGCTGTTCCTTGTCATCGGTCCGGAAGGGGGCATCGCCGACGACGAGATCGCCGCACTGTCCGGGGCGGGTGCGACAGTGGTGCGACTCGGGCCCACGGTGCTGCGCACGTCGACGGCTGCGGCCGTCGCGTTGGGCGCGTTGGGCGCGCTCACGAATCGATGGGCCGAGCCGGGGTCGGACTAGTCGGTGCCGGGGATGACGTCGACGGCATCGAATCTCTCGGACCAGTACGTTTTCGCCGCCGAGCGCGGCCAGGGGGTCGGAGCGTTAACGGTTGGGCCGCGACGGCGCCCAGCGGTAAACTGGTGATTCGCAGGCAGACAACCAGGCCAGGACCCAGAAAGCAGGCAGAAAACCGCACGTGACGCCCAGCGAGACGAACGCTGACTCCGACGCGACCGTTCGCAGCAGCATCGATGTTCCGCCCGACCTCGTCATGGGCCTGCTTGGATCCGCCGACGAAAACCTGCGTTCACTCGAACGCATCCTGGCGGCCGATATCCACGTACGCGGCAACGCGCTCACCTTGTCAGGGGAGCCCGCCGACGTGGCACTGGCCGAGCGGGTGATCTCCGAACTCATCGCGATCGTGGCCAGCGGCCAGCGGCTCACCACGGATGCCGTCAAGCACAGCGTGGCCATGCTCACCGGAACCGGCAACGAATCACCGGCGGAGGTGCTGACGCTCGACATCCTGTCGCGCCGCGGCAAGACGATCCGCCCGAAGACGCTGAACCAGAAGCGTTATGTCGACGCCATCGACAATCACACCATCGTGTTCGGCATCGGTCCTGCGGGTACCGGCAAGACCTATCTGGCAATGGCCAAGGCCGTCAACGCATTACAGTCCAAGCAGGTCAACAGGATCATCCTGACCCGTCCCGCGGTGGAAGCCGGTGAGCGCCTCGGCTTCCTGCCCGGCACATTGAGCGAGAAGATCGACCCGTATCTGCGGCCGCTGTACGACGCGCTGCACGACATGATGGATCCCGAGTCGATCCCAAAGTTGATGAACGCGGGCATCATTGAGGTCGCACCGCTGGCGTATATGCGGGGACGAACGCTCTCAGACGCGTTCATCATCCTCGATGAGGCGCAGAACACCACCGGCGAGCAGATGAAGATGTTCCTGACGCGCCTGGGCTTCGGATCGAAGATCGTGGTCACCGGTGACATCACCCAGGTGGACCTGTCCGGTGGCGCGGCATCGGGACTGCATGCGGCCATGCGAATTCTCGACGGCATCAACGACATCCACTTCGCCGAACTCACCAGCGCCGACGTGGTCCGGCACCGGTTGGTCGCAGACATCGTCGACGCGTACGCGAAGTCCGACGAGCCCGACCTGATGAACCGGGCGCAACGGCGTGCTTCGGGAGCCGGAAGGCCGGCGACATCGAACACAGTCAGCCGTCCCCGGCGATAGGGACCTCGACGATGAGCATTGAGGTGTCCAATGAGTCGGGCATCGACGTTTCCGAAGAGGAACTGATCAGCATCGCCCGATTCGTCATCCGCAAGTTGAAGGTCAATCCCGCCGCCGAGCTCTCGATGGTGTTGCTCGACACCTCGGCGATGGCGGATCTGCACATGCGGTGGATGGACCTGCCCGGTCCCACCGACGTGATGAGCTTTCCGATGGACGAACTCGAGCCCGGTGGCCGGCCGGACGCGCCAGAACCCGGCCCGTCGTTGCTCGGCGACATCGTGTTGTGTCCGCCGTTCGCCGCCGATCAGGCCGCCGCGGCGGGCCATTCGCTCGGACAGGAACTCGCGCTGTTGACGGTGCACGGGGTACTGCATCTCTTGGGCTACGACCACGCAGAACCCGATGAGGAAAAGGAGATGTTCGCGCTGCAGAAGGAACTGCTCGAGGAGTGGGTCGCCGATCAGGTCGAGTCTTATCACGAGGATCGTCAGTCCGAGAAGGACCGGCGGTTGCTGGACAAGTCCCGATTCTTCGACGAACCGTGAACAATCTTGGTCAGTTGGTCGGCGCGATCGTCCTTGTCGGCGTAGCCGGCCTCTTCGCGGCGACCGATGCGGCGATCAGTACCGTCTCGATAGCCCGGGTCGAGGAACTCGTTCGCGACGAACGTCCCGGCGCCATGCGACTCGCCAGGGTGATGGCCGAGCGGCCACGCTTCATCAACCTCTGCGTGCTGCTCCGAATCGCCTGCGAGGTGAGCGCGACCGTCCTGCTGGCCGCCTTCCTCGACGACTACACCGGGGTCAGCTGGGGACTCGTCTCGGCAGCGGCGATCATGACCGTCGTCAGCTTCGTCGCGATCGGCGTTGGTCCCAGGACGGTCGGCAGGCAGAACGCCTACTCCATCTCGTTGTTGGCCGCGCTTCCGCTGCAAGCGATTTCGGTGGTGCTCACCCCGGTGAGCCGGCTGCTGGTGTTGATCGGTAACGCGCTGACGCCGGGCCGCGGTTTCCGCAACGGACCGTTCTCGTCCGAGATCGAGCTTCGTGAGGTCGTCGACCTGGCGCAGCAGCGCGGTGTGGTGGCCGACGACGAGCGACGGATGATCCAGTCGGTGTTCGAACTCGGCGACACCCCGGCCCGTGAAGTGATGGTGCCGCGCACCGAAATGGTGTGGATCGAAAGTGACAAGACCGCGGGTCAAGCGACGTCGCTGGCCGTGCGCAGCGGGCATTCGCGCATTCCGGTGATCGGCGAGAACGTCGACGATGTCGTCGGTGTCGTGTACCTGAAAGACCTTGTGCAGCGGACGTATTACTCGAACAACGGTGGACGCGACACCAAGGTGTCGGAGGTGATGCGGCCCGCGGCGTTCGTACCGGACTCCAAGCCGTTGGATGCGCTGCTGCGGGAAATGCAGCTCGACCGCGTCCACATGGTGCTGCTGGTCGACGAATACGGCGCGATCGCAGGGCTGGTCACGATCGAGGACGTGCTGGAGGAGATCGTCGGGGAGATCGCCGACGAGTACGACACCGACGAAGTCGCTCCGGTGGAAGAACTGGGCGAGCGGCGGTATCGGGTGTCGGCGCGGCTCCCGATCGAGGATCTCGGCGAGCTGTACGACATCGAGTTCGACGAGGATTTCGACGTCGACACCGTCGGCGGGCTTGTGGCGTTCGAGCTGGGCCGTGTCCCGCTGCCGGGCGCCGAGGTGACCTGGGATGGGCTGCGACTGCGCGCCGAGGGCGGGCGGGATCACCGCGGACGTGTCCGTGTCGGCACCGTTCTTGTGAGTCCGACCGAGTCTGGAGATGGTGACGATGAGTGATCTCGATGCCGAGGACGCCAAGCTGGTCACGCTCGCGCGCGGCGCGATGGGACGGGCCGAGGCGTCCAGTGGTGCGGCGGTGCGCGACCTTGACGGGCGTACCTACGCCGGTGCGCCCGTGGGGCTGGACTCGCTGGCGCTGACGGCGCTGCAGGCGGCGGTGGCGGCGGCGGTATCCAGCGGTGCGGTAGGACTGGAGGCCGCCGTTCTGGTCGGTGGCGCCGCTGACGACGCCGGCATCGCCGCGGTACGCGAACTGTCGGCGGATGCCACGGTGATCGTGACCGATCGGGCGGGCAACCCACAGTGACGCGAGTTCCGTTCGGGGTTCGTCTGTTTCATCGGACGGCCCAACACCGGCAAGTCGACGTTGACCAACGCGCTGGTCGGTACCAAGGTGGCGATCACGTCCAACCGGCCGCAGACCACCCGCCACACCATTCGCGGCATCGTGCATCGCGAGGGCTTTCAGATCATTCTGATCGACACCCCGGGCCTGCACCGGCCGCGCACCCTGCTGGGCCAGCGGCTCAACGAGCTGGTGAAGGACACCTACTCAGAGGTCGACGTGATCGGGCTGTGCATTCCCGCCGACGAGCGGATCGGGCCGGGGGACCGGTGGATCCTCGAACAGGTCCGCGCCATCGCGCCGAAGACCACGCTGGTTGCGATCGTCACCAAGACCGACAAGGTGCCACGGGATCGCGTTGCCGCCCAACTGATCGCGGTGAGCGAGCTCGTCGGTCCAGACTCCGAGATCGTTCCGGTGTCGGCGACCACGGGTGAGAATCTCGACGTGCTGACCGACGTGCTGGCCGCCCAGCTGCCGCCGGGTCCGGCGTTCTACCCCGACGGTGAGCTCACCGACGAGCCCGAGGAAGTACTGATGGCCGAGCTGATCCGCGAGGCCGCGCTCGAAGGTGTGCGCGACGAGCTGCCTCACTCGCTGGCGGTGGTCATCGAAGAGGTCCAGACGCGCGAAGGACGCTCACCGGAACAGGGAGAACTCATCGACGTCCACGCCATCCTCTACGTCGAACGCGACAGCCAGAAGGGCATCGTGATCGGCAAGGGCGGCGCGAGACTGCGTGAGGTCGGCACGGCCGCACGCACGCAGATCGAAAAGCTCTTGGGCACAAAGGTTTATCTCGACCTACGGGTCAAGATCGCCAAGAACTGGCAGCGCGACCCCAAACAGCTCGGGCGGTTGGGGTTCTGAGCGCTCGCGCGAAGAACGATTCAGCGCCGTTGAGCGCTCGCGCGAAGAACAACCCAGCGCCGTTAGCGCACAGATAGGCGATGCAGTGGGCCGCGTCGCCCGGCGGCTGCTCGGCCACCACATTGCCGTCGACCGTGATGCGACACCCCTGGCTTCCGGTCTTGGTGACCACAACGACCTGGAGCAGCGACACGTCCGGGGCGATCGCCTCGGTCTGAATGAACGGGGCCGCGGTGTCCTCGGGGATACGGCCGCCCGGATCGAGGTCGATCGAGTACACGGTCCCCGTTCCGGTGACCTCGAAGACGACGTCGCGCGATTGTGCCGACGCCGGCGCGACGCCGATTCCGGCCGATACTGCGGTCGCGGCGAACGTCAGCGCAGCCACCTTCGCAATGCTGATATTCATTGATCCTCCAAGTAGAGAGCGTTCGTTATCCCGACGACGCCTCGAACATAACCAGGAGCGGTGTTGAATTCAATCGGGGATTTCCCTATATCTCGGCTGGACCGTCAGCCGGGGGCACCTGCGCCCGGCGCTCCGAACGGCCTGCCGGGTGACTGGACCGGGGGTGCGCCGTCGCCCGTGCCGTAAACCGCGACCACGACGGTGCGGTCGATCAGGCTCGCAGACCACACGCCGATATCGACGTTGGCGCAGTTCGACATGATCGCGTTGTAGTCGGGTCGGTGGTACCACTGGTTGATCAGTTCGATTCCGCTGATCGCCAGTGCCGGATTGATGGCCGTCGTCTCGGCGACCGCCCCTGCGTAGCCGGCATTTCGCGCGCGATCGGCGACAGTCGACCCGTCCGAGCCGATGTCGCCGGCCAGCGCGCGGTTGTTGAGCACATCGTCGGTGTGCCACTGGGCGGCCAGGCGCAGTTTGGGGTTGATCTTGATGTCGGTGAGACAGCCTGCCTGATGCTGCATGGTGTAGACGTTGGCGACCACGCCGTCATTGAGCCGCTTGTTGTCGGCGTCGGCCGTCGGCGTACCGGCGACCCCCCCGCCAACCACGACCAGTGCCGGGAGCGCATAAGCCCAGTTCCGCGCTGACATGGTCGATGACACTACGCCACTTCGCCGGGCGTGATCCGCTCAATCGGATGGTCTTGTGGGCCGGTCGGCTCCGGATCCGGTGCCGTCGACTGCGTCCACCACACCTGCGGCTGCTTGTTCGACCACCCGTTGATCGCCTCGAGCGCGGCGGCAAGCGAGATCAACAGCGGCTCACTGTTGGCCGGGCCCATCAATTGCACGCCGATCGGCAGACCCGAAGACGTGAACCCGGCGGGCACATTGATCGACGGCCAGCCCAGCAGGTTCCACGGCCAGGTGACGGGGCAGGCCCGGATCATGGCGCGGTCGGTGGCCAGGCCGCCGAGCGTGTCGAAGTCGTGCACTTCAGGGGGCGGCTGCGCGGTCGTCGGTGCCAGGACGACGTCGGCGATGTTGAAGATCCACCCGATGCGACGGTGCGACGCGGCCTCCCGGGCGCGCGCCTTCCGCAGCGTGTTCTGCGACAGCAACCAGCCCGTGCGGATGTTGGCTCTGGTGCGCTTGTCGAGCGCGACGTCGGTGCCGAGGCGATCCGCCCATTCGATCAATCCCGACGTCGACCGCGACAGGAAGCTCCACGACATCGCGAGGTTGTAGCCGGGGTCGGCGGACACGATCGTGTGCCCCAGTTCTTCGAGCTGGGCCGCGGTGGCCTCCAAACAGGCACGGATCTCGGGATGCAGCTTGGCCCGGAACCCGGTGTAGGGGAACTTGGTGGAAAGCGCGATCCGCAGTGGGCCGGGAGCCTGGCCGACGTAATCCGAGACCTGTACCGGCGGCGGCTTGTGCAGGTCACCGGGAGCGTTGCCCGACGCCGCGTCGAGCACGATCGCCGCGTCGGTGACTGTTCGTGCGAGCACGCCGTTGACGGTGATGCCGTTGAACGCTTCGGGCAGCGGCCAGGTGGAGATCCTGCCCCGCTGCGGTTTGATACCGACCAGGTGGGTCCACGCCGCGGGGATGCGGACGCTGCCCGCGCCGTCTGACCCGATCGCCGCGGCCACCAGACCGGCGGCCACCGCCGCGGCGCTGCCGCCCGACGATCCGCCCGGTGTGTGCTCGCGCGACCAGGGGTTGCGGGTATGGCCGAAGGCGGGTCCGCTGGTGAACGGCCACTGTCCCAGCTCGCAGGTGTTGGTCTTGCCGACGATCACCGCGCCCGCCGCCTTCAGCCGTCGCACGACTTCGGCGTCGGCGTCGGCCGGCCGGACTGTGCCGTCTGCGCCGAATCTGGTGGGTACGCCCTTGACGTCGACATCGTCCTTCACCGCGATCGGGATGCCTAAGAGGGGATGATTTGAAAGATTCTGGCCCGCTGCACGTTTGCGGTCCGCCTCTGCGGCGGCGGCCAGCGCTTGGTCGGCCAGCACCACCCGGAATGCGTTCAGCGTGGGCTGGCTGGCCGCGATCGCGTCGAGCGATCGGCGGACCAGGTCTTCGGACGTGAGGGAACCACTCGCCAGCGCAAAGAGCTGCTGAGTGAGTGTCGGGAATCGGGAAGGTTCAGACATCGCCTACAAGAATATCGGCGCTGCGTTCCCGCGAGATGTCCGCGCAGATGCGCCTTGATGCGATCCGCGACGTCGTGATGCGCGACGACGCCGCTCTGCAGGTGGATCATCGCGGCGACGATCTCGCCGTATTCCGCGTCGGGCGCCCCCATTGACCGCCGCGTCGTCGACACCGGGATGCCGTGCCAGACAGTTCTCGATCTCCTGCGGGTAGATGTTGACGCCGCCCGAGATGATCGTGAACGCCGGTTTCTTCCAGTCCTCTACGCTTGTGGGGTGGATCACGATGACCACTCGGGGTCAGCTGCGTCACAGCCGACCGATGACCGGTTGCGCGCAGTTCTGGCCGGTCTTCGGTCTGTGGCGGATCCCGACGATCCACGGTGGCGTCCCGCTGAGGCCGACGCGCGGGCCATACTCGATGACGCCTGGTCGGCGCTGGCCGACGTGCTCGACGAGGATTCCGACGCAACGGCCCTGCTGATGGCCTTGCGGAACCTGGCCGACTCGGATCTGGCGTTGCTGCGGGCCAGGGACACCTCCCGCAGACTCGGTGACGCGCTGGCCTGCTTGGAGTCGGCGCCGTGTGCGGTCTCGGAGCTGATGGAACTCGCGCCGCGCGCGGTCACCCAACTCGGCTTCGACCGGGCGATCTTCTCCCGGATCGTCGACGGTGTGTGGATCTCGCAGTCGGTGTACGTGCGCGACGATCCGGTGTGGGCCGCGGAAATCAACCGCGCCGGGCAGGAGCAGCCGCAACCGCTGATTCGCGGCCTCTTCGAAACCGAGATCGTGCGGCGGCGGCAAGCAAGGCTGGTCACCGATGTCCAGCACGAGGCGCGCGTGCATCGGCCGATCGCCGATGCCTCGCGGTCGAACTCCTACGTGGCCGCACCGGTGATGGCCGGCGACAGGGTGGTGGCGCTGTTGCACGCCGATCGGTATCTGCAGAGGCGCGACACCGATGTCGCCGATTGCGAGGTGCTCGCGGCCTACGCCAAGGGTCTGGCGCTGGCCTTCAGCCGGGCCGATGCGGCCGCTCGACTGGGCGCGGTCGGTGCCGCGTTGTGGTCGGCATCGCAGGAGTGCGACAACGCGGCGTCGGGCATGCACGACTACGACTTGGACGAGGTCGACGCCGAGCGGGAGACGGCTCCGCGCGGGGCCGGCCCGACGCGCAGCGCGGTGCGTTCGATGCGTGACCGGTTGACGGCCCGCGAGGCGGAGATCCTGGAACACATGGCCCACGGACGTACCAACGCCGTCATCGCCGACAAGCTGTTCATCTCGGCAGGCACCGTCAAACAACACGTCAAGCACATCCTGCGTAAGCTCAGCGCCGAGAACCGGGTTGAGGCGGTCGCGATGCTCTACCAGTCCGGCGGGGTGTGACTACCGTCAGTCGACCATCTCGATGGTGAAAGACCCTGTTGGGCAGTTCATTGCGGCTTCTTCGAGTTCGGCGCGTCGGGCGGCGTCGACCATCGGCGCTCGCACCTGTAGCCTTCCGTCGTCGCCGATCTCGAAGATGTCGGGTGCAGCCGCCTCGCACAAGCCGATGCCCGAGCAGCGATCTGCGCGAAACACCACACGGCACGCAGTCATCGTTCGATCCCCGGATCGAACGGCATGCTGAGAACCCCGCGGATGAAGTTGGTGCGCACCAGTTCTGGCTCACCGGTGGAGAAGTACGGCATCTGAACATGGATCTCACGGAACAGTGACCGCAGCATCACCTTGGCCAACTGGCTGCCCAGGCAGTAGTGGATGCCGCCGCCGCCGAACGCCATGTGCGGGTTCGGTGTGCGGTCGAGGTTCAAGTTGTTGGGCTGGTCGAACACCGTCTCGTCGCGGTTGCCCGATGCGTACATCAGCACGACCTTGTCGCCCGGCAGGATCTGTTGGCCACTCAGTTCGTAGGGCGTCACGCAGGTGCGGCGGAAGTTCTGCACCACCGACCCAAACCGCAGAAACTCCTCGATCGCCGTCCCGATGCGGCCGTCGAAATCTTCCCAGAGCCACTCGCGCTGGTCGGGAAACTCGTTGAGCGCCTTGGCGGCCAAACTGGACGTATGCCGGGTGGTGTCGTTTGCGGCCACCGAAAACAGCACCATGGTTGCGCCGATCTCGAAGTCCGACAGCCGCTCGCCGTCGATCTCGGCCTGCACCAAGGCGGTCAGCAGGTCCTCGGCCGGCTGCTTGCGGCGCAGCTCGATGACATCCTCGGTCATGTCGTGGATGCGCAGCGCCGCCTCGATCTGAACCTCTGCCGGATCCCGTCCGGCAAGCAGTACCGGATCGGCCCACGCCTGCGTCTCGTCGGCGGCATGCACGACGTCGGCGCGCATTTGCTCGGGGAAGCCGAACATATCGCCGAACATCTCGGTCGGCAGATGCCTGGCGACGTCGGCGACGAAGTCGACCGGTTCGCCGTCCCGGTGCTTGGCCACCGCCGCGGCAACGATGCGTTGCGCGCGCGAGGCGATATCGCCTTCGATGCGGCGGATCTGGCGTGGGGTGAACACCGAGCTCACCAGTCGGCGCACCTTGTGGTGCTGTGGGTTGTCCATCGCCAGGAACGACATGGCCATCTCCAGAAACACCGGCGGCAGCATGTCGAACATCACGCCGTATCGGGAGACGAAGACGTCGTTGCTCTGGCTGACCTCGACGATGTCGGAGTGCCGCACCACAGCCCAGTAGCCGGGGTCGTCGGGGTCCGGCGACACCGCGGTCTCGATCGGTGGTTGCCAGCTGACCGGTCGGTCTTTGCGCAATTCTGCGAATATCGGCTCGCGTTCGGGCAGGTCGAGATCCCAGAACGCATCGCTGCTGACGTTGAGCGGGTCGTATGCGCGCGTTGTGGCCACATCGTTGGTCGGCGGGACGTCGAGTGTGTCGTCCTCATCCCAGGACAAGTCGGCGGCGAACAGCTCGCCTTCGATGGGGGTCATCGTGATCTCCTTGGCTAGTCGGCGTGGCTGAGCAGGACGTCGTAGGGTTTGGCGTCGCGACCGCCAGACAAGTCCAGATGCACGGTTTTGACCTCGGTGTAGGCGTCCAGCGCGTCGGGTCCGAGCTCGCGGCCCAGCCCACTCTGCTTGTAACCGCCGAACGGAAGCCGGCAGTTGATCTGATGGGCGTCGTTGATCCACACGCTGCCGGCCTGGATCTGTTCTGCCAACTCCAGGGCTCGCGCGTTGTCGCTGCTCCAGATGCTTGCTGCCAGACCGTATTCGGAGTCGTTGGCGATTGCGACTGCTTCGCCGTCATCGGTGTAGGGGATGACCACCAGCACCGGCCCGAACACCTCCTCCCTGGCGATGCGCATGTCGTTGCGCACCCCGGTCAGAATCGTGGGCGAGACCCAGAATCCCGGCTGCAGCGGTGCGTCACCGCCGAGCGCGATCTCAGCTCCCTCTGCGGCGGCGCCCTGGACGTAATCGAGAATCCGGCGTTGTTGTTCACCGTCGATCACCGGACCCATGTCGGTGTCCCAGTCTCGGGTCGGCCCCAGGCGGATGGTCCGGGCTCGGAGCACCAGCCGCTCGACGAACTCGTCGTGCAGCGAAGCGGGAACCAGTGCGCGAGTTCCTGATTCGCACACCTGGCCGGAGTAGACGAAGCAACCATAGAGCACACCGTCGGCCGCCAAATCCAGATCGGCGTCGTCCAGCACGATCGACGGCCCCTTGCCGCCGAGTTCGAGGGTCACCTGCTTGACAGTGCCCGCGGCCAGCCGCATGATCTCCCGGCCCACGACGGTGGACCCGGTGAACGCGATCTTGCCGACGTCAGGATGGCTCGCCAGCCGCGCTCCGGCCTCGGGTCCGTCACCGGGCACGATATTGAGCACCCCTGGAGGCAGCCCGTTGACCTCCGCGATGCGGGCGAACTCCAGGATCGACAGCGGTGTGTGCTCATCGGGTTTGACGACCACACTGTTGCCGGCGGCCAGCGCGGGGCCCACCTTCCACAGTGTCAGCAGCAGCGGGAAGTTCCACGGTGCGATCGCGCCGACCACGCCGATCGGTTCGCGGTGCACCACCGACTGGCTCAGTGCCGGGAACGATGAGACAGGCGCCGGGCGTTGCCACGCATACGTTTCGGCGAGGTCGGCGAAATAGTTGAAATGTGCTAGCGCATAACCGATGTGGAACCCCGTGGCCTGGCGAACGGTTGCCCCGTTGGCGCACATCTCCAGTTCGACCAGTTCCTCGTCGACCGAGCTGGCGGCCGCGGTGATCTGACGCATGATCGCCGCGCGTTCCTGCGGTGGTTTCAGTCGCCATACGCCGGCCTCAAAGGCGGACTTCGCCGCGGCTACCGCGGCGTCGATGTGGGCCGATTCACCCCGTGCCACGGTGGCCACGGTCTGGCCGGTGCTCGGGTCGACAATGTCCATCCGGTGCTCGGAGTCGACGTCTAGGCCTCCGATTCGCATCGGATGGTGCTTCACCTCAACGCTCGTCATGTCAGTACCTCGGATCCAGGACGATCTTGGTGGCCCGGTGCGCCTCGAACATTCGGTAGGCTTCCGGCGCCTCCGACAGCCCCATCCGATGGGAGATGATCGAGCTGGGCCGGAGTCGTCCGGCGCAGGTGAGGGCGATCACCTCGTCCATGTACTCGGTGATGTGGGAGACGCCCATCTCGAGCTTGACCCCCTTGAGGTACAGCTCGCCGAAGGGCATCGTGATGGCGTCTTCTGCGTAGACCCCCGGAATCGACAGTGCGCCGCCCGCGCGCACCAGCGAAATCGCAGTCAACAGAGCCGATTCGTGACCGACCGCGTCCACGACGACATCGGCGCCGCGCCAGTCCGTCAGGTCCAGCACCGCGTCGGCGGGCTCGACCTGTGACGCGTTCACGGCTGTCGCTCCGAGGTTCTCGGCCTCCTTGAGCCGGATGTCGACCTTGTCGATGACGATCACCTGTGCCGCGCCCAACGCGTTGGCGGCCATCGTCGCGCACAACCCGACCGGTCCGGCGCCGACCACGGCCACAGTGTCGCCGGGGATCATCGCCCGCGCGATGGCCTCGTAGCCGGTGGTCATGATGTCGCCGGCAAACAAGAAGTCGTCATCACAGGCGGCGCCAGTGGTTGGGATGCGCCGTGCGGTGATATCGGCGTTGGGCACCATGACGTACTCGGCCTGTCCTCCGGCCAGGTCGCCTAGTGCCAGACCCAGTCCGAAGATGCGCGATCCCGCACAATTTCCTGGCTGGTGGCGCCGGCACTGGTAGCAGGAACCGCAGCTGACCACACAGGAGCTGACCACGCGGTCACCCTCGGTGAACTGTCCGACGGCCTCCCCGGCGTCGACGACTGTGCCGAGGAACTCGTGTCCGAGCACGATATCGGCCTCGAGTTGAAGTCGACCCTCGTACGGATGCAGGTCGGTTCCGCAGATCGCGGTTTGTTCGACCTTGACCAAAATATCTGTGGGACTGGTGATCTGAGGCAGTGGCAGCTCGGCGACCTCGACGTGGTGCGGTGCGCGCAACACCACGGCGCGCATGGTCTCAGCCATGGGCGGTGCCGCCGTTCTCGCCGTCCTTCTCGGCGACCTTCTCCCGGTACATCGGAAACAGCGGCTTGGTCAGCGGAACGAGCTTGAGGATCTTGTTGACCGGACCCTTGGCCTTGACCTGACCCTTGGCCAGCCCGATCGCGAGGTTGTAGTCACCCCGCCAGAACTGGTCGGCCGTGTCGGCGCGCATCAGCAGGGTGATGTCTGCCTTGTGGTCGTTGGGTCCCGGAATCACCTGGTAGTCCTCACGGAAGACCATCGTCATCTCGCAGTCGGGATCGGTGTAGATCACCCGCATGACGATGTTGGCGCCCTTGAGTTTCGGGCCGGATTCCGGGTGCTCCCCGGCGTCGCGAAACACTCCGCCGATGTACTCGTCGAGCTCGCTGGCATCCTTGAAAAAGCCCATGCGCCTGTACTCCCATTCGGTGTTGACGACCGTCAACTCATGCAAGCACCGGATGTGCGCTTTGGTCAGATGCCGTTGGTGAGCTCTTCGTACCCCCCAATGGGTATGTGCGCGCTGGTACTGGGTTGGTGTGCGGCGATCGCCGTCGGTCGGGCCGTGGTCCTGCTGTCCGACGGCGCTGGGTAGAACCCATCGGTGACCTGGTACCGCGGGACTCGCGGGTACATGTGCGCGGCGCGCATCCCCGACTCGTCACCGCCTGATGCCAGACTAGGTCTATGCGGCTATACCGGGATCGAGCGGTGGTGCTGCGTCAGCACAAGCTCGGCGAGGCCGACCGGATCGTCACCCTGCTCACCCGCGATCACGGACTGGTGCGCGCGGTGGCCAAGGGTGTGCGGCGCACCCGCAGCAAGTTCGGTGCCAGGCTGGAGCCGTTCGCGTACATCGACGTTCAGCTGCATCCCGGCCGCAATCTCGACATCGTCACCCAGGTCCAGGCCATCGATGCGTTCGCCACCGACATCGTCAGCGACTACGGCCGCTACACCTGTGCGTGCGCGGTCCTCGAGACCGCCGAGCGCTTGGCAGGTGAAGAGCGGGCGCCGATGCCCGCACTGCACCGGCTGACCGTCGGCGCGCTGCGGGCGGTGGCCGACGGCAGCAGGCCCCGGGAACTCGTACTGGACGCTTACCTGTTGCGCGCCATGGGAATCGCCGGTTGGGCGCCTGCGCTGACCGAATGCGCCCGCTGTGCGGCGCCGGGCCCGCACCGAGCGTTCCACGTCGCGGCCGGGGGCAGCGTGTGTGTACATTGCCGGCCGTCGGGGTCGGCGACACCCCCGCAGGCTGTGTTGGACCTGATGGCCGCGCTGTACGACGGAGACTGGGAGCACGCGCAGACGTCGACGTCGTCGCATCGCAGCCAGGCCAGCGGCCTGGTCGCCGCACACCTGCAATGGCACCTCGAACGCCAGCTGCGGACGTTGCCGCTGGTCGAAAGGATGTACCGGGTCGATCAGACAGTCGCTGACCTACGAGTGTCGCTGGTCGGGCAGGATGTGCCACATGGCTACCAAGAAGGGCAAGCAGAAGTACCCACAGCTGCCCCAGGCGCCTGACGACTATCCCACTTTTCCCGACAAGTCGAGCTGGCCCGTCGTCTTCCCCGAGCTCACGCCGCGTACCAACGGCAAGTTCGCCCGGCCGCCACAACACACGTCGAAGGCCGCAGCGCCCCAGATCCCGGCCGGCCAGGTGCCCAGCCACGTCGCCGTAGTGATGGATGGCAACGGGCGGTGGGCGACCCAGCGCGGGCTGCACCGCACCGAAGGGCACAAGATGGGTGAGGCGGTACTCATCGACATCACCTGCGGAGCAATCGAAATCGGCATCAAGCACCTCACGGTGTACGCGTTCTCGACCGAGAACTGGAAACGCAGCACCGAAGAGGTGCGCTTCCTGATGGGGTTCAACCGCGAGGTGGTCCGTCGGCGCCGCGAGAACCTCAACGACATGGGTGTGCGGATGCGCTGGGTCGGATCGCGGCCCCGCATGTGGCGCAGCGTCACCAAAGAGTTCGACATCGCCGAGCAGATGACGGTCGGCAACGACGTCATCACAATCAACTACTGCGTGAACTACGGCGGCCGCACAGAGATCGTCGAAGCGACACGAGAGCTTGCGCAACAGGCGGTCGACGGCAAGATCAACCCGGCCCGGATCAGCGAGGCGGCGTTCGCCAAGCACCTGCATCGTTCTGATATTCCCGACGTCGATCTGTTCATCCGGACGTCGGGGGAGCAGCGGGCGAGCAACTTCCTTCTGTGGCAGGCGGCTTACGCCGAGTACGTCTTTCAGGACAAGCTGTGGCCCGACTACGACCGCCGCGACCTGTGGGCCGCGTGCGAGGAGTACGTGAACCGCAACCGCAGATTCGGCCGAGCCGAATGATGTACCTGAGCGGTCGGGCCTAGATGACGCTGCAGGAGCGGCTGGCGACGGTTCTCGGCGAGGTTCTGCCGCTGACTCGGGAAGAGGACGGCGCGATCACCGTGCACCACGACGGCACGATCGCGTCGCTGCGGGTGGTCGACATCGCCGAAGGTCTGGAGTTGGTGTCGCTCACCCAGATCCTGGCGTGGGACCTGCCGTTGGACGCCAAACTGCGGGCGACGGTCGCCGACCATGCTCACAACACGCTGCTGGGCACGGTGTCCCTGGCGGCCAAGAGCGGCCATAAGGAGGTCGCGGCCGGAGCGAAACGGAATTCGAAGAAGGCCGCAGATGTGTTGCTGCGCTACAACTTTCCGGCGGCGGGGCTCACCGACGATGCCTTACGCACGCTCATCTTGATGGTGCTGGCCACCGGTTCTGATGTGCGCCGCGCGCTGATCTGACAGTGCTTCAGTTCGCGCTGCACGCACCGCAGAGGCCGAAGATCTCGATGGTGTGGCTGATGTCGGAGAACCCGTGCTCGCGAGCGACTTCGGTGGCCCACGTCTCGACCTGACCGCCCGATACCTCCACGGTTGCGCCGCACGCCCGGCACACCAGATGGTGATGATGATCGTCGGAGCAGCGCCGGTACACGGCTTCACCGGTATCGGTGCGCAGCGTGTCGACCACGCCGGCGGCCGCCATCTGCTGCAGTGTGCGGTACACGGTGGTGAGACCGATACCCTCACCGCGCCTGCGTAATTCGTCGTGCAACTCCTGGGCGGATCGAAAGTCGTCGAGCTTGTCCAGTAGGGCCGAGATCGCGGCGCGCTGTCGGGTGGAGCGGACACCCATCAAAGGTCCAGAAGACGCAGACGTCCCCGTCACGCGTGGCCCTCCTCCGCGTGGGTCACGGCAGCGACCACGATGTCGGCCAGGTGGTGATCGACCAGGCGGTACATCACTTCCCGGCCGGATCGCTCGCCCGCCACGACCCCAGCGGATTTGAGGATCCGCAGATGCTGGCTGACCAACGGCTGAGGGACCGCCAGCGCGTCGACGAGTTCGTGGACACAGCGCGCCGATTCACGCAGCTGCAGGACGATCGCGATGCGCACCGGGGCTGCCAGCGCGCGCAGTAGGTCACCGGTGGTGTCGAGCACGTCACGGGGCGGTAGCTCCGGAAACGGCGCACCGCTGTGGTCGTGTCCGTCCTCGACGGGAACCTGGCGCTCGTCGGGGGAGCCCTCACTGCCGGCGAAAGTGGAAACGGTTTTCATTATGGCGCCAGAATACATGCAGAGTTCCGCATGTCAATGCGGCGCGGCCGGTCGCTACGCTGTGCACCTGTGGCTTCCATCATCGACACCGTCGCCAACCTCGCCAAGCGTCGCGGCCTCGTCTTCCAGTCCGGCGAGATCTACGGCGGCACGAAGTCGGCGTGGGATTACGGCCCGCTCGGGGTGGAACTCAAGGAGAACATCAAGCGCCAGTGGTGGCGCTCGGTTGTCACCGGCCGCGACGACGTCGTCGGCCTGGACAGCGCGATCATCCTGCCGCGCGAGGTGTGGGTGGCCTCCGGGCACGTCGAGGTGTTCAACGATCCGCTCGTCGAATGCCTGAACTGCCACAAGCGCCATCGGCAGGACCACATGCAGGAGGCCTACGCCCTCAAGAAGGGCGGCGATCCAGATACGGTGCCGATGACCGAGATCGTCTGCCCCGACTGCGGCACCAAGGGCCAGTGGACCGAGCCGCGCGACTTCAACATGATGCTCAAGACCTACCTCGGTCCGATCGAGACCGAGGAGGGCCTGCACTATCTGCGCCCGGAGACGGCGCAGGGCATCTTCGTCAACTTCGCGAACGTCGTGACGACGGCGCGCAAGAAGCCGCCGTTCGGCATCGGCCAGATCGGCAAGAGCTTCCGCAACGAGATCACGCCGGGCAACTTCATCTTCCGCACCCGCGAGTTCGAGCAGATGGAGATGGAGTTCTTCGTCGAGCCCGACAGCGCCCCCGAATGGCATCAGTACTGGATCGACACCCGGCTGCAGTGGTACGTCGATCTCGGCATCGACCGCGACAATCTTCGCCTCTACGAACATCCGAAGGAGAAGTTGTCGCACTACAGCGACCGGACGGTCGACATCGAGTACAAGTTCGGCTTCGGAGGCAACCCGTGGGGCGAACTCGAGGGTGTGGCCAACCGAACGAATTTCGATTTGTCCACGCACTCAAAGCATTCCGGCGTCGACCTGTCGTTCTACGATCAGGCTACCGATACGCGATATGTGCCGTACGTCATCGAGCCCGCGGCCGGCCTGACCCGGTCGCTGATGGCGTTTCTGGTCGACGCCTATCACGAGGACGAGGCGCCGAATGCCAAGGGCGGCGTGGACAAGCGCACAGTGCTGCGGCTCGATCCGCGGTTGGCTCCGGTCAAGGCCGCCGTGCTGCCGCTGTCGCGCAACGAGCAGCTGTCGCCGAAGGCCCGCGACCTCGCCGCCGAGCTGCGCAAGTTCTGGAACATCGAGTTCGACGACGCGGGCGCGATCGGACGGCGCTACCGCCGCCAGGACGAGATCGGCACACCGTTCTGCGTCACGGTCGACTTCGATTCGCTCGACGACCAGGCGGTGACGATCCGCGAGCGCGACGCCATGACGCAGGATCGCGTCGCGCTCGACGCCGTCAGCGACTACCTCGCCGCCCGGCTCAAGGGCGCCTAGGGGCTCGACTTTGCCACGAGCGTGCGTGTCTGAGAGCACATCCGCCGAGGAATCCGAGTTCGCGCGCGGAAGCACAGCCGAGTTGATCCCCGACGGTGGTTCATCCACAGATCGGTCCGCACGTGCTGACGGTTATGTGCCAAGTGCTCGACGATCATCGCCATGACTAGTCGTATCGAGGCGCTCTTCGAGGCTCAAGGGGGTGTGGCGACCACAGCTCAGCTGCTTGAGGTGTTGAGCCGCAGCCGGCTAGATATCGGCATCGCGAGCGGCGACTGTGAAGTGTGGCCGGGGTGTGTACAGCCGGAGGGCGTCTGATGGCCTGGTCGTGCACCGCGCGAGGGTGCACCGCTCGGCGAGGTCGACAGCCGACGACAACTCCGGCGTGGACGGCGGTAGAAGTCGCGCGAGCTCTGCGTCGTCCGCGGGCGCTAGGCCACGCTGGACGCTGCATTGCGGAGCGGCACGTGCGACCGATCGGCAGCTGCGCGCTGCGGCCGCGCGTCAAGCGGGTAGGCGAGGGCATCGTCAAGGTGCGCGACCTGATACCGCTTGACGGCGGCGGAGGCTGAATCGCCGATGGAGAGCGAAGCGAGGCTGGTGATGATCGACGGTGGCTGCCGCTGCCGGAGTGCTCCAGTACGAGATCGTCGACCGCAACGGACGGACATGGCGTGTCGACTTCGCTTGGCCGGATCAGGAAGGTGGCCGTCGAATACGACGGATTCGACTGGCACAGCGACCCGGACAGCTTCAGCCGCGACCGGCAGAAGCGGGCGGCGCTGCAGGAAATCGGCTGGACTGTCGTGTCGATCGTGGCCGACGATGTCAGGCGCCGGCCATGGGACATGGTGCGCCGCATCGAGGTCGAGCTCGTCGCAATCGCGCGCGGCGTGAGCGTGCGCAAACTCGCATCGTGTGCCGGCGTGTCGACCGCAGACACGCACGCTCGCGCGAGAAGGGGACGCTAGAAGCGGCCGCCGCCACCGCTGTAGCTGCGCCCCGACGAGCGCGACGAGCCGCCGAACGACGTCGACCGGCCCATGCCGCGAGCCCGCCGCCGAAGCCCGCCTCCGAACCGCCGCCGAAACCGCCGCGCAATGCGCCGCTGCAGGATGTTGCCGATGATGATGCCGCCGATGACCGCGCCCATGTCGGACCGCCGCCACCGCCGCACCAGCCGCGACGTGTAGGACCGCTGCGCGGCTGGCACATCGTTGTTGGCCAGCGTCTGCGCCTGCCCGGCCAGCATCGCGCGCCGTTGGCGTGCGCGATGGCCTCGTTCAGGTTGGTCGCCCTGCTTGTCCTGGGCGGCCTGAAGCTGGCGCACCGCCTCGGCCAGCCGGGTGCGCGCCTCGGGCCCGATGCTGCCGCGGCGGGTGTCGATGAAGTCCGAAACGCCGCGCACCCGGGACTGCGCGGTGAACAGCGCCTGGTCGAACGCCCGGCTGAGCCGTTCGGCGGCCTGCGCGTTCCTCGGCGACGCTGGCCAGCAGCCGGTCCAGGTCGGCGTCGGCCTTGGTCAGCCGGGTGAAGGCGCCCAGCGGGTCGGTGCTGCCGTTGCTCTGCGCGTCGGCGACGGCCTTGGCCGCGGCGTCGCGGGCGGCGCTCGAGCTCGCGCTGACGGCGGTCTTGCCCTGCTGCAGTTGGCCGTCGGCCTGGTTGATGCCGTTCTGGATGTCGGCGATCGCCGCGGGCAGCGGTGGCGACCGCGCGGTTGATGTCGGTGGCGGCGCTGTCGATGGCGTCCAGCAGCGTCCGG
This sequence comes from uncultured Actinomycetota bacterium, assembly GCA_963843135.1. Lineage (GTDB taxonomy): Bacteria > Actinomycetota > Actinomycetes > Mycobacteriales > Mycobacteriaceae > Mycobacterium. Next base: position 497,521 of record CAWJJA010000006.1, read on the forward strand.
GCCTGCCCCAGCGCGGACTCCGCCGCGCGGATCGAGTCGACCAAGCCCGTCTCTGGCGACCGGCCGGCCGGGCGACCAGCGTCGCGCGCGTTGGTGATGTTCTGGTCGGCGAACGCCAGCCGCTGCTTGGCCGTGTTCGACGTTGCCGGCCACCGAAGTCAGTGCGGCAGCGGCGAACTGCTGTGCAGCGCGGCCAGCGTCTGCTCCGACGGCGCGATGCGGGCGGTGAGATCGACCATCTGCTGGGTCAGCGCGTCCAGCCGGGTCGGCGCGTTGATCACCAGATCGCGCAGCTTGTCGAACGCCTCGCGCTGCGCGTCGAGTTCGCGGTCGGCCTTGGCGGCGGCGACGATCACCCGGGTCAGCAGGTCGCGCCGCTGCTGCGGGGTCTCGGGCACGGCGTCGTCGAGAATCTGGCGCACGTTGAACGCCTGCGCCAGCGTCGTCTTGCGCGTTGCCGACGGCCCGGCTGAACGGCTCGGTCTGCGCGGCGCCGAACTCCTCGACGGCCAGCGCCAGTTCGTTCTCGCTGGTGCGCACCGCGTTGTCGACGTCGACGACGATCGATCTTGGACAGGTCGTCGAGCGCATCGAGCGACACCGCCGCCAGCGCGTTCGGGTCGGTCGGATCCACCCGCTTGGCCGCGGCGAACTCGGCTTCGCGGCGCTTGCGGCGCCGGCGCCGGGCCCACAGCCACAGCCGCCAGGATGATCAGCGGCGCAGCACCGCCAGCGCGACCAGCAGGCCGAACCACGATGATGCCCGAGCCGTCGACGGCTCGAGGCGGGCCCGTTGAGGCCGTTGGCCGCGGCGACGGCCGCACCGGCCCAGTCGCTCTGCGCGCAGTGCGGGTTCGATCGTCGTTGCGCCGCAGCGGCGCCGCGTCGGACTCGGCCATGACTCGTCCGGCGGCACCGGAACGCGTAGGCGCGGTCGACGGTGGCGACCGCCAGCAGCGCGTCCTGGTCGCCGAAATCGCTGGTCCGCATGGTGGTCCGCGCCCAGCTCGACCGGCGTCCTGGCCCGAGAAGGTGTCGACGTAGACCACCCACAGCCGGATGCGATCTCGGTGTACAGCTGGTCGACGGCGTCCTGCACCTGCGCGCGCTGACTCGGCGACAGCACGTTGGCGTTGTCGGTGACATAGTCGGGCAGCCGGAACGGAGGCTCGGCCGCCGCGACGCGGCGCGAGCAGGAGCGCCGGCGGTCAGCACCGCGAGCAGCGAGGCTGAGCAAGCGGGCGCATGCCGCCAATGCATGCGCACGACAGCTCGTGACGTCACTGGCAGACTGTGCGGCGGTGGCAGCGAATCAGAAGATCCGCTACGACGAGTTCGACCGGCAGCGGCTGGTGGTCGAACCGCCGAAGGGTGCCGCGCTGCCCGGCACCGACACCGAGCACCGCACCGACTTCGCCCGCGACCGGGCCCGAGTGCTGCACTGCGCCGCCCTGCGCCGGCTCGCCGACAAGACGCAGGTGGTCGGGCCCCGCGCAGAGCGACACCCCGCGCACCCGGCTGACCCACTCGCTGGAGGTGGCCCAGATCGGCCGCGGGCATGGCCATCGGGCTGGGCTGCGATCCCGACCTGGTCGATCTGGCCGGGCTGGCCCACGACATCGGCCATCCGCCGTACGGCCACAACGGCGAACGGGCGCTCGACGAGATCGCCGCCGACTACGGCGGCTTCGAGGGCAACGCGCAGAACTTCCGCATCCTGACCCGGCTGGAGCCCAAAGTCCTTGACGCCGCAAGGCCGCAGCGCCGGACTGAACCTCACCCGGGCCGCGCTGGACGCGGTGACGAAGTACCCGTGGCGGCGCGGGCCGAGCGGCAGCGCAAGTTCGGCTTCTACGCCGACGACGCGCGCCGCGGCGGACTGGGTGCGGGCCGGCGCCCCCGCCGAGCGGCCGTGCCTGGAGGCCCAGGTGATGGACTGGGCCGACGACGTCGCCTACTCGGTGCACGACGTCGAGGACGGCGTGGTCTCCGGCCGCATCGACCTGCGGGTGCTGGCCGACGACGACGCGGCCGCGGCGCTGGGCCGGCTCGGCGAGTCGAGCGGGATGGGCGCGGACTGCGTGCCGACGACCTGGTGGCCGCCGCCGAGCGGCTGTCCGAGCTGCCGGTGGTCGCGGCCGTCGGCAAGTACGACGCGCACGCTGGCCGCGTCCGTCGCGCTGAAGCGGCTGACCAGCGAGCTGGTCGGGCGCTTCGCGTCTGCCGCCATCGCCGCGACCCGGGAGGTGGCCGGGCCCGGGCCGCTGGTGCGGTACCGACGCCGACCTGCGCGGTGCCGCGACCTGGTGCGCGCCGAGGTGGCGGTGCTCAAGATCCTGGCGCTGCAGTTCATCATGTCCGACCCGCGGCACCTGGAGCTGCAGGCCGACCAGCGCGACCGCATCCACCGCGTGGCGCGAGTGGCTGCTGGCGCGGCGCACCCGCCACGCTGGACCCGCAGTTCGCGCCGGCATTCGACGCCGCCGCCGACGACGGCGCCCGGCTGCGGGTGGTGATCGACCAGATCGCGTCCTACACCGAGGGGCGGCTGGAGCGATTGGAACCGCTTAAGCCCGATCGCGCGCGACGCCGCGACGCTCTAGACTGACCCGGTGGCCGGCCGCATCCCCGATCGCGACATCGCGGCCATCCGCGAACGCGTCCGCATCGAGGACGTCGTCGGCGACTACGTGCAGCTGCGCCGCGCCGGGGCGCGACTCCCTGAAGGGGCTGTGCCCGTTCCACGACGAGAAGTCGCCGTCGTTCCACGTCCGGCCCAACCACGGCCACTTCCACTGCTTCGGCTGCGGCGAGGGCGGCGACGTCTACGCCTTCCTGCAGAAGATCGAGCACGTCACCTTCGTCGAGGCCGTCGAGCTGCTGGCCGACCGGGTCGGCTACACCGTCACCTACACCGGGGCGTCGGCCACCAACGTGCAGCGCGACCGCGGCAGCCGCAGCAGGCTGATCGCCGCCAACGCCGCCGCCGCAGGAGTTCTACGCCGAGGCGCTGCAGTCCGACGAGGCCGCACCGGCCCGCAAGTATCTGATCGACCGCAACTTCGACGCCGAGGCCGCCGCAAGCGTTCGGCTGCGGCTTCGCGCCGTCGGGCTGGGACACGCTGACAAAGCACCTGCTGCGCAAGGGTTTCGAGTTCAAGGAGCTGGAGGCCGCCGGGCTGTCGCGCGAGGGCAAGCGCGGCCCGATGGACCGGTTCCATCGCCGGCTGCTGTGGCCGATCCGGGCCGCCGGCGGCGAGGTCATCGGGTTCGGCGCCCGCCGGATCTTCGACGACGACCACGATGGAAGCCAAGTACGTCAACACCCCGGAGACGGTGCTCTACAAGAAGTCGTCGGTGCTGTTCGGACTCGACCTGGCCAAGCGCGACATCGCCAAGGGGCATCAGGCGGTCGTGGTCGAGGGCTACACCGACGTGATGGCGATGCACCTGGCCGGGGTGACCACCGCCGTCGCGTCGTGCGGTACCGCGTTCGGCGACGAGCACCTGTCGATGCTGCGGCGACTGATGATGGACGACAACTTCTTTCGCGGTGAGCTCATCTACGTGTTCGACGGTGACGCCGCCGGCCGGGCCGCCGCGGTCAAGGCCTTCGAGGGCGAGCAGAACCTGGCCGGGCAGTCGTTCGTCGCGGTCGCCGCCGACGGGATGGACCCCTGCGATCTGCGGCTGAAGTCCGGTGACGGCGCGCTGCGGGATCTGGTGGCGCGGCGAACCCCGTTGTTCGAGTTCGCCATTCGCACCGCGCTGGCCGAGCACGACCTCGACAGCGCCGAGGGCCGGGTGACCGCGCTGCGGCGCTGCGTGCCGATGGTCGCGCGGATCAAGGACCCGACGCTGCGCGACGAGTACGCCCGCCAGCTGGCCGGCTGGGTCGGCTGGGAGGACGTCGCCCAGGTGATCGGCCGGGTCCGCGAGGAGGCGCAGAAGCGCGGGCTGCCCGAGCGCGGCGGCCGCCGCGCGCACCGGCGACCGAGAGGCCGCGCCGCGCCAGCGCCCGCCGAGCGCCCGAGCCGGCGCAACGGCCCGATCCCGGCGACCCGACGCTGTGGCCGCAGCGCGAGGCGCTCAAGTCGGCGCTGCAGTACCCGGCGCTGGCCGGGCCGGTGTTCGACTCGCTGACCGTGGAGAGCTTCACCCATCCCGGCTACGCCGCGGTGCGGGCGGCGATCGGCGCGGCCGGCGGCACGGCGGCGGGGCTGTCGCGGCGGCGCAGTGGATCGACGCGGTGCGCGAGCAGGCGGCGTCACCGGCGCGGCGCGGCGCTGGTCAACGAACTGGGCGTGGAGGCCATCCGCGTCGAGGACGACGAGAAACTGCCCCGCTACATCGCCGGCGTGCTGGCCCGGCTGCAGGAAGTGTGGGTCGGCCGGCAGATCGCCGAGGTCAAGTCGAAGCTGCAGCGCATGTCGCCGGTGGAGCAGGGCGACGAATACCACGCCCTGTTCGGCGACCTGGTCGCGATGGAGGCCTATCGGCGCAGCCTGCTGGAGCAGGCCAGCGGCGACGACCTTACTGCGTGAAGGCGCGTAACGCGATAGGGTAGGCGCGCGATCGTCGGGGAACGGAAGGCAAGGCATCTGTGACATCGACCAGAACCTGGCGCGCCGGCTCATCGTCGCCGGCGCATTCGCCGCCGCCGCCGTCGCGGCGCCCGCGCTTCGTCCGCTCTGACACCCGCCGGCGAGCGAGGCACCTCCCGCGGAATGCCTGGCGTGGCTCGGCGACCAGGCAGCCGGCAACTGCCTCGGGTACTCGAATGGCAACGGCGTCAACATGGGACGCCGGAAACCGGTTTCAACGGTTCCGGCAACGGCGGCAACGGCGGCATCGGCGTCAACACCGGGCCGCTGCTCCCCGGCACGACCATCAACCGGGGAATCGGCTAGCGGGCCGACTTTCCTGCGCGGCCTCCGGGCCGATCACGCCGTACCGTGTCGATTTCGGTCAGCTTGACCATCGTCGGATCAGGTGACACCCGGTTGGCGATCTTGCGACGTCCCGCGTCGATCACTGCCTTGGCCGCCGGGCTCTCGGTGACCGCCTGGTAGGTGCCGGCGATCTGCTCGTATCGGCGCCGGCCGGCCTTCGTCCCCAGCACGTAGCCGACTGCCAGCACGGCGACAAACCGGATCACAAGGCCCCTCCCGGACGACGGTGATTCCTCTCCATCCTGCCTCACTCCCTGGGTGCGCGCGGGGTGGCGGTGCATTGGCGGCGCGAGCGGGCGGTACGCTAAAGTCATCCCTCGGCCCGCGGTGAGCACCACATCGCGGGCGACAGTCCCCTGTAGCTCAATTGGCAGAGCATTCGGCTGTTAATCGGAGGGTTGCTGGTTCGAGTCCAGCCGGGGGAGCAAGTATTCACGCATCTCAAAGGCCTTTTGTCGCCGAGCGAAACACACCGCGCCGATGAATGTGCGCTAGCGCGAGCAACTCTCGCGCTCGTGGCCCGACGACGAGGCTGGCAGCAAGAGGCCCACGACGAGGATTGATCACCTCAAAGAAACCGCCCCCGCCGCAATGGCGGGGGCGGCTTTCGTCATGCCGCTTTATGGGCCTTCGTCCACGGTGAATACGCGAACCCGGGGTTATTGTCCTTGAACGACCCCGCTGACGCCATGTCGGCCATGCTTGTCTTGCTGGTGTCGTCGTGGTCGCCGCAACCTTCATCACTCGCCGGGCCGTGGGAGAAGGGTTGATGCGCCGAGCCCGCCGGTATGTTGCCCCAGCAGTTCGAGGCGGCCGAAGCCGGGCCCGCAAAGCCGATCACGCCAACCGAAATCCCGGCGGCGGCCACGAGAACTTTTGCGCACGAAATAGCTCTGAACATGTGGTATTTCCTTCCGATGGAAGTAACTGAGGGAATGTCTACCAGGGGGTTCGACGCGGTCACAACCAGCTCCAGCTAACTCACAGAGCCCGCTCTGAAGATAGACAGAGTTGGACGAGTTTCACGCGGGGAGCGGGTCCCGGGACCCGATACGCAGGGAGACCCTTACCCGGCGGATAGGAATTACTATCGCATCGACGAAGGAACCTGGCTTCTGGGCGATTACGGAAGCCCCGGGTGGATCGGCATCGTTTCTCTCGACACGCCACCACGCGAAGGAGAACACCATGACCGCATCGACCCGAAACCACCACCTCATCAGGGGATTCGTCGTAGGCGCCCTGGCAATCGGTGCGCTTGGGCTCACTGCACCCCTTGCCGCCGCCGAGCCGATCAGCTCCGTGCACGACGCCGTCGCCAAGGCGCCAGAAGAGCGCACGGCACCTCGTCCGGCGCCGAAGCCCGAGCCTGCCGACGACACGTCCGACGCCGAGACCAAGCCCCAGAGGAGCGCCGAGTGACCCGCTCACCATCGAGTCGTTCCAAGCAATCTCCAAGGTGGGTCGCCGAAAGTCGGCCCATGTTGATACGACGCACCTCGCACGGAACCCTCGGAACCGCGATGGCCGCTGCCGTCGCTCACCTCACGTCGATGGCCCAGACCCTGGCCGAAGCCTTCGAACCCGACCTCGAATCATGGGAGACGCTGCCGGTGACGCAGGTCGCCGCCCGGCAAGCCGGGTGACTACTGTCGACGATGTTCTCCGGGTGCAGCATCTCGACGTAACGAAGCTGCTCGGGTATTCCAAATCCATCGACGAGCGTCTCGGCGTAGGGCCGCAGATTGCGGCAGCGCTCGTTGATGCCGCGGGTGACGGCCTTGGCGCGTTCGGTGGACAGGAAGCGGTGCTCCATGAACCACGCCCTGTCCTCCTCGATCACCGACAGTGCGTACAGGTCGCAGACCATGTTGAGGATCTCGCGGGCCTCGTCGTCCTCGCAGGAATCGATCCCCGCGACGAAGGCCTCGAGGATGATCCGCTCGATATGTGCCCGCGCGGCGTGCAGCACATGGTCCTGCACGGAGTTGAACGCCTCGAAGGGCGACATCTCCTTGGACTTGCCCTGCAGGCGGCGCGCGACCGACGCAACGATGTACTCCTCACGGTCCTCGAACATCTTGACCTGGGTGCCGCGGTTGAAGAGGCTGCCCTCTTCCTCGTTGTCCTGGCGGGTGTCGACGATCGTCTGCATGATCGTCTGCGCCGCAGTGCGTTTGAGCACCCGCTCGCCGGCGAAGTTGGCGGCGAACCGTACCCACTCGACGGGGCTCATGCCCTTGATGTCGTCGGCGTAGGCAGTCAGCAGCTCCTTGGCCACCAGCTGTGTGAGCACATGGTTGTCACCTTCGAACGTGGTGAACACATCGGTGTCGGCCTTGAGCGCGATGAGGCGGTTCTCGGCGAGATAGCCTGCGCCGCCGCAGGCTTCGCGGGCCTCCTGGATCGCGCGGGTCGCATGCCAGGTGTTGGCGGCCTTGAGACCCGCTGCGCGCGATTCCAACTCGCGCTGCTCCTCGACGTCGGGGCTCTCGGCCGTCTGCAGCTCGTGGCACTTGGCGACGAGTTCGTTCTGCGCGAACTGCAGCGCATAGGACTGCGCGATCAAGGGGAACAACCGGCGCTGATGCACCAGGTAGTCCATGATCAGGACCTCGCTGTCATCGCCGGGTGCTTCGAACTGTCTGCGCTCCAACGCATACCGGGTCGCGATGTCGAGTGCCACCCGTGTGGCCGCGCCTGCGCTGCCTCCGACGGTGACGCGTCCGCGGATCAGGGTGCCCAGCATCGTGAAGAACCGGCGACCGGGGTTCTCGATGGGCGATGAGTATGTGCCGTCCTCGGCGACGTCGGCGTACTTGTTCAGCAGGTTCTCGCGGGGAACGCGGACGTGATCGAACTGGATGCGACCGTTGTCGACGCCGGGCAACCCACCCTTGTAGTGGCAGTCCGACGTCGTCACACCCGGAAGGTCGTTGCCCTCGTGGTCGCGGATCGGCACGACGAAGCAGTGCACGCCGTGACCCTCCCCGTCGGGTGTGATCAGCTGCGCGAATACGGCTGCCACTCGGGCGGTTTCGGCGGCGCCTCCGATGTAGTCCTTGCGTGACGTGCGGGTGGGCGAGTCGATGACGAATTCCTGCGCCTCGGGATCGTATGTCGCGGTGGTCTCGAGAGACTGCACGTCGCTGCCGTGGCCGGTCTCGGTCATGGCGAAGCAGCCGAGCAGGTCGAGGTCGATGATCTTCTGGACGTACGCCTCGTGGTGGCGTTCGGTGCCCAGGTTCTCGATCGCCCCGCCGAACAACCCCCACTGCACGCCGGCCTTGACCATCAGCGACAGGTCCGACATCGCCAGCATCTCGATCTGGGTGACGGCGGCGCCGACGTCGCCGTTGCCGCCGTGCTCCTTTTTGAACCCGTCCTCAGCAGCGCCGTGGGACGCCATGATCTTCAGCTGCTCGGCCACTTTGGTCCGGGCGATGACGGTGTTGGGCGTGTAGTGCGGACGAAACACCTCGCTGGAGAGTTCCTCCCGCACCCGATTCTTCACGTCGCGCCAACGGCCGTCCAGCGTATTGCGTAGATGCTCCGCAGTGGTGGTCATAACTCGACCGTAGCCTTTCGGAGGCTTGTCGAAACTGTTGATGTGCCAAACGTAGGCAAACCTAGCTAGACCAGCCGAAATCTGTGACGTTGAATCGAGCCTGTGAAAGAGTCGGACATGGGCAAATCGACGGCACCCACCGGTGTGCCCCACACGTCCGGTCATCGGCACGCCGACGTGACAGGCGGATGGCTGCGTGCTGCGACCTTCGGGGCCATGGACGGCCTCGTGAGCAACACCGCCCTCATCGCAGGCGTCGCCGCCGCGGCCAGTGCGCAGACGGTCTTGCTCAGCGGTGTGGCCGGGATGCTGGCGGGCGCGTTCTCGATGGCGTTGGGGGAATACACCTCGGTGACGACCGCCAACGAGCAGATCGAGTCCGAAGTCCTCGTCGAGGAGCGTGCCTTCCGCAAGCATCCACAGGCGGAGCGGACCGAGCTGGTGGCGATGCTGATGGACATGGGTATGACCCGCGACACCGCGACCAAGGCCACCGAAGAGGTCCACCGAGATGAGAATCGCGCGCTGAACTTCCATCTCATTCAGGAGCTCGGCGTCGATCCCCGCGAGAAGCCTTCGCCGTGGGTCGCGGCGGGATCGTCGTTCCTGATGTTCACCATCGGCGCGATCGTCCCGCTGATCCCGTACCTGCTCGGATTCGAATCGCTGTGGGCGGGACTGCTGTGCGGCGGCATCGGGCTGCTCGTCGCGGGCGGTCTTGCCGGGAGTTTCACGAGGCGGCCGATCTGGTTTGCGTCGTTGCGGCAGCTGACATTCGGAGCCGTCGCGATCGCCGCTACCTACGCCGTCGGAAGTCTCATCGATACGCTTCTGCAGTGAGGAAACTGCGGTACAGCCTGCTCGCGGCCGCGTTGTTCGTCACCGCCTGCAGCTCCGCGCAGACGTCGTCAACTGGGTTGACCTACCTCGGCCAGATCGACTTTCCGACCACCTATGTCTTCGATGACACCGCGGTCGGCGGACTTTCGGCGATCAGCTACGACCCCGGCCGTCAGGTCTATTACGTGATCAGCGACGACCGCTCACGGAAGAACCCGGCAAGATTCTACACCGTCCGGATCACGTTGAAAGACAACAGATTCATAGGTATCGAGTGGCTGGACACCACCCCGCTGCTGGATCGGACCGGCGCACCGTTCCCGCCGCTGTCGCCCGACGCCACAACCCCGGTGATACCGCCGGATCCGGAGGGCATCGCCTTCGACGAGCGCCGTCAGCAGCTGTACTGGTCCAGCGAGGGTGAGCGGATCGTCAAGGACCCGAACCGGCCGCTGCTGCTGGATCCGTGGGTTCGCGTCGCCGGTCTCGACGGGTCGTTTCGCAGCCAGTTCGCCCTGCCGCCCGTGCTGTCGATGTCGCAGCAGGACACCGGACCCCGGAAGAATATGGCCCTCGAGGGCCTCACGTTGACGCCGAGCGGCAGCTTCTTGTTCGCCGGCATGGAAGATCCAGGCTTCAACGACGGCAGCCCGCCGACAGCCGACGCCGGTGCGCTCACCCGCGTCACCCGGTTCGACGTCGCGTCGGGCGCGGCAACCGCGCAGTACGCCTACCCGCTCGACCCGATCACCGCGCCGAACGGCGACGCAAACGGGCTGTCTGACCTGGTGGCGCTCGACGACAACAGCTTCTTGGCGATCGAACGCTCGCACGGCACCCACAATGTCGCGCGCATTTACCGGACGAGCACCGCCGGAGCCGACAACATCCTGGGGAGACCGTCACTTCGCGATGCGCCGCCGGCGGCGATGACCAAGAGCCTGGTCGCCGACCTGTCCACGATGGCCGAGGTTGCACATCTGGACAACGTCGAGGGAATCACGTTGGGCCCCAAGCTGTCAGACGGCAGGCAGGTCGTGGTGCTCGTCACCGACGACAACTTTTCAGCAGACCAGACGACGCAGTTCTATGCGTTCGCCCTCGAGTGATTTCGGCGTGCTGCGTCACGCTCAGCGGTACTTGGCACGCCGAAGTCACTACTAGGTGTCGCTGCCGACGCTGATTGCGGTTGCCTCGCTCAGTTCGTCGAGTTCCTCGTCGATGTCGATACTCCTCAGGTGCGAGCGGCTGAGCGCCAGGACGGCGGCACCCATCAGGACCGCTGCCGCGCCAACCCAATAAGGGGCGTGCACGTTGACCCGCTCGCCGAGCACGCCGGCCAGCCACGGCGCCAACGCGGCACCGGAGAACCGTACGAAGCTGTAAGCCGCAGAGGCCACACCTCTTTCGACCGGCGCCGCCTTCATGACGGTCTCGGTGATCAACGTGTTGTTGATACCGATGAACAGGCCGGCCACCACCACACACGTCGCGAGCGCGGCCTTGTTCTCTGTGCCGATAGCCATCGCCACCAGGGTCGCCGTCATGGCCAGAAGGTTCACCAGCAGCGTCGGCACCGTACCGAAGCGGCGTTGCAGTCGTGGCGCGACGACCACCGACGTGAACGCCAGCGCGATACCCCAGCCGAAGAAGATCAGCCCGATCTGATGGGCGCTCATATCGAGCGGAAACGGCGTGAACGCCAACAGCGTGAAAAAGCCGAAGTTGTACAGCAGCGCGGTGATCGCCACACCCAGCAGTCCGCGGTGCCGCAGCGCCCGGAACGGATCAGCCAATGTGGTGGCCCGCTCGGCGGGTGGTGTCGAGGGCAGCAGGAAGGCGGTGACGACGACCGCGAAGGCCATCAACGCCGACACGCCGAAGAACGGCCCGCGCCACGAGATCGACCCGAGGACACCGCCAACGAGCGGGCCGACGGCGATGCCGAGCCCCAGTGCGGCCTCGTACAGGATGATCGCCTGCGCCACCGAGCCCCGTGCCGAATTGACGATGGTCGCCAACGCCGTCGCAATGAACAGCGCATTGCCAAGCCCCCAGAGTGCCCGCCAGCCGACGATTTCCATGACGCTGCCTGACATACCGGCCAGGCCCGCACCGGCGATGATCACCACGAGGCCGAGCAGCAGTGTGCGTTTCGGGCCGATCCGGCTCGAGACCACGCCGGTGATGAGCATGGCCACGCCCATCACTGCCATGTAGCTGGTGAACAACAGCGACACCTGCGACGCGGAGGCGTTCAGGTTGTCGGCAATCGGCTTGAGGATCGGGTCGACGAGACCGATGCCCATGAACGCGACGACGGATGCGAAGGCAACGGCCCAGACAGCCTTGGGTTGACGCCACATACGGGCTAGTACTCCTTGTCGGGTTGGTTGGCTTCGGGATTGGTTCGAAGATGTGGGGGAGGCCGCGTGCGCGAGCAGCCCACGCAGCACGCGGACGGCCTCGGTGAGCGTCTGCCGGTCCGCGGCGTCCAGACGCTCGAGATAGGGGTCGACGGCGGCGCCGCGATCCAGTCGCACCTGCCTCAGCGTTTCGACACCCCTGGGGGTTATCTCGATCAACACGGCGCGCGCATCGTCGGGGTCGACGGTGCGCGACACGAAGTCCCCGTCTTCGAGTCTGCGAACCTGTGTCGTCATGGTCGGCTGCGAGCAATGATCGAGCGCAGCGAGATCGGATATGCGGGCGGCGCCCTGGTCCTCGATGGTCGACAGCAGCCGAGCCTGGGCGTACGGCAGCGGCAATCGAGAACGCTGAGTGGCGAGACGATTGATCCGGGCGACCACTGACAACAGGTCAGCGCCGAGGCTCTGAGTCATATGGCCAGGTTACATAGTCTCACTATGCAATTCAAACGGATAGCAGGTCGCAGCACGGCGGTGACCGTGCTTAGCTAACACCTGGCAGAATCGTGCAATGGCCGTGACCGGGGATTCGAGCATGTCTCGACGTTCCGGTCCGCTGAGCCCGGCCGAACTCGCCCATGCCTCGGTTATTGCGGCAATGTCGGCCGCGACGGCGATCATCTCCGTCGTTGTCCCCTTTGCCGGCGCGCTGTCGTTGCTCGGCACGGTCCCGATGGGTCTGCTGTCTTACCGCTACCGGTTGCGTGTGCTGATCACCGCAACGGTGGCCAGCGCGATCATCGCGTTTCTGATCGCCGGCCTCGGCGGTTTCATGGTCGTCATCAACTGTGCGTACATCGGTGGACTGACCGGCATCGTGAAGCGTCGCGGGCACGGTACGACGACCGTCTTCTTCAGTTCGCTCGTCGCCGGTGCGCTCCTGGGCGCGGTCTTCGTGGCGGCGCTGGCCGGCCTGACGCGACTGCGCCACCTGATTTTCGAATCGGTGACCGCCAACGTCAACGGACTCGCCGCGATCATCGCGCGCCTACCCAACGCGCAAGGGCTGGCCGACCGACTCAAACGTGACTTCGCCACCGCACTCGACTACTGGCCGTATCTGTTCTTCACGTACTCGACAGTGACGATCGCGATCGTCACTCTCATCGGCTGGTGGGCGTTGTCGCGGGTGCTGTCGCGACTGTCCGGCATTCCCGATGTGCACAAGCTCGAGACCTCGGCCGACGCCGCTTCGATCGCTCCTGTTCCGATGCGCTTGCACGACGTCCGCTTCCGCTATCCGAACGCCGATTACGATGCGGTGGGCCCGGTGTCGCTCACGGTCGAGCCCGGTGAGCACCTCGCCATCACGGGCGCGAACGGCTCGGGCAAGACGACGCTGATGCTGATGCTGGCCGGGCGCGAGCCCACTGCGGGCACCATCGAGCGGCCCGGTGCCGTAGGGCTCGGCCGTCTGGGCGGCACCGCGGTGATCATGCAACATCCCGAGAGTCAGGTGCTGGGGACGCGGGTGGCCGACGACGTTGTGTGGGGTCTGCCGCCCGGCACGACCACCGACGTCCACAAGCTGCTCGACGAGGTCGGCCTGGACGGCCTGGCCGAACGCGACACCGGCGGCCTGTCCGGTGGCGAGTTGCAGCGCCTCGCAGTGGCGGGGGCGCTGGCCCGCGAGCCGTCACTGCTGATCGCCGACGAGGTCACCAGCATGGTCGACCAGGACGGCCGTGGGGCGCTGATGTCGGTGCTGTCCGGGCTCACCCAGCATCACCGCATGTCGCTGGTGCACATCACCCATTACAACGACGAGGCGGACGCCGCCGACCGTACCGTGAATCTCACCGGCAATGGTGGTGCGGCCGACAACACCGAAATGGTGGAGACGACTTCGGCGCCTGCGGCGACAGTGGCGCACGGTCACCACTCCGATACGCCGGTGCTGCAACTGAGCGGTGTCAACCACAAGTACGGCAGCGGGACACCCTGGGCCGCAACGGCTCTGCGTGATATCACCTTCACCGTCAATGAGGGCGACGGGTTGCTGATCCACGGGCTCAACGGATCCGGAAAGTCGACGCTGGCGTGGATCATGGCAGGGCTCACCGTCCCGACCGCGGGCAGCTGCCTGCTCGACGGGAGGCCGGTGTCCGATCAGGTTGGCGCCGTGGCCATCTCGTTCCAGGCGGCCCGACTGCAGTTGATGCGCGGGCGCGTCGATCTGGAGATCGCCTCGGCGGCGGGGTTCTCGCATCGTGACCGCAAGCGGGTGGCGGGTGCGCTGGCGACCGTCGGTCTGGATTCGGCCATGGCGAAGCGACGTATCGACCAACTGAGTGGCGGTCAGATGCGCCGCGTGGTGCTTGCCGGGCTGCTGGCCCGTTCGCCTCGTGCGCTCATCCTCGACGAGCCGCTCGCCGGGCTGGACGCAGCGAGTCAGCGTGGGCTGCTGCGACTTCTGGCCGAGTTGCGCCGCACCGCCGGTATGACCGTGATCATCATCTCCCACGACTTCTCGGGTCTCGAGGAGGTGTGTCCCCGCATTCTGCATCTTCAGGACGGGGTGCTCGCGCCGATACCGACCGCGACGGGAGGCAGGCCATGACCGCCCCGGCCGCCAACCGGCGGCAGCGCAGGCCGGTCGTGCTGCTGCGGCCCGTCCCCGGTGACAGCGTGGTCCATCGGATGTGGGCCGGCTCGAAGCTCCTCATGGTGGCGGGCATCGGCGTCCTGATGACCTTCTATCCGGGTTGGGTTCCGATCGCCGCGGTTGCCGTCCTGGTGCTGGTGGCCGCGTGGATCGCGCGGATCCCGCGGGGCACCCTGCCCTCGATTCCGGGCTGGCTGTGGATTCTGCTGTTCTTCGGCGGCCTCACCGCCACCTTCGCGGGCGGCAGCCCCGTCATCGACGTCGGCTCGATCCAGCTCGGCCTCGGTGGTCTGTTCAACTTCCTGCGCATCACCGCGCTGTCGATCGTGCTGCTCGGCCTCGGTGCGATGGTGTCGTGGACGACGAACGTCGCCGAAATCGCCCCCGCTGTATCCACATTGGGACGGCCACTGCGTGCGCTGCGAATACCGGTCGACGAATGGGCGGTGGCCCTGGCGTTGGCGTTGCGCGCCTTCCCGATGCTGATCGACGAGTTCCGCGTCCTCTACGCGGCGCGCAGGCTGAGGCCCAAGGACGTGGCGATCACCAGGCGCGGTCGCTTTCGCAGCGTCTGGCTCGAAATCATCGACCTGCTCGCGACGGCCATCACCGTCGCGCTGCGGCGGGCCGACGAGATGGGCGACGCCATCACCGCGCGCGGCGGTGCGGGTCAGATCTCGGCATCGCCGTCCCGTCCGGGAGTGATCGATCTGTGGGCGTTCGTGATCGTGATCGTGGTGTGCGGCGGGGCGCTCGCACTGGAGTTGACGATCTTGGGCACCAGCGCCGTCACGACCTGAGTCCTTGAAGCGAGCCGTTGGGGCCGCTATTACGGTGGTGGCGTGAGAGCGCAACGCCGAGTCGACGCCGACTTCCTCGGGCTGCCACGCCATGAGCTGGCCGATGCGGCGCTGTCGGCGGCGACGGCCGCCGGAGCCAGCCATGCCGACCTGCGTATTCATGCGATCACGACGGAACACATCCAGCTGCGCGACGGTGAGCTGGAAGCCGCCGTCGTCAACCGCGAGATCGGCCTCGCGGTGCGGGTGATCGTCGACGGCACCTGGGGCTTCGCCTCGCACGCCGAGCTGGAGCCCGGCACGGCCGCAGAGACCGCGCGTCGGGCCGTACACGTTGCGGCGACGCTGAAGCCGTTGAACGCCGAGCGCATCGAGCTGGCCCCCGAGCCGGTGTACTCGGATGTCAGCTGGGTGTCGGACTACCGCATCGACCCGTTCGCGGTCGCCGCGTCGGACAAGATCGCGGTGCTGGGCGAGTACTCGGGGCGGCTGATGGCCGCCGACGGCGTCGACTACGTCTCGGCCGGCCTGTATGCGATGAAGGAGCAGACCTTCTACGCCGACACGTTCGGCTCGTCGATCACCCAGCAGCGGGTGCGGCTGATGCCGACGCTGGAGGCGGTGACCGTCGACGCCGCCGCCGGCACGTTCGAAACGATGCGCACGCTGGCACCGCCGATGGCGCGAGGCTGGGAGGTCGTCGCGGGCGACGAGGTGTGGAACTGGTCCGACGAACTCGCGCAGCTGCCGTCGCTGCTGGCCGAGAAGGCCAAGGCGCCCAGCGTTTCTGCCGGGCCGACGGACCTGGTGATCGACCCGACGAACCTGTGGCTGACCATCCACGAGTCGATCGGGCACGCCACCGAATACGATCGCGCCATCGGCTACGAGTCGGCCTACGCCGGCACCTCGTTCGCCACGCCCGACAAGCTGGGGACGATGCGCTACGGCTCGCCGGTGATGAACGTGACCGCCGACCGGACCGTCGAATACGGCTTGGCCAGTGTCGGTTTCGACGACGAAGGGGTGCAGTCGCAGAGCTGGGACCTGGTGCGCGACGGCATCTTCGTCGGTTATCAACTCGACCGGGTGTTCGCCCCCCGACTGGGCGTCGGGCGGTCCAACGGCTGTTCGTACGCCGATTCACCCCATCACGTGCCGATCCAGCGGATGGCCAACGTATCGCTGCAGCCCGGCACCGACGACCTGAGCACCGACGATCTGATCGCCCGGGTGCAGGACGGCATCTACATCGTCGGCGACAAATCCTGGTCGATCGACATGCAGCGCTACAACTTTCAGTTCACCGGGCAGCGATTCTTCCGCATCCGTGACGGCCGCCTGGACGGCCAGTTGCGCGACGTCGCATACCAGGCGACCACGACCGACTTCTGGGGATCGATGGAAGCCGTCGGCGGGCCGTCGACGTGGCGCCTCGGTGGTGCATTCAACTGTGGCAAGGCGCAACCCGGTCAGGTGGCCGCCGTCAGCCACGGTTGCCCATCGGCGCTGTTCCGGGGTGTGAACGTGCTCAACACACGCGACGAGGCGGGGCGGTAGTCGGTGATCGGAGCACAGCAGGTGGTCGACGTCGCGCTGGCCGAGGCGCGTCGGCTTGGCAGAGCCGACGAGACCATCGTCCTGGTGAACGATCGCGCGGACGCGTCGTTACGATGGGCGGGCAATTCGATGACCACCAACGGCGAGTCGGTGAGTCGTAGCACGACGGTGATATCGATTGTGCGCCAAGGAGACACCGCGCGCGTCGGATCGGTGCAGTCCAGTGACGTGGACCCGGCCTCGATCGCCGCTCTGGTGGCCGCGTCGCAGGACACGGCACGCTCGGCGCCCGAAGCGCGGGACCAGGCACCCTCGTTGCCAGGTGACGACGTGCCCGACGATTGGGATGCCCCGGTTCCCGGCACCAGCGTGCAGGCGTTCCTTCCGGTGGCGGGCAGCCTCGCCGCGCGGGGGTTCAGCGGTGCCGATCAGCTGTACGGGTTCGCCCGCCACGAGGTCGAGACGACGTTTTTGGCGACGTCGAATGGGTTGCGGCGGCGCTACACCCAGCCGACGGGGTCGGTGGAGATCAACGGTAAGCGTGACGATGCCAGCGCGTGGGTGGGATTCAGCACCCCCGACTTCGATGATGTGCCAACGGATTCGCTGCTCGAGCGGCTGTCGACGAGGCTGAGCTGGGCGCGACGCACCGTGGAACTGCCTGCCGGAAGCTACGAGACGATCATGCCTCCGTCGACGGTGGCCGACATGATGATCTACCTGTGGTGGACGATGGACGGCCGCGGCGCCGAGGAGGGTCGCACCGCACTCTCGGCGCCCGGCGGCGGAACGCGGGTGGGGGAGAAGCTCACCGACCTGCCGCTGACGCTGTACTCCGACCCGCACGCGAACGGGTTGGCGTGCACGCCGTTCGTCACGGCGGCGGCGTCGTCGGAACGGGCGTCGGTCTTCGACAACGGGATGGATGTCGGGCGGGCGGACTGGATCCGCGACGGCACCGTCAGCACCCTGGCCTACCCTCGGGCGTCGGCCGCCGAGTTCGACGCACCCGTGGCGGTGCCGGCGGGCAACCTGCTGATGACCGGCGGGTCGGCGAGCCTGGCGGACATGATCGCGAGCACCGAGCGTGGCCTGCTGTTGACCACGTTGTGGTACATCCGCGAGGTCGACCCGGCGGTGCTGCTGCTGACGGGGCTGACCAGAGACGGTGTGTACCTCGTCGAGGACGGCGAGGTGACGGCGGCGGTCAACAATTTCCGGTTCAACGAGAGCCCGCTGGACCTGCTGCGGCGGGCCACCGAGGCCGGCGCCACCGACCGCACGCTGCCGCGGGAATGGGGCGACTGGGTGACGCGGGTGACGATGCCGTCGCTGCGGATCCCCGACTTTCACATGTCGTCGGTGAGTCAGGCGCAATAATCCAATGGTGAGTGACGAAAAAGTGGCCGACCGCGTCGCCGCCCTGGTCGCGATGTCCTCAGGCGACGGGCGTATCGACACGCTGACGCGACTGACGTGCGGGCGGGTGCTGTCGCTGCATCCGCTGCCGATGGAACTGGATTGGGACGAAGGTGTCTCCGAACCGGAGTCCGTCGTGGCGGCGTTCACCGAGCAGTTCGCCGTCGACGTGTCGGAAGTCGGCGCCAACCAGCGAAAGCAGCTGGCCGCCGTTCTGGGCGACAACGTGTTTCGGACCGTCGTGATGATCTTCGTCGCCGATTTCGTCCCCCGGGTGCGGGCGGGCCTCGACGCGCTCGGGCTCGGTCAGGTGCGCGACGACGAGGCGGTGGGATGGGATCACGACTCGGACCCGATCGACGCCCTGCTGAACGGATTGTTGCCCGCGGTGGCACGGCTGAAGGCACTGGACCCGGTGACGACCGAGATCGTCCGGTTGCGGGGTGCCGCGCAGCACAACTGCCGGCTGTGCAAGTCGCGGCGGGAAACCAACGCGCTGGATGCCGGGGGCTCCGAGGATCTCTACGACCAGATCGAGCAGTTCGAGTCCGCCGAGGGGCTGACCGATGCGCAGAAGGCGGCGTTGCGGTACGTCGACGCGCTGATCTGGACGCCCTCGCAGATCGGCACCGAAGTCGCGGCCGGAGTGCGCCAGCACTTCTCCGATGACCAGGCTTTCGAGCTGACGTTGGACGTAATGCGCAACGCGGCCAACAAGATCATGGTGTCGCTGGACGTCGATGCGCCGCTCGTGGAAGAGGGCATCGAGCTGTTTTCCGTCGACGCCGACGGGCAGACGGTCTCAGCTGCTGCTCAGTAGTCGTGGAAGACGACGTTGTCCGCGATCGGATTTCGTGGGATATGTAGCTGGTTGGCGGGGAAGTCGGGATCCGGATAGCCGATCGCGAGTCCGCACAGGATCCGGTACTCGGGCGGAATGGCCAACTGCGCGTGCAGGATGTGGGGGTAGCCCGCGATCGACACCTGCACACAGGTGCCCAGCCCGCGCGCGGTCAGCGCCAGGACAAATGTCTGCAGGAACATGCCGACGCCCAGGCTGTCGACGTGGTCCAGGTCGCGGTGCATGCAGACGATTCCCGCCAGCGGGGCGCGAAAGAACTCCCAGTTGCGTAGGACCGCCTCGCGCCGGCCGTCGATGTCGTCGCGGGTGATGCCCATCGACCCGTACACGACGGCGCCGAGTTCACCGCGCATGTGGGCGAAGGACTGCGGCAGCTGCGGAACGACGGGTGGCTTGGCGCGGGCCTCGTGCATGAGGGCGGCTTTGAGGCGTTGCAGCGCCGGACCCGAGACGAGTTCCAGATGCCAGGGCTGGATGTTGGAGTTCGACGGGGCACGGATCGGCCAGCTCCAGGGCCTCGTCGACGAGTTCGCGGGGCACCGGCTTCTCGGTCTGGAACATGCGAATCGAGCGCCGGTCGGTGATGGCCTGTTCGAGGTCGTACATCGTGCTCTCCTCCTGCCGCGGATGCGGCATGTGGAGCGTATGCGACCATTGGTGCCGCAAAACTGTGTAGCAGGGGCGGTAGCTCAGTCGGTTAGAGCCGCGGACTCATAATCCGTTGGTCGCGGGTTCGAGCCCCGCCCGCCCCACTTGAGAGGCTGTCTTTGGGCCAAAGCCCAGCGGAATAGGCAACAAAGAGAACGGGCCCGCGTTACGCAAGAATTGCACAACATCAATATGTGAGACGACCCCTGCTCGATAGCCGCGCCGAGTTACGACGTGGGCTCCGACGCTTCTGTGCCGCTCAAAGAACCTCGCGCCCCGGAGTCAATGTCCCCAGTTCACGGCGTGTGAGGCTTAGTCTCTCGCCATGCAGCGCGTCTTCCAGTGGCTGTGGGATCGGTACGGCGCAAGGTACTCGAGAACCTCACAACGAAAGATTTGCGAACAGGTGATTACCCCGGTCGCGGGGAAAGTCCACGCTAGTCAGCACGGGCTGCCAACGAGGTGTCTGTTAGTCACCTGATTCCTGGCGTCTTCAGCTTGTAACCACGGTCGATCACGTCGTTGGGCATCGGTTGGCTCTCGTCATTGGGGATCATCACCTCGATGTAGGCCGCACCGTCGTGGGCGTCGATCCGGTCGAGAATCTCGTCCAACTCGGCGACAGTGCCGACTTTGGCGGTGAGCCAATTCCTGCAACCGAACGCCGCCGGCAGGAGGTGGTAGTTCACCGGGGCGAGGTCGTCATAGCCGTGGCCGCGCTCGCTGATGACGTCCTCGATGCCATACAGCCCGTTGTTCAAGACGAAGATCACGGGCTTGATCCCGTAGCGACCCATCACGGCGAGCTCGTTGAGCGTCAACTGATGCGATCCGTCGCCGGTGACCAGCCATGTGCGGCCAGAGTTCTTTGCAAGCGCAACTCCCAAGGTGGCCGGTGTGCCCCAACCGATCGACCCCCACAGCCCCTGCTCTTCGGCACCCACTCCGCCTGGGAGTCGCATCGAATTGAGATGGAACATGCACGAGCCGGTTTCGATCACCAAGGTGTCGCCGGCCCGTAGCTCGCCGCTGTAGCCGGGGGTAGAAATTCGGTGAGGCGGTGGGGTCGGCACCGGAGCCGGTCATCTCTAATTCGCCATAAGCTGGCGCATCCTCACGCGAGTGCGCGCTTCACCTTTTTGATCAGCGCATCGAGTAGATCGTCGATGGCGACATTGACGATAGACGTTCGTGCCGTAACGCACCCAGTTGTCATGGATGCACACCGCTTTGTCGGTATCCAACACCGCACCCCATAGGCCGGTATTGAGCTCAGTGAGCATCACCCCGCCGACGTCAAGGATCAGATCGGCGTTCTCCACGATGTCCCGGACCGCTGGCGGTTGAGACAAGCCCGCCGAGTACAGGCCGATGTACTGCGGCAGCGACTCATCGACCACGCCCTTGTCGTAGGACATGGCCGCCACAGGCAGATTGGCCTTACCGATCAACTCGAGCGGCCTTGTCCGCGACGCCATATCGGGCCGTCAGCGCGGTGACAAAGGCGACGGGATTGACTCGCAGCGGCAACTTTGGCCGCAATCGCATCAACTGCCGCAGTCGAGTTCGGTCGCATCACTGCGCTGCCGCTTTACCTGCGTCAGGGGAATGCCTTTTACCGGTGTTCCGATCACCGGCATCAGCCCTTGAACCTCGGAGATGACGATGTAGGCGGGCATCGATTGACGCAGTGCTTCACAGATGACCCGCTCGAGCTCGCCGATGCAGTTATCCGCTGTTAGCACTGCCGCCACACAGGTGGCGGCTACGGAGATCTGTTGGTGGCGGTCGTACTGTGTATCGCCGAGGTTGTGATGGGTGATGAGACCCAGGCGCTGAATACGCTCGCTGGGCATCCCGACCAAGTGGAAGACCGGGTACACGGTGGGCCTTACTGCCCATCACTCCGTTGAGCGCGGAAAGTTCGCCGACGCCATAGGTCGTTGACAGCATCGCAGCACCCCGAATACGGGCGTAACCATCGGCCGCGTAGGCGGCGTTGAGTTCATTAGCACAGGCAATCCATTGAAGGCCTGACACATTTTCAACGGCATCGTCGATTGAGAAGGCGTAGTCCCCTGGCACACCAAAGATGTGGTCAATGCCCAATTGAGCGATTCGGGCCAAAGCGTACTCGGCGACGGTTGGTTGGCTCATATTTCCGGCGACTCCTGAACTGCAAACCGACGATTCGGTTGTACCGGGGTCAAAGCTAGCGCCTGAGTCGGTGATGGGCGTCCGGATTCGCGCACTCCCGACGCGCCACTGGCAGTTCTAGGGGCCGGGGTGATTCCTGTCGAAGGAGAGCGTCCGGCCTCAAGCGTCGCGAATCCACGCGGGACCTGGTTGGATTCCTAGAACAGCCGGATGCGTGACAAGCTGGTGCTGCGCCTGTGTGTAGCCTGCTCATCGCTTATTCATCGTGAATGGTCGAGAATCGGTGGGAAATCGACCGGTCACGGTCGCAGTTCTCACGGCAAATGCTGTAGCTCAAAGCCTGAGTTTGAGACTCATTGAGATTCAACCAGACTCGCGCTTCGATAATCCGTTGGTCGCGGGTTCGAGCCCCGCCCGCCCCACGTCAGAGGTGTATTGCTTCGGCTGATCCTTGACACTCCCTTGATGAGGAAGTTGAACGTGGCACGCGCGACGTCGTGAACCCGCTGGCGATCTTCTGAACCCCAGCTGAGGACCTCGGTCAGAATCACACTGGCCGCATACCTCGCTGCCACCGAGCAGAAGCCAGATCTGCGATGGGTAGCTTGCCGGACCCGAGCCGTCTGGGCTCGCGACGCGAGGAGTGGCCTGGTGGCCAACGACGTCATGGCCTCAACGCTATGAGGCGCAAGGGGGCCGGTGCGGGCGATCCGCCGATCGGACCTGGAAACAGCGCGAAGCAGCGCTTCCCCCGATTGGGGGACGACGGATTCACCAGCCTCAGGGGCCGATCGGCGGATTCCGCCGTTGACCAGGCGCTCATAGCGTTGGCAGTGACCAATGAACTTTGCGAAGACATCCTCTTGAAAGAGGGAAAGCAGACATGACGAGGCAGCACATCGACGTCATCATCACCCCGCCGCCGACACCCAACGGCGGCCTCCACGTCGGCCATCTATCGGGACCGTATCTGCGGGCAGACCTCAATCGCCGGCTGCTGGATGCGGTCGGCAGTCCCGCGGCCCACGCGTCGCATATCGACAACTATCAGACGTATGTGAGCAAGGAGGCCCGTCAGGTCGGCAAGGAAACCGGCGAATTCCGCGACGAGATGACCGCGTTGATCCGGTCGGGCTTTCAAGGTTTCGGAATACATTTCGATCAGGTCGTCGACAACACCGCCGAGGACTATCGGGCCTTCCTCGCCTCAGGCCTCGCCGAACTCTTCGGCAACGAGCGGGCGATCCGGCAGCCGGAGTTCGTCGCCCAGGACACGAGGTTCGGAGCCGTCGAAGCATTCGTCTCCGGCACATGTCCGAACTGTCTGCAGCGTGCCTTCATCAACGTGTGCGAGAACTGCGGCAATCCGATGGATCTGGTCCGTGCGTTGAGTCCCGTCGAAGAGTCCACCGGATCAACCGAATTCACCGAAATCGACGACTCACCGCTGCCAACCGTTCTTGCCATCGACGACCACGACGTCGCCTGGCTGCAAGGGTGGCACCTTGAAATCGACTCGGACAACCCGTCGTTGGTCAAGTTCATCGATGAGTTGGAGCCCAGCCGGGTCACTCTCACCTTCCGTAGCAACTACGGATACCCGGTGGCGCCAGGGCGAGTGGTCAACCCCTGGTTCGAAATCTTCTTCGCACATTGCTATGCGGTGGGACAGCTTCTCGGCCTACCGGCCGACGTCAGCTTCGATCAGCTCAGGAAGGGACTGGCGACGGCCGAAACCCGACCGTGCATCACCTACTACTTCGGGTTCGACAACAGCTACTACTACAGCGTCCTGTTCCCGCTGCTGGCTCGAATCCTCAATATCCCCCGAATGATTCCAGCGACCCTGAAAGCCAACAGGTCTCTGCGAATCGACGGAAGCAAGGTGTCCTCGAGTCGGGACAACGTCGTCTGGGCGCACGACCTTGCGTGGCGGTATTCGGCGGTGTCTCTTCGGGGTGCACTGGCGAGGGTGGCGCCGGAGATCGCCGAACTCGACTTCCGCGAAGACATGCTCGAGCAGACCTCGTCGTGGCCCGCTCCGACCGTTTCGGCGCGGCCCATCTTCGACAATCCGGCGACGTTGACCGGAAAGAATTTCCGCTCGACCCTCGAGCGGATCGCCTGCCCCGAGCGATTCTCCGTTGCCGAACTCGTCAATCGGATCGACAACGCAGTGACGTTCGCTCAATCTGCCCATGCCTTCGACGCGGAGCGCGTCGAACTGATCGGAATGGTCTCCCATTTGCGCACTGCACTCCAGATCTAGCCCACACATTCACCAACACAACACTTCTCAACGTTTTGAAAGGATCATCATGAACTCCGTAGTAAAGCCACCCAAGGTACTGCTGATCGGCATCGGCGATATCACGATCAGACTGGCGCACCTTCTCGCGACGGGCGAGGCGCCCGTCGACCTCGTCATGGCGGGCCGCTCGTTGGAGAGGGCTACACGCCTCGCCAACCTCGCCAAGCTCGCGGCGTCCAACCTCGGGCACTTCCGTGATGTGGAAGCACTGGCGCTCGAACTCACCGACATCGATCGCACGGCGGCAGAGATCCGCCGCATCCAGCCGGACCTGATCTTCATGGGCGCCTCCATCCAGGCCGCGCGGACGATCATGGAGGTTTCTCCGGAGGCCTTCAAGGAGCTGGATCAGGCGCAACTCGGACCGTGGTTGCCCATGCATCTCGCCCTGAACTACGAACTCATGCAGGCGGTCCGCCTGGCCGAGTCGCGCGCGATCGTCGTCAACGCCGCCTACCCCGATGCGGTCGGCCCGGCCTTGGCGACAGTCGGCCTGGCGCCGCACATCGGCGTTGGCAACATCGCCGATGTTGTCCCCGGCATCACCTGGGCAGCTGCGCAGCAGTTGCGCGCACATCCCAGTGAAATCGATATCAACCTGGTCTGCCACCACTACTTCAGTCATCACGTTCACCGCTTCGGAGAAGCCGTCGGGATCCCTTACGAGTTGGCTGTCTTCAGAAACGGCGAAGAGGTCGTCGTCGATCACGACGCGATATTCGCTCGGTTGGCGGCTACTTTGCGGCGCCAGGTCGGCAAGGATGGACAGCAAGTCACCGCGGCATCCGCGGCGCGCACGATTTGGGCATTGCTCGGCGATGAGACGCGTGAACTGCATGCGCCGGCGCCCGGCGGTCTGACCGGGGGATACCCCGTTCAGGTGTCACGCGAGCGGATCGATTTGGTGTTGCCAGAGGGACTTTCGGAGGCGACTGCGCAGAACATCAACCGCAAGGCGCAGATCCTCGATGGGATCGAGCAGATCACTCCCGATGGCATCATCGTTTTCGCCGCCGAGCAGATGTCGATTCTTGACGACCTTTTGGGATATCACTGCGACGAACTACACGTTGTCGATGCGTGGGATGCGGCGACAGAGCTCAGGGCGAAGTACGAGCGGTACATCGAGCGTATCGGCGCGCCGCAGTTCCTGGAAATTGCATAGGCTCAATGAAGGCCGTCGTGTACCGCTAGGACGGGCCACCGGTCTTGCACGCCTTTGAATTCGTAGCTACCGCGGTCGTCGAATGCCAGCCCGGATCCCAGCACCAGCGGCGGGACCGCACCCGAAACCAAGACCTCATCGGGTCCGGCGATCCCCATGATCCGGGCCGCGATATGGACCGCGATGCCGTGCACATCGTCGTCCTCGACTTCGACCTCACCGGTGTGCAGGCCGGCGCGAATGTGCAGTCCCAATTTGCTGACCGCATCGCGGATTGCACACGCGCAGTTGATTGCCCGTGCCGGACCGTCGAAGGTTGCAAGCGCTCCGTCGCCGGTGAACTTGACGACCTTGCCCCGCGCATCTTTGGCTTCCCGCTCGACCGCCCGATTGTGCGCGGCGAGCATTGAACCCCATGCGTGATCACCAAGAGCCGTTGCGCGCTCGGTCGATCCGACGATGTCGGTGAACAGAACAGTCGACAGCACTCGGTTGGTCGGTCTGGACCGTCGGCCCCCGGTGAGGAACGCACCGATCTCGTCGAGCACCCGCTCGGAGTCACCCGCGAACCATTCATGGTCATTGCCGTCGAGCGTCACCCGACGCGCATGGGGAATCCGCTCCGCCACGTACTTGGCGTGGCCCGCGACGACAAAGGGGTCGTCGCGTCGATGCAGAACCAGCGTGGGCGCCTGGATGCTCTCCAACACCGGCCGCATATCGGTGTGTTGGAACAAGTCGCTGACCGCCTTGAAGTATCCGCGCCCCCCGGCCAGCCGTTCGCCGCGCCCATACCAGCGTCGTTTCGCCGCATCCTTGCGCCAACTCGGCGCGAGAACCTCGATCGCCGCACCGCTTCCCGCCGTCTGGCCGACCAGGTCGGACAACTTGTCCAGCGATTGCTCGGGAATAGCGAACGGCTGATCCGGCGTCCGCAGGAAGTACGCGTAGGGACTCCACAGCACGAGCGATCTCACCCGCTCGGGGTGCGTCGCCGCCAAAAGCATTGCCGGAAGAGCTGATCCTGCCATCCCGAACAGCGATGCGCGTTCGCTGCCGGCGGCGTCGAGCACTGCGAGAAGCCCGTCCGTCCACCCCTGCATCGCCGGACGTTCGTAGATCGGCACCGCATCCGAGCTGCCCACCCCCAGTAGGTCGGTCAGGATCAGTCGACCAAACGAGCCGAGACGTCGCAGATGGTCGGCCACCGTGTCGTCGTCCCAAATCAGGTCGATGGGAAACCTGGGTGTGGGTACGAACAGCAGATCGGGGCCCGCGTTGTCCACGACCTGGTACGCGAGGTGGGCGTCAGCATCTCGTGCGTAGACGGTTTCGGGGATGGCCGTCATGTCAAGATCATGACAGCCAACCGGCGTTAGCGCCCGTTATCCGCGCCGAGTCTCGATGGTTGACATGCCGATTTACAGTCAGTAGGTCTCGAATGCAGGTAGCTCGTTCCAGCTGGGCCACGTGGTTTCCCAGACTCGAGTGATTCGGCCTTCTTTATAGGCTGCGATCAACACCACCTCGATGCGGGTGGGACTCTCGCCGGGGATGCTGGTCGTGATCCATACTCGGCCGGCGACCTTGTCGCTGGTTTCTACCCACGCCTCGTCGTCGTACTCGATGGAATGGCTGATTGGGGTGTCATAGACGGTGCGGTGGCTTGCGGCGTACTCGTCGAGATTCTGGGTCACGCCGTTGGAGTACATCACGAAGGACGGATCGTAGAAGCGGTCGATCGTCCCGATGTCCTTGAGTACCAACATTTTCTCGAACATCTCCCGCAGCAACGCGACGCTCGTGGCCGATAGTTTCCACGCAGGCGTTGCCGGCGGTCAAGCGGTTCTACTGCGGGTGGTCGGCCAGATATGCCTCGACCGGGATCGGTGCCGTCGACATGTAGCCGATGGGCAGCAGCACGTCACCCGCAGTCGTGCGGTAGTAGACATCCCATCGGTAATAACCGGTGAATGCGGCGGGGTCGGCCGCCAGCAATTCGGCATAGTCATTGACCGCACGCACATACCGGTCCGAGTTGTTGTACCGGAAGATGGCGTTATCGCGATTGTTGGCAAAGTCATTCGCCGCGAGGTAGCGGCCCGCCGCCACGATGCTGTCACGAAGCGAGTGGATGTCGCCGCCGTCGCCGTAGGCCTCGAATGTGGACGGGAGGAATTGCATCGGCCCTTGCGCGCCCGCTGTGCTGGTGCCTTCGATGCTGCCGAAGCGGGTCTCGATGAGATGGATTGCGGCCAGATAATTCCAACCGACGCCGGTAGCGGCCTCGGCTTCGCGGTAGTGCGCCAACAACGCGTCCGCGGGAGCGGGAGGCACGATCCGCCAGGCGGGGACCGTGTCCTTCACTTCGGTCATCGGGTACAGCTGCCGCCGGGCGTCGACGTTGAGGTCGTAGGTCGCCGCGAGCCACGGTGGAATTCGAGGACCGATGATGGGATCCCACTCGGGGGTGCGCCCGATGGCTCGGTAGGCGGCCTGCTGACGACGCGCGGCGGAGGTGAGCGCCGGCTCCGGCGTCGCCGGGTCGCGCAGCGCCTGCTCGTCGGCGACCAGGTCGTCGGCCAGCTGTGCCGGCTCGGTCGCGATCTTGGGTTGCGCGCCGGAGGGTTCGGCCGCCGGTCCTGGTGAGGTCGGCAGGTCCATTGGTCTCGCGGAGGAGGCCGTGGACGTCGCTGTCGCCGCAGGTGGCGGCCCCGATGCCGGGGTGGACGTGCAGCCCGCGAGCAGGCAGGCGCCGCAAGAGAGGACCACCAAGGCGTATCGGCGCCGAGCTGGAGTGCCTAGCGGTTGTCTGCTCACCGGCCGAGTCTGTCGTATCGGCCCGCTGCCTGGAGACGATCGCGCTAGGTTCGCGAGAATGAGTGGACGGCGAACGGGTCTTTCATGCCAACTTCTGCAATAACGCACGTCGTGGCGTTCAGGTACAAACCGACAGTCACGCAACAACAAAGAGCCGAAGTAATGCGGAGATTCGTCGCGCTGAAAGACGACTGCAGGCGCGAGGGCAACACCTATATTGCGTCGTTGATCGGCGGAGACTGCACCGAGAGCCTGGAGGGTTTAACGGCGGGCTTCGAACATGCCTTTATCGTCTGCTTCGACGATCGGGACGATTTCGAGTTCTACTTGGGGCCAACGTTTGCATCGCCGTTCGATCCGGCTCACGACGACTTCAAGCAGTTCGCCATTCCACTGGTTTCCGTCGATGACGACGGAAAGACGAATGGGGCGATGGTGTTCGATTTTGCGGGCCCGCCGCCGTTCTCGCGCCCCGGCTAGAACCAGACTTTTCGACCGCCGACAGGGCGTCCGACCGCGCCGAGAATCCACAGGATGATGCCGATGACCACGAGGATTCCGCCGATGGTGTAGAGGATCGACAGGCTGGTGAAATAGCCGATCAACAACAGGATGATGCCGAGCACGATCATGTGAACTCCGTCTTGTGTATGGACCGATAGAACTTACGCCCCCGTGAATTGCCCGTTCCGACGGATCCAAACCTCCGCACCGGTCTTGGGCCCAGGCGGCACCCTGAGATGACACACTGACGTCGGTGTTATCTGGCAAGGCCGAGGAGAATTGCATGGCTTGGGATTTCAGCACCGAACCTGAGTTCCAGAAGAAGCTCGACTGGGTAAAGGAGTTCTGTGAGGAAAAGGTAGA
Source organism: uncultured Actinomycetota bacterium (assembly GCA_963843135.1). GTDB lineage: Bacteria > Actinomycetota > Actinomycetes > Mycobacteriales > Mycobacteriaceae > Mycobacterium. The sequence continues at coordinate 526,524 of CAWJJA010000006.1, forward strand.
GCCCCTTGACCATGTGTTCCCGCACGCGGTGCGCCTACCGGATCCGGCGGTGAAGGCCTACGTTCGCGAGCTCCAGCAGGAGGTCAAGGATCAGGGCCTATGGGCGATATTCCTGGACCAAGAACTCGGCGGCCCCGGCTTCGGGCAGCTCAAGCTCGGTCTGCTCAACGAAGTGATCGGGCGCTATGCCGGTGCGCCGCACATGTTCGGGGCCTCGGCCCCTGACACCGGCAATATGGAGATGCTCGCCGCCTACGGGACCGAGGAGCAGAAGGAACGCTGGCTGAAGCCCCTGCTCAACCAGGACATATTCTCGGCGTACTCGATGACCGAACCTCAGGGCGGCAGCGACCCGAACCTGTTCAAGACGCATGCCGTCCGGTACGGCGACGAGTGGGTCATCAACGGCGAGAAGTGGTTCACCTCGGCAGGGCGGGTCGCCGACATCCTGTTCGTGATGTGTACGAACGGCATGTTCGTGGTGCCCCGCAAGACGCCGGGCGTGGAGATCATGCCGGAGCCGCGCAATCACAACCACATCATCTACCACGACGTTCGAGTGCCGCTCGACCATCTGCTCGGGCCGGAGGATGGCGCAAAAACACTGGCGCAGAGACGGCTTGGGGGTGGACGCATCCACCACGCCATGCGCACGATCGCGCAGTGCAACCTGGCGTTCGACATGATGTGCGAAAGGGCGCTCAGTCGCGAGTCGCACGGCAAGCTCATCTCCGACCATCAGATGGTGCAGGAGAAGATCGCCGACTCCTACGCGATGATCAAGATGTTGCGCTTGTTCGTGCTCGAGACGGCGTGGAAGATCGACAACACGTCGACCCAGGAGGCCCGCACCGAGATAGCAGCGGTCAAGTTCTCGATGGCCAACGTGTTGCGTGAGGTGTCGTTCAACGCCCTGCACATTCTCGGATCGCTGGGCACCACAGATCTCACACCGATCCAGGCAATGTATGCCGCTGCGCCGACAATGGGCATCGCCGACGGTGTGGACGAGGTGCACAAGGCGACGGTCGCACGCCGGGTACTGGGAAACTACATCCGTCACGAGGGCAACTTCCCGACCGAGTTCCTTCCGTACAAGCGCGAAGAAGCGCGCAAGAAGATGCAGCCCCTGCTCGACGCCCGTCCCGAACTGGCCGCGGCGGCGGAGGCCTACAAGAAGTACTTCGCACGGCGCTGATCGGCCTCGAATGAAGCTGCGACGCAAGGCCGATGGGCAGCATGCCCCGACGAGCGACCTGAGTGTGGTGAAACGAGCCGGGCGGGTCGCGGCGGTGATGGCCGTCTTCCGGGCGCTTGTGATGGACCGCCCCGAAGGCCGGGTGATGGCGATCCTCGACCTCGAGCCCTTTGAAGCCCCGGGCGCAATCGGCTGTTGCTGGCACTCGGATTCGCCGAGCTGGCAGGCGTCTGGCGTCGATCGGGGCGTGGCGTCGCAAGTCCTGAACATCAGCGGCGCGCCGACGCGGTCAGCGGTTGACCGTCGGCGGGTTCAAGCAGGCAGATGACGGGGTGCCCCGCCCGCCCCACTCACCATCCCCACATCGGGACTGATCGGCGTCGCGACAGTGTGACGGACGCCGCGGGTTATCGTGCCTGCGGGTTCTCCAGGACCAGCGCGATACCCTGCCCCGAGCCGATGCACACGCCGATCACTCCGTATCGCGCGTTGCGTTCACGCAGTTCGGTGGCCAGAGTCAGCACATACCGGGTACCTGAGGCGCCGAACGGGTGTCCGGTGGCGACCGCTCCGCCGTTGGGGGTGAGCTTGGCGTCCGGAACGATGAAACCGTCCAGCTGATTGGACAGTTCACGCAACACCCCCAGCGCTTGGGCGCTGAACGCCTCATGCACTTCCCATACATCGACCTGGTCTGGGGTGAGGCCGGCGCGCTTGAGCGCCAACGGCATTGCCCATGCAGGCGCTAGTCCCATGACGAGCGGATCCAGGGCGTAGACCGCCGACGACACCACCCTGGCCAAGGGTTCGACGCCGAGGTCGGCTGCCCTCTCGCCCGACGCGATCACCACCGCACTTGCTCCATCGGTCAATGGCGACGAGTTGCCCGCTGTCATCTGTGTGGTGCCGGACTGCACGGGCAGCGCGGCCAACCGTTCCGTTGTGGTGTCATCGCGAATGAACTCGTCGTGCTCGAATTGGCGCGCCGGTGCCTTCTTGGCTGCCGGGATCTGCACGGGCATAATCTCTTTGGCCAACCTGCCCGAGTCGCGAGCCGCCGCGGCCCGCTGTTGGGACCTCAAGGCGAATGCATCGATCTCTTCGCGTGTCAGCTTGTACCGGTCCGCCACGTTCTGTGCCGTCTCGATCATCGAGATGTACGCGTTGCGTGCCAACAAGGCCGGGTTTGGCGGGCCACCGGCCCCGGCCCACATCGTGTCGAGCAGGAAAACGGGACCCCGGGGGGCGAACGGGGCGTCCCCTTTCATGTAGGCCCAGCCTGAGCGGGACATCGACTCCACCCCGCAGGCAATACCGAGATTCAGGTCGCCGGCCATGATGGCGTGGCTGATGTTGACTGTCGCGCTCACCGACGAACCGCAGAATCGGTTGATCGTGGCGGCCGCGACACTGTCCGGGAAGCCCGCCGCCAAGGCTCCCCATCGCGCGACGTCGCCCATCCCCTCGTGGGCTGGGTTCACACATCCGGCGATAATGTCTTCGACTTGCTCCAGGGGGATCCCGACGCGTTCACAGGCACCCCGCATCGTCATCCCCAGCAGATCATCGAGGCGTAGGTGCGACAGCGATCCCCCGTACCGCGCGAACGGTGTGCGGGCCCCGCCGAGAATGAACGCGTCAGTCATCGATCAGAACCTATGCGCGGGCCGATTATTAGTAAAGGCGTCAGGACAACGACTCGTCCAGCTCGCCGAGCGAGGCGATCAGCTCGCTGTTAGCCGAATAGTCGACCGGGCACGCGATGATGCTGACGGTGTCATCGTCAAGGGCTTGACGCAGGGTCGGGAGCAGTTGGTCGGCCGCTGAGATGCGGTAGCCCGCCGCGCCGAAACTTTCTGCGTACGCTACGAAGTCAGGATTGCCGAAGTTGGTGTCCACGTTGTGGCCGATCTCGAGGTCCATCTTCCAACTGATCAATCCGTAGGCGTTGTCCACCCAGATGAGGATCACGATCGGTGTGCGGAGTCGAAGCGCGGTCTCGATTTCTTGCGAGTTCATCAGGAACGCACCGTCACCGGTGGCAACGAGCACCTTCGCAGCGGGCCGGGCAATCTTGGCCGCGATCGCCCCGGGAAGCGTCCAGGCCATGGTCGACAGGCCGTTGGAGATAAGACAGGTGTTCGGCTCATACGTCGGGTAGAGCCTGGCCATCCACATCTTCAGCGCGCCAGTGTCGACGAGGACAATGTCGCTGCGCTGCAGGGCTGCTCGTGTGTCGGCCACGATGCGGGCCGGCGCGAGCGGAAATCTGTCGTCGGCGCGTCCTCGGTCCAGCTCACCCGAGAGCAGTTCCCGGATCCGTTCGCCGCCGGACGAGGATGGATCATCGCGCGTCACCGCCGCCGCCAGCGCATCGAGACTTCGTCCGATCGCGGCGTGCAACCCGACCGCAACGTCGTAATGGGCATCGACTTCGGCGGGGAAGCGGTGGATGTGGATGATCTTCGCGTCGCCGCGCGGGCTGATCCGGACCGGGTCGAACTCCTGCAACTCATACCCGACGGCGACGATGGCGTCGGCCCGGTCGAAGCCGAAGTTCACATAGTCATGGCGCATGAAGCCGACGGCGCCGAGGGCGAGCGGATGGTCATCAGGCATGACGCCCTTGCCGTGAAAGGTTGTCGCGACTGGGATTTCGAGAGACTCGGCGAATCGGCGCACGGCCTCAGACGCGTCGCCGCGGGCAGCGCCGTGGCCCGCCAGGAGGATCGGATTGCGTGCCGAGTGCAGAATCTCGGCGGCACGCTCCACTTGAGCGGCTGACGGATCGTCGGGCCGAGGGACGTTGACACGCAGGGGGCCCGCCCCGGCCGGTGCGGCAGCGGACTCGACGTCCTCCGGCACGGCGAGATAGACCGCTCCGGGGCGCTCGGTCTGTGCCAGCTTGAAGGCCTTGCGGACCATCTCCGGCACGGAGTCCGGAGTCGCAACCAGTGCAGACCACTTCGTCACCGGTGCGAACATCGATACCAGGTCGACGCCTTGGTGGGATTCCTTGTAGCTGCGGTGCATCCCCACCTGTGCCGAGAGGGCAAGCAGCGGAGTGGAGTTCGTCGTCGCGTCGGCGACGCCCAGCAACAGGTTGATCGCGCCGGGGCCGAGTGTTGCCGAGCACACCCCGGCCCGGCCGGTCAGCCGTCCATAGACCTCGGCCATGAATGCCGCACCCTGCTCGTGGCGCGTCAGCACGTACTCGATCGACGACCTCGACAGGGCGTCGACCAACCGGATGTTCTCCTCGCCGGGGACGCCGAATACATGCGTCACGCCCTCGTTCTCCAGGCATTCGACGATGAGTTCGGCGGTCGTACGATTCGGATCGCTCACACACGCGAGCCTAGGTGCCAGAGGCGAATAAATTCATGCAGTAGTCGCGAAAGACGGTAGTCCTGCGCGTGAGACGTCCACGGGGAGTCACGGCCACGACTGCGACGTCCGGGACGTCATCGCCAATGTCGAGTTCACGGTATGGCCGTCCCTCGTAGCTCAGCTTGGTGCGGGACTGCTGCAGGAGCATCGACCATCCGAATCCACGCGCCACGAGTGCGCGCACACCTTCGACGCTCGAGGTCTTCTGCACCACTCGCGGCGTCACCTTGGCGGCGGACAAGATCGCGCGATAAAAGGCTTCTCCAGGGGAGATATCGATGAGAATCATCGGCTCGTCTTCGAGACTTCGCAATGCGATGCGCTGAGTCTCCGGCCTGACGAAGCTTTCGGAGACCAGGACCTTCGGACGGCCGGTGAAGAGTGGATGAGCGCTGAGGCCGTTGCGTACCCCGAGGTCGTACATCAAGACTACGTCGCAGCGCCCTTGGATAAGCCAGTCCTGCGTCTCTGCGCTAGTGCCTTCCTCGAAGGTGAATTTCACTGCTGGGTAGCGATTTAGGAATCCCGACATGATCCGTGGAAGGAGCACAGGAGTCAGCACAGGATCCAACGCAACCTTCAGTTCACCCGTTACCGCACTGCCCAGGTCGGCGGCGTTGCGCTCAAGTTCTCGGGCCCGTGCCACCAGTGACCGCAATTCCGGGAGCAGTGCAGCGCCCGCAGCGGTGAGCGTGACGCCGCGTGCTCTCACCCGATGCAGTAAGCGCACTCCGACGATGTTCTCGAGTTCGGAGATCGCCACCGATACCGCCGACTCTGAGATGGGCAGTTCGGCGGCGGCTGCGGCGATGGAGCCCCGCTCGGCGACGGCGACGAAGTACTCCATCTGACGCAGAGTCATCCGCATAAACCCAAGTTTATCTGAGGAAATTCCCTCAAATCTTCTCTTTGACTCAGGTTATTGGGCGCGAGAACAGTGGGGGTAGGTGCAGTGAAGGGAGTCATGGAGATGGCTGTGAATTCCCGAAAAGGGCTCCCGATGACACACGGTCAGGGGAGAAGGTGTCATCGATGAGTCGTGTCGCGCTTATTACCGGAGCCAGTCGGGGGATCGGTGCTGCGACCGCACTGGCCCTCGCAGAGCAGGGTTTCAAGGTTGTCGTCAACTACCGCTCCAGTGCTGAGCAGGCAGACGCGGTCGTGCAAGCCATCGCCGCGGCATGCGGTGAGGCCATCGCGATCCGGGCCGATGTCACCGAGGCCGACGATGTGGCCGCAATGGTGGGCGAAACCGAACAGCGATGGGGTCGGGTCGATGTGATCGTGCACAACGCATTGATCCCATTCGATGTCACGTCGTTCGCCGATCTGAGCTGGGAACAACTCGGCGGCAAGTTGGACCGCGAGCTGCGTGCCGCGTTCCTGGTCACGAAAGCCGTCGCACCGGGGATGATTTCCCGTAACTACGGTCGATTGGTGTACCTCAGCACCGGGCTGTCACGTCGGCCGCGCGAAGGGATGATCACGCTGGGCACCGCCAAGGCGGCACTCGACCAGTTCGTCCGGTACATCGCTCTCGAGCTCGCGCCGCACGGGATCACCGCGAACCTCGTCGCACCGGCCACCGTCGACGAGACAAAGGTGACCGGACAGTTGACGACCGACGAGGTCCGTCATCTCGGCGCAACCAACCCCATGGGACGCCTCGTGCGTCCCGACGAGGTGGCCCGCACGGTTGCGTTCCTGTGCAGCGAGGCGTCCGGTTTCACCACCGGCCATTACCTTCCGGTCAACGGCGGCCTCGCGATGGATTGACGCGGACACCCACACCACAGAACCGGGAGGAACCTCCAGATGAATACGAGCGGGCAAGCCGTTGTTGTCGGAGCGACCGGCGAGGTCGGCCTCGGCATCGTCCAGCGGCTGCGCGGCGCGGGGGTGCCCGTCGTCGCCGTGGCACGCGACCGTCACCGCCTCGAGCAGTTGCAGGCATCTGACGACGGGATCACGTTATGCGCCACAGACATTGGTGATGACTCGTCGGGTGAGGCGATAGCGGCCGCGGTGCAGGGAACCGTCCGGATGGTGGTCCAGACTGCAGCCGTACCACCGGCCGGGCCCCTGGCCACGATCGAGCCGGACGCGCTTGGCCGGGCGGTGTCGTTGAAGCTGGGTGGACTACTGCGTCTCATCCGCGCTGTCGACGACCGATTTGTCCAGGGGTCCCGGATCGTCGCCATCGGTGGTCATTTCGGTTCCGAACCCACACCGCAGACCTGCGGCGCCGGTGTGACCAACGCCGCCCTAGCCAACCTCATTCGCCAGCTCGCCGACGTCTACGGGCCGCGGGGGGTGACCGTGCACATGATCTCTCCGGGTGCCTTGGACACCGATCGACTCCGTCGGTTCGCCGGTGCCTCAGCCAAGGAACGTGGCGTCGACGTCGAAACCGTCCTCGACGAATACCGCTCCCACTCACCGTTGGGTCAGATGACCACCGTCGACCAAGTCGCCTGGGCCGTCGTTCAATTGCTGGCACCCGAGGCCGACGCGCTGCACGGTTCGACACTGGCGTTGGACGCCGGCGCGCGCCGGGGCCTTTTCTAGGGGGTTCGGCCATGCACACGATTGATCTGGCATATGTCGAACGTGGTGTCCATGAGGAACTTGTTGCCCAAATTGCAGACCAGGAGGGCTATTACGAGGACGAGGGTGTCCACGTCGCCATCCGCAACGGGGTTGGCTGGGATCCGGAGCGTCTACGCCGCGGTGCGTCGATCGGTCTGGGCCGCGCCGTATTACATCGGCTGACCGGCGGCATCGACTGGAAAGTGCTCAGCGTCAATACCCTTCGCCCGATGTTCTGGTTCATCGGCAACGCCGACGTGACATCCATGGCTGATCTTCGCGGGCGTCGCGTGGCCGTTCACCCCGGCCAGACCGCCCCCGGTTGGTTCACCCGCATCGTCTTGCGCAAGCACGGGCTGGACCCCGATCGCGACCTGGAGTGTCTTATGCGATTTCCGGGCGACTACCAGATGGACCTGCGACGACTGGGAGACGGCTCCATCGACGCCGCCTGTGTCGGCACCACATTCTCACCCGAACAGATCGCCGAAGAAGAAGGGTTTCACCTGCTGGCCTGGATCGGCGATCATCTCCAGATCCCCACTGTCGGAGTCGCGGTGGACCCCACCCACATCCCGCTGGACAGCCCCGCCTTGCAGGCACTGGTGCGGGCCAACCAGCGCGCGCTGCGCACGATCGTCGAACAGCCTGACTTGGCCGTGGGTTACATCGCCTCGTTCCTCAACCGGCTCACACGTGATGAAGCGCAACAGTACTACGAGCGCTACATCCGTCCGCACTTCATCCCCGACGGTCAGGTCGACCTCGATTTCGCCCAGCACGGGATCGACGCGCTCGCGGCCGAAATCGGCGTCGCCTCAGTAGCCGCAGATCTCATCTATGCATCATCCGTATGAAGTTCACCACGGCTTTGGTTAGTCAGAACACCTTGCACCGCCACGGAGTTCATCAGAATCGAAAGAAGGAATTCGGACATGCACACCATTGACCTGGCGTATGTCGGACACGGGTACCACGAGGAACTGGTCGCCTATGTTGCTGACCAGGAAGGCTATTACGAGGATGAGGGTGTCCACGTCGCCATCCGTGACGGAGTCGGGTGGGAAACAGAACGAGTGCGTCGCGGCGCCACCATCGGCCTCGGCCGGGCCCTGCTGTCGCGGCTGACCGACGGCATCGCCTGGACGGCGCTCAGCATCAACACCCATCGTCCGCTCTTCTGGTTTCTCGGTAACGCCGAGGTGAAATCGATGGAAGACCTTCGCGGGCGTCGCCTGGCCGTCCACGCGGGCCACACCGCCCCCGGTTGTTTCGCCCGAATCGTCCTGCGCAAGCACGGCATTGACCCCGACCATGACCTGAAATGTGCGGTGCGGGCTCCGGGCGATTACCAGATGGATCTTCGACGCTTGCGGGATGGCTCCATCGACGCCGCCTACGTCGGCAGCACACTCTCACCTGAACAGGTCGCCGCAGAAGAAGGGGTTCATCTGCTGGCGTGGGTCGGCGATCACTTCCAAATCCCCACTGTCGGAGTCGCTGTGGACCCTGCTCACATTCCCCTGGACAGCCCGGCACTGCAGGCGCTGGTACGGGCCAACGAGCGGGCGCTGCGAACCATTGCCGAACAACCGGATCTGGCCGTCCACTACCTTGGCTCGTTCCTCAAGCGACTGACGCGTGATGAGGTTCAACAACATTACGAGCGCTACGTCGCCCCCTACTTCACCTCCGACGGCCAGGTCCACCTCGACATCGCGCGACACGCGATCGACGCGGTGGCCGCTGAACTCGGGGTTGTGCCGGTGGCCGCCGAGAAGGTCTTTCCGCCGGCGCATTAGCAATCGTGTATTTGCCCTTCAGATGTTCCTACTCATGAACGCCAACAACTCGGCCGTGTAACCCCACAGCAGGGTGTCGTCGTCTAGGCGGGTACTGGGGCCGTGCCAACCCGGCACGGTGTGGTCGTGCCAGCGACGTGGCTGGGCGAGCTCACCCAGGGACACAGAAAGTACCCGCTGAGTCTCAGCCGGGTCGGTCGGTGCGAGTGGGCGCGTTCGCTCCCAGTGCCCGAGGACCGCCGTGACGTCGAACCCCGACGCGCGGATGTACAGCCGTGGAAGAACAAGCAGGGGAGCGATTTCGACGGGTGCTACGCCGGTTTCTTCGCATGCCTCACGCAGAGCGGTGTCAACTGGGCTCCTGTCACCAGGTTCCCAGCCGCCGCCCGGAAAGGAGATCTCACCGGGGTGATCGCGTAGTCCGCGTGCGCGTTGTGTGAGCACCACGTCGACTTGGTCCACCCCTTGGCCCCCCAGCAGAATCAAGACCGCCGCTTGACGGTCGGCGATCTCGTCGGCTGGGGGATCGTTGGTACTGAGTTGCTCGGGCTGTGCGCGATGCAGCGCGGAAATCAGTGGCTGCAGCCAGTCTGGACCGTCATCGACGCACACCATGTCGGGGCCGCGTTCCAGCCAGGCGCGCAGAGCGCGTCGACGCCCTGCGCTGCCGGCCACCGTCATAGTCTCTCAATACCTCAACCACCCGCGGGCACTTCAAGAAAGCCCGGCTCTCCTGCATCCACGACGGAGTTGAACCGGTAGCGGGTTTGGAGGCGCACGTTGATCTCTTCTATCGCGGTCTCGGGAAGCGCGGTGACATCCACGTTCTCGGATATCCGTCCAGGCTTCACCGATGATGTCAGCACCGCGGTGCCGCGTTGAATACCCCACGCCAGAAGGACTTGCGCAGGGGTGTTCGCATACCGCTGAGCAATCGAGACGATCAAAGGGTCGTCCAGCAGTCGCGGTTCCAGCGCATGACCCAGCGGCGCGAACGCCAGCAGGATGATGCCTTCGGTCTCGCACAGTTCATGCAGTTCCCACTGCGGGTGATAGGGATGCGACTCGACCTCGACCACCGCCGGCTTGATGCGGGCGCCTGCGAGGATTCGCCGGGTTCCCTCTGCGCCGATATCGGACAGGCCTATCGCCCCGCAAAGTCCGTCATCGACAAGGGTTTCCATCGCTTTCCAGGTCTCCTCCAAGGTGACGCCATCGTCATAGATGACGGCGCCATGCGTGTCGCGGGGGTCCTGGTCGTCGCCGGGCTTGAACGCGAATGGGGTGTGCATCAGATAAAGGTCGGCCGCGTCCAATCCGAGTCTGTGCAGACTGGCCTGCAGCGCCGGCTTGACCCGCTCGGGGCGATGGTTGTTGTTCCAGAGTTTTGTGGTCACGAACAGGTCCTCGCGGCGGACCGTCCCGTCGGCGATCAACTCTTTGAGCGCCAGGCCGACCTCTTCCTCGTTTCGGTATCGTTCGGCACAGTCGAGGTGGCGGAAACCGGCCGCGACCGCGGCCTTGGTGGCATTGCGCGTTTCGGTGCTATCCGACACCAGTGTTCCGAATCCGAGCGCCGGAATCGCGCCCGCGCCGTTGTTCAAGGGAAAACGGTGCTGACGCGGATTCTCAATAGATGTCATGTCTTTCAGGCTTCCCGGTAGTTGTTATTTGATCTGATGCGGCTATCTCGCAGTCCCATTGAGTTGGCTGGTCGTCTCGGCTGTGGTCCAGACCGCACTGGCGAGGAATCGAAAGTTCACCAGCGCAGCCAGGTAACCGTCGCCCTCCGGTAGACGTGGGCCGGCCGTGGCATCTTTGACCACGGCGACTTCGAAACCCTGCTCGACGAGTTCACGCATGTGTCCTTCGACGCACAGGTTGGCGGCCATTCCCGCCAGGATGACCTGGTTGACACCGCGCTTGCGCAGTTGGAGGACAAGGTCATTCGACTCCGGACCGACGATCTTATGGGGAGATGCGATCACAGTTTTACCGTCGTGGATGTGATGGTGGTACTCGGGCAGGAAGTCCGCGCCGGAGCCCGCGAAGCCGTCCGTCGTGTACGCACCCTGGCGCCCGAACATGCCGACGCTGCCCATGAACTGTTCGAGCGGATCGCCGAAAGCCCATTGTTTGTCGGTCGGGTAGAAGTAGTGCGGCGACACTGCGACGGTGATCCCCGTCTGCTTCGCGGCGCGCAGGAGCTCGCCGATGTGAGCGACGGTCTCGTTCTCGCGGATGCTGTCACCGAACACCGCCCACGAGACACCGTCGGGACTGAGGAAGTCGACCTGCGGATCGGTGATGACGAGTGCGGCGTGTTCGAGATCGAGTTCGAAGCCGGACGGCGGCAGTGCAGGCTTATTCGGTTCGGCGTAGATGGTGGGATCGGTCATCCCGCCATAATAGATGACCAGTCGTCTATAAATCAAAGAGTGCAGGTCGGGGGCGTACTGTCACGCAGATTCCGGTGCAGAAGGGCCGGGACCGTGATCGTTTCGAACCGGTCATACGGGGTGCGGCTGCGCGTCACCTTCCCGCGGAGGGCCGCGCCCTCCCACGCCTCGATCAGCGATGCTGCGAGCAGAGCCGCATCGAGATCCGCCCGGACGTCGCCGGGGCCGGTTTGACCGGATCGCACACACCCAGTGAGAGCCTCGTCCCAGCGGTCGAGAATTCGGACGAGTTCGGCGCGCGTCGGTTCGCTCGAGCCCCCGAGTTCGAGCGAAAGGTTGCCGACCAGGCAGCCGAGTAGAAAGTCGCCGGCCTCGTGTTCATCGGCAAGTGCATGGAAGAAGCGGGTGATTCGCTGCTGCGCCGACCCGTCCGCATCGAGGATCGGCAGGAGCCGCGCCTCGATATCGGACCAATAGTGGTCGAGGACCGCTGCGGCAAACGCCTCCTTGCTGGGGAAATAGGCGTAGAACGACCCCTTCGGCACCCCAGCCGCGTCAGTGATGTCCTTGACTCCGCTGGCGGCGAATCCGCGCGTGTGCACAAGGTCGAGCCCCGCCGCAAGCAAGCGGCGACGTACGTCGGGATTCGCGGGTCGGGGCACGCCCCAATGTTAGCCGACCGGTCGTTTATCTTCACCTGCGAAAGCGTGTTGCCGGCCACGATGATGTCTTCGGGTTCGAAACGCAGCCGCGGGAACCGGACGAACAGGTCGCGCAGCCACCCGCGAAGCGCTTCGGGGCCAATGCCGCCTTATGGGCGAGCCACCGATAAATCATCGTGAAACGGTAGATCGTCAGCGGGTCACGCGAGCAAGCCTAGGGTGAAGGCATGCGGATCGCCATCATCGTGCTGGGCCTGCTCGTCGCGTTTTTCGGGGTCGTGTTCACCCTGCAGGGTTTCGGCGTCATCGTCAGCGACAGTCCGATGACCAACACCACGACGTGGTCCGTCCTCGGGCCGATCATCGCGGTGGTCGGCATTGCCTTGGCCGTCGGCGCGGCGCGGCGCCGCCGTCCCTAACGTCTGCGCGCTGACTCGGTCAACTGCCGGCCCTCGCCGGCCTGAAGCAGGCAGATGACCGTGCTGGGCAGCGGGTTGGCCGATGTCCGATCCTGGTTCGAGTCGATGAGATAGGTGACGGTGTAAGTGTCGCCGCCTGGGCGGCCGGTGTACTCGGTGACGCCGGCACCACATCGCTGGTCGGCGACATCGGCGATGGCATCGTTCACCTCCACCGGGGCGCGGAGGAAGACTTCCCCGGCGTGAGGCTCGGCGCAGTCGACGAGGCCGACCGAGACCTCACCGAGGTCGACACGGGGGAGCTCGACCAGGCAGTCGCCGACGTCGAGGTCGAACCAGTCCTTGGCACGCGGTTCTGATGTGGCCGGTGGGGCGGGAGCGATGGTTGCTGTCGATGTGACCGTGGTCTCATCTGCCGACGTCGCGGCTACCGTCTGACCGCCGGAACCGCAGGCCACCAGGGTCATTGCGGTGGTCACACCCCACGTCAGTCGAATACCCCGGTTGCCACATCGCCCGCCTCCTCGGTCTGTGTGTAACACCTCGGTCGGACCAGCGATGAACCTTCTGAGAACGGAGCGTGCGACTGCTTCTGTTTCCAGGCAAGCCCCCGGGGCGATGGGCGTTTCTGGCGGCAGTGGTGGACCGCAGCTCTCTCCTTAATGACCGAAGGAGTCGTAAACGTGGGTATGCACCCCTCGAGATTTGCTCGAAGCGTGGCGTCGTCGCCGTACTGGCATCGGGCATCGTGATTTCCCTGACGGCGCTCACCGGGGGAATCGCCCCGGCGCTGGCCCAGCCCGGCGATGACACCGGCGCGACGACCACCGTCGTCGCTCCGGAGCCGGAAGAGACGGCCACAGCGCCCGTCGAGGAGGCGGCCCGCAGCAGGCGCCCGCCGAGGAGCAGGCGCCGGTAGTGCCGCAGGTCCCTCTGCCCGAAGCGACCGGCGACTGCAACAGCCGAGGCCACGGTGGAAGCGCCACCCTCGACAACCGTCGCTCCTCCGGTGACGACTACCGCGCCGGCTGAGCCCACTGAAGCAGAGGTGACGACGTGCCGAGGAGGCGCCCGTCACCACGACCGCACCGAGCACGGCGGCCACGACGCCCGAAACGACGTCGCCGTCCACCGCCGCGAGTGAGACCGCCGAAACGTCGGCGACCTCCACCGCACCGTCGGCAACCACCTCGGGTACTTCGGGGACCAGCGAGACCCCGACCACTTCGGCGCCCAGCGGCACCGAGACGTCGACAAGCACCTCCGCAGACGGCGACCAGCGGCGACGAGTCCGACACCCCCACGGTGTCCATCACGCAGGCCGCCAAGATCGAGACCGTGCTACCCCAGACGCTGGAGGCTCCCGCGGCGGACGTCGAACTCGCCAGCAAGGCAACCGTTGTCGACGAGACGATCCCTGCGGCGGCGCCCGAACCGGAACTCGCGTCGTTCTCCAACTCGATCCAGACCAGCCTGAAGATCCCCGGCCTCGACGTCAGCACCAGCGCCACGACGAACTTCGCCGTGGATCCGCCGAGGGAACTGATCAGCCCGGTGAAGCAGTGGCGGCCGGACTGGGTGCAGTACGACGAGTACTACCGGCCGATCATCCTCAACCCGTACCCGGACCCGGTGCGCATCGTCTACATGTACGAGATGCAGCCGCGGATCATGATCGTCCCGCCGATGGGCAGGATGATGTTCGAGGCGGCGCAGTACGCGGCCTACAGCTTCACCGCCGCGCTGCTCAGCCCGGTCGTCGCGGCCGCCAACGTCGCCCAAACCGTGTCCAACATCGCGGTGGGCAGCTTCTTCGGCGGTGGCTACTACCCGGGAGTCGGCATGCCGCCGCCTCCGCCGCCGCCGCCGGTGATGCGTTACGACAACGTGCCGGTGATGGTGAACTACTCCAACGCTCGGTACGAGCCGTTCCGGGTGCGACAGGTCGTCGACGTCGGCAACGACGCCCAGTTCGGTGAGCGCAAGGTGCTGCTCGACGGCGTCACCCCGGCGTGGGGTGTGTGGAACGAGGGAGCCGGCGGTGAGCGGACATTCGAGGTCCACCGCACGCAGCAGTTCCCCGGTCTCGCCGCACCGGCCGAGGGTCCGTTGCCTGGCGACTATCGCCTGAAGCTGGCGTCGGACGAAGCCCCGTCGGGCGGCCTGTCCGGCAGGGACATCTTCCTGATGGTGGCGGCAGGTGTCATCGGGACACTGGGCTTCGGCGCAATCGGATTGGCCTTCTTCCTCGGCCGTCGGCGCAACCAGGCGATCTGATCCCGCCGGCGCCCGGGTTAGCCCGCGCCCTTGCCGTTGTCCACCCGGTAGACGGCGCCGTGGATCGCCGCGGCGTCGTCACTGGCAAGGAAGGCAACGGACTTCGCGACGTCGACGGGATCCATGAATCCGCGCGGTGACGCGATGCGCAGGATCAGGTCCCAGTCGGCGTTCTCGGGGGCGGTGAACTCGGTCGCCTGCGGGGTCGGCATCCCGCCCGGACAGATCGCGTTCACCCGGATCTTCTCCTTGGTGTACTCGACGGCCAGCGCGCGGGTCAGCCCGACCAGTCCGTGCTTGGCCGCGCAGTAGCCCGCCGAATAGACCTCACCCTCCACGCCCGCGATGGAGGTGACGTTGACGATGTTGCCGTTGGTCTCGAGTAGATGGGGCAGCGCGGCACGGCAGAGATAGAACGGCCCGTTCAGGTTGACCGCGAGGTCGCGATCCCACTCCTCGTCGGTCATCGTCGTGGTGTGGCGCATCTGGTGGAAGCCCGCCACGTTCACCAGCACGTCGAGGCGGCCGAACGCATCGACGGTCTGCGCCACGGCGTCCCGGCAGGCGTCGGCAGACGAGATGTCCACCGACGCGTATTTACCGCCGGGCACGTCCTCGAACACCGTCGCCATCTCGTCGGCCCTGCGGGCGATGCCGAACACCGATGCGCCGCGTTCGGAGAAAACCTGCGCCACCACCGCGCCCAGACCCGACGATGCGCCCGTGACCAATGCGACCTTGCCGCTCAGCTGAGTCATTTCAAGACCCTCTCATGGGCCCGATGGACGCCTACGGCGAGACCCGAGGCCGCTCCGGCGGCACAGCGGCCAACAGCGCGCGTGTGTATTCGTGATCCGGTGCTGCGAACAGTTCCTCGGCGGGGCGGTACTCGACGGCCGCGCCGTCGCGCATGACGAGTACGTCGTGGCTCACCTGCTGGACCACCGCGAGATCGTGCGCGATGAACAGGTACGTCAACCCCATGTCGCGCTGCAGGGTCGCGAGCAGATCGAGCACACGCGCCTGCACCGAAACATCCAGCGACGCGGTGGCTTCGTCGAGGATCAGCAGCTCGGGTTCGCCCGCCAGGGCACGCGCGATGCTGACCCGCTGACGCTCGCCTCCGGACAGCTCGTGCGGGTATCGGGAGGCGAACGACGTTGGCAGACCCACGAGTTCGAGCAGCTCGGCGACCCGCTGCCGGCGGCCTTGCCTGCCCCGCGCGAGGGCGTGCACTCGCAGCGGCTCGTCGATCGCCGCGCCGATCCGGGCCCGGGGATTGAGCGTGGAAAAGGGATCCTGGAACACCAGACCGATTCGCCTGCGCAGCGCCTTCTCGCCGGACCTGCGCACCCCGATCACGTCTGACGTCCCCAACGTCGCGGTGCCTGCGTCGGGCTTGATCAGCCCGGTGAGCGCCGCGGCCACGGTCGACTTACCCGAACCCGATTCTCCGACAAGGCCTAACGTGGTGCCGCACCGGATCGCAAAGGTCAGGTCCTTGACCGCGTGCACGACCGACTTGCCGACCGGCGTGCTGACGTCGAAACGCACATCGAGGCCGTCGACAGCGAGGAGCGTCTCTGCGTCGTCGGGGGCGGGTGGGGGACCGCTGCCCCCGCCGAGCGGCCGGGCCGCCAGCAGTTCGCGGGTGTAGGAGTGCTTCGGATGATCGAACACATCGATGACCGGTGCCTGCTCCACGGCGTTCCCGCCCTGCAGCACGGTGACGTCGTCCGCGACCTGACCGATGACCCCGAGGTCGTGGCTGATCCACACCACCGCAGTGCCGAAGTCGCGCTGCAGATCGCGGACCAGATCGATGATCTGCGCCTGTGTCGTCACGTCCAGCGACGTGGTCGGTTCGTCGGCGATCAGCAGTTCCGGATCGCATGCCATGGCGATGGCGATCATCACGCGCTGCTTCTGCCCGCCCGACAGCTGGTGTGGGTATGCGTGCAGGCGTGTCTCCGGGTCGGGCAAACCCACCGCCTGCAACAACTCAAGCGCGCGGACGCGCGCCTGTCTGCGTGTCATACGACGGTGCGTCTCAAGGGATTCGGTGATCTGTCGCTCAAGGGTCAGCAGCGGGTTGAGCGAGGTCCCCGGATCCTGGAACACGAAGCCGATCCTGCCGCCGTGAACACTGCGCAGCAACCGGTCGGAAGCGCCGACGAGTTGGGTGTCCCCGGAGTCGCCTGCGAGCGTGCTCGTGCCGCTGACCGTGGCGCCGGGAGCGTCCAGCAGGCCGGTCGCCGCAAGCACGGTCATCGACTTGCCGGATCCGGACTCGCCGACGATGCCCAGCGTCTGCTCGCGCTCGACATCAAACGAGAGTCCGTGCACGATCTCCCGCCTGCCGATCCGCACCCGCAGGTCGCGCACACTCAGAACGTGACCGCTCACTGATTCCTCCGCGCCTCGATCATGGTGCGCTGCTTGGGGTCCAAGACATCGCGGAGTCCATCGCCCACCAGGTTGAACGCCAGCACTGCAACGAAGATCGCCGCGCCGGGAAACACGGCCATCCACCACGCCATCGTCACGAAGCCCTGCGAGTCGAAGATCATTCGCCCCAGCGACGGCTGCGGTGGCTGGATGCCGAGACCGAGGAACGACAGTGCCGCTTCCGCCAGGATCGCGAAGGCCAGCGACAGGGAAGTCTGCACCACCAGCGGTCCGGCGATGTTCGGCAGGATATGTCGACCGAGGATGTACAAGTGACCGGTGCCTATCGTGCGTGACACCGAAACATAAGGTTCCACACGCACACTCAGTGTGCTCGCCCGGGTAACGCGAGCGAAAATCGGTGTGTACACGATGCCGATGGCGAGGATCGTGGTGGTCACACCGGGGCCGAGTATCGCGACCACCGCCAGCGCGAGCAGCAGCACGGGAAACGCGAACATGACGTCGACCACGCGCATGAGCATGGTGTCCAACGGCCCGCCCCGATATCCGGAAACGACGCCGATCATCAGGCCGATGACGACCGCGATCGCCACGCTGATGACGGCCACCCGCAGCGACGCCTGCGTCGCGACGAGCACACGGGACAAGACGTCGCGGCCCAACTCGTCGGTCCCGAACCAGTGCGCACTTGTCGGTGGCTGCAGTGCGTTCGGTACGTCGACGTCGTTCACCCCGTATGGCGCAATCCAATTCGCGGTCACAGCGATCACCACAATGGCGAGGAGTATGGCCGCACTGACGAGCGTGACCGGGTTGCTCAGCAGCAGGCGCCATGAGGACACCCGGGTGCCGGTATCGGCTGCGGTCGTCATGACAGGCGGATCCTCGGGTCGACGACCGCATACAGCACGTCCACGATCAGGTTGATGAGCAGAAACAGCACGGCGATGAGCAGGACGGCACCCTGGATCACCGAATAGTCCCTTGCCGCAACGGCGTTGTAGACCAGACGGCCCAGCCCGGGCCATGCGAAGACAACTTCGACGACGATGACGCCGCCGAGGATCGTCGCGAGTTGGATGCCGGTGATGGTGAGCACCGGGATGAGTGCGTTGCGTACGGTGTGGCGGAAGGTGACCACTCGCGGAGCGAGGCCTTTCGACCGGGCGGTCCGCACGTAGCCCATCGAGGCGACCTCCAGCACGGCAGAGCGCACATAACGCGTCATGATGGCCGCGGCGACGAGCCCCACCGTCAGGGCCGGCAACACGATGTGCCGCAGCCATCCCGTCGGGTTGTCAAGCAGCGGTTGATACCCCGATGTCGGAAGCCAGCCCAGGGTGGAGGCGAACAGAGCGATCAGCAGAATGGCCATCCAGAAGTCAGGTATCGACACCCCGAACTGACTCGCGACCCGAATGATCGCATCGCTGATCCGGCCCTCGTGTAGTGCCGCCCAGATTCCGGCGGGCACGGCGATCAGGAGTGCGATAAAGATGCCGACCACGGCCAGCGAGACGGTCGCGGGCAGTCGCTCGAGCAGGATCGTCGTTACCGGATCGCCGTTGCGGAAACTGACCCCGAGATCTCCGGTCAGTGCCGAGCCGATGTAGGAGAAGAACTGTTCGACGATCGGTTTGTCGAGCCCGCTGGCGTTGCGCAGCGCGTCGTACGCCTGCGGGGTGTAGCGCGTGCCCAATGCGATGCGCACGGGATCTCCGGGCACAAGGTGCACGAGGGCGAACACCACGACGAGCACACCGATCAGGACGACGGCCGAGTACAGCAGTCTGCGCGCCAGGAAGCGCGCGATCGGGTGAGTCACCAAGCGGGTCATCGTGTCTGGCCCTGGGCGAGTTTGGCGGTGCGGAACCGGATAGCGCCGTCGCGACGGGATTCGAAGCCGGACAGGCCGGTGGTCCACGCCTGGATCACCGACGGGTTGTAGAGGTAGATGTAACTCACCTGATCCGCGATCGTCGTGGCCGCGCGGGCGTAAATGTCGGCGCGTGCTTGGCGATTCGACTCGACCCGTCCTGCGTCGAGTAGTCGGTCGACTTCGGCGTTGGAGAACTTCTGCGCATTGCTGGTGCCGTCGGTGTGGTGCTGCGCGTAATAGAAGTCGTCGGGGTCGATGTTGCCGAGCCAGCCCATCATGAGCATGTCGAAGTTGCCGGTGTTCTGCTCGTCCAGCCATGTGGCGAAGTCCACGGTGCGGATGTTCACCCTTATACCGAGGGGCGCGAGGTTGTCCGCGATGACCTGCGCGGCCGTCACCGTCTCCGGGTAGTCGCTGGTGACCAGCATGTCGAGATCGGTGTCCTTCACCCCCGCCTCCTGCAGCAGGGCCTTGGCCTTGTCGATGTCGTAGCCGTAGCGGTGGTAGGCGGTGTACCAGGGATTGCCTTCCGGGATGGCGAGCTGGTTCTCTGCTGCGGTCCCGTAGCTGGTGGCCGCGACGATCGCGTCGCGGTCGATGCCATAGGCGATGGCCTGACGCACCCGCACGTCATTCCACGGCTCACGTGCCTCGTTGAGCGCGAGGTACCAGTAGTCGTTGCTCGCGGTGACCGCCAGGTTGATCGAGTCGTCGTCGCGCAGCTGCGACACCCGCTGTGGCGGGATCGAGTCGGTCCAGTCGATCTCGCCGGCCTGCAGCGCTGACAGTGCCGTCGTCGGTTCGGAGATGAACCGGAAGGTCACCCCCGACACGTCGGGCGGGCCGCCCCAGTACGACGGATTCGCTTTGAGCGTGATGGAATCCCCGCTCTTGGAGCCGCTGAACGCGAACGGTCCCGTGCCGATCGGATGGGTGGCGATCTGGCCGCTTTCGACATTGGCCCGTTGCACGATCGCCATGCCCTTGAACCCGCCGAGATTCGTCAACAGGTTCGGTGTGGGCTGCTTCAGCCGAATGACGACGGTATCGGCGCTGGGTGCGCTGACATCGGCGACGGCGCTGAACTTGTCGGCGTTGGTCAGCTGCTCGTCGATGATGCGGCGATAGGAGTAAACGACGTCGTCTGCGGTGAACGGGCTCCCATCGTGGAAGGTGACGCCCGATCGCAGGTGGAAGGTCCAGGTGAGTTGATCGGGGCTGACTGTCCACGACTCGGCAAGCGCCGGACGCATCTCCAGGTTGGCGTCAGGCTCGACCAGCGTGTCGAAGACGTTCTCGAGCACTTCGAACGAGAAATATGCGCTCGTCTTATGGGGGTCGAGTTGGTCCGGTTCGCCCGCGATCGCGGCGATGAGATTGCCGGACGAGTCGCCGCCGAGATCGACCCGTTCGCCGGTCGAGCATGCGGTCAGACCCGAGAACAGGGCGACGACGGCGACCAACACCGCAAGTCGTCTCATGGCCATCATCCCGAACATTTGTACCCGTTGGCCGCGATTGTTGAAACGCTCGACGTGCGCAAAGGGCTTACGGACCCGCCTGTGCACTGGGATACTCGACGAGATTCAACGTCTGCCAGGTGAGGGGTGCACATCGTGAGGTTCATCCGGGGGCTTGTTGTCGCCCTCCTCGGGATTGCCACTGCCGTCGGACTCGCGGGAGAAGGCCATGCGCAGGGCAACGTCCAGGCACCGGGTGTGCCCGAGGGCGTCTATAACGTCAACATCGACGGGCAGGCGGCGACGACCTGGGAGATCTTCCCGATCTGCGTACCGACCGTCGGCGACCTGCGTGAACCGCTGTTGTTGCCGGTCGCGTGCACGCTGAAGGTGACGCCGGCCAGTTTGGCCGGCCGCGATGCGAACATGGTCAACGGTCAGTGGCAATTCGTCTACGACGATTCCGTTCGTACCTGTCCCGACGGCAGCACGGCCACTCAACAGACGATTTACCGATTCGATCCGTATAACTGGACCGGCCAGATGAAGGTTCTGCACGGTGGTGAATGCAACGACCAGGCCGGGATGGTGGTTGCCCCACTCACCATGTCGTTCAAGCAGCCGCTGTCGATCCCGGTCACCGAGTACCCGCTGCTCTGCGAGCCGGGCGGCCTGCGGCGCTGCTTCTGACGTGCCTGGCGAGCTTTCGGTCGGCCGGGGCCCGATCGCCCCTTAGTCGCTAGACGTTAGGTCGCCGGACCGGGTGGGTATGGAAAGCGGGATGCCGTTTTCGCCCTCTGATCGCGCACCCACCAGTCGCTTGCATCGCTGGGAGCGGCGCGCCGAGTGGCCCCTGGCCGGTATTGCCGTCCTCTTCCTGGCGCTGTACTCGGTCCAGGTGCTGGCCCGTCCGCCTGAGCCCGTCAACCGTGCGATCGATGCGATCAACGCTGGTCTATATCTGGCGTTCGTGGTCGATTACCTGGCCCGCCTGTGTCTGGCCCAGCAGCGTGTCCGGTGGTTTTTCGGGCACCTCATCGACCTGGCGATCGTTGCGCTTCCGTTCTTGCGGCCCCTGCGTCTGTTGCGACTGGTCGTGCTCTTCAAGGTCCTGCAACGAGCGGTCGGAGACGCCATTCGCGGTCGCGTGATCATCTACACGGCGTGCAGCGCGATCCTGCTCATCTACGTGGCGTCACTGGCGGTCCTCGAGGCCGAACGGCAGGATCCGCGATCCGATATCACCTCGCTGGGCCAGGCGGTGTGGTGGGCGATCACTACCGTGACGACGGTCGGCTACGGCGATCTTTCGCCCGTCACCGTCACGGGTCGAGTCATTGCGGCTCTGCTGATGATCGGCGGCATCAGCCTGCTTGGCGTAGTCACCGCGACGCTCGCGTCGTGGATCGTCCAGCGGGTGGCCGAGGAAGACGAGACGAATCAAGCCGCGACCTCGGCGCAGATCGACGACCTGCGCGCGGAGATCAAACAGCTCAGCGACGCCCTACACAGCAGTGGCCACGAGAGGGGCCGTCGCCCCGCCTACAGCGAGCACACCGGTTGGTCGGGCGGTCGGGGCGGGCGTAGCGGTTAAACCGTGAACCCGCCGTCGACGTTCCAGTGCGCGCCGGTGATGTATCCGGTATCGGGGCCGGCCAGATAGCTGACCACGCTCGCGATATCGCTTGGCTGCCCGTAGCGCCCGGTAGCCATGACTTTCTTTGCCGTTTCGGCGAATTCGCCTTGGTCGGGGTTCATGTCTGTGTTGATGGGGCCGGGCTGGATGTTGTTGACCGTGATGCCGCTCGGGCCGAGATCACGGGCCAGGCCACGAGTCAGACCCGCGACGGCGGCCTTCGTCATCGCGTACACCGCCAGCCCGGGACCCGGGACCTTGTCGGCGTTGATGCTGCCGATGTTGATGATGCGTCCGCCTTCGCCGAGATGCGCGAGCGCGGCCTGGATCGCGACGAACACTGCGCGGATGTTGATCGCCACCATCTTCTCGAACTGCTCCGGTGGGAACGTCGCGGCGTCGCCAAGTATGGCGATGCCCGCGTTGTTGACCAGGATGTCCAGCCCGCCGAGTTTGGCGACGGTCTCCTCGACCGAGCGGGTCACCTGTTCGGGGTCGGCGGCGTCGGCCTGGATCGCCACGACCGTCGCCCCGTCGGCTGCAACCTCGGCGGCGAGTTTCTCGGCCTCCGCAGTCGACGCGCCATAGGTGAACGCGACGGCAGCGCCGTCAGCGGCCAGTCGGCGCACGATCTCCGCGCCGATTCCGCGCGACGCCCCGGTGACCAGTGCCCGTCGTCCCGCGAGTGGCTTGACGTTTCTGCTTGCTGATGTCATGGCCTGGATAATGCCGCAGAAGCGCTAAACATTCCCGGGGTCGGGCGGCCAGTAGTTGTCGTAGGGGCCGGGCACGCTCTCCCGCATGGACAGTGAGGACAAAGCGGCGTCATCAATTGATGACGACGCTGGGTCGGGTCGGGTCTGGACTGGGGTCGGTCCGAAGCCGTGGTGGGTTGATGATCCGGAGTTGGCGGCCGCCCGCCGCCGGGTGCTTGACGAGATAGAGAACGCGCCGGACCGGTCGGATTACACCGAGCCTGACCCGGTGCTCAACGACATACTCTCCGGCGCGAGCGTGCGTGAACTTGGCCAGGCACGCGATGATCTGGCCCGCGCGCAGGAGCGGTATGCCGAGGCAATCGGGTCGGCGCGCGACTGCGGGCTGTCGTGGGGCGAAATCGGCACCGTGCTCGGTGTTCCGAGGCAGCTCTTGCACCGTCGATTCGCCCGGCGGCTAGTGTCTCGACGGGGGCCGATTGAAAGGTAGTGGATACCGCGTGACTGTTGACTCTCAGAAGAAGCGGATCGTCATCTGGGGCACCGGCTTCGTCGGCAAGATGGTGATCGCCGAGATCGTCAAGCACCCGCTGTTCGAATTGGTCGGCGTCGGAGTGAGCAATCCCGACAAGGTGGGCCGCGACGTCGGTGAGATCTGCGGGCTCGACACCAGCTTGGGAATCACGGCCACCGATGACGTGGACGCGCTGATCGCACTCAAACCCGACGCGTTGGTGCACTACGGGCCCACCGCCGCGCACGCCGACGAAAACATCGCCCTGATCACCCGATTCCTGCGCGCGGGGATCGACGTCTGCTCGACGGCCATGACGCCGTGGGTGTGGCCGACCATGCACCTGAACCCGCCGAACTGGATCGAACCCATCACCGAGGCTTGCGAGCTGGGCGAATCGTCGTGCTTCACCACCGGCATCGACCCCGGCTTCGCCAACGATCTGTTCCCCATGACGCTGATGGGCCTGTGCTCGGAGGTTCGTACAGTGCGGGCGTCCGAACTGCTGGACTACACCAATTACACCGGCGACTACGAACGTGAGATGGGCATCGGCAGGCCGCCCGAGAAGAAGGCGATGCTCGAGACTCCGGACATCCTCGTATTCGCCTGGGGCGGAACGATTCCGATGATCGCGCACGCCGCGGGCATCATGCTCGACGAGATCACCACGACGTACGACAAGTGGGTGACACCGACCGAGCGCAAGTCCGCCAAGGGCGTCATTCCGGCGGGGAATGTCGCCGCGGTCCGGTTCACCATCAACGGGGTCTACAAGGGCCAGACGCGTATCCAGCTCGAGCACGTCAACCGCATCGGTGACGACGCTGCACCCGACTGGCCGACCGGCGACCAGAACGACGTCTACCGCGTCGACATCGAGGGCACGCCGAGCATCTTCCAGGAAACCGCCTTCAGATTCACCGACGGCTCCGGGCGCGATGCCGCCGCTGCCGGTTGCCTCTCAACGGGCCTGCGCGCGCTCAATGCGGTCCCGGCCGTAAACCACCTGTCCCCGGGCTGGGTCACCGCGCTCGATCTACCACTGATTGCCGGTGCCGGGACCATCCGCTGAGTAACGCTGACGCCATCACATCAGATGGAAATCTCTGACAGGGTTGAAGATCAAGACGGGAAGAGATGTCTGACGGGGTAGGGCTCTCAGTGGGGGCCTCGAACCTGGCCGTGGTAATCGTCGGCCGGGCGGCACTGTCGCGTAGCTCGGTCCTTACCCGCTACCCCCACCGGCCGCCCGAGGTCGGGGTGCCGAGTGAGAACCCCAACCTCAACGAGCGCGGACTGATCCTCACCGACTTCGTCGATCGTGTCGGTGATCCGGTCGGCATCGTGGCGGCCGACGGTTCGACACATCTCGCCGACGGCGTGCTCGCCGACGCGCTGCGCGCACTGCTGCTCGCGCTCGGGTCGGGAGGGCCGCCGGAAGGACCGGTCGCGATCACGTATCCGGCGCACTGGCGGCCGGCGGCCATCGACGGCCTTCGCAACGTGCTATCGGCCGTACCGGAGTTCGGTCAGCCCACCTCGGCGCCAGTCGTCTCCGATGCGACCGCCGCATTGACGGCGTTGCGGGACGACCCGGGTGTGCCGACCCGTGGCGTCATCGCGCTGTGTGACTTCGGCGGCACCGGTACGAGCATCACGCTCGTCGACGCCGACGCGGGTTACGCACCGCTGGCCCCGACCGTCCGCCACACCGATCTCTCCGGCGATCTCGTCGACCAGGCACTGCTGCGCCACGTGATCAGCGATCTGACCGCCGCGGGCACCATCGACGTATCCAGCACATCGGCGATCGGCGCGCTCACTGCGCTGCGGGTGCAGTGCCGCGCCGCCAAGGAGCGCCTTTCCACTGCGAGTGTCACCTCGCTGCTGGTCGATGTGCCCGGGCACCGTGGTGAGGTGCGGCTGACCCGCACCGAACTCGACGACGCGATACGGCAACCCGTCGCCGAATTCACCGGTGTGCTGCAAGACGTGTTGGAGCGCAACGGTGTTCGTGAGCTCGCGGCCGTCGCGTCGGTGGGCGGGGGAGCGCGGATCCCGATCATCACGACGGCGTTGTCCGAGCGTTTCCGCGTTCCGGTCATCACGCATGCTCAACCCGAGTTGACCGCGGCGATCGGTGGCGGTCTGGCAGCTGTGCGCGGCACGGTCGAGGACGGCAACACGTCGATGGCCGCGGCCGCGCCTGCAGCGGCTGTCACCGCGATGGCGCCGGAAATCGCTCCGGTTCCTGACGAGGCGGCGCCGTCGGGCACGTTCGGCGCGCTCGCGTGGTCGGACGCCGGGGACGTTCCGGACGTGGCGCCGGCCGATCCGTACGACTATGACTCGCCCGCCGATCCGGGCATCGCCGACGTCCGGCCAGAGATCCAGTTCCAGCGTGACCCGCACGAGGACGGCGACGCAGCGGGGTCGCTGCCGTGGTACCGCCGACCCGAGGTCGCGATGGGGGCAGGCATCGTCGTCGTGCTGGCCGCGCTGGCGGCGGCCGTCCTGTTCGTCCTGCGCACCGGCGACACGCCACCAGCCCCCGCCTCGACCACCGCACCGACGCCGACGACTCAACTGCCGCCGGCCACGAGTGCCCCGCCACCGCCGGCATCGGAGACGCAGGCGCCACCGCCGCAGACCGTCACGGAGCAGGCGCCGCCGCCGCCGGTGACCGAGACGGTCACCCCACCCCCGTCCGAGCCGCCGCCGCCGACGACCACCGAGCCGCCGCCCCCGCCGCCGACCACCACGGCGCCGCCGCCGACGACCACCGCACCCCCGACGTCGACTCAACCGCCACCGGTCATCCCGACGCTGCCCTACGAAACGATTCCCGGCCTGCCGTTCGTCCCGAACCCGGTACAACCGGCGCCGTAGCTTCGGCGGCAGTCCTAGGCTGTCGGCCATGATTTCCTCACGGTCGTCCCCTGCGAGGCGTGGCCGCCAGCCGCCGACGACGCTTGCTCTTCGACCCGAACACCTACGACCCACCGCAGTTCGATGCCGAGACGCGCCGGTTACTGCGCGCGACCATCGACTGGTTCGAAGGTCAGGGCAAGAAGCGCATCCTCGACGACGATCTGGCTGCGCAGTGGCCCGGCGACTTCGTCGACTTCGTCAAACGCGAGAAGCTGTTCGCGACGTTCCTCACGCCATCGGAGTTCGCGGGCGGCAACCCGGACAAGCGCTGGGATGCCGCGCGCAACGCCGCCCTGTCGGAGATCCTCGGGTTCTACGGGCTGACCTACTGGTACACCGAGCAGGTCACCATCCTCGGTCTCGGACCCATCTGGCAGAGCGAGAACAAGGACGCCAAGCTGAAGGCCGCCGACGATCTGGAGGACGGCGAAGTGATGGCGTTCGGGCTGTCCGAACGCGCGCGTGGCGCCGACGTCTACAACACCGACATGGTTCTCACGCCGGCGAGCGACGAGGACCGCGCCAACGGCATCCTGTACCGGGCGACGGGGGAGAAGTACTACATCGGCAACGGGAACGTCGCCAGCATGGTGTCGGTGTTCGGCCGGCGCGGGGACATCGAGGGCCAGGACGCCTACATCTGGTTCGCCGCCGACAGCAGGCACGACGACTACCACCTGATCGACAATGTCGTGCACATGCAGATCTACGTCAGCACCTTCCGGCTGGAGAATTATCCGGTGCGCGAGGAAGACATTCTGCACACCGGCGTGGAAGCCTTTGCCGCGGCACTGAATACGGTCAACATCGGCAAGTTCAACCTGTGCTCCTGCTCGATCGGCATGACCGAGCACGCCTTCTACGAGGCGATCACCCATGCGCAGAACCGCATCCTGTACGGGAACCCCGTCACCGAATTCACCCACGTGCGAACGAACTTCGTCGACGCGTACTCGCGCCTGATCGCGATGAAGCTCTTCAGTCAGCGCTCCGTCGACTATTTCCGGGCCGCAAGCCGCGACGACCGGCGCTATCTGCTCTTCAACCCCATGACCAAGGCCAAGGTCACCATGGAGGGCGAGACCGTATTGCGGTCCCTGCACGACGTGATCGCCGCCAAAGGATATGAGAAGAACACGATGTTCCGGGAGGTCGCCCAGTTCATCGGCACCCTGCCGCGACTCGAGGGCACGGTGCACGTGAACGTCGGGCTGGTGCTGAAGTTCATGCCGAACTACATGCTCAACCCCAAGGAGTATCCGCAGATCCCGACGCGCAACGATGCCGCGGACGACACGTTCTTCTGGAACCAGGGGCCGACCCGGGGTGCGGGCAAGGTGCAGTTCGCCGACTGGACACCGGTGTACGAGGAGCATGCCGGCATCCCGAATGTCGCGGTCTTCTACGACCAGGCCAAGGCCTTCCGGGAATTCCTGCTCACCGCCGCGCCAGATGCCGACCAGCAGAAGGACCTGGACTTCCTGCTCAACGTCGGCCACCTGTTCTCGCTGATCGTGTACGGGCAGCTGATTCTGGAGCAGGCGGCGCTGACCGGGCTGGACACCGACATGCTTGACCAGATCTTCGACTTCCAGGTCCGCGACTTCAATACGTATGCCGTTGCGCTGCACGGTAAGCCGACGGCGACGACGGCGCAGCAGGACTGGGCACTGAGCGCGATCCGCAAGCCGGTGCCCGACGCCGCGCGGTTCCACCGGATCTGGGAGCGCGTGAGAGCCTACGACGGCGCCTACGAGATGAGGCCCTAGGGGCGACGCCGGCCGTTAACCGCCGAACGCGGCAGGCGCCCGGCGCGGGAGCGGCCGGTCAGCCGGTCGCCGTCGACCACGACGTCGAAGTCGAGGTTCAGCCGCATGGGTTTTGTGACGGACTGACGCCACGTAATCCGTTGCCCGTCAACGACGACGTCGTGCAGCGGTACCGTTTCGTCCTTGCCGGTCGCCGTGCCCGCAACGACGCCGTCCCGTTCGGTGAAGGTATAGACCACGGCCAGCGACCCGATCGGCGTCTTGATCGTCACATCCCAGTCTCCGACGACATTCACGTCGTTCATTTCGTCCACACCGTTCCGCGCCGCTCGTAGGCGAACAGTTCCTCGACCGCGAGTGCGACCTGTGCGCCGTAGAAGCGGTCGAGCAGGTGCAGGGCGAGGTCGAGGCCCGAGGTGACCGCTCCGGACGTCACGAGATCGCCGTCGTCGACGACTCGCGCGTTCACCGTGGTTACGCCGGTGGCCTCGAGCAGCTCCATGCCGAGGTGGTGGGTGACCGCGCTACGGCCCTCCAGAAGACCGGCCATCGCCAGGGCCAGTGATCCGCCGCAGACGGTGGCGACGGTGATGTCGGGATTCTCCATCGCCATGCGCAACAGCGGGGTCGCGGCGGATTCGGCGAAGCGTGCGAGCAGTACGGGGATGGTGTCGATCTCGTCCGGGTCGCCGTCGAGCGGGCCCGACGCGCCAGGGACCACGATGAAGCCGGGTCTTGACGGGTCGAGATGTGCGGTGGCGCGCAACGCCATACTCAGGGTTCCGCTGACCACCTCCCTTGGCCCCTCGGCCGATACCAGTTCGACTTCGAGGTCGCCGCCGGCCGCGTCGCTTCCGGCGGCGAGCACCTCGAACGTCGCGGTGGCATCGAGCGGGTCGAATCCGTCGAACAACACGATTTGCGCGTACACGCCGCCATCGTCTCGGCACGGCGACCAGCCGAACAGTGGCAAGATCGCCACCTATCGCCAAGATATTGCCACAACGCGGTACGGTTCCCGTATGCATGTCGTCGCGGTCCTGGCCCTTCCCGACACCATTGCGTTCGACCTGGCGACACCGGTCGAGGCCTTCGGTCGGGTCCGGTTGCCCTCGGGTGCGCCGGGATACCGCATCGTGGCGTGCGGATCGCAACCGGAGGTGTCCGCAGGCCCATTCCGCATCGCCACCGACCACGGCCTCGATGTGCTGGCCGAGGCGGACACCATCGTCGTCCCGGGTCTCAACGACGCGTCGGTGCACGCGCCAGACGAGGTGCTGGCGGCGCTGACGGCGGCCCACACCCGCGGCGCGCGGATCGCCTCGATCTGCTCGGGTGCCTTCACCCTGGCCGCCGCAGGATTGCTGGACGGTAAGCGAGCGACGACACACTGGATCGCCGCAGAGCTGTTCCGTACGCGTTTTCCGGCCGTCGACCTCGACCCCGACGTCCTATACGTCGACGAGGGCCAGGTGCTGACGTCGGCGGGCGCGTCGGCCGGACTGGACCTGTGTCTGCACATGATCGCCCGCGACTACGGCGCCGCGGTCGCCGCCGACGCGGCCCGCCTTGCCGTCGCGCCCCTGCACCGTAGCGGGGGACAGGCGCAGTTCATCCTCCGAAATCAGGCTGCAGTCAAGCATATTGCGGAGCGCACCGAACTCGACGACGTGCTCGCCTGGATCGAACAGGAGGCGCATCGGGACGTGACGTTGCGCGATATCGCCGCCCGCGCTTCAGTGAGCGTGCGAACTCTGAACCGACGGTTCCAGGCCGAGACGGGACAGACACCCATGCAGTGGCTGACGGGGGTGCGGGTCCGCCATGCCCAGCAGCTGCTCGAGAGCACCGAGTACGGCGTGGAAAAAATCGGTCGTGAGGTCGGATTCACCTCCCCGGCGAACTTCCGCGAACAGTTTCGCCGACTGACCGGCACCGCGCCGCTGAACTACCGCAACACGTTTCGTGAGCGGATGGCGGGTTGATCGCTACGTCTTCGATTGCTTCTTGATCAGCACCACATGCGCCATCGGGATCTGCGCCTGCTCCGGACTGGCCGCCAGCCGGCTGGCCACCCCGGCCTCGAGCTGATCGAAGAATGTCTGCCCGGCGTGGGTCATCGTGGCCCCCGGCGAGCGCGCTCGCGAAGGTGGGGAACGCCGCGGCTCGGCAGAATGTCGCCCACTGTCTACCGAAAGCGGCTGCATCCCTGTCGATTTGGTACTGCTTGAAGAAGCGGTCTTCGGCATTGAACAGCTCGAGTTGCTCGATCTCGAGGCCCTCGAACCGCCCGGAGGGGGCGAAGCACGCTCGGAAGTCGGCCGCGCTTCGTCCGGCGATCGGTAGCACCATCCGATGCTGTTCGTCCTCGGTGATCACGCCGGCCGCGGTGAGTTCACGCACCGCGTCGTACATGCTGTCCAGCAGCGGGTGGTAGCCGAACTCGCCTGACTCGTCGACACCTGGCGTCATCACCACGATCCGCCCGCCCGGCGCCAACTCCCTGCCGCGAAACGCGACGAACTCATGCCAGTCGTGCGCGGCCTGACGTGCATATTCGGCGCGCACGCGGTCGTCGCTGCTGTACGCGACGTGGATGTGATCGGGTATGGGTGCGGGCACACGGCTGAGCCATTGGATCGCCCACGAACTCCAGCCCAGGTTGACGCTGTTGGAGGGCAGGATCTGGGCGTAGAACGAGCGGCCAACGGCTGAGGCGAACGTTGCCGCATCTTTTCGCAGGTAACCGTCCGGGTCGTCGGTGAGAGTTCGAAACATCGCAGTGAAATCGTTGTCGGGCAGGTCGGTGTGTACGACCAGAATCGAGTGGTCGTGCCTGGTTCGCTTGCGCAGCAAGCTGATTGCGGCGCCCATCGGAAGCAGGGAATTGTGCCCGGTGGATGCTCCGTAATCGGCGATGACGATCGGCTGCGGCGGCTTGGGAAACGGAACCGCGTCCGCCGCCTTCTCGAAAATCGCGATCGCCGCGGGGAGCCCCGCGGCCTGAAGCCGGGAACTGGCGGTGTAGGAGCCGCTTTCCATCGGCTCAGGCCGCACGACGATGCTTGACTCAGGCATCGCGACCTCCGGGACGTGCGGGCAACGGCAGAACTAATCCTCACCCACGACCGTAGCGCCCTTACGCCGGATAGGTCACCGAAGTCAGCCGCTCTGAGACCTCCCAGAGCCTGCGACAGTCGGCCTCGTTGCTGGCGCGCGCGAGAATCTTGGCGTCGGTGACGCCGCCGCCCGCCAGCTCCATGAATCCCCGGGGTCCATAGAAGGCACCGCCTTCCGCCCCAGGCGCGGTCGCGCCGTACAGGGTGGGCAGAATGCCCTCGTCGATGTCCTGCCACATGAACGGCATGACCTGTCGGCTGGACCGATAGAAGCGTTCCAGCAGGGTTGGGCCGGCCTTGCCGTGCGACGGGCCGCTCAGCTGCAGATTCGTCTTGCACAAGCCGGGATGCGCGGCATTCGAGACGATGCCCCACCCCGCCTGTCGGCTCCTGCGGTCCAACTCGATCGCGAACATCAGGTTCGCGGATTTGGACTGCGCGTAGGCCTGGGTGGCGTTATAGCGCTTCTCCCACTGCAGATCGTCGAATTTGATGCCGCCGAACCGCGCCGCCGAGCTGCTCAACGTTGTCACCCGTGCGCCGTCGGCGGCACGCAGCAGCGGCAGGAGGTGTCCGGTCAGCGCGAAGTGACCCAGATGGTTACATCCGAGCTGCAATTCGAATCCGTCGGCGGTGGTCTCCCGCTGCGGCGGCTGCATGATGCCCGCATTGTTGATGAGGAGGTCGATCGGTCGACCCTCGGCGTTGAGTTCCTCACCCAGCGCTCTGACGCTGGCCAGCGACGACAGGTCGAGCGCCTTGATGGTGAGCTTCGCGTCGGGAACCGTTGCGCGGATCTGCGCGATCGCCTCTTCTCCCTTGGCGCGATTGCGGATCGCCATGATGATGTCGGCGCCCGCCGCGGCCAGTCGGGCGGCGGTGCCGAGACCGAGGCCCGAGTTGGCGCCGGTGACGACCGCGAGCTTTCCGGACTGATCGGGGACCGTCACTTCACCGACGTTGACCATGAACTTCTCCTTTTGCGACGGGTAGATCACCGAACAATAACGAACCATCGGTCTGATAACAAGAGCCCGTTGGTCTGATAATGTCGTGGTTTTGTGACGTCGTTTCAGCGTGCCCGCCGCCCCGAGCAGATGGCGGCCCGGCGCCTGGCGATCATGAACGTCGCACGCGAAATGCTCGCCGAGAAGACCGTCGGCGACATCAGCTTGCGGGAACTCTCGGATCGGGTCGGGCTGGCCAAGTCAAACGTGCTGCGATATTTCGACAGCCGTGAAGCCATCTTCCTCGAGGTGCTCGACGAGGAATTCGGGATGTGGCTCAGTGACATTGAAGGCCATCTAGGTAGGCCCCGAGCCAGAGAACCAGGCTATGCCAACGAGATTCGGGTCGCCACGCTGATCGCCGATTCGGTGATGGCGCGTCCGCTGTTGGGTGAGTTACTCGGTTCCATGGCCTCGGTACTGGAACGCAATATTTCGCATGAGTTCGCCCGCGACTTCAAGGGGCGGGCAATGCAGAGGATCACAGCATTGGCAGAACTGGTGGGGCGTCACCTGCCCTGGCTGCCTGCGGAGTTCACCGCCTTCTTCGCCGAAGGATCGCTGATGCTGACCGCAGGCGCCTATCCGTTCTCGGTGCCCACCGAACCCGTGCGGGCCGCAATTGCGGCGATCGGACTCCCCGATCCCGCGCAGCGATTCGGCCAAGGACTGCGCGTGGGCCTGCAGACATGGCTGATCGGCGCGGCGGCACAGACTCAGGGGTCAAAGGCGTAGGCAAGCAGTACTGACATCACGGATTTTCGGCCAGAGGCATGACAGACTTCGGCCATGAGTCGCGCGCCGCGGATCGCGATCGTGGTTTCCATTCTCACGTTGGTCGCGTCACTTCTGGGATTCATCGCCGTGCTCGTCTTGAACACCTTCGTGCTCGACGAATACGACGCCTACGGCGAAGTGACGATCCCGGGCTCGACGAGCCTGCACCTTCCTGCAGGCCAGATGACCGTCAGCTTCCACACCGTGACCACCGGCACGCCGACGAGCGGATTCCCCATCCCGGACCTGAGTTTCGGCATCACCGGGCCGGCCGGCCTGCCGGAACCGACGGTCACTGAGAACATCGGCGGGACGACGTCGGTCAACAGCGATGTGCGAGTGCGGATCTGGACGGTTCAGATTCCACAAGAGGGGACCTATGACGTCAAGGCCGACGGATCCGTCGCCGGGTACATCGCGCCGACACTGGCCTTCGGGCGCGACGACTCTCGCGGCTGGTTGCTGTGGCTGTTCGGCGGTCTTTTCGCGTTCGGCCTGTTCGATCTGTTCGCCGCGCTGATCTGGTCGGCGCGTGTGGGCAAGAAGGCGCGGCCGCTGGAACCGCACGAGTACGTGACGACCGAGGCTCCGACCTCGAGTCCGGAGCCCGGGCCCGCGGCCAGCTATACGCCAACCGACCAGGGCGTGCGGCTGGAGCAGATCAGACAGCTCGCTGCGCTGCGCGACTCGGGCGCGCTGACCGAAGAGGAGTATGCGGCCGAGAAGCGCCGCATCCTCAGGGACTAACTGCGGCCAGCGTGCGTGTTTGCACCGTGACACGCCGCAATGTCAGAACGGATTACGCACGCTGACTCGGGCGTGAGAGTGCGCAAACTGTTGCTGTCCATCAGTGTGGCGGGGAGCAAACACGCACGCTCGCGAAATGGGGGAAAATGGGGGAGTCAGCTGCCGCGTTTGACCCAGTCGTCGTAGTTGACGAGTTCGTCGCCGATGGTGGTGGTGTCGCCGTGTCCGGTGTAGACGACGGTGTCGTCGGGCAGCTTGCCGAGCCGCCCGGAGATCGAGGACAAGATCGTGGGAAAGTCGGAGTACGACCGGCCGGTGGCCCCGGGGCCGCCCTGGAACAGGGTGTCGCCGCTGAAGACCGCGTTCAACTCGGGTGCATGCCAGCACACCGAGCCCGGCGAGTGTCCTGGGGTGTGCAGGGCGTGCAGTTCGATACCTCCGACGCTCAGGGTTTCGCCGTCGTCGACGGTGCGAAAGTCCCTGTCGGGGTGGGTCATCCGCCAGAGCACGTCGTCGGCGGGATGCAGCAGCACCGGCGCGTCGAGCGCGTCGGACAGTTCGGGGGCGACGGTGATGTGGTCGTTGTGGCCGTGGGTGCACACCACGGCGACCACGTTGCGCCCGCCGACGGCCATCACGATCGGACCCGCGTCGTGGGCGGCGTCGAACACCACCACGTCGGAGTCGTCTCCGACGAGCCAGATGTTGTTGTCGACCTCCCAACTGCCCCCGTCGAGTTCGAACGTGCCGTGCGTGACGACCCGAGAAATGGCCTCGCTCACAGGATCACCACCGAACGCAGGACCTCACCGGCATGCATCTTGTGGAAGGCATCCTCGATACCGTCCAGCCCGATGCGTTCGGAGACGAACTTCTCCAGCGGCAGCCTGCCCTGCAGGTAGAGGCTGATCAACGTGGGGAAGTCGCGCTCGGGCAGGCAGTCGCCGTACCACGACGACTTCAACGATCCGCCGCGGGAGAAGAAGTCGATCATCGGCATCTCCAGCGTCATGTCCGGGGTCGGAACGCCCACCAGCACAACGGTTCCGGCCAGATCGCGCGCGTAGAACGCCTGCTTCCACGTCTCGGGTCGACCCACCGCGTCGATCACCACATCCGCGCCGAACCCGTCGGTCAGATCCTGAATCGTGGCCACCGCATCGAGCTCGCGGGCGTTGACGGTGTGCGTGGCACCGAAACCGCGCGCCCAATCCAGCTTCTTGTTGTCGGTATCCACGGCGATGATGCGCCGCGCACCCACCAATGCCGCACCCGCGATCGCGGCGTCACCCACCCCGCCGCAGCCGATCACGGCCACCGTGTCATCACGATTGACCGCACCGGTGTTGATCGCCGCCCCGATACCGGCCATCACCCCGCACCCCAACAAACCCGCCACCGCCGGGTCGGCCGCCGGATCGACCTTCGTGCACTGACCCTCATGCACCAGCGTCTTATCGGCGAACGCGCCGATCCCCAACGCCGGGGTCAGCTCGGTGCCGTCGGTCAGCGTCATCGGTTGCTCGGCGTTGAACGTGTCAAAACACAGATGCGGGCGACCGCGCTTGCACGCCCGGCACTGCCCACAGACCGCACGCCAGTTCAGGATCACGAAATCGCCGGGCGCCACGTTGGTGACACCGGCGCCCACGGATTCGACCGTGCCCGCGGCCTCATGACCCAGCAGGAACGGAAACTCATCGTTGATCCCGCCCTCGCGGTACGTCAGATCGGTATGGCACACCCCGCAGGCGATCACATCGACCACCACCTCACCCGGCCCCGGATCGGGAATGACCACCTCCACCAGCTCGACCGGCTCACCCTTCGTCCGCGAAATCACGCCCCGCACCGTCTGAGTCATGGGGACAACATAACGGCCTCAATGAATCGGTTCGAACCCAACTGGGCCATCGCCCGTTGTGGTAACGACAGCATCGTCGAATCACCGATCCAGCAGGGGCAACGACAATGACAACCATCGACAGCGGCGTCCACGCCGACACCACCGAAGAATTCGCCGCACGGGTCGTCGGGGCTATCGACGGCGCGAGCCTGGCCATTCTGTTGTCCATCGGCCACCAGACGTCCTTATGGGACACGCTGGCCGAGCTTCCGCCGGCGAGCAGTGCCCAGATCGCCGATGCCGCCGGACTCAACGAGCGGTATGTGCGGGAGTGGCTCGGTGGGGTGGTCGCCGCGCGGGTCGTCGAATACGACCCGACGGGGCAGACGTACACCCTGCCGCCACACCGTGCCGCGGTGCTCACCCGTGCCGCGGGTCCGGACAATCTCGCGCGCGTCGCTCAGTTCATCCCGCTGCTGGCGGAGGTCGAGCAGAAGGTGATCGACCGCTTCCGCTCAGGTGGTGGACTCTCCTACGGCGAGTACCCCCGCTTCCACACTCTGATGGCCGAACAGAGCGGGCAGGTCTTCGACCACGCGCTCGTCGAGACGATCCTTCCGATGGCCGACGGCCTTCCCGAACGGCTGCGGGCGGGTGCGGAGGTAGCCGACTTCGGCTGCGGCAGTGGACATGCCGTCAATGTGATGGCGCGGGCCTTCCCGGCGAGCCGGTTCACCGGAATCGACTTCTCCGACGAGGGCCTTGGCGTCGGCCGCGCCGAGGCGGCCCGGTCGGGGCTGACCAATGCGTCGTTCATGGCATGCGACGTCGCACAGTTCGACGCGGTCGAGGCCTATGACGTCATCACCGCATTCGACGCCGTCCACGACCAGGCGCACCCGGCTCAAGTCCTGGAGAACATCTACCGCGCATTGCGGCCCGGGGGTGTCTTCCTGATGGTCGACATCAAAGCGTCGAGCAATCTCGAGGACAACGTCGGCGTGCCGTTCGCCACCTACCTCTACACCGTCTCGACGATGCACTGCATGAGTGTGTCGCTCGGGCTCGACGGCGACGGCCTCGGAACAGCGTGGGGTGAGCAGCTCGCGACGTCGATGCTCGCCGACGCCGGCTTCGGCGATGTCGCGGTACGGGAGATCGAGTCGGATCCGATCAACAACTATTACATCGCGCGGAAGTAGACGACGCTGCGCCGAATAGGCTGACTGCGTGGCAGCGCTTGAAGCGATCGACGACTGGCCGGTACCGACCGTCGCCGCCGCGGTGGTCGGTCCGTCCGGCACCCTGGCCCAGCATGGCGACGTGCGGCACCGCTTCGAGTTGGCGTCGGTGACCAAGCCACTGGTGGCCCGGGCCGCGCAAGTCGCGGTCGAGGAGGGCGTCGTCGAACTGGACACCGAAGCGGGTCCGCCCGGTTCCACGGTGCGCCATCTGCTCGCCCACGCGTCGGGGTACGCGATGCACTCGGCGGACCTGATGGCCGAACCCGGCAAACGCCGGGTGTACTCGAACTACGGATTCGGGGTTCTCGCCGAGGAGATCCAGCGGGCGTCGGACATCGAGTTCGGGCAGTACCTGACCGAGGCCGTGTTCGAGCCGCTCGGGATGTCGGACACCGCGCTGTCGGGCGGGGCCCAGGCGGCAGGGTTCGGCGCCACATCGACCGTCGCCGACCTGGTCGCCTTCGCCGGTGACCTGCTGCGGCCGTCGACGGTCTCCGAGCAGATGCACACCGAAGCCATCGATGTGCAGTTTCCGGGCCTGTCGGGGGTGTTGCCGGGATTCGGAACGCAGCGGCCCAACGACTGGGGGCTGGGATTCGAGATCAGGAACGGCAAGTCGCCGCACTGGACGGGTTCGACCAACTCGGGCGCCACCTACGGACATTTCGGCCAGTCGGGGACGTTTTTGTGGGTCGATCCGAGCGCTGAGCTGGCCCTCGTCGCGCTCGCGGACCGCAATTTCGGCGACTGGGCGTATTCGCGCTGGCCGGAACTCTCTGACGAAGTACTGAGAGAATTCGGCGCAGACTAGCGCAACAGGGGCCTCACAGGGCACAATAGACACGCACGACACAGCTGTAATTCGGAACCGCCAGGTCGCTTGGGGAAGACGTCCCTCGTGGAGCCGAAGGAGCAGCAAATGCGTGCAGCGAACCAGTTCGCCGACGCGGCGACGGGCGTGGTGTATGTCCACGCTTCACCCGCGGCGGTGTGCCCGCATGTCGAGTGGGCGTTGTCGTCGACCCTGTCGGCGCGGGCGAACCTGAAATGGACCCCGCAGCCGGCCATGCCCGGTCAACTGCGCGCCCTCACCAACTGGGTCGGTCCGGTGGGTACCGGGGCCGCGCTCGCGAGCGCCCTGCGCTCATGGTCGGTGCTGCGTTTCGAGGTGACCGAGGACCCCAGCGCAGGCGTCGACGGTCACCGCTGGTGTCATACCCCGCAACTGGGCATGTGGAGCGGCGCGATGAGCGCCAACGGCGACGTGATGGTCGGGGAGATGCGTCTGCGCACGTTGATGTCGTCGGGGGCCGACATGCTTGCCGCCGAGCTCGATTCGGTGCTGGGCACAGCGTGGGACGAGGCGCTGGAAGCCTTCCGCGATGGCGGCGACTCCGCCGAGGTTTCCTGGCTCAGCCGCGGAGTCGGGTAGCCGACGACATTCAGCCGCGGAGTCGGGTAGCCGACGACATTCAGCCGGGAGTCGGGTAGCCGACGACATTCAGCCGCGGAGTCGGGTAGCCGACGCAGATTTTGGCTGATCGGCGCCGTCGTCGCGGATCTGCTGTGAGACTGTCGCCAACTCTGCAGGAGGCGAAACGACATGATCACGCTCCGTTTGCTCACCGCAGCCGCCTTCGCTGCCGGCACCCTGCTGACCGCCGCGACGGCATCGGCATCACCGGCTACCGACGCCCTTTTGGGCGCCCTGAACGCGATCGGGTTGCCGATATCGCCGGATGAAGCGATCCTGGCGGCCGATCTGGCCTGCGATTCCTCCACCAGCGGCCTCGCCCGCGACCTGATCGCATCGGAGGTCGCCCAGAGGACCGGATTGGATCCAGGACAGGCGAGCGGGTTTGTCGGGATCGCCCTCGCGGTCTACTGCCCGTTGCGGTGATCGGCTGATCGCAGCACCTTCAGCGCACCCGGCACCGCCGACACCTCGACCGGCAGCGGGCAGATGTACTCGCCGTCGGCATAGGCGTTGATACCCGGTGAGTCGACGGTGATCGTGCGGGCCCGCTCGGTACGCACCTCGTCGAGGTCGACGTGGGTGCCCTTGAACACGGTGGGAAACAGGCGAATCAACTTCGTGCGCGACGCCGATGCCACCATCGTGACGTCCAGCAGCCCGTCGGTGGGGTCCGCGTCCGGGCAGATCAGCATCCCGCCGCCATAGCTCTTGGTGTTACCGAAAGCGGCCAGTGTCAACTCCGTATCCAACTCGCGGCCGTCGAAGGTCAGGCTGAACGGCAGCAGCCGCAGCTTGGACAGCTCGGCGACCATCGCGACGTTGTAGCGCATCCGGCCGTGCGGCCACCGCATCCGGTTGGTGCGGTCGGTGACCAAAGAGTCGAAGCCTGCCGCCATCACGGTGCCGAACCACTTGTCGGTGCCGTCGATACCCCTGATGCGGCCCAGGTCGACGGTCGCCACGATCCCGTCGACAATGAGGTCGGCCGCCGCCTCGGGATCCTTTGCCGGAATACCGAATTCACGCGCGTGGTCGTTTCCCGTGCCCGACGGGATGATGCCGAGCGGTATGTCGGTCTGTGCGAGCACCTGCAGCGCAAGCGAGATGATGCCGTCACCGCCGACGACGACCAGAGCATCCATGCCGCGCTCGAGGGCGCCCTCGACAAGTCGTCGCGCGTGCTGTGCGTCGGTGCCCGCGATGGCGACGACGTCGATACCGCGTTTGTGCAACTGCGCGACGGCGCGTTCGGCCGCGTGCGGCGCACTGCCGTGCCCCGATGCCGGATTCGTCAGCATCGTGACGCGGTTGAGCACCGTCATGGAATCAGCTTGCCGGGGTTGAGGATTCCCGCCGGATCCAGTGTGGTCTTGACGGCCCGCAGCACCGCGACGCCGAGGTCGCCGACCTCGTCGCGCATCCACGGGCGGTGGTCGGCGCCCACGGCGTGGTGGTGGGTGATGGTGGCCCCGGTGCGCATCATCGCTTCCGACGCGGCGGCTTTCGCCTTTCGCCACTGCTCGATCGGATTCCCGCGCTGCCCGGCGACGACGGTGAAGTACAACGAGGCCCCCGTCGGATACACATGCGAAATGTGGCACAGCACCAGCGCCGGTGTGCCCGATTCGCCGAGAGATTTCGTCAGCGCCTCGGTGACCGCGACTTTGAGCGCGGGCACGTTGGACCAGTTGGTGGCGGTCTCCAGCGTCTCGCACAGCGCACCGGCGGCGAGCAACGAATCGCGAAGATAGGGCGCGTTGAACCGGCCGTGTTCCCACGCGCGAGCAGGCCCCTCGCCGAGCGACGTGCCGCCCGCGGCCTGCATCACGGCGCGTGTCTCGGCG
Source organism: uncultured Actinomycetota bacterium (assembly GCA_963843135.1). Classification (GTDB taxonomy): domain Bacteria; phylum Actinomycetota; class Actinomycetes; order Mycobacteriales; family Mycobacteriaceae; genus Mycobacterium. The sequence continues at coordinate 566,641 of CAWJJA010000006.1, forward strand.
TGGCGACTCTCGACGTGGGCCTGGGTGCCCTCGAACGCGGTGATCGCCAGGCAACCCCCGGTGATCTGCTGCTCGCCGATGCTTTCGGTGGTCGCCAGGTTCACGCCGGTCTCGGCTTCGTCGGACAACCGGACGACAGTCGGCCCGGTGCCGGTCTGTACGACGGCGCGCAGGGCGTCGGCCCCCGTCGCGAAGTCGGGGAACGACCAGGCCTCATAGCGGGTCGCGGCGGGAACGGGATGCACCTTGACCCGCACGCGGGTGATGATCCCGAAGACACCCTCCGAGCCGATCATCAACTGCCGCAGGTCAGGGCCTGCGGCCGACTCCGGGCGCGCGACCGAGGTCGAGCACACCGGCGGGGGTGACCGTGCGCAGGCCGCGCACCATGTCGTTGAAGCGGCCGTACCCCGCGGAGTCCTGGCCGGATGACCGGGTCGCGGCGAACCCGCCGATGGTCGCGTACTGGAAACTCTGCGGGAAGTGGCCAAGGGAGTAGCCGCGTTCGGCGAGCAGGCGTTCGGCCTCCGGGCCGGTGAGCCCGGCGCCGAGTTCGGCTTCGCCGGAGACCTCGTCGAGCGAATGCAGGTCCGTCAGGCGGCGCAGATCCAGCGAGACCACCGCGGAGAAGTCGCCGCGGATCGGATCGAGGCCGCCAACCACACTGGTCCCGCCGCCGAACGGGACGATCGCGATTCCGTGATCAGAACAGTACGACAGTATCGCGGCGATTTCGTCGTCGTTCCGGGGCAGGAGCACCGCGTCAGGAGCATCCTGAACGCCGGAATCCTTGCGGCGCAACAGGTCCAGTGTCGACTTGCCGCCGGCGCGCAGCAGCCGGCACTGGTCGTCGACGCGGCAGTAGTCGGCTCCGACGATGGCCGCGAGACCGTCACGGTCGGCGTCCACCAGCGCGGACGGCCGAAGCTTGACGTCCTCGGCGGCGAGTTCGGGAGAAGCTGTTCCGTCGACGCCGAGAGCCTGCTTCAGCAGGGCCCGGATTCCGTCGGACAGCGGCTTCGCCGCCGCGGGATCCCCCCATGCGTTCCATTTCATCGGGGGCAGCAGTGCGGTCTGTTGGTCGTCCGGACGCGTCATGCGTTACAGTATTACATATGCTGTCAATCAGTAACGATGAGTCGCCGACGATAGGGGACCGGATCCTCGCCGCGGCGGCCGAATGCGTCCTGGCCTTCGGCGTGGACCGGGTGACGCTGGCCGAGATAGCGCGCCGCGCCGGGGTCAGCAGGCCGACGGTCTATCGGCGCTGGCCGGACACTCGTTCGGTGCTCGCGGCCCTGCTGACGTCGAGGATCGTCGGCATGCTCGATGCCCTGCCGAGTCCCGGAGTCGGCCGGGCGGCGCTCGTCGAGCGCATCGTCACGCTCGCTGCGCAGTTGCGTCGCGACGACGTGGTCATGTCGGTGCTGCACAGCGCGCCCGACCTCGCGATGATCTACATCGCCGAACGGTTGGGAACCAGCCAGCAGGTCCTTCTCGATGCGGTCGCCGCCGATATCAAGCTCGCGCAGGAGGACGGCAGCGTTCGCCCCGGCGATGTGCGTCAGCTCGCCGCGATGTGCTTGCTGATCACCCAGTCGACGATCCAGTCCGGGCAGATCGTCGCCCCGATCCTCGATGCCGACGCACTCGCCGTCGAGCTCGCCCACTCATTGAACGGATACCTGAAACCGTGACGTCTTCAACCGCACTCAACGATGCACGCCGCACTTCCGAGCTCGCGGCGCTGGCCCACGGCGCCACCGTCGACGTCGTTGTGATCGGCGGCGGGATCACCGGAGTCGGCATCGCGCTGGACGCCGCGACGCGCGGGCTGAGCGTTGCGCTGGTCGAGAAACATGACCTGGCCTTCGGCACCAGCCGATGGAGCAGCAAGCTGGTGCACGGTGGATTGCGATACCTCGCGACGGGCAATGTCGGCATCGCCCGCCGCAGCGCGGCCGAACGCGGAATCCTGATGACGCGCAACGCCCCCCACCTCGTCAAGGCGATGCCGCAGCTGGTGCCGCTGCTGCCGTCGATGAACACCGCATCGCGGGCGCTGGTGCGATTCGGTTTCGCGGCAGGCGATGGGCTGCGCAAGCTCGCGGGCACGCCGTCGTCGACATTGCCGCGTTCGCGGCGGATCGACGCGAACCGGGCGATCGAACTCGCTCCGACGGTGCGACGCGACGGGTTGGCCGGCGGCCTGCTCGCCTACGACGGCCAGCTGATAGACGATGCGCGCCTGGTCACGGCCGTGGCCCGCACCGCCGCCCAGCACGGCGCGACGATCCTGACGCGCGTCGCGGCATCCGATGCGACCGGCACCTCGGTGACATTGACCGATCAGCGATCCGGCGAGTCGTTCGTGGTATCCGCCCGCGCCGTCATCAACGCCTGCGGCGTGTGGGCGGGGGAGGTGGACCCGTCGATTCGCCTGCGGCCCAGCCGCGGAACGCATCTGGTGTTCGACGCCGCGGCGTTCGGGAATCCGGCCGCCGCCCTGACGATCCCGATTCCCGGTGAGATCAACCGCTTCGTGTTCGCGATGCCCGAACAGCTGGGCCGCGTGTATCTGGGACTGACCGACGAAGACGCGCCAGGCCCGATACCCGATGTGCCGCAACCGACTCCGGGGGAGACCTCGTTCCTGCTGGACACGGTCAACACCGCGCTGGACGTCGCGCTGGGCCCTGCTGATGTGATCGGCGCGTACGCCGGTTTGCGACCGCTGATCGATACAGGAGGAGGCCGAACGGCCGACGTGTCGCGCGAGCACGCTGTGGTCGAGTCGCCGTCCGGCGTCATCAGTGTCATCGGCGGCAAGCTGACGGAATACCGCTACATGGCAGAAGACGTGCTCGATCGGGCCGTCGAACTGCGCGGGATGACGGCCGCGGGTTGCCGTACCAGGAACTTGCCATTGGTCGGCGCACCGTCGAATCCCGTTGCGACGCTGCGGTCGCCGGTCGAGCTGCCGTCCTCGCTCGTGGCGCGCTATGGCGCCGAGGCGACGAACGTGATTGCGGCCGCGGGCTGCGACCGGCCGACGGAGCCCGTGGCCGAGGGGATCGACGTCATACGGGCGGAATTCGAGTACGCCGTGACACACGAAGGCGCGCTGACCGTCGATGACATTCTGGACCGCCGCACCCGTATCGGCTTGGTCCAAGCAGATCGCGACAGCGTCGTCGATGTGGCCGCGGAAATCCTCGCCGAAACTGTATTCCGGCAGCGAAAGGTCGAGTAGCGCCCTACTGGAATACAGTTTCGCGACGCGAGCTGACTTTTACAGCGGGATGTTCTTGTGCCGACCGCGGCGCGCGGGCGCCTCGGCCAGAGCCTGCGTCAGCTTGCTGCGGGTGTGCGCCGGGTCGATCTTCTCGTCGACCACGCCGATCTCGATGGCCGAATCCACACCACCGGCGATCCGCTCGTGCTCGGCGGCCAGTTCTTCGTGCAGCGCCTCACGCTCGTCCGCGGGTGTGGCGGCCAGCTTCTTCTTGTGCAGAATGCCGACCGCAGCCTTGGCGCCCATGACAGCCACCTCGGCGTCGGGCCATGCGAAGACCTTCGTCGCACCCAGCGACCGCGCGTTCATCGCGATGTAGGCGCCACCGTAAATCTTCCTGGTCACCAACGTGACACGGGGGACGGAGCATTCGCCGAACGCGTGCAGCAGCTTCGCCCCGCGACGCACGACACCGCCCCATTCCTGGTCCACGCCGGGCAGGTAGCCGGGCACGTCGACGACGACGACCAACGGAATTCCGAACGCGTCACACAGCCGCACGAAACGTGCTGCCTTCTCGGCACTCTCGGAGTTCAGGCAGCCACCGAGTCGCAGCGGGTTGTTCGCGATCACGCCGACCGTCCGGCCGGCCAGCCTGCTCAGGCCGATCACGATCGACGGCGCCCATTTGCCCTGTAGCTCCTCGAAGGGCACGCCCTCGTCGAGCAGTGCCTCGATGAGCGGGTGCACGTCGTAGGCGCGACGTGCCGACTCCGGCAGCAGTGCGTTGAGGTCGGTGTCGCCGGCCTCCGCCTTGGCGCGGTCGAAATGGCCCTGCTGGCAGAACAATCCGACCAGCCGGCGGCCCCGCTCGTAGGCGTCCAGCTCGTCGTTGGCGACGATGTGGCAAACTCCGGATTTCTTGTGGTGGGCATCGGGGCCGCCCAGCGACACCATGTCGACGTCCTCGCCGGTGACGCTGCGGACCACGTCGGGACCGGTGACGAAAACCTTGCTGTCCGGCGCCATCACGATGATGTCGGTCAAGGCCGGACCATAGGCGGCCCCGCCCGCGGCGAAGCCGACGACGATCGAGATCTGCGGGATGTAACCCGACGCCCGGATCTGGGCCTCGAACGTCAAACCGACCGCGTGCAGTGCTTTCACGCCTTCGGCCAGCCGGGCACCGCCTGAGTGCCAGATGCCGATGATGGGGCTCTGCTCCTCGATTGCGGTGTCGTAGGCGTTGACGATGTGTGCGCATCCCTCCACACCCATCGCGCCACCCATCACGGTGCCGTCGGTGCAGAACGCGATCGTGCGCACGCCGTTGACGGTGCCGCCCGCGGCCAGCACGCCCGAGCGATCACGCTCGTGCAGCAGTTCGACACTGCCGTCGTCGAAGAATGCGCTCAAGCGCAACAGCGGATCGCGTGGGTCGAGCGATTCACCGACCGTTTCTGGGGCCATGATGGTCATGCAATCCTCCTGTAACGCCGGGTTTCGGCGGGGACGTCAGTACTTTCCGAACGCGAGCGCGACGTTGTGCCCACCGAATCCGAACGAGTTGTTGATCGCGTATTGATAATTGCCGGGTCGCGGCGAACCGGCGACGACGTCGAGGTCGATCTCCGGATCCAGGTTCTTGAGGTTGAGCGTCGGCGGGATGACCCCGTTCCGCAGCGCCAACACGGTGAGGATCGACTCGACGGCGCCCACTGCGCCGACCGAGTGGCCGAGCGCCCCCTTCGGGGCGTAGACCGCGGCCCGGTGACTACCCAATGCGTTGTGGATGGCCTTGCCCTCGGCGACGTCGCCGACTGAGGTGCCGGTGGCATGGGCATTGATGTGGTCAATGTCCTTGGGGGACAGGCCCGCAAGCTCGATGGCCCGCGTCATCGCGTGACCTGCCTGCTCCCCGTTGGGGTCGGGCGCCACGATGTGGAATCCGTCCGAGGTGATGCTGGCGCCCATCAGCCTGGCGTGAATGGTGGCACCGCGGGCCTTGGCGTGTTCCTCGGTCTCGATCACCATCAACCCGGCGCCCTCGCCGAAGACGAAACCGTTGCGGTCCTTGTCAAATGGGCGACAAGCCCCGGCCGGATCGTCGTTCGTCGTGGACAACACGATGCGCATCTGTGCGAAGCCGGCAATCGGCACCGCTTCGATCCTGGTCTCGACGCCACCGCAGATCGCAACGTCGGCTTCCCCGAGCACGATCTGTCGCCACGCTTGCGCGATGCCTTCAGAACCCGACGCGCAGGCCGAGATCGGGGTGCTCACCCCGGCCATGGCCTTGCGTTCGAGCCCGACCGCCGCGGCCGCCGCGTTCGGCATGTACATCTGCACTGCAAGCGGTGACACCGCCCGAAGCCCCTTGCCGCGCAGGGCTTCATAGGCGTACAGCAACTCCTCGGTCGAACCCATGCCGGTGCCGATCGACACCATCAAGCGCCGGGGGTCGACCTCGGGTGACCCGGCGTGCTCCCAGACCCGACGGCCCAGCACCGTCGACATCCGCTGCAGGTAGGACAGCCGACGCAGTTCGACCCGCGTCAGCTGGTCCTCGAAGTCCTCCAGTAAGTGCCCGCCGATACGAACCGGCAAGTTGTACTGCTCGACGAACGGGTCGTCGAGCAGCCGGATGCCACTTTGGCCGTCCAGCAGCCGCTGCCAGGTGGTGTCCGCGTCGGTCGCCAGAGCAGTCGTCATCGCAAAACCGGTGACGACTACGTTGGGGAAGCCATTCCCCGTAGCCAACGCTGCCATTACTGCTTTGAGAGTTCCTTCCTAGCTCAGTAACGCCCGAACGCCAGGGCGACATTGTGACCACCGAAGCCGAACGAGTTGTTGATGGCGTACTGGTATTCGCCATATCGTGGCTCGCCCGCGACGACATCGAGATCGATCTCGGGGTCTGGGGTCTCGTAGTTCAGTGTCGGCGGAATCACGCCATCGCGCAGCGCGAGCACCGTCAGGATCGACTCCAGGGCCCCGACCGCTCCGATGGAGTGGCCGAGCGCCGACTTCGGCGCATACACCGCGGCGTGCTCCACCCCGGCCGCGCGGATCGCGTTGGCCTCGGCGGTGTCACCGATCGGGGTGGCGGTGGCATGCGCGTTGACGTGGCTGATGTCCTTGGGATCGAGACCCGCGGACTCCATCGCACGCTTCATCGCATGTCCTGCGCGTAGGCCGTCCGGTGCGGGCGCCACCATGTGGAACGCGTCGGACGTGATACCGGCACCCATCAACCGGGCCAGCGGCTTGGCGCCGCGGGCCTTGGCGTGCTCCTCGGTCTCGATGACCATGAGCGCCCCGGCCTCGCCGAACACGAAGCCGTCGCGGTTCTTGTCGAACGGACGCGAAGCCCCTTCGGGGTTCTCGTTGTTCGTCGACATCGCGCGCATCATCGAGAACGCCGCGATCGGTAGCGCCTCGATGCCGCCCTCGACGCCACCGCACACGGCGATGTCGGCGTCACCCATGACGATCTGACGCCAGGCGTGAGCGATGCCCTCCGATCCTGACGAGCAGGCCGACACCGGGGTGATGACCCCGGCACGTGCCCCCAGTTCGAGGCCGACGACCGCGGCCGCGCCATTGGGCATGACCATCTGCACGGCCAGCGGAGACACCTTGCGCGGTCCGCCCTCATTCATGGCGTCATACATTTCGACGATCTTCTCGCCGCCGCCGAGGCCGGTGCCGATCACGACCGAGAAACGGTCGGGGTCGACCTCCGGGCGTCCGATGCTGTCCCACAGCTGGTTGCCGAGGTACTTGGACATCCGCTGGACATACGACATACGCCGCAGTTCCAACCGCGTCATCAGCGGATCCAGGGGCTCCTTGAGGTGCCCGCCGATGCGAACCGGCAAGGTCCCACTTGGTGACGAACTCGTCCTCGAGTACGCGGATGCCGCTTTCTCCTGCAAGCAGACTCTTCCACGTGCTCTCGATGTCCGGCGCGAGCGAAGTCGTCGCCGTGACGGCGGTCACCACAACGCTGGGGAAACCGCCGTTAGCAGTGGAAGGTTTGGTCACTGGTCGCCCGAGCCCATCTGTGCGCGAATCGCCGCGGCAGCCTCGGGGTTCTCTTCCTCGAGCTTCTGGATGTAGGTGACGACGTCACCGACGGTGCGCAGGCCCGCGAGGTCCTCGTCGGGGATCTTCACGCCGTACTTGTCCTCGGTCTGCACGGCGATCTCGACCATCGACAGCGAGTCGATGTCCAGGTCGTCGACGAAGGACTTCTCCGGGGTGACCTCGGAGGGCTCGATACCGGTGACCTCTTCGATGATCTCGGCGATGCCGGCGATGATTTCGTCCTGGGTGGTTGCCACGATGGCTCCTTCTAATTAATTGTTACTGCCAACTGATGTTGGTATGTGGTTGTTGCCTCCCGGCGGACCGGGAATCATTCCCTTCAGAGCTCGGCGAGCCCGTCCAGGTCAGCGGGGGATTTGACGGCGTGCGTCGGCACCCCCCGAAGTTCGCGTTTGGCGATCCCGGCGAGCGTCCCGGCAGGCGGGAACTCGACGATCGCCGACACATTCTGTTGACGCATGGTTTCGGTACACAGATCCCAACGCACCGGCTTCGTCATCTGGTTCACCAGCTTGGCCATTGCGTCGGAAGCCGAGGAGACGGCCTGACCATCGGCATTCGACAGCAGTGTCGCCGTCGGCTCGGCGGTGGCCACCTGTTCAACAGCGGCCGCGTATCCCTGCGCTGCGGTCGCCATGTAGTGGGTGTGGAAGGCTCCCGCAGTCGCGAGTTGCCGCACCCGAGCCTTGGCCGGCGGGTCCTCCGCGAGCTTTTCCAGCGCTGCGATCGAACCGGCTGCGACGATCTGACCAGCGGCGTTACGGTTGGCGGGCACCAGGTCGAGTGCCTCGAGACGCGCCAGCACCTCGGCTTCCTCGCCACCCAACACCGCTGACATGCCGGTGGGCTCGAGCGCACAGGCCTTCGCCATCTCGGCGCCGCGGGTCGCGGCAAGCTTGACCGCGTCGTCCGCAGAGATCACGCCGGCGATCGCATATGCGGCAATCTCACCGACCGAATGGCCGGCCACCACGGTGTTCTTGCCCTCGAGCACGCCGCGGCGAGCTCAGTTCCTCATGGGCGAGCAGGGTGGCGGCCACGACCAGGGGCTGGGTCACCGCGGTGTCGGTGATCTCTTCAGCGGTGGCCGTGGTTCCCAGGCGGGTCAGGTCCAGGCCACTGATCTGCGACCAGGTATCAAGACGGTCGGCGGCACCGGACAGCTCTAGCCATCGGGCTGAGCATGCCGGGAGTCTGAGAGCCCTGTCCGGGCGCAAGGAACGCAAGCGCAGGTTTAAGGGCACGTGTTTAAGAGAACACTGTGAAAGCTCATTTGCGCGGTGTAAGAGATTATGAACCTCGTCTTATGTTTTTGTGGAGATCCCACAAAACCGCACGTGATGCGACTCCATCGATACCGGTCCGCGACATATCCACCCGTGTGATCGCCAGGTCGCGGCGGTCAGTGACGTCCATCACCCGTCCGGCGCCGTATTTCGTGAGCTGGCTAGGGGCGTTTGCCGGCTGAGTCGGCCCAGGCTGGACGCGACGCGGAGAACGTATGCATCGCGCGGGACCGTGGGATCGCGACCCGTGAAATCAGCGATCCGTTTGAGCCGGTACCGGACGGTGTTTGGATGAACGAACAATTTGCGGGCGCACGCCTCGATCGCACCGCCTGAATCGAGGTACGCGTCCAGCGTCTCGGCCAGCGCTGGATCCGCGTCGCCCAGCGGCCTCATGACCTCGACCTCCAACGCAGCGATCGCGGTCGTATCACCGAGCAGCGCCCGCTCTGGCAGCAGCTCGCGCGCTGCCACCGGTCGCGGCGCACCCGACCAGCCGGCGACGGCGTTCATCCCCGCGATCGCCTCGGTGGCGCTGCGATGCGCGGCCGCCAAGGTGGATGCGGTCGGACCGATCACGACCGGCCCTTCGGCGAAGGCCGTCATCAGATCCTTGAGGAACTTGTCGGTCGCAGACAGTGCGCCCGACACGATCGCGACCAGCCAGGTGCCGTGGACGTCGGACAGCGCGGAGCGGCCGTGGCGGCTGACGACATCGTGGACGTCGTCACTTATGAGGTCGTTGCGATCCGGACGCGGCAGCCCCACGATCACGGTGGCCGGGGCGGTGGCGTCCCAGTTCAACGTGGCGGCCTGGGACTGCAGCTCGGGTCCGGTGTCCCCGCGCACGACGGCGTCGATGACGTTGGCCTCCATCCGGGTGTCCCATGCGCCGCGTGCCTCGGCCTGGTCGGCGTATGCCTCCGCGGCGGCGAACGCGAGATCCCGGCTGTAGCGCAGGATTCCGGCCGTCAGCGCGGTCAACTGTTCGTCGGAGCGGGCCAGCAGCGGCACCACTTCCTCGCAGTACTCCATCGTGACGCGGACCATCTCGACCGACTGTCGCAGCGCGATGCGGCGCCGGAGATCCTGCGGGACGACCTCGAATGCCTGGGCGGTGTAGCTGACGTTGCTCTGCGGATCGCGCATCCACTCGACGAAGTTGACCACCGCGGCCTGCACCACCAATTGCACGCTGGCCCGTTGGGACGCCTCGAGCTCGGCGAAGAACGGCAGCCGCTGCTCCATCGCGCGCACTGCCTCGGTCGCCAGCCGGCCCGAATACTGCTTCAGCCGCCGCAACACGACGTCGGGCACTGTTTCCAGGACCTCGACCGTGGACTTCGGCGGAACGAACCGATTGTCGGCCATTGATAAAGGCTACGCCACACTTCTGGAGGAAACCTCCAATGCCGGTCAGGCGACCCGGGTCGAATGTCGTGGCCTAAGCCACTCCGGATTGAATGTCGTGGCCTAAGCCACTCCGGATCGAATGTCGTGGCCTAAGCCACTCCGGGGTCCGACGTCTGCTCGGGCGCGGCCATGACGTCGTCGATCTGATACTTGCCCGCCGCGTCGACCGCGACCGACTGATCGATGTTGCCGTCGCGGGCCAATCCCTCCAGCACGGCGACCGCGACCGACTCGGCATCGGTGTTGTAGTAGCGCCGCGCCGCGGGCCGGGTATCGGAGAAGCCGAAGCCGTCGGTGCCCAGAGTGACGTATGTGCCGGGCACCCACGGCCGAATCTGTTCGGGCACCGCCCGCATCCAGTCCGATACCGCGATGACGGGGCCGCTCGCGTCCTTCAGGGCGGTGGTGACAAAGGGTGTGTCGGCGGGACGGTCGGGGTGGCGCAACCGCTGCTTCTCGATCTGCACCCCGTCGCGGTTCAGCTCGTTCCAACTGGTCACCGACCACACATCGGCGGCGACGTCCCATTCGTCGGCCAGCAGCTGTGCGGCCCGCAATGCTTCGGGCATCGCCACGCCCGAGGCCAGGATCTGCGCGGTGTGCGTGCGCTTCTCCGGCGCGGGCCGGTACCGGTAGATGCCCTTGAGCAGCGCATCGACGTCGAGGCCGTCGGGTTCGGGCGGCTGTGCGTAGGGCTCGTTGTAGATGGTGATGTAGAAGTAGACGTTCTCCGGGTCCTCGCCGAACATCCTGGCCAGGCCGCTCTCCACGATGTAGGCGATCTCGAAGGCGAACGCCGGGTCGTAGGCCACCACCGCGGGGTTGGACGCGGCGAGCAGCATCGAATGCCCATCGGCGTGCTGCAGGCCCTCGCCGACCAGGGTGGTGCGTCCCGCGGTGGCGCCGAGCACGAAACCGCGGGCCATCTGATCGGCTGCGGCCCAGAGCCCGTCGCCGGTGCGCTGGAACCCGAACATCGAGTAGAAGATGTAGAGCGGGATCATCGGCTCGTTGTGGGTGGAGTACGACGTGCCGACCGCGGTGAACGACGCCGTCGAACCGGCCTCGTTGATGCCCTCGTGCAGGATCTGGCCGATTTCACTTTCCTTGTAGGCCAACATCAATTCGGCGTCCACCGCGGTGTACAGCTGCCCGTTGCGGTTGTAGATCTTCAGGCTCGGGAACCACGAGTCCATACCGAACGTGCGCGCCTCGTCGGGAATGATCGGAACTATCCGCTTCCCGATTTCCTTGTCGCGCAGCAGTTCCTTGAATGTCCGCACGGTCGCCATGGTGGTGGCGACCTCCTGGTTGCCCGAACCCTTCTTGAGCGCCTTGTACGTATCGCGCGGCGGCAACGTCAACACCTTGGTATGGGTGCGACGCTCGGGCAGGAATCCGCCCAATGCCCGCCGCCGCTCCAGCATGTAGCGGATCTCGGGGGCCTCCGGGCCGGGATGGTAATACGGCGGGAGGTAGGGGTTCTCCTCGAGCTGTTCGTCGCTGATCGGGATGCGGGTCGAGTCGCGGAAGTACTTGAGGTCTTGCAGCGCAAGCTTTTTCATCTGGTGCGTGGCGTTGCGGCCCTGGAAGTGCGCGCCCAGCGAGTAGCCCTTGATCGTCTTGGCCAGGATGACGGTCGGCTGGCCCTTGTGATCGATCGCCGCACGGTAGGCGGCGTAGACCTTGCGATAGTCGTGACCGCCGCGCTTGAGGTTCCAGATCTCGGCGTCCGACATCTTTTCGACCAGCTGCTTGGTGCGTGGGTCGCGGCCGAAGAAGTGGTCGCGGACATAGGCGCCGTCGTTGGCCTTGTAGGTCTGGTAGTCGCCGTCGGGCGTCGTGTTCATCAGGTTCACCAGCGCACCGTCGCGGTCGGCGTGCAGCAGGGTGTCCCATTCGCGGCCCCACACCACCTTGATGACATTCCAGCCGGCGCCGCGGAAGAACGACTCCAGTTCCTGGATGATCTTGCCGTTGCCGCGCACCGGCCCGTCGAGGCGCTGCAGGTTGCAGTTGATGACGAAGGTCAGGTTGTCCAGTCCCTCGTTGGTCGCCACCTGAAGCAGGCCGCGGGACTCGGGTTCGTCCATCTCGCCGTCGCCGAGGAACGCCCACACATGCTGGTCGGAGGTGTCCTTGATGCCCCGATCGGCCAGGTAGTGGTTGAACCGGGCCTGATAGATCGCGTTCATCGGGCCCAGGCCCATCGACACGGTGGGGAACTCCCAGAAGGACGGCATCAGGCGCGGGTGGGGATACGACGGCAGTCCGCCGCCGGGATGGCTGTGCTCCTGGCGGAAGCCGTCGAGCTCATCGGCGGTCAGCCGGCCCTCGAGGAACGCGCGCGCGTAGATGCCGGGCGACGCGTGGCCCTGGATGAAGATCTGGTCGCCTCCGCCGGGGTGCGCCTTACCGCGGAAGAAGTGATTGAAGCCGACCTCGTAAAGCGCCGCAGAGGAGGCATAGGTCGAAATATGGCCTCCCACACCGACTCCCGGGCGCTGCGCGCGGTGCACCATGATCGCGGCGTTCCAGCGGATCCAGGCCCGGTAGCGGCGTTCGACGTCCTCGTCACCGGGAAACCACGGCTCCAGTTCGGTCGGGATGGTGTTCACATAGTCGGTGGAGGTCAGCGCCGGGATGGCCACCCGCTGCTCGCCGGCACGCTCCAGCAGCCGCAGCATCAGATAGCGGGCGCGGGCAGGGCCGGATCGTTCCAGCAGGTCGTCGAACGACTCCAGCCACTCGCTGGTCTCTTCGGTGTCGATATCGGGCAGATACGATGCGACACCTTCACGGATCACCCGGACCCGGTCGGGTTCGGCTGCACTGCTGGAGTTTTGGGCCAGGTCCTGGCGCGCGAACTCGGTGGTCAACTTCCGCTCCTTGTTAGGCGGTATACGTCAGGTGATCTGCGCAGATGTTTTCCGCACGTCTCCATCCTTCTCCAATCCTGCCCCACTTGCACCGGTGGGGGTGCGGACTGGAATGAACCCGCGATCGCGGATCGGACCCGGTAACGTCTGCAGACCGTGGTGACCGGTTGGCTGTATCCGAGACGCCTGCGGGTCGCTGCCCTCGTGGTCGGCGTTATGGCCGCTACGGCGATGATCATCGTGGGTTGTAGCAGCGTCACCGAGGGCAAACCGTCGGTCGACGCCGCCGATGCGCCCGTCTACAAGGCGTCGGTGTCGGCCTCGATCCAGGAGTCGGCCGCCAGCTCGAGCGCCCGCGAGTCCGAGCGGCAGGAGTCGCTCACCAAGGAGGCGGTGCACTCCTCCTGCGAGTCGTTGAGCACCAGCAGTGTGGACGCGATCACCGCCGTCAACGCCTACGTCGACGCCTTCAACGAGAGCGCTGCCGATGCCGACGCGAGGGCACGTCCGGCGATCGATGCGCTCAACCACAGTGCCGACCTGGTCGCAGGCAGCGTGTCCGACCCGCTGACCTCCGAGTTGAAGGACGCGATGCGCGCCTGGGTCGATGCCGCACGGGGCCTGGCAGTGGCCATCGCGGGCAATTACGGCTCCGACGAATTCAACGCCGCGATCACTCGACTGAACGACACGAAGACCTCCGCGCTGAACCTCTGCGATGCGGCATATTGACTCAGATCGAACGAACCTGGCCGCCGGTGAGTGGCGCCAGAGCCAGGTCGTGCGACGATAGGACCGGACGCACATCGCGCCGAGCTGGCTGAAGGAGGACCGACGGTGGTCGCGGCGGACGACGCCCCGAGCTTCGCCCAAAGACTGGGCATCCAAAAAGATCAGGTTGTGCAGGAGTTGGGCTGGGACGAGGACACCGACGACGACATCCGGGCCGACATCGAGGACGCGTGCGGCGGCGAGCTGCTCGACGAAGACGCCGACGACGTGATCGACGTCGTCATGTTGTGGTGGCGCGATGACGACGGCGATCTCGTCGACCGCCTGATGGACGCCATCACGCCCCTGGCTGACGACGGCGTGATCTGGGTGGTCACACCCAAGACCGGCAAGCCAGGACATGTGCAGCCTGCCGAGATCGCCGAGTCGGCGCCGACCGCGGGCCTGATGCAGACCTCGTCGGCGAATCTCGGCGACTGGATCGCCAGTCGGCTGGTCCAGCCGAAATCGAAAGCTGCGGGCAGGCACTGATGAGCGCGTTGATCGACGTCGGAACCGAAGCGCCGGACTTCACCCTGAAGGACCAGAACGGGCAGCCGGTCACGTTGAGCGACTTCCGGGGCGCCAAGAATGTGCTGTTGGTGTTCTTCCCGCTGGCGTTCACCGGGATCTGCCAAGGCGAGCTCGACGAGATTCGCGATCATCTGGCGGACTTCGAGAACGACGACACCGCGACGCTGGCGATCTCGGTCGGGCCGCCGCCCACCCACAAGGTCTGGGCCACGCAGAGCGGCTTCGGCTTTCCGGTGCTGTCGGACTTCTGGCCGCACGGCGAAGTGGCGCAGGCCTACGGCGTGTTCAACGACGACGCCGGATTCGCCAACCGCGGGACTTTCGTGCTGGATCGCACCGGAGTCGTGCGATTCGCCGAGATGAAGGGGCCGGGAGAGCCGCGCGACCAGGCCCTGTGGACCGAGGCGTTGGCGGCGCTGAAATCCGATTGACTGATTTCGTGTCTTACGTCGTCAGCGTGTAATTTGCCCAGACGAGGGCGCGTAGCTCAGTGGTAGAGCTCTGGTTTTACACACCAGCGGTCGGCGGTTCGATACCGTCCGCGCCCACTCCCTTTGACCCAGACGCTGGCCGTGCTGGGATCATGACCATGACTCAGCCAGAATCTCTGACCATGCCGATCGAAGATGCGATGCGCACTCAGCGGGCGATCCGTCGGCTCAAGAGCGACCCGGTGGACGACGCGCTGGTGCTTCACCTCCTTGAACTGGCCATGAAGGCGCCGACGGGCTCGAATGCGCAGAACTGGGAGTTCATCGTCGTCAAGGACCGCGAGATTGTCGCGAAACTCGGCCGTCTGAATAGCACCGCCATCAAACTCGGCGGCGCTCTCTATAAGCGCGCGCTCGGCGCCCGCATGGACGAGAAGATGCTCCGCAACGAGAAGGCCGTTCGGTGGCAGGCCGAACATTTCGACGAGATCCCCGTCGTCATCGTGGCGTGCCTCAAAGGTGTTGTCCCGCCATGGCCGCCCGTCGCTGTGAGCGGTGCCTACGGTTCCATTTACCCCGCCGTGCAGAACCTCTTGCTGGCCGCACGTGCCGCCGGGCTGGGCGCGGCACTGATCACCATCCCGCTGTGGAGCAAGCTGCTGGCAAGGCGCGTCCTGGGACTCCCGTGGAATGTCACTCCCTGCGCGGTCATCCCGATGGGCTGGCCGATCGGCAAGTACGGCCCCACGACGCGCCGGCCGGTCGCAGAACTGGTCTCGCTGGACCGGTATGGCAATCGCGCGTTTCTTTGAGCAGCCACTCCACCAGTACTCTTCGTGCGTGACCGCGATCGATCCGGAGAAACTCAGCACGTGCCTGCAGGTGCTGTCCGATATCGAATCGCTGCCTCCTGAGCACCCCGACGCAGTCGCCGTGCGACGGGCCACCGCCGGCATCTTCAAAGCCGTGAAACGGGCTCGCCGCCACGCCAAGCGCGATGCGATCGCCACCGCCGACCGGGCGGTCATCGCCGCCACGGCCACCGGGGCTGCCGGGCGTATCGACGACGAGACGCAAGGCCTGCCGCTGGTGTCCACCGCCGCGGGGGCGACCGCGGGCACGCTGCAGCGCTCCCGGGCCTGTTACGTGTGCAAGCGCCACCACACCGTCGTCGACGCGTTCTATCACCAGCTGTGTCCGGACTGCGCTGCGCTCAACCGGTCCAAGCGTGACGCCCGCGCCGACCTGACCGGCCGCCGCGCCCTGCTCACCGGCGGACGGGCCAAGATCGGGATGTACATCGCGCTGCGGCTGCTCCGCGACGGCGCGCACACGACGATCACCACACGCTTCCCGAACGACGCCGTTCGCCGCTTCGCCGCGATGCCCGACAGTTCCGACTGGCTGCACCGGCTGCGCGTCGTCGGCATCGACCTCCGCGACCCGGCCCAGGTGGTCGCGCTCGCCGATACCGTCGCCGCGCAGGGTCCGTTGGACATCCTGATCAACAACGCCGCCCAGACGGTGCGCCGCGCGCCCGGCTCCTACACGGCGCTCGTCGAGGGGGAGCGCACCCCGCCGCCGGAGCTCGTGGACGTCATCGCGTTCGACCGCGTCAGTGATGCGCACCCGGCCGCACTCGCGGGAAGCCTCGCCGAGCACCAGACGCCGCACGCCGTGACCGAGCTGGCCCTGCTCGCCCGCAGCGCGTCCCCGGAGCGGATCGCCGCGGGTACCGCAATCGATGCGGGCGGCCTGCTGCCCGACACCGCCTCGGTGAACAGCTGGACCCAACGCGTGCACGAGGTCGACGCCATGGAGCTGCTGGAGGTGCAGCTGTGCAATCAGACCGCACCGTTCATCCTGGTGAGCCGGCTTCGCCCGGCGTTGGCCGCGTCGCCCGCGCGCCGGAAGTACATCGTCAATGTCTCGGCGATGGAAGGTCAGTTCGGTCGGGCCTACAAGGGGCCCGGACACCCGCACACCAATATGGCGAAGGCCGCCCTGAACATGCTCACCCGTACCAGTGCGGGCGAGATGTTCGAGCAGGACGGCATCCTCATGACCGCGGTCGACACCGGTTGGATCACCGATGAGCGCCCACACCCGACCAAGATGCGCCTCGCCGACGAGGGCTTCCACGCCCCGCTCGACCTCGTCGACGGTGCCGCCCGGGTCTACGACCCGATCGTGCGCGGCGAAATCGGTGAAGATCTGTACGGCTGCTTCCTGAAGGACTACTCGCCGAGCAACTGGTAGCGCATACGGTGGGCCGCATGGACTTTGAGTTGAACCGCAAGGACCTGCGCGACAGTCGCTTCGTGGCCGGTGAATCCCCGTCGCTGGCCGACGGCGAGGCACTGCTGAGGGTCGAGTCGTTCGGGCTGACGGCCAACAACATCACCTACGCGGTGTTCGGTGACGCGATGAACTACTGGGCCTTCTTCCCGGCCTCGGACCCGGGCTGGGGGAAGTTGAACGTCTGGGGGTACGCCCACGTCGTTCAGACCCGGCAGTCGGGTCTGCCGCAAGGCCTTCGGGTCTACGGCTACCTGCCGTGCGCGAGCCACCTGGTGGTCGTCCCCTCCCGAATCGACGAGAAGGGCTTCTTCGACTCCGCAGCGCACCGGGCCAACCTGCCGTCGGCCTATCAGGGGTACCGCGACGTCGAGACCGATCCCGTCTATTCGGCCGACCGCGAGGCCGAGCACATCCTGTTCTTCCCGCTGTTCTTCACGTCGTTTCTGATCGACGACTTCCTCGCCGACGAGAACTTCTTCGGCGCGGACACGGTCGTCATCTCCAGCGCGTCGTCCAAGACGGCGATCATCGCCGCCTACCTGCTCGCGCGGCGCAGCGGTGTCGATGTCGTTGGGCTGACGTCGGCGGCCAATCGCGAGTTCGTCGAGGGACTCAACATCTACGACTCGGTGTGTCTCTACGACTCGGTCTCCGCACTTGCCGGGGAGCGCGCGGTCTACGTCGACATCTCGGGCGACGGCGCAGTACGCGCCGCCGTCCACGCCCACTATGGCGACCGCCTCGCCCACAGCTCCACCGTCGGCGCAACCCACTGGACCCAAATAGCCGCGGGAGCAGGCGAACTCGCAGGGCCGAGCCCGGTGTTCTTCTTCGCGCCAGACCGGATCACCAAGCGCGGCGCCGACTGGGGCACCGCCGAACTCGACCGCAAGGTCGCCGAGTCGTGGGCGCCGTTCGCGCAGTGGGCCGCGGGCTGGGTTCGCGTGGAGGAGATTTCGTCCGAGGACGCGATCCAGCGGGCCTACCTCGACCTGCTCGACGGCAAGGTCGACCCGTCGGCGGGTACGGTCGTCAACCTCAGCTAGG
>CAWJJA010000007.1:0-21893 GCA_963843135.1 uncultured Actinomycetota bacterium
ATAATCGGTGCAACGAAATGTGGCCGTCGGCCTGAATTCTTGGCGCCGCGCCCATGCGCCGCGCAGAACCGGAGCAGAATCGACACCATGGCCAATCCACGCGCCGGTCAACCGGCACAACCCGAAGACCTCATCGATGTGGCGCAGGTGGTCACCGCGTACTACACCGTCGATCCCGACCCGGACAACGTCGACCAGCAGGTGGTGTTCGGCACGTCCGGTCACAGGGGGTCCAGCCTCGACGCGGCGTTCAATGAGGCGCACATCATCGCGACGACGCAGGCCATCTGCGAGTACCGGCACGCGCAGGGCACGTCCGGACCGCTGTTCATCGGCCGCGACACCCATGCGCTCTCGGAGCCCGCGTGGGTATCGGCGCTGGAGGTGCTGGCCGCCAACGACGTGGTAGCGATGATCGATTCGGCCGATCGCTACACCCCGACGCCCGCCGTCAGCCACGCCATCCTGACTTTCAACGACGGCCGTGACGGCGATCTGGCCGACGGGATCGTGGTCACGCCCTCGCACAACCCGCCGCGCGACGGCGGCTTCAAGTACAACCCGCCCAACGGCGGACCAGCCGACACCGACGCCACCGGGACGATCGCCAAGCGGGCCAACGAGATTCTGCGCGACGGCCTAAAGGACGTGAAACGGGTGCCGCTGGCCAGTGCGCTGAAGACGGTGGAGCGTCATGATTACCTGGACGCGTACATCGCGGACCTGCCCAACGTCGTCGATCTGCATGCGATCAGTGCAGAGGGGATCCGCATCGGAGCCGACCCGCTGGGAGGTGCGAGCGTCGACTACTGGGGTGCCATCGCCGAGCGCCACAACCTGACACTCACCGTGGTCAATCCGCTCGTCGACTCGACGTGGCGGTTCATGACGCTCGACACCGACGGCAAGATCCGGATGGACTGCAGTTCGCCCAATGCGATGGCGTCCTTGATCGCC
This sequence comes from uncultured Actinomycetota bacterium, assembly GCA_963843135.1. GTDB lineage: Bacteria > Actinomycetota > Actinomycetes > Mycobacteriales > Mycobacteriaceae > Mycobacterium. Next base: position 958 of record CAWJJA010000007.1, read on the forward strand.
AACCGCGAGAGTTATCAGATCGCCACCGGCAACGACGCCGATTCCGACCGGCACGGCATCGTGACACCTGACGGCGGGCTGCTCAATCCCAACCACTTTCTGGCCGTCGCGATCGACTACCTGTTCACCAACCGCCCAGACTGGCCGGCGTCCACGGCGGTCGGCAAGACCGCGGTCAGTTCGTCGATCATCGACCGGGTGGTCGGCGGATTGGGGCGCAAACTGGTCGAGGTGCCGGTCGGCTTCAAATGGTTCGTCGACGGATTGCTCAGCGGCACCATCGGTTTCGGTGGCGAGGAAAGCGCCGGGGCGTCCTTCCTGCGGCGTGACGGTTCGGTGTGGACCACCGACAAGGACGGCATCATCATGGCGTTGTTGGCGTCGGAGATCCTCGCGAAGACGGGGTCGACACCGTCGCAGCGATACAACGAGCTGTCCGAAAAGTACGGTGCGCCAACGTATGCCCGCATCGACGCACCCGCCAACCGTGAGCAGAAGGCCCGGCTGGCCAAGCTGTCGGCCGATCAGGTGACAGCCACCGAGTTGGCGGGGGAGTCGATCACCGCCAAGCTGACCACGGCGCCGGGTAACGGTGCTGCGCTGGGTGGTCTGAAGGTGACGACGGAAAACGCGTGGTTCGCGGCGCGACCGTCGGGCACCGAAGATGTGTACAAGATCTATGCCGAGTCGTTCCGCGGGCCCGAGCATCTAGCCGAGGTGCAGGAAGCGGCCAAGGACGTGGTGAATAAAGTCATCGCGTGAGCTCTACTGCGGAGGGTGACTGTTCGTCGGCAGTCTCCGACAAGCCGAAGCTCCCGCGCGAGGTCTGGCTGCTGGTCGCCGCGAACGTGGTGGTAGCGCTCGGCTACGGGGTGGTCTCGCCCGTGCTGCCGCAGTATGCCCGCCACTTCGGCGTCAGCATCAGCGCGGCGACGTTCGTCATCACAGCCTTCGCGGTGATGCGGCTGGTATCGGCGACCCCGGCGGGCTGGCTGGTGCAGCGCCTGGGGGAGCGCCGGGTCTACATCAACGGCCTGCTGATCGTCGCCGTGTCCACAGCCGTATGCGCATTCGCCCAGACCTACTGGCAGCTGCTGCTCTTCCGGTCTCTCGGAGGGCTCGGGTCGGCGATGTTCTCGGTCTCGTCGCTCGCGCTGATGATCCGGATCTCGCCACCGGACGCACGCGGTCGCGTCGCGGGCCTGTTCTCGTCGGGATTCCTCATCGGATCGGTCGGTGGACCGGTGCTCGGCAGCCTCACGGCCGGTCTGGGCCTTTCGGCACCGTTCGCGATCTACGGGCTCGCGCTGCTCGTCGCGGCCGCCGTCGTGTTCTTCAGCCTGCGTGGCAGCAGCACGGGGGCGGCGGTGGAGGAAGACAATGAACCTGCCGTCTCGCTGCGAGAGGTCTTGCGGCACCGCGCTTACCGTGCCGCGTTGTTGTCCAACTTCGCGACAGGCTGGGCGGCGTTCGGATTGCGGATCGCCCTCGTGCCGCTCTTCATCGTTGACGGGCTCGGCCGGAGCACCGGCATCGCCGGCCTCGCACTGGCGACGTTCGCTATCGGCAACGTCTCAGTGGTCATCCCCAGCGGCTATCTGTCCGACAGGATCGGGCGACGCAAGCTGCTCATCGTCGGACTGCTGGCCGCCGCCGTGTCGACGAGCCTGCTCGGGGTGACGTCATCGCTGGTGATCTTCCTTGCGACGGCGTACGTGTCGGGTGCGGCGACGGGTGTCTTCGTCTCCCCGCAGCAGGCGGCTGTGGCCGACATCGTGGGAAACAAGGCGCGCGGCGGGACGCCGGTTGCCGTCTTCCAGATGATGGTCGACGTCGGCTCGATCGGCGGGTCGCTGCTCGTGGGCCTGATCGCCCAGCACGCGTCGTTCGGGTGGGCCTTCGCCGTCAGCGGCGCGGTGCTTTTTGTCGCGGCGATGGGTTGGGTGTTCGCCCCGGAGACGCGCGGCCTACCGCCAGCTGGGCATACCCCAGCCCGCCCACTCGGGCCCGAAGCCGGTGGTGAAGTGCCCTGACCTGCAATTTTGAACGCTTACCGCAGGTGGTGTAACTTCGATGAGCACGACGAGGGGCTATGGCGCAGTTGGTAGCGCACCACACTGGCAGTGTGGGGGTCAGGGGTTCGAATCCCCTTAGCTCCACTCTTTTGAACAACCCGGGTTCGCCCAGAACCGCAGCACTGCCCATCCGGCCTCCGCCGGCCCACGCGCCGGTGGACATGATTCGTCCGTCAGAGTAGCTGTGCACGGCGACTTGAATGGGGAAGATCGTGTGGCGCTCGATGCCGGATCACCCGCTCCAGCGCCCGAATGTCGGATTCGATCTGACGCGACAGCCAATACGCGAGCACGAACCCGGCAATGCCCCCAATACACAGCACTCTGATCGGGACGATGACTGCGGCGATCTCGGGGGCGGTCAGGAAGCTGACGGCCACAATGCCGAGCAACGGCACTGAGGCCGCGACCGCCAAATAGCGTGGCAGTCGGCGGCGGAGTCCTCGCAGCTGTTCGGCCTCTCGCACATTCGTGTGTCCGTATGCGACCAGTTCCGGGTAGACGCTGCGCACGATGTAGAAGGTGAGCAAGAAGAACGGATACGCGATCGCGATTGCGCCACACACCGTGATTGACCCGAAGAAATGGATTGCCGACCTGACAGGGATTCCACCCGCGAGAAATTGCATAAGGAGCGGAAATGTCAACGCGCTCAACAAAATCAAACCGGACACGACTAACACCACTCGATCACCCATGACGAGACAGTCATGGCGCGCTCGGGCCAAGGTTTCTGCGGGCGGTGCTTGCCCCAGTCGCAGGCGCCGCGGGACCAGGATGACGTAGCGACACCAATAGACCACCACCGCTGCGCCGAGCGGAAAGAAAATCAGGTTGAGCAGCGTGGTGACCAGAACAAACCGACCCTGAGCCTGCTCGGAAAGATGGCTGACGATTAACAGCTGATTGTGCTGGATGTTGTACGCGCCGGCCAGCATTACGGGAATCAGGATGGCCAGCGCACTAACCGGCAAAATGAACGGCCGCAGCCGCAGTCGCCAACTGCGCGCGGGCGGATCCACCAAGTTGCGAGCGTGCGGGTCTAGGCACAGCTGGAGTTGCTCGGCGAGTTCAGCGCCGGAGGACCAGCGTTGATCACGGTCAGCACTCAGTGCCTTCAGCAGAACTCGGCGCAGCGCGGCGGGACAGTCACTGGGAAGGCGGGCGAGCGCCGCCGACGAAACCCCATCTGCGCGGGTGGTCAGCATGAGGTCGACTGCGGTGGTGTCGCCGGCGAATCCGGCGGAGTCCGCCCGAGCGGCTCGCGCCGCGGAGTCGTCAAATGGCTTCATGCTGGTCAGGAGTTCCCACAACACCACCGCCAGAGAGTAGATATCGCTGCGCGTATCGAGGTCTGCGGCCTCTACCGTGTGCCCGGGCCGGGAAGCCATCAGCTGCTCGGGGGACATGTAGGACAGTGAGCCGCCGAAATATTCAAACGGGCTTGCACCCGATACGTTGCGGGCGAAGCTGATGTTGAAGTCCGCAAGTTTGGGGGTGCCATCGCGGTCGAGCAGCACGTTCGCGAGCTTTATGTCACGGTGCAGGACGCCCCTTGAATTCGCGTAGTGCAACGCCGTAGCCAGTCGTTTCCCTAGCCAGGCGACCGTCTCGGGCCAGGAAAGGGTCGCTAGCTCAGCGCGAGTGACCGATTCGGTGGGCCGGCTCTCACCGCGTGACTCCAATGAGCCGTCTACCGCGTCGAGCAGCGCCTGGCCGGAGTCGGGTGGTCGCTCCGCAGCAAAAGCCACTCGACCGAGGTCGAGCAGCGTCCCGCCGGGCAAATACTGCATGTACAGCAGCCGCCAGTTTTGGTCGGGGAGAGTGCGCTGGTCGAAGATTCGGACGATGTAGTCGTGATCGAGTTGAGCGAGGGTTTGTGCTTCGTGGCCGTGATTCTCGGAAATCTTGACCGCGACCAGCCGCTGCAGCGACAGTTGCCGGGCCAGAAAGACCCGCGCGAATGCGCCGCTGCCGAGTTCGGTGAGCAGGTCGAAGTCATCGAGCCGCTGGCCGACCTCGATCTGACTGAGTGGCGCGGATGGGCTGATGTCGTCAAACGTTGGTTGGAATGCTCCGGTGCGAACTTCTGATACTTCCCCGGTGTCGGTCACCGCTTGAGTCTGAGCGAACTCTGGCGGGTCGTTCGCAGTCGGATCTGTCATGGCAACCTCGTGCTAGGTCGCCTAAATGGTAGCCGCTGTGGTTCCTGAAGCCTGGAAGTTGCTGGTGTTGAGGACGTGCGCCTCGGGCGATTCCACCCGGCGGCGGTTGGCGTCATTAACCCGAACTGGCTAACTCCGGACATCAGGTATTGCGGTGCCCGGCGCGAGTAGTGTCCAGTCGATGCCGCCTGGCGACCCCGCTGCTACTGAGCAACAGCAGGTCTCGGGCGTAGCAGCAACGATGACGGTGATCGCGATGGGATTGGGTTACGCAATCTCGGTCAGCGACCCGACGATCCTCTCAGCCAACTTGGAGGTCGTGGCTCGCGGCCTGCAGATCTCGCGCAACGCGGGCACGTTCCTGGCCAGCCTCGCATCGCTGACCATGGCGGCCGCTGTTCTGTGCGCTGGCGCACTGGGCGATCTGTACGGCATGCGGCGCATGTACCTGATCGGGTTGTGCGGTTCGATCGCCTTCAGCGTGTTGGCAGCCGCTGCGCCCATTCCGGCCGTGTTGATGGTCGCTCGCGCAGGTGCAGGGGTGGCATTGGCGTTCCTGATCGGTCTGTCGCTGGCGATTACCAATGCGGTTTTCCCCCCGGGGCGGCGGGCCGCGGCGATCGCGGGATACTTTGGCGTGGGCTACGTCGTCTCCACTCCGCTACCCGCGATCAGCGGTGTGCTGGCGGATGCGATCGGTTGGCGCGCATGCTTTTTGGTCCTGCCGGTCATCGCGGCGCTCGGTTTGGCGGTCACATGGCGGTACGTGCCCGATACGTTGCGTGCCAATCGACGGCTGGATCTGGTCGGCCTGGCGCTGTTCGCCGGCGCGTTGCTGGGTCTGATCTACGGCATCTCGCGGTTGCAGACCGGCATCGACTCCGTCGGTCTCGCCGCCATCGCGGTGGGATCGGTAGCCGCCTGTGCGTTTGTGATACACGAGCTTGGCACTCCGGAGCCGGCACTGGATATGCGGATCTTTCGCTCGGGCCGGTTCAACGCAGCCGCGACGGCCGGCGTGGTATTCAACTTTGTGACCGGCGGGTCGCTGGTCCTATTCACCTTCTACCTCGTCACCGTTCGCAACGAGTCCCCCCAACTGCTGGGCATTCTGTTGATCCCTGCCACCGCCTTGAGTGCAGTCGCGGCCACCGCCGCCGGCCCCGCCATGAACCGATTCGGTGCCCGCCTGGTACTCGTCGGCGGGCTCGTCGTGCTACTTGCCGGCCTGCTGTTGGTCGGGCTCTTCGACCTGAACACCTCCGTCGCGATGGTGTTCGCCGCCGTGGCGCTGATCATGGTGGGCGGAGCAATAGTCGGCACACCGCAGGCCACCGTCATGATGGCCAGCGCACCGGCCGACCTTGGTGGCGCGGTCGCAGGCGTCAAGAGTGCCGGCAACGAAGCTGGTTTTTCGCTTGGGCCCACAGTGTTCGCACTCGTAGGCGTGAACATCTTCCTCAGCAGCATCGTGGATGAGCTTGCCCGCTCAGGGATCACGCGCGACGAAATGCGCGACGCGTTGCAGACGACGCAAGGTGGCCGCGGAGCAAATCTTGTCAATCCCGAGCATGCGCGATTGGTGGTCGACCACGGGCCGCACAACATGATCGACGCGATCCAAACGCTGAGTTTGATCATGGCCGCGGGGCCGATCGCAGCAATCGCTCTAGCACTGTGGCTGGTCAAGCCTCAAGGCCTGGTTCGAGGTTCAGCACGCTGAACGGGCGTGCGTACACCTGGCTCAGCTCACGACCAGAGAAGCGTCATCGCTGTCCGATCACGTTGCCGATGCCGGTGACAGGGCGTTCGCGACGAAGTCAGCGGCCTGAACCGCCATTCCGTTCGTCTTGTATGCGCTGTGCGCGGCCCGGTCCAGTCCACCGGGGAAGCAGACCGGGTCTCCGGGATCGCACAGTTGAATTGTCTTTGCCGCGTACAGATGCCCGACGGTGATGGGCGGTGCGCCGGCATCGACCAGATTGAGAAACCAGTTGTCGGGTGTACCGAACAGCACCACTGCTGCAACGTGATTGGCGTCCGCGGGCGGCATCGGCCCGGTGATGCCGTCGGGCAATGCCAATCCGGCCGGAACTGCATCGAAGGTCGTATAAGCAGCCACAGCGGCGCCCTGCGAGTAGCCGCCGAGCACGATCTTGGTGGCCGGACACGTCGCCGCGATCTCCTCGACCTTGTTGCTGGCGTCGGCGACACCCTGGGCGGCGGCCTGGAAGTCCAGCGAGGCCGGGTAGTTCACGCCGTAGACGGCAACGGGGCTACCGCCGAGCCGGGCATTGAGTGCGTCGATGAACGCTTGCCCGGTCTCGCCCACTCCGGGAGCCTCGAACGTCCCGCGAGCGAACACCACCTCCACCGCCGGACATGTCGGATCCTGGGCGGCCGCCAGGCCTGATGCCTGCGGTCCCATCACCGCAGCCACTGACGCGGCGGTGGCAGCCAGCCTGCGAAGCATAAGTCGGCGGCACACGGCTTTCGGGGCGACGCCGTTGTCCATGATCGTTCCTCTCGTGGAGTCCTCTAGCCGCATGACAGCCAGATGGGAGGCTGGATACCGCTTGTGCGGCAATCTAGGCGAAGACAGCTTCCAGCGCTCCTCACGAGGCGACGGGCACCGTGGGGAGCGGATGATTGTGGGGATAGTCAGCAGAGGCCGCGTTATCTCGCTGTGCTGCGACCTCGATGAGGCGACGGGACAGACCCTCGGTGATCATGGTCCAGGCGTCGGAACCGAGCACCAGGCGCCGCGGTGGCTCGTCGGCGTCAGCGGCGCGAATGATCGCTGCCGCAATGCGTTCCGGGCTGTCGGTCAAGAGTCATGTCCGGCATCTCATAGCGGCGCTCAATCCGCGTCGATGGCGTCCTGCGCCTACCGATTGACACCTCTACCGATCCTGTACCCTCTGAGTAAGTAGGTAATTACTTATTCGGAGTGATATGGCTGAGTCGTCGCGGGATCGCATCCTGGTCGAGGCGCTGCGCCTGTTCGGTGAGCAGGGGTATGCAGGCACTTCGATCGCCCAGATCGAGCAGGCCGCGGGCCTGTCACCGGGCTCGGGTGCGCTCTACCGCCACTTCAAGTCCAAAGACGAACTTCTCGTACAGGCCCTACAAGCCCGAGTCTTGGACCGCGGCCAGTGGGAACAGTTCCTTTCGCCCGATTTCTCGGTGCTCGCGATGCTGGATCTCGTCGCACCCGACACCGACATCGTCGACCGGCTGATGGTGTTGTGCAAGATCGGCCTGGGTCGGCTCGATCACGACCGCGACGTGACCCGAATCCTGTTGCGCGACAACTCGGCACCGCAAGAGGCGCTGGAGGTGGTGCGGCGCGACGAACACTTGGTGGTGGTGTCGGTCCTGTCGCGAGGGTTAGCCGAGCTCGCCGGCCCGGACCGGGGCGACGACGACTGGGACGCTCTGGCAGTCGTCCTGCAAAGCGCCTTGGCGCACTACTGGTTGGTAACAGACCTCTTCGGAGGCGAACACCCGTCCACGATCGATACCGATCGATACTTGCGGTCGATCGCCGAGATGGTCGCCGCACGCCTGAAAGTACCTGCTGCAGGCACAATCCGACCGTAGGGCAGGTCGATGCTGCCTGGTAAGCGCCACACGATGCTCGACGAGGCGGCCCGCACCTAGGGGCGACCTTTACCGGCAAACACTTGACCTCTTACCGATGCTATGTTGCAATAAGGCATGTAAGTAAGTGGTTACTTATTGAGGAGGATCACAAATGTCCGGTTCATCGCGAAATCGCATCCCCGCGTCCACCTGGTTGAGGGTCAGCCTGACCACAGCCGCCCTGGCTACGGTCGCTGTGCTGTCGTCCGGGTGCGTACCACCCATGGCTGCATTGGTTGTCGTCGGCCCTGTCTGAGCAGCCCGCTCCCGCTCGAGGCACCTGCATTCTCGTACGCGGTCCGCGTCGTAGACGATCTCGAAGCCCACCGGAGCGCATGGACTACTTCGACGGCCACGACTGCTTGAAGGAGAGCAAGATGACTCATGACGTCGCTAGAGGGGTGCTCTTGTTCACGCTCGTGGCCGTCGGCGCATCATCTATCAGCGCCGTCCCCGTCGCCAACGCGCAGCAGCCCTACCGAAACTGCTCGGAGGCAAGGGCCAACGGCGACACCAACATTCCGTACGACTCGCCGTATTACGGACCGCATTTGGATCGCGACCACGACGGCATCGGCTGCGAATCGTGATTGGACTGGCGTCAGCCTCGGCAGAGACATCGCCGGGCACTGGAGGGCCGCTGGCTCCGCATTAGTCGCCGACGGGGCGTTCCTTCGGGAAGTCCAGACTCCAGCCGCGGTAGGTGTAGTTGGCGTCCCCCACACTAGGAGTGGGCAGGATTTGGATGTTGCTCCCGTCGCCGTATCCCGGTGAGAGCCCCTGAACGCCGCCGGATACGTAGGTCCCATCCCCGCGCGCGATGTCGATATGGGCGCCGACGAATCCTCTGCTGAAGACAAGTGCCCCACGTGGGGGGGCCATGTCCTTATGGATCTTCCCTTGTTCGAGGAGTGTTTGGTACATGGTCTCGGCAGCGCCGTCCCAACCGTATTCAGCCTGCGACACGCCGAATGCGTAGGCCACCAGAGCTTCACATCCGTAAATACCGAATTGGTCTGTCCCGAGAATGCTTTCGGCCTTGGCGATGGCGGCGTCGGCTCCAGGGATCGTCTGCCGTGGCTCAGCCGATGCACTCCCTGCGAATAGGAGTGTCGCGGCGAGGCAAATGGTCGACAGAAACAGCCAGTTTCGGACGTTCAACACGTGTGGCTCCGGTTTCTCGGTCTGCATGGTGGCCTCTGGATGGCAGGGTCAGTTAACCATTGGGGCGATCCGGCGCCCGTGTCTCGCTACCTGCTTGCAAGCGCATCAGGCGTTTCGGCAATTGTTTAGCTGGCATCGTTCGGCGTGGAGGTTTGGTTGCGGCTCATCGTGGATGTGCCCCCTCCCGCGCCGACTAAACGCGATCGAAAATCCGTCCAGTGTCGGATGACCGATTGCTTCGATTTTCCGTCATTACCCGGGTCCTCGCAGTGCGAGACTCATTAGGTGGACCATGCACCGCCACTGGGCATTCTCGGAGATCTTCCGGCGCGGGAATTCGTCGTCTCGCCCGGCTTCGCCGGCCTAACGGCACTGTTGGCAGCGGTTGTCGCAGCGTCGGCCGTGCTCTACGCGTCGCGACGAGCCCGTCAGCGGTCCGAGCAGCAGCGCGACCAGGAGGAACGCCGTCAGGCACAGGCTCGTGACGATGCTCAGAACGCTCTGGCTTGGAAGCGATGGCAGTGGGTGGTCGACAACGCCGGGATGGAGCCGGCCGCCAGCGAGGGCGCCACTTTGGGTCTTGGGCCTGCGGTGACCCTGGAACTGCTGGGAGGGCTGCTCCGTGATGCCGAGCGACTCGGCGATGAGACGCTCGCCAAGGCTGTGGCGGTGTACCAGGAGCAGCTGGTATTGGTGCTGGCGCATCAGGCCGGTCCTGTTTCTGATACCACGGGGGCCACGACGAGGCGCTCGCCCGATCAGAACCGCGACAACACATCGGCGTCGGAGCACCGGAAACCCATCGCATCGACGCCGGACGCCGAGGCACCTTCCGCTGAAACGCTTTCGAACTCAGTGACGGAGGGCAGTGGAGGGCGGCGCCGCAGGTGACGACTACTCGCCAACACATCGAGGACCTCGATGTCGACCGCTGGGCGGCGTTGACACGACGCGCGGCGGCGGACGCAGTCGCGGCCGCCGAGCGCGTGGGGCTGCAGCCACGGGCTGAGTCGGTCGCGTTGGCGGGGATGAGTGAGCGCGAACTCGTCCAACACCGCGAACGTAACGGGCCACCCGAACCGCGCCGATCGCTGGCGATGCAGCTGGTCGAGGCCGACCACCTGCGCCGACTGGCCGAGCAGCGGGTGCGCGAAGCGGATGAGCACAGGCTCGACGCCGAGGCGGCGGCCTCGCGAGCGCGGGCTGAAGCCGAAGAATCGGCACGCGCGGCCACAACGGCGGGCGAGCGGGTCCGCGCGGTGGAGTCCGCGGACGCGCGCAAGGATGCCGAACGGGCAGCGGAGCGGGCGGCCGATCAACAGGCGCTGCATCAGGCCCGCGCCGAGATCGAGCGGGTCCGCGCGGGTGCGGGGGCCGAAGTGGCGGCGGCCGAGGAGAAGGTCCGTGCGGCAGAGGCCCGTGCCGCCGAACGGAGCGCAGAGCGGACAACCGACCGGGCGGCCGGCGAGCAGACCGCGCAGCAACTGCACGCCGAGATCGAGCGGGTACGCGCGGGCGCGGCGGCCGAAGTGGCGGCGGCCGAGGAGAAGGTCCGTGCGGCAGAGGCCCGTGCCCTCGAACGGAGCGCAGAGCGGACAACCGAGCGGGCGGCCGGCGAGGAAGCCGTGCAGCGGGTGCGCCGCGAGTTGGAAAAGTTGCGGTCGGACACGGCCGCTGAGGTGGCGGCTGCGCGTGGGCAGGCAAGTGGTGACGTGGCTGCCGCACGGGAAGCCGCAGAGGCCGAGATCGCCGCCGCACGAGAAGCCGCAGAGGCGGAGGTCGCTCACTGGGAGGCCCATGCCCGAAACATGGAGCGATGGGCGCGAGGCGAAGTGTCGACTCAACTGCTGACGATTCCCCTTCCGCCGCCGGAGATACGTACCCGAAGCTGGTCTGTCGAAAGCACGATCGACATGCTCCACCAGATCGATCACCTGCTCGAGGTGGTACTGGCTGAGGACGTTGAGTCACCGTTCGTGGCCGACCTCGACTTCGCGCGCAACCTCACCGCGAAGGTGCAGGAGCAGGCCAAGGGTCTCGCTCATGAACTGGCTACCTTGTCGACGCGGTACTCCGATCAATCCCAGGTGCAGGCCGCGGCTGGCTACGCCGAGGCCGCGGGTGACGCCTACCGCGCGCTTCTGCAGCGCATAGATGACGCCGTCCAGCGGCTGGGAAGGCGATTCCACAGCCCGGATGCTGAGATCCTCGCGGCAATCACGGCCATGCTCGCTGATCTTCGAGCGCAAGGTCTTCACTAGAACAGCGCGCTCGGCGGTACGCACCGCGACAGACGTTTCTAATCGTGGGTGCGGCGCAGCTGTCCTTTGGGTCGGTCTACACGCCTGGCGGGATCTTCGGCCGTACCCACCGCGACCTCGTCGCGCAGTTGCGTGATGTTCGACAGCTCGGCATAAAGAGCGCGAATGGAGTAGTTGTGCACCGCGAGTGACGTCCGCATGGAGGGCTCATCACTGATGCCGACCTCGCGCGTCCGCTGACGGCTCCACAGGGCCTCGTCGAGGCGTTTGCGCGTCGCCTCGAGGTGACGATCCAGGGCGTCGAGTGTCCGGGTTGCGTCGGAGTCCTTGGACATCCAGGCCTTGAGGATGACGGGGTGTTTGATGACCACCTGGTCGGTGTCGGGCAGCTGCTCGACCCAGCGCTGCAGCGCCGCAAGGCCGATGTCGGTGGTGCGATAGAGGGTGCTGGTCCGTTTACCGGTCTTGACTTCGCTGTCCTGCACCATTTTTCGCTCTAGGAGTTTGAGCAATTCGCGGCGCACGTGACTCACCGACGGTGACCAGTAGAAGTAGCTCACCGAGAACTCGGCGCGGATCTTGATCTCACCGGCCGTCAATTGCTCGTCGTTGGAGGCGAGAATGCCCAGAACCAAGTACGCCGTGGTGGGCAAGCCGCCGCTGGACGCGCGTGGGCTCATGGCGATGGCCTGAAGTATGGCAGCCAAAGGTCATCGCCAACGGCCCGAAAGTCGACCATGACCGCCAATCCGACACGAAGCTGCGCGATGTCGGTGTCGATGACGTTGGTGAGGATCTGGTATCCCTCGGCCATATCGATGATCGCTGGCGCGTAAGGCGTTTCGAACACCGGGGTCGCGGCTCGGTGCACGACGGTCCAGCTGTAGACGACTCCGTTGCCCGCGCTTCGCTCCCACTCGAGTGCCGTGGACAGACATTGACGACAGTGTTCGGCCGGCGGGAAGTTGGCGGACGCACACGACTCGCAGCGCTGGAACAGCAGCTGCCCGTCTGCGCAGCCCTGCCAGAACGGCGCCGTCAACGGACCGGGCGCGGCATGCGGGACGGCGGCGCGTTGAGCGGTCAAAAGCCCGAGTTCGGTGGTCATCGTGGTTCGTCTCCCAATAGCAGGACAGTGGTGAACAGGGCGCCGGCGCCGCCATTGCTGCACAACGCGATTCGCGCATTCGGCACCTGTAGTGCGCCCGCGTCTCCCCGCAGCTGCTGAACGCCGCGGATCGCGCGCTGCATCATCTGCGGATTGGTGCCTGCGTGGCTGAACGACATGGTGCCTCCGTCCGTCGTGACGGGATGGGAACCCGTAATGGCGATGTGCCCGTCCTCGACGAATGGACCGCCCTCGCCGTCGGGGCAGAAGCGGAAGGCCTCCAGCTGGCGGATGATCTCGAACGAAAAGGGATCGTAGAGCTCCAGTACGTCGACATCGTCCCTGCCGATGCCGGCGTGATCGAACGCCATGTCGGCGGCGTGCCTGCCCACCAGACCGTTGGGAACCTCACCGCGGCGCCCCATGAGATCCCAAGCCGGGGGATGCTGATACGACGGTCCGAAGAAGTCCGCACCACTGCCGAGCACGTGAACGGGGCGGCATGCGGGGTCAAGCAGGTCGACGTTCGCGACCACCAGGGCGCAGCCGCCTTCCGACGTCGTCGCGCAGTCGAGAAGGTGGAACGGGTCCGCAATCATGCGGGAGTCGGTGATGTCGTCTGGGGTGAACGGCCCGCGTCCGGCGTAGACGGCCTCCGGGTTCGCCGAGCCGTTGTTGCGGATGGTGGCAGCAACGAGCGAAAGCTGTTCTCGGGTCGTGCCATACACCTCCATATGGCGTCTGGCGATGAGCGCGAACTCGGCGGCGGTGAACATCCCCCACGGTGCGACGAATTCGTTCTCTGGGCGGGTCCACGGCGCGGTGGCGGCGTGGTCGCGGTACGCCTGGGCCTGTGCTGCGACCAGCACCACGACGTTGGCGAGCCCGTACTCGATCGCCGCGACGGCTTCGGTGATCATCCCGACCCCGAACGTCGACCCCTGCCACACCGGGCCGAGCCGAAGGTCGTAGATCAGCGACGCCGTATTTTCCGAGGTGATGCCGTCGACGTCGTCGAGGCTGAGTCCGGCGTCATCGAGCGCACCTCTGATCGCTTCGATTATCAGTCGTCGTGTCGTTTCGCCTTCCAGGTGACGGCCTTGTTTGGTGTTGTAGACGCCGGCGATGGCGGCGGTGCGGCCCTTTGTAGGCACATCGGCTCCGTTGTTCGTAGGTCAGTTCTCGTCGGCGACGACGCCGAGGTAGGTGCCGTACACAGCTGCAGGCCCCGACTCTCGGTCGACGTGTCCGATCAATGTGCTGCGGGTCGAGATCGGCTCGGCGGCACCGGTTTCGGTGTCAACAATGTCGAATCGGACGTCGACGGGTCGAGACGTTTCGGGGTCGGTGATCTCGACGACCATGACAACGGCGCTCTCGGCGGCATCCCACTCCACGTCGGTGATGCGGTGGCGGGACGTCAGTTCGAGCACGGTCGAATCGTGCCTCAGCAGGAAGCGGATGGGAGCGCAGAGCTCACCCGAGCGCGGTGGGATGCACGTCGTCACGGCCTTCATCGCAGCCGCTCCAGGAAGTGGAGTACCGCGTCGGCCAGACCCCGTGGATTGCTGGACTGGATGGTGTGGCCCGCGTTGGGGATGCACTGCCAGTCGGCGCCGTCGATGTCGGCTGCGAACGATGCAGCTGCCTCATCGGAAAGCACCTTGCTGCGTTCGCCACGCAGAATCGTCGTCGGGCATGCAATACGCCGACCGAGTGCACGCATCTCGTCATCCATCGGTAATGCCGTTGCGCCGCTGTGAAACTGCGAGTCGTCGTACTTGGAGACGAGACGTCCGTCATCGCCCCAGCGCAAGTTCGCTGCCAAACTGTCGCTCTCGACGTCTTCCAGACCGGCGTAGGACGGCCGCGACGTGATGAAGTCGTTGATCGACTCGGTCGCCGAACTGGTGAGCTCAGGTCCGACGTCCACGATCATCAATCCGGCCAACTCGGGTGGGTTTCTGGCCGCCCACTCCACGGCGCCGATGCCGCCCATCGAATGGCCCACGACGACGACACGCTTCAAACCGAGCCGATCGACCGCCGCGGCGATGTCGTCAGCGCAGTGCTCGCTGCCATATCGCCCCGGCGTCCACTCGCTTTCGCCGTGCCCGCGCTGGTCCAGCGCGACGCACCGCGCGTGCTGTCGGAGAAGATTGCCCGCGACATCGAAGGTGTGCGCGTGCAGACCTCCGCCGTGCAAGAAGATCATCGCGAGTTCGTGTGAGGGACCGGGCCATTCGAGATAGTGAATATCGGCACCGTCGTCGGTCGTGAACATGCCCTCGGCCGGCAGGACCATGCCTTCGGGATCGATGCCGTGCCGCCGTGCCGCCGCCACCATACGGGCGTGACGCGTTGCAAAGGATTCCAGCCGCAGGCTCTCGACCGACGGCACGGGTTGGTCGGTCATAGTCCGGCAGGTCGGCGTCCGACGGCGCCGACCTCCTCAAAGGAGGAGATGTCGCCGCGTGTGCAGCCGAGCACGTCGGACAGGACTTCGTCGGTGTGTTGGCCGTACAACGGGGCGGGGGCGGTGATCCACTTACGTTGGACGCCTGCGAATGTGAAGGGCATGCCGGTGGTCTTGAAGGTGCCGACGACGGGATGGTCGACCGTCTCCCAGAAGCCGCGGGCAGTGAGCTGATCGTCCTCGAGCAGATCGGCGGCGCCCACGATGTGGGCTGCCGCGATCCGATGAGAGTGCAGAATCGCAACGACGTCAGCCGGGGTTCGCTGCAAAGTCCACTCTTCGATCAGCTTGTCGATCTCGTCGGCTCGGCGCCGCCTGACCCACTCGTCGCGCAGGGTCGCGTCGTCGGCCAATTCGGAGTGGCCGATCACCTCCACCAACGCCAACCACGCCCTTTCGTTGAGTATTGCCAACGCCACCCACTGATCGTCTCCGCCGCATCGGTACACCCCTTGGGGGCTGGCGCCGGGCCCACGGTTGCCCTCGCGGTTCAATTCGACCCCGTTTCCGGTGTATTCGAGAACTTGCTCGGCCGCTACGTTCAATGCCGCCTCTACCATGGTCGACTCGATGTGGATCCCGGTCCCGGTGCGATCCCGGATCTCCAGGCCCGCAATGGCTGCGAACGAGGCATGTAAACCTGCGAGGGGATCGCACAGCCCGCGTGGAATGACCGGTGGCCCATCCCTGCTGCCCGTCATCCACGCCATGCCGCTCGCCTGTTCCATGGTCTGCGCGAATCCAACCCGGTCGCGCCACGGCCCGTCGAGCCCGAACGCGGGCATGCGCACCATCGTGACCGTCGGAGCGGCGTCGTGCACCACGTCCCACTCAAGGTCAAAGTTGGCCATCACCCGCGGCGAGAAGTTCTCGATGACGATGTCACTGCGACCTATGAGATCCAATGCCACCTCGCGGCCTCGCGGAGTGCTCAGTTCGAGCGTGATGCCACGCTTGTTGGTGTTGCTGCACTGGAATACCGGCCCCCACTCCCACCACCGGTCCGAGCTCGGTGGTCGGCCGCCGGCGAACCGCATGCCGTCGGGCCGTCGCACGCCCTCGACCTTGATGACGTCCGCGCCGAGGGCGGCCAGCACCTGAGTTGCCATCGGACCGGCCCAGAACGCGGTGAGGTCGACGACGCGGACTCCGGCGAGGGGGAGCATGCGCGGTGGCGGCTGCTCATGTGCGGCCGCGACCGCCGGCCAGTGCACCCGTCCGTTGTCGGCGCCGATTTCGGGTGCGGTCGCGGGTGGGCGAACCGGAATGTCCGAACTCCGGTACGGCACCCGTGGCGCCATGGCACCGTGCGTCGATTCGACGAACACGCCCCGCTCGACGAAGTGGTCGACCGACGTGATTGTCACGGGAGTGGCGATGGGGGAGACCGGTATTCGGAATGCAGCGGCCGATTCGACGATTTCTGCGGTGGACTTGTCAGCGGCCCAATCATGCACCATTGCGAGGAATTCCTCACGACGGGCGATGCGCCCGGGCATCGACGCGAGCTCTTCGTCGTCCAACAGGTCCGGTCGCTCGATCAATACGAGGAAATCCTGGAATTGTTGAGCCGTAATCGTGCAAAACCCCACCAGACCGTCCGCGGTCGGCACGATCGACGGCAGCTCCAGACTTCGTGCGCCGAACGCGTCCGCGCCGAGCACGCTCGCGGACACCGCACCCAAGCTACCCATGGCGATCACCATCGCCTCGTAGGTCGAGAGGTCGATGGTCTCTCCGGCACCGGTGCGGCGGGCCCGCCGCACCGAAGCGGCTACCGCGACTGCGGCGATTCCTGCACCATCATCGGCGAGAGGCCGATCGACGGTTCGTCGATCAGGATCAGCTTGGGATCGAGCAGCAGGCCGCGCGCGACCTCCAGCATCTTCTGCTGACCGCCGGACAGGGTCGAGGCCTGCGCGCTGGCCTTTTCCTTCAGCATCGGAAACTGCTGCATGATCTGCGTCGAAGCCGCCGGCAGGCTTGCCTGGTCGGACAAGCGACGCCGCCAAGCTCCAGATTGTGCCGGACGCTCAGTTCGGGAAAGATGTTCCGGCCCTGCGGCACATAGGCGACGCCGGCGTCGAGGATGTCGCGCGGCGAAAATTTCGTGGTGTCGCGGCCGTCGAGCGTGATGGTGCCGCTGCGCACCGGGAGCAGGCCGAAGATGGTTTTGAACAGGGTCGACTTGCCGGCGCCGTTCGGGCCGATCACGGTGGTGATCGCGCCACGGCGAATCTTCGCCGTAGTGCCGTTGAGAATGGTCATCTTGCCGTAGCCGGCAAAGACGCCATCAAGGATCGAGGCTGCTCATCCGTGCTCATGCGGATCACTCAATGCCCGAGATAGGCCTCGATCACGATGGGATTGCGGCGGATGTCCTCCGGCGCGCCCTCGGCGATGAGGCGGCCTTCGGCCAGCACCAAAACCCGCGTGCACAGCGCCATGACGAATTCCATCTGATGCTCGATGACGACAAAGGTGGCCTTGCGCTCGGCGTGATAGGCCTGCAGCCGCTCGCGCAGGAGGCCCGAGCATCGTCAGGTTGACGCCGCCGGCCGGCTCGTCGAGCAGGACAAGCCGCGGCCCGGCCATGAAGGCCATGGCCGCGTCGAGCAGCTTTTGCTGCCCATAGCTCAGCGTCCCGGCCTGTTCTGCGGCCAGATGCGACAGGCGGAAGAACTCGATCATCTGGTCGGCGGCCTCGCCGAGGCCGGCATCGGCCGCGCCGAACAGACGCGAAAACATCGTGCCCTGATGCTCCTGGCCGGCGAGGATCAGGTTGTCGCGAACCGAGAGTTGCGGAAACACCTGCAGCAGCTGAAAGGTGCGGCTGACGCCCAGGCGGTTGATATCGCAGGGACGCATGCCGGTGGTGACCCGGCCGTCAACCCTGACCTCGCCGTCGTTCGGCCACAACTGGCCGAGCACGCAATTGAACAGCGTGGATTTTCCCGAGCCGTTCGGCCCGATGATGCCGAGGATTTCACCTTCGCTGGACGTCGAACGACACGCCGTCGACCGCGGTGATGCCGCCGAACGATTTGCGCAGATTGGAGACTTCGAGAACCGCCGTCATGGCCCGGCCTCTCCCTGCCGCGCGCACCGGCGCCGGCGGTTCGCTCCGGCGTCGACCGCCTTGAACGTGCGGCTCAAGCAAACCCAGCATGCCGTAAGGGCAAAACGCCATCATCACCATGACCAGCGCGGCATAGACCAGAGGTAGTAGCCCTGCGTGAACCGCAGCCATTCCGGCAGCAGCACGGCGATCAGCGCGCCGACGAACGGGCCGAAGAAGTAGCCGCTGCCGCCGACGATCACCATCAGCAGCAGATTGAGCGATAGCGCGAGCGCGAAGGAGTTCGGCTCGATGAACTGGACCAGCGGCGCATAGAGCGCGCCCGACAGCCCGCCAAGGCTCGAGCCGATGGCGAAGGCCATCAGCGTGTAGCGGCGCGTATCGAGCCCAGCGACAGCGCGCGCAGCGGGTTTTCGCGCAGCGCCACGAAGGCGCGCCCCCAGGGCGAGCGGAGCATCCACCAGGTGCCAGGCCGCCAGGACGGCCAGCATGCCGAGGCAGAAGTAATAAAAACGTCAGCGCGCCGTCGGTCGACCAGCCGAACAGACGCGGCCGCGCGATGCCGTTGATGCCATAGATGCCGTTGGTCAGCCATTCCTCGTTGCGCAGGACGAGGAAGACCAGCGTGGTGAAGGCGAGCGTGACGAAGGCGAGATAATGGTGCTGCACCCGCAGCGCCGGATAGCCGAGAACCCAGCCGATCGAGAAACACAGCAGCGCCGCCGGCGAAGAAGGCGACGGATAGGGCACGCCGGCCTGCGTCAGCAGCGCCACCGTGTAGGCGCCGATGCCGACGAAGGCGCCCTGCGCCAGCGAAATCTGCCCGGCATAGCCCAGCGTCAGATTGAGGCCGAGCGCGGCGATGGTCAGCACGGCCCAGATCGAGCGAGGTAGATGCCGAAGGGCTTGAGAAAGAGCGGCAGCGCAACGGCGAAGAGCGCCGCGGCACGCGACCGCGATCGCGCCGAAGCGATTCATACCGTGCGCTCCTCGACGCGGCCGAGCAGCCCCTGCGGACGGAACAGGATGACGGCGATCAGGATGAGCAGCGGAAAGGCGCCGCGATATGTGCGCGGAAAGGTAGGCCGCCGAAAGATTGTCGAGCACGCCGAGAAGGATGCCGCCGAGAATGGCGCCGCGCACCTGATTGAAGCCGCCGATGATGGCCGCGACGAACGCCGCCATGCCGAGCGTCTCGCCGTTGGTGAATTTGGCGAGATAGATCGGGCTGATCAGGATGGAGGCGATGGCGACAGCACGGCATTGATGAGGAAGGTGTAGAGCACCATCCGCCGCACCGGGATGCCGAGAGATGCGCGCGAGCTTGGGATTTTGCGCCGTCGCCTGCATGCGCGCGGCCGAGCCGGGTCTTGGTGAGCAGGAGGTGCAGCGCCACCACGTACGCGATGGCCACCGCCAGCACCGCCAGGCTCTGCGTCGAGAACACCGCGCCGAAGAGAATGGATGTCGATCGGCGGCGCCAGCGGCCGGAAACGGCTGCGCCTGCGAGCTGTAGAAGTCCTTCGCCGCCTCCCTCATGAACAGCGACAGCGCGATGGTCGAAATCACCAGCGGCAGCACGCCGTGCTTGAGCATGGGATCGACGATGATGAGCTTGAACAGAAAGCCGAGCATCAGCACCGACAGCGCGATGCCGATCAGCGCCGCCAGCCAGAACGGCGCGCCCAGGTACATCGCCTCCAGCATGAAGAACGCCGGCACCATGACGAATTCGCCCTGGGCGAAATTGATCGTCTGCGACGTCTGCCAGAGCAGCGTGAAGCCGACCGCGATCAGCGCGTAGATCGCGCCGGTCGCCAGGCCCGAGACCAAAAGTTGAATAAAGGAGGCCATGGGCCCCCCCGTTTGACTTCCGCCCGGCGATCCCGCCGGGCGGAAGATTTCAAGGACGATGAGCCTTACTTGCCGAGCTTCGGCAGGACCTCGACGATCTTCTGCTTGCCGTCGACGACCTCGCCGAGGAAGCTCTCGCGGTCGATGTCGCCGTTCTTGTCCCAGGTGGCTTCCATCAGGATATGCGGGCTCCTCCTCGGGCGTGATGGTCATGCCGTGCAGCGTCTCGGCGAAGCGCTTGCTGTCGAACTTGCCCATCTTCTCGGTCACGTACTTGATGACGTAGACGGCGGTGTAGCCCTTGATGCCGTTGTGGTCGTTGACGTAGTTGAACCGCTTCTTGAACTTCTCGGCGAACTCCTTCAGCGCCGGGACCGGCGCATCGGCGGAGAGGCCGACATGGCCCTGAACGCCGTCGGCGGCGTCGCCCGCGAGCTCGATCACCTTCTGGCTCAGCAGCGTCGTCTCGCCGATGATCGGCGCGCTGATGCCCTGCTTCTTGGCCTCCTTCAGGAAGCGGGCGCTCTCCTCTTCGTTGGTGTAGACGAAGATCACGTCGGCGTTCGCGGCCTTGAGCTTGACGACGTCGGCGGAGAAGTCGGCCTGGCCCGACTCGGTGGAGAGGTCGGCGACGACCTTGATGCCGCGCGAGGCCATCTCCTTGACGAAGTTGTCGCGGCCGCCCTTGCCGAAATCGTTGTTGACCCAGACCACGGCGACGGTCTTCGCCTTCAGCCCGTCGCGAATGTAGTTGGCGATCTTCGGCATGCTGAACTGCTGGCCGAACGAGGTGCGGAAGACGTAGGGGTTGCCCTTCTGCGTGATCGCCGCCGCCTCGCCGCCGATGATCTCCGGGATTTCCGCGTGTCTGCGTGAGCAGCATGTCACCAGCACCGAGCCGGAGAAGACCGGGCCGAGAATGACGTAGGGCTTGTCGTCGAGCACCTTCTGCATGCGCCGCGCGAGACGCTGGCATCGCTCTGCGTGTCGAGAAGCGGCGTGTTGATCTTCTTGCCGAGGATACCGCCCTTGGCGTTGATCTCCTCGACGGCAAGCATGATGCCGTCGCGCAAATTGGTGCCGGACACGGCGCCCGCGCCGGACTCTTC
>CAWJJA010000008.1:0-556872 GCA_963843135.1 uncultured Actinomycetota bacterium
CCGCGGGCACAAGCACGGCATGCGCGCCGCAGTCATTCGCTGTCTGTATCCGGTCAACCGCGGTGGGCAGGGCCTCAAGGAGTCCCTCGACAATGTCCGCGCCAAGGTGTCGGAGGCCATTCGCGAGGGCGCGCGCATCATCGTGCTCTCCGACCGCGAGTCCGACGAGTCGATGGCACCGATTCCCTCACTGCTGAGCGTCCGGCCGTGCACCACCATCTGGTCCGCGACCGCACCCGGACGAAGGTCGGCCTCGTCGTCGAGGCGGGCGACGCCCGCGAGGTGCACCACATGGCGTGCCTGGTGGGGTTCGGCGCCGCCGCGATCAACCCGTACATGGCGTTCGAGTCGATCGAGGACATGTGTGACCGCGGCGTCATCGCGGGCATCTCCAGCGACCAGGCGAAGGCGAACTACGTCAAGGCCGCCGGCAAGGGCGTGCTGAAGGTGATGTCGAAAATGGGCATCTCGACGCTGGCGTCCTACACCGGCGCGCAACTGTTCCAGGCCATCGGCATCAGCCAGCCGGTCCTCGACGAGTACTTCACCGGATCTCCTGTCCGGTGGGCGGCATCGAACTCGAGGACATCGCCGACGACGTCGCCACCCGGCACGCGCTGGCGTACCTGGATCGCCCCGACGAGTGGGCGCACCGCGAGCTCGAGGTCGGCGGTGAGTACCAGTGGCGCCGCGAGGGCGAGTACCACCTGTTCAACCCGGACACGGTGTTCAAGCTGCAACACTCCACCAGAACCGGGCAGTACGAGGTTTTCAAGGAGTACACCCGGCTGATCGACGATCAGAGCGAGCGGATGGCGTCGCTGCGCGGACTGCTGAAGTTCAAGGACGAACAGCGTTCACCGATCCCGCTCGACGAGGTCGAGCCCGCGACTGAGATCGTGAAGCGGTTCTCCACCGGTGCGATGAGCTACGGCTCGATCTCCGCGGAAGCCCATGAAACGTTGGCGATCGCCATGAACCGCCTTGGTGGACGGTCGAATTCGGGTGAGGGTGGCGAAGCGGTCAGCCGGTTCGACCAAGATCCGAACGGCGACTGGCGTCGCAGTGCCATCAAGCAGGTAGCCTCCGGCCGGTTCGGCGTGACCAGCCACTACCTCACGAACTGTACCGACATCCAGATCAAGATGGCCCAGGGTGCGAAACCCGGTGAGGGCGGCCAGCTTCCGGGTAACAAGGTGTATCCGTGGGTGGCCGAGGTACGGCACTCGACACCGGGCGTCGGGCTGATCTCCCCGCCGCCGCACCACGACATCTATTCGATCGAGGATCTCGCGCAGCTGATCCACGACCTGAAGAACTCGAACCCGCAGGCGCGCGTCCACGTGAAGCTGGTGAGCGAGAACGGCGTCGGCACCGTGGCCGCGGGCGTGTCCAAGGCGCACGCCGACGTTGTGCTGATCTCCGGGCACGACGGCGGCACCGGCGCGACCCCGCTGACGTCCATGAAACATGCCGGAGCGCCGTGGGAGCTCGGCCTCGCCGAGACGCAGCAGACGTTGCTGCTCAACGGTCTTCGCGACCGGATCGTGGTCCAGGTCGACGGCCAGCTCAAGACCGGTCGCGACGTCGTCGTCGCCGCCCTGCTGGGCGCCGAGGAGTTCGGGTTCGCCACCGCGCCGCTGGTGGTGTCCGGATGCATCATGATGCGCGTGTGTCATCTGGACACCTGCCCCGTCGGCGTTGCGACGCAGAACCCGGCGCTGCGTGAGCGCTTCGCGGGTAAGCCGGAATTCGTCGAGAACTTCTTCCTGTTCATCGCCGAAGAAGTGCGGGAGCTCATGGCCCAATTGGGCTTCCGGACCGTCAACGAGATGGTCGGACAGGTCTCAGCGCTGGACACCACGAAGGCTGCCGAACACTGGAAGGCCTACAAACTAGACTTGTCCCCGGTGCTGTACGAACCCGAATCGGCATTCATGAACCAGGACCTGTACTGCAGCTCGCGTCAGGACCACGGCCTCGACAAGGCGCTGGACCAACAGCTGATCGTGATGTGCCGCGAGGCGCTGGACTCCGGCACACCCGTGCGGTTCTCCACCACGATCACCAACGTGAACCGAACCGTGGGCACCATGCTCGGCCATGAGGTCACCAAAGCCTATGGCGGCCAGGGACTTCCCGACGGCACCATCGACATCACCTTCGACGGCTCGGCGGGCAACAGCTTCGGCGCCTTCGTGCCGAAGGGCATCACCCTGCGCGTGTATGGGGACGCGAACGACTACGTCGGCAAGGGATTGTCAGGCGGGCGGATCGTGGTGCGACCGTCGGACGACGCACCGGCGAACTACGTCGCCGAGGACAACATCATCGCGGGCAATGTGATCCTGTTCGGTGCCACCAGCGGCCAGGCGTTCATCCGCGGTCAGGTGGGCGAGCGGTTCGCGGTGCGCAACTCCGGCGCGCACGCCGTCGTGGAGGGTGTCGGCGACCACGGATGTGAATACATGACCGGCGGCAGGATCGCGATCCTCGGTCCGACCGGCCGCAACTTTGCGGCGGGCATGTCCGGGGGCATCGCCTACGTTTACGACCCGGACGACACGCTGGGTGACAATCTCAATTCAGAAATGGTGGCACTGGAAAGCCTCGACGACGAGGACACCCAGTGGCTGCAGGACATGCTCCAAGCACATGTCGATGCCACTGATTCCGCTGTCGGGCAGCGTATTTTGAGCGACTGGACGAACAATTTGAAGCATTTCACCAAGGTGATGCCCCGCGATTTCAAGCGGGTGCTGGAGGCCATCGCCGACGCCGAGCGGCGCGGCGCGGACGTCGACGAAGCGATCATGGCGGCCGCCGGTGCCTGATCCACGGGGCTTTCTGAAGTACACACAGCGCGAGACCCCGCCCCGGCGGCCGGTCCCGTTGCGACTTCGCGACTGGAAAGAGGTCTACGAGGACTTCTCCCACGACACTCTGCGTGAGCAGGCGACGCGCTGCATGGATTGCGGTATTCCGTTCTGCCACAACGGGTGCCCATTGGGGAACCTGATCCCCGAATGGAACGACCTGGTGCGCAACGGCCGCTGGCGCGACGCGATCGAGAGGCTGCACGCCACCAACAACTTCCCGGAGTTCACCGGCCGGCTGTGCCCCGCGCCGTGTGAAGGCTCCTGCGTGCTCGGCATCAACCAGGATCCGGTCACGATCAAACAGATCGAGGTCGAGATCATCGACAAGGCCTTCGAGGACGGCACGGTCGTGCCCCTGCCGCCGGACAAGCTGACCGGAAAGAAGGTCGCCGTCGTCGGATCGGGACCGGCCGGCCTTGCCGCGGCCCAGCAGCTGACTCGGGCCGGGCACGCGGTGACGGTGTTCGAACGGGAGGACCGCATCGGCGGCCTGATGCGCTACGGCATCCCCGAATTCAAGATGGAGAAGCGCCACATCGACCGGCGCCTCGAGCAGATGAAGGCCGAAGGGACGCAGTTCCGGCCGCGGGTCAACGTCGGCGTCGACATCACGGTGGCGCAGCTGCGGCTGAACTACGACGCGGTCGTACTCGCAGGTGGCGCGACCGCCTGGCGTGACCTGCCGATTCCAGGTCGGGAGCTCGACGGTATCCACCAGGCGATGGAATTCCTGCCATGGGCCAACCGCGTCCAGCAGGGCGATGATGTCCTCGGTGACGACGGCGAACCGCCGATCACCGCCAAGGACAAGGAGGTCGTCATCATCGGCGGCGGTGATACCGGCGCCGACTGCCTGGGCACCTCGCACCGGCAGGGCGCGGCCAGCGTGCACCAGTTCGAGATCATGCCTCGCCCACCGGAAGAGCGCGCCGACTCGACGCCGTGGCCGGTCTACCCGTTGATGTTCCGGGTGACGTCGGCCCACGAGGAGGGTGGCGAGCGCGTCTACTCGGTCAACACCGAGCAGTTCATGGGCAGCGACGGCCGGGTCACACATCTGCGCGGCCATGAGGTCGAGATGAAGGCAGGCAAGTTCGAGAAGGTCGACGGCAGCGACTTCGAGTTGGACGCCGATCTGGTCCTGTTGGCCATGGGCTTCGTCGGTCCTGAGCGCGAGGGGCTGCTGACAGATCTCGGCGTGGAATTCACCGATCGCGGGAACGTCGCGCGGGACAAGGACTTCGCCACGAGTGTGCCGGGTGTCTTCGTCGCAGGCGATATGGGCCGCGGACAGTCGCTGATCGTCTGGGCGATCGCCGAGGGGCGCGCCGCGGCCGCCGGCGTGGACCGCTATCTGATGGGCAGCACCGCGCTTCCTGCGCCGATCAAACCCACGGCGGTACCGCAGCGATAACCGCGACACGCTGCGCAATGGGCGGTTTTTGCGTTGGCTCGCGGGACAGTGGTGGCGATGACGGGCCGCCTTCGAGCCCCGCGCGCGGGTTCTGAACTCAATCGGCGCCACTTCCTGGTGGCGCTGTCGGCGGTGACCCTGACCGGAGTCGGGCTCGGCCGGTGCGCGACGGGCGCGCAACCGCGAGTGGCAGGCGCGGCCGCAGAGGCCTCCGAGCCTGCGGCGATCGCACCGGCGCCACTATTGGCGCCGCCGCCGCGATCCGCACGGATCCAGCTGCCCGGCGGTGTCCTGAGCAGCCTGCCGGGTGAAGGCGATCTGCTCGCGCTGACCGTCGATGACGGGGTGAGTAGCCAGGTTCTGAGGGCGTACACACAGTTCGCCAAGGACACCGGCGTGCGACTGACGTATTTCGTCAACGGCATTTACCGATCGTGGACCGACCATGTCGATCTGTTGCGCCCGATGGTCGACAGTGGCCAGATCCAACTGGCTAATCACACATGGTCGCATCCGAACCTGACGAAGCTGCCTTTGGTTGCTGTCGCAGAGGAGCTTCGGCACAATCACGATTTCCTCTGGAAGACCTACGGCGTCGACGCTCGCCCGTACTTCCGGTCGCCGTACGGTGCGCACAATGCGCACGTCGACAAGGTAGCGGGCGATCTGGGCTATACCACCGACACGCTCTGGTCCGGGACGCTCGAGGACCATCTGGTGATCCCGGAGTCCGAAATCGTCAAGATGGCCGAGACGTACTTCAACCCGCAGACGATTGTCATCGGCCACCTCAACCACCTGCCGGTCACGAATGTCTTCGGCCAACTGGTGGATATCATCCGCGCGCGGAACCTTCGCACGGTCACGCTCGACGATGTGTTTCTGCGTCCCTCATAGCCGAAAAACGCAGTCACATAAACCACATCAGTCACACCAGAAACATCAGATGATTTTTCGGCGCGCCTCGTACAGTTTGCCAACTCGCCGGTATTTAATGACTTCATGCGGGCATTGCGCTAGGGTAAGGCCCCGAGCAGCTATCGGTTTCGACGCAGGAGTTTGCACTGTGTATCTCAACTCGCTATCTCGGTCTCGGGTGAATCGAATCGCCTGGTCACTGTTCCGACACCCGCTGAAGTGCCGCGAATTTCCCGCCAAGGCGGAGCGGCTGATCACTGCCGACGAGCTTCTCCGCTTCGGCGTCTAGCGAACATCTATCCCGTCGGTCGCCGGTGCTGTCCGGCGAGTGACGCTCCATTTGCCGAATCGTTATATTTTCGTGACCGTCAACTGAATTTGCTGTCTAGCAGGCCGGATGCCTCGATCTCGTTGGCGAGCGGCTCGAGAACGCCGGGATCGTACGGCGGCGGCAGATAGATGATGGCTAGATCGAGGCCCTCCTTGCCCAGCGCCCCGGCCTCCTCGACGGCCTTCGCGTAGTTGCGGTCCTCGCCCAGCCGTACGTGCGCCGAGAGCATGATCTCCTTGGGATCGCGACCGATGTCCGCGCAGTGCGCGGCAAGCACATCGCGCTTGCGGGCGAATTCTTCGGGCGGCCCGCCGACGAAGTTCCAGTGTTGGGCATGGCGTGCGGTGATCTTCAGCGTGCGCTTCTCGCCGCTACCACCGATGCAGATGGGCGGGTGCGGTTGTTGGGGACCCTTGGGCTCGTTGCGAGCATCCTTGAGCTGGTAGAACTTTCCGTCGAACGTTGTCGTCTCGTTCGAGAGCAGACTCGTCAGCACCTCGCAGGCTTCCTCGAACCGGTCGAAGCGTTCCTTGATCGAGCCCAGTTCGATGCCGTACGCGCCGGACTCCTCCTCGTTCCAGCCGGCGCCGATACCGAGTTCCAGGCGACCGCCCGAAACGATGTCGAGTGCGGCGGCCATATTGGCGAGTACGGCGGGATGACGGTAGTGAATGCCCGTGACGAGCACGCCTACCCGCAGCCGCTTGGTCGCCTGAGCCAGCGCGGTCAGTGTCGTCCAGCCCTCAAGGCACGGCCCGGTGGAATCCGAGAAGATCGGATAGAAGTGGTCGAAGGTCCAGCCGGACTCGAAGACCTCGATATCGTCGGCGGCCTGCCAGACGGCCAGCATGTCGGCCCAGGTGGTGTTCTGTGGGGAAGTTTTGAATGCGAATCTCACTGGATCCAGGCTAGTCCCGTTTTCCTGACGACGACCTGTGTGCGCGGCGTTCTATTCGGCTTCGCCGACTCCGGCGTTCTATTCGGCTTCGCCGACTCCGGCGTTCTATTCGGCTTCGCCGAATTCGTCGAACCAGTGCGCCAGCTTGCCCCGGCGACTCACCGCACGAAGTCGGCGTTCGGCCGCGGCCCGCGTCGTCGTGGTGGTGACGATCAACAGTTCGTCGCCGATAGCGATGCGGGTATCGGGCTGCGGGACGAACGTATGGCCGTCGCGGATGATCAGAGTGATCACACTCGGATCGGGTAATCGCAGCTCGAGAACGGTGACGTTGTGCAGCCGGGACGGCTCATGCACCGTCATCGTCAGCAACTCGGCCTCCAGCACATCCAGTGGCGCCGCCTCGACCTGGATTTCGCGGGTGGCGTCCTTCGGTATCAGGCCCAACCGGTGCGCGAGGAGGCGAAGGCTGGGTCCCTGAACCAACGTGTACACCACCACCAGGATGAACACGATGTTGAGAATGCGGACGCTGTCCTGCACACCTGCGACGATCGGGAAGGTCGCCAGCACGATCGGCACCGCCCCACGAAGACCGGCCCACGACACGAAAACCTGCTCGCGCCACGGCACCCGGAATCCGGCGAGGGAAAGGAGGACCGACAGCGGCCGTGCGACCAACAGCAGAACGAGGCCGATCACGATCCCCGGGATTAGCTCCGCGCCCAGGTCGCCGGGGTCGACGAGCAGCCCGAGTAGGACGAACAGACCGATCTGTGCCAACCAGCCCAGTCCCTCCGCGAACGAGCGGGTGGCCGAACGGTGGGGTAGCCCGGAGTTGGCGAGCACCACGGCGGCCAGATATGCCGCGAGGAAGCCGCTGGCGTGGGCGCTGCCCGCAGCGGCGAATGCGAGCATGCCGAGCCCGAAGGTCGCCAGCGGATAGAGGCCCGATGCGGGAAGAGCGATGCGGCGCAAAGCGATTGAGCCCAGAAATCCACAGCCCAACCCGATTGCGGCGCCCGCCGCCAACTCGTAGACGACTTCGGCAAGCGCGTGCACCGGCGACAGTTCCAGCGGTACCACGCTGAACATCAGGACGAGCATGACGGCCGGGGCATCATTGAATCCGGACTCGGCCTCGAGCAGGCCTGCCACCCGGCGGGGCAGCGGCACGACACGCAGCACCGAGAACACCGCTGCGGCGTCGGTGACAGAAACGACCGCGCCGAGCAGCAGGGCCAGCTGCCAGTCGATCCCGAGCAGCAGATGCGCGCCGACGGCGGTCACCGCCATGCTGACGCCCACCCCAACCGTGGCCAACGCCCCCGCAGGGGCCAAGACCTTCCGCACGTCGGAGAAACGCGTCGTGAGGCCGCCTTCGACCAGGATGATCGCCAGCGCCACTGTGCCCAGGTGTTCGGCGAGCAGGTAGTCGTCGAAGTGCAACCCCAGCCCGTCCTCACCGACGATGACGCCGACGCCGAGGAACAGCAATAGGCTGGGCAGCCCGACCCGGCTGGCCGCCCTGGTGGCGACGATGCTGGCCAACAGCACGAGCCCACCGGCCAGCAGCACCAGATACAGCTGCTGCAAGCTCATTTCATCCTCGTTCGGCACGATGTCGGTGGCCTTTGACGTGCAGTAAACACCTACCACGGCCGCCGAGCGCGGTGGTGAGGTGCGACGATGAATCGGTGTTCCGACTGACGCGGCGACCCACCGAGGAGTCGAGCCGTCTCGATGAGCGGCCAAAAATGCGCATCGGCATCGCGGGCGCCGGCGCGGTCGGTAGGTCCGTCGCCCAGGAACTGCTCGGATATGGCCACAAGGTGCTGCTGATCGAGCACAACATCCGCCACTACGAACCGCAGACGGCGCCGGACGCCGACTGGTTGCTGGCCGATGCCTGCGAACTGACCTCGCTCGAGGACGCGGGGATACAGACCTGCGATGTGGTGATCGCCGCGACCGGTGACGACAAGGTGAACCTGACGACGTCGCTGCTGGCCAAGACCGAGTTCGGGGTGGATCGCGTGGTCGCGCGGGTCAACGACATGCGAAATGCGTGGCTGTTCACCGAGGCGTGGGGTGTCGACGTGGCCGTCTCGGCGCCCGCGGCGCTGGTCGCGGCGATCGAGGGCGCCATCGACATCGGTCACGTCGTGCGGTTGATGGAACTGCGCCAAGGTCAGGTCAGCCTGGCGAAACTGACGCTGCCCGAGGGGGATCCACTGATCGGTCAGCGGATGCGGGATCTGCCGTTGCCGGAGAACACCGCGCTGGCGATCGTGATTCGTGAGAGCGGCATCGTGTTCCCGAAGCCGGACGACGTACTGGAGGCGGGCGACGAGATGCTGTTCTTCGCCGGTGGTTCCCAGAGTCAGGTGTCCGCTCTTGTTCAGGGTGCGACGGAAACCCTCGGCGACCGATGAGTTCCGGCCGTCGCGCCGGTCAGTACGGGCATGATCGATTTGACCTCAGCCTGCCAACGCACAGCCCAGGTGTTGGCGAACGTGACCGACGACCAACTGACGGCGCCGACGCCGTGCGAGAACTTGCGGCTCGACGAGCTCGTCGCACACGTCGGGGTCCTGGCGCTGGCGTTCACCGCGGCAGCGCGCAAGGACTTCGGCCCGATGACCGACACTCCGCCGACCGACGGTGCAGCGCTGGACGCCGACTGGCGCACCGCCTATCCCGACCGGCTCGCGGAGCTGGCGCGTGCCTGGCATGACCCGGCGGCGTGGGAGGGCATGTCGCGTGCCGGCGGCGTCGACTTTCCGGCGGAGGTAGGTGGTTCCATCGCGCTGGCCGAGGTGGTGCTGCACGGCTGGGATGTCGCGCGTGCCGCGGGCGTTCCCTTTGACGCCGATGAGACCGCGACCAAGGCCCTACTCGAATACCTTGCCCAGTTCGACCCGTCGGGCACGCCGGGCATGTTCGGACCGGCAGTGCCCACTGAGGAGAACGCGCCGGACTTCGACCGGATCATCGCGATGAGCGGCCGGGACCCGGGCTGGGGCTCCGGCGTCGGCTGACCGGGCAATGTCAGTGGGGCTGACGGGCCACATGGGTGCGGGCATGGCAGATGGCTTCATCGAGAGAATCCAGTAGGTGGTTCTCGTGGCGGAGTGCCTCGAAGACGCCGACGTTGGTCAACAAGTCCATGTGTTCGTCCCGAACACCCTTGATGATGACCGTGATGCCGCGACCCTCCAACTCGGTGGAAATCTGTGCAAGCGTGTGCGCGCCGGTCGCATCCAGCATGCCCAACTGGGACATCCGGATCACCACCACCGATGTGCGGGGGTGATCGGCGTCGACGATGGCGTTCGAGATACGTTCTGCCACACCGAAAAACATTGCGCCATCAAGCCGAAGGAGGGCGATCTGCTCATCACCGGGCCGGTAGGGATCCGGAAGGTCCTCACGGACGACGCTACTGCGCCGCGCCACGGCGCGTAGCGCGAAAACTGCCGCGACGACTATGCCGATCTCAACGGCCTCGACCAAATCGAAACACACCGTGATGACGGCGGTGAGGATGAACGTCATTGCGTCCGACCGGGTGGAACGCAGGATCTTGCGGACGGTACCCGCCGAGATCATCCGGAACGAGATCACCATGAGCACACCGGCCAAGGCGGACAACGGGATTGCCGAGACTGGCCCCGTCGCCAGGTATACGACAGCAAGTAATACAAGCGAATGCACGATCGCCGACACTCGTGTGCGCGCGCCGGAGCGGACGTTGACGGCGGTACGTGCGATTGCGCCGGTCGCGGGCATACCGCCGAACACACCCGAGGCGATCGAAGCCAGACCCTGGCCGACCAACTCGCGGTCGGGATCGTAGGGCCCCGTCGGCGCCATGGTGGCGGCGACCCGTGCGGACAAGAGTGATTCGATTGCGGCCAGTGCTGCGATCGCCATCGCGGCACCGACCAGCGTGCGCATGGCTGCCGTGTCAGCGTGTGGCAACACCGGTGCGGGTAGGTGCGATGGCAGTTCACCGATGGTGGCCACGGAGATGCCGAACACCACGACCGCCACCGTCACGACTATCACGGCGGTGAGCGACTCCGGGATACCGCGATGCAGGCGGGGCAGCATAACCATCAAAACGGCGATAACCGCGACCACACCAAGGGTTTTCGCAGCGGACTCCCATTCGGTGTGGGTGACGGCGCTCCACGCCGCGGGTAGCGTGCGGGTACCGGCCAGGGTGCCGTGCGCGAATGCAGCAGGCACCTGTTGAAGGAAGATGATCGCCGCGATGCCGAGCGTGAATCCCTCGATGACGGGCCACGGGATGAATGTGACTGCCCGGCCCAGGCCGGTGAGACCGGCGGCGAACACCAGCAGGCCGGCGAGCACCGTCACCAGCGCGACGCTCGCCAGACCGAATTGGGCAACGACAGGGGCAAGCACGACGGCCATCGCGCCCGTCGGGCCGGAAACCTGAACGTGAGATCCACCGAAGACCGCGGCGACCAGACCAGCCACCACAGCCGTGATCAGTCCAGCGGCCGCGCCGACACCGGAGCTGAGGCCGAAGGCCAGCGCCAGTGGCAACGCGACGACACCGACTGTCACCCCGGCCAGGATGTCCCGCCGCCATGACGACCGTAGTTCGGTGTAGTCGCGGCGGTTCGGCAGCAGGCGTGCGAGGTTGCCCATGGTGGCAGCGATCACTCGCTGCGTCCGAGGGGCGGCAGTGTCTTGAGTGCTTCCCATTGGTCGCGCTGCGCACCGAGGACGTCGGCGAGGAAGGTCCTTGCGATGACCAGCAGTTCGGAGATCTTCGGATGCGCGAGCTCGTAGTACACCGCGTTACCGACGCGTTGCGCCTTGACCACGCGATGGCGCTTGAGGACCGCCAGGTGTTGCGACAACAGAGTCGGTTCGAGGTCGGTCTCGGTGAGGATCTCGCCGACGGAGGTCGCGCTGTCATTGGCCGACAGGATCTCGAGCACGCGAATGCGTGCCGGATGGGCGAGCGCTTTGAACAGATTCGCCTTGATTTCGTAGAGGGGCAGCTCGGGACTATCAGGGGGGCGCTGCGGCATTCTATGACCTGACCGATTGATGGATTGAACAATTTATCAATTGATGGTAGCGAGAGGCACCGCGGCGAGGCAAACCGTGCATTCGACGTCATCGGCTCGAGACGTGCTCAGCGGGATGACCCTGCGTGGCGCACGCCCTCAGCGGGCACACTGGAAGGCATGGATCCGGTCATCGCCCTGCGCCAGATCGCCTATTACAAGGACCGGGCGCGCGAGGACCCCCGTCGAGTGATGGCCTACCGGAACGCCGCCGACATCGTCGAGGCGTTGTCGGATGCCGAGCGGGAGCGTCACGGCGCGGCCAATAGCTGGCAGTCGCTGTCTGGAGTCGGGCCGAAGACCGCCAAGGTCATCGCCCAGGCCTGGGCCGGCCGCGAACCCGACGTGCTCATCGAATTGCGGTCAAATGCAGCAGATCTCGGTGGCGGCGATATCCGCGCAGCCCTTCGCGGCGATCTGCACGTGCACTCCAACTGGTCCGACGGTTCGGCTCCGATCGAGGAGATGATGCTCGCGGCAAAGGAATTGGGCCACGAGTACTGCGCACTGACCGACCATTCGCCGCGGCTACGGGTCGCCAACGGACTCTCGCCCGAGCGGTTACGCGAGCAGCTCGACGTGATCGACGAGATCCGTGACATGGTCGCGCCGATGCGCATCCTCACCGGTATCGAGGTCGACATTCTCGACGACGGTTCGCTCGATCAGGAGGACGAACTGCTCGAGCGTCTCGACGTCGTCGTCGCCAGCGTGCATTCCAAACTGTCGATGGACGCGCCGTCGATGACCCGGCGGATGCTCAAGGCGGTGGCCAATCCGCACACCGATGTGTTGGGCCACTGCACCGGACGGCTCGTGACCGGAGGCCGCGGCGTGCGGCCCGAATCGAAGTTCGACGCCGAGAAGGTGTTCACCGCGTGCCGCGACAACGGCACCGCTGTCGAGATCAACTCGCGGCCTGAACGCCGCGATCCGCCGACCCGTCTGCTGAACCTCGCCCTGGAGATCGGCTGCGTGTTCTCCATCGACACCGACTCCCACGCCCCGGGCCAACTCGAATTCCTCGGCTACGGCGCCCAGCGCGCGCTCGATGCGGGGGTGCCCGTCGAGCGGATCGTGAACACGTGGCCGGCGGAGAAACTATTGGAGTGGACCAGCTCTGGTGGACACCTCCTAGTCCGGCAGCAGTGGCATCTCCATGCCCGGATCCCTGCCGAGCTGGGCCCACACGTCAGTCGGGGAGACACCGCGCGTGACGGCGGCGTTCCCGTACCGCTTCCTCACCTGGTCGACGGCGTCGTCGAGGGCGCGGTGTCCGCATACTTCTTCAAAAGGCAGCTCCAATTGCTGTGCGCCCTGGCGGTCGATGTTGGACACCGCGAAGCCGACGAGGGTCAGGCCACGCTCGGCGATCAGGGGAGCAGCCGCGGCAACGAGCGAGCGTGCGGTGTCGAGGATCATGTCGGTCGATGCCGTTGCTCTCGGCATGGTGTGGGATCTCGTCGCGCGGCCGAAATCGTCAAATCGCATCCGCAGCACCACAGTTCGTCCGGTGCGGCCCGCCTTGCGCATGCGGCGGGTGATCCGGTCGACGAGGTTGATGACGACGGCGTCGACCTCGGCTGCCGACATCGTGTTGCCGCGCCGTCCGAGCGCCCGCTGAGCGCCGACCGAGCGGCGGCGCACACCCGTCACCACGCGGCGCCTGTCGATGTTGCGGGACAACGCGAACAGCCGACAGCCCATCGCCCCGCCGACAAGCGAGCCAAGCGTCCCCTCGGACAGTTCGGCGACATCGGCCACCGTCTCGATACCGTGCGCGTGCAGCTTCTCGGCGGTCTTGGCGCCCACGCCCCACAGCCGTCGCACCGGCAGCGGATGCAGGAAGGCGAGTTCACGGTCCGGCGGGACCAGCAGTAGCCCGTCGGGCTTGGCCTCCTGGCTCGCGACCTTGGCGAGGAACTTGGTTCTGGCGATGCCCACGGTGATCGGCAGCCCCACCCGGTCGCGCACCGCCGCGCGCAGTTGCGCCGCGATCTCGACCGGTGTGCCCGATACCCGCAGCAGGCCGGACACGTCGATGAACGCCTCGTCAACGCTCAACGGCTCGACGATCGGAGAGGTGTCGTCGAAAACGTCGAACACGGCGTGGCTGGCTTGCGAGTACGCCGACATCCGCGGCGGCACGACGATGGCATGCGGACACAGTGCGCGCGCCTGGCGGCCACCCATCGCGGTCCGCACGCCGTAGGCCTTGGCCTCGTAGCTGGCGGCGAGCACGACGCCGCCGCCGACGATCACCGGCCGGCCGCGCAACGCCGGGTCGTCACGCTGCTCGACCGAGGCGTAGAACGAGTCGAGGTCAGCGTGCAGGATCGTGGCTTCCGACGGCCGAGCCGTCAGTCCAACCCGAGACACGAACATATGTTCGCATCGAGGTACGACTAGTGGGTCGCCTTGCCGTAAATGCTGGTGATCCAGACGTGGACCAGTGTGTCGAGCGTGGCGTCCTCGCCGACCGAAGGGCGCTCGTCGGAGAACGTCGCCACCAGCACGCGTTCGTTCATCAGGTTCAGCGCCGTCGCGAGATCATGAGCCGACAGCGTCACCGGGGCCTCGCCGCGGGCCCGCTCGGCCTCGATGATCGCCGCGGTGTTGTCGATCCACTTCTGCATGAACCGCGACCACATCTCGGCGGCCGCGGGAATCGTCGCCCTCGCCGCGTAGCCGGCTCGGGTCACCCCTCGATGCGCGCCGAACCCCGCGAAGAAGATGTTGATACCGCTGCGCCAGAAGGCTTGCCGATCCTGCACGGGTTGATCAGAAACCCCGGCCAGCGCCGAGTCCGCCTCGAGGATGACGCGCTCGATCAGCGTCATCAGCACCGCATCCTTGGACGGGAAATAGAAGTAGAAGGTCGGTCGGGATATGCCGGCGCCCTTCGCCAGGTCGTCGACGGAGATCTCGTGCAGGGGCCGCTCGTCGAGTAACCGCGTCGCGGTTTCCAAAATCGCCTGTTCACGATCGTCGCCCGACGGCCGCGTCCCCCGGCGGCCACGTGCGGTGCGGGACTGGCTGGCGGTGGTCACAAGCGTCTACTTTACACGGAGTCGAGTTTCTCAACACACCGTTGACTAAATCGACACGCCGTTGATACGCTCCGGTACCATGAGCGAACACCTCGACGTCGTCATCGTCGGCGCCGGTATCTCCGGCATCAGCGCCGCCTGGCACCTGCAGGACCGCTGCCCGACCAAGAGCTACGCGATCCTGGAGCGCCGCGAGAATCTCGGCGGTACCTGGGATCTGTTCAAGTACCCGGGTATCCGCTCGGACTCCGACATGTTCACGCTCGGATTCCGGTTCAAGCCGTGGACGTCGGAGAAGGCGATCGCCGACGGGCCGTCGATCATGGCCTATCTCAAGGAGACGGTCGCCGAGTACGGCATCGACAAGCACATCCGCTACGGCCACCGTGTGCTCGCCGCGGACTGGTCCGACGCCGACAACCGCTGGACGGTCCGCATCGAGACCGACGGCGCAGGAGCGCCAGATCACCGCTTCCTTCCTGTTGCGGCTGCAGCGGCTACTACAACTACGACCAGGGCTACTCACCGGAGTTCGCCGGCTGCAGACGACTTCGACGGCACGATCATCCACCCGCAGCACTGGCCCGAGGACCTCGACTACACCGGCAAGAAGATCGTCGTCATCGGCAGCGGCGCCACCGCGGTGACACTCATTCCGGCCCTTGCCGATTCGGGGGCCGGCCATGTGACGATGCTGCAGCGTTCACCGACCTACATCGGCGCCCTGCCCGATGTGGATCCGTTCACCGTCCGGACGAACAAGGCGCTGCCGGAGAAGCCCGCCTATGTGCTCAACCGCTGGAAGAGCATCCTGGCCCAGTCGGCGCAGTACCGGATTGAGCAGGCGGTTCCCGAAGTTCATGCGCAAGACGTTGATGACGATGGCGCAGCGACGGCTGCCCGAGGGCTACGACGTCGAAAAGCACTTCGGGCCGAAGCTACAACCCGTGGGACGAGCGGCTGTGCCTTGCGCCCAACGGCGACCTGTTCAAGACCATCCGGCACGGCAAGGCCGATGTCGTGACCAACACCATCGAACGGTTCACGAAGAGCGGCATCAAGCTGTCCTCAGGTGAAGAGCTGGACGCCGACATCATCGTCACGGCAACAGGTTTGAACCTGCAGCTGTTCGGTGGTGCGGCGATCAAGCGCAACGGCGTGCAGATCGAGCTGAACGACACTATGGCCTACAAGGGCATGATGTTGACCGCACATGCCGAACATGGCTTTCACGATCGGCTACACCAATGCATCGTGGACGCTGAAGGCAGACCTGGTCTCCGAGTTCTTCTGCCGCGTGCTCAACTACATGGACGCCAAGGGCTTCGACACCGTCGAGCCGCAGCACCCGGGCAACACGGTCGACCTGCGTCCGCTGATGGACTTCACGCCTGGCTACGTGCTGCGCGCGTTGGATTATCTGCCCAAGGCCGGGCATGTCGCGCCGTGGCGGCTGAAGCAGAACTACCTGCTGGATCTGCGG
The DNA here is from genome assembly GCA_963843135.1 of uncultured Actinomycetota bacterium. Lineage (GTDB taxonomy): Bacteria > Actinomycetota > Actinomycetes > Mycobacteriales > Mycobacteriaceae > Mycobacterium. The sequence continues at coordinate 16,085 of CAWJJA010000008.1, forward strand.
CCTCATCCGGCGCGGCAAGGTCGAGGCGAGGCGCTGGTGTTCACCAAACACCGCGCGCGCGTCGGCTACTTCGGCCTGATCGTCCTAGGCGTACGACGACAATGCCGTCGTCGTCGCTGTAGGCGATGTGACCGGGGGCGAACACCACGCCGCCGAAATCGACGGCCGCATCTCGTACGCCTTCACCGGTTTTCGTGCTCTTGCGCGGATTGGTGCCCAGCGCCTTGATGCCGATGTCGAGCGTGCGCAGCGTCGACGAGTCGCGCACCGCACCGTTGATGATGAGACCGACCCAGCCGTTGTCGACGGCGATGCCCGCGATGACGTCGCCGACCAGCGCGGCGTGCAGCGAACCGTCCCCGTCGATCACCAGCACCCCGCCGTTACCCGGCTCGGACAGAACAACTTTCAGTAGCGCATTGTCTTCGAAGCACTTCACGGTCGTGATGGGTCCGGCGAACGCGGACCGTCCACCGAACTGACGCAGTTGTAGATCGCAGCTGCGGACGTCGGGACCGATTTCGTCGACGAGGTCTGCGGTGGGGCGGGGCTCGGTGCTCACCGCTCGATGCTAGGCCAGACGGCCCCGGTCGATGCTGGACAACGCGAAGGCAACCGTCGGATTCAGCTTTCGTCGGAGCCGCGGCGGACGAGCAGTACCACCAGGATGGCCAGCACGCCGGCCGCGATGGCCGCAGCGATCGGCAGCCGCGACGGCTCGGGCCCGATCAAAGGCACCGGCGCTGGTCCGGACACCGGGTTGCTCGCGGTGGCGACGGCCGCCTTGGCCTTGGCTGCGGCTTCCTTCGCTGCGGAGCCGAGGTCGCCGTTGGTGTCCGCCAGCTTCGGCGCTGCCGGCGTCTTTTTGGCGGGAGCCTTCGTCGCAGGCGCCTTCTTGGCGGCCTTCTTGGCGGGGGCGGCTTTCTTCGCCGCCTTGGCCGGTTGCTTTTTTGCGGGGGCCTTCTTGGCGGCCTTGGCCGGTTGCTTCTTCGCCGGGGGCGCGCTCTTCTCGGGCGGTGGCGGCTCGGCCCGCGGTGGCTCGGCAGCGCGTGGTTCGGCCACGGGTGGTTCGGAGGGCGGCGGCGCTGGTGGCGTCGGCTGTCCAGGCGGCGGCGTGGACGTCGGTCCTTCGTCTGGGCGGTCCTGCTGGTCTGCCATCGTCTGCTCCTTTGCAGTCTGGTCTCCGCATATCCGGCGTGAGCGTCGGTAACCGGCAGTGACCCCCATCATGCCAGGTCGGATATGGCGCTAGCCGGTGACGGCCAGTCCCGCCGCCAATGTGAGCGCCACGGCCATCACCGCCAATTCGACCAGCGACCGTGATTGTGACACCACCGCGGTGGTGCGATGGGCGCGCGCCGCAGGCAGCCAGATCGTCCGGTTTCGCCAGCCCAACAGCACCAGCGCCGCTGCCACCACGATCTTCGCCGACAGCAACCGGCCATAACCGCTGGCGTACAACTCGGCAGGTGAACCGAGCCGGTCCACCGCCCCCACGGTGCCGCCGATCAGAAGCGCGAGTACACACCACAGCGACAGCGCAGAGAAACGCGGCAGCACCCGCGCCCACTGACCACGATGCTCGACGGTGAGCACCAGGCCGGCCAGCGCGCCACACCACAGCGCCGCCGCCAGGCTGTGAACGGCGAGCGCAAGACCTCCCAGCGCACTTTCGAAGAAGTGCCCCGTGACCAGCCGGGCCGTCAGGCCCACCGCGGCCAGGCCGGCCACCACGAAGTTGACCGGTACCGTCCGTGGCGCTGCGATGAGCGTGACGCAGAGCGCTGCGGCCGCCGCGACACCAAGCGTGCCTGCGCGCCCCGGTGCGGTGCGCAACGCGAAGTCGACTGTGGTCTGTACCTCCAGACCGGTGATCGGGACCGCGGCGGCCTGTGCGGTCGCCACGATCAACCGGCCCAGCTCGGCCAGCAGCCAGACGGTACCGGCGGCAGACAGCGGGGTGGCGGCGCGCCCGATGATTTCGCCGCGGTACCGCTGGTCGTCAAGCATCGGTACCGCCGCCAACCCCAGGCAGACGACCACGGCGCAGTCGGCGACTGCCCGAACGAGCGTCACCGCCAGCGAACCCTGGGGGTACGCCAGCGCCCACGCCGCCACAGACGCTGCCGCGACCACCAGCGTTCCGCCCGCCAGCGCCGCGCGACGCGTCACTTTCGGCGCCGCGCCGCCCACAAGGCTCCTGCACCGATGATCACCACGGCGCCGACGAAGAAGGGCCACACCGGAATGCCGCCGGTCCCTTCGGAATCACCCGAGGCATCCGCCGCCGGCGGCCCGGCAGCTTCCGCGGCAGGCGGACCCGGGGTGCCGGTGCCCGCCACCGTCAGCTGGAACGACCACGAGCCCGAGACGACGTGGCCGTCGGCCGACGTCGCCCGGTAGTTCACGGTGTAGCTGCCCGATGGGCCGAGCGGACGCACCCCGACGCTGATGATGGCGCCGTTGACCTCTGGTTCGCCGGTGGACCACAGGTCGCCGTCGGGGCCGACCACCGTCATCGCCGCGAACTGGGGTTGCATCGCTTCGTTGAACGTCGCGCTGACCTTGGACGGGGACTGAGACAGAGAGGCGTTCTCGGCCGGGTCGGAGGCGATGCGGGCAGCGTGCGCCGCAGCGACACCCGCATTGCCGAGCGTTCCGGCCGCGAGTCCGAAAATCAGAACTGCAACTGCAACAAGGTGTTTCATGACCGCCGCCGGGAGAGAAGCATCGCGGCGAGCGCGACCGCGGCGACCGTCAGTGCGCCGCCGGCGAGCCAACGAGCCGAGTTATCGGCCGCTGTCGACTGCGAGATCGCGGCCTCGGTGTCGTGCGCTGCATCGGCCCCCGCCCCACTCGAGAGTCAGCACGGGCACAGGGTATTCGGGCTCGCCGCCGTCCGGTAGTGGTGGCTGGTCCCAACGCACGACGGTCCCGTCGGAGTACGTCTGCGTCGCGGGGAAGCGGACGTCATCGCCCTCCGGCAGCTTGACCGATATGCGGAACAGCGCGAACTGGTCAGGCGAGATGCCCGTTCCCGGTGCCGCAGTCCAGGTGACGGCGGAGACGGTCCCGGCCTCGGTGGCTCGGTCCAGTCGAGCCGTCCAGCCCGGCATGACCTCGGTGCGCGCCGACGCGACATTGGGAAGATCGACCTTCAATTGAGTTGTCAGAGCGCCGCTTTCAGACTCCCCGGGCACCCGGAAGGTGACCACGGCGGTCTGACCCGGCGAGGCGTCATCGGAGTCGGCGTGGACGTGGGCCGACGCGGTTGCCGTACCGGTCAGCAGTCCGAGGGAAACCGTCGCGCCGGTGACGGCGACGGCCATCAGGGCGCGCGTGGCCGCCCCAGCTGTTGATCTCATTCGTTTGTGGCTTTCTGGTGTCGTTGGGATCTTTCGGTCAGCGGGCGAGGCTGACCGGCGGACCCCGATGCGACATCGAGGCGGCAAGAAGCAGCGCGGAGCGCAGTGGCTGATCGGCCCTGCGTGCGGCAGCTGGGGGGCCGGCGGCCACGGTGCAGACGATCCGGACGACCGCGCGCACGGCGCGTGAGAGGGCACGCCACAGCCGTTCGCCTGCGGCGATGAGCGTCGCGCCGGCCGCGATCGCGATCAAGTGGGCGGCGACCATTGCGGGCGCGGGCTGGGCCGCGTGGTGGTGGCCGGCGGCACTGAGTAACAGGTGACCCAGCAGCTGGCCGACCGCGAGTAACCCGAGCAGGTACCGGGGCGTGTTCGCGGGCGAGACGGTGGCGGCCACCGCACCGGCGGTCGCCGCGAGCACAGCCAGTAACGCCGCTGTTGCCCCATTGGGCAGTGCGCCGCCGCCCGCTCCGTGGGCAGCCATGGCGAGTGCGGCGGTCAACAGGCCCGTTGTCAGACCGCGGACGCGGTCAACGGGCCCAGCCGCCGGCCTGGACATCTCAGACCAGACCGAGCCGGGCCATCAGATCGGCGTCTATGCCGTCCAGCTGATTGGCGATGGCGCCGTGAGCGGAACGGCGCTGCGGCACAGGCATGTTCTCGGCCGCTGCAACGGCGGCCGACAGATCGCGCAGGCGCTCGGTGATCGCCGCGACGAACTGCTTCGTCTCGGCGTCCTTGGGCTTCTTGTCGGCGACCAGCCGCAACGACTGCTCGGCACCGGCGATCCGCGCGGACAGCTGGGCGCCGTGGCCGGAGAACTGACCGAGCTGGCTCAGCGGAACACCCAGCCGGTCTGCGCGCCGTTCGTCGACGAATCCGCGCGCGGCGATCGAGGCGCGGTACACCAGGGGCACGAGGACCGGCGCGATAAGCCGTGTCACCGTGAGCACTCGGCGAATCCTGGTGGGGGAGAACAACTTACCTTCGCGCGCGGCCTTCAATTGCAGATCCGCTACCTTGAGTGCGGTCCGGTCGCTGTCGCGCTGCGCCTTCAACTGCGCCTTGAGGGCGTTGGTTTCGGCCCTATGGTCGGCCTTGATACGGCGAGTTTCGTTCTTCGCCGCCAGTTTGGCCTCGAGCTTCGCCTTTGCCTTGATGGCGCGGGCCTCGGCCTTTCGGGTGGCGCGGGTTTTGCGCTTGAACAGGCTCATCCCAGCTGTCTCCCGTTCGCGTTGTCGATGCAGCACAACACTATCGTCCGGTGCAGTTACCGTGCGTAGGAGTCCCGACGGCGCCGGCGCGCGCATCCGCCGATCAGCCGTCGCGAGGCGCTTGTGCGGCCGATCCGCGCGCGGATATCCGGACAAAATTGCGGAGGGGCCGGAATTTCGCGGGTCCTCGTCTTGGCAGCGCCGGGGCCGGCAGGCATGCTGATACCCACGGGTTTAGGGGAACAGCTCGAGTACCGCCAGGCCAAGGCCGGCAGCGCGGTACGTACGGGTGGGACAGCAAGATTTGTGAACTGACGACGAACCGCTGCCGCGGAGGCGCAGACAGCGCATAGTGGATTCGTCGAAAGGGGGATTTATGCCTGCTAGTCGCAGCGTCACACGTGCCGTAGGTGCCGTGCTGGACCTCGCGCCGCGGCGCGGGGAGGTGTCGCTGACCAGGCTCGTCGACGCAGTCAGCACGGACAGGGGCCGTCCGATCGAGCTGAAGACCGCCGATCTGCCGCCTGGCGTGTGCGGACAGTGGCGGCAGTACGCGGATCGAGACGTGTTCCTGATCCAAAAGGGGCTGCCCGCATGGGACCGCACCCTCGCGCACGAACTCGGACACCTGGTCCTCGGACACGAGGGCATGCCGGTCGTGGAGGCCGCCCTCGAGAACACCGAGATGGCGAGCTCCGATCTGATCGGCTACATGTTGAACCAGCGGACCGGCTGCATGGGGCCCAACGGTGAGGACGCGGAGCAGGAAGCCGAGGATTTCGCGGCATTGCTGCTGTACCGGTTGGGCCGACTGCCCTCCGATCGCGCCTCCATCGTCCAGGTCCGGCTCGGAGAGGCGTTTGGTTGATCATCTGGGTGATCGCCGGTCTGCTTGGACTGGCCACCGGTCTCCGCATCGGATGGGCGCTGGTCAACAAGCAGTCACTGGTGAGCACCGCGATGATCCTCGCACTGGGAAGCCTCGGGCTGGTCGCCGCACTGAACTGGCAGCCCCTGACGCTCCTGATCGACACCGTGCTGCATTGGCCCAATGTTTCGATGGGTCTGTCTCAGATCGCGTTGATCGCGTGCGCAGCGGGCAGCTGCGTGATGATCACGACCGTCTCCTCAGGGCGTAAGCCCGCCACCATTCGCAAGATCGCCATCGCGCAGTACGGCGTCGCGGGGGCCATTGCCGTGGTGAGCCTGGTGGCCTTCTTCTCTGCAGGACAGCAACCGGAGATGTCGCCGCAAGACTATCTGCGCCGCAACCTGGTCTCCGGCGGCAACTCGCTGCCGTGGCTGTTGCCGTTGCTGTATGTGCTGATGGCGCTGACATTGGTGTCGTGGGCGGGGTTGCGGTACTCCAACCGCAGCCGCCGTGGCCGCGCGCTGTTCGTGTTCACGATCGGCATCGTGCTGATCGTGCTGGCGTCCGCGTTCTTCTTCCTGCGGGCTGTCGGCACGACCGGACCGGTGGGCGTCGGCGCCGCGGCCACCCTTGCTCGGCTGCGCGATGCTGGTGGTCGCTGCCGGTTCACTGCTGCCCAGCGTGGAGGACTGGTTCGGTGCCCGGCGTGAATTGAGGTCTATCCAGCCGCTGCTGGACGAACTCGGCCGTCGCCAGCCGGATGTCGGCATCGGGGAACGCCCCCGCGGGCCCCTCGCGTTTCGCGTGGCCGAACGGATGTCGTTGATCTCCGATGCGCTGTTCCTGGAAGCGAGCGCCGCGGATAGCACCCGCAAGCGGGTCGATACGACCGGGGCGCTGTCCGATCGAGACGATGACGACGAAGACGACGACGAAATCGAATCCCCCGGGGTGCCGCCCGAGGAGCAGGCGCGTGCGATCGCACAGTGGATCTACGCGGGACGCAAGGACGCGGCCACGGACGAGCAGCCGGAATTTCCCGGCCTTGGATGGTTGCGGCAGCCGAGCGTCTACTCAGACCGCGAGTGGATCCTCGAGATTGCGCTGCAGTACCGCACGCTGGCGCGCGCGCACCGCACCAACGCCTGATCCGGGTCCACTGGTCCCAAAAAGGAGGGCGTGGCGACTTCGCCGGCCGCCGTAATGCGGCTTACGGCGGGCTAATCGTCCAATTGCTCCTGGCGACGCAGCTCATCGACCTTTTGGACGATGTCCTGCTGGGCCTCGACGGACAAGCCGACCGTACGCGCCGCAATCCGACGAACGCCCTCGTCGCGCATATTCGCGAGCCAGGTCAGTTCCTTGTCGAGCTTCTCGTAGTACTCGTCGTCGGTGAAGTACGCCGGCTTGATACGGAAGAAGTTGGCAAGTGCTGCCATGGTCGCTACGGAGGGGTTGGTGCGGTTGCCCGAGCGAAGCTGCGACAGGTACGGGGCGGACATTGTCACACCCTCGGACTTGAGTGCCGCAATCACTTCGGCGGACGTATGGGGACCGCGCCCGGGCGGGTAGACCGTGTCGAACAGTCTGTTGAGACGGGCGGAAAACGTCTTGCTCATCGGTATTGACCTCCACATGCGTAGACGAGCGGACTTCTGGCGGCGTGTTTGCTGATCATCGTAGCGAGAGTTGTGCCCAAACCCAAGTGCAAACTCAATAAATCTTCACTGCCTTGCACAATCCTAGGGTCTCCCACACTAGTGACGATACCCATAGGGTACGCACGAACGCCGACCGCATGGTGCCCTCGGGCAAATAAGATCAATGTATTCAAAATGTTTTGCCCAGGGTCGCTGCTCGAATCGCCCCAGTAATCGCGATTCTTCCCACCGGCAACGTAGATAACGACCTTGGGCGGCCGGTCGAACGTTTGCTGTTTTCGAACGCAAATAGTTCCGGATCACCCGCGTGCCGCTGCAGACCGGCACGTGGTGCGTGTTAGCCGGACAGCTCCGCGGAGCGCGACAACTCGCCGCCCCTCGGTAGCCGACAGATTGCCGGCCCGGGCGGCTCCGGCGATTTCAACGATGGTGTGGCCGGTTCCCGCCTCGGAGGGAGCGAAGCCGGCGCGTGGGCGCCCCGCCTCGACAACCGCGCCCTCGCGACCCGCCACAGCCCCAGCGCGCCGTGAGAAGGACCTCCCGCGGCGTCCAGACCGCGAACAACAGCGAGGCACCGGCTCCCGCGAAGGCGACCGCCGCGCCGATCAAGATGCGGCGGGCATGCGTCACTCAGGCAGTGGACCTAGTTGGTTTCGAAAACCCTTATGCGGCAAGCAGCATGGCCAGGATGGCCGTGTCGGGGTGACTGATCGGGTCGACGCCGACCCTGCTCACCATCGACGTCACGGTGCCGTCGGCCTCTGCTTCCACCCAGGCGGCGCGGTGTTCCAGACCGAGATGGGGCAGGCCGGGCAGCAGCACACACCCCGAGGCAGCACCTGAGCACTCCGGCAGCGTCGGCATGGTCTCCGAGGGCGGGTGCAGCATCAGCAGGGCCTGTGGCTGATGCTGTGCGAAGTAGCCCGGCGGAACCGCCGAATCGCCGACCACTGTGCCCTCGGCAACGACAAGTCCGACAGTGTTGGGTTCAGGCTCATCGGGCAGCTCTTCGCGAGCGCCGAAAATCGTTGTGGTGGAGAGCAATCCAGGAAGCGACGCCACCCGCACTGCGACCATCAGCAACTGTGCCCACTCCTTCGTGGAATCCGGCCAGCGGCCCGATATCACGAAGCCTTTGAGTGATCCGCGCGAATGAAAAGGGGCGATCTCGATCGCCCGACCGGACCCCATCTCCATCTCGCCTCCGCACCATCGTTGTTCGGCAAAAGCCCCGACACGACTGTGGGTCGATCAGCTCAGAATGCGCAGGTTCTGACCGTGGCGCAAGCGGACACGCATCATCTGGCTCGTCGCGGTGCCCGGATCGTCCGCACGACGCGATAGGAATCGGCCGCCGGAACCCAGCCGAATTCATGGGAATCGACGGCACCGGGCGCTTTCGGATTGTCCGAGCGGGCTTCGAATATGGCGCTCGAGCCCGTCCCATACACATCGCCGACCCGTTTGACGAGCCATCGCGTGGACCGCCGCGGGTCGCGGAACACCCGCAATTGGCCGACCGCGGGGGTGCCACCGCGCAGCCCGACGAGCCCGTCGCCGGGATTCATGGTGGGGCGCATCGAGTCCTCGACGACCCTGAACAAACGTAGTGGCCAAAGCCGCGGAGGATGATTGCGCGCCACCCTCGAAGGGTAGGTTAAGGCCATGCTGCATCGACTCATGAACAACGCCACCCCTGCCCATGCCCACTGCGACCTGTACTGCGGTGTCTACGATCCGGCCCAGGCCAAGATCGAAGCCCTTTCGTGCCTGAAGACGCTGCAGAAATTCCACGACTCAGACGACGAGCACTTCCGCACCCGCGCGATCATCATCAAGGAGCAGCGCGCCGAAGAGGTCAAACATCACCTGATGGTGCTGTGGGCGGATTTCTTCACCAAGGATCACTTCGACCAGTTCCCCAACCTGCACCAGCTGTTCTGGGACGGTGTGCACGGCGCGGGCGACGTGAAGAAGTCGACCGACGTCGCCGTCGCCGAGAAGCTGCTCAAGACCATCGACGAGATCTCCGACATCTTCTGGCAGACCGAGAAGGCCAAGGGTATGGGCGTGTACCCGCCCGCATAATGGACGCAGAAACGAGGACGGGCCCGCTCATCATGAGCGGGCCCGTTTTTCGTGGCGAGAGTTTGGTGGTCAGTACAGAACGATCAGGGCGAGCACACCCAACAACACCAGGGCGATGACGCCCGCCCGCATGCAGGCCATCAACTGGCCGCGGGTGTAGATGTTCGTGGACGAAGGCCATTCAGAGGGCGGCACCGCAGACCCCGGCCCCATTGGATGCGACGCCATCAAAAGCTCCTGACCTGCACGATCGGTACCCTCCCCAGGTGAGATCGGTCACAACTCCCAGTTGTGACGCCGATCATAACCCCTGTTGTCCAACGGAAGAAATCGCCAAAGAAATGGGTTACGCACTGTGCCGGACGGGTACAAGAACCGCGATAGTTGTCTAGGCCGCCGGTGTTTAGCTCAGCGAATTATTTCGCTCGGGCGCGCTGAGCCTGTTGATTGCCATGCCTATTGCGACTCAGTTTATCCACAGTGATCTTGAGCCAACGCACAGATTCAGCGGCTCAGGATGGGTTTGTCCCGATCAAGGGCCTGTGGATGAACCTGTGGAAACTGTGGATAGCCCGGTATTGCTGGCTCTGCGCCCAGGCGGCGCGGTGTGTCAGCATGAACCCATGGACGACGACGCGGTCCCGCAGGCCGACATCGCCACCGTTCCGCCGAATTTCGACGAATCGGTCATATTGTTGGACGTCCGCGAGGACGACGAGTGGCAGCGCGGCCATGCTCCTGGTGCAGTCCACATCCCGATGGGACAGATTCCGGACCGCATCGACGAGATCGACTCCGCTGCCGCGCTCTACGTGGTGTGTGCGGTCGGCGGGCGGTCGCAGCGGGTCTCGCAGTATCTGGCGCAGAACGGCTATGCACCGGTCAATGTGAGCGGCGGAATGTTGGCGTGGGCGGGGGCCGGACGTCCGGTGGTCACCGACGACGGCGGAGTGGGCGTCATCTGAGCAGGCACCGACCGACCCTAGCTAGGCTGGTCGGATGATTCAGGTCTGTTCCACGTGCGGTACGCGGTGGAACGTACGCGACCGCAGGCGGGACTGGTGCCCACGCTGCAACGGCACGCTGCTGGCGCCGTCGGGTCCCGACCCGGCTCCGCTGGGGACCCCACCGTCAGGTAGGGGATGGAGGCCGACGGCGGGCCTCGGGACTCCACCGTCGGGTAGGGGACGGTTGCCTGCGGGCTATCGCTGGATCGCCGTACGACCCGGTGCGGCCCCACCACCGCGCCGCGGCCCGCGCGTGCTCGGCCCGACCCCGCGGTATGCGTTCATCCCGCGGTGGGGCCTCGTCGACCACTTCGACCAGTCTGATCAGCAGCAGGTCGCGCCGCGCTCGGGACCGTCCGCGCGGGTGGTGCGTGCCACGCTGGTCGCGACGATGGCGGTGCTCGGCGCCGCGGCGCTCGTGCATCTGGTGCGCTACGGACTTCTCATCCTCAACCGGGGCATGTTGTTGAACCCGTGGGTGGCAGGTATCGCGACGTGGCTGGGCGTCGCTGTCAGCGTCGTCGCCATATTCATGGTCGTGGCCAGTGCCGTTGTACTGACGAACTGGCTCATCGGCCGCAGAGCGGCCGCGTACGCCTACCGAGGTCAGCCGGACCCGCGGCCGGTGTGGTCACTTCGTGCGGGATGCCTGGTGCCCGTGCTCAATCTGGCGTGGGCGCCGGTGTACGTGATCGAACTGTCGGGTGTCGAGGAGCGGCTCAGCTGGCTGCGCAGGTCCATCGCGGTGTGGTGGCTGGTGTGGGTCGCCGCGACCGTGGTGTCGGCGTTCTCGATCGCGACCAGCTTCGCCACCGAAACTCAGGCGATCGCCGACAACACGGTGACGACGACCGTGGCCTATCTGTTGGGGTTGGCTGCCGCGCTCTTGGCGATGAAGGTGTTCGACGGGTTCGAGCGCCAACCGGTCGAGAAGCCGTCAAGGCGCTGGGTGATCGTGCCCGACGACCGGAAGAATGCCGCTTCGGTTGAGTCCGAAGGGCAAAACCCGGCAGCATAGGGACCTATGAACTCGGGCGACGGCGCGCTCGCCGGCCATCCGTTCGTCGTGGCGCACCGGGGCGCGTCCGGCGAGCGGCCCGAGCACACCCTGGCGGCCTACGAGTTGGCCCTGCAAGAGGGCGCCGACGGCGTCGAATGCGATGTGCGGCTGACCCGCGACGGCCATCTGGTTTGCGTGCATGACCGCAGGGTGGACCGGACATCGAACGGAAGCGGCCTGGTCAGCGAGATGACACTCTCGCAACTGCGCGAATTGGATTACGGCACTTGGCATCCCAGCTCCGAAGGTGCGACGGAACGCACAGGACTGCTTACGCTCGACGACCTCGTCAAGCTGGTCCTTGACTGGAACCGTCCGGTGAAGATCTTCATCGAAACCAAGCATCCGGTTCGCTACGGTGCCCTGGTCGAAAGCAAGGTGCTGGCACTTTTGCACCGGTACGGGGTGGCGTCGCCCGCGTCTGCCGATCTGTCGCGCGCGGTGGTGATGTCGTTCTCGGCCGCCGCGGTGTGGAGGATCCGGCGCGCGGCACCCATGCTGCCGACCGTGTTACTCGGCGAGACATCCCGATTCCTGGGCGGCAGTGCCGCGACGACCGTCGGCGCCACTGCGGTCGGCCCGTCGATCTCGACCCTGCGTGAGCATCCAGAACTCGTGGACCGTGCCGCCGCGCAGGGACGGGCGCTGTACTGCTGGACCGTCGACCACTACGAGGACGTCCGGTACTGCCGTGATGTCGGTGTCGCATGGGTGGCGACGAACCATCCCGGCCGCACGAAGGGCTGGCTGCAGAACGGGCTGACCGGGGTGCCGCACGACTAACGCCTGGCACAGGGGTAGTCCCGGCCCTGGGCGCTCTATGGCTGCGCGTCGATCACGTCCTGTGGCACGGGAGCGTCGGATTTCAGGGCGGTGAACAACTGGTCGGCGACGTCGCTATTCCACACCACGACCGATCCCGAGTCGCCGTCGGTGAATTCACCGATCGGGACCGTCGTGGTCGTGACATCCCCGCGCAGGGCCCACGCCAGCCGCCCGAGGTCCCAGATGTGGTCCTGCTGGCCGACGGTGACCGCACCCGTCGCCGCGTGCGCCATCGGATACCAGCGCAGCGGGTTCAGCCACACCGCGGGGCTGGCGGCCCGGTGCAGCAGCGCGGACATGAACGCACGCTGATTCACCATCCGGTCCAGATCGGCGCGCGGCGTCGCACGCGTGCGGACGTACCCGAGCGCGCTGCGACCGTCGAGTTCCTGGCAGCCTGCAGGCAGGTTGATGCCCGCAAGCGGATCGTCGATGGGTTCGGCTGGGCACATGGTCACCCCGCCCACCGCGTCGACCATCACCGCGAATCCGTCGAACCCGATCTCCGCGTAGTGGTCCATGCGAAGACCCGTGGCCTGTTCGACGGTCTGTGCCAGCAGAGGCGCCCCGCCCACGACGAACGCGGCATTGATCTTGTCGCTGCCGTAGCCGGGAATCTCGACGTAGGAGTCCCGCGGGATCGACACCATGGTCGTCGGCGTGCTCGATCCGAGGCCGGGAATGTGCACCAGCAGAATCGTGTCGGTACGGCCGGAACCGAGATCGCCGCCGGTGGCCAGGTCCGCCTGCTGTTCGGGCGTCAACTGCGCTCGGCTGTCGGACCCGACGAGCAGCCATGTCGTACCGTCGCCCGCGGCGGGTCGGTCCGGGTAATCGGCCAGCGCCGGGATGCGGTGCAGTGACGAGTCCATCCAGAGACCGCCGGCCACGACTGCGGCGATAACGACAAGAAGCAGCGTGAAGAGCACTCGGCCCCAACGCCGTTTGCGCCGAGGCTTTTTCGGCTTCGGTGGGGCGGGCGGACGAGACTGAGGCGGTGCGGGGGGACGAATCGGCGGGGGTGCTGGGGGCCGGGTCCGCGGGGGTGGCGGCCTGCGCGGCGGCGGTGGCGGCGGTGGCGGCGGTGGGGTTCTGGCCGGCGGTGTGGCCGGGTTCGGCGGCCATGGCGGCCGAGGCCCCCGGTAGCCGGGATCGCGCCGGATCACCTGCGACGGCTCGCGGCGCTGCCGCGGGTCGAAACCCGGGGGCTGGGGCCGGTTGTCGTCCACAGCAAGAATGTACGTCGGTCGGGTCCTATTGCAGCCAGTTCAGGTGCCCTGCCGCCAACGCGTATCCGACGAACGCGACCGCGTCGATCAGGGCGTGGGCGACGATCAGTGGCCACAATCGGCCGGTGCGCACGTACACGTAGCCGAAAACCAGCCCCATCGCCACGTTGCCGAGTCCGGCGCCGAAGCCCTGATAGAGGTGGTACAGACCGCGAAGGAGGCTCGTCAGGATCACCGCGGCGACGACGCTCATCCGCAGCTGGCGCAGCCGGGTGAACAGGAATCCGACGACGATCACTTCTTCGGCCCAGCCGTTGGCGAACGCCACGAGTAACAGCACGGGTATGCGCCACCAGGTGTCGTAGAGCTGCGCGGGTTCCACGGATGCGTTGACCCCCAGCACCCTGGAGAGCAGATAGAACGCCAAACCGGGTAGCCCGATCAGAGCGGCCAGACCGAGACCGCCGAGCAGGTCGGGGCGCCACCGTAGGCGTCCCAACCCGATCTGGCTGGGACCAAAGCCGCTGCGCCACAACAGATATACGCCCAGCGCACCCCATGCCAGCAATTGGAACACCCACGCGAGGTTGAGGCCGAGGTCGATCAGGTCGAACGGCGAACGGCGGGGGTTGAGCGCCACCACCTGTCCGGAGAGCCCGAGCAGGACGGCTTCGGTGAGGTTCAGTAGCGCGGTGTAGGCGGAGAGCCCGAAGGTGACCGCCAGCACCACGGCGATCTCGATGCGCAGCGCGCGGCGCTGCGGGTCGGTCAGTTCGTCGGGGCCGCCGGTCACCGGAGTCAGGCTAGCGGCCCGGCTGCGCGTCAGAGTCGGCGCGCGCGCAAGCCGTTGAGGAACGGGCAACCCATGAGCACGCGGATCGCCTGACTCAGACCGCTGATGTCGTCGACCGGATTCGCGAAGGGCAGCCGCACATCATGGTCACCGTCGTCGCCTTCGATGCGAAGCTGCACGCCGTAGCGATCCAGGCCGAGGGGACGGACACGTCCGCGCCGCAACGAGACGGGCAGACGGCTCGCCAGCCGGTCGACCACCTCGCGGTGGGCGGACTCCATGTGTTGCAGCCAGCACGCCTCCATTGCGCAGAAGGGGTCCGGGCGCGCGCCCAGCAGCGCGCTCAGCCCGACCGACTCGGCGCCGGTGGAATCGGCGACTACGACCGAATCGATCTCGAGGCGCATCAATGCGTAGCACGTGTCGCTGTCGGCGTCATTGGAGTTCACCTGAAGCAGGGCGGGATTCGGATCTTCGGCGGCGACGAGGTCGAGCACGGCCGCGACGTCGGTTGCGGGAACCTCGCGCAATCGCCCACGGATCCACACCAGCGACCGCACCGGTTCGCGCAGGGGCAGGGGCGCGTAGTCGGTCATCTCCAGCACCGCCTGGACGCCCCCTTCGCCGGCCGAGACCACCAGGTGAGCGACGGCGCCGTCCACGGGAACGGTGATCGCGAACGATCCGTCGTCGAGGAGGTGGTGTACCGGAGATTCGGCGGGTTCCAGCCCTTCGACCGCCAGCATCGCGCCGCCCGCTCGCGCGAATGCGCTTCGGATGCGCTCGGCCGTTGTCGGTGTGACTTTGGTCGAAAGCTCTGACATCGCCCGCCTCTCGTAGATAAGGTGAGCCTAACTTAACTATGTCTCCCGCGGTCGCGCAAGGCTTACGTGCAGGGGAACGGGATTACCGCAGTGAAACGATAGGGTTGGACCGTGACCCGTATCGCTTATCTCGGTCCCGAAGGGACCTTCACCGAGGCGGCTTTGCGCGGCATGGTCGAGGCGCAGCTGGTCCCCGTGGCGGACTTCGAATGGTCCCCGGCGGCCAGCGCGGCGGCAGCGCTGGAAATGGTGCGATCCGTCCGACGCCGCCTTCGCGTGCGTGCCGATCGAGAATTCGATCGACGGTTCCATCCTGCCGACGCTGGACAGTTTGGCGACCGGCACGCCGCTGCAGATCTTCGCCGAGCACGAACTCGACATCGCCTTCACGATCGCGGTGCGCAAGGGCATCACCGAGCCTGCGTCGATCGCCGCGTTTCCGGTGGCGCGCGCCCAGGTCGCGAAGTGGGCCGCCAAGCACCTTCCGCATGCCGAGTTCCATCCGGCGGACTCCAACGCCGCCGCAGCCGTCGATGTCGCCAACGGCCACGCCGACGCCGCCGTGACCACCCCGCTGGCCGCGCAACGGCACGGCCTCGAGGTGCTGGCGGACGGCGTCGTCGACGAGGCCAACGCACGCACGCGTTTCGTGCTGGTCGGGCCACTCGGTCCACCGCCGGGCCGCACGAATGCCGACCGGACGTCGGTGGTGTTGCGACTCGACAATGTTCCAGGAGCGCTGGCATCCGCACTTGCGGAGTTCGCGATCCGTGACATCGGCTTGACCCGGATCGAATCACGGCCCACCCGGACCGAACTGGGCACGTACGTCTTCTTTCTCGACTGCGTCGGCCACATCGAAGACCCGCCGGTTGCCGAGGCACTCAAAGCGTTGGTAGACCGTTGTGCAGATGTGCGCTATCTCGGGTCATGGCCGATGGGGTCGGCCGATCCGACGCAATCGCGGGAGGGGATTCAGTGAGTGGACGGCTGGTGCTGGTCCGGCATGGACAGTCGCACGGAAACGTCGAGCGTCGGCTCGACACCAGACCGCCCGGCGCGGCTCTGACCGATCTCGGCCGGGATCAGGCCCGCAGCTTTGCCCGCGGACTCACGGACAAGCCCGGCCTCATCGCGCACTCGGTGGCAGTGCGGGCTTCGCAGACCGCACGCGAGATCGCCGACGAACTCGGGGTGGGCACTTATGAAATCGACGGCGTCCACGAGGTCCAGGTGGGTCAACTCGAGGACCGGAACGACGATGCGGCGATCGAGGAGTTCAACGCCATCTACCAGCGCTGGCACCAGGGTGACGTCGATCTGCCGCTGCCCGACGGGGAGACCGCCCGCCAGGTGCTGACCCGATACCTGCCGGTCGTCACACAACTGCGCATGCGCTACCTCGACGACGATGCGTTCTCCGGTGACCTCGTGATGGTGAGCCATGGCGCAGCGATCCGGCTGGCCTCAGCCGTGCTGGCGGGTGTGCGACGGCAGCTTCGCCCTCGACCACCATCTGGGCAACACCGAGGCTGTGGTGCTGGCGCCCATCACCGATGGCCGATGGAGCTGTGTGCAGTGGGGGACGATGATGCCGCCGTTCTATCCCGAACCCGACGTGCGTCCCGTCCAGGACGCGCTCGAGTCGGCCGACCCGATGGGCTGAGCCGACTCAGATCGCGGCCGCGATCGTGACTGCGCAGGTGCAGCCGATCGCATCGCAGTCGATGGAGAACGCGTGCACCACCTCGGGTGTCTCACAGTCGGCCTCAGTGCATTCGATGCGGTGCCAGGCGTGGCGGATGACGGTGCCATGGCAATGCTCCACCTCCGCCACACAGTCACGGCATCGGCTGCTCATGGCCCCAGTTTCGCGCGCGAGCAGACGCAAGTGGCCCAACACCGCGGCGTGTCGCGGAACGGACCTACCCCCAGCCGAGTTCGTGCAGACGGTCGTCGTCGATGCCGAAGTGGTGGGCGATCTCGTGGATGACCGTGATGGCAACCTCGTCGACGACCTGCGCTTCGGTTTCGCAGATGTCCAGCAATGCACCGCGGTAGATCGTGATGGTGTCCGGCAGCGATCCCGCCGAATACCAGCTGTCGCGCTCGGTCAGCGCGATCCCCTCGTAGAGACCGAGCAGGCCGGGTTCGTCGGCGTTGCGGTCCTCCACCAGGACGACGACGTTGTCGATCGCCTTTGTGAGCTGCTGGGGGATCAGGTCGAGTGCGTCGGAGACCAGCTCGTCAAACCGTTGCGAGCTCATCTGCACGGCCACCCGGCTACGGCACCGGTGGTGGTGGCACCGGGGACGGCGGTGGCGGCAGCCCCGGTGGCGGCGGCGCGGGTACGGCCTCCGGTGCGGGTGGTGGCGCGGGCAGCCCCGGTGCAGGCGCCGGCGGCGGGAGCCCCGGCGGTGGCGCAGGAGCGGGTGCACCCGGCGGCGGCGGGGGCGGTGCGTTCAGGAACGTGTTGCCCGGTGCGGCGGGGTCGGTGGCCGGGGCGGGGGTTTCGGTGGCCTGCGGGGGTCCCGGCATGTGCTCGGTCTGGTTGCCGTAATTCGTCTGGCTGTCACTGGTCTGCGACGACGAGGACGAGGAGTTCGTTGATGAGGACGACGACTCGTCCGGCTCGTCGGGCATCGGGACCGGCGGGAAGTTGAGCCGTTCCTCGGGGATGTCCGGCGGGGGGACTGGCGGCTGACCGTTGATCATCAGGGGACCCTTGGCGCTGTTGAGCAGCGTCGACCAGCCGCCGTTTCCGAGGGTCGCACCGATGCTGCACGACACCTGGTGGCTGCCCGCCGCCCAGGTCGGCAACGAGATGGTGCTGTAGATCAGGGTCAGGGTGGTGCTACGCAGTGCGATGGGTGCCAGGTAGGCGTCGGTCATCCGCGTGCACGCGTCCTTGATGAAAGCGTCCTGCTCGGGCTCGGGCGGCAGGCCGGCCGGGTACTTCTCGGCGAGGTTGACCGCGCCGGTGACCTCCATCGCATGCGGGGCGGCGCAGTCGATCGGGATGTCGGTCGGCTGATTGGTTGACGGGTCGATACCAAGGCAGGTGCCTGCGGGCCACACCTTGGACTGATCGATGTCGGCGACCTTGCCCCTGAAAGCCACTTGCTGGTTGTTGGGCCCGGGCAGCTGCATGCCGCAGAGCATTCGGCGTTCACCTGATTGACGCCAGGCCTTGTCGCCGGACCACAGCATGCTGACCGTGAAGCGACTGTTCGGGTCGAACGCGGCGCCCAGGTAGCGCTTGACGGCCGACGAGCACTGTTCCTGGCTGATCTGCTGGATCCGTGCCGCCGACGGCGGCGCGGCGTCGGGTCCGTACTCGCTGCCGGGGAACGTCCGCATGTCCACCGATTCGGCGACCTCGAACCGGTGGTCGTCCTTGCAGTCGACGATCTCGGCGTCGTCTGGTGTGCGGTCCGGCCAGTTCAGGCAATCGCCGGCTTTGGCGTGCTTGAAGGTTTCATTGCCCCGGGGGCCAAGCGAGATCGCGCTGGCGGTCAGGGCGCCCGGACCCTCTTTCTGAGGAATCGCGGTGATCAGCCCGGCGATGAGCAGCCCGCCCAGCGCGGTGAGCAGCAGCGCCCGCCGCGTCGACTCCGCCTGCAGGCTGCGCCACCACGACGCCCGCTGCGAGGGCTGACCGGCATCGTCAGCTCGCGGGTATTCCATAGTGGGTGCTTCAGACATCTGCTCCATTGTGACAGGCGTGTCGGGCGCTGTGACAACTGATGCAGTTGTAACGTTATGAGGTTGTGCCTGACGGGTCCGACCTCGGCATGATCCCCAGCCGCAGCCAAAAGTAGTGTTGCGCCCGTGATCGACCTCAAACTGCTGCGCGACAACCCGGATGTGGTGCGCGCTTCGCAACGTGCCCGCGGAGAAGACCCCGGCCTCGTCGATGCACTACTGGACACCGATGCCGCACGGCGGGCAGCGGTGTCGTCCGCCGACAATCTGCGCGCCGAGCAGAAGGCGGCCAGCAAGAAGGTCGGCAAGGCCTCGCCGGACGAGCGACCGGCGCTGCTTGCGGCGGCCAAGGAGCTTGCGGACAAGGTCAAGACCGCCGAGTCGGAGCAGAGCGAGACCGACGCAGCGTTCACCGCAGCGCACATGGCGATCTCGAACGTGATCATCGACGGTGTCCCCGCAGGGGGCGAGGACGACTTCGTGGTGCTCGACACCGTCGGCGAACCCCGCGCCATCGACGGCCCCAAGGATCACGTCGAACTCGGTGAATCGCTGGGACTCATCGATCTGGAGCGCGGCGCGAAGGTGTCGGGTTCGCGGTTCTACTTCCTGACGGGCGCGGGGGCACTGCTACAGCTCGGGCTGCTGCAGCTGGCCGCGCGTCTGGCGCAGGAGAACGGTTTCACGCTGATGATCCCGCCGGTGCTGGTGCGCCCGGAAATCATTGCGGGCACCGGCTTTCTCGGTGCCCACGCCGAGGAGGTCTATCACCTCGAGGCCGACGATCTCTATCTGGTCGGCACGTCGGAAGTGGCGCTGGCCGGCTACCACGCCGGCGAGATCATCGACCTTTCGAGCGGACCGCTGCGCTACGCGGGATGGTCGTCATGCTTTCGGCGTGAGGCGGGCAGCCATGGCAAGGACACTCGCGGCATCATCCGCGTGCATCAGTTCGACAAGGTCGAGGGCTTCGTCTATTGCAAACCCGAGGATGCCGAGGCCGAACACCAGCGACTGCTCGGGTGGGAGCGTGAGATGCTCGCACATATCGATGTTCCTTACCGCGTAATCGACATTGCCGCAGGCGATTTAGGATCGTCGGCCGCGCGCAAATTCGACTGCGAGGCGTGGATCCCGACGCAGGGGACATACCGGGAACTGACCTCTACGTCGAACTGCACGACGTTTCAGGCACGGCGTCTGGCGGTGCGCTACCGCGACGAGAACGGGAAACCCCAGACCGCGGCCACCCTCAACGGCACGCTGGCGACAACACGGTGGCTGGTGGCCATTCTCGAGAACCACCAGCAGCCCGACGGTAGCGTCAGGTTGCCGGAAGCCTTGGTGCCCTTCGTCGGAACCGAGGTGCTGGTGCCGACGAAGAACTAGCGCTCCAGTAGTTCGTCGAGCATTGCCAGGAACTCTTTGGGTCGCTGCGGTGTGAATGCGGGGTTGGTGCGCGTGCCCGCCACGTCCAGCGTGACAAGCGTGGATTTGATCGGCCGCCATACGTCCAGCGGCAGCCAGCGGCGCAGATTCGAACTGCCCCAAATCCGGAACCGCTCGTTGAGAAAGCTCAGAGATTCGGCCTTGTACCCGCGCACACTGCGCAGGGGGATGATCTTCGACGTCCCCGACGGAAAGTGGTAGCGCCGCAGAGTTATTGCCTCACGGTCCAGTTGTATGAGACCGTCGTCGTAGTACTGGCGCGGGCCTGTCACGGCTGCGCACCCTCGCGTGCGGATCGCAGCTCGTGCCCCTTGGTCGTCAGGCACCGACCGTTCTCCAGATTCCACTGCCAGCCGTGCAGGTTGCAGGTCAACGTCGAGCCTTCCACCACGCCGAACTTCGACAGATCGGCCTTCAAATGGGGACAGCGTCGCTGAATCTCCCAGCCGTCCAACGTGATCGAAGCGGTGTCGTCGTGCGCTTCGGCGAACCAACCGTCGGCGTATGCGATGCGCTCGTCGGTCAGGCACTTGAAGAACGTGTAGAGGTACTCGTTGTATCCGCCGACCCGCCACGCCGAGAATCGGGTGGACAGAAAGATCGTGTTGACCCAGTCAGGCTCGTTGTCGCGCAGCACCGTCCTGACGAGTTCGGGCGCGATCGCAAAGCCGTACCGGAACTTCTCGTGCGGAATCGGCTCGCGCACTGCGCGTTTCGGGAAGTCCAGCACGACCGTCTCAGGGCCGAGTCGAAGCTCCACCGGATAGCCGATGCCGTCGCAGATCTGGTCGCTTCCGAGCATGATGGGCTCGAACAGCGTGCGCAGCGGCTCCAGTAGGGATTCACCGGACGCGGGCGCCCAGTTCGCCTTCTCCGCGGCCAGCACCGGCGCCATCCGGTCGGCATAATCGGCGATGTAGGTCGCCTTACCGCTGGTGAACATCGCGTGCACGTCATCGTCGACCAGCGGATGACGAAGTGATTTCAACTGTGAGCCAGAGAAATCCGCCGTCGACCCGGGAATCATCAGGAGGCCGCCATCGTGTCCGTGGGCACGCAACTGAGCGAGGAAGACCACCTGGTCGGGAAAGATGTTGGCAGGGTCCTCGTGGTCGTCGTTGAGGTCCCGCAGCGCGGGGTCCAGGAAGCACGGTGGACCCGCGGACGGGATCACCCACGCCGCCCCCACCTGTGCGATGTACTGGCGGCACCGGTCCATCTGTCGCTGACGCTTCTGAGTGCCGAACGCCGCCTTGGCCCGAGCCGGCATGTCATAGACCATCGGGTACCAGATCGCGCCGGAGTACTGCAGCATGTGGACATCGACGGCGCCGAAATCGGCGTGCACCACGTCGAGGTCGACCGGACGCGCATCGTTCATGTTGAAGCAGACCGTCTCGCCGTCATCGACCACCAGGCCGGAGTCTCCGATCGGCCCGTCGGCGGGGGCGCGCAGCGAGATGATCATCACATCGAGGCCGCCCTTGGGCCCGCTGACGCGGTGTTTGACCGAGTCGGTGGTTTCGAAGAACCGGTGAAACCCGAGTTTCTCCAGCTCCCGACGCAGATCCGGCACCGGGAAGTCGGGCAGCAGCACCACCGCGTCCTTGTTGACATGCGCGCGCAGGTTTCTCGCGTCGAAGTGATCGGCGTGCAGGTGCGACACGTACAGGTAGTCGCAGTCGCCGAGTGCGTCCCAGTCCAGCTCACTGTTGTCGGGGAATGGGAACCACGACGCGAAGTACGCCGGGTTGACCCACGGATCGCACAGGATGGCACCGGCGTTCGTTTCTATCCGGAAGCCTGCGTGCCCGACGCTGGTGACCTGCACTTATGCCCTTTCCCGAGATCGTGATGTATCGGGTCCAAGCCTAACCGGAAGCGAACAGGTGGCGTAAATACGCATCGGGCGCGGACATGAAGCGGCGCCAATGCGCCACCATTCCCAGGTCATCCCAGGCGCTGATGTCGCGGCCGTGTTCGCCGAGTTCGATGATCGTCGCGCCGGGGAAGGCGGCGAGCACCGGAGAGTGGGTGGCGAGCAGGACCTGCGATCCATCGGCGACGAGCGAGTCCATCAAAACCATCAATCGCAGACACGAGCTGAACGAGAGCGCGGCCTCGGGTTCGTCCAGGATGAACAGCCCTCGCTCGGTGTCTCGCGAGGACAGGAATGCCAGGAACGACTCACCGTGGCTACGCGCGTTGAGCGCGCCTCCGAAAAGCTGGTGGGGGATGCCTTGCGGGGTGGTCCGGTCGACCTCGGTGAACAACTGATGCATCGCCTCGGCCCGCAGGAAGCATCCCCCGGCGGGCGGCGGATACTCGCCCTGCAGCCGCACCGCCCAGTGCAGATCGCTGTCCTCATCGCTCGTCCGCGGCGCCCAATGCTTGACTGCTCCGCGAAGCCGCGCGGCCCACGCCGCGGCCACGGCTTCGAGCAATGTCGACTTACCCGACCCGTTCTCGCCCACGATCACCGTAACCGGCGCGTCGAGCACCAGCGGCTGCTCGGCGAGTTGCGAGATTGCCGCGATGTCGAAATACCAAGATTCCGAAGCTTTCTCGGCGTCCAGTGAGATCTGCTGCAGAATCACTCGCCGTCCTCCCACATCCGCAGGTAGTCGTCCATGCGGTCCCGGTCGGCCGCGATGCCGTAGGCATCAAAGAATTCGCCGCGCCAGTCGCCCCGGTAGTTGTACCTCAGCGACCAGTCCGCGACTGCGAGGTCGGCCCACCTGTCGGCGACACCGAGACCCCCGAGGTCGACGTGCCCGCTGGGTTGGCCTTCGTCGTCGATCAAGGTGTTCGGTGCGCATGCATCGCCGTGGCACACCACGAGCCGATCGACGTCGCGCGTCTCGGTCACCCAGGCCGGCCGCCCGAACGGGCAGTCGTCGACGGGCAGTGTGTCGTGCATCAGGGCGAGCCCTGCGCCGATCGCCCGCGCCGCCGTGCGCGGATCGCCGAGCCACCGCGGGTCGACCGCAGAGGAGCCCGACAGCCCTTCGGTGTGCAGCCAACCGTCGCCCGCGCCCAGCACCCGCGGTACGCGCAGGTAGGTGGCGGCCCATGCGAGCCTGCGGGCCTCTGCCTCGAGGTGGTGCGCCCATCGCGGCGGCGTGACCTTGACGTATTCGGCTCCCCCGGCGACGGCGAAGGTGACGCCGCCGAGTTCGTTGACCCATACCGGGGCCACCGGCCTGCCCGCCGCGATGTCGTTGACGACGAAGGGGGTCGGCACGGGTTCGGTGGGCCGGCTCATGCGATTAGGCTGCCTGATGTGGAGCCTGTATACGGAACAGTCATCCAACTCGCCAGGCTGCTTTGGCGGGTCCAGGGGCTGACGTTCACCGTCACCGGGGTCGAGAATCTGCCGGTCGAGGGCGGGGCCGTCGTGGCCATCAACCACACCGGCTACATCGACTTCACCTTCGCCGGCCTGCCCGCCTACAAACAGGGTCGTCATCGCAAGGTCCGGTTCATGGCGAAGAAAGAGGTCTTCGACAACAAGCTGACCGGCCCGATCATGCGCAGCCTGCGCCACATCGAGGTGGACCGCAACAGCGGCGCCGCATCGTTCGATGAGGCCTGCCGCAAGCTCAAGGAAGGTGAACTCGTCGGCGTCTACCCGGAGGCCACCATCAGTCGCAGCTTCGAGATCAAGGAGTTCAAATCCGGTGCGGCGCGGATGGCGATCGCCGCCGACGTGCCGATCGTCCCGCACATCGTCTGGGGCGCGCAGCGCGTCTGGACCAAGGGCCATCCCAAGAACATGCGCCGTCCGAAGGTGCCGATCACCGTGGCCGTCGGGGAGCCGATCTACCCCACCCTGCCACCGGCCGAGCTGACCGCCCTGCTGCATTCGCGGATGCAGCATCTGCTCGAGCGCGTGCAGGACACCTACGGGCCCTATCCGCCCGGCGAGTTCTGGGTTCCGCACCGGCTCGGCGGCGGAGCGCCGTCGCTGGCCGAGGCGAACCGCATGGACGCCGAAGAGGCCGCGGAGAAGGCGGCCCGCCGCGAACAGCGGGGCCCCGCAGGAGCCGCGGGGTAGCGCGCATGGAGCCGGTTTTCCGCATGTTGGAGATTGCCGTCAGCACGGCGACCAGGGCTATCGGGACCCGGATCACTTACCTCGGGTTGGAGAACATCCCGGCGCACGGCGGCGCGGTCGTCGCGATCAACCACACCAGCTACCTCGACTGGTATCCCTCGGCGCTGGCGGCCTATCAGGTCAAACGCCGGTTGCGATTCATGATCAAGTCCGAAATGCAGCAGGTGAAGATCGTCAACTTTCTGATCAAGCACTCCAAGACGATTCCGGTGAACCGCGATGCCGGTGGTGAGGCCTATGCCGTTGCCGTTGAGCGACTGCGGGCAGGGGAGCTCGTCGCGGTGTATCCCGAGGCCACGATCAGCCGCAGTTTCGAGCTCAAGGAGTTCAAGTCCGGTGCGGCGCGGATGGCGCGCGACGCGCAGGTGCCGATCATCCCCATGATCGTGTGGGGTGCGCAACGAATGTGGACCAAGGACCACCCGCGAAACATGGGCCGCAAGAAGATACCGATCACCGTTGCCGTCGGCCCCCATGTGTTCGCCGCGGCGACGACCGATGAGACCAGCGCCGCGATGCGGGACGCGATGAGCAAGCTGCTGCACATGGTGCAGGAGGACTATCCCCACCCGGCGGGCGCGTATTGGGTGCCGCACCGCCTTGGCGGCCGCGCTCCGACGGTCGAACAAGCCAAGGTGCTCGAGGAGGCGGAGCTCGTCGAGCGCGCACGGAAGCGGGCCGAGCGAGACACGAAAAGCCGCCGGTGACACTGCCGCTGCTCATTGCCTCCGATGTGGACGGCACACTGCTCGACGACGACGACAACATCACCGAGCGCACCCGCGCCGCGATCACGGCGGCGGTGGACTCCGGTACCCGGTTCGTGCTCGCTACGGGCCGGCCGCCGCGTTGGGTCGCGCCCGTGGTCGATGCACTGGGTTTCGCGCCGATGGCGGTGTGCGCCAACGGCGCTGTGATCTACGATCCGTCAACCGACCGCATCGTGTCGGCCCGCATGCTGTCCGTTGAGCTGCTCGGTGAGCTCGCCGAGATCGCCACCCGTGTCATCCCCGGCGCGGGCCTGGCCGTTGAACGGGTCGGGCGCAGCGCACACGATGCCGCCACCCCGCAGTTCGTCAGCTCGCCCGGCTACGAGCATGCGTGGCTCAACCCGGACAACACCGAGGTGTCGGTCGAGGACTTACTGAGTGCGCCCGCCATCAAGCTGCTCATCCGCAAGGCGGGCGCGCAGAGCGCCGACATGGCGGCCGCCTTGGCCAAATACGTTGGTCTGCAGGGCGATATCACCTACTCGACCAACAACGGCCTGATCGAGGTGATGCCGCTGGGTATCAGCAAGGCCACCGGAATCGCCGAGCTGGCGGCACCGCTGGAGATCGCCGCCGAAGACGTGGTCGCCTTCGGCGACATGCCCAACGACGTGCCGATGCTGGGATGGGCCGGACTCGGTGTCGCGATGGGCAACGCACATCCCGATGCGGTGGCTGCGGCAGACGAGGTCACCGCGACGAATGCGGACGACGGCGTGGCCCGGGTGCTCGAGCGTTGGTGGTTGTGACTATGCGGGGCTGATGGGCGGTGTGAACCGCTCCAGCTGGATCGGGGTGTTGTCGAACACCGACTTCGGGAGTTCGGTGGCGACCTGGTCGATGACCCGGGTGACGTTGCCCGTCTCGCGGTCGAAGTTCAGCGTGCCGTGCTGGAAGTTCTGCACGATCCAGAGCGGTTCGGAGATTTCACCGCTGGTCGGCAGGCCCAGGGCGCCGCGCTCGAAGCCCAGCGATCCCCATGCCGTGTAGATCTCGCCGGTAACCGGTTGGGCCCCACTCGTGGGCGACCAGTAGATCGCGCCGTGCTCGAAGTTGGCGTACCGCACCGGGCCTTCACCGGAGGCCTCGGGTGATCTGGGTGCGCCGAGGGGGCTATTCGGGCCGCCCATCGATTCCCAGCGCATGAATATCGCCCCGCCGCGGAGCGTTTCTGCCAGATCGGCCGGACCCACCGGTCTGTTGAATCGTGCCGCGATATCGCGGATCTGGCCCATGGCGGCGTACGCCGCATTGCCCGGACATTCGGTGATGCCCACGTCGCGGTGAGTGAAGATGGTCGGCAGTGCCGGGGTCGCGCCGAACGGGAACTTGGAGAACGAGGTGCCTGCCGAGGCGAGCACCACTGTTCCCTTCGGGTCGATGTGGTCAAGGCCAAGACGCCATCCGAGCAACCTGCCGGTGTTCTCCAACTGAATCTGGGTCGGCGCGGCCTCGTCGAAGTTGCCCAACATCGCCACACCCCAGGTGTCGCGGTTGAAGCCACCGGTGTGAGCGCCCTCGACGGGCATGGTCATTCCGCCCGCGCGGCCCTCGAAGACCTGGCCGTATTTGTCGACCAGTGCGTTGTAAGCGATGTCGCACCAACCGAGCGTGCGGGTGTGGTATTCGTAAATCGACCTGATGATCCCGGCCGAATCCTGGGGCGCGTAGTCGTTGCTACCGGCGGTGTGATGCACGACTCCCGCGCGGATCACCCTGTCGTACTGCGGGTTTGGGCATCGCATCGACTCATCGGCACCCCACCCCGCCCGATCGATGATCTGGGGCGGAACGCCCGGCGCGGTGACGGCCGAGGGCAACGGCAACGAATCCACCGGCGCCTGCGGCGGGCTGATCAGCACGGCGTTGACGTTCTGGGGCAGCGGCTGTTCGACATTGGCGGGGATGTACCCCAGAGCCGGCCGATCATCGGCGCGCCGGGGCCCGTCGGACGCAGGACGGGTGACCGCGATCTGCACGGTGTTGGTGCGACCGACGAAAACGGGTTCGGTGCCGTGCGGGGCGCCCGCTACGGGAGTGTCAGGCCCGGCGCCGTCCATGGCCTCCGCCTCGTACCAGGGGCCCCAGGTGCCGTCCGGCTTCTTGGCGCGGATCCTGGCCGACGTGCCAGTCAGATCGTCGGCCGTCAGCGCGACCAGAGAGAAGGGGGTGTCCTGGTGGACCTCGCGAACCGTCTCGCCGCCGCGGAGGTCGGTCAGGGGCTGCTGCGTGAGCTGTGGTGGGGCAGGTGAGGACTTCTTGTCCTCACCGACGCCCGGAATGCCGAAGATCGCCATCGGTAGTACGACAGCCGTCGCCGCGATGGCGGAGAACAGCATCGACGGCAGCGGACGGCGACACGACACAAGCTGATGTTACGTATGTGTCAGTTGTTACTAATGTTTCGACACGGCCGGAGAGTCGACCAATATGAGGGCCGCTGCTCACGCAACGACACCGCAGAGCCCAGGGTGAGGGCTTCTGCGGTGCCGTTCAGTGACAGGTTCTATGCGCCGGCGCCGGTGGAGGCTGCCGCCGCAGCCGCGGGGGCTGCGGCTGCTGCGGGGGCGACAGCGGCTGGAGCCGCGGCTGCGGCCGGCTTGACCGCCGACATGATCGCGGGCATCACCATTCCCTTGAGCAGGTCAATCGCCTGACCGGCGCCCAACTGGTTGGCCATGCTCGACAGATCGCCAATGATGCCACCGCTGCCGGTGCTCGCCGGGGCCGCCAGGGACGGGTCACCCATGATCGGGTACATGCCCGCGGCGGGATCCAGCCCGATCGGCGCCGAGATCGGAATCTCGCTGGGTGCGGGGAGCGCACTGGCGGACAGCGGCGACAGTCCGGGGTCGGTCAGCGATGCCGCGGGCGTCGAAAGTCCGGGTGTCGTCAGGTCCGGTGTCGTCAGACCTGTCGCGCCGGTGGTCGGGCTGGTCAGCCCCGGCGTGGACAGCGCGGGATTCGTCAGTGCGGGGTTGGCCAGCGCCGGATCGGTCAACGCGGGTCCGGTCGCCGTGAGACCGGGAAGGGTCGCGCTCGGTGCCGTGAGGCCGGGGGTGGTGAGCCCCGGCGTGGACAGCCCCGGTGCGGTGAGGGCGGGCGAGGTCAGCCCGGGTGTCGTGAGTGCGGGGGGTGTGGTGGAGCCGGTACCCGTCAGCACGCCAGTCGGCATCGGCGGCAGGTTGATGCCGAACTGCGAGAGGCCCTGGGATAGCGCCGATATCAGCTCGTTGGGCAGGTCGGTGACCCCTGCGGCCTGGACGAACTCGCGGTGCTGCGTCGGCGGATCGATGCTTGCGGACAATTCGGATATGGCGACTACTGCGGCTGGACTCGCGACGGCCAGGGCGGCGACTGCGCTCATGGCTGTCGAGAGCCTGCGTCGACGTCGGTTCGGCACGGAAGTCTCCTCAATATATGGACTACGACTGGTAGGTACTCGTACGTGATTGACGGTACTGGTGTGACTGGTGAGACTGAAGTGACGATACGGAATTGTGAGCCAATCTTGACCTGAGCCCGATGTCACCCGGAGGCGGGCGATAGGCCCGGGGATCAGTCAAGTCGAGGCAGGCCATCGCCGTCGGATACCCTTGCTGCCGATGACAGCTCGTTTCGATCTCTTTGTCGTCGGTTCCGGATTTTTCGGTCTGACGGTTGCTGAACGTGTGGCATCGCAGCTGGACAAGCGTGTTCTGGTACTCGACCGTCGCCCGCATATCGGGGGCAACGCCTATTCGGAGCCCGAACCGCAGACCGGCATCGAGATCCACAAGTACGGCGCCCACCTTTTCCACACCTCCAACCAACGGGTGTGGGATTACGTGCGCCAGTTCACCGACTTCACCGGATACCAGCACCGCGTCTTCGCCATGCACAACGGGCAGGCCTACCAGTTCCCGATGGGCCTTGGCCTGGTGTCGCAGTTCTTCGGCAAGTACTTCACGCCCGATGAGGCGCGCAAGCTGATCGCTGAGCAGGCCGCCGAGTTCGACACGGCGGCCGCGCAGAACTTCGAGGAGAAGGCGATCAGTCTGATCGGGCGTCCGCTGTACGAGGCGTTCATGAAGCACTACACGGCCAAGCAGTGGGAGACCGACCCCAAGGAACTGCCTGCCAGCAACATCACGCGGCTTCCGGTGCGGTACACGTTCGACAACCGCTACTTCAACGACACCTACGAGGGGCTGCCGGTCGACGGCTACACCGCGTGGCTGGAGAACATGGCCGCCGACGATCGCATCGAAGTGCGGTTGAACACCGACTGGTTTGAGGTGCGCGACGAACTCCGTGCGGCGAACCCCGAGGCGCCGGTCGTCTACACCGGCCCGCTGGACCGTTATTTCGAGTACTCGGCCGGTCGCCTGGGTTGGCGCACGCTCGACTTCGAGACCGAGGTATTGAGCGAGTGCGGCGATTTTCAAGGCACACCCGTCATGAACTACAACGACGCCGACGTGCCGTACACCCGAATCCACGAGTTCCGGCACTTCCATCCCGAACGGGCTTACCCGACCGACAAGACCGTGATCATGCGCGAATACGGTCGCTTCGCCAAGGAAGACGACGAGCCCTACTACCCGATCAACACCCCTGAGGACCGCGCGATGGTTGCGGCCTACCGTGAACTGGCCGGCGCCGAGACCGCGTCGGCCAAGGTGCTGTTCGGCGGACGCCTCGGCACCTATCAGTACCTCGACATGCACATGGCCATCGCCAGCGCATTGAATATGTACGACAACACCCTCGCGCCGCACCTGCGTGACGGCGCGCCGCTTGCCGAGACCGGCACAGAAAGCAGCAGCGCATGAGTGACATCCCCTCCGGCGCGCTCGACGCCGCCGAGGAATCCAAAGCCATCAGCCCGTTGGCGCGGATCATCCTTCCACGCCCCGGCGAACCGCTGGACGTCCGCAAGCTCTATATAGAGGAGTCGGAGACCAACGTCCGCCGCGCCCACGCGCCCACGCGCACCACGCTGGAGATCGGCCCGGAGTCAGAGGTGTCGTTCGCGACCTACTTCAATGCGTTCCCAGCGAGCTACTGGCGCCGCTGGTCGACGCTCGAGTCGGTCGTGCTTCGCGTCGAACTCACCGGCAGCGCCCGGGTCGACGTGTACAGGTCCAAGGCTACCGGCGCCCGCATCACCTTCGGCGGCGACGAGGTGTCCAGCGGCGAAGGCGCCGCCGCTGACGGCGACGGTGACGCACGCGCCGCGGTCGAGTTCGAGATCGAGCTTTCGCCGTTCGAGGACGGCGGGTGGATCTGGTTCGACATCACCACCAACAGCAAGGTCACGGTGCACAGCGCAGGCTGGTACGCGCCAGTGCCCGCGCCGGGGCGTGCCAACGTCGCCGTCGGAATACCGACCTTCAACCGTCCGTCTGACTGTGTCAACGCGCTCGCCGCACTGACGTCGGATCCGTTGGTGGACAAGGTCATCAGTGCGGTCATCGTGTCCGACCAGGGCACCAAGAAGGCGAAGGACCATCCGGGCTTCGCAGCGGTCGCCGCCGCCCTGGGAAACCGGCTGTCGGTGCACAACCAACCCAACCTCGGTGGCTCCGGCGGCTACAGCCGGGTGATGTACGAGGCGCTGAAGAACACCGATTGCGAACAGATCCTGTTCATGGACGACGACATCCGCGTCGAGCCCGACTCGATCCTGCGCCTGTTGGCCATGAATCGGTTCGCGAAGACCCCGACGCTGGTCGGCGGCCAGATGCTCAACCTGCAGGAGCCGAGCCACCTGCACGTGATGGGCGAGATGGTCGATGCGGAGAACTTCATGTGGACCGGCGCGGTCAACACCGAGTACGACCACAACTTCGCCAAGTATTCGCTCAACAACGAAGAGGAGGCCCGCAGCAGGCTTCTGCACCGTCGCATCGACGTCGACTACAACGGCTGGTGGATGTGCATGATCCCGCGGCAGGTCGCCGAAGAGCTGGGCCAGCCGCTGCCACTGTTCATCAAGTGGGACGACGCCGACTACGGCCTGCGCGCCGGCGAGCACGGGTATCCGACCGTCACACTGCCCGGCGCCGCGATCTGGCACATGGCGTGGAGCGACAAGGACGACGCCATCGACTGGCAGGCGTATTTCCACCTGCGCAACCGCCTGGTGGTCGCGGCCATCCATTGGGACGGCAATGTGTCCGGCCTACTGGCCAGCCATTTGAAGGCGACGATCAAACACCTTCTCTGCCTTGAGTATTCGACCGTCGCGATCCAGAACAAGGCGATGGACGACTTCCTGGCCGGGCCCGAACACATCTTCTCGATCCTGGAGTCCGCGTTGCCGGACGTGCGCGCCATGCGTCAGGAGTACCCCGACGCTGTGGTGCTGCCGAGCGCAACCGCGCTGCCCACGCCGTCGGACAAGCGCTGGCGCAAGAAGGTCAGCATCCCGACCAACCCGCTGTCGATTTCATGGCAGCTGGCCCGCGGGGTGCTGCACCAACTCAGGGCGCACGACCCCGAACACCATTCGCGCCCGCAGATCAACGTCGCGACACAGGATGCGCGCTGGTTCTCACTGTCCAAGGTCGACGGCGTGACGGTCACCACCGCCGACGGTCGCGGTGTCGTGTACCGGCAACGCGATCGCGCGAAAATGACTGAGCTGCTTCGTGAGTCGCTCAAACGCCAAGCGGAGATCCTCCGCAAATTCAACCGTATGCGCAAGGTGTACCGCGATGCCCTGCCCGTGCTCACGAGTAAGCAGAAATGGGAGACGGTCCTGCCGCCCGGGGACGATGGCTGACAGTTCCCCGGCGCTCCGCGCGTGGGCCCAGCGCAGGGAGGAAGCCGCGCTGGTGGCCATCCAGTCCGCGCTCGCCGATCGGCCGGGCGTGCTGGTGTGTGCCAGGGCACTGTCGCATTTCGGCGAGCACAGCATCGGCTGGCTCGCTGTCGCGGCGCTCGGCGCGCTGGCCCAGCCCGCACGGCGGCGGGTATGGCTCGCGGCCGGGGCGGGCACATTCGCCGCCCACGCGGCCGCGGTCGGAATCAAACGCGTGGTGCGACGGGAACGTCCGCACCATCCTGCGATCGCGGTGAATGTCGGTACCCCCAGCCGGCTGAGCTTCCCGTCGGCCCACGCAACGTCCACCACAGCGGCGTCGATTTTGTTGGGCCGGGCCACCGGCCTGCCGTTGCCGGCGATCCTCGTGCCACCAATGGCTTTGTCGCGGTTGGTGCTCGGCGTGCATTACCCGAGTGACGTGCTCACCGGCGTGGCGGTCGGGGCGGCCGTCGCCAAGGCGGTCACCATGGTCACAGAGCGGGGCGAAGGAGTCCGATGAGCATCTCGAGTGACAGCAGTGCAGAGAGCGCACCGCCGATGCGTCAAGAACCGGTCCCGGAAAAGGGCCCACCGCGCAACCTCGTCACCGGGGTCATCAAGGCGCTCCGGCCGCGACAGTGGGTGAAGAACGTCCTGGTGTTCTTGGCCCCGGTCGCCGCGCTCGGCGATGACCGCTACGCCTACGACTACCGCGCCGTGCTGGTTCATGTGCTGCTGGCGTTCGTGGTGTTCAGTCTGGCCGCGTCGTGCATCTATCTGGTCAACGATGCCAGGGACGTCGAAGCGGACCGGGCGCACCCGACCAAACGGTTCCGCCCGATCGCGGCGGGCGTGGTGCCCGAGTGGCTGGCCTACTCGCTGGCCGTGGTGCTCGGGGTTGCGTCGTTGGCGATCTCCTGGCTGGTGACACCCAACCTGGCGATCGTGATCGCCGTCTACATCGCGATCCAGCTGGCGTATTGCTTCGGTCTCAAGCACCAGCCGGTCATCGACATCTGCATCGTCTCGTCCGGCTTTCTGATCCGTGCCATTGCAGGTGGTGTCGCAGCAGATGTCCGGTTGTCGCAGTGGTTTCTGCTGGTGATGGCGTTCGGGTCACTGTTCATGGCGGCAGGTAAGCGATACGCCGAACTTCAGCTGGCAGAACGCACCGGCGCCAAGATCCGCAAGTCACTTGAGAGCTACACCAGTTCTTATCTGCGCTTCGTATGGACCTTGTCGGCGACCGCGATGGTGGTCTGCTACAGCCTCTGGGCGTTCGAAAGGGACGGCACCAACGCCGGATGGTTCGCGATAACCATCATCCCGATCACGGTTGCGATCCTGCGCTACGCCGTCGACGTCGACGGTGGGATGGCCGGTGAGCCCGAGGAGATCGTGTTGAACGACCGTGTTCTGCAGTTGCTCGCCGTGGCATGGATCGGAACTCTCGGTGCCGCAGTCTTCCTCAGCTGAGCGGGTGCGCTTCTCCGTCGCCGGCCGTGGCGGCTGGATTGACGACCTCGGTGACCGGCTGAAGCGGTTGCCGGCGTTTCCCTACGACGTCACGGTCCGGATAAGTCTCTGGACGAGTGTGATCGTGGTCGCGGCACTGTTCGGCTGGGGCGCCTGGGAGCGGCGCTGGATCGCCGACGACGGGCTGATTGTCTTGCGGACCGTCCGAAACCTCTTGGCGGGTAACGGCCCTGTGTTCAACGCGGGTGAGCGCGTCGAGGCGAACACGTCGACCATATGGACCTACCTGATCTACGTCGGGGCGTGGATCGGCGGTCCCGTGCGGATGGAGTACGTGGCGCTGTTCCTCGCGCTCACGCTCAGCGTGCTCGGCGTCGTGCTCGCCATGCTGGGGGCGGCGCGGCTGTACGCACCGAGCCTGCAGCGACGGCGGGCGTTGAT
Organism: uncultured Actinomycetota bacterium; assembly: GCA_963843135.1. GTDB lineage: Bacteria > Actinomycetota > Actinomycetes > Mycobacteriales > Mycobacteriaceae > Mycobacterium. Next base: position 49,770 of record CAWJJA010000008.1, read on the forward strand.
GCTGCCTGCGGGTGCGTTGGTCTACATCGCCGTCCCGCCTGCTCGTGACTTCGCCACCTCGGGGCTTGAAAACGGTTTGGTGCTGGCGTATCTCGGCCTGCTGTGGTGGATGATGGTGTGCTGGTCGCAGGCGTTGCGTGCGATCGGGCCCGTCGGATTCGCGCAGCCCGTCAAACGCGGTGGCCCACCGGTCATCCGCAGGCAACCATTCGGACCGCCGCCGCAGCCACGCGTGGTCAGTCGATCCTTTGACGCCACACTGGCTTTTGTTGCCGGACTGAGTGTGCTGGTTCGGCCCGAGCTGGCGTTGGTCGGCGGGCTGGCGCTGGTCATGATGTTGATCGCCGCGCGCGACTGGCGACGCCGCGGACTCATCGTGCTCGCGGGCGGCCTGGTGCCCGTGGCCTACGAGATCTTCCGAATGGGCTACTACGGCTTGCTGTTTCCCGGCACCGCGCTGGCCAAGGACGCCTCGGGCGCCAAGTGGTCACAAGGCTTCGTGTACCTGGCGAACTTCAATACGCCCTATCTCCTGTGGGCGCCCGCGATCCTGCTCGCCGGGCTGGCGGTCGTGGTAATGGTCACGCGTGGGCGCCCGTGGGGGATCCGCCACTCGGTCACGCCCGGCCACCGGTGGCTGGCACGGACGGTGCAGAGCCCGCAGGCCGTGGTGGGTTTCATGCTCGTCAGCGGATTGCTGCAAGCGCTCTACTGGATCCGTCAGGGCGGCGACTTCATGCACGGCAGGGTGCTGCTCACGCCGTTGTTCTGCATGCTCGCCCCCATCGCGGTGATTCCGTTGGTGCTGCCCGACGGAGCCCGAATGGCCCGTGGCGCAGGCTATTTGTTCGTCGGCGCCACGAGCGTGCTGTGGGTGTCCATCGCCGGTTGGTCACTGTGGGTTGCCAATTCGAGTGGTATGGGGGCCGACGCCACCCGTGTGACGTACAGCGGAATCGTCGACGAGCGGCGGTTCTACTCACAGGCGACGGGCAACCCGCACCCTCTGACCGCCGCCGACTACCTCGACTACCCACGAATGCGTGCGGTGATGACCGCATTGAACAACACGCCTGATGGCGCCCTGCTACTGCCGTCAGGCAACTATGACCAGTGGGACGTGGTGCCCGCCATCCCGCCGCCACCGGATGCACCGCCGGACAAACTCCGAAATGGCCCGCACACAGTGTTTTTCACCAACCTCGGCATGCTGGGGATGAACGTCGGCCTCGATGTCCGCGTGATCGACCAGATCGGACTGGCCAATCCGCTGGCGGCGCACACCGCACGCCTCGACGACGGTCGCATCGGCCATGACAAGAATCTGTTCCCGGACTGGGCGGTGGCCGAGGGACCGTTCCTCAAGACCCGCCCGTTCATTCCCGCCTACCTCGACGAGGACTGGATCAAACAGGCTGAGGTTGCGCTCGAGTGTCCGGCGACCGACGCGATGCTCAACGCAGTCCGCGGCCCGATGGGTCCGCGCCGTTTTCTGTCGAATCTGCTACACGCGTACCAATTAACGCAGTACCGGATCGATCGGGTACCGCGCTACGAGCTCGAGCGCTGCGGTCTGGATGTGCCCGAGTCGACGGGTGAGCCCTACACCGGAATGCCGGCGACGGGGCCGTAGCCACCCGTAACGCGCCCCGTGAGTAAGGCGATACACAGGTCGCGGGGACCGCCGTTCACGCATCAGAACCGGCGGCGACATCAAAACCAGCGCCTCACGCATGAACGGATGGTAAGAGCTGTGCGAACCTGGCTTCGCCGCGCGATCGCGACGTGCGCCGCTGTCCTGACGATGCCTGCCATCACTGTTGTGTCCAACGTCACACCAACGGCGAATGCGTTCTCCCGAGAGGGTCTTCCAGTCGAGTACCTCGACGTGTACTCGACGTCGATGGGCCGCAATATTCGCGTGCAGTTCCAGCCTGCGATCAATCCCGCCCCGGCGCAGGCCGCCATGGCCGGCGCCAAGGCCGTGTATCTCCTCGACGGCATGCGGGCGCGCGACGACTACAACGGGTGGGACGTCGAGACCGCGGCGTTCGATTGGTTCTTCGACTCCGGCATCGCCACCGTCATGCCCGTCGGCGGGCAGTCCAGTTTCTACAGCGACTGGTATTCGCCGTCGAATTTCAACAACCAGCCCTATACCTACAAATGGGAGACCTTTCTCACCAGCGAGCTCCCGGAGTGGCTGGCCGCGAACAAGCAGATCTCCACGACCGGAAACGGCGTCGTCGGTCTGTCGATGTCCGGCGGTGCGGCGCTCATCCTTTCGGCCTACCATCCGGAGCAATTCCGCTACGCTGGCTCGCTTTCGGGCTTCCTGAACCCGTCGGCAACATTCATGCAGCAGGCGATCCGCATCGCGATGATCGACGCAGGCGGCTTCAACGCCGACAACATGTGGGGCGCTCCGTGGGATAACGCCTGGAAGCGCAACGACCCCATTCGCCAGGTTTCGCGCATCGTCGCCAACGGCACGCGCCTGTGGATCTACTGCGCACCGGGCGGCGCGACCCCGCTCGACGTGAACGCGGATCCGAATCAGGCGTTCAACGCCAGCAGCCTCGAGTCGATGGCTCTGAAAAGCAATCTGGACTTCCGATCGGCCTACGAAAAGGCCGGGGGCAACAATGCGACTTTCGAGTTTCCGCCCGCGGGAAACCACGCGTGGCCGTACTGGGGAGCGCAGTTGCAAGCCCTCAAACCAGACCTGATCGCAACCCTCGAAGGCTAAGGAGCGACCAGGGACAATACACGCCGAATGGAGCATCCACAGCGAGTTGTGGTTGACTGCAACGGCAACGCGGCAGGGTCCATGGGACATGTTCCGCGTGCGGCATACAACAGATGGGATAGAAGAAGCATGAAGTTCGTTGGCAAAATCCGGGGCGCGTGGGTGCGCCGGCTCGCGGCTGTGGCCTTCGCGGCCGCCGTGTTGCCCGCCCTCGTCAGCGCGGTCGGTGGCTCGGCGACTGCTGGGGCTTTCTCTCGTCCGGGTCTGCCGGTCGAGTACCTGATGGTTCCGTCCGCAGGCATGGGACATGACATCAAGGTTCAGTTCCAAAACGGTGGGCCCAATGCGCCCGGCGTCTACCTGCTGGACGGCCTGCGTGCGCAGGATGACTTCAACGGCTGGGACATCAACACCCCGGCATTCGAGTGGTACGTCGATTCCGGTCTCGCCACGATCATGCCGGTCGGTGGGCAGTCGAGCTTCTACTCCGACTGGTACTCGCCGGCCTGCGGCAAGGCAGGCTGCTCCACTTATAAGTGGGAGACGTTCCTGACCCAGGAACTGCCGGCCTACCTCGCGGCCAACAAGGGCGTCAACCCCAACCGCAATGCGGCGGTTGGTCTGTCGATGGCCGGTTCGGCCGCACTGACGCTGTCGATCTATTACCCGCAGCAGTTCCAGTACGCCGCGTCGCTTTCAGGCTTCCTGAACCTGTCCGAGGGCTGGTGGCCGATGCTGGTCAACACCTCGATGGGTGACGCGGGCGGCTACAAGTCCAAGGACATGTGGGGCCCGTCGAGCGATCCGGCGTGGAAGCGCAACGATCCGATGGTCAACATCGACCAACTGGTCGCCAACGGCACCCGTATCTGGGTGTACTGCGGCAACGGTAAGCCCGCCGACATCAACGGCAGCGGCGTCGCGGCTGGTGACAACTTCAACGCGAAGTTCCTCGAGAGCTTCACGCTGCGGACGAACAAGACGTTCCAGGAGAACTACATCGCCGCAGGCGGTAAGAACGGCGTGTTCAACTTCCCCGAGGCTGGTACGCACAGCTGGGAGTACTGGGGTCAGCAACTGCAGCAGATGAAGCCCGACATCCAGCGTGTGCTGGGTGCCGTGCCGCAGCCGTCCACCCCCATCGGGGGACCGGCTCCTGCCGAAGATGCTCCTGTCGCCCAGCCGGCATCGCTTGAGACCACGCAGTCGGGCGGCTAATCAGCCCACTCGTCGGAAGCGACGGGAAACGACGTGGTCGGCGGCGGCGATCCTTCGGGGGTCGCCGCCGTCGGTCATTTCCGGAGCGCTCCGTCATCCCGGTGTGATTGACTTCTCGCGCGGAGACAGCGACGAGCGTGAGGTGGGGCAGTTGATGCGTGGCGTAATCCGGATCGTGTTGACGGTGGTGCTGGCTGCGGGTTTGTGGACCGCAGGAACATCGATGGCACCGACCGCCAGGGCCGACGTCGAAATGCTGATGGTTCCCTCAGCCGCGATGGGCCGCGACATCCCCGTCGCATTCTCCGGCGGCGGTCCGCACGCCGTCGTCCTGCTCGACGCCTTCAACGCCGCCCCCGACGTCAGCAATTGGGTGACGGCGGGCAACGCGATGGCCACGCTCGGCGGCCAGGGCATCTCGATAGCCGCGCCCGCCAGTGGCGCGTGGAGCATGTACACCAACTGGGAGGCCGACGGCAGCAAGCAGTGGGAGACGTTCCTGGCGACGGAGCTGCCGAACTACCTGGCCGCCAACAAGGGCCTGGCGCCGGGCGGTCACGGCATCGTCGGCGCCTCACAGGGCGGGTTCGGCGCGATGGCCATGGCGACCTTCCACCCGGACCGGTACCGCTTCGCCGGATCCCTGTCAGGATTCCTGGCCCCGGAGCGAACCGGGGTCGACGGCGCCATCACGGCCGGTATGCAGCAATTCGGCGGTGTTGACACCCGCAACATGTGGGGCTTGCCACAGTTGGGCCGGTGGAAGTGGCACTCGCCGAACGTCCATGTGCAGCTACTTTCGGACAACAACACCCGCTTGTGGGTGTTCAGCCCGACGTCGGGCGCCTGCGATATGCCCGCGATGATCGGCTACTGCGATATCGCCGCAGGCACGAACAAAGAGTTCTACCAGCACTACCGCTCCGTCGGCGGCCACAATGGCCACTTCGACTTCCCGGCCACCGGGGGCAACGACTGGGGCGCCTGGAGTGGGCAGCTCGCCGCGATGTCGGGCGACCTGGTAGCCACGATCAAGTAGGCGGTGAAGGGGCGGGCCGCGGCCCGCGCTCTCAGGTTCCCCTGACTATCAGCCGGTACCTTGGAACCGTGCAGCTATCGGTATGGCGAAGGGTCGGCTCGGCCCCGCGCTCGGGATGGTTGGCAACTTCAGCAACAACCCTATTGGTAGCTTCGGTCCCCACGTTGATGACCGGATGCTCCGGCGACGACGTCATGGCGACCATCGGCCTGCCCACGTCCGAGACGGCGACCGCCCATGGCGAGCCCAGCGCGCCACCGGGACCCCTCCAGGCGGGCGGGCAGTCGAACGCGCTGGTTGTGACGGCGCAACAACGCGAATATCTGGACGCATTGACCACCGCCGGAGTGAAGCCGTCGAGCGACCTTGCGGCGTTGTCGATCGGGTCCTATGTGTGCCAGGCCCGCGCCGCCAAACAGAACGATCAGGCGGTTTGGGACTTCGTGCTGCCGCTGGTGCGAAGTGAGGTCCGCGATGGCCGTCTATCCTCGATTACGCCGTCGACCGCCGACGTCGACTCGGCTACCTCCGACTACATTCGCATCGCGACCGAGCGACTCTGCTAGTCGCTTACGACGAGCACGAAGAACACCGCACGCGAGGAGCAAGTAGAAACCGATGTCCAAGTCCACTCGGCGCAAACGTCACCGCATCCTGGGTCTCGTCGCGGCGGTGGCGGTCTCCCTCGTCGTGGTGCTGGTCGTAGTTCTCGTCTGGGTCTGGCAGCGATCGCCGGATACGTCACCGGGTGCGGTGCCGCCCACCGCGGCGCCCCCGGGAGGCATACCGTCGACGGGTAAGAAGCCACGGCCGGAGTTCCAGGACGCCAGCTGCCCCGACGTGCAGGCGATATCGATCCCCGGGACCTGGGAGTCCTCACCGCAGCTCGACCCGCTCAACCCGACCCAGTTCCCGATCGCGTTGCTTCTCAACGTCACGAACCCGCTTCGCCAGCAGTTCGACCCCGGCCGGCTCGAGATCTACACGGTTCCCTACACCGCGCAGTTCCACAATCCGTTCGCTGCCGACAAGCAGATGTCCTACAACGAGAGCCGCGCAGAAGGCTTCGATGCGGCGGTGCGGGCCATGACGGACATGAACAACCGCTGTCCGCTCACCAGCTACGTGCTGATCGGCTTCTCGCAGGGCGCGGTGATAGCCGGCGACATTGCCAGCGACATCGGCAACGGCCGCGGCCCGGTCGACGAGGATCTGGTTCTCGGGGTGGCGTTGATCGCCGACGGTCGCCGCCAGCCCGGTGTGGGCCAGGACGTCGGCACCAACGCACCGGGACAAGGTGCCGAGATCACCTTGGACGAGGTGCCGATGCTGGGCGAGCTCGGTCTGGACATGACGGGCCCCCGGTCGGGCGGATTCGGGATGCTCAACAACCGCACCTATGAGATATGCGCGACGGGCGACCTGATCTGCTCGGCGCCGGAGTCGGCGTTCAACATCACCCAATTGCCCAAGACGCTGGAGGTGCTCAGTGGCGGCGCGGGACAACCGATTCACGCGATGTATAACACGCCACAATTCTGGAATCTTGATGGTGCCTCTGCCCCGCAGTGGACACTGGGTTGGGCGCAGAGTGTGATCGATAACGCTCCGCACCCAAAACATGGCTGACCTGTAACCGCTGGGATTTGGACTGCGTCCACCGGTCGCTTAACATTAAGAGATAACTAAGAGCGAGATCAGCCGGCTATCCCGAACGCACTGGTCAGAGCGCCTAAACCGGTGAGCGCCGACTCCCCGGTACGATCTTGGGGTTTGGGGTCGTTCGTGAACCGGCGCCCGACACCTCACGCCGACTGATGTGGGCTTCGACAGGAGAGTGAGAATGGGGTTTCACAACCCGTTCCTGAAAGACGGACTGATCAAGTTCCCCGACAACGGCAGCGTGGTCAGACACGTCGAGAAGTGGGCGAAGGTCCGTGGCGACAAGGTCGCCTACCGGTTCCTCGATTTCTCGGTCGAACGCGACGGAGTGGTGCGCGAGCTCAACTGGGCCGATTTCGGTGCGCGCAACCGCGCGCTGGCCGCGCGGCTGCAGCAGGTCACCGAACCCGGTGACCGAGTGGCGATCCTGTGCCCGCAGAACCTCCACTATGTGGTCGCGATGTACGGGACGCTCTACTCGGGCCGCATTGCGGTTCCGCTGTTCGACCCTTCGGAACCCGGTCACGTCGGCCGGCTGCACGCCGTGCTCGACGACTGCCGGCCGTCGGCAATCCTGACCACCACCGAGTCGGCCGAAGGTGTCCGCAAGTTCTTCCGCAGCAGGCCCGCCAAGGAGCGTCCGCGCGTCATCGCCGTCGATGCGGTGCCCGTCGAGGTCGGCTCCACCTGGGAGCAGGTCGACGTCGCCGCCGATACGGTCGCGTACCTGCAATACACCTCCGGGTCGACCCGAATCCCGACCGGCGTGCAGATCACCCACCTCAACCTGGCCACCAACATCGTCCAGATCATCGAGGCACTCGACGGCGAGGAGGGCGACCGCGGTCTGTCGTGGCTGCCGTTCTTCCACGACATGGGGCTGATCACGGCCATGCTGGCGCCGATGCTCGGGCACTACATCACGTTCATGACCCCCGCGGCGTTCGTCCGCAGGCCAGGGCGCTGGATCCGGGAGATGTCCCGCAAGCCCGACGACGTCGGCGGGGTGATCTCGGTGGCCCCGAACTTCGCATTCGACCACGCCGCGGCGCGGGGTCTGCCCAGGGACGACGAACCGCCGCTGGATCTGTCCGTGGTCAAGTGCATCCTCAACGGCAGCGAGCCGATCTCCGCAGCCACCGTGCGCAGGTTCAACGAGGCGTTCGCGCCGCACGGGTTCAAGCCGCAGGCGATCAAGCCGTCGTACGGTCTGGCAGAGGCGACGCTGTTCGTGTCGACCACCCCGATGGGCGATCACCCGAAGATCATCTCGGTCGACCGCGATGCGTTGAACACCGGCACTTTCGTCGAAGTCGATCCCGATTCGCCGAGCGCCGTGGCGCAGGCCGGCGCGGGCAAGGTGGGCGTCGCCGAGTGGGCTGTCATCGTGGATGCCGAGTCCGCCACGGAGCTCCCCGACGGACAGATCGGCGAGGTCTGGATCAGCGGTCAGAACATGGGCACCGGCTATTGGGGTAAGGAGGCCGAAACCGCTGAAACTTTTCACAACATCCTCAAGTCGCGCACCAACCCCTCGCATGCCGAGGGCGCGACCGACGACGCCACCTGGGTGCGCACCGGTGATCTAGGCGCCTACCACGATGGCGAGTTGTTCATCACCGGCCGAGTGAAGGATCTGGTGATCGTCGACGGCCGTAACCACTATCCGCAGGACCTCGAATACTCCGCACAAGAGTCGACCAAGGCGCTGCGGGTGGGATACGTCGCCGCGTTCTCGGTGCCCGCCAACCAGCTGCCCGATGAGGTGTTCGACAATGCGCACGCGGGTCTCAAGCGTGACCCCGACGACGCGTCAGAGCAGTTGGTGATCGTCGGTGAGCGCGCCGCCGGCGCGCACAAGCTGGACATGGGCCCGATCACCGATGACATCCGCGCCGCCATCGCCGTGCGACACGGCGTCACCGTGCGCGACGTAGTGCTCACCTCGGCCGGTGCGATCCCGCGTACCTCCAGCGGCAAGATCGGCCGACGGGCCTGCCGCGCCGCGTATCTGGACGGCAGCCTGCGCAGCGGCAAGATCGCAAACGATTTCCCCGACGAAACAGACTGACGACTGACAACCCTGAATATGGCTGAGATACAAGACGATTCGCAACAGCAACCCGAGCCGCCAGCGGCTCCGAGCCCTGATGTCGCCGCCGGGGCGGCTCCGAGCCCTGATGTCGCCGCCGGGGCGGCTCCGAGCCCTGATGTCGCCGCCGGGGCGGCTCCGAGGACCGACGTCTCGGTGCCCGAGCTCCGCGATTGGATGCGCAATTGGGTGGCCAATGCAACGGGTCAGTCACCCGATGCAGTCAACGAGAGCGCGCCGCTCATCGAGTTGGGCATGGCCTCCCGCGACGCCGTCGCGATGGCCAGCGATATCGAGGACTACACCGGGGTAGTCGTCACGGCCACCATGGCGTTCCGGCACCCCACCATCGAGTCGCTGGCGAACGTCATCGTCGAGGGCGAGCCGGAACTCGATCAGTCCGACGACGACACCGACTGGGCACGGTCAGCAGATGTCGACGACATCGCCATCGTCGGCATCGGCACCCGCTTCCCCGGTGACATGAACACCCCGGCCCAGACATGGCAGGCACTGCTCGAAGGCCGCGATGCGATCACCGATCTGCCGGACGGGCGCTGGGAGGAATTCCTCGGCGAACCGCGGATCGCCGAGCGCGTCGCCAAGGCACGCACGCGTGGCGGCTACCTGTCCGACATCAAGGGTTTCGACGCCGAGTTCTTCGCGTTGTCGAAGATGGAAGCCGACAACATCGACCCGCAGCAGCGGATGGCGCTCGAATTGACCTGGGAGGCACTCGAACACGCCCACATCCCGGCATCGAGCCTGCGCGGCCAGAACGTCGCCGTCTATGTCGGCAGCTCGCTCAACGACTACAGCTTCCTGGCGATGTCGGACCCGTCGATCGCGCACCCGTACGCGATCACCGGCACCGCAAGCTCGATTATCGCCAACCGGGTGTCGTACTTCTACGACTTCCGCGGTCCGTCGGTGGCCATCGACACCGCGTGCTCCAGTTCGCTGGTCGCCGCGCACCAGGGTGTGCAGGCGCTGCGTACGGGTGAGGCCGACGTCGCCCTCGTCGGCGGCGTGAACGCGTTGATCACGCCACTGGTGACCGTTGGCTTCGACGAGGTCGGCGGTGTGCTCGCACCGGACGGGCGGATCAAGTCCTTTTCCGCCGACGCCGACGGCTACGCGCGCTCCGAGGGCGGCGGCATGCTGGTCCTCAAGCGGGTTGCCGACGCGCGGCGCGACGGCGACCAGATCATCGCCGTGATCGCGGGCAGCGCAGTCAATCACGACGGCCGCTCCAACGGCATGCTGGCGCCTAACCCGGACGCCCAGGCCGAGGTGCTGCGCAAGGCATACAAGAACGCGGGCATCAACCCCCGCGACGTCGACTACATCGAGGCGCACGGCACCGGCACCATTCTCGGTGACCCGATCGAGGCCGATGCGCTCGGACGAGTCGTCGGCAGGGGTAGGTCCGCCGACAAGCCCGCTTACCTCGGTGCCGTGAAATCCAATGTGGGGCATCTGGAGTCGGCGGCCGGTGCGGCCAGCCTCGCAAAGATGGCGTTGGCGCTGGCCAACGACAAGATCCCGCCGTCCATCAACTACGCCGGTCCCAATCCGTACATCGATTTCGACGCGATTCATCTGAAGGTCGCCGACACCGCCACCGATTGGCCCCGCTACAGCGGACACGCCATCAGCGGTGTTTCCGGCTTCGGCTTCGGCGGCGCCAACGCACACCTCGTGCTGCGCGAGGTGCTGCCGTCCGATCTCGTGGAACCCGAACCGGAACCGGAGGCCGAGAAGGACACCGCCGCGGCGTCCGACGCCAACGCCGTGTATGTCGGCGGCGTACGGATGGACGAGTACGGCGAGTTCATCGACGATGAAGACGACGATGAATACGACGAGGCCGATGTGCCATCGCACGCTCGCCGTCGGCGATGACGAACCGGAACTGCCCGGCCTGACCGATGAGGCCAAGCGCCTGCTGGAGGTCGCCCGCGAGGAACACGAATCCGGCGAACAGCCCACACCGCTTGTGCCGCTGGCGGTCTCGGGATTCTTGACATCCCGAAAGAAGGCGACAGCCACCGAGCTGGCCGACTGGATCGACAGCCCGGAGGGGCGTGCATCGTCGCTGGAGTCCATCGGCCGCGCGCTCTCGCGTCGCAATCACGGCCGCTCCCGCGCCGTCGTACTGGCCCACGATCACGACGAGGCGATCAAGGGTCTGCGTGCGGTCGCCGACGGTAAACAGCACCCGAGCGTGTTCAGCGCGGACGGGCCCGTCACCAACGGACCCGTATGGGTGCTGGCCGGTTTTGGCGCCCAGCACCGCAAGATGGCCAAGAGCCTGTACCTGCGCAACGAGACGTTCGCCGAGTGGATCAACAAGGTGGACGCCCATGTGCAGGACGAACTCGGGTACTCCGTTGTCGAGCTGATCCTCGACGACGCGCAGGACTACGGCATCGAGACGACGCAGACGGTGATCTTCGCGATCCAGGTCGCGCTGGGTGAGCTGCTCAAGGCCAGCGGCGCGAAACCTGGTGCGGTCGTGGGTCAGTCGCTCGGTGAAGCGGCAGCGGCCTACTTCGCCGGCGGCCTGTCGCTGGCCGACGCCACCCGTACGATCTGCTCCCGCGCGCACCTCATGGGTGAAGGCGAGGCGATGCTGTTCGGCGAGTACATCCGGCTGATGGCGTTGGTGGAGTACTCCGCCGACGAGATCGAGACGGTGTTCGCCGACTTCAAGGACCTCGAGGTGTGCGTGTACGCCGCACCGACGCAGACGGTCATCGGTGGTCCGCCCGAGCAGGTGGACGCGATCATCGCGCGTGCCGAATCGGAGGGGAAGTTCGCCCGTAAGTTCCAGACCAAGGGCGCCAGCCACACCACCCAGATGGATCCGCTGCTCGGGGAATTGGCGGCAGAGCTGCAGGGTATCGAGCCGCACCCGCTGAACATCGGGTACTTCTCGACAGTGCACGAAGGCGCCTACATCCGGCCCGGGCGGTGAACCGATCCACGATGTGGACTACTGGAAGAAGGGTTTGCGGCACAGCGTCTATTTCACGCACGGCATCCGCAACGCCGTCGACAACGGACACACGACTTTCCTTGAGCTGGCGCCGAATCCGGTCGCGCTGATGCAGGTGGGCCTGACCACCGCCGACGCCGGGCTGTACGACGCGCAGTTGATCGGGACGCTGGCGCGTAAGCAGGACGAGGTCGACTCGATGACCACGGCCATGGCCCAGCTGTTCGTCTACGGCCACGACCTCGACTTCCGAACGCTCTTCGACAAGGGCGAGTACGCCGACATCCCGCCCACCCGCTTCCGGCGCAAGCCGCACTGGCTCGAGGCCCGGTTCACCGGTGACGGTTCGGTGCTGATGCCGGGCAACCACGTCGCGATGCCCGACGGCAGGCACGTCTGGGAATATGTCCCGAAGGGTCAGACCGACCTCGCGGGACTGGTGAAAGCCGCAGCAGCACAGATTCTTCCGGACTCCAAGCTGATGGCCTCGGAGCAACGCGCGGTGCCCGGTGAGGGCGCCCGGCTGGTGACCACGCTGACCCGCCACCCCGGCGGCGCCAGCGTGCAGGTGCACGCGCGTATCGACGAGTCGTTCACGCTGGTCTACGACGCCGTGGTCAGCCGCGCAGGCGCCGCTGCCGCATTGCCTTCCGCGTCGCGTCGGTGGCGACGGCGAGCAGGTCGTCGGCCGCACCGGTCCTCGAAGGCGCAGCCGGTCCGAGGACGCCGCAGACGACGCCGAGATCCTGTCGGACAACCTCACCGCGGGCGCCGGTCTTGCGGCCGGCTTCGCGAAATGGTCGCCGGACACCGGTGAGAGCATCGCTGCGCGACTCGGCGCGATTGTCGGCGGCGCAATGGGTTACGAGCCCGAGGACCTGCCGTGGGAGGTGCCGCTGATCGAGCTCGGACTGGACTCCCTGATGGCGGTGCGGATCAAGAACCGGGTCGAGTACGACTTCGACCTGCCGCCGATCCAGCTGACCGCGGTGCGCGACGCCAACCTGTACGCCGTGGAGAAGCTGATCCAGTACGCGATCGAGCACCGCGACGAGGTCGACGAGCTCGCCGAGCATCAGAAGACGCTGACCGCCGAGGAGATCGCCGCCGAACAGGCGCAGATGATGGGCGGCGCGACGACGGTCGCCGAGCTCGAGGACGTGCTGGCCGAGAAGGCGGGGCCATCGACGCGGATGGCAGCGCCCGGGCGCCGATATCCCACCGCCCCCGACCGAACCCGGCGGCCCGGCGATTCCGCCGCCGCCCACGAATCCGGCCGGCCCGCGGGCAGAACAGTGATCAGAGTGCGGCCGCGTTGGCTGCGCACGTTCTGAGCCAGGAAGCCGTGACCGCCGCGCTGGGTGCCGACGTGCCGCCGCGCGACGCCTCCGAACGCGTGACGTTCGCGACGTGGGCGATCGTCACGGGCCGCTCACCCGGCGGCATCTTCAATGCGCTGCCCGCGATCGACGACGCCACCGCGGTCAAGGTGGCCGAGCGGCTGACCGAGCGTGCCGAAGGCACCATCACGGCCGAGGCCGTCAAGACCGCGTCCACCATCGAGGGACTCGCCGAGGTCGTGCGCGAGCATCTCGAGGCGGGCCAGCTCGACGGGTTCATCCGCATCATCCGCGCCCCGCAGGAGGGCCAGGACAAGATCCCGGTGTTCGTGTTCCACGCTGCCGGCGGGTCGACCGTCGTGTACGAGCCGCTGCTCAAGCGTCTGCCCGCCGACACCCCGATGTACGGCATCGAGCGCGTCGAGGGATCGATCGAAGAGCGGGCCCGCGAGTACGTGCCGAAGTTGATGGAGATACAGGGCAATGGCCCGTTCGTGCTTGCCGGCTGGTCGCTGGGTGGTGTGCTCGCATACGCCTGCGCCATCGGGCTGCGCCAGGCGGGAGCCGATGTGCGGTTCGTCGGCCTCATCGACGCCGTGCGGCCGGGTGAGGAGATCCCCCAGACCAAGGAGGAGACCCGCGCCCGGTGGGACCGCTACGCCCGCTTCGCCGAACGGACTTTCAACGTCGAGGTCCCCCCGATCCCCTACGAGCAGCTCGAGGAACTCGACGACGAGGGCCAGGTGAAGTTCGTGCTCGACGCCGTCTCGCAGGCCGGGGTGCAGATCCCGGGCGGCATCGTCGAGCATCAGCGCACCTCGTATCTGGACCAGCGGGCGATCGACACCGCCGAGATCAAGCCGTACGGCGGGAAGGTCACGCTGTACATGGCCGACCGCTATCACGACGACGCGATCTTCTTCGAACCCCGTTACGGGACCCGCAAGCCCGACGGCGGTTGGGGCGAGTTCGTGTCCGATCTGGAGGTCGTGCAGATCGGGGGCGAACATATCCAGGCGATCGATGAGCCGTACATTGCCAAGGTCGGCGCACACATGAGTGAGGCGCTGAACCGAATCGAGGCCAGCCAAGGCGATCAGGAGAAGCAGGCGAAGTGACCAACAAGACCACCGCGGAACTGCTCGCCGACCTCCACGAAAAGCTGGAGCTGGCGAAGGAACCCGGTGGCGAGAAGGCCATCGCCAAGCGCGCGCGCAAGGGCATTCCGAGTGCCCGCGCACGCATCCACTCGCTGGTCGACCCGGGCAGCTTCCTCGAGGTCGGCGCGCTCGCCAAGACGCCGGGGGACCCCGACGCGCTCTATGGCGACGGTGTGGTCACCGGGCACGCCACCATCAACGGCAGGCCAGTCGGCGTCTTCAGCCACGACCAGACGGTGTTCCAGGGCTCGGTCGGCGAGATGTTCGGCCGCAAGGTCGCCAAGCTGATGGAGTGGGTGGCGATGGTCGGTTGCCCGATCATCGGCATCAACGACTCCGCCGGTGCGCGGATCCAGGACGCGGTCACGTCGCTGGCGTGGTACGCCGAGCTGGGCCGCAGGCATGAGATGCTGCGCGGCCTGGTGCCCGAGATCTCGCTGATCTTCGGCGCATGCGCGGGCGGCGCGGTGTACTCGCCGATCCAGACGGACCTCGTGGTGGCCGTGCGCGATCAGGGCTACATGTTCATCACCGGTCCCGACGTGATCAAGGACGTGACCGGTGAGGACGTCACGCTCGACGAACTCGGCGGCGCCGACAATCAGGCGCGTTACGGGAACATCCACCAGGTGGTCGAGTCCGAGGAGGCGGCGTTCGCCTACGTCCGCGATTACCTCAGCTTCCTGCCCTCCAACACATTTGACGATCCGCCGATCGTCAACCCGGGTATGGAGCCTGAGCTGACGCCGCACGATTACGAGCTCGATGCGATCGTGCCGGATGCGGACAACCAGGCCTACGACATGATGGAAATCCTGCTGCGGATCTTCGACGACGGCGACGTTTTCGAAGTCGGCGAGCAACGCGGACAGGCGATGATCACCGCCTTCGCCCGGATTGACGGCCGACCCGTCGGCGTCATCGCCAACCAGCCCATGTACCTGTCGGGCGCGATCGACACCGAAGCCTCGGATAAGGCCACGGCGTTCATCCGATTCTGCGACTCCTACAACACGCCTTTGGTTTTCGTGGTCGACACCCCGGGTGCACTGCCCGGTGTCGAACAGGAGAAGGGCGGCATCATCAAGCGCGGCGGCCGGTTCTTCAACGCGCTGGTGGAGGCCGACGTGCCGAAGATGACGGTCATCGTCCGCAAAGCCTACGGCGGTGGGTACGCGGTGATGGGGTCCAAGCAGCTGGCCGCCGACCTCAACTTCGCGTGGCCGACGGCGCGCATCGCGGTGATCGGCGCCGAGGGTGCGGCGCAATTGTTGGTCAAGCGATTCCCGGATCCCAAAGCGCCGGAAGTGCAGAAGATCCGCGCCGACTTCATCGAGGGCTACAACCTCAATATGGCCACACCGTGGATCGCCGCCGAGCGCGGTTACATCGACGCGGTGATCCAGCCGCACGAAACCCGTTTATTGCTGCGTAAGTCGATGCGATTGCTGCGCGACAAGCAGAAGTGGGATCGCGTGCAGCGAAAGCACGGTCTCACCCCGATCTGATCGCGGATAATCGGCTGGTGTCTAACCACTTCACCGGCCTGAGTCTTGGACCTCCTCTCGGGGACCAACGGCTCGATCTATGCGATCTCTACGCGTTTCAATCGCCCGCGGACTCGGCGCGCACCGTTCTGATTCTCAACGCCAATCCGAATGCCGACGCCCTGCACCCCGACGCCATCTACCGCCTCGCCATCGACAACGACGGCGATCTACAGAACGACATCGCATTCAGCTACGTCTTCTCCACCCCGCAGAATGGCAGGCAGACCGTCGACGTCTACCTCGCCCACGGCGATGAAGCCAAGGAGCCAGAAGCCGTGGGCGAGAAGATCTTCGATGCTGTCGATGTGTCGTTCGGTAAGACTCCCGACGTTCACGAATCGGGCGGCTTCACGTTCTTCGCGGGTGCGCGCAGCGATGCGTTCTTCTTCGACTACGACGGCATCAAGAATCTTTTCGACATCTCCGGAACGCGGAACTTCACCTCACCCCACCTTGCGGAACTCGACGGGAAATCGCCGTGGACCGGCCAGGATTCCAACACCACCGCCAACGTGTTCTCCACCGTTCTGGAACTGCCGACCAACTATCTGGGTGCCGATCCCGACATCCGCATCTGGGGCCGCTGCAGCCTTCGGGTCGACGGAAAGCTCGACCACGTCGATCGCGCGGGCCACCCCTCGGTGAGCAGCTTCTTCAACACCGACGACACCAAGCTGGAGTACAACGCCAGTGAGCCGGTGCGGGACCGGGAGCGCTGGATCGAGCAGTTCGTCCACCTGATGGGACACACCGGCGGCTACTCGCGCGAGCAGGCGATAGCCGCGATCGACCGGGAGGGCACCCTGCCCGACATGCTGACGTTCAACCCGGCCAAACCCGCCAAATACCCGAACGGCCGAGTGTTCACAGACGACGTCATCGACTACCGGCTGGCCTTCCTGACCAAGGGCGAATGCCCGCCCAGCGGGTTGAGTCCGCATACGGACACCCTGGCGGAGTTCCCCTACCTGGGCACTCCGCACTGAGGTCTTCGGTCCGGACCACTACTATTCGGCCATGCCGCTCGCGGACGGAACGGAGATCGCCGGGTACACCATCGTGCGCTCACTCGGCGCCGGTGGCATGGGCGAGGTGTACCTGGCCCAGCATCCCCGGCTGCCGCGCTATGACGCGCTGAAGGTGCTCTCGACGACCGTCTGCGCCGATAGCGAGTACCGGGAGCGCTTCAACCGGGAGGCCGATATCGCGGCCACACTGTGGCACCAGCACATCGTCGAGGTGCACGACCGTGGCGACGTCGACGGCCGGCTCTGGATCTCGATGGACTACGTCGAGGGCACCGATACGCACCGCCTCCTGACGGAGAGCTACCCGGACGGCATGCCTGCCGATGACGTCGTGCGCATCATCACTGCCGTCGCCGGTGCACTCGACTACGCCCACGATCGAGGACTGCTCCACCGTGATGTCAAGCCCGCGAACATCCTGGTGGCCAACCCGGGAAGTGGCAGCGAGCGAATCATGCTCGCCGATTTCGGTATCGCCAGGCGCATCGGCGACACGACCAACCTGACCGGTACCAACATGACGGTCGGGACCGTCGCATACGCCGCGCCGGAGCAGCTCATGGGCGAGGGTATCGACGGCCGGGCCGACCAGTATGCGTTGGCGGCGACGGCTTTTCAGCTGCTGACCGGAACCCCGCCGTTTGCGCACACCAATCCCGCGGTCGTCATCAGCCAGCACCTGACAGGTGATCCGCCGGCGATCGGCACCCGACGGCCCGAATTGTCCAATCTCGGACCGGCTTTCACCAAGGCACTCGCGAAGTCGCCGCACGATCGGTACGACAAGTGCATCGATTTCGCACGTGCGCTTGCACATCGGACCGACACCACGATCTCCGGTTCCGGCCTGCAGTGGTCCGGTCCGGGGTCGGGCGACATCGGCCAATCGGAGCCGACGATGTTCGCGCAGTCGTCATCGGGTCCCGTATCGGGTCTGACATCCGGTCCTGCTTCGGGGCCGCGGCACGCCAGACCCGGGGCCGGCTATCGGCGCCCTTTCGTGCTGGCCGCAATCATTCGCGTTAGTGGTGATCGCCGTCGCGGCAGTCGCTTTCGTGGTGTTCGCACGGGACCGCGAGCGCCCTGCGGAGGCCAAGCCGCCGGGGCCGAGCACCTCGGCGCCGGTGCCTACGCCGCCGGGGACCGTCGCTCTGCCGGTGGTTGTCGTGGGCGCGAACTGCACGACGTTGGGGGAAGCCGGTGTCACCGAGACCGGTGCACCGGCATACTGCGCGCATCTCGCGACGACCGACGCATCGATATGGTCGACGTATCCCGGTGAGATCTCCAGTCCCACAGTCACTCCGGGCCCAAACGATCAGGTCCTTCCCTCGGAGAGTCAGCAACCCGTGCTGGTCTGCATGGAGCAGACCGGGCAGTCGCAAGTCGACTGCCACAGTGACATTCTGCAGGGCAACGCGTCGACGACGCCGTCACCGTAGCTCAGATCGGCGGGAACTCCAGCCAGTCGTCGACCATGAAGGCGTCCCCGCGCGCGACGACTGTCGCGCCACCGTGCCCCGGATAGTGTGCGGGAATCACCGCGGCGCGGCGCCGGGACGCCTCGGTCAGTACTCGTCTGCGTGTCGTCGCCGCCGCGTCGAAGTCCTCGTCCCAAGCGCACGGATCGCTCGGTCGGCTCAATTGCATCGGGCAGTGCGTCAGGTCGCCGACGAAGACGGCGGGCTTGCCCGCGTCGAGCCATACCACCGAGGCGCCCGGTGTGTGACCGGGCGCGGGCCGCAGCCACAGCGATTCACTGAGCTGGTGATCGCCGGACCACAACTCGATCTGCTCCTGCACCGGAGACACACTGTCCGCGAACACTGTTCGGGCCTGCTGCTGTACCGCTTCATCTTCTTCCGACTGCGGGGTCGAGGTCTGCGCCGGACCGTCGGGACAGAAGTGCCGATAGTCGGGTTCTGAAACCAGGTAGCGGGCGTTGGGGAACGTCGGTACCCACGACTGGCCGTCGAGCATCGTGTTCCACCCGACGTGGTCGAAGTGCAGGTGGGTGTTCACGACGACGTCGACATCAGCAGGGGCGAAACCGGCATGCCGGAGCGCCTCGAGGAAGTCGGTCTGCAGGTGATCGAGAATCGCCAACCGCGGCCGTGCCTTGTCGTTACCTGCGCCGGTGTCGACGAGCACGGTCAACCCGTCCACCTCGACGACCCAGGTCTGCATGGCGATGCGCCAGCCACCGTCGTTCCAGTACGTCGGGGTGAACTCGCTCTGCGCGGGCCAGATCTCCTGCGGTGTATGGGGAAAGATCTCGAACGGCAGGTTGTCGACCTGGGTCTCGATGACGCGTGTGAGCGTGGCGTCGCCGAGTCGGATGGCCGCCGATGTCACGGCTTGATCCTGATGTGTCCGGGTGAGTACAGCCCGCTGCGGGTGGCGGTGCCGAGATCGAGCTGTGCCACCTCGGCGTCGACGATTGTGTCGAACTTGCGCAGCGAACCCCAGTCTCGGCCCCAGTCCTTGGACAGGTACGTCGCCATGACATGGGCGCGCAGGAGCAGGTCGCTGATGCCGAGCAGACCGCCGTTGAGACCGTCCTCCCAGGTATCGGTGTCCTTGCGCTTGGCGTTGTAGTCCGGCGTGATCCGGAACTTGGGGACTTCGGTGACGCCGTTGGCGTGCAGCATCGGCTGCTGGCACGGGAACGCCATCCCGACCGCCCAGTCCATCAGCACCGGCTGTTGCGACCCGACGTACTCCTGCACCGACCGCAGCTCCGGCACCCGCGGCGGGGTGAGGGCGATCCAGTCGCCAGGTGTTAGCGAAACATCCTCGGCCACAACGCGTACCGCGACGACATCTGCAGGAATCTGGTCACGGGGGAATCGCAGGTTGCGCCACGACGGGGCAGGACCGAGGTCGTAGGGGACCAGTCGGCCCGCGGGTACTGGTGCGCCGTCGGGTCCGGCGAGCGCGTACTCCAGTTCGACCGTCTGCCCCTCGCTCCGTCCGTTGAACACGCTGTCGCCGGTGACGGTGCCCGCGGCCGTGACGACCACAAGGGGGTGCGCATCCTCACGGGGCGGTAGTTGATACCACGCGGATGTCAGCCGGCTCTCCTGTTGAGGTCCCTGGACGTAGCTGCCCGCCAACGGAACCTTTGCGGGGTCAAGGCCGTACGGCAGCGGGACGGTCGAGCCGTTGACGCCCGGTGTCTTGCGCTTGGTCGGCTGATCCCAGTCGTAGTCGGTGCCGGGCATCGGCAGGTTCATCCGGATCGTCTCGGCGACAATCTTTTCCGGCACGCCGTTGGGAGTGAATCCGGTGGAACCGACGCCTCCAAGGGGTCCCAGTGGACCGAAGTCACCGGGCAGCGGCTTCAGATAGCCGTCGTTCGGATCGGGTTCCACCAGAACGTCGTCGGCCAGACCGCAGCCGCCGGTGAAGGCACGGAGATTGGCCCACGCGTTGGAGTACGTCGGGTACTGGCGCACGACACCGGTCAGCATCGATCCCACGAACACGAGCACCATGAATCCCGCCGCGACCGGAATCGGCGCGGCCGTGATGGCCCGTGTCACGCGATCCTCACCCCAACGGCGGTCCGCGAAGTGCAGGAAGGTCGCCCAGATCGCCGCGAGGGCGAACAGCGCGAAGAAGATCGTGCTGACGGTGATGGGCCCGATCTTCGGCATCGCGTTGTTGAACGGGACGCCGTAGCTGGACACATACCACCACCCGTTGGTGGTCGCGAAACACAGTGCGAGCAGGAACAGTACGGCCGCCACGACCGCCATCCGGTTGCGCGAGGCGCGCAGCACCGTCCGCGACACCAGCACGGTGGCAAGGGCCGCCATCGCCGCGCCCACGGCGGCGAACAGACCGAAGTGGTGCACCCACTTGGTTGGGGCGAACTGCAGGAAGAAGATCGTGCCGAAGATCGTGCCGATGAGCCGCCACGCGGGCCCGCGCGCCACACCGGGAACGCGCTTGCGCCGCAACAGGATGAACAGCGAGGCGAACAGTGCCAGGGCAGTCATCAGGAACCCGAATCGCCGCGACAGCGACCCGTCGACCGTCGGCAATATCAGGTAGTAGTAGCGCAGGTTCTCGGTCCACCACTCCTGTGCAGGCCCGACGGCGGTGCGGACCCTGGTGGCCTCCAACACGGTTGCGATCGTCTGGTCGGCGAAGACGACCGTCAGGATCACGGTTCCCGCCGCGAGCATCGGCGCCACCAGCGGCCAGGTGCCGACGAGACGATGCCTGCGCACCAGGATTCGCAGAATCGGCCTGCCGCCCGCGAGCAGCGCCGCAACGGCGATGAGTCCGGTCGGCTGGATTCCCAACGTGAAGGCGGCGGTCAACGTGGCCAGCGCCGCCGGTGTCATCCGTCCCGAGGCGATGGCGCGTTCGATCAGGACGTAGGTGATGAGCGCGCCGGTGGCGATCTGTCCCTCGGGCCGCAGGCCGTTGTTGAACGGCATCCAGGCGGCGAGTAGAACCAGGCCGGCTGCCCACACCGCCGCCCGGCTGGACACCACCGCCGGGCCGAGACGCGGCAACACCTCGCGGGACAGCAAGAGCCAGCACACGATTCCGCACACCAGGTCGGGCAGCCGGATCCAAATGCTGGAGTCGCTGACACTGGTCATCAGCGCGAGCAGGTTGTAGTACCAGCCGAACGGATCCTCGGGACTGCCGAACCATCTGAAGTAGTTCGACATGTAGCCGGCATGTCCGGCGATGCGTGCCATCTGGAGCTGGTAACCGTCGTCGGACGAGTTCGCGCCGATGATGTGCCACAGCAGGAACCCACCCACCACCACCACATCGGTGGCGTGCAACGTCCGCCACCTCGACGGTATGACGCGCCGCATCCGCCTGCCGTCGACCTGGTCCAACCGCCACAGCGCGCCCAGGGCGATGATCGTGGCGACCATCGCAAGCACCATCGCTGAAAGCTTCAAAGCCGTTGGCGACGTGGTGAACCGGGTATCGATGACCGCGGACACCGACAGGCCGGGCGGTGCCGGCCCCGTCAGGTCGGTGAACACGCCGACGACCTGGGGTCGAAGGTTGGGGTCGACGAAACCGGTGTACTGGTCGGTGCCATCGGGTTTGCGCAGACCGACGAAGGTCGCGAACGTACCCGCCTCCGAGGAGGTGATCTCGATGCGCTGGCAGTCGGGGGATGCCACCCGCGCCCGCGGCACGCTGGCGACGACGACGTTGCGGTCGGTGATGTCGACACGCTGGGCGGTGACGGTGACGAACAACGACTGCAACGCCGCCTGCTTGCCGTTCTTGGGTGCGGTGCCGAGCACCATCCCGCCCCGCGGCGGCATCGACCGGATGACCTCGCAGGGCACCGTCGCCGTCATCGACACGGGTGTCAGCGAGATCAGCGGGGACGTCACGTTGTTGAGTTGCCCCGCCTGTGGCCAGTTCAGCGTCGCGGTGGTCTGCACCACCGGCAGCAGCGGGGTGGCGACCGAGAGCACGAAGCCGATGAGCCCGGCGATCGTCGCCACCCAACGCGCGATTCTCACGTCTGTCATGGCTTCTGTCATGGCAGGCCCTGATCGGTCCGTTGCGGCTCCATCCGAAGACGCGCATCGTGCCCTGTTGGATATCGGCGTCGGGTGCCCGCGAAGCCGGTACCACCCGGTCGTAGCGCTCGATCGAACCCCAGTCGCGATACCAGTCGTCACGCAGATAGCTCGGAACCGCGGTCGTGCGAAGCAGAGCCTGGATGAAGAGGAACGGGCCGCCGTCCTGCGCGGACTGCCACATGTTCGACGACGACACCATCTGCTTGAAGTTGGGCTGGATGCGGTACTCCGGCAACTCGGCGACGCCCAGATGCTCGGAGAACGGCCGCTGGCAGGGGAAGTTCGCCGCGGTCGCGATGTCGAGCATCACCGGCGTCTGCGACCCCAGGAGTTGTTGCGCGGTCTCGAGCACGGGCACTCGCGGCGGGGTGAACGCGAACCACTGGTCGGTGGACAGGTTCGGGTCGTCGGCGACGATGCGCGCGACGTTGGCCTCCGGCGGCGCCCAGGCAAGCGGGAAACGCAAATTGCGCCAAGCCTTCTGGGGGAAAATGTCGATGGGCTGCACATCACCGAGCGCCTGGTAGCTGCCGTCGGGCCGGTGCACTCCCCACTGCAGTTTCAGCGACTGGCCGTAGTTGAACGAGCCGTCCTCTTCGTAATACCAGATGGCGCCCGCAGCGGCGACCGTCACCAGAGGCCGGTCTGGTGTCCGTGGCGGCAGTTGATACCACGCCGAAGTGACCTTTGCCGCAACCCCGCCCTCTTGTGATCCGGGCTCGTCGTAGCTGCCCATCACGGGAGTGCGCTTGGGGTCGAGGCCGAACGGAAGGAAGGCGTTCGATCCGTTGACGCCGACGGGTCCGTAGCCGCCGCCGGTGCCCGCCGCATAGCCGATACCGACGTTCGGTTCGTTGGGGGAGCCGTCGGAGTTCACCAGGCCGGGGTTGGCGGTGACGGGCTCGGCGGGCTCGAGGGTGTCGCTGACGCCGTTCGGCGTGAACCCGACGGGATCAGCCCCGCCGAGTGGGCCGTACTCGCCGACGCGTTGCCCCGGAACCGGTTGCAGCATACCGGCATTGGTGTCTGCTTCAACGAGAACGTCATCGGCCATCGCGCAGCTGGTGGAGGCCAGACCCGACATCAGCGCGGCGGCGTTGGCTTTCGCGGTGGTGTACATGGGGTAGCGCTGGGCGGCCCCCTTGGCCAGCGAACCGACTTCGAGCACGACCATGATGACCGCGACCACCAGCAGCGGTGTCGAGGCCAGGGCGCGGTTGCGGCCGGTGTTGGCGACCTCGGTGTGACCGGTGTAATCCATGCGGAAGTGCAACCAACCGGCGAGCAGACCCGTCAGAATCGCCAGCACCAGGAAGATGGTCAGGACCGGGAAGCCGGCGATCACCGGCTGTTTGTCGAACCACGGCACCCCGTAGTTGCCGACGTAGAACCAGCCGTTGATACCCGATGTCGCCCAGGCCAATACGAACAGCAACGCGGTCACATACAGCGCGACGTTGCGCCGGCTGTGCAGTCCGACCCTGGCGAACGAGAAGGCGGTGACTGCGCCCAGCGCACCTGCGAGGGCAGCGAACACACCGAACTGCACGGCCCATTTCGTCGGCGTGAAGGTGAGCAGCAGAAGCCCGACGGCGGTCGTGCCGATCAGCCGCCAGACCGGTCCCCGCGCCATCCCGGGTACTGCGCTGCGGCGCAACAGGACTGTCAGCATGCCGAACAGGCACAGCAGCAGCACCAGCACCGCGAAGCGACGCGTCATCGACGAGTCGACGCTGTCCTCGACGGTGAGGAAGTAGTAGCGCAGGAAGTCCTGATACCAGGCGATGGTCGGGCCGACAACATATTTGATGCGAGCCGACTCGGCGACCGTGGCCAGCGTCTGGTCACGGAACACGATCACGAAGATCAGCGCCGCCGAAGAGAACAGGGTGGCCAGCGGAGCGACCAAACCGTCGACGGCTCGGCGGCTGCGGATGATCCGTGCCACGGCGCGGGCACCGACGAGCAGTGGTGCCACCGCGATCAGCCCCTGCGGCGCCAGCGTCACAGAGAATGCGGCCACCACGATGGCAACCGCGTAGGGCAGCAGGCGCCTGGTGGCGATCGCGTATTCGACGAGCGCCCACCCGGCGATCACGCCGAACGCGATCAGCGGCTCAGGGCGTAGCCCGTTGTTGAACGGCAGCCAGGCTGCCAGGAACACCGCTGCCGCCGTCCAGACGGTGACACGGTTGCCCGCAAGCCGCCTGCCCAGCCTTGGCAGCACCCAGCGGCTCAGGATCAGCCAGGCGCCGATACCGGCAAGGGTGGCCGGAATGCGCATCCACACGCTGGCGGTGCTGATCGCCGCGAGATGTGCGAGCACGGATTGATACCAGTCGAACGGGGCCTCGGTGGCGCCGAAGAAGCGGTAGTAGTTCGCGGTGTAGCCGGCGTCGGCGGACACCCTCGCAATGGTCAGGTTGTAGCCGTCGTCCGACGACAGCGCGCCGATCATGTGCCACAGCAGAAGCGTCCCGACGACGCCTATGTCGGCAAGCCAGGTGGCGAAACCCACCCGCCAGAATCGCCGCCACGCTAGAAGAAAACGCCGCCGTGACTCAGGCCTGTCCCCCGCAAGCGGGAGGTGCCCCCAGTCGCCGCCGGGGCGGCTCCGGCGCCGGTCGAGCACGGCCATCGCCACCATCGAGGCGATCACGGCGGCCACCCCGAGCACCATCAGGGCCAGCTTGAGGAGTGTCGGTGTGGTGATGAAGCGGGTGTCGATGTCGATCTTCCCCGAGAGACCCGTCTGCGCCGCCACCTTCAGATCGGTGAAGACGCCTGCGACCTGCGGCTTCTTCTCGGCCGAAAGGGTGCCCGCCGCTCCGGGGATGCCGATGAAGTCGGCGCCGACCTCGCCGGGGTTGGCCCAGAGATGAAGTGTGCTGCACGCGCCGGATGCGACCGCGGCCCGGGGCGCGACCGCGGCGACGGAATCGCGCACCGCCACCACCACGATGTCGGAGGTGGCACGGACGAACAGGCCGTTACGGCTGGCGTCGATACCGTTCGGTGGCACCGTCGACACCACCAGGCCGCCCGCCGGGGGCAGGGTGGCGACGGCCTGGCAGGGAATCGAGATGTCGAGGGCCAGCGGTGCGCCCGACACCAGCGGCGCGGTGATGTCGGTGATCAGACCGTCGGGACCCGATGCCTGAGGCCACAGGATGGTGGCGGTGGTCTGCTTGACCGGCAGCAGGGGAACCAGACCGCACAGCAGCACTCCGGCGATACCTGCGACGACGGCGACAAGGCGTGCGAACCGGTGGGTCCGCTCTTGTTCGACGCGTGGCACGAGGCTCGATGGTATTCGACGTAGATGGGCGCCCCTGCGATACAGGGCCGCGTCACTACCCGCGAGTGTGAATGTGGCGACGAAAAACGGCCGCGAGCGTCGTGAGATTCACAGTCGACCGCGCTAGGACAGCCGGAGCGGTGTCGGGCTCCACAGCCCGCTGCGCGTCGCAGATCCCAGTCCCAGCCTCGCCGGCGCCGCGTTCGGATACCACGGCGTGAGCTGCTGCAGCGCACCCCAGTCGCGGAACCAGTCGTCCTTCAGATAGCTCGGTACGGTGGTGGCTCGTACCAGCAGTTCCGTGATGCCGAGCGGTCCGCCGCCGAGGTAGTCCATCACGGGTGAATTGGCCTCGGCGCCGAACCGGTCGGGCAGGATCCGCCACTTCGGCACCTCCGCGACGCCGTACTGGTGGCCGAATGGGCGCTGGCACGGGAACGCGAGGCCCACCAGCCAGTCCAGCAACACCGGATCCTGGGTGCCGACGACGTCGGCCAGCGTGCGCAGTTGTGGGATGCGCGGCGGGGTGAGTGCGATCCAGTGCTGCGGGTTGAGATCGTCGTCGGTCGCGACGAGCCGCACCTGGGTGGCGTCGTCCGGGATGTCGGCCATGGGAACGCGCAGGTTGCGCCAGGCGGGCACCGCGCCGACGTCGCCGAACCCGACGCCGCCGCCGGGCTTATCCGCGGCCGCCTGTGCATCATCGGCCCACTGCAGGGTGACCTCGCCCGTGTCGAAGCGTCCGGCGGCGGCGACCACGAGCAACGGCCCGGCGTCGTCGCGGGGCGGCAGGCGGTACCACGCTGAGCGCAGCACCGCCGGTTGTTGGGTGCCGCTGCGCCAGCTGCCCAGCACCGGCGTGGTCGCCGGGTCGAGGCCGTAGGGCAGGCGGGCCCGTGAGCCGTTGACGCCCGCCGCGGCGGTGGTGCCGCCCTCGGTGCCGGCCTCGCCCGCGGTCTCGTCCGCCTCCGGTGTGTCGGCGAAGTTGGTGGCGGTGCCGGGGCCATTGGCCACCTCGTCGGCGGACACGTCGGACGGTATTCCGTTGGGCCCGAAGCCCTCTTCGGTCACCGCGCCGAGCGCATCCCCGACCGAGCCGTCAACCGGGGTAAGCATGGCTCCGTTCGGATCCTGCTCGACGAGCACGTCCTCCGCCATGCCGCACGTCTTGCCTGCGACCGCCTCGAGATTGGACCGCCCGACGCTCCAGGCCGGATACTGATCGATCATCGCCAGGGTCAGCGACAGCACCTCGAACACGACGAGCGCCCATGTCGCAATCGCCAACGGGGCCTGGACAATACGCTGGTTGCGAGTCGGCGGGCCCGGTGGCGACACATCGCGCCCGGAGAAGTGGAACCACGCCGCAAGTAGCAGCGCGACGAGCGAGAGTCCGAGCAGCAGTGTGGTGAAACCGAACCTCCACTCGGGGAACTGGTTGCTCCACGGCACGCCGAAATTGGAGACATACCACCACCCGTTCACGGTGGCGAACGACAGCGCCATCACGAACAGCACCGCGGCGGCGAACACGGACCGGTTGCGGCGCGAGCGCATCGCGACTGCGGTGACGGCGACCGCGGCCAACGCGCCGAGCGATCCGGCCAGTCCGGCGAAGACGCCGAAGTGGTGGGTCCACTTGGTCGGGGTGAACATCAGCGCGAGGAACGAGATGACCGTGATGCCGATGATGCGGCGGCTGGGTCCCAGCGCGGTGCCGGGAATCCGATACTTGCGCAAGGACATCGCCACCGACACCGCGAGGGTCAGCAGAAGGGTGAGCACCGCGAACCGCCGGGCGACCGAGCCGTCGGGACTGGTGGTGAACAGCCGCTCGTATCTGATGTGCTCGTCGAACCAGCTCAGGCTCGGGCCGACGGCCGACTTGAACGTGTTGGCCTGCAGCTCGCCGATCAACGTCTGATCGCGGAAGATGAGGATGATCGTCACCGTGGCCGCCGCGAGGACCGGGGCGAGCAGAGCCAGGTACCCGAATCGCGAAGTATGGGCGGCCACAATGGTTTTCAATGGCCCGACGGCGACCAGCAGCGCTCCGACCGCGGCGATGCCTGTCGGTCCGGAGAACAGCGTGAGCGCCCCGATGATGATGGCGATCGCCACCGGCAGCAACCGGCTGGTGGCCACCCCGCGCTCCACCGAGCACCAGGTGAGCAGGATGCCGAGCGCGATGATGGGTTCCGGGCGCAGCCCGTTGTTCAGCGGCAGCCAGAACGCGAGGAACAACCCCGCCGCCGTCCACGCCGCGGCCTGGCTGGTCTTGACGGACCGGCCCAGCCGCGGCAGTACCTCACGACTGATCACCCACCAGCACGCCAGCGCCATCGCGAGTGTGGGTAGCCGCATCCACACGCTGGTGGTGCTGACATGCGCCCACAACGCCAGCAGGTCGTAGTACCACCCGAACGGCGCCTCGGGGGTGCCGAACCATCGGTAGTAGTTCGCCATGTATCCGGCGTGTTCGGATACCCGCGCCATGGTCAGGATATAGCCGTCGTCCGCGGTGTTGGCGCCGACGAAGTGCCACCACACCAGAACCGCGGTGACCACACCGTCCAGCGGTTTGACCGACCACCACCGCGGCGGAAGGAAACGTTTCACCCGTCTGCCGTCGGCGGTGTCCAGAAGATGAAGGGCGACCAGCGAGACCACGGTCATCGCCACGCCGACGATCATGGCCAGCATTTTGAGCAGAGTCGGTGAGCTGCTGTACCGGGTGTCCAGCGTCGCCGAGAACTCCAGGCCGGGCGGCGCCGGACCGGACAGGTCGGTGAAGACGCCGACGATCTGGGGGCGGAAGTCGTAGCCGCCGCGCTCACCGCGCAGGGGTGCGCCGGGGTCGTCGTCGAGGTTGTTCGAGGGTCCCTGCACCAGGCCGACGAATTCGCCCGTCACCTTGTCGGCCCGGGCGGTGAACGTGAGCCGCTGGCAGGCCGGGCTGAGCACCTGGTCCATCGGTGCGCTGACAACGGGGGTATTGCGGACGATGACGAGCAGGTCGTTGTTGACCCGCTCGATGAGCAGTCCGCGGTCGATCGCCTTGGGGGCCTGCTTGGGCACCGTGGACAGCAGCACGGTGCGGGTCCGGTTCTGCGGTCCGGCCAAACCTGCCGCGGTGCTGCACGGCACGGTGATCGTCAGGTCGGTGGCCACGTAGCCGATCAGCGGTGCGTCGACGCTTGCCAGTACGCCGTTCTGGGGCCAGTTCAGCTGCGCGGTCGTCTGCGTCACCGGTAGCAGGGGGGTGGCGAGCGCCAGCGCCGCACCGACCAGACCCGCGACGATGGCGATGATTCGCGCGGTCCGGTGGTTCGCCCCGGTCGCCCCGTGTCCGGTCACGGGGCTTGATCCTAATTGGGCACGCGAATGGCCAGCACGAACGGCCCGATGTCCGACACTTCGAAGCGGGGATCGTCGAACAACGCCTCATCGAGGGCGACGTGGTAGCGCCGCACATTGGGCTGGTTGGGGTACACGTCCGACGCCAGTCGCAACGTGTAGGTGTCGTCGGCCCCGCGGCGCATCAGGAACACGGTCGGGGCTTTCCACGGCAGCGAATCGAGGTTGTCGACGAACTGGTCGGCGTCGGTCAGCGTGGCCCAGCCCTCGATCGCGTCGGCACGCTTCTCGAATTGGGCAAGCGGGTTGGCGTAGTGCGACGTCAGCCCCTGGAACCCGTAGTACGGGTAGTACGACAGAAAGCTGTAGTCCGCGGTGAGAACGACGGTTTCGTTGCGTGGCACCCCCGTCACTTCCTGGATTCTTGCGTCGATTTCGCGGTAGTAGCGCTCGGCGCCGGGCGGCCGGCGGTCGGCCCGCTGTCCGTTTCCGTCGGTGTCGGTGTAGGCCACGACGATGTCGGAGCGCAGCACGTCCGGAATGTCCTGGCTGAACGTCAACGCACCGATGGTGCCGAGGGTCGCGGCGGCGGCGACGACGCGTCTGGCGGTTTCCGGCTGGTACCGCTGCGCGATCGCCAGCGTGACCTCGATGAAGCCGAAGGCACCCGCCGCGGCCAGCAGCACCGTCAGCGGCGGTTGCAGCCGGAACGACAACAGCGTCGTGCCGACCAGCGTGGTGAGCATCGACAGCAGTGACCATGCGTAGACGGCGAGCACTCCGACGGCCAACGCGCCGGCGCGGGTGGAGGAGCGGGCACGCCACACCAACCACAGCGCGCCGAGCATGCAGAGCGCGCCGAGCAGCGTGAAGCGCAGCATCGGGAACTCCAGCGATGCGCCCGCCGCCGGGAGATAGTGCTGAGCGGACCCGGACCCGGCGGGCCTGTCCTTGAGCGCGGCCAGCAGCCACGGTCCAAGCCCGATCAGCCACATGGCTGCCGAGATCACCGCGATGACGAGCAGCCTGCGTAACGGTGCGAGGCTGCGGTGGGCGGCCGCGAGGATGAACGCCATGATCGCCAGCG
This sequence comes from uncultured Actinomycetota bacterium, assembly GCA_963843135.1. Classification (GTDB taxonomy): domain Bacteria; phylum Actinomycetota; class Actinomycetes; order Mycobacteriales; family Mycobacteriaceae; genus Mycobacterium. The sequence goes on from CAWJJA010000008.1 coordinate 79,930, forward strand.
TGAAGGCGGCAAAACCGAGTAGCAGCGAGTAGAACAGCGCCGCCACGCCGAGGAACACCCCGGTCGCGATCACGGCCGCCCATCCGGCTTGCGTCCTCCCGCCCACCACCCCGTCCGGCTTGCGGCCACCCAACCCCGACCAGGCCAGCACGAACACGGGTGGCAGCAGCACGGTGATGACGGCGGCGTACGGCTCGGCGGGTGAGTACGCCAGCGTGGCCGCGGCGGTGGCCGTCGTCACGATCAATGCGCATTCAAAGCGAATCATCGCGGCCCACAACACGAATGCCAGCGCGACGGCGACCGTGATCGAGATGATCGCCCAGGGTTTGAACATCTCCCATGCGGGCGTTCCGCTCAGTGCCGCCATCCGGCCGCCGATCCAGAACCAGCCGGGCGGGTAGAACGGCGGCAGCCCGTAGTAGGTCATGTCGTGCAGGGCGGGGCTGTCGGCGAGCCGGGTCAGGTACTCGGTGCGGAACTGCTGGTCGACGGAGATGCCGAACAGGTACAGCTTCGTCGCACCGAGTGGCATCGCCAGCGTCACCACGGAGAACGCGGACAGGAACAACAGTGTCCCGAGCCTGGCCAGCGCGCGGCGGCCGCGTCGCCAGAGCAGGCCGCACGCGAACAGTCCAGCCAGACAGACGAATTGGCCGACGGTCGTCAACGCGTGAAGTTGGTTCGACGAGTTGTACGCCGGCCACTCCACCCGCGCTATGGCGACAAGGGACACCGCCGTCACGGTCACCGCAATGAGGACCGCCACGGCCATCTGACCGAGGACCGCCAGCGCGCCACGCATGTCTAGATCGGCAGCTTGCGCATGATGGTGCGCGGGATGTGCCGGATCACCATCATCACGTACCGAAACGCTCCCGGCGCCCACACCAGTTCCTTGCCCTTGGCCGACGCAGCGACTGCCAGCTCGGCGACGTCTTCCTTGTCGACGGTGAACGGTGCTTCCTTGGCGCCGGTGGCTTTCCAGTGCGCGATGGTCGTTCCCGTGCGCACCTGGCCAGGCCTGATCACCAGGACTCGAACACCGAACTCGCGCAGTGCTTCTCCGAGTCCGAGGTAGAAGCCGTCAAGTCCGGCCTTGGTCGATCCGTAGACGAAGTTCGAGCGCCGCACCCGCTCCCCGGCGGCCGAACTCATCGCGATGATTCGGCCGAAGCCCTGTGTGCGCATCTTCTCGCCGAGGAGCACGCCAACGGAAACTGCTGCGGTGTAATTGATCTCGGCGATCTGCACGGCCTTGCGCTGGTTCTGCCACAGTTCCTCGGCGTCGCCGAGCAGACCGAACGCCACGATCGCCACGTCTATGTCTCTGGGGCCGCCCCCTACATTTTTGGCGGCCGCGTCGATCACCTTGGGGTGGCTCTCGGTGTCGACGCCGTCGAAGTCGATCCACTCGACGGATTTCGCTCCGGCGGCCTCCATCTGGGCGATGGCGTCGTCGCGTTTCGGGTGGCCGGGGACGTCGGCCAGCACGATGCGGGCCCTTGCATTGCGCAGGTAGCGCTCACAGATCGCGAGCCCGATCTCGGAGGTACCGCCGAGCAGCAGGATGGTCTGGGGGTTACCAGTGGCGTCGAGAACCATTTACAACAGCTCCAAGCGTCGGGCCATGTCGGATGCGAAGACACCGTTCGGATCGGCCTTGCGGCGCACCGCGATCCATTCGTCGATGAGGGGATACATCTTGTGGAACCTGTCCGCGCTGACGCGGGAGTCCTTTGCGGTGTAGACCCGTCCGCCGAACTCCATAACCCGGTCGTCGAGTTTATTGAGGAATTCATTGACGCCGGCCTTGTTGGGGAAGTCCATCGCGACGTTCCAGCCGGCCATCGGGAAGCTCAGGGGCGCCCGGTTGCCGGGACCGAACAGTTTGAACACGTTCAGCGCGGAGTAATGCCCGCGGGTCTGGATCCATCGGATGATGGCCTTGAAATCGTCGAGCGCATCGGGTGGCACCAGGAACTGGTGTTGGGCGAAACCCGTTGGGCCATAGGCGTTATTCCATCCGCTGACCAGATCGAGCATGTGGTAGAACTGCGACAAGTTCATGATCTTGCCGCTGTAGGTTCCGCCGAGTCGGTAGTAGACCTCGCCGATCGCCATGAAGGACAGCTTGTTCATCGCGCTGATCGGGAAGACGTTGGGCACCGTGAGCAGTTGCGGCGCATCGAATTTCAGCGGGTTTTTCGCGAGTTTGGGCGGCAGCTGGTCCAGGGTCGCCAGACTGCCGCGGCTTACCGCGGCGCGGCCGAGCTTGGGCGGCGGGCTGATGAGGTCGAACCACGCACTGGAGTAGGTGTAGCGGTCTTCGCTGCCGTCGAGGTGTACGGCGACCGTTTCGTCGAGGTCCCTGGTGGCGACCCCGTCGGCAATGAAGTAGGCGGTCTCGGTCCTTGTCATCGCGATGCTGGCGCGCAGCACGATTCCGGTCAGCCCGTTGCCGCCGACGGTGGCCCAGAACAGTTCGCTCTCGGGTCCGTCCGGCGTGAGGGTACGCACCTCGCCGTCGGCCATCAGCAGGTCCATCGACACCACGTGGTTGCCGAAGCTGCCGGCGCTGTGGTGGTTCTTGCCGTGGATGTCTGAGGCGATGGCCCCGCCGACGGTGACCTGCCGGGTACCGGGAAGCACCGGAACCCACAGCCCGAACGGAAGCGCGGCCTTCATCAGCTGATCGAGGCTGACGCCGGCGTCGACGTCAGCCACCGCCGTATCGGCACTCACCGAATGGATCCTGTTCAGCGCGGTCATATCGATGACGAGACCGCCGCCGTTGCACGCCTGGTCGCCGTAGGAGCGGCCGAGACCCCGGGCGAGGATGCCGCGGCGCAGGAACGCCGGGCTGGACGAGGCTGGGTCGTTGGCTTCCCGGACGGCTTCGGCGATCAACTCGACGTCCGGCGTGGAGAGAACCTGTGCGACCGACGGTGCGGTGCGCCCGAACCCGGTCAGGGCACGAGAGGTCGTCGGCACGTTGTCGAACATCGTGACGAGGGTACCGTGCGCCCGTCACGGCCCGGCCGAGCCGAAATATCAGTCCGCTAGCGCAGCCGGAAGATGACGGCGCGCTGCACGATGAAGTTGATGACGGTCGCGGTGCCCTGCGCGATGACGAACGCCACCGGCACACGCCACGGCTTGTCGTCCAGCGCCATGTAGAAGATGTAGTTGATGCCGACCTGCACTGCGTAGGTGACCGCGTAGAGCGCGCAGACTGCGATGAATCGCGCCGTGCTCGGCGGCGCCTGGAATGTCCAGCGCCGGTTGATCAGGTAGGCCGTCGTTGTTCCGGCGATGAAGCTGATGGTCTTCGCGACGTTGACGTGCAAGCCCGCCGCCAGCAGCGCGATGTAGAGCCCGAAGTCGACGATCGCCGAGAGGCCTCCGGTGACGATGAACCGCCATGCCTGCGTCCTCAGACTCAGGCCGGGTGACATCGGGGGCTCGGCCACCCGGGCAGCTTAGCCACCCAGTCCGCTGGCGCTCAGCACGGCGCGCAATGCGTCCAGTGCCGCTCCGAACGCGTGATCGGCCGGAGTGCCGAAGCCGACGACCAGCCCGTCGGGCCGTGCAACCTCGGGTCCGGCTTGCGGGTGACGCATGATCGCCAATCCGGCGAGCCCGACGCCGGCCTCGCCGGCGCGTTGCAGCACCTGCTGTTCGGCGCCGTCGGGCAGCGTCAGGGTCAGGTTCAGCCCCGCGTCCAGGCCGCGAATGCTGACGTCGGCGGCCGACAACGCCTTGACCACGAGATCGCGGCGCCGCCGGTAGCGCACGCGCATGCGACGGATGTGCTTGTCGTAGCCGCCGCTGGCGATGAAGTCGGCCATCGTCAGCTGCACGATGCCGTCGACGTAGAACTGCGAACCGCCTTCGGCGGCGATGACGGGGTCGACGAGGTCGGTCGGCAGCACCATCCAGCCCAGCCGCAGAACAGGGGACAGGGTCTTGCTGACGGATCCGGTGTAGACGACGCGCTCCGGGCTCAGCGCCTGCAGTGCGCCGATCGGTTGGCGGTCGTAGCGGAACTCACCGTCGTAGTCGTCGTCGATCACGTATCCGTCGGTTCGTTGCGCCCATTCGACGACCGCGGTGCGCCGCGACGGATGCAGTGGCATCCCGTACGGGTTGTGGTGGGCGGGGGTGAGTAGCACGGCGGGGACGTCGAGCTGATCGAGCTCGGCGACCACCGCCCCGTGGTCGTCGAGACCTATTGGGATGGTGGACATTCCGATGGCGGCGAGGGCCTCACGGAAGACGAAGAGCCCGTATGCTTCGACCGCGATGGGCCGCTGCGTGCCGAACACCCGGCCCATCAGCTCGATGGCGTGCCGCACCCCGGCACAGATGACGATCGAGTCCGGTGATGTGCGGACACCGCGCGCCCGTGACAAGTACTCGGCAAGCGCGTCGCGCAGTTCGGGTCGGCCCCGCGGATCGCCCATGCGCAGCGCCTCGGTGGGGGCATTGGTGAGCGCGCGGCGCGTGGCGGCCGCCCATTCGTTGCGGGGGAACTCCGCCACGTCGGGGTTGCCGGGCATCAGGTTGTGAGTGGGCACCATCGGCGCGCCGCGCGGACGGGCGGGAAGCCGGGCGCTGTGGGTGTTGACCACCCAGGTGCCCGCCCCCTGCCGCGATGCCAACCAGCCCTCCGCCACGAGTTCGGCGTACGCCTCGGCGACCGTGTTGCGGGCCAATCCCAGATCGGTGGCCAGCGACCGCGACGGCGGCAGCATCGTGCCGGCCGCGAGCCGGCCCGACCGCACCGCGTCGCGCAGCGCGGTGAGCAGCAGCTCCCGGGTGCCGCGGGCGCCAGGGGTGATGGTTGCGCGGAGGTCGAGGTGGAGGTCACGACCGGCCGAATTGGCCCACGAAGACATCCCTGGATTTAACCATGTAGATGGGATTTTCGGGACTAGCGTCGATGGCATGACAACGACTTTGGAATCCGCACAGCGAATTCAGATCTACAAGACGTCCCCCGAGTTGTACGACGCGATGATGGCCCTGAGCGCGGCGGCGGCCAGGGACGTCGACGTCGAACTCGGCGAGCTGATCAAGATCCGGGCGTCCCAGATCAACCACTGTGCCTTCTGCCTCGACATGCACACGCGGGACGCACGCAAACACGGCGTCAGCGACCAGAAGCTCGACGTCCTGGCGGCCTGGTCCGAGGCGGGCAGTCTGTTCACCGAACGTGAGCAGGCCGCGCTGGCGCTCACTGAGGCGATCACCGACCTCGGTGACGGTCATGTTCCCGACGATGTCTACCAGCGGGCCGCGCAGGTGTTCTCCGAGCGCGAGCTTTCTCAGCTGATCGCGATGGCGGTGGCAATCAATGCGTGGAACCGCATCAACGTCTCGGTCCGCGTACAACCGCCGACCCGTTGAGATCTCGAACCATATCGGCGTGACTACGGGCTGGCTGCAGCTGTCGCATCGCTAATCGTTGTGCCTCGGGGGGTTCGTATGGCGGGATGCTCATGTTTCGACTTAGAAGGGCGGTGGGTTGGCCGCATAGCGGGCCCGGTTTATGCCGCGCTCCCACTCGAATCGGTCAGCGCGGTCCTGGGCGCGGGTGCGTTTTCGTTTCGGCATAGCGAAACCGCGACCCGGGCCGGGCGCTGGCTCGTCGGCCGTCGCGAGGGGCCCGGTGGGCACGGCTAGTTGAGGAAAGAGCATCGCTCCCAACGGTTCTGTGGTGTGCACCCGACCACTCGGCGTGGTGAAGACCATCGTGCCGCCTGGCAGTTGCGTCACCCTCCATCCACCTGGCCCACAGTGAAATGTCTTGAGCAGGTGATGAAACCGGCAGAAGCAGCCGTTGTTCGACGGATGCGTCGGCCCCAGTGGATACGGGCACGGTGTGGTCGATATCGGCCTGCCACGCCGATTTGTCGCAGCCCATCCAGCGACACGTCAGGTCTCGATTGCGCACGAACTGCGCGAGCGCGGCCGATGGTCGGTACCGCGGCTCGGTTGCCGCATCCTTCGGGACGCGAACCGGCTCTAGTCGTGCGGTCTTGGCCACTTCGCGCACCATGGCCGGCGGCAGCGGACCGTAACCCGGCGCAAACCCCGCCTTCGAACCGCGACCTTCGACGGTGGCGGTCTCCGCGAGCACGTGAACTACCACCGCAGATGAGGTCGACCCGTTTCCGGCGGCGGGGCATCGCTCGGATTCGCACAGGCACCCCATCGTCGCCTCACCGCCCACCAGCGCCATCAACGCATCCGCTCGACGTTGCCTCTTGGTGCGCGGATCATCGCGGCACACCGTGGCCGCCAGCTCATCGAGCTTCAAGTTGAACGCTGCGCCGTCCGTCGCGCGCACTCTGCCCCAGATCTCGGCCATACCGGAATGATCAGCGCTCACCTCGACATGGCGGTCGTCGTCGCGTTCTTTGGCCACCCGCAGCGCGTCGGGATCCAGCGATAGCACCATCCAGTCCACCAACTGGGCCACCCGCTTCTCCGACAACGTGTTCCAGCCCGGCGTCGTGTGAGCCAGCATCTCATCGATCGATGCGATCGCCTGATCATCGGTGAGCAGCGCGGTGCGGAATGCGACGATCCGGATAACGCGGAAATCGATGTACCCGGCCATGAACACCTCGGCCACCTTGGGCAGCCGCTCGATGAGGACCTGCCCGTAGTCCATCCACGACGACGCCCGACCGCGGCTGACCCCGAGTTCCGCGGCTACCTCGGCTGCAATGACATCCCAGTCATCGACACACCAATCGTCATGTGTGCCACCCAGAGCAGCTCGACGCCGCAGAAAAAACCGGCCCGCCGCGATCACCTTGCGCGCGGCTCCAGCACGCTCGTCGCGTTGTGCATCACGCATCGCGTCAAGCAGGCCTTCAACAGATCCGAACATGCATTCGATATTACGTGTCCCTCGACGTGAAACCCCAGCTCAAACGCCACGCGTTGACTCATCTGAAATGCGCGCGAGAGCCCTCGAAATTCCGCTTCGTTGCCTCACTAAGAATGCGCGCGTGCGGCGCGCCTGCCTGATCGGTCAGCTATGTCCTCGGTAGGCCCGATTGATGGGGTTGACGTTGGCCGAGCGCAGGGCAGTGACAGAGACGACCGCGATCCGCTACTCGCAGGCCGATAAACAATCCAAGGGCGTCATTCTCGATGAGTTGTGCGCCACCACGGGTTGGCACCGCAACCACGCCCGCAGGGCGCTCACGACGGCGTTGCAACCCACGGTGGTGTCGCCGAGAAAATCGCGGCCACCCACGTACGGGACGGATGTCATCGCCGCACTGACGGTGTGCTGGACGGTGCTGGGAATGCCGGCTGGTAAGCGGTTGGCGCCGATGCTGGGCGAACTGGTGGCGGTGTTGCGCCATTTCGGGGAGTTGCTCATCGACGATGACGTCGCGGCGCTGCTGGTGTCGATGTCAGCGGCCACCATCGATCGTCGACTGGCTTCCGAACGGCGCAAGCACCGGCTCCGGGGACGCTGCACCACTAAGCCGGGATCGCTGCTCAAAAGTCAGATTCCGGTGCGCACCTGGGCCGAATGGGACGACGCGCAACCCGGGTTCGTCGAGATCGACCTCGTCTCCCACGACGGCGGCAACCTCACCGGCCAGCACGCGTTCACGCTGACGGTCACCGACATCGCCACCGGATGGACCGAGAACCGGTCGGTACCCAGCAAGGCTGCCACGTGCGTCTTTCGCGCACTCAAGGACATCGCCGAGAAGATGCCGTTCCCGATTCTGGGGGTGGACTCCGACAACGGATCGGAGTTCATCAACATGCACTTGCTCGAATGGTGTGAGAAGAACGAGATCACCTTTACCCGAGCGCGGCCGGGAAACAAGAACGACGGCTGCCACGTCGAGCAGAAGAACTGGGCGGTGGTCCGCACCGTCGTCGGTTACCACCGCTACGACACCGCCGCAGAAATGTTGTTACTCAACGAGATCTGGCAGTTGCAGTCCAAGCTGACCAACTTCTTCCACCCCCAGCAGAAACTGATATCCAAAGTCCGAACCGGCGCCAAGGTCACAAAGAAATACGACGAAGCGGCCACCCCGTTTCACCGTGTGGTCAAACACTCATCCACGACCGATGAAGACCGCATAGCTGCCCTGGCCCTAGCCCACGGCCGCATCAACCCCGCCGCCGTCCAGCGCAGGATTCAGGCCCTGACCGACCAGCTCCTCACCCTGACCACCAGCAAAGCAGGAGCCCGCAGGTCTAAGCGCGCACCCTCAAATGAGGCAACGAAAAGCCCTACGCGCGCATCTTGACATGAGGCAACACGCCCCAACCTGTGGATGAATCCCCGATTGGGGATAACGCAGTGCCCGCGGGGCTGCGCGTCAGACCTCGATGCGTGAGCCGACGACGACCGTCCGGCCCAGCGGCAGGCCGAAATGCGCAGCGGCATCGGCGGTGATGTGCGATGTCGCGATGAACAGTCGTTTGCGCCACGCCGCCATCGTCGGAGCGTCGCCAAGACACAGATCGAGCTTCGACAGGAAAAAGGACGCGTTCGTCAGGTCGATCGGCCCCTCGGTGTCCTCGGGGCTCAGCAGCGCGAGCGCACTCGGCACGTTCGGCCGTTCCATGTATCCGAAACGTGCTTCTACATGGACGATCCCGTCGCTTGCATAGCCGAGGTCGTCGTGGGTCATTCGCTCGGAGTCAGGGACCCGGGGCACGTCCTCGGTCTCGACCGTCAGGATGATGACGTTCTCGGCGAGCACGTGGTTGTGCTCCACGATGGCCCGCATCGCCAGCGGAGCGGTATCTCTGCCCCGGTTGAGGAACACCGCAGTGCCCGGAATGCGGACCAGCGGCGGGTCGAGGTGCACCAGGTCATCGACGAACTTGCGCAACGGCCCCTCGACCTTTTCCCTTGCGCGCGTGATGATTCGGCGGCCCTTCTGCCACGTCATCATGACGGTGAAGGTGATGACGGCGATGGTCAGCGGCAGCCATGCGCCGTGCACCAGTTTGGTGAGGTTGGCCGCGAAGAACATCAGGTCCACCACGAGTAGCAGGCCGCCGCCGAGCAGCACGCCCCACAACGGCCAACGCCACCGCGTCCTGGCGTAGCAGAGGAATAGCGTGGTGGTGATCGTGATGGTTCCGGTGACCGCCATGCCGAACGCGTACGCGAGGGTGGCCGAACTGCGGAACGCGAACACCAGGATCAGTACCGCCACCATCAGGGCGGCGTTGATCCACGGCACATAGATCTGGCCGATGGTCGACGCCGAGGTGTGTTCGATGCGCAGCCTCGGTAGATAGCCGAGCCGGGCGGCCTGCGACGCCACGGAGAAGGCGCCGGTGATCACCGCCTGCGAGGCGATCACGGTCGCCGCTGTTGCCAAGAACACCATGGGAATTCGTGCCCACTCCGGGGTGAGGAGGAAGAACGGGGCGGCCACCGTTGACTCGTCGCTCAGCACGAGTGCGCCCTGGCCGAAGTAGTTCAGCGTGCAGGCGGGAAGGACGAGGCCGAGCCAGCCGTACGTGATCGCGCGCCTGCCGAAATGCCCCATGTCGGCGTACAGCGCCTCGGCGCCGGTGACGGCGAGCACGATGGCGGCGAGCGCGAAGAAGGCGATGTGGAAGTGGTGGACCAGGAATGCCAGCGCGTACGTCGGCGACAGCGCCTTGAGAATCTCGGGATTGTCGACGATGCCGCGGATCCCGCAGCCGCCGATCGCGGTGAACCACGCGATCATCACCGGTCCGAAAAACCGGCCGACGGTGGCGGTGCCGCGGCTTTGTACGGCGAACAGCCCGATGATGATCACCGCGGTGATCGGCACGACGAAGTCTGTGAATCCCGGATCGATCACCCGTATGCCCTCGACGGCCGAAAGCACCGAGATCGCCGGGGTGATCATGCTGTCGCCGAAGAACAGCGCGGAACCGAACAGCCCCGCTGCGGCCAGCGCCGCCGACGTACGTCGTCCCCTGCCGCCGGTCCAGCGCCGCAACAACGTGATCAGCGCCATGATCCCGCCCTCGCCGTTGTTGTCGGCGCGCATCACCAAGGTGACGTAGGTGAGGGTGACGATGATCATCACCGACCAGAAGATCAGCGAGACGACTCCGTAGACGTTGTGGTGAGCCACCGGTACCGGGTGCGGATCGTGTGGGTTGAACACCGTCTGGAGCGTGTAGATCGGGCTGGTTCCGATGTCTCCGAACACCACACCGAGCGCGGCGATGATGACGCCCAACCGCAACGCCTGGGTGCCGGCCGGACGGTCCACACGAGGGACAATACGGCGACGCTGCACGTACAGCCCTGCTAATCGTGCTGTCCGGGGTAGATGATGGCGATATGGCCGACGGAGCTCTCGCCGATCTGGACGCGCTCTATGTCGCGAAGCTCGCCGACTTCACCCCGCTGCGCACCAAGCTCGCCGCGGAGGCCAAGAAGCGGGGCGACGCCGAAATCGCCAAACAGATCGCCGCGGCCCGCAAGCCCACCGCTGCGGCCTATGCCGTCAATGTGCTGGTTCTCAACGATCCCGGGGTCAGGCGACGCCTCACCGATCTGGGCGAGCGACTACGCACCGCTCACTCGGGTATGGACGGCGGCCTCATCCGTGAACTGACCACTGAGCAGCGCCGCCTCATCGACGAACTGGCGCGCTCCGCATTCGAGGTGGCGGCCGTCACCACGCCGACTGCGGCGCTGCGGGACGACGTCGCGGCGACCCTGCAGGCGGCGATCGCCGACCCCGAAGTCGCCACGCGGTTGGGCCGCCTCACCAAGGCGGAGCAGTGGTCGGGATTCGGCGAGTTCGGCGACACCGCAAGTGTTTTCAAGCCGGCCCGCGCCGAGGCAAGAGTAAGAGCAAGAGCAAGAGCGAGGCCGAGACCGAACCGCCGCCGGTGTCGAAAGGACATCGCGACGACGACGGCGCCGAGGAACGGCGCCGCCGGCAGCAGGCACGCGCGGCGCTGGCCGCTGCGGAGCGCGCCAAGGCCGACGCCGATGACGCAATCTCCGAGCTGCAGTCTGATCTCGCGACCGCCCGGCTGCGAAGCGACGATGCGCGCAGGCGCCTCAACGACGCCGAAAGTGCGCTCGCTGCAGCCGAAGACGCCTATGAGAAGGCGAAGCAGGCCAGCCGTGACGCCGCGGCGGAGGTGAAGGAAGCCAAGGCGCGCCTGAAGAGGTAGCGACTACGCGCGGCAGCTGATCTCCATGCTGTCGGCGTCTCGTGCCGGGAAGCTGACGCTGACGTAGCCGTTCGCCGGCTCCCGCACGTAGTCGAGGTAGGGCGCCAACCCGGCCATCGAGGTGTTGTCGGCGACGACGAGCGTGCCAGGCGACAGACGCGGCTCGAGTAGCTCGAGCACCGGAATATAGAGCTCCTTCCAGCCGTCGAGGAGGACGAAATCCACTGGCCCGTCGAGATCCTCGAGCGTCGCGAGCGCATCGCCTTCCAGCACGGTGATGACGTCGTCGAGGCCGACCTCGGCGAACGTCTTCGTCGCCGCAGTGACCTTCGCGGCGCTGAGCTCGGTGGTGACGACGCGCCCGCTGGCGTTGTCGCGAACGGCCGACGCGAGGTGGATCGCCGAGATTCCGAGGGACATGCCGAACTCGACGACGGTGGCCGGCCGGGCGGCGCGCACCAACGAGTACAGCAGCCGGCCGGCATCCTGCGTGACCGGCAGGTAGTAGTCACTGAACGCGTCCGCACGTTCCTGGGCGCTGGCCGATTCCAGGCGCGAGAAGTCGGTGCCACCCGCGCGCATCGAGGCGAACTGCTCTGCCGACTCGGCATACATGCGATTGAGGGCCGCTGCGACTTTCGGGTTTCCAAGTGTGGTGGTCACACCCCCGAATCTATCCACCCGATCTGAACGATTCGGCAGGGGCCACGTGCCAGGATGAGGCCGAGGGCCATGGCCGCTATCGACAGGTCGACACAGCGCGTGATCGCGGTGATCGCGCTCATGACCGTTGCCGCTTTGGCGCTACGCGGCTACATCCCCGGCATCAGCGGCGACGAGTCGATCGGTGAGCCGCAACGGCCGCCGAGCAACCCGGCAGCACTCTTCGTAGTCATCGCGATGGTCTGCGCCGCGGTGCTGATCATCGGGATTCGCGATCATCGCGCGGCTGCGCGATCGCACCCCGAGGCCCGCTTCGGCAGGAGCCCTGCCGCGGGGTCCCGGCCGCCCTCGGTCGCCCGAACTGGCGCTTCACAATGGTCGTGCTCGCCCTGGTCATCGGATGGCTGCTGCTGGTGCTGTTGTTGACACAACTGGGCGGCGCGTCCGACGAACCGTTGTCCGCATCGCCGACAGCCCGGCAGACCTCTGCCCCGGCACCGGAAACCGCCCCGCGGTCGGCGCCCGCGGACGCGGACCCCGAGCCGGAATCGGAAACCGATATCGTCGGCTACCTGATCCCACCGATGCTGATCCTCATGGTCGTGGTGGTGGTCGGAACGGCAATCGTGTCGCGGCGGCAACGAACGGGAGCAGTGCAGTGGCGCGCTGACGAAGACGACAGCGCTGCAGTGAGCCCGACCGCGGGAGCGTCCCTCGTCCGTGCGGCCGAAGTGGGGCTCGCCGAGATCGGCGATCGCACCAGGGAACCGCGCGAGGCGATCATCGCCTGCTACGCGGCGATGGAACATGAGCTGACGCGGGTACCCGGTGCCGTTCCGCAAGACTGCGACACTCCGTCCGAGGTGCTCGCCAGGGCGGTGGACACCCGTGCACTGCGGGCAGACAGTGCGACCGAGCTGGTCGAGTTGTTCGAAGAGGCGAGGTTCTCGCCGCACGTGATGACCGAGCAACACCGTGACGCCGCCGTGGGTGTGCTGGAACGTGTGCTGGCCGAGCTGCCGGACGGCACGAGGAGCCTGGCATGAAAAAAATTGTCGCAGCGGGGTTCTTACTGGTCATAGGTGTGGAGCTGATGGCACTAGCGGGCCCAGACCGACGATTGATCCTCATCATGTCCGGCGTGGCGGTCGCCTGCGCGCTGCTTGGAGTGCGGTGGTATCTGCTGCGAGAGGCCGAGCTCGACGACGAGGAGCCGCGCGCCGACGATGCCGCAGAGGCATTGCGCCGCTGGCTGTCTCGGACAGAAACGTTGATCAGCCAGTCGGAGGCCACCCGTCGGGACTGGGACCGGCACCTGCGGCCCACGCTGGCCCGCCAGTTCGAGATGGCGACCGGGCAGAAGCGGTCCAAGGACCGCGCCGCCTACAACGCCACCGGACAGATGCTGTTCGGTGCGGACCTGTGGCCGTGGGTCGACCCGGAGAACGTGGCGCGCGGTGGGGTCGAGGAACCTGGACCCGGCCGCCTGGCGCTCGACGAAATTCTGCAACGGCTGGAGCGGGTGTGATGGAGTCCTCAAGCGCGACCACCACCGCGAACTGCGAGGCGGTTCTCGACGAGATCGGGCGGGCGGTCGTCGGCAAACGCGGTGCACTCACTCTGATTCTCACCACGGTGCTTGCCGGCGGGCACGTGCTGATCGAGGACCTCCCCGGCCTCGGCAAGACGCTCATCGCGCGGTCGTTCGCCGCGGCGCTGGGCCTGGAGTTCAAGCGGGTGCAGTTCACCCCGGACCTGCTCCCCGCCGACATGCTTGGCTCGACGGTGTACGACATGCAGTCCGGTCGATTCGAGTTCCGCCCCGGACCGATCTTCACGAATCTCCTTCTGGCGGACGAGATCAACCGGACCCCGCCCAAGACTCAGGCGGCGCTGCTCGAGGCGATGGCCGAGGGTCAGGTCAGTATCGACGGTGTCACGCACAAACTGCCCGCCCCTTTCATCGTGCTGGCCACCGACAACCCGATCGAGTACGAGGGCACCTATCCATTGCCGGAGGCGCAACTGGACCGGTTCACGATCCGGCTCGAACTGCGGTACCTGTCCGAGCAGGAGGAGGCGTCGATGCTTCGACGCCGGATCGATCGCGGCTCTGTCGAGCCGACGGTGCACCAGGTGGTCGACGCGCACGAACTGCTCGCGATGCGCGAGGCGGTGGAACAGGTCACCGTGCACGACGATGTGCTCCGCTACGTGGTGTCACTGGCCGCGGCGACACGTCAGCATCCACAGGTCGCGGTCGGCGCGAGCCCGCGAGCCGAGCTCGACCTCGTTGCGCTGGCCCGCGCCCGCGCACTGCTGCTCGGCCGCGACTACGTGATCCCCGAGGACGTCAAATCGCTGGCCGTTGCATCGATGGCGCATCGCATCAGCCTGCGTCCTGAGATGTGGGTGCGCCGGGTGCATGGCAGCGATGTGGTCGAGGAGCTGTTGCGCCGGCTGCCCGTGCCACGGACACAGGCGTGACCCGGTGTGATCGAGATCCGTAGCACTGAAGCGCAGTTGCGTTGGCGCCCTTCATCTCTCACTCTTGCGATGCTGACTTGCGCAGCGGTGTTGCTGGGCGTGGCGGTTATCGGTTCGCTGTGGCAGCTCGTGGCGTTCGCGGCGCCATTGCTGGGCGTGGTGTGCTCGGTCGGTTGGCAGCGTCCTGTCCCCGCGGTCGTCGTCCGTGGAAATCCCGGGTCGCACCGCTGCTTTGAGACCGAACCGGCGCAGGTGACGGTGTGGGCGGTCGCCGAACCCGAGAGCGATTCCGACGCACTGGAACTCACCGTCGCGGTGGTGTCAGGGATGCGAATCGACAGAGCCGAGAGCGAATCTCGCGAACGCCGCACCGTGGTGGTTGCCGCCGACCGGTGGGGCCGGTACCCGATCCAGGGCCGGGTCAGCGTTGCCGCACGCGGTGGGCTGCTGCAGGGCGCGGCTGTCGTCGATGCCGCTGACGTCTACGTGTTTCCGATGGCACCGCCGCAGTCGACGTCGATTCCGCGGACCGACCTGCTGGACCGCCTCGGCACCCACCTCACAAGGCACATCGGGCCCGGTGTCGAGTACGCCGATGTCCGGCGATACGTGCCTGGCGATCAGCTGCGCACGGTCAATTGGCCGGTGAGTGCGCGTCGGGGCAGCCTGCACGTTACGCAGCGACTGACCGACCGCGCCGCCGACGTGGTGGTCCTGGTGGACAGCTATCCGCAGCCCGCCGGGCCCGCGACGGAGGCGACCGACCGCACCGTACGTGGCGCGGTTCAGGTTGTGCAGAGCGCGCTGCGCGGCGGCGACCGGGCAGGGGTCGTCGCGCTCGGAGATCGGCACCCACGCTGGCTCGGCGCTGACATCGGACGGCGTCAGTTCTATCGGGTGCTCGACGCGGTGCTCGCGGTCGACGGCGGCTTCGAGACCACACCGGGCACGCTGGCTCCGCGCGCGGCTGTCCCGCCCGGCGCGATCGTGATCGCGTTCTCCACGCTCATCGACACCGAATTCGCGCTGGCGTTGATCGACCTGCGCAAGCGCGGACACACCGTCGTCGCCGTCGACGTGCTCGAGGGGGCGCCGTTCGAGAACGAATGCGACCCGGTCGTCGCCCGGATGTGGTCGCTGCAGCGGGCTTTCATGTACCGCGACATGGGCACGATCGGCGTCGACATCGTCGCATGGCGTGAGATCGACACGCTCGATACCGCCATGCAGCTGGTACCGGACCGCCGGCGCACGTCGCGGAGGCGGCGGTGAACCGCGCGTTGTCGACCGCCTTCGGACTCGTGATGATCGCGGCGGCCGCCGTTGCCGCCGATGATGCGGCCCTGATCGCGGCGGGGCTGGCCACCCTTGCAGTGTTGGTGGGCAACGTCTTTCGCCCGGCCGCGACGCTGGCGGTCTTGGCCGCCGCCGCTGCGCTGGTCCTCAATGAGTCGCCGGCCATGCTGGCCGCCCTGTCCGGACTCTGCGCGGCCTGCTATCTGGTACTCCGGCACACCGCATCCATCACGGCGCCGACAGTCATTGGCGCCGTCGGGTTTACGGCAGTGGGACTGGCCGCGGTGTCGTTACCGCTGGAGCTTCCGTGGGTGCCGCTGATCGCGCCGCTGGCCGTCCTCACACTGGTTGCGCTCGCCACGCGGCCGTTCTGGGCCGACCGCCCGTCCGCGCCAACCCGCTAGCGGCGGATACTCGTCGTGCCTGGGGCACCGAGCGTAAGTGATGTCTGAGGTATTGGGCGAACCCTTCTCCTTGACCAGGAGCTCGTCGCGGCGACTATGTTTCTTGGTGACGACCTGCGGGTCTTGTAAGCGAAATGCTCAGCGAGACGCTTAGATTCGGGAGAGCCGACATGCGGTCCGATGTGCGCAAGGCAGTCACCGGTGCATCGATCGGTAATGCCGTGGAATGGTTCGACTTCGCGATTTACGGATTTCTGGCGACGTTCATCGCCGCGAACTTCTTCCCGGCGGGCGACGAGACCGCGAACCTGCTGAAGACATTCGCGATCTTCGCCGCCGCCTTCTTCATGAGACCGCTCGGCGGGTTCGTGTTCGGACCCCTTGGCGACCGGATCGGACGGCAGCGCGTGCTCGCGGTGGTGATCCTGTTGATGTCCGGCGCAACGATCGCCATCGGCCTGCTCCCGACGTATGCCTCGATCGGCATGGCGGCCCCGTCTCTGCTGCTCTTCCTACGGTGTCTGCAGGGCTTCTCGGCGGGCGGCGAGTACGGCGGCGGGGCGGTCTACCTCGCCGAGTTCGCATCCGATGAGCGCCGGGGTCTGACCGTCACGTTCATGGCGTGGTCGGGCGTCGTCGGTTTCCTGCTCGGGTCCGTGACCGTGACGCTGCTGCAGGCGCTGCTGCCCACAGCCGCCATGGAGAACTACGGGTGGCGCATCCCGTTCCTGATCGCCGGGCCGCTCGGGCTGATCGGTCTCTACATCCGGCTGCGCCTGGACGACACCCCGCAGTTCGCCGAGCTCAGCAAGACCGAGCAGGTGGCCTCCTCGCCGCTACGAGAGGCGGTGAGCACGTCATGGCGGTCCATCCTGGCTGTGATCGGCCTGTTCATCGTCTTCAACGTCGGCTACTACGTGGTGTTCACGTTCCTGCAGACCTACCTCAGTGTGACGCTGAAGTTTTCCAAGACCGAGGCCTTCACGTCCATGACCCTGGCGACGTTCGTGGCGTTGGTGCTCATCCTCCCGCTGGCGGCGCTGTCGGACCGCATCGGGCGCAAGCCGATGCTCATCGCGGGGTCGGTCGCGTTCGCGGTCCTTGCCTATCCGTTGTTCCTGCTGCTCAACTCGGGATCACTGGCCGCGGCGATCACCGCCCACTGCGCGCTGGCGGCGATCGAGTCGATCTATGTCTCGACAGCGGTATCGGCCGGCGTCGAAATGTTTGCCACGACCGTTCGCTACAGCGGCTTCTCCATCGGCTACAACATCTGCGTCGCGGGGTTCGGCGGCACGACGCCCTACGTTGTCACCTGGCTCATAGCGCAGACCGGGGACAACACGGCACCCGCGATGTATCTCATCGCGGCGGCCGTCGTCTCCCTGTGCACGGTCCTGACGCTGAAAGAGACAGCGGCCAAACCGCTACCCCAGACCAGCGACCGAGGGCTGGCGACAGCGATACAGTGAGTATGTGCCGCAACAATCCGATCGTGAGTCGCGGCCTCGGCTGACATCGCGAGGCGCCGCGACGCGGAACCGGATTGTCCTTGCGGCCGCCGAACTGATGCACGTACAGGGAGTCGCGGCGACGACGATCGATGACGTGCTGGCGGCCAGCTCGACCAGCAAATCCCAGTTCTACCAACACTTTGAGGACAAGGGCGAGCTGGTATACGAGGTCATCACGCAGCGCGCCGACGAGGTGCTGTCGTGGCAGCGGTTGCGTCTTGAAAAGGTCGACTCGTTCCGCGGGCTGATCCAATGGCGGGACGCCATGGTGCAGCGGTGTGCAATGCGACGTGGGTTGTGGGGCTGCGAACTCGGTTCTCTGGCAGCCGAATTGTCGGATTCCGACGACAAGGCCAGGGCATCGCTGTCCGAGCACTTCGCGCAATGGCGGGCACTGCTGAGTGCAGCACTGGAGCGGATGCGCGCCCACGGTGTGTTACGCAATGAAGCCGATACCCGCACTCTCGCAACAGGATTGCTTGCCGCGGTCGAGGGCGGTTACCTGCTGTCGCAGACCGGTCGCGATCCGCGGCTCATGCAGGCGGCGCTGGACATGGCGATAGGCCATGTGGCGTCGTTCGCGTCCGCCGCCGAGATAGTGCACTGACGGCGGCGGACGCGTAGACGGCTAGCCGCCGCCGGTGTTGCGCTGGTTACCGGGGACGGCGGTCGGCGCACCCGGCGCGATGACCGTCGGCGAGAACGGGTTGGGCCCGGTGGGATCGATGCGCGGAGCCTTCTCCGTGGGGCTGGGCGCCGGCGGCGTCGTTGTCGTGGTGGTGGTCGTGCTGGTCTCGGGCGCCTTTTCCTCTTCCTTGGCGCACGACGCGGTGAGTACGACCATCGCGGTGATTGCGGAGCCACCGGCGATTGCCGCGAGACGCCGACCCAAAACTGACTTCATGGATTAAGTCCTATCTGTGTGTTAACTGAACTATATCGTCCAAAAACAGACTTCGTCAAGCTTTCATCCCAGGTCAAATGGTATGGAAGCGATAATATCAAGACGGCTTAGTCCAGTAACTTCGCTCCTGCCAATGCAACGTCGGCCGCGGTTACTGTGAGTGCATGAAGCTTCGGGTGTTGCCCTACGTCACGGTCGAGATCGACGATCGGCTGCGGCGCCGGCTGAGGTCCGTGGGTGAGCAATTGCGTCTCAACGTGCGGGCCCATCTCTTGAGCGCGGTCGACGATGTCGACACCGCCGGCGACAAGGTCCGTGGGTTATGCGATCGGGCGGTGAACCGAGTGGACTCCGTGGTCGCAGGAGTCAACAACAAGATCGCACCGACGGAGGCGTCCGCCGCCGGGCTGGATCGGCGGCCCGCCGCCGGCATCGGCTGGATCGGCGGCCCGCCGCCGGGCGCCTTCACCTGGTCTCCGGTCGCGAAGCCAGCTAGGCCGTGCGGGCGCTACCTGGGCGTCCGCCGACGAAGAATCCACCGGCGATCACGACCAGCCCGACGATCGCCACCGGAATGGACCACGTGCGCCGTTCCGACACCGCCGACGCGCACTGTGCGACGTAGTCCGTGTGGGGAACAACCTCGTTGAGGATCGGCAGATTCACGGGATTGTTGTTGTCCGCCTCGCGGGCTGCGGAGTCGTCTGCGGCGATCGCGTTTCCACACCCGATGTCCTGGCCGTCGGGTCCAGCCACGGAAACGGGTACTAGCAGACCGATGACACCGACGACCAACACGACCGCCCCCGCCAGCAAAACCAACCATCGCAGATTCATGTCCCGTCTAATGCCCACTCGACTACAGGCCAAACCTCTATGAAGTTCACGGGGGCGCAGTCGGCAAAGCGGTGGGGCGCCCCATATGTTGTTCTTGTCGGGTACGCCGGCCGTGGTCTGAGAGGAGCTGATCCGCTTTGGTAGGCCATGGTCTGGCGGTGATGTTCGCCTTGCTCGCCGCCCTGTTCCTCGCTGTCGGCATCGTGGTCCGGCAGCGCGCGACCATGGACGTCCCGGAGGATCAAGGCGTCAGCGCCTTGATGGTCCTGACGCTGATCCGCAGACCCTTGTGGTGGGCCGGAACCGCCGCTGCGGTCGCCGGCTTCGTCTTCCAGGCGCTCGCGCTGGCCTACGGCTCGCTACTGCTGGTTCAACCCATACTCGTTTCGGCTCTGCTGTTCGCGCTACCGCTGAGTGCACGGCTGGCCGACCGCCGGGTCACCCGCGGTGAATGGCTTTGGGCGGGGCTGCTGACCGCGGCTTTGGCCGTATTCGTGCTGCTGGCCAAGACCAGCCCGGGCGACTACGAGGCGTCGGTGACGTTGACGGTGATCGTCGCCCTGGTCTGCACGGCGGCGGTGTCGGCGTGCGTGATCGTCGCGATCCGCAACCCCGGCTGGAAGCGGGCGGTGCTTCTGGCGGTGGCCGTGGGTGTGTTGTTCGGAGTCGTCGCGATGCTCACCAAGCAGGTGATGCACCTGCTGACCTACGACGGCGTCGAAGCTGCCCTCACCACGCCGGCCCCGTATCTGCTGATGCTGATCGGGATCGTCGCGGTGTTGTTGCAGCAGTCGGCCTTTCACGCGGGTTCACTGCAGACGTCGGTGCCGACGATGCTTGTGCTCGAACCCATCGTCGCGGTGGTACTCGGCGCGGTCGTGCTCGGCGAGCACATGACGGTCAACGGCCTCAAAGCGGTTGCGATCGTTGTCGCGCTCGTGGCGATGGCCGCCGCGACCATCGCGCTGGGTCGGGAAGAGGGTGCGCTGGAGGCAGAACTCGAGGCCGCCATGGCGAAGAGGGATCGCCAAACCTAGGACAGGCAGAAAGTCATCTCGACCGATGTCCCGTCGTCGGTGCCGGTGACCTCGACCTCATCGCTGACCTTGCGGATCAGCACCAGGCCGCGCCCGCGGGTACCGGGGTCGGGGGGCGGCGTCTTCCACGATCCGGAATCGACGACGCGTATCCGCACACCGCCGTCGCGCAGTTCGGCCTCAACCCGCACACGCCCCGCCTCGTGCCCCCGGTAGGCATGTTCGACACTGTTCGAGCAGGCCTCGTTGACCACCAGGATGATGTCGTCTGCCAGCGGCTCCCCGATTTCGTTGGCACGAAGCCACGCAGCCAGCCGGTGCCGGATATCGCGCAACCGGCGGGGTGCCGCGTCATCGTTGATTACCAAAGCGGACCGGGGACGTCGATAGACCACGATCGTGACATCGTCGTCGTATCCGGCCGCCGGTGCAAGTCTGGTCAGGATTTCGTCGGCTACCGCTTCGACAGGCAGATCGACGGTGTCGGACACCACCGCGGCGACCTGGTCGATCTGTTCGTCGATGGATCGGTCGCGTCGCTCGACGAGGCCGTCGGTGTACAGCAGCAGCGTGGAACCCGCCGACAATGGGCGCGCGGCCTGCGGCCGAGGGCCGCTCCGTTTCACCGCCAGCGGCACCGAATGGCCGTCGGTCAGCAGCTCCGGATGCGCCGAACCGGAGTCGAACACCGGCGGTACATGTCCCGCGCTGCTGTACTGCAGGGAGTGGGAGTTCAGGTCTGCGATGGCGACGAACACCGTGGCGCAGAACGCACCTGGTATGAACTCGGTCACCGAGTCGAGGTGTTCGAGCACTCGAGCCGGTTCGGCACCGGTGAGCAACAGTGCCCGCGTGGACGCGCGCAACTGTCCCATCACCGCGGCGGCGGACAGACCACGGCCCACGCAGTCTCCGACGATGATGCCGATGCGGTTCTCCCCGACGGGAAGTACGTCATAGAAGTCGCCACCGATCTCCAGCGGGGATACCGCGGGCTCGTACCGCACAGCGCAGCCGATGGGCAACGTGCTCACAGGCAGCAGCGAACGCTGCAGAGTCAATGACGTCTCACGCGCGATCTCGAGTTGCCGGACATGCTGCATGGCGAGGCTGATATGTCCGAACAGCGCCATCACGAGCTGGCGATCCTCGGCGCTGACCGGGCGCGGAACGGCGTGTTCGAGGCATACGACGACATCGCGCGCACCCGACAACACGGCCACGAACCCGCGCGTCGCCTCCGCATCGGGCAGGGCTCCGACCGGGGTGATGGTCAGCGGAAGCCGGTCGCGGGCATCGTCGATGGTGCGCCGCCAATCCTCTTCGAGGTCAGGCCAGTTCCACACCGCCGGATCCCCTGCCGTGTGGACCGCGGGATCTCCCCCATCCTGCGGCCACACGACCGCGATGATGCGTTGTGCGTCCAGTCGCGAGCGCGACTGATTCAATGCGGCAGACAACACCTCATCGATGTTCCTGGCCGCGCTCACCGCAGTGGCCAACCGCGCCACCGCCCGTTCGCGCTCCGCCAGTACGCGCGTAGCGGTCACATCGCGGATCGTGCCCACGTACGCGTGGTGGTCGGTGCGATGCGCCGTGACGGCGTTGATGGACAGCGCCACCCATCGAACGGTTCCGTCCCGATGGCGGATCGCCGTCTCGCTGGTGACCCTGCCCAATTCCATCAGCGCGGACAGCCGCTTGCTGGTCGCGGATTCGTCGGTCACCCACGGGTACGGCGGTTGATACGGAAGCCCGTCCTGGCCGTGGCCGGTGATGTCGACGAACGCGTCGTTGATCTCGACGATGGCTCCGACTGTGATCGGCGACGAAAAAGCCTTCCTGCAGGGAGTTCACCACTGCATCGCGAAAGTCGTCGCGGTCGGCGAGGTCATCGGTACGAGCGCGCTGCGGTTCGTAACGGCTTGTGCCGTCGAGGAATCCGCGGGCGGCCGCGTCGAACGCCGCCAGCGTCTGCAAAAGAAACTGCAACGCAGTGGCGGGATCGTTGGCGATACCTGGCTCGATCTCCGCGACGAGCCGCGCATGGTTCTCGATGATTTCGAGCATGCTCATCCGAAGGCGCAGCGCATGGCGGCCGAGCTCGTGACCGACCGCCAGGCCGGCCTCTGTCTTGGACTGCAGGTAGTCGGTCAGCGCTTGGGCATATTGCGCGTAGAAGTCGGTGCCGCCGACCGGATCGCGAGAGCCGGTCATGACGTGCCCCCACAACGTGGCGTCAGCACCAGCGCGTGATGCCGGCGACGTCTGTCGGATCGGACATGCACCCTCCCGACTCGTTGCTGTTCGACCCTAGCCCGGGTGTCCAGGCTTCGGTATCGAAGCGAGCATCTGTCGTTCGGCGGCAACAGGTTAAGCTCGGCGCACCGCCGTGACCAGTTGCGGCGCCGACTTAAGGACGGCTGTGCCCACAGATCCGATCACCACCTCGGTCAGCTATCACGATGGCACCGCTGTGGTCGCAGTCAGCGGTGAGATCGATCTGGCCGCGATTCCGGCCTTCCAGGCGGCCATCGCCGACGCGTTGAGTAAGCGGCCGACGGCGCTGATCATCGACCTGTCCGCGGTGGACTTCCTTGCATCGGCGGGGCTGCAGGCGTTGGTGGCCACTCGCGAGGACGTCAGCGGCGCGGCGGGCTTCGCGGTGGTCGCGGATGGCCCGGCGACGAGCCGGCCGATCGAGTTGACCGGGCTGGACCAGATCCTGTCGCTGCATTCGTCGCTCGACGCAGCCAAAGCCGCTGTGGCTGGTGGCCCGCAAGCGCCGGGCTGATATTCGCTGCGCGGCTCATTGAACGTTCGGCTAAAGTTTCGAGGGCCGGGCTGATCTTGGTAACCAGCTGGCATTCGTCGGGACAGTTAGGACTACACCATGAGGTCAGTTTTGGGTCGCCGTCTGACGGCGATCGCCGGTGGCGCCGCAGTCACCGCGATGGTCGTGCTCACCGCGTCGTGTGCCAAGGAAGAGGAAAAGGCGCCCGAGACCAGCACGACCACCACCACGACAACGACGCCGCCGGCGCCCAGCCCGACGGAGAAGGCTCCGCGCATCGATCCCACCGGGCCCAACCCGTTCTCGCCGACGGTCATCGCGCCGGGTGCGCCGACCGCCGTCCCCGGTAACCAGCGCAACACCGGCGGCGGCTAGCCGCCGCCGCTCCGTCCAGGCACGTACGCTGGCTTTGTGAAGGCGCGGCGAGTCGGCGTGCTGGCGCTGGTCGCCGCGGGTGTGATGGTGCTCGTATCGGATCTGCATATGTCGTCATCGCGACCTGTCACCGACGGTAACGATGCCATCGCGGGGCCGTACTCGTACCTGCTCGGCAGCTCGACCGATCTGGGACCGTCGCACAACGGCGACACGCAACTGACTGTCGCGCTGCACGAGGCGACGCGTCCGGCAGGCGTATTCGAATGGGCGCACAGCCAAGGGTTGTCGGTCCGGTGGAAAACCGGCCAGGCCTGGGCCGTGGTGGAGGGTGCCGCGGAGCGGGTGGCCAACGCGTTCGACGTCGAGGTACACGACTACCGCGGTCAGCGCGGGCAGGTGTTCTATGCATCGCCCCAACAGCCCGCGATTCCCGACGCGCTCAGTCCCGAGGTCTCAGAACTGGGCCGGATCCTGGGCTACCTACCGCACCACACGTCGCGGACTCCGATGTTGCCGCTGGATGTGCCGGACAAGGGCCTGATGCCCGACGCGCTGCGCAACACGTACAACACGTCGCGGCTGGCCGCGGACGGCTATACGGGCAAGGGCACCACAATCGTGTTCTTTGCGTTCGACGGCTTCGACCAATCCGACCTCGACACCTTCTCAACCAAATACTTTCTGCCGCAATTCACCCCGGAGGTGGTCGGTGGAGCCCTTGATGAGCCGCGCGGTGAGACGACGATGGACCTCGAGGTGGCCCATGCCGTCGCACCGGATGCCCGCAAGGTCGTGTACAGCGCTGAGTCGACGGTCGTCGGTGACGGCACATTCGAGAAGATCGGCGAGATGTTCGCCGACGCCGACCGGCGGTATCCCGGCGCGGTATGGAGCTTTTCGATCGGTTGGGGTTGCGACAAGCTGATCACGGCGGCGGATCTCGAACCTGCGAGGTCCGCGTTGGCGACGGCCCAGTCACACGGCACGTCGGCGTTCAACGCCAGCGGCGACCTCGCCGGGCTGGAGTGCAAGGGCGGCGACGACTGGTCTTCTCCGCCGGGCGACGGCGATATCGGGCTGGACTCGCTGGCGTCGTTGCCGGAGATGACCGATGTCGGCGGGACGACGCTGTCCACCGAGGGCGACGGCAGGTGGCTTGCCGAGCAGGCCTGGTATGACGTGCCGCTCTCGGTCGGCAGCGGTGGCGGGGCGTCGAACATCTTCGACCGCCCGGAATGGCAGCGGGCGGTGATGCGCGACACCGATCCCGAGCGCAGGCTGACCCCCGACGTCGCGGCGGTCGCCGATCCCTTCACTGGCGTCCGCATCATCTACAAGGGCACCGAACTGGTCGGTGGTGGGACCTCGCAGTCCGCGCCGATCTGGGCCGGACTGGCCGCAGTGATGAACCAGTACCTGCTTGAAAACGGCGGCCGGCTGATCGGCGATTTGAACCCGTTGCTCTACCGGATCGCGGCGGGCGCACCGTTTCCCGCTTTCCGTGACGTGACACTCGGCGGCAACGCCGTTGCCGACGCGGGACCGGGTTACGACCTTGTCACCGGTCTCGGCACACCCGACGTCGACAATCTCGTGCGCAACCTGCTCATACTCCAAGAAGCGGCCCAATGACGACACCCGACGATTCCGTGCCGACCACAGAGTGCCGCATCTGTAAGACCGACGTCCCTGCCGGCGAGTACTGCGGACTATGCGGATGTCACCTGGAACCACGAAAGGGGGAGGGCCCGGACTGGTTGCGCATGCGGAACTACGGGGCGGCGCCGAGCGAGCACCTGCTGCAGTTGTCGTTGGCGAGCTCGCTGTTCCCGCATCTGGCGCAACGATCCCGATCAGCGTTCCGGCTCGGCCTGGCGGTGCTGCTGGTGTGCCTGGTGGCCTTCACCCTCT
This sequence comes from uncultured Actinomycetota bacterium, assembly GCA_963843135.1. Taxonomy (GTDB): domain Bacteria; phylum Actinomycetota; class Actinomycetes; order Mycobacteriales; family Mycobacteriaceae; genus Mycobacterium. The sequence continues at coordinate 105,357 of CAWJJA010000008.1, forward strand.
TGCGTCTGCCTGCCGCGCTGATCACCGTCGGCACGCTGGGTTTGCCTGTGCTCTACTTCATCTATCTCCGCGAGTCGGATGCCTTCCGCGACTTTCCCTTTGGAACTTTGGTACTCACCGCGTTGGTGGGTGTTGGACTCGGTGTGGGATGGGTTCTGCTGACGGGTGCGATGGTCGCACGCTCGTATGAGGTCGGCCTCGGCTCCGCAATGGTGGGCATGCCGATGTTGCGTGTAGGTATCGGCATCCCGCTGGGTGGGGTGATCCTGATGTTGATGCCGGCGGTGGTCGTCAGGGTGCTGCGGCCATCCTCACGAGAAGCGTTGGACGGCTTCAGAATCGGTATGCTGGGCGCTCTCACGTTTATGGCCGCGGCGGCGATGACGCGGTCAGCTCCGCAGTTCGGCACTGGTGTGATCAGCAAACGCCCGATGGAGAGCCTGCTCGTCGAGGCGGGAATCAGGGGCATCGCGATACCCTTGATCACCGCGGCCGCGGGCGGATTGATCGGCGCAGCAATGTGGTTCACCCGCCCGGCGAGCAAGAAGGACCAGCATCCCGGCATGGTGCGGCTGGTACTGGTCGCACTCGCCGCGGCGATACTTGCCGTCTATCTCAGCCTGGGTCTGATCGACGTCGCGCGCGTCCCGCAGGTGCTGATGCTCGGGCTATACCTGGCGCTGGCGCTGGTCGCGCTGCTGGTTTTACGGGTCGGCCTGCACCTGGCGCTGCTGCACGAGGCGCACGACGATATCCAGTCGGATGAGCCGCTGCTGTGTACGCACTGCGGACACGTGGTGCCGGACATGGCGTTCTGTCCGGCGTGCGGGGTCGCGACGCGGGCATCGTCGCGCTCGTCGCGAAGGTCACGACGAGACGCGCGCCCGGTCCGTCAGGTGGCCGGATCAGAGGAGCCATGACCGCTGATTCCGAGCCGCCGGCTTTCTTTCCCGGATATGCGGTCTCTGGCGACTCCTATCGGGCCGCGCCGCCGCGCCGCACCTCACGCACGCGGTTGGTGCTGGCGTGGTTCGCGGCCATCGCGGTGGTCGCGGGCGCACTGGTCGGGCTCTCGGTGATGATCAGCAAGCCGCCCGCGCGCTACATGTGTCCGCCGCAATGCGGCAGTCCGCCCACGGGCACGCCGGTCGCGATCAATCCGCGCTTCACCTCGGCCGACGGCACCTTCTCGGTGTCGCACCCGGTGGCGAGTTCGGCCTATCGCATCACCACCGAGCCGAACAAAGTGATCGCCGAGTTCCTTGCCGGCGATGGCGGTAGCATGCAGTTCTTCAGTGAGCCCGTCGGTAACCGCTCGCCCGAGCAGATCGCCAAAGACCTTGTGAAGAAGCGATTCCCCGATACCCGCACCGCGTACGAGATTCCGAACGCGACGGTCGGCTACCAGCCCGGGTACGGCGAGATCGTCGACTGGTGGCCGCAGGGCGCCAACAGCAACTACATGAGGATGCGGGTGCTGATCATGGTCGCCGTCAAGAACGACGTCGCCCTTGTCGCCTCGGCGGTCGGGCCTTACCACCAGTTCGGACCCGACTTCGGGTTCGGCAAGCCGTCGGGCGCCAACACCCAGATCGCCTTGGACATGGGCAAATACGTCAACAGCTTCAGCTGGCAGGGCGATCCAGCGCGCTAGTAGTCAGCAGAAGACGAACTGGCCGACCGCGCGACCGACCTCGGCCGCCATCTGCTCCGCCTCGACGCCCGGTCGCAGAGCGCTCCCCCATCGACCGACGTCGACGGCGCCATGGGCGAGAGCCCACGCGAGCACCGCCTTGTTCGCGGCCTCGTCGGCCGTCAGCGCAGGGTTTGCCGCGTGAATGGATTCGACGAGCCGGCCGAACGAGGACATCGCGGCATCGCGGAGCGCGTCCCCCTCGACACCTCCGACCTCCGCCGGCAGCGTCCGGAACATCAGGCTGTAGTGGGTCTGATGGTCAGCCGCGAAGCGGACGTAGTGCGCGACCATATCCTCGAGTTTTCCGCGGGCCGATCCAGGCCCGCCGAGAACGTCCAACTGCACCCGCGTCAACGAATCGAAGCCGTCGCGGGCCACCGCCGCGAGCAGTGCGTCTTTGTCAGCGAAGTGGTGGTAGGGCGCGGCCGCGGAGACACCGGCCTTTCGTGCCACCGCACGCAAGGTGACCTCTTCGGCAGTGGATTCAGCAACGAGGTCGAGTGCCGCAGCGATCAGGGCCTTGCGCAGGTCGCCGTGATGCCGGCCCACTGCACGTCCCACCACCGAAGATTGACAGTGTTAAACACTTCCGTCAAGATGAACACTGTTAAACATACGGAGGGAGCGTCAATGCGCCATCACACCAGGGCGCGGTTCACCATCCGCGGCTGCGACGTCGCCGTTCACGCCATGCTTTGCGGAACGGTGACGGTCAAGCGCTCGCACGCCGTGTGCTGTCTGCCGGAACGAACCCCCGCGCCGCTGCGCTTCGCTGCGATCCTGGCCGATCGGCGCTTCGCGAATCCGATGCCCATCTGGAGCTACGCCGTCGAGCATCCCGAGGGGCTCTTCGTCGTCGACGCGGGCGCGGCACCGTCCTACAACGACCCCGCATCCTGGCGCCCCGATCCGCGGACCGGGGCGGTGCTCCGGTCCTTCATCAAGCTCGACGTGCGCGACGGGGAGACGTTGCCCGACCGGCTGGTGAGCGCCGGACTGGCGCAGGGCAGCGTAGGTGCCGTCGTGCTGACCCACCAGCACATCGACCACACCGGCACGGTGCCGGCCTTTCCGACCGCGGACGTCTGGACCACCCGGGCGGAAGACGAAGCGGCGAACCGTATCGGTGCGCTGCACTGGCGCTGGCGGGACGCCTCGACGAGGATTCGCTACGTCGACGTCGAGGGTGAGGGCACCGATCTCGGCGCGACCGTGCAACTCACCCAGGACGGCGCGCTGACAGCCATCCACACTCCCGGCCACACGCCGGGGTCGGTGACGGTGAGGCTGAGCACCGACCAAACCGACATCTGGTTCACCGGCGACACATCGTTCACCGCCGCGGGCATGGACCCGGCTGCACCGACGGCGGGCATCCACTCCGATATGGGCCAGGTCCGGCGACTCCAAAGTCGTCTACGCGATGCCGGCCTACTCCTGCCTGCGCACGACCCGACGGTGCCCGCCCGACTCGACGCCGATTGAGATCGTCGGTGGCGCGGCGAGCCGCCCCCAGATCTTCAATTGGCGGCCCAACACGCCATATGCACTGGCATCTGCATCGACGACACTTCGCTGCTGACGTCCGCGGGTGTCACCGCCGGAATTGATCTGTGTATGCACATCGCGAGGCGCGTAGGCCACTGATGCGCCAGAGTCCGCGAAATAAGCGGGGCCGCAGGGTTGTCGAGGACTGGGCTCCTGATCAGGCGGAGGTCCTCACCTTGGCCGCGGCCTGCTCGGGCATCGGCTCGTACCGCGCGAAGTGCCGGGTGAAGGAACCTGCTCCGTGGGCCAGGGAACGGAGATCGATCGCATACCGGGTCAACTCCACCTCGGGAATCTCGGCCCTCACGACGGTGCGGTCCTCGCCGACCTTGTCGGTGCCCACCACGCGGCCCCGGCGCCCGGCCAGGTCGCTCATCACCGCGCCGACGTAGTCGTCGGGCACCACGACCGAGACCTCATCGACCGGTTCGAGCAGGTTCACCTTGGTCGCCGACGCCGCCTCGCGCAGCGCCAAGCCGCCTGCCATCTGGAACGCGAAGTCCGATGAGTCGACGCTGTGCGCCTTGCCGTCGAACAGGGTCACCCGGATATCGACAACCGGGTAACCTGCGCCGACTCCCTTCTCCATCTGGGCGCGGACGCCCTTCTCCACGCTGGCGATGAAGTTTCGCGGGACCGCGCCGCCGACGACCTTGTCGACGAACTCGAATCCAGTACCTTCCGGTAGGGGTTCGACCTCGATGTCGCATACCGCGAATTGACCATGACCACCGGACTGCTTCACATGCCGCCCGTGTCCTTTGGCCTTGCCGCCGAACGTTTCTCGCAGTGGTACGCGCAACTCGACGGGGTCGACGGCCACGCCGTACCGCCGGGACAGCGCATCGAGAACAACGCCGGCGTGGGCCTCGCCCATGGTCCACAGCACGATTTGATGCGTCTCGGGATTCTGCTCGATGCGCAACGTCGGATCCTCGGCGGCCAGCCGCTGCCAGCCCGACCGCGAGCTTGTCCTCGTCCGTCTTGGCGTGCGGCTGAACAGCCATCGGCAGCAGGGGTTCCGGCATCGTCCACGGCTTGAGAACCAGGGGGTCGGACTTCGCCGACAGGGTGTCGCCGGTCTCGGCTCGGGACAGCCGCCCGATGGCACAGATGTCGCCTGCCACCACCGACGGCGCCGGGCGCTGTTGCTTGCCCAGCGGGAACGAGAGGCTGCCGATGCGCTCGTCTTCGTCATGGTCGCGTGGCCGGCCGTCCAGCCTGGTCGGCGTGGCCGGCCATCGAACCTGAGTCGGCGTGGCCGGCGGAACCGTTGGACCCCGGTGATCCGAAAAAAGACGAGAAGTGGCCGGAGACATGCACTGTCGCGTCGGGCGAGATGGTTCCGGAGAACACCCGCACCAGGCTGACACGGCCCACGTACGGATCCGAGGTGGTCTTGACGACCTCGGCGAGCAGCGGTCCGGAAGGGTCACACGGCAGGCTGTTGCGGGACTTGCCCTGCTGGGTGAACACCTCGGGCAGCCGGTGTTCGGGAGGGGACGGGAAGCCGGCGGTGATGATCTCCAGCAGCTCGATCGTCCCGACCCCGGTGGTGCTGCATACGGGGATCACGGGGAAGAACGACCCCCGCGCGACCGCCATCTCGAGATCGTCGATCAGCACCGACTGGTCGATCTCCTCGCCGCCGAGGTACCGCTCCATCAGTGTCTCGTCCTCGGACTCCTCGATGATTCCCTCGATCAGGCTGCCGCGCATCTGCTCGATAGCCTCGCCATAGGAGGCGTCGTCGGGCTCATGGGATGCGGTGCGCTTGCCGTTGGCGTACTCGAAGTGGGTCTGCGACAGGAGTCCGATGAGCCCGGTGCAGGGAGAGTCGGCGGGCAGGTACAGCGGCAGCACCTTGTCGCCGAATGCCTGCTGCGCCGCGGTCAATGCGTTGTCGTAGTTCGCGCGGGCGTGGTCGAGTTTGGTGACGAGGACGGCGCGGGGCATGCCGACCTGACTGCATTCCAGCCACAGCGATTTGGTGGGCTGGTCGATCTCCTCGTTGGCCGCGATGACGAACAGCGCGCAGTCGGCGGCCCGCAGCCCGGCCCGTAGCTCGCCGACGAAGTCGGCGTAACCCGGTGTGTCGATCAGGTTGACCTTGACCCCGTCGTGTTGCAGCGACGCGAGCGCGAGACCGACAGAGCGCTGTTGGGACACCTCGGCCTCGTCGCAGTCGCAGACAGTGGTTCCGTCGACGACCGAGCCCGGTCGGTTGAGCACTCCGGCGGCGACCAGCAGAGCCTCGACGAGTGTGGTCTTGCCGCCACCCGACGGGCCCACCAGGACCACGTTGCGGATGGCGGCCGGACTGTCCGCGGTGGGGGCTCCGGCCGCCGAGGTCGTCGTCTTGTCAGCCATGACGGTTACCTCTCCTGAGAAGCTGCGCTGCTTCCCATCGGATCTGCTGATCCACAATTCTCCACAACCGACGCCGAGCACAAGAGAATCGGGCAACTCGCGGGGCCCACGCTGCTCACGCCTGCCATGCCGCCCATCGGTCGACGGTGACCGTCACGACGGGCCCGTCCAGCGCAAGTCGTTGATACTGAACGTATTTGCGTCGCAGCAGCGCATAGCCGTTGGCCATTTCGTCGCCGCTGTGGTGGATTTCGGCCATACCGTCGGCCCGCACCCACCACAGCTGGTCCCAGTCGTCGTCATAGTGGTCGACGAGCATGCTCACCCGGGGGTTGGCTTCGATGTTCGTCAGCCGCTGCAGCCGTCGGGTGGACTTACGTTTGGCGTCGACAGCGGTGTACACGACGGGCGGTTCGCGGTCCGTGTTCACCGCGAACACGACGGGCACCACGTGCGGCGCGCCATCTGCCCCAACGGTGGCGAGCGTCGCGACGGGCGATTGCGCGAACAGGGCCGCAGCGTCGATTTCGGCCATGGGTCCAGACTATTCCGATTGTTCACGAGGGTGGGATCGCGCTGATTCGTGCGTGCGGGTCGGAACTGTTGGCCGAGGTCGGAATGCGGGCGATGACCACCGAGGAGATCGCCAGCCGCAGCGGCGCCAGCACGGCGACCATCTACAAGTGGTGGCCCAACATGTACGCGGTGGCCGTCGAGGCCTTTCTGACCGAGATGATGGCCGATTCGCCCGATCCGGATACGGGCTCCGCGCACGAGGACTTTCGCCTGGTCATTCGGGGGCTCACGCACTTCTACACCGGCGGCAGCGGCAGGGTCTTCGCCCAGCTGGTCGGACCCATGCTCTACCGCCTGCTGCTGGGGCATGCACCGCTCGACGACGCAGCTGCCGACATCGTGGTGGACGGCGCGATGCGCGGTTTCGCGGTCTGAACGGTGTGACGTAGACCATTGCCCGCAGGCCGACGGAAACCACCCAGACCACTAATACCGGTGCCGCGACCGTCATCCAACGCCGGGCAACGCCCAGGTGACCGCGCTACCCGGCAGCACCGCGGTCCGGGCGGGCCAGCTTCAGCACCCGTTCTTCGGATACGGAGTTCCCGGCATCGTGTTTCATCACGACGGTCACGATCGGTGACCTTCGCCTGTCAGCGTTGTCCGGGCCGTTGCGGTGCGACGCTGATGGGTGAGCGCGTGACCGGTGTGCGCGTAACCCCGATTTCGGGGGGCTTGGTGCCCCTCGATGACGGGCGCTGCGCAGGAGGCGGCTCTGCCGGGCGGGGATCGATGGGCTGCGCCGAGGTCTCCTGCGGCGGTGGCGGCGGCGGGGTACGGCTGGTCGCGACTTGGGTCGACACCGCTGTCGTCGGCGTGGTCGGGCTGACCGGGGGCTCGACGGCGTCCTCAGGGGCAGCGGGACTGCGGAACAACAACAGGACCGCGGACACCACGAGCGCCCCCGCAGCGGCTGCCACGGCAATCCACACCCTCAGCGCCAGCCTGCGGCGATACCAGGGCGGCGGATCGGGTTCGAAATACCAGGTGTCCTCGTCGAATGCATCGAAGGCCCCGTTGTGGGCGGGCAACGCGTCGACGTCCGGCACGTCTGTGTCCGCAGGGACTTCGGCCGGATCGTCGGTCAAGAAATCGAAGTCCCCCGAGGCTTCGCGTTCCCCCACATGCCGATGTTAATCCCTGTTCCGGCACATATGCGCGGCGCCGAGCCGGTAAGGTCGGCTGCCGCATACGCAATCGTTCAACGCCGCGACGCAGTGCCGTCACCATCGCGCCACCGCGCCGTTTCCTGCCCATCGGAAGGTTCGGCAATGAAGTCCTCACGCCTCATGGCGGCCGCGGCCGCATCGGCCCTGCTGTTCACCGGTCTGATCGGCTGTGCGCCGCCGGAGAAGAAAGGCCCCGAAGAGCAGACGGAGTCCGGTGTGAACGCCCGTGAGGCCACCTCGGCCGAGGACTTCGGCGGCCAGGACGGCCTCGTCGCGGCGGCCAAAAAGGAGGGTCAACTGAATGTCATTGCCCTGCCTCCGGATTGGGCCAACTACGGAACCATCATCAAGGCGTTCGAGGACAAGTACGGCATCAAGGTGAACTCGGCACAGCCCGACGCCTCAAGCCAGGACGAGATCAACGCCGCCAACCAGCAGCAGGGCCGGGGCACCGCGCCCGACGTATTCGACCTCGGTCAATCGGTTGCGCTGGCCAACACGTCGATGTTCGCGCCCTACAAGGTATCTGTGTGGGACGACATCCCCGCGGCATACAAGGACGCCGACGGCGCCTGGGTCAACGATTACGGCGGCTACATGTCCATCGGGTTCGACTCGGCCAAGGTGCCTCCCGTCACATCGGTCAACGACCTTCTCAAGCCGGAGTACAACGGCAAGGTTGCGCTCAACGGCGATCCGACCCAGGCCGGTGCCGCGTTCTCCGGGGTTCTGATGGTCGCGCTCTCCCAAGGCGGGTCCGCCGACGACATCGCTCCGGGTGTGGAGTTTTTCCGCAAGCTCAAGCAGGCAGGTAACTTCCTGCCGGTCGACCCGACTCCGGCCACCATCGAGTCCGGACAGACACCCGTGGTCATCGACTGGAACTACCTCAACGCGACCGAAACCAAGAAGCTGCCGTCGTGGCAGGTGGTGGTTCCGCCCGAGGACGCCGTCGCGGGCTACTACTACCAGGCGATCAACAAGGATGCGCCCCATCCGGCCGCCGCACGATTGTGGCAGGAGTTCCTGTTCGGCGACGAAGGGCAGAACTTGTTCGCGGCAGGGGGAGTCCGCCCGGTGCGTGCTGACAACATGATGGCGGACGGCACTCTCGATCAGGCGGTAGCGGCCTCGATTCCGGTGATCGACGGTCCGGTCACGGTGCCGAGCCCCGACCAGACCGACAGGGCCACTGCCTATCTCGCGGACAACTGGGCCAAAGCGATCGGCTGACGTGCGGGGCGGAACCCTTCGACCGAAAAGACTCACAGAAGCACTGCCGCTGCTGCCGTTCCTCGCTGTCGTGACGGTGTTTCTCATCATTCCGACGGTCACGGTGATCGTCAACGCGTTTTTCGTCGACGGCGCGTTCTCGCTTGACCGTATCGGCGCGCTGTTCTCCTCCACAGCACTCGCGGCGCTGGGATCTTCGGTGACGCTGTCGGCGAGCACGGCGATCATCGGCGCGGTGCTCGGCGCGGTACTGGCGTGGTTGATCGTGAGCAGCCCGCCCACATCCGTCGTGCGCCGCGCAGTGATCTCGTTGTGCAGCGTGCTGGCCCAGTTCGGCGGCGTGGCACTGGCATTCGCGTTCCTGGCGACCATCGGCCTCAACGGCGTACTGACCGTGTGGGTTCAGCAGGCCTTCGGGTGGAACCTGGCAGGCTCGGGATGGCTCTACAGCCTGACCGGGCTGATCCTGGTGTACACCTACTTCCAGATCCCGCTGATGGTGATCGTGTTCGTACCGGCGCTGGAAGGGCTGCGCGCACAGTGGCGCGAGGCGGCGATCAGCCTGGGCGCATCCCGTTGGCAGTACTTCCGCGAAGTGGCGGTGCCGCTGTTGACCCCCGCATTCCTGGGATCGGCATTGTTGTTGTTCGCCAACGCATTCGCGGCCTACGCGACGGCGGCCGCTCTGGTGAGCCAGGGCAGCCCGATCGTGCCGCTGCTGATCCGCTCCGCGCTGACCAGTGAAGTAGTGCTCGGCCAGTCCGGGTTCGCGTATGCGCTCGCGCTCGAGATGATCGTCGTCGTCGCGGCGGTGATGGTGGCTTACAACCTCCTGGTCCGTCGCACCGCGCGGTGGCTGCGATGAAACGTGTGCTGCGCGCGGCTCTCTGGGTGATGTTCGGCCTGTTCTTTCTCTTCCCGCTGTATGCCATGGCCGACTTCTCGACCCGCAATCTCATCGCCGGCGGGCGGACGTGGCGGGCGTGGGCGAACCTCGTCACCGATGACGCGCTGTATCAGGCGATCGTGATCTCGCTGCTGCTCGCGGTGTTCACGGTCCTCGCGATGCTGGTGATCCTGGTGCCGACGATGATCTGGGTGCGACTGCGTGCGCCCTGGGCCAAGGGTGCGGTGGAGTTCCTGTGTCTGCTGCCGTTGACGATCCCCGCGTTGGTGATCGTGGTGGGCCTGCGCAATGTGTACCTCTGGGTGGCTTACCTTCTCGGCGAATCCGCTTTGACGCTGACGTTCGTCTATGTGGTGCTGGTGCTTCCCTTCGCCTATCGGGCACTCGACGCGGCCCTGTCGTCGATCGATCTGCAGACCCTCACCGAAGCGGCGCGGTCACTGGGCGCCGGATGGGCGACGACCATCTTGCGGATCGTGGTGCCCAACATCTGGTCGGGAATTCTTTCCGCCGCGTTCATCTCGATCGCCGTCGTACTCGGCGAGTACACCATCGCGTCGCTGTCCGGCTACGACACGCTGCAGGTGCAGATCGTGGCGATCGGCAAGACGGACGGCCCGACGTCGGTGGCCGCCTCGCTGGCGGTGTTGTTGTTCGGCTTCGCCCTGCTGCTCGTGCTGTCGCTATTGACACGGGGCCGCAGGCGTGTCCAAGGAGTGACTGCATGACCGCGAATGTGCACGGCACCACGGTCGACCTGACCGGCCTGACGCGGGTTTATGGAGAGGTCAAAGCCCTCGACGGGCTCACCCTGCACATGGAAGCAGGGGAACTCGTTGCGCTGCTGGGACCTTCGGGCTGCGGGAAGACCACCGCACTGCGCATCCTTGCGGGTCTGGACGATGCCACGTCGGGAACCGTGTCCGTCGGCGGGCGCGACATCAGCCGCGTACCCGCCAACAAGCGCGATATGGGCATGGTGTTTCAGGCGTACAGCCTCTTCCCGCACCTGACTGTGCTCGACAATGTCGCATTCGGGCTCAAGATGCGCGGCAAAGACAAGCGCGAGAGGACTTCTCGGGCGGCCGACATGCTCGACCTGGTGGGACTGGCGGCTCATAAAGAGAAGTACGCGAACGAGCTGTCAGGCGGGCAGCAGCAGCGAGTCGCACTGGCTCGCGCTCTGGCGATCCAGCCGCGGGTGCTGCTGCTCGACGAGCCGCTCTCGGCGCTGGATGCCAAGGTCCGCGCGCAGCTGCGTGACGAGATCCGCCGCGTGCAAATCGAACTCGGTATCACCACGTTGTTCGTCACCCATGATCAGGAGGAGGCGCTCGCCGTCGCCGACCGGGTCGGCGTGATGAGCCAGGGCAGGCTCGAACAACTGGCGGCGCCCGCCGACCTGTACGCCAACCCGGCAACACCGTTCGTCGCGGAGTTCATCGGACTGAACAACAAAGTGCCCGTGGAGGTTTCGGGAGGCCGGGCGCAGCTGCTCGGAACCGCCGTGTCGACGTTGCCGGGTTCGATCGCCTCGGGTGCGGGGCTGGCGATGGTGCGCCCGGAGTCAATCACCGTCACCGCAGAGCCCTCGGGCTCGGCGACGGTCAGCTCCGTGGCATTCCTCGGGCCGATCTCGCGGGTATACATCGCGATGCCGGACGGTTCGGTGATCAACGCCCAGGTTTCCGGCTCGACCGCCAGGTCGTTGGCCCCAGGTGATCGTGTCACCGTCGGTGTGGACCAGGGCGCGGTGCTCGTGGTCGCAGTTGTCAGACGTCCTTGACGGGTTCGATGCCGAGGTCGCGATAGGTGACCAGCGCGGCGAACGCGATGTTGCGCTTCGCGAAGCGCTTGGCCGCGACGTCGCCGCGGTCCACCATCGGGATCACGCCGGTGACGACGGCGCCTGCGGCGACGACGCGTTCCAGGGCGATCTCCGTGGAACCGCCGGTGCTGATCACGTCGTCGACAAGGAGCACCCGGGTGCCGGGTTGCAGCCGGGTTCCTTCGATCCACTGCTCACGACCGCGTGACTTCTGTTCCTTGCGCACGGAGAACCATGCCTTACCGGTGACCATCGCGACACCGATGGAAATCGAATCGGCGCCCATGGTGAGCCCGCCGACCGCATCGAACTCGATGTCGTTCATCGCTGCCACATCGGCGATGGCACGGGCGACGATCGTCAGACGCTCCCCGGTGTCGATGGCGTACTTACCGTCGATGTAGTCGTGGCTGAGCTGTCCGCTGGCCAACTTGAACGGTTCGGCGCGATGCTCGTAGCCGCGGGTCCGGATCAGCTCGAACGCTGCCTGCCAGGTCTGTGGGCGTTCGGTCACATCTGCCATACCGCGATCGTATTTCAACCGCTCCGCGCCCGATGCGCCAGCTCGACGGTCGCCGAACGCAATTGGTCGATCGAGTCGATCGGTGCGGCGTAGCCGATCCGGGTGTAGGCGATGCCGCGCTCGGTCACCAGCCTCAGATCCAGACCGTAGCGATCCGCGCCGGTGCACGTCGCGGTCGTGGCGTCCGGGTAACCGCCGAGCACCCTGGCCATCGCCGCGAGCGAATCCGCGTGATCGGCGTTGAGGTGGGCTATCGCACCCGCCGCTCGCGGTGCGACCGGATCCGGCGAGGCCGCCGAATACTCGTCGCCGGTCGTGGACTCCATGCGCCCGTAGCCGCCGACCCAGCGCACCCGTCGCACGCGCAGCACCCACAGCGTGAAGTCGCTGTAGTCGATGTAGTACTTCGCCGCCGCCACGGCGCTCAGATGCGCATCGCGCGCGGCGCTGCGTTCGTCGCCGACGGGTGTCTGCACCACCCCGGCCAGCGTCACCCGACCACTGGCGAGTGGATCGGACTCAGCGCTCGGGGCGACGATCGCGATGCTGGCCCGCGGGTCGCCTGCGAGATTGCGACCGTGCTCGGCCAGATTGGAAACACACAACACCGGTGCGCCACCGAGCAGTCCGTACGTCACGTACGACGCCCACGGATCCCCGCCGTCGGTGAGCGTGGCCAGCGTGCCGGTGTTCGTCGATCCCGCGATGGTGCGGGCTTCCTCCGCAGCGGACGGCCGAGTGGAATCAGTTACCGGTGTGAGTGGGGGAGGGACCGAGGGGGCATCGCCCGGGTCCCCGTGATCGCGGGACGGCACGGTCGAACGATACGTTACGTCGGTTCGACTCTCTGCAGGTCCGCGGTGATATCGGCGACCGCGGCGTCGATACGTTCCCTGTCGAGTTCGATCGACTCGGTGGCGGCGGCCGTAGCGTTCTGCAAGGCCTCGTTGAGTCGCTGCTCGACCGTCGGCGCGCCGAGTCGCAGCAGGCCGTCTGCGATGAACGTGCCCGTCAGATGGTGGTGACCGTCCAGCGTCACCTCGACCGTCTCGGCTTCATCGGTGGCCGTGAACGTCTGGGTGTTCATCTTGTGCAACTGCTCATCCATCAGCGACTGCAATCGCGCCGCCTGCGCCAGGACGGCGGCGACCTCCGGATGCATGTCGTCGGTCACGGATCTTCCTCGTCGTCCGTACTGTCTTGGCGACTTCTGCCGTCGTGAACCTCCTTGCGGCGGCGATTACCGACGACTCCCTCGGTCCACGGACGGTCCTCGGTATACAGATCTTCGTCCGGAGCCGTGCGCGGATCGCGGCGCTTCTCCTTGCCCTGCACACCGCCGTGCGCGCCGTGCATGGGCGCCATCCCGCCCATCGCGCCGCCCGCCGGGCCGGGGGTCGCTGTTGCGGCTGCGGGAGCCGCGGCGACCGGCATGGGTGGGCCGGGTGCGACCGTCTCGGCCGTGACCGCGGGTGACAACGGCGACGACTCCACACCGCCGCCCGCCGCGCCGCCGCTTCCAGCCGCCGCCGCGGGCCGCACGCCCGGATCGGCGGGGAGCTTGGGCGTACCCGTCGACGGCCCGCCACCGGGCATCGCGTCCTCGCCTGCCCCGGGAACTCCGCCGCCTGCGGGCGAGCCACCCGATGGCGATCCGCCGCCTTCGCCGCCACCCTGTTGTCCCGAGCCGGTGTCCGACTGCGGCGCTCCCAAGGATTCGGCCATCTTCTGGGCCATCGCCGCCCGCATCGCCGGTGGGTCGATCGCGCCCGTTGCTTGCGCCGCCGCCAACGCTCGTCGTCGTGGGGCCGTCGGAGCGCGTGACCGGTGGGTCGGCAGGGCGGACCGGTGAGAACGTCGCGTTGCTCGCGTAGTCCTGGCGCACCTCGTCGGACTGCGCCTGAAGTTCCTCCATCCGCTTGCGGATGTTCTCCATCTCCATCTGGACCCGGACGCCGCCGTGGGGCCCCGTCATGCCGGCGAGTTCCCTTATTCGCGCTTCCAACTCGGTGTACTCCCTGGCGATGGGATCGTGTGTGCTCTTCGCCTTGTCGTGTGCGGCAACAATTTTCGAGGCAGCCTCGGCCAGGTCGTACCACGCTTCGGAAAGCTGGGTCAGCCAGCTGCCGAATGCGGTCATCCGTGCGTAGGCGGCGTCGGCGGCCTCGCCCTCCCAATTACCCGGCGGAGGTTTCGGTTTGTTGTTGTCGACACGTTTGGACGCAACCCCCCACTGCAACATCGCGGTTTTCAGCGAGGTACCGGTGTCGGGTGCGGTCAGCTCGGCCTGTGTCTGGTTCACGTTGCTGTAGCCATCCGCGCCGAGTAGTCGCGGAGCGCCTGGGGGACCGGGAATTCCGGGCGGGAGCGTCGGCGGATCGGGAATGGTGATGGCTTCGACCGCTGCGACGCGTTCGGGATTCTCGATCGCCCTGCCGTAGTCGTCGTCGACCTTCTGGTAAGCCGCCGCCGCGATATCGAGCATCTCGGCGATGCGGCGGTTTTCGACTTCGGCCCACTGCTCGAATTCCTTCAGCGATTGCGCGTTGTCGTTGAGGTTGGCGATCGCGACGGTCGTCGAGGGCAGCGCATCTGGCGGCGTCACCGCGTCTTCGGCGGGGTTGTGCCAGTTCTGGCCCCTCATCTCGGTGGCTTGGTTCCTCAGCGCACCAGGCTCTACCCGCTGGACGTCGCCCGCCATCGCCTCAGCCCTCCAGCGCCATCTGATAGCGGCTTTCCTCGCGGGGGTTGATCAACCGGATCGGCAGCTGTCGATGCCGCGGAGTGTCGATGAAGTTGTCACGCAACACAACCCGGCCGACGCCGGCGTGCGGACCGAGGTACGTGGTTGCGTTCGGCCACGACACCTTGGCCTCAGGCCCGATATGGCCGTTGATGGAACCGGCGAACTCTGCGAACTGCGGCAAGAGCGTGACCACCGCGCCCGCGGCGGCCGACCGCACGACGAATTGGGTGAACAAGCGCGCGTCGCCGACGTTGATGCTCACGTCGGTGTCGTCGAACGGCATGTACACCGGATAGCGGTCCGCGGTCTCGCCGACGAGAACCCCGGCGGATCCGACAGGCAGTTCGTAGTGACGGTCGTTGACAGGGCTGATGCCGTACAACGCGGCCCGCTGCCCGCCGAACAGGCACGAAAACCCGCGCGGGGTTGCCGGATTCGCGAGAGTTGTCAACAGCACCGTTGTGGTGGGCGCCTCACCGGCCCGAATGCGGACCCGGGTGATCGTGTGGTCGGCACGCGCCGACCACCACACGTCGGGGCCGCCGGGTGCGCTGTATGCGGCCGTGAACGTGCTGCGTCCCTTGATCGACGACCACGTCTCACGCTCGAAACTGACTTCGGTCGCATGGTCGAGGTCGTCGAAACTGCGGATCGGCCTGGCATCAATACCGTTGCTGGCGAGCTGATCTGCGATTCGCGTGACAGACGCAACAAGATAACGCGCCAGTCCCGCGACACCGGAGTCGCGCCGCTGCGAGGACTTGCGCGTGTGCTCGGGATCGGCTCTCACCACGATCCAGGTGCGCCGATTGGCCGGCGCGGGGTACGGACCGACGACCTGCTCGTAGAGCGCCACCAGGCTCGCGGGCGCAGTCTTGCCCGTTCGGTAGCCCGCCGACACCACGTCGGCCTCGAGGTCGTCACAGTGCGCTGCCACCAGTCGTTCGACGAGCCGGGTGTCGACGACATCGTCGGTGAATGCCTCGCCGTTGACGATCACCGTCGGCGTGAACGGCCGCGGGACCAGCTCGATCGCCGAGACCAGGTAGCCGTCCTGCCAGCGGACGGCGACGTGATCGCCGGGCATGACGGTGGCGCCGACCGCAGCTTCAGACGGCCGGGCGGGAACATCGCGGTGGCGCCGCCGCCAGGCGAACACCGCCGCGACCCAGCCGGTGATCCGCCGGCCGCGAATCGTCAATACCGCTGCGAGAGCGATGATCACCGCCAGGGTGACACCCAGCCAGAGCAGATCGAGCTGGACGAATGCCAGGATGCTCGCAGGGACGAGCACCGCCGCCCAGATGGCGTGGCCGGTGGTGAAGCGCAGCCCGAACATGGATGTGATGTTGCTCATCGGCGCCTCAACGCGCGTCGTGCCAGTGCGCCGAGTCCGAGAGCCGCCGCAAGGGCGACGCCGGTGATGACGACAGCCGTGATAGGTCCCCGGTCCGGCGGGGGAACGTACGGCGGCGACGGAATTTCCTTGACCTGGTAGGGGACTCGCTCCGGCCCCACAGGCACATCCCACGTCAGCGCGGCCACCGGATCGATGACACCGGCGCCGACGTAATTGTCGACGCCTCCGCCGGGGTGCCGCGCGGTTGCGGTGATCCGGTTGATGATCTGAGCGGGCGTCAGGACAGGGAAACGCTGTTTGAGCAGCGCGGCAAGGCCGGACACGTAGGCGGCGGCGAACGAGGTGCCGCTGATCGGAATCGGACCGTCCTGACCTTGCAGTGCGTTGACCGGTCTGCCGTCGTAGCCGAGCGCGACCAAGTTCTCCGCCGGTGCCGCCGCACCAACCCACGGTCCAGACATCGAGAAGGTGCTCGGCTGGCCGTTCTGGGCGACGCCACCGACGGTCAGCACCAGTGGCGAGTACCACGCTGGACTCACGATCGTCTGTACCTGTTTCCAGCCCCGCGGATCCGACGGTATCGCCGGATCGGGTGGCGGGTTCTGGCTGCAATCCTGGCCCGTGTTCCCGGCTGCGACGATGACGACCGCGCCCTTGACGTTGACCGCGTAGTTGATGGCCGCGCCGAGCCCTGATTCGTCGATCGGCCTGGTCACCTTGTAGCAGGCGGCCTCGCTGATGTTGATGACCTGCGCGCCGAGGTTGGCCGCGTGCACGACTGCGCGTGCCAGGCTGCGCAATGAACCCGCCGTCTGCGTCGAGTTCGGATCGTTGGGATCGGTGCGTGCGCCGACCGGCTGAAAGGCTTCCGACGTCTGCCGCAACGACAGGATGCGCGCCTCCGGCGCGACCCCGATGAACCCGTCCGTCGGCGCAGGGCGTCCTGCGATGATCGAGGCAGTCAGCGTTCCGTGGGAATCGCAGTCGGACATGCCATTACCGCCTTGGTCGACGAAGTCTCCGCCGGGTTCGGCAGGCACTCGCGGCGAACCGTTGACCCCGGTGTCGATGACGGCGACGGTGATCCCCGCGCCCGTTGCGAACTTCTGCGCCTCACTGATCCGCAGGTAATCGTTCGCCCACGGCTTGTCGGCGAAATTCGCGTTGGGGAATGCCGTCGGCGCCGAGCAGACCCGACGCTGTTCGGTCGGCTGATCGGGCCCGGTCTCGTCCGGCGGCATCGCGGCCGGGTCGATGGTGGGCGGCTCGATAGCCGCTGCCGGTGGAGCGCTGAACAACGCCAGCAACAGCACCGCCAGCAGCACGCCAAGGCGCTGCACTCGCTACGCACCTCCCTCGATGCGCTCCCGGCCCGCATTGTGCCGACATGCCAACAGCAAACTCTTGACCATCCCCCAGGTAGCGCAAATTCCAATCTTAGGGTGCCGCCGAGGGGGTCAGGTCCGCAATCTTGCGGTCGGGTTCAGGGCCAGGACCTGCGGCGAGGCTTTAAGCGTCGAGGTCTTGCTGAACCAATCCGGCGACGGTGGCAAGAACGTCCGCGTCGTCGCAGGCGACGGTGACCTGTGCACCGTTACCCGCGCCCAGCGTCATGATCATCAGCGCCGAACCCGCGTCGACGGGCTCACCGCCGTCCAGCGAGAGGGTGACGGGCACTGAAGCCTTCACCACCTCCTCGGCGATGATGGCCGCAGGGCGGGCGTGCAGGCCGATGGCCGAACCGACGATGACGGTCTTGGCGGGCATGGCTGATCTCCTTCAGTGGTGGTTGTGGGTCAGGCGGCCGCGAGCGCGGCCTCTTCTTGGGTATCGGCGCCGGGCTTCGCGAACTGCTTGGCGGCGACGACGGCTAGCGCGCTCGCCACCGTGCCTGCGGCGAGGGCGACGAGGAACCAGATCAGGTTTCCGATGGCGAAGAATACGAAGATCCCGCCGTGCGGCGCTTTCAACGTGACGTCGAACGCCATGATCAGCGCACCGGTGATGGCGCCGCCGAACATCATCGACGGGATCACCCGCAGCGGATCCGCGGCGGCGAAGGGGATCGCGCCTTCGGAAATGAACGACGCACCGAGAAGCCAAGCGGCCCTGCCGTTCTCCCTCTCCGGCTCGGTGAACAGCCCCGGCCGAACCGCAGACGCGAGGGCCATCGCCAGGGGCGGCACCATGCCCGCGGCCATCACCGCCGCCATGATGCGCAGCGAGGCAGGGTCGGCAACATTGAGTCCCGCGGTGGCGAACGCGTAGGCAGCCTTGTTGACCGGGCCGCCGAGGTCGAAGCACATCATCAGCCCGAGGACGACGCCGAGGATGATGACCGAGCTGCCCGACATACCGCCGAGCCACTTGGTCAAGCCCGACGTGATCGCCGCCAGCGGACGTCCGAGCAGCAGGAACATCAGCAGGCCCACGGTCAGCGATGCGAACAGCGGGATGATGACAACGGGCATAAGGCCTCGCAGCCACCGCGGCGCGGCGATGCGGCTGATCCACAGTGCAGTGAATCCCGCGATCAGGCCGCCGACGATACCGCCGATGAAGCCACCGCCGACGAAGACGGCGACGGCGCCGGCCGTGAACCCCGGGGCGATGCCCGGCCGGTCCGCGATCGCGAACGAGATGTAGCCGGCCAGTGCGGGCACCAAGAACATGAATGCCAGCCCGCCGAGGGTGAACAGAACCGCCCCCAGGTATTGCAGAAGACCGCCGCTTGGCAGGTCCGTCAACGAATTCGAACTCGCAATCACGTGGCCGATCGATCCGAATCCGTAAGGCAGTGAGGGATTCTCGCCATCAGCGAGAGTTGGCGATCTCGTACCCGGCGAACAGGAAGCCGAGCGCGATCAGCAGGCCGCCTGCGGCGACGAACGGGATCATGTAGCTCACGCCGGTGAGCAGAATCTGACGGGTGCGGGTGCCCCAGCCGACGCCGCCCGCCGGCGCCGCGCTCGGCGCGGATGACCCGGCGCCGCCGTCAACGCGGGCCGCGTTCGGATCGTCGGCGGCGGAAAGGGCTTCGGCGATCATTGTGTCGGGCTCGTTGATCGCCCGTTTGACACCGGATGCGACGACGGGCTTGCCCCCGAAGCGGTGTTTGTCCTTGACGCCGACATCGGTGGCGAAGATGACGGCATCGGCGGCGGCGATCGTCGCCGCATCCAGCGGCGTGCTGCCGGAGGACCCCTGCGTCTCGATATGCAAGGTGACACCGGCCTTCTTGGCCGCGGCGGCCAGCGAGTCGGCGGCCATGTAGGTGTGCGCGATACCGGTCGGGCATGCCGTGACGGCGAGCAGCGTCCTTGACCGTTGCGCTGAACGGGTTGCTTTACCGCGGTGAAGGCTTGTCGGGATTCAGCACACCCTCGACGAGGGCGACCACGGCCGCTGGCGTCGCCGCCTGCCGCAGCGACTCCACAAACTCCTTGCGCACCAGGGCACGCGCCAGGCTGGACAGCAGCTTCATGTGCTCGGCGCCGCCGGACTCGGGCGCGGCGATCAGGAACGCCAGATCGGCGGGCCCGTCAGGTGCACCGAAGTCGACGGGTGGGTTCAGCCGCGCGAAACCGATGGAGGCACTCTCGACGTGGGGCGACCGGCAGTGCGGGATCGCAATCCCGCCCGGTAGTCCGGTCGCCGACTGCTCCTCGCGCGCCATCGCCGCGGCAAGCAGGCCGTCGGCGTTCCTCGCGCGTCCGGCATCGGCGAGACTGGCCACGAGCCTGCCGATCACCGCCTGCTTGTCTTCGCCTGCGTCGACGTCGAGCAGGACCAGATCGGTGGTGATGATCGAGGTGGATGAGCTGGTCATGGCATTACCTTCGTGTTGGCGTGCGGGAGCCGTTGGTGTGATGGGAAGGACGAGCACGGCGTCGAGATCGAGGTCCGCAGGGCTCGGCAGGGCCGATCCGGGCAGCGCGGCGGCCGCGCTGCCGTAGGCCACCGCCATCCGCAACCGCTGCGGTGGTTCGGCGCCTCCGACGTCGGCGCGGACATATCCGGCAAGCGCTGCGTCACCGGCGCCGACCGTGCTGCGCGGGGTGATCTTCGGCGGGGTGGCCAGCCAGCTGCCGTTCCCGTCGACCAGCACGGCTCCGGCGGCGCCGAGGGTCGCGAGCACGGCGCCGACCCCCCGATCGATCAACCTGCGGGCGGCGGCGACCACCGGCTCCGGATCGCCTTGGGCGACTGCGGCTTCCAGTGAATGAGGGGAGTACCCCAGCACACCTGCGAGTTCCTCTGCGTTGGGTTTGATCAGATCGGGAGCCGCCCTGCCGAACGCACCGACGAGGGCGCTCAAGGGGCCCTCCGACGTGTCGACGGCGATGCGGCAAGGGGATGCGGAAAGTGCGGCGACGATGTCCGCGTACCAGCCGTCGGGCATTCCGGGCGGCAACGAACCCGACAGGACAACCCAGGATGCGGATTGCGCGACGGCGACCACCGCCCGGGTGAGCTCGTCGATCGAGGACGCGGACAGGGCTGCGCCCGGTTCGTTGAGCTTTGTGGTGGTGCCGTCGAGTTCGGTGATCGTGAGGTTGGTCCGGACGGCTCCGTGGGTGGTGACGCGGCGGATGGGCACCGCGGCGGCCTGCAGGGCGGTGATCAAGGGGTCGGTGTCGGGTGCGGGCAGCAGGGCGACGGCGTCGACGCCTGCCAGCGTCAGCGCTCGTGCGACGTTGACGCCCTTGCCGCCGGCCTCGGTGGTCACCGACGTCACCCGATGCACCGTGCCGCGCGTCAGGGGTGTGGCCAGTGTGACGGTTCGGTCGATGCTGGGGTTGGGTGTGACGGTGACGATCATGCGACCACCACCTCAAGGCCCTGCTCGGTGAGCTGTGCGCGGTCGGTGTCGCCGATCTCGGAGTCGGTGATCAACGTGTCGACGCTCGAGAGGGGAGCAAAGCTGACGAAGTCTTCTCGTCCCACCTTCGAGGAGTCCGCAACTACCACAACATAATTCGCCGAATTCACCATGGCGCGCTTCACCGCTGCTTCCTCGCTGTCTGGCGTCGAGAGGCCGTGGCGGACCGTGATTCCGTTGGTGCCGATGAACGCCATGTCCACGCGCAACGTGTCCAGCACGCGCAGCGTCTGTTCTCCGACCGTCGCCTGCGTGACACCGCGAACCTTGCCGCCGAGCAGTTGAAGGGAGACCGAAGGGATGGCGGCGAGGTGGGCGGCGATCGGCACCGAATTCGTCACCACCACCAGTTCCCGATCGGTGGGCAGGTGGGCGGCGACCCGCGCCGTGGTGGTGCCTGCATCCAGCAGCACGGTCGCACCGCTGTGCGGCAAGAGGTCGGCCGCCGCCGCGGCGATCGCGTCCTTGTGTTCGGCGCGGGTGGTTTCGCGTTCGCCCACACCGGCCTCGACGAGGTGAAGTGCACGCACCGGAACCGCGCCACCGTGTACCCGCCGCAGGACCCCGGCCTTGTCCAGGGCGGCGAGATCACGCCGGACGGTTTCGGTGGTGACGTCATAGGCCTGTGCCAACTCGGCGACCGAGGCGCGGCCGTTAGCGATCACCAGCGAGGCGATCGCTTGCTGACGCTCTTCGGCGTACATGTGGCTCCGTATGTGTGGGTATCGCGACGGCAGAATGTTGATTTAATTGGTTTTACTACTGTTTGTGTTGACTTGTCAAGCTTTTCTTGTAATCTGGTTCACATGACCACCTCATCCCCGACTACGTCACTTCCATCGGGCAGCACCTCTGCAGAGGTCCCCGTAGGCACCGTTTTCCGCGGTGTGCCGGTGGTGCCCGGCGTTGCGTACGCGCCTGTGATCAGACCGGGCCGGCTGCCCTCGCTGGACGATGAGGGCTCTGGTGACATCGCCGAACCGGACCGCGCCGACGAGGTGGCCCGCTTCGCGGCGGCGTCGGGCGCCGTCGCGAAGCGACTGCGCGACCGCGCGGCCCATGCGACGGGTGTCGCATCGGAGGTGCTTGCCGCGACCGCGACGCTGGCGCAGGACCGGGCGTGGTTGGGCGCCGCCGAGAAACGCATCAACGCCGGCACGCCGGCGGTCGGCGCGGTGATGGCGGCGGTCGACCAGTTCGTCGATATGTTCACCCAGCTCGGCGGCCTGATGGCAGAACGCGTGACAGACCTGCGGGACATCCGGGACCGCGTGATCGCAGAACTGAAGGGGGTGCCAGAACCCGGGGTTCCGGTTCCTTCAGTGCCTTCGGTTCTGTGCGCAGAAGACCTCGCACCGGCCGACACCGCGGGCTTGGACCCCGCGCTCGTGGTTGCGCTGGCGACAACGCTTGGTGGGCCGACCAGTCACACCGCGATCATCGCGCGTCAACTCGGCATCCCCTGTGTCGTGGCCGTCGAAGGCCTCGACGTCGTCAGCGTGGACACGATGGTCCTCGTCGACGGAACCGTCGGAACGGTGACCGTCGAGCCCGACGCGCCGTCGGCCCACGAGGCCGTCCTTCGCGCACAGCACGACGCCGAACGCGCTGCCCGCTGGGCGGGCCCCGGCGCAACTTCTGATGGACACACCGTTTCGATCCTGGCCAACGTGCAGGACGGCGCGGCGGCGCGGGCCGCCCGCGAGACACCGGCAGAGGGTGTCGGGCTCTTCCGCACCGAGCTGTGCTTCCTCAACCGCGACACCGAGCCCAGCGTCGACGAGCAGGCCGATATCTACGCCGAGGTGCTCGACGCGTTCGCCGGGCACAAGGTGGTCATCAGGACACTGGACGCCGGTTCGGACAAACCCTTGAAGTTCGCCGGGCATCCCGATGAGGCCAACCCCGCGCTGGGGGTGCGGGGCATTCGCATCGCCGCCGCAAATCCCGGCCTGCTGGACCGGCAGCTCGAGGCCGTCGCGACTGCAGGGCGGCGCACGGGCAACCCGCCCTGGGTGATGGCCCCGATGATCGCCACGTCGGCCGAGGCCGAACACTTTGCGGCGCAGGTTCGTTCGCACGGACTGACGCCCGGTGTGATGATCGAGGTTCCCGCGGCGGCACTGCTGGCCGACCGGATTCTCGACCATGTGGACTTCCTGTCGATCGGCACCAACGACCTGGCCCAGTACACGATGGCCGCCGACCGCATGTCGGCCGAACTCGCCTCGCTCACCGATCCCTGGCAGCCCGCGGTGCTGTCGTTGGTGGCCATGGCGGTGCGGGCGGGTGCCGCCGCGGGGAAGCCCGTCGGCGTGTGCGGGGAGGCCGCCGCGGATCCGCTGCTGGCCTGCGTGCTCACCGGTCTCGGCGTGACATCGTTGTCCTCGGCCGCTGCGGCCGTGCAGGGAGTCGGCGCGAAACTCTCGCAGGTGTCGCTGTCGCAGTGCCGCGCCGCCGCCGAAGCGGTGCTCGCCGCGGGCACCGCGGCGGATGCGCGCGCAGCCGCGCTGGCTGTGTTCGAATCGGAATAATACGGACTGCAGTCCGGTTATCCACTGCATGCCCGCTATCAGCGCTGACACCCTGACACTCCCGCGGATCGCCGCGGCCGGCCCGTCGGACACCGAACGGCCCGTCCGCTCCATCACCACCGGCCCGCGCGGCTATGAAGGCGAGGGCTTTCCCGTCGTTCGCGCGTTCGCCGGAGTCAGCTCCGCCGACCTCGATCCGTTCGTCCACATGGACCAGATGGGCGAGGTCGAATACGAACCCGGCGAGCCCAGGGGGACCGACTGGCATCCGCACCGCGGGTTCGAGACCGTCACCTACATGCTCGACGGGCGTTTCGCCCACCAGGACTCCCACGGGGGCGGCGGTCTGATCACCGACGGCGCGACGCAGTGGATGACCGCGGGATCGGGAATCCTGCACATCGAGACGCCACCCGCCGAACTCGTCGAGAGCGGCGGTCTGTTCCATGGCGTCCAGTTGTGGGTGAACCTGCCGCGCAAGGACAAGTTCGCAACCCCGCGTTACCAGGCCATCGAGGGCGACCAGGTCGAACTGCTGTCCTCCGACGACGGCGGTGCGCTGCTGCGGCTCATCGCCGGCGATGTCGCGGGAGCCCACGGCCCAGGTGCCACGCACACTCCGATTACCCTTGCGCACGCGACGATTGAGCCCGGAGCCCGGCTCAACCTACCGTGGAACCGCGATTTCAATGCACTCGTCTATGTACTGGCGGGCCGCGGCTCGGTAGGACCGGTCGCCCATCCGATCCACCAGGGACAGCTGGCCGTGCTCGGGTCCGGCGACCGGATCACTGTGAGCGCCGACGACTTGCTCGAAGTCCTGCTCCTGGGTGGCAAACCCATCCGCGAGCCCGTGTTCCAGTACGGCCCCTTCGTGATGAACACCAAGATGGAACTGATCGAGGCGCTGGAGGATTTCAACAGGGGCATGTTCGGCGCCATCCCGCCGGATGCGCTCACGCCGCACCGCGCTTGACGCCCACGTCTGCCTGGTTGCCGGGATCGCTTCTCGGATAGAGCAATTCCAGCTCGCCGATATGCGCCGCAGCGGTTACCAGTGGCAGGGCCGCCGCAACGGCAAGTTCATCGCCGGAGGCCTCGGCGCGCAGGGCGACCACGAAGTCGTCGCTGATCGGCTGCAGTGCAGGCCCGCCAGGGCCGCCGGTCACCTGATGACACACCGCTTCGGTGTGTGCCTCCAGCACCTTGCGGGTGCGCGCGTACACGCCGTGCGGCGGCGGGACGACGTCGGCGATCAATTCGGCGGCGGCGCGCAGCCGGACTGCGCGGTTGGCCCGCCGCACCAGCGGCGCCCGGACATCGGCGGCGCCACTGCTCTCCGAAAGATACTGTCGTACACCGTCATCCACCGTTCGCGACGCCTCCAAGGCATCGTGACTGAGTGCGATGACCCGATCGGTGGCCTCCTCGGATGCGCCGCGGGTGACCCGCAGAACAGCCGCCGTGAGAAAACGTGCGCCAACGGTGAATGACTCGTCGATGACCTTCGACACCCGGGTGCGCACGCCGCGCGGCCACATCAGGACCGACACGACGATTCCGACCAGCGCTCCGATGATGACGTCCTGGATGCGGATGAGCCCGACACTCCATCCGGTCGGGGCGATCAGATTGAAGATGATCAGCACCATCATCGTGAACGCCGCCTGGCCGGCGATGAAAGACGCGACCTCCGGGACGAATGCGGAACCGAACGCCACCAGCGGCAGCATGGCCCACATGACGATGGGATCAACGCCGACCAGTTCGATGACGACGACGCCGACCACGAACCCGATCGCAGTGCCCGCCACTGCGCGCAGAACCCGCGTGCCGGTCGTCAGCGCGCTGCTGCGCAGCACGGACAGCGCTCCAAGCACCACCCAGAACCCGTTCTGTATCGGGAACACCTGGGTTACGGCGACGGCCAGGGCCAGACCGAGACCGGTGCGCAGACTGTTGCGCAGCACGACCGCCCGAGTGGCAAGCAATCCCTTGGTGATCGCTGCGACCGCGGTGGTCTCCGGCATCACCCAATCGGCTGTCCCCGTCGGCGGCAGGCGACGGCCGAGCACGCGCGCCCATACCGGACGGGCGTCGGCCTCCGCGGCATTGCGGATGATGCGACCGGTCACGCCAACGGTGGCCGAGAAGGTTCGGCGCCCCATCAGCTTCCTGCCGACGGCCATCGCCGCCGCATCATCGGGCTCCCCGAGTATCTCGATGATGTCCTCGCGGTAGCGCCCCTGCGCGATGGATCGCAGTTCGGCCAGTGCGGAGTTGAGGTCGGCTCCCCTGGCGGCCCGCGCGGCTGGCGCGGGAATGCTGAGCACCGCAGCGCTGTCCCGCAACACCCTGACCAGGGGCGCCTTCAAATCACCCAGCAAGTGGCCGGTGTCATCGGTGATCCGGTCCGACAGGAATCCGAGGTCGTCCACGACCCGCACGAGTGCCCGACTGCCCGCGGTGAGCGCGACGGGCCGGAAGTCGGCGCCCAGGAAGCTTTCCCACAGTGCGTTCATGGCGCGGGTCGCGTCTTTGGCGGTCCCGATGCCCTCCAGTGCGTCGGCCAGGCGGCTGCATACCAGCGTCGCGTGACGACGCAGCTCGTCGTGATGGTTTGGCGGGAAGACGAACAATGCCGCGGGCACGCACACCGCCAGTGCGATCAGCCAGCCGAACAGGCGCTCGGGGATGGGACCGACCGGTGTGCACGCCGGCAGCACGAATGTCAGCAGTGTGGCGCGCTGGCCCGCCGCGACGATCTCGCTGAGGACACCGGAAAACGTCACCACCACACCGAGGACGAACATCACCGCGACACTGACCAAGGGGTGGTCGGCCACCAGCGTGCCCAGGGTGATCAGAACCAATCCGTTGGCGCCAAGACCGCAATAGGCGAGCGCGCGGGCCGGGCGGTTTCCGGGAAAGTCCACCAGTATCAGTAGCGCCACCGACCCGAAAATGCTGAACAACGGTGTCTGCGAACCAGTTCCGAGGGTGAATCCGACTGCGGCCGCAATGGGAACCACCATCGCCGCCCGCGTGGCGCGCCGCAGCGCGTCGAATTCGGGGTCGCGCTGCCGAAGCAGGTCTACTACGCGATGCCACAGCCCTCCGCGGGTGGCCTCAGCCACCGTCGGGCACCGAGGCGAACCCATCGGAGTCGAGCGCGACCAGCAGCCGTCCGGCGATCCACTCCAGCGCGGAGCCGTCGGGCGGCAGGGCGGACTGCTCGTAACCGACAAGCAGGTACACCGCCCACGATGCGAAGACTTCTGCCTGCCGCCTGCTCTGCAGGATCTCGTAGGCCGACTCGCACATGATGTCGAACCGCTGTTGGTCGACCGCGGCCTGTACGGACTGCACATGCGGATCCAGGGAGCTCCATACCCGGATCGCCGCCTCGGCCCCGTGGGGAAGTCCCAGACCCGCCTGGATCAGGGTGTCGATGCGGCGGCGGGGATCCGTCTCACCGCGCACCGATTCGATCACCATCACGGTGCGTTCCTGCACCCAGTACTCGACCAGGTCTTTGGTGTAGGCAGGCCAATTGGTGAAGTAGTGATAGAAGGAACCGGTGGTGACGCCGAGACGGCGACAGACCTCTGCAAGTTTGAGCCCCCCATAGCCGAGATCGGACAGCACATCGAGGCCGGTCTCGAAGTAGGCCTCCCGAGAAACGACGCTGGCCATGGGACGGGAGACTAGTGCTCACCTCATCGAATCTCCACGGAAATGCTCGCCGCCCTATCGATGCATATTTGCTGAAATTGCACCTTGACGTAGGTGACAGGAAATACGTGTCCGGCGGCGCAGTGGGCTGTGGCACAATTTGACTGTGCCGCAACATACCGCTAAGCGGGGTCCTGGTCGCCCACCCGCAGCGAAGGCCGCTGAGACGCGGGATCGCATCGTAAGGGCTGCCCGCGAGGTCTTCAGCGAACTCGGATACGACGCCGCCACATTTCAGGCAATCGCGATTCGTGCCGGTCTGACGCGCCCCGCGATCAACCACTACTTCGCGAGTAAACGGGTGTTGTGGGCTCAGGTCGTCGAGCAAACCGATGCGCTGGTAGTTAGCGCGGGTCGGAAACGCGCGAAGGGCGAGACGAATCTCCTGAGCCGGTTGTCCGCCTTCTTCACCGCGGCGATTCAGACCGAAGCCGAAGATCGTTCGGCGGCAGCCTTTCTCGTGACGTCGGTTTTGGAGTCTGCAGCGACATCCCGAACTCACCGGCGACGAGCACGATTCGCTACGGACTTCGCGCGAGTTCATCGCGTGGGCTGTCAACGACGCGATCGAAAAAGGCGAGCTCACGACGGAGACCAACGTCTCCGAGCTCGTGGAGATGCTGGTCGCGATGATGTGGGGGATGGGTTTCTACGCCGGGTTCGTCGGCAATCACGAGGAGCTCGCCGCGGTCGTGGAGAAGTTCGAGCTGCTGATGGCCAACAAACTCTGGAAACTGCGCGACTGACACCCGATCCCCGGATTTTGCATCGGGCGAAGGTGAGATCGCCCACAGTTCGTATAGCTTGGCTAAGTTAATCGATACATGGCGACCGACCTGACCCACCGAATTGAGGGAGCTCGGCGATGAGCTCATTGCGCACGCACGACGACACCTGGGATATCGAGACGAGCGTCGGCTCCACGGCCGTGATGGTCGCGGCGGCCCGCGCCGGCGAGACCGCCAAGGCCGATCCCCTGATCCGCGACCCATACGCAGAGGTGCTTGTCGCCGGTGTCGGTCCAGGTGTGTGGGACTTCGTGCGCAGCGAGGAGTTCGCCGCCAAGGTCGCCGAGGCCGACGCCGAGGTCGCCGCGATCTTCGAGCACATGGGCAATTACCAGGCCGTGCGAACCCACTTCTTCGACGCCTTCTTCGCGGCCGCTGTGGCGGCGGGCATCCGGCAGGTCGTGATCCTTGCCTCGGGTCTGGACTCGCGCGCGTATCGACTCGAATGGCCGGCTCAGACGGTTGTCTTCGAGATCGACCAGCCCAAGGTGCTCGACTACAAAGCCGCACGGATGGCCGAGCACGGCTCGCTGCCGTCCGCCAAGCGTCACGCCGTGGCCATCGACCTCCGTCAGGACTGGCCGAACGCATTGCGCGAAGCCGGTTTCGATGCCGGTGCGCCCACCGCGTGGCTGGCTGAAGGTCTGCTGATGTACTTGCCCGCCGACGCTCAGGACCGGTTGTTCGAACAGATCACCGCGCTGTCCGCCTCCGGTAGCCGCGTGGCGGCCGAGACGGTCGTTGTGCGCTCCGAGGAGAGGCGCGCAGAGACTCGGGAGAAGTTCGACCGCATCAAAGCGCAGTTCGGGATGGAGAACACCCCGGACGTCGCGGAGCTGATGTACAACGACCCCGACAGGGCCGACGTCGCGCAGTGGCTCGAGCAGCATGGTTGGCGGTCGTCGGCCGTCACGTCCGGCGACGAGATGCGGCGCCTGGACCGTTGGGTATTGCCTCCCGAGGAGTCCGAGGAAGACACGTTCTCGTCGTTCGTCACCGCAGAGAAGGTGGGCTGATCGCCCGAACGGACGACTGAAGGGGGATGAAGTTGCCCCTTCTGGCGGCCCAACCGGTTGGTTAGGATCGGGTGTTCCTCGGGTCAGGAAGGACACCCACCATGACCACAGAATCCGTCGCGCCCGAAAGCGTCGCAACAACCACCCCCGACATTCCCGGCACCGTTCGCAGGCTGCGGGATACCTTCGCCTCCGGGCGCACCCGCAGCGTCGAGTGGCGCAAGCAGCAGCTCGAGGCGCTCGAGCGCATGATGACCGAGAACGAGGGCGCCATCTCCGAGGCCCTCGAGTCCGACCTCGGCCGCAGCCCGTTCGAGGCCTGGCTGGCCGACATCGCCAGCACTGCGGGCGAGGCGAAGGACGCGGCGAAGAACGTCAAGAAGTGGATGCGCCGCCGCTACCGGCTGCTGGAGATGTCGCAGCTGCCCGGGCGCGGATGGGTCGAACACGAGCCCTACGGCACCATTCTGATCATCGGCGCGTGGAACTTCCCCTTCGTGTTGACGCTCGGACCCGCAGTCGGGGCCATCGCCGCGGGCAACACGGTGCTGATGAAGCCCTCCGAGGTGTGCCCCGCGTCGTCGGCGCTGATGGCCGAGCTCGTGCCGCGCTACCTCGACAACGACGCGATCGCCGTCATCGAGGGCGACGGAGGGTGCAGCCAGGAGCTCATCGCGCAGGGCTTCGACCACATCTGCTTCACGGGCGGCACCGAGATCGGACGCAAGGTTTACGAGGGCGCGGCGGCGCACCTGACGCCGGTCACCCTCGAACTCGGTGGCAAGAGCCCGGTGATCGTGGCCGCGGATGCGGACCTCGACGTCGCGGCGAAGCGCATCGCCTGGACCAAGCTGATCAACTCCGGCCAGATCTGCATCGCGCCGGATTACGTGCTGGCAGATGCGAAGATTCGGGACGAGCTCGTCGACAAGATCAAAGGGGCCATCACAGCTTTCGAGGCCGAAAACCCGGGCGGCGGCAAGCGCATCGTGAACGAGCGCCACTTCGCCCGGCTCACGGCTTCGCTGGCCGCAACCAAGGGTGACGTCGTCATCGGCGGTGGCTCGGACGCGTCGACCATCAGCATCCAGCCCACGGTCGTCGTCGATCCCGATCCGGCCGAGTCGCTGATGACCGACGAGATCTTCGGCCCGATCCTGCCGATCATGACCGTGCAATCCCTGGACGACGCAATCGGTTTCGTGAACTCGCGGCCCAAGCCGCTTGCTGCGTATCTGTTCACCAAGACGAAGAGCATCCGTGAGCGGGTGATCAAGGAGGTGTCCGCGGGCGGCATGGTGATCAACCACCTGCTGTTCCAGTTCTCGACCAACAAGCTGCCCTTCGGCGGTGTCGGGCCGTCGGGTATGGGTGCCTATCACGGCAAATTCGGCTTCGAGCAGTTCAGCCACAAGAAGACCGTTATGACCAAGTCGACCCGACCCGACGTCGGCGCATTCATCTATCCCCCGTATACAGAGAAGGCTTTCAAGCTCGCGAAGAGGTTGTTCTAGAAAGGAACCCCATGCCAGGAGTGCAGGATCGCGTCATCGTCGTCACCGGTGCCGGAGGCGGTCTCGGTCGCGAATATGCTCTGACGCTCGCCAGAGAGGGTGCCAGCGTCGTCGTGAACGACCTTGGCGGCGCCCGTGACGGCACCGGCGCCGGCCACAACATGGCCGACGAGGTCGTCAACGAGATCAAGGCGGCCGGCGGCCGTGCCGTGGCGAACTATGACTCGGTGGCCGAGCAAGAGGGCGCAGAGGGCATCATCAAGACCGCGATCGACGAGTTCGGCACCATCGACGGTGTGGTGAGTAACGCGGGCATCCTGCGTGACGGCACCTTCCACAAGATGGAGTTCGCGAACTGGGACGCCGTGCTCAAAGTCCACCTCTACGGCGGCTACAACGTGATCCGCGCGGCGTGGCCGCACTTCCGCGAGAACAACTTCGGCCGCGTCGTGGTGGCCACGTCGACCAGCGGACTGTTCGGCAACTTCGGTCAGGCCAACTACGGCGCCGCCAAGCTCGGCCTCGTCGGGCTGATCAACACGCTGGCCCAGGAGGGCGCGAAGTACAACATCAAGTCCAATGCCGTCGCACCCATTGCGGCCACCCGGATGACGCAGGACATCCTGCCCCCGGAGGTCTTCGAGAAGCTCACCCCCGAGTACGTCGCCCCCGTGGTCGCGTACCTGTGCACCGAGGAGCTGCCCGACACCGCGTCGGTGTTCATCGTCGGCGGCGGCAAAGTACAAAGGGCAGCGCTCTTCCAGAACGAGGGCGTGACATTCTCCGAGGTGCCCTCGGTTGATGACGTCGCGGCCAAGTGGGGCGAGATCACCGATCTGTCCGCGGCGCAGCGCGCCAACTTCTCACTCGGCTGACATCGAGTGAAGGCGCTTGTCGCACAGGAGCTTTCCGGACCGCCGGGGTTGGTTTACACGGACGTAGAAGATCCGGCCGATGTCGTCGGTAGTGACGACGTGGTCGTCGTCGATGTCGGTGCCGCCGGTGTGAGTTTTCCCGACCTGCTGCTGCTGCGCGGTGAGTACCAGATGCGGTTGGAGCCCCCGTTCATCGGTGGCATGGAAGCTGCCGGGGTCGTGCGGTCGGCGCCGTACGAGTCGGAGTTCAAGCCGGGTCAACGTGTGACGGCATTGACCATGCTCGGTGGCTGGGCGGAGCAGGTGGCGGTGCCGCCTGCCAACCTGCGGCCGACGCCCGACGATCTGGACGACGCCGAAGCCGTTGCGCTGCTGGGCAACTATCAGACGATGTATTTCGCCCTGGCCCGCCGCGGCGCACTGCGACAGGGCGAGACGGTGTTGGTACTGGGGGCGGCCGGAGGCGTCGGCACCGCCGCGATTCAGGTCGCGAAGGCGTTGGGCGCCAAGGTGATCGCCATGGTGCACCGCCCGCAGGGCGTCGAGTTCGTGAAGTCACTCGGCGCCGATGTCGTACTGCCGCTGACCGACGGTTGGTTGCAGGCGGTCAAGGACCATACCGATGGCCGTGGCGTCGACCTTGTCGTCGATCCCGTGGGCGGCGACGCGTTCGACGACGCGATTCGTGCGCTGGCCACCGAGGGGCGACTGCTCGTCATCGGCTTCGCGTCCGGTGGCGGCATCCCGACCGTGAAGGTCAACAGGCTGCTGCTGCGCAACGTGTCGGTCATCGGGGTGGGCTACGGCGAGTTCGTCAACCGCACGCAAGGCGCACAGGCGCTCTTCGAATTCGGTGTGGGCGAACTGGTCCGGGCTGGACTGCGACCGCCGCCGCCGGTGCGATTCCCGTTGGCCGACGGCGCCGAGGCACTGCAGAGCCTGGCCGACGGCGGTGTGCTCGGCAAGGTCGTGCTCGAACCGTGAGGGCCCCGAAAGCGCTGGCGTTCGACACGTTCGGCACCGTCGTCGACTGGCGCTCGAGCATCATCGCCGAACTCGAGACGTTCGGCAAAAGCCATGGCGTCGTGCAGGATTGGGCGACCTTCGCCGACAGCTGGCGCAAGGGGTACCTGCCCGCGATGGACCGGGTGCGCCGCGGCGAGCTGGGATGGACGAGGATCGACGACCTGCATCGGATGATCCTCGACGACCTGCTCCGCGACGCGGGGATCACGACCGTCAGCGACGCGGACCTCGACCACCTGAACCGCGCGTGGCACCGCCTCGACCCGTGGCCGGACAGCGTGGCCGGGCTGACGCGGCTGAAGTCGCGCTTCGTCATCACCACGTTGTCGAACGGAAACGTCTCGCTGCTGACCAACATGGCCAAACGCGCCGGACTCCCGTGGGACTGTGTGATCTCGGCGGAGTTGTTCCACCATTACAAGCCTGACCGCGAGGCGTATCTGGGGTGTGCCGACCTCCTCGGTGTGTCTCCGGCCGACCTGATGCTCGTCGCGGCCCATCCGGGCGACCTGCGGGCGGCGCAGCAGGCGGGGCTGCGGGCCGGCATACGTCACCCGCCCACTCGAATATGGCCCCAATCAGCGAGCTCACAGGGTCACCGACGGCGAATTCGACGTCACGGCAACGGATTTTCTGGATCTCGCCGACCAACTCGGAGCCTGATCCTCACGGCGTAGCGTGGAAACGTGACCGATCAACTTCACACCGAACTGCCGCAGGCGCTGCGCAGGGCGCTGGACCTTCTGAGTGCCCCGCCCGCGAACCCCGACTTCGACAAGGGCTACCTCGACCTGCTGACCGACGAACTCTCGACGAGTACACCCAAGAACACCGGGACCATCCAGGCGGTCTGGGCCTCGGGTATCGGTTCGATGCTCTACGACAACGCCCAGTCGCTGGCACGCAGGCTGGCCAGCGTGTGGCGGCTGCCCATCGATTGGCTGAACATCCCGCCCGGCGGCATCGCCCTCGACGTCGGCAGCGGTCCCGGCAACGTGACTGCGCAACTCGCGGCCGCGGCGGGCCCCGACGGGCTCGCGCTCGGCATCGACATCTCCGAGCCGATGCTGGCCCGCGCGGTCGACGCCGAGGCGCGCCCGAACGTCGGCTTCCTGCGCGCCGACGCGCAACAGCTACCCCTGCGCGATGAGACGGTCGACGCGGCCACTTCCCTGGCCGTGTTGCAGCTGATACCGAATCCGGCGCAGACCCTCTCCGAGATCGCGAGGGTGCTCAAACCCGGGGGACGGTTGGCCATCATGGTGCCGACCGCCGGAAGCATCGGACCGCTGTTCCGCCTGCTCCCCAACGGCGGTGCCAACTTCTTCGCCGAGGACGAGCTCGCCGACATCCTCGAAGACCTCGGCCTCGTCGGCGTCCGGACGAAGACGGTCGGCACCTTTCAGTGGGTCCGCGCCAGACGCCAGTAGATTTGTCTCGTGAGCACCGCAGGCATCATCGGAGTAGCGCTCGCCATCGCCGTCGGAATCATCGGCATCGTGGTGCCGCTTCTGCCCGGCACACTGCTGGTGTTCGCAGCGATCGCGGTGTGGGCCGTTGTCGAGAACAACGTCACCGGCTGGGTGACGCTTTCCGTGGTGACCGCGCTGCTCGGTGCGTCCCTGTTGATCAAGTACACGTGGCCGGTGAAGCGGATGCGGGCCGCCGACGTGCGCACGCTGTCCCTGGTGACCGGCGGAGTGCTCGGCGTCATCGGCTTCTTCGTTATCCCGGTGATCGGGCTGGTGATCGGCTTCGTGCTCGGCGTCTTTCTGGCGGAGCTGGCCGCTCGGGGAGATCAGCGGCTGGCATGGACGTCGACCAAGCACGCCGTGAAAGGCGTCGCACTGTCGATGGGTGTCGAGCTGGCCGGGGCGCTGCTCGCCACCGTCGCGTGGGTGTTCGGCGTCTACATAACCGAGTAGCGGCGGCCTAGTCCCGTAACGCGCCGCGCAACAGATCCAACTGCTCGGATGTAACCCCGAGCGCCTCAAGGTATTTCGCGAGCGATCCGTACTGGTCGTCGATGGCCTTGCGGGCCGTGTCCAGGTACGCCTCGCGGACGCCGAGCACCTCTTCGGTGAGCCGCGCCTCCGCGAACGTCACCATCTCGTCGGTGGTGTCCTCGGACCGATTGCGAATCGAGTCAAGAATGCTCTCCCGCAGCTGCGGGACCGCGGCATTGCTGCGCAGAAAGTCAGCCATGATCGCATCGCGATCGACCCCTACCGCCTCGAGCACCGTCGACACGGTGAAACCGGTGCGGTCCTTACCCGCGAAACAATGCGCGATCACCGGCCGGCCCTCGGTCAGCATCGAAATGACCTGCCGCACAGCCATTCGTGCGCCGGTCAAGCCCGGGAAGTTCTGGTACTCCTCGGTCATGAACCGTCCGGCCGCGACCGCTGGCTGTCCTCGCGCTCCTCCTTTTCGGTCATCATCCGCTGGAAGCTCTGCTCGTGCGGTGCCTCTGCGCCCGGTTTGGCGAGTTCGTGGAACGGCAGCCGGTGGATCACGACGCCGCCGGGTACCCGCCCTTCACCGCGCCGTTCGACTTCGCGATCGGAGCGCAGGTCGGCGACGTCGGTGATGCCGAAGCCGAGCAGAGCCGCCCGCCCGGAGTCGTCGAGCCCGCTCAACTCACTGGACCGGAAGAACCTGCCTCCCCGGATGCCGGTCTCCTCGGCGATATCACGGAAATTCCACGCCCCTGACAGGGCGTCGGGGTTGGAAACCATTAACGCGTCACCGACTGTGTCACTGCGGCTGCGAAAGGCGAGGGCTCCCTGCCGAGTTCGGCACGCGCGATGGTCCGCATGTGCACCTCGTCGGGGCCGTCGAACAGGCGCATCGCCCGGTGCCAGCCGTAAAGCCTGGCCAGTACGGTGTCGTCGCTGATGCCGGCGGCGCCGTGCACCTGGATGGCCCGGTCGATGACGTTGCACGCCATCTGCGGCGCCACCGACTTGATCATCGCCACCAACTGCTGGGCGTCCTTGCTCCTGTTGCCGTGCTTGTCGATCACCCACGCCGCCTTGTGACACAGCATCCGGCTCTGCTCGATCTCGTTGCGGGACTGTGCAACCTGCTGCTGCACCACACCCTGGTCGGCGAGCGGCTTGCCGAACGCGATGCGCGTGTTGACCCGGTCGATCATCAACGCCATCGCGCGCTCGGCGACACCGATGGCGCGCATGCAGTGGTGAATGCGCCCCGGCCCCAGGCGGGCCTGTGCGATCGCGAACCCGCCGCCCTCTTCGCCGAGCAGGTTCGCGACGGGCACCCGCACGTTGTCGAAGGTGATCTCGCAGTGCCCGTGCTGGTCCTGCCAGCCGAAAACGGGAAGCGACCGAAGGACTTTCACCCCGGGCGTATCGATCGGAACCAGGATCATCGACTGCTGCTGATGGCTGGCCGCGTCCGGATTGGTGCGGCCCATCACGATGAGGACCCTGCAGCGCGGGTCGGAGGCCCCGGAGATCCACCACTTGCGGCCGTTGATGACGTAGTCGTCCCCGTCGCGCAGCATCGTCGTCTGGATATTGCGCGCATCGCTGGATGCCACCGCTGGCTCCGTCATCGCGAAGGCACTGCGGATCTCACCGCCCAGCAGCGGCTCGAGCCACTGCTTGCTCTGCTCTTCGGTCGCGAACAGGTGCAGCGTCTCCATGTTGCCGGTGTCAGGCGCCGCACAGTTGGTCACTTCGGGCGCGATCTCCATGCTCCAACCGGTCAGCTCGGCCAGCGGTGCGTACTCGAGGTTGGTCAGCCCCGACTCCGAGGGAAGAAACAGGTTCCATAGGCCGCGGTCGCGGGCCAGCTTCTTGAGGTCCTCGATGACCGGAGGGACGGTGTGGTCGTCGGGGCCCTTCTCGTGCCGGTATGCCTCGTAGTCCTTCTCCGCGGGGAACACGAACTCGGTCATGAACTCGCAGAGCCGATCGTGGAAGTCCTGAGCCTTGACCGACATCGCGAAGTCCATGCCAGTCACATTAAACGGTGCGGACAATGGGGTGATGACCGAGCATCTCCCACCCTTCCCGCCCGGGAGCCGTCCACCGTTCCCGCCGTTCACCCGCGAGACCGCGCTGAAGAAGGTTCAGGCCGCCGAGGACGCCTGGAACACCCGCGACCCGGACCGGGTGAGCTTGGCCTATACGCCGGACTCGCAGTGGCGCAACCGCAACACCCACGTCGTCGGGCGCGCCGAGATCGTCGCGTTCCTCACGCAGAAATGGCAGCGCGAACTCGACTATGCGCTGCGCAAGAGTCTGTGGGATTTTCAGGACAATCGCATCGCCGTGCGGTTCCAGTACGAATGCCACGACGCGACGGGGCAGTGGTATCGCAGCTACGGCAACGAGCTGTGGGAGTTCAACACCGGCGGCCTGATGTCGCGGCGGGAGGCCAGCATCAACGACGTGAAGATCGACCAGGCGCAGCGGCGGTACTTCGGCCCTCGGCCGGAGTCCGAGCACGGGGTGGCGATCCCGCTCTGGTGAAGGCGGCCGTGGACTATTCGCCTGACCCCAGGTCGATGACGAACCCGCCGCCACCCTGGTAGCCGCGGTGGCGGGGCAGCACGATGACCGGGGGATGGGCGATGGTGTTCGGTGTCGCGACGAGGCCCGGACGCGGCTCCGGCTGATACGAGTAGGTGCCCGCGTTGGCCATGCCCGCCAGGCCCAGGGCCGCTCCGCCGAGAATGCCGGCTGCGACGACGGGGAGGGCGACGTACTGGGCGAAGGTGCGGGCGGCGGTCATGTGAGTGGTCCTGTCTGGTTGGGGCTTTGGTCTTGTCTGCCGGCTGCTCCGGCGTTGAATCAACTATCGCCCGATCTGGCCGCCGCGTCTGTCGGCTGATCGACCCGTGACCTGGGGGATTGTGCTGTCCCCCAATCGGGGGAACGGCGAGGCGTTTCGAATAGAGAGGAATAGCACAGGTGGCTGTGCGAAGCTGGCACCTGTGTCGACAGGCCTGACCAGCGAAAAAGTGCGGGTGGTGGTGGGGGACGACCACCCCATGTTCCGCGACGGTGTGGTGCGCGCGCTCATCTCCAGCGGGTCGATAGAGGTCGTCGCCGAGGCCGACGACGGAATCGCGGCGCTCGAGGCGATCCGCACGCATCTGCCGCAGGTGGCCCTCCTCGACTACCGCATGCCCGGTATGGACGGCGCCGAAGTCGCCGCCGCGGTGGTGCGCGACGAACTGCCCACCCGCGTGCTGTTGATCTCTGCACACGATGAATCGGCGATCGTCTTCCGCGCGCTGCAGGAAGGCGCGGCAGGATTCCTGCCCAAGGAGTCGAGCCGCTCGGAGTTGGTGAACGCCGTCCTCGACTGCGCCAAGGGGCGTGACGTCGTGGCGCCCAGCCTCGCGGCGGGACTTGCAGGCGAGATTCGTAGGCGCGCCGAACCCGAGGGACCGGTGCTGAGCCCGCGCGAACGTGAAGTGCTGAAGCTGATCGCGGCCGGGGGCAGCATCCCGGCGATGGCCAAGGAGCTGTTCCTCGCGCCGTCGACCGTCAAGACCCATGTGCAACGTCTCTACGAGAAGCTCGGGGTGAACGATCGGGCCGCCGCCGTCGCCGAGGCGATGCGGCGCAAGCTGCTGGACTAGCGATGCTGGAACGCCTGGCCGGCTATCTCGCGGCTGAACCCGTGCGCGTCACCGCCATTCTGCGATTGCCGCTCATCGCGCTGATCGCGCTCCTGGTGTGGACATGGGAGGTCGACCACTGGCAGCCCGAAACGTACGAGGTGGTGCTGGGGCTCTACGCCGCCGCCGCCGTGGTCTGGCTGGTCGTGGTGCTGCGGGGCCCCGTGCCGCGCTGGGCGGACTGGACCTCGACGGCCGTCGATGTCCTTGTCGTGGTGGTGCTGTGCCTGGTGTCCGGCGGAGCAACAGCGGCGCTGCTGCCCGTGTTCTTCCTGCTGCCGATCGCGTTGGCCTTCCAGGATCGGCCGATGCTCACCGCGATCCTGGGAACCGGCACCGCCTTCTGCTACCTGGCGGTGTGGATCGCGTACTCCAAGCGCGACGACACCGTCGGTATGCCCGACATCGTCTACACGCACTTCGGGTTCCTGCTGTGGGCGGCGGCGGCCACGACCGCGCTGTGTCTGGTGCTGGTGTGGCGCCGCGCACGTGTCACGAAGCTGCAGGATGTGCGCCGGCAGTTGGTGTCCGAGGCGATGCAGGCCGATGAGCGGCACAACCGGGAAGTCGCCGAGCATCTGCACGACGGTCCATTGCAGACGCTGTTGGCGGCGCGGCTTGACCTCGACGAGGTCCGCGAACGCAACGACGATCCTGCGCTCGAAGCCGTGCACGCCGCGCTGCAGCAGACCGCCGCGGCGCTGCGCTCGACGGTGACTGAATTGCATCCCCAGGTGCTCGCCCAGCTTGGGCTGACACCGGCCGTACGAGAGCTGTTGCGGCAGTTCGAGTCTCGCGGCGACTACACGGTAGAAGCCGATCTCGATGACGTCGGGAAGCCGGACTCGCAGCAGCTGCTTTACCGGGCGGCCAGAGAATTGCTGGCCAACATCGGAAAGCACGCGCGTGCGAGCACCGTCCGCGTGGGCCTTACGAGCCGGGCGGACCGGGTCGTATTGACCATCGCCGACGACGGGAGAGGCTTCGATCCCGCCATGGTGGCGAGTTACGTCGCCGACGGCCACATCGGCCTGGGATCGCTGCTGGCGCGCTTCGACGCGATGGGCGGTTCGATGGAAATCAACTCGGTGATCGGTCACGGAACACAGGTGACGGCCACATCGCCGCCCGAGCCGGTCGTCGGCTAGGCAGAAAAGCCGTTGGCACGAGCGCGGTTTCACGGGTAGCGTCCGGCCGATGAAGTGGCGGATCATCGCGATCGCAGCCGTCATCGTGGTCGCCGCGCTGGCATTGAATGCATTCCTGGTTTCGAGGGCCACGCGCCCCGCGGCAGCGTTCGACGGTGGCCGGGTGCTCGAACTCGACGGCCCGGACCTCAACGTCAAGGAGTACGGCCCCGGTGGCGACCGCGCCGTTGTGCTGCTGCACGGGTACTCGGCGTCGGTCGAATGGTGGGACCGTGTCGCCGCAGCGCTACTCGACGAGCGGGTGATCGCCATCGACCTCGTCGGACATGGTGGGTCTGAGGCTCCTCGCGAGGCGGCGCAGTACGGAACCGACGGACAGGCCGAGGCGGTGGATCGCGCGTTGGAAGCCCTCGGTGTCAGTCATGCCGTTGTGGTCGGACACTCGATGGGCGGGCTCGTGGCGATCACTCTGGCCGAGCAGCATCCGGAGCGAGTCGAGCGCGTAGCCGTCTCCGATACGCCCGCGGCCGAAGATCTCGTCTAGGAGCACGCACTGGCCAGGCTGGCGTGCACGCCGCTCATCGGGCCCGCCGTGGATCTGCTGCGCCCGGTGGATCTCGTCACCGAGAGCTCGCTGCAGACGGGTTTCGCCGCCGACTATCCGGTGCCGCAGTTCGCGCACCGCTCGCTGGAGCAGCTCACCCACACGGGCGTCTGCGAGTCGGGCACCCTCGGCGAGGACCGCGCCGCCGCAGATCGCCTGGCCGGGCTCGGGAAGCCGGTGCTCGTCGTGTGGGGTGAACGCGATGTGCTGACGCCGACCGAGACCAACGTCGCGCGCTACCGCCAGGCGGGGCTGGCTCCGACGATCATCCCCACAGCGGGGCACAGCCCGATGGTCGAAGCCCCTGGCGAATTCATCAACGCCATAACGGAATTCATTCAGTAGGGCCTGGCGCTCATTCAGTAAGGCCCCGTGCGATGACAAGGCGCTGAATCTGGTTGGTGCCCTCGAAGATCTGCATGATCTTGGCCTCACGCATGTAGCGCTCGACGCGGTAGTCGCGGGTGTATCCGGCGCCGCCGAACACCTGAACGGCGTCGGTGGTGACCTTCATCGCCGCATCCGTCGCGACCAGTTTGGCGACGCTGGCCTGCGCTGAGTACGGGGAGCCCGCGTCGCGGCGACGCGCGGCATCGAGATAGGTGGCGCGCGCACTGACCACTGCGGCGCTCATATCCGCAAGCAGGAACCCAAGCCCCTGATGGTCAATGATCTTGCGGCCGAACGTTGTTCGCTCGTTGGCATATCGGACGGCTTCGTCCAGCGCGGCCTGCGCCAGCCCGGTGGCAACCGCGGCGATGCCCAGCCGGCCCGAGTCCAGTGCCGAGAACGCGATCGTCAGCCCCTGACCCTCGTCGCCGATGAGCCGGTCGGTGTCGATGTGCGCGTTGTCGTAGAACGCCGAGGTGGTCGGGACCGCGTGCAGGCCCATCTTCTCCTCGGGCTTACCGAAGGACAGCACCGGCAGGTCGCCGGGCACCAGGAAGCAGCTGATGCCCCGTGAGCCTTCTCCGGTGCGGGCGAACAACGTGTAGAAGTCGGCCACCCCGCCGTGGGTGATCCACGACTTGGATCCGTTGAGTACGTAACCGTCGCCGTCCGGCTTGGCCGCACACCGCAGCGCCGCCGCGTCCGATCCCGCCTGCGGTTCTGAGAGGCTGTACGCCCCGATCTGCTCGCCGGAGAGCATGCCGGGCAGCCACCGCTGCTTCTGTTCGTCGCTGCCGAACGCCAACAACGGATGCGAGGACAGGCTGTGCACGCTGACCGCGACCGCCACCGCCGCCCACCGCGCCGCGATCTCTTCGAGCACCTGCAGGTACACCTCGAAGGGTTGGCCGCCACCGCCCCACTCCTCCGGTTGCGGGAGGCTCAAAAGCCCTGCCGCCCCGAGTTGGGCGAACACTCCGTCCGGGTAGGTTTCGTCCTTCTCGTGTGCGTCGACGACCGGATCGAGCACCTTGTCCGCGATGTCCCGCGTCAACTCGATGAGGTCGTGAGCCTCATCGCTGGGCAACAACCGGTCAACAGCCATAGTTGGACATCCTAGTTTCCGGGCACCGGGGCCTGCCCGGCCTGGTCGCCGCGCGCGCTGATGACGAGCGCGACCATCACCGAGCTATACCGGCCACCTCGGCGAGCGTCGGCCGCTGCGCTAGTAAGAGGGCCCCGATGACCGCAGCCGTCGCGGGAAGGAGCGCCAGGAGCAGCGCGAAGCGGGCTCGTCCGACAGCGGTCAGCACTACTTGATCGAGGGCGTACGGGATCGCGGTCGACAACACGCCGACGCCGACCGCCAGGAGCCACGTCCTCGGCTCGGCGAACGTGGACGGGTCCGACACGACTTGGTGGGCCAGTAGCGGCGCTGCCATCAGCACCGCGGCGGCCGCCATTCCGACTGTCAGTGAGTCGAGCCCGGCACCCTCGTCGGCGACCCGCTTCCCCAGCAGGATGTACCCCGCCCACAGCGCGGCGGCCAGCAGCGCGAACCCGAGGCCGAGCGGGTCCACACTTGCCTGCACGCCGGCGAGCAGTACCGACGCCGCCGGCCACCAGGACGACGGCCAGCAGATCGCGCCGGCGGCGAGAGCCCATGGTCGCCACGACCACCGGCCCGATGAACTCGATCGCCACGGCAGTGCCGAGGGGGATCCGTGCGATAGCTTCGAAGAACGCCACGTTCATCGCCACGGTGACGACGCCGAAGCCGGCCGCGACGGCGAGTCCGCGGTGCGTCCACTGCACGCGCCACGGGCGTCGCCACAGCACCAGCGCGACAGCGGCGGCGGCACAGCGCAGCCAGGCCACCGCCGTCGGATCGGTGGTCGTGAACAGGAAGACACCCAGCGCAGCCCCGACGTATTGCGAGACCGCGCCGACGACGAAGAACAGTGGCACCGACCACGCCGGCACGCGGGATCGGGGCGTCATGGCAAAACGCTAGTGACCGGCGGTGACCGCTTCGGAGAGCGCGGCGTTGATCGCGTCCACCCGGTCCTTGGCGTCGCCGAACAGCATCTGGGTGTTCTCGCGGAAGAACAGCGGGTTCTGGACGCCCGCATAGCCGGAGGCCATGGATCGCTTGAACACGATGACGTTGTTGGCGTTCCACACCGTGAGCACCGGCATACCGGCGATCGGGCTGCTCGGGTCCTCTGAGGCCGACGGGTTGACGGTGTCGTTGGCCCCGATCACCAGCACGACGTCGGTGTCGCCGAAGTCATCGTTGATCTCGTCCATCTCCAGGACGATGTCGTAGGGCACCTTGGCCTCGGCCAGCAGCACGTTCATGTGGCCGGGCAGCCGTCCCGCGACGGGGTGGATGCCGAACCGGACGTTGACCCCGCGGTCGCGCAGCTTGCGGGTCAGGTCGGCGACGCCGTACTGGGCCTGGGCGACGGCCATGCCGTAGCCGGGTGTGATGATCACCGAACTGGCCGAGCTGAGCAGTTCGGCGGCGCCGTCGGCGGTGATCTCGCGGTGCTCGCCGTAGTCCTTGTCCTCGGCCGGCCCGGCCTCGATCCCGAAGCCGCCGGCGATGACCGAGATGAACGAGCGGTTCATGGCCTTGCACATGATGTAGGACAGGTAGGCACCGGAGGAGCCGACGAGCGCGCCGGTGACGATGAGCAGGTCGTTGGACAGAAGGAAGCCCGACGCCGCCGCGGCCCAGCCGGAGTAGCTGTTGAGCATCGACACCACAACGGGCATGTCGCCGCCGCCGATGGAGGCGACCAGGTGCCAGCCGAGCAGCAGTGCCAGCACAGTGACCACGATCAGCAGCCACAACTGCGGGTCGATCACGAACCAGACGGTGAGTGCGGCGAAGACCACCAGCGCGCCGACGTTGAGGAAGTTCTTGCCGGGCAGCATCATCGGGGCGGACTTGATCCGAGCCGACAGCTTCAGGTTGGCGACGATCGAACCGGTGAACGTCACCGCTCCGATGAAGACGCCGATGACGACCTCGGCGGAGTGAATGCCGAGCATGCCTTCGGAGCCGAGCGTCAGTGCTTCGGTGGCGGCGGGGTCACCCTCGACGTGTAGGTAGCCGTTCCAGCCGACCAGCACGGCGGCCAGGCCGACGAAGCTGTGCAGCAGGGCGATGAGCTCGGGCATTCCGGTCATCTCGACGACCTTGGCGCGCCACAGGCCGATCGCGGCGCCGATGATCATGGCGCCGGCGAGCAGGCCCAGACCCAGCGGTTCGATGTGCCGCGCCAGCGCCAGCGCGATCGTCGCCAGTAGCGCGACAGCCATGCCGGCAATCCCGAAACTATTTCCGGCCCTTGATGTCTCGTGCTTGGACAGCCCGGCCAGCGCCAGGATGAACAACAGTGCGGCGACGACATAGGCCGCGGTCGCGGCGGTTTCAGTGTTGATTACAGAGAACATCTCTCAGCTCCTCGAGAACATCGCCAGCATGCGGCGGGTCACCGCGAAGCCACCGAAGACGTTGATGCTGGCGAGCAGGATGGCCGCCGTTGCCAATGTGGTGATGACGATGTCACCGTGGCCGATCTGCAGCAGCGCGCCGACGACGATGATGCCGGAGATCGCATTGGTCACCGACATCAACGGTGTGTGCAGCGCGTGATGCACGTTGCCGATCACGTAGTAACCGATGACGATCGCCAGCGCGAAGACCGTCAAGTGCACCTGCAGTGCGGCAGGTGAGAGTGCGATCAGAGCGAACAACACCGCTGCGGCGGCGA
This sequence comes from uncultured Actinomycetota bacterium, assembly GCA_963843135.1. Classification (GTDB taxonomy): domain Bacteria; phylum Actinomycetota; class Actinomycetes; order Mycobacteriales; family Mycobacteriaceae; genus Mycobacterium. The sequence continues at coordinate 149,269 of CAWJJA010000008.1, forward strand.
ACGTGATGCCCAGTCGGCGCCGCGTCGTCATCGGCTTCTTGGCGGGCTTGTGCTCGACCGGGGCGGCGGCGCTGGCCGCGGGTGCCGCGGACACCTGCACCGGCGGCGGCGGCCAGGTGGTCTCGCCGTCGCGAACCACGGTCACCGATCGCTGGACGACATCGTCGAAGTCCAGGGTGAGCTGTCCATCCTTCTCCGGCGTCAGCAGCTTGAGCAGGTTTACCAGGTTGGTGCCGTAGAGCTGGCTGGCGGTGGCGGGCAGGCGTCCCGCCAGATCGGTGTAGCCGATGATCGTCACGCCGTTGTCCGTGACGATCGCCTGATCCTTGACGGTGCCCTCGACATTGCCTCCGTTGGAGGCGGCCATGTCGACCAGCACGCTGCCCGGTTTCATCGACGCGACCATGTCCCCGGTGATGATGCGCGGTGCGGGCCTACCAGGGATCAGTGCGGTGGTGATGATGATGTCGACGTCGGAGGCCAATTCGGCGTACAGCGCGGCCTCGCGGGCCTTGTAGTCCTCGCCCATCTCCTTGGCGTATCCGGTTGCCGAGACCTCATTCTCGCTGGCCAAACCAGCGTCGACCGACACGTACTCCCCGCCCAGCGAGCGAACCTGATCGGCGACCTCAGGTCGCGGGTCGGTGGCTTTCACGATCGCGCCGAGGCTCCCGGCCGCGCCGATGGCAGCCAGTCCGGCGACCCCCGCGCCGACCACGAGCACCTTGGCCGGCGGCACCTTGCCCGCCGCGGTCACCTGCCCGGTGAAGAACCGGCCGAAGCTGTGCGCGGCCTCGACGACTGCGCGGTACCCGGCGATGTTCGCCATCGACGACAGCACGTCCAGCGACTGCGCCCGTGAGATGCGTGGAACGGCGTCCATCGCCAGCACCGTGATGGGGCGGGCGGCCAGCTTCTCCACCAGTTCGGGGTTCAGCGCCGGGGAGATCAGACTGATCAGCGTCGCGCCGTCGCGCACGGCGGCGATCTCGGCATCCGACGGTGCGTTGACCTTGAGGACGATGTCGGCTGTCAGTGCTTGTTCTTCCCCGCCGATCTCGGCGCCCGCCTCGACGTAAGCGGCATCGGCGAAGCTGGAGGCGGCGCCTGCACCCGACTCGACGATGACCGAGTAGCCCAATTTGAGGAGTTGTCCGACGGTCTGCGGCGTGGCGGCTACCCGCGTCTCACCCTCGTGGGACTCGCGCGGTATCCCGATGATCATCCGAAAAGTCTCCCATCTGCCCCTTGTCCGCCCGCGTGCCCCTCTGGCGGTAAGCGGTGCGCTTACCCGCGATCAAGGCAGGCGGCCGAGTTCCACGTAAGGTACGACGCGATGAAGCCGATGGCCGAATCCGGGCTGCCGGCCGCCACCTTGCTGGTTCTCGTCGGAGGGGTCCGCGGCCTGGTGTACACGGCGCTGCCGGTGACCACATTCGCCGTGACCAACGCGATCAACGGCCTTCCCACGGCGATCATCGCCGCGGTCAGCGTCGCGTCGATCATTCTGGTGTGGCAGCTGTCGCGTCGAGAGTCCGTCCGCCCCGCGCTGTTCGGGTTCGCGGGTATTTCGGTGTGTGCGGCGTTCGACATAGCGAGCGCCGTGATGGCGACCGCGTTTCGGGCACGATTTCTGGTGCAGAACTATCTGCACGACACGAATCAGGAGCGGCTGCTCGCGGTGGCCCGCGTCGCGATGGGTTGGCCGATCTTCCTGCTCACCTCATCGTTGATTTGCATGGCCATCCGGGTGGCCATCCGCGCGTTAGGGCGCGGAACAGCTCAGACGGGGGGATAGGCGGGCGGCGGATACACGCCACGCAGAATCCAGGCGAACCAGTTCACGCCGTATTCGAGCTCATCGCTCGCGTCATAATCGGGGTTGGGATCCACGTCATCACCTCTCGCGTCGCGGCTGGTCCACGCTTGAGTCTAGACCCGCCGACATGGCGGCGACACCGTCTACACATAAACTAGCCAACCAGTTGATCGATACCCGGACGCGCTCCGGCCCTGCATATAGTGAGTCGCCATGACCGCCTCGTCTCCGGGAGTCCCCAGCAACGGGATGTCACGGCGCGAAGAGCTGTTGACCGTCGCCACAAAGCTCTTCGCCGCCAGGGGGTATCACGGCACCCGGATGGACGATGTCGCCGACGCGGTGGGCCTGAACAAGGCCACCGTGTACCACTACTACGCCAGCAAGTCGCTGATCCTGTACGACATCTACAAGGGTGCCGCCGACTTCACGGTGGACGCTCTGCACGACGACCCGTCGGCGTCGGCGCGGGAGACCATCTACCACTTCACACGACGGCTGCTGGTCGGCATCGCCAGCAACATCGAGCGGGCGGCGGTGTACTTCCAGGAGGGCCCCTACATCACCGAGTGGTTCACCGAGGAACAAGTCGCCTATATCCGTGAGAAGGAGGCGCAGGTCTACGAACATGTGCGCGACGTCATCGACCGCGGCATCGCCAGCGGGGAGTTCTACGACTGTGACTCACACGTGCTCGCCCTGGGCTACATCGGGATGACACTGGGTTCCTACCGCTGGCTGCGGCCGCACGGTCGGCGCACCGCACAGGAGATCGCCGTCGAGTTCAGCACCGCTTTGTTGCGCGGGCTGATCCGCGACGAGGCGGTGCGCGTGTCCGAGCCGTTGGGCGTGAACATCAGCGCGGTCAACTAACTCGCCAGATGAAGTCAACGCTGCTGTCGCGACGCGATCTCGACTTCCTGCTCTACGAATGGCTGAAGGTCGATGAGCTGACCAAGCGGGATCGTTTCGCCGAGCATTCCCGCGAGACGTTCGATGCCGTACTGGATCTGTGCGAGCAGTTGGCGACTCGGTATTTCGCACCGCACAACAAGAAAAGCGATGCAGAAGAACCGCAGTTCGACGGTGCGAAGGTCACCGTCATCCCCGAGGTCAAGGAAGCGCTGGACGCGTTCACCCAGGCGGATCTGGCCGGCATGACGATGGACGGCGAGTTGGGCGGGGCGCAGCTGCCCATGACGGTCGCCGAAGCCGGATTCGCGTGGTTCTCCGCGGCCAACGTCAGCCACGACCGGCTATCTGATGCTGACCATGGCCAATGCCAACCTGATCGCGAAGTTCGGAACCCCCGACCAGATCGACGCCTTCGTGCGGCCCATGCTGGCGGGGCGGTTCTCCGGGACCATGGCCCTGTCCGAGACGCAGGCGGGGTCATCGCTGGCCGACATCCTGACCCGGGCCGAACCGCAGGCGGACGGCAGTTACCGCCTGTTCGGTTCGAAGATGTGGATCTCAGGGGCCGAACACGAGCTCACCGACAACATCGTCAACCTGGTGCTGGCCAAGATTCCCGGTGGGCCTGCAGGTACCAAGGGAATCTCGCTGTTCATCGTGCCCAAATACCTTGTCAACAAAGATGGTTCGGTCGGCGAGCGCAACAAGGTTCGTCATTGCCGGGCTGAACCACAAGATGGGGCAGCGGGGCATCACGAATACGGTGCTGAACTTCGACGGCGCGGTCGGCTATCTCGTCGGCGAACCGCACCGCGGCATTACCTACATGTTCACGATGATGAACGAGGCACGCCTCGGTGTCGGGATGGGTGCGGTGTCGCTGGGCTACACGGGATACCTGAAGTCGCTGGAATATGCCCGCGAACGTCCACAGGGTAGGCCGGTGACCGCCAAGGATCCGACGACGCCACAGATCCCGATCATCGAACACGCCGATGTCAAGCGGATGCTGTTGGCGCAGAAGGCATATGTCGAAGGCGGAATGGCGCTGCTGCTGTACTGTGCCAAGCTCGTCGACCTGCAGCACAGCGCCGAGACCGATGCGGAGCGCGATGCTGCGACGCTGCTGCTCGACATTCTCACACCGGTCGGCAAAAGCTGGCCGTCGCAATGGTGTCTGGAGGCCAACAGCCTGGCGATCCAGGTCCACGGCGGCTACGGCTACACCCGTGAATACGACGTCGAACAGCACTACCGCGACAACCGGCTCAACCCCATCCACGAAGGCACCCACGGCATTCAGAGCCTGGACCTGTTGGGCCGCAAGGTAACCCAGCGCGGTGGCGCCAGTCTGGCGGCACTGGGGGAGGCCGTAAACGCGACGGTCGAGGCCGCGAGGGTCGCGGGCGCGGATGCCGCCGAATTGGCCGAGGACCTCGGCGCAACGTGGCAACGTCTGGTCGAGGTGACCGCGGCAATGTTCGCCTCCGGCGACATCGATGCGGCCCTCGCCAACAGCGTGGCGTACCTGGAGGCGTTCGGCCACATCGTCGTCGCCTGGATCTGGCTGGAACAAGTTGTGGCCTGCAATGGCCGCACGGGTGACTTCTACGACGGCAAACGGCACGCCGCGCGGTACTTCTTCCGCAGCGAACTGCCTAAGACCGGTCCTGCGCTCGATCTGCTGGCGGCGCTGGACCGCACGACGCTGGACATGCGCGAGGCCTGGTTCTGACGGCTACTCGAACCGGATGATCTGGCGCACCGCCCGGCCGTCGGCGAGTTGGTCCATGCCTGTGTTGATGTCGTCGAGCGTGATCGTCGAGGACACCAGCGACTCGACCGGCAGCCGGCCCGCCCGCCACAGGGCGACGAAGTGCGGGATCTCCCGCGACGGCACGGCCGAGCCGAGGTAGCTGCCGATCAGCGATCGGCCCTCGGCGACAAACCCCAACGGAGACAGGTTGACTCGTGCATCGGGTCTGGGCAGGCCGACACAAACGGTTCGGCCTCCTGCCGCTGTCAGGTCGACAGCGGTTTCCACCGCCCGCGGATGACCGACCGCCTCGATCACCACTGCGGCCTTGAGCCCGGCCTCGCGCGCCTCGTCCGGGGTGTAGGCAGCGTGGGCGCCCATGGTTCGCGCCAGGTCGAGTTTGGCGGGCAGTTGGTCGACGCCGATGACGCGAACGTCGTCATGTGAGAGGGCGGTGAGCACCGCCGCCATGCCGACGCCGCCGAGTCCCACGACGATCACGGTGTCGCCCGGTCGCGGGCGGCCCGCATTGATCACTGCGCCGCCGCCCGTCAGCACGGCGCACCCGAGCAGCGAGGCGACCTCGGCGGGTACGTCGGCCGGCACCGGTACCACCGAACGACGGTCGACGACAGCATGGGTGGCGAAACCCGAGACCCCGAGATGGTGATGGACCGGGTGACCGTCGCGCGAGAGCCTGCGGTCACCGGCCATCAGGGTGCCTGCTGCGTTGGCGGCGCTGCCGGGCACACACGGCGTGAGCCCGTTCGTCGCACAGGCTTCGCATCTGCCGCACCGCGGAAGAAACGTCATCACCAGGCGCTGCCCGACGGGTGCGTCGGTCACTCCCGGCCCGGCCTCCTCGACGATGCCGGCCGCTTCGTGGCCGAGCAACATCGGCACCGGCCGGACCCGGCCGCCGTCGACAACCGAGAGGTCGGAATGACACATCCCGGCGGCCTCGATGCGGACGAGGAGTTCGCCCGGTCCAGGCGGGGCAAGGTCGAGGTCATGCACGACCAACGGTCTCGATTCCGCGTACGGCCTCGACAGACCGATCTGTTCGAGTACGGCGCCACGGATCCTCATGACTACAGCCTGCCCGCACGTCGGCTGGGCCGACAATCCAGCTACTGCGAGACTGCTGCCATGACCAGTAGCGAGCGGTCGCTTTCCAGTGGCGATTTTCCCGTGCACTGGCCGGTGAGCACCAGATGGACCGACAACGACATGTTCGGTCACCTCAATAACGCGGTCTATTACGAATTGTTCGACACGGCGATCAACGGCTGGATCAACACCAACTGCGAGATCGACCCGCTGACCGTGCCCTGGCTGGGCGTGGTGGCCGAGTCGGGGTGCAAGTACTTCGCCGAACTGCGTTTCCCGGCACCGCTTTTCGTCGGACTGGGGGTCAGCCGGTTGGGCAACAGCAGCGTCACGTATCGGTTGGGGGTCTGGCAGGACAGCGGGTCCGTCGCGGCTGTGGGACATTGGGTGCACGTGTACGTCGACCGCGCGGCCCGCCGGCCGGTTCCGATCCCCGAGATGATTCGCTCCCTGCTCGAAAAGGCGCGCGTGGATTAGTCATATGCTCGTGTGATGCCGTTTGTGAGCACGACCGTCGAGGTCGCCGCCCCCGCCGAACAGATCATGGGGATCGTCGCGGACTTCGAGTCCTACCCGTTGTGGAACGAGGAGATCAAGGGGTGCTGGGTGCTGGCGCGCTACGACGACGGCCGTCCCAGCCAGTTGCGTCTCGACGTCGTCGTCCAGGGGCAGTCGGGCACGTTCATCACCGCGGTCTACTACCCCGCCGAGAACCAGATCCAGACGGTGCTGCAACAGGGTGAGTTCTTCGACAAGCAGGAGCAGAAGTTCTCGGTGGTCCCGATGGGCGGCACCTCGCTGCTGACGGTCGACCTCGACGTCGAGACCAAACTGCCGATCCCGAGCCAGATGGTGAAGAAGGCGGTCGGTGACACGCTCGACTATCTGGCAGGCAACCTGAAATCACGCGCCGAGGAGCTACCCGCGAACTGACGTCTCAGCCCCACAACTTCGTCTCGTCGAGCCGGGCGATCAGTCGCTGCGCGCCATCGGTGAACTCGCCACCGGTCAACCCGACCACCGTGTCCACATCGCCCCGGCGAAGCGCCGCGATCATCTCGCGGTGCCCGGCCACCGCCGAAACCCCCCACTGCGGATTGCCGGCGTAGAGGTGCCCCGGCAGGTAACGCGCCACATGTAATAGGAACCACGCCAGCTTGATGCGCCCGGTCGACCTGTTGAACGCCCGGTGGAACGCGAACTCCGCGGAGGTGATGTCGTCGAGTTCGTGCCGCTCGACGGCTTCGGCCAGTGCTTCGTTGAGTCGCTCCAGCTCGTCGATCTCCGCCTCGGTGATCTGTTCGGCCGCCGTGGCCGCCAACTCCTTGGCGATCATGCCCTGCAGCCAGAAGATGTCCGCGACGTCGCCTCGGCTCAGCGGCACGACCACATGACCGCGGTGCGGTTCGAGTGCCACCATGCCCTCGCCGCGCAGGGTGCGCAGCGCCTCACGGACGGGTGTGATGCTGACCCCGAGCGCCGCGGCGGTCTCGTCCAACCTGATGAAGGTGCCGGGCCGCAGGGTCCCGGTCATGATGTCGGTGCGCAGCCGGGCGGCGACTTCGTCGGACAGCTGCTCGCGCCGCACCGCGCGACGGGGCCGGGTCCGGGGCGGTTTCGGGGGTGCGTTCACTGGGCTCTCCGGTCCGTCTGGCGTGGGGTTGTACCTGAGCGGCCGAGGCCATACTGTGACCGGGGCAACACCATGTTTGATCAAATGTAAAACCTGCGCAACCCAGGGGGTGGGGCCCCCGCCGGCTAGGGGAGGAGCACTCGCTGTTGACTTCCCCTGCGATGGCAGACCCGACCGGACAGCCGTTTCTCGCGCGCCGGCAGAACTGGACGAATCAGCTTGCGCGGCACTCGCTGATGCAGCCCGAAGCCACCGCCCTGCGCTTCCTCGGTCACACCACGACCTGGCGCGAACTCGATAACCGGGTCGCCACCCTGGCAGGTGCGCTCAGCAGGCGCGGCGTCGCATTCTCCGATCGGGTGCTGATCCTGATGCTCAACCGCGCCGGAGTTCATCGAGTCGTTCCTCGCCATCAACAAGCTCGGAGCCATAGCGGTGCCGGTCAACTTCCGGATGACCCCGCCCGAGATCGCGTTCCTGGTGAGCGACTGTCAGGCCAAGGTCGTGATCACCGAAGCGGTACTCGCCAATGTGGCGACTGCGGTCCGCGACATCCCAGACACCGGCGTGGCGCTGACAACCATCATCGTCGCGGGCGGGGCCACCGAGGAGAACGTCATCGGCTACGACGACCTGATGGCCGAGGACGGAACCCCGGCCGAGGCTGTCGACATCGGAAACGACTCTCCGGCGCTGATCATGTACACGTCGGGAACCACCGGCAGGCCCAAGGGCGCGGTGCTCACCCATACCAATCTCGCCGGGCAGGCGCTGACATTCCTGTTCACCAACGGCGCCGACATCAACAACGACGTCGGGTTCATCGGCGTCCCGCTGTTCCACATCGCGGGCATCGGCAACATGATCCCCGGGATGCTGCTGGGCCGTCCGACAGTGGTCTACCCGTTGGGCGCGTTCGATCCCGGTGCACTGCTCGACGTCCTCGAGTCCGAAGGGGTGACGGGCATCTTCCTGGTTCCCGCGCAGTGGCAGGCCGTTGTCGCGGAGCAGAGCGCGCGGCCGCGAAACCTCGAGCTTCGGGTGTTGTCGTGGGGTGCGGCACCGGCCTCAGATACGTTGCTCCGCAGTATGTCCGAAACATTCCCCGGGACGCAGATCCTCGCCGCCTTCGGCCAGACCGAGATGTCGCCGGTCACGTGCATGCTGCTGGGCGAGGATGCGATCCGAAAACTGGGCTCGGTCGGCAAGGTGATTCCGACCGTGTCCGCACGCGTCGTCGACGAGGACATGAACGACGTCGAAATCGGCCAGGTCGGCGAAATCGTCTATCGGGCGCCCACGCTGATGGCCGGCTACTGGAACAACCCCACGGCGACCGCCGAGGCCTTCGCGGGCGGCTGGTTCCATTCCGGGGACCTCGTGCGTCAGGATGCCGAGGGCTACATCTGGGTCGTCGACCGCAAGAAGGACATGATCATCTCCGGCGGCGAGAACATCTACTGCGCGGAGGTCGAGAACGTCCTCGCCGGACATCCTGCGATCGTCGAGGTGGCGGTGATCGGTCGCGCGGACACCAAATGGGGCGAAGTGCCCGTCGCCGTCATCGCTCTCGGCGCGGAAGCCGAACTCGGGCTCGCAGATCTCGAAAAATTCCTGTCCGATCGCCTCGCGAGGTACAAGCATCCGAAGGCTCTGGAGATCGTCGACGCGCTTCCCCGCAACCCCGCTGGCAAAGTGCTCAAAACGGAACTGCGAGTGCGTTTCGGTGCGGCGAAGCAGATTGACGCAGGCGAAAGCGCTACTCCGACAACGGTTTCAGCTGGCACACAAGAGGTTTAAGGAATCGGGACAAGTTTGCTAACGGTTAAGGTCTCAAATTTTCCGATGCGGTCCGCCGCGAGGATGGCATCGGGTACAGTCCTGTGGTCTGGCTTACTACTGACGAGTAGGGAGACGCTGGTCACAGTCACCGGGTTGGGGCAAGGAGGCCGCGTGCGACAGGGAGGGCGTCGGTGACGGCGTCGACCGACATCGTCGGTTACGTCCGCGACCAGGTGAGGCCGGGCCTCACCGCCGTCGGCGGATTCGTGCGCATGTGCGTGCTCACCGCCAAAGCCACTTTCAAGCCGCCGTTCCAGTGGCGCGAGTTCATCCTCCAGAGCTGGTTCCTGATGCGGGTGGCCTTCCTGCCGACTGTCGCAGTGTCGATCCCGCTGACCGTGCTCCTCATATTCACGCTGAACATCCTGTTGACCGAGTTCGGCGCCGCCGACATTTCCGGGGCAGGTGCCGCGCTGGCGGCCGTCACCCAGCTGGGCCCGCTTGTGACCGTGCTTGTGGTCGCCGGCGCCGGCTCGACGGCCATCTGTGCCGACCTCGGCGCCCGCACCATCCGCGAGGAGATCGACGCACTCGAAGTGCTCGGCATCGACCCGATCCAGCGCCTGGTGGTCCCACGCGTGATCGCCTCGACGTTCGTCGCGCTCCTTCTCAACGGTGCGGTCATCACCATCGGCCTGGTCGGCGGCTTCATCTTCGGCGTGTACCTGCAGAACGTCTCCGCGGGCGCCTATGTCTCCACCCTCACCCTCGTGACCGGGCTGCCCGAGGTGCTGATCTCGGTCGTGAAGGCCATGACCTTCGGCCTGATCGCCGGTCTGGTCGGCTGCTACCGCGGACTGACGGTCGCTGGCGGCGCGAAAGGCGTCGGCACGGCGGTCAACGAGACGCTGGTGCTGTGCGTCATCGCACTGTTCGCAGTCAACGTGGTGCTGACCACGATCGGTGTCCGGTTCGGAACGGGGAGCTGACGTGTCGACAACCCAGGTTCTGCGTTCCCGATTCCCGCGGGGGTTCTCGGCCGGCACCGGCGTCGTCACCGCCCCCGCGCGGTTCCTGGACAGCGTCGGGCATGTCGCGTGGTTCGTCGTCACCGCAATCGGCTCGATCGGCCATGCGCTGCGCTACTACCGCAAGGAGACGTTGCGGCTGATCGCCGAGATCGGCATGGGCACCGGCGCGATGGCCGTCATCGGCGGCACCGTGGCGATCGTCGGGTTCGTCACGCTGTCGGGTTCATCGCTCGTCGCCATCCAGGGCTTCGCGTCCCTGGGCAACATCGGCGTCGAGGCGTTCACCGGGTTCTTCGCCGCGCTGATCAACGTGCGTATCGCCGCACCCGTGGTCGCGGGCCAGGCGCTGGCCGCCACGGTCGGTGCGGGCGCGACCGCCGAACTGGGCGCCATGCGGATCAGCGAGGAGATCGACGCGCTGGAGGTGATGGGCATCAAGTCCATCTCCTACCTGGTGTCGACCCGGATCATGGCCGGCTTCATCGTCATCATCCCGCTGTACGCGATGGCGATCATCATGAGCTTCCTGTCGGCGCAGGTCACCACGACGTTCTTCTACGGACAGTCGATCGGCACCTACGAGCATTACTTCCGCACATTCCTGCGCGCCGACGACGTGATGTGGTCGTTCGTGCAGGCGATCATCATCTCGGTCATCGTGATGCTCAACCACTGCTATTACGGCTACTTCGCCAGCGGCGGGCCGGTGGGTGTCGGGGAGGCCGTCGGCCGGTCGATGCGCGCATCCCTCGTCGCGATCGTCTGCGTGGTCCTGTTCGCATCGTTGGCGCTCTACGGTGTCGACCCGAACTTCAACCTGACGGTGTAGCGCCATGGCCGCGCCGCTCAACACTCCCCGCACCCCGCCGTACAAGCTGGCCGGCCTGGTGCTGACGATCTTGACGATCATCGCCGTGGTGCTGGTGTATTTCCAGTTCCGCGGGGACTTCATGAAGCGCGAAGAGCTGACGATGATGTCGGCGCGGGCGGGTCTGTCGATGGATCCCGGTTCGAAGGTCACCTATAACGGGGTGGAGATCGGCCGCGTGGGCAGTGTGAGCGCCGTCGACGTCGGCGGGGAGCCGCAGGCGAAGATCACGTTGCTGGTCGACCCCAAGTATCTGCACCTGATCCCGAAGAATGTGGATGCCAGCATCGACGCCACTACGGTGTTCGGCAACAAGTACATCAACTTCTCGGCGCCGAAAAACCCAGTGCCGCAGCGGATTACCTCGTCCGACGTGATCGACGTGACCAAGGTGACCACCGAGTTCAACACACTGTTCGAGACAGTGGTGTCGCTGGCGTCACAGGTCGATCCGATCAAGCTGAACCAGACGCTGACGGCCACCGCCGAGGCGCTGGACGGCTTGGGTGACCGCTTCGGCCAGTCGATCACCAACGGCAACGAGATTCTCGGTGACCTCAATCCGCAGATGCCCCAGATCCGAAAGGACAACCAGTTGCTCGCCGACCTCGGCGAGGTGTACGCCGACGCGGCGCCCAATCTGTTCGACGGCTTGCAGAATGCGGTAACCACCGCCCGCACGCTCAATCAGCAGCAGGGCAACATCGACCAGGCGCTGATGGCGGCGGTCGGCTTCGGCAACACCGGAGCAGACGTCTTTGAACGCGGCGGGCCGTACCTGGTACGCGGTGCGCAGGATCTCATCCGCCCGTCGGAGATCCTGGACGAGTACAGCCCGGCGCTGTTCTGCACGATCCGCAACTTCCACGATGTCGAGCCCAAGGTGGCGGCGTCGCTGGGCGGCAACGGCTACTCGCTGCGCACGTTGTCGGGACTCATGGGCGCGGGCAACCCCTACGTCTATCCGGACAACCTGCCGCGCGTGAACGCCAGGGGCGGGCCAGAAGGCAAGCCCGGCTGCTGGCAGCCCATCACGCATGACCTATGGCCGGCCCCGTACCTCGTGATGGACACCGGTGCGTCGATCGCGCCGTACAACCACTTCGAGCTGGGCCAGCCGATCCTGATTGAGTACGTCTGGGGCCGCCAGATCGGGGAGAACACGATCAACCCATGAAAATCACCGGTACAGCCATCAAGCTCGGCGCCTTCTCCTTGGTGCTGTTGCTGTTCACCGCGATCATCATCGTGGTGTTCGGTCAGATGCGATTCGACCGCACCACCGGCTACTCCGCGGTGTTCTCCAACGCCAGCGGACTCCGGGCCGGTCAGTTCGTCCGTGCGTCCGGTGTGGAGGTCGGCAAGGTCTCCAAGGTCGAGCTCATCAATAACGGATCGCTGGTCAGGATCGACTTCGACGTGGACCGCTCGCTGCCGCTGTTCGACGGCACCACCGCCTCGATCCGCTATCTGAACCTGATCGGCGACCGGTACATGGAGCTCAAGCGGGGCGAGAGCGACAAGCGGTTGCCCGGTGGGGGCACCATCCCGGTCGAACGCACCGAGCCCGCCCTTGACCTGGACGCGTTGATCGGCGGATTCCGTCCGGTGTTCCGGTCCCTCGATCCGGACAAGGTCAACACCATCGCCCAGTCGATCATCACGATCTTCCAGGGCCAGGGCGGCACCATCAACGACATTCTCGACCAGACCGCATCGCTGACCTCCGCGCTCGCCGATCGCGACCAGGCGATCGGCGAGGTGATCCGCAACCTCAACACCGTGCTCGACACCACGGTCAAGCATCAGCAGCAGTTCGACGAGACGGTGCAGAATTTCCAGACCCTGATCACAGGACTGAACGACCGTGCCGACCCGATCGCCTCGTCGGTTGCCGATATCAGCGACGCCGCGGGCACCATCGCGGATCTGCTGGCCGACAACCGCCCACTGCTGCAGAGCACGGTCGGTCATCTCGAGGCCGTTCAGCAGCCGCTGGTCGACCAGCGGGACAAACTCAACGACATCCTCACCAGGCTGCCGACGGCGTTCAAGATCATCGGGCGCGCAGGCGGCATCTACGGCGACTTCTTCAACTTCTACTCCTGCGACATCTCGATCAGGATGAACGGTCTGCAACCCGGCGGCCCGGTGCGCACTGTCAAACTCTTCAGCCAGCAGTCGGGTAGGTGCACGCCGCAATGAGAACTCTGGAGGGATCGAACCGCGTCCGTAACGGGTTGATGGGCATCCTTGTGCTCATCCTCGTCATCGGCGTCGGGCAGAGCTTCGCCAGTGTGCCGATGCTGTTCGCAAAACCCACGTACTACGCGGAGTTCTCCGACACCGGCGGCATCAACAACGGCGACAAGGTACGCATCGCCGGCGTGGATGTCGGCGTGGTACGCAGCGCGGAGATCGATGGGGACAAGGTCATCATCGGCTATTCGCTCGACGGCACGCAGATCGGGACCGAGAGCCGGGCGGCCATCCGTACCGACACCATCCTCGGCCGCCGCAACATCGAGATCGAGCCGCGCGGTACAACGGCGTTGAAGGCCAACGGGACACTGCCGCTGGGCCAGACGACAACGCCGTACCAGATCTACGACGCGTTCTTCGACGTGACCGAGGCATCCTCGGGCTGGGACACCCAGACCGTGAAGAAGTCGCTGAACGTTCTGTCGGAGACCATCGACCAGACCTATCCGCACCTGAGTGCCGCCCTCGACGGGGTGGCCCGGTTCTCGGACACCATCGGCAAGCGCGACGACCAGATCAAGAAACTGCTGGCCAATGCCAACCAGATCGCAGGCATCCTCGGCAACCGCAGCGAACAGATCAACAAGCTGCTGGTCAACGCGCAGCAGCTACTCGGCGCCATCAACGAACGCCAGTATGCGGTCAGCATGCTTCTCGAACGCGTCGGCTCCTTCTCCGAGCAGGTCAAGGGATTCATCGACGACAACCCGAACCTCAACCGGGTGCTCGAACAACTGCGCGTGGTCAGCGACGTCCTGGCCGAACGTCGTTTCGACCTGATGGACACCCTCACCACGGTCGCCAGCTTCGTGGCGTCCCTCGGTGAGGCGGTCGCGTCGGGCCCCTACTTCAAGGTGATGCTGGTCAACCTGCTGCCCGGTCAGATCCTGCAACCGTTCGTCGACGCCGCGTTCAAGAAGCGCGGTATCGACCCCGAGAAGTTCTGGGGCGACGCCGGTCTGCCCGCTTGGCGATTCCCGGATCCGAACGGTGCCCGGTTCCCCAACGGCGCTCCGGCGCCAGGGCCTGCGGTGCTTGAAGGCACGCCCGAACATCCCGGGCCTGCGGTGCGGGCGGGAACGCCGTGTTCCTACACGCCGCCTCCCGACGGCATACCGACCGCCGCCAACCCGCTGCCGTGTGCCGGCCTGACCGTCGGCCCGTTCGGCAACAACCCGTACGGCGCCAACTACGGAGCGCCCGACGTGGTCACGTCGGACCCGAACGCCCACGGTCCGCAACCGTCGCCCGGTGTGCCCTCGGCGGCGATCCCCGGCCAGCTACCGCCGGATATGCCGGGCGCGCCTGCTGCGCTTCCGCCGGCCCCGCCCGGCGCCCGCACCGTTCCCGTGGGTCGGCCCGATGCCTCCGCTGCCGCCGGACTTCACGCCGGGAATCGCGCCGTTGCCACCGGCCTTGACAGGGCCGCCGCCTCCGCCGGGACCCGGTCCCGATGCGGGGCCTGCCGGAACTCCGCCATTGCCAGGGAACCCGCCGTTCCTGCCGCCACTATCGCAGGGACAGTAGGGGGTGTAACTGATGACAACGATCTTCAACGTTCGAAAGCTGCAGCTGCCGAAGGTGTCTCGCGCTGCAGTGATCATCGGCACGCTCGTCGTGATTCTCGGGCTGGTCGCCGCCGTCGTCGGCTGGAACCTATACAAGAAGCTGACCACGAACACCGTCGTGGCCTACTTCCCTGAGACGCTCGCGCTGTATCCCGGCGACAAGATCCAGATCATGGGTGTCAAGGTCGGCACGATCGATTCGATCGAGCCCGCCGGCGACAAGATGAAGGTCACCTTCAACTACGACAACAAGTTCAAGGTGCCCGCCAACGCCACCGCGTCCATCCTGAACCCCAGCCTGGTCGCATCGCGCACCATCCAGTTGTCACCGCCGTATACGGGCGGACCGGTGATGGAGGATGACGCGGTCATCCCGATCGACCGCACGCAGATACCGGTGGAATACGACGAACTGCGCGACTCGATCAACCGCATCCTGACGGATCTGGGTCCGACGCCGGAGCAGCCCAAGGGACCGTTCGGCGACATCATCGAATCGGCTGCCGATGGGTTCGCGGGCAAGGGCGAAGAGCTCAACCGGACGCTTAATGGTTTGTCCGAGGCGCTCTTCACGCTCAACGAGGGCCGCGGTGACTTCTTCGGCGTGGTCAAGAGTCTGGCGCTGTTCGTCAACGCCCTCTACAAGAGCGATCAGCAGTTCGTTGCGCTGAACGACGATCTCGCGACATTCACCAACGCGTTCACCAACACCGACCGCGAGGTCGCCAATGCGCTGGCCGACCTCAACACGCTGCTGTCGACCACCCGAGGATTCCTCGACAAGAACGCCGAGGTGCTGACGCACGACATCGACAACCTTGCCGACACCACCAACGCAATTCTGCAGCCAGATTCGAAGAACGGGTTGGAGACCGCGCTGCACGTCTTCCCCACATTGGGCGCCAACCTGATGAACATCGTCTCGCCGGTGACCGGTGGCGTGATGGGTATCCCGGTGATCAACAACTTCGCCAACCCGATCCAGTTCATCTGCAGTTCGATTCAAGCGGGTAGCCGGCTGGGCTATCAGGAGTCAGCCGAGATGTGCGCGCAGTACCTGGCACCGATCCTGGACGCGATCAAGTTCAACTTCCCGCCGTTCGGACTCAACCAGTTCAGCTCGGCGATGACGTTGCCCAAGCAGGTCGCCTACTCGGAGCCGAGGCTGCAGCCGCCCGCGGGATACAAGGACACCACCGTGCCGGGTATCTGGTCGCGTGACACCTTGTTCTCGCACGGCAACCACGAGCCCGGTTGGGTGACCGCGCCCGGAATGCAGGGCGTCGACGTGCAGCCGTTCACCAGGAACATGCTGTTGCCCGAGTCGCTGGCCGAGTTGATGGGCGGCCCCGACGCCCCCATCCCGCCCGCGCCCCCGACCTTCGGTGGACCGCATCAGGCCGGCCCGCCGAACGCGTACACCGAGAACACGCCGCTGCCGCCTCCGTGGTATCCGCAGCCGGGGCCGCCGCCACTTCCTGCGCCGGGTGTGATCCCAGGTGATCCGGGTAGCGCGGCTCTCACCGGACCGTTGCCCGTACCCGGCCCGGGACCCGGACCCTCCCCGGCAGCGCCACCGGCACCGGTCGGACCGCCGCTACCCGCTGAGGCAGGCTGATGATGACACCTCGCAGATGGAGTCGGATCGCGCTACGCACCGTCGCGCTGGCGGCAGTCGCGCTGCTGCTGAGCTCGTGCGGCGTGTGGCCGTGGCGTGGCATAGCCAACGTCGAGCTGCCGGGGGGTCCAGGGACCGGCTCGGATCGGATGACGGTCTATGTCCAGATGCCGGATACGTTGGCGCTCAACGTCAATAGCCGTGTCCGGGTGGCCGACGTTTTCGTCGGGCGGGTTCGGTCGATCGAGTTGAGGAACTGGGTGGCGACGCTGACCCTGGATATGGAGCCCAACCTCGGGCTGCCATCTAACGCGCTCGCCAGAATCGGGCAGACCAGCCTCCTGGGCAGCCAGCACGTCGAGTTGGAGCCGCCGCCGGATCCGTCGGGAACTCCGTTGAAGTCCGGCGACACGATTCCGTTGAAGAACAGCTCGGCGTTCCCGACCACCGAGCGGGTGTTGGCGAGCATAGCCACCATCCTGCGCGGCGGCGGTGTGTCGAACCTCGAGACGATTCAGACCGAGATCTTCAACGTGCTGAACGGCCGGGCCGACCAGATCCGTGAGTTCCTGAACAAGCTCGACACCTTCACCGACGAACTGGACAAGCAGACCGAGGACATCACCCGCGCTATCGATTCCACTAACCGGCTGCTGTCGATCGTGGCCCAGCGCGACGACACATTGGATCAGGTGCTGACCGAATTCCCGCCGCTGATCAAGCATTTCGCAGACACGCGTGATCTGTTCGCCGATGCGGTCGAGGCGCTGGGCCGCATCAGCGTGGCCGCCGACAACGCGTTGGCGCCCGCGAGCGACAACCTCCACACCAACCTGGCCAACCTGCAGCGGCCGCTGACGCAGCTGGGGCGAGCGTCGCCGTATGTCATCGGTGCACTCAAACTGCTGTTCACCGCACCGTTCTCGATCGAGAACGTGCCGAAGGTCGTTCGTGGCGACTACCTCAACGCGTCGCTGATGGTCGACCTCACGCTGTCGGCTCTCGACAACACCGTCCTGTCGGGCACGGGTGTCTCGGGCATGCTGCGTGCGCTCGAGCAGTCGTGGGGCCGCGACCCGGCGACGATGATCCCGGACGTTCGCTTCACGCCGAACCCGCACAACGCTCCGGGCGGACCGCTGGTCGAAAGGGGTGAGTGAGCAGTGCTGACAAGGTTCATCAAGATTCAGTTGGTGCTGTTCACCGTCCTGACGATCATCGCCATCACGGTGTTGGGTTGGTATTACTTGCGGATACCGAGCCTGGTCGGCATCGGGCAGTACGAACTTCACGCTGAGCTGCCCCGCTCCGGTGGCCTCTACGGCACGGCCAACGTGACGTACCGCGGCACTCAGATCGGCAAGGTCACCAGTGTCGTGCCCACCGAGAACGGCGCGCGCGCGACGATGAGCATCGACGACCGGTACAAGATCCCGGCGGACGCGTCGGCGAACGTGCATTCGGTCTCGGCCATCGGTGAGCAGTACCTGGACCTGGTGTCGACAGGAAATCCCGGCCAGTACCTCGCACCCGGCAGCACCATCACCGACACCACCGTGCCCAGCGAGGTCGGCCCGGCACTGGACGCGGCCAACCAGGGTCTCGCGGTGCTGCCCAAGGAGAAGATCGACGCGCTGCTCACCGAAACCTCGAACGCCGTGGGCGGTTTGGGGCCGGCGCTGCAACGCCTTGTCGAGTCGACCACCAACCTGGCGCAGGGCTTCACGGACAACCTGCCGCAAGTCAACGACATCATCGCCAACTCAGCGCCGATCCTGGACAGCCAGGTCTCCTCCGGAGACAACATCGAGCAGTGGGCGCGAAACCTGGACATCATCGCGTCGCAGTCGGCCGAGCAGGATGCCGCCCTGCGCAGCGGTCTGGAGCAGGCCGCCCCCACGCTCGACCAGGTGAACAACGTCTTCAGCGGTGTGCGCGATTCGCTGCCCCAGACACTGGCCAACCTGTCGATCGTCATCGACATGCTCAAGCGCTACAACAAGGGTCTGGAACAGACGCTGGTGATCCTGCCGCAGGGCGCGGCGGTTGCCCAGGCCGGCACGCTGTTCGAGGATCTCGGCCAGTTGCCGCTGGCGCTGTCGATCAACCAGCCGCCCCCGTGCCTCACCGGGTTCTTGCCGGCATCCGAGTGGCGCTCGCCTGCGGACACTTCCATGGCGCCGCTACCCAAGAACACCTACTGCAAGATTCCGAAGGATTACCAGGGCAACGTCGTCCGCGGTGCACGCAACTACCCGTGCGTCGACGTCCCGGGCAAGCGTGCGGCCACGCCGATGGAATGCCGCAGCAACGAACCGTACGTTCCGCTGGGCACCAACCCGTGGTACGGGGACCCGAACCAGATCCTGTCCTGCCCAGCACCAGGTGCCCGTTGCGATCAGGGTGTCAACCCGGGACGCGGTGTCATCCCGGCCCCGACGGTCAACAATGGCGTGAACCCCGCGCCTGCCGACCAGCTGCCCCCGCCGCAGTCCACGGCGCCGATCAGCGACCCGCTCAGTCCCCCTGGCCAGGGCACCGTCAGCTGTAGTGGACAACAACCCAACCCCTGCATCTACACTCCGGCACCAGGGCCTCCCGGCTCCACGGCCGTTTACAGCCCGGCCAGCGGTCAGGTAGTGGGACCTGACGGCGTCAGGTACAACGTCAGCAATTCGAGCAAACCAGGAGACGACGGATGGAAGGAGATGCTGGCACCCGCCAGCTGAACCCCACCGATGCTGATCAGGCGCCCGAAGAGTCGTTAGCAGTATCCACGGAGCCGCCACGGCGACAGCTAGACCCAGATCCAGAGACCGAAGCAGCCACCGCGGAGCCGGCCGACACGCGTCGTCCACCGCGGCTGGGTCGCGGCTGGGTCGGCGTCATCTGTGCCGGACTGCTCGTGCTGGCCGTGGTCGGCGGGGTGGCCGGTTATCTCTTGCTGAAGTCGAATCGGCAGAGCGACAACATTGCGCGGGAGGAAGCCGCGGCCCTGCAGGCGGCCAGGGATTGTGTGGCCGCCACGCATGCGCCCGACGTCACGGCCATGACCGCCGCTCAGTCGAAGATCATCGAATGCTCGACGGGTGACTTCGGCGCGCAGGCCAGCCTGTACAGCGGGGTACTGGTCGACGCCTACCAAGCCGCCAACGTCACGGTGCAGGTGGCCGATATGCGCGCCGCGGTCGAACGGCACAACGACGACGGATCGTTCGACGTTCTGGTCGCAGTGCGGGTGAAGGTGACCAACTCCGAGGCCGCCGACCAGGAGCAGGGCTACCGGCTGCGCCTGCAAATGGCGCCCGACGAGGGCACATACAAGATCGCACGGCTGGACCAGGTCACGTCGTGACCTCTGTACTCGACACTGTGGACGAGCCCGACACCGACGCGGCGCCCGGACCTCCGCTGGCGACATGGCAGACCCGGGCGGGTGCGTTCGCAGTCGACGTTCTGCTCGGCGTTGCGGTGATCGCGACCATGGCGGTGTCGGCGTGGAGCGCGCCGTGGCGCGGCTGGCTGTGGTGGGTTTTCGTCGGCGCCGGGGCTGTCGTGATGGTGGCCATGGCCGTCAACAGGCTGTTGTTGCCGACCATCACCGGGTTCAGCCTTGGCCGCGCCCTCGTCGGCATCGGAGTGCGCACGCGAGACGGCGCTTCGCCGGGGGTGCTGCGCCTGGTGGGTCGGGATGTGGTGCACCTGCTGGACACCGCTGCGCTGTTCGTCGGCTGGTTGTGGCCACTGTGGGACCGCCGGCACCGTACGTTCGCCGATCTACTGCTTCGCACCGAGGTGCGCAACGTCGAGCGCCCGCAGCGCGATATGCGTCGGCTGACGGCTGTGGCGCTGATCCTGGCGACGGTGCTGTGCGCACTTGCCGTCGGGCTGAGCTATCTGCTGGTGTACCGGCCCGAGCGGGCGGTCGACGTGGCGCGCCAACAGATAGCCGAGCAGGGGCCCCGGATCGTCGAGCAGATGCTCAGTTACAGCAACGAGTCACTGCAGCAAGACTTTTCGCATGCCCAGTCGTTGACCACAGACAGCTATCGTGACCAGCTCATCGCGCAACAGCAACTTGTGCAACAGGCCGGTGCGACCTCCAACGAGTACTGGGCGGTCAGCAGCGCGGTGCTGTCGTCAACTGCGAACCAGGCGTCGATGCTGATCGCGATGCAGGGTCAACGCGGCACCGATCCCAAGGACCTCAAGTTCATCACCGCGACCCTGCGGGTGGAATTCGAGAAGTCCGACGGCCAGTGGAAGGTCGCCAACCTCATCGTGCTGAAGAAGCCGCAGATGAACGTCGGTGGCCAATGAGCCCGCGGCGCAAGATCGAGGCCGACGAGCCCGACTTCTTCGAGGTCAAACCGCAACCACCGCGTCGATGGGGGCTGGGTGTCCTCGCCGCTGCGGCGTCGGTGTTGATCGCCGCCGCACTCACGGCAGGCACACTGATGCTGGTAAGCCACAGAACCGACGTCCGCAGCCGCGCCGATGATGCCCAGGTGCTGGATTACGTGCAGGCGTTCATGACGATGTACACCACGCTGGACCCGTTCAACGCCAATGCGTATACCGACCGGATTCTCGCCCAGGGCACCGGTGAGTTCGCGAGCATGTTCTCCGAGAAGCAGAACCAGATCCTGATCCAGGTCGCACAGGCCGAGCCGACGACGGGCACGGTGGTTGCGGCTGGTGTGCAGCGGTGGAACGACAACGGCAGCGCTGACGTCCTGGTCGCTACGAAGATCAGCTCCAAGTCGCCCGACGGGAAGTCGACGATCGAGAGCGGGAACCGTTGGGTTGCAACGGCGATCAAGGAAGGACAGCAGTGGAAGATCAGCCAGCTGATCCAGGTGATCTGACCACCGAAGCGCAGGCGGCGGATACTGAACCGCCGGCTGAGCCGGCGGAAGCGCAACCGCAGGCCGCCGCGTCGCGCCGCGGTCGATTCTCGCTGCGGCGCCGCCCCAAAACTGCTGAGCCTGAAGCGGTTTCCGAGTCTGTCGAGCAGCCAACGCAAGAGGCCGAGCCGACGTCGCGCACACCCGTCGGCAAGTCGCGACGCACCCCGAAGGTGCCGGTGCCCGTCGTCGATGACCCCGAAGAACCAGTTGCAGTCGACGAGTCCGAACCCGAGGTCGGTGACCCCGAGACGGCTGACGACGTGATCCTGGTCCCGCACCGCCCCGCGGGGAAGCGACTGCTCATCGCCGCCACAGTGGCGTCGGCCCTTGTGGTCGCGGCCGCCGCCTTCGCGGGATCAGCGCTGCAGCCCTATCTGGCCGAACGCGCGGCAGTCGACACGAAGCTCGATGTCGCGCGCACGGCGGCCAGTGCGATCTCCACGCTGTGGACCTACACGCCCGACAACATGGAAGCGTTACCGGACCGCGCCGAGGTCTTCCTCGGCGGCGACTTCGCCAACGAATACCGTAAGTACATCGACGCGATCGTCGCGCCCAACAAGCAGGCTCAGGTCACCAACACCACGCAGGTGATGGGCGCGGCCGTGGAATCGCTGTCCGCCGACGAAGCCACTGCCCTGGTCTACACCAACTCGGTGGCGACCAGCCCGGTGACCAAGAACATCCCGTCGCTGCGCTATCTGTCGTACCGGCTGACGATGCAGCGCGATCGTTCGAAGTGGTTGATCACCAAGATGACCACCGTGACGTCGTTCGATCTCACACCGCAACTGTAGGACGGACCACCGCATACCGTGGCCGTCGAATCGCCGGTTTCTGACCGCTTGACGCACGTCGCGCTGTTGCTGTTGACGTTCGCGACCGGCGTCGTCGATGCGGTCAGCGTGCTGGAACTCGGCCATGTGTTCGTCGCGAACATGACCGGCAACGTCGTCTTCCTCGGCTTCTGGCTGGCCCCACACACGGTTGTGGACGTGACGGCGGCACTCGTTTCGGTCTTCTGCTTCGTGATCGGCGCAGTGATCGGCGGCCGGCTCGCCCGGCGCTTTGATGACGAGGTTCGTCGCTGGCTCGCCATGACCTTGTCACTGGAGGTCGTGATGCTCGTGGCGCTGTCGATTCTCGCAGGCACGGGCGTCCTCGACTACCGCGACCACACGAAACTGTTCCTGATCGCTGGGCTGGCTGTCACGTTCGGGATCCAGAACTCCACGGCGCGTCAGTTCGGCATCCAGGAACTGTCCACCACCGTCCTGACCACGACGATCTCCAGCGTCGGTTTCGACAGCCGGCTGGCAGGGGGCACCGGTGAGCGCCAGAGGCTGCGCTACGGGGTCGTCCTCGCGATCTTCTCGGGTGCGGCCCTCGGTGCGACGCTGACCCGGTTCGCGGTCGCGCCCGTCATCGCGCTCGCGGCCGCCGTGGTGGCCAGCAGCGCGGCCATCTTCTGGTTCGGTGCTCGGCCGACACAGCATCAGGACAGCGGCGTAGCGGAGGAACGAATTTCCTAGCCTTTTCAAACATCGCAAAAATAGGTGTTTAACGGGTTCGGCCGTGGGAATCCCCCGTTTGCGGAGGTGATCTCGGTGATTCGTATGGCCGGTGCGATGTCTGTCTTGGTTGGCGCTGCGATTCTGTCTGCGCCGTCGGCCGCGGCGGACCAAGTCGAATATCTGAACAAGCTGCAGGAAAAGTACGCGTTCCTGACACCGCAGCAGCTCCTCAACGAGGGCAACAGGGTGTGCGCCGCTGAAAGTGCCGGCGCGCTGGCACCTGCCAGGACCGAAATGGTGGCCAACGATCTGACCGTCGGGGTCAATGTCGCGCTGGAGATCGTGAGCGCCGCCGAGTGGGACCTCTGCTGAGCGTGGGGCATCCGATCGTGCAGTGACTAGTCTCGGCGTATGCCAAATGTTCTTGTCACCGGCGCGTCACGTGGGATCGGCAAAGGGATCGTCGAGCACCTGGCCGCGCGCGGCTGGGATGTCGTCGCCGGGGTCCGCAGCCAGCAGGACGCCGACGCGGTGACCAAGCTCGATCCGCAGCGGGTGTCCTCGGTGATCCTCGATGTCACCTCTGCTGACGACATCTCCGCCTTGGAGGAATCGTTACCGGAACAGCTGGACGCGATCGTCAACAACGCCGGAGTCGCCGTCGGCGGCGCGATGGAAACGTTGAGCACTGACGAGTGGCGAAAGCAGCTGGAAATCAACGTCATCGGCGCGCTCGCCGTCACCAAGGCGGCGCTACCGCGGCTACGGAAGTCCCGCGGGCGCGTCGTGTTCATCTCCAGCGTCAACGGGCGACTGTCCATGCCCCTGCTCGGCGCGTACGCGGCAAGCAAGTTCGCACTGGAGGCTGCCGCCGACGCGCTGCGTATGGAGCTGAAACCCTGGAAGATTCGCGTCGTCATCGTCGAGCCCGCACAGACCGACACCGACATGTGGCGCACAGCGGACGCCATGGTGAACGAGTTGGAGGCGGGCATGTCCGCCGAGCACCGGCGCCTCTATGCCAAACACATTGCGGGGTTCAAGAAATTCATCCCGGTGTCGCAGCGGATCGCCGTCCCCACCGAAAAGGTGTCCGCCGTCGTCGAGGAGGCGCTCACCGCCAGGCGGCCCCGCGCCAGGTACATCGTGGGGTTGGGCCCCAAGGCGCAGGTGGCGTTGATGAGCGTCATGCCGACGAGGCTGCGCGACATTGCGCTGCGGAAGGTGTCTGGCCAACCGTAGGATGCCGACCTTCGTCAAACGGAACCCGAGCGCGCCGGCGGGCTTCTTCGCCTGCGAAGCGGCTGGGCTGCAATGGCTTTCGGCCGCCGCCGGGGGAGCGACGTGTGCCGAGGTCATCGACTACGACGACACCCGGCTGACGTTGGCGCGGCTCGACTCCGTGCGGCCGGAACACGCAGCCGCGCATGAATTCGGCAGTCGGCTGGCGCGTACCCACGACGCGGGCGCGGATGCGTTCGGTGCTCCGCCGCACGGGTGGACTGGTGCGGGCTTCTTCGGGCCGTTGCACCACCCGCTTCCGATGTCGCTGACCGGATATGACACCTGGGGGATGTTCTACGCCCGTGAGCGGTTGGCGCCAATGGCGGCGCGCGCCGCCGATCGGCTCGGCGCAGATGCTCGCGGTGCCGTCGATGCAGTGATAGCGCACTGCGAGACCGGGCATTTCGACGACGGGGACCCGCCGGCACGCCTGCACGGCGACCTGTGGAACGGCAATGTGATGTGGACACCTGACGGGGTTGTGCTGATCGACCCGGCAGCGCACGGTGGCCACCGCGAGACCGACCTCGCGATGCTGGCGTTGTTCGGTTGCCCGCACTTCGATGCCGTCGTCGACGGCTACCAGTCGCAACGGAGGCTGGCCGAAGGCTGGCACGACCGGGTGGGCCTGCACCAGCTGTATCCCCTGCTCGCCCACGTCGTGTTGTTCGGCGGTGGCTATGCGGAGCAGACGGCTGCCGCCGCCGCGAGCGCGCTGGAGGCCCTTCCCTAGTTGAATGCCAGCCAGGCCGGCAGCGCTCGCTCGCGCGAGTCGCACAACACCTGCCGGGTATCGCAGTTGCCGTCCGGCACACCGGCACCCGACCACATGCCGCCGGTGTCGCGGCGCAGCACGATCGACGATGAGCCGCCACCGTCGAGCAGCACGGCGGTATCGCTGCCGAGACCGCGGAACAGATCCTGGATCTGATCCGGCGTGTAGCTGCCTCCCTGGAAGACATACATCTCGTCCTTGCCCCTCGCATACGCGAGCGCGGTGCGGGCAGCGCTCGGGCCGCCGTCGCCCAGCTGACCGGTATCACCGGGCGACAACAATCCGATGCCTGCGACCGCGACGAATCGGACGCCCTTGTCGAGCAGGCCGGCGATGACGGGCGAAGCGGCGTCGAAGTCGTCCGGGCTCTTCGGCGGTACCACATAAGGTGCACCGGCAACGGGAATGATCATGGTGGACAACGCACTCCAGTGCTCGTTGCCACCCGAGAGGCCCTGCTTACCCGCATACGCCAGTGTGCCGGTCACCGCGGCGTTGGCACGCCCCTGTCCACGCGTGTTGTCGACGTAGGCGCCCAGTGGTGAACTGCAGCCGGTCGACTTCCACGAGCCGCCCTTCTGCCCACGGATATCGAAGAAGTTGGCGTTGATCGCGATGGTCGGTTGGCCCAGCGCCTGCCATGCCTGTAGTGGTGAGAAGACCTCGGACGCCTGCAAGAGCCCCTCGCCGGTACGCGCTCGCGGGTCACGTTCACACCGGGACTGATATCCGTTGTGCGAGTCGACGAGCAGTCGAGGCGCGAGTCGTTGCGATGCCGACTTGATGATCATCAGGTGTCCGCCATTGCTCATTTCGTACCAGCTGCCGCCGGCGTTGAGCATCGGGGCGGGGTGTCCGCCACCGAAGTTGTACACCAGGTACGACCCGCGGGTGTTGGCGATGGCGCCGGCGAGCAAATCACGGCCGCTGGCTGCTTCCGCGGTGGGGACCCCGGCCGTCGTCGACATCGCAGCGCACAACATCAGGGCCGCGGCCGATGCCGCGAAGCGCCGAAGAATCGTGACTGGAATCGACAAGGTGGTCCCTCCCGGAGTCGACTAACCCAAAACCACATTAGCCACACCAGCAACACTGTCAACTTTCATAACGAGTACGTCACGATCGGGTTTCACCCCGACCTGGTGGCGCCGGCAACCGATTACTTCGCCGGAATCCGGGTAATCGCACCCAGTGCCCACAGTTTCGCGAAGTTTCTCGGTCAGCCCGCCGCCGCACGTGGTGATCGGCTATCTCAAGGATTTCGGCAATGCCGTCGAATGGGATCCGGGCACGCAACGATGCACCCGGATTGACAGTGGGGCGATCGTTGAAGGCGCCGCGTGGCACAACGTCTCGAAAATCTTCGGCGTCACCACGGAACTGACCTACACCCTGGACGTCCTCAGCGACGGCAACATCGTGTTCACCGGCAAGAACAAGTCGGCGACGTCCGTCGAGAAGATCTACATCGATGCCGCGAACACGGGTTCGGTGATCACTTATCGCAACGACCTCGAAATGCACGGGCTGCTCGTGCTTTTCAACCCTGTCATGAAGCTGGCGTTCGAAAAACTGGCCAATGACACCGAGAAACAGTTGACGTCGGTACTCAACCGGCTGCCTATGGAGGAGAAAAAATGATCGGAACCATTCTCAGCGCACTCGTCGTCGGCCTGATCGTCGGAGCGCTGGCGCGTCTCATCATGCCGGGTAAGCAGAGCATCGGCGTGATCATGACGATTGTGCTCGGCGCGCTCGGATCCTTCGTCGGTTCCTGGCTGACCTACCAGTTCGGATACACGAACTCCAACGGCGGCTGGGAGATCATCCCGTTTTTCGTCGGCATCATCGTCGCCATCGTGTTGATCGCGATCTATGTCGGTATCACCGGGCGGCGGGGCTCCAAGGTCCGCTAGCGCGACGGCGCTAGGCGGTATACCGCGTCGGCGTAGTCGTCGGTGATGTACACCGCGCCGTCCGGTCCCGTCACCGCGGCCACCGGGCGCCCCCACCGCGAGCCGTCCTCGGACTGGAATCCGCCGACGAGCGTCTGCTGATCGCCCAGTCCGCCGTCGCGCCAGTCGAAGAAGGACACCTCGGGCGCACGGGGCGGTTCTCGATTCCACGACCCGTGCACGCCGATGAGCGCCCCGCTGGCATAGGGCTCCGGCAGCACGCCTTGGGTGAAACTCATACCCAGCGGTGCCGCGTGCGCGCCCAGGCTCTGCTCGATGGGCGGAAGCGTCTCGCAGTCCATGCGGCCGCCGTCGGCGTTGGTTTCCACATCGCGGATCAACGGCAGGTTCGCCGGGCCGCCATCGGGATTGCAGTAGGGCCAGCCCAATTCGCGTCCCGGAGTCAGGCGGGCGACCGATTCCGGCGGATGTTCGCCGACGTATTCGGGATCGGGCTGCCCGGTCTGCGGGTCAGCGATGTTGTCGCGGTTGTTGACCGCGGTCCACACCGAACCGTCGGGGGCGATCGCCAAACCCGTTCCGTTGCGGACTCCGGTCGCGAACGCCTGCGCGGGCCCGCCGCCGGGAGGAACCCGCATGATGGTCGCGCGCGGTGGGTTCGCGTCGCGATCGTCGGCGGTGATGTTGCCCGTGGACCCGATGGAGAAGTAGACGGCGCCGTCGGGACCGACGGCGACGCTCTTGAGTGCGTGCGAATAGGCTCCGCGAAGGTCCGGGCTCTTCGCATCGGGCAGACCGCCGGCAACGGTGCGCCGATTGATCGCTCTGCCTTCGGAGTAGTCGTAGACGTCGACCTGGTCGCTTTCCGCGACGTACAAGGAGTTTCCGGCGAAGGTCAACCCGTGAGCCTGGTCGAGTCCGTCGAGCAGCACCGACGACGCCGGGCCGTCGTCGCCTGGACGCAGGCCGACGACTTCGCCTGTGCTGGGGACGGATACGAGCAGAACGCCGTCGGGTGTCCATGCCGCAAGCCTCGGCTTGGGCATGCGGGCCCACACCGACAACGTCCACCCCGTCGGCGCCAGCACCTGCCGGGGCTCATCGAACGGTGCCTGTGCCAACTCCGCATCGACCTGCACCGTTGTCGGAGTCAGACCTGCTGCCGACTCGGTCGTCGTCGAGTGAGCCGGCGGCGGCTGCGGGTTAGGAGTCTGTCGGTTCGCCGTCGTCGAGCAAGCCGCAACCAGCGCTGTGACGGCTATGTAGAGCCCAATTCGACATCCAATTCCGCTACGCCGCAGCCAAACCCGCATGCATCTCCCAGACAAGCATTTCGGAGGCTTCAGTTGCGGTGACGCGCTGGCCACCCGAGGCGGTGAATCGCACGGCGTCGCCCTCGCGCAGGGGGCCCGCCCCTTCGAGAGTGACTTCACCGCGTGGCACGAATAGATGCAGATACGGCGCGGAGGGCAGTTCGACGCTCTCGCCGGCCTGCATGCGCGCGCCGTGCAGCGCCGCGTACTTGTTGCGGATCGTGATCGCGGCGTGGTCGCTGTGTTCGGGCATCCCGGAGGCGATCGTCACCAATCCACCGCGCAGCAACTCGTCGTCTATCTCGAGTTGCTGGTATCCGGGGTCGATGCCGGATTCGTCGGGCACCACCCACATCTGCACGAAATGCACGGGCTCAGTGTGGGATTGCTCGCCGGTCAGCGTCCAGGAATCGTTCTTCTCGGAATGCATGATGCCTCGCCCAGCCGACATCCGTTGCGCCAGCCCGGGATAGATCACGCCGGAGTGCCCGGTCGAGTCCTGGTGCACGAGCGATCCTCGCAGTACCCAGGTGACGATCTCCATGTCGCGGTGCGGGTGGGTGTCAAACCCCCTACCGGGCGTCACGACGTCGTCGTTGTTGACCAGTAGCAGTCCGTGGTGGGTGTTCTCTGGTTCGTAATGACTGCCGAACGAGAACGAGTGCTTGGAGTCGAGCCAGCTGATCTTCGTCTTCGCGCGGTCATCGGCACGACGGATGTCTACCGTCGGGACGATATCGACGGGCGATCCGCCTGCGCCACTCGCTCGGCTCATGCGCTGTCCTCTCGCTCGGGGCCCAGCCTAGGTGTGGCCACTGGACACGACAACATAGATGATGTGTCATGTATTCCAACGTCCGCACCGATGGGAGCCCCATGTGGCTGACCGAAGAGCAACAGCAGATCTGGCTCAACTATCTGACCATGGCGAGTCGGCTGCAGGCGGCGATGCACCGCCAGCTTCAGCAGGACTGCGAACTTTCGCTGTCGGATTACGACGTGTTGGTCGCCCTGACCGAGCGCGGGTCGCTGCGGATCAACGAACTCGGCGAGGCGCTGGCGTGGGAACAGAGCCGGGTGTCGCATCAACTGCGCCGGATGCGTGGTCGAGGTCTGGTCGCGCGTCAGGGCAGTGACGACGACAGGCGCGGTGCCGTCGTCGAGCTCACCGACGCCGGTCGCACCGCGTTGGAGTTGGCCGCACCGGGACACGTCGAGTTGGTCCGCAGCGCGATGTTCGACGGTATGTCGGCAGCGCAGCTGCGGGCCTTCGGCGAGGTGGTCGAGGCGGTCGCCGAGCGGTTGGCTACCAGTCCGCCTCGTCGAACGTGATGACACCGCGGATATTGCGGCCCGCGAGCATGTCCTCGTAGCCCTTGTTGATGTCTTCGAGGCGGTAGGTCCTGGTCACCATGTCGTCGATGTTGAGCAGGCCCGACCTGTACAGCCCGACCAGTTTCGGCGTTTCGACGTGCGAGTTGCCACCGCCGAAGATGTTGCCTTTCAACGTCTTCTGCAACATGGTGAACAGGAACATGTTGAGCTTGACGTCGGCGTCCATCATCGAACCCATACCGGTCAGCACGCAGGTGCCGGTCTTGGCGGTCAGGATCATGGCCTCTTCGATGTACTCGCCCTTCATATCCCCGACGGCGATGATCGTCTTGTCGGCCATCAAGCCGTGCGTGACATCGATCATCGGGGTAATGGCCTCGGACATCGACGGATAGGCATGCGTCGCGCCGAACTTGATCGCCTGATCGCGCTTCCACTCGTTCGGATCGATCGCGATGACGTTGCGGGCGCCCGAGATGACCGCGCCCTGCAATGCGCTCATGCCGATGCCGCCGACGCCGATGATCGCCACGGTCTCGCCCGGTGCGACCTCGGCGACGTTGGTGGCAGACCCGAACCCTGTCGGCACGGCGCAGCCCAAGATCGCGGCGGTCTCGAACGGAATGTCCTTGTCGATCTTGACGACGGAGTCCTTGTGGACGGTCATGTACGGGGCGAAGGTGCCGAGCAGGTTCATCGGCGAGACCTCGGTGGTGCCGGCATGCACGCGGGAGGTGCCGTCGGCGATGGCCTTTCCACCGAGCAGCAGGGCGCCACGATCGCACAGCGAGCGGTAGCCCTTGAGGCA
Source organism: uncultured Actinomycetota bacterium (assembly GCA_963843135.1). GTDB lineage: Bacteria > Actinomycetota > Actinomycetes > Mycobacteriales > Mycobacteriaceae > Mycobacterium. The sequence continues at coordinate 179,486 of CAWJJA010000008.1, forward strand.
CGGCGGGCATTCACCGCATGCGGGGATGAACGCGAGGATGACGTGGTCGCCCTCGTCGATGCCCGTGACGTTGCGGCCGACCTTGGTGACGACGCCGGCGCCCTCGTGACCGCCGAGCGCGGGTAGGCCGATCGGGGTGGCGCCGGTGGTCAGGTGGTAGTCGGAGTGGCACATGCCCGCGGCGTGCACGCGGATCTGCACCTCGTCGTCGGTCGGATCGCCGACATCGATCTCATCGATCCGGAACGGCGAGTTCAGCTCCCATAGCAGAGCACCCTTGGTCTTCATGACCGACAATTTTAGAACACGTTCCAGAACGAGCGACAATCAAGCACTCTAGCTGCGACTATGCGGCTTAGATGTCGTCGAGTGGCGGGTTATGTCACGCCTGTGGATAAAAAGCGTGACAAGCTCTGACACTCGCCGAATCTGTCGGGCATCGCCCGCACCGTTGCCTCATGAGTGCACATCCGTTCCTGGGAACCGAAGCTGTGGCGGCGGGCCGCTTCACCCGCAGAACGTTGGCGAGTCGCAACGTGATGATCCATCAGAACGTCTACCTCCCGAAGGGGGTGGAGGTCACTGCCGAGATGCGAGCGATGGCTGCCTGGCTTTGGTCGGGACGCCAGGCCACAGTGGCCGGTTTGTCAGCGGCGGCGCTGCATCGATCGAAATGGATTGACGCGACATTGCCCGCCGAGCTGATCCGACCGGCCGCATGCAATGTCAAGGGAATCGTGATTCATCGCGACAGCCTTGACGAAGGCGAAACATGCGTCGTTCGCGGAATCCCGGTCACGACGCCCGCGAGGACGGCCTACGACCTGGGTCGGCGCGGAACGCTGACGCAAGCGGTGAGCATGCTTGACGCTCTTGCCAACGCGACAGACTTGAAGCCAGACGATGTTGCGGCTCTGCTGCCCGTGCATCGCGGCGCTCGTGGGCTTCCGCAGTTGCGGAATGCGATCGGTCTCATGGACGGCGGAGCGGAGTCGCCACAGGAGACACGCACGAGGCTGCTCCTCATCGCGGCCGGTTTCCCGCGGCCCGAAACGCAGATCGTGGTGTGCGACGACTTCGGGGAGTTCGTCGGCCGTGTCGACTTGGGATACCGGAAGCGGAAGGTCGCCATCGAGTACGACGGTTCACAACACTGGGATGGTCCCGACGAGCACGCTCGCGACATCGAGAGGATTGCTGACCTCGAAGCGCAGGGTTGGACGGTCATTCGGCTCAGCCGCGACATCCTTCGATACCGGCGGAGCACATTCCTCGTCCGGGTCCGCAACGCGATGCGCGACAATGGTTGGCCCGACCACGCCAACGTCAGATTCGACGCAAGTTGGGAGCTGTGAACCCGGCTCGAGTGTCGGGTTATCGCACGTTTCGCGGCACAGAGCGTGTCAAACCCCGACACTCGACGCGAGTCGAGCCCGAAGCGGCGCTACAGCGTGTCGGGTAAGCCCCATTTCTCGAATGACTCCATGTGGAACGCGACGACGTGGGAGATGCCATCGGCGTTCACGGCCAGGACGTGCATCTGGAACGTCTCGTGCACGCCGGTCGCGCGGTTTCGCATGTACATCGCTGCGGCCGGCTGACCATTGGCCACAGTGGGGATCAATCGCATATCGCCGGGCAATTCGGCCGGACAGTGCGTCTTCGACAGCAGCACGATGTTTTCCGGCCCCTGGTACCAACCGTCGAACGGCGGCATCTCCCACACCGCCTCGGCGGTGAACAACTCGACGAGCTTGTCTATGTCGTAGGCCTCGAATGCATCTATGTAGCGCGTCAGCAGATCCTGTGCCGCCGGCGACTCCGGGGCTTGAAGGTGGTCGTCCTCGCTGGGGCCGACGGCGTCGAGCTGAGCCCGAGCCCGCTGCAGCAGGCTGTTGACCGCCGCCGTCGACGAGCCGATCGCGTCGGCGACCTCCGCGGCCTTCCACTGCAGCACCTCACGCAACACGAGCACCGCGCGTTGTCGCGCGGAGAGGTGTTGCAGCGCCGCGACAAAGGCGAGTCGCACCGATTCGCGGGAGCCCACGATGTTGGACGGATCGGTCGAGTCGTCGGGAATGGGCTCCAACCACGGCACCTCGTCGCGTGCGACGATGTCGTCGACGGGATCCGAACTCGGTGCCCCGAGTCCCGTCGGCAGCGGCCGCCGCTGACGGCTGTCCAACGCCGTCAGGCAGGTATTGGTCGCGATCCGGTACAACCACGTCCGCACCGATGATTTGCCCTGGAAATTCTTGTGCGACTTCCAGGCACGCAAGTACGTTTCCTGCACCAGATCCTCGGCGTCGTGCAGGGAACCGGTCATCCGATAGCAGTGCGCGAGCAGCTCGCGGCGATACTGTTGGGCATCCGCCAGGAAGGCGTCCTCGGCGCTGCTGTCATCGAGATTGTGGGCCAGGACAGTCACGTCGCCGAGCTTAGTCAGTGCATCCGACAAGGCGGGCCCAACCGTCAACGGCACTGGATCCGGCAGCCCGTTAGTCTCGCTGGGTGGCAACTACCCGCAGCGAGCGCAGCTTCAACGGCATCGGCGGCGTGCGCATCGTCTACGACGTCTGGACCCCGGAGGTGGCCCCGCGCGGCGTCGTGGTGCTCTGCCACGGATACGCCGAGCACGCCCGCCGCTACGACCATGTCGCGCAGCGATTCGGCGAGGCGGGACTGATCACCTACGCGCTGGATCTTCGCGGGCACGGCCGCTCGGGCGGCAAACGTGTCTACCTACGCGACATCTCCGAGTACACCGGCGACTTCCACACGCTGGTCGGCATCGTCACCGCAGACCACCCCGACCTGCCGCGGATCGTGCTCGGCCACAGCATGGGGGGCGGTGTCGTGTTCGCATACGGCGTCGAGCACCCCGACGACTACACCGCGATGGTGCTGTCCGGGCCGGCCGTCTATGCCCAGGACGCCGTCTCGTCGTTCATGATCACCGTCGCCAAGCTGGTCGGCAGCATTCTTCCCGGCCTGCCCGTCGAGAAGCTTCCGACCGAAGCGGTCTCCCGCGACCCCGAGGTGGTCGCCGCCTACATGGCGGATCCGATGGTGCACCACGGAAAGTTGCCCGCGGGAATCGCCAAGGCGCTGCTGAATGTCGGCGAGATCATGCCGCAGCGCGCCGCCGCGCTGACGGCGCCACTGCTGGTCGTGCACGGCGAGAAGGACGTTCTGATCCCGGTCGCAGGCAGCCGGCACCTTCTCGAGTGCGTGGGGTCGACGGACGCTCACCTCAAGGTGTATCCGGAGCTGTACCACGAAGTGTTCAACGAACCGGAGAAGGCGCTGGTGCTTGACGACGTCACCTCGTGGATCGAGGCTAAGATTTGAAAGTCATTGCGGGCATTCTTCTTTCGCTGGCTTTGATGCTGACGGCCTGCGGGTCGGACGAAGGACCCCGCTGGGTCGACGAGGATGTGAGCTTCACCGCGGACGGCCTGACCATCCACGGCACATTCCGCCACGAGCGCGACGCCGCACCCGGGCCGGCAGCACTGCTGATCTCCGAGAGCGGCGCCACCGACCGAAACGGTGACAACGCGGTGGCGGGCCCGGTGGGCAACATGCGACAACTCGCCGAGCTGTTGTCCGGCAAAGGCGTAGCCAGCCTGCGGTACGACAAGATCGGTACGGGGAAGACAGGACTCGGCCCGTACGCACAGCGGCCCATGGACGTCGTCAGCGCCGTCTACACCTCCGGGGCGAAGGCCGCGGTGAGCTATCTCGCCGAACAGTCCGCGACCGAGGCGTCCCGCATTTCGGTGTATGCGGTCGGCGAAGGCACCGTCCACGCGATGTCACTGGCGACCGACACCGACGTGGGCGCGCCAAAAATACACTCGCTGGCACTCTTTCAGCCACTGGCGGGCCGGTACCTGGACATCATCACCAATCGGGTGCGCACCAGCGCCGCACCGCAGGCCCTCGCAGCCTGGCTGGCCGCTGTCGACGAGGTCCGCACCAAGGGCACCGTCGCGAAGAACCTCCCCGAGGGACTCGGCGCGCTGCTCAACCCGGGCAACGTCAAGGCGGTCATCGAGGCCGACAAGATCGACCCGGTCACGCTGGCCGCCAAGGTGCCCGCAGGTACGCCCGTATTGTTGACGTGTTCCGACGCCGACGCTCAGGCGACCTGTGAGTCCGTCAAGCCGCTCGTCGACGCCCTCGAGCACACGGCGCTGACCGTCGTCGAACTCAAGGGCGTCAGTCATGTGCTGCGCGACGATCCATCCGACAACGTCGCCAACTACTCCAAGCAGGATCCACTTTCTCCACAACTCGTCAGTGCGCTCGACGCGTTTGTCGGCAAGTAGTCCTAATCTGGCGCCATGAGTGACGACAAGATGCTGGCGCGCATCGCCGCTCTGCTGCGCCAGGCCGAGGGGACCGACAACACACACGAGGCCGACGCCTTCATGGCTGCGGCCCAGCGACTGGCCACGGCGACGTCGATCGACCTCGCGGTCGCACGGTCCCATGCGTCCAACCGGACCAAGGCGCAGATGCCCGAGCAGCGCACCATCACGATCGGCAATGCGGGCGCGCGCGGCCTGCGCACCTATGTACAGCTCTTCACGGTGATCGCGATGGCCAACGATGTGAAGTGTGACGTCGCATCCAACTCGACATTCGTCTACGCCTACGGATTCGGTGAGGACATCGATGCCAGCCATGCGCTCTACGCCAGCCTGGTGATGCAGATGGTGCGTGCGTCGGAGGCCTACATCGCGTCCGGCGCACACCGGCCGACCCCGACGATCACCGCGCGCATCAACTTCCAGCTCGCCTTCGGCGCACGCATCGGCAAGCGCCTGTCCGAGGCGCGAGACGACGCACAGCGGGAGGCCACCAGACTCTGGCGCAGCAAGCCGGGCACCGCTATCGCGTTGCGGAACAAGGACATCGAGCTCAAGGACTTCTACAAGCAGACTTCGGCGGCGCGGGGGACCTGGCGGGCAACCAGCGCGACGGCGGGGTACTCGTCGTCGGCGCGGCGCGCAGGCGACCGCGCCGGCCGCAAGGCCCGCCTTGGTGGCAACGCCGAGCTGGGTGGAAAGCGTTCGGCCTTGGGGAGGTGAGCATCAGGGACACCCAGCGGACAAAGGTGTATGCCGCCGAAGAGTTCGTTCGGACACTTTTCGACCGGGCGGCCGAGCACGGCAACCGGGTCGTCGAGTTCTTCGGTACGCAGTTGACGCTTCCGCCTGAGGGCCGGTTCGCGTCGACGGTATCCGTTCAGCGCTATGTCGACGACGTGCTCGAGCTCTCGGCAGTACGCGAGGGTTGGCCGGACTCCGGACCGTTGGCCGTGCGCGCCCGGCGCGGAGTCACCGCGGCACATTACGAGCGCTCCGATGACGGCGCGGGCATCGCCGTGCCACAGGGCCGCACGACGTGGGCGCTGCGCGAACTGGTTGTGCTTCACGAGATCGCCCACCACCTCTGCACCGCCGAGCCGCCACATGGGCCCGAGTTCGTTGCCACCTTCTGCGAACTCGCCGGGGTGGTCATGGGGCCGGAGGTCACGCATGTTCTCCGCGTGGTTTACGCGAAAGAGGGTGTGCGCTAACGTGTCCCGCGTGGAAGAGCCAGACCCGAAGGCGCTTGATCAGCTCTTCAACACTTTGCTGCGCACTGAGGACGGTGCGCTGACGGCCACGCGGGAGGCAGCCGAAGCCGCAGGGATGCCCGCCATCGAGGTGTCCGCGCAACACGGCAAGCTGCTGTATCTGCTCGCCACGGCGTCGCACGCGACCCGTGTCTTGGAGATCGGCACGCTGGCCGGCTACAGCACCATCAACCTCGCCCGCGCGGTCGGGCCGTCCGGTCGCGTCGTCACGCTGGAGTTCGATCCCGCCCACGCCGACGTGGCACGCGTGAACCTGGCGCGTGCGAGCGTCGAGGACCGTGTGGAGGTGATCATCGGTGCCGCCCTCGACAGCCTGCCGGAGCTTGCTGAGCGTGGCGAGAAATTCGATCTGTCGTTCATCGACGCCGACAAGGAGAACAACGTCGCGTATGTCGAGTGGGCGATCAAATTGAGCCATCCGGGCTCAATCATCGTGGTGGACAACATCGCTCGGTTCGGGCGGGTACTCGATCCGGCGGACGACGATCATCAGGCCCGTGCCGTACGCGACATGCTCGAGATGATGGGCGAGCATCCGCGCCTCGACGCGGCGGCGATTCAGACCGTCGGCACCAAGGGATGGGACGGCTTCGCGGTCGCGTTGGTGACGTAGTCATGACCTCAACTGGCCGGCTTCCTGCCGGCCCTCTATGAGCGATTCGGAAGCCAGGGATCGCATCGGTGTGCTATCCGTGAGGGATGTCGAAACCTCTGTCGGTAGGTGTTTTTGCCGCATGTGCTGTGCTGACCGTCGCCCCCGTCGCTCATGCGGACCGAGCGCAACCTCCGCCGGTGTACGGGTACTACAGCGTGTTCGTCGACTTCGCGAAGCAGACGTTCAACGGTGAGCCGACGCCGATGGAATCGAAGACCTTCCCGGTCCTGTACACCACCCAATGCGACGTGAACGGTTGTGTCGTTCGCATGGACAACACCGACGACCAAGCCCGCAATCCCGGCGCACCCTTGTTTTTCGAGTACAGATGGAACAACGACCGGTGGGAAACCAGCGGTGAATCCCCCTACCTGTGCGAGCGCACCAACCCCGACAGCGCGGTCCCGTCGCAACGCTCGGACTACCTGATCCCGAGGCCTGACGGCAGTTTCTTCGGAGAGCGGACACTCGTCGTCGGGGGAGCCGGATGCTCCGGTGAGGGACCGGGCACCCATTGGGTGCCGATATCGCTGACACCCATCGATCCACCGCCGCCGGCCTAGTGGGCGTTTAACGTTTCGCCCGTGGGGCATAGAGCGCAAATGGATCTGGTCCTTCGGCATCGCATGCCAACGGTCGAACGGCATATCGCGGCGCCGCCAGAGGCGGTCTGGAACGTTCTGGTCGACCTGGGGGCATGGCCGAAGTGGGGTCCCTCGGTGCGGCGTGCCGAGTTGGACAACGTCGGCCCGCTGCAGTTGGGTTCGCGCGGAAAGGTGTGGACGCCGTTGGGTCTTGCGCTGCCGTTCGAGATCACCGAGTTCGAAGAAGGCCGGCTCTGGGCGTGGGACGTGGCCGGCATCGGAGCCACACGGCATGAGGTTGCGCCGAGCCAGGACGAATCCAGGGTGGGGTTCGGCGTGCCGTGGTGGGTGCCGGCGTACTTGCCGGTGTGCGCTATCGCGCTGCATCGGATCGCCCGGATCACGGGCTAACTGCAGACCGCACCGCCGGCGGCCGAGCCCACCAGCTTGGTGTACTTGGCCAGCACGCCAGTCGTGTAGACGGGTGGCAACGGCTCGAAACCTTTTTTGCGCGAATCGAATTCGGCCGGATCGACAAGGACGTCCAGGGTGCCCTTGCCGACGTCGAGGCGGATTTTGTCACCGTCGCGCAGGAACGCGATGGGGCCGCCGTCGACCGCCTCGGGCGCGATGTGTCCCACGCACAAACCCGTGGTGCCACCCGAGAACCGGCCATCGGTCATCAAGAGCACATCCTTGCCGAGGCCCGCGCCCTTGATGGCACCGGTGATGGCGAGCATTTCGCGCATACCGGGTCCACCCTTGGGTCCCTCGTAGCGGATGACGACGACATCGCCGTTGGTGATCGTGCCGTCTTCCAGCGCGTCGAGCGCCGCACGTTCACGCTCGAAAACCCTTGCGGTGCCCTCGAACACATCGGAGTCGAAGCCAGCCGATTTCACGACGGCGCCCTCGGGTGCCAGCGATCCGTGCAGGATCGTGATGCCGCCGGTCGGGTGGATCGGGTTGTTCATCGCCCGCAGCACCTTGCCGTCGGGATCCGGCGGCTCGATGTGGGCGAGGTTCTCGGCCATGGTCTGGCCGGTGACGGTCAGACAGTCGCCGTGCAGCAGACCGGCATCCAGCAGTGCCTTCATCACGACGGGCACGCCGCCGATCTCGTCGACGTGTTTCATCACGTGGCTGCCGAAGGGTTTCACGTCGGCGAGGTGCGGCACCTTTTGCCCGACGCGGGTGAAGTCCGCCAGCGTCAGCTTCACGTTGGCTTCCCAGGCGATGGCAAGCAGGTGCAGCACCGCGTTCGTGGACCCGCCGAACGCCATCACGACGGCGATGGCGTTGTCGAATGCTTCCTTGGTGAGAATGTCGCTGGTGGTGATGCCTCGGCGCAGCATCTCGACCACGGCCTCACCGGAGCGGCGCGCGTACTCGTCGCGGCGTTTGTCGATCGCCACCGGGGATGCGCTGCCCGGCAGTGACATCCCGAGGGCCTCGGCGGCCGACGCCATGGTGTTGGCGGTGTACATGCCGCCGCAGGCACCTTCCCCGGGGCAGATCGCTCGTTCGATGATGTCGACATCCTCACGCGACATCAGCCCGCGTGAGCAGGCGCCGACCGCCTCGAAGGCGTCGATGATCGTGACTTCCTTTTCGGTGCCGTCGGTGAGCCGCGCGACGCCCGGCATGATCGAGCCGTTGTAGAAGAAGACGCTCGCCAGATTCAGCCGGGCGGCGGCCATCAGCATGCCCGGGATCGACTTGTCGCAGCCGGCAAGCAATACGGTGCCGTCGAGGCGCTCGGCCTGCACCACGGTCTCGACGCTGTCGGCGATCACCTCGCGGGAGACCAGGGAAAAGTGCATGCCCTCGTGGCCCATCGAGATGCCGTCTGACACCGAGATGGTGCCGAATTCGAGCGGGTAGCCACCTGCGGCATGCACGCCACCCTTGACCGCCTGCGCGAGCCGCTGCAGCGACATGTTGCAGGGCGTGATCTCGTTCCACGACGAACCCACGCCGATCTGCGGTTTGGCCCAGTCGTCGTCGCCCATGCCTACCGCGCGCAGCATTCCGCGGGCGGCGGTCTTCTCGAGGCCGTCGGTGACGTCGCGGCTTCTGGGCTTGATGTCGGGCTGCGCTCGACGGCGGGCTTGGCTGTCGACCGAACCGGAGTCTGGGGGCTGTGAGGGCATGAGCCACAGTATGCCCCCGGTGTTTGACCCGGCCAAACCCTTATTCATACCCCTAAGGGGTATCCGGTACGGTGGAGTCATGCCGTCTCGCATCACACGCATCGCAGCAGTCCTGGTAGCCCTGTTCGCCGCCCTGGCACTGACCGCTTGTTCGGGGTCCGACGACAAAACCGACACAGCCAAGACAGACGAGGCCGTCAGTACGCCCGTGCCCCCCGGCTTCAACCCCGAGGACCATGCGTTCGCGACCAACATGATTCCGCACCACGAGCAGGCGATCGAATTGGCGGCCCTGGCGCCGCAGCGTTCGACCGACCAGGACCTCATCGCGTTGGCCGCCAAGATCTCGGCCGAGCAGGCCCCCGAGATCAAGGCCTTGAGGGTGTTCCTCGTGCAGTGGGACGAAAATCCCGATGACGACGCATCTAGTGGCGACAACAGTGACCACGGCGGGGACGCCGGCCACGGCGCGATGGCGGGCATGGTGGACGACGCCACGATGGCCAAGCTCCAGTCGCTCACGGGCACCGAGTTCGACACACTGTGGCTGCAGTCGATGATCAGCCACCACCAGGGCGCGATCGAGATGGCCAAGGCCGAGGTCGCCAACGGCCAGAACGTCGACGTCAAGCGCATGGCGCAGACGATGGTCGACACACAGCAGGCGGAGATAACCCAGATGAACCAGATGGCCGAAGGTGGCCACAATGGCTGACGAGAAGGCTGACGAGAAGGCTGATAGCTCTGTGGGCCACGGCTATTCGCCGCAGAAAGAGAATTACGCGAAGCGGCTGCGCAGGATCGAAGGTCAGGTCCGCGGTATCGCGAAGATGATCGACGACGACAAGTACTGCATCGACGTCCTCACCCAGATCAGCGCCGTCAACAGCGCCCTGCAATCCGTCGCGCTCGGTCTGCTCGACGAGCATCTGGGGCACTGCGTCAGCCAGGCCCTCGCCGAGGGCGGTGATGAGGCCGACGCCAAGCTGGCCGAAGCGTCGGCGGCCATCGCCCGGTTGGTGCGTTCCTAACTCACTGCTTACTGATTCGACGGCGTTGCACGCCATGTTCCCTGAAGTAACGTTCGAACGTTTGCGCCGATAAATACAGCAGGTCAGCGCCGTCTACGGCGCGGTGGTCGGGGGTTTGGCCCCTTCGGCATGGAGAAACCCGCCCTTCGCGCTGTGCCACACTGGATGAAGTTGTGCGATTGGGAGGTTACGTATGCGGCAGCCGATGAGAAGGCGCCTGCTCACCGCTGTGATGGCGGCTGGGCTGATCGGTGGAATGGTGCTGAGCACCCCGTCAGCGATGGCTCAACCTGGTGTTCCGCCGCCGCCGCCCGCTCCGGTCGATCCGGCCGCCGCGATCGCCCCGGCGCCTCCGCCAGGACCGCCTCCGCTCGGTGCGCCGCTGCCCCCGCCCCCGCCACCGCTCTTTGGGGAGCCCCAGCCGATGGCGATTCCCGCGGGCACGCCAGCGGGGCAGAATCCGACGCCCTTCGTCGGCGAGCCGCCGTTCGTGCCGCCGTCCTTCAACCCGACCAACGGTTCGATCGTCGGTGCCGCCAAGCCGATCTACATCAACTTCCAGCGGCCGATCGCCGACCAGCAGATGGCCCAGGACGCCGTGCACATCACGTCCGTGCCGCCCGTTCCCGGCAGGTTCTACTGGACCAGCGACACCCAATTGCGGTGGCGTCCGCAGGACTTCTGGCCGGCAGGCGCCAAGGTCTACATCGACGCCGCGGGGACCAAGTCGAGTTTCACCGTTCCCGAGCAGTTGGTCGCGACCATCGACGACGCGACACACGAGATGGAAGTCATGCGCAACGGCGAGCTGGTGAAGACCATCCCGGTGTCGATGGGCATGTCTGGGGGCGGCCATACCACCCCCAACGGCACCTACTACGTGCTGGAGAAATTTCCCCACATCGTCATGGACTCCTCGACATACGGCGTGCCCGTGAATTCAGCCAACGGCTACAAAACCGATGTGGACCTTGCAGTCCGGATCGACAACAGCGGCAACTTCGTGCACAGCGCGCCATGGTCGGTCGACGATCAAGGCGTGCGCAACGTCAGCCACGGGTGTATCAACATCAGCCCTGCGAACGCGAAATGGTTCTACGACAACTTCGGCAGCGGCGATCCGATCGTGGTCAAGAACTCGCAGGGCTGGTACAACCAGCCCGACGGCGCGTCAGATTGGCAGATGTTCTAGCTCCAGATCCGGACCCGCCGTTGCGGGTCGAGGTACAGCGCGTCTGACTCGTCGACCTCGAACGCGTCGTAGAACGCGTCCAGGTTGCGGACGACGCCGTTGCACCGGAACTCCGGCGGAGAGTGTGGGTCGGTCGCCAGCCGCCGGATGGCCTCGGCGTCACGGGATTTCGTGCGCCACACCTGTGCCCAGCCGAAGAACACCCGCTGCTCACCGGTCAGGCCGTCGATGACCGGCGCCGGTTCGCCCGCCAGGGACAGCCGGTAGGCGAGCAGCGCGATCGAGAGACCACCCAGATCGCCGATGTTCTCTCCGACGGTGAATGCGCCGTTCACGTGATGGCCGTTGCGCAGCGCCCGGGGTACGTATTCGTCGTACTGCTCGATCAAAGCCGTTGTCCGCTTGCCGAACTCGGCGCGATCCTCGTCGGTCCACCAATCCACCAGGTTCCCGTCGCCGTCGTACTTGGCGCCCTGGTCGTCGAACCCGTGCCCGATCTCATGACCGATCACCGCCCCGATCCCGCCGTAGTTGGCGGCGTCGTCGGCCTCGGCGTCGAAGAACGGGGGCTGCAGAATCGCAGCGGGGAAGACGATCTCGTTCATCCCGGGGTTGTAATAGGCGTTGACCGTCTGCGGGGTCATGAACCACTCGTCACGGTCGACGGGGCCGCCGAGCTTGGCCAGTTCACGCTGGTATTCGTGGGCATGTCCGCGCCGCATGTTCCCGTACAGGTCGTCACGCTCGATCACGAGCGTCGAATAGTCGCGCCACTTGGCCGGATAGCCGATCTTGGGCGTGAACTTGTCGAGCTTGACCAGCGCCTTCTCGCGGGTCTGCGGTGTCATCCACTCCAGGGAGTTGATGCTGACGCGATAGGCCTCGCGCAGGTTGGCGACCAGCTCGTCCATCCGGGCCTTGGCATCCGGCGGGAAATGCCGTTCGACGTAGAGCCGTCCGACGGCATCGCCCATAAAGCTCTCGACCAGCGACACCGCACGCTTCCACCGCTCGCGGATCTGCTCGGTGCCGCTCAGGGTGCGCCCGTAGAAGTCGAAGTTCTCGGCGATCAGCTCGTCGGTGAGCATCGCGGCGCGGGAGCTGATCACGCGCCAGCGCAGCCACCACTTCCAGTCGTCGAGGGACTCGCTCGCCCACAGCGCGGCGAAGGCCGTCAGGTAATCCGGTTGGCGCACAACGAGTTCGGCTACCACGTCCGGGTCGCTTCCCAGCGCGGTGACCCAGCCGGTCCAGTCGAAGCCGGGCGCCTCGTCCGCCAGGTCGGCGAACCTGCGCAGGTTGTAGGTGAGGTCGGCGTCGCGGCGCTTGACGACGTCCCAGTGCGCGGCGGCGAGCTTGGTCTCCAGGGCGACGATCTGGGCGGCCGTGCTCTCCCATTCCCCGGCGTACTCCTCGCCGTACACCAACGTGAACATCCGCGCGATGTGTCCCTGGTAGGCGCCCAGGATCGACGCGTGCTGGTCCTCGCGGTAGTACGACTCGTCGGGCAGGCCGAGCCCGGACTGCGACACGTGGACCAGGTAGCGCGACGAGTTCTTGGCGTCGGTGTCGATGTAGAGCCCGACACCGCCGCCCACACCCGTGCGCTGCAGCGCTCCGATGATGGCGGCCAATCCCGCCGGGTCGGCCACGGCGTCGATGGGGGCCAGCTCGTCGAGCAGCGGCTGCAAACCCCGGTCGGCGACTGCCCGCTCGTCCATGAAGCTGGCGTACAGATCGCCGATGCGCTGGGAGTCGTCGGAAGGTGCGGCTACTCCATCCGATGTCGCCGCTGACGCGGCTCCGAGGATCAGGTCGCGGACATGCTCCTCGGCGCGGTCGTACAACGTCCGGAACGCGCCGTCGGTGGCACGGTCGCCCGGCATCTCGTATTCCGTCAACCAGCGGCCGTTGACATGGCCGAACAGGTCATCTTGGGGGCGGGCACCGGATTCGACGTGGCTCAGGTCGATACCCGATCTGATTGCTTCTACAGTCACCCCACCAGGGTGCCAGACAGGTTGGCGCGGCCGCGCGGCTGCAGGGGGAGCGCACAGGTGTCCATGCTCTGCGCGCTGATCAACAGTTCCAATCGCGCGAAGCGACTTGCGCTTCTGCTCACCAGGGACAGTCGGCCACCTGATAAGGCAGCCGCGGGATATCTGGCGAGTACATCGTCGGCAGTCGAGTTGCTGGTCCCCATCAGCACACCCTTGCGTGCCCACACGTGGTGAATGCCGTCGGCAGTCGCGAGGACGACGCCTACGGGCTCGCCGTCGACAAAGATCAGGCGCTGGACGCTCGAGCTGTGAATCCTCACGCCCCGCTCCGTCGCGAGTTCGCGCAGCCACTGGCGCAGTGTCGTCCCGGATCGCCGAACCGGGATCGGTGCGATCACACTGGCCCTGATCGTCGCGCCATCCTGCCTGCGCAATTCAGGCATCGACAACGCTGCCAGCCGGGTGAACATCAGGCCGTACCTCGACGTCAGGCACTCGCGCGCCCAGCCGGCCAACTCGTGGCCGTAGAACGGCGCTACGGGTCGCTGCGGGTCGAAGCTCGCCTCCTCGAAGGACTCGACCGAACTGACCGGCAGTGCACCGTGGGTCTGGGATTGCCGTGCCGGATCCAGGTCGCAGGTGAGCTCGTGGAGGTAGTCGGCCGTCGGCTGGTCGAACTCCTCTGCGCCCCAATGTCGCTTGATCACCGTCGGCCACGGTTCGGTGCCGGACGGCGGTCCGTCGGCCGATGTCCGTCGACGCGGCTCGGCCACGAAGACGGACTGGCCGACGCCGGCCGCCGCGACCGCGGCAGCAAGCCCCGCACTTCCCGACCCAATGCAGATGACGTCGACTAGTTCAACCGTGTCGAGTCCAGCTTGCCCATGCGCCTCTAGCAAAGTATTTCCTTCGCAATCGAGTTGCTGCTGGGCCGCGCTGCCATCGCATCTTTGCTGTGTGTATTCGAGCTGTGTGTCCGAAAGATGCCTACGCACCAGTCAATAGATCGTTAGTAGCGGAGGCTAACACCGGTCTGATCTTGATGCGCGCCGTGTGACCAAGGCAACACTGCATGCTCGCTGCCGAAGGCGGTGCACGCCAGAGGGATTGGCGACAGACGAATTACCGCTACCGGCGGTTCCGCCTGCGAGTCACGCGAGATGGCGTCGCGCAGGACATCGCGCCGAGTCCGCCGGGTACCCTCACGCGCATGCCCGACGACGAGCAGAACTCCAGCGATGCCGATCGCAGCATTTCCGGCTATGGCATCGGCTCCGCTGTCGTCGGCGCGATCGCCATTGCCGCGATCGTGCTCGCCGCGCTGATATGGACGCAGCACCGCGCCGACGCCGAAGAGCTGCATTACCGCGCCCGTGCCATGCAGGCCGCCGCCGAGTGGACGAGCGTGCTCATCAACATGAACTCCGACACCGTCGACGCCAGCCTGGCCCAACTCCACGAGAGCACGGTCGGACAGCTCAACGCCGACTTCGACGCCTCGGTGAAGCCATACCGCGAACTTGTCCAGAAGTTGCAATCGCGCACCACCGGCCAGGTCGACTCGGTGGCGGTGGAATACGTACATCACGAACAGCCGGGCCACCAGCCGCCGCCGGACGCGCCCGAGCTGTCTGTATTCGCCTCCCGCACCGACACCGTGATGGTCGTGGCGACGTCGATCAGCGAGAACGCCGGCAGCGACAAGCCGCAGACGGTGCGCTGGACGCTGCGGCTCGATGTCGCCGATATCGACGGCAAGCCGATGATCTCCCGGCTGGAGCCGATCCGATGAGAAATGCCCTGCGCATCGTGGCTTTCGACGTGATGCCGCCGCTGGCTGCGATCGCCGGGCTGGTGTACATCGGCATCGCGCTCGCGTGGCCGCTGTGGTGGGTGTCGGCGTTTTCGGTGCTCTGTGTGCTCATCGTCGAGGCGGTCGTGCTCAACGTGGTGTTGGCGCGGCGCGACGGAGTCACCGTCGGCACCGACGACGACGGGCCAAGGCTGCGGCTTGCGGTGATCGCGGGTGCGACGGCGATGCTGGCGGCCGCGGTGGTCGTCGGCTACCTGAACTGGTCGGTGCCCGACCGTAGCCTGCGCAATGACACCGGGGAGGTGGTCGGCATCGCCACCAGCGTTGCAGAAGCGTCCGCGACTTTCTCTCCGCAGCGCCCCACCGCGTCGATAGACCGGGCCACGGAAATGATGTCTACGCAAAGCGCAGAGGCGTTCAAGAAGGAATTCGCCTCCGTGGCACAAGATTTGGCCAGCCGGAAAATCACGGCTCAGGCCAGCACCGTATCGGCGGGGGTCGAGGCGATCGGGCCTGCGGCCGCCAGCGTCGCGGTGATCATGCGCGGGACACAGAACTCGCCGGGCAATCCACCCGACACCGCGGTGCTCGCATTGCGGGTCCAACTGTCAAAACATGACGGTCGGTGGCTGGTCGACGACGTGTCGCCGATTCACTCGCGCTAGCCGAGGAGGCGGGCGTGATCCACCTTCAGGCAGCGATCCATCACGACCTGCAGCTCGGCCGCAGCACCGTCGCGTGCGACCTCGTCATCGGCCAAACCCTGTTGCAGCCAAAGGGTTTTCGCACCGACCTCGATCGTGTCACTCAGCACGGAGCGCAGATGCTCGCGGCGACGGAACACGTCCACCATGTCGGGTACGACGGGCAGGTCCGCAAGTGACGGATACACCACTTCGCCGTCGATCTCGCTGATCGTCGGGTTGACGAGGTACAGCGCATAGTCGCTTGCCGACTTGAGGTACTGCCAGACGCCATGGCTCGGCCGCAGCGGGTCAGCCGAGATACCCACGATTGCCACGCTTTTGGTTTCGCGAAGGATCCGCTCGATGTCCACGGGTGTTTAGGTGTTCAGGCCTGGTCGTCGCGGCGCGTCGAACGCATCTTGGCGAACCGGTCGGCGAGCCTGTCGCATGCGCACCATCAGCGCCGCGGACGGACTGGTTTCACCGCTCAGATACGCCGCGAAGTCGTTGTTGGCCACGCCGGTACGCGAGGCGAACTCCTGCTGGCCCAGCCCGGACTTTTCGAGCAGCGCATGGATCTGGCGCGCGACCTCGGCGCGCTCGTTGGCTTCCAGATGCTCGCGGGTCCGTTGGAGCACCTGGGCGAGCGCCTTCGAAACGCCGTACGGCCGCGCGGTCTGCAGGACTTCCTCGACCTGGCGCGCGGTGCGGCCGAACGGGTCCCGTTTGATCGCCGCCACGATGCGTTGCCACACGGCGAGGTCGTCGGTCTCCAGGGCGGCGCGGATCGCGGCGGTGGGCCAGAACTCGACCGGCCGGTCGTCGGCCACCGGATGGCGGGCAGGGACTCCACGACCGTCGCCGGAGGCAGCCTCACGGCGCTGGCTGCCCCGAACGTCGGGAGTCACCGTCACCTCGCCTCCTCCAGCATCGCCACCGCCACCGAGAGGCAGCGCTCTCTCACTTTGGCCCAATCGGCCTCCGCCCGAGGGCCCGACATGCGGGTGTCGTGCTCGTCTGACGGTTGGGGGTCGGCCAGTCGGCGCACCAACTGGGTGGCCACCCATTGTTTTCTCGAACCTTGTCCAGAGTAGTACCGGTCTATTCCGGCCAGCACCGTCGCGGCGGTACGAGTCTCCATCGCCTCGACCAAATCGGCAAACTCTGCGTAATCCCTGGTGCTGTTTCGGCACATGATGAGGTAGCCCTGCAGCCGTAGCGTCTCGGCGCCCGTCGGGATCTGCAAGCGGTCGCCGGTTGGCAGTTGCACATTGGTGGTCTCGACCGGGCTGCTCCGCTCCATCGGCGCCCGCTCGAAACCGGACGTCGCGTTCAGCGCATCGAGTGCCACCGACAGCCGGCCCCGCCACATTGTCACCGGATGTACCGGCAATTCGGCGGTGAGCAGCGCTTCGCCGCCTGCGCCGTTGCGGTGTGTGCCATTGATACGGTCCGCGGTACGCAATTGCTTTACCGGCATACAGCCACTGAACGCAAGCGGGTCCGCGACGGTAACAGTTTGGGGTGCAAGGGTTTTCAGTTTGGCTGCCGACTTGACGACCAGCCGCAGTTCTGAACCGCTGGGCCCTAGCGAGGAAATGTCGTCAGGGATGATGATGAGATCGGGAGTTTCGACCTTGGGCAGCGGCTTCTCGAAATCGACCGATGGCAGAACACGGTCCAGCCAACGAGGCAGCCACCAGTTCCATTCGTCGAACATCGCCATCAGTGCGGGCACCAAAACCAGGCGCACCACGGTGGCGTCCACCGCGATGGCCACGGCGCACGCCACACCGAGCTGGGCGACCAGCGGCATGCCCGCGAACGCGAATCCGATGAACACCGCGATCATGATGAGCGCCGCGCTGGTGATCGTGCGGGCGCTGGTACTGACCCCGTACGCGACGGCGTCCCGGGTGTTGCCGGTCTGCAGGAACCGCTCGCGGATGCGGGTCAGCAGGAAGATCTCGTAATCCATCGACAGGCCGAACGTCATCGCCAGCACCAGCGGCGGGATGGTGCTGTCCAGCGACGAGATCGGTTTGAAGCCCAGGGCCTCCAGCCAGCCCCACTGGAAGACGGCGACCAGACTGCCGTACGCGGCCGCGACGGACAGGACGGTCATCAAGACGCCCTTGAGTGCCAGGAACACCGAACGGATGGCGACGAGCAGCATCACGAACGCGATCAGCGCGACGAACGCGAACACCAGCGGCTGTTTGGCGGACACCTGATCGTCGAAGTCCTTGATCAGTGCGGTCGGTCCGCCGACGTCGACGCGGGTGTCGCCGAGGCCCGGCGTCGAGGGCAGTTCTGCGCGCATCCAGTCGACTGTTTCGCGCGCACCCATGTCCTCGGGGTCTACCGACAACACCGCGGACAGCAGGGCGTGACGGTAGTCCTCGCCGAAAACCGCGGGCGCCACCGAAACGACGTTGGGTCCCTGGGCCATTCGCTGTCGCAGCGTGGTCAGCAACGGTTCTTTCGAGGGGGCCGATGCGGCATTGCCGTCGGGAAAGCTCACCAAGACGCGCACCGGCCCAAGCGCTCCGGGGCCGAGCGCTTGGGCAGCCGCGTTCACCCCACCGCGGATCTCGTGGGTCGGTTCGAACTGCCGCTGCATGCTGTTGCCGAGCACCATCGAGAACGCGGGTGCGGCCAATGTGAGAAGGATTGCCGACGCACAGAGCGCCGCCAGCCACGGCTGCCGCATCACCCAGCCCGTCCAGCGCGTCCAGAACCGCGACTGGGTCGTCTCCGGACGTCGCGACCAGTGCAGATACGACGAGCGCTTGGCCGCTGCCTTGCCGAACGTGGCGAGGACGGCAGGCGTCAGCGTCGTCGAGGACAGAACCGCCAGCGCCACCGCCAGAATCGCGCCGGTGGCCATCGAGACCAGGACGGGCGTCTGGATCAGATAGATGCCGGTCACCGACGCGATCACCGTGAGGCCGGAAAGCACAACCGCCAGGCCCGAGGTGGCCATCGCGGCATCGGCGGCCTGTTCGGGATCTCGGCCAGACCGCAGTTCCTCGCGGAAACGCATCAGGATGAACAGCGAGTAATCGATGGCCAGCGCGATGCCGAACATCGACACCGTCGACGTCACGAAGACCGACATCGTCGTGTACATCGAGAGCAGATAGACAAGCCCCATCGTCACGACGACGGTGCAGATTCCCAGTACCAGCGGCATCGCCGCGGCGGCCAGCGACCCGAAGACCGCGAGCAGAACAATCAGGACGATCGGAAGGTTCCATTGCTCGGCCTGCGCGATGTCGTGTTTGGTGGCTTGGGTGGCGGCGGCGCCGAGGGCGCCCTGTCCGATGACGTAGAGCTTGACCCGGCCGTTCTCGATCTCCCCGGGGTCCTCGCCTTTGATGCCGACTTTCTGGCGCAGCTGCTTTGCGACGTCGACCGCGCCGGTGTTGTTGAAGTCCAGCTGCAAGGTGATGACGTAGGGGCGGTCAGGCTGCGGGGCCGGCTGTTGCGGATTGGGCACCATCCTCACGCTGGGCACCTCGGCCGCAGCGCGCTCCAGAAATGCGACCGCGTTGTTCATGTCGTCAAAGGACGCGTCGGCACGCGGCGCGGCCACCAAAGCCAGTGGCGACGCACCCTGATCCGGGAAGTTCTGCTCGAGTTCTCGCTGGACCCGCAGCGACTGCGAACCTTCGACCTCGAAACCGCCGCCGGTGAGGTGGCTCGATTGGTTCAGCGCTAGATAGATCGATGGCACGAGGAGAAGCAGCCACACAGCGAACACCGCCCAGCGATATCTGCGCAGGGTGCTGCTCAAGCGCATCATGAACTGCTGGATGTCGAAGTCCCCGCTTTCTCCCCGGAGTCGGACTGCCGACGACATTCGGCCCGGCGTTTCTAGCGTGAGCGTACAACAGCATGTGCTAAGGCGAAGGCGCGCGCGAATCCTGCCAGCAACGCCTTAAGCAGCTCTAATCCCCTTCTTCGGTACCCCGATCGACCTGATTGACGGCTGCTGGTCTCGCGGCCGTTGACGTGTGTACGTAGCGGCTGAATTGGCAGGCCCCCCGCTGCTGATGGCAATATATGTGGTGGCCGTTCGGCCGATCTTCATGTGCAATTCTCGTCGGGGACCTGTTGCCATCGATTCGCGAGCGCTTTCTTGAGCACCGAGACGTTCGCAAACCGTAAGGAGAGCGTCCATGAAATCGATCACCGCTGTGCTGCGTCGAGGTCTGTATGCCATGTTCGCCGCCTGCGCGGTCGGAGTCGCCGTGGTGGTGGCGATGACGGTTTCGTCGTCGCATGCCATGCCTTCAGCAACCGCGGCACCGGATCCATGCGCCGCCAGTGAAGTCGCCAGGACCATCGGCTCCGTTGCCACATCGATGGGCGATTACCTGGACGCGCATCCGCAGACCAATCAGGCGCTGACGGCCATCTCCAAACAGCAGGCGGGCCCGCAGTCGCTCGGCGCGGTGAAGACGTACTTTGACGCCAATCCACAAGCAGCCAAAGATCTGCAGCAGCTGCAGCAGCCGCTGGCGGTACTCTCCGGCCGGTGCAAGCTGCCGCTGACGCTTCCGCAGGCGATGGGTCTGATACAGGCCGCACAGCAGGCGCCGGGAGTTGCGAGCCTGCCATCGAGTTTGCCGGGATCCTCGTCCACCGCGTCGACGGCGGGAACACCCGGCGCCGCGTCGCCGGCGCAATCGGCGGCGGCGTCGCCGGTGTCACAGGGCAGCAGGGGCACTTCCAGGGACCGCGATCGCGGGCTTACCGTAGCCTGGGCCGACGCGCCAGCTTCGCTGGTAGCGCCATTGAGCTGCGAATTCAGACTTTCTTAAGATTCGTTGGCCGCAAGGCAAGAAAGTCGCTGCACATTCTGCTTAGCTTTTGGTGTCGGTAACCGCCCATGGTTACCTCCTCTTCACTTCCTACGAAGGAGCTTGTCCATGTTGCTCTCGGCCCGTACTGCCCGACGTGCGGTAGCTGGCGCGGTGGGAACCGGCGCGATTGCCGGTGCGATGTTCATTGGTGCCGTGCCAATGGCTTCCGCACAGCCTCAACCGCCCAATTGCACCGCCGCTGACCTGGCTGGTGTGGCTGCGGGTGTGTCGGCAGCGACGTCTGCCTATCTCTTTACGCACCCGGATGTGAACTTCTTCTTCACGAGCCTCGAGGGTGTGCCCCGCGAGGACATTCGCGACGACGTCCAGAATTATCTGAACCAGAACCCTCAGGCCAAGGCGGACCTGACTGGTATCCGTCAGCCGCTGGTCGATCTGAAGAACCGCTGCGGCGACACCAACGGCGACGGCATCGCGGACAGTTAAGCCTCCGTTCGGGGGGCCTACCTGAGCCAGTGGACGGTGCCGGCCGCACCGTTCTGATGGTCGACGACGATCCGGACGTCCGGACTTCGGTCGCGCGCGGTTTGCGCCATTCGGGCTTTGACGTTCGGGTCGCTGCGTCCGGTAAAGAGGCTTTGCGGCTGTTGTCGAACGAATCGCACGACGCACTGGTTCTCGATGTCCAGATGCCGGAGCTCGATGGCGTCGCCGTCGTGACGGCGCTGCGTGCACTCGGGAACGAGATCCCGATTTGTGTGCTGTCCGCGCGGGACACCGTCAACGACCGCATCGCGGGCCTGGAGGCCGGCGCCGACGATTACTTGACGAAGCCGTTCGATCTGGGGGAGTTGGTCGCGCGGCTGCACGCATTGCTGCGTCGCGCCGGCAACTCTGATCAGCAATCGGACACGATGACAGTCGGGCCGCTGACCATCGACGCGGCCCGGCGGCTGGTCTTCGTCGGCGGTGAGCGGGTCAATCTGACCAAGCGTGAATTCGACCTCCTCGCTGTGCTGGCTGAGAACGCCGGTGTGGTGCTGAGCCGTCAGCGCCTACTCGAACTGGTCTGGGGCTACGACTTCGACGTCGACACCAACGTGGCCGACGTCTTCATCTCCTACCTGCGGCGCAAGCTCGAACGCGATGGCATGCCGCGGGTCATTCACACGGTTCGCGGGATCGGGTACGTGTTGCGAGACGAGTCGTAGCGGGTGAGACTTCCGCGGTTTCTGCGGTCCGCGTCGCTTCGCACCCGGGTGGCCGTCGCGTCGGCAGCGGCCGCGGCTGCCGTCGTGGCGGTGTTCACCATCGCGACATCGGTGGTGTTGGCCAATAATGATGCGGCGCAACTGGATCGCCGACTCGATTCGATCATCGACGCCAGCATGTATCCCGAGCAGCTGCAGGATCCGCGCCGTGGAGTGTTGACGACAGGCCGGTACGAGGCCACCGGGCAGGTGGTGTTCCAGCGCGGTTTCCAGCTGCCGCCGCTGCCACCCGGTACCGAAACGGTGGCAGTCAACGGCGTCGAGTATCGGGTGCGCACGCTGCGGGTCGAGCAGCCCGACGGCGTCATCATGTCGATCGGCATCCGCGCCGACAGCATCCTGTTGAACCGCTCGAGGATTCCGATCTACACCGCGGCAGGTCTGCTGACGGTGCTGATCGCCGCCGTACTGGGCTGGATGCTTGCGGGCCCCGCGATACGGCCGCTGCGAAGGCTGACAGAACACACCAAGCAGCTGGGCAGGGGCAGTGAGCAGATGCCCGAAGTACGCGGTGTGCGTGAGGCCGAAGACCTCTCCGAGGCGCTGTCGGGCATGCTGAGCCGACTGACCGCCGCACAGCGGGCCACCACCAACTCGTTGCAGGCCGCGCAGGATTTCGCCGCCAACGCCGCCCACGAGTTGCGCACCCCCCTCACCGCGATGCGAGCCGATCTGGACACGTTGCGGATCCACGATCTTCCCGCCGAGGAACGCGATGAGGTCGTCGCAGACCTGTCAAGGGCCCAGCGACGGGTGGAGGCGATCATTACCGCGCTGGGACAGCTGGCGTCGGGACAGCTGGCGCAGGCCGAAGACCGCGAACTCGTCGATGTCACCGACATGCTGGACCGGGTGGCGCGGGAGAACATGCGGCTGTCCGGTGACGTGCAGATCGTGGTGGAGGCGGAGGACGATCTGGGCGTCATCTGGGGTTGGCCGAGCGGCCTGCGCCTTGCCGTCGACAACCTGGTGCGCAACGCGGTCACGCACGGGCAAGCGAGCCGCATCGAGCTGGAAGCGTGGCGGGCAGGCGACATGATCGTCATCGTCGTGGACGACAACGGGCGAGGACTGCCCGCCGAGGAGCACAAGACGGTCCTCGGCCGGTTTTCCCGGGGCAGCACCGCGGCTCCGGGTGGTTCCGGGCTGGGCCTCGCGCTCGTCGCGCAGCAGGCGGAGCTGCATCGCGGAAGCATCGAGTTGTCCGACGGCCCGCTCGGCGGGTTGCGTGCGACCTTGACGGTGTCAGCGTCGGGTGAGCAGGGCGGCCCCGGCTCGCCAGCCCAGTAACAGCAGGGCAGTCGAAAGCGACGCCACCACAATAAAACTCGGCGCTACCGAAGACGATGTGAGTTTTCGCAGGGCCATCCCCACCACGACTGTGCACAACCACACCGTCACTCCGCTGGGCACCAGTGCGGCCGGACGCCGCCAGGCCCGAGACAGGGGACCGCGCAAGGCAGGGGACAGCCAGCCGGCGGCCGTGCCGACCAGAAACGGCCACGCCGTCTCGGCGATGCCCGAAACGGTCAGGCCTTCTGAATGACTACGCCGGCCTATCGTGCAGAACACGATGACGCAGACGGCGTCGGTCGCGAACGCGGTCAACGCGGGCCGGATCCGCTCGCCTCTATCGATCGGCATAGGTCATCTCATCCAGTTGCATTGGCATGACGTTTGTTTCGCCGCAGGCCGTGAATCCCGGAACCGTCGCCCACTTGTCCAATGCCACGTCCATCCAAACGTTCGGTTTTGCATGAGTGGGATCGGTTGCCTCTACGGTTCTGTTTCGTGCCGGGCGTCAGAGTCGGTGGCGGTTTGCCGCGGCTGGTCGTCGATTGCCTCGGTGGTGGCGTCGGGATCGATGTCGGGATCGGTGCGGAACATGAAGAAGAACACCACCCACCCGATCGCGGCGATGAAGAGCCAGCTGACCATTCGATAGATCAGCATCGCAGAAATCGCTGAGGCCAAGGTCATTCCACTCGATACCAGCCCCGGAACCAGCACCGCCTCGACCACCAACAGGCCGCCTGGCATCAGCGGGATCGACCCGGCGGCGCGCGCGGCGACATAGGCGACGACCACTCCGAGCAGCGACGGTTTCCCACCCGCGGCGAAGCAGGCGAACAACAGCGTCCCGACACCGGTGACGAGCGTCATCATCGACCACACGAACGCGACGCCCAGCTGGCGCCGCGTCAAGTTGACCGACTCGAGTTGGGCCAGGGTCTCGCGCCATTTGTCCAGACCGTTGTCCGACGGCTTGGCCCGCAGATAGTTGACCCACGACAGCACGCGGACCCCGACGCCGTCGAGCAGGTCTGGACGCGACGCGACCGCCTGGGCGAGCACGATGAGCATGACGAACCCGGCGAGGGTGAAGATCAGCGAGAACGGGTTGTGTTTGGCGCCAAGGAAGAACGCGCTGCCCAACCCGAGCAGCGTCAGGCTGATCACCTGCAATGCGCCCGACATCACCAGCTGCCACGACGCGATGACCGGGGTGGCGCCCCACATGCGCTGTTGTCGGTAGATGAACGTCGCCGACAGCACCGGGCCGCCGGGCAGTGTCGTGCTCAGAGAGTTTCCCGCGTAGAACGCCGCCTGCGATCGCCATTGGTGCACCGGTACGCCCGCCGAGCGCAGCAGCTTGCGCTGGATGTCACCGAAGAAGTGCATCGAGGCCATCGCCGCACTCACCGCTGCGAGCACCCACCACCAGTTCGCCGAGTACAGACTGTGCCACGCATCCGTAAGTTGTTCGCGTACCAACGTGAGTTCGACAGACAACACGACGACCGCGATGGCGATGATCACCCATCGCAGCCACCAGTACTTTCCGCGCGCTGTGCGGTCCTGACCGCGAGCCTGGCGCGCTGGCGCGTCGTGCGACACGCCCTACAGGGTAAAGCGTGCGACCGCTGTTTCCCGAGATACATGGACTCCGCGAGGCGGGCCGTTACGCTGTCGGGATGTCTGCGGGTGTGTCTGACGCCGATCAGGCGGTGAGCCCGCTGGTCCGCAAGGCCGCGGCGTGGTCGTGGCGGCTGCTTGTCATCTTCGCCGCTGTTTTCGCGGTGCTGTGGCTTTTCAAACGACTCGAAGTCATCTTCGTTCCGGTTGCCCTCGCGACGATGGTGGCTGCCCTCCTGCTGCCTGCCGTGGACTTCATAGATCGCCGGGGTGTACCGCGAGGAGTCGCGGTCGCCCTGATGCTGCTGTCCGGCTTCGCGGTGGTTGGCGGCATCCTCACCTTCGTCGTCAGCCAGTTCGTCGAGGGCGTACCCGCACTCGCCGAACAGGTCGGCCACAGCATCGAGGGTGTGGGCAACTGGTTGGCCAACGGCCCGCTTCATGTCGGCAATGAACAAATCCAGCAGGCGCGCGAGAGCGCCCTCGAGGCGCTGCGCAACAATCAGGAGAAGCTGACGAGCGGCGCGCTGTCGACGGCGGGCACCCTCACCGAGATCGTCACCGGCGCCCTGCTCATGTTCTTCACGCTGATATTCCTGTTGCACGGCGGGCGGAACATCTTCGGGTTCGTCTCCAAGATCTTCCCCGCGCACGTGCAGCCGCGGGTGCGTGACGCCGGCAGGGCAGGCTTTCGCTCACTGATCGGCTATGTGCGTGCGACGTTCCTCGTCGCGCTCGTCGACGCGGTCGGCATCGGCACCGGTCTGGCCATCATGGGCATACCGCTTGCGCTGCCATTGGCGTCATTGGTCTTTCTCGGCGCGTTCATCCCGTTGGTCGGTGCGGTGATCGCCGGATTCCTCGCCGTCATCGTCGCGCTCATCGCCAAGGGCTGGATCTTCGCGCTGATCACCCTTGGCCTGATCATCGCCGTCCAACAGCTCGAGGGCCACGTGCTGCAGCCCCTGGTGATGGGCCGCGCCGTCTCGATCCATCCGCTGGCCGTCGTGCTCGCGATCGCCGCGGGTGCGGTCTCGGCAGGCATCGTCGGTGCACTGCTCGCCGTACCTGCGGTGGCGTTCCTCAACAGCGCGATCCGGGTGCTGCTCGCCAGAGATCCCGCGGCTGAGGAGGCCGCGCAAGCCACCGGGGATGAAGCCGTCATCACGGCAAAAGCCGACGACGTCGAGAAGGCTTAGAGCCTGCCCTCTCGGCGCAGCAGATCCTGAGCGCTCATACCGCCGCCCCGCCGCTTCGGCTTCTCGCCTTCCTCACGGGTGTTGAGTTTGTCGGTGGCGGTCTCGGGATCTCCCCTGCTTTCCGGCGGGGTCCCCAGCGGCCTTTGCGCCGGCATCGCCGTCGTGGGATCGGCATCGTCGGGCTGCGGCCGTCCCCGGCCCTCCGGCGGGGTCCCCAGCGACGGCATCGCCGTCGTCGGGGGTTCGTTCGAAGGGCCGGGTTCCGGCTGCCTGCGCCGTCCTCCAGTCGCCTCTGGCATCGCGCGGGTCGGATCCGTCGACGGCCGTCCACGACCCTCGGTCGGCGGCCTGTTCGGCGGTGGCGGTGTCGACGGACTCGCGGGTGCGCCGGTGCCGCGCAATTCGCCGAGCCACGACTCGATCTCGCGCTCCTCGCGCGGCGCCTGCGGACGCGGGGCAGGAGGAGCGGCCGCCGCGCGGGTGGCGGCCGCGGCGTTGCTCACGGCGTTGCGTACCGCCTTCTTGGCGGTGGAGAGCTTCGTCGTCTCCGGTTCATCGGCGGGCGGGCGTCCGCTCGGCATCCGCGTCGTTCCGGTACCCGAGGGCGCGTTGGTTCGCGGCGCGGCGGCCCTGGTCGCCGTGGCCGGGCGCGATGCACCTTCGGCGGCTGGATGCGTCGGGTCGTGCTGCGGCCGTGGGCGTGTTGACGGCGGCGGGACCGGCGCACCCGCGCCGACCAAAGCCTCCTCCGGCGCGCGGACGGCGGGCCGCCTGCGCTCGTCGGGCAATTCGGTCTCGCCGAGACCGAGGCGCTCCTGGATGCGTTTCATCCACCTCGGCGCCCACCAGCAGTCGTCGCCGAGCAACTTCATGATCGCCGGCACCAGGAACATTCGCACGATGGTGGCATCGAGTAGCAGCGCGATGAGTAGACCGAACGCCAGGTACTTCATCATCACCAGATCGGAGAACACGAAGGCGCCTGCGACGACCGCGAGGACCAAGGCGGCACCGGTGATCAACCGGCCCGTGGTCGCAGTACCGATGCGAATCGCCTCTGCCGTGGACATGCCGCGCTCACGCGCCTCCACCATGCGGGAGACCAGGAACACCTCGTAGTCGGTGGACAGACCCCAGATCACGGCGATGATCAGGCCGATCATCGGAGCCATCAGTGGCTGCGGCGTGTAGTTCATCACCCCGGAGCCGTGGCCGTCGACGAACATCCACGTCAGCACGCCCATCGTCGAGCCCAATGTGAGCGCGCTCATCACCGCGGCCTTGATCGGCAGTACCACCGAACCGAACGCCAGGAACATCAGGACCGTCGTCGTGACGATCAATATGGCGACCATCAGCGGCAGCTTGTCGAACAGACTGTGGATACTGTCCTGCTCCAAAGCCGGTGTGCCGCCTACAGATATCGTCAGACCGCGGGGTGGCGAGATCGACCGTAGTTCGTCGACCTTCTTCGCCGCGTCGTTGCGGTTGACCAGACCGTTCTGGATGACGCGGACCGATGGGTCGCTCGATTCCCCGCCGCGCGGTTGCCACATCTTCGACGCGTCGCCGTCCGGTTCGATGAAGCCCGGAATGGTCAGCGCCTTACTGCGTATCTCTGCGACCTGTTGATCGGTGACCGGCTGGCCGTCGGTGTTCTGGATGACCAACGTGAGGGGCTCGGTGCGGAATCCGGGGAATGACTTGTCGAAGTCCTCCTGCGCCAGTCGGACCGCATTGTCCGGCGGCAGATACTTCTCGCTGATGCCGCCGAGGGCCAACTGTCCGAGCGGGATGATGAGCACGATCATGGCGACCGCAATGGGTGCTGCGAAGGCGACAGGTCGCTTCATCACGACGTTGACGAGTTTGCCCCAGAAGCCCTTCTCCACCTCGGCGCGCGTCTTGGTCTTCTGCGTCTTCTCCGCCAGCCAGTTCAACCACCAGACGATCGGCGTGCGGGCGAGCGGGACATACCGTGCGAGTGCCACACCGACGACGACAATGGCCACGAAGATCACGACGCCGAGCAACACCGAGTACAGGGCGGTGCCGATGACGTCGGCGTCCTTCATCGCGATCACGGCGTAGGTGAGACCGCCGAGCAGCGTGATGTAGCCGAGCGTCAGTCCGATGAGTGCATATTGCGCGCCCTGCTCGCCGGTCTGTTTGATGCGCTTGCGGGCGAGGTGTCCCAGTGCGATGCCCACCGGCGGCAGCAGCAGGCCCGTGGGGATTGAGGCGAGTGCGAGGGTGTTGGTGCGCGGGTTGTGAGGGTCCGAGGTGATCGGGGTCGGTTCGGTGAACTTCACCAGCCAGCGCACACCGAGCGCATCGACCCTGGAGCCGAGGATGGCGAGCGCGGCCGGCAGCACAGAGACCGACAGGATCGCCGCGAGCATGACCGACGCGATGATCGCGTACGTGATCGACTTCAGGAAGCCCTGCGGGAACAGCAGCAGGGGCACCGATGAAGCGACGAGGATGACCGCGGAGAACATGATCGTGCGACCCGACGTCATCACGGCGCGGCGCACGGCAGCCTCGGTGTCGTATCCCTCGGCGATCTCCTCCCGGAATCGGCTGACCATGAACAGGCCGTAGTCCACCGCGATGCCGAGTCCCATCAGCGTCACCACGGGCTGGGCGAAAAAGTGCACGGGCATGAATTCTGCGAGGATTCGCATGATGCCGAGTGCGCCTGCGATGGTCAGGCCGCCGATGACGCCGGGTAAGGCCGCCGCGACCACGCCGCCGAACACGAAGAACAGCACGACGCACACGAGCGGAATTGCGGCTACTTCAGCACGCTTTTGATCCTCGCCGATGGTCCCGGTGAGCTCACCGGCAAGTGGATTCAGACCGGCGAGCTGAATATTGCCGCCGTTGACCTTCTGTAGGTCGGTTTCTATGGCCTGGTAGTTCTTCAGGATCGTGTCGTCGTCGTCGCCCTTGAGCGGGACGCTGACGAACGTCTTCGACATGTCCGAGGTCTTCATCTGCTGGACCGTCGGATCCTCGCTGTTGGGGGCGCGAAGCCAGCCCACCCAGCCGACCATCTGGTCCTCGTGGTCGGCGACGAGCTGGTTGAGCTCGTCGGTCGTCTTCTTCATCCACGCGGGATCGTCGACCTTCTTGCCGTCGGGCGGCGTCAGGATCGCAACGACATGGCTCGTGCGGTCGCGTCCGTATGCCTTGTCGGCCGCGATGGACGCGGCCACCGACTGGCTGCCTTCGTCGTAGAACCCGCTCTGGGTGACGTGGCTGCCAAGACTGATGCCGAAAACGCCGCCACCGACGCACAGTGCAACCATGACGCCGATGACGGCGTACCGGTAGCGGTACACCATCCGACCCCACCAGGCGAACACCTAAGCTCCTAACTAAGTCTGTGGCGACCCGCGCACGTTCAATTGTTGACGCGCGACGTCAACAGCGACGACAACGGCCGGAACGGTTGCAGCCAAGCCCCCTGCTCGGGCAGCGAATCAAGTCCGATTCGCGGCAGTGGCTCCCGGAAAACACCAGGAATGTCCTCCAGGTCGACGAACTCCAAGGTATCCGACGCTAGCGCCCAGCTCGCATGTTCGCGAAATCCGAGCACCTGGACTCCTATGCCGTCGCGGGCGATTTCCTCCAAGGGCTGTTTGAACGCCTGCCCGTCTGCTGAAGCCACCAGCACGCCGGCCAGTCCGCTGCTCCTGCGGAGCGCGATGTGATTGAGCATGTCGACATCGACGTCGCTGTCTTCATCGATCTTCGGTTTCGCGAAGACTGCGAAACCGACGTTACGCAATGCCTCCACCCACGGGCGAACCACATCGGCGCTACCTGGGGCGATGTTCGTGAAGACGGTGGCCTCAGGCTCCAACGAGACATCCGGATGCGCCGCCGAGAGTTCGGCGGTACGGGAGAGCAGCCAGCGGCCCAGCGCATCGAACCTGGGCCGGTGCGCTGCGGTCGGGCGGCCACCCAGGATCGAGCCGAGGCCCATGTCCAGGTTGGGTGCGTCCCACACCAGCAACACCCTGGAGGTGCCGGGTGCGACCTCTTCCATCTGCGGTTCTATCTGCGCTTCCATCCGCTGGATGTCTTCAGCGAGGCTCATGGTGACCTCTCCCACATCAACTCGGCGACCGGGCTGCCCGCATGCTGCGCCTTGCCTTCGTACTTCGTGACGGGCCGCTCGACCGACATGGGCAGGGTGTCGTGCGCGGAAACCCGGCGTAGCCGCGATTCGGCGTCACCGGATTCGGCGATGTGCTCGGCGTACCCCTCGTGGTCGGTCGCGGCGTGCAGCACACCGCCGGGCCGCAGACGGTCGGCGATCAGTGCCATGGTCGCCGGCTGGAGCAGTCGGCGCTTGTGGTGGCGCGCCTTGGGCCATGGATCGGGGAAGAACACTCGCACGCCGGTCAGAGAGCCGGGGCCGAACATGTACTCCAGGACGTCGACGCCGTCGCCGCGGATCAATCGGATGTTGGGCACGTTTTCACGTGCGATACCGGACAGCAGCTGAGCCAGCCCGCGCTTGTAGACCTCGACGGCCACCACATCGATATCGGGCTCGGTTTGCGCCATCGCCAGCGTCGAGGTGCCCGCTCCGCAGCCGATCTCCAACACGACGGGGGCCGAGCGCCCGAACCACGTCTCGGTGTCCAGTGGCGGGGCGGGTCCGTCGCCGTCGCGAGCATGCATCCCCACCTCGGGCCAGAGCCGCTCCCACGTCGCCTGCTGCGCCCCGCTCAGCGTGGTGCGACGGGTCCGGAAGCTGGTCACGCGGGGATGCAGATGCGAGGCGGGTGCAGCCCCGACATCCGCACTTCCCGAAAGCATCCGTCCATGGTCGCTCATCAAGGGGGGAGTACCCGCATCGTGGTGCAGATTGATACCCAACAGTTGCCTTTTGCTGGTACGCGGCGATGGCGGGCTGTCTTTACCCCCAGAGGCCACAATTGCCGCGCGCGGCATATCGCCAGAGGTGCCAACATCGAAGGTGGGGAGTGGCTCCGTTGGAACAACGTGTTCGAACAAGCGATGTGGAGCCGCGTGTGGACGAACTTGGAGGCTGCCTGATCTTCGTCGACGTCTTGACGCAATTCGCTGAGCAGAGGCGCAATCCGCGGTTGGCGCCGATCATTCGGCGTGCCGGCGCGCCGGTACGCGTTGCCGTGCACGGCCGAAGCGGGGTCGGGCGGACGACAGTGACCGCGGCCTTGACAGGTTCGGGGGTCGCGGTGAGCACCGATGCCGCCGACGCGGACGTCGCCGTGCACGTGATCGCCGAGATACTCAAGCCCGAGGATCGGCTGGCGGTCAGTCGATCTGACCGGCCGACCGCGATCATCCTGAACAAGGCGGATCTGACGGCGTTCGGCGCCGGTGGGCCGTTGGCGTCGGCGGAGCGTCATGCCGCCGCCATCAGAGCGTCGACGAACCTGCCCACCGTGCCGATGGTCGGGCTGCTCGCCGTCGCCGAGCTGGACGACGCACTGATGGCCGCGCTTAGGAGGTTGGTGCATGCGCCCGCTGATCTCACGTCCACCGATGCGTTCGTGCAGTCCGACCATCCTCTGCCGGAGCAGATGCGTCGGCGCCTCCTCGACGAGCTGGACCGGTTCGGTATCGCCCACGCCGTGTTGGCTGTCCACGACGGCGCCGACGCCCCCGCGGTGCGGGCGCTACTGCGCCGAATCAGCCGCGTCGGGGAGGCGGTGGCAGTCGTGGAAGGAGCCGCTGCGCCGGTGCGGTACCGGCGTGTGTGCGGGGCGATCGCCGAATTGCACGCGCTCGCAATACGATCCGGAGACCAGGAACTCGCCGGGTTCCTCGCGAGCGATGACACGGTGCTGGCCGTGATGGGTGCGGCCGTCGAGGTGGTCGAGGCCCACGGCATACATGTCGACAGGGGTGACGATCCCTCAGCGCACCGCAGACGCGCGTGTGTACTGGCGGCGCTACGGCAGCGGACCGGTCGGCGCCTTGCACCACAGCTGCGCGGCCGATATCTGCCGAGGCTCGCTGCGTCTCCTCGGGCGGCGCCGGTGACCAGCGACGTCGTGCTGCTCGTCGGCCCACCGATGGCGGGCACCACCAGCCTGGCCGGTGCGTTACGGGCCCGGTTGCCCGAGTACACGTTCGTCGAGTCCGGCGAACTGAACCCGGCGCATGCTCCGGCGGCGGTGGTCTTCACTGTGTCCGCAGTCGCACCGCTGACGGAATCCGATTGCGCACTAATAGATTCAGTGGCCAAACACACCGATCTTGTGGTCGGCGTGGTGTCGAAGAACGACGCGCACCGCAACTGGCGCGAGGTGCTCGCCGCAGACCGGGCGCTGTTGACGCAGCATGCTCCGCGCTACGCCCAGGTCCATTGGGTCGGCGCGGCGGCCGCACCCGACCTGGGTGAGGCCCGCCTTGATGAGCTCGTCGGCCAGCTGCGGCAGCGATTGTCGGACCCCGTTGTGGCACAACGGAATCAGCTACGCGCGCGGGAAAGCCGAATACTGCGCACCATCGGGCGGTACCGGGCCGACGGCGACGGGTCGGACCGCCGGGCCCGTGTGCGGGTACTGCACGAGGCTCGCGACGACATCCTGCGCCGCCGGCGCCTTTCGAAGAGCGAGCGCAACATCACGCTGCGTAGCCAGCTCAAGGCGGCCCGTGTGCAGCTCGGGCATTTTGCGCGCAATCGCTGTACGGCGGCGAGGGGTCATCTGGCCGAGGACGCCGCACAGCTGTCGCGCCGCGGCATCGGCACCTTCGAGTCACATGTGCGGACCCGTGTGCGTGAGGTCGTCGAGGAGGTGGACGAGGGCGTCACCGAGCAGCTGGCACACGTGGCGACCGAACTGCACCTGCCCGTGCCCCCGGCGACCGCGCCGCCGCAGACACCGCAGATCTCTGCGCCGCCGCTGACGTCACGTCGGCAGGAAACGCAGTTGATGACGATCCTCGGCGCCGGCTTCGGGCTTGGGGTGGCGCTCGTGGTGACCCGGCTTTTCGCCGGGCTTGCGCCCGGTATGACCGCGGCAGGTCTGGCGGTGGGCGGCGCGATCGGGCTGGTGTTGACCGTGTGGGTGGTCGGCCTTCGCGGGCTACTTCACGACCGGGGGGTGCTCGACCGCTGGGTCGGCGACGTCATCAGTGTCTTGCGCTCCTCCGTGGAGGAAAGGGTTGCCACCCGGATACTGGTCGCCGAGACGGCGCTGTGCTCGGAGCTCGCCCACCGAGACGAGGTCGACAGCGCCACTGCGGCCGATCGGGTCGCCGAGATCGACGCCGAACTGCACGAGCACGCGGTCGTCACGGCACGGGCGGCGAAGGTGATCGACAGTCGCCTGCCGTTGCTTCAACAACAGTTGGACGCCGTCCGGCGGGGGTTGTACGGGTCCGTCGTCCCGGAAAAGCCGTCTAGCTGAATCGATACACCGCCAAGATAGGCTTTCTGAATCGTTCCTGTGAGTGATCGGACATAGTCCCGATTTACCGCGCGTATGTCACCCGCGTTAACCTTTGGAGTACGGGGACGACGGGATGCGCTGCCCTTTTCCACGGGCGGGCGTCCCGGATCCTGAGTCCTGGCAGAAACGCATACGCAGGAAGATTGCAGGAGACACAGATGACCGCAGCGACCATTCCAGGTCTGGACACCGCACCGACGAAGCACAAGGGGCTGCTCGCCTGGGTCCAGGAGGTCGCCGAACTCACGCAGCCCGATCGGGTTGTGTTCGCCGACGGCTCCGAAGAAGAGGCCGCGCGGCTGTCCGAACAGCTCGTCGAGGCGGGCACCTTCAAGCGACTCGACGACCACAAGAAGCCGAACTCCTACCTGGCGCTTTCGGACCCATCGGACGTGGCGCGCGTGGAATCGCGGACCTTCATCTGTTCTGAGCGCGAAATCGACGCCGGTCCCACCAACAACTGGATGGACCCCGCCGAGATGCGCGGCATCATGACCGACCTGTACCGCGGCTGTATGCGCGGTCGCACGATGTACGTCGTGCCGTTCTGCATGGGTCCCCTCGGTGCCGAAGATCCCAAGCTCGGCGTCGAGCTCACCGACTCCGAGTACGTCGTCGTGTCGATGCGGACGATGACCCGCATGGGCAAGGCGGCGCTGGAGAAGATGGGCGACGACGGCTTCTTCGTCAAGGCCCTGCACTCGATCGGCGCACCACTGGAGCCCGGCCAGAAGGACGTGCCGTGGCCCTGTAACGACACCAAATACATCAGCCACTTCCCCGAGACCCGCGAGATCTGGAGCTACGGCTCGGGCTACGGCGGCAACGCGCTGCTCGGCAAGAAGTGCTACTCGCTGCGCATCGCCTCGGCGATGGCACACGACGAGGGCTGGCTCGCCGAGCACATGCTGATCCTCAAGCTGATCTCGCCGGAGAACAAGTCGTACTACGTCGCGGCGGCGTTCCCGTCGGCGTGCGGCAAGACCAACCTCGCGATGCTGCAGCCGACGATTCCGGGCTGGCGCGCCGAGACCGTCGGTGACGACATCGCCTGGATGCGGTTCGGCAAGGACGGCCGGCTCTACGCGGTCAACCCCGAGTTCGGCTTCTTCGGTGTCGCACCGGGCACCAACTGGTCGTCGAACCCGAACGCGATGAAGACCATCGCAGGCCGGCAACACCGTCTTCACCAACGTCGCCCTGACCGACGACAACGATGTCTGGTGGGAGGGCCTGGAGGGCGAGCCCGACCACCTCATCGACTGGAAGGGCAACGACTGGGTCCTGCGCGAAACGGAAAGCAAAGCCGCGCATCCCAACTCGCGTTACTGCACCCCGATGTCGCAGTGCCCGACACTGGCCCCCGAGTGGGACGACCCGCAGGGCGTGCCGATCTCGGCGATCCTGTTCGGTGGCCGCCGCAAGACGACGGTGCCGCTGGTGACGCAGGCCCGCGACTGGCAGCACGGCGTCTTCATCGGCGCCACACTGGGCTCCGAGCAGACCGCGGCCGCCGAAGGCAAGGTCGGTACCGTGCGCCGTGACCCGATGGCCATGCTGCCGTTCCTGGGCTACAACGTCGGCGACTACTTCGCGCACTGGATCGACATCGGCAAGAACGCCGACGAGTCGAAGATGCCGAAGATCTTCTTCGTCAACTGGTTCCGTCGCGGCGACGACGGCCGTTTCCTGTGGCCGGGCTTCGGCGAGAACAGCCGCGTGATGAAGTGGATCATCGACCGCATCGAGCAGAAGGCCGGCGGGAAGACGACGCCGATCGGGATCGTGCCGACCGCCGACGATCTGGACCTGTCCGGTCTGGATGTCGACTCGGCCGACGTCAACGAGGCGCTTGCGGTCAACGTTGCCGAGTGGCGCGAGGAAATCCCATTGATCGAGGAGTGGTTCGAGTTCGTCGGCGAGAAGCTGCCGACCGGCATCAAGGACGAGTTCGACGCGCTGAAGCATCGCCTCACCGAAGCCGACTAGTCACTTTTCTGCGCGAGCGTGCGTGGCTGATAGTCGACACGCCGCAGTTTGGCACCAGTTTCCGCACGCTCGCGGCTACGTCAACGCGGCCCGTGCCTGCTCGATCTGGTCGAAGGCGTAGGCGACCGCAGCCGCGGTAGTCATCTGCGCACCTGCGTGAACGAGGGAATCGTAGGTGTCGTCGTCGACCGCCTCGCGGAGCCGATCGATCGCTACAACCAATTCGGGGAATGACGACCGGTTGAAAGGTGAGTCGGCGAAGCCGATCATCGTCGCGGCGGCTTCGTTCTGCCCGATTCGGGCGAATAGCGACGCAAGAGCGGCCAACGAATTCCCCACGAGGAAGAAGTTGCCCGAATCGTATTGATTGCGAATCGACACAATCGAGTAGTCGAACGCATCCGAGGGCTCGCCATGGGTGGCGGCGAGGGCGGTCAGCATCGCGGCGGTGTTCGACTCGGTTTGCCTGTTTCCGCTTGCTTGCGCGATTTCAAGGCCTCTGCGCAGGGCGTCGTAGGCGATGAGGGGAGCCCGATCACGGTGAGCGGCGCCGTACGCGAACAGTCCCCAGCTCGCGAAGGTTGGGTTGTCCGTGGCATCGACCATCGCGGGAAGTTCTTCGGCGACTGCCACCGCCTCGTCGTCGGCGCCTGCGAGTTGCAGTGCGAGCACAAAGATGGCGCGGGTATGAATGTGGACCGCGGGATGACGCCCCATCACGATGCGGCACCAGTCGACCCACCGTTCGGGTGCGCCGACCGCGGCATACGGACCGCCCAGTGATGCCTCGAGCTCCCTGCGGATTTCGTCGAATCGTCCACTGAGGACGGCCTCCTGCCCGGCGGCGGCATAGCCGATCGCTTCGTCGATCCGACCAGACGTGAAGCAGAGCACTGCAATGCCATACAGCTGGGCCAGGCGCCGGTGTCCGGCGGCACGTGCGGGCCCGATGAGTTCCTCGTTCCAGCGGATCGGTTCGTATTGGTCGCTCCAAAATCCTGCCAACGCCGCATAGATGGCGATGGCTGAGGCGGCATCGACGTCGTTGCGGTCGAGGGCCCAACGGAACGCGGTGCGCAGGTTGGCCATCTCAACCTTCAGCCACGAGTACACCTCGTGTTGGCGCGGGCCGTCCCACAGGGTGGTGATGGCAACCTCGCGTCCCGCGAAGTACCGGGCGTGTGCGGTGCGGGCAGCGTCGGCGTCCCCCGTCGCGGCGAGTTGCTCCTCGGCGAACTGGCGAATCGTTTCGAGCATGGAGTATCGCGTGAAGCCCGCTGACCCGTCCGCGACAACAAGCGACTTACGAACCAGCGCGTCGAGTGAGTCCAGCGTGTTGAACTCGTCGTCGGAACCGGACACGCCGCATAAGGCGGCCAGATCGAAACCGCCTGCGAAGACGGAGCACGTTGCGAGCAAGGATTTTTCGGCCTCGTTGAGCAGGTCGTAGGACCACTGCACCGCATGACGCAGCGTTTGATGGCGCTCAAGCTCGCGTCGAGACCCGACGAGTAGTCGGAATCGCTTGTCGAGCCGATCGCGAACCTCCGTCACGGACATTGACTGCATGCGCGACGCCGCCAACTCGATGGCGAGTGGTATCCCGTCCAGACGTCGGCATATCTCTGCGATCGCCTCGCGGATGGTTCGATGCGGTAAAAGCTGGGGAGACTGCCTGAACACGTTCGATGAATAGTGCTGCGGCAGTTGAGTCGACGCCGCTGCGAGCATCCAGGGACGCCACCGGCCACAGCTGCTCGTCGGCCAGCCGTAGACCCTCCCGGCTGGTGGCCAAAATCGTCACGGTGGATGACGCCCCCAGTATCGCGTCCGATTAGATCGGCCGAGCTGTCGAGCACGTGTTCGCAGTTGTCGAACACCAGCAGCCTGGACACGACCCTCCAACGCCGCGGCGATGCTGGCCGCCAGCTCATACCCGGCTGTTGTTTGACCCCGAGAATTGCGGCTGTCGCCTCAGGAGTGGCCGACCCATCAGCTAGGGCGGCCAGCTCTATGACGAACACGCCGTCCGGGTAGTCACTCGCTGATCGGCCGGCCAGCTCCAGTGCCAAGCGGGTCTTGCCGACACCGCCGACGCCAGTAAGAGTCACCAGCCGATGCTGTTTCAATGCGTTTTGTAGCTCGCAATGTCTGTCTCGCGTCCGATCAGGTTCGTCGTCGGCACCCGCAGATTTCCCGGTGTCGCGTCGTCGGTCTTCAAGGGCGGGAAAGTCGCTCCGTAATCTCCGCGGCTTGAATCTGGAAGATATCGACCGGCTTGGCGATGTCACGTAATCGCTTGCTTCCCAGCGTCGTCAGGCCGACTGCGTGAAGAAGGCCGGCCGTCGCCCCATCGAGCAGGATCTGCCCGCCGTGGCCGGCCGACATCACCCGCGATGCACGGTTGAGGGGCGCGCCGAAGTAGTCGCCGTCGCGCAGTTCCGCTTCGCCCGTGGCGATACCCATCCGCACCGGCAACTCGAGCGCGCGTTGGGCGTCGACTGCGGCATCGACAGCAGATCGCGGCGACGAGAAAGCCGCACACACGCCGTCGCCGGTGTGCTTGAAGAGCCAGCCGCTGTGCGATTCGATCGCATCCCGCAACACCTCGTCGTGGGCGCCGTGAGCGCCGAGCGCATCGCTTCGGCGTCGGCTTCCCACCGGCGGGTCGAGCCCTCGATGTCGGTGAAAAGGAACGTGACGACGCCCGACGGCGCGGTGATCCTCATTCGCGCACCTCGATCCCCGATTCGCCGGCAATGCAATGGTAGGTCGGCAGCGCCCGCGACCAGGATCTTTCGACCCCACTTGACACCTGTCAAGATCGCACGTCGTAAAGTCGGCACATGCAGATTCGCGAGCATGCCGACGCCACCGGTGACAAGCCGGCTGTCATCATCCATCCGGCCGGAACCGTGGTCACGTTCAAAGAGCTCGAGGAGCGGGCGAACCGGTTGGCTCACCATTTCCGGCACGCCGGTCTGGTCGAAGGCGACACAGTCGCGGTTCTCATGGAGAACAACGAGCACCTGCCGGCGGTGATGTGGGCCGCGCGGCGCAGCGGTCTGTACTACACGGTCGTCAGCACTCACCTCACGCCGCCCGAAGTCGCCTACATCATCGAGAACAGCGGTGCGAAGGCTGTGATCGGGTCGCATGGGACCCGCAACGGTCTGCCAAGGCCTGGCCGAGCTGGGAGCCCTACCCGAGCTGCTGCTGATCGCCGACGGAGCGAACGTCGGCGACAGGCGTAGCGATCTGGACGGCTGGCAGCGCTACCCCGAGTGCGTGGCGGACCTGCCGAGCACACCCATCGACGACGAGATCGAGGGCGACCTGCTGCAGTACTCGTCAGGAACCACGGGTCGCCCCAAGGGAATTCGCCGCGAACTCACCCACGCGAAGCCCGCCGACACACCGAATCTGGTCTCGGCGCTGCTGATGGCGATTCAGATGGGCCCGGATTCCGTCTATCTGAGCCCGGCACCGCTGTACCACACCGCGCCGTGCCTGTGGTCGATGAGCGCACAGGCGATGGGCGTGACCACCGTGATCATGTCCAAATTCGATCCCGAATCCGCACTGGATGCCATCCAGAAGTATCGGATCACCAGCGGTCAGTTCGTCCCGGCGATGTTCGTCCGGATGCTGAAACTTCCGCAGGACGTTCGCAATTCATACGATGTGTCGAGTCTGCATCGAGTGGTGCACGCCGCAGCGCCGTGCCCTGTCGACATCAAGAAGCAGATGATCGACTGGTGGGGTCCGCGCGTCGACGAGTATTACTCGTCGTCAGAAGGCGCGGGCATCACCTTCATCGCCGCCGAGGAATGGCTGAAACGCCCTGGCTCCGTGGGTAAGCCACTGCTGGGCGTGGCACACGTCCTTGATGATGACGGCAACGACCAGCCGCCCGGCCAGGCGGGTCAGATCTACTTCGACCTCGGCGTCGTGCAGTTCGTCTACCACAAGGACCCCGACAAGACGGCCGCGTCACGCGACAAACACGGCTGGGTGACCGTCGGCGACGTGGGTTATCTCGACGAGGACGGATACCTGTTTCTCACTGACCGCAAGCATCACATGATCATCTCCGGCGGCGTCAACATCTATCCGCAGGAGGCCGAGAACATGTTGATCACGCACCCCAAGGTGCTCGACGCCGCGGTGTTCGGCATCCCCGACGACGAGATGGGCCAGAGCGTCAAGGGCGTCGTCCAGACGGTCGACCCCGCCGATGCCACCGCGGAGTTCGGCGATGAACTGCTGGTCTGGCTGCGAGACCGGTTGGCGCATTACAAATGCCCGCGGTCGATCTCCTTCGAGGCACAGATGCCGCGCACCGAAACCGGCAAGATGTTCAAGCAGGAGCTGATAAACAAGTACTCGTGACCAGGCTGGTCGAACTTGTTCCGGGAGTGGTCGTCGCGACCGGATCCCCCTCCGAAGACGCGCTTTTCACGCTCACCGACCAAGATTGCGACGACCGTCGCACCGTGACCGTGGCGTCGGTGCCCGACGCCCTCGAGGAACTGCGTGACCGTGGCCGACGATGGCCGCACGCCGCCGCGGTCTGCAGCGACGTCCTGCGCGCGCTCGATGTCGACGCGCCTGCATTCGCCGGCGTCATCACCGAGTCGCTCGCCTACTCGACGCTGCAGTCCGGACCGGAGTTCGCGCGCTGGCTGGGCGAGCGGGGGCCCGCACAGCCGGTGCACATCCCGGATCCGGTGCAGGCCGAACGCGTCGAGGGCACCCTGTACGTGCGGTTCAACCGGGCGCAGCGGCACAACGCCTTCTCGACCGACGCGCGGGCGGCGCTGCTCGAAGCGCTCGAGGTGGCCCGCCTCGACCCGTCGGTGACCGATGTCGTGCTGTCGGGCAACGGTCCCTCGTTCTGCAGCGGCGGCGACCTGGCCGAATTCGGCACCTTCTCCGATCCGGCCAGCGCGCATCTGGCCCGCACCCGACACAGTCCCGCTTTGGCTCTCGACGAACTGACGACGCGACTGGGCCCGCGATGCCGTGCCGAGGTGCACGGTCAGGTGTTGGGCAGCGGGCTGGAGATGGCTGCCTTCTGCGGGTGGGTGCAGTCGCGGCCCGATGCCGTCTTCGGCCTGCCGGAGCTGAGCCTCGGATTGATTCCCGGCGCGGGCGGCACCGTGAGCGTCACGCGCAGGATCGGGCGGTGGCGGACCGCGTATCTGGTTCTGAGCGGCCAGACCATCGATCCGCCAACAGCATTGCGGTGGGGATTGGTCGACGAGGTCCTGTGATTTCGGCGTGCGCGGTCACGCTCAGCGTGACCCAGCACGCCGAAGTCGCAACTAGCCGGACCGCCGCAGCGTCACCCGGTAGGTGTACTGCTCGGGCAGGAAGTGGCTGACGGACAACTCGACGGGGCGGCCCGCGGTGTCGCTGTACAGCCGGTCGACTCTCAGCATCGGATGACCGGGCTCGCATGAGACCGCGTCCGCGACACCGCTGTCGGCCGGAGCGACCGTAATCGACTGGGCCGCTTCGGTGATCGGGTCGACCAGATGTGGCTCGAGCAGGCCGATCACCGTCTGGGTGCCGACGGCGCCGTCTTGCAGCGCGGGCGACGACAGCACCGCATGCGCGACCACGGGCACCAGGTGCACAGCCGTCATCACGAACGGCACGCCGTCGTGCAGCCGTCGGAACACCACCGAGTAGACGATGTCGTCGTCGAGCCGCAGTCGGCTGGCGGCATCGAGGTCCACCCGCCTGCGCAGCCCGGAGAGCACTTCCATCGTGGTGTCGTCGGACAGGCTCATCAGGTCCTCGATCGAGCCGAGCTGACGTAGGTACCGCTGCCCCGCCTCGCTGGCGTAGGTGCCGCGTCCCGGCACCCGGTACACCACGCCCTGGGCGACCAGGTCCGCAAACGCACGCCGCACCGTCTGCCTCGAAAGTCCGTGCCGCTCCGCCAGTTCGGACTCGGTGGGAAGCCGGCTGCCGTCGCTGTAGCGACCCGATGCGATGTCGTCGCGAAGATGTTCGCGCAGAGTCTGATACGCCGGCGCGGATCGCACTAGATCCCGCCGCGGGCGACCAGCTGGGCGGCGATCACATTGCGCTGAATCTCGTTGGTGCCCTCACCGACGATCATCAGAGGCGCGTCGCGGAAGTACCGCTCGACGTTGAATTCGGTGGAATATCCGTAGCCGCCGTGGATCCGGACGGCGTTCAACGCGATCTCCATCGCAACCTCGGATGCGAACAGCTTCGCCATTCCGGCTTCCATGTCGGCGCGCTCACCGCTGTCATAGCGTTGGGCCGCATAGAGGGTGAGCTGTCGCGCGGCCGTCAGCTTGGTCGCCATATCGGCCAGATAGTTGCCGATGGACTGATGCTTCCAGATCGGCTGACCGAAGGTTTCGCGTTCCTGCGCGTACTTCAGCGCGTCTTCCAGCGCCGCCGTCGCCACTCCGAGAGCGCGTGAGGCTACCTGAATGCGTCCCGTCTCAAGGCCTTTCATCATGTGCGCGAATCCCTTGCCCGGCTCGCCTCCGAGTATCGCCGTCGTGGGCGTGCGGTAGCCGTCGAACGTCAACTCGCAGGATTCGACGCCCTTGTAGCCCAACTTCGGCAGATCACGCGACACCGTCAGTCCGTCGCTGAGGCTGATGCCGAGGCCCGGGACGGCCTCTCCGTGCTCGACGAGGACCACCGAAATGCCGCGGTGCTTCGGGCGTCGCGGCCGGATCGGTCTTGCACAGCAGTGCGATCAGGCCTGACCGGCGGGCGTTGCTGATCCACGTCTTGGCCCCGTTGATCACCAACTCGGAGCCGTCGACCGCGGCGACAGTGGTGATGCTCTGAAGGTCCGAACCCCCGCTGGGCTCGGTGAGCGCCATCGTCGCCCGCAGCTCACCCGTGGCCATCGGCGGCAGATACCTCTGCTTCTGCTCCTCGGTGCCGAACAGCGCCAGCAGCTTGGCCACGACGGTGTGTCCGCCCATTGCGCCGGCCAGGCTCATCCAGCCCCGGGACAGCTCCTGCGTGACCTCCACATAGCAGGGCGTCGACACGGGGGAGCCGCCGTAGGACTCGGGGATGGCCAGGCCGTAGATGCCGATGCGCTTCATCTGCTCGATCCACGCCTCGGGGTATTCGTTGGCGTGCTCGACCTCGCGCACCGCAGGTTTGACGTCACGGTCGACGAACGCCCGCACCGTCTCCACCAGCATGGTTTCTTCTTCAGTCAACATATGTACGGCCATATTTGCACTTTGTGCGGCCCAATGCCAACATGACTGCCGTGAGCGGCCCATTCTTCGACGACCTCGAGGTCGGCCTGGTCTTCGACGCCGCACCGTCGATGACCCTGACGGCTGGGGCCGCGGCCGTACATCAGTCGATCATCGGCGACCGGTTGCGCCTCGCGCTGGACGGCGAGTTGGCGGCTGCCGTTACCGGCGCCCCGGGTCCGCTGGCCCACCCCTCGTTCGTATGCGACGTTGCGATCGGGCAGTCGACCCTGGCGACCCAGCGGGTCAAGGCGAACCTGTTCTACCGCGGCCTGATGTTCCACCGCTTCCCGGTGATCGGCGACACGCTGTTCACCAGGACCGAAGTGGTTGGGATGAAACAGAACTCAGCCAAACCGGGGCGCGCACCCACGGGGCTTGCGGCGTTGCGGATGACCACAGTCGATGACGTCGGCCGGCTGATCCTCGACTTTCACCGTTGCGCCATGCTGCCGCTGAGCGACGTAGCGCGCGATTCCGATCACGCCGATGATCTGTCGGCGATCGGTACCGAATACGCACCGGTCCCCGACCCGACAGCCGACTGGAACCACGAGGCCTACCGCGCCAAGGTCCCGGGAGCCCATTTCGATGCGGGGATTGCGGGCGCGGTGCTTCACAGCTCGGCCGATATCGTCAGCAGCGCTGCTGAACTTGCTCGGTTGACGCTGAATATCGCTGCTACACATCATGATTGGCGAGTCAGTGGACAGCGGCTGGTCTACGGTGGGCACACCATCGGCCTGGCGCTGGCACAGGCCACGCGGCTGTTGCCCAATATCGTGACGGTGCTGGGCTGGCAGTCCTGCGACCACACCGGACCCGTACACGAGGGCGACACTCTCTACAGCGAGTTGCATGTCGAAGGCGCTGTGGCGCTGCCCGAAGGTCGTGGCGGAGTCCTCAAGCTGCGGTCGTTGGTCTATGCCGTAGGGGAGCCCGACCAGCAGGTATTGGACTGGCGGTTTACTGCTCTGCAGTTCTGAGGACAATGAGTCTGTGACGTCTTTGGCCGTCCCCGTTGCGGTGCTGTCGCGAGCCCGGGCTGTCGCCAACGATTTTCGTGGTCTCACCGGCACCGAGGTCGACGCCGACGCGATCATCGCGGGACGGGCCGGATTACTCGGTCACTCGCCCGACGACCGGATCTCGGCAGGTGAGGCGACGCACCTGATGCGAAGCCGTGATGGATGGTGCGCGCTCACGCTGTCGCGTCCCGATGATGTCGACGTCGTTCCCGCACTGCTTCAGGTCGATGCCGTGGGCAACGATCATTGGCCCGAGGTGCACCGATGGGTCGCCCAACGCGATTGCGCCGAAGTCACCGAGCGGGGACGCCTGCTGGGTCTTCCGGTCGCCGCGCTCGGTGAAACGCCTGCCGAACCGCCGCGCATCCACCCCTTCGGCGCGGCGACGACAGCGCGCGGGCCGTCGGGGCTCCTCGTCGCC
Organism: uncultured Actinomycetota bacterium; assembly: GCA_963843135.1. Taxonomy (GTDB): domain Bacteria; phylum Actinomycetota; class Actinomycetes; order Mycobacteriales; family Mycobacteriaceae; genus Mycobacterium. The sequence goes on from CAWJJA010000008.1 coordinate 223,643, forward strand.
GACCTGTCCGCGATGTGGGCGGGCCCGCTCTGCGGACATTTGTTGGCGCGTGCCGGCGCGACGGTCGTCAAGGTCGAAAGCGCAGCACGCCCCGACGGAGCCCGCGCGGGTCCATCGGCGTTCTTCGACTGGATGAACAGCGCAAAGCTCTCGTACAAGGTTGATTTCGACGAGCCGGCGGGCTTGCAGGCGCTGCTCGCCGCCGCCGATGTGGTGATCGAGTCATCGCGTCCGGAGGCGTTGACCCGACGCGGCCTCGGGCCGGGGAGCGTTCCGCCACGCGACGGCAGAATCTGGCTGCGGATCACCGGCCATGGCACCGAAGGGGAGCGGGCCCACTGGGTGGCGTTCGGCGATGACGCCGCGGTTTCCGGTGGGCTGGTCTGCGGCGGCGATGACGCCCCGGCCTTCTGCGGTGACGCGATCGCCGATCCCCTGACGGGCCTGGAGGCTGCCGCCGCCGTCGCACAGTCGTTGCACACGGGCGGCGGCGAGCTGATCGAGCTGTCGATGTCGGCCGTCGCCGCCATGTACGCCGAACTGCCTCTCGCCGACGAAACCCACTGCACCGCAATTCCGCAGCCATCGATGCCGGCGTCCGTGCTGGGTGCCGACAACGAGATCGTCGAGCAGCTGATCGCCGAGAAACGGCTCGCTTCATGCTGATTCAGCGCGCGACCCTACTCGATGGCGGGACCGTCGACATCCGCGCCCAGGAGCGGATCATCGCAGTGGAACCTCGACTGGAGCCGCTGCCCGGCGAGCAGGTCTACGACGCCGACGGCGGGACCGTCATTCCGGGCCTGCACGATCACCACGTCCATCTCCATTCGGCCGCCGCGGCGTTGACGTCGATTCGGGTGGGTCCATCCGAAGTGCACACCCGCGCCGATCTGGCGCGCGTGCTCGCGGCCGCCGATGTCGGCAGCGACGGATGGCTGCGTGCAGTCGGATATCACGAGGCGGTGGCGGGGCCGCTGGACCGCAACGCATTGGATCGGCTGGCGCCGCCGGTACCGATCAGGATCCAGCACCGCAGTGGAGTCCTGTGGACCCTGAACTCGGCCGGGCTGGCACGGGTCGGGCTCCCTGATCACCCCGACGGTCGTCTACCCAGCGCCGACCACAGCTGGTCGGATACCTTGCAGCGCAACGACAGCGGGCTTGCCGAAGTGAGCAGGCGGCTCAGTGCATACGGGGTGACCGGCGTGACCGACGCGACACCGGACTTGGAAGTCGGCGATGTCGTCAAACTGATGCAAGCCCACCGCCACGGCGAACTACATCAACGCGTGCACTGTCTGGCCCCCGGCAAGCGGATTCTGCACGACAGCGATCTGGACCTTGCGAGCCTCACCACGTGGATCGCCGAACGCCACGCCGACGACGCTCCCGTCGCGGTGCACTGCGTCACGGCAGCACAACTGGTCGTCACCCTGGCCGCGCTGCGAACGGCGGGGCATCATCCACAGGATCGCATCGAGCACGCCGCGGTGGTCCCCGCCGACAGCGTTGCCGACATCGTCGATGTCGGGGTGACCGTCGTGACACAACCCAACTTCGTCGCCGAACGCGGTGAGCAGTATCTCGAGGACGTGCCCGCCGACGAGCATCACGAATTGTGGCGGGTGGCCTCCCTGTTGGCCGCCGATGTTCGGGTTGCGCTCTCCACCGATATGCCCTTCGGCCACGCCGATCCGTGGGAGGCGATGCGCGCCGCAGTATTTCGCACCACCGGCGCGGGAACCCTGCTCGGCGCCGATGAAAGAATATCGCCGCGCGCCGCGTTGGAAATGTTCTTCGGCGCGGCCGACGCCCCGGGTGTGCAACGTCGAATCGCACCGGGCCAACTCGGGGACTTGTGCATCCTGGCGGCACGCCCCGAGGAGGTGCTTGGTGAACTCGACTCGGGGATGGTCGCGGCCACGATCGTCGCCGGGGCCGTGATCAATTAGGCGGCCGACGGTGCCAACGTGCTCCGCAGCATGGCGCACTGACTGTCGAAGAACGACTGCGACACTTGTGCTTTCGGGACGATGCCGTCGAAGCCGTGAAACGCGCCCTTGACGATCTCGACGTCGCACGGCACGCCCGCGGCCTTCAGTCGTTCCGCGTATACGAGGTCCTCGTCGTGGAACAGGTCCAGCGTGCCGACACCCATCCATGCCGGCGGCAGCCCGCTCAGATCCTCCCGCCGAGCGGGCACCGCGACCTCGGGGTCGGCATCGCCCAGGTAGGCCGACCAGCCGAACTTGTTGTTCGCCCGATTCCACAGCCGCAGGCCGGGATTGTCCGGGCCGTCGCGACCCACGGTGCGGTCGTCGAGCATCGGATAGACCAGCAACTGGGCGGCCAACGCGACCTCGCCGCGATCGCGGGCGAGCAGCGCCAGCGCGGCTGCCAGTCCACCGCCCGCGCTGGCTCCGCCGATGGCGACGCGGTCCGGATCCACCGATGGCAGCGCCCTCAACCAGGTCAACGCCGTGTAGCAGTCCTCAAGCGGAACCGGGTAGGCGTGCTCGGGCGCCAGTCGGTAGTCGACCGACGCCACCGTCGCGCCGAGGCGGCGGGCGTAGCGGCGGCACAGCGCGTCGTCCTGGCCCGGATGGCCGATGACGTAGCCGCCGCCGTGTATCCACAACAGCGCAGGTCCCGGGCCGGCGTTCGCGGGCGGTCGGTACAACCGCACGCCGACACCCGACGGCAGGGTCAGGGCTTCGACGTCTTCGGGCACCCGGCGCCACATCCGCCGGGTCACCAACCGAATGATGGGCAGCGTCACCGGCGTCACGACTTGTTTGGGCGTGAGCCGCGCGATCCGGCGGAGGTCTGGATGGAAGTCCGAAGTATCGAAGGTGCCCGGCACCTCACAAGTATGTCCGATGTCAGCGGGTAGCCGCCGCGACTACTTCAGCAGCGGATCGCGTGGCAGGCCGAGGATCCGTTCGGCGATCGTGTTGCGGGTGATCTCCGAGGTGCCCCCGGCGATCGTCATCGCCCGGTTGCCGAGGTAGGCCTGCGTGAGCGTCGGCGTCTGCCCGACGACGGCCGCCGACCCGGCCAGTTCCAGACCCAGCTCGGTCATCCGCTGGCCCGCCTCGGCCAGCAGCAGTTTGGTGACGTTGCCTTCGGGGCCGGGCTCGGATCCCGGCGATCGCGCGGGTGATCCGGCGCAGGTTGAGCAGCCTCAGCGTGTGTGACTCGGCGATGACTTCACCTGCACGCCGGAGGTAGTACGCGACCGTCTCGGCGGGCGCATTGTCGAGCAGCTTGATCAGATCGTCGGCGGCGAACCCGCTGGCGCCGCCTGAACCGCCGCCGATCGAGACGCGCTCGTTGCCGAGTGTCGCCCGGGCCACCAGCCAGCCCTTGTTCACGTCGCCGACCACATCGGAGTCGGGAACGAAGACATCGTCGAAGAACACCTCGTTGAAATGTGCGTGACCGGTCAGGCCCTTCAGAGGGTTGACGGTGACGCCCGCGGCCTTCATATCGATCGCCATCATCGTCACGCCGGCGTGCTTGGGGGCGTCGGGATCGGTGCGCACGGTGGCCAGTCCCCACTGGCACAGGTGGGCCAGGCTGGTCCACACCTTCTGCCCGGTGACCCGCCAACCGCCGTCGACCTTGCGGGCCGACGTGCGCACGGCGGCGGCGTCGCTGCCCGCGCCCGGCTCGGAGAACAGCTGGCACCACATCACCTCCCCGCGCAGCACCGGTTCGACCCAGCGCTCGCGCTGATCGTCGGTGCCCGCCCCCGAGATCGTCAGCGTCACCCATCCGGTGATGCCCATGTCCGGCCGCTCGACGCCGCTGAACTCCTCCTCGATCACCAACTGCTCGAGGACGTCCGCGGCGCGGCCCCACGGCTTGGGCCAGTGCGGCACCAGGTAGCCGGAGTCGACCAGAAAGTCGCGTTGTCGCTCTGCGGGCAGCCCGCGCAGCGTGGTGACGGCCTCGCGCGCCTGCTCGCGGTACTTCTCGGCTTCCTCGGGCAGGGTGAACGAGGCGCCGTGCGCCTGGCCGTTGCGCTGACCCTCGACGATGTCGAGCAGCGGGTCGCCCGCCTCGGCCATCAACGCGGCGAGGGTGCGGGCCCGGCGCAGGTACAGATGCGAATCATGCTCCCACGTGAAGCCGATCCCGCCGTGCAGCTGAATGTTGTTCTGCGAGTTGAAGATCTGGGTCCGGATGGCGTGCGACGCGGCGACCGCGGCGGCGAACCATGCGGTGTCCAGGTCATCGGCGCGCGCCGCGTCCCAGGTCGCCGCGGTGGTCTCCTCCGCGTTGACGAGCATGTTCGCGGCGTGATGTTTGACCGCCTGAAAGGTGCCGATCGTGCGCCCGAACTGCTCTCGGACCTTGGCGTACTCGACGGCCATCTCCAGACACGCCCAGCTGACACCGACGGCCTCGGCGGACGCCAGAATCCGGAACACGGTTCGCGCCTTGCGGGCGGCGCCGCGCAGAACCCGGTCGTCGGCGACCGCAACGTCGCGTAGTGCGACGGACCCGATGCTTCTGGTGGGGTCCAGGGACTCAAGTGCCGTGACGGTGACTCCGTCGGCGCCCGCGTCGACCACCACCACGTCCTCACCTGCGATGACGACCAGAACGTCAGCGTCCGGTGCACCGAGTACCGCCGGGCTCTCGCCGGTCACCACCTGATCAGAACCGATCTTCGCGGTGCCCGAGACGGCCAGCGCGCCGATGGTCTTGCCATCGGCCAATCCCGGAAGCACCTGAGCGCGAAGGGAATCCGATGCGCAGCGGTCGATGACCACTGCGGCTGTGACACTCGGCAGGAACGGGCCAGGGCACAGTTCGTGGCCCTGGGCCTCCAACACCACCGCAAGTTCGGACAGCCCGAAGCCCGAACCGCCGTGCTCCTCGGCGATCGCCAGGCCCGTCCAGCCCAGATCGGCGGCCGCCGACCAGACCTCGCTGGGATGCGATGGCCCGCCGTCGAGGGTGGCGCGGGCGGCGTCCCGGCTGTTCACCCGGTTGAGCTGGCCAAACGCGGCGTCGGCGAGGTCTGTGTGTTCTTCGGTGATGGCAAGGGCTGACTTACTCACGGTGGAAGTCCTCATTCACGATCGATTTACGTTTGATGCCAGTCCCGTAACGCTATCCCGTTTGCCCAGCTCAGCGCCGAGTGATCCGGCTCACAAAACAACCCGATGATCGGAGCACTAGACATATAGCGAAGGTTGTCGTTTGAAAACTCTGCTGCGGGGTACAGTCGCGCAATGTCTGCCACGACCGGAAACTCGGTACCCCGGACCGACGATGTGGACACGCGCCCGGTGGTTGCTGAACGCCGGCCCGTCGGACTACATGCTGGCGATGAGCGTCGCGTCGGCGTCGCTGCCCGTCGTCGGGAAACACCTTGAGCCACTTGGTGCCCTCACCGCGGCGAGCGTCTGGGGCTATCGCCATCTCCCCGATTTTCTCGGCGCGACGGCCAAATCGTTGCTTAGCCCCGGGGATGCGGAGCAAAAGCGCGCAGACAGAGACTGCACGAATGAAGTGACCGCGGCGGCGTTGCGCGGAATCGTCAACGCCAACGACCTCGATATCGAGTGGCCGGCGCCGGAGAAGGTGCCGCCGCTGTGGAAACTGCGCGAGCAGCGCCGCAATGTCCATCGCTCGTCGGTGCAGTACGGGCCGCGCCCGTCTCAGCTGCTCGATGTGTGGCGCCGCGAGGATCTGCCCGCCGAACCCGCGCCCGTGATGATTTTCGTGCCCGGTGGCGCATGGGTGCACGGCAGTCGCATGCTGCAGGGCTACGCGCTCATGTCTCACCTGGCCGAACTCGGCTGGGTGTGCCTGTCCATCGACTACCGGGTGGCGCCGCATCACACGTGGCCCTCACACATCACCGACGTCAAGACGGCGATTGCGTGGGCACGGGCCAACGTCGACAAGTTCGGCGGCGACCGCAATTTCGTGACGATCGGCGGCACCTCGGCCGGCGGCCACCTGGCGGCCCTTGCCGGTCTGACCGCCAACGACCCGGAGTTTCAAGCCGAGCTTCCGGAGGGCTCAGATACGTCGGTAGATGCCGTGGTGCCCATCTACGGCCGCTACGACTGGGAGGACCGTTCGACCGTCGAACGGGTCAGGTTCGTCGATTTCCTGGAACGCATCGTGGTCAAGCGCAAACGGGACAAGCATCCCGACATCTTCCGCAAGGCATCTCCCATCGCACGCGTGCACGCCGATGCGCCGCCGTTCCTCGTCGTGCACGGAACCGGCGACAGCGTCATCCCCGTCGCGCAGGCCCGCAGCTTCGTCGAGCGGCTGCGAGCGGCATCGCATTCGGTGGTGGGTTATGTCGAACTGCCGGGCGCAGGTCATGCGTTCGATATGATCGACGGTGCCCGCACAGGATCGATGTCGACTGCAATCGGGTTGTTCCTCAACCAGATTCATCGAAGCCGCTCCCTGATCGGGGCGAAGAAGGTCATCTAGCTGCCCCGGGCAGGGAGGTAGCTTGTGAAGAGGCTCAGCGGCTGGGACGCTGTCCTGCTCTACAGCGAAACGCCCACGGTGCATATGCACACGCTCAAGCTGGCGGTGATAGACGTCTCCGAGCTGAAGGGCCGACAGTTCGGCATCGACCAGTTCCGTGAGGTCATCCACGGTCGCCTCCACAAGCTCGACCCGTTCTGCTATCAGCTCGTGGACGTACCGTTCAAGTTCCACCATCCGATGTGGCAGGAGAACTGCGAGGTCGACCTCGAATACCACGTCCGTCCGTATCGAGTCGACAGCCCGGGCGGGCGCCGTCAGCTCGACGAGGCGGTCGGCCGGATCGCCAGCACCCCGCTCGACCGCAGCCGGCCGTTGTGGGAGATGTATTTCATCGAAGGCCTGGCCAACGGCCGCATCGCGGTGCTCGGCAAGATCCACCACGCCCTCGCTGACGGCGTCGCATCGGCCAACCTCCTTGCGCGCGGAATGGATCTGCAGCAGAGTCCGCAGGCCGATCGGGATTCCTACGCCTGCGACCCCCCGCCGACCAACGGCGAACTCCTGCGGACGGCATTCGTCGATCACATGCGGCATATCGGTCGGCTGCCGGGCGTGATGCGCTACACCGCGCAGGGCATGAGCCGAGTGCGCAAGAGTTCACGCAAGTTGTCACCGGAGCTGACGCGACCGTTCACGCCGCCGCCGTCGTTCATGAACCACCGCGTCGACGGGCAGCGCAAGTTCGCCACCGCCACACTCTCCCTCGCAGACGTCAAGGAAACCGGCAAGCACCTCGGCGTCACCATCAACGACATGGTGCTCGCGATCTCCTCGGGTGCGCTGCGCAAATTGTCACTCGAGTACGACGGTCACGCCGACCATCCGCTATTGGCGTCCGTCCCAGTCAGTTTCGATTTCTCGCAGGACCGTATTTCCGGCAACCGCTTCAGCGGCGTCATGATGGTGGTGCCGATTCAACTCGAAGACCCACTCGAGCGCGTACGGGCTGTGCACGACGCCGCGGTCGACGCCAAGGAAGCCCACCACCTGCTCGGGCCCGAACTCGTCAGCAGGTGGTCGGCCTACTTCCCGCCCGCCCCCGCCGAGCGGCTGTTCCACTGGCTGGCGGACAAGGACGGCCAGAACAAGGTGCTCAACATCCCCATCTCGAACGTGCCGGGCCCGCGTGAGCCCGGACGTGTCGGGGGCGCACGGGTCACCGAGATCTACTCGGTCGGTCCGCTCACCACGGGCAGCGGGCTGAACATCACGGTGTGGAGCTACGTCGACCAGCTCAACATCTCCGTGCTGTCCGACGGGGCGACCCTGGTGGATCCGCATGAGCTGACCGACGCGATGGTCGACGCATTCGTCGAAATCCGTCGCGCTGCAGGACTTTCCCAGCAGCTGACGGTCATCGAATCCGCTATGGCGCCTTAGTCGGCTCGGCCGACGATGGCGCCCTAGACCCCCGCTTGGCGTGCACCCAAGACAGAAACTCCTCGACGGCCTGCGCGGTGTAATGCGCGCGCGGCGACCCGTAGTAGAAGTCGAATGCGTGTTGGGCGTGCGGGATCTCCGCATACGCGACAGCGGACGTCGACACCTCACGTAGCGCATCGGCGAACTCGCGGCCCTCGCCGACCGGGATGATGGAGTCGTCCTGGCCGTGCAGGATGAAAAACGGTGGCGCATCGGGGCGTAACCGCTTGATCGAGGATGCGTCCAGGTAGGTCTGCCTGTTCTCGGCGAACGGCTTCTTCACCACGTACTTCTGCAGGAAGCCGATGAACTCCTTGCGGCCGGAGCCCGTCCCGGTGAACCAGTCGTAGCGGCCGTAGATCGGCACTGCCGCGACGACCGAGGTGTCGGCGTCCTCGAATCCCGGCTGCCACTGCGGATCGTTGGGCGTCAGCGCGGCAAGCGATGACAGATGACCGCCCGCCGAACCACCGGTGATGGCCACGAAGTCGGGGTCACCGCCGTAGTCGGCGATGTTCTCCTTGATCCACGCCAGGGCACGCTTGACGTCCACGATGTGGTCGGGCCAGGTGTTCTTAGGGCTCACGCGATAGTCGATCGACAGGCACACCCAGCCTCGCTCGGCCATATGGCTCAACAGGGCATAGGACTGCGGCCGCCGCATTCCGATGGCCCACGCGCCGCCGGGCACCTGCAACAGCACGGGCGCCTTCGCGTCTCGCGGCAGGTCGGCGCGCCGCCAGATGTCGGCACGGTTCACTCGTCCGTGCGGGCCGTACTGCACGGTGCTGGACTTCTCGGCGTAGCGTCGGCGGACCAGGTCGGTGGGCCACACGCCGATCTGGGCGCGACGACGCCGCGCCGGCTGCGACTGGTTGGCGATCTGTTCGTAGTCCTCACCGAGGGCTTCGCGCAGCGGGTCCTCGAAATACGGTTGCGACGTCACGTTGCGGCGATGGATCAAGTACAGCAACGCCCAGGCAATTGCGGTCAGCACCAAGGCGATCCGGCCACGTGTCCCGCGGAAATCGCCACGCAGGCCTCGCCGCAGCGCGTCGAGCATCGAGACACCCATGTACGCCGGTGACATCTCCGATGTCGGCCAACCGAACGCGAACACGCCAATGGTGATGTAACCCTCGCGGGCGATGGGCTGCACACCGTTGGCGGCGTTGACAAGTTCTGCGACCGCGCGCAGCAACGGGTAGCGACGCTTACTCACAAGAGACCTTGATAGCCGCGGGGCCGCTATTCAAAACCCGTTCAACCCAGCACTGGCAGTCGGCGTTCGCCGGCGAGGTCGTCCAGTGCCCGCTGCATCACGTGCCGGACGTGCGCGTCGATCTCGTCGATGTCGGGGTCCTCACCGAACTCGGCGACGAGGTCGATCGGCGACAGCACCTTCATGACGATCTTGGACGGCAGCGGAATGTTGGGTGGAACCACCAGGGACAGCCCGAACGGAAAACCGAAGGACACCGGCACGATCTTGGTGCGTGCCAGGCGGGCGATCGGCCCAAGCTTCTCGGCCAGCCAGGTCCCCCTGGTGAGGAAGATCTGGGTCTCCTGGCCACCGATGCCGACCGCGGGCACGATCGGCACCCCGGCGTTCAAGGCGGCCTTCACATAGCCGGTGCGGCCGCCGAAGTCGATGACGTTCTCTGTGAACGTCGGCCGGTACACGTCGTAGTCGCCCCCGGGGAACACCACGACCAGACCGCCTGAGCGCAGCGCCTCATCGGCGTTCTCGTGATTGGCGCTGATGTAGCCGATCTTCTTGAAGAACTCGCCCGTCGGGCCGACCGACAGCATGTCGTGGCTCAAGGTGTAGAGCGGGCGGTCATACCCGTGGTGATCGTAGAAGTCGGCCGCGAGGATCGGCACGTCCATCGGCAACATGCCACCCGAATGGTTACAGACCAGCAGAGCGCCACCCGTGGGGATGTTCTCGAGTCCGCGCACCTCGGACCTGAAATAGCGCTTGAGGAAGGGGCGACAGATTCCCATGACGCGCTCGGTCAGACCCGGATCCCACTTGGTCAGCTCCGACGGTTCGATATCGGTCACGGGATGTCCCCTAGCGTCAAATTGAAACGTGTTCTAGTTTACCTGTCGACGATTCCGCGTTGCCGGGCGGCACCACGAGGGTTTGACAGCGAGCCTGTCGGGATACGTTATCGGCCATGGACGGCCGCGAACCACTTGCGGGCCGATACGAACTGCGGGGCCTGCTGGGCGCCGGCGGAATGGCCGAGGTCCACGACGGCTGGGACATGCGGCTGAACAGGGCCGTGGCGATCAAGGTGCTGTATCCGACCGCGAATACGGACGCCGATGCACGTCGTCGATTCGAGGCCGAGGCGCGGGCCGCAGCCTCGCTCAATCATCCCAACATCGTGGCGGTTCACGACTGCGGTGAGCACAAGGGCTCGCCGTTCATCGTGATGGAGCGGCTTCCGGGGCGGACGCTGGTTGACGAGATCGCGATGGGCCCCATGGCGCAGCATCAGGTGCGGGCGATGCTCGACGACGTCCTCGGCGCGCTCGGCACCGCCCATGCAGCGGGAGTCTTACATCGCGACATCAAGCCGGGCAACGTCCTGTTCGCCCAGAACGGCAGCGCCATGAAGGTGGCTGACTTCGGTATCGCCAAGACCGCCGCAACGGCTCAAACCACATCCGGGCAGATCGTCGGGACGATGGCGTACATGAGCCCTCAACGGGTGGCGGGAGCGCCCGCGTCGGTTTCAGACGACCTGTATGCCGTTGGGGTGATGGCACACGAAGCGCTCAGCGGGCGACGCTCGTTTCCTCAGGAAGACCCCGTCTCGCTGATGCGGGCGATCTTGGACGATCCGCCTCCGCCGATCGAGGCTGTGCGGTCCGACGTCGACCCCAACTTGGCCGCGGTGATCAACCGCGCGATGTCCCGTGATGGGAGAACGAATTTCCGCACCGCCCTCGAGATGCGCAGCGCGCTCGCAGGCGTCGCGGCACCGTCGCGGCCGCCTACCAAGGTGCTCGCACAGCCGATGGCTCCGTCGACCCATTACCTCGTACCACCGCGACCCGCCCGAAAGCCGATGACCCGACGGCGGAAGCTGCTTCTTGCGCGCGGCGGCCCTCATCGGGCTCATCGTCGCCACCTTCGCATTCGCGCTCGACCCGTCGTCGACCACTCAGCCACCGGAGCCGGTCAGCAGCAGCACCGCCGTGCCACCCCCGCCCCCGATCAGTTCGCCGCAGTCGTCACCGGCCCCCGTTCCGGTCGCCGACGAGCCGCAGCGTCCTCCCAAGAAGAAACCGAATGGCAATGGCAATGGCAACGGCAATGGCAACGGCAACGGCAACGGGAAGCCCTGACATCTCCAAACCGCAGGGCCGGGGCGGTCGTTACGATCAGCCGCGTGACTGACAACAGTGAACAAGCCGTCCTTGTCGAGCAGCGTGACCGGATCCTGATCATCACCATCAACCGTCCCGAAGCCAAGAATGCAGTGAACGCCGACGTGAGTCGCGGACTGGCCGACGCGGTCGACCGTCTCGACGGCGACGCCGGACTGTCGGTCGGGATCGTGACCGGCGCAGGTGGATCGTTCTGCGCGGGGATGGACCTCAAGGCATTCGCGCGCGGAGAGAACGTCGTGGTCGAGGGCCGCGGCATGGGATTCACCGAGCGGCCGCCGGTCAAACCGCTGATCGCGGCGGTCGAGGGCTACGGCCTCGCCGGTGGCATGGAGCTGGCGCTGGCCTGCGATCTGATCGTCGCGTCCAGGGATGGGGCGTTCGGTATCCCTGAGGTCAAGCGGGGCCTGGTGGCAGGCGGCGGCGGACTGCTGCGGCTCCCGCAGCGCATCCCTCCCGCGATCGCGATGGAGCTGGCGTTGACCGGAGAAAGACTGTCCGCCGAGCGGGCCAGGGAACTGGGTTTGGTCAACGCGCTCGCAGAGCCCGGTCAGGTGCTGGACGCCGCGATCGCGCTCGCCGAGACGATCACGGCGAACGGCCCGCTCGCGGTCGCGGCAACCAAGCGCATCATCGTCGAGGCACGTGACTGGAACTCCGAGGACATGTGGGCCAAGCAGACCAAGATCCTGGCGCCGGTCTTCATGTCCAACGATGCCAAGGAGGGTGCGATTGCATTCGCCGAGAAGCGCGCGCCGAAGTGGACGGGCACCTGACGCGACGCCGCGGTTGACCTGAAGCGGTGTTGAGGTCGCAATATGGTGTCATGACGGAAGTCAGCACCGATATCGACCTGGCCGGCTACTTCACCCGCATCGGCTACACCGGCACAGCGGCCGCGACGCTCGAGACGATGCACGCTCTCGTCGCGGCGCACAACGGTGCAATCCCGTTCGAGAATCTCGACCCGATGATGGGTATTCCCGTCGCCGACCTCGGTCCCGCCGCGCTGGCCGACAAACTCGTGCATCGCCGTCGCGGAGGCTACTGCTACGAGCAGAACGGTGTGCTGGGATATGTGCTGGCGCAGTTGGGTTTCGGGGTCGAGCGCCTCGGTGGGCGCGTGGTGTGGATGAACACTTCAGGTGACCTGCCCGCGCAGACGCACGAGGCTTTGTCGGTGACGGTGCCGGGTGCCGACGGACAGTGGCTCGTCGACGTGGGATTCGGGGGCCAGACGTTGTCTTCGCCCATCCGCCTGCAAGTCGGCACGGTACAGACCACCCGACACGAGCCCTACCGAGTGCTCGACCATGGCGACGGATACGTTCTGCAGGCACAGATCCGAGGCGAGTGGCAGGCGCTGTACACGTTCACGTCGCGACCATGTCCGCGGATCGACCGTGAAGTCGGAAGTTGGTATGTATCAACGTATCCGAAGTCGGGCTTCGTCACCGGACTATCGGTGGCCCTTGTCACCGACGACGCTCGCTGGAATCTGCGCGGCCGCAATCTTGCGATCCACAGCGCAGGTGACACCGAGCGCATCCGTTTCGAGACGGCCGCGGACGTGTTGCTCGCCTTGACCGAACGGTTCGGCATCGACGTGACCGACCTCGGTGACCGCGGCGACGTCGAGGCGCGGGTCAGCCAGGTGCTGGACAGCTGACGACGACCTGCCATGGATCATCGGCGGCGAGCGCCGTTCGGCCGAGCCGTCTCGCGTAGTACGTGGTGGTCCCGAAGTCGTCGATCCAACTGCGGGCCCGCATCGTGAACAGCCACAGTCGGTGCTCGACGGTCACACCGATCGCCCCGTGCAATTGGTGTGCAATCGTGGTCACCGAGCCGACAGCACGGCCGGTTGCCACCTTCGCCACTGTCACCGCGTAATCGGTTGCCGCGCTGTCGAAACCGAAGTCAGTTGCTGCAGTCATGGCCAGCTCCGTGGCAGCGCGGGCACGTTCGATCTCGCCGGCCATCTGGGCCAGCGAATGCTGCACGGCCTGGAACTTGGACAGCGGGCGGCCGAACTGGACCCGTTCGCTGGTGTGTGCCACCGTGAGGTCACGCGCGGCGTCGAGTGCGCCGATGGTCTGCACGCAACGGGCCCACGCGCCGCGCCGGTTGAACTCGTCGGCGACGTGAACGTCGAGCAAGCCCGTCGCCTCCGCATCCACCGCGAACGCGAAAGTGCCGCAAGGTTCGCCTGCGAGGTTATGGGCCACCGCCTCCTGCGGATCGGCGACCAGCCCGACATGCAGGGCGTCTGCGGTTCTCGCCGCGAGTACCACCGGCGCAGAGTCCAGCCACGGCACATCGTGCGCGGTTCCCCTGAGGATGCCGTCGCGCAGTTCGGCTTCGGCGAGCACGACGGTCAGCGGGCCGCTGTCGGGGACCGTCACACCGGCCTTACCGGCGAGCCACATTGCCAGCAGGTCGGTTTCGGCGATGGGCACCGCGGCCGCGTGCCGGGCCAGACCGGCCAACACCATGGCCGCCTCCGCGGGTCCGGCGTCCTCGCTGGAGGTCAACCGGCTCAGCCCGGTCTCCTCGAGGTTTCGCCACAACTGTTCATCGAAGGTGTCCGGGTAACCGGGCCGATCGAGTCGCGCCTCGAGCGAGCGTCGGCCCAGATCGGCGACGAGTTGCTCCAGTTCGTTCACCGCACACCCAACCCTCGCGCCACGACGCCCCGCAGCACCTCGTTGGTGCCGCCGCGCAGAGTGAACAGCGGTGAGTGCAGCCGTGCGGTGGCCAACAGCTCGGCGAGACGCCCGGCTTCGGGTGTCCGACGGTCCACGCGGTCCAGCAGATCAGCGGCCAACTCGACGGAATCCTGTTCGAAGCGGGTGCCGAGATCCTTCACCAGTGCCGCCCGGGTCGCCGCATCTTCTCCTGCGGCAAGCGCGCGGGCCACCGAGATCGACAGCTGCCGCAGCGAGATCATCCGGGCGACAAGCTCACCCACCGCCGCGGCGGTCCCGTCGTCGACATCGTCGCACAACGCCCGGATCGCGGCGAGGATCAACGTCACCGTGGACAGGATGCGCTCGGGTCCACTGCGTTCGAAGCCCAGCTCGGAGGTGACCTGGCGCCAGCCGTCGCCGATGGCGCCCAGCACGTCGGCATCGGCGACGAACACGTCGTCGAAGGTCACCTCGTTGAAATGGTGTTCGCCGCCCATCTGCACGATCGGGTCGATGGTGATGCCGGGTGAGTCCAGCTCGACGAAGAACTGGCTGAAGCCGGCATGCCGATGCTCGGGATCAAGTGGGCTGGTGCGGGCCAGCACGACGATCCGGTGCGCCAGATGGGCGCCGCTGGTCCACACCTTTGTGCCGTTGAGAGTCCAGCCGCCCTCGGTCCGAGTCGCCCGCGTCTTGACCGCGGCCAGGTCGGACCCGGCGTCGTGCTCACTCATCCCGATCGCCGCGTGCAGCCGGCCCGCGGCGATGACCGGAAGGAATTCCCGTCGCTGCTCGTCGCTGCCGTACGACAACAACGACGGGGCGAACTGCCGATCGGAGAACCAGTGCGCGGCGACCGGCGCACCGTGTGCCAGCAGTTCCTCGGTCACCACGTAGCGGTGCAGATGACCCAGCCCGCGGCCACCGTATTCGGTGGGGATGGTCAGGCCGACGAACCCGGCGTCGCCCAGCCGTGCCGAGAATTCGGCGTCCCACCTGGCCAACCAGGAGTCGATCGCCGGCTCCCAGCCGAACTCCTCGCGATCGGCGGCCAGAAACTCCCGGATGGCCGTCCGTAGTTCGGCCAGCTCCGAGTCATTGGCGCACAGCGCATCGAATTGAGTCACTGACCATGACACTAGTGAACCCCCACCGCAGCAGGAATCGTCATGTCCATCCCGCGGGCGGGGAGACCATACTCGTTAACCGTGAGTGAGGGATCTCATCGCGACCGACTACGCGACCTGCTCGGACGGATGACAAAGGCTCGCGAAAGGTGGAAAGCATGGCAACCGTCTACTACACCGCTTCCAGCCTGGACGGTTACATCGTCGACGAAGCCGACAGTCTGGATTGGCTGACGTCGCGCGAGATCGATCAGGACGGTTCGTTCGGATATGACGCGTTCATCAAATCCGTTGGGGCACTGGTGATGGGCTCGTCGACGTACGAGTGGTT
Organism: uncultured Actinomycetota bacterium; assembly: GCA_963843135.1. GTDB lineage: Bacteria > Actinomycetota > Actinomycetes > Mycobacteriales > Mycobacteriaceae > Mycobacterium. The sequence goes on from CAWJJA010000008.1 coordinate 239,155, forward strand.
GGTACGCAATCAGCCCGGTGCGTGGCCCTACGAGCAACCGTCGTGGGTGCTGACGCACCGTCCCCACATCATTGTCGAGGGACATCCGGTGCGGACGCTCGACGGCGATGTGCGCCAGTTGCACTCGAAATTGGTCGACGACGCGGCGGGCAAGGATGTGTGGGTGATGGGCGGCGGCGACGTGGCGGCGCAGTTCGCGAGCGCAGGCCTGATCGACGAGATGATCGTCAGCTACGCGCCGTGCTCGTTGGGCGGCGGATCTGCGGTGCTGCCGATCCGATCGGAATGGGTTCTGGTGGAGGCAGGGCGCAACGGCGATTTCGTGTGCGCGCGGTGGCGTAGGGCCTAGCGTCCGGAGCGTTCGATGGAAGGCAACCCGTAGCGCTGCACGAATTCCCTTGACTTGATCAGGAACTCGAGCTGGGCGGCGACATCGTTCAGCGGCCCGACACTGCGCGTCGACCGGCACAACACGACAGCTCCTTCCAGGGACGCGATGCACATGGTCGCCAGGGACGCGGCGTCGACATCGGTAAAGCCGTCGGAGACGAAGGCGCGGGTGAGCGCGTCGCGCCAGTGGCTGAAGATGTTGCCTGCGACAGTAGTCAGTTGGGGTTCTTCGTCGGCCGACCCGATGGCGGCCGCGACTACCGGGCAGCCCGCGGTGAAATTGCTTTCGACGAGTAGTTCTTCCCAGAACACGACGAATTTTCTGACCAGGAACATGCCGCCGTTGGTGGCGGCTTCGTCGATGACTTCGGTGATGGCCTCACCGGCGTACTGCAACGCCTCGGCGAGGATCTGATTCCTGCCCTCGGGGAAGTGGTGGTAGACCGAGCCGCGCGGTGCGCCGCTGCGGGCCAGCACCTCGTCGATCGTGACGCCTGCGGCACCACGCTCACGCAGCACCTCGGCGGCGCTGACCAACATGCTGGTGCGGGTGGACCCGCGCTTGGCGGGCTTGGTCGCGGCGGCGGTGCCGCCAGCTCCTGCGGTGGAAGACAGAACAACCTCCAACGGGTGTGGTCAGGCCGCGCGCGTCTGCTGAAGCTGGGACTGGCGCCAGCCGAAGTTGCGCGGGCTGAATCGGAACGACGGCCGCCGGGTGTGCACCTCGCGGACGAATCGATGGCCAGCGAAGTTGATCTCAACGATCCACATGGCGTGCCTCCCTACCTATGACAAGCATCATAAAAGAGATAACACACGAACGCGAGAATTGTATTCCCCGTCACAGCCCGATTCCGATAAACAGCAGGTGAACTCGTGTAACGGTCCGGCCAGCGGGAGGTTGATCCCGGGCGGCGGTATCACTCATTATGGTCTAGAGCATAATTTCGGCATTGAAGCGACCGCCCAGTGTGCGTCCAGATCGCGATTTCAGGTGAGATCACGCGATTTCACGATCTGGCCGCACACCAGAGCCACCTAGTCCTCGGGCGTATAGCCGAACGGCAGCAGGACGCTCTTGGGCTCCACGTACGCCTCGATGCCCTCGGGACCGTTCTCGCGTCCGACGCCGGAGTTCTTGTATCCGCCGAACGGCGCACACGGATCGAACGCGTACATGTTGACCGCGTACGTGCCCGTGCGGATCTTGCCCGCGATCTCGATCGCCTTCTTGTTGTCGGTCGTCCACACGCTGCCGGCCAGGCCGTAGACCGAATCGTTGGCGATCCGGATCGCGTCCTCTTCGGTGTCATACGGAATCACCGCAAGCACGGGCCCGAAGATCTCCTCCTGGGCGATGGTCATCGAGTTGTCGACGTCGGCGAACACCGTCGGCTGGACGAACCAGCCGCTGTCCAGACCCTCGGGGCGTCCTCCGCCGGTGACGATCCGGGCGCCTTCGTCGACACCCTTCTTGATGTAGCCCTCGACGCGCTCACGCTGCTTCTCGGAGATCAGCGGGCCGATCGCGGCGTTCGGGTCGTCGGGCAGGCCGACCGGCATGGCGGCGATGAAGTTCGAGAGCTTCTCGACGACTTCGTCGTACCGCGAGCGCGGCGCCAGGATGCGGGTCTGGGCGACACACGCCTGACCGCTGTTCATCACACCCGAGAACCCGAGCATCGGAAGCGTGGAGTCCAGGTCGGCATCCTCGAGGATGATCGCGGCGGACTTGCCGCCGAGTTCGAGCGTGCACGGCTTGAGCTTCTCGGCGGCGATCTTGGCGATCTCCTTGCCGACCGCGGAGCTGCCCGTGAACGTGAACTTGTCCAGCTCGGGGTTCGACGTCAGCGCGCGTCCGGTATCGGGGCCGCCGGGCACGATCGACAGCACGCCCTCGGGAAGGCCGGCCTCGGCGAAGATCTCGGCCATCGCGAAGCACGGACAGCGGCGTCTCCGCGGCGGGCTTGAGCACGACGGTGCAGCCGGCGAGGAAGGCCGGGCCGAGCTTGTTGGCCGCCAGGAAGAACGGAACGTTCCACGCGGTGACGGCGCCGACGACACCGATGGGCTCGCGCACGACGAGCGTCTGGCCGTAGACACCGTCGCGGATGTCCTTCCATGCGAACTTGTCGGCGGCGCCGGCGTAGTACTGGAACGCCGACATCGCTGCGCCGTACTGCATCATGTCGACGATCGTCTGCGGCTGCCCCGTCTCGGCGGCCAGCAGGTACTTGAGTTCGTCGGCACGGTCCTCCATGCCCTTGATCGCGGCGGCGAGGATCGCGGCACGCTCCTGCGGCTTCATGTGCGGCCACGGACCCTCGTCGAACGCCTTGCGTGCGGCCGCGCATGCCGCGTTGACGTCGGCTTCGGTGGCCAGCGGGACCTTGCCTACCAGCTCGCCGGTGGCAGGTGAGCGCACCTCGATGACCTCCGAGGAGGCCGGCTCGACCCACTTGCCGCCGATGAAGAGCTTGTCCCATTCGGTCTTGAAAGCGACGGTCTGTGTCATGACCGTCACACTACCTACGAACCCTGGAAAGTAGAACCTGTTGCAGTCGGCGGCCGCAGGACCAGCACCACATTGCTGACCAGGAACTCCCGCAGCACCGGAACCCGCACCATCCACCACGCCCATCGCGGGTGGTAGCGGGGGAATGCGGTGAGAAGGGCGCCGGTGGCGGTCGCCCATTGCAGGCCGTCGGCCGCAGAGACCGCGAACAGTGACGAGCCGTAGTTGTTCTTGGGCGAACGGCCATGCTTTCGGGTGTAGCGCTGCGCGGCCCGCTCCCCGCCGAAGTAATGCCATAACCCCGTTTCATGCCCCCCGAACGGCCCCAGCCACACCGTGTACGACAGGATCACCAGCCCGCCCGGTTTGGTGACGCGCAGCATCTCGCGCCCCAGCTGCCATGGCTCTGCGACATGCTCTGCGACGTTGGAGGACAGGCATACGTCGACGCTGTCGTCCTCAAACGGCAACGCGGTGCCCGACGCTCGCACGTAGGTGGCCGCGCCGTCGTTCACGACGGATCCGCCGTGCATTTCGGCTGGGTCCGGCTCGACCCCGATATAGGTGAAGCCGGCGCGGGCGAAGGCCGCGGCGAAGTAGCCCGGCCCGCCCCCGACGTCCAGCAGGGTTCGGCCAGTCGGCGCTGCGCGATGTTCCGCCCGCCACAGATCGGTGACGAGCTCGACGGTGTCGTCGGCCAGTGCGCCGTAGAACCGGGCCGGATCGGGTTGCTCGAAACGGAATTCCCGCAGCAGCCGCAGCGACCGCGACAGCGTCGCCCGACGGGCGAAGAGGTGAGCGGCTGCCGGCGATGAGCCGCTTGCGCGAAGAGCATCGGGCACGGAATGAACACTAACCAGCCGCTAGTGTGAACACCGATGTCTGACCGAGGTGTTCGCTCCGTGCTGCTGTTGTGCTGGCGCGACATCGGCCACCCGCAAGGTGGCGGTAGCGAGACGTATCTGCAGCGCATCGGTGCGCAACTCGCGGCGTCGGGCGTCGAGGTGACCCTGCGGACTGCGCGGTATCCGGGCTCGGCGCGTCGCGAGATCGTCGACGGGGTGCGGGTGAGTCGCGGCGGCGGCTCCTACTCCGTCTACATCTGGGCGGGGCTGTCGATGGTCCTCGCCCGACTCGGCCTCGGCCCGCTGCGCAACGTCCGTCCGGACGTGGTGATCGACTCCCAGAACGGCATTCCGTTCCTTGCGCGCCTTGCCTACGGACGCCGCGTCGCCGTGCTGGTACACCATTGTCATCGCGAGCAGTGGCCCGTCGCCGGTCCAGTGCTGGGGCGCTTCGGGTGGTTCGTGGAATCCCGGCTGTCGCCGCTGCTTCACCGCCGCAATCAGTACGTCACGGTGTCACTACCGTCGGCGCGCGATCTCGCTGGCCTCGGTGTGCACCCGGGCAGCATCGCAGTCGTGCGCAACGGTCTCGACGAGGCGCCCGCGGCCACCATGACCGCGCCGCGGTCGGCGACGCCGCGCGTGGTGGTGCTCTCGCGCCTGGTGCCGCACAAGCAGATCGAGGACGCGCTCGAGGCGATCGCCGAACTGCGCTCGCAGGTTCCGGACGTTCATCTGGACGTCCTGGGTGGCGGCTGGTGGGACCAGCGCCTGGTCGAGCACGCCGAGTTGCTGGGCATCTCCGATGCAGTGACATTCCACGGCCACGTCGACGATAACACCAAACATGCTGTCCTGCAGCGGTGTTGGGTCCATGTGCTTCCGTCCCGGAAAGAGGGCTGGGCGTTGGCCGTGATCGAGGCCGGCCAGCACGGTGTGCCCACCATCGGCTACCGGTCCTCGGGAGGGCTGACCGATTCGATCGTCGACGGGGTCACCGGCCTGCTGGTCGACGATCACGCCGGTCTCGTCGACGATCTCGCGCGCCTGCTGACCGACCCGGTGCTTCGCGATCAACTCGGCACCAAGGCTGCAGTGCGCAGCGGCGAATTCTCATGGCAGCAGAGCACCGACGCGATGCGCAGTGTGTTGGAAGCCGTGAGTGCCGGAAGGCGGGTCAGCGGCGTCGTCTAGCTCGGTCCTCGAGTGTGGGTTTTATGCACGCTTTTGGCGCGAATGCGTGACACGACCCAACACTCGGCGCGATATCAACGCCACCGATCCAGCGGCTAGCAGGGCCAGCCAGAGGAGGTGCGCGGCCAGCATGAGGCCGCGTCCGGGCGCATGGGGTCGGTCACCGCCCACGCGGTACACCGTGAGGTCATCGTCGCGGTAGGCAACGGGCAGCGCCAAAGTATCGGCGGCGGAACCGGATTCGATGACCACCCAGCCCACCCCGGCGTCAGCCAGTTGGTCGCGATCTGCCCCGCTCAACAGCATCTGCTGTACAGCGCGGGCACGTGCACCCTCGCCGGGCACCGTCTTGCCGCCGATGGATAGGTCACCGGTCGACAGCACGTCGGCCTTGACCCATCTCGGTAATGGATCGAGCACGGGCGTATCGCCCGCCCACTCGAAACGTCGCATGCTGTCGACGGGTAGCACGGCGACGGGGCGCGGGTCGGCGTTGATCATGGCGGCCGCGGACGCCCATCCCGGCGGGTAAGTCACCGCGGACACCCTGCCGCTCACCCCCCACGCAAGATCGGGCAACGTGGCGATCAGCGCGGCACAGCAGATCAGGGCCGTGGCCGCTGCCGGAAGTCGTTGCCGCAGTGTGATGACCGCCGCCGCCCCAGCGAGCGCGTAACCGGGGACTGCCAGTGCAACCCATTTCTGCGCGTCGCGAAGCACGCCGAGCCCTGGCAGTGCGCGCACCGTCGCCTCGACGGCTGCCAACCCGGGGCCGGTCGCCATCGCAGCAGGCACCACGATGGCAAGGGCTGCCAGGCTCAGCAGCGGCACCGCTGCCGGGCGGCGCGCCGCGCGCGGTAGACCCAATGCCACGACGCCGAGTAGAACGATGGCAGCTACAACCGCGAAAAGTGTTGTGCGCGAGGCTGGTACAGCCTCGCTATTCCAAATACCGCCGAGACTGGCGAGCGTACCGAGTGTTCCGAGGCCAGGCTCGGCCCGCGCCGCGAACGCCGCGACCCCGTCGGCCTGTGACGGCGCCAACGATCTCGCCACGAGCGCGGCGGTCAGCCATGGCAGCGCCGCGGCCAGGGCAGTGCCCAGCGCCACCGCAGCACACCGCCACCGTGGCCAACCCGCACCTGGTGCGAACACGCACGCCAGCGCCACGGTGGCGGCGAGCATCAAGCCGGTGGGCGTCAGCCCGGCAAGGGCGATCCAGAACACCAGCGCGCCCACGTCTGCCCACCCCGGTCGCGGTTCACGTAACCGCAGCATCGCGATGGCCACCCAGGGAAGGCATCCGTAGCCGACGATCAAGCTCCAGTGCCCCTGCAAAAGGCGCTCGGCGACATACGGATTCCAGATCGCGAGCGTCGCCGCGACGCACTGGCCGGCTCGGCCCGCGTCAGGCAGGACCGCCGTCACCAAACATGCGGCGCCCCACCCGGCCAGCCACAGTCCGATGACCAACAGCAGCTTGACCATCACCCCGCCGTCGATCACCGTCGAGGCCGACGCCACGGCGAAATCCTGCGGCAGCGCCCGAGGCGCGGCCTCCGAAAGCCCAAGTGCGGCATCCGAGAGGTATGAGCGCGGCGTGGACACCGCATCGCGAAGTAGCAGATAGCCCGGTGCGAACAGCGGCGCCGTGACGGCCAGGGTCAGCACCAGCGCGTAGGCGGGCACAATCAGCGATCGCGCCCGGGTAGGCGCTATGGAGTGCGCGGTCAGACCGGTCTGTCCGGCGGCAGATCGGTCGGCTTTTGCGCGGGCAGCTTCTCCGTCTTGGCCTCGGCTCCCGGAACCTTCATGCCCTGGGTGTCGAAGAAGCTGTGATCGGCCTCGTCCAGTCCTGGATCGATGAGCGCGGACTCGGCCCGCAGACTGAACGATCCCAGCAGCGCGCCGCCGACGAGGGAGACCAGGCCGATGGCGACGAAGGAGATGGGCAGGATGCGCCCCCACAGCCCCAGCCGGTCCCGCTCGTCTCTGGCGGTGGCGACCTGGGCTTCGACCGTGTCTTCGTTGTAGGCGACCTTGAAGTCGACGAAGGTGACCTCGGGCTTCAGCGGCTCACGAGCGTAGTAGTGGTAGCCGTGTTCATCTTTCTTGACGATGGTGCCTGACACCGGATCGACCCAGAACGTGCGCTGCGCGGCGTAATAGCGGGTCATCGTGATCGACTCATCGGGTTCTCCCGGAATGCCCCACATCGAGGCGGTCGCGGTGACCTCGCTGTCGGCGTCGTCGTCGAGCAGTGACGAGTACTTGACCGGCTCGACAAGCTTGCCGTCCGCGTCGTAGCCGACGTTCTGGCTGAACCGGTACGTGGTCAGACCGTTGACGTCTTCCTCGCCGTCGTAATTGGCGTCGAATTCCTTCTGCGCGATCGGGTCGAAGACCGGGTATGTCCGCTTCTCGGTGTCGAACGGGAATCGATAGGTCAGCCCGGAGTGCGGCAACGCGATGTTGGTGGGTGGCTCGTCGTCGTCGATGGCGCGCGGCTTCTGTACCGCACCACCGGGATTGCTCTCGCTGGACACGGCTTCTGCCGTCTGGCGATTGACCGTGACCGTGTCGACCAGCGCGAGCAACAGGCCGTTGTCCTTCTGCTTGTCGGTGCGCCGCAGCGTGCTGCCGACCTGAAGAGTCACCACATCCGCATTCGACGGCGCCTCCACCGAAATCTGCTCCTGCAGGGCCAGCGGCACATCGCGGTCGATGACGAACTTCTGTTCGTTCAGAGACGCGGGGTCGAACGCCGTCCCACTGCCGTCACTGATCAGCGTGGTGTCCAGGTTCAGCGGAACCTTGGCGATCTTGCCTTGGGTGTAGGTGGACAGCAACAGCGCGGCGATCAGCAAGGCAGCGCCCAAGCCCATGATTCCGCAAGCCGCGATACGCAGCGCTACCGCGCGGTTCAAACCGTGCCTCCTTCACCTGCGGTAGTCCCGCAAACCCGTACGACCCTAACAGTCCAAGTTAAGGTCGATGTTTAGTCCGGATGCATCTCCTGTGGCCGCCTGTGTACCCGTATTCAGCGTCTTTGCCCGCACCCGGCACACTGATGTCGTGACGGAATCCGGCACCCACACCGCCGCGGAGAACTCCGTCGGCGGCACGCGCGGGTTCCTCCCCGCCGTCGAGGGGATGCGCGCCTGTGCGGCGGTCGGCGTCGTCGTCACCCACGTGGCCTTCCAGACCGGACATACCGGGGGAATTGCGGGCCGGTTCTTCGGCAGGTTCGACCTCGCCGTCGCCGTGTTCTTCGCACTGTCGGGCTTCCTGTTGTGGCGCGGCCACGCCGCGGCGGCACGAGGTATGCGACCCATCCCGCCGGCGGGCCACTACCTGCGGTCCCGGATCGTGCGCATCATGCCCGGCTATCTGGTCGCCGTCGTGGTCATCCTGTCGCTGTTGCCCGAGGCTAAGGCCGACCTCACCGTCTGGCTGGCCAACCTGACGTTGACCCAGATCTATGTGCCGCTGACCCTGACCGCCGGCCTGACCCAGATGTGGAGTCTCTCGGTCGAAGTCGCGTTTTACCTCGCGTTGCCGCTGCTGGCGCTGCTGGCGCGACGGATACCGGTGCGCGCCCGGATACCGGTCATCGCAGCAACGGCGGTGGCGAGCCTGGCCTGGGGCCTGCTGGTGGAGGCGGGCCCGTTCGCCATCCCATTCGGCGTCAACCCGCTGAACTGGCCGCCCGCATTTTTCGCCTGGTTCGCCGCCGGGATGGTGTTGGCCGAGCTGACGGTCACGCCCGTCGGATGGGCGCACCGGCTGGCCCGGCGGCGGATGCTGATGGCGGTGGTGGCGATCGTGGCGTTCGCGCTGGCGGCGTCACCGCTGGCGGGCCCGGAGGGACTGACCCCGGGAACGGTCAGCCAGTTCATGGTGAAGATCGCGATGGGAGCCGTCGTCGCCGCGGCGCTGATCGCCCCCCTGGTGCTGGATCGGACCGACACCGGGCACCGACTTCTGGGTAGCTCGACGATGGTGACCCTGGGGCGATGGTCCTACGGATTATTCATCTGGCACCTGGCGGCGCTCGCGATGGTGTTCCCGGTCATCGGTGAGTTCGCCTTCAACGGACACATGCCGGTCGTGCTCGCGCTCACGGTGGTGTTCGGGTTCGCGATTGCGGCGGTCAGCTACGCGCTCGTCGAGTCACCGTGCCGTAACGCGTTGCGGCGCTGGGAGAGACGCCACGATCCGTCACCGCTCGACTCGTCGGTTACCGACGAGCCTGAGCCTGCGGTCGCGCGTTAGCCGGTCTGCGCGGCCTGCCGCGCGATGACCTCGTCGCGGACGGCCGAGCGGCGGGCCTTGCCGGCGTCATCGCGCAGCGGGCTGTCGGTGAACTCCACCGTGCGGGGGAGCTTGTAGCCCGCGATGCGGTCGGTGAGGAACGCGATCACCGCGGCCTCGTCGAGCCCGTCGGCCTGCACGATGGCATAGGGCACCTGACCCAGATCCTCGTCGGGAACGCCGACGACCAAGCAGGACAGCACATCCTGGTGCGCGGACAGCGCCGACTCGATCTCGGCGGGATAGACGTTTCGGCCGCCGACGGTGAACATGTCGACGCGCCGGTCGTTGAGATAGAGGAAGCCGTCCGCATCGAAGTATCCGAGGTCACCCAGCGAGTCCCAGCCGTCGCGCTGCTTTGCGGTGGCGCCGATGTATCGGTAGGTCGGCGCGCTTCCCGGTGAGGGACGCATATAGATCTCACCGCTCACACCCGGTGGGCATTCGTTCCCGTCGTCGTCGAGCACCTTCATCTCGCCCGTGACCACCACACCGACCGAACCGGGGTGGGCCAGCCACTGCTCGCCGGAGATGAAGGTCAAGGCCTGAAGTTCGGTGCCCCCGTACAACTCCCAGACCGCGTCGGGGCCGATGAGATCTATCCAGGCCTCCTTGACGGCGGGTGGGCATGCCGCGCCGACATGCCAGAGCCGCCGGATCGATGACAGATCGTAGGCATCGGGATCCGCGCGGTACGCCGGCAGTAGCCGCTGCATGATGGTCGGCACCGCCACGAGGAAGGACACTTGGTGCTCGGTGATGAGCCGAAGGAATTCGGCGGCGTCGAACCTGGGCATCAGTACGAGGTGGTGACCCATCAGCAGCCCGACCGTCGCGATCGTCATGCCGGTGTTGTGGCTCAACGGGACGGCGATCAGCTGGATGTCGCCTTCCTGCGCGCCCATTCCCATCCCCGCGAGCGCGCCGGGGTAGCGGCTGTCGTCACCCGCCTCGATGAGCTTGGGCCTGCCCGTGCTGCCACCGGATCCCAGCGCCTTCCACGCCGGAGAAACGGCCTCTGGCAGCGGGGCGTCCGATAGCCCCGCATCGGGAATGTAATCGCCTGGCACGCTGGGGATTACGCCGCTCGGGTCGGCTCGGCCCACCAGCAGGGCCCGCGGCTTCAGCTCGAGCAGCCCCTTCAGCTCCTCGTCGGGCAGCCGCGCAGACAGCGGCTGGGGGATCGCGCCGAGCTTCCACGTCGCCAATGCGGCCGCAATCCACTCGATGGAGTTGGGAAGCACGATTGTGACGTAGTCGCCCTGGCCGACGCCCAGGGCCGCATACGCGCGTGCCAGGCGGTTGGTCGATCTGTCGAGTTCGCGGCGAGTCAGCGTCCGTCCCCCGCACGTGACCGCGGGCTCGTCGGGCGCCGAGGCGGCCACGCGGGAGAACTCCGTGCCGATCGGCGGGATCGACGAGGAGTCGACCATCAGTAGGCGCCCTGACTCTCGAAGATCCTGCGAGGGTTGTCGACGAGCATCGTGGTGAGCTGGTCCTCGGTGACGCCCCGCGCCTTCAGTGCTGGAATGACGTCGTTGTGGATGTGCAGGTAATGCCAATTCGGCATCATCACCGACACCATGTCCTCAGGCAGCCAGTCCATCAGACATGACGCATCGTGCGAGAGCACCATCTTGTCGGCATGGCCGCGCTCGCACATCTGCGCGACGGTGTTGACCCGGTCCTCGAAACCCAGAAAGACATCGACGCCGAAGCGGTCCATGCCGATGTAGGACCCTGCCCCGATGAGCTCCTCGAGGTACCCGAGGTCGGTGCTGTCGCCCGAGTGACCGATGACAACCCTATTCAGGTCGACGCCCTCTTCGGCGAAGATCCGCTGCTGTTCGAGACCGCGACGTGTCGCTGCGTGGGTGTGAGTCGAGATCGGTACACCCGTGCGCCGGTGCGCCTGCGCCACCGCGCGCAACACCCGCTCGACGCCGGGCGTCACACCGGGTTCGTCGGTGGCGCATTTGAGGATTGCGGCCTTGATGTCGGTACCCGCTATCCCTTTCTCGATGTCGCTGACGAACATGTCGACCATCGGCTCGCCAAGTGGGGTTTCGGGTCCGCTGAAGTGGAAGTACATCGGCACGTCGTTGTAGGTGTAGACGCCGGTGGCCACCACGATGTTGATGTCGGTCTGCGCGGCGATCTTCGCGATGCGCGGAATGTAGCGACCCAGACCGATGACGGTGAGGTCCACGATGGTGTCAACGCCCCGTGATTTGAGTTCGTTGAGTCGCGCGACCGCGTCGGCCTGGCGTTTGGTCTCGTCGCCCCACACTTCGGGGTAGTTGGCGTGGATTTCGGGGGACAGCACGAACACGTGTTCATGCATCAGCGTGACCCCCAGATCGGTGGTCGTGATCTCTCCCCGGGCGGTATTCAGCTGCGGCACATCGCCGATGCTAAGCGTCGCCGGGGTCCGTGGGTATGAAATGGTCGCGATCATCCGGTACGACGGAGGCAGCCAGCATCGCTACCGAGATGAGAGCAAGCAGTTGCACCCCGGCGGAGTGGCCGAGGTATCCGTCGACCGATCGCCACGGGTTCTGGCTGAGCACGGCCCCAGCCAGGATCAGCCCGCCCGCGGTCGCCGTCACCGTGATGGCGTCGCAAAGTCTTTCGTGGTTGCGCAGCAGATACCGAAGGCCGACGGCGAGGCCAACAACGACGGCGCCCGCCACCCCCGAGATCGCGGCACCGACAGCAAGTACCGCGGCGCATACCGGCCAGCGCCCCGGCCGCCACGGGCGCGCGGGCTCGTCCTGCTCGGCGCGGCGGCGCACCGGCATCAACGCCAGCAGCGCGAGCACCGGCAGCAGGGCGAGGCCGCCGATGAGCCCGGCCCGGTAGGGCGTGTTTGATCCGAAGGTGAGCGTGACGGGTCCCGCGGTGCCCGGCGGCAGTATCCAGCCCTGTTGCCAGCCGTTGACGGTGATCGGCGTCAGCCGGGTCCCGTCGGTGCGATGCGCGATCCAGCCCGGGTTCACGCTCTCGGGGACGGTCAGCACCCTCGACACTCCCGATGGCGCGACGTTGACCTCTCGGCGGTCGGCAGACCACGATTCGACCTGCGCGGGAATCGTTGCCGCGGAATGTATTCGACTCGCGAGCGGGCCGGCGAGCTGGACACCGTCAACGGTGAACGCGGCGCCGGGGCTGATCAGCAACTCCTGCTGCCCGGCAGGCAGCAGGATCGGCCCGGCCTGGCACGGCCGGGCTCCTATGGGTTCGCCGTCGAGTAACGCGTGCACCGTCGTGGTGATCGACGTTTGGACGAACTGTCCGGCGACGCCGATGATAGGCCCACGACCGCAGGGCAATTCGACCGTCCGGGCCCGGTTGAGTGCAGCGTCGGCGCCGGCGATCGGGGCACCCCGCGCGTCGAGCGCCGTCACCTCGGCGAGGCCGGGAGGTTTCAATTGGTCGAACCCGAGCGCGGTGCGGTCGATGATGTCGTCCCAGTCGAGGATCGAAACCTTCACGGTGTCGGTGACGCGGGGTTTGAGGTCGATCCTCTGCGCTCCGGCGTCGCCGGCCAGCCGGCGTACCTGTGGTCCGTCGCCGAGATCGATGGCGACGAGCGTCGGATGTGCGGGCAGTTCAGACGAACTGGGGGTCAGCCGCACTGCGGCCACCTCGCGGGGGGAGGGCAGCGTCAGTGTGAGGGTGGGCGGCGCCCTGTGTTGTACGACGCTCTGCCGTGCCGTCCACGCCGTGTCCGGGTCGCCGTCGGCGGCGGCGTATGCCGAACCCAGCACGTCGATCGGGTCCGCATCCCCGGTGGCACGCGCACTGCCGGGTGCTCTGATGAGGTCGGCGAGATTGGGGCCCTGGCGCGCGCGCACCCACACGGTTGGCGTCACCGCCGTCGGCTCGGGCACCGTGAGCGTCCGGCTCAGGTTCACCGGCTCCTCGGGTGACAACGCCATCGCCGCAGCGCAGCGAATCCCGTCCGGGCTCTGCGCGCAGCCGGGCCTGCCCAGCAGTTCGGATCCCAGATCCCATTGCGCAACAGCAGAACCCGGCGGCGGCCCAGGAACGGACACAGTGTGGCGCAGGGCGACGGGGTGTGCGAACCCGTTGGCGTCGTACTGGGTGACGGCGAAATCGGTGATGCCGAACTGAACCCCCGACGAGCCGTCGTCGGTGGCCACGGCGGTGATCCGCACCCAAGGAGACTCCCCGTACGGCAGTGCGACGGTCAGTGGCTCACCCGCCTCGTCGAAGCGCATGGTGCTGGTGCCGTTGACCGTGGACACCTCGATGCGGCGGACCTGTGCGCCGACGGCCGTCGCGCTGGGCGTGATGGTGAGGGTGGCGTTGGTGACGGGATGGTCGAAATCGACCTGTAGCCACTGGCCGATCGCCGACTGCAACGCGTTGGACACCCAACTCGTCGACGAGTCGCCGTCGATGGCGGCCGCCGGTCCGGTCGCGGGTGCCACGTTGGGCAATGCGGTCGAGTCCGATGCCGAGCTGGACACCGAGACGCGTCCACCGGACCACCGCCCGTAGACGGTGTCGGCGCCGGGGGTCGGGTAGTCCATCACCCGGTTGAACGTGTGCCGCGGATCGTCGGGCGTTCGGATCGCCGATGCGTGGTCGTCGACGCGGCCGTAATCGATTTCCCTGGCGAGCGGGGTGTCGGTCACGATGACCCCGGTCCCGGGCGGGGTGGGTAGGCCAGCCTCCTGTGCATCCGACGTCAGCAGCATCGGCCCCAGCGGGGGCTGTCCGAGCAGGCGGCGCCGCTCATCGAGGCGCAGCAAGACCTCGGGTGCGCCGTCGATGCGGGCCATCGCGTCGGTGTCGGTGAGGTACGGGGTCACCGGCACCGCCGGCGCAGCCGCATTCACCCGGTAGATCTCCACGGCGGGGTAGCGCGGTCGCAGGCCGCTGTCGGTGATGAATCCGCGAAGCGTCCCCGGCCCGACCGGGTCGCCGAACTCGGCGACCCGCGCAAGCCCCGGCGAACCTTCTATCGCGCGGTGCACCAACACCGGTCGCGCCGAGCGCGAGGTCTCGGGATCCAGGTCGTTGCGCACCACGACATACGAGATGCCCTGCCGGGCAAGGGTGTCAGCCAGTCCCGCCGATGGCCGGCCGGCGGCGAACAGGCGTTGCACGGAGTCCAGGGCCCGGATCGTCGACGGCGGGGTCAGCGGAATCGAATCCCGCACACCCCACGCGCTGTCGCCGAGCACCTGCAGAGGCTCGTCGTGACTACTGCCCCACACCTGGGTGGCGAACGGGGCGCCCGGCGCCACCAGCACCCGTCCGGAGTCGTTGTGCTCGTCGAGCCAGTCGGCGGTGTCATGCCAGTACTGCGGGATTGCATCGAACGCGCCCGGTGGAGTGAGCCGCCCGGTCCAGGCCAGCGAGGTCGCGGCGGTCAGTGCGACCAGCACGACGATGCCGACGGCCATCCGCTTGTCGCGTTCGGGATGGGCCAACGCATCCCGCCACACCGCGCGCGGCGCGCTTCCCGGCAGTGGGATACGGCCTAACAGATGCGCCAGCCCCAACGCGATCGGCAGCCGCAACAGCGGCTCGAGTTTGTGGATATTGCGCAGCGGTGTGCCGTCCGCATCGAGGAACGCTTGAACAGCATGGGCCACAGGCGATCCCAGACCACCGGAATATCCCATGGCCAGCACACAGACGCCGACGAGCAGGATGGTGACGAGCCGTCCGCGGGCGGGCATTGACCGCATGGCCAGTCCTGCCAGACCGGCGGCCGCCACCAGCGTGGTCGCGAGCACCGCAACCGAACCCGTCACCAATGAAGCGCCCGCCGTGGCGTTCGGCGCGACGAAAGGTGTCCAGACGTCGGTGCCGCGCAGCATCTCCGTCAGCGACATCCAGCGCGTGGTCACACCCGAGGATTCGATGAAGTCCAGGAACGGCGGGCTGACCCGGCCGAGCAGCACGAGCGCGACGACCCACCAGAGCACGGCGAGCACGATGCATATCGCCCACCAACCGGTGAAGCGCCACCACAACCGGTTCGGTTTGTGGCATCCCAGCCAGATCGCGGCCACCAGGCAGGCGGTCAGGGTCGCGACGGCGTTGACGGCACCCATCAACGCGATGGCCACCGCCGATCGGGCCGCCAGCACGCGAAGCGATCCCGCCTTCGTTCCCACTGCTGCGGTCGCGCCCGCACCGCGCAGGGCGAGTATCACCGGCAGGAACACCCACGGCGCCAGCATCATCGGCAGCGTCTCCGAGGAGATCGCTCCGATGGTGGTCAGCACCCGCGGAGACAATGCGAAGGCGGCGCCGGCGATCACCCGCGACGTGGTGGTGCCGATGCCCCGCCCGTCGTTCAGAGCTTCGGCGACGCGCAGAAATCCCCAGAAGCCGACCACCAGCAGCAGCGCCCACCACAGCCGCTGGGTCACCCAGTCGGGTAGCCCGAGCACGTCACCGGCGACAAAGAAGGTGCCGTGGGGAAAGAGATAGCCGTAGGCCTGGTTCTGCGCCTGCCCGAACGGCAGTTCGCTGTTCCACAGGCTGAAGGCGCGAGACAGGAACCGCAGCGGGTTGGCGGTCAGATCGAGCTTGGTGTCGGGTGAGATCTGTCCGGGTGACTGGAGGAACGTCAGGATCAGCGCCGCCGCGGCGACCACCCATAGCCAACGCCGCGACAGCGGCGTGGACTCGTTAACTTCTGTCGCCGTACTCAACCCTGTTGAGCACCGATGACGCCGGATCGCCAGCCTGCAGCGGAGCCCTGTTGTCCTGTTGCACCATCAGCGTCACCCCGAATACGGCGGCCGCCCCCAGCAGCAGGCCGACAACGATGCTGGCCGCGGCGGGCACGAGAAACCGATCCATTCGGCCAAAGTAGCAGACAATATTTGCCCTGCCCGCCCTCGAGCGCGTCTTCGGGCGCCTGCCGACCGAGGGATCGAATGCGGATTCGTTTCCCACTAGTCTCGGGGCCCATGGTTTCAATTGGTGCGGGGCTGCGCGCCCTATGCGCGGCCATGGCACTGCCCGCGCTGGTGTCCGCCTGCTCGACCGGGGCGGATCAGCAGGCCCCGACCCCCTCGATGGCGGCGACGTCCGCGCCAGAGGCTCCCGTGCTCATTCCGCACCCCGCGTGCGGCGAAGGGCCTGCTCTGCTGTCGCAGCTGTCGACCCGCGACAAGTTGGCACAGCTGCTGATGGTCGGCGTGAACGACGCGGCCGACGCCCGATCCGTCGTCGAGTCGCACCACGTCGGCGGCATCATGATCGGCAGCTGGACCGACCTGTCGATGGTGTCCGACGGCTCGCTGAAAGACATCGCGAACTCGGCGGCCCCATTGCCACTGGCGGTCAGCGTCGACGAGGAGGGCGGCCGGGTGTCGCGGCTGTCCTCGGTGATCGGCACCCAGCCGTCGGCGAGGGTGCTGGCGCAAACCCAGACGCCCGAGCAGGTGTACGCGATCGCGCTGCAACGGGGCCAGGCGATGCGGGGCCTGGGCATCACGATCGACTTCGCGCCGGTGGTCGACGTCTCCGACGCGCCGGATGACACCGTGATCGGTGACCGGTCCTTCGGCAAGGACCCGGCTGTGGTCACCGACTACGCGGGCGCGTACGCCCGCGGCCTGCGCGACGCCGGACTGTTGCCGGTGCTCAAACACTTCCCGGGGCACGGGAACGGGTCGGGTGACTCGCATACCGGCAGTGTCACGACCCCGCCGATCGCCGACCTGCAGAACTCGGACCTGGTTCCGTACCGCACGCTGGACGCCCAGCTGCCGGTCGGTGTGATGATCGGTCACATGCAGGTTCCCGGACTCACCGGCAACGAACCGGCCAGCCTGAGCCCGAGCGCCTACGCGCTGCTGCGCTCCGGTGGCTACGGGGGGCCTCCGTTCAACGGCCCCGTCTTCACCGATGATCTGTCGTCGATGCAGGCGATCTCCGATCGCCTCGGGGTCCCCGATGCCGCCCTGCGCGGATTGCAGGCCGGTGCCGACACCGCGCTGTGGGTTACCACCACGGAGGTGCCCGCTGTACTGGATCGGCTGGAGAAGGCGGTCGCGGCAGGCGAACTGTCGATGCCCCAGGTCGATGCTTCGGTGCTGCGGATGGCCGCGGTCAAGGGGCCCAATCAACGGTGCTGAAATTGGGCAGGAGTCACGTTGCCGACGCTCGCGGTTCGCTTATTGCTTACGCTTGAGTAATGGCGGGTGGGACGAAGCGCTTACCACGTGCGGTGCGTGAGCAGCAGATGCTCGATGCCGCTGTGCAGATTTTCTCCGTGAACGGCTATCACGAGACATCGATGGATGCCATCGCGGCCGAGGCCAAGATCTCCAAACCCATGCTCTACCTGTACTACGGCTCCAAGGAGGAGCTGTTCGGCGCGTGCCTCGACCGTGAGCTGTCGCGCTTCGTCGAGGATGTCCGCGACAAGATCGACTTCAAGCAGAGCCCCAAAGACCTACTGCGCACCGCCGTCCTGGCGTTCCTGACCTACATCGACGCCAATCGGGCATCGTGGATGGTGCTCTACAACCAGGCCACCAGCTCGCAGGCGTTCGCCCACACCGTACGCGAGGGTCGGGAGCGGATCATCGAACTCGTCGGCGGGCTTCTGCAGTCCGGTACGCGAAATCCGGAGCCGGACACCGACTTCAATATGATGGCCGTCGCGCTGGTGGGTGCGGGCGAGGCCATTGCCGCGCGAGTGAGCACCGGCGACGCCGGCGTCGACGAGGCCGCCGAACTGATGATCAACCTGTTCTGGCGAGGCCTGAAGGGCAGGCAGTCCGACAAGGAAGCGCGCGCCGCCACCGCCAGCTAGAGCGAAGTCACCGTCCCCTTGAGATGCGGGTCGCCGTTACTCGCGTGGCGCAGCGTGAGCTCCCACCCGTCGGTGAGGCGGTCGACGTAGAGTCCGGCGCGCGCGGGCAGCACCACCGGCTTGGCGAAGCGCACAGAGTACTTCACCGCATCTGGAAGCTGACCCTCGATGTTCGCCAGAACCGCTGCGGCGCTGAACATCCCGTGTGCGATGACCGAAGGGAAGCCGAACAATTTGGCCGCGATCGGGTTGGTGTGAATCGGGTTGTGGTCGCCGCCGACGGATGCGTAGTGGCGGATCTGGCCGGGCGTGATGCGCAGCAGCGCGTTCGGCTGCCCGAGTTTGGTCTGCTTCTGCGGCGGGGGCTTCGGTTCATCGGACAGGCTGGTCTTCTGCTGATGCAGGAACGTCGTCACCTGATGCCAGGCCTTCTCGTTGCCGACGTTGACGTCGGTGACGATGTCGACGAGCAGGCCCCGGCGGTGCTCACGAATGTTCTCCGCGTGCACCTTCGCCGAGACCCTGTCCGTCACCAGGATCGGGCGGTATTGCGTGATGTGGTTCTCGATGTGTACCGAACCCATTGCGGCGAAGGGGAAATCGAATCCGGTGACCAACGACATGACAGTCGGGAACGTGAATGCGAAAGGATACGTCAGGGGCACCGCGTCGCCGAAGCGCAGTCCGGTCACCGCCGCGTACGCCGCTACATTCGCGCTGTCGATCTGCAGATCCTCGACGGTGAGCGTGCGGTCCGGCAGCGTCTCGCTGCGGGGCACGAACGGCAGCGCGCCCGCTGCGGCACGCAGCAGGTTTCTCATGCCCGACGGCTGGGTCACCCTAGGCCCCCAGCATGGCCTGGCCGCACACCCGAATGGTGTTGCCGGTGACGGCATTGGATGCGGGGCTGGCGAAGTAGGCGATGGTCTCCGCGACGTCGACCGGCTGGCCACCCTGGTTCAGCGAGTTGAGCCTGCGGGCCACCTCACGTGTTGCCAGCGGCATGGCCTCGGTCATCTTGGTCTCGATGAAGCCGGGTGCGACGGCGTTGACGGTGATGCCCGCGTCGGAATACGCCGATGACAGTGCGTCGGTCAGCCCGATCATGCCCGCCTTGGTCGCCCCGTAGTTCGTCTGTCCGCGGTTGCCTGCGATGCCGGCCATCGAGGACAACCCGACCACTCTGCCGCCCTCGCCGAGAGTTCCGTTGCCGACGAGCCCTTCGGTAAGCCGAAGCGGGGCAAGGAGATTGACGGCGATGACAGAATCCCAGCGAGCTTCGTCCATGTTGGCGAGGAGCTTGTCGCGGGTGATACCGGCATTGTTGACGAGGATGTCGAGCGCCGAGGAGTGGTAGTGCTCGCGCATGTGCTCGGCGATCCGGTCCACCGCGTCGTCGGCGGTGACGTCGAGCGTGAGCGCCGTCGCGCCGACTTTGGCGGCGACGTTGCCGAGGTCCTCGTTGGCGCCCTCCACGTCCACCACGACCACGCTGGCGCCGTCACGCGCGAACACCTCGGCGATGGTGGCGCCGATACCGCGCGCGGCGCCGGTCACCAATGCGATCTTGCCGTCCAGTGGCCGGTCCCAGTCCGCGGGCGGCGTCGAATCGGCGGCGCCGACCCGGAACACCTGGCCGTCGACATAGGCGGACTTCCCCGACAGCAGGAACCGCAGCGTCGACTCGAGTCCGGTCGCGGCCGGTTTCGCGTCGGCCGCCAGGTACACCAGGTTCACGGTGGCGCCGCGCCGCACTTCCTTGCCGAGCGAGCGCGTGAACCCCTCGAGCGCGCGCTGCGCAATGCGTTCTCCTGAGCTGCCGGTGTCGTCGGGTGTGGTGCCGATGACGACGATCCGTCCCGACGGTCCGAGATTGCGCAGCAGCGGGGTGAAGAACTTGTACAACCCTTTGAGCTGCACGGGTTCGGTGATGCCGGTGGCGTCGTACACCAGCCCGCCGAACGAGTCGGCCCAGCGGCCACCGAGATTGTTGGACACCACGTCGTAGTCCTCGGACAGCGCGGTCCGTAGGGGTTCCACGACGCGGCCGTCGCCGCCGATCAGCAGCGTGCCGGCCAGCGGCGGATCGCCCGCCCGGTAGCGACGCAGCGTCTCGGGCTGCGGGACGCCGAGCTGCTTGGCGAGGAACGATCCGGGCGCCGAATGGACGATTTGTGAGTACAGATCGGTAGCCATGGGGACGAACTTACTCCAGAGTAAGAAGGGTGGGTACTATGGGTCTCATGGCTAGTGATACCCGCCGACGGGCCGCAATTCTCGGCGGCAACAGAATTCCCTTCGCACGTTCGGATGGCGCCTACGCAAACGCCTCCAACCAGGACATGTTCACCGCCGCGCTGGACGGCCTCATCGACCGGTACAACCTGGCCGGCCAGACGCTCGGCGCGGTGATCGGTGGCGCGGTGCTCAAGCACAGCCGCGACTTCAACCTGATGCGCGAATGCGTTCTCGGCAGCTCGCTGTCGTCGTACACGCCCGCGTTCGACATCCAGCAGGCCTGCGGGACGGGATTGCAGGCGACCATCGCCGCCGCCGACGGAATCGCCGCCGGCCGCTATGAGGTGGCCGCCGCGGGCGGGGTCGACACCGCTTCGGACGCCCCGATCGCCTTCGGCGACGATCTGCGCCGCGTGCTGCTCGGGCTGCGGCGCAGCAAGTCCAACATCGACCGGCTCAAGCTGGTCGGCAAGCTGCCCGCCGCGATCGGCGTGGAGATCCCGGTCAACAGCGAGCCGCGCACCGGAATGTCGATGGGTGAGCACGCAGCGATCACCGCCAAGAAGATGGGTGTCAAGCGGGTCGATCAGGATGAGCTGGCCGCCGCCAGCCACCGCAACATGGCCGCGGCATATGACCGCGGATTCTTCGACGACCTCGTCACCGGATTCCTCGGCGTCTACCGGGACAACAACCTGCGGGCCGATTCGTCGGCGGAGAAGCTCGCCACCCTCAAGCCCGTGTTCGGAGTCAAGGCCGGCGACGCGACGATGACCGCGGGCAACTCGACCCCGCTGACCGACGGTGCGTCGGTGGCGCTGCTGGCGACCGACGAGTGGGCGGCCGCGCATTCGATCGAGCCGCTGGCGTATTTCGTCGACGGCGAGACCGCGGCCGTGGACTACGTCAACGGCGAAGACGGCCTGTTGATGGCGCCCACCTACGCGGTGCCGCGGCTGCTGGCGCGAAACGGTCTGAGCCTGCAGGACTTCGACTACTACGAGATCCACGAGGCGTTCGCGTCGGTCGTCCTCGCCACGCTGGCGGCGTGGGACTCCGAGGAGTACTGCAAGGAGCGGCTCGGCCTGGACAAGGCATTGGGCAGCATCGATCGATCCAAGCTCAACGTCAACGGTTCGTCGCTGGCAGCGGGCCATCCGTTCGCGGCGACCGGCGGGCGCATCGTCGCCCAGCTGGCCAAGCAACTGGCCGAGAAGAAGAAAGAGACCGGCCGTCCGGCGCGCGGTTTGATCTCGATCTGCGCGGCAGGCGGCCAGGGCGTCGCGGCGATCCTGGAGGCGTGAGCCGACATTCAGCCGGTGCGGCGTAGCCCCAGGCCCCGAACCTCGTTCGGTCAGGTGTGTAACGGCGCCGCGGGAGCCGTCGATACACCGGATAGCTCCGTGTTGACGTCTGACCCCCCGACCCGACGTCAGCACGGGGCTCTAAAACTTGCCGCCGACTGAGGGGTTCGGCGGCGGATCTTTCTTGGCCTTGATCGGCCCGGCGGCCGGGGGCGGAGTGAACAGTCCTCCACCGAGGCTGCCGCGAGCGGTTTGCACAGCGACCAGTCCCCAGGTGCCCAGCAGCGCGAGGTAGGCGACGGTGGCGGCCACCCGGAATGCGGGCAGCCCGGTGTGGTTCGCCAGTTGTGTGGTGCCCGTGACGAATGTGCCCACTGGGAAGGTCAGGCTCCACCAGGTCAACGCGAACGGCATACCGCGCCGCAGGGTGCGGACCGTGAGTTCGGTCGCCAGCACGATCCACAGCAGCGCGAACCCCCACACGGGCACGCCGAACAGGACGGCGAACACATTCATCGCGCTCGCCAGTTCCGGCCGCACGGCCAGCGCCGCATTCGCGCCGAGCAGACCGGCGGCGGTGATGCCCTGACCCAGTGGGCCGAGCACGATCCACAGCGTCGGCACCCGGGTCGTGCCCGACGTGCCGTACAGGGCGAGCCTGCTCCAGATCATCGAGATGATGATCAGCGCGGCCACCAGGGACAGTCCGAACATCGCATAGCAGCCGTAGAGCATGGTCGTGCGGCCGGTGCCCGGCGCCATGTGAGGGATCAGCAGCGCACCCGATGCGGCGGACACCATCGGTGGCACTACCGGCATCAGCCAGCCACCGAAGGCGGCGTCCGGTTCGACGTTGAGTTGGGTGAACATCAGGAACGGGATCGTCGCGGCGGTGAACAGTCCGCCGATCGTGCCCGTCGTCCACAACACCCACGCCAGGTCCACCGCGATGCGCTCGCCGATCAGATCCTTACCGACCAACAGCGCGCCCGACCCGACGGTCATCAGTGCCATCGGCGCGGCGCCGTAGAAGTGCGTCATCTGCGGATTGCGCACATGTCCGCGAGCCACCGTCGGATGCCGGGCCCACTGGATCGTCACCGCGACGATCAGAAGGATCAGCAGCACCGACGCGACCACCCACACCAGCCGCGAGAACACGTGCAGCCCTGGCACATGTACCGGCAACGTGACCCCGGCCGTCGCCACGATGCCGGTTCCCATCACCGACGCGAACCAGTTGGGACCGAAGTGCTGCAGCCGGGCGAGTTCGGTCGTCATGGCCAAAGTATGTTCGGCCATCTCTCGTCGACGGGGGCAGGCTCGCCGCCGGCGCGTGCTTCGATGGGCGTATGAAGATCAGCTTGTCCATCGTCGGACTGAACGCCGCAGGCCCGGCCCCGGTCGACGCCCTCGTGCGCAACCTCGCCAAGCTCCGCGACGAGGGGTTCCGCAGGGTGTGGATGGCCCAGCTTCCCTACGACGTCGACCTGCCCATCGCTCTCGGGATCGCGCTCCGCGAGGTCGACGGCATCGAGCTGGGATCGGCCGTCATCCCCATCCAGGTGCAGCATCCGATGCAGCTGGCCCAGCGTGCGCTCACGCTCAGCCTGATCGGCGGCGGCCGGTTCTCGCTCGGCATCGGCATGAGTCACCGCTTGGTCGTCGAGGGGGTGTGGGGTATTTCGTGGGACCGGGCGGTGCGCCAGATGCGTGAGTACCTCGACGGCCTGCAGCCGCTGCTGGCGGGCGAGTCCGCCGATTCGACCGGCGAATTCTGGACGACGCGCGGAGCGTTGCAGATTCCCGGCGCACCCGCGCCGGACGTGTATCTCGCCGCGCTGGGTCCGCAGATGCTGCGGCTGGCCGGACGGCGCACGGCCGGGACGCTGACCTGGATGACCGGGCCCAAGACCCTTGCCGAACACATCGTGCCGACATTGCGCGGAGCTGCGCTCGAGGCGGGGCGCCAGGAGTCGGCCGTGCGGGTGGCGGCGTCGCTGCCGATCGCCGTGACCGACGACGTCGACGGGGCGCGAAAGCAGGCCGCACAGGAGTTTTCGGTCTACGGGTCGCTACCGTCCTATCGCGCGATGCTCGATCGCGAGGGCTATGCCGGCCCCGAGGATGCGGCGATCATCGGTGACGAGCAGACGGTCTCGCAGCGCCTCGACGAACTGAGTGCGGCAGGTGTCGACGAGTTCACCGCATCCATCTTCGACTCCTCGCCGGAGGTGCGCGCACGCACCAGAGCACTGCTGCTGACCAAGCAGTCCTGAGTGCCGAAAACTCCCTTGTGTGACGGTCGTCACAGGCGTACGGTCGATCTCACGACGGGTTCGGGAGTGACAAATTCCGAAGAGCCGGCATAAGGGTTGAAAGCCGGACGCGCGAGACCAATGAGACGCACCTAGAAGTCCTCCCGAACCCGCCCTTTTTGCCTGGGGGTTGGCTCCGCGCTCGTCGAAATCCACGTTCCGCAGGCGTCCTCTCGCTTGAGTTCAAAACGTCGATTTCGACCTGACGCGACATGCAAAACGCCCCCGGGAAGAGTCCGGGGGCGCTTTGGTTCTTCAAGCGGCAGGAGGTTCTCTAGAAGGCCGCCTCGTCCAGTTCCATCACATCGTTGTCGAGATTCTCGACGATCTGGCGCGTGCTGGTCAGCAGCGGCAGCATGTTCTTTGCGAAGAACGACGCCACGCCGACCTTGCCCTCGTAGAACGCCCGGTCGGCACCGCTTGCGCCGTTGTCGAGCGCTTCGATCGCCACGGCGGCCTGCTTGGCGAGCAGCCAGCCGATCATCAGATCGCCGACGCTCATCAGGAAGCGCACCGAACCGAGGCCGACCTTGTAGAGCTCGGCCGGGTTCTCCTGAGCGGCCATCAGGTAGCCGGTCAGCGATGCCGCCATGGCCTGCACATCCTCCAGCGCGGTCGCCAGCAGTGCGCGTTCGGCCTTGAGCCGGCCGTTACCGGACTCGTTCTTGACGAACTGCTCGACCTGCCCTGCCACGTGCGCCAGCGCCGCACCCTTGTCGCGGACGATCTTGCGGAAGAAGAAGTCCTGCGCCTGGATGGCGGTGGTGCCCTCGTACAGCGAGTCGATCTTGGCGTCGCGAATGTACTGCTCGATCGGGTAGTCCTGCAGGAAGCCAGAACCACCGAAGGTCTGCAGGCTCTCGGTCAGCTTGGCGTAGGCCTGCTCAGAACCGACACCCTTGACGATCGGCAGCAGCAGGTCGTTGACCCTTACCGCCAGCTCGGCGTCGATGTCGTGCACGGTCTTGGCCACCGCGGTGTCCTGATAGGTCGCCGTGTAGAGGTACAGCGCGCGCAGACCCTCGGCGTATGCCTTCTGGGTCATCAGCGAACGACGCACATCGGGGTGGTGCGTGATGGTCACGCGCGGCGCCGTCTTGTCGGTCATCTGCGTCATGTCAGCACCCTGCACGCGCTCCTTTGCGTACTCGAGCGCGTTGAGGTATCCGGTCGACAGTGTCGCAATAGCCTTGGTGCCCACCATCATTCGAGCCTGCTCGATGACATCGAACATCTGCGCGATACCGTCGTGCACCTCGCCGACGAGCCAGCCGACGGCGGGAGTGTCGTGCTGGCCGAACGAGAGCTCGCAGGTCGCAGAGACCTTGAGGCCCATCTTGTGCTCGACGTTGGTGACGAACACACCGTTGCGCTCACCGGGCTCGCCGGTCTCGGGATCGAAGTGGAACTTCGGCACGAAGAACAGCGACAACCCCTTGGTGCCAGGCCCGGCGCCCTCGGGGCGGGCCAGAACCAGATGCATGATGTTCTCGAACAGGTCGTCGGAGTCGCCCGAGGTGATGAAGCGCTTGACGCCGTCGATGTGCCAGGTGCCGTCGGCCTGCTGCACGGCCTTGGTGCGGCCGGCGCCGACGTCGGAGCCCGCGTCGGGCTCGGTCAGCACCATGGTGGCGCCCCAACCGCGCTCGGCGGCCAATACGGCCCACTTCTTCTGCTCGTCGGTGCCGTTCTTATAGAAGATCTCGGCCATGCCCGAGCCCATCGCGTACATGTACGCCGCCGGGTTCGCGCCAAGGATGTGCTCGATCAGGGCCCACTGCAGCGAGCGGGGCATCGGCATGCCGCCGAGTTCCTCGAGCACGCCGACCTTGTCCCAGCCGCCGTCGAACATCACCCGCATCGACTTCTTGAACGACTCGGGCAGCGTCACGGTATGCGTCTTGGGGTCGAACACCGGGGGATTGCGATCCGCGTCGGCGAACGATTCGGCGATCGGCCCAGCGGCCAGTTTCGCCATTTCGCCGAGCATTTCGCGGGCGGTGTCCACATCGATATCGGCGTAGTCGCCAGTACCGAGAACCTTGTCGAGCCCGAAGACCTCGAACAGGTTGAATTCCTGGTCACGTACGTTGCTCTTATAGTGGCTCACTGTTCCTCCTCATCGAGAATGCCACTTGCGGTTGGGTACTTTTTCCTAAGTTACCCACCAGTAACTGATGCCAACTATACCGTTCAGTAACTTCAACACAAAGCGGTCGCGAGCAATTTCCACGACCTAAGCAACCGGCTGGTTGGTCGGGAGCGCATACGTGCAGTTGACACGCACTTTCGGGCCGCTTTCGAGGCACTGTGAAACTCGTCACGGGGCGGCGGGCTAGGGTGATCGCGTGCTTCGAGTCGCAGTGTGGGGAACAGGCAATATGGGGGCTACGGCGATTCGGAGCACGGTGGCCTTTCCCGGTTTGCAGCTGTCGGGTGTGATCACGTCGACGCCGGACAAGGTGGGCAGGGACGCGTCGACGTTCGCCGGCCTGGACCAGCCGACCGGTATCACGGCGACCACCGACGTCGACGCGGCATTGGCGGACTGCGATGCGGTGGCCTACATGGCGTCCGGCGACATTCGTCCCGACGATGCGGTCAACGACATCGAACGGTGCCTGCGCGCCGGTTCGCACGTCGTCACGCCGTCGCTTTACTCGCTCTACGACCCGCGCTCGGCGCCCCCGGAATGGGTCGAGCGTTTGACTTCAGCCGCCGAGGAGGGCGGCTCGACCCTGCTCGTGAGCGGGGTGGATCCCGGCTGGGGTAACGACGCGCTGGCCGTCATCGCCGCCGGGTTGTGCACGCGGATTCAATCGATCCACTGTCAGGAGATCTTCGACTACTCCACATACGACCAGCCGTACGCGGTCAAGGTGTCGTGTGGTTTCGGCGGCTCGATGGATGAAGTGCCGATGATGCTGTTGCCGTCCATACCGACGATGGTGTGGGGCGGCAACCTTCGGCTCATCGGACGCGGCCTCGGCCTCGAGATCGACGAGATCACCGAGGAGGTCGAGCGCCGGCCGTTGGAGGAGTCCGTCGACACCGTCATGGGACGGTTCGAGAAGGGCACTCAGGGTGCTTTCTGGCTGAAGGTGATCGGCAAGTCGGGCGGCCGCGAGCGCATCGTGATCGACCACATCACCCGCATCCACGAGTCATGCGCGCCCGATTGGCCATATCCCGACGAGGGTGTGGGCGACCACCGGGTGATCGTGCACGGCGACCCCGAGCTGACCCTCACCAGTCGTGCCGACGTGCCCGGCGGCACCCGCGCTGACGGCGGCAACACCACTGCGGCCAACCGGCTGCTCGGTGCGCTGGACTGGCTGTCCACGCAGAAGCCCGGCATCTACGACGGTCTCGACGTTCCGTTGCAGACGTGTCGTCCCCCCGAGGTGGAAGCCCAGCGCTGGGCCGACTGACTCAGGCTGCGCTGCCGAGGCCCGCCCAGGACCGAGTCATGCGGGTCATCGCCGACGTGAGGCGGGTGTGATGAGCGGGATTGCGGCCGAAGTTGTCGCCCTGGTGCTGCTCGCGGGCGTGCTGCTGTTCGCCATGCTGCAGCCCCGTGGGCTGCCCGAGGCGGCGTTGGCCATTCCGGCAGCAGCGATTGTCGTCGCGCTGGGGATCGTGACACCGGCGGCGGCGGCCGAACAGCTGCGCACCCTGGGACCGACCGTCGGCTTCCTCGCAGCCATCCTGGTCCTGGCCCATCTGGCCGATCGCGCCGGGGTCTTCAGCTGGCTGGGGACGCGGCTCGCGACCATCTCGGGAGGACAGCCTGTTCGGCTGTTGCGCTCCGTTTTCGTCGCCGCAGCCGTCACCACCGCGGTGCTGAGCCTGGACGCCACGGTGGTGCTGCTGACGCCGGTGGTGTTCGGAACCGCCGTCGGCCTGGGATTGCGGACCAAGCCGCACGTGTACGCGTGCACACACTTGGCGAACTCTGCGTCCACATTGCTGCCCGTGTCCAACCTGACCAACTTGCTGGCGTTTTCCGCGACCGGCCTGCCATTCCTGTCTTTCGCGGCGGTGATGGGGCTGCCGTGGCTTGCCGTCATCGCGGTCGAGTACGCGGTGTTCCGCTACTTTTTCCGCACCGATCTGTCGGTTGCGCCGAGGCCGCCCGACCCGCAAACCAGACCTCAACAGCCGGCGCCAACGTTCGCGTTGTTCGTGCTGGCGGCGACGCTCATCGGATTCGGCACCGGAGAATTCGCCGGGATCGAACCGGTATGGGTGGCCGTCGCCGGTGCGGCGGCGCTCGCTGGCCCGGCGTTGGCACGGCGTGAAATCGCCGTGTCGACGCTGGTGCGAGAAGCCTCACCGCTGTTCTGTCTGTTTGTCTTCGCGTTGGCGATCGTGGTCGCCGGGGTGACGGGACACGGACTCGGCAACGCCCTGACAGCACTTCTCCCGACGGCGCCCACCTTCATCGGGTTGCTGGTGGTGGCGGCGCTGGCGGCGGTCTTGGCGAACGTGGTGAACAACCTGCCGGCCACGCTGGTGATGCTCGGTGCGCTCGGGGCGAGTGCGCACCCCGGCCTGGTGCTGGCCATGTTGATCGGGGTGAACGTCGGGCCGAACCTGACCTATGTGGGGTCGCTGGCCACCCTGCTGTGGCGCCGTGTGCTGGCCGGTCGCAATGCAGCGCCGACGCTGACCGAGTTCCTTCGTCTGGGCGTGTTGACCGTGCCGCTGGGATTGGTGACGGGCGTGGGTGCACTCTGGCTGAGCTTGACCCTGCGGCAAGGATGGTTGTCATGACGAGACGCGTCGTTCTGTGGCTGACCGACGGAACGTGGGAAGCCGCTGTGGACGCCGCCAGCGCCCTGGGTGCCACCGCATCGGCTACCGAAACAGCGCTGCTCTATGTCGTCGACAGCCAGGTCAGCGAGGCGGTGCACGGCGCATTCGGTGGGCTGCTGGGCCGCGGCATGCGGGACCGCGACCCCGGCACCCTGATCGAGGCCACCGCACGCGAGGCGGCATCGGAATTGCTGAGGGCCGCACAGCTCCGCCTCGGACGCGACGCCGATCCCGTGGTGCGCGTCGGGCGGGTGGAACGTGAAGTTGTGGCGGCATGTGAAGGTGCCGACCTGTTGGTGTGCGTCCGCGACGGGGACCATTCCCGGCTGGGACCGCACAGCCTGGGACATCACACCCGCTTCGTCGTCGATCATGCACCGTGTGCCGTTCTGCTGATCTGGCCAGACGCCGTGCCCGATCTGGAATCGATCCCGCCGCCGCCCGAGGGCGGCTGAGTCAGCTCCGCTCCGGCCGCGGGCTGTCCAATGACCCTGGAACGTCAGCAGTGATATTCGCGGTCTCGGGTACGCCGATGACGAACACGACGAGGGCGAGGACCGCAACCCCGGCAAGTACGAACAGTGCGACGTGGAACCCCGCGGCCACCGCGACGACGCCGGCGAGGGTGGGACTCAGCGCGGCCCCGATGCCCTGCACGGTAGTGGCCGCACCGAGTGCGAGGTTGAAGTGTCCGGTGCCCCGGGTGAGATCAGCGATCACCAGGACGAACATCGCTCCGAAGATGCCCGCTCCGATGCCGTCCAGGATCTGAATGGAGATGATGTAGAGGGGGTGGTCCCAGGCGGTGAACAGCACACCGCGAATCGGCAGGACGATGAAGGCGGCGAGGAAGATGGGCTTGCGGCCCCACTCCTTCCCTTTCTTGGCGACCATGATGGCCATGGGGATCATCACCAGCTGCGCGACGATGATCAACGCGGCCTGGTAGAGGGTGCCCATCCGCACGTTCTCCAGCGCCAGTTCCTGCCCGGTCAGCGGCAACATCGCGCCATTGGCGAGCTGCCACAACAGCGTTGCCGCACACACCGCCAACAGCGGACGGGATTCCAGCAGGACTTTGAAACCGGAGGGTTTCTTGTACCCGGCTTCCGTCCCTGGTCCGCCGACGACGAGGCCGCGGGCCACGTCGTTGTCGATCAGCCGCGGATTGATCATCAGGGTCGTGATCACGACCAGGATGGCGGTCCCGGCGGCAAACCAGAATCCGGCTTTTATGGTGATGAAGTAGCCCGCCAGGCCGAAGACGATGGCCCCGACCACATTTCCTGCGTGGTTGAACGCCTGCATCCGTCCGGTGCGGTAGGTGTAGGCCGCGGCGCCCACCAGGCCCAGCGCGACCGCGGCGATGGCCGGTGCGAATACTGTGCCGGCGACGCCGGTGACGATTTGCGCGGCGGTGATCACCGAGTAGCTGGGCTGCACGGTGATCATGAAGGCTCCGGCCGCGGTCGCGACCGCCGCGACGATGATCAGGCTGCGCTTGTGGGATGTCTTATCGATCAGGGCGCCGACCGGTGTCTGCACGACGAGGCCGACGAGACCGCCGACGGTCAACACCAACCCGATGTCGGCCGGGTTCCAGCCGGGCACGGTGAGTAGATAGATGCCCAGGAACGGCCCCAGCCCCGATTGAACATCGGCCAGGAAGAAGTTCAGACCGTCCAACGCTCCGAGCGAACGGCCCATGGCGGGCGTCGCGCCTGCGATGTTCTCATTTGGAGCTTGGTTATCGGTCATCAAGATTTTCCGTGTCGACGGCAGTGGCTAGACATTGGCTGCGACGCGCATTCGATCGGCGGGCGCCTGCTAAGCACCGGACGCAGCAACGTCATTCGACGAGATGACCAATCTATCGATAATTAACGCTAGCGTGAAGAGCCTCACATCCGAAGCGACAGCCAGGCGAGGCGCCAAACCCGCCGCCCGGGCTCGGCTAGTTGTTCTGCGCCGGCTGGATACATGTGAAAATGGAGTCGATGAGCGATAACGATCTGAGCCCCACGTCGCTGCGGGAAGCGTTCGGGCATTTCCCGTCCGGCGTCATCGCTATTGCCGCCGAGGTCGACGGTGTTCGGGTGGGCCTGGCGGCGAGCACCTTCGTACCCGTGTCGCTCGATCCGCCGCTCGTGTCCTTCTGTGTGCAGAACACCTCGGAGACATGGCCGAAGCTGGCGGACCTGCCCCACCTGGGTATCAGTCTGCTCGGTGAGGCGCACGATGCCGCTGCGCGCGCGTTGGCGGCCAAGACCGGCGACCGCTTCGCCGGCCTCGATACGCACTCGCGGGAGTCGGGCGCCGTATTCGTGGGGGGCACCAGTGTGTGGTTGGAGAGCGCGATCGAACAGTTGATCCCGGCGGGGGATCACACCATCGTCATCCTGCGAGTCAGCGAGATCACCGTGCACGACGATGTATCGCCGATCGTGTTCCACCGCAGCACGTTTCGGCGTCTGGGCGCTTAGGGGCGTTCGCCGAGTTCCTCGCGTTTCGCCGCGATACGCGCTTCGATCTCGTCGGCATCGGTCGGCCGACCCTCTTTCCTGGCCAGCTCGGCGCGGGCAGTCAGCTCGCGAATAGCGGTGCGAATGTCATTGATGCTGTCGGTATGTCCCATATCGCGATGCCTTTCGTCGACCTTCAGCTGCTAACGAAAGGCTACCCGCGGGAGCGCCTACCTCAACCTCGCTGGACGTCGCTAACTCAACGCCGGAAGAGCTTGTTTCCCAGCCACACCACCGGGTCGTACTTGCGATCGGCGGCGCGCTCCTTCAGCGGAATGAGCGCGTTGTCCGTGATCTTGATGTGCTCGGGGCACACCTCGGTGCAGCACTTGGTGATGTTGCAGAAGCCCAGGCCGTTCTCTTCCTGCGCCTGCACCGCCCGGTTCTCCCGGACGTCCAGAGGGTGCATGTCGAGCTCGGTCTGCCGCATCAGATACCGCGGACCCGAGAATGCCTTCTTGTTCTCCTCGTGATCACGCACCACGTGACAGGTGTTCTGGCACAGGAAGCACTCGATGCACTTACGGAACTCCTGTGACCGGTTCACGTCCTCCTGCATCATCCGGTACTCGCCGGGCTGCAGGTCCTTCGGCGGCGTGAACGACGGGATCTCCCTGGCCTTCTCGTAGTTGAAGGACACGTCGGTGACCAGGTCGCGGATCACGGGGAACGCCCGCAGCGGCGTGACCGTGATGGTCTCGGTCTCGTCGAACGTCGACATCCGCGTCATGCACATCAGGCGCGGCCGGCCGTTGATCTCGGCCGAACATGATCCGCACTTGCCCGCCTTGCAGTTCCACCGCACGGCAAGGTCGCCGGTCTGTGTCTGCTGCAGCCGGTGGATGATGTCGAGCACCACCTCGCCCTCGTTGACCTCGACCGCGTAGTCCTGCAGGTCGCCGCCGCTCTCATCGCCGCGCCACACCCGCATGTTCGCTTGGTAGCTCATCAGGCTCTCCTTGCCGAATGGTTGGCGAGTTCCTCGGACGTGAAGTACTTCTCCAGCTCCTCGACCTCGATGAGCTCGAGCAGGTCCTCGCGCATGGGGATCTGGTCCTCGCGGGTGATGGTGACCTCAGGGACGACCACGTCACCTTCGGCGCGGCACACCAGTAGCGTCTTGCGCCACGTCGAGTCCATGGACGGATGGTCGTCGCGGGTGTGCCCGCCCCGGCTCTCGGTGCGTTCCAGCGCGGCCATGGCGATGCATTCGCTGACGATGAGCATGTTGCGCAGGTCGATCGCCAGATGCCAGCCCGGATTGAAGTGCCGGCCACCCTCCACCCGGACGCGCTTGTAGCGCTCCCGCAGCTCCTTGAGCTTCTCGATCGCGTCGGACACTTCATCGGCCTTGCGGATGATGCCGACCAGAGTGTTCATCGAGTCCTGCAGGTCGAGCTGCAGGGTGTAGGGATTCTCGGCCGTGTCCCCGTTGGACGGGCCCTCGAACGGCGCCAGCGCCAGCTTGGCCGCGTCGTCGACGGCCGCCTCGGACACCTTCGGCCTATCGGACAGGCCGCGAACGTAGTCGGCAGCCCCCATTCCCGCGCGCCTGCCGAACACCAGCAGGTCGGACAGCGAGTTGCCGCCGAGGCGGTTGGACCCGTGCATGCCGCCCGAGCACTCACCGGCAGCGAACAACCCGGGCGTCTTGGCCGCGCCGGTGTCGGGATCGACCTCGATGCCGCCCATGACGTAGTGACACGTCGGCCCGACTTCCATGGGCTCCCTGGTGATGTCGACCTCAGCGAGCTCCATGAACTGGTGATACATCGACGGAAGCCGACGCTTGATCTCCTCGGCGGGCAGCCGCGACGCGATGTCGAGAAACACCCCGCCGTGCGGCGTGCCGCGGCCGGCCTTCACCTCGGAGTTGATGGCGCGGGCCACTTCGTCACGCGGCAGCAGGTCAGGTGTTCGACGGGCTGAGTCGTTGTCCTTGAGCCACTGGTCGGCTTCCTCGACGGACTCCGCGTACTGGCCCTTGAACACTGGCGGGATGTAGTCGAACATGAACCGCTTGTCCTCGGAGTTCTTCAACACTCCGCCGTCACCGCGCACACCCTCGGTGACGAGGATGCCCTTCACGCTCGGCGGCCACACCATGCCTGTCGGATGGAACTGGACGAACTCCATGTTGATCAGGGTCGCGCCGGCCCGCAGCGCCAGGGCGTGGCCGTCGCCGGTGTACTCCCACGAGTTGGACGTCACCTTGTAGGACTTGCCGATGCCACCGGTGGCCATCACTACGGCAGGCGTCTCGAAGAGGACGAAATTGCCGCTCTCGCGCCAGTAGCCGAACGCGCCGGCCACTCTTTTTTCACCGGCGGCGTTGTCCAAGATCAGGTCGGTGACTGTGCATTCGTGGAAGACGCGTATGCGCGCCTCATAGTCACCGAATTCCGCCTTGTCCTCCTGCTGCAGCGAGACGATCTTCTGCTGCAGGGTGCGGATGATCTCAAGGCCGGTGCGGTCGCCGACATGGGCGAGCCGCGGGTAGGTATGACCGCCGAAGTTGCGCTGGCTGATCCGCCCGTCCTTGGTGCGGTCGAAAAGCGCACCGTAGGTCTCCAGCTCCCAGACGCGGTCCGGAGCCTCTTTGGCGTGCAACTCGGCCATCCGCCAGTTGTTGAGGAACTTGCCGCCACGCATGGTGTCGCGGAAGTGCACCTGCCAGTTGTCCTTGGGGTTCGCGTTGCCCATCGCGGCGGCGCAGCCGCCCTCGGCCATCACGGTGTGCGCCTTACCGAACAACGACTTGGTGATCACGGCCACCTTCAAGCCGCGCTCCCGAGCTTCGATGACCGCACGCAAACCCGCGCCGCCGGCACCGATCACGACCACGTCGTAGGAGTGCCGTTCGACCTCAACCATTGATAATCCTCACTAAATCGCGAATCTGCTTGTCAGCCAATAAATCGCAGGTCAGAAATGGTGCCGCTGGCCACCAGCATGATGTAGAAATCGGTCAGCATCAGCGTGCCCAGCGTGACCCACGCGTACAGCTTGTGCCGGGTGTTCAGCCTGCTGATCTGTGTCCACATCCAGTACCGGACAGGATGTTTGGAGAAGTGCTTGAGGCGGCCACCGACGACATGGCGGCAGGAGTGACACGACAGCGTGTACACCCACAGCATCACCACGTTGACGACAAGAATGATGTTGCCCAAACCGAATCCGAAGCCCGAGGGCGACTGGAACGCGATGATCGCGTCGTACGTGTTGATGATCGAGATGATGCCCGCGATGTAGAAAAAGTAGCGGTGCGTGTTCTGGATGATCAACGGGAAGCGCGTCTCACCAGTATATTTCGCGTGCGGCTCCGCCACGGCGCAAGCGGTCGGAGACTGCCACACCGAGCGGTAGTAGGCGCCTCGGTAGTAGTAGCACGTCAGCCGGAACAGCAGAAGGAACGGCAGCGTGACGGCCGCGTAGGGCAGCCACCAGACGTCGGGTAGGAACTGGCCGAAGTGGCTGGCCTCGGGAACGCACCCTGACTGCGTGGCCTCGTTCCACTTCACGACACACGGTGAGTAGAACGGCGTCAGATAGTGGTATTCGGCGACGTAGTAGTTGTTCTGTAGGAATGCCCGCACCGTCGCGTAGATGACGAACGCCGCGAACCCGAGGTCCGTCCATATGGGGGACTTCAACCAGTTGTCCGTGCGCAGGGTGCGCTGCGGAATCTCGGCACGGCCCGGCGAAAAGACGCCGGTCGCCTTGCGGTCGGCGGTGGGTGCGCTCACTGTTGCCTTTCGGTGTTGATGTATCCCGGTCGGGTGGACCCGCGTCTAGCGCGTGCCGCCCAGGCCCTCGTCGTCGACACCGCGCCAGAAGTCGGTGTCGTACGCAGTGTCCGGGATCGAGATTCTCTCGCCGGCATGATGATGGTGAACCACACCGCGGGCCAACTCCAATTCCTCGGCGTCGATGTCGAGACGGTCGATGTCGTTGAGGATCCGCTCGGCGTCGTTGACGATCCGGCGCGTGGCGGGGCTATCGCCGTACCTCGATGCGAGCGACGTGACACACCGCCGCAGGCTTCCGATTAGCTCGTGCAGCTCGGCGAGTTCGGTAGTGCTGGACAAGTGACCTCCTTGGGCTGAAGGGTGTCAGGCATCACGTTACGACACCTGGCGCTAGTCACATCATGCAGTACGTAGTGAGACAGATCACGTCTGAACCGGAGGTTTACCCAATGCCTGACCAGGTCCTCGCGAAGCGCGCCAACAAGCTGCTCGCCTTGCACCAACCCGGAAACCCGGTGGTGCTGCCGACGGTGTGGGATGCCTGGTCGGCGAGGCTGGCCGTCGATGCGGGGTTTGCCGCACTCACTGTCGGCAGCCACCCGCTGGCCGACTCGGTCGGCAAGAGCGATCAGGAGGGCATGACGTTCGAGGACGTGCTGGCCCGGATCAAGCAGATCACCGCAGCCATCGAGGGAAACGACGTGCCCATTTCGGTGGACATCGAGTCCGGCTACGGCCAGGCGCCGACGCGGCTGATCGAAGGTCTGCTGGACGCCGGTGCGGTCGGCCTGAACATCGAGGACACGGTGCACAGCGAGGGCGGCCGGCTGCGTTCTGCCACCGAGCACGCCGAACTCGTCGGCGCCCTGCGCAGGGCCGCCGATGAAGCCGGAGTGCACGTGGTCATCAATGCGCGCACCGACCTGTTCATCCGGGCGGACGGCGACGAATCCGACCGGGTGGATCGTGCGATCGCGCGGTTGACGGAAGCCGCGTCCGCGGGCGCGGATTCGCTGTATCCGGTCGGCCGTCACGAGCCGGACACGTTGCGCCGCTTGACCTCTGAGCTCCCGTTGCCCGTCAACGCGATCGCGTTGCCCGATCAGGACGACCCCGCGTCGTTCGGACCACTCGGCGTCGGCCGGATCAGCTTCGGCCCGTTCCTGCAGCGCGCTCTGTCCACCAACGCACAACAGATCCTGCAGCGCTGGGCATAGCATTGCGCCGTGGCCGACGACGACGAGCCGATCTGGGCCGACCAGCGATCGCTCATGGTGGGTGGGGGCGTGGCCGTGCTGATCCTGGTGGCGCTGCTTGTCTACGCGGTGATGCGCACCTCGGATTCGTCGAAGGTCCCCGAGACGGTGTCGATCCCGTCTTCGTCGGCGACCCCGTCGACGTACACCACGTCCTCGACGACCACGACCAGCTATTCGAGGCCGAGTGTGGAGACCAGCGAGGACAACCCCGTCGTGCTTCCCCCTCCTCCTGCTGCTCCTCCCGCCCCGCTCACACCCGGCGTCCCGCCACGGTGAGCACACCGTGATGGCCGCTTCACACGAGGCGACATAGCGGCAATATCGACTACCTAACCTCTGCGACATGCAGTCCTCAAGGAATGTCGTGGTCGTCGGTCACGGCATGGTCGGTCACCGGTTCGTCGAGGCGTTGCGTTCGCGCGACGCTGCCGGCCAATGGCGGGTGACGGTGCTCGCCGAGGAAGCGGACGCCGCGTACGACCGCGTCGGCCTCACCGGATACACCGACCACTGGGATCGCGGGCAGCTGGCCCTACCCGGAAACGCCTATCCCGACGACGACCTGGTCGAAACCCGCTTGGGCAGCCGCGTGACCGGCATCGACCGGGACGCCAAGGCGGTGCTGACCGCCGATGGCGATCGGGTCGACTACGACGCGCTCGTACTGGCCACCGGTTCCTATGCGTTCGTTCCTCCGGTTCCCGGGCGCGACCTGCCGTCGTGCCACGTGTATCGCACCCTCGACGACCTCGACGCGATCCGCGCCAGCGCACGTCGCGCCGCGGACGCCGGCGCGCCGGTCGGGGTGGTCATCGGTGGGGGTCTGCTGGGCCTGGAGGCCGCCAACGCATTGCGCTCGTTCGGGCTGCACGCACACGTCGTCGAAATGGCGCCGCGGTTGATGGCCCAACAGCTCGACGAGGCCGGCGGAGCGCTGCTGGGCCGGATGATCGGCGAACTGGGAATCACCGTGCACACCGGCGTCGGCACCGACAGTATTGCGCCGGCACAACGAAATCGGCCCGTGCGCCGGACGGCCGACGACGATTCGATGCGGGTGACGCTGAGCGACGGCACGTTCATCGACACCGGCGTGGTGGTCTTCGCGGCAGGTGTGCGACCGCGTGACGAACTGGCCCGTGACGCCGGCTTGGCGATCGCCGACCGTGGCGGTGTGCTGACCGACCTGTCCTGTGCCACCGTGGATTCCAGCATCTATGCGGTCGGGGAAGTCGCGGCGATCGACGGCCGCTGCTATGGGCTGGTCGGTCCCGGCTACACCAGTGCCGAGGTGGTGGCGGACCGGCTGTTGGGCGGGGAGGCCGAATTCCCCGAGGCCGATATGTCGACCAAGCTCAAACTGCTCGGGGTCGACGTGGCCAGCTTCGGCGATGCGATGGGCGCAACCCCGGATTGTCTCGAGGTGGCGATCAACGACGCCGTCAACCAGACCTACGCCAAGCTGGTGCTCTCCGACGATGCGAAGACCCTGCTGGGCGGCATTCTGGTGGGGGACGCTTCCGCGTACGGCATTCTGCGGCCGATGGTGGGCGAACAGTTGCCCGGCGATGCGCTGGCGCTGATCGCACCGGCCGACTCCGACGGCGGCGGCGGTTTGGGCGTCGGTGCGCTGCCGGCCGCCGCGCAGATCTGCTCATGTAACAACGTCTCGAAGGGCGATCTCAGCGAGGCCATCGCGGGCGGCTGCTGCGATGTCGCCGATCTGAAGAAGTGCACGCTGGCCGGTACCTCGTGCGGTTCGTGCGTACCGCTGCTCAAGCAACTTCTGGAGGCCGAGGGTGTCGAACAGTCCAAGGCGCTGTGCGAACACTTCAGCCAATCGCGCGCGGAGCTTTTCGAGATCGTGGCCGCCGGCCCGTCGGAGTCGGTCCGCACCTTCTCGGGCCTGATCGAGCGGTTCGGCACCGGAAAGGGTTGCGACATATGCAAACCCGCTGTCGCATCCATCCTGGCGTCCACGAGTTCCGAACACATCCTCGACGGTGAACAAGCCTCGCTGCAGGACAGCAACGACCACTTCCTGGCCAACATCCAGAAGAACGGCAGCTATTCGATCGTGCCCCGGGTGCCGGGCGGCGACATCACGCCCGCGCAGCTGATCCTGATCGGCGAGATCGCAAGGGATTTCGATCTCTACACCAAGATCACCGGGGGACAGCGCATCGACATGTTCGGGGCGCGGGTGGACCAGCTTCCCGAGATCTGGCGGCGGCTGGTCGAGGGCGGCATGGAATCCGGACACGCCTACGGCAAGGCGCTGCGGACGGTGAAGAGCTGTGTGGGCAGCGACTGGTGCCGCTACGGGCAACAGGATTCGGTGCAGATGGCGATCAATCTCGAACTGCGCTATCGCGGGCTGCGGGCACCGCACAAGATCAAGATGGGTGTCTCGGGCTGCGCGCGGGAATGCGCCGAGGCGCGCGGCAAGGATGTCGGTGTCATTGCCACCGAGAACGGCTGGAACCTCTACGTCGGCGGCAACGGCGGCATGACGCCCAAACATGCCCAGCTGCTCGCGGGCGATCTCGACGACGAGACACTGGTGCGCTACATCGACCGCTTCCTGATGTTCTACATCCGCACCGCCGACCGCCTGCAGCGCACCGCGCCATGGGTGGAGGGTCTCGAGGGCGGCATGGACCACCTTCGCGATGTCGTCTGCGATGACTCGCTGGGGCTGGCCGACGAGTTCGAGGCGGCCGTCGCCCGGCACATCGATGGATACGCGTGTGAGTGGAAGGGCGTGCTCGAGGATCCGGAGAAGCTGTCGAGGTTCGTATCCTTCGTCAACGCGCCCGACGTCGCCGACCCGACCGTCGAGTTCACGCAGCGGTCGGGCCGCAAAGTTCCCATCGGACTACCAAAGGTGCCCCAAAAGTGACTCTGCTCAATGACGTTGAGGTGTGGACGACGGCGTGCGCCTATGACCGGCTGATGCCCTGCCGCGGCGTCGGTGTACTGCTGGCCGATGGGGCGCAAGCGGCGTTGTTCCGGCTCGACGACGGTACCCTGCACGCGGTCGGCAACATAGATCCGTTCTCGGGCGCCGCAGTGATATCCCGCGGCATCGTCGGCGACCGCGGCGGGCGTCCGACGGTGCAGTCACCGATCAAGAAGCAGGCGTTCGGCCTCGATGACGGGGTGTGCCTCGACGATGCGACGTCGCGCTGCCGGTGTACCCGACGCGCATCGTGGACGGGAACGTCGAAATCGGCGCCTGATCCCATCCCACCCGCGGATCAGCCGCCAGCACCCGCCGGGCAGCTGGCGGCACAGTGATCGTCCGGGATCGACGGGGGTTGGATCACCGTGACGGTACTGGTGCTGGTGCTGGGGACGACGCTGGAGCTGGACACGGCAGGGGCCGATGACGTCGTCTCGGTGACGGTGCTGGGTGGAACTGTGGTGGCTGCGGTCGTGGTGACGGTCGATGTTGACGTCTGGGTCGAGACGGATGTACTGGTGGTGCCGGCCGGGCTGAGTACGCCGCAGGCGAGACGCTGGTCGGCCGCGTCCTCGGGGCCCAAGCCGCTTCCCTGGTGAAGCATGATTGCCGAGCCGTCAGGGCCCTTGAGCTGATCCTCGGTGAAACCGTCGCTGGTAGCGACGAGTTTTCCGGCGCCGTCCGAGCGGACGAGCAGAGGCGGAAGATCCCCGGAGGCGGGCTGGCCGGTGTGCCCAGGCGCCTGGAAGTGGTCGCCGGCCGAAGCGAAATCACCTTCGCACTTTCCGACCGCATGGATGTGCAGACCGTGAAAGCCGGGCGAGAGGATTCCCGTCCCGACGGTCTCGACGGTCACTGTGGCGTATCCGCTGGTGAAGTCGATCGTCGCATCGGCGACAGCTTCGCCGTCGGCCGTTTTCAGTTGGGTTGTCAGCGTCTGTGCGCTGGACGCCGAGGAGGATGTGGTCGGCGTCGAGGAGTTGTCGGCGGACTGGTTCGCGCAGCCACTCAAAGCGGTTACGGGCACGGCAAATACAGCGATGGCGGCGGTGACATGCTTGATCATGATGGCGGGCGTACCCGCGGGGCGGTGACGACAAACGCAGACTACGTCGGCTTCTTCCGAAAGCAAAGATCGCTACACAGGCAATGGCACGTGGGCGCGCTGGAATCTGCTCGCGATCAGCCGCACCATCGACGCATGCGACCCCAGAGGTTCAGCGACGGCATCGGCCCCGCTGCAGCGCAGACGATCTTGAAACAACCCGTCCGCCAACAGGTATGAGGCCACGACCACCCGGCGTGCGCCTCGCCGGCGAAGCTGGGCAACCGCGTCGGTGATGCTCGGCTCACCGGTTGCGGCGAACGCCAGTTCCACTCGGTCGCCCAGCACCGCCGAAAGCAGCGCGGAAGTGTGCCTCAGGTCGGATTGTGCATGCGGGTTCGACGTCCCTGCCGCCCCGAGAACGACCGAGTCTCCTGGACGCCAACCACATTCGACGAGCCGGTCGGCCAGTATTCGGGTGAGTTGCACGCTCGGACCGAGCGCATCGGTGATGACGACGTCCGGATGTCCGCTCGCCGCCACATGCGTGGGGATATCGGTGTTGACGTGGTAGCCGCGCGAAAGGAACGCGGGCACGACAACCGCCGGCGCGTCGAGACCGCGCAATACCTCGCTGGGTGTCGGCCCGAGCACGTCGACGAACGCGACGTGGACCCTGGTCTGCAGCGCCGCCGAGACACGTTGTGCCAGATCGCCGATCAGCGCAACGCCGGATTGCTTGCGAGTGCCGTGCGCCACTAACACGTGTGCCGCGGAAAGGCTCATAGTGCGTGCGCCAAATCCTCGTCAACGGCCAACCGGTAACCGCGCTTGACCACTGTCGAGACGATGTTCTTGTCCCCCAGTGCGGTTCGCAACCGAAGTACCGCCGTCTCGACGGCATGTGTGTCGGTGCCACTGCCGGGCAGGGCCGCGAGCAGCGCGTTGCGCGACACCACCGCCCCGGGTTGATGCGCGAGCGCCCGAATTGTTGCCATCCCTGCGGGGGAAACCGATTTCACCACGCCGTCGACGAGCACGCACGTACCGCGGATCTCGAGCAGATGACCGGCCACCCGGGATGTTCGCGCACACAGCAGCGGGAGTTCGTCTGTGATGTGACGCGCCAAGGCGCCCAACCTCATTCGTTCCGGTGCGGAGGTCGGCACACCGAGTCGCACAAGCGGTCGCGCGGTCACGGGACCGACGCACATGGCGTGCACGTTGGTGCGAAGGGCCGAAAGCACCCGGTCCTCGATGCCCATCTCCGCCGCGCGCATCAGGACCGATGCGACCGCAGGTGCTGAGGTGAAGCTCACCGCGTCGAATTTCTGCTCCGCGATGCCGGCAACGAGTTGGTCGAAATCGCCGTTGTAAGGCGGTGGGCGCCAGCGGTAGACGCGAATCGGCACCACTTCGGCGCCCGCGGCGCGCAGTTCATCGAGGAACTCCGGGTAGGGGTCCCAGTCTTCGGTGGCACCGTGCAGTTGCACCGCTATGCGCTGCCCGGCGATCCCGCCCTCGACGAGGTAGTGCAGCAGTTCACGGGAAGACTCCGATTCCGGTGACCATTCCTCGGGCAGCCCCGCGGCGCGCAACGCGCCAGTCGCCTTGGGCCCGCGCGACACGATTCGTGCCTTGCCGAGCGCCGAGATCAGTTCGTTGGCCAGGCCCCAGCCGTCGGCGGCGGCGACCCATCCCCGAAATCCGATGCCGGTGGTCGCGATCACGATGTCGGGGGGCACATCGATCAGCGCTTCGGTGTGCGCGCGCAGCGCGTCGTCGTCGGGAAGCGGGACCATGGTGATCGCCGCGGCGCTGGTCACGGTGGCCCCGCGGCGTTCCAGCAGCGTGCTCAGTTCCTCGGCACGCCGGGCGGACGTCACCGCCACTCGGAATCCGGTGAGCGGTGCCCAGTCAGGCTCACTCATGGCATCTGTGTATTCAGCTCATGTTTCCAAGCGATTACTTCGCCATTGCCTGGACGTGTCAGCGCTCGTCGGCAATCCATAACGCCAGGTTAGAAACGCTTTATTGCCCGAAAGTGCTCGGCGATGACCCGGTCGTGAACTTCCGCTCACCTGGCGCTCTAGCCGGATGTGAGCACTACCAGACGTCGCCGTCGCGCCAATCGCAGGTGATCTCGGCGGTGGTGTCGAGTTCGAGGGCGACGGGCAGGACGAACAGGTCGTTGTCGTCGTCGGGGGTCCGCGACACCCCGGCAGGCGCCAGCACGGACGTCGGACCCTGCCACGGCAGCCAGCCGCGGGCGATGTAGATGGGCCGGGCCCGTCTCGGAGGCGCTCAGCGCGCCGAGTTGATACGCGCCGCGCAACACCTGCTCAGCGGCATCCATCAGAGCGCTCGCAAGGCCCTGCCCTCGGCGGTCTTCACGCACCGCGACACCCTCGACGTAGCCGCAGCGCAACGCGGTATCCCGGTAGAGCAGGCGTCGCTGCACCACCGCGGCGTGCGCGATCAGCGCGCCGTGGTCGAAGATCAGCGCGTGCATGCCGCCGAGCGAATGCTCCCAGTCGGCGTCGGTGAACTCTCCGGCGAACGCGTCGATGACCATTCGGCGTGCGTCCTCGCGGGTCTCGTTGTCGAGGTCGGAGGTGTGAATCAGGCGGGCGCTGTGGACGCGAGGAAACGAGTCCTCACGCACGTGAGTGGCACTGGAGCTGTGCGCGTGCACACTGCCGTTTCTACCAGCGAACCGCCGCTCTGCGAACAGTTACTTCGGCCCCTCGGCTCAGTGTGACGGGCGGCGCGGCCGCGACCAGTGCATTCGCACGGTCTGCCCCGGCCGGATCTGGGCGACCCGGTCGACGTCGTCGTCGGCCACCACGCCGATCACCGGGTACCCGCCCGTGACCGGGTGGTCCGGACCCAGGATCACCGGAAAACCGTTCGGCGGCACCTGAATTGCCCCGCGGGTCGCCCCCTCGCTGGGTAGTTGGCGGTCCGGCCACCGGTATTCCAGAGGCATGCCGACGAGCCGCATCCCGACGCGGTCGCTCTTGTTGGTCGCCTGCCAGTTGGTGCGGATCAGCACATCCGGGTCGACGAACCAGTCGTCGCGAGGTCCGGGCACGACCATCAACTCGAGTACGTCGTC
Organism: uncultured Actinomycetota bacterium; assembly: GCA_963843135.1. GTDB lineage: Bacteria > Actinomycetota > Actinomycetes > Mycobacteriales > Mycobacteriaceae > Mycobacterium. The sequence goes on from CAWJJA010000008.1 coordinate 282,567, forward strand.
GGAGATCGCGGCCACCGGCGCCTGATCCAACTCGGGGAACTCGTCGCTGTGCTCGCCGATCGGCAGCACGTCACCCGGCGCAAGCGGCAGCGGCCCGATCGCCGACATGACGTCGTAGGACCGGGACCCGAGCACGGGTTCGACGTCGATGCCGCCGCGCACCGCCAGATAGGTCCGCAAGCCCGAATGTGGTGCGCCGAGCGTGATCACTTCACCGTCACGGGCGTAGTGAATGCTGTTCGTGCCGAACGGAACCCCGTTGATCGCCGGATCGGTGTCGGCTCCGGTGACGGCGATCGCGACGCCCTTCTCGTCGCCGCCACGCACTCGCGCCGTCAGGCCACCGAACGTCACCTCGATCGTGGCGAATTCGCCCGGGTTGGCGACCAGCCGGTTCGCCAGGGTGTGTGAGCGGCGATCGGCGGCACCGGAACGACTCACTCCCATATGCGCCAGACCCGGCCGGCCGAGGTCCTCGATCAGCGACAGCGATCCGGAACGCAGGACCTCCAGCGTCGCGCTCATGGTTGCACCGCCCGGAACTGCACCCACATGCCCGGGGTCAGCAATGCCGGTTGCTCACGGTCGACATCCCACAGCGCCGCCTGATTCTCGGAGATGCGTCCGATCAATTGCCAGCCGCCGGGTGACTCGCGGGGGTACACGCCGCTGAATTCACCTGCCAGGCCGACAGATCCCGCGGGGACCTTGGTTCGCGGCTCGGCCCGCCGTGGCACCTCGAGTCGGCTGTCACCGCCGACCAGATACGCGAACCCCGGTGCGAAACCGCCGAATCCGACGCGCCACGGCGTCGCGGTGTGTGCCGCGACGACCTGGTCGGCGGTCAGCCCGGTGAGCCGGGCGACTTCATCGAGATCGGGACCGTCGTAGACCACCTCGATCTCGACGTCGGCGCGCACATCATCGGAAGCATCGGGCATCGCCGCGGGCGTGACGTGCAGCTTGCCCAGTCGCTGCCGGGTGGGCGCCTGATACCGGGCGTCTTCCAGCTTGATCAGCACCGTGCGAGAACCCGGCACGATGTCGAGCACACCGAGCAGCTCGGCGTCCCGGATCGCGGCCGACCACGCCAGCACCTCTTCGGTGTTGTCGAATTCCAGCAGCAGGGCATGGTCCCCGTAGTCGCGGATCATGACGGGATCCGCTCCCTTCGCGTTGGCGTCCATCAGATCGGCTGTCCCGCTCATGGCACTAAATTACCCACGGGTAGCCAGCGTTACTCCTGCTCTATGAGCCTTGCCAGAGGAGCCTTAACGAAGCCTCACACCGCGGGTTGGTACGTGGGTTCACGACGCTTGATATACGCGATGACCCGATAGGTCACCGGCAGCACGATGATCTCGACGAGGGTCTTGTAGACCCAGCCCAGCGCCACGTATGTGATGAAGTCCCGCCATGTGCTGATCCCGATCGCACCCGCGGCGATGGCGCAGAAGACGACGGTGTCCGCGAATTCGCCGACGATCGTGGACCCGATCAAGCGGGCCCAGAGGTGCTTCTCCTTCGTGCGAGCCTTGATTTTCACCACCACCCACGCGTTGAGCGTCTGGCCGACGATGAAACCGGCCAGTCCGGCGATGATCAACTGAGTGAACGGCTTGACGACGGCCTCGAACGCCGCCTGGTTGGTGTAGAAGTCCGCCGCGGGAAGGTAGGCGGTGAGCCAGAATGTGAATGCGGCCAGGGCCTCCATCACGAAGGCTATGTAGATCGCGCGTCGGGTGGCCCTGAAGCCGTAGACCTCCGACAGGACATCGCCGATGACGTATGTCATCGGGAACACGATGAACCCGCCGTCGGTGATCAGTGACCAGTCGCCGATGATCGGCCCGAAGGCGATGCCCTTGGTGGCCGACACATTCGAGATCAGCACCAGTCCGGTGAAGATCGCGACCAACGTCGGATAGTAGGCCGAACCCGTGGTCGCAAACCCCCGGTGTTCAGACTCGATGCTGGTGGTGCTCACCCGGACATCTTGTCAGGCGATCGCCGCAGCGATGAGCGCCGGCAGCTGGTCTGCCACCACCGGATACGACAGTGGCGAGGCGAACGCGATGGCGCCCGCGAGTTCCTTTCCGGTGAACGCGTTGCGCCGCCGTTTGATCGCCGGGTCGGTCAGCAGGGCACCCTGCTGTGCGTCGCTTTCGGTGGTCCAGATCAGCACGTCCGCTGAATCGACACTGTCGGCGACGGCCAATCCCATCTGCGTGAGGAATTCGGTTCGCCATCCGGGGGTCATCACCGCAGGACCGTCTGGACCCAGGGTGGGGTCCAACAGCAGCGCCTTCTTGCCGGCGAACTGCGCGTTGTTCTTGCCTGCCGCGGCGAACTTCTCGTCGACGGCGGCGATCAGGGACTGCATCTCGTCGTGCTTGAACACCGCCTGGCCGATGGCGCTCGCCTGGACCTTCCACGGCTCGAAGAACGCGTCCTGGCCGGACTGCGCGATCGTCGGGGCGATGGCCGCCAGCCTGTTGTAGGTGTCCTGGTCGAGGCCGGCATTGGTGGCGATGATGAGATCGGGCCGCAGCGATGCGATCTGATCCACCGGGACGCCGTCGGCGAGGTTGAGCACCACGGGCTGCGCACCGCCGAGTTTCGGCTGCGCCCAAGGCCATACGGCGAACGGCTCACCGCCGAACCAGTCGGTCACCGCGATCGGTATGACGCCGACGGCGAGCAGGTCGTCCTGTTCTGTGAGGCCCGCGCTGACCACCCGCTTGGGCGGTGCTGCGACCTTGGTCTCGCCGAACACATGCTTGACCGTGACGGAACCGTCGTCGGCGACTTGGCCCGGCTTCTTCGACGAGCACGCAGCAGCGAACGCAGCCGCCCCGGCCGTCAACGCAAGAAAACCCCTCCGGGACAACGAAGCAGGCACCCGGCGAGAGTAGCTAACTCACCTGGAAACCGCCGAACAATACGACGGTCGGCAGAGGCTCACCGATTGTGCTCAGCACGAATCGATTAAATGGGTGGCGCCTCGCCATACGAGCCGGACGTCGAGGATGTGAGTACGTCGCCGCGGTTGAGCTGCGCACGTTCGATCTCCTTGATCAGTACGCCCACGTTCTCGCCCGTCGTGGCCTCGTCCAGCTGCTTGCGGAACTTCTCGATGGCGGAGACGGTGACGCCGGGACCGCCATTGATGTGCACGGTGTCGCCGACGCGAAGCGTTCCGCTTTCGACGCGGCCGGTCGCGACGACGCCGCGATTGCGGATGGCGAAGACGTCTTCGACAGTCAGCTTGAACATCAGGAGCCCGCCAATCTCTTGTTGACCAGCCGGGTGAGCCACCCGGGTGAGAAGCGGGAGCCCGCCGCCATCATCTTGGTCTGCGAGCCGACCGGGAAGTGCACCTGGTGGATGGCGCGTCGCAGCCTTGACGGTTCGGTCGCAGCCACGATGGCGTCGGCGATGTCCTGAGCTGTCAACCGAATACCGAGCGACTCGGTGGTCCCGGTCTTGAGGTCTTCGGTCATCGCGGTCTGAACGTAAAGCGGCCACATCGCGATCACCCGGATGCCGTACCGATTCCACTCGAGGTCCAACGCCTCAGTGATTCCGCGGACGAAGAACTTGGTCGCGCTGTAATTCGCCAGTTCGGACTGGCCATAAATTGCCGACGCGGACGCCAGGTTGACGACGACGGCTTTTGGCGTCGATCTCAGATAGGGAAACGCGGCGTGCAGTCCGTTCACCACACCCTTGGTGTTGATATCGATTTCCTTGAGGTGACCGGCGATGTCCATCTCCTCGAATCGCCCGGCGCGCAGTATGCCTGCGTTGTTGATCATCACGTCGAGCCGGCCACCGGCCGCATTCGCGAACTCGCCTACCCGCTGCGCCATTTCGTCGGGGTCGGTGACGTCAAGGTGGCCGATGACCGCCGGAGCCGCTCGGCCGGCGACATTCGACCCCGTGGCGCCGCATTGGTCGACCTCGTCGGCAAGCGTCTTGAGCCCGACTTCGTCGATGTCGTAGCCGCCGACGGTGAATCCTTTTCGCGCGAACGACAGGGCGGTCGCCCTTCCGATTCCGGCTGCCGCGCCGGTGATGAAAACGGATTTCTGTTGTGCCCTCATCTAGAGAGGCATACCAGCTTCGATGAAATCAAGGGTGCGGTACATCCGTTTCACCAGGCCGGACTGGTGACCTTCGAGGGCGGCCATCAGTCCGCCGGTCAGCGCGCCGATGAACACGCGCGACTCGAAGTCGTTGGGGTCGCGGCCGGTACGGCGACTCTCTGCCTCGGCGAGCGCTGCGATCGTGCGGTGGTACCCGTCGAGCTGGGCGGCCTTGAGCTCTGGCACCGCCAGCACGATCTGGAGCCGTTTGCGTTCGATCTGCCACTCATCCGAGGAGACGGTGGCAAGAGTGGTCTCGAGCGCGCGCTTGAACGCCTCCAACGACGGGACGTCGGCGGGCTGGGATGCCAGCGCCTCGATCATGACCTTGTCCACTTCGTTGGCCATCACCAGTGATTCTTTGCTCGGGAAGTAGCGGAAGAAGGTGCTCGGCGCTATCTCGGCGGCCTCGGCGATCTGCTCGACGGTGGTGTTGGCGTAGCCGTTTGCCTCGAAGAGTCGCATGGACTCGCGCAGAATCGCGTCGCGGGTCTTGATCTTCTTGCGGTCGCGCAGACCAAGCACTGATTCCCCTGCCCCCATGGGCGGATTGTCTCAGGACAAGGCAAGCGACACGCCGAGACCGGTCATTGTGACGGCGATCAGTCCGTCCAGGATCCGCCAGGTGAGCGGGGTGGCGAACAATCCCGCGAGCCGACGCGCACCGAGTCCGAGGCTGACGAACCACACCACGCTGGCGGTGACCGCGCCGACGCCGAACAACCACCTTTCGTCGCTGTGCTCGTTGGCGAGGGTGCCGAGAAGGACCACGGTGTCGAGGTATACGTGCGGATTGAGCCACGTCAGCGCGAGGCAGGTGACCAGCACTTCGAGAAATCGCGCCGGGCCCTTCTCCGACGGGGTGAGGGTGGACGGTCGCCAGGCGCGCCGCGCCGCGAGCAGGCCGTAGCCGATCAGGAACGCCGCGCCGCCGAACCTGGCGACGTCGAGGGCTCCCGGATGTGCGGCGATCAGGGCCCCGATGCCCGCGATCCCCGCGGTGATGAGCACGATGTCGGAGATGGCGCATACCGCCACCACCGCCAACACGTGCTCGCCGCGGATGCCCTGGCGCAGCACGAAGGCGTTCTGCGCGCCGATGGCGACGATCAGCGTCAGCGAGGCGAGGAAGCCGACGACCAGGGGCGAGTTCATAGGCCCACCGTAGGAAATTTCATGGAATCAGTACAGCTAATGATTGTTCATATGCATTAGTAGTGCTAATGGAAGAACCCGGCTTCATCCCGTTTGCCGCGCCTTTCGTTCGCCGCCCTGCAGGAGCAGTAATGCAGGGGTCATGCGCCGGTCTGCCTACGTTCATCTGTATCAGTTGCCCGATCATGAAGGTTGGCGGGTAATTTACGGAGGAGTCGATTGCCCGCGCGCCTCGATTTGCGTCGCACAAACCTCGATGGATGGGAGCGCAAGCCTTTGCGCGACGGTGCGGGCAGGGTGCCGCGATTCGTTGCTCAAGCCGGTTGAGGGTTAGGGGGTTGGATGGATCTGGACGGCGGGGGACTGCCATTGACGCGTGGTCAGTTGGACATCTGGCTTGCGCAGGAAATGGGCTTGGCCGGGACGGAGTGGCAGCTGGGTTTTCTGGGGAGAATCGCCGGCGCGGTGGACCGCGATGCCCTGCGCCAGGCAATTCGCCAGGTGGTGCGCGAAGCCGAACCGGGCAGGGCCGCTTTCTTCGAGGTCGACGGCCAGGTTCTTCAACAGGGCATCGATTATCCGGATGTCGAGTTGGACTTCTATGACCTGATCGGGTCAGACGATCCCGTCGAGAAGGTCCACGAAATCTCCTCGTCGATTCAACGCACGCCGATGCCACTTACCGGCCAGCTCTTCAAATTCGCGCTGTTCCAGACCGCGCTCGATGAATTCTTCTTGTTCGCGTGCTGCCACCACATCGCCATTGACGGAACGGGTATGGCACTGGTCAGCCGTCGGATCGCGACGATCTACTCCGCAATCGTCACCGGTGAACCCATCCCGGCCGCGTACTTCGGCTCGCTGCAGGATCTACTCGACTGCGAGTCGGAATACGAAGCGTCCACCGACTATCTCGACGATGATGCGTATTGGCGCGCCAACCTCCCGTCGGAAAGCGAACCGCGGTTACAGCCGCCCCAAGTCTCGAGCGGGCGCGATCCCTTTGCGCCCTCGGCGCAGGTACAGCTGAACTCGTCTGTCGTCAGCGGATCGAAGAATCTGTCGAAAGTGCTGCGGATACGGCGATATTCGGTGATCACCGCGGCCACGGCGCTGTTGGTGCGTGGATTCGACTCCACCGGCTCAGAGGTGGCACTCGACTTCCCAGTCAGCAGGCGAGTGAGCCGGGAGTCAAAAACGCTTCCCGGAATGCTCACCGGCGTTGTACCGCTGGTCTTGAAGACTCCACCGGGTTGGACGGTTGCCGACTTCTGTCGGGATGTTGACACTCGGATTCGGAAGCTGCTGAAGCATCAACGGTTTCCGGTACGCATCCTCGAGCGTGATGGCGTTCCCGCCGACAGGGAGACATCACGCCGGATAGCGGTCAACTTCATCCCGTCCCGGCTGACTCTCGACTTCGGCGGCGCTCCGGCAACAGCGGGGTATACCAATCTCGGTCCTGTGCGTCACTTCGAGCTGGTATTCCTCGGCTCCAGTGACCAACTACTGCTCAGCACCGCCGGTGCCGGACAGCCGTTTTCGAGCTTCGAGGTGTCGGATTTAGCGCGACGGCTGGAGCAGCTGTTGGCGGCCATGGCCGCCGATCCCGATCGGCAGTTGTCGTCGATCGACGTTCTTGATGTCGGTGAGCGCGACCGTCTCGATGCGTGGGGTAACCGTGCGGTGTTGACCCGGCCGGCCACCACCGCGACGTCGATCACGGCGATGTTCGACGAGCAGGTGGCCCGCGCACCCGAAGCCGTGGCGGTGACGTTCGACGGTCGGTCGGTCACCTACGGCGAGCTCGACGAGGCCGCCAACCGGTTGGCGCACCTGCTGGCCGCGAAAGGTGCGGGCCCGGGACAGCGTGTGGCGCTGCTGCTTCCCCGTACCGACGAGGCGATCGCGGCGATCTTGGCGGTACTCAAGACCGGTGCGGCGTATCTGCCGATCGACCCCGCGCATCCCGACGCCCGGATCGAATTCGTGCTCGGCGATGCTGCGCCTGTCGCCGCGATCACCACGGCGGACCTGCGTTCGAGACTCGAGCCCTTCGATGTGCCCGTCATCGATATCAACGATTCCGCCGTCGATCGTCAAGAAGGCGACGCACTTGCCGGCGCGACAGCCGACGATATCGCCTACGTCATCTACACCTCAGGTACCACCGGGGCTCCCAAAGGTGTTGCGGTCACACATCGCAACGTCACCATGTTGCTGGAATCGCTGGACGCTGAGTTGGAGCTGGGTCAGGTCTGGACGCAGTGCCATTCCCTGGCGTTCGACTACTCGGTCTGGGAGATCTGGGGTGCGCTTCTTTACGGCGGGCGCCTGCTCATCGTGCCGGACGCGGTCGTGCGCTCGCCCGAGGAACTGCACGCGCTGCTGGTCACCGAGGAGGTCAGCGTCCTCAGCCAGACCCCCTCGGCGTTCTATGCGCTGCAGACCGCCGACGCGCTGCAGCCGGAGTTGGGGCAGCAGCTGAAGCTTCAGACGGTGGTGTTCGGCGGGGAAGCCCTTGAGCCGCAGCGTCTTTCGACATGGCTGCACAGCCATCCGGGACTGCCGCGCATGATCAACATGTATGGCATCACCGAGACGACGGTGCATGCCTCGTTCCGGGAGATCGTCGTGGGCGATGTCGACCAGAACGTCAGCCCCATCGGTGTGCCGTTGGCGCATCTCGGCTTCTTCGTGCTCGACGAGTGGATGCAGCGGGTGCCGGTGGGTGTCGTCGGCGAGTTGTATGTCGCCGGTGCAGGTGTGGCGGCCGGTTATGTGCGCCGCTCCGGGCTGACGTCGTCGCGGTTTGTCGCGTGCCCGTTCGGGGAGCCGGGGGCGCGGATGTATCGCACCGGCGATCTGGTGTGCTGGGGTGCGGACGGGCAGGTGCAGTATCTGGGCCGCGCCGATGAGCAGGTGAAGATCCGCGGCTACCGCATCGAACTGGGTGAAGTCCAGGGTTGTTGGCCGGTGTTGATGGCGTTGATCGCGCGGTGGTGATCGCCCGCGAGGATCGTGCCGGCGATAGGCGACTGGTGGGGTATATCACCGGAACCGCCGATCCGGCCCAGGTACGCGCCCAGCTGGCAGATCGGTTGCCGCCGTACATGGTTCCGGCTGCGGTGGTGGTGTTGGACACATTGCCGTTGACGGTCAACGGCAAGTTGGACACCCGTGCCCTGCCCGCACCGGAATACCAAGACGCCGAGCGCTTTCGTGCCCCGGCTAGTGCGATTGAGGAGATCCTGGCCGGCATCTACGCCGAAGTCCTCGGCGTCGAGCGGGTCGGTGTTGATGACTCGTTCTTCGATCTGGGTGGGGACAGCATTTTGTCGATGCAGGTGGTGGCCCGGGCTCGCGCGGCGGGGGTGTTGTGCCGGCCGCGTGACATTTTCGTGGAGCAGTCGGTGGCCCGGTTGGCGGCGGTGGCGACAGTGGTCGGCGGTGAGGCCGCGGTCATCGATGAGGGCATCGGACCGGTGGTGGCCAACCCGATCATTCGTTGGCTGGGGGATGTCGGGGGCGCGGTCAAGGAGTTCAACCAGACCCTGGTGGTGGCGGCCCCCGCGGGAGTCGGCGAAGCCGATGTGGCCGTCGTCCTGCAATCCCTGTTGGACCGTCATGCCACGTTGCGGCTGCGGGCAGAGCGCGGTGATGGGCAGTGGGTGTTGACGGTGCCCGAGCCGGGCGTGGTGCGCGCCGCCGAGTGTGTGCAGGTCATCGATGCACTGTCGGACGAGGCACTGACCGCGGCGCGGTCGCGGCTGGACCCCGCCGATGGAGTGATGCTCAGCGCGTTGTGGCTGGGTTCGACGAGTCAGTTGGTGTTGGTGGTTCATCACCTGGCGGTGGATGGGGTGTCGTGGCGAATCCTGTTGGAGGACATCAACATCGCCTGGGCGCAGCATCACGGTGGGCAGCCGGTGGAGTTGCCTGCCGGGGGGACGTCGTTTCAGCGGTGGACGTCGTTGCTGGGCGAGCATGCGCACAGCGCGGCGGTGGTGAAGAACGCCGACGCCTGGCAGCAGATCACCTCTCTTCCGGCGGTGTTGCCCGCAGTGCAGCCGGAGACCGACACGTTCGTCGATGCCGGGCGGTTGTCGGTGTCGTTGGACACCGACACCACGCGGCAGTTGCTGGGTGAGGTGCCTGCGGCGTTTCATGCCGGGGTTCAGGACATTTTGTTGATCGCGTTCGGGTTGGCGGTCGCCGAGGTGTGGGGCACCGGTGCAGCACCGATCGTCGTGGACGTGGAAGGTCATGGCCGCCAAGAGGAACTGGGCCCCGATATCGATTTGTCGCGCACAGTCGGCTGGTTCACCACCAAGTATCCGGTGGTGTTGACCGGTGGAGGACTGCCCTGGGACAAGATCACCGCCGGGGACGCCGGGTTGGGTCCCGTCGTGAAGGCCGCCAAGGAGGCGCTGCGCACGCTGCCCGACGGTTTGACCTATGGTCTGCTGCGCTACCTGAACCCCGACGTGGATTTGGGTGGGTCCGATCCGGTAATCGGGTTCAACTATCTGGGCCGGTTGGGTGCGGGTGCGGGCGATCTGTCCGACGAGTTCTGGCGGATCAGCCCCGACAGTTTGGCGACCGCGGAGGCGGCCGCGGCGGTGGCGATGCCGTTGGCGCACACCGTCGAACTCAACGCCGGTACCGCCGATACCGCGGCGGGTCCGCAGTTGCAGGCCAACTGGACGTGGGCACCTTCGGCGCTGGACGGCGCGACGGTGCAGCGGTTGAGTCGGTTGTGGTTTGAGGCGCTGACCGGGATCTGCGCACATGTGCGCGGCGGCGGGGGCGGACTGACGCCCTCAGACCTGGCTCCGGCGCGACTGAGCCAGCAGCAGATCGACGATTTGGCCCGCGAGCATCGGTTCGCGGATGTGTTGTCGTTGACCCCGTTGCAGCAGGGGTTGTTGTTCCAGTCGGCCTTCGTCGAGGGGTCGGGCGACGATGTGTATGCGGTGCAGTTGCGCATCACGATGACCGGTGCTTTGGATGCCGACCGGCTGCGTGATGCCGTGCAGGCGATGGTGGCCCGGCATCCGAATCTGGCGGCCCGGTTCTTGTCGGAGACCTTCGACGAGCCGGTGCAGGTCATCCCGGCAGTCCCCGAGATCGCCTGGCAGCATGTCGAACTCGAGACCGATGAGCAGGTCGAGCAGTTGTGCGCCGACGAACGGGCCGCGGTGTGTGATTTGTCGGGTGCTCGGCCGGTGTTTCGTGCCGCGCTGATCCGCACACCCGGTGATGAGCATCGGCTGGTGATCAGCATTCATCACATCGTGATCGACGGCTGGTCGCTGCCGATCCTGCTGCAGGACATCTTCGCGGGCTATTTCGGACAGCGGTTACCCGCGCCCGCGCCATACCGAAATTTCGTGACCTGGCTGGCCGGCCAGGATGGCGATGCCGCCACAGCCGCCTGGGCCCAGGTGCTCGACGGTTTCGACACCCCCACCCTGGTCTCCCCTCCCGCGCAGGCCGGGCGACGCGGTACGTATTCGATCCTGATGTCCATCGAAACGACAAGTGCGGTAAGTGAACTCGCACGTTCGCGCCACACCACCGTCAGCACGGTGTTGCAGGCGGCGTGGGCGCAGGTGTTGATGTCGCTGACCGGTCATCACGATGTCGCGTTCGGTACCGCGGTGTCGGGGCGGCCGACCGACTTGGCGGGCTCGGATTCGATGGTCGGGTTGTTGATCAATACGGTTCCGGTGCGCGCGAACATGAGCGCGGCGACCACCGTTGCCGACCTGCTGGATCAGTTGCAACGCAACCATAACGACACCCTCGACCACCACCATCTGGCACTGGCGGAGATTCATCGGGCCGTCGGGCAGGACCGCTTGTTCGACACCTTGTTCGTCTATGAGAACTACCCGATCGACCCCGGCGCGCTGTTGAGTGTGCATGACTTGGCGATCACCGACTTCAGCAGCCGCGAGTACAACCACTACCCACTGACGATGGCGGCAACCCCGGGTCACCAGGTGGGCCTGCGAGTCGAATACGACACCGAACAATTCGACCCCGCCACCATCGAGGCTCTGGCCGATCGTTTCCAGCGCCTGTTGGTGACCATGTCCAGTGACCCTGACCGGCGGTTGGCGTCCATTGACGTTCTTGATGCCGGTGAGCGCGACCGTCTCGATGCGTGGGGTAACCGTGCGGCGGCAACCCGGCCGGTCACCACTGCCGACGTCGATTACGGCGATGTTCGACGAGCAGGTGGGCCGCGCACCCGAAGCCGTGGCGGTGAGGTTCGAGGGGCGTTCGCTCAGCTACGGCGAACTCAACGAGGCCGCCGACCGGTTGGCGCACCTGCTGGCCGCGAACGGCGCCGGCCCGGGTGAGCATGTGGCGCTGCTGTTTCCGCGATCGGACGCTGCGGTCGTCGCGATCCTGGCGATCCTGAAGACCGGGGCGGCGTATCTGCCCATCGACCCCGCCCATCCCGACGCCAGGATCGAATTCATCCTCCGCGACACCGCGCCGATAGCGGCAATCACCACTGCCGATCTGGCACCCCGGCTTCACGGATACTCCGGCACCGTCTTGGGCATCGACGCCCCCGCCGTGGATGCCCACACCGCGATCGCGCTGCATACGCCGGCACCGGACGACATCGCCTACATCATCTATACCTCCGGCACCACGGGCCTTCCCAAGGGCGTGGCTGTGACACACCACAACGTCACGCAGGTGATGGCCGCACTCCAGACCGCCTTACCGACTCCGGGTGTGTGGCCCTTGTGCCACTCCTTGGCGTTCGACGCCTCGGCATGGGAGATTTTCGGGGCGTTGCTCCGCGGTGGACGGCTCGTGGTCGTGGCCGAATCGGTCGCAGGCTCACCCGAGGACTTTCACGCCCTGTTGGTCGGCGAAGATGTCGATGTACTCACTCAGACACCTTCTGCTGTAGGGCTTTTGGCGCACGAGGGTTTGGAGTCGATGACGCTGGTGGTGGTGGGCGAGGCCTGCCCCAGCCACGTGGTTGAGCGGTGGGCGCCCGGGCGGGTGATGGTCAACGCCTACGGTCCGACGGAGACCACGATGTGCGTCACGGTCAGCGCGCCATTGACTCCCGGGACGGGTGTGGTGCCGATCGGTTCGCCGGTGCCCGGGGCGGCGTTGGTTGTGCTTGACGGGTGGTTGCGCCCAGTCCCCGCCGGTGCGGTCGGTGAGTTGTATGTATCCGGTAAGGGTGTGGGGTTGGGCTATTGGCGACGGTCTGATTTGACGTCGTCGCGGTTCGTGGCGTGCCCGTTCGGGGAGCCGGGGGCGCGGATGTATCGCACCGGCGATCTGGTGTGCTGGGGCGCCGACGGGCAGTTGCGCTACTTGGGCCGTGCCGATGAGCAGGTCAAGATCCGCGGCTATCGCATCGAACTGGGCGAGATCCAGGCAGCGTTGGTTGGGCTGAACGGCGTCGATCACGCGGCGGTGATCGTCCGCGAGGACCGTCCGGGCGATAAGCGTCTGGTGGGATACATCACCGGGGTCGCCGATCCGGCCGAGGTGCGCAGCGCGCTGGCTCAGCGACTTCCGACCTACATGGTGCCCGCGGCGGTGGTGGTCGTGGCGGCGTTGCCCCTGACGGTCACCGGCAAGTTGGACACGCGCGCGCTGCCCACACCGGACTATCACGACGTCGAGCGGTACCGTCCCCCAACCAATTCCGTCGAGGAGACGCTGGCCGACATCTATGCCCAGGTGCTGGGTGTCGAGCGGGTCGGCGTAGACGACTCCTTCTTCGACCTCGGCGGGGACAGCATTCTGTCGATGCAGGTGGTGGCCCGCGCCAGGGCGTCGGGGGTGCTGTGCCGGCCGCGTGACATCTTCGTCGAGCAGACCGTGGCCGGGGTGGCGCGGGTGGCCGGTGTGGTCGACGACGACGGTGCCGTCGATGAGGGCATCGGGCCGGTGATGGCCACGCCGATCCTGGGTTGGCTACGTGACGTCGAGGGCCCGGTCGATGAGTTCAACCAGACAGTCGTGCTGCAGGCCCCTGCCGGGGTGACCCGGGCCGACGTCGGAATCATCGTGCAGGCGCTGCTGGATCGGCATGCCACCTTGCGGCTGTGTGTTGATGACGACGGCGCCGGGGGCTGGTCGATGACAGTGCCTGAGCCCGGCTCGGTGGTCGCCGGTGATTGCGTGAATGTCATCGACGCATTGACCGACGAGGCGCTGACGGTGGCGCGGTCTCGGCTGAACCCGGCAGCGGGAGCGATGCTCAGCGCGTTGTGGGTGGACTCGACGAGCCAGCTGGTGCTGATGATTCACCACCTGGCGGTCGACGGGGTGTCGTGGCGAATCCTGTTGGAGGACCTCAACATCGCCTGGGTCCAACATCACAGTGGACACGATGTGGCGTTACCGGCTGGCGGCACATCATTCGCCCGGTGGGCCTCGTTGCTGAATGAACACGCGCGCAGCGCCGCGGTCGTGGAGAAGGCCGATGCGTGGCGGCAGGTGGCGGCGGTTCCGGCCGCGTTGCCTGCGGTGAGACCCGACTCCGATACCTATGCCGATGCCGGGCGGCTGTCGGTGTCGTTGGACACCGACACCACCCGGCAGCTGCTCGGTGAGGTGCCTGCGGCGTTTCACGCTGGGGTGCAGGACATCTTGTTGATTGCGTTCGGGTTGGCATGGGCGGAGTTCCTGGGGTCCGACAACACGTCGATCGGTGTCGATGTCGAAGGCCATGGCCGCCACGAGGAGCTGGCGGGCGATGTTGACTTGTCACGCACGGTCGGCTGGTTCACCACGAAGTATCCCGTGTCCTTGACCGTCGGGGGGCTGACATGGGCGCAGGTGGTCGCCGGGGAGGCTGCGCTGGGTCCAATCATCAAGGGCGCCAAGGAGCAACTACGCACCCTGCCCGACGGCCTGACCTACGGTCTGTTGCGCTATCTGAACACAGATGTCGACCTGGCCGGGCCCGACCCGGCGATCGGATTCAACTACCTCGGGCGCCTGGCCGAAGGTGCGGCCGGCCTCTCCGAGGATTTGTGGCGTATCGATCGGGACGGTTTGTCGGTCGCCGCAACGGCATCGGCGGTGCCGATGCCGTTGATGCACACCGTGGAGCTCAATGCCGGCACCCTCGACACCGAGGCGGGTCCGCAGTTGCAGGCCAACTGGACGTGGGCGCCGTCGGCACTGAATGATGAAAATATCAGGCGAATCAGCCTGTTGTGGTTCGAAGCCCTGGCCGGCATCTGCGCACACGTGTACAGCGGTGGAGGCGGGCTGACCCCCTCCGACATCGCTCCGGCACGGCTTGGCCAGCACGAGATCGACGAGCTTGCGCGGCAATACCGGATCGCTGATGTGCTGCCCCTGACACCGTTACAAGAGGGACTGCTCTTCCACGCCAATGTTTCACAGGGCTTGGGGGATGACGTGTACGCAGTACAGCTGGACATCACGCTGACCGGGGTTCTCGATCAGTACCGGCTACGCGATGCGCTCAACACCGTCGTCAACCGCCACCCCCACCTGGCCGCCCGCTTCTGCGCGGGGTTCAGCGAGCCGGTGCAGCTCATCCCGGCTGATCCCGTACTCGCTTGGCAATATCACGAACTGGATGACGAGGAGCAGATCGACCAGTTGTGCGCTGCCGAGCGGTCCGCGGTCTGCGACATCACCGATGAACCCGCTTTCCGGGCCGCGCTCATCCGAATCGCAGACAACCGTTTCCGATTCGTGCTCACCAATCACCACATCGTGATCGATGGGTGGTCGCTGCCCATCCTGCTGCAAGAGATCTTCGCCAGCTATTACGGCCACGGACTACCCGAGCCCATGCCATATCGCAGGTTCGTCACGTGGTTGGCCGGTCAGGACCGCGCCGCCGCGGAAGCGGTGTGGGCCAAGGTGTTCGACGGTTTCGACACCCCCACCCTCGTCGGCCCTTCAGACCGGTTGACGCTTGGGCGCCGCGGTGTCGGATCGTTTCGGATCTCACCGGAGACCACGCGGGCGCTTGGCGAGTTGGCACGTTCCCGTCGCACTACCGTCAGCACGGTGCTGCGCGCCGCCTGGGCGCAGCTGCTGGTGACCATCACCGGTCAGCTCGACGTCGCTTTCGGTACCGCGGTTTCTGGACGGCCGACCGACCTGCCCGGCGCGGAAGCCATGGTGGGGCTGTTGATCAACACCGTGCCGGTCCGCGCGAACCTCCGCGCCACTCCTACGGTCACCGACCTCCTGCAACGACTGCAAGATATCCACAACGACACACTCGAGCATCAGCATCTGGCGCTGGGCGAGATCCATCGGGTCACCGGGCATGACCGCCTGTTCGACACCCTGTTCGTCTATGAGAATTACCCGATCGGCACCGGCGCGTTGTCGGGTGCGCAGGAGTTGGCGGTCACCGAGTTCAGTAGCCGCGAGTACAACCATTACCCGCTGACCGTGGCCGCAACGCCGGGCCACGAATTGAGCCTGCGTGTCGAATACGACCTCGACGTTTTTACCCCCGCCGCGATCGTGTCCTTGGTCGATCGCTTCCGGCGCGTGTTGGTGGCCATGGCCACCGATCCCGATCGGCGGTTGTCGTCGATCGATGTGCTGGATGGCGGGGATTACGAGCAGCTCGATGCATGGGGCAACCGGGCGGCCTTGACCCGGCAGCCCCCGACGCCGATGTCGATTCCGGCGATGTTCGGCGAACAGGTGGCGCGGACGCCGGAGGCGGTGGCGGTGACGTTCGAGGGTCGGTCGGTGACCTACCGCGAACTCGATGAAGCCGCTGACCGGTTGGCGAATGTATTGGCCGGCCGCGGCGCGGGTCCGGGACATTGTGTGGCGCTGTTACTTCCGCGCTCTGTCGAGGCGATCGTGTCGATCCTTGCAGTGCTCAAATCTGGTGCGGCGTATCTACCGATCGATCCGGCCCATCCTGATGCCGGGTCGGCTTCATGCTCGAGCGACACCACGCCGATCGCTGTCATCACTGCGGGCGGGCTGGCCGCTCGGCTGCACGGATACGACGGTGTCATCGTGAATATCGATGATCCCGCCCTCGATGGTGACACCGGGATTGCCCTGGCGACACCGGCTGCTGAGGACATCGCCTACGTCATCTACACCTCCGGTACTACGGGTGTCCCCAAGGGCGTGGCGGTCACTCATCACAACGTCACCCAGGTACTGGAGTCGCTTGCGTGCCGATATGCCCGCGGGGCCGGGGCAGGTGTGGTCGCAGTGGCATTCGTTGGTCTTCGATATCTCGGTGTGGGAGATCTGGGGCGCGCTGCTGCACGGTGGCCGCCTGGTGATCGTGCCCGAGGCGGTAGCCGGGTCGCCCGCGGATCTTCATGATCTGCTGGTCGCGGAAAGGTCAGCGTCTTGTACCAGACTCCGTCGGCGGTTGGGATGCTCTCCCCGGAGGGTCTGGAGAAGACCGCGTTGGTGGTGGCCGGTGAGGCGTGCCCGACCGAGCTGGTGGAACGTTGGGGTTCAGGGCGGGTGATGATCAATGTCTACGGGCCGACGGAGGCAACGATTTACGCGGCGATCAGCGCGCCGTTGGCGCTGGTTCGGCATGTGGCGCCGATCGGTTCGCCGGTGTCCGGCGGTGCGATGTTCGTCCTCGACGAATGGTTGCGGCCGGTAGCGGCCGGTGTGGTGGGCGAGCTGTATCTGGCCGGCCGTGGCATCGGCGTCGGCTATGTCCACCGGCCCGGGTTGACCGGGTCCCGGTTTGTGGCGTGCCCGTTCGGCGCGCCGGGGGCGCGGATGTATCGCACGGGCGATCTGGTGCGGTGGGGTGAGGACGGGCAGCTGCAGTACCTGGGTCGTGTCGATGAGCAGGTCAAGATCCGCGGCCACCGCGTCGAGCTGGGCGAAGTCCAGGCCGCACTCGCCGGGGTTGACGGCGTCGATCAGGCGGTGGTGATCGTCCGCGAGGACCGCCCCGGCGATAAGCGTCTGGTGGGTTATATCACTGAATCATCTACCGGGACAGTAGATCTGGCTCTGATCCGTGGCGCTTTGGCTCAGCGGCTGCCGACATACATGGTTCCGGCGGCTGTGGTTGCGATGGCAGGCGCTGCCGTTGTCGGTGACCGGCAAGTTGGACACTCGTGCCCTGCCTGCACCGGATTATCACGACGCCGAGCGATACCGTCCTCCGACGACCGCTGTCGAGGAGATCATCGCCGGCATCTTCGCCCAGGTGTTGGGTGTGGAGCGGGTTGGTGTGGATGACTCGTTCTTCGACCTGGGTGGAGACTCGATTTCTGCGATGCGGGTGATCGCGGCCATCAACACCGGACTCGGTGTCCAAGTCGCGGTGCATTCGATATTCGAGACACCAACGGTGAGTGGCCTGAGTCAGCAGTTGGATGGTCATGACGGTGTGCGGGCGCCTGCCGCTCATGGTCCGAGCTTTGCGTCGGTGCACGGTGACGCCGCGCAGGTGCATGCCGCTGATCTGACGTTGGACAAGTTCATCGACGCCTCGACGTTGTTGGGTGCGCCGTCGCTGCCCGGTCCCAGCGCTGAGGTGCGGACGGTGCTGTTGACCGGGGCGACCGGTTTCCTGGGGCGTTACCTGGTGCTGGAGCTGCTCGAGCAGATGGAGCAGGTCGACGGCACGCTGGTCTGCCTGGTGCGGGGTAAGTCCGATGAGGACGCGCGGCGCCGGTTGGAGAGGACCTTCGACAGCGGCGATGCGGATCTGCTGCGCCATTTCCAGGAGTTGGCCGCCGATCGTCTGCAGGTCGTGGCCGGCGATAAGGGCGAAGCCGACCTGGGCCTGGATGCGCACACGTGGCAGCGGCTGGCCGACAATGTCGATCTGATCATCGATTCGGCGGCCTTCGTCAACGGCGTCCTGCCGTACAGCGAGTTGTTCGGCCCCAACGTGGTGGGCACCGCCGAGCTGATCCGGTTCGCGCTGAGCACCAAGCTCAAGCCGTTCGCGTTCGTGTCGACGTCGGATGTGGGACGCCAGATCGAGCCGTCCTTATTCGTCGAGGATGCCGATATCCGCGAGATCAGCGCCACCCGCAGTGTGGACGGCAGTTACGCCAATGGTTACGGCAACAGCAAGTGGGCCGGTGAGGTGCTGCTGCGCGAGGCCCATGATCTGTGCAACCTGCCGGTGGCGGTGTTCCGCTCGGGCATGATCATGGCCGACCCGACCTATGCCGGGCAGCTCAACGTGTCGGACACGGTGACCCGCATGGTGCTGAGCATCGTGGCCACCGGGGTGGCGCCGGCGTCGTTCTATGCGCTGGACGCGGACGGTAATCGGCAGCGTGCGCATTTCGACGGGTTGCCGGTGGATTTCGTGGCCGAGGCGATCGCGACGCTGAGTGTCGGGGTGGTCGACGGGTTTGACACCTATCACGTGATGAACCCCCACGATGACGGGATCGGTATCGATGAGTATGTCGATTGGTTGATCGAGGCCGGTTATCCGATCGAGCGGGTCGCTGATTTCGGGGAGTGGTTGTCGCGGTTCGAGGCGGGGTTGCGGGCGTTGCCCGATGAGCGGCGCCAGAACTCGGTGTTGCAGATGCTGCTGCTGTTTTTGCACGGGGCCAAGGATGTGCAGGCTCCCGAGCCGGTCCTGGGTTCCTACGCGCCGGCCGACCGGTTCAGAGCCGCCGTGCAGGAAGCCAAGATCGGCCCCGACAACGACATCGCCCACGTATCTTCGTCGGTGATCGTCAAGTACGTCACCGACCTGCAACTGCTCGGAATGCTTTAGGCGGTCGCTGGCACCGGCCGGGCAGAAGGGTAGCGATGACCACGCACCTCCCCGATTCGCCGGTGGGACAGCAGACGATGACGAAGGTCACCCGCCGCCTGATCCCGTTCCTGATCCTCCTTTACTTGATCAACTACCTCGACCGGGTGAACATCAGCTTCGCCGGGCCGAACGGTATGAACGAAGACCTGGCGATGAGCGCCAAGATGTTCGGCTTCGCCTCGGGCATCTTCTTCATCGGGTACTTCCTGCTGGAAGTGCCGAGCAACATCGCGCTCCACAGGTTCGGCGGCCGCCGATGGCTCGCACGAATCATGCTGACGTGGGGCATCATCAGCACTGCGATCGCATTCGTGCCCAACGCGGAAACCCTGGTCGTCCTTCGCTTCCTGCTCGGGGTCGCGGAGGCGGGGTTCTTTCCGGGAGTCATTCTCTACCTCACCTTCTGGTTTCCGGAAAAGCAGCGCTCGAAGGCGATCTCGTTGTTCATGGTGGCGGTGCCGGTATCCACGGCGATCGGGTCCACTTTGTCTGCACTGATCATCGATTGGGGGCACGGCGTCTTCGGACTCGAAGGCTGGCGTGTCATGTTTCTCATCGAGGGCCTGCCCGCGATCGTCCTGGCCTTCTGCTGCTGGTTCTACCTGACGGATCGCCCAGCCCAGGCTGCCTGGCTCAAAGATGACGAAAAGGACTGGCTGGAAACGATTCTGGACTATGAGCGGTCGATGGCCGAGACCGGCCAGCACTGGCCACTCAAGAAGGCCCTGAGCCACCCGAGGATCCTGCTGCTGGCCTTCATCTACTTCGGCATCACCTACGGCCTGTACGCGGTCGGGTTCTTTCTCCCAACCATCGTCGCCGGATTCCAGGAGCAGTACGGCACGCATCTGAGCATCATCGAGCGCGGCCTTGTGACATCGGTGCCCTACGTCGTGGCGGCGATAGTGATGATCCCGTGGGCGCGCCACTCCGACCGAACCGGCGAAAGGGTATGGCACGTCGCGATACCCGCCATCGTCGGGGGTGTATCCATACCGGTCGCGCTCTACATGACTGATCCCTATCTGGCGATGGTCGCCGTCACCTTGTCGACCTGTTCGGTCATGTGCGCACTACCCGTGTTCTGGTCGCTGCCTTCGACATTCCTCACCGGACTGGCCGCGGCCGGAGGAATCGCCTTGATCAACTCGATCGGAAACCTCAGCGGATTCAGCGGCCCCTACATCACCGGATGGCTGACCGGTCTGACCGGCGATGCGAAGCTGGCGCTGTGGGTGGTTGGCGCGCTGTCCCTGGCCGCCGCTGCAGTGGTGGTCTACTTGGGCGCCAAACCAAGGCCGGACCAGGATGCGCTCCGCCTGGAACAGCAGAGCTAATGATCTTGCATTTGTATTAGCATCCCTAATGTGCAGATCGACGGTCAACAACTGGCGGCGTTCGCGGCGGTGATCGAATACGGGTCATTCGATGCTGCGGCAGCCCGGCTCCACGTCACTCCGTCGGCGATCAGCCAGCGCATCAAAGCGCTGGAGCAGCGGGTGGGGCAGGTGGTCGTGGTGCGGGAGAAACCGTGTATCGCGACGACGGCCGGCATTCCACTGTTGCGGTTGGCGGCGCAGACGGCGCTGCTCGAGGCCGAGGCGCTTGCAGAGATGGCCGGTGGTGACGGGTCATCCCCGCGTATTGCCATGGCTGTCAACGCCGATTCGATGGCGACGTGGTTCACCCGCGTGTTCGGCGCATTGGACGGCATCTCGTTCGACATCCGGATCGAGGACCAGGATCATTCGGCTCGGCTATTGCGCGAGGGCGTGGTGATGGGGGCGGTGACGACCGAGCGCGCACCGGTAGGAGGCTGCCGGGTGCGCCCGCTGGGGGTGATGAGGTACGTACCGGTGGCAGGCCCGACGTACATCGAGCGACATCTGTCCGAAGGTTTCACGGCGCACGCCGTCGCTGCCGCACCGTCGCTGGCGTGGAACCGCGACGATGCCCTGCAGGACATGTTGGTGCGCAAAGTGTTCCGTCGCGACATCTCCAGACCGCAGCATTTCGTCCCGACAGCTGAGGGCTTTGCCTGCGCGGTGCGCGCGGGCCTGGGGTGGGGCATGTTCCCGGAGACCTCGGCAGGTCCTGCGCTGGCGGAGGGTTCGTTCGTTCGCGTCTCCGACGCGCACCTCGACGTGCCGCTGTTCTGGCAGTGCTGGAAGCTGGACAGCCCGTTGGTCGAGGCTGTCACCGACGCGGTGGCCTGCGCCGCCGCTGAATTGCGCCAGCGGTGAATTGAGCGGGGCCTCGGCCAGAAACCGTGGATGGACGACCGGATCGCCGGCGTTGCTCAGCGCGATATGGGTCATGGTGTGACTCCCATTTCGCACAGGATTCGCCGCAGTGTGCGCAGTGCATAGTGCAGTCTCGATTTGACGGTGCCATCGGCGATCCCGAGGTCGGCCGCGATTTCCGCAGTCGTCCACCCCTGCACGTACGAGCGCTGAACCACGGCGCGGTGGTCGGGGGTCAACCGCGCCAGGGCTTCGTTGATCAGCATCCGGTCCAGTGCGGCGTTCACCTCGTCGGGTCCGGCCCGCTCAGGTACGCCGGAACCGTCTGGCGCGCTGACCTCGCGCCGGTATCGCAGGGAGCGACTCTCGTCGATGACCAGGTGGCGGGCGACGGTGAACAGCCAGGACCGTGCCGACCGTTCGCAGTCATCGGTGACCTCGGGGTGCTGCCATGCGCGTAGCAGCGTCTCCTGCACGACGTCCTGAGCCCGTGACGGGTCCCGGGTCAACCGCCAGGCGTAATGCCACAGAGCGGCCGCGTGCTCGTCGTAGAGCGCCTCGATGCCTGTGGAATCCACTGACGTGACTTCCATTTCGGATATCGGCATGTCCCTGCTCATTCTGATGGCCCCTGACACCGACAATGGCACTGCCAGAGAGGGAAGGGCAGGGAGCGCCGCCACTAGTAGTGGCAGTACCACCCCCGACACGCGAGGTCCTAGGCGGCGATTACAGGTAGCGGGGTAGTGAAAATGGACGCCAGCGGGGTCGTCAAGCTTCGGCGGGCGAGCCATTGTGGTGACAGGGATGAGCATCGCCCTCGGAGCGAGCGCACCTCACTCCACCAAGAAGTTCCACCAGAACCGCTGGGACGCAACAGTGAAACACAACGCCGCCGTGATGGGTCAGTTCCTCAGAGCTCGCCGGAGTCACCTCTCTCGCGCCGACCTCAGTGTGCCGCCCGTCACCGGACGGGCGATGTGCGGGCTGCGCCGTGAAGAAGTGGCCTACCTGGCCGGTGTCAGCATCACGTGGTACACGTGGCTAGAACAGGGACGCGATGTCAACCCGTCCCGGCAGGTACTCGATTCGCTCGCGCGAACCCTGCGGTTGTCGCACACCGAACATGTATATCTCTTGGCACTGGGCGGGTACGGCGCGCCTCATCCCATCGAAGCCGCGAGCCCCGGCGCTGTCCCTGCTGACGTGCATCGGCTGCTCGGGGCATTCGCGGACTACCCAGCGATGGCGGTCGCTACAGACTGGACCGTGTTGGCATGGAATGCCGCGTACGCGGCGGTGTACCCGAACATCACAACAGTCGCCGAGGCCGACCGTAACTTCTTATGGCTGCTTTTCACCGATCCCTACCTGCGCACGCTGATACCGGACTGGGAACGCACCGGTGTGTACAACGTCGCGTCGTTTCGGGCGGAGGCCGGCACCCGGCTGGACGAGCCGCCCTTCTCCGACCTCGTCAGTCGGCTCCTGCAGACCAGCGAAGTGTTCCGGGCCGCATGGGAGAGCTTCGAGATCGACACAATGCCCTCCCGAGAGCGCCATTTCCGCCACCCCGAAGTCGGCGACCTTCACTTGGAGCAGCACATCTTGGCGCCCTCGGACCATCCGCAACTGCGCCTGGTGACCTTCATCCCTATACCCACCAGCGATACCGCCACACGGCTGCGCCGCCTTTGTGATGCGACGGGCGTTGGTGCTGCGGTTACGGCCGCTCGATGATCATGCACCCTTCCGCGTCGGGTGATTGGTGGGACGCCGTGACGATCTGCCCGCCATGTCTCTAGCCGGCGTCCAGCTATGTTGTGCCGCAACGTAATGACGTAATTCGACGTGCGCAGCTATCCGCCTCCGATACCGCGCGTGGTGGTCGTGCTCACGGATGACCACGGGAACTGCAGAAGCGCAGGTCAATTCGCGATGCATCACATTCTGTGAGATCGAGCACTTCCGATGAACTGTGGCGACGCGCATGTCGTATCACATGCAGCCGGTGTCTACGCCGGATCTCGGACCGAAGTGGGTATGGGGCGCAATGGTTTGCTATCTGCTCAAAAGTTGCGTCGTCCGTGGCGCGGATGGTTATGGAGCTGCCCGTCGGGCGACGGCGTGGCACGGACTTCTGCTCGATCGGTTCCCCGATGTGATCGTGGGTCGCAGATGAAGGCACTTCGGATTCTTGTCGTCGGCGCCGGTGTGGGCGGCATTTCCGCCGCTCGGGGGTTACTGCGAGACGGACACGATGTCACCGTCTTCGAACAGCGGCCGGATACGCGGCCCGGCGGTGGTGCGGTGACCATCTGGCCCAACGGCGCAGCAGTGCTGGACCAATTGGGCGTCGATATGGACGGAGCAGGTCAGTTGTTGTCCACCGTGCGGATCGCGACTTCAACGGGCCGCCCGCTGGTCAACATCGCCGTGAACACGATTGCGGACAGGATGGGCGGGTACGTCCGGATGGTCCCGCGCCGCGTGTTGCTCGGCCGCCTGTTGGAGGGCTTCCCGGCGAGCCGCATCCAGTGCGATTCCCGGGCGGTCGCTGCGTTCAATACAACCGACGGGGTGCGCGTCGAGTTCCAGGACGGCCGCTGCGCGGACGGCGATGTACTGATCGGTGCGGATGGTCTGCACTCGAAGGTCCGACTTATCGCCGGGGCGAAACCGGCGAGGCCGACCGGCTGGTGCAGCTGGCAGGGACTGATCACGGTGCCACACATCGCGGAATCCGATGTCGCAGTGCAGATCATCGGCGAGCACGCAAGCCTCGGCCTGTGGCCCGCCGGTGGCTCTGATCTGCAGTGGTGGTTCGACTTGCCATGGTCGCCCGACTTCGTCAGACCGGAAAGTCCGATCGACGTGATCCGGTCCAGCTTCGCGGGCTGGTCCGGCATGGTCGATGAAGTACTCGCGATGTTGACCGACGACGATCTGTCGGCCTCGCCGTTCCCGCATTTTCGGCATCCGATTCCCCGCGCGCGGCGATTGGCTGCGGTGACGTTGCTCGGCGATGCCGCGCACACGATGCCGCCCGTCCTCGCGCAGGGGACCAATCAGGCGCTGCTCGACACGATGGTGTTGTGCAAGACACTGTCGAATCTGCGGACGGGACCCAGCGGCAACGGCGATCTCGCGACGGCACTGCGGCGGTACGAGAAGACCAGGAGGCGCAGTGTTTCAGCCGTGTCGTGGGTGGCGTCGCGGCCGATGTCCCAGACTGAGTCGGTTTTGAAACCCGCGATGATTTCGGACTCGTTCGCCACGTGGGCGATGACGGCGCTCCTGCGTTCGACAAGTCACCGGCGGGTATCTGCCGAAGTCAGCCGCGACCTGTCCGGCAGGCCGGTCCGCTCGTGACGATCAACCCGCACGCGCAGACCCGTTCGTCCGAACCTCAGATAGTGGTCCAACGGCATCGGCCGTCTACTTGCGCTTCAGTGTTGCTTTTCTGCGGCGCCTTCGGCGTGCTTCTCGCCGAACGGCAACACGTGCACGATCGCCACCACGACGGCCCCGACGATCAATCCGATGACGGCTGACGCCGCGGTGTTGACCAGCCAGGCCAACACGCCGCCGATACCCTCGGCGACCGCACGGTGCACCAGGTCCTCGAAGTGGTGCACGAAGCCATAGGGCGCATGCCAGCCCAGCGTGTCCGTGCCCAGCAGCAGGATGTGGCCGCCGACCCAGAGCATCGCGACGGTGCCGATGGTCGACAGCGCCGAGAGGAGTTTGGGCATCGCGGCGACCAGGCCGCGGCCGACCTTCTGCGTGAACTTCGACGAGCGCTGCGCGAGGTTCAGCCCGATATCGTCCATCTTCACGATCAGTCCGACGACGCCGTAAACGGCGGCGGTGATGACGATCGCCACCACCACGAGAATGATGAACCGTCGCCACAACGACTCGGCTGCCACCTCGTTCAGCGCGATCACCATGATCTCGGTGGACAATATGAAGTCGGTGCGGATGGCGCCGGCCGTCATCTGCTTCTCGGCGTCCTGGCCGGCGGTTGCGGCCGGTGCGGCGTGGGCCTCATGTCCGGTTATCCAGCCCCAGACTTTTTCGGCCCCCTCGTAGCAGAGGTAGGTGGCGCCCACCATCAGGATCGGCGTCACGAGCCACGGCACGAACTGACTGAGCAACAGGATCGCGGGCAGGATGAAGATCAGCTTGTTGCGCAGCGAGCCGATTGCGATCCGTTTGATCATCGGCAGTTCACGGTCGGCGGTGATTCCGTGGACGTACTGCGGTGTCACCGCCGTGTCGTCGATGACCACGCCCGCCGCCTTGGCGGTCGCCCTTCCGGTCGCGGCACCGATGTCGTCGACCGACGCCGCCGCCAGCCGAGCGAGCGCGGCGACGTCGTCGAGTAGTCCGAACAGGCCCGCGCTCATCGCGTGTCCCTCATGGTGTGGAGGTTACCCACAGTCACATACCGATGAGTGACTCGATCTCGCCCCGCGCGAAGTAGACCACGAAGCCCGCGGCGACGACCCACAACAACGGGCTGATCTCGCGGGCCTTACCGGCAGCAGAGCGGGTCACTACCCACACGATGAAGCCCACACCGATGCCGTTGGCGATCGAGTACGAGAACGGCATGGTTGCCACGGTGAGCACGACGGGCAGGGCCACCGAGAACTCGGAGATGTCGATGTGGCGCAAGTGGCCCGCCATCATCACGCCGACAACCACAAGCGCCGCCGCTGCCACCTCGGACGGAACGATCGACGCCAACGGGGAGATGAACATGGCCGCCAGGAAGAGGACCCCCGTAACGAGATTGGCGAATCCGGTGCGCGCGCCCTCCTCGATGCCCGCTCCTGACTCGACGAAGACGGTGTTGGAGGACGACGATGTCGCACCGCCGACGACAGCGCCCGCGCCCTCGACGATCAGCGCCGAACGCAGGCGCGGGAAGTTCCCTTGATCGTCGGCGAGCCCGGACTCCCGCGCCAGGCCCGTGAAACTGCCCATCGCATCGAAGAAGTTCGCGAAGACCAGCGTGAAGACGAACATGATGACGGCGAGTATGCCGATGCGGCCGATGCTGCCGTGCAGGCTGAAGTCGCCCACCAGCGACAGGTCCGGCAGTGCGAAAGGCGACCCCGACAACGTCGGGACCGACAGGCTCCAGCCACCGGGCTTCTCGGCAATCGAGCCGACATGCCAGATCGCCTCGACGACGATGGCGACCAGCGTGCCGGCGATGAGTCCGATCAGAATGCCACCACGCACCCGACGGACCACGAGGACGCCCGTCACCAGAAGGGTGAACACGAATACGACGGTCGGGACCGTGCTGATGTCACCGATACCGCCGATGCCCAGACCGACGGGTGGCGACGGCATCCCCGTAGATCCGACGAAGCCGGCGTCGACGAGCCCGATGAACAGGATGAACAGTCCGATCCCGGCCGTGATCGCAGTCTTCAGTTGGATCGGCACGGCGTCGAAAACCAGCCTGCGCAGGCCGGTCGCCGCCAGCGTGACGATGATGAGCCCGTTGATGACGACCAGCCCCATCGCCTCCGGCCACGTCAGTGAGCCGACCAACGTCGTGGCGACGAACGTGTTGAGACCGAGCCCAGCCGCGAATGCGAACGGCAGCCGGGAAATGACGCCGAACAGGATCGTCATGACACCAGCGGCCAGTGAGGTCACGGCCGAGACCTGTTCGAACTCCAGCTCGCTGGCCGGTGACGTCCTCGATGCCCGACAGAATGATCGGGTTCAGCACGATGATGTAGGCCATCGCGATGAACGTGACGACGCCGCCGCGAATTCGTTGGTGACCGTCGATCCCCGCGCCGTGATCTCGAAGTAGCGATCGAGCCGATTCACTCTTCGACCTTAGGGTTGACGCGGATCGTGCGTCATTTCCTGCAGTGCGCGCAGGAACAGCCGACGCTCGTCGGCCGAGAGCACCGAAAGCCAACGTTCCTCGCCTCGCTGGATGCCCGCCTGTACCCGGTCTTTCACCCCGCGCCCTTTTTCGGTGATGGCGAGCAGCCGGACCCGCCGATCGTCGGGATCGGCCCGTCGCTCGATGTAACCCTTCGACTGCAGTTCGTCGAGCGTCGGGATGATGCGGGTCTTGTCGGCGCCGATAGCCTCGGCGAGCGCGGCCTGTGTGCGCACCGGCGACTCGTCGAGTGCCAGCAGCACGCTGTAGCCCCACATCGAAAGGTCGTGTTTCTCGAGCACCGGAAGCTCGGCGGCGATCAGCCCGCGAAGCAGCGGAGCCAGCATCGCCGCAAGGTCAGGACGCCTCGCCTCCGACGGCATGGATGAATACTAGACATTGACAGATCATCTACTAATGCTTATCGTAAGCATATGCATATTAATGATGATCTACGCGAGATCCACCGTCGCGCCGTTTCGGTCTCGGTCGATGTCGTCGCGTCGGTGACGGTCGACGACCTCGATCGCCCGACGCCCTGTTCGGGTTGGAGCCTCGTTGACCTACTGACACATATGACCGTGCAGCACAACGGATTTGCCGCATCCGCCCGCGGGAATGGTGCCGATCTCACTATGTGGCAGCCGGCTCGGGTGGCCGACGCGGTGGCCGCCGACCCCGTCGGTGTCTACGCGGCGGCCGCCGCCGATCTACTCGAGGCGTTCAGTGCGGAGGGTGTCCTCGACGCAGCGTTCGCACTGCCTGAATTCGGCCCCGACGCGGTGGTGCCGGGTGCGACGGCGATCGGATTTCATTTCGTCGACTATGTCGTCCACGGTTGGGACGTCGCCCGCAGCATCGACGTTCCGTTCGCGCTGCCGACCGACGTGGTGAGCGCGGTGCTGCCTATCGCACTCGGTGTTCCCGACGGCGATTTCCGGGCGGCCGCCGGCTCGCCGTTCGTCGAGCGCGCTGGCGCCCGGCGGACGGGGCGAGCGACTTCGATCGCGTGCTTCGCCATCTCGGTCGCTCGCCCCTGTGGACAGGTGAGGCCGTCAGGGCGGATCGATGAGCGCGCGCAGGCGCTGCGCCGGGTAGACCGACGCGCCGTGCAGCGCGCACACGCTCGGACAGCGCGCGATCGGATGTGGCCACCCGGATGTCCTGCAGGACTTTCGGCGGCCAGCACCATTGCGACGATCTCGTCGTCGGCAGAGTTCGCCGCCGCCCTCGGTGCATGCGCGATCGTGATGACCGCGGATTCGACGGGCGGCGACAGCGGGTGCTCGAACACCACAGTCACGTCTTCACCCTGCATAGACGCCCAACGGTCGAGGTGTTCGATCAGTGTGGACATGGCCAATCGGCGGTTTCGCCACCAGCCGTCCGGACGGGACCCGATGACGTTCATGCCGTCAACGATCCAGCGCACGCCCCTAGCTGGGCAGCGGGCAGTGCGCGCTTTGCCGGGTGCCGGCGGCCGAGCAGGAACCCGAGCCAACGAATGTCGAGAAGCACGATGACGTCCTTTCCTGCTAGGCGATCTGCATATTGATCAATGGGAACAGGTGACGACGCTCGTCGATGCTCTCCGCGAAATGGTGGAGGGCGTCGGGTACCGAGTCGGCGACCGGGAAGTTCAGCCCGCAAGCCTCGCGAAGCACAGGTCCGCTCGCGATCAACGACCACTCCACATCGCTGCAGAAGCAGCGCTCGTCGACCGCGGACAGCAGCGAAAGTCCATGTGCTGAAAAGGAATCCACACCGCTGAGATCAAGCACGAAGCGGCTTCTCCGCGATGATGAACCGCAGCGCGAGCGCGGTTACCTTCTCGATATTGGAGTCGTCGACCACGCCCTGGACGGTCACCACGGTGGCCAACTGACGGCACACGGTACGAACTTGTGCGCCACCACATTCGAAAGCTGGATTGCCGTACATGTGTGCCTCCTCTCGATCACTTGTCCCTCAAGGTAGTGAGCCAAAGTAAGGCAACAGGGTGCCAACGCTAATACTTTCGTAAGAACATATTCCGACGCGAAAAGCAATACCGCTCAGACTCCGCGCATCCATTGCGGTCCCGAGTAGTTCTCCCACGGGTTGTAGTCGGCGAGTAGCGGTTCCTGCGGCGGGCGCTGCTCCTCGGGGACATGTTGCAGGTTGATCCGGATTCGGTACCAGATCGAACTGGGGCCGCGCATCCCATCCACCAGAACGTCTGGAGCTTCGAGCTTTTCAGCTACCGACGGGTAACGTCCGCGCCAGGTGTCGAGTGCTGCCATCGCTTCGTCTTTGGTTTTGGTGCGCGCTATCTCGATCAACGGCTTCGAGGACTCGCGTCGCCCCGTCCCCTTCGCAGGTCGAGTCGCCGCTGGCGCGGCTTCGGCGCCGCGCGGCGCCTTCTCCGGCGGCCCGAGCTCGTCGGCGAGTTCGAGCAGTGCGTCGAGCGTGCCCGCTGAGTCGTCGATTCCCTCCCACGGGTCGCCGCGATCCTCGAACCGATCTCCGACCGTGGCGATGGTGAATTCCTCGGGACGGCAGTCGCGGACCTCGTCCCACACCAACGGCGTCGAAACCCGCGCGTCCGGGGGTGGCGCGCACCGAATACGCCGACGCCACCGTGCGGTCGAACGCGTTCTGGTTGAAGTCGACGAAGACGCCCTCGCGCTCTTCCTTCCACCAGCGGCTGGTCGCCAGGTCGGGAGCCCGACGTTCGACCTCGCGGGCGATCGTCTGGGCGGCCAGGCGCACCTGCTTGAACGGCCAGTGCCGTTCGATGCGCGCATAGATGTGAAAGCCCCGCGATCCAGAGGTCTTCGGCCATGCCGTCAGCCCGTAGTCCTCGAGCACACCGCGCGCGACCAGCGCCACCTCCACGATCTGGCGCCAATCCACGCCTGGCATCGGGTCGAGGTCGACGCGCAGCTCGTCGGGATGGGCCAGGTCGTCGGCGCGCACCGGGTGAGG
This sequence comes from uncultured Actinomycetota bacterium, assembly GCA_963843135.1. Taxonomy (GTDB): domain Bacteria; phylum Actinomycetota; class Actinomycetes; order Mycobacteriales; family Mycobacteriaceae; genus Mycobacterium. The sequence continues at coordinate 312,795 of CAWJJA010000008.1, forward strand.
GTTGAGGTCGACGCAGCCGAGGTTGACCGCCCAGACCAGACCACCGGCGTCGTGGATCACGGCTTCTTTCGCCGACGTTCCCGACGCGTACTTCAGCTCGGCGACGTCGACGAAGTCGGGCCGTTTCGCCGGGGCGCGCTTCTGGAACACGGCCTCTTCGCTGATCCCCTTGACGAACCGCTTGAGGATCATCGGCCGGTCGGCCACCCCGCGCAGCGCTCCGTCGGCGACGCGCAGGTAGTAGCGCATCAGGTCCATCTTGGTGACGGCCCCGCCTTCGAAATCGGGGAATACCACCTTGTCAGGGTTGGTGATGGGCACCTGCTGACCGTCGACCTCCAAGTGGAGCGGGGCGGGCATAGGTCCATGTTAGGTTCCGAGCCGTCCTGCGACGCTCGTCACATATTGTGGGTTCATGCCCAAGCTAACCGATCTTCCGTTGCAGGCAGCGGCCAAAATCCAGCAGTATGCCGAGCGCGGGTCGGCGGAACTGCACTACGCCCGCAAGATGTTCGAGGCCGGTGCGCTGAAGCTGGAGGCGCCGCAGAACATCGCCGCGTTCCTCGCCGACATCCGGCGCTGGGGCGAGTTCGGCATGATCCCGGCGCTGAACGCACGCCGCACCCCCGATCGCGCCGCCGTCATCGACGACGATGGCGAGTTCACGTTCAAAGAACTCGACGACGCGGCGCACGCCGTCGCCAACGGACTGCGGGCCATGGGCGTCAAGGGTGGCGACGGGGTGGCGATCCTGGCGCGCAACCACCGGTGGTTTCTCGTCTCGGTGTACGGCGCCGCGCCGAACCGGTGCCCGCATCATCCTGCTCAACAGCGAGTTCTCCGGGCCGCAGATCAAGGAGGTGTCCGAGCGCGAGGGCGCGAAGGTCATCATCTACGACGACGAGTACACCGCAGGCGGTCTCGCAGGCCGATCCGGACTTCGGCAAGCTGCGCGCACTGCCGACCAATCCGGATAAGGACGAGCCGTCCGGCAGCACCGACGAAACGATCGCGGACCTGATCGCGCGCAGCAGCTCGGCGCAGGCGCCCAAGGTGACCAAGCATTCGTCGGTCATCATTCTGACCAGCGGCACGACCGGTACCCCAAGGGCGCCAACCGAAGCACCCCGCCGTCGCTGGCACCCATCGGCGGCGTGTTGTCCCACGTGCCGTTCAAGGCAGGCGAGGTGACCTCGCTTCCGGCACCGATGTTCCACGCGCTGGGTTTCCTGCACGCCACCATCGCGATGATGCTCGGCTCCACGCTCGTGCTACGTCGGCGCTTCAAGCCCGCGACCGTCCTGGCGGACATCGAGAAGAACCGGGCCACCGCGATCGTGGTCGTGCCGGTGATGCTGTCGCGTCTGCTCGACGAGCTCGAGAAGACCCAGCCCAAACCCGACCTGTCCTCGCTGCGCATCGCGTTCGTGTCGGGGTCGCAGCTGGGCGCCGAACTGGCCACGCGTGCCCTCAAGGACCTCGGCCCCGTCATCTACAACCTCTACGGCTCGACGGAGATCGCGTTCGCGACCATCGCGCGGCCCAAGGATCTGTCGATCAATCCGGGAACGGTCGGTCCCGTCGTCAAGGGCGTCAAGGTCAAGATCCTCGACGAAAACGGCAACGAGCTTCCCCAAGGCGAGGTCGGCCGCATCTTCGTGGGCAACACCTTCCCCTTCGAGGGTTATACCGGCGGCGGGCACAAGCAGATCATCGACGGGCTGATGTCTTCTGGGGACGTCGGGTACTTCGACGAGCACGAGCTGCTGTACGTCAGCGGCCGTGACGACGAGATGATCGTGTCCGGCGGCGAGAACGTGTTCCCCGCCGAGATCGAAGACCTCGTCAGCGGCCATCCCGAGGTCGTCGAGGCCACCGCACTCGGTGTGGAGGACAAGGAATGGGGACACCGGTTGCGCTGCTTCGTGGTCAAGACCGAAGGTGCCTCGATCGACGAGGACGCCATCAAGGCGTACGTACGGGAGAACCTGGCCCGCTACAAAGTGCCCCGGGAGGTCGTCTTCCTCGACGAGCTGCCGCGCAATCCCACCGGCAAGATCCTCAAGCGTGAACTCCGCGAAATGGCCTCCGGCGAAGACGACAAGGAATAGATCCGTTGGCGCTGTGGATCGCCAACATGGTGACGTATCTCGCGTCTGGCCAGGCGTCGGCGACAACCGGCGGTGCGCTGCGCGTCGATGGTGGCTACGTCGATTCGATCGTGCCTTAGCCGCGCCGCATGGTCGGCGCCGGGTATCGACAGGCAGACCAGCATCAGGGTGAGCAGGAACCAGCCCGCCCCCTGCCAGGCCGGCCATGCCCCTTCGGCCTTCCACTCCCGGTAGGTCTTGACGAACGCACCTACTCCACCGGCGAACAGGGTGGCGGGTACCAGCGATGCCACCACCACCGATTCACGCGCGGTCAGCGCGTACACCGCGAAGACGATGCCCGCGGCCGCGACGACGGCACCCACATACATGGCCGCCGCGCGGAATGTGCCGGGCCGGTCGTAGCGCTTCTCGACGTCGTTGGTCATGGTTGTGGGGTTTTCCCCACGTGAGTGCCGCGAAACAATCAGGGGCTGTTGACGTACCAGGACAGGCATCCCGGAATGCCGCGGCACGCGATGATCGCGTTGGCATCGGGTGCCGAACCGCGGATCTTGTGGACCGGGCCGGGAATCGTGCAACTGCGACCGAACGGGTTCGGGAACGTCGTGCCCATGTAGCAGGGCGCAGCGACAGACGGTGAATCGTCGCTGTCCTGCGACGCCATCAACACCGAGGGCGCGACGAGAACTGCCAGTGCGGCCGCCCCGGAAAGCACGAAAGGAGCGATTCGACTCTTGAGAACACGCATACGCACCACCAACTCGAATAGGCAAACGCCTATTTCGATAGTAGACCCGAGATTCCGAAGTTTCCTACGGATCGCGAGGCAGCCCGAGTAACCGCTCGGCGATGATGTTGAGCTGCACTTCGGACGTGCCGCCGTAAATGGTCGTCGCCCGGCTGGCCAACAAGAACTCGGCCCACTTGCCCTGCGGTGTCTCGGGGTCGCCGACGGCGCCGTCGGTGCCGAACGACGACACCGCGAACTCCGCAAATTTCTGACCCGTGCGCATCGACAACAGTTTGGAGATGGCCGCCGGTGGCATCGGATCTCCGCCGGCCAGCGTCAGCAGCGTCGAGCGCATGTTCAGCACCTTCGCGGCATGTCCTTCCGCGATGAGATGTCCGGCCTGGTGCTGTCCGATCTGATCGAACTGGCCGTCGCGGATGAAGTCGACGAAACCGTGGAGGTTGGGCAAAAACGGCGGCTCAGTGCTGCCGATCGACACCCGCTCAGCGGTCAGCGTCGTGCGGCTCACCTCCCACCCGCGGTTCACCTCGCCGAGCACCATGTCGTCGGGGACGAAGACGTCGTCGATGAACACCGTGTTGAACATCGCGTTGCCGGTGAGCTCGCGCAACGGCTTCACCTCGACGCCGTCACTGCTCATATCGAGCAGGAAGTACGTGATGCCGTTGTGCTTCGGTGCGCTCGGGTCTGTCCGGGCGAGCAGCATGCCCCACTGCGAGTACTGCGCGCCGGTGGTCCAGATCTTCTGGCCGGTGATTCGCCAGCCGCCGTCGACCTTGGTGGCCTTGGTGGTCAGGCTGGCGAGGTCCGAACCGGCGCCGGGCTCGGAAAACAGCTGGCACCAGATCATCTCGCCGCGCAGCGTCGGGGGCAGGAAGCGCTGCTGCTGCTCGTCGGTTCCGAACGCAACGACGGACGGGATCAGCCAGGTGGCGATGCCCATCGCGGGGCGGCGGACCTGACCGCTGCTGAACTCCTGAGCGATGATGATCTGCTCGACGGGGCCCGATGCGCGCCCCCACGGTACGGGCAGGTGGGGCACCACCCAGCCGCCCTCGGCGATCGCGGCGGTGCGCTCTTCGCTCGGGATCGCTTTCAGCGCTGCGACTTCCGCGCGGATCTCGTCGCGCAGCTTTTCCGTCTCGGGGTCCAGATCGATATCGACCCTGCGCATTCCGGTGCTGGTTGCGATGTCGACCACCTGCTGTGGGTAGTCGCTTGCGCGGCCGAAGCACGCGACCAGCAGGAGTGCGCGACGGTAGTAGACGTTGGTGTCGTGCTCCCAGGTGAAACCGATACCGCCGTGCACCTGGATGCAGTCCTGGGTGGTGTGCAGGACGGCCGCGGGGGCCAAGGTGGCGGCGACGGACGCTGCGAACTCGAAAGCCGTGTCGTCAGAAGGGTTCTGGGTGTGCTCGTCGATGGCGCGAGCCGCATCCCACACCGCGGCGGTCGCGCGTTCGGTGTCGGCGACCATTTCGGAGCACTTGTGCTTGATGGCCTGGAACTGGCCGATCGGGCGGCCGAACTGCTCGCGAATCTTCGCGTACGCCGTCGCGGTGTCGGTCGCCCAACGCGCGACCCCGACGCATTCCGCGGACAGCAGCGTCGATATGACCGCCCGCGCGTGGCCACGGCTCAGGTTGCTCAGCACGCGGTCGTCGCCGACCTCGACGGCGTTGGCACGCACATCGGCCACCGGCCGAAGCGGGTCCACGCTCTTGACGGGCTCGATCTCCAACGCCTCGGCGTCGAGAATCACCCATTCCACGCCACTGTCGATCGCTACCGGCAGGACCAGCACCGTCGCCTGCTCGGCCGCAGGCACGGCACGCACTTCGCCGCGAATAACCAGGTCCTCGCCCTGCCTGGTGGCCGTCAGGCCGGAGTCGATCGCGTAGGTCGCGATGACCTCGCCGGACGCCAGGTCGTTGAGCACCTTGGTGTCGGGGTCGTTGGCGGCGATCAGCGCGCTCGCGATCGCCGAGGGCACAAAGGGACCGGGCACCGCGCCGTAGCCGAATTCGGCGAGCACGATCGCCAGCTCGAGAACACCAAACCCTTGTCCACCAACGGATTCCGCCAGATGCACACCCTGAAGACCCTGCTCGGCGGCGGCCTTCCAGTAGGGCGGCGGGTTGGGCACCGGTGTCTCCAGTGCGTCATGCAGCACCTCTGACGGCGCTACCCGCGCCACCAGGGACCGAACCGAATCGGCCAGGTCATTGTGCTCGGTGTTGATAGCGATGGGCATAGCTGTTGCACCTCGTTGTCGCGCAGCTGCGGGGGTGGTTATTCCCTATTAACCGGTCGGTTGGGAACCACGATACCGTTCACCACATTGGCGAGGTCGCGACCGTCCCTCATGCGTCGGCAGTTGTCGACGGCTTCGGCCAGATATCGCTGCATCGTGTCCACCGTGTACCAGCTCACGTGCGGTGTGAGCACCACGTTGGACAGGGTGAGCAGCGGATTGCCCGCCGGAATCGGTTCGACGGCGAAGACGTCCAGGCCCGCGGCGGCCAAACCGCCGCTGCGCAGCGCGGCCACGAGTGCATCTTCGTCCACCACCGCACCGCGGGAGGTGTTCACCAAGACCGCATCGGGCTTCATCAACGCCAGCGCGGCGCTGTCCAGCAAGCCTGCGGTCGCATCTGTCAGCGGTATGTGCAAAGACACGATGTCGCTGGCGGACAGCAGCTCGGGCAGTGGCCGCCAGCCGGGGTGGCCGTCGTCGCGGGTGCTGGTGTGCAGTACCGCAGATGCCGGAGTGCCCATCGCCCTGACGATGGTTTCAACCCGCTGGGCGATGTTGCCGTAGCCGACCAGTCCGACCGTGCACCCGCCGATGTCACGCACGGTCTCGCCGAGGCTCGGATCCGACGGCCAGCCCACGCCTTCGCGGGTTGCGCGGTCGAGCCCGATCAGCCGTCGCAGCGCCGCAAGCATCAGCAGCACGGTGCCCTCGGCGACCGATCCGGCGTTCGCGCCCGGCATGTTCGCCACCGCGATGCCCAACCGTGTCGCCGCGTCGACGTCGATGGTGTTGACGCCCGCGCCCAGCTTGTGCACGAGCCTGCAATGCGGAGCCATCGCCAGATCTGTGCCGGAGATCGGCCGCAGCACGTGCCAGATCACCTCGGCTTCGGCCAGCTCGCGGTAGAACGTGTCGTCGTCGTCCTCGGCGCAGTAACGGATATCGAGCCAATCCGCTTCTGGCGCAACGAACTGCGTGACCTTGTCGCCGGGAACGTAATGCGCGAGGACTCTAGCGATGAGTGCTTGCGCGAAGAGCCAACGGTCAGCGCCACCGCTTCGCGATCCACTTGGCGATGGTATCGGCCTTCTCGCTACGCGCGCCCGGTGTGAGGAAGTAATGGTCGGTGTCGATCGAGACCTGCGACTTGTCCTCGCTGGCCAGTGCGTCGTAGATGCGTTGGGCGTCGGATGGGTAGACCCCGGTGTCCTGCTCGGCATTGATGACCAGCGAGGGACACGTCAGGCGCGCCAGATGCGGTTCGGCGCGGGTCTGAGCGTGCCTCAGGCTCCACATACCGATCCAGCTGCGCAGCGTGCAGGCCGCCGCTATGCCGTGTGCTGACCGGTTGGCTTTGATCGGTACGCCTGCGTAGCACATGTTGGCGGGCCGCTTGGTGGGTTCCAGGGTGGGGTCGACCATTCGCGGATCGGCCCACGTTCGCATCACCGTGAACGGACGATCGGAGAATCCCGCCGCGTGGACGCGCTTGAGTTCGGCTTCTGCCCAGTCGGTGATCGCGTTGTTGCGTGCGGTTTGCGCCGCGCGGTAGCGCTCGACGAAGTCAGCCGAGAACGGCGGTCCATTCCGCGAATTGAACAGGTCAAGTTCGGGATCACTGGTGAGAGCGTCGTTTTCGTCGACGACGGATGCATCCATCCACGCGGTGAGGACTTCGGGCCTGCCGGGATGTGCGGCGCTTGCGATGTAGGCGTCCGCGGGTAGTAGGTCGGCCAGGCCCGCCGCGGGCCGCATGCCCTCCAGCGGTGTCACATGCGGGTCGACGGCTTGCGCCTGGTAGGCCGCCATGAGTGAGCCGCCGCCGGAATTGCCAAGCAGTACTACTTCTTCCACACCCGCAACCTCGCGCAGCCACCGCACGCCGACTCCGATGTCGACCAGGGCGTGGTCGAGAAGGAAACTGCTCTCGAAGCCGCGATAGCGCGTGTTCCAGCCGAGGAATCCGACGCCGCGGGTCGCCATATAGTCGGCGAGATAGTGTTCGGAGAAGTCGATCTGATAGTGCGTGGCGATCATCGCCACCTTCGGCTTGCGGCCCACGCCACGGTAATAGAGCCCCTGACAAGGGTTTCCGCCGGCGCCCGCTCGGCGTGCGGTGGGGGACTGCATACCGACGAATTCACGCGTGACGCCAGGAGTTCCGCCACTCTCCGGTGCCCTTGTCATACCGCCTCCCTGTGATAGATCGCCCGGTAGAAGACATTCGCCAAAGTGGTGATGCATGCTTCGTCGTCGACGGTGTCGACAGAGCGGGCCCTTCCTCCGGAAAGCTGTGTGTAGCAGAACTGGTTGAGCATCGAAACCAGGGCCACCGCGACCAGATGAGGATCGTCGTCGACACAGAATCCCTGTTGTTTAGCGTTTTTCACCATACGAGTGATCAGCGCGATGGGCAGCGAGCAGATGTCGTTCCAGTATTCGGCGAAGTCGTCGTTGACCATCGCCAGCTGAGACACGCTGATGATCTCGGCCAGCCGATGGCGATACGTGTGCCAATGCGCGGCCACGGCCTCATACGAGCGCTCCCAGTCCGACAGGCCCGGTTCGTCCGCCGCGCGGGACCGCTCCCTGGCCTCGTCCCGGAATCGCAGGGCCCACTCGCGGACCATCGCTTCCTTGGAGTCGTAATAGTTGTAAAAAGACGCCGTCGACTTGCCGGCCTCCGCGGCGATATCCGAAATCGTGGTCGCAAGAATGCCTTTGCGCGCTATCACCGATCGGGCCGCCGCGTCGATCGCTGCCTGCGTCTGGCGACCGCGCAGCGTCGGCAACTGCTCGCGTGGGCTGGCGGTCACGGCCTCTCCTCGGCAGTCCGATCGGCTCGCCGATCGGACCGTTGATCGAAACTGAACCTGATGTTAGATTCAGAAATCGAGCTTGGCCAGAGGAGCAGCCAGAGATGATCAAGCCGAACAATCAAAATGCCGAGTTCGAACTCGGCGGCATCAACCATGTCGCCCTCGTATGTTCGGACATGGCGAGGACCGTCGACTTCTACAGCAATGTGCTTGGCATGCCGTTGATCAAGTCGCTCGACTTGCCGGGCGGCATGGGGCAACACTTCTTCTTCGACGCGGGCAACGGGGACTGCGTGGCGTTCTTCTGGTTCGCCGACGCCCCCGACCGCGTTGCCGGGAATCTCTTCACCCGAGGCGATTCCGGGTATCGGTGACATCGTCAGCGCGGTGAGCACCATGAATCACCTGGCGTTTCACGTCCCTGCGGAGAAGTTCGACGAGTATCGGCAGCGCCTGAAGGACAAGGGCGTGCGCGTCGGCCCGGTGCTCAATCATGACGAAAGCAAGCAGCAGGTCGCCGCGGCGGTGCACCCGGGCGTGTACGTGCGATCGTTCTATTTCTTGGACCCTGACGGCATCACGCTCGAGTTCGCCTGCTGGACCAAGGAATTCACCGAGAGCGACACCGTCACCGCGCCCAAGACCGCGGCGGATCGCCGGCCGAGGGTGACCGTCTAGGTCTGTGGCGGCATGGCCGCCAGCTGGTCGATCATCGCGGCCAGCACATCGACCAGTTCGTCGAGGTCGAGCCGGACGTCACCGGACAGCCATGTGCTGATCGTCTGCCCGACCCCACCCACCGTGAAATGCGATGCCGCCCTGACGCGGTCGTTTTCCAGCGCTCCGTGCGCACCGGCGTGCGCAAACAGCAGTGCGGCGAACAATGCCGAGGACTCCGCGCGTTTGCGCACGATCACCGTGTTGGACAGTTCGACGTTGAACAGCAGGCGACCTACCCGGGTATCGGCGGAGACGGTGCGCACGATGTTGGCCATCGCCGCACGGGCCTGCTCCTCAGGTGGTGCCGAGGAAACGGCGGCCTGGGTGGTCGCGGCGATCTCGGCGATCACCGAATCGAAAACCGCTCCGACGAAGTGGTCCTTGTCGGTGAAGCTCTCGTAGAAGTACCTGACACCTATACCGGCCTGCCCGCAGATCGCGCGCACCGTCAGTTCGGCGGGGTCTTTACCCGCGGCGCCGAGCAGTTCCAGGCCGGCCTCCAGCAGCTTCCGGCGACGCCCGGCGACACGTTCACCCGCGTCGACGCCGCGATACGGGCGCACCTGTGCCATGAGTGCCATCTTGACACCTGTCAGTCCTGCGGGGCAAGATCAGGAAACACACGTTCTCACATTCGCCGATAGGGGCCGATCAATGAAGGTCAGCGAGCCGATCGACCACGTCGGACGTCCGCTGAACGATCCGGTGCTTCCCGGCGGTAGGCGTCCGCGCCGCTGGATGTACAGGTCCGATGACGCCGCGTTCATCGGATTGTTGTCCGGTGGCGCCAACGTGATCATGGAGCTCGCCCGTCCTGGCGTCGGCTACGGCGTCAAGGACAGCCGGGTCGAAACCGGTCGAGCGGACCGGCACCCCATCAAGCGCGCGCGGACCACCTTCACCTATCTCGCGGTTGCCCTCTCGGGCAGTGACGATCAGAAGAAGGCGTACCGCCGTGCGGTGAACAAATCTCACGCCGAGGTCTACTCGAAGCCCGACAGCCCCGTGCAGTACAACGCCTTCGACAAGGACCTGCAGATGTGGGTGGCGGCGTGCCTCTACAAGGGCTTTGTCGACGTCCATCGCATCTTCGTCGGCGAGATGGACGACGCCACCGCGGACCGCCACTACCGCGAAGGTATGACGCTCGGTACGACATTGCAGGTTCCCGCGGAGCACTGGCCCGCCGACCGCAAGGCGTTCGACGAGTATTGGCAGCAGTCGTTGGACCAGATCCACATCGACGATGCGGTGTACGAGTATCTGTGGCCGATCGCGGCCGGGCGACTCGGTAAGGCCACGCTGCCCCGGCCGTTGCAGAAGCGCGTGGACGCGGTAAACCTATTCATGACCACAGGCTTTCTGCCGCAACGGTTCCGCGACGAAATGCGACTGCCGTGGGATGCCGCCAGGCAGCGCCGGTTCAATCGCGTGATGGCGGTGGTCGGAAGAATCAACAACGTGATGCCGCGGTTCCTCCGGCGGTTCCCGTTCAACTGGATGCTGCGGGATCTCGACTGGCGAATGCGGACCGGCCGTCCACTGACTTAGCGCCCCGTCACCCGGAATACTTCGAGGTCCTCGGGCAGACCCTTGAGCCGATGGGGCCCAAGGCTTTCGAAGACCAGCCCGGATCCCACCGACAGATCGCGCACCGTCCGGCTGGCGAGGACCTCGCCCTCGCCGGCCAATGCTCCTACACGTGCCCCGGTGTGCACGGCGATTCCGCTCCATTGGTCACCGCGCCGTTCGCACTCGCCTGTGTGAATGCCGACGCGGATCGGAATGTCGCGCGAAGCGAGCGAGGGAATGAGGTCCAGCGCGCACCGCACGGCCCGAGTGGGCGCATCGAAGATCGCAAATATGCCATCGCCAGTGTGGTTTGCGCGGTGACCACCGAACGTCGAGACGATGTGATCGACGAGGTCGTCGTGATTGTCGAGCTGGTGGCGCCAGCGCGAATCACCTTGTGCGCTCAGCCGTTCCGTTGAGCCCACGATATCGGTGAACATCACGGTCTTGAGCACTCGCTCGTCGAGCGGCTCACTTGGGCTCTTGCCGACGAACTCGAACACGGCATCACAGAGCTCGTCGATGATGTCGAAGCTGCTGTGTGAACCGGCGGGCATCGGTTCGAACCGTGCATTCGGTAATGCGGCGGCAAGCGCTTCGGCCGCTTCGATGGAGACGAACCGGTCACCTGGCCGGGCGAGCACCAACGTCGGCGTATGCACCGAAGGCAGAACACCCCGCACGTCGATGTCCATGAACGTCCGCCACCGCAGCTTCGCCATGAGGGGACTGGCGATCGACCGTTGCAACTTGCCGAACATGCTTCGGATCCCGGGTGTATCGGCGGCCTGGCCATAGAACAGGTCGGCGAGGGCGCCCTCGCCCCAGTCGTGGTCGATCTCGTCGATCTGCGCTTCGATCTCGGAGGCACTGAAGCCCCACGGAAAGGCGGGCAGATCCTGGGAGAACCGCGCCACCGTCGCGTAGAGACAGAGAAAGCTGATCCGCTCCGGATAGCGGGCGGCGAACAGGACGCAGATCGACCCGCCCTCGCTCGACCCGAGGAGTACCGGACGTTCGGCGCCCACCGCGTCGATGACGGCTCGCAGGTCGTCGACCCTGTCGTCGAACGTGAGCGTCTCACCGGCAGGGTCGGACAGGCCTGTACCGCGCCGGTCCCACATGACGAACTGAGTCGACTCCGACATGATGTCGATGAGTCGTTTATATGGACTGTGGGGCTCGTCGATGGTGTCGACATTGCTCACGACCCATCCCGGGGTCCACACCATGACGGGTCCGGAATCGCCGAAGATCCGATACGCCACGCGCACGTCGCCGTTGCGCGCGTAGTGCACCCGCCCGTCTGTCACCTCAATATGGTGTCACCCTGCAGCTCAGCAGGTTGTCAGATTGTCGGGGTAGACACGGGTACATGCGTACCGAACATGACACCTGGGACATCACGACGAGCGTCGGTTCGACGGCATTGTTCGTCGCCGCAGCGCGGGCACTCGAGGCGCAGAAGCCCACACCCGTCGCCGTCGATCCGTTTGCCGAGATCTTCTGTCGCGCCGCAGGCGGCCAGTGGGCCGACCTGCTCGACGGCACGGCCCCCGACCACACGCTGAAATCGGAGTTCGGTGCGGACTTCGTGAATTTCCAGGGCGTTCGGACCAAATATTTCGACACCTACTTCCTCAGGGCCGCTGCGGCGGGTATCCGCCAGATCGTCCTGCTCGCGGCCGGTCTGGACTCACGTGCGTACCGGCTCGACTGGCCTGCGGAGACCGTCGTGTTCGAACTGGATCAGCCCCGGGTCCTGGAGTTCAAGCGTGATGCTCTGGCCGGATGCCGACCCACTGCGCAGCGCCGCGAAGTCGCCGTCGACTTGCGCGACGACTGGCCGCGGGCACTGCTGGACCGCGGATTCGATCCCTCCTCGCCGTCCGCCTGGATCGTCGAAGGGCTGCTGATATATCTGCCGGCCACGGCCCAGGTTCAGCTGTTTACCGGCATCGACGCGCTCTCGGCGCCCGGGAGCCACGCCGCGCTCGAGGAGGCCGTGCCGATGGACGCCACCGTGTTCGCCGCCAAACAAGCCGAAGAGCGTGAAGGCGCGACCACCGCCGGTGGCGGCCCCTTCTTCCAGCTCGTCTACAACGAACAACATGAACCGGCAGCCGAATGGTTCGGTGCCAGGGGTTGGCGCGCCGACGCCACGCCGCTGCCTGACTATCTGCGGGCCCACGGCCGTCCGGTGCCCGCGCCCGACTCCGACGCCGGTGCCATGACCGCGACGATCAGCTTGGTCAGCGCGATCAAGGGATGAATCAATCAGCACATCCCACCGTCAGGGCCGGACGGCTGGTGGGTGGGCGCTCGCTAGTCGAACATGAAGTCGCGCATGAAGCGGGTCATTCTGCGTAAGTAGTCAGGCTGGCTGACATGCAGGATGTGGTTACCCGGGAACCAGTGGAACGCACAGCGATCCCAGTGCTCCCATAGCATTTCGGCCTGTTCCGGCGGCGCCAGCCGATCACCCAGGCCGGTGATGATCAGCCGTCGGTCCCTGGGAACAAGCGGCAGATAATTCAGCGGTGAGGAATACTGCGTCGCGGCCCTGGTGAGCTCCGAGTCGGTGTTGGACAGCAGGCTGCGCAATTGCACCACCTTGTTGGCGGGGAACCACTCCTCAACGGTCTGGTCGGGCGTGACGACCGGAACGTTGGGGATGACAGCCTGGATCCGCTCGTCCACGCTGGCAATCAGCGCCGAAGTGTAGCCGCCAAGCGACATTCCGGTCAGTCCGATGCGGTCGACCCCGGTGTACTCCAGGTAGTCGATGATCGACCGGAAATCGTGCACGGCTTGCGCCATCGCCTCGGCGAAACCGGAGAAGCCGTTCGCGAAGAATCCGTAACCGCTGAAAGGCGAACCCTTCTCGGCGCGGCTGCCGTGGAACGGCATGGTGTAGAGCAGAACGTCGTAGCCCGACCGGTAGAACCACGGCAGCGAGAAGAACAGACCGTTGAACAGATACGGCGATCCCATGAAGCCGTGGATCACGCACAGCGTCGGATGCGGGCCGTCGTCGTGGCGCCAGTGCTGGGCATGCACCACGTTGTTGCGGGTGAAGCCTCGGCACTGGTCACGCAGCGTCGGATTGACGGCTTCGAAGCTGCTGTCGAACCGAATGTTGTGCACGTTGCCCTTGGCGATCCACTCGGCGATCGGGCTGGCCGGGCGCGACGCGACCCGCGGCACCGCGGTAGGGGCCGGAAAGGACAACGCGGGATCTTTCGCGGCGGCCAGCTCGGCGTAGAACTCCAGCTGGTCGCGTTCTGCGCGCGATCGGCTGCCGCGCAGGCCGTTCACCAGCGTCGGCACCATCGTTGCTGCGATCAGTGAGGCGATCGCGGTGCGCAGGGCGATGTCGGCAACCGCCGAGGAGTCCACGATGAGCCGCTGGCGCAGCGTCAGGTCGATGCGACGGGGCAGTCCACGAACGGAGGCGTCGGCGCCGGCAACGTCGGGAACGGGGAGGGGCGGATCTACCGGGGTGGTGTCCGAACTGGTCACGTCCGCATGTTAGCTCCGCCGAGTGCAACACTGGCGGAATGTGGAATCCCGACGTCTATCTGGACTACGCAGATCACCGAGGAAGGCCGTTTTACGACCTCATGTCGCGGGTCGCCGCCGAATCGCCGCGGCGCGTGGTCGATCTTGGATGCGGGCCGGGAAATCTCACCGTCAGTCTTGCGCAACGCTGGCCCGACGCAGTCATCGAGGCGTGGGACAGCTCACCGGAAATGGTCGATGCGGCGCGCGAGCGCGGGGTCGATGCCCATGTCGGTGATGTGCGGACCTGGGCGCCGCGGCCCGACACCGACGTCGTGCTGAGCAACGCCGTACTTCAATGGGTGCCCGGACACTCCGAGTTGATGGTCAGATGGGTCGGTCAGCTGGCCTCCGGGTCGTGGATCGCGATGCAGGTTCCGGGAAACTTCGATGCGCCGTCGCACGAGGCTGTTCGCCGGCTCGCGCGTCAGGATCGATGGTCAGAGCCGTTGAGGGACTTTCCGTTCCGTGAAGGTCAGGTCGAGGGGCCGTCGGGATACGCCGCGCTTCTCACCGACGCCGGGTGCCGGGTCGACGCGTGGGAGACGACGTACGTGCATGAGCTGACCGGCGAGAATCCGGTGCTGGGGTGGATCACCGGGACTGCGCTGCGGCCGGTGAAGAGCAGGCTGGCCGACACGCAGTGGCAGACGTTCCGCGAGGAGCTGATCCCGATGCTCGACGATGCCTACCCGATGCGCCAGGACGGCACCACGTTCTTCGAATTCCGCCGGATATTCGTTGTCGCCCAAGTGAACTGAGCGTCACGCGGGGAGGCCCGTCCGTTCTGGTTGCTCACGGTACCGGTCCACCCAGTCGTCGGAGCGCTGATCGGCCGATCGACTCAAGGCCCGGGTGTGTACCGCTCGCCAAAACGAAACCGCTTGGGAGACAGCATCAGGCCGATACACATGGACCAGGACCGGATCGCTGCAAGCAGGCCGGTACCGGACCAGTCAGGCGATGCCGCCGCGCAGATCCCGCAACCCTTTTGACTCATCTCAAGCAACTTATCCCCAATTGCCGATTCATCCACAGGCTGGGGTTTGAGCTGCGGTTTGGTGTCGGGGTGCTGGGTAGTGTCGAAATATGTTCGATCGCCTCGTGGACGCAGCTCTCGCCAGTCGGACACCGGCTGGGGTGGGGGCGTGGGCGCGGGTGGAGAACGCGGCATGCGCGCGCCGGTTGTCGGCGATGGCCGAGGAACTCGAGCGCATGCTGGCCGCCGACGGCTCCGATGAGCGCGAGCAGTGGTGTCTGGACAACTGGGACGCCGTCGCCGCGTCGGTGGCCGCAGCGCAGAACGTGTCACTAGGGGTGGCCGCGCATCAACTGTTGATCGCCGACTCTCTACGCCACCGCCTACCCCGGGTAGCCGAGGTGTTCGCTGCCGGAGCGATCTCCTATCGCATGGTCGCTGCGGTGGTATCGCGCACCCGGTTGGTCCGCGATCGCGACGCACTCGCCAAGGTGGACACCGAGGTCGCCGCCCATGTCAGCTCCTGGGGGTCGTTGTCGGTCGAGAAGACCCAGAACGAGATCGACTATTGGGTGGACCGCTACGACCCCGCCGCGGTACGGCGCACCGAATACGCCGCCCGCGGCCGCCATGTCGACGTGCACAAGCCCGAAGGCGGCTCCGGGACCGCGGACATCGAGGCCCAGTTGTTGGTCACCGACGCCGAGGCCCTCGACCAGAGGTTGGACGCGATGGCGGGCGCAGTGTGCGAGCACGATCCGCGCACCCTCGACCAGCGCCGCGCCGATGCCCTCGGCGCACTGGGCCACGGCGCCGACCGGCTGACGTGTGGCTGCGACAACCCTGATTGTGCGGCCGCTGGGATGCAGCCCAGCACGGTAATCGTGCACGTCATCACCCACGAAGAGTCGCTGTCCGATGACACCGCAACCCAATTGGACGGAAAGGAAGAATCCGGGACCACCGGCAAGCCGTTGCGGGAGATGACCTTGCGAGAAGCGTTGGCCCCGCCGCCGCCGCCGACCGGCCCGGCGAACACGTCGCCGGCCGCGCTGCTGTCTGGCGGGATGCTGCCCGCACCGTTGTTGGCCGCCAAGATCGCCGGCACCGCCAAGATCGTGCCGATCCGCAACCCCGGCGACGCGCTGCCAGAGCTGCGGTATATCCCGTCGGCGGTGTTGGCGTGGTTCGTGCGCTGCCGGGATATGACGTGCCGGTTCCCCGGCTGCGATGAGCCCGCCCATCACTGCGATGTTGACCACACCATCGCCTACCCGACCGGGCCCACCCAGGCGTCGAACCTGAAATGTCTGTGCCGAAAACATCACCTACTCAAGACCTTCGGTGGCTGGCGCGATGAACAGCAACCCGACGGCACCGTCATCTGGACTTCACCGCACGGGCAGACCTACACGACCCATCCCGGCAGCCGACTACTGTTCCCCACCCTCTGCCGGCCCACCGCACCCGTCATCCCATGCGAGACATCGCATACCAACGACAGCACCAACCGCGGTCTGATGATGCCGCGCCGTAAGCAGACCCGCGCACAGCACCGAACCCAAGCCATCAACGCCGAACGCCGACGAAACGAACCCTCGGCCGCCGAACGCATCGCCGAACGCAACAAGCCCCCGCCGTTCTAGCCGAAAAACATCTGGTAGACAAACGCTTAGAGCGGTACGGATGCGCTACCGGAGACCGCTTCCGTTCACGGCGGGGCGACAGCGGGTTAGCGCCCAATCACGGCTAACGCGGCGAACAACGCACCGCGCCCGTCGTGAAGGTCGACCTACCCGATGCCACCGGAACCGATCGTTGGCTGAAGATGCCCCGACGCAAAACAACCCGAGCACACGATCGAGGCGAGTTCTATGCCTGCTCATTGATCGGGACCCGGATTCCCACGAAGAGACCTTGCCGAGCGCGGACCAGTCGAGGTGCGCGCCGCCATTGGCGAGCAGGGTGAGGAAGCGGTCGCGTATCAGGCTGGCCACCGGCATCGGCACCTCCAGCGACTCACCCGCTGCGAGGACGAGGCGGACATCCTTCAGGCCGAGTGACGCTGCGAACCCAGCAGGCTCGAACTCCTCACGTGCCATCAGTCCGCCGTACGTCTTGTAGACCGGCGCATCGAACAGGGTCGACGTCAGCAGCTCAACGTACTCCTGCTTGTCCACACCGGCCTTCTCCACCAACGCCATCGCCTCACCGAGCGACTCGATCACAGACGCGATGAGGAAGTTTCCGCTCAGCTTGACCAGGCTCGCCGCCTTCGGCTCCTCCGCCACGACGAACGTCCGCTGGCCGATCGCGTCGAAGACGGGTGAAAGCGCTTGCACTGCAGCGGGTTCGCCGGCAGCCACCACGAACAGCTTGGCCGCCGCGGCCGCCTCCGGGCGCCCGAATACCGGGGCAGCGACGAACCGGTGGCCCGCCGACGCATGTGCCTGTG
Source organism: uncultured Actinomycetota bacterium (assembly GCA_963843135.1). Lineage (GTDB taxonomy): Bacteria > Actinomycetota > Actinomycetes > Mycobacteriales > Mycobacteriaceae > Mycobacterium. Next base: position 330,023 of record CAWJJA010000008.1, read on the forward strand.
TCAGCCGCTCGGCGAGTGCGACGCTGATCGTGCTCGACGAGATGTGGGTGGCGCCGGACGCAAGCGAGGCGAGGATGCCGTCCTCACCGAACACCACGGCCTCCACCGCGTCGTCGTTCGCCAGCATCGTGATGACGACGTCGCCACCGCACGCTTCGGCGACCGTGCGCGCGGCATTGGCACCGCGCTGCACCAATGCCTCGACCTTGTCCGGCGAGCGGTTGTACGCCGTCACCTCGTGCCCAGCCTCGAGGAGGTTGCCGGCCATGCCCGCGCCCATGTTTCCCAGTCCCACGAACCCGATCTTCATGGCTCCACCATGCCCGGTCGGACTGTGCGTTGCCTAGCTGTTCGGATCGCGATGGATCCGCCCGGCGGTCTCACTCAGGCGACGGCCGTCGCCGCCCCATCGGTGCGCAATGATCTCAGCGGCGATCGACACCGCGGTTTCCTCAGGCGTGCGCGCACCGAGGTCGAGGCCGATCGGGCCGGACAGCCGGCTCAGCTCGGCGTCGGTGACGCCGGCCTCACGCAGCCGATCGATCCGGTCGTGGTGAGTGCGACGCGAACCCATCACACCGACATAGCAGACGTGCGGCAGGCGCAGCGCGACCCGCAGCACGGGGACGTCGAACTTTGCATCATGGGTCAATACGCAGATCGCGGTGCGGGAATCGATGGCCCCCACCTGCGCCTGCTCGGCGAGATAGCGGTCGGGCCAGTCGACGACCACCTCGTCGGCGCCAGGAAACCGGGTCGGGGTGGCGAACACGGGTCGCGCATCGCACACCGTCACGCGGTAGCCGAGAAACGCGCCCTGCCTGGCAAGTGCCGCCGCGAAGTCGATCGCGCCGAAGATCAGCATCCGGGGGAGCGGGGCGTGGCTGGCGACGAAGACCTCCATGCCGCTGTCCTGGCGCTGGCCGTCGGGGCCATAGGACAACACTGTCGACTGCCCGGCGGCAAGTAAGCCGCGTGCATCGTCGACCACCGCGGCGTCGGCGCGATCCGATCCGAGAGATCCGTCGATGGTGTGCGCCCCGACAATTACTCTCCGCCCTAACCAACGTGGGTCCGGATGCGTGATCACGGTGGCTACGGCGGTCGGGCGGTGTGCGGCGAGGTCGTCGGCGATCGTCTCCAATTGGGGAAACGTTTCGCGCGACATCGGTTCGGCGAAGATGTCGATCATGCCGCCGCACGTCAGGCCGACGGCGAACGCATCGTCGTCGGTGACTCCGTAGCGCTGCAACTCGGGCCGTCCGGTCGCCACGACCTCGTTGGCCAGTTCGTAGACGGCCGCCTCGACGCAACCGCCGGACACCGAGCCGGCCACCGTGCCGTCGGGAGCGACGAACATGGTGGCCCCTGGTTGCCGCGGCGCGGATCGGACCGTTCTTACGACGGTGGCGACGCCGGCCGTGCCGCCGGTCCGCCATACCGACAGCAACTCGTCCAGGACGTCGCGCACGGTCGAAGTGTAGAGCCCGACCCGCGCCGCGGCCGTACAGGTCAGCAGCGCTCGTCGAACTCGACGGGCAGGACTGCCGGACCTGTGATGCCGACCAGTGGCTTCCACTGCGACGGCCCCCTCCGACGCAGATTCGCCATCCGGCGGGTCATGACGACCAGAGCCTCGGCCAGCTCCCGGCGGGCCAGGTTCGCGCCGAGGCAATAGTGCGCGCCGGCACCGAATGTCTGCATGGGTGCGGCACCCGTGCGGGTGATGTCGAGGCGGTGAGGCTCGTCGAACACCTCGGGGTCCCTGTTGCCTGCGGATGTGTTGACCATGACGAACGTGCCTGCCGGGATCACTACACCCGCGTACTCGACGTCCTCGATCGTCATCCGCATCGCGCCGAAGATGACGGGGTAGAAGCGCATCAGCTCCTCGACCGCGTTCATCGCCAGCTCCGGGTGCTCGGCGAGCAGCTCCCACTGGTCGGGGTGGTCGCACATGACGTCGATCGCCGCGGCGAGCTGGTTGCGGGTGGTGTCGGTGCCCGCCATCAGGATTCCGGCCGCAAGCATGCGCAACTCAGGGGTCGTCAGCCGGTCACCGTCGTCCTCGGCGCGGATCAGCTCCGAGATCAGGTCATCGGTCAGCGACTTGCGGCGTTCGGCGACCATGCCGTCGATGTAGTCGTCGAGCTCCGCCCAGGCCTTCAGGATCGCCTGCTCGTGTTCGGCGACATTCCAGCTGAACAGCTTGAAGAAGTCATCGGCCCACGTCGGAGAACAGTTTCCAGTCCTCACTCGGGGCGCCGAGAAGCTCCGCGATCACCGGGACCGGATATGGGCGGGCGATGTCCTCGACGATCTCGCTGCGGCCCATGGCGACCAACGGGTCGACCAACCGCGTGATGATGTCGGTGATCACCGTGTCGAGCCGGCCGACCGCGCGCGGTGTGAAGGCCTTCGACACCAGCCGGCGTAGCCGCGAATGGTCTTCGCCGTTGATGCTGAGCAGTGTCGAGCTCGCGCGGTCCCATATCGGGCCCGACGTGATGCCCTGCGCCTCGAGGCCTAGGCCTTCCGGCACGCACAACCGGTTGTCGCGAAGCACGGTGCGGGCCAGTTCGTAGCTCAGAATCTCGGGGCCGTGTGCCCCCATCGCGATCGGCGACTTCCGTAAGGCCTCAGCGAGTCGCTGGTGGGCTTCGTGCGGATCGGTCGCGTTCTCGTAGTCGACGGTCGGCAGGTCCGCGTCGAAGACGCTCGGGCTTCGAAGGTTGACGGTGGGGGTGTCAAAAGCGGTGGTCATCGGGATCTCCTCGCGTTTGAAGGACACCTCGATCGTCGATCCGACACCAGGAAGCGGACTAGCGTAGGCGACTACCCCAATCGAAGAAATGAGGTCAGCGAGTGCGACAGGTCATTCGCAGGTCTACTCGTCGTCTGCGGGCTCGCATCGGGCGCGCGCACGGTCTCGCCGAGGCCTCTCCGGACCAGCCCATTCCGCCGGTGTCGGATGCGGCCCGCGCCGACGGGCTCGTCGACGTGCGGACCGTCGTGCCCGACGCCGTCATCGACCTTCGGTATGCGACGCCGAACAACTTCGTCGGGGTGCAGTTGTATCCAACCGATGCCCGGTGCCTGGTCGATGAATCGATGGCCGCTGGCCTGGCGACCGCGGCCGACACGCTGCGGTCCGATGGCGATGCGCTTGTCTTCTGGGACTGCTACCGGCCGCACGATGTCCAGGTCCAGATGTATGACGCGGTGTCCGAACCCGGGTGGGTGTCTCGGCCCGGGCCGTACGCCCACAGCCATGAAGCGGGCCTGTCGGTCGACGTGACGCTTTCGCACGACGGTGAGCTCGTGGACATGGGAACGGGTTTCGACGAGTTCACCCCTCGCGCCCACGCATACGCCACCGACGGGGTCAGCCCGGCAGCGCAACTGAACCGCGCCCGGCTGCGTGACGCGATGGCCGCCGGCGGGTTCACCGTCTACAAGGGTGAGTGGTGGCACTTCGACGCACCGGGCGCCTATGCCGACAACCCGATTCTCGACGCCGGTGTGAATTAGGTGATTTGATCCCCGGTGCGCAGATTGATCGCGGACTGAGCCGCCCTACGCGGCCGAGTGCTCGGTCATCGGCAGGCAAAACGCGCAGACCCGAGGCCCGTGCGTCGGGTAACCACACCCCCCGCACGAAGTAACGACGGCGGTTTCGTTGGCTTCCAGCATGCGGCGTTACTACCCCGTCCGATGCGGATCTAACCCTTTCGAGTCCACAGGCAGTCGCCGCTCAGCTGCAGCTTGAACAACCTCGGCTGGAAGGTGACGTCGAGTCGTTCGCCTGCCGCGCCCTCGGTTACCTCGGGCGCCGCGAGGACGCCGGGGCCGAGAACTGTCACTTGTTCGGCTCGGCATCGGGTGTCCGCATTGCGCGGTGTCGCGGTCCATTCGCCGGACTGGACGTCCGGGTTCTGACGGCCGTCCCCGTTGAGCAGGATCGGCGGACCGATGCTGAGCCAACGGTCGTTCGGAGGCTGCGGAGTGGTCACGGCCTGCCAGCTGCCACCGGCGCACACCAGCGGCATCTTCGCGTCCGCGGGTTGCGTCGCCGCCCCGGCGGCGTCGGGCGGGCACGGCGTATTCGCCTGCGGAGCAATGGGATCAGCGGCTGCGCCACCCGATGCGAACATCAAGGCGACGGCTGCGACCACTCCCGCCATCGTGCGTTTCATGCTCACTTCACTTTGCTGAGATCTGTCTTCATCAACATGACGTTGTACTCAGACCACAGCGACAGGTTCCAGTAGAGGTCGGTTCCGGTGCCCTGTGTCGACGGCGACCACGGATGCATCATCGGAGCGTAGATTCCGCCGTTCTGCTGGGTCATCAACACCTTGGGCCCCGACCAGCCGCCCTCCGGCCTGTCGGAGGTTCGCATGACGATGTTGTTGTTCCGGTCGCCGTGAAGTGCGACGAATTTCTTGAGCTGCTGGTTGTACTGGACGGACATCTCGCTGACGGCGCTGCCTGGGTTGACATTGACGGCTCCGCAGGCCCCCGGCGTCGTCGTCGACTGGCCGAACAGCGGCGTCGCAGCCGCCGGATTGCCCTTGACCCAGCCGGCCGGGGTGGCACCCACGCCGTACCACCCGCCGGCGCTGCCCGCGCTGTAGTACTCGTACTTGCTCAGGTCGAGGATGTCACCCTCGAGGACGCGGGCAACATAGGCCGCGCCCTGCCGACCGTTGGGGGTCCCGTATGCGTAGACGTAACCGTCGCCCGGCCTGACGAACGCCATCTGCTGGAAGTTCTGGTTGCCGGTCGCCGCGTTGTTGTAGCGGACGGTCTGCGGGGCCACCTGCCATACTTCGCCGTTGTCCGTGGAGTAGGCGATCGCCGAGTAATTCGTGGTCCACACGCCCGGCGCGCCCCATTTGGTCACCGACATGAAGCTGATGTACTGCGTCACACCGTATTCGGTGCCCGGTGTCGGCACCGAGATGCCAGCGGTCGGAATCAGGGTGATCCCGGCGGGCAGGCCTTCGGGGAAGATGATCTGCCGTGCCATGTACTGGTACGGCGCACCCGAGGGAACATAGGTCAACGGTGATCCGCCGAAGTCGCTGCCGGTGAACCATTCTGGGTCTGTGAAGTCCATGCCGTTGAACAGATCGGCGTCGACACTGCGGAACAGGACGTTGGATCGCCAATGGGTGCCCGTCGCCATGCCGCCGAGGCCAAAGGTGTCGCCGAAGGCGATCAGGACCTGGTGTTCGTTGATCGGGGTGGTCGGGTCGTCGACCATCCCGTTGTCCCACATGATGCCGAGGTCGGTGCCCGTGACACCGTAGTAGTACTGGGTGTTGTTCGCTGGATTGTTCCCGGTGATCCAGTCGACGAATTGTGTTGATACGCTGAGGTATTGGCCGGGCGCGGGGAAACCTGGCCGCACCGTCGGCGGCGGTGTCGGTGCCGCAAGCGCGAGGCTCATGGTCTGCGCGGAGGCCAGCGTCATGTCCTCCTCCGTGGTATCGGTGAGCGCATTGACCAAGTCGTCCACCTCGCGGCGGGCGAAGGCAAGCAGGCCCCACGCCAGTGGCGCAGCAGGATCGATCGGCACGTCTCCCGCGAGCGGATTGAGCACCGAGTCGACGACATTCGAGATGACGTCGACGACCTCGGTGAGCAGATCGGGATCGGTCTCCGGTGCGACGGTGACGTCTTCTGCCGTCTGCGCGGCCATCATCGGAGAGATGTTCAACGGTCCCGACGCGGCGAGGACACGCGCGTCGACGAACGTCGCGCCGCCGACGACCTCCTCCTGCTTGGCCGAGCCGGGGTCCGTCGTTGATTGGCCCGTCACCGTGGTGGTGATGGTGCCCGGCTGCGATGGGGTACTCGATGCGGGATCGTTGCCCGAATTCTTGACCCCGACCTTCTCCGCGGTCTTCTCGTCGACCTTCTCGACGGTCTCTTCCTTCGCGCCCTCCTCTTCAAGGGGCGGTTGCGCGGGTTCGACTTCGTCGACAGTTTCTTCTTCGGCAGCGGGCTCCTGCTCGGATTCCTCCTGGTTGGTGTCCGGCGCCTCTTCGTCTTTGGCGTCAGGGTCTTTGGCGTCAGGGTCTTTGATCGCCGGCGTCGGTCTGGACGTGCCGGTGTTGGTCTGGGCACTCACCTGTCCGGGCTCGACGGCGCCGCGCGTCACATTCTGCGTCGCCCCATTGGCGCCGCCGGCGCCTGATTCGGGCGTCTTGGGCGTCGTCGAAGAGTCGACTGTCGAGGAGTCGACGGTCGAGGTGTCGGTGGTGGACGAGTCGGTGGTCGACGTGTTGGCGGTGGACGAGTCGGTCGTCGACGTATTGCCGGTCGACGAGTCCGTCGTTGACGTGTTGCCGGTAGGGGAATCGGACGAGGGGGACGATGAATCTGACGTCTCCGCTGATGCCACGCCGTGGCCCATCGCGATTGCCGTGCCGACGCCCAAGGCGACGGCCAGGCCTCCTACGCGGCCGATATAACTGGCAGGTCCCATGCCCAACCTTTCACATGGTGAAGTGGCCCCCCGACCCGACGTCAGTGTCAATTAGACAGCACGCAACCGGTCCCCACAGCAAAATTGGCCAAAGGTCCCAGAATTCACATTGGTCGCTGTGGCCCTGATCTTGGTGGCGTTTTGCTGAAAAGTTAGTCTGGCGTGCTTTCCCTCGGCTAAGGCATCAAGCCAGCGTCACGCAGCGCGTCCTCATACAGGCCGAACGCGTAGGGCAGACCATCTCCGACCCAGGCCTCGACGATGTTTACGTTGTCGGCAATGGCCTGCACCTCATAGGCATACGTCTCGAATTGTTTGTCCTGATGCAGACTGTCAATTTGCTGCCGGGTGCCCTGAATGAGAACGAATCCCCCCAATTCGTTGCTCTGCGGCTTGAGGATGGCGGCATCGAAGCGCTCGATCCGCCCGTCACGCTTGAGTTCTTCGAGGTACCCGGTCAGCTTGTCCTTCAGGAATTCGAGGGCCTGCGTTTCACGTCCTCGCGTGGGAATCCCCCACACCACCCAGACACCCGCTTCTGCCATGGCTCCCCTTTTACACCCAGACGTCGCGCAGATGCGCGTGACATGCAGAACGCGAGTCTGTGAAGCTTCGGCGGATGACTCTTGCAGATGAGCCATTCACGCCCCATCACCCGTGGCGTGCCGGGACGGCCGTGGTGCTGCTCGCAATCGTCGGCACACTCAATTACGCCGACCGTTTCCTGCCCGCGGCACTGGCCGTTCCATCGTGGACGAGCTGGACGCTGTGCATCTGGTTCATCGCGTTGAGCTACGTCGTCGGCACGGTCTACATGGCGCCGTCGATCGCCTCGAGTCAGCGGCTGGCACGGGCCGCGGAACGCGCAACGGCATCTGCCGATCTATCTGTTCTTCGGCGCCATGGTCGGGTCGGCCGGTCCCTCTGACCGGCGTCATCAGTGATGCGCTCAAAGCCGGCCTCGACAACGATGTCGCTGGGTCGGGCGCTACTCATCGTTCCGGTGGCGCAGGTGGTCACGATCATCTGCTATCTCGTGGCCGCAGGCGCTTCGCCACGGAGATGGTCGCATCAGATGTTGGACGTCAACGGGTAGCTGCGTAGTAAACACGTGCGTCCCAGCCGGCCAGGTCGAGCGATGTCGACGACGTCACGGCCGGAGCATCAGGCAGGTTGCCGAGCGCAGTCGGCGCGATCCATTCGGCCGATCTCGACGGTTCCGGGGTTCGCGACCGCAGTGCGCGCCAGTATCGGCTCCCTGATCGGCGGCGTCTTCCTCGCGCAGAAGCTCGCGTCGACCAGGATGGGCAGTTCGTGGCGGATGGGCGCAATCAGAGTGGTAATGCGCGAAACCGATCGGTACTCGTCGATCTGGGGCGGCGTGCGAGCAGATGCCCGACGCGGTCGTGCCCGCCGGCGAACAGGTGCGTACGGCGTAAGTGTTGGATCTGCTGAAGAAGCCGAGTTTTCTGGCCATCGTCGTGGGCGCCGCATTCATCTCGTTCGCGGGTTAGTCACTGACGTCGTTCGCCCCCGCCGACCTCATCCGGACGCGCGGCATGTCATCTCGGCGAAGTCGGTAGACAGTGACGTCTTTGCGACGGTGGCCTGACCGGGATCGTGAGCCTGCTGATCGTCTGCCGCGTCGCGGGATCGCTCTGTCCGCCAGAGGTACCCTCGATCTGCTCGCTCGAGCCTCGGTTGCCGCAATGACCGTCGCGATGCTTCCGTTACGGCGCTGGCTAACCTGGTCGAAAGCAGGGCGCTGTGCATCTGGTTCGTCGCGTTGAGCTATGTCGACGGCACGGCGTACATGGCGCCGTCTATCTCCGCGATCCAGCGGCTGGCTCATGCCGACGAAAGCGCGACCGCATCAGCGATCTTCCTGTTCTTCGGCGCCATGCTCGCTCGGCCGGTCCATTCCTGACCGGGGTCATCAGCGATGCGCTCAAGGCCGACCTCGGCAACATGTCGCTCGGTCGGGCACTGCTCATCGTCCCCGTGGCGCAGGTCATCGCGATCATCTGTTTCCTCGTGGCGAGTCAACGCTTCCTGCGCGAGATCGTCGACAGGTAGTTTCACGACCGTGGCCGAGCTGATGAACCGCCAGATCCTGTTGCGTCGCCGTCCGACGGGCCTGGTGGCTGAAGGCGACACCGAGTTGGTCAGTATCCCTGCGCCGGAGCCGGCCGAGGGGGAGGCGCTGATCCGCACGATCTATGTCGGTATCGACGCAGCCGCCCGCACCTGGCTCAATGACCAGCCGGGCTACCTTCCGCCGGTGCAGATCGGCGAGGTCATCCGGGCGGCAGGCATCGGTGAGGTCGTGGCATCGCGCTGTGACGCATACGCCGTCGGCGACATCGTCACGACACTGACGTGTTTCCAGGAATACGTGATCTGCCGCGACGACATCTTCACGACGCCCGTGCCCGGCCCCCAGGACAGCGTCGACCAGCTCGCGGTGATGTCGGTGTACGGCCCGACGGGCGCGACCGCCTACTTCGGGATGGTCGGCATCGGTAAGCCGAAGGAAGGCGAGACGGTAGTGGTTTCGGCCGCGGCGGGGGCCACCGGGTCGGTGGCCGGACAGATCGCCAAGATCGCAGGCGCCCGAGTGGTGGGCATCGCAGGCGGACCCGAGAAATGCAAGGCGGTGGTGGAGGACTTCGGCTTCGACGCATGCATCGACTATCGGGAGGACGACCTCAAGGCCGCGCTGAAACAGCACTGCCCCCGCGGGGTCGACGTCTATTTCGACAACGTCGGCGGGCCGATCCTGGACGCCGTCCTCGGCCGTCTCGCGCCGAAGGCACGGGTCGTGTTGTGCGGCGTCATCTCCAGTTATCTGACAGGCGAGCACCCTGGCCCAGCCAACTACGTGAATTTGCTAGCGAAGACAGCGACGATGCAGGGATTCAACGCGCTCGACGAATGGGGCCGATTCGACGAGGCGTTCGGACCACTGCGCGAATGGGCGGCCGACGGCAAGCTCGTGCACCGCCAGACGATCTACGAGGGCATCGAATCATGCGTCGATGCAATGAACGGCCTGTTCACGGGCGCCAACATCGGCAAGATGCTGGTGAAGATCAGCTGACCGATATTCGCCTGAGTACACCCAGACGAAACGGGGTACAGACGGGCATGGTCTCTAACGTCCTTCGTTTGCTCGGCGCCGCCGTTACTACTGCCGCCGCTCTGCTGATCGCGCCCATCCCGTACGCCGCCGCGCAGGGCTGCCCCGATGTCGAGGTGGTGTTCGCGCGTGGTACCGGCGAACCGCCGGGTGTCGGCGGGGTCGGCCAGTCCTTTGTCGACGCGGTGCGCGCGCAGTCCGCGCCCCGGTCTGTCAACGTCTATCCGGTCAACTATCCCGCCAGCGGCGACTTCATGGATCGCATCGCATTTGCCAGGACCGTCGTCGACGGGATCCGCGATGCGGGTACGCACATCGAAACGACGGCGGCGAACTGTCCGGACACCAAGATCGTGCTCGGCGGCTACTCCCAGGGCGCAGCCCTTGCCGGCTACGTGACGTCGGCCGAGATTCCCGAACAGGTGCCCGCCGAGTATCGCGACTTCATCCCCAACCCGATGCCTGCTGAGGTCGCCGACCATGTCGCCGCCGTGATCCTCATCGGACTGCCGTCACCGGAATGGCTGGCCAGCGGCGGTGCACCGCCCATCACCATCGGTCCGTCGTATGTCGACAAGACCCTCAAGGTCTGCGCACCCGACGACACCATTTGCAACGGGTCACCCGCCGGACCGCCCAGCTTCGCCCATGCGATGTACGGCGTGAACGGCGGGACCAATGATGCAGCGGCCTACACGGTGGCGCGACTCGGTCCGGCGTCGAACCCGCCCCCGGCACCGGCTCCGGTCCCGGCGGCGGCCCTTCCGCCTACGACGCCATAACGGCGGCGAACAGCTCGGTCATCTCGTCAGCGGGTCCACCGGGAACCGTGTAGCCGGCTTCGTCGCGGATCTCATCTAGGTGGTCACGCACGTCCTCGATCGATAGGCCGGGACTGTAGAAGCCCTCGGTTCTGCCGATGAAGAAACGCGCCACGTGGCCCGCGCCGACGGTGTAGATCTCGCCGGAGACTGGGCACTCGTGGTGGGTCAGGAAGGCCGCCACCGGCGCGACCAGCGCGGGATCCAGCCTCTGAAGGTATTGGCCGGCAAGCTCGTTCAGGATGGTCTGGGCAGCGGCATCGTCCGCCACCGGAACCGCGACGGCGTTGTCAATAGAATGCTGCAGCATCCGGGTATACGCGATCGGGGCGATGGCATTCACCTTGATGTTGCGGTCGGCTCCCTCTGCGGCCAGTACGCGGGTGAAGCCGACCAAACCGGTCTTGGCCGCGCCATAGTTGCTCATCCGCTCGGCGCCGAGAAGGCCGGCCGCAGAGGTGGTGTTGAGGATCCGGCCATAGGCCTGCTCGCGCATCACCTTCCACGCCGGCCGGGTCAGGCTGAACGCCCCCTTGAGGTGCACGTCCACCAGGGGGTCGAGCAGATCGGCGGTGGTTTCCCCGAATGGGGCGTCTCGCACGATGCCGGCGTTGTTGATGAGGATGTCGACGCGGCCCCAGGCGTCCGTGGCGGCGTCGATGATCGCCTGCCCGCCTTCCGGCGACGTCACGCTGTGGCTGTCGGCGACGGCCTCCCCGCCCAACGCGACGATCTCGGCGGCGACGCTGCCGGCGGCCGCGCGATCAGAGCCGTCGCCGGTCACCGAACCGCCGATGTCGTTGACGACGACGCGCGCCCCGCGGGAGGCCAGCAGCAATGCGTATTGCCTGCCCAGACCACCACCCGCACCGCTGATGACCGCGACCTGTCCATCGAACCGCAGTGTGCCGGGTGTCCTCACCATGTGACGGGCAGCTCCTTCATGCCGTAGATACCGGATTCGCCTTTGAACCGCAGGTCTTCCACGCCGACGGCTAGTTGCAGGCCCGGCACCCGGCGGGCGAGCGTGCCGAATGCGATCTGCATCTCGACCCTGGCGAGGTTCGCGCCGATGCACTGGTGCACGCCGTAGCCGAAACCCAAGTGCCCGCGCACGTTTCGGTCGCCGTCCAGTACTTCGGGGTCGTTGACGAAGTCCGGGTCCCAGTTTCCGGCGGGCAGGTTCATCACAAGCCAGTCGCCCGCTTGGATCTGCTGGCCGCCGAGAACCAGATCCTCGGTGGCTATCCGGTCGACCTGGCTGTGGACGATGGCGAGATAACGCATCAGCTCCTCGACGATGTTGGCGATGACGGACGGGTCGTCTGTGCTTGCGAGCCGCTCGAACATCTCCCGATGTTCCATCAGTGCAACGGTTCCCAGTGCGATCATGTTCGCCGTGGTCTCGTGACCGGCCTGCATCATGATCGCCCCGGTGACGGTGGCGGTCTCGCGGCTGATGTCGCCGTTCACCACGTGATCGGCGACGAGGCGGCTGAGCAGATCGTCGCCGGGTTCGTGCTCTTTGCGCTCGACCAACTCGGCAATGTAGGCGAACATCGCGCCGAAGGCCTGCGTCTTTTCTTCGTCGGAGGTACGGCCGTCCAGACCCACGGTCGTGTGGTGGTGGAACATCTCGAGGTCGTCGCTGGGCACTCCGAGCAGATGCGCGATGACGAGCGACGGCACCGGTAGCGCGAAGGCGCGCACAAGATCGGCGGGTGGCCCACTTTCCAGCATGTCGTCGAGATAGGAATCGACGATCTCCTGGATCTGCGACCGCATACCGTCGACGCGCCGGAAGGTGAAGTCTCTGGTCAGCATTCGCCGGATCCGATGGTGTTCGGGGTCGTCGACGCGCGCGAACATCACCGGCGTGTTGTCGTCGCTGTCTTTCGGGAGCATCGACGCCGGGATGGTCTCGGCGGACAGTCGCGGATCCACGAGCGCGGCCCTGATGTCGTCGTACCGACTGACCACCCAGGTCGGTTTGCCTTGGTAGATCGCCCGCTGCAGGCCCGGCTCGTCACGCCATTGCGCGAACTCAGCCGGTGGACGCAGCGGGCAGCCCGTCGAGCGGGCAGCGGGAATAGCGGGCAGGTCCGTATCAGGGGCCATGTCGGAAGTCGTTGATGTCACCGGAGTTTCCCGTTAAATGTCAGAAGACTGTCAATTGTCCCGAGCGTAAGACCCACGAGAGTAGCAGTCAACTGTCAGTTAGACTGGGCCGATGACCGCGGTAGCCGACCGCCCGTTGCGTGCCGACGCGGCGCGCAACGCCGAGCGCATTCTTCGCGCCGCGCGGGACGTGTACGGCGAACTCGGATCCGAGGCGCCGATGGAGGCCATCGCCCGCCGTGCCGGTGTCGGCGAACGGACGCTTTATCGGCGGTTTCCGACGAAAAGCGACTTGATCAGCGCTGCACTTGATCAGAGCATCGCCGAGGACCTCACACCGGTGATCGAGAAGGCCCTTGCCGACGACGACCCGATGCGCGGCCTCTCCGCCCTGATCGAGGCGGCGATTTCGCTGGGCGCCCGCGAGCACCACCTGCTGACGGCGGCGCGGCGGGTCGGCTCGTTGCGGTCCGATATCTCCGCCGACCTGAACGACGCCCTCGCTGAACTCACGGCGCGAGGCCGCGAGGCGGGGGTCATCAGGGCCGACCTGGTCGCCGATGACCTGCCGCGAATCATCGCGATGCTCTACAGCGTGCTGGCGACAATGGATTCCGACGACGACGGCTGGCGGCGTTACCTGGCCCTGCTCATCGATTCGATATCCACCGGAGACCGGCAACGACTCCCCCGAGCGGCGCCGCTGCGCTTCGAGCCATCGGGGACCAGCTGGCTCTAGTGTGATCTCTCGCTGCCGGCGGCCGAGACATGCTGCGCCGCATAGGTAGCGGCCTGGTCGGTCATTCCGTTGACCGGATAGCTGTTGTGTGCCGCGCCGTCCCCGCCGGGTCCGCAGATCGGGTCTGCGGGGGCGCACAGATCGAGTGTCTTACCGGCGTACAGACTGCCGACCGTGATGGGCGGGGCGGCCGTGTTGATCGTCTGCAGGAAGCCGTTCGACGGTTTACCGAAGAGTGTCACGGCTGCGACGTGGCCGGCGATGTCGGACGGCATCGGTCCGGTAATCCCCTGAGGCAGGGTAAAGCCGGGAGGCACGGCGTCCGCGGTGATGTACCCGGCGACAGCGGCACCCTGTGAGAAACCTCCGAGCACGATCTTGGTGTTCGGACATGTGTTGGCGACGTCCTGGACCTTGTTCCGCGCATCGATCACGCCTTCTGCGGCGGTCGCGAAATCCAGCGAGGCGGGGTAATTGACCGCGTAGACATCCATCGACTTGTCACCGATCTTCGAACGCAGCGAATCGACGAAAGGCTGGCCGACCCCACCTACTCCCGGCGCTTCGAATGTGCCGCGCGCGAACACAACCTGCACATCCGCACACTCTGCGGCAGACGCAGACGGAGGTGACGCAAACGGACTCAGCAACGCTGAGACCGCCAACCCCGAAACTATGACCAACCGATTGATGACCCGCATACCGACGCACCGCCTGTGATAGTTCTGATGTCTTTGGGGGCTCAACGCTGCGCTCCGCGTTCGCGGAGTTCCCGTCCTACGCCTGCGTAAACTCGCGGTGCGTGTGATCTATTTCAGTGGCCGAACGGCTCGCCTGCAGGAATCGGTGAAAAGGAGACAGCCGTGGATCAAGACACCTACGACAAGGGCCGCGAGATTCGAGCCGCCGTTCTCGGCGAGGCCTATGTCGCGCAGGCGACGGGAAACCTCGATGACTTCGCGGGGCCGTTTCAAGATCTGGTCACCGAGTACTGCTGGGGCGCGGTGTGGGGTCGCGACGGGCTGGAACTCAAAACCCGCAGCATGCTCAACCTGGCGATGCTCGCGGTGCTGAACCGCCCACACGAGTTGCGGACTCATATCTTGGGTGCGCTCACCAACGGCGTCACACGCGAGGAGATTCGCGAAATCTTCCTGCAGGTAGCGGTTTACGCAGGGGTGCCGACCGCCGTCGACAGTTTCCGTATCGCGCGGGCCGCATTCGACGAGATAGCACAGGGCTAGGCGCCCCGATGGACATCGGCTTCATAGGTCTGGGCAACATGGGCTTTCCGATCGCCTGCCGGCTGCTGGCGGGCGGACATCGCGTCGTCGTGTTCGACACCCGCGCAGTCGTCGTCGACGATGCCGTCGCACGGGGTGCCGAGGCCGCGGGGTCTGCGGCCGACGTCGCCGATCGTGTCGCGACAGTCATGGCCAGCCTGCCGACACCGGAGGCGTCGATCGCCGTCGCGGACGCCGTGGCGGCTAGATCCTGCATCCGTCGTTTCGTCGACTTCTCGACCGTGGGAAGCCGTACAGCGCAACGCAATAGCGCCGTGCTGGCCTCGCATGACGTGACCGCGTTGGACAGCCCGGTCAGCGGAGGTGTGCACGGCGCCGAGGCGGGGACGCTCGCGGTGATGGTTTCCGGACCGCGCGCCGATTTCGACGAGTGCGCGCCTGCCTTCGATGCGATCGGCCGCGTCACCTTCATCGGCACGGAACCCGGTGCCGCGCAGACGATGAAGCTTGTCAACAACATGATCGCCGCGACATCGCTGGCCGTCACCGCCGAGGTGATGGCGATGGGCGTCAAGGCCGGCCTGGACGCCCAGACGATGATCGATGTGCTCAACGCCGGATCGGGTGGCACGCACGCGAGTCGCGACAAGTTCCCGCGTGCGGTGCTGCCGCGCACGTTCGACTATGGTTTCGCGACCGGTCTGATGGTCAAGGACGTTCGGCTGTATCTGGATGAGGCCAGGTCCCTCGGACTACCCACCGAGATGGCCGATGCCGTCGCCCAGATGTGGGAGAACACCCTGATCGCGGAGGGCCCCGAATCCGACTTCACATCGATTGTGAAACCGATCGAAGCCGCGGCCGGAGTCGTCATCACGGGAAACTAGAACGGGTTGCCGGTTTCGCCAAGCATCGCCCTACGGATGAGTGGCAACGGCAGCGGCCCGAGTTTGATGAACGTGTCGTGAAAATCCTTCAGCGAGTACGCATCGCCCATTTTTGTCTTGTAGTCCTCGCGCAGCTTGAGGATCATCAGCTTGCCCATGGTGTAGTAGCCGTAGGTAGCGTCGGATGTCCCACGTTTGGCCTCGGACTCCGCGACCGGGCGCGGCAGGTATGCCTCTTTGACGAACATGTCCTGTGCCTGTTCGACGGTCATGCCTTCGGTGTGCATCTTGATGCCGACGATGAAACGGACGTCGCGCAGCAGCGCATCCTGGACCTCCGCCAGTCGGTAGCTCGGATCGCCGTCGTGCAGACCTTCGTCGAGCATCATCTGTTCGCAGTAGTGCGCCCAGCCCTCGAAATTGCTTGCCGTCCCGAACACCTTCCGGACATCGGACGGATAGTCCTTGGCGTACAGGAACTGCACGTAGTGGCCGGGCCACACCTCGTGCACGGACACATTGCTGATCATCTGCCGGTACCAGGACGACATGAAGTCGTCCTGCTCCGCCTGCGGCCACACCGGGTTCGGCAGCGTCATATTGAAGTAGGCCTCGGTCGCCACCTTCTCGAACGGGCCGGGGGTGTCCATCGACGCCGACGTGGTCGCGCGAAGGAACGGCGGCGTCTCCACCACGCGGGCCGGGGGAGCGGGCGGTAGGTCGATGATCTGCTTGTCGCGCACGAACTGCGCAAGGCTGTCGAGGTTGCCCTGCGTGACCGCCAGCAGTTCGGATGCCGGCGGGTAGTCCTTTTGGACGGCGGCAAGCACCTCGGCCGGCGGTTTGGTGGGATCGATTTTTCCCGTCGCCTCGACGAACGCCTGCATGTTGTGCTTCAGGTCTTGCTCGGCGATGGCAAGCAGGTCGGGAAGCGGGGTGGTGATCATCTCGTCGGCGGCCAACACCTTTCGGTAGGTATCGGTTCCGTATGCGAAGGAACCGCCCGACCGCGGCAGCAGATCGTTCTCCAGCCACGCCTTGTAGTCATCGAACGCGGCGAGTACCGCCGCGTTGGCCGTCGTGAACTCGGCAAGAAGCGCAGCGTCTTTGACGTCGGAGAACGCCGCGGGCACATCCTTGGCGAAGAAGTCGCGGTTGCTCTCGACCTGCTCGATCGCGATTTCGGTGTAGATGCGGGGTGGGTTGTCCAGGTTGTTGCGTGCCTCGGCCAGTACGTTCGGCATCAGCTTCAGGCGGGCCGTCAGCGATCGCAGCCGTTGCTCCGGGGGTGCGAATGTGCGAGAGATCATCACGAAGGCGTCGTTGGCGATACCGCTGCTGTAGATGTCGGGGTCCTTGGCCCATGGCCGGATGACGTCATTGCGCAACAGCGTTCCGTCCAGCTTGTGTTTCGTCTGCTCGAGATCGAGTTGCGCCTCAAGTGAAAGTGACTCGGCATCAACAGCATCGAGCCGCGTGAGGAACGACCGGATGGATTCGGAGTCGGCTGCCACTGCCGCCGCGGAGTAGTCCGCGATCAGGTCGTCGTACTTGTGAATGCCGAGATAGGTCGCGAACGACGGGTCTTGCTTGTAGGTGAACTCGAGAATCTCTGTCGCGAGTTGGCGGAAGGCCGCGTCACCGGAGCCTGACGCTGGTGGCGGTGAAGGCTGATCAGACCTGCTGCATGCCTGCACGAACGTCATCAGCAGGAGCAGTGAGCAGAGAACCAACGCCAGTCGTCGCATCTGCAGCACGATAGCTCGCGGAGTGCAACCAGGTGGCGATGTTGCGGACGTAGTCCTTGAAGGCCGCCAGCCGCGAAGGGTCGGCCTTGATCTCAGTGCCCTCCGGCTCGGTGACGAAAGTGGGTGCCCCACAGTCGAGATCCCAATTGTAGTCGGCGAAATGATGAAACGTCGATGCGGCCAGTGCGCGACCTATCGGCCGTCCATCGGGTCCGGGCTCACCGTCCAGCACGACCGCGAGGTTGAAGCGGCGACCGCTTGCGGTGCTTCGGCCCCGCGCGAGCACCGACGCGAACGGTACGCAGGCCGAGACCGCACCCTCGTGCGGGTGGGCGGGGAACCACTCGATACGGCCGCTGGCGTTGCGCGTTGTGCGTAACGACTCGTGCACAGGTTCTTCGACGAATACACGCTGATAGTCGCCGTTGGCGCCCGAGTGGTAGTTGGGCCACGAAATGGTCGGGGTGTCCTGGTCGTCGCGCATCCTGGCCGGATCAGGATTCTTCTCGTGAAAGTGGTTGACGTCGCCCAGGGATCCGAGCCCGATCAGACAGCTGCCCAGATTCTCGTGATCGCGGGCGGTGAGCACACCGCCGCCGTTCTCGCGGAACCGCACAATGGCCGCCGCCTCGGCGCTGGTGAGTCCGTCGCCGACATCGACGGCCAAGAGCCACAGCTGGTCGTAGTCGAGCTCGTCGAGCCGGCTCAGGATCGGGTCGTCTTCGGTCCGACCGGCCCGGTTGCGCGCAGTTACCTCGTGGCCTGCGGCGCGCAATTCGCTGGCAAGCAGCGAGAATCGATCGATGTCCCAGTCGTCGGCATGTTCGGTGATCGTCGTCTGCAAGAGGATCTTCGACATCGGAATCCCTTTTCTCACTCAGGCTTTGGTAGTGGTGACGCGTCGCCCGCGGCGTGCGAGCAGCTCGTCGTCGTCGACCAGGGTGAGCATCTGCTGACCCGGGGCGCAGAGCATCGTGACGAGGAAGCGGACCTTGATGTCGTCGCGGGCGTTGCCATCCGAATAGTGGATGATGTCGCCGCCCGGCTCCCAGAAGGTTTCACCGGCCTTGACGACGCGGGGCGCCTCGCCCTCGAGTTCGAACAACATCTCGCCCTCCAGCACGTAGCCGAACGCCGGTCCGCTGTGACGGTGCGGCGGGGAGCCTGGGTCACCGGGAGGGAACTCGACGGCGATGGTCATCGCGTGAGATCCCGCGGCCACGTCGGGCGGCGTCACCTCCTGCAGTACCGTCACCGCCGTCTGCCACGAATTGCTTGTCATTTGAGGCTCCTCCGGTCGCCGATCGCGGTTACACCTATCTGACCGGGCGGCAACGGGATTTGTGACAGGCCGCTATTCGACGAGCTTCCTGACAGGGCAGCGAGCCGATATGTGGCAGCGCTCAGCCGCGATCGTCGAGCACTTGGTGGCCGGCGTTGTATCCCGGTATGAACGTGATCCCCGGACCGCCGTGGCAACCGGCGCCACCGAGGTAGAGCCCGTCGATCGGAACCGGCAGGTCTAGAAATCCCTTGGGCCCGGGTCGATTGGGTCCCATCAGATCCGGATGCAGCAGGCCGTGGCAGAAGTCGCCTGACGGTGCGGAGAACATCGTCTGCATGTGGTACGGGGCGAAGGTGATGTGGCGGATCAGGATGTCGCGGAAGTTCGGGGCATAGCGGGTGATCTTGTCGATGACCTTCTCTGCCATCTCGTTCTTGAGGTGGCCGTGCTGATCGCGATTCGTTTCAACGGGGAATGCGTAGGCGTATGCGCTCGCCGCGTGCTTACCGGGCGGCGCCATGCCGGCGTCGTGCACCGAGGGGATCTGCATACCCATCGACGGGTTATCGGGTACGACGCCGCGCCTGCACTCTTCCCATTGGCGCTGCTGTTCCTCGGGCGAGTTGAAGATTCCGATAGACCCCTGCATGCCGGGCTCGTTCAGGAACTCATAAGGCGCGGCGAATTCGGGAAGTCCGTCGAGGGCGAAATGCAGCTGCACAAAGGACGCTCGATGATCGCGCCCGCCGAGTCGCGTGACGAGGTCGGCGGGCAGGTGCTCTGCGCCGACCAGGTCGACGAGCGTGAGGTCAGGAGACAGGTTCGAGATCACGACCGGTGCGGTGATCTCGGAGCCGTCGCGCATACGCACGCCGGTGACGCGGTCGTCGGAGACCAGGATCTTGTCCACCTTGGCGCGGTACCTGACTTCGCCGCCGCTGGATTCGAACAACTCGAGCAGGTGATCGCAGAGGGCGCCGATCCCACCCTCGAGTTTCGTCATCATCGCGGTGGTGTCGTCGGGTACGGCGAGCGCGAACGCCAAACATGTTGCGCTGCCAGGGGTGTAGGGGCCGCGGTAGGTGGAGTTGATGGCGAGGAATGCGAGCATGCCGCGCATCACTGCGTGCTTCTGCCGGTCGGGAAGGAAACGGTCGATGGCGTCCATCGCGGTGCCGAACAGGACGTCGTGGATGGCCGCGCGCTCGTCCTCGTTGGCGGCGCACGCATACATCTCGTCGATCGTCTTCGGCGGTGTGCGAACATCGAAGCGGCCGAGCGCCTTTGACGGACCCTGGCTCCATCCGATCAGGCCCGCCATGCCTGCGACGGCGTCGAAGCCGTGCTTCTCGGTGAGGTGGGTCATGAACTGCATCGGGTCGCGATAGAAGATCATCGCCTCGTCGCCGTCGTCACCGAGATTGACCGACATCACCTCGGACTCGACGGTGGGCAGGGTGTCGAGTCCCAGCTCCTTGGCGATCTGCGGTGGCATGGGGAACTGGACCGAGCCCGCGATCTCGTAGCGGAACCCGTCGATGAGCTCGACGGTCGCCGCCATCCCGCCGGGGTAGGTGTTGGCCTCCAGACACACGGTGCGCATCCCCGCCTGTTGCAGCAGCGCGGCGGCGGTGAGCCCGTTGTGGCCGGCGCCGACGACGATCGCGTCATAGTCATTCATGGCAAGCAGATTATGTCAGTACTGACACGAATACGTCAGTACTGACTAAATTGTCGGCGACCGGGTTACGATCGCCGCGCTATGAACGCGTCGCCGAACCTGCATGAGCTGCGGCGACGGTCGACGCGCGAAGCACTGCGGCAGGCCGCGCTCACAAGCTTCGCCCGTAAGGGCTTCTCGAACGTGACGGTGACCGAGCTCGCCCGCGAGGCGGGTGTCACCGAGCGCACCTTCTTCCGGCATTTCCCCACCAAGGAAGCCGTGCTGTTCCAGGACTACGAGACGCAGGTCGAATGGCTGGCCGATGCGTTGGCCCGGCGGCCCGAGTCGGAGTCGGTGTTCGACGCGGTGCTGGCCAGCGTGGCAAGCTTCCCCCACGATTTCGAGGTGGTTCGCCAGGCGGCCAGTGCACGCGCGGAACTGATCACCGCCGAACGGATCGCCGCACATCTCCGGGTGGTCCAGTCGTCGTTCGCCGCGGTCATCACGGGCTTCATCGCACGGCGATACGCCGAGACGCCAGACATCGATCTGCTCGCCGAGGTGGCAGGCGCGACGCTGGCCGCGGCGCTCGTGACTGCGGTGGAGAACTGGGGACGCAATGGCTGCACGGGTGACTCTGGACGAGATCGTGGCTACCTGTGTGAATCTCGTCAGGTCGGGTCTGGCGCCACTGGCTTGAGTCCAATTCGATTGGGGCGCAGGGCATATATACGGGCCGGCCGTACCTTGCCGGTCGGCAAGTCAGAACGTGATGTGCTGCATCGACGTCGCTTGCGACCGGCCCGTGCGAGGAATTTACCACATCATCTGAACAGCTGGACAGATATATGGAGGCTCCGTCGCCTACAGGCCGCCGCACTCCGATGGCCCGATGATGACGTTCCACGGCGGGCAGTGTGCCGGCCGGGGAGGTAGCGGCGGAGGCGGGCCCAGCGGCGGTGGTGGCGAATCCATCCAGAGATAGCTGTCCATCGGGTTTCCGTTGACGTCGAACATCGGCACGTTTCCCTTGCCGGAGGGGACGGTGACGAAGCTGTGGCAGGCGTTCATGTCCCAGCCCAAACCCTGCATGGGCAACGGTTGGCCAGGACACCAGGTGTATCCGCCCTGAGCGGGTACCGCCCCGGCGCCGGCCCCCAGGCCGACCGCCGCCAGGGCGGCACAGGTGACCGCCGCCGTCGCGAACCGTCCGAATCTGTTCATACGACCCAGTACAAGCCGCAATGTCGGCTACCGATCCCAACAACGGGCGTACGCTGCGTTTATGTGGTCACGTCGATTGATCTTGGTCGGCTTGTTTGCCGCCGCGATCGCGAGTGCGCCCGCGGCCCTTGCCGAACCTTCCCCATTTCCGAGCACCGATGCCAATGGCGTCCCGACGAATCAGTCCGGTGGCCCCGTAACGACGATCAACGGGGTGCCTTGCACGGCAGGGCATTACGGGACGTGCTTCTCCTTCGCGCAGAATCAGCCGGGACGTGAGACGCCGCGCGTGACGGTGGGCGGCAGCCCGACCGTCAGGAGATAGCCTGCGTTCCTGTCGGCCGTCTTCGGTGTTCCCGAAGAGACATTCAGTAAGTTCAACAAGATCGACAACTCGATCGTCATCCTGCGGTCGCCGCAGCCGACTCGCCTAGTACGACTGCCCGTCGGCGTAGCGCTGCCGGCGGTAGTGACGCCCCTTGCCACGGTTGCGACTCTTGTATGTCGCTAGCTGTGAATCGCAGTTCGGACAGATCAGCCGCAGGTTTTCCCGCCGATTATTGGTCGGGTCCCCGTCGATGTGGTCCATCACCAACGCGAGAGGCAGGTCCAGCCAAATGCTCGGTGCGCCGCAGATCGCGCAGCAGCGCGACTGCGCTTCGAAAAGATACTGCCGAATGTAGTGACCCTGGTGGCCGTCGATTCTCGCCTCGCCGGATTCGAGCCAGCGTTTCGTACGGGTATTGCGCCACACCGACGCCTGACATGCAGTGCCGCAGTAGATCTTCTGGCTCCGCTTCGAGAGTTCGGATCCACAGCCACGGCACTGCCTCATGATAGAAAGCTACGACTCGCCACCGACAAGCAAGGGCCGTCGGGTACTGGAGCCTCCTATCGGGATTGAACCGATGGCCTACGCATTACAAGTGCGTTGCTCTACCACTGAGCTAAGGAGGCCTGCGGGCTCAGAGTTTATCTGGTCAGCCAGCGGGGCATCCCGCTGCCCGTGAGCGTCAAAGATGATCTGCTCGACGATTTCCCGCATGTGTATCCGGCGCTGTCGCGCTCCGAGGTCCAGCGGCTGCTGACGCTGCTGGATCAGAGTGCGAGCACCGAGGCCGCCATGGGACTCTCCATCGCTACCGCCCTCGAGCCGTTGGTGCCCGAAGTCGCAGGTCGAATCGAGTCCTACAACAAGTCGGGGGACACCGACGACTACGTGCGCATGCTCCGTGGGGCCGCGGTTCTACTGCTGCAGAAGTGGCAGCCCGAAGCCGAACCGCCTGCCCCGGACAGCGTGGCCAACCTGGTGGACGAGGTCGAGGCCGAGAGTTGACGTCACTCGTCGGCGTCGATGATCCGCTGCGACGTCACCGTCCGTGACGACGACGCCGACGAGCGCGCCCGTGGGCGTCTGCCGGGGAATGGAATCCGGTCGGCGATGTTGCTCAGCGGGTTGACCACCTGACTCAGCGTGATGACGGCCTCGTGCAGTGCGTCGATCGTCGGCGCCAACGCCTCCAACCCAGGCGTCAACCTGTTCAACGTGTCCGCCACGTCCGCCAGCTTCAGCAGCGGTCCGTTCTCATCGGTGAGGGTGTCGAGCAGCCCGCCCTCGGCCAACAGCCGGTCGGCCACCCCGTCCTCGCGCAGCACCCGCTCGATCAGCCCGTCGTTGGCCAGCAGCTGATCGGCAAGCCCGCCCGGGGCGATGACACGCGACAACGCGCCGTCGTCGGTGGTCATCCGGTCCAGCAGTCCGCCTTCGGCGGTCACCTGGTCGACGATCCCGCCCGGCGCGAGTGCACGGGAGACGGCGCCCGTGTCGGCGGTCAGCCGGTCCAGCAATCCGCCCTCGGCGGTCACCTGATCCACCACCCCGCCGGGCCGCAGCAGCCGGTCGAGCGGACCGTTGGGCGCCAGCGCCCTGCCAAGGGGTGCGTCGTCGTCCATCAGCCTGGCCAGGCGGTTGGCCCGCTCGACGGCGTCGTCGAGACCCAGCATGTGCGCAAACGAGGCCGACCCCGTGCCGGTGGCCGAATCCGTCTCGCCGAGGGTCCGCTGCGCGATGCCGAGCGCCCCGCCGGCCATCGAAAGGCCTGCCTGCGCCATTGCCAGCCCGACTCGTACCGGCGCTGTGGCCAGGTCGGTCACGGCTTTGCCCAGGTTCATTGCCCCAGTCTATGGACCGCGCAAGCGAAAACTCACAGGAAGTGCACAGGTATCCGGCAGGATCATTGCAAGCTAACAGGGGGAAAGTAGCCAGATGGCGATGCCTGCTGCACCCGAAAAAGCCCCCGAAGCCACGGTCCTTGTCGTCGACGATGAGACGAACATCGTCGAGCTCCTGTCGGTGAGCCTGAAGTTCCAGGGATTCGAGGTCCATACGGCGTCCAACGGTTCTGCCGCCCTGGACAAGGCCCGCGAGGTACGGCCGGATGCGGTGATCCTCGACGTCATGATGCCGGGGATGGATGGTTTCGGCGTGCTGCGCCGGCTGCGCGCCGACGGCATCGACGCACCCGCGCTGTTCCTCACGGCCCGCGACTCGCTGCAGGACAAGATCGCCGGGCTCACACTCGGCGGCGATGACTACGTGACCAAGCCGTTCAGTCTCGAAGAGGTGGTCGCCCGGCTGCGGGTGATTCTGCGTCGTTCGGGCCGCGGCACCGTCGAGGACGCCCGCATTTCCCGGCTTACCTTCGCCGACATCGAACTCGATGAGGACACCCACGAGGTGTGGAAGGCCGGCGAGCCCGTCTCCCTGTCGCCGACGGAATTCACCCTGCTGCGATACTTCATCATCAACGCTGGCACGGTGCTGTCGAAGCCGAAGATCCTCGACCACGTGTGGCGCTACGACTTCGGCGGCGACGTCAACGTCGTCGAGTCCTACGTCTCGTACCTACGCCGCAAGATCGACACCGGCGAGACCCGCCTGCTGCACACGCTGCGCGGCGTCGGCTACGTCCTGCGCGAGCCGCGGTAAGCGCTTGCGTGACGGGCGGACCGCAGAGCGTGACAATGAGAGTGTGGGCGCACTGAGCGGGCGGGGAATCCCGCTGAGGGTCGGGCTCGTGGCCGCCACTCTGGTGTTGGTGGCATGCGGATTGTTCGCGGCCGACTTCGCCGTCACGTCGATCCTGCGGCACACCCTGAGCAACCGCGTGGATCAGGAGTTGCTCGACGCCTCCCGCAGCTGGGCGCAAGCCCCGCGCCACCTGCCTGCGCAGCCGATGGAGGGACCCAACCCCGCGCGGCCGCCGTCGAATTTCTATGTACGGGGCATCGGGCCCGACGGCCACATCTGGATGGCGGTCAACGACCGCGACGCGGAACCGGCGCTACCCGACAGCAACGACGTGGGACCGGTGCCCGTCACGATCGGATCAGTCGACAACTCGGGTGTCGAATGGCGCGCGATGACGGTCCGCGGCCCCCAGGGTGAGCTCACCACCGTGGCCATCGACCTGTCCGACGTCCAGACGACGGTGCGGGCCCTGACATACGCGCAACTCGGGATCGGACTGGCCGTACTGCTGGTGCTGGGCGTGGCGTGTTACTGGGTCGTGCATCGCAGCCTTCGCCCCTTGGTAGAAGTCGAACGGACCGCGGCGGCGATTGCGGCGGGTCAACTCGACCGTCGTGTTCCGACGCGTGATCCTCGCACCGAGGTCGGCCGACTCTCGTTGGCGCTCAACGGCATGCTCGCCCAAATCCAAGCTGCGATGGCCGCGTCGGAGTCATCGGCAGAGCAGGCGCGCGGGTCGGAGGACCGGATGCGCCGATTCATCACCGACGCCAGCCACGAGCTTCGAACACCGCTGACCACCATCCGCGGCTTCGCCGAGTTGTACCGCCAGGGCGCCGCCAAGGACATCGAGATGCTGATGAGCCGAATCGAAAGCGAATCGAGCCGGATGGGTCTGCTCGTCGAGGATCTGTTGCTGCTGGCCCGGCTCGATGCGCAGCGTCCACTGGACCGCCGCAGGGTCGACCTGCTGGTGCTGGCCAGCGATGCCGTGCATGACGCGCGCTCGATCGCACCGAAACGCAAGATCACCATGGAGGTGTTCGACGGGCCGGGAACCCCCGAGGTGCTCGGCGACGAGCCGCGGCTGCGGCAGGTGCTCTCCAATCTGATGACCAATGCGCTACAGCACACCCCCGACACCGCAGACGTCACGGTGCGGGTGGGGACGGAAGACGACACGACGGTGCTCGAGGTGTGCGACAAGGGCCCGGGGATGAATGTGGAGGACGCCCACCGCGTGTTCGAGCGGTTCTACCGCGCCGACTCATCGCGCGCGCGAGCCAGTGGCGGTACCGGCCTGGGGCTCTCGATCGTCGACTCACTGGTGTACGCGCACGGCGGCACGGTCAGCGTCACCACCGCCCCCGGGCAAGGCTGCCGGTTCAAGGTCACGCTGCCGCGGATCGCCGACGTACCCGCTGTGGTGGGTTGATCATCAGCGCAACTCGGCCAGCGCGGCCTTGATCTTCGCCTGTGCATCGTCGAGGGATTGCGGCGACGGGTTCTGATCGGCGTTCGCGAAACCGAAGTCCGCGAGATCGTTCGTCGGAAATACGTGGACGTGAAGGTGCGGGACCTCCAACCCGGCGATGATCACGCCCGCGCGCTCGGCGGGAAAGGCCTTGACCACCGCCTTGCCGATCAACTGGGCCACCTCCATCACCCGGCCGAACACGGCCGGGTCGACGTCCTGCCAGTTGTCGATCTCGGCACGCGGGACCACCAGCGTGTGGCCGACGGTGATGGGTGCGATCGTCAGGAACGCGACGATGTCGTCGTCTTCATAGACGAACCGACCGGGCAGCTCTCCGTTGATGATTTTGGTGAACACGCTCGCCATGTCCCTGAGCTTACGGGGACCCTCACCGGATGAGGTCGCCCAGTTCCTCGACGGTCCATGGCGGTGAGTCGCTGTGGTCCCGGTAGCCAATGATCGCCGGTGTCTGACGGTCGAAGCGACCGACGAAACCGCCTGCGGCAATGAAGATCTGGCCCGTCACGTCCTTGGCGCGATCACCGGCGAGGTAGGCGTATGTCGGAGCGGCGTATTCGGGCGGGGGCGCATCCAGCGCGGCCTGCGTGCTGACATCGTCGAGCAGACCACGGCGGTTCAACTCGGCGATGTGGGATTCGTAATCGGTGCCCGTCGACAGCCGCGTCTTCGCGCCCGGGCACACCACGTTCGCCCGTACGCCGTGCTCCTTGAGCTCGGCGGCGATCGCGAGCGTCAGCCCGTTGACCCCGCCCTTGCCCGCCGGGTAGCCGGTGCCTCCGTAGTCGCCCAGGTATGCGAACGAACTCGTGTTGATGATCGAACCACCGCCCTGTTCGACCATCTTGGGCGCCGCGGCGCGGCAGGTCTCGAACGTCGTCATCAGGTGCGCGTCGATCAGATCGCGGAACAGTGTGCTCGTGACTTTGAGGATCGACTCGCCGGCCAATCCCGGCGTGCCCGCGCAGTTGACCAGTATGTCGATCCGGCCGAATTCGCTTACGCAGCGTGTCGATCAGAGCCTCGGCGACATCGGGATTCGACAGGCGAACCGGCGTGGGCGAGCGCTCGCGGGTAGCCGTGCGGCGGCCGCCTCGCGGTATCGGCTCGCGTCCGTTGAGCACGACCCCGGCGCCCTGCTCGGCAAGCAGTTCTGCCACCGCGAGCCCGATGCCGCGGGTGCCGCCGACGACGACGGCGCCCTTGCCGGCCAAGGCGGGACTAATCTCCTTCGCCCTCCTGGGCGAACTCCATCGCGTCCATGTTCCAGTAGCCGCGCAGGTTCGTGATCAGACCTTCGTCGTTGACCTTGTAGGTGAACACCCCGCGCACGGTGGCCGTGAAGCCGTTCGGGAAGCGGGTCTGGAGCACCAGGATGTAGGCGATCTCCGTCGGCGAACTCGACGGAAACGTTGCCTCACGGGTGACAGTCAGCTGGTTCGGGCCGATGTTGGTATCGAAGAACTCCCGGACGGCTGCTTTGCCGCGCACTCCGTTGCCGTCGGGGTTGGTCACCGATACTCCGATCGGATCCTCGATCACGATGTCGTCGGTCATCAGCGCCAGCCAGCCGTCGCCGTCGCCGGCCTGCACACAACGCCACGACGCCTCGGATGCGGCGACGACGGGGCTCTTCTGGACTGTGTCAATCGTGCTGTCGGACATGGATCTACCGATCTGCGTCGGTGTAGCGGATGACGCCGCGAATGTTGCGGCCCTCGAGCATGTCCTTGTAGCCCTCGTTGATCTGTTCCAGCTTGTACTGGGTGGTGATCATGTCGTCGAGGTTGAGCCGGCCCGCCTTGTACATCGACAGCAGCTGCGGGATGTCGAAGTGCGGGTTGCCGCCACCGAAGATGGTGCCCTGGATCCGCTTCTGCATAAGCGTCAGCATCGCCAGGTTCAGCGACACGTTGGTGTCGAGCAGGCTGCCGATGGCGGTGAGCACCGTGGTGCCGCCCTTGGACGTCAAGTTGACGTACGTGTCGACGTCGGCGCCCTTGAGCTCGCCGACCGTCACGATGACCTGCTTGGCCATCAGGCCGTTGGTGACCTCGGCGATACCGGCGAATGCGGAGTCTGTGTCCGGATAGGCGTGCGTGGCACCGAACTTCAACGCCGCGTCGCGCTTCCACTCCACCGGCTCGATGACGAAGAGGTTACGAGCGCCTGAGTTGACTGCGCCCTGTACTGCCGACATGCCGACACCGCCGACACCGATAACCAGCACGTCGTCACCGGGGCGGATGTCGCCGGCCTTCACGGCGGAGCCGTAGCCGGTCGTGACGCCGCAACCCACCAGACAGGCCACCTCGAACGGGATCGACGGATCGATCTTCACGACCGAGCTCTTGTGCACGACCATGTACGGACTGAAGGTGCCCAGCAGCGTCATTGGGAAGACGGGCTGACCCTTGGCGTGGATGCGGTGGGTGTTGTCCGAGACGGCAAGTCCGCCGAGCAGACCCGCGCCCAGATCGCACAGGTTGCGCAGGCCAGCCTGACATGACGGGCACTCGCCGCACGACGGGATGAACGACAGCACCACGTGGTCGCCGACGGAGACGTTCTCGACGCCGGGCCCCACCTCGGTGACGATGCCTGCGCCCTCGTGTCCGCCGAGCACGGGGAACCCGGCCATCGGGATGTCGCCGGTGACCAGGTGGTGGTCGGAGTGGCACATCCCCGACGCTTCCATCTGAATCTTGACCTCATCCTTGACGGGGTCGCCGATCTCGATCTCCTCGATCGACCACGGCTGGTTGAACTCGTAGATGAGAGCGCCCTTTGTCTTCATCCGTACTCGCCTTCCACTAGACCCTTGGGGCCAGACTAGAGCCATTAGTTAGGTGCGTCACACGCACCCCCAAGCAACCGCTTGGCCGGGAGCTACCAGATCTTTGCCGGAGCCTCGCCGAGCGGGTAGTAGCCAGGCAGCTTCTCGCCGGCCATGGAGCGTTCGATCCGTTTCTGCATACCCTCACTGAGGTCGCCGGACCCGATGAGCTTGCCGAACATGTAGGCGACGTGCCCGAAGTCGAAGAAGTCGCGCTGCCACTCGATCAAGAGGTTGCTGTCCAGCCGGAACCAGCTGCCGCCGATGCCGTAGATCTCGTCCTGGGTGCCGTCGGTCTTGTTGACGATCTGCTTCCAGAAGCCGACGATCTCGCCCTGCTTTTCGTCGACGAGCACCTTCTGGTATTCGTAGACCCAGTTCTCCAGGCCCTGCATCTCCAGGCCCAGCGCTACGTCGCGGATCTCGTCGCGGCCGATGCACATCACGTCTTCCTTCGGCCCGATGTTCCAGCCGTAGGTCGCGTCGTCGGTGTAGAAGTCGGCCAGATTCGACCAATCACCGGCCGCCTCGGAGTCCTTGTTTGCCTGCAGCCACCGCTCGACCCAGCTGTCCAGTTGATCCCGTGTAAACGACGCCATTGTCAGTCCTTCTCTGTGATTGAAATTGCTTGGGTAGGACACATATCGATCGCCCGCTCGACATCCTCGCGGATGTCGTCGGGTGGCTCCGGGTCGACGATCTTGACGACCCCACGCTTGGGCACGGCGAACACGTCCGGGGCCTCCAGTTCACACATGGCGTGGCCCTGGCACAGGTCCTCGTCTAGCTCTACGCGGTAGCAGCCCATCGGCTCAGTCCTTCTTGGCCCGCTTGCGGTAGCGCACCTTCGCCGGCTGGGCCAGCTGTACGACCATCTTGGAGTGATCGTTGCGGTAACTGTCGGCGGGCTGGGCCATTTCGAACTCGTACTCGCGCAACAATACCGAGAAGATCGCCTTGATCTGCATCTGCGCGAAGGCCGCTCCCACGCAACGGTGCTTGCCTGCGCCGAACGGAATCCACGTCCAACGGTTGGCCAGATCCTCCTGCCGCGGTTTCAGGTAGCGATCGGGGTTGAACGCATCGGGGTCGGGGAAGTCCTCCGGAATTCGGTTCGAGATCGCCGGCGACGCTGCGACGAAGTCGCCCTTGTGGATTCCGAAGCCCTGAACCTCGAACTCGTCCTGCGCGACTCTCATGAGGATGATCAGCGGCGGATGCAGCCGCAACGTCTCCTTGACGACGTTGTCCAGCTTCGGAATCTGTCGCAGCGCATGGAAACTGACCTCCTGCCCGTCCGCGTAGAGCTCCTCGAGCTCGGCCAGCACCTCGGCGTACACCTCGGGGTGCCGAATCAGCTCGATCAACGTCCACGACGAGGTACCCGAGCTGGTGTGGTGGCCCGCGAACATCAGTGAGATGAACATGCCGGTGACCTCGTTGGCCGTGAAGCGCGGGTTACCCTCGTCGTCCTTGATCGAGACCAGTACGTCGAGCAGGTCGCGATCCTCCTTCTTAGCTGGTGGAGCGGCCACTCGGCCATTCATGATCTCCTGAACCAGCGCAACGAGTTTGACGCGTGACGCGTCGCGGATACGGAAGCTTTCGATGTCGAGGTAGGGGTCGACGTAGCAGAGTGGGTCGGTGCCGCGCTCCAACTGGTGGTAGTACTGGGCGAACCGACTGTCGAGCTGTTCGCGGAACTTCAACCCGATGAGGCACGCGGTCGAGGTGTAGATCGTCAGCTCGGAGAAGAAGTCGAGAAGCTCGATCTCACCTTCATCGCCCCAGTCGGCGATGATCTTCTTGACCTCGTTCTCGATGGTGGCCGCGTGGCCCTTCATCTGCTCGCCGCGTAATGCGGTGTTGTGCAGCATCTCCGCTCGACGTTCGGGGTCGGCGTCGAACACCACGCCTTCGCCGAAGATCGGCGTCATGAAGGGATAGGCCTCCGCCTGGTTCAGCTCGCTGTCACTGGAGCGGAAGAAGAACTCGTTGGCCTCGGACCCGGACAGCATGACGACCTGCTTGTCGACCAGCTGGAACCAGCCGACGTCACCGCATTCCTCGCGGATGCGGTTCATCAGGCCGATCGGATCGGTTCGGAACTCCTCAAGATGTCCATGTTCTTCCTCGCCGCCGGAAACCCGGGGCACGATCGCTGTCGTCATGAGTTCAGGTTCTCCTCGTTCAACACCAGCTTCTGGCGCTCGGCCGGCGCGCTGGTCAATGGGGCTTCGGGCTGGAGTTCCATGTTGGCGATGTACCCGCCGCGCGGCGTCTCGGCGACGAACGTGATAGCGCGGGCGAGATCGGCCGCGCGTAGGAAGTAATCGTGTCGGGCCTGTCCCCACTTGGCCCAATCCTCAAGTGCCGGAGCGATCTTGTCGGCGGGCAGGCTCCAGCCCATGCTGGTCTTGGTCGGACCGGGATGCACGATCGAGGCGCGCACACCTGTGCCCTCGAGCTCCATCTGGAGGTTGTTGACCATGGCGACCAGTGCGGCCTTGGCCGCCCCGTAGGCGCCCATATGAGGACGCTGCCTAAGCGCCACCTCCGAGCCCACGAAGATCAGGTCGCCGCGTTGGCGTTCCAGCATGCCTGGAAGCACCGCGGTGGTCAGCCGGTTGGCCCCGACCAGATGGATCTGCAGCTGTGAGTCGAACTCGTCGGTGCTGATCTCTGCCAGCTTCCCGAAATAGGTATCGCCGGCGCCGGCAACCAGCACTTCGATCTCACCGAGCGCGTCAACGGCGTTGGCCACGAACGACTTCACCGAGTTCGGGTCGGTCACGTCGAGATGGAAACCGACGGCCTCGCCGCCTTCGGCGCGGATCTTGCCGACGAGATCGGCGAGCTTCTCGACGCGCCGGGCGCCGAGCGCGACGGGAAAGCCGCGCGATGCCAGGTCGATGGCGGTGGCTTCCCCGATGCCCGCCGAGGCGCCTGCGACAATCGCAGGTCTGCGGTCGGGAAGTGGTGCGAAACGTGGCATTTTAGGTGACCTTCAGTGGATCTCGAGAGTCATGGGTAGATGGGCGAACCCGCGGACATTGCTGGAGTGGACGCGGACGGCGTTGGCCTCGTCGACTTCAAATCCGCGGATTCGCTTGAACATTTCGGTCAGGGCCACCCTGGCTTCCATCCTGGCCAGGTGCGCACCGAGGCAGAAGTGCGCGCCGCTACCGAAACTCTGTAATTTGGCGCCGATTTCGCGGCCGATGATGAAGTCATCGGGGTTCTCGAAAGCCCGCTCGTCGCGGTGGGCCGAGCCGGGAAGCAGCAGCAGCACATCACCGTCGGGAATCGTCGTGTCGTACAGCGTCAGCTCTCCGGAGACGGTGCGCGCCAGGATCTGGCTCGAGGTGTCATAGCGCAGCGTCTCCTCGACCCACAGCGGCACGCGCTCGAGATCGGTGTAGACCCCAGCGAGCTGGTCGGGGTTCTTGTGGCCCCAGAACGCCGCATTGGCAAGCAGTTTGGTGGTGGTTTCGTTACCCGCGATCACCATCAGGAACATGAACCCGAGGATCTCGTCATCGTTGAGGCGGTCGCCGTCGATCTCCGCCTCGAGCAGTGCCGAGGTCAGATCGTCCGTGAGCTGCTTACGTCGCTGCGCGACCATCTCCTGGTAGTAGACGATCAGGTTGAGCGAGGCCTCGATGGCGGCGGGCGGTACATCGGTCACGCCCTCATCGCGGTGCATCACTCCGTCTGCCCACGCCCGGACCTGGTCGCGGTCCTCGACGGGCACGCCCATCAACTCGGAGATGACATCCATGGGGAGCTTGCCCGCGAATTCGTTGACGTAGTCGACGGTTTCAGAAGGAGAAGAGCCCGCCTTCGCCATCATTATGTCGAGATGCTGGGTGGCGATCTCGGTGACCCGGGGCTCCAGCTCGCGGATGCGTCGCGGCGTGAAGCCCTTGGACACCAAGGTGCGTAGTCGTAGGTGCGCCGGATCGTCCATCGCGAGGAATGACATCGTCTTGGATGCGTGCGGACCCCGCGAGGCCGGATCCAGTGACACCCCGAACTTGTTGGACAACGTCGTGCTGTTGCGGAAGCCGGCCAGCACGTCGGAATGCCGACTCAACGCCCAGAAGCCGAGGTCGGTGTTGTGATACAGCGGCGCCTCGTCGCGCAGTCGCTTGTAGTACGGATACGGGTCTTCGTGGAAGTCGTAGTCGTACGGGTCGAGCAACAGATCGCCGGTGTCGACGGTCATTTTTCGTCCCCCAAACTCATGTTCAATTGTCCTCTCCGAGGACGAGGCCGACCACATAGCTGAGGCGGTCGGCGATCTGGTGATAGGTGAAGGCGCCGCTTCCGGCGTTCACCAGCGCGCCGAAGAAGGTCATCTCCAACGCGGCAAGTGTGCGCGGATCCGCATCGGGGCCGACGGCCGAACGGATGCGGCGGTGGATCTCTGCACCGATGCGATCGCGGACCGAGCGCACCGCGTCGTCGTTTCCACTCAGCAGGGCCGTCGTGCACGCCGCGGCGACCTCCGGCTCATCTGCGACCGTGAGCGCCATGCTGCGCAGTGTCTTCTCGACGCGTGCCACCCTGCTGTCGTTGACGTCGGTGAAGTACGGCACCCGGCGGATGAGGTTCAGGTAGACCTCGGCGATCAGGTGGTTCTTCGACGAGAAATAGGTGTAGGCGGTCGCGGGCGCGACCTTGGCTCGCGCCGCGACGGAACGCACTGTCAGATCCGCATACGACGACTCGCGCAGCATCTCGACGCCGGCGGCGAGCACCTTGTTGAAGGTCTCCTCCTGGCGGCGGTTGCGCGGCGTCTCCCCTGGCTGAAGGGGAGGCGGCTGTGTGACCACCACCGCAGGATCGCTGGACACATGTCCAACTTATCCGACCGTGGCTGCATGAGGCAAGTGCACAGGTAAACCGGTACAGTCTTGCTTCTGGCCACGGGGTGCGGCTAAGGTTTCAGTTGACACAGTCGGACAGTTGTCCAGTAATGCGAACACAGGAGTTCGGATGGGAATCCTCGCCGATCGCGAGAGTCGTTTGTTCATCGACGGCGAGCTCGTCGCCGGCAGCGGGGGCACGTTCCAGACCCTCAACCCGGCCACCGAAGAGGTGCTCGGCGTCGCGGCCGACGCAAGCGTCGACGACATGGGTCGGGCGATCGAGGCGGCGCGGCGTGCATTCGACGAGACCGGCTGGTCTACCGATACCGCGCTGCGGGTGCGCTGCATCCGGCAGCTGCAGCAGGCCCTGCGCGATAACGCGGACGAACTGCGCGAACTTGCCATCGCCGAGGTGGGCGCTCCCCGGATGTTGACGTCCATGGCGCAGTTCGACGGTCCGGTCGAGGACCTCAGCTTCTGTGCGGATACCGCCGAGAGCTATCAGTGGATAACCGACTTCGGCATCGCGGAACCGATGGGCATCAAGACGCGGCGGACGATCGCCAGGGAGGCGATCGGTGTCGTCGGTGCCATCACGCCGTGGAACTTCCCGAACCAGATCAACCTCGCCAAGATCGGACCTGCGCTGGCGGCGGGCAACACGGTGGTACTGAAGCCTGCCCCCGATACCCCATGGAGTGCTGCGGTGCTCGGTGAGCTCATCAGCGAGCACACCGACATCCCGGCCGGCGTGGTCAACATCGTCACCTCCAGCGACCACGGCGTCGGCGCATTGCTGTCGAAAGATCCACGGGTGGACATGGTTTCATTCACCGGGTCGACGAACACCGGTCGGGCGGTGATGGCAGACGGTGCGGCCACCCTGAAGAAGGTGTTCCTCGAACTGGGCGGCAAGTCGGCGTTCCTGGTACTCGACGACGCCGATCTGGCCGCGGCCTGTTCGATGTCCGCGTTCACGGCGTCGATGCACGCCGGGCAGGGGTGCGCGATCACCACTCGGCTCGTGGTGCCCAGGGCCCGCTACGACGAAGCCGTCGAGGCGGCCGCGGCCACGATGGCAGGGCTCAAGCCCGGCGACCCCAATGATCCCGGAACCATCTGCGGGCCGGTCATTTCCGCGCTCCAGCGCGATCGCATTCAGTCCTATCTCGACTCGGCGACCGACGAGGGTGGCAAATTCGCTTGCGGCGGAGGACGTCCCGCCGACCGTGACACCGGCTACTTCATCGAACCGACCGTCATCGCCGGCCTCGACAACAGCGCCAAGGTTGCCCGCGAGGAGATCTTCGGCCCGGTCCTGACCGTGATCGCCCACGACGGTGACGACGACGCCGTGCGCATCGCCAACGACTCGCCCTACGGGCTGTCCGGGACGGTTTTCTCCCCCGATGAGGAGCGCGCCGCCGGCATCGCTGCTCGGATGCGCGTGGGCACCGTGAACATCAACGGCGGCGTCTGGTATTCGGCGGATATGCCGTTCGGCGGCTACAAGCAATCCGGTATCGGCCGGGAGATGGGGCTGGCCGGTTTCGAGGAGTACCTGGAAATCAAAGCCATTGCCACCGCGGTTTGACGAGCCGGAAGCCAACTAAGGAGACATACGTGGGTCTGTACGGAGATCAGTTCAAGGAAAAGGTCGCGATCGTCACCGGCGCCGGCGGCGGCATCGGCCAGGCGTACGCCGAGGCGCTGGCCCGTGAGGGCGCGGCCGTCGTGGTCGCCGACATCAACGTCGAAGGCGCGCAAAAGGTCGCCGACGGCATCAAGGGGGAGGGCGGCAACGCGCTCGCGGTCCGCGTCGACGTGTCCGACCCCGACTCCGCCAAGGAGATGGCAGCGCAGACGCTGGCCGAGTTCGGGGGCATCGACTACCTGGTCAACAACGCCGCGATCTTCGGTGGCATGAAGCTCGACTTCCTCATCACCGTCGACTGGGACTACTACAAGAAGTTCATGAGCGTGAACATGGACGGCGCGCTGGTGTGCACCCGGGCGGTATACCGCAAGATGGCCAAGCGCGGCGGCGGTGCGATCGTCAACCAGTCCTCCACTGCGGCATGGCTGTACTCGAACTTCTACGGCCTGGCCAAGGTCGGCATCAACGGCCTCACCCAGCAGCTTGCGACCGAACTGGGCGGCCAGAATATCCGCGTGAACGCCATCGCGCCGGGACCCATCGACACCGAGGCCAATCGCACCACCACGCCGCAGGAGATGGTCGCCGACATCGTGAAGGGAATCCCGTTGTCGCGCATGGGCGAGGTGGACGACCTGACCGGCATGTGCCTGTTCCTGCTGTCCGACCAGGCCAAGTGGGTCACCGGTCAGATCTTCAACGTTGACGGCGGACAGATCATTCGATGAGCGACGACCTGAAGCTCGGTTACATCGGCCTCGGCAACCAGGGTGCGCCGATGGCGAAACGCCTCGTGGAGTGGCCCGGCGGCCTGGTGGTCTTCGATGTGCGTACTGAGGCGATGACGGCGTTGGCGGAACTCGGCGCTTCGCTGGCGGACTCCGTGGCTGATGTCGCGCAGGCCGACGTCATCAGCGTCACCGTGCTCAATGACGATCAGGTGCGCGACGTGGTCGGTCAGCTCGCCGAGCATGCGAAGCCGGGCACCGTCATCGCGATCCATTCCACCATCGAACCCGACACCGCATCCGAGTTGGCCGATGAATTGCGCCCCAAGGGGATCCACATCGTCGACGCTCCGGTCAGCGGAGGTGCGGGCGCGGCAGACAAAGGTGAGCTGGCCGTCATGGTCGGTGCGGACGACGAGGCGTACGCCTTGGTCAAGCCGGTATTCAAACAGTGGGCGTCGCTGGTGGTGCGTGCGGGTGACCCCGGCGCGGGCACGCGTATGAAGATCGCCCGCAACATGCTGACATTCATCGGGTTCACCGCGGCCTGCGAGGCGTCCAGGCTGGCCGAAGCGGCCGGTATCGATCTGCAGAAGCTCGGCCGCGTGGTGCGCCACAGCGACGTGCAGAGCGGCGGCCCGGGGGCGATCATGGTCCGCGACGACACCAAACCGCTGCAGCCCGACCATTTCGTGCACGACATGTTCGTCCACACCCGGGGACTGGCTGAGAAGGATCTGAAGTTGGCCCTCGGGCTTGGCGAGGCCAACGGTGTGGAACTGCCACTGGCCGAGATAGCTTTGCGGGATCTCGCCGCCGGACTTGGTGTGCCGCATACGAGCTCGACCGCAAAGGAGTGACGATGGACGAACTGCGCCGCAAGGGCCTCGAGAAGATGAACGAGGTGTACGGCTGGGACATGCCCAACATCGAGGGCGATTCCTTCTTCGACCTCACCGTCGACCACCTGTTCGGCACCATCTGGACGCGGCCCGGGCTGTCGATGCGCGACAAGCGGATCATGACGCTGACCGTGGTCACCGCCGTCGGTAACGCCGACCTCGCCGAGATCCAGGCCAATGCCGCACTGGCCAACGGCGAAATGACGGAGACCGAGCTCAAGGAGATGGCGATCTTCCTCACGCACTACCTGGGATTCCCGTTGGGGTCCAAGCTCGACGGTGTGGTTTCGTCGGTGATCAAGAAGCGTAAGAAGGCGGCAGAGAAGGGCGGAGGCGAGGACAAGAAGGCGAACGTCAACGCAGCCGTACGGATGCACTCTGGGGACTCGGTCCATGATGAGTAGGTATGCCGCGCTCTCGCGCGAAGAACTCGCCACCCTGGTGCCCGAGTTGCTGTTGATCGGCCAACTCATCGACCGGTCCGGAATGGCCCACTGCATCAGCGCTTGGGGCCGCGAAGAGATGCTGCAGGTCGCGATCGAGGAGTGGGCCGCGTCCAGCCCGCTGTACACGAAGCGGATGCAGAAGGCGCTGAAGTACGAGGGCATCGACATCTTCACCCTCTTCAAGGGTCTGCAGCTCGATATCGGCGCTCCGCCGCAGTTCATGGACTTCCGCTACATCGTGCACGACCGTTGGCACGGTGAGTTCTACCTCAACCACTGCGGAGCGCTGATGGACGTCGAGCCGATGGGCGAGGAGTACGTGCACGGCATGTGCCACGACATCGAGGACCCGACGTTCGACGCCACCGCGTTGGCCACCAACCGCAAGGCGCAGGTCCGGCCCATCCACCGGCCGCCGAGGACACCGTCCGATCAGCATCCGCACTGCCGGTGGACGGTGATCATCGACGAGTCCTACCCGGAGGTGCCGTTCATCCCGGCGATGGACATCGTCGGCGCCACCCACGCACACTCGTGTGAACTCGAGCCGATCGATCCGAACGACGAAGGTATGTCGGACTATTCGGGAGAGTTGCTCGCCGATGTCGACTTCGGCGCGTTCTCGCACTCGGCGTTGGTCCGGATCGCAGACGAGGTCTGCCTGCAAATGCACCTGCTGGTGAAGTCGTTCACGATCGCGGTCGAGAAGCGCGCGAAGGACGACGTCGCGCTCGCGCGGTCGATTCGCACCAAGCAGCTGATCGGCATCGCGGGTGTGGCGGCTGAGCGAATTCACAAGGCGCTGAAGCTCTCCAGTGACCCGAAGGGTGCGCTGCGGGTGCTGGAGCTGCACCCGCTTCTGAACCCGTCGGCATACGTGTCGGCCGACATTGATCCGGATTTCGTCCACGTGCGCCGGTCGCCGGCGTATGAAGACGGTTCGTGGATCTCGCTGGTCTCGCCGGTTGCCGATGCCCCTCTGCAGGCGATCGTGCAGGCGGTCGATCCTCATCTGCGCGCCGAGGTCTCGGGCACCGAGTCGGACTGGACGGTCCGGGTCATCGAGACCGACACCGCCGCAAAGGAATTGCCCGAGGTGGCGGTGTGCAAGTTCAGCGGTGGTGCGTCGTGGGTGTTCGAGGACCGGAAGTCGCTTCCGTTGACGGTGGTCTGATTGTCGGCTCGGCCGACGGTGGTCTGATTGTCGGCTCGGCCGACGGTGGTCTGATTGTCGGCTCGGCCGACGGTCGTATAGCCGCCACCCACCCACCGCCGCAGGTAGTCGCGAAGTTCGGCGCCCTGACGCGGAGGGCGACCGGGGTCGATGACGAACGACTGGATGACCCGCAGCAGATGTTCGACCAGTTCACCGAGGTCGGCGTCGCTGTACCCGAGTCCCGCCCAGTCGACGTCGAACCTGCGAACCATCGAGTGGCCGAAATCCAGCGCGACATCCGAGGTCATCGACTGGGTGTGCGGGTTCGGCCTGCCGGGCATGATGAGCAGGCCGAGGAACTTGTCCTCGGGCAGCCACTCAAGGGCTGTTGCGACGGCCTCCGCGATGGCGTCGGCCGGATCGGTGATTCCCCGCAGATGCGCGGCCAACCGGTCCAGGAAGCCGCTCGCGGCGTGCACGGCGGCGGCGATCAACAGCGCGTCGGTGCTGGGGAAGTAGCGGTACACCGTCTGGCGGGTGACGCCGAGCGTGCGGGCGACGTCGCTGATCGAGAAATCGGCGCCACGTTCGTCGATCGCCCTGCTCGCAGCGTCGAGGATGCGGCTGATGGCCTCCTCATCGGTCGCGGGCGCCGATCCGGACCAGCCATGGGTGCGCATGCCCGGATAGTACTCAGCCTCGGTAGGAGACGGGCAGCGCCTTGACTCCGTTGATCCACCCCGACCTAAGCCGTTGCGGTTCATCCAGTTTGGCGATGTTCGGAATCTGGTCGGCGAGCTCGTTGAAGATCAGCTTGATCTCCATGCGGGCGAGGTTCGCGCCGATGCAGAAGTGCGCGCCGTTGCCGCCGAAGGACAGATGCGGGTTGGGATTGCGCGAGACGTCGAATTGGAAGGGTGACTCGAACACGTCCTCATCGAAATTCGCCGAACTGTAGAACAGGCCGACACGCTGACCTTCGCGGATCGTCGTGCCGCCGATCTCGTTGTCCGCCATGGCCGTTCGCTGGAAACAGTGCACGGGTGTGGCCCAGCGGATGATCTCGTCGACCGCGGTGTCGGGCCGCTCGCGCTTGAACAGCTCCCACTGGTCGGGGTTGTCGAAGAAGGCGTTGATGCCGTGCGTCATCGCGTTGCGGGTGGTCTCGTTGCCTGCCACTGCCAGCAGGATGACGAAGAACGCGAACTCGACATCACCGAGGGATTCGCCGTCGATATCGGCTTGGATCAGGCGCGTCACGATGTCGTCGGCCGGACAAGCGCCGCCGCTCTTCGGCCATGGCGTAGGCGTAGCCCATCAGCTCGGCATTCGCAGTCGTCGGATCGGAGTCGAAATCCGGATCGTCGGTGTTCATGATCGAGTTGGTCCATCCGAAAAGCTTCTCGCGGTCGGCTTCGGGCACGCCGATCAGGTCGGCGATGGCCAGTAGCGGCAGGTTCAACGCGATGTCGTCGACGAAGTCCCCGCTCTCCTTCTCCTTCGCCGCGCCGACGATCTCATGTGCGGCGACGGCGAGCTTCTCCTCCAGCGCCGCTACGGCACGTGGGGTGAACAGCCGCGACACGATCTTGCGCAGCCGGGTGTGTTCGGGAGCGTCATGGTTGATCAACAGTGCTTTGGTCAGGTCGAGCTGGTCGCTGGTGACGCCGTCGGGCAGCCGCATCACAGCGCCCTTGCGGTTGGTGGACCACAGGTCGCCGTTGCGGGAGATCGACTTGATGTCTTCGTGGCGGGTGATCACCCAGTAGCCGCCGTCGTCGAAGATCGACTCCTTCTGGTCGTTCCACCACACCGGCGCTGTCTTGCGCAGTTCGGCGAACTCGGTGACCGGGATTCCCTGCAGCAGGACATCGGGGTCGGTGAAGTCGAAACCCGCTCCGAAGGGGCATGTGCTCTGCGTCATACTTCGACCATACACTGCAAAGCCAAGTGTATGGCCAGACGGGCAGCCGTACGATCGGACGATGTACGGCAAGAGGGCATTGGTGCGCAGGCCGAGTCCGCGTCTGGCCGAGGGGCTACTCACACATCTCGAACGGTCGCCAGTCGACGCCGACCGTGCGATGGCGCAGTGGGACGGCTATGTGCGGGCCTTCATCGACGCCGGCTGGCGGGTGGTCGAGGTCGAGCCTGCGCCGGACTGCCCCGACAGCGGGTTCGTCGAGGACACCATGGTGGTCTACGGCGATCTGGCGGTCATCGCGCGGTCCGGTGCCCTCGAGCGCAGAGACGAAACGACGGCCGCGGAGAAGGCCGTCGCCGATGCCGGCTACCGCATCGCACATATCGAGGCGCCCGGCGTGCTCGACGGCGGCGACGTGCTCAAGCACGGCGGAATCGTCTACGTCGGACAGTCCGCGCGTTCCAATGCCGACGGGATCCGTCAGTTGGCCGAGCATCTGGCACCTTTCGGCGCACGCGTGGTCGCCGTCCCGCTGACCAAGGTGCTGCACCTCAAGTCGGCCGTCACGGCACTGCCCGACGGCACCGTCATCGGTTACCCGCCTGTGGTCGACGATCCGACGATCTTCGGCGAGTTCCTGCCGGTACCGGAGGAACCGGGGGCGCACGTCGTTCTGCTCGGCGACGGAAAACTGCTGATGTCCTCGAGTGCTCCCGACACGGCGTCGTTGATGCGCGAGCGCGGTTACGAACCGGTGCTTGTCGACATCGGCGAGTTCGAGAAGCTCGAAGGATGCGTGACGTGTCTTTCTGTTCGGCTCCGGGGCGTTTGAGCCCGGCTAGCGCATCGGCACCGGTGCTGGCGCGCCCTGCTTCACCAGGCGTTCGCCGAGGTCGTAGTCCTCGTCGGCATTGAGCGTGAGCACACCCACTGTCGCACCGTCGCGCTCGTACCAGACCGTGAAGCCGTCTTCGTGGAGCAGTAGCCGACTCGACTCGTAGCCGTCACCCCATGCGTGGTACTTGACGTCACTGTCGCCGATCGTCGTCCAAAAGCCTGGAACGCCATCCCATTCGGCGGCGACGCCTGCGGCGGAGGCGCCCGCGATCGCGCCCTGTTCGGCGGCATCCTGCCAGTGCTCGATCGCAATCCGGCGGCCCGCCGACGTGTTGTAGGCCAGCGCGACGTCGCCCGCGGCGAAGATGTTGGGGGCCGACGTCCCCATGTCGGCCCCGACCACCACACGTGACTGTGCGATGTCCAGCCCGGCCGCCTCGGCCGCGCCGCTATTCGGGACGACGCCGGTAGCCGCGAGCACGAAGTCGCATTCGATGCTCGCGCCGCTGTCCAGTTCGACGACGCCGCCGTCGTGAATCGCATCGACGGAAACACCACCGACATAGCGGACACCGGCATCCTCGACGAGCCTCAAGAGCTGCTCCCCGGCCTCATTTCCGAGTCGCTTCTGCTGTGGAACATCCTGCGGCGCAACGAGGGTGACCGATAATCCGCGTCGGGCCAGGGATGCCGCCGCCTCGCAGCCGATGAATCCGGCGCCCACGACGACCGCGGATTTCGCATCCGAACAGGCCGCTCGCAGTCGCTGCGCATCCGACAGCGAGCGCAGCTGCAGTACCCGCTCGCCGCCTGCGACAGGAAGTGGCGCCGGTGTCGCGCCGGTCGCCAGCACCAGTGCGGTGAAGGAGTAGGTGTCGCCGCCGATGACGGCGACGCCGTCTGCGGCGTCGATTCGGTCCAGCTCGACACCGTGCACGAGTTCGATATCGCGTTCGGTGAACCAGGACCGCGGATGCAGAGTGACCTCGTCGGTCTGGCCGCGCAGAAAGTCCTTGCTCAGCGGCGGGCGTTCGTAGGGAAGCGCAGGGTCTGCGGTGAAGATCCGCACCGGAACGGCGTCATTGTGTTCGCGGAACGCCTGGGCGGCGCTGATCGCGGCAGGTCCGCTGCCAACGATGACGAAGCTGGTGTCAGTCATGGACATCCTCAGCGACGTGGCACGGCCGTCGACCAGACCGCCCACGCCACAGGCACCGGCTGGAACAGCAGCCGGAGGAATCGCTTGCCGTCGGCGGTCGGGGGTGGGGCAGGAAGTTCGGTGGTCGCCATGACGGCGCGGGTACCCGGACGTGGCGTGTACTGAACCACGATGGCCCGGCGCGGTTAGGGTGATCAGTTGTGCGCGTCCTGGTAGTCGGATCCGGTGCCCGTGAACATGCGTTGCTGCTCGCGCTGCGCGGCGACCCCGAGGTCTCCGAACTGGCCGTCGCGCCGGGCAATGCCGGCACCGCGATCATCGCCGACCAGTACGACGTCGACATCACCTCAGGCGACGCCGTCGTCAAGCTCGCCCAAGGGATCGGCTCCGACCTGGTGGTGGTCGGGCCTGAGGTGCCGCTGGTCCTCGGCGTGGCCGACGCGGTGCGCAGCGCGGGAATCGCCTGCTTCGGGCCCACGAAGGACGCCGCGCGCATCGAAGGCTCGAAATCGTTCGCCAAGGATGTGATGGCCGCGGCGGGCGTGCGCACCGCGACCAGCGAGATCGTCGACAACCCCGCCAACCTCGACGCGGCGCTCGACCGCTTCGGCCCACCGAGCGGTGACCCGTCGTGGGTGGTCAAGGACGACGGCCTGGCCGCGGGCAAGGGCGTGGTGGTGACCGCCGACCGCGATACGGCGCGGGCGCACGCCGCAAGCCTTCTCGACTCCGGGCATCCGGTGCTGCTGGAATCGTTCCTCGACGGTCCCGAGGTATCGCTGTTCTGCGTCGTCGATGGCGAGACGGTGGTGCCGCTGCTGGCCGCGCAGGACTTCAAGCGCGTCGGCGACGACGACACCGGACCGAACACCGGCGGTATGGGCGCGTATGCCCCGCTGCCGTGGCTGCCTGACGACGTGGTCGCGTCGATCGTCGACGAAGTCGTGAAACCCGTTGCGGCCGAGCTTGTCAAGCGCGGCAGCACATTCTCGGGCCTGCTCTACGCAGGGCTGGCGATCACATCCCGGGGACCTGCGGTGATCGAATTCAACTGCCGCTTCGGCGATCCGGAGACGCAGGCGGTGCTGGCGCTGCTGGACAGCCCGCTGGGTCAACTGCTGCATGCGGCGGCGACCGGCCGTCTCGCCGAACAGCCACCGCTGCGTTGGCGCGACGGGGCCGCGGTGACGGTCGTGGTGGCCGCCGAGAATTACCCCGGGCGACCGCGGGTCGGCGACGTCATCACCGGCTCGGAAGCCGACGGTGTGCTGCACGCGGGGACGACGCGTCGCGAGGACGGCGCGATCGTGTCGTCCGGTGGCAGGGTGCTGTCAGTCGTGGGAACGGGCGCCGACCTGAATGCGGCGCGTGATGCCGCCTATACCCTGATCAAGTCGATTCGCCTGCCGGGCAGCCACTTTCGCAGCGATATCGGGCTTGCCGCGGCCGAAGGCCGAGTCTCGGTCTAGTCCCCGGCTGACGCGTGGGCCCAGCGGCTAAGCGACGAGCAACGGCGCCATCCACGCGACTTCGCCGGGCAGCTGCGAACTCCAGTACCCGCCGTCGTGCCCGCCGGGGGAGAACCCGCCCGCGGGTGGATTCGCCAACTGAGCGATGAACTGCTTGGTCGCCGAGTAGAACGGATCGCTGTCGCCGCAGTCGATCCGGATCGGAATCGAGTTCAGCGCGGGCAGACCCCAGACGCTGTTGGCCTCGTAGTCCTCGGCGCTG
This sequence comes from uncultured Actinomycetota bacterium, assembly GCA_963843135.1. Classification (GTDB taxonomy): domain Bacteria; phylum Actinomycetota; class Actinomycetes; order Mycobacteriales; family Mycobacteriaceae; genus Mycobacterium. Next base: position 374,163 of record CAWJJA010000008.1, read on the forward strand.
TCGAACGCACCGGGCGCCGCCGCTCCGGAGGATGTCCACAGCGCCGGACTGACCGCGGTGATCGCCGCGGTGCGGGCGGGGCCGAGGCGCGCGCCTAGCAGCAGCGCGCCGTAGCCGCCCATCGACCAACCGAGAAACGCGACGCGTGATGTGTCGAGGCCCTGATCGCCGAGCATCGGGATGAGTTCGTCGAGCACCATCGCGCCTGAGTCGTCACCGGTCTGCCCGCTTGTGCCAGTAGCCACCGCCGCCGTCCACGGCCACGACCGCGACCGGCGGGATACCCGCATCGACCGCCTGCGCCAAACCCTGCTCGACACCGCCCGCCATGACGCCCGCGGCATCCTGACCCTTGCCGTGCAGCGCGATGATCGGACGCAGCGGGGCCTCCTGGCCGGGCGGTCGGGCGATGGCCCAGTTGGTCGTCACTCCGCCACGCGCCGCCGAGACGAATGAGCCGTCGACATATGTAGGGGCGTCCGCGGACGCCGGCGGCGACAGGCGCAGCGCCGCCGCTCCGGCCGCCACACCGACGCCGAGACGCAGAAGGTCGCGTCGACTCAGTTCGGGCATGGCCGACATCATGCCATCGGCAGCCTGCGATGGGCGGCAGTGAGCAGAAGTGCAGACTTCTCTGAGTAAAGCCTGATGATTAGCCGAAAGCGCGATGCTTCCGGTCCCCGGCTGGCAGCATGCTAAACGTGACAGCCGCGGTCACTCCCAAAGGGGAACGAAGGCGCTATGCGCTGGTCAGCGCTGCCGCGGATCTGCTGTGCGAGGGCGGGTTCGACGCGGTGCGCCACCGGGCGGTGGCCCGTCGCGCGGGCCTGCCTTTGGCGTCGACGACGTACTACTTCTCCTCACTCGAGGACCTCATCGCCAAGGCCGTCGAGTACGCGGGCAACCGTGAAGCCGAGCAGTTGCGAACTAGGGCGAGCACTCTGTCGCGGCGCCGCCGCGGCGCGGAGTCGACCGCCGATGTCTTGGTGGATCTGTTGGTCGGCGAGGCGAACGGGTTGCGAGTCACCGAACAATTGATCTCTCGCTATGAGCGCTATATCGCGTGTGCGCGCCAACCCGGACTTCGCGATATCGAGCGGCGCATTCTGCAGCAGCGCACCGATGCGGTCGTCGAGGTGGTCGAACGGTCCGGGCGGTCGGTGCGGGTGGAACTGCTCACGGCGTTGGTGTGCGCCGTCGACGGAGCGGTGGTCGCTGCGCTGGTGGGCGACGGTGACGGCCCTCGTGCGACCGCACGCGCGACATTGATCGACGTCATCGATGTGCTGGCGCCGGTCGACGAACACGTCGCCCAGGTCTGACCCGACGTTTGCGCATTTCGCATCTTGGATAATTAGCTCCGGGTGAGGTTCACCAGGCTCCTTGACGACGCGCTGGACCGGTCGGTCGTCCTCGGCTACACCAAGATCGGTTCACGGCTCCGGCAGACGTGGTGGCCGGCCGATCCGGGGCGCAAGGCCATGGCGGGTAAGCGGGTAGTCGTCACCGGTGCAACGGCGGGTATCGGCGAGGCGATGGCACGTTCGTTCGCCGAACTCGATGCGACCGTCCACCTGCTGGGCCGCAACGCGGACAAGGTCAGACATTCGGCGGGTGCGATCCGGCGCGCCGTCCCCGGTGCGATGGTCATCGACGAGGTATGCGACGTCTCCGACCTCGACGCCGTGCGGGCATGGTGCGACGACCTCTGCGGACGAATCGGCGAACTCCACGGGCTGGTGCACAACGCGGGCGCAATGCCCAAGGAACGCATCGAAACGCCACAGGGACACGAAACCCAACTGGCGTGCCACGTCCTGGGTCCGCACCTGATGACGGAACGATTGCTGCCGTTGCTTCGTGATGCACACGGCGCCTCGGTCGTGTTCATGTCATCTGGCGGCATGTACACGACGCCGTTGTCGGTCGACGACATCGAGTCGAAATCCGGTGACTACAACGGTGTTCGGGTGTACGCGCGGACCAAGCGAATGCAGGTGGTGCTCGCCGATGCGTGGGCGCGCAGGTTGTCGGGCGACGATATCCGAGTCGAGAGCATGCACCCGGGCTGGGTCGAAACACCCGGTGTCGCTGATGCATTGCCGATGTTCCGAGTGCTCACACGGCCATTGCTGCGCGATACTTCAGACGGCGCAGACACTGCGGTGTGGCTGGTTGCCACCCGACCCGAATCTTCACCGGGCCATTTCTGGCACGACAGGGCTCAGCGGCCAACGACTTTCGGGTGGCAGCGCGCCGAGGATCCTGAACTGGTTGCGCAATTCCTGGACTCGGTGACGTCAAAGACCGGAACAACGCCGTTCACCGCCAACTGGCAGGAGGCACCTGATGACTGAGCCGGAAACCGCAGAACAGCAGCCAGAACTGAAGCGGGTGATGGGGCCGGGATTGTTACTGCTCTTCGTCGTCGGCGACATTCTCGGCACCGGGGTGTACGCCCTGACCGGACAGGTTGCAGGCGAGGTCGGCGGCGCGGCGTGGCTACCGTTCCTGCTCGCGTTCGCTGATCGCGACCATCACCGCATTCTCGTATCTGGAGCTGGTGACCAAATATCCGCAGGCGGCCGGTGCAGCGCTGTACGCGCACAAGGCATTCGGGATCCACTTCTTCACCTTCATCGTCGCGTTCGTCGTCATGTGTTCGGGAATCACGTCCGCATCGACGGCTTCACAGGCCTTCGCGTCCAACCTCGCCGAGGGCTTCGGATTGGATTGGGGCAAAGTCGGCATCGCCGCCATCGCATTGCTTTTCATGGCAGGGCTGGCTGGGGTCAACTTCCGCGGGGTCAGCGAAAGCGTGAAGCTCAACGTCGGTCTGACAATCATCGAGATCGCCGGCCTCGTGTTGGTCATCGTGGTAGGGCTGTGGGCGTTCACCCAGGGCGGCGACAACCTCGACTTCTCCCGCATCGTCATGTTCGAAAATGAAGGTGAGCGAAGCACTTTCGTCGCCGTGACCGCGGCGACGTCGCTGGCATTCTTCGCGATGGTCGGCTTCGAGGATTCGGTCAACATGGCCGAGGAGACCAAGGATCCCGTCCGGATCTTCCCGAAGGTTTTGTTGAGCGGCTTGACGATCGCAGGCATCGTCTACGTGCTGGTGTCCATCATCGCGGTCGCGCTGGTGCCGATCGGCGACCTCACGGCGAGCAAGACGCCGCTGGTCGATGTGGTCGAGGCCGCGGCGCCGGGACTGCCGATCGGCACGCTGTTTCCGTTCATCACCATGTTCGCGGTGTCGAATACCGCGTTGATCAACATGCTGATGGCCAGCCGGCTGATCTACGGTATGGCGCGTCAACGCGTGCTGCCCCCGGTATTGGGGTCGGTACACAAGACCCGACGCTCCCCGTGGGTTGCCATCCTGTTCACGACATCGATCGCGTTCGGGTTGATCTTCTACGTCGCGGCGTTCGCCAGTGATTCCGCGATTTCGGTGCTGGGCGGTACGACCTCGCTTCTGCTGCTTGCCGTGTTCGCGATTGTCAACGTCGCTGTGCTGGTGCTTCGCCGTGATGTGCAGGCCGCCGGCGGCCACTTCAAGACGCCGACGGTGCTACCCGTGATCGGTTGCATTGCCTCGCTGTACCTGGTGACTCCATTGTCCGGCCGGCCAGGCATCCAATACCTGCTCGCCGGGATCCTGCTGCTGATCGGGATCGTGCTGTTCGGGGTGACGGTGCTGATCAACAAGCAGCTCGGTATCAAGACCGAGGGCATCACCGATCCGACACAACTGGCCGAGACGCCGGACTAGCCGCCACCGTTGCGGAGCCGTTTGAGCCGCTCCTGTAGCAGCCCCACGCGATGCGCGTTGCCATGCAGTCCCAGATAGCGCTCGCCGAAGACGGCGAGCAGCGCATCGTCGAGGCGGCGCACCGCACCGGGCGGGTAGCGATAGCCCATCGCACGGTTGATCGCGTCGGCGTCCACGGTGTCCAGCACGGTCGTCAGCTCGTTGAGTGAGGTGATGCCGAGTTCCAGCAGAAGTCCGGAGATCCAGCCGTAGTGGTCGGTCCGCGACCAGCCGGCGTCGGCGTACCGGTTGCCCAGGAATGTCGCCAGTACAGGCGTCGCGATCCGGGGATCGGCCGAGGCTTCCTCATTCGCTGCGTCCCCGTCGGACATGGTGACGCGCAACCGCTCACGAATGGCGGTGAACTCGCGATCGGCGAGTTCAAGCAACCCCGCAGCCAACGTGAACCGGCGGTCGAGATCGGGGACGTGCTCGGCGGGTATCGACCCCTTGTACCGGATCTCGTGTTCGAACTCTGCCCATGCGTGCTGCAGCACCGTGCGCACCTGGATCGACGCCGGCTGCTGTTCACCCTCGACCCCGACGAGCAGGTGCCTGCTGGCATAACCCCACCGGCCCTCGCGTGCGGTCTCCAACCCCATGTCGCGGTCGTCGAGCAGTCGCATCTCGTCGGCGAGCAGCGTGGCGACCGCGTCGACGTCCTCGCGAAGGTAGGTGATGATCCGCAACCCGACCTGGTCGGTGATCTCGACCAACGGATCGCTGAAGAGTCGCCGGCCATCGACGGTCCGTTCGGCCTTGGCGGCGAACGACTCGACGCTCTTGGTGCGCGCCGTGATGCTCAGGTAGTTGATGCCGGCGTCGTCCAGCAGCGCCGTCACCAACGCAAGATAGGTCTCGGTGGCGGCCACCAGTGCGGGCCGTCGGGCCTCATAGTCCGCGACGGCGGTGCGCACCAGGTCTGGAATTGGTTCCGGCGCTTGAGCTTTACGTTCGACGGACAGCGGCGTACGGCGCTCGGGAAGCGTCGGTGTGACGATGTAGCCCGTTTCGAAATCGCCATAGATGGTGATGTCGTCGGGCCGGTGGTACCGGTAGAGCGCGATGTAGGCACACAGCACTGCGTCGACGGAATCCTCGTCGCGGTCGAGCTGTCCCGGCCTTGTCGCCGCCTCCACCCTTTTTCGCAGCTCGACCCATGTGACGCTGCGGTTCACACGAAGCCGTGGTGTCGCGTCGTCGAGCGCCTCGATATGCGTCATCAGTTCCAGCAGCGCAAGCTTCCGCACCTCGAACTTGCCGCGTTTGTACTTCAGCGTCTTGTCCAGGTTGAACAACACGACCGATGCCGGATGCGGGAAGACCTCGATCGCGGTTCGTTGGGCGTGCGACGCCGGATTCAGGTCCAGGCCGAGCCGTGCGGCAAGCACCTCGCCGCGGGGCGGGTTGAACTCCGGTCGTTCCCGGAACGCCGGTCGCGCACCCGCTTCGAACTTCGAGAAGTCGCGATTGAGCGCTCGTTCGCACGGTCGGGCGCCGGTCTGATTCGGCACGATCAGCGGCGCATCGATGGCGACCAGGCATTCCTCACGGGTATACGGGGCGATGGCGGCCGCGATGGCGTCGTCGTCCCCGGCTGCGCCGACGTGCAGGAGGCGGCCGCCGGAATCGACAACTGCGACACCGGTCTGGCTTTTCTCACCCCACGCAAGATCGAGCCCAACGAAGTGCATACCGCAAGACTGCCTTACGCGCGTCGTAAGCTGTGTGTTTGTGACGATCCCGAATGTGCTGGCCAACCGGTACGCCAGTGAAGAGATGGCGGCCATCTGGTCGCCGGAGGCAAAGGTCGTCGCCGAGCGCCGGCTATGGCTGGCGGTGCTGGCAGCCCAGGCTGAATTGGGTGTGGGTGTGCCATCGGGCGTGGTCGAGGACTACGAGCGGGTGCTCGCCGACGTCGACCTGTCGTCCATCGCGGCACGCGAGCGGGTGACCCGCCATGACGTGAAGGCGCGAATCGAGGAATTCAACGCGCTGGCGGGCCACGAGCACGTGCACAAGGGCATGACGAGTCGCGACCTCACCGAGAACGTCGAGCAGCTGCAGATCCGCCGGTCCCTGGAACTGGTCTTCTCGCACGGTGTCGCGGTGGTGGCGCGACTGGCCGAGCGGGCGGTGGTCTACCGCGATCTGGTGATGGCCGGGCGCAGTCACAACGTCGCCGCTCAGGCCACCACCTTGGGTAAGCGGTTCGCGTCCGCGGCCGAAGAGCTCCTGATGGCCCTCACCCGACTGCGTTCGTTGATCGACCGGTACCCGCTGCGCGGCATCAAGGGCCCGATGGGCACCGCACAGGACATGCTCGACCTGTTCGACGGTGACACCGCACGGCTTTCTGCGCTGGAGGCGCGGATCGCCGAATTCCTCGGCTTCACAGAGATTTTCACGAGCGTCGGGCAGGTGTATCCGCGGTCGCTGGACCACGACGTCGTCTCGGCTCTGGTGCAGGTCGGCGCGGGACCGTCGTCGCTGGCGCACACGATTCGGCTGATGGCGGGCCACGAATTGGTGACCGAGGGTTTCGCGCCCGGTCAGGTCGGCTCATCGGCGATGCCGCACAAGATGAACACCCGTTCGTGCGAGCGCGTCAACGGCCTGCAGGTGGTTCTGCGCGGTTACGCCTCGATGGCTGCCGAACTCGCGGGCGCCCAGTGGAACGAGGGCGACGTGTTCTGCTCGGTGGTGCGGCGCGTGGCGTTGCCCGACGCGTTCTTCGCGATCGACGGGCAGATCGAGACATTCCTGACGGTGCTCGACGAGTTCGGCGCCTACCCAGCGGTGATCCAGCGCGAATTGGACCGCTATCTGCCGTTCCTCGCGACGACGCGGATCCTGATCGCCGCAGTGCGGGCGGGCGTCGGTCGCGAGACCGCGCACGAGGTGATCTCCGAACATGCCGTCGCGGTGGCGCTCGCGATGCGGGAAAAGGGTTCCGAGCCCGATCTGCTGGACCGGTTGGCCGCCGACCCGCGACTACCCCTGGACCGTGTGGCACTCGACGCGGCGCTGGCGGACAAGCAGGCGTTCACGGGCGCGGCGGCCGACCAGGTGGATCGCGTCGTGGCCGCCGTCGACGAATTGGTCGGGCGCTACCCGGAGGCGGCCAAGTACACATCGGGTGCGATCCTGTGACCTCGGTGGTCGGACGGGCTCAGTGAGATCGATTTCACCGATCTGGACAATTTCGCCAACGGATTTCCGCACGCACTCTTTGCGGTTCACCGTCGCGAAGCGCCCGTCTACTGGCACGAGGCAACAGCCAACACACCTGACGGCGAAGGCTTCTGGTCGGTCGCCACGCACGCGGAAACCCTTGCGGTCTTTCGGGATCCGGTGACCTATTCGTCGGTGACAGGTGGCTCGCGCCCATTCGGCGGCACGCTGCTGCAGGACCTGACGATCGCCGGGCAGGTCCTCAATATGATGGACGACCCGCGGCACTCGAACATTCGCCGACTTGTCAGTTCGGGCCTGACACCGCGAATGATCGCCCGCGTCGAGGACGATCTGCGATCTCGCGCCCGCCGGCTACTCGACGGGATTGAGCCGTGCAGTGCGTTTGATTTCCTCACCGACATAGCTGCCGAGCTGCCGATGCAGATGATCTGCATTCTGCTGGGAGTCCCTGAATCCGAACGGCATTGGTTGTTCGAGGCGATCGAGCCTCAGTTCGACTTCGGAGGCTCGCGCAAGGCCTCAATCGGGCAGCTGACGCCTGAGGAGGCCGGCTCGCGCATGTACACCTACGGCCAGGAGTTGATCGCATCGAAGCGGTCCGAGCCGACCGATGACATGTTGTCGGTGGTCGCGAACGCGACCGTGGAGGACGAGAGCCTCTCTGGATCTCTCCTCTCGGATCTCGAGCTGTATCTTTTCTTCAGCCTGCTGTTCAGCGCGGGTGCGGAGACGACGCGCAACTCCGTCGCGGGCGGGCTCTTGGCGCTGCTCGATCACCCCGACCAATTCCATTCGCTGCGTTCGGGCCTGGAGCATCTGCCCACCGCCATCGAGGAGATGGTGCGATGGACGTCGCCGTCGCCGTCGAAGCGGCGCACCGCGACTCGTGACGTCGAGCTTGCGGGCGCTCAGATCAGAGCGGGACAAAAAGTCCAGATCTGGGAGGGTTCTGCCAACCGCGACCCGTCGGCCTTCGTCGACCCCGATACGTTCGATATCATGCGTAAGCCGAACCCGCACTTGGGTTTCGGCCAGGGAGTGCATTACTGCCTTGGCGCGAACCTTGCGCGTCTGGAGCTGCGGGTGCTCTACGAGGAACTGCTGACGCGGTTCGGGTCCGCGCGACTGGTCAGCCCGGTGGAGTGGACAAGGAGCAACCGGCACACGGGTATCCGTCATCTGGTGGTCGAATTACGGCCGTGAGACCCGACGCATTCGCGGCGGTCATGGCGACTGGCATCGTGTCGATCGCCGCCGCGGACCACGGCTTCGGTGTGATCAGCGACATCCTGATTGTCGTTGCTGCGGTGACGTTGCCGGTATTGATGGTGATGGTGGCCAGGGCCTGGCGCGGATTCGACATGCGCGATCCCAACGTGACGCTGGCGCTGTTCACCTATATCGCGGCGTGCGCGGTGGTGGGGGCGCGCCTTGCCGAGCATCGCATCGTCCTGTGGGTGCTGACGGGCATGGCCCTGCATGCCTGGGTGTCGTTGGTGCCGTTGGCCGCCCGTTCGATGTGGCGGCTGCGGTGGACAGGACTTCGCGACCGAGCCCACGGTGGATGGGAACTCGCCGCGGTCGCGACGTCTGGACTGGCGATCGTCTCGGCCGAACTCGACATCCTGTTCTGGGCGATCATCTTCTGGGTGCTCGGCATCTGCCTGTACCTGGCGATGACGACGTTGGTGCTCTGGCGGGTACGTCATGACGCGTCGTCGCCGGAACTGGTTCAGGCCGACGTGTGGATTCTGATGGGCGGCATAGCGATTGCCACTCTTGCGGGAGATCATCTGCACCGCATTCTGATACCGGGCCCGATCGCCGACGGTGTGCGTGCGGTCACAATAGCGACTTGGATCGTGGCGTCGGCGTGGATTCCGGTGCTCGTCTACGTGGCGTGCCGGCGGCGGGTGGGCCTTGATTGGCCCGCGGTGTTCCCGCTCGGGATGTACTCGTCGGCGACGTATGCCATGGCGGTGGAGACCGGTTGGCATTGGTTCGTCGAGATCTCGCTGGTGTTCTTCTGGATCGCCTTCGCGGCGTGGCTCATCGTGGCGGCCGGCCTCCTGGTGCGACTTCGGCGTGCGCAGTCCCGCTCAACGTGACTCAGCACGCCGAAACCGCCGTGCGAATCACGCTGAGCACACGTTGCGGGTGCTCGGTGAGGTCGAGCCAGGTGAATCGCAACACCTGCCAGCCCAGCAGCGCGATGTTGTTCTGTCGCTCACGATCGATCTGAAATTCCGCGGGCGCACTGTGGTACGCCCACCCGTCGACTTCGATCGCAACCCGTTGCGCGGCAAAGGCCACGTCGATCTTGTATCCGCCGACGCCGTAGTTCGCCTGCCATCCGGTGATGCGCGCGTCGCGGAGAAGCTTCACGAGCAGACGTTCGGCTTGAGACCGGGCTCCGCCTGCCGCTGCCTGGAGGAGTCGTCGCGCTGCCGGTGAGCCGTACCGACCCTTGTTACGTAGATGCGCGCGCCACAGGTCGCGCAGTTCGACGTCTCGCTGAAGCGCTGAGTCCATCAGTCTGGCGCCGTCACCGCGTCGGACAGCCGCCTCCACGATCGTCAACGCCGGTGCGGTCACGCGCAATCCGTCGCGCTCGACGACGTCGGCCGGATGCAAATCGCGACGTCGCACCACCGACCCTTCATGGCAGCGGCCATTGCTGTCACGTGGCACCGTGACCTCGACGGTATTTGGAGCGAACCGCGTCAGGCCGAGCCACCATGCCGCGGTCAAACCGCTACCCGCCGCGTGGTCGCCATAACCCCAGACGGCTGCACGTATTCGTGCCGCATCCGTGAACGCCCTGTCATCGGCGAAGTACACCCGACGGGCGCACCGCACCCATTTCCGGTTCATCACTCGGCGGCTGACGGCCTGTTTCGTGAGTCCCGCTGACCTCGCCTGGGCCAGCGTGATGACGCCGTCATGGCGGCGCAAGTATTCATCGAGCACGCGTAAATGACGTCAGCCGCGGTGTCGACGGTTCCCACCCCGGCGGTTTCGGCGTGTTGAGTACCGCTGAGCGTGACTGCGCACGCCGAAATCGCTCAGCGCCGGAGGCGCTGGACGCCTGCTGCGCGCAGTTCGAGGGCCGCCAGCCCACGTATCGCGACCGCATCGTAGCCACGCCACGCGCCGACAGGGTCGGGGTGTACCGCCAGCAGCTTGCCCAGCGGCCGGTTGGCCAGCGCCCGCATCGCCAGCAGTTCCTCGCCCGGCGGTGTACGTGCCAACGTGATCGCGATCCACTTGCGACGGAAGAACCGGATGCGCAGGAACAGCCACGGCATCGCGACGAACAGAATCGGCGGCGCGGCCACGGCCAACGCCAGCACCCACGCCAGCCACGACGCCGTCGAGTCGAGGCTCTGCCCGGCACCGGCAATGTCCAGCGCGGCCTCAGCCGCCGCCCGCAATGGCCTGGCCAGCGACTCCCCGACGAACGGGAAGTCGTCAGTGCTGTCGCCGGCCGAATTGAGGTTGTCGGCGACGCCGCTGGCCCCGGTCTGCACTTGGCGGCCGACTTCGGCGATCGTGGACACGGCGGCATGGACCGCCATTCCGACCAGCACCCAGATCACCGTCCAGGCGATCACGACGATGTCGCTGATCAATTGGGCCAGCAGGCGCGACGGTGTGGTGGCGTAGGGAAGAAACCGCGAACTCATGAACCAGATGCTGCCCGATAAGCTGGCCCGATGCGCCCCGCTCTGTCCGACTACCAGCATCTGGCCAGCGGCAAGGTTCGCGAGTTGTACCGGATCGACGACGGGCACCTGCTCTTTGTGGCCACCGATCGCATCTCGGCCTTCGACTACATCCTCGACAGCCAGATTCCGGACAAGGGTCGCATCCTGACCGCGATGAGCGTGTTCTTCTTCGACTATCTCTCGGCGCCCAACCACCTCGCGGGTCCGCCCGACGACGCGCGCATCCCCACCGACGTGCTCGGCCGCGCCCTGGTGGTCGCCGAACTCGAGATGATGCCCGTCGAGGCGGTGGCGCGCGGCTACCTGACGGGTTCCGGGCTGATCGACTACCAGAAGACGGGGTCGTTGTGCGGCATCGCGCTGCCGACGGGTCTGGTCGAGGCCAGCAAGTTCATCGAGCCGTTGTTCACCCCGGCAACCAAAGCCGAACTGGGAGCCCACGACGAGAACATCTCGTTCGACGACGTGATCGAGATGGTCGGCGCCGTGCGGGCCAACCAATTGCGCGAGCGCACTCTGCAGACCTATGTCCAGGGTGCCGACCATGCGCTCACCAAGGGCATCATCGTCGCCGACACCAAGTTCGAGTTCGGCGTCGACAAGGACGGCAACCTGCGACTGGCCGATGAGATCTTCACGCCCGACTCGTCGCGCTACTGGCGCGCCGACGACTACCAGGAAGGTGTCGTGCAGAACAGCTTCGACAAACAGTTCGTCCGCAACTGGTTGATCGGCCCGGAGTCCGGCTGGGACCGCCACGGGGACAAACCACCACCGCCCTTGCCTGCCGACATCGTGGACGCGACCCGCGCCCGCTATATCGAAGCCTATGAACGCATCTCGGGCCTGAAATTCGACGATTGGATCGGTGCCAGCGCGTGAACCCACCCGTAGCAAAACGCCTCGAACATCGCCGGGAATATCACGGCGACGTCTTCGTCGACCCCTACGAGTGGATGCGCGACAAGTCCAACCCCGAGGTGATCGACTACCTCAAGGCCGAGAACGACTACACCGATCACGCCACCGAGGCGCTCGCACCGTTGCGCCAGAAGATTTTCGACGAGATCAAGGCCCGCACCAAGGAGACCGACCTTTCGGTGCCGACCCGACGCGGCGCCTGGTGGTACTACGGGCGCAGCTTCGAGGGCAAGCAGTACAACGTGCATTGTCGTTGTCCTGTCACCGATTTCGACGACTGGGTACCGCCGGAGCTCGACGAGGAGACCGAGATCCCCGGTGAGCAGATCCTCATCGACGAGAATGTCGAGGCCGAAGGCCACGACTTCTTCGCGCTGGGCGCGGCTGGGGTGAGCCTGGACGGCAACGTGTTGGCGTTCTCGGTGGATACCAAGGGCGACGAGCGATACACGCTGCGGTTCAAGGACTTACGTACGTCAACGTTGTACGACGACGAGATCGTCGGTATCGGCGCGGGGGTGACGTGGGCCGCCGACAATCGCACCGTCTACTACACGACGCTCGACGAGGCGTGGCGCCCCGACACCGTGTGGCGGCACCGTATCGGATCCGGCCTGCCCGCCGAGCGGGTCTACCACGAACCCGACGAGAAGTTCTGGCTTGCCGTCGGGCGCACACGCAGCGACAAGTTCGTCCTCATCGCCGCGGGTAGCGCCGTCACCACCGAGGTCCGTTATGGCGACGCCGCCGACTCACAGGCGGAGTTCACCCAGGTGTGGCCGCGCCGCGAACTCGTCGAATACTCGGTGGAACACGCCATCGTCGGCGGTGAGGACCGATTCCTGATCCTGCACAACGACGGAGCGGAGAACTTCACGCTCGTCGACGCGCCGGTGGCCGACCCCACCGCCTTCCGCACGCTCATCGAGCACCGCGACGACGTGCGACTCGACTCCGTCGACGCATTCGAAGGGCATCTGGTCGTCGGCTACCGTAGCGAGGCGCTGCCGAAGATCCAGCTCTGGCCGATCTACGCCAACGGCACCTACGGCCATCCTGAAGAACTGACCTTCGAATCCGAACTGATGTCGGCGGGCCTCGGCGGGAACCCGAACTGGAGCTCGCCGAAGCTGCGGATCGGTGCCACGTCTTTCGTCATCCCGGTGCGGATCTACGACGTCGACCTGGCGTCGGGCGAGCGTACGCTGCTGCGCGAGCAGCCGGTGCTCGGCGACTACCGGCCAGAGGACTACGTGGAGCGCCGAGACTGGGCCATTGCTGGCGACGGCGCGCGGGTGCCGATCTCGATCATCCACCGCATCGGGCTGCAGTACCCGGCACCGACGCTGCTGTACGGCTACGGGGCATACGAGTCGTGCGAGGACCCACGGTTCTCCATCGCCAGGCTCTCGCTGCTCGACCGCGGCATGGTATTCGCGGTCGCCCATGTTCGCGGCGGCGGCGAGCTCGGCCGACCGTGGTACGAGCACGGAAAGCTGCTCGAGAAAAAGAACACGTTCACCGACTTCATCGCCGTCGCACAGCATCTCGTCGACGCTGATATCACCCGGCCCGAGAACCTCATCGCATACGGCGGCAGTGCAGGAGGCCTGCTGGTCGGGGCCGTCGCCAACATGGCCCCCGAACTGTTCGCAGGCGTCCTGGCCCTGGTGCCGTTCGTCGACCCGCTGACCACCATCCTCGACCCGTCTCTGCCGCTGACCGTCACCGAATGGGACGAGTGGGGAAACCCGTTGCAGGACGGCGACGTGTACGCCTACATGAAGTCCTACTCGCCGTATGAGAATGTCGGGGCAAAGAACTATCCCCCCATCCTCGCGATGACGTCGTTGAACGACACCCGGGTGATGTACGTCGAACCCGCGAAATGGGTTGCCGCGCTGAGGCACACCCGGACCGGCGCGCCCTCGGTACTACTGAAGACCGAGATGAATGCCGGCCACGGAGGCATCAGTGGACGCTACGAGCGGTGGAAGGAAGCCGCGTTTCAGTACGCCTGGCTTCTGGACGCCGCCAAGGCCAACCACGGCGGCGGCGCCTACGAAGACGACCTGCTCGACCGTTCGTAGCGAGTATCTAGGCAGTGTCAAGATGGGCTGTATAGTGGGCACATGCGCAGGGATGCCTATCACCACGGCGACCTGAAGGCCGCGATCCTGGCCCAGGCCGCCGACCTGGTGGCCGAGCGTGGCGCTGACGGGATCTCGCTGCGGGCGCTGGCCCGTGCTGCCGGGGTCTCACACGCCGCTCCCGCACACCACTTCACCGACCGCCGCGGCCTGTTCACCTCATTGGCCGCCGAGGGGTGGCGCAAGCTGGCCGCCGCCCTCGACGGCGCGCGTCCCGAGTTCATCGACGCCGCAATGGCATACGTGCGATTCGCACTCGACCATCCTGGGCACTATGCCGTCATGTTCGATCGTTCACTTGTCGATCCCGAGAACGCGGAGCTGATCGCAGCACAGGACGCGGCCCGCGCCGAACTCGCCCGGGGTGTCGGCACCCTCGACGATGCGCGCGCCGAGAAAGACCCCGACGGCGCCGCGCTGGCGGCATGGTCTCTGGTGCACGGCTTTTCGCTGTTGTGGCTGAACAAGGCGATGGACGGCTACTTCGACGACAATGCCGATCCGATAGCGACGGTGCACCGAGTCGCGGGGATGCTTTTCGAGAACGGGTAGCGTGCGGGGCATGACCGACCTCACCGACATCGCACTGACCACTCTCGACGGGGCGTCGACCACCCTCGGCGAACTCGCCGACGGCGCCGTTCTGGTTGTCAACGTCGCCTCGAAATGCGGGCTCACTCCGCAGTACACGGCCCTCGAGAGACTGGCAACGGACTACCGGGACCGCGGACTGACGGTCATCGGCGTGCCGTGTAACCAATTCATGGGCCAGGAGCCCGGTTCGGCCGAAGAGATCGCCGAGTTCTGCTCGACGACGTACGGGGTCACGTTTCCGTTGCTGGCCAAGACCGACGTGAACGGCGACGACCGGCATCCTCTCTACGCCGAGTTGACCAGGACACCCGACGATGCGGGCGACGCCGGCGATATCCAGTGGAACTTCGAGAAGTTCCTGCTCGCGCCGGGCGGAAAGGTGGTCAAGAGGATCCGGCCGCGCACCGAACCGGACGCCCCCGAGGTCATCGCCGCCATCGAAGAGGTGCTGCCGCGGTAGCCGCACCGAATGGACAACTTCAGGCAGGGTGTCAGAAACCGTCGCGACACCTGAAGTTGCCACAATGAGCGCGTGGCTGGACAACTGATCGTTTCCGTCTCCGGGATCAGCGACCGAACAATGCCGGATGTCGTGGACTTCTGCGGTCAGCTCGGTTCCCGGGGCGTGCCGGTGTCGTTGCTGGTGGCGCCGCGCATCAAGGGCGGCTACCGGCTCGATGAGGACGCCCCGACGATCGACTGGCTCACCGCGCGTCGCGACGCCGGGGACGTCATCGTGCTGCACGGCTTCGACGAAGCCGCCACCAAGAAGCGGCGTGGTGAATTCGCGACTCTGCCTGCGCACGAAGCGAACCTGCGCCTGATGGCCGCCGACAGGGTGATGGAACACGTGGGACTGCGCACGCGTCTGTTCGCAGCGCCCGGCTGGACGGTATCACCGGGAACGGTAACGGCGCTGCCTCGCAATGGCTTTCGCATGCTCGCCGCACTTTCCGAGATCACGGATCTGGTGCGTCATACGACGGTCCGTTCCCGGGTACTCGGCATCGGCGAGGGCTTTCTCAGCGAACCGTGGTGGTGCCGCACGCTGGTGCTTTCGGCCGAACGTACGGCCCGTCGGGATGGCATCGTCCGGGTGGCCGTCGCCGCCCGTCACCTGAAAAGGCCCGGACCCCGGCAGGCGATGCTCGACGCCGTCGACCTGGCTCTGATGCACCAGTGCACGCCGCAGGTGTACCAGTGGTCCCCATACAGCGCATTGACAGACGCCGCATAGACGCTGCCCGCTAACCTAGCGACCATGGCAGATGCTGACGTCATCGTCGTGGGCGCCGGTCTTGCGGGTCTGGTCGCAGCGTGCGAACTCGTCGAACGCGGCCGAGGCGTCCTGATCGTCGACCAGGAGAACGTCAACAATATCGGCGGCCAGGCGTTCTGGTCGTTCGGCGGGCTGTTCTTCGTCGACAGCCCCGAACAGCGCCGATTGGGCATCCGTGACAGCCACGAACTGGCTTTGCAGGACTGGCTCGGAGCGGCCGGATTCGACCGGCCCGAGGACCACTGGCCGCGCCAATGGGCACACGCCTACGTCGACTTCGCCGCGGGCGAGAAGCGCGGGTGGTTGCGTGAGCGCGGCCTTCAGACCTTTCCGGCGGTCGGGTGGGCCGAGCGGGGAGGCTACGACGCCCGTGGGCACGGCAACTCGGTGCCACGGTTTCACATCACGTGGGGGACCGGTCCCGCGATCGTCGACGTCTTCGCGCGTCGTCTGCGCGACAACGTCAAGGTGCGTTTCGCGCATCGCCGTCGTGTCGACGAGCTCATCGTGGAGGACGGCGCAGTCGTCGGGGTGCGTGGCGCGGTGCTGGAACCCTCGAATGCGGCCCGCGGTGAAGCGTCGTCGCGGAACACCGTCGGTGACTTCGAGTTCCGGGCGCAGGCGGTGATTGTCGCCAGCGGCGGAATCGGCGGAAACCACGACCTTGTCCGGCAGAACTGGCCCAAGCGGATGGGGCGGGTGCCCGACCAGTTGTTGAGCGGTGTTCCCGCGCATGTCGACGGCCGGATGATCGGTATCACCGAGTCGGCGGGGGCGCGCGTGATCAACAGCGACAGGATGTGGCACTACACCGAGGGCATCACCAATTACGATCCGATCTGGCCACTGCACGGCATTCGTATCATTCCCGGTCCGTCGTCGATGTGGCTGGACGCCACCGGAAAGCGGCTGCCGCCGCCGTTGTTTCCCGGCTTCGACACCCTCGGCACGCTGCAGTACATCGCCCAGACCGGCCACGACTACACGTGGTACATCCTGAACGCCCGCATCATCGAGAAGGAGTTCGGGCTGTCGGGTCAAGAACAGAACCCCGATCTGACCGGGCGCAGCGTGCGCCAGGTGCTGAGCCGCGTCAGGCCGGGCGCGCCGCCGCCGGTGCAGGCGTTCATCGACAAGGGAGTCGACTTCGTCACGGCGAACTCGTTGCAGGAGTTGGTGTCCAAGATGAACGCCGTGCCCGGCGTCGAACCACTGGACTACGACGTCGTGGAGGCAGAAGTCACCGCCCGCGACCGTGAGGTTGTCAACAAGTACACCAAGGACAGCCAGATCACCGCCATTCGCGGCGCACGCGCGTTTCTGTCCGACAGGATCAGCCGCGTCGTGGCCCCGCACCGGCTCACCGACCCCAAGGCTGGACCGCTGATCGGGGTGAAGTTGCACATTCTCACCCGGAAATCGTTGGGCGGCTTGGAAACCGACCTCGACTCACACGCGCTGAAGCCCGACGGCACCGTGTTCAGTGGTCTTTACGCCGCAGGAGAGGCCGCCGGATTCGGTGGCGGCGGCGTACACGGTTACCGCTCGCTGGAGGGCACCTTCCTCGGCGGATGTGTGTTCTCCGGTCGTGCCGCGGGCCGGGCCGCTGCGCGCGATACCGCCTAGGGCAGGTCGATGGTCGTCGTGACGGACACGAGCTGCGGCGTCGACGGCGCCGACGAGAAGCCGAACCGCACCGGCGGGTGCAACGCGGTTAAGCCGCCGAGATGCGTCCCGCGATAGACCGCGTCGACGGCGTCGATCCGGCGCGTCCTCGTGACGCCGTAGTACTCGCGGCGGCCATGGCCCGCGCTGCCCGCGGTGCGCACGCCGGGCACCAGTCGCGCCGCAACCGGATCGATGACCCGTAGCCACGCCGGGGCGGATGCCAGGCGCGAGGGCACCAGCCGCAGCAGCGTGTCGAATGGCGCGGGGCCGCCGACCCGGCCCGAGATCTCGAGATCCGGGCCGACGAGGGTGAACCCGTCCCGCGATACATCCGAAGTCACATCGCCCAGTGATACGCGGTCAAATGTGTAAGTGGTGGAGACGAATTCGGCGATCTCGCTGCTCGGTGCGACAAGTACGCGCTCACCGTCAGACGTCTCGATCATGACGTCGGCGAATCGACCGAACGGCGACTGCAGCCATGATCCGACAACCATCCGAACCCCTGCTTCGGTGCCGAATCCCGCGATGTGTCCGGTGAATCGAAGCCGGGTCAGAACTCCACGCCGTTCTCCTTCTCGAGCACCTGGAAGTCGGTATCGGTCATCTCGGTGAGCCGACCGTAGAAGATGCCGAGGCCGCCGTCGTTGATGAACCCCTGGTGGATGGGCACGGCGTGCGTGGGCGCCACAGCGCGCAGATAGTCCACCGCCTCGGAGATCTTCATCCACGGTGCGACGGCCGGAGTCGCGAGCACGTCGACCGGCTCGCCGGGCAGGTACAACGCGTCGCCGGGATGCATCAGCCGCGCCGGATGACTGCCATCGCCGATGAGATACGAGATGTTGTCTATCACAGGGATTTCGGGGTGAATTACCGCGTGCCGCCCACCCGCGCCCCGCACGGTGAGATGGCCGATGCCGAATTCGTCGCCGACATTCACCGCCTGCCACGAGCCGCCGAGTTGTGCGGCGGTCTGGGGGTCCGCGTACAGCGCGGCCTGCGGGTTGGCTTCCAGGAGTGCGGGTAGCCGCTCCGGGTCGGCGTGGTCGGGGTGCTGATGGGTGATCAGGATCGCGGACAGGCCGGTGATGCCCTCGAAGCCGTGGGAGAACGTACCCGGATCGAACAGAATAGTTGTGTCGTTCGCCGAATCGTCGCTGAAGCTTGCGAGTAGGCACGAATGGCCGAAATGCGTCAATTGCATACCTATATTGTGGCGCGCAGGGATTACCCAGGGGGTACTTCAGACGTGCGATTGTTGTTGGCGCTGGCTGTCGCCACATGCGGGTTGGTCATCGCCCCGAGCACGCCGGCTGCCGCCGTACCCGGCGTATGCCCGCCGATTTGCGACTCCATCCCCGATTCGGCGTGGATAGCACCCAGCGCCGTGCCGCTCGATCCGGTCTATCACTGGCCCGGCCTCGCCGGTCTGGCCGTCAGGACGCCCGTGCCACGATTCACCTTCGAGGAGATGTGCGCCTCGCCGCCGATCATCGGCGACGCCAGGGACTATTCGGTGGCCTGGCAGGCGACGGTGACGAACCCGCCGGGCCAATGGCAACTGCGGGTGCAGATCATGCACTGGCGCGGGGACACCGCGCATTTCGGGCTGACGACGACGGAAACTCTCGAGCTGGCCAGGACCCGGCTGCGGGAGTGCCAGGTCACCGCACCGCTGGCATCCCCGTCGATCACCACCAACGATCCGTTGCGGGTGGCGGCGGTGATCAGTGTCGCCGGTCAGCGGGTGATCCATTCCTACCTGCTCGCGCACCCGTCCAGCAGCACCATCGTCGAACTGGCCATGTGGTCGACGCTGCCGCCCCTCGTGCGCTGGGCCGCCGCCCCGGACGCGCAGGTCCTCGACGCAATGGCCGCGCCGCTGTGCGATGCGTACCTCGGATCGTGCCGGTGAGGCGGTCGGACCGAAGCCGCAGGTAGAGTGATCGCCGTGGCAAGGGTGGTGGTGCATGTGATGCCCAAGGCCGAGATCCTCGACCCGCAGGGGCAGGCGATCGTCGGCGCGTTGGGCCGTCTCGGTTTCGGCGCAGTCTCAGATGTGCGGCAAGGCAAGCGGTTTGAGCTCGAAGTCGACGACGGCATCGACGACGACACGCTCGCCGAGATCGCCGAGTCGCTGCTGGCGAACACCGTGATCGAGGACTGGTCGGTGAGCAGGGAGAACTCGTGACGGTCCGGATCGGCGTCATCACCTTCCCCGGCACGCTCGACGACGTCGATGCCGCGCGGGCGGTGCGGGCCGCCGGTGCGGAATCCGTCAGCCTCTGGCATGCCGACGCCGACCTCAAGCGGGTGGACGCCGTTGTGGTGCCTGGCGGCTTCTCGTACGGCGATTATCTGCGCACCGGTGCGATCGCGAAGTTCGCTCCGGTGATGGGCGAGGTCATCCGGGCAGCTGCTCAGGGCCTGCCGGTGTTGGGTATTTGCAACGGTTTTCAGATCCTGTGTGAGGCGGGCCTGCTGCCGGGCGCGCTGACGCGCAACGCGGGCCTGCACTTCGTCTGCCGGGATCTGTGGCTCGAGGTGGTGTCGAATTCGACGGCCTGGACCTCGCGCTACGAGCTTGGCGCCGATCTTCTGGTCCCGCTGAAGTCGGGTGAGGGCCGGTACGTCGCCAGCGAGAACGTGCTCGACAAGCTCGAGGGCGAAGGCCGGGTCGTCTTCCGATACCGCGACAACCCGAACGGTTCGATGCGCGACATTGCCGGCATCGCGTCGGCCAATGGTCGGGTCGTCGGCCTGATGCCGCACCCCGAGCACGCCACCGAGGCGCTGACCGGCCCGTCCGATGATGGTCTCGGCCTGTTCTACTCCGCCCTGGACCTGGTGCTGGCCGCTTAGCTGGCCGCCTCGGCGTGGCGCCCACGCGCCGTCCGTTTACGCACGCTCGATGGCTGAAAATTGGTGCGGTGATGCTCCTGCAGCCGGTGTTAGGTTCGAGCCGTGCTCGTAGATCCAGAAGTGTTGCGTGCGTTTGCTGTGCAGGTGGATACCGCTTCCGCCACAATCCGCGGTACCGCCGTCGGTCCCAAGGCGACGACGGCTGCTGACGGACTTCGCTCGTCGACTACGCAGTGGGCAATGCGACTCGTCGGCGAGCACATGACACAACGGGCAAACGACATCGCGACCAACGTGACGAAGATGGGCGCTGCGGTGCGCGGCGCAGGGGACAGGTACGAGGTGGAAGACGACGCCCTCGCAGGCGCGTTCGACGGGCTGTTCTAGATGTTGCCCACACGTTCACGACTGCAGAGCTGGAATCCCGACTCGCTGGAGCCGGCCGCGGCGACGCTCAGCGATGCGGGGCTTGCGGTGTACGCCGCGGTGCGCAATCTCGACGACGGCTGTGACCGGATGCCCGGGGCGCGCGCATGGGACGGACCTGCGCACGACGCCGCCACGGAGATGTTCCGTCGTGCCACTGACGCGAGTTCTGAGTTCAGCCTCTACACCGAGGGTGTGGCGGCCGCGCTGTCGAAGGGCGCGGTCACCATCAGTTCCGCACGCACCGCGCTGCTGACCCGTGCCGACGAAGTCGATCGCGGCGAACTATCCGTCAACGACATATGGGTGGTGCTCATCAAGCCGGCCCGCGTTTCAGCGGAGAAGGCCGGCGCGCTGCAGGCGCAGGCCAAGGCTGAGCAGAACGAGATCAACCGGCTATTGAGCGCAGTCGGTGACGCCGACAGCCGCACCGCGGCTCAGGTACAAGCTGCCGCAAAGGGTTTCGGCTTCTCGCTGCCCGGTCCCGGTGGTCCGGCCAGTCTGTACCCCGGTGCCGGGCTGGCTCCGCCCGCCGGCGAGGTGCCCAACCCGACGACGCTGCCCGGGCTCGTCCAGCAGGGCATCATCGGCGACAACGACATGGCGCAGACTGTTCGCGAGAGCAAGGAGTGGGTCACCGAGGACGATCACGTACGCAAGACGCTGCTGATGATGGACGGCAGCCGCCACGAGATCTACGAGTGGAACGAAACCCTGCCGTGCGTCGAGGACACCTACTACGACAAGAGCGGACGCGAGGTGTCCAGCACGTTCTCCCAGGACAGGACGAACTACGACGGCACGAAGTTCACGTCCATCACATTCGGCGACGGCACCGAGGTCACGATGACGCGAACCGCGGACGGCAAGTGCACCGGCGGTGTGACGACTGCCGACGGCCGCCACGGCGTGCTGCCCGACGAATTCTTCTCCCACCCCGCGCTGACCACCGTCGGGGGCGCGCTCACCGGACTCGAGGAGCAGGCCAAGCGGGGAATCCCGATGCTGTCGGCGCAATCAGTGGAGAACGTGGGTAAGGTCGCCAGGTACGGCGGGCCGACGCTGGGTGTGGCGGCGGCCCTGTACGACACCGTGACGGCGAAGACGTTCGAGGACGCCTGCGTCGCGGCGGTCTCCGGTGGCGCCGGAGCCGCGGGTGGGTATGCCATCGGGGCCGCCTCCGCCGCAGCGGCCGCCGGATTGGGTGGCCCGCAATTCGCTCCATGGGCTGCCGCGGGCGGCGACATATTCGGCGGATTGGCCTTCAGTTATGTCGGCGGCATCATCGGCAATATCGTGTGCCGCTAATGAAAATTCTCCCTCTTGCGATCCTCTGTGGGCTGTTCTTCGGCAGCTTCGGCGTTTTCAGCGCAGCGTGGACTGTGATATTCATCGTCCGCGGTGAGTTCCTCAATGCTGTCGTGGCGCTGGGGGCCTCCGCGTTTTGCCTGGGTTTCGTCATCCCATTCCTCGCGGTCGTTCCCGGAAACGTCGCTCCACGCGCGGAGGTCGATGCCGGAGGTACCACATTCTGGCCCGATCGCAGTGTTGACATTCCAATCCAGATCTCGCTAGTCGGTGGCGTGATCGCCAGTGCGATCTACACGATCTTCGCGCCCGCAGGGATGGTGACCATTCCGATGCCGCCCGCGTTGCGATACTCGATTCCGTTCACGGCCGGCGTGCTCGTGTTGACCGGTGTCCCGTTCGTATGGCGAAACTTCCGGCGGGGCAGCACCAGTCGCCTCCGCCTGACTCCTGGCGGATTCGAGTTCTCTCAGGGCTGGCGTCCGCAGTTCGGTGACTGGGAAGACGTGAAGGACGTGACTGGCGAGGCCCCCGGCCAGCAGGCACCGACACCGGGTTCTGTTGTTTGGGTGATGTCCGACGACACCGCCCACACGTTCGCGGCTCGTTCGTACACCCCTGACGGCACGGCGCTACGCGAGCTCGTCCGGTTCTACTGGGAACACCCGGAATCGCGTGACGAACTCACCGACGGCGCCGCAGTCGAGCGCCTCGCGCGGAGTATGGCCAAGGGGTGAGCGCAGGCCCCTGCGAGCGTGCGCAAATTGCGTTAGTCCATCGGTGTGTCGTCTGCAAACATGCACGCTCGCGCAAAGGGAGAGGGGTTCCACGGCACCTGGGCGGCTACTTGGTGAGCGCGACCGAGGCCTCCGCGGTGTAGCAGAGGAACGTCAACGTCTCCTGCAGGTACAGCTCGACGGTGTCGGCGTTGTGCGAAAGATAACCGATCGACACATCGGTGCCCAGCTGCAGGTCGAAATCGCCTCCGCGGGTGGACAACACGAACGCGCCATCGATGGCGGGCGCCCAGATGATGTCGCCGTCCACCAGCCGATTGAGGTGCTCACGGATCGGATAGCCGTGTTCGGTGGTCTCGCTCACCTCGGTGTAGACGTCGGCCGACAGCAGCACCGAGTACGGTCCGTCGACGCCTGCCAGCCGCAGTTCGGACAGCGCCTGCGAGATGACATCCGGGATCTCCCGCACATCGGAGGGCAGCGCCAGCGCAGGATTGTTGCTGCAGGCCCTGATGCCCTCGATCGACGCCGCGCCGTAGCCCTCGAAGATGGCCCGGTCCTCGACGAACGCCAGCTTCTTGGCGGCCTCCTTGACCGGGTCCCAGTCCGAGTCCTGCGAGCCGCGCTCGACGTCGTCGATCGCGTTGCGGTCGACGGTGAACGGCACCCGCAGCCGCACCAGCGGCTTGCTCTCCCTCAGGTGCGCCACCACGCCATCGGCGGGCGGGGGCACGTCGCCGAGATGGCCCGTGCTGATCGCCGCGGTCACCGGGCCGCCCGGCTCGCTGACGTCGACGACGCGCCGCCCGGCGATGTGCCGTTTGAACGTCCGCGTCGCCTCCAGTTCGATCTCGTCCCACGCTGCCTCGGTGATCGGGGCGAGGTCGCGATACAGGTTGTTCATCAACGCGTTCCTTTCAGGCTGCCGATGCGCAACGCGCCGTCCCGGACGGGCACGCCGGTAGCGGTTGGCTGTTCTTCTTCTGGCTGCGAATCCGGAAGTGGGGGTGGGTCATTGAGGAAATCGACGATCGGCGTGAAGAACTTCCCGCCCGTGATCGCGGTGGAGAACTCGAGGATGTGGTCGGTGTTTCCCGGCGGGTCGCCGATGAACATGTTGGACAGCATCTTCTCGGTGACTTCGGCCGTGCGCGAGTAGCCGATGAAATACGTTCCGTATTCAGCCTTTCCGATCTCGCCGAACGGCATGTTGTGCCGCACGATCTTGAGCTCGGTGCCGTCCTCGTCGGTGATGACGTTCAGCGCGATGTGCGAATTGGCCGGCTTGACGTCGTCGTCCATCTCGATGTCCTCGAGCTTGGTGCGGCCGATCACCAGTTCCTGTTCGGTGACCGACAACGAATCCCACGACGACATGTCGTGTACGTACTTCTGCACGTGCACGTAGCAACCGCCGGCGAAGTCGGGATCCTCGTCGCCGATCTCGGTGGCGGACACCGCAATCGGTCCCTCGGGGTTCTCGGTGCCATCGACGAACCCGAGCAGGTCGCGGTTGTCGAAAAAGCGGAAGCCGTGAGTTTCGTCGACGACGGTGACGGCGTCGAGCGCTTTGACGATCCGGCCTGCCAGCTCGAAGCACATGTCCAGCGACATGGCCTTGATGTGGAACAACAGATCCCCGGGTGTCGCCGGTGCGTGGTGGCGTCCGCCCGTCAACTCGATGAAGGGCGTCAGCTCGGCGGGGCGTGGACCTGAGAACAACCGGTCCCAGGCGTCGGATCCGATCGACGTCACCACCGACAGGTGTTTGTCGGGGTCGCGGAACCCGACCGCGCGCACGAGTCCGGAGATGTCACCCAGCCCGTCGTGCACTGCTGCCTCACCGCCGTCGTCGATCGTCACCACCAGGAAGATGGCTGCGGGCGTCAGCGGTGCTGTAACCGGCTGCGGCAGTGGTGCGGGCACCGTTCGACCCTAATTCAAGATCGTCGGCAGTGATCGGAGAAGATTGAGAACCATGTCGGCAAGTCCGCAGGGCCTGTGTGAGTTCATCGACGCGTCGCCGTCGCCATTTCACGTCTGCGCGGCGGTGGCCGATCGATTGCGCATGGCCGGCTTCACCGAGGTGTCGGAGGGCGATGCGTGGGCTTCCGCGGCGAGCCGCGAGTCCGGCACCGAGGGGCGGTTCTTCACCGTGCGCGCAGGCTCGCTGGTCGCCTGGAAGGCCGCTGACCCCGGCCTGGGCTTCCGGATCGTGGGCGGCCACACCGACAGCCCGAATCTGCGGGTCAAGCAGCATCCCGACCGGTTCGTGTCGGGCTGGCAGGTCGTTGCGCTGCAGCCCTATGGCGGGGCCTGGCTGAACTCGTGGCTGGACCGCGACCTCGGGATCAGTGGGCGGCTGTCAGTGCGACGGGAAAAGACCATCGACCACCAGCTGATCCGCATCGACGAGCCGATCCTGCGGGTACCGCAACTGGCCATCCACCTGGCCGAGGACCGCAAATCGGTGGCACTGGACCCGCAGCGTCACGTCAACGCGGTGTGGGGCGTCGGCAGCGGGACCAGGTCCTTCCTCGGCTACGTGGCCGAGCGGGCCGGCGTCGACGTCGCCGATGTACTGGGCGCGGACCTGATGACCCACGATCTCACCCCGTCGACGCTTGCCGGCGCCGGCCGCGAGCTGCTCAGCGCGCCGCGGCTGGACAACCAGGCGACGTGTTACGCCGGGCTCGAGGCTTTCCTTGCCGCCGAGCCGCGCGGGCACACGCCCGTGCTGGCGCTGTTCGACCACGAGGAGGTCGGTTCGCAATCCGACCACGGCGCGCAGTCCGATCTGTTGCAGACGGTGCTGGAGCGCATCACGCTGGCCGCGGGCGGTGGCCGTGAGGAGTTCTTGCGCCGGCTGCCGGGTTCGATGGTGGCCTCCGGCGATATGGCCCACGCGACGCATCCGAACTACCCCGAGCGTCATGAGCCCGGCCACCTGATCGAGGTCAACGCCGGACCGGTGCTGAAGGTGCAGCCGAATCTGCGCTACGCCACCGACGGTCGGACCGCTGCGGCGTTCGCGCTGGCGTGCGCTCAGGCCGGCGTCCCGCTTCAGCGCTACGAGCACAGGGCCGATCTGCCATGCGGATCAACGATCGGGCCGATGACCTCGGCGCGTACCGGCATCCCGACCGTCGACGTGGGCGCGGCCCAGTTGGCCATGCATTCGGCGCGCGAAGTCATGGGCGCCGACGACGTCGCGGCCTACTCGTCGGCGCTCGAGGCCTTCCTGTCGCCGGCCTGAGCGGGACTCACGCCGGGTCGACCTGGTCGTAGCGGATCACGTTCTCCACCACGATGCCGTCGCGGGTCCGCACGCGGTCCAGGCCGCGAAGCGCGATCGGTCCGTCCGGCCCGGTGCCGCGGCCGACGTAATGCAGGTACACGAGTTGTTCGCCGGTGCCGCCGTCGACGGTCGCGCTGTCGACGAGCTCGAGCCGCAGGTCGGGCACGGCAGTGATGAGTTCGACGATCTTCGCGGTGTACGCCGTGCGTCCGTGCACCGGTTTCGGCTCGCCCTGCCAGTAGCCGACGATGTCGTCGGCCAGGATGTCGCCGATACCGGACTCGGTGGGCGCAGCCCAGAAGGCCGCCCACATGTCGGCGCTGAACTTCGGTTGGGTTTGGGTTTCAGTCATGCCACAAGCGTGGAGGCCGTTGGGGTGGCCGTTCAATTACGCGTGACGTAAGCGCTCATGTCACCGGGCTGCTCTAGGGTCAGCGCCATGGCGCTCAAGACCGAGAACATCACCTTCGACAGCACTGACCCGGAGCGGCTCGCCGACTGGTGGGCAAGAGCTCTCGACGGGCAGGTAAATCCCATCGCACCACCGTTTTTCGTCACCGTGTCCACGCCGGATGGTCCCGGGCTGGCGTTCCAGAAGGTCGACGACCCGACGCCGGGAAAGAACCGCGTGCACATCGACTTCGGCACCTCGGATGTGGAGGCTGAAGTCAAGCGGCTCGTCGAGCTCGGCGCCAGCGAGACAGGGCGGGGCAGCTTCGGCGACTTCGAGTGGGTGGTGCTCGCCGATCCGGACGGCAACGCGTTCTGCGTGGCGCCCGCCGGCTGACGGGTCTGACGCACAAGCCTGTCCGCACCGGATCCGCCTGGAAAGATCAGGGCCGTGTTGATGGCGCTGATTCCGGTTGCGGTCGTGCTCGTCGCGTGGTCGTTGCTCGCCGGGCGACTCGAGCGCTGGCGCCTCACCGCGCCCATGCTGCTTGTGCTCGTTGGCGTGCTCGTAGGGGTACTCACCCACGACGCGCTGGTGGATGCACTGAACACCGAGGTGGCCCAGCACGCCGTCGAGATTATCCTGGCGGTGTTGCTATTCGTCGACGCGATGGAAGTCCGCGGCGGCTTCTTCGGTTCCGAACCCCGGTCGGCGGTACGGGTGTTGTTCGTTGCCCTGCCGATGAGCCTGGCGCTGTCTGTGCTGCTCGGCATGTGGCTGCTGCCCGGCCTGGACTGGGCGGTGCTGCTGGTCATCGCCTGCGTGGTCGTGCCCATCGATTTCGCGCCAGCCGCCTCGATCCTGCGCGACGAGCGGGTGCCCGAACGCGTCCGCAATCTCCTCAACGTCGAAGGTGGCTACAACGACGGGATCATCTCGCCGGTGTTCATCTGCGCGGTAGCGCTCGCCGGGGGCAACTCGCATGCCGAATCACCGTTACAAGCGCTGGGTTCGGCTGTGCCGCAGGCAATCAAGGCCATCGCCGTGGGTGTCTGCATCGGCCTGGCCCTCGCCTTTGCGGCCAACGTTGCCGAATCGCGCGGGCTGATGACCGACCAATCGAAGCGGATGATCCTGGTCGCCGCCCCCCTGCTGTCGTTCGCGGTGAGCGTCGCCATTGCGGGCAATGGCTTTGTATCGGCGTTCGTCTGCGGTATCGCCTTCAATTTTCTGCGACGGTCGGAAAGTGAATCTGATCTCGAACTGATCGACGACGTCGGTTTTCTGCTGGCCGTATGGATGTGGTTCCTGTTCGGCGGTGCGGTAGTCGCGGCACTCGCGTTCGGTGTGCCGGCCGCGACGGTGGTGTTCTGCCTGCTGGCGCTCACGGTGGTCCGCATCCTGCCGGTGGTGGTGGCGATGATCGGATCCAGCTACTCGTGGGGTGAACGCTTGCTGGTCGGCTGGCTGGGCCCACGCGGCACCACGTCGATCGTGTTCGGTCTGCTGGCCTTCAACATGTTGAACGGTGGCGCCGAGGATCAGGTGCTGCTGATGACGGTCGTGGTGGTGCTGGGTAGCGTGGCGATCCACGGGATAGGTGCGCCGGTGGCGGCGCACCTCTACGCGCGATCGCAAACTAAGCTGTCTTCGTGATGTCTGGGCCCAACCACGAGGTCGACTCCGTAGAACGGGCCTCCGCCACTCCCGAGACGCCCCAACCGCACCGCGAACTGGGCCTCAAGGACGACGAGTACCAGCGGATCCGCGAGATCCTCGGCCGCCGTCCCACCGACGCCGAATTGGCGATGTACTCGGTGATGTGGAGTGAGCACTGCTCCTACAAGTCGTCGAAGGTTCACCTGCGCTATTTCGGCGAGACCACCACCGAGGCGATGCGCGCGGGGATGCTCGCGGGCATCGGCGAGAACGCCGGTGTGGTCGACATCGGCGACGGTTGGGCGGCCACCTTCAAGGTGGAGTCCCACAACCACCCCTCCTACATCGAGCCTTACCAAGGCGCGGCCACCGGCGTCGGCGGCATCGTCCGCGACATCATGGCCATGGGCGCGCGCCCGGTGGCGGTGATGGACCAGTTGCGGTTCGGCGCGGCGGACGCACCCGACACGCGCCGCGTCGTCGACGGCGTCGTGCGCGGCGTCGGTGGGTACGGCAACTCGCTTGGCCTGCCTAACATCGGCGGTGAGACCGTCTTCGACGCTTCCTACGCGGGCAACCCACTGGTCAACGCGCTCTGCGTGGGGGTCCTTCGCAAGGAGGATCTGCACCTGGCGTTCGCGTCGGGCACCGGCAACAAGATCATCCTGTTCGGTGCGCGCACCGGGCTCGACGGCATCGGCGGCGTGTCGGTGCTGGCGTCTGACACATTCGGCGGCGACGAGAGCGGGGCGCCCGGGCGCAAGAAGCTGCCGTCGGTGCAGGTGGGCGACCCGTTCATGGAGAAGGTCCTCATCGAGTGCTGCCTCGAGCTGTATGCGGAGAAGCTCGTCGTCGGTATCCAGGACCTCGGTGGGGCCGGGTTGTCCTGCGCCACTTCCGAACTCGCGTCGGCAGGCGACGGCGGAATGCGGATCGAGCTGGACACCGTACCGCTGCGTGCGAAGAACATGTCACCGGCGGAGATCCTGTCCAGCGAGTCGCAGGAGCGTATGTGCGCCGTCGTGTCGCCGGAGAACGTCGACGCGTTCATGGCGGTGTGCCGCAAATGGGAGGTGCTGGCCACCGTCATCGGTGAGGTCACCGACGGCGACCGACTGGTGATCACCTGGCACGGTGAGACCGTCGTCGACGTGCCTCCGCGCACCGTCGCACACGAGGGTCCGGTATACGAACGGCCGGTCGAGCGGCCGGACACCCAGGATGCGCTCAACGCCGACACGTCGGACACGCTGCCGCGGCCGACGTCCGGTGACGAACTTCGCGCGACGTTGTTTGCGCTGCTTGGCAGTCCGCATCTGTGCAGCCGTGCATTCATCACCGAGCAGTACGACCGCTACGTCCGCGGCAACACCGTGCTGGCAGAGAACGCCGACGGCGGAGTGCTGCGCATCGACGAGGCGACCGGCCGGGGCATCGCGATATCGACCGACGCGTCTGGCCGCTACACCGCGCTCGACCCCTACACGGGTGCGCAACTGGCGCTGTCCGAGGCGTACCGCAACGTCGCCGTCACCGGCGCCACGCCGGTCGCGGTCACCAACTGCCTCAACTTCGGCTCCCCCGAAGACCCCGGTGTGATGTGGCAGTTCAGCGAGGCCGTCCGCGGGCTCGCCGATGGTTGTGCTGCACTTGGCATTCCGGTTACCGGCGGCAACGTCAGCTTTTACAACCAGACCGGCACCACGCCGATTCTGCCGACCCCGGTCGTCGGCGTGCTCGGTGTCATCGACGATGTGAAGCGCCGCATCCCGACCGGACTGGGAACCGAACCGGGCGAAACGCTGATCCTTCTTGGAGACACCCGCGACGAGTTCGACGGTTCGATCTGGGCGCAGGTCGCCGGCGATCATCTTGGTGGGCTGCCGCCGAAGGTCGACCTGGACCGCGAGAAGCTACTCGCCGAGGTGTTGTCGTCGGCGTCGCGTGACGGGCTGGTGTCGGCGGCACACGATCTCTCCGAAGGCGGTCTCATCCAGGCCGTCGTCGAGGCCGCGCTGACCGGCGAAACCGGTTGCCGCATCGTCATTCCCGAGGGCGCAAACCCCTTTGTGACGTTGTTCTCGGAGTCCACGGGCCGGGTTCTGGTGGCAGTGCCACGGACCGAGGAGAGCCGTTTTGTGGCCATGTGTGAGGCGCGTGGACTGCCCGCCACCCGTATCGGCGTCGTCGACCCGGGGCCAACCGGTGCAGACGCCGCTGTCGAGGTGCAGGGCCTGTTCACCGCCAGTTTGGAGGACCTGCGAAGCACGTCGGAGGGCGTGCTTCCCGGGTTGTTCGGGTGAGTGCGCGGACCCGCGAACGGCACCCGCTGTATGTCTGGGCATGGAGCCTTCTCCGGCTCGACTTCGTCGGCATCGCGTTCGGCGCACTGTTCTTCTGCCTGTCGCTGACACCGTCGCTGCTGCCGAGGGACTGGCTGTTCCAGGGGCTCATCGGCGGAGTGAACGCGGCCATCGGCTACGGCATCGGCGTGTTCGGCTGGAGGCTGTTCCACCGCTTCGTGATTCGCAGGCGCACCTGGTGGCCGCCGCCGAGGCGGGTGCAGTACATCATCAAGACCGTGACGGTGGTGCTGGCCGTGTCGGCGAGCGTGCTGATGCTGATCCCGGCCGCGGCGTGGCAGCGCCAGGTGTCGGCGGTGATGGGTATCGAAGGCCCCAGCACGCTCGGATACCTGCGAACGCTGATCATCGCGGTGCTCGTCGGAGGAGCGTGTGTCGGCGCCGCCCGTGTGCTGATCGACGTGATCAAGATGATGGCGCGGTACTTCATCCGGCGCTGGCATTTACACGACGAGGTGGCGCTGTTCATCGGCACTGCGATCGTCGTGGTGCTGGTGATCACGCTCGTCAACGGTGTCCTGGTCCGCGGCTTTCTGGTTGGGGCGAACCACGTGTTCCAGCCACAGAACTTCACCACGCGGCCCGGGATCGTTCAGCCGCTGGAGCCGGAAAGATCAGGCAGCCCAACCTCTTTCGCGCCGTGGGACACGCTGGGATATCAGGGCCGCAATTTCGTCGCGTCCGGTCCGGACGCCGACGAATTGACGCGCCTCAACGGCCGTCCCGCCAAGGAACCCATCCGCGCCTATGTCGGCCTGCAGACCGCCGACACCGACGAACAGCGAATGGCGGTGCTGCTCAGCGAGCTCGAGCGCACCGGAGCGTTCGAGCGCAAGCTGCTGGTGATCATCCCCACCACAGGCACCGGGTGGATCAACCCTGTCGCGGCGCGGTCGCTGGAAATGATGTACAACGGCGACACCGCGCTGGTCGGCTCGCAGTATTCGTATCTCCCCAGTTGGATCTCGTTTCTGGGCGACCAGCAGAAATCGATGGAATCCGGCCGGATGATGATCGACGCCATCCATGAACGGTGGGAGAAGCTGCCGCCGGATCGGCGACCGAAGCTGGTGCTCTACGGCGAAAGCCTCGGTTCGATGGCCGGCCAGGGTGCGTTCGCGTGGCTGCCCGACATCGCCGATATGGGCTTCTCGTCCGTGCTGTGGGTGGGCCCGCCGAACGCGAGCCCCCTGTGGCGCGCCATCACCGAACGCCGCGACCCCGGCACCCCGGAGGTCAAACCACGCTATGACAACGGCCGAACAGTCAGATTCTCGGAGGCCACCGACGCCCGCGAGATCGCTGCCGCACAGACCGCGCCGTGGGAGGGCACGCGCGTGCTGTTCATGCAGCACCCCTCCGATCCGATCGTGTGGTGGTCGGAGGACCTGATCTTCAGCAGACCCGACTGGCTGAGGGAACCACCGGGCCGCGACCGCACGGCGTCGATGCGGTGGTATCCGATCATCACGTTCTGGCAGGTCGCCGCCGACATGACCAACGCCGGTTCCGTCCCGGGTGGCCACGGCCACAATTACGGCGACTACGTGCTCGACGGCTGGGCCGCCGTTGCGCCGCCCGACGGGTGGACACCCGACGACACCGAGCGGATCCGCGTCGCGCTGACGAAGACGGAATCCGAAGACGGCCCCGAATACTAGTGCACACCAGGAGAATTCGGGCCCTTGGCCTGGCGGCCATCCTCGTCGCATGGAGCCTGGTGGCACCCCGGATGCCGTCGCGGTGGCATCCCGTCGCGCACGCCGTCGTCGGCGCAGGGCTGGTCGCGCTCACGCGTGCGCCGGTGGGACTCCGACGCGCGGGCGCGGGCATTCGGGTCGGCGTTGCCGCCGCCGTACCGGTCGTGCTGGGTGTCGCAGTGGGCACGGCGTTGCCACGGGTGCGCGAGGAGATGGCCGAGCGCGACCTGCCCGACGGAACGCTCCATTGGCTGCTGCTCGGAATCCCGTTGGGAACCGTCGCCTCGGAGGAGGCGGCCTATCGCGGCGCGCTGGGCACCATCGCCGCCGATGCCTTCGGACCTGCGGGTGGCCGACTGGTGCAGGCGACGGCGTTCGGGTTGTCGCATATCGCAGACGCGTATAACACGGGCGAGCCTGTCGTGCCCACGGTGCTCGTCACCGGGCTGGCCGGGTGGGTGTTCGGCTGGCTTCATTCGCGCTCGGGCAGTCTGATCGCCCCGATGCTGGCGCATCTGGCGATCAACGAGGCGGGCGCCGTCGCGGCACTTGCCGTGCAGCGCATAAGGTCTGCGCATGGCTAGCGCTGACCGATCCGCATCCCGCACGTTCGTCGTCACCGGTGCAGCCTCAGGCATCGGCCTGGCGACTGCGCAGCGGCTGCTGGCCGAGGGCGGCACCGTGGTCGGAACAGACCTCGCAGCCCCCGCCGAGGACCTTGGGGCCCGGTTCGAGTTCGTCGCGGCCGATATCACCGACGAAGCGGCGGTCGCGGACGTATTCGCCGCGGTGAAGGGGCGGGTTGACGGCGTGGTTCACTCCGGAGGCGTCGCCGGCGGCGGCCCGGTACACCTGCTCGGAAGAAACGAATGGGAGCGGGTGATCTCCATCAACCTCACCGGGACATTCGTGGTGGCCAAGGCGGCGCTCACCAGGATGATCGAGCAACCCAGGGTCGACGGCGAACGCGGTTCGCTCGTGACCCTCGCCAGCGTCGAGGGCCTGGAAGGCACGGCGGGCGGCAGCGCCTACAACGCGTCCAAGGGCGGCGTCGTGCTGCTCACCAAGAACATCGCGCTCGACTACGGCCCGAGCGGTATCCGCGCGAACGCCATCTGCCCCGGATTCATCGACACACCGATGCTCACCAGCGTCATGGGGCTCGAGGGCATGGAAGGCCCGCTGCAGTCCATCACCGAAGAACACGCACTGCAGCGCAGAGGCCGGCCCGATGAGATCGCCGCGATGGCCGCGTTTCTGGTGTCAACCGATGCGTCGTTCGTCACCGGGCAGGCGATCGCGGTCGACGGCGGCTACACCGCGGGCCGCGATCACGGAGTCGTCAAGATGTTCGGTTTTCCCGACTGAAGCGACTACACGTCCCGAATATCCGCCGTCAGTTGGTGTGGTTCGGTGTTCTGATCGTCGATGCCGAAACTGATGATGCGCCGCGGGGTGACGCGGATGATCGCGGTGTCCAGATGGTCCCCGGCCGCTCCTTGTGCGGGCGCGACCGATTGTTCGGCGGTG
This sequence comes from uncultured Actinomycetota bacterium, assembly GCA_963843135.1. Classification (GTDB taxonomy): domain Bacteria; phylum Actinomycetota; class Actinomycetes; order Mycobacteriales; family Mycobacteriaceae; genus Mycobacterium. The sequence continues at coordinate 407,795 of CAWJJA010000008.1, forward strand.
CCGCGGATTTCGAGGCAGCGCACGTCATATCGCCAACGCTCACGGGTTGATGGTCAGCTCGCCGACCTGGCGGCCCCACACGTAGTCGATGAGTATCGGCTGGCCGAGTTCGGCGTGGTTGTACGGCGCGATGCTCGCGCCGGTGTCCATCACCAGATACGGCGCGGGCCACAACTCGCGGGAGATCTTCTGCCAGCACCCGGGACGACCCTCGGGACCTCCTCGGGCGTTCACCCGCGGCAGATTGTCGGGGTAGATGTACGGGTTACCCGCGCCCGCGAACGTGCCCGACGACGTCGCAAGCGAGTAGCCGTTGCCGCCCAGTGTCTCGGCGACCTTTTTCTCGATCTCGGCGAAGTTCCGCAGCGTGCAGAAAAGCTGGGGGCTGTAGTAGTCGAACAGCTTGGCCGTCGGCACCAGATCGGCCGCACCGCGGACGAGGTACGGCCCACCACGGTTGAGACTGTCGGCCGCGGTGTCGGCGAAGCCCAGCGCCCCCATCAACGCCGCGTCGACGTCGGCCCATTGCGCGTTGAGCGTGCGTGCGGTGGTCACCGCGTTTTGTAGGCCGTCGAACAGGTCCGGTGACGCGTCGGCGTAGACCTCCACCAGATCAGCCACCAGCCGGGTGTCCTCACGGATCTGCGGCATCCGTGCATCGAGGTCATCGAGGATGCTGTTTCCGTTATTCAGCGATTCGCCGAACCGATCGCCAAGGCCGGTCAGGGCCTCGGCCGTGGCGGTCAGTGTCTGGTTCAGCTTGATCGGATCGACCTGTTCAGCCAGTGAGAGCACGGTCTCGAAGAGTGTGTTGAACTCGGTACTCACCGATGACACATCGATGACGTCGGCGCTCGAAATACGTTTCTCAGTAGGATCTTTCGGTGAACTGAACGATATGTATTTGTTGCCGAACACGGTGGTGGCCTGGATGTCGGCGATCACGTTGGCCGGGATGAGGTGGATGTAGTCAGGGTTGACGTCCAGCGACAGCCGCGCCTTCGTAGTGCCGTCCACATCGACGGCGCCGATGCGGGCCACCCGGCCGATCTCCACCCCGTTGTACGTCACCTTCGCGCCCGGTTCGACGACGAGGCCTGCGCGCGTCGACTGCAGGGTCAGTTCTGTGGCAGGGATGAAGTCGCCACGGAACTGCATGTAGAGCAACCCCGCCACGACCGCGGTGATCACGACCAGCACCGCACCCGCGATCCGGTAGGGCGGATTGTGGCGGTCGACAGACACTTTGAGAATCTAAGGTATGGACACCTCTCGTAGGGCCGATCCGGCAATGACGCGCGCTGCGGTTTCGGCGATCGCCGAGTGGCTGCGCGAGGACGGCGGGCCCGAACCTGCCCGCGCCGAACTCGCCGAGGCGGTGCGGTTGACCGCCCGCACGCTCGCCGCCCTCGCACCGGGTTCGGCCGTCGAGGTCCGCGTCCCGCCATTCGTTGCGGTGCAATGTATTTCAGGTCCCGCGCACCGGCGCGGCAATCCGCCCAACGTGGTGGAGGCCGATCCGCGGACCTGGCTGCTGCTCGCCACCGGACTGCTCGACATGGCGGGCGCCACGGCGAGCGGTGCACTGCGGTTGTCGGGCGCACGCGCCGGCGAGGTCGGTGCGTGGCTGCCGGTGGTCCGCCTCGACGGTTGAGTTCGCCACACCTGCGACGGTGCTCGCCCGCGTGGTGGTCCCCGCCGCCACGCCCGTGACCTGGAAAGACGTCGACGCGCGCGAGGTCGCGGAATTATCCGAGCCGTCGCGACTGTTGTTTTTCGGTGGCAACACCCTTGCGCTTTGGGTGTTTAACCAGTGATGACCGTAGACTGAACACGTCTACCCACCTCGCCCTGGGAGCAGCCCTATCGTGACCGGCCCGCAGACCGACTCGATCGATTCTCTTGGCATATCCGCATCCGACGAACCACGCGAAGAATGCGGTGTGTTCGGCGTCTGGGCTCCTGGTGAAGAGGTCGCCAAGCTCACCTATTACGGTCTCTACGCACTTCAGCACCGTGGCCAGGAGGCGGCGGGAATCGCCGTCGCCGACGGCTCCCAGGTGCTGGTCTTCAAGGATCTGGGCCTGGTCAGCCAGGTCTTCGACGAGCAGACGCTGGCCGCCATGGAAGGCCACGTCGCCATCGGGCACTGCCGCTATTCGACCAGCGGATCCACCACGTGGGAGAACGCCCAGCCGGTCTTCCGCAACACCGCGGCCGGTACCGGCGTCGCGCTGGGCCACAACGGCAACCTGGTCAATGCCGCCGATCTGGCCACCCGTGCGCGGGAGGCGGGACTGCTCGGCACTCGTGGAGCGCCGACGGCCACGACCGATTCCGACATCCTGGGCGCGCTGCTGGCGCACGGTGCCGTCGATGCCACGCTGGAGCAGGCCGCACTCGAACTGCTGCCGACCGTGCGCGGCGCGTTCTGTCTGACCTTCATGGACGAGAACACCCTCTATGCGGCCCGCGACCCCTACGGCGTGCGGCCGCTGTCGTTGGGGCGGCTGGACCGCGGCTGGGTCGTCGCTTCGGAGACCGCGGCGCTGGACATCGTCGGCGCCTCGTTCGTCCGTGACATCGAACCCGGTGAGCTGCTCGCCATCGACGCCGACGGGGTGCGTTCGACCCGCTTCGCCAACCCCGAGCCGAAGGCCTGCGTCTTCGAGTACGTCTACCTCGCCCGGCCGGACAGCACGATCGCCGGCCGTTCGGTGCACGGCACCCGCGTGGACATCGGCCGCCGGCTGGCCCGCGAGAAGCCCGTCGAGGCGGATCTGGTCATCGGCGTCCCGGAATCGGGCATCCCGGCGGCCGTCGGCTACGCGCAGGAGTCCGGCATCCCCTACGGGCAGGGCCTGATGAAGAACGCCTACGTCGGGCGCACGTTCATCCAGCCCTCGCAGACCATCCGCCAGCTCGGTATCCGGCTCAAGCTCAACCCGCTCAAGGAAGTGATCCGCGGCAAGCGCCTGATCGTCGTCGACGACTCGATCGTGCGCGGTAACACCCAGCGGGCGCTGATCCGGATGCTGCGCGAGGCCGGCGCCGTCGAGGTGCACGTGCGCATCGCGTCGCCACCGGTGAAGTGGCCGTGTTTCTACGGCATCGACTTCGCGACCCCGGCCGAGCTGATCGCCAACGCCGCCAGCACCGGAGACGATGTGAGCGAGATGCTCGAGGGTGTGCGGCACGCCATCGGCGCCGACACGCTGGGCTACATCAGCCAGCGAGGCATGATCGCTGCCACCGAGCAACCCGCGACGCGGCTGTGCTCGGCATGCTTCGACGGCAACTATCCGATCGAGTTGCCGGGCGAAACGGCGTTGGGCAAGAACGTCATCGAGCACATGCTGACGACCGCGGCACGCACGGGCATTCCGCTGCAGGCCGACAACGACAACGCCTCGGCTCTGCGCAGACCCTAGGAAGGGCGCGAACCTCAGGTCACGCGGCCGACGTCACGGCGCGTCCAACACCAGCTTGCCGATCACCTCGCGGTTCGCCAACCGTTGCAGTGCCTGCGCCAACTCGTCGAATGCCACGGACCCGGTGACTGCATTGCGCAGTCGTCCCGTGCTCACCAATTCGGACAGCTGAGAGTGCACTGAGTCGTGTTCGCCCCGCGTGTAACCGCCTGCGAACACGCCGACCACCGACGTGTTGGTCATGACCAGGAGCTGGGTGTCGATGTCGGGCCAGCGGCCGCTGGCGAATCCGACGGCGAGCAGTCGCCCGCCCCTGGCCAGCGCACCGTGCGCCTCCTCCGCGGGCTCGCCGCCGACGGGGTCGTAGATGAGGTCGACGCCGGTCCCGCCCGACGCTGCACGCAGGTCTGCCGCAAGCCCGCCGCTGCGGTGCACGACAACCGCCTCAGCGCCGAGACCGCGGCAGAACTCTGCCTTGGCCCCGTCACCGACGACCGCGATGACCCTCGCCCCGAGGGCGTTGCCGAGTTGTACGGCCGCGATGCCACTGCCACCCGCCGCGCCGAGCACCACCAGCCAGTCGCCGGCTGCGATCCCGCCGCGATCCACCAGGGCCGCCCAGCCGGTCATATGCGGTATCCAGAAGCCCGCGGCGGCTGCGTCATCGAGCCCGCTGGGCACCGAAAATGCCTGTTCAGCGGGCACGACGGTGTATTCGGCGAACGAGCCGTGGCCCTCGATGAACCCGCTGGTGGACATCACGCGGGTGCCGATCGGCGTGTCGACACCTGCGCCGACGGCCGTCACGACACCCGCCAGCTCCTGTCCGGGGGTGAACGGCACCGGAGGCGTCAACGGATAGGTGCCGCGCGCCATCAAGACATCGGGCAACCCGATTCCCGCGGCGGTGACCCGCACCTGGAGCTGCCCGGGTCCCGGCGCCGGGATCGGGATGTCCGACTGCTTGAGGACGTCGATCGGCTCGCCCTTGTCGTGCACCTGCCAGGCGCGCATCAGTTGCCTCCAGACTCCGCGCCGGGGCATTGCTCGACAGCGGACAGACGGTGTGATTACAGTGTCATTTCAACGTACCCGGGATGGTGATGGCGTGGCGTGGGATTTCGAAACGGACCCAGAATTCGAGCAGCAGCTGGTGTGGATGCGTGAGTTCATCGACCGCGAAATCGTGCCGCTCGAGCCGATCCTCAGCGAGAAGATGGGCACCGACGAATGGGCCGCGGTCAAACGGCATCTACAGGATCAGGTCAAGGCCACCGGCCTATGGGCGGCATTCCTCGGTCCCGAACTCGGCGGTTCCGGGCTCGGTCAGCTGAAGCTTGCGCTGATGTCGGAGATCATCGGCCGCAGCATGGTCTCAATGGTCATCTTCGGCGTGCAGGCCCCCGACAGCGGCAACATGGAGCTGATGGCCCACGGCGCCACCGAGGAGCAGAAGCAGCGCTGGCTGTGGCCCAACCTGCGGGGGGACATCACCAGTGCGTTCGCACTCACCGAGCCGTTCCTTGCGGGCGCTGACCCGACGGTGATCGGCACCACGGCAACCCTCGACGACGGCCACTGGATCATCAACGGCCACAAATGGTTCACCACGAACGCGTCAAGCGCCGACATCATCCTCGTCGTCGCCGAGACCAACCCGGAAGGCCGGCCGCACCGGCACGCGTCGATCCTCGTGGTGCCTGCTGACACACCGGGTATGACGATCGTGCGCGACATCCCCACGATGGGCCATCCCGACACCGAGTACGGGCGGGTCGGCAACCACTCCGAAATTCTGTTCACCGACTGCCGTGTTCCGGCGGACCACCTGATCGGCGATCCCGGCGGGGGATTCCAATTGGCCCAGCAGCGCCTCGGTGGAGGGCGCATCCATCATTCGATGCGATGGCTCGGACAGGCCCAGCGGTCGCTCGACATCATGTGCGAGCGGGCGGTGTCGCGGTCCTCGCACGGCCGACGACTGGCTGATCACCAGATGATCCAGGACTACATCGCGTTGTCGCACATGGAGATCCAAGCGGCACGCCTGCTCACCTTCCAGACTGCGTGGAAGATGGACAAATTGGGGGCTTCGGCCGTCCGCGCCGACCTCGGGATGATCAAGGCGCACGTGTCCAAGGTCGTGCTCGCCGTGCTCGACCGCACGATCCAGGTATGCGGCGCACTCGGCTACTCCAGCGACCTTCCGGTCGAGAGCTGGTACCGCACCACCAGGTTCGGCTCGATCGGCGACGGACCCGACGAACTGCACAAGTCGGTGCTGGCCCGCACGCTCCTGCGGAACTATGAACCGGTCGAGGGCTGGCCGACCGAACATGTCCCGAGTCGTCGGCCGGCGGCGGAACGGAAGTGGGAATCGCTGAGGGCGGAGGCAGGGCTCACATGAGTCAGCTTGCGGCCCTCGAGAACTACCTCGATAAGCAGCTCGGCGGCCGCGAGCACGTTACCGTCACGCCGATGCCGGGCGGGGGCTCCTGCGAGATCTTCGCCCTTGACCGCGGCGACGACCGATGGGTGCTTCGCCGGGCGCCGCGCCACGCCAGTTCCTCGACCGCGCACGACGTGCTGCGCGAGTTCCGCATCCTCGACGCCGTCAAGGACGAGCCCGTCCGGATCGCCAGGCCGGTGTTGTGTTGTGGCGACCCCGACGTCTTCGGCTCGCCGTTCTATGTGATGGCTCGCGTCGACGGCGCCCCGGTGCGCAAGGCCATCCCTGCGGCGTGGGCTACCGCGCCGCAGGCGCACGGGAGGGCACTCGAAGAGCTGATCGACGCACTGGTCGAGATCCACGCGGTGGATTGGAAGCGGTGCGGCCTCGCCGATTTCGCGCATACGGAGCAGTATCTGTCGCGTCAGGTCGCGCGTTGGCTCACGCAGTTGGATTCCTACGGTGGCCGGGACCTGCCCGCGGCGCGTCGCATCGGCGAATGGCTGGATGCCCGGCGTCCCGCCGACCAACCGGCGACGCTCGCGCACGGGGACTACAAGCTGGACAACGTGTTGTTCGCCCCCGACGCACCGCCGCGACTGCTGGCCGTCGTCGACTGGGAGATGTCCTCGATCGGCGATCCGCTGGTCGACCTGGCGTGGGCGTTGATCTTTCACCCCGGTCCCGACGGGACCATGCCGCTCGGGATGGCGGGCGAGCCGCGGTTCGCCCTCGACCACCTGCCGAGCAGGCGGGCGATGATCGATCGCTACGCCGAGCACTCCGGACGCGATGTCATCGATATCGGTTGGTACGAGGTGTTTTCGCGATGGAAGCTGGCGATCGTCCTCGAGGGCAGCTATGCCAAGTTCGTGCGGGGCCTGTCGGACAAGCCGGTGCACGAGTTCTTCGGTTCCCAGGCCGACCTGTTGTTGGCCGGCGCCGGCGACCTGATCGAACGAGGAGATGCCTGACGTGACGGGAAACATCACACCGCCGGTGCTGTCGCTGCACGGCCGCAGCGCGTTGGTCACCGGAGGCGGCACCGGCATCGGAGCGGCCTGCGCTGCGGCGCTGGCCGAGGCGGGGGCCGCCGTCACGATCTGCGGCCCCGACCTCGCGGTCCTCGCTGCCGCCGCGGCCGAGATGCCCGGCGCGGTAAGCACTGTCGTCGCGGACGTCACCGACGATGCGCAGGTGCAGGCGGCGGTCGAAGCTGCCTCGGTGGACGGCGCACTGGACATCGCGGTCGCCAACGCGGGTGTCCCGATGCCGGGTTCGGTGCTGCACCTCACCGATGACCACTGGACGGGCCCCATCGGGGTGAATCTGCTCGGTACAGCCCACACCATCAAACACGCCGCCAGGCTGATGACCGGGCGAGGCGGCTCGATTGTCGCGATCTCGTCGATCGCCAGCTCGCGACCCGCGGCGTTCATGGCGACCTACAACGTCACCAAGGCCGCCATCGACGAGCTGGTACGTACCTGCGCCGCCGAACTCGGCCGGTTCGGAATCCGGGTGAACGGGGTGCGGCCGGGCTGGGTAGCTACCGAAACCGTCGCCACCACAACCACTCCCGAGAACATGAAGATCATCCGCGATGGCACCCCGTTGGCCGGACTGAGCGAACACGGCGGCCTCGGGCGGCCCGAAGACGTCGCCCGCGCGGTCGTGTATTTCGCATCCGACTACTCCGGCTGGATCACCGGTCAGCTGCTTGGTGTATGCGGAGGATCTTCGCTGCCGCCGCCGTCGGGCGACTTCTCCTACGTCGCCAGAATGCTCTTCCCTGATGAGATGGCCCGCGATTTCGGCGAGGTGGTCTGATGCCGAAAGCCAACGACCTCGAGCTGGCCGCCGACGAGATCGTCGCAGCCGCGGTGGACATCTTCCTCGCGCAGGGCCTCGACGCGGTGAGCATGCGCAGCGTGGCGGCGCGCCTCGGAGTCTCACCGGCACCCCTCTACAGCCGCGTGGGCAACAAAGACAGCCTGGTCGATGCGATCGCCGACCATCTGCTGGCCGACCTGGCGCCACCGCACACCGAAGGCGAGCCGTGGGGCGACTACGCCGCAAGGTGGGCAAAGGAACTGCGGCATCGGCTCCGTAAGGCCCACGACAGCCGGCTCATCCTGGCCACCTCCCGAGACGCATACGTCGAGGCGTCACGTCCGCTGGTGGCCGTCATGCGGGCGAGCTCTTTCGCCGCGGACGCCGCCGTGCAGGCGTGCCGTCTGGTGATGTGGGCGACGGTCGGGTTCGTGGCGATCGAAAACGCCGCGCAGGCGCCGTCCGTCCGTTCGACACGGCGCATCCGCTCCGGCGGCAACGCCGACGGCGTCACCCCCGCCGAAGCCGACGAGCTGTTCGGCCTGCAGATCCGGTACGTGATCGACGGCATCACCCGCGATGCCGAAAGAGGTTGAGAACATGACGATCCCCGACCTACGTGCGGACGGCAAAGTTGTCGTCATCACCGGAGCAAGCAAAGGGCTGGGCCGGGCGATGGCCCTCGGCTTCGCCGAAGCCGGCGCGGACATCGTGATCGCCAGCCGCAAACTCGACGGTTGTCAGCGCGTGGCCGACGAGGTGCTCGCGATGGGGCGCCAAGCGTTGCCGGTCAGCTGCCACGTCGGCGACTGGGCGCAGTGCCGGCGGCTCATTGACGCGGCCGTGACGGCGTTCGGGCGGATCGATGTGCTGGTGAACAACGCCGGCATCGCCCCAGTGCCGGCGAGCCTCAACGATGTGACATCCGAATTGTTCGACAAGACAGTCGATGTCAACCTCAAGGGCCCGTTACGCCTGATGGCGCTGGCCGCCGACCACATGCCGGCCGGATCAGCGGTGATCAACATCAGCTCGAAGGCGGCGCTGCACCCGAGCCCGTCGACGGTCGTGTATGCCGCGGCCAAGGCCGGACTGAACGTGTTGACGAAGGCGGCCGGCCAGGAGTTCGGGCCGCGCGGCATCCGCGTCAACAGCATCGTATGCGGCACGTTCCACACCGAAAGTCTGCACAAGTCCATGCCGACCGAGGAGATCCGGACGGCGATGGCATCGAGCGTGAGCGTCGGCCGCATCGCGAACTCCGATGAAATCGTCGGAACCGCACTGTATCTCGCGAGCGACGCCAGTTCGTACCTCAACGGCGCATTGATTGTTCTCGATGGAGGGTGAGCATGGACACGCTTAACGACAAGGTGGTGGTCATCACGGGTGGCGCCAGCGGGATCGGATTGGCGCTCGCAACCGCGGTGACGAGGCGCGGTGCGCACGTCGTGATCGCCGACGTGGAGCAGGCGGCACTCGACGCGGCACGCGATAACGGCGAACTGCCCGCGGACACACTCATGGTGCGCACTGACGTGTCCGATCCGGCGTCGGTGTCCGATCTTCGCGACGCCGTGCTGGATCGACACGGCCGCGTCGACGTGCTGTGCAACAACGCAGGTGTCTCCACCTTCAACATGCTCGCCGACCAGACGCTCGACGACTGGAGTTGGGTGTTGGGAGTGAATCTGTGGGGCGTGATCCACGGCATCGCCGCGTTTCTTCCCGTGTTCCGGTCGCAGGGCACTGCGAGCCCACATCGTCAACACATCCTCGGTCGCCGGACTCGTCAGCGGCGTTGCCTTTCTGGGGCCCTACGCGGTCAGCAAGGTGGGCGTCGTGGCGATCTCGGAGACACTGCGGCAGGAGTTGGCATTCACCGGTGAGCCGATCGGGGTTTCGGTGGTGTGCCCCAGCGCGACCGACACCAAGGTGATGGAGGCCGAGCGCAACCGCCCGACCGCCATCGGATCTGAGCGGCGAACGCAGGACGCCGAGAATTGGCGGTTGGGCATCAAGGCCGGATTCACCGGGCCGGATGGGCTGACACCGGAGGTCGTCGCCGAGCAGATCGTCGATGCGGTGCTCACGGACAGGTTCTGGGTGATCACGCATTCGGATCTGATCTCGATCTACGAGGCGCGCTTCACCGAGATACTGGCCAACTCGCCTGGGAGAGAGTCGAGCTGAGAACCGACCGGGTGGCCAGACGATAGACGCGCGCCTTAGTTCTTGCGGCCGGCGTGCGCCCAGTGGGGATCGGTCGGCAGTGGCCCGTATTTCAGCGCTTTGGCGACCGCATCGCGGTATCCCGTCAGGCCGCCGGGCGGCGGTCCGATCACGGAATCGATGTCGTGCTCGTCCATCACCGCATCGACCTCCAACGATTCGATCAACGGCCGCGCCAGGCCAGGAGGCATCGGTGTGACGAGACCGATCCACAGGCTCGCGATGGTCGGTGTCAGAAATGGAATCGCGATGATGAGCCGCCGGCGCAGGCCGGCCTCCTGCGCATAGACCTGCATGGCGTCGCCGTACTCGAGCGCGTCGGGGCCACCGATATCCCAGGCGCGCGACGTTGGGATGTCGGCGGTGGCGGCCTCGGCGAGGTAGTGCAGCACGTCGTCGATCGCGATCGGCTGGATCCTGTTGTGCACCCATTTCGGCGTCGTCATCGCAGGCAGACGGTTGGTGATGTGGCGCATCATCTCGAACGACGCCGAGCCTGCGCCGACCACGATCCCAGCCTGCAGCACCACCGTCTCGATGCCCGATTCCAGCAGGACCTCGCCGACCGCGACCCGTGACCGCAGATGCGGCGACAGATCAGCTCCCGACGGGTGGAGCCCGCCGAGGTAGACCAGCCTCTTCACGCCGGCCCGCCGCGCCGCGGCGACGACATTGCGTGCCGACTCCGCCTCCGCCGCGACGAAATCCGCCGACGTGCCCATCGAGTGCACGAGGTAGTAGACGACCTCCATGCCCTCGAAAGCTTCGGTCAGCGAATCAGGGTCGGCGAGATCTCCGCGAGCGACCTCGACCCGATCACGCCACCCCACGCCGGCGAGTTTGTCCGGGTTGCGCGCCAACGCCCGCACCGCATAGCCGCGATCAAGAAGTTCGGGCACCAACCGGCCACCGACGTAGCCGGTCGCCCCCGTCACCAAGCAGCGGGTCGCATCAGTAGACATGGACGCCGGATCGCCGTTCTCAGCTTCGGGCAAACCTAGATCGGGCAGCCGGGCGCAGGGGGTACGTCCACCGAGAGGGGTGCCCCCGCCGGGTTGATGTAGTCCACCCACAGCACCACGGGAACGGGCCCCAGGTTGCGGCCGTTGTGGGCGTGGTCCGGTCCCATCCCTTCGGTAACCGCAGCTCCGGTGGGGTCGACGACGTCCGTGCAGTCCGTCATCGTGCGGGTCAGCGTGCCTTCCCGGACGACGCCGAACACCCGGCCGTCGTGGTAGTGCCAACCGGTGCTGCCGCCGGGCTGGATCGTGATCCTCTTGGTGATGTAGTCGATTCCGTCGACGGTTGACTGGTTGATGACGACCGAATCGACGTTGACGCCCGGGGTGGCGACCGCTGTGGTGGGCACCATCACCGCCGCCGCAACGGTCAGGACGACGGGCAGGGCGCGTGTGCACCAGCGAACAGGTTTCATGGTCGGTGACGTTCTCACACCGGACGGACCGCCCGCGACTGATCGGACCGAATACGAACTTCGAGGAGAAATAACCAAGCGCCGCCATCACCGGTAGCCTTGTGCGCGATGACCGAACGCGCCGAACCTGTCGGCATCTCCTATGCGTCGGCCGGGGTCGACATCGAAGCCGGTGACCGCGCCGTCGAGTTACTGAAACCGCTGGCCAAGAAGGCCACCAGACCTGAAGTCCGCGGCGGGCTCGGCGGATTCGCCGGATTATTCGCGCTGCGCAGCTATCGGGAACCGGTGCTGGCGTCCTCGACAGACGGCGTTGGCACCAAGCTCGCCGTGGCCCAGGCGATGGACAAGCACGACACCGTGGGCATCGACCTCGTGGCGATGGTCGTCGACGATCTCGTGGTCTGCGGCGCCGAGCCGCTGTTCCTGCAGGACTACATCGCGGTGGGACGTACGGTTCCCGAGCGGATCTCCGAGCTGGTGGCAGGTATCGCCAACGGCTGCGTGATGGCCGGTTGCGCGCTGCTTGGCGGGGAGACCGCCGAGCACCCCGGCCTGATGGCGCCCGATCACTACGACATCTCGGGCACCGGCGTCGGCGTCGTCGAGGCCGACGACGTGCTGGGTCCAGACCGGGTCAAGCCGGGTGACGTGCTGATCGGCATGGCCTCGACGGGCCTGCACTCCAACGGATACTCGCTGGCCCGCAAGGTGCTGCTGGAGATCGACCGGATGAACCTCGCCGGGCACGTCGAGGAGTTCGGTCGCACACTGGGCGAAGAGCTGCTGGAGCCGACTCGCATCTACGCCAAGGACTGCCTCGCGCTGATCGCCGAAACTCAGGTCCGTACCTTCTGCCACGTCACCGGTGGCGGGTTGGCGGGCAATATCGAACGGGTGGTCCCGCCCGGTCTCACGGCCGAAATCGACCGTGGCACATGGACTCCCGCTCCGGTGTTCGCGATGATCGCGCAGCGTGGCCGTGTCGAGCGTGTCGAGATGGAAAAGACGTTCAACCTCGGTGTCGGTATGGTCGCCGTCGTCGCGCCGGAGGACACCGATCGCGCGCGGGCAGTACTGACGGCGCGCCATCTCAACTGCTGGACCCTTGGCACCATCACCAAGGGCGGTAAGGACAGCCCACGAGCCAAGCTCGTGGGCCAGCACCCGCGCTTCTAGGGTTCAGCGACGCCAGTCGTCATCGTCGGCCGAGTCGTCATCTGCCAACCCGTCGGTGCCGTTGAGTTCGTCAGCGCCCGCTAATTCACGCTGTAGCTGCGTGAAATCGGTCTGTGGTGAGCTGTACTTGAGCTCACGAGCAACCTTGGTCTGCTTTGCCTTCGCCCGGCCGCGGCCCATGGGGGTACCCCCTCGCGCAATAACGGAGCGGCCCAAATTTCAGGCGGCTCCGATCTGAGTGTCATTTATCGTCCTGCCAACACTTTACCGTGCCTCTGTGCGGTGTGCTGGCAGGCCCGTCCCCAGCGCTGCGACCTTGCGCCTCGGGGATACCGCGGCTCAACGCGCACCGCCTCGAAGCCGCTCCACCGCCAGCCGCCCGGCACCGGTTGCGTCGTGTGCCGGCATCGAGTCGGCGTCGATCACCGCGGCCACCGCTGATTCCCCACCAGTGGTCAGTTGAGTGTCGGCCGGCAGGCTCCGCTTGAGCAGCGCCAGGGCGATCGGACCCTCGTCGACGTGGTCGACGACGGTGCCGAGCCGGCCCACTGTCCGTCCGCCGGCGAGCACGGGATCACCGGGCGCTGGGCGGTCCCCGGACCCGTCCAGGTGCAGCAGCACCAGCATCCGCGGCGGTTTACCCAGGTTATGGACGCGCGCGACGGTCTCCTGGCCGCGATAGCAGCCCTTGTCCAGATGAACCGCGGTGCCGATCCAGCCGACCTCGTGCGGAATCGTGCGCTCGTCGGTGTCGACCCCGAGCCTCGGCCGCAGCGAAGTGACCCGGTGCGCCTCGTACGCCCACACGCCGGCCGGACGCACCCCGGCCGCCACGAGCCGGTCGCGCCATGAGGCGACCTGATCACGCGGGACCACCAGGTCGACTTCGACGCCGGGCGCAGCCATCCGGCGCAGGAAACCACCATCGGGCAGCCCCACCGCGGTCATTTCGGCCGGTAGCGAAACGACACCGAGCGCGTCGAGCACCGCCGGGTCTCCGACCCGCGGGCCGAGTAGTGACACAACCGCCAGATCGGCGGGTTCGACGACCACGTCGGCCCAGAAGACCATCCTGCGCAGGTACGCCGTCAGAGGTTCGCCGCGCGACGGTTCCGTGTCGAGATATGTGACGTCACCCAGCTGCGTCTGGACCCAGTGATCTTCGATACGACCCTGGCCGTCCAGGCTCAGATTCTCGGTCACGACGCCATCGAGAAGGTCGCTGACGTGCTGCGTGGAGATGCTGTGTAGCCAGGTGTTGCGGTCACTGCCGCTCAGGGTGATCACGGCCCGGTGCGAACGGTCCACCACGACGGCACCGTCGGCGGCGGCCCGCTGTTCTCCCAGCGGATCGCCGTGATGCCAGACGGCACCGGCGTCGGGCCCGGTGTCGGGGGCGGGCACAGCTGACATGCCTCAACTCTACGGACACCACTCGGCGTCGGTCTCATGCGTGGGGAATGCCCCCACATCGCCGAGCGCTACGCTTCTTGCCCATGGCGAGCCAACCCGCAGTCGTGGTCACGCTCGACGGTGGACTGCATGACCCGGGGGCCCCGCTGCTGTACGCCGACGATCTGGCCGCCGTCCGCGGTGACGGCATCTTCGAGACGCTTCTCATCCGCGACGGTCGGCCGTGTCTGTTGGAGAGCCATCTTGGCCGGCTCACGCAGTCGGCGACCATGATGGATATGCCCGCACCGGAACTGGCGCGCTGGCGTGCAGCGGTAGGGCTGGCAGTCGAGCGCTGGCTCGCCGACGGCGGGGGCGAGGGCGTGCTCCGGCTGGTGTACAGCCGTGGGCGGGAGAGCGGTTCGCCGCCCGCCGGAGCCGGAGGGCCGGCGACATCGTGCACCGCGTTCGCCACCATCGGCGCCGTGCCTGCGCGGGTCGCCGACGCGCGCAGGGGCGGAGTGGCAGCGGTGACGCTGGCCCGCGGTCTGTCGGCCGAGGGCACCACCGATATGCCGTGGCTGCTTGCGGGTGCCAAGACGCTGTCCTATGCGGTGAACATGGCCGCGCTGCGGCACGCCGAGCGCCGAGGGGCCGGCGATGTGATCTTCGTCGGCTCCGACGGCCTGATTCTGGAGGGGCCGCGTTCGACGGTGGTGATCGCCGCGCAGCGAGACGGCACCCCCGCACTGCTGACCCCGCCGCCGTGGTACCCGATCCTTCGCGGAACCACGCAGCAGGCGCTGTTCGAAGTGGCGAGCAACAACGGCTACAAGTGCGACTACCAGGCGCTACGTCCCGCTGATCTATTTGCGGCGCAGGGGGTTTGGCTCGTATCGAGCATCACGCTGGCCGCTCGGGTGCACACCCTGGACGGTAAGGCGCTGCAACCTTCTTCGTTGACCGCTGAAATCGCCGAACTCGTCGACGCCGCGATTGTCAGCGATCGCTGAGCGCTGAAACCGACGAAAATCGGTTGTCGCCTTCGTTGTGCGCGAGTACCGTCGCTCGTACACAGGAAGGGAGGTGGTCCGGCGAATTGAATGACTTATGGACTTGTGAGGTGGCTGCGAGCTAGCAGCGCCAGGGGATCACCCGCGCGCGCTGGCGAATTCCCCGCAGTCACCCGGCCCCCGAGCCTCTCGGTTTTGTCCAACCGGATACACATGGCTCGGGGGCCGCTCAATATCCAGTGCCGGTCAACCAGCTGTGGCCGTACTAGCCGAAATGCGCGATGATCCGGCTATGGGCAACGCGTGGAGGCGGGCAGCGGTCACGACCGCAGTCGCCGTCGTCACCGCGTGCGCGCCGATCGCCGACAATGCGTCGCCCCAGCCGCAGAACTGCCGTAAGGACGAGCTGACGACGCTGTATCCCGGCATCTTCACCGTCGGCACCGACGAACCCGCCTACCCGCCCTGGTACTTGGGCGACGACCCGACCAACGGTGAGGGTTTCGAGAGTGCGCTCGCCTACGCCGTCGCGGACCATCTCGGCTACGGCCGCGACGACGTGCGCTGGGTTCGGGTCCCGTTCAACGGAGCGCTGGATTCCGGCCCGAAGGCCTTCGACGCCAACCTTTCTCAATTCTCGATCACGAATCAACGCAAGGCGGCAGTCGACTTCTCGTCTCCGTATTTCGACGTCACTCAGGTCGTGGTCACGACGAAGACGTCCCGCGCGGCGGGGGTGCGCAGCATGGCCGACCTGAGGAAGGTGCAACTGGGTGTGCAGGTCGGCACGACCAGTCACACTGCCGCGATCGCGATCGCCGGCGATGTCCCGGTCGAGGTCTACAACACCAACACGGACGCCAAGGTCGCGCTGATCAACGGCGAGGTCGACGCACTGGTGGCCGACCTGCCCACGGCGTTCGCGGTCGCCGATGAGTTACGCGGCGCAACGATCATCGGACAGGTGCCGGTCGACACCGACGACGTCGAACAGTTCGGGATCGTGCTCGACAAGAACAGTTCTCTGACCGGTTGTGTGTCCTCGGTTGTCGACTCGCTGCGCTCGGACGGAACACTGTCGCGCCTGGAACACGAATGGCTGGCCGAAGCCGGTAAGGCACCGGTACTGAACTAGGGGGCGGGTCCAGGGGCCAGCGACGAGCAGGTCTGCATGGCTCGCTGCCACGTGCCGGGGTCGACACCTGGCGGCGGTCCGGCCGCCGGGCCGGGCGCCGAGGGCACGCCGTGCTCACTGAGGCACTGCGCCAACGATCCGTGACCGGTGGGCGCGGTCTGCGATCCGTCGTGGTGTTCTGCGTCGTGGTGTTCTGCTCAGCGGGGGGATCCGACGAACACCCGGCGAGGACGCCCGCCGCGACCAGGATTTGCGCCCCGGCTAACCATGAAAGACGCATTAGCCGACGTGCCTCGACAGCCGCGCTGACAGGTGCGGCACCAGGCCACCGTCGGCGTCGACGCGCTCCTCGACGTACGCCAGATCGCCGCCTTCGACGATGCCGTAGAGCCGCTTGGCGCCGCCGACAAGCGTCCCGGACTTGGTGCGCGCGAGCGCGTCGGTGGCCAATTCCCACGACGACTGGTTGAGGGGTCGGCCGTAGAACAGTTCGACATAGCCGGCCGAATGGGCCAGCAGAAGCTCGATGGCATCACTTTCGGTGGGATCGGCAGGATCGTTGATAAATCGCCAGAAGCCGGATTCGCGCAATGACGAACTCTCGTATTCACCGGCCTCGGTGATCCGCCAGGATCGGGCCTCCCAGATCAGATAGTCGCCGCCGTCGTGGCTTACGACGATCTGCTGACCGAAGCGGTAGTCGCCGTCGGATCCGCGGCCCTCGCCTTCGCCGCGCCACACGCCGACGAGCGGCAGCAGCGCCAGGAGTGCATCGTTGAGGTTCTGGCCTTCCCGGAGATTGGCGGTATCGGGCGGCGCCGGCAGATCATCGAATACCGGGATATTGCGGGCTGAGGTCAATTTCGCGCGTTCGGCCGCGGCCGCGACCGCGTCGTCACCTGAGGTCACGACTCGTCGGTGATGAGGCGGTAGAGCGTGTACAGCGCGAACCAGGTGATGACCACCACCGCGGCGATCAGCAGGATTTCGAAGAGCAGCACCACGGCAGAAAGTCTAACCGCAACAGCCCGACGGCTCCCAGCAGGACGTCAGGCGACCTTGACGTCAACCTCGTGGATGCCCGCGCCGGACGGCGCGATGCTGGCGTCGCCGTTGCCCGCCGGTGACAGCGCACGCAGGGTCCACGTGCCCGGGGCGGCGAAGAACCGGAAATCACCGGTTGCCGACGCGACGACCTCCGCGGTGAACTCGTCCGAGCTGTCCAGCAGCCGGACGAACGCACCGCCGACCGCCTGGCCGGCGCCATCGACGACGCGACCGGTGATCACCGTCTCGCGTTCGAGGTCGACGCTGGAGGGCAACGTCAAGCCTTGTTTCGGTGCAGAGCACATAATCAACTTCCCAACTCGATCGGGGCCCCTACGAGAGAGCCGTATTCCGTCCAACTTCCGTCGTAATTCTTGACGTTCTGGTGTCCCAGCAACTCCTGCAGCACGAACCAGGTGTGCGACGAACGCTCACCGATCCGGCAGTACGCGATGGTCTCCTTCTGGCCGTCGAGTCCGGCCTCGGCGTACAGCTTGGCCAGGTCGTCGTCGGACTTGAAGGTGCCGTCTTCGTTGGCCGCCTTGCTCCACGGAACGTTGATGGCGCCGGGGATATGCCCCGGCCGCTGGCTCTGCTCCTGAGGCAGGTGCGCCGGCGCGAGGATCTTGCCCGAGAACTCGTCGGGGGAGCGCACGTCCACGAGGTTCTTGCTGTTGATGGCCTCGATGACCTCGTCGCGGAAGGCCCGGATGCTGTTGTCGGGCGCCTTTGCCGTGTACGAGGTCGAGGGGCGCTCG
The DNA here is from genome assembly GCA_963843135.1 of uncultured Actinomycetota bacterium. Lineage (GTDB taxonomy): Bacteria > Actinomycetota > Actinomycetes > Mycobacteriales > Mycobacteriaceae > Mycobacterium. The sequence goes on from CAWJJA010000008.1 coordinate 425,699, forward strand.
GGTACGTCCGCGACCAGCGGACGGCCGTCCAGCTCCCACTTCTTACGGCCACCGTCGAGCAGCTTGACGTTCTCGTGGCCGTACAGCTTGAAGTACCAGTACGCGTAGGCGGCGAACCAATTGTTGTTGCCGCCGTAGAGGATAACCGTGTCGTCGTTGCTGATGCCCTTGTCGGACAACAGTTTCGAGAACTGCTGGGCATCGACGAAGTCACGCTTGACCTGGTCCTGCAGTTCGGTCTTCCAATCGAGCCTGACTGCGCCGGCGATGTGACCGCCTTCGTAGGCCGAGGTGTCCTCGTCGACCTCGACAAAGACGGTGTTCGGCGCGTCGAGATTGCTCTCTGCCCAGTCAGTGGTGACCAGGACGTCGGAGCGTGCCATGTAGGAAATCCTTTCGGTTGCTTGATATTTGAAGTGCTATGCGGGGTCGGTGCGGGGCGGGGAGAAAACGCGAGCCGTGCGCGCGCTAGTTCGAACGCGTGCAACGAGCGGATAGATCTGGCAGCCGAGGCAGATGCCGAAGGCCGCGTTGAGAAAGGCGGCCACGAGTGCCAAGCCGGTGGCGATGAGGCCGAGCAGCGGGATACCGGCGGCGAAACCGACGACGCCGACGACCGCGAATGCGAACCCGACGAGCTGCGCGAACTTCAGCGGAGGTACCGGCTCTATCTCGGTGACCCGTCCGAGGCGGGGAGCCACCGCCGCCCGAAAGATCAGGCCGTAGGGATGCTGCCGCGGTCCGCGCCACGCACCGATCGCGAACACCACGGCCTGCACACCGAGGATCACCGCCGCGCCGACGTGGCTGACACCCGACACGAGTAATGCAGCGACGATCACGACAGTGGTCACCCACGCGGCGAACCGCGGGCCTCGAACGTCTACCGCCTCGGGCGGGGCGCTGGTGCTCGTCGACATGAAGGTGCTCCTCGTTGCATGGATGGGCTGGCTGGCAGGAAGGCAGACACAGAGGCCTTCTCCCGAGTGCGGCGCAAGAGAACGGCGCGGCTACTCAGCAGCTACAACAACAACAGCAACAACCCGCGACGCGGCACAGATCTACTGCACGGCGCTTGGTGAGCATCGGCTCGAGGCGGGCGGACACGAGCGACAGCTTACCCAATGACATGGTGTTCAAGCCAACAGCGGTTGTAACGCCGACCGCAGGTCAGCGGGCGTGGGAACACCGTGGGTGCGAAAGCGGGGCCGCCCGTCGGCGTCGAAGATGATCGTGGTGGGCAGCGACAGCACCGAAAGCCGCCTGGCCGCTTCCGGATTGGCGTCCATGTCGATCTCGACGTGCGCGACTCCCGGCAGCTCGGCGCACACCTGGTCGACAACCTTTCGCACCCCGGCGCACGGTCCGCACCACTCTGCGCTGAAATGCAGCACCGTCGGCCCCGTCTCGGATAGTCCCAGGTCACTCGTGTCGACGTCGGCGGCTTTCTCGCTCGCCTTGACGAGCCCGGCACGCAGTGTGATCAGCCTGCCGATCACATATGCCAACCCGAGCGCGCCGACGAGCACGCAAATCACCAAAACCCATGAAGTGCTCATGACAGGTTGAACTCGTCGAGGGCCACCGTTACTCCCTCGGCGATCCCTTCGATGATGAGGTCCGATCCGCGTGCCCCCTCGGCGGTCGGCGCGAGCCCGAACGGCAACTTCTGTCCCGGCAGGCTGGTGGTGAACGCGGCGAGCACGTCGGCCTTCTTGTCATCGGGAACTACCTGGTCAGCGGTGCCTGCGCCGGTCAGCACGTCGGTTGCGGTGAGAACGAGGGTGGTCTGTTCGGGTCCGATGATCGACAGATCGACCGCGATGCTGACCTTCTTGTCGAAGCCGGCTGATTTCGGCGTGCCGGTGAAAACCACGCCGCGATTGCTGGATATCCCCGATTCGGTGGTGCCGCCGGTGGCGTCATTGCTTTCCCGCGTCGGTGCCTCGACCAGCAGATCCGGGATGCCCATGAACCTCCCGACGTGCGTGGAGTCGATGATGATGCGGCTCTCCGCCTTGCCCACGGCGAGCTTGGCCTCGGGGCTGACCAGCCACGACGAGTCCCCGAGGTCAATCGAATGCAGGGTGGCCTCCAGGGAGGCCTTCCCGACCACGGATCGGGTGACGCCGGCCGCCCTGATCTCCACCTCGTCGTAATGGCGGTTGGCCGCCTGCGGGATGAACGGAAAACCGAGGATCGCCACCGACGGGTCCCAGGCCAGGTCTGCGGCGCTTCGCACGCTTCTGGCCAGGCGATACTCGGCATAGATCGCCGCACCGAAATCGGATCCGACCGCGCCGAGGACCACGGCGGTCGCGGTCGCCAGCACACCGATCAGCAGCTTTCGCACCCGCACATTCTCGCCCACCGACGCCAACTAGACCGCCTTGGCGCAGCCGATGCACAGGTGTCGCGCTATCGTTAGATGACTTACGGCCGGGTAACGGCCATATGTCAGGGATGAATCTGGGAAGTCACCGACCGACATTGTTGTCCAGGAGAGGTCCCCGTCGCTGCTGGAGGGCCAGTTGGATCTATTGCTACTGACCGTCGATCCCCACCCGGAATCCGTCCTGCCCTCGTTGTCGCTACTCGCCCATAATGTGCGAACCGCGCCAACGGAGGTTTCATCGCTCTTGGAAGCCGGCAACGCGGATGTGGCGATCGTCGATGCGCGTACGGATCTGGCCGCCGCGCGCGGCCTCTGTCGCCTGCTGGGCACGACCGGGACGTCGGTGCCCGTGGTGGCGGTCATCAACGAGGGCGGCCTGGTGGCTGTCAACGTCGAATGGGGCCTCGACGAGATTCTGCTCCCGAGCACTGGACCCGCCGAGATCGATGCCCGGCTACGGCTGCTGGTCGGCCGCCGCGGCGGCGTGGCCAACCAGGAGAACGTCGGCAAGATCAGCCTGGGCGAGCTTGTGATCGACGAGGGCACCTACACAGCGCGGCTTCGCGGCCGGCCGCTGGACCTCACCTATAAGGAGTTCGAACTCCTGAAGTACCTCGCGCAGCATGCGGGCCGGGTGTTCACCCGCGCGCAATTGTTGCAGGAGGTCTGGGGCTACGACTTCTTCGGCGGCACCCGCACCGTCGACGTGCACGTGCGACGGCTGCGCGCCAAACTCGGCACCGAGTACGAGTCGCTGATCGGCACCGTCCGCAACGTCGGCTACAAGGCGGTGCGGCCCGCGCGGGGGCGGACCCCGGCTCCGGAGGCCGACGTGCCCGAGGACCAAGGAGCTGTAGACGACCTCGAGGGATATGACGCGGTGCCCGAGCCGCTTGCCGACCCACTGCGCAGTCAGTGACCCATCCGGACATCGCCTGGCGGACCGGCCTGTCCGATGACGATCAGGGCCGTATTCGGGAGATCGTCGCTGCGGCCGAGGCGCTCGACGGTGTCGCACCCGTCGGCGATCAGGTGCTGCGTGCACTGAGCCACGACCGCACCAGGCACCTGCTTGCCCTCGACAACGGGGACATCCTCGGCTATCTCAACCTCGCGCCTGCCGACGACGAAGCACCGGCGATGGCCGAACTCGTCGTGCATCCGTCGGCGCGCCGCCGCGGTATCGGCTCGACAATGGCGCGGGCGGGGCTGGCAGAGGGCGGCGACGGTGCGCGCGTCTGGGCGCACGGCAACATCGATGCCGCCCGCGCCACCGCCGCGGCGCTCGGTCTGGTCGTTGTGCGGGAGCTGCTGCAGATGCGACGCCCGCTCGACGATCTGCCCGCGGTGACGGTCCCCGACAGCGTGCGCATTGCCACCTATTCCGGGCAGGCCGACGACGCCGAATTGTTGCGGGTCAACAATGCCGCGTTCGCCTGGCATCCCGAACAGGGCGGCTGGACCGAGGCCGACATCGCCGAGCGTCGCGGCGAATCGTGGTTCGACCCGGACGGCATCTTCCTGGCCCTCGACGAGCCGACCGGAAAGCTGTTGGGCTTCCACTGGACCAAGGTGCATGCCGCGTCCCGCGGCGAAATCCACGACAGCGATCTCGGCGAGGTGTACGTCGTCGGCATCGACCCCGCCGCGCAGGGCCGGGGGCTCGGTGCCGCGCTCACACTCATCGGCCTGCACCACCTCGCGGAGGCTCTAACACCAAGTTCACAGGCTTCAGTGATGCTCTACGTCGAGGCGGATAACTCCGCGGCCGTAAAGACCTACAGCCGACTGGGTTTCGACATTTCCTCCGTCGATGCCGCCTATGCCACAGGCAAGTCCGGCTAGGAGCCGACATCGGCGATTTGAGATCGCTGTTGGCCGTCGAGGTGATGTTGATGGCGCCCTTGATGCCCAGTTCGGTGTCGGGCCGGAGACCTACGACGACGAGAACGAAATCCAAGGTGCGCGTGATGATTTCGTCGTGGTGGCTGGCGGCTACGGTCAGCGCACCGTTGTCGGCGCGCGCGAGGCTACCGAGTTCGGAGCCACGGACGGCAGCACTTCAGGCAGTGGTGCGGACATGGTGTTATCTGTCATGGGTGAACTCCTCGCTAGATGGCTTGCACCATGGGCGCTAGCCGGGCAATTCGGGCGGTGAGAACGTCGATCGTGTGGTCGAACGCCATCCGTGTGCCCGTTCGGCCGGGGTCCGGTATCGACCAATGAATGCGTGCAGAGTCCGGAGGCAGTTCCTCGTGTGCGTTGTCACAGACTGCAACAATCAGGTCTCCTCGCTCGAGAACGTTCTCGATATGGGCCGGCGCCGAGGGGCGCAACAGCAATGCACTGCGGTTTGCGGCGGCGACAGCGCCGGGGTGAATCGCAGCGACTGGATGGGTGCCGGCTGATGCCGAAGGCACAGAGCTGTGCCGATTCCAGATGGCAACCGCCAGCTGGCTACGGGCGGAGTTATTCGTGCATACGAAGAGCACACGGCCGGCGCGGCTCGAGGCTGTCGGCACCATCGCTTCCAGCGCCTCGGTGTTCAGTCTTATGTATGTGCGCCTTCCATCGGCTTCGGAGCGTGTTCGGCGAACTAGGCCGGCTGACTCCAGCGTCTTCAAATGGTGCGACAGGAGGTTCGAAGTCATGGACAGCAACAGTTGAAGCTCCGAGGGAGACGCGTCTCCGAACAAGAGCCGATCGACGATGGCGAGGCGCCCCGGATCGGCCAAGGCAGCGTGGATAGCTGTGCGGTACCTGGCAGAACCCCATACCTCAGTTGATATTGACTCAATCATTACTGGGATAATACTGAAAGGTCAAGGTGGGCTGCGGATTTGTTCGCCTAACCCCCCGCTCGGTTCATCTTCCGTTCACCGCTAGGAGGGCGGAAGTTCACGGCATGCACCTAGGTTTTGTGCCGAGCAGCTTTGAGTCTGCTCGGCGGACTGGTTCCGTCGACTTCGCATGACTGTGCGCATATTCGCAACCACAATCTTGAAGGAGCTTCGTGAAGGCCAAACGAACTGGTGCCGCCCTCAGCCTGCTGGCCGCCGGCAGCTTGCTGCTGTCGGCGTGCGGTAGTGACAACAACACCTCTTCGGGATCGGGATCAGACAGCGGGTCGGCACCGGCCGGTGACTGCGGCGGTAAGGAATCACTCAAGGCCAGCGGCTCGTCGGCGCAGGCTAACGCGATGACGCGGTTCATCAACGCCTACGAGAAGGACTGTCCCGGCTTCACCCTCAACTACACCTCGAGCGGTTCGGGCGCCGGTGTATCCGAATTCCTCGGCGGCCAGACCGACTTTGGCGGCTCGGATTCGCCTTTGAGCGCGGACAAGGGCGAGTACGACAAGGCCAAGGAACGCTGCGGAGGCAGCGACGCCTGGAACCTGCCCGCGGTGTTCGGACCCATCGCGGTCACGTACAACGTCGCCGGCGTCGACGGCCTGGTCCTCGACGGCCCAACCCTGGGCAAGATCTTCAATGGCACCGTCACCACCTGGGACGCCCCCGAGATCAAGGCTTTGAACGAGGGCGCATCGCTCCCGGCCGAGCCCATCAACGTGATCTTCCGCAGCGACGAGTCGGGTACGACGGACAACTTCCAGAAGTACTTGGACGCGGCGTCGGACGGTGCGTGGGGCAAGGGTGCGGGCAAGTCCTTTGCCGGTGGGGTCGGTGAAGGCGCCAAGGGCAACGAGGGTACCTCGGCGGCCATCGCGGGCACCCCGGGGTCGATCACCTACAACGAATGGTCGTTCGCCAAGTCTCAGAACCTCTCCATCGCCAAGATCGTCACCTCGGCAGGGCCGGAGCCGGTTGAGCTGAGTACCGAATCGGCGGGCGTGGCCATCGACGGGGTGAAGTTCAAAGGTGAGGGCAACGACCTGGTGCTCGACACAACGTCGTTCTATATGCCGACGGAGCCGGGTTCGTACCCGATCGTGCTCGCGACATACGAGATCGTGTGCTCGCAGTACCCCGACGCTGAGGTGGCCACTGCTGTCAAGGCGTTCTTGCACTCGGCTCTTGGTAACGGCCAGACCGGTCTCGAGGAGAACGGATACATTCCGGTGCCCGAGGCATTCAAGACCCGTCTGACCGAGGCCGTCGACGCGATCAACGCGAAGACGTAGTCGTCACCTACCCATGGCTGTGACACCAGATTCGACCGACGTGGGCTCGTCGGTAAAGCCGGCGAGCCCACAGCGGGACGGGGATAATCCCGAAATGTCAACGAAACCCGGGAGGGGATCAGCGTTGCGGCACGGCGACGGACGTTGGGGTGACACCGTCTTCAAGTCCATCGCGATCGCCGCCGGCGCCACCATCATCGGCGCCATCGCGTTGATGGCCCTGTTCCTGATCATCAAGGCGATCCCGTCGCTGCAGGCCAATCAGGCCAACTTCCTTTTCAGCACGGAGTTTCTCACCAGTGACTCGGACAACCTGCGCTTCGGCATCCGCGACCTGTTCATGGTCACTGTGCTCAGTTCGGTGTTCGCCTTGGTCATAGCCGTACCGGTCGCGATCGGCATCGCTGCCTTCTTGACCAACTACGCGCCGAAGCGGTTGGCCCGCCCGTTCGCGATGCTCGTGGATCTATTGGCGGCGGTGCCGTCCATCGTCTTCGGTCTGTGGGGCATCTTCGTGCTCGCTCCTTGGCTGACACCGGTGGCGACGTTCCTCAACGAGAACCTCGGCTGGTTCTTCCTGTTCTCGGACGGCAACGTGTCGCTGGCGGGTGGCGGAACCATCTTCACCGCGGGAATCGTGCTGGCGGTGATGATCCTTCCCATCATCACTTCGGTCACTCGCGAGGTCTTCGCGCTCACCCCGCGCGGCCATGTCGAGGCCGCGCAGGCTCTCGGTGCGACCAAATGGGAAGTGATCCGGATGACCGTGTTTCCATACGGCCGCAGCGGCATGATTGCGGCGTCGATGCTCGGTTTGGGCCGCGCGCTCGGTGAGACGATCGCGATCCTGATCATTCTGCGCACGGCTGCTCAAGCAGGCCACTGGTCACTTTTCGACGGCGGATACACGTTCGCATCCAAGATCGCCTCGGCAGCAGCGGAGTTCAGCGCGCCACTGCCGACAGGCGCTTACATCGCGGCCGGCTTCGTGCTCTTCGGGCTGACGTTCGTGGTCAACGCGCTGGCCCGGGCAGCGGCCGGCGGAAGGGTCAGTGGAGGATGACGGCAACACTCGACCAGCCGGTGAAGGCCCCCACCTTCCACCCGGTCAGCACCGGTCGCAAGCTCAAGAACGGCCTCGCGACAACACTGTTCACGGCATCGTTCGTGGTGGCGATGATCCCTTTGGTCTGGCTGATCTACACCGTGCTGGCCAGGGGCATCACCGCGATCACCTCATCGAAATGGTGGACCAACTCCCTGGCGGGCGTCTTGCCGGAAGAGTTTGCCGGTGGCGTCTACCACGCGATTTACGGCACCCTCATTCAAGCGGCCATCGCCGCCGTGCTCTCCGTTCCGTTGGGCGTCATGGCAGCGGTGTATTTGGTCGAATACGGTCGGGGCCGGTTCGCCAAGGTCACCACGTTCATGGTCGACATCCTCGCCGGTGTGCCGTCGATCGTGGCCGCGCTATTCATCTTCGCGTTGTGGATTGCGACCCTGGGCTTCGAGCAGAGCGCCTTCGCCGTTTCGCTGGCATTGGTACTGCTGATGCTTCCTGTTGTCGTGCGCAACACCGAGGAGATGCTGAAACTCGTGCCCGATGAGTTGCGAGAAGCGTCCTACGCGTTGGGAATTCCGAAATGGAAGACCATCGCGCGCGTCGTGGTGCCCACCGCACTACCGGGCATGATCAGCGGAATCCTGCTCGCCTTGGCAAGGGTTATGGGCGAGACGGCTCCGGTGCTGGTGCTCGTCGGCTACAGCCGATCGATCAACTTCGACGCATTCGAAGGCAATATGGCGTCGCTGCCGCTGCTGATATACACCGAACTGGTCAACCCGGAAGCCGCAGGCGCGCTGCGGGTATGGGGTGCCGCGCTGACCCTGATCTTGATCATCGCGTCGCTGTACATCGGCGCTGCATTCATCAACCGATACCTGACGCGGAACAGAGTTTAGGAGCCTCATGGCCAAGCGGCTGGATCTGAAAGACCTCAACATCTACTACGGTTCGTTCCACGCCGTAGCCGACGTGGGTTTGTCTGTCACACCGCGAAGTGTCACAGCCTTCATCGGCCCTTCTGGCTGCGGAAAATCGACGGTGCTGCGCACTCTCAACCGCATGCACGAAGTGCTGCCCGGCGCCCGGGTGGAAGGCTCGGTGCTGCTGGACGGCGAGGACATCTACGCTTCGGGCATCGACCCGGTGAGTGTCCGCAAGACCATCGGCATGGTGTTCCAGCGGCCGAACCCATTCCCCACCATGTCGATTCGAGACAACGTGGTGGCGGGGCTGAAGCTGCAGGGAACCCGCAGCAAGAAGATCCTCGACGAGGTCGCCGAAAGGTCACTCAAGGGCGCAAACCTGTGGAACGAGGTCAAGGACCGGCTGGACAAGCCCGGCGGCGGTCTGTCCGGCGGGCAGCAGCAGCGATTGTGCATTGCGCGTGCCATCGCAGTGCAACCCGACGTGCTGCTGATGGACGAGCCATGCTCAGCGCTGGATCCGATTTCGACGTTGGCGATCGAGGATCTGATCTCAGAGCTCAAGCAGGACTACACAATCGTCATTGTCACGCACAATATGCAACAGGCGGCCCGGGTCAGCGATCAGACGGCGTTCTTCAACCTCGAGGCCACCGGTAAGCCAGGTCGGCTCGTAGAGATCGACGTAACCGAGAAGATCTTCTCCAATCCCACGCAGAAAGCGACCGAGGACTACATCTCCGGCCGCTTCGGTTAACGCTACGGCGCCAACCGCTGATTCGCCGGACGACACTCAAGTCGAAACGCCAAAAGTCCCCGATTTGCTCGGGGGCTTTTGCTTCGTTTGCTTGGATTGGCTTCAGCGCGAAGCGAGCTGGTCCCCTTCGGGAAGATTGCCGGTGGCCTGGAAGATGACCCGCCGTGCGATCTCGACCGCGTGATCGGCGAAGCGTTCGTAGAAGCGCGACAGCAGCGTCACATCGACCGCGGCGGTGACCCCGTGCTTCCACTCGCGGTCCATCAGCACAGTGAAGAGATGGCGATGCAGATCATCCATCGCATCGTCTTCCTCGCTGATCCGCGCGGCCTTCTCCGGATCGCGGGTGAGCAACACCTCTTGGGCGCTGTTGCCCAATTCAACTGCTACCCGGCCCATTTCGGCGAAGTAACCGTTGACCTCTTCGGGCAGGACATGCTGGGGATGACGGCGCCGCGCGATCTTGGCGACGTGCAGTGCCAGGGCGCCCATCCGATCGACGTCGGCCACGATCTGGATCGCAGTGACGATCGATCGGAGATCACCCGCGACTGGTGCCTGCAGGGCGAGAAGCACGAACGCGGCCTCCTCGGCGCGCGCACTCATCGCGACGATCTGCTCGTGGTCGCCGATCACCTGTTCGGCCAGGACGAGATCGGCCTGCAGCAGGGCTTGGGTTGCACGCTCCATCGCTGCGCCGGCCAGCCCACACATGTCCCCGAGCTGTCCAGTTAGCTGATCCAACTGGTCGTGGTACGCGGTTCGCATGTCTCCACCCTACGGTCTGGACAGCGACAACGTCACGACGTGCAGGGTGAACGCCAGGTGAATGACACATGCCCAAATGACCCACAAAGCCACGCTGCCGGGACTATTCGCAGGTGGTGTCCGCAGCGTTGGTGACCGTCAGATCCTCTGGCAGATCGGTCGGCGTGCTTTCGGTGCTGTGACCCACGTGGACCTGCACCGGAGACCCACTCGAGGGTGGCGAGGTCACCGAGTAGAAGTCGCTGCCGAGCACCACCTGTACGACGCCGCCGAGGTTGGTGGTCCGTTCGATCGTCGAGTTGGGGAAGGACGAGGCGACGGTCGCCGCGGCCTGCTCGTTACCGGGTGAGAAGAACACTGTCGTCGTGTCGAGCGGACTGGGGTAGTCGTCGGGTGAGATGACGTTGAAACCGTGCGTCTGCAGTTCGCCGGCGGCGGTCTGTCCCAACCCGTCCTCGCCGGTCGAGTTCGACACCTGCACGGTGATGTCGTTCGGATTGGTCGTGATCGTGTCGACGAGGTCAGTCGCCGAAACTGCGTCCTGACTTGGTGTCTGGGTGTGACTCTCCGGAGTGCCGGGCACCGGGGTGTTGTCGGCGTTCTTCTCCTCGGGCAACGGATCGTCATTGATGATCGCGTCGAAGATGGCCCGGTTGTCTTCCACGCGAAGATGCTCGTTGCCGTACTCGTCCATGTATCCCGTGGTCGGCACGGTCAGGAAGGTGATGCGGCCCGCGGCGATGCCCTGAACCGACTGACCCAGGGTGACGAGGTCCTTGGTGTCCATGTTGTCGACATAGCTGTCGTTGATGAACATGTTGACGACGTTGTTGAGCTTGGACAGCGAGAAGAACACTTCCTTGGAGATCATCGAGCGCAACAGTGAGGACAAGAACAGCTGCTGACGCTTGATCCGGCCGTAGTCGCCGTTGGATTCGGTCGTGACCTGTCGGGCCCGCACATACTGGAGTGCGGTGTGGCCGTCGATTCTCTGTCGTCCGGCATTGGGCAGCACGGTGCCCAGCTCGTAATCCTCCAGCGGGGTGGTGCTGCACACCTCCACACCGCCCAGCGCATCGACCATCTTCGAGAATCCGGCGAAATCCACTGCCATGAAACGGTTTATGTACAACCCCGACAACTTCTGGATGACCTTCACCAGACACTTCGGTCCACCGACGGCATACGCGGAATTCAGCTTGTACTCGGTGTGCACCTTATCGGCGCCGTACATCGGCGACTCGGGATCGGTAATGGGCCCGTACTGGCCGGTCTTTGGGTCCCATGGTTCGCACTGCATCGGCTCGATGGACAGGTCTCGCGGAAACGACACCGCCACAACGCGTTCACGGTTCGCGGGGATGTTCACAAGCATCACGGTGTCCGACCGCGCGCCTGCTGCCTCGTCGGTGGTACCCGCCCCCATTTCGACGTTTTCGCCCATGCGGCTGTCCACGCCGACGATCAAGAAGTTCTCGTCGCCGAACTGTGCGTTCGGGTCGACGATGTCGCGGGAATCGGGATCGAGCGCGGAGACCCGGTTGAGCATGTTGTTCTTGGCCGACTGCCATTGCCACGCCCCGCCGGTCAGCGCAAGCGCCAGCACCGCGATCACGGCGGTAATCGCACGGCCGGCAATCATCGACTTGCGCCGTCCCCGACGCGGGGAACGCTGATCGGGCGCTCGATAACCCCTGCCGATGTGTGACGGCGGGACACGATCATGCCGGTGGGCCAACGCCAGATCGGGCAGGTCGGCCGCCCGGGCTCCGATGACGGGGATGACCTCGGTGTCCGGGCTGTCGGCATCCGCGTCGTAGGCGGGCTCGACGGGTGGCTCGTGGCGCGCATGCGCGGGCACGGCGTCGATGATCTCTGTTGGCGGGGGCGGCGGGGCCGGAGGCGGTGAGCCGAATTCGGACCGGTGTTGCTTCAGTTCCGCGGGTACGGCGCTATCGCCGTTCAGTTTGGCGATCAGGTCGGCGACGGAGACCCCGTCGGTGTGGTTGCCGGCTGTCGGAGCGGGGGTTGCTTCGCCGTCGTCGGCGACATGTGTGCGCTCCCACGGCGCGGCGCCTGGCGATGGCCGGGCGCCTCGGGTAAGCCATGGGTAGGCATCGGAGGAGCCGTCTCGTGCCGACGAGTCACCCTGGCCATGGCGGCCAGGAGTGGCGCTGTCGCCGTCACTCATGCTTCTACGGGCCTCCGACTCTTCGACCTCCGTGCGCGACGCTGCGCCCCGGTATGCGCAGCGCTTCCTTCCAGGTCACGGCATCCTGCGCGGCTCCGACGCTGGAGCCCAATACAAACGAGACTCATATCGTACTGAGACATCCTGAGAGATGTGATGTCGAGTCCGTCTCAGGTTAGAGACGGCCCCGAGACGAACCGCGACGAATCAGCCTCCGGAGTTCATGACCTCCGCGCCCGCAGGCACCGTGCAGTCGTCGGGATCTGTTAGCCAGCCGTCGGGCAGAGCCACCGCGGCGGGTGATCCCTGCCGCCCGCGCGGCCCCGTTGCCGCGGCGGGAAACGGGATCTCCGGGTCGAGGTTCGCGAGTAGAGCCCGCAGTTCCGTCAGCGTCTTGACCAGCGCCAACGACCGCCGCAGGTCGGCACCGGCGGGGAAGCCGTGCAGGTACCAGGCGACGTGCTTGCGGATGTCGCGCATGCCCTTGTCCTCGCCGAAATGGGCCGCGAGCAGTTCGCCGTGCCGCGCGATGATGGCCGCGACTTGGCCCAGCGTCGGCGGCGTCGCCACAGGCATTCCGGTGAAGGCCGCCGACAGTTCGGCGAACAGCCAGGGCCGACCAAGGCAGCCCCGGCCGATGACCACTCCGTCGCAACCGGTCGCATCCATCATCGCCAGCGCATCGCCGGCTTCGAAGATGTCACCGTTGCCCAGCACAGGAACCGTGCTGACGTGCTGTTTCAGTGCAGCGATCTGTTCCCAGTCGGCTTCGCCGGAGTATCGCTGCGCGGCGGTGCGGGCATGCAGCGCGATGGCGGCGGCGCCCTCCTCGGCGGCGATCCGGCCGGCGTCGAGGTGGGTGTGATGAGAATCATCGATTCCGATGCGGAATTTCACCGTCACGGGGATGTCCGTGCCTTCGGTGGCGCGCACCGCGGCGGCGACGATCTGGGAGAACAGTCGGCGTTTGAACGGCAGCGCCGCCCCGCCACCGCGCTTGGTGACCTTGGGAACCGGGCAGCCGAAGTTCATGTCGATGTGATCGGCAAGGCCCTCGGTGGCGATCATGCGCGCCGCGGCGAACGTGTTCTCCGGGTCGACGGAGTAGAGCTGAAGCGATCGTGGGCTCTCGTCGTCGGCGAAGGTGACCATGTGCATGGTCGCCGGATGGCGTTCGGCCAGCGCCCGCGCAGTCACCATTTCGCATACGTAGAGACCGCTGACCGTGCCGGCTCTGGACAGCTCCAATTCCCGGCACAGCGTGCGGAAGGCGACGTTGGTGACGCCCGCCATCGGCGCGAGCACGACCGGGCTGCGTAGTGCGATGGGACCGATCTGCAGCGCGGGGCGAGCGTCGGTCTAGGACGCCGATGACCCCACCAGGAGGTTCTTGGCGGCCTTCTTCTCGGCCACCTTCGCGATGCGCTCGAGCCTGCGCTGCTTGGCGACCTCGAACTTCACGCAGGTCTCCTCGAGTTCCGCGACGTGAGCGGCCAGTTCTTCCTGCATGCGCGCGCCATCGCCGGTGAAGTCGGTGCGCTCGAAGATGCGCCACTTCTTCAGCACCGGCATCACCACGTCGTCGAGGTGGATGCGCGGGTCGTAGACACCGCCGGAGGCGATGGTGACCGCCTTACGCCGGAAGTCCGGGATCGTGTAGCCCGGCATCCTGAAGTGGGTCAGCACCTTGTGCAGCGAGCGCATCGCCTGGTTGGGCGCCATATCAAACCCGGCAGCCGAGACATCTCTGTAGAAGATCATGTGCAGGTTCTCGTCGGCGGAGACGCGCTGCAGCAGCTGGTCGGCGATGGGCTCGTTGCACGCCCTGCCGGTGTTGCGGTGCGACACGCGGGTCGCCAGTTCCTGGAACGTCACATAGGTGACGGAGTCGAACAGGGAGTCGGCGAACAGGTCCGCCTCGACTGCCAGCTGCTGGTTCTGGCCCGGGGAGAAGCCGCGGGTCACCTGCTCGATGCGCAGCTGCTCGAGCTCGACCGGATCGATTGCGCGGGTGACGACGAGGTAGTCGCGCAGCGCGATGCCGTGGCGGTTCTCCTCGGCGGTCCAGCGGTTGACCCACCAACCCCACGGCCCGTCCATGCTGAAGTTCATCGCGATCTCGCGGTGGTAGGACGGCAGGTTGTCCTCGGTGAGGAGGTTGGTCAGCATCGCCACCTGGGCGACTTCGGACAGTTTGGACTGCTCGGGATGCCAGTCCTTGCCGCCGAGGGCGTAATAGTTCTTGCCGTCGGACCACGGGACGTAGTCGTGCGGGTTCCAGTCCTTGCGCATCGACAGGTGCCGGTTGATGTTCTTCTCGACCACTGGCTCGAGCTCGCGGAGCAGCTGCAGGTCGGTCAGTTCCTTCGGCATGGCTCTCCCAAAATATCTGTACCTGTTGGTTGCACTCAATATATCTGTGTACCCCGGTGACATTCAAGTCGTCCCGCATCACACATCCGCAACGCCTCACTCACGGTCAATCGGGGGTTTGTGACCGGGGTCGAGCAGGAAGCCGCCGACAAGAAGGAACCGAAACGCGCCAAGCGGTTACTCCGGGCGAGTTTCTTCGCGAGCGGTAGCGGCGTACGCGGCGAGGCAATAAGCTACGGCCAACAGCTGTATGGAAACACGGACAGTGGAGGTCGGGCGCACGTGAAGAAGCTCATCGTTGTAGGGGCCGGGCCGGTGGTTGCCGCCGCCGCGGCCTCGGCGGTGTTGTTCGGGGCCGGTACCGCTGCAGCCGCCCCGGATGTCGTGGGCGAGACGTACGCAGATGCCCAGACGGCGATTTCGGACAGCGGCGGTACTGCGGCGATCGCGTCGCGGTTCGGTGACAAGCTCGACGAGGGCGACTGCATCGTCACCAACGCCTACGACGCATCGTTCCTGCGCGACGGCGTCGATGACGGCGGCCAGGTGAACGTCGTGCTGAACTGCAGCGGCGCCTATGCCACGGCCACGAATCCCGGTGCGTCCGTGGCGAGTCCGCTCGGCGGCGCGGCCAAGTCGAAGGCCGAGAAGCAGGCCGCGGAAGAGGAACAATCATCGCTCGAAGAGGTCTCCACGCCCGACGAGTAAGGCTCAGTAGCTCGACACCCGGCTCATCAGCATCTCCACGCAGTAGTCGATGAACTGTTCGCGTGTCGCTGTCAGGCTGCCGTTCAAGTAGGCGGTGAACAACGCCGTCAGCGCGCCGATCAGCCCGGTGGCGACCATCGCCGCCTGGGCGGGATCGCCGATGCGAGTCAGCTTGTGCTGCAACAGTTCGATGAAACTCGGCATCCACTCCGCGCCCGACCGGGTCAGCACGGGCTCCTTCGCGGGTGCCAACAGCAGCACCCGGCCGCGCGCCGGGTCGTCGACCATCAGCGCGACGAACCGCTCCACCGCATCGCGGGGTGTCTTCGCCGTCGTCAGTGCCGACATCGCTCGCGCGCAGACGTCGTCGTAGACCGCGCGGACGAACTCGTCGCGGTCGGTGAAGCTCTCGTAGAAGTAGCGCTCGGTGAGTCCGGCCGAGCGGCACACCGCGCGCACCGTCAGGTCAGGACCCTGCGCACTGCCCAGACATGCGACGCCGGCGGCGATCAGTTCGTCGCGGCGCAACGCCTGACGGTCCTGCAGCGGCACACCGGACCACCGGCCCCGTCGTTGACCCGAAGGCACATCCCTCCTAGACTCCATTGTGACAACGCCTGTAGTCAGAATAGGTCATTCTGACTGGATGGGAAGTTCATCAGTGACTCAAGATACGTCTGCGGCACGCCCGGCGAGCCCAGATGGCGCCGCTGTGGCGGCGGGATGCCCGGTTACGTCGGGCGGATATGACGCCCCGCCGCAGCCGCTGGGACCCGACTCGCTGACCTGGAAGTACTTCGGGAAGTGGACCGGAATGCTGCAGGGTCCATGGGCGGGTTCGATGCAGAACATGCATCCGCAGTTGGGCGCGGCCGTGCAGCAGCACTCGATCTTCTTCATGGAGCGGATGCCGCGGCTGTACCGCTCTGTGTATCCGATCGGCGGTGTGGTGTTCGACGGTGACCGTGCGCCCAGGACCGGGGCGCAGGTCCGCGACTATCACATCGGCATCAAGGGAGTCGACGATCAGGGCCGCCGGTACAGCGCACTGAACCCCGACGTCTTCTACTGGGCGCACGCGACGTTCTTCAAGTCGACGCTGTTGGCCGCCGAATGGCTCGGTGGCGGTCTCACCGAGGCGCAGAAGCGCCAGCTCTTCGACGAACACATCACGTGGTACCGGATGTACGGCATGAGCATGCGCCCGGTACCTGCGTCGTGGGAGGACTTCCAGAAGTACTGGGATCACATGTGCCACAACGTGTTAGAGAACAACTGGGCCGCACGCGAGGTGCTCGACCTGTCCTCGATGACCAAGCATCCGTCAATGGAGTGGATGCCTGATTGGTTATGGCGGCTCAACGTCGCAGGGATGCAGAAGTTCTTCAACTTCACCACCGTCGGGCTGTTCGACCCCCCGGTGCGCGAACTGATGGGCTACAGCTGGTCGCCCCGCCAGCGAGCGGCTGCACCGACTGTTCGGCAAGGTGGTGTACCGGATCGTCAAGCTGTTGCCCAAGCGCATGGTGATGCACCCGCGAAAGCGTTCGGCTTGGGACCGCGCGACCGGCCGGCTCCCCGCCGACTCGCCGCTGGTCGAAACCCCGGCGCGTAATCTGCCGCCCGTCGAGTACCGCGACGACCCGCACTACTACTCGCCGAAGGTCTGAGACCTACCGACGGACAATGTGGTGAGTCGAGATTGCGCCGTCGAAATAGCGAATCTGACAACGGTTCTGGGGATCGGGAAACCAGCCCGGCTGAATCGGGGGATACCGGTCGCCGGGTCTGCCGGTAGGGCACATCGTGAGATCACCTCGTGGCCGCGCGAACTGGCGCATGTGAATCGACCGCCTGTGGCAGCATTTCAGCCACCTTCCCTGCGTGTACACAGCGCGATGGCCGGGAAGATACGACCGGCGTACGACCCCCGCAGGAGGCGGAATGCGGAAGTGGCGGGCCCTGGCGGCGACGACAGCCACAGTCGTCGCCACCTGCGCTTGGGCGGGTCCTGCGCTCGCGGACGCCGGTTGCTTCGACCGGAAAACTCAGCCGTACACCTCGGTGGTCGACAGCCACCTCCACCTTCGTCCATTCGGCGGGCCGGGAATACCGCTGGCGGAGATGGGCGACTACTGGAGGAAGACCGGCGTTCGTTTCGTGAGCATCTACGGCATCGGACAGATCCTGCCGGTGGACTCATCGTGCACCTACTACCTCGACTGCCTAGGGACACCGGTCGTGCCCAGCATGAAGAACGACGTCGAAAACGCACACGATGTCGCGCAAACCACGATCGATGGGGTTCGGCTCACCCTGTCGATGACGTTTCCCGATCTGGCCAACCCTGCAGGCATTCTCGACCAGATGCACCAGCTCGACGCGGCGTACCCGGGCAAGTTCAGATGGATGGGCGAGTTGAACCTGATCAAGCAGGCGCTGTGGGGTAACCAGGCGCGACCGGCTTCACTCGGCGACATCATTTCCTGGTGGCCGTTCATGGATGAGCTCCGCCGGCGTGACATGCCGATAACCATCCATTCCGATTTGGGCAACGATGCCGAACCGCTGAGGTACCTCTTTCTGATGGAGGCAGCGCTGACCCTGTATCCCGACAACAAGATCGTCTGGCCACATATGGGCCTGTCCAATGAGCTGACGACGATCGACCCGGCGCTGCACATCGACACCCTCCGGCGCCTCATGGACCAGCACCCGAATCTCTACCTGGATATCAGTTGGCGGGTCCTCGAGGATTTGTACTTCTCCGACGAATCGATCAGGAATCAATACGTTCCCTTCCTCGACCAGTACTCATCGCGCATCCTGCCGGGAACGGACTTCGTGGCTGCGAGAAAGAAGGACTTCTCGGTCTATGCGGAAGAACTCGACGTGACCAGTCGGATCAACAAGTACCTCAGCGACAACGCTTTCCGGGACATCGCACTGGGGCAGAGCTACTTCGACTTGCTGGGGCTGCCGGACCAGGCACCGCCGATCTGCGCGGCGTGAGGACGCGACGACGGTCGTCTCACACGGTTGGTGCCTTTTGGTGCCCCCGCGGAGGCTCGATCCCCGTACCTGCGGATTAAAAGTCCGCTGCTCTTCCAAGTGAGCTACGGGGGCGTGCGATGCGATCAGGAGACTGGCGTGCCGTCCGGCGGCGTCGCGTTTGAGGATTAGGGTGCCGGTACCCTAAGCTATCGAGGCTCCCAGCGTCACAGCGTTGTGAGTACCCCGGAGAGATTCGGCTGGCCCCCTTCGTCTAGCGGCCTAGGACGCCGCCCTTTCAAGGCGGTAGCGCGGGTTCGAATCCCGTAGGGGGTACGCGCGGCGACACGTACGATGGAGCCGCAAAAGTAAGGCCCTGTGGCGCAGTTGGTTAGCGCGCCGCCCTGTCACGGCGGAGGTCGCGGGTTCGAGTCCCGTCAGGGTCGCCAGTTATTGCCGAGGCACTTCGGTTCTCGACAAGACCGGTGCCTTCCGGCCAGGTAGCTCAGTTGGTACGAGCGTCCGCCTGAAAAGCGGAAGGTCGCCGGTTCGATCCCGGCCCTGGCCACCGGAATGAGCAGCCGATAGCTATTCGGTACTCCTCGCGTACCATCGACGCTGCCCCGCGAGGGCAGTTGCTGCGCCCCGTCGGAGCAGGCCGTTATGCTGCCGGTACTGCATCGCGACTTGAGGCCATGGAGCCCGTTGGGGGTTGGCGGCGCACCGTCGACGAGGAGAACCCATGAGCAAGTCCAAGCGCACCCTGAGCGGCCGCACCGTCGTCATCACCGGCGCCGCATCCGGTATCGGCCGCGCGCTGGCGCAACGACTTTCGGCGCACAGCTGCGCGGTGGTCATCGCCGACGTGAATGAGGAAGGTCTCAAGGAGACCGACGCCCTGCTGGAAGGGCCGTCGCTGGTACGCGTGCTGGATGTTCGTGATGCGCAGGACCAACACGCCTTCGCCGCCGAGGTCCGCGAGTGGGCGCCCAACCCGATCGGTGCGGTGTTCAACAACGCGGGCGTGGCGGTCGCCCGTACCGTCAGTCAGGCAGTCGTCGAGGACGACGACTGGCTGTGGGACATCAACTTCCACGGCGTCGTCAACGGCACCCGGGCGTTCCTGCCCATCCTGATCGAGCAGGACGAAGGCGCCATCGTGAACACCTCCAGCGTGTACGGACTGCTCGCCGTGCCGAACCAAAGCGCCTACTCCGCAGCCAAGTTCGCGGTCCGCGGATTCACCGATTCGTTGCGTCACGAACTGCGCGGCACCGGCGTCACGGCCATCGCCGTGCATCCAGGCGGGATCAACACCAACATCGTCCACAACGCCCGATTCCAGGAAGGTCCCGATGGCGTCGACCGGGAGAAGATGGCAAAGGACTTCGCGGCGGTCGCGATGACTGAGCCCGAGAAGGCCGCCGCGAAAATTCACCGCGGCGTGGAGAAGGGCAAGGGCCGAATCCTCATCGGGCCCGACGCATACCTCTTGGACACCGTCGCCAGGGTCGCGCCCACGCATGGCTACGGGGTCATCAGCACGTTCGGCAACGCCCTCGGACAGTTGTCGTCGCGCATCAAACGGCAGCCAGCGGTGGATCCGGTCACACCGGCCTAGGGGACCAGCACCACCTTGCCGACATTCTCGCGCGCGGCCAGGATGCGGTGAGCCTCCCGCGCGTTGTCGAACGGCACGGCGGCATGCACTACCGGGTTCACGACGCCGTCGGTCAGCGCCGCCGACAGCGGACCGATCCACGGCTCGAGGGTGCCCCGGTCGTCCCACAGCGCCAGCATGTTGAGGCCGATGACGGCCTTGGACTCCGAGAGCTGTTTCATCAGGTTGAATCCGCGCAGCATCGGCAGCAGCTTGCGGCACGACCGTGCGCAGGGAGCGCTTCTCGCCCTGCTGCAACGCCGAGATGCCGTACCCGACCAGTCTTCCGCCGGGCCGCAGCAGGCTGTACGAGCGGCGCAGTGACGCTCCGCC
The DNA here is from genome assembly GCA_963843135.1 of uncultured Actinomycetota bacterium. Classification (GTDB taxonomy): domain Bacteria; phylum Actinomycetota; class Actinomycetes; order Mycobacteriales; family Mycobacteriaceae; genus Mycobacterium. Next base: position 446,008 of record CAWJJA010000008.1, read on the forward strand.
GATGGCGTCGAGCACGATGTCGTACTTCGGCAGATCCTTCCACCAGCCGTCGCGCCGGTAGTCGATGGTGCGATCCACACCCATCTCGGTGAGCGCTCGATGCTTGCCCGGTGACGCGGTGCCGTGGATCTCGACTCCTGCGGGCTTGGCGAGCTGGATGGCCGCGATGCCGACGCCGCCCGCCGCCGCGTGGATGAGCACCCGTTCACCCGCCCGGACCGATCCGTACCCGTACAACGCGGCCCACGCGGTCGCGTAGTTGACCGGCACAGCGGCGCCCTGCTCGAAGGTCAGCGCGTCCGGCAACGACACCGTGTCGACGGCCTTGACGTTCACGATCTCGGCGTAGCCGCCGAAGCGCGTGCCGGCCAACACCCGTTCGCCGACGCGAGCGGCGTCGACACCGGCACCGACCGCCTCGATCGTGCCCGACACCTCGTAACCGACCACGCACGGCGGTTTGGGGGCCTCGGGGTACAGGCCGACACGGGCGAGATGGTCGGCGAAGTTCACGCCCGCGGCGCGCACTGCGACGCGCACCTCGCCCGCCGAAGGCGGCGGCGGATCGGGCCGCTCCTGGACCTCGAGGACCGAGAGATCACCGTGCTTGGTGATGACGACGGCGCGCATGGCTACGCCGTTGCCTTCGCTTCTTCGAACGAGGTCGCGTCGTGCGCGCAGACCATCAACAGGTCGGGCTCCTGACGCCGGTACAGCTCGGTCAGGCGAGCGTGGTTGTCCGCCACCTTCTTTCGATCGAATGCGAGCAGGGGCTCGATGACCTTTATCGGGCGCGGCACCTTCGAATGTCCGTCCAGGGTGCCCGGGTGGTAGTAGGCGTCCCCGCAGTGCAGTACCCAGCGGTGTCCCGCGTCGACGGCGATGCACGCGTGTCCCCGGGTATGGCCGGGCAGCGACACCAACACGATGCCCGGTGCGATCTCGTCGAGTTCCTTGGCGGCGGCGAATCCCCGCCATTTCTCGCCGGCTGGGTCGTGCTCGACGATCTTGGGTCCGTGCGCCCATTGGGGGGCGCGAAAGCGGGTCTTCTCCCGGAACGACGGATCTCGCACCGCGCCCTGCACTTCGGCGGAGGTCACGTGAATCTGCGCGTCGGGAAAGTCGGAGATGCCGCCGATGTGGTCCATGTCGAAATGCGTGACGACGATATGGCGGACGTCGGTGCGGGTGAATCCGAGGCGCTCGACCTGTCGCAGCGCCGTCTCGTCGCGGTCGAACACCGGCTTGAAAAGATGGCGGGTCGGCCCGATCCGGGCGTGGTCGTCGCAGTCCTGCATGCCGTACCCCGTATCGACGAGCACCAGACCATTGCCGGTTTCGACGAGCAGGACATGGCAGACGATCCTCGGTGTGCCGTACGGGTGCATCGTCCCGCAATTGAGATGGTGGATCTTCACAGTTCTCCCGTACCGGCCGAGGCCAGCAGTTCGCCGCGCCCGATCTGGGTGAGAAGGCTGGCCGAGTCGAAGTAGATGCGTTCGTTGACGACGCGGTCGCCGTCGAAGTAGAACACCGCGATGATCGGTACCCGGAACGACTTACCCGTCGGTGGCAGACCGTAGAACTCGCCGAGATTGGTTCCCAACAGGTCGAATTCGACGATGACGGCATCATCGGCGACGTGAAAGCGGGAATTGTCGTGGCGCTGGTCCGGGAAGGCGGTCCTGGTGGTTCGGTAGTAGCCCATGACTTCGTCGTCGCCGTCGAAGACTTGACCGGTCGCCATGATCTCGTAGTGCGGGCGTCCCCCGGATTCGGATTTGAACGTGGCCAGAGTCCGGTCGAACTCCTTGGTCACCTCGGTGTCCATGTGTTCTCGGATCACCGCGAGGCGGCGGTTACGCAGATCGTCAGAGATCATCCGGTCACCCTATGCCGCCGCCGATCGATCAGACCGCCGTTTGCAGCGTCGACTCCGTCTGCTGGTGCCTGCGCCGGCGCTCGATCGTGGCGAGGTAAAAGGCCCAGGCGAATGCGGAGCTGGCGAACAGCAGAAACAAGCTGAACAGCCATGCGTGTTTGATCCCGCGTCGGCGCCCGTCGATGATCGACCACACGGGGAACAGCAGCAGGCTCATGATGGTGTAATCCTGGCTGGCCGAACTGGCGGCGGGGTTGTCGTAGCCGAGCACGATGAACTCCGACCAGCTCCCGGGTCCCCAGATGAAGTTGTGCATCCCTGCGGCCGGCGCGTACTCCGCCACGTACTGATTGTTGAAGTAGTAGCCGAGGACAACCGAAGCGATTCCCACGACGTAGTAGAAGAGCTCGAGTGCAGACACCGACGGCCCCGACGAGACCCGCGCGAATATCGCCGGATTCGTTCTGACGACGAATGCCAACGTCGCAAATGCCAGGACCAAGTGGATGATCAGCGAAACCATGAGCAGCGAGTCTCGTCAGACTCCAAAGTTTTGTCAATATTGACATAACTTCGTGCGGTACTTTCTCCCAATGGTCCGGCCCGCACAGACGGCACGAAGTGAGCGCACCCGCGAGGCGCTGCGGCAGGCTGCGGTGGTGCGGTTCCTCGCCCAGGGTGTCGAGGACACGTCGGCCGATCAGATCGCGGCCGACGCCGGGGTGTCGCTACGGACGTTCTATCGGCACTTCGCCTCCAAGCACGATCTGCTCTTCGCCGACTACGCCGGTCTGCAATGGTTTCGCGCGGCGTTGGCGGCGCGAAGCCGCGACGAGTCGATCATCGAATCGGTGCACTCGGCGATCATGGCGCGCCCGTACGACGACTGGGCGGTCGCGCAGACCGCCGCGTTGCGCGCCCAGGAGATCGAACCGGACCGGATCGTGCGGCACATCCGCCAGGTGGAGGCCGACTTCGCCGAGGCGATCGAGCAGCACCTCACCGAGGAAGATCCGCCGGAGCCGGGCACTGACGAACGCATGCAGATCGCCGTCACCGCGCGGTGCATCGCGGCGGCGGTCTTCGGGGCGATGGAGGTGTGGATGCTCGGTCAGGAGCGCTCGCTGCCCGAATTGTCGCGGCTGACCCGGGCGGCGCTGAACACGCTGGGAAAAGGGATCAGCTGAAAGTTTTGTCAATATTGACAAAACGTTGAGCGCGTGCCAGCCTCAGCCCATGGCTGACTTTGACGCGATCGTCGTCGGCGCGGGACACAACGGATTGACCGCTGCCGCACTCCTACAGAAGGCGGGGCTGCGCACGCTCTGCCTCGATTCCAAGCTGTACGCCGGCGGCATGGCCTCCACCGTCGAGTTGTTCGACGGCTTCAAGTTCGAGATCGCCGGGTCGGTGCAGATTCCGACCGCGGCCGTGGTCAGTCGCGAACTCGGACTCGACCAGCTGCCGACCGTCGACCTCGACGTGATGTCGGTGTCCCTGCGCGGCGTCGGCGACGAACCGCTCGTCTACTACACCGACCCGATGAAGCTGATGACGCACATCAACGAGGTACACGGGGCCGAAGCCGTCAACGGCATGGCCGGATTGATGGCATGGTGTCAGGCGCCGACCCGCGCGCTGGGACGATTCGATGCCGGGCAGCCGCCAAAGACGCTCGACGAGATGTATGCCTGCGCGACAAACGAATTCGAACGCTCGAGCATCACCGACCTGCTCTTCGGCTCGGTCACCGATGTCATCGACCGCTATCTGCCGGACACCGAGAAGCACGGCGCGCTGCGGGGCATGCTCTCGCTGTTGGCGTGCAACACCACCTATCGCGGGCCTGCCACCCCGGGCACCGCGGCGGCGCTGGCTTACGGCTTCGCCGTGCCCGACGAGAACGCGCTGCTTGTCAAGAAGCTGCAGGGTGGCATCGGCGCGTTGACATCGCACCTGTGCGACGTGTTCACCTCTGCGGGCGGCGAACTACGGCTGCGCGCCAAGGTCGAGGAGATCCAGGTCGCCGACGGCCGGGTGAGCGGAGTGCGCCTCGAGGACGGCTCGAGCGTCACCGCCCCGATCGTCATCTCCGGGCTGGCGCCTGACCTCACCCTGAACCAACTGGTCTCCGCGGGTGCGGTACCCGACGACATCCGGGAACGGTTCTCCCGTATCGACCATCACGGCAGCTATCTGCAGATGCACTTCGCGCTCGACGGCATCCCCGAGTTCGCGGCACCGTACGAATTGCTCAACGATCCCGCCATGCAGTCGAACATCGGAATCTTCTCCACCCCAGAGGAATTGCAGCAGCAGTGGGAGGATTGCCGACGCGGCATCGTGCCCGCCGACCCGTCCATCGCGTTGCAGATACCGTCGGTGAACGATCCGGGCCTGGCACCTGAAGGCAAGCACGCGGCGTCGGCGTTCTCACTGTGGTTCCCGATCGAGGAATCGGACTCCAGCTACGGGGAGATGAAAGCCGAGATGGGCCAGCGGGTGATCGACAAGCTCACCCGGCTCGCCCCGAATTTCGAGAGCCTGATTCTGAAGCACACGACATTCACCCCCAAGCACATGGGCACCATGTTCGGCGCACCCGGCGGCGACTACTGCCACGGGCTCATCCACCCCGATCAAATCGGGCCCAACCGGCCGGGGCCCAAAGGCTATGTCGATCAACCGATCCCGATCGACGGCCTCTACCTCGCAAGCGCCGGATGCCACGGCGGACCCGGCATCACGTTCGTACCCGGCTACAACGCGGCCAAGCAGGCAATCGCCGACGCGGAATAGCGCGCTGGTCTGACGACTGTGCGGTTCGGTGCGCGACACGCCGCGCAGGCGGAGAAGTCCGCACACTCACGGCCGGAGATGCCGCGCTGCGGGCGTGGTTTCTGATTGCCCGTAGTCGGGCATCCACCGGCATGGGACTCACCATCGCGGTCACCGGTCCAACGGGCGAAATCGGCATCTCGGCAGTCACCGATTTGGAACGCGATCCCGGCGTCGACCGGATCATCGGGATGGCCCGCAGGCCGTTCGACCCGGCGGTGCAGGGCTGGACCAAGACCGAGTACCGGCAGGGCGACATCACGGAGCGTGATCAGGTTGATCGGCTGGTCGCCGACGCCGACGTCGTCATCCATCTGGCCTTCATCATCATGGGATCACGTCGGGAGAGCGCCCGGGTCAACCTTGCCGGCACGCGCAACGTGTTCGAGGCGACGGTGGCAGCGCAACGACCGCGCCGACTCGTCTACACGTCGTCGGTGGCGGCCTACGGCTATCACTCCGACAACCCCGTCCCGATCACCGAAGACGTACCGCCGCGCGGTTCACCGGAGCACTACTACTCGGAGCAGAAGGCCGCCTGCGAAGCCGCGCTGGACGACATCGCGGGCGGGTCCGATCTCGAGGTGTACGTGCTGCGGCCATGCATCGTCGCCGGGCCCAAAGCGACCGCGATGGCCGACGTCATGCCGTGGAACCAGCTGCCGGGCCCCATCAAGCGTGCCACGCGGGCGCTGCCGCTGCTGAAGCCGCCGTTCCCAGACCCCGGTACGCCTCTGCAGTTGGTGCATCACGACGACGTCGCGACGGCAATAGCTTTGGCCGCGACGACTTCCGCGCCGCCGGGCGCATACAACCTCGCCGGTGACGGTGTGGTGTCGATGTCGAACGTGGCCAACGAGCTCGGGGCCCGTCCCGTGCGGGTGCCCAGAGTCGCGGCGACGGCTGCGTCAGCAGTGCTCGCCAGGCTGCCGTTCGTCCCGTCGGCGCTGGAATGGCTGCATGTCGGCCGGACCTCGGTGGTGATGGACACGACCAAAGCCAAGACGCAACTCGGTTGGTCACCGAGACACACTGCAGCCGAAACGTTGTCAGCGCTCGCGGAAAGCGTCTAGGAGGCGGGGCCGCTTGGTGTGGCGCCGCCCTCGTCGGACCAGTCGGCGCCGTCCTCGGCGCCCTTCGCCGGATCGCTCTCGACGTCGTCATCCGCACCTTTTGAACCCAAGTCGGTCTCGGCGGTGTCGGGCTTGTCCGCGTTCGTGTCAGTCATGCTGCCCGGATACCCAATCTCAGTCGCGCCGACTCCGAAGCTGGGCCATCCAATCCGTGGGGACACGATCCGCCGGCCCGGGAACGGGCTGGTCTTCGGGATGGCATTCGGGCGCCGCGAGTTCCGGCCCGTCGTAGTAGGAGTTGGCGTCGTAGTTCCAGAACCAGTCCTCGCCCGGTTCGAACGACCGGATGATGGGATGCCCGGTCGCTCGCCAATGCGCCGTTGCATGGCGGGCCAGAGAGTCGTCGCAGCAGCCGATATGGCCGCACGCGGCGCAACGGCGGAGGTGCACCCACCACCCGCTGACCGCATCGCACTCCACACAGCCGGTCCCGCTTGGCGGCACTGTCGGATCGACGGCATCACTCATAGTCGATGAGCCTACCGATTCCGGCCTAACCGGCCATCGTCGAATCGGGTGCGTGCCAGTCGGTCGAGACGAAGCGATGGTGGATCAGCCATTGGTCACCGACCGGGACGAACACGTCGCGGTAGCGGCCGTAGTGGTCGAGGCCGATCTCGGTGAAGACGGTGAAGTAGCAGGCGACCCCGGCCCGCTGCGGTGTCATCTCGGTGAACCGGATGTTCGTCACGTTGTGGCGCACGATGCGCCGCACTCCCGAATCCCGGGCCACCGCGTTCGGTGATGCGACTGCGCCACCGAGGAACTCGATGATGGCGTCGCGACCCTGTACGGGCGTACCGCCGCGAAGCTCGAGCCTGCCGTCCTCGCAGAATGATTCGGCGAGCTCCGGCAGTCGCATCGCGTCGCCTGACCAGTTGTAACGAGCCAGGGTGTCTCTGATGCGCTCGCGCGCCGAAAGCTCCCAAAGTTCCATGCGGTCAACCGTATCGGGCTATGGTCGCGCCATGGCTACCAGCGATTCGCGCGAGGTCGTGATCGAGGCAAGTCCCGACGAGGTCCTCGACGTCATCGCCGACGTCGAATCGACACCTGATTGGTCGTCGCAGTATCAGAGCGCCGAGATCCTGGAGTCCTACGACGACGGACGGCCGCGCCGGGTCAAGATGAAGGTGAAATCTGCAGGCATCACCGACGAACAGGTCATCGAGTACACGTGGACCGACAACAAGGCCAGCTGGACCCTGATCAGTGCCAGTGCACTGAAGTCGCAGGACGCGTCGTACACCCTCACTCCAGACGGGGACAAGACGAAGCTTCGCTTCGACATCACCATCGACCTGTCGGTGCCCCTGCCCGGCTTCGTACTCAAAAGGGTGATGAAGGGCGCGATGGAGACCGCCACCGACGGCCTGCGCAAGCAGGTGCTGAAGGTGAAAAAGGGCGGCTAGAGCCGCCGGTCCAACTCATCGGGTTCGGCGATGGTGAGCACGGCATCGACGATGTAGGCGTCCGCCTGCAACTCGGTTTCCAGTCTCCGGAGCGTGTTGGCGACGTGTGACTCCACCGCGTCGCCCTCCAGATCGACGCTGGCGACCAGGAACAGCTGCTTCGGTCCGACGAACACCAACCGGATGAAGCGCACCGCCGTCACCTCCGGCAATTGCAGGATGCGTGCGGTGGCCGCCGCACGCAGCCGCGGACTGGCAGGCTCGCCGACGATGAAGCGGCGGTTACGGTCGATGAGGACCACCGCGATGACACCGAGAAGTAGTCCGACCAAGATCGAGCCGATGGCGTCCCAGGCGGCATTGCCGGTCAACTGGTGCAAACCAATTCCCAAAGTGGCCAATACGATTCCAATGAGCGCCGCAGCGTCTTCGGCAAACACCGCACGCGTCGTCGGATCCGACGTCTCGAGCACGTGATCGAGCAGGTCGCGGTCGAACCGATGCGCTTCGCGCCGCAACTGTCTAAGCGCCTGCAGCAGCGATACCGATTCCAGGCCGAACGCGATGGCCAGCACGACGTAGGCGACGAGGTAGTCCTGTCGCGTGGACTCCCCGTGTAGCAGTTCGGTCACTCCGTGCCACACCGACAATGAACCGCCGACGACGAACAGGCCCACGGCGGCCAGCAACGACCAGACGTACGCCTCGCGGCCATACCCGAACGGTCGGTCGGCATCCGGCGGACGCCTGCTCCTGCGGTTGGCGATGGCCAACAGCCCTTGATTGCCCGTGTCGGCCCACGAATGTGCGGATTCGGCGGCCATCGAGGCTGAGCCGGTCAGCACAGCCGCGACGGTCTTGGCGACGGCAACGGCCAAGTTGGCCCCGAATGCGATGAGGACGGTCAGCGTGCTTTCGCCGGACGAGGCCGCCGTCGCGCCTGTTGTTTCGGACATCCCTCCAGTCTGCTTCCGGCCGCAAACGACGTGTCCGAGTTACGTTGCATCGATGACGAACACAGGGCCCCTTGCCGGGGTGAAGGTCATCGAACTCGGCGGCATCGGGCCGGGGCCACACGCCGGGATGGTGCTCGCCGACCTGGGCGCCGACGTCGTTCGGGTGCGCCGGCCCGGCGGGCTGCAGATGCCTGCTGAGAACCGGGACCTGATGCACCGCGGAAAGCGAACGGTCGACCTCGACGTCAAGAAGCAGCCCCAGGCACTGCTGGACCTCGCCGCCAGGGCCGACGTGCTGCTCGACTGCTTTCGTCCCGGCACCTGCGAACGCCTCGGCATCGGGCCCGACGAATGCGCTGCGGTCAACCCGCGACTGATCTTCGCGCGGATCACCGGCTGGGGACAGGACGGCCCACTGGCGATGACCGCGGGCCACGACATCAACTACCTGTCGCAAACCGGTGCACTTTCGGCCATCGGGTTCCGTGACCGGCCACCGGTCGCACCGTTGAATCTGGTGGCCGACTTCGGGGGCGGGTCGATGCTCGTGCTGCTGGGCATCGTCACCGCGCTCTACGAACGCGAGCGCTCGGGCAAGGGCCAGATCATCGATGCCGCGATGGTCGACGGCGTCAGCATCCTCGCGCAGATGATGTGGACGATAAAGGCCGGGGGCACACTGAAAGACGAGCGCGAATCGTTCATGCTCGACGGCGGCGCACCGTTCTACCGAACCTACGAAACCGCCGACGGCGGCTACATGGCCGTCGGTTCGATCGAGCCGCAGTTCTTCGCGCAACTGCTCGACGGTCTCGGCGTGTCGCCCGACGAGGTGCCCGACCAGTTCGACGTGGCCGCCTATCCCGAGATGCGCAAGGTCTTCACCGACCGGTTCGCGAGCAAGACCCGCCACGAGTGGAGCGCCGTTTTCGCGGGCACCGACGCGTGCGTCACACCCGTGCTCACCTGGACCGAAGCCGCGCAGGACGAGCACCTTCTGGCGCGCTCGACGGTGACGACCGCCCATGGCGTCGAGCAGGCTGCACCGGCGCCACGGTTCTCCCGCACACCGGCGGGCCCCCTCGGTTCCCCGCCGAAGGAGGCCACGCCCATCGGCGAGATCGGCTGGTAGTCAGGGTTAGCTGCAAAAAGCATTACATGAGGCAACAGAGGTGTGTATGATTTGCCACTATGGCAGTCCGCGCTTCCAGAGAGGTAGTCTTCGACGCCTCGCCTGAGGCGATCCTGGATGCGCTCGCCGACATCGAAGACGTGCCGTCCTGGTCGCCGTTGCACAAGCACACCGAAGTCCTCGACCGCTATCCAGACGGCAGACCGCACCACGTCAAGGCGACGTTCCGGATCATGGGCATCACCGACAAAGAGCTCCTCGAGTACCACTGGGGTGACGACTGGATGGTGTGGGACGCGACCGAAACCGGCCAGCAGCGCGGTCAGCATGCCGAATACAACCTCACCTCAGAGGGCGAGGGCAGGACGCGGGTGCGGTTCGACATCATTCTCGACCTGGCGGCGCCCGTTCCCCGATTCCTCATCCGGCGGGCCAAGAAGATGGTCCTCGACATCGCGACCGAGTGTCTGCGCACACGCGTGATGGCTCGAAGTACCGCGTAACGCGAACGGCGCGACAAGGTTTGGGCTCCCGCGCGCAACATCGACGCAACATAGCGTGCCTACCGTGATCGGATGCGTCGCCACTCGATCCTGATCGACCGGCTGAGGATCGATTCCGTCGGCACATCACAGCAGGCGATCCTCGACGAGTTGCGCCGCGTGATCCTCGACGGCGCAGTCCTGCCCGGCACACCGATTCCACTGGCTGAGGTCGCCGACCTGTTCGGCGTGAGCCAGATCCCGGTGCGTGAGGCGTTGAAGACGCTGATCGGTGAGGGACTCGTCGCTCACCGCAGTAACTTCGGCTACGCGGTCGCCCAGCTCACTCCGCAGGAGCTGCGCGAGATGTACATCGTGCGTGAGACTTTGGAGGCGGCGGCGCTGACCGCGGCGGTGGCCAACGCGACCGACGAGGACCGCGTCGCCATCGTCGCCGTCCACGATGTCCTCCAACAGGCCATTCGTGACGACGATCCCGTCACATACCACCGGCAGAGCCGCGAGTTCCACCTCGCGCTGACTCGCCCATCGCGCATGTACAGGCTGCTGCACATGCTCGAGTCGGCCTGGAACGTCACCGAACCCGTGCAGTCGATGGTGCACGTCACGCCGGAGGACAGGACGGTGCTGCACGCCGACCACCGCCGGATGGTCGAGTTGTTCCTCGCCGGCGACGTCGAGCAGCTGCTCACCATCGCTGAACTGCACGCGCAGCGACTCAACTCCGTGATCGCCACGCTGCCGACCGACACCGGGCTGCTCGTCGCGCCGAATATATCTTCTGCGCAATAGCCAGGTAGTTCGCAGGAAATACCGGTGCAACACGTCCTGGATAGCGTCCGCGCATGACCGACCTCGACACACCTCAGGCTTCGAAGGATCTGCCGCCGGGCGCGATAGTCGGCGCGGGCGACCTCGTCGAAGCGTCCGGCCACCCGGTCGGTGGCGGCATCATCAAACCGGGCTATGACCCACGCCTGACGAACGAGGACCTCGCACCCCTCGGCAAGCAGACATGGACGTCCTACAACATCTTCGCGTTCTGGATGTCCGACGTGCACAGCGTCGGCGGCTACGTGACGGCGGGCAGCCTCTTCGCGCTCGGCCTTGCCAGTTGGCAGGTCCTGGTGGCGCTGCTGGTCGGCATCACGATCGTGTACTTCTTCTGCAATCTGGTCGCCAAGCCCAGCCAGGCGACGGGCGTGCCCTATCCGGTGATCTGCCGGTCCGTGTTCGGGGTCCTCGGCGCAAATATCCCGGCAATCATCCGCGGTCTGATCGCCGTGGCGTGGTACGGCATTCAGACCTACCTGGCCTCGGCGGCCCTGGATATCGTGCTGCTCAAGCTGTTTCCCGGCCTCATGCCGTATGCGGAGGTCGAGAACTACGGGTTCGCCGGCCTCTCGTTGCTGGGCTGGTCCAGCTTCCTGCTGCTGTGGGTGCTGCAGGCCTGCGTGTTCTGGCGCGGCATGGAGTCGATCCGCAAGTTCATCGACTTCTGCGGACCCGCCGTCTACGTCGTGATGTTCATCCTGTGCGGATATCTGATTTTCAAAGCAGGTTGGGGCGCAATCGATCTCAATCTCGGCGAGGTCACTTACACCGGATGGTCGTCGCTTCCGGTGATGCTCGGCGCCATCGCGCTGGTGGTGTCCTACTTCTCCGGGCCGATGCTCAACTTCGGTGACTTCTCCCGTTACGGTAAGTCCTTCGCAGCGGTCAAACGCGGCAACTTCCTCGGTCTGCCCGTCAACTTCCTGGTGTTCTCGGTGCTCGTCGTGGTGACCGCGTCGCTGACCCTTCCGGTGTTCGGCGAACTGATCACCGATCCCGTTCAGACGGTGGCCCGCATCGACAGCACATTCGCAATCGTGTTGGGCGCCTTGACCTTCACGATCGCCACCATCGGCATCAACATCGTGGCCAACTTCATCAGTCCGGCATTCGACTTCTCCAACGTGAGCCCGCAACGGATCAGTTGGCGCGCAGGCGGCATGATCGCCGCCGTCGGTTCGGTGCTGATCACACCGTGGAACCTCTACAACAATCCCGAGGTCATCCACTACACGCTGGAAACCCTTGGCGCGTTCATCGGCCCGTTGTTCGGCGTGCTGATCGCCGACTACTACCTGGTGCGCAAGCAGGAGGTGGTCGTCGATGACCTCTTCACCATGGATGAGGGCGCAAAGTACTGGTACACGAAGGGCTTCAACAGAGTCGCCGTACTCGCCACCGTCGTCGGCGCGGTGCTGGCCGTGATCCCGGTCCTGCTGGGCGGTTCGGTGGTGGGTATGCATACCACCGCGCAGTACAGCTGGTTCATCGGCTGCGGGGTGGCGTTCGTCCTCTACTACCTGGTGGCGCGGCGGGACGCATTGGTTGCAGAATCAGTGTCGTGACGCGGATCTGGGTCATCAACCCCAACACGACCGAGGCGATGACGGCCACGATCGAGCGGTGTGCGCGCGCCGTCGTCGCACCTGGCACCTCGGTCGCCGGCGTCACCTCCGAATGCGGCCCGCCGTCGATCGAGAGTCATTACGACGAGGCGATGAGTGTGCCCGGGGTCTTGCGGGCGATCGAGCGCGGCGAGGGCCAGGGTATCGACGGCTATGTGATCGCCTGCTTCGGTGACCCCGGTCTGGATGCGGCGCGGGAAATCGCGCGAGGTCCGGTAGTGGGTATCGCCGAGGCGGCCATGCACACCGCAAGCCACCTGGGCCGCGGGTTCAGCGTGGTGACCACACTCGACCGCACCACGGGACGTGCTGCCGATCTCGCCGAACATTATGGGATGCAACGGTTCTGTCGGGGCATCCACGCGTGCGAGATTGCCGTACTCGATCTCGACACCGATCCCGATGCCCGCAAGATCGTCACCGAGGCGTGCCGGGACGCGGTCGAATCCGACGGGTCCGACGTCGTGGTGCTGGGATGCGCGGGAATGGCAGACATGTGCGCGCCGATATCCGCCGAATTGGGCGTTCCCGTGGTCGACGGTGTCACGGCCGCGACGCTGACCGTGCAGTCGCTGGTCGCCATGGGCCTGGGGACGTCGAAGCGCGGCGAGTTCGCCCCACCGCTCCCGAAGGACTACACGTTCGGCGGGTGAGTGCCGCGCCAATGTTCGCGATCTCGATGCGTCGCGCAATCCACACCCGGTCATGGGCCGCGACGTGGTCGAGGAATCGCTGCAGCGAAGCGACGCGCGCAGGGCGTCCGACGATGCGGCAATGCAGGCCGACCGACAGCATCTTCGGTTGTCCCGCAACGCCCTCGGCGTAAAGCACGTCGAATGCGTCGCGCAGGTGCGCGAAGAACTCGTCACCGTTGGCGAATCCCGCGGCCGATGCGAAGCGCATGTCGTTGGTGTCCAACGAGTAGGGCACGACGAGGTGACTCCTATCGCGCACCCGCACCCAGTAGGGCAGGTCGTCGGCGTATGAGTCGGAGTCATAGACGAAGCCGCCGTGCTCGACGACCAGGTCGCGGGTGTGCGGCGAGTCGCGTCCGGTGTACCAGCCGAGCGGACGGGTGCCGGTGAGCTCGGTGAGGATGGCGACCGCTTCGGCCATGTGCGCGCGCTCGGTGTCCTCGCCGATCAACTGGTAGGACTTCCACCGCAACCCGTGACAGGCGATCTCGTGGCCGAGTTCGGCGAAGGCGGCGACGGCTTCGGGGTTGCGTTGCATCGCGCGGGCGACCGCGAAGATCGTCAGCGGTAGTCCCCGGTCCTCGAAAGTCCGAAGTACCCGCCACAATCCGGCCCGCGATCCGTACTCGTAGAGCGACTCCATGCTCATGTGCCGATTGCTGTAGGGCTCGGCGGGAGTGATGTCGGACAGGAACGTCTCCGAAGCCGGGTCACCGTCCAGTACGCAGTTCTCCGCTCCCTCTTCGTAATTGAGCACGAACTGGACGGCGATGACGGCACCGCCGGGCCACTGCGGATCGGGCGGCTGCGCGCCGTAGCCGACCATGTCGCGTGCGTAATCGCTCACGGCAGATCGCCGAACATCCGCAGCCGGGCCAGGCCGCCGTCGGGGTAGATATCCAGCCGGGCCTCGGAAACGGTGGCCTCGGTGTCGACAAGGAAGCGGTGCCGGGTGTCGGGCAAGAGGTCGGTCCGGGGGAGTAGCTCCACCCACTCACCTTCGGAATCAAGCCCCTTCAGCGATGCCGCCGCGGGACTGTTGTCGATGAAGTAGGAGGTGTCGATCTCCACAAGTCGTATCCGGCCGGGCCCCGCCAGCCGGATATGCACCCAGTCGTTGGCGCCGTCGCGTCGGCGCGCGGTCTCCCAGCCGTCGCCCATGACCTTGGCGAGGCCCGGGAAGATCAGGTTCTGCGGCGAACTGTAGAACCGGTTCGAGCAATCCAGCACCAGCCCGCCGTTCTCCAGTGCGGCCAGGTCGACAGGGCCGACGGCAAGGAATCGTCTATCGGGCCTGCCCTCGCCATGAACGCGCAGCCGTGCCACGCCCCCGTCGGGGTAGATGCGCAACCGCACGTGCGTCCACCGCCGATCAGAGGACACCTCGAACGGATTGCGACTGTCGCCGTAGATCTTGGCGCGTTCGACGAGGCTCACCCAACCCGGCTCGGCGGCAAGCCCTTTCGCGGTCGGATAACCATCGACCTCCATTGCGTCAAGTGACGCCTCGGGTGGGAAGTTACCCTTGAACCACGCCGTGTCGATCACCACTCCGCGGATCACCCCTGGTACGCCGAGCCGCACGATCGCCTCATCGAAACCGGCGTCGCGGCGGCGTCGGGTCTCCCAGCCGTCGTAGATCTGACCGCGGTGTCCGAATGTGGCCGGCTGATACTTCGCCGGGCCCGGCTTGATCAGGTTCTCCTTCTCGGCGAACGAATCGTCATTGGCCCACACCACGGCACCGCCCGCCGTGCGCAGCGCAAGGTCGGGCAGCCAGGTGAAATCCGGTGCCGAGTCGGTCATGACGGCGTGCGTTCCTTCAGGTGTGGCGCCACCCGTCCATCGTCACAGATGCTGCCCGCCGCGTCGCATCGACGACAGCCGGCGGATCGCCTCATCCAGGGTGTCATCGCGCTTGCAGAACGCGAACCGCACCAGATGGTTCCACTGCGCGAAATGCGGACTCGCCGGGTCGCAGAACGCCGACATCGGGATCGCGGCCACCCCCGCCTTCTCGGGAAGCAGCGTGCAGAACTCCGTGCTGTCGTTGAACCCCAACGGGCGCGGATCGGCGCACAGGAAATAGGTACCGAAGCTGTCGTGCACCTCGAATCCGAGGTCGGCCAGCGCGGAACCCAGTTTGTCGCGCTTGGCCTGCAGCGAGTCCCGCAGCGTGGCCACCCACGCATCTTCGGTGTTGAGTGCGTGGGCCACCGCGGGCTGAAACGGCGCCCCGCCGACGTAGGTGAGGTACTGCTTGGCTGCGCGCACACCCGCGATGAGTTCAGCCGGGCCACAGGCCCATCCGATCTTCCAGCCGGTGACGTTGAACATCTTCGCCGCGCTCGAGATGGTGACCGTGCGCTCGGCCATGCCGGGATAGTTGGCCAGCGGGAGGTGGCGCCGGTCAGGAAAATCCGAGAACACCAGGTGCTCGTAGACCTCGTCGGTGATCACCAGGAGGTCGGCGTCGACGGCGAGTTCGGCCAACGCCTTCAGCTCGGCGTCGGTGGCGACCATCCCCGTCGGGTTGTGCGGTGAGTTGACGATCAGCGCTCTGGTCTTCGGCGTGACGGCGCGGCGCAGGCCGTCGACATCGATCGCAAACCCACGGCCGTCGGACACCAGCGGCACCGCACGCCGCTCACAACCGGCCATCGCGAGCACGGGGGAGTACGAGTCGTAGAACGGCTCGATCAACAAGACCTCCGAACCGGGCTCCACCAGGCCCAGAACGGACGCGGCGATGGCTTCGGTGGCGCCGACCGTCACCAACACCTCGGTATCGGGGTCGTACTCGGTTCCGAAGTTGCGCTTGCGCTGCGCGGCGATCGCCTCGCGCAGTGGCGCGATGCCCAGGCCGGGCGGGTACTGGTTGACGCCTTCGGCGATCGCGTTCTCGGCGACCGTGAGCATCGCGGGCGGTCCGTCCTCGTCGGGGAAGCCCTGACCGAGGTTGACGGCGCCGATGCGCGCGGCCAGTGCCGACATCTCGGCGAAGATCGTGACCGCATAGGGCTGCAGTCGTCGGACTGTCACGGTCTGTAGAGCGTAGGCCAGGAATGAAAGGCGGTTCCACAGCGCTTACTGCGGCGTGGCTTTCAAACTCGATCCCGATGCGTCCCTGCTGAAACCGGTGCGAATCGGCGGCTTGCTCGCCCCCAACCGGATTTTCATGGCGCCGCTGACCCGATCCCGCGCAGACGCCGATGGCACGCCGTCGGACCTGGCGACCGTGTACTACGCGCAACGCGCAGCCGCGGGCCTCATCATCACCGAGGCGACCGCGGTGTCCGAGGCCGCCAACGGTGCATATGTCAATACTCCCGGCATGTACACCGACCGCCATCAGCAGCAGTGGGCAGAGATCGCGGACGCCGTGCATGAGGCGGGCGGCCGGATCTTCGCCCAGTTGTGGCATGTCGGCCGAATGGGACATCCCGACATCAGCGGGGTCGAGACCGTCGCCCCGTCGGCGATCGCCGCCGATATGGCAGCGCACACGCCTACGGGCAAAAGTCCTCTTCCGGTGCCGCGCGCCCTGCGTACCGATGAGATCGCCGGCGTGGTCGCCGATTTCCGTGCCGCCGCGCGTCGCGCAGTCGACGCAGGGATGGATGGCGTCGAGATTCACTCGGCCAACGGCTACCTGCTTCACGAGTTCTTGTCCGATGTGACCAACCGTCGTGACGACGCCTACGGCGGAGAAGCGCAGAACCGTGCCCGATTGACTGCCGAAGTGGTCGAAGCCGTCGCCGACGAGATCGGCGCGGGACGCGTGGGCCTGCGCATCTCGCCGGGAAACTCCGCGGGCGACATGCGTGAGGTGGACGAGGTGTCGGCATACGAGGCGCTGCTGAACCGGATCGCGCCGCTGGGCGTCGCCTACCTGCACGTGCTCATCGATCCGACGGCAGCCACCTTCGGGGTGCTGCGCGCGCTGTGGTCGGGCCCTTTCGTGCTGAACACCGGCCGCGACACCGAGACCGACTTCTGCCTGCTGGAGAGTTTCGCGGAGTGGGGTGCGATCAGTGCGGCCACGGTCGGCCGCGCCTTCCTGGCCAATCCCGACCTGCTTGACCGTCTGCTGCTGGGCGCCGAACTGAACGAACCGGACGTCGCGACGTTCTATGCACCCGGCCCGGCGGGCTACATCGACTATCCGACGCTGACCGAGTTGAACGAGCCGCAATCGGCCTGATGCACTGCGCGAGGTAGGGCGGCGGGCTTCGCGGAGGTACTTAGACCGCCCAACCAACAGGTTGGCCGAGGCTGTTAGGCTGCGGGTAGAGGACAACCGCCCATGCGGGCAGGTCTCCCAACAACCCCATCTGAACAGGAAATATCTTCATGTCTGAAGAAGCCTTCATCTACGAGGCGATTCGCACGCCTCGCGGCAAGAACAAGAACGGCGCCCTCAACGAGGTCAAGCCCGTCAACCTGGTCGTCGGCCTCGTCGACGAACTGCGCACCCGTTTCCCCGACCTGGACGAGAACCTGATCAGCGATCTCATCCTCGGCGTCGTGTCGCCGGTCGGCGATCAGGGCGGCGACATCGCCCGCACGGCGGCGCTGGTGGCCAAGCTGCCCGAGACCACCGGCGGATTCCAGCTCAACCGCTTCTGCGCGTCGGGCCTGGAGGCAGTCAACACCGCAGCGCAGAAAGTCCGCTCCGGCTGGGACGACCTGGTGCTGGCCGGCGGCGTCGAATCGATGAGCCGTGTTCCGATGGGCTCCGATGGCGGCGCCTGGGCGACCGACCCCGAGACCAACTACCGCATCGGCTTCGTCCCGCAGGGCATCGGCGCCGACCTGATCGCCACGATCGAAGGCTTCTCCCGCGAGGACGTCGACCGCTACGCGCTACGCAGCCAGGAGAAGGCCGCCGCGGCATGGTCCGGCGGCTACTTCGCCAAGTCGGTCGTCCCGGTGAAAGACCAGAACGGACTGGTCATCCTCGACCACGACGAGCACATGCGTGCCGATACGACGCTCGAGGGTCTCGGCAAGCTGAAGACCGCGTTCGACGGTGTCGGCGCGATGGGCGGCTTCGACGACGTGGCGCTGCAGAAGTATCACAACGTCGAGCGGATCAACCACGTCCACACCGGCGGCAACAGCTCCGGCATCGTCGACGGCGCCGCGCTGGTGCTCGTCGGTTCCGAGAAGGCGGGCAAGTCGCAAGGTCTCACCCCGCGGGCGCGCGTTGTGGCCACGGCCACCAGCGGTGCCGATCCCGTCATCATGCTGACCGGCCCGACGCCGGCCACCCGCAAGGTGCTGGATCGTGCCGGGCTGACGGTCGACGACATCGACCTGTTCGAGCTGAACGAGGCGTTCGCCTCTGTGGTGCTGAAGTTTCAGAAGGACCTCAACATCCCCGACGAGAAGCTCAACGTCAACGGTGGCGCCATCGCGATGGGCCACCCGCTCGGCGCCACCGGCGCCATGATCACCGGAACCATGGTCGACGAGCTCGAGCGCCGCAATGCGCGCCGCGCGCTCATCACGCTGTGCATCGGCGGCGGCATGGGTGTCGCGACCATCATCGAGAGGGTGTAAGGCCACTTAAAATGAGCACTGAGAACACGATCAAGTACGACAAGGATGCCGACGGCATCGTCACCCTGACGCTGGACGACCCGACCGGCTCGGCCAACGTGATGAACGAGCACTACAGCGAGTCCATGCACAACGCCGTAGAAAAGTTAGTACGGCTTCTGGCGGAGGACCCAGATTCGATCTCCGGCGTCGTCATAACCAGCGCGAAGAAGACCTTCTTCGCGGGCGGTGACCTCAAGGGCATGATCAAGCTGGGCCCGGAGGACGCGGGCGAAGCCTTCAGCACGGTCGAAGGTGTCAAGGCCGATCTGCGCAAGCTCGAGACGCTCGGCAAGCCCGTCGTGGCCGCCATCAACGGCGCTGCCCTGGGTGGTGGCCTTGAGATCACCCTCGCGTGCCACCACCGGATCATCGCCGACGTGCCCGGCGCGGTCGTCGGCTTCCCCGAGGTGACGCTGGGACTGCTGCCCGGAGGCGGTGGCGTCGCCCGTTCGGTGCGGATGTTCGGAATCCAGAAGGCGTTCATGGAGGTCCTGAGCCAGGGGACGCGCTTCAAGCCGGGCAAGGCAAAAGAGGTCGGCCTGGTCGATGAGGTGCTGCCGACGGTCGACGAGTTGGTGCCCGCCGCCAAGGCCTGGATCAAGGCTGAAATCTTGAGGCACCCGGAGGGCACTACCCAGCCGTGGGATGCCAAGGGCTACAAGATGCCTGGCGGCACACCGAGCAGCCCCGGCCTGGCGGGCATTCTCCCGTCGTTCCCGGCGCTGCTGCGCAAGCAACTCAAGGGTGCGCCGATGCCCGCACCGCGGGCCATCCTGGACGCGGCCGTCGAAGGCGCACAGGTGGACTTCGACACCGCCAGCCGCATCGAGAGCCGCTACTTCACCTCGCTGGTCACCGGCCAGACCGCAAAGAACATGATCCAGGCGTTCTTCCTCGACCTGCAGTACATCAACTCCGGTGGTTCGCGGCCGGACGGCATCAAGCCCGTAGAGATCAACAAAATCGGCGTGCTCGGTGCGGGAATGATGGGTGCCGGGATCGCCTATGTCTCGGCCAAGGCCGGATTCGACGTCGTCCTCAAGGACGTCTCGATCGAGGCCGCGCAGAAGGGCAAGGCCTACTCCGAGAAGCTCGAAGCCAAGGCGCTCGAGCGCGGCAAGACCACGCAGGAGAAATCCGAGGCGTTGCTGGCCCGCATCACCCCTTCGGCCGACCCCGCCGACTTCAAGAGCGTCGATTTCGTGATCGAGGCGGTTTTCGAAAGCCAGGACCTCAAGCACAAGGTCTTCCAGGAGATCGAGGACATCGTCGAGCCCAACGCGCTGCTCGGGTCGAACACCTCCACGCTGCCGATCACCGGTCTGGCGACCGGCGTGAAGCGCCAGGAGGACTTCATCGGCATCCACTTCTTCTCACCCGTCGACAAGATGCCCCTTGTCGAGATCATCAAGGGCGAGAAGACCTCCGACGAGGCGCTGGCCCGGGTGTTCGACTACACGCAGGCCATCGGCAAGACGCCGATCGTCGTCAACGACAGCCGCGGCTTCTTCACCAGCCGTGTCATCGGCACGTTCGTCAACGAAGCGCTCGCGATGCTCGGCGAGGGTGTCGAACCGGCCAGCATCGAGCAGGCGGGTTCACAGGCCGGCTACCCGGCCCCGCCGCTGCAGCTGTCCGACGAACTCAATCTCGAGTTGATGCACAAGATCGCTGTCGCCAGCCGCAAGGGCGTCGAGGACGATGGCGGCACGTACACGCCGCATCCGGCCGAGGCGGTTGTCGAGAAGATGATCGAGCTCGACCGCCCGTCACGGCTCAAGGGTGCCGGCTTCTATGAATATGTGGACGGCAAGCGGGCCGGTTTGTGGCCGGGATTGCGCGAGACGTTCAAGTCCGGCAGCACCGAGATCCCGTTCCAGGACATGATCGACCGGATGCTGTTCGCCGAGGCGCTGGAAACCCAGAAGTGTCTCGACGAGGGTGTGCTCACCTCGACGGCCGACGCCAACATCGGCTCGATCATGGGTATCGGCTTTCCGCCGTACACCGGTGGGTCGGCGCAGTTCATCGTCGGCTACCAGGGTGCTGGCGGTGTCGGCAAGGACGCCTTCGTGGCCCGCGCCAAGGAGCTGGCAGCCAACTACGGCGACAGGTTCAACCCGCCCAAGTCGCTGCAGGGCTAGTCGTTTCGTGAAGTCCCCCGGAGCCGAACGGTTTCGGGGGACTTCCCGTATTCCGGCAGCGGCATTGTGTCGTACAACCGCAGGCCGCTGTCGTTGAGCCGAGCCAGCGCCTGCGTCACGCCGAGCGGCAGCATCGAGACGAGTCGGCCGACACCGACGAGACCTCTTACGCCCCAGCGGCTTCCGGGGACAATCGTCTTCGCGTTGACCCTGGCGAGCTTTCTGCTGCCCAACACCGACGGCAACATCGTGCGCTCGTACGCCTCGAACGCCGCTGTGTAGTCCCCACCGGCCCTGGCGAGTTCACCGGCAAGCACGTAGGCGCCGTACACCGCGAGGCTGGTGCTCCCGCCCACCGCAGGCCCGGGACAGTAGCCGGCGTCGCCGACCAGCGTCACGCGGCCTCGCGACCACTCGGCCATCTCCAGTTGCGTGATGGCGTCGAAGTAGAACGTCGGTGTCCGTTCGATCTCGGCCAGCCAGCGGTCGACCTCCACCGACACCCCGGCGAATGCGTCGCGAAGCTGGCGCTGTTGGCGCGGCACATCACGATGGTCGTAGTCCAAGGGCATCGCGGTTCGGAAGAGGAAGACCGCGCGGGCGTCTTCGAGGTGGTCGGCGGTATAGACCATCGCGACGCGGTCGGGCTCGAAGTAACCGGTCATCTCACCCTCGCGCGCAAGAGATTTGGGGACCGAGACCACCGCAAGGTAACTGCCCAGGAAACGCTCCGGCACGTCACCGAACACGAGCTGGCGGACTCCTGAGTGCAGCCCGTCGGCGCCGACGACGACGTCGAACCGACGCGGCGCGCCATGGGCGAAAGTCACGTCTCCGTCATTCGAGATCGACGTGATCCGGTCGCCGAACAGGTACTCGACCTCATCGCGGCCGGCGTTGTAGTAGATCTCGCTGAGGTCGTCTCGCATGATCTCGACGTGCCGGTCGGACATGGTTTTCTCGAGCTTGACGTAATCGATCCGGGCGGGCGTCGATGCCCACGGACGGTGCGCGGTGAGCACGGCGGTCCCGGTAGCGCGAGCCTCGATCTGCGGCAGCACCCCCATCCGCTCGGAGATCTCCATCGCGGGACGGAACAGGTCGATGGCGTGGCCGCCCGTCTTGCGCAGCGCGGGGGAGCGTTCGACGACGGTGACGTCGAGGCCGTACCCGGTCAGCCAGTAGGCGAGCACGGGTCCGGCGATGCTGGCACCGGAGATCAGAACCTTCATTTCGGTCTCCTTACTTAACGGTCGGTAAGTGATGTACGACGGTAGCTTACCGACCGTTAAGTCAGCTAGGGTGGTCACGTGTCGCGACCCGCCTCGGAAACCCGGCAGCGTATTCAGAACGTCGCCAGGGAACTGTTCACTCAGAAGGGGGTCCAGCGCACCAGTCTGCAAGACATCGCCGACAGGCTCGGTCTCACCAAGCCCGCTCTCTACTACCACTTCAGCTCGCGCGAGGAGTTGGTACGAAGCATCCTGCAACCGTTGATCGATGAGGGCGAACGGTTCATCGCTGACCACGAACGTCGGCGCAAGCCCGCCCGAGCTACAACGCGTGAGTTGCTCGATGGCTACTTCGACTTCCATTACAAGCACCGCGCGGACTTGCTACTCCTTGTGGCGGAGTTGACGACGTTGGCTGACCTCGGCCTGATCGACGTCATCCTTGCCTGGCGGGAGCGGCTCACGAGATTGGTGTTCGGAGGCAGGCCGACGTTGCAGCAATCCACCCGCGCAGTCATCGCGTTCGGCGGTCTGCAGGACTGCTGTTTGCAATTCCCTGATGCCGATCACGATCAACTGCGTCAGGCGGCAGTGGACGGCGCCATGGCGGCGCTGGACCTTTGACCAGAAACCCCGCATGACTCGCTACATTGGCGGGGTGCCCGAGAGTTTCACCGAATCCTTCGCTGCGGGGCTGGCGAGCTACGGCGACCGTCAGTGCATCCAGTTCGATGGCCGGTGGTACTCCGGTGACGAAGTCGCCGCGTACGGCACCGCCATCGCCGAAGTGCTGCGCGAGGGTGGAGTCGCCGACGGTGCGCCCGTCGGCCTGGTAGTCCGTAACCGTCTGCAGCACGCCGCCGCGATCATCGGATTTCTCGCGGCGGGGCGTCCGGTCTCGATGATCTACTCCTTCCAGTCACCCGAGGCCACCGCGCGCGACATCGAGAAGCTCGAGTTGTCGGCAATTGTCGCCGACCGCGACGACTGGAGTGCCGAGGTCATGGCCGCCTGCGCGCGTGCCGGCTCTGCGGGCGTGGCCATCTCACTGAAGATGCCCACCGTCGCCCCGGTCGAGGGGCTGGAGCGGCGCGACGGCTCCCGTCGTCATGCAGCGGTGGAACCCGCCGTGGCACTGCAGATCCTGACCAGTGGCACGACCGGTCCACCGAAGCGGCAGTCGATCATGACGCCGGTTCTTCAGCGCACGGTGTTCAGCGTCACCAGCGGGGAAGTGGCGCCGTCGGACGCGCCACCGGAGCTGGCCTACTGGCAGTTCGGTGGCATCGGAGTCTGCCAGCTGGTCGCGGGTGTCTACAACGCCAGGCGGATCGTCATGCTCGAACGATTCTCCGTCGACAGTTTCGTGGACGTGATCAAGACGCACGGCATCAAACGTTCCGGCGTGCAACCCGCCGTGGTGCGTATGCTGCTCGACGCGGGAGTGGACAAAAAGGATCTGGCATCGCTGGAGTTTCTGATCAGCGCGTCGGGTCCGCTGGATCCCGAGACCCGCGACGAATTCGAGCAGCACTTCGACATCCCCATCCGGTTGGCCTATGGTGCAACGGAATTCGCAGGCTCGCTGTGTGCGTGGACACCGGATCTCGCCGAGGAGTTCGGGGAATCCAAACGCAACACCGTCGGCAGGCCGCTGCCCGACACCCAGGTGCGCATCGTCGATCCGGACACCGGAGCAGAACTGCCCGCCGGTTTTCAGGGTCTGCTCGAGGCGAAGGTGGGGCCGATCAGTTCCGGACTGGATCCGGACCACCGACATCGCCTCGATGGACGACGACGGCTTCGTCACTCTGCACGGCCGCGCCGACGGCGCGATCAACCGCGGCGGGTTCAAAATCATGCCGGAAGCTGTTCGGCGCGTGTTGATCTCACATCCCGCCGTGCGTGACGCATGCGTCGTCGGCGTGCCTGATCCCCGGCTCGGGCAGGTGCCGTTCGCGGTGATCGAGGTGGCACCCGGAACGCAGGCGCCGTCCGACGACGAACTCGCCGAACTCGTCCGCCGGGAGCTACCGGTCTACAACGTGCCGGTGGCTTTCACCGCCGTCGGCGATCTGCCGCGCAACCCGGCGTTGAAGGTCAGCCTGCCCGCGGTGGCCGCGCTCTACTCGCCGAGCTAGACCGATCCGAGGTCGGCCGACAGCCAGTGCTGCGGCTTCATGTAGATGACCACGCCCGCGCCGTGCTCGCGACGGGCGAACTCGAGGTAGCCGTCGACGTTCTCGGGCCGCAGGTAGCGCTTGACCATCTCGACGAGTTGTTCGTCGGTGGCCGGCTCGATGCGGCTTACCGGGCCGTCGACCGCGACGTATCGCACGGTCGGCTCGAGGCGCTGGGCCATCAGCGTGAATTCGCCTTGCGACTCGATCAGGCGATGTTTGCGTGAGCCGTTGCCCGTGTGTACCCACGGCTCACCGCCGGGACTGTACTGATACCAGATCGGCACGGTCAGGGGTCCACGCTTGTCGCCCGCGCTCACCGAAAGTGCCCCGATATGCGGCTCGGCCAGAAACTGTTCGCGTTCTTCCTTGGAGAGGGCCATATGTTTCAGGCTAGCCGCGACCCCCGTCAGTCCTGCGTGACTGCGTCAGCAGCCGATTCGTGAGAAGAACGCCACGGCGACAAGCCCGATGACGAACGCCACCTGTGGCTGCCCCATCGCCATAGTGCTGACGATGCCCGCGATCGCGGCAATCGCGATGACGGTGAGCAGCAGCACCATGTACCAGCGAACGTGGATGGCCCCAGGGTGACGCATGTGGTGCGACTTCAACTCCGTCACGGAGTCACGCCGTCCGAACATCTCTCGCTCCTCTGTGGCGTCTGTCACATGAGTGGTTGATATGTGAGCCACACCATATAACACCAGCCTGGGATCGGCGATAGCGATCAGAAGATGTCGCAGTTGCAGCCTGATAACGGCCCCACCACCACGTTTGTGTTGGACACTTCGACTGGAACCGCGTCGGAATACCGAGACGAGCGAGCATGACGGACCTCTGCGGGCTGTCGGCCCATGAGCTCATCGGGCTGACGTCGGGCGGGACGGTCTCCTGCCGGGAGGTCGTGCAGGCGCACCTCGCCCGGATCGACGCTGTCAATCCCGCGCTCAACGCGCTCGTCGAGGCCACCGATCCGCAGCAGTGCCTGACGGCCGCAGACGAAGCCGACGAGCGTGTCGCCCGCGGTGCCCCGCTCGGCCGGGCGCACGGAGTGCCGATTGTGGTCAAGGACGTCATGCATGTGGCCGGGCTGCAATGTTCCGGCGGCAGTCCGGTGCTGCGCGCGGCTGCCTCCGATGACGCGACAGTCGTATCGAGACTGCGGGCAGAAGGTGCGATCGTGCTGGGTCTCACGAACGTTCCCGAGATGGGTCGCGGCGGCGGCTGGTCGGCTTGAAGCGGCGCTCGGCCGATGGCGTCGCCCACCGCTGATTGCATAGAGTCGGGAACCATGCGCTTTGGACTGTTCATCCCGCAGGGCTGGCGACTCGATCTCGTTGATATATCCCCCGATCAGCAATGGTCCGTCATGCGTGACCTCGCCACGTATGCCGACGGCGGCGGCTGGGACTCGTTGTGGGTGTACGACCACTTCCACACCGTTCCGGTGCCGACCGACGAGGCGACCCACGAGGCGTGGTCGCTGATGTCGGCGTATGCCGCGGTCACATCTCGGATCAAGCTCGGCCAGATGTGTACGGCCATGGGCTATCGCAATCCGGTCTACCTGGCCAAGGTGGCCGCGACGGCGGACATCATCTCGGGCGGTCGCGTGCAGATGGGAATCGGCGGCGGGTGGTATCAGCACGAGTGGGAGGCGTACGGCTACGGGTTCCCCTCGGCGGGTGTCCGGCTCGGCATGCTCGACGAGGGTGTGCAGATCATGCGTGACGCATGGCGCAACGGTCGGGTCACCTTCTCCGGCAAGCACTACCAGGTGGACGGAGCCATCGTCGCGCCGAAGCCGTTGCAGGAGGGTGGACTTCCGCTCTGGATCGCCGGTGGTGGTGAGAAGGTGACACTGAAGATCGCCGCCAAGTACGCGCAGTACACGAACTTCACCTCGGAGGCCGAGGGTTTCGCGCACAAGTCGCAGGTGCTCGCCGATCACTGCCGCAATGTCGGCACCGACTACGAGGCGATCGTGAGGTCGGCGAACTTCAATTCCGTGATCGGTACGTCGGAGGCCGACGTCAACGACCGCGTCGCGCGGATTCGCGACAAGCAGGTCTCCAAGGCCAACGAGCAAGCCGTCGACTCGATGCTCAACATGGTCAAGTCACCCGACTCTGCAAGTGGCACAACCGAACAGGTCATCGAGAAGCTCTCGCGCATGCGCGACCTGGGCTGCGAGTACGCGATCCTGTACTTCCCGGAGGCGGCGTACGACCGCACGGGCATCGAGTTGTTCGAGCGCGAGGTCATCCCCGCGCTGGCGTAGTCCGCGTCGTCAGGGCCTCGGCGCGATGGGCCCGGAGGGCGGCAGCGCATTCGGGTCGACGGGCTGCTGCACGCTCGGGTCCGGTGGCGGGTCGAAGTATCCGGGCGGTGGTGGCCCGGTGAGGGAGTAGTACCCCTCTGGCAGAGGTGGCCCGCCGGAGTAGTTCCTCTCCGGCATCGGGCCGTTTGACGCAGGGTCGGTCAGCGACGCGTATCCGGGTGGCAGCGGCGGTGCCGGACCGGCTCCCGGCGGGGGCACCGACGGTTTGATGTCGCCGGGCTGCATGGTTCCGGTGAAGCCCTCCGGATTCTGGGCCATGTGCCAGGCGTCCCGCAGGAAGCCCAATGGCCCCGAAGTGTTGCCCTGCCCGTACTGCTGGTTGGCAATCTGCGGTACGGGCGGCGCCCCGATCGGCGGCGGCGCGGGCGCGGCGACGGCTTCGGCCGCTGGGACTTCCATGACCGGTTGGCCCGGGGCGGGGGGCTGGCCTGGGACCGGCGGGGGCGGCGCGACCGGGTCGGCGTTGGCCTGGACCGCGGCGGCCAGGGCACCCACGCCGATGACGGCTGCGGCGACCGCGATCCTGACGACCCGCCTGAGTGAGGAGGTATATCCGCTCATGTGTGGCGTGTGCGCTTCCTGCTAAGGCCCGTAAGGGCTGCTGTCGAACCATGACGAGGCTAACGCTTTCGCGCGGCACCCGCGTGGTCAGGCCAACGTCTGTGACGTCGCTCCGCGCAACCCGGGCGTTACGGGTCAGGCGGCCAGCAATGTGCTTTCCGGCCTTGCCGGTGCCGCCGATGACGAGAATGGTGTTGTTGCGGTGGTTGTGTCTCGAATTCAACAGCCCGAATCGAGACGATCAATGGCTAAAACGACCTAGTACATGTCCGATCGTCTGAAAGGCGTGTCGACGATGGAGAAGATCTCACTCACCGCACTTGCGCGTGAGCATCTGGAAACCGCTCGAGCGGCCACCAGTGGCCGCAGCGCGCACACGGTTTACGGCGGCCACGAACATTCGTTGCGCCAGACCCTGGTGGCGTTGAAGGCGGGCAGCAAGCTCGACGATCACGACAGTCCCGGCGAGGCCACGCTTCAGGTGTTGCACGGCAGGGTGCGGGTGACCGACTCGTCGTCGGGATGGGACGGTTCACCCGGTGACCACATCATCCTGCCGCGCGAACGGCACGGCCTGGACGCGATCGAAGATTCGGTCGTCTTACTCACCGTATCGAAACCCGTTGGGCCGCATACCTAGATCGCAGGGCCCAGCAGATCGTCGGCGTCGGTGATGATGTAGCCGTAGCCCTGTTCCGCCAGGAAGCGTTGACGGTGCGCGGCGTATTCGGCGTCGAGGCTGTCACGCGAGACCACCGAGTAGAAGATCGCGCCACCGCCGTCGGCCTTCGGTCGCAACAGTCGGCCCAGGCGCTGCGCCTCTTCCTGTCGCGATCCGAAGGTACCCGAAACCTGAACGGCCACATTGGCTTCCGGTAGGTCGATGGAGAAATTGGCGACTTTCGACACGACGAGGGTTGGGATCTCCCCCCGACGGAACTCATCGAACAGCGCTTCACGCTCGGCGGTCTTCGTCGATCCCTGGATCACCGGGGCGTTGAGCTCCTGACCCAGCTCATCGAGTTGGTCCAGGTATGCGCCGATCACCAGAGTCTGATCACCTGGGTGCTTCGCCAGGATCGACTTCACCACCGCGATCTTGGAGTGCACGGTCGAGCACAGCTTGTATCGATCGGCAGGTTCGGCGACGGCGTAGAGCATCCGCTCGTTGTCGGTCATCGTGACCCGTACCTCGATGCACTCGGCGGGCGCGATCCAGCCCTGGGCCTCGATGTCCTTCCACGGCGCGTCGTACCGCTTCGGTCCGATCAGCGAGAACACATCGCCCTCGCGGCCGTCCTCACGGATCAGGGTGGCGGTCAGGCCCAGCCGTCGCCGCGACTGCAGGTCCGCGGTCATCCGGAACACCGGCGCGGGCAGAAGATGCACCTCGTCGTAGATGATCAGCCCCCAGTCGCGGCTGTCGAACAGTTCGAGGTGGCGGTACTCACCCTTGGTGCGACGGGTGATCACCTGGTAGGTGGCGATGGTGACCGGGCGGATCTCCTTCTTCTCACCGGAATACTCGCCGATCTCTTCCTCGGTCAACGACGTTCGGCTGATCAGCTCACGCTTCCACTGCCTGCCCGCCACCGTGTTGGTCACCAGGATCAGCGTCGTCGCGCCTGCCTTGGCCATAGCCGCCGCACCGACGAGCGTCTTACCCGCACCGCACGGCAGCACGACGACACCGGAGCCACCCTCCCAGAACGAATCGGTCGCCATCTGCTGGTAGTCGCGCAGGTGCCAGTTGTCCTGCGCGAGACTGATCGGATGTTTCTCACCGTCGACGTAGCCGGCGAGATCCTCTGCGGGCCAACCGATCTTGAGCAGCATCTGCTTGACGCGCCCGCGTTCACTGTTGTGGACCGCGACGGTGTCGTCGTCGAGGCGCGCGCCGAGCATCGGTGCGATCTTCTTGTTGCGCAGCACTTCCTCGAGCACCGCGCGGTCCAGGCTCACCAGCGTCAGGCCGTGCACGGGACTCTTGACCAGCTGCAGACGCCCGTAACGCGCCATGGTGTCGACGATGTCGACGAGCAGAGGCTGCGGCACCGCGTACCGGGAGAACGACACCAGCGCGTCGACGACTTGTTCTGCGTCGTGCCCGGCGGCACGTGCGTTCCACAGCGCGAGCGGAGTGATGCGGTAGGTGTGGATGTGCTCGGGTGCGCGCTCGAGTTCGGCGAACGGGGCGATCGCGGCTCTCGCCGCGCCGGCCTGCTCGTGGTCGACTTCGAGCAGCACGGTCTTATCGGACTGCACGATCAGGGGTCCGTCGGTCATTCCGTCCATTATCCAGAAGCGGAGGACACCGGCCGTTTCAGTGGGCGGGCACCGCTCCCCGATCTGCCGACAGACCGGCCTTGACCTGGCGCGTGAGCTCGTCACCGAGGACTTCGACCAGGCCGGCCTCGACGCCGTCGAGCGCGGCGGCGGCAATCTTCGAAGGGTCGCTCTTGGGGCCTTCTACAGCGGCGACCATGTCGGTGTCCATAAAGCCGACATGCAGCGCGGTGACTGCCACCCCACGCGGGGCGAGCTCATCGCGCACGGTGTCGGTCTGCGCCCACAGCGCGGCCTTCGCCGCACTGTATGTGCCTGCGCTGGGCGGATGCACCCATGACAGCACCGACAGGACGTTCAGCAACGCGGCCGGCGCATTGGCAATGAGATGCGGGGCGAACGCCCGGGTGACCGACAGCGTCCCGAAGAAGTGGGACTCCATCTGCGCGCGGACATCTTCCATCGGCGCGTCGAGCAGAGAGTTGAAGGACGCGATGCCCGCATTGTTGATCAGCAGAGTTGTGTCTCTTGCGATGTCTGCCGCGGCCGCCACCGACTCGGGGTCGGTGATGTCGATGCGCACAGGCACCACGTTCTGCAGGGTGATGGTCTCCGGTTTGCGGGCCGCCGCGTACACCTTTGCCGCCCCGCGGGCGACCAGTTGCTCGGCGAAGTGACGTCCAAGGCCGCGGTTGGCTCCGGTGACGAAGGCGACCGATCCGTTGATCTGCACGGTGACAGTGTGAACCGCCCGCCGCGAAAAATCAGGCCGAGTCGGCGGACACCACCGAGGTGACCCGGTGGATGGCGAATTCGCGCACCCGGCCGGAGGCGGGATCGTAGGCGGTCAGCTGCCCGCCGCGCACATTGATCGGTGCCACCACCCGCTGGGTGGCCACCCCGGCCGGGTCGACGTAGCCGATCACCACGGACGCCTGAAGGTGGGCGGCCTCCTGGAGTTGTGTGATAGCGACGGTCGGGTCGAGCCGCATACCGCTGGACGGCGCGGTTGCCACCTTGCGCAGCACCGCGACGATCGCGCCCAGCGTCTGGCTCGTCGGGCTGGGCATTCGATGGGCACGGCGGCGCGGCGGTGCCGCAACCCTGGCGCCCCGGGCCCGGATGTCGACGATCGCGCCGGTCGAGTCCTCGGCGGCGGGCGCGAATCCGGCTTCACGCAGGCCGGCCAGCACCTCCGAGATCGGCGCCTGTGACACCGCGACCGTCGGAGCGAGAAGCCTCATCTCCAACTGTTCAGCCGCGGGTGCGGTGATCGCCTGCGCCAACAGCGCCGCGTCCTCGCAACGCACGAACGAGGCGGCCATGCCGACCCGCAACTGCCCGTGCCGCCGGGCCACATCGTCGATCAAATAGGTGAGACCCTGCGGGACAGGTGTTTTCGAGTGCCGTGAAAATAGGGCGTGCAATTCCACCGCGGTGCGCCCGGTATCAAGAGCGCGCCGGATTGACGCTTCGCTGATGCGGTACACCATGGCGGCACCCGCGGACTCGACGCTCGCCACGGCTCCCAACTGCTCGGCCAGCTCGCGTTCCAGTGGGCCCGGCACCACGACCGTCAGGTCGGCCTGCAGCAGAAAATGATCGATCGGCTGCGGCAACACCTTGTCCATCGCCTTGACGACGTCGTCGGGCGGGGCGTCGACCAGCAGCGCTCGGGTCGCGGTGGCGATTGCGCCGCGGCCCACCATGCCGACCGTATGCGCTTCTGTCAGCAGCGCGCCCACAGGCCCCGGCTGCAGCCGAACCGCCCAGCGAGGCCGCCGCCAGATCATCGCGCGCGACGCTTGCCTCGCATCCACCCCCGCGCCGGGCGGCAGGTCGGCGAGCATCTCGAGGAGCAGTCGGCGGTCCACGGGAGCGGCCGTGGAGAACAGCGAATCTGAAAGTGCCGCATAGGGTTTCCCGTCAGGTCCCCGACTCCCTACCAAGCTCGGCCTGCCCGGAAGGTCCAGCCACGTCGACGCCAGCAGGTGCCATTTGTTGGCCGTCGGCGATTCGAGGAATCGGTCGGCGGCCACCGTCGGGGCCCAGTACGGGCCCGCACCGTCCTGCGGTTCTGGTTCCGGTATGCCCGTCGCGATCAACCCGGCGGCCGACGCCACCTCCAGAATCAGCCCCAGCCGGCTTTCGTCGATCCCGGTCGCCTTCGTCAGCCGCTTGACGTCACGCACCCCGAGCCCGCCGCTGCGGAGCTCGGGAATAGGGGCGGCAGCTAGGGTTTCGAGTACGACCTCGACCTCGCGTAAAAAGTCGATCACCGCGCCGGCGGCCACCGCATCCACATCGGCGGCGGTGGTTCTCGACACGACGGGGTCGGGTGCCATCAGTCCCACAGGCCCCGGTAGTTCCCCGCGCAACGCCTGGCCGATGAGTCTGGGCAGGATCACCGTCTCGGCGTCCACCTGGCGCAGCAGCCCGGCCGCAAGCAGCCGCTGCACCGGGCGGTCCGGCGGGGTCCCCGCAGCGGCGTCGCGGGTGCGTCCCACCGGCGAACCCTCCAGCAGCTTCTGCAACAGGTCCGACTGCGCCTCGTCGAGTCCGGCGAGACGCTCGGCGATATCCGTGGCGTCGGTGTCCTCGACCGTGGCCTGCCCGGTATACCAGGGCAGACCCGTGGCAGCCTCGGTGGTCACCCGCACGGACGCATCGCCCCACGCCAGCGCGCGCTCGCGAAGATCGTCGACGGCCGCCATGACGGCGGACTCCACCGAGGGGTCGCCGATCAGCTCCAACAGCTTGGACAGCGGCACCGCGGTCGTGTCGGCTTGCAGGACCAGCAGGGCGTCGATCACCGCGAGATGAAGAAAGTCCAGGTCATCGGTGGCTGCCTTGACCGATTGCCGCGCCTGCGCACGCGCTGCCAGCGCCGCGATGGTGCCTGGTGGGGGCTGCGTCAGATCGGGCCGCAACTCCAGCAGCCGGATCAGCCGGTCATCGCCGAGTTCGGCCAGCCAGGCGCCCAGAGGAAGGCCCGGCGTGTTTTCGGTCATTGCTGACCAGGGTAAGGCAGCCCGTCGGTGTCGCCACTGCTCACGGTGCCTGCCACAATGTCAGACGTGGCTGACAACAAACGGCAGAAGAAGCAGTATGTCGACCCGGGCTGGCCCGCAACCGACGGCGACGACGATCACGCAGTCAGTGAGCTGGCTGCCGACCGCACCGGTGCGCTGTCCCCGTTCGGGGACCTCACGTTCCCGCGGCCGACGGATGACGTCCCGTACGTGCACCCGGTCACGGTCGTCAACAAGTAGTGACTGAACCAGCCGGGGTTGCCCCCGGCGACCCGGTTCGACGGACGCTGTCGCACCTCGACGAAACGGGCGCGGCGCACATGGTCGACGTCACGGCCAAGGACGCCAGCACGCGCATCGCCGTCGCAGCAGGCGCCGTGCACACCACCACCGAGGTCGTCGAGATGATCGCATCGGGCGGGCTGCCCAAGGGCGACGCATTGGCCACCGCACGAGTCGCCGGGATTCTCGCAGCCAAGCGCACCAGTGACCTGATTCCGCTGTGCCACCAGCTGGCGCTGACCGCGGTCGATGTCGACTTCGTCACCGACGGCGCGCGGGTGACCGTCGCCGCGACCGTGCGCACCACCGATCGCACAGGCGTGGAGATGGAGGCGCTGACGGCGGTGAGCGTTGCCGCGCTGACGCTCTACGACATGATCAAGGCAGTGGACCCCGCCGCGCGTATCGACGACATCCGGGTGCTGCGCAAAGAAGGCGGCAAGACGGGTACCTGGACCAGATGACGCGTACGGGCCGAGTCGTCATCGCTTCCACGCGCGCCGCGGCCGGCGTCTACGAGGACCGCACCGGGCCGATCATCGTGGACTGGCTCAGCGGGCGCGGGATCGCCACACCTGCACCGGTCGTGGTGGCCGACGGGCGGGGAGTCGGCGCGGCGCTGTCCGATGCGGCTGGCGACGACGTCGATGTCCTGATCACGTCGGGTGGCACGGGGATATCGCCGACGGACCGCACGGCGGATGCCACGGCCGACTTCGTCGACTACCAGATTCCGGGCCTGGCCGACGCCATCCGCCGTATGGGTGAACACAAGGTGCCGACGGCGGTGCTGTCCCGAGGCGTGTGCGGCGTCAGGGGCCGCACGCTGATCGTGAACCTGCCCGGGTCGACCGGAGGCGTCAAGGATGGCCTGGCGGTACTCGACGGCGTGCTCGAGCACGCACTGGATCAGCTTGCGGGAGGGGACCATAAGCGATGACCGTCGTGCTGCGTGCCCAGCTCACCGAGGAGGCCATCGCGCTACCCGAGCACGAGGCCCTCGTCGCGCACGAGGCCGCCGGCGCTGTGGTGGGTTTCTCCGGTGTCGTCCGTGACCACGACGGCGGACGCACGGTGACGAGGCTCGAGTATTCGGCACACCCCACGGCACAGCGGACGTTGGCCGATGTCGCCGCCGAGATCGCGGCCGACAGTCCCGGAGTGCGGGCCATCGCCGTCAGCCATCGCATCGGCGCGCTGAACATCGGGGACGCCGCGCTTGTCGCGGCCGTTGCCGCAGACCACCGGGGCGCGGCGTTCGAGACCTGCCAGCGATTGGTGGACACGGTCAAAGGCCGGCTACCGGTGTGGAAGCACCAGTTCTTTTCAGACGGCTCCGAGGAGTGGGTGGGCTCGGCTTAGGGCGAGTGCGCTCAGGCCGGCGGCAGCGGTGCGGGCGGCGGCGGGGGAACGCCGGGCAATCCCGGAGCCGGAGGCGCCGGTGGTGGCGGAGGCGCGAGCGCCGGATCCGGCGGGAGCTGCCCCGGCACGTTCGGAACCGCACCACCCGCGCGCGCATCCGGTGTCGTGAGCGGCCGCTGGGTCAGCGCCAGCAGTGCGTCCTTGCCGGAGACATCCTGTGTCTGGATCGCGTGCCAGATCTCCTTGAGATAGGAGACGTTCGGGCTTTCGCCAGGGACGGCGGCGCGGTCGGTCGTCGTCCCCGGATTCGGGTTGTCCGGGCTCGACAGGTGTGGAACCTCGGCAGGCACCGGGAGCTCACCCGACACGGCCTGGTTCGCGGCGTCGAATGCCGGTTGCGGGACGTCGATGGTGTTGATCGGGGCCAGCGGGTCGGGCGCGGGTGCCGCAAGGGGCGCGGGCGCGGCCGGTGCCGGGGGGGCCGGCGGCAGCGGCGGGGCTGGCTGAAGCGGCGCATCCGCATGCAAGGCCCACAGCGCAGGCTGCTCGCCTGGCACCAAATCCCGTGAATTATCTGCGACGTCCCAGTTCGCCACGGGCTCCACCACCGGAGGCGGCGGGGGGACCGGTGCGGCCAGCGCGTCGATCGGCGGTGCGGCAGGAGGCAGCGGGGCCGGTGGCGCGTCAGGCAGCGGTGCCGGAGGTGCGGCAGGCAGCGGCGCGGCCATCGCCTCGACCGGCGGTGCCACTGGCGGCGGCGGGGGCGGCGGTGCGAGGGGGATCGGGGCGGCCTGCATGATCGCGGCTGCGGCCATGCCCTGGACAGGCGGCGGCGGTGGTCCCTGCGGTGCTGGAGGTGGCGGAGGCAGTGGTGCGGCCAGCGCATCGGCCGGTGGCGGTAGGGGCATCGGGGCCGGAGGCGGTGGCGGGGGCACCGGGGCGGCCAGCGCCTCGACGGGTGCCGGCGGCGGCGGAGCCAGCGGGTCGCCAGGGGGCGGTGGCGGTGGCACAGGGGCGGCCAGCGCGTCGAAAGGCGCAGGCGGCGGCGGAGGCGGCGGAGCGAACGGGTTGAACGGCGGCGGAGGCGGCGGCAGCAGGTCGTTCAGCGGCTCTGGCTCCGGGGCGACATCGCGCGGAGAGGGTCCGGACAGCGGACCACCGCATGACGGCCAGGCGCCCTTGCCCTGACCCGCCAGCACGCGCTCGGCGACGGCGATCTGCTCTTCCTTGGAGGCCAGGAATGCGGATGGCGCAAACTCGCCGCCGCCATTGCTCGACCAGGTGCTCGGCGAGAACTGAAGGCCGCCGTGATAACCGTTGCCGGTGTTGATGGCCCAGTTGCCGCCGGATTCGCAGCTGGCGACCTGGTCCCATTCACCATCGGTCGCGGCGCCAGCCTGCCCGGCGAGCGCGAGGCCGCCAGTGCCGATGACTGCGCCCGTGAAGGCGAACTTCGCGACGCTTACGGCCGATGTAGTGGGCTTGCGATGCCGTCCACTCATAGGTGCGGTGGTGTCCTCTCTTCGGCGCCCGCGAGGTCAGCTGTCGGGTTCGGGCTGGAGAGGTTGCCCGGCCGGCGGCGTCGAAACGACGCCGGCTTCACCCCTAGGAGCCAAAATCGGCTCCAGGTCCTTTCGGTGGACCAGTTGGGTCCCCCGCCTCCGTCCAAAATCGTTCGTTGGTGGCTGGATCCCGACTGGACGGAGCTCGGCGCGATCGGGGCACAGCGGGTCACCCGATTGAGGTCGAGGGACTTGGGTAGTGACCGTAATGGCTGTGTTGGTGAGCGTCATCTTTTGCAGATAACGGCGATTTCGCCTGGGGCAAATCCTAATAGAGCTCTAAACCCGCAGGAGTTTGGACTGTTCTCGCAGGTGTTTGCGATGTGCCACCATCGCGTGGCCATTTTGTGACCTTTTCGTTATGTGACGTATATCACCGTCACCCGCCGGCAAACGGCGGAAGAACGTCGATGGTCTGGGCGTCGACGAGCGCCACATCCGCGTCGCGGACAGCCACGCCGTCGCACAAAAACGAGCAGCGCATCAACACTTTCGCGAGATTCGCGTCGCGTCCACCGAGTTGATCGACCAGTCCGGAGATCGTCGTCCCCCGCCGAATCCGGATCGTCTCCTCTTCGTTACCCGCGGCTGCCCTCGCCGCAGCGAAAAACCGCACGGTCACCTCAATACTGGTGGTCGTCGTCATGCCACTAGCCGCCGATTGCGCTCATCGGGCGGTCCGGCTGCACAAAGTCGGGGTCGTTGATGCCATGCCCCGCGGCCTTGGCCCACATCGCGGCGCGCCATGCCGCCTCCAGGCCGTCGTCGTCCGTACCCGCACGCACCAGTCGGCGTAGATCTGTCTCTTGCCGCGCGAACAGGCAGTTGCGGACCTGACCGTCCGCGGTGAGGCGGGTGCGGTCGCAGGCCGAACAGAATGCGTGCGAGACAGAAGCGATGATTCCGACCAACCCGCGGTTGCCGTCGACCCGCCACAGTTCGGCAGGCGCTGAGCCCCGCGGAGCCGAATCCGGTGTGAGGTCGAAATGCCGGCGAAGCACGGCGAGGACATCGTCGGCGCTGATCGCCTCACCGCGCTGCCATTGGTGGCCCGCATCGAGCGGCATCTGCTCGATGATGCGCAGCTGGTAGCCGTGCTCGACACAGAACCGCAGTAGTTCGGGCGCGTCCTCCAGGCCCGTGACCGGATCGAGCACCGCATTCACCTTCACCGGGTTCAGCCCGGCGGCCTTGGCTGCCTGTAGACCGGCAAGCACATCGTGCAGCCGGTCGCGGCGGGTGATGCGCGTGAAGCGCGCGGCGTCGACCGTGTCCAGCGACACGTTGATGCGGTCCAGGCCGGCTTCCTTCAATTTCGCCGCGCGCCTGTCAAGCCCAATTCCGTTGGTGGTCAACGTGATTTCGGGCCGCGGTCGCAGTGAGGCGGTGGCCGCAACGACGTCCTCGAGGTTCTTGACGACCAGCGGCTCGCCCCCGGTGAAGCGAACGCTGGTGATTCCGAGTCTCGTCACGGCGATGCGCAGCAGCCGGGTCAATTCGGCTGCCGTCAGCAGTTGGTCCCCCGGCATCCAGTCGAGTCCGTCGGCAGGCATGCAGTAGGTGCAGCGCAGGTTGCACTTGTCGGTTAGCGATACTCGCAGGTCGGTCGCGATTCGGCCGAATGTGTCGACGAGCGGACCGTGCGCGGGCGCCGGATCCCCCGGGCCCAGCGACGGCACGCCCAGGTCGATGACGGTCATGCCAAGGCTCCGATCGGCCTGTTGAGGTCGTCAACCGGAACGATCTCCTTGCCCAACGGCAGCAGCGATACGGGGATCAGCTTGAGGTTGGCCAGCGCCAGCGGAATACCAATGATCGTGACT
Source organism: uncultured Actinomycetota bacterium (assembly GCA_963843135.1). Classification (GTDB taxonomy): domain Bacteria; phylum Actinomycetota; class Actinomycetes; order Mycobacteriales; family Mycobacteriaceae; genus Mycobacterium. Next base: position 483,433 of record CAWJJA010000008.1, read on the forward strand.
GCCATCGCCACCGCAGTGACCACGTGGCCGATGGCCAGCCAGATGCCGAACAGGATGACCCAGATAACGTTTCCGATCAGCGCACCGGGACGCGTTCCGGGCTTGTCGACGATGGTGCGACCGAACGGCCACAACGCGTAGGACGCGATCCGCAATGCCGCGAATCCGAACGGAATGGTGATGATCAGCACGAAGCAGATCAGGGCCGCCAGCAGGTAGCCCAGAGCCAGCCAGAAGCCGCCGAAGACCAGCCATATGACGTTCAGGATCAGGCGCATCTTCCCTCCAGCGGTCGTTCCAGCCTACCGAGTAAAGGGGGTGAGGCACGTTTGAGGTCCGAGTAGGATCCTCGAAAGACGCGTCCCTGCGCACGGGACGCTTTCCTTATGTTGAGCGCATTAGCAGACAAGCAGGTGAGGACCAGTGCCGACCGGGCGGGTTAAGTGGTACGACGCCGAAAAGGGTTTCGGCTTTCTGTCGCAGGAGGAGGGCGAGGACGTTTACGTCCGGTCGTCCGCGCTGCCGTCCGGCGTCGAGGGACTGAAGGCAGGCCAGAAGGTCGAATTCGGCATGGCCGCGGGTCGTCGTGGCCCGCAGGCGTTGAGCGTGAAGATCCTCGAGTCGCCCCCGAGCCTGACGCGCACCCGTCGCGAGGCGGCCGCCGCCGAACACAAGCACACGCCCGATGAACTGCACGGCATGGTCGAGGACATGATCACCCTGCTGGAAGGCGCTGTGCAGCCAGAGCTTCGAAAGGGCCGCTATCCCGACCGCAAGGTTGCGCGGCGGGTGTCCGAAGTGGTCCGCGCCGTCGCGAGCGAACTCGACGCGTAGCTTCTTCGCTTTCGTCGGGACTGAAGTTGTGTTCGACAAATCATCGGAAAAGCATCAGACATAAGTTCAGATTCGACGGGGATGATGGGGTGTATGTCATATGTCGCCAGCGGAGGCGAGTTCAACCGCGACACCAACTACATCACCACGCGCATCACTGCCGACGGCAGCGACGGATATCCCGTCGAGTCCGGTCGATACCGGCTGGTTGTGGCGCGAGCATGTCCGTGGGCCAACCGGACGATCATCGTCCGTCGGCTGCTGGGCCTGGAAGACAGCCTCTCCATTGGCTTTTGCGGTCCCACACACGATCAGGACAGCTGGACATTCGACCTCGACCCCGGCGGCGTCGACCCTGTCCTGAAGATTCCGCGAATCAAGGACGCCTACCTCAAGCGATTCCCCGACTATCCGAAGGGCATCACGGTGCCCGCCATCGTCGACGTGCCGACCGGTGAAGTGGTCACCAATGACTTCGCCCAGATGACGCTGGACTTCTCCACCGAATGGACCGAATTCCACCGCGAAGGTGCTCCGCAGCTGTACCCCGAACGGCTGCGCGACGAGATCGATGACGTCGCCCGGCGCATCTACACCGAGGTCAACAACGGCGTCTATCGGTGCGGATTCGCCGGCTCCCAGGACTCATACGACAAGGCCTACGACCGGTTGTTCACCGCGCTGGACTGGCTGTCGGAGCGACTGGGGGATCAGCGATATCTGGTGGGCGACACCATCACCGAGGCCGATGTGCGGTTGTTCACGACGCTTGCCCGCTTCGACCCCGTCTACCACGGACACTTCAAGTGCAGCCGGAACAAGCTCTCCGAGTCGCCGGTGCTGTGGGCCTATGCACGCGACCTGTTCCAGACTCCCGGCTTCGGCGACACCACCGATTTCGTGCAGATAAAACAGCACTACTACATCGTGCACTCCGACATCAATCCGACGCAGATCGTGCCGAAGGGGCCCGACCTGTCGAACTGGCTCACTCCGCACGGCCGGGAGGCGTTGGGCGGCAGGCCCTTTGGCGATGGCACGCCGCCCGGGCCGACGCGCGAGGGCGAACGGGTGCCCGCCGGTCACGGGGCCGGCTGAGGCCAGACGGTTCGCACCGACCACTCGGCGTGCCACGACGGATGTTCGGTGCCCTGTTCGTCGACGACAATCGTGGGCAGTTGCACGACGAAGCCGGTCAGCCTTCCGCGATGCGGGTCGACGGTGGGAATGGTGACCGCCAGCGTGGTGTCCGGCCGGAACTCCTCGAGCACGTCGGACCCCTCGTATGTGCGACCGAGCAGCCATGGCGCATCGGCGATCGCGGGCGGCACCGACAACTGCACCGGATGCCGCCCGTCGACAGCGAGTTCGCCTACCGTTGCCGGGGTTTCGCAGTCGTTGAGGTTCACCACGTCGCAGTAGCTGTAGGGGCCGACCCGCACCAATCGGCCGTCCACGTATGCACTGATCTCCGGATGCTTCGGCGGCGGATGCTGTGCGAGCCGCCAGATCAGCACACCGGTCGCTGCAGACGCGAGCACCACAACGACCGCCAATGCGGCCAGACCGCGTTTCACTCCGGCGCCACCGTCGCCTTGTCCGGGCGCCGCCGCCCGCCCTCCTGCTCGGCGAGCACAGGACGGTTGCCGCCGAGGCCCGGTACCAGGGAGTCGCCGCGATAGCTCACCACCGTCTGAGCGAGGCCGACGATCAAGACGGCGCTCACGCCCGTGAACCCCACCCACAGCTGGGTGTAGATCAGCACGCCGATCGCCCCACCCGCGACCCAGGCAAGCTGCAACAAGGACTCCGAACGCCCGAAGGCCGATGCGCGCGATCGTTCGGGCAGGTCATCTTGTAACGACGCGTCGAGCGAGGCCTTGGCGATTGCGCTCGCACCGGAGGTGATGAGGGTGCCGATCGCGGCCACCAGCAGATTGCCCGCGACGGCGGTGGCCAGCGCGCTCGCCGTGACCGCGATCGCGCAGCGCACGATTATCTGCGCAGGGTGGCCGAGCTTCATGCGCGCGCTGGCCAGATTGCCCACGAAATTGCCGATCGCGGCCGCCGCGCCGATCAATCCGAGGATACGCAGCTGTTCCCAACCGCTGGCGTCGTGCGATTTGGCGTAGAAGGCCGGGTAGAGGAACAGGAAGCCCACCATCACCTTGATGGTGCAGTTGCCCCACAATGCGGTGATGGTATTGCGGCCCAACGGTTGCCGCGCGGTCGAATCGCCTCTCGGGATGACGACGCAACTCACCTGTGCGGCCGTGGTAGCTCAGCGTCGCGGGCACCTCCCCTGCGGTCACCTCGACCCATTTGGGGATCCGCATCGACAGCGCCGCGCCGCCAACTGAGACCGCGACGACGACGTACAGCGCACCGGGCAGTTCCAAAACCCGGGACAGATACTGCGCCGCCGCGGCGATGGCGCCGCCGACCATGGTGCCGCCGAGCAGGCCGAACATCGTCAGCCGCGAGTTCACCCGGACCAGGTCGATCGACGGCGGCAGCACGCGCGGCGTCACCGCGCTGCGCAACACACTGAATGACTTGGACAGCACCATCATTCCCAATGCGCACGGGTAGAGCACCCACGACGGGAAACTGCCTGTGGCGCCGTCGAAGTTGGCGATCAACACCACCACCAGCGCGGTGCGCAATATGAACGACGTGGCGAGTGCGAGCCGGCGACCGTGTTGCAGCCGGTCCAGCGCGGGCCCGATCAGGGGGGCGATGACGGCGAACGGTGCGATGGTGATCAACAGGTACAGCGCGACCTTGCCCTTGCTTTCGCCGGAGGCCGCCGCGAAGAACAGGGTGTCGGCCAGCGCGACAGCCATCGCGGCGTCGACCGCGAAGTTCGCCACCACCGGCCACGTCAGCGCGGTCAACCCGGACTTGTCGGCGCCGTCGGCCGTGGCGGCGCGGTGCACCAGGCCGTACATCTTGGAGCCCATCTCCCGGCTGCGTTGCGCGGCCGCTCTGGTCACGGTGACCCGCTCGCCTGCCCCGGCACCGACAGAGTGCGGCGGGCGACCGGATGTCGGTGGCAGTATCGATTCGTCCAGCGGCGGCAGCCACCGGTTGGCGCTGGGCATGGGGTTCGACCGGCTGGACCGGAGGTAGCCGCCATCCGCGGGGTCGCTGGGGTAGTTGGCCATGCCCGGGTGTTCGTCAAAGGTGTCTGCCGGTGGGCGAGGTGGGTAGTAGCGAGGGTCACGCCAACCCACCGAGTTTTTGTCGTCACGGCGTGGTCCGGTCACAGGAAAGATTCTCCCTCATCGGGCCCGCAGTGCGTGTGTACCCGACCGGTGTGGCTAGCCGCCGGGCACTTGGGGCAATATTGATGTCGATGGACAGCGTGACGCAATCTGCCGAGCACGGCGTGGTGTCCCCCTCGGGGGACCCCGCGGCCAGGCCTGACCTCGAAACGGTGCTGCTGGGCTCCGTCGCCGCTGCGCGGGCGGCGATCGTCGAGTTCAGCGGTGAGGACACCGTCGGGGAGTACCTCGGTGCCGGCTTCGACGATCCCGCCGCGGCCACCCACCGGTTCCTCGCCGATATGCCCGGCTACCGCGGTTGGCAGTGGGCGGTCGTCGTGGCGGCCTGTCCCGGCGCGGATCACGCCACCATCAGCGAAGTGGTGCTGGTGCCCGGGCCGACGGCGCTGCTCGCGCCGAAGTGGGTGCCCTGGCATGACCGGGTCAAGCCGGGCGATCTGAGTCCAGGCGATCTGCTAGCCCCTGCCACGGAGGATCCGCGGCTGGTGCCCGGCTACATGTCCAGCGGGGATCCTGTGGTCGACGAGGTTGCCGCCGAGGTGGGCTTCGGTCGCAAGCAGGTGCTCGGCCCGTGGGGTCGCGCCGAGGCCGCGCAGCGCTGGCACGACGGTGAGCACGGTCCCGGCGCGGCGATGGCTCGGTCCACCCGCCGCGTGTGTCGGGACTGCGGTTTCTATCTCCCGCTGTCAGGTTCGCTCGGGTTGATGTTCGGCGTATGCGCCAACGAGATGTCCGCCGACGGCCAGGTGGTCGACTCCGAATACGGCTGCGGTGCGCACTCTGATACACCACAGCCCGCCGGCACCGGTTCTCCGCTCTTCGATCCTTACGACGACGGCGTGCTCGACCTCACCGAACCGGCCGCCGACTAGCCTTCGGCCGCCGCCTTGATCCGCGACAGCGACTGGTGCATCCCGTCGACGAGTTCGCGTTCGAAACTGGGCACGCCGCCCATGAGTGCATTGACCGACATGTTGGAGAACGCCGACACCCCGTTCTCCGCGTGGCGGCTTTCGGTCAACTTGGTGCCGGTAGGCGTCGGCTCGAGCTCATAGCTCCAGACCGTCCCGTTCTGGTTCACCCGGAACGCCAGCTTCTTTTCCGGGATGAACTCCGTGATGCGACTGGTGGTCGGCCAGACCAGGAACTTGCGCCGATTGAGGTTCACCGTCCGGCTGCCCTGCCGCAGCGGACCGCCCAGTGTCTTCATCAACCGGCACTGCGGGCTCCACTCCGGCATGCGGTCGAGATCGGCGATCAATGACCAGACCTTGGTGGCCGGGGCATCGATCTCGATTTGCGCTTGCAACAGCGGCTCTGCCATCGCTACCTCCATGCGTGTCAAGAGAATTCAGTCGTGACCACAATTCAGTCGAGACCACTTTGTGCGCCGCGCGATCCGCGTCGCGCTGCCTGACGCTGCCACAGAAAGATCGATGTGCCAAGCACGCCCACGCCCAGCCCGGCAACCGCGAACGGCCGGCAGTCGTGTAGCCCGGGAACCGTGAACGCCAACAACGTGGCGACCAGCCAGCCGGCCGTGATCACAGCGATCACCGGCCACTGCTTGAGCAGGCCGGGGGGCAAGGCTGGTGGTTGCGGCGTCATCGATGAAAACCTAACGCATTAGGGCGCATTCCTTCAGCTCCGCTAGGTATTCTTTGCCTGTGAAGGATCCCGACAGTCGGCTGGCGAGCGATCTTTCGCTCGCAGTCATTCGGTTGGCTCGTCAATTGCGTTTCCGGCGTCCGGATTCCCACGTTTCGCTGTCGCAACTTTCGGCGCTCTCCACGCTCGAACCCGGCCAACGCGATGCGCTCCTGACGGCCGCCGACCTGATGTCGGCGATAGTCGACGAAAGCGCGTGAGCGGCATCCGGCGGGCACGAGCGTAGCGAGCGGGGATTGTCAGAAATAATCGACGTCACCGACCCTGCGGACCCTCGGCTGGACGACTTTCGGGATCTCAACAGCGTGGACCGCAGGCCCGACCTGCCCACCGGCAAGGGTCTGGTCATCGCCGAGGGAGTGCTGGTGGTGCAGCGCATGCTCGTCTCGCGGTTCGCACCGCGAGCGCTGCTGGGAACCGACCGGCGCCTGGCCGAGTTGGCCACCGACCTCGCTCGCGTTTCGGCGCCGTACTACCGCGTGGCCGCCGACGTGATGGCCGATGTCGTGGGATTTCACCTCAACCGTGGAGTGCTGGCATCGGCGTCGCGCCCACCCGAACTGTCCGTGTCGCAGGTGCTCGGGGCCGCCAACACAGTCGCTGTCCTCGAAGGGGTCAACGATCACGAGAACCTCGGATCAATCTTCCGCAATGCCGCCGGCCTCGACGTCGACGCGATCGTGTTCGGCACCGGATGCGCCGACCCGCTGTACAGACGTGCAGTGCGGGTCTCGATGGGGCACGCTCTGCTGGTGCCGTATGCATGGGCTGCCGATTGGCCGGGGGAGCTGGAGATGTTGCGGAACAACGGCTTTCGTCTGCTGGCGATGACGCCCGACCCGGCCGCCCGCACGCTGGCCGAGGCGATGTCGGAGATGGCCGATCACCGGTTGGCGGTGCTCGTCGGCGCCGAAGGGCCCGGACTGTCCGAACGTGCCATGCGCGCCAGCGACCTGCGCGTGCGCATTCCCATGTCGCGGGGCACCGACTCGCTCAACGTCGCCACCGCCGCGGCACTCGCGTTCTACGAACGGGCCAGGCTCGCACGATAGATTGAGCCGGTGACCGACGACTCGACCCCATGGGCGATGGGCCTGACGGTCGCTGCCTTCGTCGCCGCGGTGGTGGCGGCCGCCATCGTGGTGCTGAGCATGGGACTGATGCGGGTGCATCCGATGCTGGCCGTCGGGCTCAATCTCGTCGCCGTCGGCGGCCTGACCCCGACCGTCTGGGAATGGCGTAAGCGACTGGTCTGGCGCTGGTTTGTGCTGGGCGGCGCTGTCGGGGTGGCCAGCGCATGGCTTGCCGTGGTGGCTATCGCGATTGCGCAGTAACCGAATTCACCCGATCAGCGGCTCGCCCGATCGCGTTCGCCACGCCGCAGGGTCGCCGACTCAACAGAAGTTCAGGTCAAGCCTCAGCGCTGGCCGCTGGACCGCACGCCGAGCAGCACGTCTTCCCAGGCGGGCACCGGTGGCTTGCCCTTGCGTGCACGCGGTTTCGGAGCGGCAGGCGGTGCCGGTTCGGGCTCGGGATCGCGATCGAGTTCGAGTTCGGGCTCGGTGACCGGTTGCGGGTCCTCCAGCTCCAGCTGCGGGACCGCTGCCACCGGTCGAAGCGGACGCGCGAAGTCCGGGTCGATGAGCTCACTTGCCGCGTCATCGAGGGCGCTCACCGTGCCGCCGTGTGCGCCGGGCGTGAACCGGAAGTGCGCGACGTTGTCCGACAGTCCGGCTTGCCACGCCATCTGCACGGTCCAGCGCCCGTCCTCATTGCGCCAGGCATCCCAATTCGTGGCATCGGCGCCGAGACCGCGGGCGATCAGCGACGTCGTCACCGTCTCCAACAGCGTCAGTACCGAGGGGCCATCGGCCAGCACCGGATGCGCCGCGGTTGCCAGCTCGGCTGCTCTGGAACGCTCCAGCAGGACCGGATGAGCGAACCTCTCGACCCGTGCGAAGTCGACGCCAGAGGCTGCGGCGATCTGCTCGACGGAAGCCCCCGCGCGAATCTTGGCCTGAATCTCCTTGGGACTCAGCCCACTTGGCGCCTCGTCAGTGGTCTGAGGCGAAGCCTTGAGACGACATGGAGCCGGTCTTTTCACCCCGCACGGCGGCTCGCAACCGGTCGTCGGAGAGCAACAGGAATTTCTCGCCGGAGTCGTCGGCCTCGCAGATGATTTGTTTGCCGCGGCTGTCGTCGATGTCGAGTCCAACGACTTTGAGTTTCCGCATGTCGACCTCCTCCGGGCGCATACGTTGCCCGATCAGGGCGACCCTACTGCGTGATCTGCTCGTTACCAGGTAGACACGCGGGGGCAGGTCAGAGGCGTTCTACAACCCAGTCGATGCACGCGGTCAGCGCGCTGACGTCGTCTGGATCGACGGCGGGGAACATGCCCACCCGCAACTGGTTGCGGCCGAGTTTGCGGTAGGGCTCGGTGTCGACGATTCCGTTGGCCCTCAAAGTTGCTGCGACAGCTCCAGCATCTACGGCATCGTCGAAGTCGACGGTGCCCACCACCTGCGACCGCAGTTCGGGGTCGGTGACGAACGGGGTGGCGAACTTCGATGCCTCCGCCCAGCTGTACAGCCGCTGCGACGAGTCCGCAGTGCGCTTGACCGCCCAGTCCAGGCCGCCGTTGCCAAGCATCCATTCGAGTTGGTCGGCGAACATGATCAGCGTGCCGATCGCGGGGGTGTTGTAGGTCTGGTTCTTGAGGCTGTTCTCGATCGCGATCGGCAGCGACAGGAACTCGGGCACCCAGCGACCCGAGCCGGCGATGGCCTCGACGCGGGCGAGCGCCGCGGGGGACAAGATGGCGACCCAGAGGCCGCCGTCGCTGGCGAAGTTCTTCTGGGGCGCGAAGTAATAGGCGTCGGCATCGGAGATGTCGACGGGCAGACCGCCCGCCGCAGAGGTGGCATCGATGGCGATCAACGCGCCGTCGGAGCCTCCGGGACGCTGCACGGGAACCGCGACGCCTGTGGAAGTTTCGTTGTGCGCCCACCCGATGAGGTCGACCGACGGGTCTGACTGCGGTTCGGGGGCACTTCCCGGATCGGCATTGACGATGATCGGGTCGCCGACGAACGGATTCTTGGCGACCGCCGAGGCGAACTTGCTGCTGAACTCGCCGTAGGTCAGGTGCAGCGAACGTTTGTCGATCAGCCCGAACGCGGCGGCGTCCCAGAACGCGGTGGTGCCGCCGTTGCCGAGGATGACCTCGTAGCCATCGGGCAGGGAGAACAGCTGGCTCAACCCGTCGCGCACCCGGCCGACGAGGTTCTTGACCGGGGCCTGACGGTGCGAAGTCCCGAATACATCGCCCGCGGCGGCCAGCGCCTGCAGCTGTTCCGGGCGCACCTTGGATGGTCCGCATCCGAAGCGCCCGTCGCGGGGCTTGAGGTCGGCGGGAATCGTGAAGTCGGCCATGCGGACAAGAGTAGTGACCGGACTTGGGCGGCTTCTGCGGGGTTGGTATGCAGAAAATCCAGAAAATGTGGGTAAAGAACACACGATGGAACCGTTTTGTATCCATAATGTGATCTGTCGGGGACTGAGCCCATGGGGGGCATCATGATCAGTCGCGGGAAAACGTCGGCGCTTGTGCCGATATGTGCAGCGGCGCTGACGACGTTCGGTTCGGTGCTCGTCGCTGCGCCGGCCCACGCCGACGAGGGCGGCGAGCTGCTGAATGAGATCAACGCAACGCGCGCGGCGAACGGCTGTGGCCCGCTGGCGGCCAATCCGCAGCTGACCGCGTCCGCGGCGCGGCACGCCAACGACATGCTCGTCACCGGTGTGGCGGCCCACACCGGTTCGGACGGCTCCTCCCTCGCCCAGCGCGTCACGGACGCCGGTTATGGCGGGTACGCCAACCTCGGCGAGGTCGTCTTCTGGGGGACCGGCGCAGCCGGCAACCCGGCGGCCGCGGTCAGCTGGTGGATGAACAGCCCCGGCCACCGCGCCATCATCACGAACTGCGGATTGACCGAAGCGGGATTTTCGGCGGTGAGCAACGGCGGCAAGATGACAGCGACGGGTGACTTCGGGGCGAAATAGCCTCCGGCCGTTGTCATTTGGTCAGGATGCGGGCGCCGTTGGAGGTGACGGCGACGGTGTGCTCGCTGTGAGCGGCACGCGCGCCGGACGCCGTTCGTAGCGTCCATCCGTCGCGGTCGTGGCTGTACTCGTCGGTGCCGTCGCCGAGCAGCATCGGCTCGATCGCGATGACCAGGCCGGGACGCAACGTCATGCCCCTGCCTGGTCTGCCCTCGTTCGGAACGTCAGGTGCCTCGTGCATGGTGCGCCCGATGCCGTGACCGCCGTGGTCGGCAAGCAGGCCGAAGCCCGCATCGTGCACCGTCGACGAGATCGCGTGGCCGATGTCGCCGAGCCGGTTGCCGGGCCGCACCGCGGCGATGCCCGCGGCCAGCGCGGCGTCAGCGGCGGCGACCAGCGCGGCGTCCTGTGGGCGCGGCTTTCCGAGGATGAAGCTGCGTGCCGCATCGCCGGTCCAGCCGCCCAAGGTGGCGCCGAAGTCGACCGAGACCAGATCGCCGTCGGTGAGCACATATTCATTGGGGATGCCGTGCACGACGGCGTCGTTGACGCTCACGCACAGCACCGCCGGAAAGGGCCTCGGCGCCCACCGCGGGTGGTAGTTGAGGAATGGCGAGGATGCACCGTGGCGAGTCAATACGCCCGCGGCGACACGGTCCAGATCGAGGCTGGTCATACCCGGTTTCGCGCACTCGACGACCTCGCGTAACGCCTCGGCGACGACAGCACCCGCATGTGCCATCGCGTCGATCTCCGCGCCGGTCTTCAGCTCAACCATGTGTGTCCCCCGTCACATATTTCGTCGATGGGGCGCGTGTGCCACATCCGGGAAAGGGGTATTTCGGGTATGCGATACCTGCGGTACCGTGTTCGACACCCAAGGCGTAAATGTCAACCTCACTTAGGAGGCTTCGAATGGCGGTCAAAGAAGCCAGGACCCGCTTGGTCAGGCGCTGGCGCCGCAACATGGAAATAGGCGACGGCCCAGAAGACAAGGCGTACGTCGACATGCTCACCACACTGTCCGAGGGGTCAGTGCGACGCAACTTCAATCCCTACACCGACATCGACTGGGATTCCCCGGAGTTCGCGGTGATCGACGACGACGAGCGCTGGATTCTTCCGTCGACCGATCCGTTCGGTCGGCATCAGTGGTACCAGGCGCAGTCGCGCGAACGTCAGATCGAGATCGGAATGTGGCGCCAGGCCAACGTTGCGAAGGTCGGCCTGCACTTCGAGTCGATTCTGATCCGAGGCCTGATGGAGTACGCCTTCTGGACGCCCAACGGCTCGCCGGAATACCGGTACTGCCTGCACGAGGCGGTCGAAGAGTGCAACCACACCATGATGTTCCAGGAGATGGTGAACCGGATCGGCGCCGACGTGCCCGGCATGCCGCGCATGTTGAAGTGGGTTCAGCCGTTCATCCCGCTGGTCGCAGGCCCGATGCCGATCCCGTTCTGGTTCGGAATCCTCGCGGGCGAGGAGCCCATCGATCACACGCAGAAGAACGTGTTGCGTGAGGGCAGGACCCTGCACCCGATCATGGAGCGCGTGATGGCGATCCACGTCGCCGAGGAGGCCCGCCACATCTCGTTCGCGCATGAGTATCTGCGCAAGCGCGTCCCGCACCTGCCGCGACGCAAGCGGTTCTGGTTGTCGCTCTATGTTCCGCTGACGATGCGAATTCTGTGTTCGGCGATCATCGTGCCGCCGCGCGCATTCTGGAAGGAATTCGACATCCCGCGCTCGGTGCGTAAAGACGTGTTCTTCCGCTCACCGGAGTCCCGGCAGACGCTGCGCGACATGTTCGGTGACGTCCGGATGCTCTGCGAGGACACCGGCCTGATCAACCCGCTGGCGAAGATCATGTGGCGGCTCTGCAGGATCGACGGTCGCGCGAGCCGCTATCGCAGCGAGCCTGCCCGCCAGCACGTGGTCTCCGCGGCTTAAGGGATCAGGCGCCCCGATGCCCCATGTGATCACCCAGTCGTGTTGCAGCGACGGATCTTGCGTCTATGCCTGTCCGGTGAATTGCATCCACCCGTCGCCCGATGAGCCGGGCTTCGCCACCGCGGAGATGCTCTACATCGACCCGGTCGCGTGCGTCGACTGCGGTGCGTGTGTTTCGGCGTGCCCCGTTGGTGCCATCGCACCCGATACCCGGCTGGCACCAGAGCAGCTGCCGTTCATCGAGCTGAATGCGTCCTTCTATCCCAAACCCGACGGGAAGCTGCCGCCGACGTCCAAGCTTGCGACGGTGATCGACGCGCCTCTGGTCCGGCCGCGAACCGGGCCGCCGTTGACCGTGGCGATCGTGGGTTCGGGTCCGGCGGCCATGTACGCGGCCGACGAACTGCTGACCCAGCGCGGTGTGCGGGTCAACGTATTCGAGCGGCTGCCAACGCCCTACGGGCTGGTGCGTGCCGGGGTCGCCCCCGATCACCAGAGCACCAAACGGGTGACGAACTTGTTCGACAAGGTGTCGCGGCTGCCCGGGTTCACCTTCTATCTCAACGTCGACGTGGGATCGGACCTCACGCATGCCGACCTGATGGCTCACCATCACGCCGTGCTGTACGCCGTCGGTGCGCCCAACGACCGCCGGCTCGATGTCGACGGCATGGGCCTGCCCGGTACGGGCACCGCCACCGAGATGGTGGCGTGGATCAACGGGCATCCCGAATTCACCGACCTGCCAGTCGATCTGAACCAAGAGCGGGTGGTGATCGTCGGCAACGGCAATGTGGCCCTCGACGTCGCCCGCATCCTGACCACCGACCCCGATGCACTGGCGGCTACCGACATCTCCGACCATGCACTTGCCGCAATGCGCCGCTCGAAGGTGACCGAGGTCGTCATCGCCGCCCGTAGGGGCCCTGCGCACTCGGCCTTCACGCTGCCGGAGCTGATCGGGCTGACGTCGACGTGCGACGTCGTGCTCGACGGCGCCGACCACGACCTTGTGCAGGCCGACCTGGCCGCCGAACGGGATCCGCTCACGCGCAACAAGCTGGAGATTCTGAGCAAGCTCGATGATGCCTCAGTGCCGACGACGCGCCCGCGGATCCGGCTTGCCTACCGCCTCACGCCGAACCGGGTGCTCGGCGAGGACCGCGTGACCGGCATCGAGTTCGGGGTCACCGACACCGATGACGTCCGTCGGCTCGACGCCGGCATGGTGTTGACGTCAATCGGCTACCGCGGCAATCCGATTCACGATCTTCCGTTCGACGATGTCGCCGCGGTGGTGCCCAACGACGGCGGCCGGGTCGTCGATCCGGACTCGGGCGAGGCCGTGCGGGGCAGCTATGTCGCGGGCTGGATCAAACGCGGTCCGACCGGCTTCATCGGCAGCAACAAGTCGTGTGCGGGACAGACGGTGCACAACCTGGTTGCCGACTACAACGCAGGACTGCTCGCCGACCCCGACAAGGATCGAGCCAAGCCCGCTGCACTGGACAAGCTCGTGCGGCGCAGGAGGCCCGACATGGTCGACGCCGCGGGCTGGCGCGCGATCGATGCCGCGGAGATCGATCGCGGCGGCGAGCATCGGCCCCGCGACAAGTTCACGACCATCGCCGACATGCTGGCCGCGGCGGCCACCGCACCGGCACCGTCGATACGCGAGCGGGTGCTCGCGGGGCTGCTGCGTTAGATCGTTACTGGCTCTGCTTCATCGCCTCTTGGATCTCATCCATGCTGACCTCACGCATCGGCTGGCCCATCGACCACTGGTGCCCGAACGGATCCCGCACGACGCCGTATCGGTCGCCCCAGAAGGCGTCCTCGAGCGGATGAATCACCGTGGCGCCCGCATCGACGGCCTTGGCGAACTTGGTGTCGACATCGGTGACGGTCAGGTGGATGGTCACCGGCGTGCCGCCGAGCGCCGAGGGGGTCATCGACTTGCCCTCGCTCATCTCGGGGAAGTCGTCGTTGAGCATCACCGTGAAGCCGTTGATGTTCAGTGCCGCGTGGATGAGCTTGCCGTCGGGCCCGGGAACGCGGCCGTACTCCTCGGCGCCGAACGCCTTGACGTAGAAGTCGATGGCCGCCGCCGCATTGTCGACGACGAGATGGGGGGTTACAGCCGGCTGGACGTTCATTGCCATGATGCAGTCTCCTAGTTGAGTTGTGTTTTCCCTCGCAGGCTATGAGTACGACTCGCCAGGCGGGCGAAACTCATCGCCGAAATCGCAAGCCAAACTCTGGCAACATAGCGGCGTGCCTGGGCGGGGAGTCCTGACGAGACCGCGGGTGGTCGTGCTGGACCCCCTCACCGTGGGAGTCTTTGCGGCCGCCGTCAGCCTGGCAGGCGCAGGCCGCCCGTCGTTCTGGTACGACGAGGCCGCGACGATCTCGGCGTCATACAGCCGCTCGCTTGCCCAGTTATGGCAGATGATGGGCACCGTCGATGCCGTCCACGGCCTGTACTACCTGCTCATGCACGGCTGGTTCAGCATCTTCGGACCCACAGAATTCTTCTCGCGCGTGCCGAGCGCTCTGGCGGTCGGGGCCACTGCGGCCGCCCTGGTGGTGCTGGGCAAGCAACTCTCCTCGCGCACCGTCGCACTGAGCGCCGGGGTCATCTGCGGGGTCCTGCCTCGCGCGACATGGGCAGGCATCGAAGCCCGGCCGTACGCACTGTCGATGATGATCGCCGCGTGGTCGACCGTACTTCTCGTCCACGCTGTGCGCCGCGACAGCGAGTGGGTCTGGCTCTTGTACGGGGTCGCCATGGTGACGTCGATCCTGCTCGACGTGTACCTCGCGCTGATGTTCGTCGCGCACGCCGTGTTCCTGTGCGTCTACCGGCCCGGGCGGAAGGTCGGCGTGCGGTTCGCCATCACCGCGGTGTGCTCGTGCCTTGCCGTGGCGCCGTTCGTGCGGCTGGCCGTCGGTCAAGCGCATCAGATCGTCTGGATCTCACCGGTCGGCCGCCGGACGGTCGAAGACGTGGCCGTCCAGCAGTACTTCGAGAGAAGCCCGCTGTTCCTGATCGTGTCGGCCTGCGTCGTGGCGACGGCAGTCATCTTGTGGTGCTTCACATCTGCGCAACTGGCCGAGCCCGATCGCCAGTTGTTGGGGCTGGCGACTGCATGGCTGATCGTTCCTACTGCATTGATCCTCGGCTACTCGGCCTTGGTCCATCCGATATACACGCCTCGCTATCTGTGCTTCACCGCACCGGCGATGGCGCTGGTGCTGGGCGTGTGCGCCGGTGCGTTGGCGGTACGGGCGTGGACCGCGGCTGCCGTGCTGGCAGTCTTCGCACTCGCCGCGGCGCCGAATTATCTACTGGTACAACGCAGCCCGTACGCCAAGTATGGAATGGACTACAGCCAGGTGGCTGACCTGATCGAGCAGAAGGCCGCGCCGGGGGACTGCCTGATGGTGAACGACACCGTCACGTTCATGCCCGCCCCGATGCGCCCGTTGCTGGCCGCGCGCCCCGACGCATACCGCAACGTCGTCGATATCAGCTTGTGGCAGAAGGCAACCGATCGCCACGATGTCTTCGACACCAACCTCGTACCCGAGGCGTCGGTCGGTCCCCTCCACGATTGCCGCGTCGTCTGGATCATCACCCAGGCCGACCCGTCACGGCCCGCCCACGAACAGGATCTGGCGATGGAACCAGGCCCGCTGTTCGGCGGCACCACGGCGTTCGCGGTTACCCGGGAACCCGGCTACCACCTACTGGAGCGCTGGCAGTTCAACCTCGTTCAGGTCATCAGGGCAGCGCGCTGAGACCTACCAGGCGCGGATGTAGTCGACCAGCATTGCCGCGGGGAAGTGACCCCGGGCCGGATCGCCGCCGCCGGGTCCGCCGACCGCGAGGGTGAACATCGGCTGCATCCAGTAGCCGGGGATGCTGAACGGCCACCGGAGGTCGCCGGGCCTGCCCGAGACCTGGATCGGCGTCGGAGGCACCGCGAAGTACGGTTCGGCACCGTCGACGTAATCGCGCCAGAACTTGAAACCGTCCTCGTCCCATCGCATCCGCCAGGTGTGCCAGTCGCCGTCGACGAGGCCGGGGATCGATTTGCCCTCCCACGTCTTGCCGTTCGACGCGGCGTGCACGGTCGTTCCCGGCGCCCACGCGTCGTTGCCGTACCACTCGAAGATGTCGACCTCACCGTCGGGCAGCGGATCCTCGTTGACCGCCCAGAACGCCGGCCAGGCGCCCGGCGTCAGGCAGTCGAGTTTGATTCGCGCTTCCCACGTCTGGTTGATCATGCCCCGCCAGATGCCCCGCAGCTTGCCGCCGTAGTACGTGCCCATTTCGTTGGTGGCGAGCAGTACGAGGTTGGAGTTGCCGTCGAGGAACACGTTGCGGCGATCGTCGCGGTATATCCCCGCAACCGGCGGAAACACGTCGTCCTGCCAGGTCTGGATCACCCACTTGGACCGGTCGGGTGCTGATCCCGCAGGCCCGTCGAACTCATCCTGGAAGATGTATCCGCCGCCGGGGTCGCCACTCGGCGGTTGGGCCGGTCGCGGTATGCGATCCAGCGGGCTAGCTTGAGCTTGGGCTACGGGAATCGTGGCGGCCAGGAAGCCAAGACCCGCCATCATCATCATGTTGCGACGATCCATCTGAGGCACCCGCCCACCTTAAGAGGACGGCTTCGCGTTTAGGTTCATTTCGGGGAGCGCACGTGTTGAATCTAACTTGGCCGATCACACCACGGAAAACGACGGCGGTAGGGCGGACCGACCCGTCAGCGCCATGAGCACCGACTCCCCATGTCCAGTCGCGATCGCCGTTCGGGTCGCGACGTCCAATGCCTCGGCGAGGGCCTCCGCAGGCAGCGGGAACGCAATGTCGAGCGCCCTGGCAATGTCGGACCCGTGCACAGCTAGCTCAAAGGTTCGCGTCGGCAAGTACGTGTGCAGTCGGATGCCCAGTCCGCCGATCACCGCGATCACCGGATCGTCGACTGACGCGAGATCGCTGCGCACCGACGACACCAACTCATCGACGGCGGCGGCCGGATCATCGCCGAGTTCCCTTCCGGCCTGTCGGCCGCGCTCTGCGACATCCGCGGGATCGATCCCCAGCGTCGATGGGGTCACCTGCGCGTAGTACTGCGCCGGCGTCGTGATGTCCACGCGCTCGGCGGTGGTCCGCAGATAGTCGCGGACCGTGGTCAGTGATCGGGACGTATGGCCCACCAGCGAACGGATATCCCAGTCGCCCAGGCCGGGTTCGCCCCAGGCGCCGGCCGGAATCGCATGCACCAGTGCGGCGAAGCTCGTCGCCGCCGCGTCGAACGGTTCGGTCGTCACGACCGCGAAACGCGGTCCCACCCCTCGACGGATTCAGGACTTCGGGGATCGGGGCCCACGTAGATGGCCGCCGGGCGGACCAGCTTGCCGAGCCGCTTCTGCTCGAGAATGTGCGCACACCAGCCGGCCGTGCGGCCGCAGGTGAACATCGCAGGCATCATCTGGGTCGGTACCTGGGCGAAATCCAGGATCACCGCCGCCCAGAATTCGACGTTGGTCTCGATCGCGCGGTCCGGGCGGCGTTCCCGCAACTCGGCGAGTGCGGCCTGTTCCAACGCGGCAGCCACCTCGTATCGGGGCGCCTCCAGCCGCTTGGCGGTGGCCCGCAGCACCCTCGCCCGCGGGTCCTCGGCGCGGTAGACGCGATGGCCGAATCCCATCAGCTTTTCCTTGCGGTCGAGGATTCCCTTGACGACCGCGCGCGCGTCGCCGGTCTTCTCGACTTCCTCGATCATCGGGATCACCCGCGCGGGCGCACCGCCGTGCAGCGGGCCGCTCATCGCGCCGATGGCACCCGAAAGCGCAGCCGCCACGTCCGCACCCGTCGACGCGATCACCCGGGCGGTGAACGTCGAGGCGTTCATGCCGTGCTCGGCCGCCGACACCCAGTAGGCGTCTATCGCCTCGACGTGTTTGGGGTCGGGTTCGCCTTGCCAGCGGGTCATGAATCGCGCTGTCACGGTGGAGCATTCGTCGACGATCCGCTGGGGGACCGCCGGTTGGTAGATGCCGCGCGCGGACTGTGCGACATAGGACAGCGCCATCACCGACGCGCGGGCAAGCTGGTCGCGCGCGGTCTCTTCCTCGATGTCCAGCAGTGGCCTGTAGCCCCAGATCGGCGCGAGCATGGCCAGACCGGCCTGGACGTCGACGCGGACATCACCGCTGTGGATCGGCAGGGGAAACGGCTCGGCAGGCGGTAGGCCGTGGCCGAACTTGCCGTCGACCAGCAGCGCCCATACATCACCGAAGGTGACGTGCTGGTCGACCAGATCCTCGATGTCCACGCCGCGATAGCGCAGCGCGCCGCCATCTTTATCGGGTTCTGCGATCTCGGTGGTGAAGGCGACCACGCCTTCGAGTCCGGGTACGAAATCCTCAGGAACCGCTGACGTCGTAGTCATGGGCAAATTCTCGCACCCGCCCGCGCGTGGCTTGCTACCGGTCGGTAACTCCTCGGCGAACAGCGCAGGCGTAGCGTGACTCGCGTGACATCTCGCGACGACGACCACTTGGCAAGGATGCGGGTGGAATACGGTTCGGTGGAGAAGGACGGCAGCGGCGACCTCGATGTGGACTGGCTCGCGGACGGCTGGGTTGCGCTGCTGCGCAAGTGGTTAGCCGACGCCGAGCACGCAGGGGTGGCCGAACCCAACGCGATGGTGGTGGGCACGACCGACGCGCGGGGACGTCCGTCCACCCGCGCTGTGCTCTGCAAGAGCGTCGACGACGACGGCATCACCTTCTTCACCAATTACGACTCCAACAAGGGTGAGGACCTGGCCGCGATGCCCTACGCATCGGCGACGTTCCCCTGGTTCCTGCTTGGCAGGCAGGTCCACGTCCGCGGCCTGGTCACCAAGGTGTCTGCCGAGCAGACCGCCGACTACTGGTCCAAGCGCCCGCGTGGTTCGCAGCTGGGCGCGTGGGCTTCACATCAGTCCGCACCGATCGCATCGCGCGCCGCGCTGCTTGCGCAGTTGGCCGACGTGACAGCGCGATTCGCCGACCTCGAGGAGGTCCCTGTCCCGCCGAACTGGGGCGGATACCTCATCGCGCCCGAGCTCGTCGAGTTCTGGCAGGGCCGGGAGAATCGGGTGCACAACAGGATTCGCGTCTGTAACGATGCCGAGTTGCCGGTAACCATGCACAACAGCCGCATCGAGCGGTTGCAGCCCTAGTTGCCAGGCCGTATTCCCCGCTCGCCGGGGAAGCTCTTCGCGGACACCACGCCGCTGCGGACACCCGATTTCCGGCGGCTGTGGCTGACGGGAATCGTCACGGTCATCGGTGCCAATCTGACCATCTTCGCGGTGCCGGTGCAGCTCTACGCGCTCACCCAGAACTCGGCCTATGTCGGGCTGTCCGGCCTGTTCGCGCTCGTGCCCCTGATCGTCTTCGGCCTGTGGGGCGGCGCGTGGGCGGACGCGATGGACCGGCGGCTGCTGCTCATCATCTCGTCGTGCGGGCTGGCCCTGGCGTCGGTCATGCTGTGGCTACAGGCCGCTCTGGCGATGAACAACGTCTGGGTGGTCTTGTGCCTGCTCGCCGTCCAGCAGGCGTTCTACGCGATCAGCTCGCCGACGCGTGCCGCGGCGATTCCGCGCATGCTGCCCGACGGTCAGCTGCCTGCGGCCAACTCGCTGAACATGACCGTCATGCAGTTCGGCGCCATCGTCGGGCCGCTGCTGGCCGGGGTGATGCTGCGCTGGGTCGACCTGTCCACGCTGTATCTGATCGATGCGATCACCTGCGTGGCCGCGATCTGGGCGACGTTCCGCCTGACGCCGATGCCACCCAGCGACGGTGGCCGGAGCACGCCAGGTTGGGGTTTTGGGGCGGTGCTGGACGGCTTCCGCTACCTCGCAGGCAATCGGGTGGTGCTGATGTCGTTCGTGGTCGACCTGATCGCGATGATCTTCGGGATGCCGCGTGCGCTGTTCCCGCAGATGGCACACGAGAGCTTCGGTGGGCCGATCGAGGGCGGCACCACGATGGCGCTGCTGGCGGCGGCGATGTCGGTGGGCGCGGTGGCAGGCGGGCTGTTCTCCGGCTGGTTGCCCCGGGTCCGACGGCAGGGCCTTGCGGTGGTGGCCTCGATCGTGGTGTGGGGTCTGGCGATGGTCGGCTTCGGTGTTGCCGCAGGATTCGCCGACGGCAATGTGGGCCTGTTTCTCTGGATCGCGTTGGTCTGCTTGGCGATTGGCGGCGCGGCGGACATGGTGTCGGCAGCTTTTCGCTCGACGATCCTGCAGCAGGTCGCCTCCGATGATCTTCGGGGCCGGCTGCAGGGCGTGTTCACCGTGGTCGTCGCGGGCGGTCCCCGACTGGCCGACGCCGTGCACGGTGCCACCGCCGCTGCGGTCGGCACGACGGTGGCCGCGGCAGGTGGCGGAGTGTTGGTGGTGATCGGCATGGCGGCCTGCGCGCTGCTGGCGCCCGTGTTCATCCGCTACCGGGTGCCCGCCGATGAGAAACCATGACCTAGGGAGCCAAGTGTCGGTGTATGCCAGTTTCTAAGCGGGCTCTTAGCTTGGCTGGTTAACATCCGAATTGTGCCTGATCTCAGGGGGGAGGCGTCCCTCGGCCTGCGGGAACGCAAGAAGCGACGGACTCGAGCCACCCTCATCGACGCTGCCGTCGATCTTTGCGATCGGCAGGGGTTCGACCGCACCACCGTCGACCAGATCGCCGCGATCGCCGATGTGTCGCCCCGAACGTTCAGCCGATATTTCGCCACCAAGGACGCCATCGCACTGGCCCTGATCGACGAGGTGCTGGACCGGACGGCGGTCGAACTGGCCCGCCAACCGCGCGAGCTCAATCATTTCGAGGCGTTGCTGCAGGCTTATCTCGCGATGGCCAATTCGGCCAAGGCCGCCCCTGCCGGGGAGCTGTCGGCGGACCGGGTGATGTGCATCGTTCGGATCATGTTGTCGTCGCCCGCCTTGAGACAGGCGGCACTGGAATACCGTGCCAACGCCGTCGATGCCGTGCTCGCCGAGCGAATGGGAGCGGGAGTCGAGGACCGCGGGCCCAGGCTCGTGTCCGCCATCGGGGGTTCGGTGCTGATGACGGCGCTCACCGATCTGGCCGCTGACACCGGGGACTGGTCCCAGCTGACCATCGATGATGTCGCGGCCCGTCTGGAAGAGACATTCGCCGAGTTCACCGGCCTCGCGGCGGGCAATCGACAGGCAGTCTGACGATCTGGCGGAACCCCCGCGGGCGGGACTGGTGGAATGGGACTACCTTTTGAGGGGCATACCCGAGATGTTCTCGATATTCCTTGCAACGTAGAAGGGATCCCCGTGGCCGAAAAAGACGAGCACGCCACTCTCAACTATCCCGGTGGCGAGCTTGAATTGGACGTCGTCCACGCCACCGAAGGCTCCGACGGCGTCGCCCTCGGTTCGCTGCTGGCCAAGACCGGCTACACCACCTACGACGAGGGTTTCGTCAACACCGCGTCGACCAAAAGCTCCATCACCTACATCGATGGCGACGCCGGGATCCTGCGCTATCGCGGCTATCCGATCGAGCAGCTCGCGGAGAAGTCGAACTTCATCGAGGTCAGCTACCTGCTCGTCTACGGGGAGCTGCCGACGGCTGAACAGCTCGAGGCGTTCACCACGCAGATCCAGCGCCACACCCTGCTGCACGAGGACCTGAAGCGGTTCTTCGACGGCTTCCCTCGTAACGCGCACCCGATGCCGGTGCTTTCCAGCGCGGCGAATGCGCTGAGCGCCTACTACCAGGATTCGCTGGATCCGTTCGATGACGAGCAGGTCGAACTGTCGACCATCCGCCTGCTGGCCAAGATGCCGACGATCGCGGCCTATGCCTACAAGAAGTCGGTGGGGCAGCCGTTCCTCTATCCGGACAACTCGATGAGCCTCGTCGAGAACTTCCTTCGGATGACGTTCGGCCTGCCGGCGGAGCCGTACGAGGTGGACCCGGAACTCGTCCGCGCACTCGACATGCTGTTCATCCTGCATGCCGATCACGAGCAGAACTGCTCGACGTCGACGGTGCGGCTGGTCGGCTCGTCGCAGGCCAACCTGTTCACGTCGATCTCCGGCGGTATCAACGCGCTGTGGGGCCCGCTGCACGGCGGCGCCAACCAGGCGGTGCTCGAGATGCTCGAGAAGATCCGCGTCGGCGAAGACGACGTTGCGACCTTCGTCAAGAAGGTCAAGAACAAGGAAGACGGCGTCAAGCTCATGGGCTTCGGGCACCGCGTGTACAAGAACTACGATCCGCGGGCGCGCATCGTCAAGGAGCAGGCCGACAAGATCCTCGGCAAGCTCGGTGGCGACGACGAGTTGCTGGACATCGCCAAGGAGCTCGAAGAGATCGCGCTGACCGACGACTTCTTCATCGAGCGCAAGCTCTACCCGAACGTCGACTACTACACCGGCGTGATCTACCGCGCGATGGGCTTCCCGACCCGGATGTTCACCGTGCTGTTCGCCCTGGGCCGGCTGCCCGGGTGGATCGCGCACTGGCGTGAGATGCACGACGAGGGCGGTGGCAAGATCGGCCGTCCGCGCCAGATCTACACCGGCTACACCGAGCGCGACTACGTCAACACCGGCTCCCGGTAGTTCCACTCTGCGAGGTAGGTCACTCGCGATAGGGCTTGCGCTCCGGACAGTTGTAGTTTCACAATAGTTGTATGAATGCAACGGTCGTCGCGCAGATGACCAGTAGGCGCAAGGCCATCATCCTGATGACCTGCTGCCTGAGCCTGCTGATCGTGTCGATGGACGCGACGATCGTCAACGTCGCCATTCCCAACATCCGGGCCGATCTCGGCGCGTCGGCATCGCAGCTGCAGTGGGTCATCGACATCTACACGCTGGTGCTGGCATCGTTGCTGCTGCTGGCCGGTGCGGCGGCCGACAGGTTCGGCCGCAGGCGCACATTCCAGATCGGCCTGACGGTGTTCGCACTCGGCTCGCTGATGTGCAGCCTCGCGCCGAACATCGAGACGCTGATCGCGGCGCGGTTCCTGCAGGCCATCGGCGGTTCGATGATGAATCCGGTGGCGATGTCGATCATCACCCAGGTGTTCACCGGCCGCGTGGAGCGCGCCCGCGCGATCGGCGTCTGGGGTGGCGTCGTCGGCATCTCGATGGCGCTCGGCCCGATCGTCGGCGGTGCACTCATCCAGTACGTCGACTGGCGGGCGGTGTTCTGGATCAACCTGCCGATCTGTGCGCTCGCGATCCTGCTCACCGCGATCTTCGTGCCCGAGTCCAAGTCGGTCACGATGCGCGACGTCGACCCGGTCGGCCAGGGCCTCGGCATGGCTTTCCTGTTCGGCACCGTTTACGTACTGATCGAAGGTCCGAACTTCGGCTGGGGGGACCTTCGCACCATTGCCGTCGCCGTTGTCGCGGTAGTCGCGCTCATCGGTTTCCTGGCCTACGAGGCGCGACGCCACGACCCATTCATCGATCTCCGGTTCTTCCGCAGCATTCCGTTCGCGTCGGCGACCGTGATCGCGGTGTGCGCGTTCGCCGCATGGGGTGCCTTCCTGTTCATGATGTCGCTGTACCTGCAGGAGGAGCGCGGCTTCTCGGCCTTGGCGACGGGGCTGATCTATCTGCCGGTAGCCATTGGGGCACTCGTCTTCTCGCCACTGTCGGGTCGACTGGTCGGTCGGTATGGCGGCCGCCCGTCGATCGTCATCGCGGGCGTGTTGATCACCGCGTCGACGGTGCTTCTCACCGTGCTGACCGCGACGACCCCGGTATGGCAGCTGCTCGTGATCTTCGCGGTGTTCGGTATCGGCTTCTCGATGGTCAACGCACCGATCACCACCGCGGCGGTGAGTGGCATGCCGACCGATCGGGCCGGGGCCGCCTCGGCGATCGCATCCACCAGCCGCCAGGTGGGTGTCAGTCTCGGTGTGGCACTGTGCGGTTCGGTGGCAGGGTCGGCGCTGGCGACGAAGGGAGCGGACTTCGCGGTGGCGGCGCGAATCTTATGGGTGATCCTTGCCGTGCTCGGAGTGACGATCATCGTCCTCGGCGTCTACTCGACCTCGGCACGCGCGCTGCGTTCGGCCGACCGCCTCGCGCCACTGATCGCCGGAACCGATCCCCGACTGGAGGTCGCCGATGTCAAGTAAGAAGCTGGCCGACGAGGTCTGGGGCGCGATGGCATCTCTGGTGATGGACAACCGGGACAGCTGGAAACGGGCCGTCGTGGAGCAGTCGGGGTTGCCGTTCAGCAGGATTCGCATCCTCAAGCGACTGAGCAGGCAATCGATGTCGGTCAAGAAGTTGGCACATGCGGCGACCATCGACGCTCCCGCGGCTACGGTGGCGGTCAACGATCTAGAAGATCGCGGACTGGTGGTGCGCGAGGTCGATCCGACGAATCGACGGTGCAAGGTCGTTTCGCTCACCGAAGCGGGCCATGCGGTGGTTCGCAAAATCGACGCCATCACCGACCCGGCCCCCGACGTTCTGGCCGGACTCGACGACACCGAACTCAAAACGCTGATGGCGCTCCTCGACCGACTCGCGGCCGGCTAGTGTTTTCGGCGTGCTGAGTCACGCTCAGCGAGACCCAGCACGCCGAAATCACGACTCCAGCAGCGCCATCGCTGCGTTGTGGCCGCCGATGCCCGAGACCGCACCACCGCGCCGTGATCCCGAGCCACACAACAGAATCCGGTCATGGGCGGTCGCCACGCCCCAGCGCCGCGCGGGGGTGTCCAGTGGCTCGTCATTCTCGGCGAACGGCCACGACAGCGCGCCATGGAAGATGTTCCCCGCAGTCATGCCCAGCGAGTGCTCCAGATCGGCTGTCGTCTTCGCCTCGATACACAGCCGCCCCGCCGCATCCTGCATCAGCACATCTTGAATAGGTTCGGCCAGAACGGAGTTCAGCGAATTGAGCGCCGCGGAGGTCAACGTGTCCCGTGTCCGGTCGGGGTCGCCTGCGGCGATCAACGAATGTGGCGTGTGCAGGCCGAACACCGTCAGTGTCTGGGCGCCGGAGGCGCGCAGATCGTCGGACAGGATGGTGGGATCGGTCAGCGAGTGACAGTAGATCTCGCACGGTAGTGGGTCGGGCACCACGCCATGGTCGGCGCGTGTATAGGCCTTGTCGAGCTGACTGTAGGTCTCGTTGATGTGAAACGTCCCGCCGAACGCCTGCTCGGGCGTCACGGTCTGGTCATGCAGGCGCGGCAGCCGCCGCAGCATCAGATTGACCTTTACCTGCGCGCCGGGCGCCGGGGTTGCCGAGGGTTCGCCGAGAAGCCCGGCAAGCACGGTCGGGGTCACGTTCGCCAGGACGTGTCCGGCGTGAACGCGGTACTCTTGCCCGTCGCGACGGTAGCGCACCGCCCCATTGGGGTCGATGGCGTAAACCTCTGCGCCACAGATGATTTCGGCACCGAATCCTGTTGCGGCGGCCGCCAGCGCGCCACTGACCGCACCCATACCGCCGATAGGGACGTCCCAGTCGCCCGTACCGCCGCCGAGTAGGTGATACAGAAAGCAGATGTTCTGCGCCAGTGACGGGTCGTCGGCGCGGGCGAACGTGCCGATCAACGCGTCGGTGGCCAGCACGCCGCGTACCAGGTCGTTGGACACGGCGTCGGTGATGGCATGCCCGATCGGCTCGTCGACCATCAACTGCCACGCGGCGTCGTCGCCCACATGCTTGCGGGCCTCGTCGCGAGTGCACAGCGGTTGCAGCAGCGTCGGCCACATCCGCGATGTCAGCACGCGGCAGCGTCGGTAGAACTCGTCGAAGCCCGCCTCGTCACCGCCCGCGCCCACCGCGCCGAAAGTCGAAGACGGTCCGATGAGCAGCCCGGTGCGGCCCCCGGTCGCGGGGTCTGGTGTGTACGACGAGTAGCGCCGCCGCACCAGTCGCACCCGGGCGCCGAGGTCCTCGACGATGCGCCGGGGCAGCAGGCTCACCAGATACGAGTAGCGCGACAACCGCGCGTCGACGCCGTCGAAGGCGTGGGCCGACACCGCCGCACCACCGACGTGGTCGAGCCGCTCCAGGACCTGCACGCGCCGGCCCGCGCGGGCCAGGTAGGCCGCAGCCACCAGCCCGTTGTGCCCGCCGCCGACGATGACGACGTCGGATGCCGCCGGCCTGGCGCCTGGGGTGTCGCGCCGGCTCAGTTGAGGTAGCCCTCGACCTCGTCGGGTGGACGAACGCTCGCCGCCCCCGGGTCGCCGCCGGTCTCACGAAGCGCCCGACGCTGGCGCAGCAGATCCCAGCACTGGTCCAACTGGACCTCGAGTGCACGGAGGCGTTTATGCTCCTCGGACTCGTCGATCTCGCGGTGTTGTAGCGCCGCTCGCAGCTTCTTCTCCTCGTCGACCAGTTCGTTGACCTGATTGAGAATGTCTTGGTCCTTCGCCATTGGTTCAGTGTGCCCGACTACCGTGAGTACGGTGACTTCCCCTTCAGGACAGAAGCCCGAAATCGAGTTTCCCGACGGACCTCCTCCGGCCGAACTGGTCATCAAGGACTTGGTGGTCGGCGAGGGTGCGGAGGCGGTGCCCGGTGGCACGGTCGAGGTGCACTACGTCGGCGTCGAGTTCGACACCGGCGAGGAGTTCGACAGCTCGTGGGCGCGCAACGAGTCGATCGAGTTCCCGCTGCGCGGTCTGATCCAGGGCTGGCAGGACGGCATCCCCGGTATGAAGGTCGGCGGACGGCGCCAGCTCGTCATCCCACCGGAGCAGGCCTATGGGCCGGCAGGTGGCGGGCACCGCTTGTCGGGCAAGACGTTGATCTTCGTGATCGACCTGCTGGGCACTCGCTAACCCGGCGAACGTGCGCTCACTGCGAAATCCGTGACTTATTTTCGCAATGGCTGCACGTTCGACGAAGCGCTAGCTTGGACCGGGCAGCCTCAGCAGCAGACGGGCGCCGCCGAGCGGGCTCTCCTCCAGAGCGGCAGTGCCGCCGTGTAATTCGGCTTGCTGGGCGACGAGCGCGAGTCCGAGCCCGGAGCCCGAGTGCGACGCGGTCGAGCCACGGGAGAATCGGTCGAACACGATCGTGCGTTCCTCGTCGGGAACGCCGACGCCATCGTCGTCGATCGCGATCTCCACACCGGCGCGCGAACTGACCGCCGACAGCTGCACGCGTTTGGCACCGCCGTGCTTGACGGCGTTGGCGATGGCGTTGTCCACCGCCAGCCGCAGACCGACGGGCAGCCCGACGATGATCATCGTCGGTGCGGGCACCAATGCAACGTCGAGATCCGGGTACACGCGCATCGCATCGTGAGCGGCACGGTCCAGAAGTTCGGTGATGTCGACCGGTACGTGATCATCCGACGTCGTCAGCTCACCCTGGGCCAGCCGTTCGAGTGCGCCGAGTGTGGCCTCGATGCGCGACTGCGTGCGGATGACGTCGTTGACGACCTCCTTGCGTTGCTCCTCGGGCAGATCCAGCGTGGACAGCACCTCGAGGTTGGTCCGCATGGCGGTCAGGGGGGTCCGTAACTCATGCGCCGAGACCGACGCGAAATCGCGGGCCGATGTGAGCGCGGCCTTGGTCTTGTCCTGCTCGTTCCACACCCGTTCGACGAGTTCCTGCACCGCCTCGGCGATCTCCACTGCTTCGGTCGCGCCGCGGACATCGATGTCGGGGTCCTCGTCGCCCGCGTCGATCTGGCGGGTCTGCTCAGCCAGGCGTTTGAACGGGCGCACGGCGAACGCGGCGAGCACCCACCCGCCGACGGTGGCCGCGCCGATCGCCAGGGTGCAGATGAGGATCACCCTGCGGTGCAGGTTGTTGATGTCGGCGATGGTCCCTTCATAGGTGGCTCCGACGGCCACCGACATCGGCTCGGGCGCCCGGATGTCCACCGTGCGCACCCGGTAGCGCACGCCGTCGATGTAGGTGTCGGCGTAGCCGGGCTCCAGCGCAGGCAGCACGACATCGGAGTTCGACGTCACAGCTCCGCCCTTGCGCACCGTGATCACGGCGTCCCGATCGTTGGGCGATTTCGGGATCTCGTCCAGCCCGCGCGGCAGGAATGGGATCGCGAATCCGGCCGCCTCATCGAGCCTGCGGTCAAGACGCTCGTTCCACGCGTCGGTGATGCCGAACCAGACCACCGTGCCTGCGATGACGACCACGATCGCCCCGGCGATGGCGCTGGTGAACGCCACCCGTTGCCGAAGTGACGGGGTCCGGCGGAAGATCCGAGTCAGCAGACTCATCGCCCTATTGCGTCCTCAGGACGAATCCCACTCCACGCACGGTGTGCAGCAGCCGGGGCGCCCCGCCGGCCTCGAGCTTGCGGCGCAGGTAACCGATGAACACGTCGACGACGTTGGTGTCGGCGGCGAAGTCGTATCCCCACACCAGCTCCAGCAGCTGAGCCCGCGAAAGCACCGCGGTCTTGTGCTCGGCCAGCACAGCGAGCAGATCGAACTCGCGCTTGGTGAGGTCGACGTCGACGCCGTTGACGCGTGCGCGGCGGCCGGGGATGTCGACCTCCAGCGGGCCGACCTGGATGGTCTCCGAGGAGAACGTCGCCGTCGAACCGCGCCTGCGCAGCAGGGCCTTGACCCGTGCCACCAACTCGGCCAGTACGAATGGCTTGACGAGGTAGTCGTCCGCCCCGGCTTCCAGCCCGGCAACCCGATCGTCGACCGAACTGCGCGCCGACAGCACGCAGACGGGGACGTCGTTATCCATGGCCCGCAGTGCCGTGACCACGCTGACGCCGTCGAGCACCGGCATGTTGATGTCGAGCACGATTGCGTCGGGTCGGGTCTCCGTCGCGCTGCGCAGTGCCTCGGCGCCGTCGATCGCGGTGGCCACATCGAAGCCGGACAGCCGCAATCCGCGCTCGAGTGAGGCGAGCACGTCGGGGTCGTCGTCGACCACGAGCACCCGGGGTGAGGCCGCTCCACTGTCCATGGCCCCAATCTTGCACGATGAAACGGCCCACTCGCGGGATGCCGTGCAGACCGATCCGCAGACGTAATTGACGAACCCGATAAAAATAGTGAACTCGTGCTATCTACATACCGTGACGGCCGCCACTCCCGACGCTCTCGGGACTCCGCCGCCTGAACAGGCGCCCGAACTGTCACCAAGCTCAAAACGCTGCTGGTGGTCGCCACTGCCGGCGTGATCGGATACTTCGGCATCGTCTGAGCGGGGCACTGGAAGCCTTTGACCTCATCCATTGTTGAGGTTCTACGGTGAATAAATGACTTCGGAAACGGGTGCCCGGCGAAGGGTTATCTGTTTGCACGCAATGGGAAGATGTACTAAATGACCGACTCCTTGAACGCGCTTCGCGCGGCGCCCGCGATTGCGGCGCCGCCCAAACGCGCAAGGTCGAGTTCGGATCTGTGGCGCATGCTGCCCTACCTCATGCCGTACCGCGTCCGCTGGATCGCGATGGTCGTCATCGCGCTCCTGAGCCTGAGTGCCACCGTGGCGATCCCGCTGATGACCAAGGCCGTCATCGACGGTCCCGTGCGACATCAGGACCAGCAGGGCCTGTGGCTGCTCGGCGCCGCGGCGATGGCCGTGGGCATCTCGGAGGCCGTGTTGTGGTTCATCCGACGCTGGCTGGTCGCGCGCGCCACCATGGGCGTTGAGGCCGACATCCGCAAGGACCTCTACGCGCGCCTGCAGATCCTGCCGATGTCGTTTCACGGCCGCTGGCAGTCGGGCCAGCTGCTGTCGCGAATCATGAACGACCTTGGCACAATTCGCCGGTTCATGTCGTTCGGCATGGTTTTCCTGCTGCTCAACGTCATCCAGATCACCGTGGTGACCGCGATCCTGCTGGCGATGTACTGGCCGCTGGGTGTGGTGGTGCTGCTGTCGATCGTGCCGATCGCCGCCACCGTGCTGCACTTCCAGCAGGAGTACACCCGGTTGTCGCGGCTGGCCCAGGACCAGTCCGGGCACGTCGCCACCCACGTCGAGGAATCCGCGCTCGGACTGCGGGTGGTGAAGTCGTTCGGCCGCGAGGACTACGTCTACGAACGGTTCGACGAACAACTCACCAACCTGTATGACACACAGGTCACCAGGGTTTCGGTGTCGGCGAAGTTCTGGACGCTACTCGAGATCATCCCGAACCTGACGTTGATCGTGGTGCTCGGCTTCGGCGCCTACGCCGCGGGCCACGGGAACGTCACCATGGGCACACTCGTCGCGTTCATCACGATGATGCTGTCGCTGGTCTGGCCCATAGCGTCGCTGGGATTCCTGTTGTCGATGACGCAGGAGTCATTCACCGCCGCCAACCGCATCGCCGAGATCTTCGATGCGCCACGCGAAATCGTCGACGGCCCCGACGACCGGGCACCGTCGGGCGGCCGACTGGAACTCGTCGACGTCGGCTTCAGATTCCCGGACGCCACGCCGGACAGTTTGGCGCCGTCCGGCGAGCCGGACGTTTTGGCGCCTTCCGGCGAGCCGGACAATTGGGTCCTACGCCACGTCACGGCCACCGTGGAACCGGGGGAGACGCTCGCGCTGGTCGGCTCGACCGGATCGGGGAAGTCCGTGCTGACCTCGCTGCTGTCACGGCTTTACGACGTCACCGAGGGCTCGATCCTCATCGACGGCACCGACATTCGTGAGCTATCGCTGCCGGCGCTGCGCGAGACGGTGGCGACCGCGTTCGAGGATCCGACACTGTTCTCCATGTCGGTCGCCGAGAACCTGCGGCTGGGCGCCCCGGATGCGACGAACGAACAGATGGCCCAGGCGATCGAGGTCGCGGCCGCTCAGTTCGTCTACGATCTGCCGTACGGTCTGGACACCCGGATCGGCGAGCAGGGCATGAGCCTGTCGGGCGGTCAGCGGCAACGGCTTTCGCTGGCGCGCGCGATCCTGGCGGCGCCGAGGATCCTGGTGCTCGACGACACGCTGTCGGCCCTGGACGTGCACACCGAGGCCGTCGTCGAGGAGGCGTTGCGCCGGGTATTGCACTCGGTGACCGGCATCGTCGTCGCACACCGGGCGTCGACCGTGCTGCTCGCCGATAAGGTCGCACTGCTGGACGGCGGCACCATCACCCACATCGGCACGCATGCCGAGTTGCTCGCCACCGTCCCGCAGTATCGCTATCTGCTCGCTGCCGACGACGAACTCGACGACGGCTGCGAGCGTACGTGCGACTGGCAGGAGGACGAGGACCGCAGCAGGCTGGGCCAGGCCTACGAGGAGCAGGAAGCTCTCGAGAAAGAGCGCGTCGAGCGGAGATTCGTGACGTCGGAGGCGCAGGGCCGATGACGACGACTGAATGGCGCGGCAAGTTCGACGAGGACCGCGGCGACGACCTGCCGATCGACGAGAACTTACCGCGACGCCGCGAGGCCCGTGCGCTGCTCGGCTCGCTGATACGTCCCTACAGCGGCACCGTCGCGCTGCTCGCACTGGTTGTCGTGGTGGAAAACGCTGCGCGTCTTTCTGTTCCGATCCTGGTGCAGCGAGGCATCGACCGTGGCATACCGCCGATCATGGACGGCGGCTCGGCGCGCATCCTCATGACGGTGGTGGCCACGTTGGGTGTGGTGGTGCTGGTCCAGGCCGTCAGCAGGATGTTCTTTCTGCGGCGGTCAGGCCGTATCGGGCAGAAGGTTCTGCTGGAGTTGCGGCGCCGCGTGTTCCGGCACTTCCAGCGACTCGACATCAAGTTCCACGACCGCTACACCTCGGGCCGGGTGGTGAGCCGGTCCACCAACGACGTCGAGGCCATCCAGGACATGCTGGAGACGGGCTTCGACAGCCTGATCACCGCCGTGCTCACACTGGTCGGTACGTCCATTCTGCTTGTGACGCTGGATGTTCGGCTCGGTCTGATGTGCCTGGCCGCCTTCCCGATCCTGGTGGTGCTGGTCTGGTGGTTCCGCGCGGAGTCGGCCAAGGTCTACCGCAAGGTGCGCGAGAGCGCAGCGCTGGTGATCGTCCAGTTCGTCGAGACGATGACGGGTATCAAGGCGGTGCACGCGTATCGGCGTGAACCCCGCAATCAGGAGATCTTCGAGGACATCGCCGACGACTATCGCGAGATCAACGAGAAGACCTTCCGGTTGCTGGCGATCTTCATGCCCGGCGTCAAACTGGTCGGCAACATCACCACCGGTGTGGTGCTGCTCTACGGCGGCTATCGCGTGCTGCACGGTGAGATGACCATCGGCACGCTGACGGCGTTCCTGCTCTATCTGCGGATGTTCTTCGAGCCGATGCAGGAGATCTCGCAGTTCTTCAACACCTTCCAGTCCGCCTCCTCGGCGCTGGAGAAACTGGCAGGCGTGCTCGCCGAGCGGCCGGGAATCAGTGACCCGCACCAGCCCGTCACGCTGGACAAGGTGCGCGGCGATCTCGCGTTCCACGACGTGCAGTTCTCCTACGTCGAGGGACGTCCGGTCCTGCCGGACCTGGACTTCGCGGTGCCGGCGGGCCAGACCGTCGCACTTGTGGGCACCACGGGGGCGGGCAAGACGACGATCGCGAAACTCATCGCGCGCTTCTACGATCCGGCGTCGGGGTCGGTCACGCTCGACGGTGTGGACCTACGCGACTTCGCGCAGACCGAACTGCGTCGCCACGTCGTGATGGTCACGCAGGAGAACTTCATGTTCGACGGGACCGTGGCCGACAACATCCGGTTCGGCAGGCCCGACGCAGGAGACGCGGAGGTCGTCGCTGCGGCGGCGGCGGTCGGCGCCGACCGGTTCATCGACGCCCTTCCCGATGGCTACGACACCGACGTCGCCAAGCGCGGTGGACGCCTGTCGGCGGGCCAGCGGCAGCTGGTCGCCTTCGCCAGGGCTTTCCTCGCCGACCCCGCCGTGCTGATCCTCGACGAGGCCACGTCGTCGCTGGACATCCCCAGCGAGCGGATGGTGCAGCGCGCGCTGGAGACGGTGCTCGCCGACCGGACCGCACTCGTCATCGCGCACCGGCTCTCCACCGTGCAGGTCGCCGACCGGGTGCTGGTGCTCGAGCACGGCCGGATCATCGAGGACGGCACGCCCGAGGACCTGATCACGCGCGACGACGGCCGGTATGCGGCATTGCACCGAGCCTGGGTGGAGTCGCTGGCTTAGTTCGCGGTCCGAGCCCGATATCGGCGTGGTACGAATGGCCGATGTTCGAAAGCGCGACCGAGGACCAGGCTTACGCGATTCTGGCCGCCGCGCATCAGGTCGTGCAGCAGGTACTGGTCACGACGGATCCGCGATCAGACCGCGGGAACGGCGTGGTCGTGGCGGCCGGGCGGCTGTTGTTCGCGCCACCCGTCGACGTCACGCCGGCGGATCTGCCACGGATCGAACCGCAAGAGCTGGCCCGCATGGTCGGTGGCGACGCCGAGCTGGCCGAGCACGCCGCCGCGCTCATCGCATGCGCGTCGCTGGCCGACGGCCAGATTGACCCGGCACGGCTGCGGCGCGTCGTCGAGTACGCGCACGCCATGCATGTGCGCGACGGCTGGGTGCGCGAGCTACTGCAGGTCGCGCGCGGGCACCTGGCGTGGGCGATGGCCGACATGACCCGGCGCAATATCTCGACGTTTCCGGGCTGGGCCAATCCCGACGACACGCTCAAGCCGATGCAACCCTACGAGGCACAGACAGATGACGACAAGCGGCTTGCCGAGCGCTTCCTGGCGCTCGAACAGCTGCCGAAGAACAGTTACGGCCACCAGTTCTGGGCGCACTTCCGCAAGCACGGGTTCGCATTTCCGGGCGAAAAGCAGGCCTTTACAAGTTTCTTCGCGGTTCCTCACGACGGCCTGCATGTCCTGACCGGATACAGCACATCGATCCAGGGCGAGCTGCTGGTCAGCACGTTCACCGGCGCTATGCACCGCCGTGATGGCCTTCGGGCGCACATCCTGCCGGTGATCTTCGAATGGCACATCGGTCACGAGGTGAATGGGATCGGAGAGCAGCAGGGCGCGCTGGACCCGAGGAAGTTCCTCATCGCGTGGCAGCGCGGCGAAGCCACCGCCACCGACGTGCTCTCTGCGGACTGGGACTTCTTCGCCGCCGCCGAACGCGACCTCGAGGAACTGCGGTGGACGTACGGCATCCCGCCGCTCCTGCCTGCCGACGCGGCGGAGGGCGAGGAGGTCACGATCGCCGGGAACGCCGACCCCTACGCGAACTGAACAGCGGTCAGCCACTGGCCTTCGCCGCGGCGGTTCTAGGCTTGCGCCAGAAGCGTTTCCAGCTTGTCGTTGATTTTCGGCATCTGCGACGTCAACACCGAGATGATCTTCTCGCGGGCCTTCTCGCTCACCCCTCCCGAGACGTGGTGCAACACGTTGAGCCGCGACGCGTCGACCCACGCCATCATGTCGGGGTCGGTGAACCAGCGAAGTTGGTTTTTGTTGAACGCCATCATCATTCGCAGCCAGTCGACGGGGTCGGACGGATAGGGCACGGGGTTGCAGTACGCGTTCTTGGTGTCGTCGTCGGGGTACGTCGCTTCGACATGGCCGATGACGGCGGCACTGAACGCCGGTTGGCAGGTCCGCACCGCCTGCAGCGCGATGCGTTCATCGGTGAACACCGTCGAAGGCTCGATGTGGGCGAAACCGTCTGCGCTGCAGTCGATGTAGAGCGCGGTGCCGTCGATGTCACGGGTTCCGCCTTCGAGCGTGATGCGGCCCGGCTCGATCGACTGGACGTGGCCCATCCGCACCACATCGTCGATCCGCCGGAGCTCTTCGACCTCGGCCTGCGACAGGATCGCGCACCGGTACATCGTGGGTTCGATGGAGGCGTCGATGCGCATCAGGCAGCCCTTGGCCTCGAGGCGGTCGAACAGATCGGAAAGCGACTCCGCCTCGAGCACCGCGTTGAGCTGGGCGGAGAAGTCGCGAAGCACACCCTTGGCGAACTGCGACCCTGGCTGAATCGCGGCGCGGTCCAGGATCCAGGAGTCGCGGGGTTTGATCCACGTCAGCCGTTGCGGCGGGACGCCATGACGCAGTAGCCATACGCACGCGTCCATCGCGGTCTTGCCCGCGCCGACGATGACGTAGCGATCGCGGGTATCGCGGATGCGCGGCAGGTCGTTGGGCGGCACGCACTGGACACGATCGTCGATGGCGTAGGACGGGCCCCGCATCGACGGCACGATGATCTCCACGTGGGTGGTGACGAGGCGCCGCGCGCGCACTTCGAAATCCTCGCCGCTGAATGTGCGCACGCGGCCGTCGCCGACGTACTCGCTCATCGGCAGGTAGGTCACCCGGCCCGTCGGCAGCAGATGGTTGCGCATCACGGCGTCGAAGTAGGCGCACACCTCGCCGCCGCTGGCCAGCTCGTAGTAGCCCGCGTTGAAGCCGGTCTGGTCGATGGTGTCGCTGCCCAGGTTTCGCGAGTTCACGCCGTAATACGCCGACGGCTGATGAAGCCGCACGAACGGATAGGCCGTGGTCCAGTGGCCACCGGGCTGATCGTGGCGATCGACGATCACCACCGTGGCGTCGGATTCGGCGACCAACGTGTCGGTGAAGGCCAGCCCCATCGCGCCCGCACCCACCACGAGGTAGTCGGCCTCGATCGTCTGCCCCATCTAGCGGATCCCGTCGAAGAAGGTGGCCACGTCGTCGACGAAAAGCTCGGGCTGTTCGAACGCCGCGAAGTGGCCACCGCGCGGCATGTCGGTCCAGTGGGTGATGTTGTAGCCAGCCTCACACCAACTACGCGGCGCCTTGAGGATCTCCTTGGGGAAGGCGGCGATACCGGTGGGCAACTCGACGCGGTCGAACCCGCCGAACGCATTGAAGCTCTCCCAGTACAGCCGGGCCGAGGAGGCTCCCGACGCGGTCAGCCAGTACAGCATCACGTTGTCGAGCATCTCGTCGCGGGTCAATACGTTCTCGGGGTCGCCGTCGCTGTCCGTCCACGACCAGAACTTCTCCACGATCCACGCGAGCTGGCCGACGGGGGAGTCCACCAACCCGTAGCCGAGGGTCTGCGGTCGCGTCGACTGCTGCTTGGCGTAGCCCGAATCCCACTTCTGGTAGTAGGCACCCCGCTCCAGTGCCTGCTTCTCCTCGTCGGTCGGATTCTCCAGCTGGCCGGGCGGAAAGCCGAGCGGCATGTTCAGGTGGATCGCCGCGCATCGGCCCCCATTGCGGCCGATCTGGGTGGTGACGGCCGCTCCCCAGTCGCCGCCCTGCGCGCCGAACCGCTCGTAGCCGAGCCTGCCCATCAGCGTGTCCCACGCCGCCGCGATCTTCTCGATGCCCCAGCCAGTGCTGGTGGGTTTGGCCGAGAATCCGTACCCCGGCAGCGACGGGCACACCACGTCGAAACCCTGCTCGGTGAGCGGCTCGATGACCTTGTGAAACTCGATGATCGATCCGGGCCAACCGTGGGTGATCAGCAGTGGAAAGGCGTTCTCGCGTCCTGATCGCTGGTGGATGAAGTGGATGTCGAGGCCGTCGATGTCGGTGGTGTAGTGATCGAACCGATTGAGCGCTTCTTCACGTGCGCGCCAGTCGTAGTCGGTGGCCCAGTACTCGGCCAGTCGGCGGGTGTAGGCCAGCGGTATGCCCTGGCTCCAGTCGTCGACGCATTCCGCCTCCGGCCACCGGGTGCGAGCCAGCCTGGCCTTCAGATCATCGAGATCGGCGTCGGGAATCGCGATGTGAAACGGGGTTGATCTGGCCATGCCCCCATCCTTACCGAGACGTCCCCAGCTCCTCGAGGCCTCCACCCGGCCCGGGGGAGTGCGCGAATTTCTGCCGATTCGCGATCTGTGCGCAGTTTCGACGCGACGATGAGTCGATGAAGTCGCAAGACGCCGGCCCGACCGATATCCCGATCCTCGAGGAGACCATCGGCGCGAACTTCGAACGCACCGTCGCGGCCAACCGCGACGGCGACGCGCTCGTCGACATGGCAAGCGGCCGGCGATGGACATACGCCGAACTCAACGATGACATCGACGTGATCGCCCGGGGACTCATGGCACTGGGCATTCAACGCGGCGAACGCGTCGGCATCTGGGCGCCGAACTGCCCCGAGTGGACGATCGTGCAGTACGCGACCGCCAAGATCGGCGCGATCCTGGTCAACATCAATCCGGCCTATCGCACGCACGAGCTCGCCTACGTACTGAAGCAGTCGGGTATCGCGACCCTGTTCTCCGCCACGGCGTTCAAGACGTCGGATTACGTATCCATGATCGACGAGGTGCGCGCGGAGACACCCGATCTGGCCGAGGTGCGGTATCTGGGTACCGACGACTGGCGCGATCTGGCACAGCGCGCCGAGTCAGTGTCCGAGGCGGAGTTACGGGCAAGGTTGAACTCGCTGGACAACAACCAGCCCATCAACATTCAATACACCTCTGGCACAACCGGTTTCCCGAAGGGCGCCACGCTCTCGCACCGCAACATCCTCAACAACGGGTATTTCACCACCGAGCTCATCAACTTCGGCCCCGATGACCGGCTGTGCATCCCGGTGCCGTTCTACCACTGCTTCGGCATGGTGATGGGCAATCTCGGGTGCACGAGCCACGGGGCCACGATGGTCATCCCTGCACCGGCATTCGATCCGGTACTCACCCTGGACGCCATCGAATCCGAAAGGTGTACAGGGGTTTACGGCGTGCCGACGATGTTCATTGCGATGCTGGGGCAGCCCGACCTCGCGCGGCGTGACCTGTCGTCGCTGCGGACGGGCATCATGGCCGGATCGGTCTGTCCCGTGGAAGTCATGAAGCGCTGCGTCAGTGACATGAACATGACAGAGCTCGCCATCGCGTACGGGATGACAGAGACGTCGCCCGTGTCGTGCCAAACGCTCATCGACGACGACCTCGAACGGCGTACCAGTTCGATCGGCCGGGCCCATCCGCATGTCGAGATCAAGATCGTCGACCCCGAAACCGGTGACGTCGTCGAACGCGGGCAGACCGGCGAATTCTGCACGCGCGGTTACTCGGTGATGCTCGGCTACTGGTGCGACGATGCCAAGACGGACGAGGCGATCGACTCCGAGGGATGGATGCACACCGGCGACCTCGCCGTCATGCGCGACGATGGGTACTGCAACATCGTCGGGCGTATCAAGGACATGGTGATACGCGGCGGCGAGAACATCTACCCGCGGGAGATCGAGGAGTTCCTTTACACCCATCCCGATGTCGACGACGCGCAGGTCATCGGTGTCCCCGACGAAAAGTACGGCGAGGAGATCTGCGC
Organism: uncultured Actinomycetota bacterium; assembly: GCA_963843135.1. GTDB lineage: Bacteria > Actinomycetota > Actinomycetes > Mycobacteriales > Mycobacteriaceae > Mycobacterium. The sequence continues at coordinate 521,518 of CAWJJA010000008.1, forward strand.
GTGGATCCGGATGAAATCGGGGCGGGACCCGTTGGACGCGCAGGCGCTGCGTGACTTCGCCAGCGACAAGCTCGCCCACTACAAGATCCCGCGCTATGTCCATGTTGTCGACGAGTTCCCGATGACGGTCACCGGCAAGGTGCGCAAAGTCGAGATGCGGGCCGAAACGGTCAAACTTCTCGGACTCGATTCCCCGCAGGGATGAATTTTGCCGTCCGCCGGAGTCTTCATCTACATGTCTTCTGCATCGATGCTTGCGCGACGGGCATGCGCAGCGCTTGCGGTCGCATCGGCGGGCCTGCACGCGGCGATGCTGGGCCATACGTCCAGCATGATGGTGGCCGGCCTGCTCGCGACGATGATCGCGGCGTGCCTGTACTGCGCGCGCGAATTGTGGCGTGGCGGCACCGCGCGGGCCTGGGTGGTCGTCGCACTGATGAACCTCGCCATGATCGCGCTGCACCTGCCCGCTCCCGTGCACCACCACGGCGCTACGAATGCAACGACACCACCGTCGTCGACGCTGATGACGGTGGCGACTCTGTTGGCGCTCGCCGAGGTGACCGCCGCGGCCGCCGCGCTATACGTCGGCAGCCGCGGCCGCATGGTTCGGCTCAGCGGTACACGAGACCGCTGAGCTGCCGGGCCAGTGCCAGGCGAACGAACGGCAGCCGCCCGGCCATGCTGATCGCAACGTTGCGGACGGGACGCAGAGCCCGCGGCAGCGTCGCCAGCCGCGTCAGCCGATCCGTCATCGCCACAACGCCTTTGGCGATTGGCCGGCGAGAAGTGCTGTAGTCGTCCAGCGCCGTCTCCGGCTCCCCTGCGAGGACTGCGGCCAACGCGTCGCTCAGTGCGACCGCATCTTGAATGCCCAGATTCATGCCCTGCCCACCGGCGGGGCTGTGCACATGGGCCGCGTCACCGGCGAGCAGCAGACGGCCCGATCGGTAGGTGTCGGCGACGCGGTGGTGGATCCGGAACCGTGAGCCCCAGATGACATCGGTGACGGCCAACCGGGACGAGCCGACGCGGCTGTCCAGGAGCTGCTGGACGAACTCCGCCGACGGTTCCTCGGGGGCTTCGGCGACCGGCGCGACGATTCGGTAAATGCCGTCGGGCAGTGGCGCCACGACGGTCAGGCCCGCCGTCGCCCAGAACAGGATCACTTCGTCGGCGGGTGCGTCGGCGGGTGCGTCTCCGGCAAGCCTGACGTCGGCCAGCACGAACGATTCCTCGTATGCGCCGCCCTCGAATCCGATCTGGGCGTGTTCGCGGACGATGCTGTGAAGACCGTCGGCGCCGACGGCGTAGCGCGCCCGGATGACGCGGCCGTCGTCGAACGTCGCGGTCACCCCGTTGAAGTCCTGAGCGATGGCGGTCACCGTCGTCGGCCGCACGACCGAGCCGCCGAGTTCCTCGAGCCGCTGCAGCAACAGCCTTTCGGTGGTCGACTGCGGAACCATCAGCGAGTAGGGGTACGCCGTCGGCAACCCGGCGAAATCGATCGGAATCAGTGTGCGGCCGCGGTCGCGAATCGAGAACACCGGTGCCTGAACGCCTTCCTTGACCAGCCGCCTGGCCACGTCGAGGCTTTCGAGTACCTCCAGGGAGCGGGCGTTCACGACTGCCGCCCGGGAGGTGTTGGCTCCTGCGGCCTGCCGGTCGACGATGGTCGTCGCGATCCCGCGCTCGACCAGCGACGCGGCCAGCGTCAACCCGGTCGGACCTGCTCCGATCACCAGAACGTCGGTGTCATACATGGTGGTCTCCTTTGTCGTTCAGATGTCTATGCCAACGCTTGTTGGCATAACTATGCTCCCGAGTGTGGCCGATGTCAACATTTGTTGGCATACACTTGTTGGCATGCGCAGATCGTCGGAACAGACCAAGGCCGTGATCCTGGCCGCGGCTCGGGAGCGATTCGCCAAGTCGGGGTTCGAACGAGCCACGATTCGGGCCATCGCCGCGGACGCGAACATCGACCCGTCGATGGTCATGCGCTATTTCGGCAACAAGGATCAGCTATTCGCCGCGGCGGCCGATTTCGATCTGGCGATTCCGGATCTGACCGACGTCGACCGCGATCAGTTGGGCGTTCGCCTGGCCGGCCATTTCATCAGTCGATGGGAGCGCGACGAGGCGCTGATCTTGCTATTGCGGTCCAGCGCCACCAATGCCGATGCGGCACGACGGATGCGAGTGATCTTTACAAGTCAGCTGTTGCCGGTGATTGTGAAGCTCAACCCCGTCGCACCGGAACGTCGCGCAGCGCTGATCGCCACGCAGATGCTCGGGCTGGCGTTGTGCCGATATGTGCTGCAGTTGCCGCCGATCGTCGCCATGCCCCATGACGAGGCGGTCGCGTGGTTGGGACCCACCGTTCAGCGCTACCTCGACGCGCCCTAGATAATCGGCAGTGATGTGGACACCGACGCTCGTCCTGATCGCTGCCGCCACCCTCGTCGCCTGCGCCCTTCTCGGCGGCGGCCTCTACGAAACCGTGGTCGTCGACCCGGCCTGGCCCAAGCGGCCAGGCATCATCCAGGCCCACAACGGCGGGATCTCCCGGCGCCGGTTCTGGATTCCTGCGCACACCGTGTTCGAGGTGCTCCTGATCGTCGCGCTCATCGCCGCCTGGCGTGACGCCGACGTTCGGCTGGCGCTGCTGGTGGCGCTTGCCGGCCACGCCGTGATGCGGGTGTGGTCGCTTGTCGACTTCGTGCCGAAGGCGGTGGAATTCGAGAAGGCGGATCCGGCGTCCGTCGACGAGGCCGCCGCGATGGCGTGGACCCGGCGCAGCTTGCTGCGGATACCGCTGGACCTCATCACCTGCGTAGCGATGCTCGCGGCCCTTGCGCTGGCTTGATCCCGTCGTAGCGGCTAGGCCTCGATCTCGCCTGCGATCTTGCGTTCGATGCTGGCGCGGGTGACGGCGGGCAACACGATCAGCCCGTCGAGTTCCTTCTGGGCGCGCGCGTAGGCGGCCTTGCGCTCCTCGTTCGTGGTGCCGCCGTCGGATGCAAGGCGCAGCAGGTGTTGTGCGCGCTCGAGACGTTCCTGCGCTTCGGCGGAGAAGTCACTGCGGCGCCTTCGGGTCGCCTCCGCTTCGGCCACGTCGAACGCGGCGACGTACTCGTGCACCGCGTCGCGGTACTCCAGCTGCGCACCGCGGTCATCGACGATGTCGTCGACGCTGTCCGGGCGCAGCAGGTCCGCGTGGCTGCGGGCCTTGTGGAACGCGATGGTCAACGAGTCGCGCATATCGGTCATCAGCGGGAAGTCCAACAGCTTGGCGACGTCGATCTCGTATTCCAGCCAGCGTGCGTCGGTGTTGTCGTGTCGGGCCAGCACTTTCGTCATCTCCCGACGGTTGGCCGCCTCGTTGGTGCGCGATCGGTTCGATGCCTCCGCGAGCGCAACCTTGGTCTGCTGTTTGATGCGGTAGCGCTCGAGCCGTCGCTGTGCGCGTCGCTCATTGGCCGCCTGCACCGCTTTGAGCCCACCGCCGATCACGCCACTGAGCGGGAAAACCAGCCACCAGTAGTTGCCCGCGAAATGAAGCAGAGCGTCCACATTCTCCAGAATGCCATGCTCGATGGTGCTGCAATTGCCCGATGTCAGTGCCTCACAGCGAGCAAACTCCCGAACCGTAGCCGCCGAGCCCCGCCGTGACCGTGCGGGCGATCCGGATGACGCGGGCGATCCGGATGAAGGGCCCGTGGGGACCGGTCTACGTTCCGAATACACCATTCCGGCGACGGTGACCGCCGCCTACGGCACCACCAAGCATCGCGGGATTAGGGAATTCCCGATTCAGTACCCGGGGATTCGAATGTAGGGTGCGAACGTGGATGCGTCCGTGGGCTACTTGCCGTGCTACCTGGCGGAGTGGTATCGGGCCGACTTTTCTCGCGGCGCCGTCGAACAATTGGTGACGGCGCTGCGGGCGGCATCGGAGGACAGCTACGGTGAATCCACCAAGGTGCGTCTGGTAGCTGCGGTTGCCGTACCCGCCGACGAGGTTCTGTACGCGGTGTTCGCGGCGACGTCCTCGGAGACCATCACCGAGGCGTGCGGGCGGGTCGGGATGCCTCCGGAAAGGCTCACCGCCGATGTAGGAGTCTGGTTCGCGTCGACTTGATCCCGGGCGAGCGGACTATCTAGTGCGAGGTACTCGACTCTCTCGCAGCAGCTTCCTAGTCGAGTTCGTCCATCCGCCGGCCCAGCTCGGCCCGGGTCCGGATTCCAGCTTGCGGTACACGCGACCGAGGTTGTGCTCCACCGTTTTCGGGCTGATGAACAATGTCGAGGCAATCTCACGGTTGGTCATGCCGGACGCGGCCAGTTCGGCGACTCGCCGTTCGGAGGGAGTGAGCTCGAATTCGCCCGACGGACACTTTTGATACGAGTGAACTCGGCATTCGTGCGCTCCGCCCATAGCGATGCCCCGGTCTCCTCGAACGTTGCATGCGCCTCGCGCAGGAGCCTGGCCGCGCGCTCCTTGAGGCGTCGGCGCCGAAGGAGCTGGCCTACCATCAGCTGGGTTCGCGCGCGCTCGAACGGCATCGACAGCCGGTCATGCTCGACCAACGCCTGGCGGGCCAACTCGTCTGCCTCCAACAGTGAGCCCTGCGCCGCTGCCAACATAGCCTGGCAACGCAACGAGGTGGCCAGCATCCAAGCGCGATCCAACCGCCGCCCATTGCGCGCCAACATATCGATCACGGCCTCGGCGTCGGCCAGCCGCCCCACGGTGATCATCGCCTCTGCGGCATCGGGGGCCCACCACGCCGAAATTAGTTCGGTGCCGGGCGGAATCGACCCCAGCGACGCAACCACCGGTTCGAAGTTGCGAAGCGCCTCGGCGTGGTTGCCGAGCGACACCTCCAGAAAACCGAGGATCATGTGCGGCCAGTTTTCAAGAGCTGGCGATCCGCACCGGCGGGCCGCAACCAGGGCCGTGTGTGCGCTTTCGCGGGCGTCGCTTTCTCGACCAGTGTAGGCGGACACGGCTGCAGTGACGATGCCTGCGATTGCCAGCGGATGGTCACCGCCAAGCTGCTGGGCGCGTTGCATCGAGTCCTCGGCGATGCGTGCCGCCTCCGTAAAGCGGCTCTGCCAGATTTCGATCAATGTTGCGTGGATCGCGACGAACAACATCTCGCTGTCGGAGCCTCGGTCCTCACACGACCGCCGCAACGAAGCGGCATGTTGACGTGCTTCGTCGAATCGTCCGGCCCACGCCAGCACCTGCACGGCAGCAGCCCGGGGACGCAACGGTACCGGCGCGTCGCTGTTCTCATCGTCGAGCTGTAACGCGCGTCCCAGTGCGATGCCGTCTATGCCGTTGCCGCACAGTGCATTCACGGTGACATACGTCGCGAGCGCTTGGCTGAGCAGACCGGGATCGTCCAGACTTTCGGCCACGGTGACCCCCTCAACGGCGTTGCGCAACGAAGCACCGTAGTCGGCGGCGTTGGCTTGCGCGAAGGACAGCATGAGCATGGCTCGCACACTGATCGCGGGATATTCCCTAGCGTCGTCGAGGGCTTGCTGCAGTTCCGCGGCGGCTTCGGCGAATGTGTTCTCGTAAACGAGAATTCCGGCATGCAGAATCAGCACGAGCGCTCGCAGTGGTCCGGGCTCCATGTGCACCATCGCAGGCCGCAGCATTGTTGCGGCCCGTTGGGTGTTGCCGGCGCGGAGGTGATGATCTGCGGTACGTGCTCGGCGCCCCAGGTCGTCACCGCCCAGGTTGATCGCCAGCTCGAGCAACTCGGCGGCCGCTGCTGGAGCGCCACGGTGTCGAGCCGCTTCGGCTGCGGCATCCAGGGCCGCCAGGGTGGCCTCGTCAGCGCTGGTTGCGGCAAGGGCGAGGTGGCGGGCTTTGAGTTCGGGTTGGTTTTCGATCGCCGCCAACGCACGGTGCATGGCTCGGCGACTGCCTGGGGTGGCGTCGCTATATACGCCGTGAGCCAATAGCGGATGCGTGAAGCGAACCCTATTGCCGTCGATTTCGACGACGCCGCCCGTTTCGACGGCTTCGAGCAACTTCGTAATATGCTCGGCGGTCGAGTCGTCGACCCGGGCCAGAAGGTCGACTGTGGGTGCGGCGACCGATGCCACAGCCAGAAGTATTCGACCCACGTCGCCTTCGAGACGCCCGATGCGCATGCGTACCAACTCGGCCAGCGTTGCCGGTAGCCCCGGCTCGGTGAGGGGCTGGCGTCCGTCGAGCATGCGGGCGAACTCGAGCGCGTAAAACGGGTTCCCGCCGGAGATTTCCGCGATTCGGACGAGCACGGCTCGGCTGAAGCTGTGTCCAAGTCTCTGCAACAGAAGCCGGTGCAGAGCACCAAGGCTCAACGGTTGCAGCCTGATTCGAGGAATTTTCTCGGGGCTGCTCAGATCTAGCCATTCTTCTGTGGTGCCGCTTCGATGGTCGCAGCGCTCAGTCAAGAGCACTCCGATGCGGCCGCGTAGCCGGCGCGCGACGAAGCCGAGGACCTCCCGGCTGGACGGGTCCAGCCACTGCGCGTCGTCGATGGCGACCAGCAACGGGGCGGTGGCTGCGGCACGTTCAAACAGCGTGTGCACGCCTGCCGCTACGACACGCTGATCGGTCGGCGGGCCGCCGCCGCCGGCACGCAACAGGACCCGGTTCACCGCGAGCTGCTGCAGCTGCGGCAACTCGGCGAGTACCGATGCGTCGACGTCGACGAGCAGATCGGACACCGCTGTATACGACAACACCGACTCGGCTTGGTGGCCACGCGCCGTCAGCACCCGGAATCCGCGTTGCGATGCGGCGGCGAGCACGTCCAACCAGGCGGTGGTCTTGCCTATACCCGCTTCACCCTCGATCAGCAGCCCCGCCGGACCAGCCTCCGCCGCCGTCAGAAACCGCTCGGCCGCCTCAGGTATCGCGGACGCTCCCCCGCGACCATGGCCACATCATCGCAGCTGGGATTGCGCCCGCGCAGAGCAAACGCAAAAGCGGGCGGTTGACTGCCAAGCGTTACGGGAATTGTCCGATTCCCTTCCGTCGGCGCACACTTTCACGATTCACTCACGGCCTTCGCTGCTGACCTGACCTGACCTGGCCACGGGACGGCTGCGTCCTCGTACGAGCGCACAGCGCTGGGTCCCACTCTGCTCCAGCGCACCGAAGTCCCGTCTCCATCCGCCGTAGAGTCGGATGAGGGTTGCTCGGCGCTCATCCGAGTGGCGGATTCGGATCGCATCGGTGACTTGCGCCTGGTTAGATTCACACGATCGCTGATTTGCCTGTGCTTCCCTGACAGGGGTCTCGGGCCGGGTGATCGCCGTAAGCTTGCGGACGCAACAATCAATGTTGAGGGCAGGTTGCCCCCGTTGAAGGCTTGCGCGTGAGATATAGGGTTTCCCCCGATTCCTCCTGCGTCCTGCGGCAGTAACTTCGTTTCAGCTAACCAGGCGATCAAAGGGATGCCATGAGGTATGCGTGCTATGTCGGCCGTGTAGGGGCGTTAGCTGTCGCCCTCGGCGTGGGGACTGCAGTGGGGGCGTCGGCGTGGACCGCGTGGGGTGAGGAGAGTGACTCACCGGGGGCGGATTCGAGTGTTGGTTCTGAAGCATCGGCCGGTGTGGGTCCGTCCGGGCCGTCGGATCCCGGCGCGGTCGGTGTGGGCTCGTCTGAGCGGTCCGGTCCCGGCGGTAGCGCAGCGGGTGGTGTGGATCCGCAGTCGCAGCCCGACCATGAGCAGCCCCGCGGTTCTGAATCGGGATCGAGCGACAGCCTGGAGCTGGGCAACGGGGTCGTCGTTTCGGCCAACGGTGAGGTGCGTGATCCGGCCGCGGGTGGGCAACCAGAAGAGATAGGTGGGCAACCAGAAGAGATAGAAGAAGAGGCCGTGGAACCGGACGCTGCCGAGGAGCCCAAGACCACCACTGGTAGTAGAGAGCTTCGCGAGCAGGCGTCGTCGGGGTCAGGGTCGAACGCTTCGCCATCGGGCGAGTCGGTGGTGGGTGCGGGGAGTGCACCACGGACATCGGTGTCGGCAACTCAGATTGATCTCTCTGGCGAGCAGGCCGAGTCGTCAGTGACGGTGGGCGCGCCGGGCGGGGGTGCCAATGCGGTTGTCGTCACGTTGGAATCAAGCGAGACACCGCAGGAGCCGCAGGTCGTGAAGGTGCCGGAGCCAGTTGTGGTGGATGTCGCCTCCGGCGTTCTGAATCCGTTTGACGGGTCTGCTCCCGATACGCCGGTGGATTCGCCGGTGAATTGGGTGTTGCTGGCCGCCGCGCGCCGTGAGCTGGGTGCTGACACGACCCAGGCGTCGACTTGGGCTGGTCCCGGAGCAGTCTCCAACTCGTTGATGCTGGCAACGGACAACCACGCTCCAGAGGGCGGCGAGGTGATCATCACGAAACCGCCGAACACCTCGACCGGCGCAGTGACCGGCCAGATCGTCGGCGTCACTGACGCCGACAACGACAAGCTCAAGTATTCGGGTTCGGCCACGACGGCCAAGGGCAAGGTGACGGTGACCTCCACGGGCGGGTTCACTTACACCCCGACTGCGGCGGCGCGCCATGCGGCCGCAGGCAACGGCGCGGATCCAGGGTTGAAGAAGGACACCTTTGTCGTCACGGTGCAAGACGGTAAGGGCGGATCGACCACTGTGACAGTGGAAGTCGACATTCTCGTCAAGAACGCACTGCCTACGGGTAGGGCCACCGTTGGCAAACCCAACCCCAGCACCGGTGTGGTGGCGGTAACGGTCACCGGCGCTGACACCGACAAGGATCTCCTGTCGTTCAGCGCCCCAACGACTACGGCCAAGGGTGCGATCAACGGCAACGGCAACGGCAACGGCAGTTTTACCTACACCCCGACAGCTGATGCGCGCTCGGCGGCGGCGGTGACCGGTGCGCCGGCCTCAGCTAAGACCGACACGTTCAACGTGACCATCGATGATGGGTTCGGTGGTCAACGAGTTGTCGCGGTGAGTGTGGCGATCGCGCCGGCCAATGACAACGTCGCTCCGACAGGCGGAGCGTTCGCGCCGACCGGTCAGCCGAACGCCGGCACCGGTGCCATCACGGGCACGGTGTCGGCCGATGATGCCAACGGTGATGCGCTCGTTTACAAGAAGTCCACCAATCCGGCCAAGGGCAAAGTCGCGGTCTCGTCAGTCGGAGTGGTCACCTACACCCCGACGACCGCAGCGCGCCATGCCGCCGCGTCCGACGGCGCGACGCCGGCCGACAAGCAGGACACCTTCCAGGTGACGGCTGACGACGGGCGTGGCGGCACAACGACATTCACCGTCACCGTCGATATCAGCCCGAAGAACACCGCACCCACTGGCAAATTCACTGTTGGCACACCAGACGCGACGACCGGTCTGGTGACCGGCAAGGCGACCTTCACCGAGCTGACAGGGACGCTGTGGCTTTGAGCAGGCCCACAACGTCGACCAAGGGTGGTGAGGTGACAATCAGCTCCGACGGCACATTCACCTACAAGCCGTCGGCGGCGACCCGCCAGAATGCGCGCGCTACAGGAGCCGCCGCCGCTGCCAAGCAGGACACCTTCGCCCTCACCATCACCGATGGATACGGCGGCACGACGACCATCAATGTGCAGGTCTCCGTGGCACCTGCGGTCACGACCGTGAACCCGGCACCGATCGACGGCTCCCCGGTGGGGAGCACAATCGTGGGCACCACCGGCCGTGTCTTCCAAACGATTTCCACGACGGCACCGAACGGCACCATGTCCACGTTCGTGCGGGTGTATCAGCCGTCCGGCGCGAAAATCGCCGATACAGCCGCGTTCTCGGGGGCACCCGCATCGCCCATCGTGCGAACCGACGGCGGCATCACCATCGTCACCTACGACTCGGCGGCGGGCAGCGCAACGGTGCGGGCGATCAGCGCGACCGGAAGCATGTCGACGACAACGTTGACAACGACGTCGCCCCAGGTGGTCGGCGACAACGGTCTCCAGTATCTACTGGCGCCGTATTTTGACAGCGCAGCTGGTCGCGGGCGCGCGAAGTTGGTATCGCTGACAACCGGTGCGGCGAAACCTTCCGTGATCGACTTCGAGCCAACCTTCGGTCCGGACGGCAGCGCCGCGGCGCTTCAGGTCAACGGAACCGCGCAGAAACCCTCGGTCAAGATCGTGGTGATCGGCTCTAACGGGGCGGTTCGAACGCTCACCGTGCCGAACAGTCAGGCTGCCGGAATTTCTGGTCTCCCGACCGCCGGACTCAACGGCACCGTCTATCTGCCTACGGTAAAGCCGACGGACACCGGCTTCTCGACCGAGGTGTTGGTCTTCGGGTCGTCCGGTGCACCGACCAGCCGCCTCATCGAAGGCTTCACTCCCACAGGGGACGTCGTCGTCGCTCCGAACGGAACCGCCTACTTGCTGACTCGCAACATCATGACGGACGAGCGTCGGATATCGGTCATCACAAGCGGTGTCGCCAACACAGCCGTCTTCGATGCGTTCTTCGACCCCACCGTGTTGGGAACAGCTGCGGACGGCACGCTCTACGTCCTCAGCCCAGATTCTGGGGCAGACGTGAACCGGTTACTCGTCGTCGGACCGAACGCCTCCATGAGTTCGGTGCAGATCGGAGGACTTCGACTTCGACCCTCCGCACGTCATTGGGCCCGACGGCAGCATCTACCTCAACGTCGAGGCGAACGGTGAACAGGTGCTTGCCGTTGTCTCGTCCTGGGCCAGCTGCGGGCCCTTCCGTTCTACGTAGGTGTGGAAGCATTTTTCCCGGGCGACGACAAGCTGGTCTTTGCCAAGGACGGGACCGCCTATGCCGCGGTTCAGACTGCGAACGGCTATGTCGTCCATGTCTCCCGTGACGCCTTCGTAACCTCCGTCGCCAGCAACCCGATCGACGTCGGCAGCGGTCACCTGGAGCTAGGACCGAACGGCACCGCCTACCTGGTGTCCGACTCGGGTGACTCCGTGACCGCGATTGACCGGTACGGCGCGATCACCGCAACCGTCGCGGCGAACGGGGGAACCGTAGTCGGGCGGGTCGCGTTCGGGAACAATGGAACGGCCTACGTGACTGTCCAGAATGGGTCTGGCGCGAGCGCTACCACAACGGTGTGGGCTATTACCCACCTGGGTGCGACCGAGGTTCGAACCGTCGCCGGCACGCCGGCAGTCGCGGCACCTGGCTCGCCGAGTCAACCTCCAGCGTGTCCGTAGCACCGCCGGAAGAGTGATTTTTGCTTCCGTGACTGTCGATGCGCAGGGGGCGAACCCCACAACGCACCTCAGCCTGGCGGACGAGGTGTCGGTTAGTGCTGCGTTGTCGGTGACCAAGAGCGGCCAGTCGCCGCCACGGGTGTCGTGACGGGCAGAGTGACGCAGGCTGCGCCGGATTCCGATCCGACCGCCAGCGTTGAGTATTGGGGTCGACGACGGATCCGCTCGGCACGATCGTGGTGAATCCAGATGGTACCTACACGTTTACGCGTCTGCCGAAGCGCGCACCTATGTGCAAGCGCTGAAGAAGACCGGGTATGCGACTTCTTCGTCAAGGCGACGGACAGTCTGGGCGGAGTGTCATACATCCGTGTCGGCGCCCATACTCCGCGAACTATCCCACGCAGCATCCTCTACCGGCAACGTTCCTGAGCGACTTGACCAAACTCCCCGGGTATATCCCGCAAATCGCCTGGAGCCGAGCGGATACCTTCAACATCAGCACTCTGGCGGCGTTTCTGCACAACGGGCGGGACGTCATCGCCAACCCTTGTCAAAATTATGACTGTGGGCCAGGGGACCGACGCTGGTCGCACCAGGTGCAGAACTGGATGCGTGTTGGGGCTCTTGATCTACGCAAGGATCCGGAAACGGGAAGGCCGGTGTCGCCGGAAGTCTACGTAGTAGCGATCCTCAACCCGCCGGCCGGCTCAACCGCGGGAGAACGAATAGCCCTTGGTTACCGGAAGATGGGCGTCGGCGACGCCATTACCGTCAAGAACGATTACACGCAGGCGGACACTGCGTACGTGACCTACGAGGCGCTGGCATTCATGCCGGGCACATTCCCCAGCGATAAGTTCTACACCCGCATCCCCGGTGTGGTGGGCGGCTACATCTTCAACAACGAAATGCCCCAAGATGTCGACCTGCCGTACCAGGCCGAACAAGACGCCTTCGACAACCTCTACTGGCAGAAAGAAGCGCAGTATCGGGCTGCTTCATCGCTGCAGGAGGGTTCTGAATTGCTCCTCTGGGGTTACCAGAATCTGAGTCCGGTCGGGGCTAGTAGTAGTGGAGCGCGAGCCCCGAAAGCGGTCAAGATCGTCGCGGCCCACGGGGTGGACGGCGTCGTAGTCGTCCTCGATGTGATGGATAAGGACGAAGCCGTCACGGCCCAGGGCAACACGGAGACACCGATGTTCTTCCACACAGGGCAAACTGTCGCCTTCGCGGATGGAATCCCGGCCGACTGATCGCGCAGTGCGTCAGAGACCGATCCGGCGATAGCGCGCCAGCCTGGCGGCCAGCCGTTCGGCGTCGGGCGTCGCACGCAGCCCGTGCAGTTCGTTGGCGATGGTCGCCGACAACCGCTGCGTGAACGCCAGCGGCTCATCGGCCGCATCCGGACGTTCGGGCACGATCGCGTCGACGATTCCGCTGCGTAACAGGTCGACCGACCGGATACCCTGCGCCGCAGCGAGTTCCGGGGCGTGTTCGGTGTCGCGGAACACGATGGCGCTCGCCCCCTCCGGCGGCAGCGGCGCGAGCCAGCCGTGCAGTGCGGCCAGCACCCGGTCGGCGGGCACCATCGCCAGCGCGGGCCCGCCGCTGCCCTGGCCGAGTAGAACCGACACTGTCGGCGTGTCCAGCGTGACGAGATCTGCGAGGCACCTGGCGATCTCACCGGCCAGACCGTCCTGCTCGGCTTCGACGGTGAGTGCCGGTCCCGCGGTGTCGATCACGAGAACGAGAGGCAATCGCAGCCCTGCGGCCAGGACCATGCCGCGGCGCGCCTCGCGCAGCGCCGCAGGGCCGACCATCCCGCCGATGACCCGCTGCTGACCCAGCACGATGGCCGGCTGGCCACCGAACCTGGCCAACGCCAGCAGCGTGGTGGCGTCTTCGCCGCGGCCGGTTCCCGATAGCAGTACCCGCTCGGATGTGCCGTGTCGCAGCAGATAACCCACACCGGGACGGTCGGGTCGGCGAGAGGCCACCACCGACTCCCACGCCGGCACGTCGGGGACCGGAGCGGCCTCAGGCGGTGGCGGTGGCGGCGCGGGCGGGTCGGCGACGACCTTCAGCGTGCGGTCGAGCGTCGAGCGCACCGCCTCGAGCGGAACGACCCCGTCGATGACGCCGTGGCGCTCCAGGTTCTCGGCGGTCTGCACGCCCGCGGGGAACGGTTCGCCGTAGAGATGTTCGTACACGCGCGGGCCGAGGAAGCCGATGAGCGCGCCCGGTTCGGCGGCGGTCAGATGGCCAAGGGAACCCCACGACGCGAACACCCCGCCGGTCGTCGGGTGACGCAGGTACACCAGGTAAGGCAGATGCGCCCGCTTGTGCAGTTCGACGGCCGCGGCGATCTTGACCATCTGCAGGAATGCGACGGTGCCCTCCTGCATGCGGGTGCCGCCGGAACTCGGCGAAGCGACCAGTGGCAGCCGTTCGGCCGTCGCACGAGCCACCGCGGTGGTGATCCGCTCGGCGGCCGCCACCCCTATCGAACCGGCCAGGAAATCGAACTCGCAGGCCACCAGCGCCACTCGACGACCGAACACCGTGCCCTCGCCAGTGAGCACCGACTCGTCCAGGCCCGTTCTGGCGGCCGCGGCGGCCAGTTCGCGCTGGTACTGCTCGCTCGCGTCGACAACCAGGGGTGTGGTGTCCCAGCTGCGGAACGAACCCTCGTCCAGAACGGCGTCGCGCAGGTCCAGGGCACCGATCCGGCTCACACCCAGAGGTTATATAAGGTGGCGCCATGATTGGTGTGACCCGCGACGGCGATGTGATGACGCTGGAAATGCAGCGCGCCGACCGTCGCAACGCGCTGAACGGCGCGCTTGTCGACGGCCTGCGTGAAGCGATCGAGAAAGCCGCGGGCGAAGACGTCCGGGCCATCGTGCTGACCGGCCAGGGTCACGTGTTCAGCTCGGGCGCCGACCTGACCGACGCCGCGGGGGTGGCCGAGGAGCTGCCCGACAAGGCCAAAGCACTGAACATCGCGATCGATCAGGCACCTGTGCCGGTCATCGGCGCCATCAACGGCCCCACAATCGGGGCCGGGGTCATCCTCGCGATGATCTGCGATCTGCGGGTCGTTGCACCCGAGGCGTACTTCCAGTTCCCGGTCGCGAAATACGGTCTGGCGCTGGATAACTGGAGCATCCGACGGCTGACGTCGCTGGTCGGCGCCGGCCGCGCGAGGGGTATGCTGCTCGGCGCGGAACGGCTGACCTCTGAAGCTGCACTGCACACCGGCATGGCCAACCGCATCGGCACACTTGCCGATGCCCAGGCCTGGGCCGCCGAGCTCGCCGGCTACGCACCGTTGGCTCTTCAGCACGCCAAGCGCGTGCTCAACGACGACGGCGCCTATGAGGACCCGCGGCCCGAGCACACGGAGTTGTTCGACAGGGCCTGGGCAAGCCAGGACGTCATCGAGGCGCAGGTCGCGCGCATCGAGAAGCGGCCACCGAGGTTTCGGGGGGCCTGATGATCTCCGCGGCGCTGCGCATCGGCTTCGGAACGGCAACGCTTGTCGCCGGTGGCTGGGCATTGCGCGCGATCCAGGGTGCCCCGTCGGCCCTTGGTGCGTCCCCGGTCGAGGTCGACGGTATCGCCAGGCGGTCCCCGAACTACAAGGACGGCGCGTTCGTCAATCTGGAACCGGCGAGCCCGGCCAGTCTGACCCGTCAGGAGCAGTTCCTGCTCGTCCGCGAGGTCATCGGCGGCAGTTCGAACCAGCATCCGTCCGAACCGGTCCCGCTGGTCACGCCGGACCCGAGCCTGGCGGCGGGCGATCTCGCCGTCACCTGGTACGGGCACTCGTCGGCGGTGATCGAGATCGACGGCTACCGCGTGCTGGCAGACCCCGTGTGGAGCGATAGGTGCTCGCCGTCGAAGACGATCGGCCCCCGGCGGCTGCATCCGGTGCCCGCCCCGCTGGAGGCGATGCCCGCGATCGACGCGGTCATCATCAGCCACGACCACTACGACCACCTGGATATCGACACCGTCAAACAGGTGGCACGCACGCAGCGCGCCAAGTTCTTCGTCCCCCTCGGCATCGGCGCTCACCTTCGGTCGTGGCACATCCCTGCTGACCGCATCGTCGAACTCGACTGGAACGAGAGCGCCCGATTGGGCGACCTCACCCTGGTGTGCACGCCCGCGCGGCATTTCTCCGGACGCTTTCTGACCCGAAACACCACCCTGTGGTCGTCGTGGGCACTGATCGGACCGGCCCACCGCGCCTTCTTCGGCGGCGACACCGGATATTCGAAGAGCTTCGCGGACATCGGCGCAGAACACGGACCGTTCGACCTCACCCTGATGCCGGTGGGCGCGTATCACCCGGGCTGGCCCGACATTCACATGAATCCCGAGGATGCGGTCCGTGCGCACCGTGACGTCAGCGACGCGGGGCTGCTGGTTCCGATCCACTGGGCGACGTTCCGCCTCGCCCCGCATCCGTGGTCGGAGCCGGTGGAGCGGCTGATCAAGGCCGCTGAATCCGACAGTGTGCTGGTGGCGGTGCCAAAGCCGGGGCAGCGCGTGCTTCCCGACGCGGCATTGGCGAACGACCCGTGGTGGCGCCTGTAAAGCGTGTCCCGAGCGCACGCCTGTTGACGGGTGTACTCGCGATTCGTGTACAACGACCGTGCGTCGACGGGATACGGTGCACGCATGAACGCACTGGCCAGGCTGGCCGTCGTGGGGTTGATCGTCCTGCTGCCCGGCTGCACCGCGGAGAACCCCCCCGAACCGGCGCCGCCGTCCACACCGGCTCAGTCGGACATACCGCCGCCGCTGGTGCCCGCGATGCCCTTGCCCGAGAACGCCGTCGACAAAGCCGTCGCCAAACTCGACGGCATCGCCGAGGACCTGATGCGTAAGTCCGGCATCCCCGGGATGGCCGTCGCCGTCGTGCACGGAGGAAAAACCGTGTACGCGAAAGGGTTCGGCGTCAGGGATGTGAAGACGGCGATGCCGAGACAAATCGAGTCGACCCGGACACCGTCTTTCAGCTCGCATCGCTGTCCAAGCCACTGACGTCGACGGTGGTTGCGCATCAGGTCGGGGTGAATGCGATCGGCTGGGACACCCCGCTCGTGTCGAAGCTTCCCTGGTTTGCGCTGTCCGATCCGGTGGTCACGCGGATGGTCAGTGTCGGCGACATGCTCTCGCACCGCTCCGGGCTGCCCGATCATGCCGGCGACATGCTGGAGGACCTCGGCTACGACCGTCGACAGGTGCTCGACCGGCTCCGTCAGCTTCCGCTCGATCCTTTCCGGATCTCCTACGCATACACCAACTTCGGGTTCACCGCGGGTGCCGAGGCCGTCGCGGTGAGCGCGGGCAAGCCGTGGGAGACGCTCGCCGATGAGGTGCTGTTCGACCCGCTCGGCATGACCTCGGCCAGCTACCGGTACGCCGATTACGCGGCCGACCAGGACCGCGCCGTCGGCCACATCCACATCGATGGACGGTACGAGCCGCAGTACGTCCGCGACGCGGACCAGGAGGGACCCGCTGGGGGCGCGAGTTCGTCGGTCAATGACATGACCCGCTGGCTGGCGATGGTGCTGGCCAACGGAAAGCACGACGGACAAGCAGATCGTCGCCGAGGAGGCACTGCTGCCGGCGGTCACACCTCAGATCGTGTCCAGCCCGGCGAGCGAGCCCGCGATGCGATCGGGCTTCTACGGCTTCGGATTCAACGTCGGCACCACTTCCGGCGCGCGGATGCAACTCAGCCATTCGGGTGCCTTCGAACTCGGCGCCGGGACGAACTTCGTGATCCTGCCGTCGGCCGATGTGGCGATCGTGGCGCTCACCAACGCCACCCCGTCGGGGGTGCCCGAGACGCTCACCGCCGAATTCGCCGACCTCGTGCAATTCGGCGAGGTGCGTGAGGACTGGTACAAGCTGTACGGCGCGGTCTTCCAGAAGATGGAGCAGCCGGTGGGCTCGCTGGTCGGTCAGGACCCGCCCGCGAAACCTGCACCCGCCGCGCCGTTGCCGACGTATGTCGGCACCTACAACAACGACTACTGGGGACAGGCGAAGGTCACCGAGACGGACGGCAAGTTGATGCTGGCGCTCGGCCCGAAGTTGAAGGTCCCGCTGGACCATTGGGACGGCAACGTCTTCACCTTCACGTTCGTCACCGAAAACGCTCCGCCCGGAACAATTTCCAAGGCCACATTCGACGGCGACAAGTTGTTGCTCGAGTATTACGACGAGGGCGGGAACGGGACGTTCTTACGATGAGCGCCTGCGCGAAGAGAATCGAGCACGGATGAGCGCCTGCGCGAAGAGAATCGAGACGGATGAGAATCGAGCACGGATGAGCGCCGTCCAGGGTGTCGAGGCAGCCGGCCTCACCGATGCCGAAGTCGCGCAGCGAGTCTCCGAAGGTAAGACCAACGATGTGCCGACCCGCGCGGCGCGCAGCGTCTCCGAGATCGTGCGGGCGAACGTGTTCACCCGCATCAACGCCATCCTGGGTGTGCTGCTGATCATCGTGCTGTCCACCGGGTCGGTGATCAACGGCGCGTTCGGACTGCTCATCATCGCCAACAGCGCCATCGGCATCATCCAGGAGCTGCGGGCCAAGCAGACTCTCGACAAGCTGGCCATCGTCGGGCCAGGCGAAACCCTTGGTGCGCAGGCAGTCTGGCACCAAGAGCGAGTGCTCCCCGACGAGGTTGTGCTGGACGACATCATCGAACTGGGACCGGGTGATCAGATCGTCGTCGACGGTGAGATCGTCGAAGAGGCCAGCCTCGAGGTCGACGAGTCCCTGCTGACCGGCGAGGCCGACCCGATCGTCAAGGACGCAGGCGATCCCGTGATGTCGGGCAGCTTCGTCGTCGCCGGCAGCGGCGCGTACCGGGCCACCAAGGTCGGCCGGGAAGCCTACGCGGCCAAGCTCGCCGATGAAGCCAGCAAGTTCACGCTGGTGAACTCCGAACTGCGCAGCGGTATCAACAAGATCCTGCAATTCATCACGTATCTGTTGATCCCCGCGGGGCTGCTGATCATCTACACGCAGCTGTTCACCACCAATTCGGGATGGCGTGAGTCGGTGCTGCGGATGGTCGGCGCCCTGGTGCCGATGGTGCCCGAGGGCCTCGTATTGATGACGTCGATCGCGTTCGCCGTCGGCGTGGTGCGGCTGGGCCGCAGACAGTGCCTGGTCAACGAACTGCCTGCCATCGAGGGGCTGGCCAGGGTCGACGTCGTGTGCGCCGACAAGACCGGCACCCTCACCGAAAACGGTATGCGGGTTGCGGATCTCAAGAAGCTCGACGAACATGCCGTCGCGGACATCCTCGCTCAACTCGCCGCCGACGATCCACGACCCAACGCGAGCATGGAGGCCATCGCCGAGGCATACAAGATGCCGCCCGGGTGGGAGCCCTCGGCGATCGCACCGTTCAAATCCGCCACCAAGTGGAGTGGCGCGTCGTACGGAGAGCACGGCCACTGGGTGATCGGTGCGCCCGACGTACTGCTCGAACCCGGCTCCGAAATCGCTCAGGCAGGCCGAGCAAATCGGCGCTCAGGGACTGCGGGTGCTGCTTCTGGGCTGCTGCGATGTGGTCGTCGATCACCCCGACGCGCCGGGCCACGTCACGCCGGCGGCGTTGGTGGTTCTCGAACAACGCGTGCGGCCCGATGCCCGCGAAACCTTGGATTACTTTGCGGAGCAGAAGGTTTCGATCAAAGTGATTTCGGGTGACAACGCCGTGTCCGTCGGCGCGGTGGCCGGGTCACTCGGTCTCGAGGGCGAGACGATGGATGCGCGCCAGCTGCCCGACGACCCCGATCGGCTGGCCGACACCCTCGAGGAATACACCACATTCGGCCGGGTGCGGCCCGACCAGAAGCGGGCCATGGTGCATGCCCTGCAGTCGCGAGGACACACGGTCGCGATGACCGGCGACGGAGTCAACGACGTGTTGGCCCTCAAGGACGCCGACATCGGTGTGGCGATGGGGTCGGGCAGCTCCGCCTCCCGGGCGGTCGCGCAGATCGTGTTGCTGGACAACAAGTTCGCGACGCTGCCGTATGTCGTCGGCGAGGGACGCCGGGTGATCGGCAACATCGAGCGCGTCTCGAATCTGTTCCTCACCAAGACCGTGTACTCGGTGCTGCTTGCGATTCTCGTCGGGCTCGGAGGGCTGTCGTCCAAGCTGTTCGGCACCGATCCCGCTGCTGTTCCCGTTCCAGCCCATTCACGTCACGATCGCGGCGTGGTTCACCATCGGTATCCCGGCGTTCGTCCTGTCACTGGCGCCGAACAAGGAAAGGGCGCATACCGGATTCGTGCGACGGGTGATGACGGCGGCGCTGCCGTCGGGCCTGGCGGTGGGGATCGCGACGTTCACCTCCTACCTGGTCGCTTATCAGGGGCGGGAAGCCACACCGGTCCAGCAGACACAGGCATCGACCGCAGCGCTGATCACGCTGCTGGTGACGGGAGTGTGGGTGCTCGCCGTAGTCGCGCGGCCGTATCAGTGGTGGCGGGTGGCGCTGGTCGCCGTGTCGGGACTTTCGTATGTGGTGATCTTCTCGATTCCGCTGGCGCGAAAAGCGTTCATGCTCGACCCGTCGAACCTCAAGACCACCTCGGTGGCGTTCATCATCGGCCTCATCGGGGCGGCCGCGATCGAGGTCATCTGGTGGGTTCAGGGAGCTGTACTGGGCGAACGACGCAGGCTGTGGGCGCGCGAGTAGGGTTGGGCGCATGGCATTTCTCGACAAGCTGAAGAACGTGCTGGCCAAGAACGCCGACAAGGTGGACACCGCGATCGACAAGGCCGGTGACCTCGTGGACAAGAAGACGCAGGGCAAGTACGCCCAGCATGTCAACAAGGTTCAGGACGCCGCCAAGAAGGCGGTGGACGACAACGCCAACCACGCCGGACAGGTACCTCCGACGCAGCAGTCGGGCCAGGTGCCGCCGCCCGGAACCCCGCCGCAACAGCAACCCCCTACGGCCCCGCCGATCTCCTAGAACGTATGGCGAAACTCTCCGTCTCCGTTGACGTCCCGCTACCGCCGGAGCAGGCGTGGGTGTCCGCGTCTGATCTGTCGCGTTACAACGAGTGGCTCAGCATTCACAAGGTCTGGCGCAGCAAGCTGCCCGAAACGCTGGACAAGGGCACGGTCATCGAGTCGATCGTGGAAGTCAAGGGCATGCCCGTCCGGATCAAGTGGACCATCGTGCATTTCAAGCCGCCGGAGACCATCACCCTGGACGGCAAGGGCGAGGGCGGTGTCAAGGTCAAACTCATCGGCAAGGTGAAATCCTCCAAGAAGGTCAAAGCGGGCTCGTCAGTTACCTTCGACGTTCATCTCGGCGGGGCTGCGTTGTTCGGTCCCATCGGCATGGTCGTGGCCAGTGCGCTGAAGAGCGACTTCCGAGAGTCGTTGGACCGCTTCAAGACTGTGTTCGCCCCGGCCTGATCGCATGCGATTCGAGCGTGCCGTCCCGCGGACTGACTCCGGCGAGTGTTGGCTTTCGTCGCAATTTTCGTCGCGACGCGTGACATGACCCAACACTGGAACCGGGTCAGCGGCGGAAGCGCTTGCCGATGAGCTTGGCGAACTCGACCGTCGAGCGGCGGACAGATTCGAGTTCCAGCGACACCAGCAGGGTGTCCACCATCGCAAACGGCAGTGTGGTGGCCACCGCGCCGCGGCCGTACTCGATGTGCCAGGAGCCGGGGTGGATGGTCAGTCCCCGGGCGCGCCCCTTCTCGAGGCAGGTGTGCTCGCCGGGAAGCAGCGGGGGCAACGGGAGGGTGTCTTCGGATTCGAGGTCGTAGGAATCGATCCGGCCGGCGATCAGGAACTTGTGTATCCGGACATGCTTGTACCGCCCTGAGAACCCTTGCGTCCCTGTGGGAGAGCCGAAGATCACGATGTACTCGCGGGGACTGAAGTAGAGGAACCGGACCTTGCCGAGGATGCCGCCGGCCTTGCTGCCCACCCAGTTTCCGGGGGTCGGATCGATGAGGTCGGGGTATTCGTCGGCGAGCATCTCGATGGCCCGGGTGATCAGCTCGCCGCCCTCCAGCGGCATGCCGACAACCTGCCGGGCCACCTTGAGCAGTACGTCCGGATCGATTTTGTACGACATCAGCCGAACCTTATGTCAGGGACGGATGACGCCGCGTAGCGGCATGAGACCGAGTTCCTTGTGGCTCATGAACCCCGGTGCGGCGTCGACGACGGCGGGAATCGCGTTCGCGGGGCCCATCGCGGTCCACGTGTAACCGGGCAGCGCATAGGCACCGTTGGGATCCTGCGCACCCTGCAGGATCAGCTCGGTCGATGCGTCGCCCTCGATGACGATGCGGTAGTGATAGTGCTGGGGCCAATCTTCCTGCGGCTCAATGGCGTCGAACGCGTCCATCGTGTAGATCTCGTGGAAGGTGATGAGGGGTTTGCCCTCCACCCACGTCGTCCACTTGTGATGCTGGCGAGCCACGGTGCCCTTCTTGATCACGCCCTTGAAGCCCGGCATATCGCTGGTCTCGCCGCCCTCGAAGGGGATGTCGCGGGTGGCGACCCCGAGCTCGACGTCGGTGGTGTATCTCTCGACCGTCTTACCCATTCCCTCGACGATCATGACCATCGATTGGGCGAACAACGGCCATGCATTTCCCAGGAGGTTGGGACCGTCGTGGAACTCCTCGGGTGTATTACCCATGCCCATTTCGAACAGGTACTTCAGCGTGTCCCTGCCGAAGTTGACCACCTCGTAGATGTGGATGGCGTCGATCTGGCTGACGATCCGGGCCAGCGTGAGGACGAGCAGATCTCCCGCGAATCCGGGATTGACACCGCCTGCGTGGAAGGACGTTCCGCCCTCCAGGCATGCCGCGTGGATCTTGTCGATATCGGCTTCGCTGTGTTCGGTGCGGTACCACCACGCCCCACCCGATGCCACCACATTCTTACCGCCGCGCAGTAGCCGACAGACCTCGTCGGGGTCGGACCACAGCGGTGCATAGAACACGCAATCGGCGTCGAGCGCCTCGATGACGGCCTTGTCGTTGGTCGCGAGCACGCCGGTCGGCGCTTTGCCGCAGAGCTCGCCCGCGTCCTTGCCGACCTTCTCCGGACGATTGCACAGCACACCGACAACCTCGTAGGCCGGGTTGTGAACGAAATGGCGCAGCGCCACCGTCCCGACATTGCCGACACCCCACTGGATGACACGGTACTTCTTCTCGGTCATTGGGTCTCCCTTGCATTGCCGAATTCGATTGGCAGGCTGGTGGGTCCGCTCATTCCCAGCAGCGGCTTCCACGGCGGCGATTCGGTGCGGCGTGGATTCGGCAGGCGCCGGGACAGGATCTTGAGTGCTTCGGCGAGTTCGCGTCGCGCCAGGTTGGCGCCGAGGCAGTAATGTGCTCCGCCGCCGAATGTCAGGATGGGCGGAGGTGCGTCGCGGGCGATGTCGAAACGTGCCGGGTCGTCATAGATCGTGGCGTCACGGTTGGCCGCATAGGTGTTCACCAAGATGAAAGTCCCTGCGGGGAAGGTGTAGTCGCCGATCGTGATGTCCTCGGTGGCACTGCGCACCGTGCTGCACATCGACGGCGAGTGACGCATCGTCTCCTCGACGGCGCGCATGGCGAGATCGGGCCTCTCGCTTAACAGTGCCCACTGGTCGGGGTGGTCGCAGAGCACCTGCATCGACGCGGCCAACTGACTGCGTGTGGTGTCGGTTCCGGCGATCAGGATGCTGAACGCCAGCATGCGTAGTTCACCGGCGTCCAAGCGGTCGCCCTCGTTCTCGATCCGGATCAGTTCGGAGAGCAGATCGTCGGTCAGGTGTTTACGCCTGTCAGCGACCATCTCGTCGACGTAGTCGTCGAACTCGCCCCACGCCTTCAACACCGTGGGTTGCTCTTCGGCGAGGTCGATGTCGAAGCTGACGATCTTGAAGATGTCCTCTGCCCACAGGGAGAACTGCCGCCAGTCCTCGCGTGGAGCGCCGAGTAGCGCGCAGATGACGGGTATCGGATACGGCCGGGCGATGTCGGCGACGAATTCGCAGCGCCCCGCGTCCGCGACCTTGTCGATGAGTTCGTTGACGACGGCGTGAATGGTGTCGTCCATCCGTGCCGTCGCCCGCGGGGTGAATGCCTTCGAGACCAGGCTTCGCAGCCGGCGGTGTTCGGGGCCCTCCATGTTCAGGATGCTGCCGGTGACCCTGTCCCACAATGGGCCCGATGTGATGCCGTGGGCGGACAGGTGGATTCCTGGCGGGATGACGAATCGGGGGTCGCCGAGGACGGTCCGCGCCATCTCGTACGAGAGTACTTCGGGGCCAATGGGTCCCAGTGCGATCGGTGCCTTCAGTTGAGCCGCCCGGAATTGCGGATAGATCTGTTGCGGGGTGTCGGTGACGTCGTAGGTCAGCGTCGGCAGCCCGGCTTCGAAGACACTGGGTTTGGCGGCGGCGACGGTCATGGCACGTTCGTCGACAGCATGGTCAGGGGAAGACCGAACACCGACAGGTCGACTTCGTGCAGGTAGGATCCCTCGCCGTCGAAGCTCTGCCGGAAGCGGGTGGTCGACCCGTAGCGCTCGGCGATGGATTCGGCCGCCGAGGCGTCCGGGACCCGGAGCACGACGGTGTACACCCCGTCGCCGTGGCGGTCGAGGAATTCGTTCACCGAGGCCGCCACCGACGCCGTCGAACCGGGCAGCGGGCTGATCAACTCGAGGCCTCGATCCCAGTCCAGTGCCACGGTGACACCGAGTTCGGTCAGTTCGGTGGCGTTGAAACTGAATCCCAGCTCGCCGAACATCTGCGCGACCGTCGCCTGGCGCTCGGTTGCCACGGCGAACACGACGTGGTGCAGCTGCGAGGCGTGGGGCGCGGTCATTTACGCACCAGGCCCCGCGGCCGGACCAGGCCTAGGTCTAAATGGTTGACCCAGCCGGGCGGCGCGTCGCAGACGTCGGGGATCGCGTTGATGGCGCCCATCGCCGTCCAGTCATAACCGGGGTGTGTCATTGTCCCATCGGGCCTTTCGACGCCCGCGAGGGTGAGCTCGGTGTCCGGATCGCCTTCGATGGCGATGCGGTACTGGGTCTTACCCCAGTCCCACGCCGGGTCGATGGCGCCCGGGCCGCACGTCGTGTACTTCGCGTGGAACACGATGAGTGGCCGACCGTTGACCCAGGCCGTGAATTCGTGGTGCTGCGCGGCGACGGTTCCGCGGGGGATGGATCCGAGTTCGTGCGGGATGTCTTCGGTCGCGACAGCCGCCTTCAGATCTGATGTGACCTCGTCGATCGCGACTCCGAGGCCGTCGGCGATCATGTACATCGACTGCGCGAAGAAGATCTTCCCGAATCCGAGAATGGTTGGCTCAGAGAGGAACTTGTCCTTCTCCTTGCCGAAGCCCAGCCAGTCGATGTGATCCAGCGGCGCATCCGTCAGCACGTTGACCACCTCCTCGACCACGACCTTGTCGACCCTGCTGGTCACCCGTGCCAGCGTCAGCGGCAGGATGTCGCCCGCATAGCCCGGGTGGATTCCGCCTGCGTGGAAGGAGCGTTCCGCCGTCCTGGCAGGCGGCGCGGATTCGTTCGCCGTCGTCGCGGAAGTCGGGGGAGGGATGGAAGAACCCGCTCGTTGTGACGACGTTCTTCCCCGACCGCAGAAGCCGGCACACCGTGTCGACGTCCATGATGATCGGTGTGTAGAACACACAATCGGCGTCGGTCGCGATGACCGATTCGACGTCGTCGGTGGCGGTTACCCCAACCGGATCGATACCGGCGATCTCACCGGCGTCCTTGCCGACCTTGTCCTCGCTGTGCACCAGCACCGCGACGAGGTCGAAGACGGGATTGTCCGCGAAATGCCGTACACCGACCTGTCCGACGTCGCCTGTCATCCATTGGATGACCCGATATGTCTTGTCAGGCATGGAGGACTCCTCGTGGAAGTAGCAGAGGTAGATCGTTGTAGGTCGCGATTCCGGGTGGCGCCGCGACGACAGCAGGTATGGCGTTGACGGCGGGCACCGCCGTGATGGTCAGACCGAGCAGGATGTACTCCTCGATCGTCTCCGCCACGAAGTCCGCCGGCGGCTCGAACGCGAGGGTGGTCTTGATCGTCGGCCGCCCCTCGACCGTGATGTTGTAGCCGAAGCCCATCTCCCACGTGGGTTCCAGCGTTTGGCCTTTGGTCCACACGGCTCGTACTTCGACGACGTCCCGGTCTCCGACATAGCCCTTCCAACTCACGTCGATTCCAGCGACGCAGCCCTTGGCGATGACCCAGTCGCCGGGAAGGTTGACATCCTCGGTGGCCTGGGCGTACCTGGCTTCGCAGCGAATGTCGTCGAGTTCTGCGCCCAGGGCGTCGGCGACCAGCATGACGGCCTCGCGGAAGATTCCCGATCCCTCCTCGGTCACCGCGAGCAGATTCGGGTGATCGATCGGGTATCCGAACCCCATGATCTTCTCGGTCTCCGGTGAGTTGTAGATCGTGGTGTCGAAGGACTCCTCGATGTACACCCGATCGATCCGGTCCGACAGCCCCGCCGAAACGATCGCGAAGAGTTGGATGAAGCCGGGGTTCAGTCCACTGCCGAAGATCGTCGAGCCACCGAGTTCGCATGCCCTGGCGACGCGTTCGCGTCCGTCACCGAGCCGGTGGCCGGTGATGAACTCAGATGTGGTGACGACGTTGATGCCCGCTTCGAGAATACGAACCAGATGGTCGACGTCGGCGAACATCTGGTTGTAGACCACGCAGTCCGGCTTGAGCGCGATCAGCGCGTCGACGTCGTCGGTGGCCAGCACACCGAGCGGCTTCGATGCCGCACAGCTCACCGACGTCGCGGCCCACCTTGTCCGGTGACCACGCGTAGCACCCGACCAACTCGAGCAGCGAGTTCTCGACGATCGCGTGCACCGACTTCGTGCCGATGTTGCCGGTCGTCCACTGCACGATTCGGTAGGTCATATGGTGGACCGCGCGCCCGGTGTGAACACGACGGGTATCTGCCGGAACCCGCGCGTCACCGAGTTCCCGTGGAACACCGCAGCATTGCTCGACGCCAGAGTGCAGTCCGGCATGCGCGCCAACACCTGCTCGAGACCGACGGCAAACTCCAGTCGTGCCAGATTGGAGCCGAGGCATCGATGGACACCTGCCCCGAACCCGAGGTGCCGATTCGCCTGCCGATCGAGGACGCAGCGATCGGGATCTGGGAACTCCGAGGCGTCACGGTTTGCCGAGGCGTAGTTGACGATCACCGATTCACCGGGGCAGAAGGTATGTCCGCTCAGCTCGACGTCTTTCGCGACGGTCCGGGGTATGCCGTGGATCGATCCCGCGAACCGGATGAACTCCTCGACGGCTTTCGGCATGATCTCGGGTTCGGCGATGAGGCGGTCGCGTTCCTCGGGAATGGTTGCGACATAGTGGAATGCAAAGGACATCGCGCTCGCCGTCGTCTCGAGACCCGCCTGCACCAGCAGCATCGCGTTCGCGACGACGTCGCCGAACGGTAACTTCTCCCCGTCTATCTCTGCGGAGAGCAGTACGTCGATCATGTCGTCCCGCGGGGGCTGCGCTCGTGCGCGCCGTCACGGCGTCATGGAGATGCTGATACAAACCGCCCCACGCGGCCATTCGGGATTCTTCGGTGATTCCGTTGAGCGCTGTGTCGGTCAACTCGATGCACAGCGGGACGTCGTCGATGGGCATACCGAGCAGGTATTTGAAGAACACCACCCCCGGTTGTCGCCAGGCGACCTGCGCGAGATCGCCCTTCCCGTCCTCGATGAAGCTGTCGATGAGCAGGTCGGTCTCGGCCCGGATCTGGGGCCGAAGCGCCTTCATCCGAGCCGGTGAGAAGTACGGGTTGAGGACCTTGCGGAACTTCTGCTGTCTCGGCGGGTCGAGCGTGATCACGAGATCACCCGCGAGTTGTTCGGCGCCCTCGGGAGTCGGGTTGCTCGAGAAGTGCTCCCAGTCCTGGAGGATCTTGTAGCACTCCGCATATCGATTCGCCACCCAGGCGCCACCGGGTGTGGCGCTCAGGAACGGTGAATCGGTGTGCGAGAACGGCGTATTCCGGCGCATCACGGCATACACGTCGTACAGAAAATCGTTGTCGTTGAAGTCCTCGTGGCGAAGATCCAGGTTCGCCGCATGCTCTTCGGGCGATTTCGTCGTCACGGATTCGCCGCTGCCTGCTCCGCCGCCTGCCGCGCCAACCTCTCATCGTGTAAGCGCACCAGTTCGCGGAATCCGATCCGGTTGTATTTCGGCACAGGCTGAATACCCCATTCATCCTGTGCGGTGTCCTTGCCTTCGGCGCCCTCGGGCGGGCCCAACGGCGGATACGGCACCTTGCATTCCAACGCGTCGTCGGAGTAGCGAACCTTGAGCAGTTCACTACAGATCTCCGTCAGGCTCAGGGTCGGGTAGCCGTAGTACACCGCCATGAACGGCAGCGTGAATGCGCCCTCGATGACCAGGGCCACCAGGCACACCAGCACCGCGCGTTTGATCCACTTGTGCATCCGGGCGTAATACGGCGTGGTGCCCGGCGGCAGGTCTTCGGCCTTCTTTTCCTCTGTGGCCTCAGGGGTTGTTGTCACAGCATTACTCCTTAAACCTGTTCAGTCGGAGAAGATCTCGCGGTTAACGGTGTGCAGGTACGGGATCGCAAGGAATGGCGTGATGTAGAAGATGTCGTAGAGCCACCAGCCGATGACCGGGAAAACCACACCGGAATAACGCACGTCGGCGTACATCGTCATGTTGAACACGTACAGGCACCAGATGAGTACACCCATCCAGCAGGTGATGATCATCCATTGCTGGCCCCAGCGCTTCATCTGCAGGAATCCGATCGCCGCGGCGCACCGCATCGCGAAGACCGTGATGATCATCCCGAATACCATGGACTTCTCGCCGGGCCCGGCCGCCCCGCCGACCCAGAATTCGTTGTAGTGCCAGAAGTAGCCGGCATCGAACATCGCGCCCCAGCCGACCATCAGCACGCGGTTGATCAATGTGTGGTTGGCGACGAGGTCAAGGGCCCAGCCCAGGCTGTTGAGCATCCCGTCGATCAGGACGAGGTAGCCGATCAGGGTGACGATCATCGGTCGCATCGACAGGCCGGCGCGCGCAGCCTGCCGCTGGAGGAACACCCCGCGCAAGAAGATGGGCAACCCGATGATCCCCGGCGCCCACATGCCCATCAGGACGGCGCCGACGATCATCCACTTGTCCGCCCGGCGTTGTGCGAGGCGCGACTCTTCGTCATGTTCCTCGAGGCTGACCGTGCCGCCCGCCCGTACTTCCAGGCTCACAACTCCCACCACCCGCGGGCGAAGGACATGTAGAGCTGGATCCCGAACATCGTCGCCAGATAGCCGTAGATGACGATCTGCAGGACGATGAGTGCCCTCTTGCGCTTGCGTTCCTTCTGGTCCATGTCGCCGCGGCTCCCTTCCCTAACGTGTCGTGGTCGAGCTGTCGGCGTCGGCGAGGCTGGCCACCGCGACTTCGCGCAATCCCTCTGAGATGGCCCCGTCACTCGAAAGGGGCGCGAGAATGCAGGCCTGCGCCGCCTCCAATTCGGTTGCACCAGCGGCGATCAACTGCGCCGCGGTGACCAGTACGCGGGTCGACGGGGGCTCGAAGTGAAACGCCTCGTCAGCGGTCCTGATGGCGGTTGCGCACTGCACGAGTCGCTGCGCCGACGCCAAGTCGATGCCTGCCTCGGCGACGATAACCTCGGCCTCCCGCTCGGGCGGAAGGTAACGCATCGGCAGTGTGACGAAGCGCTGACGAAACGACGGCTTGAGTTCCTTCAGCGAGCTACGGTAGGCGGGGTTGTACGAGCACACGAGCATGAAGGCTTCTGGCGCCTGTACGACCTCGTCCGCGCGGTCCAGATACAGGGCGCGCCGGTGATCGGTCAGGGAATGCAGGATCGCGAGTGAGTCGTGGCGTGCCTCCACGACCTCGTCGAGGTAGCAGATGGCTGCGGCTTTGACGGCTCGCGTCAGCGGTCCGTCCGTCCACACCACGTCGCCCCCGGTCACCATGAAGCGGCCGACGAGATCCGAACTGGTGAGATCGTCGTGGCAGCTGATGGTGACGACGGGCCGTCGTAGCAGCAGCCCCATGTGCTCGACCAGCCGCGTCTTGCCGCACCCGGTCGGGCCGGTGAGCATCACCGGTAGGTGCCGGTGATAGGCCTGTTCGAACAACTGAACTTCGTTGCCGTTCGAGTAGTAGGTTTCGGTCACGCAGCCACCAACTCTCGATGCACGTCGGCAAGTACCCGGGGAAGCTCCTCGATGCACCGGATGCGTTGGGAGCGGCGAGGTCCGAAGACCTCGGGCAGTGGGTCGACGCGCGTCGGTCCGACGCCGACGTAGTACATGCTCACGCCCGCATCGTTGGCTTCCTCGACGGCATGAGCCGCATCCGCCCAGGCATAGCGGCCCTCGTAACCCTCGTCGGAGATCAGGCCGTCACCGATCACGATGAGCAGTCGTCGTTCCGACGGTTGTGCGAGTAGCCGACTGGTCAGATGGCGCAACGGTGCGCCCAGCCTGGTGTATCCGCCGGTGGACAGCCCCAGAAGGCCCGGCGGTACGAACCCGCGGTCTTCGAAATCCTTGAGGCAGGTGACCTCGATACGGTGGCGGGTGTTGCCGGTGAACGTGAAGATGCCGTGACGCTCGCGGGCAAGGGTCATCGCCTGCGAAAGCGCATCGGCGCATGCCAATTCGAGCTTGAAGATCCGGCCGCCGTGCACTCCCAGTGACGAGCTGCCGTCGAGCAGCAACGCCGTGGTGACGTCGCGGCTGCTGGGCAGCAGGTCCCGGAAGATGCGTGGCTCGATGGCCTCGCCGGTGGTCAGGTCGATGTAGTGGCTGACGTACTGGTCGACGTCGAGGTCGGAGCCGTCCTCCAGTCGATTCCGCATTGCGCGATGGGTGTGCTGGGAGAACCACTTCCGCAGATCCGCCGAGACCGGTACCGGCTGGCGGTGCAGCGCCGGGTGCGTCCGCTCGAGCACCGCGACGTGGTTGACCAGGAAGCTCTGGGTCCACGCGTTCCACTCGGGGTAAGGGATGCCGGGGCGGTGTTCTGGAGTGAAGTCCAGGTCGTTGTCGCCAGGTCGGCTCGGCGGCGGCAGGTTGGGGTTGCGCACACCACCGTCACCGCCTACGGGAACGGAGTACGGCCGCGGCAGCCGCTTTTGCGTTGTGGTCCATGGCATCCGGCCGAATGAACGGCGCAGTTTGTCGGTGAGTCCCTGCGGATCGGTGTACGCCCGCGGCAAGGTGCCGAGCAGCGGGTCGACGAGCAGCGGTTGCGGCGTCCGCGCCAGTGCGACCGCGCGATCGAGCATCTGCCTGGCGTCCGTGTCGCTCGGCGCCGCGTCGAGGTCGGGTAGCAGGCGACGCAGTTCGGCCAGGAGACCGGGCCAGCTCTGCGCGATCCAGCCCAGCGCGACGGCTGCTTCGACGAGGGTGAGCGCGCTCAACTCGCGTGCTGAGAGCTCGTTCAACCGGTAATCGACAATCCGGTCCTTTGACGGTGAACACTGCAGCGCCACACCGCATGTCAGCGTCCTGCGAGTCCAGTCGCGAACCGGCTGGGGATACGGGACGTGGATGAAGTCGAGGGTCGGGCTCAGGCCGAAGTCACGTCGCTGGCCGCTCACGAGGCGCACACCTTCGCGGCGGTGCCCACTCAGGGCGACGGCCGTGACGGCGCAACTGCGCTCGACGGCCAGCGCGTGCGTATCGGAGAGCTCAGACATGTCGTGGCAGGCCGCTCAGAATGTGCCAAGGTTGGAGAACATCCAATACCAGAACCAGATGATCAGACCGGTTCCGCCCCACGCTGCGACGTACCGAAGTATCTCCCATATCCAATCCATGTCAGACCTCCTTGCTGATGGATGTTGTGCGGCGTGGAGTCATCGGATCTCGAGACCGCTGACGGCGGTGTCGACCAACTTGGCCAGCATCGTGTCCCGGATTTCGGAGTTACCCGTGGTTGTGAGCACCCCGTAGATGCCGAGAAGGAAGAACGCGGCACTGTAGAACGCGTCGACCGCAGGATGAACTTCGCCGTCGCCGCGCGCCCGCTCGATTTCGCTGACCAGCAGCACGATCAGCGGATGATCGGTCCATTCGTCTTTGGTCGGCCGTGTCGGTGAGAAGTGCAAGGCGAGTAGCTCTTTGAAGAGCAGCGATCCGAGCCGTTGCTCCAGGCCGGTCACGAGGTGTACGGCCTCGTTCAGCGCCGCGACCAGGTCATGCGTGCCGTCGAGGAAGTGGGCGAAGTCTTCCGCCATCCCGGCTTCTTCACGGCTTTCCAACTCGAGCAATACGTGTTCCTTGCTCGGGAAGTGGAAGAAGAAGGTTCCGTGCGCGACACCTGCGGCTGTCGCGATCGCGTTCACGTCGGCACCGGACATGCCGGCGATCGTGAACTCGGCGATCGCTGCGCCGAGGATGCGTTCCCGCGTCTGCAACCGGCGCACAGCGCGCGCCGACTGCTTGACCTGAGGCGTCATGGTCCGCTCTTTGTATCGGAGGTACTGACCAAAGTCAATGAGTCTAGTCATTGAAAGTTAGTCGGAGAAGATCTCGCGGTTCACCGAATGCAGGTAGGGGATCGCCAGGAACGGCGTGATGTAGAAGATGTCGTAGAGCCACCAGCCGACCACCGGAAGGACGACACCGGCAAAGCGCACGTCCGCGTACATGGTCATGTTGAAGACATATAGGCACCAGATGAGCACGCCCATCCAGCACGTGATGATCATCCACTGGTGGCCCCACCGCTTCATCTGCAGGAAGCCGATCGCCGCGGCGATCCGCATGGTGAAGACGGTGAGGATCATCCCGACTTCCATGGCCTTTTCGCCTGGGCCCGCCGCGCCGCCGAGCCATAGTTCGTTGTAGTGCCAGAAGTAGCCGGCGTCGAACATCGCGCCCCAGCCGTTCAACAGGATTCGGGCGAGAATCGTGTGGTTGGCGACCAGGTCGAGTGCCCACCCGACGGTGTTGATGGCGGCATCGATGATGACGAGGTAGCCGATCAGTGTCACCAGCATCGGCCGGACGGTGAGGCCGTCGCGCTGGGCCTTGCGCAACAGCCACACACCGCGAAGGAAAAGCGGTAAACCGAAGATGCCCAGGGCTGCGGTGCCGATGAGGATACTGCCCGAGATCAGCCACTTGTCTGCCTGGCGCTGTGCCGCCTGAGAGGCCGCCATGTGCTCGTCCAGACCGCTGCCTGACAGGTTCGCCCGCGGCGAGGAGTCGCGATTACGGCCCAGGTTCAGCGTGGGCAAATTCATGGAGACTGACTATAGTCAATCAGTGTAGGTAGTCAATCGGCTACTTCGGGGCGATGCTGCGAAGCGTCCTCGCCACGTAGTCTTCGATCATGGCGTTCTGGCCGGGCCAGTCGTGCGTCGTCGTCAACAGCGCGTACAGGCCGAGCAGGAAGAACACCGCGCTGTTCATCGGCGTCACATCGGGGTCGACATCACCACGCTTCTGCGCCTGCTCGATCTCCTGGGCCACCTCCACGATCACCGGGTGCTGACGACTCTCGTCCGACGATGGCCGCGTCTGCGAAAAATGCAGTGCGAGGAAGTCTTTGAACAACACGGCGCCGAGTCGTCGTTCGAGTCCCATCACAAGATGGACGGCCTCGTCGAGCGTGGCGGGGAGGTCGTGCTTGGCGCCGGTGGAGCGCGCAAGCTGTTTGGCGATCCGCTGTTCTTCGCGCTGCTCCAGTTCGAGCAGCACGTGCTCCTTGGTCGGGAAGTGGAAGAAGAAGGTGCCATGGGCGACGCCCGCAGCGGCGACGATCGCGCCGACATCTGCGTCGGCCATACCCGGCGCGTTTGAACTCGGCGATCGCCGCTCCCATCAGGCGCTCGCGGGTCTGCAGGCGCTTGGTTTCCCGCGCGGACGGCTTGTCTACCACTGTCATACACCGACTCTACCGTCTGGAGCTCGCGTGGCGCGGATCGATCCATTGACTTCAGTCAGCTGAGGCCGTTAGATGATCAGCACTCGACGGAGAGGACCCGCATGGCACTGGAGCAGTTCAATCTGGATGGTCAGGTCGCGATCGTCACCGGTGCCGGAAAGGGCGTCGGCCAGGGCATCGCAAGAGTTCTCGCGGAGGCGGGCGCGACAGTCGTCGGCACCGCGCGCACCGAGTCGGACATCGTGGGAACGATCGAGGGTATCGAGAAGGCCGGCGGCAAGGGGTTGGCGATCGTCGCCGATGCGATCAGCCGGCCCGATGGTGAACGGGTCGTCGCACGGCCATGGAGCAGTTCGGTCGTATCGACATCCTCATCAACAATGTCGGCGGCTCGACATACGCCCGCTTCCTGGACATCACCGACGACGATTTCCGGCACACGTTCGACTGGTGCGTCACGTCGGCATTCATCATGAGCCAGCTCGTCGCGCCGCACATGATCGAAGCCGGTCACGGCAACATCGTGAACATCTCGTCGGGCTCAGCCCGTTTCGGTATCCGCGCGCTGACGGCCTATTGCGTTGCAAAGGGTGGGATCGAGGCCCTCACGCGGGCGATGGCGCAGGAGCTTGCGCCGAAGATCCGCGTCAACGCAATCGCGCTGGGATCCTTTGCCACCGACGGACTGCAGGGCAGCCTGGACATGATGCCCGGGATCGCGGGAGAAGATGGAGGAGTCGACACCGCTGCACCGGCTCGGTGACGTCGCCGACCTCGGGCGGTTGTGCGTTTACCTGTCCACGCGTGACTGCTATGCCACGAACGCTATCTTCCATGTGGACGGCGGCATCGATTCCAACAACTCGCCGCTGCCGATTCCCGACTACTGAGCGAGGACTTCAGATGCGAAGAGTTGTGCAGTTCTCCACCGGCAACGTCGGACAACACTCACTGAAGGCCATCATCGGAAGACCCGATCTGGAGCTGGTCGGGTTGCATGCCGCCAGTCCGAACAAGATCGGGCGCGACGCCGCCGAACTGTGTGGATTGACCGAGCCGACCGGCATCATCGCGACCGACGACGTCGACGCGCTGATTGCGCTGAAGCCCGACTGCGTCGTCTACACCGCCCAGGCCGAGACGCGGCCGATGGAAGCCATCGAGCAGTTGTCCAAGTTCCTCACTGCGGGAATCAACGTCGTCGGCATCGTCGATGGTGTGGCTGGTGACGCCCCGACAGGCCGACGACTGGCTGCGGGGGCCGTTGGAGAAGGCCTGCATGAAGGCAACTCATCGTTGTATGTGAACGGCATCGACCCCGGCTACTCGGGCGACACCGAGGTGCACAGCTGCGCTCAGCCTGGTCATCCGTGCCGAGTCGATCACCGTTCAGGAGATCTTCGACTACGCCAACTATGACGACTTCGAGTTCACCGGCAAGTCAATGGGTTTCGGGATGACAGCCGATGACGAGCAGCCGATTTTCTTCCTGCCCGGCGTGCTGACCACGATGTGGGGCGGTCCGGTGCGCAACCTTGCCGACCAGCTCGGCGTGGAACTCGACGAGGTCCGTCAGCGCATCGAGCCGTGGTACACCGACAAGCGCATCGAATGCAAGATGGCGACGGTCGAGCCGGGGCAGAGGCCGTGGTGCGGTTCGCGGTCGAAGGGTTCGTGACGGGGTCCCGGTGATCACCATGGAGCACATCACCAGGCTCACCGAGGCGTCCGCGCCGGACTGGGAGTACCCGCCCGATGGGAAGCCCGGTGTCCACCGCGTGGTGGTCGAGGGAGAGCCTCGTGTCGAACTCAACACACATGTGTCCGATCCGGTGCTCGATGTCACCGAGGCCGGGCTGTGTCTCCACCGCGGCCCGCGTGGTCAACGTCGATCGACTGGGTGTGTAGTGCTCCCGCGGGATTGATTGCGGTCGAAGATATCCCTCAGGCCGCGGTCATCCGCGGTCTTATCTGGTGATACGCAATGGTATTCCATGCCGCCGCGCGTTGTCTTCCAACCGCTTCTGTTCCTGCAGCAGTATTCGACTGACTTCCCTCAGGCCGCTGATCT
>CAWJJA010000009.1:0-398515 GCA_963843135.1 uncultured Actinomycetota bacterium
GCGTTGATCTCCGACTCGAACTCCGCGTTCTCGACCAGGATCCGCACCGTCTCCTCGGTGACCGAGAGAAACCCGCCGTCGACCGCGATCCGCAGATCGTCGTCGCCTTCGCGTTCGACGCGCACCATCGCGTCATCCACGAGCTGGGCCACCAACGGAATGTGATGCGGCAGTATGCCGATCTCACCGGCGGTGGTGCGGGTGAAAACGAAAGTGGCCTCACCCGACCAGAGCTCGCGCTCGACGGCGACGATCTCGACGGTCATTTCGGCCATGACCTAGTCGTCCTCGCTCTTCGAATCGTCGGCCTTATCGCTCTTCTTGTCGTCCTTCTTCGACGAGCCGCCACTGCTGCCCTTGTCGATCTTGGCGCCCAGGCTCTCGGCCTTCTTGGCAAGATCGTCCAGGCCGCCGATGAGGAAGAACGCCTGCTCGGGCAGGTGGTCGAAGTCGCCCTTCGTCAGCTTGTCGAAGGCCTCGACGGTCTCCTTCAGCGGCACCGTCGAACCAGGCTGGCCGGTGAACTGCTCGGCGGCCATCATGTTCTGGCTCAGGAAGCGCTCGATACGGCGAGCACGCTGCACCAACTGCTTGTCCTCTTCGGCGAGTTCGTCGATACCGAGGATGGCGATGATGTCCTGAAGGTCCTTGTAGCGCTGCAGGATTCGAATGACTTCCTGCGCAACACGGTAGTGCTCGTCGCCCACGACCGCCGGGTCGAGGATCGTCGAGCTCGACGCCAGCGGGTCCACCGCCGGGAAGATGCCCTTCGAGAACACCGCACGCGAGAGCTCCGTGGTGGCATCGAGGTGCGCGAACGTGGTCGCGGGCGCAGGGTCGGTGTAGTCGTCCGCGGGCACGTACACGGCCTGCATCGAGGTGATGGACTTGCCGCGGGTTGAGGTGATGCGCTCCTGCAGCTCACCCATCTCGTCGGCCAGGGTGGGCTGGTAACCCACCGCCGAGGGCATACGACCGAGCAGCGTCGACACCTCCGAGCCGGCCTGGGTGAACCGGAAGATGTTGTCGATGAACAGAAGCACGTCCTGGCCCTGCTCGTCGCGGAAGAACTCCGCCATGGTGAGTGCCGACAGCGCGACGCGCATACGGGTGCCGGGCGGCTCGTCCATCTGACCGAACACCAACGCGGTGTCCTTGAGCACGTCGGCATCCGCAAGCTCGACCCACAGGTCGTTGCCTTCACGGGTGCGCTCACCGACACCGGCGAACACCGAGGTACCACCGAAGTTGCGGGCGATGCGGTTGATCATCTCCTGGATGAGCACCGTCTTGCCCACGCCGGCACCACCGAACAGGGCGATCTTGCCGCCACGCACGTAGGGGGTCAGCAGGTCGACGACCTTGAGGCCCGTCTCCAGCATCTCGGTGCGAGGCTCGAGGTCGGCGAAGGCCGGTGGCTTACGGTGGATCGACCAGTGGTCGAAGTCCTTGCCGTAGCCGGGCTCGTCGAGGCAGTCGCCAAGTGCGTTGAACACGTGGCCCTTCACGCCGTCGCCGACGGGCACCGAGATCGACGCACCGGTGTCGGTCACCTCGACACCACGCACCAGACCATCGGTCGGCTGCATGGAGATAGCGCGCACGAGGCTGTCGCCGAGGTGCTGCGCGACCTCCAGCGTCAGCGTCTTCGCCATCTCCTTATAGGTGATCTCGGCGTGCAACGCGTTGAACAGTTCGGGAACGGAGCCGCGCGGAAACTCCACGTCGACAACCGGACCCGTGATGCGGACTACCCGGCCTGCGGACTTTTCTGCGGTAGCAGTCATTTCTCTCTTCGCTTCCTACGGGGCTTACTTGGCGTCGGCCAGCGCGTTGGCGCCACCGACGATCTCGCTGATTTCCTGGGTAATCTGCGCCTGACGTTCACGGTTGGCCATCAAGGTCAGGTCCTTGATCAGATCGTCGGCGTTATCGGTGGCGGACTTCATCGCGCGGCGCCTGGAGGCCGATTCCGAAGCCGCTGCTTCGAGCAGCGCTGCATAGACACGGGTGGCGACGTAACGCGGTAGCAGCGCATCGAACAACGTCTCGGGGTCCGGCTCGAACGAAAACAGCGTGCGCGGACCATCTTCGGGCGAATCGTCTTCGACGTATTCGACGACCATCGGTGCGATGCGTCGCGCCACCGCACTCTGCGACAGCATCGACTTGAACTCCGTGAAGACGATGTGCAGTTCGTCTACGCCGAGAATGCCGTCCGCGCCGGCGTCGTCGCCTTCGTCGTCGGCGCCGGCCATGAACGCCGTCACGAGGGTGTCGGCGATCTCACGTGCCTGCTCATAGGTGGGCCGCTCCGAAAAGCCCGTCCACGATTCCGTCACCTCTCGCTGCCGGAAGCTGTAGTAGCCCAACGCCTTCCGGCCAACCGTATAGAGCACCGGGCTCTTGCCCTCTTCGCGCAACAGCGAGAAGAGTTCCTCGGACTGGCGCAGCACGTTGGCGTTGTAGGCACCGCATAGTCCGCGGTCCGACGACACCACCAGCACTGCCGCCCGCTTCGGGTTATCCCGCTGGACCAGCAGCGGGTGGTCAAGCGCGCTGGCGCTGGCCAGTTCGGTGAGCATGCTGGTGATCTCGGTCGAGTAGGGCCGAGCGGCCTGGACTCGGGCCTGCGCCTTGGCGATTCGCGACGTGGCGATCAGTTCCTGAGCCTTGGTGATCTTCTTGATCGACCCGGCGGAACGGATGCGCCCGCGTAGCTCGCGCAGTGTTGCAGCCATCTAGCTTCTCCAGACCCTTCCTCGGCCTTATCCGTCGCTACTTCTTGCCGGCTTTGCGGACCTTGACGGATTCCTTCTCGACGTCTTCTTCGTCCATGGCCTCGGTGTCGGCCTCGTTCACCACGACCGAACTGCCGTCGCTGGCCGAGAAGCCCTTCTTGAACTCGTTGATGACGTCGGACAGCTTCTCCTCGTCCTCTTCGGAGAGCTTCTTGGTCTCCCGGATCGCCTTGAGGATGTCCTCATGGGAGGCCTTGACGTGCTCGAGCACCTCCTGCTCGAAACGGGCAACGTCTTCGATCGGAACCGAATCCAGGTGACCACCGGTGCCGAGGAAAATCGACACAACCTGGTTCTCGACCGGGTACGGCGTGTACTGGGGCTGCTTGAGCAGCTCCACCAGCCGGGCGCCGCGGTCCAGCTGCGCCTTGGAGGCCGCGTCCAGATCGGATGCGAAGGCGGCGAATGACTCGAGTTCGCGGTACTGCGAAAGCTCCAGACGCAACGAGCCCGCGACCTCTTTCATCGCCTTGATCTGAGCGGCGCCGCCGACTCGGGACACCGACACGCCGACGTTGATGGCCGGGCGCACACCCTGGTTGAACAGGTCGGACTCCAGGAAGCACTGGCCGTCGGTGATCGAGATGACGTTGGTCGGGATGAACGCCGAGATGTCGTTGGCCTTCGTCTCGATGATCGGCAAGCCGGTCATCGAGCCACCACCCAATTCGTCGGACAGCTTCGCGCAACGCTCCAGGAGCCGCGAATGCAGGTAGAACACGTCGCCGGGGAAGGCCTCGCGACCCGGCGGGCGACGCAGCAGCAGCGAGATCGCGCGGTAGGCGTCGGCCTGCTTGGACAGATCGTCGAACACGATGAGCACGTGCTTGCCGTCATACATCCAGTGCTGGCCGATGGCCGAGCCGGTGTAGGGCGCAAGCCATTTGAAACCGGCGGCGTCGGAGGCCGGGGCCGCGACGATGGTGGTGTACTCCATCGCACCGCCCTCTTCGAGGGCGCGCTTCACACTGGCGATCGTGGTGCCCTTCTGGCCGATCGCGACGTAGACACAGCGCACCTGCTTCTCGGGGTCGCCGGTCTCCCACGCCTCACGCTGGTTGAGGATGGTGTCGACGCAGACCGCGGTCTTGCCGGTCTTGCGGTCGCCGATGATCAGCTGACGCTGGCCGCGCCCGATCGGCGTCATGGCGTCGATTGCCTTGATGCCCGTCTGCAGTGGCTCCGAGACGCCCTGACGCTGAACCACCGACGGCGCCTGCAGCTCGAGCGCGCGACGGGTGTCGGACTCGACGTCGCCCTGCCCGTCGATCGGCTCTCCGAGTGGGTTGATGACGCGTCCGAGGAAGGCATCACCCACCGGCACCGAGAGAACGTCGCCGGTGCGCTTGACCTGCTGGCCTTCCTCGATCTTCTCGAAGTCGCCCAGGATCACCGCGCCGATGCTGTGTTCGTCGAGGTTCAGAGCCACTCCGAGCACGCCGCCGGGGAACTCGAGGAGTTCCTGCGTCATGACGGAGGGCAGACCCTCGACGTGGGCAATGCCGTCACCTGCATCGATGACGGTGCCAACTTCTTCCCGCTCCGTGTCGGCGGAAAACGAGGATACGTAATCCTCGATGGCACCTTCGATGTCAGCAGCGGAGATGGTCAACTCTGCCATGGTTTTTCGTCTTCCTACCTAGCGTTAACGGGTGGTCTAATTGTGTTCGGTCAGTCCGGCAGCTGGCTCTCGGCGGCCGCAAGGCGAGACGCGATCGAGCCGTCGATCACCTCGTCGCCGACGGTGATGGAGAGTCCGCCGAGCAGATCTGGGTCGACGTGCAATTGCACGGCGACGGGGTGCCCGTAAATCCGGGTGAGCACGTCGGTCAGCCGGGCGTGCTGCGCGTCGGAAAGGTCCGCCGCCGCCGTCACGTGGGCCACGATCTCGCCTCGCCGCGCAACGGCCAGTTCGGCCAGGTCGATAACGGCCTCGTCGACACGTTCTCCGCGCAGCAGCGTCACAGTCTGCGAAAGCAACGCCTTGGCGGTTTGGTTGACGCCGTCTCCGAGCACCTTGTCCAGCAGCGCGATTCGGCCGTCTGCGGGCGCCGTGTAGTCGCTCAGGACTGCAGTGAGCCGCGGCTCAGCGTCTAGCACGCGGCCGAACCGGAACAGCTGGTCCTCGACGTCGTCGACTTCGTCGTTGACCTCTGCGAGCTTGAGGAGCGCCAGTCGTGCGATGTGCTCGATCCCGGCCAGCAGGTCGGCGTCGGCCGACCAACGCTGCGAAACCGCTGTCCGCAGCAGCTCCAGGGTGTGGGCGTCCAACTTGTCCGACAGAAGACCGTCGACGAGACCGATCTTGGCCTGTGGGTTGTCGTTGGGTTCCGCGAGGTGCCTGTTCAGGATCGGCTCGGTCCACGAGGAGCGTGACCACAGAAGTCAGTTCGTCGGCGAGCGTGGTGAGGCCGGGTTCGCGTAGCCGGCCGGCGACGTTGTCGAACTCTTCCGTCAACGCAGCCATCGCCTGCCTGCTGGCGGCGCGCAGTCGGGCTGATGCCCCGGTTTCGATCACCGCTGTCGACGAAGACATGCCGTCGAGGTCATCGAGGATGCGGTCGACGGTCGCGGCCTGCGCCGCCGGATCCGCGACATGTTCCCGCACCAGGTCGCCGGCCTTCTGCACCGACCCCTCGCCGAGGCCATTGCGCAGCTGCCGGATGACCTGCTGACGCAGCAAGTGCACCTGCTGCGAGCCTTGAGCCTTGATTCTCTCGGCGTCGACGCCCGCCTGCTCCTGCAACTGAGCGGCGATCCGCTCTGAATCCTGCCGCGCTTCGTCGGTCACCTTCGCCGATTCGGCTTCGGCATCCTCGACCGCCCTGGCGTGCATCGCATCTGCGTCTTCGAGTTTCTTCGCCGCCTCGGCGCTCTCTTCGAGGGCCGTGCGGATCGCGTCCTGTTGCTTGCGCATCATGTCGCGCACCAACGGAACGACCCACTTCATGAGAATGAAGACGATGACCGCGAAGCCGATCAGCTGGCCGATGAAAGTCGACATCTATTGCTTCCCAACTGGTTTCACGTCTACGCCGAGAATCTTGCTGGCCAGCGTGGCGGACAACCCGTCGACCGACGAGTACAGCTCGGTCTGAGTCGCCGAGCCCTGCGCCGAAAGCTGCTGTTCGGCGTCTCGCAGGGTGTCTGCAACCTCGCCACCTGCCTCGGCCCGCTTCTCGTCGATGACCTTCCGGCCGGCCGTACGGGCCCCGTCGCGGATTGCCGACGCTTCACCGCGCGCGCCCGCCATCTTCTCGTCATAGTCGGCCTGAGCCGCCGCGAGTTGGTCGGCCGACTTGCGGTTGTCGGCCGTCGTCTTGGCCAGCATGGCTTCCCGTGCGGCGAGCACCTTGCCGACCGGGGGCACCACCCATTTCCAGATCACGGCAAGCGTGATCAGGAAGATGAGCAGCACCGCGAAGAAGGTGCCGTTGGGGACCAGAAAGTTGCTCTGTCCCCCACCACCTTCTTCCGCGGCGAGGATCGTCGTGGTCAGTTCGGTCATGCTGTCGGACTACTGCAGACCCGGC
The DNA here is from genome assembly GCA_963843135.1 of uncultured Actinomycetota bacterium. GTDB lineage: Bacteria > Actinomycetota > Actinomycetes > Mycobacteriales > Mycobacteriaceae > Mycobacterium. The sequence continues at coordinate 6,335 of CAWJJA010000009.1, forward strand.
GTGGCGAAGACGAACAGCGCCATGAAGGCCAGGTTGATGAAGTAGGCCGCCTCGACCAGACCGACAGTGATGAAGAACGGCGTGAACAGCCGGCCCTGTGCCTCGGGCTGACGTGCGATGCCGGCGATCAGCGCGTTACCCGCGATGCCGTCACCGATACCGGCACCGATGGCGCCGCCACCCATGATCAATCCACCGCCGATCAGAGCGCCAGCCATGATGAGGGCGTTTGGATCCATTTCCTTTATCCTCCTTGATAACTGGCGGCCTCCGCCAGAGTTCGTGGTCGTTGGTGCTACAAGATTCAGTTGTTTTCGGTCTACCGCTCAGTGATGGTCGTCTTCGAGTTCCATCGATTGGCTGAAGTACAGGATCGTCAGCAGCGAGAAGATGAACGCCTGAATCAGTCCGACGAAGAGGTCGAACGTCTTCCAGATCGCGTTGGGCGCCCACTGGATGTACCAGGGGAACATTGCGATCAGCGCCACCAGGATGCCGCCGGCGAAGATGTTGCCGAAAAGTCGCAGTGCCAACGAGATCGGCTTTGCGAGTTCCTCGACGATGTTGATCGGCGCAAGGATCGCGACGTGACCCTTGATCACCCTGATCGGGTGACCGATGATGCCGCGCCGCCAGATACCGGCCGCGTGGTAGCAGACGAATACAAACAAGGCGAGCGCGAGTACGAAGTTGATGTCTGACGCCGGCGGCTTGTAGAGCTCGGCCGCGGCGCCGTCGGATCCGCCGTACTGCAGCGGCAGCACCGCCAGCCAGTTGGAGACGAGGATGAAAACGAAGATCGCAATCGCCAGCGGGAGAACGAAAGGCGCGACCTTCATGCCGATGGCGCTCTCGATCTGATTGCGCATCTGGATGGTCAGCGCCTCCCAGAAAAGCTGGACCCCGCCTGGAACGCCCGTCGACGTGACCTTGGCCCGCAGGACGAACGCAAGTGCGATGACGATCAGCGCGGTGATCCCGGTCGCCATGATGGTGTCGCCGTTGAAGGTCATGCCGAACAACTGGAACACCATGGTGTGATGGCCAACGTGGATGGCTGCGCCACCCTCTTCCTCGGCAGCGAGAATGATCTCCGACGTCCCTGTCGTAGCCCAGTTCATGAAAGCCTGCTCAACCCTTCGAATCCGTGTCCACGAAATCCAGACCGTCGGTTCGGATCTTCTTCAGCACCGGAATGCTGGTGCTCATCACCAGCAGCGCCTGGAACACCGCGAGTCCGAACACCACACCCAGACCGCCGTTGTTCTTGAAGAAGAACGCGATTCCCAATGCGACGGCGGTGATCACCAGCAATCTGCTCGCCGAGTTCAGCGCCATCTTCTTCTTCAGAGGGTGATCCTCTGCGGTGATCGACTCCACCGCACGCTTCACCAGGATGGCGTTGAGCAAACCGAGCACCAGTCCGACTCCGAAGAAAACACCGAAGAATGGATGGCCGGTGAACCAGGCCGCGGTGACCGCGATGGCGGTGAGCACAACGCAGACAATGAGCAACCGCAGGGGCCGAAATGCAACCGACGGAAACACCAACGGCGCGTCTTGCGCTGGCGTCGTCACTGCTTCACCTCAATCCCGCGGTCAGAGGAAGTTTCCCGGAATGATCCCAATGTTTCTGTGAGTGGCGCCCCGAGCGTATCGGAGGGCATCGGGCTCACTGGAATCACCCTGGGGTCGCTCCCTTTGTCGGTCGTTTTTCCGTGCCAATCGGTGGTCAGCCGATAGCCGGAGGCCGGCAACCCGCGAGGTTATTTTCGGGTTCTATCTGAACCCTAACACATGGTGAGGGCCATAAAAGAGGTCTACTACTTTTCGTCGTACATTTCGTCGAACTGGCCGTCGCGGCGACGCAGGAGAGGGATCAGCGTGACCACGATCGCGACCAGAATCGCCGCCAGCATGACGGCACCCGTGTAGCGCGGGATCGAAGAAAATCGTGCTGGCCGCACCCAGCGCGACGATGCCCACCCACAGGTAGATCAGCAGGACCACCCGCCGATGCGTGTGGCCGATCTGCAGCAACCGGTGATGCAGGTGCATCTTGTCGGGACTGAAAGGGCTGCGGCCCGCACGCGTGCGTCGCACGATCGCCAGCAGCATGTCCAGCGCGGGCACGAACAACACCGCAACTACCAACAGGAACGGCGACAGCAACGCGAACACATCGCGGGCACCGTATGCGGTCTGCGATATCGGCCCGGCCGCGGTGGTCGAGGCCGCGGCGAGCATCAGGCCGATCAGCATCGAACCCGAGTCGCCCATGAAGATCTTCGCGGGATGGAAGTTGTGGGGCAGGAAGCCCAGGCAGGCGCCGGCAAGCACCACCGAGATCACCGCGGGCGGATAGAACAGCACGTCCCCCCCGTGATCGCGCAGCAGCCCGATCGAGAAGATGCAGATGGCCGACGCGGTGATCAGGCCGAGGCCGGCGGCCAGGCCGTCGAGCCCGTCGACGAAGTTCATGGCGTTGACGATCGCGACGGTCAGTGCCAGCGTCAGCAGGATCGATGACACCTGATCGAGCACGATGGTGCCGACGCCGGGGATGTAGAGGACACTCCAGGCGACGCCCATCGTGACGAGCACACTGGCGGCGGTGATCTGGCCGGCGAACTTGGTCAGCGCATCCAGTCCCCACCTGTCGTCGATCAGACCGATGGCCATGATGAGCCCGCCCGCGACGACAACCGCGGGCATACCCGACGAATAGACGAACCCACGCGTGAGCGCCGGAAGCTGCGACGCCAGCAGGACCGCGGACACCACGCCGATGTACATCGCGAGCCCGCCCATTCGCGGTGTCGGCTGCAGGTGGACGTCTCGTTCGCGGGGATAGGCGACGGCTCCCAGCCGGCGGGCCAGTACGCGCACCCAGCCCGTCGCGAAATAGGTGATGATTGCCGCGGTGAGGCCCACCAGCGCGAGCTCACGCAACGGGACACCGGCGCCGCGATCGTTCAGCGCCAGCAGACCGTCTGCCGCGTAGACCACCGATGAACCGTACGTCACGTTCGTCCCAGATCAATCCGTCAACGTCGAGGGGTCCACAGCAAGGACCTTCGCCACCGCGTCGACGGTCACCGGACCCTGCCGTAGCACCTGAGGGTGTGCACCGGTGAGGTCCACGATCGTCGATGCCGCCTGTTGTTCCGACGGTCCGGCATCGAGATATACCTCGACGAGATCGCCGAGTTGGCCCCGCGCATCCTCGGCGGTCACCGCGGCGGGCCGGCCTGAGATATTCGCGCTCGACACCGCCATCGGCCCCACCTCGCGCAGCAGTTCGATAGCCACCGGGTGCAGGGGCATGCGCACCATGACGGTGCCGTACGCATCGCCGAGGTCCCATTGCAGCGACGGCGCCTGCCGCACCACAAGGCTCAGGGCGCCGGGCCAGAATGCGCGGATGAGTTCGCGGGCGGTGTGCGGTACGGAGTACACCAGACCCTCGATCGTGTGCCAGGAGCCGACGAGAACCGGCACGGGCATGTCACGACCGCGCCCCTTGGCCGAAAGCAGCGACGCCACGGCCTCGCCGTCGAAGGCGTCGGCGCCGACGCCGTAGACGGTGTCCGTCGGCAGGACGACCAGACGGCCGCCCTTGAGCGCGCTGACGGCCGAGGCGATTCCGGTTGCCCGCGACTGCTCATCGAGGCAGTCGAACGTCTCCGTCATGAACCCAGCATCTCATCGGCTCCGGACCGCGGTGACGAACCGGGGCCGCCCCGTCATATCGTGCCGCGCGGTGACGTCGTCGAATCGGGCTGCCCGGGTGAACGCTTCAACCGTCCGCGCTGCGGTGGTGTCATCGTGCTCGACGGCACAGCAACCCGCCCGGGCGAAGCCACCTCGCAGCCAGCTCGGCGATGGAGTCGATGACCGCCATCCCGTCCGGACCGCCGAAGAGCGCATGCGGCGGATCATGTTCGGCCACTTCGGGTTCCAAGGCAGCACCGTCGGGAATGTAGGGCGGGTTGGCGACGAGGAGGTCGACACAGCCGCCGAGTTCGGGCAGCAGACCTGCCTTGGTGACGTCGGCGCGTATCAGTTCGACGTCGGTGTCCGCGAGATTTCGCTTCGCGTACTCCAGCGCACTATCGGAGTCGTCAACGGCGACGATGCGGGCTTCGGGCCAGTTTTTCGACAACGCGAACGCCAGCGCTCCGGTACCCGTGCATAGATCGACTATCACCGGAATCTGCGGTAGCCGTTGCGCGACAGCCCATTCCAGTATCGCTTCGGTCTCGGGCCGCGGAATGAACACGCCGGGCCCGACCGCTACGGTCACCGGGCCGAACGCCGCGGTTCCGACGATGTGTTGAAGCGGTTTTCGATCAACGCGCTCGGCGACGAGTCCGTCATAGGTTTCGAAGAAGGCGGGTCCCGCTTCGAAGAATGGCAGCCGCCCGCGGTCGACGCCCGCGGCATGCGCGGCAAGGAGTTCCGCGTCGGCCCGTGGCGATCCGACTCCGGCCTCGGCCAATGCCGCCGTGGCGGCATCGATCGCCTGGCGGATGTTGGCACATGCCGGCACCCGACCGAACCGCGTCATGCCTGTTGCAACCTGGACTGCTTATCGGCGGCGGCCAGCGCATCGAACAGCGCATCGAGCTCACCGTCGAGGACCTGATCGAGGTTGTGTGCCTTGAAGTTGATCCTGTGATCGGCGATGCGGTTCTCCGGGAAGTTGTATGTGCGGATCCGCTCGCTGCGGTCGACGGTGCGGATCTGGCTGGCCCGGTCCGCTGAGGCGTCGGCGCTCGCCTGCTCCTCGGCCAACGCCTGCAGCCGTGCGGCCAACACCAACATGGCGCGGGCCTTGTTCTGCAGCTGGCTGCGTTCGTTCTGGCAGGTGACGACGATGCCCGTGGGCAGGTGGGTGATGCGCACCGCCGAGTCGGTGGTGTTGACACCCTGGCCGCCCTTGCCCGAGGAGCGGTACACGTCGATGCGCAGATCGGATTCGTCGATCTGGACTTCCTCGACCTCTTCGGGTTCGGGATACACCAGCACGCCCGCCGCCGATGTGTGCACGCGGCCCTGCGACTCGGTGACCGGTACGCGCTGCACGCGATGTACGCCGCCTTCGAACTTGAGCCGGGACCACACCCCGTCAGCCGCGTCGCCTTTGCTCCTGATCGACAACGTCGCGTCTTTGTAGCCGCCGAGATCTGAGAAGGTCTCGTCCAGAACAGTGACCGTCCAGCCGTGCCGCTCGGCGTATCGGATGTACATCCTCGCCAGGTCGGCGGCGAAAAGCGCCGACTCCTCACCACCCTCACCGGACTTGACCTCGAGGACGACATCATCGGCGTCATGCGGGTCGCGGGGGGCGAGCAGGTCGGTAAGTTGAGTGTCGAGCTGTTCGACGGTGGCCGCCAGCTCGGGCACTTCGGCGGCGAACGACTCGTCGTCGGCGGCCAACTCGCGTGCCGCCTCTAGGTCGCCGCGGGCGGCCTCGAGCTTGCGGTATGTCCCAATGATCGGCGACACCTGGGCGAACCGACGACCAACCCTGCGGGCGGCGGAAGCGTCGGCGTGCAGGTTGGGATCGGAGAGTTGGCGCTCCAGGTCGGCATGTTCGGCCAGCAACGCATCAATCACCGGCGCGTTGTCGGCCATGCCGTCCTCCTTCCCGAAGCGCCTCTTTCGCCAAACGCAAACCGACGCCCGGCCTGCGCTCTCGCGCAGAATCGGGCGTCGGAAAGACAGCTAGTTGTCGGCAGCGCTCTTCTCAGCGTTGTCAGCGCCTGCGCCCTTGCGTTTGCCATACCGCTTCTCGAAGCGGGCCACGCGGCCGCCGCTGTCGAGGATCTTCTGCTTACCGGTATAGAACGGGTGGCACTGGGAGCAGACCTCGACGTGAATTTGTCCGCCCGACTTCGTGCTGCGCGTGGTGAACGTGTTGCCGCAGCCGCAGTGCACCGTGGTGTCGGCGTAGTCAGGGTGAATGCCTGATTTCATGGTTTCCTCTTCAATCGTGGGCCCCGGGTCGCCCCTCCGTTGACCAGGAGGTTTAGGCGTGAACCGGGACCGAGGGTGTCGGCGCCATTATGCCAGGTCAACCGCCAATGGCCTAAACGCGTGCGACGGGACGGCTATTCCGGATCACCCCACTCTGTCGCGCCGAGGGGTCGCCTCGGAGCAGCTGAACAGATTTGCGGGTATGTCTACCGTGACACAATGCCCAGGTGACGACCGGCGCCCCCACCAGGAACGTCCGCGACCGATTGATCGATGCGGCGGAGATCTGCATGCACGCCAAGGGCATCCGCGCGACAACGGTCTCGGAGGTGGCCGAGGTCGCTGGGGTTTCGCGGGGCTGGCTCTATCGCCATTTCCCGGACAAGGTCACACTGCTCGGCGCGGCAATCGTGCGGCTGAACGAGGCGTACTGGTCAGACGCGCACGCGATGCTCGAGCAGGTCGACGGTCTGGACCGCCAGATGGCGGTGGGCATCCGGCACGCCCGCACCGCATACGACGATCCGGGCGCACTGCTGATGAAGCTGCGGTTGGAGGAACCCGAGGAGTTCTCGGCCTGCGCAGGAGCGGGCGTCCAGGCGCTGGTGCCCGACCTGGCGAACTTCTGGTCGCGCTATCTCGTCGCGGCCCGCGATCGTGATGAGATCCACGCCGACACCAATGTCGACGAAGCATCCGAATGGGTAGCGCGCGTACTGATTTCGCTCGCGACCGTGCCCGGAGAAACGCTGGATTCCGACAACGCCGACGCCGTGCTCATCCACGTACGGCGCTACGTGATGCCGGGACTGCGGGCTGACCCCGCCGTGTCCCGGGCCTAGTCGTTGTCGTTGCCGCCGGGCGTGTTCTTGGAGACCTGCACCAGGAACTCGTAGTTGTTCTTGGTCTTGCGCAGCTGGCTCATCAGCAGGTCGATGGCCTGATGCGGGTCGAGGCCGGAAAGCACGCGGCGCAGTTTGTGCACGACCGCGAACTCGTCGGTCGAGAGCAGCAGCTCGTCCTTGCGGGTGCCCGACGGGTTGACGTCGACGGCCGGGAAGACCCGTCGCTCGGCGATCTTGCGGTCGAGCTTGAGCTCGGCGTTGCCGGTGCCCTTGAACTCCTCGAAGATCACGGTGTCACCGGTCGAGCCGGTCTCCACCATCGCGGTGGCGATGATGGTCAGGGAGCCACCGAACTCGATGTTGCGGGCCGCGCCGAGGAACCGCTTGGGCGGATACAGCGCGGTGGAGTCCACACCACCGGACAGGATTCGACCCGATGCCGGCGACGCGTTGTTGTAGGCGCGGCCGAGGCGGGTGATCGAGTCGAGGAGCACGACAACGTCCTTGCCCTGCTCGACGAGCCGCTTGGCCCGCTCGATCGCGAGCTCGGCAGCCTGGGTGTGGTCTGACGGCGGCCGGTCGAAGGTGGAGGCGATGACCTCACCCTTGACCGAGCGCTGCATGTCCGTCACCTCTTCGGGGCGCTCGTCAACGAGCACAACCATCAGGTGGCATTCCGGGTTGTTTTTGGTGATCGCGTTGGCGATGTCCTGCATGATCGTGGTCTTGCCGGCCTTCGGCGGCGACACGATCAGGGCGCGCTGGCCCTTGCCGATCGGCATGATCAGGTCGATCAGACGGGTCGTCAGCTTGTCCGTCGTGGTCTCCAGACGCAGCCGCTGGTTCGGGTAGAGCGGGGTCAGCTTGGTGAACTCGTCGCGATTCTTGGCATCCTCGACGGGGCCGCCGTTGATGGTGTCGAGTCGAACAAGCGGATTGAACTTCTGCCGCGGGTTCTGACCGCCGCCTTCGCCCTCTTTGGGCACGCGGACCGCACCGGTCACCGCGTCGCCGCGGCGCAGACCGTTCTTGCGGACCATGTTCATGGAGACGTACACGTCGTTGGGACCGGCCAGGTAGCCCGAGGTGCGGACGAACGCGTAGTTGTCGAGCACGTCGAGGATTCCCGCAACGGGCTGCACAACATCGTCCTCGCGAAGCTCGGTATCGCGGTCTTGACCGCCGCCACCCTCGCCGCCGCGCTCACGACGCCTGCGGTCCCGGAACCGGCGACCCCGGCGACCCCCACGGCCCTCGCCGTCGTCGTCGTTGTCGTTGTCGTTCTGGTTCTGGTTATTGCGGTTCTGGTTCTGGTTGTTGTTGCGGTTCTGGTTGTTGTTGCGGTTCTGCTGGCCACCCTGGCGGTCATCGTCACCGTCGGATTTGTCGCCCTCGGACTTGCCGCGCTGTTGTTTGGTGTTCTGCTCGCCGTCGGCGTCGGGCTTGGTGTCCTGGCTGCCGCCCTGTGCGCTCTCGCCAGAGCCACCGGGGGCACCCGTGCCACGGGAGGCGCCGCGACGCTCGCGGCGTGGACGCTGCTGGTCGCTCTGCTCGCCGGAGGTGCTGTCGGCAGAGGCCTCGGTCGAGTCGGAGGCAGGCGCCGTGCCGGCATCGGCTTTCGGGGTCGCGCCGTTGGCTTCGCCGCGATGTGCGCGGATGGCCGCGACAAGTTCGCCCTTGCGCATTCCAGAGGCGCCGTCGACCCCGATCTGCTTGGCGAGCGCCCGCAGTTCGGGCAGCACCATGGTCGATAAAGAGCTCGCACGGTCGCCGGACGCTACGTCGGCCGTCGGTGCGGTTTCCGCGGCGGGCGCGCTGTCCGACGCTTCCTGCGCCGCGGGAGTCGCGTTGTCGGAATTCACGGGGCTCGACAGCTGTTCGTTTTCGCTGCTACCGCCAGCCGTGATCAGGTCCGTTTCGGTCACGGATTTCCTTTCTTTCCCTCGCTGATCGAGTCATGCGGGGGTTCGGTGCGTTCAGCTAATCCGCTGAACGCGGGGGTCCCACCTTTGCCTCTGCAACAGTGATGGCCGGGATTCGCCGATAACCGGCGAACCGTCCATGAGATGAACACTTGAAAGAAGAGTGGTCGTCCTAGTGTCTGCGCAGGCAAAGACGCTGCAATTGCTGGACGATTGCGAGAATAACCCGCTTCGGTGCTGGAAGCAAGAAACACGCTGGTTCGCATGTGACTGCTGTTGCTGATGCTTTCCAGCTCAGCTCAACGTGCGACGGCCACACCCGACGTCCACCGGACACCCTCGCCAACTGTCATCTCCGTGACGGTGAACCCGTTCGACATGCCGAATTCGACAGCTTCTGCAGGCAACGCCGGTTGTGTACTCAATGCGATAACCGCAGGTCCAGCACCGGACAACACCGTCGCTATACCCCAACGCCGAAGGATCTGCAGGTATTCCGCGGAGCGGGGCATGGCAGCGGCTCGCTGTGGTTGATGCAGGACGTCCTCAGTGGCCTCCATCAGCAGATCCGGGCGCTGCGTGAGTGCCACTACCAGCAGTGCGGCACGGCTCAGATTGAATCTGGCGTCGGTGTGACTGACCTGCTCCGGCAGCAGCACGCGCGTTTCGGCGGTCGAGGAGCGCTCCTCGGGGATTGCGGGGAACAGGTGGATGTCGGGGTGCAGGCGCACCGGCACGGCCGAGTATCGCGGCAATACGCCTTCGTGTTCGGCCCACGACACCACTGCCCCACCGAGGACGGCCGCCGATGCGTTGTCGGGATGACCCTCGAACTCGCTGGCCAGCTGGATCAACTCGGCTTCGGTCAGCGGTTCTGAACCTACCTGTGTCACAAGGCCATTGACGACGGCGAGCCCCCCGACGACCGCTGCGGCCGACGAACCCAGCCCGCGGGAGTGTGGAATGTCGTTGCGGCAGCGCACCTTTAGTCCCGGAACTCGCGCACCTGCGCTCTGCAGCCCGTGCTCGATCGCCCGTACGACAAGATGCGTCGAGTCGAGGGGAACCTGACCCGCGCCCTCACCCTCGACTTCCACGACGAGGCCGGATTCGATGGTCTGCACGACGATCTCGTCATACAAGCCCAATGCGAGGCCGAGGCTGTCGAATCCCGGGCCCAAGTTCGCACTGGACGCCGCCACGACCGACGTGGCCGTCAGCCCGGCCGGCAGATTCCGTGTCACAAGTCCACCCGCTAGACCAGACCCAGCTTCTCGACCACCGCTGAAGGGTCGACTGGGAGCGCAGTGACCGTCGGCATGCCTTTCAGCGCCGTGTCGGGATCCTTGAGTCCGTTGCCCGTGACCGTGCACACCACGGTCGACCCCCTGGCGACCCAACCGTCCTCGATCGATTTGAGCAGTCCGGCGATGCTCGCCGCCGAGGCGGGCTCGACGAACACGCCCTCGGTGCGTGCCACCAGGTGATAGGCGGCAAGAATCTCCTCGTCGGTGGCGGCGAGAAAACGGCCGTCGGACTGCTGCTGCGCCTCGACCGCGGTCGTCCACGACGCGGGTGAGCCGATCCGGATCGCCGTCGCAATCGTCTCTGGTTCACTCACCGGCTCACCGAGCACGAGCGGCGCGGCGCCTGCGGCCTGAGTGCCCAGCATGCGCGGCAGTCGGTCCGCCAGTCCGTCACGGTGATACTCGGTGTAACCCTTCCAGTAGGCGGTGATGTTGCCCGCGTTTCCTACGGGCAGGGAATGCACATCAGGAGCCGTGCCGAGCGCATCGACGATCTCGAACGCGGCGGTCTTCTGCCCCTCGATGCGGAACGGATTGACCGAGTTGACCAGCGACACGGTCGGATAGTCGGCGGTGAGTTTGCGCGCCAACTCCAGGCAATCGTCGAAGTTGCCGTCGATCTGAATGATCTTCGCGCCGTGCATGACGGCCTGGGCGAGCTTGCCCATCGCGATCTTGCCCTGCGGGATCAGCACCGCACATGTGATACCCGCCCGGGCGGCATAGGCAGCGGCCGACGCCGAGGTGTTGCCCGTGGACGCACACAGCACAGCCTGCTGGCCGCGGGCGACGGCCTCGGTAACGGCCATCGTCATGCCACGGTCCTTGAACGACCCTGTTGGATTGAGTCCTTCGACCTTCAGATGCACAGTGCAGCCGGTGTATTCGGACAGCCGAGGTGCGGGCAGCAACGGAGTGCCGCCCTCGCGCAGCGTGATCGGAGTCCAGCTGTCCTCGACCGGGAGCCGATCGCGATACGCGGCGATCAACCCGGGCCAGGGCTGATGGACTGTCCCCGTCGCTGCGCTGGGGGCACCCCCACTGCGCGGAGCGCTCATTCGCTCGTCCCTTCCAGTCGCAGCACGCTGTTGATGCCCTCCACGACATCGAGGTCGGCCAGCGCCTCGACGGTCTCAGAAAGTGCGGCATCGGTGGCCTGATGCGTGACGACGACGATGCGGGCGCCGCACCTCAGGCCTTCCTGGTCCACCATCCCCTCCTGGCGCACCTCGGCGATGCTGACCTCACGCTTGCCGAATTCGGCTGCTACAGAGGACAAGACGCCCGGCCGATCGGCCACGTTCATGCTCACGTAGTACCGGGTGGGAATGAAGCCGATGGGTGAGATCGGCAACTTGGCGTACTTGGATTCGCGCGGGCCGCGTCCACCCTGCACCCGGTTGCGCGCGGCCATGACCAGGTCGCCCATCACCGCGGAAGCCGTCGGTGCGCCACCCGCACCCTGCCCGTAGAACATCAGCCGTCCCGCAGCCTCCGCCTCGACGACGACCGCGTTGAAGGCGCCGTTGACAGAGGCGAGCGGATGGTCCAGAGGTACCAGCGCCGGATACACGCGAGCCGAAACCCGCTGCTGCCCTTCGTCGGTGGTCAACCGCTCGCAGATCGCCAGCAATTTGATCGTGCAGCCGAGCGCGCGCGCCGAGACGAAATCCGCTGGCGTTACGTTCGTGATGCCTTCGCGGTAAACGTCGTCCGCGGTAACGCGAGTGTGAAATGCGATCGACGCGAGGATCGCGGCCTTGGCGGCAGCATCGTATCCCTCGACGTCGGCGGTCGGATCCGCCTCGGCGTAGCCGAGCGCGCTGGCATCGGCCAGAGCCGAGGTGTAATCGGCGCCCGTGCTGTCCATTTCGGAGAGGATGTAGTTCGTCGTCCCGTTGACGATGCCCGCGACCCTGATCACGGTGTCACCCGCCAGCGATTGGGTCAGCGGGCGAATGACGGGGATCGCGCCGGCCACGGCCGCCTCGAAATACAGGTCGACGCGGGCCTTCTCGGCGGCCTGCGCCAGTTCACCGGTGGCAACGGCCATCAGCGCTTTGTTGGCGGTGACTACCGACTTGCCCTGCTCCAGCGCGGACAGAATGGCCTTGCGCGCGGGCTCGACCGGCCCCATGAGCTCGACGACGATGTCGACGTCGTCCCGCGACACCAGCTCGTCGATGTTGTCGGTCAGCATGCCGATGGGCACGCCGCGGTCATCGGCCACTCTGCGCACCCCGATGCCGCGCAACACCATCGGTGCGCCAATCCGGGCCGCCAGGTCCGGGGCGCTCTCCTCGATGATGCGGACGACTTGACTACCCACATTGCCAAATCCCAAGACCGCTACGCCGATGGGCTTCTCGTCGGTGCTCATTGCTTTGTCCTCACTTCCAGGCTGAGTAGATCGTCCACCGTCTCTCGGCGCAGGATCAGGCGGGCCTGCCCATCGCGCACGGCCACCACCGCGGGGCGGCCGATCAGGTTGTAACGGCTGGACATGGAATAGCAGTAGGCACCCGTCGCCGCGACCCCGAGCAGGTCGCCGGGCTTGATGTCGTCGGGCACCCAGGTGTCGCGTACGACGATATCGCCGCTTTCGCAGTGCTTTCCGACGATACGTCCAAGCGTCGACGATCCTTCGCTGACACGGGAGATCAGGCGGACGTCGTATTCCGCTCCGTACAACGAGGTGCGGATGTTGTCGCTCATACCGCCGTCGACGCTGACGTAGCGGCGGTACTTGTCGGATGCGACGGCCACGTCTTTGACGGTGCCGACCTTATAGAGAGTGATGGTGCCAGGGCCCGCGATGGCGCGGCCGGGTTCTACCACCAACCTCGGTGCAGGCAGTCCGACGGCAGCGGACTCGTCGCGCACGATGGTGGTCAGCTTGGCCGCGAGCTCGGACACCGGCGGCGGATCATCCTGCGGCAGATAAGAAATGCCGAGTCCCCCACCCAGGTCGACGATCGACATCTGCGATGTCTTCTCGACGCCGAATTCGGCGACCACGTCACGCAGCAGCCCGATGACGCGGTGTGCGGCGATTTCGAAGCCGGCGACATCGAAGATCTGCGAGCCGATGTGGCTGTGCAGGCCGACCAGTCGAAGGTGGTCGGCGGCGAATACGCGGCGTACGGCGGTCATGGCCGCTCCACTGGCCAGCGACAGGCCGAATTTCTGATCTTCGTGTGCGGTGGAGATGAATTCGTGGGTGTGTGCCTCCACGCCGACGGTGACGCGCACCAGTACGTCCTGGACGACGCCTGCCGCGGCAGCAATCTCATCGAGGCGTTCGATCTCGGTCATCGAGTCCAGCACCACGTGCTCGATGCCTGCCTTGACGGCGGCCGACAGTTCCTCAACGGATTTGTTGTTGCCATGCAGCGCAATTCGCTCAGCCGGGAACCCGGCGTGCAGCGCGACGGCCATCTCGCCGCCGGTCGCAACGTCGAGGGAGAGCCCCTCTTCGGCGACCCAGCGAGCCACTTCCGAGCACAGGAAAGCCTTTGCGGCGTAGCGCACGTGCTCACCACCACCGAAGGCTGCGGAGATCTCACGGCAGCGCGACCGGAAGTCGTCTTCGTCGATGATGAAGACAGGGGTTCCGAAGTCGGCTGCGATGTCGGTAACTGAGACTCCCGCGATCGAGACCACACCGTCATCGCCACGAACAGCGTTCTGCGGCCACACGTTCGGCGCCAGCTGTAGCACCTCGTCGGATGACTGTGGCCGAGGCGGCGTACCACCGTGGTGCACTTCTTCGGCGTGCCGAGGCCCGGCGGGGTGCGCGATCACATTCGCTCCGGGGCGCTGACACCGAGGATTTCCAGACCGTTGGCGATGACCTGGCGCGTCGCACCGCACAACGCCAAACGTGCACCGTGCAGATCGTTGGGCGCTTCGTCGCCTTGCGGCAGCACGCGACACGAATCGTAGAACCGGTGGTAGTCGCCGGCCAGGTCTTCCAGATAGCGGGAGACCCGATGCGGTTCACGCAGTTCCGCTGCGGTTTTCAGCACGCGCGGGAATTCGCCGATATTGCGGATCAGCACGCCCTCCTTCTCGTGCGTCAGAAGCTCGAGGTGCTCGGTGCCGGCCGCTAGGCCCAGCTCAGCAGCGTTGCGGGCCAGCGCTGAGAGTCGGGCATGCGCGTATTGCACGTAATAGACCGGGTTCTCGTTGGACGCCGACGACCACAATGCGAGGTCGATGTCGATCGGGGAGTCCACCGAAGACCGAATCAGCGAGTACCGAGCGGCATCGACGCCGATCGCTTCGACGAGGTCGTCGAGCGTGATCACCGTGCCCGCGCGCTTACTCATCCGGACCGGCTGGCCGTCGCGAACCAGGTTGACCATCTGCCCGATCAGCACCTCGACGGTTGCCGGATCCTCGCCGAGCGACGATGCGATCGCTTTGAGCCGGGCGATGTAGCCGTGGTGGTCGGCGCCGAGCATGTAGATGCACAGATCAAATCCGCGTTCACGCTTGTCGAGGTAGTACGCGATGTCGGCGGCGACATAGGCGGGCGCGCCGTCACTCTTGATGACGACGCGGTCCTTGTCGTCACCGAAGTCGGTGGTGCGCAGCCAGACTGCGCCGTCCTTCTCATACACCTTGCCCGCATCCCGGAGTTTGGCGATCGCCTGCTCCACGCGGCCGGAGGTGTGCATCGAATCTTCGTGCGTGAAAACGTCGAATTCGGTACCGAACTCGTGCAGCGAGGCCTTGATGTGGGTGAACATCAGGTCGACACCGATCGAACGGAACGTCTCGCGTATTTCCTCGTCGGGCAGGCCCAGCGCATCCGGTTCTTTGGCAAGCACCTGGGCGGCAATGTCTTTGATGTAGTCGCCGGCATAGCCATCGTCGGGTGTCGGCTCGTCCCGTGCCGCCGCTATCAACGAGTTGGTGAACCGATCGATCTGAGCGCCGTGGTCATTGAAGTAATACTCGCGGACGACATGTGCGCCCTGTGTCGTCAGCAGACGTCCCAACGCGTCGCCGACGGCAGCCCATCGGGTGCCGCCGATGTGGATGGGCCCGGTCGGATTCGCCGAGACGAACTCGAGGTTGATGTTGTGGCCCTTGAGCACATCCGAGTTTCCATACGCCGCACCGGCGTCGATGACGTTGTCGACGATGACGCCTTGGGCGGAGGCAGCGATGCGCAGATTGACGAAACCGGGACCCGCGACGTCGGCGGCCGCAATGCCGTCGGCCCGCGCCAGCGCGGCGGCGAGCCAGCCGGCCAGCTCGCGCGGGTTCGCACCGACCTTCTTGCCCAGTTGGAGGGCCAGATTAGTGGCGTAGTCGCCGTGCTCGGGGTTACGCGGGCGCTCGACGGTGACCGATGCGGGTAGCGCCGAGGGGTCGAGGCCGTGCTCGGAGAGCACCGCGGCCGCGGTAGTCTTCAGCAGCTCAGCCAGGTCAGCGGGGGTCACGAGGGTCCATCCTATGGTCTGACGTGGTCAGGCCCCGAATCAGTTTCCGCTCACTGCGATGCGTTAGGCTGTCCACGCCCATCGGCGCAGCTTCACCTATGTGCGCCCCCGTAGCTCAGGGGATAGAGCGTCTGCCTCCGGAGCAGAAGGCCGCAGGTTCGAATCCTGCCGGGGGCACTCACTTCCCGCCCAGGCTCTACCCACCAGGTGTGCTGCGAGCATATTGGTCGGCAACTGCCCGGCCGACGTCGACGCCCAACATGGCTAACCGGCTTCTTGATGACGACCGGGCTCCGGTCCCCGCTGCGGCCAAGCTACGAGGCGGGCCTTACAGACTCGTCGCCGTCGCCGACGGTTGAACTCGGCGGGACCGTATCCGCCTGACCCGCGTCGCTCTGCTGCAAGCCGATGCATTCGCCCGTGTTCGCGCCAGTGCACGGAATACCGTCGACCGTGGGGATGCTGGGGTTGCCGGGAATCGACCCGAACTCCCCTGCAGTCGGCGCACCTGGCGCATTGGGTTCGCACCTGCCGGTGGCCGAGTCCAGGTGTTGCCCTGCGGGGCAGGCGGCCGTTGGAGTCTGCAGAGTCGCCGGAGCAGCGGCAAACAGGGCGATCGCCAGTGCGGAAACCGCGAGGACGAATCCGCCGGTCACGATCGGTCGTCGTAGTGGAATTTCAGGCTGCGTCATTGCCGTACCTTCTTTGTATATTGACGTTGTCGCAACAATTACGCTACGGAAATTATTGCGCTTGCGCAGCGATTCCGCCCCGTCGATATCGGTCGAGCCATGCCGGGGCCCACTGAATTAGCCGAAAACAAGAAGCCGGCGACCGAGCCTACTGCCCGGCCGCCGGCGTCAAGTGCGCGTTGAACTCGCGCTGCGGCTTCTACTTCGCGTCGGCACCCGCCTTGTCGCCGCCTTGGTTCGACCTATCGCCACCGGGTCCCGGCTTGCTGCCGTCCTGACCCGACTTGTCGTCGTTGTTCTGGCCCGGCTTGACGCCATTTCGGGGCTGGCCGTTACTGCCGCCCCGGCCCGGCTTGGCACCCTCAGCACCGGGCTTCGCACCCTCAGCACCCGGCTTGCCACCCTCGGCACCCCGCTTGCCACCCTCGGCACCCCGCTTGGCACCCTCAGCATCCCGCTTGGCACCCTCGGCACCCGGCTCGCCACCCTCAGCACCAGGCTTGCCACCCTCAGCACCAGGCTTGCCACCCTCAGCACCCGGCTTGGCACCCTCAGCACCCGGCTTGCCACCCTCAGCACCAGGCTTGCCACCCTCAGCACCCGGCTTGGCACCCTCAGCACCCGGCTTGGCGCCCTCAGCGCCGGGCGTGCCTTCACCCGAACCGGGGTTGTCGACTACGGGTTGCGGCGTGGAACCTTCCTGACCCGGCTTGGCACTGTCGTAACCCGTGGCCTCGATCCCGTAGCCCGACTTCACGCCGCCCTCGCCCGGTTGGGAGCCGTCGTCGCTCGGCTTTTCACCATCGTGACCGGACTTGGCGCCCTCCTGAGCCGGCGCAAGACCTGCAGGTGTAGATCCCGGTGCAAGAATGGGCGCGAGGGGCGCTGCGAGGTTCATCCCGGGTGTCGGGATGTGGAAGCCAAAGGAGGGCTGGAAATCGAACCCGAATGTGAGCAGCCCACCACCGATTGACACGTATTGCTTATTGACGCCCGTCCAATTAAAGCTGACGCCGTTCTCGTCGACCAGGGTGTCAGAGGTGAAGCCGAGCTTCCCATACCATTCGACGAATCCGGGAATACCGGCCGACCACACACCGATGTCCACAAGGTTGAGCGCGGCCTTCGGGCCTGTGGCTGCAGTGCCTCCATGGCCGGGGTGATCGCACGGTCCGTGCCCGCCGGGCGTTGCCGGCGTGCCAGGCACGTAGGTGAACGTGGCGGACTTGACGACATCCAGATTGAAGTAAGCGGGTCCGATGTGGGTGGATTGCTGCAGGGTGCCGATGACACCGGTCTGGGTGCCGTACGGGCCCGAGTGGAAGAAGGCCTTACCGCCGATGTTGCCCGTCGAACCAGCGATCCCGCCTAGGTCGAACCACCAAGGCAGCTTTGCGCCGACCTCTTGATAGAAGTCCTGGGGACCCACCGCGGGATTAGTAGCTACCGCGCCGGCATGGGCCGGTGCGGCGGCCAAGACTGATATGGCGAGGGGCAGCGCCACCACGCCCATACCGGCTCTACGGATCCGTGCGGAGCCCTGCCGGGTGCGTTGACGCCGTCGACCACTTCCTTCTTGACCCGCAACTACGGCTCGATCCTTCATTTCTGATTCCCCTTTTCAATGCCATGTGGAGTGGGTCCGCTGCGCAGGCGCCCGCCTGGATGCGCTTGCCCAGCTTCTGCACTTGTGACTGCAAAAAATCTGTGAGTGAGCGGTGGAGCTAGCAATGATTTTGACAGTTGCTATAAACGCCGCATCTGTTGCTTACCCTTGCCTCAAGGGAAGTTATCACGCACCCGGGCGCGTGGGAAGATTGCAGCTCAAAGCCGCTAATTACGGATGCGAAATCGACGTGTGCGTCGAAATTAGCCAGCCTCGACGTTTTTTCTAGACTCATAAATCGCTTTGCTCATTCAGATCTAGCATCGTAATTGGCTCTCAAACCGGCATCGAGACTGGTCCGACAAGTTCGCAGGCGGGAGGTGTCCGGCCGTCGCGACTCCGGAGCGGGCAGCCCGTGGATGTTTGCTCTGGACCGGCACTGCACCGTCGAGGAAGGTCGAAAATTGATCGCTGTTGACTACGTCACACCGCGCAAAAACGTGCTCCGAAGACGACGGGAGCGGGTTCAACGCGGCAAACCTTGTCCCGCAGGCTGCGTCTGGTAGCCACCCGAAGGCGGACCGCTCGTCCGCGAGTAACTTTGCCGATAGCTCACCGGCGTCGGAGTCGGTGCCGTTTGCCCCTGGGTCCAGCTGGCGATGCCCTCCTCCTGAGGACGCCGCGCCCAGGCGCCCGTGTCGTCGGTGGGCGCCCCTTGGGGCCTAGTAGGCCAGCCCCGACCCCATGAGACCGTGCGGGTCGTACTCGCTCCGGGTGGACGCCAGCCGACTGAGGTTGTCGCCGAAGTAGCGTTTCGCCGCGGTATCCGGTTCGACGTAGTTGACGTATCCGCCTACCGAGTGCGCCTTCACCTCTTGGTGCGCCCCGGCCAGCCAGGCGGTGGCGGACTCGATCGCTTCCGGCGTCGACGGCTCCGAGTACCACTGAATGCACGCAGAATCGCGCCGCCATGGGAACGCCGTCGCGTCGGGTGCGACGTCGCTGATCGCCCCACTGAGTGATTCGATGACGGCCGTAGCCCCGCCCACCTTGGCCGGCCATGACTTCGTGGCGGCGACGATCGCTTGCGCTGCAATGGAATTCAGATCGCCGATGATGTCGGAGCCCGCCACGAAGGGCCGCGGCCGGTTCGCACCGTCGCCGCCCTCGAAGTAGCGCACGAAGTCCAGCCGATTGCGTGTTCGGGTCTCGGTCGACAGTGGTGACGTGCCGGTCGCCGCAACGAGTTCCGCCGCACGAGCCGCCCCCGCTCCGGCAGGAGTGGCCAACACCACCGTGCACCCGGCGGCGGCGGGTCCGACCGGGATGTTGATCAGCCCCCACGTCGCGCGGTCCGACGCCGCAAGCCACTTCGACCAGTGCACGATGACGTCAGCGACGGCGGAATCGGGGTACCTCATGGTGACGACGTCACGGTCTACTGCGCGATAGGTGCGGAACGAAAACGACGTC
This sequence comes from uncultured Actinomycetota bacterium, assembly GCA_963843135.1. Lineage (GTDB taxonomy): Bacteria > Actinomycetota > Actinomycetes > Mycobacteriales > Mycobacteriaceae > Mycobacterium. Next base: position 25,615 of record CAWJJA010000009.1, read on the forward strand.
GTGACGCCGAAATTGCCCCCGCCGCCGCCGCGCAACGCCCAGAACAGCTCGGCATGATCGTCCGGGCTGACCGTCACGAGCTCGCCGCCGGGCAGCACGACCGACGCGGAAAGGAGGGCGTCACACGTTAGGCCCGCACTCCGGGCGTCCGCACCCAAGCCGCCGCCTAGCGTCAGGCCTGCGACCCCGACGCTCGGGCAGCTACCGGACGGGGTCAGCCGACTGTGTCCGGCGAGCATGCGCTGCAACGTATCCAGGCCGGCCGCCGCGGGAACGGTTGCGACGCTGGTGTCGCCGTCGTAGGCGATGGCGCCGGCCACACGCCGGAGGTCGATCACCATGGTGCCTTCGGCGGCCGAGGCGCCGACGTAAGAGTGCCCGCCGCTGCGCGGCGCCACCTGAACACCGTCGGTCATGGCGAACTCCATCGCCCTGCGCACGTCATCTTCGGACTCGGGAATGACGACCGCGGCGGGTGCCAATTCGTCGTATCGCGAATTGAAGACGGTCTTGGCGGCGGCATAGGTCGGGTCCGACGGGAGAACCACTTGACCGCTGATGGCCGTCTTGAGCCGCTCCCAATTCACTGGTTGGGGGTTCGGGGTCTGCGGGGTGGGAGACGGCGAGGAGGGAACCGGGGTGGGCGGGTACTGGCCGTGACACCCGCTCAGCAGGGCGCTTGCTGCCGCGCCGACGGCACCGCCCAACAACGTTCGCCTCGGCAGCTGGCCCCGCATGGCAGCAGCGTAGATCCGTTGCGACCTACTCGACGATGAAGAACGGAATCTGCCGCGTGGGTGACTACGGCTCAGCCGTCGTCCCCGCCCTTACCCAGCTTTCCGAGGCTGCCGACCGCGCCGCTGACGGCGCCGCTGACCTTGTCGGTGACGGACTTGACGGTACCGCTCACCGCGCCGGTGACCCGCTTCGGTGCGTTCTGGACAGTCGAGCGGAGTCCACCGGGTGCATTCGTCGCAGAACCGCTGCCGCTCGATGTGCCGGCTGGTGTCGATCAGCGGCGCTGTCACTAGGGTTGCCCGTGCCGGTGATGACATTCAGCCGCGGCCGCTTCCTGGGTTGCGAGACCTCCGGCACATTGATGTCCTCGACGAGATCCGCCACAGCGGGGAGAGGCTGACTCGGCACGGCCGGCACCGAAGCCGGCACGAGGTTGTTCGCAACCGAGGGGACCGACGGCGTCGGTGGAGGTAGACCAGACCCGTTCGTGCCCGGAGGCGGAATCGTCTGTGACACTTTGGCTAGCTCCGCGCTCAGCGCGACCACATTACGAGCGATCTCGGCGGCGGCTGGGCCGAAAGCGCCGTCGAGGGCCTTGGTGATTTGAGGAAGATTGGCCGTCGCACTGCCGAGCACCGGGTTGACGGCAGAGGTTACCGCTGCGGTGTTGACAGCCGGCAGCCCCACGGGCGGCAGCCCCACGGGCGGCAGCGGCAACCCTACGGACGCAGGGACATTGGTCAACTGCGCGGGCGACACGCCCACGGGGAGGGCCAACGGCGGAACGGTCACTCGCGTGGGGGCGACGCGTCCCACGGATTGGAACGGCTGCGCGGTGCGAAACTGAACTGGCGGCACAACGCTGATGCCGAACACCGACGGTCCGACGAAACCCGCTCCGGTAGGGCCGGCGCTGACCGCCCCGAGCGAGTACAACACCGGAACGATGCCGACCGAGGTGGCCAGGAGCCCGAGAGTGGTCCCGCTGTTGTAGTAGACGCCGTTGGGTCCGACGGAGGTCGCCGCCCCGGCATTGATGCGCGAATAGGTGACGATGAGCGGCGGACTCACAAGCGCAGCGGCGGGACTAACGACAATCGGCATCGTGAGCACACCAAACGACGCGATGCCGAATGGCAGGTTTGTGCCGTACGCGGCGATCGGAACGGCAACCACTGTTTCCGATGCGCGGTTGATGGGAACGGCCGGGGTACCGCCGAGGGGGACGCCGGGGATAGCAGGGAGTGGAACACTGGGGATCCCCGCGAGAGGAACGTTGGACAACGCGCCGATGGGCCCGATCACGACGATCGGCGCGGCGGCCAGGAAGCCGAGCGAATAGCCCAGTGCGCTGTAGGAACCGGATCCGGCCGGTATCCAGGCGGTCACCGAGGGAGTGGAGACGATCTGGTCCAGGGGAGCCAAGGTGCCCTTGACAAGTTTCTGCACCTCGGGAGGTGCGTCCGGAATGGACAGGCCGCCGACGGTGAGCCGATCCAGGAGCCGGGGCACCAGCACGGACGCGGTCTGAGCCGGAAGCTGGATGAATGTGTTGCCGATCGCCGTCTTTCCCGCTGGCCCGCATGAGCGGCCAGTTGAACGTCGATTCGAAGGTCGTTTGAGTCGCGGTCAGGCCGAGGGCATCGAGTACGCCTTCGACCGTAGGGATACCGACGAGGGGACCGCCCAACACCGGCGTCGAGTCAAGGGCGTGAAGTGCTTCGATCGCATCAGCGATCGTCGCGAGCGGTACCAGGACTGTCCCGGCGGTGGTATCCAGCTCGTCGGTTACGCCGGGGACGGGGAGCAACGTGTGAGCGGTTGCGGCGGCGACAGTGATGACCGCATCGCTGGTGATACCGGGAACGACATTCCCCTCCGCGGCGGCGGCCGATGCATCGACAAGGCCTTTGAAGGTGGTCAGGTCATTGCGGGTGGTGCGCGCGGTGAAGGTCGGCAGCCAACCGCCTGAACGCCGCCGCGATGGGATTCCAGAACCCCGCCGCCATGCCGCCGTAGGCGCCCATGAGCATCAGGCCGCTGTCCATGCCACTCGACGAGCTGGTGACGGCTTGGGTGTAGGGGCCGGTGGCCGCGGCAAGGGCGACATCCGCACTCACCGGAGGCCTGGGGACCGCCATGACGACCGTCATGGCCGATGCCGTCGCGGCGGCGGCGCCCATGATGGCGATCTTCTTTGACGGTCGACTCGCATTCCGGCGCTTCCCAGCCATCTGACCAGTCCCTTCAGCCCTCGACTCAGCTTCAATACAGGAACAGCTCTTTTTCAAGATCGTCAATTGGCCGGCCGCATACCCGCTTTTGCGCGGTCCAAACATCGTGTTTGGCCGGCGGGATCAGGACGTCCTCATCCGAAGAAGTTCTTGAGGCCGGTGAGGAACATCTGGAACCCGAGAGTGGCCAGAAGCAGGCCGCCGATGCGGGCCATGATCGCGACGGCACCCGGCTTCAAACGGGCCAGCAGACCTCCCATGTAGCAGTAGAAGAGAAACGTCACCACCGCCACAGCGGCGATGGCGATCGCCATGGCGACGAGTCCCGACGCAGAGGTGTTCTGCGAGCCGAAGGCGATCGTGGTCGCGATGGCGCCTGGGACCGGCGATGAGCGGGATCGACAGAGGCAACAGCAGGCCGTCGCCCTCCTCGGGGCCCTCCTCCCGCTCCTCTTCGCCTTGGGCCTTCGACGCTCCGCCGCCGTACAGCATCTCGAAACCCATTGCGGCGATGACCAAACCGCCGACCGCGCCGAACACGTGAAGGTTGACACCCATCGCCTCGAGCAGTTGCTTGCCGGCCACGGCGGCCACGGCGAGGATGATCGACACGTAAAGCGTCACTTTGAGCGCGGCCGCGGCGCGACTCTGGGGCCGGTCGGTCAGGACCTGATTGAAGAACAGCAGCTTAACCGGGTCGAACGGCGCGGTGATGACGAGCAGGCCAACCGACACCCGGATGACAAACTCGGCGTCGACCTGCATGAAGCTAGATACTAGGTGCTGCGGTTCTGGCTAACGTGCAAAACTGATCTTGTTCCGGATTGGTTGGCTCCGCACCAACGCGCCGATCGCGCCAGCCATTCGACCCGTGCGAGATCGCCGATTGAGCTGACGCGACTACCGAGAGTGCGGAAGGTGACCGATGAGGACCTTCGTCATCACCGCCTGCGTGATCTGCGCGATTGCCGCGTTCGGCCTGTCCCTCTGGACATATATGGACGTATCAATGTTCGGCTTTCCGGACGGGTACGTCACCGACTATCAAAAGGGGGCCGACACACCTCTGAGGATCGTCACATGGGTGTCGGTGGGTCTGGTCCTGGTGTTCTTGGCGCTCGCTTTCGCACCGATCGGCTCCCGGGTGCGCACCTTCGGTTGGCTCGCCGCACTGATTGCACTCGTGCTCGTCATGGCGGCCGCAAAGGTCGGCGTCCCTTGGTATTTCGGAGTCCATCTCGGACTCGACAACGGAGTCGGCGGCTGACGTCTCACGTGGCTGGGTCGACGAAGACATCGGGGTCGCCGGAGCTCGATTCAGTGCGTCAACTCCAGCGGTCCGATGTAGGTGGCGGGACTCGTTGCACCGTCCTGCCGCAGAACGGGGGTGTACGGAATCCACGGGACCTCCAGCTGCGTCGTGGCATCCGGCGGGGTCACCACGAGGGAGGTGGGATACCAAAAATCTTCGGGGGCCGAGGGCGCCCCAATCGTCAAGATGCTGGTGGCGGACGCCCCGGGTCCCAGCGTCACGGGCTGTGGATCACCGCTCTGGCGCGTGAGGCTGAACACCGGCCCCCACGTCGGAACGTCGGGGCCGACGAGGTCCACCCCGGGGTAGCCCTGCAGCGTGCAGGGCTGCTCGGAGATGTTCGTCAGAATCAGTTCAAGCTGATCCTGGCCGACGAACTCAGTCGTTGTGAGCTCGCCGGTACTCAGGCTCAAGGAATCGGTTCCGCACCATGGCTCGGCGGCAGCTGTCGTATTCGCCGCTGCCGCAAGGGCGAGGGCGGACACAGCAGAAATGCAGACCGCCCATGCGGAGAGTCTCGGAACCATCAGGCTGCCTCTTCTCGACGCTGGTAGCAGAACTCTAGGCACCGAGCCACGTCTTTGTCGGCGTTCAGCGATGTTCGCCCTGGTAAGGCGTCCATGCGTCAACGTCGTCGAGACCCAGGGGGGCTATGACCACTCCGCGAGCACGCGCATCTTGGCTGCCTTCACCGCGGCATTCCGTCGTAACCGCTTGAGTTCCGGCGCAAAACCGTTGCGTTCGTTGTCCTGAAAGTTCAGCGGTAGATCCAGCGCGCCGATCAGCTTGGCTTCCAGGTGCCACGGCTCCGGGTGCAGCACCCAGGACACCGCGGCGTTCTCCGCCATCCACTGCGTGAGGACTGCTTCGCCGCCCGCGAAAGTCTGTCGCTTCCCCGAACCGATCCGGCGCAGCGCGAAGCCGAGCCGATCGCCGAGCAGAACCCCGAGCGACTTGCGCAGTGTGGAACCGTCCGCGCTCGCATTGCCGGCGCCGAAGTGATACCGGATGCGTTTGCGAAGATCCTGCGGGGTGTGCGGCTTACCCCCGGCCCGCGGTGGGCCGGAGCTGATCCCGACGTAGAGCAGGGTCCACCCGTCCCGCTGCTCACAGCCCGACGCATCGATGTCACCCGGGATGTCGCGGAACCACCATCCGTGGGCGCCCGCATCTGGGGGCACCGGACATGGATCGGCGAAAATTTCGTCACGCGTATACCGCTGAGCCGCAAGGAACTTCGCGACAGCGTTTGCGCTCCGCTTCGCAGCCATCGACTCAGCCATGTGCCTCAGCGTAGCCGCCGGCGAGTCACCCTCTCCGCTGGATTCAGCCAAAGGGTCGAACACTGCCAATCCGCTTGGCGACCGCGACCGTGGGGCCACAGCCGTACGACGGAATCCCGAAGCGCATTACCCGCCGTGCCGGAACGGTGGGGACGACAATATCTCCAAGAGGAATTAAACGCGCCGAAAGGGCGCAATTGGTCGATCCAGGCATGCCAGGGCAATTTCTGAAATCCCACCCGGCGGATCCGGACGTTATGTAACGATCCGTTATGTAACGATTCGCGTTACCTCAGAACCCTTAGAGAAAGAACGACCATGAAGTATTCCCTGAAGATCGCCGGATCGGTTGTCGGCGGATTAGCTGCAGCCGCCCTGATCTGCGCACCTATCGCGGCGGCGGACAACGCCGATGACGCCTTCATCGGTGCACTCACCGAGCAGGGCGTCACATGGCCAGGCGCTACCCCCGAGAACCAGATCGCCGCTGGCAAGGGCGTCTGCCAGGACTGGACGGCCGGGGCCACCTTCGAGTCGGAGGTCACCTCGCTCACCCCCAACCTCACCGCTGAGGATGCCGCGTTCCTTATCGGCGCGGCGACGGCGGCGTATTGCCCGGAGTTCGAGTCGAAGGTGAGCTGACTCACAACCGGAAGTACTCGATAAACGCCCCGGCGAATTTCGCCGGGGCGTTTTCCGTGTGCAGCGACCGTTTCCAAATTGTTCTGTTCTGATTACCGGATTTGTTCGGCCGCCGTCGCTTGGAATTGGTCGCGCGGCCACATCGGCCCGGGCCTGCCAATGGGACGGTGGATACGGCAGACGTTTCATCGATGAGGTAGGTGTTACGCCTGGGGGTGCTGGGGTCTTCGCAGCTCAGACGGTGTTTCGCCGGTCAGCGCCGTTCGTCCCTGCGATCCGCAGAGCAGCTGGTCAAGGCGGGCACCCGCCCCGTCACATGACGCGTTCACGACGAAACGATCCCGCCTCATATGTTGCATCGGCCGGGCGGTCCTACCTTCCAAGGAATTACCAAGTGTTCCCTTTCAGGCTGCTTCGAACAGAACGCCCAACGGAAGGGAGAACACAATGCCTGCCTCACGGCCTGCTTCTCAGCCCAACTTACGGTCGGTGCGCGACGTCGACTCCCCGTCGCTGCAGTTCCGGAATATTCACGGCTACCGCCGGGCCTTCCGCATAGCCGGGTCAGGGCCCGCGCTGCTGCTGATCCACGGTGTCGGCGACGACTCCACGACCTGGACCTCCGTGCACACCAGACTTGCGCAACGGTTCACGGTCATTGCGCCAGATCTCCTCGGCCACGGTGAATCCGACAAACCGCGCGCCGATTACTCGTTGGCGGCCTTCGCGAACGGCATGCGCGACCTGCTCGCCGCGCTCGATATCGACCGCGTCACCCTCGTGGGTCACTCACTCGGTGGCGGTATCGCGGCGCAGTTTGTGTACCAGTACCCGCATATGGTCGACCGCATCGTGTTGGTGAGCAGCGGAGGCGTGACAAAGGACGTGAGCATTGCGCTGCGAATGGCAGCCGTGCCAATGGGCAGCGAGGCACTGGCCGCGTTGCGACTTCCTGGCGCCCTTTCCGCCCTGCAACTCGCCGGCCGCGCAGCCACGACGCTATTGGGCTCGACCAAGTACGGTCGCGATCTGCCGGACGGTCTTCGGCTGCTCGCCAAGTTGGCCGACCCGGCGGCGTTGTCGGCGTTCTCGCGCACACTGCGGGCGGTGGTGGACGGCCGCGGACAGTTCGTCACCATGCTCGATCGTAGCTATCTGATGCCGTCGGTTCCGAAGCAAATCATCTGGGGCGAAGACGATTTCGTGATACCGGTAAGCCACGCTCGGATAGCGCACGAAGCGATGCCGGGTTCGCGGCTGGACATATTCGAAGGCTCCGGACACATGCCGTTCCACGACCACCCGGACCGGTTCGTCGAAATCGTCGAGCGGTTCGTCGACTCGACACCGCCTGCCGAACATGACCAACACCGCCTGGGCTCGCTGATGCGTACAGGCGTCGAGCAGGACGCCCCGTTGGCCGAGACCACGTCGCTCGGCGCGTAGCAGCTGTTACTCGGCGGGCATCGTCGCGGCGATCGACATGATCAGGTAGTCGACGCCGGCGCTCGCCTCCACCCGTGAGGCGTCTATGTCGACCGAATTCGCAACGAACAGCGCCGCCTCATTTGTTGCAGCGTTGATCAATCGGGCGGTCATGCGGGTCGACGGCATTGGCCGCACCTCGCCAACTTCGATACCGCGTTGCAACAACCCGTCGAGAACATCGAGGGTGTAGCGGTCGTCGATCTGATGCCACCGAACAAATCCGAGAACCGACAGCGCGTCCGTGAGCACGACCTGGCGGACGTAGGGATCCGTGCACCACGCCAACAGGTTGTGTGCCGAGACCCTGATGATTTCCAGCGGCGAGGTCAGGCCTGCGCTCCACTCCTTGGCCCTACGCACACCCTCTTCCTCGAACTCGGCGAGTAGGGCCTCGAGGACCGCGGCTTTATCGGGGAAATGGTGGTAGAAGGCACCCTTGCTGGATTCAGCGCGGACCAGGATCGTATCGATGCTGCACTCGTGATAGCCGTGCTCGGCGAACAATTCCCGCGCCGCGGTGAGGATGGCGGCGCGGGTCACGGCACGGCGTTGGGCCTGGGTGCGTCGCAGCTCAGCCATTTCGCCTCCTCATTAGATACAGACTACTAGTCTGTATCTACCAACCGCGGAAAGAGGACCTCATGTCCCTCATCGACGTTCTCGGACTTGCCAGCGGGATTTTCTGGATCATCGCCTACGCGTGCGTGATTCGGCAGGGCCTGCTCGACCGCACCTACGCGATGCCGTTTCTCGCCTTGGCGATGAACATCACCTGGGAGTTCCTATTCACGTTCGTCTATCCGTCGGTCGGCGGAATCATGCAGGAATCCATCAACGCGATCTGGTTCGCCGCCGACATCGCGATCTTGGCGATCTTCTTGAAGTACTGGCGAACCGACTACCCGAAAAACCTTCCCGAGTCGTATTTCTGGCCGATGTTCTTCTTCACCTTCGCGATGGTGACCCCGATGATGGTCGCCACGGTGTCGGTGTTCGGACGCGAAAACGGTTCGGTCTATACGGCCTACATCGACAACCTGGTCATGTCGGTGCTGTTCCTGAGCATGCTTCTGCGACGTGGTGACCGCCGCGGCCAGAGCATGTGGATCGCGTGGGGAAAGCTGCTGGGCACCGTGACCGCCGCCCTCTCGCAGTACCTCTACGACCCTGCAAACGTCCTCTGGTTGGTGATCTACATCGAGATCCTGATCCTGGATCTGCTTTACGTGTTCCTGCTCTCGAAAGCGCCTCGCTATCAACGCGATGAGGTGGAGGTCTCCGCCGTATCGCTGCACTGACATCGGTTGCCCTTCGCTTTGTGGATATTGACGCTGACGTGATTTATGGTGGTCCAGCACCCTCCGAGTCGCGTGTGGTGTCGGACAGCGTGCTCGCGCGTCCATCACCAGTCCGCGCAGGTCGTGGACCGCAAGAGGAGAAGCGACGTCGTCATGAAGGTTCCCGATAACACGCCGCTGCGGCTGACCGCAGCAGGCGTGGCGCTCATATGTGTGCTCGCCGGCTGTGGCAAGAATGACAAAGAGACATCGTCGAGTTCGTCCCCGTCGGAGAGCAGCACCACGAGCGCGGCAATGACGAGCGCGGCCGAAGCCGAGCCCGCGGCGAATGACTACAGCTCCCTGCTCATGGCCGCCGAGGACATCGACGCGCCCGAACCGTTCATCGCCGAGCCACCGAAGGTCAATCCGAACGGTCCGGACGGTTTCCAGGGCGTCGAAGCGATGTTCCACAACGCGGACAACACCGCGATGATCAAAGACAGCGTCGTAGTGCTCGCTACTCCGGCCGAGGCCACAGACCTCCTCAAAGCGATGGCAGCGGACCTTGCCGCGAGCACGGTCGTCGGCACCGCAGAGACGTCGCCGTTCGGTTCCGATGGGGTATTGGTGCCTGGGACCTCACCTGATGGCACCAAGGCCGTCACGGTGCTGATGTTCAGCGAACAGAATGCCGTCGTTGAACTCGAATTCGAAAGTCCCCCAGGCGATCTCAATCCAGTGCCGGCGGATTTCGTGCGATCGGTCGGTCAGCTTCAATTCGACGCCCTCACGGCGGGACTGCCGGACATCACTCCCCCGGCTCCCATCGGTGCCGGCACGCCCCCGCCCGCCACCGTCAACGTCGACGGCAAGCCGCTGAATGTCCAGGGCCAGGTGGTGTGCGCGACCAATGACGGCACGTTCTCGATCGCCGTCGGCGACATGGCCACTGGAATCATCGTCGGCCTGGAGCCGGACGCCTCGGTGGTACACAACGTGGGTCTCGGCACTGTCGACGGCGTGGTCATGAGCTTCACCGAGGGAGTGCCGGAAAATACCGCGACGGCCACCAAGGACGGCAACGCCTACACGATCAACGGCACGGCAACCGGTGTCAGCGAAGCCAATCCGGCAGAGCAGATCACCAAGCCCTTCGACATCACTGTCACCTGCCCCTGACGGGCCGATATCTGCAGCACTGAGACCTCCCCAGCCGGGTAGCGATAGGCGGGGTGATGAGTTTTGCGCGCCTTGTCGGTCTGCCCTTCAAAAGCAGCTATCGACCAAGGAGTTCAGCATGACCGTCACCTCTCATCACGCCGACCCCGCAGGCATCTCACCGGAGCGTGCGGCGAATCGCCGGGGCCACAGGATCGGCGTCGCCATCAGCGCACTCGTCGGAACGTTCCTGGTGTTCGACGCATTCGGCAAGCTCGCGGGCGTGCAGCAGGTCAAGGACGGCACACAGGCACTCGGATTCCCCGTCGGCCAGACGCTGGTGATGGGCCTCGTGTTGTCGTTCTGCGTGTTGGTCTACGCCATTCCGCGCACGGCTGCCCTAGGGGCCCTGGGCATCACGGCCTACCTCGGCGGAGCGGTAACCGCGAACATGCGAGTGGAAGCGCCGCTGTTCACTCACGTGTTGTTCGCGGTATACCTGGGCGTGCTGATGTGGGCCGGACTCGCGCTGCGCCGACCGCAACTGCTGACCATCGTCGGCCTGAAACGCTGAAAAACGTTCCCGCAGAGGATCACCGGAGAGTCGGTGCCGGGGCAGTGGACGCCGGCGGCGACGGCACGGGATGCAGATTCGGTGCGGTGATCGTCGGCGGGGACGACGGCGGCGCGGTAGGTGCCGCTGTGACACCCGCAATGAATCCACACGTGGACGCCACTTCACTGCCGGGCTCACCGAGGTCCTCCAGCCCGCTGGCTTTGGCCGCAGATGGATCCTTGGCCACACCCCAGGAGAACAGGGATTCATTGGCGACAAGCGACGCGCAATCCGGTCGCTGGACCGTGACGACGACCTCGCAAGCAGATCCGCCGTTGTTGCCGCAGTCGAGCACGGCCGCTCCCCTGGCATCGGACTCCGTGGGCTGTTGCGAAGACGTGCCATGGGCTCCGTCGAGCGGCGAGTAGGCGATGGCGCCCCAGTACTCGCCATCGGCATGGGTGGGCGCCGCGGTGACGACAACCGTCGCACCGATCATGGCTGCCGCACTGGCGGCGACTAGTAGCCCTTTGGTGATCATCCGCGCACTCCTCGTGGGATCCGGCCCGACCCGGGCTCCTATCGGAACACCATTCAGACCGCTGCGCAGCCGAATGGGCTAGACGGGCAAAGTCGTTCCCGTCTCGATTTCGGCGAATTCCCAGAGCTTTTGAGCGTCTTCGTAATCACAGGCGTTCGCCGCTCGGCCGCTGAGCACGGGTCCGCCCTTGAGTCCGAGCCGTCCGTCGCAGCCCACATAGCTTCCCGGCGGAATCGGCTCGCTGATGCAGTACAGCGTCGGCGCGGCACCGGCCTCGATGTCGTTGCCCACCACATTCGCAATCGAGGTCACCACCGAATGGAATGCGGACATCACCCGGGTGTCGGAGACGTTGGACAGATTCGACGCCACGAATCCCGGTTCCGTCAGGAACGAGGCGACCGGCGAACCCGCCTCACGCAATCGGCGGTCCAGCTCCAGCCCCCACAACATCACGGCCAGCTTCGAGCGGCCGTAGGCCGGAAAGGACGACCATTTCCGCGACCGGAGGTGCGGATCGTCGAACGCGATAGACGACGACTTGTGGGCGTTGGAACCGACATTGATGATCTTCGAACGCACCCGCTCGAACAGCAGGTTGGTCAACGCGAACGGGCCCAGAAAGTTTGTGCCCATGGTGGTTTCGAAGCCGTCGACGGTATCGCTTCGCGTCTGTGCGACCAGGCCCGCGTTGTTGACGAGGACGTCCACGTCGCCCTCGAGCAGGTCGGGAAACGCCCGCACCGACGACTGATCGGCGAGGTCGAGTTTGACCACGCTGGTGTCGCCACCGATTTCCGTCGCGCGTTGGGCACCCAGGTCCAGGTTGCGCACGGCCAGGATCACGTGCGCACCGGCCCGCGTCAACGCCCGTGCCGTCCCCAGGCCGACGCCGTTGGTCGCGCCGGTGACGATGATGCGCATGCCACTCAAATCGCCGAGTCGGTTGGGCGTCCACTGTGTCGTCACGGTCTGAGATTAGCCAGTGCCCCGGTCCTGGGCACGACGCCGGGGGTCGAGCGGATGAACGCAAACGTTGACATGACAGATTCCGCCTGGTTGTCTACCGCCGATGAGCGACGGCGCCCGCGAGATCGAGAACCTTGTGTACTCCTATGCCGAACATCTGGACGCCGGCGACCTGGACGGCGTCGCCGCGCTGTTCGCCAACGGCCGGATCTGCGGGGTGGAGGGTGGGCCACCGGAGACCATATTCACCGGGGTCTCCGGGGTGCGGCAGATGTACGAGATGGCGACGCGCCTCTACGAGGACGGCACACCCAAGACCAGGCACTTCACCACCAACGTGCGAATACAGGTGGATGACGCCGCTGGCACCGCAAACGGCAGCGCGTACTACTGCGTCACACAGGCGACGCCGGACCTGCCGCTGCAGATCATCGTGACCGGGCACTACCGCGACACCTTCCACCGCATCGCGGGCACCTGGTGGTTCGATACCCGCATCATGTTCGTCGACCAGGTCGGCGATACCAGCCACCACCTGAAGTTCTGATCCGGTGGACATTGGGTTCGACGTGGGGGCGCTGGCGAGGGCCGCGCAGCAGAAGGAGGGCCTAGCGGATTGGGGGCCGCTGCCGTTCGAGCAGCCGCTGGAAGTCCTCGCCGACAGTTACTCCTCGGCAAATCTGAACGACATCGGCGTGCACATCCTGCGTTCGGGCCTCGTGCACAGCCTACGAATGAGATTGCGTGCGCAGGAGTGGATCCGGCGCCATCCGGAAATCACCGAGGAAGTCATCGCCGCACCGGTCGTCGTGGTGGGCATGATGCGCAGCGGCACCACTCTGCTACAGCGACTTCTGGCCGCCGACAACCGCTTTCACTGTGCGTACGGGTGGGAGGTCGTCGAGGCTGCCCCCCGACTCGACTACGAATGGTCTTCCGACGAGGACCCGCGTATCGCGATCAGCGAGAAGCGCGAAGCGACGTCGCGTGAACTCGCCCCTGAATTGTTCTCCATACACCCGATGTATGCGCGCGAGCCCGAAGAGGAGATCGTCTTCCTGTCCGACGCGTTCTTGTCGCATGTACCGGAATCCGGCGCGCACGTCCCGCGATACCGCACGTGGATCGACCAACAAGATTTCTCACCGGCGTATGCGTACCTGCACAGGATGTTGCAATTCCTCCAGTGGCAGAAACGACAACAGGGGCGCACGGCGCGGCGGTGGGTGCTCAAATCGCCTGCGCACCTTGGATATCTGGATACGCTGCGGACCCACTTCCCCGACCTGCACGTCGTGCACATGCACCGCGATCCCCGCGAGACCATCCCGTCCGGCGCCAGCCTCAACGCGACATTGCACGCGATGCACACCGATATCGTGGACCGCCGTCGTGTCGGCGCCGAGTGGTTGCAGCGGATGGGCTGGACCAATGACCGCGCGATGGCTTCCCGTGCGGGTTGGAGCGACGAGTCCGAGCGATGTACCGACATCGAGTTCGCCGATGCGGTCGCCGATCCGATCGCACAGGTGGCCCGTGTGTACGACGCGATCGGCTCCACGCTGACCCCTGAAGCCGAATCGGCCATGCGCCACTGGCTGGTTCGGCGTCCGCGTGAACCCGCCCGCCCGTCGTACTCGGCAGCAGATTTCGGGTTGAGCGACGGCCAAATACAAGAACGGTTCGCCCACTACAACTCCCGCTTCCGCGCAGACGCGAACCCCCAGAGGAGGATGTGATGTCCGGAGACACTGGTGACCCTGTGGCGACGTCGTCGCAACACGAACAGGAACTGGCCGCGCTCGAACTCACCCGACACCCCACCGTCAGGGCGGCATACCGCAGCGTCGCCGAGAAGTGGCTCGGCCGGGCCAAGGCCTCAGACGCTATGCGTGAGCGGTTCGACGATGCATTCGCCGAGGTGATGTTCTCGGCTGCGGTCTGGTCATCCAATCAGGACAAACTTCGACCCAAGGTCAGCTGCATCACCCGGATCGGGCACCCGGTGTCGGGCCGAGCCGTCCCGGGATCGCGGTGGGGCATCGACAATCCCGACAGCGTGTACCGAGTCATACCGATCTCGGGTGAGGAACGCTACGAGATCCATGGTCGCGTGGGTGCCAACCGAATGACGGAGAACTATTTCACGCTGTGGGACCCGAACATGGGCACCGTGGCGGTCCTCAACGGTCGCACGATGCAGGTCGACGGTGACGGTTCATTCGTCATCACGATCGACTCCGACCCGGCCGACGGACGACCCAATCACGTGCAGACCACGCCCGAGGCGCACGAGTTCTACATCCGCGACGTTCTGCTCGACTGGGGCCGCGATGACCCCAACCATCTGAGCGTGCGGCGACTCGGTGCCGAGCCGACCACCCCGCTGCGCACGCTCGACGAACAGGCCGACGCCACCGCGGCGATGATGGAGTACTTCGCCGACTTCACCGGCAAGCTCAGCCACGGCGTCTACAAGATGGCGCCCAACAACTTCAACCTTGCGTGGTCTGCTGACAAGGTCGGCGCGATGCGCAACCAGGTGTATGTGATGGGGCGATTCGAGTTGAACCCCGGCGAGACGTTCGTGGTCGACGTGAGCGACGGTGGCGCCGAATACTTCACCGTGCCGCTGAGCAACATCTGGGGCACGACACTGGACATCGTCGACCGCACGGGCAGCCTCAACAAGGCGCAGTCCGTGCCGAATGACGACGGCACCTACACCTACGTCATCTCGCCGACCGATCCCGGCGTGGCGAACTGGATCGACTCCGACGGTCTAGGAGAAGCCATCCTGACGCTGCGGATGGCCGAGTTCGGCTCCGACGGCCCGTCAGAAGACCTCGGTGCTCGCGGGCGGGTCGTGAAACTCGACGACCTCGAGAAGGAAGTGCCGTCGCTGCGCCGCGTATCCACGACGGAACGCGCGGCCGAACTCGCCGACCGCCGAGTGGCGTATCTACGCCGGCTCCCTGAGGGGACGAACTGACATGGGCCGCTGGCTGATCACCGGATGCTCGACGGGGATAGGACGAGAAATCGCACGGGCGGCGCTGGAGGCGGGACACTCCGTAGTGGTCACGGCGCGACGTACCGAGACCGTCGCCGAATTCGCCGCGACCTATGGCGTTCGCGCCGCCGTCGTCGGGTTGGACGTCACGGACAAGAACCAGATCGCGGCCGCGGTGCAAACTGCCGAAGACGCGTTCGGTGGGATCGATGTTCTGGTCAACAACGCGGGCAACGGGTACCTTTCGGCGATCGAAGAGGGCGAGGACGACAAGGTTCGTAAGCTGTTCGACACCAACTACTTCGGTGTCGTCGACATGATCAAGATGGTGCTGCCCCAGATGCGCGCGCGCGAGTCTGGCCACATCGTGAACATCTCGTCGATGACGGGTCTGGTGGCCAACCCGCCCAACGGGTACTACTCCTCGACGAAGTTCGCGCTCGAAGCGCTGACCGAGGCGTTGGCGCAGGAAGTCAAACCCCTTGGCATCAAGGTGACCGCGATCGAACCGGGAGCGTTCCGCACCGACTGGGCCGCCCGGTCGATGTGGGAGTCCTCGACGCCGATAGGCGACTACGACGAGAACGTCGGCGCCCGCAAGACGATGATCAAGGAGTTCGCCAATCATCTGCCCGGCGATCCGCGCAAGGTCGCCGAGGCGGTGCTGATGGTGACCACCCTCGACGATCCGCCGCTGCGGCTGCTCCTCGGCCGCGACGTGCTCAAAGCGGTGCGCGACAAGCTCGCGGCGTTTTCCGCGTCGATCGATCAGTGGGAGGCGGTCACCAAGGACGTCAACTTCCCGAAGGAGTGAGGATGGGAAACCTCGACGGCAACGTCGCTTTCATCACCGGCGCCGCGCGCGGGATGGGCCGAGCGCACGCGGTGAAGCTCGCAGGCGAGGGTGCAGACGTCATCGCCATCGACATCTGTGCCGACTTCGAATGTCACCGACTATCCCGGCGCCACCGCATGCGGACCTTGCCGAGACGGTCAAGCTGGTCGAGGCGCACGGGGCGCCGCATCCTGTCGCGCGCCAGGCCGACGTGCGCGACGCGTGACGCGATGGACGCCGTCGTCGCCGAAGGATTGGCGAATTCGGCCGCATCGACATCGTCATCGCCAATGCGGGCATCATCCGCGTGACCGACTAGCGAGGCACTCCGCGAAGACGTTTGCCGACATCGTCGAGGTGAACCTCGTCGGCGCCTGGAACACCGTCGACGCCGCGATCCCCGCGTTGATCTCCGGTGGCCGCGGCGGATCGATCGTGCTGACCAGCTCGACCCAGGGAATCAAGGCGCTGGGTACCGAACGCGCGGGTCCGCAGGCCTACGCGGCGTCCAAGCGTGCGCTCGTGGCCCTGATGCAGGGCTGGGCGACTCAACTTGCTCCGCACTCCATCCGGGTCAACACGATTCATCCGAGCGGCGTCGCCACCGACATGATTCTCAACGACGCAACGATGAAACTCGTCGCCGCCGAGGATCCATGGATCATCGCGCAACAGAACGCGCTGCCGATCCCACTGCTGCAGCCGGATGACATCGCGGGAGCTGTGGCGTGGTTGGTCAGCGATGCCGGCAAGTTCATCACCGGCACGTCGTGGCCGCTCGACGCCGGATTCCTGCTGCGGAATTAGTAGGCGTCCGCCAACCGCATCCACTCGTAGGGCGGTTGTCTGTGGCCAGCCGGGCGGCGACTCCTCCCATGTCTCCTGCCGTCCGTACGGCGTGAGATCCAGCAGGTCGAACACCACCATGAACGGCTCCTCGCCGCGGTCGAAGGTCTGCCAGGTGTGGAACACCCTGTCGCCGTCGCGCAGGAACACGCTGACCGAGTGGCGCTCCTCGCCGTCGACGGTTGCGCGGAAGTCCTCGTTGAAGGCCGTGCCTGCCGACGATACCCACGGAAGCTTCCAGCCCATCCGCTCTCGAAATGCCAGCAGCTTGGGCAGCGCGGCGCGCGAAACCAGCACGAACGACGTATCTTTCGCGTGCAGGTGGGACAGCGGGCCGATGTGGTCGGCCATCAACGAACATCCGTCGCAACCCTCGTTCCAATCGGTTCCGAACATGTAGTGCGCAACGATCAGCTGCCTGCGCCCGTCGAACAGATCAGCAGCGTCACCGGTCCCGCTTCAGAGTCGAACTTGTAGGACTCGGTGATCTCGACCATCGGAAGGCGGCGCCTGGCGGCGCTGACGGAATCCTTGAGCCGCATCAGTTCCTTTTCCCGAAGCAGCAACTCGGCGCGCGCGTTCTCCCACTCAGAACGGGACACGATCGGCGGCATCGGGGTGGCTGACGAATTCATACCGGCAGCCTGCCATGGTCAGGCTGATACGTTCGGCGCGTGCGCACCACGTTCGAGTTCGACTTCGTGACAACGGCGACGCCGGAACAGGTCGTCGAGCTGATGACGGACTTCTCCCCGAACCGCCCCCATCGCTGGCCGGCGTCGTCGGCCGAGGCGTTCGAGGTGTACCGAATCGGCGACACCGATGCCGATATCCGCGAGGGGCAGGACTTCCCCAAACTGTGGGCCAAATGGCACTACGACTGGGCTGAGCCGAACTCGGTGACGTTGACGATCGCCGACAGCGACGCCCTCGAGACCGGCGGCTTCATGTCGCTCACGGCGACGCCCCACGACGGCGGCAGTGCGGTGCACGGAGTGTGGGGGCAGACCTCGAAAAGCGTGCGCGGCCTGTTGGCTGTCATCATGATGCGGTTGTTCGGGCCACGGTTTCTGTCGTCGTACTACAAGAAGGTTTACGACGCCCTCTGAGATTCGAAATCCTTGACCACATCGGCGACGCGGCGGACCTGATCGATATCGGAACTCGTTGGGATCAAATGGATCTCGTCCGCGCCGATCGCTTCGAATCTCCGCAGCACCTCCAGCAGCTCACCTTCGGTTCCGGCCCAGCCGGTGGTGGGCGCCATCGCGTCGACGTATTCGGCCGGAATCCAGTTCATGTAGCGGAGCAGATGGGAGTGGACCTGCGCCCGTGCTTGGTCCCCGTCGCCCATCGCGAACCAGAATGACGTGGCCAGGTGCGGGCTCGTCTTGCCTGCCTCGGCCCAGGCATCCCGTGCGACGTCGAACAACTCATTCTGCTTGTCGACGTCCAGGTCCAGCGTCATCCCCGCCAAGCCGTCGGCCCATGCGGCCGCACTGCGCACGGTCTTGGGGCCGATGGTTCCGACCAGTAGTTGCGGTCCGGAGGCCTGCAGCGGCGGCGGCCCGACCGGAATGACGGAGTCGGTGACCTTCTCCCCCGCCCAGATACGTCGCATCACCGCGACGCTGTCGGCCATGCCTCGCATCGTCTGGGTCGCGATGTCCGCGCCGACGGCCTCGTAGTCCTCGTGTCTGCCGCCCACCCCGAGTCCGACGGTCAGTCGACCGCCGCTGAGCATGTCGCCGGTGGCCAGCGCCTTGGCCAGCATGACGGGATCGTGCAGTTGGGGAACCACGACGGTCGTCACCAACCGCACTCGTTCGGTCCAGGCGGCCAACGCACCGAGCAGCGTCAGGGAGTCGGGATTGCTGAACGCGATGCGCTCACCCCAGCACAACGACGAGAACGGTCCGCTGTCGATCTGCTGCGCCCACGCCTGAAGCGTCGCAGCGTCCAGGTCCGGCTCCATCACCGGCATCGTCATCCCGATCTGCACGTCGGCGATTCTGACACGGCCGGAGAAGACGTCATAGGTCGACCGTCCCGTCAGACCTCACTGGCACGATGACCTTCCATGGCGATCAACACAACGTCCGTCGCGCACATCCGGCTCACGATCACCGATATCGAGCGATCTCGGCGGTTCTACGAGAGCGTGTTCGGCTGGCCCATCACCCTGGAGCTACCCGAGGACGCTGACGACGCCACGCGTGAGCAACTGTGGTTTCTGTTCGGCGGCGTCATCTACAAGGCAGGCGATTCGGGAGTCGGCCTGCGCGCCGGCTCAGCCGATACGTTCGACGAGGACCGGACCGGCCTGGACCATCTGGCGTTCCGTCTCGCAAGCAAGGCCGAATTGGACGAAGCCGCAAAGCATCTCGATGACCTGGGCATCCCACACGAACCGATCAAGGACATCGGGATGATGTACATCCTCGAGTTTCGCGACCCCGACAACATCGCGCTGGAGCTCATCGCCCCGAAATAGTCGCGTGGCGGGTTCGGCGTGCTGGGTCACGCTGAGCGGTACTGAGCACGCCGAAACCGCACGAGCTAGCCGAGAATCCGGTCGGCTTCGCGGACACCACTCTGGTATGCGCCGTGCACGGTGCCGAAGAACTCCGGGACAGTGGCTTCGCCGGCGAACGCGAGCCTGCCGTTCACCGGTTCGCCGAGGGTCTTCATGTCGTCGGGGCTCGAACCGACGGCGACGAAGCTGTACGAACCGCGCGCGTAGGGGTCCGCGGCCCACCGGGTGACGAGCGCTCCGGTGGGAGCGGGGGCATTCAATGCCGTCACCACTTGGGCCACCGCCTCCTCATCGGAGAGGGCCTCGCGCTCACGGGCGTCGCGTCCGCCGCGTAAGCCGATCAACAATGGCGCATCGGCGAATGTCTCACCGTTGATCAGCATCGACACCGGCTCACCGCTGCCGACGAGTCCGATGACGTCGTTATCGGGCCAGAACGTCTGGTCGAACTTCAGTACCACCTTGTCCAGCAGGCCGAAGCCGAGCCGTTCGATCGCCTGCTGCTTCGCTTCGGGAAGCGGCGGGTCGAAGGCGATAGTGCCCGCCTTGAGTACGCCCAGCGGTACCGTCACGACGACCCTGTCCGCATCCACGGCACCCTTGCTCGTCTCGAGCCGCACCCCTGAGTCGCTGTATGTGACGCGGGTGACCTCGGTACTCAGTTGGATCGTCAACCCGTCCGCTTGGTGCTGCACCAACTCGACGTAGCCGCCCGGCAGGATCACATCAGGTCCCTCGAACTCGCCCTCGGTGCCGAACCACTTGAGCGAGAGTTCATCTGGATCGGCCGCATACTCGCCTTGGATCTCGCTCGAGGCACACCACGCGATGAGCGGATCGTTGAGATCCGCGACTTGGGCCAGACCATCTGCGACCGACTCATCGTTGCCGGCGTCGCTTCCGAGCGTCACGAGCTCTCCGGCGATTTCCTGCCAGCGATCCAAGGCGGCCTGCACGTCGGGTGGGCTGACCTCGCTACCGTCACGGAACAACACGGGTTTGTCGAAGTCGGTCTCGACTCGCCGCGCGCCGACCTGGTCCGCGATTTCGACGAGCGGGTTGTTCTCGGTGCCGTGGATCCATGCCCCACCGAGATCGATCGGCATGCCCAGTGAGGTGTTGGTCCACGTGCGTCCGCCGATGCGGTCGCGTGCCTCCAGGACCGTGACGTCCATTCCCCCATCGGCAAGCCGCCGCGCGGCGGTGAGGCCCGCCATACCGGCACCGATCACCACGACGCGTTGTTTGGGTTTGGGCTCGTCACTGCTGCTACCGCAGCCGGGCAGCAGGGTCGCGGCCGCGAGCATGCCCGCACTCACGGTGAATCGACGCCTGCTCAGCTGAGGCATGCCTGGACGGTAGCCCGCCCGCGCCCAGTCAGATCAGGTTCTCGATGATTTCGGCCACCGATGCCGCCTTGGCATCCAAAAACCCCGTGCCCGCCCAGACATTGACTCCGTGCGGATCGCCCGCGCGCACCGCAGCCGCACGAACCGGGCTGGTCAGATAGTGCACCTCGGGATATCCGAACGGCGCCTCGGCCTCATGCTCGTTGATGAACCGGTTCCGTAGACCGCGTGCATAACGACCGGAAAATGACCGGGTCACAACGGTTTCGGTGAACTGCGGGTCCTTGAGCGCTGCTCGGTGGACGGGGCTGCTGCCCGCTTCGTCGGCCAACAGGAAGGCGGTGCCGAGTTGAGCCGCAACGGCGCCTGCCCGCATCACACGCCGGATGTCCTCTGCGGTGGACAACCCGCCCGCTGCGATCACCGGGAGGTCGACTGCCGTCATCAGCGCGGCCAGCAGGTCCTCGAGCGGATCGGATGCCGGTTGCGCCGACGGGTCGAACGTCCCGCGATGCCCACCGGCGGACGGCCCTTGCGCCGCCAGCACATCGACGCCCGCCGCCACGGCCGCCTGCGCCTCCGACAGCGTCGTCACGGTGCCGACGGTCGTGATGCCGGCATCGCGCAGCCGTGTGCATTCCTGCGCGCTCGGCACACCGAAGGTGAAGGACGCCACCTCCGGCCGCAGATCGAGCAATACGTCCAGCTTCGCCGCCCATGCGTCGTCGTCGAACCGCGGCGCACCGAGCTCAGCCCCATAGCGCTTCGCCTCGGGCGCCAGCGCCGCTGCGTACGACTCGATCGCGGCGCGCGTGCCCGCGCTCGGCTGTGGCGCAAAAAGATTGGCACCGACGGGACCGGTCGTGAGGCTGCGTGCCTTCGCGATGCGCTCGGCGAACACCTCGGCGCTCAGGTATCCCGCGGGCACGAACCCGATGCCGCCGGCATTCGCCCCTGCGGCGGCCAGTTCTGGCGTCGAGGGCCCGCCCGCCATCGGCGCGACGATGATCGGGACAGCGAGGTCGCGAAGCTCGAACGCACTCATGTGACGCACCCCTTTGGTTGAAACAACTACTGAACCCCTCCATGGTGCATCGTTGCCGCCCGAGGGCCGACGGTGGTTCACTGGTTCGACATGGCAGTCACGTTCAACCACACCATCGTCGCCGCGCGGGACCGAGAAGAATCGGCACGGTTCTTCACCGAGGTGTTCGGACTCCCGGCCGCCAGGGAGTTCGGGCCGTTCCTGGCCGTCGAACTCAACCACGGCGCGAGCCTCGACTACGCCCAGGCCGGGCCCGATGAGGACATCAGCCCGCAGCATTACGCGTTCCTCGTGTCCGAGGACGAGTTCGACGCCATCTACGGACGCATTCGCGAGCGCGCTCTGCAGCACTGGGCGGACCCCAGGGGCAGCCGTCCCGGCGAGATCAACCACAACGACGGCGGCCGCGGTGTGTACTTCCAGGATCCCGGCGGGCACTACCTGGAGATCATCACCCGGCCCTATGGGTCCGGCGCGGGCTGACCCGCGACGCGAGCAGATCGACGCCGTCACCGCGAAGTGCGGGCAGCATTCGCGGCCGGTTGCCCAGCACCGACACCAATTCGGCAGCGCTTCCCTCGACGAGCGGCCCAGCCTGGCCGTGGGACCAGTCGACATCGGTCGCGCGCAGCCGCAGCCCGCGGCTGTTGCGGAATGCGGGCACGAACGGATTAGGCAGTGCCACTTGGGTGTTCAACACCGCCGCCAGTGCCTCGCCGGGAATCGTCGGTGCGCGGTCGAGTGCGTACAGGATGTCGAGTTCGTGGGTGATGTGATCGCCGAGAAGCAATTGTGGCGGGAAGATGCGCCCCAGCCCGCGGGGGTGGTACACCAGCTGCGCGAACTCGTCGAGCAGTTCGGCGGGACTGCGAGCCTGCGCGAGCGCACGCGCCATCGCGGTGTTGGCGCGATCGAACGAGCCGCCCTGGCGCAGTATTTCGCTCGCGGTGATACCGGGGCCGCAGCGGTAACCGACGACGAGGTGTGCCAGCACATCGTGGTTGGACCACTCGGCGCACAGGCTGGGTTGCGCCCACTCATCGCGCCCAAGGGCTGCGGCCAGCGCGCGGAAGCGCTCGTCGTTGCCGCGCAGCATGTCACGCGCGGACATCGAGATGCTCCTGCAGGAAGGCGATCTGGTCGGTGAGAACCCGGCTGACGATCGGCGGGTGGTAGATGGCGAAATGGTCCGAGTCGTAGTGGCGGGCGACGCCGAGCGGCGCCCGAAGTGCGACGAGTTCGCTGTATTTGGGATCCATCAGGTTCTCGCGATCGCACACGCAAACCAGCAAGGGTGCGGTGACGTTACGCGCATGGCGCAGCGCCGACGTGGTCACCATCGACACCGCGTCCGCGGCGGCGATCCGATTGTCGAAGGTCCCGCCGGTCGGCACAGTGGAGTTCCACCCCGTCTCAGCGCCTTCGACGGTGACCATCGCCAAACTTCCCGGCGGTCCCACGATCGGCACGTAGCGTCGACCGCGACGCATCGCGCGGCGAAGGAGGTCTTCGGTGATCGCCGGCGCGAGACGTAGCGACGCAGCCAGCCCGAGTCGACGGGCGGCACCCGGCCCGTGCACGATCGGGCATTGCACAACCGCGACGGCGACGTCGTCGCGAACCGCCGCCACGCGGATCACGTTCATCCCGCCGAGGCTGGTGCCCCATAGCCCGATCCGGGCGGTATCGATATCCGCGCGGCCGCTGAGGTGTGCGATGGCCGCGGCCACGTCCCGGCACTGGTCTGGTGTCGAGATATGTTGCCGCGGCTGGCCGTCAGATGCGCCGGTGTATCGGTAGTCGAACGCCAGGGTGGCGATGCCGGCCGCCGCGAAATGTTGTTCGTACTGAGCCAGCATCATGTCGTGCGTCGCTCCCAGGCCGTGCACCAGCACGACGGCCGGATGGGGTCCCGCGCCGGCGGGCATCGTCAGCCATGCCGCGCAGCGGGTGCCTCGCGAGTCGAAGTCCATGCGTTGGGTCGGAATCGTCACAGTCATCGTCCACTCCTGATAAGTACGTTGTACGTATGGCTAGACTGCTTCACGTACGTCGTACTTGTCAAGGCCGATGAGCGCCCGCGCGAAGAGAGTGCATAGGAGGTGAGGTGTGCGCGCACGGTTCACCACCGACGAGATCGCCGCCGCGGCGCTGAGCATCGTCGACGACGCAGGGGTGAGCGCGCTGAGCATGCGCGCACTGGCCGCAGCGCTGGGCACCGGGCCGATGACGGTCTACAACTACGTGGCCGACAAGGAAGGGCTGGAGGAACTGGTCGTCGCCGCGGTCGTCGCCGCGGTCCGCGTGCCCGAGCCGACCACGAACTGGATCGACGACGTTTACGCGGTGGCCGAGGCGATGTGGCTGGGCATCCGCGCGCATCCCGCCGCCATTCCACTGGTGCTGACGCGCCGTACGTCGTCGGCGACCGATTTCGCGGTGGCCGACGCGCTCATCGCCGCACTTGGCCGAGGGGGCCTGTCCGACGCCGACCGGCTATCCGCGTTCCACGCCGTCTTCGCGCTGGTCGTCGGAGCCGCCCAGGCCGAACTCGCCGGGCCGTTCACGCGTGGCCGTGATGCCGGCGACGCCGCGGCGCGCATCGGGTCGGCAGCAGGTGCGGCCCACCCCAACGTGCAAGCGCTCTCGCACGTAGCCGGTCGGGTGTCGGTGGAAGAGGACTTCTCGCGGGGCCTGCGGATGCTGCTCGAGGGGATCGCTGCACGTGGCACGAAGCGAGGTCAGTACCGCTAGCCCAGCGAGTGGCCGCGGCGCTCCTCCTGCGCGCGATAGTCGTCGGCCAGCTTGCCGACATGCTTGGGCAGGGCGCCTCCGGCGACTTCGGCGAGGCTGGTCTGTTCGAGCACCGATCGCATGCTGGCCCGCAGCGCCCGCCACACGTCGGTCAGGGCCGCGGTCGGACCGGAGTACGGCAGGTCGCCGAGCCCGATATCGCGGACGCTGGCCAGCGGGCCGTCGATGCATCGCAACACGTCGGCAATGCTGATCTGGGCCGCGGGCCGGGCCAGTTCGTATCCGCCGTCGCGGCCGCGATAACTGCGCACGAGCCGATCGGTCCGCAGGTCGGAGAGGATGTCGACGAGGAATTGCGGGGGGATGCCCTGTGCCTTGGCCAGATCGTCGGTCTTCACCACTGCACCCTCGTCGGCGGTGGCCAGTTGGATCATCGCGCGGACGGCGTATTCAGCTTTGGCCGACATCCGCATGAGCCCAGTCAATCACGCGTCACCGAGAGCACGGCCTCGGCGAGTTCGGGGCGACACACCACCACGTCCGGAAGCCGCGGGTCACGCCTGTTGTAGATCAGCGGCGATCCGTCGATGCGCGATGTGTGCAGCCCGGCCGCACGGGCCACCGCGACAGGCGCCGCGGAATCCCATTCGTACTGTCCGCCGGCATGCACGTAGACGTCTGAAAGCCCCTGCACCACCGAGGCAACCTTGGCGCCCGCCGAGCCCATTTCGACCAGTACGCCGTCCAACGCGGCACGCACGTCCAGTGCGACCGCGGGTGGCCGCGTACGCGAGACCACGATGCGCGGCTTCGTGGGAGCCGGTGGCGGCGCGCTGACAGTCGGGGT
Source organism: uncultured Actinomycetota bacterium (assembly GCA_963843135.1). Lineage (GTDB taxonomy): Bacteria > Actinomycetota > Actinomycetes > Mycobacteriales > Mycobacteriaceae > Mycobacterium. The sequence continues at coordinate 51,041 of CAWJJA010000009.1, forward strand.
TGCGAGCGTGATGCCCTGCGCCGGAAGGGCAACCGCGCCCGCGACCAGTCCCCCCGACTGCCACAGGGCTACGTGAACCGCCCAGTCGTCGCGTCCCAGCTCGGAGAACTCCCGGGTGCCGTCGAGCGGGTCGATGATCCACACCCGGTCGGCGGACAGTCGAATCGGGTCGTCGGCACCCTCCTCAGACAGCACCGCGTCGCCAGGCCGCTCCGCCGCCAGCGCGGCCATCAGAAAGTCGTGGGACCGCTTGTCCCCCGCCGCTTTCCGCTCATCCTGGCTGGCCTCGGCGAGCTCGTTGCGGACCTCGAGCAGAAGCTTGCCCGCCTCTGTCGCCAACCGGGCGGCGACGTCATGGTCGGTCACTGCTTGCTGTCCAGCAGTTCGATCACCCTGTCGGCAAGTTCATCCGGCGTGCGATCCGGAGTGAGCTGCAGGTCGGGGTTCTTCGGCCGCTGGTAGGGGCTGTCGATCCCGGTGAAGTGGGTGATCTCGCCAGCGCGTGCCTTGGCGTACAACCCCTTCGGGTCGCGCCTCTCGCAGTCCTCGAGCGGTGTATCGCAGAAGATCTCGAAGAAGTCGAGCCCCGCCTCCGTGGTCACCTGGCGCGCCAGGGCGCGGTGCTCTTCCAGCGGGCTGATCGCCGGCACAAGCACGACCTGACCGGAGTCCGCGAGGATGGCCGCGATGTGGGCCAGCCGACGCTGATTCTCGGCCCGATCGGCCATCGAGAACCCGAGGTCGGCGTTGAGGCCGTGGCGCAGGTTGTCACCGTCAAGAACATATGCCGGGATGCCCTTTTCGATCAGTTTCTGCTCGACAAGCATAGCCACCGAGGACTTCCCGGAGCCGGACAGCCCGGTGAACCACACGGTCCTGCCCTTCGACAACCGGTCCTCGGCCTTGCACAGCGATTCGTGGCGCACCGTATTGGGGCTCGACGTTCGTGACGTGACGTACGGCAGGATCATGCCGGCTGCAACGGTGCCGTTGGTGTTCGGGTCGATCAGGATGAATGAACCCGTCGCCGCATTGCGGCCGTACTCGTCGAGCAACAGTGGGACCTGCGTGCGCAGTGAGATGCGGCCCAGTTCATTGAGTTTGAGCGCCGTAGCGGTCTTGTCGCGGTGCAGTGTGTTGACGTCCAGACGGTAATCAAGCGCCGTCACCTTCGCCCGGGTGGAGCGGCTGGTGTGCTTGATGATGTAGTCGCGACCGGGCTCCAGCGAGGCTTCGTCGGCCATCCAGCAGACCGTCGCATCGAAGTCCTGCGCGATCCGAGGCTGATTGTTGGGGCGGGCGAACATGTCACCGCGCGAGATGTCGATGTCGTCGGCCAGGCTCACGGCTACGGCCATCGGCGGAAACGCTTCGGACACAGGCCCCGTCGGGCCTTCGATCGTGGTGATCCGGCTGGTCTTCCCGGTGGGCAGCACCACGATCTCATCGCCGGGCCGCATGACCCCACTGGCCACGGTGCCGGCATAACTGCGGTGGTCGGCGTGCTCGTGCGTTTGAGGACGGATGACATACTGCACCGGGAATCGCACGTCGATCAGATTGCGGTCGCCTGCGACGAAAACCTCTTCGAGATGACTCAGCAGCGCGGGGCCCTCGTACCATGGCGTGACGTCAGACTTCGTCACCACGTTGTCGCCCTTGAGCGCCGAAAGCGGGATGGAGGTGACGTCCTGCACGTCCAGGCGTGCGGCGAACTCGTGGAAGTCGTCGCGAATCTTCTCGAATATCTCCTGATTCCAGTCAACGAGGTCCATCTTGTTGACCGCAAGGACGATGTGCTGAATGCCCAACAGCGATGCCAGGAATGCGTGGCGCCGCGACTGCTCGAGCAGCCCGTGGCGGGCGTCGACCAAGACGATCGCGAGCTGCGCCGTCGACGTGCCGGTGACCATGTTGCGTGTGTACTGAACGTGACCCGGAGTGTCGGCGATGATGAATTTGCGCTTGGACGTCGCGAAGTAGCGGTACGCGACGTCGATCGTGATGCCCTGCTCGCGCTCGGCGCGCAGGCCGTCGGTCACCAAAGCCAGGTCGGTGTAGTCGTTTCCGCGTTCCTTGGAGGTGCGCTCGACGGCGGCCAGCTGATCCTCCATGACGGCCTTCGAGTCGAACAGCAACCGGCCGATCAGAGTCGACTTGCCGTCGTCGACCGAACCGGCGGTCGCGATGCGCAGTAAAGTCGCCATGCTATTTCCCCCGTCGCTTCGCTCGTCCCATCAGAAGTAGCCCTCTCGCTTGCGGTCTTCCATTCCTGCTTCGGATATGCGGTCGTCGGCGCGGGTGGCGCCGCGTTCGGTCAGACGCGAGACCGCCGTCTCGGCGATCACCTCGGACACCGTTCCCGCAAGGGATTCCACGCAGCCGGTGCAGGTGACATCGCCGACGGTGCGGAACCGCACGGTCTTCTCCACGATCTCTTCGTCCTTGCGCGGCTGCAGGTATTTGTGCACGGCCAGCAGCATCCCGTCGCGTTCGAAGACCTGCCGCTGATGGGCGTAGTAGATGGACGGCAGCTTGATCTTCTCGGCGCCGATGTAGGACCAGATGTCGAACTCCGTCCAGTTCGACAGCGGGAAGACCCGGATGTGCTCACCCTTGTGATGGCGGCCGTTGTACAGGTTCCACAACTCCGGCCGCTGCGCTTTGGGATCCCACTGGCCGAACTCGTCGCGGAAGGAGAACACCCGTTCCTTGGCGCGCGCCTTCTCCTCGTCGCGGCGCGCACCACCGAATGCGGCGTCGAACTTGTTCTCCCGGATGGCGCGCAGCAGCGTGAACGTCTGCATGGGGTTGCGCGACGGGATGGTCTCGACGACGCGGCCCGCGTCGATGTCGTCCTGCACCTTGGCGACCACGAGGCGCACGCCGGACTCGGCGACGAGTTCGTCGCGGGCCTGCAGCACTTCGTCGAAGTTGTGGCCGGTGTCGACATGCATCACGGGGAACGGCAACCGGCCGGGCCGGAACGCCTTGATCGCCAGGTGCAGCATGACGATGGAGTCCTTGCCGCCGGAGAACAACAGGACCGGCTTCTCGAACTCGGCGGCCACCTCACGAATGATGTGGATGGCCTCTGCCTCCAACGAGCGCAGATGGCTGAGTTCGTAGCGGCCCGCATTCAATTGCTGAGTCTCGGTCATAGTTTCCTCGTAAAGTTGGTAGAAATGACCAGCTTTATCTGCATAACCCGATATAAAACCAGGCCGAGCCTGCTCTGTCAATGCCCGGCTTCGTGTCGCAGATGGCGCGAGTGCGCGGACTACTCGCCGGCGCGGGCGAATGCCCACGTCCTCAGCCAGCGCGTGGCCCCATGAGCCACCGAGGCGGTACCCGGGAGGTAATTGATCCCGTGCAGATACTGGGACCATGTCTACCTCTACCCCACCCAAGACCGGCTCGGACGTGATGGCGCAGTTCATCCCCGCCTCGCCGTTCGTCTCCCAGCTCGACATCGTCGCCGAGGTGCTCGACGGCGACGAGGTCCGCCTGCGCCTGCCCGCGCTCGCCAATGTTCGTAGGTCTGCTCGCATGGGGTTGGAGTATTGGGCGCGCCACTGGCGCCAAAGGCGATTCAACGCCTAAAGCGTGACCTCGTTGAGCTTGCCCGTCGCCACATCGAAGACGAAACCGCGCAGGGACTCGTGCTTGGTGACGAACGGGCTCGCTTCGATGCGGCGCAGCGACTGGCGCACATCCTCGTCGACATCGACGAACGCTTCCGCGGCCCATTCCGGTTTGATGCCGGTGTCGTCCTGGATCTGCTGTTTGAATCCGTCGTCGGTGAACGTGAGCATGCCGCAATCGGTGTGGTGGATCAGGATGATCTCTTTGGTGCCCAGCAACCGCTGGCTGATGACCAGCGACCGGATCTCGTCGTCCGTGACGACGCCTCCCGCATTGCGGATGACGTGGGCCTCGCCGTCGCCGAGCCCGAGTATCCGGTAGACGTCGAGCCGGGCGTCCATGCACGCCACCACCGCGACATGCTTGCTAGGCGGCAACGGCAGCGGGCCCGTGAAGGAGCTCGCGTAGGCCTCGTTGTTGCTTCAGGTACTCGTCGGTCACGGACATCTCTCGACTGTATCGCCGCTTCGCGGCGTCCGAGCCGAAGAGAATCAGCCCGATCGAATGGGCGACGGCCGCCCCGCTTAGGGGGAAGCAGGGCGGCCGCCAGATCGAGGGGGCCTAGAGCAACGGCCTCACGTGCCGGTCGGTGCGTCGAGGTCGTACACGGTGACGCCTCCGATATCGGTCGGCGTGAAGTTCTGCTTCACCCACGTCGCGATGTCGTTCGCAGTGCCCGACTCCCGCCACGCCGGACCGGCGTTGCCCCCGGAGATGAAGTAGCGCACGTCACGGTCGGCGACATAGTCCTGGAACTGCTGGAGCGTCGGCGAATTGTCCGAGCCGGTGAACCCACCGATCGCCATGACCGATGCGCCGGTCTTCAGTTCCAGACTGCTCGCCTCCATTGAGCCGACGGTGGCCGCAGCCCAACGACTGTCCGCGCCTTCGAGGAGGTTGTCCAGAATCGGGTTGTCGGCAACGGCGCGGCGCCCACCCGGCCCGTCGGGCCCTTGGCTTCCTGGCGGAACCATCTGGGCATAGCGGCTCGGACCCGCAACGGCCATCGGGCCACTGCTGTGCGAGTGCGCCACCGTCTCGACGGTGTACGCGGCAGGCCCGATAACACCGAAAAGCACTGCACCAGAGATCAAAACAGCTGTAGAGCGGCCGAGCCGGTGAGCTCCGACGGCGAGAATCGCCGCGACGACTATCGATCCGATCAGTACGACCCAGCGCAGTGCGGGCCACCAGTCCGGGGTTCGGTTCAGCAGGATGAACGCCCACACGCCGGTGCCTGCGGACATGACCGCCAGCACGATACGCGGCGCCAGAAACTCCTTGCCACGCCACAACTCTCGCGCCGAGATGCCGACCAGTGCGGCGATCGCAGGGGCCAGCGCCACCGTGTAATAAGGGTGAATGATGCCGTCCATGAAGCTGAACACGGCGCCGGTGACCACGAGCCAGCCGCCCCACATCAGCAGCGCGGCGCGGACATTGGCGGTGCGTGCCGTGCGCCGGGTGAACCAGAGGCCGGCCAGCAGACCGATGAGCGCCGCGGGCAGCAGCCACGATGCCTGGGAGCCCATGGACTCGCCGAACAGTCGGCCAAGTCCTGGTTCCCCGCCGAAGAACAGCATGTGCTGCCCGGCGCCCCCTCCCGGGCCGTCGGGCGCTCCTGGGGGCGGACCGCCGTGTCCGCCACCGAGGACACGGTCGATTCCGTTGTAGCCGAGCGTCAACTGCAGCAGGCTGTTGTCCGAAGAGCCCCCGATATAGGGCCGTGAGTCGGCGGGCCACACTTCGACAAGGGCGAGATAGGAGCCGGCCGACACGACCATCGCAAACCCCCCGATGGCCAGCTTGCCGACCCGCTTCCACATGCCGACCGGGGCCGCGACGAGAAACACCAGGGCCATGCCGGGGACCACCAGGAAGGCCTGGAGCAGCTTGGCCAGGAACGCGAAGCCGATGACGCAACCCGTCAACACCATCCAGCGCGTACTGGCGGTCTCGGTGGCGCGCATCATGCAGTACGCGGCAACTATCAACAAGAACACCAGCAGCGCGTCGGGATTGTTGAACCGGAACATCAACGCCGCGACCGGAGTCAGCGCGAGCGCAGCGCCCGCCATCAGCCCCGCCGCCGGACCACTGCACCGGCGGACGGCCGCATACAGCACCGCGACGGCGCCGACTCCCATCAACGCTTGCGGAAGCAGCATGGAGAACGCGCTGAAGCCGAAGATCCGGCCCGACAACGCCATCAACCACAGTGACGCGGGCGGCTTGTCGACAGTGATCGCGTTTCCCGCATCCAACGAACCGAACAGCCAGGCCTTCCAGTCTTGCGTGCCGGCCTGCGCTGCGGCCGCGTAGTAATCGTTGGCCCAGCCCGATGAGCCGAGCGCCCACAGATACAGCACTGCGGTGGCCGCCAGAAGGCTGAACAGTGCAGGCCTTGCCCAGCGCGGCTGCGCGACGTCATGAGGGTCGTTGGGCGCAGGCGTGGGGTGCGGTCGCACGTCCGTGGTCGTTGTCATCAGTGGGTTCCTTTTTCGGTCAGAGTCAGCGGATCCTGCGGGGGTGAAACACCCAACCGCGCAGGAGGACGAACCGCGCCGAGGTGGCCACGAGGTTGGCCATCACCAGCACGACGAGCTCGATCAGGTGATGTGGGTCGGTGACGAATATGTGCAGTATGGCCAGTGATCCGCTGGTGATCGCCAGAGCGATCGCGAACACGATGAGACCCTCGACGTGCTGGCGGGCCACGTTGGCACCGCCGCCGATCCCGAAGGTGAAGCGGCGATTGGCGGCGGTGTTGCCGACGGCGGTCAACAGCAATGCGATCAGATTGGCCGCCTGCGCGCCGAGCGACCCCTGCATCAGGATGAACAGCACGGCGTATGCCGCCGACGACACGACGCCGATGGTGCCGAATCTCACCAGTTGCCGGAACAACGAACCGGGAGCGGCCGAGCGTGGTGACGAACCCAGCTGTGCGGCAATCGCATTCACCGGTATCGAGCCGTTCGCGAGGCTGCGCAGCAGCCGGCCGACGCCCTTGAGGTCGGCCGCAGCGGTCGCGACGATGTCCACCCGGCTGTCCGGATCGTCCACCCAGTCCACCGGGACCTCGTGGATACGCAGACCGCTGCGTTCAGCGAGCACCAGCAGTTCGGTGTCGAAGAACCACCCGGTGTCGCCGACATGGGGCAGCAGGCGTCGTGCGACGTCGGCCCGGATCGCCTTGAATCCGCACTGTGCGTCGGAAAACCCGGCCGCGAGAGTCGATTTCAGGATGAGGTTGTAGCAGCGGGAGATGACCTCGCGCTTTGCCCCTCGCACCACCCGCGAGCCGCGGCCCAGCCGGGTTCCGATCGCCAGGTCGGAATGTCCCGAGACCAGCGGAGCCACCAGCGGCGCGAGCGCGGCGAGGTCGGTCGACAGATCCACGTCCATGTAGACGAGCACCGGCGCGTCCGACGTCGACCACACGGTGTGCAGTGCCCCTCCGCGGCCTTTCTCCGGCACCCGCACCACCCGCACGTCGCTCAGCTCGGCAGACAGGTCAGCGGCGATCTGCGCGGTGCCGTCGATGCTTGCGTTGTCGGCGATGGTGATGCGTGCCGAGAACGGAAAGTGCTCGCGGAGGTGACGGTGCAAACGGTGCACCGAGTCAGCGAGTGCGGCTTGCTCGTTGTACACCGGTACCACCACATCGAGCACGGGCACACCCAACTGGCGGGCTATCTCGGTGGCGTTTGGTCGGGATTCGAATCGGGCCCGAGCAGGAGTGCCACGTTCGAGGGCGGTATCGGTCATGGAACCCATCGTCGAGGTGCAGGTTGTGTTGGCCGTTTGGCCAAGCTGTATGCCAGCTATGAATTCTTCGGCGGCTGGCTGAGGTCGTAGACGACCGAGCGGTCGACGACGACTGGCGTGTAGTGCGTCTCCACCCATTCCGCGATGTCGGCGGCCTCGCGACTGCCGCCGCCAGCCGATCCCCAGTGGTTGGTCATCGCCATCATCCGGTCGCGGATGAAGTAGTGGATCTGTCGCGCGGCCACATACTGCTGGAACTGTGCGAGCGTCGGCGCGGGGTCGGTGGAGTTGAAACCCCCGACCGCCATCACAGGTGCGCCGCTCGCCAGCTGATATCCCGCGGCGTTGTTGGAACCGATGACCGCTGCCGCCCACGTGTAGTCCTGCGCGTCGCGGGCCAGTTCTGCCGACAGCCCGGACCTGGGCTTCGGCGAGTCAAGCAGCCCACCCGGCCCGATCATTTGACCGCCGGATACGCGATGCGAGGGGCCCACACTCGGTATCGCCCCGGTGTGGGAGGACGCCGCGGTCGCGATCGAGAAGGCCGCAGGCGCGGCCAGACACGACACAATCGCCAGCGCCGCCACCGATCGCCCCACCGTCGGCGCCAACCGGCCCGCGACGAGCAGAAGCACCGCGGCCCCTACTCCCCCGACCGCTACAACGGCCCGCAGCCATGGCATCCACTCTGTGTGACGGGACAGCAACACCGCAGCGAGGATGGTGGTGACGAGCACCGCGCCGGACAGCGCGGTCGCGGCTCGGATATCGAATCTTCTCTGCCACAGCAGCGTTGCGCCGATACCGATGCACGCACCGATCGCGGGCGCGAGCGCCACCGTGTAGTAGGCGTGCACGATGCCACTCGCGAGGCTGAAGACCGCCGCGGAAACGAGCAGCCATCCGCCCCACAGGATCAGCGCCGCACGCACTCGATCAGTGCGGGGTGCACGCCGCGTGAGGATCAGACCGGCCGCGAGGCAGATCACCGCCGCAGGCACCAGCCACGCGACGTCCAGCCCCATTCCCGTACCGAACAGCCGACCCAGGCCGACATCACGGTTGGGATTGCCGAGGCCGCCGGGCTCGTTACCGGTCAACCGGCCTAACCCGTTGTAGCCCAATGTCAATTCGATGATGCTGTTGTGTTGTGAACCGCCGATGTAGGGCCGCGCCGACGCCGGCCAGAACTCGACTAGCGCGAGATACCAACCAGCCGATATCACCACCGCCGACACCGCGGCGACCAGATCGCCGATACGGCGCGTCAGCGGGCGGTGCCCGGCGACGAGATAAGTGGCGGCGAAGCCGGGAAGCACCAGGAACGCCTGGAGCATCTTGGCAAGGAAACCGAATCCCACAGCTGCGCCCGCAGCCACCAACCACCAACGGCTGGAATCCTTTTCACACGCCCGCTGCACGCAGTACGCGGCGGCGACCAACAGCAACACCAACAGCGCGTCGGGGTTGTTGAATCGGAAGATCAGCGACGCGACGGGCGTCGCCGCGAGCACCGCCCCGGCCAACAGTCCCGCACCGGGTCCGCAGACACGGCGCACGGCGGCATAGAGCAGCCATACGGCCGCGACCCCTTCGAGGGCCTGGGGCACCAGCAGGCTCCATGAGTTCAGCCCGAAGAGCCGAACCGAGGTGTCCATGACCCACAGCGCCGCCGGGGTCTTGTCGACGGTGATCGCGTTGGCGGCGTCGCTGGACCCGAAAAGCATCGCCGTCCAGTTGCTCGCGCCTGCCTGCACCGCCGCCGTGTAGTAGGCGTTCGCCCACCCGCTCGCGGAGAGGTTCCACAGGTACAGCACCGCGGTTGCGGCCAGCAGCACGGGCAGGCGTGCCCGCGAGAGAACTTCAAGGTGCGCCTTTTGACGGCGCGTCGGGGCCTTCTCAGCTCCCCGGTCCCCAGCTTGCGCGGGGCCCCAGCCGCGGGGGCCCAGCTCGCGAGGAATGGCCAGGGTCGATATCACTGAGACGATCCTGGCCGGACCGGCTATGTCCAGGATTGGCTCGCGCTGTGGCTTGGCTGTGAATTACTCGGCAACGTCACAGTGAAGACGGTCGAACCGGGTCCGCTGCGCACGTCGATGGCGCCGCGGTGAGCCTTGACGACCGCTGCGACGATCGCGAGCCCGAGGCCGGTGCTGCCCCCTCGACGGGAACGCGAGGTGTCGCCCCTGGCGAACCGTTCGAAGATCTCGGGCTGCAGCCACTCCGGGATGCCCGGGCCGTCGTCGGCCACCGTGAGCACGGCATCCTCACCCGTGCGCACCAACGACGTCGTGACGGTCGTGCCGGGCGGCGTGTGAGTACGCGCGTTGGCGAGCAGATTGCCCAATACCTGATGTAGGCGCGCTTCGTCTCCGGTCACGACGACCGGTTCATCGGGCAGGTCGAGCGACCACTCATGATCAGGGCCGGCGATGTGGGCGTCACTGACGGTGTCGACGACCAAACGCGAAAGATCCACCGCTTCGGCCTGCAATGGCCGTCCGGTGTCCAGGCGGGCGAGCAGGAGCATGTCCTCGACGAGTTGTGTCATCCGTTCGGTCTCGGACTCCACGCGGCTCATCGCATGGGCGACGTCGTCGGGCACATCGCCGCGCTTGCGTTGCGCCAGTTCGGTATAGCCGCGAATCGCGGCAAGCGGTGTGCGAAGCTCATGGCTGGCGTCCGCGACGAACTGACGCACCCGCGTCTCGCTGGCATGCCGCGCAGACAATGCCCCCGCGATGCGATCGAGCATCCGGTTCAGCGCGGACCCGAGCTGTCCGATCTCGGTGTGCGCGCCCGCTGGGTCCACCTTGACGATCGGTGTCGGCAGCCGGACCTCACCGCGGTCGAGTTCCAGGTCGGCCACCTGCCTTGCCGCGGCGGACACCGTTGACAGCGGAGCGAGCTGGCGTCGGATGATGAGGATGCCCGCAGTCGTCCCGCCGATCAGCGCCGTCGCGCCCACCACGCTGAAGATGATCGCGACGGTGAGCAGGGTGTCGTCCACGTCGGAGGTCGGCAGTCCGGTGACGATCGTCTCGCCTGGCCGGTGCGCGCCCGTCGCGATCACGCGGTAGCGGCCGAGTCCGTCGAGTTGGACAGTCCTCGGCGGTTCGTGAGGTTCGATGTGCGCCAGTTGTTGCGCTGCGGCAGAGCTGATCTCGCTACGGGTGCCGTCGGCGGTGATAATGCCCGCATCGACTGGCGTACCGCGCGAAATCACCGCGCCGACCGTGCGGGCGGCCTGACCGGGCGCATTGAGAAAGGCCGGCCCCGGGCCCAGCTCATAAGGGACGCCCATTCGTCGCGGAAAACCCGGTGGGCCGGGGAAACCCGGTGGCGGTGGCGGAGGGGGCCCGAATTCGAACAGACCGGCCGAACGCCGACCGGCCTCGGCCAGCCTCTCATCGAGCTGGTTGGTCAGAAAATGTTGCAGCGCAAGAATTGTGCCGACACCGACACCGGCGCACACCAAGGCCAACAGAATCACCTGCGAAACGAGCAGCCGGGTACGAAGCGACCACGTCCGTGGCGAGCGCAAGCGTGTCAGCCCAGTCATGTCCCCGTGGGGAGTGCCCACATCGCTGTCCCCCTGGCTCACCGGACGGTCAGCGCGCGGGTTTGAGGACATAGCCGGCGCCGCGCAGGGTGTGGATCATCGGCTCGCGCCCATTGTCGATCTTCTTGCGCAGATACGAGACGTACAGCTCGACGATGTTGGACCGCCCACCGAAATCGTAACTCCACACGCGGTCGAGGATCTGCGCCTTGCTCAGTACCCGCTTGGAGTTGCGCATCATGAACCGCAGCAGCTCGAACTCCGTCGCGGTCAACGTGATCAAATCGCCCGAGCGGGTCACTTCGTGACTGTCCTCGTCGAGCACCAGGTCGCCCACGACGACCTTCGCGCCGCCCGACTCGCTGGTGACCCCGGTGCGGCGCAATAGGGCGCGCAGTCGCAGCACCACCTCTTCGATGCTGAATGGCTTCGTGACGTAGTCATCGCCGCCCGCGGTCAGGCCGGCAATGCGGTCTTCCACCGAATCCTTGGCGGTCAGGAGCAGCAACGGCAGGCCCGGGATCTGCTCACGCAGCCGGTGCAAGACATCCAGACCACTCATATCCGGCAGCATCACATCGAGCACCACCACATCGGGCGGAGTCTGGCGGGCCAGGGCGATGGCGCTCGCCCCGTCGCCGGCGGTCGCGATCTCCCAACCCTCGTACCGAAGGGCCATGGACACCAACTCGGCGAGCACCGGTTCGTCATCGACGACCAGCACATGGATGGGCTTACCGTCAGCCCGGCGCATGACAATGCGCGCAGGCTCCTGGCCGTTGACTGCCGAACCGTGAGAACTCACCACACATCCATTATCGGCAAGGCCGTGGGCGGCCACTGTGCCTTGCCTATGCCCCAGCTGTGAATTGTCGGTTTATGCCGACCCCTCATCGCGCGCACAGCCAGTTCACATACGGATCGTGCAGCGTGGTCGCATGTCGATCGATCAGCAGACCGAGGAACCCGTCTGGGGTGCGCCGCAGCCGACCACGCAGCGCTGGGGCGTGCGAGAGACCGTCATGGCCCTCGGCGTAGCCGTGATGATTGCGGGATTGGGCGGGGCCGCGATCTTCGCCGCCACCGGCTCGCACACTCAGCAGGCGTTCGCACATGAGATGCCCGGCGTGCCGCCGGGGGGCGGATTCAGCGCTGCGCAGATGACGGCCGCATCTGCGGGCCTGCACGGAGAGCTTGTCGTCGCCGACGGAAAGGGCGGTTTTTCCACGTTGCTCACGCAGCTCGGAAGAGTGACCGCGATCTCGCCGACGGCCATCACGGTGCGAAGCGAGGACGGCTTCACCCAAACCTATGAGCTGCTGCCGGGGGCGCACGCCGATCGGTCGATCGTCGTCTCCGAGGAGGTATCGATCCAGGCCACCCGCAGCGGCCAGGTGGCGACTGCGACCACCGTGAATGCGCGGAGCGGCCCGGGAGGCCCGTTCGGACCACCTGGGCCTGCGCCGCACAACTAGGTTTTTAGGCTGTCGGTGCCGGCTCGGCCGTGACCTCGGGAACCGCGACCGAAGTCTCGGGCTCGGTCGGCGCCGAAGTCGACGTGGTCGTCTCGCCGAGCGTGATCTCCGGATTAGGGGGACTCGGGGGCTCATCCTGGGCCGAACTCACTCCGGACGCCACCCCGAATGCGCCCATGGCCAGCACGGCACTGGCCCCCAACGTTGCCGCTCCCAGTTTCAGCTGCCTCGATTTCACCTTGACCACTCCATTCGGTCCTTGCGAGCCACCTCAAACGCGCGGCTCATCGAACAGTGCGCAAAGGGGTCGACAATGGCCCCCATACACGAGGGGTAACCGAAGTGGGGCGAGGTGAAACGACTACTTGGCGGCGTCTTACTTTGGATCGCACAGGGCCCTTTATGGCGGGCGTGGCCATAGCGACAGCCGGGGTATTGGACGGTGTGGTCTGCGTGCTCGTCGCGCCGACCGTCATCGCCGTCGGTTTCACCTCCGCGGCTCCGTCGTGCTCTTGGGCCACCATCAGGCCGATCGCGGCCATCGCGACGATCACGCTGGTCCCGATCGTGGCTGCGCACAGTCTCAGATCGGCGCGGGAGTTGCTCTTGTGCCGGCGGTTCATGTCACATTCCTTTCTCTGGCCCCAACAGTGTTTGCCGGTCGCCACGTCGGCGGGGCACCGTCGAAATTGCAGGTCAATAACCACTGAACGCCTCAAATCTGGGCACCCGCTGCACGCCACGTGTGAGTTGTCCAGAGTTCGGGACACAGCAATCTCATAGCCTGTGCGCATGCAGCCGACATGCGGACCGACCGGATGACGCGCTTCCTGGCGCGCCGGCTGCTGAACTACATCGTGCTGCTGGCGCTGGCGTCGTTCCTGGTGTTCTTTCTGGCGTCCTGGCAGTTCGACCCCCTCGAGAATCTCCAGAGCCGCAATCCGCGGCCACCGGAAGCCGTTATCGAGGCGAAGAGAGTTGAACTCAATCTCGACAAGCCGATCCTGGTCCAATACGGGCTGTGGGCCTCCGGCGTCATCCGTGGCGATTTCGGCACCACCGTCGGTGGCCAGCCGGTGACGGACGAGCTGTGGCGGCGAGTCGGCGTCAGCTTGCGACTGCTTGTTCTCGGGTCGGTCATAGGCACCATCGCCGGCGTGATCATCGGCGCATGGGGAGCGATTCGTCAGTACCGTCTGAGCGACCGCGTCATCACCGCCCTGTCACTGTTGGTGATCAGCACGCCCGCCTTCGTGATGGCCACCCTGTTGATCTTGTCGGCGCTGGGAGTCAACTCCGCGTTAGGCGTTCAGCTGTTCGAATTCACCGGTGAGACATCGCCGACGCCGATTGCGGGTGCGTGGAATCAGTTCGTCGACCGTCTTCAGCATCTGGTTCTGCCCACCGCCACACTCGCGCTTGGAGGGATGGCCGGTTACAGCCGATATCAACGCAACGCGATGCTGGATGTGCTGGGACAGGACTTCATTCGGACCGCCCGCGCCAAGGGGCTGACCCGTCGACGAGCGCTGTTCAAACACGGGCTTCGCACCGCGCTCATCCCGATGGCGACGATGTTCGCCTACAGTTTCGCCGGTCTGTTCACCGGAGCGGTGTTCACGGAGAAGATCTTCGGCTGGCACGGAATGGGTGAATGGTTCATCCAGGGGCTCAACACCCAGGACATCAACATCATCGCCGCAATCGTCGTATTCGCAGGTGTCACAGTGCTATTGGCCGGGCTGCTCTCCGACGTCATCTACGCGATGCTCGACCCGCGAGTGCGGGTGACATGACCGAACCCGTCACACCCGCCGATTCGTCGCCCACGACGGTCGATTCGTCGACGACCGCGGAATCCGGCGTCGACGTTGCCCCCTTCGCATCGAGGCGCACCCTCGTACTTCGACGGTTCCGGCGTAACAAACTCGCGGTGGCTTCGCTTGTGCTGCTTGCGCTCATGTTCATCGGCTGTTACGCGCTACCGCCGCTGTTGCCTTACAGCTACGCCGATCTCGACTTTCTCGCGCTGCAACAACCGCCCAACACCGACCACTGGTTCGGCACCAACTCACTCGGCCAGGATCTGCTGGCCCAAACCCTGCGTGGAATGCAGAAATCGATGCTCATCGGCGTCTGTGTGGCATTCATCTCCACGATGATCGCCGCAACGGTGGGGACGATCGCCGGCTATTTCGGCGGCTGGCGCGACCGCACCCTGATGTGGATCGTCGATCTCATGCTGGTGGTGCCCGCCTTCCTGCTCATCACCATCGTCGTGCAGCGCACCAAGGGCGACATCGTGTGGATGATCTTTCTGCTGTCCGTCTTCAGCTGGATGATCAGCTCCCGCATCGTGCGGGGTCTGACGATGAGCCTGAAAGAGCGCGAATTCGTCGTGGCCGCAAGATATATGGGGGTCCGCGATTCGCGGATCATCCTCCGCCACATCGTGCCGAACGTCGCGTCGATCATCATCATCGACACCGCTCTGAACGTCGGGATCGCCATACTGGCAGAGACCGGGCTGAGTTACCTCGGTTTCGGCGTCCAGCCGCCCGACGTCTCGCTGGGAACACTCATCGCCAGCGGCACTCCCTCGGCGACCACCTTCCCATGGCTGTTCCTGTTCCCCGCGGGTGTGCTGGTGTTGATCATCTTCTGCGCCAATCTCGTCGGCGACGGCCTGCGCGACGCACTCGACCCGGGCAGCCGAGCGTTGCGGCGGAAGGCACGCAAGTGAGCCTTCTTGAGGTGCGTGACCTCACCGTCGCCTTCCCCACCGACACCGACGTCGTCAACGCCGTGCGCGGCATGACCTTCGACGTCAATCCGCGCGAGGTCGTCGCACTGGTCGGCGAATCGGGAGCGGGGAAGTCGGCGAGCGCGATGGCCCTCGTCGGCCTGCTGCCCGAATATGCGGCAGTGTCCGGATCGATCCGCTTGCACGGCGACGAGCTCATCGGCTTGTCGGACGAACGGATGTCCAAGATCCGCGGCAAGACCATCGGCACCGTGTTCCAGGATCCGATGTCTGCGCTCACGCCCGTCTACACCGTCGGCGACCAAATCGCCGAGGCGATCCAGATCCACCAACGCGACACCGCCAAGCGGGCGGCGCGCTCACGCGCGATCGAGCTACTCGAGCTCGTCGGAATCGCCCAGCCGGAACGTCGGTCCCGCTCGTTCCCCCACGAGCTGTCCGGCGGCGAACGGCAGCGCGTAGTGATCGCCATGGCAATCGCCAACGATCCCGATCTGCTGATCTGCGACGAGCCGACCACCGCTCTGGACGTCACGGTGCAGGCGCAGATCCTCGAGGTGCTCAAGACCGCGCGCGACGTGACCGGTGCGGGCGTGCTGATCATCACCCACGACCTCGGGGTGGTCGCGGAGTTCGCGAACCGAGCTCTGGTGATGTACGCCGGACGGCCGGTCGAGGTCGCCCCCGTCGACGAGCTCTACCGCGACCGTCGAATGCCCTACACGGCAGGGCTTCTCGGCTCGGTACCGCGGCTGGACGCCGCCCAGGGCGCACGGCTGGTGCCCATACCCGGCGCGCCGCCGGCGATGGCCGCATTGCCGCCCGGCTGCCCGTTCGAGCCCCGCTGCCCGCTGGCGATCGACGATTGCCGAGTCGCCGAACCGGAGCTCCTCGAGATCGGGCCCGCGCACCGCGCCGCGTGCATCCGGACCGACCAGGTCGCCGGCCGCAGCGCGGCGCAGATATACGGCGTATCCACCGAGCCGCCCGCCGCGGCCGCGGCCGCCGCTGACCCACCCGTCGTGCTAAGGGTCCGGGACCTGGTCAAGACATACAAGCTGACCAAGGGAGTGGTGTTCCGCAGGCAGGTCGGCGAGGTGCGCGCGGTCGACGGCGTCAGCTTCGAGCTGCAGCGGGGCCGCACGTTGGGCATCGTCGGTGAATCCGGGTCGGGCAAGTCGACCACGTTGCACCAGGTGCTCGAGCTGGCCACCCCGCAATCGGGTTCGATCGAGGTGCTCGGCACCGACGTCGCGACGCTGCGGGCCCGGACCCGCCGGGAACTGCGCGGCGAACTGCAAGTGGTGTTCCAGGACCCGGTCGCCTCGCTCGACCCTCGACTCCCGGTGTTCGATGTTCTATCAGAGCCGTTGAGTGCCAACGGCTTCGACAAGAATCGAATCGAGGACAGAGTGGCCGAGCTGCTCGCCATCGTCGGACTGCGCAGGGAAGATGCGACCCGATACCCCGCGGAGTTCTCCGGCGGCCAGAAGCAGCGCATCGGGATCGCGCGAGCGCTGGCGACCCAACCCAAAATCCTCGCGCTCGACGAGCCCGTGTCGGCGCTCGACGTGTCGATCCAGGCAGGCATCATCAACCTCCTGCTGGACCTGCAGCAGCGGTTCGAACTCTCCTACCTGTTCGTCTCCCACGACCTGTCGGTGGTCAAGCACCTCGCGCACCGGGTCGCCGTGATGTACAAGGGCACCGTCGTCGAACAGGGCGACGGCGATCAGGTCTTCACCGACCCTCAACACGAGTACACCCGCCGGTTACTTGCGGCGGTGCCGCAGCCGGAGGTCAATCGCCGCTAGAGTCGGACCGCATGAAGATCGGACGCTTCGCTCAGGCCGTGGGACTGGCAACGATGATCACCGCGCTGACCCTGACCGCCTGCTCGGACAGCAACCAGGAGGCGCCGTCTGCGGGCGGATCCGCAGAGGTCGGCAGCACCAACGACATCAACCCGCAGGACGTCGCGAACCTGCGTCAGGGCGGCAACCTCCGGCTGGCGCTCAACGACTTCCCGCCGAACTTCAACTCACTTCACATCGACGGCAACACCGGCGATGTCGGCTCGCTCATGCGGTCCACCATGCCGCGCGCGTTCCGGATCGCCGCCGACGGCTCGGCCTCCGTAAACACCGACTACTTCACGAGTATCGAGCTGACGGGCACCGATCCACAGGTGGTCACCTACACGATCAACCCCAAGGCGGTGTGGAGCGACGGCACCCCTATCACCTGGGAGGACATCCAGTCCCAGATCAACGCGACGAGCGGTGGGGACAAGGGATTCGCGATCGCGGCCACCAACGGCAGCGACCGCGTCGAGAAGGTGGAGCGCGGGGAAGACGACCGACAGGCGGTCGTCACGTTCTCCAAGCCGTGGTCCGATTGGAAGGGCATGTTCGCGGGCAGCACCGTGCTCCTGCCAAAGACGTCGACGGCTACTCCGGAGGCCTTCAACCGCGCACAGCTCAACGGGCCAGGGCCGTCGGCGGGGCCGTTCATCATCTCCAACCTCGACCGGGGAGCGAAGCGGATCACGTTGACGCGCAACCCCAAATGGTGGGGTGAGACACCGCTGTTGGACGGCATCACCTACCTCGTGCTTGACGATGCGGCACGGATTCCCGCGTTGCAGAACAACACGATCGACGCCAGCGGTCTTGCCACCCTCGATGAGATGGAGATCGCGCGTCGGACCAACGGGCTCTCCATTCGCCGCGCCCCCGGCCTCGGCTGGTATCACTTCACGTTCAACGGGTCCCCGGGCAGAATTCTGGCCGATCCGGCGCTGCGAAGGGCCGTAGCCATGGGCATCGACCGCAACACCATCGCCGCGGTGACCCAGCGCGGGCTTGCCGACAACCCCGTCCCGTTGAACAACCACATCTACGTCGCCGGCCAGGAGGGCTACCAGGACAACAGCCGAGTCGTCGCTTTCGACCCCGAGAAGGCAAAGCAGCTTCTCGATGGGTTGGGCTGGAAGATGAACGGCCAGTTCCGTGAGAAGGATGGTCAGCAGCTGGCCATCCGCGACGTGCTCTTCGACTCGCTCGGAACCAGACAGTACGCCCAGATTGCGCAGAACAATCTCGCCCAGATCGGCGTCAAGCTCGACCTCGACATCAGACCGGCCGCGGGCTTCTTCACCGACTACGTCACGGTCGGCAACTTCGACATCGCGCAATTCTCTTGGAGCGGTGACGCATTCCCGCTGGCGAGTCTGACTCAGATCTATCGCACGGGCGCGGAGAGTAACTTCGGCAATATCAGCAGCCCGGAGATCGACGCCAAGATCGAGGAGACAGTCGGCGAGCTGGACCCCACGAAGGCGCGAACGCTCGCCAACGAGCTCGACAAGATGCTCTTCGAAGAGGTTTTCAGTCTGCCCTTGACGCAGTCGACCGGAAACATCGCGGTGCGCAGCAATTTGGCGAACTTCGGCGCGTTCGGCCTGGCCGATGCGGACTACACAAAAATCGGCTTCATGAAGTAGCCCGGCGCACGGCTCGGGGAACCGCCGCGGGCACCGCGGACTCCAGGGCCACCGCCGCCTCGATACCCCGGATCAATGCCCGGACCCCCAATCCGGCGGGTCTGGAATCCAGTACGGTCTCCTGTTCGGGCAGACGCTCGAGCGTTCCGTCGTAGATCGCCTCGACGATCTGCAGGGCCGCACTTTCGCGCAGATCGACGATGCTGTGGCCCGCAGTCGCCAGGGTCACCAGGACCGAATTGGGGATCAGCGACGCGACCTGGCGTGCCACCGCAGGCGGGGTGATCAGGTCACGACCTCCCGAGATCACGACGGTGGGCCAGGTGAATTTCGGCATCTCGGCGACCAGATCGAAGGGTTCGGCGTCGAATTCCGTTGTGCCTGTGTCGGCTTCGCGATAGGCCACCGCGGGATCCAGCGGCTTGCCGTCCGGTATCGCCCCATAGTTGAGCTCGCGGTACGCGATGCGGTTGACCAGGTCGGGCTCGTGCCTGTACGGCGCCTTGCGCTCCAGCACGAGCCTGCTGGCGAGAGCCAGGCCGGACCAGAGCCAGCGCCTGCCGGTGAGCAGCAGGTCCAGTTGGCGCTGCAGCAGTGTGGGTCCGGCGAAACCATAGACGGCCATCGCCAGCTGTGTGGCCGCCGGCGTGAACTGGTCGTTGTGCACCAGCCGTCGCACCTTGGGTGCCAGGTCGGCGGTCTCGGGGTCATCGCCGCTCCACAGCAGCCGACGCGTCGTCTCGCGGACCGCATCGATGTCCTGGGCGGACAGCACCGGCGAGTCGAGGACCATCGCATGGACCCGGGTGGGGTGGCGCACACCGAACCCGGCGGCGAGATAAGTGCCGTAGGAGGTGCCGTAGACGACCGCCTTGTCGACTCCCGCGTCGTCGAGCACCGCGGCCACATCGTCGACGGCCTGGTTGACCGTCAAGGCCTCGGGCGGGAGGTCGGCGCCGCGATCGTCGCGGCGTGACAAGCCGACTCCGCGGTGCTCGACCATGATCACGTCCAAGCCTTCGGCTGCGGCCCGGCGGCGAAAGCCCCTGTACAACGCCACCGACGCCGCCCCCGGACCGCCCGGGATGACGACCAGCGGATGCGCGGTCTTGCGCCCGGTCCGCACGTAGTAGAGGTCGAACTCGTCAGACGAGCCTTTGCGCACCGGCCGCCGAACCGCGCGAACACCCGGAAGCGCGGCGAGTTTGTCGTGCGCCCGCCGACGTCTGCCTTTCATGGTCATCACCGTCCATTGTGCCCTTCGCGCGCTGAGGTTCTATAGAGTCGCGGAACGAGTCGATCACACCCACAGGCAGGACCGGAGCCGAGGCAGCGTGCGAACTGAGGAGTTCTTCGAGTGGGCGACGCAGGCGTTCGAGGTGCTGGGCGTGCTGTCGATGGTCATCGGGTTCGGCTTCGCATTCGCGCTGTCGATAGTCACGTGGAAGCGCACCGGAAGCGGTGTTCGCGCATTCACGACGTTGCGGCAGTCATTGGGTGGAGCAATTCTTCTCGGCCTCGAATTGCTCGTCGCGGCGGACATCGTCAAGACCGTCACGTCCAGGCCGTCGCTGACCGATGCCGCCGTTCTCGGGATGATCGTCCTGATCCGGACCGTGCTGAGTTTCACGATCGAAATCGAGATCGACGGCGTCGCACCGTGGCGGAAGGCGTTGAGAACCGGCCCGGAAGTGCTGGCCAGCGCTACTCGCAAGTCCTTGCAGTCGGAGCCCGAACCCTAGCGTGGGGTTCGGATGAGGTCCGCGGCCTTCTCGCCGATCACGACGCTGGGCGCATGGGTGTGCCCGCGGATGATCGTCGGCATCACGGATGCATCGGCAACCCGCAGGCCCTCGACACCGCGGACCCGCAACTGCGCGTCGACAACGCTTTCCTCGTCGCCACCCATCCGGCAGGTGCCCACCGGATGATAAAGCGTGTGCGACAACGAATTCAGCGCCCGTTCCAACGTCTGCTCGTCGAGGACGGTGGCGTTAAGCGGTCTCGCGATCGAACCGATGATGCCGCTCAGCGCGGGAGATTTCGCGATCGTCGCGCACATGCGCAGCCCTGCCATCAACGCTTCACGGTCTGCGCCTGCGGAGTCGGTGAGATAGCGCGGATCGATGATCGGCTTGTCGTTCGGATCCGAGGACCGCAGCGTGATGGTGCCGCTGCTATGTGGCTTCAGCAGGATCGGACCCATGATGACGGCGTGGCCCGGATACGGGTCGCCGATACCCTCCTCGAAGTACGGTGCGGGAGCGAAGATCAGCTCCAGGTCGGGCAGTTCGAGATCCGCACGACTCTTCACGAACCCGTACGCCTCGCCGATGTTCGACGTGAGCATGCCCCGTCTGCGGATCAGGTAGTTCAGCAGTTCCAGCGGCTTCTCCGCCGCGAAGAGCGTGTCGTTCGGTACGTCGAATCCCAGCGGCACCACCAGATGATCGAGCAGATTGCTCCCGACGCCCGGTGACGATGCGACCACGTCGATGCCATGCTCGCCGAGCTGGTCGCGACCACCGATTCCGGACAGCATCAACAGCTGCGGGGTGTTGATCGCGCCACCGCACAGCACCACTTCACGCCGTGCCCGCACCACTTGACTGGTTCCGCCGTGGTCGAACTCGACACCGACGGCACGGTGCCCGTCGAAGAGCACCTTCGTCGCAGTGGCCTCGGTCAGAAGAGTGAGGTTCGGCCGCTTGAGTGCGGGCCGCAGGTACGCATCCGCGGTGCTCCATCTGGCGCCGCGGCGTTGGGTGACACGTGTTTGGCAGAAGCCCTGCGGCTCAGCTTGGTTGGGCTCCTCGACTTGATAGCCGCATTCCTGTACAGCCTTCAGCCACGCGGTGGTGGACGTACGCGGGCTTCGCTGCTGCGCGATTGACAGCGGCCCGCTCTCGATGCGCCGAAGGTACGGTTCGAGGTGCGCGTAGCTCCACTGCTCACCGGCGGCCCTACCCCATTCGTCGTAGTCCGCAGCGAAGCCGCGAACCCACATCATCGCGTTCATCGATGACGAACCGCCGAGCATTCTGCCTCGCGGCCAATAGATCTCGCGCCCGTCGAGCTCCTTCTGCGGCTCCGTCAGGTAATCCCAGTCCATGGGGGTGCGCATCAGCTTGGCGAAGCCTGCCGGGATGTGGACGAATTTGTCTTTGTCCTTCGGCCCGGCTTCGAGCACCACGACCGCCGCGGACGGATCCGCACTGAGGCGATTGGCCACGACTGATCCGGCCGAGCCCGTTCCCACAACGATGTAGTCGGCGTCCATCAGCCGGAGTCTAGAAGTCCGCGGGGGCGGGCGGGGGCCAGATCGCGCAAGCCGGGCGCAGATTACGTGGTCAGCGCGATGTGGTGGGCACCGTCGACCGCGGCGTAGCGCGCCGGACTGCACGTCAGCACGATCACCTGCCCGTCACCGCCGACCGCGTTGAACACTTCGCCCATCTTCACGAGGCGATCGGCGTCGGTGAACCCCAGCGCGTCGTCGATCACCACCGGCACCGTGTCCTCCTTGGCCACCAGGGCTGCGCCGGCCAGGCGTGCCACGATCCCGAGCTGCTCCTTGGCCCCGCCGGACAGCGACTCGTAGGGAACGGTGCGGCCGGACAGCGTGCGGCTGCAGATCTTCAGGTCACTGTCGACCTCGACCTCGAAACTGGTCCCGAAGACCAGGCGACCGAGCCGTTCCACCTCGCTGCGGAACGGATCGACGTAGCGCAGCCGAGTGGCGTCACGGTGACGCGTGATCACCGAACGCAGCAGTTCGGCGGCGCGGGCGCGTCGCTGCATGCGCAGGTACTCCGCCTCGGCGTGCTCGCGTTCGGTCTCCGCCGCGTCCAGTTGACCCTTACGCCCCTCGGCCCCGTACACCCTCAGCTGCGTCGTCACATCGCGCAATGCCTCGGTCACCTCGTCGTGGGCACGCCCCACCGTATCGGCGCGACGCGCCGCATCGCTGAGCGTGGCGGCGACAGTGTCGGGTGCCGCGGCCGCCAGCTCGTCGCCGAGTTCGGTGACGAGGGCATTCGCACGGTTCGTCTCTTCCTCGTGCGCGTCGGCCTTGACGGCCAATTCCTCGTCGGTGATCGTCGCTCGCTGTCGCGCAAGCTGCTCACGGGCCAGCGTGATCTGGCCCTGCTCGGCGGCGAGCCTGTCGCGCAGCAATGCGACACGGGTCTCGCGCTCCCCCAGTTGTTTTGCCGCTGCCTCAGCGACCTTGCGGTGCTTCTCGCAGTCCGCGATCGCCGCGGCGACGGCGGCCGTCGCCACGTCGAGTTCGGTACGCGCGGCACTGGGGTCGGTGCCGAAAAGGTCCGTGGCGACGGGTTGACGGGCGGTCAACTCGGCCAACCGGGTCCGCAGCGCCTCGCCCGATGCATCACCGGTCAGTGCCTCGATCCGGGCGCCCAGCCGATCCCGGGTGGCCGTCAACTGCTGTCGCCGCTGGTCCAGGATGCGTGCCGCGCCGATGTCGGCGACACCGCTGGTCGCCAGCGCTGCGGTCAGAACCTGTTGGGCGGCATCGAGTTTGGCCTGTGTCTCCGATGCCGGTGTGCCAGGCGCCAGGCGTGCAGTCAACACCCCCGGGACGTCGATTTGGGTCTGAGCGCTGACACTCGTCGTCCAGGTTTCGCCTGCGGGCAGCGCGACCGATTCGCCACCCAGACGCACCTCGATATCAGCGATGGCGACCAGTTCGATATGGGCCGATACCAGCTCGACCTGGCCCATCGCCACATCGACCGCTGACCGTGCGGTCTCGATAGTCCGCATTCCCTCGCCGGTCAGTGCGATACCCGCGAGCTCGGCATTGGCGGAGTCCAGATCACGTTGCGCCACAGCGATCTTGGCCAGCAGCGAGGCCAACCGGTCGGCTTCGTCGCGGTCGGCGATCTGGTCGACGGCGCGACGGGCGACCGCCGCCCGCGCCTGGGCCGCATCCACCGCCGACCGTGCTTCCTCGGCCACACCGTCGGCCTCGTGCCGTACCTCGGCGGCGGTGGTCAGCACCTCGTCGGCCACGGCGGCCGAGGCTTCGAGTTCGACGATCGCGGCGGACTTCTCATCGATGCCTTCCCGCAGCCTGCGCCGCTCGTTGACGGCGGCGACAGAGGTGGTGCGCGCGGCGTCTGCGGCGGCCGCTACCAGCTCGGCCTGCTTGAGTTGGCCGGTCAGTGCGCCGACGGCGTCCGCAGCGGCCTGGGCCTGCGCGAGCAGCTTCGAGGCGTCCGTCCGCTCGGCGGCCAGCCGGGCCAGCTCGGAGGTCAGCGTCGCGTGGCGCCGGACGGCGTCGTCGACCTCCGCGATAGCGGCCGCGCAGTGAGCCAGCTGCTCGTCGGCGGCCCGCAGCCGGCTCGTCGCGGCGGCCCACTCGCCGGTGGGACGGCCGGTCCGGGTGAAATAGCCGAGATATTCGGCCTCGATACGGTCGACGAGCAGCGGCTCGGCGCCAGACATCGCGACGGCCTCGCCTGCGGCGACGTCGAGCGCGCGCGACAAGGCATCACACCCGGACAGGTCCACTGCCCCCGTCGACGCGGACTGCAGTACGCGCTGGGCCTGCCACAGACAGGTGTCGACGGTCTCGTCGAGCATGGCCCTGACACGGTCGTGCGCCTCGTCGCCGGTCAACTGCTCGCGCCGCGGCG
Source organism: uncultured Actinomycetota bacterium (assembly GCA_963843135.1). Classification (GTDB taxonomy): domain Bacteria; phylum Actinomycetota; class Actinomycetes; order Mycobacteriales; family Mycobacteriaceae; genus Mycobacterium. The sequence goes on from CAWJJA010000009.1 coordinate 75,423, forward strand.
CCAGCACCGTCAGCTCGGTCTCGCACCGCTTGTGGAAACGCTTGCGATAGACGAATCGATAAGGACCGGTGGAGATTTCGGCGGTGATCTCGGCGCCGACGTCGGCATGCGTCGGCTTGACCTGTTTGACCTCTTTCTTCGACGACCGGTCCTTGGACTCCAGAAGCAGATCGAGCGCCTCGATCATCGACGACTTGCCGACCTCGTTGGCGCCGCTCACCACCACCACACCGCGGTCGGGGAACTCGATCTCTCGGTGCGTGATGCCGCGGTAATTGGTCAGGACCATGCGGTGCAGTTTCATGCCACACCCCGATCAGCCAGACGCAGCAGCAGGGCCAGCGCCGCACGCGCGTCGTCGGCGTCTTCGCCGTCTGACCGGGCGGCGCCGACCAACTCGTCGATCGCGGCCGCTGCGAATCCGCCGATTCCGAGGTCGTTGAACTCGCCGTCTGCGGGTGTCACCGCGACGTCGGACTGCTTGTCCCACACAGTGAGTGCCGCGAACAGTCGCGCGTACTTGTCGAGGCACGCGTCCAGGGCGGCCTTGTCGGTCACCGTCAGCGAGCCGGTCAGCCCGATTCGCACGACGGTGCGTTCCTTGTCGGGCATCAGGTCCAGATTCAGGTCCAGGTCGGCGATGTCGCGGCTGCTGTCCACCGAGCGGCGCAGCGTCACGAACCGCCAGCGGCCCACCTTGTGGGGCTCGACCCGCACCGGCGAACCGGGATCGGCCTCGTCGAGGTCGACCACCAGTACGTGGCCGGGATCGGTCTCGATGTCGTCGTAGTTGGTGACCTCCGGCGAGCCCGAGTACCAGATGCGGCCGCTGGAACCGACCTGCATACGAGAGTGCTTGTCGCCCAATGCCACATAGTGCACGGCGCCGCGGGCGATGGCGGCCTCCAGCGCCGCCAGCCGGATCAGCGACGGCCGGTCCTTATCGGGAACGAAGATATCGACGCCTCCGTGGCCGACGACGATGCGGGCGACTCCGTCGGCAGGCAGGTCGTCGAGCACGGAGGCGACCGGATCTGCGCACGGCGCCTTGGATGTCCACGGCGCCGCCACCAGTTGCAGGCCGGGCCGCACCTCGTGCACACCGGGCCGGTCGAGGACCGTCACGTTGTCGGGGCACTCGGCGATGAACAGCGGGCTGGTGTACACCGACGATGCGTCCAGCGGATCGTGGTTGCCCGGCAGCAGATACACGGGCACACCGATGGCGCGCATCGCCTCGAGCGACAAGCTGATGTCCCGGGGAGCGAGTTGGTTGTGCTCGAAGACATCGCCCGACACCACCACGAACTCGGCACCGGTCTCGGCGGCCAGCTCGCTCAGGCCGGCCACGACATCACGCCGCGCGGCCGAATAGCGCGGCTGCGCCTCACCGTTGAGGAAGTAGCGGGTCATGCCGAGCTGCCAGTCGGCGGTGTGTACGAATCGCATCTCGGCCCATCCCTCCTACTCGTGTTTGCCAGGCATCGCGAGTGTAGGTCTGGCCGCCGACAAGTCCGGTGAGGCGCGTCGCGCCCGGCCGCTGTTCATCCACGGGCATCGGCAGCAATATGGGCTTCTTGCTGCGCGCCGGTCGGCATTGCGTTACCGGTATCGCCGGGGACGGGGTCGCCGACTGCCTGCGAGGCTTCGCTGCTGGTGTCTCGTGACCGGCTCCGGCGAGCGAGCAATGCCTCGACCGCGAGCACCAACAGCAGCGAGATGCCGAATACCGGAAACAGCACCCCGAGTACCACCGCGGCCGCGCAGACCCCAATGACCACGCGCTTAGGAGTTTTCGCGCGGGTCGCGACGCCCACCCGCGCGGGCAGTCCGGTGCGACCGGCGGGACGGCGTATCCACCACATCAAAAATCCCGTCGCCACGCTGGTCAGCACGCCCAGGCAGGCGATCGTCGCCGAAATGCGCGTCAGCACTCCGAGCTGGTTCCCCATGTGCATCGCGATACCGAAGCTCGTTAGCCGTGAGAGCGCCCCATCCTGTGCTGCGGTGGCATTGGTGATCGTCCGCCCGGTGAACTGGTTGAGGTAAAGCGTGCGCTGTTCGGACAGCTTCTGCGGCCATGCGTTGACCACGGTGTAGCTGCCGTACACCGTTTCTCCGTTCTCGGTCACGTCCGAGGGCGGGATGATGGCGTAGCCGGGAACCATTTTCTCGCCCTTGGCGAGCCTGTCGACGTCAGCGAAGGACAAGCGGGCTGGCACCGGACCGTCTGTGACCGATGCGTAGACCGGATCATCCGTGGCCGCCCAGGCGATGCGCCGGCCAAGCCGGTCGTAGTCGCCCATTGTCGCCGGCGTCGACGGGGCGTCGATCTCGGCCGACGGGGCGACGGAGGCCGAGAATGCGCGCCAGTTCTCACCCCAGTACCGCGACCACGTCAAGCCCGAGAGCACGTAACAGATGAGGATGATTGCGATCACCACACCCGTGAGCGCGTGCAGATCGCGCCACCGGATCCGGCCTCTCCGGCGCCATCGGATCTTCAGCAGCGGCTTCGTCGCCTCGATCGCCCTGGGCCACCACAGGGAGATCCCGCTGGCCAGCAACACGAGGATCCATACCGCCGTGAGCTCCATCCAGAGATTTCCGACCCCGACTCCGATCGTGGCATCGGGATAGGCCGACGGGGCGATCAGGTGCGCCAGGGACGGCAAGTGGATCTGCGGGCCGTCGTTGCCGAACATTCGGTGTAGCTGGTTGGCCCACCCGACGAGGCCGGACAACTCACTGCGCTGTCCCAGATATCGCCCCGTGTAGGGGTCGACGAACACCTGGGTGAGGTTGGCTTCGGCAGCAGGGTATTCGAGCGCATCCGGAGGGAGAAAGTCGACTCGTGTCGATTGGCCCGGACCAGCGGGTGGCGTGACGGCGTCGAGGGCGTAGTCGTTACCGACGTTCTTCTCGGCAGCCGTGATCTGGGCGTCGAGTGGAACGGTCTCGGGTCCTTCGGCGACGACGTAGAGATCCCGATTCAGCCAATCATTCAGGGGCTGGGTATACAGGATCACAAGTCCGGAACAGGCAAGCACCAGCAATGCCGGTGCGGCGAAAAGGGCCACCCAGAAATGCAGGCGCCAGATTCGCCGCAGCGCGGCCGTGCCACCACGCCGATTCACGGCGGTCGGTGTACTCATCGAACGCTCCAAAGCACTATGACAGGTGTGTTGACCACCTAATTCACTTCCTTCGATCAATCAAGCAAGAATTGCGGAATCTGTTGCAGAACAATGACTCCGAGCCACAAAGCTCAGAGTTGACTGCAGCGAGAACTCATCCGAGTTTTCGCTGCCACGACCGCACAGAACGACGAACCGGAGATTCAGCCGCAGTGAGATGTGTGAGGAGATCGACCGCTACGCGGCCAGGGCGATGCGCGGAGGCGCTCGCATACCAATCCCGGAGCAACGCAGCACCGACTGTGCGACAACGTCACTGGTCGGAAGCGGTAGCGGCCGTGCAGCCGGCCGCAGGGCCACCATCGCGAACAACCGCAGCCAGGCCAGCACCGACGCGCACACGACGTAGAGATATTCCACGGAGGTGATTGCGACACCGAGCATCACGGCGGCCGCGAGGTGCGCTGCGGCCATCGACGGCGTGAGTCCCATGGCGTCGCCGTGATGGTGTCCCGTGGACGCCATCAACGTCAGGTGACCCAGCGATTGCGCGACGGTGAGCGCACCGACCACGCCGAGCAGCCGGGTGCGGCGGCCTTCGAGCGGCGCCGCGGCCAATACGGCGCCGACGGTTGCGCACACAAGTAGCGCAACGGACAGCCGGCCGCCCTGGGGTGCGACTCCGCCGGCAGCGGAATGAGCGCCGACCGTCACCACCGCCGAGCACGCACCGACAAGCGCGCTGCGTACCCAGCGCGCCCGTGACTTCGGCGTACTCACGCGCCGAACCTTACCGCCGCGGCTACTACATCACCTAGTAGGCCCGGAGATCGCGCCAGAACCGGACGCCACATCTACGGTGAGACGGTGAGCGATACCTACCGCACGCTGTTGCTGCTTCGCCACGCCAAGTCCGACTATCCGCCCGAGGTCGCTGACCACGCTCGTCCGCTCGCGCCGCGCGGTATCCGCGAGGCCGAATTGGCCGGCGACTGGCTGCGGGCGCAGGCACCCGCGGTGGATGCGGTGCTGTGTTCGACGGCCACCCGTACCCGCGAAACGCTGGAACGAACCCGCATAGACGCACCGACGGAGTTCGTCGACCGGCTCTACGACGCGACACCGGGTGCCGTGATCGACGAGATCAATAGGGTTTCTACACGATTCGACGTCGACGTGGCCACCCTGCTGGTCATCGGCCACGAGCCGACGATGTCCGGTGTGGCGCTCGGATTGGCGACCGCGGACGGCAGCAATAATGCTGCGGCCGCGCGCATCTATTCGAAGTTTCCGACCTCAGGAATTGCAGTCCTGCGTACCAGTGAAGAGTGGAGTCAGCTCGCGGTGAACGGCGCCACGTTGGTCACCTTTCACGTGCCGCGGTAGTCCCCGAACTCAGGCACGCGTGGCCAGCGTCAGTTCCATCAACTTGAGCGCCATCGCACACGCGTCGCTGCCCGGGGACTGCGGGTTGACCCACCACCCGACCACTCCTGCCGCGTCGCTGGCCACCCCACAGGCGCCGTTCGGATCGTTCGGGCGCATCACGATCGATGCGATGCCGGCCACTGACTTGCTCTCGACCTGGTAACCGAGTTGGTCGGCCACGTCGCGTTCGTTGTCCAGACTCCCCTCCTCGAACCAAAACCTGGTGATGTCGACCAACCCCGTCGGGTTGGCGGCCTGCCAGCGGCACACCGCACCGACGAACGTGCTCTGGATGTCCAGCGGATCCGCCTTCACCGTCTCGGCAAGGATGTCGGTGGTGAGGACGTCGCACTCCTTCTGCAGATTCGGGTACTGCCGTTCGGAGTCGTTGTTGCGGGGCACGTCACCCGAACCCGCCTTGGTGGCGGAGCCGTCAACGGTGCTCGTGCACCCCGCGAGGACCGAAAGGGCGGCCAGCGCCACGACCAGAGCGCCTGCGGCGCGACGGGCAAGTCTCATTTGGAGTTCACAATCGACTGGCGGGTGAGTTCCTTGGCCACTCCACAGGCATCCGGGAAGGGCTTCTCGCTGAAGCTGACGGACCATTCGATGAAGTCGTCGTCGAACTGGATCCCGATCTCGCACAGGTTGGTTCCGAGAAGCGGGTCGTCACCGATCGCGATGAAGCCGTCGTGACCTTCGATGTTGATGTCCTCCACGCTCAATGCGCGTCAGTTCCTCGGTTTTGCGTTCGCGGCCGATGGGGCTGCCCCGGAACCAGGTAAACGAGAAGTGCGGTCCCAAGATGCTGCCACCGGACAACCATTGGCAACCAACCGAGTTCTTCGCGGTGTTCACCAGTCCCGGTACGCGGGTCTGCGAAATGACCTCCTGGTCGCTGATCCCGCCGCACTCGGGAAAGAACGGACCGTGGGTCGCCTTTCCCTGTGCCGCCGAGGTCTGCGGCACCTCCCCCGGGCTCGTCGGCTCGGAATCCGAGCATGCGGCAAACACCGGAATGATCGCCACAGCCGCCACAGCCAGCACCTTGGCGTTTCGGCTCGTCCGAGTCGCCCGCGTCGTGGAAGTCACGCCATGCACTGTAGCGGCAGGTCAGAAGGTCAACCACCGACATGCCGGTTGACCTGGGAATTTATGCAATTCTCAGGCGATGCTGCCGATCAAGACGCACGGCAGGTATGCGACAGTAACTCCCATGTTGTGGTCGCTGCTGCGAAAGTATGCGCGGCCATATCGGTCGCTGCTTGCGATCGTGGCGGTGTTCCAGTTGATCAGCACCCTGGCATCCCTGTACCTGCCGACCGTCAACGCCGCGATCATCGACGACGGCGTAGCCAAGGGCGATCTGCACATCATCGTCGAACTCGGCGGCATCATGCTCGCAGTCACCGCGCTACAGGTGGTCTGCGCGGTCGGCGCGGTCTACTTCGGATCGCGCGCGGGCACCGGGTTCGGCCGCGACCTTCGATGGGCGATCTTTGACCACGTGACCGGGTTCTCGGCCGAGGAGACCGCTCGCTTCGGCGCGTCGTCACTGCTGACCCGGACCACGAACGACGTTCAGCAGATACAACTGCTGGTGCAACTGACCTGCACCATGTTGATCACGGCGCCGATCATGTCGATCGGCGGCATCTTCATGGCGATTCATCAGGACGCGGGCCTGTCATGGCTGCTTCTGGTGAGTGTGCCGATCCTGGCGGCCGCCAATTACTGGATCGTGTCGCATCTGTTGCCGATCTTCCGGCGCATGCAACGGCTGATCGACGGCATCAACCGGGTCATGCGCGAACAGCTCGCCGGAATCCGGGTTATCCGTGCGTTTGCGCGGGAACCGTTCGAGCGCAACCGATTCGCGCAGGCCAATGAGGACCTCGCGGACACCGCGATCGAGGCGGGCCGCTGGCAGGCGCTCATGCTGCCCGCGACCACACTCGTCATCAACATCTCCAGCGTCGCGCTGATCTGGTTCGGCGGGTGGCGGATCGACGCCGGCCAGATGCAGGTCGGCTCGCTGATCGCGTTCCTGTCGTACTTCATGCAGATTCTGATGGCGGTACTGCTCGCGACGTTCATCCTCGTCATCATCCCCCGCGCATCCGTATGTGCCGAACGTATCGGCGAAGTACTGTCGACCGAACCGCAGATCACCAGCCCTCCCGATCCTGTACGGCCCGCGACCATCACCGGCGAGATACGTCTGGACGGCGCCTCCTTCAGCTATCCGGGTGCCGAGCTTCCTGTGCTGCAAGATATTTCGTTGACCGCGAGGCCGGGGACGACGACGGCGATCGTCGGATCGACGGGTTCAGGCAAGTCAACGTTGGTGGCGCTGGTTTGCCGGCTCTACGACGTGACTGCCGGATCGGTGCGCATCGACGGTATCGACGTGCGCGACTTCGATCCCGAACAACTTTGGGCGGCAATCGGTGTGGTGCCACAGCGTGGATACCTGTTCTCCGGGACCGTCGCCGACAACCTGCGTTACGGCAAGGCAGATGCGACCGAGGACGACATGTGGCACTCGTTGGAGGTGGCAGCAGCAGACGACTTCGTACGTGGCCACGCCGACGGCCTGGACATGCGCGTTGCGCAGGGCGGCATCAACTTCTCGGGTGGACAGCGCCAGCGGCTGGCCATTGCTCGTGCGGTCATCCGCCGTCCCGCCGTCTACCTGTTCGACGACGCGTTCTCCGCGCTCGATGTGCACACCGATGCCAGGGTGCGTGCCGCACTCCGGGAGGTGTCGGCGGATTCGACGGTCGTGATTGTTTCCCAGCGCATTTCGACGGTGGCCCAAGCGGATCAGATCATCGTCATCGACGACGGCCGCATCCTCGGGGTGGGCACTCACGACACGCTGCTCACGCAGTGCCCCGAGTACGCCGAGTTCGCCGACTCACAGTCGGTCGGAGACCGGTCATGACGGGAGCGATCGGGCGCCCGATCCGTGGCTCGGTGCAGGCGCCGACCGAACGGTCGCGTGACTTCAAGGGATCGGCGATCCGACTGGTCAGGCAGCTGACTCCCCAGCGTGCGCTTGCCGCCACGGTCATCCTGCTGGGCGTCGGTGGAATCGGGATCGGCGTCGTCGGGCCGCGCATCCTCGGACACGCGACCGACCTGCTGTTCAACGGCGTGATCGGCCGTCAGCTGCCCGCCGGCCTGACGAAGGAACAGGCAGTCGCGGCGGCCCGGGCACGCGGCGACAACACCTTCGCCGACCTGCTGTCCGGCATGAACGTGGTGCCCGGACGTGGTGTTGACTTCGCGGCCGTCGGCCGCACGCTGCTGCTGGCGTTGGCTCTGTACCTGGTTGCGGCGCTGCTGATCTGGTTGCAGGCCCGGCTGCTCAACGTCGCCGTACAGCGCACGATGGTCACCCTGCGTTCGGATGTCGAGAACAAAGTGCACCGGATGCCGTTGTCCTACTTCGACTCCCGCCAGCGGGGCGAAGTGCTGAGCCGGGTCACCAACGACGTCGACAACATCCAGACATCTCTGTCGATGACAATCAGCCAGCTGTTGACATCGATTCTGACGGTGTTCGCAGTGCTGGTGATGATGTTGACCATCTCGCCGCTGCTGACGCTTCTCACCGTGGTGACCGTGCCGCTATCGCTCTGGGCGACACGGGTGATCGCGCGGCGATCCCAGCGCCTGTTCGTCGCGCAATGGGCAAACACCGGGCGGCTCAACGCACACATCGAGGAGACGTACAGCGGCTTCACCATCGTCAAGACGTTCGGTCATCGCGCTCATGCCCAGGAGCAGTTCGGCGAATTCAACGACGATGTGTACCAGAGTAGCTTTGGAGCGCAGTTCTTTTCGGGTCTGGTATCGCCGGCGACAGTGTTCATCGGCAACATCAGCTACGTCGCGGTGGCGGTGGTCGGCGGCATTCAAGTCGCGACGGGTCAGATCACCCTCGGCGGCATCCAGGCGTTCATTCAGTACGTCCGGCAGTTCAACCAACCGCTGACCCAGGTCGCCGGCATGTACAACACACTGCAATCCGGCGTGGCCAGCGCGGAACGGGTGTTCGACCTCCTCGATGCCGAGGAGGAGTCTGAAGAGCCGGCGCCGGCGCCGCAGTCGCTGGACCGGCGCCCTGGCCGCGTCGAGTTCAGAAACGTCACTTTCAGCTACCGTGCCGGCACACCCGTCATCAGCGATCTGTCCCTGGTCGCCGAGCCGGGAAGCACCGTGGCGATCGTCGGGCCGACGGGTGCGGGCAAGACGACGTTGGTGAATCTGCTGATGCGGTTCTATGAGGTCGATACCGGCCAGATCCTCGTCGATGGCGTGGACATCGCCACCGTGAGCCGCCAATCGTTGCGATCCCGAATCGGGATGGTGCTGCAGGACACGTGGCTGTTCGGCGGCACCATCTACGAAAACATCGCCTACGGCAGGCCGGATGCCAGTGAGGACGAGGTGGTCGAGGCCGCCACGGCCGCCTACGTCGACCGGTTCGTGCACCAGCTGCCCGACGGATATCAGACGTATGTCAGAGACGACGGCGGAAACGTCAGCGCCGGCGAGAAACAACTCATCACGATCGCGCGTGCGGCATTGTCCAGCCCGCACCTGTTGGTGCTCGACGAGGCGACCAGCTCTGTCGACACCCGGACCGAGCTGCTGATCCAACAGGCGATGGCCGAACTCCGACGCGACCGGACGAGTTTCATCATCGCGCACCGGCTTTCGACGATCCGCGACGCCGATGTCATCGTCGTCCTCGAGGCAGGCAGCATCGTCGAACAAGGCAGCCATGACGAGCTGATGGCTAAGCGTGGCGCTTATTGGGCTATGACACAGGCCTAGCCGTCGTAGTCTCAGAAGTGATGAGCACGACGGTGTACACCTTCTGCAGATACTGCTCGGCGGCCTGCGGCATCGAGGTCACGGTCGAGGACAACAGAGCAACGAGGATATCGCCGGACAAGCAGAATCCGCACAGTTGGCAGGACTTCTGCGCCAAAGGCAGAACGGCGAATCAGCTCGTCGAACACCCGCGCAGAATCGTGGCGCCGATGCGCCGTGTCGGCGATTCCTATGTCGAGGCCACTTGGGACGAAGCGATCGCCGACATCTCAGCTCGGATGACCGCGCTGATCGACGCTGACGGGCCCGACGCGATCGGCCTCTACTACGGGAACCCCGCCGGCTACTCGTCGTCGAACGTGCTGTTCATGATCGCCTGGCTCGACGCCGTGGGAACGCAGAACCGTTATGCCGTCGGCTCGGTGGACCAGAACGCCATGCACGTCGTCGCCGAGGCGATGTACGGGTCGATTCTGATGGCACCCGTGTCCGACGTCGACAACTGCGACTACTTCCTGTTGGTCGGCGCGAATCCGGCCGTGAGCGCATGGAACTGGCTGGAAACGGTGCCCGGCGGCTGGAAACGGACACTCGAACGGCGCAGAAAGGGCGCCACGCTGGTCGTCGTCGATCCGGTGCGGACCGAGACCGCGGACAAGGCGGATACCCACATTGCGGTTCGGCCGGGACAGGACTGGGCGTTGCTGCTCGGCATGGTCAAGGTCATTCTCGATGAGGGCCTCGAGCATGGCGCGGACTGCCGTGATCTGGCGACGGGGGTCGACGCGCTGCGCGCTCTCGTCTCGGACGCCGACCTCGACGAGCTGGCCGCACGCTGCGACGTTCCGCGCACGGTGATCGAGTGCGTGGCAAGGGATTTCGCCGCCGCGCCACGCGCAATGGCGGTCACCCGAACCGGCGTCTCACTGCACGTCACCGGGACGATCGGTGAGTGGTTGGGCCATGTGCTCAACGTGATCACCGGCCGCATGGACCGACCGGGTGGACGCAGGTTCGAGCCCGGCTACATCGACGCGTTGAGGCTGTCGGGCCTCGCGACGCCGCCGGCCCACAAGAGCCGCTTGCGTGGGCGCGATCTCGTCGCCGGTGCGCACGCGCTCGCCGAACTACCCGATGAGATTCTGACACCAGGGCCCGGCCAGATTCGGGCGATGGTGATCAATTGCGGAAACCCCGTGGTGTCCGGACCACACGGCACCAAGCTCGACGCGGCCCTGGCCGATCTGGACCTGTTGGTGGCAATCGATCTGGTACAGAGGGAAAGTCACCGCCACGCACACTGGCTGTTGCCCGCGGCGCACTGGCTGGAACGCGACGACCTGATGGCGCTGACCAGCAACCTTCACGACGAGCCCTACGTGCAGTACGGACGGCGCGCAGTCGACCCACCACCTGGGGCACGTGAGGAATGGCGCATCTTCGTCGATCTCGCGATGGCCATGCACAAGCCACTATTCGGCGTGAAGGGGATGAACAGCTTCCTGAGGGCCACCCGCACTCTGGCACGGCTCACCCGCAGGCCGGCGCTGGAGTTCACACCGCAGTGGTTGAATCGGCTGTTCATCGCCACCAGCCGGAAAGTCAACGGGCACAAGCTCAGTTGGCGTGAGCTCGTCACCAATCCGCACGGTCTGGTCCTCGGCCCGCGAGAATTCGGGCATTTCCGCGCCGCACTGCGAACCGCCGACAAGAAAGTGCACGCCGCCCCTGAAGAGTTCGTTGCCCGTGCGCGGGAATTGCTCGCCGAACCGGCACCGCAGGCGCCGCAGGGATATCCGTTCCAGCTGGCGAACCGGCGCAATCGGCACTCGATGAACTCCTGGCTCAACGAGCTTCCCGGCCTGCATCCGGCCGGTAAGGGCAACGATGTGGTCATCAATCCCGAAGACGCCGCGGCGCTCGGAATTGCCGACGGCGATACGGTGCGTGTGTTCTCCGAAGTCGCCGAGATCAGGGTGGCCGCGTCGATCAGCGACCGAGCTCGCCGGGGGATCGTGATCGTCGATCACGGCTGGGGATCAAGGGTTTTCGATCCTCGACGTCACGGTGTCCCGGAGACATACGGCGTCAACCGAAATCTGCTTGTCGACAACTGCGCCGTCGACCCGCTGTCGCAGACCTCACCGCTGAACTCGTCGTATGTCGGCGTCGAGCGCCTGGGCTGATCCCCCGGTCGTCCCCCTGCGCTTCGCGCGGGCGGTGCCCCCATCGCCTGCCCGCCGTTAGACCTGCGGCCCCTCGGCCCGCAGGTCATCGACATTGCGCATCGCGTCGCGCAGCTTGCCCAGCCACTCGTCGGCGTGCTCACCCACCAGCCGTACCGACCATGCCAGCGCATCCGAACGCGAGCGCGCGACACCAGCGTCAACCAGCGTGTCGAGCACCTGGCGTTCCGGCTGCCGGAGACGGGTCATCACCGGTACCGCGATGTGGGTGAACAGGACTTGTTCGGATTCATCACCGCCTGAGACACCCCACGCGACCTTGCGCCCGTAACGGCCCTCGGCTTCGTCGGCGATGCGCATGCGCTCAGATCGGGTCTCCTCGCGGAAGCGCGCGATTCTGCCGGACGCGTGGGCTTCACTCTCTTCTTCACCACCGCTGCCCTCGAGTTCGGGCAGACGGCCGACGACGGTGATCTCTTCGCGGTCGACGACGACCGTCGGATCGCCGGCGAACCAGCCCTCGGGTAGCCGCCCGGCGAACCAGTCGGCTGCGTCGCTTGCGTCGGGCTGCTGGGCCTGTTGCCAGCCGCCGGGGCGGCCGGACCGCCGCCCGTGGGGATGATGATGTCGCATGATTACATGCTTACACCGTTACATCGCTGTTGGGGCGGCTTTCTCCGCAAGCGAACAGCGGATGCCTTGGAGTGCTACTTACGGTTCATGAGCAAAACGGCGCCGCCGCCCGCGACCGCACCGATGAACAGCAGGACGGCCAGCGTCGGACTGACCAGCCACCACACCAGACCCAGCCCGATGATCACCGGCGAGGCGACGAACAACACCATGCCCGGGTGCTGCTTGATGACCGCGAGAGCGCTCTGCGCACGTACCCGGTCAATTTCTTTAGCCATGCCACCAGGATGCCAGCCGGTTGGCCTACTTTTGTCACCATGACAGGACCTGACAACGGAAGCTGGCGGCCCGACCCCGAAGGACGGTACGAGCATCGCTGGTGGGACGGCCAGCAGTGGACGGACCAGGTTTCTCACCAGGGGCAGGTCGGCCGGGCACCGCTGGGCGGCGGCGCACCTGCCGCAGCGCAGCCACAACACCAGGCCGGTCCACCCCAGGCCGCCGCGGTGGCCGGTCAGCCCGCGGGCGACGGCTTCGCAGGTATCACAGGCGATCTGGTTGACGGCCGGTTCAGCGAGAAGGAAGCCAAGCCGATCGCGAACCAGAACTCGAAGCTGCTGCGCGTGCGACTCGGCGAACCGTTCATGGCACGCCAGGGTGCGATGGTCGCGTATCAGGGCAACGTGGACTTCGCGTACGAGGGTGGTGGCGCGTCGAAGTTCATCAAGAAGGCGCTGACGGGCGAGGGGCTGCCCTTGATGCGGTGCCAAGGGCAGGGCGACGTGTTCCTGGCAGAGCGCGCGTGCGACGTACATCTGCTGAACCTGAGCAACTCCGGCTTGTCGATCAGCGGAAAGAACGTTCTGGCCTTCTCGGCGAGCCTGGACTGGAACATCGAGCGCGTCAAAGGCGGCAGCATCGCGACTGGCGGGCTGTTCAACACGACGTTGCGAGGCACGGGTTGGGTGGCGCTGACCACCGACGGCCCGCCGGTCGTCCTCAACGCGGCAGAGGCACCGACATTCGCCGACACCAACGCGGTGGTGGCGTGGTCGGCGAATCTGCAGACCCAACTGAAGACGAGCTTCAAGGCAGGCGCACTGATCGGCCGCGGCTCGGGCGAGGCGATCCAGGTGTCGTTCTACGGGCAGGGGTTCGTCATCGTCCAGCCGTCGGAAGGCATTCCGCCGGTCGCCACCACGTAGTCAGATGTCGCCGCCGGGGCGGCTCCGAGTCACACCTCAAGCAGCACCGTCACGGGGCCGTCGTTGACGAGTTCGACCTGCATATCCGCCCCGAAAACGCCGGTCTGCACCTGTGCGCCGAAATCGCGCAGCGCGTCGGCGAACGCCGTCACCAATGGTTCGGCCACCGCCCGCGGAGCCGCGGCGTTCCACGCAGGCCTGCGGCCTTTGGCCGTGTTTGCATAGAGCGTGAACTGACTGACGACGAGGATCGGCGCGCCGACATCGCTCGCCGACTTCTCGTCGTCGAGAATGCGTAACTGCCAGAGCTTTTCGGCCATCCGCTGCGCCTTTGACGTGTCGTCGTCGTGCGTGACGCCCACCAGTGCGACCAGCCCTTGGCCCGCGGGCTGCACTGCTGCGACCACCTCACCGTCGACTCGCACCGCCGCCGAAGTCACCCGTTGCACCAGAACGCGCATGGTCGCCGATGCTGCCACGTGCGCAGGTTTGCATACCCCTCGGGGGTATGGTACAGATGTAGTCATGAGGACGACAACGGTCACCGTAACCGGAATGAGCTGTGGACATTGCGCCACCTCGGTGCGTGAGCCGGGTTCTCCAGCCGTCGCGGACGCCGGCTCAGCTGGCGGGCTGATGAAGACGGGTCAGAAGGTCGCCGCGTTCCTTGTGGCTCTGGCGGCGGTGTTCGCCGTCGCGGTCTGGGTCGGTAACGCCGTCGGACCGCAGGAAGCGACGATGACGGCTGGACAAGAGTTGCCCGGCGGGCTGCAGTCGACACAGGACGGCTACACACTGGAGTTGAGTGACTCGATCGCGTCGGCATCCGCCGATGTGCCGCTGCGATTTCGCATCCTGAGTCCTACCGGAGCGCCGGTGAAGCGGTATGTCGAGACCCACGACAAGCTGCTGCACCTGATCGTCGTCCGCAATGATCTCGCCGTCTTCCAGCACGTCCACCCGACCCTCGACGCAGAAGGCACCTGGACCGTGCCGCTGAACCTCACCCGCGCAGGCGATTACCGCGTCTTCGCCGACTTCATGCCGTCGGGCGGTCCCGCATTGACGTTGGGCGCCAACCTGCACGTCGCGGGCCCCTACGACCCGCAACCGCTTCCCCCGGCATCGGCGACGGCGCAGGTCGACGGCTTCACAGTGAAACTGCGCGGGTACACCGAAGGCCAATGAAGCCTCGATGCTGACACTCTCGATCGACCGGGACGGTAAGTCCGTCGACGACCTGCAGCCCTACCTCGGCGCGTATGGCCATCTCGTCGCGGTGCGGGCGTCGGATCTCGCCTACCTGCATGTCCATCCGATGGGTGAGCCGGGCGACGGCTCCACAAACCCGGGTCCAGACATCGTGTTCCACACGACGTTTCCCAGCGCGGGCGCCTACCGGTTGTTCCTCGACTTCCAGCACGGCGACGTCGTCCGCACCGCAGCGTTCACCGTGAACGTCACCGAGGCAGCACCGGCGACGGCACCTGCCGGCGGTGGCGAAGGCCATCACCACTGATATGTCTGTTGTCGAACTCTCGGTCGACGGTATGACCTGTGCGTCGTGCGCCAATCGAATCGAGAAGAAACTCAACAAGATCGACGGTGTCTCCGCGGCGGTCAACTTCGCGACCGAGAAAGCGCGGGTCGAGTTCGGCGATGACGTGACCGCCGATCAACTCGTCGCGATGGTCCAGGACGCCGGATATCAAGCCCATCTGCCGACGACCGATCTGATTGGGAAGGACGTCGATCCGACCGCCGCACTTCGAACGCGGCTGCTGATCTGCCTGGCGCTGACGCTGCCGGTCGTCGCGATGGCGATGGTGCCCGCATGGCAGTTCGCGTACTGGCAGTGGCTGTCACTGGCGTTTGCGGCGCCCGTAGTCCTCTGGGGTGCATGGCCGTTTCATCGGGCGGCATGGGCGAATCTGCGCCACGGCACCGCGACTATGGACACCCTGGTATCGATGGGAACCCTGGCGGCGCTGGGGTGGTCGGTCTATGCGCTGTTCTGGGGAGCCGCGGGCGCGCCGGGCATGACCCACGCCTTCGAGCTGACGATCGGCCGCACCGACGGCAGCGGCAACATCTATCTCGAGGCCGCGGCGGGAGTCACCACCATTATTCTCGCAGGCCGCTATTTCGAGGCGCGGTCCAAGCGACGCGCAGGCGCGGCACTGCGAGCGATGCTCGAACTCGGCGCCAAGGATGTCACGGTTCGCAGAGACGGTGCCGAACAACGTATTCCGATCGATGCGCTAAAGGTCGGCGACGAGTTCGTGGTGCGCCCGGGCGAGAAGATCGCGACCGACGGTGTGGTGCTGGAGGGACACTGTGCTGTCGACGCGTCGCTGCTGACCGGGGAGTCAGTGCCGGTGGAGGTCGAACCGGGTTCAGACGTGGTCGGTGCCACCGTCAACACCGATGGCCGACTTGTGGTGCGGGCGAGCCGGATCGGCGCGGACACGGCACTGGCACAGATAAGCCGGCTGGTCGAGGAGGCCCAGAACGGCAAGGCGCAGGCCCAACGACTGGCCGACCGGATCTCCGGGGTCTTCGTGCCGATCGTCATTGCGTTGTCCGTGGCGACGCTCGGATTCTGGATCGGCACCGGCAGACCGGTCGCGGTGGCGTTCACAGCGGCGGTGGCGGTGCTGATCATCGCGTGCCCGTGCGCGCTGGGCCTCGCGACGCCGACGGCATTGATGGTGGGCACCGGCCGCGGTGCACAACTGGGCATCTTGATCAAGGGACCCGAGGTGCTGGAATCGACAGAGCGGGTCGACACCATCCTGCTGGACAAGACGGGCACGGTGACCACCGGCACGATGACGCTGGTCGATGTGAGCACCGCCGGGGGCGAGGAGCCGGACCAGGTCCTGCGGCTCGCAGGTGCGCTCGAGGCGTCATCCGAACATCCCGTTGCGAAGGCAATCGCAGCGGGCGCACGAGCGCGGCTTCCGGAACTGCCTGCGGCAGTGGACTTCACCAATCTCCGAGGAGTCGGTGTCGCGAGGAGTCGTCGACGGCAACGATGTGGCGGTAGGACGGGCGCGCCTGTTCACGCAGGTGCCGGAGGAACTCGTCGAGTTCATGCGGAATGCGGAATCCGAGGGCAGGACGGCGGTCGTTGTCGGCCGGGACGGCGCTGCCATCGGTGTGCTGGTGGTCGCGGATGCCGTCAAGCCGACCTCCGCCGACGCCGTCAAAGAGCTTCGCGCCCTGGGCCTTACGCCGATCCTGCTGACCGGCGACCATGAGGCGGCGGCGCGCACGGTTGCGCGGCAGGTCGGAATCGACGAGGTGATCTCCGGTGTGCTGCCTGCGGAGAAAGTCGACGTGGTCAAGGGGCTACAGGCCGATGGCAGGGTCGTGGCGATGGTTGGTGACGGTGTCAACGATGCGGCCGCGCTCGCACAGGCGGACCTCGGTCTGGCGATGGGCAGTGGCGCGGACGTGGCAATCGAGGCAAGCGACCTGACGCTGGTGCGCGACGACTTGCGCACCGTCGTGGACGCGATCCGGCTCTCACGCGGGACGCTCGCGACGATAAAAGGAAACCTGTTCTGGGCGTTTGCCTACAATGTCGCCGCGCTGCCGTTGGCTGCGGCCGGTCTCCTCAACCCGATGATCGCCGGTGCCGCAATGGCTTTCAGCTCGGTCTTCGTCGTCAGCAACAGCCTGCGCTTGCGTCGCTTCAAGCCGTCGCGCTGATCAGCCCACCAGCTCAGGGTGGAACTTGACCGCCATTCGGCGCAGTCCGTCTTTCCAGTCGACGGTCGCGGGCCCGATGAGTTCACGCATGAACGTGACGTCAAGGGGGTTGCCGCGCAACGCCTGAGCGCTTTCCTCGAACGACGGCTCGGTGCCGACGAGCGAGCCCAGGTACGTGCACCACTCCTGGATGCTGACGAACTGCTCACTGGCCCAGTTGATGGTTGTCGCCGGAACCGAAGCCACCTCAAGGAGCTTCGGGATGGTGGCGATGATGTCGTCCTCGTGCATCAGGTTGTAGCGGGCGGGCCCGCCGGGCGGAACGGGGATCGGATCACCACGCAGCATCATCTCCATGTGAAAGAGCGGCCATCCCCCGTTGTCGCCGTACGGGACGTTCAGGCGGGCGATGGTGCTGGGAATGCCGAGTGCGCGGGCCATGGTGCGGACGACCACCTCGCCGGCGATCTTGGAGATCGAATACGTCGGTAACAAGGGTTTGTGGTTGTCGCCCAGGACGGCGCGTTCAGCCCGAGGGTCGTCATCGGGTGGGTCGTAAACGGCCCCCGATGAGCAGTGCAGGAAGGCCTTCGCCTCGCGGCAGTGTGCCATCAGGAGTCCGACCGATTCTGCATTGGCCGCCAGATCCTTGTCCCACCGACCGCTCTTGGCGACGGCAAGGTTGATGACGTATTCGAAATCGGACGGTATGCCCGTGAAGTCGCCACTGGCCAGGTTGACCGCCTCGCAGTGCACGCCCGCATTCGTCAGGTCGTCCCGCGCGGCGATGTCGGTGAAGCGGGCGATGCCCCACACCTCGTTGTCGGCCGCCAGAGCCTTGGCGACTGGAACCGCGACCTGCCCGGTGGGGCCGGTGATGAGGATCTTTGAACCGCGCATCGGCTGATCGTAAGTGACCGCGCCGCGACTACAGCGTCGCGGTGACCGGCCCGACCAACAGGCAGTTGGGGTCTGTCGTGTAGTCGAAGATCGCGCCGCAGCCCCGCCCCGTCGACTCATATGTCGCTCCGGGTTGATAAGGCTCATAGAACACCTGGGTCGGGGCCGCTTCCCTGGAGTTCGTGCACTGTTCGGCCCCGCCCTGAATGGACAGGCATGCGATGCCGTACTTGGGCCGCCATGGCGCGAGGCAGCCGGCGGGGGTCAGCGTGGCGGTCACCTTCGTCACGCCGTTGACCTGGACCACCTGAGGCGGCGACAGCGTGTAGTTGCAGGGACCCGGGTTCGGCGCCGGCTGAGCATGCGCTCCGCCGGCGCTTGCAAGTCCGCCCAGCACGACCGCTGAGCTCAACCCGATAACCACGGCTGCCCGGTTCATTCCTGGATCGTAAACCTGTCCCCACCGCATTCGGGCCGGTCTTAGCGGAGTAGATGCCGATCCGGCACTGAGGTGCCTGCCCATCCATATACCCCCCAAGGGTAGGGACCATCGGCCCTATTGCAGGCCGATACCCGAGAGCAGGCTGATGTTGCCAGCAGTTGGCTAGCTGGGGTCGTGGAGGAATGCGTGATGATGTACGACGGCTGGGGCTGGGGAAGCGGCTGGGGCTGGGCCGGTTGGGTTCTGCTTTGCGTTGTGACGGTGGTGTTCTGGGCGGCAGTCATCACTGCCATCGTCCTCGCCGTCCGCTACGCGGGCGGCTCCCGCAACACCGCAGGCGGCGCTCCTGCTTACGGGCCGCCGCGTCCCGAGGATGTGCTCGCCGAGCGCTTCGCACGTGGCGAGATCGATGACGACGAATATCGGCGGCGCGTCATGCTCCTGCACGAACACCACTGAACACGATGGCTGGGCTGACGCGGCGCAGCGCACTCGCACTGCTGGGTGCCGGAGGCATTCTGGGTCTGGGGTACCTGATTCGTGGAATCAACAAAGCGCCCGCACCTCCTGTCCGCCTCACCGACGGGCACGGGTTCATGGGTGCCGACCCGATGGACATGAGCAACTACATGGAGATGTTCGCTCGGCACAACGAGATCAGCCGCACCGTGGAAGAGATTCCAGGCGGCGTGCGCACCACCAGTGAATCGAACTCTGAAGACCTTGCCGCACAACTACAGGCGCACGTGTCAAGCATGTACTCGCATATCGGCCAGGGAGCCGAAGTCATGTGCATGAGCCAGACCCTGCCGACACTCTTTCGCAGCGCCGGCGCCTACCGCCGTCAATTGACGTTCACGCCGAAAGGTGTGATCGCCGAGGAAACGGCGGACGATCCCCACATCACAGAGGTGATCCGCGCCCACGCCCGAGAGGTCACCGGCTTCGTGGAGCAAGGCATGCCCGCGATGATGCAGCAGATGATGGGGCCTGGCGGCGTGATGGGACCGCGCCACCCGTGATTGGTTTCAGTCGGCTGACCGTCGGACGCGGAACAGCTTGACGTCCGACGAGATGCCCTTCAGGTGGCGCGCACCCGCGAAAGACCATGTGAAGCCGTCGTCTCCGACGGCCTCGCGGGCTGACTCCGACACCAGAACCGAGCCGGGGCGGGCGGCTCCGGTCACTCGACTGGCCAGATTCACCGGACTGCCGAACCAGTCACCGGCCCGGCTGACAGCCATCCCGGTCGCCATACCCGCTCGGACGCGTGGGAACTCGTCGTCACCCTCCGTCGCGTCGACCAACCCCATCACTGCGTCGAGCAGCAGCACCGGATCGGGACTGACAAGCATGACTTCGTCGCCGATGGTCTTGATGAAACGCACAGGCGGCACCGCGACCTCGTGCGCGAGGTCGGTCAGACGGCGGGCGAGTCCTTCCAGTTCTTCTGGCGGCACCGCTTCGCCGAGGCTGGTGAACCCGACGAGGTCGGCGAAGGCGATGCTCACCAGGCGCGCGCCCGGAAGTCGTTGACCCTCTGCCAGTTCAGATGCGCTGATGGCCTCGGTTTCCAGCAGATGTCGCAGCTGCAGTCGCAACATCTCCTGGATCATGGGACCGAGCAGTGGAGCCGCTTTGCCGACGAGCAGTTCCGAATTTCTGGCGATGGTCAACTCACTCGCGTTCGGATCGAGGATCGAGGCCAGACCGGCGTAACGCATCACTTCGGCCGCTCGCGACAGGCCATCGGACAGCAGCCGGGTGATCTGTACGAGCTGATCGGGTTCGATTCCGAGTTCGATGAAGTGTTGCCCATAGGCCGCGGCTTCGGCGTCCGCACGCGAGTGCACGGCGGCATCGGGATCGTCCACGGTCGGCAGGCCGATCGCGCGTTGCAAGCGCTGGAGCAGCTCCAGGTCGATGCCGGTCGTCTCGCAGGTCTCGCGGGCCGACACGTAGGTTCCGTCCTCACCCAGAACTCGGCGAGCGGCGAGCAACATCGGCATAAACGACGCTCTGATCTGGTCGACGGTGAAGTCTTCGCCCAAGAGCCACTCGATGAGTTCAGCGCGTTCGGCCCTGGCCTTGCCCTCAAGGCCGTCGAGCAGCCCGGACGCCTCGATATCGAATTCTTCGGCCACCGGGTCAACGTATACCGCGGCCGCGTGCGATATTCGCTCCCATGACCGCGCCACTGGTGCATGGGCTTCCGCCGATCGTCGGCGACGGAGCACACACGTTGATCCTGGGAAACATGCTCAGCGTGCGCTCTGTTGCGTCCCAGCAGTACTACGGCAATCCGCGCAACGCGTTCTGGCGGATCACCGGTGAGCTCTTCGGGTTCGCCGCCGACGACCCGTATGACGACCGGACCGCCGCGCTCGTTGCCAACGGCATCGCGGTGTGGGACGTGCTGAAATCATGCCGCCGCACAGGCAGTCTGGATTCGGCGGTCCAACCGGACAGCATGGTGGCCAACGACTTTGGTGAGCTGTTCAAAACGCACCCCGGTATCTCCTGCATCCTGTTCAACGGTGCGGCCGCGGAGAAGAATTTCAACCGGTTTGTCCGGGTACCTTTCGACGTGCACTATCGGCGGCTCCCGTCGACGAGTCCGGCCCAGACCATGCGCTACGAAGACAAGCTGGCCACCTGGCGCCACGCCGTAACCGCAAGCTAGGACACCGGGGGGCGACGATCCGCCCACGGTCGCGCCTTCTCGATCTGTGCGCTCAGTGACAGCAGGGACGCCTCGTCAAACGGCCGGCCCACCAGCTGAATCGATGTCGGTATTCCGTTGCCGTCGAAGCCCCACGGAACGACGGCGGCAGGCTGGCCCGTGACATTGGACAGAGCCTGGAAAGGCACGCGCGCCGCGACCAACGTCAGCGTGGAGACCGCGCCGCGCCGCTGGTAGGCGCCGATGCGCGACGGACTCAACGCCGTGCCCGGTGTGATGACGACGTCCACGTCGTCATAGATCGACATGATGCGTTCGGCGATCGCGCTCTCCGCGGCCCTGATGCGATTGATCCGCTCATCCGAAATCAATCCACCGATCCGCGCGAAGTTTCGGGTGCGGGATTCCAGGCGCTCGGGCCGTGGCAGCATCTGGACTTCGTCGTACACACCACGGAAGTACCGGGCCAGCGCGTGGGCTATCGCGGTCGGTGGATAGTCGGGATCCCGGACGACGACCTGATGCCCCAGTTCGCGCAGCAGCGCTGCCGAATCCCGAACCGCCGCACGCTGCTGGGCGCCCACTCGCGTCACCACTCCCGCAGGAACCTTCGTGCTCAACGCGATTCGCAACCGGCCGGGCTCTTTCGCCGCCGCGGCGACGAAGCCGGACTCGCCACTGGTCACATCGAGGAAGAGTGCCGCGTCTTCGACCGTTCGCGCTATCGGGCCGTTGACGACCAAGCCGTTCCAGGCGTCGTCGTGGGGCGCCAACGGCACGCGATCCCGCTGCGGCTTGATCCCGAACAGCCCACACCAGGTCGCCGGAATCCGGATCGACCCCATGCCGTCGGACCCCAATGCCATCGATGCGAGTCCCGCGGCGACCGCCGCGCCGCTGCCGCTGCTGCTGCCGCCCGGGGCGTAGTCGGTGTTCCATGGATTCCGCGTCGCACCGAACGTGATCGTCTCGGCGAACGACCACACCGTCATCTCGGGCACGGCAGTCTTTCCGACGATGACCGCGCCGGCCTCGCGGAGACGCCGAACCACTTCGGCGTCGGCGGTGCGAGCGGGCCCATGCGCCGACGTCCCGCACGCCGTGACCTCCCCCGCGACGTCGACGTCGTCCTTGATGGCAATCGGCACGCCCAGCAGCGGCAGCCGTTCACCTGCATCCAGACGAGCCTGAGCGGCGGCCGCGTGCTCGGAAGCGCTATCGGCGAGGACGACGCGATAGGACCGCAGCCCGGGGTCCAGGCGGGCGATGCGCTCCAGGTACACCTCGAGCAACCCCGGCGCGGTAATGGTTCCGTCCGCCAGCATGCGGGCCTGCTGCGCGGCGCCTGCGAAAGCGAGTTCACGATCGTCCATGCGATACCTCCGTCGATCAGGCTACGAGCCGTGCCCAGGTCGAGCAGTCGAACCGCTAACGTGGCGTAATGCCCTGTGTGTTCTGCGCCGTCGTCGCCGGCGAGGCTCCTGCCATAAAAATCTACGAGGACGACGACTACCTGGCACTCCTCGACATCCGGCCGTTCACCCGGGGCCACACGCTGGTGATCCCCAAGCGGCACTCCGTCGACCTGACCGACACGCCTCCGGAGACGGTCGCCGCCATGGTGACCATCGGGCAGCGGATCGCACGGGCAGCCCGACACTCCGGTCTGCACGCCGACGGCAACAACGTCGTCATCAACGACGGCAAAGCCGCGTTCCAGAGTGTGTTCCACATCCACCTGCACGTCCTGCCCCGCCAGAGCGGCGACAAGCTGTCTTTCGCGAAAGGCATGCTGCTGCGGCGCGACCCGGACCGCGAGGAATCTGGTCGCCTCCTTCGGGAAGCGCTGGCGGAACTCGACTCCGCTGCGCAGGATTGACCCATGGCTTCCCGCGTTCAGCGAGCGGTATTGAAGGTACTGAGCATCCACGACATGGTGTATCAGGGGACCAACGGCTGGATCGGCCACCGCCTGCCGGGTGCCCCGCCGAACCTGTTGTTGCGGTCGATCGGAGCGAAAACGGGCGCAGCCAGGACGAATTCGCTGACCTATGCGCGAGACGGCGCGAATTATCTGATCGTCGCATCCAACGCAGGCGCGAGACGTTATCCGGCGTGGTACCACAACCTCAAGGCGCATCCCGAGGTTGAGATCAACGTGGGCCGCAAGCGATTTCCGGTCACAGCGCGGATCGTGGGACCCGACGATGCCGACTACGCCCGACTCTTTCGGATCGCCGACGAGAACAACAGCGGGCGTTACACGGCGTATCAGAAGAAGACGACGCGACCGATCTCCGTCATCGAGCTGACGCCCGCATAGCGTTTCTAGAACAATTCCTTGGCCAGCAATTCCAGTGTCGATTCCCGCGCGGGTGCGGTCGCCGGGTCGGTGCCGAGGCGCGCCGAGGCGGCCGGGTTCACCATGACCTCGTCGACGCCGAACTCTTCGGCCAGTCCACGTATCTGATCGGCTGCCTCGGCCGGTGACCCGACGACGGAACGCGCCAGGACGGCTTCGGCGATGCTCTGTGCCTGCGGGCTGATAACGGCGGACTGGGCATCCTCGACGAGGTCGAGCGCACCGAGCGGCTGACCTGTCCGCAGGCGCGCCATCATCTGCAGGTTCGGCAGCGCCAAAGCGATTGCCTCGTCATGCGTTTCGGCGACTATCGCGTTCACGGTGAGGAAAGTCAGGGGCTCGGGTGTCAACTCACTGGGCCGGAACTCCGACCGGTACGCAGCAAGCGCCTCGGCGGTGCCCTGGCCAGAGAAGTGGTGTGCGAACACGTACGGCAGGCCCTTGGCGGCGGCCAGGTGTGCCGAGTACATCGACGAGCCAAGCAGCCACAGCTTCGGCTCCGTCACCGCGGCCGGAGTCGCCTTGAGGACATAGCGCTGGTTCGGGATCGGCACCCGCACACCGCCCGCGCTCATCAGCGCGACGACGTCGTCGAGGTACTCGGGGAAAGCCTCGATATCGCGATCGTCGCGGCCGGCGGCACCCCGCAGCGCCATTGACGTGACAGGGTCCGAACCGGGCGCCCGGCCGATACCGAGGTCGATCCGCCCCGGGTGTGCAGCCTCCAGCAGCGCGAATTGCTCGGCGACAGCGAGCGGTGCGTGGTTGGGCAACATGACGCCACCGGAGCCCAGCCGCAGCGCTGTGGTGTGCGCGGCCAGATGGGCGATGACCACCGGCGGGCTGGTCGCCGCGACCGAGGGCATGTTGTGGTGCTCGGCGATCCAGTAGCGGGTGTACCCCAGCCGATCAGCCGCCTGCGCCAAGCGGGTGGAGGCCGCCAACGCATCCGATGTGGTCTGGTCGGTGCGTACCGGGACGAGGTCTAGGACAGAAAGCCGCATAGCGGCTTCAACGCTACGTTGTGGCCCCCTCTTCCCCGACGAGCACATCTAGTCGCACCTATTCGATGGATGCCAGAGCCTTGGCCCGCCCGAACACCTCATCGAGCATCTGGGGGGTGAGTCTCCCGGTGAACGTGTTCTGCTGACTGGGGTGAAAGCAGCCGATGAGCGTGACCTCGCCGAGTTCAGCGGTCGCACCGTGACCGAATTTCGGTGCCGGCGACCCTACTCCACCACCGGCATTGCGAATCATGTCCAGCGCGGCCCGCCAACCGAACCCGCCGAGCGCGATGATCACCCGCACCGAGGAATGCGTGAGCCGCCACTCGGCGTCGAGCCAGGGCGCGCATGCGACCCGCTCCGCTGGCGTCGGCGCGTTGGCGGGCGGTGCGCAACGCACCGCAGCGACGACACGAGTGTCGTTGAGCGCCAACCCGTCCGCAGCGTCGACACAAAGTGCCTGATTCGCCAGCCCGGCGCGGTGAAGTCCGGCGAAGAGGAAATCCCCCGACCGATCGCCGGTGAACACCCTGCCGGTGCGGTTGCCGCCGTGCGCCGCCGGCGCCAGCCCCACGATCAGCACCCGCGGCCGCAGCGATCCCCACCCGGGTATCGGCCGCCCCCAATACGGTTGGTCGGCGTAGGACTTGCGCTTGACGACGGCGACTTCTTCACGCCACGCCACCAGCCGGGGACACGCTCGACACACCGATACCTCGGCGTCCAGTTCCTCTAGCGTCTGCACCGCGCGTGCCAACCGGGCCACCTGTCTCGGCGTCGCGGCGACAGGTGTGGCGGACGAGGCCGCGTCGCCGGGCCACCCGGTCCCCGGTGGCACCGGCGAGTCGAACGGCACTCCGGTGCCCGGATGGGCCAGCTTCTGCTTCACATGACCACTGTGCATGCGGTGGATATCGGAATGCCGGGCGGCCCTCGTCGCTGCTAGATTCGTCCCGATCCTTATGACGAACACCAAGCGCGGCCCGCTGTACCTGATTCTGTTCGCCGCGCTGATGGCAGGCGCCGGCAACGGCATCACGATCGTTGCGTTTCCGTGGCTTGTGTTGCAGCGCAACGGTTCTGCCCTCGAAGCATCGGTCGTGGCGATGGCCGGGACCCTGCCGCTGCTGGCGGCCACCCTGATCGCGGGCGCCGCGGTGGATTACCTCGGGCGCAGGCGTGTCTCGATGATCGCCGACACGTTGTCGGCGGTGTCGGTGGCGGCGGTACCGGTGCTGACGCTGGCTTTTGGGGTCGATGTCATCAACGTCGCGGTGCTTGCGTCGCTGGCCGCCCTCGGCGCGTTCTTCGATCCGGCGGGAATGACCGCACGCGAGACGATGCTGCCCGAGGCGGCCGGCCGTGCGGGCTGGACCCTGGACCACGCGAACAGCGTCTACGAGGCGATCTTCAACCTGGCCTACATCGTCGGACCTGGCATCGGCGGCCTGCTGATCGCCACCCTCGGGGGCGTCAACACCATGTGGGTGACCGCGTCGGCGTTCGGGCTCTCGATCGTCGCAATCAGCGTGCTGAAGTTGGAAGGCACGGGCACGCCCAACAGGGAATCGCTCCCCGACAACGTCTGGGCGGGGGTTGTCGAGGGCCTGCGATTCGTCTGGCACACCCCGGTGCTGCGCGCATTGGCCATCGTGGACCTGACGGCCACCGGCCTGTACATGCCGATGGAAAGCGTGCTCTTCCCGAAGTACTTCACCGACCGCAACGAGCCGGCGCACCTGGGCTGGGTCCTGATGGCGCTGAGTGTCGGCGGCCTGATCGGCGCACTGGGATACGCGGTGCTCTCGAAATACGTGAGCCGACGCACGACCATGCTGACCGCGGTCATCACCCTCGGCGTGGCGATGACCGTGATCGCGTTTCTGCCCCCGCTACCGCTGATCCTTGGGCTCTGCGCCGTGGTCGGGCTCGTGTACGGACCGACCGCGCCGATCTACAACTACGTGATGCAGACCCGGGCGCCGAAGCACCTCCGCGGCCGGGTGGTCGGGGTGATGGGATCACTCGCCTACGCCGCGGGGCCGCTCGGCTTGATCGTGGCGGGTCCGCTGGCCGATTCCGCCGGCCTGCACGCGACCTTCCTGGCACTGTCACTGCCGATGCTGCTTCTCGGCGTCGTCGCGGTCTTCCTGCCCGCACTGCGGGATCTGGATCGCCCGCCCGCGCAGCAGCCCCCGGACTGAGTCGTCAGCGCACGGTGGCCGGACCCGCGCGAGCGATCGAGGCCAGTTCCTCGCGGGAGGTCGCTCCGACGCGTTGACAGGCGCGGTACACATGACCCTCGACGCTGCGAACCGACATCACCAGCCGGTCGGCGATCTGACGGTTGGACAGGCCGGCGAGGACCAGTTCCACGATCTCACGCTGACGGCCGGTCAAGGGCTGGCCCGACGGACTGCGCAACGCTGGTGTGCACAGCCCGCCGCACGCGTCGCTGAGTTCCTTCGCCACCGCCGCGGCCCACAGACCCCGCTTGCGCTGCTGGTCTCCGGCGAACGCGACGGCCGCCTGCGCGGCGACGTCGGCAGCCGCCGCGCGGTCACCTATTGCCCGGTATTCGCCCGATGCCACCAGTAGCCCTTCGCCGTCGTCGGCGGCCAACGATTCCGTGTGCCGGGCAACGGCTTTGGCCAGCGGCAGACCAAGCTCGTCGGCAAGCTCGCGGGCACGCACCGCTCCCGAGGCGTCACCCCACTGCGCCGCCACCTGCAGACAGGCCAGTTCGTGAGTCGGCTGATTGCGTGCACGCGCCTTGACGG
This sequence comes from uncultured Actinomycetota bacterium, assembly GCA_963843135.1. Classification (GTDB taxonomy): domain Bacteria; phylum Actinomycetota; class Actinomycetes; order Mycobacteriales; family Mycobacteriaceae; genus Mycobacterium. The sequence continues at coordinate 102,748 of CAWJJA010000009.1, forward strand.
AGGCCGACGTCACAGTGGTGATCGCCTCGGTGACACAGCCGTTCGCCGCCAGCGACCAACCGGTGGCGACGCTCAGCGCGGTGTGCATGAACAGGTAGTCGGGCGGAACACAGGACTGCGCCTCGGCGATCGCTTCCTTGGCGGCCTGCGCCTCGCCCAGTTTTGCGTGCGCCTCGGCAAGCAGGAAACAGGTGGCGGGGCGCAGACCGGTTGTGACACCGTGCCTTTCGACGCCGGCGAGCGCCTCGTGCAAGAGTTTCACGGCGGTCCTGACGTCCCCGCGCATGAGTTCGACGACACCCATCAAGGATGCGAGGTTGGCGTAGGCCAGGCTCGGAACCTCGCGTGCCGAGTCGGCGAGTCGCGCAACCATCGCGACGCATTCGTCGATGCGTCCGGTGAGTCTGCATGCCCGGGCGTAGACGCTGCCGAACCAGAACCGCATGTGCGACGCTTGAAACGATGCGATCGCACGGTCGAGCGCGGCCTGCGCAACGGTGGTGAGGTCATCGCCTCGGCCCAGTGCGCCCAGCGCCATGGTCAACGCGACCGACGCCATCATCGCGTGGTAGTCCGACAGGACGCCGGAATCCAATGCCGCTGAGGCCTTTTCCACAGCGGAGTCGCACCGGGCGGATGCCGCGTCCACGCATGCCTGCACCGCCACCCGCGCAACGACGTCCGCCGGCGATTCGGGGCCGACCGCCAGCTCCTCGAGCAGAGCGGCGGCGTCGTTGCACCGGCCGAGCATCCAGATGAGATTCGCGGCCCGCAGGGTGGCCCACTGGTTCGCCCCTTCGGCGCCACTTTCGCCGATCGCGTACAAGACTTCCTCGGTCTGTGGCCCGCGGCCGAGAAGGAGCAGGTTCATCGCCCGCACTCCGAGGGCATCGGGCGCTCCTGCCGATGCCGCCGCGGTGGCGAAGCGATCAGCCAGTTCGAGGTCGAGCAGCGTCATCGCGAACTGCGCGGCCTGCAGGCACAGTTGCGGGTCCGGAGGCAGATCGGACTCGAGCGCAAGCATGGCCCTGCGTACGGTCGCCTGCGAATCGGCGTCCGCGTCCCTGGCGAGCCGCTGCGCCAATCGGCCGCGGACCTTCGACAAGTACATTTCGCCCGCGGCGACCCGGCGGAGTTCGCCGTACAGCGGATGGGCCATGCGGGCCATGAGGTGATCGCCGGAACGCTCGATGGTGATCAGCTTCATCTGCTCGGCATTCTCGAGGTCGCCGCGCCCCACCAGATCGCACAGGACCTCGACGGCCAGCGGTTCGCACTGCGACAGGGTGTCGACGACGAGGGCCACCTCCGGTGTGAGTTCGTGCAGTTGCCTGCCGACCATGTCGCTGATGCTCTGCGATACCGCGACGTCGCCGTCCCACATCCAGACGCCGGAAATCATCCGCATCCGGCCCGCGGCCACTTGATCGTTGACGAGCTGATGCAGGAAGAGCGCGTTTCCGCCGGTGAGCTTCCAGAAGCGGCGCCCGCTACCGGCGTCCACAACGCCGCCGAGGGTGGTCTCGATCATGGCGCGCGTGGCATCGACGGTCAGCGGCTCCAGGTCCAGGCGCGTGAGCAGGCCGTCTTTCCACAGGGCGGTGATGGCGTCGGGCGGTTTCGTGCCTGTCCGCAACGTCACCACGAGGCGCGCGCCCCGGCAGTAGGCGAGTTGATGGACGACGTGCGCGGACAGCCCGTCGAGAAGGTGTGCGTCGTCGACGCCGATCAGGATTCGGCCCTGACGCTGTTGAGCGACAAGGGAATTGATCACCTGCCGCACGTTTGGCATGGGATCGGCGATCGCATCGCTGATCAGAGCGGTGAAGGCGCCCAGTGGCAGTGCCCGCGCGGATTCGGTGCCGACGATCCAGTTCGTGCGCTCCCCCACGCTCTCGGCGCGCGTGAGCACTTCGCGTGCAAGCCGGGTCTTGCCGACCCCCGCCGCCCCCACGATCACTACACCGGAATTCTTGCTACCCCCGCTGAGCGCACGACGAATCGTTGAGAGCTCGCCGTCGCGTCCCGCCAGCGGATCCCCGCTGATCACGGCGCGACTATAACGCGCGTCAATTTCATATGCGGGTATTTCGATATCTGTTTACCGGCCACGATCTCCGCGGTTACAGAAACGCCAACCACGGGTAACCCCGATCAGGATGTGATGTGCACCACAATTGAGGTCAAACCATGTACCAGCAAGTTCTTGATCCGGTCGCCGACTCGCTCGCGTGGAGTGCGGTGGTCGCCGCGCTACCGCTGCTGCTGCTGTTCGTGCTCCTGGGCGCGTTGAAAGTGACGGCGTGGGTGGCATCGCTGATATCGCTGGCGGTCAGCATCGTGATCGCGGTGGTGGTCTACGGAATGCCGGTCGGGCAGACCCTGCTGGCCGGCGCCGAAGGCGCCGCGTTCGGATTCTTCCCGATTCTCTGGATCGTCATCAACGCGATCTGGGTGTACCAGATGACCGTGGAGACCGGGCATTTCGACGTGTTGCGGCGATCATTCAGTCAGGTGAGTGACGACCAGAGAATCCAGGCGATCATCATCGCGTTCTCGTTCGGCGCGTTGATCGAGGCATTGGCCGGGTTCGGCACCCCGGTCGCCGTGACATCGGTGATGCTGATGGCGCTCGGCTTCAAGCCGCTGAAGGCGGCCGTGCTCGCGTTGGTCGCCAACACCGCCCCCGTTGCGTTCGGCGCCATGGCGACGCCGATCATCACCCTGGGCAAGGTCACCGACCTGCCCGTCGACACGCTGGGTGCAATGGTGGGGAGGCAAACACCGATTCTGGCGCTGCTCGTACCGCTGGCGCTCGTCGCCATCGTCGACGGCCGGCGCGGCATCCGGGAGACGTGGCCGGCCGCCGTGGTCTGCGGCGTGGTCTTCGCGGTGGCCCAGTACGCCACCTCGAACTTCCTGTCTGTGCCGTTGGCCGATGTGGTCGCGTCGCTGGTGTCCGCCGCTGCGGTCGTCGCCCTGGTACAGGTCTGGCGACCGAGGCACGCCTATACCGAGCAGCCGGCGGCCGTCGCGGGCGGCGCAGCCGACGAGCCGTCCGCCGATCTCGCGCAGCGGGTCGAGAATGCCGACGCCCGTGACGATTCGCGTGCCGATGTCATTCGTGCGTATGCGCCGTACGCGATCATCATCGCGGTCTTCGTCGTGTGTCAGATCTCCGCGGTGAAAAAGCTGCTCGACAAGGCGACGTTCGCCTTCAACTGGCCCGGCCTCGACGTGACGACTGCCGGCGGCGACCCTTCGACGTTGACGAAGTTCACACTCAATCTGTTGACGACGCCCGGCACCCAGATGCTGTTGGCCGGCGTCCTCACCGCCATCGCGTTGCGATTGTCGGTGCCACGCGCGCTGAAGGCGTATGGCGCAACGCTGCACCAACTCCGCTGGGCGATCGTGACGGTCATGACGGTGCTCGCACTGGCCTTCGTGATGAACCTGTCCGGTCAGACGATCACACTCGGTACCTGGATGGCCGCAGCCGGCGGAGCTTTCGCAATTCTGTCCCCCATTCTGGGTTGGCTCGGAGTCGCGGTCACCGGCTCGGACACCTCTGCCAATTCCCTCTTCGGCGCACTACAGGTGACCGCTGCGAACCAGGCCGGGCTGTCGGAGGTCCTGATGGCCGCGTCGAACAGTTCTGGCGGCGTGCTGGGCAAGATGATCTCGCCGCAGAACCTTGCCATCGCGGCAGCGGCCGTGGGCCTCGACGGCAAAGAGGGTGACATCTTCCGCCGGGTGGTGCTGTGGAGCCTGGGCTTCCTAGTGTTGATGTGCATCATCTCGGGGCTGCAGGCCTCACCCGTGTTGTCCTGGATGGTGCCTTCGTGACGACTCGTAACATCGAACCGTGAACGCGCTCGAGAGCCTGATAGCCGACCTCCCCGACGGCACCGTCGTCACCGACCCCGACATCCTTCAGTCCTACCGGCAGGACCGCGCGTTCGATCCGAATGCGGGAACGCCGCTGGCGGTGGTGCGCCCGCGCTGCACCGAGGATGTGCAGACGGTGCTCAGATGGGCCAGCGCCCAACAGGTCGCGGTCGTTCCCCGCGGTATGGGCACCGGATTATCCGGCGGTGCAACCGCTTTGGACGGCGCACTCGTCATGACCACCGAAAAGATGCGCGACATCACCGTCGACCCGGTCACCCGCACTGCCGTGGCGCAGCCCGGGCTGCTCAACTCCGAGGTCAAGAAGGCGGTCGCCGAACACGGGCTGTGGTACCCGCCGGATCCGTCGTCGTTCGAAATCTGCAGCATCGGCGGAAACATCGCGACCAACGCAGGCGGATTGTGCTGCGTGAAGTACGGCGTCACCACCGACTACGTGCTCGGCCTGGAGGTGGTGTTGGCCGACGGCACCGCGGTGCGACTCGGCGGGCCGCGACTCAAGGACGTCGCGGGTCTGTCGCTGACCAAGTTGTTCGTCGGCAGCGAGGGCACGCTCGGAGTCATCACCGAGGTGACCCTGCGACTGCTGCCGCCGCAGCGGGTGGCCAGCACCGTCGTCGCCACATTCGACAACGTCGAGGCCGCCGCGCAATCCGTCGTCACGATCACGGGCAAGATGCGGCCCTCGATGCTGGAGTTCATGGACTCGGCCTCGATCAACGCCGTCGAGGACAAACTTCGGATGGGGCTCGACCGGTCGGCGGCTGCGATGATGGTCGCCGCCACCGACGACCGCGGGCAGTCCGGTGTCGAGGATGCCGAGTTCATGGCCGCGGTGTTCACCAAACACGGTGCGAAGGAAGTGTTCACGACGGCAGACCCGGACGAGGGTGAGGCGTTCGTCGCCGCGCGCCGGTTCTGCATCCCCGCTGTGGAGTTGAAGGGTTCGCTCCTGCTCGAGGATGTCGGCGTCCCACTGCCCGCGCTGGCCGATCTCGTCAGCGGTGTCGGCAAGATCGCAGCGAACCATGACCTGTTGATCTCGGTGATCGCGCACGCCGGCGACGGCAATACGCACCCCCTGATCGTCTACGACCCCGCCGACGCCGCGATGGCCGAGCGTGCCCATCAGGCGTTCGGCGAGATCATGGATCTGGCCGTTGGTCTCGGCGGGACGATCACCGGCGAGCACGGCGTCGGACGATTGAAACGCCCCTGGCTGGAGGGACAGATCGGTCCGGCGGCGATGGAACTCAACCGGCGCATCAAGGCGGCCCTTGACCCCGACAACATCCTCAACCCCGGCGCGGCGATCTAGACCTCGTCGCGCACAAATCGCTGTGCGTTATCTGCGACAAATCGATCAATCTGCTGCTGTCTATTGACACGATCCTACTGCTGTCGTACCAATGAGACATGACAGCGACTCTGTCTCAGAGCTCACCCGCTCGGTTTCATCTCGCCACCGCCGAATCATGGGCCAGCCCATGGGGTATGTACCGGGCGCTGCGTGACCACGATCCCGTGCACCACGTCGTCCCCGACGACAGGGCCGATCACGACTACTACGTGATGTCACGGCACGCCGACATCTTTGCGGCGGCGCGTGACCACGAGACCTACTCGTCGGCTCAGGGCCTCACGGTCAACTACGGCGAACTCGACCTCATCGGTTTGGCGGACAACCCGCCGATGGTCATGCAGGACCCGCCGGTGCACACGGAGTTCCGCAGACTGGTCTCGCGAGGCTTCACACCACGCCAGGTCGAGGCGGTCGAGCCCAAGGTGCGCGACTACGTGATAGAGCGAATCGAGCGCATCCGCTCCAATGGTGGCGGCGACATCGTCGCCGAATTGTTCAAGCCGCTGCCGTCGATGGTGGTCGCCCACTACCTCGGTGTACCGGAATCCGACCGCGACAAGTTCGACGGTTGGACCGCGGCGATCGTCGCGGCGAACACCGCCGAGGGCGGCGTAGCGGGGGCGCTGGGCACCCTCGGTGACGCACTCGGCGAGATGATGGCCTACTTCACCTCACTGATCGAAAGGCGACGCGTCGAGCCCGAGGATGACACGGTCTCCCATCTCGTGGCGGCCGGCGTCGGAGCCGATGGCGACATCGCGGGCGTGCTGTCGATTCTCGCCTTCACGTTCACCATGGTCACCGGCGGCAACGACACCACGACCGGAATGCTCGGCGGTTCCGTGCACCTGCTACACCAGCGGGCCGACCAGCGAAAGCTACTGGCCGACAACGCCGATCTGATCCCCGACGCGATCGACGAGTTCCTGCGCCTCACCTCACCGGTACAGATGCTCGGCCGGACGGTGACCCGCGATGTCACGGTCGCAGACACCACCGTCCCCGAGGGACGCCGCGTGATGTTGCTCTACGGATCGGCCAACCGCGACGAACGCCAGTACGGCGACAATGCGGGCGAACTCGACGTGACGCGCAAACCGCGCAACATCCTGACCTTCAGCCACGGCGCCCACCACTGCCTCGGGGCCGCGGCCGCCAGGATGCAGTCGCGTGTAGCACTGACCGAGCTGATGGCACGGATCCCCGACTTCGAGGTCGACGAGGACGGAATCATCTGGGCCGGAGGCAGTTACGTGCGTCGTCCGCTCTGTGTACCGTTCACGGTGAAGGCCTGATGCCCGGCGATTGGCTGGCCGCACAGCGGACTGAGGTGGCCGCCGACCGGATCCTGGATGCCGCCGGGGAGCTGTTCGCCGAGAAGGAGGCGGCGACTGTGGGTATGCACGAGATCGCCTCGGCCGCAGGCTGTTCCCGTGCCACGCTGTACCGGTATTTCGAGAACCGGGAGGCCCTCTACACAGCGTACGTGCACCGCGAGAGCTACCGGCTCTACCGCGACATGACCGACCAGGTCGCTTCGGTGGCCGATCCGCGCGAGCGTCTGATCGAGGGCATGATGGTGTCGTTGCGCAACGTCCGCGAAAGTCCCGCGCTGGCATCGTGGTTCGCCAAAGCGCAGCGGCCGATCGGCGCCGACATGGCCGAGCAGTCGGACGTGATCAGGGCGCTGACCGAGGCATTCGTGATCTCATTGGCTCCCGACGAGGCCGAGGTCGTCGCGCACCGGGCCCGCTGGCTGGTGCGAGTGATGATGTCGCTGCTCGTCTTTCCCGGCAACAACGAAACCGACGAGCGGGCGATGCTCGAGGAGTTCGTCATGCCGATCATGGTGCCAGCTACCCAGGAACGGCTGGGCTAGCGCCGCCAACTATTGGCGTGCCATGGCGACGCGGAGACGTTCCTTCGGGGTCGGCCCGCGGCCTAGTTGCATCCCGCGGCGTTGACCCACCGACCGTTGTAGCCGACGCACGCGCTGACGTTCGGCGGCGGCGGCGGGTCGTACGGCATGGGCGCGTAGTACGCCGGCGGCGGAACGTAAGGCGCAACGGCGTCGGCGAGATTCGCGCAGCCACTCACAGATACCCGTCGACCCGCGTTCACGCACACGTCGGCGTTTGCGATCCCCGGGGCGTGAACAGTGACGATCGCTCCGGGGACGGCCGCGAAGGCGAAGACGGTCGCCGCCGCGACAGCCCAGGACCGTGTCCATTGAGTCATTCGGTTATCTCCTCACAGGCGCGCGATTTGCGTATCAAGCCGAAAGATGAGCATGGCACCGCTCAGGTCATTACCCACCCAAAGGGTCTGGCGCGTCGCAGCGATTCCTCAGATCCGTCACAGGCTGACGGATGCCGTTGAGCTCGGCTTGAACCTGAGGATTGGCGTTCATATAGTCCTGCACCCTGCCGTGGAGTTCCTCGTTCGGCAGCCCACGGAGGCTGGTGAAGAAGTTGTTGACGTCCGGGTGGGTGAACAAGTACTGCCCCGTCGCCGTGGCAACGATGCCCGACGCCTGCGCCAGGTCCCCGGCCGTACAGCCAGGCGGCGGGGCCGCGGGCGCCGGAGGTGGCGGGTCGGGCGTGGGTTGGGCAAACGCCACTGCGGCGCCCCCAAACAGCATCACGCCGGCCACCGCCCCGCTACCGATCACTTCAGCCACCGCCCGGCGTACAGTGCGGCCCGATATCACCATTCTCGCTCCCTTCGTTCAATGCTGGGGAGCCCTCATGTGAGACGGCTACCGACGGCAACTACACAACCACAACCGCCGGCCACAATGTCTGGAATGGAACGATCGCGGACCCCAAGTCGCGCTTTCCGATCACCGAGAAGGACCGACGGCTCGACTCGAACGCGCACAGCATTTGACTGTCGGGAAATGCTAAAAGGATGTCGGAAAATGCCAAGACCCGCGACGTCGCGATCGACGATCCTGTTTTCAGCGGGACCTACTCATCCGAATGAAACGGCCAAGCATCTCGACGAAGAAATTCATCCCGGATTCCAACCAAGCCGCTCACCGAGCGGAGAAATGCGAGCGAAACCATGGACTACGTCACCGGCATCGCGATGTTGATCTTGGTGCTCTCCCCGGTGCTCGTCCCACTGGTCATCTCCGGATTCCACATCGTCGGCACCTGGAGACGGAAGCCCGAACCTTCCGCGCTGGGTCGCCGCACGCCCGTGCCGGGCTGACGACCGATTTCCGACCGCCTGCGCCCTATGCGAGTCCCGCGTCGGCCAGCCAGACGCGGCACCCCGAGATCCGCACACTTCGCGGCTAGGGGCGCAAGTTCGTTGCGGGCGTCAATCGTCCGGCCGCCGGCTGTGAGCGTCTCGACGAGGAGCAGTTGTGCCTGGAGCGCAGCGAGGGGTCTGCGCTCAGCGTCGATTCCCGCGACCAGTTCGTTGGCGCGCCGGCACGCCTGGTCGCGGTCGATCCGCAGAAGCACTCGCTGATAGCAGAGCGCACCGCGGAGTCCTCGTCGACTTCGGCTGTCAGCGTGGCGATTCCATTGTCACTCCATTCCTCGCAGGGCACGGTGCGCGGCGATCGCAGACCGGCGGCAACGGCCTGCGGGAGATCGATGCCCAGCCGGATATGCTCGTTGTTGATCCGGGCAGCAAGACGCGGCAGCCGCAGCTGATCGGCGGCCTTCGCGCCGGCGCTGAGACGATCGGCGGCTGAATCGTGATCCCCCTGCATTGCCTTGATCCGCGCACCGATCACGTACCTCGCGGCCAGATAGTCCACTCCGCCGCCGTCGGATCCGAGCAGATAGCTCTCGTCCATCAGGCGGGTGGCCTCGGCGAGGTCGCCGGTCTCATAGAGCAATTCGCCGAGAAGCGAGCCCGCGAGCCGCGCAGCATGCGAGTGCGGGCCTATCCGCGTGCCGATGTCAAAGGCCTCTCGGAAGTTCTCCAGAGCGGCCGGGATGTCGAGCTGATACCTCGCGGCCATGCCGGCGAAGCAGCGCCCATAAACGGTGGCGAACGGTCCCATCATTTCCTGATAGGGCGCGGCCCATGCAAGAACCCGGTGCGCGGCAGCGAAATCGAAGCGGTAGATAGCGGCGAACGCCGCGGCGTTCCCGGCAGTCCCAGGCACCCGCGGATGCAATGTGTCAGGTCTCGACATTGTCTCGGCGAGCAGATCGTCCACCCGCTCGACCCGATCGGCGAAAATCTCAGCGACCGCACGTAATACGTCGGCCTCGGCCCTTAAGTCCGCCCGTGTCGAGTCGGCGAGGTCGGCGCGGACCAACGCGGCCTCGAAGCGATTCAGAGCGCCAGCGGCCGGCACCGAACGTTGCAGCAGCGTGTTCGCCCACGCGATGATCAGCTGTAGCGTCGGCCGCGAAACCACCAGTTGCGGCGGAAGCTTCTTCACGATCCCAAGCAGTGTGGTCATCTTCGATTGCTCGAGCAGGTTCGTCTCGTCTTGCTCGACAAGCTCAACCGCGCGGGCAGGATCGCCTGCAGCCAGCGCATGGTCGACGGCCTCGTTGAGGTAGCCGTTTTCGGTGAACCACGCCGACGCGGCGCGGTGCAGCTGTACGACGCGATCGTGCCCGTCACGTTCGAGTCGACGGTGAAGAAATTCGGCGAACATCTGGTGGAACCGGAACCAATTCGGATCATCGTCGATGCGCAGGAGGAACAGGCCGCGTTGCTCGACTTCTTCCAGCATCGCCTGCCCGTTTGTCACCCCTGCCAGCACCGATGCCAGTGCGCCGCAGGTCCGCTCGGTGACCGATATAGCCAACAGGAATTCGCGGAGATCGGCCTTGAGGGTGTCCAGCACGTTCTCGGCGAGGAACTCGCGGATCACGTCGCTGGAACCAGAGAGTCGGCGCAGGAGGCTGCTCGTCTCGTCGCCGCCGCGAAGCGACAATGCGGCCAGCTGCAGGCCTGCTGCCCACCCGGCTGTCGATGCGGTCAACGTCTCAACGTCGTCGCGCGACAAGTGCAAGCCACCAACATCGTTGACGAGTGCGGCCGCCTCGTCGGCGTCGAAACGCAAAGCATTGGAATCGATCTCGACCAACTCATCTCGAATCCGCAACTTGCCCAATGATAATCCGCCGCGCGACCAGCTGGTCACAATGACCTGCAGATGGTGGCATCCGTTCTCCAGCAGGAAACCGAGGGCGGCACTGGTTTGGCCGTCGGACACGCGATGCCAGTCGTCGATCACCACTGCGATCCGATCATCCTTTTCGTGGATTTCATCGATGAGGGACGTCAACACGTAGCGGGTGGCGTCGTCGCCGTGGTCTTCCAGTACCTGACCCAATGATTCGGCGAGTTCGGGACGGACCCGCCGGACCGCCTCGAGTAGATGCGCGAGGAACCACACCTCGTTGTTGTCGTCGTCGTCGACGGTCAGCCAGGCGACCGCAACGCCCTCTCTCGAGAGTTCGTCGCGCCACTGCGCCGCCAAGGTGCTCTTGCCGAACCCCGACGGTGCATGCATGAGGATCAGTCGCCGTCGTCCGCCGGCGCGAAGGACGTCGGTGAGTCGGCTGCGGGCGACCAGTGCCCTGTTAGGGACCGGCGGCCGGTACTTCGTCGCGGGTGTCGGGGGCGTCGGCGTGCCTCCGGTATCCCGATGAACCGGCGGTGCGACAGCCGACTTTCTTCGCTCCACGCCCAGACCGACAGGACGTGGCATCTCGTCGACGGTGACGCCGTTGCGACACTGAACCGCACGAAGCTCGTCGCCGAATTCGGCCGCAGTCGCCGGACGATCCGCCGGATCCCGGGCCATGGCCCGTTCGATGGTCGCGGCCACATCGGCGGGTAGACCCTGCGTGCGTAGGTCAGGGATGGGCTGCCGAACTGATCCGCAGAAATTGGGCGACTACCTGCTCGCCGGCGCGGCGTTCGAACGCGGCATGGCCGGTCAGCGCGCAGAACAATGTCGCGCCCAGCGAGTACACGTCGGATGCCGGCGTCGGCGACGCGCCCTCGAGCACTTCAGGAGCGGTGAAAGCCGGCGAACCGGTAATTACCCCGGTCGCCGTCTCGAAGCCTCCCGCGATTCTGGCGATGCCGAAGTCGGTCAACTGCGGTTCACCGTAATCGGTTACCAGGATGTTCCCGGGCTTCACGTCACGGTGCAGTGTGCCCGCGTGGTGCGCGGCTTCCAGCGCACCTGCGAGCTTGACGCCAATGCTGAGCGTCTCGCACCAGTCGAGCGGTCCGTGCCGGCGGATCAGCGCCTCCAGCGAATCCTTCGCGTGGTAGGGCATCACGATGAAGGGCCGGCCAGTCGCCAACACACCCACCTGCAGAATGTTGATGATGTGCGGGTGTCCGGAGAGCCGGCCCATGGCGCGCTGCTCGCGCAGGAAGCGGTCGAGATTTTCCGGGTCGAGATCGGTGCTCAACACCTTGACGGCAACAGCGCGATCCAGCAGGGGCTGGGCGCAGCGGTAGACGACTCCGAATCCGCCGTGTCCGATTTCTTCGACGTCATCGAATCCCGCCGCTCGCAGCTCCGCGGGAACATCCGGGATCAGGTCCCGTTGTGTCGCACGCGGATCGACGTCGGCCATTTACGGTCACGATATCGCCGAAGTGGCGGCCAATGGCGAGATCTACGTTATGCCGTTCCCCGTCAGGTCCGCTCGGTACTGCCGAGGCGTCTTCCCGAACCAGCGTCGACACGACCGATTGAGAGTGCTTTGCTCAGCGTAGCCAAGTAGGCCGGCAATCTGGCCGAGGTGTAACCCCGGTTCGGCAAGGTATCTCGCGGCGAGGGCGCGGCGTTCGCGCTCGATCAGGTCTTGACATCGGATGTCCTCCGTTATCAGGTGTCGTTGCAGCGAACGCGGATGCATGGCGAGTTGGTCGGCGATCGCATCGACGCTGCACTGACCGGTGGGCAGGAGCCGGCGCGCCAACTCGGCCACCCGGTCGGATAGCGACGCGGTCCGCGGAATGTAGTTGGACTCAAGGTATTTCTCCGCGATGCGTCTGGTCTCCGGGTCAGCACTCTCGATCCGTTTATCCGCCAGGGCTTGAGATATCTCGAGTCCACACCACGTCTGCCCGAAGCGAACCGAGCATCCCAGTGCTTCTCGGTACGCCGCGTCGGAGCCCTGTTGGTCGTGCACGAAGGAGATGGCTTGCGGGCGCGCTTCCGGACCGCCCAGCAGGCGAAGGATCCGGACCACGATGGCCATGCTGAGCTCGTGCCCCTGGATGACGGCACCAAGGCCGGGTTCGATCACCTCATAGGTGAACGTGAGATCGCTGTTGGCGGAGCGTGGCGCCAGGGTGAGCTGCAATGCCGGCGAATGGACGTAGAGGTAGCGCCCGATCATCTGCAACCCGCCGAGCACGGTCTGCGCGTTGCGGGCGATCACCGCGACGGGCCCGAGGATGTCCAGCCCCTGCCACCGCGAGAGGCGAAGTCCGAAGTCCGGACAGCGCAGGTCCTCGGCGCTGGCCTGCAACATGCGCACGTACGCGTCGATGGAGATGAACGCGTCTTCCTCGTCTTCGACTCCCGGCGGGATGCCGAAGCGCGTCAAGAAGCGCTGCGGGTCCCCACCAAGCTCGGTCACCAGCTCCCCGTACCCCCAGAGGGTGGTGGCCCGGATCAGACTGCCCACAATCGACTCCCTATGTCGGGAAATGACAAGAGTATGTCGCAATCAGTCAAGACCCGGGCACGCGCCCGCGGTCATCCTGGTTTGCACATCTACGCGCGCACATCGGGCCGGGTCGACAGTGCGGCACCATTCGCAGATCACACCGGAGGATTCCCATGACCGTCGACCACGGCACGCTGTTCATCGACGGCGGTTGGGTGGCGCCGTCCACCTCGTCGCGCATCACCGCACTGAATGCCGCGACCGAGGACGTCCTGGGCACGGCCCCCGAGGCGGGTCCAGCCGACGTGGATCGTGCGGTGGCCGCGGCACGCAACGCCGTAGACCACTCCGAATGGTCGGCATCCAGCCCGGCGGATCGGGCTGCCGCGATGAACCGGTTCGCAGATGAACTGGAAACGCGCGCAGGAGAACTGACGAGAACCGTGAGCCGACAAAATGGGATGCCGATCGGGCTGAGCGAGGCGTTCGAGGGTGGTTTCGCGATCGGCTTGCTTCGCTACTACGCGGACCTGGCAGCGACAATGTCCGTCGAGGACGTGCGGCCATCGCAGACGGGTCTGGAAACCGTGGTACGGCGATCGCCGGTTGGCGTCGCCGCGGCGATCGTGCCGTGGAACTACCCGGTGGTGCTCGCGATGAGCAAGATAGCTCCGGCGCTCGCGGCCGGGTGCACCGTCGTCGTCAAGCCGTCACCACCGGCGACGGTCCTCGACTCCTTTATCCTTGCCGAAGCCGTTGAGGCAGCGGCACTTCCGCCCGGCGTCATCAACTGGGTCCCCGGCGGGCCGGACGTCGGGGCGTATCTCGTCTCGCATCCCGGGGTAGACAAGGTCGCCTTCACCGGGTCGACGGCGGCGGGGCGTTCGATTGCCACCGCCTGCGCGGAACTGTTGCGCCCGGCGACCTTGGAACTCGGCGGCAAGTCCGCGGCGATCCTGCTCGACGACGTGGACATGGACTCCATAATGGCCGACCTGCAGTTCATCACCTTCATGAACAACGGGCAGACCTGCGTCACCTGCGGCCGGATCCTGGCGCCGAGACGGCGCTACGGCGAGATCGTCGACGCGCTGGCGACGCGGGTGTCCTCGCTGCGGGTCGGCGATCCGTTGGATCCGAGCACCGAGATCGGGCCCATGGCGACCGCTGCCCATCGCGATCGTGTCGAGAGCTACATCGAAAAGGGCAAGAGTGAAGCACGATTGGTGGTCGGCGGGGGCCGCCCGAAGGACGCCGACAAGGGCTGGTTCGTCGAACCGACCATGTTCGCCGACATGAGCAACGCTGCAACCATCGCACAGGAAGAAATCTTCGGCCCCGTGCTCTCGGTGATCCCCTACGACGACGAGGCGGACGCGGTGCGAATCGCCAACGACTCCATCTACGGGCTGGGCGGCACGGTGTTCAGCGCCGACACTGAACGGGCGAAAAACGTCGCGCGCAAGGTGCACACCGGCACCATCGGCATCAACGGCTACCCGTTGGCCATCGGATCTCCGTTCGGCGGAGTCAAAGACAGCGGCCTCGGCCGCGAGTTCGGCCCAGAGGCGCTGAACAGCTACCAGAACCTCAAATCGATGTACATCGCCAATCCTGCGTGAGCCGGAGGCGTTGGGAAATGACGAAATGTGGTGTCGGCGCGATGTCTCAATGCCCGGCTGACCGATCGCCTTCGCAGTGAGGACACGCAGGATGGAGGGGTCGTGGAAGCCCTGAGAACTCCGGAATGTCGTTTCGACAATCTGACCGGTTACCCATTCGCCGCGCACCACGTCGAGGTGGCGGCACCTGGTACGGGGCCGCTGCGAATGCATTACGTCGACGAGGGGCCCGCCGAGGGTCCACCGGTCGTGCTGCTTCACGGTGAGCCGACCTGGAGCTACCTTTACCGCACGATGATTCCGCCGCTCGCCGACGCCGGTCGGCGGGTGCTCGCGCCGGACCTGATCGGCTTCGGCCGCTCCGACAAGCCGACCCGGATCGAGGACTACACCTATCTGCGCCATGTCGATTGGGTGACGTCGTGGTTCGAAAGCCTCGACCTGACCGGCGTCACACTCTTTGTGCAGGACTGGGGTTCGCTGATCGGTCTGCGTATCGCAGCTGAGCAAGGCCACCGGATCGACCGCATCGTGGTGGCGAACGGGTTCTTGCCCAGCGCCCAACTCACAACGCCGTTGGTCTTCCGGCTGGGGCGGGCGTTGGCGCGATACTCGCCGGTGCTTCCCGCCGCCGGGCGGATGGTGGCCGTCGGCACTGTCACGAAGGTTTCGGCCGATGTGCGGGCCGGCTACGACGCGCCGTTCCCCGACGCCAGCTTCCAGGCCGGAGTTCGCGCGTTCCCACGGCTGGTGCCTACCAGCCCAGACGATCCTGCCGTCCCGGCGAACCGGGCCGCGTGGGACGCCCTGGCTCGATGGGACAAGCCGTTTCTCGCGGTTTTCGGGACGCGCGACCCGATCCTCGGGCGCTCGGACCGCCCGCTGATCGACCACGTACCCGGCGCCGCGGGGCAGCCGCACGCTCGCATCAACGGCGGCCACTTCGTGCAGGAAGACTGCGGCCCCGAACTCGCCGCGCGGGTCCTCGCTTGGAACCCTTCGCCGACACCGTGATTCCTGGTAGCGACGGGTACCGATCGATCCGACCAGCGGCGCGCGCGCTACTGTGTTGCGAGTCGCGCGATCCCGGGCACGACGTACCGCCCGAGATATTCGCGCAACCCGTTGTCGTCGTATAGCGGGATCGGACCTTCTGGTGAGAGAACCAGCGACACACCGAGTCGTGTGATGCCTTCGGCGGCCAGCTCGGCGTCCTCGTCGCCGAGCGGCCCGCCCCCGCTGCGGCCGAGCCATGCGCTGACGGAACGGCGCATCACCTCGATCATGGTCACCCCGTCACCCGTGAGCGATCGCAGGAACACTTCGGGTTCGGTTCTGAGCACCTTCACGAACAGCTGGCGGTCGCGCACCGCCTGCACGGCCAGGACCAGTGCCTCGGTAAGCCCACTCTCGAGGTCCCGGGCGCCGGCAAACGCAGCTCGGGCCAGTTCGGTCACCTCGACGCCAACTCGCAGCAGCACGAGATGCGTGAGCTGGTCCTTGCTCGCGAAGCGCCGGAAAACGGTCATCCGGCCAACTCCGGCCGCGCGGGCGATGTCGTCCATCGAGGTCCGCCGGATCCCGACCTCCTCGAAGCACTTGAGCGCGGCGTCGAGGATCCGCTCGCCGACTTCGTCTTCGGAATCCTGGCCGGCCATGCGCCAACGATAGAAGTCAAGCGCGGTCGAGGACAACGCGTGCACCGTGTTTGGGGACCAGCGAGATGTTCATCCGTACCGGCCGCTCGACGGGCGTGGTCGCGACGCGCAAGCGCGTGTGGCGCAGAATCGTCCGCAGGATCACGCGGAGCTCCAAGAGCGAAAAGGCCGCGCCGAGGCAGTGGCGCGTGCCGCCCCCGAAGGGGATCCACTCGGAGGTCTTGGGTCGCTTGCCGAGGAAGCGCTCGGGCAGGAATCGGTCGGGTTCGGGGTAGAGGTCCGGGCGGCGGTGCACGGCGTAGGTGAATGGCATGATGATGCGGCCTGGCGCCAGCTCCACGCCGTCGTCGAACGAGAACGGCTCGGCCACGTAGCGCAGGTTGAACATGACGGGTGGATGCATTCGAAGCACCTCATAGATCGTCGCGTCGAGCAATTCCGGGTCGTCGCCCTGCGCAGACTCGGTCAGACGCTCGAGCAGCTCCGGCCGGCGGATGATCTCGTTGCCCAGCCAGGACAACGATTGGCTGGTGGTCTCATAGCCGGCGATCAGCAACCCGGCGATCTGTTCGCGCAATGCGATATCGGGTAGCGGATGGCCCTCGTCGTCGCGGACGCCGAGCATGATGCCGAGCACGTCGTCACTCGGGTCGTTTCCGGAGCGACGATGCTCGTCGATCTCTTCCTGCACCAGCGCTTCGACCGCGAGACGCCTGTTCGTGATCGCGTCGTAATTGCCGGTCCATTTGCCGCCGCGGGTTGTCGCCCATGCGGTTTGGATGGCCAGCCGTGTGCTCCGGATGGAGTCGAGCCACGCGATCGCCGCATCGCGTACGCGCAGCGCGCGTTGCTGATCGGTCACGCCGAAGATCACCTCGGCGACGATGTCGAGCGCTATCGGGCCGGTGCGGTCGCGGAAGCTG
Organism: uncultured Actinomycetota bacterium; assembly: GCA_963843135.1. Lineage (GTDB taxonomy): Bacteria > Actinomycetota > Actinomycetes > Mycobacteriales > Mycobacteriaceae > Mycobacterium. The sequence continues at coordinate 119,851 of CAWJJA010000009.1, forward strand.
ACCTCCTCGCCCATCGGCCATGACGCCAGCGCGTTCTCGGTCAGGCGGACCATGGCCGCTTCGTACGACTTCAGGGCCTTGCCGTGGAACGGCGGGCTGGCATATCGACGGTTGGCGGTGTGCTGCTTGCCTTCCATGCTGATCAGCGTGTTCTCGCCGAAGACCGCGTGGTGCGGGGTAAAGCGGTCCATTGCGGGGGTCAACTGCAGAACCGAATTGCTGGCAGTGAAGACCTGTCTGACGTCCTCGGGATTCGTCACGCAGAACGCGTCGACGGCACCCGGCAAGTTGAGCAGAAAGCGGTCTCCCAGTCGTGTTGTGCGGGCGAAGAATCGCTCGGGGGCCAACCAATATTCCGCCGCATAGGCGATCGAGGGCATCCGCATGAGTTCTCCTCGAGATACGATGATACTATTTGCATATAACGGTATCATAATGGAGCTCTACCGAGATGATCCGGTGAAAGGTAGAGAAACGCCTCAGCTGGAACGCAGTTCCGGCGAAGGGCTGCGCCGCCGAACGTACGACTTACGAACTAGTGTCGGGAAATGACAAAAATGCGTCGGGGAATGTCAATACTTGTCCCGGCGCCTCAAGCATGCTGAATTCAACGCCCCGCTAAGACAGCGGGCAAGACGCGCGAGGTTGTCATGAACGCAGCAGATTTCGACGTCGTGATCATCGGTGCGGGCCTGTCCGGAATCGGCACGGCGTGCCACCTACAGTCCGAACTGCCCCACAAATCCGTCGCCATTCTGGAGCGGCGCGAGCGGATGGGCGGCACCTGGGACCTGTTCCGCTATCCCGGTGTCCGCTCCGACTCCGACATGTACACCTTCGGCTACAAGTTCCGCCCCTGGATGGACGTGAAGGTCCTCGCCGACGGCCCGTCGATCCAGCAGTACATCGTCGACACCGCCGCCGAGTTCGGGATCGACGAGAAGATCCACTACGGCCTCAAAGTGCTCACTGCCGAGTGGTCCAGCACCGAGAGTCGCTGGACGGTGACCACGCAACACGAGGCGACCGGCGAAACACGCACCTACACCTGCCGTTACCTCATCAGCTGCACCGGCTACTACAACCACGACGCGGGCTACCTGCCGACGTTCCCCGGTGCCGACCGGTTCAAGGGCAACAGTGTCCACCCCCAATTCTGGCCAGAGGACTTGGACTACACCGGTAAGAAGGTCGTCGTAATCGGCAGTGGCGCAACGGCCGTGACCCTCATCCCGGCCATGGCCGACGACGTCGAGCACATCACCATGTTGCAACGCTCGCCGTCATACATCTTCACGTTGCCTGCCATGGACAAGATCTCCTCCTTCCTCGATCGGTTCCTTCCCACGAAGTGGGTGTACGGGTTGGCGCGAAAGCGGAACATCGCGGTCCAGCGCCGGCTCTACCAGGCCTGCCGCCGCTGGCCGAACCAGATGCGCGGGCTCTTGCTGTGGCTGGTCCGGCAACAGGTCGGACCATCGGTCGACATGAGCCACTTCACACCGACGTACATGCCGTGGGACGAGCGGTTGTGCGCGGTGCCGAATGGCGATCTGTTCAAGGCGCTCAAGTCCGGTCGGGCGTCGGTGGTCACCGACCAGATCGATACGTTCACCGAAAACGGAATCCTGCTGAAGTCCGGGCAGGAACTCGAAGCCGACATCATCGTCACCGCAACGGGACTGAACGTCCAGATGCTCGGAGGCATGCAGCTTTTCGTCGACGGCAAAGCGCGCGAACTGCACGATCAGATGACGTACAAGGCGGTGTTGGTGGAGGACATCCCCAACCTTGCGTGGATCGTCGGATATACCAATGCGTCGTGGACCCTGAAGTCCGACATCGCCGCCACCTATCTCTGCCGGCTGCTGCGGTACATGGAAGACAACGGACACACGGTTGCCACGCCTCGCGACCTCGACGAGTCCCGAACCGACACCGGCATATTCGATCAGCTCAATTCCGGTTATGTGCAGCGCGCGAAGGACACCCTGCCTCGCCAAGGCTCTACGCATCCGTGGCAGGTGCTGATGCATTACGAGGAAGACTCGAAGATGCTGCTCGACGACCCTGTCGAAGACGGCCTACTCCAGTTCGACAACACCGCCGTCGGCGCCTCGGTCGCCTGAGTAATCCTTAATTCTTTTCCAGCCCTTCTCGCCCAAAGAGGTCACGATGAGAATCAACACCCGAGTCGTTCGGGCGGTCCTGCGTGGTGCGCGCCCACTGTTCGGATCGCGACGCTCCGGCGTCATCGGGCGACGCCTGATGCTCGAAGCGCTGACCGCGGCCGCCCGCGCGCCCAGGGGGACTCGCTTCGAGCGCATCACCGTCGCTGGCATTCCCGTCGATCGAATGCGGCGGCCGAGCGCAACGAACGGAACACTGATCTATCTGCATGGCGGGGCCTACGCCCTCGGTAGCGCGAGGGGTTATCGAGGCGTGGCCGCGCACCTGGCCGTGACGGCCGGGATGGCGGCGCTGGTTCCCGACTACTCGCGCGCGCCGGATGCGCAGTACCCGGTCGCTCTCGAGGAAATGGTCGCGGTCTACTCTGAGCTGCTCGATAACGGGCTCGACCCGAGAACCACCGTCATTGCCGGAGATTCAGCCGGCGGCGGACTGACGCTGGCGCTCGCTATGGCATTACGCGATCGCGGAATCGCCCTTCCGGCAGCGCTCGGGTTGATCTGCCCATGGGCCGATCTCGCGATCGACGTCGACCAGAAGCGGCCGGTACTGCGCGATCCGCTGATCCTTCCGTCGATGTGTGCCGAATGGGCACCGCGCTATGTCGGGTCCGCCGACCCCAAATCACCCGGCATCTCCCCGGTCTACGGCGACATGACCGGCCTGCCACCGATCGTCATGCAGACCGCAGGCGACGATCCGATCTCCGCCGATGCGGACAAGATCGAAATTGCCTGCACCGCGTCGAAGACGACCCTCGACCATCGCCGGTTTGATGGCATGTGGCACGACTTCCACCTCCAGGTCAGCCTGCTCCCCGAAGCACGCGACGCGGTTGCCGACCTCGGCGCGAAACTTCGCGAAGCCGCATCGCCGCCTAAACGTTCCAAGCCTCAACTACGAAAGGTCACAACGGAATGAGCTCATTCGCAGGAAAAGTCGCTGTCATCACCGGAGCAGGGTCCGGTATCGGCAGAGCATTGGCGCTCAATCTGGCCCAGAAGGGCGCGAAGCTCGCGCTGTCCGACGTCGACATGGCCGGACTCGCCGAAACCGTTCGCCAGGCCCAAGCCCTCGGCGCAAGCGTGAAATCCGACAAACTCGACGTTGCCGAACGCGAGGCCGTCCTGGCCTACGCCGACGAGGTCGTCGCACACTTCGGCACGGTCAACCAGGTCTACAACAACGCCGGCATCGCCTACAACGGCAACGTCGACACGTCCGAGTTCAAGGACATCGAGCGGGTGATGGACGTCGACTTCTGGGGGGTCGTCAACGGCACGAAAGCCTTTCTGCCGCACGTGATCGCGTCTGGTGACGGGCATATCGTCAACACCTCGAGCCTGTTCGGTTTGATCGCGGTACCCGGCCAGAGCGCCTACAACGCCGCCAAGTTCGCCGTACGCGGGTTCACCGAGGCGTTGCGCCAGGAGATGCTGGTGGGCAAGCATCCGGTCAAGGTGACCTGCGTACATCCCGGCGGTGTCAAGACCGCGGTGGCGCGCAACGCGACCGTCGCCCAGGGGGAAGATCAGCGGACCCTGGCGGACTTCTACGACAAGTGGCTCCTCATCCATTCGCCCGAAATGGCAGCAAAGACCATCGTCAACGGCGTCGCCAAGGGCCACGCGCGGATCGTCATCGGCTTGGAGGCAAAGGCGGTCGATCTGTTTGCCCGGATCACGGGCTCAGGGTATCAGCGGGTCATCGCCGCCGCGGCGTCGAAATTCTTCCCGTGGGCGAAGTGACGAGAAAAGGGGCGTATCAATGAAAACCACTGCTGCAGTAATGCTCGAGGCCGGTAAGCCGTTCGAACTGATGGAGCTGGATCTCGACGGTCCGGGTCCCGGCGAGGTGCTGATCAAATACGCCGCCGCGGGCCTGTGCCATTCGGATCTACACATCGCTGACGGCCAATTGCCGCCGCGGTACCCGATCGTTGGCGGCCATGAGGGGTCCGGGGTCATCGAGGAGGTCGGCCCTGGCGTCACCAAGGTGAAGGCCGGCGATCACGTGGTGTGCAGCTTCATCCCGAACTGCGGGACCTGCCGCTACTGCTCTACCGGACGGCAGAACCTGTGCGACATGGGTGCCACCATCCTGGAGGGCTGCATGCCGGATGGCAGTTTCCGATTGCACTCCAAGGGTTTGGATTTCGGCGCCGTGTGCATGCTGGGCACCTTCTCCGAGCGGGCCACCATCTCACAGCACTCGGTGGTCAAGGTGGACGACTGGCTGCCGCTGGAGGTCGCGGTGCTGGTCGGCTGCGGTGTGCCGTCGGGTTGGGGCACCGCGGTCAACGCCGGAAATCTGCGCGCCGGTGACACCGCCGTCATCTACGGCGTCGGAGGACTGGGCATCAATGCGGTCCAGGGCGCGATCTCGGCAGGTTGCAAGTACGTCGTGGTCGTCGACCCGGTGGCACTCAAGCGTGAGACCGCGCTCAAGTTCGGCGCCACGCATGCGTTCGCCGATGCCGCCAGCGCAGCAGAGAAGGTCAACGAGCTCACCTGGGGACAGGGCGCCGACGCGGCGCTGATCCTGGTGGGCACCGTCGACGAAGAGGTGGTCTCGGCGGCCACCGCGGCGATCGGCAAGGGCGGCACCGTCGTCATCACCGGTATGGCCGACCCGACCGCGCTCACCGTACACGTCTCCGGACTCGATCTGACGCTGAACGAGAAGACGATCAAGGGATCGCTGTTCGGTTCATCGAATCCGCAGTACGACATCGTGCGGCTGCTGCGTCTCTATGACGCCGGTCAGCTCAAACTGGACGAGCTCGTCACGCGTACCTACACGCTCGAAGAAGTGAACCAGGGCTACCAAGACCTGCGCGACGGCAAGAACATCCGCGGCGTCATCGTCCACTGATGCCTAGAGGGTTTGTCGAAAACGATGGTGCAAGACATGAAGATACCTACGCTGGCCCGTAGCGACACCGCGCCGCCAGGGGCGGGGGGAGGCCTTAAGGCCATGAGAAGACTCAACGGCATCGATGCCCTGATGTTGTACCTCGATGGCGGCAGCGCCTATAACCACACGCTGAAGATCAGCGTCCTCGATCCGTCGACGGACCCCGACGGGTGGTCGTGGCCAAAGGCGCGCCGAATGTTCTCCGAGCGCGTGCACCTGCTTCCCGTCTTCCGGCTGCGGTACCTGCCGACGCCGCTGAACCTGCATCACCCGATCTGGGTCGAAGACCCCGACTTCGATCTCGACGCGCACGTGCGCCGAGTCGTCTGTCCCGCTCCCGGCGGGATGGCAGAGTTCTGCACGCTGGTCGAACAGATCTACGCCCACCCGCTGGATCGGGACCGCCCGCTGTGGCAGACCTGGGTGGTCGAGGGCCTCGAAGACGGCCGGGTCGCCCTCGTGACGCTGCTGCACCACGCCTACTCCGACGGTGTCGGCGTGCTGGACATGCTTGCGTCGTTCTACAACGACACGCCCGACGATGCCGCGGTGTCCCCGCAGCCGTGGGCGCCGCACGCGCTGCCGTCGTCAAGGCAGCGCCTGGGTTGGGCGCTACGAGACCTGCCCGCCAGGTTCGGCAAAGTTGTGCCGACCGCACGGGCACTGCGCGATCGGGTGCGCATCGAGCGCGACTTCGCCAAGAGCGGTGAGGGCCGCGTCCCATCGGTCCTCGACCGCTCCACACCGCCGGGCCCATTTCAGGTCGGGCTTTCGCGCAGCCGACGGTTCTCGTGCGAGACGTTCCCGCTCGCCGAAGTTCGGGAGGTGAGCAAGACGCTCGGCGCCACCATCAACGACGTCTTCATGGCGTGTGTCGCGGGCGCCGTGCGCCATCACCTCGGGCAGACCGGCTCACCGCCCGGCGAGGCGATGGTGGCCACGATGCCGCTCGCCGTCACGCCGGCGGCAGAGCGGGCTCACCCCGGCAACTACTCGTCGGTCGACTACGTCTGGCTGCACGCCCAGATCGCCGACCCACTCGAACGGTTGCGCGCGACGAGCATCGCCGCCGAGGCGACCAAGGAGCACTTCGCCAAGACCAAGGACGCCGACATCGGCGCGGTGGTCGAACTTCTCCCCGAACGCCTCATCTCGGGCCTTGCGCGTGGCAACGCGCGGACCAAGGGCCGCTTCGACACGTTCAAGAACATCGTCGTGTCCAACGTGCCCGGGCCGCGGGAGCCGCGGTACCTGGGCCGCTGGCGCGTCGAGCACTGGTTCTCCACCGGCCAGATCTCCCACGGTGCGACGCTCAACATGACCGTCTGGAGCTACTGCGACCAGTTCAACCTTTGCGTCCTTGCCGACTCCATCGCTGTACCTGATACCTGGGAGCTGATCCGCGGCTTCCGGTCCTCGCTCGACGAGCTGCTTGCCCTAGCTCGAGCGGGGGCGACACAAGCAGGCTCACCCGCCTGAATGCTCTTGTAGCACTCGTCTACAACGTCAAGGAGATGGCTACATGACTCGCATCAGCCCCACCGATCTGTCATTCCTGTTGCTGGAAAGACCCAATCGGCCAAATCACATGGCCGCCTTCACCATCTTCGAGAAGCCACCAGGACAGGAGTCCTCCTTCGGGCCACGCCTCTTCGACGCATATCGACAAAGCGAGGCGGCCAAGCCCTTCAATCACAAGCTGAAGTGGCTCGGAAGAGATGTCGCGGCGTGGGAAACCGTGGAGCCGGACATGCAGTACCACATTCGCCACATCGCAGTTCCAGCACCGGGTTCCATGCAGCAGTTTCACGAAACGGTCTCGTTCCTGAACACCAGCCTGCTCGACAGGGGACACCCGCTTTGGGAGTGCTACGTCATCGACGGTATCGAGCACAGCCGTATCGCCGTGATGATCAAGGTGCACCACTCGCTCATCGACGGTGAAGGCGGACTGCGCGCGATGCGCAACTTCCTGAGTGATTCACCGGACGACACAACGCTGGCCGGCCCCTGGATGTCGTTTGAAAGCGCCGAGAAACCACGCCGAACCGACACCACCGTATCGCGCAGCGAGCGGCTGCAAGGCATGCTGACCGGACTGAGCAAGCTTCCGAGCGACGTTATCGGCGTGGGCGCAGACGTGGCAGACCTCGGCGCGCAATCACTGAACCTGAAGGCGCGCAAGGCGTCTTTGCCCTTCACCGCGCGCCGTACCCTCTTCAATAACACTCCGAAGTCAGCTGCGCGCGCCTACGCGGACGTCGAGTTGCCGCTCGCCGACGTAAAGGCCCTCGCCAAGGCGACCGACACCTCCATAAACGACGTGGTCATGACCATCATCGACGATGCCCTGCATCGCTACCTCGCCGAACACCAGGCTCCCACTGACGTGCCCCTGGTCGCTTTCATGCCCATGTCCTTGCGTGACAAGTCGGGCGGCGGCGGGGGCAATCAGGTAAGTGCCGAACTGATCCCGATGGGTGCACCCGAGGCGAGTCCCCTTGAGCGACTGAAGGAAATAAGCGCTGCGACGATGCGCGCAAAGGACAAAGGGCGCAGCATGCAAACGACGTCGCGCCAGGTCTATGCGCTCTTATTGCTTGGCAGCCTCACCATGGCGGATGCCGTGCCCTGGCTCGGAAAGGTGCCGAGCGCCAACCTGGTGATATCGAATATGAAGGGGCCCAGCGAACAGCTCTACCTCGCCGGCGCGCCGCTGGTGGCATTCCGAGGCCTGCCCATCGTGCCTCCCGGCGCCGGACTCAACGTCACCTTTGCCAGCTTCGGCTCTGGGCTGTGCATCGCCGTCGGCGCGGCGCCGGAAGCGGTGCACGAGCCCTCCCGGCTTGCCGAACTCATGGAGCGGGCCTTCCAGTCACTCCAAATCGCCGCTAGACACAACGAGATCGAGCTCGCTGATGAGACGTCAAGCACGACACGGAAGTCGAGAACCCCATGAAGAACATCGGCGCCATGCTCAGACAGCGGGCGACGGTTTCTCCGCAGCTCGAGGCGTACGTCGAACCATCGACCAACGTGCGAATGAATTACGCAGAGCTGAACGCACTGGCGAACCGGTGCGCCAACGTGCTCAGCTCGCTCGGGATCGGCGAAGGTGACCGGGTGGGGTTACTGATGCCCAACAGCGTCGAGTTCTGCTGCCTGTTCTACGGCGCCGCCAAGATCGGGGCCGTGGCGGTTCCGCTCAATACCCGCCTTGCGGCGCCTGAGCTGGATTTCATTCTGTCCGACAGCGGCAGCAAGGTGGTGATCTACGGCGCGGAGTTGGCGGCGGTAGTCGACGCCATCAAGTCGGATGCCGACTCATCCTGCACCGTCAGCCATTGGGTACCGGCAGGGGGCAGCACTGACGCGCTGGGCGAACACCTTTCGGCCGCGGCTGCCGACGAGCCGGCCGGCGAATGCGGCGGCGCCGACAACCTGTTCATCATGTACACATCGGGCACCACCGGACATCCAAAGGGAGTGGTGCATACCCACGACTCGGTGCACTCGGCGGCGAGTTCCTGGGTGCTCGACGGTCGATGTGCGCTACCAGGACCGCCTACTGCTACCCCTGCCGATGTTCCACGTGGCAGCGTTGACGACGGTCATCTTCTGTGCCATGCGCGGCGTCAGCCTGATCTCGATGCCGCAGTTCGACGCGACGAAGGTGTGGTCACTGATCGTCGATGAACGGGTTTCCATCGGTGGTGCGGTGCCGGCGATCCTGAACTTCATGCGCCAGGTGCCCGAGTTCGCCGAACTCGACGCGCCGGACTTCCGCTACTTCATCACCGGCGGTGCACCCATGCCGGAGGCCCTGATCAAGCTCTATGCCGCCAAGCACATGGAGGTCGTGCAGGGCTACGCGCTCACCGAATCGTGCGGCGGCGGCACCCTACTGCTCAGCGACGACGCGCTGCGCAAGGCCGGCTCGGCCGGACGTGCCACCATGTTCACCGACGTTCGCGTGCGCAGCGACGATGGGCTGATCAGTGAACGCGGGGAAGGCGAAGTCGTGATCAAGTCCGACATTCTGCTCAAGGAGTATTGGAATCGCCCGGACGCCACCCGCGCCGCTTTCGACAACGGTTGGTTCCGTACCGGTGACATCGGCGAAATCGATGAGGAGGGTTATCTCTACATCAAGGATCGGCTGAAGGACATGATCATTTCCGGCGGCGAGAACATCTACCCCGCCGAGATCGAGAGCGTGATCATCGGCATTCCCGGGGTCAACGAGGTGGCGGTCATCGGCTTGGCCGACGAGAAATGGGGCGAGATCGCCTGCGCCATAGTCGTTGCCGACCAGAGCGAGGTCAGCGAGCAACAAATCGTCGAGTTCTGCGGAACACGACTCGCGCGCTACAAGATGCCGAAAAAGGTGATCTTCGCCGAGACCATTCCACGAAACCCGACAGGTAAGATCCTCAAAAGGGTGCTGCGCGAACAGTATTCCGTGTCAGTTCCGACATGAGACCGGCACGATGCCGGGTACGGCGGTCCTGACGACTATTGCCTCGCCATCGCGATCCGGAAGCGTTCGTCGGGCTCGATGTAGTGGTCGGCGTCCTTGGCGTCCTCGCCGAGGTCGATCCGCACCCAGTCGATCTTGCCGCTGAACTTGCTGGTGTGGGCGGTGTAGTCCGGGCTGACAGTGGTGCCGGACTCGTCGGCCGACGTCCGTCGTCTCGTCGGCGGAGAAGATGAAGCCCTGGGTCTGCTCGACACGGCCGCTGCCGACCTCTTTGCCGTCGTAGTAGAGCGTCACATTGCCGCCCTTGCCCATGCCGCCGCCGTCGTAGTCGAACTCCATGCGCACCTGGGTAGTGCCGGTCGGAACGGGTCGGTCGCCTCGATGTCGTAGGACTTGATTCCCAGCACGTTGTAGTGAAACTTGGCCCGACCGTCCTTGGCGTAGAGGCTCCAGCCGCCGAATCGACCGCCCTGGGCGATGATCACACCCTCGGCACCGTCGGCGGGCACGTCAACTTCCGATGTGACCGCGAACGACTTGTTCTTGATGTCGACGACGCTGTTCTCCGACAGCCGCCCCATGCCGCGGAACAGCAACTGGCTGTTGCCCTTGATCAGCGACGGCCGCCCCGCGGTTGCGGGGATTGATACGCTCGATCTGACGGTCATCGAGCGGAAGCACGTTGTATTTGACCGCCTCGATCAGCCAAAGGCGCTGCAGCTCATGCAGTTTCTCCGGGTTCTCCTTGGATAGGTCATTGCGCCTGCGTCCAGTCGACTGTTGCCGTCGTAGAGTTCCCAGACGTCGTCGTCGAACGCGGGCATCGCCTGGCCGCCCATCGCCCACGGCGTGCGGTGCTTGGTCACCGCGCTCCAACCCTTGTGGTAAATGCCTCTGTTGCAGAACATCTCGAAGTATTGCGTCTGGTGCCGCTCAGGAGCATCGGCGTCGTTGAAGCTGTAGAACATGCTGGTGCCCTCATACGGGCTCTGCATCACCCCGTTGACCATCGTCGGCGCCGGGATGCCCGCCGCCTCCAGCACCGTGGGCGCGACATCGATGACGTGGCTGAACTGGTTGCGGTGGCCGCCCTTTTCCTTGATTCCCTTGGGCCAGTGCACGATCGTGCCGTTGCGGGTGCCGCCCCAGTGCGATGCCACCTGCTTGGTCCACTGATACGGCGAGTCCATCGCCCACGCCCAGCCGACCGCGTAGTGGCCGTAGGAACCCTCGCCACCGAACTCGTCGATCTTCGACATCATGAACTCGGGGGTCTCGATGTCGGCCATCCCGTTGAAGTTGGCCATCTCGTTGAACGCACCCTGCAGCGTGCCCTCCGCGGACGCGCCGTTGTCGCCGACGATCAGGTAGACGAGCGTGTCGTCCAGCACCGGTTCGATCGCATCGAGCAACCGGCCGACGTGATGGTCGGTGTGCTCCATGAACGCGGCGTACACCTCCATTTCGCGCTCGAGCACGGGCTTGCAGCGCCGGGTCCATGTCGTCCCAGGCCGGGATCTCCGCGATGCCGCGGCGTCAGCACCGCATCGGGCGGGATGACACCCAGTTCCTTCTGCCGCTCGAAGGTGATCTCGCGCTGCTTGTCCCAGCCGTGGGCGAACTTGCCCTTGTACTTCTCGATCCACTCCGGCGGGCACCTGGTGCGGCGCGTGGGTGGCGCCGGGTGCGAAGTACATGAAGAACGGCTTGTCGGGCAACAGCGCCTTCTGCTGGCGCACCCAGTTGATCGCCTTGTCGGCCAGATCCTCGGTGAGGTGATAGCCCTCGGCGGGCGTCTTCGGCGGTTCGATCGGGGTGGTGCCCTCGTACAGGGCCGGATCCCACTGATTGTTCTCGCCGCCGATGAAGCCGTAGAAGTACTCGAACCCGCCGCCGCCCGTCGGCCACGCGGTGAACGGGCCCGCCGGGACTGGTCTGCCACACCGGTACCTCGTGACACTTGCCGAACTGTGCCGTCGAATATCCGTTGAGCTTCAGGGTCAACGCCAGCGGCGCCTTGGTGTTCGGCAGCACCGAGGTATAGCCCGGTGCCGCGGTGGCGGTTTCGGTGATGTTGCCCATGCCCACCGAATGGTGGTTGCGACCGGTCAGCAGCGCCTGGCGCGTCGGCGAACACAACGCCGTGGTGTGGAACCGGTTGTACTTCAACCCGCCCGCCGCCAGCTTCTCGAAGTTGGGCGTCTGGCAGGGCCCACCGAACGCGCTGCTGGCGCCGAACCCGACATCGTCGATCAGGATGACGACCACGTTCGGGGCCGTCGCGGGCGGGCGCACGTCCTTGATCGGCGGATAGCTGGTGTCCGGGTCTTTCGCGTCATACGTCGTCAGTCCCACATGCGCGACATCCGGAATGGGCAGGATGTCGCGCCGGACCTCACCCGCCGCTGCGTCCGACTGACCATTGGTGTGCGTTGACGGGCTTGGCATTGACGTCCTCTCAACCTCTTGATCCACCTTCTCGGGACCGCGGGCGCCAGCCTATGCGGGCCGGACCGGTCGCGCCGCGTTTCAGCGCGCACGTCAGGAATGGGTCACCGACGGGTTCGTCACCCTCAAGCCACCCAATAGGCCTGCGCCTTCATGGATTTGCGCAGAATGCCGTAGTACTCGCGCAACACCTTGGCGACCGGACGGGTGGTGCGGTTGTCGCCGGCCTGTAAGTTAGGGTCCCTAACACAATCTCAGGTGGGGCGCACGCGGGTCAAGCGGTGCAACAGCCAGGCCAGCGGCACCGTGACCACGAACGTGACGATGAACAGATTCCACATCGAGCCCGTGTAGATCGGGTATCGGACGACCTCGACCATCACCAGTTCCATCGTCAACAGATGGATCAGGAAGATCTCGTACGAGATCTCACCGAGGAAGACCATCGGCTTCGACGCGAGGAACCTCGCGTAGAGTCCGCGGTCCCCCAACGCCAGTGGCGCCACCATCAGTGTGGCGATCACGGCGTAGAAGCCCACCTTCACCAAGGCCTCACGCAGCTCCGCCGGTGACGTGGTGGGAGCGCCTCCAATCGGAGTGGACACGATGAAGTAGCAGACCACCGCGAGCGGAATGCACGCGAGGGCATACGCACGTACACCAAGCGGCTGCAGCGCCGCGAGCACCATGCCACCGATGAACCACACGAGGTATGTCGGCAGCCACAGCCGCGCAGCGTCGGGCAGGAAGTCGGTGGTGTGCACGAGGATCAGCCATGCCGGGGTAATCAACGCCAGCCCGCCGAGGCCCGCCAACAACAGTCCCGGCCGCCACCGCCGCCGGCACAGCACCACCAGCAGCAAATAGGCCAGCACCGGCAAGACGACGTAGAAGGCGGCCTCGACCGCCAGGCTCCACATCTGCGTAAGTCCTTGGTGCAGAAACGAATACAGGTAGTTGTCGGTGTATATCTGGGTCAGCGTCAGGTTGCGGAACAGGCCTTCCCAGGTGTGCCCGGGGTTGGGCCCTGCCGTGCGGAAGTGGTACAGCAGATAGGCCGCCAGCACCGTGACGACGTAGGCCGGCATGATGCGTCGCACCCGGTGCCAGGCGTAGCGGCGCACCGACGGCGGCGCAGCGCCGTCGCGGCTCGCGCGCGGAAGCCTTCACCCACGGCGCGAAGAGCAGGAACCCGGATAGCACGAAGAAGATCGGCACACCGATCTCCGCGCGCGAGTACACCAGGCCGGCGTAACCGTGCGTGTACTTACCCGTGGTGTACGCGGCGTGGGTGAGCATGACGAGAAGTGCTGCCACCGCACGTATTCCCGTGAGCGATGCGACCCGCTCGGGCCGACCGACGGATTCCAGGCCACCCTGTGCGTCGACGTTGTTCGACAGGGTCATTTGGATTTGTGGCCGGGTTTCCCGCCTTTTCGTGGCGGACGATCGGGCTGCAGATTGATCAGAACGCCCTGAATACGGGTGCGCTCAAGGGCTTTCATGGTTTCGCGGGACAGCGTGGCCGGCAGTTCCACCAGCGAATGGTCGGGCCGTATCGAGATGTGCCCGAAGTCGCTGCGATTCAGGCCACCCTCGTTCGCGATGGCGCCGACGATGGCACCCGGCATCACCTTGTGCCGCTTGCCCACCGAGATGCGGTAGGTGGCGAAGTCGCCCCGCCGTTCGCGTGCGTGCTTGGGCCCGCGGTCGGGGCGGTCGGGCCGCTCGCGGCGCTTCTCCGGCGGCGGCTCCGACATCAGGAACTGCTCGCCGTCGCGCGACTGCGCCGCAATCGCGGCTGCGATGTCCACCATCGGGACGTCGTGCTCGCGCTCGTAGTCCTCGATCATCCGCCGGAACAATTCGAAACCGGGCGCGCCGAGGGCATCGGTGATGGAGTCCGAGAACTTGGCCACGCGTTGTGCGTTGACGTGGTCGACCGTGGGCAGTTCGGCCTCGGTGAGCTGTTGACGGGTCGCCTTTTCGATGGACTTGAGCATGTGCCGCTCGCGTGGGGACACGAACAGCAGCGCCTGCCCCGAGCGGCCCGCACGGCCGGTGCGCCCGATGCGGTGCACATACGACTCGGTGTCGTGCGGGATGTCGTAGTTCAGCACGTGCGAGATGCGTTCGACGTCCAACCCGCGGGCCGCGACATCGGTGGCCACCAAGATGTCGACGGACCCGTCCTTCAGGGCCGCGATCGTGCGCTCGCGCTGCGCCTGCGCAATGTCGCCGTTGATCGCGGCGGCCGAGAAGCCACGCGCCCGGAGCTTTTCGGCGACCTCCTCGGTGGCCTGCTTGGTGCGGACGAAGACGATCATCGCCTCGAACGGCTCGACCTCGAGCAGACGGGTCAGGGCGTCCATCTTCCGTGGGCCGGCCACCTGGATGTAGCGCTGCGTGATGTTCTCTGCAGTGGCGGTTTTCGATTTGACCGACACCTCGACGGCGTCGTGCAGATATTTCTTGGTGATCTTGCGGATGCCCGGCGGCATCGTGGCCGAGAACAACGCCACCTGCTTGTACTCGGGAGTGTCGGCGAGGATGCGCTCGACGTCCTCGGCGAACCCCATCTGGAGCATCTCGTCGGCCTCGTCGAGCACCAGATAGTCGAGGTGAGTGAGGTCCAGCGTGCCCTTCTCCAGGTGGTCGATCACCCGGCCCGGGGTCCCGACGACCACCTGTGCGCCGCGCCGCAGCCCCGCCAGCTGGGGGCCATAGGATGAGCCGCCGTAGATCGGCAGCACGTTGATCTGCGGCAGATGCGCACCGTAGCGGCTGAACGCCTCGGCGACCTGCAAGGCCAGCTCACGTGTGGGCGCCAGCACCAACGCCTGCGTGGACTTATTGGCGGGATCGATCTTCGACAGGATCGGGATGGCAAAGGCCGCGGTCTTGCCGGTGCCCGTCTGGGCCAGACCGACGACGTCGGAGCCGGCCATCATCGGCGGGATGGTGGCGGCCTGGATTGCCGACGGCGACTCGTATCCGACGTCGCTGACCGCCCGCAGCACCGAAGGGTGTATCTGCAGGTCGTCGAAGGTCAGATCGGCAGTCGGATCTGCCCGGTCCGCATCCGGGTCGGAGGGCGTCATCAGTCGATGAGTCTAGTGCCCGTCAGCTGCCCGACCCGCCGCGCGGCCTGCCCGATCGCGCTGCCGGGTTTCGGTACCGTGCCCCAGGTGAAGTCGGTGGCGGTGATTTGCGTGGTGACGATGGGAGTGGCATCGGCAGTTGCCGGGTGCGGTTCGAGCGACTCCACCGCCTCCAAAACCCCTGGGCCGACGGCGCCGCCACGTCGCCACGGCTCCCCCGGCTGCGCCGATCCCCGCGGGCCCGCGCTCGCCCCAGGCCGCCGAAGCCGCCGAGGCCGATCCGTGCGACGTCAACCTGGCCGCACCCGAGATCGCGAGCGCGGTGTCGGAGTTGCCGCGTGATCCGCGAAGCAATCAGGGCTGGAGCCCCGAGCCGCTGGCGGGAAACTACAACGAGTGCGCGAAGCTGTCGGTGGTGATCGTGAAGGCCAACACCAATAGGGAGAACCCGAACACCCGCGCCGTGATGTTCCATCTCGGCCAGTTCATCCCCAGCGGGGTGCCGGATACGTACGGCTTCAACGGCATTGACAACGCCGTGACCACCGGCGACACCGTCGCACTGCGGTACTCGAACGGAGTTTCCGGGCTGGACAGCGTCGTGCGGTTCCGCTGGAACGGCAACGGAGTGGAGCTGATCGGCAACACGGGTTAGTTGCGTTCGCGCCTGAGGTGAGGTGTCGCAGCGCTCACATACAGTTGGGCACGTGTTCGTCTCTGACGACCTAGTCATCTACAGCGCATCCGACCTCGCCGCGGCCTCCCGCTGCGAGTACGCCTTGCTGCGCGCATTCGACGCCAAGCTCGGCCGGGGACCCAAGGTCTGCGTCGAAGACGAATTACTCGCCCGCACGGTCACGCTCGGCGACCAACACGAGCAGCGCCACCTCGACGAGCTTCGTGAAATGGCCGAGGAGAACGTTGCGGTCATCGGCCGGCCCCAGTACACCGTCGACGGGCTGACCGCGGCGGCCGACGCGACCATGCGCGCTGTCGAACGCCGGGCGCCGGCGATCTACCAGGCCGCGATGTTCGACGGCCGATTCGTCGGTTTCGCCGACTTCCTGGTCCTGGACGGCGACCACTACCGGCTGCGGGACACCAAGCTCGCACGCTCGGTGAAGGTGGAGGCCCTCCTGCAGCTCGCCGCCTACGCCGACACCCTGGCCCGGCGCGGGGGTACCGGTGGCGCCCGAGGTCGAGTTGGTGCTCGGCGACGGCGCGACCGCCAGATATCGCGTCGACGAGCTGCTTCCCGTGTACCTCAGCAGGCGCACCGGCCTGCAACGGCTGCTCGACGACCACCTCGCGGGCGGCGCCGCGGTCACGTGGGAGAACGAGGACGTGCGGGCGTGCTTCCGGTGCCCGGAGTGCGAGATTCAAGTCCGCGCCCATGACGACCTGCTGCTCGTCGCGAACATGCGAGTGAGCCAGCGGGCACGTCTGATCGACGCGGGCATCACCACTGTTGCCGAGCTCGCCGGGCACACCGGTCCTGTACCCGAGTTGGCGGGACGCACCGTCGCGGCGCTGACGGCGCAGGCGCGGCTACAGCTGACCCCGAAGGTCAACGGCAAGCCGGCCTACGACGTCATCGATGCGCAGCCGTTGATGGTGCTGCCCGACGCCGAACAAGGGCGACCTGTTCTTCGACTTCGAGGGCGATCCGCTGTGGACCGTCGACGGCAAGGAATGGGGACTGGAATACCTGTGGGGCGTCCTCACTGCCACCGGATCGGCCGGCTCGCCGGCCACGACGGACGAATTCCACCCGTTCTGGGCGCACGACCGTGCCAGTGAACGCAAGGCGCTGACCGACTTCCTGGCCATGGTCCGCAAGCGGCTGAAGCGCTACCCGGGTATGCACATCTACCACTACGCGGCCTACGAGAAGAGCACGCTGCTGCGGCTGGCCGGCCGATACGGGGTCGGCGAGAACGACGTCGACGAACTGCTGCGCAACGGCATTCTGGTCGACCTATATCCGTTGGTGCGCAAGAGCATCCGGGTCGGTACCGAGAACTACAGCATCAAATCGCTGGAACCGCTCTACATGGGCAACGAGCTGCGCGGCGGCGAGGTGACCACCGCCGCCGACTCCATCACGCAGTACGCGCGCTACTGCGCGCTGCGCGACGAGGGCCGGGCCGACGAAGCGGCCGCCGTGCTCAAGGAGATCGAGGACTACAACGTCTACGACTGCCGGTCGACACGCCGCCTGCGCGACTGGATGATGGCCCGCGCCATCGAATCCGGTGTCCCGCCGCGCGGGCCGCAGCCGGTGCGCGACGACGACGTGATCGAGCTCGGCGACGATCTCGAACGCAAGCTGCGCAAGTTCGCGGGCGACGGCGTGGAACCGCGGACCGCCGAACAGACCGCGGTGGCCATGGTCGCCGCCGCCAGGGGCTTTCACCGCCGCGAGGACAAGCCGTTCTGGTGGAGTCACTTCGACCGTGTCAACAATCCCGTCGATGAATGGGCGGACAACAGCGATGTGTTCATCGCCGACGAGGCCGAGATCGTCAAGGACTGGCACCAGCCACCCAAGGCGCGCAAACCGCAGCGGCATGTCCGATTGACCGGCACGCTCGCGAACGGTGAACTGGCGAGCGGCATGTTCGCGCTGTACGACCCGCCCGCACCTAGCCGGCCTTTCCGATGACCCTGACCGCCGTGGCTTCGGCTCGGTCTCGGTCCTCGGGTGCGACAACCCCGAGGCGCCGACCGAGGTCCTGATCCTCGAGCGACGACCCAAGGATGCGGACACCTTCAGCCAGCTGCCGTTCGCCCTGACGCCCGGGATCGCTGATACCCACGAAACCCCTGCAGGATTCGATCGAACAGACCGCGGCCGACGTCGGCCGCCGGCCTGCCCAATCTGCCGTGCCGACGCGGTGACCGACATCCTGTTGCGGCGCCCGCCCCGCACCATCAGCGGTGGTGAGCTTCCCCGCAACGGGGTGATCGCCGACGACATCACCTCGGCGTTACTCGACCTCGATTCGTCCTACCTCGCCGTGCACGGTCCGCCCGGCACCGGGAAGACGTTCACGTCGGCGAGCGGTCATCGCGCGACTGGTCAACGAGCACGGCGTGGCGCATCGGCGTCGTCGCACAGTCGCACGCCGTGGTGGAGAACCTGCTCAGCTGCGTGATCGCTGCAGGTGTCGACCGGGATCGGGTGGGTAAGAAGAAGAGTGCGGATGCCCTGTGGACGCGAGGTCGACGAGAAGGACTACCCGGCATTCATCGCCAACCACGGACAGGCTGCGTGATCGGCGGCACTGCTTGGGATTTCGCCAACGCCGGACGGGTTCCGCGCCTCTCCCTCGATCTGCTCGTCATCGAGGAGGCCGGTCAGTACAGCATCGCCAACACCATCGCCGTCGCTCCTTCGGCCCGAAACCTGATGTTGCTCGGCGATCCGCAACAGCTGCCACAGGTCAGTCAGGGCACCCACCCCGAACCCGTCGACACGTCGGCCCTGGGCTGGCTCATCGACGGAAGCCACACGCTGCCAGCCGAACTGGGTTACTTCCTCGATCGGTCCTATCGCATGCACCCGGCGGTGTGCACGGCGGTATCGCGACTGTCCTATGACGGCAGACTGCAATCGCACGGCGCGGTGACCGCGGCGCGCAGCCTCGACGGGCAGCTGCCCGGGGTGCGCGTGCTCACCGTCGAGCACGACGGCAACTCCACCGCCAGCCCCGAGGAAGCCGACGCCATCGTCGCCGAGGTCCGCGGCCTGCTCGGCACCGCATGGACCGACGAAGACGGCACTGGGCCGCTGGCTGCCGAGCACGTACTGGTCGTGACGCCCTACAACGCACAGGTCGTCATGTTGCGTCGACGCCTCGACGAGCGCGGGTCTGACCGGGCGTCGAGGTGGGTACCGTCGACAAGTTCCAGGGCAGGCAGGCGCCGGTGGTCTTCATATCGATGACCGCATCTTCGGCCGACGATGTTCCTCGCGGAATCGCGTTTCCTGCTCAACCGGAATCGGCTCAACGTTGCGGTCAGTCGGGCCAAGTATCTCAGCGTCATCGTGCACTCACCGCTGCTGACCGAGTACTTGCCGGGCACCCCCGACCGCCTCGTCGAGCTGGGCGCGTTCCTGTCGCTGCGCTCGTGTGATAGACCCACGGGGTGACCGAAGCGCTGACCGAGCGGCTGGTGCGAATCGTCGGGCCCGCCCACGTCAGCACCGACTCCGACGTGCTCGACGGCCGCAGCGTGGACCACACCGGGCGGTACCGCGGCCGTGCCGGTCTGCTCGTGCGGCCGGGCTCGGCCGACGGGGTCGCGGCGGTGCTGCGCGAGTGCCGCGACGCGGGCGCGTACGTCACCGTTCAGGGTGGGCGAACCTCGCTGGTGGCCGGCACGGTGCCCGAGCACGACGACGTGCTGTTGTCGACCGAGCGCCTGCGCGATGTCGACGACGTCGATGTCCTGGAACGACGTATCCGGGTGGGCGCAGGCGTCCCGCTGGCAGACGTGCAGCGGGCGGCGTCGGCGGCCGGGCTGGTTTTCGGTGTCGATCTGGCCGCCCGCGATTCCGCGACTGTCGGCGGTATGGCATCGACGAATGCCGGCGGGCTGCGCACGGTCCGGTACGGGAACATGGGCGAACAGGTCATCGGCCTGGACGTGGCGCTTCCCGACGGCACAGTGGTGAGCCGCCACAGCCAGGTGCGCATGGACAACACCGGCTACGACCTGGCCTCGCTGTTCATCGGCGCCGAGGGCACGCTCGGTGTCATCACCAGCCTGGACCTGCGGCTGCATCCCGCACCGAGAAGCCGGGTGACTGCGATCTGCGGGTTCGCGGATCTCGATGCACTCGTCGAGGCGGGTCGCACCTTCCGCGAGATGGACGGCATCGCGGCGCTGGAGTTGATCGACGCCCGCGCGAGCGCGCTCACCGCCGAGCACGCCGGCGTGTCCGCACCCGTCGCCGGTGCGTGGCAGCTGCTGATCGAATTGGCCGGCGATACCGAGCAGACCGAGCGCCTCGCCGAGGCGCTCGAAGACGCGCGCTTGGTCGGCGAACCCGCCGTCGGCGTCGACGCAGCCGCGCAGCAGCGGCTCTGGCAGGTGCGCGAGACCGTCGCCGAGGTGCTCGGCGTATACGGCCCACCACTGAAATTCGATGTCTCGCTGCCTCTTTCAGTGATTCCGGCGTTCGAGAGCCAAGCCGTCGAGCTCGTCGGCAAGCACGCCCCGAATGCGATCCCGGTGTTGTTCGGTCACGTCGGCGAGGGCAATCTGCATCTCAATCTGGTGCGGTGCGCGCTGGACGCCGACTCCGAGCACGAGCTGTACTCGGCGATGATGGCGCTGATCTCGCGTCTGGGCGGCAACGTCAGTTCCGAGCACGGCGTCGGCACGCGCAAACGCGACTACGTCGCGATGTCGCGCACCGAAGCCGACATCGCGGCAATGCGGGCGGTAAAGGCGGCGTTCGATCCCACCGGCTATCTCAACCCCGCGGTGCTCTTCGGCTAGTCACGCAAAGGCGTCGAATGCCTGCCGTGGACCGAACTTTCGTCGGGGTCGTCGCGGGAATGCTTTCCGCTGGACTCGAACCAGAACGGACGCGCCTCGTGTTCGTCCTCCCGCAACCTGTGCCGCGACGCCCGCTCGTAGTCACCCCCGGCCCGATGACGACCGGCCGAGTCGTCGACGTGAAACCCATTGTGCGCGAAACCGATCGGTCCGGCAGCCGGCGCCGGTCGCGCAGGCGGTTCCTCGGCTTGCAGAAGGTCCAGAATCGTGCGCCGCGGTTCGTAGTCCGGATCCTGGCCCTCGGTCACATGGCGCCAGGATTCGACCGGCTCGTCGTGCCACACGTCTGCGGGCGCGTGCAACACCTGCGGGGTCCGAGACGCCATCGGCTCGGTATTCGGCTCAGCATCTGCTGGCATTGCGCGTCACCGGTGCCGCGTCGTGCCACGACACCGTGTACTCGACGTACTCGTCGTGGTCGTCGGCGAATCCTTCGTCGTCGCCGTATTCGGCCGCATCGTCGCGGTCCTGGTCGCCGACGGCGACGTCGAAAGCCGCCGGTCGCGTGGCGCCGAAACCGAGGAAGAACAGCGCCGCGCCGACCCCGAACAACGCCAAGAACGCCGGCAGCAGCAGGGTCTGGGACATGGCCGCGGCGAACGGTGCCTGTAGGAATGCGGGCAGCTGCGTCGCCGCGCCGCCGCCGCCCGGGGGCTCCCCCGCCGCCCGCGGCAGTTGATCGCTGATTCGCCAGGACATGAACGCGGCCACCCCCGCGCTGCCCAGCACGGAACCGACCTGACGGGTGGTGTTGTAGACGCCGGAGCCCGCGCCTGCCAGATGCGGCGGCAGATTGCGGGTGGCGGTCGCTGCCAGCGGCGACCAGATGAACGCCATACCGACGCCGGTGACCGTCAAGGGCAACACCACCCGCCAGATCGGGGTGTCGGGCGTCATTTCGATGGACAGCCACGTCATCGAAATCGCCACCAGCGAGAAGCCGAAGCCGATCACCGGGCGCGGATGGGACCTGTCGACGATTCTGCCGACCAACGGTGCGAGCACGCCCGATGCGATGGCCATCGGGGCAACCATCAGCGCCGAACGCGTCGGCGAAAGGCCACACACCTGCTGGGCGTAGAACATCACCGGCACGATCATCGCTGTCACGACGAACCCGATTGTGGCCACGCCGATGTTGGACAGCGAGAAGTCGCGGTCGGCGAAGATGCGCAGCGGGACGAGTGGGTCATTGGGATTGACGTACTGCCAGAACAGGAACGCGGCCATGAAGCCGATGCCGCCGGCGATCGTGCCCCACACCCACGGCGCCCAGTCGTGTGACTGCCCCTCCTGCAGGGCGAACACGATCATGAACATGCCGACGCCGGACAGCGCCATACCGAGAAGATCGAATCGCTGCTTGACAGTGTCCAGTTGGGGAATCAGCCGCAGCGCCAGGAGCACGCCGACGATGCCGACCGGCACGTTGACGAAGAAGATCCACTGCCAACCCAGACCGTCGACCAACAGGCCGCCGGCCAGCGGTCCGACCAGGGTCGCCACGCCCGCTGTGGCTCCCCACAGGCTCATCGCCACTCCGCGGCGGTCGGCGGGGAAGATGCGCGTGATCGTCGACAACGTCTGCGGCGTGAGCAGCGCGGCCCCGAAGCCCTGCACGACCCGGGCGACGATCAGCATGCCGATGCTGTCGGCCAGCCCGCACCACAGCGATGCGACGGTGAACACCGTCAGACCGAGCAGATACAGGTTCTTCGGTCCGAACCGGTCGCCGAGTCGGCCCGCCACGAGCAGGGGAACCGCGTAGGCGAGAAGGTAGGCGCTGGTGACCCAGATGACCGAGTCGTAGCTGGCCCCGAGCCCGTCCATGATGGACGGGTTGGCGACCGACACGATGGTCGCGTCGACCAGGATCATGAAGAACCCGACCAGCATCGCCCACAACGCGTGCCACGGGTTCGCCGTGGCGCGGTCGTCATGCTGCGGGTTCAGGGTCTGATACATCACATCGACTAGCTGGTTAGCGATTGCGCCGACGCTGCGGATGGTGGCTGATCCCGATCAAATCTCGGGATCGTGCCAGTTCAGACGTCAGCCGGCTCGGGGACGGCGTCTCCGATGACCCCGTCGGGTGCATTGTCCTTGGACTCCGACGCCGTCGTGCCGGCCGTCCGGGCCCCGACGCGCAACGTAAGGGCCAACGCGAACAACGCGATCACCATACCGACCGTCATCACGAGCGCGAGCGCGAACTCGTCGTTACCGAGCACACCGACGAGTGGCGCGATGGCCGCGCCAAGACCGAACTGAGCCGCGCCCAACACCGCCGCCGCGGTGCCGGCGGCTTCGGGATGACGGGACAGCGCGACCGCCGGAGCGTTGGGAATGACAAGCCCCATCGCCCCAAGGATCGCCCACACGGGAAGGACGAAGCCGAGCAGTCCACCGACGCGGGCCGCCGAAAGACCCACGAAGACGACGCCTGCGGCCGACGCTGCGGCCAGCGCCCACAGCGCGATGGTCTGCGGTGCGAAGCGGCGCAACAACACCACGTTGAACTGTGTGGCGCCGATCAGCGCGACGGCGCCGGCACCGAACACCAGCGCGAAGGCCTGCTGGTCCAGGCCGAACCGGTCCTGCAGCACGAACGCAGCGCCGGAGATGTAGGCGAACAATCCGGACATGCCGAGCGCGGCGACGAGGACCAGCACGACGAAGCGAACGTCGCGCAGCACCTCGACGTAGGTGGCCGCGATGCCGCGCAGCTTCAGCGGTCGTCGATGCGACACCGCAAGCGTCTCCGGCAGCGCCATCGCGGCGAGCAACAGCAGTGCCCCGGCGATCACCACCAGCACCGCGAAAACCCAGTGCCAGGACGCCTTCAACAGCACTGCGGCGCCAAGCGAGGGGGCGAGCACCGGAGCGACGCCGAGAACGAGCATCAATCGGGATATGACGGTCGCGGCGGCCGACTCCGCGAACAGATCGCCCACGATGGCGAAGGCCACGACCATCGCTGCGGCCGCCCCCATTCCCTGCAGGCCGCGGGCCACGCCGAGGAGTGCGATATTCGGCGCGAACAGGCACAGCACCGACGCGACCATGTGCAGCACGATGCCCGCCATGAGAGGCCGTCGCCGGCCGAGCGAGTCCGACAACGGGCCGACGATCAATTGGCCCAGGCCCAGACCTGCCAGGGTCCCGGTGAGCGTGAGCTGCACGACTGACGATGACACCCCGTAGTCGTCGGCGATGTTGGGCAGTGCAGGCAGATACATGTCGATGGTCAGCGGGCCAAGGGCGACCATGACCCCCAGAAGCAGGATCAGGCGCGTGCGGCTCGGCACCCGACGCTCGCGGGTCGGTTCTGCGCGCGCGAAGTCCACGGAAGGTGATGTTGCCATGAAAATGGTTAGCGTCGCTTCTCAATATTTTCTTCCCGGAGTTTCAGACAGTGACCGCGATCACGTTCGGGCACTTGCCGCCGGTGGTCGTGCGTTGACGTAGGGCTAGCCTGAAAGGCCAGCCGTTCGGACAGGGAGGCGCACATGAGTGCCCGGTCAAGCGCGAAGAGCCAGCTGCCCGCAACTATCGGACGAAAGTCCGAGCGCTGCGGCGAAGGTGCTCACGGCGATCATCGAACGCGGCGCCCGCGTACAGGCGCCCGCCGTCAAGGCCTACGTCGAGCGCCTCCGACGGCAGAGCCCCAATGCGACACCGGCCGAGATCATCTCCAGGCTCGAGAAGCACTACCTCGCCGCGGTGATGGCCAGCGGCGCCGCCGTCGGCTCCGCGGCTGCCTTCCCCGGGATCGGCACACTTGCCGCGATGTCGGCCGTCGCAGGCGAGACGGTGGTCTTCCTGGAGGCGACGTCGGTTTACGTACTGGCCGTTGCCGAGGTGCATGGCATTCCCGCCGATCACCGGGAGCGCCGACGCGCCCTGGTGCTGGCGGTTCTGGTCGGTGAGGACAGCAAGCACGCGGTGGCCGACCTGCTGGGTCCCGGCCGCACGAGCGGCTCGTGGCTCGCCGACGGGGCGGCGACGTTGCCATTGCCCGCCGTGTCACAACTGAACTCCCGCCTGCTGAAGTACTTCGTCAAGCGCTACACGCTCAAGCGCGGGGCGATCGCGTTCGGCAAGTTGCTGCCGGTCGGCATCGGGGCCGTCGTCGGCGGCGTGGGCAACCGGCTGATGGGCAAGCGCATCGTGGCCAACGCGCGCAAGGCGTTCGGTGCACCACCGCCGCGCTGGCCGGCGGCGATACATGTATTGCCGCCGCCGCGAAACTAGCCGTCCACCGGGTGCGCGTCCGACCACAACGACCATAAGGGCGTTGTCATGGTCTGGCTGCTGGGAGAGGGATAGCCTTTAGGCGGCAGATAGCGGGTACCCGTTGATGCAGGACATCAAGAGAGGCGAGCGCAAGCGCGCTTGCCTGAGGCGAAGGAATCGAGGCGAGTAGCTACCGTGAGCTCACCTTCACCATTCGGACAGAACGAGTGGTTGGTCGAGGAGATGTATCGCAAGTTCCGCGAGGATCCCTCGTCGGTAGACCCGAGTTGGCATGAGTTCCTTGTCGACTACTCCCCGGAGCCGACCACCGACAGTCAGGCCGGCAACGGACAACGGGCGTCTGCGCCGGTCACGCCGCCCGAACCCGCGCCTGCACCTCCTCCGCCCAAACCGGCCGAGAGCACGGCCGAGAAGAAGACGGAGAGCAAGAGCGCCCCCGCGCCCGCGCCGAAGGCCGCGGACACGAAGAGTGCCCCCGCACCGGCCAAGCCGAAGCCGGCGGCCCCGGCGCCTGCCGAAGGCTCCGAGGTTCAGATCCTGCGCGGGGCCGCGGCCGCCGTGGTCAAGAACATGTCGGCCTCGCTGGAAGTGCCGACCGCGACCAGTGTGCGGGCCATCCCGGCCAAGCTGATGATCGACAACCGGATCGTCGTCAACAACCACCTCAAGCGCACCCGCGGCGGCAAGATCTCGTTCACGCACCTGATCGGATATGCGCTGGTGCAGGCGGTCAAACAGTTCCCGAACATGAACCGCCACTTCGCCGAGGTGGACGGCAAGCCGAACTCGGTCACCCCCGAACACGTCAACCTCGGGCTCGCCATCGACCTGCAGGGCAAGGACGGCAACCGCCAGCTCGTCGTGGCCGGAATCAAGAACTGCGAATCCATGCGATTCGGTCAGTTCCTCGCCGCGTACGAAGACGTCGTACGGCGCGCCCGCGACGGAAAGCTGACCGCCGAAGACTTTGGCGGCGTGACGATTTCGCTCACCAACCCGGGCACGATCGGCACGGTGCACTCGGTTCCGCGACTGATGCGCGGGCAGGGCGCCATCATCGGCGTCGGTGCGATGGAGTACCCGGCCGAGTTCCAGGGTGCGAGCCAGGAACGCATCTCCGAGTTGGGCGTCGGCAAGCTGGTCACATTCACCTCGACCTACGACCACCGCATCATCCAGGGTGCGGAGTCCGGTGACTTCCTGCGCACCGTGCACGAACTGCTGCTGTCCGACGACTTCTTCGACGAGATCTTCCGCGAACTGGGCATCCCCTATGAGCCGGTGCGCTGGCGCACTGACAACCCCGATTCGATCGAGGACAAGAACGGCCGCGTCCTCGAGCTGATCGCGGCCTACCGCAACCGCGGCCATCTGATGGCCGATATCGATCCGCTGCGGCTGGACCAGACCCGGTTCCGCAGCCACCCCGACCTCGATGTGAACAGCCACGGCTTGACGCTGTGGGATCTGGACCGCGAGTTCAAGGTCAACGGTTTCGCCGGCGGCGAGCACAAAAAGCTGCGCGACGTTCTCGGACTGCTGCGCGACGCGTACTGCCGTCACGTCGGTGTCGAGTACACCCACATTCTCGAGCCCGATCAGCAGAAGTGGCTGCAGGAACGCATCGAGGTAAAGCACGAGAAGCCGACCGTCGCCGAGCAGAAGTACATTCTGTCGAGGATGAACGCCGCGGAGGCGTTCGAGACCTTTCTGCAGACGAAATACGTTGGCCAGAAGCGGTTCTCACTCGAGGGCGCCGAAACAGTCATCCCGATGATGGACGCGGCGATCGACCAGGCCGCCGAGCACGCCCTCGATGAGGTCGTCATCGGCATGCCGCACCGCGGCAGGCTCAACGTGCTCGCCAACATCGTCGGTAAGCCCTACTCACAGATATTCAGCGAGTTCGAGGGCAACCTGAACCCGTCGCAGGCCCACGGCTCGGGTGACGTCAAGTACCACCTCGGTGCTACCGGCAATTACATCCAGATGTTCGGCGACAACGACATTCAGGTGTCCCTGGTGGCCAACCCGTCGCACCTCGAAGCCGTCGACCCGGTGCTGGAAGGTCTGGTCCGCGCCAAGCAGGACCTGCTGGACGTCGGAGAGGAAGTCGAGGGTTCCCAAAAATTCTCGATCGTGCCGATGATGCTGCACGGCGACGCCGCCTTCGCGGGACAGGGCGTGGTGGCCGAGACGCTGAACCTGGCGCTGCTGCGTGGATACCGAACCGGCGGGACGATCCACATGATCGTCAACAACCAGATCGGCTTCACCACATCACCGACCGATTCCCGTTCATCGGAGTACTGCACCGATGTCGCGAAGATGGTCGGTGCGCCGATCTTCCACGTCAACGGTGACGATCCGGAGGCGTGCGTCTGGGTCGCGCGACTGGCGATGGACTTCCGCCAGCAGTTCAAGAAGGACGTCGTCATCGACATGCTGTGCTACCGCAGGCGCGGGCACAACGAAGGCGACGACCCGTCGATGACGCAGCCCTACATGTACGACGTCATCGACACCAAGCGTGGTTCGCGAAAGACCTACACCGAAGCGCTGATCGGCCGCGGCGACATTTCGATGAAAGAAGCCGAGGACGCGCTGCGCGACTACCAGGGGCAGCTCGAGCGGGTGTTCAACGAGGTCCGCGAACTCGAGAAGCACGACATCGCACCGAGTTCGTCGGTGGAGTCCGACCAGATGGTGCCGGCCGGGATGAACACCGCGGTCGACAAGTCGCTGCTGGCCCGGATCGGCGATGCGCACCTGGCGTTCCCCGACGGCTTCAACGTGCATCCTCGCGTCAAGCCGGTGCTGGAGAAGCGGCGCGAGATGGCCTACGAGGGCAAGGTGGACTGGGCGTTCGCCGAGCTGCTCGCACTGGGATCCTTCCTGGCCGAAGGCAAGACGATCCGACTGTCCGGGCAGGACACCCGTCGTGGAACGTTCACCCAGCGCCACTCGGTGATCATCGACCGCTCGACCGGCCAGGAATTCACACCGCTTCAGCTGCTCACCACCAACGCCGACGGCACCCCGACCGGAGGCAAGTTCATGGTGTACGACTCGGCTCTGTCCGAGTTCGCCGCGGTGGGCTTCGAATACGGCTATTCGGTCGGCAACCCCGACGCACTTGTGTTGTGGGAGGCGCAGTTCGGCGACTTCGTCAACGGCGCACAGTCGATCATCGACGAGTTCATCTCCTCCGGCGAAGCCAAATGGGGGCAGCTGTCCGACGTGGTGCTGCTGCTGCCGCACGGCCACGAAGGTCAGGGCCCCGACCACACGTCGGCCCGCATCGAGCGGTTCCTGCTGCTGTGGGCCGAGGGCTCGATGACGATCGCGGTGCCGTCGACGCCGGCGAACTACTTCCACCTGCTGCGCAGGCACGGACTCGATGGCATTCACCGGCCGTTGATCGTGGCCACGCCGAAGTCGATGCTGCGCAACAAGGCCGCGGTCAGCGACCTCAAAGAGTTCACCGAGATGAAGTTCCGGTCAGTGATCGAGGAGCCCACCTACGACGAGGGCACCGGTGACCGCAACAAGGTGAAGCGAATCCTGTTGACCAGCGGCAAGATCTACTACGAGCTGGCGGCCCGCAAGAACAAGGACGAGCGCGACGATGTGGCGATCGTGCGCATCGAACAGCTGGCCCCGCTGCCGAAACGGCGGCTCAACGACACCCTGGAGCAGTACCCCAATGCCGAGCAGTTCTTCTGGGTTCAGGAGGAGCCGGCCAACCAGGGAGCATGGCCGACGTTCGGGCTCACGCTGCCCGAGGTGTGCTCGCACAAGTTGTCCGGCATCACGCGGATCTCGCGGCGCGCGATGTCGGCGCCATCGTCGGGCAGCTCGAAGGTGCACGCCGTCGAGCAGCAGGAGATCATCGACGAAGCGTTCGCACCCTAGGACTAACAGCGGTTAACGGGTTGATTGCGTGCACCTGGCGCGTGGAATCAACCCGTTAGCGCGAGCGCGGGACGGCACGTGGGGCAGCTTCGCGTCCGACCGGTCCAGCCTCGGCGGCGGAGCAGGTCGCCGATCAGCACAGCAGTGCGGCATTCATCGCCAAAGACGAGTCCATATGTCACCCGCGTTGTGACCAGGTCTGATCGGCTCAACTCCGCGAGATCACGCAGCGCATCGCGATCGCGGTCTCGCGGCGCATCGTGAAACGCGCGGCCGTCGAGTTCGACCACAACCCCCTGCCCCCTGTAATGCACATCCTGGTAGGTAAGTCGGCGAGTCGCAGTGCTCCGAAATTGACGCTCGCCCTTGGGCAGCCCGTGCGCCCGCTCGACCCGATGCAGGTAGCCGCGCTCCAGCACCGAACATGCGCCGTCACGAAGATCGACGAGCATTGCCTCCAACGTGCGCCGGCCGCAAACACG
Source organism: uncultured Actinomycetota bacterium (assembly GCA_963843135.1). Classification (GTDB taxonomy): domain Bacteria; phylum Actinomycetota; class Actinomycetes; order Mycobacteriales; family Mycobacteriaceae; genus Mycobacterium. The sequence continues at coordinate 149,211 of CAWJJA010000009.1, forward strand.
TTGGCGAGTCGCCAATACCCGCAGTATCCGCTGCGGCGTGGTCCTTCGGCTCGCACACACCCGCGCCTGTACGGCGAACGCGGCCGCCACGTTTTTGTCGTGGAGTTCGCCGCTGACCACATCAATCAGCGCGTGCTCCAGGCGAATCACGGGCGGGCTGCGGTCCAGTTCAGCGCGTTGCTCGAAGCCGGGCGTCCTGTGCAGCACCACGCATGGCAATGGCCGCAGATTGCGCCCCGGGTCAATGGCGAGGTGAACGACTGTCGCCGGCGGATCGGGCAGAGCCGAGGCGTGAGAGAGCGCGGCCGGCCAGAACGCCAGCACTGCAGCCCAGTGCCGCTGCCGCAAGGTGAGTTGGCCGCTGTGGCTCACATAGACACCCCGGTGGACATCGGTCAATTCGCGACGGCGCAGCATTCTGGCGATGTCGGAATCGGTTCCGCCGGCGTCCAGAACTTGGCGACGCGAAATGATTCCGTCCTGCGCCCAGATCAGACGCTCGACATGTCCGAGATGCCAACGCGTCACGCCGGTAAGCCTGACCGGGAACGAGCCAACGGCCAACCTGCCGCGACTCGCCGCTGTGGATAACTGCTTGACGGGTTGATCGTCTGCACCTGGCGCGTGGGATCAACCCGTTAGTGGGCCATCCCCACGCATGGGCCGACGCGTGAGCTGGGGACGCCGAGGCCGATGTAGGCGCTACCGCGGGTACCGACTAACCTCGATCACGATCAACCGAACGAGAGGGTTCCCATGCAGGGCTTCGCCGGAAAAGTCGCGGTGGTAACCGGGGCCGGATCGGGCATCGGACAGGCGCTGGCGATGGAACTCGCCCGCTCAGGCGCCAGCGTGGCGATCAGCGACGTCGACGCGGACGGCCTTGCGGTCACCGAAGAGCGCGTCAAAGCCATCGGTGCACCGGTGAAGGCCGACCGACTCGACGTCACCGAACGCGAGGCATTCGAGCTGTACGCCGACTCGGTTGTCGAGCACTTCGGCAAGGTCAACCAGATCTACAACAATGCCGGTATCGCGTACGTCGGCGATGTCGAGGTGACGCCGTTCAAGGACTTCGAACGCGTGATGGACGTCGACTACTGGGGCGTGGTCAACGGCACCAAAGTCTTCCTCCCCCATCTGATCGCCTCGGGCGACGGCCACGTCGTCAACGTGTCCAGCCTGTTCGGCATCTTCTCTGTGCCCGGCCAAGCGGCGTACAACTCGGCGAAGTTCGCCGTTCGCGGGTTCACCGAGGCGCTGAGGCAGGAGATGATCGCCGCGCGTCATCCCGTCGGGGTCACCACGGTGCATCCGGGCGGCATCAAGACCGCGATCATGCGCAACTCGACCGCCGCCGAAGGCGTCGACCGAGAGGGCCTGACGAAGACCTTCGACCGCAAGCTCACGATGACGACACCGGAGAAGGCGGCACAGATCATTCTCGATGCGGTGGCCAAGAACCGGCCTCGCGTACTCGTCGGTCCCGATGCGAAGGTGCTCGACCTCATCGTGCGCCTCACAGGATCGGGCTATCAGCGGTTGTTCTCGACAGCGGTGTCGCGGATCGTGCCGAACGCGCACTGATTCACTGCGACACTTGCTCCGATGGGCAACTTCGCCGGGACTTTCGCGGGAAAAGTCGCCGCGATCACCGGCGCCGGCTCGGGCATCGGACAGGCGCTGGCTGTCGAACTGGCACGTCGCGGTGCGAAACTCGCGATCAGTGATGTCGACGCCACCGGGCTGGCGCGCACCGAACAGCAGATCCGGGCGGTGGGCGCGACGGTGAGGGCCGATCGCCTCGACGTCACGGAACGCGAAACGGTGCTGGCGTATGCCGACGACGTCAGACGTCACTTCGGCTCGGTGAACCAGATCTACAACAACGCCGGTATCGCATTCATGGGTGACATCGAGGTCATGACGTTCGAGGATCTCGAGCGAGTGATGAACGTCGACTACTGGGGTGTGGTCAACGGCACCAAGGCCTTTCTGCCACACCTGATCGCCTCTGGCGACGGCCATGTGGTCAACATCTCGAGCATGTACGGCCTGTTCGCGGTACAAGGCCAAGCGGCGTACAACTCGGCGAAATTCGCGGTGCGGGGATTCACTGAAGCACTCAGGCAAGAAATGGCGGTCGCAGATCATCCCGTGAAGGTGACATGCGTACACCCCGGCTACATCAAGACTCCCCTCATCCGCAATGCCACGACGGCAACGGATCTCGACAAGAACGCTCTCGCAACCGTCTTCGACAAGGTCGCCATCACGAGCCCCCGACGCACGGCCAAGATGATTGCGCGAGCGGTCGAGCGCGATAAGGCGCGAGTGCTACCCGGCGCGGACGCCAAGCTCTATGACGCGATCGTGCGGGTGACGGGTTCCGGTTATATGCGGCTGCTTGGTCCGATCAACAAGTGGCTGCTGCCGCCAACCCGTTAGGGGTCAGTCGCCCAACGGGTGTTCGTCGAGGAAGGCACCCGCGACGAGGCCCGGATCGGTGCCGTCCTCCACTTGAGCCCGCATATCGGCCAGCGCGGCGGTGTCCAGCACGCCTGCCACTTCGTTGAGCGCCAGCACCTGCGCCTCGTTGAGTTCGTTGCGCCGGTACAGCGGCACCAGGTTCTCGGCACGGATCAGCGATGTCCGGTCGGACAACATGAGCAGCTCGGTCGGAATGTTCGGGGTTGCCGTCGAGGTCCATGCGGCGTTCACGTCCCCGGCCCGGACGGCGGCGAACAACGTGGCGCGGTCGGGATATTCACGAGCTTTCGGCAGCTTGCACGTACCGACGGCGGCGGGTGGTCGGACCGCAGCGGCGACCGCGCCGACCTCGAGTTTGTCGCAGTTGCGTGCCGCCGCGGTCACATCCCGCCCGCCCCACGCTTGCGCCGTAGCCTCGGTGACCGTCAGCGCCGGCTTGTCCTCGGCCGACGTCGTGTAGTCCCCTGCGGCGATGCCCTCAGGCAGCGCGGACACCATCTCCCGGTACACCTGCGTCGCAGACCGCGCAGTCGAGTCGGGAAAGAATCTGTGCAGCACACGGCCGGTGAAGCCGGGCACGACGCGCGCATCTCCGGAGTCCAGTTCCAGCAGCGGATCCGGCGACGACACAACGTGCGCCGGGCTGCCGTAGGACCGTAGTGCCGCAGCGTAGATGTGCGCTATCAGCGCCGATTCGGGGTCCTGTGCCGACCCGACCGCCACGGAAGGAATCTCGTCACCGCCGCCGCAACCAGCCGTGCTCAGCACGACGAGCGCTGCGAGCGCGCAGGCGAGCCGGCGCACCGCCAAACCTAGGCTTCGGACGCCGAGGCAACCGCTCGCGCCACCGCGGGAGCCACCCGCGGGTCCAGCACGCTGGGCACGATCTGGTCGACGGCGAGATCGTCACTCACCACCGAGAAGATCGCCTCGGCCGCCGCCACCTTCATCTTCTCGGTGATACGTCGGGCTCCTGCGTCGAGCGCACCTCTGAACACACCCGGGAACGCGAGCACATTGTTGATCTGGTTCGGGAAGTCGCTACGACCGGTGGCCACCACGGCTGCATACTGCTTCGCGTCGTCCGGATGGATCTCCGGGTCCGGATTGGACAGCGCGAACACGATCGCGTCGGGTGCCATCGTCGCGACGATCTCCGGGGGTACGACACCGGCCGACAATCCGAGGAACACGTCCGCGCCGCGCAACGCCTCTGCCATCCCGCCCGATAGGCCGGCCGGATTCGTCTGCGCGGCGATCTCTGCCTTGTACGCATTGAGGTTTCCGCGGTCGGAGTGCAGGATGCCCTGCGAGTCCAGCAGCGTGATATCGCGGATTCCTTTGGCCAGCAATATCTTTGCGCACGCGACACCCGCGGCGCCGGCACCTGAGACGACCACGCGCAATGCGGCGATGTCGCGGTCGAGCACCTCTGCCGCACCAAGGAGCGCCGCCAGCACGACGATCGCGGTGCCGTGCTGGTCGTCGTGCATGACCGGGCAGTCCAGCGCCTCGATCACACGACGTTCGATCTCGAAGCAGCGCGGCGCCGAGATGTCCTCGAGGTTCACCGCACCGAACGACGGACGCAACCGCACCAGCGTCTCGACGATCTCGTCGGGATCCTTGGTGTCAAGCACGATCGGGATCGAGTCGAGGTCGGCGAACGCCTTGAACAGTGCGCTCTTGCCCTCCATCACCGGAAGCGACGCGGCGGGCCCGATATCGCCGAGACCGAGTACCGCACTTCCGTCACTGACCACCGCGACCATCCGGTTGGCCCAGGTGTAGCGCGCCGCCAGCGTGTGGTCGGCGGCGATCGCACGACTGACCTGGGCGACACCGGGCGTGTAGGCGATCGATAGCGCGCGCTGGGTGTCCAGCGGTGTGCGGGTTGCTACGGACAATTTGCCACCAACGTGTGCAGCGAAGATCTCATCGTCATGCAGGACGATTGGGGGCCTCTTGTCTGACAGGTTTCTCACCGCTTGGGACACGGCAATCACGTTACTGACGAACTGGTAGGTAACCTAATCGACTTTGTCTCAGATAAGTCCCAGGTCAGTGACGGCTTTGCGCTCGTCGACCAGCTCCGCAGTGGTCTTGTCGATCCGGCTGCGGGAGAAGTCATCGATCTCCAGCCCACTGCACGATCGTCCAGTTGCCGTCCTTGGTGGTCACCGGGAACGACGAGATGATGCCCTCGGGCACGCCGTAGCTGCCGTCGGAGAGAACCGCCATCGACACCCAGTCGTCCTTCGCGGAGCCCAGCAGCCAGTCGCGGGCGGCATCGGTGGTCGCCGATGCGGCGGACGCGGCCGATGAGGAGCCACGGGCGTCGATGATCGCCGCGCCACGCTTAGCGACGGTCGGAATGAAGTCGTTTTCGATCCAGTCCTGGTCGTTGACCACCTCGGCGGCGTTCTTGCCGGCCACCTCGGCGTGGAAGATGTCGGGGTACTGAGTCGCCGAATGGTTGCCCCAGATGGTGATCTTCTTGATGTCGGTGACCGCGGCGCCCGTCTTGCGGGCAAGCTGGGAGATCGCCCGGTTGTGGTCGAGGCGGGTGAGCGCCGAGAACCGATCCTTCGGGATGTCGGGAGCGTTGCTCATCGCGATCAGTGCGTTGGTGTTGGCGGGGTTGCCGGTCACGCCGATGCGGACGTCGTCGGCGGCGACATCGTTGAGTGCCTTGCCCTGCGCGGTGAAGATCGCACCATTGGCCTCGAGCAGGTCGCCGCGCTCCATGCCCGGGCCGCGAGGACGGGCGCCGACCAGAAGCGCGAGGTTCACCCCGTCGAAGATCTTGTTGGCGTCGGCACCGATCTCGACCCCAGCGAGCAGCGGGAACGCGCAGTCGTCGAGTTCCATCACAACGCCCTCGAGGGCCTTCAGCGCGGGTTCGATCTCCAGCAGACGCAGCTCGATCGGCCGGTCGGGGCCGAGCAATGAGCCGCTGGCCAGACGAAACAGCAGGCTGTAGCCGATCTGGCCGGCGGCACCGGTGACCGCGACCTTGAGGGGAGATGTGCTCACGTCAGGTGCTCCTTGGACGGAATTGGATGCCCGCACCGCGGGCGCGTTGCCTTCGGGACGAAACTAGCAGGGTGGGTAAGTGGCGTGCCGCGTAGCATTCACCAAGGCCCATCAGACCGGTGTTGCCGGTCTTGACCAGGGGAGAGTGACTCGATGCCATCATTTCGTCAACTGCCTCCGTCACTGCGACCCAACGTGCGAACCAAGTCCGCCCACCCGGATGCCGCCTCGATCCATGTTCCCGTCGCGCGGGCCATGGTGGATTGCGCCGTCTACTGCGAAGGCACCCGCCTGCCCGGCAAGTACACCCACGCCGCAGCGCTGAACAAGGTCCACGAACTCGAGGCGGCGGGTAAGCAGGCATTCGCCTGGATCGGCCTGCACGGTCCCGACGAACGCCAGATGCAGGCCGTCGCCGACGTGTTCGGCCTGCACCCGCTGGCGGTCGAAGACGCCGTGCACGCCCATCAACGACCGAAACTGGAGCGTTACGACAACACGTTGTTCCTGGTGCTCAAGACCGTCAACTACGTCGAGCATGTATCCGTGGCGCTGGCTCGCGAGATCGTCGAAACCGGCGAGATCATGATCTTCGTCGGACCAGACTTCGTGGTCACCGTCCGCCATGGTGAACACGGTGGGCTGGCCGGCGTCCGCAAGAAGTTCGACGCGTCGCCGACCAGTTTGGCGCTGGGGCCCTACGCGGTCATGCATGCGATCGCCGATCACGTCGTCGACAGCTATCTCGATGTCACCGATCTGATCGAGACGGACATCGACGCCATGGAAGAGGACATCTTCTCCCCCACTCGCAAGACCAACATCGAGTGCATCTACCTGCTCAAGCGCGAGGTCGTCGAGCTGCGCCGGGCGGTCGCGCCGTTGACGCTGGGACTGCAGCGAATCGGCACCGACCACAACGACCTGATCTCGATCGAGGTCCGCCGGTACATGCGCGACGTACTCGATCACAACATCACGGCTTCCGACCGGATCACCAGTTATGACGAGATGCTCAGCTCATTGGTGCAGGCCGCCGCGGGCAAGGTGGCCATGCAGCAGAACATCGACATGCGCAAGATCTCGGCCTACGTCGCCATCGCCGCGGTGCCGACCGCCATGGCGGGCATTTACGGCATGAACTTCGACGACATGCCCGAATTGCACTGGGCGTACGGCTATCCCGCGGTGCTGCTCCTGATGGTCATCATATGCGGGCTGCTATTCCGGGCGTTCCGGCACAACCACTGGCTCTAGCTCGGCCGCGCAGCTCTCCTGGCGGGGTCCAACACGTCGACGCCGTCCTGCTGCCACGCCTCGCGCATGGCGTCAGCACCCTTGAGCCGCACCCACGCTGCCTCGGTGGCCGTGATCGGCGTTGCGGCCAGCACCGTCACCGGGGGCAGCGGCGGCGTCAACGAAACATCGTCGATATCGCTGCGGCCCAACAGGAATGCCGTGAAGGGGGCCGAATCCCAAAGGGGCGACTCCAGATCGATCAGAGCGTCGGGTTCGAGCATCAGGCCTTCGACCGCGGGCGCCGCCGCCAGCAGCGCCACAGAACGGTGCAGGCCCGACGGTGACGGCCCGCGCAGCCCCACCGTCACTTCGGCGCGCGGCCCGTGCAACGCATCGGTCACCAGCTCGGTCGGATCGAACATCGGATGCCGCGAACACCCCAGCGACACATAGTGAAAGACACTTTCGAACCCGGGGCGAAGATCCGGACCGAAGCGCAAAACGTCGATTTTCTCGGCCCCCAGGAATGTGACGCTGGCCTCGTCGGGGTCGGCTGTGATGCCGACACCTGCGAAATGCTCACGCAGGTGCGCGCGGACCTTTGCCAGGACGTCTGTCACTCGGCCGGCGGCGGGGTACCGGAAACGTTGCCGTCGGTCAGGGTGAGGTTCTTGCCCGTATCGGCATCGAAGATGGTCAGCTTGGAGGCATCGAACGCCAGCTGAACCGTATCGCCCTTCTTCGCTTGGGATTCGGCGGAAACCCGTGCCACGAACTCGTTCGCACCGATGCCCGACTCACTGGCCAACTCTGCGAGCTGGGGAGCCTGCGCGCCTGCCCCCTCGCTCTTGAAGTGCAGGTACTTATCAGCGCCCAGTGATTCGACCATGTCGACCGTCACGTCGAACGTGAACGCACTGATCCGCGCATATCCGTCCAGCACCGAGGCGTCCTCGAGATGTTCCGGCCGGATGCCGACGATCATGTTGTCGGCGTTCTGGCGCCGGGCAAGCACGTTATGGACTTCCTGGGTCAGCGTGACCTCTCCGAACGGCAGGCGCACACCGACGTCGGTGATGGTGGCCGGGAAGAAGTTCATCGCCGGTGACCCGATGAAGCCCGCGACGAACAGGTTGGCGGGGCGGCTGTAAAGCTCATCGGGCGTGCCGATCTGCTGCACCTCGCCGGCGAGAAGAACCACCACGCGGTCACCCAACGTCATGGCTTCGGTCTGGTCGTGGGTGACATAGACCGTGGTGGTGCCCAGCTTGTTCTGCAAGCGCGCGATCTCCGAACGCATCTGCACGCGAAGTTTGGCGTCGAGGTTCGACAACGGCTCGTCCATCAGGAACGCCTTGGGGTTGCGCACGATCGCGCGCCCCATGGCCACCCGCTGACGTTGTCCGCCTGACAGTTGTGCGGGCTTGCGGTCCAGGAGCTCGGTCAGATCAAGGATTTTCGCGGCCTCGCCGACTTTCTGCGCGATCTCGGCCTTCGGCATCTTGGCCAAGGTCAGCGGGAAGGCGATGTTCTGCCGGACGGTCATGTGCGGGTACAACGCGTAGGACTGGAACACCATCGCGATATCGCGGTCTTTGGGCGCCTTCTCGTTGACCCGCTGGCCACCGATGCTCAGCTCTCCCGAGGAAATGTCCTCGAGGCCGGCGATCATGTTGAGCGTGGTCGACTTTCCGCAGCCGGACGGTCCGACCAGGATGATGAATTCGCCGTCGGCGATCGTGATCGAAAGGTCTTTCACGGCCGTCGCGCCGTTCGGGTAACTCTTGGTCACCCGGTCCAACACTATTTCGGCCATGGAACTACCCCTTCACCGCACCGGACGTGAGGCCGGCGACGATCCGTCGTTGGAAGATGAGAACGAAGATAATGATCGGAATGGTGATCACCATTGCGCCCGCGGCGATCGACCCGGTCGGTTCCTCGAATTGTGAACTGCCCGTGAAGTTTGCGATCGCCACCGGCGCCGTGATCGCTCGCTGCGTCGCCGTCAGCGACAACGCCAGCAGCAGGTCGTTCCACGCGAAGATGAAAACCAGGATCGCCGCGGTGACAATTCCCGGGGCGGCCAGCGGGGCGATCACCTTGCGGAAAGCCTGCGACGGTGTGGCGCCGTCCATCTTCGCCGCCTTCTCGAGATCCCAAGGGATCTCACGGAAGAACGCCGACATGGTGTAGATGGCCAGCGGTAGCGCGAAGGTGATGTACGGGATGATCAGGCCACCCCAGGTGTCGAACAGACCGAGTCTGCGCTCGATGTTGAACAGCGGGGTGACCAGCGAGATCTGCGGGAACATCGCGATCAGCAGCGCCACGCCAATCAGCAGTCGCTTACCCGGGAACGCCAGACGGGCCACGGCATAGGCCGCCATTCCGCCGATCACCACCGCAATCGCAGTGGTGATCAGGCCGATCCCGATCGAGTTGATCAGCGCCGAACTGAACGCGTCGCCGATGAAGATTCCCTTGTAGTTGTCAAACGTCACTTGCGCCGGGATCAGCTTGCCGTCCTTGACACTTGACGTCGGCTTGAGCGACAGGCTCAGGATCCACAACACCGGGAGTAACGCGTAGACGAGGACGAGGATGTTGACGATGGTCCATCCCGTTGCCCGGCCTGCGCCGGCGCGTTCGGCCATCAGCGCCTCTCCTCGTCGGATCCGGGCGCCGACGCCCCGAAGAGCTTGATGTAGATGAACGCGATGATCGCCACCGACAGGAAGATCAACACGCTGATCGCTGACCCCAGCCCCAGGTTGAACGCCTTGAACAAGTTGTCGTAGCCAAGGATCGACACCGACCCCGTGTCGTTGGCGCCGCCGGTGAGCACGTAGATGTTGTCGAAGATCCGGAACGCGTCGAGGGTGCGGAACAGCAGCGCGACGAGGACGGCCGGTTTGATCAGCGGCAGAATCACCTTGAACAGCCGCTTCCACGCCCCTGCCCCGTCGACCTGCGCGGCGTTGAGCAGATCCTGGGGCACCAGTGCCAATCCGGCGAGCAACAACAGCGCCATGAACGGTGTCGTCTTCCACACCTCGGCGAGCACCACGATGGCCAGCGAGGGTAGCTGCTCGGTCAGCGGTGCGCTGCCCTCGGGCAGCAGGTTCGCCAGATAACCGGTGCCGGGTGTCCATGCGTAGTACCAGCTGTAGGAGGCCGCGACGGTCACGATCCCGTACGGAATCAGGATCGCGGTGCGCACAACGCCCTTACCGAAGATCGTCCGGTGCATCACCAGTGCCAACGCCATGCCGAGCACGAACTCGATCGCCACCGACACCACGGTGATTGCCAGCGTCACGACGAAGGCCGTCCACCAGTACCGATCGGTGAGCACCGTGACGTAGTTCTGAAGTCCGACGAACGAGGTGTCGTCGGGCTGCGCGAGGTTGTAGCGCTGCAGGGACAGCCACACCGCGTATCCGATCGGATAGGCGGTGACGGCGAGCATCAGGATGACCGCAGGAGCGATCAGCCCGAACGCAAGCCGCCGCTCGGATTTCGTGTCGTCGGTGCCGCCCTTGACCGGCGCAGCGGCCGTCATGGGATCAGCCCCTTACCGTCGATGGCCTTTTGCACCTGCACAGCCAACTCGTCGGCGGTGCGCTGCGGGTCGATGTCGGTGACGGGTGCCAGTGTCGCCGAGATCCTGGTCGAGACCGCTTGGTACACCGGCGTCGCGGGCCGCACCGCAGCGTTCGTCAATTGCTCGCGAATGATTTCGTACTGCGGATACTTGGCCTGGAAGGTCGGATCGTCGTACAGCGATGCGCGCACCGCGGGCAGACCACCTTCCACGGAGGTGTATCGCTGGTTCTCCTGGCTGCGCAGGCACCTGATGGCCTCGAAGGCCTCCTCGCGGTGCTGCGTGGTCTTGGCGACCGCGAGGTTGAGGCCGCCCAAGGTCACCTTGGCGGGCTCGCCTTCTGTCACACCCGGGTAGTTGGTGAAGCCGAAGACCTTCTTGCTTGCCTCGTAGGCGGCGGTGAACTGTTCGTCGGTCGGCGAGAAGGTGCCGACGTCGTTGATGGCACCGGCAAGCACGGGATCGTCGTTCAGCGGCAGGAAGGACACCCCGCCCTTGACCGCGTTCTCCAGCATCGACGGCAGTACGAACGGCCAATTCACCTCGAGCGCGGCGTTGCCCTGCTCCAATGCCAGCCGCGCAGTGCCCTCATCGGTCTGCGTGATCGACGGATCGGCGCCCGGCGCGGTGGCAACTGCCTTCATGATCTCCAGCGCCTTGACCGTTGCCGCGCGATGCTCGTCGGTGTCGGTCAGTGTGACGGTCTTGCCGTCGTCGGAAAGAACTTGACCACCAGCGCTTTCCAGCAAGGTGTTGAACCACACCACCAGACCCTCGTATTGCTTGGCCTGAAGGGCGATCCAGCTCGGTTTGCCCTCGGCGTGCAGCCGTGTCGCCTCGGCGACCATACCGTCCCACGTGGTCGGCGGTTGCGCCATGAGATCGGCTCGGTACCAGAGCAATTGGGTATTCGTCGTGATCGGCGCGGCGTAGAGCTTGTCCTGCCACCTGGCCGTCTCGAGCGGTCCAGGCAGGGTGTCGGTGGTGGCGTCGGCTTCGGCCTTTCCCAACGGGTCGTCCGAAAGTGGCAACGCCCATCCGGCTTCGGCGAACTCGGCGGTCCACACCACGTCGAGCGCCATCAGGTCGAGCGTCTTGTCATTGCCCGTGAGCCGTCGAGCCAGTTGCAGACGCTGGGCGTCGGCCTCCTTCGGCAGGCTCACCTGTCGAATGGTGAAGCGTCCGCCGAGCTCTTCGTTGCATCGCTTGGCCACCGCCGTGAAGGTGGCCATCTCGCTTGCCGGGGTGTAGTAGTTGATGACGATTCCGCCGCCGCCCGCTCCGCACGCCGAAACCACCGACGCCGTCGTCAGCGCGGCCAACGCCGCAGCACCAAGCCGAGCGCGCACCGCCGCCTCCCGTCCGCGTCCGATTTCGCCGCCTGGGCGGCTGGAAGGAACACTCCTGCGCGGAAACCGTATTGCCAGTTACGCCGGATTTGCAACACTTCCGGCGCGCGCGTCGCACACCGTTACCCAAATGCGAGCGAGGTTGGGTCTCAGATCTTCAAGCGGGCCAGCAGATCCCGACCGCGTTCGGCACTCTGCGGGTCGCACAGCACGTCGTAGCGTCCGGCGACCAATTGCATCGTCGAGCTGAAATCTCTTGTCCCGCGCGCCATCGCATACGGGATCGCCGAGGTGATGAGGCCGAAGAACACGCCGGCGACCAGACCGGTGACCAGCGCGCCCCACGGACTCGGGCTGAAGAACCCGAGGATGAGCCCGATGAACAGACCCAGCCAGGCGCCGGTGAGTACGCCACCACCGAGAACCTTCGGCCAACTCAGTCGGCCGGTGACACGTTCCACCTGCATCAGATCGACACCGACGATCGTCACCTGTTCGACCGGAAACTGCTGGTCCGAAAGGTAATCGACGACCTTCTGCGCCTCGGCATAGGTCGGATAGGACCCGATAGGCCAGCCCTTCGGGGGCGTGGGCAGAGCCACCGGACCCCGTCGGGTGTTCGGGTTGCCCGGCGTCGCGCCAGTTGGCTGTCCAGGCTGAAATGGACTGGTCATCGCTGCTCATTCTCCTCTGATGCGACCCTGCCGGCATCGCTGATTTCTCTGGCGATTTCACTTTGACCAACGCGTCCGGCGTCGCAAAGGTGCCCTCTATTTGCGCTAGGTTGTTCAGCATGACAAATCCGGGCGAGGACGCTGGCAAATCGGCATCATCGGGCTCCGACGCAGCAGGATCCGAGCCGCCATCGACCAGCTACGAGGCCCCGCCGATCGAGCAGTCTGCGGATCCGGTCGGGCAAAGTCCTGACGAACCCACTGCGGTCTACCGGACGCCGTCGTTCGATCAGCCTGCCCCGAGTTTCGAGCCGCCGGCGTATACGCCTCCGCCCGCCTACGACCCGTCGGGCTACCAATCGCCGCCGCCGCATGAGGCGGCGCCGAACTATCCGCAGGGCGGCTACCCGCCGCCGGGAGACCAGCCCGGATTTCCGCCCCCCGCGCCACCCAGTTATTCGTCGCCACCGCAGTACGGCGACGCGGGCGGATTCGGCGCACCCGGATATCCACCTCCCCCGCCGCCCTACGGCGCGCCGCCACCTGGTTTCGGCCCGCCGCCACCCGGCTTCGGCCCACCACCGGGCTATCCGGCGCCGGGTTACAACGCGTACGGCCAACCTCCCGCGCAGAAGACCAACACGATGGCGATCGGCTCACTGGTCGCTTCCGTGGTCGGAGTCTGCTGCGGTATCGGTTCGATCGTCGGCATCGTGCTCGGCGTGCTGTCCATGAACCAGATCAAACAGACCGGCGAGAACGGCCACGGCCTGGCGATCGCGGGCATCGTGGTCGGCGTACTGACGCTGCTCATCAACGTGGTCTGGACTATCGGCGCCTTCGCCAGCTAAGAGATGACCGGCGATCCGGAGCGCCCGGCACAGGACTATCCCGCCGATCCCGGATTGCCGCCGCCGATCTATGCGCCGCCGCCACCCGGATATCCCGGCGTGCCAGGGTATTACCCCGCCTACGACCCATATCGGCCGGCGACGGCTCCCGGCACGAATGGCAAGGCGATCGCGTCGCTGGTCACCTCGGTCGCCGGATGGTTGTGCTGCGCGCCGTCGGCGGCCGTCGGGCTCGTCCTCGGTGTGATCGCAATGCGCGAGACCAAGCGCACCGGGCAAGACGGATACGGGATGGCTCTGGCGGGCACGATCATCGGCGGCCTGTTCGTCGCGGCCGGGCTGATCGTCATGCTGCTTTACATCGCGCTGATGGTCAGCGGCTGGCAGTGGACCTGACGCGCTAGGCCTGCGGGCGGAACGGGTCACCCTTGCGCTCCATCCCGGCGGCGCGCCCCTTGCCGGCGATCACCAACGCCATCTTGCGGCTGGCCTCATCGATCATCTCGTCGCCGAGCATCACCGCGCCGCGCGCGCCACCGGCCTGCGAGGTGTGCCACTCGTAGGCCTCCAGAATCAACTCGGCGTGGTCGTAGGACTCCTGGCGGGGGCTGAAGATCTCGTTGCCCGCTTCGATCTGGTCGGGATGCAGCACCCATTTGCCGTCGTAGCCGAGTGCAGCGGATCGTCCGGCGATCCTCCGGAAGCCGTCCACGTCGCGCACTTTGAGATACGGACCGTCGATCGCCAGGATGCCGCGGGTTCGGGCGGCGACAAGGATCCGCATCAGCACGTGGTGATGGGCATCGCCGATGTCGTATCCCTGTGGCTGTTCGCCGACCTCGAGCGTGCGCATGTTGAGGCTGGCTGCCATGTCCGCAGGACCGAGCACCAGTGCCTGCACGCGTGGGGCCGCGGCGATCGCGTCGATGTTCGTCAGGCCTTCGGCGTTCTCGATCTGTGCTTCAATTCCGATACGCCCCAATGGAAATCCGTGCGTCGCCTCCAGCTGACTCAGGAGTAGGTCAAGCGCGTGGATGTGCGAGACGTCGGACACCTTCGGTAAGACCACGATGTCCAGCCACGCCCCTGCGGTCGAGACCACGTCGATGACGTCGGCGTGGGTCCACGGCGTGGTCCAGTCGTTGACCCGAACGCCGCGCAACTGTCCGGCCCAACCGGACTCGGCCAACGCGGCCGCTACCCGCGCGCGGGCTTCGGCCTTGGCGTCGGGTGCGACCGCATCTTCGAGATCGAGGAAGACCTCATCGGCGGGCAGATTCTTTGCCTTCTCGATCATCTTCGCGCTGCTGCCGGGAACCGAAAGTATCGTTCGGCGGGGTCGATAGCGGTTTTCCACAACCACACTCTCTACCCTTCTAGGCATGGCGGCGGTGAACAGGGTCTATGCGGCCCGACTCGTGGGAATGGTGGTGCTGGGGCCCGACGGGGAGTCCCTTGGCCGCGTCCGCGATGTCGTGATCAGCATCAGCATCGTGCGCCAACAGCCGCGCGTACTCGGTCTGGTCGTCGAATTGCTTACGCGCCGAAGAATTTTCGTGCCGATTCTGCGGGTGACCGCCATCGATCCCGGCGCTGTGACGTTGGCGACCGGCAGCGTTTCGCTGCGTAAGTTCACCCAGCGCCCAGGTGAGGTGCTCGTGCTTGGCCAGGTCATCGAAACGCGGGTCAGGGTGGACGATCCCGACCAGGACCAATTGAGCGGCCTCGACGTGCACGTGGTCGACCTCGGCATCGAGCCGACCCGCACCCGCGACTGGATGGTGACGAAGGTGGCGGTGCGGCCTGCGCGGCGGCTGGGCCGCCGCGGCAATGTGGCCATCGTCGACTGGCAGCACGTGCAGGGGCTGACCCCGTCGGGCCTGGCGATGCCCGACCAGGGCGTGGCACAGCTGCTGGAGCAGTTCGTCGGGCAGCGCGCGGTCGAGGTGGCCGAGGCAATTCGCGAGCTGCCGGACAAGCGTCGTTACGAGGTGGTCAATGCACTCGACGACGAGCGGCTGGCCGACGTGCTGCAGGAGCTCGCCGAGGACCAGCAGGCCGCCATGCTCAGGCAGCTACCTCCCGAGCGGGCTGCCGATGTGCTCGAGGCCATGGACCCCGACGACGCCGCCGACCTGTTGGGCACCATGACCCCGACCGACGCGGAGCAGTTCCTGCGCCGAATGGATCCCGAGGACTCCGAGGACGTGCGCAGGCTGCTGTCCCACTCGCCCGACACCGCCGGCGGTCTGATGACCTCGGAGCCGGTGGTGCTGGCCCCGGACACCACGGTCGCCGAGGCGCTGGCCCGTGTCCGCGACCCCGACCTGACCCCGGCGCTGGCGTCGCTGGTCTTCGTGACCCGCGCTCCGACGGCCACCCCCACCGGTCACTACCTCGGCTGCGTGCACCTGCAAAGGCTTCTGCGTGAACCACCCGCGGAGCTGGTCAGCGGAATCATCGACGCCGACCTGCCGAATCTGGCGCCCGAGGATTCGCTGTCGGCGGTGACGCGGTATTTCGCCGCCTACAACCTGGTGTGTGGAGCGGTGGTCGACGAACAGAA
The DNA here is from genome assembly GCA_963843135.1 of uncultured Actinomycetota bacterium. Lineage (GTDB taxonomy): Bacteria > Actinomycetota > Actinomycetes > Mycobacteriales > Mycobacteriaceae > Mycobacterium. The sequence continues at coordinate 165,023 of CAWJJA010000009.1, forward strand.
CCACCTGCTCGGTGCGGTGTCGGTCGACGACGTGCTCGACCATCTTCTGCCCCACGACTGGCGCGAACGCGAAGAGCCCGAGCTGTTCACCCGAGTCGAGGGCGCGTCATGAGCGACCTGACGGCACGCCAGCGCCTGGACACCCCGCGGATCTCCCGTCGCCGCTTCGCGCCCAACGTCGACGCCGAGGCCGTCGGCAAGTTCTCCGAGTCGATTGCGCGCTTCCTCGGCACTGGGCCGATACCTGGCCTGGCAGACAATCCTCGTGATCGTCTGGATCATCCTGAATCTGTTTGCCGTGAAATTGCGGTGGGATCCGTATCCGTTCATCCTGCTCAATCTCGCGTTCTCCACACAGGCGGCCTATGCGGCACCGTTGATTCTGCTGGCTCAGAATCGGCAGGAAAACCGGGACCGGGTGTCGCTGGACGAGGACCGCCGACGGGCTGAACAGACCAAGGCCGACACCGAGTATCTGGCCCGTGAGCTGGCCGCATTGCGGCTGGCGGTGGGCGAGGTCGCCACCCGCGACTACCTGCGACGCGAACTCGAGGAAATCCATGAGCTGCTGAATCGGATGCAGCCGCAAACGGGGTCCGATAAGCGAGACAGCGGCGGTAAATCGGAGCAGAATGAGCGCCGCTCGAAAAAGCCGGGTGCAAACACCTGATGCGATTGCTGTAACACTCGAGTAATCGACTGGGTATGGTGACCTGGTTCACAACCACAACAACCAAGGACGGTTGAGTGCACATAGGGGCAGGGGCCGCCCTCGAGGCAACGCGACGCCTTGGCAGGCGAGTCGCGCGCGGCGTGACCGGTGCTGTTTCACACGTACGCACAGCCGATATCCGCGGCGCACTCAAACCGTCTCGCATCAGTGGTGCCATGACGCCTGGCCGCGCCCGTGTCGCCTCCGGGATGGCCGTCATCGCCCCGATCATTCTGGTCGGCGCCGTCGGCGCATCGGTACAGCCGAGCACGCAGGTTCGTAACTCCGCGGTCACTCCCCTGGCCGCTGTCGAGTCGTCATCTTCGGGCCGCTCCGGCGCGAGCGTGGTGGCCGTCTCCAAGGCGCCTGCCGCATTTCACATCGCGGCATCCTCGTCCTCGTCCCCGCAGCCGGCAGCGGTGGTGAATGCCCCTGGCACACTTCGAATTCCGGCGATGGCCCTGGCGGCGTACCGCAACGCCGAACGGATGATGGCAGTGGCGGCCCCCGGCTGCGGTATCAGCTGGAACCTGCTGGCCGGCATCGGACGTATCGAGTCGATGCACGCCTACGGCGGCGCCACCGACTCCCGCGGTACCGCAGTGCGGCCGATCTACGGACCCGCACTCGACGGGACGCTGCCCGGCAACGAGATCATCGTGCAGAGCAGCTCGGCCGACCGCGTCACATATGCCCGGGCGATGGGCCCGATGCAGTTCCTGCCCGGCACCTGGTCTCGCTACGCGTCCGACGGCGACGGCGACGGCAAGGCCGAAGTGCAGAACCTGTTCGACTCGAGCCTGGCCACTGCGCGCTATCTGTGCAGCGGCGGAATGAACCTGCGCGACCAGTCCCACGTGATGTCGGCGATCCTGCGCTACAACAACTCGGTGGCCTACGCCCGCAACGTGCTCGGGTGGGCCGCCGCATACGCCACCGGCGTGGTTCCCGTTGACCTGCCGCCGATCACCGGGTCGGTTCCCGTGCTGGGCAACAGCGACGACACACATCTGGACGGCTACCAGGGCCTCGGGCCCGGCCTGCCGCTCAACGCGCTAGGACTGCCCGCGACCGATCCGCTCGCGCTGATGCCGATACTGGCGCGCAGCGACGTAGCCAACCAACTCCCGGGATTCGTGCCCGGCCAGCGGCTCGGCCCACTGCCGGGACCCGCACCCGGACCGCTGGCGGCCCCGCCGACGCAGCAGCCGCAACCTGCGCAGTGGCTGCCGCCGTGGATGCAGCCGCCTCCGACACGGGCGCCGGAGTGCGCGGTGTTCTGCATCAAGGATCAACCCGCCCCGCTGCAGTCGGCCCTGGTGACCTCGCCTGCGGCACAGCCACTGGTCCCGCCGGGTCCGCTTGCGCCGCCCCCCGGTCCCCCGCCCCAGGCACCGTTCCCCGGTCCGCCGGCCCCGCTGGCACCTCCGCCCGGTCCCGCGCAGGCGCCGGTGGGTGCGCCGCCCGGACCGCAGCCCGCACCTGCGCAGGCACCGCAGCCGGGTCCGCCGCCCGCACCGGCCGGTTAGTCCGCGCGTCGAGTCGGCCTAGACTCGACGGTGATGTCCTCCACTTCTCCTGACCTCGAGTCCGCGGTCCGCGCCGGGTTGACGAAGGTGATCGACCCCGAGTTGCGCAGGCCGATCACCGAGCTGGGCATGGTCAAGAACGTCACCATCGAGCCCGACGGCGGTGTTCACGTCGAGGTGTATCTCACCACTTCGGCATGCCCGAAGAAGGCCGAGATCTCCGAGCGCGTGAGCCAGGCGGTCGCCGATGTCCCCGGTACCGGCGCAGTCAAGGTCACCCTCGATGTGATGAGCGACGAACAACGCACCGAGCTACGCAAGCAGTTGCGCGGCGATTCCCGCGAACCCGTCATTCCCTTCGCCCAGCCCGGCTCGCTGACCCGGGTCTACGCCGTGGCGTCCGGCAAGGGCGGGGTCGGCAAGTCCAGCGTGACCGTCAACCTGGCCGCGGCGATGGCCGCGCGAGGGCTGTCGGTCGGCGTGCTCGACGCCGACATCTACGGGCATTCGGTACCGCGGATGATGGGCACCACCGACCGGCCCACCCAGGTCGAGTCGATGATCCTGCCGCCTGTCGCACACAACGTCCGGGTCATCTCGATCTCGATGTTCACCCAGGGCAACACCCCCGTCGTCTGGCGCGGACCGATGCTGCACCGTGCGCTGCAGCAGTTCCTCGCCGACGTCTACTGGGGCGATCTGGACATCCTGCTGCTGGACCTGCCGCCGGGTACCGGAGACATTGCCATCTCGGTGGCCCAGCTGATCCCGGGTGCGGAGATCCTGGTGGTGACGACGCCTCAGCTGGCGGCCGCCGAGGTGGCCGAGCGGGCCGGCGCGATCGCGCTGCAGACCCGTCAGCGCATCGTCGGCGTGGTGGAGAACATGTCCGGGCTGCTGCTGCCCGATGGCACGACGATGCAGATCTTCGGTGAGGGCGGCGGTAAGCAGGTCGCCGAGAGCCTTTCGCGCTCGGTGGGAGCTGATGTGCCACTGCTCGGCCAGGTTCCGCTGGACCCCGCCTTGGTTGCGGCGGGCGACTCCGGAGTTCCGCTGGTGCTGTCTGCACCGGATTCGGTGGCGGGCAAGGAGTTACGCAATATCGCGGACTCGCTGTCGAGCCGTAAGCGTGGACTCGCGGGGATGTCGCTGGGCCTGGACCCCGCTGGGCGCTAGGTCGCGTCGCTGTCGAACGGTGTCGCGGCGGGCTTGGGCGGCGTCTCGGGTTGCTCCGTTGCCGGCGTCGTCGTGGGTGTCGGCGCACCGTCACTGACCGGCTTTTCGGTGTTGGCTTCGGCGGTGTCGAACTTGCCCGAGAAGATGGAGTCATCGCCGTCGAGCAGATGCTTGGTGAGCGCGGCCCGCGGCGTCATCCCCCGTAGCTTGTTCAGCTGACTCAACGGTTCGCGAAGGTCCTCGAACTCCGGGCCGAGATCGTCGCGCAGCTGGGTGGTGGCGCCGCTGATGTAGTCGCGGGCCTGCCGCAGTGTGCTCGACGTCCATCGGATCGCACCCGGTAACCGTTCCGGTCCCAGGATCACCAGACCGGCGATCACCAGGACCAGCATCTCGCCCCAGCCGATGTTGGCGAACATCGGCTAGGTGCTGTTGTCGGGGCCGGGGTTGACGATCAAAACGACGGGCCGGCCGTCGCGCATCACCTCGATGGGCGCGTCCTGCCCGATCTTGAGTTGGCGCACGGCAACGACGAATTCGTCGGCGTCAGCGACGGTACGGTCGCCCACCTTGACGACGACGTCATTCTCCAGGATGCCCGCCTTCTCCGCCGGGCTGCCCGCCTTCACGTTGGCCACCTGAGCGCCCGACGCGAGATCGTTGCTCACCGAGCGGGCGGTCAGGCCCAGCGTCGGGTGCGCGATCTTGCCGTCGCGGATCAGCGCCTCGATGACCATCTTGACTTCGTTCACCGGAATCGCGAAGCCGAGGCCGCTCGCGCTGTCGGACAACGACTTTCCCGCGGTGTTGATGCCGATCACGTCGCCGTTCATGTTGATGAGCGGGCCACCGGAGTTGCCGTGGTTGATCGACGCGTCGGTCTGAACGCCGTCGATGACGGTGTCGGTGTCCGACCCGTCGCCCGAAAGTGGCACCGGGCGATGCAGCGCGCTGATGATGCCCGCCGTCACGGTGCTGCGCAGACCCAGTGGGGCACCTGCCGCGATCACCTCTTCGCCGACGTAGAGCTTGTCGGAGTCGCCCAACCTCGCGACCGTCAGATTGTCGACGTTGTCGACCTTCAGCACGGCGAGGTCGGACTTGGGGTCACGGCCGACGAGGTTGGCGGGCACTTCCTTACCGTCGTTGAAGACCACGGTGATCTTGTACTTGCTCGGGTTGACCGCAGCCTCGGAGATCACGTGGTTGTTGGTGACGATGTAGCCGCGGCCGTCGACGACGACGCCGGACCCCTGCGCCCCCTCCTCGTCACTCTTCGCTTCGATCGTTACCACCGAATCGGCCACTGCCGCAGCCACTTTGGCGAAACGACCCTCGGGCGCGTCTCCTTGGTCACCGGTCTCGAGTGTCACCTTGGAGGTGGTGAAAGCCTCTACCACCTCCGCCGTGGTGCGACCCACCCAGCCACCGGCGACACCGATGACGACCGCCGCAATGCCCAGCACGGCCAGCGCAACATAGGAAACCCTGCCGCCGAAGAGCACATCTCGCACCCCGAGCTTGCCCGTGTTGACGTCGGACGGTGCGCGCGGAGGCTGGGTCATCGCCGGGGTGCCCAAAGCCGCCGCGGCGGCGGGATCGCGCCACGGATCGGCAGGTTCGTCGGCGCCCTGGCCGTCGCGTTCGGCCTGCAGCGCACCCGCATCCGCCGGGTGACGCTGGAGGGAATCGCCGGCGGCGTAGGGCCGGCCGAAAGCCTCGGCCAGCACCGGATCGGCAGGCTGGTTCTTCGGCGTGTATGCCCCTTGATCGCGATACTTGTCTTCGCCCAGGAAGGATCCGCGTACGCCGTCGGGTCTGCCGAACGCCTGCCGCGACGCGGGATCGACCGGCGGTCGCGACAGTGGCCGCGGCTCGAGACGTTCACGACCGGTCTCGTCCAGATTGCTCACCCGTTCATCCACCCTCTATCCGAGCGCCAGCAATGGCCGGCGCACGCCGTTGTTCGACTTTGCATCTACCCTACCGGCGCTTACGGCGCGGATACCGAGCGCCGTCAGCTAACTGTGAATCCTGCATCGACGCGGTCTGATCCGCGCCAGCGTTGGCCGTGTTGGAACTGTGCAGCGGAATCTGCGACAACTGTCCCAGCAGCGAGCTCGGCATCGCTATCGGACACGATTCGCGCAGCGCACTACGTGCCTGACGCTGGGCCTCGACCTCTGCCGCACACTGCGGACATAACGACAGGTGATTGGCCGCACGCAGATGCGGGGTCAGGCGCAACTCATTGTCGACGAACGCCGCGATGGCCTCGGTCGACAGGTGCTCAGTGGAGCCGAACTGCCGCGGGCCGACGGGTGCGTCGCTCTGTGACGCAAATTGCGCAGGCAACCAGGAGAACGCACGGCGGAACACATGTCCCGGGTCGACCATCGCCCAGCTCCTCTCGGCGTACTCGCATCGCGTCAACGTTACGTACTCGAATGTAGCGCGGCGCGCGTCGCCAAACACCTGCGAACACTCAGGCTGACTTGGCCGCGTCCCGGTAGTGGGTCGATTCTGAAGCCGATTCACTATCGCCATGGCGTGCCAGGTAGTCGCGCAGGGCCTGCCTGCCGCGGTGGATGCGGCTGCGGACAGTGCCGAGCTTGACTCCCAACGTGGCGCCGATCTCCTCGTAGGACAATCCCTCTACGTCGCACAGGACGACGGCGGCGCGGAACTCCGGCGGCAGCGAGTCCAGCGCAGCCTGCAGGTCAGGGCCCAGCCGGGAGTCGTGGTAGATCTGCTCGGGGTTCGGCTCATCGGCAGGCACCCGGTCGTAATCCTCGGGCAGCGCCTCCATCCGGATGCGCCCGCGCCTGCGGACCATGTCGAGAAACAGATTCGTGGTGATGCGGTGCAGCCAGCCCTCGAATGTGCCGGGCTGGTAGTTCTGAACCGAGCGGAAGACGCGAATGAAGGTCTCCTGCGTCAGGTCCTCGGCATCGTGCTGGTTGCCGGAAAGCCGGTAGGCCAACCGGTAGACGCGGTCGGCATGCTGGCGCACCAACTCGTCCCAGGACGGCATGGTGTTGTGGTCGCCGGTCGCGTCGAAAACGGCGGTCCCGATCAGCTCATCGGAAGGCTCAACCCAGTCCCCGTCGGTGAACTGCTCGAGATGGGCCATCTTCGACGGTGCAGCTGGGGCGTTTGAATTCTTCGTCAGATCCTCCTGGTCACAGCCGCCATCTTGTGTCGACGGCCCGATGTTCGCGGCAACATGAAACTCCGTGCTCTTATTCCCTGAGTGCCAGCGTCCGCCATGATCCATGCGACATACGCTCTCCGACCCTGGTGTGCTTGGCATATGAGCACACTGAACATTTCCTGAGAAAGATTTTCTACCCATTTTCGACCTGCGGAAACCCTGCGGTTTCCACCGAAATCCGCAGTTCGGGGACGGGCGTGTCGCGGGCTTGCCCTCCTGCGTTGGTTCTACGCTGCGGGCATGGCAGGCATCGACGACGTCATCGGAGGCGGACCGCAGAGCCGCGCCGAGTCGATCGTCAACCACGCCGAACAGTCGATCTCCGAGGATGCGATCGTCGCCGCGGCCCGGGAGCGGGCGATCGACATCGGCGCGGGCGCGGTAACCCCCGCCGTCGGGGCGCTGCTGTGCGTACTGGCGAAGGTGACAGGAGCCAAAGCGGTCGTCGAGGTGGGCACCGGCGCCGGTGTGAGCGGACTGTGGCTGCTGTCGGGTATGCGCGACGACGGCGTGCTCACCACGATCGACGTCGAGCCCGAGCATCAGCGCATCGCCAAGCAGGCATTCACCGAGGCGGGTGTCGGCCCCGGTCGGAGCAGATTGATCAGTGGCAGGGCGCAGGAAGTGCTCACCCGCCTCGCCGATGACTCCTACGACCTCGTGTTCATCGACGCCGATCCGGCCGACCAGCCGCAATTCGTCGTCGAGGGCGTGCGGCTACTGCGCTCCGGCGGAGCCATCGTGGTACACCGCGCCGCGCTGGGCGGGCGTGCCGGCGACGCCAGCGCCAACGATGCCGAGGTCGCCGCGGTACGCGAAGCCGCACGGCTGATCGCCGAGGATGAACGGCTCACGCCGGTGTTGATCCCGCTTGGCGACGGCTTACTCGCCGCCGCCCGCGACTGACCTTCTCCCGGCGATTTCGGCGTGCTGCGTCACGCTGGCACCGTGACTGCGCACGCCGAAGTCGGATTTTTACGGTGCCTTGACGGCCTGAGCCCTTGACCGCCGGCTGAACGCACGTTTAGCGTACTAAACATGCGTTCAGCTTCTGACGATCGAACGGCCATCGCCCGAATTCGCGATGCCGCGATCGACCTGTGGGGCCGAGACGGGTTCAACGTCGGGCTTCGGACCATCGCCGAGGCCGCGGGCGTGTCCGCCGCGCTGGTGATCCACCACTTCGGTTCCAAAGACGGCCTGCGCAAGGAGTGTGACGACCACATCGCCGAGATGGTGCGTGACTCCAAGACCGAGTCCATGCGCACCAGCGACCCGGCCAACTGGCTCGCACAGGTCGCCGAGATCGAGGACTACGCCCCGATGATGGCGTATCTGGTGCGCAGCATGCAGTCGGGTAGCGACCTTGCGAAGTCGTTCTGGCAGCGCATGATCGACAACGCCGAGCAGTACATCGAGGAGGGCGTGCAGGCAGGCATCCTCAAGCCGAGCCGCGACCCGAAAGCCAGGGCGAGGTACCTCAGCATGATCAACGGCGGCGGATTCCTGCTCTACCTGCAGATGCACGAAGACCCCACCGACCTTCGGGCCGTTCTGCGCGATTACGGCGAAGACATGATGCTGCCCGCGCTGGAGATGTTCACCAACGGTCTCATGACGGACTCGACCATGTACGACGCGTTCATGGCTCAGCGCGAAAAAGGCATCCCGTTCACATCTGGAGAAGGAGATGGAAATGACGACCCCAACAGCGACGTCCCTGCAACGGGCTGACACCGGCCGATCGCAATTGCGCGGTCGAGATCAGGGGATTGTCGAAATCATTCGGGCGTACCAAGGCGCTCGACGGCCTCGACCTGAGCGTCGCGCCAGGAGATATCACCGGATTCCTCGGACCGAACGGCGCGGGCAAGTCCACCACGATCCGCGTGCTGCTCGGTCTGTTGCGCGCCGACGGCGGAACCGTGCGGCTACTCGGCGGCGATCCGTGGCGCGACGCCGTCGACTTGCACCGCCGAATCGCCTACGTCCCTGGCGATGTGACGCTGTGGCCCAACCTGACCGGCCTGCAGGCCATCGACTTCCTTGCCCGGCTACGCGGCAACGGCGTCGACACCCGCCGGCGCGACCAGCTGATCGAGCGCTTCGAACTCGACCCACACAAGAAGGCGCGCACCTACTCCAAAGGCAATCGGCAGAAGGTGGCGATCGTCGCCGCGTTCTCCACCAACGCCGAGCTCTACATTCTCGACGAGCCCACCTCGGGACTGGACCCGTTGATGGAGAAGGCGTTCCAGCGATGTGTCGAGGAGGTGACCGGCCATGGGGCTGCAGTGCTTCTGTCCAGTCACATCCTGGCCGAGGTCGAAAAGCTCTGCGACAACGTCACGATCATCCGTGCCGGAAAAGCGGTGCGCTCAGGATCCCTCGACGAGCTGCGACACCTGATGCGCACGACAGTGACAGTGCGCACCCGAGCCGACGGCCAGGCATTGCAGCACAATCCGTCGGTACACGACTTCGCGATAGCCGACAGTCACTACACGTTCTCGATCGACCGCAACGAACTCGATGCCGCAATGGCCCAACTCACCGAACTCGGAATTCTCGACCTCACCGTCACACCGGCATCGCTCGAGGACATGTTCCTGCGCGAGTACCAAGGAGCGACGCGATGAGCACCACTGCTATCGCACCGCGGACCGAACGGCGAAGCGGCACAACGGGACCGTGGGCGGGCTCGACGAGCCTGATACGACTGGCGTTGCGCCGCGACCGTGTCCGGCTGTCCGTATGGGTCGCCAGCCTGACGCTGATGATGGTGTACGCCCCGAACGCCATCAAGCTGGCCTACCCGGAAGAGGCGCAGCGCCAGGCCCGGGTGAACCTGATGAAGACGCCCGCGGCGACCATCATGGGCGGGCCGATGTTCGGCGGGAACGAGACCGACCTCGGTGCGATGATGGCCAACGAGCTGATGCTCACGATGATCATCGCGACATCGATCTTGTCGATTCTCACGGTCATCCGCCACACCCGCGCCGAGGAGGAAAGCGGCGCAGCCGAATTGGTGCTGTCCTCGGTCGTCGGCCGTTATGCGCGAACCTATGCGGCGCTCAATCCTCGTCGGCTGGGGTGAACGCGGTGCTTGCCGTGACGATGACGCTGGCGATGGCATCGACAGGCTTCAGCTTCGTGAACTCCGCCGCGATGTGTCTCGGCATCACGGGGTCGGCGATGGTGTTCGGCGCAGTCGCCGCGGTCACGGCGCAGCTGTGGCGCCAGTCGCGCACCGCGACCGGCGCCGCGATGGCCGTGCTGGCGCTCGCCGCCTTCGTCCGCGGGATCGGCGACGTCATCAACAATTCGGGCAGCGTGCTGAGCTGGTTCTCGCCAATCGCGTGGGCTCAACAGATGCGCGCCTTCGTCGACCTGCGGTGGTGGCCGTTCGCGCTGTTGGTCGTGCTGGCGATCGCGCTGATGGCCGCGGCCGCCGCACTGGAGAGCAGGCGTCAGTACGACGACGGCAATCTCCCGTCCACCGGTGAACGCCCCAACGCGCACGCGATCAGATCGGTACTCGGCCTGCACCTGACGCTGCAACGCGGCCAGACGATCGGTTGGGCGGTCGGGTTGTTCCTGGGCGGGCTGGCGTTCGGGTCGATGACGAAGTCACTGCTGGACGCCGCCAAGGACAACGAGCTGATTCAACGGCTCCTGGTGGCTCAGGGCACCGACAGCGTCTACACGACGATGACCCAGTTCCTCGCCGCCGCGGCCAGCGCATACGTCGTTTCGGCGGTGCTGCGATTGCTCGGCGACGAAGAGAAGGGCCTCGGCGAAGCCGTGCTGGCGGGCGCGGTGTCGCGGTGGCGCTGGCTCTTCACCGCGGTCGCGTCCGCGCTCGTCGGGTCTGCCGTGCTGATGTTCTTCGCGGGACTGGGCAACGGGCTGGGCGCGGGCATCACGCTCGGCGAACCGGCGACCATTGTGCGGCTGACACTGGCCGGTCTGGCGTACGTGCCCGCCATGGCCGTGATGGCCGGCGTCGCCGCGCTCGCAGTGGCGGTGCACCGAGGCTGGATCGGTTGGCTCGCAGTCACATTCGTCGTCATGGCGCTGTATCTCGGCGCGCTGTTACGACTCCCAAGGTGGCTCGTCGACCTGTCCCCCGTCGGCCAGACCACCGCACCGTCGAACTACCCGGTACTCGCGCTGAGCGTGATGGTCATTGCCGCGGCAGCGCTGACCCTGCTCGCCGGGGCGATCTACCGCCATCGCGACGCCGCCTGAACCCGAGGAAGGGAGAATCATGAAGATAGTTCTGCAATCGCTGGCATCGGTGGTCTTCGGCTTCGTCTTCTTCGGCTTGGCGCTGTTCTGGCCCGCCGGCACGTTCCACTATTGGCAGGCTTGGGTCTTCATCTTCGTGTTCATATTCGCCACCATGGGCCCCAGCCTCTATCTGGCGGTGAAGATGCCCGACGCACTGCGGCGCCGCATGAAGGCCGGTCCATTCGCGGAGACGAGACCGCTGCAGAAGGTCATCATCGCCGGCACCATCCTTTCGGTCGCAGCGGTTCTGGTGGTCAGCGCGCTCGACCATCGGTTCGGATGGTCGACGGTGCCGACCGCCGTCGTCGTCATCGGCAACATCATGGTTTTCCTCGGGCTCACCATCGCCCAGTTCGTCGTGATCCAGAACAACTACGCCGGGGCCACCATCACCGTCGAGGCGGATCAAGAGTTGGTCTCCACCGGCCTGTACGGCCTTGTCCGCCACCCGATGTATGCCGGAACTCTTGTCATGATGCTCGGCACCCCGCCGGCGCTCGACTCGTACTGGGGGCTCATCGTCGTCGCACCAGCCCTGCTGATCCTCACGGTCCGAATCACCGATGAGGAGAAGATGCTGCGCGAGGAACTCGACGGGTACCAGGAGTACACGCAGAAGGTGCGCTACCGCCTGGTGCCCGGGGTGTGGTGACCGATCAGGCGGCAGTCAATCCCGCGAGATGATTGGCGACCAGGGCTTCGACCGCACTCGGCTTGAACACGACGACGTCGTAGAGCAATGGCGGCGCGTGTGATTCGTGGCTCCCGCCGGTCGGCGTGACGTACACCGCCTTATGGCGCCGGCCGTCGGCGTCGAACGTTTGGACACGCCAACCGGGCGCTTCCTTGGCGTAATTGCAGGCCTCACAAGTGCCGACACCGTTGGCTGCAGTGGTGGGGCCACTGCGCGCATGTGGGGTGGCGTGATCGGTGTGCCGAATCGGCGCATCGCAATACGGAGTCCGACACGTGTCGTCCCTGAACGCGATGAATTGCGCGAGACCCTTTGGGAACAGCCGTGATCGGGATTCCATCGCGATCAGAGCTCCGGAGTCGGGATGACGATATAGCCGGCGCAGGGTGGCTTTGGACTGCTCGTCGGCGACGGCGTCGCCCGCCAGGCGGCACGCGATCGCCGCAGGCACCGGTCCGTACCCGGGGACGCGAGCTGGCGTAGTGGCGCCGCCGAACAGGGTCTCATCGGTCATCACGAGGTTGAGTGCGACGGGGACCGGGACTTCCGCGGATTGACCGGTGACGCGTTCAAAGAGGGTGTCGGCCATGACCTGGCCACGACTGCGGTCGTCGAAGGTGGTGTCGGCGGCGCGCTTCAGCGTCGCGTATACGGACACGCCCTGTGCCATGGGAAGTAGCGCGGTCACGTAGGTCATCGCGTCGGGGGCGGGGCGGACGGTGACGGTGCGTTCGGATTGTGCGCGGACCGCCTTATCCACGAAAGCCTGCGGATCGAGCTGGTAGGCGATGGCCTTGGCGTCGGCCTCAATCCGCTTGTCGCCGAGGCCCTCCAGATGCGGACTGGTCGGCGCACATCCTGACGTCTAGCGTTCGACGGTCCTCGAGGGACAGGCACGCCGACTCGCGCACGATGAGGGTGGCGCGCCATTCGGATAGTGCGCCGGATTCCAACGCCGCCAGGGTATAAGGCATCTCGTGAACGAGGGCGCGGGCGAAGCCGAGGTGCCGCCCGCCACGGTTGGGGGAATCGTGGCGGGCCAGCGCGATCTCGGCGGCAAGGCCGCGGCCGCGTTTGGCGGCGGGTACGCCGTCGGCCGCCTCGCGAGCGCGGCGGGCCGCGTCGAGATCGGCGGTGACTCTGGCCTGCTCGGCGGCCGCGGCAGACTTGCGACGTTCCAACTCCGCGATGCGTTCGACCAGCGACGCCTCATAAGCGATCGGGTCCGCAGCCACCGTTGGTTCGAACATATTTTCGACTCTACTGCGGGGGTCGACGTCTCCACCCGACAGTCTGGCGGTCCCCGACAAGTCTCGCGTGCCGGCCGCCCGTCCGCCCCATAATGCGTAGGTGGAACTGCTGACCGGCTTCGGGCTGGCCACCGCGGCGGGGCTCAACGCCTACATCCCGCTGTTGGCGCTCGGCCTGCTGTCGCGGTTCACCGACCTGGTCACGCTGCCGGCCGGATGGACCTGGCTCGAGAACGGCTGGGTGATGGCGATCGTCGCCGTACTGTTGGTGGTCGAGATCGTCGCCGACAAGATTCCGGTCCTCGACAGTGTCAATGACGCCATCCAGACCTTCGTCCGGCCCACGGCAGGCGGAATCGTGTTCGGGTCGGGCACCGCAGCGCAAACCAACGCCGTCGCCGATCCGGGCGCCTTCGCGCAGTCCGGCCAGTGGATACCCGTCGTCATCGGCGTCGTTGTCGCACTGGTGGTGTCGTTGACAAAATCTGCGGTGCGACCCGCCGCCAACGTCGCCACCGCGGGGATGGCCGCGCCCGTGCTCAGCACGGTCGAGGACGGGCTCAGCATCAGCCTGGTGTTCGTGGCGCTTCTGGTCCCGGTGCTGGTGCTGGTCGTCGTGGTCCTACTGGTCTGGGCGGCAGTGCGGATCGTGCGCCGACGGCGTAGGAACCCCGCCTAGATCCAGACGCCCTTACCTACCGCGACCACGCCGCCGGAGCTGATCGCGAAGCGTTCGCGGTCCTTCTCCAGGTCCACGCCCACCATCTCGCCGGGCCCGACGACGACGTTCTTGTCCAGGATCGCGTGGCGCACGACCGCGCCGCGGCCCACGCGGGTGCCCGGCATGATCACGCTGCCCTCGACGATCGCGCCGTCGTCGACGACGACATTGGACGACAGGACCGAATTGCGCACCGACGCCGCCGAAATGATGCTGCCCGAGCCGACCACCGATTCCTGAGCCGAGCCGCCGTTGACGAACTTCGCCGGCGCCAGGTTCGCCGACTCGCCGAGGATCGGCCAGCGCCGGTTGTACAGGTTGAACACCGGGTGCACGGACACCAGATCCATGTGGGCGTCGTAGAACGCGTCCAGCGTTCCGACGTCGCGCCAGTAGCCGTGATCGCGCTCGGTGGAACCGGGGACTTCGTTGTCGTTGAAGTCATACACCGCGGCCCTGCCGTCGGCGACCAGACGCGGGATGATGTCGCCGCCCATGTCGTGATCGGAGTGGTCCTCGTCGGCGTCGGCCTTGATGGCGTCGACGAGCACCTTGGTGCTGAAGATGTAGTTGCCCATCGACGCGAACGTTTGCTCGGGATCGTCGGGCGTGCCGGGCGGGTCGACGGGCTTTTCGATGAACGCGTGGATGCGGCCCGACTCGTCGGAGTCGATGACACCGAACGCACTCGCTTCGGCGCGCGGCACCCGGATACCCGCGACCGTGACCCCCGCGCCGCTCTCGATGTGGAACTGGAGCATCTGCTCCGGATCCATCCGGTAGATGTGGTCGGCACCGAACACGACGACGTAGTCGGGGTCCTCGTCATAGACCAAGTTCAGCGACTGCAGGATGGCGTCCGCGGAACCGGTGTACCACCGCGGGCCGAGGCGCTGCTGCGCGGGCACCGGCGTGATGTACTCCCCGGCAAGCCCCGAAAGCCGCCAGTTCTGCGAGATGTGTCGGTCCAGCGAATGCGATTTGTATTGCGTCAGAACGCAGATCTTCAAATACCGCGCATTAACCAGATTCGACAGTACGAAGTCGATGAGCCGGTAGGCGCCCCCGAAGGGCACCGCCGGCTTTGCCCGGTCGGCGGTCAATGGATAGAGCCGCTTGCCCTCGCCGCCCGCCAGGACGATGCCCAGCACGTGTGGCAGTTCCCGCATGTTTCAAACCTATCCGCACCTGCCTACGTCGGCTAGGCATTCGATGCTGTCTGTCAAGGTTATTGACATCTATCCCCCACATCCCGCATACGAAACAAGGCTGCGGCCCAGACATCCGGCTCTCCTTTCTGGGATACCGTCGTCAGCATGCGCGTGGCGATGATGACGCGGGAGTATCCGCCCGAGGTCTACGGCGGGGCGGGCGTACACGTCACCGAACTCGTCGCGCAGCTGCGCCACCTGTGCGAGGTCGACGTGCACTGTATGGGCGCCCCGCGTGAGGGGGCAATCGTGGCGCAGCCCGATCCGGCGTTGCTGGGTGCCAACCCCGCGTTGTCGACGCTGTCGGCGGATCTGAACATGGTCAACACTTCGGGGCGGGCCACCGTCGTGCATTCGCACACCTGGTACGCCGGGCTGGCCGGCCACCTCGCCGCGCTGTTGTACGGCATCCCACACGTGGTGACCGCACACTCGCTGGAGCCCATGCGGCCTTGGAAGGCCGAACAGCTCGGCGGCGGATACCGGGTGTCGTCCTGGGTGGAGAAGACCGCGGTGGAAGCGGCCGACGCGGTGATCGCGGTGAGCTCGGGCATGCGCGACGACGTGTTGAGTACGTATCCGGCGTTGGATCCGAATCGGGTGCATGTGGTGCGCAACGGGATCGACACAGATGTCTGGCATCCGGCCCCGGCGCAGCCCGACGAGTCGGTGCTCGCCGAACTCGGCGTCGACATGACCCGGCCGATCGTCGCGTTCGTCGGACGGATCACCCGCCAGAAGGGTGTCCCGCACCTGATCGCGGCAGCACACCGGTTCGCACCGGAGATCCAGCTGGTGCTCTGCGCCGGCGCGCCGGACACCCCCGAAATCGCGGCGGAGGTGACGGAGGCCGTTCAGGAGCTTGCCCGCAGCCGCACGGGGGTGTTCTGGGTACGCGAAATGCTGGCGATTTCCAAGATTCGCGAAATACTCTCAGCTGCGACTGTTTTCGTATGCCCTTCGGTTTACGAGCCCCTTGGCATCGTCAACCTGGAGGCGATGGCGTGCGCGACGGCGGTGGTGGCGTCCGACGTCGGCGGCATCCCCGAGGTGATCTCCGACGGTGATACCGGCGTGCTGGTGCACTATGACGCTGACGACCCGGCGGGGTTTGAATCGCGGCTGGCCGATGCGGTCAATGCCGTGGTGGCCGACCCCGAGCGCGCCCGCCAGTACGGTCAGGCGGGACGTCAGCGCTGTATCGACGAGTTCTCGTGGGCGCACATCGCCGAACAGACCCTCGAGATCTATCGGAAGGTCACTTCCCACGGCGTAATCCTCGCGGACACGCGTGGCACTAGCTGGTGACGCCTTTGAGCTCGTCGCCGAGTGCAGCAGCTTCATCGGGGGTCAGTTCGACGACTAAACGCCCGCCGCCCTCCAGTGGTACCCGCATCACGATGCCTCGCCCCTCCTTTGTTGCTTCCAGTGGACCGTCGCCGGTCCGGGGCTTCATCGCCGCCATCGAGTGCTCCCTCCACATGAGCCAGCCCGCACGGTGGGCCTAACGAATTCACTCCTATTGTTCCCTATCCGCGGGTTCGCGTGTGCAAAGACCCGGGCAAGACGGCCTCAGAGCTGCCGAGATCGCCATCCTCAACGGGTCCCGCGGGTCATGTGACACCGCCGCCGGCGACGTTTTGGTGGGCCATCGGCCCAACCGGTAACGGGGTCGGCCACGTCGGTGACGTCGTCCAGCAGCACCGGTCTCATGGCTGCGTCCGGGGCACCCAGCAGTCTGCGGTGTGGTCGTCGACCATGCCGGTCGCCTGCATCAAGGCATAGGCCGTCGTCGGCCCCACGAACCGGAACCCGCGCCGCTTCAGTTCCTTGGCCATCGCGGTCGACTCCGGGGTGACCGCCGGAACGTCTGCCATGGCGGCCGGGCGCGGCCGGGGCGGCGGCGCGAACGACCACAGCAACTCGGCCAGGTCCACATCCAGATCGGCGACCGCGCGGGCGTTGGCGATGGTGGCCTCGATCTTGGCGCGATTACGCACGATGCCGGCGTCTGCCATCAGCCTCGTGATGTCGCGTTCGCGGTAACGCGCGACGCGTTCGACATCGAATCGGTGGAACGCGCGGCGGAAGTTCTCTCGCTTGCGCAGGATGATCAGCCACGACAGCCCACTCTGAAACGCCTCGAGGGTGACTCGCTCGAACAGCGCCTCGGAGTCGCGCAGCGGCTGCCCCCACTCGGTGTCGTGGTAGTCCCGGTACATCACGAAATCATCTGAAGACAAGCGTGATTCGTCGATCCAGGCACATCGGACGCGGTCATCGACCACCGCGGTCACGTTTCGCCCTCTTCCTCCGGCACGCGCAGCGCGTGCGCGCCGCCCTCGATGCGGTGGAGGTCCCCGTCGTCGTCACCGACCCCGTGCGCGGCGCGCACCGCCGCGAGTTGCCCGCGCACCAGATCCAGCTCCTGACCCAACCGGTCGAGCACCCAGTCCACTTCGCTGGTCTTGTAACCGCGCAGCGTCTGGCTGAACTTGACCGCGTCCACGTCGGCACCCGTGACTCCGGAGGCGGGCAACACGGTGGCGGTCGTATCGCGCGGCAACGGCGGCAAGGTCTCACCGCGTCCGAAGAGCACGCTGCCCAGCGCGAACAGCACGACGGCGATCAGAATCAGCACGACCAGATACAGGAGAACCAGGGTCACGTCGTCGATACTGCCTGATGCCTGCGACAAGCACCGACAACCCTCACGCGGCGATGCCCGCTATTTGAGCGGGCGCAGGCTGTTCATCGGCGGACGGTCGACCAGCGACACCTCCGAGGTGCGCGGCGTGAAATCGTCGCCGTCGGCGAAGAACTGCGTCAGGCCGACGCCCGAGTCCGGCACGCCGCACCGTGAGAACAGGGTCGCGATGACCTGCCGGCTCATCGCGGCGAGTTCGGTCAGCGGCCGGTTGCGGTGCTCCCGCACACCGAGGTTGACCTGTGCGATCGCGTCCAGACCGAGGCGGTCGTAGGTGTCGACGAGCAGGCCGATCTCGACGCCGTAGCCAGGTGCGAACGGCACCGAGGTGAGCAGTTCGCGGGTGCCCGCGTATTCGCCGCCGAGGGGCTGCAGCAGGCAGGTCAGTTCGGGACGCAGCGCGGCGAGCAGCGGCCTGGCCACCAGCTCGGTGACGCGGCCGCCGCCGTTGGCGTCCTCGCTGCCGCTGACCTTCAGCGGCCGGCGGTAGAAGCCCTTGACCAGGTGCACACCTTCGCCGGTGAGCAGCGGACCCACCAGCTTGGGCACGAACATGGGGTCCGGGTCGATCAGATCGGAGTCGACGAAGACGACGATGTCGCCGGTCGTGACGGCCAGCGACCGCCACAGCACCTCGCCCTTGCCCGGTTGCGGTGCGACTTCGGGCAGTGCAACCTCGCGGCTGATCACCCTGGCGCCCGCGGCGAGCGCACGGATCTCGGTGTCGTCGGTCGAGCCGGAGTCGAGCACGATCAGCTCGTCGACCAGCCCGCCGACCAGGGGCGAGATGGTCTCGATGACGCTCGCGACCGTCTCCTCCTCGTTGAGGGCGGGCAGCACCACCGAGATGGTCCGCCCGGCCTTGGCGGCCTCGAGTTCAGCGATGGTCCACATGGGCCGGCTCCAGCTGTTGTCGGCCAGCCAGGGGTGTTCCGCGATATGCGCGGCGGCCAGCTCCGTTGGCTGATCTATCAACACAGTCATGCCAGTCCCCTCACTGTGCGCGTCGGTGGACGCGTTCCCTGGATCGACGCGACCATCTCCAGTACGCGTCGAGTGGGCCCCACCTCATGCACTCGGAACATGGCGGCACCATCGGCAGCGGCCAGGGCGGTCGCGGCCAAAGTGCCTTCCAAGCGTTCGGTCAGGTCCACACCCAGAGTTTCCCCGACGAAATCTTTGTTGCTCAGCGCCATAAGGACCGGCCATCCAGTTTTTACAAGGTCTTTCACGTGGCGCAACAAACTAAGGCCGTGATAAGTGTTTTTGCCGAAATCGTGGGTCGGATCGATCAACACCGCGTTTCGCGCCACCCCTGACGCGACCGCACGCGCGGCCGCCGCCGTCACCTCGGCGATCACATCGTCGACGACGCCGCGCTCAGAGGTGCCGTAGTTGACCCGGAACGGGCGGGTACGCGGCACGGCGCCGCCGGTATGCGAGCAGACCAGCCCGGCGCCGAACTCCGCGGCGACGTCCGGCAACGCAGGGTCGTGGCCACCCCAGGTGTCGTTGATCAGATCCGCGCCGGCCGCACATGCCTGTTTGGCCACCGTCGCGCGCCAGGTGTCGACGCTGATCAGCTGGTCGGGGTAGGTGTCGCGGAGCCATTCGATGAACGGCACGACCCGGGCGATCTCCTCGTCGACGTCGACCGAACTTCCGGGCCCCGCCTTGACGCCGCCCACGTCGACGACGTCGGCACCGTCTTCGATCACGCGGTGAGCGGCCGATTTGGCGGCCTCATCGGTGAAGGTGGCGCCGCGGTCGTAGAACGAATCCGGGGTGCGGTTGACGATCGCCATGATCAGCGCGCGATCGGCGGCCACGGGACGGCCCAGAAACGTCGACTGCACGCCCCCAAGGCTACGGGGGCCTGCGATTTCGCCTAGTTCTTGGGTTTCTTGCCCGCGGCGACCTCTTCGCGGGTATTCGTCGTAGAACTCGACGTAGCCCTCGTCGCGACCGGCCAGGACGTAGATCGGGTCCTCGATCTTCTCGGCCTCCTCGTCGCCCTCGCCCGTCGTGCCGCCGTAGCCGTCCTTGCGCAGGTCCACTTTCTGGCTCTTGAACGTCGACGTGTGGGCGAGTTCGGACACCACCCGGACGAACAACGGCACGGCGTAGCCGGGCAGGCGCTCGTACACCGCTTTCGCCAGGGCCTTACCGTCGAACTCCTCGCCCTCCTTGAGCTGGATCGCCACCATGCCTGCGCGACCGCCCGCACCTTCGACCTCGACGCCGAACACGGTGGCCTCCTCGACCTGCGGAGTCCGTCGACACCGCGGCCTCGACCTCCGTGGTCGCCACGTTCTCGCCCTTCCATCGGAACGTGTCGCCGAGTCGGTCGGTGAACGCGGCGTGTCCGAACCCCTGCGAGCGCATCAGGTCGCCGGTGTTGAACCAGATGTCGCCTTCCTTGAATGCGTCGCGGATGAGCTTCTTCTCGCTGGCCTTCTTGTCGGTGTAGCCGTCGAACGGCTGGAAGTTGCTCACCTTCGACAGAAGCAGACCCGGCTCGCCGGTCTTGACCTTGCGCACGCGGCCGTTGTCGTCGCGCACCGGGTCGCCGGTTTCGGCGTCGTACTCCACGAACGCCACCGGCGTCGGGCAGATCCCCGTCGACTTGTCGATGTTGAGCACGTTGACGAATGCGGTGTTGCCCTCGCTGGCGCCGTAGAACTCGCACACCCGCGGGATACCGAACCGCTTGGTGAAGTCGTCCCAGATGGCGGGCCGAAGGCCGTTACCGATGATCACCCGCACCTTGTGCTTGCGGTCGGTGTCCTTGGGCGGCTGGTTCAGCAGATAACCGCAGATCTCGCCGATGTAGATGAACGCCGTCGCCCGGTAGCGGATCACGTCGTCCCAGAACTTCGATGCGGAGAACGACTTGCCCAGCGCCAGGGTCGCACCGGCATTGACCGTCGATCCGAGCGCGACCGTCAGCGCGTTGTTGTGATACAGCGGAAGGCAGCAGTACAGGACGTCGTCGCTGTGCAGGCGTAGGCCCAGCCCGCCGAAGCCGGCGAGCGCGCGCAGCCAGCGGTAGTGCGTCATGACGCTGGCCTTGGGCATCCCGGTGGTGCCCGAGGTGAAGATGTAGAACGCCTTGTCCTTGGCCAGCACCGCGGCCGTCGTCGCGGGGTCCTGTGGCGGGGGCGGTGGCCGCGAGGCGGTCCAGCTCCTCGATCGTCATCAGCCCGGTGGTGTCCGCACCGCTCTCGCTGATCGGCTCGATCAGATCGGTCTCGGCGACGATCGCCCTGGCTTCGAGGAGACCGATGCTGTGTGCCAGGACATCGCCGCGCTGGTGATAGTTGAGCATTCCCGCGATGGCGCCGCACTTGACCACGGCCAGCATGACCAACACCGCCTGCGGGGAATTTCGCAGCATGACGCCGACGACGTCGCCGTGCCCCACCCCTCGCGCGGCCAGCACCGCGGCGTAGCGGTTGGCGGCCTCGTTGGCCTGGCGGTAGGTCAGCTGCTGATCCTCGAACCGCACGAACACCCGATCGCCATAGCGCGCCGCGCGGTCCTGGAAGACCTTGCCGATCGACGTCTTGGCCGTGGGCCGCGCCATGAAGCCGGTCAGCGCGCCCCGCACCATCACCGGCGCGTCCATCAACAGACGCGGTACTCGGGTGGCGATGTCGAGCAGTCCGACACTGCTCCTGACGCCGGACTTCTGGTCGGCCATACGCTGATTCCCCTCCGGTGTTCGTTTGCAGAGCACACCCTATCGGCGCGGGTGACCGCGATCACCGCCCGGTTCGCAGGCGGCCAGCGCGGTGCCGACGTCGTCGACCACCACCAACCGATCCAGCGCACCTTGGGTGACATAGCCGCTGTCGATGAGCCCGTTCAGCCAAGTGAGCAACCCGGTGTAATGCCCGATCGGATCGAGCATGACCACCGGTTTGGCGTGCATACCCAGGTATCCGGCGGTCCACGCCTCGAAGAACTCCTCCAGCGTGCCGATGCCGCCGGGCAGGGCGATGAACGCATCGGCGCGGTCCTCCATCACCTGCTTGCGTTCGCGCATGGTGTCGGTGACGACGAGCTCATCGGCGTCGACGTCGGCGACCTCGCGATGCAACAGCGCCTTCGGGATCACCCCGACGGTGTGGCCGCCGCGCTGCCTGGCCGCGCTGGCCAATGCCCCCATGGCCGACACGTTCCCGCCGCCCGACACCAGCGTCCAGCCGCGCTCCGCGATCGCTGAGCCGACCCGCTGGGCGAGCGTCAGGAGATCGGGATGCGTGGGTCCCGACGCGCAGTAGACACACACCGCCCATTCGCGGTCGGGTTCGCCAGACACACGCTAAAACCTAGCTTTAGACTCCGGCCGTGCCGATTCAGTGGGTGACCGCGCCGCTTGAACCGGCACTGGAAACGCTCGAAGCCGGTTCGCGCGCACCGGCCGGGACGGTGATCATCGGCCCCGCAGGAATCGGCAAGACCACGCTGGCGCGTGCCGCCGTCGCACGTCTGGGCGCAGGGTTCGACCGCGTGGATTGGGTGACCGCGACGACACCGTCGGCGGCGATCCCGTTCGCCGCGTTCAGTCATCTGATCGACGTACCCGAGAGCGGCAAGACCGCCGAGGTGCTGCGCGCGGCGCGCGTGACTCTCGGCGACGGACGGCTGCTGGTGGTCGACGACGCGCACTTGTTGGACAAGCTCTCGGCGGCTCTGGTCTACCAGTTGGCGGTGAGCGGCGCCGCCACGCTGCTCGTCACAGTCGCGCTCAACGGGCCTGTACTCGACGAGATCTCCGCGCTCTGGGACGACGACCTGCTCGACCGGCTCGACCTCGAACTCGCCGGCTATGACGACCGCCGGCTGACCGCCATGGTCGACGAGTACGTCTCGTCGCTGGGCGCCCCCGCGCATCGTGTGCTGGAGTACCTCGCCGTCGATGACCCGCTGCCGCTGGCCGAGATGGTCGACCTGACCGGGGATGAGGCTGTCGCCGCGGCGGAGTCCGCCGGCGTGATCACGGTCGAAGACGATCTCGTGCGCCCGGCACATCCGCTGTACGTCGACGCGGTGCGCGACGCGTTGGGCGGGCCCGAACTGCGCCGGTTGCGAACCGATTTGGTCGAGCACCTCGGCGCCGCGCCACCACGCGATGTCGTCGCCATGCTGCGGCTTGCGGTACTGGCGCTGGACAGTGACCGCCCACAGCCGACCTCGGAAATCGTCACGGCCTCGGCGGAGGCCCTGCGACTCGGCGATCTGGTGCTGGCCGAGCGGCTCGGCCGGGCCGCGGTGCAGCGCGCGGCGGGCCTGCCGGCGCAGCTCACGCTGGCCTACGCGCTGGCCTGGCAGGGCCGTGGCCGAGACGCCGATTCCGTTCTGGCTCAGGTGGATCCGTCCACCCTTTCGGAAACCGAGCTGATGGCATGGGCACTACCGCTGGCGGCCAACCAATTCTGGATGTTGTCCGAGCCGGAGCGGGCGACGGCGTTTCTGCAGGCGACGCGAAACAAGGTGTCCTCACCGGCAGCCCAGATCACCCTCGACGCGTTGTCTGCGACGTTCGCCATGAATGCGGGCGGTCCCGGCTCGTGCACTTCAGATCGCCGGCGAGGTCCTGGCGTCACCGTCTGCCGACGACACCGCGGTCGGGTGGGCTGCGGCTGCGGCGGCGTTGAGTTCGGCCCGCATGGGTCGCTTCTCCGAGGTCGACGGATTCGCAGAACGGGCGATCGCCGCGGGACATCCGGGGCTGCTGCGGTTCACCAGCGGATTCGGCCAGACGACAGCGCTCGTGATGGCCGGGGAACTGGACCGGGCTCAGGAACTGGGGCAACAGCTCACCGATTTCGCGCAGCTTCAGCAGCCTGGGCGCGCCATCGGCGAGGTCCTGGTCGCCGATGTGCTGATCGCGAAGGGCGAACTCGAGTCGGCTGTGCGGCTGTTGCGCAGGGCGGCCGCGGCGTTGGCGCCGACCGGCTACTCGTGGAGCCCACTGGCATGGATGCTGCTGGCCCAGGCGCTCGGCCAGCAAGGTTTGACGGTCGAAGCGGGAAAGGCGTTGTCCCGAGCGGAATCTCGACACGGATTGAAGTCGATGCTGTTCGCGCCGGAACTCGCGTTGGCGCGCGCATGGACGATGTCCGCGCGCGGCGACATGCATGGCGCGGTCGCCGCGGCACGCGACGCGGCGCGTGCCGCCGAGCGTGGCGGACAGGCGGCCGTCGCGTTGCGGGCCTTATTCGATGCGGTGCGACTCGGCGACAATCGGGCGGCCGACGGTATCGCGCGGGCCAGTCAGGACATCGATTGCGTGGTGGGCCGGGTGGCGCAGGCGCATGCGCGCGCCCTGGCAGCCGGTGATGCATCCGAATTGCGCGACGTGGCAAAGCGGTTGGCCGCCATCGGCATGGAGCGGGCCGCCGAGGACGCTGCCGCGCAGGCCGGCGGCGACTAGGCGGTCCAGTGCCTTAACGGGTTGATCGCACGCACCTGGTGCCAGTAATCAACCCGTTAAGCGCGCAGGCCGGCGGCGACTGAATCAGCCCGCGAGCTACAGCCTGCGGCCGAAGTCGTCGTCGCCCGCGTGGCGCGGCTGACTCCGGCGTTGCCACGGGTGCCGGACCCGCAGCCGAACTGCCGTCCTCGGGTCCGGACGCCAGGCCACGTTCGTCGGCGCGCTGCAACGGCTCGCGCTGCGGGGGTGCCTGTTGTTCACTCGGGCGATCGTCTTCGTCGGCGCGCTGCTCGAGACGCTCCACCCGCTGCTCGAGCGAGCCGTCCGCGCGCGGTGGCTGCTGCGCCCCCGGTGCCGCTCCGCCGGGGCCGACTGCCGGTGCGCCCCCTGCCGACTGGCCACCTTCGCCGCCCTGGGCCGCCTTCATCGCCTGCTCGATCAGCGACCCGAACATGCCGGACCCTCCCTGGGCCGCCTGCGCGGGCGCGCCCGCCATCTGACCATCTGGCCCGCTTGTTCGCCGAGTTTGCCCAGCATGCCGACCACCTGACCGACGGACTGCGATCCGGAGTCATCGGAGCTCGTGTATGCCGCCTGCGCGGCACCGAGCTTGCCCGAGTACGTGTGCTCCTTCGCCGACAGTGCGGCGACATTGGCCGTCAACTGCGCGGCCAGCGTGGGAAGCACGGCGGAGATCGTCGCGCTCATCGCGTCCGGGCCTGCGGGAAGCATTGGTATCTCGGGCAATTCGATCGACGCCGCGTTCCAGCTGATGCCCTCGGGCTTTCTCAATGGGCTACCCATCGCAAACCTCCCCTTATCGACACCCTGTCGTCACCAGTCATCGTCGACGTCGTCCTCGTCGAGGTCATGATCGAGCGGCGCGGGTACGGCCAGTCCAGCCGTCGTGCCGCCACTCTCGCCGCGCGCACCGCCCATCATCGGACCCATGCCCCCCATACCGCCCATACCGGCGCCCGCGGCCATCGGCGCAACGCCGCCGACCGCGGTGCTGCCGGCAAGTGCGCCGTCGGCGGGAGCGGTGGACACGGGCTTGCTTCCCACCAGATTCGCCATCAACGGCGTCTGCGAGGGCACACCTGCCAGAGCCGGGCAGCGACGCTGCGCGCACCATGCCGGAGCCGCCGCCGGCACCGCCTCCGCCCGCCAGCGGGTGATTGGAGAAAGACGAGAACGGCATACCGGCCGCGCCCATCGAATCCGCCTTGCCGCCCTGGCCGAACATCGAGGTCAGCTGTTGCAGCGGCTGCGAGAGCTGCTGCAGTGGCTGGGTCATCTGCTGCAGGTATCTGCATCAGCATCTGCGGGAGTTGCCCCGCCATGGATCCGAGTTGGCTGAGCATCTGCATCGCCTGGTCGGACCCCTGACCCGCCTGTTTGGCGGCTTCCTCGCTCGACTCCTCGGCCTGTTTGGCGCCGGGCACCTGCGGGGCGCCGGGCAGCGGGAGGCTCGGCGGCACTCCAAGCGTGTTCGCCAGCTCGGTCGTATTGGCGGTCACGTTGGCCATGTTCTGCGACAGACCCATCTTGAGCCGGCTCTGCACCAACTCCCGCGGTGTTGGGCAACGGCATGGCCGCGATCGCTTCGCATTCGTGCTGCGTCTCCTGCGCGATGGTGTTGGCCAGGAGCTTCGTCTTGACGACCGTGGCTTCCATGGCGCGCAACTTGACCGCGATCGCGGTGGCGTGCGCCGCGTTGGCCTCGTGGCCGCCGATGATCGTGGTCGCCTCACCCGCGGCGGACAGCGATCCCGCGCCCTCCCATACGTCGGTGAGCTTCATCAGCTGTTCCTGCTGTTGAGGAACCACCGTGCCGGTCAGCTTGGCCGCGAGCGCCTCGTACGTGGTCGGCCGCCGCTGCCAGCGCCTCCTCGTCGACGTTCGGCCAGCCCGGACCGGTCACCGTCTGGGACCCGTACGGACTGGAATCGGGCTCGATCGCCATAGGGACCAAATTTACCGTGCCCCGGGTAGCTGTCGGACCGCGAAATCGGCCGGTCAAGATCGACGATCAGCGCGGATCAGACCGGGTCCAGCCGGCCTGCCGATAGCCGCAGGGTGCGCTGCACGCCGATCTCCGACAGGAACCGCTCGTCGTGGCTGACGACGACGAAGGCGCCCTGGTAGGAGTTCAGTGCGGCGGCGAGCTGGCCGACACTGGCCAGATCGAGGTTGTTGGTCGGCTCGTCGAGCAGCAGAAGGTGCGGCGCCGGTTCGGCGTAGAGCACGCACGCCAGCGTCGCGCGCAGCCGCTCGCCCCCGGACAGTGCCGCCACCGGCAGGTGGATGCGGTCGCCGCGAAACAGGAACCGGGCCAGCAGATGCATCCGCCGGGTTTCGGACATGTTCGGCGCGGCCGCTGCGAGGCTTTGCGCGACGGTGCGCTCGGGACGCAGCATGTCCAGCCGTTGGGACAGATACGCCAGCCGGCCGTCGGCACGTTGGACAGTCCCCTCGTCGGGCGCCAGCTCGCCGCCGATGACCCGCAGCAGGGTCGACTTGCCTGCACCGTTACCTCCGGTGAGCGCGACGCGTTCGGGGCCACGCACCGTCAGGTCGACGTCCGTGAACAGCGCCCGGCCGCCGCGGCGGGCCGCCACCCCTTCGACCTGTACCACCGTGCGCCCGGCGGGCACATTGGTCTCCGGCAGCTCGAGAACAAGCACGTCGTCGTCGCGAAGTGCGCGCTCGGCCTCGTCGAGGCGGGTCCTGGCGTCGGCTACGCGAGCCGCATTCACGCCGTCGATCCGTCCCGCCGACTCCTGCGCGCTGCGCTTGCGCGCGCCCGCGATGATCTTCGGCAGCCCGGCATCCTTGACGTTGCGGGCCGCCGTCGAAGATCGCCGGGCGGCGCGCTCACGCGCCTGCTGCATCTCCCGCTTCTCACGTTTGAGTTGCTGTTCGGCGGTGCGGATATTGCTCGCGGCAACCCGTTGGGCGTCGCCGAGGGCCTGCTCGTACATCGTGAAATTACCGCCGTAGAACAGCATTTCGCCGCGGTGTAGCTCGGCTATGCGGTCCATCCGATCGAGCAGCACCCGGTCGTGACTGACCACCAGCAGGCATCCGGTGAAGTCGTCGAGCGCGTCGTAAAGCTTGTGGCGCGCATCGCCGTCGAGGTTGTTGGTCGGCTCGTCGAGCAGCAGCACGTCGGGCGCTCGGAGCAGCTGCGCGGCCAGTCCCAGGGAGACGACCTCCCCGCCGGACAGCGAGCCGAGGCGACGTTCGAGGTCGAGGTGGCCCAGGCCGAGCATGGTCGAGCTGGGCGTGGCTGCGCTCCTCGACATCCCAGTCGTCACCGATCGCGGCGAATACGTCGTCACCGGCATCGCCGTCGGCCAGGGCATTGAGCGCGTCGACGGTGGATGAAATGCCGAGCACTTCGGCGACCGTCTTGTCCGCGACGAACGGCAGCGTCTGCGGCAGATAGGCGACGGTGCCGTCGACACTGATCGACCCGCTTGCGGGTGTGCGCTCGCCGACGATCAACTGCAGCAGCGTGCTCTTACCGGCGCCGTTGGGGGCGACCAGGCCCGTGCGGCCGTCGCCGACAGTGAAGGACAGGTCGGTGAACAGGGGTGTGCCGTCACCGAACGCGAATGACAAGCGCCGAACAGACGATGGAAGAAGAAGTAGACATGCGAGAGATCTCTCGTACAGAAACGACTTTCGGACACCGGAGTCGTTGTCTCACCGCATGCTTCCAGCGTACGGATCAGGTCAACCGGTTAAATATCTCCGCAGCATGTCCGTGACGGCCGTGATCGCCGCGGTGTCGACACGCTCGTCGACGCGGTGGGCCAGGTTCGGGTCGCCGGGTCCGTAGTTGACCGCCGGGATACCCAGCGCCGCGAATCGCGCGACGTCCGTCCAGCCGTACTTCGCGCGTACCGCTCCCCCGGCGGCGTCCACGAGCGCTGCGGCAGCGGGGGCGGTCAGACCCGGCAGCGCACCGCCGGCCGAGTCGGTCAATTCGATCTCGACGTCGAGCCCGTCGAACACCTCGTGCACATGCGCGGTGGCCTCGGCGACACTGCGGTCGGGTGCGAAACGGAAGTTCACCGTCAGCGAGGCGGCGTCGGGAATCACGTTGCCCGCGATCCCGCCGTCGATACGCACGGCCGACAATCCCTCACGGTAGGTGCAGCCGTCGATCTCGACACTGCGCGGCTGATACGACGCAAGTCGGTCCAGTACGGCACCGAGCTTGTGGATTGCGTTGTCGCCCAACCAGGATCGCGCGGAATGCGCGCGGCTGCCCGAGGCGCTCACCACGACGCGCAGCGTGCCCTGGCAGCCGGCCTCGATGTAACCACCGGAGGGCTCGCCGAGGATGGCGACGTCTGCAGCCAGCCACTCGGGCAGTTCGCGTTCGATGCGGCCCAGACCGTTGGCGGCGGCCTCGATCTCCTCGCAGTCGTACATCACCAGCGTGATGTCGTGTCGGGGTTCGGCCACCGTCGCGGCCAGGTGCAGAAACACCGCGTCACCCGATTTCATATCGGATGTCCCACAGCCGTGCAGTTGACCGTCGGCCAGGCGGCTGGGCAGGTTACCGGCGGCAGGAACGGTGTCGACGTGTCCGGCCAGCAGCACGCGCGACGGCCGGCCCAGGTTGGTGCGCGCGAGCACGGCGTCGGCGTTGCGCACGATCTCGAATCCGGTGGTCTGATCTCGTAATGCGGCTTCGATCTCGTCGGCGATGCGCCGCTCGCTGCGCGACTCGCTGGGGATGTCCACCAGCGCCGCGGTCAGGGCGATCGGGTCGCCGTGCAAGTCCAGGCCCACACACCTGACGTTAGTCTGAGCGGCGTGACTTCTGCTGCAGGTATAGGCCTGGCGACACTCGCGGCCGACGGAACGGTCCTCGACACATGGTTCCCCGCGCCGGAACTGGGCGCCGATACAGAGTCGGGCACCGTACGGCTGTCGGTCGCCGAGATTCCCGAGGAACTCGGCGTGCTGACCGGACCCGATGAGGACCGCGGCGTCGAGATCGTCGCTGTCCGCACAACCATCTCGTCGCTGGATGACAAGGCCACCGACGCCTATGACGCGTATCTCCGTCTGCACCTGCTGTCGCACCGACTGGTCGCGCCGCGCGGACTGAACGCCGACGGCTTCTTCGGCCTGCTGACCAATGTGGTGTGGACCAACCACGGACCGTGCGCGGTCGAAGGCTTCGAGATCGTGCGGGCCCGGCTTCGCAGGCGCAGCCCGGTGACGGTGTACGGCGTCGACAAGTTCCCGCGCATGGTGGACTACGTGCTGCCGTCGGGGGTTCGCGTCGCCGACGCCGACCGCGTGCGTCTGGGTGCGCACCTGGCCGCGGGTACGACCGTGATGCACGAGGGCTTCGTCAACTACAACGCCGGAACACTGGGCAACTCGATGGTGGAAGGCCGTATCTCGGCGGGCGTGGTCGTCGACGACGGCTCCGACGTCGGCGGCGGCGCGTCGATCATGGGGACACTGTCCGGCGGCGGCACCGAGGTCATCTCGGTGGGCAAGCGCTGTCTGCTCGGCGCGAACGCCGGGCTGGGCATCTCGCTGGGCGACGACTGCGTCGTGGAGGCAGGCCTGTACGTGACCGCAGGCACCAAGGTGGCCACCGCCGACGGTCAGACGGTCAAGGCTCGCGAGCTCTCGGGTGCGAACAACCTTCTGTTCCGGCGCAATTCGGTGACCGGCGCGGTCGAGGTCGTCAAGCGCGACGGCACCGGCATCACGCTCAACGAGGCCCTGCACGCCAACTAGCCGGCGTGTGTCTGGCGGCTCTGGGTCTGGCCGTTGTTGGGCTGTCCCGCAGAGCCTTTCCCTCACACGTCGAAGCGACGAAGGTCTAGCCGGCGGCGTTGGGCTTCAGCGGCGGGCAGCGACCCTGGTCGTCGATGGCCAGCTCGAAATGCCATATCTCGTTCGCATAGATCTGGCACAGCCCGAACCGCCTGCCGTTGGCGATGAGCCACTTGTCGGCCTCCACGGGTGCGATATCCACCGCTTTGCCCTGGACGTGCATCGACGCATCGGGCGATGCGACGAACTTCCCTGCCTCCTCGACGCTCCCGTAGGTGCGGACGCCGTCGTCGAACAATCGCTGCTGAAATCCCCTCGACCGCCACCCCGAGTTGACCCGGATGTCGATGCCATCGGCTTCGGCCTGCTTCGATGCGTTCTGGACCGCGGTGAGCAGCGCCGGATCGAGCCATCCCACAATCGGATTGGAGGTGTCGAACGGCGAGAGCGTCGTACCGTCCGGCAGCCACCCGCCGAAGGTGTCGGAGGCGCCCGGGCCGATGTCGGGCTGTGCGACATCGGTCGGCGTCACCGGTCCCGGCGGTTGAGCCGATGTAACCGGCGCACCACAGACCGCAAGAATCAGTGTCAGCGCTGCCGCGAAAGCGCGCGATCTCAATCGTCTGCGGCGAGGATGCAGAATTCGTTGCCCTCCGGATCGGCCAGCACTATCCAACTCTCGTCGCCACGCTGCCCGATGTCGACGCGGCGCGCACCCAGAGCCAGGACGCGGTCCACCTCGGCCTGCTGGTCGTCGGGACGGAAGTCGAGGTGGATGCGGTTCTTGACCACCTTCTGGTCGGGAACCGCGATGAATATCCAGTTCACACCCGCACCAGGTGGAGCGTGGAGCACGACGTCGCCGTCATCGTCGACATCATGCGGCCAGCCCAGCACCTGTGACCACCAGCCACCCAAGGCGGTGGCATCGCGGGCGTCGATACAGATCTCGTCGAATCTCAGTGCCATTTGGCCAGCTCCTTCTTGAGCACCTTGCCCATGGCATTGCGAGGAAGACTGTCCACCACCCGCACCTCCCGTGGTCGCTTGTGCGCCGAAAGCTCTTGCGCGACATAATCGATCAGTGCTTGCGGGTCGGCATCACCGACAACGAACGCGACGATGCGCTGGCCGAGATCATCGTCGGGCACACCGACCACCGCCGCTTCCGTGACGCCGGCGTGTCCCAGCAGCGCCGCCTCGATCTCGCCGGCGCCGACGCGGAAGCCACCGGTCTTGATCAGGTCGACCGATTCGCGGCCGACGATCCTGTGCATGCCGCCTGCGTCGATGACGCCGACGTCACCGGTGCGGTACCAGCCGTCGGAGTCGAGCACCTCGGCGGTGGCATCGGGTCGGTTGAGGTAGCCGTCGAACAACGTCGAACCCCGAACATGAAGCCGGCCAATGGTTTCGCCGTCATGTGCCACGGCGGTTCCGGACTCGTCGAGCAGCCGTGTCTCGATTCCGGTCAACGGCAGCCCCACCCACCCCGGACGGCGTTCGCCGTCGGCGCGCGTACTGATGGTGATCAGGGACTCGGTGGATCCGTACCGTTCGACGGGCGTATGCCCGGTCAGTTCGGCGAGCCGCTCGAACACGGGCACCGGCAGCGGGGCGCTTCCGGACACCAGCAGGCGGGCCGAGGTGAGCGCCGTTCGCCGCCGCGGCGTTCTCGGTCACCCGTGACCACACGGTCGGAACCGCGAAATACAACGACCCTTCGGCGGCGGCATAGGCGTCGGGTTTCGGTTTCCCCGTGTGCACGAACCGATTTCCGATGCGCAGCGACCCGAGCAAACCCGAGAATCAGCCCGTGCACGTGGTAGAGGGGCAGGCCGTGCACCAGGGTGTCCTCGGGCGTCCACTGCCAGGCATCCGCGAGCGCGTCGATATCCGCGGCGATCGCGCGCCGGCTCACGATCACGCCCTTGGGGGGACCTGTGGTGCCGGAGGTGTAGATGATCAGGGCCGTCGCATCGGGCGTGCGGTTCGGCGTAGCGGTGCCACGACCGCGCGTGTAGCCGCACGGGAATGTGTTGAAGACCGGCGGTGTCCGACGGCTTCTCCCCCAGCCACGCCTGCGCTCCGGAGTCGGTGAGGATGTGGGTCCGTTCGGCGGCGCCGACGTCGGCGGGCACGGGGACCACGGGTACGCCGGCGATCAGGCAGCCGGTCACCGCCATCACGGTCGTGGCGGTCGGCGTGGCGAGGACCGCGACACGCTGCGCGCCGGCCACCCGCTCCGCGACCGACGTTGCGGCGCCGACCAGATCACTGCGGCTCAGCACCGCGCCGTCGATGCGCACCGCGTCGCCGATGTCGGCGCCGGCCGCCACCGTCGCGGGGTTCAAGGAGGACAGCAGCACGACCGTGAGGATACTGGCCTCGTGGATTCGATCCAGACGATTGCCTCGCGGGAGATCTACCGGAACAGCTGGTTCTCACTGCGCGAAGACGATATCCGGCGGCCCGACGGCAGCGACGGCATCTACACGGTCGTCGACAAGCCGACGTATGCGCTGGTGATCGCGCAGGACGGCGATCGGTTCCACCTCGTCGAGCAATTCCGTTACCCCCTGGGCCTGCGGCGATGGGAGTTTCCCCAGGGCACTGCGCCCGACCAGAGAGATCTCGAACCGTTCGAGCTCGCCGCACGTGAACTGCGTGAGGAGACGGGCCTGCGGGCACAGACGCTGACGCTCCTCGGTCAGCTCGACTTGGCGCCGGGCCTGAGCAGCCAGCGTGGCTGGGTGTTCCATGCCGCGGGCATCACCGAGGGCGAGCACGCACGTGAGCATGAGGAGCAGGACATGCACAGCGCATGGTTTCAGCGCTCCGAAGTGGAGCGGATGATGCGCGACGGCGAGATCACCGACGCCCAGTCCATCGCGGCCTTTGCTTTGTTGTTGTTGTCCGAGCGCTGAGCGACGAGGCGGCCAAGCCTCACTGCCTGCGCTCGGCCAATGCCCGCAGGAAGAACGTCAGGTTGGCCGGCCGCTCGGCCAGCCTGCGCACGAAGTATCCGTACCACTGCGTGCCGAACGGCACATACACGCGCACCTGGTTGCCGTCGCCGGCGAGCCTGCGCTGCTCGGGATCGCGAATTCCGTACAGCATCTGATACTCGAAATCCTCTACCCCCCTGCCGAACTCACGGACCATCGCGGGTACCGCGTCGATGATCTCCGGATCATGCGATGCGACCATCGGATAGCCGTCGCCCGCCATCAGTACCCGTAGGCACCGAAGATACGACGCGGTGACGTCCTCGCGATCCCGGTACGCCACCGAGGCGGGCTCGTCGTAGGCGCCCTTGCACAGCCGGATGCGCGCACCGGAGGCCGCGAACTCCTCGCAGTCGGCCTGAGTGCGCCGCAGGTAGGCCTGCAGAACCGTGCCCAGCCACCCGAACTCGGTGCGCAGATCACGCACGATGGACAACGTCGAGTCGGTCGTCGTGTGATCCTCGGCGTCCACGGTCACCCATACGCCGGCGCGTTGCGCCCGCTCGCAGATGATGTGGGCGTTCTCCAGCGCGATCTTCTCGCCGTCGCGGGGCAACGCCTGCCCCAGCGCCGACAGCTTCAGCGAGACCTCGAGCGGTCGCACCGCCGCCGCAGGTTCCGCACGACGGTCCAGAGCGTCGAGCAGGGCCAGATAGGCGTCGACGGTGGCGCTCGCCGCGTCGACGTCGATGACATCCTCGCCGAGGTAGTCGATCGAGACCAGACGATTCGAATCCCTCAACTGCCCAACGGATTCCAGCGCATCCGAAACTGTCTCACCGGGCACGAAGCGATGAACGACGTGCCGGGTTACCGGTAGGCGCTCCGCGGCGCGGCGCATCCCGCCGGAGCGGCTTGCGGCCATGATCGCCGGGCGTGCGACTCGTTCGAAGACGCCCACGTCAAGCCTCCATGTGTGGGTAGTTGTGGCTGGTGGCCGGGACGAATGTCTCCTTGATCGATCGGGCCGACGTCCAGCGCAGCAGGTTCAGCGACGAGCCCGCCTTGTCGTTGGTGCCCGATGCCCGCGAGCCGCCGAACGGCTGCTGGCCCACGACCGCGCCGGTGGGCTTGTCGTTGACGTAGAAGTTGCCCGCGGCGTGACGCAACCGCCGCTCGGCCGTCAGCACTGCCGCACGGTCGTCCGCGATCACCGCTCCGGTCAGCGCGTAGCGGGCTCCGGTGTCGACGACGTCGATGATGCGTTCGTAGTCATCATCGGGGTAGACGTGCACCGACAGGATCGGCCCGAAGTACTCGGTGGAGAACGACTCGTCCGCCGGATCGTCGGACAACAACACCGTAGGTCTGACGAAATAGCCTTCGCTGTCGTCGTACTCGCCGCCGACCGCGACGGTGACGCCGGAGGCGCTCTTGGCGCGCTCGATCGCCGTGACGTTCTTCGCGAACGCCCGCTCGTCGATGAGTGCACCGCCGTAGTTGGTCAGGTCGGTGACATCGCCGTAGGTCAACGCTTCGGCGGCCGAGAGGAGGTCGTCGCCCATCTGTTGCCACACCGATCGGGGAATGAATGCGCGCGACGCCGCCGAGCACTTCTGACCCTGGTAATCGAATGCGCCGCGGATGAGCGCCGTGCGCACCACATCCGGCCGCGCCGAGGTGTGGGCCAACACGAAATCTTTACCGCCGGTCTCCCCGACCAGCCGCGGATACGTGTGGTAGCGGTCGATGTTCGTGCCGACTTCTCGCCACAGGTGCTGGAACGTCGCCGTCGAACCCGTGAAATGGATCCCGGCCAGTCGCGGATCGGCAAGTGCCACATCGGAAACGGCGATTCCATCACCCGTCAGCAGATTGATGACGCCCGGCGGCAGGCCGGCCGCCTCGAGCAGCTGCATGGTCAGGTACGCGGCGAACGTCTGCGTAGGCGATGGCTTCCACACCACGGTGTTACCCATCAGTGCGGGCGTGCTCGGCAGATTGCCTGCGATCGCGGTGAAGTTGAACGGCGTGATGGCGTAGACGAAACCCTCGAGCGGCCGATAGTCGGTGCGGTTCCAGACGCCGCGCACACTGATCGGCTGTTCGGCGTGGATCTTGCGGGCGAATCCGACGTTGAACCGCCAGAAGTCGATCAGCTCACACGCCGCGTCGATCTCGGCCTGATACGCCGATTTGGATTGGCCCAGCATCGTCGCCGCGGACAGCTTCTCCCGCCAGGGTCCGGCGAGCAGGTCGGCGGCGCGCAGGAAGATCGCGGCGCGCTCGTCGAACGGGGTGGCTTCCCAGCCGGGTTTGGCGGCGATCGCGGCGTCGATGGCTGCCGTCGCATCGGCATGCTCGGCGTTGGTGAAGGTGCCCAGCCGCGCGCTGTGGCGGTGTGGCTGGACCACGTCGGTACGGGTTCCGCCGCCCATGCGGTGGACACCGCCGATGACGTGGGGCAGGTCGAGGGGGTCGGCGGCAAGCGCCTTGAGGGTGTCGGTGAGCCGGGAGCGCTCCCCCGAACCCGGTGCGTAATCTCTGACCGGCTCGTTGGCCGGCGCGGGCACGTCGGTGATGGCGTCCATGCTGTAAGGATCCCCGTTTTCGGCGTTTCGAACCGATGGCTGATCGGACAAAGAGCACACGACTTTATAGTTGGATCGGATAAAGGAGGGCGTGATGACGCCGTCGTTTCCCGGCCTCGGGCTCGGTCAGCTGCTGCTGACCCTGGATCGCACGACGGTGACGCTGGTAGAGGCCCCCCGCGGCCTCGATATGCCGGTCGGCTCGGTGGCCCTGGTCGATGCCGACGACGTGCGGCTGGGCCTGGCGGTCGGTGCCGGGTCGGCAGATCTGTTCTTCCTGCTCGGCGTCGCCGACGCCGACGCGGTGCGCTGGCTCGAGCAGCAGTTCAGGGATCCGGCCCCAACCAGATGTCGCCGCCGGAGCGGCTCCGAGTGCCGGCGGCCATCTTCGTCAAGGAACCCACCGACGCCGCGGTGGCCCGCGCCGTCGCGCTGGGCACCGCGGTGGTGGCCGTCGATCCGCGGGCACGGTGGGAGTCGCTGTACCGACTGGTCAACCACGCCTTCGAACACCACGGCGACCGGGGCGACCGAGCCTCGGGGACCGACCTGTTCGGGCTCGCCCAGTCGATCGCCGACCGCACCCGCGGGATGATCAGCATCGAGGACGAACAGTCGCACGTGCTCGCGTACTCGGCGTCCAGCGATGAAGCAGACGAGCTGCGCCGTTTGACGATCCTGGGTCGTGCCGGACCGCCCGAGCACCTGCAGTGGATCGGACAGTGGGGCATCTTCGACGCGCTGCGCGCAGGCGGTGATGTCGTGCGTGTCGCCGAACGCCCCGAGTTGGGTCTGCGCCCGCGCCTGGCGGTCGGCATCCACCTACCGGAAGCCGATGCGGGTCGTGGGCCGGCATTCGCGGGCACCATCTGGCTGCAGCAGGGCTCCGCGCCGCTGGCCGACGATGCCGAGGACATCCTCCGCGGCGGAGCGGTGCTGGCCGGGCGAATCATGGCGCGACTGGCATCCACACCGTCGGCCCATGCGGTGCAGGTGGCCGAACTGCTCGGGCTCGCCGGCGACGACGTCGACACCGCCGCGATTGCGCGCGAACTGGGAATCATCGTCGATGGCCGAGCTGCGCTCGTCGGATTCCAAAGTGTCGGTGCGTCGTTACCGACCGGTGTCATCGCGTTGAGTGCCAGCGCATTTCGCGCTGACGCCCAAGCGGTGTCGGTCGGTGCGCGGGTATACGTCGTGTTACCCAAGATCGGCGCGCCGTCGTCGCTGATGTCGTGGGTACGTGGAGTCGTCGCCGCCATGCATCGCGAATTGGGTTTGACCATTCGCGCCGTGGTCGCCGCCCCGCTGGGCGGGTTGGCGGGTGCCTCGGCGGCCCGCGTCGAGGTGGACCGCGTCTTCGACAGCGCCGATCGTCACCCCGGCGCGATCGCGCAGATCACCTCGCTGGACGAGGCGCACACCACCGTGCTGCTGGATGAGATCGTCTCGCAGGTGGCCCAGCGGCCCAGGCTGGTCGACCCCCGGGTACGGACGTTGCGCGACGACGATCCGATGCTGGCCGAAACTTTGCGGGCGTATCTGGACGGCTTCGGCGACGTGTCCGCCGTCGCGAAGCACCTGCACGTGCACCCGAACACGGTGCGTTACCGGGTGCGCCGCATCGAGAAGCTGGTGGGCACGTCGCTGGACGACCCCGACGTGCGACTGGTGCTTGCGCTGGGACTACGGGCGACCGAGCGATAGCTCCCCCTCGGGTGTCAACCGAACGACTGACACCGAAGTTCATCCGTCAAGGCGTCGCGCAAACCCCGCCTGCAGGCGCACGATTGCCTCATGACGACTGCAGCCCCCGTCCGCGAGACGGAGAATCCGTATCTGAACGGCAACTTCGCTCCGGTGCGCGAGGAGATCACGGCCACAGACCTCGAGGTCACCGGCACGATTCCCGAATACCTCGACGGCCGCTATCTGCGGATCGGCCCCAACCCGATCGGCGACCCGGACCCCGCCCGCTACCACTGGTTCCTCGGCTCGGGGATGGCGCACGGTCTGCGGCTGCGCGACGGCAATGCGCACTGGTACCGCAACCGGTGGGTGCGCTCGGCCGATGTCGCGCGCAAGTTGGGCGAACCCTGGTCCGGCGGTCCGACCAATAGCGGCTTCGACTTCGCGGCGAACACCAACATCATCGAACAGGGCGGCAGGACGCTGGCCATTGTCGAGGCGGGCGCCCGCCCCTACGAGCTGACCGAAGAACTGGAAACCGTTGGGCCGTCGGATTTCTGCGGCACGCTGTTCGGCGGGTACACCGCCCACCCCAAACGGGACCCGGTGACCGGTGAACTGCACGCGGTCTCATACAACCCGATGCGCGGAAACATCGTGCAGTACACGGTGACCGGAGTCGACGGGAAGGTGCGCCACACGGTCGACATCCGGCTGCGGGCGCAGACGATGATGCACGACTTCTCGCTGACCGAGAAGTACATCGTGCTCTACGACCTTCCGGTGGCATTGGACCTGGGCTCGAATCTGCAGCAGCAGGCCGGCCAAGACCGTCGCGACACTGTTGAACCGCTTCGCCGAACGGCACGCCGCGCCGGACTTCTTCGTGCGCGCCGCGATGCGCGGGTCGGCGCGCGGGGGGTCATCGCCCGGCGGGATGCCGTACCGCTGGGCCCCCGAACGACAGGCCCGCGTCGGCGTCATGCCCCGTGAGGGCACCGCTGCCGAGATCCGGTGGTTCGAAGTCAACGCGTGCTACGTGTTCCACCCGCTCAACGCCTACGACGATGCGGACAAAGTGGTGTTGGACGTCGTGCGCCACCCGTCGGTGTTCACGTCGGGCCATTCCATCGTGCCCGGCAACCCGACACTGGACCGCTGGACCGTGGACCTCACCACGGGCAAGGTCGCCGAGGAGCGCATCGACGACACAGCCCAGGAATTCCCCCGCATCGACGAGCGACTGGTCGGCCGCAAGCACCGCTACGGATACTCCGTCGGCATGTCGGGAGACGGGATCGGAATCTCTGAGCCCGACGCGATCCTCAAACACGACCTCACCACGCGAGCGACCCAGTCCCACTCGTTCCGGGCCGGTCGCGAACCCGGCGAGTTCGTCTTCGCCCCGTCCAGCGACGACGCCGCCGAGGACGAGGGTGTGTTGATGGGGTTCGTCTACGACAGGTCCACCGACCGCAGCGACCTGGTGCTGCTGGACGGCCAGACCATGGAAACGGTGGCGACCGTGCACCTTCCGGTCCGTGTGCCGCACGGATTTCACGGCAACTGGGTGCCGACAGCGGGTTAAGCCCTCCAGCGAAGCCAGGCGGACTAGTATCGCCGCATGAGCCACGACGCTGCGCGAGGGCTGGCCGCACGGGGGCGAGTGGAACTGGCTGTGGGACGTCTACGTCGTCGGTCTCACCGTGGCGGCCATCGTCGCCGTGGTTCTGCTGGACCATCGTTATCCCGGCAATGTGATCGGCGCCGCGGTCGCGCTGTCGGCGATGGCGGCGGTCGTGGTTGACACTTCGGCCGCCGCGTGACCATCTACCCGAACGCGACTGGCGCACAGTCGCGTTCGTCGGCACCGTGGTGGGCTGTGGATCTGCCGCGATGCTCGCATCGCCGGTTTCGGTCGCGGCCGTACTCGGCGATATATCCGGTCGTATTCTCGACGCTGACGTTGCCGGGTGCCGCGTTGATCGTGACGACGATCATCAATCTCATACCGTTGGGGATGTTGTTGCTGAGCGACGGCAACGAGTCGCCGAATCTTCCTCATGGCGGTGGCGATTACGCTGATCGGCGTCGTCGCGACGCCGGTGATCGGCACCGTGATCATGACGCTCGATGCGGCACGCACGAAGCTGACGTTACTTGTCGCCGAGCTTGCGGCCACTCGCGCCGAGAGCGCCCGCTTGTCCCGAGAGGCGGGCACCGCCGCCGAGCGGGAACGACTGGCGCGCGAAATCCACGACACCCTCGCGCAGGGGTTCACCAGCATCGTCACGCTGGCGCAGGCGGTCGAGCCCGAACTGGAATCCGACATCGCGGAAGCGAAGCGGCACATCGAACTGATCCGCGAGACTGCACGCGAGAATCTCGTCGAGGCGCGGGCGATGGTGGCCGAACTGACTCCCAGTCCCCTGGAGGGCGGGTCGTTGCACTCCGCGATTCACGGCAGTGCGACAGGCTCTCAGCCGAGACGGGTATCGCGGTAACGCTGCTTGCGGCCGACGACGTGCCCACGTTGGGCATGGCCACAGACGTGGTGTTGCTGCGTGCCGCGCAGGAGGCCATCGCCAACATCCGCAAGCACGCGCACGCGAGCACGGTCACGGTCGAGCTGTCGGCGGCCAACGGAGGAGTCCGACTCATGATGGCGGACAATGGGATTGGATTTGGAGACGCACATGCCGACGGATTCGGTCTGCGTGGGATGAGAGCCCGCGTCGCACAGGTCGGTGGCACGATGACGGTGAGCCCGACCGTCGGCGGCGGAACGACCGTGACTGTCGAGGTGCCCGCGTGAATGCCACGCCGACGACACGAGTGCTGTTGGTCGACGACCATCCGGTGGTCCGCGAGGGGCTTCGCGGCATGATCGACGCCGAGCCCGACCTCACCGTCGTGGGCGAGGCCGACTCCGGCGCCGAGGCGATCGTCATGGCGCAATCACTGCAACCAGACGTCATTCTCATGGATCTGCGGATGCCCGATGTCGACGGTGTGACGGCCACCGAACGGATCCTCTCGAAGTTGCCTGCGACGCGCATCGTCGTCGTCACCACCTACGAGTCCGACACCGACATCCTGCGCGCGGTCGAAGCGGGTGCGGCAGGGTACCTGCTGAAGGACGCCTCGCGCACTGAACTCGCCGGAGCCGTACGTGACGCGGCCCGCGGCAAGACGGTGCTGGCGCCGTCAGTCGCCGATCGGCTGGTTCGCTTTGTGCGCCAACCTGCTTCGGCGGCGTTGTCGACGCGGGAGATCGAGGTGCTCGGGCTGGTGGCCGTCGGTAAGACCAACGCCGACATCGGACGCGAACTGCACATCAGCGAGGCGACCGTGAAAACCCATCTGCTGCGGACGTTCAACAAGCTGGGGGTGTCGGACCGCACGGCGGCCGTGACGACCGCGATGTCGATGGGCCTGTTGGGCTAGGCCGTGAGTCGCTGCACGGCAGCGGCTATTCGCTCGTCGGTCGCGGTAAGGGCGACCCGAACATGCTGTGCGCCGGCGGGGCCGTAGAACTCGCCAGGCGCAACGAGGATGCCGCGTTGTGCAAACCAGCCGACGGTTTCGCGGCAGGGCTCGCCGCGGGTGGCCCAGACGTAGAGGCCTGCTTCCGAATGATCGACAGTCAACCCGGAAGACTTCATGGCGGGCATGAGCGCGGCCCTACGCCGTTCGTAGCGCTCGCGCTGTTCGCCTTCGTGGTCGTCGTCATCGAGTGCGGCAACCATCGCAGCCTGCACCGGCGTCGGCATCATCATGCCCGCATGCTTGCGCACGGCCAGCAGTTCGGCCACCACCGCCGGGTCTCCCGCGACGAAACCGGCGCGATAGCCGGCGAGCGACGACGTCTTCGACAGCGAATGAAGGGCCAGCAGGCCGGTGTGGTCGCCGTCGCAGACCGCCGGATGCAACACCGAGATCGGTTCGGCGTCCCAGCCCAGCCCCAGATAGCACTCGTCGGAGGCGACGATTGCACCGCGGTCGCGTGCCCAACCGACCACCTTGCGCAGGTGGTCGACGCCCAGCACCTTGCCGGTGGGGTTGCTCGGTGAGTTCAGAAATATCAGCGCGGGCGACTGCGGCCCCAACTGCGTGAGTGAATCCGCGCGTACGAGCGGTGCGCCCGCCAACCGCGCACCGACTTCATATGTCGGGTAGGCCAATTCCGGCACCACGACCAGGTCGTCGGCTGCGAGGCCGAGCAGCGTCGGCAGCCAGGCGATGAGCTCCTTGGTACCGATCACCGGCAGCACGGCATCCTCCGCCAGCCCGGTGACGCCGTACCGGCGCGCCAGCGCCGCCGCCGCGGAAGCCCGCAGCGTCGGGGTGCCCGCGGTCGCCGGGTAGCCGGGTGCAGAACTTGCCGCGGCCAAGGCGTGCTGGATCACCGGTGCCACGTCATCCACCGGTGTGCCGACCGACAGGTCGACGATGCCGTCGGGATGCGACCGGGCCAACGCGGCGACGTCGGCCAGGGTGTCCCACGGGAACACCGGTAACGACGCCGAGACGCGATGCAGGCGAGCCGTTATCAGTCCTCGCCCTGAGGTGGCAGGTCCTTTACCACCTGGGGATCGTTGTCGGTCTGACCGACCTTCGACGCCCCACCGGGCGAGCCGAGTTCAGCGAAGAAGTCGGCGTTGATCTGCGTGTAGGCAGACCACTGGTCGGGCACATCGTCCTCGTAGTAGATGGCCTCCACTGGGCACACCGGTTCGCACGCACCACAGTCCACGCACTCGTCGGGGTGGATGTAGAGCATGCGGGCGCCCTCGTAGATGCAGTCCACTGGGCATTCCTCGATACACGCCTTGTCTTTGATATCGACGCAGGGCTCGGCAATCGTGTACGTCACAGGTTGCTCCTCGATCTCCTGTCCAAGTGGGCTGTCGTTCAGGGTTCAGGCCCAAAGAGTTCCCGCAAGTATGCGTAGTCCATACCTGCACGGTCGTCTCAGTGTGCCCTAACTCCACGCGCCGCCCGGTTACGGGTGGCGCGTGGTTACTGATACTAGACGTCGCACATACACCTAGACCAGTCGCCACACCCATCGCCTGGGGAGTGCTGGTCAGATGCTCAGCAAGTGTGCCAAGCGCGATGAACCAGGGCACAGAGCTGGCGGCGCGGCTCCAGCCCTGAAGTCCGGGGCCGTGCAGCCCATTAAGGATTTTCCAAGCGCGTCCGATCAGTCTTCCCGTCAACGCCACTCAGACGGAAAGACCAGGACATGACCTACCCCAGGTACGCACGTAACGCGCTCGCCCCGACGCGTCCGACGCCGGCAGCGCAGTTCCATACCGCGCCCACCCAGGCCTTTCATCTCGCGTCGACGCAGACCTTTCACACCGTGCCCACGCAGGCCTGGTCCAGTCAGGTGACACCGCCGGTTCCGCCTCCCCCGGCGCCACCAACCGCCAAACGCAGGCGCTTTCGTGGTCCAGTCACGTTCCTGCTGGTCATCGTCATCGTTCTCGCCTTGGCCGCTGCGGGACTACTCGGCGCCGAGCTCTACGCACGCACTGTCGCCGTCGGCAAGGTCAAATCGGCTGTCGCGTGCTTCATCGAGAGTTCCGAGGACTCGGTCGACGTGTCGTTCGAGACCTCGCCGCCCGTTCTCATGCAGTACTTCAACGACAAGTACAGCGGGTTCACGATCGCCACCACCGACTCCCACATCCGCAGTGCGCGCGGGATCACCGCGAACATCGCGGTCGACGACCTCGACCTGAACGGCGGCGCGAACAACCGGGGCACGATCGGGGCCATCAGCGCGACCATCGACTGGACTACCGAGGGGATGCGGGAATCTGCCAACACCGCCCTCAAGGAGGCCATCGACGAGTACCTCGCCGACAGCTTTCTCAGCTTCCTGTCGGACTGGATCTCGACGGATGAAGTCGTGACGAGCATCCAGACCGAGGCCTCGACCGGGATCGTCACCTTGAACGGAATGTTCGACAGCACTATCGCGATCAAGCCGCAAATGACAGCCGACGGCGGTATCCGGCTGGAGATCCA
Organism: uncultured Actinomycetota bacterium; assembly: GCA_963843135.1. Classification (GTDB taxonomy): domain Bacteria; phylum Actinomycetota; class Actinomycetes; order Mycobacteriales; family Mycobacteriaceae; genus Mycobacterium. The sequence goes on from CAWJJA010000009.1 coordinate 208,059, forward strand.
GCCCGACAGCTTCTCGCTCGGCGGGGGCCTGGATCTGCCTCAGGAAGACTTGCAGTCCAAGCTCGATGAGATGACGAGCGAGCTCACCGACAACGAGTACGACCTTCAGGTGGATTCGCTCGACGTCACGAATAGCGGTGTGGTCGCAAAGTTCTCGGCGAGCAACATCGACATCCCGGCAAGCGACGGCGGCAGCAGCTGCTTCGACATGTGAGGACGAAACGCAACTAGCGCGTCTGCAGGATCTCATCGCCTGCAGACGCGCTAGCGTGTCCACGGAATCGGTTCCCCGCGTTATGCCTGCTTGAGCGCCTCGATCTCCAGCGTGATCGTGATCTTGTCTCCGACAACGGTGCCACCGGTGTCCAGCGGCATGTCGACGTCGATGCCGAAGTCCTTGCGGTTCAACACCACCGACGCCTCGAAGCCTGCGACCTCGCCGTGTCCCATGCCGGGGTTGACGCCGTTGAACTCCAGTTCGAGCGTGACAGGCTTCGTGACACCCTTGAGGGTGAAGTCGCCGTCGACGAGGTAGGCGTCACCGGCGGGCCGGACGCCGGTCGAAGTGAAGGTGGCGGTCGGATACTTCTCCGCGTCGAAGTAGTCCGCGGACCGGACATGCGCGTCGCGCTGCTCGTTGCGGGTGTTGATCGAGTCGACGGCGATCTCGGCGGTCACCGAAGGGGTGCCGTCCTCAGCCACGATGATCGCGCCGGTGAAGGTGTCGAAGGTGCCACGTACCTTGCTCACCATCAGGTGGCGTACGGAGAATTCCACGGCGGAGTGCACGGGATCAATGGCCCATGTACCCGTCGTGAGCTGGGCGGTCTCGGTCGCTGCGGTCATCTCGTCAATTTCTCCTCGATCAGAGCACCGGACTGTCCGACGCCTTCGCAAGGATTAAACGGACTGCAGTCCGATAGTATTCCGGACCGCGGTCCGGTACAGCGTCCGGGCGGACCGAGTCAGGCCCTGTCGCCCCAGACGGCCTGCGCGCCGGAGTCGCCGATCCGAATCACCGTCACGATCGACGACACCCCTACGACCAGGGCGACGATGGCGACTACCACCGTCGCGGCTTTCCTGGGCTTGTCGGACCGGCTTTCCGCCCAATGCAACGCCGCCAACGCCACCGCGACGATCAGCATGGCGACCGAGAAGTAGATCATCCATTCTCCGCGCTCGGCGTGTTCCTGCAGGATCGGCCGCGGCGGCCCGCCGTGTTCCAGGAGCCACTCGCCCGCTGACGTTGTCAACGGCGTCAGCGCCGTCGTCACCACGGCGAACGCCAACACCAGCCACACCAGTCGACGCCGCGCCGCGGGCCAGAACGCGCACAAGATCTCAAGCAGAGCGGTCAGCGGCGCGAGTACCACCATCCCGTGGACCAGCAGGGCGTGTGCGGGAATTCCGGAGATGGTGTCCATGACGCTCCCGGGTGTTTGAGGACGGCAACACCCAAGCTATACACGTTTGGCGGTTGATTCGCACTCGTAGAACCGTTAAGCCCAACCGCCGCAGCGTGTTTCGGGTGCCGCGTTAGTTAGGTAAGGCTAGGCAGCCAACGGCGTGTAGGTCGTGGAGCGCTGCCGCGCGGGACGGCCGATTCCCTCGGCGATCGCGACGAGTTCTTCGACGCTCTTGGCCGATCCGAACTCCGAGCCGGCCATCCGCGAGATGGTCTCCTCCATCAGGGTGCCGCCCAGATCGTTGGCACCCCCGTTGAGCATCACCTGCGTGCGCTCGGTTCCCAGCTTGACCCAGCTGGTCTGAATGTTGGAGATCCTGCCGTGCAGCATGATCCGCGCGAGCGCGTGTACGGCGCGGTTGTCGCGGTGCGTCGGACCCGGCCGCGCGCCGCCCGCGAGGTACAGCGGCGAACTCTGGTGCACGAACGGCAGTGGCACGAATTCGGTGAAACCCCCTGTGCGGTCCTGGATCTCGCGCAGTACGCGAAGGTGTCCGACCCAGTGCCGCGGCGCGTCGACGTGGCCGTACATCATCGTCGAACTGGACCGCAGCCCGACCTCATGCGCGGTGGAGACGACTTCGATCCACATCGATGTCGGCAGCTTGCCCTTGGTCAGCACCCACCGCACCTCGTCGTCGAGGATCTCCGCGGCCGTACCGGGAATCGAGCCAAGCCCCGCCTCGCGAAGCTCGGTCAGCCAGTCCCGGATGCTGGTGCCGCTCTTGGTCACCCCGTTGGAGATCTCCATCGGCGAGAAAGCGTGCACGTGCATCGACGGCACCTTCTTCTTGACCGCCCGCACCAGATCGGCGTAACCGGTCACCGGTAGCTCCGGGTCGATGCCGCCCTGCATGCACACCTCGGTCGCACCCGCGACATGCGCCTCCCACGCCCGGTCGGCGACCTCGTCGACCGACAGCGAGAAGGCATCCGCGTCGCCCTTGCGCTGAGCGAAGGCGCAGAACCGGCAGCCGGTGTAGCAGATGTTGGTGAAGTTGATATTGCGGTTGACAACGAAGGTCACATCGTCGCCGACAGCATCCCGTCGCAATGAATCAGCAAGTGCAGCAACAGCATCCAGTGCCGGACCATCCGCCATCGCGAGCGCCAGATACTCGTTGTCGGACAGTCCCGCCGGGTCGCGCTCGGCCGAGCGCAACGCAGCAAGCACATCGGTGTCGACGCGTTCGGGAGCCTGGGCCGCAAGTTCGTGCACCTTCTCGCGGATCGACTCCCAGTCGCCGAACGCACTTGCAAGATCGCTGCGGGTCTCGGTGAGCCGACCCGAGTCGTCGATGGCTGAATGAAGGTCAGTGCGGCCAAGGGATTCGGTCGACTCATCGGGTTCCTGCCAGGGCCGCCCGACGGGGTTGACGTCGCGGGCCAGGCCGGTTTCGGGGTCAGCCAATGCGTCGACGTGGCCACGCACGCGAGGGTCGATCCACGCGGCGCCGGCCTGCACGTACTGCGGCTGTGCGGTCAATCGCTGCACCAGGTCGTAGCCGGCCTCGGACGTGACCGCGGAAAGCTCGTCGAGGGCGGGCCAGGGCCGCTCGGGGTTGACGTGATCCGGCGTCAGCGGCGACACCCCACCCCAGTCGTCGACTCCGGCGCCGATCAGCGCGAGGCACTCGTCTCGCGACACCAGGTTCGGCGGCGCCTGGATGCGCACCTTGGGCCCCATCACGAGGCGGGTGACCGCCACCGTTGCCACGAAGTCCTCGAACCCCGCATCCGGCTTTGACGCCATCGCAGTGTGTTCCTTGGCCCGGAAGTTCTGCACGATCACTTCCTGAACGTGTCCGAACTCCTTGTGGGAGCGGCGGATCGCATGAATCGTTTCGGCTCGCTCGGCCAGCGTCTCCCCGATTCCGACCAGCAGTCCGGTGGTGAACGGAACCGACAACCGGCCGGCGTCGGCCAGCGTGCGCAGCCTGACCTCAGGATCCTTGTCCGGGCTGCCGTAGTGCACCAGACCCTTGGTCTCGAACAACCGCCGCGACGTCGTCTCCAGCATCATGCCCATCGACGGCGCCACCGGCTTGAGCCGGGAGAGCTCCGACCAGCTCATCACGCCGGGGTTCAGATGCGGCAGCAACCCGGTCTCCTCGAGCACCCTGATCGCCATCGCCCGCACGTAATCCAGCGTCGAGTCGTAGCCGCGCTCGTCGAGCCACTGCCTGGCTTCGTCCCATCGCGTCTCAGGCCGGTCGCCGAGCGTGAACAGCGCCTCCTTGCAACCTAATTCGGCACCCCGACGCGCCACCTCGAGAATCTCGTCGGGCTCCATGTACATGCCGTCGCCCTGCGCACGCAGCTTGCCGGGAACCGTGACGAATGTGCAGTAGTGGCAGGTGTCGCGGCATAGATGGGTGACCGGGATGAACACCTTGCGCGAATAGCTGACCGGCAATCGTCCGGTGGGTCCGCGGCGGCCTGCGGCCTCCAGGCCCGCATCGCGCACCCGGGCCGCACTGGCGCACAGGTCCGTGAGGTCATCCCCGCGCGCGGTCATCGCGACCGCGGCTTCCTCCACGTTGAGTGCCACACCGTCGCGCGCTCGTCGCAGTACGCGACGTAAGCCGGCAGGGCTGGGCGCAGGAGACTTCGAGGGGACCACCGGGCTGGGCAGATCGGCGCCGTGCTGAGGGTTCAGAGCCACTCCCGTGTAACCCCGCGTTCGTTGAGGATCATCCGCACGTCTCACATTCTGAAACATCGGCGCCTGCCATATCGGCCACAGTAGTCCGCGCGTCGACGGCTGCGGCGCGCTGGCGCCCGAGGTCCGGCTCTTGGCGGCCGCCGCGCCTACGCAGCAAGCGCCGCAACCGCCTTTGCGAAGTTCCCAACGCGGTGCATCCGAAATGCGGCTCGGGCCCTCGGCGAGGGCTACCGACCTGCCGAATCTGCTTGTCGGGTGGCTCGGACGCATCATCGTGCCGCCAAGTGCCGGTGCGCCGTTCCCCCAACCCGACTTCCCGCGGCGTCGCGGGCAACTCGATCGACAGCTTGATCAAGAACGTCTACAACGCCGTCGAGCCTTGGGTGCAGTACGGCTTTGAGCTCGCGACCTACGCCGTCGGCTGGGTTCCGTATGTCGGCTGGTTGGCGCCGCAGATCATGATCTTCTACAACCTCGTCGAACGCATCGTGCAAAGCGTCACCTTCAACATCGCCGACTGGCTCGGCGGGAGCATCAGCTTCTGGGATGGCTTGGCCAACGTCGTGGTCGACACCGTCAACTCGTTCATCTACTTCGCGAACGACGAGCTCGCCTTCTGGTTGCCGCCGATTCCACCGATCGGTCCCTTCGCCGCGGAAGATCCCGACGCCGGGTCGATGATGATTTCCTCATTCGACGAATCGACAGAGCTGGCGGCTACCGAGAGCCACGGCGAAGCGATCACCCAGGCTGAAGAGCAAACGCAGAAGGAAGTTCCCGGCGAACTCGACGTGGACCTCCGCACCGGCGGGGAAGAGCAGATCGAGGACGTCGAGGAGATTGAGCCCGACGAGCTCGCCGACCAGAAGCCGACATCGACCAACGACGAGCCGCAGGACACGGCCGATCCGGACCCGGGTGAGGGCACCGGAACCACGGCGGGCACGGAGTAGGCCTCAGGCGTTCATGTGACGCCACAGCACCGCGGCCGGTGGCAGCGTGCCGAGAACGAGGAGCAGCAGTGCCCCGTACTCCATGACTCCTGGTCCACCGAACACGATGTCGTCGCCCGGCCCGCCCAACGAGAGCAACGCCACGGTCAGCAGCCAGGTGCACAGCGGTAGCGCCGCCGTGCGCGGCGATGTGGCCCAGTGCAGCGCGGCCCACGCCAATGCGGCATTGACCAGGCCGGCGACCAGCGCGCTGACGGGAAAAGGCCACGAGCCGATGTAGCTCGGGAGAAAAAGCGACGCCATGATCGCGCAGAGGACACCGTCGATTGCGAGCAGCGTCAGAACAAGGAAACGCTGGTAGTCAGCGCTGGGTGGAGACGAACTCAGGTCGGGATGCTGTCGATAACGCTGGCGATGGAACCGAGAACCCACTGGAAGCTGTCCAATCGGTCCTGCCAGTGCTGCAGGTTGGGATCCAGGTCCTGGTCCATTGTCATCCCTTCCACGTGCCGCCGGGGTTGACGGGGAGCCTACCCCGTCGGGACACCGCTATTGCAGGTTCAGGCCCGCAAGCAGATCGGTTTCCCATCCGCGGGCGTCTCGCGCGCCCGCCGCGCCCGAAACCAGAACGTAGTGCTCGAGAGCGCCGATCGGCAGCGCGATGTTGTTCGACAGCGCCAGCGACCGGCCGTCGGGCGCGACGGTCACCTGCGTGGCATGGGCCCGTAGCGCATTCCCCTTGGCTCCCAGCTGGTCGGGGACGTCGATGACCGCGTCGATCGCATCGTCTGCATGGACGAAGGGCACGTCGTCGACGGACACCCGAATCCACTCCTGGGGCGCGTCGCCGAGCTCGTCCAGCCCTGCGGCCAACGCGGTCTTCGACAGCACCGTCCAGTACACCTTCGGCACGGTCCACGGTTCGCCGGAATTGTCGGCGGTCGCCGAGGCCGCGACGGCTGCCATCGTGACGTCGTGGGTGTGGATGTGGTCGGGGTGCCCGTAGCCGCCCGCCGGGTCATAGGTGACGACGACGTGCGGACGCAGCTCTCGGATGATCGCAACGAGAGCACCCACCGATTCATGTGGATCGGCGTCGATGAATCTCTGATGGTGCCGCGGCGGCGTGCCCTGCATTCCCGAGTCGCGCCAGCGGCCCGCGCCGCCGAGAAAGATCGGCTCGTCGACACCCAGCGCGCGCAGCGCGGCAGTCAGCTCGCCGACTCGGAATCCGCCGAGCTGATCGGCTGCGTCTACGGCCAGGTGCGCCCACCGGTCGCCGATCACCTCACCCTCCTCGCCCAGCGTGCAGGTGACCACCTGCACCCGTGCTCCATGCGCGACGTAGTGCGCGATGGTCGCGCCTGTCGTCAACGTCTCGTCGTCAGGATGCGCGTGTACGAACAGCAGCCGCGGACTCTCCATTGCGACAGCTTGCATGATGGCCGGCATATAGATTCACCTGGTGTCGCGCCGCGCAGTCGAATTCGGATGCGCGATCGTCATCGTCGGCCTGCTCGCCGGGGTGGCGGGCGCCGCCACCACGCAGCTGCTGCACGCCGTTGAGCACGTGACGTACCACTACACATTCGGCACCCTGCTCTCCGGCGTCGGCGGCAGCAGTCCGGTACGGCGCGCGGTGGGCCCAATGATCGGCGGTGCGCTGGCCGGCTTCGGATGGTGGATGTTGCGGCGACGGACGGCCGTTCCGCCACTGGCTGAGACCATCGCGGCGCATCGGCCGATCCCCCGGCTGTCGATGTCCATCGATGCGGTGCTTCAAGTTCTGCTCGTGGGTACGGGCGCGTCGCTGGGACGCGAGGGCGCGCCCCGCCAACTTGCCGCTGCGCTAGGCGATTTCGGTACCACCCGGCTGGCGCTCACGGCACGCGACCGCGAGATTCTGCTCTCCTGTGCGGCAGGCGCCGGGCTGGGGGCGGTGTACAGCGTGCCGCTGGGCGGGGCGCTGTTCGCCGCGCAGATCCTGCTCGGCAGCTGGCACCCCCGTGTGGTGGGCACGGCCTTGATCACCTCGAGTCTCGCGGTCGCGGTCGCCGCACCCGTCACTCATCTCGAACACCCGCTGTCATGGCCGGACGCGAAGACGTCGTATCTGTTCGCGTTCCTGGCGCTGGCGATCGCACCCCTGGCCGTCGCCATCGGCCTGGCGTTCGACCGGGTGATGGCCGGCGCCCGACCGAAAGTTCAATACCACTCCTGGATCCTGATTCCCGCGATCGCGGCGGCCGGCCTGCTTGTCGGTGTCTGCTCGATTTGGTATCCGGAACTGCCCGGCAACGGGAGAAGCATTCTGACCGTGGCGGTGAACACGGAGATGACGCTCGGCGCCGCCTGCGTGATCCTGCTACTGAAACCGCTTGTGACGGCGGTGTTCCTGCGCGCGGGGGCCGTCGGCGGCCTGCTCACCCCGGCGCTGGCCACGGGTGCGGCGACCGGATCGGTACTCGGCTCTTGCCCTCAATCAGTTCGCCGGGACGAACATCGGAGTATCGGCGCTGGCGCTCACCTCAGCGGCAGGCGTGTTGGCGATCACCCAGCGCTCGCCGCTGTTTGCGGCCCTGTTCGTGTGGGAACTCGCGCATCCACCGTTCTGGTTGCTGATCGTGTTCGCTATCGCGGCATTCGCCGCGCACGGCCTGCGCCTGTTGCGCGAACGCCATCAAGCCGCCGCTACGTGATATTTCAGCGGATGAGTTGCCCTGTCACTGACGGGTTTTCACCCACGTGCCGGCATCGCCGACGATTCCGACCGGTACGGCACCGGACAGCTTGACGTTGGCCACGCTGGGGCCCGCGGCGACGATGGTGGTGTCCTGCAGGATCGGCAGCACCGTCGAGAGGTTCCACAGTCGTGGTTCGACCGCGGTGATCACTTTGTCGATGGACTCGCTGCCGTCGAGTGCGGCATCGATCTTCGGCTGGATGCTGCGGTCGCAGATGCCCGTGATATTGCTTGGCGCCTGGACCAGCTCGCCGGATCCCGGTGCTGGACTGGCGATGGTGGTCGTCGGCGCGGTCGTGGTCGTGGGACTCGGGCGCGGCGACGTCGTCGCGGTCGTGGTAATCGACGTCTGCTGTGGAGTTGCGTCGGGATCGGACGTCGCCACCGGGGTGGCCTGAAGCGCGCGGCAGCCGTAACGCGATGCGAGCGCCGTCGCGAGGTCACCCCCGGCCTGACGCCAGCCCACCACGGCGTCGACTCGGTTGTTCGTCAACGCGTCGCCGTAGAGGGCCACCGGATCGAGCGCGGACACCGAGGCGGCGATGCCCACGTTGCGAAGTTGATCGGCAGCCGTGTTGGCGACCGCGACCGATGTCGGGTCGTTGGCGGCGACACCGAGCACCAGCGACAGCGGTACGCCGTCTTTGATGATGCGCCCGCGATCGTTGTCCGGGCCGGGCGTGCCGGGCGTCGTCGTCGGTGACGGCGTCTCGACGGACTCGACCTCGTAGCCGGCGTCGATGAGCAACCCGAGCGCGGCCTCTTTCGAGATCGCCGGTGGCGCGGTCGGCACGTAGCCGGGATCCGACGGTGATCGCACCTGCGCCTGGGCCAGGGTCACCGTGTTGTCGTCGCCCGCCCCCACCGCGGCGAGCAGGTCGACGTCGAGGAGGCCGAAAATCGCTTTGCGCACTTGGGAATCCGCGAGCGCGGGCTGTTGCGCCCGAAGCGACATCTGCATGACGCGGGGGGTGACGATTCGCGCCGTGCGCACATCGGGGATCGCCGACAGTTGCGCGAAGGTGGCCGCACCGCCGTGGACCTGGGCCACCTGGGTGTCGCCGTTGCGGATCGAGTCCGCCAACGCGGCAGCGTCACCGCCGCGACGCAACAGGATCAGGTCGGGTTTGGCGGGCGCGCTCCAGTAGCGGTCATTGCGGGCCAGCAGGATCTCGTCGCGCTGCGGGTCGATGTTCTCGACCCGGAACTGACCACCGGTGACAGGCAGCGTGCGAGCCAGGCCCGCCGCGAAACCGCCGGGGATGTCCTTGACGATGTGCGCGGGCAGGATGTCGTTGAACAATTCGCGCCACGCCGGATACGGCTGCGAGAACGTCACCACCGCAACCTTGCCGCCCTCCAGCGACTCCACCCCGGTGATGAGGTCGTACCCGGCGGGGTCGACGACGCCGGGCTGGCTCACCATCTGCTGCCACAGGTACCAGAAGTCGTCGGCGCCGATCGGGGCGTTGTCCGTCCACGACGCTTCGGGCCGGATCTTGTAGGTGACGGTGAAGGGATCCTCACTGGTCACCTCGGCCGACTCCAGCAGGGTGTTGTCCAGCTCCCACCGCGATCCGGTCGAGGTGTTCGGATCAGGCACCGGCCGGAAGGAGCTGGGCAGCACCAGCGAACTGATCGCGGCGTTGACCGGCGACTGATCGGCCAGCAGATGCGGGTTGAAGCCCGGGCCGATCCAGTCGATGGCCATGATGATCTGCGTCGCCTTGGATGGCGGGGGTGGGGGCGAGGTAATCGTGTCGGTGCTCTGCGGTGCGGGCGGCGGGCTGACGGTGCAGCCCGAGATCAGCGTCATCAACGCGGAGATCGCGAGAATGACGCGTACGGGCCTCGGCACGCTGTTCAGGGTATCGGCAGCGTCTACAGCGGCTTCGGGTAACGGGCTTTCACCGTCCCGGAGGGCTCAATTACTATCGCGCGCCTTGGCGCGCGAGCGGGCCCGGCCCCGCAGCGTGGCATCGAGCTCGACCTTGCGCACGCGGACGATCTCCGGTGTGACCTCGACGCACTCGTCCTCGGCGCAGAACTCCATGGCCAGTTCGAGCCCCAGTTCGAGCGGACGGGCCAGCGTTTCGAAGACATCAGCGGTCGAGGAGCGCATGTTGGTGAGCTTCTTCTCGCGCGTCGCATTGATGTCGAGGTCCTCGGCGCGCGGGTTGATCCCGACGACCTGGCCCTGGTAGGTGTCCTGGCCCGGCTCGACGAAGAACTGGCCACGGTCGGCGAGCTGGGTCAAGGCGAACGGCGTGATCTTGCCGGTTCGGTCCGAGACCAGCGATCCGGTGTGGCGGGCCCGGATCTCTCCCGCCCACGGGCGGTAGCCGTCGAACACCGCGTTGGCGATGCCGGTGCCGCGGGTCAGCGTCAGGAAGTCGGTGCGAAAGCCGATCAACCCGCGGCTGGGCACAATGAAGTCCATCCGGACCCAGCCCGCTGCGTGGGTGGTCATCTCCTCCATGCGGCCCTTGCGGGCGGCCATCAGCTGGGTGATCGCGCCGACGAATTCTTCGGGGCAGTCGATGGTCATGGCTTCGAACGGCTCGTGCAGCTTGCCGTCGATGGTGCGCGTGACCACCTGAGGCTTGCCGACGGTCAGCTCGAACCCCTCGCGGCGCATCTGCTCGACGAGGATCGCCAGCGCCAGTTCACCTCGGCCCTGCACCTCCCACGCGTCGGGCCGGTCGATGTCGACCACCTTGATCGACACGTTGCCGACGAGTTCGGTGTCCAGCCGCGACTTCACCATGCGGGCGGTCAGCTTGTGCCCGGACACCTTGCCTGCCAGCGGTGAGGTGTTGGTGCCGATCGTGACGGAGATGGCGGGCTCGTCGACGGTGATCCGCGGCAGCGCATGGGCATGCTCGGTGTCGGCCAGCGTGTCACCGATCATGATCTCCGGGATGCCGGCGACCGCGACGATGTCGCCCGCGATGGCCTCGTCGGTGGAGGTCCGGTCCACACCCTCGGTGGCCAGCAGTTCGGTGATCTTGGCGTTCGTGATCACCGGATGGCCGTCCACCTCGCGCATCCACGCGACCTGCTGGCCCTTGCGGATGCGTCCTTTGTAGATGCGGATGAGCGCGAGGCGGCCGAGGAACGCCGACGCGTCGAGGTTGGTCACCAGTGCCTGCAGCGGGGCCTCGGGGTCGCCCTGCGGCGGTGCGATGTGTTCGAGAAGGACATCGAAGAGGGGGTCGAGGTTCTCGCCGTCGGGATTTTCGCCGTTGGCGGGTTGGGTGGTGCTCGCGATCCCGGCACGGCCCGACGCGTAGAGCGTCGGCAGTCCGAGTGCGAACTCGGCGGCCTTCTGGGCCTCGACGTCGAGGTCCGAGGCGACGTCGAGCAGGAGGTCATGGCTGTCGGAGACGACTTCGGCGATGCGGGCGTCGGGCCGGTCGGTCTTGTTGACCACCAGGATCACCGGCAGGTGCGCGGAAAGGGCCTTGCGCAGCACGAAGCGCGTCTGGGGCAAGGGGCCCTCGGACGCGTCGACGAGCAACAACACGCCGTCGACCATGGACAGCCCGCGTTCGACCTCACCACCGAAGTCGGCGTGGCCCGGGGTGTCGATGACGTTGATGACCGTCATGCTGCCGTCGGGATGGTGACGATGGACGGCGGTGTTCTTCGCCAGGATGGTGATGCCCTTTTCCTTCTCCAGGTCACCGGAGTCCATCAATCGCTCGATGGCATCATCACCGCGGTGCGTCAGCGCCCCGGACTGACGCAGCATCGCATCGACCAGGGTCGTCTTCCCATGATCGACGTGCGCCACAATGGCGACATTCCGGAAATCCACGTCGCTAAGTGTCGCAGCGCGGGTGCTCAATCGCGAAAACGAGCGCGGTTCGAGAGAGATTAAGAGAGATAGGTCACTTGAAGTCCAGCCAGCTGCTCGACATCAAACCGAAGAAGAAGTGCTGCCGAAGTAAGCCCCGGTGCAAGAAGTGCCCGGTCGTGCTGCACAAGGTGCGAAAGGCCGAACTGACAGGCATCCGCGGCAAGGAACTCAACAAGATCTACAAGCGCGCCCGCAAGAACTGACCCCGCGGCGTACCGTTGAAGCATCCGTCAGGTTTGCTCAGGTGCGGTTTGGAGGTACCGAATATGACGGTTTACGAGGGTCTGACCTTTGCGTTGATCATGGTGTTGGCCTTGGCGGCGACGGTCGCGATCTACCTCGGGTTGCTCAACTGGATCGGCAGATTCCACGTGGTGCACTGCGCGGCATGCCATCACCTGACGGCGGCGACGGCGAACCAGCCGCAGGCGTCGTGCCCGCATTGCCGCCACCCGCTACTGCTGCACCCGCTGCATGCGGCCACTCACCCCAACGCTCGGGTCCGGGTACTCACCGACTCGCTGCGGTACTGAGGACTGGACCGGAATTCGCTGGCCGGCTTACCCGTCCAGCGCCGAAAGGCGTGCGAGAACGCCGTGGTGTCGCTGTATCCCAGCCGGCGGGCCACCTCGTTGACGGAAAGGCCGACGACGCTGAGCAATCCGATGGCCAGCGTGTGCGAGACATCGTTGCGCAGCTCCCGGTACGACGTGAGCTCGTGGTCGAGCTGACGACGCAGGGTGCGCGTGCTCATGTGCAGTTCGGCGGCCAGCTCCGCGATGTCGGGCATCGCCTCGGGGCTTTGCGCGAACCGGGACCGCACGGTGGCCGACAAGGTCGGCGCAGATTCGCGGGTGTGCACCAGGCGTTCGCATTCCCGCGCGCACGCGGCGCGGGTGATCGGGTCCGCCGTCGGCAGCCGCAGCGTCAACGCTTCCGACGGTATGCGGAAACGATATTGCGTCGCACCGGTTTCCACGTCGAAGGGATGCAACGCCACGCGCAGCCGCTCGCCCTGTTCACCGTCGAACGGAACATCCACCGACAGCGGCGCGGCGGCCAGCCCCGACATCCGCAACAACAGCGGCAGCGCCGAGAGATCGCGCGCCGCATAGTATTCGCGGACGTCGACGGGCAGATGTTCGTATCGCAGGACGACGGTCGCCACGTCGCCAACCGCCACTCGCTGGGGGTTGAACACAGTCGGCGACAACGTCGCGTACGCCAGCGCGACACTCAGTGCCTCCCCGGCGTCGGCGCTGGAGAGCAACGCATAGCCCCAGATGCCCAAATCGCCGACGGTGAATCGTGATCCGGCGCTGATCCCCGCCACCAGCGGGTCACCGAGTTCGCGGACGAGATTAGCGGTCATGATGAACTCGTCATCCTGATCGATGCGGTAACCGGCGGCCACCACCCCGTTCTCGGTCCAGTGTGTCCCGGCCAGCACGCGCGCGCTTGGCACCGCGGCCTCGCGCGCAAGCGCGAACGCATAGCGAATGCCCGCCGGACTTCTGGTGTCCACCATCGCCTGCGATCGTGTCACGCGCGGCCACTTTAACCATGTGGTTGGCCGAATCGACCACCTAAATGGCCGTGCGGATCATGTCGCCGGGGCGGTCGCAGCGACATCCTTGCTGATATGCGGGTTTCTACGTTGCCGGTGGTCGGGTCGACGATGCGCGATTTCGGAGTGATGATCGGCCAGGGTGCGGTTCGGGACCTGCGGCGCGCACGGGTCGGCTCTGTCGCGAGGAGCGTGCCGCGGACTCATTTCGATCCCACCGACACCGACACGATCAGGAACCCGTTCCCCGCGTTGGAGCGGCTGCGGGAGCACCCCGTGCACGTCAACGAGAAGCTCAACGTGTGGATGATGGCCCGCCACGAAGACGTCACCGCGGCGGCGCGCGCCCACGATGTGATGTCGTCGAGTTCGGGAGTGCTGTTGCGGTCCACGGTGATGCCGAGCGTCGTCTCCACCGACGAACCCGATCACGCGCGATTGCGCCGGGTGTTGGCGCCGTACTTCACGCCGTCGGCGATGCGTCGGCTCGAGGGATCGCTGGCGCAATTCGTCGATCCCAGCGTCGATGCCCTGGCCCGCGGCGAGGTCGTCGACATGGTGCCCGCCCTGACGGTGCCGCTGCCCGTCTCGGCCATCGCACTGCTGCTGGGTATCGACCGCTCCCGCTGGCGGGATTTCCGGGTGTGGTCCAACGGAGTCACGGCGCTGTTCGGTGCCAGCACGCTCGGCGCCGTCACCCTGACCATTGGCCATGCACTGCCGGGCATCCTTTCGCTGCGGGGCCTCATCGTCGACGAACTGCATCGGCGCCGCACTTCCGCCACCTGTCGCCGGCCCGGCGGCTCCAACGAACACGACGACATGCTCGGCGGTATCAGCAAGGCGCTTGCAACGCATGAGATCACCTCGCTGGAAGCACTCAGTGCCGCGTTGATCGTGCTGATCGCCGGCAACGAGACGACCACCAACCTGCTCGGCATCCTGCTCATCGCAGTTGGCGACCGACCCGGATCTGTATGCGCGGCTGCGGGATAACCGCGACCTGATCCCGGCCGCCGTCGAGGAGACGCTGCGCTGGGGCTCACCGGTGCAGTGGGTGACGCGGACGACGCTGGCCCCGTACGAAATCGCTGACACCCTGATTCCCGCCCGCTCGCGGGTGGTGCTCTTCTACGCAGGCGCCAACCGCGACCCGCGCCGCTTCCCCGATCCTGATCGTTTCGATGTCGAACGAAAACCAGTCGGCCACACCGGCTTCGGCCATGGCTCGCACTTCTGCATGGGCGCGCACCTGGCCCGCCTCGAGGTGGTCGTGGCCCTCAACGGATTGTTCGACCGCATCGCCGGCCTCGAGCTCGCAGGACCGGTGAAGTGGACGACGACCCCGTCGCTGTCCGGACCGACATCGGTGCCGGTGCGCGCTGTCCAGCGGGCTAGCCCGTCAGCGCCTGTTTGAGCTCGGCGAGCCAGGTCCGGTCGGCGGGCACCCAGTCGAGGTCGTCGAGTTCATCGACGGTGATCCAGCGCAGGGCGCGGTGATCGTTGGGATGCAGGGTGCCCCCTGTCTGGGTGACCCGGTAGGCGCGCAGCGCAGTGGTCGGGTTGAGCGCGACGTCGACCCCGAGGCGCGAGCCCACGGTCATGTCGACGCCGAGTTCCTCCTTGAGTTCACGGACGAGCGCCGCCTCGTCGGTTTCGCCTGCCGCCACCTTGCCGCCGGGCAGCTCCCATAGCCCGGCGAGTTCAGGTGGCCTGGCGCGTTGTGCGACCAGCAGCGCGCCGCCCGCGATCAGGGCACCGGCGACGACGATCTGGTTTGACATCGCGGCTGACGGTATACCTAACAAGCATGGCTGTATTGACGGACGACCAAGTAGACGCCGCACTGCCCGACCTCGACGGCTGGGAGCGCGCCGACGGCGCACTACGCCGATCGATCAAGTTCGGAGCCTTCCTGGACGGCATCGACGCCGTGCGGCGCGTCGGCGAGAAGGCCGAGGAGTCCGATCACCATCCGGACATCGATATCCGTTGGCGAACAGTGACTTTCGCGTTGGTGACGCATTCCGAGGGTGGCATCACCGACAAGGACGTCGAGATGGCGAAAGAGATCAACGCGATCGTCGGGGTGTAGCGGCGATCCACGCCAACGTCGCCAGCGTCGCGACGATGTAGATCAGCCCGGCCCAGGCCAGGTACCACGGCCGGGGAATGACCCAGATCGTCGGCTGCGCGAAGCTGAGCAGCCACGGCACCCCGACCAAGGTCAGCACCAGCCAGCCCCAACCCAGAACGCGAGCACCGAGTCGCTCGCGCAACGGCCCGTGCAGCAGCCAGATCATCAGCGGGATCAGCCACACCCAGTGGTGTGTCCACGAGATCGGCGACAGCAGCAGACCGAACAACTGCACGACGACGATCGCCCCGAGTCGGTCCGACGCCCCGCCGATCGCGCGCCACGCCAGCACCGCCAGCACCGCCGTCACTGCGATACCGGCCAGCACGAGAGGTCCGTAGCCGGCGTCGTGCCCGAGGATCCGGGACATCCCGCCGCGCCACGACTGGTTGAACGATGTTCCGATCGGCCCAACCCGGGAGGCGTCGCCAAGCAATTCGGTGAAGTAGTAACGGGTTTCGTCGCCGATGAGCAACCACGAGACGCCCACCGTGCCGAAGAAGACGACCGCGGAGAACGCGACGGCCGCCCACCGCCGTGCACCGACGAAGTACAGCCCCGACGCCGCGGGCGTCAGCTTTACCCCGGCAGCCAGGCCGACCAGTAGTCCTGAAACCCACCATCGGGTGCTGTACACCGCATACAGCACCGCAAGCACCAACAGCACGTTGATCTGCCCGTAGTCGAACGTGCTTCGCAGCGGTTCGATCCAAATGCCGACGGCCGTCCACAGCATCGCGGATCGATGGTCTTTCAATCCCAACAGCCGCTGGCTGATCCGCACCACTGCATACAGCGCCGCGACGATGCCGAGTTGCCACGCGAACGCGACGAGTCCGAACGGCAGCAGGTGCAGCGGGTAGAACACGATGGCCGCGAACGGCGGATACGTGAACGGCAGCGGGAAATCCGGCGTCTGGTCGGCGTAGACGTAGTCATAGAGCGTGCCCGGATGTTCGAGCATGCCCGCGCCGCCGACATACACGTGCAGGTCGACGAAGTTGGCCCCGTTGGGCACCAGGTATGTCCATGCCAGGCGCGCGGCGATGCTGATCACCAACAGAATCGGCGCCGCGGCGGCCAGTCGGGCAGGCGTTCGCGCAGCGGTCGAGGCGGCGGTCGGCGTGTTTATCCGTACGACTCTATCGATCGCATCACCGTTCGCCTTCGCATCCGTAACGGTTGAATAAACGCCACACGTGTCACTTGAGTCACATCAGTAACTCCGTAGCTTCGGGCAGAGGCCTGCCGACAACACCTGAATGGGAGAACCATGCACAGCACCAGAAAACTCGCCGCGACCACAATGATTGCGGCCGCGGGAGCCGTCACCGCTGCGGTGGCGCTGAGCGCCACCGCAGGCGCCCAGCCTGCGGCGCCCGCCCCGACCCCCGGCGTGCCGGGGCTTCCGTTCATCCAGCAGCTCGCGTCGAATCCGGCGATGGCCACACAGCTCGTGCAGGGCTTCACGTCGATGCTGAACACCGCCGCCACACCGCGCCGCACCGGTCGCGCCGCCGCAGACGGCGACCGCATCGATCACGCTTCCGCAGACTCCGCCGGGACTGCCTGCCGCAACCGCTCCGATCAGCGCAGCGGCTGCGCCCGCGACCAACCCGGCCGACCTGCTGACGCAGGCCGCGTCGCCCCTGAGCGGTCTGGCCTCGTTGATGCCCGCGGGAGTGCCGTTGGCCGGTCTCCTGCCCTCGGCCTCGACACCCGCCGCATCTGCCACGGCCACAGCACCCGCGCTCGCCGCACCTGCGCTCCCCGCTCCGGCGGCCGCAGCTCCCGCGGCGCCTCCCGCCCCCGGCGCGGCGCCGCTGCTGATGCCGCTGTCAGCACTGCCCTGACGGTAGCGGCGACATCGACCGAGCAGACCACCACAACCACTCATTGAGGGAAGTCATGTCAACCAGGACGATGTTCGCCACCGCCGCTCTTGCGATCGGCTCATCGGTCACGCTGCTGTTCGGCGGCGTGACCGGTGTTGCCGGCGCAGATCCGGCAGCGCCGCCCGCCCCGCCACTGCCGATCGACGGGTTGCAGGCGCCGGGCCTGCCGGCGGTCCAGAGCCTCGGACCCGTCATTCAGGCGGCCGCCGCTGATCCGACCAACGCGGCATCCACACTGATGGCCGCGGCTGCGGTGTTCGCCGGAGACGCCGCGGCTCCTGCCGATTCCCGGAATGTCGCGACGGCGGTCAACCAGTTCGTGGCGCATACCCCGGCTCCGGGTGCGGTGCCCGGCACCGAGGCGCACCTGCCCGCGGGCATCGATCCCGCCCACGCCGTCGGCCCCGTGGAAGAGGCCGCGCCCGCACCCGAGGCGGTGCCTGCTCCTGAAGCCGCGCCGGCCCCTGCGGCGGCGCCTGAGGCTGCGCCCGCTGCTGCCGCGATACCCGCCCCGGCACCTGCTCCGGCACCTGCGCCGGTTCCTCCGGCCGATCCTGCTGCTGCCGCGCCTGCGGCCGCACCCGGCGGTCCCGAATTCGGTCCGGACGCCCCGACGACCCAGGACTTCCTGTATCCGTCGATCAGCAACGGATGCCTGAAGGACGGCGGAAACGTGCTCGCCACAGCGATTTCGGTGGCCGGCCCCGCCAAGATCCCGACGCCGGGACCGGGTCCGGGTCAGACCGCCTACATATTCACCGCGATCGGCACCCCTGGCCCCGCTGCGGAGCAGAAGCTGCCCTTGAACGTCACGTGGGTCAACCTGACGACCGGCAAGTCGGGCGGGGCGACGCTGCAGCCGCGGTCGGATATCAACCCGCAGGGACCGACCACACTGGTGGCGATCGCCGACACCGGATCGGGCAGCATCATGTCGACGATCTTCGGCCAGGTCAGCACGACCGAAAAGCAGTGTCAGTTCATGCCGACCATCGGTTCGACGGTCGTTCCCTGACGTGCGTTCGGCTCAGTAGGCCATGAAGAGGATGGCGTCCCGGTCATAGTCGCGGCCGGGGTGCACCTCCGACAGGTGAGCCTGGGCCTTCTCCACGAGATCGTCTTCGGTCTCACCGGTGATCGCCTCGCCACACGGGCAATTCAGGTGTGTCTTCATACGTTCAGCTTCCCACAGCCGATGATGTGAGGCATGGAGCTTTCTGACGTCATGCGCACAACGGGCGCTGTCCGTAGATTCACCGACGACCCACTGCCCGACGATGTGCTCGAGCGCATCCTCGACAACGCCCGGTTCGCGCCGACCGGAGGCAACCGCCAGGGCACCCATGTCATCGTGGTCCGCGACGGGGCGACCCGTCAGGCACTGGCCGACCTCAGCGTGACGGGTGCGCGCCGCTACACCGCACAAGTCAAGAACGGCGAATTCCCGTGGAACCCGACGAAACCCATGAAAGTCACGCCGGAAGAGGTCGCCGCCACCGAGGCGGGCCCATACTTACCGTTCGTCTACTCGGGCGCCGTACTCGTGGTCTGCGTGGATCTCAATGTGTGCGCCGCATTCGACCAGAACCTGGACCGAATCGGACTCATCGCAGGGGCATCGGTGTATCCATTCGTGTGGAACATCCTGCTGGCCGCGCGCAACGAAGGCTTCGGCGGCGTCCTGGCGACCGTGACCGTGGCAGAGGAACCCCGCGTCAAAGAGCTGCTCGGCATTCCCGACGACTATGCGATCGCCGCGTTGCTGCCGATCGGCAAGCCGGTCAAGCAGCCCCGCAAGCTGACGCGCAAGCCGGTCAACGAGATCGCCACCCGCGAGCGGTTCGACGGTGAGCCATTTCGCGCCTGATAGCGCAGTTTCGGCCGGTAGGTGGAGGTTCGATAACAGATCGGCTGTTAGCCAGCCTCGATGGCGTCGCGCCTCTTCCCCAATAGCGAGCGTCGTGGGACCTTCAATTCATGACCTGCATGTTGGGTTACGCCGCAGCGAGCCCCGTCGGGCACAACCTCGAGGCTCAACTCGCTGCGCTCAACGCCGAGGGCGTCGACCCGCGGCGGGTGTTCACCGACAAGTTGTCCGAATCGGCCGACCGGGCCCGCGGGGGTCTGTACGCCATGCTGAGCTACGCCCGATCCGGCGACACGGTCATCGTCGTCGCACTGGACCGCCTCGGCCGGACGACCACCGAGGTGACCCGGACCATCGCCGACCTCACCGACCGCGGACTGCGATTGCGGGCCCTGCGGGAGGGTCTGGACACCGGGACGACGACCGGCCGCGTCGTCGCCGGCATCCTGCGCATCCTGGCCGAACTCGACCTACAGCCCGACCGCGAGCCTCTCTAAGCCTTGGCGGCCTTCGCCGCCGCCTTGGCCTGCTTCTTGTACGAGCGGACCTTCTCCAACGATCCGGGATCGACGACGTCGGCCACCGACAGGAACGACCCCGCCTTGCCGTAATCTCCCGCCGCCTTGCGCCACCCGTTCGGCGTCACGCCATACTGCTTGCCCAGCAGCGCGACGAAGATCTTCGCCTTCTGCTCGCCGAACCCGGGCAGTGCCTTGATCCGACGGAACACCTCCGCCCCGTCCGGGTCGCCTGAGGTCCACAGCCCGGCGGTGTCGCCGTCGTAGCGGTCGACGATCAACTGCGCGATGGCCTGGATCTTCTTGGCCATCGACCCCGGAAACCGGTGTATCGCCGGGGTTTTCGAACACAACGCGGCGAACTGGTCGGGGTCGTAGTCGGCGATCTCGCGCGACGTCGAAGCCGCCGAGACGGTCGGCGATCTTCTTCGGGCCCGCGAACGCATGCTCCATCGGATACTGCTGATCCAGAGTCATCCCGGTCAGCAGTGCAAACGCATTGGACTCGAGAAGTGCATCGGCCGCGGGATCTTGAACTAGCTGCAGTTTCGCCACCTGGCCAGTTTAAGGTGGCCACAAAACCACGTCGTGAGGTGAGATGTCCGGCGAGCTCGCGATCGTAGGAGCGCGCATGCACGTGCCGGAACGGCTGGGCATGGGCGTAGAGCGCGTGCCCAGCCGTTGAGATCACCGACTCACCGTTCGTCGTCGGCGATCGACCGCTTACCGCACCACCCACAAGTGGTTCCCGTGTCAACACCTCAAGCGGTGGATTTGTGACCTGCATCTCATCTAGGTTCTCCAGTTGAGCCGGTTCACTTCGACGTTCAGGAGCAGACGATGCCGCCAACAGAAACCGCAGTGAGCGGTCAGGAGTATCTGGCCGTGCAGGCCAGTCCCGAGTTCCAGGAGTTGCGAAGCCGATTGCGCCGCTTCGTCTTCCCCATGAGCGCGCTGTTCCTGCTGTGGTACTCGGCCTACGTCGTCCTCGGAGCATTCGCCCATGACTTCATGGCCACCAAGGTGTGGGGCAACATCAACGTCGGCATCATCGTCGGCCTCGGACAGTTCGTGTCGACGTTCGTCATTACCGCGATCTACGTCCGCTTCGCCAACCGGGAGCTCGACCCGCGCGCCAAAGCCATCCGCGACAAGCTCGAAGGACGGTGCCGCATGAACCACGACGCCGTGTCCATTCTCGCCGCCGACGGCACGACAGTCGGCAGTCCCGTCGCCAACATCGGCATCTTCGGTCTCTTCGTAGCGATCACACTCTTCATCGTGATCCGTGCCAGCAAGAAGAACGCCACCGCCGCCGAGTTCTTCACCGCGGGAAGGTCTTTCACCGGGCCGCAGAACGGCATCGCGATCTCGGGTGATTATCTGTCGGCGGCCAGCTTCCTCGGAATCGCAGGCGCCATCGCCGTCTACGGCTACGACGGCTTCCTCTACTCCATCGGCTTCCTGGTGGCGTGGCTGGTCGCACTGCTGTTGGTCGCCGAGCTGCTGCGCAACGCAGGCAAGTTCACGATGGCCGACGTGCTGAGTTTCCGGCTGAAGCAGCGTCCGGTCCGGTTGGCCGCCGCGACCACCACGCTCGTCGTATGCCTGTTCTACCTGCTGGCGCAGATGGCGGGTGCGGGCGGCCTGGTGGCCCTGCTGCTCAACGTCACCAGCGATGTCGGGCAAGCGTTGGTCATTGCCGTCGTCGGTCTGCTGATGATCGCCTACGTGCTGATCGGTGGCATGAAGGGGACAACCTGGGTGCAGATCATCAAGGCGATCCTGCTGATCGGCGGTGCAGCCATGATGACGGTCTGGGTGCTGGCCAAGTTCGGTGCGAACTTCTCCGAAATCCTCGGCGCCGCACAGACCGCGGTCTCGGGCTCGTCGGACAAAGCCGTCGCCGCCCGCGACGTATTGGCACCCGGCGCCCAGTACGGCGCATCGCTCACATCGCAGATCAACTTCATCTCGCTGGCGCTGGCGCTGGTGCTCGGCACGGCGGGCCTTCCCCACGTGTTGATGCGCTTCTACACCGTGCCGACCGCCAAGGAGGCACGCCGGTCGGTGGTCTGGGCGATCGTGCTCATCGGTGCCTTCTACCTGTTCACCCTCGCGCTGGGATACGGCGCCGCGGCGCTGGTCGGACCCGACGCGATCCGGGCCGCCCCCGGCGGGCAGAACTCCGCAGCGCCACTGCTGGCCTTCGAGCTCGGTGGCGTGGTCCTGCTCGGCATCATCTCGGCCGTCGCATTCGCGACGATCCTCGCCGTCGTCGCCGGCCTCACCATCACGGCCGCAACGTCATTCGCGCACGACATCTACGCCAGTGTGCTCAAGAGCCATCAGGTCAGCGAGAGCGAGCAGGTTCGCGTGTCGCGCATCACCGTGGTGGTGCTGGGCATCCTGTCGATCGGCTTGGGCATCCTGGCCGCCGAGCAGAACATCGCGTTCCTGGTCGCGCTGGCGTTCGCGGTGGCCGCCGCGGCCAACCTGCCAACCATCATCTATTCGCTGTACTGGCCGCGGTTCAACACCCGCGGTGCGCTGTGGAGCATGTACGGCGGCCTCATCTCGACGATCGTGCTGATCATCTTCTCGCCCGCGGTGTCCGGCACGAAAACCGCGATGCTGCCGAGCATCGACTTCGCCTGGTTCCCATTGGCCAACCCCGGCATCGTGTCGATCCCGCTCGCCTTCATCCTCGGCATCGTCGGCACCCTGACGTCGTCCGACCGCGGGGACCCGGAGATCAACGCCGAGTTCGAGGTGCGCTGTCTGACCGGCGTCGGCGCCGAGAAGGCGGTCGGTCACTGACCTCGGCGCCACGGTGAATCTCACGACATTTTCGGGGCGTTTTCGTCGTGAGGTTCACAGTCGTCAGCCTGTGAATAACGGCTCGCGGGATTAGTTGACCCACAGGGCGGGTTAACTTCACCCGTGACCTCGCAACGCCTGGCCTTCCCGCTGCTGGCGTACGCCTTCGCCGCGATCATGGTCGGCACGACGCTGCCGACGCCGATGTATGCGCTCTACGGCGACCAGATGCACTTCTCGGTGCTGACCACCACGGTGGTGTACGCGACCTACGCCGGGGGTGTGCTGTTCGCGCTGCTGGTGTTCGGCCGCTGGTCCGACGCCATCGGCAGGCGGCCGATGCTGGTGGCCGGCGTGATTTTCGCGGTCGCCAGCGCAGTGGTATTCCTGCTGGCGGATTCCGTGTCGCTGCTCTTGGTCGGCCGGGTGCTGTCGGGTTTGTCGGCGGGTGTCTTCACCGGAACGGCGACCGCCGCGGTCATCGAGGCGGCGCCACCGGCCTGGCGCACGAAGGCGGCCGCGGTCGCCACCGTCGCCAACATCGGCGGCCTCGGGCTCGGGCCCGTGCTGGCCGGCATACTCGTGCAATACGCCCCGCATCCACTGCACCTGAGCTTCGTCGTCCACATTGTGATGGCGCTGTTCGCCGGCCTGGCGGTGCTGATCGCGCCCGAGACCTCTGCGCGCGTCGGACGCATCGGCCTCCAGCGGCTCTCGGTGCCTGCCGAAGTGCGCTCGGTGTTCGTCATCGCCGGTATCGCTGCGTTCGCGGGCTTCGCCGTCACGGGCATGTTCATGGCCGTCGCCCCGTCGTTCGTCGCCGAGGTCGTCGGCATCGACAATCACGCCGTGGCCGGGCTGGTCGCCAGTTCGATCTTTGCCGCGTCGGCGGTGACACAGGTCGGCGCCAGAGGCGTCGCGCCGCAGCGGGCGGTGGCAATCGGCTGCGTCGTGCTCGTCATAGCAATGGCGATTCTCGTTGCCGCGCTGTACTACTCGTCACTCGCCGGACTGGTCGCGGGCGGCCTTGTGGCGGGCGTAGGGCATGGCCTGACCTTCAGTCGCGGACTGGCCGCGGTGATCGAACGCACACCCGCGCAACGTCGCGCCGAGGTGAGTTCCACTTACTTCGTCGTCGCTTACGTGGCCATCTCGCTGCCTGTCGTCGGCGAGGGTCTGGCCGCTCGCGCGTGGGGGCTGCGCACCGCAGGGGTGAGTTTCGCCGTCGCCGTGGCGATACTGGCCGGCATCTGCCTGGTGGCAATCCTGGCGCAGGCGGCCCGCGATTCCCGGCGTGCCGAACTGTCTACGACAGCCGGCTAACCGCTCTTACGCCGGAACTCGCGGCGATTCTCGACCGGTCCGTGCCCCTGCGCCTTCGGCCCCTTCGATCCGCCGTCTTTATGGGCCGAACCCTCTGCGGCCTTGGCCTTCTTCCGGTCCAGCGCCTCCTTGAACTTGCGCTTGGTGTCGTCTTCGGGTGCGTCCCCAGATTCCCGGGTCGCTTCGCTCCTGCCCTCCGCTGCCATCTCGGCAGCCTAACGCGCGGGGCGCAGCGCGTCGCGTGCTTTACCGCTTGCCGGGCGGCATGCCGTAGACGTGGCTGATCGGCAACGTCATCACCACTCGCCTGTCGTCGACCATCGCCCGTCGGTAGTCATCCCAGTCGGAATGCTCACCGGCGATATTGCGGTACAACGCAATCAGCGCCTCCACAGTGTCGTCCTGCGGGTCGGCGGCCGGCGGGGTGAGTGCCGCGTCGCCCTCGGCGACCGCGTACGACCACCCGTCGTCCGAGCTGACATGGATCGAGGCGCGAGGGTCGCGCCGCAGGTTGCGGGTCTTGGCCCGCGGTTCGGTGATCGACACTTGAATCGTCAGATTGCGCGGGTCGAAGTAGTAGGACACGTTCGACAACTGCGGCCTGCCGTCGCCCTTGATCGTGGCCAGGACGCCCAGCGAGTTGCCGCCGATCAACGCCAACAGCTTGTCGTCGAAAACGTGACGTGCCATATCTGCAGCCTACGTCTCTACGATCGAGCCAATGACTGCGATTGACGGCAACATTCTCGACGGCGTCTCCGCGACTACGCTGTGGACGCTGCACAACCGCGGCAGCGAGGCCAAGCGCTCCGACGGGGTGATCCGCGATCCGTGGGCGGTCACGCTCTTCGATGCGATCTCCTACGACTACCTCAAGTTCGGCAAACCCAACCAGTCACATGGCCTGCGGCGTCGCCTTCGACAGGGCCGCCTACCTGGCCGGCCGCATTCCCGGCGTGCGCACCGCCCGCGACATCGCCATGCCACCAGGACGGGGCATCTGGAAACTGGCGGCCCACCCGAGGATGGACCGCCTCGGCCTGCTGCGGCGCAATCGCCCCAGCTTCACCCTGCTGCAGTTTTAGGCTCGCGGTATGACCAGATATGCCGCCTTTCTCCGCGGCGTCAACGTCGGCGGCGTCAACCTCAAGATGGCCAAGGTGGCCCAGGCCCTCGAAGATGCCGGATTCACCAATGTAAGAACGATTTTGGCCAGCGGCAACGTATTGCTGGAAAGCCGTGCCGGGGTGGACGCGGTCAGGAAGAAAGCCGAGAAGGCGTTGCGCGACACGTTCGGCTACGACGCCTGGGTGCTGGCCTACGAACTCGACACCGTGCGGTCGATCTCCGATGGGTTCCCCTTCGAGCGCGAGGTCGACGGCCACCACTCCTACGTCACATTCGTCACCGACTCAGATGTGCTCGACGAACTCGCGGGCCTCGGGCGCGACGCAGGGTCCGACGAGAAGATCGAACGCGGTGAGGGCGTCATCTACTGGCAGGTCGCCAACAAGGGGACGCTGGACACCACAATCGGCAAGACGATGGGCAAGAAGCGCTACAAATCGTCGACGACCACCCGCAACCTGCGCACAATCGACAAGATTCTGCGGTAGGTACATTCAGCGGTGTGAGTTCCGAACCGACCGCAAAGGCCGACGGCGCCGTGTTGACCGGCGTGTCCGAGACGGCGCTGATGACGTTGCAGGTGCGCGCCAACGAGGCGCGCCGGCCGGATTCGATCATCGACGACCCGATGGCGATCCAGCTCGTCGACTCCATCGATTTCGAATGGGCCAAGTTCGGCTTCAGCCGCCGTCAGGATATGGCGGTGCGCGCACGCGCCTTCGACACCGAGGCGCGCCGCTATCTCGCCGACCATCCGCGGGCCACCGTGGTGGCGCTGGCAGAGGGTCTGCAGACCAGCTTCTATCGTCTCGATGCCGCCGGTGTGGGTCATGAATTCCGTTGGCTCACCGTCGATCTGCCTCCGATGATCGAGTTGCGGCGGAAGCTGCTGCCGTCCTCGGAACGGGTCGAGATGTGTGCACAGTCGGCGCTCGATTTCAGCTGGATGGACCGGGTGCCCGCCCACGATGGTGTGTTCATCACCGCCGAGGGCCTGCTGATGTATCTGCAGCCCGATGAAGCGCTCGGACTGATCGCCGCGTGCGCCGAGCGCTTCGGCGGCGGGACGGATGATGTTCGATCTGCCGCCTGCCTGGTTCGCCAGTGCGATCAGCCGCGGGATGCTGCGGCCTTCGCTGCGCTACCGGGTGCCGCCGATGCCGTTCAGCAGGACGCCGTCGCAGCTGGCAAAGCTCGTCAACGAGGTGCCCGGCATCCGCGCAGTGCACGATATGCCGCTGCCCGCCGGTCGCGGCAAAGCTTTCAACGCCATCTTGTGGACTGCCCAGCGGATTCCGCTGTTCGATTCGGTGCGGCCCGTGACGACGCTGCTGGAGTTCGGTTAGCCGAACGCGGTTTCGACGTAGCGCAGCGCCTCGGCCTTGCCGATACCCAGCGCCTTCGCCGCGGATACGTAGGTGTTCGCGGCGGTGGCCATCGCCACGTCGGCGGGATCGACGCGGGCGACGAAAGTGCCGAAGCGGCCGCGGGTTTCGAGAACGCCCGCGGACTCCAGTTCGCGGTAGGCGCGGGCCACGGTGTTGACGGCCAAACCGAGTTGACCGGCCAGTTCACGCACCGTCGGCAACCGGGTTCCCGGTTGAAGCCGGCCGTCGCGCACGCCGTCGATGATCTGTGTCCTGAGCTGGTCAAACAGTGGGCCCGACGCGCGATGGTCGATGAGCACCCAATCCCCCAACTTGGTCACGTGCTCAGTATCGCCCAAAGCCGCTACTTTGGTCATGTGCAGGTTACGGTCCTCAGCGGTGCGGGCATCTCCGCGGAGAGCGGCGTGCCGACGTTCCGCGACGCCGAGACCGGACTGTGGGCCAAGGTGGATCCCTACGAGATCTCCAGTTCAGAGGGCTGGCGAGCGCACCCCGAGCGGGTGTGGGCCTGGTACCTGTGGCGCCACTACATGATGGGCTCGGTTGCGCCCAACGACGGCCACCGGGCCGTTGCGGCCTGGCAGGACTACGCCGACGTGCACGTCGTCACCCAGAACGTCGATAATCTGCACGAACGGGCCGGCAGCAAGAACGTCTACCACCTGCATGGCAGCTTGTTCGAATTCCGTTGTGATCGTTGCCAAACCGTCTACACCGGCGAGCTGCCTGCGATGCCCGAACCGGTGGATACGGTCGACCCGCCGCGGTGCGTGTGCGGCGGTTTGATCCGGCCCAACGTGGTGTGGTTCGGGGAGGCACTGCCCGACGAGGCGTGGCAGCGTTCGGTCGAGGCCGTCGCAGGAGCCGACCTGGTGGTCGTGGTGGGCACGTCCTCGATCGTCTATCCCGCGGCGGGCCTGCCCGAGATGGCGGTGGCCAACGGCACCGTGGTCATCGAGGTCAACCCCGAACCGACGCCGCTGTCCGCCGCCGCGACGGTATCGCTGCGGGAGACGGCCGCGGGCGCGTTGCCCAGCCTCCTGCAACGGCTGCCCGCGCTGCTCGGCTAGCCTGCCTTGACCGCGCGTCCGATCGCGAACTCCGCCACCGGCAGCGGCACCCACGTCGGCATCGTCCATTCGTGCCGTGCGCCCGACACCGAGAATCCGGCACCGACGATGGCCTGTTCGGTGTGACGGTGTGTGTGGCAGTTACCCAGCATCCGCGGCCAGAACGTGGCATCGGCGACTTTCTGCAGGCGTGCGCGCGCCCCGCTGCTGGCGATGTGCTCGAGATAGCGGAGCTCACCTCCCGGACGCAACACCGAATGCAGCTCTCGCAAAACACTTTCGGGCTCGTCGACCGAGCACAGCACGAGCGAGCAGACCACCGCGTCGAACGGCGCACTGCCGGATGCCATGTACTGCTCCACCGTGTCGGTGCGCACGGTGACGGGCACCGGCGCCGCGGCGGCCGCCTGCTGCGCGAGCACAGTCAGCCGGCGCTCGGGCTCGACGGCGACCACCTCGGTCACCGTGTCGGGGTAGAACTCGAAGTTCGTTCCCGTGCCCGCACCCACCTCGAGCACGCGACCGGTCAGGCCGGCGAGGTTCTCCCGCCGCAGTGCCCGGATGGCATCGGTTTCGTGTGCGGACATCACGGTCCACAAGCGGGCGAAGAACGGGTTATCGACTGTCTTGGGCATTCAGCAGTCCCTTCAACTGAGCTACGGCGTCCTGCGGATCGGTCGTGGGTCCGATCGCGCCACTGACAATCTGTCCGACGACGACGGTTCGCAACACACGGTCGGCGAACTCCTCCGCCTCGCCCCACGGCAGGTACGGCCGGGAAATCAACATCGCCGCGACGCCATGCGCGGCCGTCCACAGTTCCAGCGCCATGGCGGTCGAATCATGTTTCGGCAGTATATCGTCGGCCATCAATGACTCCACCGTGTTGCGGATGTGAACGAATGCCGAGTTGTTCAGCATCATGTCCACATCGCTGCCCGGCCTGCCCTCTCCCATGGTGGCGATCCGGTACAGCTCAGGGGTTTTCAGCGCGAACCGGACATAGGCCAGCCCCTGCGCGCGCATAGCATCGATTGCCGCCGGCTGACCCGCCGCGGCCGCCTGCATCTCCTCGTCGAGCTTTTCGAAGTACCGTGCGCAGACCGCGTCCAGCAGGGCGTCCTTATCGGTGAAATGCAGATAGATCGAGGGTGGGGTCACGCCGACCCGCTGCGCCACCGATCGGATGGACACCTCTTTGGCGTGACCGGTTTGCAGCAGCAGATCGGTGGTCGCGTCGAGAATCTCGTCGTGCAGTTGTTCACCCGATCCGCGGGGCGCGCGTCGCCGTTTCATCGAGTTGTGGCGGGCTCGGCCGTGGGCGATCCCACCGCCGGCATGGGATCGTCTGCGGATTCGCTGATGCCGATCCGCTCGTGCAGTTTGGCCAGGGGTTTGGGCGCCCACCAGTTCCACTGTCCGAGCCAGTGCATGAATGCGGGCACCAACGCCATACGAACCAGTGTGGCATCGACGATGATGGCCAGCGTCATCCCGACGCCCATCATCTTCATGAAGGACACCTGAGCGGCGATCAGCGCGGCGAACGAAATCGTCATCAGCAATGCCGCCGCGGTGACGACGCGTCCGGTCTTGGCGAGGCCGAGCGCGACGCTTTCGTCGCTGGCCGCGCGGGTCTTGTCGGACTTGCACCAGAATTCGCGGATCCGGGAGACCAGGAAGACTTCGTAGTCCATCGACAGGCCGAATGCGATGCAGAACAACAACACCGGCATGTTCGCGACCAGTGTTCCGGTGGGGGTGGTGCCCAGCGCGCCCAGATGGCCGTCCTGGAAGATCCACACCAGCGCGCCGAACGCGGCGGTCAGCGATAGCACGTTGAGCACCAGCGCCTTGAGCGGAAGAATCACGCTGCCGGTGAGCAGGAACAGCAGCACGAATGTGATACCCGCGATCACGCCGAGAACCAGCGGCAGCCGTGACGCGATGGCCTGGGAGCTTTCGCGGTTGATCTGCGCGAGTCCGGTGACGAGTACCGGCTTTCCGTCCGGCGTGCTGACGGCGTGCACCGCGTCGAGTTGGGTGTCGGATGCGTCGGTGAACAGCGGCGCGGTGCTGCCGATGGTGAGAAAGGCGCTGCCGTCCTTCATTCCAGTAGCCGCGGCGGGCGGGCCGGCGGGCCGGCCGTCGACGAACGTGCCGCCGGGAGCGGACACCGACGACACGTCGACCACCTTGGACAGCGCCGCCGCGTAGTCGTCCAGTTCGGCCGGGGCCACACCCGCGGCGTCGGGCAACACGACGGTGACGTTGGTCGCCGAGTCGACGGCGAAGTCGTCGCGCAGATCGTCGCCGACCTCACGTGCTGACGCGGACTGTGGCAGCACCCGGTCGTCCGGGAAGCCCCACTTGATCCCGAGGAAGGGCGCGCCGAGAAGGAGAAGCAGGGTCACGATCGCGATGGCGATCGGAATCGACCGGCGCATAACGAATTTCGTGCTGCGGTACCAGAACATCTGCTCGACGGGCTTACGGGCGGGTTCGGGTCGGCCGAGCAACCTGCGGAACAGCCGCCGGGTGTCCAGTGCATCCAGCCGATCCCCGAGCAGCACGATCGCCGCGGGCGCCACCACAATCGCAGCCACGGCCGCGAAGCTCACCACGGCGATACCCGCGTAGGCGAACGACTTCAGGAAGTACATCGGGAACAGCACCATCGCGACCATCGACAGCGCGACGGTCAGCGCCGAGAACAGCACCGTCCGACCGGCGGTCGTCACGGTGCGGATCAGCGCGCGGTCGCGATCGGCCCCTTCGGCGAGTTCGTCGCGATACCTGCTGATGATGAGCAACGTGTAGTCGATCGCGAGCGCCAGACCCATGGCGATGGTGAGGTTCATCGCGAAGATCGACACATCGGTGACGAACGTGACCGCGCGGAGCACCGCCATCGACCCGAGGATCGCGAAGCCGCCGACGGCCAGTGGCAGCGCTGCCGCCGTCAGTCCGCCGAACACCCAGACCAAGACGATGAAGCTCAGCGGGATCGCGATGGCCTCCATCATCAGGAGGTCCTTTTCGGTCTGCGCGTTGATCTGCACGTAGGTCATCGCCATCCCGCCCGCGCGCACCGTCACGCCGTCGCGGTCGTGCGACGAGCCTGTCGGTGAGTTCCTTGGCGTGCTTCTGAGCGCCGCTTTCGCCGCCGGTGATGCCTGCGACGATCAAACCGGTCTTGCCGTCCTTGCTGACCAGTGCCGGCGCAGCCGACTCCGGGGCGGTCCACGCCGAGGTGACCTGCGCGACGCCGGCCGACTGCTGCAGCTGCGCGACGATGTCCGTGGCGACCGCGCGGGAGGCGGGACTCTGGGCGCCGGCGTCCGACCCTTCGTCGGTCACGCTGATCACGAGCTCCATGTCGCCCTGGCCGAACTTGTTGACCAGCAACTGCGTCGCCTGCGCCGACTCCGACGTGGGGTCCTGGAAGCCTCCAGCGGACAGGCTCTTGGCGACGGGGATGCCGAAGATCCCGCAGGCCACCATCACGAGCGCCGCGATGGCCACGATTCGCCTCGGCGCGGAGATCGCCAGCAATGCGATCCGTTGAAGCACGTGACGACCTCCCGTTGATGGATATCGCCGCTAACTTATCAGCGATAACTCAGAGCGGCAACCCGTCCCTCCCCTATCTACGGCGCGAACCGGTCACTCGTTCACTCAGGGCGATGAGCCGCGACCGAGCGCTCGGGCGAGTCGTCGGCGATGCCCGGCGATCTGACGTGGATATCGCTCAACGGGACGAATCCCATCCACTTCAGCGGGCCGAGCAGCTGAGAACTACTCGCGATAGCGCGGACCCTACCCGGCGGTAAGAATTGCCACCATTTTCCGAAACGTGACTCAAAGAACTCTTAATGGTGATGGTTACTGTTCAGTACATGTGGATCGACGACACCAGTGCAGATGTCATCAAAGTTGACTTCGAGGCGCTCTACCACGGTGATTTCCTGGTAGAGGGCGATACCTCGGAGCAGCTCGAGGACGAGCACCCGCTGCCCACCGCTGTCTGACCAAACGCCCGCCCCACCGGCGGGCGTTTTGCTCTGACCGGTTTGCCCTTACGGGCGCCTATTCGTTGATTCCTGCTTCTCTGAAAAACCCGTCTTCTTAAGCGACGTTCTCTTCCTGGTCGGCCTCGACCATGCCGGCAAGCCTGCCGGTGATGATGTCTTCGGCGTCGGCGACAATCCGCGAGACCAGCTCGCCGCACGTCGGGATGTCGTTGATCAGCCCCATCGCGGTGCCGACCGACCAGATACCCGCATCCACGTCGCCGACCTCGTAGACCTTCACCCCACGCGATCCGGCGACCAGATCCTTGACGTCGGCGAACTGACCGCCGCGGTTGAGGATCTCCACCACCTCGCGCGACACCGCATTACTGGCGACGCGAGCGGTGTTGCGCAGCGGACGGAAGATCATCTCGGTGTCCAGCTCGCTGCCCGCGACGATCGCCTCCTTGACGTTCTGATGAATCGCCGACTCGACGGTGCACATGAACCGCGAGCCCATATTGATGCCGTCAGCGCCCAGCGCCAGCGCGGCCACCAAGCCACGACCGTCGGCGAAGCCGCCCGAGGCGATCATCGGAATGTCGATCTTGGCCGCCGCCGCGGGAATCAGCACCAGACCGGGGATGTCGTCCTCGCCGGGATGACCCGCACATTCGAAACCGTCGATGCTGATGCCGTCCACACCGAGGCTCTGCGCCTTGACCGCATGCCGCACCGAGGTGCACTTGTGCAGCACCTTGATCCCGTTGTCATGAAACATCGGCAGATGCGGCGCGGGATTGGAGCCCGCGGTCTCCACGATCTTGATGCCCGCATCGACCATCACCTTGCGGTACTCGTCATACGGCGGCGGGTTGATGGTCGGCAGGATCGTCAGGTTCACCCCGAACGGCTTGTCGGTCAGATCGCGGCACTTGGCGATCTCGTTGGCCAGGTCCGCCGGCGTCGGCTGCGTCAGCGCGGTGATGAATCCCAACGCACCCGCATTCGCCACCGCCGCCACCAACTCGGCACGGCCGACCCACTGCATACCGCCCTGCACGACAGGGTGCTCGACCCCGAAGGTCTCGGTGAACTTCGGTCGTCAATGCGTCATCGGGGGGCCATCCTGATGGCGCCGTCGAGGCGGATCACTTCGCCGTTGAGCATCGGGTTCTCGATGATGTGCACGGCCAGCGCGCCGTACTCGTCGGGGTCGCCGAGACGGGCCGGGTGCGGCACCTGCTTACCCAAGCGACTTCTGCGCCTCTTCGGGCAGCGAGCCCAGCAGCGGGGTCTTGAACAGGCCGGGCGCGATGGTGACGACGCGGATGAATTCGCGGGACAGGTCGCGGGCGATCGGCAGCGTCATCCCGACGACGCCGCCCTTGGATGCCGAGTACGCGGCCTGGCCGACCTGGCCCTCGAACGCCGCGACCGAGGCGGTGTTGATGATGACGCCGCGCTCCTCGCCGAGCGGCTCGTTGCGGGCGATGCGCTCCGCCGACAGTCGCAGCACGTTGAACGTGCCGATCAGGTTGACCTCGACGACCTTCTTGAAGGCATCCAGCGGAAACGGGCCGTCCTTGCTCAGCGTCTTGGCGGCATTGCCGATACCGGCGCAGTTGACGTTGATGCGCAGCGGGCCCATCGACTCGGCGACATCGAGCGCCTTGCCGACCGCGACCTCGTCGGTGACGTTGGTCTCGACGAACTTGGCCCGGTCACCGAGCGCCGCGACGGCCTCTTCCCCTCGCAGGTCGATCACCACGACGGAGGCGCCCCTGTCGAGCAGCCGCTTCGTGGTCGCCAGGCCGAGCCCGGAGGCCCCTCCGGTGACGACGGCTACGGAGTCTTTGATCTCCACTGAATGTGTTCCTTTCTGATTACCGGCTCAGGTCCAGTCTCGAAGTACGGCCTCGGTGTCCGCCCCGGCCGCGCCGGGCGGCGTCGGCGTCGGCGGCACGCTGCGGGAGAACCGCGGCGCGGGCATCGGCTGCAGGTAGTCGCCGCTGCGGTAGAAGGTGTCGCGCTCGGTGACGTGCGGCTCTGTCTCGACCTCGCCGAACGACAGCACCGGCGTCACGCAGGCATCGCGTGTCCGCGAACACCTTCGCCCAGTGGTCACGGTCCTTGGACGCGATGACCTCGGTGAGCCGGGCGCGCAGCTCGGGCCAGCGACTGATGTCGTTCTGGTTCGGCAGGTCGGCGTTCTCGAGGCCGAGGCCCTTGAGCATCTCCGCATAGAACTGCGGTTCGATCGCGCCGACCGCGATGTGGCGGCCGTCGCTACAGGTGTAGGTGTCGTAGTACGGGGCCCCGCCGTCGAGCATGTTCACCCCACGCTCGTCGGACCACATGCCGTCCTCGCGGAAGCCCCAGATCATCTGTGCCAGCACACTGGAGCCGTCGATCATCGCGGCGTCGACGACCTGGCCCTTGCCCGAGGTCTGCCGCTCCCACAGCGCGGACAGGATGCCGACGAGCAGGAACATCGACCCGCCGCCGAAGTCGCCGGTCAGGTTGAGCGGCGGCACGGGGCGTTCGCCCGCCCGCCCGATCGAGTGCAGCACTCCGTTGAGCGAGATGTAGTTGATGTCATGGCCTGCCTGAAGGCGCCGCGGACCCGTCTGGCCCCACCCGGTCATCCGCGCGTAGACCAGCCTCTCGTTGACCTTCGCACAGTCCTCGGGCCCGAGGCCGAGTCGTTCGGTCACCCCGGGGCGCAGTCCCTCGATCAGGACGTCGGCGTTGGCGACCAGCTTCAGGACGAGGTCGCGGCCCTCATCGGACTTGAGGTCGGCAGTCACCGACCGGCGGTTGCGCAGCGCGGTTTCGCGTTTCGAGGACGGGATGCCGCCGAGCTTGCCTGGCCGGTCGACGCGCACGACGTCGGCGCCGAGATCGCCGAGGATCATCGCTGCGTGCGGGCCGGGGCCGATGCTGGCAAGTTCGACGACGCGCAATCCGTGAAGTGGTCCCGCCATGCTCGATAACCGCCCTTCGTCCGACGTACGCTGTCGACGCCGACATAGCTTACTTGTTTAACCAAGTGGGTCCGACCTAGGG
Organism: uncultured Actinomycetota bacterium; assembly: GCA_963843135.1. Taxonomy (GTDB): domain Bacteria; phylum Actinomycetota; class Actinomycetes; order Mycobacteriales; family Mycobacteriaceae; genus Mycobacterium. The sequence continues at coordinate 242,545 of CAWJJA010000009.1, forward strand.
TCGAGCCATGACAACCCTCGACTCGGGCGAGCACACCTATACGGGTATCGACGATCTGACCGTCGAGCTGGCCGACGGTGTGCTGTCGGTGACGATGAACCGGCCGGACAGCCTGAACTCGCTGACAGCGGCGATGTTCAGGACCATCACCTCGAGCTTGGAGCAGGCCGCCACCGACCCGCGAGTCAAGGTCGTGCGACTCGGCGGCGCAGGCCGGGGGTTCTCCTCGGGTGCGGGGATCAGCGACGACGACCAGTCGAAGAAGTCAGTCGACGGACCCGCATCGGTTCTGGACGCGGCCAACGACGCCGTGCGGTCGATCGTGAGCCTGCCACAGCCGGTGGTCGCGGTCGTGCAGGGACCGTGCGCGGGCGTCGGTGCGTCGCTGGCGTTGGCATCCGACGTCGTATTGGCTTCGGAGAAGGCGTTTTTCATGCTGGCATTCACCAAGATCGGGTTGATGCCCGACGGTGGGGCGTCGGCGTTGATCGCCGCCGCGGTCGGCCGCATCCGCGCCATGCGGATGGCGCTGACGGCCGAGCGGATTCCCGCCTCCACGGCATACGAGTGGGGTCTGGTGACCGCGGTGTACCCCGCTGCCGAATTCGACGCCGAGGTGGACAAGGTGATCGGCACGCTGATGTCGGGTCCCGCCGTATCGCTGCGAAAGACCAAACAGGCGATCAACGCCGCGACCCTCACCGAGCTCGAGGCGGCGATCGGACGCGAGACCGAGGGCCAGCTGGTATTGCTCGACTCGGCACGATTTCCGGGAGGGCGCCCGAGCGTTCCAGCAGCGACGGCAGGCGAACTTCACCGACACCTAGTCGTCGCGCTTCGCCGAAAATCGTTGGACTCGAGTACCGCTCATCGGCGACCATCTATAGGTGAGTACGCAATACGAGATCCAGCAGCCGGTGCGCGACGCCGGCGGTTGGCGCGTGCTCGCACCCTTCCAGGTTCGCGAGTACCGCCTGCTCATCACGGCGGTGTCGCTGTCGATCTTCGCCGAGGGTATGTGGGCCGTCGTGATGGCCCTGCAGGTGATCGAGCTCAAGAACGATCCGGCATCGCTGTCACTGGTCGCGACGTGCCTCGGGGTGGGCCTGGTGGCCTTCCTCCTGGTCGGTGGGATCGCGGCGGACCGCTTCAACCAGCGCACCATCATCATCCTCGTCGAGGCCGTCAACGTCACCGTCGTATCGGTGATCGCCGTGCTGGGATTGGTTGGTTCACTGCGTATCTGGCATATGGCGGTGGCCGCGGGGATGTTGGGTATCGCAGCGGCGTTCTTCTTTCCGGCGTATAGCGCGATCCTGCCGAGGATTCTGCCCGCCGAACAACTGTTGGCCGCCAACGGCGTCGAAGGTGTGGTGCGCCCGGTGTTTCAGCGCGCCGTCGGCCCCGCCGTCGCGGGCATGTTGGTGGGCGCGACGTTCCCGGCGGTGGGCTCGGTCGTGGTGGCGGCGCTCTTCGCCATCGGCCTGGTGCTGCTGGTCGCCACCAGAGGCGCCGTCGCGTCGCCTGTCCGCGAATCCGGCCACGAGCAGACGCGCGCGTTGCGCGACCTGCGGGACGGCTTCGTGTTCATGCTGCGCACACCATGGTTGTTGTGGACACTGTTGTTCGCGAGCATGTTCGTGCTCGTGGTGCTGGGGCCCATCGAGGTGCTGCTGCCATTCATCGCCAACGACCGGTTCGACGATGGCGCACGAATGTACGGCTTCATCCTGGCGTTCTTCGGCATGGGCAGTGCCCTTGGTGCGCTTGCGGTCTCATCGTGGCGGCTGCCCCGTCGCTACCTGACGGTGATGATGGCCGGGTGGAGCGTCGGCTCGATTCCGCTGGTGATCGTCGGCGTCACGTCGTCGTTCACCTTGATGGGGCTCGCGACGTTCGTCATCGGCGTCACCGACGGCGCGGCGATGGTCATCTGGGGCACTCTGCTGCAACGGCGGGTGCCGACGGAGATGCTGGGCCGGGTCTCGAGCCTGGACTTCTTCGTCTCGCTGGTGTTCATGCCGGTGTCGTTCGCGATCGTCGGTCCGCTGTCGAAAGTCGTGTCGATGCAGACGATCTTCCTGGTGGCAGGCATCGCTCCGGCGATTTTCGCAGCGGTCGCGATGTACGCGGCGAAGATGCGTCGAGACGAACTGGCGCATCCGCTCGGTTAGACGCCGAACATCGGGGGCAGTGCGAGCACCATGACCAGACCCCAGAAGAAGTGGGTCAGCATCGGTGCGAGCACTCCCCCGGTGGCCCGACGCTCCAACGCACATACCGTGCCGAGGACGATCGCGGCGAAACCCAGCATCGGGTTCGCCGTCGTGACCGCTGTCGCGATCACATACAGCACCGTCGATACCAGTACCGGATGAAAGCGGCCGAGCGCGGTGTAGAGAGCACCGCGGAAGAACATCTCCTCGGCAACGCCGTTGACGACCGTGATGAAGGTGACCAGCAGCAGTGGCCCGTAGTCGGCGAATTCCAGTACGCGAGTGATGTATTCGCGAACCGGCGGAATTTCACGGGCGATCAGTCCGCCGACGATGAACACTGCGCCGAGCAACAGGCCCACCGCCGTTCCGGTGATGACACGGACGCTGGTTGCGGCCGCGGAACCGAATACAGCCCAGATGTAGGGGGCCCGATGCCAGGGCGCCGACGGCCCACACCGCGGCCAGCGCCAGCGTCAGCCAGTAGAACGACGCGTCTCCCGGTGGCCGGGTCAGCGAATACCCAAGCAGCACAGCACCGATCACCAACACGATCGCGACGACGATGCGCCTGCGCCGGATGAGGCCCGGGGGCTCGTGATGCGGGACGGGACACGCGCCGACAATGTCTTTGGCCTCGGCCAGCCATCGTGGCCGAGTCGGGGCGGGTTGGGTCACGCCGGCTTCGCCTTCGGGACAAGGCCGATGGCCGTATCGAGTCCGGTGCGCACCGCCGCGGCGACAGGACCGGGCACTGCGCCGAGCAGACCCAGCACGGGTCGCACGAACGAGGGGGTGATGACGCTGGCCAATTGCCGGAGGCGGAAGGTGTCTCCGCCCGCCCATGTCGGATCGGTGTCGGCCAGATGGTGCGGATCGATCAGCGAGTCGACGGGTTGCGGCTTGCGGCTCGCGAGAGCTCTCGTTATCGCCTCATCGATTCCGACCAGGCCGTCGGGTGGATCGGGGACCAAATCGCGAAGGCCGTTGCCGGAAGCCATCATTGGATGATCAAGCGACTCAACCAGATCGGAAGCCAGTCCACCGGGTACCGGCAGCACCGCCGACGTCACCAACGACACCAGTCCGGTGTCCACACCGTTGACAGGCAGTTCGGCACGCCACTTGCCGGAGATTCGCGCGTATGCCCGCAGCAGGTCGGCATAGGACGACGTTTCTGGACCCGCGATGTCGTAGGCCCCTGCAGGCACGTCCTCGCCGGCGGCCGCGACCAGGTAGTAGAGGACATCGCTGATCGAGATCGGGTCGATCGGATTGACCGACCACCCGGGCATCGGCATCAGCACGAACCGATCGGCGACGTAGCGCAACATCTCGAACGACGTCGAGCCCGAGCCGATGATCATCGCCGCACCCAGCCAGACGACATCGGGACCGCCGTCCACACTCAGCGACTCGGCGACTTCGGCGCGGCTGCTCAGATGCTCGGAGAGATTGTCGTCGTCGGGCACGAACCCGCCCAGGTACACGATCCGGCGCACCCCGGCCGCTTTGGCCGCGTTCGCCACGATGGCCGCGGCCCGATTGTCCGCTTCACGAAAGCCGGGCTGCCCGATTCCGTGTACCAGGTAATACACGACATCTGTCGGGCCGGCCGCGGCGAACGCATGTCGCGCCGATTCGGAGTTGTGCGCATCCAGCGCTACCCCGGTGACCCGGTCGTGCCAGCCGAAATCGGTCAGCCGGGCCGGGTTTCGGGTGGCCGCGGCGACGTCATGGCCCGCGTCGAGCAAGGCTGTGACGAGCCGCGATCCGACATAGCCGGTCGCACCGGTCACCAGGATTCGCTGTTTGCTCACGATAGGGCTGTACCCCGCGACAGAAGAATCGGAACCTCGTTCAAGAGCTGTTGGCGTCGCGGTGCAACTCGACCAGCGCCTGGTACACGTTGGCGTTGTTCCGATTGTGCGCCACCTCGGCGTCACTGAGATCGCGCCGCACCTTGCCCGGCACGCCGGCCACCAGCGATCGCGGCGGCACCACGAAGCCCTGCGGCACGAGTGCGCTCGCGGCGATCAGCGACCCCGCACCGATCTTGGCACCGTTGAGTATCACCGCTCCCATGCCGATGAGGCAGCCGTCCTCGATCTCGCACCCATGCAGAACGGCGTTGTGTCCGACGCTCACATTGGCGCCGATGGTGATCGGAAACCCCGGGTCGACGTGGATGGTGACGCCGTCCTGGATGTTGGTGCCGAACCCGATCGCGATGGGCTCGGCCTCCGCCCGCAGCGTGGCGCCGTACCAGACGCTGGCGCTCGCGGCGAGGGTCACCTGGCCGATGAGGCTCGCGTTGGGCGCGACCCAGCTCTCGGCGTGCAGCGAGGGCGCACGACCGCGGATGGTAAGGAGCAGCGGCTCAGGCATGCGCGTCATCGTATGCAGCGTGGCATCCTGTCGTGGTGACATCGACGCTCACAGCACTCGAGGTCGTCGATGGCGTCGACCTGACCGGCAGGGTCTGCGTCGTCACCGGAGCCTCGGCAGGGTTGGGCGCCGAATCGGCGCGGGCACTGGCCAAGACCGGCGCGCACGTCATCCTCGCGGCACGCAACCGACAGGCCCTCGCTGACACCGAGACGTGGATTCGCGCCGACGTTCCCGACGCGGTCACGTCGGTGGTTGCGCTGGACCTCGCCTCGCTGGCCTCGGTCCGGTCGGCAGCGCGGGCCATAGGTGCCGTTGCGTCTGCGATCCACGTGCTGATGAACAACGCGGGGGTGATGTTCACCCCGTTCGGCCGGACGGCCGACGGTTTCGAAATGCAATTCGGTACCAACCATCTCGGACACTTCGAACTCACCCGGCTGTTGGCGCCACAACTCGTCGCCGCCGGGGGTGCGCGCATCGTGAACCTGTCATCCGACGGGCATCGGCTCAGCGACGTCGACCTCGACGACCCGAATTGGCAGCTTCGCGAGTACGACAAGTTCGCCGCCTACGGTGCGTCGAAGACGGCCAACATTCTTCACATGGTCGAACTGGACCGGCGACTGCGCGACCAACTCGTCAGGGCCTACTCGGTGCACCCGGGCGTCGTGGCGACATCGCTTGCGCGGCATATGTCCCGCGACGATTTCACTGCCCTGACCCGATTCTCGCCGTCGGATCCTGCCCAGGAGAGGGTCGACGTTCGCCGAGATTTCACGATGCCCGAGCACGGGGCAGCCACGCAGGTGTGGGCCGCGGTCAGCGACGATCTCGCGGACGTCGGTTCGGTTTACCTCGCGGACTGCCGGATTCAGGATGCCCAGGAAGGTCCAGCACCGTACGCAATCGACGCGGCGCACGCACTGGCGCTGTGGGAAGCGTCGGAACGCCTTTGTGCTATTGCCGAGTGTTGGACACTGAGACGCATGGCTGACGTCGTACATCTGCGGTCATATGACGACCGCAGCCGCGACGACGAGGAAACGCGCAAGGTGCTGACCGCAACCGTCGAACTGCTACGCGAGGTGCCGTATGCGGGCATCACCATGCGCGCCATCGGCAAGCGCGCCGATGTGTCCGTCAGGTCGCTGCGGGAGCACTTCTGGTCGAAGGACGCGATCGTCGCCGAGATCTACCTCGAGCGGCTGCGAGCCGCGCCGCTGGACGTCGACGTCGAGCTGGGCGCCCAGGAACGGATCGTCACCCAGTTCTCACACCTGGTGATGTTGTTGGCCGACGAGCCCGGCCTGGCCGCCGCGTGCTCGAGCGCACTTGTCGGTAGCGACCCGTCCGTGCGGTCCGTTCGCGAGCGGATCCACGCCGAGTACCACCGGCGGGTGCGCACCATGCTGCGGTCCGGTGCGTGGCCCGAGGTGACGGAAACACTCGAGTTCGGGCTCGTCGGGGCGTTGGTGCATGCGAGCTGCGGCAACGACACTTTCCAGCAGACGGCGATCGATCTCGCCCGCATGGTTGCGTTGGTGCTGCCCGAGGGCAGCTAGGCCCCCAGGAGCCCTTTGCTTCGTCGCGGCGGCGTTGTGTGGCAAGATCCGCAAAGCGCAGGTCAGAGCACCTGCAAGGCGAGTTTTACCCGGTCTTCACTTTGGCGATGGTGCGCTGCGGGCCTTACCATGCGTTGCGACTGGAAGACCTGAGGAGCACTACGTGAAGACCCGCACCAGCAAGGCCATCGGAGCCGCCGTCGGAATCGCCGCTATCGCGCTGTCGGTTCCGCTGGCCGTGACCGCGTACGCCGAACCGACCACGGAGCCCGCACCGGAGCTCGAGATCCCCGATCCCCAGGGCCCGGGCTGTGACGCCTTCAAGACCGCGGTGCCCGACTACAAGTCGCTGGTCAACTCGCCGGTGGGGGACGCACTGCAGAGCATCCCGGATGCCAGCACCTTCTACTCGGCGATCTCGGGTGGCTTCAACCCCGCGGTCAACATCGTCGGTGTCCTGGAGAACGGCCCGTACGTGGTCTTCGCCCCGACCAACGAGGCGTTCGCCGCACTGCCGCCCGCTCAGCTGGATGCGCTCAAGGCCGATCCGGCCGCGCTGAGCGACCTGGTCTACTACCACGACTTCCTCGGCCTGCTCGGCAACGAGGATGTCAAGGGCCAGCGGCCGACCCAGCAGGGCGCCGAGATCAAGGTCGACGGTAAGGGCGGCGACATCACGGTCAACGACACCGCCAAGCTGGTCTGCGGTGCGATCTTCGCCAAGAACGCGCGGATCTATCTGATCGACACGGTGCTGGACCCCAAGACTCCGCCGGAGGCGATCACGCCGTCGGCGACGTCGAGCACGACCACCACCACCACGACGACCACCAGCGAGACGCCGACAGCGCACGCCGACCGAGACTCCGGCCGCCCCGGCACGCTGAGCCGATGCCCGCCGCGGACGCCCCGATCGGCTAGTCCCAGATGTGATTTCGGCGTGCTGGGTCACGCTCAGCGGTACTACCCACGCCGAAATCGCTGACTAGTGGCCGGAGTAGGCCTTCGCCACCCGCGTGACGAAGTGATAGACGCCGTCCTCGTCGGGTGCCAGCGGTCCCGGTCGCGCATGCGGTGACGTCAGTCCCCGCTGCACCGACTCACAGGCCGCCCAGTCCTGACGGTTCGTGAGGTCCCAGAAGTCGACCGCGTACGACGGATCGAAATCGGGTTTGGCGGCAACGTCTTTCGGGAACGCCCAAGCACATTCGACGTGTGTGCGGTCCGCGGCCAGCGGCGTCATCAGGTGGGTCATCACGTAGTCGGGGTGCAGGCTCACGAGCAGGTTCGGATACCCGACGAGGTACATCACGCTGCGCAGCTCGTGCTCAGAGAGACCGGCGATCGCAACACCGCCGCTCTTGCCCGACAGCGACATCGTCTCGGCCCCTTCGATGATCGACATCCAGCCGCCCATCCACGAGCCCTTCAGGTCGAGGTTCCCGCCGCTGGTCGGCGGGCTGATCCGGGACAGCTCCGGATGGATGGTCGAGCAGTGGTAGCACTCCTGATAGTTCTCGGCGATGACCTTCCAGTTGGTGGCCAGCTCGTAGGAATGCCGGGCGACGATCGTCAGGTCCTCTGGGTGGTACGGGCCCACGATCTCATCCAAACCTGCTACATGGTCGGCGAATTCGACGTCCTGACCACTCGGGTCGACGAACAGCCAGCCGTGCCAGTTCACCAGTCGCATCTCGGCGAGTCCGAACTCGTCGGGATCGAATCCTTCGACATCGCCGAACGTCGGGGCATTGCGCAGCCGGCCGTCGAGGCGGTAGGACCATGAGTGGTACGGGCACACCACGCTGCGGCCCTTGGTAGCCGTGTTGCACGCCAACAGCTCGTGCCCGCGGTGTCTGCATGTGTTGGCGAACGCGCGAATGACCTCATCTTCGGCGCGCACCAACAGCGTCGCGTTGGTACCGGTGCCCACCGCTTTCTGTGCACCGACCCCGACCAGATCGCAGGCGTGCCCGACACAAGACCAGCCGGAGAAGATGTTGAGCTGCTCCCACGCGAACACGGCGGGGTCGACGTAGGCCTCGCGAGGCAACATCCGCGACTGCCCGAACGGCGCCAGCGCCGCGGCCAGCGCGTCGGCAGGGACGGGAGCTGCACCCTGCTGTTTGAACATACAGTCAGCCTACTGCGCGGGGCCGCGGTGGTCTACAGGTGTTCACGGCGGGCACCGAGCGGCCGCCGATCACATTGAGAATCACGTCATTACGCCTCTCCCGCGAATGCCCCGATGCCGCGGTCGCTGGTCGTGGTGTCCGATCGGGTCAGGTATCTGTATACGAGGAATCCCACAACGACCGCGGTCAATGCCGCGAGCAGGAGCAGCGTCGCCAATGCGTTGAGGGCGGGCGTCGGTGCGGCGCGGGCGGTGTTGTAGATCTTCACCGACACCGGCTCGGTCGATGCGGCACCGGACAGGTAGCGCACCAACACGAAGTCGTCGATGACGTCGGCGAAGACCAGCACGGTGCTCGCGAAGATCGCGGGCATCAGCATCGGCATGATGATCCGGCGCAGCGCCCCCATCGGTGAGGCACCGAGATCCATTGCAGCCTCTTCGTATTGGGGCCCGATGGTGGCCAGCCTCGCCCGCACCAGCACCGCGGGGTAGGACACCTGGAAGGTGACAAGGCCGATCACCTGTGCGGTGGTGCCGAGATTGACCGGGACCGCCACCGCGGTGATCACGAACAGCAGCGCGACGGCGAGCAGCACCTCGGGCAGCACGAACGACAGCAGCATGAGGAAGTTCGCCCCGTTGGGCAGCCTGCCCCGCCACCGGTCGATGCCGATCGCGAACAGCGTCCCCAGCGGAATCGTGATCAGTGTCGCGATCACCCCCAGCTTCAGGGTCTGCAGCAGAGCGGTGTGCAGCGCGTCGTTGTGCCATACCGACAGCGTCGCATCACCCCAGTACCAGCGGGTCGAAAACCCCTGCCAGGTTGTTCGCGATCGGCCGGCGTTGAACGAGTAGAGCACCGCGATGAGGACCGGCAGCAGCGACCACAGCAGGTAGCCGATGGTGATCGCGATCAGGAAGCGTGGTGGCCGCCATGGGTTGTTCCACCACGCAACGGGTCCTCTCATGTTGACACCTCGCTGCCGCGTGTCACCGAACGGAGGTAGTAGAGCATCGGTAGCAGCGCGATGAGGAATACCAGCATGACGAACGCACCCGCCTGACCGGTCTGTCCCGGGGCCTGCACACCGTCGTTGATCAGATTGCCGACCATGGTGGTCTTCGGCGACGCGGACAACATGTCGTTGGTGAAATAGTCGCCGAGCATCGGCAGGCAGGTCAGCAGAAGGGCCGCCACGATCGTGGGCCGGCACAGCGGCAGCGTCACACGCCAGAACGACGAAAAGCGGTCGGCGCCAAGGTCACGCGACGCCTCGAGCATCGGCTGCGAAAGTCGGTCGAGGCCCGCGTAGAGAGGCAGGATCATGTACGGGACATAGCCGTAGACCAGCCCGAGGATCACCACAACGGGTTGGCCGGTCAGCCACTTGACGTCCGGGGTGAACAGGCCTCCGAGACTGAGCACCTTGTTGAACAGGCCGTCGTCCTGCAGCAGGTTCACCCACGCGAACATCCGCATCATGTAGCTGATCCAGAACGGCGCTATCAACAGCGCGAGCAACAGCCCCTTGCGCTTGCCGGCGAGCCGGGATACGTAGTACGACACCGGGAAGGCGATGAGTAGGCAGAGCGCGCTGGCAACCAACACGTAGATGAACGTGCGCGCGATGGCCGCACCATACACACCGTTCTCGCCGACGATGTGCGTCAGCACATAGGTGAACTGAGTGGGATCCCACTGCAGTGGGTTCCACACCGGGATGGGCGTGCGGAACAGCGGGTCGACCTGACCGAAGACGATGCACAGCACGACATAGAGCGGGAAGAGGAAAAACGCGAACAGCCAGATTATTCCGGGTGCGGCCAGCACGGCCCACAGCCGATTGCGGCGCTCCCGGGCCTGCGGAGCCTGCCGCGAAGGCGCGGTGACTACCGGGACCGCCACCGGTATTTACGACCCGCCGGCCTGGAAGGCCTGCCACACGTTGCGCCATGCGGTTTCGTTGGCGGCGTCGAGCTCCAGCAATCGGTAGCCGGTGTCGAAGTATTCCGGTTTCACGATCGCCGAGCGCAGGTTCTCAGGGATGAACTCTTCTTGGACAAGCGAATCCGGCGTGATGCTGTTCTGCGGCGGCTGGTAGCCGATCGCGGAGAAGTTCTCCTTCGCCACCTCGGGATCGAGCATGTGATTGATGAACAGGTGCGAAAGGACCGGGTTCTTGCCGCTCTTGAGCGTCACGAGCATGTCATTGTCGACGAGTCCCTTTCCGTCGGAAGGGAACCAATAGCGAAGGATTTCCGGGCCGGTGCCTTCGGGCAGGTAGGACTGCGCATTGATGATGTCACCCGACCACATCTGCGCGAGACCCATTTGTCCGGCGGGCAGGTCGTTGTACATCGTGATGGTGACCTTCGGCGAGGTCGCCTTCACCAGCGCCTGCAGTTGCTCACCGACCATCTTCAGATCGGCCTCCGATGAGGTGTTGACGTCCGTGATGCCCTGCTTCAGCAGCACCATGGCCATCGCCGTGTGGAAGTCGTCGATGACCGCCGTCTTGTCCTTGTACTGCGGATCCCACAACGACTCGTACGGATTGGCCAATGCGCCGATATCGGCGGGCACCTGGTCGGTTCGCCAACCGATTCCGGTGGTGTAGATGGTGTACGGCACGCTGTACTGCCAGCCCTGGTCGTACCAGGGGTCGGTGAAGCTGGGCCACACGTTCTTGATGTTGGGAATGTAGGAGTGGTTCAGCGGGCGCAGCAGCCCGCCGTTGACCAGGCGGCTGATTTCCGTGTAGTTGGCGTTGTAGATGTCGAAGTCCACGCCACTGCGTAGCTTGGTGATCGCCTCGTCGCCGTCGTTGAAGGTCGAGACCTCGATCTTGATGCCGTACTTGTCCTCGAAGCTTTTCATGGCCTGCGGGCTGAGGTAGTCGGCGTAGTTGTAGATCTTGAGCGTCGCGCCCTTCTCCGGCGCGAGATTGTCGGCGATCGGTTTGTTGTCATCGGGAATCGGCCATTTCACCGGATTGTCCGGCGATGCGAGCGTCAGACTCGGTCCTCCCGACGACGATCCCGGCTTGGAGCACGCCGCAAGGAACGCGGGAAGGGTGGGTGCCGCGGCGGCGAGAATCGCCGCGCGTGCCAAGAACTGTCGGCGGCTTGGAGGTGTTGGCATTAGGGACCTCCCATTGATTTCGCGGCTTGTCGCTGGTAGGACTCTCGCATAGACTGAATGCTCAGTCAACCGTTGCAGAGTGGAGGTTCACCGTGTCTTCGTCGGTGGTGGAGCCCGAGGTGGCAGACACCGTAGACCAGCTGATATCGGACGAGGTGAAAACTTTCCTGCGCCGCCAGCCGCGCAGCACGGAACTCATCGCGCACGCGCGCGAACACCTTGCCGGCGGGGCAACGTCGAACTGGCAGATCGCCGAGCCGCAGGCCGTGTGGATGAGCCACGGCAAGGGCCCGAAGGTCTACGACGTGGACGGCAACGAGTACGTCGACATGCATGGCGGTTACGGCGCTTCCATTGCCGGACACGCCCATCCGGCAATCGTGGACGCCGTGAGCGACCGCGTTCGGCGCGGTACGCATTTCGCCCAGCCGACCGAGGACGCCATCTGGATCGCCGGCGAGTTGGCACGCCGATTCGATCTGCCCCTGTGGCGGTTCGCCAACTCCGGCACCGAGGCGACCATGGACGCGGTGCACCTGGCACGCGCGCTGACGGGCCGGGATCTGATCATCAAGGTCGAGGGCTGCTATCACGGCCACCACGATTCGGTGCAGGTGTCGGTGCTTCCCGAGGCCGACGAGGTCGGGCCACGTGACCATCCGACCGCGGTGCCTGCGAACTCCGGTATCCCCTCGGCGATCCGCGATCTCGTGATCGTGGTGCCGTTCAACGACGCCGAGGCGGTCGCCCGCGCACTGGCCGAGCACCGCGGACAAGTGGCGGCGATGATCCTCGAGCCGGTGATGATGAACGCAGGCATCATCCCGCCCGACGCCGGCTATCTGGCCGCCATCCGCGAGCTGGTGCACGCCGAGGGCGCGTTGCTGATCTTCGATGAGGTGAAGACGGGCTTCACCACCGGACCGGGCGGCGTCACAGCGCGCAGCGGCGTGGTGCCCGACATGGTGTGTCTGGCCAAGGCATTGGGGGGCGGCATCGCGGTCGCGGCGATCGGCGGTACCCGCGAGGTGATGTCGGCGATTGCCGACGGCCGCTACGAACAGGTCGGCACATTCAACGGGAACCCGTTGGCGATGGCGGCCACCCGCGCGACGCTCACCGACGTGCTGACGCCAGAGGCCTACGCGCACCTCGACGAGCTCGCGGCCCGGCTGTCCGGCTCCTTGGAATCGGTGATCGCCCGGCATGGCGTCGACTGGCACGTCGTCGTCGCCGGCGCCAAGGGCTGCGTCACCTTCCGGCGGGAGCGGGTGCGCGAGTTTCGCGACTTCCTGGAGATCGACGCCAGACTCGGCCACCTGCACTGGCTGATGCAGCACAATGGCGGTGTGTTTCTCCCGCCATGGGGGAAGGTGGAGCAATGGCTGTTGTCGGTTCAGCACCAACACGACGATGTCGACCGATTCGCCGCGAACTTCACGCGGTTCGCCGACGCGGTGATGTCCCCGGTTGCGTGAGCGAGGGCTGGGCCCGGTGACCGGCGGCGCGATCCAGCTGCACGAGTTGGTCAAATCGTTCGACGGCGTCCCAGCCGTCATGGGCATCGACCTGAATATTCCTGCCGGCGAGTTCTATTCGCTGCTGGGCGCATCCGGTTGCGGTAAGACCACGACACTGCGGATGATTGCGGGCTTCGAGAAACCCGATTCCGGGCGGATCGAGCTCGACGGCCGCGACGTGGCCGGGGATCCACCGCATCGCCGCCCGGTCAATACCGTGTTCCAGACCTATGCGTTGTTCCCGTTCATGACGGTCTGGGACAACGTCGCGTTCGGGTTGAGATACCAGAAGTGCTCACGCGAGGACACCAAGCGCCGCGTCGGGGAGGCGCTGGAGCTGGTTCGGATGAGCGACTTCGCCAAACGGCGTCCGGCCCAGCTGTCCGGCGGCCAGCAGCAGCGCGTCGCGCTGGCCAGGGCCCTGGTATTGCGTCCGCGCGTGCTGCTGCTCGACGAGCCCCTCGGCGCCCTGGACGCCAAGCTGCGCAAACAGCTGCAATTGGAGCTTCGCGCGGTGCAACGCGAGATCGGCATCACCTTCGTCTACGTGACTCATGATCAAGAAGAGGCGCTCACGATGAGCGACCAGATCGCGGTGCTGGCCGAGGGCCGCGTCGAGCAGGTGGGCCCGCCGCAGGAGATCTATTCCGCGCCCGCCACGACGTTCGTCGCGGGATTCCTCGGTGCCGCCAACATCTTTGACGCCGTCGTCCTGGAGGCCAGCGGCGCCTCGGCGCTGTGCGAGGCACTGGACACGCGCCTGGGCGCGGCCGTCGGCGACTCCGCCGACTTGGGTGCGGCGGCGATCGTCATCAGGCCCGAGCGGATCAGCCTGCACTCCCCGACCGAGCCGATTAGTCAGGGCCGCAACGTGATTGGCGGCGTCGTGTCGGAGGTGGTTTACCTCGGCAACTGCACGCAGGTACACGTCGACGTCGGCGCACCCGCAGCGCTGGTTGTCGAGGTGCCGAACCACGCGGGACCGGGCTCGGTGACCCATGAGCCGGGCGCTGCGGTCAACTGCGTCTGTGCGCACGATGCGGTACGGGTACTGCACCGCAGTCCGGCCCAATTGGTCACCGACCCGGTGGCCGACGAGGTCGACGCGCTCACGCCTTCTTGACTTTTGCCCTGCCGTTGAGACCCTTCTTCGCCGGAGCGAGGTCGAGTTCACGCTCGGCGAACCGCATCGCGATGTCGTAGGCCAGGTCCGAGTCGACCTCGGGGTCGTCGAGCGCCACCTGGATGGACAGGCCGTCGAGAAGCGCCGCGAACTCCAGCGCAAACATGCGGGCGTTGACCTTCGCATCGAACTCCGAGGCGTCTGCCGACTTGATCGCGTCGACGATCATCTCCCGCCACTTGGCGTCGAGTTCTGCCCGGTCGGACTTGATCTCATCGTGGCGGAAGGCCTGGGCCCAGAGGTCGAACCACAGTCCCCACGCCCCGGGTATCTCTTCGTTACCCTCCCGCACGCACGTCCACCGGATCAGCAACGAGAGCCGCTCGCGCAGCGCGGAGACCTCGCCCAGCATCTCCTCGGCCGCGGCGTAAAACGACTCTTCCGAATAACGCAGTGCGTCGACCAGGAGGCGGTCCCGCGTCCCGAAGTAGTAGATGACGAGCGCCGAGCTCACGCCTGCTCGCTTGGCGACATCGGCGATACGGGTGTCGCCGAACCCGCGTTCGCAGATCAGCTCCGCAGCGGCGCGAAGCATCTCGATGCGTCGCGCCTCGTTCTGTTCTGTCGCGGGTGCGGGCTCGGCCATGGTCGTGTCGGCTCCCCTCCGAAGTGCATCGTTGCTCTTGTCTACAGCCTAACACTTGGTTAGATTGAACAGTCAGTCAGGACGCACGGGGCGCCGACGAAAGTAGGACTTCCATGTCGAACAATTACGACGCTCTCGTCATCGGTGGCGGGCACAACGGGCTTGTGTCTGCGGCCTATCTGGCCCGCTCGGGCGCCAGGACCCTGGTTCTCGAAGGCCGTGGCTCACTCGGAGGAGCGGCCACCACGGAGGCGCCGTGGAACGACGCTCCACACCTGCGGGTGACCCGGCTGTCGTATGTGATGAGCCTGATGCCGCCGACCATCGTCCGCGAGCTGGAACTCGAGCGGCACGGCTACAAGGTGCATCCGATGGGCCCGTCGTACCAGGCATTTCCCGAGGGCGGCTCGCTGATCATCTACGAGGACGACCCCAAGCGCACCCACGAGCAGCTGTCCAAGTTCTCCAAGAAGGACGCGGACGCGCTGCCGGAATACTACGACTGGATCGGCGGCATCGCCGAGGTGATGGGACCGCTGCTGACGCAGGTGCCGCCCAACGTCGGCTCGAAGCGACCGTCGGATCTGCTCGATCTGGCCAAGCTGGCCTGGCCGCTGCGCAAGAAGATCACGCCGCGCCTCACCGCCGACATCACCCGACTGCTGACCATGAGCATCGCCGACCTTCTCGACGACTGGTTTGAATCACCGCAAGTCAAAGGTCTGATGGCGGTCAACGGCATCATCGGGACCTGGGCCGGGCCGTGTGAGCCGGGAACCGCCTATGTGATGGCGCACCACTCCATCGGCGACGTCGGTGACGGCCAGCTCGGCAGTTGGGGGTACCCAGAGGGTGGTATGGGCGGGGTATCTGAGGCCATCGCGCGATCCGCGAAGAGCTTCGGCGCCGAGATCCGCACCAACGCAAAGGTTTCCCGGGTGCTGACCCGCGGCGGCCAGGTGCGGGGTGTGGTTCTGGCGAACGGCGAAGAGATCACCGCACCGCTTGTCGTCACCACGCTACATCCGAAGATCGCCTTCCTCGAACACCTTTCGCCGTCCGAACTGCCTGACGACTTCGTCGGCGACATCGAACACTTCAAGACCCGCAGCGGCGTGGTGAAGATCAACGTCGCGCTTGCGGAGCTGCCGAACTTCACGGCGAATCCGAGTTCGGGGATCGCCGAACATCTCACCGGTTCGATCGAGATGGCGCCGACCATCGAGTACCTGGAAACCGCTTTCCAGG
Source organism: uncultured Actinomycetota bacterium (assembly GCA_963843135.1). Taxonomy (GTDB): domain Bacteria; phylum Actinomycetota; class Actinomycetes; order Mycobacteriales; family Mycobacteriaceae; genus Mycobacterium. The sequence continues at coordinate 258,530 of CAWJJA010000009.1, forward strand.
ACGCGCGCGCCGGCAGGCCCGCGGTGCTGCCGTTCAGCGACGGCGTCATTCCGACCACCTTGGACAAGACGTTGAATCCCGATGGCACCCACATCATGTCGCTGTTCACCCAGTGGGTGCCCGCCGAATGGGCGAACGCGCCGCACACCGAGGAGCTCGACGCCTACGCCGACCGGGTGATCGATACCTACGACCAGGTGGCACCCGGCTTCAAGGCGTCCATCACGCACCGCGACGTCGTCGGCCCGTACGAGATGGAGCAGGAGTACGGCCTGATCGGCGGCAATATCTTCCACGGTGAACTGTCGCTGGAGCAGCTGTTCCACATGCGGCCTGCGCCTGGGTACGCCGACTATCGCACGCCGATCGCGGGGCTCTACAACGGCAGCTCGGGCACACACGCCGGCGGTGGCGTCTGTGGAATCCCCGGATGGCAGGCGGCACGGGCGGCGCTGGCGGACAAGAAGCGCCGCTTCCGGAAGCGATGAGCGAAGCGCGGCGCGCGGCGGTCGCCGCCATGCTCGGCGCCCGATCGATGGCCGTCGTCGGTGCCAGCCCCCGGACCGACAGCTTCGGCTCGCGGATGGTGGTCGAGGCCCAACGCGGCTCGGCGCGTGTGCATCTGGTCAATCCCCGCTATGACCGGATCGGTGATGCGCTCTGCGCGCCGTCGCTGAGCGATCTCGATGACGACGTCGACCTGGTGCTGCTCGGGGTGCCAGACGAGGCCCTGCTCGAGCAGCTGGAGTCCGCTGCGGCGATCGGCGTGAGGGGGGCGGTGCTGTTCGGCGCCGCGCACGGATTGCGCGACAAGCTCACCGCGATTGCCACGAGTGCGGGCATGGCGGTGTGCGGCGCGGGATGCATGGGCTTCATCAACAACGCGCGCGGTGTGCGGGCGTTGGGCTATCTGGAGCCGGATCCGTTGCCCTTCGGCGGAATCAGCCTCATCACGCATTCCGGGTCGGCGTTCTCGACGCTGCTGCGCGCGAGGCGCGGGTTCGGCTTCCGTCTGGCGGTGTCCTCCGGCCAGGAACTGGTGACCAACACCGCAGACTATGTCGAGTACGCACTCGACGATCCCGATACCCGCATCATCGCGCTGCTCATGGAGACCCCTCGAGACGTGCCGAGGCTGCGAAAGGCGCTGCTGCGAGCGGAGGGTCAGGGCGTACCGGTGGTGATCCTGACCGTCGGTGGATCCCCTCGGGGCAAGGCGATGGTGGCGGCACACTCGGGTGCGCTCGCAGGTGATCGCGGGGCTTGGCACGCGTTCTGCGCGGCCACCGGCGCCATTGCCGTCAGTGACCTCGCCGAGTTCGCCGATACGCTGGAATTGTTCTCGGCGACAAGGCGATCATCCGGCGGCGGCATCGCGACCGTGCACGATTCCGGCGCCGAACGCGCGCTGGTCGCCGACCTCGCCCACGACCTGGGCGTCGAGTTCGCCGACCTGGCCGGCGACACGCTCGTCACTATCGGTGCGCTGCTCGATGAGGGACTGGCCGCCACCAACCCGCTGGACGTGTGGGGCACGGGTGCCGATACCCGCAACGTGTTCGGCGGCTGCCTGCGTGCGATGATCGACGACCCCGGTGTCGGCGTGACCGCCCTTGCGGTCGATCTCGTCACCGAATTCGACGATGACACAGCCTATGCGGACGCGGTGCTGGACGTTGCGGCCGAGACGGAGGCACCGATCGCGGTCGTTGCATCTGTGTCCTCGGCGATCGATCGGCCGACGGCGCAGCGGCTGCGCGACAATGGGATTCCCGTACTCGAGGGCGCACGCAGTGGGCTGGCCGCGCTCGGTCATCTCGCGCGATGGCCGCTACCCGTCGAGGAGGTACCGAGTCCCGGTCGACGTCGCGATGTCTGCGCGGGCGCCTCGGCGTCCGAGGTGCTCGCCGCCTACGGAATCCCGGTGGTGCAATCGCGGTCGGCGGATTCACTCGAGGGGGCATTGGCGGTAGCTGATGCGGTCGGCTATCCGGTGGCGCTTAAAACCGTTGGTGTGCTGCATAAGACCGAGGTCGGCGGCGTGGCGTTGGGCCTCGTCGACGAGGCGGCGTTGACGGCTGCCTACGGATCCATGGCGCAGCGACTGGGTCCCGCGGTGACTGTCGAGACGATGGTCGACGGCGGTGTGGAGATCTCGGTGGGGTTCGTGCGCGACGACGCGTTCGGTCCGCTGGTGGTCGTCGCCGCGGGCGGCACACTCGTCGAGTTGATGGAAGACCGTGTGGTGGCATGCCCACCGCTCTCGCGGTCGGGGGCACTGCGGATGCTCGAGAGTCTGCGGGTGGCGCCACTACTCGCAGGATGGCGCGGGGCGCCCGCGGTGGACATCGACGCGTTGGCGGACGTCATCGTTCGCGTTTCGGAGTTGGCCGTCGATCGCGGCGACGAGTTCGACGCGGTGGAGGCGAACCCGGTCATCGCGACACCGCGCGGAGTGATCGCGGTGGACTCCGTGATGATCCCCCGCCTGCGCGATCAGAAGATCGAATAGACCTTCCGTACCGTCTCGTGCAAATCCCAGGTGCCCTTCCAGCCGGTCGGGAACACCGCGATGTCGCCGGCCTTGATCTCTGCGGGTTCGCCACCGTCGGGTGTGACAGTCATCCGGCCGGACAAGACGTAGATGACCTCGTTCTCGTCCTGAACCCAGTAGGACGGTCCAGGCGTGCACTGCCAGATGCCCGCGGACTTGTCGCCGTCCACCCACATCTCGAGACCGTGCGTGGCCATCGGATCCCCCGTCGCTTCGGCAAGCGGGCCCCAGTCCTCGAGTTCTGTGTCGGCGGCCTTGGTCAGTAGTGCGGTGTCGATAGTGTTCACAGCGTCGCTTTCTCCGGGAAGGGTAGTGAGATCGGTTCTGGGGCAACACGACTGTTGCCATCGGCGTCGAAGCGGTCGAGTCCTAGGTCTGTCAGATCGAGCCACGTGCAGGTACCCGATGTCGTCAGGTCGGCAGCCGCCTGGGCGACAGCTGGGCCCCACATCATCCCGTGCCCGGCAGGGCTGGCCACCACCGTTCCCTCGACAGGACCGTCGTCGGTCAGCAGCGGTCCCAGGATGGGCAGGTGGTCCGGTGTGTAGTCGATCGTCGCGGCCCACATGCGCCGAAGGCCGAGGCCTTTGACACCGGGCATCAGTTCCTCGATGCGGTCACGGGCTTTCCGATAGTAGGTCTCGTCGAAGTCCGCGGCGACGCCTGGCGCCTCGTCGGGATTGCTCATACCCCACAGCAGACCGCCCGCTTCGCCAGGACGCCAATAGATTCCGGAAGGGAGGTCGAACACCATCGGCACGTCGTGCACGTCGAACGCTGTGACGGGCGCGGTGACGACGACCTGATGTCGCGCACCCCCCGCGGGTATCCGTCCTCCGGCGGTCTGTCCGACCCTGCCCAGTTTTGGGCCGCCGGTCAGCACGACGCGTTCGGTGTCGATCGGGCCGTCGGAGGTGTCGACGCCCACCACGCGGCCGCCCGATGTGCGAAGGCCGGTGAACGCGCAATGTTCGCGCACATCGACCGCGCACGCTGTGAGCGCGGCGGTGTATGCCAGCACGTTGCGCGGCGCGTCGATGTATCCGTCTCCGGGTGCATAGGACGCGCCGAGCGTCGCGCCCGGCGCCAGACCGGTGTTACGGCTGTCGATGTCGTCGGACGACCACCATTGAACGTCGAGCCCAAGCGAACGCTGCAGCGCGATGCGCAGATGCGCCTGCTCCACTTCGGCTCGTGAGAAGCACGGCATCAGGTAGCCCTGGGCCACAAAGCCACAGTCGAGCGGGAAGCGGTCTCCACTGGTCGCGTAGAAGGCCTGGGTGCGAAGGCCGAGCTTGATGGCGGTTTCGGTGCCGCCCTGGGCCCGCACCATGCCCGCCGCGCGGCTGCTGGCGCCGTCACCCAGGGTGGCGGCCTCGAGCAGGACGACGTTGCGGTCGCCGCTCTCGGCGAGCAGCACGGCCGTCCACGCACCGACCGTCCCGCCGCCCACCACCACGACATCGGCGCTGTGGGAGCTGGTCATACCATGGAACGCTGGCATAGACTGAACGCTCAGTCAAGAGGTGGAGGTACGGATGTACGGCCTGACCGAACAGGATCGGCGCATTCGCGACACCGCGCGAGAGTTCGTCGAAACGCTGATGCCTCACGAGGTGGAAGCCGAACTGGCCGGGGGTGTCCTGTCGAAGGAGATCACCGCCGAGCATCGAGCGCGCGCAATTGAATTGGGTCTGTACGCCACCAATATGCCGGCATCTGTCGGCGGCCCGGGCTGTACCGCCCTGCAGCAGGTGCTGGTGCAGGAACAGTGCGGCCGGGTGACCAACGGACTGGCCTGGGTGATGGCCACTCCCCCGCAGTGGTGGGTCGACGTGGCCACCGACTACCAACGGGAACGCTGGCTGCTGCCGTCGGTACGCGGCGAGAAGCACGAGGCGTACGCGATCACCGAAGAGAATGCCGGCTCAGACGTTTCCGCTCTCGTCGCCACCGCCCGCCGCGACGGCGATGACTATGTGGTCAACGGGATCAAGTGGCACGTCACGTCGTTCAACCTCGCCGATTACGTGTTCGTCGAAGCTGTCCTACCAGAGGGCGACCACGCGCTGCTGGTGGTCGATCTGCCGTGGCCGGGTGTGGAAGTGGTTCGCACACCGCACTATTCGCATCACATCGCCGACGAGCATCCGATCGTGGCGTTCAACGACGTGCGAGTTCCCCGTGGAGAACCTGGTCGGGACCGAGGGCGGTCCGATGACGTTCACCCAGGACTGGTTCCGATTCGAGCGGATGATGGTGGCGGCGCGTTGCGTCGGCGCCGCAGCGCGCCTCGTCGACGAGACGACGGCGTTCGCGCAGACTCGGGTGGTGGACGGCAAACCGCTGGGCGAGCACCAGTTGGTGGCGGGCATGCTTGCCGACAACGCGACCGAGTTGTTCGCGGCCAGAGCCATGCTCTACGAGGTGGCCCGATCCATCGACGCCGGACACGACCGAAAGACACTGCACGGACAGGCCTCGATGGTGAAGCTGTACTGCTCCGAGATGGCGGGGCGGGTCGCCGACCGCGCAGTGCAGATCTTCGGTGGCCGCGGCTACATGCGCGAGAACGTCGCCGAGCGGATGTTCCGTGAGCTTCGCGTGGAACGGATCTGGGAGGGCGCAAGCGAGATTCAGCGGATCATCGTGGGCCGTCAGCTGATGACTCGCGGTCCGGACGCACTACTGGAACGCTCGTTGTGATTTCGGCGTGTTCAGTCTCGCTGAGCGTGACCCAACACGCCGAAATCACTGCTAGCTAGAGGCCGAGATCGCGGCCGATGATCTCCTTCATGATCTCGGTGGTGCCGCCGAAGATCGTCTGGATGCGTCCGTCGACGTAGTCACGGGCGACGCGGTACTCCAGCATGTAGCCGTAGCCGCCGTGCAGCTGCACGCACTGGTCGACGATCTTCTTGGCGGTCTCGGTCGCCCACCACTTCGCCTTGGCCGCCTCGACAGCGGTCAGTTCACCGTCGACGACACCCTGCAGGCAACGGTCGATATATTGCTCGGTGACCTCGAGCTCGGTGTCCATCTCTGCGAGCAGGAACCGGTTGTGCTGGAAGCTTCCGATCGGCTGACCGAAGGCCTTGCGATCCTTGGCGTACTGCAGTGTCTGCCGCCAGGTTTCGCGTGCGCCCGCGACCGCGGTGATCGCAATCGAGAGCCGCTCCGAGGGCAGGTTTGTCATCAGGTGGTAGAAGCCGCGCCCCTCCTTGCCGAGCACGTTGGCGTTGGGGACACGGACGTTCTCGAAGTGCAGCTCGGAGGTGTCCTGGGCGTGCAGGCCCATCTTGTCCAGCTTGCGGCCGCGGGTGAAGCCCTCCATCCCGCGCTCGACGACCAGCAGCGTGAAGCCCTTGTGGCCTGCTTCGGGATCGGTACGGCAGACCACGACGACGAGGTCGCAGTTGATGCCCGACGAGATGAAGGTCTTGGAGCCGTTGACGATCCAGTCGTCGCCGTCACGCACCGCCGAAGTGCGGATGCCGGCGAGGTCGCTGCCGGCACCGGGTTCGGTCATCGCGACGGCGATGATGGTCTCGCCGCTGGTGATCCCTGGCAGCCAGCGCTTCTTCTGCTCGTCGTTGGTCAGGTCCTTGAAATACGGACCGACGACGTCGTTGTGCAGGCTCAGCGCGGGCGCGGGGACGCCGGCCTTGGCGATCTCCTCGTCGATGATCGCGTTGAACCTGAAGTCGTCGGTGCCGCCGCCGCCGAACTCCTCGGGCATGTTGAACCCGATGAGTCCGTGCTTGCCCGCGGCCACGTATGCCGACCGGTCGACGATACGGTCGGCCTCCCACTTCTCGGTATTGGGAACGAGTTCACTGTCGATGTAACCACGGACGGTGTCGCGGAACGCCTCGTGCTCGGCGTCGTAGATCGTGCGCTTCACTGGTTTCTCCTACTTCGTTACTTACTTGGCTTACTTGGCTTTCCACACCGGCTGGCGCTTCTCTGCGAAGGCCAGTGGTCCTTCCTTGGCATCCTCGGAACGAATCAGTGTGCCGATTTCGCGCATGGTCCTGTTCCAGCCGGATTCGTCGCCGACGATCACCCCATCGTCGACGCCCATGGCGACCCGCTTGCTGGCCCATACCGCAAGCGGCGCGTTGCACGTGATCCGTTCAGCGAGCGCGAGCGCCGCATCGACCGCGGTGCCGTCGGGCACGACCTGGTTGATGAGCCCCCACTTGTGTGCATCGGCCGAACTCATCGGTTCACCGGTGACGAGCAGTTCCATCGCGACCTTGCGCGGCAGGTGGTCGACAATGCGGAACACCCCGCCTGCGGCGGCGATCAGACCCCGCTTGACTTCGGGCAATCCGAACTTGGCGCGCTCCTCCGCGACCACCAGGTCACTGGCGAGTGCGAGCTCGGTTCCGCCGCCCAGAGCGGTGCCGTTGACGGCGGCGATCGTCGGCTTGTCGATGTAGTGGTGGACGTATCCCGCGAAACCCCATTCGCCGTGGTCGGGATGAAACAGGTTCTCGCGGCGCGATATCGCCTTGAGATCGGCTCCGGCGCAGAAGGATTCGCCCGCTCCGGTGATGACGACCGCGCGCACATCCGGATCGTCCTGCGCGGCCTGCAGTGCGTCACCCACCGCGATGCTCACCGCGCGTTGACGGCGTTGCGCGCCTCCGGGCGGTTGAGCGTGATGACCAGGACGTTGCCCCGCCGCTCGGTGAGAGCGGCCGGGGCTTGGACGTCAGCGGTCACAGCAGCTCGATGATGGTGGCGTTGGCCTGGCCGCCACCCTCACACATGGTCTGCAGGCCATACTGAATTCCCTTGTCCCGCATGTGGTAGAGCATCGTGGTCATGATGCGGGCGCCGGAGCCGCCGAGTGGGTGGCCCAGAGCGATGGCACCGCCGTTGGGGTTGAGCTTCTTCTCGTCGGCGCCGATGTCCTTGAGCCACGCCAACGGGCACCGGGGCGAAGGCCTCGTTGACCTCGAACACGCCGATGTCCTCGAGCCGCAGGCCCGAGCGCTTCAGCGCCTTCTGCGTGGCGGGAATCGGCGCGGTCAGCATGATCACCGGATCGGCGCCCGCCAGCGTGGCGGTGTGCACCTTGGCAAGCGGCTTGAGCCCCAACGACTTCGCCTTCTCCGCGGACATGAACAGGATCGCCGCCGATCCGTCGGAGATCTGGCTGGAGTTGCCGGCGTGGATCACGCCGTCCTCCTTGAACGCCGGCTTCAGGCCGGCCATCTTCTCGATGGTGGTACCGCGACGGATGCCCTCGTCCTTGCAGTACGGCATTGCCGTCCTTCGATCCTTGATGCCGACGATCTGGTCGTCGAATGCTCCGGCATCCTGTGCGGCCGCGGCCTTCTCATGGGAGTCCAGCGAGTACTGATCGACGGCCGTGCGGTCGAATCCCCACTGCTCGGCGATCATCTCGGCGCCGATGCCCTGGTTCGGGGTCTGGGTGTAGCGGTTGCGGAAGGCCTCCGGGTAGGGGTGGCCGCCATTGGCCAGGGAGGCGCCCATCGGTGTGCGCGACATCGACTCGACACCGCCCGCGACGACGACGTCGTAGTGTCCGGCGACCACGCCCGCCGCGGCGAAGTGGATGGACTGCTGACTCGACCCGCACTGCCGGTCGACGGTCACGCCCGGCACCGTCTCGGGCCAGCCCGCCGCCAGCACGGCGGTACGCGCGATATCGAGCGCCTGTTCGCCGGCCTGCATGACGCAACCCCAGATGACGTCGTCGACGATGCCGGGGTCGATGCCCGAGCGCTGCGCCAGACCGTTGAGCACCTGAGCGGACAACTCACCGGGGTGAACACCCGACAGTCCGCCGTTGCGCTTGCCGACCGGTGACCGGACAGCCTCGACGATGACGGCTTCAGCCATGACCCATCTCCTTTGAAAGTCGTGTAGTCCCCGAAGGTAGAGGAACAAGGTTTACTAGGTCAACCTACTGGTTGGTAGGCTGCGCTCTTCGGACCGCTCGATTGTTCTGCCAGGTCACTCTAATCCCACATGGTTTACTGAGTTGCACAGCTGGCTACACCGCCAGTCACCTTGTTATTGGGAGTGGGAGTGGCTCGAAGTACACCGCTGGCGCCGATGATCGGGCCGGACGGCGTCGGTGGGGGTACGGCGATCCGGTCGCCGAAGACCGCCGAACTCGTCGCCGGGACATTGCGGCGAATGGTGGTCGACGGCCAGCTCAAGGACGGCGACTTCCTCCCCAACGAGGCGGAACTGATGGCCCATTTCGGCGTCAGCCGGCCGACGCTGCGTGAAGCCGTCCGCGTGTTGGAGTCCGAGCGCCTGGTCGAAGTCCGTCGCGGCTCACGTACGGGTGCCCGGGTTCGCGTGCCCGGCCCCGAGATTGTGGCGCGCCCCGCGGGCCTGCTGCTCGAGTTGTCCGGCGCCACGATCGCCGACCTGATGATGGCGCGAGCGGGCATCGAACCGATGGCCGCGCGTTGCTCGCCGAGTCGGGAACGTCTGAGGTCTTCGACGAGCTGGACGAGATGCTTGCCGACCACGTCCCCTCCGGATGGCAGACCGGTCGACTCGCCGAGACGACGGGTGCATTTCACAGCGGCTCGTCGAGCTGTCCGGCAATGCGACGCTGGCGATCATCGCCGGAATGCTGCACGAGATCACCGTGCGGCACACCGCATTCGCCTTCAAGGAAGGCCGACCGGTATCCAAGGCGGACTTCGAGAAGCTCATGCGGTCCTATCGGCGACTGATGCAACTGTTGCGCTCAGCCGACGGTGCGGCGGCCGAGGCCCATTGGCGCAAGCACCTCGACGTTGCTCGCGGTCTCATGCTGGAGGGGCTCGAGGACGTCAAGGTCAGGGATGTGATGCGTCCGCTAGTCAGTAGTCCGTCGCCGACCACGTCACGTGTACAGGGATGTCGTCGCTCCACGGCTGCCCCGTCACCATGTCGGAGACGTTCACGTAGCCACGCTCGAACTCCCCCGTCGCGGCATCGACCAACCGGTACTCCTGCCGCTGCCGGTGGAACGGTTGGGCGTCGAGGAGGATCACGCGCACCTCGCCGGGTTCGAAGTTGCACCGCTTCTGCATCGCGGCGATCAGCTGCTCGTTGTGCATATGACCGTCGCCGAAGTTCCAGCCGACTGCTGTGCTGCAGAGTCGCTCGCCCTCGGTGATGACGTACTCGTCCTGGTTGCGGCCCGCCAAGGCGTTGTGCACCAGGGTCAGCAGCGCCTTGCCGTGAGTGTTGAATCCGCGGAACGCATATCCCTTGTAGAGGTAGATCATCGCTTGTTCCGGACTGCCGTAGACCTTCTCCAGTTGAGAGGCCGGCATGCTGGCGATCGCGACGAGGCCACGCTCGATCTTCTCGTTGGCCGACGGCTTGATGCACCACCACGTGGTGTCCCAGTTGCCCGCGTAGTACCGCATGCCGGGCAGGAACGAGATCTTGCGCGGGAACAGGTTGCCCAACACCACGATGGTGGCCAGCACCGCAAAGAGAGACGACGGGAAGCGGTGTGGTCATATCGGAGAGACCGACTTCGGCATGGCCCACGAAAAGCGTTACCACGCAGAACATCATGAAGACGTTCCACTCCAGCGGCACGCCCATCGGGATCGCCGACAGGATGCCGAAGTGGAAGCACAGCATGACGAACGCGGCGATGTAGGTCGGCCAGCCGCCATGGGAGAAGAGCAACGCCAGCGGGACCAGCATCTCGATCGCGGTGCTGAAGTGAGCGATGAGCCGCGACACCGGGCCGGGACGCAGATCGTCGGGGAACTTCTCGAAGAACCGACGCTTGAGCCACTTCGTCCGGATCAGTGGATTGTTCGACATCATCGTCGAGATCACGAATGGGAAGTGCTTGTTGAGTTTTGACGTCGCGGCGCCCATCCAGATCGCCACACACACCAGCTTGGCTGCGATGATCATGTCGACCCCGTAGCCCACGAACAGGAACGCCACCGTGAAGGAGGCGTACACCTCGCCGCGGGCGGCCAGGAAGATCACCTTGTCCCGCAGACCGGCCACGGCCAGCAGGCCGAGAATGGTCCAGATCTGCCACATCGGTAGGACACCGACGGCGGTGCCGAGCGAAGGAACCGGACCGGTGCCGTCGGAGAACAGCGCAACGACGAGTACCACCAGCAGCGCGGCGTACAGCACGACGTCGACCGGGCTGCGGGCGTCGCCCTTGGTCAGCGGTATCCGGTTCGGCCACGGCGGCAACCGAATGGTGCTGGGCCGCAACCAGTACAGGATCGAGCCCAGCGGCGGGAAGAACCGATTGTTCAGCGGGCCGAATCCGCAGCCGAGGCCGATGACCTCGAACAGCATGGTGTAGAGCACGACCTTCTGGAACACGATCGGTTCCGTCCACCAGTGCGCGACGTCGGTGAACCCGTCCACGCCCTTGGTGGCCAGCGCGAACAGCCAGCCGCCGAGGATGTAGAGCAGGATCTTCACGACGTAGAACAGGTGCATCACGACGGGCGTGCCGAAGCCCACCTCTGCCCAGTGCTGCGCCATCGGCCGAATCTTCTCGGAGCGCGAACCCTTGCTCCACTCGGCGAAGTCGACGACAGGCATGTCGGGCTTGAGAAATCCCATGGCGCAAAGACTAGAACGTGTTCTAGGTCTGTGGAATCAGTTCGTCGGACTTGCAGAAGCTATGCAGCGTCGGCTTTGGCCGGCGGCCGGTAGAAGATGGCCAGCTGGCCGATGCCACCGACCAGACCGAGGCCGAGCGAGATGACCAGGCCCCACCAGCCGTGCAGGTACTCGAAAAGCGCCGAGGTCCGGAACAACAGGTGGTCGAGGCTGTACCGCCCCGCACCGATCGTCGCGATTCCGACCGCCGATGCCGCCAACACCAGGTTGTACTCCCAGCCCTCCTTGACGATGAAGAAGCCGTTCGGCCGGTGCACGGTCCACGCGGCCACCAACATCAGCGCGACGAATCCCGCCGCGGGGATGGGCGTGAGCAGGCCGACGGCCAGGCCGATACCCGCAGACATCTCGGTGGTCGCGGCGATCCGGGCGTGGAACATGCCCGGCTTCATCCCCATGCTGTCGAACCAGCCGGCGGTGCCCTTCAGTCCACCCTTGCCGAAGAACTTGTTGTAACCGTGTGCGGCCATCGTGAGACCAAGCACGACTCGCAGGATCAGCAGGCCAATGTCGGCGGCGGGGCCGTATGCAGTCATGCAACAAAATCTAGGCCATGTGTTAAACGGCCGACCAGCCCCCATCCACGCTGAGGATGGCTCCGTGGATGTTCGCCGCGTCCTCACTGGCCAGGAAGGTAACCGCGGCGGCGACTTCCTCGGGCGTGGTCATCCGTCTCGAGGGAATCCGCGCGAGCATCGGGCCCACGTGGTCGGCGAACTCAACGGCGCGTTCGGTGGCGATGGGCCCGGGCGCGACGGCGTTGACACGCACACCCGATGGTCCGTACTCGTCGGCCCAGGACTTGGTGAACGAATGAAGCACTGCCTTGTTCCCGGAGTAGACGGCCGATCCGGCGCTTCCACGCAGGCCCGTGTTGGATCCGATGTTGACGACGGCGCCGTGGCCGCGCTCGGCCATGGCGGGCGCGAGCAGGCCGGTCAGCAGGAACGGTGCGAATACGTTCACGGCGAAGGCGTCCTGCAACTCGCGCTCGTCGATCTCGCTCGTGGCCTTTGGCATCAGCAGCAACGCGGCGTTGTTGACCAGGATGTCGAGGTGGCCTCCGGCCGCAGCTGTCGCTCTCTGGGCGAGGTCTCTCACGCCCTCTTCACCGGAACCGAGGTCGGCGCCGACGAAGTCGGCCCGGCCGCCCTCTTTGCGGATGTTGGCGACGACGGCGTCACCGCGTTGTTTGTCACGACCACTGACGATGACGAACGCGCCTTCACCTGCGAGTGCGGTCGCAATGGCGACGCCGAGGCCCCCAGTCGAGCCGGTGACCAGGGCTGTGCGGCCTGCAAGCCGCGTACTGTTTTGACTCATGAGTCCCAATGGTTCCCTTCTCAAAATGGACTCGCAAGTCCAGAAATTGACGGCCAAAGGGCGCGCAACACGGCAGCGGATCATCGACGGCGCCGCCGCCGAAATCCGCGAACAAGGCGTTGCGGTGGCGACCCTCGAAGACATCATGGCGCGGACAGAGACCTCCAAAAGTCAACTCTTCCACTACTTTCCGGACGGCAAGGAGCAGCTGCTGCTGGCCGTCGCCACGCACGAGGCGCAACAGGTCCTCGATGACCAGCAGCCCTACCTCGGGGAGTTGACGTCTTGGGCAGCCTGGCAACGGTGGCGCGACGCGGTGGTGGACCGCTACCGGCGGCAGGGCCAGAACTGCCCGTTGTCGGTGTTGATGTCGGAGATCGGACGCGCGACGCCAGGGGCCCAGGCGGTCACGTCGGCGCTGATGCGGCAGTGGCACGACGAGATCGCCGCCGGAGTGCGGGCCATGCAATCCGCCGACAAGGTGTCGGATGAGCTCGACGCGGACCGGATCGCCGCTGCTCTGCTCGCCGGGATTCAGGGCGGCGTCGGAATCATGCTGGCCACCGGCGACCTGAGCTACCTCGAGGCCGCGCTTGATGTCGGGATCGGTTCGCTGCGCCCGTGACCTTGGTGCGTGCGTTCCACGGCGGTCAGTGTCAGAGAGCCGCTTCTAACCTTTCGACATAGGCGTCTATATCGCCGACAGCCGACTCGGCCGCGTGCACGCCGATCGCGATGGTGTCGCCGACGCCGCCAACCACGTGAGTCAGGCCCATCATCGGCGACAGTCCGGCAAAGGCAGTCGCCACCGTCACCGGTGCACCTCCGAAGGTGAAGTCTGCGGCGCCGAAGTTCACGCTGGACACCACGGTATTTCCGGTCACCTGCGTCACTCGGACATCGGGATCGAATCGGTCCATGCCCCAACGCAATAACGGCGCGGGTGTCGCGGCGAACGCCAGGTCCGCCGCACGCACCCCGGGGTGGGCCGCTCTACGGCGCCGCGCTGCGAGGTCGGCGGCAATTTGCGCACCACGCTCGGCCTCGGCGAGTTCTGGGTACAGACCGACACCGACGTTGCCGAAGTGGTTGTAGGCCAGGCGGGGCGGCGGCTTCGCCATCGGTACCTCGGCACCCAGATGCGACGGATCCTCACCCAGACCGCGCAAGTGTTCAGAAAGCGCGGCAGATACCGCCGACAGCACCGAAACCGTCACCGTGGGGCCGGACAGGTCTGCTCGCCGCCCCGCCACAGTCCGTAGGCGTCGCGGCCCCGCCGGTCGCGCATTGGTCCGCAGCGCCGGGCGCAGATCGGCCTGCGGCGGAACCCTCCCCGCATCGGCGTCTTCCACCATCCGACGATGCGCACGAGCGGCGCGAAATCCCAGGATCGGTAGGGAGATAGGCCGTGTGCGGGGGGTGTCGATTCCCTGGACGACGCCGTCGCGCCTGCCGAACATGATCGCGGCGGGTGCCGAGGTTCGCCCGCCACCGCCAAGCGCATGTGAGATCTGAAGCACCGCCACCGTGCCCCGGCCCACCGCTTCGGGAACGCCCTCGACGTCGCTGAAGATGTGCAACCGCCACGCCGCCACCCGTGGGTCCAGCCGGGCTGCGGTGATCTCACCGACCTGGTCCAGGCACGCCTGGAAGCTGCGGCCTTCTTGCAGCACAACAAACGAGCGGTCGACGTCACGATGCACCCACGCGGGGTACGTCAGTGGTCCGCCGTCCTCGATGCGCATCGTCAGATCGGGACAACCGCGGGCCCGCTCGACGATGTCCTCGATGGCCGCCTCCCGGTCGGCAGGCACGCCGGCGAAGCCGTACAGCAGTACCGTGTCGTTGGGGATCTTCGCCGACATCCAGTACGTCTGCGCATCCACCGCGGACAACCGGTGCGCGATGTCGCCGCCGGGGCGGCTCCGGCGGACCGTCATGCATTCAGGCTAGGCTCTCGCGCATGCTTCCGCCTCCACGTAAGGGCTGCGCTGCGGTCATCACCGGTGCATCGTCTGGGATCGGCGAGGAGTTTGCACGTGAATTTGCCCGCCGCGGTTACCAATTGGTGTTGGTCGCACGTCGCGCCGACCGGTTGCGCGGTATTGCCGAATCGCTGGGCGGCGATACCCATGTGCTGCCCGTGGATTTGTCGGCACCCGCAGAGCGGGCCACCCTGCCCGACCAGGTCGCCGCGCTGGGCCTGGTCGCCGACATCTTGGTGAACAACGCCGGGATGTCCAACCTCGGCCCGGTCGCCGCCTCCGACCCCGAGGCCGAACTCCGATTGATCGAGGTCGACGTCAGCGCGGTGGTCGATCTGTGCAGCCGGTTCGTCCCGGGCATGGTCGACCGGGGCCGCGGGGCCGTGCTCAACGTGGCATCCGTCGGCGCGTTCGGCCCGGTGCCGGGTCAGGCGACCTACGGCGCGGCGAAGGCGTTCGTGCTGTCCTATACCGATGCCTTGCGGCAGGAGCTACGCGGTACGGGCGTGTCGGCGGCGACGTTGTGCCCGGGACCGGTGCGCACAGGCTTCGGTGAGGGTATGGGCATCCCCGACGAGGAGGCCGAGAAGTCGCTGCCGAAGTTCCTGTGGAAGGAGGCCGACGCGGTGGCCAAGGCGGGTATCGACGGGTTGGCCGCTGGAAAGCGCGTGATCGTTCCCGGCGCACCCAACCGCGTGGCGGCGATGGTCAACCATCACCTGCCGCGGCGACTGTTGCTGCCGATGGTCGCCCGCAACCACCCAGGTATGAAGCGCTCTTAGCGCGCCGGCCCGATGAAGTCGGCGATTTGGCGGCCGACGACCTCGGGCTGGTCGAGCTGAAGGAAGTGCCCGGCATCTTCGACGATCGCCACCTCACTGCCCTCCGGCAGCACCTTCTTGACCCACGACGCGTAATCGGCTGTGGCACAGCCGTCGTCGCGGCCGTGCAGATAGAGCGTGGGGATCCGCGGCGCGCCGAGCCAGTGCTCGTGCAGTTCTGCGTACTGCTCGGGCACTTTGGTGTTGCGCACGACCGTGCGGTAGTAACCCAGCGCGGCACGCCATCGATCCGGTGCCCCGATGGCTGCCTCCACGTGGCGCACGTCCTCGTCGGCCCGGTATCCGGGTGACCATTTACGCCACAGCCGCGGAACGATCCATCCGCTGGAACGTTCTGGCAGCCAGGGCAACTGGAAGTACAGGATGTACCAACTCCGCCGCAGCTGCGCCGGCAATGTCTTGAGGAGGCCGCCGACGTCGGCAGTCCCGCCGCCGGGCGGGCGGAACGACGCGCTCGGCGGGACCGACATGATGACCGCCTTGCGGAACGGGCTGTCGGGCATCGCCGCCAGTCCCGCGCCCGCGATGGCTCCCCAGTCGTGCCCGATCATCACATCGCGGCCCGTCGCCCCGACAGCGTCGAGTATCCGCAGCGCGTCATCCATCAGCGCACCGACGTGGTAGCTACCGTCGCGTGGCAGTGATGAGGGCGCATAGCCTCGCATGAACGGCGCGACCACCCGCCAGCCCGCGTCGACCAGCGACCGGCGCCATCTTTCGCCACCCGTGCGCGGTGTCAGGAAAACCGTGCAGGCACAACGCGATCGGCGCATCCTCCGGCCCCCATGACAGGACGCGCAGCCGCACCGCCGGCGTCGCGACGTCGATGGTCTCGGGCTCGAGCATCAGACGGGTTCGAACTCCGAAATCAGCCAGCGGTCATCGACCTTGTCCAACGTCACGCGGACGCTGGATGCGGTGTCGGACGGAGGTTCCTGGCCGACGACCACCGTTTGGTTGACGAAGACCAACACCACCGCGTGCTTCGAATCGGCCGATACCGATGCCACGGCCGGGACGGAGGCGACGGCGGAAATCTGCTTCTGCTGGGCGCCAGGAATCACCACGTCGTTGATCAGCGACGTGTACGAATCGCGGAATTCGCCGGTCAGCAGATCGCGTGCCGCATTGAGTTCCTGATCGACGGTGTCCGGCTTGTACGACAACATCTTGATGGTGCTGTCCTTGGCCGCGTTCATCGACTCGGTTGCCGGAGAGGGGTTCTGTTCCGACGCGGCGGGCGGCAACACGCCCCGGTCGCTCGAGATGTACTCCCACCGCGAGAATCCCGCCGCGAGCGCGAGCAGCAGCGCAAGCGCCGGCAGCACACCGTAGGCGAAAACCCGCGACCAACCGATCTTTCGCTTGGCGCCCTCGGGCGCCTCGGTGGACTCCGTTGACTCCTCGGGCGCTTCCGTCGACTCCTCAGGGGTTTCCGGTGCGTCGGCGTCTGGTGCGTCGGCGTCCGGTGCGTCGGCGTCCGGCGCGTCGAGCGCTTCAGTGGCCTCGGCGGTCTCCGCCGACTCCTCGGTCGTGGCGTCCGCCATCTCAGTGGATTCCTTCTCGCTCTTGGGCCCGCCCGCGGGCAGCCGGTGTCTGTCGCTCACGGCACGAACTCCACGTTGGACACCTTTGCATCGTCACCGGCCTTGGTCACCGTGAGTCGCATCCGCCATGCTCGTGGCTCCTGCTGGGGTGCACCGGCATTCGAGGTGTTGACGGTCACCGCGACGAGCACCTGCGCCTCGTCACCGGATGCCGACTCCAGTCCCGCCTCGGCGATCGTGCCGACCGATTTCGACTGCGCCTGCTTCACAACCTCGACGAAGGGCGCTGCGCGGTTCTGGAAATCGTCGTAGAAGGTTCCCGTCGCCGAGTCGAGCACGCGCTGCACGTCCTCGTCGGCGTGCTCCCAATCGATAGTCGTGAGATTGAGCGCACCCTGCCTGCCGACTTGGAGGAACAGCTGGCGTTCTTTCTCGGCCTGGTAGGCGTTGTAGGCGTTGTAGCCCAGCCAGCCGGTGAGGCCGCCGAGTGCCAGCACGAGCACGAGCCCGGCGATCAGGGCCAGGCGCACGTGCGACATCGGCGGCTTCGCGGGGGCTGCGGCCTCGTCGTAGTCCGCAGCGTCCGCGTCAGCCTCCTCAGCCGCGTCCACGTCGTACACCTTGTCGGCGCCGTCCACCTTGTCGGCGTCCTCAACCGCAGCCTCGTCGTCCGTCTTGGCGGTCGTGTCGGCGGCTTCGGCGTCCGACTCCGTGTCGGGCTCCTTCGCGGCTGAATCAGGCTCAGCGGCGCCGGACTTGTGCTCGACCGCCGGGGTCTCGGTCAGTTCCCCGTCGGGGGCAGCAGCATCGTCTGCCATGTTTGCTCCTCTGCAGCGCCGTTGGCCAGGTTGGACTGTGTGTACACACGTCCGTCCGGTCCAACGTACGTGCCTGTCGCCGGATCATATTCGGCGGCCGCTATCGGCGGCGGCGCCGGACCCTGCGCAGGAGCTACTTGTGCAGGTGGTGCGCCAGGTGGCAGCTGCGGAATCGGCTGCCCGGACAGCGTGGCGTTGGGGTCGCCCTTCCAGTTGTAGCCGTCGTTGAGCGGGACATAGTTCTCGTCGCTTTCACACATCTTGACCGTCGGCGCGCGTTTGCCCGGGACCGTCACGCACGGCAGGTTGCGGGCACCTCGGACGTTGAACGGCGCATCCTGCGGGATACGGCAGTACACGTCGCCTGCCGGCCGGTCCGGATAGTCCACGAGCGCGGGCACCCGCTGCTGCTGATTCGGGAGGAATCCGGTCGTGCACGGTGGCGGCAGATTCAGGTTGAGGTTCAGCGTCAAATAGTCGCCCATGTAGTCCTGTTTGGTGTTCGCCTTCGCGACGCCGATCGCCTGAGTCGTCGCGGTGCCTTGCGGGAACAGCACCAACAGCTGTTCGAGACTCGGCTGATAGGTAACGGCGACTTCGCCGATGCTCGCCAGGTTCGCCAACACGATCGGCAGCGTGGGCCGCAACCGGTCGAACAGTGATCGCACCTCGTCGGTCGCGCCCGGCCCCTTCTCCAGGATGCCTGCCACCGCGGCGTCCTGGGACTGCAGCTGGTCGGTGATCGACGCAAGGTTCGACGCCCACGCTTTGATCGCGCCACCGCTGTCGGTCTGGGAGTCGAGGATCGGCTTCGACTGATCGATCAGGGTCGTCAGCGGATCGAGATTCGCGCGGGCGTCGATGGCCAGGTTCGTCCCACCGTCGACCAGCCGGGACAACTCGGGCCCGAGCCCACCGACCGCCGTGTACGCCTCGTCCACTGCCGTCTTGAGGTTGTCCCGCGGAATCGCGGCCAGACCGCGGTTGGTGGCATCCAGCACCGTGTTCACGTCGATGGGCACCCTCGCGCGGTCCTGCGGGATGACATCACCGTTCTTCAGCATCGGGCCATCGCCACTGCGGGGGACAGCTGCACGAACAGCTCGCCGACAGCGGACCGGCTGTGCACCTCGGCGTCGAGGTCGGCGGGGATGGGGATATCGGAATCGAGCGAAAGATGTGCTGCGACACCGCTGTCGGTGATGTCGACACTCTTCACGATACCCACGTGCGTGCCGCGATAGGTGACGTTGCCCCGCGGATAGAGTCCACCGGCCTCCGGCAGATCCAGGGTGACGCGATACTGCCCCACACCCATGAGCGCGGGCAGCCGCATGTACGAGATGACCATGATGCCAAGCGCGACCACGGCCAGGATGCTGAAGACCAGCAGCTGGATGACGATCTGTCGAGTCATTCGCATGTCACGGCCCCTGATCCCAGCGATACGCCTCGAGCAACGGGTTGCCGCCGGGTGGCGGGACGTTGTGATTGCACGGGCTGGGCATCTGGCCGATGGTGCGGCCCCAGAACAACTCCAGCCAGGTCAGGTTGCACTCGAACCGTGTCCCGGTGAAGAACCCTTGGTCGATGCGGCTCAATGTCAGGTCGACGATCAACGACAGGTTCGCGTAGTCGCCCCGAATCCAGTTGGTCAACGTCTCCTTCGGGAACGGGAACGTCGGCAGGAAGCTCAGCGCCCGGGTGAGCGCGGGGCCCGCGTTGGCCAGCTGTTCGAGCGTAGGGCCAAGGTCTTTGAGCTCCTGGACGAGCGCGTCCTTGGTCTGGTTCACCGAATCGGCGGCCAGCGCACTGAACCTGCCCAGCTGCACCAGCGCCTCGGAGAGATTGTCCCGCTGGTCCTTGAGCACCGCCAGCGCATCGGGGATGGTGCGTAATGCCTTGTCCACCACCGGCTTCTGCTCGGCGAACTGGCCGACCAGATTATTGAGGCTCTCGTTGGCCTCGATGATGTCGCCCTTTTGGTCGTTCACGTAGCCGATGAACACGTCGAGCTGCTCGATCAGGCTGCGCAGGTCGGATTCGCGGCCGGCCCACGCGGTGCTGAATGCCTCGGTGATGTCCTGGATGTGGCCGATCCCACCACCGTTGAGCAGAAGCGCCACGGCGGCCAGCGTCTGCTCGGTGCTCGGGTACTTACTTGCCGACTTCAGCGGGATCAGCGAGCCTTCGTGCAGCCTGCCCTGCGGCGCCTCGTCAGTCGGTGGCGCGAGTTCGATGTGCAGGGAACCCAGCAGGCTGGTCTGCCCGAGCTTGGCCGTCGCGTTGGCGGGCAGCGCGACGTTCTTGTTCAACTCCATGGTGACCAGGGCGTTCCAACCCTGCCGCTCGATCTTGGTCACGTTGCCGACCGTGACATCGGCAACCCGCACCCGGGAATTCGGTTCGATGTTGTCGACGTCGGGCATCTGCGCCTGAATGGTGTACGCACCGGGGCCACGGCCCTGGACGCCAGGCAACGGAAGCGAATTCAGCCCCTGCCAATCACCGCACCCCGACAGCACGACGCCGAAAACCAGCAGTGCTGCGCCGAGTCGAATTCGTTGCCCGCCCATCATGATCCCATCCCGTGCGGGACCATCAGGCCCTGCAGGCCGTCAGCGGGATTCGTGGCCACCACTGCCTCGGCCGGCAACGGAGGACCGGGTGGCGCGGGCGCGGCGCCTGCGGGGGGCGGTGGCGGGCCGGGCGGTTGCGGCGGAATGTAATTGGGCCGCATCCACTCCTCGCTGTAGGTGATCTCGTTCGGCCGCGCCTGGGCACCGATGAAGAGGTTCTGGCCGATCGGCGGGAAGTTGTACTGGCGGTTCTTGATGATCGGCGCCAGGTATTGCACGCAGAGCTTCGCCGACTGCTCGGCGTTCAGGCGTGACGCCGCCTGCACCGCACCGCACAGGAAACTGATCGGGTTGGCGAAGTTGTTCACCGCCAGGATTGCGCTGGCCCCGCCCTGCGCGGGCTGATAGACGTTGACGTAGTTCTGGAAGGTGTTGGGCGCCACGTGAAGGAACTGTTTGACGTCATCGAGGCTGTCGTGCAGCGCCTGCGTCACTCCTGCCAGTTTGTCCGATGTGGTGCCCAACGATTCGCGGTTGTCCGCCACGAAACTCTGCACGTCACCAAGCACCGCGTTGAAGTCCCGCACCGCGTTGGCAACCTCATCGGGGCTGTCGGCGAGCAGGCCGGTCACCGACGCCAGGTTCTGGTTGAGCTGACGCATCAGTGTCGTGCTGTCCTGGAGCGCCGATACCAGGATCGACAGGTTCTTGATGGTCGAGAAGATGTCGGTGCTCTTGTCGCCGAGCGCCGAAAACGCTTGCGACAGCTTGATGACGGTGTCGCGAATGTTGGCGCCCTGACCGCGCAGGTTGTCGGCGGCGGTGTTGATGACCGAGCCGAGAGGACTCACTCC
Organism: uncultured Actinomycetota bacterium; assembly: GCA_963843135.1. Classification (GTDB taxonomy): domain Bacteria; phylum Actinomycetota; class Actinomycetes; order Mycobacteriales; family Mycobacteriaceae; genus Mycobacterium. The sequence continues at coordinate 279,693 of CAWJJA010000009.1, forward strand.
ACCGGGCTCAGTCGGCTGCAGCTCCTGGGCAAGCCTTTCGAGCTGCGAGCGCAGGGTGTCCCATTCGACCGGTACCACCGTGCGGTCGCGCCCGATCACTGCGTTGTCGGCCATCGTGGGGCCGCTGGTGTAGACCGGCGTCAGCTGCAGAGCGCGGGAGGTCACCAGCGTCGGCGACAGGATGGCGGCGTTGGCCTCGGCGGGCACCTTGTACTTGCCGTCGTACCAGAACGAGATCTTCACCCGATCGGGCTGCGGCTCGATGTTGTCGATCCGCCCCACGTTCACCCCGAGAATCCGAACGTCGTCACCCACATAGATGCCGTTGCTGTTCTCGAAGTACGCAACGACGTTGGTGCGGTTGATGGTGTCGCTGGTCCGCAGCAGCACGACCACACCTGCGACCAGCAGCACTACGAGGGCGGTGGCGATCCAGCTCTTGCGAATGCGGTTCATCGTCCCGCCTCCCCGGACACAGGCGGCGCCTCACCGGGCGCGGGCACCATCACCGGGCTCGGCGTCGGGACAGGAATCGACCCGAGGCCCGCAGGAGCTTCCGCGGGCGGTCCCGGCGGTGGCCCGCCCGGCGGCGGTGCGGGCAGCGGCTCACGGTAGGGATAGCAGCCGGTGGGACCGGGCAGCGGCAGGCCCGGCGGACCGCACCCTTGATCGCCGGGCTTGCCGGTAATGGCGTCGGGCAGCTCAAGATTCGGGTCGCCGCCCTGGCCGGTGCGCGGATACGGCACCGGCATCGCGGGCACGCCCGGTGTGCCGACCGGCGCGTCGGTGCGCTCGGATGGCAGCAGCACGTTGGGATCCAGGCCGAGGTCGGAGAACGCGACATCGATGAACGGCTGCAGGAACTGACCCGGCAGCAGGTTGGCGATGTAGTTCTTGAAGAACGGTCCTGAGGACACCGACTCCCCCAACGACATGGAATAGGAGGTCAGCAGTTTCAGCCCCTTCTGGAGCCGTTCCTTGCGGTTGTCGAGTACCGTCAGGACGCCGTTGAGCTTGTCGATCGCCGGCCTCATCGTGTCGCGGTTCTCGGCGATGAAGCCCTGCAACTGCTGGCTCAGCGCCGAGATGCTGCCCGAGATCTGGTCGATTGCCGCGCTTTGGTTTTGCAACTCGGCGAGCAGTGCGTTGGTGTCGGCGACAAGGCTGACGACCTGATCGCTGCGCTCGGCCAGCACCGCCGTCGACTTGTTGGCGTTGGTGAGCAGTTCCCGTAGTTCGGCGTCGCGTTCGTTGAGGGTCTCGGAGAATCGTGCGACACCCTCGACCGCTACCCGCAGTTCAGGTGGGGTCTCGGAGAACGTATCCGCCACGACCCGCAACGAATCGGAAAGCTGCGTGGTGTTCAGGCCGCTGATCGTCGTCGCGAGTTCACCGAGAGCGTCCGGCAGCTGGTACGGCGACGTCGTGCGGTCACGCGGAATCGTGCCTTCCTGCCGGCCGTCGCCACGGGACATGACCTCAAGGATCTTCGTGCCCAGCAGGCCCTTGGTCTTGATCGCGGCCTCGGTGCGGTCACCGAGCGCAATGTCGTCGTCGACGGTGAACTTGACCAGCACCTGTGGACCGTCCAGTTCGATCGACTGCACTTCGCCGACCCGCAACCCGAAACCTGCACTGCCCGCACCGGTTGTCAGACCGCCGGCTTCGGCGAAGTACGCCGAATATTCCTTGGTCTGGTTGATGAAGGGTATTTTGTCGTACTCCAGGGCGACCAGCACGATCGCCCCGGTCAGGCCCAGGCCGATGGCGCCAAGGACGAACGGATTGCGTTCGGAGAACGGCTTCATCGCGGCGCAGCACCTCCCCGTCGGCTGTCCGGCGATCTTCACGTACACCGGCTGGCCACCCTTGCCGTTGAGCTTGAGGATGATGTCGCACAGGTAGAACGAGAAGAAGTCGCCGTAGATACCCTGTCGGCTCAGCGCCTGATAGGCATCCGGAAGCGTGTTGATCAGGTTGTCGAAGTAATCATGATCGGCCACCACGATTCCCGCCGCCCGGTCCGTCTCGTGAATGGTCTTCGCGAACGGCGGCCTCGCCTCTTCAAGCAGGTCCGCGACGCTGCCTGCGGCGGCGTTCGTATAGGCCAGCCCGTTGGTGATGTCGACCCTGCGCTCGGCGAGACCCTTGACCAGTTCGGAGAGCGAGTCGACCGCCTTTGAGAACTGGTCACTCTGGCCGCCGAGCGAGCCGAGGACGGTGTTCAGGTTGACGATGACCTCACCGATCAACTGGTCCCGGTCGGCCAGGGTGTTGGTCAGCGCCGCGGTCTGCGTCAGGAACGATCCGATGGTGGCGCCCTGACCCTCGAAGGCCTGAATCAACTGGCCGGACAAAGCATTCACCTGATCGGGGTCCAGCGCCGAGAACAGCGGACGGAAGCCGCCGATGAGGGCGTCGAGGTCCAGCGCGGGTGATGTCCGGGCCAGCGGAATCGTGTCTCCCGGCTTGACTTTCGCGGTGCCGCCTGCGCCCTCGACCAGTGAGAGGTAGCGCCCGCCGATCAGATCGTCGTAGCGGATCACCGCCCGATTGCCGTCGGTGAGCACGACGGAATCGCCGGCGGTGAACTCGACGAGTGCACTGGTATCGGGCTGGATGGAGATCTTCTCGACCTGCCCGACCTCCACGCCCGCGATGCGGACGAAGTCACCGGCCTCCAGCCCCGTCACGTTGAAGAACTCGGCCTTGTACGTGTTGGCTTTCTCGCCGAAACGCAGTTGACCGAACACCGCATACAACGCGAAGACACCGAGCAGACAGACGGCCAGAAAGACGCCGAGACGCACGGCTGCGCTTTTCCAGCTGGCGTTCATAGCGGCATTCCTTTCTCGGTCGGTGGGTGCATGGTCACGGCCCTGGCGCGGCGAAGTGCGGAAGCGGAACCGGCGGAAGCGGAGTCGGTTGCTGGAATGCAGGCGCTTGCACGACGAACGGCTCCGATCCCGGTGTCGGACCCGGATCCCGCGGCGCCCCCGGTGGCGGTGCGGGCGGCAGTCCCGGCCACAACGGAGTGCCGTCCGGGGCGTACAACGGTGCACCGTAGGCCGGAGCTCCCGGATACGGAACCGGTCCGATCGCGGGGCCGCCGAACAGGTTCCGGATACTCGGCGGCTCGGGCACCGCACGGGTGGTCGGCAGATAGTTGACGTAGCCGGGGAAGCCGATGCCCGGGTTGGGGCGCCAGTCCACACCGGTGCCGAAACCGGTGTTCGTGACCAGCTGGCGGACCGGCCAGTTGTCCTTGACGACAGGCAGCGACCCGCAGCCGGGCCTGCCGCCCGGGCCGCCCTTGGCGCCGACGATGGGCAGGTTCCGCGGGTAGCTGTACGGGTCATCTCCGAGGGCAAGGCCCGCGTCGAGGATGATCGACCGCCCATTGCCGCCCGGCGCCTCATAGCCACCGTGGTCCAGCAGGTACTTGGCACCGACCAGCAGGCAGGTGTAGGACGGGCTGTACTTGTACAGCAGGTTGGTCGTCGGCTCGAGCACGTTGATGGCCTTGATCAGATTGGCCTGACTGGGTGCGAGCAGACTGATGCCGCTGTTGGACAGCCCGATTGCGCCGAGCAGCAACGCATCCAGGGCGTCTGCGTGGCTGGTGATCGTCGTGCTGGTCGTACTGGCGGCGTTCAGTGTCGTGAGAATATCTTGTGCCGCAACACTATACGTGTCGCTGAACGACTTGAGCGCCTGCCAGTCGGCGCGCACGGTCTCGCTGCGCGGGTTCAGCGCCAGGAGTACCTGGTTGGCGTCGGTGGTCGCCTCGCCGATCCGCTCGCCCTTTCCGCGGACACCCTCGGCGAGCGCTGACAGCACGCTGTTGAGCTTGGCCGGGTCGATCTGGTCGAGCACGTCGACGACGTTCTCGAACACCGTGTTGACCTCGACGCTGACATTGCGTGACACCAGTACCTGTCCGGCCCTCAGACGCTGCGGGCTGGGATCGCTCGGATAAACGAGGTCGACGAACTTGGCGCCGAACACGGTCGTGGCGCGGATCTGCGCCTCGACATTGGCCGGGATGTGGTCGATCTGATCCGGGTAGATCTCGAGCTTGAGTTTCACCGGCTCGGTGCCACCTTCGATCGCGGCGACCCGGCCGACCTGAACACCGCGCAACTTGACCTTGGCGTCGGTCTCCATCACGAGTCCGGACCGCTCGGATTTCAGGGTGACCGGCACGAACTTCTCCAATGAGCCGGTGAACAACGCGTACGTCAGCCAGATCGCGACGATCATGAGCAGCAACAGAATCAGCGTGTGCCAACCCGGGTGCAGACCGTCGTCATCTCTCGCGTCAGCCATGGCGTCATCCAGCCAGATTGAAGTTGCCGGATTGCCCGTACACGGCGAGCGAGATCATCATCACCACAAATGCGGCGACGATCAGCGAGGTACGCACCGCACGTCCAACGGCCTCTCCCACTCCCGCGGGTCCGCCACTCGCCGAGAATCCGTAATGGGTGTGGATCAGCATGATCGCCACCGCCATCGCGATGCTCTGAACGAACGACCACACCAGGTCGGTGGGGTTCAGGAACGTTCTGAAGTAGTGGTCGTAGACGCCCGTCGACTGACCGTAGATAACCGTGGTGCCGAATTTCGCCGCCCAGAACGACGCCAGTACGCCGACGCAGTACAACGGGATGACCACGATGAGGCCGGCGATCACCCGGGTCGAGGCGAGGTAGGCCACGCTGCGGATCCCCATCACCTCGAGAGCGTCGATTTCCTCGTTGATCCGCATGGCGCCGAGTTGCGCCGTGGCGCCTGCACCGATGGTGGCCGCCAGCGCGATCGCCGTGGTCGCCGGCGCGATCAAGCGGACGTTGAAGAAGGCGGACGCGAATCCGGTCAACGCTTCGACACCGATTTCGGAGAAGTCGCTGTAGCCCTGAACCGCCACCAGCGCGCCCGTGGTCACGGTCAGGAACCCGACGATCGCGACCGTTCCACCGATCACCACCAGAGCGCCGGTACCCAGACCCATCTGCGCGATGATCCGCATCAGTTCGATGCGGTAGTGGGTGAACACATAGGGGATGCTGCGCAGCGTCTTGCCGTAGAACTTCGACTGCATGCCGATGTGATTCCAGGCCCCGCCCCAGCCGTCGAGCCGCTTGGCCAAGCGCGGGAACCGCCGGTCGATCGGCCGGCGGGTCCTTTCCATCGGTGGACTGCTCACATCGTCACCCGCACCGCTACCGCCGTCGCGACGACGTTGATCGCGAACAGTGCCATGAAGGTGAACACCACCGTCTCGTTGACCGCGTTGCCCACACCCGCGGGGCCGCCGCCGACAGAAATGCCTTTGTAGCAGGCGATCAGGCCGGCCGAAAGCCCGAACAGCGCCGCCTTGATCAACGCGATCGTCACGTCGAGCGCACCGATGATCAGGGTCAGGCCGGCCGCGAACGCACCCGCTGAGACGTGCTGGATGTAGACGCAGAAGAAGTACGCACCGGCGAGTCCGACGAGGATCACCGTCGCGGACAGCGCCAGCGAGACCAAGGTCGCGGCCAGCACGCGGGGGACCACCAGCGCCTGGATCGGATCGACGCCCATCACCCGCAGCGCGTCGAGTTCCTCACGAATGGTCCGGGCACCGAGGTCGGCGCACATGGCGGTGGCACCCGCACCGGCGACCACCAGTACCGTCACGATCGGCCCGATCTGCCGCACCGTGCCCAGCGCGGCACCCGTGCCGGAAAAATCGGCGGCACCGAACTCTCTGAGCAGGATGTTGAACGTGAACGTCAACAGCACCGTGTAGGGGATCGTCAACATCAATGTCGGCACGATCGACACCCGCGCTACGAACCACGCCTGGGTGATGAACTCGCGCCACGCGAAGGGCGGCCTGAAGATCGCGACGAACGTGTCGAGCGCCATCCCGTAGAAGCCGCCCACGGCGCGAACCGGTTTGACAATGATGCCGGAAGCGACCACTGGCTACTTCCTTTCGCCGTAACAGATCCGCTGCCTACGTGAGTGCTGTGAATCCTGGCACGGCACAGGGACGCGGGTGACCGTAACATCACGAATCTCAGGGTTGGCGATAGGTCCGTGACTGAGGCGCTGTTTCCCCCGGTAAGCCATACGAAAGGCTACGTCCGGATCGTTTTTAAATGTCGTAAACGTCAAATGGAAGTTAACTTCACGCTCACGGCGCCCTCACAGTTCCGCGATGACGATCTTGCTCATGGTGTGCATGGCCCTGGTCGCCGCCACGGCGCGGTCCGGATCCTCGAGCAGCTGGTAGAGCCGGTCAGGTGCGATCTGCCAGCTCAGACCGAACCGATCCTTGAGCCAGCCGCACTGCGACTCCGCACCCCCGTCGACCAGCCGTTCCCAGTAGTAATCGACCTCAGCCTGGTCCTTGCACCGGATCTCGAACGACACCGCCTCGGAAAACGGGAACTGCGGACCGCCGTTGATGCCGATGAACCGCTGCCCGTCCAGCACGAACGTGCCCCACGCGACGTCACCGGGCGTGCCCGGCCCCGCCTCGGTGAAGCGGTGAAACCGCTCGATGGAGGAGTTGGGAAAAATCGCGGTATAGAAGGCGACGGCTTCTTCGAGATTGTTGTCGAACCACAGGCTTGGGGTGATCGTGGGCATGTCAGGACTGACCGGCTCCGCCACCGAAACTCATCGCGGCGTGGCGCCCAGGGCTCGCAGCGCGAAGTCCAGGACGCGATTCTGCGCCCGCGCCAGACCGTCTCCGTCCTGGTAGTGCTGGGAGAGCAGCACCCTGCTGATCAGCGCACTGATCGCGATCGCATCTTCGTCGGGATCCGCCAGTGGAAATGTGCCTTCCTCGCGGCCGCGGCGCAGGATCCCGACCAGCGAGCGCTCGCGATCGACGTGGGCTTTCTCGCGCGTCTCCCGGTATCCCTTCGCGGCGCGCACTTCGTCGGAATCGATGACCGTGAAATGCATTCGGGTCCGGTCATCGTGAACCAATCCGAACATGGCGGAGATCCACGCCTTGAGCTGATCGACCGGTCCACCCGGTACCTCGGCGCAGATGCGGTCCAGGCGCGCGGCCAACAGGTCGGTCTCCTCACGCAACATCGCCAGAAACAGTTCGTCCTTGGATTCGAAGTGGCGGTAGAACGCCCGCGTCGACACCCGGGCGCGCTGCAGGATCGCGGCGACGGGAATCTGGCCACTGTGCGGTTCCGACAGACACATGTAGGCGGCCTCGATGATGCAACCACGATCGTCGCTGTCGGCCGAGGTCTGGGGCTGCACGTACCAAAGTGTATGGAAGCGCCGCAGTCCCCGGGCCGAAGATCGACGCAATTGGCCCGTCGGTAACGTGAGGCTCCCGGACCAGCCTGGAGGATGCCGTGAGTACGACACGCAGCGAGCCGCAGACCGTGAAGTTTCGCGGAAGCGAGGACCTCAGCCTGGTCGCCGACGAATGGAACCGCGGCGTGACCGGCGATCGACCGACGGTATTGCTTCTGCACGGCGGCGGCCAGAACCGATTCTCGTGGAAGAACACCGGCCAGATACTCGCCGCCCAGGGGCTGCATGTGGTCGCACTGGACAGCCGCGGTCACGGCGACAGCGACAGGGCACCGGACGCGAACTACTCGGTGGACGCTTTGTGCGGCGACACGCTGGCGGTCATCGAGCAGATCGGGCGTCCGGTCGCGCTGATCGGCGCCAGCATGGGCGGAATGACCGGAATGCTGGTGGCGGACGCCGCCGGGCCGCAGAAAGTGACAAAACTTGTGCTCGTCGACGTGGTGCCGCGTTACGAGAAGGACGGCAGTGCCCGTATTCGCGATTTCATGTCGAGCGGTATCGATGGTTTCGAATCGCTCGACGAGGCGGCCGACGCGGTGGCCGCATATCTGCCCTATCGGAAGAAACCACGCAGCCCCGAGGGGTTGAAGAAGAATCTGCGGTTGCGGGACGGACGGTGGTACTGGCACTGGGATCCGGCGTTCCTGACCGCACCGATGGACGACCCGTTCGACCGGGTGGAGAACCTCGAGCGCGCGGTGGTCGAGTCGACGATCCCGGTTCTGCTCATCCGCGGCAAGCTTTCCGACGTGGTCAGCGCCGAAGGCGTCAAGCACTTTCTCGAGAAGGTGCCGCGCGCCGAGTTCGTTGAACTATCCGAAGCCGGACACACGGCCGCCGGGGACGACAACGACGCCTTCTCCGAAGCCGTGGTGCAGTTCGTCTGCAAGTGAGTGTCAATCGCCGCACCGTCGGATTCAATTTCCTCGCCGAGCCGGAGTTGCCGGCACCGCAGGTGAGCGAGGAGCAGGCCGAGCAGATCCTTCGCGAGCACTACGGATTGCGCGCCCGTGCCAAATCACTGGGCAGTCAGCAGGATCGCAACTTCATCGTGACTTCCGACGGGCCCGACGGCCCAGTGATCGCCGGCGTGCTGAAGATCGCGAATCCGGCATTCAACGAAACCGAGCTGGCGGCCCAGGACCTGGCGGCCGACCTGATCGCCGCGACGCAGCCCGACTTGCGCGTCGCCGTGCCCCTACCGAACGCTGCCGGTGAAAAATGCACGACCATAACGGGTTTGGTGAACGGAACGGCGTACGTCCGGCTGCTGCGTTATCTGCCGGGCGGCACGCTGGTGGAGGCGGGCTACCTGTCCCCCACGGCCACAGCCGGTCTGGGTGAGGTGGCGGGCCGGGTGAGCCGGGCGCTCGCCGCCTTCACACATCCCGGGCTGGATCGAATCCTGCAATGGGATCTGCGTTACGGCGCCGACGTTGTCGCCGAACTGCTTTCACATGTTCCTGATGTGGCGCAACGGAACGTGGTGGAGACGGCGGCGCAACAGGCGTGGTCGCGCATCGCACCGCTGGCCGATGATCTGCCAAGGCAGGCGGTGCACCTCGATCTCACCGATGCGAACGTGGTGGTGTCGCGTGATCGGGGCGGCGCCCGCGCCGACGGGGTCATCGACTTCGGCGACCTGGCCAACAGCTGGGCGGTGGCCGAGCTGGCGATCACGGCGTCGTGCGTGCTGGGGCATCCGGGCAGCGATCCGGCCGCGGTGCTGCCGGTGGTCCGGGCGTTCAACGCTATTCGGCCACTTTCCGCCGTGGAAGCCGAAGCGCTGTGGCCGCTGCTGGTGTTGCGCACCGCGGTGCTGATCGTCAGCGGCGCGCAGCAGGCTGCTCTCGACCCCGACAATGACTACGTCACCGAGCAGTCCGACGGCGAATGGCGGATGCTCGAGCAGGCCACTTCGGTGCCGATGGACGTCATGACCGCAGTCATCAAGGCCGACCTCGGGATGACCACGGCGCCTGATTCGGTCGAGGTGACGGTCCCGCTCATCGACGCCGCCTCGGTGGTGACGTTGGACCTGTCCACCACGTCGGATGCATATGACGACGGTCGCTGGCTCACAACGGATGTCGAGGACGTGGGGGCCCGTGCCGCCGTTCGAGACGGCAGCGATCTGGTGGTCACCGTGTACGGTCAGCCCCGGCTGAACCGGGCACAGAAGTTGAGCCACGACAGCCCCGCCGTCGTGCCGACCGGCATCAGTTTGTGGGCGGCGTCAGACACGCACCTGATGGCGCCGTGGGACGGTGAGGTGGTGAACGCCTCCACCGAGGCCGTGACTCTTCGCGGCGCCGGCTACGAGCTGACGCTCTCAGGTGTGCGGTCGCCGGCGTCGGGCAGCCTGCGCGCCGGTGAGATGCTGGCTTCGGCACCCGCCGAACAGTGGGTGGCGCTGGGCGTCCGACCCGTCGGCGTGGCCGCGCCACCGCTCTTCACGACCGCGGAGTTGGCGCCGGGTTGGCTTGCGTTGACACGGGATCCGCGGCCACTGCTCGGGTTGGGCGCGGCGCAGGTGCGGACCGCGACCGATCTGTTGTCGCGCCGCGACGCGAGTTTCGCGCAGGTGCAGGAGCACTACTACCGCACGCCGCCGCAGATCGAACGTGGGTGGCGCAATTACCTGCTCTCCACGAGGGGGCGGTGTTATCTCGACATGGTCAACAACGTGACCGTGCTCGGGCATGCTCATCCGCGAGTCGCCGCGACCGCAGCCCGTCAGCTGCGAAAGCTCAATACGAATTCGCGGTTCAACTACGAGGCGGTGGTGGAGTTCAGCGAGCGGCTGGCGGCCACCCTGCCCGACCCGCTGGACACCGTGTTCCTGGTGAACTCCGGTTCAGAAGCAAGCGATCTGGCGATCAGGCTCGCGACAGCCGCGACCGGACGGCGCGACGTCGTCGCGGTCAGGGAGGCCTACCACGGGTGGACCTACGGCACCGATGCGGTATCGACCTCGGTCGCCGACAATCCGAATGCGCTTGCCACCCGGCCCGATTGGGTGCACACGGTGGAGTCGCCGAACAGCTTCCGCGGCAAGTACCGCGGCACCGAGGCGACGCGCTACGCCGACGACGCGGTGCGGCAGATCGAGGATCTGATCGCGGTCGACCGAGCGCCCGCGGCCTTCATCTGTGAAAGCGTGTACGGCAACGCAGGCGGCATGGCCTTGCCCGACGGCTACCTGCAGCGGGTCTATGCGGCCGTGCGCGCAGGCGGCGGCCTGGCCATCTCCGATGAGGTCCAGGTCGGGTATGGCCGTCTCGGCGAATGGTTCTGGGGCTTTCCGCAGCAGGACGCCGTTCCCGACATCGTGTCGATCGCCAAGTCGACAGGTAACGGCTATCCGCTCGGTGCGGTGATCACCAGCCGCGAGGTAGCCGACAGGTTCTCCTCGCAGGGCTACTTCTTCTCGTCGACCGGTGGCAGCCCGCTGTCGTGCGCGATCGGCATCACGGTGCTCGACGTGCTGGCCGACGAGGCGCTGCAACAGAACGCCTCGCACGTCGGCGCACACCTCAAGGCGGGGCTGCAAGCGCTGCAGCAGCGGCATCCGATCATCGGCACCGTGCACGGAATCGGGCTGTACCTCGGCGTCGAGATGGTCCGCGATGCACAGACTCTCGAGCCCGCGACCGAGGAGACCGCCGCGATCTGTGACCGCATGCTCGAACTCGGTGTGATCATCCAGCCGACGGGTGACCATCTCAACATCCTGAAGACCAAGCCGCCGTTGTGCATCGACATCGAGGGTGCCGACTTCTACGTCGACACGCTGGACCGGGTTCTGACCGAGGGCTTCTAGAGTCGTGATTCGTTGATCCGGCTGCAGCGCACGGACTGCCACGTCGCACCCCGGCCGGATGGACTGTACTGTGTGCCAACCTATGAGCGACAGTTTCGCTGAACTACTACCAGCTCAATTAGGTTGAGCGACTTCGTCGCTCAGAGGTTGGCAATGTGACAGTCCACCCGAGCCCCATCCGCTGCTGCGCGCAATTCAACGACCGATCACACTAGCTCGCCACGCCGAGTTCGGACGCAAAGTACGCGCGCGCGATGTGCTTGGCCTCGCCGACGGGAACGGCCCTGACGACTTTCTGCGCGCCCAGCCCATCGATCATCGTCAGCAATCGGCGCGCGGCGACGTCGACATCGGCGACGTGGAACACTCCGTCGTCGACCCGCGGCCACGAGCCGGCGATGCAGCCAGCATTCGTCGGACAGTTCTATGGCCACGGCGGCCAGAAGGCGTTTCGCCGACCGAGGCTCCACGCTTCGAGCCACAGTGCGCTGGCGTCGTCACTGGTGTCGTCGAGCACGTAGTCCATCAGAGCCGCCATTTTCTGGACCGGACCCGTCGCCGCGTCGACACAGGACCGCGCCACGGCCAGATCCGCCACCGCCGCCGTACGGAACGCGGCAATGATCAGCTGCTCGGCGGACGAGAAGTAGTGGCTGACCAGCCCGGGCGTCACGCCGAGATCCGCGGCGACCCGGCGCAGCGTGACCGCCGACAGGCCTTCGGCCGACGCGATCTCAACGGCCTTGGTCAGCAACTCGCCACGGCGTTCAGCAGGCATCTTGCGTTTGGCGTCGCGCGTCTCGACGGTCAATTCGGCCCTTCCTCTTGACGTGGCCCGGTTCTTATTGAACACTACATCAACACTATTGATCCTACCATCAACAGGGACTCGCCATGACCGCGACCTTCGCTCTTCCCGACATCAACCCGACCACCGATCGTGTCGGTGCTGTCGAAGCCGCAGGCGTCGAGTACCTGCCCGATCGGCTAGGCCAGCAGGGGTATCGCGTCATGCCGGGTGTCGGTGAGGATCTCGAACATCGCACGCCGGGACGCGACGAGTTCCGCGCGCGAAAACGCCTTTCCCGCAACCTGAATCCGGCATGTCGCGATGGCGGAGTTATAGCAGTACTTCTGTCCGCCGTCGGTGTCTGTGTACGTCAGCCCGATGATGTCGGCGGGTTCGGCAGCGATCTCCCCCTCGATCATGTGATCCCCGATCCGGCCGCCGAACGTCCACGAGAACGGCTCGTAGCGGGCATGTGACTGCAGGCTGTGCAGAATCGACCGCACCGCGAATTCCTCTCCGGCGTGCCGGAATACGAACAGCGTGGCCGCCGGGGTCAGCATCCGGCCGATCGCGGCCCGCGCCGTCACGATCTCCAACGTGGTATCCGGCGCGTCGTCGAACCCGCACACCTGGCCGAACGCGTAGGCCGGCGTGTGCCTGGACCCCCAGTTGTGGTTGACACTGCCGGTCCAGCCGTCGACGACGACGCGCTCGTCGTCGAGTTCGAGTGCGCCGTTGAACTCCGCGAGCGGATGCCGCACCGTGGTCTTGGCCGTCGGGATCTTCGCCTTGTAGGCACGCTCGGTGAGGAGCTTGACCGGCTCGGCTGCCCCCGGGGTGATCCGTAGATCCCAGCGCGCCGATCGGTTACCTCCGGTGACGACGCCCTGCGCTGACCGGTCGTCGATGGTGGCGGCGCCGATCCGCGCGGTCCAATCGTCGTACTCGTACGACGCCGCATCGATGGGGTACGGCTCCTTGAGCGCCCGGTTTCCCGACCCATCGGGGTCGAACACCATCACCCAGACGTCCGCGACCGGATCCCCCACCGTCGGCAACAGCAAGGTCTCGCGCAACCAGAGCGCTTGCGGCCGGTCAGGATGGTTGGCCCGGATGAAGCGACTCTCGTAATACGGCGCCTTTCCCGACATCCCAGAAATCACGGCTTCAGCATCCAATACTTGGGTGGTGATGGGTGCACAGATCGCGGCCTACGTGCTCGGTGCGGTCGCCGCGGTGGAGGCGGTCGCGCTGATCGTGCTCTACGTGCAGCGCAACCGCGAACGCGAGGAACTCGAGCAGCTGCGAAGCCGTGTCGACACCAGAAACATGCTGCTCACCGGTGGACGCGAGGCCGTCAAGACCGTGTGGCAGACGGCCAACATCCTGCGCAAGGACGGGTTCGGAGCCGCCATGCGCTCCTCGATCGAAGACCTCGCGGACTGGGCCGAGGTCGAACGTCCTGACCTGGCCCGGCTGGCGCCCAGCGGCCGGGTCGCGATTCTGTTCTCCGATATCGAGGAGTCGACGGCGCTCAACGAACGCATCGGGGATCGGGCCTGGGTCAGGCTGATCGGCAGACACGACAAGATGGTGCGCAGGCATGTCACTAAGTATTCGGGTTATGTCGTGAAGAGCCAGGGCGACGGTTTCATGGTGGCCTTCGCCCAACCTGACGAGGCCGTGCGGTGCAGCCTCGACATCCAGCGATCACTTCGCAGGGAGTCCAACGGGATTCGGGTGCGTATCGGGATCCACATGGGCAAGTCGGTGCGCCGCGGCGACGATCTCTTCGGTCGCAATGTCGCGATGGCCGCCCGCGTGGCAAGTGCCGCCGACGGCGGTGAGGTACTGGTCAGCGAGGTGGTCCGCGACGCGCTCATCGACCTCGAGGGCTTCGAGTTCGACGACGGCCGCGACGCTGATCTGAAGGGATTCAGCGGCATTCACCGGCTCTACGCCGTCGCCGCCTAGTCGGCGGAGTCGGCTTCGGCCACGCGCTTGTGCAGCCGCGCGCGGATGTCGTCGGGAGTGTAGGCATTGCGACGACGTTGGTCGCGTGCGACCAGCGCTCCACTCGCCACCACGCCGGCGACTCCGGCCAGTCCGATCCACTTCCAGATGCCACGCATACCGAGAGTCTGCCTAAGCTGCGTGTGTGAATCCAAGTTCGGTATCGCTGGCCAAGGCCCTCGACGAGACCCGCACCGGTGATCTCTGGCTGTTCCGGGGCAGTTCAGGGCCTGATCGCGCGATTCAGACAATGAGCAACAGCCCGGTAAACCATGTCGGGATGACGATCGCGATCGAGGATCTGCCGCCGCTGATCTGGCACGCCGAATTGGGCGACAAGCTGACCGACATGTGGACAGGCGGAAATCACCGCGGAGTTCAGCTCAACGACGCACGCCAGGTCGTCCAGCGTTGGGTGCACAACTATCACCAACGCTGCTGGTTTCGCGAGCTGACGCCATACGCCAGCCGCGACCAGGAGGACCGCGCCCTCAAAGTGGTCGCCCGCATGGATGGCACACCGTTTCCGAGCACGGCGAAGCTGACCGGCCGGTGGTTTCGCGGCCGGTTGAACACCGCCGATTTCACCCGGGGAATTCCGTTCGTGCACAGCAAGGTTCGTCAGGCGACACAGAAACGGAAGAAAGAGAAACTGCAGGTCGGCCTGGAGACGGCGTACTGCGCCGAAACTGTCGCCATCGCCTACGAGGAGATGGGATTGCTGTCCACGGAAAAGCATTACAACTGGTTCGACCCAGGTGTGTTCTGGAGCGGTGACCAGCTGCCGCTGGCGCCGGGATACAAGCTCGGCGACGAAATCGCCGTCGTGGTCCCGGAGTCCGGAGGCTAGAGGCGCGCGAAGCAGGGGTTGGCGTCCCCGTCGGGGATCGAGGCGTTGTGACTGGAGAACTTCCCGACGACGCCGGCATCGGTCACTTCGACGCTATCGGCGTGGATCCCGAGCGGGTAGTTGTCGTTCAGCTTCTTGGTCAGTCCATCGAGTGCGGTCTGCACCGCGTCCTTCGGCAGCGGACCCGTGACCTCGAGAACCTCCAGGTTCAGATCACCGTCGGTGACGATGGGCTTGGCGGTGACGTTGTTGTCGCCGGCCTCCAGAATCACCGTCCCCGCGGCGGGGTCGGTGTGCACTCCGGTGACGAGATTGCCGACGCCGGGCAGGTTTTCGGCGACGGTGTCCTTGATTCCGGCGGACTTCCAACGCAGTGTCGCGTTGAGCGCGCCGATGGTGCCCTTGGAATCTCCGGATTCGTGCAGCCGCACATCCGCGAGGGTGACCTCGGCCGTCATCCCGTTGGCGCTCTGCACCCGCTTCCCGTCAGTGGTGACCGAGATATTGGTGTAGTCGCCTGTGAGGTACTGCCACAGAAAGGGCGGATTCACACCGAACGATACGGCGGCGCCGTCCTCGACGACGCATTCGGCGACCTCCACCAGGATCGTTTCCGCGCGGTGCCGTGCGTAGAGTTCGGCGCCGGCCAGCCCGCCCACCAACAGGGCGAGCCCGATGACGACGATCAAGACGATCGACTGGCGACTGCGGCGACGCGGGGCCCGCAGGCTGTCGGCGAACGACGGTGGCGGTGGCGCCTTTACCGGCGGAATTATCTGGGTCGGACTGGCGTCGGCCGGCGACGGCGCCAGCCGGACTCTGCGGTTCGGCCGGGTGAGCGGGTTTCGACGACCCACCGCACGGAGCTGGTCGGTCGGCGGCTCCTGGCGTCCGGCCGCGGGCAGACGCTGGGTCGCCGGGTCCGGCGGTGTGGTGGCCCGGCCGCGCCAATCGGGTTCATCGGGGCGTTGCGGCGGGGTCACGTGCGCGATTGTGCCCTATCTCGTTGCCGCCGGAGGCACCGCTTCCAAGAATCCTCCAAGGCCCACGTCACAGTCTGATCCGCATGTCCATCAAGCGCCCATCGCATTGGTTACTCGGCACCGCCATGGCGCTTGCCGTCGCATATTTCGCGTCTATCGCCGTCGCCGAGCACGAAGACCTGGGGTCATAGCCGATCACCGGCGCGGCAGTGTTCTCCTCGCCTGCAAGGTGACGCCCGGCTGAATGTCGATGTAACTGTGCGGGTTCACATATCGGGTGAAGCAGCAGGTCGACTCGTATTCCATCGTCATCGACGCGACGCTGTCGTATCCGCGGCAGCCGATGGGCGAAGGCTAGGCCTGTCCGAGGGTCACCTGGGTGGTCTGCGCCGCGCCCGACTCGTCGACGTAGGTGAGCGTCACGGTGTCACCGGGGGCTTTCGAACGGACCGCGGCGACCAGCGCCTCGGGGCCGTCGATCACACGGTCGTCGACCTTGGTGATCACTGCGCCACTGGACAGCCCGGCCGCGGCGGCGGGGCTTCCCTGCACCACCTTGGCGATCGTTGCGCCACCGGCGGCGGGGTCCTTGCTGAGCTGCACGCCTAGCGAGCCGTGGGTGGCCGTACCGTTCGACATCAACTCGTCGGCGATGCGCTTCGCCTGATCGGAGGGGATGGCAAAGCCGAGTCCAATCGAGCCGTTGGGCGGCCCGGAACCTTCTTGACCACCGCCACCGAGCGTCGCGATAGCGGAGTTCACCCCGATCAGTTCGCCACTCATGTTCACCAGGGCTCCGCCGGAATTGCCCGGGTTGATCGCTGCGTCGGTTTGGATGGCATCGATCACCGAGGTTGCCTCGCCGGAACCATCTCCGGCGGAGACTGGACGGTTCAGCGCGCTGACGATCCCCGTTGTCACGGTTCCCTGCAGGCCCAGCGGTGAGCCGATGGCGACGACTTCCTGGCCGACCTGCACATCGGCGGAAGAGCCCATGGCGATGGGCGTGAGGCCCGAAACACCTTGGGCGCGAACGACGGCGATATCACCTGCAGGATCGGTCCCGACCACCTCGAACGGAACGGTCCGGCCGTCGGAGAAGCTGACGGTGGCTCGAATGTCGCGAGGACTCCCATAGCCCGACGGGGCGGCGGCCTCGGCGACAACGTGATTGTTGGTCAGGATCAGGCCATCCGAGCTGAGCACGATGCCTGAACCCTCACCCCTCTGACTTGCCCGTGTCGATCTGAAGCTTGACCACACTGGGCATCACCTTGGCGGCAACTTGTTCCACCGATCCGGCGGCTGCATTCGCCGCCGGCGTGGCAAACGGCTTGTCGGCGACGGCAGTCTGTGCGACGGCCGAAGGCTCTGACTGGGTTGCTACCGCAGCCGCTCCGACCCCTCCGCTCACCACGGCGACGGCGAGGGCTCCGCCTATCATCACGATTCGGTTACGTGATCGCTTCTGCTTCGGAACCGGAATCGGGCCCGTAACTTCCTGATGCGCAGAGTGATACGGCTCATAGGGAGGTGCCACAACTGCTGGTCCCCGGTAGCGCCAGTCGAAAGGAGAGCGATACATTGTCCTGACGTCACTCGGGTGTGCCTGTCCCGTAACGTGATCCGCAGTAGGGCGGATGGTAAGGGTGCCGCGGGCCACGCGGGGCAGTGTTGGTCATGACGTCTTGTTCGCTCCTGAATCTTCAAAATTCACAGTTGATTAGCCCATCTTGCCTTGACCATCTGAGAGTGAACTGAGAGATACCTATGGAGAGTCCGCGACTTTTCATACCCGCGGATCGAGCCGCTTCGCTCACCGGTCTGCGGGCAGTCGCGGCGCTGCTGATCATCGGGACTCACGCGGCGTATGGCACCGGGCAGCTCACGAACGGCTACGCCGGTGCGCTCTTCGCGCGTTTGGAGATCGGCGTTCCGATCTTCTTCGTCTTGTCGGGATTCTTGTTGTTCCGCCCGTGGGTGCGCGCGGCTGCGTCCGGGACATCGTTACCGTCATTGAGCCGCTATGCAATTCGTCGCGTGCGGCGTATAGCGCCGGCATATCTTATCGTCGTTGCGGTCGCGTATACGTTGTACCAATTCCGCGACGCCGGACCCAATCCCGGGCACACCTGGGTAGGTCTGCTGCACCATCTCACCTTGACGCAGATCTACGAACCGGTCTATTTCTTCGTGATGCACCAGGGCCTGACCCAGACCTGGAGTCTGGCAGTCGAATTCGCCTTCTACGCGGTATTGCCGTTCTTGGCGGTCCTTCTACTGACGGGGTTGTGCAAGGGTGCTTGGCGGCCGGGGCTGCTGCTGGCGGGGCTGTGCGGGCTGGCCACGGTCACACCGCTGTGGCTGTGGCTGCAAAACTCCACCGACTGGCTCCCCAGCTCGGCCGGCATGTGGCTGCCCGCCCACTTGCTCTACTTCGTCGGCGGGATGAGCCTGGCGGTGTTGCAGGCCGTCGGCGCGCGGGTGGCACTGCTGATCGCAGGGCCGCTCGCGGCGGTGAGTTATCTGGTCGTGTCCACGTCGATCGCCGGGGTCGTGCCCTACGGTGACGTCACGCTGTGGCAGAGCCTGATGAAGGTCGCCCTGTACGCCACCATCGCCTGTGCGGTCGTCGCACCGTTGGTGCTGAGTGGAAGCGACGGATTCGAACGACTACTTAGTGCCGCTCCCATCGTCTGGCTGGGGGAGATTTCCTACGAGCTTTTCCTGCTACACGTGATCGTGATGGAAATCGTGATGGCGTCGGTCTTGCGGTGGCCGGTCTTCACCGGTTCGTGGTCGATGGTCTTCGTGGTCACGCTGGCGATGGCCGTGCCGCCGGCCTGGCTATTGCATCGGGTGACGGCGCCGTCGAGTTCCTGGCTGACGGCGCCATCGCCTGATAGCGTCCCGATGCGATGAGCGGAGCAGACACGTGACGATCGTGGTGATGGATGGCCCGACGGCGTCGGCGTTGGCGCAGATACTGCCATTGCTGCTGTTGACCGTCTTGATCGAGATGCGGCGTACCGCGTTGCATCGCAAGGTTTCCCGTACTTTAATCGGCTCATTCTTCGTGTTGTTCGGTGTGATCGAAACGGTGCTGGTGCTGTCGATCGACGGCGAGCTCTACCCGTTCCAATGGGGCGATCTTCTGTCCGCGCTCGCCATCTTCGGGTTGCTGTCCATGATTTTCGTATTTTCCTTCATCGAGCAGGGCTAGCCGACTAGACGAGTCCTTGCCAGAATCGGGTGAATCCCCTGGCATGCCGAGTTAGCCGAGGGCACTATTGGCTCGAGCTGCGAGCAGCTCGCTCAGCTCTTCGGCGTAGGCGAGTTGTTTCCTCAGCTTCGCGGCACTCTGTTCGGTCTTTGACCGGCACTGCTGGAGGAGTCGTGCTGCGGCGACGCGCCGCTTCTGTGCTGCGCTGTCGCTGACAAGAACATCGAGTGAGTCCAGCAGATCCTTCATCTCAGCCAGAGTGAAGCCCAACGGTTTCATCCGCCGGATCACCAGTAGCCGTTCGACATCGGATTCGGTGTAAAGGCGGAAACCTCCGGTCGAGCGGGCCGATGGTGTGACGAGTCCGACCTCGTCGTAATGCCGCACGGTGGTGATGGATAGTTCTGTACGGGCGGCGACTAGGCCGATCTGCATCTGTCCGCCGGCATCGAGCGGTACGCGCTTGGTCAATGTCCCTCACCGAGCCTGCCGGAAAGCCGGTCGTGACGGTCAGCCGAGTCGCTGTTGAGGCCAATGATTTCGACGTGCTTGCCCTTCGCGTGATACTTGGTGGTTACCGCGTCGAGGGCCGCGACGGTGGAGGCATCCCAGATGTGCGACTCCGACATGTCGATCACGACGTTGCTCGGGTCGTCCACATAGTTGAACTGGTACACCAGATCATTGCTGGACGCGAAGAACAGTTCTCCCGTCACCCGGTAGGTGACCGTGTCGAGCGTGACATCGCTTGTGCCCTCTGCGTTTTCGACCTGTTCCACGTTGACTAGGTGGGCGACGCGGCGGGCGAAGAGCACCATCGCGGTAAGTGCACCGAAAATGACGCCGTAGGCGAGATTGTGGGTGGCGACGGTTACTACGACGGTGGCGAGCATCACCAGTGTTTCGCTGCGCGGCATCCTGCGCAGTGTGGAGGGTTTGATGCTGTGCCAGTCCATCGTGCCGACCGAGACCATGACCATCACCGCGACCAAAGCTGCCATCGGGATCAATGCCACGATGTCGCCCAGGCCAACCACCAGTCCCAGTAGAAACAATCCCGCGAGGAATGTCGAGATGCGGGTGCGGGCACCAGAGACCTTCACGTTGATCATGGTCTGGCCGATCATCGCGCATCCGCCCATGCCACCGAATAAGCCGGTCACGACGTTGGCAACGCCCTGGCCCCAGCCTTCGCGGGTCTTGTTGCTGTGGGTGTCAGTGATGTCATCGACCAGTTTGGCCGTCATCAACGATTCCAGGAGCCCGACCAAAGCCATCGCCAGCGCGTACGGGGCGATGATCTCCAGAGTGTCGAGAGTGAGTGGCACGTTGGGGAAGAACAACGCGGGCAGGCTGGAGGGCAGTTCCCCTTCGTCGCCGACGGTGGGGATTCGCACTGAGAAGACAATCGCTGCAACGGTGAGAACAACGATGGCAACCAGAGGTGCCGGAACGATCGTCGTCAACTTCGGCAGGAAAACCATGATGACCAAACCGACGGCCACGAATGGGTACACCAGCGCGGGCACACCCAGCAGGTGGGGCAGCTGCGAAGTGAAGATCAGGATCGCAAGGGCATTGACGAAACCGACCATCACGCTGCGTGGAATGAATCGCATCAGGCGCGCGACACCGAGCACGCTGAGCAGAATCTGGAAGACGCCCGCAAGCAGAACAGCCGCGACGAAGTAGTCGAGACCGTATTGGCGGGCCAGCGGAGCGATGACCAACGCGATCGCACCGGTCGCTGCCGAGATCATTGCAGGGCGACCACCAACGATTGCAATGGTCACTGCCATCGTGAAGGAGGCGAACAGGCCCACTCGCGGATCGACCCCGGCGATGATGGAGAACGAGATCGCCTCCGGGATGAGAGCCAGCGCCACGACCAGGCCGGCCAGGACCTCAGTTCTGAGTCGTCGTGGCGACCGCAGGGCCGCGATTACCGACGTACTTGGATCACCCGCCTCACGCACATTCGAAGAAGAGGTCATTTGTTGAGAAGGCAAGGCATTCCATTCAATTGGGCGCGGTTCAACGCGCCGAGACGTTGATTCGGAGAGATTGGGGGCAGTCGCGTCGATGCGAACCCGTCGGACTCTGCGGCCCGGTGGGTGCGGGTCACGCTGGCATCCGCCCCGCGGAACTCTACTCTCACCTTAGGTGAGAGTACGAATCGGGTGGGCCAACTCACGATGGAGCGCACATGTGCGTTGGCGTACTCCCAGTTCAAGATTGGCGGTGGATTCGCCGACTACTGACACAATGCCCACAGCCGAAGACTCGGCCAGCGCGGCACGTCGTTAGACGTTGAACCGGAACTCGACGACGTCGCCGTCGGTCATCACGTAGTCCTTACCCTCCATGCGTACCTTGCCCGCCGCCTTCGCTGCGGCCATCGATCCGGCCTCGATCAAATCGTCGTACGAGACGATCTCGGCCTTGATGAAGCCCTTCTCGAAGTCGGTGTGAATGACCCCGGCGGCTTTCGGCGCGGTGTCGCCCTGATGAATCGTCCACGCACGCGACTCTTTCGGGCCCGCCGTCAGATAAGTCTGCAGGCGCAGCGTGTGAAAACCTGCCCGCGCCAACGCATCCAGGCCCCGCTCGGTCTGACCTATCGATTCCAACAGCTCGGCGGCCGACTCGTCGTCGAGCTCCTGTAGTTCCGCCTCGATCTTGGCGTCGAGGAACACCGCGTCCGCGGGCGCCACCATCTCTCGCAACGCAGCGACCCGCGCATCGTCGGTGAGCACACCCTCGTCGGCGTTGAACACGTAGAGGAATGGTTTGGTCGTCAGGAGATTCAGCTCCCGCAACGCCGACACATCGGCACCCGCAGCGAACAATGTCGTACCGCCGTCGAGGGTCCCCTGCGCCGCCACGGCCGCGTCGTACGCCGGGCGGCGGTCCTTATGGGTGCGCGCCTCCTTCTCCAGTCGTGGCAGTGCGCGCTCCAGCGTCTGCATGTCCGCGAGGATCAGCTCCGTCTCGATCACCTCGATATCGGACTTCGGGTCGATGCGGCCGTCGACGTGCGCCACGTCGTCGTCGGTGAACACCCGCACCACCTGGCAGATCGCATCGCTCTCGCGGATGTTTGCCAGGAACTTGTTTCCCAGACCGGCGCCCTCGGAGGCCCCTTTGACAATCCCGGCGATATCAACGAACGTGACCGGCGCATGGACGATCTTTTCCGAGTCAAACATCTTCGCGAGCTCGACGAGTCGCGGATCGGGCAGCGCGACGACGCCCTCGTTCGGCTCGATCGTCGCGAAGGGGTAGTTCGCCGCCAGCACGTCGTTCCGCGTCAACGCATTGAAGAGCGTCGACTTACCGACGTTGGGCAGTCCGACGATTCCGAGATTCAGGCTCACAGGGTCCAGAGTCTAGGAGACTTCGGCGGGCACGCCAGCAGCGAGCTGACAGCCTCGCTAAGCAATAGCCGGTACGGTCTACGTGTGTCAGCACAGCGCGCCCGGTCGGCCGTCACCGCCGACCATCGTTCCGCGCACCCAAATATCCCAGGCGTTCCCTGGTGGGGCGCTGTGCTCATCGCGGCGACTTTGATGGCGATCGGATTCGCCTACGACGCGGGCTCCGGGGCCAAAGAGCTGACCGCCGTGTTTGCCGGCACCTACGTGGTCGGCTGCATCCTCGCGGTGCTGGCGGTCCGGCAGGCCGGGATCTTCACCGCCGTCATCCAGCCGCCACTGCTGCTGTTCGGCGCCGTTCCGATCGCATACTTCGTCTTCACCGACAGCCAGCTCACGAATCTCAAAGACACACTGATCAACTGCGCGTACCCGCTGATCGAACGCTTCCCGCTGATGTTCTTCACCTCCGCAATCGTGCTGCTCATCGGGATGGCCCGCTGGTACCTCGGAATGTCGTCACGTCGGGGCGCGCCCGACGCGACAGCCGAAGACGAGCCGAGTGGCGGCGGTCTGGCATCGGCGTTGATGGCCAAGGTCTCCGCGCTGCTGGCGGGCCGCGAAGCGGGCGACGAAGCCGAAAGCCCGCCCCGCCGACGAAGCGCCACGCCGCGTCCGAGCCGATCCACGAGCCGCAGCGGCAAACCCTCGAGCCGCTCGGCGCCCTCGCGGTCGCGCCACGCCCGCCCTCCCCAGACGGAGATCATCGAACCCGTGCACGAACGGCCACGCCGTCCACGCCCCAACAGGCACGGCGAGCCGCCCAACGAACCGCGTCGCAGGCCCCGCTCCGGGTCGGGTCAGCGCCGAGCGATGCCACCCCCCGATCGCCGCACCGGATACGAGCGGCCCGAGCGGCGGCGCCGCTACGACGACGAGCAGCCGCCGCTGTCGCACGGCAGCAGCGGCAACGGCACCCATCACCCGGTGTCGCGGGTGCGCTACCGGGGTGGAGAAGAAGGCGACGACCGCGCGCCGCGACGGGACCCCCGCGACCGGGCGATAGAAAGCTGGCAGTACGACATCTGACCCGCTAGCTGCGGGCGGGCCTGATCTCTCTGGGCAGGGCGAAAACCAGCGTCTCGTTGGCCGTCGTGACCGGCTGCACCGTGTCGTAGCCGAAATCGGCGAGCCGCTCCAGGACTCCGCGCACGAGCAGTTCGGGCACCGATGCGCCGGAGGTCACACCCACATTCGTGACGCCTTCGAGCCAGGCAGGGTCGATGTCCTCGGCGTAGTCGACCAGATGAGCGGCATCGGAGCCGGCGTTCAGCGCCACCTCGACCAACCGCACGGAGTTCGACGAGTTGCGTGACCCGACGACGATCACCAGCTCACACTCCGGTGCCATCGCCTTGACCGCGACCTGACGGTTCTGGGTGGCGTAGCAGATGTCGTCGCTGGGCGGATCCTGCAACGTCGGGAAGCGTTCCCGCAAGCGGCGTACGGTCTCCATCGTCTCGTCCACGCTCAGCGTGGTCTGCGAGAGCCAGATCACCTTGTTCTCATCGCGGATCGTGACGTTGTCGACGGAATCGGGACCGTCGACAAGCTGGACGTGGTCGGGCGCCTCGCCCGCGGTGCCGACGACCTCTTCGTGGCCTTCATGACCGATCAGCAGAATGTCGAAGTCGTCGCGCGCGAACCGTTTGGCCTCGTTGTGCACCTTGGTGACCAGCGGGCAGGTGGCGTCGATGACCTTCAGGCTGCGCTCTGCGGCGTTCTGATGCACCGTCGGGGCCACGCCGTGGGCGGAGAACACGACGATTGCGCCCTCGGGCACCTCGTCGGTCTCGTCGACGAAGATCGCGCCCGCCTTGGCCAACGTCTCCACGACGTGCACGTTGTGCACAATCTCGTGCCGCACGTACACCGGCGCGCCGTGTTTCTCCAGTGCTCGCTCGACGGTCTCCACAGCGCGGTCGACCCCGGCGCAGTATCCGCGCGGTTCGGCCAGCAGCACCCGCTTACCCGTGACGCCACCGGTGACCGAGCTCGAAGCGCCCGGAATCCCCATGTTGATAGTCGGTGGCATGGTTCCAAGGGTACTGACACGCGGGCTCAAGAGGCCAACCGTAGGGTAGAGGCCATGGCAACCGCACCATACGGGGTCCGACTGCTGGTAGGCGCGGCTGTGACCGCCGTCGAGGAAACCCGCAAGATTCCGCAGACGATCCTCACGTATCCGATGACTGTGGCAAGTCAGATCGCGCACCTCGTGATGAAGATGCAGCAGGATGTTGCCGACCTGGTCATCAAGGGTGACGAAGCTCTCGAATCGCTTTTCCCGCCGAAGGACGAGCAGCCCGAGTGGGCGACCTTCGACGAGGACCAGGGTGAGGCACCTATTGCGCCGGTCCTGGACGGCGAACGGCTGACGGAGGGTCGTTTCGCTCTCTTCACCGGAGGCGAACCCGAAGGCGGCAGGGACGCGGAGCCCGCACCGGTGGCACGGTCGACGTCGGCAAGCGCACCCGAGATCGTCGACGAGCTCGAATACGAGTCGCTCACCCTGGCGCAGTTGCGTGCCCGGCTGACGTCGTTGCGCGTCGCAGATCTCGAGACGCTGCTGGCATACGAGGACTCCACCAAGGCACGCGCACCCTTCCAGACGCTGCTGTCCAACAGGATCACCCGCGCGACCGCGAAGTGACCGCCTCGGCGATGAGTGACGCCGAGCCGGGTAAATCCCCCGACAATCCCTGGCCGGTGCGCGCGGTCTCCACCCGCGTCGCGAAGTACATCGACAAGCTCGGCACGGTGTGGGTGGAAGGCCAGATCGCCCAGCTGAACCTGCGACCCACCGTTGCCTTCATCATGCTTCGCGACCCAGCCGCCGACATGTCGCTGTCGGTGGTCTGCCCCCGAGATCTCGTCGAGAACGCACCGGTCAAACTGACCGAGGGTGTGCAGGTCATCATGCACGGCAAGCTCGCGTTCCACACCGCTCGAGGCACTGTCTCGTTGCGCGTGACCGAGATTCGCGCCGTCGGCCTTGGTGAGCTGCTCGAGCGCATCGAACGCCTCCGCAAACTGCTCGAGGCCGAGGGCTTGTTCGATCCACGCCTCAAACGGCCGCTTCCCTTCCTCCCGAACACGGTGGGACTCATCACCGGACGGGCCTCGGCAGCAGAGCGCGACGTGGTTTCTGTGGCGCAGAGTCGTTGGCCTGCAGTGCGATTCGCAATCCGCAACACGGCGGTACAGGGTCCCAACACCGTTGCCCAGGTCGTCGAAGCGCTTCGCGACCTCGACTCCGATCCCGACGTCGACGTGATCGTGATCGCCCGCGGTGGCGGTGACATTGACGCTCTTCTGCCCTTCTACGACGAGACGCTGTGCCGGGAAATCGCAAGGTGCACAACGCCGGTGGTCAGCGCCATCGGCCACGAACCCGACAATCCGATATGCGATCTGGTCGCCGACCTGCGCGCGGCCACACCCACCGACGCCGCAAAACGCATCGTCCCCGATGCCGCCGCCGAACAGGCGCTCGTCCGGGATCTGTGTAGGCGTGCAGGTCGCGCACTGCGCAACTGGGTGCACCGCGAACAACACCACCTGGACCAGCTGCGCAATCGGCCGGTGCTCGCCGCGCCGCTGGCCGCGCTCACCGCTCGGTCCGACGAAGTGCACCGCGCCCGTACTGCGGCCCGACGTGACATCACGCGCTTGGTGACCGCCGAAGCCGACCGGGTCGGGCATCTGTCGGCCCGCCTGGCCACACTTGGACCGGCGGCCACGCTGGCCCGCGGCTACGCGGTCGTGCAGACGCTGCCCGATACTGCGGTCCTGCGCACCACTGCCGATGCCCCCAATGGCACCCGGCTGCGGGTCCGGGTGGCCGACGGTGCAGTCACGGCGGTCAGCGACGGTCCGGAAGGAGCATCCAAATGAAGCCCATTAGTGAGCTGGGGTACGAAGAAGCCCGCGACGAGCTCGTCGCGGTGGTGCAGCAGCTGGAGCAGGGTGGGCTGGACCTGGATGCATCGCTGAAGTTGTGGGAAAGAGGCGAAGAACTGGCCAAATGCTGCGAGGAGCACCTCGCGGGAGCCCGCAAGCGAGTGGAGGACGCGTTGGCCGCCAAGGAGCCGGAAGAAAGTTGAAATCGGAAGGAATACCCGCATTGGGGGTCGAAACTGTAACACGTTTCAGTTACGCTTCCGGGCATGGGTGATTCAACGTTGACCACCGAACTCGGCCGCGTGCTCGTCACCGGTGGCTCCGGATTCGTCGGCGCCAACCTGGTGACCGAACTGCTGGACCGCGGACACGAGGTCCGCTCGTTCGACCGCGCTCCATCCCCACTGCCCGCTCATCCGCGGCTTGAGGTGATCGAGGGCGACATCTGCGATCCCGAGACCGTGGCCGCGGCAGTGGCCGGCGTCGACACCGTGTTCCACACCGCCGCGATCATCGACTTGATGGGCGGCGCATCGGTCACCGAGGAATACCGGCAGCGCAGCTTCTCGGTGAACGTCACCGGCACCGAGAATCTCGTGCATGCCGCGCAGGCGGCCGGGGTGAAGCGATTCGTGTATACCGCCTCCAACAGCGTCGTCATGGGCGGCAAGAAGATCTCCGGCGGCGACGAAACCCTGCCCTACACCGAGCGATTCAACGACCTCTATACCGAGACCAAGGTTGTCGCGGAAAAGTTCGTGCTCGCCGCCAATGGCGGCAAAGACGGAGCGGGTCTGCTCACCTGCTCGATCCGACCCAGCGGCATCTGGGGCCGCGGCGACCAGACGATGTTCCGCAAGGTGTTCGAGAGCGTGCTCGCGGGCCACGTCAAGGTGCTGGTCGGCGGCAAGAACGTCAAGCTCGACAACTCATACGTACACAACCTGATTCACGGCTTCATCCTCGCGGCCCAGCATCTGGTGCCCAGCGGTACCGCACCCGGCCAGGCGTACTTCATCAACGACGGCGAGCCGATCAACATGTTCGAGTTCTCCCGGCCGGTCGTGGAGGCGTGCGGTCAGCGCTATCCGAAGATCCGGGTGCCCGGACGGCTGGTGTTATTCGCGATGCTGGCGTGGCAGTGGTTCCACTTCAAGTTCGGGATACCCAAGCCGATGATCGAACCCCTTGGGGTGGAACGGCTGTACCTCGACAACTACTTCTCCATCGCCAAGGCCAAGCGTGATCTCGGATACCAGCCGCTGTTCACCACCAAGCAGGCGATGGACGAGTGCCTGCCGTACTACGTCGACCTGTTCCACCAGATGAAGGCCGCGGGCAAGGACCCGGCGGTCAATGTTGCGGCCGCACCGCTAGAGGGGTAGACCCGTCGCTCGGCGCCGTCATCAATTGATGACGGCGGTCGGCATGCACTGTGGTTATTTCTGCGGATCCGGCATCACTTTCCGCGGGCCGCCGATGCTCTCGCGGCGTAAGTATCTGCTGAGAAGCTTCTCTTTCCAGCACGACTTGTCTTGACACCGCATAGCGTTCGTCTTGACGACCTGCTGGAAGGAGTAATCCATGCCGAACGGCAAACCCAACATTCTGGTGATCTGGGGCGACGACATCGGCATCTCAAACCTCAGCTGCTACAGCGACGGAATGATGGGGTACCGCACCCCGAACATCGACCGCATCGCCAGCGAGGGCATGCGCTTTACCGATTCCTACGGCGAGCAAAGCTGCACCGCTGGCCGCGCGGCGTTCATCAGTGGACAAAGCGTTTACCGCACTGGGATGAGCAAGGTCGGCGTACCCGGCGTGGACATCGGCTGGGCCGCCGAGGACCCCACCATCGCCGAATTGCTCAAGCCACTCGGCTATGCGACGGGTCAGTTCGGCAAGAACCACTTCGGTGATCTGAACAAATACCTGCCGACGGTGCACGGGTTCGACGAGTTCTACGGCAATCTCTATCACCTGAATGCCGAGGAGGAGCCCGAGCAGTTCGACTACCCGCACAAGGATCAATTCCCGAGGCTCTACGACACGGCGCTGCCACGAGGTGTACTCGACTGCAAGGTGACCGACGAGGTGTCGACCGAACCCGACGACGAGAAGTTCGGCCCGGTCGGCAAGCAGACCATCGAGGACACCGGACCGCTGACCGCCAAGCGCATGGAGACCATCGACGACGACATCGCCGACCGCACCGTCGACTACATCAAGCGGCAGCACGGCGAAGGCAACCCGTTCTTCGTCTGGTGCAACTTCACCCACATGCACCTCTACACACACCTGAAGCCCGGCAGCAAGGGACAGGCTGGACTGTGGCAGTCCGAATACCACGACGCGATGATCGACCACGACCGCAACGTCGGCACAGTGCTCGACGTACTCGACGAACTCGGCATCGCCGACGACACCATCGTCATCTACTCAACCGACAACGGCCCCCATCGCAACTCGTGGCCGGACGCAGGTACCACGCCGTTCCGCAGTGAGAAGAACACGAACTGGGAAGGTGCTTACCGAGTTCCGGAGTTGATCCGCTGGCCAGACAAGATCAAGGCGGGCACGGTATCCAACGACATCATCCAGCACCACGACTGGCTTCCGACATTGCTGGCCGCCGCGGGCGACCCCGATGTCAGCGACAAGCTGAAGAAGGGTTACAAGATCGGTGACGCCGAATACAAGGTGCACATCGACGGGTTCAACCTGATGCCGTACCTGATGGGCGAAGTCGAACACAGTCCGCGGCGCGGATTCTTCTACTTCAACGACGACGCGGAACTGGTCGGAATGCGCTTCGAGAACTGGAAGATCGTCTTCGCCGAGCAGCGATGCCAGGGCACCCTTCGGACCTGGGCAGAGCCGTTCACGCCGCTGCGGGTACCCAAGCTGTTCAACCTTCGCACCGACCCGTTCGAGTATGCCGACATCACATCGAACACATACTACGAGTGGTTCCTGCGACACGACTTCTTCGTCTTCTACGCCACCGCAATGGCGGCACAGTTCCTCGAGACGTTCAAGGAGTTTCCGCCACGGCACCCACCGGCCAGCTTCAGCGTCGACCAGATCGTCAAGAAGCTGGAGGACTTCCTGGCGGCCGACTAATCGTCCAGACCCGGCGTACAGCCACGACAATTCAAGAAGGGAATCGTGCATGCCTGATTCAAAGCCGAATATCCTCGTCATCTGGGGCGACGACATCGGGATCTCGAACCTGAGCTGCTACAGCCGGGGCTTGATGGGGTACTTCACTCCCAACATCGACCGGATTGCCGACGAGGGAATGCTTTTCACCGATTCCTACGGTGAGCAGAGCTGTACCGCCGGGCGCTCGTCGTTCATCACCGGGCAAAGCGTGTACCGCACCGGCATGAGCAAGGTCGGTATGCCCGGCGTGGATATCGGCCTGCAAAAGGAGGATCCGACCATCGCCGAACTGCTCAAACCGATGGGTTACGCGACGGGCCAGTTCGGCAAGAACCACCTCGGCGACCTCAACAAGTTTCTGCCGACCGCGCACGGTTTCGACGAGTTCTTCGGCAACCTGTATCACCTCAATGCCGAGGAGGAGCCCGAGCATGAGGATTATCCGACGGCCGAAGAAGCACCACTGCTGCGCAAGGCGCTGCTCCCCCGTGGCGTCATCCACTCGTGGGCGACCGAGGAGGATTCCGGTGAGGTCGATGACCGATACGGGCCGGTCGGCAAGCAACGGATCGAGGACACTGGACCGCTGACGAAGATGCGGATGGAGACCATCGACGACGAGACCACCTCGGCGTGTGCGGATTTCATCCGGCGTCAGCACGAGGCGGACACTCCGTTCTTCGTGTGGATGAACATGACGCACATGCACTTCCGCACCCATACCAAACCAGAGAGCCGCGGACAGGCCGGCCGCTGGCAGTCGCCGTACCACGACACGATGATCGACCATGACCGCAATGTCGGCACGCTGCTAGATCTCGTTGACGAACTCGGGATCGCCGAGGACACCATCGTCATCTACAGCACCGACAACGGCCCGCACGCGAACAGTTGGCCCGATGGGGCCACCACCCCGTTCCGCAGCGAGAAAGCCACCAACTGGGAAGGCGCCTTCCGAATTCCGGAGATGATCCGCTGGACGGGAAAGATCAAGCCGCGCACGGTATCGAATGAGATTGTCCAGCACCATGATTGGCTACCGACATTCCTGGCGGCCGCGGGCGATACCGACATCGTCGAGAAACTCAAAAAAGGCCACAAGGCCGGCGACGCGACCTACAAGGTGCACATCGACGGCTACAACCTGTTGCCGTACCTCACGGGCGAAGTGGACCAGAGCCCTCGGCGGGGAATGATCTACTTCTCCGACGACGGAGACGTCCTCGGCATCCGCGCCGAGAATTGGAAGATCGTGTTCATGGAGCAGCGCTGCCCCGGCACACTGCAGGTGTGGTTCGAACCCTTCACCCCGCTACGCGCACCCAAACTGTTCAATCTGCGTACCGACCCCTACGAACACGCGGACGTCACATCGAACACCTACTGGGACTGGCTCATTGACCGCCTCTACCTGATGTTCTACGGTTCGGCGATCGTCAACCAGTTCCTGGAGACGTTCAAGGAGTTCCCGCCGCGTCAGGAACCGGCATCGTTCACCATCAACAACGCGGTCGAGGAACTCGAGAAGTTCCTGGCCACTCGGGGCGGCTGATGCTCGAATCGTGGACCGACGGACCCACGAAGTCGGCGATTGGTCGACTTCGTGGCACGGATCACCGCCGACGGCCCGGATTTCGTCGCGACCGAGGAACGTGTCGCGGTGTTCGACAACGACGGCACACTGTGGTGCGAGAAGCCGATGTACATCCAGCTCGACTTCATCATTCGCAGGCTCGCCGAGCGGGCCGTGGCCGACGAGTCGCTAGCCGGCCAGCAGCCGTACCAGGCCGCTGTGGCCGGGGATCTCCAGTGGTTCGGCGGCGCGATCACCAAGCACTACCAGGGCGACGACACCGACCTGAAAGTACTTGCGGGGGCGGTGATGTCCCTGCACGAAGCGATGAACGTCGAAGACCATGCAGGGCGGGTCGCCGCCTTCTTCGCCGAGGCGAAGCACCCAACGCTGAACCGGCCCTACCAGGAGTGCATCTACACACCGATGGTGGAGTTGTTGCGGTATCTCGAGGACAACGGCTTCACCTGCTACATCGTCTCCGGCGGCGGCCGCGATTTCATGCGGCCGATCACCGCGGCGATCTACGGTATCCCGCCGGAGCGTGTCGTCGGCAGCGCGCAGGGCCTGAAGTTCGAAGGGGCCGAGGGGCACGGCGATCTGCTGATCCAGCCGGCACTCGATATTTTCGATGACGGCCCCGAGAAGCCGGTACGGATTTGGAGTCGGATCGGCAGGCGCCCCATTCTGTCGGCGGGTAACTCCAACGGCGACGATGAGATGCTGCAGTACTCGGGACGGCCGGGCGCCGCTGCTCTGCGGCTGCTGGTGCTGCATGACGACGCCGACCGTGAATTCGACTACACGGCAGGCGCGGAAAGCCCTGGAATGCCACGACACACGGCTGGACCGTGGTGAGCATCAGGAACGACTGGACGACCGTCTTCGGCGACTGACAACTCCCCCGAAACCACGGATACCTTGAGCAACGGAAGCGCGATCTCCCCTCAGTTTCGGGGTCTCGTGAGCATGCCTGCGATCAGGCCGTACCGACGTGGCTGGCTGCGACTGGACGTTATCGCCGGGCTTGCCACCGGTTCCGTCGTGATACCTCAGGCAATGGCGTACGCCAGCGTCGCCAACATGCCCGTCCAATTCGGTTTGTACACGTGCATGGTGCCGCTGGTGGTTTACGCCGTCGTCGGTGGCTCTCGGACAGCGAGCGTGACGACGACCTCAACAATCGGCACCCTGACTGCGTCGACCATGCTCGGTGCGGGCATCGTCGCCGGGTCGCCGAACGCGCCGGCTCAACTGGTCACGCTTACCCTACTGGTTGGTGTGATATTGCTGATCGCACGCCTGCTGCGCCTCGGCTCCGTGATAGAGAACGTCAACCAGGCGACACTGATCGGTATCAAGGCAGGCGTCGGCCTGACCGTCGCCGCGTCGCAGTTGCCGAAACTACTGGGTGTCCAACCCGATCCGAATGAAGACGGCTTCTTCAAGGTCGTCTGGTTGGCGTTGCGCCAACTCGACCACGCCAATGTCGCCACCATGCTGGTCTCGGCGGGTGCCATTGGGGTGCTGCTCGCGATGGCTCGCTGGGCGCCTGCTCTTCCCGCTCCACTTGTCGTCGTGGCAATTGGCATCGCCCTCGCCGCGTTCACTCGGCTACCGGAGTTGGGGGTGTCGCTCATCCCGGAGGTCCCCCGGGGCGTTCCCGCCCCGGCGCTACCTGCGCTCGATCGTCTGCCCGAACTTGTTCCCGGCGCGTTGGCGATCGCATTGATGGCGTTCCTCGAGACGCTTGCAGTCGCCCGGGGCGTGCGGCGTCTCGATGAGCCTCAGATCGATCCCAATCGTGAGCTGTCCGCCAACGGCCTCGCAGCTATCTTCGGTGCGTTTTTCCATGCGCTACCCCCCGCCGGGGGGTTCTCACAGACCGGGATGAACCTGAAATCGGGTGCCAAAAGCCAGGTTTCAAGTCTGACCACGGCGGCCCTGGCCGTGCTTGTCGCGGTACTGTTGGCGCCGGTACTCAGCAAGTTACCGCAGGCGATCCTCGGGGCACTCGTCTTGGTCGCGGTGATCGGATTGGTCGACGTCAAAGCGCTGGTCGCCTTGTTCCGGTTCGACAAGCACGAGTTCGCCCTTGCGGCCACCGTCAGCATCCTCGGCTTGACCGCGGGACTGCTTCCGGCGGTCGCCGCAGGCGTGGTGCTCATGCTCTACTCCGTGCTGCGCGAGCTCAACAAGGCCCATATCGTCCAGCTGACCGAGCGGGACGGTAGGTGGATCGAAGGGCCGGAGAACGACCTTTCCAGTACAACCGATCCCTTGATCATCAAATCTCGCGTCGCTCTCTACACGGCGAACCTGCGCACCAACGTCGATCGCATCCGTGCGCTCGTCGCGCAGTGCTCACCCCGACCCGACACGGTGGTGTGGGACCTGTCCGCTCAGGCTGCGGTCAGCTCGACCATCCTCGACGGACTGCGCGACGCTGAGGCAGAACTCAGTGGTGTCCGGATCGTCTACGCTGCGCTGCCCGAGGACGTCCATCGAGCCGCGCAGCGATGGCCGTGGTGGCAGAGGGTCGAAAAAGAAGATCGCTACTTTGCGACGGTGGACGATGCCCTCACCCAGTAGCGACCTCGTGCGGATCCCGGGACAGACCATTGCCTCGGATCCGACCGCCACTACCCCGAGGAGGCGCCGGCCCGATCGGTCGATGTCGACGGGTTCTCGATCATGGCGAGGGCCGTCACCAACACGCAGTTCGCCGAGTTCGTCGACGCCACGGTATATCTCACCGTCGCCGAACGACCATTGGACCCCGCGGCCTACCCCGACGCACCCGCCGAGAATCTGCAGCCGGGGTCGATGGTGTTCACCCGCACCCAAGGACCGGTGGACCTTCGGCACCTCAACCTGTGGTGGACATGGACGCCGGGGGCGTCGTGGCGCCATCCCGTCGGTCCCCTGTCATCGATCGGCAAGCGGCCCGATCACCCCGTTGTGCACGTCGCCTACGAAGACGCCGAAGCGTATGCGGCATGGGCCGGCATGTCCCTGCCGACGGAGGCGGAATGGGAGACCGCGGCACGGGGCGGTCTCGTCGGTGCGGAGTACACCTGGGGCGACGAGCCGGAATCGCCGGGCCAACGGATGGCCAACTACTGGCACGGCGACTTCCCGTGGCGACCGGAAAAGGGGTACGGGCGCACCACCGCTGTCGGCAGCTATCCCTCGAACGGCTACGGTCTGTTCGATATGGCCGGCAATGTCTGGGAGTGGACCACCGACTGGTACGGCGAAACCCGCGACGATCAACCCTGTTGCGCCTCAGATAGTTACGACCCGCGGCAGCCCCAGTTCCAGGTGCCGCGCAAGGTGGTCAAGGGTGGATCGTTCCTGTGCGCCGACGTCTACTGCCTGCGGTATCGCCCGGCTGCCCGCCGGCCGCAGCCGGTCGACACCGGCATGAGCCACATCGGCTTCCGCTGCGTCAAGCGCTAGTTTCCGGTGCGACTGATCCACTCGCGACCCGCTTCAACGGCTTCATCCAATGCGCCGAACACCTTGGCAGTCGCCGGGAAAATGCTGTCGGTTCCAACGATGGTCTGCGATGCCGCCACGATCGAGCACAGCTCGGACCTTTGGGCTCACGCCGGCGATGATCAACCGGCCGCCGTTGTGCTGCAGATCGGTCGCCCACTTCGTGAGCGCATTGATCACCTTCGACGACGGCACGTCGGGCAGCGCACCCATGGACAACACCACTACCGCATTGCGTGAGTCGGCCACCTTCGGCCATTCCTCGTCGATCCTGGGCACCTCGGCGAACAGTCCGACACCGGCGTAGTGCAGCACGGTGACCTCATTGCTCGGAGCCTGCTCGGGCACCGGGCGCGCTCCCAGTCATCGCCGACCGAACGCAAGGCGATCAGCTGAGCGGACTCAGCGGCTTTCACGCAGTAGAGCACCAGCGATGTGATGGCCCCGACGAGTATCGCGGTGTGCAGCGGCAGTTGCGTGGTGGCGGCGAACGTGATGAGCATCGCTACCGCCGAGAGCGGCGCGGTGCGCAGCACCAGCTTGATGTCGTCCCAGCGGCCGGTGACCAATTCCATCCCGATCACCAGGATCAGCCCCCCGATGACCGGCATGGGAATCAGCTCGGCCAACGACCCGGCGACCAAAACGAGTGCTGCCAGCCAGATCCCGGCGAAGATGCCCGCCCACCGGGTCTGCGCTCCCGCGGAGACGGCCACCCCGGTGCGCGACAGCGATCCGCCTGTCGGCAGCGCGCCGAAGAAGCCGCCGGCCAAGTTGGCCGCACCCTGGGCGACGAAATCCTTGTTCGTGTTCGGGCGGGTACCGTCGGGATTCGGCACCGCGGCCGAGATGCCCGCGGCCTGGGCGAGTCCGACCAGTGCCACCGCCAGCCGCCTGTCAGTGGCTGCGGCATGGCGGCGAAATTGGGAATCTCTAACGGTGGCAGCGCATTCGGGATGGATGCGATGTGCCGACGGTCTCGACGTCAACCGAACCGATGACGACTCCTACGGTCACCACCACCAGCGCGATGAGCGTCGCGAAGGCCTCCAGCGGCTTGATGAAGTGAAACACCGCCCATACCGCGACGGTGGCCACGGCGACCAGACACGGGCCGAGCTGCCATGACCCGACGTGGGCGAAGGCGTCGAGAACTTGCCGATGGTGTTGTGACTGTCGGGTCGGTAGCCGGTGGCGTCATGGATCACTCCGGCGATGATCTGCAGCGCGATACCCGTCGTGAAACCGGTCATCACGGCGTTCGAGACGAAGTTCATCATCGCCCCGAAGCGCAATAGCCCGAACAACAGCATGACCGCCCCCGCGACAAGCACCAGCGCCGCGATGTTCGAGGGATTGGTCGGGTCGACACCCGCGGCACTCAAACGCTTTGTGACGTCAAGGCGAGCGCACTGGTCAGCGTGGTGACCATCAGCACCGTACGGGCGAACATCGACCCGACGATCTTCGAGACGACACCGGAGTAGAGGCCGGCATCCGGGTTGAATCCGCCGATGCTGGCATAGGCCATGCCTCTGGGATCGAGAACAGGCCGGTGACCAGACCCGCGATCACATCACGAAATCGTGGGCGCGCTAATGACCCAAACCGGCTCACCCATCACGGCCTGCCACTCGATGCGCTGTGCGCGCTCCGTTCCTCGCTATCGACTGGAATCGGCGTTACTCAGGTCTGGCATGGCGGCCGCGCGCCAAGCCAGCGGATTGAGTTGCCGATAGGGATCATCCGCGCGGATCTGCTGCAACTCCGTCAGCATCGTTTCCAGATCCGCCTGCACCCCGTCCTTTATCGTCTCGACGAACTTCTCGACTGGGGTGCGCCCTCGCCGTTCGGTGTCGATCGGCCTGCCAAACCTCAGATACATGCGCTGTGGTCGCGGAATCAGCGTCGGGCCAACGCCTCTGGTGAGGGGGATGGCCATGTCGGAACGACCGGTGAAGCGTGTGGTGAGGTGACTGCTCAAACGGCCCCAACGCCCGTCGCGACTGGACATGGCCTTATATACATCGTCGCCTCCGATCAACCCGGCGGTGACGATCGGATAGCGGTGTTCTACGGCCAACCGCGCGAAACCGTACCGGTTGTCCCAGCGCAGTCGGTACTCCTCGCCCTTGAACTTGGCGATCTCGCGACCACCACCGGGAAACACCAGAATCGTCTCGTTTTCCCGCATCAAGTCGGCCGCGGCCTCTGGTCGGCCGATCACAGCACCGAAGGCGGCCATCAGGTCGGCCTGCGGTCCGCGGATCTTCTCGAATTGACGATCCGCAAGGGGACGTACGCGGGTACCGATCGCCTTACGGACGAAGTAGGGGATCATCAGGATCTCGGCGGCGGAGAAGGCGGTGTGGTTGCCCACCAACAGAAATCGACCGTCGGCAGGCAATTGGTCCAATCCGTCGACATACGGACGACACAGGTCGACTACCGGGTCCAGCCTGTCGGCGGTTCCTGAGAGGATCTGGCGCCAGCGCTGGATACTGCGTGAATCGACCTCTGTCACAGCATTGTTCGGCATCAATGTCTCCATTCGTGCGGTCACCGCGATCGGGGATTGGCTGTTGTGCTCGATGGTGGCGAGTGGTCAGTCATCGACGCGGCTGTTCCACGGCGACGACGGTCGCGTCGTCCGCGCGTGTGTTCACGGGTTGACCGATGAGATTCACGGCAGTCGCCCGCCCATGCTCAAAGAACGCAACGATGTCGGTCGCAGCCGCCCTGGTCTTGGCCGACGTCGCCCGCTCAGGGCCCAGCACCGCGGTGACCGTAGCGGCCATCACCGAATACGGATCAACGGCAGGCACCGGTGCAACCAGCTCGCGCGCCGCGAACTGGAATCCGACGATCAGGGAATTCAGCGCCACCATCTGTTCGTCGAGATCCCAGTCGGTCCTGGCGAGATCGTTCGTTCGCCACGACGGCAGGATGGTGTTCAACAGCGCGACAGGACCGAGGGCATCGCGCAGCACCATCGACCGCGGGTGGGTGGTCAGCATGCCCAACAACCCGTCATCGTTGTCTTGAAGGGCTTTGACAAGGGTGCGTTGCCCGGTGCTACGCAGCAGGTAGGGGCAGAATCGCGACGGCCGGGCCAACAGTGGGTCAGCGTTCAGTGCGGCTATGGCATCCTCTGCCACGGCGAGGAAGTCCCGCCCAATCAATCCGAGTAGCAGATCCTCCTTTGTAGCCCAGTACAGGTAGACAGTGCCCTTGCCGACGTGGGCCTTCTGCGCCACATCGGCCACCGTGAAGCCTTTGCTGCCACGAGCGAGCAGCAGGGCATCGGCTGCCGCAAGAATGCGGGCCGCCCTCGGCGAGCGGACCTCAGGAAGCTCGAACAACGGCCCCCCGGGCTTGTTCAACATGTCTTCGTGCACAACAAGACCTTACTGACCAAATTGGTCGTTTGGTCAGTTAGTGATCTACATCACAAGCGGACAGTCCATCGATTGGCGGGGGCCGCAGGTCGGGGGTCCGGCAAGCCGGTGCGTCAGCCGCTCTCGGCGGCCTTCTTGATCGCGGCGAGCGTGGCAGGTATGCCGCTCTGCGCCATAGCCCGACGGTGCTCGATTTGGGCTTCGGCGTTCTCGCCCCACCGCTCGTGAAAGCCTGCGATGCCTTTGGGCAGGAACTCCCAGTGCTCGGTCAGTCGGGTTCCGTCGCGCTCGGGTTCGAAGGTGTAACCCCAGTGCACCCAGCCGTCGTTGACCTCCCACGCGAACTCACGGCCGGGATCGGCCGCCACGACCTGGCTGCGGGTCTCCCACGTGCGCTCGGGGACCTCGTTGCGTCCGGTGAACCAGGCGCCGACCTGCGGGCCTGCCCCCTCATCCCACCAGCACGCTTTGCAGACGGGGCTCCACTCCCCCATCCTGGTCACGTCCGACACCAGCGCATACAGCTCTTCTGGCCGCACGGCCACGTATATCGATTCCGACATCTTCAATTCGGCCACGGGTCGAGTGTCTCAAAGCGCTAAGTTAGAACACGTTCTACTCGGCGTCGAAAGGGCAACTGGATGAGCGACGGTAACGAGCAGCCGGCCAGGATCGCCATGGTCATCGGCGCGGCGTCGGGGATCGGATGGGCGACGGCGCAGGCACTGGCCGCCGACGGCTGCCGGGTCACGATCGCCGACATCAACTCCGACGGTGCGCGAGAGCGGGCCGCCGAACTGGGTGCGCCGCACACCGCCGCTCAGGTGAACGTCACCGATGAGGCTTCGGTGGAACGTCTCTTCAGTGAGACCGGCCCGCTCGACATAGTGGTGAACTGCGCGGGCTACGGCAGCCTGGGCCTCATCACCGATCTGTCGGTCGACGAGTTCCGCGGAGTCGTCGACGTATGCCTGAACGGGTCATTCATCGTCGCCAAGTACGCGGGGCAAAAGCTGCGAGAAGGCGGATCGCTGGTCTCGATCAGCTCCCTGAACGGACGGCAGCCGGCGGTCGGGATGAGCGCCTACTGTTCGGCCAAGGCAGGGCTGTCGATGCTCACCCAGGTCGCGGCGATGGAGTGGGGGCCGCGTGGCATCCGGGTCAACGCTGTGGCGCCCGGCTTCGTCGACACACCGCTGACCGCAGGGTCGTCGCTCGTGCCCGGACTGGTCGAGGACTATGTCGACAACACCGCGATCGGACGCGCAGGCACACCGGAGGAGATCGCGGACGCGGTGGTGTTCCTCTGCTCGCCCAAGTCGTCATGGCTCACCGGTGAGGTGCTCGACCTCAACGGCGGCGCACACCTGAAGAAGTATCCGGATGTGTTGGGTCATGTGATGAAATTGGCGGAGGCATAGTGATGTGGGGGTACCGCCCGCCCGATGGGCCCACGCGCGCAGCGCAGGGGAGGCAGGGGGACGCTTGCGCGAAGAAAGTTCGGCTATGAGTTTCGCCGGCAAGCAGGCGATAGTCACTGGTGCTGGATCGGGTATCGGCGCTGCGTTGTGCCGGGCTCTGGTCGCAGCCGGCGCCGACGTCGTCTGCACCGACATAGACGGTGTTGCCGCCGAGCGGACCGCCGCACCGCTGGGCGACAGAGCACGGGCCGCTCAACTCGATGTCACGGACTCATCTGCTGTGCAGTCCGCGGTCGACGAGGTCGTCGACCGTGCCGGTCGGCTCGACTTGATGTTCAACAATGCGGGAATCTGTTGGGGCGGCGACACCGAACTGCTGACGCTGGACCAGTGGAACATGATCATCGACGTCAACCTTCGCGGCGTCGTGCACGGCGTCGCGGCCGCGTATCCGCTGATGCTCCGCCAAGGCCACGGCCACATCGTCAACACCGCGTCGATGGCGGGCCTGACCGCCGCCGGTCAGATCACCAGCTACGTCACGACCAAACACGCTGTCGTCGGCCTGTCGATGGCTTTGCGATCGGAGGCCGTCCCGCGTGGTGTCGGCGTGCTCGTCGTGTGCCCGGCTGCGGTGGAAACGCCGATCCTCGACAAGGGCGCGGTCGGTGGTTTCGTGGGCCGCGACTACTTCCTCCAGGCCCAGGGCGGCAAGCCATATGACGCCGATCAGCTCGCGCGCGACGTACTGCAGGCCGTGGAGAAGAACAAAGCTGTACTCGTAAAGCCGCGGATCGCCCGCGCTCAATGGCTCTTCGCGCGACTGGCGCCGACATTGATGAACCGCCTGTCCATGCGATTCATCAAAGGTCAACGCGCCAAACAGGTCGAGGCACGCACGAAAGTCCGTTAGAAATAGCGGCAATGAACACCGAATTCACGCTGACACAGAAGCGTGCGCTGGCCATCGCGACCGTCATCGCGATTCTCTTCGGCGCGTACTTCCTGCGTGGATATTTCATCCTCATCGTCGTTGCCGCGGTGACGGCCTACCTGTTCCAGCCGCTCTACACGCGACTCAACAAACGGCTGGGCGCGGGACTGTCGGCGACGCTGACACTGCTGGCCGCATTCGCCGTGGTGATCGTGCCGCTGAGCCTGTTCGTGTTCCTCGCCGTCGTCCAGATCACCACCATGGTCGAACGTGTCGCAGTGTGGGTCCAGCGCACCGACCTGTCGGCCCTCGGCGATCGGTCGCTGGCGTTGACCAACGAAGTCCTGCACCGCGTGCCGTTCATCGACGTGACCCTCACCCCGGAATCGCTACAAAGTTCGATGGCGACCGTCGCGCAGGAAGTCGGCAAATGGCTGCTCGGCGTCCTGCAGGGGGCGGCGGGTGGCGCGGTCGGCGCGATTACGGCGGCCATCCTGTTCCTGTACGTGTTCCTCTCGCTGTTGACCAACCGGGACAAGGTGCTGCTGCTCATCCGGCGGCTCAATCCGCTCGGTGAGGAGATCACCGACCTCTACCTGTCGAAGATGGGCGCCATGGTCAAGGGCACCGTCATGGGACAGTTCGTCATCGCTGTATGCCAGGGTGTTGCGGGGGCCACGTCGATTTATATCGCCGGATTCCACCAGGGCTTCTTCCTTTTCGCGGTGTTGCTCTCTGCGCTGTCGGTGATCCCGCTCGGCAGCGGCATCATCACGATTCCGTTCGGCGTCGGAATGATCCTGTTCGGCAACGTATTCGGCGGCGTCTTCGTGATCCTTTTCCACCTCATCGTGGTGACGAACATCGACAACTTCCTGCGGCCGATCCTGGTTCCGCGGGCGGCCCGCCTGGATTCGGCGCTGATGCTGCTCGCGGTGTTCGCGGGTATCGGCATGTTCGGCGCCTGGGGCATCGTGATCGGCCCGGTCCTGATGATCATCATCGTCACCACGATCAGCGTGTACCTGGCCGTGTACAAGGGCGTGCCGATGGACCAACCCGACGAGAAGGATACAAAACCCAAGCGGCGAAACCCGTTCTGGCGGTTGGGCCGCCGCGTCAAACAGAAGCATGACGTGGAAGACGCCGAGAAGGAGGCTGAATCAGAGAAGGACGAGACGAAACCGGTGGCTACGTCAGGCGCTGAGTGAGGAATTCGACGACACGCTTGCGCGCCTCGTAGGCCGGATGCCCGTCGACCTCGCGGACCTCCAGGGTCAGCACGGAGTGTGCGGCCTTGCTGAAGCCGTGTTCATTCCCCTTCTTCGAATCGATCTCGATGACCTCGAAGGCGTCACCGAGGCGCTGCTTGAGGGTCTTGAAGCGGGCACCCGGTGAGAGCGGATCTTCGCTGAACCGCAGGCCCATCGCGCACAGACCTTCGTCGGTGGCCCGTCGTTCGACGATCTTCAACTCGGCTTCGGATACCCCGGGATCGCGTCGCTGCTTGGCAGTCAGTCCTATCGGCAGCGACGGCTGGCTGAGCACAGGAGCCAACACGGCGTCATCCACCGCGGCCGCCAAAGCAAAGCCGCCGCTCCAACACTCACCGATCACACCGACACCCTTGCCGGGAGTCTTCTCGTTGAGGTCACGGGCCAGGGCACGTAGGTAATGGCCGACTGGGCGGTCTGCATTCGTCGCGAACGCCGCGAATTCCTTTGCCACACAACCGCGTAGCATGACCGGCACCATACCCGGCCGGACTGCCGGCGCACCCGGTGTGCCGTATAGCGACGGAATGGCCACCGTAAAGCCGTTGTCCACCAGATGATTACCGAGCCCAAGCACGCCGGGATGAATGCCGGGCATCTCGGGGATCAGCACCACACCCGGTCCCTCACCCTTGCGGTACACCTCGTGGGTGAAACCCGCACCGGAGAAGGGCGCGGATGTCCAACCGGTGAGGTCGGCTTCCGGAGCCGCCTGGCCGGCAACATTCGGATCGGGAGCGGTCATCGCGTCTCCTATTTGACGGGCAGCGGCGAGGCGGTCTGCGTCGCCGCAGCCAGCGTACGGAACTCATCGGCCGTGCCTGCCCCGGTTATCGCAATCTGCGCCGGACCGCTCGGACCGTCGAGTCGAGTGGTCCACAGGGGTTCAGCGGCCTGCCCGTCCCGGTCGCCGCCGCTGTACACCACCCAGGTGACGCCGTCGACGTCCTCGACACCCGTCGGATACAGGTCGGTCTCGATCGAGCCGACGAGCTTGTCTTCATCGGCGTCGCTCTGCGTCAAGCTCAGGTACATGCCGCTGGGCGCCAGATATCCCACGGTCGAGCTGACCGCGCGGACGCTGTCGCGCGAGGCCGGGTCGGTGCGGCCGCCGTCGATGCCGTTTCTGCTGCCGGAGTTCGGCTGCCATCCGCCGGGCAGCTGGGGCAACCGGATCGGAATCTTGAGGGCGTCGGCGTCGGCCTGCAGCGCCGCGGGCGCGTCGTAGGTGGGTGCCGGCCCCTCGGCGGGTCCGCCCGCCTGAAACGAGCACATACCGAGCACTCCGGCCAGCACCACGCAGGCCAGCACCAACGGTGCCATCGACCAGAACATGTCCCGGCCGTCCTGGAGCAGCCGCGACTTGGCCGGCTTGGGAGCCGGCTGCGGCTGGGTGGTCATGGTCGCCAGTATCCCAGGTCCCAAACGCGAGGCGGCTAATGGGACAATCGGCCCATGACTCCCGTGCGCGGTGAAGCCCCTGACCGCAACCTCGCCCTTGAGCTCGTGAGAGTGACCGAAGCCGGCGCGATGGCGGCAGGACGCTGGGTAGGTCGCGGCGATAAAGAGGGCGGCGACGGGGCGGCTGTCGACGCGATGCGCGAGCTGGTCAACACCGTATCGATGCGGGGTGTGGTGGTGATCGGCGAGGGCGAGAAAGACAACGCGCCGATGCTCTACAACGGCGAAGAGGTCGGCAACGGCGACGGACCGGAATGCGACTTTGCCGTCGATCCCGTCGACGGCACCACGCTGATGAGTAAGGGTATGCCGAACGCGATCTCGGTGCTCGCGGTCGCCGAGCGCGGTGCCATGTTCGATCCGTCGGCCGTTTTCTACATGAACAAGATCGCCGTCGGCCCCGACGCCGTGGACGCCATCGACATCACGGCCCCGATCGGCGACAACGTACGCGCCGTCGCCAAGG
The DNA here is from genome assembly GCA_963843135.1 of uncultured Actinomycetota bacterium. Classification (GTDB taxonomy): domain Bacteria; phylum Actinomycetota; class Actinomycetes; order Mycobacteriales; family Mycobacteriaceae; genus Mycobacterium. Next base: position 323,252 of record CAWJJA010000009.1, read on the forward strand.
TCAAGGGGCTGTCGGTGCGGGATGTGACCGTGTGCATCCTGGACCGCCCGCGCCACGAACAACTCATCGCCGATGTGCGCGAGGCCGGCGCCAGAATCAGGCTGATCTCCGACGGAGACGTTGCCGGTGCGATCTCGGCGTGCCGCCCCGACTCCGGCACCGACATGCTGGCCGGCATCGGCGGTACGCCCGAGGGCATCATCACCGCTGCCGCCATCCGCTGCATGGGCGGCGCGATCCACGCCCAGCTCGCGCCAACGGATGAGGAGGAACGACAGAAGGCCATCGACGCCGGTCACGACGTCGATCGGGTACTCAAGACCGAGGACCTGGTGTCCGGGGAGAACGTGTTCTTCTGCGCCACCGGCGTCACCGACGGTGATCTGCTGCAGGGTGTGCGCTACTCCGGCGGCGGCTGCACCACCCAGTCCATCGTCATGCGCAGTAAGTCCGGCACCGTACGGATGGTCGAGGCCTACCACCGGCTCTCGAAGCTCAACGAATACTCCGCCATCGATTTCATTGGCGACAGCAACGCGGTCTACCCGCTGCCGTAATCACCGATACCAGAAGGGCACACATGAGCGTCGACGCGTCCGCCAAAGCAGACACCGAGTACCGCATCGAACACGACACCATGGGCGAGGTCCGGGTGCCGATCAATGCGCTCTGGCGCGCGCAGACCCAGCGCGCGGTGGAGAATTTCCCGATCTCCGGCCGCGGCCTGGAGCGCACCCAGATCCGGGCACTGGGCCTGCTGAAAGCCGCCTGCGCACAGGTGAACAAGGATCTCGGCCTGCTCGCGCCCGAGAAGGCCGACGCCATCATCGCCGCCGCCGGTGAGATCGCCGACGGGCGCCATGACGATCAGTTCCCCATCGATGTGTTCCAAACGGGTTCGGGCACGAGCTCGAACATGAACACCAACGAGGTGATCGCGGGGATTGCGGCAACGGCGACCCCCCCTGTTGACGTACATCCCAACGACGACGTGAACATGTCGCAGTCGTCCAACGACACCTTCCCCACCGCGACCCATATCGCGGCCACCGAAGCCGCCGTGCGCCATCTGATTCCGGCGCTCGAGGTGCTGCACGAATCGCTCGACAACAAGGCCCACCAGTGGCGGACAGTCGTCAAGTCCGGCCGCACCCACCTGATGGACGCCGTCCCGGTGACCCTGGGCCAGGAGTTCAGCGGCTATGCCCGCCAGATCGAAGCATCCATCGAGCGGGTGAAGGCCACGCTGCCACGGCTGGGTGAATTGGCCATCGGCGGGACGGCGGTGGGCACCGGCCTGAATGCGCCCGACGACTTCGACGAGCGGGTGGTCGCCGTTTTGACGGAGCTGACCGGGCTGGCCGAATTGCGCGTCTGCGCAAACCACTTCGAGGCGCAGGCCGCCCGCGACGGGCTCGTCGAGGCGTCCGGCGCACTGCGTACCATCGCGGTATCGCTGACAAAGATCGCCAATGACATCCGGTGGATGGGCTCCGGTCCCCTGACCGGCCTCGGCGAAATTGCGCTGCCCGATCTTCAACCGGGCAGCTCGATCATGCCCGGCAAGGTCAATCCGGTTATCCCGGAGGCGATTACGCAGGTCGCAGCGCAGGTGATCGGGAATGACGCGGCGATCACCTTTGGAGGCGCCTCCGGGTCTTTTGAACTCAACGTGTACATCCCGATGATGGCCCGCAACCTGCTCGAATCGTTCAAGATCCTGACCAATTCGTCCAAGCTGTTCGCGCAGCGCTGCATCGACGGCCTCGTCGCCAACGAAGAACGTCTGCGCGAGCTGGCCGAGTCGTCGCCGTCGATCGTGACACCGCTGAACTCCGCGATCGGCTATGAGGAAGCCGCCGCCGTCGCCAAGCAGGCGCTCAAGGAGAAGAAGACCATCCGCCAGACGGTGATCGACCGGGGGCTGATCGGCGAGAAGCTCTCGCTCGAGGAACTCGACAAGCGCCTCGATGTGCTGGCGATGGCGAAGGTCAAGGACACCCAGCGGTAACCGCCGGGGCGTAGAACCGCCGCCCAGCGGGTATGAACCTCTGACATCGCCGCGGCACTGGTCGAATTCGGCCGGTAGTCGTGCGGTGCAGGGGTTCAGCTGAAATTCTGTCTACGTGCCCGGGAACTGGGGATGCCGGTGGCTGGCTTAGATTGCCGACCGATTGAGGGTCGCGCGGTCGAGTCGTTCTTGACCTCGACCGCCGTCGGGCCTTCGGCATTGCTCATCGAAGGTGAGCCGGGAATCGGCAAGACCACCTTATGGCTGGCAGCCGTCGAACAGGCGACCGTGCGCGGCTTTCGGGTCCTCTCCACGCGCGCCGCCGCCGCCGAATCCGTTCTGGCGTATACGGCCCTGGCCGACATGCTCGACGGCGTGGACCCGGACACGTGGGCCGACCTGCCCGCCCCGCAACTGCTCGCCGTCGACCAGGTGCTGTTACGTGCGAGCACTGGCGACGTGACCGACCAGCGTGCTGTCGCGGCCGCATTTCTGGCGGTGATCGAGAGGCTCGCCGAAACCGGCCCGGTGTTGTTGGCCATCGATGACCTGCAATGGCTCGATCCGTCCAGCGTTCACGTCCTCGCATTCGCCGCGCGACGGCTCACCGGGCACGCCGGAATCCTGGGCTGCGTGCGCACCGAGACCCACGAAGGCGCGAGCTCGGCTTGGCTGCAGTTGCCGCGACCCGAATCGATCAACCGTATCCGCCTGAGCCCTTTGAGCATTCACGAGCTACACGCTGCGGTGACTGCCCGGTTGCAGCGGTCGTTCTCACGGCCGGCGATGCGGCGTATTTACGAAGTCTCGGGTGGAAACCCTTTCTACGCAATCGAGCTGGCCCGAGCGCTGGACGACCAGCCCCACCGGGCGACGGTGGCCTCGCTGCCCCGCACGCTGAGCGACGTCGTCCGGAGCCGACTCGGCGGTCTGGACCCCGACGTCCACGAGGCGCTGCTGGCGGCCTCGTGCATGGCGGCCCCGACGGTCGAACTGGTGTCGACGGCGACCATCAGCGACGGTGATCAGCTGGTTCATCTCCTCGAAATCGCCGAAGACAAAGGCATTATCACGATCGGCGGCAACCAGATCCATTTTGCGCACCCCCTGCTGGCCAGGGGTGTTTACACCGAGGCCACGCCTGCGCGCCGCCGCTCGATGCACCGCCGGCTCGCCGAGATCGTCGACGAGCCCGAGCTGCGGGCCCGCCATCTTGCGCTGGCCGCGACGAGTGGTGACGACGTGACGTTGCGCGCGCTCGACAAGGCCGCGGAGTCGGCACGTGAGCGGGGCGCCCCGGCGGCGGCCGCCGAGCTGATGGACTTGGCCATCGGCCTGGGCGGCGACGCTCCCGAGCGCCGGCTTCGCTCGGCGCTGCACCACTTCGACGCCGGTGACCACGAGCGGGCAGCCGGGGTGCTGCACGAGACGATCGAACGGTTGCCACCGGGAGACCTGCGTGCAGAAGCGTTGTGCCGCATGGCCGTAGTGTGCCTCTACACCGACGGCTTCTTCGAGGCGACGAGAGTGCTGCAACAGGCCCTCGACGATGCCGACGCGGCCAGTCCCCTGCGGGTGCAGATACTGATCACGTTGGCGCATTCGCTCATGCACGGCAACCGAGTGATCGAGGGCAGGGACACCGCGCAGCAGGCTGTCGATGACGCCGAGCGACTCGGCCAGCCGCACTTGCTCAGCCTGGCATTGGGCATGCGGGTCATGTTGGGCTTCATGGCCGGCGAAGGGTTGGACGACACGAAGCTCTCACGCGCACTGGAACTCGAGGATACGCAGACCTTCACACCGCTGGTTTCGGCGACCGCCTCGCACGCTGCATCGGTCGTGCGCGACGCTGATCGGGTGTCCACGGAGGTGCGTCGAGTCCTCGAGGTCGTCGCGGCGTTGCACGCGCTCACGCTCGACACGCTGCGCTCGAGCCCGAGCCGCGCGGCCGAGCGGGCGCGCGGCATCGCGATGTACGTGGCCTGGCACCAGACCCGCCCGTCCTGGCCCGAGCTCGCGCGCGCGTTCCGGACGCCGCACGCGACGGTGGCCCATCACGTCCACCGGATCGCGGCCGCGGTGCGCGAGGACCGCGCGCTGCGCGCGCACGTTCGTGCGATCGAGTCCGCGCTGCTACGACACCGCGTAGCGTGACATCATCGCCACGAGGTTGGCGCGGAGCGTGGCGCGCCAGCTCGCCGGTTGCACGAGCTCGGCGAGCGCGCCGAAGCTCTGGACCCACGGAATGATCTCCCACTGCGCGCTGGACCGGACGCGGTAGCGGAGCTTGCCGTCGGGCAACCGCTGCTTGTGCTCGGCGGGATGGAACGTGCGCTCCTCGACGCGCCAGGCGATCTCGGCGTCGAACACGATCTCGACGTCCTCCTCCTGGTCGCTCACGAAGATGCCGAATGCCTTGGCCACGTGCGCGTCGACGTCCGCGCGCGGGGCAGCGAAGGCCACGCCGGTGACCTCGAGCGCCTGGATCCGCTGGACCGCGAGCGTGGTGATCTCGGTGCGTTCGCCCAGACACGCGAACAGGTACAGCGCGGAGCGATGCCACACCAGGCGCAGCGGGCGGGCGGTGTGCGTGCGCGTGGTGCCCTTCCACGGGGCATGGTAGGTCAGCGTGCAGCGGCGGCGCCGGGCGATCGCGTCGACGAGCTGGTCGATCAGCTCCTCCTGGCCCGCGTAGTCGACGTGTCCGCGCGCGTGCGGCACGAACACGCGCGCCAGCGCCTCGAGCCCGCCGTTGTGCCGCGGGCTGAGAAAGCCGCGGATCTTGGTGAGCACGGCCTTGAGGTCGTCGTGCACGGGCGTGCCCGCGAGCGCCGCGAGCGCCGCGTGGGCCGCGTAGATCGCGAGCAGCTCGGTGGTGCCGAACGTCAGGGTCTCGAGCGCGCGGATCTCGTGATCGATGCGATAGGCGCGCTTCTGCTTGCCCACGTTCTCCTCGATCAGCGCGAAGTCACGCTCGAGCGTGGCCAGGTCGCGCTCGATCGTGGCCTTGCTGACGTCGAGCTGGTCGGCGAGCTGTTTGACCGAGTACGGCTCGGTCGCATCGGCGAGCAGGCGCAGCACGGCCCACTGCCGGATGAGCTGCTGCGAATCGGGACGGCGTTCGCTCACGTGACCATGTTCGACGATCCGTCTGACGATCGCGCCGCCTGCCGCAATTTGCGGCGGCCGGGAGCCGCGTGCCGTGGGCGACGGTGCAGTATCGGGCGCCATGGCGCTCGACCCTGCCTTCATCGCCGACTGCCCCTACGACGCCGGCGCGCTGCTGATCGACGACATCGTGCGCGTCGACCGCGACGCGAGCACGGTCGTCGCGACGATGGCGACCCACGCCGACCTACCGATCACGCGAGACCAGCGCGTCCATCCGGAGCGCCACCCGCGCCACGTCTCCGGCGGGCTCATGATCCACGCGACCGGCATCCTCGGCTTCGCGCACGCGTACTACGTGCTCGACCTGCGTCACGGCGACGGCTGGAGCGGGTACGGCACCCACATCCACGAGGGCCGGTTTCGCAAGATGGGCAAGATCGGGCCGCCGCTCGCGCTGACCTGCACGGCCACGAGCGTGCGCACGATCCGCGGTGCGATCGTCGCGCGCTACCGGTTCCGGTTCGAGCAGGACGACGCGGTCGTGTACGAGGGCGACCAGACCGCGATCTTCACGCGCGTCGGGTGACGGGGCCGCCGCTCAGTGGAAGTCGAGCGAATGGCTCCCCAGCACGTCCGCCGGCGCCGAGCCCTGGTCCGCCTCGAGCACGATCGCGGTGGCGCCGATCCTCGCGACCGTGCCCCAGTGGTCGCCGGAGATCCGGATCGGGGTCGAGCATCCGAGCGGCGCGCTGCGACACACGCCGAGCCAGTCGCCGCTGCCGGTCTTGAACCGGACCGCGACGCCGCGCAGCGCCGGGACCTCGGTGATGCTCGAGATGTCGACGTCGCCGTGCGTGCCCGCCGGCAGCTCGAGCTTCGCGCGTGACGCACCGATCGCGAAGCTCACGATGCAGGTCTTGGGACCGTAGATCTCGTCGTCGATCGGGCACCCCGCTCCCGCGTGCGCCCACAGCGGCGGCAGGTCGTCGGGGAGCGCGAGCGGCTCGCAGGTCGGTGGATACGAGTGATCCTCGCCGCCCGGCCCCGAGTACTCGTCGTGGGCGTGCTGCTTGATGAAGGCCTCACGCGCGGCATCGGCACCGAAGCAAGGATCGAGCTCGTCGGCGGTGGGCGCGGGCGCCACGGTGACGTACGGCACGAGCGGCGTCGGCGGCGCCTTCCAGCCGGCCGGCGGCGTGCCCCACGCCTGGAGCTCCGAGATCGCGGTCTCGCGCCACGACGGGTTCGAGCCCATCACCACGTCGCCGACGACGAGATGCAGCGAGCCGGTCGCGTGGATCGCGAGCGGCTGGAGTGCGCGGTTGGCGGGATCGAGCGTGAACGTCCGCGGCGGCATCCCGGCGGAGGTGACCGTGACCGTGCGGATCCGCGGGTTCATCGTGAAGTAGTCCTCGCCCCTGGGACCGTGACCGGTGTGCCCGACCGTCATCCGCAGCTCGGTGATCGTCGCGCCGGGGATGGCGATGTCGAGCCACGCGCCCGCGAGCTCGCCGGTCGCCGAGTTCCACGCGGTCTCGAGGTCGCGGTCGACCAGGTGACGCGGCAAGATCTTCCGGTTCGCGACGCGAGACGACACCACGATCGTGGTCGGCAGCGATGCGAACAGATCGATGGCGGGCCCGCCGGTCACCGCGTCGGTGGGAGCCGGCGAGATGGGCGCCGGCGGGCCGGGCACCGGCGGGTGCGGGACGGGCACGTCGCGGTGGTCGCGCTTGTTCTGCTGACACGCCACCAGCGCGATCCACACGAGCCACCGCATGCGACAGAGTCTAGTCGGTCTGCGTCGCGCTGGGTGCGAGCTACGCCTTGATCGCGGTGACCAGGAAGACGTCGTAGCGGCGGTCCTCCTTGGTCACGGTCGTCGCCGTGACGAACTCGATCTGCGTGAAGCCGGCGCTCGCGAGCTTGTCGCGCAGCTCGTCGCGCACGAAACCGTGGTGGAACACGCCCTCGGTGCCCGCGGCGTGGAAGCTACCGTCCTCGTGGTCGAGGTCCGCGAGGGCCACGCGCCCGCCCGGCGCGAGGTGCGCGGCGAACGCCCGCATCAGCGCGCTGGTGTCCTCGACGTGGTGCATCGCCATCGCGCTCACGACCAGATCGACCGGTCGGCCGAGCGGCGTCTTCAGGATGTCCTGGCAGAACACCTCGACCTTGCCGCGCAGCGCGGGCTTGGCCGCGAGCTGTTCGAGCATCGCGGCCGAGATGTCGACGGCGTAGATCATCTGAACGTGCGGCGCCACGTGGGCGCTGACGAGGCCGGTGCCGGCACCGAAGTCCATGACGCGCATGTCGGCGCGCAGGGGCACCTTGGCTACCAGCGCCGCGCCGACGCCTTCGGAGATCTGAGCAGGCGCGGGCCGGGTGTCCCAGTCCTGCGCTTTGTCCTTGAATAGATCGGTCACGGCGCGACCGTAGCCTCGGAGAATCGCCGTGTCGACCGCTCGATCCGCGATGCCATGGCCCGACGATGCCAGCGGCCGCCGGTCCGACCGCGCTCTCATCTGAGACTGCGAGTTCGCGGCAGATGCCGGAGATGTCGGTCGAGGTCACCGTGATCTTCGGAGGCGATCACATTTTGTGATGACAACACGCGCGCGGCTGATTACCGTTGATCTTGAGACGAGCTCGAAGCGGAAACGGCACCTACCGAAAGGAGGAGCGTGAAGCAAACGAAGCGGGTCAGGGCAGGTCCTTCGGGATAGTCCGAGAGGACGAGTGCCAGCGAAGCGGTGTTCTCGCGGGAAAGCGCCCGCGCCACGAAATGGCAACTCCCGCGCGAGCGGGCGACGCAAAGTCACGGGACTCATGGAGTCGGCCGGACTACCGATGGAGGTTGCGTGCACGCACGAGACGATCCGTAGGTTCTGATTCGAGAGAGCGACACTTCGCGTTCAGTGCGTGAAGGACCGTTTGCAGTTGCCCCGGCCCAGCCGGACTTGCACGCTACGGTCAGCACACACGGCGAACGATCGCTCCACGATCACGTCAGCTGAGGCCCCCCGGTCGCGTTTCGCGATGCAGGGGGCTCGGCGTTTTCGGCGAGGTCGTTCGATCGGCGAGTGGGGCGTTTGTCGCGATCCGGGCCCCATGGCACGGCTGCAGGCTTGAAGCCCGGAACCGTGTGTCGATGAAGAAGCGCGTCGTGGTCATCGGAGCGGGGCTGTGCGGCTCGGTCGTGAGTACGTTGCTGCGCGACGACTTCCAGGTGACGGTCGTCGAGCAGGGCAAGAAGAAGCGGCCGCTGTTCGACGACGTCGACTGCGCGACCGGGGAGCTCAACACCTCGATCAACCGCGCGTCGGGGCTGGGCGGCACCACCAACTACTGGCACAACGCGCTGATCGAGCTCGACGCCCATGACCTGCGGAAGGCCGGCATCGAGCCCGCCGGCATGCGGCCGTATTACGACAAGGCGTGGTCGTTCTTCCTGTCGCCCGCCGAGCTCGAGGAGTGCGACCGCGCGCGCGCGGCCAACCAGGCGAGCGTCGAGAGCGACGCGTGCACGGTCGCGCACATGGTGCTGCCGCAGACGCGCCACAACGTGTGGAACCTCGCGAACGCGCGCAATCCCGGCGGCGCGATCGACATCGTCTACGGCCGCGCGCAGAAGATCGTCGCGCCGGTCAACGGTGCGGGAGGATACGTCGAGGTCAAAGGTCGTGACGGCCTCGAGCGGATCGACGCGGACTACGTCGTGGCGAGCGCCGGCGGGCTGGCGACGCCGGTGCTGCTCGCGAGCTCGCTCGGCCAGGACGACGGCTTCGTCCGCGGCTACCACGACCATCCGATGGCCTACATCGCGAAGGTCAGGCTCCGCCCCGACAGCCGGCTCAAGGCGGTGTCGTGCACGACGACGCGCTCGGCCGAGGTTCGCGCCGGCCTGGTCTACGACACGGACGATCTCAAGACCGTGGTCTACCTGCGCCCGGCCATCGACATGCGGCTGGGCTCGATCACGGGACCGGCGCGCTACATCCTCTCGGACCTCCGCAACGATCCGTTCTCGCCGAAGAAGATCATGCTGCTGCTCGGCAACCTCGAGGCCGTGCGCGAGGCGATCCTGTTCAAGACCCGGCTCGGGTTCCGCGGCGACTACTACTCGGTGCTCATCCTGGGCGAGCAGACGCCGATCGCGACCCGCGGGATCCAGATGGCGCGGGGCAAGCGCCCGTCGCTCAACTGGCACGTGACGCCCGACGAGCTGAGCTCGTACGCGCGGAGCGTCGACAAGTTCTTCGCCGAGTTCTCGGACGACATCATCGAGCGCGCGGTCGTGCCGGTGGCGAGCTGGGAGTTCCGCAACGCCGCGCACCACTCGGGCACCGCGAACCAGTTCGTGCCGATGCCGGGAGATACGACGCCGGAGTTCTTCGCCGCGACCGGGCTGCCCGGGACGTACGTGTGCGATGGCTCGATCCTGCGCGCGGCGGGAATCGCGAACAGCGGCCTCACGCTGGTCGCGCTCGGCTATCGCCTCGCCGAGCTGATGCGCGCCCAGGCCTGAGCAGGCCCGAGCAGACCCGAGCAGGCCCGAGCAGGCCCGAGGACCGCGACTGCCGCCGGCGGCGCTCACGGGATCATCCGCACCGACTTCGCGTAGCGCAGGACGACCGGGCGCAGCGCCTCGTCGGTATGCGCGCGGTTCGCGCGATCCTTACCGCTCGCGAGTCCGGACTCCCACTCGGCGATGCCGCGCGCGAACGCGTGCTCGAACGCCTCGTGCTCGGTGCCCGCGGCCAGCGAGTGCTGCGCCAGGAAGATCGCGGCGTCGATGGCGTGGCCCTCGGCGAGATCGCACAACACGAGGTTGAAGTCGAGGCGACTGTACAGCAGCCGGTCGACGTGACCGCCCCAGCGCTGCTTGTCGAGCAGTGCGTTCGCCGCGCGCAGGTCGGTGCGAGCCGCCGCCGTGTCGCCCGCGATGCGCTCCGCGACCGCCGCGCGCCACAGCCAGGACGCGCGCTCCACGTCGGCCGCGGCCGCGTCGGCGCGGGCGTGAAGCTCGTGCGGATCGGTCGGCGCGTCGGCTCCATCGGCTCCACGGGCGCCGTCCGGGTCGGTCGCGCCGCTGCGCCCGATCGCCGCGGTCGCGGCGCGCACCGCCGCCAGGTGGCCCGCGGCGACGTCGTAGCGATCGAGCTTCGTCGGCTCGCCGCTCGCGAACGGGACCGCCGGCCAGGCCGCCGACGACAGATCGGCGAACGGCGTGGGGTGCGCGGCCACCCGGGCGGCCGGGCCCGAGGTCAGCGGCATGTGGCGCTCGATCGCGTACGCCGCGATCGCGTCGTCGTAGATCGCCGCGGTGCGGAGCGCCTGCTCGCGTGCCGACCGCGCGCGGGCGGGTGACGCCGCGGCCGACGAGGACGGGGCCGGCTTCGCCGCGCGCGGGTCGGTGGTCACGCGCACCGTCGCGGGCGTCGCGCCGGCGCCGGAACCCGCCCGCACCGGCGGCGCGTCGGTCGTGCGACCGATCGTGACGGTCGGCAGCGTGATCGACGGCTGTGCGGCGACCCCCGCGCCCCCCGCGCCCCCCGCGGGCACGTCGGCCTTGGCCGGCTCGGCCGGCTGCGTGCCGATCGCGGCCGGCTGCGTGCCGATCGCGGCCGGCGTGGCGGGCGCGGGCGCCCGAGGCGGCGCCTGGGTGGCGGCCGAGGCTGCGGGCGACGATGCCGGCGACGATCCGGGCGACGACGCGGGCGACGATGCGGGCGACGACGCGGGCGACGACGCGGGCGACGACGCGGGCGACGACGCCGGCGACGACATCGCGACGATCCCCGCGATCGTGATCGCCGCGAGTCCGGCGACCCCGCTCGCGAGCGCGACGACCATGCGCGCGCGAGACGGCCGTCGCGCCGCCGCGGCCAGCGCGGCCAGCAGCGCCTCCATCGACGGAAACCGCCCGTCCGGTTCGTGCGCGACGCCGCGCTCGAGGACCGCCCGCAGCGCGACCGGGATCGCATTCGCGGGCAGCGCCTCGCGCAGCGCGACGCAGAACGCGTATTGATCGGCGCGAGCTCCGACCGGCAGCCCCGCGATCTGCTCGGGGGCCATGTAGCGCGGCGTGCCGAGCCGCACGCCCGTGTGCGTCAGCGCGCCGACCCGTTCGTGCAGCGACGCATCGGCAGCGTCGTATTCGCTGTCGAGTCGCGCCAGCCCGAAATCCGCGACGCGAACGTGATCGCGCGCATCGACGAGCACGTTCTCGGGCTTGAAGTCGCGGTGCACGAGCCCGCGCTGGTGGACCGCCGCGAGCCCCGCCCCGGCCTGCGCGAACATCGCCAGGATCGTACGCCACGGCCGCGGTTCGGCGCGCAGCCAGCTCGCGAGCGTGGTGCCCTCGACCAGCTCCATCACCACGAACACGCGGTCGCGGTCGCTGCCGACCTCGTAGATCCGGATCACGTTCGGGTGATCGAGCAGCGCGATCGCCCGCGCCTCGCGCAGCAGCCGGTCGCGATAGATCGCGCCGGCCTTGGCGTCGCGCAGCAGCTTGATCGCGACGCGGCGGCCGAGCTCGGGATCGCGCCCGGCGAGCACCACGCCCATGCCGCCCTCGCCGAGCCGGCCGGTGATCTCGAACCGGCCGATCATCTCGCGCGTCGGCGCCGCGATCGCCGGTGCGACCCGATCGGACTCGGGCAGATCGAGCGTGCCATCGTGCTCGGGGTTCGCCACCGGCCGTGTAGCGTACCAGGTCGCCCCTGGTCGCGCCGCCAGGCAAGAAGCTCGGGGACGGACGCCGCGCGGCGGACCTACTCGCTCGAGCTGGTCGCGGCCTCGAACACGAGCTCGACCTCGCGCCCGAGCCACGGTAGATGTCCCGGATCCTGGTCGAGGCCGGCACGCCGGAGGTCGATATCGATCGCCTCCATCGGCATGATCACGCGCAGGGTGTCGCCGAGCTCGAGTCGGCCGGGGAAGAGGACATGCGACCGCACGGCGGCGAGATCCGGTGCGCGACCGAGCCGGGAGCAGAACAGCGTGCAAAGCGCCGCCGCCGCGCGTGCGACCACCTCGTCCACGCCCTCGAACGCGCTCGTATCGAGTACCGTGGCCCCCGGGACGGCGCGCCGGATCGAGACCTCGCCCGACGCGGCAAGTTCGTCGACGGCCCACGAGGGAAGGGCTTCGAGCACGGGTTCGTGGTCGAACGCGCCGCCGAACCATCGCCAGCTCGGATCGTCGTCGGCGGCGGGACCGCCAATCGCCCGTGCCACGTGCGCCAGAAAGTCGCCTTCGACGACGCCGGCGGCCCACAGCTGCTCGGCAAGCTCGAGCTCCATCACCAGCCGCGCGAGGTACCAGAGCCCGGCCGCCGCGGTCGCGACGCTCCGGACCGGTTCGGCGAACGACGCGTCGACCGTTGCGAGCTCGACCTGTCCGGACTCCTCGGGAGCGAGCTCGAAACGATCGACCGCGTCGCGCATGCGCACCATCGATTCGGCCGGCGGGCGTTCGAGCGGCGACTCCGCAAGCGCGACGGAGTCGGCGTCGATGGGCAGCCGATCCGCCTCCGCGTTCATCGCGCTTGCACGGGCGATCCACCGCGCGACGATCTCGCGCCGCTCCATCCGTCCTAGCCAGCGCTCGACGGCCGTGACGTGAGTCGGCCCCCGAGCGAGCACCGCGTCCCAGCTCGCGGCCGGCTCGGGCGCGAGGCGGTGGAACCAGGCAACTCGACCCTCGCTGCGGTCGGCGAGCTCGGTCGCATCGGCGTGAGCTTCGTCGACGAACACGACCAGGTTCGCCTCCGCCGGGGCGCGCAGGCGATGCGGCCTGGGTACGGCCTCGAGCTCCGCCATCACCGAGGCCGCGAGGTCGCGCCCGAGCTCGATGGCCGTCGCGGGGTCGGCGAACGTGTCGTGGTCGAGCCGCCAGCGCGTCGCGAGGTGACGAATTCGAACGATGGTCGCGGCGCCGTAGCGCGCGTGCAGCGACCGCTCGAGCTCGTCGAGCGCCGCGCGAATGACCTGGTGTTCGAGCGCGCGTCGTGTGAGGTCGGCGCGATCGCGGTCGCGGTCGGCGAGGCGCAACCGCAGCGCGACGCGCGCGACGCGACTGGTCATCGCTTCGTCGCGGCGAGCGCCGCGGCATCGATCGCGCCCGCGGTCGTGCCGCTCACCTTCTTCAGCGCCGCCTTGAGCTCCGCGGCCTTCAGCTGCGCGCGCGTGACGCCGGCCTTCGCGGCCGCGGACGCCGCCGCCGTGGCATCGCGCACGAAGCCCTCGGCGCTGGTGTAGAGCTGGTTGACCGCGAGGCGCTGGGCATCCGTCGGCTTGGTCCCGCCGAGCTTTGCGAGCAGCGCCTCGGGCTCGGTCGCGAGCAACTCGCTCACCGTCATCGTCCCGATCGTCTTGATCGCGTCGGCATCGACCGACGCGGCCACCCCCGACACGGGCGTGCGTGCGGCGAGCTCGCTGATCAGATCGCGAAGCGGACCGCGCGACAAGGGCTGGACGTCCCGGTTCGCCGTCAGCTGCGCGCTCGCCAGCGCGGCCACGGCGTCCACGGATCCACCGGTCGCGACCGCGGCGGCCGGCACCACCATGCTCATCGGCTGGCCGTTGGGCGCCGTGGTCTCGACCTTGACGAGCCCGGCGGCATCGTTCGTCCCCGTGAGCGCGCGCGCGATCACGCCGACGAAGTCGAGCGGGGCGACCGTTCGTCGGTCGGTGACCTGGCCGTCCACCGCGTCGGTGAGACCGCGAGCCCGCAGGATGGTGCCGACGGGATTCCCGTTGGGGTCGGTCTGCGGCACGCTCGCCACGTCGCACTGGCTGGACGCGATGCTGTTGATCAGGATGTCGAGCGGGCGCACGCCGAACTGACACAGCCACCAGTTGAGCAGCGGACCCGTGAGCACCTCGCGCCGGCATACCCACGGCGTGAAGGTCTCCACCGTGTTGGTGCGGGACAGCCGCACACAGCCGAGAAACACGCCGTGATGATCCTCGAGGCAGCGCGGCCCCGGGTACAGCAGGCCCTCGCACAGGGCTGCCGCCAGCGCGTTCACCGCGGTCGACAGGGTGGCGCGATTCGCATCCGTCATCCCGTCGACCTCGAGATCGAGGAGGCCGCTCAGCACGCTCGAGATCAGATAGGACACGACGAGCTGGGACTCCGCGGAGGCGTGGTACTTCTCCGCGGTCGCCAGATAGCCGCTCAGCGCGGCGAGCACGAGGCTGCCGATGGTCTGCTTCGCGTCGCCGTAGGTCGCGCTCGGGATCCAGCTCTCCGCCGCGGGGGGCGATGCGGCCGCGCCGAGGGCGGTCCTGAGCGTCGCGATCTCGCGCTGGAATTGCACGAGCGGCTGACAGCCGAGCACCTGTTCGCATTCGGGAACGAGGAGCAGCCGGCAGCTCTCGCGAATTCGCGACGGTTCGCACGCGCTGCCGATCGGCGAACACGCGTCGCGATGGACCGGGCGAATCCCGTCGGGGCACTCGACGTACTGCAGCACCACGCACGCGAGACGCGCGATCCCGATCGCGGTCGCCGGCTGATGGGTCGATAGGGAATTCGCGGGTTGCGCCGCCGGCGCCAGTAGCGGCTGGGAGCGCTGGAACAGCTCGGCCTGCGTGATCTCGACCGGACACTCCACGACGAGATCGTTGCCGCAGCAATCGAGCGCGTACCCCGGCGACAGCCGATACTTCTGGGTCTTGACGTCGAAGCCGAGCTTCAGGCCCCACACCACGCCGGTCCCGAGGGCACGATTGGTGAGGCGGCGCTTCATCCGCCAGAACACCTGCTCGTTCTCGAGATCGGCCTGGGTCAGGAACATGCCATCGAAGAACCGGGTGCGAGTGAGACCGCCGGGCAGCGAACCGGGCGGGCACGCGAGAGTCTGGTCGAGGATCATCTGGTTCACGGGAGCTCCACGGCGTAGCCGCAAGGTAGGCAGGGCATCGCCGGCCCGGGCGGCAGCGCCACCGGGACCGGATCGGGACAGATCGCTTCACGCACGCAGTGCAGGAAGTTGCAGAGGATGGCCAGCGGCGTCCCCGGCTGCGAGCTCGCGCACAGCTTGGTCTCGAGGTACTCGATCAGGTCGCAGACGAGCTGCTTGACGCAGTCGCGAAGGCGCTGCCGGGTCTCGCACGACACGGTCACCACCGGCGGACAGTCGGTGGTCGCGGGCGGCTGGGCTTGGCACGCCGAGCACCCGCAGGTCTCGCTCGGCGGCTGCGCCACGAGCCCTCCCGCGCACGGGTCGTAGCAAGGCACGGACGGCGGCGTCACCACGGTCGCCCCGCCACAGCCGCCACCGCAACCGCAGCCTCCGACCGAGGTCGGCGACTTGCTCGACGAGCTCTTGCCGCCGCAACCGCAGCCTCCGGTCGCGCGCACGGTCACCGGCGCCGGTGGCATCGCGATCGAGGTCACCCGGGGCGACACCGCGGTGACATACGACGCGTTTCGCAGCGCGGTCGTGTACGCCGACGTGCGCGCCGACGTCCGCAGCGAGCGCACGCTCGTCGCGCCGAGCACGTCGACCTGGGGCGCCGCAGCGGCGGCCGCGCGCGCAGCGGTCTTCTGATCGCGCGACTGCACGTAGGCGAGCGCCGCGGCCGCGACGTACGACAGCGACAGGTCGGGCAGCTTGCCGTTGGCATCGCGCGCGAACGCCGCGATCGGCTTCTCCGTGGGCGGATGGTTCGCGACGAGCATCTCGCCCGCCTCGAACGCGAGCTTGCGCAGCGCGAGGTTCACCACCGCGGCCGAGGCGCCATCGCGGGTATTCAGCTCGCTCTGCTCGAGCGTCCCGACGTACGTGCGCGCGAGCGGGGCAAACACCATCGCGCTGATCGCGCTGAGCTGCTTGTACAGCGTGACGAGATCGCCGAGCCCGTTGTTTGGTTCACTGGTGGCCATGAGTCCTCAGGGAGTGATCGGTGGCGCGGCGATCGAGAAGTTCGAGCTGGCGTCCTTCACGACCTGAAAGTGGAACGAGAATCGCAGCGGACGCAGCGGGCGCATGCTCGTGTCGACCATCGGGGTCTCGGCCGCGACGGTCGACGCGAGCCGGAAGATCGCCGCGTCCGCGAGGGTCCCCGCGGGCGGCGTGATCGTGAACACCCGACCGCTCGCGTCGAGCACGGTGGTGACCCCGGGCGGAGCCGCCCAGCCACCGGCCGCGCTGAACGGGTGGAGCGCGAACGGATCCGCGGGTACGGTCGAAGCCAGGACCGGCGCGCTCAGGTTCACCACGATCGCGGTCGGCGCCGTCGGGCTGTCGAGCGTGACGCTGGTGACCTGGGGTCCGTCGGCGAGCGAGCCGCCCTCCATCGTCGCCGCGAGCTCGCGCACCAGCAACTCCTGGAGCAGCGCGGTCTCGTAGAGGATGGTCTCCGCCTGCACGATGCCGGTCACCGCGACGACGTGCCGGCGGTCGGTCCCGACGGCGTCCCCGAGCGTCGCGACGAAGCACGCGAGCTCGATCCAGCCGTCCCCGTCGGGCGCCGGGCACGCGGTGGACGCCAGCTTCGCGATCTGGTCGACCACCGCCGCCGCACTCGGCGCCGCCCCGAGCGCGGGCACCAACTGATCGCGCGCGGGAAAGATCGCCGGCGTGACCATCGTATCGGGCTTCGCGATCAGGTCGAGCTCGAACTCCTCGCGGACGCGACCATAGTCACAGCCCGCGGTGTCGCAGCCGCACGCGTCGCGCGGCGCGGCCTCGGGAGATGCCGGACACTCGCGGTAGCGGACCACGACACACAGCGGGAGCTGGTCCGGAAGCTGCGGATTCGTGGCGGTCACGAGGAAGTCCGGGACCGCCTGGAGCTTGCGGCCGAGCCAGGCATCGACATCGAGGCACTGGTCCCAGCCGACGATGACCTCGCGACCGCAGCCATCCACGGCCGCGCCGCGGTGAACGCGCAGGATCGTGGCATCGGCAGGATCGGTCGAGAACAGATCGGTGCGCAGGCCGCACAGCACGCCACTGCCGTGCAAGCGCTGGTTGTGAAACCGTAGCTTGCCGGTGTGATAGCGCTGCTCGTCGATGAAGTCCGCGACCGCGAGGCGCTTGCCGTAGAAGTAGCGCAGCCGGACGAAGCCCGACGGCAGCGTGCCGCACGGGCCGCATTCGACGGGCGGGCAGTTCTGGTTGTACGCGGTCATCGGCTTCTCCTAGTACGCGGAAGGGGTCAACACGGCATCGAGGCCGAGCACGGGATGGGGACGCTCGCCGTTGCCGCCGAGCTCGCCCAGGACATGGGCTGGCTCGTGGCCATCGCCGAGCACGAAGTCGATACCGACCGAGGATTGCGCCTCGACACGAGCGTCGGGGACGACCACCCGCAGGTCGACGAGCGTGTGAGCGGGCTTGATCGACTCGATCAGGAGCTGCATCGAGGCGCGCACATCGGCCAGCCGGCATGGATCGAGCACGAACACCACGATCGTGAACTGGTGCGCGTGACCGTCGAGCACCGCACCGTCGTTCGCACCGAGCGCCGAGCAGCCGAGCACGCCGGTGCAGCCCAGGACGATGCCGGACTTCGGTCGCCTCTGGAAGCCCTCGACGATCTGCGGGCTCTCGCCGGTGACGATCTCGATGTAGCGCCGGATGCCCTCGGGGGTGCCGCGGATCGCGTAGAGCGCGTGCGCCTCGGCCACGAGCAACCGGCGGCGCTCGAGGGGCAGCGTCGGGTCGAGGTAGAGATCGAACCACGCGGCGAGGAAGCGCAGCCACTCGGGATCGGACGCGTACGGATCGACCTGGCGCGACACCGCCTCGTATCGGGATTCGATGTGGGTCAGCCGCCGCTCGAACAACCCGAGCATGCGCTCGAGGAACAGCGCGCCGGTCGGATCGTCGCCATCGCGCCGCGAGAACGTGGCCGGCAAGTAGCGCAGGTACGACAGCCGCGGCCGGATCAAGCGGACCGAGCGAATCGTCGGGGTGGAGAACGCGTCGGCGTCATCGGGGTGATGCGACGCTCCCTCGAGCACGAGCCGGAGCCAGAGATAGCGGCCGCGGTCGGTCGCGGCCCCGGGGACGGTCGTGAAGTCCTCCCAGTCGGCCCACGGGAACGCCGGATCGGGGACCAGCCAGATCGCGCCGAGCGCGGGCTCGACCCAGTGGATCTGGGCCGCGCGCGTCCACGGGCTCCCCGCGGATAACCCGTCGACCTCGATCGGTTCGTCGGCGGGAACGAACGCATCGAGGCCCGTGGTCTCGGCGACGAACAAGCGCCCGGCCGCCTCGACCAGCCGCACCGTGGAAGCGGTGTAGTCATCCCCGAGCGGCGCCGCGAGCGCGAGCGTGACCGGGGTCGCGCGAACGTCATCGATCCAGACCGTCGCGCTTCCGATCGCGATCACGTCACCGCGCCGCCACAGCGCGGCTGCCGCGTGCGGGACGCCGACTTCGACGAGCGTGCCATCGGTCGGCGCCGCGAGCAGATCGATCTGCTCGCCGGCCTCGAGCGTGTAGATCACCCGCGCTCCGCCATACGGTTCCACCCCGTCACGCTCGAGCAAGGTGATCGGCGTGCCTGCCGCGAACACCTGGACCGTCCCGGTCGCGGACAGCTGGACCGTGCGGGCCTCGATGTCGATCACCACCGCGCGCTCCGAGGCCGGAGACGGCGCGGCCGCGACGAGCTCGAGCGTGTCACCGATGCGCACGCGGGCGAGGCCGTCGCCGGCGAGCTGGAACGCGGCCACGCCGTTGGGTCCGTCGCCCGCGAACGTCGCGACGACCGGAGCGGCACGCCGGAACGGACCGCGACGCGCGCGCTCCCAGCGACCGACGTCCGAAAGCACCGGGCGCTCGAGTGCGCCGTCGTGTGCGTCTCCACGCAGCGGCATCGCCACGGGCGCCGCCGGTGCCCACGCGATCGGGAGCGCGGTGGCCGGATCGTCGCTCGCGAACGTCTGCACGGTGATCGTGCAGCCGGGCGGGATCCGCGCGTCGACGACCACGCGATGCCACGCCAGATCGTCGACGAGACCATCGATCGGGCCGACGACGACCTCGCCGCGAGGTGCGAACCGCGCGCGGGACGCGAGGCACGCGAGCGCACGCGGGACCACCGGATCGTCGTACGCGACCGCGGGATACGCCGCACCATCGGCGCCGTGACAGGCGAGCCGCGAGTGGCCCGCATCGGCGACCAGGACCCGGCCGTTCCCGTCGACGGCGACGGCGATCGGCGCCGGCTTGGCGGTCGACGCCCCCTCGCCGCCCTGCGGTGCGAACGAGCGCTGCCAGCGGAACGCGCGATCGAAGACGTGAATCCGTCCGGCTCCGCGATCGGCCACGAAGATCGCGGTCGGACCGATCGCGACGGCGACCGGCTCGGTCATCGCGCCGCAGTCGACACCGGGATGCGGCTCGCCCCACCCATCGGTCGCCCCGAGCACGATCACGACCGAGCCGTCGTCGGGCCGGACGACCTGGACGCGATGATTGTCGGCATCGGCGACGTAGAGCAGCCCGCGCTCGTCGATGGCGAGCCCGCTCGGCCGCCGCAGCCGCCCGGTCGCCGTGCCGTGGCCTCCAAACCGGGGCAGCGGCGCCAGCTCGCAGCCGCACGGCCCCGCGAGCACGACATGGCGGTCCGGATCGCAGCGATACGTCATCCGCCCGGGGCTGCACTCGTCGCAACCGTCGGGACCGGGCGCGAGCCCGCGCGGTGCGAGCTCGATCACCATCCGGCCCGGATCGTAGATCGCGTCGTGCAGGACCGCGCCGGCCCAGTCGTGGGGACGCCGCAAGATCTTCCACGACGCGTCGTTCGGGTCGCGACCCGGATGCAGGGCATCGTCGGAGAAGATCGAGGTCATGGCTGGCGGGCTTACTGGACGATCACGTTCAACGTGGTGGCGTCGACGAACACGCACTCGTCGGCGAACAGCAGGATCTGGGTGTCGTCGCTCGCCGTCGTCGGGCACGCCGTCAGCCGGCGGGGCATGTCGCGCTCGGTCCGCCACGACATCGGCGGTGGGTCACCGGCCGGAGCCGGTGCATGGCCGTCGTACATCGCCGTCAGCGACGTCACGAAGTCGACGCCGGGAACGCGAAATACCTGCGCGACGAGATCCGCGTGGTGCACGGTCGTGCCGAACGGGAAGCCCGTGCCGTCGGGACCACCGGTGAGCGCGTGGAAGTAGGTCTCGAGCCGGGTCTCGATCGCCTCGCGCAGCGCGGTGCGCGTGAACCCCGGCTTCGCGCCGATCACGATCTCGAGCTGGAACAACCGGACGTACTGCGGCGCGACCACGTAGACCTCGGTGGTCACCAGCCGGAACCTGTTCAGGTACTCGCAGACCGTGCGCAACATGCCATCGGTCGGGGTCGGAAACGCGGTCGCGTCGTCGGGCACGGCGACGACCGAGACCACCCCCGGCGCGATCCGATTCGTATCGAGCCCGGGTCGGGCGATGCCTTCGGCGCGATACGGCCGATGCAGCGGCACGACGAGCGCGCGCGCGATCCGGACGCCCGGCGTCTGCTCGGCGAAGAACACGAAGTCGTCCGCGGTGACGGCGCGACCGCGGACGCGGAGCTCGCGCGGCGCGCGGACCTTGGCCTGGTCGAGCGTCTCGGCATCCTTGCCGCCGCGCGCGGCCACGACGTTGGTGACGTCCTGCACCGCCGAGGGCACCGAATCGGGCTGGTTGACCTGCCCCGCCGGCAGCTCCGCGGCCTTGCCGCCGCCGTGGCGGTAGCTCAGCGCGACGACGCGCATGTCGATCGCCGGCGAGCTGCCGTGGATGCCGTCGCCGAAGTAGACGAGGCCGGCCTCCGGATCGATCACGAACACGCGGTCATCGGGTCCGGAGGTATCGAAGTCATCGACGCGCCGCCACGCGTGCAGCAGCCCGTCCTCGATCTCCTCGACGGCGAGCTGGAGGCTGTCGATCAGGACGTTCTGGTGGTTCAGCTGCGCGGTCTGATCGGAGAGCCCGTTGCCGACCCCCACGTACTCGTTGGTCACGGTCTCCGCGTTCGAGCCCGGCCCGGCGTTGAACGTGATCGCCCGCAGCCGCCGCGCGATCGTCGCCGGCGACACGATGCCGTCGACCCGCAACCAGCCGCTGATCGGCACCTTGCTCGGGATCCCCGAGACCGGCGCCTTGACCGCGCCGAGCAGCGGGTGCGGGATCTGCTTGGGCACCGGCGTGCTGCCCCCGCCGCTGTTCGCCTGCGCGCAGATGTTCGCCATCGTCAGCGCGGGGGCCGCGCGGACGTCCTTCCACTCGCTATCCGGGATCCAGCCGATCGGGTCCGGCACGTCGAGGCGAAGCTGGCCGGAGCGGGTCAGGCCCTCGGTCGAGTCCGCGATCACGTTCACCGCACGGAAGCTGCCCTGCGGCTCCCCCGGCTGCGCGGGCCGATAGTACGCGAGCTGGAGCACGGTCGTCGTCGACGTGGACCCGAGCTCGACGTCGCCGGTCTGGCAGTCGGCGAGCGCGTTCGGGTCGGGCTGCTCGTCGTCATCGAGCTGGATCGTGAGGGTCACCCGCTGGCCGCGAAAGCCCGCGGAGACGTCCGGGTTGAACGCGAGTCCGAGCCACAGGTGCGTGTGCTTCTGCTCGTTGGTCCGCGTGAACACCGACACAGGCTGGCCCGGCCAGTCCTTGAGCTTCGGCGTCTTGCCGTCCCACGCGAGCGCGAACCGGTCGGGGAGGTAGGTCTCGGCCGTGTCGCTCGCGGTCGGGGCCGCGGTGCCCGCGGTGAGATCGCGCAGGTCCGGCGACTGCGTCGTGACGAGCGCGGCGAGCTGCGCCGGGATCGCGTCGATCGCCACGTCGGTCTCGAACACCGGCGGGGTGCCCTGGCCCCGGCCTCGGATCTTGGTTGCGACCGGGATCTCGAACAGCTCCGCGGTCTCGGGCTTCGCGAGGATGAAGTTGAACCAGGTCCGCGCCGCCTCTGCGGGATGGACCCGCACGCCGATCAGCTTGAGGAACTCGACGTAGGTCTTGTCGGGCACCTGGTTGAGGCGGTAGCCGATCATCTCGGCGAGGTGCGCGAACAACTGGATCAGCGTGATGCCCGGATCCGAGTCGTTGTGATCGGTCCACTCGGGCGTGTACAGCGGGATCTGCCGGCGCAGTAGATCGGCGACCGCCTGGTACGTCAGATCGTCGAGCTGGGGCGAGACGAGCGGCACGCTAGGCCCCCTCGGTCAGGTAGAACGGAAACACCATGTTGAACGTGCTGTTGGTCGCGCGCACGACGTAGTCGATCTCGACCAGCAACACGTGCGGGGTGTCGGGCGAGGCGCTCGCGCGGATCGACTCGACATCGATGCGCTCCTCGTGCTCGACCAGCGCGCGCCGGACCTCGATCTCGACGGCGCGCTGGGTCTGCGGGCTGTTCGAGGCGAACACGTGATCGCGCAGGCCCCCGCCGAAGCCGGGGAGCATCACGCGCTCCTTGCGCGCGGTCTCGAGGATCACGTTGATCGACTGCTCGACGTCGTCCTCGTACTTGACGTACGCCAGCGCGCCGGCGACCGGGCGGATCGGAAACCGCCAGCCGACGCCGAGGTGATCGCGCTTGCGAGTCGTCGCCATCACAGCACCGGGATGATCGACACCGGCGGCCCCGAGGGTCCGGTGCCGGTCGCGTGCTGGTGATTCCACGCGACGCCGTCGAGCTCGAGCTGGCTGGTCGCGATGTTGCCGGTGGTCTTGATCGTGATCTTCGCGGGGGCCTCGTGCAGCGTGATCTCCATGCCGCCGTGGGTCTTGATCGTGATGCGGCCGGCCGGCGAGTCGTCGAACGTGATCTCGTGGCCGGCGCGCGACACGAACGTGCGCACGTTGTTGGTCGCGCCCGTATCGGCGTTCGCGGGCGGACGATCCTGATCGCTCCACAGCGCGCCGAGGATCACCGGACGGTCGAGGTTGCCGAGCTCGAAGCCGACGACCACCTCGTCGCCGACCTCGGGCATGAAGAACGAGCCGCGGCGATCGCCCGCCATCAGCGTCGCGACGCGCGCCGGCGCGGACGGCTCCGTCATCGAGCCGGAGATCCAGGTCAGCTCGTAGCCATCGTCGCGGATCGCGCGGACCTCGGCGAACATCAGACCGAACATCGGCGCTTCGCGCTTGTAGCGCTCCTCGAAGTGGCGGAGCCGCGAGAACAATTCGCTCATGTGTCATCTCCCGGATACTGGTCGGGATCGAGCATCCCCGGCCGGCGCAGCGAGAACTGCGTGCGATAGCCGTTGCCGTCGAACGTGTGCACGGTCTGGGTCGTGTAGTAGAGCCCGTCGAACGGCGGATACAGCCCGCCGATCTTGACGTGGATCCCGGGCCGCAGGCCGGGCCGCCCGATCGTCGAGCCGTCGGCCGTCAGCAGCTCGCGCATGCTCTTGCGCAACTGGGCCACGGCCTGGAGCTCGAGCCGATCGGCATCGAGATTCGACGCGCTGATCGAATCGGTGTTCGGCGCCTCGACACCCTCGTGGACGAGGTACCGGGTTCCGGACCTGGCCGGCGTCGAGGATCGGGGCGTCGCCGTCGTGGTGGAGATCCTTGGTCACCGCCTTGTCGGTCGCCTTGACCGTGTGGCTGTGACGGCCGCGGGTCCCGTGCTTGGTCCCGGCCACGGTGACGGCGGTGAGCTGCTCCCAGACCTTGAACTTCGGGGTGAACTCGATCGAGATCGGTCCCCCAGGTCAGCGCGAGCGGGTCGACCGGCTTCACGACCGAGCGCGCCGGTTCGAAGTGCAGCTTGACGTCGTTGTCGTTCTTCGTCGGCTGCTTGTTGTCGAGGATGAGCCGATCCGAGAAGTCGACGAAGATCTCGAAGTCCATCCGCTCGGCGAGGTTCTGGAGGAACTGCAGGTAGCTCGTGTCCTTCGAGTGGGTGATCGATCGGAGCGGCTGGAGCGCCGGCCACGGCACGAGCGGGCCCTTCAACGGGTCCGTACCGGCCGTGGTCCCCACGAAGTCGAGCTGGAGCTGCTTGGCCTTCGACCGCACCAGTACGTCGCGGACGATGAAGTCCTCCTTGTGGTTCGAGTACGGCTTCTCCTTGTCGGACTTGGTCTTGAGCAGGCTGAGCAGGTCCTCGCCGATGACCGTGAGCTGCGACGCGCCGCTCTGCGGGAAGCTGAACTGGAGGTCCGTCACCCGCGCGACGATCATCTTGTGCCAGACCGCTTCGTCGCCATAGCGGAGGTCGAGTCGTAGCCGCTGGCCGAACTTGATCTGCTGGAGCTTGTTGTACTTCCACGGTGGGAACACCGGGAGGCCATCCGCGTGGCGCTGGTTGTTGAGCACCACCTGGAGCTGACCGACCGTGTTGATGCCGAGCGTGACCTTCGCGCTCACGAGGTCGACGTCCGCCTGATGCGGCGTGCTCTTGCCGCCCGCCGCCTCACCGATCACCTGGTTCGTCGCCGCATCGACCAACCGGGCCTGCGGTGCGAAGAACGGCGTCTGGAACGCGACCGCTGCCATCAGCCGCGCTGCCTCGTGTAGCTGTCGAGCTCGGCCTCGAGGCAGGCGAGCAGTGCCCGCGCATCGACCTTGGCCTGGACCACGGTGGGCGTCGCCGCGGACGTCGCGGCGGGCGCCGTACCCTCGGCGGGCTTGCTCGGGGTGAACTCGATCTCGGTATGGAAGTCGTCGATCTGAACGGGCATGGCGATCACAAGGCCGGGATGACGAGCAACGTGCCCACCACGAGGATGCGCGGTCGTGACAGGCCGTTCGCGCGCGCGATCGCCGGCCACTGGGCCGGATCGCCGTAGGCCGCCGCGGCGATCGTGTCGATCCGCTCGCCCTCCTTCACGACGTGGGTCTTCGTGCGATCGGGCGAGTGCTTGTCGAGATCCTTGAGCTGGATGTTCGGCGCGACGTACGCCTTGAGCTGGAGCGTGACCCGCGCGCGCAGCGCGTTGCCCTGCGGGTCGAACATCACGAACTTCTCGGTGTAGTTCGTGATCACGCCCTGGAAGTGCTGGGGCTCGGATCCCCACGCGAACTCGACGACCGGTGGGGCGTGGAGCTCCGGCGCGATCGTCACGAGCTTGCGCAGCGCCTTGAGGTCGTTCTCGATCCCGAGCGGGCTGTCGGTCTGCGGCGAGGCCAGCTTGCCCGCGGCGAGCCGATCGCTGGCGTCGAGGAACAGCTCGAGCGACAGGGTCTGCGCCTCGCCGCGCACGAACTGGAGCAACGGCGTCGCGAGGCCGGGGACCTGGACCTCCGCGTAGTTCATGTTCCGCGCGATCGAGTACTCGTTCGGATTGAACTTGACCTCGACGCTGTCGGCCGGCGCCGTGAGGTTCGTGAGCTTGGCTTTGACGAGGGGCATGATCAGGTGAGCGTGGGCAGCTTGGACACCACATCGCCGAGTCCTGGCACCGACGACAGCGGCATCCGGGTCAGTCGTTCGTGACTGATCTCGAGGATCTCGATCGCGACGGTGTTGCTCTTCGCGTCGAGCGCGGGCCCGGAGAGCTTCTCGGGCAGGCCGCGATCGAACAGCCAGGCGGCGACCGGGATCCGCGCCGTCGCGGTGACGCCGACGCCGAGCGGACCGACCTTCGCGCGCGCCTCGGCGGTCGCGCCGCCCCGATCGAACAGCACGACCACGCCCGACTTGCGCGTGACGGTCTGGCCCTCGGTCTGGACCTGCGCGTGCCAGTCCCACAGATCCGACCGCGCCGTGATCCCGCGCTTGAGCACGAGGTTGGGGAACTTGGCCGTCTTGACGAACTTGTGGGTGCGGTCGTTGACGCCGCCTTCCTGGTAGCTCTCGAGCTCGACGCTCGTCTCGAGCCCCTGGACCTCCGAGAACGATCCGAAGATCAGCTGCCCCGCGACCATGCCGACGACCTCGGCCGCGGTCGAGTCGACGTTCGGCCCCTGGACGTCCCACATGACCACGCTGAAGTTGAACGCGAGGGCGGGCTGGAGCAGCGGCATCACACCGTCTCCTTCAGCTCGACGACACCTTCGCGGCGACCGACGCGGAACACGATGAACTCGGCGGGCGCCGCGATCGCGACGCCGATCTCGCAGATCAGCTCGCCGGCGTCGATCGTCGCCTGCGGATTGTTCGCGGCGTTGCAGCGCACGAAGAACGCGCTCGCCGGGTCCTCGGCGGTGAGCGCGCCCGACGCGAGCACGGTGAGGAGGTGCCCGGTCACCGCCGAGACGACCTGGAGCTGCAACACCGGCAGGTTGGGCTCGAACACCGCGGTCTGGCCGATGCGCTCGACGTTGCGCTCGATCGACGACAGGCAACGACGCACGTTGACCCAGCCGAGCGCGGCGTCGATGACCGCGTCGGCGGGCCGGCCCCACCACAGCGTGCGCGCGCCCCACACCTGGATGCCGAACCCCGGAAAGCCACGGATCGCGTTGACCGCCTGGTCGTAGACCCGCTCGAGCATCGGATCGTCGACGCGGGTCTCCACGCCGACCACGCCTTCGAGCGTCTCGTTCGCCGGCGCGACGTGCGGTCCACGCGCGAGGTCGCGGCGCGCATACACGCCGATGACCGGGCCGATCGGCGACTGCAGCCGCACCGGATCGCCGGGCTTGTCCTGGACCTTCAGCCACGGCCAGTACAGCGCCGCGCAGTCGGTGTTCGCGACGTTCTCGGTGATCCGCTGCCTCCACGCGATCGCGTCGGTCGCGGTCTTGCTCGGCGGTGGGGCGAGCACGACGAACGCGCGCCACTTGACGCGGCCGACGCGCTCGATCAGGTAGCGCTGCGCGAACTCGACCTGGTCGTCGGTGTAGAGCCGCGCGCCGACGGTGCGCTGCGTCGCGATCACCGGACCGGGGCGCGGGATCGGGCAGCACTGGAAGCAGCCGGCGCCGGCGAGCGGCGGCAGCGGCTTCGTGATCGTCTCGTCCTGCGCGATCACCGCGTCGAGCTCCGGCATGCCGATGACCGCGACCTCCAGGTGGGTCAGCAACTGCTCGAGCCCGAGCCGGTTGTCGTTGACGCCGAGCATCGCGACGAGCAACGACTCCGGATCGAGCGTGTCGATCGCGGGCGCGACGTTGACGATCCAGCACCGCGCGCCGCCGTTCGCGAAGAACGCCCGCACGCAGGCGGCGAGCATCGCGCCGGGAGGCGACGCGATCGGATGGCCGCCCGCATCGCGCAGGTACGTCAGCTCGTAGCTACGCCAGTCGTCGACCCGCACCGCCTCGCCTACCCGGTTCGGTCCCGCGACGCCGACGAACCCGGCGACGTCCGTGCGGACGCGCGCGAGCTCGGCCACGCGCTTGCGCGCCTGGCGGTAGACGCCGGGAACTCCCGGGATGGCGAACGAACCGACCGTCATGGGGCTCAGCTGATGTCGAGGCGCTCGTGAACGAGGTCGAGCTGCTCGACCGCGAAGTCATTACCCTTGGCGTTGAGGCTCGGCCCGGTGATCTTGGTCGGCCATGCGTTGCGCAGCGTGAACGTCATCGCCGGCTTGTTGCGATCGCCGGTCTCGTTCAGCAGCTTGATCGTGACCGTCCGCGCCGGCGGATAGGCGCCGATGCCGTCGCGCACCTCCTTGCGCCAGTCCCACAGCGCGGTCGAGCCGGTGATGCCGCGCTTGAGCGTCACCCGCGAGTACTTCTCGGTGCCGGGCAGCTGGCGCGGCGCGTTCGTCGGGTCGGCACCCTCGCGATACTCGATCGGGGTGTTCTCGCTATCGAGGCCCGAGACCTCGGAGAACGCCGCGATCTCGCTGTCGCCGGCGAAGACCACGAAGTTGAAGTTCGAGTACGGATTCGGGCGTGCGTTCGCCATGGGGGTCTCCTGCTACGCCTGGTTGGTCGAGGCGGTGAACTGACCGATGCGGAAGATCACGAACTCGGCGGGGTAGGCCGGGGCGACGCCGATCAGGCAGACCAGCCGCCCGTTGTCGATGTCGTCCTGGGTCATGGTCGTGCGATCGCAGCGTACGAAGTACGCCTCCTCGGGCTTGGTCCCCATCAGCGCGCCGGACTTCCACACGCCGAACAGGAACGCTTCGATCGTCTCCTTGACCCGCTCCCACAGCGCCTCGTTGTTCGGCTCGAACACGACCCACTGGGTGCCGTTGTCGATCGAGTGCTCGAGGAAGATGAACAGGCGGCGGACGTTGACGTAGCGCCACTCGGGATCGCTCGAGGTCGTGCGCGCGCCCCACACCCGGATGCCGCGGGTCTCGAACGCGCGGATCAGGTTGATGCCCTGCGGGTTGAGCACGTCCTGCTCGCCGTCGGTGAACGGCAGCTCGACATCGAGGATGTTCTGGACGACCTCGTTCGCGGGGGCCTTGAACACGCCCCGAGTGTTATCGACGCGCGCGCAGATGCCGAGCACGTAGCCCGACGGCGGCGCCAGCATCGTGGCCCCGGTGTTGAGGTCGATCGTCTTGAGCCACGGCGTGTAGTAGCCGCCGTAGAGCGAGTCGTAGTTGTTGCGGTGCGCCTCGATCGCGGTGATGTCGCTGACCCCCTGGCGGCCGTCGAGGATCGCGAACCGGTACTTGAGGTTCTCGCAGTGGTTGAGCAGCGCCTGCTGGACCTCTTCGTCGGTCACACCCGGCACCGCCACCAGCGCGATATCGGTCTTCTCCTTGAGCGCCTCGATGCCGGTGCGATCACCGGGACCGTGATCGTGGCCGATCAGATCGGTCGCGAGGAGCGGCGAGCCGTTCGAGCCACCCGACAGCGCCATCGGGAAGCCGTCCGGCGTGGTCGGCTGCGTCGTCGGATCGAACACCAGGGGCAGTGATGGCCAGGTCACGTCGACGAGCTGCGAGCCGTGGTCCGGATCGTGGAGCCGGTCCACGAGGTAGCGGCGAGAAGCGTCCGTCGTCGGGTCGGGGTTCCAGGTGAGCCCGGCGAACGTCTCGGCGAGCGTGCCGTTCTCGTAGATCAGGACGTCGAGCTCGAGCGTCCGCAGCGCGGCGGTGCGCGCATCCGGATCGGCCGGCAACGTGATCGGCGCCGGCGTGGCGTCGAGCGTCACCCGGCGTGCACCCGGATCGACCGCGGTCACCAGGAAGTACTGGCCGGTGCTGCCATCGAACAGCTCGACGATCCCGCCCGTGTAGAAGCCGGAGGTCGAGGTCACCGGTACGCTCGGGCTCGAGCCGGCGACGTCGAGCAGCTCGAAGCTCGTCCAGCCGGCGGGTACGGCCGCCGACGCCTGGACGATCACGGAGTTCTTGGCGCCATCGACGAGCAGCACGGTCGCGGCGATCGAGGTCGTGCCGTCGGTGATCGCGATCGCCTGCGGCGTGGCCGCGAACGGCGCGGCGAGCCCGGTCGTGTCGCCGACCAGGAGGCGCTGGGTGTGCGTCGCGGGCTCGATCTCGGAGGTCGCCACGATGGTGACGGTCGACGTCGTGTGGTTGTTCACGAGCGCGATGTCGGCCGTCGCGACCGTCGCGCTGAAGTCCGGCTCGGCGGTCAGCGTGGCGGCGAGCCCGCCGATCGCGATCTCGTCTCCCTTGTGGAGGAGCGCGAGCGCGCCGTACGGCAGGGTCAGCAGGTTCGCGGCGAGACTCGCCGCCTCCCCGGCCCCCAGCGTATAGAGCGGGATCGGCGCGGCCGGCGTGACGCCGCCTCGCTTGGTCAGGGTCAGCGTGCCCGAATTCACGGTCGGTCCCGACGCCGGATTCGCCGCCACTGTCCCGGCCGGTGCGAGCGCGATCTTCGTGATCGGCAGCGTCTCGGTCTGCGCGGCGACCGCCGCGGTCAGCTTCAGCGTGTCGCCGACCTCGACGACCCCGAGGTTCGGCAAGGTCATCGTCGGTCCGGCGTTCGGACCGAGATCCGTGCCGACGCCCGACCACGTCGCGATCTGTGGCGTCGCCTTGAAGAAGCGCTGGGCGACGAGCTTGACGGCCGGCGACTCCGAGGGCCGGATCTGGATGCTGATCGCGTCGCCGTCGAGCCCGCGGCTGCGCGCGGTGAACACCGGACGCGTTCGACGGCAGCGGCAGCGATCCCGGCGCCACGAAGAACGTGCTCGCGTTCGGCAGCGTGACCCCAGGCGGAAGCCCGGAGGCGAGGGTGATCGCGTTGCGCGTGACGTCGATCGCGGCGATCGAGACCGGAAACCGCAGGGTCGTCGTGCCATCCGGGGCGCGCGAGTACACGTCGAGGCTATCGCCGACGTCGAGCCCGCGCACGGAGACCAGCGGGATCGTGGACGTCGGACCGCGCACCGTGGTGGTGCCCGCGAGGCGATAGATCTGGCCGGTCACCAGCGTGTTCGTCGAGGCCGCCGCATCGAACGCCAGCGTCCGCACGACGTAGCCGCGCTTGCCGCCGTTGTCGAAGAAGGCGCGCACGGCGTGCCCGAGGTAGTCGCCGAGCTGCGGCGCGATCGCCGCGCCGATCGGGAACGGCTCGCCGAACGTGCGCACGAACTCGGTGAAGCTCGTCACCAGCGTGGGCCTGCCCTCCGGGCCCTTGCGGGTGCGACCGACGAGCCCCGCCGTGCTGGTGCTGACGCCCTCGAGCGGCGGGCTGCGATACGACTTCTCTTCGATGTACACGCCTGGGTGCAGGTACTCGGCCATGAATCCTCTCAGGTGACGAAGAAGCGAACGCGCGTCTCGTGGCCGGCCGCGACCTTGAAGGCCGCGCCGGTGAAGGGGATGTGCGTGGGTCCGGCCACGAGCTCGCCGCCGGTCACGGTGCCGCCGATCACGCGGATCGCGAGATCGACGAGGCCGTCGGCATCGAGCTCGAGCCGGCCCGGCAGCAGGAACAGGAACTCCGCGGACGAGCGGGTCTGCGTGTGGTGGCCGCTATCGGCGGTCCCGACCATCATCTCGATCCGGCGACCGATCGTCGCGGCGGGAGTACCGACGAGCGAGCCGCGCACCGAGGTCATCCCGAGCGGGGTCGCTTGCACCGGGGTCGGCCACGCCACGATCTCGATCGCCATCGCCGGAGGACCGATCGGCGTCACGATCACCGGCAATGGATCGAGCAGCATCCAGCGATCGTCGCGCGCGACCTCGAGCTGGTGCGGGCCGTCGGCGACGTCGATGAAGCGGTAGGTGCCGTCGTCGTGACGCCGGCGGGTTCCGAGCTGCGTCACGGTCGGCCGGACCTCCGCGCCGAGGCGAACGTCGAGCTCGTCCGGAATCGCAGCACCGAGGAAGTGATCGACGATGCGCACCGCGACGCCGAGCGTGTGGTGGATCACCTCGGGCTGCATCACGGCTTCTCCAGCGCGAACAGCGTGACGCGTAGCTTCGACGCGCCACCGGTGAAATCGGGGGTTGCGCGCAGACGCTCGCGCCTCGAGCGCCGAGGCTCGGTCATTTGCCACGTAGCCACCAAGTCCACCACCCGACGAGTGATACGCACGTAGCAGGGTGTGCGCGCTCGCGTCAACGCGCTCCCGTGACAACCGATCGCGATCGCGCCTGCCGCGTCCTGCTGCACCACAAACGTTCAGTGCACGAGTCGCGCTCGATCGCGGAGCGGCGACTCGATCAGGACATCTTCACGACGTCGAACTGCGCATCGACCACCGGCGGACCGCCGATCACTTCTTCGCTCTCGAGTGCGAGCACGCGGGCGCGATACGCAGCGGACAAGCGGTAGCCGAGCTCGCTCGCGTCCCAGATCCGATACATCTCCTCGATCGAAAGCGACTCGAGCACGAGCTGAAGCGAGTCCACCTCGCTCCACACCGGCGGCCTGGCGGGGTCAGGATCCTCGTACAGCTCCGAGCGACCGATCTCGGCCCGATCGTAGAACGCTTGAAGCACGACCCCCAGCATGCGGTGCTCTTCGAGGCTCGCGAGCTGGTCGGTCGCGAGCTGCGTGTCCGGTCGCGATCCCCAGGGCGTCACGAGATAGCAGAGCTCGAGCACCATCGGCTGGCGACGCTGGGTACCGTCGGGCATGCGTCTGCGTGGCGCGTTCCGCAGCTCGGTGTTCTCCTGTACGCGATACAAGAAGACCGTGATGATCGGCTTCTGGGTCGCGCCCAGCTCGGCGAACGCGCCCGTGCTCGCGGATTGAACGGTCACGTTCAAGTTCGGGAGCGCGTGATCCACCCGCTGCTGGAGGAGCTTCACGAGCGTCTGCGTCGTGTTCTCGATGAGTTGCCAGGTCGCCATCCCGCCTCGATCCGGTTCTACGCGGTTTCACGCGAGCGATGCAAGGCGCGCCGCGAGCTCGTCTGCACGTGGGCGATCCGTGGCGCGCGGCGCCATCGCGGCTGCGAGCAACGCTCCGAGCGCGTCGCCCCGCGGCCACCGCGCCACGCGGCCGGTCAGGATCCGGTTGAGGACCTCCATGGGCTCGAGTGGATCGCCGAAAGGATGTTCGCCGATCCCGAGGCTGAACAGGCTCGCGCCGAGCGCGAACACGTCCGATGCGAGTTCGGGCGCGAGCCGCCCCAGCACCTCGGGCGCCAGGTACGGCACGTGATAGCTGCGCAATCCCGACCCACGTTGCGGGGCCGTGGCGATCAGCTCCGGGCCACGCGGCACCAGCCCGGTGAACGTCGCGTCGCCGGTCACGTAGATCAGCTCGGGGCGGATGCCACCGATTCGCTCGCCTCCGCGGTGCGCCGCCGCGACCACGTTCGCGATCGCCACGCCCAGCGCGATCAGCGCGGCGTCCGGCAGCGGCACGAGCGGCAACGCAGGGTCACCAGCGGGAAGCCGTTCGACGAGTGCCTCGGCATACGGCACGGGTCCGGGCCCGAACCACTCGACGGCAGCGACACCGTCGATCCGCAGCGCGGGGAACGGACGTGGCGTGCGGTGGGGTCCGGTCATCGTGACGAGCAGGCGCGTATTTGGATCGCTCGCCAGGGTGGCGCGATGCACCGCATCCCCGGGACCGGCGTGAATTCGCTCTCCGAGCAGGATCCGTCCGTCGTCCAGCGTGTCCGCCATTTGACTCGACTCCGTGAATACCACGGTCAGCGCGTCGAGCTCGATTCGCGCCGACCGGCGAGCTCGCCGAGCCGCGGCAACACGCGAACTAGCGCGCCCACGCTGGCGTCGTGTCCGGCGGCACGTACGCGAGGTCGAGCCGTACCTCCACCCCATCGCGGATCGCCCACACCTGGTGACCGTACCGCCACAGCAGCGGCAGGTGCGCGCGCGCCTCCGCCTCCACCGGGAAGATGAACGCCACCGCCTCCACCGGCGTCTCCGCTCCGAACTTCTGCTCCTTCTTCGCCGCCGCCCACTCCAGCATCTCCCGTCGCGGCACCTCCCGCCCCATCACCACCACCTTCATCGTGCGCGTCGCCGGCTCGTACAGCCCCTTCAATTCGTGTCGGTACACGAACTGGTGCTGCACGAACCCGCTGTCACTCGTGATCCCGATCTCCTGGTGGCCGGCCCGCGCCTGCTCCAGCGCCGTCGCCCCATCGGCATCCAGCGCGTGAAACTGCACCAGGCTCACGTCCCCCGGCCCCCGCCACACCTGGAACGCGCCCCCTTCGAGCCAGTGCCGCGACACCAGCCGATCGTGCCCCACGCCGCGAAAGGCCGCCCCCCACCCAGGCGAATCGTGGCCGCCGTCCCACATCGGCAGTCGGTACGCATGAGGATCGCTGCCGACGAGCCCCCATTCCGCATACATGTCCTCGAATGCCGCGATCTCGAACGGGATCCGCGCCAGCTTCTCCAGCACCTCCGGTATCGACACGACGCGATGGGCAGCACCTCGGTGTGAGGCGCCCGCGCGGACGAGGCGCTGCTTCTCGACTTTGGGCAAAGATGCCCGCAGGGTACGTTGCGTCGATCTCACGCGTCGCCCGACCGAGCGCCTTCGCCGAGTGATCATCTTCTCATCGGCGGACGTAGTCGATGCGGCATCGGGGTACCCGGCCGGCAGCCAGCCGACAGCGCACCAGCGCGTCAGCGATCGCCCGCGTGTCCGGCCCCTCGAGGCTGAGCCGAAAGGGTCGGGTTGCACACGTCGCGCTCATCGTGCCCATGCCTTGATCGCTGCTACCAGCCCTTCCGGGCTACCGGCCGGATTGAACGTACTGCCTAGCGTGTCGCGATTGATCACCATCCGCTCGCCTCGCGAGTTGAAGATCTCGAACTTGAACCTCGGATCCTTCACGATCTTCGCGATGTACTCCGCGTTCGCCCGCACGCCACTCGGCTCCGTCAGTACCACGGTCAACGTGTCGAGCTCGTAGATCGTGCCGCCGACGTTCAGCTCGCGATCCACCAGCTTCCGGAAGTCCGCGAGCTGGGTCTCCACGTCCTTTCCCAGCGCGCCCGACACGTGCTTGATGTCCTTGAGCTGGTTGCCGTCGATCGGATCCGGCACCCGCTCGCCCTTGCCGAACGCGAGGTTCGGCTCCGTCTCCTTCCCCGTGAACCGCACGTGCCGCTTCGCCGCGTCGCTCGCGTACATCTTCTCGTACCACTGCTCCGCAATCGTCCCCCGGTCCGCCGACCCAAGCCCCTTCGTCAGCCGCAGCAGCTCGCGAGGGCTCGCGATCTGATCCGGCACGCTCCGGCCCGATGTGTCCGCGACTCCCCGTACAGCTCGGATGCCGCGTCTTCAGGAACGCACGCTCGGTGATCTTGCCCACCAGCTGCGGGGTCAGGTCCTCCTTCAGCCCGTGCCGGACGCGGTCGTACGTCTCGCCGGCCGCTCGCGCATCCGCGCATCAACTCGTCCGGGCCCACGCCGAGGAACTCCTCGCACGCCGACGCCCACTCGGAGAAGCCCGGCGGATCTCGGTCGACGCCGCCGGCCCCCGCGCTCGGCCCTCTTCGCCTGCCGACGTGCGCGCCGGGCCCGTCGCCGGCAGCTCCCGCGGCAAACGAACCGCGTGTCCGCCCGCGCGTGTGCTCGAACGCGCGTGCCGTCGTCGCGCCCCGATCGTCGACCGTTCGCACGACCCGCTCCGCCGGAACCCTCCGCGAGCTAGCTCGCGACCGACGGCGCGCGCGACGTTCGAGCGCTAAGTTAGCGCGCCCACGCTGGCGTCGTGTCCGGCGGCACGTACGCGAGGTCGAGCCGCACCTCCACCCCATCGCGGATCGCCCACACCTGGTGACCGTACCGCCAGAGCAGCGGCAGGTGCGCGTGCGCCTCCGCCTCCACCGGGAAGATGAACGCCACCGCCTCCACCGGCGTCTCCGCTCCGAACTTCTGCTCCTTCTTCGCCGCCGCCCACTCCAGCATCTCCCGGCGCGGCACCTCCCGCCCCATCACCACCACCTTCATCGTTCGCGTCGCCGGCTCGTACAGCCCCTTCAATTCGTGCCGGTACACGAACTGGTGCTGCACGAACCCGCTGTCCCCGTGATCCCGATCTCCTGGTGGCCGGCCCGCGCCTGCTCCAGCGCCGTCGCCCCGTCCGCGTCCAGCGCATGAAACTGCACCAGGCTCACGTCCCCCGCACCCCGCCACACCTGGAACGCGCCCCCTTCCAGCCAGTGCCGCGACACCAGCCGATCGTGCCCCACGCCCCGAAAGGCCGCCCCCCACCCGAGGGGGTCATGACCGTCGCTGAATGATCGTGTCCGGTACGCGCTCGGGTCCCTGCGGAAGTTTCCCCACTCGGGTAGAAGTCCATGAACGACGCGATCTCAAACGGGATCCGCGCCAGCTGCTCCAGCACCGCGGGGATCGAGATCTCCACGCTGGCTGCCCCGCGGTCGCTCGCGCCGGCCCGAACGAACCGGCGCTTCTCGATCCGGGCCGTGATTGCACCGGGTATTTGGCGTAGACCACATCTTGCGCTAGGTCGATGCTCTCCACCAGAGACACCGTTTCCTGGTGGTTGACGTAGTCGATGCGTACCTTCGGTGGCTCTGCCGGCAACCAGCCGACGCGCACCAGCGCGTCAGCGATCGCCCGGGTGTCGGGCCCATCGAGGCTAAACCGAAAAGGTCTGGTCGCGCACGTCGCGCTCATCGTGCCCATGCCTTGATCGCGGCCACCAGCCCCTCGGCACCGCCTGTCGGATTGAATACGCTGCCAGCCCGATCGTTGCGGTCGATCACCTTCCGCTCCCCTCGCGAGTTGAAGATCTCGAACTCGAACCCTGGATCCTCGAGCATCTCCGCCATGTACTCCGCGTTCGCCCGCACGCCACTCGGCTCCGTGAATACCACGGTCAACGTGCTCGAGCTCGTAGATCGTGCCGCCGACGTTCAGCTCGCGATCCACCAGCTTCCGGAAGTCCGCGAGCTGGGTCTCCACGTCCTTCCCCAGCGCGCCCGACACGTGCTTGATGTCCTTGAGCTGATTGCCGTCGATCAGATCCGGCACTCGCTCGCCCTTGCCGAACGTGAGGTTCGGCTCCGTCTCCTTCCCCGTGAACCTCACGTGCCGCTTCGCCGCGTCGCTCGCGTACATCTTCGCGTACCACTGCTCCGCGATCGTCCCCCGGTCCGCCGACCCAAGCCCCTTGGTCAGCCGCAGCAGCTCGCGGTGGCTCGCGATCTGATCCTGCACGCTCCGGCCCGATGGGTCCGCGACTCCCTCGTACAGCTCGGGATGTCGCGTCTTCAGGAACGCACGCTCGGTGATCTTGCCCACCAGCTGCGGGGTCAGGTCCTCCTTCAGCCCGTGCCGGACGCGGTCGTACGTCTCGCCCGCCGGCTCGCGCATCCGCGCGATCAACTCGTCCGGGCCCACGCCGAGGAACTCCTCGCACGCCGCCGCCCACTCGGAGAAGCCCGGTTGATCCTGCAGGATCGCGAACGCTTCGTGCTTCGTCGTGCCCGCTTCGAACCGCACGCTCCCGCGCTTGCCGGTATCCGGCACCAGGATGCCCTGCGCCTCGTCGTAGATCCGCACGGACCCCACCTCGGCGTCTCCGCGGACGTACTTCAGCTTGCCCCGGTCGAGCGCCCAGTAGTCGCCGGGATCCGCCGGGGGGCGGCCGAGATACTCCGCCTCGAACTGACCTTTCCATCGCGCGCGCACGCCGCGATCGTCCGTGAAGTTCGGGTCGCGCCGGACGTCCGCCGGTCGCTGCCGCGCGAGCTCGACGTGGCGCACGATCGCCGCCTCGATCGCCGCCCGCGTCGCGCCCGGTGGGGCATGGATTCGTACGAGCCGCCCGGGCTCGACGGCGGACGCACGCTCACGTGGTCGAGCGCGAAGTCGACCATCCACTGCACCCGCTCCGGCGCGATCCCGAGCGTCGCCGCCATGTCGATCCGCAGCTGCGCGATCTCGGTCGACGCCGCCGGTCCCGCGCTCGGCCCCGGTCCCTCTTCCCCCGCCGACATGCGCGCCGGGCCCGTCGCCGGCAGCTCCAGCGGCAGCACGAACAACGTGTCCGGCGGCCGCAGCGCCGGCAGGTCGCCCATGTACGGATGCATCCCCTGGTACAGCTCGAGCTCTCCCGGCGAGATCGGCATGTCACCCGCCATCAGCCGGATCCGCGCCCGATAGATCACGATCGGCGAGTCCTCCGACAGCATCCCGACCCGCTCCGCGCCGTCGATCACGATGTCCACCGTGTCGCCCATGACCCCCGGCCCCGGGTTTCCGATCCGGCCCCCGCCGAGATACACGTACGGCGTGTGGACCACGTGCGCCAGCCCGGTCCGCACCACGTGCTCGACATCGCTCGAGCTCGGCGTGAAGTACACCAGGTCCGTCTGCGTCGCGTCCGTCAGGTCCGCCGAGATCGTGCGTTCGGACGTGCTGCCGACCAGCTCGCGCGACCCGCTCCGCCGGAACCGCTCCGCGAGCTAGCTCGCGACCGACGGCGCGCGCGACGTTCGAGCGCTAAGTTAGCGCGCCCACGCTGGCGTCGTGTCCGGCGGCACGTACGCGAGGTCGAGCCGCACCTCCACCCCATCGCGGATCGCCCACACCTGGTGGCCGTACCGCCACAGCAGCGGCAGGTGCGCGTGCGCCTCCGCCTCCACCGGGAAGATGAACGCCACCGCCTCCACCGGCGTCTCCGCGCCGAACTTCTGCTCCTTCTTCGCCGCCGCCCACTCCAGCATCTCCAGGCGCGGCACCTCCCGCCCCATCACCACCACCTTCATCGTTCGCGTCGCCGGCTCGTACAGCCCCTTCAGATCGAGCTCGTACACGAACTGGTGCTGCACGAACCCGCTGTTGTCCGTAAGCCCGATCTCCTGGTGGCCGGCCCGCGCCTGCTCCAGCGCCGTCGCCCCGTCCGCATCCAGCGCATGAAACTGCACCAGGCTCACGTCCCCCGGCCCCCGCCACACCTGGAACGCGCCCCCTTCGAGCCAGTGCCGCGACACCAGCCGGTCGTGCCCCACGCCGCGAAAGGCCGCCCCCCACCCAGGCGAATCGTGGCCGCCGTCCCACATCGGCAGTCGGTACGCATGAGGATCGCTGCCGACGAGCCCCCATTCCGCATACATGTCCTCGAATGCCGCGATCTCGAACGGGATCCGCGCCAGCTTCTCCAGCACCTCCGGTATCGACACCACGCTATGGGCAGCGCCACGGTGTGAGGCGCCCGCGCGGACGAGCCGTTCCGTTTCGACCTTTGCAAGAAGGTTCCCAGGATATCGAGCGTCCACGACGCGCTTCGCGCGACCCAGCGCGACGTCGAGCGATTCTTCGCGTCGTGGACCGAAGTCCACCGCGGCCATCGGGGTACCCGACGGGATCCAGCCGACATTGACAAGGGCTTCCGCGATCGCCCTCGTGTCTGGACCGTCGATGCTGACCCGAAAGGGGAGTGTCGCGCGGGTGGCACTCATTGCGCCCACGCCTTGATC
Organism: uncultured Actinomycetota bacterium; assembly: GCA_963843135.1. Classification (GTDB taxonomy): domain Bacteria; phylum Actinomycetota; class Actinomycetes; order Mycobacteriales; family Mycobacteriaceae; genus Mycobacterium. The sequence continues at coordinate 362,063 of CAWJJA010000009.1, forward strand.
GCCGCGGCGAGCCCTTCGGGGCCACCGCCAGGATTGAACGTACTGCTCAGCGTGTCGCGGTTGATCGTCATCCGCTCTCCGCGCGAGTTGAAGATCTCGAACTTGAATCTCGGATCGTCGACCATCTTCGCCATGTACTCCGCGTTCGCCCGCACGCCACTCGGCTCCGTCAATACCACGGTCAACGTGTCGAGCTCGTAGATCGTGCCGCCGACGTTCAGCTCGCGATCCACCAGCTTCTGGAAGTCCGCGAGCTGGGTCTCCACGTCCTTTCCCAGCGCGCCCGACACGTGCTTGATGTCCTTGAGCTGATTGCCGTCGATCAGATCCGGCACCCGCTCGCCCTTGCCGAACGTGAGGTTCGGCTCCGTCTCCTTCCCCGTGAACCGCACGTGCCGCTTCGCCGCGTCGCTCGCGTACATCTTCTCGTACCACTGCTCCGCGATCGTCCCCCGGTCCGCCGACCCAAGCCCCTTCGTCAGCCGCAGCAGCTCGCGGTGGCTCGCGATTCTGATCCTGCACGCTCCGGCCCGATGTGTCCGCGACTCCCTCGTACAGCTCGGGATGCCGCGTCTTCAGGAACGCACGCTCGGTGATCTTGCCCACCAGCTGCGGGGTCAGGTCCTCCTTCAGCCCGTGCCGGACGCGGTCGTACGTCTCGCCGGCCGGCTCGCGCATCCGCGCGATCAACTCGTCCGGGCCCACGCCGAGGAACTCCTCGCACGCCGACGCCCACTCGGAGAAGCCCGGCGGATCTCGGTCGACGCCGCCGGCCCCCGCGCTCGGCCCTCTTCGCCTGCCGACGTGCGCGCCGGGCCCGTCGCCGGCAGCTCCCGCGGCAACACGAACCGCGTGTCCGCCGCGCGCGTGTGCTCGAACGCGCGTGCCGTCGTCGCGCCCCGATCCTCGACCGCTCGCGCGACCCGCTCCGCCGGAACCCTCCGCGAGCTAGCTCGCGACCGACGGCGCGCGCGACGTTCGAGCGCTAAGTTAGCGCGCCCACGCTGGCGTCGTGTCCGGCGGCACGTACGCGAGGTCGAGCCGCACCTCCACCCCATCGCGGATCGCCCACACCTGGTGACCGTACCGCCAGAGCAGCGGCAGGTGCGCGTGCGCCTCCGCCTCCACCGGGAAGATGAACGCCACCGCCTCCACCGGCGTCTCCGCTCCGAACTTCTGCTCCTTCTTCGCCGCCGCCCACTCCAGCATCTCCAGGCGCGGCACCTCCCGCCCCATCACCACCACCTTCATCGTTCGCGTCGCCGGCTCGTACAGCCCCTTCAGATCGAGCTCGTACACGAACTGGTGCTGCACGAACCCGCTGTCGTCCGTGATCCCGATCTCCTGGTGGCCCGCCCGCGCCTGCTCCAGCGCCGTCGCCCCGTCGGCATCCAGTGCGTGAAACTGCACCAGGCTCACGTCCCCCGCACCCCGCCACACCTGGAACGCGCCTCCTTCGAGCCAGTGCCGCGACACCAGCCGGTCGTGCCCCACGCCTCGAAAGGCCGCCCCCCATCCGAGGGAGTCGTGACCGTCGCTGAATGAGCGTTTGCGGTACGCGCTCGGGTCCGTGCGGAAGTTTCCCCACTCTGGGTAGAAGTCCATGAACGACGCGATCTCGAACGGGATCCGCGCCAGCTGCTCCAGCACCGCGGGGATCGAGATCTCCACGCTGGCTGCCCCGCGGTCGCTCGCGCCGGCCCGAACGAGCCGGCCCTTTTCGACCAGCGCAAATAGCCCACCCGGGTAGGCGGCATCGATCGCGCTCGTGGCACGTTCGAACCCTTCGCGCAGAGACATCGTCTCTTCCAGATTCGCGTAGTCGAGACTCACCTTCGGGAGCCCGGCCGGCAACCACCCAACATCCACCAGCCCTTCGGCGATCGCTAGTGGCTCTGGCCCCTCAAGGCTGAACCGAAACGGTCTTGTCGCGCAGGTCGCACTCACCGCGCCCATGCCTTGATCGCGGCCACCAGCCCCTCGGCACCGCCTGTCGGATTGAATACGCTGCCACCCCGATCGTTACGGTCGATCACCTTCCGCTCCCCTCGCGAGTTGAAGATCTCGAATCGAATGATTCATCCTCAGCATCTTCGCCATGTACTCCGCGTTCGCCCGCACGCCACTCGGCTCCGTGAATACCACGGTCAACGTCTCGAGCTTGTAGATCGTGCCGCCGACGTTCAGCTTCCGATCCACCAGCTTCCGGAAGTCCGCGAGCTGGGTCTCCACCTCCTTCCCCAGCGCGCCCGACACGTGCTTGATGTCCTTGAGCTGGTTGCCGTCGATCAGATCCGGCACTCGCTCGCCCTTGCCGAACACCAGGTTCGGCTCCGTCTCCTTCCCCGTGAACCTCACGTGCCGCTTCGCCGCGTCGCTCGCGTACATCTTCGCGTACCACTGCTCCGCGATCGTCCCCCGGTCCGCCGACCCAAGCCCCTTCGTCAGCCGCAGCAGCTCGCGGTGGCTCGCGATCTGATCCTGCACGCTCCGGCCCGATGGGTCCGCGACTCCCTCGTACAGCTCGGGATGTCGCGTCTTCAGGAACGCACGCTCGGTGATCTTGCCCACCAGCTGCGGGGTCAGGTCCTCCTTCAGCCCGTGCCGGACGCGGTCGTACGTCTCGCCGGCCGGCTCGCGCATCCGCGCGATCAACTCGTCCGGGCCCACGCCGAGGAACTCCTCGCACGCCGACGCCCACTCGGAGAAGCCCGGTTGATCCTGCAGGATCGCGAACGCTTCGTGCTTCGTCGTGCCCGCTTCGAACCGCACGCTCCCGCGCTTGCCGGTATCCGGCACCAGGATGCCCTGCGCCTCGTCGTAGATCCGCACGGACCCCACCTCGGCGTCTCCGCGGACGTACTTCAGCTTGCCCCGGTCGAGCGCCCAGTAGTCGCCGGGATCCGCCGGGGGGCGGCCGAGATACTCCGCCTCGAACTGACCTTTCCATCGCGCGCGCACGCCGCGATCGTCCGTGAAGTTCGGGTCGCGCCGGACGTCCGCCGGTCGCTGCCGCGCGAGCTCGACGTGGCGCACGATCGCCGCCTCGATCGCCGCCCGCGTCGCGCCCGGTGGGGCATGGATCTCGTACGAGCCGCCCGGGCTCGACGGCGGACGCACGCTCACGTGGTCGAGCGCGAAGTCGACCATCCACTGCACCCGCTCCGGCGCGATCCCGAGCGTCGCCGCCATGTCGATCCGCAGCTGCGCGATCTCGGTCGATGCCGCTGGTCCCGCGCTCGGCCCCGCGCCCTCTTCGCCCGCCGACGTACGCGCCGGGCCCGTCGCAGGCACCTCCAGCGGCAGCACGAACAACGTGTCCGGCGGCCGCAGCGCCGGCATGTCGCCCATGTACGGATGCATCCCCTGGTACAGCTCGAGCTCTCCCGGCGAGATCGGCATGTCACCCGCCATCAGCCGGATCCGCGCCCGATAGATCACGATCGGCGAGTCCTCCGACAGCATCCCGACCCGCTCCGCGCCGTCGATCACGATGTCCACCGTGTCGCCCATGACCCCCGGCCCCGGGTTTCCGATCCGGCCCCCGCCGAGATACACGTACGGCGTGTGGACCACGTGCGCCAGCCCGGTCCGCACCACGTGCTCGACATCGCTCGAGCTCGGCGTGAAGTACACCAGGTCCGTCTGCGTCGCGTCCGTCAGGTCCGCCGAGATCGTGCGATCGGACGTGCTGCCGACCAGCTCGCGCAGCGCGCCCGTGATCGGGTCCCGCAGCGGGTGCGCGTGCGACACCGGCTCGACATCCGGCAGCGCATCCCAGTTGACCTCGCCGCGTCCGCCGCGAACCAGCACGTAGCTACCATCGCTGCGCTTGCCCAGCCCCCACTCGGTCGTGCGCGGGTCGAAGCCCTCCGGCGCCTCGACGCCGACGACCCGCAGCGCCTCCGCTTCCCCGGCCGCGAGCTTGCGCATCACCTCCATCCCGACCGCCTCCGACGGCACCGCCCCCACCAGGTGAGTCACCCCGCCGATCCCGCTCCGCGGGATCATCCCCGTACCCCCCGCACGCATCGCACCCGGCCGCGGCCGGAACGCCCGCCCGATCGGGTCGTACTCGTAGCCGCCGCGATACATCGCCTCGAAGTCGGCGCGGTCGAGCGGTCGCTTGGTCAGCGTGCTCTCCTGCGGATCCCCCGCGCGCTGGAACTCGTAGTGCTCGAACGCGCGTGCCGTCGTCGCGAACGGATCCGGCGACGCCAGCGGGTGATCGGTGTCGTAGCCGAGCCGCTCGCCCGCCGAGACCGCGGCCTGGGGGTCGCGCGCGTACAGCTCGCGCAGCCGCGTCCGGTACAGCTCGCTGCGATCCGGATCCCTGCCGATCGGCTCCTGGTCGAGCCACGCCTCGAACCGCTGCGCCTCCGCGGCGGGGATCGCGCGGGTCCCGGCGGGACTCTGCAGCTTCTCCTTGATCCGGATCGGCCCACCGAGCTCGGGCTGCACGGTGATCGTGCGCAGGCCGTTCACCGGGTTGGTCTCCACCTTGACGATGCGCCCGCCGGCCTGCTGCTGCTGGCTGAGGATCGCGTCGACGGCGCGCCGATCGGCGCGGTAGAAGCTCGGGCCGATCTCCTCGAGCGCGCTCAACGCCTGCGCCCTCACCAGCTCGGCCGCGGCCGCATCGTGCGCCTCGAGCGCGGACACGATCCGCTCGGCCTCGCCTGCGGGGAACAAGCCCGGCCGCGTCCTCGCGACGTTCGCGAGCTTCGCCATGGCCTCGCGCTCGCGCGCCTCGTACGCCTGTTCGCGCGCGATCAGGTCCTGCGCCTTGGCGGGATCCGGCGCCTGCTGCAGCTCCTTTCCGAGCTCGTTGAGCGCCTTGCGCTCGGCCTGCAGGCCTTCGATGTCGACCCCGATCTGCTTGTGCCGCCAGCGCGTGATCGATTCCTCGACGGGGCGCTGCGCGATGTGCATCGCCACCGTCATGATCAAGTTCTGGACGATCATGTCCGGCAGGTCGTCGAGCGAGACCGCCTTGTGCTCGTCGATCAGGCTCTGCATCTCGGCCTGCGCCAGACCGACCGCCTGCAAGAACAGCGCTTGCTTGCCGAACTTCACGGCCGCCGCGGCGAACCGCTCCGCCTTGCCGAGCTTCGCCAGCTCGCCGACCGAGTCCTTCGTGATCGTGACGCTCGCCTGCTCGAGCGCCTCGGCCTCGCCCGCCACCTTGCCGAGCCGGCCGAGCTTGTTGAACAACCCGAGCATCGCGAAGTTGCCCGCGGCACCGCTGAGCACGCCGCCCAGCGTCGGCTTCTGGCCGAGCACGGTGTAGTTGAGCCCCATCCCGACCCCGGTCTCGACCACCGTGCCGACGACGAGACCGCCGACCTCGGTCGCGCCCACGACCTCGGCGACCCACAGGGCACCGGCCCACTGACCGAGCCCGAACGCGACGACCGCAATCGCGACCGACGCGATGATCTTCGCCCACTTCTTGTGGTGGTGCTCCTTGTCGAGGTGGTCCATCACCCGCTTGAAGTGGGCGCTGAACTCGGTGTCGGGTGCGGTGAGCTCGCCGTACCTCGCCTTCGCCTGCTGCTTCTTGGTCGCATCGTCCTCGGCCACGCCCTGCATGAAGACGTCGAACACCTCGTCGCGAAACTGCCGGTAGAACCCGGCGTTCTTGACCTGCAGCGAGATCCCGTCGAGGTCGTCGCCGACGTCCTCCCAGAAGTCGTGCTCGTCCTCGATCGCCTTCCACAGCGCGTCGAGCATCTCGAGCTGACCGACCACGGCGACCTCGAACTGGAGGTCGCCGGCCTTCTGCTGGATCGCGGCGAGGTCGCTCTGGGCGTCCGGGTCCTTGGCGAGGAACCGAACGCGCAGCCCCTGGAGATCGCCGAGATACTCGTTGAGCTGGCCCTCCATCTCGCCGGGGTCGTAGCTCGCCGCGTTCTGGCGACGATCCTCGGGCGTACGCATCGCCTCCATCAACGTCGGCTCGGCCTTGTGCAGCCCCTTCTCGGCGATGGTGATCGACAACGTCTGGGCCAGGAGGTCTGCGTGATCGGTCCGCGGAGTCGCCACGGACGGAAAGTCGATCGCGGAGATCGCGTCGACGTAGGCATCGGCGCACTCCAGGACCGGTTCCTTGACCGTGTCCGACAGCGCGCCCGGATCGAGGTCGAACGTCGGGTTGCCGTCCGGGTCGACGCCGCGCCGCACGCCGCCGAACGTCACCGTCGTCGAGACCGCCGTCGCGAGCCCCGTCGCGATCCGGCCGAGCAACTCGTTCTGTTGCTTCGCGAGCACGTAGGCGGCGGCCGGCGACGGCAGCGAGCACGCGGCCGCGTCTTGCTCGCGCCGGGAGAGGAGCTGAACGCGATCGCCGGTCACGTCGGTGGCACGCCCGAGCCCTTCGAGGCTCGCGGAGATCCCGTGGAGCAGCGTGACGTTCTCGTTCAGGAGATCGTAGACGTCGTCCTGTCCGCGGCTCCGGTCGGCCACCGGCACCGCGACCCGCGACAGCGCATACTCGTCGTGGTTCGCGGCGTGCTGGAGCTCGTCAATCGGGTCGACCTCCGTGCGCGGTAGGCCAATCTTCTCGGCGGGTGCCTGCTCCACCGACCACGGCTCGCGCTCGGGATCGGGCATCCCCGAGTTGAACCGGCCGTACTCGGCCCAGTGAGCCTGTTGTGACGCCTGGAACGCAGCGATGTCCGCCTGGTTGAGGATCGCCGGCGTCGGATGGTCGTGCCAGGCGAGCTGATCGAGCTCGTCGAGCAGCTCGCGCTTCATCAGATACAGATCCGCGGCATGAAAGCCCCAGAGCGGCGGCATCGCGACCAGGCGATAGGCCTGGTCCGGCGAGCCGAACAGCGCGTTGGCGACATCTTCAGCGGTCGCGTCCTCGGGCGTGGCCCGAACCCAATGCCACAACCCGTCCGGTGCGAGCTCGAGCTTGACGTCGACCGGCGTCGCGCTTCGCGGCTTCGGGATCAGCTCGGCGTGATCGCGCAGGAAGATCCGGTCGAGCACCCAGATGCTCGGATCGCACAGCGCCACCGCGATCGCGTGATCGAGCGGGTGCGAGACCGGAAGATCCTCGGGCTTGGGCTTCTGCAACCCGAACGGCAACGGCACGACGTGGACCGGGCCCGGATCGAGCCGCAGGGCCTCGGCGACATAGCGCGGGACCATGCGCTTCATCGATTCGAAGAACCGGCGCAACAACGCGTTCTCGATCTCGGTGCCCACGCCGATCGAGTAGAACGCTGGACCGAGCTCGCTCTGGACCTGGGTCTTCTCGCCGTCGGGTCCTTCGACTTCCTTGACGTCGTGCCGGCGCGCGGCATCGACGATGTGCTCGAGCGACTCGGGCGCGACGAGCCGAGCCAGGTCGTCGACGTACTGGAACGGCGGGACCGCGGCCGCAATCGCCTCCGCGAAGGCGCGCGGTTGCCCGATGTACCGGCCGAACGGCGCCGAGGTCACGTTGCCTTCGACCTCGAAGACCGACAGGGTCTGGTGGAACACGTCGAGAAAGGTCTGGATGTACTCGACGACATCCACACCGGGGAAGTCGGCGTCGCGCTGGACGCCGGTCGCGCGACTCTCGATCGGCGCCGGAGGCTCGCCGCGCGCGACCCGGACCGCGAGCGCCTCTGCCTCGTGCTCCGCGTTCCCGACACCGCTGGCCCGCCGGGCCTGCAGCACGTGCACGACCTCGTGCGCGATCGTCTCGACCGCGGGGGCGTGCGCCGCGAACGCGACCGTCTCGCCGTCGGCGGCCGCTCGCGCGTTCAGGCTCGCGAGGGCGCGTCGCTCGCCGAGATGCGCGCGGACCGACCCGAGCGGCGCCCGGAACGCGCGCTCCATCCGGGATCGCATCGGCAGCTCGACCGCCGGATGCTCGACCATCGCGGCGAGCGAGTGGCGATCGCAGGCCATGCCGGCGGCGCAGCACAAGCAGCCGCCGGGCGGCTCCTCGTCGACCGTGCGACCGACGGCCCGAAACTGCTTCTCCAGCTCGTGCGCCCCCGCGGAACGTTCGGCCGAACGGATCGGCGCGCCGCGGTCTCGGGTGGGCGGCCTCATCGCCGCGCGACCGCCGCGAAGGCCGCGACGTCGGATTGCCACGGCCCGAGCTCGCCCGGCGCGTGGAGGCGCCCCGAGCGCTTGATCTCGCGCCACACCGCGATCGCGAGGTGCCGCATCGCGAGCCGTTCACCGCGGTGCTCGGCGATCAGAGATCGCGGCGACCACCGCATTGCGGATGCCGCCACCGGCGAGCGGCGCGGCGCGGGCCAGCAAGTCCACGTCCACGTCGGGCTCGCGGTGGTCGCAAGCAGGCAGCAACAGCTCCCAGATCCGCTTGCGCTCGGCCGGCCCCGGCGCCGCCAGCTCGACGATCACCCCGAGTCGCCGCTGGAAGGCCGGATCGAGGTTGTTCTCGAGGTTGCTCGCGAGGATCACGATCCCGTCGTGATCCTCGATACGCTGGAGCAGGTAGCCCGTCTCGAGATTCGCGTAGCGATCGTGCGACGACTTGACGGTCGTGCGCTGCGCGAACAGCGCGTCGGCCTCGTCGAACAGCAACACGACGCCGGCCGCCTCCGCCTCGCGGAACACGAGGTCGAGGTGCTTCTCGGTCTCGCCGATGTACTTGTCGACGACCTGCGAGAGATCGACGCGATACAGATCGAGCCCGAGCTCGTTCGCGATGACCTGCGCCGCGAGGGTCTTACCCGTTCCCGGCGGACCGTGGAACAAGCACGTGAGGCCGCGTGACGCGCGTGCGTGGGCGCCGATGCCATCGCGCTCGAACAGCGCGGACCGGCGGCGTCCCCAGGTCACGATCAGCTCGAGCTCGGCGCGAACCCCCGGTGCGATCACGAGGTCACTCCAGCGGCGCCGCGACGAGATGCGCGCCGCGACACCACCCGCACGGATCTCGGGAATCGACCGGCATAGCCCGACTGTGGCCTCGTGCGTCGGGGGAATCCCACCGGCGACCACGGTGTCGACGACCGTGGAGATCCGCGCGGGGCTGAACCGGAACCGCGCACCGAGATCCTCGACGTCGAGCGCCGCGGTGTCGACGCACCGCGCGGAGAACGCGGCCCGCCAGATCGCGGCGCGATCGACCGAGCTCAGCGGGTCGACCTCGAGAACCACGGCAGTCCGGCCTGGAGCCATCACCCGCTCCACGAGCGAATGGGTCGCGGTGACGAACAGCGGGCAGCTCGCGATCCGCGCGAGGGTCACGAGCGCGAGCGGATCGGAGCGATCGGCGTCGGCGATCACGGGGATCGCCTGGTGCCACGCGATCTCGCGGCGCCAGAACGCGATCGTCGCGGGCGTCAGGCGCTCGCCGTCGATCGACAGCACCGCGCAGGTCCTCGAGGCAGCGAGGGCGGCGGCGATCGCGCCGCGTCCGCTTCCCGCAGGGCCGTGCACGACCACCGTCGGCCACGCGCCGCGCGAGATCGAGAGCCAGCGGGCGACGTCTCGCACGCGTTGCGCCACCGGTCGCGCGAGCGCGAGTTGTTCGACCGGCAGCTCGTCGCGCGTCTCGGTGGCGGCGGGCATCCCGAGGAGCCGAGGCCACAGATCATCGAGCAGCGAGACGCGCTGCTCGAGGCGTGGGCCCTCGCCGCGGACCTCGATCAGGGCGAAGCCGAACAGCGCCGATGATGGCGAGAACGCGGCGAGCAGCGCCACCCGGTCGTGGATGCCGGCGAGCTGATCGACGACGTCGATCACGCGCAGCGAGCTGCGCTCACCTGCGGGTGCGATCGCGGCGGCGAACAGGAGCGTGACGACGTCCCGCTCGGGAGCTTGCAGCCCGAACACCTCGACCGCGTGCTGCAGCCGAGCCGGCGGAACCAGCACACCACCCTCGGGGACCCGCACCACGGTGCTCGCTGTCTTAGCACCACCTCGGCGAGATCTGCCAGACTACGCGCCGTGTTCGCGTGCCCGATCGCCGAGGTGACGTTGCGGTTCGTCGAGCCCGACTCCCGAGTACGGAGCGCGACGTCGGGGTGCCGCATTTCGCTCCACGAATCTCGCCACCTTCCCAGGCGCCGTCGATGATCGACCTGACGCGCTTCGAGCGCGCCGGCGGCGACTTTCGCGACGCCGTGGTTGCAGCCGTGCTCGCGAGCGCCGACGATCCGGCCATCGTGATGCGCCACCTCGTGATCGCGACCTCGCGCGAGCGGCGCGAGGCAGGACGGCTCGCGCGTCCCGAGCCATTCGGCCCCTGGCGCGACGACGTGCTCGCCCACCTGCGCGGATGACCATGCTGGACGTGACCACCCTGTTCGGCGCGCTCGAAGCGTTCTGCGATCCGGAGCTGCCGCTCGCCGCGTTCCCGCGGGACGAGAACGACGCGAAGGCAAGATGGGCCGCCGCGTTCTACAGCTACGTCAGGGACATCAGCCCCGCGCTCCCGAGCGCGGGCGTCGCGGCGGCGTTCGCGGCGGCGCTCGACTTTAGCCCCGGCCTGGGTGCGATGCCGAGCGCGACCGATCTCGCCGCGGCGTGGAGCGCGGCGATGACGACGATGGGCACCTTCGACGCCTTGCCGGCCCGCGAGAGCACCCTGCGCGCCGCGCTCGGCGCCGAGCTATCGTCGCCGACGATCGTCGCGGCGAGCCGGATCCACGCGATCGCCGGCGCGTTCGATAGCGTCACCCGGGGCATCACGTCCGGTGGCGGGTCGATCGTCTACAGCTAGCCCCCCGTTCGGGCAGCAGGGGCGCCGCGCGGGCGCCTGCACTCCGGACGTACACTGCCGCCATGGCACTCGATCACTACGTCACCCTCGGTCGCTCCGGCCTGCGCGTCTCGCCCTTGTGCCTCGGCACGATGACGTTCGGCGAGGACTGGGGCTGGGGCTCGAGCGTCGCGGACTCGACCGCGATCCTCGACCACTTCCTCGCGCGCGGCGGCAACTTCCTCGACACCGCGAACGGCTACACCAAGGGCCACTCCGAGCAGATCATCGGCGATCACCTCGGCCGCTATCCCGCGAAGCGCGACCGCGTCGTGATCGCGACCAAGTTCGTCACCAACATGTACCGCGGTGATCCGAACGGCGGCGGCGCGAGCCGCAAGGCGATCATCGCGCAGTGCGAGCAGTCGCTGCGCCGGCTCCAGACCAGCTACATCGATCTGTACTGGATGCACGCGTGGGACTACGCGACGCCGATCGAGGAGATCGATGCGCGCGCTCGACGACCTGGTGCGCGACGGCAAGGTCCGGTTCATCGGGTTCTCCGACACGCCGGCGTGGAAGTGCGCGCAGGCCCAGACCCTCGCCGGGTTCCGCGGCTGGGCCCCGCTGATCGCGCTGCAGATCGAGTACTCGCTGCTCGAGCGTACCGTCGAGGGCGAGCTGATCCCGATGGCGCAGGAGCTCGGACTCGGCGTGACGCCATGGTCGCCGCTCGCGCGCGGCGTGCTGTCGGGCAAGTACACCCGCGACAAGCACGGCAGCCACACCCCGGGGCGCGGCGAGCGCGTGACGGCCAGCCTCGACGACCGCGCGTACGATCTGATCGACGAGCTGGTGAAGATCGCGAAGGAGCGCGAGACCACCCCGGCCCGCGCCGCGCTGGCGTGGGTCGCGAGCCGGCCCGGCGTCAGCTCGACGATCATCGGCGCGCGCACGATGGCGCAACTCGACGACAACCTCGCGTCCTCCGACGTCACGCTCGAGGCCGCGCAGCTCGCGCGCCTCGACAAGCTGTCGACGCCGAAGCTGCCGTTCCCGATGGCCATGCTGGCGTTCAGCCACGCGATCATCGACGGCGGGACCACGGTCAACGGCCGCTACATGCCGGCGTGGCAGATGACGCCCGCGACCGACGACGAACGCTATTGATGTTGGGTTGGGCGTTGCCGTGCCTCACGGCGTGGCGCGGTCGCACTTTGATGCCCGCGACGGCTCGCCGAACGCGTACGCTAGGAGGTCGTGCACGCGATCCGGCCGATCCGAACGCTGCGAGCGGGTGCGCTGCCCGCGATCGCGATCGCGGCCGCGTGGGGCTGCTACGCCCCGACGATCCCGCTCGGCGGCGCGTGCACCACGGTCTGTCCCGGCGGCCAGGTCTGCGTGGCGAACGTGTGCCGCGATCCGGGTGATCTCCCGCTCGACGCGGCGGCCGGCGGGACGCCCGATGGCTCCCCGAGCGTCGACTCCGACGGCGACGGGGTCGACGACGCGCACGACAACTGCCGCGAGCTCGCGAACGCCGACCAGCACGACGAGGACCACGACGGCCTCGGCGATGTCTGCGATCCGTGCCCGTACCTCGCGGCCGCCACGCTCGCGGCCGCGGCGGCGGACGCGGATGGCGACGGCGTCGGCGATGCATGCGATCCGCAGCCGTCACAGGCGCGCCAGCACTGGGTGCTGTTCGACCCGTTCACCTCGCGGCGCGCGGAGTGGAGCGGTGGCCCCGCGGTGTTCGGCAACGACGTGATGAGCCTGCACGGCTATCAGCAGCTCGACGTCGTGACGGGAGAGCTCCGGATCGTGGTCGGCGGCAAGCTCGTGATCGACGGCGGGTATCCGCACCAGCAGATCGTCGACTTCGGCGAGCAGGGCACCGGCGAGACGTACTACGTCGAGATCTACAGCGACTCGAGCCCGGCGTCGTCGTTCCAGATCACGCGCTACGACGGCACGAACTACGCGAGCCTCGCGGGCCAGGATGTCGCGGCCTTCCCGGAAGGCGCGTTCACCTGGCAGGTCGACGAATCGGTGGCGAACCAGCACGTGGACTTCGCGGCCACCCACGCCGCGGGCGGCGTGACGGTCTCGCTCGCGGCGAGCACCGCGGCCCCGGCGCTCGGTTCGTCACCGAGCGTGATGTTCGGCGCGAAGAACGTCACCGCCACGTACGACTACGTGGCCGTGATCCGCACGCAGTAGCCGCGCGCCGGCGATCGCGTAACGTATCTGCCATGCAGGTCCAGCGGCATCCGAGCGCACGCGCGTATCTCGACACCGCCGGTGCGTGGCTGCGGCGCGAGCCGGTCGTCAACCAGCTCGCGATCGCGATCGCGACGACGTGCGAGCGCGAGCCCGAGCGCTATGGCCCGGGCGTGCTGTTCTTCAGCGCCGAGGACCACGGCGAGATCTGCGGGGCGGCGCTCCAGACCCCGCCGTGGCCCGTGCAGGTCTCGCGCGCCACGGCCGAGGCCGCGCGCGCGCTCGCGGATGCCTTCGCCGCCCTGCCGGACGAGCTCGGCGGCGTGGGCGGACCCGACGACGCGCCCGCCGCGTTCGCCGCGGCGTACGCACATGCTCGCGGGCGCTCGGTCGAGCTCGTGGACTCGCTCGGGACGTTCGAGCTCACCGCGGTCGAGCCAATCGCCGCCGCACCCGGGCGCCGCGTGATCGCCGGGGCCGAGCACGAGCCGGTGATCCAGCGCTGGCTGATGGCCTTCCAGGCCGAAGCCACGCCACACGATCCACCGGCGAGTCCCGGCGCGGGGGCGCGCGCCGTGGCGACCGGGCGCGCACACGTGTGGCTCGACGAGGACGGCGAGCCGGTCGCGTACGCCTTCAACAATCGCGAGGTCGAGGGCTGGGCGTCGGTCGGTCCGGTCTACACGCCGCCGGATCGTCGAGGCCGCGGCTACGCGACCTCGCTGGTGGCGTCGCTGAGTCAGTGCCTGCTCGATCAGGGCCGGCCCGGCTGCACGCTGTACACGAACCTCGCGAACCCGACCTCGAACGCGATCTACGAACGCATCGGCTACCGTCGCGTCGGCAGCGCGTTTCGCTACGCGTTTGGCGCGCCGGTCGCGCGACCGCCGCTCGATCGCTGAGCCCGCGCTGCGACCCCGCGAACAGCTCGTGGTCGTGCGTCAGCGCGCGCGTCGTGCGTCAGCTCGTGGTCGTGCGTCAGCGCGCGCGTCGTGCGTCAGCTCGTGGTCGTGCGTCAGCCCGCGCGTGGTGCGTCAGCGCGCGCGTCGTGCGTCAGCCCGCGCGTCGTGCGTCAGCGCGCGCGTCGTGCGTCAGCCCGCGCGTCGTGCATCAGCGCGCGCTCGGTCCGGGACGAGTCCGCGTGCGCCGCGATCGGCGGGACCGCGGCCGGCCCACGGGCCGCGCGGCCTCGAGCTGCGCGGCGAGCTGGAACAGCGTGGCCTCGTCGCCGAACGGCGCCATGAACTGGACGCCGATCGGCAGCCCGGCCGCGTTCCAGAACAGCGGCACGCTCATCGCCGGGAGCGCCGGTCTGGTTCGCGACCTGCGTGTTCGGCGTCTTCTCGAGCGCGTTCGCGCCGAGCGTGGCGAGCAGCCGGTCGAGCACGAACATCGGGGACACCACGCGCAGCGCGGCGAGCGCGGCGCGCTCGGCGGGCTTGAGCGCGAGCTCGCCGACCTCGATCGGCGGATAGGCGAGCGTGCCGTCGAGGAACAGGTCGTGATCCTGCGAAGAACCGGCCGAGCTGGCGGCCCGCGGCCTGGCACGCGTCGCGCGCGTGCTGGAGCTCGATCGCCGGGAGCTTGCGGCCGATCGTGCCGAGCAGCCACGTCGTCGGCTCGAAGTCGTCGGCGCGTCGGCGCGCGGCCGACCCAGCGCGCGGTGGTCTCGATCGCCGCTCGGCGGCGCCGACCGCGATCTGCGTGAAGTACGCGGCGACCAGCGCCTCCCGATCGATCGGCAGCGCGACCTCCGTCGAGCTCGTGGCCGAGGCTCGCGCACAGCGCGGCGGCGTCGTGCACCGCGGCCTGGACGTCGGCGTGGGTGCTCGCGCCCGAGCTGCGAGCCGGTCGAGAACGCGATGCGGAGCTTGCGCGGCGCGCGCCGGATCTCCTCGGCGTACGGCCGCTCGCGCGGCGGCGACGCGTACGGCGCGCCCGACATCGGGGCCCTGGGTCGCGTCGAGCATCGTCGCGCAGTCGCGCACGCTGCGGGTCAACACGCCGTGCTGGACGTAGCCGCCCCAGCCCTCGCCGACCTGCGGGCCGAGCGGGTTGCGGCCGCGCGTGGGCTTCAGCCCGAACAGGCCGCACGCCGACGACGGGATCCGGATCGAGCCGCCGCCGTCGCCGCCGTGGCCCATCGGCACCGCGCGCGCCGCGACGATCGCCGCGGTGCCGCCGCTCGAGCCGCCGGGCGTGTGGTCGGGATTCCACGGGTTGCGCGCCGGGCCGCGCAGCTCGGGCTCGGTGACGCCGAGGATGCCGAGCTCGGCGCAGTTGGTCTTGCCGACGATCACGACGCCGGTGCGCTTCATCCGCGCGATCATCTCGGCGTCCTCGGTCGGGACGAAGTCCTTCGACATCCGGCACGACTGCGTGTAGGGCTCACCCGCGAGCCAGCCATCGAGGTCCTTGACCACGAACGGCACGCCGCGGAACGGACCCGTCGGGCAGCGGCCGCCTTCGCGGCGGCCCGCGCCTGATCGTACATGCGATGGATCACCGCGTTGAGCTTCGGGTTGACCTGCTCGATCGCCGCGATCGCGGCATCGACGAGCTCGGTCGGGTGGACCTCGCCACGGCGAACGCGCTCGGCGAGGGCGGTGGCGTCATCGACCGGAGCGCTGTCGGGCATCGACGCGAGGGTAGCGCCGTTCGACGCGCGATACTCTCGGTCCTCAGTACTTGTCAGCGCACCCTGGCGCACCCCGACGAGGTGCAGCACGGCGGCTGACTCGCCTTCGCGTCACGACCGGGGCCCGGAGCCATCTGCGTGTTCGCCCTGGCGTTTCACGCGGACCACGCGCGAGGCGCGACAACCTCGCGCCGCGCGGTCCGCGCGAGCCACCGGCAGCTCTCGCCGCGGCGCGCTGACTGATTGCACCGACAATCGCACCGGACCGAGCGACGCTCACGCGCAGTGATGCATGGCTGCCCCATCGGCCGTCACGCGGTGTGAACTTGATGAGAGAGACACCCGCATCGCGCTGCTGTGAAGTAGTTCGACATGAAGAGGGCCAAAGGTCTGCACGAGGTTTCGCGTCGTGACTTTTGTGCGTTCGCCTGTGCAGGCGCCGCCGGAGTCTCGTTAGCGGCATGTTTCAGTGACGGTACCGGAGCGGTCGAGACCGGCGGTCTCAGCGGCGGCGGCGATCCCGGCAACGGGAACAGCGGGGTCGATGCCTCGAGCGTCACCCAGATCGACGCGAGCTCGGGCTCCGGTTCCGGTTCGGGTTCGGGTTCGGGTTCGGGTTCGGGGAGTGGCTCGGGCTCGGGCTCCGGTTCCGGTTCGGGCGCGGCAGGAACCTGCTCGGGCACGGCCACGGATATCGGCGCGCCGACGGGGTTCGCGATGAACTCGCCCAAGCTGGTCGCCAGTGGCGTGTTCGTCGTGCGCGATTCCGGCGGCCTCTACGCGCTGTCGTCGAAGTGCACGCACCAGGGCGTCAGCCTCACCGCGCAATCGAACCAGTTCTACTGCTCGGCCCACGGCGCGACGTTCACGCTCAACGGCGCGGTCACGGGCGGCCCGACGTCGAGGGCGCTCCAGCACTACGGGCTGTGCACGCTCGCCAACGGCCACGTCGGGCTGCAGACCTCGGTCCAGGTCTCGTCGTCCGTTCGCCTCAACGTCTGAGCGGCCTCGCGGACCTCGACCGGCTCGCGCGGACTGGGGGCGCGACGCGCGTTCGCGGTCACGCCGGCCGGCGCTCGGCGGCCCAGCGCATCTCGAGCGCCCCCCAGTCGGCGACCGCACCGAGCCTCGCGAGCACCGCGTACAGCCCGAAGCGAAGGCGCAGCAGGAACAGCAGCGAACCGGGGAGCGCCAGCCCGAGCAGCGCGCGCTTGTCGCGCAACAGCTGTTCGGCGACCAGCGCCGCCCCCGCATCCACCGCGTGCGGCCCCGCGACGAGCAGCGGCGCGAAGAAGCCGCGCAGCAGCGTGCGCATGTGGTCGCGGGACTTCGGCCGGGACGGCGGGACCGCACCGAGCACGCGCATCGCACGGTCGATCGCCTGCGGGTCGTCGCGGCGCACGGCGGCGACGAGGGCCGCGAGCGCATCGACGGTGCGAGGCGCGAACTCGCGGACGCAGCCGAAGTCGTAGATCACGACGCGCCCGTCGTCCTGGATCGCGAAGTTGCCGGGGTGCGGATCCGCGTGGAACACGCCGCGGCGATACAGCGTCCCGACGAACAGCTCGAACAGCGCCGCACCGACGCGATCGCGCGCGGCCGGAGGCGGATCGGAGGCGAGGAACTCCTCGAGCGAGCGCCCGGGCATCCACGGCGTGGTCAGGACCGCCGGGGCGCACCACGCGGTCACGGGCGCGGGGATCACGAGCGTCGGATGCTCCGCGAACCACGACGCGAACTGGCGCTGGTACCCGGCCTCGCGCTCGAAGTCGCACTCGTCGAGCATCGCGGCGCGAGCCTCGTCAATCATCCCGCGAACGCTCGATCCACCAGGGATCAGCCGCGCGAACACCGCGCCGATGGCCGCGTTGCCGAAGTCGGCACGCATCGCGTCCTCGATGCCGGGGTGACGAACCTTGACCGCGACGTCGAGCGCGGCCTCGGGGCCGTCGGCCAGGACGCCGCGGTGGACCTGGCCGATGCTGGCGACCGCGATCGGCTTCGGCACGAGCCCGGCGAGCAGGACCTCGGCACGGTCTCCGAACGCGTCTCGCACGGTGGTCTCGATCGCGGTCCACGGACTCGCGGGAGCCTGGGTCTGGAGCACGGACAGGAGCTCGCGCAGCTCCGGCGGCAGCGACGGGTCGATGTAGCCGAGGATCTGGCCGACCTTCATCGCGATGCCCTTGAGCTCGCCGAGCCGGCCGGTCAGCTTCGCGATCGCCGCGAGATCGGCGGCTGCGAGTCCGTCGCCCCGGCCGCGCAACCGGCCCCCGAGCACCGCGCTCGCCATCCCGGCAGCGCTCCGCCCGGCCCGCCACATCCGGCCGATCCGGCTCGTCGGGACCGCGACCTCGCCGCCCTGGAACCGGGTCAACAGCTCCTGGAGCGCCTCGTCGCCGTCGTCCGTCTCGCCGCCGGCTGCCATGATGTGATAGTTACTATCATATGAGAGCGGCTCTCGGTAGAGCAGACGCGGCCGACGGCCGGACTCGCCGCCGCGTCGCGGGGATGCGCCGGATCCAGGAGGCCGCACTCGCGCTGTTCGGCGCCCGGAGCTTCGCGGCGGTCACGATCGACGAGATCGCCGCGGCGGCCGACGTCGGCCCGGCCACCGTGTATCGCAACTTCGGCAGCAAGGAGCGGATCGTGCTGTGGGACGATCACGATCCGGAGCTCTTCGCGCAGGTCGCTGCGCGCTTACCCGACCAGCCGCCAGGCCAGGCCGTGCTCGAAGGCTTGATCGCCGCGCTCGAGCCGATCTACGCGCGCGAGCGCGTGCGGATCCTGCGCCGAGCGCGGCTCGTGCTCGCGGTGCCCGAGCTACGCACCGCGGCCGCGGCCGACCTGAGCGCGCTCGAGCAAGGGTTCGCGGCGCTGTTCGCCGAGCGCAAGGCCGCACGTCCCGGGCTCGAGGCCGACGTGTTCGCGGCGGCGGTCGTGGGCACGCTCCAGGTCGCGCTCGCTCACTGGGTTCGCGACCGGGGGCGCACGCCGCTCGCCGCGATCCTGCGCCGGGCGTTTCGCCACCTCGCGGCGACCGCCGGGCATCGCTGACCCACCACGCGAGCGCGACTCGGATCCACGTGGTGCGTGCCGGCCGCGTGATCGCGTCTCCCGCCGAATGCGAGTAGGCTCGAACGCATGGCAGGCGACCTCACGCTCGGTGTCGACCCGACCGTCCTGTACTACATCCGCGTCCAGGGGCTGATCGTGATCGCGTTCGCGCTGTTCATCGGTCTCGGTTGCGCGATCGTGCCGCTTTTCTCGGACGGCAAGATCGAGGCGCGCAACCTCCCGTGGCTGGTGATCGGCACGGCCGTGTTCATCATCTTCATCTACTCCGGGGTCCGCACGCTCGCGGTCTCGGCACCGGCGCTCGCGCTGACCGCGGACGACGTGCTGCACGTCGGCGATCACAGCGTGAAGCTCGACGCGTCGACGACGATCGCCTATGCCGGTGCGGCCGAGCCGCTCGCGCTGCCCGCGCGCGACAAGCGCGGCTACGGCGCGATGCCGAGCGCGGTGGACTTTCCGCCGCGGTTCACCGGGGGCCCGGCGATCACGATCACCACCGGCGGAGACCACGTCACGCTACAGCCTCTGCTCTACGGACCCTCGGCGTACATCGCCTCGGCGCGGCCGGAGGCGAGCGCGTTCGTGCAGCGAGTGGTGGCGCATGGCGAGGCCAGCAACGCCCGCGCCTGGCTGCGCTCGGCGTTCGCGCCGAACGAAGGTCCGGCGGCCGCGCCGCCGCGGTTCAAGACGTTCGTGATCATGTTCGCGTGCATCGTGACGCCGATCCTCGGCCTGCTCGGGACGGCGGTCGCGATCGGGATCAAGAAGCGGTTGACGTCGTGATCTCGCGCCCGCCGAACTGGCTCGCGATCCCGGGCGTGAGGACCCAGACGCTGATCGCGTCCGGAAGGCGCCGACGCGGCCGGGATCCGCTACACCGAGCGCGTCCGGCCGCTGCGCCGGATGGGCGACCTCGTCGCGGACTGGCTGCGCCGCAAGTCGAAGGTCACGAACCCGGTGGTCGGGCCGGCGGAGCGGCTGCTGACCGTCGAGGGCGAGCACGCCGGGTACGTGGTCATCGACGGGGTGTTCGACGCCAAGCCGGTGCAGGCGTGCCTCGGCTTCGTGTTCGGCGACGATTTCTACGCGCTCGTCGAGGGCTTCGCGCTACGCGCGGACCTGTTCGCGTCGACCGCCGCGATGGTCCGCGAGCTCACGCTCGAGGATCGCCACGCGCTCGGCCAGCGCCGCCGCCGCTACGAGCACGCGCGACTCGCCGGCTGGCAGCCGATCGTGCGGGGCTTCACCACCGACTGGGTCTCGCCGCGCTACCCGCTCGAGAGTGGCCTGATCGTCACCTACGCGGCCACGCCGGTCGATCCCAGCGCGGACATCGTCGTCGGCTCGCTCGTCGCGCGCGCGGTCGAGCGCGGATTCGGAACCGAACCGGCGGCCACGTCGACCGAGGTCAAGAGCACGCACCAGCTCGCTGGGGTGGTCAGCGAGCTCGTCGGGCTGCACCGGGACGAGCGCGTGTTTCGCTCGTTCGTCACGCTGACCGACTCGCGCTACCTGTACTCGTGCGAGCTGCTCGCGCGGACCGAGCGCGACTGGCCGGGGCACAAGGACGCATTCACCGGGCTGTGGCAATCCATCGTGCCGGTGCCCCGCGCGCACGCGACCGTGGGGCGCGCCGGGCTGTTCGAGTTCTGGGCCGACTGAACATCGTTTGATGTCCAACGGTTGGAGGGCCAAGCAGATTTGGCCGTCGCCGAGGGGAGGCGGTAGCCCGGTTCTGCGTATCATTTCACGATGCTGGATCTCGCGAAGGCGGCGCTCCCCTGGCTCGGAATCGGCGCAGGCGCGGAGCGCGGACGCCGAGGGGCCGAGTCGGGAGACGGCTTTCGTGAGGCTCGGGGCATCGGCGGTGGCGTGCTCGCGGGGGTCCGCGCCGGCTCGGGCATGGCCGGCCTCGGCGGCGCCGCATGGTCCACGGGTGCGGCGGGCGCTGGTGCCGGCCTCGGCATGGCGGCCGGCCTGACCGACAGCTTCTCGGTGCTCGGCCACGCGCCGAGCCGCGACACCGAGCTCGGCATGACCGGCGTGCTCGGCGCCGCCGGTGGGATCGCCGGCGCGGCGCGACCCGATACGGTGCCGTTCCTCGCCGCGGGTGGGCTCGGTGCGAGCGTCATGGGCATGGCCGCGACCTCGCTCGAGGCTAGCAATCACCACACGCTCGCTGCCGGTGCCGCGATGCTCGGGATGGGCTCGGCCGGCGCGGGCGTCGGCGGGGCGATCGGCGAGGAGTTCGCCGGACCCGAAGGCGCCGCGGTCGGTGCCGGGATCGGCGCGGGCGTCGGACTCGTCGGAGGCGGCATCATGGAGATCGCGAGGGACGACCGGCCCGAGGACCGCATCGCCTCGATCAGCGCCGACCACGGCGTCACGGGCGGCGAGGCCATGGGCATCGGCGGCCTGGCGCTCGGCGGCGCGCTGGCCGGTGGTGCGATCGGCAGCATCGTGCCGGCCGTCGGCACCGCGATCGGTGCGGGCGTCGGTGCGGGCATCGGGGCGGTCGGCGGCTTGATCTCCTCGCTCTGGGACTGAGACGCTCTCCGCACGCGGATGCGGATCGACGCGATCACCCAGCAGACGCTGACGCCGTACCTCGACCACCTCGCGCGTCAGGTCGCGGAGTCGGGAAACTTCGGCCTGCCGATCTTCAATCCGCTGCCACGCGCGATCCGGCCGCGCGCCGAGGACCTCCGCCCGGAGCGCGAGCGCGGCCTCGCGGCGGGGCTCGACGAGCTGGTGTGGCGCCGGATGTGGGGCGCGTGGGACGGCGACCGCGTCGTCGGTGGCGCCGAGCTGCTCGGTCCGGTCTACCCGACCGAGCTGCATCGCGCGTCGTTCAGCCTCGGCCTCGAGCGCAGTCACTACGGCCGTGGCCTGGCGACGGCCCTGCTCGACGTGGTGCTCGCCTGGGTCCGCGCGCAACCCAGCATCGCCTACCTGCACCTCGACGTGTTCGCGAGCAACACGCCCGCGATCAAACTCTATGAACGCGCCGGCTTCGAGCGCGTCGGGCTCATCAAGGATCGGTTTCGCGTCGACGGCGAGGTGATCGACGACGTGTGGATGACCTATCGAGTCGTGCGCTGACATGCCCGGTCCCATGCTCGAACCCGAGGATGCGATGCGGGCACTCGTCGGGGCGTTGCTGCGCGCGAACCGCGATCTCGCCGCGTTGCCGGAGGCGACCGCCGCGCTCGAAGCGGTGGCCGAGCGACCGCTCGCGGCCGGCGATCGCGGGCTCGTCGCCGAGGCGCTCGCGTACCTCCGCGCGCGCGCGATCGTGCAGCCCGAGGTGCGCGCGCGACTGACCGCGATCGAGGCCCGGCGCGCGCGCGACGAGACCGCCGCCGACGGTCAGTCGACCACACCGAGCGGATTCGGCGGCGCGGCGGCGGTCGACCGCGCGGACGACGACCACGCCCCGGCCATCGTCGATCGCCGATCCGAGGTGGCTGCCGCCGGCGCCGCGCTCGACCCGAGGCGCGAGGCGCTCGCGCGGGCATGCGGACTGGATCGATCGCCACCTCGATCGGTTTCGCGTCGCCTCGGGTGCCCGGGCGTTGCCGTCGATCAAGTCGATCGCGGAGCTCGCGCACGCCGGCGAGGTCATCGCGCGCCACGCCGATCCGGTGCTCGCCGGCCGCGGGCGCGCGTGGATCGCGCACGGCTGGGCGAGGCTCGACGGCGGTGCCACGCTCGCGGCGCGGGTCACCGCGACCGCGCACGATGCGCTGCTCGCGACGGTGCTGCCGCCGTTCGCCCGGGCGGGGTTCACGTGCGACCCGCTCGTCGCGCAGATCCGGACGCAGCTCGAGCGCTCGATCTTCACGCCGGCCGAATGGGCGCTGCTCGCGCCGGTGATGCGCGGGCTGGGCTCGGACGTGCCGGCGATCGGCGTGGCGGCGGCCGCGACCGCGTCGCTGCTCGTCACGCGGCCCGCGCCGTGGACGCTCGCGCTCGC
Source organism: uncultured Actinomycetota bacterium (assembly GCA_963843135.1). Classification (GTDB taxonomy): domain Bacteria; phylum Actinomycetota; class Actinomycetes; order Mycobacteriales; family Mycobacteriaceae; genus Mycobacterium. The sequence continues at coordinate 384,659 of CAWJJA010000009.1, forward strand.
CGAGCTCTACCAGCTCGTGCACGAGGTGTTCTACGCGACGGCGTGGCGGCGCGACCCGGCGGCGATCGACGCCGCGAGCGCCGGCTACGTGAAGCGATGGCTGCCGTGCTGGCTCGAGCGCTACGGCGCCGATCCCGATGTCGACCTGGTCGCGGAGCTGCTCGCCGCCGCGCGCTGCACCGGTGCGGCGACCCCGGCCGGGAGCTGGAGCGTGCTCGCCGCGGCCCAGGCCGGCGATGGCTCGGTCACGCCGCCGGCGCACCGCCGGGTCGACTGGGGCGCCGACCGGCCCGAGGACGAGGCGTTCGCGCGCCGCCACCATCCCACGCTCGTCGCGGTGATCGCATGGGCGATGTGATCCGCCGCTGGGCCGCCGCGCGCGGCATCGAGGTCGTGTCTCCGGCGCGCGAGCCGGCCGCGAACGCCAGCGCGAGCGACGATCCGCGCCGGGATCCGTGCGTCGACTTCGGCCGGCTCGAGCGCCGCGTGCCCGCGATCGTGATCCGGCCGCGCGACGTATCCGAGCTCGCGACCACGCTGCGCCTGCTCCGCGACGAGCGCACGCCGTACAAGCTGCGCGGCGCGGCCCACAGCTCGGGCGGCCAGGTGCTGATCGAAGGCGGCGCCGTCGTCGATCTCGGCCACCTCGATCGCATCGTCGCGGACGATCCGGATCGCGAGCTCGTCACGGTCCAGGGTGGCGCGACGTGGCTCCAGCTCGCCGACGCGCTCGAGGTCCAGGGCCGGCGCCCTCGCCGAGGCCTGATCGATCACCTGCGCACGAGCGTCGCGGGCACGCTCTCCGTCGGTGGCTTCGCGGACGGCAGCCACCTCGGCGGGCTGCTGGTCGCCGGCATCCGCGCGATGACGTTCGTGACCGCGCAGGGCGACGTCCGCCACCTGACGCCGGGCGACGAGCTGTTCGGGTTTGCCGCGTGCGGCCGCGGCCAGCTCGGCGCGATCGCGGAGGTCACGCTCGAGACCGAGCGCCGGGGCCCGCGCCTCGCGGCGCGCCTGCTTCGCTGGTACAGCCTCGACCACTTCGTGCGCGACGCGCTCGCGATCGCCGCCGGTGGGCTCTACGACTTCATGCGCGCGCGCCTGATCTGGGAGCCCGGCGGCACGCAGCCACGCTTCGACGCGACCGTCGGCACGTTCTGCGAGGCGGTGCCGCGCCACGATCCCGCGCTCGCCCGGATCGCGCCGGCGATCGCGTCGAACATCGAGCTCGTCGATCTGCTCGCGCAGCTCCGGCACGATGCACTCGAGGGCTGGGACTGGTCGACCGCGGCCGTGGAGCTGGTGCTGCCCGTGCCCGGGGTCGACGCGCTGTGGCCCGAGCTCGGCGCGCGTATCCTCGCATCGGGGCTGCTCGCGCACGTGCGCCGCGGCATCGGCGCGATGGTGATCCCGTCGCTACCGCGCCTGCCGCTCGCGCCGCTGCCCGCCTCCGACGCGTGTCTCGTGCTCGCGCTGCGGCCCCGCGGGACGCCGGCCGAGGCCCGCGCGCTGGTCCCCGCGCTGCGCGAGCTCGCCGGCTTCGCGCTCGGCCACGGCGGCAAGGTCTACCTGATTGGCGTCGAGCAGCTCGATCCGGACCAGCTCGCACGACAGTGGGGCGACGCCCTGCCCCGGCTCCGCGCCCTCAAGGCCGAGCTCGATCCGGACCACCTGTGCAATCCGGGACTGCTCGAGTAGCGTTATGCTGGCCGCGTGAAGACGAGGTTCGAGTTGCCGGCGCCGTGGCGCGGCGAGAGCGCCGGTGACCGCATGGTGTGGCGGCGCCCCGACTGGAGCGGCCGGATCGAGGTCGACCCGCTCGCCGACCTGCCGGGCGATCGCAAGGACTGGGGCGTGCGGGTGCTGACGCGCGGCCTGCCGCCCGGCGGTGACCTCGAGCAGACCGATATCGTCAACTCCGTCAATCACAAGGGCTGGCCGCTGACGATGGTGTCGACGACCGTGCGCGACGCGGCGCACACGCCCGTCGAGAGCCGGATCACGATGTTCTACGAGCTGCTGTACTTCGGCACCACGATCGCCGCGATCATCGATCGCGACGGCGTCGCGACGTGGGAGGCCACGCTGCGCGCACCGATCATCGAGGCGATGCTGCAGCTCGAGCCGGCGTTCGAGAACGGCGACGTGCCGAACATCGCCGAGCTGTGGGACATGACGCCGAGCGCGTGAGCCGACCGTGCGGAGGGGTCGCGTTCAGGCGTCGCGCAGCAGCTCGCGCGCGATGACGATGCGCTGGATCTCGCTCGTGCCTTCGTAGATCCGGGTGACCCGCGCGTCGCGATACATGCGCTCGATCGCGAACTCCTTCGAGTAACCGTAGCCACCGTGGAGCTGGACCGCGCGGTCGACGATGCGGCCGCAGGTCTCGGTGGCGAACAGCTTGGCCATGCTGGTCTCGGCGGCGGCCTTGTCGCCCGCCTCGAGCAGGTGCGCCGCCCGCAACGCGAGGAGCCAGCTCGCATCGAGCTCGGTGCGCGAATCGGCGAGCACGAACTGCGTGTTCTGGAACTCGGCGAGCGCGCGACCGAACGCGCGGCGCTCGCGGACGTAGCTCGTGCCCGCGGCCAGCGGCCGACTCGGCAACCCCGATCGCGAGCGCGGCGATGCCGACCCGTCCCGCGCCGAGCGCCGACAGCGCGATCGCGTAGCCACCGCCACGGGCACCGAGCAGCGCGTCGCCGGGGATCCGGCACTCGTCGAACGCGAGCGCGACCGTGCCCGAGGCGCGCTGGCCCATCTTGTCCTCCTCCTTGCCCACGGTCAGCCCCCGGCGCCCCGCCCGGCACGAGGAACGCGCTGATGCCCGCGGGACCCGGGCCATCGCTGCGCGCGAACACGAGGTGGAAGCCCGCGTGGGCGCCGTTCGTGATCCACATCTTCTCTCCCGACAGCACCCAGTCCGTGCCGTCGAGCCGCGCCGTGGTCGTCAGCGCCGCGGCGTCGGACCCGCAACTCGGTTCGCTGAGCGCGAAGCTCGCCGGACCGATCTTGCCCGACGCGAACGGCACCAGCCACTGCTGCTGCTGCGCCACGGTCGCGTGCTCCGCGAGGATCTTCGCGACCAGGTTGCCCGATGCGAGGATCACCGCGGTCGAGGCACACGACTCCGCGATCGCCTCGAGTGCGAGCACGTAGCCGATGTTATCGGCGCCGCCCCCGCCGAGCGCGTGCGGCGCCTTCATCGCGAGCAGGCCGAGCTCGCCGAGCGGCGCGATCTCTTCGATGGGGTAGGCACCGGTGCGGTCGCGCTCGGCCGCGCGCGGCGCGAGGCGCGAGGTCGCGAAGCTGCGCGCGGCGCGCGCGATCATGAGTTGTTCGTCGGTCAGCTCGGGGGCGAGGCGGGCGAGGCGCTGATCGGTGGAGGCCATGGCACTCATTTACCTGCGATCGGTGCGGCCGCGATGCGCGCGCCCCTCGTACTTGACAGGGAACCTGTCATAATCGATCGCGATGGCTACCCGCAAACCACGCCGGCTGCGCAAGCGCCACCTCGACGGTGAGGTCCGCGCCGTGGTCGACGAGGCGGTCGCGCTGTCGTGGCGCGTGCGCTACGTGGCGGACCAGATCCACACGGCGGGCGGGCGTTCCGAGACCGCGCGCGGCGTGCTCCGCGGACTGGTTCGCTACGGCGCGCGTACGGTGCCGCAGCTCGCGTTCGCGCGCTCGGTCACCCGGCAGCACACGCAGGCGGTGGTCGACGGGTTGATCGCCGATGGTCTCGCCCAGCGCGTCGCGAACCCCGCCCACGCGCGGTCGTACCTGATCGAACCGACCCGCCGCGGGGTCGCGGTGGTCGCCGCGCTCGACGCCGAGGATGCGCGCACGATGATCGCGGTGCGCGCGCACCTCCGGGTGTCCCGTGACGACCTCGCGACCGCGATCCGCGTGCTGCGCGAGCTACGCGAGGGCTTCGAATCCGATAGCTGGCGAGTCGCGTGACGTCCGTTCGTGGCGGTCCGGCCACTCGATCGTTCGCGGCGCGAGCGTGAGGGCATGCCAGACTGTCGGTCGCGTGACGAAGTCCGAGCGTAGCCACATCGACGAGCTTCGCGGCGCCAGCCGGCTGGCGATCGAGGCCACGCGCGGCATCACCGCGCTGGTCGAGAAGATGCACGTGACGATCGCGAGCGGGCCCGCGGTGCTCGGCGCGCCGCTCGCGGTTCCCGTCCGGCTCGCGACCGGCGCGGTGTACGCGTCGATCCAGGGCATCACGCGCCTCGTCGGCAGTGGCCTCGATGCCGCGCTCGCCCAGCTCGCGCCGCTGGCCAAGGCGAGCGCGCCCGGGCTCCCGCGCGAGGCGATGCTCGCGGTGGTCAACGGCGTGCTCGGCGACTACCTGCACGACACCGGCAATCCGCTGGCGATCGACATGCAACTCCGCCACGCCGGGACCTCGCTCGAGCTCGCGGGGCTGCGCGCCGCGCTCCCCGCGGCGACCGCGAAGCTGGTCGTGTTGATCCACGGCTCGTGCATGAGCGACGGCCAGTTCCGGCGCGGCGACCACGATCACGGTGCGGCGCTCGCCCGCGATCTCGGCTACACGCCGATCTACCTGCGCTACAACAGCGGCCGCCACATCTCGACGAACGGCCGGGAGCTCGCGGCGCTGCTCGACGAGCTCGTCGCCGCCTGGCCGGTCGCGGTCGACGAGCTGGTGCTCGTCGGCCACAGCATGGGTGGGCTCGTCGCCCGCAGCGCGTGTCACGTCGCGGGCACGCTCGAGCATGTCTGGCCGGCGCGGTTGCGCGCGCTGATCACGCTGGGCTCACCACACCACGGCGCGCCGCTCGAGCGGGGTGGTCACTGGATCGATCAGCTCCTCGAGCTCAGCCCGTACAGTGCGCCGCTGGGCGCGCTCGGCCGGATCCGCAGCGCGGGGGTCACCGATCTCCGGTTCGGCAACGTGCTCGACGAGCACTGGCAGGGACGCGACCGGTTCGCGCCCGGCGCCGACCCGCGATCGCCGTGCCCGCTGCCCGACGGCGTCCGGTGCCACGCGATCGCGGGCACGCTCTCGGCCGAGCTCGGCCCGCAGCTCCTCGGCGATGGCCTGGTGCCGGTCGACAGCGCGCTCGGGGTCCACCCGCGTCCCGAGCTGTGCCTGGCGTTCCCCGAGACCGGGACGTCGATCGCGCTCGCCACCGGCCACCTCGATCTGCTCGGCGCGGCCGGGGTCTACGCGACGATCCGCGACTGGCTCGCGCGCTGACCGGCGCCGCGCCTATCGGCGACCGAGGCTCGAGACGATCGTGGCGAGCTCGGCGGCCCGGAACGGCTTGGTGAGATACGCGTCCACCGGCTCGCGAACGCGGAAGTCACTCGGCTCGTCGAGGCTCGACACCGCGACGATCGACAGGCGCCGGTCCTTCGAGCGTTCGCGCAAGCGCCGCGCGAGGCCGAGGCCGGAGCCCTTGCGCAGGTTCCACTCGTAGATCACCGCGTGCGGCAAGAACGTGTCGAGTGCGGCGAGCGCTGCCTCGCACGTGTCGACCGCGAGCTGCGTGCAGCCCAGCTGCTGCAACGCGAACCCCATGACCGCACGTGACCCCGCATGCTCGTCCAGGACGAGGACTCTGGATCGAGCTACAGCCACAACGCTCATCACACAATCGAGACCCACGACGACGCCCCTCACTTCCCACGTCCGAGTTACCTCGATCATGCCGCGGGTTGCGAGGACTGGACGTGCCGCATCTTGCGGCGGGGGTGCAATGCACCGTTGTCCGAGCGGGCTCCCAGCCGGGGCCCCCCTACGAACATTTCGCAGGGGGCTCCAGGGGTCAGGGGAGCTCGACCGTCCGTGCCCAGACGCCACACCGCGGGACCCCACCCTTCGGCGTATCGCAGCGCGCGGCCGCGATCGGAAACGTGCCGCGCGGCAGGCTGCTGCGCGGCACGGCGAGCTCGATGACCCACTCCTCGTCCTCATCCTGCGGCGCGTCGATCGTGCCATCGAGATCGCGCGCCGCCGTCGCGCCTGCGAGTGGCGGGACCAGCGTCGCGTCCGGGCCCACCGCCAGGCGTACCGAGCCGAGCACGAGCTCGAAGCGGTCCGTCGCGCGAATGTCCTGATCGGCGGCATACAGGCCGATGTAGAGCCGGGTCGCATCGGCGAGCAGCCGGATCTGCGAGTACGGACGGGCCTCGGCGCGCGCGCCCACCGCGAGGAACGCCGCCGGATCGCCGAGCCGGTTCCAGTCCGGCTCCGACAGCTCGCCGTCGATCGTGATCGCGGTGGTCGCGAGCGGCACGTGGCGCACCGGCTCGGCGCGGTGGCACGCCGCGAGCGCGAGCCCGGCTCCGAGCGCGAGCCGCTTCACGGGACCGCGGTGCCGTCGGCGGCGAACCGGAACTGGTCCATGATCGCGTTCGACAGGTAGTCGTACTCGGTGAACTGGATCGTGCCGTCGTCGAGACGCTCGACGATCGCATAGCCGTAGTTCGAGGCCGAGCTCAGCGGCGCACCCCCGTTGCCGCACACGACCTCGTGCTGGGCCGGCCGATGCGCGTAGGTGTGGGTGTGGCCGACGATCTTCAGCGTGAACGGCTGTGCGTTGATGATCGCCTCCGACGGGATCACGCCGGGTGCCGTGTCGGCCTGGGCGTCCTCGTGGCGGATCACGAACGTGTACGTCGTCGGCTCGGCCATCGCGGTGGTCAACCACGCGGCCTGCTCCGGGTTCCACGCGTTCGCCGCGACGAACACCAGCTTCATCGTCCACGAGCCGTCGTTCGCGGCGAAGTGGATCGTGTAGTAGGGCTGGGTCACGCCGATCGGCTCGAGCATCCGCGACATGAAGCCGGCGAAGTTGCTCGTCACCCCGTACGCCGTGCCGAGGCCGCAGTTCGACGCCGTCGCGCCCGTGCACTCGTGATTGCCCAGTGCCGGGTACACGATGTTCGTGAACGTGCCCCGCGCGTACATGTAGCGGTCGAGCTGCGGCGCGACCTCCTTCCCGGCCGGGTTCGCGAAGATGTAGTCGCCGGTCGAGACCGCGAAGTCCGGGTGCGGCGAGAACTGTTCGATGTCGGTCCAGATCTGGGTGATCACCGTCGTCGGGTAGTGCACGGTGTCGTCTTCGTTCGCGGGCCGGGTATCGCCGACGATCGCGAACCGGAACGCGGGGGCCAGGGTCGCGCTCGCGTCCGCGCTCGGTCCCGCATCGGGGAGCACCGGGGCATCGCGCGGCCCGTTGCCGCCGCTGCTACAGCCGATCAGCGCCAGCGCTGCGAGTCCCCGAAACATCATCGCGACGGTAGGCTGCCCCGGGCGCGGCCGCAATCGCTATCGCCGCGGGCGTTTCGCCGCGGACCGACCGCTCGACCTTCCCGGGTCGCTAGGGCATGAACCGGCTCACCAGCTCGAGCGTCCGCTCGCGCAGCCGGCGCCGGATCGTGAGATCGTAGGCGAGTGGATCGGCCCGCGCGGGACGCTGCTGATCGAAGAACGTGCCGGTGACGCCCTCGAGCGTGCGCTCGATGACCTGAACGATCGCGTCCGCGCCTTCGGCGGCGGTCCCGAGCGGCGTGATGCCCGACTCGCGCACCATCGGCGTGTCGAGGAACGTCCCCGGATGGAGCGCGTTGATCGGCACGCGCTGGCTCGCCGCGAGGTCGAACGTCAGCATCACCTGCGCGAGCTTGCTCCGGCGATACGCGACGATGCCGTCGTAGTCGCGCTCGAAGTTCAGGTTGTCGAAGTCGAGCGCGCGCTGCCCGGCCGAGGCGACCTGCACCACCGCGCGCGTGCGGCCGATCAGGTGGTGCGTGAGCACGAACGCCGCGAGGTAGTTGACCGCGAAGCGCAGCTCGAAGCCGTCGTGGCTGATCTCGCGCCGCATCTGGTCCCGGCCGAACCCGACGCCGGCGTTGCTGACCAGCACGTCGACCGGACCGACGCGCTTCGCGAGCGCCGCGACCTCGGCGAGCGAGGCCAGATCCGCGAGCTCACCACGCGTCGAGCCGCCGAGCGTCGCGACCAGATCGTCGAGCGCGCCCCGCGACTTGCAGTGCGCGATCACGTTCGCGCCGCGATCCACCAGCTCCTTGCACACGAGCCGCCCGAGTCCTCCGGTCGCTCCTGTCACGAATATCGTGTACCCGCGCATACTGCAGTTTCACGATACCGCGGACAGGCCGGCCGCGGAGATCCGATCGCGGCGCTGGACGTGGGGGACGTGCCTACGATGTACGACGGTGAACGTGCGCGATCAGCTCGGTCGCGCCCGCATCCGCCGCGGGCACCGGCAGGTTGAAGAACCCGTGCGGCGCACCTTCGTAGATCACGAGGCGGGTCGCGAGACCGAGCGACTCGCGGTGCGCGGCGAGGCGGCGCGCCTGGTCGACCGGCACGAGGCCGTCGTCGCTGCCGTGGAGGAGCAACGTCGGGACCGCGGGCTGTGGTCGCGAACCGCGGCGAGCGCTCGGCCCACGCCGTGCGATCGGCGGTCTCGAACAGCAGGCGCGGCAACAGCCCGGCCGGACCGCGCAGATGATCGACCTCGTAGAGGCCGAAGCAGCAGGCGAGGCCCGCGAGCCGCGCTGGCTCGAGGCGGGCCGCGGCCAGCATCGCGAGCGACGCGCCCGCGGACAGCCCGACCAGCGAGATCGCGCGCGGGTCGAGGCCGAGCTGGCCGGACGTGCTCGACCAGAACTCGAACGCGTCGCGAACGTCCTCGAGCGCGTGCGCCAGCCGGCCGCCGCGGAAGATCATCCGATAGTCGATCGCGCAGACCGCGATGCCCGCGGCGTGCAGCCGGACGGCCAGGTAGCGCACGGCCTTCATCCGCCGCGAGCCGATCGACGAATCCGCCCACCGTGGACGAGCAGCACCGACGCCCCGGTCGCGTGCGGCGGGACGTAGACATCGGCGAGCGGGGCGACCGCACCGCGGCGGCGGCGCGCGGTCGTGGTAGCGAACCGCGGCGTGCGTCGGCGCGAGCGCCGCGACCGCCGGGTCGCCGCGCAGCGACTTCAGCGACGACAGCACGGCTCCATAGCGCAGCGACATCGTCAGCGCTCCGCGTGGGTGGCGCGCTCGAGCGCCGCGAGCTGGAGCTCGAGGCCGAACTCGAAGATCTCGTCGAGGTGCTGCGGCTCGAGCCAGTCGGACACCGCCGCGACCCGCGCGAACCGGTTGCGCAGCGCCTGCGGACCGCGGGCCGGCGCGAGCTCGTTGAGTGCGAAGCCATTGCAGTACGAGCTGACGACGCGATAGAAGCGCGCGGTCACCCGGTCCGCGATGCCCTGCGCGCGCGACAGCTCGAACAACTTCTCGAGAAACGCGTACGTGCCCTCGCTCGCGAACCGGCGGGTCGCGAGCAACGGAAACGCGCGCGGATGATCGTGCGCGATCCCGCGGTAGGCATGCGCGACCCCGCGCAGCGCGCCGATCCAGTCGCCGCTCGGCGCGGTGGTGACCGCGGCGACGACGCCGACCATGAGCCGGTCGACGATCGCGTCGAGCAGCGCGTCCTTGCTCGGGTAGTACCAGTAGATCGCCATCGCCTCGCAGCCGAGCGCGCGGCCGAGCTTGCGCGTGCTGAACGCGTCGAGCCCGGCCTCGTCGATCAGCCGCAGCGCGGCCTCGACGATCGCGGCATGCGACAGCTCCGGTGCGGTCGACGCGCGCTTCGCCGTGCGCTTCGCCGCGGCAGCCTTGCGCGTGGTCAGCTGCCGGGTCATCGCAGCTCGTAGCGCGCGGCGTGCTCGGCGCGGACCGCACCGGTGGCGGGATCGAGCAACCAGGCCATGCACAGGCGCGGCGGGACCCGGATGATCGTCGGCTGCTGGTAGGTGCCGAACACCAGATCCCAGATCGGGGTCGTGACCCCGTGGTTGGCGCGACCGTCGGCGAAGTGGTGATGGAAGTGGTGGCGGCGGACGAACCGGCCGTACGCGCCGATGCCCGGGTGCGTGTGCTCGCGGCGGTGCAGCCACTCGTACACGCCATAGAACCCGATCAGGCCGGCGACGTACGTGATGCCGAGCGCGACGCCGGCGAGCGCGATCGCGGGCACGCACAACACCGCCGCGACGACCGTGGCGACGATCAACTTCTTCCAGGTCGGAGCGAAGTAGTTGCCCTCGACGTGATGCCGGAGGTGCTCGACGCCGAACGGGGTGCGCCGGAACCGCCGGTCGTGGCCCATCCAGCGATGGATCAGGTACTCGAGCAGCGTCCACGTCAGCGACGCCGGCCAGCGCGGCGACGGCGATCATGACGCCACCCCGCGCGCGCGCGAGCCCATGCGGACGAGCTGGCCCGGGCGCGCGCCGGTGAGCGCGCCGTGCTCGGCGATCGGCGATGCCGGCGACGAGCGTCGCCAGGTAGCCCTCGGCGCGCTGCACGAGGCGGCGCCCGCCGGCCGGCAGATCGCGCTGCATCGCGGGGCGCCGCAGCGAGAGCCGTCGCCAGATCGACGACGTTGAGATCGGCGCGCATCCCGACCTCGAGCGTGCCGCGATCGGTCGAGGCCGATGAACCGCGCGGTGTCGTGGGCCTGCATCTGGACCACGCGCTCGAGCGCGATCCCGTGCGGCGCGGTCGCGTGCCCAGTGCGTGAGCAGGAACGTCGGCATGCTCGCGTCGCACACCGTGCCGACGTGCGCGCCGCCATCGCCGAGCCCGACCAGCGCCCGCGGATGCGCGAGCATCTCGCGCACGACGTCGAGGTTCATGCCGGTGTAGTTGTAGACCGGGAAGTAGAGCAGCGCCTGGCCATCGTCCTCGAGCAACGCGTCGTACAGGTACGCGAGCACCGGCGTGCCGGCGCGGCTCGCCTCGGCGGCGAGGCAGTCGATCGAGCGCCGGCTCGTAGTCCGGGCTGCGCGCCCATGCGGTAGATCCGCATCGCGACCATGGCGAGGTTCGCGAGGAAGAAGTCGGCGAGCGGCGGCAACGCGCGTGCCGTCGCCCGCGACCTTGTCGCTGGTCTCGCCGAGGATCCGCGCGCGCAGCGCGGGATCGCGCAGCTGCGCGACGCGCTCGTCGAGCGGCAGGTGCGCGATCGCCTTGTACGACGGGAACCCCATGAACGGGTGGAACGTCGCCTCGAGCCCGAGCAGCACGCCGATGCCGCGCGACGCGACCTGGCAGCGCAGATCGAGGCCGCGCTCCGCCGCGCGCTCGACGCGCGCGAAGATCTGCGCGCCACTGCTCGGGCGCGTGATCGCGCTGCATCGTCGAGATCGACAGCGGCCGGCCGCCGCTCGCCAGCGACCATCTGCTCGAGCAGATCGAACTCGGGGTCGAAGTGCTCCGGTCCGCGCATCATGTCGAAGTCGCTGACGGCCTGGAGCACGCCGTGGTCGAGACCGCGGAACGCCTCGGCGATCCCGGCGAGCTCGCGCGCGCCGACCTCGGACGCCGGCGTCGCCGCGCCGCGCGCGGTGCGGTGGTTGTCGCTGCGGCCGGTCGAGAACCCGGCGGCGCCGGCCTCGAGCGCGGCGCGCAACAGGTCGCGCATCGCGGCGATGTCGTCGGCGGTCGCGACCTCGTCGGCGACCGCGCGATCGCCCATCACGTACATGCGCAGCGGGTCGTGCGGCACCTGGACCAGGAAGTCGATCGCGTGCGGCATCGCGCGCGATCGACGTCCATGTACTCGGCGAACGACTCCCAGCCCCACGGGATCCCCTCGGCGAGCGCCGAGCCCGGGGATGTCCTCGACGCCCTCGATCAGCTCGACGAGCGCGGCCTCGCGACCCGGACGCACCGGCGCGAAGCCGACGCCGCAGCTGCCCATCACGCAGGTCGTCACTCCGTGCAGCGAGCGTCGGCGACAGCTCCTCGTCCCACGAGACCTGGCCGTCGTAGTGGGTGTGGAGATCGACGAAGCCGGGCAGGACATGGGCGCCGCGCGCGTCGATGCGTGCGGCGCGCCGGGCCCGAGCGAGCTGCCGACGCCGACGATCCGGCCGTCCTGCACCGCGACGTCGCCGGCGAACGCCGGGCGGCCCGTGCCGTCGACGAGGGTGCCACCAGTGATCACGAGATCGAACACGTGCTTCTTTTACACTGTAAAATTGTCCCGATCAAGGCTTGTTTCGCGCACGGCGGACGTGATGAAAAGGGGGGACATGAACCGCGCTGCATCGATCGTCGCTCTCGTGATCGTGCTCGCAGCCGGCTCGGCCGACGCGGGCGGCTTTGGCATCCCCGACATCGGCGTGCGGCGGACCGCGATGGGCGCGGTCACTTACCTGCGGCACGGGACAAGAAAGTTGAGCCGCGCATACTTGACCACACCCTCCACCACGCCCTTCTCGTTTGCTCGTCTCACCCGGCAAAAATGCTCACGAAACAGGTAATGGCTTTGAAGTTTTAAAAAACCGTCGGTAAACTTCCGCTCGCAGCCCCCCAGCACTTTGGAAACCAGGACCTTGCTGTTGTCGTAACTGATCCGGTTCGGGACACCGCCAAAAAACTCAAAGCTGCGCATGTGCCCCTCCCAATAGGTCTCCGTGCACTCCCGCTCAAAGGCCATCACAAAAAAGGCATCCGAATGCGGCAGCACCATCACGAAAAAAGGCTATCTTCCGTAAAACTCCCGGCAATCTTCGCTACGGCGAACCCAAAGTCGACCTGGAGCCTCCCCCGGTCGATGCACCAGGGGCAATCACACCTCCTGCTTGACGCGCTTAATCTCGCGCACGGCTTCCTTGACCTGAGTGGACCCTCCCGGATACCCCTCTGGCCTTGAGCTGCTCATATATCCGCTTGCTGGTGTGCCGCTGCTTTTTTGAAACCGCCTTGTCGTCTTCAATGATTTGAGCGATACGCTCAAGATAGGGGCCGAGCTTGGGCTTTTGGCGGGACTTCCTGCTCCGGTAGCCGGGCGGCTCCGGATACTTCAGAATCTTCTTCAGCGTCTCCCAGTGTATGTTCTCCCGGCGAAGGATTGCTCGCTTGCTGGTCTCACCCCTTAAAACTTCCAAACGAATCTTTGTCCACCATTCCATCTCTGTATACACCCTTTCCCCCCTCCTAAATGGCATCTTGATCAGAAAATACGACCATCGGTCGATCTTCCGCCATTCGGAGAAGTCTGTCTCAGGGTGTCACAGTTTTCAACCGCCTTTCTAACGTCTCACTTTTCAGCCGCCCTTTATATCTCTTCCGCTTCAGTCTAAATTGTTGCATGCCCTCCAGGATGGACGCTTTGCCCGGCTTGGGTCAAAAAAAGAGGTACGTACCAATTCGTGGGTTATTACAGCAACCAACCGTGACCTCAAGGCCGATGTAGCATCTGGAAGATTCAGGGAGGACCTCTATTACCGATTATCAACCATAACGCTTCACGTAGAGCCTCTTCGAAACCGAAAAGAGGATATACCCCTTCTGATCGATACTACTCAAAAATATATCAACAAAAAGGGAGGGGAAACATTTCTTCCAATCCCTTAAGCATCACCACTATTGAGAAGCTAATTAATCAGAGCTGGCCCTGGGAGATGTCAGAGAGCTTCAAAATGTGCTTCAGAGGTTGATAATTTTGGGCGATTCTGAGTCCGCCATCGCAAACCTTATTGCCCCCGCCAATACACTCGGAGCGTCTCATAAATATTCGATTCCTGAATCCAACCCAGCGAATTGCGGCGACTATTTTTGGTTAAAAAGCGGCGGCCTGTTGGATGGTGGCTTTTCTTTGCGCGCGATCCAGAAAAAGGCCGCCGACATTGTCGAGAAGCGGGTGATATCGCAAGTATTGGCGAAAACAGGTTGGAATCGCAGCAAGGCTTCGAAAAATATTGGGTATAAGCTACAAAACACTGTTGTCCAAGATTCAGGAATTGGGCCGGACAAATACGCGAATTGTTGAAGTGGTTGAAGGG
>CAWJJA010000010.1:0-61123 GCA_963843135.1 uncultured Actinomycetota bacterium
ACTCACCGACGAAAAGCAACTGGTCAATTCGCGCTGGTCAATACGGTCCAGCGCCCTTTTTGGAGCGTACGTGAATTCATCCAAGCAGGCGTTGCGGATCGGAGCATTTGCCTTTTCGCTCGGTGTAGCGGGGTTGGTCGGCACCGGAGGGATGGGGGCGGCATTCGCCGCACCGAACGATTCGGACTCGTCCTCGAGTTCATCTGAGTCGTCGAGCTCATCCCCCGGGTCGACGAACTCGTCGTCTGAGTCGTCGAACACGTCCCCCGGGTCGAGCGCTTCGTCGGGGTCGACAGGCTCGTCGTCGACCACAGGCACGGATTCGGGATCGACCGGCAGTACGTCCGGTTCGACCACCTCGGGTTCCAGCCCGGTCTCAACAGTCGGCTCGGATCCGTCGGCGACACGGCCCGGCGAGTCGTCAGTCACTACCCCCACTGGGAATTCGTCCGCCGGTTCGGCGGACGAGGGGGCCGACGAAGTCGACACGCCTACGTCGGGTTCAGATGGCAACGAGACCAATCCGATTGGCCCCGGAGATGATTCGGTGGTCACCCCGCCAGTGGTGCTCGAGGACGAGACAGAGCAGGAGCCGAGTAACCCTGGATCGGACCTGCAGGACGACGACACGTCGCACAACGACACGTTGACCGCAGGCGCAAGCGGCGGGACCGTCCAGCCAGGTGGCAACACCACCGACTCAGGCGCAACCGACCTCACGGTGTCACACATCGACACCGGCGATGATTCCGGCACCGCAACGAACACCTACACACTCGACATCGACCCGTCGCTGTCGGGGAGCGTCGGCGCGGACGACCAAGCCGTCGTCATCGCCGAATCAGGAGACTCCCTGGGATCGACGACGGCGGTCGATGTCGGGTTCGGTCTACTCGGTCCCGGCGCGTCAGGGTCGGCGAACGACGATCCGCTAGGACCGCCTCCGGCCGTATTGCTGGTGGGCGCACTCGATTTGGTGCGCCGCGATCTCGAGCAGATGTCCGATGACCAACAGATTGTCGACCTGCAGCAGGACACGACGGACCCGCTGATCGTCGAGGATCCGAACGACTCGGGGCCTGTCGCGCTGACCGCAGCGGCGGCACCTGCACCCCCACCGCCGGACTCGACGGTGCCCGATGAGCTGACGATGGATCCCACATCGGCCGAACGGACCGCGGCGTTCCAAAAGCAGCAAGCCCAGCGGTTAGAGGCGTTCAATGAAGCGCAGGCCGCCCGGATCGGAGCGTTCAATGAACGGCTAGAGGCGCAAGCCGCGGCGAACCCGCTGGGAGCGCTCGTCGGGAGCGCGGCGTTCGTGGTCTCGGAACTCGTCAACACCGCGGCGGTCGTGGTGACCGAATTCGTCAACTACATCTCGTTCGCGATCACGGAGTTCATCCACGGATTGTCGGACTGGTTCACCGCGCCGGCCGTCTTCACCGGTCTGTACGGCGACCCGGTTTTGAGTGAGGAGTTCTGGCGATCGCAGAGCCACAACAACTGCGTTCTGATGTCGATGGCGATGATGGTCGGCGAACTGAACGGACAATCGCCGTCCGAAGAAGAAATCCTCAACTATGCGAGAACCACTGAAAGCGTTGTTGACATCGGCCAGATGATGTGGACGCATGACACCCAAACAGGTGTCGACGTGAGAGACGGTGCCGTACTGCTGAAGAAGTATTACAACATCGATGCCACCATCACGATGTATGACAAGACCGAGGGCAACCTGGCGCTGAGGGCCGTGGCGTTCGCGCTGAAGGACAACAAGGCTGTGTCGGTCGGCGTTCACAACTACACCATCTGGAATGCCGTCGAGCACAAGCCGCTGCCCGAAGGAGTTACCTCGGCAAATCATCAGGTGGTCGTCACCGGCATCGACTTCGATGCAAGAGTCGTCATCATCAACGACAGCGGATACGGCGAAGAACCGGATGGGACCAACAAGGGGAAGAATATGAGGGTTCCGCTGGACGCCTTCATGAAGGCGTGGCAGTTCGACAACTACGAGACGATGACTGCGGTGCGCGCGCCTGCGAATACGTCTTCATCGGGACCTGCATCGGCCAACATTTCCAGCTCGGGCTTGCTCGTCGATGTCGCGTAGACAGGCAGCTGTTCGCCGGTTCCCCCCGGAACCAGGCTGGCGGAGGGGGCCGGTGGTTCAGCAGCCAATCACGTTGTAGTCCAATGCCATCCCTTCTGGTTGGGGGTGGTCGCCTGCTCGAAGTATCCCAACCAGTTCGCTAATCAACGCTCGTTTCGCGCCGCACCATGCGACGCTCGACAGGAGGATCACATGAACGAAGCTCGGATTGCCGTCTACCGGCGCAGCGCCCTCGCCTTGTCATCGGCCGCCGTCACGACGGCTGTGTGGTTCGGTGCCGTCCCACCCGCGACGGCCGACCCGTACGACGACGGCGACTCCTCGGAGGTCACCGACAATTCCGGGTCCTCCGACCAGCCGGCCGACGAGCCCGCCGCACCGGACCCGGGCGAGCCGGCCGGCGACGAGCCCGGCTCCGCACCGGAGGCACCTGCCCCCGACGCGGGGGAGCCCGCTCCCGAGGCGCCCGCGGAACCCCCGCCCGCCGACGAGGCCCCAGGCGGCGGTGGCGCGGATGAATCCGGTTCCCCCGGAGCGCCGGACGAACCGGGTGATCAGGGCGATCCGGGTGCGCCCGATTCGAACGTCACCGACCCGGCCGTCGATGCCGATACCTCCGACCCCAACGTCGCCGAGGTGCCGCAGGAGGCCTTCGACGAGGCCCATAGCGCCGATGCGATGGACGTCGACTCGACGGTCGCGTCGGAGACCGAGGTCACCGAGCTCACCGAGTCACTCGAATCGTGGGCCAGCAGCACCAGTACCAGCACGTCCTCGACGTGGAGCAGCGGAGTGTCGCAATGGAATTCGGCGTGGACCGGCTATGACAGCTGGTACCAGCCGGTCTTCACCAATCCGTACAGCACGCCGCTGGAGATGTACTACTACTACGACAACGCCGTTCGCACCTTCGAGGTCCCGCCGATGCAGCGAGGCGTGCTCACGGCCCCTGACGCCGGCGTCTACAGCTTCACCGCGTTGAACCGGGACCCCTCGGGTAAGCCTGTGACGGTCTCCACCGGAAGCTTCTCCGGGGGAGGGTACAAGCCGGCCCCCGGCCAGCCGCCGCCCGCAAAGCCTGTGCCGCCCACGACCTTTAAGAATGTGCTCGTGCAACTCAAGTACAACGACAAATCGTCGAAGCCTTTCCGGGTCAAGACGCTGGCCGACCTCGGTGACGATGCGGCCGTCGGCGGTCACCGCGTCCTGCTCGACGACGAGACCCCCGCGTGGGGAACGTGGAGCAAGACCGCGGGCGGCGAGCGGGTGTTCGAGGTCACCAACACCCAGCAACTGCCCGGGCTGACCGAGCCGTCGCAAGGTCCGTTGCCGGGCTATCAGGTGCAGCTGACCAGCAGCGAGGAGGCGGCAGCGCCGGCGAAGAAGACGTGGGTAAAGCCATTGGTCATCGTCGGGGCTGTCGCCGGAGTGCTGGTGATCGGTGCGGTTGCGTTCCTCCTACTGGGCCGGCGACGGAAGCCGACGCCGTAGCCCGCAGGTTATCCGCAAGGCTCAGCTTCACCTCTTCTGAGTCGGCACACAGGTCGTTAGACGACTGCTCCCCCCGCACCCTGCCTGTGCGGGGGGAACGGTCATTCAGGGGCCACCATGAATTCGCTATATCGCCTGCAAAACAACAGATTTGAACCGGAGTGATGTCAGTTGAAGGCCAGGACCAACCGTTGTCGTGCGTCAGCTACAGACGCTGAGCGGACGACGAAGCAGATATCCCGAACGGATCGGCTGCGAGCACCGGGAGAGGGAACCGATGCGGGGGCTCTGTCAGCTGGCGACTCTCGTGGAAGCCGATCGTGTACAACCCCCGTGGATGGCAGCCGAAGGGGCAACTGGTGGGCGAAGACCCGGAACTTGGCGGCAGAGCCCGCGGCCGCTTCGTCGATCCTGTCGGTGCGAGACCGCCGTGCGACCTCTGATGTTCGTTGCTGCGGTGGGTAGCGTTTCGCCGGTGAGCTTGCAAATGTCATCTAAACAGATGAACTAACTGATTTCCTGCTGACTACCGGGCTGACGCCTGCGAAAATATCTCGAGCCGCGGTCCGGCCAGCACTATGCCAGTGACAAGCGCGGTCAAGGGGAATCACATTCGAAAGGGCATGACCATGGGCATGATGAGGACGATCGCAGCAGCAGCATTAACCGCGGGCGGGTTGCTGGCTCTCGGTGTGGGTGTCGCCCACGCAGACGAGGTTCAGGTCGAGGGCAACTACGCCACGATTGAGGCGTGCCAGGCAGACGGCCCGAACGTCGAGATCAATTACGACAACGACGCCTACTCACATTGGGACTGCCGACAGGGCGACGACGGCCTGTTCTACCTGTACCTGAGCAACTGATCGCGCGAGTCCTGGGAGTGTATGTGGATTCGTCAAAGTACGCATTGCGAAAGTACGCGTTGCGGGTTGGGGCCGTTGCCTTTTCGCTCGGTGTAGCGGGCCTGGTCGGCACCGGAGGGATGGGTGCGGCGTCCGCCGCACCGAACGATTCGGACTCGTCCGCGAGTTCATCTGAGTCGACGAACTCATCGTCTGAGTCGGGGAGCTCAACCCCTGGGTCGACGAACTCAACCCCTGGCTCGACGAGCTCTTCGTCGACCACAGGGTCGGCGAGCTCTTCGTCGACCACAGGCACGGGTTCGGCTCCGTCTGGCAGTCCTTCCGCTTCGACCACCTCGGGCACCAAGCCCGTGACAACTGTCGGGTCAGATCCGTCGGCAATAAGGCCAGGCGGGTCGTCGGTGACAACGCCCACTGGGATTTCGTCCGCCGATTCGGTGAAAGAGGCGGATTCGGCGAAAGAGGCGGCCGAGGAGGACGAGGATTCTGACACGCCGTCGTCGGAGGCGTCAGATGTCGAAGATACCGATCCAACTGTCCCGGTGGACAGTTCGGGGGAAAACCCGCCAGTTGTGCTCGAGGACGAGACAGAGCAGGAGCCGAGTAACCCTGGATCGGACCTGCAGGACGACGACACGTCGCACAACGACACGCTGACCGCAGGCGCAAACGGCGCAACGGGGACCTTCCAGCAAGGTGGACAAACCACCGACTCAGGCGCAACCGACGTCGTGGTGTCACACATCGACACCGGCGATGACTCCGGCACCACAACGCACACCTACACGCTGGACATCGCCCTGTCCCAGTCGACCAGCGTCGATGGGGACGACCAAACCGTGGTCATCGCCGAATCAGGCGACCCCGAGGGATCGATGACGGCGGTTGATGTCGAGTCCGGTCTACTCAGCCTCGACACGTCCGGGTCGGCCAACGACGATCCGCTGGGACCACCTCCGGCCGTATTGCTTGTGGGCGCACTCGATTTGGTGCGCCGCGATCTGGACCAGTTGCTCGACGACCAACTGACTGACGACACGTCACAGATCACCACCGACACACTGATCATCGAGGAGCCATCGAACGACTCGGAGCCCGTCGTCGCGCTGGCCGCAGCGGCGGAATCGGAACCCGAACCGCCGTCGTCTACGGTCCCCCGCAATTTGACCTTGGATCCCACCTCGGCCGAACGGACCGCGGCGTTCCAAAAGCAGCAAGCCACGCGGATAGAGACATTCAATGAAGCGCAGGCCGCCCGGATCGGGGCGTTCAACGAGCAGCTAGCCGAGCAATCCGCGGCGAACCCGCTGGGCGCGCTCGTCAGCAGCGCGGCGTTCGTGGTCTCCGAACTCGTCAACACCGCGGCGGTCGTGGTGACCGAATTCGTCAACTACATCTCGTTCGCGATCACAGAGTTCATCCACGGATTGTCGGACTGGTTCACCGCCCCGGCCGTCTTCACCGGCATGTACGGCGACCCGACAACGAATCAGCAGTACTGGCGAGCACAGTCGTCCCAGAACTGCGTTTTGATGTCGACGGCGATGGTCATCGGCCAACTAACTGGAGAGACGCCAACCGAAGAGGACATCGTCGCAGAGGCAGTGGCCACTGACAGCGTTGCCAACCCAGGCCAGAAGATGTACCAGGGTCTACAGAGCCAAGACGGCGTCAACGTCAAAGATGCCCTCAAAATGCTGGAAAACCATGGCATTACGGCCACCCTCACGGAATACGACAAATCGGAGGGCAACCTGGCGCTGAGGGCCGTGGCGTTCGCGCTGGACGAGAAGAAGGCCGTGTCGGTCGGACTTCACGGCGGAACAATCTGGGCTGCTGTCGAGAACGAGCCGTTGCCCCAGGGAGTCTCCGCCGCGGATCATCAGGTGGTCGTCACCGGCATCGACTTCGACGGGAGATTCGTCTACCTCAACGACAGCGGATTCGCCGAGCAGGGGAAGAACTTGAAGGTCCCGCTGGACGCCTTCATGAAGGCGTGGCAGACCGACAGCTACGAGACAATCATTGCGTACAAAGAGCCGGCGGAGACGTCGGGATCGGGACCGGCATCGACCAACTTTTCTGGTTCGGGAGTACTTGTCAGCGTGGCATAGAGGACAGCGGGTCGCCCGTTCCCCCGCACCCTGGCTGTGCGGGGGGATCGGTCGTTCAGAGACCGACGGGTCCGAATGTCAGTAGGCCCTCAGGCCTCGACATCCAATTCCTCCAAGACCCGCCGTAGTAGCTTTCCGGTGGCGTTGCGGGGTAGCTCGCCGACGAACACGACGTCGCGAGGCACCTTGTGCCGCGCCAGATTGTCTTTCACGTACTGCTTGACCTCCGCTGCATCCTGCGCGACGCCCGGCTCGGAAACGATGAAGGCGCGCAACCGCTTTCCGAATTCGACGTCATCAACACCGACGACAGCCACCTCGGCGATATCGTCGCGCTCTTCGAGCAAATTCTCCACTTCCTGCGGAAAGACGTTCTCGCCGCCCGACACGATCATGTCGTCGTCGCGGCCGTCCACGAACAGCAGCCCGGCTTCGGTGAAATGACCCATGTCACCGCTGGACATGTAGCCGTCGAGGATCTGCTTGTTGCGACCGTCGGTGTATCCGGAAAACGGTGCGCCGTTGCGGATGAAGATCCGACCGCGACGGTTCGCGCCAAGGACCCGTTGATCGTGCTCGTCGTACAGCACCACCTCACAGGTCACCGGAGCACGGCCGGCAGTGCCGGGTGCGGCACGCAGCTCGGCAGGTGTTGCGACAGAGGCGATCGCGCATTCGGTGGAGCCGTACATGTTGTAGAGAACGTCGCCGAATATGTCCTGAACGCGGTTGGACAGATCGGGGCTCAGGGCCGACCCGGCGATCAGGATCACCTTCAGTGATGACGTGTCGTACTTGGCGATGACGTCGGACGGAAGCTCGACCATTCGGTGCAGCATCGTCGGTACCGCAACCAGCATGTCGGCCTTGTGGTCGGCGATGAGCTTCAACGTGCCCTCTGCCTTGAACCGTCGAGCGGTCACAACCTTGTTGCCCAATGCAGCGCCGACGGTATAAGTGGCCCACCCGGTGCTGTGGAAAATGGGCGACACGATGACCATGGTTCCCTTGCGCGGAAACGGGATTCGGTCGATGATCTGCGCCGTGGCGAGCGGCGATACCGCGTCACGCGGTGCTCCCTTGGGAAGGCCGGTCGTGCCACTTGTGAGGATCACGGACCCGCCCGCTTTACTCGGCGGTGGCATTGCGTCCGTGGAGTTCGTCGCGACTATGTCGGCGAGTGTCTGAACACCCGCAGGAGGCTTGATTCCGTCGTCCAACCACGTCAGCACACGCGGCAATTCGGACGGCAGCGCGTCGAGGAGACCGAGGAACTCACTGTCGTGCAGCACCACGGTCACCTTCTCGCGCTCACACACCTCGGCGAATTGGGGTTTGGCGAAACCGGTGTTCATCAAGACCATCCGGGCGCCTAACTTGCCGCACGCGGCCATGGTGATGACGAGACCGCGGTGGTCGCGGCACAGCACGCCGACGACCGAACCTGCGGATACACCGAGTCGCTGCAGGCCGTGTGCCAACGCCCACGACTGGTCGTCGACCTGTTTGTACGTCAACTTTCCACGCTCGTCGACGACCGCAGGGAGGGCCGAGTACTTGCGGCCGCCCTGGATCGCCATCGTGGCCTGCGGGCCGTAGACGCCCGCGAGCTTGGCCGTCTGAATGCCCGAGCCGAGATCCTTCAGGTCGATGATCCCGGTGTCGACGAGCCGTTTGGCCGCGCGCCCCGCCTCCGTTGCACGCTGCAGTTTCTGCCGAATGCCGGCCAGCACATCAGCCATCGAGCCTCCTCGCCACGGAATTGCGATGCACGGTAGCAGTCGCCGAGAATTGTCGGGCGGCGCACGGACCTGGCTCCACTGAAAGTCTCGGCGCACATGTGGACGTGAACCGGTTTCGACCGCCAACTACGTACGCTGAGACATCCCGAATGGGTTTGCCTTGACCACCGGGAGCGGGAACGCATGTGGGGTCTCTGTCCCGTGGCGGCTCTCGTAGAAGCCGATGGTGTGCACCCCCGTAGAAAGTAGCCGAAGGGGCAGCTGGATGGCGAAGACCCGGAACTTGACGGGAGAGCCCGGGTTGTCGGGCCAATGCCACCGGCATTGGAACTCCCCCACCGTTTCACCCCGCGGCGACCTGGCAATGACGAACCGTTCCGGGTCGTAGTCGGTTCCGCCCTGGGTATATAGAGCCAACACGAGCGGCAAAGTGATTTGTGCGGGAAAGCTGTCCACGGTGGCACTGGTCATCGGGAAACCGCGCGCATCGACTCCACCACCGTCATTCGTGACGGCACTCAGCGACGGCGCGAACGCGACAACCTGCACACTTACCCCTGACCCGGCGATGTCCCCCTCGGATACCCAAACCGTAGCCGAACCTCCCACCACCACATGGCCAATGCGCGGAATCTGCTCACCGTGCGCAGCGCGGTGTCGGCCGCACTGGCGTGACCCGGCCAGAATCCCCGAGAGACTGCAGATCGTCTGAGCGCGCGACTGGGCAGAATGCCTGGAAGATCACCACACTTCAATACCGATTGCGGCACGGATGGCGACGCGCCTCGAATTCTGACAGCGTGGGAGGCAATCATGCGCGCAGAAACCCTCTTTCGGCACGGACGTGTCCTGACGCCCCAGGGCCGGACCGCGACCTCGGTAGCGGTCGCCAATGAGCGCATCGTCGCGGTGGGCCGTGACGAGCTCGACGACCTCGTCGGTCCGACGACCGAAGTGATCGACCTCGGCGACCGACTGCTGCTGCCCGGATTTCAAGACGCGCACGTCCATCCCATCTTCGCTGCCACCGAGAAGATGCAGTGCGACCTCACTGGCACGAAGACGGCGAAGGACACGGTCGACGCCGTTCGAACGTACGCCGAAGCTCACCCCGACCTGGAGTGGATCCAGGGCGGCGGATGGTCGATGGAGGCGTTCACTGGCGGGATGCCGACCAAGGATCTGCTCGACGGTGTCGTCGATGATCGGCCGGTGTACCTGGTCAACCGCGACCACCACGGGGCGTGGGTCAACAGTCGCGCGCTAACGCTGGCGGGAATCGACCGCCACACGCCCGATCCCGCCGGTGGGCGCATCGACCGCGGCGCCGACGGCGAGCCGAGCGGGTCGCTGCAGGAGGACGCCATGGAGCTGGTCGGGCGACTGACCCCGCCCGGCACCGCCGCCGATCGGCTCGCCGCACTGCTCTACGCGCAGCAGTACCTGCACGCCCTCGGAATTACAGCTTGGCAGGACGCCATCGTGGGCGACTATCTCGGCAGTGGTGATATCTCCGATGCCTACGCAACTGCCGCCCGCGATGGGCAATTGACGGCACGGGTCGTCGGGGCGCTGTGGTGGGACCGCGACCAGGGTGCAGAACAGATCGATGCTTTGGTAGCCCAACGGGAAGCGTTGAGCCACGGCCGGTTTCGTGCGCACACTGTCAAGCTGATGCTCGACGGGGTAGCGGAGACGGGGACGGCCGCTTTGCTCGAGCCCTACCTGAACAAGTGCGGCTGCGCGACGGCGAACCGCGGCAGCAGTTTTATCGACCCGACTGACTTGCCCGAATTCGTGACTGAACTGGACCGGCTCGGATTTCAGTGTCACTTCCATGCATTGGGAGACCGCGCGGTGCGCGACGCCCTCGATGCGGTTGACGCCGCCCGTCAAGCGAACGGTCGCAACGACACCCGCCCGCAACTGGCGCATGTGCAGATCGTGCATCCCGATGACATTCCACGGTTCTCCGCGCTCGGTGCGATGGCGAATATCCAGCCGCTATGGGCGGCCCACGAACCGCAGATGGACGACCTGACGATTCCGTTCCTGGGCGAGGACCGCACGCGCTTGCAGTACCCGTTCGGTTCGCTGTTGCGTAGCGGCACCTCACTCTCGGCGGGCAGCGACTGGCCGGTGAGTAGCGCCAACCCGCTGGAGGGCATTCACGTCGCGGTCAACCGGGTTCTTCATGGCACCGACGCACCGGTCTTCCTGCCGGGCGAACGGTTGAGCCTGGCCGACGCGGTCACCGCATACACAATGGGATCGGCAAGGGCCAACCACCTCGACGACACGGGTCGGGTGGAAGTCGGGGCCCTCGCGGATCTCGTTGTCCTGGATCGTGACCCGTTCGACCGCCCTTCCGATGAAATCGCCGAAACCACCGTCGACATGACGTTCGTGTCAGGTGAACAGGTCTACCCGCGGTAAACGCGAACGGACACAAATCGCCGGGCACACCGGTGCGAACGCGTGGCCGTTCAGTTGGGCGGCTCCCCTGCCAGCCACAGACGCACCAGGCAGCGCCGGTTGGCCACCTCGGGCGCATCGACGAAAC
The DNA here is from genome assembly GCA_963843135.1 of uncultured Actinomycetota bacterium. Lineage (GTDB taxonomy): Bacteria > Actinomycetota > Actinomycetes > Mycobacteriales > Mycobacteriaceae > Mycobacterium. The sequence goes on from CAWJJA010000010.1 coordinate 10,887, forward strand.
GGAGCCGATTGTGCAGTGTCACATGCTCGTCGGCGAAGAAGGCGTCACCGGGATCGAGTGTGAATTGAACGTAGTTGGCGGGATCGTTCAGAATGCCGTCGAAGGCATTGAGCGCCTCGCGCTGGCGTTCGGTGAGCGGTCGGCCGGCACGTAGGTGGCCCAGTTCGATGTAGGCGCGGTTGTATCGGACGCGGACGCCGTCCGCGGTGTCGGCGAAGACCGCGCCGACCGATACCGGATCCTCGCCCGGTTCAGTCTCTCTCGAGCGGTCGAAGCAGAACGGCCTGTAAAGTTCTTCCACCAGTTCGGGTTCCGTCTCCAGCAGCGTGTTGTAGGCGGTATGGGCGCTGACCATCAGCGACTCGCCGCCGGACACCGCCTTGCGCAGACACAGCAGGCCGAGGACGTCGATCTGGCTGCCGACGTAGCCGCTGGCCGAATCCGTGTGGAAGATCAGTTCCGAGTTCGTCTTCGAGCCGCGTGCCTCCGCCACCGACTTGCCGGTGTCCTGGACCAGGTAGACGCGGTCGCCTTGCCGGTTCTGCGGCTGCGGCACGCCCAGATAGGTGCCAAGGCCCCAGTACAGCATCGACGCTTCCTCATCAGTCCAGCCATGGAAGGGTAGGCCGCGCAGCACGCAGAAGCCGGGGCCGCAGCGGATGCGCTCGCCGATCCCAGCGGCGATTTCTGCGAGCTCCGGCTGCTGGAAGTCCGACGGCTCAATGCTGTCGAGCCGCTTGCCGCGGCTGCGCAGCTCGTCGCGGATACGCAGGCAGGCAGCAGCCTGGTGCGGCTCGACCAAGAGCATGTAGTCCCCGGCGCGAAGACTGGCGTGATTCCAGACCGTCGGTCCGGCGATCGGCTGGCGGATGCCGAACTCTAGTTGCTTCGCCTCAATGCTCATTTGCCCCGTCCGATGTGTGTGATGGCTTGTGCGCGAATCACCGTGACGGGGCGGACTTGGAAGTTTCTTAAGGTGGATTTCGCACCCGGCGAGCCCTAGCGGAGTGCTTTTAGAAACCGCCAAGGAATCCGGTGGAGTCTCTGCTCCATGAACACGATCGACCTCGTCATCGCCGCTGTCGCCAGCGGAGCCCTCATCTGGGCGTTGATGCGTTGTGCGCCGAAGGCGGTGCCGGGAGCAGGCCTGGCGGCGCAGGGCGTGCTCGGCGTGTACACCGGGCTGATGGTGCGCGACATTTCGTTCGCCGCGCTGGGATCGGACTGGCCGATCGTCGTCGCGGTCGCCGTCGGCACCCTGCTCATCTGCGTTGCGGGCGGGGCGCTGCTAGGTCTGCACCGTAGCATCAGCCCACTGACTGGGGGCCTCGCGCTCGTGGCGGGCGGCTCGGCCGGAGTGGTCGCCATTTCTCGCGAACTCGGTGGCGACGATCGTGTCGTCGCGGCCATCCAATACTTCCGCGTTGCGCTTATCACGGCTGCCATGCCCTTTGTTGTGACGGCTTTCTACCACGGCGGGGAAGGGCATGGATCGCAGGTACTCGAGACAGGTCTTCTCCCTTGGTATTTCAGCATTCCGCTGATGGCGATCATTGTCGTAGTCGGCGCGGCGGCCGGCCGCTCCGTGAGGCTGCCCGGCGCCGGGTTGTTGGGCCCGATGGCGATCACCATTGTTTTGGAACTCACTGGGCTAGCGGCGGGCCTCACGGTTCCGATGATGCTGGTCCAGGCCGGGATCATGCTGATCATCTGGCAGACGGTGCTGGCGTTCAACCGAGAGTCGCTTCGGGCGCTCCGGCGGATCCTGCCCACCGCGTTCGCTTTGATCATGGTGCTGAACGTCGCAGTGGCCGGTCTCGGCGTGGTGCTGTCCAAGGTGGCCGGACTGAGCATGCTCGACGGATACCTTGCGACGAGCCCCGGCGGTGTGTACGCGGTGCTCGGAACCGCTGTGGGGTCGGACTCCGACGTAGCATTTGTCATGGCGACCCAGGTCGTTCGGATCGTATTGATGCTGTTCGCCGCGCCCTTAGTCGCAAAGTTCTTCATGAGATTCACGCCTCAAAGCGCTCCGGCGCTCTCGACGAGTAAAGAGCTCGTCCCCGCCGCTTGAAAACCGACCGCAGACACGTCGTCGTAGCTCATCGATGCGCGCGTGATGCGGGCTGCGATGTGCCACCAGAGATAGCCCGAGGGGGTGAATTCCCGTTACCAGTGCTTACGCCGTGCCCCCAGTCGGACTCGAACCGGGACTATGCGCTGACTATGGGATTATCAGGGATGACACATCTGCGCGAGGTCTCCGTCAGCAGTAACCGGGGATGATCGACCGCCGAACGCTGCTCCTCCTCGCTGGTGCCGTAGGCGCCGAAGCCGCGATACCGGCCTGCGCAGGAAACGCTCGACCACCCGGCGCCGCGCCAGCCCCGCCGACGCCCGCCTACGCACGAGCCCTCACCGATCAGATGCCAGCGATCCTGAAGGCCAACGGGATACCGGGGGCCATCGTATTGGTCCGCAGCCCCGAAAAAGGCGACTGGAGTGCGGCATTCGGTGTTGCCCGCATCGGAACCGACACACCACCATCGCCAGAAGATCACGTACGCATCGGCAGCATCACCAAGTCGCTGACGGCCACAGTCATTCTGCAGCTGCAGCACGAGGGCAGGCTTGCGGTCACCGACCAGATTTCGCGTTACCTGCCCGGGGTGCCCAACGGCGAGAACATCACCATCCATCAACTGGCCGAGATGCGCAGCGGCCTCTACAGCTACACCGACGACACGTCGTTCGCCGCCACACTGGAGAAGCGTCCGCAAACCGTCTGGACTCCGTGGCAGCTCCTCGACATCGCTTTCACACACGCACCTAACTTCTTGCCCGGCAGCCAGTATGAGTACAGCAACACCAACTACGTGTTGCTCGGGCTAGTGATCGAGAAGCTGACGGGGATGTCAGCGTCGGCTGCGTTCCAGACCCGAATCTTCGACCCACTGGGCTTGCGGAACACAACGCTGCCCGCCCCGACGGACTCTGCGTTGGCGACCCCGCACCCGCGCGGCTACATGTGGGGGCCCAATGAGGCTTTCGAGGGTCCGCTGCCGGATGCTCAGCTGAAATCTGCGCTAGCCGGTGAACTCTCGCCTGCCGATCACACCGACGACAATCCATCGTGGGCGTGGACGGCCGGCGGGATCATCTCCCGGGCAGAGGACGTCGCCGACTTCACCGAGGCGATGGTGGCCGGATCTCTGCTCGACGACACCACCCGCCGGTGGCGCCTGGCGAACATGAAGCCGATGACTGCGGACGCTACGGCCGATCTGGGCTTCGGCACCTACGGTTTCGGGCTAGAGGGCTCAGGCCCGATGTACGGGCATCCCGGGAACATGGTCGGCTTCGCCGGCCTGGCCGTACACGACCCCATCGCCGGGAACACCGTGGTCATCTCGGCCACGGTGTATCTCACTCCGCAGGGCGACCCGCCGCAGAACGCGCTCTTCAGGCCGATCTTCGCTGCGCTGTATCCAGAGATCGACGAACGGCTACGCGGCGAAGGGCCGGCGGATCCGTCGACTTCGGCGGCACCCGGGGGCCCCTCGACGGCGCCCAGTGGGTCCAGGGGCCCAGGTGGCTGATGGGCTCGCCCGGGCGTGCAGGGCGCGTACCCGAACTGCCGCCGCGCGCACTGCATTGCAGCGATCAATCCCTCTAACTGGCCTCCCCCGTGCCCCCACTGGGACTCGAACCCAGACTGTGCGGATTTTAAGTCCGCTGCCTCTGCCAATTGGGCTATGGGGGCCCGGCCCGTCACCGGCCGCGCCTGAGTTTACGACCGACGGTGTCGGCACCGCCGTCGGTCGCCGCGCCGCTACCCGTCCGTTGACCGTCCGGCCGGGTCGGAACCAGTTCGAAATCTTCGACTGACCCAACGCGACCCGCGCCCGCTGCCCCATTGGGCAGCGGGCGCTTCCGGTTGGTCGAGGTCAGTCGCTAGTGGCCCAACAGAAGGGCGCCACGCGAAGGCGAAACAGTGAGCGCCGGTCGCGGGAACCGCTGCCGCGCGCAGGCGTCATCGATCACTTCGGAGATCGCGCCGAAGATGCGCCGAAGGACCCACCGCTCACAGTGTTGACCGACGTCCATGCCCCCGAGGCTGATCTGAGTGACAAGGACGTCGTATCGGCGCCGGATCCAGGACATCTCGCCGATCGCCCGGCTCAACGTCAGCGCACCGACGACATCGCCGGTATCCAACCGGCAGTGGAGCCCGATAAGGTCGAGTTCTTTGTGCGCCAACACATCCGACGCCAGATCGCCGACATCCTCGGCGGCCGCGTCGACGAGAACTTGCTGCCGCCGCGGGGCGTGCGCGGCAAGCGCCGAAACGTGCCGGCTCGAGCTCACCACAAACCGTGCGGCGTCGACGCTCACGGCTCGATCGGTCAGCGGTGTTCCATCGCGTGGGTGCACGACGATGCGCCCAGGCTCAGTTCCCGCCACGACGGCCTGGGCGAGCTCCGGGCCGGTGCAGACGTCGACTGCCACCCGTTGGCGTCGCATCCAGTCCCGAATCGTGGTGTATCGAAGCAACCCGGCCGGAAAATTGACCGCGGTTCCCTTGAAACCGTCGCGATACTGCGCGCAGCGGCGCAGCACGGCGGTTTCGTCGACCGGCGCGAGCGGCTTGGCTTTCAGTCCCGCGGCATGATCAGAGCGCGTCAGCAGGTCCATTGAGAGCGTCATTTCGTCGAGGGTCCCTGCCGAACCTGTGGACAGGCAGTGCCTGAGCGGTCTCTTGGCTGACAACGATCCAATCTTTACGCGGCCTGCCCGGGTAGTCGGCTATGTTCGCCTAGTGGAGCCGCCCCACAGCTACATCTGGGAGACATCCGCTTCGGTGGCGCACCACGCGGATTACCTCGAACTTCGCGAGAACCGTGGGCTCTGCGGAGCGGCGATCGACGATGCGACCCCGCTGACTGGTGCAGACAGCCCGGACGCGATCTGCCCTGACTGTGAACAGAAGCTTGTTCTGTACCACCTCGAATGGTGGCGCGAGAAAGCCCTGGCAGCCGTCGCGGAACTCGAGGCGCTGCGCACCGAACACCCCGAGCCGGCGGAATCCCCATCGCGGGTTGAGCAGGAGCTTGACGACCCGGTCGCGGAATCGGCCGCAGAGCCGACGACCCTGCTGGACTATGCGCGACGGGAACTCGCGACACTCTGTCGGGAATTCGACGAAGCCGTCCCCTACTACCGCCTGAAGAACACCATGCAGGCATTCAGCGACCGGCTGGAATCCGACGAGCGCGCGCTACTCGCGCAGGAGATCGGCGGTGACGGCACGCTAATTCGTTGGTCGGCAACGGAAGTCGAAGCCCTCGGTTGGCATGTCAGCAACAGCCCCGTCCAAGGGGACTCCGAAGCGACGTGGGACGCCTGGATTCAGGACTCCTACCAGGCGCCGAAGAAGGCCAAGCGGCGGTTCGGGCGCGCCCGCTAAACGTTCGGCGGAGGAATCCGTTAAGGAACGCCGTGTGCCCGTCAAGAAACCGTTAAGGCCGGCATCGACCGCTTGAGCTGGGGCGATTCTTTTCCGGGACGCCGAAATCCGGCGGCCCGTAAACGCCCCGGAGTGCCATGTCCGTCCTGGTGTACATCGCGTTGACGGTGGCGGTCTTCGCCGTCCTCGGCCTGGTTCAGAAGTGGATCGAAGGACTGTGATCGTCAACGTCATCGGCCTCGTGCTCGCGGTCCTCGTCGCGGCTTTTCTCTTCGCCGCCCTGCTCTACCCCGAGAGGTTCTAAGTGAGTACTACCACCGCGGGGATTCTCTTCCTCATCTCACTCATCATCGGGCTCGCAGTCGTCCACGTGCCGCTGGGCGACTACATGTACCGGGTCTACTCAACCGAAAAGCACCTGCGCGGAGAGCGCATCATCTACCGGTTGATCGGCGCCGACCCCAAGGCCGAACAGACCTGGGCTGCCTACGCGCGCAGCTTGCTGGCGTTCTCGGCGATCAGCGTGCTGTTCCTGTTCGTCCTCCAACTGGTACAGGGCAAGCTGCCGTTGCACCTCAACGATCCCGGCACCCCGATGACCCCGGCGCTGGCGTGGAACACGGCCGTGAGCTTCGCGACCAACACCAACTGGCAGGCGTATTCGGGTGAGACGACGCAGGGCCACCTGGTGCAGATGGCCGGCCTGGCCGTGCAGAACTTCGTCTCCGCGGCGGTTGGTATGGCCGTGGCGATGGCGTTTGTTCGGGGACTGGCTCGGCGCAGCACCAGCGAACTCGGCAACTTCTGGGTCGATCTGGTGCGCGGCAGCATCCGCATTCTGCTGCCGATCTCGATCGTCGGCGCAATCATCCTCATCGCTGGCGGCCTCATCCAGAACTTCGACCTGCACACCCAGGTCGCCAACACGCTGGCCGGCGCGCAGCAGACCATTCCCGGTGGCCCAGTCGCCAGCCAGGAGGTCATCAAGGAACTTGGTACCAACGGTGGCGGCTTCTTCAACGCCAATTCGTCGCACCCGTTCGAGAACGCCAACTCGTGGACGAACTGGGTGGAGATCTTCCTGCTACTGATGATCGCCTTTTCGCTGCCCCGCACCTTTGGACGCATGGTCGAGAGCCGCAAGCAGGGCTACGCGATTGTCGCCGTCATGGGCGTCATCGCCACCATCAGCGTCAGCTTCATGTTGCTGTTTCAGCTGCAGGCCCACGGCACAGTGCCGACCGCGGTCGGATCCGCGATGGAAGGCGTCGAGCAGCGCTTCGGTGTCGCGAACTCGGCGGTGTTCGCCGATGCGACGACGCTGACATCCACCGGCGCGGTCGACTCGTTCCACGACTCGTATACCAGCCTCGGCGGCATGGTCACGCTGTTCAACATGCAGCTCGGCGAGGTGGCGCCCGGTGGCGTGGGTTCCGGTTTGTACGGCATGCTGGTCCTCGCGATCATCACCGTATTCGTCGCGGGGCTGATGGTTGGCCGCACGCCTGAGTATCTCGGCAAGAAGATCACCCCGCGTGAGATCAAGCTCGCGGCAACGTATTTCCTCATCACACCACTGATCGTGCTCACGGGAACCGCGGTGGCGATGGCGATGCCGGGGACACGAGCGAGCATGCTCAACACCGGACCACACGGACTGTCAGAAGTGCTGTACGCGTTCACGTCCGCGGGCAACAACAACGGGTCGGCGTTCGCGGGTATCTCGGTCAACACCGATTGGTACAACACCGCACTCGGTTTGGCCATGCTGTTCGGCCGCTTCCTGCCGATCATCTTCGTGCTGGCACTCGCCGGTTCACTGGCCAGGCAGGGCAAGACGCCCGACTCCGTCGGCACGCTGCCGACGCACCGGCCGCAGTTCGTCGGCATGGTCGCCGGTGTGACGTTGATCCTGGTCGCATTGACGTTCCTTCCCATGCTCGCGCTGGGACCCCTCGCCGAAGGAATCCACTGAAATGTCTGCACCCACTGTCGAATCCGCTGCGCCCACACAGCGCACGCAGGACGCGGCCAACCGTGTTGCGGGCGGTCTTCTCGACCCGAAGTTGCTGTGGCGCTCGATGCCCGATGCGCTGCGCAAGCTCGACCCGCGTACGTTGTGGCGCAACCCGGTCATGTTCATCGTCGAGATCGGCGCCGTGTGGAGCACGATTCTCGCGATCACCGTACCGTCGTGGTTCGCATGGCTGATCGTGGTCTGGCTATGGCTCACGGTGATCTTCGCGAACCTCGCGGAGGCCGTCGCCGAGGGCCGCGGCAAGGCGCAGGCCGAGTCGCTGCGTAAGACCAAGACTGCCACGATGGCGCGACGTCTCGCCGGCTGGGCACCGGGTACGCCGGGACGTGAAGAACAGATTGCGGCGCCGCTGCTGCAACAGGGCGACATCGTGGTGGTCGAGGCCGGCCAGCCCATCCCGGGTGACGGCGATGTCGTGGAAGGCATTGCCTCGGTGGATGAGTCGGCAATCACCGGAGAATCGGCACCGGTTATCCGGGAGTCCGGTGGCGACCGCTCGGCAGTCACCGGCGGCACGACCGTGCTCTCCGACCGCATCGTCGTCAAGATCACCCAGAAGCCGGGTGAGAGCTTCATCGACCGGATGATCGCACTCGTCGAGGGCGCCAACCGCCAGAAGACGCCGAACGAGATCGCGCTGAATATCCTGCTGGCGTCGCTGACGATCATCTTCGTCTTCGCCGTCGCGACCCTGCAGCCGTTGGCGATCTACTCCAAAATCAACAACCCTGGTGTCGCGGATTCGTTGGCACTCAACGGGAACGGTGTCAGCGGCATCGTGATGGTGGCACTGCTGGTCTGCCTCATCCCGACCACGATCGGCGCGTTGTTGTCGGCCATCGGCATCGCCGGCATGGATCGCTTGGTGCAGCGCAATGTGCTCGCCATGTCCGGGCGCGCGGTGGAAGCGGCCGGCGACGTCAACACGCTGCTGCTCGACAAGACCGGCACCATCACGTTGGGCAACCGCCAGGCCGCGGCCTTCGTGCCCGTCGACGGGATTACCGCCGACGCGCTCGCCGACGCCGCGCAACTGTCCAGCCTCGCCGACGAAACGCCGGAAGGGCGGTCGATCGTCGTGTTCGCGAAGCGGGAATACGGTCTGCGCGCACGCACCCAAGGCGAACTGGTGCATGCGACATGGATCGAATTCAGCGCGACCACAAGGATGTCCGGTGTCGATCTGAACGGCCACAAGCTGCGCAAGGGCGCGGCGAGCACGGTTGCCGAATGGGTGCGTTCCGAAGGCGGCACGGTGCCTAGCCAACTCGGTGACATCGTCGACGGCATATCCGCTGCCGGTGGCACCCCACTGGTCGTCGGCCAGGTAGTCGACGGCTCCGATTCAAAGGAGGCCGAGGTCCTCGGCGTCATCCACCTCAAGGACGTCGTCAAACAAGGCATGCGGGAACGCTTCGACGAGATGCGCCGCATGGGGATCCGCACGGTGATGATCACCGGCGACAACCCGTTGACCGCCAAGGCGATTGCCGATGAGGCCGGTGTCGACGACTTCCTCGCCGAGGCCACGCCGGAAGACAAGATGGCGTTGATCCGCAAGGAGCAGGCCGACGGCAAGCTCGTCGCGATGACCGGCGACGGCACCAACGATGCGCCCGCGCTCGCGCAGGCCGACGTCGGTGTCGCGATGAACAGCGGCACCTCGGCGGCCAAAGAGGCAGGCAACATGGTCGACCTCGATTCCGACCCGACCAAACTCATCGAGATCGTCGAGATCGGCAAGCAGCTGCTCATCACGAGGGGTGCCTTGACGACCTTCTCGATCGCCAACGACATCGCGAAGTACTTCGCGATCATCCCGGCGCTGTTCGTGGCGATCTTCCCCGGCCTGGACCTGCTGAACATCATGAGGCTGCACAGCCCGCAGTCGGCGATCCTGTCGGCGGTGATCTTCAACGCGTTGGTCATCATCGCGCTGATCCCGCTGTCGCTGCGGGGAGTGCGGTACACCCCGGCCAGCGCTTCGAAGTTGTTGAGCCGCAACCTCTACATCTACGGCCTCGGAGGAATCATCGCGCCGTTCATCGGTATCAAGCTGATCGATCTGATCATCCAACTCTTCCCGGGAATGTGACATGAAATTCTCTAGCCTTGTTCGTCAGCACTGGGCCGCGCTGCGTGCGCTGCTGGTCCTTACCGTCATCCTCGGCATCGCCTACCCGGTATTCATCTGGTTGGTGGCTCAGATACCAGGCCTCAACGACAAGGCCAACGGATCGCTCATCGAGGTCGACGGAAAACTGATGGGCAGCAGCTTGATCGGCCAGTCGTTCACCACCGCTGACGGCAATCCTCTGCCGCAGTATTTTCAGAGCCGACCGTCAGCAGCCGGCGACGGCTACGACACGCTGGCCACCGGCGCGAGCAACCTGGGGCCGGAGAGCATCGTCGACACACCCGTCGGCGGCGCCGACAATCCGGCCGAAGCCAAGCCGAGCCTGCTGACCCTGGTCTGCGAGCGCAGTGCGGCCGTCGGTAAGGCCGACGGTGTCGACGGCTCGCGGCCGTTCTGCACGGGCGGCGGTGTCGGCGCGGTGTTGTCGGTCATCGGCCCGCGCGATGCTCGCGGCAACGTCGTCCACCCCACGCGGGTAGTCAGCGTCAACGAGCCGTGTGACACCACCAAGACCCCGTTCCTGGATACCTACGAAGGTGTGCGCGTCGAATGTAGGCAGCCCGGCCCGGAAGGAGATGCCTACAGCATCGGTCAGATCGTGCCGATCCGCGGCAGTGCCCCCGCCGCTCCGGCGGTACCCGCCGACGCGGTGACGGCCAGCGGAAGCGGCCTCGACCCGAACATCTCGATCGCCTACGCAGACATTCAGGTGAACAGGGTCGCGGCCGCGCGCGGCGTCTCCCCCGAACAGGTCCGTGAACTCGTAGCTGCGCACACAGACGGCCGGTTCCTCGGGTTCTTCGGTGAGCCGACCGTCAACGTGCTGGAACTCAACCTCGCACTCGACCGGGCGCAGTGAGCCTCATGACGCTATGCCCGATTTCGACACCACGGCTGCGTTCGGCGTCGAACCGTGCCAGACCACGACCGTGGTGTCGAAATCGCCGTTAGGACGTCGGGTGGATGATGAACAGGTGAGCACAGCCGATCCGTCGGTGAACCACCGGCCCGCCTCTCAGAAGAAGCGTGGTGAGCTGCGCATCTATCTGGGCGCCGCACCCGGGGTCGGCAAGACCTACGCGATGCTCGGCGAGGCGCACCGCCGGCTGGAGCGCGGCACCGACGTGGTCGCCGCGGTGGTGGAGACGCACGGCCGCAAGAAGACCTCCGAACTCATCGAGGGCATCGAAACGGTGCCGCCGAAACTCATTGAGTACCGCGCCAAGCAATTCGCCGAACTCGACGTCGAGGCAGTCTTGCATCGCGCGCCTCAAGTCGTCCTCGTCGACGAACTGGCGCACACCAACACCCCGGGAAGCAAGAACCCCAAGCGATGGCAGGACGTCGAGGAGCTTCTCGAGGCCGGCATCACCGTGATCTCGACGGTCAACGTCCAGCATCTTGAAAGCCTCAACGACGTCGTCGCCCAGATCACCGGTATCGAGCAGCAGGAGAAGATTCCCGACGACATCGTCCGCGCCGCCGACCAGATTGAGCTGGTCGACATCACACCTGAAGCGTTGCGGCGCAGGCTCGCGCACGGCAACGTCTACTCCGCGGAGCGCGTGGATGCGGCGCTGTCCAACTACTTCCGCCAGGGAAACCTGACTGCGCTGCGTGAGCTGGCCCTGCTGTGGCTGGCCGACCAGGTCGACGCGGCCCTTGAGAAGTACCGCGAAGACCACCAGATCACCGCCACGTGGGAGGCCCGCGAGCGCGTCGTCGTCGCCGTCACCGGCGGCGCAGAGTCGGAAACCCTGGTGCGCAGAGCATCTCGCATCGCGTCGAAGTCCAGCGCCGAGCTGATGGTTGTGCATGTCGTCCGCGGTGACGGCCTTTCGGGAGTGTCGGCGCCACAGATGGGCAAGGTCCGTGAGCTTGCGACGAGCTTGGGCGCGACGGTCCACACCGTGGTCGGCGACGACGTACCCACGGCACTGCTGGACTTCGCGCGTGAGATGAACGCCACCCAGCTGGTGCTCGGCACGTCGCGCAGATCCCGGTGGGCGCGGATCTTCGACGAGGGCATCGGCGCGGCGGTGGTGCAAGAGTCCGAGAAGATCGACGTACACATGGTCACCCACCCCGAAGCCCGCGGTGGCGGACTGTGGACTCGAATCTCGCCGCGGCAACAACATCTCGCCTCTTGGCTGGCCGCAATTGTCGTTCCGTCCGCGATCTTTGCGCTGATCTCCTTAATGCTCGACCCGTATCTCGGGATCGGCGGCGAGAGCGCTTTGTTCTTCATCGGGGTGCTCTTTGTAGCGCTGCTCGGCGGCGTCGCTCCGGCCACGCTGTCGGCCCTGCTGTCCGGGGTGCTGCTGAACTTCTTCTTCACCAATCCGCGCCATACCTTCGTGATCAGCGAGCCCGATGCGGCCGTGACCATCGTGGTGCTGCTGCTCGTCGCCGTCGCGGTCTCAGCGCTCGTCGACGGGGCGGCAAGCCGGGCCCGCGAGGCCAGGCGGGCCTCACAGGAGGCCGAACTGCTCGCGCTGTTCGCGGGCTCGGTGCTGCGCGGTGCGGATCTCGACGCGCTGCTGGAGAGAGTTCGGGAGACGTATTCCCAACGCGCCGTGAGCATGTTGCGTGCAGATTCGGGGATCGTCGCGTGCGTCGGCGACAACCCATGCGTCGACGTCGATTCCGCAGATACTGCCATCGAAGTGGGAGACGACGAATTCTGGATGCTGATGGCGGGGCGCAAGCTGCCCGCCCGTGACCGCCGCGTTCTCACCGCCGTCGCGAAGCAGGCCGCGGGGTTGGTCAGACAACGTGAGCTTGCCGAGGAAGCCGGTAAGGCCGAGGCGATCTCGCAGGCCGACGAATTGCGGCGCTCGCTGTTGTCTGCCGTCAGCCATGACCTGCGCACTCCACTGGCGGCCGCCAAGGCCGCGGTATCGAGTCTGCGCAGCGACGACGTCGACTTCTCCGCCGAGGACACCGCCGAACTGTTGGCGACCATCGAAGAGTCGATCGATCAGCTCACCGCGCTGGTCGGCAACCTGCTGGACTCGTCACGGCTGGCCGCCGGGGTGCTCAAGCCCGACCTGGGCCCGGTGTATCTGGAAGAGACGGTGCAGCGCGCTATTCTCGGAATCAGGAAGGGAATTACCGGTTTTCGACGCCACGGTCTGGATCGAGTCAAAGTCGAAGTTCCCAGCAGCGGAGACGGCGCCGTAGCGACAGCTGACGCAGGCCTGCTCGAGCGGGTGCTGGCCAATCTTATCGACAACGCGCTGCGGTACGCCCCGGACAGCCCGATACGGGTGACCGCCGGCCAAGTCGGCAATCGGGTGCTCATCGCTGTTGTCGACGAGGGTCCGGGCATCCCCCGCGGGACCGAGGAGCAGCTGTTCGCGCCGTTCCAGCGTCTCGGTGACCGCGACAACAGTACCGGTGTCGGCCTTGGACTTTCGGTTGCGCGCGGATTCATCGAGGCGATGGGCGGAACGATCTCGGCTACCGACACCCCCGGCGGCGGGTTCACCGTCGAGATCGACCTGGCGGCGGCATCATGACACCTCAGAAGACGCGAGTACTCGTGATCGACGACGAACCGCAGATCCTTCGGGCGCTGCGGATCAACCTGTCCGTACGTGGCTACGAAGTGTTCACCGCGGCGAGTGGCGCAGAAGCGCTCAGCAAGGCCGCCGATCACCGCCCCGACGTCATCGTGCTGGACCTCGGCCTGCCCGATATGTCCGGTATCGATGTGCTGGGAGGATTGCGCGGCTGGCTGACCGCACCGGTGATCGTGCTGTCGGCGCGCACCGACTCCTCGGACAAGGTCGAGGCACTAGACGCCGGCGCCGACGACTACGTCACCAAACCCTTTGGCATGGATGAGTTTCTGGCCCGGCTACGGGCCGCAGTGCGCCGGGGCGCGGCGGTGTCGGACACCGACGAGCCCGTCATCGAGACGTCGTCGTTCACCGTCGACCTGGCCGCCAAGAAGGTGACCAAGAACGGCGCCGAGGTGCACTTGACCCCCACCGAATGGGGCATGCTCGAGATGCTGGTGCGCAACCGCGGAAAGCTCGTCGGCCGTGAGGAGCTGCTCAAAGAGGTGTGGGGCCCCGCCTACGCCAAAGAGACCCATTATCTGCGGGTGTACTTGGCACAGCTGCGGCGCAAGCTCGAGGACGATCCGTCACACCCCGTGCATCTACTCACCGAGGCGGGCATGGGCTACCGCTTCCAGCAGTAAACCGGGCGGCATCAACAGAGGCGTGGCCGCAAGCGTTCGGCGTCGATGTCGACGCTGCGCGAAAGATCGTCGATGAGGGCTCGGGCATGCATGATCAGCCCATCGACATCGATGCCATGGGGCGCGGGGCGGCCCTCCGCCAGGCGGTCGGCGGCTCTGGCCAAGATGCCCGCCGCCCCGGCGGTGTTCCCGCGCTGAACATGCGTGATGCCGACCGCGAGCTGCGCCAGCCCCTGCCACATCCCGCGCTCGTCATCTGGCGCCTTCTTCCACGCCGCTTCGAGCACCTCATGCGCATGGAACGCCAGCCCACCGTCGAGTAAGTCCTGCGCGTACGCGAGCGAATCAGCCGGGGACAGGTCCAGATCGTCGGGGATGCGCGCGACGCCCTGGCTTCCGTGGGGCAGCGGGCGTCCCAGCGCGTCGCGGGGTCGACTGTTGCGCGCGTTACCGAACTCGTCGCGATCGCGGTCAACCACAAACTCATCCTGGCAGTCGGGCTCAGTCGGGTTGCGTCCGGCGCTCCGCATGGGCCGCCAACCGCCGCGTGCATTCGCGGTTGCGGGGAAATGCCGCCGCCAACGCCATGCGTCGCGGAATGAGGTTGAGCGGGCCGCCCACCGGCACCTCGGCCATCTCGATGCGGCACCCACCGGCAGTGTCGTGCAGCCGCAACGTGATCCGCGCTTGCCCGAAGGGACGAGTGCGGGCCAGCAGAACCAATTCCGCCAGCGGCGTGCAGGATTCGACCTCGGTCTCGTCGTTGATGACAATCGGCCATATTCCGATGGTGTGGTGGATCTTGCTGCCGACCGCCGGCCAGTTCGGCTCGACCGCACGCATGCGGCTGTTGCCGACCACCCACTGCGAGTAGGTCCAGCCGTCGGCGATCACGTCCCACACCTGCTGGCGGGTGGCGGTGGTGTCACGTTTGACTGTCAACGAGCTGTCGACTGCGGTGGATCCGGTCACAACCCCGGGCTACCCAGTCGCAACGACGTCAAACGCCCGACGTCTCCTGCGCCAACGCGATCAGTTTCTTGCGGACCAGGTCCGGCCGCTCGTCGACGACGAAGTGGGTGGCGTCGACCGTCTCCAGCGTGTAGTCCTCGGCGTTCGCCGTCTCCGGCGACACCATCGACAACGACACGGCTGCGTCACCCTCGCCGAAGAGCACACGGATCGGCACGGTGGCGCGCCGCGTCTCGGGATTTCTTGCGGCCGAGGGTAATTCGCGGGTCAGGAAGGTTCGATACGTGTCGCGGCCCGCGCGGGCGCTCACCGGGTTGCGGAAGCTGTCGCCGAACACCCGTCGCTCCTCGGGATTCATGTCGGACCCGATGCGAAGAATCACCTTCTCCACGAAACTGGTGCGCGTCATCAACGGGACTCCGACGGTCGCCAGTGGGATCTGGTAGTACAGCTTCCACAGACTCGGCAGCACTGAGGCCGGTTTCTGCCACGGGTGCGCCATGTTCATCGCGAGATAGCCGTCGAACCGCTCGGGTTCGCGCAAGATCATCCGATACCCGATGTAAGCGCCCCAGTCGTGGGCGACGAGGAGGACCCGGTCCAGGCCGAGCGCGTCGAGAAGGGCGAGCACGTCGGTGGCGACGTCCTCCTTGGCCCAGCGGTGGCCGGCCGGGCCGGACCAGCCGTATCCTGGTAAATCGGGCGCGATGATGCGCATACCCGTCGGCGGATCGGACAACAGGTCGCGCCACTCGTAGTGGTGCTGAGGCCATCCGTGCAATGCGAGGACGGGTCGGCCGTCCGGCGGACCGGCCTCGGTGACGTGAAAGCGCACCCCGTTGGCTTCGACGAACGATCGACGCACACCTGCGATCGACGGCGGTTCGGCAGTCATGATTCGGACTATTCCAGACGATGACCGCGCTACGGTGCGGGATATGGGCGGCTATCGCGAACTCTTCGACGCCAGCATCTCCGATCCGACGGCCTTCTGGGCGGATGCCGCCAAGGCCGTCACCTGGACCCGCGAGCCCCGACAGGTCCTCGATGACTCCAATCCCCCGTTCTACCGGTGGTTTCCCGACGGGGAATTGAATACATGTGCCAATGCTCTGGACCGCCATGTCGAGGGCGGCCGCGCCGACCAGGCCGCGCTGATCTACGACTCTCCCGTGACCGGCTCGGCACGGACGTACACCTATCGCGAGCTGCTTGACGAAACGGCGCGTTTCGCCGGCGTGCTGCGGGGCCTGGGAGTCGGCAAGGGCGATCGGGTGGTGATCTACATGCCGATGGTGCCCGAGGCGGTGATCGCGATGCTGGCGTGCGCGCGACTGGGCGCCATCCACTCGGTGGTGTTCGGCGGGTTCGCCGCGCACGAGCTCGCCGCGCGCATCGACGACGCCCGGCCAGCCGTCGTCGTGACGGCGTCGTGCGGAGTCGAGCCGACCCGGACCGTGAACTACAAGCCGATGCTCGACGCCGCCCTGGACATGGCCGAGCATTCCGCGTCCGCGTGCGTGATCCTGCAACGCGAGCAGCAGCCATGTCAGCTGGTCGCGGATCGCGACCAGGACTGGCATGACCTCATGAAGGACGCCGTAGCGGTCGACCCGGTGCCCGTTGCGGCCACCGACCCGCTGTATGTGCTCTACACCTCCGGCACCACCGGTAAGCCCAAGGGCATCCTGCGCGACAACGGTGGACATGCGGTCGCGCTGCTGTGGAGCATGCGCCATATCTACGACACCGAACCCGGCGACATCTATTGGGCCGCTTCGGATGTCGGTTGGGTCGTCGGCCACTCCTACATCGTGTACGGACCGCTGATGCTCGGTGCGACGACCGTGCTCTACGAGGGCAAGCCCGTCGGCACACCCGATGCGGGCGCGTTCTGGCGGGTGGCGGCCGAGCATGGAGTCAAGGCGATGTTCACCGCGCCGACGGCTATCCGGGCGATCAAGAAGGAAGACCCCGACGGTGAACACCTGGCCAGGCACGACCTCTCGGCGCTGAAGTATCTGTTCCAGGCCGGCGAACGGCTCGACCCTGCCACGTACCACTGGGCCTCGCAGCGACTCGGCATCCCGGTCGTCGATCACTGGTGGCAGACCGAGACGGGCTGGTCGATCGCGGCCAATCCGATGGGCGTCGAGGCACACGCCATCAAGCCCGGCTCGGCGACCGCGGTGATGCCCGGATACGACCTGCGCATCCTTCGCCCCGACGGCTCGGAATGCGACGCAGGTGAGGAGGGTGCGATCTGCGTGCGGTTGCCGCTGCCGCCCGGCGCGCTGCCGACGCTGTGGGGTGACGACGACCGATACGTCGCGTCGTACCTGTCCGCGTTTCCCGGCTACTACCTCACCGGCGACGGCGGCTATGCCGACGAGGACGGCTACCTGTTCGTGATGGGGCGCACCGATGATGTCATCAATGTTGCGGGACACCGCTTGTCGACCGGTTCGATCGAAGCCGTGCTGGCCAGCCACCCGGCGGTCGCGGAGTGTGCGGTGATCGGCGTCGCCGACGAGATCAAGGGTCAGGTGCCGCGGGGCCTCGTCATCCTGAAGGCGGGCGCATCGGCGGACGGGCTGGCCGAGGATCTCATCGCCGCTGTTCGCGAGAACATCGGTGCTGTCGCGTGTTTCAAGCTCGTCGATGTCGTCTCGGCGCTTCCGAAGACGCGCTCCGGCAAGATCCTGCGCAAGACCATGCGCGGAATCGCCGACGGTCACGACGAACCCGTACCGTCGACCATCGAGGATCCGGCGGTGCTCGACGCGCTGAAACCCGTTCTGCAGGAGTGATGGCCACCGAAACTGAGCTTGTGATCGAGAATTCACGTGGCGGTTTCAAGGGGTCTATGCAACAGCGGGTGGTTTGAACGGGTTGGACAGTAGTTCGTCGAGGGCTTCGGCGGGTGTTTTCCATCCGAGTGTTTCGCGTGGCCGGTTGTTGAGTTTGGCAGCGACGTAGTCGAGGTAGTCGGCTGGGAACACCGATAGATCGGTGCCCTTGGCAAAGTATTGGCGCAGCAGCCCGTTGGTGTTCTCGTTGCTCCCCCGCTGCCATGGCGAGTGTGGATCGCAGAAGTAGATGTCGAGCTCGGTGGCCTCGGCGATGGCGGCATGGTTGGCCATCTCTTTGCCGTGATCCCAGGTGAGGGTTTTCCGCAGGATCGTCGGTAGTTGAGCCATCTTGGCCACCATAGCCTCCTGCACCGCCTCAGCGGTGTGGTCGACGGGCAGGTGCAGCAGCATCACAAAGCGGGTCTTTCGGTCCACCAGGGTGCCGATCGCTGAGCCCGAGGCGGTGCTGCCCAGGATCAGATCACCCTCCCAATGCCCGGGCACCGCACGGTCGTTGGCTTCGGGGGGACGGTCGCTGATGTTGATCATGTCGCGGATGCGGCCGCGGCGTTCCTCGGGGCGCCGTTGGGGTTTGCGCAACGCGCGTCCGGTGCGCAGGCAGGTGTGCAGCTCGCGACGCAGACTGCCTTTGCCCTGCACATAAATCGAGGTGTAGATCGTTTCGGGGGACACCCGCATCTCCGTGTCGTCGGGAAAATCCAAACACAACCGCTTGGCGATCTGCTCAGGACTGTGTTCATCGAGCAGCCGCGTCTGCACCTCATCATGCAACCGTTCGTTGACGGCCAGCTTGCCCGGTTTCGGGCGCCGAGCCCGTTGATCGGAACGGGCCTGGGCCACGAACGCGTCATAGTGCACCTGCGCAGTTCTTCCGCTTTGGCGCCACCGAAAGCCTCCTTGCGCCGATACCCCGACGTGCCCTTGGCGTTACGGATGTCGGCGTTGGCGTCGAGCTCACGCTTGATCGTCGACGCCGGCCGCGGTGGGATCAGTCGCCGACCGATCGAGTTCAGCGACTCGTTGGTCTTCACACCGATGTCGATCTGGATGCGGTCACGCAAGGTAAGCCGCGGCCGGGGGCCCGACGTTTTGGGTTCGACACGTCGTGGTTTCACCCCGCCAGCGTCACGGAGCCAGCGAACTCCGGTGTGTCCCGACACGCCGACCGCTACACCGGCCTCCTCAGCCGTACGGCCATCACTGACATGAACCCAGAACTCCCGAACAACCAACGCAACGGTGGTAACGGCACAACAGCACTCCCCAATCAAAATCAGGTGCTGTTGCATCCACTCCCAGAGCCCAAGTGCCGAAACCTAGCGCACAGGTTCAGTTTCGGCGCGACATCGTCGCCAGTTGGCGTTTGAACACCTCGTCGAACCGTCGATAGGTGCTGCGCAGGTCATGACCCGGCCAGTCCGCGGGGTCGAGCTCGACAGGCAGGAGTGGGTCGAGTTGGAGATGCCGCACGACGGTGATGGACAGCGCAAACAGATAGATGAAATCGTCGGCGTCGACCGCTTCGACGTCCAGCTCATCGCGCATCGCCACACTGAGCCGCCGCGCATCGGCCGCCCAGTCCGTAAGGTTGAAAAGCGACCTCACGGTCTCGGCGGGAACATCGGTGGCAGCGCCGTGAAAATGCACACACTGTCGGTCCAGCACGGCGCGCAGCGTCGGCAGGCGAGTCGGGTCCAAATTGTCCGGGCGGATCCATACGCCTTCGCGCAACTCGGCCAGGTGCAACGCCGTTGCGGCCTTGCGTAGCGCGAGCCGATCAGCGGCAGAGCGGCGGTCCAGAGAGACGACCGCCAATTCCCATGTACCGTCCCACGGTAACGCGGTGTCGTCGAACCGGGCGGCCTCGTCGACGCGTTGCCGTCGTTCGAGCAGCGGCCCTGCGAGCATGTAGATTCCGTCGTCGCCGCTCAGTTCGCCGGCCGACACCATGCGCCACAGACAGGTGCGGACGGCGCCGTCGCTGATACCGAACAGTGAGCCTATTCCGACGAGCTCACCCACCGTGAGATGCGGCTCGTCAGCGCCAAGCAACGCCGTCGCGAGGACGGATCGCGCGCTCAGCGTGCGATCGCCGATCAGGTCGGCGACGCTGGCGCGAGACGCGGTCCGCACCTAGGATCCCAGCCAGGGCTCACGCCAACTTGGTTGTCCGGCACAGAGTTTGGCTGCCTGCTGCGGCCCCCACGAACCGACCTCGTACGGCTGCACCGGCGGCGGATTGTCGATCAACGGCTGAACGATGCGCCAGGTCTCCTCGACACCGTCCTCCCGGGCGAACTGCGTGGAATCACCGCGCATCGCGTCGGACAGCAGCCGCTCATAGGGTTCGGGCGCCTCACCGAGCTCCTCGGCGAAAATCAGCGACAGGTCGACGGAACGAGTGCGGTTGGCTCCGGGCTCTTTGGCCTGGATGATCAGATCGGTGCCCGGCTTGGGATCGATGCGCAGGACGAGTTCGTCGGCATCGTGGGTCTGCTGGGTGATCGGAAGCTTGGGCGGATGCTTGAAGATGACGCGGATCTCGGTGGCCCGCACAGGAAGTGCCTTTCCGGCCCGCAGGAAGAACGGGACGCCGCTCCACCGCCAGTTGTCGATCTCCAGCCGCAGCGCGACGAAGGTCTCGGTCTGCGAGTCGGGCTTCACGCCCTTGATGGAGCGATAACCGTCGTATTGTCCGCGCACATAGTGCTCGGGTTCGATCGAGGGGATCGCCCGGAACACCTCTGCCCGTTTGTCGCGCAGCCCGTCGGCGTCGGCGACGCTGGGCGGCTCGGCGGCGAACAACCCGATGAGTTGCAGCAAGTGATTCTGGACCACGTCGCGCAGTGCGCCGACAGGGTCGTAGAAGCTGCCGCGGTCGTCGACGCCGAAGTTCTCGGCCATGGTGATCTGCACGCACTGGATTCGGTCGCGATTCCACAGCGGCTCGAAAACCGTGTTGGCGAACCGCAGGAACATGATGTCCATCGCCGGTTCCTTGCCGAGGAAGTGGTCGATGCGGAAGATCTGCCACTCCTCGAGCACAGCGCGAAGCTGCGCGTTGAGCGCCCGGGCCGATTCCAGATCGTGGCCGAAGGGCTTTTCCACCACCACCCTGGCCCGCGAGGTGAGGTTGGCGTTCGACAAGCCCTGGACCACGCGCCCGAACAGCGACGGCGGTATCTCGAGATAGAAGACGGGCGTGTGCTTGCCCTCGATCGCTTTGGCCACCCGGTCATAGGTTTTCGCGTCGGCGAAATCGCCGGACACCATCGACAGGCGCTTGGCGAAGCGCGCGAATACGTCCTCGTCGAGGGATTCGCCGCTGGCCTCGATCGCCTCGCGGGCATGATCGCGCAGGGTTGCCACCGACCAGTCGTCGAGCGCGACACCGACGATCGGGCAGTCCAGCAGCTTGCGGCGTTCGAGCCGGTACAGCGATCGAAACGTCATCTTTCTGGCGAGGTCTCCGGTGATGCCGAAGATCACCAGCACATCCGCGGGTGTGGTCGCCGGTTCCGTCACGGTGCTAGGCCTTCTTCTCGTTATGGCCGCCGAATTCGCTTCGCATGGCCGACAGGATCTTGTCGGTGAACTCACCGAGATCGCGCGAGGAGAACCGCTCGAACAACGAGGTGGTGATCACGGGCGCGGGGACGCCCTCGTCGACCGCGGCGAGCACCGTCCAGCGGCCCTCCCCGGAGTCCGATACCCGACCGCTGAAGTCTTCGAGCTCAGGCGATCGGGCGAGCGCATCGGCGGTGAGATCGACCAGCCACGAGCCAACCACTGATCCGCGCCGCCAGACTTCGGCGACCTCCCCCACGTCGATCGTGTACTCGTAGGCCCACGGGTCACGCAGCGGAGTGGTCTCCGCGTCGACCGTGCGGTTGGCCTTGCCTGCGTCGGCGTGCTTGATGATGCTCAGCCCCTCGGCAATTGCGGCCATCATCCCGTACTCCACACCATTGTGAACCATCTTCACGAAATGCCCTGCGCCGCTTGGCCCGCAGTGCAGATAGCCGTTCTGAGCGGTGCCGTCGGTGCGGGTGCGGCTCGGGGTCGGCTCAGCACAGCTCTCTCCCGGCGCGATCGTCTTGAAGATCGGATCCAGCCGCGAGACGACCTCCTTTTCGCCGCCGATCATCAGGCTGTAGCCCCGCTCGAGCCCCCACACCCCGCCGCTGGTCCCGCAGTCGACGTAATGGATGTTCTTCGTCAGCAGGTTCTTCGCGCGGGTGATGTCGTCGCGGTAGTAAGAGTTGCCGCCGTCGATCACCGCGTCGCCGGGTTCGAGCAGGTCCACCAGCTGCTCCAGCGTGGAATCCACCACTGCCGCGGGCAGCATCAGCCACACGGCCCGCGGCTTCTCGAGCTTCTGTACGAAATCGCTCAGCGAATCCGCACCCGTCGCGCCCTCAACGGCGAGCTCGGACACCGCATCGGCGTTCATGTCGTAGACCACGCAGCGATGCCCGTCGCGCATCAGCCGTCGCACCAGGTTGGCGCCCATGCGGCCGAGCCCGACCATTCCAAGTTGCATTGGCGAATCCGTGGCCATGTCTCTCCTAGTCGTCGCGCGGGTGGTTCCTAGTAGAACCCATGATGCTATCTCACGATTTGGTTGACACGTAGCGATCGGAATGTGATACTCCCGAAGTATGGTCATTCCGACACGGGCGTCGGTCGCTCACGATCTCGCGGCTGACCGGGAGATCGCTCGCCGCATCCTGGCGCACATCGACGCGGGCACGACCGACGAAGGCGCCACCTGGCGTGAGCCGGTCAAAAACTATGTGGACCCAACCCGATTCGCCGAGGAACTCGAGATGCTGCGCTCGAACCCGAGCGTGTACCTACCGTCGGCGGCCCTGCCCAAGCCGGGCGACCACGTCGAACGGGACACCTTCGGCGTGCCACTGTTCGCGGTACGCGGCCGGGACGGCAGGGCACGCGTGTTCCGAAACGCGTGCAGACACCGCGGAATGGCCCTGGTCGAAGGGCCGGGATGTGCGCAGGCGCTGGTGTGCCGGTATCACGGCTGGACCTATCGTCTCGACGGCGCGCTCTCGCACGTCCCTCACGCCGACGCGTTCCCTGACCTGGACATGCCCACGCGTGGCCTGGTCGAGGTCGAAAGCCGCGAGGTCGACGGGTTGATCATCATCGGCCCACTGACGTCACCGGGGCCGCATGCCGAAGCCGCGATGTCGGCCCTTGCCGACTGCAGCCCGTGGCGTGAGAAGTTGATGCCGGCGACGCGACTCTTCACCGTGAGACCCGCCGAACGGACGATGAACTGGAAGGTTCTCATCGAGCAATTTCTCGAGGGCTACCACATCCGCACCACGCACAAGGACACGTTCTATCCTGTGCAGTACGACGACCTCAACGTCGTCGAGATGTTCGGGCCGAACAGCCGGATCACGTTCCCGTACAAAAACATCGAGCGCCTGCGCGCCCGTCCTGAAGAGATGTGGACGGTCGATCACCGGGTGACCTACGTCTATCACCTGTTCCCGAACGTCATGGTCGCGACGTTTCCCAACCAGGTGCTGATGATCACGATCGACCCCATCGACATCGACCACACGACCGTCACGATCTACGCCATGGTCACACCCGACGTCGAACGCAGAATCTCCGGCGATCGCGAAGCCGCAGAAGGCGCTCGCAACCTGCTCAACGACGGCGGGGTGGAGGACAACGAGATGTCGGAGGGCGTACAGCGCGGATTACACGCCGGAGCCAACGAATTCGTGGAGTTCGGCATGCACGAAAGCGCGATCGGGCACTTTCACGCCACGCTCGACCAACGACTGACCGCGACGCGATGACCGACTACGAAGACCTCCTCTACGAGCGGCGCGGACCGGTCACGATCATCACGATCAATCGCCCGGAGCGAATGAATGCCATCGGCCCGCAGACACATCGAGAGCTCGTCGATGCGTGGGGGCGCTTTCGCGACGACAACGATGCCCTTGTCGGGATCCTGACCGGCGCCGGCGACGACGCGTTCAGCGCGGGGGGTGACCTCAAGGCTGCACTGGCAGGCGAAGTCGAAATCGACGCCTCCCCGGCCGACGGTGTGCTCGGCCCGTCGCGATGGACCGATGTCTACAAGCCCACCATTGCCGCAGTCAACGGTGTGGCCTACGCGGGCGGACTGGAGTGGGCGTGCTGGACGGACCTCGCGATCGCCGACGAGCAGGCCACGTTCGGCGTCACGTGCCGCCGCTGGAACATCGGACTGGCCGACGGCGGCACCCAGCGCCTCACCCGCATCCTGGGATACCGCAGAGCCGTCGAACTGATCATCACCGGACGGGTGATCGATGCCGGCGAAGCCCAGCGCATCGGCCTTGTCAACGAGGTGGTCCCGCACGCAACCAGCCTGGCTCGGGCCATCGAACTCGCCGGCACCATCGCCGCGCTGCCCCAGCCCGCGCTGCGCACCGATCTGGAGGCCGCCCGCAGCGGGCAGGGCCGCCCACTCGAGGACGGCCTGCGCATCGAGGCGCAATGCTTCAGCCGTTCGATCGCCGAACCCGAAACCTTCGACGGGCTGCGGCGGTTCAACGAACGCGACCACCCCGACCTCGCACGCACGCGCTGAACCGCAGCGCCGGTCGCTGCTATGGCCGGTGCGCTCGCCCACGGTCCCAACCTCGGTTACGGTCGTGACGTGGCAACTCCGACGGTGCCGATCGACTACGCCGAGAAACGGGCGTCCGATTCGCTACAGGCAGCGTATTTCCGCAGCGCCCTGGTGGATCAGCGGGCTCTCATCACCGCCGAGATCGTCAGACAGACCCGGACATTGAACGGGCTGTCCACGAGGACCGATGCCTTGGCCATCAGCCGGCTGCGCCGTGATATCCACACCAACGACGCCGAATGCCGCGACGTGGACCGCATGATCGCAGCGCTCGACCACCGGTTCGCGTCGCTCTGGTCTACCCAGTAGCTCCCAGCGGTACGTGGTCGCCACCGGTCGACCGTCATCGCCGTCACCTCGCGGTTTCGGCGTGCTGAGTCACGCTGAGCGTGACTCAGCACGCCGAAATCACAAAAGCGCCTAAGCTCAAGCGGTGCTCGAAGCACTGCTCTGGGGAGCCGTCGCGGCATCGTCGCTGATCGTCGGTGCACTGGCCGGCGTACTTCGCGACTGGAACGCGCGACTCGTCGGCCTGGTGCTCGGCTTCGGCGCGGGCGCACTCGTCGCGAGTATCTCATTTGAGCTGGCCGAGACGGGTTTTCGGCTCGGCGGCGCCATCTCGGTGGCACTGGGTCTGGCCGCAGGCGCGATCGTGTTCTATGCCGGTGACCGAGCAATCGACCGGAAGGCAGCCAACAGTACGTCGGGGCTACCACTGCTGCTGGGTGCGCTGCTGGACGGGATACCGGAGCAGGCGGTGCTCGGTATCGGCATCGCCGACGGTCACGGCGTCAGCCTGTCGCTGTTGATAGCGATCTTTGTGTCGAACCTCCCGGAGGCGATCGGCTCGGCCACCGATATGAAATCCGATCGCCGCAGCGCGGGGCGGATCCTGCTGGTATGGACCACCGTTGCGGTTCTCTGCGTGGCTGCGACGCTCGTCGGCTACCAGCTACAGGAGATCGCAGGTGCGCAGTGGCGCGGTGGGATCAACGGCTTCGCCGCGGGCGCCTTGCTCGTGATGCTGGTCGGGTCGATGATTCCGGAGGCCACGCAGAAGGCCGGTGAGAAGACGGGTTTGGCCGCGGTACTGGGCTTCGCGGTGGCGGCCGGGCTTTCGCTGGCCGGGTAGCCCCGCGATTCACAACAGGGAGAGCGCGATGCCGTCGAGAATGTCGTGCTCGCTGACCACCAGCTCGTCGATGCCCGAACGGCTGCCCAGCGCGTACGCCAGTTCCTCGACGATGATCGCTCCCCCGCCGATGACGTCGACCCGGCCCTCATGCATCGGCCCCAGCGCAGCGCGCTGCGCACGCGTCATCGCGATCAGCTCATCGCAGACGGGCAACAGATCGCCGAAAGTGCAGCGAGACAAATGGATTGCCTCGGGATCGTAGGTCGTCATCTTCTGCGCCAGCGCCGATACCGTCGTCATCGTTCCCGCCACTCCCACCCAGGTGCGTGCACGTTGGACGGGCACCACGCCGAACGCCTGCGCCAGCCCATCGCGGACGGCCTCGCGCGCCGCGGCGACCTCGACGGCCGTCGGCGGGTCGGAGTGCAGGCACCGCTCGGTCAGCCGCACGCATCCGATGTCGGCGGAGAAGCCGGCCTCCACGTCACGCACTCCGAGCACCACTTCGGTCGACCCGCCGCCGAGGTCGACGACCACGAAAGGACCACACGCCGTGTCCAATTCGTTGACTGCCCCACGGAATGACAGTTCGGCTTCCTCCGTGCCGGTGATCACCTCGGCCACCGCACCCGGCACGACAGCTCCGAGAACCTGCGCCGTCATCTCGAAGAAGACGTCACGATTCGATGCATCCCGAGTCGCGGACGTCGCGACCATCCGTACCGTTGGCACCTCATGTCTGCGCAGCAATTCGGCGTAATCAACCAACGCCGCCCTGGTGCGTACCAGCGCGTCGGGGGCGAATTGTCCAGTGGCATCGACCCCTTGACCCAGCCGGACGATCCGCATCTCGCGATGCACGTCCGACAGCTTGCCCTCGTCGATGTCGGCGATCAGCAGCCGAATCGAGTTCGTGCCGCAGTCGATGGCGCCGACCCTGCTCATAGCTCGACTCCTTCTCGTCCCCTGCCCTTCGGGCGTGGGCCCACCGGTCCTCGCTCGTTCCTCGCTGCGATCCTCACTCGTCGTCGTCTTCGGTGCTCATACGCTCCACGTCCCCTCCTCCAGAATTCCCGCCATCGCCGGCTCGGCGGCCAGCACCGCCAAGGCCTCGTCGCCGAACGGGTTGGTCCCGGGCCCCTTGGCCAGCGAATGCGCGATCACCACGTGCAGGCACTTCACCCGGTCTGGCATACCGCCACCGGAAAACGTTGTCCCCAAAGGCTCTATCGCGTCCCGCTCGGCAAGGTAGGACTCGTGTGCCCTGCGATACGCCGCGGCCAGATCCGGGTCGTGCTGCAATCGCTCGGTCATGTCCCGCATCATCCCGGAAGACTCGAGCCGACTGGCTGCCGCGGTCAGCGCAGGGTGCGTCAAGTAGTACAGCGTCGGAAAGGGGGTGCCGTCAGGCAACCTCGGTGCCGTCTTGACGACGCCGGGCTCACCGTCGGGGCACCGGTATGCGATCTCGAGAACACCGCGGGGTTCACGACCCAGCTGCTTGGCCACCGCCCCCAGATCCGCAGGCTCAACCACCGGGAGCGGGTGCACTGCTCGGGGCGGACGGACCGGGCGCGGGAGGAACTTCGGGTCCGGGCGGGACGGGCGCCGGTGCGGGCGCAACACCGTAAGGCGCATCGGCAATGGTGCCCCACAGCGCCGTGTACCAGGGTTGGTCGGGATCGACGGTGGCCGGTTCCGCGCCGGGCGCCACCGGCACCGCAGCCTCTGGGGGAAGCTGCACCTGATACGGAATCTCGCCGGGCATCACGAATCCCAGGCGCTCACGCGCCTGCGCCGCGACGAACACCGGGTCGGCCAGCTTGATCTTCTGCTGTTCGAGCTCGGCGATCTGTTCTCGCAGTTGTTCCTCGGTGGCCTTCAGCTGCTTCATCTCGGTGCGCTGACCGAAGTAGGTTCGTACGGGGCCTGCGATCGTCAGCGTCAGCACGCAGACCACCGCGGCCAGGATCGCGGCGCGCCGTGCCGCGGACCCGAACCGTTGCTCGGACTGTTGTTCGGCCGCCACCGCAATGGATTTGCGGATCGAGTCCGCGGTGCCCGAAAGCCCCGAAGGCTCAGCAGTCTCGACGGACTCGGTCTCCGGCGCCGGCCGCGGCTCCGGCGCGCGGGGCTCACGGCGAGCGGCCGACGTTGCGCGCGGGCGGCCCCGCGCTGCCTCGGACTTACCCGACTTACCTGGTCGAGAAGTCGGGGATCGCCGCTTGGGGTCGGGCCGCTTCGCTTCTGGCACGGGCTATTTGGTCTCCAGCGAATAGCGCGGGAACGCCAGGTCGCCCGCATACCGCGCGGCATCGCCGAGTGTTTCCTCGATGCGCAGCAACTGGTTGTACTTGGCGACGCGCTCGCTGCGGGCCGGCGCGCCGGTCTTGATCTGACCACTGCCCACCGCGACGGCGAGGTCGGCGATCATCGTGTCCTCGGTCTCGCCGCTGCGGTGGCTCATCATCGTGCGATAGCCGCTGTAGTGGGCGAGCGCCACCGCGTCCAGCGTCTCGGTGAGCGTGCCGATCTGGTTGACCTTCACCAGAAGTGCGTTGGCCGCGCCCCGCTCGATACCGTCCTCGAGACGTTCGGGATTGGTGACGAACAGATCGTCGCCGACGATCTGGACGCGGTCACCGATCGCCGCGGTCAGTGCGACCCAGCCGTCCCAATCATCCTCCGACAGCGGATCCTCGATCGACACCAGCGGATAGGAATCCATCAGCCCGGCATAGAACTCGATCATCTGCATATCGGTCCGGGTTTCCTTCTCGAACTTGTAACCCGTTCCATCGGTGAAGAATTCGGTTGCCGCGACGTCAAGTGCCAGCGCCACGTCGGATCCGGGCTTGTAGCCCGCGGCCTCGATGGCCACCAGGATCAGATCAAGCGCGGCCTTGGTGCCTGCGACGTCGGGAGCGAACCCGCCCTCGTCACCGAGTCCGGTCGACAGACCCTGCTTCTTGAGCACCGCCTTCAGCGAGTGGTACACCTCGGTGCCCCACCGCAGCGCCTCCTTGAAACTCGGGGCGCCAATCGGGGCCACCATGAATTCCTGAACGTCGACGCCGGTGTCGGCGTGGGCGCCGCCGTTGAGGATGTTCATCATCGGCACCGGAAGAATGTGTGCGTTGGGCCCGCCGAGGTAGCGGAACAGCGGCAGCCCCGCGGACTCCGCCGCGGCCTTAGACACGGCCAGCGACACGCCCAGGATGGCGTTGGCCCCGAGCCGGGACTTGTCCGGGGTGCCGTCGAGATCCAGCAAGGCCTGGTCGACAAGGCGCTGATCGTCGGCGCTCAGCCCGATGACGGCGGGCGCGATCTCGTCGAGCACGGCCTCCACGGCCTTCTCGACGCCCTTGCCGCCGTAGCGTGAGCCGCCGTCGCGCAGTTCGACCGCCTCATGTTCGCCGGTGGATGCGCCCGAAGGCACCGCAGCCCTGGCGAAAGTGCCGTCCAGCAGAGCCACCTCGACCTCGACCGTCGGGTTGCCACGGGAGTCGAGGATCTCGCGGGCTCCGACCTGCTCGATGATGGGCACTGGCGTCTCCTTGATCGTGTGTGGACGAGATTGAGCCTAAGGGTTGGACGGCGGTGCGGCGTGTTTAGAGGGGGTGTCCGTCGGCGTAGGCGGTCGCCCAGTCGCGCACGGTGCGCGCGTACTGGTCGGAAAGGTTGTATGCGCGCAGGGCCTCCATCCAGCCTCGTGGTGTCGATAGGTCCTTGCCCCGCCAGCAGAGGTAGCCCGCCGCCGACAGCGCCGCATCGTCGAAGTTGTCGGGGCTGATGACGCCGTCATTGTTGGCGTCCACCCCGTACAGCTTCCAGGTCTCGGGAATGAACTGCATCGGGCCCATCGCCCTGGCGTGGGTCGGATCGCCGTCGAGTTCGCCGCCGTCGTTGTCGATGATCTCGAGGTTTCCGTTGGTGCCGTCCAGGCGAACCCCCCGGATCGGTGGGCTGACGTCGCCGTTCTCGGCGATCGTCGCGCCGCGGAACGTGCCGTGATGGCTCTCCACCGCACCGATGCCTGCCAGCGTGGTCCATTCCAGATGGCAGTCGGGATTCTCCACCTCGGCTACCCGCGCCGCGTAGGCGTAGGCCTCCAGTGCCTCGATGGGGATTCCGAGCGCAGGGGCGCGTTCGGCGGCCCATTGACGCAGCTGATCGGCGCCCCGACCGGCGGCGTAGGTGTCGATTTTCGGCACAGGGTCACCCGCAGGCGGTGGCACCCCCTCCGGAATCGGGGTGCCCACCTGCCAGGAACAGCTAGAAGCCATGAGCAGCGCCGTCGCTCCCACTACCGCGACCGCCCGCAGCCAACGCACGCGCGACACCAAACTCCCTCGAACCAACCTCGGTCACTGCCATCGTCCCACGCCCTCAAAGCACGGCGGGAAGGCGTGGCCGACGCCTAATACGCCGATTCCCAGTTAACCGGGGTCATCGCGATTCGACGACCACCTCTTGATCCTGCGATTCGTCGCCGCTCTCACCTGCGGCACCCTTGGTCGCTTCGTCGGCCGATTCGGCAGCGGTTGGCCAGTGCGCCCGCCACTGATGGTCGGCGATGTCGCCCTGCGACGAAACGTCGAGTTGCTCCGGCACGTCTGCCCCGCGCCCGGCGCCGATCGCGATCTCGACCGTGCGCACGGTGTCCATGAACTCCAGAACCGACGACCGCAATGCGTTCTCGGCGTCGACGTGCGCGGCCACGCTGACCGATGTCATGGACGCCGGGATCAGGTCGGCGGGCAGGCCTGCCGCGGTCACCCGCTCAATCACCTTCTGCGCCAACGCCAATGCGGGTTGTCCGGTCGGAACGTCGTCCATCACCGATCGGACGCCCTTACTCGACCTCTCGATGGCCTTACGCTCTTCCCATTGCGCGAGCTGATCTTCCAGCGAAATCTCTTCGCCGGCCAGGACCGCGGGCACCCGATTGACGAGCTTGCGGATGAGCGAATCCGCGACGTCGTCGATCGAGAACGGGTATTCGGGGGCGTCCTCGGCGATACGGGCGTGAAAGAGCACCTGCAACAACACGTCTCCGAGTTCGTCGCGCAACTCGTCGGCGTTGCCGCTGCGCACCGCGTCGAAGACTTCGTAGGTCTCCTCCAGCAGGTAGCGGCGCAGCGAATCGTGTGTCTGCCGGCTTTCCCACGGGCCGGACGTGCGAAGTTTGTCCATCATCGCCACCGCGTCCACCAACCGCTGACCCACCGAGGCGCCCGGCGCCTCGATGAGTTTGTCGCCTGCCGCCAGTCGCGCTCTGACCGCAGGGTGGTCGGGGTCTGAGGACAGCAGCACCGGAGCGTTTTCGCCGTCGTATGCGGGCCTGGCCGCCGGCAGCGACCACGGCACCCTGATCGGCATCTCCTCGGTGTACTGCACGTCACCGGTGAGCAGATCGATCGCCTCGACGGGCACCAGCGACGGGCGGCGGGGGTCGACCAACACCACGGTCATGCCGCGGGTCGTTTGTTCGTCGTCACTGCTGTTCCGCCCTCTGTCGATAGCTCATCCTGCGCTATCTCCGAACTTCGTTATATCAGCATTTTCCAGGGGTTTTCCATCGAGCGCCAACAGCAGACGTGCGACCATCACGACAAGTTCAAGATCACGAATGCGCGGGGCGGCAACCCCGTCACCCGTGCGGGGAATCGGCACCTGCACCGTCGACGTCGTCGCGCGGTAGTTCGCACTTGGATACAACCGCTTGAGGCGCAGCTGCTGTGAATCCACCAACTGCAACGGCGACAGCTTCAGCGTCGCCTCCGACACCGTGCTCATCTCGGTGACCCCGTAGTGCCTGCACAGCAGTCGCAACCGGGCCACCGCGACCAACCGCCTGGCGGGTTCGGGCAGCGGTCCGTACCTGTCGACGAGTTCATCGATCACCGCGTTCACCGCAGCATCGTCGGCCGCCGCCGCAAGCCTGCGATATGCCTCCAACCGCAACCGGTCGCTGCCGATGTAGTCGGGTGGCAGATGCGCATCGACCGGCAGGTCGATCCTTACATCCTTCGGTTCCTCAGGCGCCAGAACGGTTTTCCCGTCGGCCGCGGCGCGATAGGCCTCGACGGCCTCGCCGACCAGACGCACATACAGGTCGAAGCCGACGCCTGCGACGTGGCCGGACTGCTCGGCGCCGAGCACGTTGCCCGCCCCGCGGATTTCGAGATCCTTCATCGCCACGGCCATACCCGCGCCCAGCTCGTTGTTCTGCGCGATCGTGGCCAGCCGGTCGTAGGCGGTCTCGGTCAACGGCACCTCCGGCGGGTACAGGAAGTACGCGTAGCCCCGTTCGCGACTGCGACCCACCCTGCCGCGCAGCTGATGCAACTGCGAAAGCCCGAAGGTGTCGGCCCGTTCGACGATCAGCGTGTTGGCGTTGGAGATGTCCAGGCCCGTCTCGACGATCGTGGTGCACACCAGGATGTCGAATTCGCGGTTCCAGAATCCTTCGACCGTGCGTTCCAGCTGTTCCTCGGGCATCTGGCCGTGCGCGACGGCGACGCGGGCCTCGGGGACGAGCGCACTCACCCGCGCGGCGGCCTGGTCGATCGACCGCACCCGGTTGTGGATGTAGAAGGCCTGCCCGTCGCGCAGCATCTCGCGCCGCAGTGCCGCGGCGACCTGCTTGTCGTCGTGCGGGCCGACGTAGGTCAGCACCGGGTAGCGCTCCTCGGGCGGGGTGAGGATCGTCGACATCTCGCGGATGCCGGCCAGGCTCATCTCGAGCGTGCGGGGAATCGGCGTGGCGCTCATGGTCAGCACGTCGACGTGGGTGCGCATCGACTTGATGTGCTCCTTGTGTTCGACGCCGAA
Source organism: uncultured Actinomycetota bacterium (assembly GCA_963843135.1). Classification (GTDB taxonomy): domain Bacteria; phylum Actinomycetota; class Actinomycetes; order Mycobacteriales; family Mycobacteriaceae; genus Mycobacterium. Next base: position 43,217 of record CAWJJA010000010.1, read on the forward strand.
CCGCTGCTCCTCGTCGACCACGACCAGGCCGAGGTCTTTCCACGTCACGCCGGTCTGTAGCAGCCGGTGTGTGCCGATCACGATGTCGACCGAGCCGTCCTTCATCCCCTCGAGCACCCCGCGCGACTCGACGGGGTCGGTGAAGCGGGACAGCCCCTTCACGGTCACCGGGAACCCGGCCATGCGCTGGGTGAAGGTCTGCAGGTGCTGGTCGGCCAGCAGCGTCGTCGGCACCAGCACCGCGACCTGCTTACCGTCCTGCACCGCCTTGAACGCCGCCCGCACCGCGATCTCGGTCTTGCCGTAGCCGACGTCGCCGCAGATCACCCGGTCCATCGGGACGGGCTTCTCCATATCGCTCTTGACCTCGGTGATCGCGGTCATCTGGTCGACGGTCTCGGTGAACCCGAACGCGTCCTCCATCTCGTTTTGCCACGGGGTGTCCGGGGCGAACGCATAGCCGGCCGAGGCCTGCCGCTTGGCGTACAGCGACACCAACTCGGCCGCGATCTCCCGCACCGCCCGGCGCGCCTTCGTCTTGGTGTTCGTCCAGTCGCTGCCGCCGAGGCGGGACAGTGTCGGCGCTTCCCCGCCGACATAGCGTGAAAGCTGATCCAGTGAGTCCATCGGCACGTACAGCCGGTCCGACCCGCCGCCCCGTTTCGAAGACGCGTACTCGAGCACCAGGTACTCGCGGCGCGCACCACCCACGACCCGCTCGGTCATCTCGACGAACCGGCCGATGCCGTGTTGATCGTGCACCACCAGGTCGCCCGCGGTCAGCGCCAGCGGGTCGACCACGTTGCGCCGCTTGGCGGCCAGCCGCTTGCCCTCGGCGGCCGCGGCCCTGTTACCCGTCAGATCGGTCTCGGTGATCACCACCAGGTTGGCCCCCGACACCACGACTCCGTCGTGCAGCGGACCCTTGAGCACGCCGACGACACCCGCCTTGGGCGAGGCGCCTGCCTCCAAAAGCGCTGCGGGAGTGTCTGATTCAGCGAGTTGCTCGATGACGCGGTGTGCGGTTCCTGTGCCGGGGGTGACGACAGCCGCATAGCCACCGGTCGCAACGTGGGCGCGCAGCATGGCGAAGATCTCCTCGACGTTCGCCTGGCTGCCACGCGCCGAGGGCGCCGGACGGATGTCGATTTCCAGCGCAGACTCGTCGGACAGCTGGCTCAGCGTCCACCACGGGTGGCCGCCGTCGCGGGCCGCGGTTCGGGCGTCGTCCAGCTCGATGAATCCCGATGCGCCCATCGCCTCGAGATCGATCGGCACGTCGCCGCCCACCGCCGCAGTCGACCAGGACGCCTCCAGAAACTCGCGGCCCGTCTTGATCAGGTCGGCCGCGCGGGTGCGGACCTTCTCGGGGTCGCAGATCAGCACTGGGGTGTTGTCCGGCAGGTGCGCGGCAAGTGTCGTGAGGTCGGTGGGTCGCAGCAGCGGTAGCAGCGCCTCCATCCCGTCGACGGGGATGCCCTCGGACAGCTTGGCGAGCATGTCGGGGATGCTGCCGGACACGGTGTTGTCGGCGACCGGGTGCTCGGCGGCCAGCTTGGCGGCGCGGTCGCGGACGTCGTCGGTCAACAGCACCTCACGGCACGGCACGGCGATGAGTGCCTCGACGTCGATTTCCGGGATGGACCGCTGGTCGGCGACGGCGAACATCCGCATCTCCGAGACCTCGTCGCCCCAGAACTCGATGCGCACCGGATGCTCGGCTGTGGGCGGGAAGACGTCGAGGATGCCGCCGCGTACCGCGAACTCACCGCGCTTGCCGACCATGTCCACGCGGGTGTAGGCCAGGTCCACCAGGCGGGCGATCACGTTTTCGAACTCCGCCTCGGCACCGACGGTGAGCGTCACCGGCTCGATGTCGGCCAGGTCGGGAGCCATGGGTTGCAGCAGCGACCTGGTCGTCGTCACGACAACGCGCAGCGGCGGGCCGAGGCGGCCGTCGTCCGGGTGGGCCAGCCGGCGCAGCAGCATCAGGCGCGCACCGATGGTGTCGACGCCCGGGGACAGCCGCTCGTGCGGCAGCGTCTCCCAGGAGGGGAACAGCGCGACCGCGTCGCCGAAAACCCCCTGCAGTTCGGCGGTCAGGTCGTCGGCTTCGCGGCCGGTCGCGGTGACGACGAGCAGCGGACCGGCCGCGGCGAGGGTGCTCGCGACGTACACGCGGGCGCTGGCTGGTCCGACGAGGGCGAGGTCGACCGGCCTGTCGGCGGCGCGGGCGGCGAGCTCCTCCAGGGAGGGATCCCGTAGCGCCAGGTCAACGAGCCCGGCGATCGGGGTCTGGGCATGGTTGATCCCCGATACGGTCATGATGCGTCCATCGTAGGCACAGTGATTTCGGCGTGTCCGGTCGCGCACGGCGGTACCCAGCACGCCGAAGTCGCAATTAGTCGTCGAGCAGCGGCGGGTCGTTCTCGAGGTGCATCAGTCCGTTCCAGCACAGGTTGACCAGATGCGCGGCGACGACCTCTTTCTTCGGCTCGCGTACGTCGAGCCACCATTGCGCGGTCATCGAGACCGATCCGACCAGCGCCTGGGCGTACAGCGGCGCCATCTCGGCGTCCAGCCCGCGGCGGGAGAAGTCCCCGGCGAGGATCGAGGACACCTGGTTGACGGCCTCGTTGAGCAGCGTGGAGTAGGTGCTGCCCGACGTGATCGAGGCCGGGGAGTCGCGAATGAGGATGCGGAAGCCGTCGGTGCGCTCGTCGACGTAGGTCAGCAGCGCCAGCGTGACCCGCTCGATGCGCAGCCGGGAGCGGTTGTTGGTCATCTTGGTCAGCGACGACGTGATGCCATCGAGCAGCGCCGACATCTCGCGGTCGACCACCACCGCGTACAGCCCCTCCTTGCCGCCGAAATGCTCGTAGACGACGGGTTTGGAGACGTTCGCGCGCTGCGCGATCTCCTCGATCGAGGTGCCCTCGTAGCCGCGCTCGGCGAACAACGACCGTGCGATGACGATGAGCTGGTGCCGCCGCTCCGCGCCGGTCATTCTCGGGCGGGGCGTACGTGCATTACTTTCGGGCACTGCCACGGCTTTCAGGGTAGGCCCTTGGACTAATATCGCGGGTTGATCGATCCGTCGTGGTGTAATCGGCAGCACCTCTGATTTTGGTTCAGAAAGTTCAGGTTCGAGTCCTGGCGACGGAGCTTCTTTGATGCCACGCCACTGTGAATCCGGCGACGGATTTCGCGTCGTTTCGTCGTGAGTTTCACATTCGAGGCCGGTCACCATCGCATTCCCCGTTCGAGCAGAGCCTTCTCGACGCGCGTCGTGTACGTCGTGCGGCGGTACCGGAGCTGATCGGCGCTCACCCTGATGACGATCCACCCCAGCCGGTTGAGCTCGTACATCTTGTCGATGTCGGCCTGCCTGATCTTGGCGTCGGCCCAGTGCTGTTCGCCGTCATACTCGATCGCCACCTTGGCTCCCTCGTAGGCCATATCGACGCGCGCCACGAACTGACCGAACTCGTCGAAGATCTCGACCTGAGTGGTCGGCCTCGGTAGTCCCGCGCGGATCAGCGCCAGCCGGGCGACCGTCTCCTGCGGGGACTCAGCACCACCGTCGATGAGCGATAACGCCGTCCGTAGTCGCGACAGTCCACGCACTCCGCGATGCGCCTCGGCGACGGCAGAGATCGCCTCGGGATCGAGGGACGTCCGGTTCATCAACGCGTCGATGTGCATGACCGCCACGGTCTCGACGACGGTGTGGCGGCCGATGTCGAACGCGGTGCGAGCAGCAGTAGTGACCGCGATACCCCGGACGTCGAGGACTTCGCCGGCATGTAGACCGTCGGCGTGAACGATGAGCAGCGATGGCGGTCTGCGATTGTCGTGAATCAACTCGGCGGGCAGCTTCGGACTGATCCACCTACTTCCGAGCATCGCTGCCGCCGACAGTCCTGCGAGCACCCCTCGCCGTTTCGACCAGAGCCACGCCGCTTCCGCCCGAACGCGCGCCGAGGGTTCGACGTCGCGTGGGATATACACCCCGGGATACAGCGGCTGATACTGCTTGCGCATCGCCCGCTCCGGGATCGCATGACCTGCGAGGACCTCGGCACCGATGAAGGGCCAGCGCAATTGAGTCGTCAGCTCGGTCATGGGCAGAATGCTGCAGACGGTGCCTGACACAATGACGGCAGCCATGTCTAGTTATTCACAGGCCGACCATTGTGAACCTGACGACAAGAAGCGCCGAGAAATGTCGCTGGATTCACAGTCGAGCCTAGGAGAATGGATTCGCAATGACCGATCGTGACTCGGCCGTCGTGGTCTTGGCGGCAGGCGCCGGCACCCGCATGCGCTCCGACACCAACAAGGTGCTGCACCCGCTTGCCGGCCGCAGCATGCTGTCGCACGCCCTGCACGCCGTCGCCGAAGCAGCGCCGCAGCACCTCGTCGTGGTGGTCGGAAAAGACCGCGAACAGGTCGTGCCGGCGGTCGAGGAGCTTGCCGCTGACCTCGGGCGCGGCATCGAGGTGGCGGTCCAGGATCAGCAGCTGGGCACAGGCCATGCCGTCGCGTGCGGGCTGAGCGCGCTGCCCGCCGAATTCACCGGCACCGTCCTCGTCACCTTGGGCGACGTCCCGCTGCTGGACGCCGACACCCTTGCCGACCTGATCGCCACGCACAGCGGTGAGGGCGCCGCGGCGACCGTGCTGACGACGACGCTGCCCGACCCGACGGGCTACGGCCGCATCCTGCGCACCCAGGACCAAGAAGTGATCGGCATCGTCGAACAGGCCGACGCCAGCCCGGCGCAGCTGGCGATCACCGAGGTCAATGCCGGTGTCTATGCCTTCGACATCAGCGCGTTGCGGTCGGCGCTGAGTCGGCTGAGCTCGAACAACGCGCAGCAGGAGCAGTACCTGACCGACGTGATCTCGATCGTCCACTCCGACGGTCAGCGGGTGCGGGCCAAACACGTCGATGACGCCGTGCTGGTCGCCGGCGTCAACGACCGGGTGCAGCTGGCCGCGCTAGGCGCCGAACTGAACCATCGCATCGTGGCCGCACACCAGCGCGCCGGCGTGACGATCACCGATCCGGCCACCACGTGGATCGACGTCGACGTGACGATCGGCCGCGACACCGTCGTGTACCCCGGCACTCAGCTGCTGGGCGCCACCCGCATCGGCGGACACTGCCAGATCGGCCCCGACACCACCCTGACCGACGTCACCGTCGGCGACGAGGCGATGGTGGTCCGCACCCACGGCAGTCAATCGGCGATCGGCGCAGGCGCCGCTGTCGGACCGTTTGCCTACCTGCGGCCCGGCACGACGCTGGGCGCCGACGGCAAGCTGGGCGCCTTCGTCGAGACCAAGAACTCGACGATCGGCGCGGGCACGAAGGTGCCGCACCTGACGTACGTCGGCGACGCGGACATCGGCGAACACAGCAATATCGGCGCGTCCAGTGTCTTCGTCAACTACGACGGTGAGACCAAGAGCCGCACCACGATCGGCTCCCATGTGCGCACCGGATCCGACACGATGTTCGTCGCGCCGGTCACCATCGGGGATGGCGCCTACACCGGCGCGGGCACGGTGGTGCGCGAGGACGTGCCGCCCGGAGCGCTGGCGGTGTCGGGCGGTCCGCAGCGAAACGTCGAGGGCTGGGTGGCGCGCAAGCGGCCCGGATCGCAAGCCGATAAAGCCGCGCGTCGGGCCGGCGGTGAACAAACCAGCCCGGAGGACGCCGAAAAGCCGTGAGCCGGTTGCCGGGTGTTCGTGATCCGGCAACCCGTACGATTGAGCCGATATCGACCCCGAGCAATGAGGGCAATGTGGGCACCGAGTGGACCGACAACCGCAAAAATTTGATGCTCTTCTCGGGACGCGCGCACCCCGAACTCGCTGAGCAGGTCGCCAAAGAGCTCGACGTCCACGTCACCGCGCAGACGGCACGCGACTTCGCCAACGGCGAGATCTTCGTCCGGTTCGACGAGTCGGTGCGCGGCTGCGATGCGTTCGTGCTGCAGTCCCACCCCGCACCGCTGAACCAGTGGTTGATGGAACAGCTGCTCATGATCGATGCACTCAAGCGGGGCAGCGCAAAGCGCATCACGGCGATCCTGCCGTTCTACCCCTATGCCCGCCAGGACAAGAAGCATCGCGGCCGCGAGCCGATCTCGGCGCGTCTGGTCGCTGACCTGCTCAAAACCGCGGGCGCCAACCGGATCCTGACCGTCGACCTGCACACCGACCAGATCCAGGGCTTCTTCGACGGTCCCGTCGACCACATGCGGGCGCAGAAGCTGCTCACCGGCTACATCGCCGAGAACTACGCCGACGACGACATGGTCGTGGTCTCCCCCGATTCGGGTCGTGTACGGGTCGCCGAGAAGTGGGCCGACGCACTCGGTGGCGTTCCGCTGGCCTTCATCCACAAGACCCGCGACCCGCTGGTGCCCAACCAGGTGAAGTCCAATCGCGTCGTCGGTGACGTGAAGGGCAAGACCTGCATCCTCACCGACGACATGATCGACACCGGTGGCACCATCGCCGGGGCTGTCAACCTCCTGCGCGCAGATGGCGCCAGCGACGTCATCATCGCGGCGACCCACGGCGTGCTGTCCGATCCCGCGGCGCAGCGGCTCGCGGACTGCGGTGCACGTGAGGTCATCGTCACCAACACGCTGCCGATCGACGATGAGAAGCGCTTCCCGCAGCTGACCGTCCTTTCGATCGCACCCCTGCTGGCCAACACGATTCGCGCGGTATTCGACAACGGTTCTGTCACCAGCCTTTTCGACGGGTCAGCGTAGTGCCAGACGTTGTCATCTACCACAACCCGAAGTGCAGCACCTCTCGTAAAACACTGGAGCTGTTGCGGGACAACGGCATCGAGCCGACGGTCGTCCAGTACCTCAAGACGCCGCCGTCGCGCGCCGAACTCGTGAAGATGATCAAAGACGCGGGCATCGATGTGCGCACGGCAGTGCGGAAACGTGAATCGCTCTACGGCGAACTGAAACTCGCCGACGCCGGCGACGACGCACTGCTGGATGCCATGGCCGAAAATCCGATCCTCATCGAGCGTCCGTTCGTCGTGACGCCGAAGGGCACCCGGCTGGCCCGGCCGCTCGACGCGGTACGAGAGATTCTGTGAGGGTTCGCCATCCCGTGGTGGCCGCCGCCGCACTGGCGGTCCTCGCCGCATCCGGCTGTGCGCCGGAAGCGCCTGACTACCAGTCGATCCTGTCGACGAAACCGACGACGACCACCACCACTACCACGCCGGGCTCTGAGCCGCCCCTGCCTATCGCGACGTACCTGGAGCAGAAGGGCGTAATCGGTGAACCCATCCCGGCGGACAAGCTCACCGACCTGACGGTGACGTATCCGACGCCGCCGGGCTGGAAGCCGTTCGTCAACTCGAATCTGTCCCCGGGCACGCGGGTGATCGCCAAAGGCACCACCTATCCGATGGCGATGGTGATCGTGTTCAAGCTCAACGGCGACTTCGATGTCAACGAGGCCATCAGCCACGGCTACGTCGACGCCGAAATGTCGGAGAACTTCAAGCGACTCAACGCTTCCATGGACACCTTCAAGGGTTTCCCTTCGTCGATGATCGAGGGCAGTTACGACCTCAACGGATCCCGGATGCACACCTACAACCGCATCGTCATCGCGACCGGTGCACCGCCGGCCAACCAGCGTTACCTCATCCAGTTCTCGGTGACGGGCTACGCGGACAAGGCCGCCGCGGAGGCGCCCGATATCGAGGCGATCATCAAGGGCTTCAACATCGCGGTGCCGAAAGCGCCTCCCAAATAGGTCGTCTCGCGCGAAACTGTATTCCAGCAGCGAAAGTACGAGTAGCAGCCTGCTGGAATACCGTTTCGCGAATCAAGTCGGCCGCCAACCGCGGGAGACCATCGCGTTCCATGCCCGCCGGACAATGTCGTCCGGACGGTCCTCCTTGATGACGCGTATGACGATCCAACCGAGGCTCTCGATCAGCGGGATGACCCGATGATCCTTCACGTACTGCTCGCGCGACGTCCGATGCTGATCTCCGTCGTATTCACCCAGGACCATGAATTCTTCCCAGGCCATGTCGACGGTGCGGAGCACTCGTCCGTTGGGACCGAATATCGGTACCTGCGTGGCTGGTGTCGGCAGGCCGGCGTCGATGAAGAGGAGTCTCATCCAGGTCTCTCGTGGCGAGGCGGCACCACCGTCGACGAGTGGCAAGGCTTCCTTGAGGAGCTTGACGCCTCGCGCGCCGCGATACCGCTTGGCCAGGACTAGCACGTCCTCCGCCGAGAACGGTCGTGCCCGCATCAGGGCGTCCATCCGCGCGATGGCTTGGCCGCGTTCGAGGAAGCGGCCGAGATCGAATGCGGTTCGCGCAGGTGTCGTGATACGCAAGCCAGCCCATGTGGACTCGTCCTCCGCGAGTCGTTCATTGCGCGCAGCGATGCCGACCGGCGGGCGGGTGTTGTTGTGGAGCATTTCGATCTCGACGTCTGCGTCGACCCAGTCAGCGCCGTGCATCGCTGATGCCGCGACGCCGGTGACGATCCCTGTTCGCTTCGACCATAGCCATGCTCCAGTGGCGCGATCGACTAGTGATAGATCGTGCCCTTTAGGCGCATACACGTTCGGAAAGAACGGCCGATACCAGCGCGCGAGCTCGTGTCGGGTAACCGTGCCGCGCGCGACGGCTTCGGTGCCGATGAATACCTCCCCCATGGCGAGATATTGCAGACGCGCACCGACACCACCCGCGAAACTGCATTCCAGCAGGCGGTTACTCGAACTTCTGCTGCTGGAATACAGTTTCGGCGGAGAGGGTCACTAGGGTGGGCGCCATGACTGAGTGGACCGCCGCAGATCTGCCGTCCTTCGCCGGACGGACCGTCATCGTGACCGGAGCCAACAGCGGACTGGGCCTGATCACCGCGCGTGAGCTGGCCCGCGTCGGGGCGAAGACGATTCTCGCCGTGCGCAACACGGCCAAGGGCGACGACGCCGCAGCGTCCATGACCGGTGAGGTCGAGGTCCGCTCGCTCGACCTGCAGGACCTGGCGTCGGTGCGCGCCTTCGCCGACGGGGTCGAGGCCGTCGACGTGCTGGTGAACAACGCGGGCATCATGGCGGTCCCGTACGCGCTGACCGCCGACGGGTTCGAGAGCCAGATCGGCACCAACCACCTAGGCCACTTCGCATTGACGAACCTGCTACTGCCGAAGCTCACCGACCGCGTGGTGACCGTGTCCTCAGGCATGCATTTGATCGGCGCCATCAACCTCGACGATCTGAACTGGAAGGCGCGGTCCTATTCGCCGTGGCGGGCCTACGGACAGTCCAAGCTGGCCAACCTGCTATTCACCAGCGAGTTGCAGCGTCGACTCCACGCGGCGGGGTCACCTCTGAAGGCGCATGCCGCCCACCCCGGCTACTCGGCGACCAACCTGCAGGGCAACACCGGCCGCAAGGTCGGCGATGCGTTGATGACATTAGGGAACAAGCTCGCCACCGACGCCGAGTTCGGTGCCCGCCAGACGTTGTACGCGGCGGCCAACGAGCTGCCCGGCGATTCGTTCATCGGGCCGCGGTACGCGATGTGGGGTCCGTCCGGGCCCACCCCGTTCCGGGGCCCGCTGGCCCGCGACCGCGAGAAGGCCACCGGCCTGTGGGAGCTATCCGAGCAGCTCACGGATACCAAATTCGGACTCTGATTTGGGGTTGAGCAGCAGCTCCGGCTACTCTGGCTGCTAATCACGGCGAGGGTGGTCCGGCCACCGTTATCGACGCGAACCGATTTCAGAGGTTACGCCCTGGCCGTGCTCGACACACGACACAGGAGCAGAACCCGATGGCCAAGAACGCGCCGAACAATCTCCCCGCTGCGATTCGCAAGGAAACCGGCAAGGGCGCATCGCGCCGCGCCCGCCGCAACGGCAAGGTCGTCGCGGTCCTCTACGGCCACGGCAGTGATCCCCAGCATCTCGAACTCAACGCCCACGACTTCGCCGCGGTGCTGCGCCACGCCGGCACGAACGCGGTGCTCACCCTCGACATCGAGGGCACCGAGCAGCTCGCGCTGACCAAGGCGCTCACCCTGCACCCGATCCGTCGCAGCATCACCCATGCCGACCTGCTGGTCGTGCGCCGCGGCGAGAAGGTCACCGTCGAGGTCAACGTCATCATCGAGGGCGAGGCGGCCCCCGGCACCCTGGTCACCCAGGATACGAACACCATCACCATCGAGGCCGACGTGCAGTCCATCCCCGAAAACCTCACCGTGTCGATCGAGGGCGCCGGGGTCGGCACACAGTTCTCCGCCGGTGCGTTCACGCTGCCCGACGGCGTCACGTTGGTGTCCGATCCCGAGACGCTGGTCGTCAACGTGGTCGCGGCCCCGACCGAGGAAGACCTCGAGACCGAGGGTGCAGGTGAAGCAGCCGAGGGCGAGGCCGAGGGCGAAGCGCCCGAAGGCGAAGAGGCCGAGGGCAGGCGAAGCCGGCGAAGAGGCACCCGCCGCGGAATCCGAGTAGCTCGACATGGCCGAACCTCACCTCGTGGTCGGCCTCGGCAATCCCGGTCCGCAGTACGCCACGACCCGGCACAACCTCGGCTTCCTTGTCGCCGACATCCTGGCCGACCGCATCGGCTCGGGTTTCAAGGTGCACAAGAAGTCGGGGGCCGACGTGGTCACCGGTCGGCTCGCCGGCCGTTCAGTGGTCCTCGCCAAACCGCGCTGCTACATGAACGAGTCAGGGCGCCAGGTCGCGCCACTGGCGAAGTTCTATTCGGTTGCCCCGCAGGACATCGTCGTCATCCACGATGAGCTCGACATCGACTTCGGGCGGATCCGGCTGAAGACCGGCGGCGGCGTGGCCGGCCACAACGGCCTCCGGTCGGTCGGATCGGCGCTGGGCAGCAACGACTTTCAGCGGGTGCGTATCGGTATCGGTCGTCCGCCCGGCCGGATGGAAGGTGCGGCGTTCGTGCTCGGCACCTTCACCTCCGCGGAGTGGAAAGAGGTGCCGACGATCTGTGAGCAGGCCGCCGACGCCACCGAGCTGTTGGTCTCGCAGGGGTTGGAGCCGGCCCAGAACACCGTGCACGCCTGGGGCTAGCGCCGACGCGATCGTGGCACCGGCGGGCCAGGTTTGGCGCTTGCGGCTCGGTGCATGCGCAGGGATCAGGCGCGAGACTGGCGCGACACACCGGAACTTGCGGAGGCGCAGTGCACATCACGTCGATTACGACCTGTGCGAAGGCCACGGTCAATGCATCCTGGCCGCGCCCGAGATATTCGACCTACCCGACGACAGCGAGCAGGTCGTGCTCCTCAACCCCGATCCACCGCCGGCCGCACATGACGCCGTCATTCAGGCCGCGGCGATGTGCCCCGCTCAGGCGCTCCGGATCGAGGACTGACGCGTCAGGGTGGCTGCCGTCTGCAATATCGTCGAGCAGTCCGCAACGTCCGGCCAGCCCCGCCGCGGCGATCCGGTTGTCACTCCGAGCTTGTTCAGCAACGACGCCACCATGCGCTTGGCGGTGCGCTCCGACACCAGCATCCGCATTGCGATATCGACGGTCTCCATGCCGGTCGACAACAGCACCCACAACTTCAGGTCCGCCGGGCTCAACGCGTCGAGCAGGGCTCCTGGCGGCTTGCGGATGTTGCTGAGCAGGCCTTCGAGCACCTTGGTGTCGACAACGCGCATGCCCGCCGCAATGGTGTACAGCGGCCCGGCCAGCGCTTCTGGCCGAACCGCCTTAGACACAAATCCGTCGGCCCCCGACCGCAGCGCGTCCTCGGCCAGCTGCGGATCGTCGGTGCCCGACAAGCGCAAGGACGCGGGTTCGCGGATGGCGTTTCTTGATGTGCCGGATGGCGGCGACGCCGCCAAGGGGTGGCATCGTCAGGTCGACGATCGCGACGTCCGCATCGCACGATGCGACCAGGTCGGCGGCCTCTTCGACGAAGGTCGTCCGACCGCCGATGACGAACTGATCGCCCCAGTCGCGCGTCAGCAACAGCTCGAGCCCCTCGGCGAAGAGTTCGTGGTCGTCGACGATGACCACCACGTAAGGCCGCTGGCTCATGGGCCGGATGCTAGATGCTGCGTCGAATCCGCGTCTATGGTCGGCGCGTGAACCGGTTCGATCGTCGCCTCCAGCGAGGACGGCTACGGCTTGGCACGCATCTGGTCGTCGCGGTGCGCGTCGCGGTGGTGGTGTCGATCATCGTCCTGGTGGCGGTCGGGCCGCACTGGTTGCGGGAGCACCTCAGCGGCGTGGCCGTCGTGCTGGGCGTGGCGCTCGGTTACGCGGCGGCTCTGATGATCCGCCCTCGCTCGAGATCCGGCGAACGCGTTACTCGTGGCTGGTGACCGCCTCCGACGCGACACTGACGCTTGCGGTGATCGCCTTGACGGGCGGGCCGTCGAGCCCCGTGGTGGCGGTGTTGGTGATGGTCGTCATCGCATCGGCGGCCCGATTGTCGTTCCCGCAGACCGTGCTGGTGGCAGCGGTGGTCGGGCTCGGCTATATCGCGTCGCGCTGTGGGCCGGACCCGATGCCGCAGCGACCGTGCCCCGCCCGCTGCAGGGGGTGTGGTGGGCGTTGTTTCTGGTGTTCGTCGCACTTCTCGGGGGCGGTCTGTCGTTGCTCGTCGAGCGTGAGCAGCGGTCACGGACGCGGCTGCTGGTGGAAGCCGAGGCCGAGCATGCCGCGGCCGAGGAGGAACGCGATCTGCGCGCCCGGCTGCTGCGGTCCTCACGAGTCGCAGCAAGAGGGCCTGCAGGTGCTACTGCACGAGTTCCGAACACCGGTGGCCTCGTTGGAGGCGCTGGCCGGTGCGTTGACCGACGGCGCCTCGCCGATGGAGCCGGCCGATCGTGACGCGGCGATCGCTCTGGCCGGCCGGCATGCCCGCCATCTGAACGACATGCTCGACTCGCTCGCCGACGTGGCGCTGAGCCAGACGTTCGACGTTCTCGCCCGGCCGGTTACGGCGTGTCGACGTCGCGGCTCTGATCGCCGAGGCGGCCGACGCGGCCGGGCTGACGAACGCGCGTCTTCAGGTCGCGGTCACCGGGGATGTATCGGCGGTCGACATCGATGCGCAAGGACTGCGCCGAGTGCTGACCAACCTGCTCGAGAATGCCGCGCGACATGGCCGTGGCCGGCCGATCGACGTCACATGCGCGCGCACCGACACGAATCTCACCGTCTCGGTGGCCGACCGCGGCCCCGGCGTGCCTGCGGAGAGCCTGGGCGACCTGACCGCAAAATTCGTCAGCCTCGGCGGCCAGCGCGGGACCGCCGGCCTCGGACTGTGGATCGTCCAGCAGATCGTCGAGGCACTCGGCGGCGCACTGCGATTCTCGGCCCGAGCAGGAGGCGGGCTCGTCGCGACCTTCACGCTGCCGCTGACCTGAACGGCCCGCGCGGTCCACGCATTGGACCCGTGGGGGCCGCGAATGGCACGGCCGCCGGGGTCCGTTCGGCGCTGCCGGCGTTCAGCATGACCACATGACCACCGCGCTGACCACCACGCACAAAGACATCGATCTCAGCGCACGAGCGTTCTGGGCCAAATCCCCGGAAGAACGTGACCGGGCGTTCGAGGTGCTGCGTAGGGAGAACCCGGTGCCATGGAGCAGGCCCGCCGAATCCGACCTGCTTCCGCCCGAGCTCAACACCAAGGGCTTCTGGTCGCTGACCAAACAGGAGGACATCCGGATGGCCAGTCGCCACCCGGAGATCTTCTCATCGGCCAGCGGCATCACGATGGAGGACTTCGCTCCCGAGATGATCGAGATTGCGCAGTCCTTCATCGCGATGGACGCGCCGCGGCATACCCAGCTGCGTGGCATCACCATGGATGCGTTCAAGCCGAAGAACATGCGCAGGCTCGAGGGCTGGATTCGCGGTCACGCCCGGGATCTGGTCAGCGAGATGGCGCATCTCGGTGAGGGCGATTTCGTCGAACTCGTCTCGGCGAAGCTGCCCGGCCGCATCTTCGGTAGCTTTTTCGGCCTGCCGCCCGGCGAGGTCCACGAAAAGACGATCAAAGCCGCGCAGCGGCTGCTCGGTTGGACCGACCCGGATATCCGCGGCGACAAGACGGAACTGGAATTGTTCGCGGGCGCCGTGATGGAGCTACACGAAACCGCCGCCCTACTGATCCCCGAGCGCCGCGCGAACCATGGCGACGACCTGCTGACCTGGATGGTGCAGGCCGAATTCGATGGCGAGAAGATGACCGACGACGAACTGAAGGCCTTCTTCGTCCTGTTGGCCGTGGCCGCCAACGACACCACCCGGCACGCGTCGGCGCACGCGATCTACGCGCTCTCGAAGTTCCCGCGATCAGCGCACGCTGCTCTCCGAGGACGTCGAGGGCCGGGTTGGCACCGCCGTCGAGGAGGTGCTGCGCTGGGCATCGCCGCTGTTGCACATGCGGCGCACCACCATGAAAGACGTCACCGTCCGAGGATCGGAGATCAAGGCGGGCGACAAGGTGGTTCTGTGGTACTACTCGGGCAACCGCGACGAGGATGTCTTCGAAGACCCGCACACCTTCAACATCCTGCGAAATCCCAACCCGCACATTGCCTTCGGCGGTGGTGGCCCCCACTTCTGCCTAGGCGCAGCGCTGGCCCGCACCATGCTTAAGTCACTGCTGACCGAGGTCTACACCCGGATTCCGGACATCTCCGCGCCCGAGCCGAATTTCCAGGTCGCCAACTTCATCAACGGCATCAACAGCCTGCCCGCAACCTGGACCCCCGAGAAGGGAGGGACAGCCGATGAAAACCAAAGCCGCGGTGCTATGGGGCCTGCACCAGAAGTGGGAGGTGGAAGAGGTCGAGCTCGACGGCCCGAAGGAAGCCGAAGTCCTCGTCAAGCTGACGGCCAGTGGGCTGTGCCATTCTGACGACCACCTGGTCACTGGCGACATGCCGATGCAGTTGCCGGTAGTCGGCGGGCATGAAGGCGCAGGCGTCGTCGTCGACGTCGGCCCCGGCGTCACCGAGGTCGCCGAGGGTGATTCCGTGGTGCTGAGCTTCATCCCGGCGTGCGGTCGCTGCGACCCCTGCTCGCGCGGGATGAGCAATCTGTGCGTTCTGGGTGCGGCCATCATCGCGGGCCCGCAACTCGACGGCACCTTCCGGTTTCATGCGAAAGGGCAAGGTCTGGGGCAGATGTGCGTGCTCGGCACGTTCTCCGAGTACACGGTCGTTCCGGTGGCGTCGGTGATCAAAGTGGATCCCGGCACCGCCCTGGACACCGCTGCGCTCGTCGGATGTGGCGTCACCACCGGGTACGGCAGCGCGGTGCGCACCGGCGAGGTCCGCGACGGTGACACCGCCGTCGTCATGGGTGTCGGCGGCATCGGCATCAATGCCGTACAGGGTGCCCGAATCGTCGGTGCGCGCGCCATCGTCGCGCTGGACCCGATCGAGTACAAGCGCGCCCGGTCGCTGGAGTTCGGCGCGACGCACACCGCGGCGACGGTCGAGGAGGCGCAGACATTGGTCGCGGACCTGACGCACGGGGCAATGGCCGACGTATGCGTCGTCAGCACGGATTCAGCCGAAGGCGCGTACGTCGCCCAGGCACTGAGTCTGGTCGGCAAGCGGGGACGCGTGGTGATGACGGCGATCCCGCACCCCACCGACACCTCGGTCGATATGTCACTGTTCGACCTGACGCTCTATGAAAAGCAGGTCCGCGGTTCGCTGTTCGGTTCGTCGAATCCGCGCCACGACATTCCGCGGATGCTCGAGCTGCACCGGGCGGGCAAGCTCAAGCTCGACGAGCTGATCACCCGCGAATACACCCTCGAGGAGATCAACCAGGGATACGCCGACATGCATGCCGGGGTGAACCTGCGCGGTCTGATCCGCTACTAGCGCATCAGCCGTGCGTCTGGCTTGCCAGCGTGGTGATCGGAGCCTCGGTGGTGAGCCGAGTTGGCCACGAATTGCGCTGCCTGCGTGGTCAACCCGGCCTCGACGTAGAGGCTGTGCGCGGGCCTGTCGTCACCGGTGGAGCACACCGGATCGGCCCCGTTGCACAGGTCGATGGTCTTGTAGCCATACTGCGGGCTCAACGACGTCAACGGGCCACCCAGCAGCCGGATGGACGGATTGCCGAACACTGCCACGAGCAGCAACGTGGTCGGCGACCGCGGCCGGCATCGGGTTGACGAAGCCCAGGGTCGGCTGGTTGGCGATCGCGATGGCGTCGATCACCGCCGCACCCTGCGAGTAGCCGCCGAGCACGATCTTGGTGTCGGGGCAGGTCGCGGCGGTGTGCTGGACGAACGAAGCTGGCATCGTTGGCGCCATCTGCGGCGCGCAGGAAGTCCTATCGAGGCCGGATAGTTGACGGCGTACACGCCGACCGATTCGCCTGGAATCTGGGACCGCAGCGAGTCGACGAACGCGTCGCCGACACGTCCGGCCCCGGCAGGCTCACCGGTGCCGCGTGCGAACACGACCTGGACGTCGGGGCACGCCGCAGCCTGCGCTACCGCGGGTGCGACGAGCGTCACACCCGAAACCGCCACTGTCGCAACGGTCAAAATCAGCCCACGCACCTTGTTCATGCATGGGCAAACGCCACAGGCGGCTCAATTCATTCCGCGCCTGGTTAACAACCCGGCGATGCCGCTGTCGACCACCTTGATCTGCTTGTGCGGGAAATCGCCGTTCAGCGTGCTCCTTGGCCGCCGAATTCGGCAGCACGTAGAGCGTCTCCTTCTTCTCCTGCAGCGGTTTGAGCACCAGGTCCATGAACCCCTTGCGGTCGTCGAGGTAAGGCTCGATCACGTCCTCACCCGCCGGACACACCGCCAGGCAGTATGCCGCCTTGTAGTTGGCCTTGAATGACAGGCTCTGCCACATCGAGGCGTTCTCGGAATCGCTGACCCGCGAACGGAAGTCCGCGGCATCCTCACTGTCGGCGATGGTCTGCGCCCAGTCGGTGAATCCGCCCATGAACTCGCGGTAATTGTGGGTGGAGCAGGCGAAGAAGTCGAACTCACCGTCCTTTTTGATCGCTCCGACCGGACAGGCGGCCACGCACAGCTTGCATTCCAGACATGGTGAATAGTCAAGCGGCTGACCATAACTGGTGATCGGCGCGGCCACGATAACCGTTCCCAGCAGGATGAAGTTGCCGAACTTCGGATGGATCACGTTGCGGTGGATTCCCATCACGCCCAGACCGGCGGCCGACCGCGACCGGTTTGTGCGCGACCACCCAGATGCGGCCGGGGAATCGGTCCATCTCCATCGGGAACGACATCGACGGGTTGATCGCACGATATCCCGCGTCCTGCAGTGCACGGGTGATCCGGTGGGCGGCTTCGTTCATGATCTCGCCACTGCGGTGGAATTCCTGATTGGCCACGCTGCGCGCGGTGGAGCGGACATTGTCGCGGTTCATCTTCACGACCAGGGATATGTAGCTGCAGCGTGCCGGGCAGTGCCGCGTCGGCGTGCTCCCGCTCGGAGGCCAGCTCCGGGTTGTCGACACTGGCGAACGCGACGTCGTCGGCACCGGCCTCCAGGCACACCTGACGCAGCCAGTCGGCATCGATGATGCCGGGTCGCTGCACGGTTCGCGACCGCACCTTGCGGACCGTGGGGTGGTCGGCGAGCCGGGCCGGAATCCTGTCGGTCATGCTAGGTATAGTACACAATACTCAGCGGGGCGCCAGGGGGTAAGGGTGCCGCAACCTGCGCCTGGCGGCGAGCACTCAGAGGAAGGAGTTCTCCGCCGACAGTCCCAGCTCGGGGAACGCGCCGAGCGCAAACGTCTCGGCATTGCCCAACCCGACCCCGCCCTCGACGGGATCCTCAACGCGCACAAGCAGATCCCGCAGCTGGTGCAG
>CAWJJA010000011.1:0-217437 GCA_963843135.1 uncultured Actinomycetota bacterium
CAAGCGACGAGGAGTTCGTCGCCTTCCAGCAGCATGGTTCGCCACGTTGCACAGCGCCGGATTCGCGGTCCCGCACTGGCCTCGCGAGTGGGGCGGCGGGATGTCGGTCGCCGAGCAGGTGGTGCTGTACTAGGAACTGGCCGCACACGACGCCCCCCGGCTGGTCCTGGCGTTCGTCGGCATCCATCACGCCGCGGCCACCCTGCTCGTCGCGGGCACCGACCAGCAGCGGCGGCGCCATCTTCCCGCGATCCTCGACGGTGAGATCTGGGTGCAGGGCTTCTCCGAGCCGGAGGCCGGATCGGATCTGGCGAGCCTGTGACGTCGGCGCGGCGCGACGGTGACAACTACGTCGTCAACGGCCAGAAACTGTGGGCCAGCGGCGCTACCTACGCCGACTGGTGCCTGCTGCTGGCCCGGACCGATCCGGATGCGCCCAAGCGCAACGGCATTTCGTACTTCCTGCTGGATATGACGACACCCGGCGTCGAGGTCCGGCCGATCCGCAAGGCGATCGGGGATTCGCACTTCTGCGAGATGTTCCTCAACGACGTCGACGATCCCGGCCGCGAATCTGGTCGGTGCCGAGAACGCGGGATGGCAGGTCGCGCAGGCGACGCTGGGCGCCGAACGCGGCATGACGATGCTGGAGCTCGCCGAGCGTCTCGGCAATGCGGGTTCCAGATGGCTGCGTGCGAAGAGCGGCCCGGTCGACGATCGACGATCGTGGCCGACCGGCTGGCGCAGTTCGAAACCGAGCTCACCGGACTGCGCGGGCTGTGCCGAAAAGTGGTCGAGGACAACGAGACTGGGACCGCTGGACCGGCCGACGCCTCCATCGTCAAGTTGTACTACAGCGAACTGCTGCAGCGGATGACGGATTTCGGGGCGGAGATCGGCGGGACTGGCCGCCCACACCGAATTGACGAAGCCCATGTCGAGCGGCTGGGAGTCGGGCGCCTGGATGCTCGACTTCATCGGGTCGTGGGAGTGGACGATCCCCGGCGGGGCGAGCGAGATCCAGCGCACCATCATCGGCGAGCGCGGGCTGGGCCTGCCGCGGGAACCGAGTGGCGCTGATGGCAACGATTCTCCGAATTCCACGAGGAGTTGCGCTCCGTCGCAGGCGATCTGCTCGGCCAAGGACCGCGCGTGGAGTGGCCGGTGCTCGTCGACGCGGGGTGGGTCGGGCTGGAAGTGCCCGAGCAGTTCGGCGGTGCCGGTGCGACGTTCGCCGAAACGGCGGTGGTCTGTGAGGAGATGGGTCGCGCGGCGAGTGCCAACAGCTACCTGGGCAGTGCGGTGCTGCCGTCGGGACGCTGAATGCACTGCAGCCGAGTGAGACTCGGGACCGTCTGCTGGCTGATGTGGCATCCGGCGCCCTGCGGCTGGCCGTCGCGATCGACACCGACTTCGTGCCCGACGCCGAAGGGGCCGACGGAATCCTCGTCGTCACCGAAGGCGGCGTCGCTCGACACCGCGCCGACGGTCACCGCGCAGCCGGTACTGGACGAGACGCGCAGGCTGGCCACGGTCGTCGGCGGCCGACACCGCTGATCTGCTGCGGTTCGACGGCGATCCCGCCGCCGCGGTACGCCGACTGCGCGATCGTGCGGCGGTCGCCGTCGCCTGCGACAGCCTCGGAGTTTCGCAAGCAATGCTGGACGCGACGGTCGGTTATGCGAAGGTGCGCGAGCAGTTCGGTCGGCCCATCGGATCGTTCCAGGCCGTCAAGCACGCCTGCGCCGACATGCTCGTGGCCATCTCCGTCTCGCGCCAACTCGTCGAGCGCCGCAGTGCAGGCGATCGCCGAGGACCAACCGGACGCCGGCGTGGCCGCGGCGATGGCGAAGTCGCACGCATGCGCATCCGCCGTCGACATCGCAGGTAAGGCGATGCAGTTGCACGGCGGCATCGGCTACACGTGGGAGAGCGGCATCCACGTGTACCTCAAGCGCGCCGCGCTCAATCGTTCGCTCTTCGGCTCGCCCGCAGCGCATCGCAAATACCTAGCTCAACGCTATCTATAAGGGAATCAAGGAGTTTCACATGGGTGTACCCGTCTACAAGCGCATTCTCGACCTGTTCGAGGCCGAGGGCGTCAACACGCTGTTCGGCATCCCGGACCCCAACTTCGTGCACATGTTCTCCGAAGCCGAGGCACGCGGCTGGTCGGTGGTGGCGCCCCACCACGAGTTGAGCGCCGGGTTCATGGCCGAGGCGGCGTCGCGCATGACCGGCAAGCCCGGCCTGTGCATCGGCACACTGGGACCGGGTATGGCCAACATCGCCGGCGCGATGATGTGCGCCCTGGTGGAGAACTCACCGGTGATCTTCCTCGGCGGCCAGCGTGCCCGCATCACCGAGCGTCGCGTGCGTCGCGGCCGCATCCAATTCGTCCGGCAGGAGGGGCTTTTCACCCCCTCGGTCAAGTACAGCAGCTCGATCGAGTACGCCGACCAGACCGACGAGATCATCCGCGAGGCAATCCGCCGCTCGTTGTCCGGCACGCCGGGACCGAGCTACGTCGAGTTCCCGTCGCACGTCATCCTCGAAGAACTCGATGTGGCAGAACCGCTGCCGCCCAACCGGTATCGCCTCGTCAACCAGGGGGCGGGCGCCCGCGAGGTCGCCGAGGCCGCGAAGCTGATTCGCGAAGCGAAGAGCCCGATCCTGCTGGTCGGCCACGGTGTGCACACCTCCCGCACCCAGCGGGAGGTCAAAGAGCTCGCCGAGCTGATGGCCTGCCCGGTGATCCAGACCTCCGGAGGCACGTCGTACATCCCGGGATTGCAGGATCGGACCTTCCCTTATCTGTTCTCCCCGGCCGCCAACGAGGCCGTCGAGGAATCCGACCTGTGTGTCGCGCTCGGAACCGAACTCGGTGAGCCCATGCACTACGGCCGCACTCAGCACTGGGCCGGCAACGATGCCAACCGCAAATGGGTCTACGTCGAGCAGGATCCGGCCGCCATCGGCGTCAACCGCTCGTTCGATGTGCCGCTGGTCGGCGATCTGCGCGGTGTCGTGCCGCAGCTCGTCGAGGCGCTGCGGGATACCCCGCGCGCGCCGTCGGCCGAACCTGGACCGCTGGTCAAGGCCGACGCCGAGGAACTCGCGCAACTCGCCGAGAATGCGCCGTCGGGACGCTCGCCGATTCACCCGGCCCGCTACGTCGTCGAGGCCACC
The DNA here is from genome assembly GCA_963843135.1 of uncultured Actinomycetota bacterium. GTDB lineage: Bacteria > Actinomycetota > Actinomycetes > Mycobacteriales > Mycobacteriaceae > Mycobacterium. Next base: position 3,190 of record CAWJJA010000011.1, read on the forward strand.
AAGGCGTTCAAGGAACTCGACGGACGGCATCATGGTGCGCGACGGCGGCGCGACGGTGATCTTCCAGTGGACGTACTCGCAGTCCAAGCCGCGCGACGTGATCTGGAACCAGAACTTCGGTCACCTGGGCACCGGACTGCCCTACGCGGTCGGCGCCTCGGTCGCCGAGGGCGGCAAGCGTCCGGTCATGCTGCTGACAAGTGACTCGGCATTCCTGTTCCACATCGCCGAACTGGAGACCGCGGCCAGGCTGAACCTGCCGCTGGTGTGCGTCGTCGGCGTCGACCACCAGTGGGGCCTCGAGGTGGGTGTCTACAAGCGCACCTTCGACCAGCCGTCCCCGCAGCCCGGCGTGCACTGGAGCAAGGACGTCCGGATGGACAAGGTCGCCGAGGGCTTCGGCTGCCACGGCGAGTACGTCGAGAAAGAAGAGGAAATCGGACCGGCCATCGCCCGCGCCTACGCGAGCGGCAAGGTCGGTGTGGTGCACGTGTGCATCGACCCGAAGGCCAACTCGGAGGAGATGCCGAAGTACGACAGATTCCGAACCTGGTATGCAGAAGGCACCCAGTAGTGGCCGCGGTCGAACCGCGAATAGAGGAAGCTGGAGACATGCGTGAATATTTGAAGTTCTACATCGATGGCGAGTGGGTCGACCCGATCGAGCCGAAGACCCTGGACGTCGACAACCCGACGACCGAGAAGGTGTCCGGCAAGATCGCGATCGGCTCCGCGGCCGACGTCGACAAGGCAGTCAAGGCCGCCAGGAAGGCCTTCGCCACCTGGTCGGTGAGCACCCGCGAAGAGCGGCTGGAGCTTCTGCAGGCGATCCTCGCCGAGTATCAGAAGCGGTCGGCCGACCTCGGCGAAGCGGTCTCCGAGGAGATGGGCGCGCCGCCGTCGCTCGGCTCGGGTGTCCAGGTCTACCTCGGCCAGGGGCATCTGGCCAACGCCATCGACGCGCTGAAGAACTACGACTTCGAAGAGCCGCGCGGCGCGGCGATGATTCTCAAGGAGCCGATCGGCGTGTGCGGGCTGATCACGCCGTGGAACTGGCCGATCAACCAGATCGCCTGCAAGGTGTTCCCGGCGCTGGCGACCGGCTGCACGATGGTGCTGAAGCCGTCGGAGGTCGCGCCGTACTCCGCGCAGATCTTCACCGAGGTCATGGATGCGGCCGGTGTTCCGGCGGGCGTGTACAACCTCGTCTACGGCGACGGTGCCGGTGTTGGCGTCGCGCTGTCGAGCCATCCCGACATCGACATGGTGTCCTTCACCGGCTCGACACGCGCGGGCATCGACGTCGCCAGGAACGCGGCGGCGACGGTGAAGCGGGTGACCCAGGAGCTCGGCGGCAAGAGCCCGAACATCGTGCTCGACGACGACGCACTTCGCGCCAACGTCGCAGCCGGCGTGGCCGCGATGATGCCGAACTCGGGTCAGAGCTGTAACGCGCCGTCGCGCATGCTGGTGCCGAAGTCCCGCAAGGACGAAGCCATGGCCGCCGCGAAGGCCGCCGCCGAGCAGGTGACGGTCGGCGACCTCGACGACACGTCTGCCATCGGGCCGGTGGCGTCGAAGGCGCAGTTCGACAAGATCCAGGGCCTGATCCAGAAGGGCATCGAGGAGGGCGCCACGGTTGATCGCCGGGCGGTCCCGGCCGGCCCGACGGATTGGACACCGGTTACTACGTCAGGCCGACGGTGTTCGCCGACGTCACCAACGACATGACGATCGCGCGGGAGGAGATCTTCGGGCCGGTGCTGTGCATCCTCGACTACGACGACCTCGACCAGGCGATCGAAATCGCCAACGACACCGACTACGGGCTGGCCGGTTACGTCGCGGCTGCCGACCTCGAGGCGGCGCGTGCGGTGGCACGCCGGATCCGCGCCGGCCAGGTCGCCATCAACCACGCCTTCGACCTGAACACGCCGTTCGGTGGCTACAAGCGCAGCGGCAACGGCCGCGAATGGAGTGAGTACGGCTTCGACGAGTACCTGGAGATCAAGGGCACCCTCGGCTATTCACCGGCCTAGGGCTTGCGATTTCGGTGCGCTAACGATCGCTGAGCGGTCGTAAGCGCACCGAAATCGCTAAGCTTGAGCAGCGGCCGCAGATCGTCCAGGCGGTCGAAGAGATGCCAGATGTAGGACGATGTGCCGTTCTCCCGGTGTGCGTGCAGATCGGCGAGATCGGGATCGTTGCAGTAGCCGTCGAACGCTTCGCGCGAGTCCCACTCGACGAGGACGAGCACTTGCGTGGCTCGATGTCGCCGGTGATCGAGTCGTTGAACCGACCGAGGGAGACGACGCGGCCGCCGTGTTTGGCGACTTCTTGCCGGAGAGCGCTTCGAGTACGCGAGGTACTCGTCGCGGTCGGCGATATCGAAGAGGTTGAGCGCATAGACCGTCACGAGGGTGACGCTACACGCGCCCTAGACTGCGGGTATGGGCGAGAAGTACGAGTACGGAATCGATTTCGACCGGGTCGCCGCCATCGACATCCACACCCACGTGGAGGTCGACGGCCACGGCCACAAGGCCTACGACGACGAACTGGTCGACGCGGTGGGCCAGTACTTCAAGCGTGGACCCGGTGCGTTGTCGAGCGTCGACGCGCTCGCCGACGAGTACCGGCGGCACAACACCGCCGCGGTCGTCTTCACCGTCGACGCGCGCACCGGTATGCGGCATGTACCGAACTCGATCGAAGACCTCATCGCCGGCGCGGTGCGCAACAACGACGTGCTGATCCCGTTCGGCAGCGTCGACCCGTGGCATGAGCGTCGCGCGGTGCACCGCGTCCACGAACTGGTCCGCGACTACGGCGTGAAGGGCTTCAAGTTCCATCCGAGCATGCAGGCCTTCGAACCGAACAATCGCAAGTTCTATCCGATCTACGAGGCGATCGCCGAGGCCGGCGTGCCCGCGCTGTTCCACACCGGGCAGACGGGTATGGGTGCGGGACTGCCCGGCGGGCACCGCATCAAACTGCGCTACTCGGATCCGATGCTGCTCGACGACGTGGCCGCCGATTTCCCGGATCTGACGATCGTGATGGCGCACCCGGCGGTGCCGTGGGTGGACTCGCAGATCGCGATCGCCACGCACAAGGCCAACGTCTACATCGATCTGTCGGGATGGTCGCCGAAATACTTTCCGCCCCAACTGGTGCGCGCCGCGAGCCGCCAACTGCGGACGAAGGTGCTGTTCGGAACCGACTATCCCTACATCCAATTGGACCGCTGGCGCCGGGACTTCGAGGACCTCGATGTCGACCCGGCGGTGATTCCGTTGATCTATAAAGAGAACGCGCTGCGGGTGCTGGGGGTCATCTCCTAAGCGCCGAATGTGCGTCCACTGCGAAATTCCGCCTCAGTTTTCGCGGTACGCGCACGTTCGCTAAGTTTTCGACGCGACGGTGCTTCGCATCGAGGACTCGAGGCCCTGTCCCTTGCGCAGGGTGTCGAGCAACTCCCGATAGGGGCCGACGAGGTAGGCGGTGTCCCCGGCGCTGAGTGTCGTGTCGCGCCGGGGATGGAGCCGAATTGGCTTGCCGGGCCGGGTGATCGCGATGACGCGGGTCTGAGTCGACAGGTCCGCCATCGCGATGCCATCCAACGCACTCGCCGGATCGACCTGCACTCCGCCGACCATGAAGGACCGTTGTCCCACCGAAAAGGTGCCGAAGACCTGCAGCCCCAACGCGGCGCCGATGAACCACGGCGCGGCGAGATCCACTGTCGAACGGACGTATTCGAAGTCGAACCGCTGACCGACGGCTGCACCCAGGGTTCGGTCGTACACCCGCAGCACGATCGGTACCTCTGGCGTGCCGGTGCGTGATTTGAGCATGCTCTTCAGCGCTATGCCGACCTCGATGTTGACCATGTCGCCAGGTGTCAGCACCGCGATCGCACGAGCCTGCTCGATGCGTGCGGATTCCAATGTCTGCCGCAAGGTGGCGTCGCCGAAGATGACCGGTACGTCCAGCCGCGCGGCCGTGGGTAGATACCGGTTGTCGTTATCGGTCTCTATCACCGCCACGTCGTAGCCGGCGGCGGTCAGATCGCTGACCACCCGAACGCCGAATGAGCCGAGGCCGACCACGATGACGTGGTGACGAAGAAGTCGCACCTTGCGGCGACCGGCGGATTGAGCGATACGCCGCGACAGCAGCAGATCGGCGATGAAGGCGACCAGGATCGCCGTAGTGGTCACACCGGCGAACATCAGCAGAATGCCGAACACTCGCAGCCACGTCGGTTGTTCCAGAAAGCTGAAGTCTCCGTAGCCGACGGTGGCGATGGTCTCGGTGCTGAAATACAGTGCGTCGATCCACGTCATCCCCGGCGGGTGTTGGTACGTGAAGCGCAGCAGGAGCGTCGCGCCCACCAGCAGGGTCATGGATGCAGCGAAAGCCCGGTAGAACATCGGGTTGATGTCCTCGCGGATCATCCGCGCGGCGTCGATCAGCCGCCGCAGCGGGGGCCGCCGTACTCGAGTCTGGGCCAAGGGCTTGGGGATGGCGATGCCCTGCGCCGTCAACTCATCGGCCGTGCCGATGATCGTGGTCCAGTCGCCTTCGCGAACCCGCATGTCACGGCCGGGGCATGCGACGACCTCGCCGGGTTGTATGGAGTTCTCGCCGTGGATCACCGCCACGGGTGCGAGATCGCCGTATATCTCCCGCAGAGTCGCGTCTCGTGGGACGTCCGCACCGGAGACGACGAAGTCGATGCCCGCCACCGAGATGGTGTGGGTGGTGCGGGAAAGGCACGCCTCCACCACCGAAGAGGCGGCCAGGTCGGCGACGTCGAGGATCGCGCCGGGACCGTTGTCCGCTGCCATCGCGTCACGCAGCACGCCGTTGGCGAGTCGAGCGACGACTCGTACGTCGGGGCTGGCTTGTCTTGCCAGGAGCGCGATTTCGAGGTTGCGTTCGTCGTCGTCGGCGACGCAGATCACCGCCTGCGCCTCGGCCAGGCCCGCGGCGGCCAACCCGTCGGCAGTTTGTACGGTCAGGACGGTGGCGCCGGAGTTGTTCAACTCCTCGACGATGCGCATCGCGAGCGCATCGTCACCGCACACGATGATGTGGCCAAGCATGCGGAAACGCTACTTGGGAAACCCGGGCAGTGCCCGGCGACGGGAGGGTTAGGCGATCATGAGCGAATCGGCGCCACCGACGTACACGATGCCGGACGGATTCGCGGTGTCGGCGGCGTTGACGATCGCGCCGGCGAAGGTCGTGTCGACCGCATTGCCGGAAACAACGGTGAAATGCACACCGGCGCGGCGGAATTCCGAGCGCATCGCGTACAGCGCGGTTTCGCCCGCCCACTTGCTCGCGGCGATCGCCGTCTGGCCCTTCGGCACAGCCCGATGGGGGAAGAAGTGGGCCGCGTGGCTGGTGACGAAAACGATGCGTCCGCCCGCAGGCATCAGCGGCACTGCCCTGAGTGCAAGACGACGCTGTGCATCGCGATTGACGCGCTTCGCGTAGCCGAGGTCGACACCCAGTTCGAGCCCAACTGACGCGTTGAGGATCAGGGCGTCCAGTCGCCCGAATCGAGCGGCGATGGTGTCGACCATCGCCGCGCACTCGATCTCATCGGAGATATCGGCTCCCAGCGTCGAGGCGTGCCCGCCTGCGTCGCGGATAGCCTGGGCGATCGATTCCGCGCGCTCGGCCCTCTCCCGGTAATTCACCACGACATGGGTGCCGGGGCCGGCGAGTTGCCGCGCGACCTCCGCGCCGATGCCCCTCGAGCCGCCGGTGACCAGGACGATCCGTGTGGGTTCCTGATGCATGTCGGGTTCCTTCCGTCGCAGTGGTGCGTGCGCCTGAGGTCCCACCGTACACGAATTTCTAAGAAAAATAAGGCATATATAAGGTCACAATAAGGCAATGGTCGGGTCTAGCTGAGGTGTCGAGGTCCTTTGCTGGGTAATGGGCATCGGGCAATTTTTGACGAGGTAGTCACTGGGGAATCTCATTGATCGGAGACTCAATGACGGGCAATTCCGATACAGGCACGTCGCCGTCTTTCGCGTCAGCGTCTTTTCCGTGGGCGTCCTTCTCGCTACCTGTTTCTGGATCGCACCGCCCCGACTACCTGGTCCATGATGGATGGCGTGGAGTCGACCAGAGTGGACCGCTGGCTGTGGTCGGTCCGGCTCGTCAAGACCCGATCCGACGCCGTCGACGCGTGCCGGGGTGGGCACGTGCGGGTGAACGGCCGACCCGCCAAGCCGGCCACCACGGTGGCACCGGGCGACGAGGTCCGCGCACTGGTTGGTCAGACCACGCGGATAGTCGAGGTGGTGCGGGTGATCCAGAAGCGCGTCGGTGCGGCCGACGCGGCGACCTGCTTCCTCGACCGAACGCCCAAACCCGAGCCGACCGAGACGGTTGCGGTCGCTGTCCGTGACCGCGGTGCGGGGAGGCCGACGAAGCGGGATCGGCGGCTACTCGACAAGCTGCGCGCCGGCCGACTCTGACTCTGGGCGGCGGTCGCTGCAAAGATGGGGTGATGCCCTCCAAGACCTACGTCAAGGCGTGCATCAACGGTGCTCGCACTCCCGACCAACACCCCAACCTTCCGGTCTCGCCGGATCAACTGGCCGCCGAGGCGCTCGCCGCGCATCAGGCGGGCGCCAAGGCCGTGCACATGCATCCCAAGACCGCCGACGGGGTCGACTCGTTGGAGCCGGCGGTCGTCGACGCGGCGGTATCGGCGGTCCGGCACGCGGTTCCCGGCCTGCCGCTGGGGGTGACGACCGGGTTCTGGGCGCTGCCCGATGCCGAGGCCAGGCTACGTGCCGTCGATCGGTGGAGCGAGCTGCCCGACTTCGCCTCGGTGAATTGGCATGAACCAGGCGCCGAAGAGCTTGCCCGGCTCCTGCTCGGCAAAGGCCTGGGCGTCGAGGTCGGCATCTTCCACGCCGAGGCGGCGGCATCGTGGGCGGCGTCGGACATCGCCGCTCACTGCATGCGGGTGATGATCGAACTGCAGGGCGACGGCGATATCGCCGCCGCCGACGGCCTGCTGGCTCAGGTGATGGCGGTGGGGTCTTCGGCGCCGGTGCTGCTGCACGGGCTCGACGAAAGTTGTTGGCCCTTATTGGAACACGCGGGTAGGTGTGGCTTGCAGACCCGAATCGGGCTGGAGGACACGGTTCGGCTGCCGGATGGCTCGTCGCCGTCGGGAAACGCCGACCTCGTGTCCGCGGCGCTGCAGTTGCTCAGTCGGTAGCCGCGCCGAGCGCGAAGTCGGCGAAGTCGAAGCCCGGCACGACGACGCAGCTGACGAGGCAGGGCTGGTCGTCACGCGGACGGGCGCGCTGCCAATGTCCGGGCGGCACGACGAACTGCGGATGTTCGCCGCCCGAGATGTCTGCTCCGAGCAGATGTGTTGTGGCGGTGTCCTGCTCGGGGCCGACCTCGAGGAGCAATGGGCCGCCGGAATGGTAGAGCCACACCTCGGCGCTTCGCACGGTGTGCCATGCCGATTGCTGGCCCGGCATAAGGAGAAACAGGATTGCCGTCCCCGCACTTCGCGGCCCGGTGTAATCGGGCGGAAGTGCCGATTGGGGAACCGTCAAATGGCTGCGCCAGGTCTCCTTGAACCAACCGCCCTCGGGGTGAGGAGCCATGTCGAGTTGGCGCGCCAAGTCGGGAAGTTCGGTCATTGGAATACCGTAGTCTCGACGCATGTCGCGCCTGCGCCCTGGTTGGCTGGTCGCACTGTGCGCGGCGATCCTCGTGGTGAGTGCCTGGCTGCCCTGGCTGACGGCTGCCGGTGCGCGGGCCAGCGGGGTCGGCGGGGTGGTCGGCGACATGGATGAACTGCGGAACCGGTTGTCGGGTTTCGGGGTCGGCCAGCTCATCGTTTTGTTGGCCGCGACGTTGATCGTCGCGGGAGCGATGGCGGCGCGCGGGCTGTCGGCCCGGGTGGCATCGTCGGCAGCGCTGGTCATTTCGGTGCTGCTGGTGGTCCTCACGGTGTTCTACTACCGGCTCTACGTGTACACGCCCGTATCGGCCGGCTACGGGCTCTATATCGGGGGAGTCGTGGCGATCGTTGCGGCCCTGCTCTCGGTATGGGCGATGGTCGCCGCGTGGTCGGGGGCCGAGGCCCGGACATCATGAGCGGATTCGTCGAACCGGTCGCGCTGACCGGGCACCAGTGGGTCACGCTGGAACCGCTTAGCCGAGAACACATTCCGGAGATCAATGCGGCGGCTGCCGACGGTGAACTGGGCCGCCTCTGGTTCACCGGCGCACCGGCAGCCGATGACGTCGAGAAGTGGGTCGACGCCAGGTTGTCCGTCCAAGCTCCCGACACCGGAATGACGTTCGTGGTGCGCAATCCGGCGGGCTCGCTCGTCGGATCGTCGAGCTATATGAACGTCGACCCGCCCAACCGCAGGCTGGAGATCGGCAACACCTGGTACGTGGATTCGGCGCGGCGCAGCGGGGTCAACAGCGAGACCAAGTTGCTGATGCTCGGCCATGCATTCGATCAGTTGAATTGCGTTGCAGTCGAATTCCGAACGCACTTCTTCAATTTCACCAGCCGCAACGCGATCGAACGGCTGGGCGCGAAGCTCGACGGGATACTGCGCAGCCATCAGGTGCTCGCCGACGGATCGCGGCGCGACACCGTCGTGTATTCGATCCTGGACATCGAGTGGCCGTCCGTGCGAAACAACCTGCTGTATCGCCTGAACCGTCACGCGTGACGCGCGGCCTCCTGGACAAGCTGGATCCGCGAGCTCGTCACCGGGACGACAAACATCAGCACCGTCGAGCCGAAACCCTCGGCGCGCTTGAACATGGATGTCCGAGACTGCGTGGGCCGACAGATCGCAGTTTTCGGGCCGAATTGCGATCTGGTGGGAGCGTCCGTAGTCTCGATTGCGGTTACTCGGAGTCGACGGTGGTTGGCTCTATCGATTGTCCCCGGCTTCGCGTGGGCCCAGGCAGGCCGCTATGAGCGATCTCGATCTTGCGCGGCTTGGCGCGTTCGGCGACTGGAATCGTCACGGTGAGCACACCGTTCTCATACGTTGCCGTAATCGCGGTTGCGTCAATGCCTTCGCCGAGTGATAGCTGCCTGCGGTAGGTGCCGAAGAACCTCTCGTTGGCCAGCCACTGAACGGCGTCCTCCGAACGGGCGGTGCGATGCGCGGAGATCGTGAGCGTGCCGCTGTCGACGTCGACATCCACCGACCCCGGGTCGATACCGGGTAGGTCCGCCGTCAGCACGTAGTGGTCGTCGATCTTGCACAGGTCCATCGGCATGAACCGAGGGGTGCGAGTTGATCCGGTCTGGTTGGTCAGCAGTCCCCGGGTCAACGCGTCAAGGTCACTGAACGGATCAAAACGAAGCACAGTAATCCACCTCCTATGTCACTCAGAGCCCGCCACCCTGGCGGGCGACCCAAATCACTGTGCACCGGCGAGATTAGCACTCTCATGGGGAGAGTGCCAGATATTTTCGGGTAGATTTTTGGTGGTTCGAGACTGAACTTTTGTTCGAGTTCGCGGCGGAAAGCGGGGCGCAAGCTCAGGCTCGGCGCACCGGATGGACGTGCGCGCCGCGCAACGACTCTGAGCACTGATCGCACGTCAGGACCAGATCGAAGGACCCGCCGCAAGCCGGTGTGGGTGAGGATGACCGCCGGCCCCTCTGGTGCCTGATACCACCGTTGCGCCCATCCGAGCGCGGTCACCAGAACGGGGAACAGCGCGCGTCCCTTCTCGGTCAGCCGGTACCTGTTGTCGGACATCTCGAACACCCCGTTGGCGGTGAGGATCGACAGCCGGTCGGCGATCGAACCGGGCGGGGCGCCGAGCTGGGTCTGGAAGTCGGTGAATCGGCTGATCCCGACGAACGCCGCGACCAGTAGCGCGAAACCCCAGCGGTTGCCCATGACGCTCATCGTCTGAGGGAACAGTCCTGCGGCCGAATCAGACTCCGAGCGCCGCCGAGTGACCGCCATCGGGATCGAGCGGTCCCAGGAACCGCTGGGACCCCATTGCGCGACAACGTCTTTCTCGCTCGCCGCCTCACCGCACGACCCGCACGTGACGACGGGTGTGAAGTCACCCCCACAGGTGGTGTGGCGCATCCCGGGCAGTGGGTCGGCATGGTCGGGCACCCAGTGGCGCTCCCACTCCCAGATCGACACAAACACCGGCCACAGCGACCGGGAACGCTCGGTCATGACGTACTCCGACCGCGGCGGATTCGACTGGTAGGACTGACGTTCCAGCAGGTCCTGGTCGGTTAGCGACCGCAGCCGCGCCGTCAGCACCGAATTCGAAATGGGTAGTCGCGCACGAAAGTCGCCGAACCGCGTCGCCCCGAGGAGTACCTGCTGCATGACGAGCAGGGTCCACTCGTCGCCGAGCAGGCCGAGCATCCGGGCGACCGCGTTGGACTGCGCCACCTACAGGCCGATCGCCCCTGCCGCGGTGTCGGCGTCCCGCCAGCGTCGCAACTCCGAACCCGGCGCCCAGGTGGAATGTGTTCCGCTGGAAATCCGTTCCGGCAGTGCGAGTTTGCACACGGGGCCGTCGGTGACTCGAGCGGCATCGAACACCAGGCAGTACGAGGCGTCGTCGTTCATGTCGGTGGTGAGCGTCACCAGGTAACCGTCGTCCTCGGTGCTACTTCCGACGCGCGGCGCCATCGCTGTCTCGCTGCCGAACACACCGTCGCCGAAAGCGAATCGCTCCTCGGTACCGGTCTTAACGTCGTGCTTGACCAGGCCGTCGAACAGGAACCAGCCGGGCTTGCCGGTTGCGGCGTAGGTGTAGCGGTACTTTTCGCCTGCATAGCCGCCGTTGATCATTCCGAACTCGGTCAACGAATCCGACAGCTCCTCCTCGCGGGTTTGGCCGGTGACGAGATTGAATCGCCACCGGTGCAGCCGGGTCTGCAACCCGTCCAGTGCGAGGTAACGGAATGCCTTCTTGTACTTGTCACCGGTAAGAGTGTCGACCGGATTCGGATCGCCCTCGAAGAACCCGTCGAGCACGATTTCGTCGCCGTCCTCGTAGGCGTTGACCCAGTGCAGCACGAACGTCGGGTCTGCCTCGAACCAGCGGATGTCATCGGCTCCGCCCCGGCGCGGGATGACGGCGAACCGCGACGGCATGTCGCGGTGGAACCCCGGCAGGTGGACACCTGCCTGCAATAGCTTGGGGTCCCAGAACAGGGGAAAGTCGTTGAGGATGGCGTAGTTCTCGGTGAACGCCATGTCGTGCGGAAGCCGCGGTCCGGGCAGCGGAACATCGGTGAAGTGCACGAGGTTGTCGTCCGCATCGACGACGCCGTAGCGCATGTACGGCGCTTCCTTGCTGTAGCTGAAGAACAACAGCTCGCCGGTGCGACCGTCCACCTTTGGATGCGCCGATACCCCCCAGTCGGACGGAAAGCGGCCCCCCCAATTTGCCTTGCCGACGGTCTCCCCGGAGAAGGGGTCCACGCGGTACATGTCTCCGCACTGGTAGTGGCTCGTCAACGCGAAGCCACGGTGAACGATGACGTCGGTGCTCGAGGCGTCCTTCATCAACGTTCTTGCGCCCCAGCCATAATCACGCTTGGCGAGCTGAATGGGTTCGGCCAGGCCGGGCCACAGCGGTCCGCCCGCATCACTCTCCTCGGCGAAGGCGTCGGTCTTGACGAACCGGTTGCGGTAGAACGCCTTTCCATCGCGGAATCCGACGACGTGCACCATGCCGTCGCCGTCGAACGGGTGGTAGAACTTCAGCGCCGGATGCAGCGGGTTCTCGGTGTTACGCAGGTACACACCGTCGAGATCGTCGGGTATCTGCCCCTCGACGACGCTCAGGTCGTCGGCATTCCACTCGGTGGTCTGGGGACGCCACGGCCCGGTGCGGTACGGGTGCTCGTCGTCCTCGGGCAGCGTCGACAGATACTTGCCGACGACCTCCACATTTACACTCATCTCATACTCCGTTCACGACGAAACTGACAGTGGTGGCGGTGCTACCACCGAAATTCAAGGTGCCGAACGTCTTTGCGCCCTCGACCTGGTAGTCGCCAGCGCCGCCGCTCACCTGTTTGGCAGCGTCGAGAAGCATCCGTACGCCCGACGCACCCACGGGATGCCCACCGCCGATCAGACCGCCGCTGGGGTTGATCGGCAGCCGCCCGCCGATCTCGATCTCGTTGTTCTCGATCGCTTTCCATGACTCCCCTGGGCCGGTGAGCCCGATGTGGTCGATGGCGAGGTACTCGCTGGGGGTGAAGCAGTCGTGTACCTCGAAGCCGTCTACGTTCTCGAGCGTGACGTGCGCGCGGTCGAACGCATCGAGCACCGCCCGGCGTACATGGGGCATGACGTAGGGTTCGGCGGCGGCGCGGTCGAGCTTCTGCTGCAGACCCAGTCCGACCGTCCGGTGACCCCAGCCGTCGATCCGCCCGATCGGGCGTGCACTGGAATGATCGCGCAGCCACTCGTCGGTCACGAGAACGAGGCCGGCACCGCCGTCGGTCATCTGGCTGCAGTCGAAACGACGAATCCGTCCCTCGACGACCGGATTGACGCCGTCGTCGTCGGTGAGCGGGTCGGGCACCGACCAATCGCGGGTCTGCGCGTTGGGATTGTTGCGCGCGTTCGCGAAATTGAGCGCGGCGATCGCCCGCAGGTGCGCCCCGTCGATGCCGTATCTGCGGTCGTACTCCGCAGCGACCTTGTCGAACATGTGCGGCCACATGAACTTGGCCTCGGCGCCCTCGTGGTCGGTCCACGCGGCAGCGCCCAGGTGTTGTGCGGCGGTATCGCCTGGGACGGTCTTCTCCAATTCGACGCCGACGACAAGGGCTGATCGGTAGGCGCCAGACCGCAGATCCGCAATGGCGGCCAGCGCGGCCACGCTGCCCGAGGCGCACGCGGCCTCATGCCGGGACGCGGGAACGTCCCATAGACCGTCGTTGACGGTCGCCGGCATCGCGCCGAGGTGCCCCTGACGGGCGAACATCTCGCCGAAGGCGTTGCCGAGGTGTACGACCTCGATGTCGGGTGCGTCTATTTTCGCCGCTGCCAGCGTGGACTCCACGACCTCGGCTGTCAGATCGGCGAAATCGTGGCCTTCACGGGTGAGGTTGCGGGCGAAGTCGCTCTGATACCCAGCGAGAATCCAGACATTGGGGCTGCCCATACTCTGACGCTACTACAACTAAGAGAGTGACTCCAGGGTGCGGCTCCGTCGGCACTCAGGTCTGAACCGACGGAACCTCAGCTTGCGTAGAAGTCGACTGCCACGCGAGCCTCTAATGGGACTGCCCGTTGTGGCAGGTGACAAACGTTCGTGTACTGGACAGCCGGAGTGGGAAGCTTGTAGCCATGACCGAAGCACGGAACCACGATCTAGCTCAGCGGATGGCTGAGCTGGCGCGCGCTGCCGCGGCGCCGCGCACGGTCGAGGAAGTCCTTACCGACGTCACTGCGACGGCGAAAGAGCTGATACCTGGCGTGGACGCGGCAGGCGTCCTACTCATCGGCAAGGCTGGAAAATACGAGACGCTCGCGCCAACTTCGACGCTGCCTTACCAACTCGACGAGCTCCAGATGACATTCGACGAGGGGCCGTGCGTACAGGTGGCACTCGACGACCTGATCGTGCGCACGGAGGACTTCCGGAGTGAGGAGCGATGGCCGCAGTATTCGTCCGCAGTTGTCGAACTCGGCGTGCTGAGCGGTTTGTCAGTCAAGTTGTATACGGCCGACCGCACGGCGGGGGCACTGAATCTGTTCGGTTTCAAGGCGAATGCCTTCGATGGGGAGGACGAGACGATCGCGACGGTACTGGCCGCACATGCGGCGGCGGCGATCCTCGCCAGTCGTCAAGGCGAGCAGTTGCAGTCGGCCCTGTCGACCAGGGACCGCATCGGCCAGGCCAAGGGCATCATCATGGAGCGCTACGGCATTGACGACGTGCGGGCGTTCGAGATGCTGAAGCAGTTGTCGCAGGACAGCAACACCCGACTAACCGACATCGCGCAGCAAGTGATCGAAACCCGGAGCGGTCATGACGGGCAGCACGCCGAGTAGGCGGTCGCTGCGCGACACGGTCCGCGAGAACGGACTCCTCATGGCATGGGTCGGACTGTTCGCGGTGTTCTGACACATCACAAGTGCCCCCGGCAGGATTCGAACCTGCGACACCGGCTTTAGGAGAGCCGTGCTCTATCCCCTGAGCTACGAGGGCCTGACCGGTGGCAGCTTACCGGTCGTGAACGCGTCGGCCTGTCCGGGCAGATGCGAGTTTTGGCAATTTTGACAAAACTTTCTCGAATCGGCCCGACGAACCCCGAAGGGCCGTTAGCCTCCGAGCCGTGGAGTTGAAGTTGCAGCGCGTCGGCGCATGGTGTGGAACCGCGATGATTGTTGTTTACAGCGTGTGCTTTTCCGGCATCGCCAAACTCTTTCCCCCGATGTCTCCGACCGATACGGCCGAGAAGACCGACGCCTTCCTCGCCAACGAGAACCTGTGGGTGCGCTTCGGACTCGCCGGCGCCTTGCTCGCGGCCGCGCTCGCGATTCCCTTCCACGCGGTGATCATGCTGCGCCTCCGGCGATCCGAGGGGCAATGGGGCATGCTCACCCTGACCCAGGTGCTCGCCGCGGCGATCTTCACCCCGGCGATGATGTTCTCGCTGATGGCGTTGGCGGCGGCGGCATTTCGAGCCGGACAGCGTGATCCGGAGATCACCCAGGCGTTCAGCGATTTCTTCTGGCTGTGGTTCATCGGCATCGTCGGCACGATCATCATGCAGAACCTCACGCTGGCGATCGCATCGTTCACCGACAAGGGCGATCCCCCGACGTTCCCGCGTTGGTATGGCTTCCTCAACCTGTGGGTGGCGATGCTGTCGCTCCCGGGTTGTGTCGTGATGGCCATGAGCACCGGGCCGCTCGCCTGGGACGGCGTCTTCTCCTACTACCTGCCCGGTCTTGCCTTGATCGTCTGGATGATCGGCACGACTGTCGTGCTGCTGAAGTCCATCAAGGCGCAGGAAGCCGCCGAGAGTCAGCTGGCCGCGGCGTCGTGACAGGGGCGTCGACGCTGCCGGGTGAACCATCCGCCCGGCGGATCCCCGCCGAGTCCGGCACATGGGTGTTCCTGTTCGGCGACATGCTCGTGTTCGGCGTCTTCTTCGTCACCTTCATGGTGGAGCGCGCGAAAGCGCCCGAGCTGTTCGACGTCGCCCGCACGTCCCTGCACATCGGCGTCGGCGTTACCAACACCCTGGTGCTGCTCAGCAGTTCACTATGTGTCGTGGTCGCGATCGGCGCGCTCCGCGCCGGCGCGAAAGCCATTGCAACCAATGCTGTTTACGCCGCCATCGCGTGCGGTCTACTCTTCATCGCCCTCAAGGTTTACGAGTACGTCGCACTGGCCACCAGCGGCCACGGCCCCGGCGCCAATGACTTCTTCCTCTACTACTTCATCCTGACCGGACTGCATCTCTTCCACGTGTGCGTCGGCATCGGTGTGCTCACTCTCCTGTTGACGCAGACCCGCCGTGACGAACTCAGCGCCACCCGGATGGCGGCTGTAGAGGGCGGCGCCTGCTTCTGGCACCTTGTGGACCTGCTGTGGATCTTCCTGTTCGCACTGCTGTATCTGGTGAGCTGATGAAGGGGCCTTCGGTGCTGGAGCTGGTTCGCAACCGTGCGGGCTTCTCGTGGTTGATTCTCGTGGCGGCGACGGTCGTCTCGTGGGCCGTTGGCGCCGAACACGGCACCGGCTCGCTGGTGGCCGTCGTCGTGCTGGCGATCGCGGCGATCAAGGTGCGCCTTGTGGGCCTGGACTTCATGGAACTACGCCACGCGCCGATACCGCTGCGCCTGATGTTCGAGGCGTACTGCTTTCTCATGTGGGCGGTGTTGTCGGGCCTCTACCTCTGGCTGTAGCTAGCGCAGTTCGGCGATCACCTTGGCGAACTCTTCGCCGTGCTGCTGCTGCACGGTGATGTACGTGACGCCGTAGTTGTCGCGCAGACCTCGGATCGTGTCAGCGATGTCGGTTGGCGTGCCCGAGAACACCGCGGGCGTGGCCAGCATCTCTTCTTCGCTCAGGTCGGGCAGGAACCGCCGCACGAGCGAGAGGTCGGGGGCCCCCGAGTTATCGGTGGGCAGAGCGATCACGGAGAGGTTGAGTTCCAGCTCGTCGAACCGGTCGCCCGCGGCCTCGCGGACGAAAGCGATGCGGTCGGCGAGCGGATCGGCGCCCCCGATGATCGGGTAGCCGCCCGTCAGCCCGATGATGTTGGCCCGCTGCGCGGCCAGGGTGAGCAGCTTGTCGCCGTTACCCGCGATGAGGATGGGCACGTCGGCCACGTGCTCATTCATGTGCTCGGTGATGTGGCGCAACCACGCGACGCGTTCACCGGCCGTCGGGTACGGGAGCTCGGCTTGCTCGAACTCCTCCTTCACGTAGCCCGCGCCGAGGCCGAGATCGAATCGGCCGCCGGACAGGTCGCGCAGCGACGTCACGTCGCGTGCCAACAGCGCGGGCCGGTAGAAGCCGGCGTTGAGCACGAAGGTGCCGACCCGCAGCTTTTCGGTCGCCATCGCCATCGCCGTCATCATCGGGAAGGGCGCCGTCCCATAGAGGTGGTCGGCCATGTGGATGACGTCGTACCCCATGTCCTCCGCACGGCGAGCCCAGTCCTGAACTGACTTTTGCCGACGCGCGGCCTGCAACCCGACACCGAAGCGGAAATCTTTGACCATCTGCTGATCGTAGAAGTTCTGCGGGAGATGTTTAACAGGTGTCGGCGCAGGGCATCATTCCGCGGCCGACCTCAAACTCTGAAGACCCCCGGCACCTACAGCTAAGGACTTGTCACCGCGATCCGGTCCGTCGTGAGCCCGCCTCCGACGGACCGGATCAATTTCAGCCCATGGACACTCATCCCACGATCGGCGTCGAGGAGGAATTCCTTCTCGCCGATCCCGCGACTGGCGAACCGGTCGCCGTCAACGAGACGGTCGCCGGCCATGCCGCCGAGCGTGGGGTGAAGCTGCAGCTCGAGCTCACCAGCTGTCAGGTGGAGACCGCCACCGACGTGGTCGGCGGCAGCCGTGAACTCAGCGACCAGCTGCTGCGGTTGCGCCGTATCGCGGCGGAGGCGGCCGAGGCCGGTGGCGCCAGGCTGTTGGCCGTCGGGCTGCCGCCCACGGTGCCGCACGAATTCCCCATCACCGACACCCCGCGCTACCGCGAGATCGCCGATCGGTTCGGCATGATCGCGCACGAACAGGGCATCTGCGGGGCCCATGTGCATGTCGCGGTGCCGAGCCGCGAGGCGGCAATACGGGTCAGCAACCGGCTGCGACCCTGGTTGCCGCTGTTACTCGCCCTGAGCGCGAACTCTGCGGTGTACCGCAACACCGACACCGGCTACGCCAGCTGGCGCAGTGTGCTGTGGGCGCGCTGGCCCAGTGCCGGACCGCCGCCCCAATTCGACTCCATCGACGAGTACGACGCCGTCGTGCAGATGCTGCAAGATGCGGGCGCGATGCGCGACGACGGCATGGTCTATTGGGATGTGCGCCCTTCGGCGAACTTTCCCACCATCGAGGTTCGCGTCGCCGACGTACCGGCCACAGTGGCCGAGACGGTCCTGATGGCCACGCTGATCCGCGCTGCGGTGATGACGGCACTCGACGACGAGCGACGCGGGCAACAGATGCCGCCGCTGACACCGCATGCGTTGCGGGCGGCGTGTTGGAAATCGGCACGCGATGGCCTGGACGGAGAAGCGGTCGACCTGACCGAAAGCCACGAGCGTGTGCCGACGCGAACGCTGTTGGGCCGCATGGTCGAGCGCGTCCGGCCGGCTCTGGAGGCGGTCGGCGACTACGACCTCGTCACCGGCGAACTGGACCGCATCGCCGAGGAAGGCAACGGGGCGATGCGGCAACGCCGGGCATGGCAGCGTCGGCACGACGTCGACGATGTGATCGCCGAGGCCGCCGCGGCCACCCTCGCCGGGACATAACTTTTCTAGGCGAGAGACAACGCCGCGAAGGGCTCAGTGGTGGGCTGCGCCGAACCCCCTGGGGGCTCGATGGTGAATGCCAGAGTGCTCGACCCGTCCAGATTCGGGAGCACCGCGGTCGTCGACGGCGCTACTGCCGCCGCGTCCATCGTGCCCGCGGAATGCGGACCCGCGTCGTTGATCAACCACATCTGGTAGACGGTGCCCGCCGATGGCGGCGTGACGTTGTTCATCACGAGCACGCCCGCGTTCTTCTCGCGGGAGAACACCACCGTCGCGATTCCGCCGCCGGGAATCTCGCCGGAAACGGTGCGCACATCCGGCGAGGCGAAGATCTGCTCCGCGGTCGACACGGTCGGCGCGGGCCGCAGCGTCAGTCCGACCCCGAGCGCACCGAGCCCGATGACGACCGCAGCCGCGGCGGCCAGAATCGCAGGCCGCCAGTTCCTGGCCTTCGGCCGCAGCGGGACAACTGGCGCCGCGTTGATTTCGGCGAGGATCCGGTCGCGGAGTTCGTACGGCGGCTCGACAGCGGTGGCGGCCGAGATCACCGCCATGGTTTCGCGTACCGCTCGGACCTCGTCGTCAAAGGCCCGTGCGACGTCGGGCGGCGCGTCGGCGAGACGCCGCTCGATGTCGGCGCGTTCAGCCTCGGGAATCGCGTACAGCGCGTAAGGCGTCGCGAGAGTGGTCAGGTCGTCAGTCGGTTGTGTCATGACACCCCCAAGCATCGGCGTAGACCGCGGATGGCGTCGCGCATCCGCGATTTGATCGTGGCGAGGTTGGCCGACAGCCGCTCGGATACCTGGACGTAGGTCAAGCCGTCGTAGTAGGCGAGCTGGATGGCCTCCCGCTGAGTGTCGGTCAGCGATTCCAGGCAGTCCGTGACCTGGCGCTGTTCGTCGCGCAGGATCACCGAATCGGCGACGTGATCGGACGGCGTCTCCACGGTGGCGGCACCATAGCGAGACTCCCGCTGACTGGCGGCCTGTTCGGACCGCACTCGGTCCACCGCCCGACGGTGCGCGATGGTCATCAGCCACGACAGCGGGGAACCCACGGCGGGGTTGTAGGCATCGGCGGTGCGCCATACCTGCAGGTAGATGTCCTGGGTGGTTTCCTCGCTGTAGCCGGGATCGCGCAGCACACGGGTTACCAGGCCGAACACCCGCGTCCGGGTCTGGTCATAGAAGGTCGCGAATGCGTCGATGTCCCGCCGCGCCACCTGTCGCAGCAGTTCGTCGAGGTCGGTTGTCACAAGCCGTAGCCTATCGACAGCCACAGATAGCGTCATGGTAATCGCAATCTGGGTGGTCGTGGAACGAAAAACGATGTGCGGGAACGGTATTCATCGAATCCATCGCGCTTCGCCATGTACTTCTCGGTGAGCCGGGCGCCGGTGGCGTACACCAGGAAGTACGTCATGAGCACCGGGGACAAGAACGTGGCAAGTGAAACCCAGCCCGCGATGCCTGCCAGCCACAACCCCCACCACACGCACGCGTCGCCGAAGTAGTTGGGGTGCCGCGTCCACGCCCACAGTCCCCGGTCCATGATGACGCCCTTGTTGGCCGGGTCTGCCTTGAATCGACGCAACTGGTGATCGCCGACGGCCTCGAAACTCAGGCCAAGAGCCCACACGGCGACGCCGAGGATCAGCACAGGCCGCAGCGCCGCCGGCGTCGGACCCAGCACGGCCGAAAGTTGCAGCGGCAGGGAGACGAACCATGTCGCCGCGGCCTGGATCAAGAACACCTTGCGGATCACATGACCCGCCGAGAAGTCACCCTGCAGTAGGTCGTGATATCGCGGGTCCTCGCCCTTGCCCGCCGATTTGACGATCATGTGCCACGCCAGTCGCAGCCCCCACACGGCGACGAGGAGCAGCAGCAGGATCCGGCGGAACGGATCACCTGTGCCGACCGCGGCGGCGACGGCCGCGACGGCGACGAAACCCACACCCCATGCGGCGTCGACGACGTTGTAGCGGCCGATCCGGCGGCCGATGAGGAATGTCGTGGTGTGCACCACGACGAGGATGGCCAGCGAGGCCGCGGAGACGACTATGAATTCCATCGCCGACGCCCGGACGGTGCGAACGTCCACTGGTAGACATCGAGATATCCGGACCGGAAACCGGCCTCGGAGTAGGCCAGGTAGAGCTCCCACATCCGATGGAAGACATCGTCGAAACCCAACTCCGCCACGGCGTCCCGCCGCTCGACGAAACGTTCCCGCCAAATCCGAAGCGTTTCGGCATAGTGCGGTCGCAGCGACATCATGTCGACCGTACGCAGACGCGTGTCGCTTTCGGTGATCCCGAAGATCGCCTCGGTCGAGGGCAGCAGGCCGCCCGGGAAGATGTACTTCTGGATCCACGTGTGGGTATTGCGGCTGGCCAGCATCCGGTCATGCGGCATCGTGATGGCCTGAATCGCCACCCGGCCACCGGGCGCAACCAGCCGGTCGAGAGTCTGAAAGTACTTGGGCCAGAATCGGTATCCGACTGCCTCGACCATCTCCACCGACACCACGGCGTCATAGTTACCCATGACATCGCGGTAGTCACACAGGTCTATCTCGACGTGGTCGGACAGGCCCGCCTCCGCCACCCGTTGCCGGGCCAGTCGCTGTTGTTCGGCCGACAACGTGACCGAACGGACGTGTGCACCTCGCTTCGCGGCGCGGATGCACAGTTCGCCCCAGCCGGTGCCGATCTCGAGCACCGTGCTGCCCGGTCCGACCAGGGCGGAGTCGAGGAGTTGGTCGATCTTGCGGTGTTGCGCGTCTGCGAGGGTGGAAGCGTCGGCGGGCAACGACTCGAACAGCGCGCTGGAGTACGTCATGGTCTCGTCGAGGAACTCGGCGAACAGCGCGTTGGACAGGTCGTAGTGCTCGGCGATGTTGCGCCGCGCCTGCTTGCGACTGTTGTGCGCCGAACGCGGCTGGCGAACCACGGCGAGTGGACGGAATCGTTGCAGGACAGGAGGAATCAGCTCGGACAGCCGCATGCCGAACTCAGTGAGCAGGGCCGAAATGTCGGTGGAGCTCCAGTCGCCCGCCATGTAGGACTCGCCGAAGCCGATGAGCCCGTAGCGACCGACCCGGCGAACCATCGCCTCTGGCCGATGTACGACCATGGTCGGCAGCGTCGGGTCGGCGGCACCGACCACTGTGCCGTCCGGGTAGACGACGCGGATCGGCAACCGTGCCGCCGCGCGGCGGAACAGGCGGTCCGCGATGGCTCCGGTCGCAGCGCTGACAGGACCACCGGGCACCCGCGCCACAGCGGGCCATCTGTCGGAATCGATTGTGGCCGAGGGGGCCAGCGTGAGATCAATGGTCACTAGTGGTCGACTCTTTCTTTCTCGATGGACTTGCGCGGTACGACGGGAACGCGTCGCAGCCAGAGCGTGATGCCTTGTATCCGAATGCCGATGGCGCCCATCAGCGGGGCGAGTGGCGCGATCAGCTGCATCCGGATGATCTCGGCGCTGCCCGCGGGCCGCCGTTGCCCGCGCATGGTGACGACGAATGCGGGCTGATTTTCGCGGTGCAGTGAGATCCGTACGTCGAGATTCTCGTCCGGCCGAGGTGCTTTCACCAGGTAGTAGCCGTCCACCTCGTTGAACGGCGAGACGTACAGCTTCTTCATCACGATCGCGGGATGGTCACTGTCGGGCGGGAGCAGGTATGCATGTCGCCCGCCGTAGGTGTTGTGCACCTCGGCGATGATGTGCTGCAGCGTCCCTTTCGCGTCGTGGCACCAGTAGAGGCTGATGGGGTTGAACACGTATCCGAGGACCCGGGCCTGCACGAGCGCCGTGATCCGGCCGCCGCGCAAGTCGATGCCCTTATCGGCGAGAAACGTGTCGATGCGCTGCCGCAGAGTGTCATTCGGCCCGTCAGCCTCGCCGGCGCAGAAGTGGTCGCGCGCCTCGAACCGGGCGAACGGCCGCAGCCATCGCGGCGGCTTCGGCAAGTCGTCCACGTCGACGAACCAGCTGTATCCGCGATGCTCGAAGTAAT
Source organism: uncultured Actinomycetota bacterium (assembly GCA_963843135.1). Classification (GTDB taxonomy): domain Bacteria; phylum Actinomycetota; class Actinomycetes; order Mycobacteriales; family Mycobacteriaceae; genus Mycobacterium. The sequence continues at coordinate 25,274 of CAWJJA010000011.1, forward strand.
GGTGCACCGGGGCGCGGCGCAGGTGCGTGATCCGCGTGCGGTAGATGGCGGGCGTCAGCATGGCACCGCCTCGAGCGCGACGGCAGGCCATTCGGCACCGAGACGTTGTGCCGCCCGCAGCCCGGACGCCGCGCCGTCCTCGTGGAATCCCCAGCCGTGGTAGGCGCCCGCGTACACCACGCGGTCGTCGTCCAGCGTCGGTAGAAGCCGTTGGGCGGCAACGGACTCCGGTGTGTACATCGGATGGCTGTAGGTCATTTCGGTGAGCACGGTCCCACGGTCGACGCGGTCCTCACCTCCGAGCGTCACCAGGAACCTGCGGTCGCCGCCAAGCCGCATCAGCCGGGTCACGTCGTAGGTGACCAGTACCTGTTGGTCGTCAGGGGTGGCCAGGTAGTTCCACGACGCCCTGGCGCGGCGACGGGTGGGCAGCACCGATTCGTCGGTGTGCAGTTGCGCGTGGTTGGTGCTGTACCCGATGGCGCCGAGCACCGAGCGCTCGGCGTATGTCGGCTCCGCGAGCATCAGCAGGGCCTGGTCGGGATGTGTGGCGATGACCGCGGCATCGAAGTGTCGCGGTCCGGAGATCGCGTCGGATACCTCGACACCATCGGGTAGCCGGCGCACGGAGCGCACCGCTGCGCCAGTCCGCACCTCGTCGATGAGGTCGGCGACCGCGTCGACATACGTGACAGAGCCGCCGACCACCGTCCGCCAGGTCGGTGAGTTGAAGACGGACAGCATGCCGTGGTGCTCCAGGAACACGAAAAGATAGCGCGCCGGGTAGTTCAGCGACTGGCCCGGAGGCGACGACCACACCGCCGCGATCAGCGGTGTCATGAAGTGTTCGATGAAGTACTGGGAGAAGCCGTGGCGGTCGAGGAACTCGCCGACGGTCGCATCGTCGGCATCAGCCTCGAGCAGGCGCAGTGCCGCCCGGTGGAAACGCTTGACCTCCGCCAGCATGAGCAGGTAGCGCGGACGCGCAAACGACGACCAGGACGGGAACAGCCCGCCGAACCCGCGGGCGCCCGCATACTCCAGTCCGCTGGCGTCGTCGCGGACCGACATCGACATATCTGTCTCGCGGGTGGCGATTCCGAGTTCGTCGAAGAGCCGGCACAGGGTCGGATAGGTGCGGTCATTGTGCACGAGGAAGGCCGAGTCGACGCCAACGGTGCCGCCGTCGCCCTGGTCCAGCGAGATCTGGTGGGTGTGGGCGTGCCCGCCGAGCCTGGTGTCGGCCTCGTAGAGGGTCACGCGGTCGCGGGAGAAAGGACATAGGCGGCGACCAGGCCTGATACGCCGCTGCCGATGACGGCCACGGAGCGTTGATCGAGGTGCAAACTTTCCACATCCCATATTCGGAGCGGACGCAGTTCCGGATGGGCCGTTCGGTGGGGATTAGGCCGGGGGCGTGTTTCCATGAGCGCGCGGTCGCGACCAGGCCCTGCACCAAGGCGGAGGTCGCGGGGGAGATGCCGTCGTCACCGGGCAATTGGCTGCGCGGGCTGATGCCGCGTACCCGCGGGGTGAGTTCGAGCTGTGTGCCGCCTTCTCGCACGCGGTTCACCGGGTTGTCCGGATGCAGGCCCCGCAGCTCACGGGGGATCGCGCCGATGTCGGTGACCACCTGGTAGCCGGGCACGCTGACGTTGCGCGCGAGATGATCGGCGAGCGTGCGGTTGCGGCCGCCGGCGAGCAGTTGCGTGCTGCGCCCGATCCGGCCGTATCCGTGCAGCGACACCGCGACGTCGACGTGGTCGAGAAACTCGGCGAGCCGTTCGGATTCCGCGGCGCGAGATAGAGCGCCGACGGCAGGTGGTGCGGATAGTGGTCGGGATGGCGAACGACATACAACGACGCGTCCGCCGCATCGGCGGCCCGCTCGGCGATCACGTCGGTCATCTGCTCAAGGCCGCCGCCGTGGATCGCCATGAACCCGAACCGCGACCGCAGCGTCACCTCTTCGATGATTGAGGGTTCGGCGAGTAGTTCCGAAAGCGATTGTGGTGCAGGTGCACTCGACTTCGACAGTACTTCCCGGCCACTGCGCGGGATCCCATCGCCTGCAGGAAGTCGATCCATCGCTGCGGAAGACCGTGGTGCAGTGCACCGTCGACGATGCGCTCCAAATACCCCGGCCGCGGCGGCCCGGGCTCGACCCGATGATCGATGTAGACCCACGCCAGCCGACGGCCCGTCGTCGGTCTGCACGGTGAGCCGGTCGCGGCGATACCGCACCGGGACGCCTTCTGCGCTGTCGAGGGTGGCGAGGTCGTGATCGGTCAGCTGCCACACCACACCGTGCACCTGCGAGCCGTCGAACGGTTCGACAGTTGCCACACCGCGCTCGTTGATCAGCCAGTCGTGATCGGCCAGCGTCGCGGGCCGCGGGTCGACTGCGCCCGGGCACCGCCGCGCCATCTGTCGAACACACAGGTTCGACCCATAGGCGAAGTAGGTGTGCCGCATTCAGCCCTTCACCGTCAGATAGATCAGCACCACGTTCAGCACAGTAATCAACGCGGCGACGAGCCACCCGAGCGCGGTGGTCACCCGGTGGTTGGCGTCGTCGCCCATCAGCACGCGGTCACTGGTCAGACGCACCAACGGGATCAGCGCGAACGGGATCCCGAAAGACAGCACAACCTGGGACAACACCAGCGCACGGCTCGGGTCGACACCAATAGCCAGGATCGCCAGCGCGGGCGTGAGGGTGATCAGCCGCCGCACCACCAACGATATGGACACATGCAGCAGGCCGGCCATGACCATCGCGCCGGCATATGCACCCACCGACGACGACGCGAGACCCGATGCGAGCAGGCCGATCGCGAACAGCAACGCGACCGTAGGGCCCAACGTGCCGCCGACCGCTGCGTGCGCGCCCTCGATCGAATCAGTGTTGTCCAGCCCCTGCAGGTTGGTCGCCGCGATAAGGAGCATCGACAGGTTGACGGCACCCGCGACGACCATCGCGATCCCGACGTCCCAGCGGGTGACCCGAAGCAACATGCGGCGCATCGGGCCCGGTTCCGGGTGGCCGTGACGGTCTCGCGCGAGGCCGGAGTGCAGGTATACCGCGTGCGGCATCACGGTCGCCCCGAGCATGGCCGCCGCCAGAAGCACGCTCTCCGTGCCTGCGAACTTCGGCACCAGACCGGCCGCGACCTGGTCCGCAGGAGGTGGCGAGACGAACAGGCTGGTCAGGAATCCGATCGCGATGACCAGCAGCAGGCCGGTGATGACCCGCTCGAACATCTGCTGTCCGCGGCGGTCCTTGACCAACAGCATCAGCAGCGACACGGCTCCCGTGATGACTCCGCCGAGCAGAAGCGGAAGGTCGAAGAGCAGGTACAGCGCAATGGCGCCGCCCATGACCTCGGCGAGATCCGTTGCCATGGCGACTAATTCGGCTTGCAGCCAGTAGGCCAACCGAGTCGGGCGGCGCATCCTGTTGCCGACGGCCTCGGGCAGCGACAGCCCGCTCACCAGGCCCAGCTTCGCCGATAGGTACTGGACCAGGCATGCCATCGTGTTGGCCACCACGATGACCCACACCAGCAGGAAGCCGAACTGCGCGCCGGCGCTGACATTGGCGGCGACATTGCCGGGGTCGACGTAGGCGATCGCGGCGACGAATGCCGGACCGAGCAGCATCCAGCTCGGCCGCACCTGCACGTCGGCGCCCTGCGACAACCAACCCACCTTCTATCGGACTTACGAATAGAAAAGTTAGGTTAGTCGAAACCTCCGTGAGCGCGAACTAGCGGGGGCTCACCAGCCCCAGTCGCCGATTCCGATGACCAGGCCTCCGCCCCAGCCGCCCCAACCGCCCCAGTTGTTATTGGGTTGGGGCGATGTGACGATCTGTGCGCTGCCGTTGGTCTGGCATTGCGTCGTAGTCGGACCGACATAGACGCAGTCGGGTGTGGCCGCTGCGACCGGTGTGACGACGAGGGCGCACAGGCCCAACATCGTGAAAAGCGTTGCGGTATCACGAATTCTTAACCGCATGGTGGGCCTCCTTAAGGCCGCATTGGTTGTGGTCAGCGGCCGCCGTGGCCGCCACCGCCTCCGCCCCGCCACCGTGGTAGCCGCTGTAACCACCCATGAGCAGCGCGGGGCCGTAGAACTCGTCGTCCCACGGATACAGGAATTGCGTTTGGGCCGGAGTGGCGTTGATCTGCACGTTGCCCGGCGTTGCGCATTCCGTCGTCGAGCCGCCGAGAGCCTCAGCTCCACCGGTGCCGGTGCACTGGGGCAGGGTGGATCCGGTTTGGGCGACCGCCATCGGCGCAGCTAATACCACGCTTATGCAGACTCCTGCGAAAAGTGCTGTGAGGCAGCGAATATCAATTCGCAAGGGCGGCCTCCTAGGCCGTGACGAAGACCCCGATCAGGGGAAGAAAAAGCCGTCGCCGCCGAACATGTCGCCCCACGGACCGACGTATTCCTGCTGGGCGGGCGTGGCGTTGATCTGCACGTTGCCCGGCGTTGCGCAGTCGGTCGTCGAGCCGCCCATGGCTTCGGCGCCACCCGTGTCGACGCATTTCGGGAGAAGACCCGGTGCCGCCGCCTCCGCCGTTGCCGGGGCAGGCGTCGGTTCAGGCGCAGGTGCCGGCTGGGCGCTGGCCGCAGGAGCTGCCAAGATCGCGGCTGATGCTCCGGCAGCTACGAACAGCGGAGTGAAGTATCGAGGTGTGGTCCGCATAGGCGCGCCCTTCGCTAGTTTGTCCCCGGCTTATGGCATACAGTACAGCCCTTTTCCGGTCACCAGGGGTAGGTCGAGCGTCGTCTGGATACCGGGAGGAGCTGCGACCACCGCGGGGATTGCGTTGACGACGCGGGCGGCCGTCGCGACCAGTCCGGCGTGATTGTGATCGCCGTTGGGGCTGCTCAGGCACAGGTCCAAGGCGTAGGAGGGCTCACCGGTGATCTCGATGCGGTACGAGCCGCCCTCCTGGGCCGGTTGAGGCCAGTCGGGGCGCAGGTCGTCGCGCAATCGCGTGACGTGTTCGAGTACGACGGCGACCTTGCCGTCCTTGCGGCCTTGGACCTCGAAGCGCAGCGCCGCCGCAGTGCCCTTCTCGATGTGGCCCGACGCGATGTCGAAATCCTCGGGTGCGGGCTCGCGCACATACGTCTCGGTCACCTCATCGAGTTCGACGCCAAGGCCCGCCCCCAGTTGCCGCACCACAGATCCCCAGGCGAGGCTCAGAACTCCGGGTTGCAGCAGCATCGGAATGTCGTCCATGGGCCTGCCGAAGCCCATCACGTCGAACATCACCGTGGCGCTGTCGTACGTGTCGTAGTTGATGATCTCCATGCACCGGATCTGCTCGATGCTCTGGCAGGTTCCCGCGAGTGCGAGCGGAAGCAGGTCGTTGGCGAAGCCCGGATCGATGCCGTTGACGAACGCACTGGACTTACCGGCTTGCGCCGCGTCCTCGATCGGCTTCACCAGTTCCTCGGGCAAGACCTGCCACGGGTACTGGAGGAACACCGCGCTGCTGCCGACGACGTTGACACCTGCGGCAAGGATGCGCCGGTAATCCTCGAGCGCCTCGGGCAGGCGGTTATCCGCCATCGCGGTGTAGACGGCGCATTCCGGCTTGGTTGCAAGCACGGCATCGAGATCCGTTGTGGCGGTGATACCCGTCGAGATATCAAGTCCCGCAAGCTCTCCGGCGTCCTTGCCGGCCTTGGAATCCGAGGAGACCCAGACGGCGGTGAGCTCGAACTGCGGATCTTTGATCAGCTGGGTCAGGGCGTGACGTCCAACGTTACCGGTGCCGATCGCGGCGACTTTGATGCTCAACAGCTGCTCCTCACAGATCCGGGATGGGAAGGTCGAGGTTCGGGAAGGTGAGGCCGCCGTCGACCTCGAGTGTCTTGCCGGTCAGGTAGGACCCTGCGGGAGAGGCGAGGTACACGGCCGCAGCGGCGATGTCCTCGGGGTCGCCCAATCTGCGCATGGGCGTTACCTTTTCCATGGGTTGGCGAAGCTCGTCGTTGGAGGCCACCACGTCGAGCGCCGACGTGAGAATCGACCCGGGCGCGATCGCGTTGACGCGGATCCGCGGGCACAGGTCCAGTGCGGTGAGTCGGGTGTAGTGGGCGAGGGCCGCCTTCGCGGTGCCGTAGGCGGCGAAACCGCGGCCGGCTTCGCGGCCCATGGTCGAGGTGATGTTGATGATGCTGCCGCCGCCCGAATGCTCGAGCATCAACGGGACGGCGGCGACAGTGAGCGCGTGCGCGGTGGCGACGTTGAAGGTGAAGGCGTCGCGCAGATCCTTGGTCGAGGTGGTCAGCAGCGTGTTGGGCATGGTGCCGCCGACGTTGTTGACGACGATGTCTAGTTTGCCGAACGCCTCGATGGCCTCTCCCGCCAGCTTTGCCGTGTCCTCGGGGTGCGCGAGGTCTGCGACCACGATGTGGGCTTTGCGGCCGACGCCCTTGATCTGTTCGGCGACCTCCTCGAGCTGGGACTGCGTACGGGCCGCAATGACAACGTCAGCACCGGCTTCCGCGAAAGCCAGGGCCATCGCCGCCCCGAGCCCGCGGCCCGCGCCGGTCACCACCGCGACTTGGTCGTCCAGCCGAAATCTGTCCAGAATCACGTTTGTTTCCTTCCGTCGCCCGGGCGAACCTTAGCAATCCTAGGCAGTGCAGCGGAAGCAGTTTCTGAAACACGTTCTAATTTGGTCGGCGGGCCAATATGACTTCTGCCAACCTCGAAGCGACTTTGTCGCTCAACTACTACCGCGGGCGCAACGTCATCGACAAAGTCGCGCGTAGCTTGGCACCAAGCGCATATACCGACAGCCGGTCAGCCTCAGGCACTCGGCGACGCGGACAGGACGCTCCGCGCTACTTCTTCGCGGCGGCTTTCTTTGCAGCCTTCTTGGCGGGTGGTTTCTTCGCCGTTTTCTTCGCGGGCGCTTTCTTGACGGCAGCTTTCTTCGCCGGCGCCTTCTTGGGCGGCTTGTCCGAACCGCCACCCTCGCGACGGGCCTTGACGCTGGCCTCCAGTTTCGCGAGCAGGTCCGACACGTCCTCGGTCTCGTCGAGTTCCTTGGGCTGCTCCTCGGTGGTAAACGCCTCGCCGCCTTCGAGTTTGGCCTGAATCAGCTCGTGCAGCTGCTCCTGGTAGTCGTCGTGGTAGCGGTCGGGGTTGAATTCGTCGGTCATCGACTCGACCACCTGGCTCGCCATCTTCAGCTCGGCGGGTTTGATGTCGATCTTTGCGTCGAGCGAAGGGAAGTCGGGATCACGGATCTCGTCGGGCCACAGCAGCGTCTGGATGACCATCACGTCGCGCTTGGAAAAGTCCTGCACCCGCAACGCGGCAAGCCTTGTCTTGTTGCGCAGCGCGAAGTGCACGATCGCCACGCGGTCGGTCTCCTTGAGTGTCTTGGACAGCAGCACATAGGATTTCGACGACTTGCCCTCGGGTTCCAGGAAGTAGCTCCTGTCGTACATCATCGGGTCGATGTCGCTTGCTGGTACGAACTCCAGCACCTCGATCTCGCGGCTGCGTTCCTCCGGCAATGTCGAGATGTCCTCGTCGGTGATGATCACCGTCTGGCCGTCGTCGGATTCGTAGGCCTTGGCGATGTCGCGGAACTCCACGACCTCACCACATACCTCGCAGACCCGCTTGTAGCGGATGCGCCCGTTGTCCTTCTCATGCACCTGGTGGAACTTGACGTCATGGTCTTCGGTTGCGCTGTAGACCTTGACCGGGACGTTCACCAGGCCAAAGGCGATTGAACCCTTCCAAATGGAACGCATAAGGCCAGGTTAGCCGGGTTGGGGCAGCAACGGGCCCGAGCTCGCCGCCGCGGCGTCCCGTGTTGCGCGATCGGGCAGGTCAGCACCCGCGCGGGTAACGGTCAGGGCAGACGACAGGGCGGCCGTCCGCACCACGCGGGTCAACGCGTCGGTGCTGATGCCGGCCAGGTCGCGTCGACGTTCGGCGCCCAGCAGGTTGCGCTCCCACAAGGCGTCGATCAGCCCCGTCATGAACGCGTCGCCGGCACCGACGGTGTCCACAACGTCCACCTTGTACGCCGGCACACGGACCTCGCCCGCCGCGGATATCGCGAACGCACCGTGCTCACCCATCGTCACCGCAACGATCGATGGACCCGATTGCAGCCAGGTCCGCGCGATCTGCTCGGGCGAGCGATTCGGATCCAACCACCGCATGTCCTCGTCGCTGGCCTTGACCACATCGCAGCGCTCGATGAGCCGGTCGATCCGGCCACGCGCAGCCTCATCGTCGTCGATGAGAGCCGGGCGCACGTTCGGGTCGAACGTCACCGTCGCCGACGGGTGGTAAGCGTCGAGCAGCGCGGCGGTGGCCCGGCAGCCGGGCTCCAACACGGCCGCGATGGACCCGGTGTGCGCGACGAGCGGCGGCGCCACCTCCGGGGTTCCCGAGAGTTGCCACTCGATGTCGAACACGTACTGCGCGGAGCCCGCTTCGTCGAGCGTAGCGATCGCGGTCGGTGTGCGCTCGGCAGTCATGCTGCCTGAAACCAATTGCGCTCCAGAGCCTTCGACATAATCGACGATGCGCCGTCCGCGATCGTCGTCGCCGATGTGGGTGAGGAAGTCGACATCCCTTCCCAGCCGGGCCAGGCCGACCGCCACGTTGAGCGGGCTTCCGCCGACGTGCTCGGTCGTAACGACGTCGCGCACCGGGCCGGATGCTCGCTCGTGACCTCGCTCGACGATGTCGATGAGTGCCTCTCCGATGACCAGTGCCCTCATGGCGTGTCCTTGCGAAGTAATGTCTCCAGCGTCGCGCGGGCGCCGTCGCGGTGCAGCGAATCCAGCGCCCACGTGTAGGCCTCGACGAACCGCGGGTCGCTCGCGAGATCGCCGAACACCTCGGTGTTCTCGATGAACGCGGTCGGGTTCTCCCGTTGCGACTTCGCCAGCGGAACCAGGGTGTCGGCAAGCTGATCCTGGACGTCGATGGGCTCACCCTGCTCGTCGACGCCTTCGGCGTATCGGGCCCAACTGGCGACCGTCGCGGCCGACAGCCGCACGGGTGCACCGGTTCTGAGGTTCTCCCTGATCACCGGAAGCAACCATTTCGGAATGCGATCCGACGAACCGAAGCACAGCCGCACGATCGTGTCCTTGACGCCCGGGTTGGCGAATCGCTCGATCAGCGTGCTCTTGTAGTCCGGCAGGTCGATACCCGGCACCGGCTGCAGGGTGGGGGTGGCTTCGGCGTCCATGTACGCCCTCAGGAACTCGGCGAACAAGGGGTCGCCTGCGGCATCGTGCACAAGTCGATAGCCCGCCAGATACGCGAAGTAGCACAAGCTTTGGTGGCTGGCATTGAGCAACCGCAGCTTCATCAGCTCGTAGGGCGTGACATCGTCGACCATCAGCACGTCGACTTTCTCCAACGGCGGGCGGCCATCGGAGAAATCGTCCTCGAGCACCCACGACGTGAACGGTTCTGCGGCCACCGGCCACTGATCCGCAACGCCGAACTCGTCTTGCACGGCGGCGACAACGTCGGGCGTGGTGACCGGAGTGATGCGGTCCACCATCGAATTGGGGAACTTGGTGTGCGCGCTCATCCATTCGCCGAGGCCAGGATGAAGCCGCTCGGCGTAGGTGGTGAAGGCGTGGCGGGCGACCTCGCCGTTGCCTTCGATGTTGTCGCAGGACACGATCGTCGGCGATGGGACGCCGCGTTCGCGTCGACGAGCCAATGCCGATGCGACGAGTCCGAACACGTGGACACCCACCGCCGGCGAGATTGTCGATGTTGTAACCACCCTCGGTGATGGTCAGCGAGATGATGCGGGTGCTCGGCGCGGCCAGCAGTTCGATCACCGCTTCGGGATCGTCGGGCGCGTAACGGTAGTCGACGATCGATCCGATCACCCGCGCGTCGCGGGTGCCGTCGGGATTCTCGAGCAACAGCGTGTACAGCCCGTCCTGCGCGGCCATCACCTCGGCCATCTTGCGGTCCGCCGGCATGACGCCGACTCCGCAGATGCCCCAGTCTTTGGCGAGGCCCATCTCCAGGAGACGATCGACGTACATCGCCTGGTGAGCGCGGTGAAAGCCGCCGACCCCGAAATGGACTATGCCGACGTTGATCTCGTCGCGGTCGTAGCTGGGCTTGCTGAGCGTCATGACACCGTCACCACCGACTTGACGGTACCCGGGATCCGGTCTGAGTCCAGCGCCTCGGCAGCCTTCTCCAGCGGGAAGCGGGCAGTCACCATGGCGTCGAGGTCGACCCGACCGGACTCGACCAGTGCGATCGCCGTCGGCCAGGTGTTGGCGTATCGGAACACTCCGGTCAGCACCAGCTCTCGGTTCTGGATCAGCTGCGTGGGCAGCTCCATGGTCTCGGCACCCGAACCGACCAGAACCACCCGGCCCGCAGGCCGCACCGCGCGAATGCCGGCGGCGACGGCCGCGGCGGCACCGGACGCGTCGATGAACGCATCGACTGCGAGGTCGGCGGTCTGATCGGCGGTGGGGTCGACGGCTGTGGTGGCGCCGAACGCGATGGCGCGATCGCGACGGGACGGATCCGGATCACTGACGACGATCTCGGTCGAACCATAGGCGCGCGCAAGCTGGGTCATCACGATGCCGATGGGCCCGGCTCCCGCGATGAGCACCCGCGATCTGCCGTCGAGTTCAGCCTTGCGGACGGCGGCGATCCCAACCGATAACGGCTCACAGAGCGCCGCGGCGTCGTCGGACATCGAATCCGGCACCGGGTGCGCGAACTCCGCGCCGATGGTCACGTAGTCGCACAGCGCGCCGTCCACCGGCGGAGTGGCGAAGAACCGCATGTGCGGACACAGGTTGTAGTCGCCGCGGCGCGTCTCCGCGCTGCCGGGGTCGGGCCGTTGCGGTTCGATCGACACCCGCTGACCGATGCGGGACGGGTCGACCGATTCGCCGACGCCGACGATCGTGCCTGCGGCCTCGTGGCCCAGAACCAGAGGCGCCTTCACGACGAAGTCACCCACCCGGCCATGCCGGTAGTAGTGCGTATCCGAGCCGCATACACCCACCGACGACACCCGTATCAGCACGTCACCGCGCTGGGGCGTCGGCACCGGCCGCTGCTCCATCTCGATCCGGCCCTGCTCGACGAGTACCGCGGCCCGCATTCGGGTATCTGGCGAAAGTGTTGTCTGCGTCACAATCACCATGCTAGCGTTATGAACATCTACTCGCACCCCTGAGCAAATGCTCACGCGGTTTTGAGGGAAAGTGGGGTCGGCATTCGTGACGGCATCGACGTCGAACGGGCAGGTCGCCGCGCACGCAAGGAGCGGGGTGGCAGAAGCGCAGATCCGTGCCTCGGCGCCCGAGGACCTTCGACTCGCATTGCGTGCAGCGACGCTCTACTACCTCGACGGTCTGACCCAGGCCGAGATCGCCTCACGTCTCGGCGTCTCGCGGCCGACGGCGGGTCGATTGGTGGCCCGGGCCAAGGCCAAGGGGCTGGTACGCATCGAGGTCGTCGTGCCGCCGGATATGCGTGACGATCTCCACGCCGACGAGGAGCGTGAACTGGAACGCCGCTTCGGCCTGACCGAAGCGGTGGTGGCCGGACACGGCGTCGACGTCGGTTCGCCCGGACGACCGGCCGCCTATGCGAGCGTGGGTCGCGCCGCGGCCGCATTGCTGATGCGCAGGCTCGCACCGCAGGACGTTCTCGGATTCACCTGGGGCCCCGAACAGGTTGCCGTGGCGACCGCGCTGGCGCCGGGCGTGGCCAGCTGCAGGGCGGTGGTGCAACTGGACGGTGCCATGTCCACCGCGGCGTACCAGAGCGGCGCGGAGTTGATCCTCAGCCGCTGTGCAGACGTACTGCGCGCGAGCACGATCCGTCTGCCCGCCCCGCTCTACGCCGATGCCTCCACCGTTGCCTCGATGCGCAGCGACTCGCTGATCTCGCGGACGCTCGAGGCGGGACGACACGCCGACGTCATGCTGTTCGGTGTCGGCGCCGTCTCGACGTCCACGACGCTGTTCGAAGGCAGTTATCTCGACATCCGCATGCTGGACGAGCTCATCACGCTGGGCGCGGTGGGGGAGATCGGCGGACGATTCTTCGACGCGGAGGGCGCGGCCGTCGACACCGAACTTCAGCATCGAGCGGTGTCCGTTCCGCTCGAAGACATCCGCAACTGCGAGAAGACGATCCTGATCTCAAGTGGCGCGACCAAGTATCCCGCCACGCTCGGTGCGTTGCGCGGAAATCTGGCAAGGCTCCTGGTCTGTGACATCGATTGTGCCCGTTGGCTGCTGGCCCAGACATGATCCAGTGAAAGGTAAAGTGATGGTGAGAGCGCTGAAAAGATGGCCGCATGTGCCGCGGTGGCGGGCGTGACGCTAGGCAACCGGTTGTTCCGGCGCTGGCAGCCTGGGGGCGTCGGACAACGAGGTGACTATCGCCCTGGTGTCGAACTCGCAGATGACCGACGCGCAGAAGTTGTCGACGGAGTTCGAGAAGGAGAATCCCGGCACCAAGCTGAAGTTCATCACGCTGTCGGAGAACCAGGCGCGCGCCAAGATCACCATGTCGACCGCGATGGGCGGCAGCGAGTTCGACGTCGTGATGATCAGCAACTTCGAGACCCCGCAGTGGGCCAGAGGACGGCTGGCTGCTGAACCTTTCGGAATTCGCGAAGAACACACCGGGGTACGACGAGAACGACTTCATCCCCTCGTTGCGCGAGTCGTTGTCCTATGAGGGCAACATGTACGCCGTCCCGTTCTATGGCGAATCGTCGTTCCTGATGTACCGCAAGGATCTTTTCGAGCAGGCCGGCATCAAGGTCAATCAGGATCCGAACTACCAGCCGCAATGGCAAGAGGTCGCCGAGTGGGCGAAGACGCATCAAGGAGCCGAAGACCGCCGATGCCGGAATCTGCCTGCGCGGCAAGCCGGGCTGGGGTGAGGTGCTCGCCCCGCTGGACACCGTCATCAATACGTTCGGGGGGCGCTGGTTCGACGATCAGTGGAACGCCCAACTCAACAGCCCCGAGGTGAGCAAGGCGGTCAACTTCTACGTCGACCTGATCAACGACGCCGGTGAAATCGGTGCCTCGTCGACGGGATTCCAGGAGTGCGCAAACCTTTTCGGTCAGGGGCAGACGGCCATGTGGTACGACGCGACGTCGGCGGTCTCGGTGCTGGAGGACCCCGAGACGTACCCGGACCTGGTCGGCAAGATCGGCTACCTGCCCGCCCCGATCGTCGAGAAGCCGAACTCGGGATGGCTGTACACCTGGGCGCTGGGAATCCCGAAGCACGCCAAGAACCCTGAGGGCGCATGGAAGTTCATCTCGTGGATGACGAGCAAGGACTACATGAAGCTGGTCGGCGAGAAGCTGGGCTGGGCGCGCGTCCCGCCGGGCAGTCGGACGTCGACCTATACCGACCTGCCCGAGTACGAGGCGATCTCGCAGTCCTATGGACCGCTGACCCTGCAGTCGATCACGAACGCGACCCCGAACAGGCCGACGGTGCAGCCGGTTCCGTACACCGGTGTGCAGTTCGTCGGAATACCAGAGTTCCAGGATCTCGGGACGCGGGTGAGTCAGCAGATCAGTGCCGCGATCGCCGGGCAGAAGACGGTGGACGACGCGCTCGCCCAAGCACAGGAATACGCCGAGGTCGTCGGCCGGACATACCAGGAGAAGTGATGACTCTTACCGCTGAAACCGAGTCGAACGCCACCGACAGGGCAGTGGCGGAACGGGTCCGCAAGATCCGGGAGGCCCAGGACGTCGGCGTGAGTCGCGCCGAAGGATGGCGCAGGCGTGGGCCATTGCTTCCCGCGTTGATCTTCATGATCGTCGTCACGCAGATCCCGTTCCTGTTCACGCTGTACTACTCGACACTGTCGTGGAACCTGGTTCGTCCGGGCTCGCGCGAATTCGTCGGGTTGGCGAACTACGTCGCCGTCGTTCAAGGACAGCCAGTTCTGGTCGGTGGCCGTTCAACACCGTCATCCTCATCGTTGGCGTGGTGCTGATCTCGGCGCTCTTCGGCCTGCTGCTCGCGCTGCTCCTCGACCGGGCATTCCTGGGTCGAGGGGTGGTGCGCACGCTGCTGATCACGCCCGTTTCTGATCACACCGGTTGCGGCAGCACTGATCTGGAAGACGACAATCCTCGACCCGAACAACGGCATCCTGAACTGGTTGCTGTCGTTGGTCGGCATCGGCAAGGTCGACTGGATCGGTGAGCTTCGGATTGCCGATGGTGATGGTGGAGCTGATCTGGCAGTGGACACCCTTCATGATGCTGCTGATCCTCGCCGGCCTGCAGTCGATGCCTCGCGACCAACTGGAGGCCGGCCGGGTCGACGGCGCGGGCTGCGTTCCAGCTCTTCCGGGAACTGACGCTGCCCCACCTACGACGATTCATCGAACTGGGCGTCGTGCTCGGCGCGATCTATCTCGTCAACACCTTCGACGCCATCTACATGATGACCCAGGGCGGGCCCGGCGTCTCCAGTGCGAACCTGCCGTTCTACATCTATCAGCGCGCATTCCTCGGCTTCGACATGGGCCAGGCGGCGGCGATGGGCGTAGTCGTGGTGATCTTCACGATCATCATCGCCAGCTTCGCGCTCCGGTTGATCTTCAAATCGTTCTCCGGCAAGGAAGAGGCGGCCTAGACATGACGACCACAGTTCAAAAGCCCACGGCGACAAGCGATGTCACGGCCCGTGCGGAAGAAGAAGTCCCGCAAGTTCAGCCCGTGGGGAGTCGTGGCGTGGATCGCTGCGCTCGGGTTCTTCTTCCCGGTGTTCTGGATGGTGCTGACGTCCTTCAAACAGGAAGCCGATGCGGCGACGAATCCGCCGAAGCTGTTCTTCACCCCGACGCTGGATCAGTACGCGAAGGTCTTCGATCAGGGCATCGGCCCCGCGATGCTGAACTCGGTGTGGGCCACCGGCGTTTCGACGCTCCTGGTGCTGCTCCTCGGCACGCCCGCCGCATTCGCATTGTCGCTGCGTCCGGTCCGCAAGACCTCGGATGCGTTGTTCTTCTTCATGAGCACGAAGATGCTGCCCGTCGTGGCGGCGATCCTGCCGCTGTACGTGATCGTGTCGAATATCGGCCTGCTGGACAATATCTGGGCGCTGGTGATCCTCTACACGTCGATGAACCTGCCGATCGCAGTGTGGATGATGCGCTCGTTCTTCCTCGAGGTACCGGGCGAACTGCTCGAGGCGGCCAGCCTTGACGGCGCCAGCCTTTGGCGATCGGTGCGTGAGGTGATCCTGCCGCTGGTGTCGCCGGGTATCGCCGCGACGGCGCTGATCTGCGTGATCTTCGCATGGAACGAGTTCTTCTTCGCGGTGAACCTGACCGCGGTGAACGCACAGACCATGCCCGTCTACCTTGTCGGCTTCATCGCCGGTGAGGGTCAGTACTGGGCCGTGCTGTCGGCGGCCGCAACGATGGCCGCGCTGCCCGTGATCCTCTGCGGGTGGTTCGCTCAGAACAAGCTTGTTCGTGGACTGTCCTTCGGCGCGATCAAATAGGAGAAAAACCCATGGCTGCAATCACTTACAAGAACGCCTCGTGCATCTACGAGGGTTCGGACAAGCTCGCGGTTGACTCGCTCAACCTCGACATCTCCGACGGCGAATTCATCGTCCTGGTCGGCCCCTCCGGGTCGGGCAAGAGCACGGCGCTGCGCATGCTCGCCGGACTCGAGGACATCGACGAGGGCGCCATCGAGATCGGCGGTAAGGACATGACCGGTGTGCCGTCCAAGGACCGTGACATCGCGATGGTGTTCCAGAACTACGCGCTGTACCCCAACAAGACGGTTGCCGAGAACATGGGCTTCGCATTGAAGCTGCGCGGGGTGTCCGCCGACGAACGACGCAAGAAGGTCGAGGAGGCGGCCGAGATCCTCGACCTGACCGAATTCCTGGACCGCAAGCCCGCCAAACTGTCCGGCGGACAGCGCCAGCGCGTGGCGATGGGACGCGCCATCGTGCGCGAGCCCCAGGTGTTCTGCATGGACGAGCCACTGAGCAATCTCGACGCCAAGCTGCGCGTGCAGACCCGTACCCAGATCGCGGCTCTGCAGCGACGTCTGGGCACCACGACCGTCTACGTGACGCACGATCAGGTCGAGGCGATGACGATGGGCGATCGAGTCGCCGTGCTGCGTTTCGGGAAGCTGCAACAGTTCGCCTCGCCCAACGAGCTGTACGACAGGCCCAGCCAACGCGTTCGTCGCCGGCTTCATCGGCTCTCCCGCGATGAACCTGGTGACGCTGCCGGTCGCCGTCGGACGGCGTCAAGATCGGTGACTCGACGCTGGAACTCGAGCGCGACGACCTGTCCAAGGTGAGCGAGGCGGGCCTGTCGGAGGTCACCTTCGGAATTCGACCCGAACAACTGGAGGTCACCGATTCGGGCGGTGTGGAGGTAGTCGTCGACCTGGTCGAGGACCTGGGCAGCGAAGCCTATGTGTACACACATGCCGGGTCGGGGGTCGAACTGGTGGCGCGGTGCCACCCGCGCAAAGCGCCGAAGCTGGCGGACTCGGTGCGGTTGCGCAGGAACCCCGAAGGGGTAGTGCACCTGTTCCACCCTGAAACCGGCCAGCGCCTCAACTGAGGATGACCGCACCGGAGTTCCGGCTCCGGGCACCGACTCCCGGACTGCTCGGGCTGCCGTGGGACCGGCCGCTTGAGGAATGGACAGTTCCCGATGTCCCGTTGCGCGATATCGCGGTCGGGCCGAGTCGCCACCTGGTGAAGTTCGTCGACGCCGACGGCGCACTGTGGGCGGTCAAGGACATGCCTGCACGGATTGCGGTCAAGGAGTACGACGTCCTGCGGCGCCTCGAGGAGATGGGTCTGCCCGCGGTGCGTCCCGCAGGTGTGGTGCTGCAGCCGGAGTTCGACACCGCGATCCTGGTCACTCGTTACCTCGAGGGGTCGTGGCAGTATCGCCGGCTGTTCATGCGGTTACCGCCGGACCAACCGAAACACCGCGCGCGGCTACTGGACGCGATGGCCGGCCTGCTGGTCGAGTTGCACCGGCACGGCGTCTTCTGGGGTGACTGCTCGCTGGCCAACACGCTGTTCTCCCGTGATGGCCAGCTGCTGCAGGCATGGCTGGTCGACGCCGAGACTTCCGAGATCCATCCGTCGTTGAGCCGCGGCCAGCGCAGGCTCGACCTCGAGATCATGGTGGAGAACGTCGCCGAGGGCCTTGTCGACCTCGCCGAGCGGCTCGGTCGGCCAGAGGAGTTGCACGAAACCCTCATCGCCGAAGCCGAACACGTCCAGATCACCTACGACACGCTCTGGGACACCCTGCATGCCGAGCCCGTCTTCGGCTTCACCGACCGCTACCGCGTCGAGGGAACCGTCCGCCGCCTGAACGAGCTCGGCTTCGCCGTCGACGAGGTGACCCTTGCGCCGGTCGCCGACGACCCGAGCCAACTCAGAATCCGTGTCGCCGTTGGTGATCGGCGATACCACGCCATGCGACTGCAACAGCTCGCCGGTCTGGACGTGGGCGAGGGGCAGGCGCAGATCCTGCTCGGCGACCTGCTGGCCTATCAGGCGCAGCTGTGCCGGGAAGCCGGTCACGATGTCGACGAATCGATCGCGGCGCGACTGTGGGTGCTCGAGGTGCTGACCCCCTACGAGCAGTTGGCGCACGACGTCGTCAATCGCAAGGGCACCCCGATTCAGGCTTACTGCGATCTGCTCGAGGTGCGGTGGCTGTTGAGCGAGCAGGCAGGACACGACGTCGGAACGAACAAGGCACTGGCGGCGTTGGCCGGCGACGTCATCCCCACCGATTCCGCTGCGAAGATGGCCATCGCCGAGGTATCGACCGCGCCGTTCGAGGTGCTTT
This sequence comes from uncultured Actinomycetota bacterium, assembly GCA_963843135.1. Taxonomy (GTDB): domain Bacteria; phylum Actinomycetota; class Actinomycetes; order Mycobacteriales; family Mycobacteriaceae; genus Mycobacterium. The sequence continues at coordinate 43,195 of CAWJJA010000011.1, forward strand.
CGTTCGACGATGAGTGAGCGACAATCGGGCGACAATCGAGCGACAAGTCGCTCGTATTCCACTGCACGACAACCAATTTCATTCTTAGAGATCTCTTCGGATTTTTTCTAGAGAGTTCTTAGTATTCGAACATATGTTCGAGTCATGGGTGCGGATGCGGTGCGGGCGGCGGTTGCCGCGCTGCGCGCCGCCCACGATCAGTTGGCGGCGTTGCCCATCGATTTGTTGACCAAACGCGAGTTGGTCGGGGCGCTCGACGCGCTCGAGACGCTGTCATGTCAGTTGCCTGCCCAGAGTCACCGCATGCTGGCCCGGTTGCAGGCCGAGACGACGGCCAAGGAGATGGGGGCCAAATCGTGGCGTCAGGTCTTGGCAGCCCGGTGGCGCATCTCAACATCTGAGGCCGGCCGTCGGCTCGATGAGGCGGCTGTGTTGGGTCCGCGTCGCACGTTGATCGGGGAACCGCTGGAGCCGGTGTTGCCGTGTGCCGCGTTGGCCCAGGCGCGCGGGCTGATCAACGGCGAACACGTCAAGGTCGTGCGCGAGGCGATGGACCGCATCCCGCCCGCGGTCGACGCGCTGACCCGCTCGCAGATCGAAGCCGACCTTGCGCGCACCGCGATGGGCGTCGGGCCCAAGGAACTCAAGGACAACGCCGAGCGCACGTTGTTCCTGCTCGACCAGGACGGTCCCGAACCCGATGACACCGAGCGGGCGCGGCGGCGTGGCGTATCGAAGGGGCCCCAGGGTTGCGACAAGATGACCCCGCTCAAAGGGAATCTCAGTCCCGAGGCATCAGCGATCTACGAGGCGATTTTCGCCAAGTGGGCCGCACCCGGGAATGTGCAATCCTGACGACGAGAATCCGTGTGTTTCGGGGACTCCGTCGCAGACCCAGATCGACGGCGACCAACGCAGTTTGGCCCAACGCCAGCACGACGCGCTTGTGGCGGTCGGGCGCAGTGTGTTGGAAAGCGGTGAGCTCGGCCAGCACAACGGGTTGCCGACCTCGATCATCATCCGCACCACCTTGCAGGATTTGGAGAGCCGCGCGGGGGTCGGCGTCAGCGGCGGCGGCACGGTGATCCCGATCGGCGATGTGGTCCGAATGGCCGCTCACGCCAACCAATACCTCGCGGTCTTCGACAAGGCCACCGGCTCGGCCCTGGATCTGTTCCGCACCCGCCGCGTCGCCTCCCCGGCGCAGCGGATCATGCTCATCGCTCGTGACGGGGGCTGCACCAAACCGGGATGCACCGTGCCCGCTTACGGCAGCCAAGTCCATCACGCCGCCCGAGATTGGGCCGATGACGGGCAGACCAACGTCGATGACCTCGGTCTGGCGTGCGGACCGGATAACCGCATGGTCGGCCCTGGCGGGTGGACGACTCGAATCAATACCAACAACGACGTCGAATGGATCCCACCGGCACCGCTGGACACCGGCCAGGCCCGAATCAACGACTACCACCGACCCGAACGACTACATCGGCCACCCGACGACGAACCATCAGCAGAAAACGAATCGCGAGCAGAAAACAGGGGTCATCCGCACGAGCCAGGCGGGCCAGAACCCAACGCGGCCTGACGACGCCTCGTAGCGCGTTAGCCGACGACGGCCGGGTTGGTCGGGTCCAGGCCGCTCGGCAGGCTCGGGCTCAAGCCGGATCCACCGTGGGTGACCTCCTGGTGCGCCATCGGCCGGCAGTTGTTGTCCATCGGCGTCTGATCACCGGAGCAGTAGGGGAGTAGGTCATAGGGGTCGGCGACTGCGTGCGGCGCCGAGAAGACGATGGCTGCGCCCGCTAGCAGGCACGCCGCAAAGATTCTCGTCATAGTCCAACGCTACGCCGGGTAATACCGTGTTGTGGTGGATCAGTTCGGTCGGGTGAAGCTGACCAATCCGGACAAGGTGCTGTACCCGGCGACGGGTACCACCAAGGCCGAGGTGTTCGACTACTACATCAACGTGGCCGAGGCGATGATCCCGCACATCGCGGGCCGGGCGGTGACCCGCAAGCGCTGGCCCAACGGCGTCGACGAGCCGGCGTTCTTCGAGAAGCAGCTGGCCTCGTCCGCGCCGGACTGGCTGGAGCGTGGCTCGATCACCCACAAGTCGGGCACCACCACCTATCCGATCATCAACAGCGCCGAGGGGCTGGCGTGGATTGCGCAGCAGGCGTCGTTGGAAGTGCACGTGCCGCAATGGCGATTCGTCAGCACCTGGACCAGAGAGGAAGGAGCCGAGCAGACGCCGGGGCTCGCCACACGCGTGGTTTTCGACCTGGACCCTGGAGAAGGGGTCACGTTTCGGCAGTTGTGCAAGGTGGCTCATGAGGTGCGCGATCTCATCGCCGACATCGGCCTGACAACTTTTCCGCTCACCAGCGGCAGCAAGGGACTGCATCTCTATGTGCCGCTGGCCGAACCCGATCAGTTCGCGGGGTGCGTCGGTGCTCGCCAAGCGGGTGGCGCAGCAGCTGGAGCAGGCGATGCCCAAGCAGGTCACCGCGACCATGACGAAGAGCCTGCGCACCGGCAAGGTGTTCCTGGACTGGAGCCAGAACAGTGCGGCCAAGACGACGATTGCGCCGTATTCACTTCGCGGACGGGAACATCCGACCGTCGCCGCACCCCGCACCTGGGACGAGATCGACGATCCGAAACTGCGGCACCTGCGCTTCGACGAGGTACTCGAGCGGTTGGACCGCGACGGTGACCTGTTGGCCGACATGGACGCCGACGCGCCAGTGGCGGACGCGCTCACCACCTACCGCAGCATGCGCGATGCCGGAAAGACGCCCGAACCCGTCCCCAACGCCGCGCCGACCGCTGGAAACGACGACTTCTTCGTCATCCAGGAACACCACGCGCGGCGGCTGCACTACGACTTCCGGTTGGAGCGCAACGGTGTGCTCGTCAGCTGGGCCGTGCCGAAGAACCTGCCCGACACACCGTCGGTCAACCACCTGGCCGTGCATACCGAGGACCATCCGTTCGACTACGGCACCTTCGAGGGCGAGATACCGAAGGGCGAGTACGGCGGCGGCAAGGTGATCCTCTGGGACACCGGCACTTACGAGACCGAGAAATTCCGTGACCACTCCCCGGACGGCCCTGAGAAGGGCGGCGAAGTCATCATCACGTTGCACGGCAAGAAGATCGACGGTCGCTACGCGCTGATCCAGACGAACGGCAAGAACTGGCTGGCGCACCGCATGAAGGAACAAGCCAACCCGCAGGCGAGCGATTTGGCGCCGATGCTCGCCACGGAAGGCTCGATCGAGAAGTTGACCTCGGCGCAATGGGCGTTCGAGGGCAAGTGGGACGGCTACCGGGTGCTGGTCGACGCCAATCACGGCCGGCTCAACCTACGGTCCCGCCGTGGCCGCGACGTCACCGACGAGTATCCGCAATTCGCCGCGCTCGCAGCCGATCTCGCGGATCACCAGGTCGATTCTCGACGGTGAAGCTGTGGCGCTCGACGAGCGCGGGGTGCCCAGTTTCGGCGAGATGCAGAACCGCGCTCGATCCACCCGGGTGGAGTTCTGGGCGTTCGACATCCTCTATCTCGACGGACGATCCCTTCTCAAAGCCAAATACTCCGATCGCCGCCGCCTGCTGGAAGCGCTGGCCTCCGGCGGCGGCCTGATCGTGCCTGCCGCAGATAGCCGGCGACGGTCCCGAAGCCCTCGAGTTCGCACGCGGCAAGCGGTGGGAGGGCGTGGTCGCGAAGAAACTCGACGCGACTTACCAGCCGGGGCGGCGGTCGTCGTCGTGGATCAAGGACAAGATCTGGAACACCCAGGAGGTGGTGATCGGCGGGTGGCGCCGGGGCGAGGGCGGCCGCTCGAGTGGTATCGGCGCGTTGATGCTCGGCATCCCGGACTCAGATGATCCGGCTGGCGGCCTGCAGTTCGTCGGCCGCGTGGGCACGGGGTTCACGGAGAAGGAGCTGACGAAGCTCAAGGGCGTCCTCGAGCCGCTGGAGACCGACGAATCACCCTTCAACGCACGTCTTTCCAAGCTCGATGCCAGGGGTGTCACGTTCGTCCGCCCCGAGCTGGTCGGCGAGGTGCGATTCAGCGAGCGGACATCCGACGACAGGTTGCGCCAACCGAGTTGGCGAGGTTTACGACCGGACAAGGCGCCGTCCGAAGTCGTTTGGGAGTTATTGCAGTAGATGCCGATCGACGCTTGTTGGGTGGAAAAGAAGTACCTCAGAGATCCGGCGCGCACCCCTCGCACGCCGCGACCGCCCGTACGCCAAGTCGTCGGGTCGGATCCTTGCCAAGCATCGTCGGTGCGGCGATCAGAATACGGACTGCGTGTTCCCGGTCGTCGACTCACGCATCGGTCAGCACACTCTCAAAGCAGGTTTATCACAGCGTGCTAACGTTTCGGGTCCGCTACTAGTACAGCGTACTAAGTAGCGGCTACCCGAAGCGATAAGGAGCGGGAGATTTGACTTCATCTTCTGGTATGACGTCCAGGTCGTCTACGTGGCGGCCATTTGGCCTCGTGCGCGCCAACGCCCGCGCCTACCTGGTGTTGAATGTGGGCGCCTATGGGCTGTTCTTGGTCGGTTTCATCGTCGGCATCCTGTTCCCTCGTCTCAGCCGAACGCAGCACACACGGTTGGTCGAGGACGGCACGGCGGATCTCGTTCAGTCGCTGATCGACAAGCCCTGGCACTTCGCGCTGACGATTTTCGCGGTGAACACCGTGAAGATGGGCGCACTGACGATCGTGGTGCCGTCGATCGTCGTGCCCTTCGCGGGTATCCCGCTGTTCGCATACTGGGCATTCACGACAGGACTGACTCTCGTCCCTGCGGTTGACATCGGCTGGGTGGCTCTAATCCCGCACTCCCTCACGTTGATCATCGAGTTCCAGGCTTACATTCTTCTCTTGCTGGGTGTGTTCTTGCTCGGTAGGTGCTGGCTGTGCCCGCAGATCACGGGAGCTCAAAATCGACGACAGGGTTATCTTCAAGGACTGCGACAGCTCGGCTGGCTCGCCATGTCTGCTGTCGCCCTGCTCGTCGCCGGAGCGGTGTACGAGGCCTTCTCGCTGAGATACCTCGTCCATCCGCTTGCTCAATGGTTGTTGTGACCACATTCGGGGGTTGCCCGCGGCCAGTGAACTCGCGTCCTCTGCACTACTTCTGCGAGTGATTGTCGGGCTCCTGTCGCGTCTATTCCTACAACGTGTGAAACGGAGCACTCTCGGGACCCGCGGACTTTGCCGAGCTCCCGCTGCCCGAAGAACTTCTCAACGACACCTACATTCAGATTCCGAGCAACAGGATGGCCCGCTACCCGCAGGGATACACGAAGACCAACGCACCGACACGGGTGACACCCGGTGCCTTTTGGGCGCCGAGACCTACGGCATCAAGACGACCGCGCACGATCTCGTCGAATTCGTAACCGCCGCCATGCAGCCCGATGGTCGCGATGAGCCGTGGCGCCGCACGATCGCGACAACTCAAACCGGCTACTACCGAGCCAACGGCACGACACAAGGCCTGGGCTGGGAGATCTGCCCACGTCTCTTCACCAAACCGCCTTGATCGCAGGTAATTCCGACGCCATGGCAGCCCAGCGCCGCCAAATCGAGTGGCTGGACACACCGTCCCACCGGATCCGTCGGCACTGTTCAACAAGACCGGTTCCACCAATGGTTTCGGCTCCTACGGCTTACATCCCTCGAGAACGCCTCGCGGTGATTCTTTTGGCCGACAAGAACTACCCGAACGCCGCACGCGTCGATGCTGCGTATCAGATTCTGAACGGTGTTGGCCAAGTGGCGGAATGACCTCGGCGCTGGGGCAACGCCTCCACGCCGCTGCTGTCCCTGCCGACGCTGACATCTCTGCCACGACACCGTCGAACAACGCTGTGCGAGAGCTAATCCGCCTCGTCGTTGGTGGGGAAACGAGAGCCGTCACTTCCTATCTCGATTCTTGTGCTCTGTTCGCAGCAGTTCACGTTCTGCGCTGCAGGATGATGTCAGCGGCAGTGCGGAGCGTATGAGCCTCGAAGGTAAGCCGTTCATAGTCACCTGGGAGGGCACGCTCGAATGAAAGTCCATTGATCACGGTGTTCAGGAACCGCGCCTGCACATCGAGATCGCCGGACGCGAGCGCTCCCTCGTCGCGCAAGGTGCTGAGCCAACGCGCGATGTAGTCCATGGTAAGGCGTTCGAGCGCGAGAAAGGCATGGGTGGCATCCGCGGACGGTGGCGATGCGACGTACGCGTCGTGTAGGGCGCGCCAGTGCTCGCGTGCCCGCTCGCCCGTACCCACCTGTGACAGCAGGAGCTGCATGCAGGCCACGAGACGGTCGCCCGGGTCGCTGGTGGTGTCTTGCATCGGGTCGTCGGGGATGTCGAGGTCATAGATTCCGGCGATCACGGTGTCGATAAGCGCCTGCTGAGTTGGGAAGAAGTGGCGTAGCGAGCCCAGCGCTGACTCCGGCGCGCTTGGCGACGGTGCGCACACTGAGCCGGGAGGTCGGCTCCTCGCCGAGCATGGTCGCCGCGGCGACCAGGATCTTGTCTCGCGTGCTCTGTTTCGTCGGCTCGCTCATCGGGTCAGCACCTCCACTGCCGTTCTTAGCACACTGTGCTACTTTGGGTCCGGACTAGTACAGTGTGCTAGCGCGCGGCCGGTCCGCCGTCGGTCGGCTACATGTCAGCCGCCTCGACGTGACCAGGGGCAGTTGGGAGTTCGGCTGCTGACCCGCGCAGGACTACGACGAAGGAGATTTCGCATGAGCATCAACCGAGTCACCGTGACAGCGGAGCACCTCGTGGTCGAGCCGACGGGGTTCAACAAGGTCTGGTCGTTCACACGGCGCCTGCAGTTCCCTCTTGAGCGGGTGCGAGGAGCAGCCTTCGACCCCGGCATGCGAGAGAAGCCGAAGGGGTGGCGAGGTCCCGGCCTCGGATTGCCCGGCAAGTTCGCCGGCACGTTCCACGCAGGCGGTAGGAAGCAATTCTGGAACGTCTCCGGATACGACCGTGCGATCGTCATCGCCCTCGATGACGCCGAACGCTTCGACCGACTGGTCCTGACCGTCGACGACCCGAAAGACGTCGTCGATGCCATCAACGGCGCCCTCGGCGCGCGCTGATATCGGCAGTCGTGAGCGAAATTACCTAGCGCGCAGGACAATACGGCCTGTCTGCGGTTTGACACCCGCCGATTATCGAAGGAAACAAACGATGAACACCATGACCCAGCGCTGGATCCTGCAGAGCGATGATCCCGCACCGACGCCGCCGGTCCCGGCCAGCGTCGAGTATCACCGCGTGTACGCGGGAGCGCGTCGTGGCATCCTGCGTGGCATCGTGGCCATCGCGTTGCTGGTGATCGGGTTAATTGGCTTCGCAGTGCTCCTGGACGCGACTATCGGTGATCGTCGACCGGGAGTTGTTCGGACGTTCCGGTCCTTCGACACCGTTGAAGCAGGCAGCCGGCGCACTGTCGTTGGCCTTGTTGATCCCGTACTGCATGCTCCTGCAACGTGTGCTCTACGGCGTGCCGCCGAGGTCGTTGCACTCCGTGGCGGGGCGCTTCCGCTACGGAGTGTTCGGTAGGGCACTGCTTGTATTCGGACCCGTGGTACTGATCGCGGTCGCCCTCGTTTATCTGGATGAAAGCGGCAGCGTGCCGTGGGCGACTGCGGATCTCGTGGCGTTCTTCGTCATCGGCATGGTGCTCACCCCGCTCGCGGCGGCGGGCGAGGAATACGGTTTCCGCGGCTTGCTTTTTCGCGTACTCGGTAGCTGGACGCGGGAGGCGCGTTCCGGCGCGATCCTCGGCATCGTCGCCACGACCGTGCTGTTCGCGCTCGCGCACGGCACGCTCGATCCGTTCCTTCTGACGTCGTACCTGGTGCTGTTCTCGTCGACGGCGATCGTCACCTGGCGCACCGGCGGCCTCGAGGTCGCCGTCGTCCTACACGGCGTGTACAACGTTGCGTTCCTCGTGCTCGCCACGACCCTGCACTCTTGACATCGGCGCGCAGCTGGCGAATCGAGGCGAGGCGGTCGGCTCGATGGCGAACTTGGTGCCTAGCGCCGCTTTGATGCTCATCACCGCGACTGTGTGGTGGATGACCCGCAAGAGTGGGCCCGCCCGCACGCCGGCGGCCTACCCGGCGGCGGAGCCGGCGCAGTGAGCCCGAGCTGGAACGAACGTCGGCTCGTCAAGCGTGTGAAGCCAGGTGACGGGCGCCCACTCAAGCCCTTCCGCTGGTGGCAGATGACACGACGATAGGTCATGTCGATCGCACTCCGGGTTGACGGCCGACAGGTCATGCACACGATCGAGGTGAAGCGCGGTGGCGACGTTGAAACAGGCGTCGTCAAGGCGGGGCATCGGCCCCTTCGAATCACCCGTGCATCTTCCATTGTGGCTCAACCTCACATTGGGATTCGGCGCGGCGGTCGGTGCAATTGAACGGGCAATGCACATGCGCCACCACTGGCTACTCGATGGAGGTGCCGGCACCTGACACCCGCAGACAGCCCGATGCCGCGCGGTCACCGATTGAGCGGATTCCCGCGGCACGTCGTCGACCGGTGCCTCACCCTGCACTGCTCAGACGATCGTCACCAGTGATGCGGCAGTTCCTACGACCGAGGAGATCGCGCTTTGAGCTACAGATAATGCGGTGACGAATAGCGCACACTTCGAATACTGCATCTCCGCCAGATGTTTGGGAGTAGATCTCCGATGAACACAACCCCGGCTCGGATACCCGTAGACGGTGTGGGGTTGGGCAGCGACGGGCCTTCGGCAGGCGGCAAAGTCATTCGGTCGAGCGCGGCGAAGATGCTGTGCGCCAGCGGTGGATCTGCCTAGGCTGAGCCGGGTCCGCACGAGTTACGCTGCCCCGCAGCGTTGTGCGCCGGAGAAGGGCGGGCGACCATTGGATGTCGGGGTCGACGATGTCGCACAGCAGGCATACACCGGTGAGTTACCTGCGTGGTCTGAGATCGAGTCGCTGGTCGCAGCCGCTCACATGCGTTGCAAAGCCGACGACGGTGGCGTGGTCGCCGACTACATTCCCGTACTGGCTCGGGCCGACCCGGACTGGTTCGCCGTCTGTGTCGTCGAGACGCGACGGTTCTGTGCATTCGGCCGGTGACGTCGACATCGAGTTCTCGATTCAGTCCATCTCCAAGGCGTTCGTCTACGCGCTGGTGTGCGAGGCGTACGGCCACCAGGTGGTGGCTGATCGGATCGGAGTCAACAACACCGGTCTGCCGTTCAATTCGGTGATGGCCATCGAACTCAACGACGGCCATCCGATGAACCCGATGGTCAACGCGGGCGCGCTCGCAACGACCGCGCTCGTCGCAGGAGTTACTCCCGACGAGCAGTGGGGCACCATCTTGGCCGGACTTTCGGAATTCGCCGGTAGGCCACTGGAGATCGACGACACCGTGTACCGGTCGGAGTCGGAGACCAACCACCGCAACCGCGCACTCGCAGGACTGCTCGAAAGCTACGGGCGCATCGACGTGGAACCGTCGGCGGTGGTCGACGTCTACACCCGACAGTGCGCCCTTCGAGTGACCGCTGCGGACTTGGCGGTGATGGGCGCGACACTCGCCGACGGCGGGGTCAACCCGGTGACCGGACGGCGGGTGGTTTCGTCGGGGGTATGCCGCGACACGCTCGCGATCCTGGCGTCCACTGGTGCCTATGAGCACTCCGGTGAGTGGCTCTTCGAGATCGGCCTACCGGGCAAGTCGGGAGTGGCCGGTGGGCTCGTCACGATCGCGCCCGGCAAGGCGGGCATCGGCACTTTCTCCCCGCCCCTGGATGAGGCCGGCAACAGCGTGCGCGGCCAACGCGCCACCGCCTATCTGTCGCGAGTCATGGGGCTCAACATCTTTGCCTCCGAGGCTCGGGCTACGACCGCCCGACCGAGGGATTCCGCGTGACCCACGGACCGGCTGGGGTCTCCGCCAGTTGTCCGGGAGTGGCCCGCGCCAGCTGCCGTAGGGGTCATTGAACCTTTTGGCCGCCAACTCCGTGCCTACAGCGAAACAACAAATGCCCTGCTTGCGGCGGCATTGCTGGGTACGTTGGGCGAAGCATCTTCGTTGGGAAGATCACGGGAGGACGATAGGCACATGGCGGGCGGGATAGCGTCTGAACTGGCAGCCGCCGGGTTCGATGACGCCGTCGAAGTTGGCCGGGGCGGCAGCGGCGTCGTCTATCGCTGCTTCCAGAAGTCACTCGGGCGGACTGTCGCCATCAAGGTGCTTGCATCCGATCTCGACGATTCCGACCGTGAACGTTTTCTGCGCGAGGGCTACGCGATGGGAGCGCTTTCGGGTCACCCGAACATCGTGAACATCCTTCAGGTCGGCGTCACCGAAAATGGACGGCCGTTCATCGTGATGCCTTATCACGCAGTGGGTTCGCTCGCGGAGCGGCTGCGCCGAGAGGGCCGTATCGCGTGGCCCGACGCATTGCGGATGGGCGTGAAATTGTGTGGGGCGCTTGAGACCGCGCATCGCACAGGCACTTTGCACCGCGATATCAAACCCGCGAACGTGCTTTTCAACGACTACCGTGAACCGCAACTGAGCGACTTCGGAACCGCGCGAATCGCCGGTGGGTACAAGACGGTGACCGGGTTCTTCACCGGCACGCTGTCCTACACCGCGCCGGAGGTGCTGGCCGGCAATCCGCCGACGGTCGTCGCCGATGTGTACTCCCTCGGTGCCACGCTCTACGCGCTGATTGCCGGAGGGCCGCCGCATGAGCGCAAGGCCGACGAGGATCTGATCGCGCACTATTTGCGCATAACGTCGACGCCGGTGCCGGATCTTCGTCCGCACGGAATCCCCACAGATGTCTGCGCTGCGATCGAAAAGGCGATGTCACGAGAGCCCGACGAACGCCAGTCGTCAGTGGCGGAATTCGGCCGTGAGCTTCAGCTGGCGCAGCGCCACAACGGGTTGACGGCGGATCCGATGGCACTCAACGATCCCGGCGGCGAGCTGGAGCCGACGGGCGGTACCCAAGCGCTACCGCTCTCGGGGCTTCCCGGCCGTGCTGAGACGTCGGCACCGTCGGCACCCAGCGCCCGGTTGCCGTTATCCGGTGCCGAGGTGTCCGGACCCGGTCCCCAGGTGTCTGAATCCGTCGTATCGCCGGTCATTCCGCAAGGCGCGACCCCGCAGCCGGATCCGAACATGTTCGCGCCCACCACATCGGTCAACCTGGGCAACGTGCCCTGGCAGCAAGTCCCGCCCGGGCCGCCGGTCCCGCCGGCCACCCCACCCCCGCAGCCCGCTGCCGAGCCCGCGGCCACGCCGGACAGGCGCAATCAAAAGAGACTCCTGATCATGATCGGCGCCGCTGCGGCAGTGGTGCTTCTGGTGGTCGCCAGCGTCGTCATATTCACGTCTTCGCGGGACGACGACGGCGGCGCAGGGCAAGCGGGCCCGAGGCAACCGGCCGTCGAGATGCAGCCGGGATGGGAACCCGTCGCGGATGCGCGCGTTGCCCGAGGTGCGGTAGCGGCCACCGACGCCGACGGCACGATCTGGGTCTTCGGCGGCTTGGCGGCAGGCAACCGTGTCAGCGCGGCGCACGAGGGCTTCGACCCCGCACTCGACAGCTGGAAGGGCGGCGAGGAGCTACCGGTTCCGGTGCAGCGTGCGATGGCCGTGACGTGGGAGGACACCCCGGTCGTTCTCGGCGGTTGGCGCACCGACGGAACGAATCGTGAAGCGGCGACGGACAAGGTATGGCGGGTCGTCAACAGCAAGTGGGTGGAGTTGCCGCCACTGTTGCAGCCTCGAGCGGCCGCGGCGGCCGCCGTCGTCGGCGACCTCCTCGTCGTCACCGGCGGTGTCGATGCAAACGGCAAGCTGCTGAACACCACCGAGATATACGACGGCAGCGGGTGGAGGCTTGGTGCGCCCATGCCGACGCCACGCAAGATGGCCGGCGCGGCGTCCGACGGCAAGCTCGTGTACACCGTCGGCGGCGCCAATGGCACTTCGGACTCGACGGCTGTCGAGGCCTATGACCCCGTTGCAGACACCTGGACGACCATGCCCGCGCTTCCGCAGGGGCGCAGCGACTTTGGCGTCGCGATCACCGACGCCCGGCTGGTGGCGGTCGGGGGCATGTCGTCGGGGCAGGTCCTCGACAGCGTGGACGCGCTCGATCTCACCACGGCGACATGGACCGCCCTGCCAGACCTGGCCACCGCGCGGCACGGCTCTGCGGTCGCGGCAGTGGGTAAGACCGTGTACGCGATCGGCGGGTCGACCGCTGCCGCCGACAACCAGGTCACGGCGTCGGCAGAAGCGCTGAAGCTCGCACCGCGCAAGCCGCAGCCTGCGGCGGAATGGCGGTCGTTGCCGGATGCGCCGACCGCGAGGTTGATGGTGGCCTCGACGGTGCTCGACGGAAAGATCTACATCGCCGGCGGCATGCTGGGTCACGCCGAAACGCTCGACACCTTCGAAAGCTTCGACCCCAAGACCGGAGAGTGGGAATCGCTTCCGCCGCTGCCCATTCCGCTGAATCACGCGACGGCGGCCGCGTTCCGCGGCGAGGTGGTCGTCCTCGGTGGTGCCACCGACACCGTCGCCGACGCGTCCAACAAGGTGTTCGCCTTCCGCAACGGGAAGTGGGAGGAGCTGCCGAGCCTCCAACATGCGCGGGCTGCGCCGGGGGCGGCGGTCGTCGATGACAAGCTCGTGGTCGTAGGAGGGCAGGACGACAAACAGCTCGTCCCACAAACCGAGGTTTTCGACGGCGAGTCCTGGACGCCGGCGGCCGACATGCCGACCCCGCGTGAACATATGGCCGCAGTGTCAGATGGCGTCTACATGTACACGGTGGGTGGTCGGGCATTGAGCGCCGACGAGAACATGGCGGCCTTCGAGCGGTTTGATCCGGAATCCGGTACCTGGGAGAAGCTCACGGACATGCCGACCCCACGGGGGAGCTTCGGCGCCGCATTTGTTGACGGCCGGATCGTCGCCGTGGGTGGCGAAGAACCGACGCGAGTGCTGCCGACAGTCGAGATGTATGACATCTCCACGGGGAAGTGGTCGACGCAGGCGCCGATCAATACGCCGGTGCACGGCGAAGCGGTCGCCGGGGTCGACTCGACCGTCTACGCCATCGGAGGCGCGGACCGGCCCAGCCATGAAGGTCCGGTGGCCACCGTCGAGGCACTCGACTTCAGCTAGCTCCCGCTGTCGCGCAGCTGGGCGATCGTGACGGCGCCGCGCCGAAGCGCCTCGTTGGCAAGACGGACCCGGCGATCCCCCTCCGTGGGGATGGCGAACTTGTCGTAGAGATTCTGCAGATGCTGCTTGACGGCTGCCTCGGTCACGTACAACTCGCCCGCCATCCGCCGGACCGATGCCGGCTCGGGAAACGGATCATCGGAGACCAGTGGCCGGCACAACACCATGAGCACGTCGAGTTCGCGCCTGGTCAGCCTCGGCGGGAGCTGGGCGGCGTCGGGGACGATGGTCGCTTCGTCAATCGGCTCGCCGAATTGCCGTGCCTGCAGGTAGACCACCCGTGACTTGCCGATGCGGACCTCGTCACCGGAATGCAGAACGCGCTCTGCAGCGATCTTCTCGCCGTTGACGAACGTGCCGTTGCGACTTCCCATGTCACGAATCGACCAGGCCGAACCGTGGTTTTCCAGGATGGCGTGCAACCGGGAGACGGTGGGGTCGTGCTCGAGAGCCACCGCATTCGTCGAGGCCTTGCCAAGCGTCACGCGTTCACCGGTCAACGGGACCAGCTCTCGACCCGACGGCCTGAAGACTTCCAAGTGGGAAGACATGGGACCTCCTATCGGGGCAATTTTGACCCAGAGAACCGATCCCTGGTCTCGAACGCGCCGGGGGGATGAGTTTTCCTACCCGCCAGGTGAGTACTGCCACGAAGCCTCGGGCGGACATGTCACGCTGTACGCCGGTCTCCTGGAAGGTGGCGAAGTAGATGTGCACGCGGGTGCTGTGGAATACCGACGGCAATTTCGTGATGGCGGGCCGCACGATGGACTGGCCCGAGTCGACACAACCGACCATCGTCGCGTTTCCCCGTGGGCGTGACCGAGACGGCGGCAAGGTCGGTGACGCAGTCGCGGTCGCGGACAATCCGCTGCGCTGGACCAGCCGCTATGCCAGCCTGGTCACCACCGTGTACGGGATCGGCATCGTCGACGGATTCAACGAGGCGGGGCTGGCGATGCATGCCCTGTTCCTCAAGTCCACCGATGTCGGTGCCCGCGATCCGGGCCGGCCGGGACTTCAGATGGGACTGTTCGGCCAATATCTGCTCGATCAGGCTGGCACCGTCGCCGAAGCCCTGGAGTTGTTGGACACGTTCCAGCCGGTGATGGTGGAAGCACACGGGCGGCAGGCCACTATTCATTTCGCGCTCGAAGATGCCGGCGGGGACTCGGCGATCATCGAGTTCGCGGGCGGCGAACCCGTTATCCACCACGGTCGTCAGTACACCGATCATGACCAATGACCCCACCTATGACGAACAGCTGGCATTGATCGCGACAGCAGGACTTTTCGCATCCGAATAGCAATATGCCGTTGCCGGGGAACGTCAATCCGGTCGACCGGTTCCAGCGCGCCACCTACTACGCCGCGCTGCTACCCGAGTCGGCCGATACCCGGCAGGCGGTGGCGAGCGTGATGGCGATCATGCGCAATGTCTCGGTGCCCTTCGGTGCGCCGTACCAGGACTTCGGTGTCTACAACACCGAATACCGGACAGTCATCGATCTGACCGAGAAGATGTACTTCTTCGAATTGTCGACCAGTCCGAACGTGATCTGGATCGAATTCGACGCCCTCGAATTGAACGATCAGGCCCTGCAGATCGACCCGTACGACACGACTCTGGTCGGGGACGTCACGTCCCGCCTGCAACCGCAACAGGTGTCGTTCTAGACCTTCGAGATGACCTTCTCGCCGTACTTCTCGATGGCACGTAGTTTGTTCTCCAGAGGTTCGGGGTCGGGTCCAACGGCATAGGGCATCCGGAATCCCACCATGATGTTCGTGACGCCCCGGTCCTCGAGTCGTTTGATGCCGTCGGGCTTGTAGGCGTCGAGCGACTGGGCGTGAATCTCGAACGGACCGGTTCGGCCCTCTTCCTGGCGAAGTTCGTTGAGCCGCTTGATGTATCGGTCGAGAGCCTCGGGATCGCCGAGGTCGCCACCGCCGTGCATCCAGCCGTCATTGCGTGCGGCGCGACGCAGTACGACATCCGCGTGCCCGCCGATGAGGATTGGGATCGGGTTGGTGGGAGCGGGCGACATCTTCGTCTTCGGGATGTCGTAGAACTCGCCGTGGAATTCGAAATACTCACCGGTGGTGAGCCCCTTGACGATCTCGATGCACTCGTCCATCCGCTTACCGCGTCTGGCGAACGGCACGTCCATCAGTTCGTAGTCCTCGGGCCACGGGCTGGTGCCGACGCCGAGGGCGAGCCGGTTGTCGAACAGCGCGGCCAGCGAGCCGGCCTGCTTGGCCACCAGCGCGGGCGGGCGGATCGGAAGCTTGAGAACGTACATGTCGAACCGCAGCGTGGTCGTGGCCGCGGCCAGGGCACTGGCAAGCACAAACGCCTCGACGATCTCCTTGCCGTCGAGGAACTCGCGGTTCCCGTCGGGGGTGTACGGATACTTCGAGTCCGACTCGTACGGGTAGGCCACGCTGTCGGCGATCGTCATGGCGTGGAACCCGGCCGCCTCGGCCGCCTGGGCCAGCGGGATGTAGTACTTCGGATGGGTCAGTGATTCCGCATAGGTGAAGCGCACGTGCCGATACTAGAACGTGTTCTAGTCCGAGGTTTGACGAAACGGGCGCCACGGGAACGCGGCGATCATGAGCGCTGCATCCAAGATCCTGTACACGCCACTGTCGATCGCCATCAGCGTGGCGGGCGGTTTGTTGGCGAGCAAGGCTTTCACCGAGATCTGGCAGCGGATCAGTCCGTCCGATCAGGAGCCGCCGGAGCCGAAGGACCTCAGCCGCTCGACCCGCGAGGCGCTGATCGCCGCCGCGGTGCAGGGGCTCATCTTCGCGCTGGTGCGCGCATCTGTGGAGCGGGCGAGCGCGAAGGGATACCGCGCGCTCACCCACGACGATCCGCAATAGCGGGCACGGCATCATGGCGTAGGTGCGCAGCTGGCTCACCCGCAATGTGCGGGTGCTCTCTGCGGTCTCCTTTCTGCAGGACACTGCCAGTGAGCTTCTCTATCCGCTGTTGCCGATCTACCTGACGTCCGTGCTCGGCGCGCCTGCGGCAGTCGTCGGTGCGGTGGAGGGGGTGGCCGAAGGCGCAGCATCACTCACCAAACTTGCGGCCGGGCCTCTCGGTGACCGGTACTCGAAGCGCCCGCTGATCGCCACGGGCTACGGAATGGCGGCGCTGGGCAAGGTGATGGTCGCTGCCGCCGGCGGATGGCCGGGTGTGCTGGCCGGCCGCGTGGTCGACCGACTGGGCAAGGGAATTCGGGGGGCACCTCGCGATGCGCTGCTCGTCGCCGACATCGATGCGTCAGCCCGCGGAAAGGTCTTCGGATTCCACCGCGCGATGGACACATTCGGCGCTGTGGTGGGTCCGCTGCTCGGACTCGTCGGCTATGAGCTGCTAGACCATCAGATCGCACCGCTGTTGTGGGTGGCAGTCGTGCCCGCCGTGCTCAGTGTCGCGTTGGTGTATCTGGTGCGCGAGAAACGAACACCAAGGGCGAGCGGTGCTCGCCGCGCGGTGTTCGCGATGGTAGGTGAATTGCCGCAACGCTATTGGCGGATGGCGGCCATCATCGTCGCGTTCGGGCTGGTGAACTTTCCCGATGCGCTGCTGTTACTGCGGCTCAACGAAATCGGCTTCTCGGTGGTCGAAGTGATTCTCGCGTATGTGACGTACAACGCGGTGTACGCGGTGGCGAGTTACCCGGCGGGCGTAGTTGCCGACCGGATCGGCAAGCCTGCGGTGTTCGGCATCGGCCTGGTGTTCTTCGCGGTGGGCTACACCGGGCTGGGACTGACGACTGACACGCTCGCCGCGTGGCTGCTTATCGGGGTGTACGGACTGTTCACGGGTTGCACGGACGGCGTTGGTAAGGCCTGGGTTTCGTCACTCGTTGGCCCGGAACTGCAAGGCAGTGCGCAGGGTGTCTTCCAGGGGCTCAGTGGCTTTTCGATATTGGCGGCGGGATTGTGGGCGGGCTTTCTGTGGGGAAAGGACGGAGAACTCCCGCTGCTGATATCCGGAGTCGCGGGTGGTGTCTTCGCAATCGTGATGTTGGTGATTGCCGTACGCGACCGCTACCGGACCGGCACCACAAGTTCCTCGAGCGGAAACGGCGGAGCGCCGACGCCTGCCACCGAATAACCGCCCTGTGGCGGACGCTCGGTTATCCGCGCTTCGGCGTTGTTCTCACCGACCGACAGCTTCACCGATTGCGGCAGTTTCGTGCCGTCGGGGAGCTCGTCGAAAACCGTTCCCTGCCAGTGATATCGGCCGTCGATCGGATCAAGATGGCCACAGAGACGCACGCGCACCGTCCGCTCGAGGGCCCCGATATCGACCGTCGCCGGCCCGTCATACAGGTCGCTCATTGCGCTAGCCGTTGCTCTTCGCGCAAGAGCTCATCGGGCTGTTGCTCTTCGCGCAAGCGCTCATCGGGCTGTTGCTCTTCGCGCAAGCGCTCATCGGAAGAAACCCGCTGCGGCGCCACATGCGACGGGCGATCGGCCCCAGCAGTCCGACCTCTTCGAGAAACGCGGCCAGGGGCGCGAAGCCCGAGATCTGCGTTTCGTGGCGGTGCGGGCTGCGACGCGCAACGCGACGGGCCGCCCGGGCGTCCAGACCGACGCGGCGGTACGGGACCTTGCTGCTGAACAGGTAGCGGAAGAAGTACCCGCCGAGCCCGTTGATGTTGGCTACGAAGAACTTGGGCGCCCACCGCATGCTGGGTGTTCGCTTGCGCAGTCCGTCGCGCGCGAACTGGATGTGGCGCGCTTCCTCGGTGACATGAATCCGCATGAGGCGCTGCACCATTGGCTGCAGCTCCGGATCCTCGAGCATCTGCCGCTGCAGCGAGTCGAAGATCTCCTCGCCGATCAGCGCCGCCATCCACAGCACCGGCCCCTGGAACGCGAACGGCAGCAGGTTGATGATGAACCGCTGGTAATAGCGAGGGCGTACCGGCTTGGCACCCACCCGTTCGATCGCCTTGCCGAACATGACCATATGCCTGGTCTCGTCGCCGAGTTCGGTCAACTCGTAGTGGGTGGCAACCGCTGTCGGATCCTGATGCATCATCTTGCGCAGCAGCGCCTGATTGAGGATGTTCTCGAACCAGATGCCCGCCGAGAGCGTGTTCACCAACTCCTCGCGGGACAGTTCGATCTGTTGCTCGCGCGTCATCGCGTCCCACATCGGTGTGCCGTACAGCGACACGGTTTCGGGCGGCAGGAAGAACTTGTCGGGATCCAGCGGCTCATCCCAGGCGATGTCGACGACGGGCGCGTAGGACTTCTTGACGGAGCCCTTCAGCAATCGCTGGGCGAACTGCTGGCGAGTGGGTGCTGTCATCAGCGTCCCTTCGTCGACGTTGCTGAAACGGTAATTTCCCGGACACCAAGATGTCAATACCCCGGGTACCGCATACCTGCGGTACGACCAGGTCATGGCATACTCGCCCGCGTGACTCGTCGGATCCACGTCATCGGCGTCGGTGCCGGAGATCCGGATCATGTGACGGCTCAGGCGGTCGACGCACTGAACGACACGCAGGTGTTCTTCGCGATGGACAAGGGCGACACCAAAGACGATCTGGTCGCTCTACGCCGGCTGATATGTGACCGGTTCATCCGCGAGCCCGGGTACCGATTCGTCGAACTTCCCGACCCGCCAAGGGCGAGAGCCGCATCGGACAATCCCGCCTACCGGCGGGTGGTTGCCGACTGGCACGCCCGGCGGGCCGAGGTGTGGGCCGACGCGATCGTGAATGAACTCGAACCCGATGGGGTCGGCGCCTTCCTGGCGTGGGGCGACCCGTCGCTGTACGACAGCACTCTGCGGATCCTGGAGACCGTCGCGGCCCACGTCGACATCGACATACGACGTCATCCCCGGCATCACTGCGATCCAGGCTCTCACCGCCCGACATCGCATTCCGCTCAACGATGTTGGCGAGCCGGTACTCATCACGACAGGACGGCAGCTGCGCGACAACGGATTGTCAGGCAGCGCGGTGGTGATGCTGGACGCGGACTGTTCCTTTTTGGGCTGCGCCGCCGAGACTCGCATCTGGTGGGGCGCCTACCTCGGCACGGCGGACGAGATTCTGATTGCGGGCACCGTCGGCGAGGTCGGGGACAGAATCGCCGAACTCCGCGCCGACGCCCGATCCCGGCGCGGCTGGATTATGGACACCTACCTACTGCGTTCGGCAGACTGAGCGCATGGGGTCCTTCCTGCTGCGTGCCGCGTTGACCGGGTTCGCGCTGTGGGTGGTCACGCTGATCGTTCCCGGCATCCGGTTCGACGGCTTCGATTCGACGTTGCAGCAAGTCGGCGTCATCTTCGTCGTCGGCGTGATTTTCGGTCTGGTCAACGCGCTCATCAAGCCGATCGTGCAGTTCATCGCCATTCCGCTCTACATCCTCACGCTCGGGCTGTTCCACATCGTGATCAATGCGCTGATGCTGTGGATCACCGCGTGGATCACCGAGCACACCACGCACTGGGGCCTTTTCATCGACAAGTTCTGGTGGACCGCGATCTGGGCCGCGATCGTGCTGTCGATTGTGAGCTGGCTGCTCTCGCTGGTGATCGACAGTGACGAGGACGAACGCGTCAGGCGGGGCTGACCGGCACACTGGACATATGCCTGAACTACCGGAGATCGAAGCGCTCGCCGACCATCTGCGTCGCCATGCCGTTGGGCTGACCATCGGGCGCATCGACGTGTCGGCGTTCTCGGTCCTCAAGACGTTCGACCCGGCGATCTCGGTGCTGCACGGCCAGGCGGTCACAGGCGCCAACCGGTGGGGCAAGTACCTGGGTCTGCAGTCCGGTGACCTGCACCTGATCACCCACCTGTCGCGTGCGGGCTGGCTGCGCTGGTCCGACAAGCTCGCGGCGGCGCCGCTGAAGCCGGGCAAGGGGCCCATCGCGTTGCGCGTCCATCTCGGAACGCCCGGGGAAGCAGCGGGATTCGACCTCACCGAGGCGGGAACCCAGAAGCGGCTCGCGGTATGGCTGGTCGACGACCCCGCCAAGGTTCCCGGCATCGCTGCGCTCGGGCCCGATGCGTTGGATCTGTCGGCGGAAGATCTCGCGAGAGTGCTTGCGCCCAACAGCGGTCGGATCAAGACCGTGATCACCGACCAGAAGGTGATCGCAGGCATCGGCAACGCCTACAGCGACGAGATTCTGCACGTCGCCAAGATCTCCCCGTTCGCGACGGCAGGCAAGCTCACCGACGCTCAGCTCGCCGCGCTGCACGACGCGATGCTCTCCGTGCTCACCGATGCGGTGTCGCGTTCCGTCGGCCAGCAGGCCGCGACGCTCAAGGGAGAGAAGCGTTCAGGGCTTCGCGTGCACGCCCGCACGGGTCTGCCCTGTCCGGTGTGCGGCGACACCGTGCGTGAAGTGTCGTTCGCGGACAAGTCGTTTCAGTACTGCCCGACGTGTCAGACTTCAGGCAAGGTGCTCGCCGACCGGCGGATGTCGCGCCTGCTCAAGTAGGTTGGCAGTACGAGCGGGTCGCCGTCGACAGCGCCTGCTGATACAGCGGATCGAGTCCACGCGCAGCGACCACGGCTGCCTTCGCGTCCGACAGATCCTTGCCGCAGCCCTGGCTGTGCAGTGAATTCCAGTGCAGGGCAATCTCATCCACCAACGTCTTGTTGAACCCGTCGATCTGCGCGCGTGACGCCGAGAGGTCCGGCGCGGTGGTCGGAGCTGTGTTCGGATCGAATTTCCACTGGCCGAAGCGGGTGTACTCCACGCCTTCGGTGGCGGCTATCTGGTCGGTGAAGACGGTGCGCACGTACTCGGGGGCGATGCCGTGCGCTGTCGCATCCTCTGCTGTCGAGTCGAGTACCTGATTGGCCCTCGCGGGGTCTGTGATCGGGCCGCCGTTGATCCACTTGGTGGCTGCCACCGGATCGGCGACGGCCAAGCGCTGGGCCGCGGTGTCGACCAGCTGATAAAAGGGGTAGAAGGGCTGGGCCTGCGCGGCTGGGGCCAGACCGACCTGGCCGGCCAGCAGGGCCGCGCCTAGAAATAGCGCACTTCGATTCGGGATCACCGAACCATCATGCATAAGCTGACCGCGTGACTCGACAACGGATCCTGATCACAGGCGCCAGCTCAGGGCTCGGAGAAGGTATGGCCCGGGCTTTTGCCGCGAAGGGCCGCGACCTCGCGCTGTGCGCGCGCCGCATCGATCGGCTCGACGAACTGAAGGCCGAGCTGGTGGCGGCACATCCCGGCATCACGGTGGCCGTGGCCACCCTCGACGTCAACGATCACGAGCAGGTGCCGAAGGTGTTCGCCGAGCTGTCCGAGGAGCTGGGCGGCATTGACCGTGTCGTCGTCAACGCCGGCATCGGCAAGGGTGCGCCGTTGGGGTCGGGCAAGCTGTGGGCGAACAAGGCCACCCTTGAAACGAATCTCATTGCGGCGCTTGTGCAAATCGAGACCGCGATCGAGATGTTCAAAGCCGCCGGTGGTGGCCACCTCGTACTGATTTCATCTGTGCTCGGCAACAAGGGCGTGCCGGGAGTGAAGGCCGCTTACGCCGCGAGCAAGGCCGGTGTGTCGTCGCTCGGAGAGTCGCTGCGTGCCGAATACCTCAGCGGTCCGATCAAGGTGACCACATTGGAGCCGGGATACATCGAATCCGAGATGACGGCGAAGTCGGGGTCGACGTTGTTGATGGTGGACAACGAGACTGGGGTCAAGGCGATGGTCGATGCGATGGAGCGCGAGGTCGGCCGTGCCGCCGTCCCGTGGTGGCCGTGGGGACCGCTGGTGCAGCTGATGCGGGTGCTCCCGCCGCGGCTTGCACGACGTTTTGCTTAGAAACGCTTCATGTTTAGCGGTCCCGCGATCGTGGTAGCCCATCTGCATGATCGCAAAACTGACGAAGTTGACGCCTTTCCTATTCGCAGGCGCCGCGGCAGCCGCGATTGCCGCTGCGCCCATCGCCGGTGCACAGCCGGCGCCGCCTCCGCCGTGCGTGAATGCTGACGGCACGCCCTGTGGCTCCATTGGCAATGTCAATGCAGGCGCCGGCGGCGGTGCCGACGTGGCCATTCCCAACGGCCCGGTCGGCACGGCTGACGGTGGCGGTGCCTCCGGCGTGATTCCCAATGGGCCCGGCGGTTCTGCGGGCCCGGGCGGCGCCAGCGGCTCGCTGTCGCCCGTCGGACCCGGCGGTACGGCAGGCCCGGGTGGGGCGAGTGGATGTCTCCCGAATGTCGGGTGCATCAACATTCCCGCTGGATAATTCGGCATAGGCACACCGCAACGCGGCGTTCGTCCCCAGGGACGGGTGCCGCGTTGCGCTTTCTCGTTGTAGTGACTTGACAAGTCGTTGGGTTTTCACAACAGTATGTTGCATGAGTCCGGTGAGGCGAGGCGCAGCCCTCCCAATCCATAACCGCATCGGCGTCCTGCGCGCGGAGCGGCGGATGACCCGGGCGCAGCTCGCGGAGTTGGTGGACGTCAACCCGCAGACGGTCGGCGCTTTGGAGCGGGGCGATCACTTTCCCAGCCTCGATCTGGCGTTCCGGATCTGCGACGTCTTCGAGTTGCCCGTGGAGGCGGTGTTCTCGCGGACCGCATTTGCGCCCCTGTCCACCGAGCTCTACCGAAAGCCCGCACCACAAGGAGGCGAAGCCGATGTCCAGCTCGACCGCGCAGACTAACCCGACGCTCATCGACCGATACCAGGACTACCGCACCCGTCGATTCCTCAAGTTTCAACGCAAGTACGCGCATTCGCTTACGGGCTGGCGTACGCAGCGACGCCGTCGCACCCTCGTGGTCGCGCTGGCTGTCGCGTTCGCCTTCATGGCCGTGGTAAGTGTGATGTGCGCGTTCGGGATTCAATGGGCGCCGCTGCTTTGGCTGCCGGCGTGCCTGCTCTTCTTCCCGCTGTGGATCGTGCTGCAGGTCGTGTCGGGCAGGCAGGGCGATGCGCCGCAGGCGGCACTGGACGAGTACGAAGTTCAGCAGCGCAACAGTGCGCGGTCGATCGGCCTGACCGTCACCCAGAACCTGATGCTGCTGCCGATCTTTTACCTCATCGTCGGTTCGGTGCTCACCGGGGGGACCGACGTCGATATGGCCTACGCCGGTGGGCTGATGGCGACCACCGTCCTGGTGATCGGCGGTTGCCTGCCGGCAATGATCCTTGGCTGGATTCGGCCGAACCCGGACGCCTAGGCGTGATTTCGGTGCGCAAACGTTCGCTCAGCGACTGGTCTCAGCGCACCGAAATCGCTACGCCTACGCCGAGCGGCCGCGTTCGGTGCGGTAGTGACGCACCAGCGCGTCGGTGGAGGAATCCGACTGTTCGGCGGGGGAGTCGTCTCCGGTGAGCACCGGAAGCAGCGCCTTGGCCTGTGTCTTGCCCAACTCCACGCCCCACTGGTCGAACGAGTCGATGCCCCAGATGACGCCCTCGGTGAACACCTGGTGTTCGTAGAGGGCGATCAACTGGCCCAGCGCCGACGGCGTCAACTTGGTGGCCAGGATCGATGTGCTGGGCCGGTTGCCCGGCATCACCTTGTGCGGGACGACCTCCGGGGGTGTCCCTTCCGCGGCGATCTCCTCGGCGGTCTTGCCGAACGCCAGCACCTGCGTCTGGGCGAAGAAGTTGCTCATCAACAGGTCGTGCATGCTGCCGCTGCCGTCGGCGGTCGGCAGATCGTCGGTGGGCTGGGAGAACCCGATGAAGTCGGCGGGTACCAGCCGGGTGCCCTGATGCAGGAGTTGATAGAACGCGTGCTGGCCGTTGGTTCCCGGTTCACCCCAGAAGATTTCGCCGGTGCTCGTCGTCACCGGGGATCCGTCGGCGCGCACCGACTTACCGTTGGATTCCATGGTCAGCTGCTGCAGGTAGGCCGCGAAACGCGACAGGTCGTTCGAATACGGCAGCACCGCACGGGTTTCCGCGCCGAAGAACTCGTTGTACCAGAGTCCGATCAGGCCGAGCAACACCGGCGCATTGGCTTCCAGCGGTGCGGTGCGGAAGTGTTCGTCGACGACGTGGAACCCGGACAGGAACTCGGCGAACCGCTCGCGGCCGATGACCGCCATCACGCTCAATCCGATTGCGCTGTCGACGGAGTAGCGGCCACCGACCCAGTCCCAGAAGCCGAACATGTTATCGGTGTTGATGCCGAAGTCGTCGACCAGCTTCTTGTTCGTCGACACCGCCACGAAGTGCTTCGACACTGCCGCGTCGCCGAGCGCTCCGGTGAGCCAGCGACGGGCAGCGGTCGCATTCGTCAACGTCTCCAGCGTCGAGAACGTCTTGGACGCGACGATGAAAAGTGTTGTCGCGGGGTCGAGCCCGTCGAGCTTGGCCACCAGGTCGGCGGGGTCGACATTGGACACGAACCGCGCCGAGATGCCCGCATCCGCGTAGTGCCGCAGTCCGAGGGTGACCATCGCGGGACCGAGATCCGAACCGCCGATGCCGATGTTGACGACCGTCGTGATGCGCTCGCCGGTGGCGCCGGTCCATTCGCCGCTGCGCAGCCGGTCGGTGAAGTCACCCATCTTGTCGAGTACCTCGTGCACGTCGGCGCTGACGTTTTGACCGTCGACCGTCAGCTCGGCGCCCCGCGGCAGCCGCAGCGCGGTGTGCAGCACCGCCCGGTCCTCCGAGGTGTTGATGTGAACGCCCGAGAACATCGCGTCGCGGCGCTGCTCCAAACCTGCCGCGCGCGCCAGGTCCACGAGCATCGACAACGTCTCGCGGGTGACGCGGTGCTTGCTGTAGTCGATGTACAGATCGCCGACGGTGAGTGACAGTTCCGTGCCGCGCGCGGGATCTTCTGCGAACAGTTCGCGCATCGGCTTGTTGCCGATATCGTCGTGATGCCGTTGCAGGGCCTGCCATGCGGCAGTGGTGGTGATGTCGGGAATCTGCGATGTGTCGGCCGTCATGTAACCGACACTAATGCGGCTAAATGACCAAAGGTGTAAGAGGGAGTAATGGATACCGCGAAGCTGCTGTCGACTGTGCCCACCGGTCTGTGGATCGGGGGCGAGGAACGCCAGGGTTCCTCGACGTTCGACGTGCTCGACCCGTCCGACGACTCGGTGCTGATCTCCGTCGCGAACGCGACCGCCGAGGATGCCATCGCCGCGCTGGACGCCGCGTGCGCCGTGCAGGGCGACTGGGCCGCCACCCCGCCCCGGGAACGCGGCGAGATCCTGCGGTCGGTGTTCGAGACGATCACCGACCGCGCCGAAGACCTCGCGACCCTGATGACCCTCGAGATGGGCAAGGTCCTGCCCGAGAGCATGGGCGAGGTCAAGTACGGCTCCGAGTTCTTCCGCTGGTTCGCCGAGGAGGCGGTGCGCATAGCGGGCCGGTTCACGCCGAGCCCGGCGGGCACCGGCCGCATTCTCGTCACCAAGCAGCCGGTCGGCCCGTGTTACGCGATCACGCCGTGGAACTTCCCGCTGGCCATGGGGACCCGCAAGATCGGCCCGGCATTCGCGGCCGGCTGCACGATGATCGTCAAGCCGGCCCAGGAGACGCCGCTGACCATGCTTCTGCTGGCCAAGCTGATGGATGAGGCGGGTCTACCCAAGGGCGTGCTGTCGGTGCTGCCGACCAACAGCCCCGGACCTGTCACCGAGGCCCTCATCGACGACGGCCGGCTGCGCAAGCTGACGTTCACCGGATCGACGGGCGTGGGCAAGGCCCTGGTCAAGCAGTCGGCGGACAAACTGCTGCGCACGTCGATGGAACTCGGCGGCAATGCGCCCTTCATCGTGTTCGACGACGCCGACGTGGACGCCGCCGTCGACGGGGCGATCCTGGCCAAGATGCGCAACGGCGGGGAGGCCTGCACGGCGGCCAACCGATTCCACGTCGCCAACTCGGTA
This sequence comes from uncultured Actinomycetota bacterium, assembly GCA_963843135.1. Classification (GTDB taxonomy): domain Bacteria; phylum Actinomycetota; class Actinomycetes; order Mycobacteriales; family Mycobacteriaceae; genus Mycobacterium. Next base: position 69,389 of record CAWJJA010000011.1, read on the forward strand.
CGCGACGAGTTCACCGACAAGCTGGTCAAGCGGATGAGCGAGTTCACGCTCGGCAAGGGCATCGACGAGTCGTCGACGCTGGGCCCGTTGATCAACGCCAAGCAGGTCGCGACCGTCGAGGATCTGGTGTCCGATGCAGTGTCCCGCGGCGCGACCGTCGCGGTCGGCGGTGTCGCCCCCGGCGGCCCTGGCAACTTCTACCCGGCGACGGTGCTGGCCGACGTGCCCGCAGACGCCCGCATCCTCTCCGAGGAGGTGTTCGGCCCCGTCGCGCCGATCACCGGCTTCGACACCGAGGAGGAGGGCATCGCCGCCGCCAACGACACCGAGTACGGTCTCGCGGCCTACATCTACACCCAGTCGTTGGACCGCGCGCTGCGCGTCGCCGAAGGTATCCAGGCCGGCATGGTCGGCGTCAACCGCGGCGTCATCTCCGACCCGGCAGCGCCCTTCGGCGGTGTCAAGGAGTCCGGCTTCGGACGCGAGGGCGGCTCCGAAGGCATCGACGAATACCTCGACGTCAAGTACATCGCGCTGACGAAATAGCGGCTTTGAGCCGGTTGGGCCCACACCGAAGGTTGGGCCCACAACGAAGTTAGGGGAGGGATCGCAAAAGGTCCGTCCGGCACGGCGTGTCGGGGACTTTCGTGTCTGCCCGCGCGGGCAAGATTTCGGCAGTGCGCACCGCTGAAAGCCGTCGGGGCATCCCCGCATTGGACGGCCTCAGGGCCGTCGCGGTCGCGCTCGTGCTTGCCGACCACGGCGGCATACCCGGGTTGTCGGGCGGCTTTCTGGGCGTCGACGTGTTCTTCGTCCTCAGCGGTTTCCTGATCACGTCGCTGTTGCTCGACGAACACCGCAACACCGGTCGCATCGGGCTGACGGGCTTCTGGATCCGGCGTGCCCGCCGATTGCTGCCCGCGCTGCTCGTGATGGTGCTCGCGGTGGTGGCCGCCCGTGAACTCTTCTCACCCGAATCGACGGCAACCCTGCGGGACGACGCCGTCGCCTCGCTCTTCTGGGTTTCCAATTGGGCGTTCGTCGCCCAGCGCACCGATTACTTCGCGCAGGGGGCTCCGCCGTCGCCGCTGCAGCACACCTGGTCGCTCGGCGTCGAGGAGCAGTACTACCTGCTGTGGCCGCTGCTGCTGATCGCCGTCGCCGCGCTGTTCTGGGCGCGCATGCGACTGGCGGTGTTCGTGGTGTCGGCCTTCGGGGTCATCGCCTCGGCGACCGCGGCGATCGTGCTGACCACCGACTCGACGCTGAACCGGATCTACTTCGGCACCGACTCCCGGGCGCAGGCGCTGCTCGTCGGCGCCGCCGCGGCCGCAATGTTCGTTCGGGACTGGTCGGTGCTCAACGACGGTGGCTCGCTGATAAGGACGCGCCGGGGCCACATCGTCGCGCGGATTCTGCCGTTCATCGGCCTGGCCGTGCTGGCCGCGGCGGCGCACTACGCGACGGGCAGCGTCAGAGATTTCCGTAGCGGGCTGCTGATCGTGGTGGCCATCGCGGCCGTGCTCGTCGTCGCACCCGTTGCGTTGGAGCAGGAGGGGCCCGTCGCGCGGACGTTGTCGTGGTGGCCGCTGGTGGGACTGGGCACCATCTCCTATGGCGTGTACCTGTGGCACTGGCCGGTCTTCTTGGTCCTCAACGGCGAGCGCACGGGGTGGTCGGGCTGGCCGCTGTTCGCAGTGCGCTGCGCGGTGACGGTGGCGCTGGCCGCGGCGTCGTGGTGGTTGGTGGAACAACCGATCCGTCGCTGGCGACCGGTGTTCGTCCCGATGCTCCCGCTCGCAGGTGCAACCGTCGCGACCGCCGCGGTGGTCACGATGACGGTGTTGCCGGTGGGTGTGAAACCCGAGATGTCGCTGGGGCCGGCGATCGATTCTGCGGCGCTGGTGGCACCGGAGGTGCCCGTCGAAGTCCGCAGACCGTCGGCACACGACCCCGGCACCCGGACCGTCGCGGTGTTCGGCGATTCGGTCGCGTGGACGATGATGCGGTACCTACCGCCGACGCCGGGACTCGCGTTCACCAACTACACGACGATCGGGTGCGGTATCGCCCGCGGCGGGCCCTACCGGTATGTCGGCCAGACGCTGAACCAGAAGCCCGAGTGCGACGCCTGGCCGAGCCGGTGGTCGCAGCGGATCAGCCATGACCGGCCCGACGTGGTGCTGATGGTCGTCGGTCGCTGGGAGGTCGTCGACCGGATGAATGAGGGCCGCTGGACGGACATCGGCGAGGCCGGCTACGAGGAGTATCTGCGGGGCGAACTCAACCGCGCGCTGGACATTCTCGGTTCGACGGGGGCGCGGATCGTGGTCACCACCGAGCCCTACAACCGGCGTGCCGAAAAGCCGGACGGCAGCCTGTATCCCGAGGACGACCCTGATCGCGTGGACGAGTGGAACGCGCTACTACGCAGCGTCGTCAAGAAGCGCCCGAACGTCACGCTGCTCGACCTGAATGACAAGCTCGGGCCGAACGGCGTCTACACCAACTGGGTCGACGGCATCCGCATGCGCAGCGACGGCGTACATCCGACACCGCAAGCGGTGAAGTGGTTGACGCCGTGGCTCACCGACGCGCTGCATTAGCGGTTTCGGGAAGGCCCTCGGGACACCGCCGTGCACGTTCCTATGAATCATTTCGACACCACGGCTGTGCACAGCCCTGGCGTCGATCTCGACCATAGGACGAGCAGTCGGACTATGCCTGGGTGAGTCAGGCGCCTGCGCGTCTAGTGGCCGAGGCGGCCGCGGCCCAGGCGCAGCAGCAGCATCGCCAGGTCTTTGCCTTCGGGGCCGAGTTCGCTGTAGCGCTCGATGACCTTCATCTCACGGCTGTGCACCAGGCGGGTACCGCCGGATGCCATCCGGGCCTTGCCGATGAGCTTGGAGACCTCGGTGCGGCGTTTCACCGCTTCCAGGATCGCCGCGTCCAAGCGGTCGATTTCCTGGCGAAGATCGTCTATGTCTGGCACCTGTTCGGCTTCGATCGCTTGAATTGTCATCTTCGTTGTCCTCGTATTCTGTCGTGTGGAGATCTGATCCCTCCGGTTTCGGGCCTCACACACGAGACGAGCCCCGGATCCAGAAGCGGACCGCGGGGCTCGTTGAAGCAGCTAGACCACGGGTACCGCTGGCGGATACCCGAAGAAAAATCGACCTTGCTGCAGGAGCATGTATTGAGTGTGCCATCTAGGGCCACGCCGGCGCAAAGGTGTCGCTGTGCAGCGGTAAGTTCGGTAATGAAATGGTTATCTCCTCCGCGGCCACAGAGACCGAACAGTTGCTCGACGGGCTGAACCCCCAGCAGCGTCAGGCGGTGCAGCACGAGGGGGCGCCGTTGCTCATCGTCGCCGGCGCGGGGTCGGGCAAGACGGCTGTGCTCACCCGGCGGATCGCCTATCTGCTCGCCGCCCGCGAGGTCGGTGTCGGGCAGGTGCTGGCCATCACGTTCACCAACAAGGCCGCAGCCGAGATGCGCGAGCGGGTGGTCAACCTGGTAGGCCCGCGCGCTCGGTCCATGTGGGTGTCGACGTTCCACTCCACGTGTGTGCGGATCCTGCGCAACCAGGCCTCGCTGCTACCCGGGCTGAACTCGAACTTCTCGATCTACGACGCCGACGACTCGCGGCGGTTGCTGCTGATGATCGGCAAGGACATGGGGCTGGACACCAAGCGCTACTCGCCGCGGTTGCTGGCCAACGGAATCTCCAACCACAAGAACGAGCTGATCGGCCCCGAACAGGCGGCGGCCGAGGCGTCGGAGGCCGGTGAGGAGCTGCCGCGCATCATCGCCGACGTCTTCGGCGAGTACCAACGACGCCTGCGTGCGGCCAACGCTCTGGACTTCGACGACCTCATCGGCGAGACAGTCGCTGTGCTGCAGGCCTTTCCGCAGATCGCGCAGTACTACCGGCGGCGGTTCCGGCACATCCTGGTAGACGAGTACCAGGATACCAATCACGCGCAGTACGTCCTGGTGCGCGAGCTCGTGGGAAGGGACAGCCCGGGAGACGATCCGGCCGCCGTGGCACCTGCCGAGTTGTGCGTCGTCGGCGACGCGGACCAGTCCATCTATGCCTTCCGCGGTGCGACCATCCGCAACATCGAGGACTTCGAACGCGACTTCCCCAACGCCACAACGATTCTGCTGGAACAGAATTACCGTTCGACACAGAACATATTGTCCGCGGCCAACTCGGTGATCTCGCGCAATGCGGGCCGCCGCGAGAAGCGGTTGTGGACAGACTCCGGTGAGGGTGAGCTGATCGTCGGCTATGTCGCCGACAACGAGCACGACGAGGCGCGGTTCGTCGCAGGAGAGATCGACGCACTGGCCGACGGTGCTCGTGGGGCTGGCGATATCACCTATAACGACGTCGCCGTCTTCTATCGCACCAACAACTCCTCGCGTGCACTGGAGGAGGTGTTCATTCGGGCCGGCATTCCCTATAAAGTCGTCGGTGGAGTGCGCTTTTACGAACGCAGGGAGATCCGCGACATCGTCGCGTACCTGCGGGTGCTGGACAATCCCGGCGACTCGGTCAGCATGCGACGCATCCTGAACACCCCGAGGCGCGGTATCGGCGATCGAGCCGAGGCGTGTGTTGCGGTGTACGCCGAGAACACCGGCGCCAGCTTCAACGACGCACTGCAGGTGGCCGCCGATGGCAAGGTGCCGATGCTGAACACACGCTCTGAGAAGGCCATTGCAGCCTTCGTCACCATGATCGATGAATTGCGCGGCCGCCTCGACGGTGAACTCGGCGAGCTCGTCGAGGCGGTGCTCGATCGCACCGGCTACCGCACCGAGCTCGAATCGTCGAACGACCCGCAGGATCTCGCGCGGCTCGATAACCTCAACGAATTGGTCAGCGTCGCACACGAATTCAGCACCGACCTGGCCAACGCTGAGGCGGCCGGCGAGCCTGAGGACGAAGACATCCCCGACACCGGGGTGCTCGCAAAGTTCCTGGAGCGAGTGTCGCTGGTCGCCGACGCCGACGAACTGCCCGAGCATGGCGCGGGCGTAGTGACGATGATGACGCTGCATACCGCCAAGGGGCTCGAGTTTCCCGTGGTGTTCGTGACGGGCTGGGAGGACGGCATGTTCCCGCACATGCGGGCACTTGGCGATCCGACCGAACTCTCCGAGGAGCGGCGGCTGGCGTACGTCGGCATCACCCGCGCCCGCCAACGGCTCTACGTCAGCCGGGCCAAGGTCCGCTCGTCGTGGGGGCAGCCGATGCTCAATCCGGAATCGCGCTTCCTCAAAGAGATTCCGCAGCATCTGATCGACTGGCGGCGCACGGATCCGGGCCCGTCAATGCCCGCGCCGGTGAGCGGGGCGGGAAGGTTCGGCACGCCGCGCCCGTCGCCCACGCGTTCGGGCGCCGGCAAGCGACCGTTGCTCGTGCTCGAGCCGGGCGACCGGGTCAACCACGACAAGTACGGCCTCGGCCGCGTCGAGGAGGTATCCGGCGTCGGCGAATCAGCGATGTCGCTCATCGACTTCGGCAGCGCGGGGCGCGTCAAGCTGATGCACAACCACGCGCCGGTATCCAAGCTCTAGTGTTGCTGTCGATGTGAGCATTGGTATCCACCCTGCTCGATGATGCGCTTCAAATAGTCGAGCTCGGCGCGCGCGTGCGCGCGATCCTTTTCAATGCCGTTGAGAAGATGGATGAACACGAATGCGACTATCCGGCCGAAGATTCCAGACGGGAAGGTCGCCCAGACATGCGCGCTCACCACAGCTGAGTCGGCATCTTGCGGATCTATTCGCCAGGTGACACCCTCGCCGATCCCGACGCTCAGGCCCGCCAGGCGATACGTCGCGTCGGCGTCCCAGGTGACGGCGGTGCCCTCGACCACGTCGGTGATCGTTCCCACCGCTTCCGCGGGGATGCCGGCGACCTTCTCGCGGATGCGAAGTCTCGCACCGACTTCCGTGGCGGGCCGATCGTCGAGGTGCTCGAGGCTGATGTGTTCTGGATTGGACGGTAACCACCACTGGTCAACCTCCCGCATCACGTCCCAGATCCGCTCGGGCGGAGCCTCGATGACGACCGATTCGGTGAATTCGAACATTGGACCTCTCCTTTCCGTACTGCGCTGGGCAGTGCTTCTGCTGCCACCTCGCCGGAACGCACCGCGCCCTCCATCGGTATCGACGGTGCTTCCTAAAACTTACACATGCGCATGTATGCATGTAAAGAGACGGGGTCACCCGCGCGCGATACCGACCGACGTCTGGCTAGGGCCTGCCCCACCGTGCCGTGGCGGGCAGCAGCGCACACGCGATCGTGGCCAGTGGGAGTGCGGGGATCGCATACACCACCGGCGGCAGTTTGGCGTCGGCCACGAACAGGCTCGAGAAGATCAGCAGTGCGACGACGGCCCCGACGACGATCAGCAGGCGGCTCGCCCGTCGGCGCAGCAGCAGCCCGATCAGCCCGGCGATCAGGGCTGCGGCGGAGATGGCTGTCAGGAACGCCACCGCCACGCAGAACAACAAGTCGGTTTCCCACCAACCGGTGATCAGGTCGGTGGCGATGACCGCGGTGGACCAGCCACTGAGAATGCTCAGGATGGCCGTCGCGATCGAGGTGCGCGGATTGGGCCACGGTGTTGGGGACCCCACCGAGGCGGGCCGCGCCCGCGGTATGTAACCCGTCTGCGGCTCAGCAGCCTCCGCGGCGGGGAACTCCCCGGTGGGATGGCGGCGAATGATGGTGGTGTGCGGCTCTGAGGCGACGGGAATTTCGCCGGTGGGATGTCGACGGATTATGCCTGCAGAGCTTGGTTCTTCGTCGCTGGCCACTCAGCCAGAGTAATTGGAGAGCGCGAGTCCGCGTTTCGCCAGCCAGCCGACCGGGTCGACACGGTCGGTGCCGTTGAGAAGCACCTCGAAGTGCAGGTGCGGACCTGTCGAATTTCCGGTGTTGCCCATCTTGGCGATCTGGTCGCCTGCCCACACGCGCTGCCCGACCTCGACGTTCCACGCGCTCAGGTGGCCGTAGAGCGTCACCGTGCCGTCGGCGTGCCGCAGCTTGACCCAGTTCCCGTAGCCGCCGGTGGGCCCCGCGGCGATGACGATGCCGTCGGAGGCGGCAAGGATCGGCGTGCCGATCGAGTTGGCGAGGTCGATGCCGCCGTGCAGCACGCCCCAGCGGTAGCCGAAGCCCGACGTCCACGCGCCCTTGGTCGGCATCACGAACATCGGGCGCTGTAGCCGGGCCTCGCGTTCTGCGCGCTCCTGGGCGAAGGCAGAGGCCTTGGTGACCTCCTCGGCGTGCACGGGCGAATCGATCGTCGACGACACGGACACGATCTGCATGCCGCCCGACGAACCGCCGCCGAGCACCGCATGGTCTGCAGCCAGAACGGTCGCGGGGGCTTCCTTGGACGCATTGGCCATGGTGTAGGCGCCCGCAGCGGTCGCGCCGACCGCCATCGCGGCGACCATCAACCGGCCCCTGACGGGCACCTCTTGCTTGCGGTGCGCGCCCTTGTGCCCGGCGATGGCGATGATGTCGGTCGCGGCATTGCCGTCGCTGACGTCGGTGTGGCTGTCGCGGTACGCGTGAGATGAACGGCTTTCGTCGCGCGGAGCCCGGCGGAATTCGGTGGGCACAGCCAGTCGCTGTGGTAGCTGGTCGTCGGTGTGATGCAGGTCGTCGAGCTCGGGAGCGCGGATGACCTGCGCCTCACGATCGAACGCGCTGTTCTCCCGAAAGTCCAGGTCAGCAAGGTCACCGAACTCATTGAACGGAATGATGTCGGTGACTTCGGCGGGTCGTTCGGCGGCGCGACCGATGATTTGCCGATTCGTCGACGCTCCTGCCGGAGATCTGGACGAACGGTGCTGAGCCAACCTGAAAGTCCCTCTGCTCGTGATCAGTTCGTTATCAACCTAGACCAGAGGCACGTTAACCAAATCCCAATGTTGGTGGCAACCCGTGGGCATATTCCATTGGAGAATGTGACGTGTATCACCTATGCCATGCGGTGAGATCCACCACATGACAGGTGGGCGATTCTGAGGTCGCAACCTCGTGTGGATAAAGTTCCCCCGAGCCCGCCAGGGGTAAACCTCCGACCTACATAGCTCAACAGACACGCTTCACAGACAAGGGATGTTTCAGAGCCCATGGACCTTTTCGAATACCAAGCCAAAGAGCTGTTCGCCAAACACAACGTGCCCACCACCCCCGGCCGTGTCACCGACTCCGCCGAAGACGCCAAGGCGATCGCCGAGGAAATCGGCAAGCCCGTCATGGTCAAGGCGCAGGTGAAAGTCGGCGGACGCGGTAAGGCCGGCGGCGTGAAGTACGCCGCGACAGCCGACGACGCGTTCACGCATGCGCAGAACATCCTCGGCCTCGACATCAAGGGCCACGTCGTGAAGAAGCTGCTGGTCGCCGAGGCCAGCGATATCGCCGAGGAGTACTACATCTCCTTCCTGCTCGATCGCGCCAATCGCACCTACCTGGCGATGTGCTCGGTCGAGGGCGGCGTGGAGATCGAAGAGGTCGCGGCGACCAAGCCCGAGCGGCTCGCCAAGGTGCCCGTCGACGCCGTCAAGGGCGTCGACCTGGCCACGGCCCGTTCGATCGCCGAGCAGGGCCACCTGCCCGCCGAGGTGCTCGATGCAGCCGCGGTCACCATCCAGAAGCTGTGGGAGGTGTTCGTCGCGGAAGACGCCACGCTGGTGGAGGTCAACCCGCTGGTGCGCACGCCCGACGACCGGATCCTCGCCCTGGACGGCAAGGTCACACTCGACGCGAACGCCGACTTCCGGCAGCCCGGACACGCGGAGTTCGAGGACCGCGAGGCGACCGACCCGCTGGAACTCAAGGCCAAAGAGCACGACCTCAACTACGTCAAGCTCGACGGTGCCGTCGGCATCATCGGCAACGGCGCCGGCCTGGTCATGTCGACGCTGGACGTCACCGCCTACGCAGGGGAGAAGCACGGCGGCGTGAAGCCGGCCAACTTCCTCGACATCGGTGGCGGCGCCTCGGCCGAGGTGATGGCCGCGGGCCTGGACGTCATCCTCAACGACGCTCAGGTGAAGAGCGTCTTCGTGAACGTGTTCGGCGGCATCACCTCCTGTGACGCCGTCGCCAACGGCATCGTCAACGCGCTGAAGATTCTCGGTGACGACGCCAACAAGCCGCTGGTTGTCCGGCTCGACGGAAACAACGTCGAAGAGGGCCGCCGCATCCTGGCCGAGGCCAACCACCCGCTGGTCATCCAGGCCGACACCATGGACGCCGGTGCCGACAAAGCCGCCGAGCTGGCGAACAAGTCTTAAGGAGACATGACCCATGTCCATCTTTCTGAACGCCAATTCCAAGGTCATCGTCCAAGGCATCACCGGCGGCGAGGGCACCAAGCACACCGCGCTGATGCTCAAGGCGGGCACCCAGCTGGTCGGCGGCGTCAATGCCCGCAAGGCCGGAACTGAGGTGTCTCACGTCGACAAGGACGGCAATGACGTCGAACTGCCGGTGTTCGGTTCGGTCGCCGAGGCGATGAAGGAGACGGGCGCCGACGTGTCGGTCGTGTTCGTCCCGCCGAAGTTCGCCAAGGACGCGATCATCGAGGCCATCGACGCCGAGATCCCGCTGCTGGTCGTCATCACCGAGGGAATTCCGGTGCAGGACAGCGCATATGCGTGGGCCTACAACCTTTCCAAGAGCGGCGGCGACGGGGCCCCGAAGACCCGGATCATCGGCCCCAACTGCCCGGGCATCATCACGCCGGGTGAGGCGCTGGCAGGCATCACGCCGGCCAACATCACCGGCTCGGGCCCGGTCGGTCTGGTGTCGAAGTCAGGCACGCTGACCTACCAGATGATGTTCGAGCTGCGCGACTTCGGCTTCTCGACTGCCATCGGTATCGGCGGCGACCCCGTCATCGGCACCACCCACATCGACGCCATCGAGGCGTTCGAGAAGGACCCCGAGACGAAGGTGATCGTGATGATCGGCGAGATCGGCGGCGACGCCGAGGAGCGGGCCGCCGACTACATCAAGGCCAACGTCTCCAAGCCGGTCGTCGGCTACGTCGCGGGCTTCACCGCGCCCGAAGGTAAGACCATGGGCCACGCGGGCGCCATCGTGTCGGGTTCGTCGGGCACCGCACAGGCCAAGAAGGAAGCTCTGGAGGCCGCCGGCGTCAAGGTGGGCAAGACCCCGTCGGAGACCGCACGTCTGGCGCGGGAGATCCTGCAGGGCCTGTAGATCGCTCGCGTTCGGGCGAAGTGAGATGCGCCGCAGAATAAGTGAGATGCGCCGCAGAATTAGGAACACGTTCTAGTAGTCGATTAGCCTGACGAATTAACAGTCGTCAGGAGGTCTGTAATGGCGGTCGATCCGCGCACGCCGGTGTTGGTCGGCGTCGGCCAGTTCACCGAGCGCATCGATGATCCCTCCTATCGGGGGATGTCGGCCGTGGAGCTGGCGACGTCCGCGACTGCCGCCGCGCTGGCCGACACGGGCGTGGACGTCGGCGCCGTGGCGAAGTCCATCGAGGTGTTCGTCGGACTGCGGCAGTTCGAGATCTGCACACCGTTCGCGCAAGCCCGCGCTCGGTTGCTCCGACAACTACCTGCGATCGGTGGCCAAGCGGGTCGGAGCGGATCCGGCGCGCGCCGTGCTGGAGCCCATCGGCGGTAACGGACCGCAGAAGCTCGTGACGGAGTTCGCCGGCGCGATCGCCGCGGGCGACATCGAGGTCGCGCTTATCCTCGGCTCCGAGAACGGCTCCACGTTAAAGACGTTCGCGCGCCGTGAAGACAAGCCAGACCATGGTGAGACCGTCGGCGGCCAGCTCGAGGACCGGGGCTACGGCTTCGAGCAGTACATGAGCGAGTACACCGCGACGCATGGGCTGACCGGTGCGCCCGTGCAGTACGGATTGTTGGACAACGCGCGCCGGGCCCGACTGGGGCTGGGCGTCGACGATTACCGCCGGAAAATGGCCGAGCTCTTTTCGCCGTTCTCCAAAGTTGCTGCCAAGAACCCGTTTTCGTCCTCGCCGGTGGAGCGCTCGGTCGACGAGCTGATAACCGTCACCGACGACAACCGGATGATCTGCGACCCCTATCCCCGCTTGATGGTGGCCCGCGATCAGGTGAACCAGGGTGCGGCCGCACTGCTGATGTCGGTGGCCGCTGCGCGCCGACTCGGTGTCGCCGAGGCCAAGTGGGTGTACCTGCACGGCCACGCCGACCAGACCGAGCAGGATCTCTTGAACCGTGCCGACGTCAGTGTGAGCATCTCGGCGAAACAGTCTGTAGCAGAAGCGCTTCGGGTTGCGCGGCATCGGAATCGACGAAGTGGCGACCTTCGACCTGTACAGCTGCTTCCCGTTCCCCGTCTTCTCGGTGTGCGACGAGTTCGGGCTGGCGCCAGACGATCCGCGTGGCCTCACGCTCACCGGCGGACTGCCGTACTTCGGCGGCCCGGGCAATAGCTATTCGCTACACGGGATCGCCGAGACGGTGATCCAAATGCGGGACAAGCCAGGGACATTCGGTCTCGTCGGTGCCAACGGCGGCGTGATGAGCAAGTACTCGGTTGGGGTGTACTCGACGACGCCCGCCGACTGGGCCGCCGACCGCAGCAAGGCGCTGCAGGAAGATATCGCCGCGCTCCCCAAGGTGCCGTTCACTCGCCACGTCAACGGGCGCGGCACCATCGAGACGTACTCGGTGCGATACGACTGGCCCGTCACGACCGGTGTCATCATCGGACGGCTGGCCGCCGACGACAGCCGATTCATGGCGCTCACCGAACACGAGGACCTGGTGGCGCTGATGACCGACGGTGACCCGATAGGTGCGGCGATATCGGTGACGTCCGACGGTAAGACGAACACCGCCGCGCCGGCCTAGCGCTCTAGACCAGCGCTGCGAGCTTCCCTGCGAGACGCTCGACGTAGGCCGCGACTTCGGCCTCGGACTTGTCGGGCAAGCCGAACAGCACCTCGGTGACCCCGAGGTCGGCCCACCGGGCCAGCTTGTCGGGGTCGGGTTTGAAGTCCAGTGCGACGATCTGCGGGGCACCGTCGCGCCCCGCCGCCGCCCAGGTGTCCTGCAGCAGCTTGACCGGGGCGTCGATGTCGAAGTCACGCGGTGTCGTGATCCAGCCGTCGGCAGAGCGCGAGATCCATTTGAAGTTCTTCTCGGTGCCCGCCGCCCCGACCAGCACCGGGATATGCGCCTGCACCGGTTTGGGCCACGCCCAGCTGGGGCCGAAGTTGACGAACTCGCCGTCGTAGGAGGCTTCCTCCTCGGTCCACAGGCTGCGCATGGCCTCCAGATATTCGCGCAGCATGGTGCGTCGGCGGCCGGGTGGCACGTTGTGGTCGGCCAATTCGTCTGTGTTCCAGCCGAATCCGACGCCCAGCGAGACACGGCCGCCGGACAGATGATCCAGGGTGGCGATCGACTTCGCCAGCGTGATCGGGTCGTGTTCGACGGGCAGTGCCACTGCCGTGGACAGCCTCACCCTCGAGGTCACCGCGCACGCGGCGCCCAGCGACACCCACGGATCGAGGGTGCGCATATAGCGGTCATCGGGCAGTGACTCGTCGCCCGTCGTGGGGTGGGCGGCCTCGCGTTTGATCGGGATGTGCGTGTGCTCGGGCACGTAGAAGGTGGTGAAACCGTGTTCGTCGGCAAGCTTGGCGGCCGACGCCGGGTCGATGCCCCGGTCGCTGGTGAAAAGTACGAGCCCGTAGTCCATAGCAAGAATTAGAACGTGTTCTAGTCCGAAGGGCAATGTCGGGGTCGAAAACTGCGAACGTTTCCCTCACCGCGATCCATACCGGTGACCTCGGGGCACCCGGGCGATGTGATGGCCCCTATGACGACCGAACGCATCGCCGACCCCGTCAAGTTCGCCTACTGGGTGCCCAATGTCAGTGGCGGCCTGGTAACCAGCGACATCGAACAGCGCACCGACTGGAGCTACGAATACAACGTCAAGCTGGCTCAGACCGCCGAGAACAACGGCTTCGAGTACGCCCTGTCCCAGGTCCGCTACGAGGCCAGCGTTCATCATCGCGCGCGACACCGAGCGGGAGGCGCGTGACACCTTGCGCGAGATCATCGAGAAGGCCAATCGCCCGGCAGTGGAAGGCTTCCGCGCCGTCGTCCAGCAGGCGGGTAACTCGACGTCGGATGGCCGAGGTATGTGGGCCGACTCGACGTTCGAGGACTTCGTTCAGTACAACGACGGGTTCCGCACGCAGTTGATCGGCACGCCGGAGCAGATCGCCGAACGCATTGCGGCGTATCGCAAACGCGGAGTGGACCTGATTCTCGGCGGCTTCCTGCACTTCCAGGAGGAGATCGAGTATTTCGGCTCACGGGTGCTGCCGTTGGTTCGCGAAATCGAGCGATCAGAAGCGCATGCACGGGGTTCGGAGGTGGAACCCTCGCTGGCGTCGCTTTAACCACGGGTGCGCTAGCGTGGGTTCGAACCATCCAGCACAGGAGAGGTCATGTCGTACCCTCAAGGTCCGCCCGGGAACCCCGGATACCCGCCCGCGCAGCAGCCGACGACTCAGTTCGCCGCGCCGACTCAACAGTTCGGAAGGGCGCCCGAACGCCGGCCCTGCGGGTCCGAGCCAGCTGCCGATGTATCTGACTATCGCGGTCGCCGTGCTGGGACTGGGCGTATACCTGTCGAGCTTCGGTCCGTTGTTCACCTCGGGTGCGGACTTCTTCACGCCGATGCTGCTGGATCTCGGGGTCGTCGCGGCGATCGCCGCCGCACTTGTCGCAGGCGTCTCGCTGGTGCCCAAGCAGAAGCCCCTGCCCGCGGTGCTCGTTGTGCTCTCGGTACTGGCGTTCTTGCTGGTGATCGCAATCGCGCTGACGGCGCCAGAAGGAGTGTCCATCGACTGGGGCCTCTACCTGATCATCGCGTTCACCATGTTCCAGGCGATCGTCGCGGTGGCGGTGTTGTTGTTCGATGCGGACGTCATCACCGCGCCCGCGCCGCGGCAGCCCCGTTACGACCAGCAGTACGGCCAGTACGGCGGCCCCTCCGGGCAGTACTACGGGCAGCCTCAGCACGGCGGCCCGCCGCCTCAGCAGCAGGGACTGTCGCAGCGTCCCGGCTATCCGTCGCAGTACGGCGGGTACCAGGGTGGTGGCCCCTCGACCGGCGGATATGCCGGCGGTCACCAGAGCGGGCCACCGACCCCTCCAACCGGCTTCCCGGCGTACGGCCAGCCGCCGGCGAGTTCGGCGCCGACCACCGAGTCGCAGATGCCGGCACAATCGTCGGCGTCGTCCACGCAGTCTGGCCCCCCACCGTCGTAGTCTGAGCCGCGCGTGCGTCAACTTCGCGCGCGTGAGCCCGTGCGAGGAGCGGCCTTAGTGGAAAACCGGCCAGTCGGCACACGCCAGGCGCGTGAGCTGTTTCGGGTCGCGTTCGGGCCGTCCGTCGTGGCGCTCGGAATCGTGGCGGCAGTAGTACTGCTGCAGTTGCTTATCGCCAACAGCGATATGACCGGTGCGCTCGGTGCGATCGCGAGTATGTGGTTGGGCGTGCACCTGGTGCCGGTCTCGATCGGTGGCAGCGAACTCGGCGTGATGCCACTGCTGCCCGTGCTTGCGATGGTGTGGGGTACCGCACGCTCGACGGCCGGAGCCACCTCGCCCCAGGGTTCCTGGTTCGTGACGCGGTGGGTCGTCGCGTCGGCCCTCGGCGGCCCGCTGCTGATCGCCGCGATCTCGTTGGCGGTCGTCCACGACGCCGCTTCCGTGCTCACCCAGCTCCAGACACCCGACGCCCTTCGCGCATTCGGCAGCGTGCTGGCGGTGCATGCGATCGGCGCGGTGATCGGGGTCGGGTCGCGGATCGGCAGGCGCGTACTCGCGGACTCACCCCTGCCGGCGTGGCTGCCCGACGCGTTTCGCGCAGCCAGCGCCGGAGTGCTCGCGCTGCTCGGGCTCTCGGGCGTCGTGATGGTCGGCTCCATGGTCGTGCACTGGGCGACGATGGACGACCTCTACGGGATCACCACCTCGGTGTTCGGACAGTTCAGCCTGACGTTGTTGTCCGCGCTGTACATACCCAACGTGCTGGTCGGCACCGCCGCGGTCGCCGTCGGGTCCAGCGCACACATCGGGTTGGCGACGTTCAGCTCGTTCACCGTGTTCGGTGGCGATATCCCGGCGCTACCGGTGCTGGCGGCCGTCCCCACTCCACCGTTGGGTCCGATCTGGGTGGCACTCCTCATCGTCGCCGCGGCGTCCGGTGTCGCGTTGGGCCAGCAGGCTGCGCGGCACCCGCTGCCGTTGCTGCCCGCGCTCGGCAAGCTCGTCGTCGCCGCCGCCATTGCCGCGCTGACCATGGCGTTACTCGGCCATGCCGGGGGAGGGCGGCTGGGCAACTTCGGCGCCGTCGGCGTCGACCAGGCCACCTTCGGACCGGCCGCCTTCCTGTGGTTCGCCGGCATCGGGGCGCTGACGGTGGCGATGTCGGGAGGTATCGCCCGGCGGGTCAAGACGCCCAAGCCGGAGCCGGACCCGAGCCCGAGGCGGAGCCGGCGCTGGACGCGGAGCCCGAGGCAGGAGCCGGAGCTGGACGCGGAGCCCGAGGCGGAGCCGGAGCTGGACGCCGGAGCCCGGGGCGGAGCCGGCGCTTGACGCGGAGCCCGAGGCCGACGTCGACGAGCTGGAGCCGGAGGCAGTCGACCTGGACGTCGACCCACGATCTGCGGGTGAGCCCTTTGGTGCCTTCGGCGACCCAGAGGAGCACTTCGTTGCAGACGACGACGGCACGCGGGGCCCGACCACGGACCGTGCGCCCGACCGTGACGATTAGGCTGCCAGGCGTGCAGCAACCGCTTCGTGTGCCCCCGAACGTGCCTGCACGGGTTGTGGTGCTGGCATCTGGCACCGGTTCGCTGCTGCGATCCCTCCTCGACGCCACCAGCGGTGATTACCCGGCGAGGATCGTTGCGGTCGGTGTGGACCGCGACTGCCCGGCCGTCGACATCGCCGCGTCGGCGTCGGTGCCGAGTTATGCCGTACGACTGCGCGACCACCCCGACCGCAAGGCGTGGGACGCGGCGATCGCTGAGGCAACCGCATTGCAGGAACCCGACCTGATCGTGGCCGCCGGATTCATGAAAATCCTTGGGCCTCATTTCCTTTCCCGATTCATGGGCCGGATCATCAACACCCACCCGGCCCTGCTACCTGCATTCCCGGGCGCGCATGCGGTTCCCGACGCGCTGGCGTACGGCGTCAAGGTGACGGGATGCAGCGTGCACCTCGTCGATGCCGGAACGGACACCGGGCCGCTGCTGGCGCAGGAAGCCGTGCCCGTACTCGACGATGACGATGAAGCCAGCCTGCATGAACGGATCAAGGTCGTCGAACGGCGACTGCTGGTGGATGTGCTGGCCGCGGTGGCCACCCGCGGTGTGACCTGGACCGGACGAAAGGCGACTCTGGGATGACTGACCGTAGGACCATTCGGCGCGCATTGATCAGCGTGTACGACAAGACCGGTCTCGCCGACCTTGCACGCGGCCTGCACGAGGCGGGCGTGGACATCGTCTCCACCGGATCGACCGCCAAAACCATTGCAGACGCAGGTGTTCCGGTCACACCCGTCGAACAGGTCACTGGGTTCCCCGAGGTGCTCGACGGAAGAGTCAAAACGCTGCACCCGCACGTGCACGCCGGACTGCTCGCCGATCAGCGCAAGCCCGAACATGTTTCGGCGCTCGCGGAACTGGGAGTCGCACCGTTCGAACTGGTCGTCGTCAACCTCTACCCGTTCACCCAGACCGTCGACTCCGGCGCAAGCGAAGACGAATGCGTCGAGCAGATCGACATCGGCGGCCCGTCGATGGTGCGCGCCGCCGCCAAGAACCATCCCAGCGTCGCGGTGGTCGTCGATCCGCTGGGATATGACGGCGTGCTCGCCGCTGCGCGGGCTGGAGGATTCACGCTCGAGGAGCGGAAGAAACTGGCCTCCTTGGCATTCCGGCACACGGCAGACTATGACGTCGCGGTGGCCGCGTGGATGTCGTCGGTGCTCGCGGAAGAAGGAGACTCCGCTCCGCCGTCGCTTCCGTCGTGGACCGGGTCGACGTGGCGACGCGAGGCCGTGCTTCGATACGGGGAGAACCCGCATCAACAGGCCGCGCTCTACCGCAACGACGGGGGATGGCCGGGTCTTGCCCAGGCTCAGCAGTTGCACGGAAAAGAGATGTCCTACAACAACTACACCGACGCCGATGCCGCGTGGCGTGCCGCATTCGACCAAGAAGAGATCTGCGTGGCGATCATCAAGCACGCCAATCCGTGTGGAATCGCCGTCTCGTCGGTGTCGGTGGCCGATGCGCACCGCAAAGCCCACGAATGCGATCCGCTGTCCGCGTTCGGCGGGGTGATCGCGGCCAACACCGAAGTGACCGTCGAGATGGCCGAAACGGTCGCCGACATCTTCACCGAGGTGATCATCGCGCCCGCATACGAGTCGGGTGCCGTGGACGTGCTTGCGCGCAAGAAGAACATCCGCGTCCTGTTGGCATCCGAACCGCAGCAGGGTGGCACCGAGTTCCGCCAGATCAGCGGCGGGTTGCTGATGCAGCAGCGCGACGAGTTCACCGCACCCGGCGACGATTCCGTCAATTGGACGCTGGCCACCGGCTCACCGGCCGACCCGGCGACCCTGGCCGACCTGAAATTTGCATGGCTGGCGTGCCGCGCGGTGAAGTCCAACGCCATCGTCGTCGCCGCCGACGGCGCCACCGTCGGGGTGGGCATGGGTCAGGTCAATCGGGTCGACGCCGCGAAGCTGGCCGTGCAGCGGGCAGGCGATCGCGTCCAGGGCGCCGTCGCCGCGTCCGATGCCTTTTTCCCGTTCCCCGACGGACTCGAGGTGCTCACGGATGCCGGTGTGAAGGCGATCGTCCACCCCGGCGGCTCCGTGCGCGACGACGAGGTCACCGCAGCCGCCGCCAAGGCGGGCATCACCCTTTACCTGACCGGCGCCCGCCACTTCGCGCACTGAGGGGTCTTGCGCGCTAGGAGTTGCGGATCTTGTCGATCAGCTTCGACTTGGTGAGCGCGGAGTAGCCGGAGATGCCGATCTCCTTGGCGCGCTTTTTGAGCTCCGGCACCGTCCAGTCGTCGTAGGAGCCGGACTTTCCGCCCTTGCGGCCCACGGCGGACTTGCCGCGCGCTGCGGCGGCGTTGGCGATCCTGGCGGACTTCTGCTTCGAGTTGCCTTCTTCGCGCAGGTCCTCGTACAGCTTTTCGTTCTTGATCGACGGATTCGGCATTGCAGTGCCTCCTTGGTTCGTTCTGCCGTGGGAGGGATTCCCACTGCCGAGGCGTTTATGCAGGCATCGAGCGTGCGCAGAATGTGACGGATTGGCGGCGTGTCGACCGGGGACACGCACTCTCGCCAGACACGTCGTAGCGTGGAGTGGTGACATCACCTAACGATTTGCCCCGGACCGTTTCAGAGCTGAGGGCCTCCGGTCACGTCGAACGGGGCGTGAAGGCCGAAATCCGGGAGAACCTGCTGGCGGCGCTTGCCGAGGGTCGTGACGCGTGGCCGGGCATCCTGGGCTTCGAGGACACCGTCATCCCGCAGCTGGAGCGTGCCCTGATCGCCGGGCATGACGTGGTGCTGCTGGGCGAACGCGGACAGGGCAAGACCCGACTGCTGCGCGCGCTGACCGGCCTGCTCGACGAATGGACCCCCGTCATCGCCGGCGCGGAACTGAGCGAGCACCCGTACTCGCCGATCACTCCCGAGTCCATCCGGCGGGCCGCGGACTCCGGCGACGACTTGCCGGTCGAGTGGCGCCACCGCAGCGAGCGCTACACCGAGAAACTGGCGACCCCCGACACCAGCGTGGCCGACCTGGTCGGCGACATCGACCCGATCAAAGTGGCCGAGGGCCGCAGCCTCGGCGACCCCGAGACCATCGCCTACGGCCTCATTCCCCGGGCGCACCGAGGCATCGTCGCGATCAACGAGTTACCTGACCTCGCCGAGCGCATCCAGGTGTCGATGCTGAATGTGATGGAGGAGCGCGACATCCAGGTGCGTGGCTACACGCTGCGGCTGCCGCTCGACGTCATTGTCGTGGCGAGTGCCAACCCCGAGGACTACACCAACCGCGGGCGGATCATCACCCCGCTCAAGGACCGCTTCGGCGCCGAGATCCGCACGCACTATCCGTACGAACTCGAAGCGGAGGTCGGCGTCATCAACCAGGAGGCGCACCTCGCCGCCGAGGTGCCCGAGTATCTGGTGGCCGTGCTCGCCCGGTTCGCCCGCTACCTTCGAGAGTCGCGGTCGATCGACCAACGTTCCGGTGTGTCGGCGCGCTTCGCGATCGCGGCGGCCGAGACCGTCGCGGCGTCGGCACGGCACCGCTCGGCAGTGCTGGGCGAACAGGATCCGGTCGCGCGTGTGGTCGACCTGTCGACGGTGATCGATGTGCTGCGCGGCAAGCTGGAGTTCGAATCCGGCGAGGAGGGCCGCGAGCAGGCCGTGCTGGAACATCTTCTGCGCCGCGCCACCGCGGACACTGCGCAGCGACTGCTCGGCGGTATCGACGTCGGCCCGCTGGTGGTGGCGATCGAGGGCGGCACGGCGGTGACGACGGGCGAGCGGGTTTCGGCGCGTGACGTGCTGGCTGCAGTGCCCGAGGTCCCGGCGATCGCGGAGATCCAGAAACGCCTCGAGGCGAAGAGTGACGGGCAACGCGCGGCGGCCGTCGAGCTTGCGCTCGAGGCGCTGTACCTGGCCAAGCGGATCGACAAGGTGTCTTCGGAAGGCGAAACCGTATATGGCTAAACGCACTTCGCGGTACGCGCGATACACCGGCGGACCCGATCCGCTGGCGCCGCCGGTCGACCTGCGCGAGGCGCTCGAGCAGATCGGTCAGGACGTCATGGAGGGCAGCTCGCCACGGCGTGCGCTGTCCGAGCTGATGCGGCGCGGCACCGAGAACATGCGTGGCGCTGACAAGCTCGCCGCCGAGGCCAACCGTCGTCGCCGGGAACTGTTGGCGCGCAACAACCTCGACGGAACCCTTCAAGAGGTCAAGAAGCTGCTCGACGAAGCGGTGCTGGCCGAGCGCAAGGAGTTGGCCCGCGCACTTGACGACGATGCGCGGTTCAACGAGATGCGGATCGAGTCGTTGCCGCCGTCGCCCGCAAAGGCGGTGCAAGAGCTCGCAGACTACAACTGGCGTAGCGACGAGGCGGCCGAAAAATACGACCAGATCAAAGATCTCCTCGGCAGGGAGATGCTCGACCAGCGGTTCGCAGGCATGAAGCAGGCGATGGAGAACGCCACCGACGAAGACCGCCAGCGCGTCAACGAGATGCTCGACGATCTCAACGACCTGCTCGACAAACACGCCAAGGGTGAGGATTCTCCGGAAGATTTCCAGAACTTCATGGAGAAACACGGTGAGTTCTTCCCGGAGAACCCGCGCAACGTCGAGGAGCTGCTGGACTCGTTGGCCAAGCGGGCAGCCGCCGCGCAGCGCTTCCGTAACAGCCTGTCGGCGGATCAGCGTGCCGAACTGGATGCGTTGGCGCAGCAGGCATTCGGCTCACCTTCACTGATGAATGCGCTCAACCGGCTCGACGGCCATCTACAGGCGGCACGACCGGGGGAGGACTGGGACGGGTCGTCGCGGTTCTCCGGTGACAACCCGATGGGCATGGGCGAGGGCACCCAGGCAATGGCCGACATCGCCGAACTCGAGGAGCTTGCCGAGTCGCTCTCGCAGAGCTATGCGGGTGCCACGATGGAGGACGTCGACCTGGACATGCTGGCCCGCCAGCTCGGCGACGAGGCCGCGGTCGACGCCGCGACGTTGGCCGAACTCGAACGCGCACTGGTGAATCAGGGATTCCTCGACCGCGGCTCGGATGGGCAGTGGCGACTGTCACCGAAGGCGATGCGCCAGCTCGGCCAGGCTGCGTTGCGTGATGTGGCGCAGCAGCTTTCAGGGCGACACGGCGAGCGTGACACTCGTCGGGCAGGTGCGGCCGGTGAGCTGACCGGTGCGACGCGGCCATGGGCGTTCGGTGACACCGAACCGTGGAACGTCACCCGCACGTTGACGAATGCTGTGTTGCGACAGGCGGGCACCGGCGGCGTCGATATGCCGTTGAAGCTCACCGTCGAAGACGTCGAGATCTCCGAGACGGAGACACGCACGCAAGCCGCGGTGGCACTGCTGGTCGACACGTCGTTCTCGATGGTGATGGAGAACCGGTGGCTGCCGATGAAGCGCACGGCGCTGGCGCTGAGCCACCTCATCAGCACCCGATTCCGCTCGGATGCGTTGCAGATCATCGCCTTTGGCCGCTACGCGCGCACCGTGACCACGGCGGAGCTGACGGGGCTGGAGGGCGTCTACGAGCAGGGCACCAACCTGCACCACGCGCTGGCACTGGCAGGCAGGCATCTGCGCCGCCATCCCAACGCACAGCCGGTGCTGCTCGTGGTGACCGACGGTGAACCGACCGCGCACCTCGAGTCATATCGTGGCGGCGCTGAATCTGAATCGGCGGCTCAGCCACCGGGAGTGTTCTTCGATTACCCGCCGCACCCGCGGACCATCGCCCACACGGTGAAGGGTTTCGACGAAATGTTGGGACTGGGCGCGCAGGTGACGATCTTCCGCTTGGGCAGCGATCCTGGGCTCGCGAAGTTCATCGATCAGGTCGCACGCCGAGTCGAGGGCCGAGTCGTGGTGCCCGACCTCGACGGGCTGGGCGCCGCGGTGGTGGGTGACTACCTTCGCTCACGGCGGCGCCGGTAGGCGCAACTTCTGCGTGCCCTGTTCGTCCCATGTAGGGTTTCGGCGTGCTGAGCAGACTGCTGACTGGCCTCGGGTTGGCTGGAATGGTCGCGGCAATCCTTGTCCCAGCGACAGCTTTGGCTGAGCCGGCCCCGGGCCTCCCCAACGTCAATGGCTTCGCACCGGCGAAGCCGTCGGAGTATTCGGTGAACGACGGTGCCTGGTACGCCTTCGGCGCACCTAACGGCTTGACGTGCGTCTTGGACCGCCAATCGGGTGGCTACGGTTGCAGCGGGCCGATACCCGCGGCGCCGGGTGGAGCCAACCTGGTGAGCGCGGGCCCCGTCGGTGGGCCCGGCTTCGCGAATTCCGACCGTCCGTTGTACGGCGTAACCGAGGGCGCCAAACCACTGCCGCCCAACACCCGGATCTCATTTCGCACTGTGAGTTGCGGCACGGACGGAGTCGCGACGACGTGCACCAACAGCATCGACCAGACCGGTTTCGTCCTCAGCCCAGCCGGAAGCTTCGTCTTCGGCGCGTAACTGGCCGCTGCCGGTTGTGGGTTAGCCGCTCTTGCGCTTCTTGCGCTTGACGCCGACGCTGCCCCACAGCGAGAACCCGCGGATGCGCACGCACGGCGCGCCGGGTGAGCCGTCGCCGCTCACGCTGTGGTCGAAGTTGCCCATCACCCCGACGCCGCGCAGGTCCACGTTGACCTCGGGCGGTATCAGGATGGTCTGCCCACCGAAGATCGAATAGGAGCGAATCTCGACGTCGGGCGACGTGAAGTCGGCGTACCGCAAATCCAGCACGCCGCCGCCGAAGAGAGCAAACGTTGTCAACCGCTTGGGTACATTCCAGCGGCCGCGCCGCTCGAAGCCGCTCATGATCGCCAGCAACATCGTCGACGGCGCGGGCCGGACGGGGCCGCCGCTGGGGCCGCGCGAGGCCGCGCCGGGCAGGTCGGCGGAGAGTCGGTCGAGCTCGTCGTACGTCTCGGCCGCATAGGCCCTGGTCAGACGCGCTTCGTATTCGGTCAGTGGCAATCGGCCCTGCGCGGCCGCATCTGTGAGCAGCTGCGCCATCTGTATCCGGTCGGTGTCAGCAGCGCGCTTCGAACCGCTGCGGGAAGCTGGAGTGCTCATCCCGGCCATCTGTTCCTCGCGCTGGCGCTCATCACTGACGAGCCTACGACGAACGCTGGCACATGCAAGGCCGTGGGCCAAACTGTGGTCTTATCGGTGCCGGCGAATCAGCTAGATGAGCAAACTTTATTCCGTGGAGGCTAGGTGGCCGGCAAACTCGACGGAGCCGAACGGGTCCTCGGGCGCGAGGTTCGCGTTCGCTCCCGGCCGCTCGGCGCAGCGACCTGAGGTCCCGCGGCCATGCGGCGGGCAGCAGCCGACGGCCCAATGTGCCGGTTGCTTCGGTGACCAGAACACGGGCCGCTATGTCTATCGCCTAAGGGTCGGGGGTCGCCCAGTTCGGCGAGCGCTTCTCCAGGAATGCCAGCATGCCCTCCCTGGCCTGCTCGGAGACGAACAACTCGGCGGACTGCCGGGTCAGCGCCTCGGCGTCGCGGTCGAACGCCGCCAGCAGTGGTGCGGTCGTCAGCGCCTTCGATGCGGCCAGTCCCTGCGGCGAGGCCTTGCCGATAGCGTCGGTCAGAGCCGCCACTGTCGCGTCGACGTCGTCGGCGGCGATCGTGACGAGGCCGATGCCGGCAGCTTCTGCGGCGCCGAACTTCTCGCCGGTCAGGAAGTACCGGCCCGCGGAGCGCGGGGTCATCTTCGGCAGCAGGGTCAGCGAAATGATCGACGGCGCAACACCGATGCGCGCCTCGGTCAGTGCGAACGTGCTCGACTGGCCCGCCACCACGATGTCGCATGCACCGACCAGACCCAATCCGCCCGCGCGGACGTGCCCGTCGATCGCCGCGATGACCGGCATTTCGAGCTCGAGGATCCGGCGCAGCAGGCGGGTCAGTTCGCGCGCGCGGTCGGCGGCGACGTCGACGGGATCGGCTCCGGAAGAGGCTTGCGCGAGATCGGCTCCTGCGCAGAAGGTTCCGCCCGTATGGCCGAGCACCACCACCCGAACCCCGGCCTGGCCGCTCGCCTCGGTCAGCCCTTGATGCAGCTGGTCGACCAGCGCGGTCGACAAGGCGTTGCGGTTGCTCGGCGAGTCCAGCGTCAGACGTGCGACGCTACCGTCGACGGAGTACTGGACGAGTGCGCTCATCAATACGACCTGGGCAGACCCAGGGAGGTCTGTGCGATGAAATTGAGGATCATCTCCCGGCTCACGGGTGCGATGCGGGCCAACCGCGACGCCGTCAGAACCGATGCGATGCCGTATTCCTTGGTCAGGCCGTTGCCGCCGAGGCTCTGCACCGCCTGATCAACCGCGCGAACCGATGCCTCACCCGCCGCGTATTTCGCCATGTTGGCGGCCTCGGCGGCGCCGCCGTCATCGCCGAGGTCGTACAGCGTCGCGGCCTTCTGCATCATCAGCTTTGCCAGCTCGATCTCGATGTGGTTCTGCGCCAACGGATGGGACAGCCCCTGATGTGCGCCGATGGGCGTCTTCCACACCTGCCGGGTCTTGACGTACTCGGTGGCCTTGTTGATGGCGAAGCGGCCCATACCGACCGCGCTGGCGGCGCCCATTATGCGCTCCGGGTTGAGTCCGGCGAACAACTGCGCGATCGCGGCG
The DNA here is from genome assembly GCA_963843135.1 of uncultured Actinomycetota bacterium. Classification (GTDB taxonomy): domain Bacteria; phylum Actinomycetota; class Actinomycetes; order Mycobacteriales; family Mycobacteriaceae; genus Mycobacterium. Next base: position 93,952 of record CAWJJA010000011.1, read on the forward strand.
TCTTCGGAGCCGACGAGCGCATCGGCGGGCAGCCGCACCTCGTCAAGGAACAGCTGGAACTGGTTCTCGGGACTGACGATCTCCATGTCGATCTTGGTCCACGACATGCCAGGCGTGTCGGTGGGCACGACGAAAAGTGCGGGACGAAGAGATTCTGACTTGTGGGCACCGTCCTCCCTCAAGGCACGACCGACGACGAGCACCGCTTGGGCTTGGTCGACGCCTGAGATGTAGACCTTCTGGCCCGAGAGGATCCAATCGCTGCCGTCGCGGCGCGCGGTGGTGGTGATGCGGTGGCTGTTGGACCCGGCGTCGGGTTCGGTGATCGCGAACGCCATCGTGATCGAACCGTCGGCGATACCCGGTATCCAGCGCTTCTTCTGGTCCTCGGTGCCGAACTTGGAAATGATCGTGCCGTTGATGGCGGGGGAGACCACCATCAGCAGCAGGGCGCAGCCGTTGGCGGACATCTCCTCCATGACGAGTGACAACTCGTACATCCCGGCCCCGCCGCCGCCGTACTCCTCGGGGAGATTGACACCGATGAAGCCGAGTTTGCCTGCCTCACTCCATAACTCGGTGGTGTGCTCGCCTGCGCGCGACTTCTCCAGGTAGTACTTCTCGCCGTAGTTCGCGGCCATCGCAGCGACGGCCTTGCGCAGCTCCTGCTGCTCGTCGGTCTCTATGAAACTGCTCATGAATCTCCTCCGGGGTTGTCCACTCGGGCAAGTACTCGGGCTAATGGGAAGCCGACGTCGACCTGTTGGCCGACCTCGACATTGAGTTCGGCGAGGACTCCGTCGCCGGGTGAGGTCACGGTGTGCTCCATCTTCATCGCCTCCAGCCACACCAGCGGTTGCCCGGCGGTGACGGAGTCACCCACCTCGGCGCCGATGCGCAGCACCGAACCCGGCATGGGCGCCAGCAGCGACCCCTGGGCGACGGCGGCATCGGGATCGCCGAAGCGCGGCAGCGCGACGAGATGTACGGGCCCCAGCGGCGAGTCGACGAACACGTCCGACGAGTATCCGGCGATGTCGAAGGAGCGTTCCACACCTGCGACCGACAGCACGACGCGGTCGGGCGTGGACGACACGACGATCACGTCGTCGTGGTCCGGAAAGTGCACGCCGGTGCGCGTGAACCGATACCTCACCACATGTTCGTCACCGGCGTCGTCGCCGTAGGTCTTGGTCTGGAATCCCGAATTCAGGTTGCGCCAACCACTCGGTGCGGCGGCGAACACCGTTGCGTTGGCGCGGTTCTGCGCGACGTCCGCGAGTGCCGCGGCGAGCGCCGACAGTGCGACCGCGCGGTCGTCGGCCAGTGGGGTGGCCAGCTGGTCGAGCCCGTGAGTGTCGAAGAACGCCGTATCGGTGGCACCATCGAGGAACGCGGGGTGGCGCAGCACGTTGACCAACAGGTCGCGATTGGTCCGGATCCCGTGGAGCCGGGTGCGGTTCAGCGCATCGGCCAGGATCGGCTGCGGCCTGGCGCCGCGTCGGCGCCCACGAGATGACCTTCGCGAGCATGGGGTCGTAGAAGATCGATACTTCCGAACCGTCCACGACGCCGGTGTCGACGCGCACACCCTGTACGTCTGGGTCGAATTCGGTATGCGCGGGCACGTCAAAGCGGTGCACGGTACCCGCCTGTGGCTGCCAGCCCTTGGCGGGGTCTTCTGCGTAAACCCTTGCCTCGATCGACGATCCGCGCGACGGCGGAGGTTCGGCCCGCAGGCGTCCGCCGTCGGCGACGTGCAGCTGCAATTCGACGAGGTCCAGACCTGTGGTGGCCTCGGTGACGGGATGTTCGACCTGCAGGCGGGTGTTCATTTCGAGGAAGAAGAACCCGCCTTGCTCGTCGGCCATGAATTCGACCGTGCCCGCACCGGTGTATCCGATGGCCTGGGCCGCCAGCCGCGCGGCGTCGAACAGCTTGGCGCGCATGCCCTTATTCCGTTCGACCAGCGGTGAGGGCGCCTCCTCGATGATCTTCTGGTGGCGCCTTTGAATGGAGCATTCGCGTTCGCCGACCGCCCATACGGTGCCGTGCCGGTCGGCCATCACCTGGACCTCTACGTGATGGCCGGTAGCCAGGTAGCGCTCGCAGAACACCGTCGGATCACCGAAGGCCGACTGCGCTTCTCGACGTGCGGCTTCCACTTGGTCCGGCAGCGCGGACAATTCGTCGACGACCCGCATCCCGCGGCCACCGCCGCCGGCGGACGCCTTGATCAGCACGGGCAGCGCCTCGGCGGTCACGGTGTCGGGGTCGAGTTCGGTGAGCACCGGCACACCCGCTGCCGCCATCATCTTCTTCGCCTCGATCTTGGAGCCCATCGCGGCGACCGCGGCGACCGGCGGACCGATCCAGGTGAGGCCGGCGTCGGTCACGGCTTCGGCGAATTCAGCGTTCTCCGAGAGGAACCCGTACCCGGGATGGATCGCATCGGCGCCGGCCGCACGCGCTGCGGCGATCAGCTGCAGCTGCGTCCAGATAACCGCGGGTGCCCTCGAGCCGTACCCGGGCGTCGGCCTCCGCGACATGTGGGGATGTCGCGTCGGGATCGGTGTAGACGGCGACCGTGCCGATGCCGAGACGTCGGCAGGTGGCGAAGACGCGGCGCGCGATCTCGCCGCGGTTGGCGACGAGGACTCGAGTGATCATGCGGCTCCCTCGGTGAATTCGGCGTGGGTAGTCACCCTCACCGTTACCGAGCACGCCGAAATCGCAGTCATCATGGGGCTCACATCCGGAAGACGCCGAAGTTCGACGTCCCCTCGATCGGGCCATTGGCGATGGCGGACAGGCACATTCCCAACACAGTGCGGGTGTCGCGAGGGTCGATAACGCCGTCGTCGTAGAGCCTGCCGGACAGGAACATCGGCAGCGACTCCGCCTCGATCTGTGCTTCCACCGCGGCGCGCAGCGCAGCGTCGGCGTCCTCGTCGACCTGTTGGCCGCGGGCTTCGGCGGCGGCCCGGCTGACGATCGACAACACGCCGGCCAGCTGGGTTCCGCCCATGACCGCGGACTTGGAGCTGGGCCAGGCGAACAGGAACCGGGGATCGTAGGCCCGCCCGCACATACCGTAATGACCCGCGCCGTATGAGGCGCCGATCAGCAGGGAGATATGCGGCACGGTGGAATTCGAGACGGCGTTGATCATCATCGAGCCGTGCTTGATCATCCCGCCTTCCTCATACTTTTTGCCCGACCATGTATCCGGTGGTGTTGTGCAGGAACAACAGTGGCGTGTCGGCGCGGTTGGCGAGCTGGATGAACTGCGTGGCTTTCTGCGATTCCTCGGAGAACAGCACGCCACGATGGTTGGCCAGGATGCCGATCGGATAGCCGTAGAGGGTGGCCCAGCCGGTCACCAGCGAGCCACCGTAGAGAGGTTTGAACTCGTCGAAGTCCGAGCCGTCGACGATGCGGGCGATGACGTCGCGCGGATCGAATGGGATGCGCAGATCGGCGGGCACGATGCCGACCAGCTCGTCGGGGTCGAACAGTGGCTCGGTGACCGGGCTGGGAGGCGGGCCCTGCTTGCGCCAGTTCAGCCTTGCCACGATGCGCCTGCCGATACGGATCGCGTCGAGCTCGTCGAGTGCGAAGTAGTCACCGAGTCCAGAAGTGCGGGCGTGCATCTCGGCGCCGCCCAGCGATTCGTCGTCGGACTCCTCGCCGGTGGCCATCTTCACCAGCGGCGGCCCGGCCAGAAAGACCTTGGAGCGCTCTTTGATCATCACCACGTGGTCGGACATGCCGGGGATGTAGGCGCCGCCCGCCGTCGAGTTGCCGAAGACCAGCGCGATAGTCGGGATACCGGCGGCCGAAAGACGGGTGAGGTCCCGGAACATCTGACCGCCCGGGATGAAGATCTCCTTCTGCGTCGGCAGGTCGGCGCCGCCGGACTCCACCAGCGAGATCAACGGCAGGCGGTTCTGCAGCGCAATCTGGTTGGCGCGCAGGATTTTCTTCAGCGTCCACGGATTGCTGGTGCCGCCTTTGACCGTCGGGTCATTGGAGACGACGACGCACTCGACGCCCTCGATTGCGCCGATGCCCGTCACGACGCTGGCGCCGACGGCGAAGTCGCTGCCCCATGCGGCCAGTGGACTGAGCTCCAGGAACGGCGAATCGGCGTCGAGCAGCATCTCGACGCGTTCGCGCGCCGTCATCTTTCCGCGGTCATGGTGGCGTTGGACGTATTTCTCACCGCCACCGGCCAGCGCCTTGGCGTGCTCGGTGTCGAGTTCGGCGAGTTTGGCGGTCATCACCGCCGCCGCGTCGGAGAACGCCGCCGACCGTGGGTCGATGGTCGACCTCAGCGCGGTCATGCCTGGAACCCAAGGGTTTTCGCCGCGAGGCTGGTGAGGATCTCCGTGGTACCGCCACCGATGCCGAGGATCCGCATGTCGCGATACTGCCGCTCCACCTCGGATTCAGTCATGTATCCCATCCCGCCGAACAACTGCACCGCCTGATTGGCCACCCACTCGCCAGCCTCGACGGCGGTGTTCTTGGCAAAACACACCTCGGTGATCAAGTTGGACTCACCGGGTGCCCGGTGTCGCCGCCGGGGCGGCTCCGGCAAGCTGTCGTTCCACCACGTTGCGCGTGTACACCCGCGCGACATCCACCCGCCGGGCCATCTCGGCCAGGGTGTTCTGCACGGATTGCCGTGATATCAACGGCTTCCCGAATGTTTCCCGGTTCCGGCACCATTCGACAGTGAGGTCAAGGCAACGTTGCGCACTCGCGTAGGCCTGCGCTGCGAGGCCGACGCGTTCGGAGACGAAAGCGCCGGCGATCTGGATGAATCCGGTGTTCTCCCCGCCGATCAGGTTGGCAGCCGGAACACGCACGTCGGTGTAGGTCAGTTCGGCGGTGTCGCTGGAACGCCAGCCCATCTTGTCCAGCTTGCGGGTGACCTCGAATCCTGGGGTCCCCTTGTCGACGACGATCAGCGAAACACCTGCCGCGCCGCGGGCCGCCCGTGCGCGCGGCGGTCACCACGTAGTCAGCCCGCACACCGGAGGTGATGTAGGTCTTCGCGCCGTTGATGATGTAGTCGTCGCCATCTCGCTCGGCGCGGGTTCTCAGGTGTCCGACGTCCGAACCGCCGCCCGGTTCGGTGATGGCGAGGCTGCCGATGACGTCGCCGCGCAGCGTCGGCCGCACGTAGGTGTCGATCAACCGCGCGTCGCCGGAGGCGATCATGTGCGGTACGGAGATGCCGCAGGTGAACAGCGAGGCGAATACGCCGCCGGGTGCGCCGGCGTAGTGCATTTCCTCGCAGATGACCACCGCATCGGCACCGTCACCGCCGCCTCCGCCGACCGCCTCGGGCAGGCCCGCTCCCAGTAGGCCTGCGTCGCCGGCCTTGCGGTGCAGCTCGCGCGGCAGCTCGCCGGTGCGCTCCCACTCGTCGACGTTGGGTAGGACCTCGCGCTCTGCGAAGGCCCGCACCGTCTTTCGCAGTTGTTCCCGTTCCCGGGTGTGCCAGATGCTCAACCCAACAGCTCCTCAGGTATGTCTCGACAGAACTCGACAGGCATGTCGACGGTGCGGCTGCGCAGCCATTCGCCCAGCCCCTTGGCCTGTGGGTCGAATCGGGCCTGATAGGCCACGCCCTGACCGAGGATGCCCTCGATGACGAAGTTGACCGCGCGCAGGTTGGGCAGCACGTGGCGGGTGACTTCTAAATCTGCTGTCTCAGGGAGTAGCTGGCGAAACTTTTCGACGGTCAGTGCGTGCGCGAGCCACCGCCAGTGGTCGCCGCGGCGTACCCACACCCCGACGTTGGCGCTGCCCCCCTTGTCGCCGCTGCGGGCGCCGGCGATCACGCCCAGCGGCACCGGACGGGTCTCGCCGAACGGCATCGGCTCCGGCAACGCGAACGGCGGCACCTTGGTCAGTTCCAGCGTTTGTGCGGCCGGGGGGATGTCCACCCGAGAACCATCGGCGTGCACGGCCACATGCGGTACCTCAGTGGCCGCCACGAACGCCGGCTGGAACACCCCGTACACCTGGCCGTCGCCCGGCGGCGCGGTGCTGGTGAACCCCGGATAGCTGGCTAATGCGAGTTCGACTGCAGCCGAGGAGAATTGACGTCCCACGTTCGCGGGGTCGCGGATCTCGTACCACGCACCGCAGCAGTGCACTGGCCGTCTCCTCGGTGTCGGCGTCCGCGTGGTCGGTGCGCGCCAGCGTCCATTGCATCTCGGCGGGCTTGACCGTCAGCGTGTTCTCGAGCTGTTTGCGCACCAGGGCGGCCTTGGCCTCGATGTCCAATCCGGTGAGCACCAGGGTCATCTCGTTGCGGAATCCGCCGACACTGTTCAGCGACACCTTCACCGTCGAGGGCGGCGGTTCACCCTTGACCCCGCTGATCCGCACGCGGTCGGGGCCGTCGTCGGACAGCTCGATGGTGTCGACGCGCAGCGTCGCGTCGGGATTGGCGTAGCGCGCGCCGGTGATCTCGTAGAGCAGTTGTGCGGTGACGGTGTCGACGGTGACCGCGCCGCCGGTGCCGGGATGTTTGGTGATCACCGACGACCCGTCGGGATGGATCTCGGCGAGCGGGAAGCCCGGATGGGTGAGGGCCGTCGGATCGGGAAAATCTCGAGCGAAGAACGCGTAGTTGCCACCGGTGGCCTGGGCGCCGCATTCGATGACGTGGCCGGCGGCGATCGCGCCCGCGAGCCGGTCGTAGTCGGTGCGACTCCAGCCGTGGTGCGCGGCGGCAGGGCCGACGATGACCGACGCATCGGTGACCCGGCCGGTGACGACGACATCGGCGCCCGAGTTCAGGCAGTCGACGATGCCCCAGGCTCCCAGGTAGGCGTTGGCGGCCAGCGGAGTGCCTTCGAAGCCCAACTCGCCGGCTCGCGGCAGCAGGTCGTCGCCCTCGACGTGGGCCACAGCCACGGTCAACCCGAGCCGGTCCGCCAGCCCCCGCACCGCCTGCGCCAAACCGGCGGGATTGAGCCCGCCCGCGTTCGCGACGATGCGCACGCCGCGGTCGAGCGCGATGCCGAGGCACTCCTCGAGCTGGATCAGAAAGGTCTTCGCGTAGCCACGGTCGGGTGACTTGGCGCGGTCGCGCGCGAGGATCAGCATGGTGAGTTCGGCGAGGTAGTCACCCGTGAGGTAGTCCAGGTCGCCGCCCGTGAGCATCTCCCGCATCGCTGCGAGCCGATCACCGTAGAAGCCCGAGTAATTGCCGATGCGGACCGCTGCAGAACTAGTAGCCACGCGCCTCCTTGCGACGTATCAACCAACCGGTAGGTTAGCGGGTACCGGTGGTATCGCGCCAAGCCACTTCATCGTTTTGGAGGCTACGCAGGTCACCGGCTATCCTGAAGAGCAATTGCCGAGGCTTGCGAGCATGCGCGGCACATACTTCTTTACCGATAGCACCCCTCAAGAGGAGAGTTTCGATCATGGCTGTGCCCAAGCGCCGGATGTCTCGTGCGAATACCCGTAGCCGGCGTTCGCAGTGGAAGGCCAAGCGCACCGAGCTGGTGGGCGTGACGGTCGCGGGCCAGCAGCACAAGGTGCCGCGCCGCCTGCTCAAGGCTGCGCGCCTCGGCCTGATCGATCTCGACCGCCGCTGATCTCGGCCCCCACGTCGCGCAGGCCTCCCCTGCTCTTCGGGTGTGGGCCCGCATCGGCGCGCCTCTCAGGTCGCTCTCAGACATTGGGTTGACACTGTGGCTGTGCGCATACTTGTCGTTGACGATGATCGCGCTGTGCGCGAATCACTGCGTCGATCGCTCTCGTTCAACGGTTACTCGGTCGAGTTGGCGCAGGACGGTCTGGAAGCCCTCGATCTGATCGCCAGCGATCGCCCCGACGCACTCGTGCTCGATGTGATGATGCCTCGGCTGGACGGCCTCGAGGTGTGTCGCCAACTGCGCAGCACCGGCGACGATCTGCCCATACTCGTGCTGACCGCGCGCGATTCGGTCTCCGAACGGGTCGCCGGGCTGGACGCAGGCGCCGACGACTATCTGCCGAAGCCGTTCGCGCTCGAGGAGCTGCTCGCCCGCATGCGCGCGCTGCTGCGGCGCACCTCGCCCGATGACGGCGCGGATTCGCCGGCGATGACCTTCTCGGACCTGTCGCTGGACCCGGTCACCCGCGAGGTGACCCGTGGTCAACGTTCGATCAGCCTGACTCGCACCGAGTTCGCGCTTCTCGAGATGCTCATCGCGAATCCGCGACGGGTGCTCACCCGCAGCCGCATCCTCGAGGAGGTGTGGGGCTTCGACTTTCCGACCTCCGGCAACGCCCTCGAGGTGTACGTCGGGTATCTCCGCCGCAAGACGGAGGCGGAAGGAGAAGCGCGACTGATCCACACCGTGCGCGGGGTGGGTTATGTGTTGCGCGAGACCCCTCCCTGATGTCAGCGCAGAAATTCTCGCCGCGGTCGGCGCCGTACGCACTGTCGGCGCATACCGCGGCCAGCTCACTGTCGCTGCGCTGGCGGGTGATGCTGCTCGCGATGTCGATGGTGGCGCTGGTGGTCGTGCTGATGGCGGTGGCCGTATACGCCGTCGTCTCGCGTGCGCTCTACGACGACATGGACAACCAGCTGCACAGCCGGGCCACGCTGCTGATCGAAAGCGGCTCGTTGACCAGCGATCCCGGCAAGGCGATCGAGGGCACCGCCTACTCAGATGTCAACGCGATGCTGGTGAATCCCGGCCGATCGATATTCACCGCGAACCAGGAGGGGCAGACGCTGCCGCTGGGTGATCCCGAGAAGGCGGTCATCCGCGGCGACTTGTGGATGTCGAAGCGGTCGGTCGACCAACAACGGGTGCTTGCGCTGCATCTGTCCAACGGGAGTTCGTTGCTGATTTCCAAGAGCCTGGTGCCGACCGATCAGTTGCTCAAACGGTTGGGCACCGTTCTGCTCATCGTCGGCGGGCTCGGGGTGGTGGTGGCCGCCATGGCCGGCGGTGCCGTCGCACGAGCGGGCCTTCGACCGGTGGCCCGGCTGACCGAAGCGGCGGAGCGGGTGGCCCGCACCGATGACCTACGACCCATCCCGGTCTACGGCAGCGACGAACTCGCCCGTCTCACCGAAGCTTTCAACATGATGCTGCGCGCACTGGCCGAATCACGGGAACGACAAACGCGACTCGTCACCGACGCCGGTCACGAATTGCGTACACCGCTGACGTCGTTGCGCACCAACGTCGAATTGCTGATGGCATCGATGGCTCCCGGCGCCCCGCGACTGCCCGAGGAGGAGATGGAGGGCCTGCGGACAGACGTCATCGCCCAGATCGAAGAACTGTCCACTCTCGTCGGCGATCTGGTCGACCTGACCCGCGACGAGGCCGGTGTCGTGATCCACGAGCCCGTGGACATGAGCGAGATCGTCGACCGCTCGCTGGAACGAGTTCGCCGTCGCCGCAACGATATTGAGTTCGACGTGGATCTGACGCCGTGGCAGGTCTTCGGTGACGGCACCGGCCTGGGCCGCGCGGTGCTCAATGTGCTGGACAACGCCGCAAAGTGGAGCCCGACAGGCGGCCGGGTCGGCGTGCGGTTGACACAGATCGATCCGGTGCATGCCGAGCTCGTGGTCGCCGATCAGGGTCCCGGTATTCCGCCGCAGGAACGCCGCTTCGTCTTCGAGCGGTTCTTCCGCTCGGCCTCCGCACGTGCGATGCCGGGTTCGGGACTGGGCCTGGCGATCGTGAAACAGGTTGTCCTCAAACACGGCGGCGCGCTGCGCGTGGAGTACGCCGTCCCCGGCGGACAGCCGCCGGGCACGGCGATTCATCTGGTGCTGCCCGGCAGGCCGCTGCTCGGCGAGACCGAGCGACACGCGGCCGCGAGCGTGGACTTGCCCGTGGCCGGAGCGGACAATGGATTAGCCCGGGCGCGCTGCGGGGAAGCAGGTCTGTGTATGTCCCGAAGGTTCTCTAAGTGGATTCTCAGCCCGCTTAGGCAACTTTGACAGTGCGAACGCCGTTGTTCATTGAATGTCGGACCTACAACAGGAAGAGCACCGCAGCGATATGACCAACCACCCGAGGTATTCGCCGCCACCGCCGCCAGGTCGTCGGCCTGGTGTTCCTGAGCACGCGGCACCCGGGTACCCCGGTGCGCAGCGGCCCGATCCGTATCAGCAGCCATATGACTGGCGATACCAGACCCAACAGCAGCAGCAGCCGTTCCGCGCGCCCTATGACCCGTATCGCGGTGCGCTGTCACCCGCAACCGCGCGATATCCGCAGGCTCCTATGCCGCCGCTTCAGAAGCGTTCTCGCGCAGGCGCTTTGACCGCCGGGGCCCTCGCGGTGGCCATCGTGTCCGCAGGTATCGGAGGCGGAGTCGCGCTGCTCGCCCAGCCCGACCGGCCCTCAGCCACGTCGAGCATCAACGGCGCCGCCCCCGGCATGCCCGTTGCCAGTCTGCCCGCCGGCTCGGTCGAACAGGTCGCGGCCAAGGTCGTGCCCAGCGTCGTCAAGCTCGAGGTGGACCTCGGCAGGCAATCCGAGGAGGGCTCGGGGATCATCCTGTCGTCGGACGGCCTGATCTTGACGAACAATCACGTCGTGTCGGCAGCCCAGGGCGGACCGGGAGTCCCCGCTGGACCGGGCGTGCCGCCCGCGGCGGGTGGGGCCGGCTCGCAGACCAAGGTGACCTTCGCCGACGGCCGCAGCGCACCGTTCACGGTGGTCGGAACCGACCCGAGCAGCGATATCGCCGTGGTGCGCGCCAAGGGGGTGACCGGGTTGACCCCGATCGCGATCGGCTCCTCGGCCAATCTGCGGGTGGGCCAGGACGTCGTGGCGGTCGGGTCGCCGCTGGGCCTGGAAGGCACGGTGACCACCGGCATCATCAGCGCGCTGAATCGACCGGTCGCCGCGGGCGGCGATGTCAAGAACCAGAACACCGTGCTCGATGCGGTCCAGACCGACGCGGCCATCAACCCCGGCAACTCCGGCGGAGCGCTGGTCAACATGAGTGGTGAGCTGGTCGGCATCAACTCGGCGATCGCGACACTGGGCGGTGACTCCGAGGGGCAGGCGGCCCAGGGCGGTTCGATCGGGCTGGGCTTTGCCATTCCCGTCGACCAGGCCAAGCGAATCGCGGACGAACTGATCAACGACGGCAGCGCCTCGCATGCCTCCCTCGGTGTCCAGGTCGGCAACGACGCGACCACCGACGGCGCACGAATCGTCGAGGTCACCGGTGGAGGTGCTGCTGCCTCTGCAGGTCTGCCCAGCGGTGTAGTGGTCACCAAGGTCGACGACCGGGTGATCAGCAGCGCTGACGCATTGGTCGCGGCGGTGCGATCCAGGGCTCCCGGCGACAAGCTGACCCTGACCTACCTCGATCAAGCGGGTAAGCCGCAGACCGTGGAGGTCACGCTCGGCAAGGCAGCGCAGTGAGGCCCTCGGTGAGTTCCGAATCGCCCACCCTGAGAGTGGCCGCGCCACTGTCCATGCCTGGATATACGGTTGGCGTCATGGAACAGCCAGGGGAGTTGGTGGGCCGGGCACTGGTCGTCGTCGTCGACGACCGCACCGCACATGGTGACGAGGAGGACCACAGCGGTCCGCTGGTCACCGAACTGCTCGGTGAGACGGGCTTCGTCGTGGACGGCGTGGTGGTCGTGTCCGCCGATGAGGTCGAGATCCGCAATGCGCTGAACACGGCGGTGATCGGCGGAGTCGACCTGGTGGTATCGGTCGGCGGGACGGGTGTCACCCCGCGTGACGTCACACCCGAAGCGACCGTTGATCTCCTCGACCGTGAACTGCTCGGCATCGCCGAGGCCCTGCGTGCATCGGGTTTGAACGCCGGCATCGTCGACGCAGGAGTTTCGCGCGGCCTGGCCGGGATCTCCGGCAGCACCCTGGTGGTCAACCTCGCGGGCTCCCGCGCGGCGGTGCGCGACGGTATGGCCACCCTAAGTCCGCTGGCTATTCAGATCATCGGGCAGCTTTCCAGCCTGGAGATCTAAGACGAAGCTGAGAGGCCGCCAGGTAGAACTGTGACCTTCGTCACAGTGGAGGAAAGCGATGCGAGATCGACTCAGCCGTTCGCGAGACGTAGTTAACAAGATTTTCGGGGACGCGCTGCAGCCGAAGTCCGATGAAGACGTCGAGAATTCGGCTTCCGACGACTCCGATCACGATCGCTGGTTGCGGGAAAATACGCCGCCGCACCACCAGTGAGCTGCGATTTCACCCAAACGCGGACCGCCGCGATGTGTCGGCCTGATGCCTGTCCCGGTTGCCGCCGAGTGCGACCAAAAGTTTGACCGGATCTGCCGGATTTTGTAGCGCGCAATCGCGTTCGGCGCGTGACGGGAGTGAGCAAAGTGGCGGGTCTGGTAACGCTCGTCTGACCAATTGCGATTCTCGCGTTGCCGGGGTGATGCCCGACCGTTATGTTCCTCGTGTCAACGATGAGTGCGACGTAAGAGCAGCATGTGAGGTCTCTCATTTGTTTCATATGAGGCGTCTCGTGTCATGTTGCAGCAGTGCCAGGCACGAACTACAAAACACGGTGAACCGGTCGGGTCACCGTCGACATAGCTAGGGAGAACATGAAGGTATTCAGTCGGGTGCTGATTGCGATGCTTGCCGCCATCGCATCGCTGTTCGTGAGCACTGGCACCTCTCACGCTGGGCTGGACAACGAGCTGAGCCTCGTTGACGGCCAGGACCGGACGCTGACCATTCAGCAGTGGGACACCTTCCTCAATGGTGTGTTCCCGTTGGACCGCAACCGGCTGACCCGCGAGTGGTTCCACAGTGGCCGCGCGAAGTTCATCGTCGCCGGTCCTGGCGCCGACGAGTTCGAGGGCACCCTGGAGCTCGGCTACCAGATCGGCTTCCCCTGGTCGCTGGGTGTGGGCATCAACTTCAGCTACACCACCCCCAACATCCTGCTCGACGACGCGTCGATCTTCCCGGACCTGAGTGCGGGCACAGCGACGGCCGGTTTGGTCGGTTCCGGCTTCGCTCCGCTGGGCTCGATCATCACGCCGAACCTGTTCCCCGGTGTGTCGATCAGCGCTGACCTCGGTAACGGTCCCGGTATCCAGGAAGTCGCCACCTTCTCGGTGGATGTCGCCGGTGCAGCCGGCGGTGTGGCGGTGTCCAACGCGCACGGCACGGTGACCGGTGCTGCCGGTGGCGTGCTGCTGCGTCCGTTCGCTCGGCTCATCTCGTCGGCTGGTGACAGCGTCACCACCTACGGCGAGCCCTGGAACATGAACTAACGCCTCTCCCAGGCTTACGGCAGCAGCCCCCGGAACTATCCGGGGGCTGCTTTCGTATGTCGCTGCGGTCTAATCGTTGCTTGTGGTCTCGGCGGTGTCGGTGTCGCGCCCCGGCGTTTCGGCCAGGATGTTGCGGATCTCGGTGAGCAGTGTCAGTTCGGTGTCCTGGGCCTGCTCGACTTCGCCCTTCTTGCGCAGCCTGTTGTAGGGCACCACGACCAGGAAGTAGACGACTGCGGCGACGAGAACGAAATTGATGGCCGCCGAGAGCAATACGTTCAGGTCGATCGTCTGGTCACCGCCGATGCCGATCCGCAGGATGCCGTAGTCGGAGTCGCCGCCCGCGCCGATCCGGTTGATGAGCGGCGCGATGATGCTCTCGGTGAACTTGGTGACCAGGGCGGTGAACGCGGTGCCGATGACCACCGCGACCGAGAGGTCGACGATATTGCCCCTGGCGAGAAACTCCTTGAACCCCTTTAACATGCGCGCACATTCCTTCCTGCAGGTCCGGCAATCTGAGACACCCGACGTTAGTCGCGACGACGCTGCAGCACGTGAAGGTCGGTGCTAGCTTGCGTGGACACGGGCTGTGCACTGGACACAACTTTGGGAGGGATTTGCGATGCGGTGGCTGTCCGCGGTGGTAGGCGGAGTGTTGATCGGCATTTCGGTGATCACGTCGAGTTCGGCCAACGCTCAACCGGTTCCGCCGCCTGCCCCGCCACCGGTGCCCGCCCAGCCCGGATCGACCACGGAAGAATTGGCCGACATGGTCCTGGACGCGATCGAGCACGATTCACCGTTGACCCCGACCACACCGCCGTCGCCCGCGCCGCAACCCTGATCCGTTCAGTGGAACGTGAGGGTGACGCTCTGCACCAGCGCCGCGCCGGCCACCTTGTTGGCCTCGTGAGCGGGAAGGGCGACGAGCACCACCCGGTCGCCTCCGCCGCCCGCTCCCGTCGGCTTCTGCGACACCAGCACCACCACCGCATCGGTCGCCACGACTTGTGGCTCCGCGTCGGCACCCACGCCCGCGTCGGCGCCGGCGCCGAGCACATCGACCACATCGCCGGGTCGGATCAGATCGAGTAGCGCCGTGTCGTCGAGGTGTAGTGGAACGATGCGCGCATTGGGCCCCGCCGCCGACTCGGCCAGTCTCGGGCCCAGCAGTCGGACATCGGTCAAGGCCTCGCCACGGCGGGCAGGGCCGGCCAGCGTCGCACCGACCACGCTTGCGAGATCTGTCTGCGCGCCGTCGGGAACCGTTGTTGCCGTGCGGGTTTCGACACGGACGTCGGCGGACCCGAGTTCGATGCCTGGCGCAAGATCCCGGGCGGCGACGACGATGTCGGTCCGTTCCTGCGCGGGGTCGGGCCGTAGCGCCGCGATGGCGGCCAAGACGACGAGAGCGCCTGCCGCGACCCGTCGGGCGGCCACTGTGCGCGACCAGTCCGGCCGCAGGCGGTCAACGATGCGGTTCAACGCCGACGGATTGAGCGATTCCCCCACACCGCCAAACTAGGCAGTAGACGACCGTGATGGCGTGGGCTTAGCCTGCGCCTGTGGATAACTAGCTCGACGCCGCGGCAGTGGACGTCGAACTGGTGGAGCCGGAGCCCGAGTCGCTGGACGAACTCGAGGAGGACTTCTCTGAAGTGGAGGCGGACTTGTCCGACTTGTCCGACGACGAGTTCGAGGACTCCGAGCCGGCCGAGGAACCGTTCGACGACGCCGACGACGAAGCCGACGATGAACTCTTGGCCGTCTCGCGGCTGTCGTTGCGGTAGAAGCCGCTGCCCTTGAACACCACTCCTACGTTGCCGAACAGCTTGCGCAGCCGACCGCTGCACTTGGGGCAGGTCGTCAGCGCATCGTCGCTGAACGACTGCACCTCATCGAACCGATTGCCGCATTCGGTGCACGCATAGGAATACGTGGGCACGAAAACCTCCGAGATCGTCAAACTTCCTTAGCACTCTACCGGCTCAAGTGCTAGAACCGCTATGTGTGCCACGTCATTCCCGGTCATTTCCCAAGTGCATTCGAGGCCTGAGCCGATGCGGTCCTTGAGTTATTGTTTGTGGGATTTTCCGCCCCGGGATGACAGGTTGGGTAGTGACTGATCGTGACGGTCGTGACGACGAGAAGCGCAGTCTCCGTCTGCGTGGTGGACAGCTTTCAACACTGCAGCAGCGATTCGAGGAGTCCCGACTCGGCGAGGTTGTGATCAGTGCGCTGGTCATTCTGATGGTGGTTGTCGGGGTCGCCTGGAACCTGCCTGATTCGCCGATCAAGCGCACCCTCACACCGATCGTGGGCCCGGTTGGGGCGGCGGCGTACATCAACCAGATTTGGGCGCTGTTCGCGCCGGCTGTCTCCAAGAGAACCGAAACCGTCGAGGTGCACGTCACGATGGCCGACGGCGCCGTGCGCGTGTGGAGCGTGGAGCCGAATGACCGCGCCATCGGCGGATTCGCCTCGACGCACTGGATGAGGCTGCTGAACCTTGCGGTGAAGAAGCCCGAGATAAGGCCGGGGATCGCGCGTTGGGCCGCCCGTGAGGCCACCGGGCCGTCCGAACGCGCCGTTGCCGTCGCGATGGTGCTCCGCGTGCAGAATTTGCCGCCGCCCGGCGAGGGCGGTCGGGGAAGCCACCGCCACCAAAATCCTTTACCAGGAAGATCTGACAGGACAGCAATGACGGAGTCCGACCACCCGCAACGATCGCGATTCGCTGCGTACATCGACGGTTGGCGTGGGTTCTGGTTCACCCCTCAACCCGCCTACACGCTGGGTCTTGTCAGGATGGCGTTCGGTGCGCTGGCGGTGGCGTGGACCCTGGCGTTGCTGCCCGACCTGTACGACTTCTTCGGCGAGGACGGCGTGGCTCCGCAGCCCACCCACTGGGCCTATGAATGGGGCGTCTTCGAATTCTGGACCAGCGATAAAGCCCTGCTGATCGGGTGGGTCGTGTTGCTGCTGGCGGCGATCGCGCTGACCGTCGGATGGCACAGCAGGCTGGCCGCGGTCGTGGTCTTCGTGCTGATTCAGTCGTTCATCCAGCGCAGCCGCTGGGTCTTCAACGGCGGGGATGCGTTGGTCAGCATCGAGGTCATGGTCTTGGCGCTGTGCTCCTGCGGCGCAGCGCTGTCCCTAGATCAGCGGCGACGGACCGGATCGTTTTGGTCGGCGCAGACCCGCGCGACGTGGCCGATCCGGCTGATGCAGGTTCAGCTGTCCCTGATTTACCTGGTGAATGTTCAAGCGAAGCTGTCCGGCCAAGCATGGGTGGACGGCTCTGCGGCCTCCTATGCGTGGCGGACATGGGCGCTTTTCTCTGTGCCGGAGTGGCTGACGGGCAACGCGATACTGGTCAACGTGGCGACGTGGGGCACGATATTGATCGAGCTCGCGATTGCGATTCTCGTCTGGAACAGGCGGTGTCGGCCGTGGGTGCTGGCCGCCGGCATCTTCATTGCACCTGTCGATCATGGTCACCCTCAGTGTGGGCTTCCACAGCCTTGCGATGTTCGTGCTGTACCTCGCGTTCGTCCCATGGGAAACGGTGCAGCGCCTGCCGGACAAGGTCGGTCGCATTCTCAAACGGTCACCGCGTCAGCCGCCCGTCAGCTCCTCGGCCGCCGAGCCAGTCGAGGTCCGCGGACTCCTAGCCGAGTGCCACGAGCCCGTCGCGCGGGGTCAGCGCGTGCGTCATGCGTACATCGTGCGGTTCGGCGGGCAGGTGGTCGACGAGTTCGTCGTCGCGCACGACGGCGACCAGGCGCGCCGCCGCATCGGCCAGCGGAAGCGAGCGGTCATAGAAGCCCGCTCCGCGGCCCAGCCGGACGCCGGTGCGATCGACCCCGAGCGCGGGCACGAGAATCAGCGAGGCGTCGGCGACCGCGTCGGCCGCCAGCCACGGTTGCGCAGGCTCGCGCAGACCGTAGGGCGCCTCGACGAGTTCGCCGGGGCGGTATTCACCCCACTGCAGCGGCTGCGGGACGCCCGCGGTGTCGGTTCGAGCGACCGGCAGCAGGACCCGCACCCCGCGGCGGTGCAGTGCGTCGACCAACTCGATCGAGCCGGGCTCCGATCCGACCGGCACATAGGCGCAGACAGTCTGGGCGTCGGTGACCAGCGCCAAGAGGTGGTGGACGAGCGTCTGCGCCTCACGGTTGTGCTCTTCTGGCGCCAGCCGGCGGCGGGCAGCGTGCATCTCGGCGCGCAGCTCGGCTTTCGATCGCTGCACCACACCGCCTCCAAACACCGGGCCTCGGCAGGTTTAACCGACTCAAGGACATTAATGTGTGAACGATGACACGGCCCGAGGTACCGATTTGGCGCACCGCCGTTGTCCCTGCGGCAGGTTTGGGAACGCGATTCCTGCCGGCGACCAAAACGGTGCCCAAAGAACTGTTGCCCGTCGTGGACACGCCGGGCATCGAACTGGTGGCTGCCGAAGCCGCGGAGGCCGGTGCCGAACGGCTCGTCATCATCACCTCCGAGGGCAAGGACGGTGTCGTCGCCCACTTCGTCGAGGACCTCGTCCTCGAGGGCACGCTGGAAGCACGTGGCAAGCACGTGATGCTGGAGAAGGTGCGGCGCGCGACGGCACTCATCAAGGTCGAATCGGTAATCCAGGCCCAACCGCTGGGTCTCGGCCACGCCGTCGGCTGCGTGGAGAGCGTCCTGACGGACGACGACGACGCCATCGCGGTGCTGTTGCCCGACGATCTTGTGCTGCCCACCGGCGTGTTGGAGACGATGTCGAAAGTTCGTGCCAAGCGCGGTGGTTCGGTGCTGTGCGCGATCGAGGTGCCTCGCGACGAGATCAGCGCCTACGGCGTCTTCGATGTCGAACCCGTATCCGACACCAACAACCCCAACGTGATGCGCGTCAAGGGGATGTTCGAGAAGCCGAAGGCCGAGGACGCGCCGTCGCTTTATGCCGCCGCCGGCCGCTACGTCCTCGACCGCGCGATCTTCGGCGCGCTCAAGCGGGTTCCGCGGGGCGCGGGCGGGGAGATCCAGCTGACCGACGCGATCGCGCTGCTGATCAACGAAGGCCATCCGGTCCACGTCGTCGTGCATCGCGGTTCCCGACACGACCTCGGAAATCCCGGAGGCTACCTCAAGGCTGCGGTTGACTTTGCGTTGGAGCGCGACGACTACGGGCCGGAATTGCGGCGGTGGTTGGTGGAGCGCTTGGGGCTGATCGATTGCTGACTCGCAGCGATCGCCCTGATACCTAGAAAGGCGTGTAGTGCGGTCGGTTGAGGAGCAGCAGGCTCGGGTCGCCGCAGCCGCGGTGGCCCCCAGACCGGTCCGGGTGGCGATCGCCGAGGCGCAGGGCCTGATGTGCGCCGAGGAGGTGGTCACCGAACGCCCGCTGCCGGGATTCGATCAGGCCGCCATCGACGGCTATGCGGTCCGCAGCGTGGACGTGCTCGGTGTGGGCACCGGCGACGAGGACGACGGCTCCGACGAGGCCGTGTCAGGCTCCGACGGCGAGGTGAGCCTGCCGGTGATCGGCTCGATCGAGGCGGGCGCGCGCACTCCGAGCAGGCTGCAGCCACGCCAGGCCGCGCGGGTCCAGACGGGTGCGCCCATGCCGACGCTCGCCGACGCGGTGCTCCCGCTGCGATGGACAGACGGCGGTGACGCGCGGGTGACCGTGCTGCGCGGTGTGCGCTCCGGCGCCTATGTCCGCAGAACCGGTGACGACGTCCAACCCGGTGACGTCGCGGTGCGGGCGGGATCGATCATCGGACCCGCGCAGGTGGGACTGTTGGCCGCGGTCGGCCGGGACCGTGTGCTGGTGCATCCGAAGCCGCGACTGTCGGTGCTGTGTGTGGGCGGCGAACTCGTCGACATCTCCCGCACACCGGGCAACGGGCAGGTCTACGACGTCAACTCCTATGCGCTGGCCGCCGCGGGCCGCGACGCCGGCGCGGAGGTGAACCGCGTCGGCATCGTCGACACGGACCCCAAGGTGCTCCGCGACGTCGTCGAAGGCCAGATCAACCGCGCCGAGGCGGTGGTGATCGCGGGCGCGGTCGGAGGGGCCGCCGCCGAGGCGGTCCGGGGTGTGCTCGCCGAACTCGGGGAGATGGAGGTGGCGCGCATCGCCATGCACCCCGGTTCCGTGCAGGGCTTCGGGCAGCTGGGCCGCGACGGCGTCCCGGTGTTCCTGCTGCCCGCGAATCCGGTCAGCGCGCTCGTCGTCTTCGAGGTGATGGTGCGTCCGCTGATCCGGCTGTCGTTGGGTAAGCGGCAGGCGCACCGACGGGTCGTGCAGGCCCGCACCCTCTCGCCGATCACCTCGGTGGTCGGCCGCAGGGGTTATCTGCGTGGTCAGTTGATGCGCGATCAGGACACCGGCGAGTACCTGGTGCAGGCCCTCGGCGGCGTACCAGGCGCGCCGTCGCATCTGCTCGCGACGTTGGCCGAGGCAAACTGTTTGGTGGTCGTGCCCAGTGAGGCAGAACAGATCCGCACGGGCGAGATCGTCGACGTCGCGTTCCTTGCCCAGCGCGGCTGATCGACGCCGGGCATGCCGTCATGAACCTGTGGCGTAACAGTTCCATCCATCCTGGATGGCCCCTGGCGGCCGGGACGCTGCGGGTGCCGGCCGGCCTCGTGAGGCTGCGGCCGGTACGGCTGCGCGACGGCGCACAGTGGAGCCGCATCAGGCTCGCCGATCAAGCTCACCTGGAGCCGTGGGAGCCATCCAACGGTGTGAGTTGGGAAGCGCGGCATGCCATTACGTCGTGGCCCGCGGTGTGCTCCGGGCTGCGGTCGGAGGCGCGCAAGGGGCGGATGCTGCCGTATGTGATCGAGCTGGACGGACAGTTCGCAGGTCAGTTGACGATCGGGAATGTCACGCACGGCGCGCTACGGTCGGCGTGGATCGGGTACTGGGTGGCCAGCGATACGACCGGCCGCGGTGTCGCGACGGCCGCGTTGGCGTTGGGGCTGGATCACTGTTTCGGCGCCGTGCGGCTGCATCGTGTCGAAGCGACGGTCCGTCCCGAGAACGCCGCGAGCCGGAGGGTGCTGGCAAAGGCCGGCTTTCGCGAAGAGGGGCTGCTGCGGCGCTATCTCGAGGTGGATGGCGCCTGGCGTGATCACCTGCTGGTGGCCATCACCGTCGAGGAGCTCAACGCTTCGGTGTCGTCGTCGCTGGTGCGGCGGGGTCACGCGAGCTGGACGTGACGTCCTGCGCAGATCCACGATGTCGAATTCAGGCTGAACTGTTACAAAAGTGACACATGTGACTGTTGGTGCTTGTAAGTAGCGAATTACAGGTGTGTAATTGTCTCGGCGCGCCGTTCAGGGATGCGCAGGTCACAGACCTAGCCTTAACGGGGAAAGGAGCCGGCGACATGCCAAGCATCCCCCAATCCCTCCTGTGGATCTCTCTCGTCGTCCTCTGGCTGTTCGTGCTCGTCCCGATGCTGATCAGCAAACGAGACGCAGTACGCCGCACCAGCGACGTCGCATTGGCGACCCGGGTTCTCAACGACGGCAGAGCACGGCTGCTGCGGCGCAAGGCGCCCGCGGCCGGCCATGCCAGCGACCCCGACTGGCGGCCGTCCGCCGAAGATATCGACGATGACCTCGACGACGACGTCGAGGCGGAACCGGCGCGACGATCGGTCGTGCGGGTCGCCGCGGTCGCCGTTGAGCAGGACGACGATCCGGGCTATCTCGATGTGGACGTGATCGAAGAGCCCTCCGGCGCACTGCCTGTCGGTAGGTCCGCGCGCATCGACGGTCAAACCGACGAGCTGGCACTGGATTTCGGAGAGACCACCAAGCAGGAGGTCGTCGCCGAAGCGGCCGACGAACCGCCTGTGGAGCACGAAGAGGAACTCGACGAGTCCGACGAGGACGACGACGAGTACGAGTACGTGGCCGATTCGTCCGGCCTGGAGGCGCCGTCGGACTCCGAACTGGAGCTGGCCGACTCCCTGAGTGCCGCGCGCAAACGCCGGTACGAGTCGAAGACCGCCGCGGCGGTCGGCGTCCGCAAGTACAAGTTCCGCAAGCGGATGTTGACGGCCATGTCGGTGCTGGTGATCGCCTCGGTCGCCACGGCGTACACACTGACGCCGATCATGTGGTGGGCGAGCGCGGTGATCAGCGCGATGACGCTGCTCTACCTGGCCTATCTCCGTCGTCAGACGCGCATCGAGGAACGGCTGCGGCGCCGTCGGGCACAGCGCATCGCCCGGTCGCGGCTCGGGGTCGAGAACACCGACGACAGGGAATTCGACGTCGTGCCGTCGCGGCTGCGGCGACCGGGTTCGGTGGTGCTCGAGATCGACGACGAGGATCCGATCTTCGAGCACCTGGACTACGCCCCATTCGCGCGTCAGTTCGACCTTCCGCACGCCGCGGGCCAGTAGCCTCGCCGTTTTCGACCGGCAGGCCACGACTGGTAGCGTGTGCTACCGGTATCAGGGGCTATGGCGCAGTTGGTAGCGCGTCTCGTTCGCATCGAGAAGGTCAGGGGTTCGAATCCCCTTAGCTCCACACTTTTTGAGCAGGTCAGGCGGACTTGGCCTATCCGGCCGGCGCGAGCATCGCTTTCCAGCCGTCGTCGGCGGACAGGGTCGAATTCGCGACGGTGTAGTGCATTCCGTCGGGCCCCATCACCGTCCCGCCTTGCGAACTGTCGACGGGCAGCGGCAACGCACTCGAGGTATAGGTGCACGGGTTGGGCTGTTGCCCGTTGCACTGCACGGTGCCCGTCAGCGGTGGCGACAGCGGATCACTGGTGGGCGGCACGGGACCGGGCAGCTGATCCGCGGGCAGCGGATTTGTCCCGTTGTCGACCGAAGGTGCGGGTATCACCCGGCCGGGTTGGACCGATTGGTCGCAGCGGGCGGCGGGCGCGGGACAGCTGACGATCTGGTTCGGGTCGCCGTACCAGGGGTTGGTCCCGAGCGGTACGTACGGTTTGTCGCTCCGACACTCCTGCGGGGTGGCTGCTCGTTTTCCCGGTACGTCGACGCACGGATAGTTGCGCGCGCCGCGAACGACGTTGGCGGGGGTGTCCTTTGGAATCTTGCAATAGGTGTTCTCCGGCAGGGGAGCGGTGCTGGTGTCGGCGGGTGCCCGCCACTCGGAGGCAGGCAGGAAGCCGGTCATACATGGTGGCGGCTGGTTGATGGCCAGACTGAAATCCAGCGACCCAGCGCCTTCGAAGGGGGCAGCCACGGTTTGGGCGATTGCCGAACCTTGTTGCAGTGCAACCAATCCCTGTTCGACGCCTTTGTTATAGCGCTTGAGCATGTCGACCACGATTTCGACATTGGCCAGCGTTTGGGGCAACGGCTCGCGAAACGTGGTTCAGCTGCGAGTCGAGCCGATCGACGGTGGGCGCCGCCTGGTTCAGGATGTTGCGCAACGCGGTGTCGCGCTCGGCGCTCTGGGCTGCGAGGGTCCGCACGTCCGCGGCCCAGAGGGCGATGTTGTCGCCGGAGTCGACCTGGCTGTCGATAATCGGCGCCGATCGGTCGATGATGGCGTTGAGGTCGCCGATGTTGGCGTTGAAATCGCCGACGACGGACTGGGTGGAGTTGACCAGTCGCTGAAGTGCGGGCCCGAGGCCGCCGACCGCTTGTGATGTCTCGGTCAGCAGGGAGTCGATCTTCTCCTTCGGCAGCGCTGAAAGCATCGCTTGGGTCGCATCCAGAGCGGGACCGATTTCGGCGGGCACTGTGGTGTCGGTGATCGTCTGACCATCGGTGAGGGATTGCGCGCTACCGGTGGGCGACACGAGGTCCAGATACTGCTCGCCGACCGCCGACACGGAATGCACGTTCGCACTGGCATCGGACGGGATCTTGTAGCTGTCATCGATTTCCATCGTCGCCAGCACTCCGGTCCTGGTGGTCTGGATCGCGGTGATCCTGCCGATGGTGGCGCCGCGGAAGGTGACGTTGGCAGTCGGATACAGCCCGCCCGACGCGGGAAGCTCGGCGTGCAGCGTGTATTGCCCGACGCCGAGCAGCGTCGGGATCCGCAGGTAATACCAACCCAGCACGACCAGCGAGATGACCGTCAGGATGGTGAACACCACCAGCTGAATGCGGATGAAACGGGTGAGCATCGGCTATTCCCCCCGCTCGGGCGGCACATCGGCGGGGTTCGGCGTGAACCTGACGTCGGGGAGCATGGTTGCCGGATCTCGGCCCCACGACTGCTCCAGAGCGCGCAACGAACCGGAGAACGAGGTACCTGTCAGCAGTGCGTTGTCGAGCGAGCTGAGGGTCAGGTCCAGCACGGCCGAGACGTTCGCATAGTCGCCGCGAATCAACTTCGGGACCTCGTCGATGGTGAAGGGCAGTGAGACCATCAATCGGAGCGCACCCGCCAAATATGGTGCGGCACGGGCGAGTTGCTTCAGCGGGCGCTGCAGCGTAGCCAGATTGTGGTCGATGTTCTGACGCGACTGTGTCAGCGCCTCATCGACCAAGGCGCCGAACTCGCCCAGCGCCTGCACCGCGTCGCCGCCGAGGTCACGAGTGTCGTTGAAATGCTCCACCAGCGGCGGGATGTCAGTGAGCACGGCATCCAGGGTGTCGGTGCGGTCGGCGACGATCGACACCAGCTCATTGATGGAGTCGACCGCGCGTCTGATGTCGCCGCGTTGCGCGTTGGCTTCGGCGGTGAACGTGTCGAGTTTGTCGAGGAACTGCCGTATCTGGTCGCCCCGGCCATCGAGGAGTGCGTCGACTTCATTGCTGATCACTTCGAGGCTGGAGATGCCTCCGCCGCGAAGCACGGTCGCCACACTGGCCAGTGTCCGTTCGGTTGTCGGGAACGCCGACGTGTTCGCCAGCACGATGGTGTCGCCGGCGCGCAGCGGCTGCGGCGCAGGGTCCGGCGGCGATGCGAGCTCCACGTGCTGGCTACCCAACAGGCTGGTCTGCCCGATCTTGGCGGTGGCGTTCGCGGGGAGCTCCACACTCTTGTCGAGGTCGATGGTCAGAGTGGCGATCCAGTTCTTCAACCCGATCGCCCGCACCCTGCCCACGAAGACGTCGGCAACTCGTACTCGGCTGTTGACGTTGAGCGCCAAGGTGTCTGGCACCTGAACGAAGATCCGATAGGACTGCCCGTCGGCGCCGGGCCCGCCCGGCATCGGGACATTGCTGATGCCTCGCCAGGACCCACACGCCGTCAGCACCGCTGCGGCGGCCAGCAATGCGGCGAAGGCTCGGACGGCTCGCCAGACCCCGGTCATCGGCCGGCCCCCGCTTCGGCGGGTAGTGGTGCTCCGGCAGGCACTGGAGCGGCGGGCGTGGGCAGCGGTTGCGGATACCAGGGCGGCGGCAACGGATTGTTCTGGTCGTAGGCATTCGGCGGGGCTCCGCCGCGAGGGCCTGCAGGCGGCGGTGGTCCAGGGTCGGGTCCGCCCATCAAGGCGGCGAGCGAGTCGGGTGTCAGCATGTTCGCGGTGAACGGTTGGACCTGCAGGCCCTGCATGCCGGGCGCGACGATCCAGCCCGGTTCGTGGTTTCCGTGTGAGAACAACGTGTCTCGCGACCAGATGCCCGGCACGGTGGTGTCCTTGTAGCCCGGTGGTGGCCGCAGCCGTTCCTCGGAGTAGGCGACGTGTTTGGGCAGCAGGTCCGCAGTGGCCAACGGGACGGCTCCGAACGGTGGGAAGTTGAATTTGATGGCGTCGAGGATCGGAGCGAGGTACTGCGCGCAGAGCTCGGCGGATTCCTGGTAGCCCAGCCGGCTGCCGGCTTGGATTGCGCTGCAGATCAATTGCATCGGATTGGAGAAATTACTGACGACCGGGATCGCGGTCAGCGCACCGTGGGCCGGGTCGTAGATGTTGGTGAAGTTGGTGCCCATGGTGGGCAGCACGTGCAACGCCGTCTCCAGTCCGTTGCGCGGTGTCGGCTGAAGAATCGATGTCGTGACGTCGGCGAGGTTCTGAATGTCCGCGGTCAGCGCGGAACCGTTGTCTTCGACAAACTTTCGGGTAGTTGCCAGCAGCTGATCGACCTTGTCGATCGCCTCGGCCAGTTCGCGATCGTCGTTGGTGATCGATCCGGTGAAGGTGGCCAGGTCGCTGTTGAGCGCGACGAATTGCTGGTCGCTGTCGTGCAATGCGTTGACGAACACCGCCAGGCTCTTGAGGACTGCGAAGAAATCGCCGCGGCCGTCGTTCACCGCGGTGAGCGCCTCGGACAGGTTGGTCAACGTGGTGTTGATCTGCTGTCCCTTGCCGGCCAGGCCGTCGGCGAAGGATTCGATGGCTTCGCCGAAGGGCCCTTTGGGCGCGCCGGAGGTGGGTGCGAGTTCGGTGACCACGTTGGTGATCTGCCCGCGCAGTTCATCCCACTCGACGGGCACTTGGGTGCGTTCCAGCGGGATGATCGCGTTGTTCTGCAGTTGCGGTCCGCCGGCGTAGCGCGGTGACAGATCGATGGCGCGGGAGGCGACCAGGCTGGGGTTGAGGATCGAGGCGGTGGCGTCGGCCGGAACCTTGTATTCGCGGTCGTAGTGGAACGTGACCTTCATCTTGTCGCCGGCGGGTTCGATTGCGTCGATTGCGCCGACACGCACTCCCTGGATCTGGACTTCATCTCCGGCGTACAGGGCGAGTGTGTCGGTGAAGTAGGCCACGGCGCTGATCGTGGTGAGCTTGTCGTAGAGGTGGTAGCCGCCGATTGCCGCGGTGATTGCCAACACTGCCCCGGCCGCCGCGGCGATGAAGGTGCGCCGCCGGACTTTCGGCGGTTTCAGTGAGCGGATGTTGAAGATCGTCGACACGGGTCAGCCTTCCGTTCCCGGGGCATCGGGCGGTGCCAGCGGTACGGTGCGTGCGCCCGGCGGCCCCGGTGCGATCGGCACCGGATAACCCGGAGCAGTCGGCAGGGCCTGGCCCGGGATGGCGGCGCTGGGCACCCCCGGGGCCGCCGCGGGTGCCTGGGGCTCGGGCGTCGAATGCGGTACGTCCGGCGCAGCGAAGCCGCCCGCGACGGCGCCGAACGGTCCCTGATCGAGCGCTGCACACGGCAGGGGATTGCTGGGCGAGGGGATCCCGTCTGCGGGCGGGGTGTAGGAGCACGGCGAGCCGGGTCCCACAGCGGGTCCCGGATGTTCTGGCGTGCCTTCCAGCGGTGTGGGCGCCGGTGGCGGCGCACCGTTGGGGAACCGTTGGCCGTTGGGGTCGGGAAATCGGAATGCGGGCAGACCGGCGTTGCGCCAGAACTCTTCCGGGTCGATGCCTCGTTTCTTGAACGCCGAATCGACGAAGGGCTGCAGGATTTGGTAGGGCAGCAGGTTGGCGATCATCACCTTGAAGTACGGCCCGGAGCCGACGGCTTCGGCCAGTGAGGCGGTGAACTTGCTCAGCGTTGTGAGCACGTCGGCCAGGTCGTCGCGGTGCTTGACGAGCAGACCACTGATGGTGCGCAGTTGTTCGAGTGCCGGCGTGAGGTTGGGGGTGTCGGCGATGAAGCCCTGCACCTGGTCAGATAGTTCGGAGACCCGTTGCAGCAGAGCGTCAATCGCTTGCCCGCGGCCGTTGATCGCGGCGAGCAGCGATTGGGCGCCGATCAGCAGCTGATTGACCTGCCCGCTGCGATCGCGCAGGACACCGGCGACCCTGTTGGCGTCGGCGAGCAGAGACTTGATTTCCTCGTCGCGTTTGCCGATGGTGTCTGAGAAGCGGGCCACCCCGTCGAGCGCAGCCGACAGGTGCGGGGCGGTCTGGTCCAGCGTCTCCGAGAGGACCTTGAGTGAGCGTTTGACCGTGTCGAAGTCCCAGCCGCCTGCGGTCTTGGTGACGTCGGTGAAGGCGTCGTAGATCTGGTATGGATTGGTGCTCTGCCCGATCGGCAGGACGGCGTTGGGTCGCAGAGGTTCTGTGCCGTGTGGTTCGATCTCGAGCGTCTTCTTGCCGAGGATGGTGTCGGTGCGGATGGCCAGCCGGCTGCCGGTGCCGATCGTGGTGGAGTCCACAGAGAAGCCGATCGTGACGTATTCGGGGTCCAGAGCGATCGAGCGGACCGTACCGATCCTCATGCCGAAGATGCGGACTTCGTCGCCGGTGTGCAGCCCGGCCGAATTACTGAACTGACCGTAGTACACCGGCTGCGCGAACAGCATGGGGATGCTGGCAAAGCTCTGTCCGACTCCGATCACCAGCGCGACGATGATGACGCCGAGCAGGCCGGTGCGGCCACGGTTGCCCTCCTCGAGAATCCTCATTTGGGCGTGCACCTACCCGTGGGTTGCGACAGGACCTTGACGGTGCGCACCGGCCCACCGGGCTGCAGGCCATTGATTTTGAGCGCCACGTCGCACAGGTAGAAGTTGAAGAAGTCCCCGTAGATACCGCCGATGCGACCGATGATCCGTAGCGCATTGGGCAGTTTGGTGAGTAGGTCGTCGAGCTGGTCCTGCTTCTCGATGAGCGGACCCTGGATGTTCTGCAAGTGCGTCACGGTGTCCGCGAGCACGGGGCGATTGTCGGCGAGCAGATCTGCGACCGAGCCTGCTGCGTCGCTGATGTGGGCCAGGCCGTCGGCAATCGGGTCGGCACGATCGTTGAGGCCACTGATCAGCTGCTGGAGGTTGTCGATCGTCTGGTCGAACTGGCGTTGGTGGGTGACGGTGGTCCGAAGCACGGTGTTCAGGTTGTCGATGACCTCGCCGATGGCTTGGTCGCTGTCGGCCAGAGCCGATGTCAATTGCGCAGTCTGATCGAGGATGTCGTTGATGGTTCCGCCCTTGCCCTGGAAGACCGTGATCAGTGAGTTCGCGATGTTGTTGACCTTCTGCGGGTCCAGAGCACGGAACAGCGGCTTGAATCCCCCGATGAGCGCATCGAGGTCCAGCGCAGGCTGGGTTTGGGTGATCGGAATGCTGCCGCCGGGCGGCAGAATCCGGTCTGCGCCTTGGCCGCGCTGCAATTCGAGATAGCGGTTGCCGACCAGATCGGCGTAGCGGATGTACGCGGTGGTCGACTCGAACAGCGGCAACGAGCGGTCGACGTCGAAGTCCACGATGATGTGTCCACCGTCGGGGGCCAGCCGCACCTTCGATACCTTGCCCACCTCGACGCCCGAAGCGCGCACGAACTGGCCGGCCTTCAGGCCGCTGATACTGCTGAATGCCGCTGAGTACGTGGCGGTACGATCGAATCGCAGCTGACCGAAGACCACGATGATGAATCCAGTCAGGGCCAACAGCACCGCCGAGAACGCGCCGAGTTTGATTGCCGTGCCGGAGATTCTCATGGGTTGATCGTGTTCTCTCCGACCTGACGGCCCCAGACGTATTCGTTCAGGATGGGTTGGCCGAGTTCGAGGTGGTTGTACGGCGCGATGGAAGCGCCGGTGTCGGTGACAAGGTAGGGAGCAGGCCACAGATCCCGGGTGATGGGCTGCCAGCATCCTGGCTTCCCGCCCGGGCCGCCGCTGGCATTGGTGCGAGGCAGGTTGTCGGGGTAGACATATGGGTTTTCAGCCCCGAGGACGGCGGAGTTGGTCACCGCCGAATACCCGTTGCCCCCCGACGCCGCTGCCACCTTCGGGGCCACGTCGTGGTAATTGCGGAACATGCAGAACAGTTGTGGGCTGTATTCATCGAGAAGCTCTGCGGTGGGGACGAGATCGGCCATGCCGCGGACGAGAAATGGGTTGCCGCGCCGCAGGATATCGGCGCCGGTGTTGCCGAATCCGACCGACGCCATCAACGCGGCGTCGAGTTCGTCGCGGCCGGAGTTGAGGGTCGTGGCGGTGGTCACTGCATCGCGCAGTGCGTCCCACAGGTCCGGCGAGGCGTCGGCGTAGATGTCCGCCAGGTCGGCAAGACGCTGAATGTCATAGCGCACCTGCGGCATTCGTGGATTGACCTGGTCAAGGATCGCGTTTCCTTCGACCAGGGAACGACCGAACTTGTCCCCGAGTCCGGTGAGCGCGGATGCAGTGGCGGAAAGGGTGGCGTTGAGCTTGATCGGGTCCACCTTCTCCGCGATGGACATGATGGTCTCAAAGAGAGTGTCGAATTCGGTGGTCACGGACGACACGTCGATCACCTGGTTCGGCGAAAGCGACTGAATTGAGGGGTTTTTCGGTGATGAGAAGGCTACATACTTGTTGCCGAACACGGTGCTGGCCTTGATGGTGGCGGTGGCGTTCGCCGGGATCGAGGCCAGCGAGTCGGGGGTGACCTCGAGGGTGATTTTGGCCCTGGTGGCTTTGTCCACCGAGTCCGGTTCTACCGCGCTGACCCGGCCGATCACGACCCCGTTGTACGTGACCTTCGACCCGTGGTCCATCGACAGGCCCGAGCGACTGGCGAACAGGGTCAGCTGCGTGGTCGGGGCAAAGCCGCCGCGGAATTGGACCCACACGAAGGCCAGCGCACCGACGGCGAGCACGACCGTGATCACACCGGCGACCTTGATGATCGCATTTCGGGGTGATGCCCACGCCGCGCTCACGTCAAAGAACCGGCGTCACATCCACGATCCCCACGCGGCAGGACGCTACCATACCTTTTTGTATGTGAATAGGTTGTGCCGACTTCGGTGGCACGGCTCAGCGCTTGACCATGAAGTCCACGAATTGTTCCCACTCACGTACGGTCGCGCGGTCGGGTCGCGGACCTGATAGGTGCAGAAGTCCGACACCGGTGGCAAAGAACACCTTCGCGCGGGTATCGGCTTCCTCCGGTGGAAACCCCAGATCGCGGAACGTGTCGCGGGCGGCGTTGAGCACCCGCTTGTCGGCGGCTCGCACGCTCGAGGCGACCGCTCGATCGGTGCGGCCCCATTCGCGCATCACCCGCTCCAGCGTCCAGTGACGTGGACTGATGAATGATTCCACCATCGCCGACAATCGCTCCCGCGGAGGCATCTCACGCAGGCGGGCGAACACGTGACGATCGGTGTCGCGCAATTCGCCCCACGAGGACACCAGCGCTGCGCGATAGCTGGCCATATCCTCGAAGTGCCAGTAGAAGCTTCCCCTGGTCACGCCGAGGTACTCGCAGACTCGTTCAAGTTTGAGAGCCCGGATTCCCTCCTCGGCAACGATGGTGAAGCCGGCCTGTATCCAGTCGTCGACCGATAGGCGGCCGCCACCCGGTGCCGCACGCCTCGCCATATCGGCAGCCTAGTTAGTAATTGCGCCAACGCACGCGCCGGATTCTTGTGGCGTGGACGCCAATCTTTGGGATCGACTGGCTCCACGATTCGTGAGCGAACCGCGTCGCGATAGATTGCCTTGGTGACCGAAGACAGAGTTCGTGTGCGGATCGGCGACAACGGCGTGGCGACGGCGACGATGGTGCGCAGCGATAAGCACAACGCGCTCGACCAGGCCATGTTCCAGGCCCTGGTGGATGCCGCAGAACAGCTGGCAGGCGATACCTCGGTACGCGCGGTCGTGCTGCACGGTGAGGGCAAGAGCTTCTGCTCCGGTCTGGATGTCGCGAGCTTCATGAGCGGTGAACGCGGCACGGGCATTCTGCTCGACCGCGACGATGACCGGATTGCCAACTTCGCTCAGCGGGTGAGCTACGACTGGTCGTTGGTACCCGCGCCGGTCATCGCCGCGATTCACGGAAACTGCTTCGGCGGTGGCCTGCAGATCGCGCTGGGCGCCGACATCCGGATCGCCGCGCCGGACGCGAAACTGAGCATCATGGAGATCAAGTGGGGGCTCGTACCCGACATGGGCATCACGGCTACGCTGCCGAGACTCCTACCGATCGACGTCGCCAAAGAGCTGACCTTCACCGGTCGCATCGTCTCGGGCAGCGAGGGTCACGAGCTGGGGCTGGTCACGCGGATCGATGCGGATCCGTTGGCGGCGGCGCTGGCGCTCGCCGAGGAGATCGCACAGAAATCCCCTGACGCCATCCGCGCCGCGAAGCGCCTGTACGACGAGACCTGGGCAGGCAACGATCCCGCGGCCGCACTCGCGCGCGAGTCAGAGCTTCAGACCGGCCTGATCGGCAAGCCGAATCAGATCGCCGCCGTGATGGCCGGAATGTCAGGGGAGAAGCCGGTTTTCGCCGACCCCGCTTAGGCGAGTCGAGCGCGTAGCAGATCGAGCGAATCGAAGTCGCGAATCGCGTGCACGGCCCGGTCGAGACCCGCGCGCGTGGGGGCTTCGCCCTGTAGGCGACGCCCGAAAGCCGCAGTGACGCCGGCGGCGATGAAACCGGTGAAGGCCAGGAGTCGGTACGAGTCCCACGCCTCGTCGAAGGTCAACCGGGTGGTGCCGTCGGCGTTGAGGGTATCGACATAGGTGCGCACCAGATCGGTGTCGATGGCACGGCGGGTGTCGGTGTCAATGGATACGGCGGCGAAATAGGCGAGGTCTTTGACGGCGGGCCCGCATGACGTGACCTGCCAGTCGAACAGGATCGGCCGGCCGCCGACGAAACACATGTTGCCCAGGTGGGTATCGCCGTGGATGAGCGAGTGCGGATAGGTCCGCATCAGAGCCGCGATCGCCCACCGGTGCTTGATGAGCATCTTGGCCTCATCGCGGATATCCGGCGGCACAATGTCATTGAAGTCCTTGGGGATGGTGCGCAGCAGGTGCCAGGAATGCGGGCCCAGGCGGGTGTTGCGGGAGCGGGCCGGACTCAGGTACGCCAGGTCGTCGTCGAATCTCGGTGACTTCCAGAACTTCTGGTGCACGGTCGCGAGCGCGCCGGCGACGGCCAGCGCCTGTTCGGCGGACGCTCCCGTCGCCAACGGCGGGAAGACCGCGTCGCGTGCGGCGAGATCCTCGAGGATCACCACGGCGTGGCCGCGGCCATCGGAGGCGGCGCCGTACAGGTCCGGCATCACCTCGGACAGATCGGAATGCAGACGGCGGTAGAGCTCGGCTTCGTTGTGCGCCAGCGCCATGAAGCGGTTGAAGAAGCGTTCGGCCGGCCGGGTGGGAGCGAGTTTGACGAACGCGGTGCGGGGCAGGTCCGCGGCTCCGGTGATGTCCAGTCGTGCCCGCGTCGCCGTGCCATGGTCGACATCGCGCACGTGCACGGCGGTGGCATCGCTGCGCGACGTGAGACCGCGGAACATTGCCACGTCGATGTCGTGCGGTCGGCGTGGAATGCTGCTCCGGGTCAACGGAAGTGCCCCTTCAATGAGTGAGCCGGCTCCAGTGGTTAAGCCGCTGATTTCTCCAGAATGTGGACACCGCACGCGGAGCCCAGTCCGATGACATGGGCGAGACCCACTCGCGCATTCTCGATCTGGCGGTCGCCGGCCTCGCCGCGCAGGTGGTGGCAGACCTCCCAGACGTTGGCGATTCCGGTAGCCGCGATGGGGTGGCCCTTCGACTCCAACCCGCCCGAAACGTTCACCGGTGTCGAGCCGTCCCGCCAGGTGGCGCCGGAGTTGAAGAAGTCTGCGGCCCCGCCCTCTTCGCACAGCATCAGGTTGTCGTAGTGCACGAGTTCGGCCGTCGCAAAGCAGTCGTGCAACTCCACCAGATCGAGGTCGTTCGGGCCCACGCCGGCCTGCTCGTAGGCGATCGTCGCGGCCTTGCGCGTCAACGTGTTGACGTTGGGCAGAACCTGGCAGCCCTCTTCGTAGGGGTCGGTGGTCAGCACCGACGCCGACACCTTCACCGCGCGGCGGCGCTGTTCGAGCGACAGCGAGTTCAGTGTCTCGCCGCTGCATACGACCGCGGCGGCCGCGCCGTCGCAGTTGGCCGAACACATCGGCCGGGTGTTCGGGTAGGCGATCATCACGTCGTTCATGATCTGGTCCAGCGTGAACCGCTTCTGGTAGGACGCAAGGGGATTCAGCGTCGAGTGGGCGTGGTTCTTCTCGCTGATCTTGGCGAACAACTCGAAGCTCGTGCCGCCGTACTTGTGGCCGTACTCCATGCCGATCTGGGCGAAGACGCCCGGCATGGTCTCGGTGCCGATCCGCCCGTCGATCCCGGCGACCGCACCGTATCGGCCCGCAGGCGTCCACGTATCGGAATCCTTCTTCTTCGACCCGCCCGCGAGCAGGCCTGCGCCGGAGAGCTTCTCGACGCCGACGGCCAGACCGTAGTCGACCTCGCCCGCCTTCACCGCCATGATGGCGGTCCGCAGCGCGGTGGCACCCGTCGCGCAGGCGTTGGCGACGTTGTAGACGGGGATGCCGGTCTGGCCGATCTGCTTCTGAAGTTGTTGTCCGATACCGGCACTGGCGTTCATCAGGTTGCCCGCCGCGAGCACGCCGATATCGGCCATCGTCACGCCGGCATCCGCGAGTGCACCCGTCGCCGCCTCCGCCGCCAGGTCCACCGTGTCGAGATCGGGGTGCTTGCCGAACTTGGTCATCTGGATACCGAGGATCCAGACCTCGTCGCTCGCGCTCATCGTTGAAGCTCCTTCGTCAGATGGGATGGGGTCTCTCGTCAGCTGACGGGCTCGAAGCCGAACCCGATCGCCTCGGTGCCGTCGGAGTCGGTGCCGATCGAATGGGTGGCCAGCCGCACCTTCATGCCGTCGTGAACGTGCTCGGGATCGGGTTCGACGTTGATGAGGTTCGCGCGGACCTGGGTCCCGTCGCAATCGACGACCGCGGCGACGAACGGGGTGGGAATTCCCGGCGCGGCGAAGGCGACGATCGTGAACGCGCGCACAGTGCCCTCGGTGGCGATCGGCACAGTCGTGAAGTCGGTGGCGAAGCAGTTGGCGCACGCGTTGCGCCGGTCGAAGTACCGGGCCCCGCATTTCGTGCATTCCTGTGCGACCAAATGTGGCTCGTCGCCGTCCAGCACCAGATAGTCGACCAAGGGTACTGGGCCCGGCCATGTGCACCTCCACTTTCGGTGCCATCGACGTTAGTCCGCGCCTGGCGCAGGAAAGCGCGCAGCCCTACAGGACGACGAACCAGACGGCGATGTAGTGGCTTATCGCCGCCGCTGCGGTGAACGCGTGGAAGAACTCGTGATACCCGAACGTATGCGGCCACGGGTTCGGCCACCGAAGGGCGTACAGGATGGCGCCGACGTTGTAGAGCACCCCGCCCAGGACGAGCAGTCCCACGACGATCGGACCGCCGCCGTCGAGCAGGCTGCCCGCGAACCAGATCGCCACCCAGCCGAGTAACAGATAGAGCGGCACACCCACCCACCGCGGCGCCGACGGCCACCACATCTTGAGTGCCACTCCGACCGCGGCACCGCTCCACACGATGGTCAGCACCAGGTTTCCGGTGCGCGGCGGCATCGCCAGCAGCGCGAACGGCGTGTAGCTGCCTGCGATGAAGACGAAGATCGCCGAATGGTCGAGCCGCTTCATCCACTTCAGAACCACCGGGTTGTGCCAGTGCTTGCGGTGATAGATCGCGCTGACACTGAACATCGCGACGATGGTGACGGTGTAGATCAGGGTCGCAAGGATCGCTCGCGGCGACGACTCGATGACGGCCACAGATACCAGCGCCAATCCGCCCACCGTGGCGGCGACCGCGGAGCACAGATGGATCCAGCCCCTGGCGCGTGGTCGCCCGATGAGGTCGGCGACGGTATCGGCCAGCCCCTGGGGCAGGTCGTCGACAACGGGGGCCGGCGGAATCTCGGGCGCCGGCCTCGCGTCTGCGCGACGGGATGCCACGTGGTAGTCGTCGCTGATCAGCGCGATAAAGCGTCTCCTGGTGCGTGCGGCGGGCCGATGGCGGGCCATCGCGGACCGCGACGACGCGAGACTGAGTCTACCGTCGGGGCGCTTCCTAGGACGATTCACGCCGGGCGCGGGCCCGTCGCTTGCCCTCGTGCATCGCCGCCACCCGGGCGACGGGAATGGTGCGGCCCTGTTCGATCAGGTCGGCGGGCAGTCGTTGCGCCGGCGGCATCGAGTCCGCCCAGGAGGTCCGGCCGGCCAGCGCATCGATCGCCGTGTGGACGGTGAAGTCGGCGGGCGTGATCGAGTCCAGCTCGGCCCAGTCCAGCGGAAACGACACGGGAGTGCCTGGTCGCAGCCGCGGGGTGTACGCCGCGGCGACAGTCGCCCCGCCTGCGCGGGTGGCGTCGACGAACACCTTGCCACCGCGGTCGGCGACGATGAACGCCGTCGTCGCGATGTCCGGGTCGAGGGCTTCCGCGCGGGCGGCCAGTGCCCGGGTCGCCGCGGCCACGTCATCGACCGGTGCCCCATGATCGCCGGAACCTCGATCGGGACGAAGACGTGCAGACCCTTGGCGCCGCTGGTCTTCACCACACCGGCCAGCCCGCTGTCGCTCAGCGCCTGATGCACCAGATGCGCGACGGCCACCACCGCAGCGAAATCGTCGGCGGGTGGGTCGAGGTCGAGCACGAGATGCGTGGGTCGATAGACATCGCCCGCCAGGCCCAGCGTGGGGTGATACTCGACGGCGCGTTGGTTGGCCAGCCACAACAGCGTGCGGCGGTCGTTGCACAGCGCGTAGCGCACCTCGCGGTGGGAGGCCTCGGCCCACATGGTCGAGGTGGCGATCCAGTCCGGCGTGTACTTCGGCACGTTCTTCTGCATGAACGGTTCGCGCCCGCGTAACACCCGCAGTACGGTCAGCGGCCGGTCGGCGAGGGCCGGGCAGCATGCGGTCGGCGACCGCGTCGAGGTAGTCGACGAGGTCACGCTTGGTGGCCCCGGCATCGGGGGTCAGCGGCTTCGTCGAGATTGGTGAGGTCGACACCGTCGCGCTGTTCGGTGGTGCCCACGTCATCCGCTCGCGGTCGTGGCGAGCCCCCCGTCGACGGGGATGACCGCACCGGTGAGATACGAGCCCGCCCGACTGGCCAAGAACACCGCGATGCCTGCCATGTCGTCATCGCGTCCGATGCGACGCAGTGGCGCCGCCGCCGCGATCGAGTCGCCGAACGTCTCGAGCGTCGCCGCCATCATCTTCGACGGGAAAGGCCCTGGCGCAACGGCGTTCACGGTGATGTGCTCCGGTCCGAGATCATGGGCGAGCTGTCGCGTCAGTTGGTGCAGCGCCGCCTTGCTGCTGACGTAGGAGTACACCGGCAGCCGACTTGGGCGCAGGCCGTCGATGCTGCCGACGTTGATGACCCGCGACGGATCGTCGGCCGTCCCCGCTTCTCGAAGTGCAGGCAGCAGCGCCTGAACCATCCAGAACGGCGACTTGACGTTGAGGTCGAGCACCTTGTCCCACGCCGAATCGGGGAAGGTCTCCAGCGGCTCACCCCACGTCGCACCCGCGTTGTTGACCAGGATGTGCAGCTCTCCGCCGCCGGTGACTTCTTCGGCGAGCCGCACGCATTCCTCGTGCCGGGACAGATCGGCCGCAACGGCCGCCACGTCGCCGAAACTCGAGAGATGCGCTCGAGCCTCCTCGCAGGCGTTCGGCCTTTCGGGAGCTGATCACCACGCGGGCGCCGGCTTGCGCCAGTCCGCGGGCCATCATCAGCCCGATACCCCGCGTGCCGCCGGTGACCAGTGCACGCTTACCGGTCAGATCGAACAACTGGGCATGACTGCTGAACTGGGCGTCGCTCATCCTTCGAATAGTGCCTTATCGGCCGTACGCCTCGTTCCTTGCTCGTCGCGTCGGCCACGCCGTAGCCTCGTGACGTGGCCGGCCCGACTGTCGTCCGAGCCGACGAACTCGCCGAACTGGGGGTCTTCGCCGGCTGCTCGACCGAGGCCCTGGCACCGCTGGCGGCGCAACTACAGCCATTGATCGCAGCGCCCGGACAGGTGCTCATGCATCAGGGCGAGCTTGCCGTTTCGTTTTTGCTGATCGGCTCCGGCTGCGCCGAAGTGAAGCCATTCCGGAATTGACGGACACGACACCGTCGCGCAGCTGCAGCCCGGCCTGCTCGTCGGCGAAATCGCTTTGCTGCGCGATACGCCGCGGACCGCGACGGTGGTGGCGACCGAGCGGCTCACGGGGTGGATCGGTGACCGCGAGGCCTTCGCCACCATGCTCGAAATCCCGGGCATGCTGGAGAAGCTGGTACGCACGGCGCGGCAGCGGCTCGCCGCGTTCATCACGCCGATCCCGGTAAAACTGCGCGACGGGTCCACGTACTACCTTCGGCCGGTGCTGCCGGGTGACAGCGAGCGCACGACGAACGAGCCCGTCGAGTTCTCCAGCGAGACGCTGTATCGCCGCTTCCAGTCGATGCGCTCGCCCGACGAAATCGTTGATGACCTATCTGTTCGAGGTCGATTACGTGCACCACTTCGTGTGGGTGATGACCGAGGGGCCCGAGGGCCCGGTGGTGGCCGACGCGCGCTACGTGCGCGACGAGGCCAACCCGGCCGATGCTGAAGTGGCGTTCATCGTCGGCGACGACTATCAGGGCCGCGGTATCGGCACGTTTCTGATGGGAGCGCTCGTCGTGACAGCGGATTACGTTGGAGTTCAACGCTTCACCGCGCGGGTGCTGAGCGACAACCACCCGATGCGGGCGATCCTGGACCGCTTCGGCGCCGAGTGGCACCGCGACGATCTCGGGGTCGTCACCACCGTCGTCGATGTTCCGGACCCACGCTCGCTGCGTCTGCCGTCAACGCTGGTCAAGAAGATTCGCGACGTGACGTATCAGGTCATCAAGGCGGTGGGCTGATGCAGGGGCCGGCATTGAACGCCGAAGGCCGAAGGCCGGCATTGAATAAAGACACCCGGCTGTGCATCTCGCTGGCCGGCCGACCGAGCAACATCGGTACGCGGTTCCACAACTACCTCTACGACCTGCTGGGCCTGGACTTCATCTACAAGGCGTTCACGACGACCGACATCGCCGCCGCGATCGGCGGGGTTCGCGCGCTCGGCATCCGGGGTTGCTCGGTGTCGATGCCGTTCAAGCAGGACGTCATCGCGCTCGTCGACCACGTCGAGCAGTCCGCGAAGTCCATCGACGCCGTCAACACGATCGTCAACGACACTTCGATTGCGGGAGGCCACCTCACCGCATCGAACACCGACTACATCGCCGTCGGACGGCTCATCGTCGAGCACGGCCTGCGACCGACGCAGTCGCTGCTGCTGCGAGGCAGTGGCGGCATGGCCAGCGCTGTCGCTGCGGCATTCCGTGACAACGGTTTTGAGCAGGGCACCGTCGTCGCGCGCAATGCCGATACGGGACGGGCCCTCGCCGAGCGACTCGGCTACGAGTATGCCTCCGACGTCGGCGCACGGACTGCCGACGTGATCGTCAACATCACCCCTGTCGGTATGGCGGGCGGCGCCGAGGAGAACGATCTCGCCTTCGGCGCCGAGACGATCGCCAAGGCGCACACGGTCTTCGACGTGGTGGCGTTGCCGTCGGAGACGCCCCTGATCGTGGCGGCACGATCGGCGGGTGTCGACGTCATCACCGGGGCCGAGGTGATCGCGCTCCAGGCCGCTGAACAGTTCGAGCGCTACACCGGTGTGCGTCCGAGCCCCGAACAGATCGCGGCCGCATCGGCGGTATCGCGCGCCTGAGCGGCTACTTCTTCCGTCGACGTCTCGGCTTCCACCTCCGGCTGCGACGTCTCAGGGTGTGATCGTGGTCTGCTCGTCGATGGCCGACGTCGCATCCATCAGGGCGCCGATCTGATCCTCGAGACCGTCGGCGTTGAGCTGCAGGACGTAGAGCCCGTCCTTGCCGGGGATCACGACGGTCTTCTGTGCGATGGCACGTGAGACGCCGTCCTTCTTGTAGGTGCCGCCGAGCTGCATGGCGTCGAAGCCGCTGAGTTCGTCGGCGGTTCCCTCCGCGCCACCCTCGAAGCCGGGCAGGTTCTTGATCTCGCCGGGAGCGAACTCGAGGATCTTGGCCGGGTCGACGTTGCCGGTCAGCTTGGAGACCAGCGCCACGACGGTGGGCGGATCCGCCTTGAACGCAGGGTCAGTGGAAAGGATTGCGCCGTAGGCCCATTCGAGGGGTACGCGTACCCGCGTCCTCCCATCCGGGCGGGGTGGGCAGGTCGATGGTGGGCGAGCCCGGATCCCCACGTTTCACCGGCGTCTCGACGATGCCGTTGTCGCGGATGTAGTCGACGATCGTGTAGTTCGGCCCCGCCGCCTGCGCCGACGTGGTGGGCTCGGCTGCGCTGGTCGTCGTGGTCTCGGTGGTCTCGGTTGTCGAAGCCTCGCTGGAGGTCGTTTTCGACGCGGATGGCTCCGACTTGGTGTCCGATCCGCAACCGGCCAGGCTCAGGCCCAACGCGACGGCCGAGACGGCGATGACGCCGGCCCTCAATGACGTGGTCATTCAGTCTCCTCGTTTCGTCAATCTCGCCGTAGCCTACGGTCGGCCACCCGATGGCGCTATGCCCAAATTTTGCTATAGAGTGGCCAAAGGTTTGCTGGCCGGGAGAGAATTTCCGGCCGAAGATGCTCATGTGCTGCGAACCGGGGGCTATGAATCGCCGAGAAGGGGATCGAAATGCGGGGGATGATTCGTTCGCTGGGAGTGGTGGGCCTGGCGTTGCTGAGCGTCGTCGGGCTCGTCGTCGCATGGACCGGGGCTACCGTCGTTACGCTGACGGCGACCGCGCTCATCATGGGCGGTACGGGGCATCCGCTGACCGTCGGCGGCGACGACCCCAACTACATCGAGTCGTATCTGGACAACGCGGTCACGCTCTTCATCAACCCCGCGGCGGACTCGCCCGGTGAAACCGGCCCGATCGACAGGGTGAACGCCGGTGACCGGGTCTACGCGGTCACCTATCCCGCACAGTTCTTCCCCGTCTCCGGCTTCCAGACCTTCGACTCGTCCGTGGGAGCGGGACGTACGAACCTCAGTGGCTGCGTGCGCGGAACGGGATGCTGCGTACAACGATCGAGGCCGACGACCCCGCGGACCCGAACCCGGCGATTCCGCCGGGTCCCGACTTCACGGTCTTCGGCTACTCGCAGAGCGCCGTGGTGGCCTCGTTGGTGAAAAAGGATCTGATCGCGAACCGCCCGGCGGACGGCACCGACGTGTCGTTCTTCCTGCTCGCCAATCCGATGCGTCCCAACGGCGGTGTCCTGGCGCGCGGACCCGAGGGCCTCACCATCCCGATCATCGGGATCACCTTCTACGGAGCGACTCCGACGAACAGTTGCGAGACGGGCGAATGCTACGAAACCGTCGACACCGCAGCGCAATACGACGGCCTCGGAGGCGACGCGCCGGCCAGCATCACGAACCTGTTGGCCATCGCCAACGCCGCGCTCGGTTATTACTACCTGCACGGAGATCTGCAGAACGGTGAGTTCGACGACGCCCAGTATCAGGGGTCTCATGGCGACACCGATTACTACATCGTTCCCGCCCGGCGCCTGCCCCTTCTGATGCCGTTCGAGTCGTTCGTGCCGTCGCCGATCCTCACCTTGCTCGAGGCGCCGCTGAAGGCCGCGATCGAGGCCGGCTACGCGCGCGACGTCAATCCCGGCGTCGCCACCAAAGTGGGTCTGCTCCCGTTCAGGGACCCGGTGGCCGCCATCGTGAACATCATCAAGGCGATCCCGGTCGGTATCGACGACGCGATCGCCGAGGCCTCCGCAGACCCGCAGAACCGCCCGCTCGGAACCGCTCCGGTGACCAGTCCGTTCGGTGTCGGCGGTCCCGAACTGCCCGAACCGCCCGTGGCCGATGATGCGAACGCGAACCTGATGTTTTCGCGCACAAGCGATCGCCCCGCCGTCCAGCAGGACGTCCCTGAGAGGTCGTCGGTGAGCAGGTCGTCGGTGAAGAGGGCGCCATCGAGGAAAAGGTTGGCGAGGGCGCCGAGGAGCAGATCGCAACAAGCGGTGTCTCCGAAGAGGTCATCGAGGAAGAGAGCACCCAGGGACAGGGCACCGAGAAGCTCGAGGTCGCCACACCCCGTGCCACCCCGAAGCCGGTGGCCCGGTTCGGCGAGCAGATCCGCAACACTCTGGACAAGATCCGGCTGCCGAAGATCAGGGGTCCGATCAGGTTCGATTCGCAGAAGGACGCCAAGCCCCCGTCAGCCGCGCAGCCCGGCAACGGCCATGGCAGTGGCAGTGGCAGTGGCGAAACCACCACCGGCGAGCAGGATTCCTCCCCGGCCCCCGCGGGCGAGGCGGCGGCCTGACGGCCGGATCAGACGTCGCAGTTCAGCGATACCGTTATCGACTGGCTGACGACCACGGTGATGTACTCGCGGTACTTGCCCTCGCCGACGGGGATCGTCTGGGTGACCTGCTGCGGGTTGCGCACATTGGTGACAAAGCACTCGCCGATTGGCGCGCTGCCGACCCGATCGACGACGACGTTATAGCCTGCGGATTCCAATTCGCCGATCGTCTGATATGCGTTGCCGCCCGGTTTGGCGGGCTTCGCCGTCGCCGCGCCCGCGGATACGAGTGCGACGCCGATCAATGAAACTGTGGCTAGTAGACCCCATCCTCTACGCATGCGGGCCTCCGTTCTTTAATTTGCCTGGTACCCCTCCATCGCAGGACAGACATGTTTCGTTGCATGGATAGTCCTAAGGGTTCTCTGTGGTATCAAGGCCGCGTGCGCGCAATGTGTGCGGCGGTGGCCCTGTTCGCTGCGGCCTGCGGCACGTCTGAGCCCCCGCCGCCGGACGTGACCATGTCCCCAGGGGCATCGCCCCCGATCAACCCGGCCAGGATCGATCGTGTGCGCGACGATCTGCCGGGCGGGTACGAGGTCGCCGATTTCGCGGGCCCCGTTCGGCCGACGAAGTTGTGGGGGTACGGCGCCCAGTTGTCGGCCGATCCGCCACGGTGCGGTGTGCTGGCCGATCCCCCCGTCGACCCCGCA
The DNA here is from genome assembly GCA_963843135.1 of uncultured Actinomycetota bacterium. Classification (GTDB taxonomy): domain Bacteria; phylum Actinomycetota; class Actinomycetes; order Mycobacteriales; family Mycobacteriaceae; genus Mycobacterium. The sequence goes on from CAWJJA010000011.1 coordinate 135,964, forward strand.
TCGACGAAAGGCTGGTCGGGTTCCGGGGCCGGCGGCATCGTCTACGCGGTCGTCGCGGAATCGGCGGCGAGCCTCGACCCGGCGCTGATCGCCGAATGCACGGACTGGACCTTGTCCGGCGGACGGGCGAGCGGCACTGTCACCCGCACTGCCGCGCCGACGATCGAGGGTGTCGAGACCGTCGCGATGGCCACCTCGACGAAGACCGTCGTCGAGGGGGGTACCGAAACCCATTCGCACGCCGATACCGTCACCGCCTATCTCGACAACCATGTCGCGATCGTCACCGTGGTGACCGACCCCGGATCGCCGAATCCACAACTCGGTGCCGATTTCGCCGACGCTTTGATGGTGAAAACGGTGGCGGCATTACGGGGTTGACGTCGACTGCGCGGGTAGCCTGTGCGGCGATGTCCAAGAGCGCAATGCTCGGCGGCCGGGTCGCCCTGGTGTGCGCCGCAGTGCTGACCGCATGTTCGACCGGCCAGTCGGCCGACCTTTCGAAAGCCGACATCGCCCGCGTCAAGGACGTGAAGTCGAGTTTCGGTCCGCAGTTCAACGTGACCGAGGTGGCCCCGACGGGGATAGACCCCCGACTGCTCGGACCGCAGGCGATGCCCGAAGGCCTGAAGTTCGACCCGTCCGACTGCGGGTCGTTCGCCACCGCGCAGGTACTTCCTGCAGGGGTGAAGGGCAACATGGCCGCCACCACCGCCGAGGGTGAAGGCAACCGGTTCATTGCGATCGCGGTGGAAACGTCGCAGCCCGTCCCGCTCAACCGGCCCGCCGACAACTGCAAGAAGGTGGGTTTCGCCGGTGGCGGCGTGCGCGGCCTCGTCGAGGTCGTCGAGGCGCCGCAGATCGACGGCGCCGAGACGATGGGCACCCACCGCGTGCTGCAGACCCTCGTCAATGGCAGACCGGGGTCTGGCGAGATCTACAACTTCATCGCGAGCTTCGGAACGTTTCTGGTGATCGTCACCGCGAATCCGTTGGTGCTGCCCGACAAACCCGTCTCGCCTGTCGACACGCAGCGCGCCCGCGACCTGCTCGCCGCGACCGTCGCTGCGGTACGGGGTTAGCGCACGTCGTGCGGCCGGAATTGAATGCTGATCCGTGGACCGGTCGGCCGGGCCGTTTTCGGTATGGCGTGCTCCCAGGTGCGCTGGCACGATCCGCCCATCACCAGCAGGTCGCCGTGCCGGTGCGCCATTCGCAGTGTTCGATGTCGCCGGCCGTCCGGCTCCGGCGACTTCCCGCCGCCGCGCGGCCTTAACGCGAAAACCCTTGTGGCGCCGAGGCTGACGATGGCCACAATCGTGTCCTCGGTGCTGCTGCGCCCGACGGTGTCGCCGTGCCAGGCCACGCTGTCGTCACCGTCGCGGTAGAGGCACAGGCCCGCGGTGGTGAACGGTTCGCCGAGTTCGCCCGCATAGGTGTCGTTGAGCCGTCGGCGGATCTGCTTCAACCGAGGATGCGGGGGCGGCTGGTCGACCAGATCGTGAAAGCTGACCAGCCGCGGCACGTCGAGCACACGGTCGTACATCTGTCGCCGTTCGGCACGCCACGGGATGTCGCGTCGCAGTTCTTCGAACAGCGAGTCGGCGTCGTCCAGCCATCCGGACCGGTAGTCGATCCAGGCGCCGTTGTCCAGATGCCGCCGTTCGGCGTGCTCGAACAGCGAGCTCTGCAGAGCCAGCTCCATGCCGGCGATTCTATCGCACAGACGTTCGAAGAGTCAGAGGCGCACGGCCCCGGGTCCTTCCCGCGCGAGCACGTCGCCGGGGTTGGAAAGCGCGCAGGTCTTGAGGCTGAGGCAGCCGCAACCGATGCAGCCGGTGAGGTTGTCGCGAAGCCGTTGGAGGTGCAGGATGCGGTCGTCGAGGTCTTGGCGCCAGCCGGCGGAGAGCCGGGCCCAGTCCTTGCTCGTCGGGACGCGGTCGGTGGGCAGGGTGGCCAGTGCCTCGCGGATACGCGCGAGCGGAATGCCGAGCCGTTGGCTCATCCGGATGAACGCGACGCGGCGCAGGGTTTCGCGGGCGTAGCGTCGTTGATTGCCGCCGGTGCGCTTGCTGGTGATCAGCCCCTCTCGTTCGTAGAAGTGCAGCGCCGACACGGCAACGCCGCTTCGAACGGACATATCCCCTGGCGTGAGTTCGTGGATCAACTCCATGACCTAAACCGTAGTTGAGGTCGCCGATCGCGCTGCGCCCGTTACGGTGCTAGATGTGACGATGGGCTGCGATTCCGAGGTCGGCAGGCTTCGCGCCGTCATCCTGCACCGGCCCGGCGCCGAACTGCAGAGGCTGACCCCGCGCAACAACGACGTGCTGCTGTTCGACGGACTGCCCTGGGTGGCCAAGGCGCAGCGCGAGCACGACGCTTTCGCCGCGCTGTTGACGTCACGCGGCGTCGAGGTGCTGCTGCTGGGCGATCTGCTGACCGAGAGTTTGGCGAAGAGCGGCGCGGCACGCATGCACGGCATCGCGGCTGCCGTTGACCCGCGCCGGCTGGGACTGCCGTTGGCGCAGGAGCTTTCGACCTACCTGCGCACGTTGGATGCCGGCCAGCTGGCGTCGGTGTTGATGGCGGGGATGACGTTCAACGAACTACCGTTCACCGGCGGCGAACTGTCATTGGTGCGACGAATGCACCACGGCGGGGATTTCGTCATCGATCCGCTGCCGAATCTGCTGTTCACCCGCGACTCGTCGTTCTGGATCGGTCCGCGGGTGGCGATCACGTCGCTGGCCCTGCCCGCACGCGCGCGCGAGACCTCACTGACCGACGTGATCTATGCGCACCACCCGCGATTCCTGGGTGTGCGGCGGGCGTACGAGTCGCGGTCGGCGCCCGTCGAGGGTGGCGACGTGCTGCTGCTGGCGCCGGGCGTGGTCGCGGTGGGCGTGGGGGAGCGGACCACACCAGCGGGCGCGGAAGCTCTGGCGCGCAGCCTGTTCGACGACGATCTCGCGCACACCGTGCTGGCGGTGCCGATCGCGCAGGAGCGGGCGCAGATGCACCTCGACACCGTGTGCACGATGGTCGACGTCGATGCGGTCGTGATGTACCCGAACATCATCGAGTCGCTTTCAGCCTTCACGATTCACCGCGACGGTTCGGGCGGCGTACGGATCGATGATGCGCGACCGTTCCTGATCGCCACTGCCGATGCGATGGGTATCGAGAAGTTGCGGGTGATCGCCACCGGCCTCGACCCCGTCACCGCGGAGCGCGAGCAATGGGACGACGGCAACAACACGCTCGCGGTGGCGCCGGGCGTGGTGATCGCATACGAGCGCAACGCCGAAACCAACGCCCGGCTCGCGGATTCGGGTATCGAGGTGCTGCCGATCGAAGCGTCGGAGCTCGGTACCGGGCGTGGCGGACCGCGGTGTATGTCGTGCCCGGCGGCTCGCGACCCGCTCTAGCTTCGCGAGATCTTCTGCAGTCTGTAGAGAGGGAAGCCGCGTTCGATGACCGCTGCTTTCACGAGGTACACGACGGTAAGCGGGTTCTTCGCGTGGGCGGTGATGATCATCCATTCCATTCGCTCGAGGACATGGGTTGCGCTGCTGCCGAAATCGATGCCCACCTTCGCTGCGTCGTATCCCATTTCGATCAGTGTCGTTATGCCCCCGTCAGAGACTGTGATCTGATGACTTGGCGCTGGAAAGCCGGCGTCGATCAACGCCAAGCGAACCTTGGTTGCCTGCGGCGACTTCGACCCGCCGTCCATCAGTTCGATCGCCGTACGCGCCCGTTGTAGTCCCCGCGCCCGCCGGAAGCGCTCCTGCAGGAGGCGGATCTCCTCAGCTGTCAGGCCTGTGACTCTCGCCAGGCCGTCCATGTGGGCCACTGCCTCGTCGCGCGGCAGGTGGCGCGCGAGGTCGAGGGCGGTACGCGCAGGCGAGGTCACGGGCAAGCCGCCGAGGTTGACGACCTCGTCATCATCGAGTCGCTCTTCCCAAATCACGACGCCGGGCCGTCGTCGTCCATGTCTGGCGATCAGCTCAATTGGTGCGTCGTCGTCAATCCATGGGACTCCGTGTAGCGCAGCTGCCGCCCGGCCGGCGATAACGCCGCAACGACGGGTCCATAGCCACGCCGCCACGGTGTTGATGTGGAGGCTTCTGCTCTCGCCTTTGGGTAAGTACACGTCGGGATGAAGAGCGGCATAGTTCCATCGCAGCGCGCCGCGGGAAATCGAGCCGGCGGCGATCGCTTGGCTCCCGATGATCGGCCCCTGCATATCGGCCATGCTGCGCGAAGCGACTGACAGATTTCAGTCCTACAGACGAATTCGACACCAGGGCTGTGGAGAAGCCGCCGTCGTCTGACAGCCATAGCGTAGAAATCGTGCATAGGACCGCGAACGGGCCCTAGCTCCAGGACGGCAGCCAGATCTGCATGTTCCAGGTGGCCTGCGAAATCGGTATCCCCGTCAGGATCGGATACATCCACGCGAAGTTCGTGAGCACAAGCGCGACATAACAACTCACCACGATCATGCCCAGCGTTCTTCGCTCCGAGTTCTGGTTCGGTTTGTACAGGATGTCGCCGAGGATCATCGCGATCGTCATCACGAGGAACGGCGCCATCGTCGCCGCGTAGAAAAAGTACATCTGCCGGTCGATGTCGGCGAACCACGGCAGGAAGCCTGCGTTGTAGCCCACCAGGATCGCCGCGTAGCGCCAATCGCGCTTGACGAATGTCCGCCACAGCGCCCACCCCAGCACCGGCACCGCGATGAACCACATGGCGGGGGTGCCGACGAGCATCACGGCCTTGACGCATGACTGTGCGCCGCAGCCCGGGACGTTTTCGTTGTCGATCGCGTAGAGCACCGGCCGCAGCGACATCGGCCACGTCCACGGCTTGGACTCCCATGGATGGTGGTTGCCGCCGGCGTTGGTCAGGCCGGCGTGGAACTTGTACGCCGAATACGTGTAGTGCCACAACGAGCGCAGCGCATCGGGTATCGGCAGGACGCTGTCCTCGCCGATCGTCCTTCCGACCTCGTGGCGATTCACCCCGGTCTCCGACGCGAACCACGGCCCGTAGGACGCCAGGTAGACACCGAACGGAATCAGCACGAGCGCATATAGCGCCGGGCCCAGATCCCGCCGGAAGGCACCGAGCCACGGCCGCGGGACGCGATACTGCCGACGTGCGGCGATATCGAATGCCAGCGTCATCACCCCGTAGAACGCGACGAAGTACAGCCCGGACCATTTTGTCGCGCACGCGAGTCCGAGCAGCACCCCGGCGCCGAACCGCCACCACCGCACGCCCAGCCGTGGCCCCCACGGCGTCTCGCCGATGCGGCCCTCGAGCAGCGCGACGTGCATCCGTTCGCGCACCTGGTCGCGGTCGACGATCAAACAGCCGAACGCCGCCACCACGAAGATCACCAGGAAGCCGTCGAGCAGCGCGGTGCGCGCGGCGACGAAGCTGACGCCGTCGGCGACCAGAAGCAGGCCGGCGATGCCGCCGACGACGGTCGACCGGCTGATCCGCCGTGCGATCCGCACGACCAGCAGCACGGTGATGACGCCGCAGACGGCGCCGGCGAAGCGCCAACCCAGACCGTTGTAACCGAATAACGCTTCGCCGAGTGCGATCAGCTGCTTGCCCACCGGCGGATGCACCACCAGCCCGTAGCCGGGGTTGTCCTCGACGCCGTGGTTGTGCAGCACCTGCCAGGCCTGCGGCGCGTAGTGCTTCTCGTCGAAGATCGGCGTGCCTGCATCCGTCGGCGATCCGAGGTTCAGGAAACGCGTCACCGCGGCCAGGGCGGTGACGACCGCGGTCATCGCCCAGCCCTGCAACCGATCCACCGGACCGAAGTCGGCGACCGGCACCAGAGGTGCGGGGCTGATGACGGGGACCGCGCGCGGGGCTTCGGTGGCGGGGGCGGTCACGCAAGCGATCGTAGGCTGTGCTGATGATTGCCCCCCGGTCGTCCCCTGCGCTCCGTGCGGGGGCCCATCGCTCCTGCCCGCCGGAATGAGCATCGGCCGACTGCTTATCGGCGCTACGCCGCTGGGCCAGCCCGCGGATGCGTCCGCGCGGCTGGCCGGCGCCCTGGCCAGTGCCGACGTGATCGCCGCCGAGGACACCCGGCGGATCCGGAGCCTGGCCCAGGCCCTCGACGTCAAACTCGCAGGCAAGGTGGTCAGCCTCTACGACCAGAACGAGGCGACGCGGGTGCCGGCGCTGGTCGCGGAGATCGCGGGCGGGGCGACGGTGCTCCTCGTCAGCGATGCCGGTATGCCGTTGATCAACGACCCCGGATACCGGCTGGTGGCGGCATGTATCGATGCGGGGGCGGCGATCAGTTGCCTGCCCGGTCCTTCGGCGGTGACGACGGCGCTGGCGGTGTCGGGTCTGCCGTCGGACAGGTTCTGCTTCGAAGGTTTCGCACCGCGCAAACATTCGGCCCGGTCGGCGTGGCTTGCGACGCTGGTCGCCGAGCCGCGCACGTGCATCTTCTTCGAGTCACCCCGGCGGCTCGCGGCCTGTCTGCGCGACGCCGTCGAAGTGCTGGGCCCCGAACGCGAGGCCGTCGTCTGCCGGGAGCTGACCAAGACGCACGAGGAGATCGTGCGTGGCTCTCTGGCCGAACTGGCGCGGTGGGCGGACGACGGTGTGTTGGGTGAGGTCACCGTCGTGCTGGCCGGCTCGGCCCCGCAGGCCGATGTCGCGACGCTGGTGGCGCAGGTCAATGCGCTCGTCGAGGCAGGCGCGCGGGTCAAAGACGCCTGTGCCGAGGTGATAGCCCTGCATCCGGGCGCCCCATCACGGCGTTTGCTGTATGAAGCCGTCCTATCGCGCGCGTGCCACACGCTAGCGCGCGCTACCTAAAGGTGCTTGACCAGGCATTACGCATGTGTGACGGCTGGTGACGAGCTCGCTCTGAGCAATCTTGCAATTTATTTGCGAGAGTGGCGGTCGTCACATACACTGGGCGGCCTAGACCCTTTGCCCGACGCCGCGCGCTGCATAGCGCGCGGTGTCGCATTTCTGCCGACTTTTATCGAGCGTTGTGAGCTGCGATTGCCCCGACGAGACGGTGCGGCCTTGTGCAGGCACTCCTCCCATTCGCGGTCGGGATCGGAGTCCGCGGTGATGCCGCCGCCAACCCCGAGGACCGCGTCGCCGGAGATGTCGAACTCCACCGTCCTGATCGCCACATTCAACTCGCAGCCCGCCACAGGTGACGCCAATCCGACTGTGCCGCAATATACTCCGCGGCGATACGGCTCCCAGCCTCTCAACAATTGACGGGCCCTGAGCTTGGGTGTGCCGGTCACCGACGCCGGAGGGAACGTCGCCTCGAGCACGGCGGCCATCGGGACGTCGACGCCCACCCGCGCCGACACGGTCGAGACGAGGTGCCACACTCCGGGCGCGGGCCGCACCACCAGCAATTCCGGCACCGTCACCGTACCGGTGTCCCCGACGCGACCCAGGTCGTTGCGCACCAGGTCGACAATCATGATGTTCTCCGCGACATCCTTGACAGAGGCTCGCAGCTCGGCAGGATCGGCATAGAGCGGCAGCGTGCCCTTTATCGGACTCGACGTCACCGCATCACCGCGGCGTTTCAGAAACAGCTCCGGCGACAGCGATGCCACCGCACCCCAGTGGCCGGCGAGAAACGCCGCCCGCGCCGGGGAGGTGCGCTCGACCGCGTCGGCGAAGAAGTCGATCGGAGCGCCGTCGACCCGGCCCACGAATTGCGTGCACACGCACGCCTGGTAGACCTCGCCCGCCGCGATGGCGTCCAGACATTCGAGCACACCGCGGCGGTGCGCGTCCCGATCGGCCTCACCCCACGTGATGCCGCACCCTCGCGCCGGGGCCGGGGACTGCAGCGCGTCGGCCAGCCACTGCGGAAGTGTTGCACCGGAGAGGCTTTCGTACCACCAGTGTCCGTCGCGGTCCTGGCGCAGCACACAGTCCGACCACCCGCCCGCGGCCTCGGGAAGTCGTGGGCCACGCCCGTCGGCGCCCGCGTCGGGATACGAGAGGTAGCCGAACCATCCGCCGCCCACCGCGTCGCCCGTCCCGCCCGGCGGCACATCGAACACCTCGTTGACGTCGACGGGCGCGATCGTGACCGTCGGCGCGATGACGGCCCCCGAGGCGAACCACTCACCGATCAGCGCGGCCGGCGGCGGCAGCCCGAGGAGGCGGCCGCCCTCGTCGACCGCGCGCAGCACCGCGGGCGCGCTGCCCAGGTCGCCGAGTCGCTCGATCCGCACCGGGTAAGCGTGGCAGAAAGCTAGCGGCTTATCTCTCGCGGGATGTCGACGCCTGCCAGTTTGTCCGGATTGCGCATCGCGTAGAAGTGGCTGATCCGGCCGTCGGTGATCTCGACGGTGATCGACGCCTTCGAAGCTGTCGCCAAGGTAGAGCTTCAGCGCCGGGGCGTTGTTGTACATCGCGGGCTCCACCCGGCCCGATTCGCCGGCCAGGCGCACGTAGGCCGATCACCAGCTTGGCCACCCGTGTCGGCGCCGGTGACGGGTCGCCGTGCCGCGCTGGCCTTGCCGTCGCTGTCGGCGGTCCACGACGACGTCGGTGGACAGCATCTCGATCAGCCCGTCGAGATCGCCGGTCGACGCCGCGGCGAAGAACCGCGCCGTGATCTCCATGGACAGCTTCGGGTCGACGGGCTCGAACCGCTTGCGTCGTGACTGAACGTGCTCGCGGGCGCGGTGGGCCATCTGGCGGACCGCGGCGGTGGATTTGCCGATGGTCGAGGCGATCTCGTCGTGGCTGAAGCCGAACACCTCACGCAGCACGAATACCGCGCGCTCGTCCGGGCTCAGCGTCTCCAGGACCACGAGCATCGCCATCGAAACTGATTCGGCAAGGATCACGTCGGATGACGCGTCTGTGTTGTTGCCGGTCTCCACCAGCAGGGGTTCCGGCAGCCACGGGCCGATGTAATCCTCGCGCCTGCGGGACTGTGCCCGCAGCGCGTTGAGGGACTGCCGGGTGACGAGCTTGGCGAGGTAGGCCTTGGTGTCCTGCACCGTCGACAGGTCGACGTCGGCCCAGCGCAGGTAGCTTTCCTGCAACACGTCGTCGGATTCGGTTGCACTGCCGAGGATCTCGTAGGTGATCGTGAACAGCAGCGGCCGTAAGGCTGTGAATCGTTCGGCGTGTTGGTCGGTCACGGTCGCACCGGTTGCTCCGCAGAAGCCACCTTCTGCCGGCGCTTACCGCCCTTGAGCCAGAAGTAGCTACCCGGTTTGCGCGCCTCGCGCTGCAGGAAGCCGACCGTACCTTTGCACACCGCCTCCTTGATCTTGGCTGCGGTGCGACCGCCCAGGTACAGCGGCATCACGGTGTCATCGAGATGTGCGAGCTGCACGAGGCCGCCACCGCGGCCAAGGCTGATGCACTGGCCGGTGAACGCTTGATTCAGTGCCTTGGGCTCGGTGCCCGCGATGCGGCTGAGCACGGTGTTGGCGGCTTGGGCACCCAGCGGGATCGCGGCCTGACAACTCATCCGCAGAGGCAGGTTCGAGGGCGCGGCCGCATCACCCGCGGCGATGATTCGAGTGTCGTCGACGCTGGTGAGGGTCTCGTCGGTGAGAAGGCGACCTGTGGCGTCGGTGCTCAGTCCGCTGCGGGCGGCCAGATCGGGCACTCCGAAGCCGGCGGTCCAGATCGTGACTGCGCTGACGATCGTGCGCCCGTCGGCCAGGATCACCGAGTCGGGGCGAACCTCGGTTGCCGTGGCGCCGGGGCCGTCGATGATTGTGACGCCGAGTCGGTTCAGCCGCTTGGCCGCCGCGCGACGAGCGCGGGCGTGGAGGTACGGCCCGAGGATTCCACCGCATACCAGGGTGACCCGACGGCCTTCCTCGGCGAACTCGGCAGCCACCTCCAGGCCCGTCGGGCCGGCGCCGATCACGGTGATGGGCGCAGTCTCGCCCGCAGCGTGAAATGCCTTCTTCAGCTCCTGCGCATGCTCGAGTTCTGAAATCGGATAGGCGAATTCGGCGGCGCCGGGAACAACGGGTGCGGCTCCGTGACTGCCGATCGCGTAGATCAGGTAGTCGTAGCTCAACTCGTCACCGCGTGCGAGTTCGATGCGGCGCCGCGGCGCGTCGATGCGTGCCACCGAGTCGACGGTGAGGTGGATGCCGTCACCCAGGATTTCTGAGTAGTCGACCACGGCGTCGTCTGAGCCGGTCACCAGCTGGTGAAGGCGGATCCGCTCCACGAACGTGTCGCGCGGGTTGACCAGTGTGATGTCGACGTTCTCGTTGAGGCGCAGATGATTGGCCGCCAGCACGCCGGCATATCCGCCGCCGATCACGATCACGCGGGTCTTCTGTTCGCTCATCGCAGTCTCCTTCGGTCATTCTCGCTCGTCGCCGGCCGCGGAGGCAGCCGTTCAACTCTGAGCTGGTCTGTCCTCGAGACACCACGCACATCCGGAGTGTGACAGCTTCGGGCGCAATGTGGCCGACGTCACTACCTACTGATCGCCCGCGGGACCGTGGTCCCGATCAGCTTCGTAGAACCAACGACTGAACGGCGTGCGGGCAGCTAGCATCGTTGCTTCTATATGCAGCCGCCTCGCTGTAGGGGGAGCCGATGAAGCCGCAGCAAGCAGCGATTGCGACGAATCCGGAAGCAAGACCTCCTGCAATCGCACGTCCGAGAATCGTAGTGACGACGAGCAATGAGTTCGCCCCCTCTGGGGGTGTCGCGTGGATGAATCAGCTTCTGCCCTGAGTCCGCCGGCCGATCCGAGCCACAGCGGACCTATCGCGGCGGCGATAGTCCTGGCCGTGGCGACCCTGAACTGGGTCGGCTGGGCGACCGGGATCCAGATGTTGACCAGGATCTACCCGAGCTGGCCGCAGATGACGCCGTGGACCGCGCTGTGGCTGGCTGCCTTGGCGGTCACACTCCTGGTGCAGTCGGGCCGTCCGACGCATCCGCGAGTGTGGGTTGGGCGCAGTGCGGCGGTGGTGGTCGGCGTTCTGGCGACGGTCGTTCTCGTGGAGTACTCGACCGGTCAAGCGTTCGGCCTGGATCAGGTGTGGTTTGGGGATTCGGTGCGTGCCCTGCAGTCGACATGGCCGGGTCGCCCGAGTCCGCGGACGGCGATCTCGGTTCTGTTCCTGTCCCTTGCCGTAGGGGTGACACGGCTGGATCGGGGATGGGCCCGCTTTACATGGGTCTTGAGTTGCGTTGCCGCGATGGTCGCCCCAGCCGTCACGACGCTGGCGTATTTGTTCGATGCGATGTCGCTGGTGACGGTCGCGGAGTCCACAGGAATGGCCTTGCCCACCGCATTGGCGCTGTTGCTGCTGGGACTGGCCGCCGTGTTGGCGCACCACGAGCGGGGTGCGGTAGGCCGGCAGCGCACTCGACCGGACCGCAGGACGCTGATTCGGTTGGTCGCGATCATCGCCAGCTTCCCGATCTTCGTGGGGCTGTCGCGAATGCTTTTTCTCTCTATCGGCCTGAGCGCAGATGCGACGCTCACCTTTTCGACGGCGGTGGGTACGGGCGTTGTCGGGTTGATGGCGTTCCGCCTGAATCAACGCGATGAAAGGCAACGTGCGGCCGCCGAATCCGATCGGATTCTGTTGCGGGCCAGCGCGGACAGCATGCTCGACCCCCAGGTGCTCTTGGAGGCGGTCCGCGATGTCAGCGGGCAGGTGGTCGATTTCCGCTATCGCAGTGTCAACCAGGCCGCCTGCTCCTATTTGGGGGTGCAGGAAAGCGATCTGGTCGGGCATATCCAGTCGGAGGCCTCGCCGAGTCTGGAGAGCTCGGAGTTGCAGCGACGCTACATCCAGTGCCTCGACGACGGGGAGCCGGTGATCCACGACGATTTCGCGCTCTTCAACGAGACGCTCGACGATGCCCCCCGTTACGACATCCGCGTCACGAGGGCCGGCGCCGACCTGCTCAGCTTGACCTGGCGGGACGTCACCGAGCGGTTCGCGGCCGCGCAGCGCCTCGCAGTCTCCGAAGAGAACTACCGCCTGCTCGCGGAGAACTCCGGAGACGTGATCGTGCATCTTCGCGACACCAAGATCGTGTGGGTATCCCCGTCGGTCGAAGCTGCCCTGGGTGCCCCACCGCAATACTGGGTGGGCCGCCAAATGCAGGAGACGGTTCCCCCGGAGGCCGTACCGGACCTCGCCGCCCAGGCCGCCACCGTCCTCGCCGGCGGCGAGGTGCGGCAGCGCATCCGAATAATCGCTGCCGATGGCCGCACACACTGGTTTCATATGCACGCCAAGCCCTTCCACGACGCCGGCGGCCGCGAGGACGGGGCGCTGAGTACGCTGCGTCTGGTTGATGACGAAGTGGCCGCGGAGCAGGAAGCTGAGGAGGCGCGCCGGGAACAGGCCCGGGCCGAAGCCCGCTACCGGCGGTCGATGGACAGTGCCGCCATCGGCATGTGCCTCATCGCCCCGGACGGCGCCTTCGTGGAAGTCAACGACGCGCTCTGTGAACTGTTCGGCTACGAAGCCGACACCTTGAAGCAGAAAACCTGGCAAGAACTCACCGCCCCGGACTACCTGCAAGCGGATCTGGACAACCTCAACGATGTCCTGGACGGCCGCAAGGACTCATACCGGATGCTCAAGCAGTACCTCCACGCCGACGGTCACCGGATCTGGGGCGACCTATCGGTGAGCTGTATCCGCGACCAGAACGGACACGTGGAGAATCTCGTCTCGCAGATCGCCGACATCACAGCCGAGGTGACGGCCCGAGAACAGCTCGCCCAGAGCGACGCGCAGAACCGCCTTCTGGCACAACGCCTTCAGGAGCAGAGTGAGCAGATTGCAGTCGAACTGGAAAGTGCGGCGGCCTACATGGCGTCGATCATGCCCAGCGGCCTCACCGGCGCCGTTGACGTTACGTCGCGCTACCTGCCCTCACAGGAACTCGGCGGTGACTGTTTCGACTACACCTGGATCGACGGCGACCACCTTCTGGTTTATCTGATCGACGTGTCCGGCCACGGCCTCGAACCCGCACTGCTCGCAGTCTCCGTGCACAACATGCTGCGCTCAGGAACCCTCGGCGTCGAGTCGATGGTGGCGCCGGACGCGGCGCTGACCGAACTGAACCGACTGTTCCAAATGGACGATCAGGATGATCACTACTTCACGATCTGGTACAGCGTCTACCAGGCATCAACGCGTACGCTGCGCTACGCCAGCGCCGGCGCACCGCCCGCCTTGGCCTTCGACACCGCCGACGACGGCACCGTCTCACTCACCGAGTTGTTCACGGCGGCTACACCTATCGGGATGTTCACCGACAGCGCATTTACCACGCGAAGCTACGCCGTTCCGCCGGGGTGCCGAATCCTGATCTACAGTGACGGCGCGCAAGAGATCCTCCTCGCCGACGAGCGCCAGTTGTCCGCGGCCGGATTTAAGGAAATCATCGCCCGACTGGCCGGATCGTCGAACTGGTCCCTCGACGGACTCCTCAAAGAACTCATGGACCTGACACCGACAAGCACCTTTGACGACGACTGTTCACTAATCCAGCTGACGTTCTCTTGAGGGCGGTTGTGGTGGCTGGGGGTGCGTTTGCGTGACCCCTTGGCGACACGCGCGCATTCGGAGTGTGACAGCTTGCGCGCGATGTGGGCGAGGTCGCTATCGGCCGATTTTCCGCGGCGTCGTGACCCCGGTCAGCTTGTCCGGGTTTCGAATCGCGTACGGGCCGCCTGGGGTCCCAACTGCGAGGCAGATGCGCGAAAGACTTGGTCACTCCACCTGATAGCGCGGGAACACGCCGACCGGGGCGGGCAGCGCGGTGCCCGGCACGAGACGGTTTCCGATCGCGTGCGAAAGAGCGCTGGTCGTCGGCCTGCCCGAGCAGTTCGAGCAGCTTGCCCGTCGACTCGGGCATCACCGGCTGGCTGAGCAGCGTCGCGATCCGCACCGTCTCCAGCGTCGTGTACAGCACGGTGCGAAAACGTGTCTCGTCGGACTTGCGCAGCACCCACGGCTCTTGCGCGGTGAAGTACCTGTTGGCCGCGCCGAGCACAGACCAGATGGCCTCCAGCGCCAGATGCATGGCCGTCGCGTCGAAATGCGTGCGCACCCGCTCGAGCAAGCCATCGGCCAAATCCAACAGCTCGGTGTCCTCCGGCGTGAATTCCCCTGGTGCGGGGACGATTCCGTCGAGATTCTTGGCCGCCATCGACAGCGACCGTTGTGCGAGGTTGCCCAGCTCGTTGGCGAGGTCGGCGTTGATGCGGGCGATGATCGCGTCCTCGCTGTAGCTGCCGTCCTGTCCGAACGGCACCTCCCGCAGGAAGAAGTAGCGCACCGGGTCGACACCGAAGGCGTCCACCAGCGCGATCGGATCGACCACGTTGCCGACCGACTTGCTCATCTTCTCGCCGCGGTTGAGGACGAAGCCGTGCACGAAGACCTTGCGCGGCAACTCGATTCCCGCCGACATCAGAAACGCCGGCCAGTAGACGGCGTGGAACCGGATGATGTCCTTGCCGATCATGTGAAGGTCCGCAGGCCAGAACCGGCCGAACAACTCCGATGAGGTGTCGGGGAAGCCGACGCCGGTCAGGTAGTTCGTCAGCGCGTCGACCCACACGTACATCACGTGGTCGGGGTGCCCGGGCACCGGCACGCCCCAGTCGAACGTCGTGCGCGAGATGGAGAAGTCGCGCAACCCGCCCGAGACGAAGCGCAGGACCTCGTTACGTCGCACCGCCGGCTCGATGAACTCCGGATGCGCCTCGTAGTGCGCCATCAACCTGTCGGCGTATTTCGACAACCGAAAGAAATAGGTCTGCTCCTCGGTCCACGTGACGGGGGCGCCGGTCTCGGTTGCCACCCGGACGCCGTCGGCGTTGATGCTGGTTTCGGCCTCGGTCACGTAGCCTTCGTCGCGCACCGAATACCAGCCGGCGTACGTGTCGAGATAGATGTCGCCGGACTCGTTCATCCGTTTCCAGATCTCGATAGACGCATCGAAGTGGTCGGCATCGGACGTCCGGATGAACCGGTCGAACGAGATGTTGAGCTTCTCCTGCAACCCCTGGAACACATCGGAGTTGCGCCGCGCCAGCTCCGCGGTCGAAATGCCAAGCGCGGCGGCCGTCTCGG
This sequence comes from uncultured Actinomycetota bacterium, assembly GCA_963843135.1. Classification (GTDB taxonomy): domain Bacteria; phylum Actinomycetota; class Actinomycetes; order Mycobacteriales; family Mycobacteriaceae; genus Mycobacterium. The sequence goes on from CAWJJA010000011.1 coordinate 151,113, forward strand.
CCATCTTCTGGCCGTGGACGTCGGTGCCGGTCAGGTAGCGCACGTCGAAACCGTCGAGACGCTTGAACCGCGCTATCGAGTCGGTGGCGATGTATTCGTATGCATGCCCGATGTGTGGGTCGCCGTTGGGATAGGCGATGGCCGTAGTGATGTAGTAAGGGTCACTCATTTGGGGTCAGCTTATGGTGTGGCGGTGAGTGACAAGCGTTCAGCCAGACGGGAGAAGCCCCCGGCCCCGGAACCGCTCGTACCCCTCATCGACGCGCACACCCACCTCGATGCGTGTGGCGCCACCGACGCCGAGAGCATCCGCGCGATCGTCGACAGGGCCGAGGCGGTCGGTGTGCAGGCCGTCGTGACGATCGCCGACGACCTCGCGTCGGCGCGCTGGGTCACCGAGCGCCGCCGATGCCGACCCGCGCGTCTATGCGGCCGTCGCATTGCATCCCACCCGCGCCAACGCGCTCACCGACGAGGCCAAAACGGTCATCGAGCGGCTTGCTGAGCATCCCCGCGTGGTGGCCGTCGGCGAGACCGGGATGGACATGTATTGGCCGGGCAGACTCGAGGGGTGCGCCGACCCGGCGACCCAGCGGGACGCGTTCGCCTGGCATATCGACCTGGCCAAGCGCACCGGCAAGCCGCTGATGATCCACAACCGTGACGCCGACGCCGAGGTACTGGATGTCCTGCGTGCCGAGGGTGCTCCCGACACCGTGATCTTCCACTGTTTCTCGTCCGACGCCGATATGGCCAGGACGTGTGTGGCCAACGGCTGGGTCCTCAGCCTGTCCGGAACGGTCAGCTTCCGCAATGCCACCGCGCTACGGGAAGCGGCGTCGCTGATCCCATCTCAGCAACTTCTCGTGGAGACCGATGCGCCCTTCCTGACGCCCCATCCGTATCGCGGGGCGCCGAACGAGCCCTACTGTCTGCCCTACACTGTCCGTGCGCTGGCAGAACTCCTCGACAGGCCTGCTGAGGAGCTTGCGCAAGAAACCACCTCGACGGCCGCCCGTGTCTACGGGCTGACGAGTTGCTGCACCTGAAGCTTTTCGTTACCGTCTTGTGATCAAACGCGGAGCGCTACCAGGCATGGCACTCCGTCCGATAGTCGGGGATAGACGACGTTTTGAACATCTTGAATAAGATTCACGAAGAGCGCTCACCGATACTGCGCCTCGTGGTCGGCGTGACGCTGCTTGCGCTGACCTTCGCAGGTGGATTCGCGGTAGCTGCGCACAAGACAGTGACCCTCGCGGTGGACGGCTCGACGATCACCGTGGCCACCATGAAGTCGCGCGTCATCGACGTCGTCAAGGAGAACGGTTTCGACGTCGGCGAACGCGACGACCTTTACCCGGCGGCCGACCAACCGGTGCACCAATCCGACACGATCGTGCTCCGTCGCAGCAGGCCGTTGCAGATCTCCACGGACGGCCGCGACAGCCGTGAGGTGTGGACCACCGCGTCGACCGTCTCCGAGGCGCTGAGCCAGCTGCGGATGACCGACAAAGCGCCCGCGGCGGCATCGCGTGGGAGCCGAGTCCCGCTGGCAGGCATGTCGCTTCCCGTCGTCAGCGCAAAGACTGTCCAGTTGGCTGATGCCGGCGTAGTGCGCACTGTGCGCCTGGCCGCACCGAACGTCGCAGGCCTACTCGAAGCCGCGGGCGTGCCACTCGAGCAGAGCGATGAGGTCGTGCCTGCCGCATCCTCGCCGATCGTCGACGGCATGCAGATCTCGGTGACGCGGATCCGGCTGGAGAAGGTCACCGAACGCGTGCCGCTGCCGCCGGCAAACCTTCGCATCGAAGATCCGTCGCTCAATATGAGCCGCCAGATCGTCGAGGATCCCGGAACGCCCGGCACGCAGGACGTCACGTTTGCCATCGCGAAAGTCAACGGCGCCGAGACGGGCAGAATGCCAGTAGCCAATGTCGTCGTGGTGCCGGCTCGAGACGGTGTCCTGAGGGTCGGCGTAAAGCCTGGTACGGAGGTTCCAGAAGTCTCCAATGGTGGTACCTGGGACGCGCTTTCTCGGTGCGAAGCCGGAGGTAATTGGGCCATCAATACGGGTAACGGTTTCTACGGTGGCGTTCAATTTGACCAGAACACCTGGGAGCGCAACGGTGGTCTGAGGTATGCTGGGCGAGCAGATTTGGCAACCAGAGAAGAGCAGATTGCGATTGCTGAGGTCACTCGAGCGCGGCAGGGTTGGGGCGCGTGGCCGACGTGCAGCGGGAGGATTGGTGCGCGCTGACCATTCGACTACTCGGGCGGACCGAGATACGCCACTTGGCGAGGGAGATGGATTTCCGGCCACGCAAATCGTTTGGCCAGAACTTCGTCCATGACGCCAACACTGTTCGCCGGATCGTTTCGGCGTCCAGCATCAACCGGCAAGACCACGTTCTCGAGGTCGGGCCGGGCCTGGGTTCCCTGACGCTCGCCCTGCTAGATCGGGGTGCGCGGGTAACCGCGGTGGAGATCGATCCGGTGCTGGCCCGACAGCTGCCCATCACTGTCGCCGAGCATTCCCACAGTGAGATCAACCGGCTGAGCGTGCTCAACCGCGACATCCTGCACCTGACCCGCGGGGAGATCCCCGACGAGCCGACGGCGCTGGTCGCCAACCTGCCCTATAACGTCGCGGTGCCCGCTCTGCTGCACCTGCTCGCCGAGTTCCCCTCGATCCGCACCGTGATGGTGATGGTGCAGGCCGAGGTCGCCGAACGCCTGGCCGCCGAACCCGGTGGCAAGGATTACGGGGTGCCCAGCGTCAAGGTCCGCTACTTCGGCAACGTGCGGCGGTACGGCATGGTGTCGCCGACGGTGTTCTGGCCGATCCCGCGCGTCTACTCGGGCCTGGTCCGCATAGACCGTTACGAGACCTCACCGTGGCCCGCCGAGGAAGGCTTCCGCGAGCGGGTGTTCAACCTGATCGACATCGCCTTCGCTCAACGCCGCAAGACGTCGCGCAATGCGTTCGCCGAATGGGCGGGCTCGGGCAACGAGTCGGCCAGCCGGCTACTCGCCGCGAGCATCGACCCGTCCCGGCGTGGTGAGACGCTGTCGGTCGCCGACTTCGTCCGGCTGCTCCAACGCTCAGACGAGAGCGAGGAACCCGACCCGGAAGCGCCGAAGGCCGTCGTGCACCACCGGGACAGGACTGACGGTTCCGTCCCGGTGTGATGTCACGCCGGCCGCGCTAATGCAGCGCTCGAGCTATCAGCGAGATGAACTCACGGCAGGACAAGTAGCGGTCCTCGGGCGCCTTGGCCAGCGCTTTGGCCGTGATCGAGTCGAATACGCGTGGCAGCCAAGAGATTTCAGGTGACCGACGTGGTGGCGGCTTGTGCAGGTGGGCGTCGATGAGACCCAGCCCGGTTGGCGCCGTGAACGGCGGCGATCCGGTGATCAGTTCGACGACGGTGCATGCCAGCGCGTACTCGTCAGTGGCCCCCGTCGGGGCGTGGCCGGTGATCAGTTCCGGTGCCGCGTAGGGCAGCGACGCCTCGATCTGTCCCGGCCGGTGGCCGATATCGTCGGTGATCGCGTGGGCGACTCCGAAATCGATGAGCACTGAGCTCGAAAGATTCTGGCGGACAAGGATGTTCGCGGGCTTTACATCGCAGTGCACGATTGCGCGATTATGCGCGTAATCCAATGCATCGGCGATCTGTTCCAACGCGGCAATGCGACCGGCGATGGCGTCCACGTTGGTGATATTGCCGCCGGAGAGCAGTTCCATCGAAAGCCAACCGGGGCCGCGCTCGTACACCGACACGATGTGGGGATGCTTCAGGCGACTGGCGAATTCGAACTCGCGACGCAGCCGCGCGATGTACTCGAGGTCGTGGTGGTCGCCGTCGAGGATCTTGAGCGCCACCTCCCGATCCGAATCCGTGTCGTATGCCCGGTACACCGTCGCGTATCCGCCGCGGCCGAGCACTTCGTCGACCACGTGACGTTCAAACTTCTCGCCGTGCGAGAACACGTCCTCAGACTAGGGGTTTGATCAGCGACATCGACCTGCGCAGACGGCCCCTCGCGCACGGGTCACTCCGATAGTGTCGTCTGGTGTCCAACGGCAGCACGGCATCCGAGTGGGTTCCGACGGGTTCGATCACGGTGCGGGTGCCGGGCAAGGTGAATCTCTACCTCGAGGTCGGGGATGTCCGCGACGACGGCTACCACGAGCTGACCACCGTGTTTCATGCGGTTTCGCTACTCGACGAGATCACCGTCCGCAACGCTGATGTGTTGTCACTGGAGTTGGCGGGCGAAGGCGGGGACACGCTGCCCACCGATGAGCGCAACCTCGCGTGGCGCGCCGCCGAATTGCTGGCCGAACACGTCGGCAGGGCGCCGGACGTGGCGATCGTCGTCGAGAAGTCGATTCCCGTGGCCGGCGGGATGGCCGGCGGGAGTGCCGATGGTGCGGCGGTACTGGTCGCGATGAACACACTCTGGGAGCTCGGGGTCCCGCGGCGCGATCTCCACGTGCTGGCCGCTCAACTGGGCAGCGACGTCCCGTTCGCGCTGCACGGCGGGCACCGCACTGGGCACCGGCCGCGGCGAAGAATTGGCAACGGTGCTCGCCCGCAACACGTTTCACTGGGTGCTGGCCTTCGCTGACGGCGGGCTGTCGACGCCCGCGGTGTTCGCAGAGCTCGATCGGTTACGTGCGACATCGGACTCGGAACGCGGTGCTCCGCCGCGCCTCGACGATCCCGAACCGGTACTGGCGGCACTTGCGTCCGGCGATCCGGCACAGCTGGCGCCCCTGCTGGGCAACGACTTGCAACCGGCGGCGCTGAGCCTCGACCCCGACGCTGCGCCGCACCCTGCGCGCCGGCACCGAGGCCGGGGCATTGGCGGGCATCGTTTCGGGTTCAGGACCGACGTGTGCCTTCCTGTGCGCATCGGCTTCCGCTGCCGTCGACGTCGCCACGGAGATGGCAGGGGCCGGTGTGTGTCGCACGGTCCGTGTGGCAAGTGGTCCGGTGCAGGGCGCGCGGGTGGTGCCGGCCCCGTCGGCCTCTGTTTGACGCCGGACGGACCGGTCGCAAGTGTGACCCACCCCTCAGTTATCTCAAGATTTTGGCAACTACTTAAGAGTTGTTTAAGATGATGGACGGTGAAAACTAGCGGTCAAGAAATGGACGCGACTTTGCCCACCGGCAGCCCCGGTGGGCGTTTCGTCTTCGCCAGTCGCACGCCGGAATCACCATTTCGAGACTCAACCGCTCCCCATTTGTGTGCGCGTCTGCTGGAAAGCGCCTCTGATCAGGCGGAGTATGACACCCGGACATTTGCTGTTCGGGAAACGAGGAGGTCGTCGTGAGCCGATTCACCGAGAAGATGTACCGCAATGCCCGCAACGCCAAGACGGGCATGGTCACCGGTGAACCGCACGAGCCCGTCCGCCACACCTGGGGTGAGGTACACGAGCGGGCCCGCCGCGTCGCGGGCGGCCTCGCGGAGGCCGGCATCGGACTCGGGGATTCGGTCGGCGTGCTCGCCGGCTTTCCCGTCGAGATCGCGCCGACCGCGCAGGGCCTGTGGATGCGCGGGGCCAGCCTGACGATGCTCCACCAGCCCACGCCCCGGACCGACCTCGTGATCTGGGCCGAGGACACCATGAATGTCATCGGCATGATCGAGGCCAAGGCCGTCATCGTGTCCGAGCCGTTCCTGGTGGCGATCCCGGTGCTGGAGGAAAAGGGCATCAAGGTCCTGACCGTCGCCGACCTGTTGGCTTCGGAACCGATCGACCCGATCGACGTCGGCGAAGACGACCTCGCGCTGATGCAGCTGACGAGCGGATCCACCGGGTCCCCGAAGGCCGTGCAGATCACGCACCGCAACATCTACTCCAACGCCGAGGCGATGTTCATCGGCGCGGAGTACGACGTCGAGAAAGACGTCATGGTCAGCTGGCTGCCCGTGCTTCCACGACATGGGCATGGTCGGCTTCCTGACCATCCCGATGTACTTCGGCGCGGAACTGGTCAAGGTCACGCCGATGGACTTCCTGCGCGACACCCTGCTGTGGGCCAAGCTCATCGACAAGTACAAGGGCACCATGACCGCCGCGCCGAACTTCGCATACGCGTTGTTCGCCAGGCGGCTGCGGCGCCAGGCGAAGCCGGGCGAATACGACCTGTCGACGCTGCGGTTCGCGCTGTCTGGCGCTGAGCCCGTCGAGCCCGCCGATGTCGAGGACCTGCTGGACGCCGGTAAGCCGTTCGGCCTGCGGCCGGACGCGATCCTGCCCGCCTACGGGATGGCCGAGACCACCCTGGCGGTGTCCTTCTCGCCGTGCGGTGCCGGCCTCGTGGTCGACGAGGTCGACGCCGACCTGCTCGCCGCGCTGCGCCGAGCGGTACCCGCCACCAAGGGCAACACCCGTCGCCTCGCCTCGCTCGGCCCGCTGCTGACGGACCTCGAGGCCCGCGTCATCGACGAGCAGGGCAACGTGATGCCCGCCCGCGGCGTCGGCGTCATCGAACTTCGCGGCGAGTGCATGACGCCGGGCTACATCACCATGGGCGGCTTCATCCCCGCCCAGGACGAGCATGGCTGGTATGACACCGGCGACCTCGGCTATATCACCGAGGACGGCAATGTCATCGTGTGCGGGCGCGTGAAGGACGTCATCATCATGGCGGGCCGCAACATCTACCCGACCGATATCGAGCGTGCCGCCGGCCGCGTCGAGGGCGTGCGGCCCGGCTGCGCCGTCGCCGTGCGACTGGACGCCGGTCATTCGCGGGAGACGTTCGCCGTCGCCGTGGAGTCCAACGCCTGGCAGGACCCGGCCGAGGTGCGCCGCATCGAGCAGAACGTCGCTCATGAGGTGGTGGCCGAGGTCGACGTGCGTCCGCGCAATGTCGTGGTGCTGGGGCCGGGAAGCATCCCGAAGACCCCGTCGGGCAAGCTGCGCCGGTCCACCTCGGTCTCGCTGGTCACTTAATTCGCGCGCCTGCTTCGGCGCCGACCCAGCCCCGCGCGTAATCGAGTCGCGCGGTGTCGGGACGGGTCGATACGGTCGACGCCATGAGCTCCCCGGCCATCGAGGCAATCGACCTCGTCAAGAAGTTCGGTGACACCACCGCTGTCGACGGCGTCAGCTTCGTGGTGCCGCCCGGCACGGTGCTGGGGCTGCTCGGGCCCAACGGTGCGGGCAAGACGACCACCGTCCGGATGATGACGACGCTCACGGTGCCCACCAGCGGGACGGCCAGGGTCGCCGGTTACGACGTCCGCCGCGAGCCCGACATGGTGCGCCGCAACATGGGCCTCACCGGCCAGGTCGCCACTGTCGACGAACTGCTGACCGGTCGCGAGAACATCCGGATGATCGGCGGTCTGTACGGAATCGGGCGCCGTGACCTCGACCGTCTGGGAAACCAACTGCTCGAACAGTTTTCGATCGCCGACGCCGCCGACCGTCCGGTACGCGGGTACTCCGGAGGCATGCGGCGACGGCTGGACCTCGCAGTCAGTCTCATCGCCGCACCGCCGGTGCTGTTCCTCGACGAACCCACGACCGGGCTCGACCCGCGCAGCCGCAGCGATCTGTGGGAGATGTTGCGCGGCCTCGTCGCTGAAGGCACCACGCTGCTGCTGACCACGCAGTACCTCGAAGAGGCTGACCAACTGGCCGACAACATCGTCGTCGTCAACAACGGGCGGATCATCGCGCAGGGCACTGCCGCTTCAGCTCAAGCAGCAAGCGGGAAATGCCAGCCTGGTCGTCACGGTCTCCCATGCCACCGATCTGCCTGCGGCACGCGAGCTGATCGCCCGCACGGGCGCCGAGGTCCATGTCGACGTGGGTGCGCGGCAGCTCACCGCGGCGGCCAACGGCATCGCCGATCTGACCCGGGTCGCCGGCTGGCTGCAGGAACGCGCGATCGAGGTCGACGACATCGGCTTGTCCCGGCCCAGCCTGGACGACGTGTTCCTCTCCCTGACCGGCCATCGCGCCGAGGGTGACGACGACGAGGAGGTCGGTGCATGACAGCCACCGAGCATCGGCCGCACGACACCGTCGAGCGCCCGCGGATCCGTCAGACGAACATCGCCGAGCAGTCGTGGATCATGGTCAAGCGCAACATGATCCACACCAAACGGATGCCCGAGATGCTGAGCGACGTCACGGTGCAGCCCATCATGTTCGTGTTGCTGTTCGCGTTCGTGTTCGGCGCATCGATCGCGACCAAGGGCAGCGCGTCCTACCGCGAGTTCCTGCTTCCGGGTATCCAGGCGCAGACCATCGTGTTCACCGCATTCGTGGTGTCCACCGGCATCACCGCCGATGTCGAGAAGGGCATCATCGACCGGTTTCGGTCGCTGCCGATCCGGCGCTCGGCGGTGCTGATCGGCCGCAGCATCGCCAGCTTGCTGCACTCGTCGCATCGGCGTGCTGGTGATGGCGGTGACGGGGTTGTGCATCGGATGGCGGATCCGCGGGGGCTGTGGGACGCCATCCTCGCGTTCGCGCTGATCCTGGTGTTCGGTTTCGGGATGATCTGGTTCGGCATTCTGATCGGATCGCTGATGCGTTCTGTCGAAGCGGTCAACGGGGTGATGTTCACCGTGCTGTTTCCGATCACGTTCCTGGCCAACACGTTTGCCCCGACCGAGCCCATGCCGCGTTGGCTGCGGGTGATCGCGGAGTGGAATCCGGTGTCGTCGCTGGCTCAGGCGATGCGGGAGCTGTGGGGTAACGGCCCGCCCGCCCCGCCGGAGGCTCAACTGCCGCTGCACCATCCAGTGCTCTCGACCATCCTGTGGTCGTTGGCGATGACGGCGGTGATCGCGCCATTCGCACTGCGGGCATACGCCCGTCGCACCGGTGACTAGGCGCGGATCGCGTCAACCGTCCATGCCGGAAGAATCGGTGCGCGGGTGAGAAAGTGGTCGGGCTGGCCATTGCTGCGCAGCAGTTCCTGCGTGCGCAGGATGCAACAGCCCATCCGGACCATCGCGAAAATCTCGTACCAGTCCAGGTTTTCGAGTTCGCGGCCGATCATCTCCTCGAACCTGCGGACCACGGCGGTGCGGCTGTCGAAACCAGGTAGCTCGGGGTCGGCATCGATCCCGTTGACCTCCAGCATCTGCTTGCGCGTGGCCAGCCACCACGCGATGTCGGCTTCGGCCGGGCACACGCACGCCTGCTCCCAGTCCAGCGCGCCGATGATCTGGCCGGAGTCGTCGAAGATGGCGTTGGACATCCTGGCGTCGCCCCAGCAGATCGTCAGTGGGGACGTCTGGTCCGGCTGACGCCGCCGCAGCCAGTCGAACGCCTCGGTCACGATGTCGGGGACCTGATTCCCGGATCCCCAGCGTGCGTACTCGTGCCACCACCCGAGTTCCGCGGAGACGCCGAAGCCGGCGGGGCGCTGAAGCCACGTCGCCTCGGCGACCGGAACGCGTGCCAAGCCGGCGAGGGTCTCTAGGAACGAGTCGTGAGCGCGCCGCTGGACCTCGGGTCCGGCGTCATGCATCCAGCCCTTCGTGGCGTAGGAGGTGTCCGAGGGAGTATGGCCGACGATCCGCGGCATCACCAGGAATTTCGAGCCGATCCAGGTGCGGTCGGGCTCGTAGAGGATCGGTGACGGCGTCGCGATGCCGTACTCGTGAAGCAGCTCCTGCGTGAGCGTCTGGGCGCCCAGATCGTACTCGCGGAAGATCCCGCCTCCGGTGGGCGGAATCCGGATGACGTACTCGTTCGTCTCGCCGTCGACCTCGGCGGAGAACACCAGGCTTTCGCTCGACCATCCGGCGGCCCGATTGGCCGCGCTCAGTTCCGACACGACCGCAACACGTGCGAATCTGTGCTCGAACCACTTCTGCAACTGCGCACGAGTGGCGGCGAGGTCGCGTTGGTCGAGCGTGATGCCAGCCATGGAAAACAGATTTACATAACGCCCGCAGGATGTAAAGTAATCCCTACGTTACGTTTGGCCTATCATATGTAATACGATCTTGGGCCTAGTCGTTGATCACCCGCGAGAGGCGTCGTCGTGACTGACGGAGGCCCGCGGCGTGGCGCAGTTCAGCGAGGAACTGCTCGGGAGTTCCGCCGCCGATAACGTAGTGGCAGACCGCGATTCGTACGACGGCGGCCGCGGCGACATCGCGCTCGTCTCCGGGGATGATGCGTGCGACGCGCTCCTGGATGATCGGCAGCACCCGCGTCATCTGCGCCAGCACATGCTCGGGCTCGATGTCGGTGAGCGACCCCAGCGAGTAGGTGCTCTGAAACTCGACGATGAAACGCAGTGCGGCGTCGAGCCGGTCGGGTCCACTCAGGCCGGCTATCGCTGCGGTGATCCCGGCGTCGAAGTTGTCCTGTTCGTAGAGGCCGAACGCCTCGAGCAGCCCGTCCTTGGAGCCGAAGTGCCGGTACAGCGTCGGGCGCGACACCTTGGCCTCGGCCGCCACGTCCGAGAGCTGCAGTTTGCGCCTGCCATCCCTGGCGAGCACGACGAAAGTGGCGGCGAGGATCCGTCGCCGCGTCGACGTATCTGCGTCGGCGGTGAGGCCGGAAGCCACAAGCGTTTCCTTTACATCCATGGGTGTAAATGTCACACTAGCGCTAACCTGGGTTCCGGTGTCGGCTCCACGCAATGAGACACCCTTGGCGCCCATGTTAAGTCCCGACACTGACGACGTGGCGGCTATGACGACCCCGTGATTCATGCCACGTCGTCCCAACGATGGAGCTGGTGAAAATGGTCTGGCGGTGCGTTGTCGCAAACTCCGCACCACGATCCCGGGCGATCAGCCGATACCGGATCGGGCGGACACCTGGATGCGCGAATATGACAGCGGGACCGATATGACGAGGTTCTCGGAGTCCTCCGGAACCGCAGAAAGGTAGCGCAGTGCTGACGACGAACTACGGCGCGCTGGTGCCCGAGGATGAACTACTCGCACACCAGATCGTCGACACCTTCGCCACGGTCAGCCAGTCGGATCCGTCGTGGACGGAGAAGATCTGGACGATCGCCCACGCCTGCGACAACTCACTTCAGGTCGTCCTCGGCGTGGGCAAGTACACCAACCGTGGCGTCTTCGACGGTGCGGCCGGTGTATGCCGCGGCACCGAGCAGTGGACGGTGCGTGCCGGGCGCCGGTTGTCGTCGGACCCGGCGGCCACCCACGTCGGGCCCATCCACTACCGCGTGGTGGAGCCGCTGCGCACCATCCGGGTCAGTCTGGACCCAACGGAGCACGCCCCGATCGCGTTCGACGTCAAGCTGTCGGGCAGCTTCGGCGCCGCGCTGGAGGACCCGTGGCCGGACCGCAGCCCGGACGGGTATCGCGTCACTCACAATGTGCTGCGGTATCACCAGATCGGCGTGGCCTCCGGATGGGTGGAGGTCGAAGGCGAGCGCACCGAAATCGAAGCGGACAAGTGGATTTCGATTCGCGACCATTCATGGGGACTGCGGCCCGGCGTCGGCAAGCCGATTCCGGGACTGCCGCGCGGCGGCCGCAAGATCAAGCAGATGTTCATGACCTGGCTGCCGATGACGATGACGCGCCAGGACGGGTCGACCTATTCGCTGTTCGTCATGTATCAGGAGGAGCGCGGCGATGGCTTTCTCGAGATCCGTTGCCAGGCAGAGCAACAGAACGACGACGGCAGTTCGCACCGGTTCGTCTCCGTCGAACAGGACATGCACTTCCAGGACGACAACCGCCGGTTCACCCATGGCACCGTGACGCTGATCGGTTCCGACGGCAGCAAGCGTCCGCTGACCATCACCGCGGCCGGGCCGGGCGGCTTTCATCTGGGAACCGCCGGCTACTACGGCTGGAACGACTGGGTGTACGGCCAATGGGTCGGTGATCTCAGGGTCGAGGGCAACCACGTCGTCGACTGCGACAAACCCGAGAACGCGCGCGAACTGCACCAGCTGCGGGATCTGCTTGTGCGCGTTGAGGATCCCGTCGAGGGCGGGGTCGGGTTGGGCAATGCCGAGACGTTTGCGCTCGGCGCGTTCCCCGAGCTGGGACTGACCGGCGGAGAACTCCTTCCTCTGAGTGCTCGCCGCCAGGCGCAGGTTGCGGCACCCTTACCCCCTGGCGCCACGCTGAGTATTGTGTACTATACCTAGCATGACCGACAGGATTCCGGCCCGGCTCGCCGACCACCCCACGGTCCGCAAGGTGCGGTCGCGAACCGTGCAGCGACCCGGCATCATCGACGCTGACTGGCTGCGTCAGGTGTGTCTGGACGCGGGTGCCGACGACGTCGCGTTCGCCAGCGTCGACAACCCCGAGCTGGCCTCCGAGCGGGAACACGTCGACGCCGCACTGCCAGGCACGCGCAGCTACATATCCCTGGTCGTGAAGATGAACCGCGACAACGTCCGCTCCACTGCGCGCAGCGTGGCCAATCAGGAATTCCACCGCAGCGGCGAGATCATGAACGAGGCCGCCCACCGGATCACCCGTGCGCTACAGGACGCGGGATATCGTGCGATCAACCCGTCGATGTCGTTCCCGATGGAGATGGACCGATTCCCCGGCCGTATCTGGGTGGTGGCCCATAAACCCGTCGCGGTCGCCGCCGGTCTTGGCGTGATGGGAATCCACCGCAATGTGATCCATCCGAAATTCGGCAACTTCATTCTGCTGGGAACGGTGATCGTGGCCGCGCCGATCACCAGTTATGGTCAGCCACTTGACTATTCACCCTGTCTGGAATGCAAGCTGTGCGTGGCCGCCTGTCCGGTCGGAGCGATCAAGAAGGACGGCGAGTTCGACTTCTTCGCCTGCTCCACCCACAATTACCGCGAGTTCATGGGCGGATTCACCGACTGGGCGCAGACCATCGCCGACAGTGAGGATGCCGCGGACTTCCGTTCGCGGGTGAGCGATTCCGAGAACGCATCGATGTGGCAGAGCCTGTCCTTCAAGGCCAACTACAAGGCGGCCTACTGCCTGGCGGTGTGTCCGGCGGGTGAGGACGTCATCGAGCCTTACCTCGACGACCGCAAGGGGTTCATGGACCTGGTCCTCAAGCCGCTGCAGGAGAAGAAGGAGACGCTCTACGTGCTGCCGAATTCCGCGGCCAAGGAGCACGCCGAACGCCGATTTCCCCACAAGCAGATCAAGGTGGTCGACAGCGGCATCAGCGGGCTGTAGTCCGGTGTGGAATGAATTGAGCCGTCCTGCGGCGTTTGCCCTTGCATGAACAAGGTGCGTGGACTGATTCTGACCGTTGCGGCAGTGGCGGTTTCGGGTGTGACGCTCGTCGCACCCGCGGTAGCGCAGGCTGCGGCTTGCCCCGACGTCCAGGTCGTGTTCGCACGCGGCACCGGTGAGCCCGCCGGAGCGGGACGTGTCGGCGACGCGTTCGCCGACGCACTGCGTTCCCAGATTCCAGGCGAATCGGTCGACGTGTACGCCGTCAACTACCCGGCCTCATACGACTTCCTGCGCGCCGCAGATGGCGCCGAACGATGCCAGTGCGTTCGTCCAGAACACCGTCGCGACCTGCCCCGACACCAAGATCGTGCTCGGCGGCTTTTCGCAGGGCGCGGCGGTCATCGATGCCATCGCCATCGCCAACCAGCCGACAGCTGGGCTTCATCAACCCGATGCCGGCCGCGGTCGCCGATCACGTCGCCGCTCTGGCAGTGTTCGGCAATCCGTCCATCCGGCTGCTGGGTGGCCCGTTGACGGCGTTGAGCCCGCAGTATGGCTACAAGACCATCGACCTGTGCAACGGGGCCGATCCGGTGTGCTCCACCGGTGACGACAGGCCCGCGCACAGCCTCTACGTCGAGGCCGGGTTGACAACGCAGGCAGCGCAATTCGTGGCCAACCGGCTCACCACCGAGGCTCCGATCACCACGCTGGCAAGCCAGACGCACGGCTGATGCGTTAGCCCCAGGCGTGCACGGTGTTCTGGGCCGGCTCCAACCCCTGCGAGATCAACAGCTCGGTGGCGTCGGCGGCCTGCTCGCTGATCGTCGGCACCTCTTTCCACTCGGCGGAGGTGAAGGTGCCGAGCACGAACGCCGCACCTTCCATCCGGCCGGGCGGACGACCGATACCGATACGCACCCGCTGGAAGTCGTTGCTGCCCAGCGCCGATCCGACCGACCGGAGGCCGTTGTGGCCGGCGACGCCGCCGCCGGTCTTCAGCCGGATCCGCCCGAAGTCGATGTCGAGCTCATCGTGGATGACGACGATGTCTTCCGGGGCAACCGAATAGAACTTCGCCAGTGGCGCGACCTGGCGCCCTGACTCGTTCATATAGCAGCGCGGTTTGGCGAGGACCACTGAACGGCCGGCGAGCCGACCGGTGACCACGTCGGCCCCCGACTTCTTGTGCACCTTGAACCCCGAGCCGATGCGGTCGGCCAGGATGTCGGCGACAAGGAAGCCGAGGTTGTGCCGGGTCGTGGCGTACTGCGGACCGGGATTGCCGAGGCCGACCACGAGTTGAGGTTCGGCCATGTCGAGCTACTCGGATTCCGCGGCGGGTGCCTCTTCGCCGGCTTCGCCGCCCTCGGCCTCTTCGCCTTCGGGCGCTTCGCCCTCGGCCTCGCCCTCGGCTGCTTCACCTGCACCCTCGGTCTCGAGGTCTTCCTCGGTCGGGGCCGCGACCACGTTGACGACCAGCGTCTCGGGATCGGACACCAACGTGACGCCGTCGGGCAGCGTGAACGCACCGGCGGAGAACTGTGTGCCGACCCCGGCGCCCTCGATCGACACGGTGAGGTTTTCGGGGATGGACTGCACGTCGGCCTCGATGGTGATGGTGTTCGTATCCTGGGTGACCAGGGTGCCGGGGGCCGCTTCGCCCTCGATGATGACGTTGACCTCGACGGTGACCTTCTCGCCGCGGCGCACGACCAGCAGGTCGGCATGGGTGATGCTGCGGCGGATCGGGTGCAGGGTGAGCGCTTTGGTCAGCGCGAGCTGCTCGGTGCCCTCGATGTCGAGGGTGAGCACCGCGTTCGTGCCGGCGTGGCGCAGCACCGCGGCGAAGTCGTGGGCGTTGAGCTCGAGATGCTGGGGATCACTGCCGTGGCCGTAGAGGACCGCGACGACCTTGCCGTTGCGGCGGGCGCGGCGCGATGCGCCCTTGCCGGTTTCCTTGCGAATCGCAGCGGGGAGATTGTTCGGCGCGTTCTTGGCCATCGGGTTCTGCTCCTGTGTCGTGTGTCGAGCACGGCCAGGGCGCAACCTCTGAAATCGGTTCGCGTCGATAACGGTGGCCGGACCACCCTCGCCGTGATTAGCAGCCAGAGTAGCCGGAGCTGCTGCTCAACCCCAAATCAGAGGCCGAATTTGGTGTCCGTGAGCTGCTCGGACAGCTCCCACAGGCCGGTGGCCTTCTCGCGGTCGCGGGCCAGCGGACTGCGGAACGGGGTGGGCCCGGACGGACCCCACATCGCGTACCGCGGCCCGATGAACGAATCGCCGGGCAGCTCGTTGGCCGCCGCGTACAACGTCTGGCGGGCACCGAACTCGGCGTCGGTGGCGAGCTTGTTTCCGAATGTCATCAGCGCATCGCCGACCTTGCGGCCGGTGTTGCCCTGCAGGTTGGTCGCTGAGTAGCCGGGGTGGGCGGTATGCGCCTTCAGAGGTGACCCCGCCGCGTCGAGTCGACGCTGCAACTCGCTGGTGAATAGCAGGTTGGCCAGCTTGGACTGTCCGTAGGCCCGCCACGGCGAATAGGACCGCGCCTTCCAGTTCAGATCGTCGAGGTTGATCGCGCCGATCAGATGCATGCCCGAGGACACGGTCACCACGCGGTCGGTGAGCTTCGGCAGCAGCAGGTTCGTCAATGCGAAGTGGCCGAGGTGGTTGGTGCCGATCTGGCTCTCGAACCCGTCGGCGGTCAGCGCGTACGGGACCGCCATGATGCCCGCGTTGTTCACCAGCACGTCGACGGCCTCGACCCCGTCGGCGAAGGCGCGCACCGACGCCAGGTCCTGCAGGTCGAGCGCGCGGACCTCGACCTCGCCGGTCATGGACGCTGCGGCGTCGTCGCCCTTGGCCGTGTTGCGTACGGCGAGAATCGTCTTCGCCCCGACGCGGGCCAGCTCACGCGCGGTGATCAGGCCCAGTCCGCTGTTCGCTCCGGTCACGATGACGGTCCGTCCGGCGAAGGACGGCAGATCTGCGGCGGTCCACTCACTCATGGCGCCCACCCTAGTGACCCTCTCCGCCGAAACTGTATTCCAGCAGCAGAAGTTCGAGTAACCGCCTGCTGGAATGCAGTTTCGCGGGTGGTGTCGGTGCGCGTCTGCAATATCTCGCCATGGGGGAGGTATTCATCGGCACCGAGGCCGTCGCGCGCGGCACGGTTACCCGACACGAGCTCGCGCGCTGGTATCGGCCGTTCTTTCCGAACGTGTATGCGCCTAAAGGGCACGTTCTATCACTGGTCGATCGCGCCACTGGAGCATGGCTATGGTCGAAGCGAACAGGGATCGTCACCGGCGTCGCGGCATCAGCGATGCACGGCGCTGACTGGGTCGACGCAGACGTCGAGATCGAAATGCTCCACAACAACACCCGCCCGCCGGTCGGCATCGCCGCTCGCAATGAACGACTCGCGGAGGACGAGTCCACATGGGCCGGCTTGCGTATCACGACACCTGCGCGAACCGCATTCGATCTCGGCCGCTTCCTCGAACGCGGCCAAGCCATCGCGCGGATGGACGCCCTGATGCGGGCACGACCGTTCTCGGCGGAGGACGTGCTAGTCCTGGCCAAGCGGTATCGCGGCGCGCGAGGCGTCAAGCTCCTCAAGGAAGCCTTGCCACTCGTCGACGGTGGTGCCGCCTCGCCACGAGAAACCTGGATGAGACTCCTCTTCATCGACGCCGGCCTGCCGACACCAGCCACGCAGGTACCGATATTCGGTCCCAACGGACGAGTGCTCCGCACCGTCGACATGGCCTGGGAGGAATTCATGGTCCTGGGTGAATACGACGGAGATCAGCATCGGACGTCGCGCGAGCAGTACGTGAAGGATCATCGGATCATCCCGCTGATCGAGAGCCTCGGTTGGATCGTCATACGCGTCATCAAGGAGGACCGTCCGGACGACATTGTCCGGCGGGCATGGAACGCGATGGTCTCCCGCGGTTGGCGGCCGACTTGATTCGCGAAACGGTATTCCAGCAGGCTGCTACTCGTACTTTCGCTGCTGGAATACAGTTTCGCGCGAGAAGAACTACTTCGGAGGCGCTTTCGGCACCGCGATGTTGAAGCCCTTGATGATCGCCTCGATATCGGGCGCCTCCTCGGCGGCCTTGTCCGCGTAGCCCGTCACCGAGAACTGGATGAGGTAACGCTGGTTGGCCGGCGGTGCACCGGTCGCGATGACGATGCGGTTGTAGGTGTGCATCCGGGATCCGTTGAGGTCGTAACTGCCCTCGATCATCGACGACGGGAAACCCTTGAAGTTGTCCATGGAAGCGTTGAGTCGCTTGAAGTTCTCCGACATTTCGGCGTCGACGTAGCCGTGGCTGATGGCCTCGTTGACATCGAAGTCGCCGTTGAGCTTGAACACGATCACCATTGCCATCGGATAGGTGGTGCCTTTGGCGATCACCCGCGTGCCCGGCGACAGATTCGAGTTGACGAACGGCTTCCAGCCCGGCGGCGTCGGGTACGTCACCGTCAGGTCGGTGAGCTTGTCCGCCGGGATGGGTTCACCGATAACGCCCTTCTGCTCCAGGTACGTCGCGATGGGCAGCGGCGGCTCAGAGCCCGGCGTGGTAGTGGTGGTGGTCGTCGTCGGTGTCGTCGACAGGATCGACTGGTAGTCAGGCGCTTCCGGCGCACAGCCGGATGCGGCGAGGACCGCCAGTGCGGCGGCGGCCACCACGGGATGGCGAACCCTCACAGAATCTCTCGTACCGCGTCGAGCGGCCGGGCCAGCCGGGTGCCCTTCGGCGTCACGACGAACGGACGCTCGATGAGGATCGGATTTTCGGCCATGGCATCCAGCAGTGCGTCGTCGCCGGCGTCGGCGAGTTTCAGTTCGCCGTAGAGCGATTCACGTTTACGCACTGCCGTGCGCACATCGATGCCCGCGTCTTTGATCATCTTCACGAGTTCGGCGCGCGACGGCGGCGTCTTGAGGTACTGGACGACCGTCGGCTCGATACCGTTGTCCCGCAACAGCTCCAGTGTTTTACGAGAGGTGCTGCACTTCGGGTTGTGGTAGATGACAACGTCTGGCACTACGCGGACCCGTCGAAAAGACTGGTGACAGAACCGTTGTCGAATACTGCGCGAATCGTGTTGGCCAGCAGGGGTGCGATCGAAAGGACGGTCAGCTGCGGGAAGCGCTTCTCATCGTCGATCGGCAGCGTGTTGGTGACGATGACCTCACGGGCACCGCAGTCCGCGAGCCGCTGCGCCGCGGGATCGGACAGCACGCCGTGGGTCGCCGCGATGATGACGTCGCTGGCACCATCTGCGCGCAGGAGGTTGACGGCCCCGGCGATGGTGCCACCGGTGTCGATCATGTCGTCGGTGAGGATGCAGGTCTTGCCCTTCACGTCACCGACGACGCGATTGGACTTCACCTGGTTGGGCACCAGCGGGTCGCGGGTCTTGTGGATGAAGGCCAGCGGAACGCCACCGAGTGCGTCGGCCCATTTCTCGGCGACCCGTACACGACCCGAATCGGGGGAGACCACGACCATGTCGTCGTCGGCGTAGTTCTCGGCGATGTAGCCGGTGAGCAGCTTCTGCGCCCGCATGTGGTCGACGGGACCGTCGAAGAAGCCCTGGATCTGGTCGGTGTGCAGGTCGACCGTCAGGATCCGGTTGGCGCCCGCGGTTTTGAGCAGGTCAGCGACCAGACGCGCCGAGATCGGCTCGCGGCCGCGATGCTTCTTGTCCTGGCGGGCATAGGGGTAGAACGGCAGGATCGCCGTGATGCGCTTGGCGCTGCCCCGCTTGAGTGCATCGATCATGAGCAGCTGTTCCATCAACCACTGGTTCAGCGGTGCGGGGTGGGACTGCAGCACGAACGCATCGCAGCCGCGCACCGACTCGTCGAACCGGACGAAGATCTCGCCGTTGGCGAAGTCGCGGGCCGTCTGCGCGGTGACGTGGACGTCGAGCTCTTTGGCGACCTGCTCAGCGAGTTCGGGGTGCGCGCGTCCCGAGAAGAGCATCAAATTTTTGCGGTTGTCGGTCCACTCGGTGCCCACATTGCCCTCATTGCTCGGGGTCGATATCGGCTCAATCGTACGGGTTGCCGGATCACGAACACCCGGCAACCGGCTCACGGCTTTTCGGCGTCCTCCGGGCCGGTTTGTTCACCGGCGGCCCGACGCGCGGCTTTATCGGCTTCGGATCCGGGCCGCTTGCGCGCCACCCAGCCCTCGACGTTTCGCTGCGGACCGGCCGACACCGCCAGCGCTCCGGGCGGCACGTCCTCCCGCACCACGGTGCCCGCGCCGGTGTAGGCGCCATCCCCGATGGTGACCGGCGCGACGAACATCGTGTCGGATCCGGTGCGCACATGGGAGCCGATCGTGGTGCGGCTCTTGGTCTCACCGTCGTAGTTGACGAAGACGCTGGACGCGCCGATATTGCTGTGTTCGCCGATGTCCGCGTCGCCGACGTACGTCAGGTGCGGCACCTTCGTGCCCGCCCCGATCGTCGAGTTCTTGGTCTCGACGAAGGCGCCCAGCTTGCCGTCGGCGCCCAGCGTCGTGCCGGGCCGCAGGTAGGCAAACGGTCCGACGGCGGCGCCTGCGCCGATCGCCGATTGACTGCCGTGGGTGCGGACCACCATCGCCTCGTCGCCGACGGTGACGTCGGTCAGCGTGGTGTCGGGGCCGATCTGGCAGCGTCCGCCGATGCGGGTGGCGCCCAGCAGCTGAGTGCCGGGGTACACGACGGTGTCGCGGCCGATCGTCACGTCGACGTCGATCCACGTGGTGGCCGGATCGGTGATCGTCACGCCGGCGCGCTGGTGTGCGGCCACGATGCGACGGTTCAGTTCGGCGCCCAGCGCGGCCAGCTGCACCCGGTCGTTGACGCCGGCGACCAGCACGGCGTCGTCGACGTGTTTGGCCCGCACCCGCTGACCGTCGGAGTGGACGATCGAGATCACGTCGGTCAGGTACTGCTCCTGCTGCGCGTTGTTCGAGCTCAGCCGACTCAGCGCCGACCGCAACGCGGTGATGTCGAAGGCATAGACGCCGGCATTGACCTCGGTGATCGCCAGCTGCGCCGGGCTGGCGTCGGCCTGTTCGACGATGCCGATGACTTCTTGGTCCTGGGTGCGCAGGATGCGGCCATAGCCCGTCGGGTCGGGCAGCGTCGTCGTCAGCACGGTCGCCGCGGCGCCCTCACCGCTGTGCGTGGCGATCAGGTCGGCAAGGGTGTCGGCGTCCAGCAGCGGGACGTCGCCCAGGGTGACGAGGACGGTGCCGGTGAATTCGGCGGGCAGCGCGCTCAGTCCGCACGCGACGGCGTGGCCGGTGCCCAGCTGTTGGTCCTGCACCGCCACCTCGATGCCGCGGCCGAGGTCAGCGGCAAGCTCCTCGACCGCCGGCACGACCTGGTCGCGGTCTTTTCCGACCACCACGACGAGGTGCTGCGGCGCTGTTTCGGCGACGGCATGCAGGGCGTGCGACAGCATGCTGCGGCCGGCAAGCGGGTGCAGCACCTTGTTGGTGTCGGAGCGCATGCGGGTGCCGGCGCCTGCCGCCAAGACCACGACGGCCGAGTCACGATCGGTCATTGCGAATCCATTCTCCTAGGCTCGACTGTGAATCCCGCGACATTTCTCGGCGCTTCTTGTCGTCAGGTTCACAATGGTCGGCCTGTGAATAACTAGACATGGCTGCCGTCATTGTGTCAGGCACCGTCTGCAGCATTCTGCCCATGACCGAGCTGACGACTCAATTGCGCTGGCCCTTCATCGGTGCCGAGGTCCTCGCAGTTCATGCGATCCCGGAGCGGGCGATGCGCAAGCAGTATCAGCCGCTGTATCCCGGGGTGTATATCCCACGCGACGTCGAACCCTCGGCGCGCGTTCGGGCGGAAGCGGCGTGGCTCTGGTCGAAACGGCGAGGGGTGCTCGCAGGACTGTCGGCGGCAGCGATGCTCGGAAGTAGGTGGATCGGTCCGAAGCTGCCCGCCGAGTTGATTCACGACAATCGCAGACCGCCATCGCTGCTCATCGTTCACGCCGACGGTCTACATGCCGGAGAAGTCCTCGACGTCAGGGGTATCGCGGTCACTACTGCTGCTCGCACCGCGTTCGACATCGGCCGCCACACCGTCGTCGAGACCGTGGCAGTCATGCATATCGACGCGTTGATGAACCGGACGTCGCTCGATCCCGAGGCGATCTCTGCCGTCGCCGAGGCGCATCGCGGAGTGCGTGGACTGTCGCGACTGCGGACGGCGTTATCGCTCATCGACGGTGGTGCTGAGTCCCCGCAGGAGACGGTCGCCCGGCTGGCGCTGATCCGCGCGGGACTACCGAGGCCGACCACTCAGGTCGAGATCTTCGACGAGTTCGGTCAGTTCGTGGCGCGCGTCGATATGGCCTACGAGGGAGCCAAGGTGGCGATCGAGTATGACGGCGAACAGCACTGGGCCGACGCCAAGATCAGGCAGGCCGACATCGACAAGATGTACGAGCTCAACCGGCTGGGGTGGATCGTCATCAGGGTGAGCGCCGATCAGCTCCGGTACCGCCGCACGACGTACACGACGCGCGTCGAGAAGGCTCTGCTCGAACGGGGAATGCGATGGTGACCGGCCTCGACTGTGAAACTCACGTCGAACCCTCGTGAAATCTGTCGCCGGATTCACAGTGGCGTGGCATCAAAGAAGCTCCGTCGCCAGGACTCGAACCTGAACTTTCTGAACCAAAATCAGAGGTGCTGCCGATTACACCACGACGGATCGATCAACCCGCGATGTTAGTCCAAGGGCCTACCCTGAAAGCCGTGGCAGTGCCCGAAAGTAATGCGCGTACGCCCCGCCCGAGAATGACCGGCGCGGAGCGGCGGCACCAGCTCATCGTCATCGCGCGGTCGTTGTTCGCCGAGCGCGGCTACGAGGGCACCTCGATCGAGGAGATCGCGCAGCGCGCGAACGTCTCCAAACCCGTCGTCTACGAGCATTTCGGCGGCAAGGAGGGGCTGTACGCGGTGGTGGTCGACCGCGAGATGTCGGCGCTGCTCGACGGCATCACGTCGTCGCTGACCAAGATGACCAACAACCGCTCCCGGCTGCGCATCGAGCGGGTCACGCTGGCGCTGCTGACCTACGTCGACGAGCGCACCGACGGCTTCCGCATCCTCATTCGCGACTCCCCGGCCTCGATCACGTCGGGCAGCACCTACTCCACGCTGCTCAACGAGGCCGTCAACCAGGTGTCCTCGATCCTCGCCGGCGACTTCTCCCGCCGCGGGCTGGACGCCGAGATGGCGCCGCTGTACGCCCAGGCGCTGGTCGGATCGGTCTCGATGACCGCGCAGTGGTGGCTCGACGTACGCGAGCCGAAGAAAGAGGTCGTCGCCGCGCATCTGGTCAACCTGTGCTGGAACGGTCTGATGCACCTCGAGAACGACCCGCCGCTGCTCGACGACTAGTTGCGGCTTCGGCGTGCTGAGTACCGCTGTGCGTGACCGGACACGCCGAAATCACTGTGCCTACGATGGACGCATCATGACCGTATCGGGGATCAACCATGCCCAGACCCCGATCGCCGGGCTCGTTGACCTGGCGCTACGGGATTCCTCCCTGCAGGAGGTCGCCGCCCGCGCCGCCGACAGGCCGGTCGACCTCGCCCTCGTCGGACCAGCCAGCGCCCGCGTGTACGTCGCGAGCACCCTCGCCGCGGCCGGTCCGCTGCTCGTCGTCACCGCGACCGGCCGCGAAGCCGACGACCTGACCGCCGAACTGCAGGGGGTGTTCGGCGACGCGGTCGCGCTGTTCCCCTCCTGGGAGACGCTGCCGCACGAGCGGCTGTCCCCGGGCGTCGACACCATCGGTGCGCGCCTGATGCTGCTGCGCCGGCTGGCCCACCCGGAGGACGGCCGCCTCGGCCCGCCGCTGCGCGTCGTCGTGACGACGACCAGGTCGCTGCTGCAACCCATGGCTCCCGACCTGGCCGACATCGAGCCGGTGACGCTGACCGTCGGTGCCGAGGCCGAGTTCGAAAACGTGATCGTCCGCCTGGTGGACCTGGCCTACACCCGCGTGGACATGGTCGGCAAGCGCGGCGAGTTCGCGGTGCGCGGCGGCATCCTCGACGTCTTCCCGCCCACAGCCGAGCATCCGGTGCGCATCGAGTTCTGGGGCGACGAGGTCTCGGAGATGCGGATGTTCGCCGTCGCCGACCAGCGGTCCATCCCGGAGATCGACGTCGAGGCACTGATCGCGGTGCCATGCCGTGAGGTGCTGTTGACCGAAGACGTCCGCGACCGCGCCGCCAAGCTGGCCGCCGAGCACCCGGTCGCCGACAACACCGTGTCCGGCAGCATCCCCGACATGCTCGCCAAGCTGTCCGAGGGCATCCCCGTCGACGGGATGGAGGCGCTGCTCCCGCTGCTGCGACCCACCGACCTCACGACACTGGCGGCGCATCTGCCGGAGAACGCCCCTGTGCTGATCTGCGACCCCGAGAAGGTCCGCACCCGCGCGGCCGACCTGATCAAGACGGGACGCGAGTTTCTGGAGGCCTCATGGTCGACGGCGGCGGTGGGCGGAGACGTGCCGATCGATCTCGAGGCGATGGGCGCATCGGGATTCATCGAGCTGGACGACGCGCGCGCCGCGGCCCGCGACGGCGGCCACCCGTGGTGGACGCTGAGCCAGCTGTCCGACGAGTCCGCGCTGGAAATCGACATCCGTCCGGCGCCCTCGGCGCGTGGCAGCCAGGCGAACGTCGAGGAGATCTTCGCCATGCTGCGCGCCCACGTTGCGACCGGTGGCTATGCGGCTGTCGTCACCCCCGGCACAGGTACCGCACACCGCGTCATCGAGCAACTCGCTGAATCCGACACTCCCGCAGCTCTTTTGGAAGCGGGCGCCGCTCCCAAGGCGGGTGTCGTCGGGGTGCTCAAGGGTCCGCTGCACGACGGTGTCGTGGTGTCGGGGGCCAACCTGGTGGTGATCACCGAGACCGATCTGACGGGTAACAGGGCCGCGGCCGCCGAGGGCAAGCGGCTGGCCGCCAAGCGGCGCAACGTGGTCGATCCGCTGGCGCTGACCGCGGGCGACCTGGTGGTGCACGATCAGCACGGCATCGGCCGGTTCGTCGAGATGACCGAGCGGGTCGTCGGCGGTGCGCGCCGCGAGTACCTGGTGCTCGAGTACGCGTCTCGAAACGCGGCGGCGGGTCGGACCGGCTGTACGTGCCGATGGACTCACTGGATCAGCTGTCACGCTATGTCGGCGGTGAAGCGCCGACACTGTCCCGCCTCGGCGGCAGCGACTGGACGAACACCAAGACGAAGGCCCGCCGGGCGGTGCGGGAGATCGCGGCCGAGCTGGTGTCGCTGTACGCCAAGCGACAGGCCTCGGCGGGCTACGCGTTCGCCCCGGACACCCCGTGGCAAAACGAGATGGAGGATGCGTTCGGGTTCACCGAGACCGTCGACCAGATGACCGCGATCACCGAGGTCAAGAGCGATATGGAGAAGCCCGTCCCGATGGACCGGGTGATCTGCGGCGACGTCGGCTACGGCAAGACCGAGATCGCGGTGCGGGCGGCGTTCAAGGCGGTGCAGGACGGTAAGCAGGTCGCGGTGCTGGTGCCGACGACGCTGCTGGCCGATCAGCACCTGCAGACCTTCACCCAGCGGATGGCCGGGTTCCCGGTGACCGTGAAGGGGCTGTCCCGCTTCACCGACCCCGCCGAGTCGCGCGCGGTGCTCGACGGCATGAAGGACGGCTCGGTCGACATCGTGATCGGCACGCACCGGCTGCTGCAGACCGGCGTGACGTGGAAAGACCTCGGCCTGGTCGTGGTCGACGAGGAGCAGCGGTTCGGCGTCGAACACAAGGAGCACATCAAGTCGATGCGCACCCACGTCGACGTGCTGACCATGAGCGCCACGCCGATTCCCCGCACGCTCGAGATGAGCCTGGCCGGCATCCGCGAGATGTCGACGATCCTCACCCCGCCCGAGGAGCGCTACCCGGTGCTGACCTACGTCGGCCCGCACGACGACAAGCAGGTCGCCGCGGCACTGCGGCGCGAGATGCTGCGCGACGGGCAGGCCTTCTACATCCACAACCGGGTGCGGTCGATCGACCAGGCCGCCGCGCGGGTGAGTGCGCTGGTGCCCGAGGCCCGCGTCGCCGTCGCGCACGGGCAGATGCCCGAGGAACAGCTGGAACGCACCGTCGAAGGATTCTGGAACCGCGAATTCGACATCCTGGTGTGCACCACGATCGTCGAGACGGGCCTGGACATCTCCAACGCCAACACGCTGATCGTCGAGCGTGCCGACACCTTCGGGCTTTCGCAGCTGCATCAGCTGCGCGGCAGGGTGGGTCGCAGCCGCGAACGGGGTTACGCGTACTTCCTGTATCCGCCGGAGGTTCCGCTCACCGAGACCGCCTACGACCGGCTGGCCACGATCGCGCAGAACAACGAGCTCGGCGCGGGTATGGCCGTGGCGATGAAGGATCTCGAGATCCGCGGGGCGGGAAACGTGCTCGGCGCCGAACAGTCCGGCCACGTCGCCGGCGTCGGCTTCGACCTGTACGTGCGTCTGGTCGGCGAAGCCGTCGAGGCTTATCGCGCCGCAGCAGACGGGAAAACCGTTCTGGCGCCTGAGGAACCGAAGGATGTGCGGATCGATCTCCCGGTCGACGCGCATCTGCCGCCGGACTACATCGGCAGCGACCGGTTGCGATTGGAGGCCTATCGCCGGCTGGCGGCGGCGGCCGACGATGCTGCGGTGGACGCGGTGATCGACGAACTCGTCGACCGGTACGGACCGCTGCCCGAACCCGCCAGACGGTTGGTCGCGGTGGCCCGGTTGCGACTGCTGTGCAGGCACTACGGGGTCACCGAGATGAGCACGGTGTCGGAGGCGACTCTGAAGCTGTCGCCGTTGCAGTTGCTGGATTCACAGCAGCTGCGTCTGAAGCGGTTGTATCCGAGCGCGAACTATCGCGCGACGACGTCGACGGTGCAGGTGCCGATTCCCGCGCGCGGGCGGCGGGGTTGCTGCGCCGCGCATTCGTGATCTCGAACTCGTGCAGATGGTCGCCGACCTGCTGGTGGCGCTGGACGGCAAACCGCAGGGCAGTGTCGACATAATTTCGGGCCCGAATCTTCGGTTTGATCGCCTGTTCACCGCGGCGCTTCGACTTCTGCACAACTTCTTCGAATCGATCAGCACTGTTAACGCACCGGTGCGCCGATCCGACATACAGGGCGGGGGGTCAAGGTGTTGCGTTGCCGTCCAAACCGCGGGCGGCGATCGTCTACACAGGCGGTTAAGCAATTCCCAAACCGAAATCACGCGATAGCCACCGAGGTTTTAGGTGCGTGTCGCGGTGACGCAAGGCGAAGGAGTTGAAGATGAACTTCAAGAAATTGGCAGTAACCACGACCATGACTGGTGCGCTGGGACTTGGCGCGCTCGGCCTGGGTACAGGGCTTCGCGCATGCTGTGCCGCAGCCACCTCCGGTTCCCGCTCCGGGGATTCCGAGTGTGCCGAACGTGAATGTTCCTGATGTGAACGTGCCGCGTGTCAACGTTCCCGATGTGAACGTGCCGCAGTGTGAATGTTCCTGATGTGAACGTGCCGAGTGTGAATGTTCCCGATGTGAACGTGCCGAGTGTCAACGTTCCCGATGTGAACGTGCCGGAGGTCCAGTTCCCAGAGGTGGCTATCTACTTCAACCTCCCGAACGGACACATTCCGCCGGGGCAGCTGAAGAACTCGCCGTTCATCAACGGGGTGGCGAATCCGTTCTTCGGTATCCCGCCCGGCCAGTTGAAGAAGTTGCCGTCGGTCAACGGGATCGTCAACCCGTTCTTCGATGAGACACCGGGTCACTGGGTGATCCCGGACGAGCCGGAGTCCTGAGCCAGCGATAGCTCACGATGGCCGCCCTGCCTCCCAGCAGGGCGGCCATCGCCGGATCCGGGCACGAAGTTCGTTACCGGCGGGGCGGTCGGGTCTCACCAGGCGCGTCGCGTCTGCGACAAGGTGTTGGTATAACCGAGAGCGGCGATTTCATCAAGACGCGTGAGGGGGTGCAGCCCGATGACCGTCGTTTTGGTCGACCCCCGGCGCCCGTCGCTGATCCCGTCGACGCGATCGATCTGCTTTCCGGCGATGTGCAATACACCGAGGAGATGCCGATCAGGGTGCCGTGGTCGCTGCCGGCGGCCAGGCCATGCTCCTACGACGCGTTGAGAACGCGCCGGTGCTGCTGTCGTCAGACCCCGACCACCCTGCGGTGCGGGCGCGGCTGGCGGCCGGAGAAAGGCTCATCGAGACGGCGGAGCCTCGGCCGGTGTGCGGCTGGTGGACGCGGTGGCGATGATGGACAAGTTGCGCACGTCGGGGCCGTGGGAAAGCCAGCAGACACACGATTCGTTGCGCCGCTACCTGTTGGAAGAGACGTACGAGGTCTTCGACGCGGTGCGCAACGGCAACGCTGACGAGTTACGCGATGAGCTCGGAGATGTGTTGCTGCAGGTGCTCTTTCACGCGCGCATCGCCGAGGACGCACCCGAGCACCCGTTCTCGATCGACGACGTCGCGGATTCGCTCATCCGCAAACTCGTCAACCGGGTGCCTGCGGTGCTTGCCGGCGAAGAGATTTCGCTGGAAGATCAACTCGCGCAATGGGAACAGCGTAAGGCCCGGAGAGGTCGAGTAAGGGCGTCCGATCGACGATGGACGATGTGCCGACCGGGCAACCCGCATTGGCGTTGGCGCAGAAGGTGATTGAGCGGGTGACGGCGGCAGGGCTGCCCGTCGACCTGGTCCCGACGTCCATGACATCAGTCAGCGTGGCCGCACATGTCGACGCCGAGAACACATTGCGCTCGTCGGTTCTGGAGTTCATGGACACCGTACGGACGGTCGAGGTCGCGATCGCCGCCGCCGGCGCGGGGCGGACGTGCCGGAGGCAACTCGACGCGTCGTCGCCGGGGGACATCGCGGACGAGGAGTGGCGAGCACATTGGCCTACCGAGGCCAACGAGGCATGGGACCCGAGGCCGGGCGCGGAGGCTGTCTCAGGTGGTGAGGAATGGTGACGAATTGCAGGATCAAGAGGTGGTCGCCGAATCGCGATGATCCCGGTTAACTGGGAATCGACGTATAGGCGTCGGCCACGCCTTCCCGCGGTGTCTGGAGCGCGTGGGACGATGGCAGTGACCGAGGTTGGTTCGAGGGAGTTTGGTGTCGCGCGTGCGTTGGGTGCGGGCGGTCGCGGTTGTGGGAGCGACGGCGCTGCTCATGGCCTCTAGCTGTTCATGGCAGATAGGCACCCCGATTCCGGAGGGGGTGCCGCCTCCTGCTGGTGATCCTGTGCCCAAAATCGACACGCACGCCGGCGGTCGTCCCGCCGATCAGCTGCGCCAATGGGCCGCCGAGCGTGCCCCTGCGCTGGGAATTCCCATCGAAGCCCTGGAGGCCTACGCCTATGCGGCGCGGGTAGCCGAGGTCGAGAACCCGGACTGCCATCTGGCGTGGACCACACTCGCGGGCATCGGCGAGGTGGAGAGCCATCACGGCACGTACCGTGGCGCGACCATCGCAGAGAACGGCGACGTCACCCCACCGATCCGGGGGGTCCGCCTGGACGGCACCAACGGAAACCTCGAGATCTTCGACAGCGAGGGCGTCAGCCACGACGGAGATTCGGTCCATGCCCGTGCGATGGGCCCGATGCAGTTCATTCCCGACACCTGGAAGCTGTACGGCGTCGACGCCAACAACGACGGCGCCATCAGCCCGGACAATTTCGACGATGCGGCGCTGTCGGCGGCGGGCTACCTGTGCTGGCGGGGTAAGGACCTGTCGACCCCGAGGGGCTGGATGGACGCCCTGCGCGCATACAACCATTCCGACCAGTACGCACGCACCGTGCGTGACTGGGCGACCGCCTACGCCGACGGACACCCCCTCTAAACACGCCACACGGCCGCCCAACCTCTAGGCTCGACCTCGTCCCACATATTTCCTCACGATCAAGGAGACGCCAGTGCCCATCATCGAGCAGGTCGGAGCCCGCGAGATCCTCGACTCCCGTGGCAATCCGACGGTCGAGGTCGAGGTGGCCCTGCTGGACGGCACTTTTGCCAGGGCCGCGGTGCCGTCAGGTGCGTCCACCGGTGAACATGAGGCGGTCGAACTGCGCGACGGTGGCTCGCGCTACGGCGGTAAGGGCGTCCAGAAGGCCGTGGAGGCCGTGCTCGACGAGATCGCGCCGGCCGTCATCGGGCTCAGTGCCGACGATCAGCGGCTGGTCGACCAGGC
The DNA here is from genome assembly GCA_963843135.1 of uncultured Actinomycetota bacterium. Taxonomy (GTDB): domain Bacteria; phylum Actinomycetota; class Actinomycetes; order Mycobacteriales; family Mycobacteriaceae; genus Mycobacterium. The sequence goes on from CAWJJA010000011.1 coordinate 180,618, forward strand.
CCTGCTGGATCTCGACGGCACCCCGGACAAGTCCCGTCTCGGGGCCAACGCCATCCTCGGCGTGTCGCTGGCCGTGTCGAAGGCCGCGGCGGAGTCCGCGGCGCTGCCACTGTTCCGATACCTCGGCGGGCCCAACGCACACATCCTTCCGGTGCCGATGATGAACATTCTCAACGGCGGTGCCCACGCCGATACCGGCGTCGACGTTCAGGAGTTCATGGTCGCCCCGATCGGCGCGCCCAGTTTCAAGGAGGCGCTGCGGTGGGGCACCGAGGTGTACCACTCGCTCAAGGCGGTGCTGAAGAAGCAGGGTCTGTCCACCGGTCTGGGCGACGAGGGCGGGTTCGCGCCGGACGTCGCAGGCACCAAGGCGGCGCTGGATCTGATCCTGACGGCGATCGAGGCCGCCGGCTATAAGGCCGGGTCCGACGTGGCGCTGGCGGTGGACGTCGCGGCAACCGAATTCTTCACGGAGGGAACGGGTTACAAGTTCGAGAAAGAGACCCGGACCGATATGCAGATGATCGAGTTCTATGCCGGGCTGATGGATTCCTATCCCTTGGTGTCGATCGAGGATCCGCTGTCGGAAGACGACTGGGATGGTTGGGTGGCACTGACCGCGGCGATCGGTGACCGCGTCCAGATCGTCGGCGACGATCTGTTCGTCACCAATCCCGAGCGTCTCGAGGACGGAATCGAACGGGGAGCGGCAAACGCACTTCTGGTGAAGGTCAACCAGATCGGCACGCTCACCGAGACACTGGATGCGGTGGCGCTGGCCCACAACAGCGGCTACCGCACGATGATGAGTCACCGCAGCGGCGAGACCGAGGACACCACGATCGCCGACCTGGCCGTCGCGGTGGGCAGTGGTCAGATCAAGACCGGTGCGCCGGCCCGCAGCGAGCGGGTCGCCAAGTACAACCAGTTGTTGCGCATCGAGGAAACTCTCGGCGACGCCGCCCGGTATGCGGGCGACCTGGCATTCCCGCGCTATTCGGTGGAGACCAAATAGCCCGTGCCCGAAGCGAAGCGGCCCGATCCGAAGCGGCGATCCCCGACATCTCGACCTGGAAAGTCGGGGAAGTCCGAGGGGGCACGGGGCCGCCCGCGCGCAGCGTCGCCCGCACGCCGGGAGCCCCGCACGACCGAGCCGCGGCCGGTGCCGGAGGCGAGTGAAACTGCTGAGCCGGGAAGGACACCGCCGACTCGATCCGCAAGGCCATTGCGGTGTCGGCGGAACAACAGTCCGAGCAGCGGTTCGGATCCGCAGCACGCCGCGCCGCGATCCTGGCTGCGGTGGTGTGCGTGCTGACGCTGACGATCGCGGGTCCCGTCCGCACCTACTTCGGTCAGCGCACCGAGATGAAGCAACTGAAGGCCACCGAACAACAACTGCGGGCACAGATCGCCGAGCTCGAGCAGCAGAAGATCAAGCTTTCCGACCCCGTGTTCATCGCCGCGCAGGCGCGTGAACGCCTCGGGTTCGTGATGCCCGGCGAGATTCCGTACCAGGTGCAGCTTCCCCCTGGGGTGCAGTGCCGGTGACGCCAGGCGCGGAGCCGGCCACCTCGGTCCCGACCAACCCTGGTACACGGCGCTGTGGGGCACCATCGCCGATGCGCCGTACGGTGTCGCGCCCCCACCGGCGCCCGCCGCCCGGCGAGATCCCGCCGCGCCCGTTCCGCCCGCCCCGAGCAGTGCGCCCGCACCCGGTGGTTGAGCAGGCGGATCTGGAGGCGGTCGCCAAGCAGCTGGGGCGTGAACCTCGCGGCGTTCTCGAGATCGCCTATCGGTGCCCCAACGGTGAGCCCGGCGTCGTCACGACGACGCCCAAGTTGCCGGACGGCACACCCTTTCCGACGCTGTACTACCTGACGCACCCCGCGCTGACGGCGGCCGCCAGCCGGTTGGAGTCGTCGGGGATGATGCGGGACATGACCGAGCGCCTGCAGCACGACCCGGATCTGGCCGCCGCATACCGCAGGGCGCACGAGTCGTACCTTGCCGAGCGCGATGCGATAGAGCCTTTGGGCACAACGTTTTCCGGTGGCGGTATGCCAGACCGGGTGAAATGCCTGCACGTGGTGATCGCGCATGCACTGGCCAAGGGGCCCGGGGTCAACCCGTTCGGCGACGAGGCGTTGGCGGTGCTGGCCTCCGAGCCGGCGATGGCGGGGATTCTGGAAAAGGGGACGTGGAGCGTATGAGCAATTTAAAATCTATGAGCAGGTCGGCGCCATCGACTGCGGCACCAACTCGATTCGACTGCTGATCGCCGACATCGATGACGAGCGGCAAGCTGTCCGACGTCCATCGCGAGATGCGGATCGTCCGGCTCGGCCAAGGGGTGGACGCCACTGGTCAATTCGCCCCAGACGCACTGGCCCGTACCAGCGCGGCGCTGACCGACTACGCCGAGTTGCTGCGCGGACACGAGGTGGAGACGGTACGGATGGTCGCGACCTCCGCGACTCGGGATGCGTCGAATCGTGACGTCTTCTTCGCGATGACCGCGGAGGTTCTCGGAGGTGTCGTGCCGGGCGCGGTTGCCGAGGTGATCACCGGGACAGAGGAAGCCGAACTGTCGTTCCGCGGGGCGGTTAACGAATTGGACACGGCTTCAGGGCCTTTCGTCGTCGTCGACCTCGGCGGCGGGTCGACCGAAGTGGTCCTCGGGGCGCGCGACGTGGAGGCCAGCTTCTCCGCCGACATCGGATGCGTGCGGCTGACGGAGCGCTGTCTGCACTCCGATCCGCCGACGGCCGTCGAGGTGGCCGCGGCGCGCGAGGTCGTCCGCGAGGGGCTGGGGGAGGCGTTCCGCGCGGTGCCTGTCGAGCGCGCACGTACCTGGGTCGGTGTGGCGGGAACGATGACGACGGTGTCGGCGCTGGCGCAGAAGATGACGACCTACGATCCCGAGGCAATCCATCTGTCTCGCTGCGCTTTCGGCGATCTGTTGCCCGTCTGCGATGAGCTGATTGCGATGACGCGTGCGCAACGCGCTGCGCTGGGGCCGATGCACGAGGGCCGGGTGGACGTCATCGGCGGGGGAGCGATCATCGTCGAGGAAATCGCGTACGCGCTGGGCAGCGTTCGGGCATCGACGAGCTGGTGGTCAGCGAGCACGACATTCTCGACGGCATCGCACTCTCCCTTGTGATTTCGGCGTGGGGGTCACGCTCAGCGTGACCGACACGCCGAAATCGCGGGCTTACGCCGCCAGCGAGAGGCCCGCCGCCACCGCGAAGCCCAGCACCGCGGCCAAACCCGCCTTCTCACCGGCCTTTTGCGTGGCCTCCGGAATCATCGACCCGACCAGCATCACGAGCAGGGCGCCGGCGGCGAACCCGTTGATCCCGCCGCGCCATTGCGCGCCCGCGATCTCCTGCAGTTGGTAGCCGATGAGCGTCGCTGCCACGCAGAGAACCGCAACGGTGGTCCATACCAGCAGGATCCGTCCCGCGCTGCGACGAGCGGATTTCATATCGGTGGCCGAGCCGATCGCCTCCGGGAGGTTCGACACGAAGATCGCTATCAACAGCGACAGGCTGACGCCGTGACCGTCGGCGATGCCGATACCGAGCACCGCCTGCTCGGGTATGCCGTCCAGCAGCGCACCCAGCAGCAGCGGAAGCCCCGACGCACTGTTGGCTGCTTTCCGGTCGATTGCGCGGTCGGCGACGTAGAACACGATCGCACCGGCGGCCAGACCCAGTGCCACCGCGACCGCGCCGCCGAGCCGAAAACCCGTCTCGGCCAACTCAAATGAGATACTTGCGACCAGTGCGCCCGCGCCGAACCCGAGCACCAGGCCGACCAGTTGCGCGTTCCAGTCGCGAAGTACGCCGGCCAGTGCGCCGACGATCAGCGACGATGCCGCGACGGCTCCCCACAGCAGTGCTTCGAGCACCGCTCGAGCTTAGGCGCTATGTGATTTCGGCGTGCTGGTCACCCTCAGCGTGACTCCGCACGCCGAAATCGCGAGGAGGCGAAAAAAAAAAAAAAAAAAAAAAAAAAGACAGAGAGCTACTGGGTGGTCCAGAGCGACGCGAACCGGTGGTCGAGCGCTGCGATCATGCGGTCCACGTCGCGGCATTCGGCCTCGTTGGTGCGGATATCACGGCGCAGCCGGCTGATGGCCAAGGCATCGGTCCTCGTGGACAGCCCGTTCAACTTCCGGGTCTGTCTGACGATCTCGGCGGCGATCAGAGCCCGCTGATCCACCAGGGCGCGGCGGAAATACGCTGCCTGTAGTGAATCGGACGCCCGCTTCTCGGCGTAGTCGATCGGCACCGTCGGAGTTGCCACGTCACGACCGTAACCGAGGTTGGGGCCGTGGGCGAGCGCACCGGCCAAAGCAGCGACCGGCGCTGCGGTTCAGCGCGTGCGTGCGAGGTCGGGGTGGTCGCGTTCGTTGAACCGCCGCAGCCCATCGAAGGTTTCGGGTTCGGCGATCGAACGGCTGAAGCATTGCGCCTCGATGCGCAGGCCGTCTTCGAGTGGGCGGCCCTGCCCGCTGCGGGCGGCCTCCAGATCGGTGCGCAGCGCGGGCTGGGGCAGCGCCGCGATGGTGTCGGCCAGTTCGATGGCCCGAGCCAGGCTGGTTCCGTGCGGGACCACCTCGTTGACAAGGCCGATGCGCTGGGCTTCGCCGGCATCGATCACCCGTCCGGTGATGATCAGCTCGACGGCTCTGCGGTATCCGAGGATGCGGGTGAGGCGCTGGGTGCCGCCGTCGGCCAGCCCGATGTTCCAGCGCCGGCAGGTGACGCCGAACGTGGCCTGCTCGTCGGCGATCGCGAGGTCCGTCCAGCACGCCCACTCCAGGCCGCCCGCGTAGGCGACACCGTTGACTGCGGCAATGGTGGGCTTGTAGACGTCGGTCCATCGCGACGGGCCGAGCACACCGTCGGCCGGGGAGGCGTCGATCTCGAGTTCGCCTGCCAGTGCGGCCTTGAGGTCACCGCCCGCGCTGAACGCGTCGTCGCCGGCGCCGGTCAGGATCCCGACAAGGGCATCGTCGTCGTCGCGAAAGCGCCCCCACGCATCGACGAGCTCTCGATGTGTCTGCGGGCCGATGGCATTCATGCGCTCCGGGCGATTGATCGTGATGACCGTGACCGGTCCGCGCCGCTCGTAGAGGAGGTGTTCGTAGTCGGTCATCGCGTCGCCGTCAGTCGTTCGTCGAGCGTGGCGTGAAAGTGCCCGATCGCGCTTTCGTGCATGCCGAACTCCACGAATTCGTTGGCTCCGGCGTGCAATCCGCGCTGTACGCCCTCCGACATCTCGTTGTCCTCCACCCCGCCGTCGTTGAGGAGGTTGCGAGCGCCGTCTGCGGCTTCGCGATCACCGGAGATTCTGCGTTCGACGTCGGGTGTGACCATGGCGTAGATCGTGACGGTCGTGTGGTCGATGTCGATCGGGTCGATCGTGATCATCAGCACCTGGTTGGGAAATGTCGCGACCATGACGTTCGGGAACAGGTGATAGACGTAGGTCACCCGGTGATCGACCGTCCACATCTCTTCAGGACGGTCGCGCAGGCGCTCGATGTTTTTGTACGGGAACGTGATCCGGCTGTTCGGCCCGAACATCTCGACGACGTTGAGGTCGTCGTACTGCAGAGGATAGAACGTGTCCTTGTGCGTGGTGCGGATGTGGTAGCCCTCGAGAAATTGCTCGACGAGAACCTTCCAGTTCATCGTCCGCGCGGCGGGTCTCACGGTGAAGAGTCGCGTCGCCGGCATCAACTTCTCACGCCACGGGCTGCCGTCGGCAAGGGCCGACATCGCGGCTTCGGCATGTGGCCCCGGTGACGTCAGTGGGCCGATGATGATCAACCCGTCGACTTCGCGGCTGTCGACCTCGACCAGGCCACGCGTGGGCATGTCCAGGTCAGGGAACGCGTCGGCGTGAGGGACGTGCGAGAGCGCGCCGTCGAGACGATAGGTCCAGCCGTGATACCGGCACACCAGCGCCTGCGCACATCCCGGCCCTTCGACCAGGGCCATCCCGCGGTGTCTGCACGCGTTTCGGAACACGCGTGCCCTGCCGTCCCGGCCGCGTACCGCGAACAGTGGCACGCCGAAGGTGTCCCGTTCGACGTGGTCGCCCGGCTTGGGCAGGGCCGCCGACGGTAGATACACGCTCGGATTCGAGCGCAGCATCTCGAGTTCCTCGGCGAATCGGGTTGGGTCCACATAGTTTTTGACCGGCTCACGCCAGGTGGCGCCTTCGTCGGTCGTACCCGCGTCGATATGCGCCAGGATGCGGCGAGCGATGTCCCGGTCAGCCGCGAGATCGTGAGCGACCGACGCCCGTGTCGGAGTGGCCATGCTTCGGAAGTATCACACTCACTGATCGCTACGTGTCAATGAAATCGTGAGATAGCAGATGGCAATCGTAGTCGGGACCATGAGGCCGACGACGAGGAGAGACATGGCAACGGATTCGCCAATGCAACTTGGAATGGTCGGGCTCGGCCGCATGGGCGCCAACCTGGTACGACGGCTGATGCGCGACGGGCATCGCTGCGTGGTCTACGACATGAACGCCGATGCGGTGTCCGAGCTCGCCGCTGAGGGCGCGACGGGTGCGGATTCGCTGAGCGATTTCGTACAGAAACTCGAGAAGCCGCGGGCGGTGTGGCTGATGCTGCCCGCGGCAGTGGTGGATTCCACGCTGGAGCAGCTGGTGGACCTGCTCGAACCCGGCGACGCGGTGATCGACGGCGGCAACTCTTACTACCGCGACGACATCACCCGCGCGAAGAACCTGCTGACGAAGAACATCCATTACGTCGACTGCGGAACCAGCGGCGGGGTGTGGGGGCTCGAGCGGGGCTACAGCCTGATGATCGGCGGCGAAAAGGAGGTCGTCTCGCGGCTGGATCCGATCTTCAAGACGATCGCGCCGGGAGAGAGCTGTGCTGAGCCGACCCCGAGCCGGACCCGCACCGACGGCACCGCTCAGAACGGCTATCTGCACTGCGGACCAAGCGGCGCAGGGCATTTCGTGAAGATGGTTCACAACGGGGTCGAGTACGGAATGATGGCCGCGATCGCCGAGGGGCTGAGCATCATCAAGCACGCCGACGCAGGCAAGGCCAACCGCACGGTCGACGCGGAGACCACTCCGCTGCGTGACCCGTGGGCCTACGAGTACACGATCGACGTGGGGGAGGTCGCCGAAGTCTGGCGGCGCGGATCAGTGGTGGGCTCGTGGCTGGTCGATCTCACCGCCGATGCGCTCGCCCGATCGCCCGAGCTCGAAGACTTCAGTGGTCGGGTATCGGACTCCGGGGAGGGCCGCTGGACGGTGCTGGCCGCGGTGGACGAGGGCGTCCCCGCGCCCGTGATCACCACCTCGCTGTTCGAGCGGTTCTCCTCGCGCGATCTCGGTGAGTTCACCGACAAGATCCTGTCCGCCATGCGAAGCGAATTCGGCGGCCATGACGAGAAGAAGGCCTAGCACCGTGACGGAACCGGCGACCACACCCGCGGATGTGCTGGTGATCTTCGGCATCACCGGAGACCTCGCCAGAAAGATGACGTTTCGATCGCTGTACCGGCTCGAACGCCGCAAGCTGCTGGACTGCCCGATCGTCGGTGTCGCGCTCGACGACTGGTCGGTGGCAACGCTGCGCGATCATGCCCGCGAGGCGATCGAGGCCAGCGGCGAATCCCTCGACGAGGACGTATTCGCGCGCTTCGCCAAGCGCCTGTCGATGGTGTCCGGCGATTTCGCCGACGCGAAAACCTATGACCGGGTGGCCAACGCGATCGAGGGCAAGCACACGCCCGTCTTCTATCTCGAGATCCCGCCGTCGCTGTTCGGGCGCGTGGTCGAGGGCTTGTCGAACGCCAACCTCACCTCGCGGGCCAGGGTGGTGGTGGAAAAGCCGTTCGGCCACGATCTGGAATCGGCCCGGGCGCTCAACGCGCAGCTTCGCGCCGTGCTCGAGGAGTGGCAGATCTTCCGCATCGACCACTTCCTCGGCAAGGAACCGGCGATGGACATCATGTTCCTGCGGTTCGCCAATTCGGTGTTCGAGCCGCTGTGGAATCGCGACCGAATCCAGTGCGTGCAAATCACCATGGCCGAGAACTTCGGCGTCGACGACCGCGGCAGCTTCTACGATCCTGTCGGCGCACTGCGCGACGTGGTCCAGAATCACTTGCTGCAACTCATCGGACTGTTCGCCTCCGAGCCGCCCAGCTTCGCCGATGCCGACGGGCTTCGTGACAAACGGGCGGAGGTGTTCCGGGCGATCCCGTCGATCGATCCCGAGCATTATGTGCGCGGGCAATACGACGGTTATCGCTCCATAAAAGGGGTGGCGCCCGACTCGCAGACCGAGACATTCGCCGCGCTGAAGCTCGAGATCGACAACTGGCGGTGGGGCGGGGTGCCGTTCTTCATGCGCGCCGGTAAGGCACTTCCCGTGCGGGCCACCGAGATTCGGGTGTTCTTCAGGCGTCCGCCCAAGCTTGCGATCACCGCAGCGGACCCGATCCCGACGAACTCGTGCTGCGGATCGATCCGAACCCGGGCACCGATATGATCATCCAGGCCAAGGAACCCGGTGCGAACACCACCCGATCCGTCGATCTGTCGCTGATATTCGCCAAGGAACTCGGTGAGGCGCCCGAGCCCTATGAGCGGCTGCTGTTCGATGCCATGCGCGGTGACTCCGCCCAATTCGCCCGGGAAGACGGTGTCGAGGAAACCTGGCGCATCGTCCAGCCGTTGATCGACAATCGCCGCCTGTGCAGCCGTACGAGGTCGGATCGTGGGGGCCGCATTAGGTGGCCAAACTCGTTGCCGGACACCCCAGTTGGCGTGAGCCCTGGCTGGGGTCCTAGATGCCGACCGCGTCTCGCGCCGGCGTCGCCGACCTGATCGGCGATCGCACGCTGAGCGCGCGATCTGTCCTCGCGACGGCATTGCTGGGCGCCGACGAGCCGCATCTCACGGTGGGTGAGCTGGTCGGGATAGCCTCACTGTTCGGCATCAGCGACGGCGCCGTCCGAACCTGCCTGTGGCGCATGGTGTCGGCCGGCGAACTCAGCGGCGACGACGGAATCTACACGCTCGCAGGGCCGTTGCTCGAACGTCGGCAACGCGTCGACGAGGCGGCCCGGTTCGACGACACCGCGTTACCGTGGGACGGCACATGGGAATTGGCGGTCGTCTCGCTGGACCGCCGCTCTGCCGCCGATCGGCTCGCGCTGCGCAAGGCCGCAACCGCGTTGCACCTCGCCGAGTTGCGCGAAGGCGTCTGGATCCGCCCGGACAATTTGGACCCGACCGCTTGCCGACGCTGCGCGCCGTGCTGGACCGCCAGTGTGTGCACTTTCACGGCGCTGCCACCGATGTTCCCGCCGAGAACGTGAGGTCGCTTTTCAACCTTGACGGATTGGGCGGCCGACGCGCGGAGGTTGACTGTCGCCATGCGCGACGAGCTGGACGTCGAAGCGGTCGACGCCGACGATTTCATCTATCAGTTCGCGCTGTCCATCACCGTCGTCCGGCATCTCCAACTCGACCCACTCCTACCCGCCGAGCTCGATCCCGCGGACTGGCCGGGCCACGATCTGCGCAGCACCTACCGACGGTTCGACGAGGTGTTCAAGCGCCAGCTCGCGACGATGCGCGCCGAAACTGAACACGTGCGCCAGTTTCGCGGGAGGATCGTCGATCGCAAGTTCAGTTTCGGTGGCGCGTCAAGCCTGCAGAATGGGTTTCAGCGCGTCGAGCACCGCCGGATCCTCGATGGTCGACGGCACGGGTTCGTCCTTTCCGTGGGCGATGCCGCGCATGGTCTTGCGCAGGATCTTGCCCGACCGTGTCTTCGGCAGCGCGGGCACGACGTCGACCAGCTTGAAACACGCCACGGCGCCGATTTCGTCGCGAACCAACTCGACCAGATTCCTCGGCGAGGCCGACATCCGATGCGCCCGCCTTGAGCACGACGAAACCGCGCGGCACCTGACCCTTGATCTCGTCGGCGACGCCGATCACCGCGCATTCGGCGACCGCGGGGTGTGCGGCCAGCACGGCTTCGATGGATCCGGTCGAAAGCCGATGTCCGGCAACGTTGATCACATCGTCGATGCGCCCCATCACGAACAGATAGCCGTCCTCGTCGACATAGCCGCCGTCGCCGGTGAGGTAGTAGCCGGGATGCTCGCACAGATAGGACGCTTCGTAGCGGTCGTCGTCGCCCCACAGTGTCGGCAGGGTGCCCGGCGGCAGCGGCAACCGATGCAGATCGCGCCCTCCTCGCCGGCGTCGCAGCCGGAGCCGTCGACGTGCGAGGATGCGCACGTCGTAGCCCGGCATCGGCACCGTCGGTGAACCCGCCTTGATGGCATGGGATCCACGCCCATCGGATTGGCGGCGATCGCCCAGCCGGTCTCGGTCTGCCACCAGTGGTCCACGACCGGGATGCCGAGTCTTCTCCGATGCCCAGTGCGTACGTGTCAGGATCGAGACGCTCGCCGGCCTGGAACAGGTATTTCATGCCCGACAGGTCGTAGCGGCCGAGGTGTGTGCCGTCGGGATCTTCCTTGCGGATCGCCCGAATCGCCGTCGGCGCCGGAAAACAGCGCCTTCACACCGTGTTCGGACGCGACCCGCCAGAACGCACCCGCGTCAGGCGTGCCGACGGGCTTGCCCTCGTAGAGCACGGTCGTCGCACCGAGCATGAGCGGTCCGTACACGATGTAGGAGTGGCCGACGACCCAGCCGACATCGGACGCGGCCCAGAAAATTTCGCCGGGCGCGATGTCATAGATGTTGCGCATGCTCCACAGCAGCGCGACCGCATGGCCGCCGTTGTCGCGCACGATGCCCTTGGGCTTGCCGGTCGTGCCCGACGTGTACAGCACGTACAGCGGGTCGGTGGCCGCGACGGGCACCGGGTCGACGGGCTCGGCGCCGGTCAGGTCATGCCAGTCGATGTCGCGGTCCGGCGATCAGCTCGCAGCGGCTGACTGTCGCGCTGCACGATCACGCATTGCGGGGCGGGTGCTCGGCCATCTCCAGCGCGGCGTCGAGCATGGGCTTGTAGTCGACGGTCCGGGTCGGCTCGATGCCGCAGGACGCGGATCACGACGACGGTCGGCCGCGCATCGTCGATACGGGCGGCCAGCTCATGGGCCGCGAACCCGCCGAACACCACCGAGTGCACGGCGCCAAGGCGCGCGCAGGCCAGCATCGCGATCACCGCCTCGGGGATCATCGGCATGTAGATCACCACCCGGTCGCCCTTGCCCACGCCCAGCGCGCGCAGCGCGCCGGCGAATCGCGCCGTCTGGTCGAGCAGCTCGCCGTAGGTGTAGGTGCGCTGCGACCCGGTCACGGGGGAGTCGTAGATCAGCGCGGCCTGGTCGCCGCGGCCGCCGTCGACGTGGCGGTCCAGCGCGTTGGCGCAGGTGTTGAGCTCCCCGTCGGGGAACCAGCGGTAGAACGGCGGATTGGAGTCGTCGAGGACCTGCTGGGGCTCGCGGGTCCAGGTCACGGCCTTGGCGGCATCCGCCCAGAAGGCCGTCGGATCGGGGATGCTGGCGTCGAACAGTTCCGCGCATGCCGAGCGCTCCCATCATGCGCGCTTGCACCGTACCGCCGCGCAAGCCTCGACGTCGACTTATGGCACGAATCCAGTCCGATAGTTCGATGACGTGCCGAACCGCCCCCGATCGCAGGGGTGCGCCGGTCGTTCGTCGAAGCCAACGGGGTGCGCTTCCACGTCACCGAGGCCGGTCCGCCGGACGGTCGTCCCGTCCTCGCGCTGCACGGATGGCCGCAGCACCACTACGAGTGGCGCGACCTGCTGGCCGATCCGCCGCCGGGTTGCGGATCATCGCGCCCGACCTGCCCGGATACGGCTGGTCCGGCCCGCCCGCCCACCGCTGGGCCAAGGAGGACGTCGCCACCGACGTGCTCGCCCTGCTCGACGCGCTGGGGCTCGACCACGTGCTGCTGGTAGCGCACGACTGGGGCGCATACGTCGGGTACCGGATGATCCTGCGCGCGCCGGAGCGCTTCGACGGCTATCTCGCGATGAACATGGCTCACCCCTGGCAGAAGCCGGCGCGCAGTGCTGCCGCATTTGTGGAAGCTGTCCTACCAGGTGCCGCTGGCGACATTCGGAGTCACGTTGATGAACAGCGCACGAAGTTCGTCGAGAAGCTGATCTTCGGCATCGGCTCGGACATGGCCCCCGAGGATGCGACGAGTGTTCGCCGAGCGGTTCCGCAACCCGGTGTGTGCCCGCGCGGGCAGAGACACCTATCGTACGTTCCTGACACGCGAATTACCCTCCGCCGCAAGGAATCCCGAGACCCGACGGGCGACGGTGCCGATCCGCGTGCTGTTCGGAACGGGCGACGCGCCGTCTCCCCATCGATGGTGTCGCCGGAGACGGCGAACGCCGACGACTACACGCTGGAGACGGTTGATGCCACCCACTTCGTCGTCGACGAGCGGCCGGACCTGGTCCGCAAGAAGCTGATCGCCTTGGCGGAGGAGACGTCGGGCGTTTGACGCCGGGGCGACCGGGTAAGCGGTCATCGTGACCGGAACCGCCGCTGTCGACAGCTCGTTGACTGTCAAACGTGACACCACCGCCACCCGCCAGCAGGTGTGGGACGTGGTCGCCAACGGCTGGACGTACACGCAATGGGTGGTCGGTAACAGCCGCATGCGCGCCGTCGAGCCGGCCTGGCCGGCGGTCGGCAGCAAGATCCACCACACCATCGGAATATGGCCGCTCGTCATCAACGACGAAACCGAAGTCGAATCGTGCAGGCCGCTGGAGGAGCTGGTGCTGCTGGCCCGCACTCGTCCCTTCGGTCACGCGCGGATCACGTTGCGGCTCTTCGACACTGCCGATGGGTGTCGCATCGAGATGGCCGAGGTGCCGGTGGGCGGTCCGCTCAACCTCATTCCGCGACGCCTGGCGTTGGCGGCGGCATTTCCCCGCAACCGCGAATGCACGTGGCGGTTGGCGGCCCTTGCAGAGCGTCGGACGCAACTAGAGTGAGCCGAGCAGGAGGTTTGTGGTTGATCGCGATCGCGACGAGTTCGGCAACGCGCGCAACAGTCGGCCGCGTGACGCGCTTGGACGTCCGCTACCGCACGGAAGCAACGGCGTCGAGCGCATCCCCGACGATCTGGACCTGTCCCCGGCCGATTCGCTCAACTATGCACAGGAGCTGCTGGACCGTGGGTTGGCGTTCAATGCACACGAGGTGCTCGAGGCGGCGTGGAAGCACGCACCCGATGACGAGCGCGGGATGTGGCAGGGCTTGGCGCAGCTCGCCGTCGGCATCACTCATGTCCAGCGCGGGAATGGCGCCGGAGCGGCGGGCGTCTTGGCCAGGGCCGCAGACCACCTGGACGGACGTGGCCGCCCCGCGCCCCATGGAGTCGATGTCGAAGGGCTGATCTTGCATGCCCGAGCTCTCATCAGTGATCTTGCGCTCAACATCGACATCGAAGCCGAACGCTTGCGGCCACGACTCTGTTGTGCGCCGCCGCGGTCTACTGCTGGAAGCGGTAGCCCATCCCGGCCTCGGTGAGCAGATGCACCGGGTGCGACGGGTCGTCCTCGAGCTTGCGCCGCAACTGCGCCAAATACACCCGCAGATAGTGGGTTTCCTTGGCGTAGGCGGGGCCCCACACCTCCTTGAGCAGCTCCTCGCGGCCGACGAGCTTGCCGCGGTTGCGCACCAGCATCTCCAGCATGCCCCACTCGGTGGGGGTCAGGTGCACCTCGGCGCCGTTCTTGGTGACCTTCTTGGCGGCCAGGTCGACGGTGAACGACGACGTTTCGACGACGGGCTCGTCGGTGTCGGACGCGGCGGCGCCGCGGCGCACCGCGGCCCGCAGCCGGGCCAGGAACTCGTCCATGCCAAAGGGTTTGGTGACATAGTCGTCGGCGCCGGCGTCCAGCGCCTCGACCTTGTCCGAGGAATCGGTGCGCGCCGACAGCACGATCACCGGCGCCGTCAGCCAGCCGCGCAGACCCGGCGAGCACCTCGATGCCGGACATGTCGGGCAGGCCGAGGTCCAGCACGATCACGTCGGGGCGGTGGTCGGCGGCCGAGCGCAGCGCCTCGGCGCCGGTGGCCGCGGTGATCACTTCGTAGCCGCGCACCGACAGGTTGATCCGCAGCGCCCGCAGGATCTGCGGTTCGTCGTCGATGACGAGCACTCGCGTCTTCGTGCAGGTGTCATGCCGATGTCCTTCGGGTGCCGCCAGGTCGATCTCGACGGTGAGCCCGCCGCCGGGGGTGTCGGTGGCCGAGATCGTGCCGCCCATCGCCTCGACGAATCCGCGCGCCACCGAAAGGCCAAGGCCGACACCGGTGCTGTTGTCGTGGTCGCCGAGACGCTGGAACGGCGCGAACAGCTGCTCCTCGGTGCCGCGCGGGATGCCCGGCCCCTCGTCGACGACGGCGATCAGCACCCGATCGCCGACCTGGCCCGCGGTGACCCGCACCGGGCTGTCCGGGGCGTAGCGCAGCGCGTTGTCGATGAGGTTGGCCAGCACCCGCTCGAGCAGGCCGCTGTCGGCCATCACCACCGCGTCGTCCGACGTCGACCTTCACCCGGTCGAGGCCCTGCGCGGCCGAAACCCGGTGATCCCCTTGCTGATTCCGAGCAGCGCGCGCTGCACCGTCTCCTCCAGGTACACCCGGCGCAGCTCGGGCTCGCACCACCCCGGCGGCCAGCCGCGACGAGTCGAGCAGGTTGCCGACCAGCGCGGTCAGCTGGTCGATCGACTCCTCGATGGTCGCCAGCAGTTCGGCGGTGTCCTCGGCGGAGAAGTCGACGTCGTCGCTGCGCAGGCTCGACACCGCGGCCTTGGCGGCGGCCAGCGGGGTGCGCAGGTCGTGGCTGACCGCCGACAGCAGCGACCGGCGCAGTTCGTCGGCCTGCGCGATCGCCTCGGCCTTGCCGGCCTCCTCGGTGAGCTCGCGCTGCTTGACCAGGCCCGCCGCCTGCTTGGCGACGGCGCCGAGCACCCGGCGGTCGCGGGCAGGCAGCTTGCGCCCGGCCATCAGCATCCAGAATTCGTCGTCGCCGACCTCGATGGCGGTGTCGGCGGAGTCGACGTCGACGCAGGGGTCTGTCGCCGACGCACGCGACGATCGCCTCGGAGCCTCGCCCGCAGCATGCTCACGGCGCGCTGGGAATACGTCTCGCGCACCCGCTCCAGCAGCGTGTCCAGGTCGGCGCCGCGCAGCACCGACCCGGCGAACAGCGCCAGCAGTTCGGCCTCCTGCGATGCCCGCCGTGGCCTCGCGGGCGCGGCTTGGCCGCGCCGTCGACGAGCGCGGCGACGGCGACGGCGACGAGCAGCAGCACGACGATGGTGACGGCGCTGTCGGGTTCGGCGATGGTGAACGTATGGCGCGGATCGACCAGGAAGTAGTTGAGCAGCACGCCGGACAGCACCGCCGACAGCGCGGCCGGGGCGACGCCGCCGAGCAGCGCGACGACGAGCACGCCGATGAAGAACAGCGCGCTCTCGCCGCCGATGCCGAGATACGGGTCGAGCACGCAGGACCGATCAGCGCGCAGATCGCCGACGGAACCACAACCGCGGCCAGCCAGGACGCGAGGTGCTGCTGGCGCGGCGAGATCCGAGACCACGAGCCAGCCACCGCGGGCTTCGGGGTGGGTGACCATGTGCACGTCGATCTTGCCGGACTGCTGCACCACCGCCGCGCCGATGCCCTCGTCGAAGATGCGGGCCCACCGCGACCGCCGCGACGTGCCGAGCACCAGCTGGGTGGCGTTCATCTCGCGCGCGAAATCCAGCAGCGCGGTGGGCACGTCGTCGCCGACCACGGTGTGCAGCGTCGCGCCCAGGCTCGTCGGCGAGCTCGCGGACCTTGCCCATCTGCGGCGCCGAGACCCCGGACAGCCCGTCGCCGCGGACGACGTGCACGACCATGCAGCTCGGCGCTGGACTTCGACGCGATGCGAGATGCCCTGCGCACCAGGGTCTCCGACTCCGGGCCGCCGGTGACGGCGACGACGACGCGTTCGCGGGCCTCCCAGGTGTCGGTGATCTTGTTGTCGGCGCGGTACTTCTCCAGCGCCGCGTCGACCTGGTCGGCCAGCCACAGCAGCGCCAGCTCGCGCAGCGCGGTCAGGTTTCCCTGGCGGAAGTAGTTGGACAGCGCCGCGTCGACGCGCTCCGCGTGCGTAGACGTTGCCGTGGGCGAGCCTGCGCCGCAACGCTTCCGGTGTGATGTCGACCAGCTCGATCTGGTCGGCGGCGCGGACGATCTCGTCGGGCACCTTCTCCTGCTGCTCGATGCCGGTGATCTGGGCGACGACGTCGTTGAGGCTTTCCAGATGCTGGACGTTGACCGTCGAGATCACGGTGATGCCCGCGTCGAGCAGCTCCTCGACGTCCTGCCAGCGTTTGGGGTTCTTGCTGCCCGGGGTGTTGGTGTGGGCGAGCTCGTCGACCAGCACGACCTGGGGCGTGCGGCGCCAGCACCGCCTCGACGTCGAGTTCGGCGAACTTGCTTGCCGCGGTACTCGATGTAGCTGCGGCGGGATGGTCTCGATGCCGTCGAGCAGGTCGGCGGTCTTCTTGCGGCCGTGCGTCTCGACCACCGCGGCCACGACGTCGGTGCCGCGCTCCAGTCGGCGGTGCGCCTCGCCGAGCATGGCGAAGGTCTTGCCGACGCCGGGCGCCGCGCCGAGGTAGATGCGCAGCTCCCCGCGCTTCTTTTGCGCGTCGGGCCGGTGGTCGCCGACGGGTCGACTGTCGCTCAGTCACTCCACCGCGTCCAACGGCGAGCGGCACCAGGTCGTGGTCTGGCACGGTTCGACGCGGGTAGCCATGCTATCATCCACCGGGGGATCAGCTCTTGACGGTATTTCTCATCGAGTGCGAGGTTGAGCTCCAGCACGTTGACCCGTCGGCTCGCCCATGAACCCGAGGCACGCGGCCGTCGGTGTGGCCGCGACCAACTCGCGGACCTGGTCGGGGCTGACGCCGCGGGCCTCGGCGACCCGGTTCACCTGCAGGTCGGCGTACGCGGGGGAGATGTGCGGGTCCAGGCCGCTGCCGCTGGCGGTGACGGCGTCGGCGGGCACCACCGGGTCGGCCGGGCGCGCGCCGCGGATCGGCACGATCTGGCCGATCGAGTAGTCCTCGCCGAACGTCGGCGCATTCGACCCGCACGCCCTCGTAGGTGTCGAGGAACGGCCGTGGCGTGGTGTCGCACGGCTCGTTGACGCTGACCACCCTGCGTCGGGTGGACGACGTTGCCGCGTGCAGTCGCGCGGGCCGATCACCGACAGCACGGCGCCGACGCCGCCGCCGGTGCAGAACGGCCGCGAGCCGTCGACGCCTTCGAGCTCGCCGACGGCCGCGCTGCGTGAGCAGACCAGGGTGAGCAGGCTGGGCTTGGCGCCGTTGTCGGCTTGTCGGCAGCGACGGATCGCCGGGCGTGTCGACGATGCTCTCCGGGCCGAGGTTGCTCGCGCTGGTGGCCATCGGGTCGTAGCCGTCGCCGGCCGCCGACGGCCGGCTCTGGAAGTACTGCGGCAGCGCGTTGCCGTCGGCGTCGGTGAACGACTGGCCGATCAGGCTGCTGCCCACCGGCTTTCCGTCGACCTCGATGATCGACCCGTCGGCGTTGTCGCTGAGGCCGGGGATCTGCGCCACCAGCCAGATGAACACCGGGTAGGCGATGCCGAGCGATCACGGTGAGCACCAGCAGCGCGCGCAGCGCGGCCCAGTGCTGACGAACGAGATTGGCGAAGTTCATGTCACATTCCCGGGAAGAATTGGACGACGAGGTCGATCAGTTTGATGCCGATGAACGGGGCGATGATGCCGCCGAGGCCGTAGATGTAGAGGTTGCGGCTCAACAGCTTCGACGCGCTGCTCGGGCGTGTAGCGAACACCGCGCAGCGCCAGCGGGATCAGCGCGATGATGACGATCGCGTTGAAGATCACCGCCGACAGGATCGCCGACTGCGGGCTGTGCAGCCGCATGATGTTCAGCAGGTCCAGGCCGGGGAACAGCGCCACGAACAGCGCCGGGATGATCGCGAAGTACTTCGCGATGTCGTTGGCGATCGAGAACGTGGTCAAGCGCACCCGCGGGTGATCAGCAGCTGCTTGCCGATCTCGACGATCTCGATGAGCTTGGTCGGGTCGGAGTCGAGGTCGACCATGTTGCCGGCCTCTTTGGCCGCCGAGGTGCCGGTGTTCATCGCCACGCCGACGTCGGCCTGCGCGAGCGCGGGCGCGTCGTTGGTGCCGTCGCCGGTCATCGCGACGAGCTTGCCGCCCTCCTGCTCGCGCTTGATCAGCGCCATCTTGTCTTCGGGGGTGGCCTCGGCGAGGAAGTCGTCGACACCGGCCTCGTCGGCAATGGCCTTGGCGGTCAACGGGTTGTCGCCGGTGATCATCACCGTGCGGATGCCCATGCGGCGCATCTCGTCGAAGCGCTCGCGCATGCCCTGCTTGACGACGTCCTTGAGGTGGATGACGCCGAGGACCCGGCTCGCCTTCCCGCCGTCTGCCTACCTCGCCGACGACCAGCGGGGTGCCGCCGGCGGCGGAGATGCCGTCGACGATGTCGCCGAGTTCGCGTCGGGACCGTCGCCGCCCTGGCTGCGCACCCATTCGGCGACCGAGCTGGCGGCGCCCTTGCGGAGCTGGTGCCCGTCGAGATCGACGCCCGACATCCTTGTCGTGGCGGTGAATTCGACCCAATGTCGCGTGCGTCGAGCTCACCGGGGGTGCGTGCCCGCAGCCCGTACTCGCTGCTTGGCGAACACCACGATCGAGCGGCCCTCCGGGGTTTCGTCGGCGAGGCTGGACAGCTGCGCGGCGTCGGCCAGCTGCGTCGGCGGTGACGCCGGACAGCGGCACGAAGTCCGCCGCCTGCCGGTTGCCCAGCGTGATGGTGCCGGTCTTGTCGAGCAGCAGCGTGTTCACGTCACCGGCGGCCTCCACCGCGCGCCCCGACATGGCCAGCACGTTGCGCTGCACCAGGCGGTCCATGCCGGCGATGCCGATGGCCGACAGCAGCGCGCCGATCGTGGTCGGGATGAGGCAGACCAGCAGCGAGACCATCACGATGCCGGTGACACCGTTGCCGTTGAGCGCCAGCTGTCCGGCGACGCCGGGATTGTTCGCCTTGGAGTAGATCGCCAGCGGCTGCAGGGTCGCGACCGCGAACACGAAGATGATCGTCAGCGCGGCCAGCAGGATGTTCAGCGCGATCTCGTTCGGCGTCTTCTGCCGGTTGGCGCCCTCGACGAGCGCGATCATCCGGTCGATGAAGCTCTCGCCCGGCTTCTGGGTGATCTTGACGACGATGCGGTCGGACAGCACCGTGGTGCCGCCGGTGACCGCCGAGCGGTCGCCACCGGACTCCCGGATGACCGGGGCGGACTCGCCGGTGATCGCCGATTCATCCACCGAGGCAATGCCTTCGACGACATCGCCGTCGCCGGGGATGGCCTGTCCGGCTTCGACGACCACGATGTCGCCCTGCTGCAGCAGCGGCGCGGCGACTTCTTCTTCACGTCCCGGGTACCCGGGCGCCCATCCGACGAGACGGCGCGCCATGGTGTCGGTCTTGGTCTTGCGCAGCGATTCGGCCTGCGCCTTGCCGCGGCCCTCGGCGACGGCTTCGGCCAGGTTGGCGAAGATCACCGTCAGCCACAGCCAGACGACGATCAGCCAGGCGAACCAGGACGGGTCGGTGATCGCGAGGATGGTGCTCCAGACGGCGCCGATCTCGACGATGAACATGACCGGGTTGCGCCACAGCGTGCGCGGGTCGAGCTTGCGCAGCGCGTCCGGCATCGACTTCCACAGCATCTTCGGGTCGAGCAGGCCGCCCTGCACGCGGCTTCGGCCGCGTCCTGCTTGCGGCTGCTGTGGGCGCAGCGGAATCGACGGTGGGTGCTGACATTTCAGTGGATTCCTTCAGCGAGGGGTCCGAGCGCGAGCATGGGCAGGAAGGTCAGCGCGACCAGGATCAGCGTCACGCCGGCGACCATGCCGACGAACTGCGGCCGATGGGTGGGCAGGGTGCCGATCGGAGTCCGGCGTGCTGCCCTGCTTGGCCAGCGAACCGGCCAGCGCGAGCACCAGGATGATCGGCAGGAAGCGGCCGAACACCATGGCCAGTCCGAGTGCGGTGTTGTACCACTCGGTGTTGACCGAGATGCCGGCGAACGCCGAGCCGTTGTTGTTGGCCGCGGAGGTGAACGCGTACAGCACTTCCGACAGGCCGTGTGGTCCGGTGTTGAGCATGCTCGGCTCGCTGCCCGGGCATCGCCATCGCGACCGCGGTGCCGGTCAGCACGATCAGCGGGGTGACCAGGAAATAGCGTTGCGGCCAGCTTGATCTCGCGCGGGGTGATCTTCTTGCCGAGATATTCCGGGCGTGCGGCCGACCATCAGGCCGGCGACGAACACCGTGATGACCGCCAGGATCAGCATGCCGTAGAGGCCCGGACCCGACGCCGCCGGGCGCGACCTCGCCGAGCTGCATGTTGAACAGCGACATCATGCCGCCGAGGCTGGTGTAGGAGTCGTGGAACGAGTCCACCGCTCCGGTGGAGGTCAGCGTCGTCGAGGCGGCGAACACCGCCGAATTCGGCTACGCCGAAACGCTGTTCGACACCTTCCATCGCCGCACCGACCGCGGTGGGCACGGTGCCGTGTGCCTGCAGCTGGAACGCACATCGTCAGCGCTCACGCTGATCAGTGCGATGCGCCGACATGACCGCGACGATCGCAAAGCCCTGCTTCGTGCTGCCGACCATGCGGCCGAACGTGCGGGGCAGGGAGAAGCGATGACCAGCAGCAGGAAGATCTCGATCCAGTTGGTCCACGAGGTCGGGTTCTCGAACGGGTGCGCGGAGTTGGCGTTGAAGAAGCCGCCGCCGTTGGTGCCGAGTTCCTTGATGGCCTCCTGGCTGGCGACCGGGCCGCCGGGGATGGTCTGCTGGCCGCCGGCGAGCGTGTTCACGACCTGGTCGTGCAGGTGGAAGTTCTGGATGGCGCCGCCGGCGATGAGGACGATCGCGGCGATCGACGCGAGAGCGGCAGCAGGATGCGGAGACGTCCCGCGGACCAGGTCGACCCAGAAGTTGCCGAGATCGCCGGTGCTGCGTGCGGGCGAGAGCCGCGCACCAGCGCGATCGCGACGGCCATGCCGACCGCGGCGCGAGACGAAGTTCTGCACGGCCAGGCCGGCCATCTGCACCAGGTGGCCCTGCGTCGACTCACCCGAATAGGCCTGCCAGTTGGTGTTGGTGACGAAGCTGACGGCCGTGTTCCACGCCAGCGCCGGGGTCATCGGGGTGCCGGGATCGTTGAGGTGCAGCGGCAGCTTGCCCTGCACCAGCTGGAGGATGAACAGGAACAGCATGCTGACCGCCGAGAAGGCGAGCACGCTGCGGGCGTAGGCGCCCCAGGTCTGCTCGGCCTTCGGGTCGGCGCCGATCAGCCGGTAGATGACGCGCTCGCCGCGCAGAGTGCTTGTCGGTCGATGTAGACCCGGTACATGTAGTCGCCGAGCGGCACGTGCACGGCGGCCAGCGCGATGATGAGGAGAGCGAGGAACAGGATCCCCGCGGTGGTGGTGCTCACTAGAACCTCTCCGGGAAGAGCAGGGCGGCGACAGAGAACAGCGCGATGAGGACCGCCAGCACGAGGCCGATGAGGTTGACGATCACAGCCCCTCGACCCACTTCTGAACCAGGCCGAGCACGGCGAAGATCGCCACCGTCAACGCGATGTACACCAGGACGGACATGACACTCCGGGGCGTTTACGGGCCGCCGGATTTCGGCGTCCTGTAGAAGGATCGCCGCAGCTCAAGGCGTCAATGCCGGCCTTAACGGTTTCTTGACGGGCGCGCGGCGTTCCTTTACGGATTCCTCCGCCGCACGTTTAGCGGGCGCGCCCGAACCGCCGCTTGGCCTTCTTCGGCGCCTGGTAGGAATCCTGGATCCAGTCGTCCCACGTCGCTTCGGTGTCCCCTTGGACGGGGCTGTTGCTGACATGCCAACCGAGGGCTTCGACTTCGGTTGTCGACCAACGAATCAGCGTGCCGTCACCGCCGATCTCCTGCGCGAGAAGCACACGTTCGTCGGATTCCAGCCCGTCGCTGAATGCCTGCATGGTGTTCTTCAGGCGGTAGTAGGGGATCGCTTCGTCGAATTCGCGACAGAGTGTCGCGAGTTCCCGCCGCGCGTGGTCGAGAAGGGTTGTCGGCTCGCAGCGGCAGGTTCCTCGGTCGGGTCGTCATGCTCCTGCTCAACCTGCGGGGGGGATTCGTCGGCTCGGGGTGGTTGGCGCGCAGCACCTCGAGTTCCGCGACGGCCGCCAGGGCTTTCTCGCGCCACCATTCGAGGTGGTACAGAACCAGCTTCTGTTCACAGTCAGGGCAGATCGCGTCCGGGCTGCCTGCACGGCGCAGCGTGGCCGCATCGTCGATCGTCGCTCCGCAGAGCGCACGGTTCTCGCGAAGTTCGAGGTAATCCGCGTGGTGCGCCACCGAAGCGGATGTCTCCCAGACGTAGCTGTGGGGTGGCTCCACTAGGCGAACATAGCCGACTACCCGGGCAGGCCGCGTAAAGATTGGACCGTTGTCAGTCAAGAGACCGCTCGGGCACTGGCTGTCCACAGGTTCAGCGGGGACCCTCAACGAAATGACGCTCTCAATGGACCCGCTGACGCGCTCCGATCATGCCGCGGGACTGAAAGCTGAGCCGCTTGCGCCGGTTGACGAAACCGTCGTGCTGCGCCGCTGCGCGCAGTATCGCGACGGTTTCAAGGGAACCGCGGTCAGTTTTCCCGCCGCGTTGCTTCGATACACCAGCGATTAGGGACTGGATACGACGCCAACGGGTGGCAGTCGACGTCTCCACCGGCGCGGAACTCGCCCAGGCCGTCTTGACGGGAACTGAGCCCAGGCGCATCGTCGTTCACTGGCGCGATGGAAGACCGCTGACCGACCGGGCCATGAGCGTCGAAGCCGCGCGGTTTGTGGTGAGCTCGAGCCGGCATGTCTCGGGGCTTGCCGCGCATGCCCCGCGGCGGCAGCAAGTTCTCATCGACGCGGCCGCCGATGACGTCGGCGATCTGGCGTCGGATGTGTTGGCGCACAAAGAACTCGACCTCATCGGGCTCCATTGCCGGTTGGATACCGGCGATGTCGTCGGTGCGTTGACACTGAGCCGGGCGATCGGCGAGATGTCCTGGATCCGGCGCCGATACGACGTCCTGGTCACTCAGATCAGTCTCGGGGGTCTGGACGTCGGTCAACACTGCGAGCGGTGGGTCCTTCGGCGCATCTTCGGCGCGATCTCCGAAGTGATCGATGACGCCTGCGCGCGGCAGCGGTTCCCGCGTCCGGCGCTCACTGTTTCGCCTTCGCGTGGCGCCCTTCTGTTGGGCCACTAGCGACTGACCTCGACCAACCGGAAGCGCCCGCTGCCCCATGGGGCGGCGGGCGCGGTCGCGTGGGGTCAGTCGAAGATTTCGAAACCGGTTCCGACCCGGCCGGATGGTCAACCGACGGGTAGCGGCGCGGCGACCGACGGCGGTGCCGACACCGCCGGTCGTAAACTCATGCGCGGCCGGTGACGGGCCGGGCCCCCATAGCCCAATTGGCAGAGGCAGCGGACTTAAAATCCGCACAGTGTCGGTTCGAGTCCGACTGGGGGCACGGTGTAAGCACTGATAACGGGAAGTCACCCCCTCGGGCTATCTCTGGTGGCACATCGCAGCTCGCATCACGCCCACATACTTGACACCGCGCTGGCTCGCGGTCGGTATTCAGGCGGTGGGGGATGAGCACTCTGTTCGTCGAGATCGTCGGAGCGCTTTGAGGCGTGAATCTCATGAAGAACTTTGCAACGAAGGGTGCGGCGAACAGCATCAGTACGATCCGAACGACTTGGGTCGCCATGACAAACGCTACGTCGGAGCCCGACCCCACAGCGGTTCCGAGCACCGCGTACACACCGCCGGGGCTCGTCGCAAGGTATCCGTCGAGCATGCTCAGTCCGGCCACCTTGGACAGCACGACGCCGAGACCGGCCACTGCGACGTTCAGCACCATGATCAAAGCGAACGCGGTGGGCAGGATCCGTCGTAGCGCCCGAATCGACTCTCGGTTGAACGCAAGCACCGTCTGCCAGATGATCAGCATGATTCCGGCCTGAACCAGCATCATCGGAACCGTGAGACTCGGCGCCAGCCCGGTGAGTTCCAAAACAATGGTGATCGCCATCGGACCTAACAAACTGGCACCGGGCAGCCTTAAAGAGCGGCCGGCCGCCGAGCCGGCGACAACAATGACTGCGATCATCGGCAGGCTGAAATACCAAGGGAAAGACTCTGTTTCGCTTATCTGCGATCCGCGCGCTCCGCTGCCGTGGTAGAAGACCGTCACGACAATGGGCATGGCAGTCGTGATGAGCGCAACGCGGAGGTATTGGACGGCCGCGACGACACGATCGTCCCCACCGAGTTCGCGGGAGATGGCGACCACTCCGGCCGAGCCGCCGGCCACCAGCGCGAGGCCCCCCGTCAGCGGGCTGATGCCACGGTGCAGACCTAGCAGCGCGCCGCCCGCAACGCAGATAAGCAGGGTGCCGACGGCGACCGCGACGACGATCGGCCAGTCCGAGCCCAGCGCGGCGAACGAGATGTCGCGCACGATCAGCCCGGTGTACACGCCGAGCACGCCCTGCGCCGCCAGGCCTGCTCCCGGCACCGCCTTCGGCGCACAACGCATCAACGCCCAGATGAGGGCTCCGCTGGCAACAGCGGCGATGACGAGGTCGATCGTGTTCATGGAGCAGAGACTCCACCGGATTCCTTGGCGGTTTCTAAAAGCACTCCGCCAAAGGCCCGCCGGGTGCGAATTGCACGTTAAGAAACTTCCAAGTCCGCCCCGTCACGGTGATTCGCGCACAAGCCTTCACGCAGATAGGACGGGGAAAATGAGCATTGAGGCGACGCAAGTAGAGTCCGGCACCCGCCGGCCGATGGCCGGACCGACGGTCTGGAATCATGCCGGTCTTCGTGCCGGGGACTACATGCTCGCGGTCCAGCCGCACCAGGCTCTCGCCTGCCTGCGCGTCCGCGACGAGCTGCGCCGTCATGGCAAGCGGCTCGACAGCATCGAGCCGTCGGACTTCCAGGACTCGGCCCTCGCCGAAATCGCCGCCGGCATCGGCCAGCGCATCCGCTCCGGCCCCGGCTTCTGCGTACTGCGCGGCCTGCCCTTCCATGACTGGACCGATGAGGACGCATCGATGCTGTACTGGGGTCTGGGCACCTACCTGGGCGTGCCGCAGCCGCAGAACCGGCAGGGTGACCGCGTCTACCTGATCCAGGACACCGGCAAGTCGGTGGCGGAGGCACGCGGCTCGAAGACGAACTCGGAACTGATCTTTCACGCGGACTCGGCCAGCGGCTACGTCGGCAGCCAGATCGACGTCCTCGGACTGCTGTGCCTGCGCAAGGCGGCGTCCGGCGGCGAGTCGCTGATGGTCAGCAGCCACACCGCCTACAACGCGCTGCTGGAGAGGCAACCCGAACTGGTGGAGGAACTCTACGGTTGGTTCTGCTTCGACCGCTCCAAAGAGACTGAACCGGGCGAGGATCCGGTATCGGTCGGCGCGGTCTTCGCCGACGTGGTGGACGGCGTCCGCGTCCGCTACAACCGCGCCTACATCGAACTGGGCCACCTGCGTGCCGGTCGGCCGCTCAGCGAACGTCAGCGCGAGGCGCTCAATGCCTTCGACCGCATTCTGAACGATCCCGCCAACTATGTTCAATTCACCCTAGATCCCGGCGACGCCTTCTTCGCCGACGATCATGTGACACTGCACAATCGGCTCAGTTTTGTCGACGCGCCCGAGGTGGCGAACCGGCGCTGCCTGGTGCGTCTGTGGCTGGCGGGAGAGCCGCCCAACTGAACGGCCTCGCCTTCGCCACGGCGCCCGGCGCTACACCGTGCTGAGCGGGCGCACGCACGGGGGAAGGCCAGTCAGAGGGATTGATCGATGCAACGCGGTGCTCGCGGCGGCAGTTCGGATACGCGCCTTGTATGCCCGGGCGAGCCCATCAGCCACCTGGGCCCCTGGGCCCACTGGGCGCCATCGAAGGGCCCCCGGGCGCCCCCGAAGTCGACGGATCCGCCGGCCCTTCGCCGCGTAGCCGTTCGTCGATCTCTGGATACAGCGCAGCGAAGATCGGCCTGAAGAGCGCGTTCTGCGGCGGGTCGCCCTGCGGAGTGAGATACACCGTGGCCGAGATGACGACGGTGTTCCCGGCGATGGGGTCGTGTACGGCCAGGCCGGCGAAGCCGACCATGTTCCCGGGATGCCCGTACATCGGGCCTGAGCCCTCTAACCCGAAACCGTAGGTGCCGAAGCCCAGGTCGGACTTGGCGTCCGCAGTCATCGGCTTCAGGTTCGCCAGGCGCCATCGGCGGGTGGTGTCGTCGAGCAGAGATCCGGCCACCATCGCCTCGATGAAGTCGGCGACGTCCTCTGCCCGGGAGATGATCCCGCCGGCCGTCCACGCCCACGATGGATTGTCGTCGGTGTGATCGGCAGGCGCGAGTTCACCGGCTAGCGCAGATTTCAGCTGAGCATCCGGCAGCGGACCCTCGAAAGCCTCATTGGGCCCCCACATGTAGCCGCGCGGGTGCGGAGTCGCCAACGCAGAGTCCGTCGGGGCGGGCAGCGTTGTGTTCCGCAAGCCCAGTGGGTCGAAGATTCGGGTCTGGAACGCAGCCGACGCTGACATCCCCGTCAGCTTCTCGATCACCAGCCCGAGCAACACATAGTTGGTGTTGCTGTACTCGTATTGGCTGCCGGGCAAGAAGTTAGGTGCGTGTGTGAACGCGATGTCGAGGAGCTGCCACGGAGTCCAGACGGTTTGCGGATGCTTCTCCAGCGTGGCGGCGAACGCCTTGTCGTCGGTGTAGCTGTAGAGGCCGCTGCGCATCTCGGCCAGTTGGTGGACAGTGATGTTCTCGCCGTTGGGCACCCCGGGCAGGTAACGCGAAATCTGGTCGGTGATCGCAAGCTTGCCCTCGTGCTGCAGCTGCAGAATGACCGTGGCCGTCAGCGACTTGGTGATGCTGCCGATGCGTACGTGATCTTCTGGCGATGGTGGTGTGTCGGTTCCGATGCGGGCAACACCGAATGCCGCACTCCAGTCGCCTTTTTCGGGGCTGCGGACCAATACGATGGCCCCCGGGATCCCGTTGGCCTTCAGGATCGCCGGCATCTGATCGGTGAGGGCCCGTGCGTATGCGGGCGTCGGCGGGGCTGGCGTGGTACCTGGTGGTCGAGCGTTTCCTGCGCAGGCCGGTATCGCGGCTTCGGCGCCTACGGCGCCAGCGAGGAGGAGCAGCGTTCGGCGGTCGATCATCCCCGGTCACTGCTGACAGAGACCTCGCGCAGATGTGTCATCCCCGATACTCCCACAGCCAGCTATTGCGCAGAGCGCCTTCTTGAGCTCGGCCCGGACAGGACCACGCTCGTGGCGCGATCAAGCCAGTTGGCCAGATCGATGCACAGGCTCTCGGCTTGCCAGGTACGCAGCGGTCCAGCCCCACACGTGAAGACCCGCGCGCGACCCGGACTCGTGTGGCGATCAGACACCGCGGAGGGCGAGTTCGGGGCAAATAGGGGGGTGCTGATGAGCGACGATCGCGCAATGTGGGAAGTGATCGACCGGCGTCTGATGCCGGCGCGCAGTGATCGTCGCCGGGGACCTGTGCGCAGGAGAGGGCGCGGGGGAAAACGAAAAATTGGAGAATCGAAAGCCGCAGCCTCTGTGGTTCTCCGGAAATGCCGCACTAGGCGGGGTCCGCGCCCTCTCCCGGGATTGAACCGCATTCCCGCCGGTCAGCGCAAGTTTCGCAGCCGTACCAGCGACACCAGGCCCATCTCATGGTGTAGTGCCGCCGGCGGCACTGCCCGAAAGCCGCGTACGCCCGGCCAACCGGTGGCGGCCTGGACGATTTTGCGCGCGATGCGGTAGTCGAGGTCTTTGAGCGTTCCCCGATCGGTGGTGGTGTCCAGCAGCGACGACAGTCCCGGGACGGCAAAGGGATCCGCCAAGTCCAGCATGACGTTGGTCGCCAAGACAAGTTCGCGGGCCCGTTCGCCGATGGGAAGCGGTGCAAGGGTCGGTGCGATCCCGTCGATACGGGTCGCGATGCGAGCGATGAAGCGGCGCAACCGGTGTGGCGCCAGGGCGATCGTGCCGGCGTGGCTCACCGACAAGCCGAGCGAGTCCACGCGGCTGCGCCCTCGGTAGGCGGGGTCCTCGGTCGAGGGCCGGCCGTGGGCGCACAGCGCGGTGCGGCGCTCCTTCTGCAGCTTGCGCGTGACACCCAATTCGTTCAGCAGCGAGTCGATTCGAGAATCTGCCTCGTGCAGTGCGGAGATGTCGGGGTGCGCGATGAGGAAGTCGTCGTTGTAGCGGGCGTAGAAGATGCCGTCGATATCGAGGATCGCGTTATCCATCGGCACGACGGCGAGATTCGCCAGGATCGGGACGAGGGGAGTCCCCATTGCGACGCCGCGAAGGCGGGTGAACTGCGCTCCGTCTTCATCTCGTACGACGGGACGAGCCAGGGCGGTGATCAGATCCCAAGTGATCGGTGAGACAACCCCGTTCGGGCTGCCGAGTGCCACTACCTCTCGCACGACGTGCCAGAGTGCGGCATCCGGCCCGACCGGAAGATTGTCACCGTAGTGCTCGAAATCGGACTGCAGCACGAAGACAGGCGGGCCCTTCTGGCCGACCCGTCGGCGGTGCGCGCGAACGTAGGAGGCCAAGGCGCGCATGGCCGTCACGTTCGTCATACCCGGAAGGTAGGAATAGACGCCGGGTAGGCCGTAGCACTGCGCGTTGTTGGAGATGAGCTGAAACAGAGCCGAGCCCACGACGTGGTCGACGAACGCGGGCATGTGTGCGTCACGACGCTTGTCGGCGGACTCCAGAATCCACAGGTCCACGGGGTGTGGCCGGTAGCTGCCATCGGCAACCGTATGTGCGATGGCGCGGGCCAGCGCCCGACGCTTGGTTACGGTATCGAAGTAGGTGACGCCAGTTTCCACCTCGCCGAACACCATTCCGCGTTGCCGCTTCTTGGCGAAGATCCGCAAGATGGTGTCTTCGTACGTCTTCGGGTCGGCGAGGCGCCGCTCGATATCGACGGACTCAACCATGGTCTGCCCGCCCGGCGGTGTTGGGAAGGGCACATCCCACATGCCAGCCCCGCAGGACGTGGCGCCAGCGCTTGAGTGACGATTGTTCTGGGTCGGCCGGGAGGATGAACAACACGCGCAGGATGCCGTGGTAGCAGATCGGGGTGAGCCATCGGTCTGCCAGTGGGACTGTCATGCTGCCCTGCTCGACACACGCTATCGCCGTCGGCAATGCCCGGCGCAGCACGCTGTCCTCGAGGCTGCGCATCTCGCGCGCGCCTTCGAGGGTTTCCAAGTCCATGGCGACACCGTCCGGGAATAGCTCGCGGAACACGCTTTTCAGCGGTTCTGGACCGCCGTGGCCGACGGGTGGGTCATCGATCGCCGGGAGCCATTTCTGCGCGACGAGGGCGTCGATGGCACCGCGTCCGTCCGCCGTCACAACCGGCAACGCGGCGCCGCGACCGACGGTGCCTCCGGTGACCGCCTGCAGCAGTAGGTGTGTTGGTAGGCGGCCTTCGCCGATCGAGGCGTTCGAGGTGCGCTCGAAGTAGACGAACTGTGTCGGCGAACGGTAGGCGACATACCCGTTGCCGCCGAACGACTTCTGCATCACCTCCGTGGCTGCCGACTTCTGCTTCGACGTCACCGAGTCGGGGATCGCGAGCCTGCCGACCCGCACCGGTTCGGTCTGCCGGCCCAGGGCGCGCAACCAATCGCCCAGCGCCAACAGGGTCGGCAGCTCAGGATCGCGGCGGTCTTGAAAATGTTGCAGGTTGATCAAAAGGATGAGCTGGGTGATCATCGCCGCCGTGATCTCGATGAGGTCGGACGCGGGGTCGGGCTTGATCCACACCAACCACAGCAGGACAGTCAGGAACACCAGAGTGGCGAGGTGCATTCCGAATCGCCCCTCGGCGAAAAGGCGGATCTGATACATCCCGATCAGGCTCCGGACGACGAACAAGGGGATCAGTGCCACCAGGAAGGTCATCGGCACGTCCTTCAGGACGAACGATCCGAGCAACGCGGCGAGTGACCAGTAGTACAGCGCGATGACCGGTGCCGCCCACAGCAGCTTGTGAAAGAACAACCGTCGGAATTCGTGAATCGTGGGAAAGCTGCGCAATCGAACCAGATCGAAATAGAAGATGCCCGCACTTTCGTATGAACCACGAAACAGCGGCAGGACCAGATAGAAGAACTGGAAGGTGTCGACCTCCCGCCACGACGGCACGGCGGCGGTGAGGTCAAAGGACCGGGTGTGGGTCCCGTAGACGCCCACGATCGCCAGGACCAGCACGGCGTCCAGGCGCAGCGCCAGTCCCGACAGTGTGGTCTCCACACCGATCACGGGGGGCACCCTGGGAAGCATCCGCCAGAAGGCGTAGGTGGGTGTCGGAGCTTTCGGCCGAATGCCGATCAGCCGATACGCCTCCAGCGAGTAGTGGACCGTCACCGATATGGCGATCGCGTTCGCGGCGATGATTGAAATGATGATCGCGACGGCGGGGTAGTAGTAGAAGCCGACGCCCAGCACCGCGAGCTGGACGACCGGCGAGCCGAACATCGCCCAGGCCGGCCGGTAGACGCGGCGCGTCGCAAAGACACCGGAGTGCAGCACCCGGACTGGAAAGTTGATCGCGAGCTCGACGACGACCAGGAATGCGTAGAAGTCGGCTACGGGGTCGTCGCCGGACGGGCGCAGGCGCGCCAGCACGATGGCGGCGCCGACGATCAGTGCGGCGGCAAGGATGACGGCGAGGACCAGCCAGCGGCCGATTTCGTGTTCGGCTGCGTCGTGCTCCCCTGCCCGGGCAAACCTCCGCAGCCGCTCCCGCATGACCTCCAGCAGACCCCACCAGGCACCCCCGACGATCAGGCTGCCGATCCGCAGCACCATGACGGTGAAAGCGGCCAACCCGCCCAGGCTGGACAAGATGAGGAGAAATTCCGCGACGTGGACCAGGAATTGCACCGTAGACAGTGCGAACGGGTAGCGCAGCCGGTAGCTGAGGTAGGCGAAGACCCGGCCGGTCAGCAGGCTGGTGTAAAGCGAGGGCAGCCGACGTTGTCCGCGTGCCGTCTTCTGCAACCACCGGTCGATCTCGTTGGCCAACTCTGGCGGCGGCAACTGCCTGTAACCTTTCGCCGACAATCCCGCAACCTTGGCACCCGTCGTGAAAAGCTGTACTCCGTAGCGCGTTTTGGTGAGGGTGATGTGCTTCCGTGCTGTTGAGAAGAGTGCCCCATGCGGCGAGGTGACGTAGCCGTATTCTCGATATCGGCGGCCTTAGGGGCTGTGGTGATCGCCGCTGTCGCCTTCAGTGTGTTGGTTGTGGACCGGCCGGGTGAGGATCCCGAGCGGCTCGCGGCCGACAGCATTTCGAGCCTGCTTGTGGTGACGTGGGCGCCGAGCCTGTGCGCTGTCGAGCAGTCCAACCCTGGTTGCCGCAGCGGCCACGTCGAAGCGATGGGGCCGACGTTGATGCTGCACGGTCTGTGGCCGCAGCCGCCAACCGAACAATTCTGCGGCGTGCCCAGAGGCGGGGACGATGGCGATGCCGGCCTGTCGTCGTTGAACCTGCCGCAGAACGTGCAGGCCAACCTGCAGTCGATGATGTCCGACGTCGATGTGATGGCACCCCACGAGTGGAAGGCGCATGGCACCTGCTCGGGTGTCACCCCGACGGAATACTTCACCACAGCCGCCGTACTCGCCCGCCAGGTCACCGAGATCCTCGACCCGGTGTTCAACGATGCTCGGGGAGGTCACGTGTCGCTCAACGCCATTCGTGACCGGCTTGACGCCGATTTCGGCGACGAGGCCGGCGAGCGGGTCGGCCTGGACTGCCACGAGCTGAAGGGGGCTGGTGTCGTCGCCTACGAGGTGCACGTGTCCCTACCCCGGGTGCCGGACCTCAAGCCGCCGCAGGGTGATGTGTCGCTGAAGGACGTGATCACCAAGGGCCCGCCGATCGCCGCGGGGTGCCGGCGCGGAAGCGTCCCATGACCCAATGAAGTTGAACCATTTTGGCGGGCAACAACTCAGCGACGATGCCGCACGCGATGACGGATTCGACCCTTCCCCCGCGCCGCCAGGGTGCGGGGGAAGGGTCGAACAGCTGTCCGCTATGCCACGCTGACGAGTACGCCCGAGCCCGAGATGTTGGTCGATGCCGGTCCCGACGCCGACGTATTCGCCGGCTTGAGCTCCGCGATGATCGTCTCATAGCTGTCGGTCTGCCACGCCTTCATGAAGGCGTCCAGCGGGACCTTCAGGTTCTTCCCCTGCTCGGCGAATCCGCTGTCGTTGAGGTAGACGAATCTCTGGTCGAAGTCGATGCCGGTGACGACAACCTGATGGTCTGCGGCAGAGACGCCCGCGGGCAGCGGCTCGTTATCGACAGCAGCCCAGATGGTCCCGCCGTGAAGTCCGACCGAGACGGCCTTCTTCTCGTCCAACGCGAACGCCACGGCCCTCAGCGCCAGGTTGCCCTCCGATTTGTCGTATTCCGTGAGGGTGGCCGTAATGCCGTGGTTTTCCAGCAGTTTGATTGCGTCTTTGACGTTGACTCCGTCCTGGCTCTGTAGACCCTGGTACATCTTCTGGCCCGGGTTGGCAACGCTGTCTGTGGCCACCGCCTCTTCGACAATTTCCTCTTCAGTTGGCGTAGTGCCTGTGAGTTGGCCGATGATCATCGCCGCCGACATCAAAACGCAGTTCTGCGACGACTGCGCTTGCCAGTACTGCGCATTCGTTGTCGGGTCGCCGTACAGGCCGGTGAAGACGGCCGGGGTGGTGAACCAGTCCGACAGGCCGTGGATGAACTCGGCGACTGCGAACGAAATGTAGTTGACGAATTCCGTCACCACGACTGCCGCGGTGTTGACGAGTTCCGAAACCACAAACGCCGCGCTGTTGACGAGCGCTCCCAGCGGAGACGCCGCGTACTGCGCGGCCATCTGTTCGTTGAATGCTTCTACCCGGGCGGCTTGGGCTTCATTGAAGGTCTCTATCCGCTTGGCTTGCTGCTTCTGGAACGCCGCGGTCCGTTCGGCCGATGTGGGATCCAGCGTCAGGTCACGGGGTACCAAAGAGGACGGCGGTTCGGGTTCCGATTGCGCCGCGGCGGTCAGGGCGACGGGCTCCGAGTCGTTCGACGGCTCCTCGATGATCAGAGTGTTGGTCGTGTCCTGCTGTGGGTCGACGATCAGCTGGTCATCGGACATCTGCTCGAGATCGCGGCGCACCAATTCGAGTGAGCCCATGAGCATTGCGGCCGGAGGTGGTGGTCCCACCGGGCCATCAACTGCGGACACTGGCAACCCCAGGCCGATTACCGACAACAGACCGGAGACAACATCCTTTGACGTCTCCGACGGGTCGGGGTCGCCGGATTGGGCGATGATCACGGTCTGGTCGTCCGCGTCGATGCTCTCCGGCGGAGACAGGTCGACGTCCAGCGTGTAGGTGGTCGTTGCGGTGCCGGAGTCATCACCCGTGTCGACGTGCGACACCGTGATGGCGGCTGTGCCTGAGTCGGTGGTGTCGCCGCCTGCGCCTGCGCCTGCGGTGCCCGTTGCACCGTTTGCGCCGGCGGTGTGCGTGTCGTTGTGCGACGCGGTCAGCGACGTGTCGTCGTCTTGGAGCCCCGATTCAGGGTTACTCGCCGTCTGTTCTACCTCGTCCTCGGGGGCAACCGGTGGGTTGACTTCCGAACTATCCACCGGGACAGTCGGATTGGTCTCTTCGTCATCTGATGCCTCCGACGACGGCGTGTCAGAATCGTCGTCCCCCTCGTCCGTCTCTTTCGCCGAATCCGCGGACGAAATCCTATTGGGCGTTGTCACCGACGACCCGCCTGGCCTTATTGCCGACGGATCTGACCCGACAGTTGTCACGGGCTTGGTGCCCGAGGTGGTCGAAGCGGAAGGACTGCCAGACGGATCCGAATCCGTGCCCGTGGTCGACGAAGGGCTCGTCGACTCGTGGGTTGAGTTCGTCGACTCGTGGGTTGAGCTGCCCGACTCTGAGGATGAGTTCGACGACTCAGATGAACTCGGTGACGATTGGTTTGAATCATCCGTTGCGGCGGACGCCGTCCCCATGCCTCCCGTGCAGACCAGCCCCGCTACACCGAGCGAAAAAGCAACGGCCCCAACCCGTAACGCGTACTTACGCAACGTGTACTTTGACGAATCCACATACACTCCCGGACTCGCGCGATCAGTTGCTCAGGAACAGGTAGAAGAGGCCGTCGTCGCCCGGTCGGCAATCCCAATTCGAGTAGGCGTCGTTGTCGTATGTGATCTCGACGTTCGGGCCGTCTGCCTGACAAGCCTCAAGCGTCGCGTAGTTGCCCTCCACCTGAACCTCGTCTGCGTGGGCCACACCCACACCGAGAGCCAGTAGCCCGCCCGCGGTCAGCGCTGCCGCAGCGATCGTCCTCATTTTGCCCATGGTTATGCCCTTTCGAATGTGATTCCCCTGACCGCGTCTGTCGATGGCATAGTGCCGGCCGGACCGCGGCTCGGAATAATTTACGCAGGCGTGAGCCCGGTAGTCATCAGGAAATCAGTTAGTTCATCTGTTTAGACGACATTTGCAAGCTCACCGGCGGACTGGTACCCGCCGCAGCAACGAACATTAGAGGTCAAACAGCGGTCTCGCACCGCGGGTCAGGCGCAAGACCGGCAGCGGATCGACGAAGCGCCGACCGCATGGCGATGTCTCTCCGGGCAGCCCTACAGAGCACCCGGACAACGGTCGGTGCTGGCCTCCACCTGACGCCGGTCCGGTTCAATCTGTTGTCTTGCAGGCGATATAGCGAGTCCATAGTGGCCCCTCACCGACCGATCCCCCCGCACAGCCAGGGTGCGGGGGGAACAGTCGTTCAGCGACCTGTCGACTCAGAAAGAGGTGAAGCGCAGCGTTGCCGACAAGCTGCGGGCTACGGCGTCGTTTTCCGTCGCCGGGCCAGTAGGAGCACAACCGCACCGATCGCCAGGACTCCGGCGACGGCCCCAACGATGACCAATGGCTTTACCCACGTCTTCTTCGCCGGCGTCGACGTCGCCTCGTTGCTGGTCAGCTGAATTTGGTAGCCCGGCAACGGACCTTGCGACGGCTCGGCGAGCCCGGGGAGTTGCTGGGTGCTGGTGACCTCGAACA
This sequence comes from uncultured Actinomycetota bacterium, assembly GCA_963843135.1. Taxonomy (GTDB): domain Bacteria; phylum Actinomycetota; class Actinomycetes; order Mycobacteriales; family Mycobacteriaceae; genus Mycobacterium. Next base: position 216,058 of record CAWJJA010000011.1, read on the forward strand.
AGCGCTCGCCGCCTCCGGTCTTGCTCCACGTTCCCCACGCGGGGGTCTCGTCGTCGAGCAGGACGCGGTGGCCGCCGACGACCGCATCGTCACCGAGGTCGGCCAGCGTCTTGACCCGGAAAGGCTTCGACGATTTGTCGTCGTACTTGAGTTGCACGAGCACATTCTTAAAGGTCTCGGGCGGCGCAGGCTTTGCGGGCGGCGGCTGGCCGGGTGCCGGCTTGTACCCGCCCCCGGAGAAGCTTCCGGTGGAGACCGTCACAGGCTTACCCGAGGGGTCCCGGTTCAACGCGGTGAAGCTGTAGACGCCGGCGTCAGGGGCCGTGAGCACGCCCCGTTGCATCGGCGGGACCTCGAAGGTGCGAACGGCGTTGTCGTAGTAGTAATACATCTCCAGCGGCGTGCTGTACGGATTGGTGAAGACCGGCTGGTACCAGCTGTCATAGCCGGTCCACGCCGAATTCCATTGCGACACTCCGCTGCTCCACGTCGAGGACGTACTGGTGCTCGTGCTGCTGGCCCACGATTCGAGTGACTCGGTGAGCTCGGTGACCTCGGTCTCCGACGCGACCGTCGAGTCGACGTCCGTCGCATCGGCGCTGTGTGCCTCGTCGAAGGCCTCCTGCGGCACCTCGGCGACGTTGGGGTCGGGGGTATCGGCATCGACGGCCGGGTCGGTGACGTTCGAATCGGGCGCACCCGGATCGCCCTGATCACCCGGTTCGTCCGGCGCTCCGGGGGAACCGGATTCATCCGCGCCACCGCCGCCTGGGGCCTCGTCGGCGGGCGGGGGTTCCGCGGGCGCCTCGGGAGCGGGCTCCCCGGCGTCGGGGGCAGGTGCCTCCGGTGCGGAGCCGGGCTCGTCGCCGGCCGGTTCGCCCGGGTCCGGAGCGGCAGGCTCGTCGGCCGGCTGGTCGGAGGGCCCGGAATTGTCGGTGACCTCCGAGGAGTCGCCGTCGTCGTACGGGTCGGCCGTCGCGGGCGGGACGGCACCGAACCACACAGCCGTCGTGACTGCGACCGATGACAAGGCGAGGGCGCTGCGCCGGTAGCCGGGAATCCGAGCTTCGTTCATGTGATCCTCCTGTCGAGCGCCGCATGGTGCGGCGCGAAACGAGCGTTGATTAGCGAACCTGGTTGGGGATACATCGACCAGGCGACCACCCCCCACCAGAAGGGATGGCATTGGACTACAACGTGATTGGCTGCTGAACCACCGGCCCCCTCAGCCAGCCTGGTCGCGTGGGTAACCGGCGAACAGCTGCCTGTCTACGCGACATCGACGAGCAAGCCCGAGCTGGAAATGTTGGCCGATGCAGGTCCCGCTGAAGACATATTCGCAGGCGCGCGCGAATTGACAAGTCGCTTTCGTCGGTGACT
>CAWJJA010000012.1:0-31389 GCA_963843135.1 uncultured Actinomycetota bacterium
AGAAGTGACTCCCAGCACCCGCAGCGCGTTCTCTTTGTAGATCAAGGGAATCACCGCCGGGTCGACATCGAGGTCCTCGAAGTCCCGGCGCCAGCGGTCCAACTGGATATAGGGATAGTCGGTTCCGAACAGCACCTTCGTCCGCAGTTCGGCTGGCGGCGCGCACCAGTTGAGGCGGAAAGTATTTCGGCGACCACCCCGACAGGTCGATGTAGACGTTGGCCTTATGCGTGGCGATCGCGATCTGCGAGTCGACCCACGGCACCGCCGGGTGCGCCATCACGATCGTCAGATCCGGGAAATCGGCGGCCACGTCGTCGAGCAGCATCGGATCCGAGTACCGCAGCTTGATGCGGTGCCCGCCGGGCAGTCCCGCACCCATACCGTCTGCCCGGTGTGGAAGAGCGCGGGCACGCCGGCCTCGGTGATCGCCTCGTAGATCGGATAGACTTGCGGTTGTTCGGTTCGAAGGCCTGCATGCTCGGATGGAACTTGAAGCCCTTCACGCCGTAGTCGCGGACCAGTTCATGGACGCGGTGCACCGCGCGACGCTCATGCCACGGGTCGACGCTGCCGAACGGGATCAGCACGTCGTTGTTGCGCACCGCGCCGGCGATGAGGTCTTCGATCGAGTTCGGTACATGCCGCATGCCGGTGCGCGCATCAACGGTGAAGACGACCGCCGCGGTGTTGTGCCGCCGGTACTCGTCGGCGAGCGCGTCGACGCTCGACAATGCGCCGGGTCCACGCTTGAAGTACTGACCCACCGCGTCGACCAGTTCGTCGTCGTAGGCCTTGTGGCCGTGCCCGTCGACCTCCACGTGGGTGTGGATGTCGATGGCAGCGACCCGATCGAAATCGATTCCGTACTCGTACTTCTCGCCCATACCGGCAGTCTAGGGCGCGGTGTAGCGTCACCCGCGTGACGGTCTATGCGCTCAACCTGTTCGATATCGCCGACCGCGACGAGTACCTCGCGTACTCGAAGCGCTCTCCGGCAGGAGGTCGCCAAGCACGGCGGCCGCGTCGTCTCCCTCGGCCAATTCCACGACTCGATCACCGGCGACATCGAGCCACGCAAGGTGCTCGTCCTCGTCGAGTGGGAGTCACGCGAAGCGTTCGACGGCTACTGCAACGATCCCGAACTCGCCGATCTGCACGCACACCGGGAGAACGGCACATCGTCCTACATCTGGCATCTCTTCGACCGCCTGGACGACTGCGGCCGATCCTCAAGCCTTAGGCCGGTGAATAACCGAGCGTGCCCTTGATCTCCAGGTACTCGTCGAAGCCGTACTCACTCCATTCGCGACCGTTGCCGCTGCGCTTGTACCCACCGAACGGCGTGTTCAGGTCGAAGGCGTGGTTGATGGCGATCTGGCCGGCGCGGATACGGCGTGCCACCGCACGCGCAGCCTCGAGGTCGGCAGCCGCGACATAACCGGCCAGCCCGTATTCGGTGTCGTTGGCGATCTCGATGGCCTGATCGAGATCGTCGTATTCGAGGATGCACAGCACCGGCCCGAAGATCTCCTCCCGCGCGATCGTCATGTCGTTGGTGACATCGGCGAACACCGTCGGCCTGACGTAGTAACCGGTGTCCAATCCGTCGGGCCGGCCAGGACCGCCGGCGATCACGGTGGCGCCCTCCTCGATGCCCTTCTGGATCAGGCCCTGGATCTTGTCGAACTGCGCCTTCGACGCCACTGGCCCGATGGCAGACGAGTCGTTGAGGTCGCCGACCGTCACCTGCTCGGCGGCGGCCTTCGCGGCGGCGAGCGCTTCGTCCTTGCGTGACTTCGGAACCAACATGCGCGACGGTGCATTACAGCTCTGACCCGAGTTCGGCATCATCGCGGCAACACCGGCTGCGACGTTCTCCGCGAAGGTGTCGTCGTCGAGCACGATGTTCGGGCTCTTGCCGCCGAGTTCCTGGGTCACCCGCTTCACCGTCGCCGCCGCGTTCCTGGCGACGTCGATGCCCGCGCGTGTCGAGCCGGTGAAGGACACCATGTCGATGTCGGGATGGCTGGACAGCGCGGCGCCCACACCGGCACCTTCGCCGTAGACGAGGTTGTACACGCCCGCCGGAACACCGGCGGCATCCATGACCTCGGTGAAGATCTGCCCGGAGTACGGCGCGACCTCCGACGGCTTCAGCACCATCGTGCAGCCGGTCGCCAGCGCAGGGAACACCTTGCAGGCGATCTGGTTGATCGGCCAGTTCCACGGAGTGATCAGCCCACACACGCCGATGGGCTCCTTGAGAATCATCGCCGCGCCACGCGGCACTTCGAAGGAGTAGTTCTTCAGCGCGTCGATGGCGTTGGCCAGATGCCCGTGGCCGAGGTAGACCTGGATACCCGAGCCGAGCGACGGCGGCGCGCCCATCTCCTCGGACACCGCTTCGCCGAGGTCGGCCGACCGCTTCTGATACTCCGCGAGGATCGCCTCCAGGAGCTCCAGCCGCTCTTCGCGGGTGCTCACCGACCAGGTGGCGAAGGCTTTCCTGGCGGCCTTGACGGCCTTGTCGACGTCGGCCGCGGAGCCGATCGCGATCTTGCCGGACACCTTCTCGGTCGTCGGGTTGTCGACGTCCAGGGTCTTCGGCTCGATCGGGTCGACCCATTCGCCATCGATGTAAAACTTCAAATATTCACGCATGTCTCCAAGCTTCCTCTATTCGCGGTTCGACCGCGGCCACTACTGGGTGCCTTCTGCATACCAGGTTCGAAATCTGTCGTACTTCGGCATCTCCTCGGAGTTGGCCTTCGGGTCGATGCACACGTGCACCACACCGACCTTGCCGCTCGCGTAGGCGCGGGCGATGGCCGGTCCGATTTCATCTTCTTTCTCGACGTATTCACCGTGACAGCCGAAGCCCTCGGCGACCTTGTCCATGCGGACGTCCTTGCTCCAGTGCACGCCGGGCTGCGGGGACGGCTGGGAGAAGGTGCGCTTGTAGACACCCACCTCGAGTCCCCATTGGTGGTCGACACCGACAACACACACCAGCGGCAGGTTCAGCCTGGCCGCGGTCTCCAGTTCGGCGATGTGGAACAGGAATGCCGAGTCACTGGTCAGCAGCATGACCGGACGCTTGCCGCCCTCGGCGACCGAGGCGCCGACGGCGTAAGGAAGACCTGTGCCCAGATGACCGAAGTTCTGGTTCCAGATGACGTCGCGCGGCTTGGACTGCGAGTAGGTCCACTGGAAGATCACGGTCGCGCCGCCGTCGCGCACCATGATCCCGTCCTCGAGCTCCTTGAAGGCCTTGGTGGACTCGACGACATAGCGCGCCGGATGAATCGGTGAACGCCCCGAGGGCGCATTCTCGGCGAGTTGCGCGAGTTCCTCGGCGTCGGCCTTGACCAGCTTCTCGAGGTTCGCCGACGGCGCGCGAGGGTTATCCCGCAGTGCCTCGACGAGCTGTGGCACGACACCGCGCAGATCGCCGACCAGCGGCACATCGAACGAGCGGTTGACGCCGATGGCGGCCGGGTCCTGCTCGACGTAGACCCATTTGCGGTTGGCATCGTTGCCGGCCCAGTGCTGGGTACGGCCGTAATGCATGGGTTCACCGAGCTCGGTTCCGAGCGCGACACACAGGTCGGATTCCTCGACTGCCTCGTTCGCGGCCGGGGAGAACAGGTAAGGGAACGTTCGATCCTGCAGTCCCGGGATGTACGACGTGCCACCGGAGGTCTGGATGACCGGGCAGGCCATCAGCTCGGCGAGCTCTTTGACCTCCTGCTGGGTGCGGGAGGTGTGCACACCGTGGCCCACCAACAGGATCGGGCTCTTCGCTTCGCGAATCAGTTTCGCGGCCTCGGCGACCTCACGGGCGCCCGCCCCCTGGTTGACGAGGCGATACCGATTGGGCGGCAGCGGTTCTGCCACATCGAGTTCTTCGAGGATGACGTGCGACGGGAACTCGACGTAGGCCGGTCCCGGCGTGCCGGACATCGCGCGGCGGATCGCCTCGCGGATGATCTCGTCGGTCTGGTCGGCGTACTCGATGGACGAGCTGTACTTCACCGACGGGGTGAAAAGCCCTTCCTGCTGAATGAACTGGATGCGGCCGCGGCGCACCCGCCGCTCGGTGATGCGGGCGCGCTGACCGCCCAGGAAGATCACCGGCGAGTTCTCCACCAGCGCGCACATCATCGCGCCCGCGATGTTCGCGACGCCCGGACCGAGGGTGCCGATGCACAGCCCCGGCTTGCCGGTCATCCGCGACGCGGCCTCGGCCATGAACCCGGCGCTCAGCTCGTGGTGGGGTGCCACCACCGACCAGCCGCGGGCCTCGGCTTCGGAGAACATGTGCACGAAGTTGGGGTCCGGGATGCCGAACAGCGTGTTGACGCCCTCGGCCTCGAACAGGTCGAGAATGCGTTTGTAAACTGGTACACCCATGTGAAACTCCTTGATTCCCTTATAGATAGCGTTGAGCAAGGTATTTGCGATGCGCTGCGGGCGAGCCGAAGAGCGAACGATTGAGCGCGGCGCGCTTGAGGTACACGTGGATGCCGCTCTCCCACGTGTAGCCGATGCCGCCGTGCAACTGCATGGCCTTACCCGCGATGTCGACGGCGGATGCACAAGCGTGCGACTTCGCCATCGCCGCGGCCACATCGGCGTCCGGTTGGTCCTCGGCGATGGCCTGCACTGCGGCGCCGACGAGTTGGCGGGATACGGAGACGGCGACGAGCATGTCGGCACACGCGTGCTTGACGGCCTGGAACGAGCCGATGGGTCGGCCGAACTGCTCGCGCACCTTCGCGTAGCCGACGGTCGCGGACAGCATCGCCTCCGACACGCCCAGGCTGTCGCAGGCGATGGCGACCGCCGCGCGGTCGCGCAGTCGGCTTATTGCCGCCGCGGGATCCCCGTCGAACTGCAGCACCTCCGCAGTATCGGTAGCCGTGACCGTGGCCAGTCTGCGTGTCTCGTCGAGCACCGGCTGCGCGGTGACGGTCGGTGCGCTGACTGCGACGCCGTCGTCGGTGATGACGAGGACCCGATCGGCACCCTCGGCATCGGGCACGAAATCCGATTCGATCGCAACAGCGCACCGCACCGCACCGGATGCCACATCTGCCAGCAGTCGGTCACGGGTCTCACTGGGCTGCAGCGCATTCAGAGTGCCGACAGCCAGCACCGCGCTACCCAGGTAGCTGTTGGCACTTGCCGCACGCCCCATCTCCTCGCAGACCACCGCCGTCTCGGCGAACGTCGCACCGGCACCTCCGAACTGCTCGGGCACTTCCAGCCCGACCCAGCCCGCGTCGACGAGCACCGGCCAGTCCACGACGCGGTCCTTGGCCAGCAGATCGCCGGCGACCGAGCGCAACTCGTCGTGGAACTCCGAATAGTCGGCCATCAGACGGCGCTCGGTTCCCGCGGCAGGCCGAGCCCGCGCTCGCCGATGATGGTGCGCTGAATCTCGCTCGCGCCGCCGGGGATCGTCCACTCCCACGACCCGATGAAGTCCAGCATCCAGGCGCCCGACTCCCACCCGCTCGACATGGGCTTGGCCAATTCGGTGTGGGCGGGCAGTCCTCCGGTCTCCGCGCCGAAATCGGTCATCCTCTGCAGCAGTTCGCTGTAGTACAGCTTGACGATGGAGGCATCGGCCGGCCCAGCAGTCCCAGCCTCGTTCTCCTCGACCACTTTTCGGCACATGCCGCGCAGGCCCGCGATCTCGGTTTCGAACTGCGCGAGTCGATCGGCCACGATCGGATCCTCGACCGGACTGCTTTCCCGCAGCCACTTGAAGCCGGCATTGCCGAGACGCTCGGCGAGCTCCAGCATCGTCATACCGCGTTCGGCGCCCAGTGTCGCCTGGGCGACCTGCCATCCCGCGTTCTCGTCGCCGACGAGGTTGGCGGCCGGAATCGTGACGTCGTTGAGGAACACCTCGCAGAAGTGAGAATCCCCGATCGCGTTGCGGATCGGCCGCACCTCGACACCGGGTGTCGTCATGTCCAGCAGGAAGTACGAAATACCCTTGCGCTTAGGGGCATCGGGATCGGTACGGGCCAGCAGCAGGCACCAGTCGGCGTGCATACCGCCGCTGGCCCACAACTTCTGACCATTGACGACGAAGGTGTCGCCGTCGCGGCGCGCTGTCGTGCGCAGACTCGCCAGATCAGATCCGGCCTCCGGTTCGGAGAAGCCCTGCACCCAGATCTCACCGTCGAGGATCGCCGGAAGATGGCGGTTGCGTTGTTCTTCGGTGCCGGCCACCAACAGCGTCGACGCGGCGTGATGGATGCCGACGAACGCCAGCACCAGCCGGGGCGCATCGTGTGCGGCCAGCTCCTGGTAGAGCACGACCTGTTCGGCGACCGACATTCCGCCGCCCCATTCTCGCGGCCAGTGCGGGACGGCGTAGCCGGCGCTGTGCAGCGTGGCGAACCATGCCTTCTGGAACGCGACGAACTCCTCGTCGCTTGCCCCCGTCTGGTTCTCGCGCCAGTCGCGCGGGATGTTCTCGGCGCACCACGCGCGCACCCTCCGCCGGAATTCGGTTCGATGTCGACGCTCATAGGGCCTTGGCCCTCAGCAGGTCCATCGTGCGGGCGACGGCGACACCGTCGTCGAACGAGGGAGTGATCTGGGTTCCGGTCTGCATCGCCTCCGACACCTTGCCCAGGAACGTCGAGAGCGCGGGCGGCGGCGCCTTGCGCGGCGGTGCAGGGAACTCGACGGTCTCGGGTTCTTCGCCTGCCCGTCGCACGACGAGCTTCGTATCGCCGATCAGCTCGATCGAACCTGCGCTACCCATGAGGGTGGCGCGCGGCGTGGCGGGAACGGCCGCGGCGAAGGCGGTGTCATGCATCTGCGGTGCAACCGTTTTGCATGACGAAGAATGCCGAGTACGCATCCTCAGCCGTCGCCTCGGGTGGCGACCCCTCGATCCGGGTGACGCCGCCGCAGTCGGCCACGTCGCTGTCGAACAGCCACCGGGTGAAGTCGATGAGGTGTGACCCGTACGCCCCGATCCAGCCGCCGCCGAGCTCACGGTCGTTGATCCAGCCGTATTTGCGACCGCGCAGCCCGCTGCCGAAGAAGGTCCAGCTCAAATGCGCGGGCGTGCCGATCGTCCCTGCGTCGGCCAGCTCCTTGAGTCGCGACCACGACTCGTTGAAGCGGAATTCGAAGTTCAGGAAGTGCAGGACTCCGGCGTCTTTCGCGCCGTCGCGCATCACTTGGGCTTCGGCGGCGCTGCGCCCGAACGGCTTGTCGCACAACACCGCACGGCCATGGTCGATCGCGGCCGTCACATGGTCGACGTGCATGAACGGCGGTGAGTGCACGGAGACCAGATCGACGTCGGATGCGATCGCCTTCTGCACCGCGGAGTCGTCTCGCGGGCTGACGACCTCGCACGTCGAATCCCAGGCTCTCGTATGCCGGCGCGGCGGCGTGCTTGCCGAACCCGGTGCCGATGACCGCTACCTTCATGCGAACAGTCCCGTCAGACCGCTGCCACCGACTCGACGGGTCAGTTCGTCGCGCGTGGCCGACAGGCCCAGCGGCAACCGCCGCAGCGGCTGGCTGTAGCGCGACAGCCATGACAGCGTGGTCTCGTCGCAGAAGCCGACCGCACCGTGCAGCTGATGGCACACCCGGAAGACCACCTCGGCCGCCTCGATCGCCGACATCCTCAGTGCCAAAGCGTCGTTGAGCGCCTCCGGTTTACCCGTGCCGATGCTCCACAGCGCGTACTTGGCCAGGATGTCCAGCCCGCTGCGCTCGACCTCGGCGTCGGTCAGCTGGAACTGCACACCCTGAAACGACGACAACGCCTGTCCGAACTGCTTTCGCAGGCTGATATGCGAAATGGTGAGCTCGATGGCGCGGTCCAGCATCCCCAGCAGCGTCCAGCACGGAAGTGTGAGACCCAGCGCCACATCATTGGCTCCAGCATCGTCGAGCGCGGATAGCTCGAGTTCCGCGACGAACGCAGGACCGACGGCACCCAGACCTGTCACCGTCGACCGGACTCCGTCCAGAGTCACAGCAGCCCAACTGGATTCGAGGCCTTCGAGCGCACCCGCCGGGCGGGCACCTCCGATGACGATCAGACCGTCCACGTCGACGTCGCTCGGGGCCGCCAGCCGTTCGGCGACCGGATACGGCAGCGCCCAATAACCCGTACTGCGGCACAGCGCCGCAGCCGCCTCCAGGCCGTCGGCGTCGCTGCGGGGATCGAGTTCCCACGCCCCGAGGCTTGCGAGCACAGGTCCGGCCAGCGACTCCCTGGCCTCGGGTTTGGCTTCGGCGTCCTGCACCAGCTGATCGCCGCCTGCGGCTTCGAACGCCCGAAGTGCCTGCCGGCCAAACTCTTTGGCGTCATCGGAAAGGTCGAGGATCATCTCGCTCATTTGGCGGCCGCCAGCAGGCTGCGCGACAGCAGTATCCGCTGCATCTCGATACTTCCGGAGGACACGGTGGAGGCCTGCGAGTATTTCCAGTGGTCCTCGACCTCGCCGAGGAACCATGCCGCGCGCGGGTCGTCGTGTGACACCTGGGCGGCGATGTCCATCAGCACCTCGGCGCTGTCCTGGTCCAGCTTGGTGACCGCGATCCGGTATGCGGCCGCGTCGCCCGGCTGGATGCGCCCGCTGCTCTGCAACTCGACGATGCGGTATGCCAGCAGACGGGCCCGGCGGCAGTGCGTCAGCATGCGTACCCACCGGCCGCGCAACTCTGCGGGCAGATCGTCCCAGCGTTCGCCGAGAACGGTGGGCGCCGCCGCGAGCAGACGCTCGCACCGTGCATATCTGGCGATACCCACCCGCTCGAACGACATCACGTCCTGCACGATCGACCAGCCCGCATCGACGGTGCCCAGCACATCGGCCTCGGTGACCCGCAGGTCGTCGAAGAACACCTCGTTGAGGTGATGTGGACCCAACATGCGAGCGGATCGGCCGGACCTGGATCGCCGGATCGTCCATCGGAACCAGGAAGATCGTCAGGCCCTGTTGCTTCTTCTCACCCTTCGACGTGCGGGCGAGCAGGAAGCACCATTGGGCCATGGTCGCGTAGGACGTCCAGATCTTCTGACCGCTCACCAGCCAGCCGTCGCCGTCGCGGCGCGCCGTGGTTCTCAGCGATGCGAGGTCCGAGCCGGCCTCTGGCTCGGAGAAGCCCTGACACCAGATCACCTCGCCGCGCGCGATCGGCGGCAGGTGTCGGCGCTGCTGGGTTTCGGTGCCGTGCCGCATGATGATCGGCCCGACCCAGTTGACCCCCATGTACTGGGCGCCGCGCGGCTCGTGATGCGCCCACATCTCCTCGCGCACCACCGTCTGCTCCCACACCGACGCATCGCCGCCGCCGAACTCCTCGGGCCAGGACAGGCACAGCAGGTTGCGTTCGGCAAGCAGCCGGCAGAAGGCCTGAGCCGTCTCCAGGTCGGCGGGGTCGTCGGTGAACGCGCCCAGAAAGTGCTCAGGCACATTGCTGTTCACCAACTCGCGCAGCTCTGCTCGCAGCGAATCGGCCTTCTGCCCCATCTCGAAATCCATGGTCTATCCCGATCCCGTCGTTTCACAATCGGTGAGCCCGAGCTCCTCGAGTACGTCGTCGGTGTCTTCACCCAACCGCGGAGCAGGGCCGGCAACCCGCCCGGGAGTCCGCGAAAACCAGGTCGGCACACCGGGAAATCGCACCGGGCCATGCTGCGTCTCGACCGTCTCGAACAGGCCGACGGCATTGAGGTGCGGGTTGTCGAACAACGCATCGGGTGTGTTGAGCGGGGCGGCCGGGATCTCGAGCTCGCGGAACAGCGCCAGCCATTCGTCGGTGGTGCGGTCCTTCAATGTCTCGGCCAGCAGACCGTAGACCGCGTCGATGTCGCCGGCGCGCAGTTCGAGCGTCGCGTACTTGTCGCTGTTCCACGCGGGCTGCACCGCGTTGATGAACGCGTTCCAGTGCTTGTCGTTGTAGATCAACGCGGAGATGTACCCGTCGCTGGTCCGGTACGGCCTGCGATTGGGGGCCACGGTGCGCGGATAGACCGCCGGTCCGAGCGGGGGGTCGAACATGGCGCCGTTGGCATGTTCGACCAGCATGAAGGATGCCATGGTCTCGAACATGGCGACCTCGACCTCCTGACCCTCCCCCGTGCGCTCGCGGTGATACAGGGCCATGGTCGTCGCATACAGGGCGGTCAGCCCGGCGACCTTGTCGGCCATGATGGTGCCGACGTAGTCCGCCTGACCTGTCAGTTGTTGCTGCAGGGCCGGTATCCCGCACTCGGCCTGGATCGTGTCGTCGTAGGCGGGCCGGTCCCGGTCGGGACCGCGGTGACCGTATCCGTAACAGTTCGTGTAGACGATCGCCGGGTTGATCGCGGCGACGTCGTCGTATGCGAACCCCAGCTTGGCGATCGCCTTCGACCGCATCGAATGGATGAAGACGTCGGCGCGTTCGATGAGCGCACGCAGCGCGGTCTTGCCCGACTCGGTCTGCAGATCCAGGACGACTCCACGCTTGCCGCGGTTGACGTTGACGAACACCCCGCCCATGCCCGATTCCGGACCGACCGAGATGAATCGCGTGTTATCGCCCTGCGGGGGTTCGACTTTGATGACCTCGGCGCCCATGTCCGCCATGATCTGTGTGCAATATGGCCCCATCACCATCGCGGTGAGGTCGACGACCCGCACACCCGTCAAGGGGCCGCTACGCATGGTTCGCCTCCTCGGCCTCGCGCACAGCCATCCCGAAGCTGTAGCGGATGTGGTCGCCGTGGCCGTCGGGCACCACGGGAAAGACCAACGGTTGGGTGTCGTCGCGGATCGCGTCGATGTGTTCGCCCACATCCTCGATCGACCACGACGGCCGGTACACCCCCGGGGTTTCGGCCATCACCGCCGTGGCGACCCGGCCGGCGAGCGCGATGAGGATCTCTGCTGTGATCGAACAGGTTTCGTGCGCCAGCCATGCGACCGCGGGCGCCACCAGTTCTGGTCCCATCGGTGGATAGGCCGACGTGTCGATGCCCTCCGCCATCCTCGTGACCGCGGCCGGGACGATGACATTGCTTTTCACCCCGTGCGCCGCGCCTTCCATCGCCGCGACGTTGGACAGCCCGATCACACCCGCCTTGGCGACGGCATAGTTCGCGACGTCGTGGTTGCCGTAGAGCCCGCCGATCGAGGACGTCAGCACGATCCTCCCGTAGCCTGCGTCGCACATCACCGGAAATGACGGCCGCACCACGTGAAACGCACCGCGCAGGTGTACGTCGATGACGGCCTCGAAGTCCTCGTACGTCATCTCCCGCAGCGGGGCGGGCCGGACGTTTCCGGCGTTGTGGATGAGGATGTCGATGCGGCCGAACCTCCCCAGAGCCGTGTCGATGATCGCCCGGCCGCCGTCCGGGGTGGCGACCGAGTCGACGCTGGCCACCGCTTCTCCACCCGCAGCGGTGATCTCGTGGACCACATCGTCGGCGGGAGTCGCGTCCGCCCCACCACCGGTGAGACTTCCGCCGGGATCGTTGACGACGACCTTCGCGCCCTGCGCCGCCAGCAGCATGGCGTACGAGCGGCCCAGTCCCCTGCCGCCGCCGGTGACGACGGCCACCCGACCGTCGAATCTCAAGTCACCCATTCGCCGACTGCACGCTTGTTGTACGCAAACCGAGGGTAAGGGTGCAAACAAGCGCGCGTTCGGCGCCGCAGATCGCCGTCACGTGCTCAACTCCAGACCGTCGAGGTCCCCTTTGTCCCGCCATTCGGCAATCAGCTCGTCGAAGGCGTAGAACCCGGGCGAATAGAAGTCACCGAGGAAGGAGCCGTTGCCCACGGCGCCGCCGCGGCCTTCGTTGTTGTAATAGCCTGGCGTGCAGGAGAGTTCGAACGCGGAGTTGTCGATTGCCACCTCACGGACGGTGTGCACCCAGGCGTCCTGGGCCTCCTGGCTGGGTTCAACCGTGGTGGCCCCCCGGTTCTGCGCCTCCGCGATGATGAAAGCGATGTGCTCGGCCTGCTGCTCGAACATCGCCGTCGTGTTGGCCGACACTCCACCCTGGATGAAGCCCATGAAGAACTGGTTCGGGAATCCGCGACTGGTCATCCCGTGCAGGGTCTTGTAGTCGTCCTGCCAGTAGTCGAAGAGCGAGAGCCCGTCGCGGCCGACGATCCGGTCGATCGCATACCGGCGGCTGATCTCGGTGGAGATCTCGAAGCCACTTGCGAAGATCACGCAATCGACTTCGTATTCGACTCCGCCTGCGACGATGCCCTTTTCAGTCAGCCGTTCCACACCCTTGGACGCGGACACGTCGACGAGGGTGACGTTCGGCCGGTTGAAGGTGGCCAGGTATTGCTCGCTGGAGGTCGGACGCTTGCACATGAATCGGTAGTACGGCTTGAGCGCCTCGGCGGTATCGGGGTCCTCGACGACCTCGGCGACGTGGCGGCGCAGTCGCTCCATGATCTTGTAGTCTTCCTCTTCCCGGAAGGCCATGATCTGCTCGATGGTCACCGATGCAGGGTCGTCGCTGCTAGCGATACGGGCAGTCAGGTTACGGCCGAGCTCAGTCCAGAAGTCGCACACCAGGTCCGGCTCGCCGAATACGACGCCGACGAACGGCGACCAGTTGTGGAAGTTGCGCTTGCGCTCCTCCTGCCAGCCCGGCTGCAGCGACGCGGCCCAGTCGGGATCGGTGGACGGGTTGGAGCGCGCATCCACCGACGAAGGTGTCCGCTGGAATACATACAGTCGCTGGGCATCACGGCCGAGGTGCGGTACCAACTGAATGCCGGTGGCGCCGGTGCCGACGAGTGCGACGCGCTTATCCGCCAGCTTGTGCAGGCCGCCGTCGGCGTCACCGCCGGTGTAGTCGTAGTCCCAGCGCGCGGAGTGGAACACGTGCCCCGCGAAGTCCTTGATACCGGGGATTCCCGGCAGTTTGGGCCGGTTGTACGAGCCTTGCGCCATCACGACGAACCGGGCACGGATGTCGTCGCCACGGTCGGTGCTGATTCGCCACCGCTGCGTCCCGTCGTCCCAATGCAGTTCGCGCACCTGGGTGGAGAACAGCGCGCCGTCGTACAGGCCGAAGTGCTTTCCGATGTTGCGGCAGTGCTGGAAGATCTCGGCGCCGTCGGCGAACTTCTTCGATGGCATGAAGTCCAGCTCTTCGAGCAGCGGGATGTAGCAGTAAGCGTCGTTGTCGCACTGGATTCCGGGGAATCGGTTCCAGTACCACACTCCACCGAAGTCGCCGGCCATCTCGATGACGCGGATACCGTCGACGCCGGCCTTCTTGAGGTACGCGCCCGCCAGCAGTCCGGCGAAGCCACCACCGAGAATGACGACATCGGCGTCTTCGACGATCGGCCCGCGCTCGGTCACCGAAGTGTAGGGATCGACCTCGTAGAAATCGGCGAAATCACCCTCCAACTCCAGATATTGCGAACCGCCCTCGGGGCGTAGACGCTTGGCGCGTTCGGCGGCGTACTTCTCGCGAGTTGCGGGGATGTCGATATCCGTCGGCGTATCAGTCGGGCCGCACGTGTCGAACGACGTCATATGTCTCCTTTACGTGTGATTTCGGCGTGAATAGTCACGGTGAGCGTGACTCCGCACGCCGAAATCACAGCTCGCGTGGTTCGCCGGTGCCCATGTACTTGGACAGTTGGTGGTGCAGGTTCACGGTGCTGCGCTCGCGGTACGGGTTGGGCTTGGTGCCCGGAAAGGCCGCCGACTTCATGCCCTGCTGCACGGCCGCCATGTTCGAGAAGTCCTGAGGCAGCACCGAGAGCCAGTTCGGAGAGTCCTTCGGGGTGTACTGCCATTCCGTCTGGGGCTCTTGACCTTTGGGGTAGAGCTCGTAGACCGCCACCTCGAAGATGCACTTGTCGGGGTTGTAGCTCGGATCAGGCCGGGCGCCGTAGCACAGCGCGCTCGTCAGTCCTTGTCCGACCTGGAAGTTCGGGAAGATCTGCCAGGCGGTGCCGCTCTGACCGAGGATGTCGGGAGGGATCGTCGGCCAGATCACCCCGCGCGCTTCGTCGTCGCGGCGCGCGGACGCCAGCCAGTGCGCCAGCACCTCGTCGGCCGGCGTGCCCTCTGGCAGTTCGTCGACCAGCCGCTTGGCCGCGTTGACGAGCGTGTTGGTGGTGGTCGCGTTCGTCTCTTCCATGGTGTAGACCTGCATCTCGGCCGTCGAGATCCGCGGATCACCGGTGCCCAGGCGGATTTTGGACTTGGTCTCGTCCATCCCCTTCGGCGCGTCGTAGCCGATGTTGCTGTGCTTGCCCTGCGCCTTGGCCCAGCCCTTGAATTCGCCGAACTTGTTGAACTCCGGGTGCGTGGTGAACACGTGGTAGGTCTCGTTGAAGGCCTCCATCGCGACCTTCCAGTTGCAGTCGAAGTACAGCCACTTGCGCCACTTGTAGCGCATGTTCTCCAGACCGAACGGGTCGAGGATCTTCGACGCGGGAAAGAGGTAGTCGACCAGCGGTTCGCAATCGGGATCCATGTTGATGAACAGCCAGCCACCCCAGGTGTCGACCTGGACGGGAACGAGGTGCGTGTTGTCCGGGGTCAGCGCACCCTTCCAGTCGTCCTGTTCGCGGATATGGGTGCAGGCGCCGTCCAAACCGTATGTCCAGCCGTGGAATCCGCATACGAAGGACTTCCTGGCCCGGCCGACGGCGTTCTTGGCGCCGTCGGGATTGTCGACCAGTTTGCGGCCGCGGTGCATGCACACGTTGTGGTGTGCGGCAAAGGTGTGCGCGCCCGTTCGTACAATGATGATCGAGTCGTCGAGGATGTCGTAGGTCAGATAGCTGCCGACCTCGGGGATCTCCTCGACCCGGCCGACCTGTTGCCATACCTTGCGCCACAGCCGGTCTCGTTCCGCGCGGGCGTACTCCTGTGAGATGTACGCCTCAACGCCGATGGTCGTCGGCGAGGACAGGTCTTCGGGGATCTCGCCGGTCGAGTCGTCCGGTTCTGCGTCGACCTCGATTGTGGCGTCGAGATCGGATTCGGTGTGGGTCACTAGATCCTCCTAATGGCTTCTCGGAAGGAATCGTCGGCGAGAAAGAGCGAGGTGTTGTCGGCGCCCAGATGGGTCCACTTGAGGTTGAGGCCGCCGTCCACGAGCAGGGTCTGGCCGGTGATGTAGCTCGACATGTCCGACAGCAGGAACAGGATTGCGCCCGCCTGTTCCTCGGGCGTGCCGCGACGGCCCATCGCGATGGCGGTCCGGTCGCGGTCGGGGTCGTCGTCGACGTAGGTGCGTGACGCGGCGGTCGCCGTCACACCGGGCGCAACGGCATTGACCCGGATGTTGTCCAGTGCGAGTTCGGCGGCCATCGTCCGCGTCATCGCCACCACCGCCGCCTTCGCGGTGCCGTAGGCGATATGGAACGGCGCGGTGTTCATCCCGCTGATCGACGAGATCGACACGATCGATCCCGGATTCTGTTGACTCGCGTATCTGCGCAGCCACCGCCTGGCTCATGAAGAACGCGGTTTCGAGATTCGCGGCGAACAGCGTCCGCCAGTCCTCACGCGTCACCCGCGTCGCGGGCATCCACGTCGACGGCGCCGCCCCGCCCGCGATGTTCACCAATCCGTACAGCGCGCCGTCGGTACGCCCCACCTGGTCCATGACAGCGGCGATGCCCTCGTCGGTGGACGCGTCCGCGGCGACCGGCACAACCGACAAGCCCTGCTTGGCCAGGGGTGCGACGTGTTCGTCGAGGTTCTCCTTCGACCGACTCACCGCGACCACGGTCGCGCCTGCCTGCGCTGCCATACGCGTGATCGTCGTGCCGATGCCGCCACCGCCCGCCCCGGACACCACGACGATGCGGCCGTCGAGCTTCAAAAGGTCGTCCATCTCATTTGTCCGGACAAGATATGGTGCTCTGCATATTGCAGAACACTATTCCGCAGCGTTTATCCCTCCGTCAAGGCCGGACGAGCTGGCGCTTCAGGCTATTGTCTGGACTAACAGGGCTTGATAGCGTCCGGGGTCATGACGGTACCCGCGACGGCGCCCTCCCGGTATATCGCGACCAATCCGAGCACCGCCGACGGTTGGCGGCTCGAGAGGCTCACGACGCCGAGCCGGCTGTTCGGCGCCAACGGGCTGCGGACCGGTCCCGACGGGCGCGTCTACGTCGCGCAGGTGACGGGCAGCCAGATCAGCGCCCTCGATCCGGCCGACGGCGGGGTCGAGGCGATCAGCCCGAAGGGCAGCGAGATCATCGCGCCCGACGACGTCGCCTTCGACGCGAGCGGCAACCTGTACGCGACCGAGGTGATGGACGGACGGGTGAGCGTGCGCGACGCCGGCGGCACGACTCGGGTGCTGCGCGACGACCTCCCATGCGCGAACGGCATCACCGTGCATCAGGACCGGTTGTTCATCAACGAATGCCGCGACGGCGGCCGGTTGATGGAGCTCGACAGAGCGACCGGCGCGGCGCGAATTCTGCTCGAGGATCTGCCGTCGCCCAATGCGATGGAGGTCGGGCCGGACGGAATGCTCTACTACCCGCTGATGACCGCCAACGAGATCTGGCGGTTAGACCCCGACCCCAATAAACACGGTGAGCCGCAACGGGTGACCGGCGATCTCGGCGTACCAGATGCGGTCAAGTTCGATTCGCAGGGCTACATCGTCTCCACGCAGGTGGCCAGCGGCCAGGTGCTGCGCATCGATCCGCGCAGCGGCGACAAGACGCTGCTGGCACAGCTGCACCCCGGGCTGGACAACCTGACCTTCGTCGGCGATCGCCTGTTCGTCTCCAACTTCACCGGCGAGATCACCGAGATCCTGGCGGCCGGCGAAACGCGCACCGCGTTGCCTGGCGGACTGAACTGGCCGTTGGACCTGGCCGTCGGCGACGACGGCAGGCTCTACGTCGCCGACGGCACCTACTTCTACGCCGTCGGCTCCGACGGCTCGCTGGAAACCGTCGGAATGCTTTTCACACCGGGGTATCCCGGCTTTCTTCGCGGCCTGGCCCCTGCCGGCACAGGGGCGTTCGTGGTCGCGACATCGGGCGGCCAGATCGGACGCTACCGGCCAGCTGACGGCGAAACCGATTACCTCGCCGACGGATTCGATCAGCTCTACGGTGTCGCCATCGGGCCGGGCGACACCATCGTGTTCGCCGAGCTCGGCACCGGCAGCGTGCACGCGTTGCGGTCGGGAAACATCGAACTCCTCGTGTCGGGACTTTGCGACCCGGTCGGTGTCGCGTTCGGGCCTGACGGAGTGCCGCTGGTGGCGGAATCGGGTGCCGGCCGCGTCGTGCGACTGGCCGGTTCGACCGAGACCGTCGTCGACGGACTGCAGCGGCCGCAGGGCATCCATGTCGCCGACGGCCAGCTGTACATCGTCGACGCGGGGGCCAAAGAGGTCATCGCGGTCGAGCTGGACAGCGGTGAACGCCACACCGTCGCCGCGGGCCTGCCGATCGGCCCTCCGCCGGGTGTCAATCCCAAGCCGCTCAAGGGAATGCCGCCGTTCTCCGGACCCCAGGGACCGTTCGCCGGCATCACCGCGGGCGCCGACGGCACCCTGTACGTGTCGGCCGACGGCGACGGCAGCGTTCTGGCGTTGCGACGCACATGACCGTCACGCCGGCAGACCACCGGTACCTCCAGGTGGCGCGAACCCTTCGCAAGGAGATCGTCGACGGGGTGTATCCCGTCGGCTCCCAGCTGCCGACGGAACAACAACTGTGCGAGCGGTTCGAGGTCAGCCGCTACACCGTTCGCGAGGCGCTGCGACGGCTTCGTGACGACAACCTCGTCTCGTCTCGGCCACGCGCCGGAACGCTGGTGGTTCCGCGTCCGGAGGCGAACAGCTATGCCCAGGACGTGATGTCGATCAACGATCTGCTCGCGTTCGCCTCAGGAGCGCAACTCACGATCGAAAGCAACGCGACGGTGGTCGTCGACGAACACCTCGCCGAGCGGACCGGACTGAGCGTGGGTACCGAATGGCTCGCCGTGCGGGGCTACCGTGCGAACGGCACCGCCGCGCCGATCTGCACGACGGAGTACTACATCAACCGGGCGTTCGCAGCGGTCGGCCGTCTGCTGCAACGACATTCGGGACCCATCTTCCCATTGATCGAGGACCTGTTCGGCGTCAGCATCGTCGAGGTGCGTCAGGAGATCTCCGCAATCGCGGTTTCACCGGAGTTGGCCGCAGCACTCCAGGTCGAGATCGGCACCGCCGCGCTGGAGATGCAGCGCACGTACATGACGTCCGACGGTGAGGTCGCACAGGTCACGGTGAACACCCACCCCTCCTCGCGGTACCGCCATTCGATGACCATGCGCCGGGTCAAGGGGCAGGCCGGACAGTGAGAGTCGACGAACAGCAGGCCGCCGAGGCCTATCGGCGCGGGCTGTGGGTGCGTGAGACGCTCGCCGACTCACTGCGCGACGCCGCAAAGGCGACTCCCGACCGAACGGTGTTGGTGGACGGCGATGTTCGACTGGGCTGCAAGAACCTGCACGAAAAGGCGACCGCTCTGGCTCAGACCCTGTTGGCGCGGATGCCCGCGGGCAGCGTGGTCTCCTTCATGTTGCCCAACTGGTATGAGGCCGCCGTCATCTACCTCGGTGCGACGTTGGCGGGCATGGTCGTGAACCCGATCCTGCCGTCGCTACGCGATCGCGAACTCGCATTCATCCTGTCCGACGCCGACAGTCGCGTGATCTTCGTGCCGTCGACATTCGGCAATCACGACTACGCCGCCATGCTGGATCGGGTGACCGCACACATGAAGTCACCGCCGGACGTCATCGTCGTCCGGGGCGACGGTCACACCCCGTACGCGTCGCTGTTCGACGTCGGTGCCGCAGCGGTGTTGCCCGTGCTGAATCCCGACGCCGTGCGCATGATCCTCTATACGTCCGGTACGACCGGACGTCCGAAGGGTGTTCTGCACAGCCACAACTCGATCCACGCGCTGATCCGTCAGATAGGAGAGCACTGGTTGGTCGCCGACGGCGACACGTTCCTCGTACCGTCGCCGATCGCACACATCGGCGGATCGATCTATGCGTTCGAATGCCCTCTGCTGCTGGGGACCACCGCGGTGCTGATGGAGCGCTGGGACCCGGACAACGCAGTGTCACTCATGCTGGCCGAACGCTGCACACACATGGCAGGTGCCACACCGTTTCTCGTCGGACTGCTCGACGCCGCCGAGCGGGCAGACACCCGGCTGCCGGATCTCAAGGTGTTCATCTGCGGTGGCGCCTCGGTGCCACCGTCGCTGATCCGCAGGGCCGCTGACTATTTCGACAAGGTCGCGGTGTCGCGGGTATACGGATCCACGGAGGTGCCGGTCACGACGGTGGGTTCGCTCGACGACATGGATCATGCGGCCGACACCGACGGTCGAGCCGGTATCGCGGATATCGAGCTGGTCCGACGGTGAGATCTGCGCCCGTGGACCGCAGATGCTCGTCGGTTATCTGCATCCGGAGGACGAAACCGCATCGTTCGACGACGAAGGATACTTCCGCACCGGCGATCTCGCCCGCTGGGTCGACGACGGTTACCTGGTGGTCACCGGCAGAGCGAAGGACATCATCATCCGCAACGGTGAGAACATCTCGCCGAAGGAAGTGGAAGACCTTCTGATCGGGCATGCGGGCATCGCCGAGATCGCGGTGGTCGGGCTGCCCGACGAACGGACCGGCGAACGGGCATGCGCGGTCATCGTGACCGCTGATCAGCGCGCACCAGAACTGGACGACCTTGCCGCGCTACTGATCGCCGAGGGGCTGGCCAAGTTCAAAATTCCCGAACAGCTGGTCATTTGGGACGCACTGCCGAAGAACGACGCGGGCAAGGTGCTCAAACATCAGATCCGAGCGGAACTTACGCTGGGGCGAGCGGTGCGACGGGAAAAGCCGAGGTGAACTGATATGCAGGTTGCGATCGTGACAGGTGCGAGTAGCGGCATCGGGTTCGGCTGCGCGACAAAGCTCGCCGAGAGCGGGATGGCTGTTCTCGGAACGGGCCGCGACGCGGCACGACTCGGCGACCTGGAGAAGGCCGTCGGCGATCCCGAACGAATTGCCACGATCGCCGTCGACCTGACCACGGACGACGGGCCGCGACTGATCGTCGACGCCGCCATCCAGCGGTGGGGTCGCATCGACTTCCTGATCAACAACGCCGGCGTGGGCAAACCCAAGCCGCTGCACGAGACCGACGACGAATCACTGGACTATTTCCTGGGTTTGATGCTGCGCGCGCCGTTCCGACTGGCCCGTGAAGCCGTCGTGCACATGCAGCCAGGCTCCGCGATCATCAACATCACGTCGACGTTCGCCGTCGTCGGAGGATTGCGCGGTGGCGCATATTCGGCGGCCAAGGGTGGGCTGACCTCGCTGACCAAGCACATCGCCTGTCAGTACGGCCCACAGGGCATTCGCTGTAATGCCGTCGCCCCCGGCGTCACCCTCACACCGATGGTGGCCTCACGTCTGGAGGACGAGCGATTCCGCAAGATGAACACCGAGATGACGCCGTACCCGCGGTTGGGTGAGGTCAACGACATCGCGAGCACCGTCGCGTTTCTGTGCTCGGACGGCGCGAGTTTCATCAACGGTCAGGAGATCGTCGTCGACGGCGGTTGGACGTCGACCAAGTATCTGTCGGACTTCGCGCTGAACTCGGAATGGGTCGAGAGGTGAACCTGTTCGGGCTGCTCGACCAGGCCGCCGACCGTTTCGGCGACCGCGGCGCGGTGTTTCTCGGTGCGCGCCAATTGCACACGTGGGACGAACTGTGCGACCGCGCGCTGCGGATAGCGTCGACCCTCGGGGCGCCGGGCACCCGCATCGCCATTGCCAGCGAGAACCGCCCCGAGATCGTCGAGCTGATGTTCGCGACCTGGGCGGCCGAATGTGTGGTCGTGCCGATCAACTTCAAACTGCATCCGCGCGAGATGGTCCAGATCCTCGACGACGCCGGCGTCGCGAGAGTCTTCGCATCACCCAAGATCGGTGCGGAGCTGACATCCATCACCGACGTACCCGTCGAAACCGTTGACTCGGAGGCGTATTCGGCCCGCCTGACGGGCACCCCGGCAGACCGGCCGCGCGTCACCGACCCGGCGGCGCTGGCGTGGCTGTTCTACACCAGCGGGACGACCGGGCGATCGAAGGGTGCGATGCTCACGCACCGCAATCTGATGGCGATGACGGTGTCCCACCTCGCCGACTTCGATGCGCCGGATCAGAACTGCAGCCTGATCCACGGGGCGCCGATGTCGCACGGCTCGGGCCTGTACATCCCGCCGTATGTGTTGCGCGGCGCGCGGCAGGTGATTCCCGAGTCGGCCGCGTTCGAACCGGATGAGTTCCTCGACCTCTGCGAGCAACATCCCGGTTGCAGCGCCTTTCTCGCGCCGACGATGGTGCAGCGGCTGGTTCAGACGTCGCGTCCGTGCCCGCCCGGTCTCCGCACGATCGTCTACGGCGGCGGTCCCATGTACGTCGACAGCCTGAAGAAGGCGATGGCGGCGTTCGGACCGATCTTCGTCCAGCTCTACGGCCAGGGCGAGGCACCGATGACCATCACCGGCCTGCGTCGGGCCGACCATATCGGCGCCGACGACGCGATCCTGGGCTCGGTCGGATACGCGCGATCGGGCGTCGACGTCGCGGTGTTGCGAGACGACGGGACACCAGCCTGCCCGGGCGAGATCGGTGAGATCGTCTGTCGCGGAGACGTTGTCATGGTGGGCTACTGGAACAATCCGGAAGCCACCGACAAGACGCTGCAGGACGGCTGGCTGCGCACCGGAGATATGGGGTCGTTCGACGACCGGGGCTTTCTCACGCTGAGGGACCGTTCCAAGGACGTGGTGATCAGCGGCGGGAGCAACATCTATCCGCGCGAGGTCGAGGAGATCCTGCTCGAACACCCCGGCGTCGAGGAGGCCGGCGTCGTCGGGGCGCCGGATGAGGAGTGGGGCGAGGTCGTCGTCGCGTTCATCGTCGGCTCTGCATCGCCAGGCGAGTTGGACGCACACCTGCTCGAGCGGATCGCACGCTTCAAACGGCCCAAGCGCTACGAGTTCATCGACGAGTTGCCGAAGAACAGCTACGGCAAGGTGCTGAAGCGCGATCTGCGCGAGCGCTTGGGTTCGTAGCGCAATCGCGCGTAGTGCCCCATCCGCCTCCTATGGTCGAGATCGACGTGACGGCTGTTGACATCGATCACAGCCATGGTGTCGATCTCGACCATAGGAAGCCAAAGGCCACCCCCGTAGCATGGTGACATGCGAGTCGTCATCGCCGGTGGGCACGGCAAGATCGCCCTCATTTTGGAGCGGATGCTCTCGGAGCGCACAGACACAGCAGTCGGGCTGATCCGCAACCTCGCACACGCCGCTGACCTGGAGGCAGCCGGCGCCCAGCCGGTGGTCGTCGACCTCGAAGCGGCCACCCCCGCCGATATTGCGGCGCACCTGCAGGATGCCGACGCGGTGGTCTTCGCTGCCGGTGCGGGACCGGGCAGCGGAGCGGAGCGCAAGCAGACGGTCGACTGCGACGGCGCCATTCTGCTCGCCGACGCGGCCGAGATCGCTGGTGTGCGGCGTTATGTGCTGATCTCCGCGATCGGCGCCGATGTCGAGGCACCTGATGACATCGGCGATCCGGTCTTCGTGGCGTACCTGCGCGCGAAAGGTGCTGCCGACGAAGCGATCCGGGCGCGCAAGGCACTCGACGCCACTGTCGTGCGTCCCGGACATCTCACGGACGATCCGGGCACGGGACGGGTGGAGCTATCGGACGAGACCGGGCGTGGCGACATCCCGCGCGAGGATGTCGCCGCGGTACTGGTCGCTGTGCTCGACACCCCGGGCACTGCCGGTCAGACGTTCGAGGTGATCTCGGGTGACACCCCGATCAATGAGGCCGTCCTTCGAGTCGCTGTTTGAGGTTGCCCAGCCCAGCCGCGGCGCGCCTACCCATCAGCCATCGGGCGACGGGCAAGACAGCAATGCGGGCCAATACGTTCTCGTTGCGGCTCAGCATGCGCCATCGGACTTCGCAGGAATCGTTTCCGATATCGTCGAAGTCGATCTCCATGCGGGGCAACAACAGTGGCAGATCGCCCTCGGTGACCAGCCGCTTCGCAGACCTGCGCTTCGACAACCTCGATCCGTACCGTACGTGCCGCCCGCAGCGGCACCGCGACGGTCTCTACGTATTGCTTGCCGGGAGTCGCGAAGGGCAGCTCGTTGCCGGCGGCGATACCCATCACTCCGGGAAACCAGTCGCTGAAGTTCTCAAGGTCCGCCGCGTAATCAAAGGCCTTCGCACTCGAGCACGCAATAGTGGCGACCGAACTGGCCAAGAGTTGCATCGATCCTCCTCAGGGATGTACCGCCCGAAGGTTAAGGTGTAGACCTAGGTCTACAGTCAAGGGCGAACCTAATGCGGATCGGCGAACTAGAAGCACGCTCGGGCGTCGGTCGGCATGCGTTGCGCTATTACGAGCGCCATGGCCTTCTCGGCGAAGTGCGTCGCACCAGCGGCAACTACCGGGAGTATCCCGAGTCCTTGGTGCGGCAGG
This sequence comes from uncultured Actinomycetota bacterium, assembly GCA_963843135.1. Taxonomy (GTDB): domain Bacteria; phylum Actinomycetota; class Actinomycetes; order Mycobacteriales; family Mycobacteriaceae; genus Mycobacterium. The sequence goes on from CAWJJA010000012.1 coordinate 23,615, forward strand.
TGAAACTTCTTCGCAGCCTGCAATCGCTCGGCTTTTCGTTGACCGAGATCCGGGAAGTGCTCGATGGGCTGCGCGCCGACGACATCGATTGCGCCGACGGCGCCCGACTGCTGGCCGACAAGCGCGCTCGAGTCAAAGAACAGATCAGCGGCCTGAGGGAAGTCAGTCGAATACTGCTGCAGGAACAGAGGCGGTTGGAAGACAACGCGCGGCGGCACGGAATATCACTCACCAAATAAGACCGCGGATGACCTCTGCCTGTGGAATATCTTCGACCGCAATCAATCCCGCGGGGGCTGCGCACACCCAGTCGATCACGTTGACGACGCGGGCCGCGGTGGAGACGCACCCGGCCTCGGTGACGTCGAGCACCGGATCGGAGACGTGCGTGTTGAGTTCGACGCGAGGTTCCCCCTCGACCACCACGCGGTGGACTCCGGGCTTGCCGTCGGGCGGGTACTCCCAGTCCGGCGCGGAGACCGCAGTGAGCCTGGTGATGTGCTCCATTGTGATCAGCGGAACCCCGTCACGCACTCCTTCGACCGCGAACCGCACGGCGGCCATGCCACCGGGCTCAACGGTGCACATCTTGCATTCGATCGCCTTGTCGGTGTACCACGGCTCGATGCGTTGCCGTACCTCGTCGAGTTCGATGCCCAGTTGATCGGCAAGGTTGCGGACCGGGCCGCCCCACATCGTGGTGAGCACGCCCGGCAGGAAGAAAATCGGCTGCTCTTCATCCGCGGTCAGCCCGAAACCCATTGACTTGCCGGTGAACTCGAAGTCGTCATAGTTGGCATAGTCGAAGATCTCCTGAACGAGGATCGACTCGGCGCGGGTGACCAGGCTGAGCGCAGTGTGCACCTCGGTGTCGCCCGAGTAGCCGGGGTCGATGCCGTTCACATACAACGATGAGTTGCCTTCAGCGCAGGCCTTCTCCAATGGCTCCAGCAGCCAGTCGTCGGCCTGTCGGGGCGTCACCAACCACACCATCGACGAGCCGACGACGTTGATGCCGGCACTGAGCAACTTGGACAACTGCTCGAGGGCTTCCATCGGCCGGGTCTCGGCTTGGGCGGTGTAGACGACGCAGTCGGGCTTCAGTGCAATCAGCGCGTCGACGTCATCGGTCGCGATGATGCCGGTCGGCTCGGTCAATCCACACAGTTCCGCGGCGTCGCGCCCGATCTTGTTCGGACTGGAGGCATGCAACCCGACCAGCTCCAGATCGGGTCTTCCGATGATGGCCTTCAGTGAGTGTTGTCCGACGTTGCCGGTGGAGAACTGCACAACTCTTCGCATCTGAAGTCCTCGCTCAGTAGTCCGGAATGGGCAGCGGCGAGTTGTTGGAATCGATGCCGCCGTCCACATGGAAGATAGCGTTCGTGGCGTAGCAGTCACGCGTGGACAGGTAAACGCACAGCCGCCCGAGGTCGGCGACGTCACCGAGGCGGTGCAGAGGTGTGGACTCCTCCATCTTCTCCCGCGATCCCGGCATCATGTCCAGGCTGCCCTGCAGTCCGTCGGTGGCAAAGGATCCCAGCGCGATTGCGTTGACGCGGATCTTCGGCGCAAGCTCCTGCGCCATCGCCCGCGTGAGCGCCTCGAGCCCACCCTTGGCAACGCAATAGGCCGTCAGCGCGCGGATTCCGAAACGGGCTGAGCCCGACGAGATGTTCACGATGTTGCCGTGACCGGCTTCGATCATGTGAGGCGCGACGAGCTGGCTCATGATGAATGCCGACGTGACGCACCAGTCGAACGTGTGGCGGAAATCGTCGTCGGTGATGTCCAGGAAGCGGGCGTATGTCGAGCCGCCGACATTGTTGATGAGGATGTCAATACGACCGAACTGCTCCATGGCCGTCGAGACGACCCGTTCACCGTCGGGCCGGCTGATGGCATCGGCGACGATCGCCAACCCCTTGCCGCCGGCCTCTCTCGATACCCTCGATCGTTCCCACGATGTCCGACTCGGTGCGCGCGGTGCCGACGACTGTTGCGCCCGCCTCCGCGAGAACTCTTGCGATGCCCTGGCCGACGCCCTTTCCGGCACCGGTGACGATCGCGACCTGACCATCCAGCTTGAACTGCTCCAGTGCCATGCGGGTCCTCTCCGTCGAGTGCTGATCATCTAACGGCCTCAGCTGACTGAAGTCAATGGATCGATCCGCGCCACGCGAGCTCCAGACGGTAGAGTCGGTGTATGACAGTGGTAGACAAGCCGTCCGCGCGGGAAACCAAGCGTCTGCAGACCCGCGAGCGTCTGATGGGAGCGGCGATCGCCGAGTTCAAACGCGCCGGTATGGCCGACGCCGATGTCGGCGCGATCGTCACCGCTGCGGGCGTCGCCCATGGCACCTTCTTCTTCCACTTCCCGACGAAGGAGCACGTGCTGCTCGAACTGGAGCAGCGCGAAGAACAGCGGATCGCCAAACAGCTTGCGCGCTCCACCGGCGCCAAGCACGACCTTGCCCGCCACGCTCGACGAGGCCGTCCATCTTGTGATGGGACTCGAACGACGACTCGGCGCCGTGTTGTTCAAAGACTTCCTCGCACTGCATTTTTCGCAGACACGGCCTCGTCGGACGAGAGCCGTCAGCACCCGGTGATCGTGGAGGTGGCCCAGGAGATCGAGCAGGCGCAGAAGCGTGGTGACGTCGACCCCGACGTGACGCCGATGAACAGCGCGGTGTTCTTCCTGCTCGGCCTGTACGCGCTGTTGACGACGACGCACGACTGGCCCGGCCAGAACGCCATGATCGAAGACTACGTGGCGAGGACGCTTCGCAGCATCGCCCCGAAGTAGCCGATTGACTACCTAGACTGATTGACTATAGTCAGTCTCCATGAATTTGCCCACGCTGAACCTGGGCCGTAATCGCGACTCCACGCCGCGGGCGAACCTGTCAGGCAGCGGTCTGGACGAGCACATGGCGGCCTCTCAGGCGGCACAGCGCCAGGCAGACAAGTGGCTGATCTCGGGCAGCATCCTCATCGGCACCGCGGCCCTGGGCATCTTCGGTCTTCCGCTTTTCCTTCGCGGCGTGTGGCTGTTGCGCAAGGCCCAGCGCGACGGCCTGACCGTCCGGCCGATGCTGGTGACACTGATCGGCTACCTCGTCATCATCGATGCCGCCATCAACACCGTCGGGTGGGCACTCGACCTGGTCGCCAACCACACGATTCTCGCCCGAATCCTGTTGAACGGCTGGGGCGCGATGTTCGACGCCGGCTACTTCTGGCACTACAACGAACTATGGCTCGGCGGTGCGGCGGGCCCAGGCGAAAAGGCCATGGAAGTCGGGATGATCCTCACCGTCTTCACCATGCGGATCGCCGCGGCGATCGGCTTCCTGCAGATGAAGCGCTGGGGCCACCAGTGGATGATCATCACCTGCTGGATGGGCGTGCTCATCTGGTGCCTGTATGTCTTCAACATGACCATGTACGCGGACGTGCGCTATGCCGGTGTCGTCCTTCCGGTGGTCGGCTGGTGGCTCTACGACATCTTCTACATCACGCCGTTCCTGGCGATCCCCTACCTGCATTCGGTGAACCGCGAGATCTTCTCCGACTGATTTTCAATGACTCAACTCATTGACTTTGGTCAGTACCTGCGATACAAAGAGCGGACCATGACGCCTCAGGTCAAGCAGTCGGCGCGCGCTGTGCGCCGGTTGCAGACGCGGGAACGCATCCTCGGCGCAGCGATCGCCGAGTTCAAGCTCGCGGGCATGTCCGGTGCCGACGTGAACGCGATCGCGACAGCCGCAGGTGTCGCGCACGGAACCTTCTTCTTCCACTTCCCGAGCAAGGAACACGTATTGCTCGAGTTGGAAAGCCGTGAAGAAGCCCGGATGGCGGACAGACTTCGCCCACTTCCTCGACGGCACGCATGACCTGGTCGCGGCGCTGAACGAGGCCGTACACCTCGTGACCGGCCTGGAGCAACGGCTCGGATCGCTGCTCTTCAAAGAGCTACTCGCCTTGCACTTCTCGCCGACGCGGCCGACCAAGGACGAATGGACCGATCATCCGATGATCGTGCTGCTGGTCAGCGAAATCGAGCGGGCACGCGGCGACGGCGAAGTTCATCCTGCGGTCGACGCGTTCTACAGCGCCGCGTTCTTCCTTCTCGGCGTCTACGGGGTGCTCACGACGACGGGCAACTCCGAAATCCGGGACACGATGCTGGCCAAGTTGGTCGACACCGCCGTAAGCGGTCTCGAGATCCGATGACTCCACGCCGCACAACATCCATCAGCAAGGAGGTCTGACGTGGATTGGATATGGGAGATACTTCGATACGTCGCAGCATGGGGCGGAACCGGACTGATCATCTGGTTCTGGTATTGGATGTTCTCCAACCTCGGCACGTTCTGAGCGGTCTGCCACGACATGTCCGAGCTCTCCGATACGCACGCGCTGGCTGTCGAGCGCAGTTGCGCCGTCACGGCCGTCGCCCTGAGTGGGCAACGCCGCGAGGGTGTGCGCCTCGTGAGCGGCCAGCGGCGTGACTTCGGCCTGAGCCCGACGCTCGACTTCATCCACGTCCCGTATCCCCAGCCGGTTCGAGACTGGACTCGCAGGACGCTGACATGCGGTGTGGCCCTGCAGTGTTCACCGTCGAAGGATCGGATCGTCGACTACCGGTTGAACGAGCTCTCAGCGCGCGAGCTGAGCGCGCTCACCCTCGTCGAAGCAGGCGTCGCGCTGGGCTGGATCGCGCAGAACTGGCCCGGTCTCCTGGCCGAACTGCGTCGACTGCTACCCGACCTCGACGCGGCGCCCAGCGACATGGACGCCAAGCAGATGCTCGATCGCGCGGTCGCGCTGGCACGGACATCGACAACCGCTGCTCGTCGACCCGCTGCTCGGCACCTTGCCAAGGGCATACACCGATCCGCAGGGAATCACCGACAAACTGCGCCGGACATTCGGCCGGATGCCATGGACCACAACGCAAAAGCGCCTGCCGCGGCCGTACTCCGTTCCCGTAGGCGGTGACGGCGGTGTGCGCAACCCCAACCTGCCGCCGCCGAGCCGCCCTGGCGACAACGATCTGGACTTCACTCCAGAACACCGCCCGGGCATCCCCTATCCCGAGTGGAACGCGTGGACCGAGAGCTTCCTGGTCGACCACGTCGCGGTGCTCGAGCGGACACACCCGGCCCTGCACCGCCAGCCGGTACCCGTCTCTGCGGATCTGCGGAAGTGGTTCTCCGAGCACACCCATCGCGCGATGCGGAATCGACTGGAGGATGGCTCCGACCTCGACGTCGACCAGTACGTCAACCATTACATCGACCTGACGACCGGCGAGGCGATCGAGCCACGCATCTTCCGTGACCTGCTGCCCAGCAGCCGCGACGTCACCACGGCATTGCTGCTCGACGGCAGCTCGTCCCTGGGAGTGCACGGCGGCCGGATCTTCAAGCTCGAATTGGCCTGCGCCGATGCGCTTTCACAGGCCATGACCCTTGCCCGTGAACGCCACGGCATCTTCACGTTCACCGGCAACACCCGCCACCGCGTCGAGGTCACCTGCCTCAAGGATTTCGAAGACCGCAGGTTCGTGCCGCCGGGCGTCCTGGGGCTGTCCACCGGCGGATACACCAGGCTCGGCGCACCGCTGCGCCATCTGACCAGTCGGTTACTTGCCCAACCGTCGGAACGACGACTGCTCATCGTGATCGGCGACGGCCTGATCTCCGACGAGGGTTACGAGGGCCGCTACGCCTGGGCGGATGCGGCCCATGCCGTCGAGGAAGCCAACGACGCGGGCGTGAGCATGTACTACGTCGGCGTCGGACCGACGAGGGTCGACCCGCTGCCTGAGGTGTTCGGACCTCGCCGCTCCCAACGCATCCGGCGCATCGAGGAGCTTCCCCGGGTACTTGCCGATGTGCATCGAGAGTTGGTGGCTGCGTGACCGAGACCTATTACTCGAACGGCAACGAAGTTCAGTTGTTCGAACAGGCCTATCGCCGGCGCCTACCGGTGATGCTGACCGGCCCGACCGGGTGCGGCAAGACACGGCTGGTCGAGCACATGGGGCTGCTGCTGCGACGGCCCGTCGTCACCATCAGCTGCCACGACGATCTGACCAGTTCGGATCTCGTCGGACGCTTCATGGTGACCGGAGGCGACGTGGTGTGGACGGACGGACCACTCACCCGAGCCGTCAAGGCCGGAGCCATCTGCTATCTCGACGAGGTCGTGGAGGCACGCCACGATTCACTCGCGATCCTGCATTCGCTGACCGATCACCGTCGCGCCCTCTATCTGGACCGCGCGGACGAGGTCGTACAGGCGCCAGAGGCGTTCATGCTCGTGTGCTCCTACAACCCCGCCTACCGCAGTTCGTTGAAGGAACTCAAGCCGTCGTTTCGTCAGCGGTTCGTCACGCTGCCGATGCGTTACCTGGAGCCCCAGCGGGAGGCCGAGGTGATCGTCGCCGAGGCAGGCATCGCACTTGGCGACGGCGCAACGACTCGTGCAGTGCGCTACCGCCATCAGGACCGCCGACGAGGCGTTTCACTTCGAACCCCCGTCCACCCGCGTACTCGTCACCGCGGCGCAGTTGATCGCTGCTGGCGCAAGCGAATTGGAGGCGGCAGAAGCCTGCATTCTCGCGCCCCTTTCGAGCGACGGGGCCATCTCAGAGGGATTGCGCGAAGTCGCGGCGGCCAGCCTGGCCGACGCCGACAGTTCGACCACGACACGTTAGGGAAGGGAGTCGCCGCGACATGGACCAGAAGGAACGAAGCGCAAGAGGGCACTCATCGTCCTGCAGATCGTCATCTACGGCTATCTGGCGACGATGTTCGGAATTCAGCTCTACATGTCCTTCGCCCGCGGGTGGTGGGAGTTGTGAGCCTGGACGTACGGTCGGGCGGCACGGTCAGCCTCGAAGAACACGACGAAGAGTCGCGGCTCGCACAACGCCGGGCGGACAAGTGGATGATCGTCGGCGCCGGACTGATGGGCATGTGGGCCCCGGGGATAATCGGGTTGCCCATCTTCTTGCGCGGGGTGTTCCTGCAGCGGCAGGCCGCGCGCGCCGGACTGTCGATGCGGCCGATGATCGTCACCCTGATCGGCTACCTCGTCCTGATCGACGGGATGCTCAACAGCCTGGGCTGGGCGCTTGATCTCGTCGCCAACCACACGTTGGTCAACCGCGTGCTGATGGTCGGCTGGGGTGCGATGTTCGATGCCGGTTACTTCTGGCACTACAACGAATTCTGGGTCGGGGGCGCGGCGGGGCCTGGCGAGAAGTCCATGGTGTTCGGGATGATCGTCACAGTCTTCGCGATGCGGTGCGCCGCGGCGATCGGGTTCCTGCAGATGAAGCGCTGGGGCCATCAGTGGATGATCATCACCTGCTGGATGGGTGTGCTCATCTGGTGCCTGTACGTGTTCAACATGACGATGTACGCCGACGTCCGCTATGCCGGTGTCGTCTTCCCGGTCATCGGCTGGTGGCTCTACGACATCTTCTACATCACGCCGTTCCTGGCGATCCCCTACCTGCACACGGTCAACCGCGAAATCTTCTCCGACTGAACCGATTCGAGGAGTACATGCTGTGAGTTCAACAACGCCCGAATCCGCCGAGGACAAGAAGCCAGAGGACCTCCCTCCGGGCACCACGCCGTACTACGCGCAGATGCACAAGTGGATCAAACGAGCGGTCCTGGTTTGCCTGGTTGCACTCGTCATCGAGGGCGCATTCACATTGCCGTTCATGGCCGTGTACTACGGCTACC
>CAWJJA010000013.1:0-236786 GCA_963843135.1 uncultured Actinomycetota bacterium
ACGAGCTTGTCGTCGGCGCGCGCTGCGCTGGGCCGTCGCCGGCGCGGAGACGCGACCGAGCCGGTACTGTGAGCCTCCCGCCCGGCAAGCCGCGTGGTCAGTCCGAGGCCGGTGTGACGTTGGCGACGCTCTGGAGCAGCATCGAACATCGACACGGCCTCCGATGAGCGCCGACGCACTCCGCGCCCTGTGGGAACAGGCGCTACAGGATTCGACGGCCGACCAGGTCCGATGGCGAGCTCTCGACTGCTTGCGGGTCGGCGTGATGGAGATGGTCCGTTCGGCTCGTGACCCGCGCTGGCGAAACGTCGCACGGGCGCTGAGCGCCGGTGACGGCCCCGCGAAGGTCACCGGGCTCGAGCAGAGCACCGACACCACGTCGGCGATCGTTGCCAATTCCCTGCTCATGCACGCCTTCAACCGGGAGGACTCCTACCGAGTCGCGGCCCACCCGGGGCTCGTGGTGGTCCCGACGGCGCTCGCGCTGCAACGCGCCGACGACGCCGCACAGTTGCTGCAGGCGGTGGCCGTCGGCTATGCGATCGCCGGAAGCCTCACCGACGGCCTGACGCCACGAGCGTCGGAAGCCGGTTGGCGTCTGGCGGCACTCACTGCACCCGTCACAGCCGCATCTGTGGCCGCGGTGGTCCTCGACCTCGACGACGACGACGCCGTCTCCGCGTTGCGCACCGCTGCCGCATGTATGGGTGGAGACATCCGATCTCTCGCCGGAGACGACTGGCGACTCCAGCCTGGACTGTTCGCTCTTGCCGGCGTCTATGCCGCCCGTGCCGCCAGCGGAGGGGGCGTGCGTGGCTCCGCGGGGGCACTCGAATCCATGGCGGCGAAGGTGCTCGGGGAGCCATGGGAGCGGCCCCACCACGACCCGATACCGGCCATCATGCGCGTGACGTTCAAGCAGTACGCGGCGCCGATGTTCGCCCAGGCCATCATCGCAGCGCTTGAGGGGGCCGGGGATATCGCCGAGCCGGTGAACAAGGTCGTCGTCCATGTGGCGCCGTTCGCAGCGGGATACGCAACAGACGGTGCGGGGCGCCAGCTCGGGGTAGCCAGCATTCCCGACCTCGTCAGCGCCGCCATCGCGGAGCCTCCCACACGTCGGCGGGTCCCCCCCGGAGCCGTGGTCGTGCATCCGGCCGCTGAACTCACTGCACTTCAGGCCCGGCTCGAACTGCATATGGCGGGCGGGCGGGTGCTGCAACTCGAGGGCAACGGCGACTCGAGCGGCTGGTCGAGCGACGATATCGCCAAAAGGTGCCGCACCTGGGCACGGGCCGAGTGCCCGTCGCTCGTCGAGGCGTTCGACTCGACGTCGTCGCCGGCGGCGGCCGTCGCCCTCCTGCTCGACGCCTGGAAAGCGACCGTCGTCGGCACGGCGGCAGGTTGACACCGAATGCTAGTTCTCCACGTCGACTCGCCCACCCGTCAGTCAACACACCGCCGCTGACTGACGGACGGCGTTGGATCAACCGCTAGGCGACGCGGGAATAGGTGTCGGCGCGGCCGGCGGCGACGCACCGGCACTCGCTCAGACCCGCTCGACCCATCCGGCGTGGGCGTCGAGCGCGGTGTCGTACATTCCCCACCGAAGTGGACAGGAACCGCCGTGTCGGCCGTCGACCTTTGTCGGTCAGCGCCCGCTGTGCTCGGCGGCCGCCTCGCCGGCGATACGGCCGAATACCGACCCGGCGGTGAGACCCGTACCGCCCGGATAGTTGTGGAAGAACAGCCCGCCCACGATCTCACCCGCGGCGTAGAGTCCGCGGATCGGTACGCCCTCGTTGGACACCACCGCCGCCTTGTCAGGCGTGATGCGCAGGCCGCCGAAGGTGAAGGTGATGCCGCACGTCACCTGGAAGGCGACGAATGGCGCTTCGTCGAGACGATTGGCCCAGTTCGACTTCTTCACAGCCAGGCCACGGGTACCTCTCCCGTCCTTCACAGAGGGGTCGAACGGCACCTCGGTCATCACCGCCTCGTTGTACTCCGCGATGTGGGCGAGGAACTGCTCGGCGTCGACGCCCTCCAGCTTGGCGGCCAACTCCTCGAGCGTGTCAGCCTGCACCTTGGTCACCTGCTTGATCCTGTACTCATCTCGCAGAAGGTGCACCACCTTGGCGTCGAAGATCTGCCACGCGAACTGATCCGGCTGGGCCAGGATGCGGCTGCCGTACTTGGCGTAGGTGTAGTTGCGGAAATCCTCGCCCTCGTCGACGAAACGGCGGCCGTCGGCATTGACCATGATCCCGAGCGGATAGCTGTGCTTCTGGAAACCGTCCCCGACCGCGAGGTCGCCGAACTCGGGGGCGTTGCGGTCCCAGCCCACGGCGTGGCAGCCGGACCAGTGGCCGGCAGGCGACGCCCCGACCTCGAAGGCCATGCGGTGCCCCTCGCCGGTATTGAACCGCGTGCCCCGCACCCTGGCGAGGTCCCATCCGGGCCCGAGGTAGCGCGTGCGCCACTCGACGTTCGCCTGGAAGCCGCCGCAGGCCAGTACCACGGCGCCGGCCGGCACATCGACGATTCTCCCGTCGATCTTCGCCGACACACCGTGGACGCCGTCACCGTCGGCGAGGAGATGCAGCACCGGCGCACCGTAGCGGATCTCGATGCCTGCCTTGGCCGCCAGGGTGTGCTCCGCCTCGACGAGCCCCGGACCGCCGCCCGAGGCGTCGATCGTGAGTCCACCCCAAAATCGCATCGATGTCGCCCACCTTGAATGCCTGGCGGCCGTAGGCGGGGACGAACCGAATGCCGAGGTCGGCCATCCACCGGAGGGTGGCGTGGCTTTGTTCCACCAGCATTTCGACGAGCTCGGGGTCGGCCCGGTACTTGGTGACCCGCGCCATGTCGTCGTAGAACGCCGACGCCGAGTAGACGCCGAAGTCTGTGGTGGCCAGCTCTTCCTCGCTCAGGTCGCGCACCAGTTCCCGCAGCTGATCGACGGACTCGTAGACGACGCGCATGGCGCCGGCGGTGAACCCCGTGTCCCCACCCCGCTCGTTTTCGGGCGCCCGCTCCAACACGAGCACCTTGGCGCCGCGCTCGCGGGCGGCGAGGGCGGCACACATGGCGGCGTTGCCGCCTCCGACGACAACGACGTCGGCAGCCAGGTCGTCGGACCACGACGTCATCTGCGGATCGCCCGTCACGCGACCACTCCGATCAGATTCCCACGTCCGTCGAGATGGTCCATCTCAGCATGCCTCCTACGCTCGCCCGTCACCCTGACGAGTCCTATGTCCTGCGACGGTATCTACGGATTCATGTCCCCAGGATTTCGCTTTTGGGGTCACGTTCGCCCCTGTCGGCTGTCTGCCGGGCCGCCCGGAATTGCTAGGGCACCACCACGTCGCGCACCGACTGGCCGGCCGCCAGCCGAGTGAAGCCGGCGTTGATCTCGTCGAGTGGCAATGTGGCGGAGCGCAACCGGTCGACCGGCAGACGGCCTTGCCGGTAGAGCTCGACGAAGCGAGGGATGTCACGACGCGGCACGCAGCTCCCCATGTAGCTGCCGCGCAGCACCTTCTCGTCTGCGACCATCGCGGACAACTGGACCGGTAGCCGCGCACTCGGCTTCGCCAGGCCCGCGACGACCGTCGTGCCACCTCGTCTCGTGACCGCGCACGCCAGTTCGACGGCGGCCGCCGCGCCCGCCATCTCGAACGCGAACTCAACACCGCCGTCCAACGCATCGACGATCGCCTCCGCACACGACGGGTCGGTGGCGTCGAAGACGTCGGTGGCCCCCAGCGTGCGGGCCAGTTCGAGCTTCGCCGCGTTGGTGTCGACTGCGACGATGCGTCCTGCGCCGACGGCGACCGATCCCAACAGCGCGCTCAGGCCGACGCCCCCGAGGCCCACCACCGCCACCGACGCACCGGCCGGCACGCGCGCTGTGTTGGCCACTGCACCGACGCCGGTGATCACCGCGCAGCCGAAGATCGCGGCCACCTCCGGCGGCACGTCCGGATCGATCCGCACGACCGAACTCGGCACCACCACCGCCCGCTCGGCGAAGGCGGAGATCCCGCTGTAGTGATGCAGCGACCGGCCGTCGATCGAAAGACGCCGGCTCCCGGTCTGGAGCGTCCCGGCGGTGCGAGCCGACCACGATGACTGACACAGGTTCGGCCGGCCGGAGCCGCAGAACTCGCACTGGCCGCAGCTGGCGACGAAGACCATCACCACCTGGTCGCCGACGGCCAGCCCATCGACGCCCGCTCCCACTTCCTCCACCACGCCGGCCGCCTCGTGGCCGATGACGGCCGGCATGGTGCGCGGCCGGTCTCCGGTGATGGCCGACAAGTCCGAGTGGCACAGTCCCGCAGCCGTGATTCGCACCAGCAACTCGCCGGGGCCGGGACCGTCGAGGTCGACCTCCTCTACGGCGAGTGGGCCGTTCTGGTGGGGCTGGTGCCCCTGCTCCCACAGGATCGCTGCCCTTACCTTCATGCTGGGACCGCTTCCGTAGGCTTCGTCGGGTCGACGTCGAGGCGGGCGACCACGCCAGCCAGCTCAGGCCGAGCCGGCGGATAGCTCGCGAGAACCAACGGGTCGTGCCCCGGGACCAGGTGGTCGGGGCCTTCGGCCAGATCCCGCAAGCGGTGCAACGTCTCGACGTAGTCGATGGTGCTCACCAGCACCGGGAACGGGTTCTCGGCATAGAGGTTCTCGTAGAAGTGGGACGCGTCGGACGTCAGCACGACCTGGCCTCGCCGGGTGTTGACCCGTACCACTTGCATGCCGGGCGTATGGCCGCCTGCCGCGTGGATGGACAGCCCCGGCGCGATCTCGTCGGCGCCGTCGTGGAAGGTGACGCGCCCGGCGTAGGCGCGTCGGAGATAGGCGGCGACCTGTTCCGGGTCGTAGGGGCGTCGCAGGAACGGCCGGGCCATGCACGGGCCGGACGCGTGCGCCAGCTCATTGCGCTGCAGGTGCAGCTGCGCCTTCGGGAACGAGGCCAGGTTGCCGGCGTGATCCCAGTGCAGGTGTGTCGTCACCACCTGCTGGACCTCGGTGGCGTCGATGCCGATGAGGCCGAGGCCCTCCGTCGGGCAACGGAGGAACTGGTGCCCGCGGGCTACACAGGTGCGCTCGTCGGCGCCGGTGTCGATGACGACCACGCGTGATGACGAGACGGCCGCCCAGACGAAGAAGTCCATCGGCATCGGCGTGTCGTGGGGATCGTCAGGCGCGACCCACATGAAATTCTCGACTCGCCGCCGACGCGGGCTCGTGCCGTACCGGATGGCGTACAACTCATACACATCATCACTCATCGCTGGTCGCCTCTGGTTCCCCGGTGTCGCCGAGGTCGATCCACACGCTCTTGGTCTGCAGGTACTCGCCGATGGCATCGACACCGCTCTCCCGGCCGAGGCCCGAGGCCTTGTAGCCGCCGAACGGCGACTGCGGCGTGGTGTAGCGGTAGCCGTTCACCCATACCGTCCCTGCTTGCAACCGGCGGCTGACCCGGTGGGCCCGGCTGAGGTCGCGCGTCCAGACGCCGGCGGCGAGACCGTAGGCGACTCCATTGGCGAGCGCTACCGCCTCCGCTTCGCTGTCGAACGCGGTGACGGCCAGGACCGGACCGAACACTTCCTCCTGGAACAGCTCGCTCGCGGGGTCGACGTCGGTGAACACCGTCGGTGCGACGAAGCGCGGGCAACCGGCCGCCTCGACCGCGCGCCCGCCGGTGACGAGCGTGGACCCCGAGGCGCGGGCCCGGTCGATGAAGCCGATGATGTGTTCGAACTGCTTCTCGGTCGCCACCGGCCCGACATCGGTGGCGGGGTCGGAAGGATCGCCGAAGCGGACCTTCTCGGCGATGGCGACCACCCGTTCGACGAGCTCGTCGTGCACCGACCGCGCGACGATGAGTCGTGATCCTGCGAGGCACGTCTGGCCGCCGGAGGAGAACACGCCCGCGGCGACACCGGCAGCCGCCCGACGCCGATCGGCGTCGGCGAAGACGAGATGCGGAGACTTCCCGCCGAGCTCGAGCGTGACCGGCTTGCCAGCGCGAGCGGCAAGCTCGGCGACGACGGTGCCGGCGACCGCCCCGCCGGTGAACGAAACCTTACGGACGAGGGGATGCTCTACGAGCGGCGGCACCACGTCGGGACCGAAGCCGCTCACAACGTTCACGACGCCGTCCGGCAAGCCCGCCTCGGCGAGCAGGCCCATCATCCTGACGATCGACGTCGAGGTGTGCTCCGAGGGCTTTACGACGACCGTGTTGCCGGCGGCCAGGGCCGGCGCCAGCTTCCACGACGCCAGCCGCAGCGGCGAGTTCCACGGGAGGATGGCGACCACCACTCCGTACGGCTCGTGCAGCGTGTAGTTCAGCGCGTCATCCCGGTCGACCGGGATGACGTCGCCTTGGACCTTGTCGGCCAGGCCGCCGTAGTAGTGGTACCAGCCAGCCATCGTCCGCAGCGCCGCTTGCAATTCGGCATACGACTTCCCGTTGTCGCGGCTCTCGGCCGCCACCAGCTCGTCGAGGTGGTCCAGCACGAGGTCACCGACTCGATGCAGGAGCCTGCCCCTGGCGGTCGCGGTCATCTCGGACCATGGGCCGTCTACGAAGGCGGCGTGGGCGGCCGCGACGGCCCGCTCGACGTCGCGGGCGTCGCCCCGAGCGACCTCGGCCCACGCCTGGCCGGTGAACGGGTCGATGCTGTCGAACCACCGGCCGCCTACGGCCGACACCTGCTCGCCACCAATGTGCATCCCGACGCGCAGCCGGGCTCCGGCGGTGACAGTCATCGCGTCCCGACGGAGTCGAGGCTGAAGAAACGGCGGAGGGCGTCGTCGCGCTGGTCCTCGTGCGGGTTCCCCCGGTCGTGACGATCGAGCGGTCGCATCATGGTGCCACTTTGGCAGAGCGAACATTTCGTGTGCCTTTCGATCGTGCGTGGCGATTGACCCACGTCCGAGCCGCTGCTCATCGCTACGATCGCCGCTAGGCCTAGTCGATCCCACCTGCGCCAGGGCGTCCACGCCAGGTCCACCGCGGCGGTCGGGCTGCCGTGCGAACGTGCATGGAAACGTCGGCGAAATGGTGCGCCTCGTAGGTATTAGGTATCGACGCCGAGAAGAGGAGAGCTGTGGATCTGCAACTCAGTAACGAAGCCGCGCTGGTCACGGGCGGCGGTCGTGGCATAGGCCAGGCGATCGCGGTGGCGTTGGCGCGTGAGGGCGTTCACGTGGCGGTGTGCGGACGGACGCGCGAGCCGCTGGAGGCGACCGCCGAACTCGTCGAGGCCGAGGGAGTCAAGACTGCGGTGATCGTCATGGATCTGCTGAACGCCGACGACTGCCGGCGTGCGGTTGTCGAGTGCGCGTCGGCATTCGGTGGATTGGACATCCTCGTGAGCAACGCATCGACCAACGTCGACTCTCACCCGGCCGACCTCGAGGTGGTCACCGACGACCAGCTCATGGAAAGGGTGAACGGTAAGGGCTTGACTTCTGTGCGTGTGACTCGCGCGGCCTTGCCGTACCTGCGAGCGTCCGGTCATGGCAGGGTGATCTTGCTCGGCGGTACGTCAGCCCGCGCAGTGGCCGGGCCAGGAGGCGGGTTTGCGAGTGGCCTGGGCAATGCGTTCGTCGCCAATTTCGCCAAGCGCCTGAGCGCCGACGTTGCATCGGATGGCATCACCGTGAATGTGGTCCATCCCGGGGTGACCAACACGGATCGCCACCCACCACGAATCGCCGAGCTCGCGGCGCGTTTGGGCATGAGCTTCAGCGAGGCCGAGGCCGTACGAGCCAAGGAGGTTCCGGTGGGACGGATGGTCGAGCCTGCCGACGTGGCCGCAATGGCGGTCTTCCTCGCGTCTCCACTGAGTGGAGCTGTGACGGGACAGACCATTGCCGTCGACGGCGGGGCGACGCACTGCGTGGTCTATTGATCGCGGTCCCTGCTCGACAGCGCCCAACGCGTCACGGCATGGTCCGCGATCCTGCAGCACCGGCCCAACTACGCCATCGCTCAACGCCTCTCAGGCGAGCGCCAATTTCGCCTCTTACTGGTGACACCGGCACATCATCAGGACGTCGGCAGCGTTGCCCGTTACTCCGCGCCAGGGCGGCGCTGCTACTTCAATGGGGGCCCTCGCGTGACCTAGGATCCCGCCCAGATGCGCGTGGCGGCCGCGGCACGAACCGCGATGTCCGGTTGACGACGTCGGCGTAATTCGGTCGCCGCTCTAGGCTGCGCTCCTCCATCATGGGGATGCTCGCGCCGAGGAACATGACGAGCATTGCCACCGCGCCGATGCCGAGCCACCACCAGTCCGCGGGAGCGGCGGCGACGCCGAACAGGGCCAGCGACAGCCAGAAGCTGAACTCCCCGAAATAGTTTGGATGCCGCGACCAGCTCCACAATCCGCGGTCCATTACCTCGCCGGGCCGGGCAGCCGCGACAAATCGGTGCATCTGCAGGTCGGCGACGAACTCGACCGTGACGGCCGCGATGCCCACGACGAAGGCCGTCCATGCCAGCCACGGCAGGCCAGGTCCCGGACGGGTCACCGCGACGTAGACCGGGATCATGCCCAGGAAAACCTGGACCGTGGGAATGAGATGGATGGCGAACAGGTCGGCGAAGAACTCCCAGCGCCCCGCACTCGCCTTCAACTTCGGATAGCGCCAATCCTCGTGGTGCAAACCGGGAAAGACGTACAGCCAATTACCGGTGAGTCGGATCGCCCACAGCACAACGACGACTGCGATCAGCAGCGACCGCAGTGAGTCGGGGTTGGTGGCGACCAGCCACCAGTAGAGCAGCAACAGCGGCGGTACCACGCTCCAGTAGGCGTCGTAGAAACTGGAATTTTGGAAGGCCCGGCTGAACACGAAGATCACGCCGGTTGCGAGAACATCGGCGATGAGGGCGTCCAACCAGGCCCTGCCGGTGGCAGGTCCCGCGACCAACCATGCCGCGCCGGCTCCGATCGCGATCAGGTAGGCGACGGCGACGATGGTCAGCGATCGCGCTTTGGACGAATGCCCGCTGCTCATTGAACGCTCACGCAGTCCTGTGCGGCGCGGAACAGAACCTCGACGATGGCTCGTCGCTTCGCCTCTTGCCCGGTCGACACCGCAGCGAGCTTAGTCGCGGATGCGGTGCGCTCCCGCGACGGACCATGGACATCTCCGCGCGAAGTCCCAGCGCGGACTGTTTGCGCGCGGGTCAGCTGGCAACATCACACAGCGACGCTGTTCGCGCGGCGACTCCTCGATCATGGTCGCCGTGAGCAGTGCCAGGGGCTGGGCGTGGATCGCATGTGGGCTTCGCCACAGTAGGGGTGACATGTTGCCCGCCACACAGCCGATGCCGCGGGCAACTCTGCTTTCGTACCCAAATGCGTTGAGGTGTATTGAATCTCATACGTCGCAGGTTGCTTTACGCAGATTTAACAAGGACCATAGGTCTGGTCGGCTCAGCGGGCGATCCCCGGTACCCGACGCCAAGCGCCGTCAAGGCCCCCGAGATCCGGGTGTAATCAAGGAGTTGAAAAGGAATGTCCATCAAGCAGTACCGCGCCAATGCCAAGCGGTCAAGAGAACGGCGCCGCCTCTATGCGCGGATCAGCAGCCTCCCCGCCTCAACGGTTCGCGAGGAACTGTTGGCTATTGCCCAGCGCGATGAGGTCGCACAACGCTGACGCGACACCGTCGCGGGCCAGAGCCGGTAACCCACGGGGTCGCCGGCTCTTTGGTTTTGCCGGCACATCGGATGACTCGACCACGGTTTCTGCCTATCGCGCCGACTGACCGCACAGATCGGGCTCATGCGGACACAAGCCTGCACACGCAGCGCTGCTATCGGCCACGGTAGGCGTCCCCACGGTGGAACACGCCGACGACGTCACGCGTTGGCGTTCATCGTCAATTCTGTAGATCACGCGGTAGGTGCCACGGCTGGCACATCTCGACAACCGGGCCCGAGTCGGTAACGTCGAGAACTAATGTCGAGAACTAGTTTGGTGAAGAAGCGCGGTGTTCGGCGATTGGCACTCACGCTGATTGTTCTCATAATGAGCACTGCCCTCGGATCTGCTACTGCCATGGCTGCCGAACTGAGTGACTATCGCTGGGAACGTCGTCCATTACTGGTGTTTGCGCCGACGGACAGCGACCCACGGCTCGTTGAAACGCTGAGCCGAATCGAGGCCAGTCGATGTGACTTTGTCAGTCGTGACATGGTGATCGGCCTCGTGGTGACCGCGGGCGACAGCACGCTCGATGGTCAGGCTATCAACGCCGATGAGTCACAACGGTTGTTCAACCGGTTTGCGATTGGTGAAGACGCCTTCAGCGTGGTGTTGATCGGAAAAGACGGCGGCGAGAAACTGCGCGTCAACGCGGTACCGGATCTTCAATCAATCTATGAAGTGATCGATGGTATGCCCATGCGAAGCCGCGAGATGAGTGCCAATCCGAGTCGGTGTTGATGCCGGAGACAGTGCGGTGAGGTGCCAACTTATGGGACGTTGTCGGCCCCACGCATTCGAGGGCCAGAGGCGGCGGGGCCAGATCAGCATCTTGTTCGTCTGCTTGACGTTTCTGACGGTGTCGTGCGGAAGCACCGGGCGAACCGCCAGCGCAGACGAGACGACGAACGTGCCGGCGACTCCTCCTTCGTCCGTCGCTCTCGTCGACCTCGACGATGCCAGCGAGGTGGCCGACTGGACGACGGTCAACGACCCTGTCATGGGCGGTATGTCCACCTCGAGGATCACCTACGGCGACGGTGGCCTCGTGTTCTCCGGCGACATCTCGCTCGAGAACAACGGCGGGTTCGCCTCGGCCCGCAGTCCGCAGGACCCCGATATCGGGCGAAAAGCGACAGGCGCGAAATCGCTGCGCGTACACGCTCTTGGTGACGGTAAGACCTACCTGTTGAAGGTGGGCACTGCAGAGCAGCGATGGTCCTACATCCAGCGTTTCCCCACCGAGGCCGCCGTCCAGCGGATCTACGATCTGCCCATCGACGGCTTCCAGCCGGTTGGCATGCGCCTAGATCCCGCCCCCGACGCGCCGCAGACGCTTGACCCTTCGAGCATCAGCCAGGTTTCGGTTTACATTCTCGACAAACAGCAGGGCCCTTTCGAAATCACTGTAAGCGCGATCGACGCCACAGCCTGAGAACACGTCCCTCAACAGGTCGTTACTGGCGACGATCTGTTCAGTCCGGTCGACGAAGCTGCTGAATGGAGAGGCTCACGCGCGCGGGTCTCCGTCATCGGCGTAGACGATGTGAACCTGTTCTCGTTCCCGCCTTGATGGTCTGGTCCGCAGCACCACGCTGCCGACAACGGCACCCGTGCCACGCACCTGGCCCAACCTCGTAGTCCTGGTCCAGTCCGGTCGTCTGGACACCAGCGGCACGCGCGAGGACTTCTTGGACCGCCGCTCCCAGCGCACCGCTACCCACGACGACGATCTTCACGCGAATAGTCCAGCAGGATCACCGCTCGAGCGAACCCGTGAGAGTCCCGGGTATGACCCTCATGGCGTCTTGCCGAGGGCAGTCCTCAACTCTCGTCGCGAGGTAACCCCGAGCTTGGCGAAGATCTTGCCGAGATGCCACTCCACCGTGCGCCGGCTGATGAACAGCTGCCCGGCGATCTCGACGTTCGTATAACCGTCGCGCGCAAGGAGCGCGATGCGACTCTCCTGCGCGGTCAAGTCGGAAGTGGCGTCGCTCGCTTGGACGTACACCGTCTCGCCGGTGGCCGCGAGCTCACGTTGTGCTCTGCGCGCGAAGGCGTCAGCACCCATCCGCGCGAACATGTCATGCGCGACCCGCAACTGGGTGCGGGCATCGGCCCGCCGCTTCTCGCGGCGAAGCCACTCGCCATAGAGCAGGTGCGTGCGCGCCAGGTAGACGACGGCGGGACTGCGCTCCAAATGCACCAGTGCGTCTCGATACGCAACATCGGCGACCGAACCATCGGACACCAGCGCGGTGGAACGGGCTGCCACCCCGAGTGCGGTTTCGGTGCCACTGGCCTCGGTGCGCTCAAGCAGCCGACCGATCGCCTCGGTGGCGATCTCGTGCTCCTTGCAGCGCACCGCTGCCTCCACCAATTCGACGAGCAGGTAGCCGCACATTCCGAGGTCGTCGTATCGCGCGCCGGAGGCGGCGGCTTCCATCGCTACCTGATACCGGCCGAATCCGTTGTGCATGATCGCCTCCGAGTACAGGGCGATCGAAATGTCATATCCCTCACCGCGACTCGCGGCGCCATCGATCGTCTCTCGTACACCGTCGCGGCACAGCTGTTCCTGTCCGCGATAGGCGGCGAGGTAGGTCCTGATCGCCGCCCGCACGGGGGCACCGGTCGCCGTGATGATGGCCTCGGACTCGTTGAGTAGCGCGGCCGCCTGCTCGAACTTGCCCGCTGTGACACAGACGCCTGAATACGTCACCAGCGCCACGGGCAGCATGGTCAACGCACCCGAGGCGCGCAGCTGCTCGACCTCCCTGGCGGTCAGGAAGTTGTGGGCGTCCTGGTCGAACAGATCGAGACACACGCGCGCGGTGAGATCGTGCCAGCGCGGGTCGGGGGCCTCGGTCTCCCACTCGCGAAGATACGCACGGATCGCGTCTTGGAGCAAGCCTGCCGCAGCGACGTGCCCGCGGGTCAGCCGCAGGATCAGACCGTCCAGCAAGAGGTCGATGAACCGCGGCGGGTCGGCGCGGCCGGCGCCCGGCGTGCGGCCTCCGCGACGGACGGTGCCGAGTTGTGCTGTTCAGTCGACAACCGGCCGACGAGGATCGACGCCATCACCGCACCCAGATAAGCCTTTCGCGACTCGAGTGGGTCGAGCTGTTCCATCCGTTTGGCCGCGGCCAACAGAAGTGGCGGTGCGTCGACGCCGCGGCTGGCGGCGAAAGCCATTTTGGCGCGCAGCAATTCGCAACGAGCAGCGAGGAGTTCGTCGTCGGTGGAGTCGTAGGCCGCGGCAATCAGACGAGCGGCAGGCTCCGGCATACCCGCATCGAGATTGGCCATGGCAGCATCCAGCGTCCGGCGGGCCCGCTCGCCTGCGTCGGGTGTGAGCCGGGCGGCGTATTCCAGGAACGATGCCGCGGCGGAGACGCCTCCGCGAGCGCGGGCACGCCCGGCCGCACGTTCCAGCTCGTCGGCGATGTGCACGTCAGGGGTGTCCGTCGCGTGGGCTCGATGCCAGGCCCGATAGTCGTCGGCCGTGGGCCCGGTAATGCTCGACGCCAAGGCGGCATGCGCTCGCCGCCGCTGCGACGCCGACGAGCTGCGATAGACCGCCGCGCGAATCAGAGGATGACGGAACCGCACCCCCCGGTCGACGATGATCAGACCGGCCGCTTCGGCAGGATCCGCCGCCTCCGGGCCGATCCCCGAGCTGCTCAACGCAGACCAGATCCATTCTGGTCTGCCCGCTGGTTCCGCGGCCGCCACTATGAGCAATAGTCTTGTAGCGGAGGGAAGTTCGCTCATCTGCTCGACGAAGGTACGCTCGATGTACGTCTCGGCCGACGTTGCACCAGGCAGCCCGTAGCCGCCCGCCAGACCGTCCGGGGTCAACGCCTTGTGCAGCTCAAGCAACGCGAGCGGGTTTCCGTTTGCCTCGGCGAGAACGGTTTCGCGCACCCGCTCGTCAAGTCGGGCAGGCACCATGGTGGCGAGTAACAACCGTGCGTCGCGATCGGTCAAGCCGCTCAGCATCAGCTCACGATGGCCCACGAGGGCGTCGGCGCCCGAGTCCCGGGAGGTGAACACCATCACGACCGGATCCACCTGAATTCGGCGGGCGACGAAGGCCAACGCCTGCACCGACGAGGAATCCAACCATTGCGCGTCATCGACGACACACAAGAGTGGTGAGTTACCGCTCGCCGCGCCCAGCAGCGTCAGCAACGCAAGCCCCACGAGCAGGCGATCGGGAGCCGCCCCGTTGGTGAGCCCCAACGCCACCTGCAACGCATCGGCCTGCGGCTCGGGCAGTCCGCCGATGAGCCCCATCAGCGGTGCGCATAGCTGTTGCACGCCGGCGTAAGCCATCTCCCTTTCCAGCTCGGCGCCGCTGAGCGACAGGACGCGAAAGTCGGGGGCCCGATCCACCAGATCGTGAAGCAGTGCAGTCTTGCCGATGCCTGGCTCGCCCGCAGCACGAGAACGCCACTGTGGCCGCGCCGGGCGGCGTCGAGCAGCTCGGCGAGCGCCTGTTGCTCGCGATGACGCCCGACCAGTGCCACAGCACGAATCGTCGCACGGTGATCTCCGCCGAGCAGGGCAATCAGGCGGCGGATGCCTGACAGCGAACCACCTGCACCTCACCGGGGAACCCAGGAAACTCGCGGGATCTCCACACCGGGGATCGGCACGGGTGTGCGCGCCGCCGCCCGATGCTGAACTGGCGATCGTGACGTTCGTCGACCTCCACTTCCACCTCGCGCCAGCGAGCTTTCTGCGGCCACCGGGTGTGGACCGGGACCCCGACGCGCCGATGGCGCTGAGTGGAGTGCTCGACGCCTTCCCCCAACTCGGCGATGGGGAGCTGGGTCGCCGCGAGCTTGCCGCAGCGGGCGGCAAGGCGGTCATCTCTCTTCCGTGGCCGGTGCCCCCAGGTGCCGACCGCGATGAGACCGCAGTGGCCGTCAGGCTATGCAACGACGAGCTCCTCGCCACCGCGGCCGAGCACGCTGAGTACGCGGGCGCAATGATCACTGTTGATCTCACCGATCCCGCAATAGCGGTCGCCGAGGTACGCCGGGTCGCCGACGCCCAGGCCCTGGCCGGCGTCATGATCTACGTCTCCCCGACCAGCCGGCTCGACGACGACGGCCTTGCTGGGTTCTACGCGGAACTATCCGCACGGCGGCTGCCGTTGTTCCTGCACCCCGCGTTGGTCCCGGCCGTCGAAGGAGCCACGGACTGGAACCTGAACGCAAGTCTCAGTCCGCCGGTCGTGACGAGTATCGCGGCGGCCCGGCTGATGCTGTCGGGAACTCTCGACGAACACCCGGAACTCGTACTGATGATTCCGCACCTCGGCGGAGTCCTGCCGTATCTGTCCCAAAGGCTGATCGATCAGAGCGGCCGAGGCGCGGCCCGGCACGACATTCCGACCTACCTGCGAACCAGGACCTATCTGGACACCTGCTCGTTTCACCGGCCTGCTCTGCGCTGCGCGCTCGACACGGTCGGGTCCGGTCGCCTCGTGCTCGGATCGGACTACCCGTTCCGCGGACCGGTGCAGCGAGCCGTTGCCGACGTTGGTAGTTCCGGCGTTGATGAGACCACCCAGGCGTCGATCCTGTGTGGCAATGCGGCCGCCGCTATCCACCACTTGCAGGGTGCGAGATGAACTCGCCCGAGGCGGCTATGGTGTTCCAGCGGCGGTCCCGAATACAGTTACGCGTCAACGGAGTCGACGTCGCAGCCGAGGTGCAGGCCCGGACCACCCTCCTCGACTGGCTTCGTGAATCGGTCGGCCTGACCGGAGCCAAGAAGGGGTGCAACGAAGGCGCTTGCGGGACGTGCACGGTCCTCGTCGACGACCAACGAATGAACGGCTGCCTCACTCTGGCGGTGCAGTGCGACGGCCGCGAGGTGGTGACCGTGGAGGGCCTGGCGGAGCCGGACGGCGATCTGCATCCCGTGCAGCGGGCGTTCGTCGAGCAGGACGCGTTTCAATGCGGGTATTGCACTCCGGGCCAAATACTGTCGGCAGTCGCCTGCATCTCCGAGGGGCACGCAGGAGACGAGGACACCGTGCGGGAGTGGATGAGCGGCAACATCTGTCGGTGCTCGTCCTACCCGCAGATCACCGCCGCCGTGCTGGCTGCCGCCGCTGAGACTCAACGATGAGGGATTTCGGCTACGCCCGTGCTACCGATGTCGCGTCGACGGTGGCCGCGTTGAGCCGCGATCAGTGCCACGGTGATCGCGGGCGGCACCGAATTGCTGAACTGGTTCCGGCTCGGCATCTCCGACGATGACAGCGTCATCGACATCGGCGACGTCAGCGAGCTGAGCGGCATCACCGTGCACGGTGACGAGCTGTCCATCGGGGCGTTGGCGACGCTCAACGACGTGGAGTCGCACCCTGCGGTGAACAGCGGGGCGGCGGCGTTGGCGTCGGCGTGCCGTCAGGCGGCGTCCGCGCAACTGCGCAACCGCGCCACCATGGGGGGAAATGTCCTGCAGCGCAGCCGTTGTCCGTACTTCCGGGCCGAACAACCGCTGCCGTGGGGCTGCAACAAGCGCAGTGCGGGTAGCGGGTGTTCCTCGCTGGCGGGACATCACGAAAGGCAGGCCATCTTCGGGTGGACCGAGGACTGCGTCGCGGTGCAGCCGTCAGACCCGGCCGTGGCCTTGGCCGCCTTGGACGCGTGGGTCGACATCACCGGTCCGGCCGGGAGCCGAAGCATCCCGATGACCGACTTCCATCTAACTCAGCAGGAGGCGGTCGGCTTGGGGAATCCGCTGCGGGAGAATCGGCTGGAACCGGGCGAGTTGATCATCGGCTATCGCCTGGCGCTGCGGCCCGAGGAGGGGCAGGCGTACGTCAAGGTGCGCGAGCGCGCGTCTTACGAATACGCGATCGTCTCGGCCGCGGCGACGGTGCGCAGCGAGGACGGTGTCATCCGCGAGGCCAGGGTTGCGTTGGGTTCGGTCGCGCAGAAACCGTTGCGGCTGAACGGCATCGAGTCCGACCTCATCGGGCTCTCTCTGGACCGGAGGCAACTGATGCCGGTGATCGACCGCGCCATGTCGGCGGCGCGCCCCCTGCCGAACAACGGCTTCAAGACGGTGCTGGCCGGCCGCGCAGCCATCCGGGCGTTGCTGCTCGCCGGCGGTGCAGCATGACGGTGACCACGGCTGGCGGCCCCGACCACGCGGGTCGAGGCAGCGGCGAAGGTCACCGGCGTCGCACGCTACGCCGCCGATCACCACCCCGCCGGAATGCTTTTCGCGGTGCTGGTGGGGGCGCCGGTGGCCGCCGGCCGACTGCGCGGAGTCGACACGACCGCCGCTGAGGAAATTCCGGACGTCATAGCCGTCCTCACCGCTTCTGAACTGCCGGACTTTCCGAAGCTCTCAGAACCGGCCGGTGTTACCCGAATGCCGTTCAGTGACAGCAATATTCACTACGAGGGGCAGCCCGTCGCCATCGTCATCGCGGAATCCGTCGAGGCCGCCGAGGCCGGGCGGGCGCTTGTGGTCGTCGACTGCGTGCGCACCGATCCCGTGCTTCTCGGGACGGGTGCGCGTGAGCCGGCGCCGGGGGAGTTTGGCGGCGACTTCGACAAAGGGTGACATGGATGCGGCGTGGTCGAGCGCCGCCCTCCGCATCGAGCAGACCTACCGTCAATCCCCGCGTCACCATCACGCAATGGAGACGTCAGGCACGGTCGCGCAGTGGGACGGCGACGACTTGACGCTCTGGGACAGTGTGCAAGCCAGCTCCACGGTGCCGCCGGTGGTCGCCGCGGCCTTGGGTATCGACCCCGGCCGAATCCGCATCGTCGCCCCGCACGTCGGTGGCGGCTTCGGCTCCAAGAGCTATATCTGGCCACATGAAATTCTCGCCGCGGCTGCCGCCCGCGTCACCGGACTACCCGTGAAGCTGCACCTACGGCGCGCCGATCAGTTCAGCAATGTCGGCTACCAACCCTGGATGGAGCAGACGATACGGCTGGCCGCCGACGATTCGGGCCGACTCACGGGCATCGAGCACATCGCGGTCAACAACGCCGGGATGGTCGACACGCACGTGGAACCCGCGGCCCTGTCGAGTCGGAATCTGTATGCGTCGCCGGCAATCCGCACCAGCCAGCTCATCGAACGGGTGAACCTCAACGTGCCCACGCCGATGCGGGCACCGCTGGAAGGCACAGGTCAGTGGGCGCTGGAGTCCGCGATGAACGAGTTGGCCGACGCGGCCGGAGTGGATCCGCTGGATGTGCGGCTGGCCAACTTCGCCGAGGTGTGTCCTGCCGACGGCCGCCCGTGGTCGAGCAACCGGCTGCCTGAGGCCTACGCCGAAGGCGCCCGGCGCTACGGGTGGCACGAGCGTCACGACCGGCCGCGTACCGACGGGCCGTGGCTGATTGGGCACGGCATGGCGACCTGCACGATGGGAAGCTTCCGCTTCCCCAGTGCCGCTCGGGTGCGGCTGCGCGAAGACGGGACGGTAGTCGTCGAGACCAACGTGCAGGACATCGGAACCGGAGTGCAGACGATACTGAGTCAGATCGTCGCCGAGGAGCTCGGCGTGCCACCGGGACGGGTCGAAATCCACTGGGGTGATACTAATCTGCCGTCAGGCGGCCCGGCCTACGGCTCCTCGACGACGATGAGCGCAGGCAGTGCGGTGGCACTCGCAGCCCGGGATGCGCTGCAGCAGCTCGCCCGCCGACGAATCGACGTCACGGACACCCGGGCATTGCGTGGGATCGGCGAGATCGTCGGCGAGGGCCGGTTCACACCGCCCGGTGGCGGCATGAACCTGGATGGCGAGGGCACGCCGTTGGCGATCCGCACGTGGGGGGCGGTCTTCGTCGAGGTCGGTGTCGACCGCGATTTCGGGCTGATCCGGCTGCGGCGGGCGGTGGGCGTCTACTCCGCCGGACGCATCCTGAACCCGGTGACCGCGCGGGCGCAGATGATCGGGGGGATCATCTGGGGCTGGGGCAAGGCAACGTTGGAGGCGAGCGACCAGGAGCCGGTCCACAGCCGCTGGCTGGCCAAGAACCTGTCGAACGTCGCGGTACCGGTCAACGCCGACATCCCATCGTGATCTCGACGTGTCGTTCATCGACGAGTACGACGACGCCGCCAGCGTGATCGGAGGTCGGGGAATCGGGGAACTTGGGGCAACGGGGGTGGACGCCGCGGTGGCGGCCGCCGTGCACGACGCCGTGGGCGTGCGGGTGCGCGAGTTGCCCATCCTGCCATGGAAACTGCTTGGCGCGCTGGACGGATCGTCATGACCAAGACCTGGTTCATCACTGGGACATCCCGAGGGATGGGGCGCGAACTCGTGGAGACCCTGCTGTTGCGCGGTCACACCGTCGCGGCGACCGTTCGACGGCCCGAACATCTCGACCCCTTGGCGACCCGCTTCGGGGATCGGCTCTGGCGACGAACCCTCGACGTCACCGACGCCGACGCCATCCGCCGCGTCGTCGACGAGGCGTTCGACGCCTTGGGGCGGATCGATGTCATCGTGTCCAACGCGGGATACGGAGTGTCCGGCGCCGCGGAAGACCTCGACGACGATCACATCGAGGCGTTGATCGCCACCAACCTCACCGGCTCCATACAGCTCGCGCGCGCGGCAATACCTCATCTCCGCGCGCAGGGCGGTGGGCTGCTGATGCAGATGTCGAGCATGGGTGGGCAGATCACGTTCCCGTCCTACTCGGTCTATCACGCCACGAAGTGGGGTATCGAGGGCTTCTTCGACGCCCTCGCGTACGAGGTGGAGCCGTTCGGCATTCACACCACCCTGATTGAACCGGGGGTGGTGCGCACCGGCTTCTTCGACGCGGCCACCAGGATGCCGGTGAGTAAACCCTACCGAGGCGGTCCGGCCGACAGCCGCCGCCGAGCACTGAGGAGATGCCCGACAGCCCAGAACTGGTTGCCGAAGCCATCATTCGTGCCGCCGATGCAGAGCGGCCGCTGCGTCGCCTGGTACTCGGTTCCGATGCGTGGACGCTGATCACCCAGGGCTTGTCGGACCGCCTCATCGAGGTGTCGGCGCAACGTGAAATTGCGTCCACTGCTGACCTTCCCCAGATCGATCCACTCACTGCGGTATCCACCAACTCGTGAAAAGCTCTTTAGAAGAACGGAACCCGGTCGCGGCGCCTGAGATTTTATGCAGCAGCAGGGACTTCTACGAAAGAAAGAAACGCCCATGGCAAACTGTGCCGCACTGATCGCCGCTTTCCGCCCGCTAAACTTCGGTGGCAGGAGCCACCGCGTCGCCCAACACACCGGATGGGACTTGAGGCGACTGTCCAGGCAGCCGCCGAGGATTCGAATTGCCCGGCGGTGGAGGTGGTGTTCGCGCGAGGAACGTTCGAGGCGCCCGGAGTGGGCGAGACCGGGCAAGCATTCATCGACGCGCTGAACGCCCGGCTGGGCGCTAGCCCCGTAGACGTCTACGGGGTGAACTACCCCGCCTCGCTGGACTTCCCGCTGCCGACCAGGGGTCGCCGACGCCAGCAACAAGGTGGAGGCGATCGCCGCGAGTTGTCCCGACACCAAGATCGTGCTTGGCGGCTATTCCCAGGGCGCCGCCGTGGCCGCCTACACGACCTTCGACGCGGTTCCGGCGGGATTGGCTTTGCCTGACGGGGTTACCGGGCCGATGCCGCCCGCGGTCGCCGATCACGTGGCAGCAGTGGTGCTGTTCGGTACGCCCGACAATTGGTTTCTCAATCTGGTCGACGCGGGCGCACCGCCCATCACCGTCGGCCCTCTCTATGCGGACAAGACCCTCCAACTGTGCGACCCCGGAGATCCGGTCTGCTTCCCGGGGGGACTCGATCGCGCCGCGCACAGCGCATATAAGACGAACGGGATGGCCGTTCAGGCTGCCGCCTTCGTCGCGAATGCTCTGTCGCCGGCGTCGACGACATAATTGGATTCGTTCGCAATCGGGGAATCTGGCTGTGCGCCAACCTGGCACCGAGCGACGGCCGCCTTTTAATGGCCCCAACGCTCAACCACAACTCTTCTGTCGGCCCGCTAGCCCTTGGCCATGTTGGTGAAACGCGACAGGTGCAGCTGATGCGCGACGGTGATCGTCTTCGTCGGACCGCTGCGGTGCTTCGCGATGATCAAGTCCGCCTCACCACCGCGCGGGTCGTCGCGCTCGAACGCGTCGGGCCGGTGCAGCAGGACCACCATGTCCGCATCTTGCTCAATACTTCCCGATTCGCGTAGGTCCGACAGCATCGGCTTCTTGTCGGTGCGCTGCTCCGGTCCGCGGTTCAGCTGACTCATCGCGACGACAGGGACTTCGAGTTCCTTGGCCAAAAGCTTTATCTGACGCGAGAATTCGGAGACCTCCTGCTGTCGTCGACTCGACCTTCTTGCCGGAGGTCATCAGCTGCAGGTAATCAAGGACGATCAGACGTAGGTCCGACTTTTGCTTGAGTCGACGCGCCTTGGCCCTGATCTCCATCATCGTCAGGTTCGGTGAGTCGTCGATATACAAAGGCGCTTCGCTGATTTCGCTCATCCGCCGTGCGAGCCGGGTCCAGTCGTCGTCATTCATCCGGCCCAAGCGCATGTCTGCGAGCTTGATCTTCGCCTCGGCCGACAGCAGGCGCATCACGATCTCGGATTTACTCATTTCCAACGAGAAAATGACGCTCGCCATGCGGTGCTTGATGGAGCACGACCGCAAGAAATCCAGTCCCAGAGTGGAGTTGTGCGTCGGGATCATTCCCGCGCCAGCCAGATACAGATGGTCTGCATCGTTGACCTCGACGCACCGCACCGGAACGCTGTCCACGGCACGCACAACGACAATGAATCTCGACGCCGAACGCGCGGTTCCACGACCGGCTCGACGTTCCTTGTGTAGGAGGCTCTTTCGCGTCAGGCCGAAGACTTCATCCTCCGTCGAGAAGTTGAGGATGTAGGCGATCGATGTATCGGCACGACGGCCCTTGACCGGCTTCCGGGCGGTTTGGCATCGATAGCCGAGGCTGACAATCAATTCCGCGACATCGGCCGCCAGCCGACGGTCAGTGACACAGAACTGGACTGCGCCGCTTGCGGTGACCGTGCCGTCGGTGTCAAGCAATCCAGCCAACAATGCTCGCCGTTGCGATTCCGAGGCACGCAGATACTCGCTCGGGATGTGCTTGTTGCCCAGAACACCGATGGTGCGCAACCGCGCCTGCAGGGTCCCTACCGCGTTGCGGCATTCCTGGCACAGCTTGAGTCCGCACGACGGTTCGCCGCAACGTACACAGATCGGCATCGGAACCTGTTCCGAGACAAACCGCGCGCGCCCACCGCACGAACGCCCGCACGTCCGAACCTGGCTGGTCTGCGGGACGAATTCTGCACCGCAGACCACACATTCACGCGCGGCCGGCGGCTCCGGGTTCGGCAGTCGCAGTTGGTACCGGTACATCGCGCTGGTGGACGGGCGCGCGACGAAGCCGTCGGCCTCGATGCGCAGGATGACTTCCGGATCTGCCGCGGTGATCTGGGCAGCCACGCTGGTACCGTCGCCCAACCATGCACCCAGGGTGTACGGCGGAACGAGAAGGTCTCGCTCCGGCGCTTGCAGTGGCGCGGCGTTGGCGACGGAATGGTTAAGTCGGCGATCAATGGTCGTGCACCGAAGTGTCTCGGCGATCTCCCGGGTTGTGCGAACAGAGGCGAACGTGCGCTGATTCTTGGTCCGGTTGTATCCGGCGGCAGCGGCCTGAGCTGACTTGCGCGACGCGCGGTATCGGTCAGCCATTGATGCTCGGCGTCGGCGACGATCATCGTCCCATCCGAGAACTCGACCTCGAAGCACGGCCGACCGAACATGACCTCCGTCGCCGCGACCACTCGCGTCGGTTTACCGTCGGCACCAATCAGCTGATCGCCGACGGCGACCTCGCCCATCGTCGTCCAGCCCGTCGGCGTCGGAAGCGAGCGTATCGAGCTTGAGCGCCTTGCCCATACCTGGCCTCGCCGCGATGACGATCATCTGCCCCGGATGCAGGCCATTGGTGAGATCGTCGAGATCGGTGAAACCCGTCGGCACTCCACGCGCCAGCCCGCCCGCCGATGCGATCGCATCGATTTCATCCATCGTCGGCTGGAGTAGCTGTTCGAGCGGCACGAAGTCTTCCGAAGTATTGCGGCCCTCGGTCACGTCGTAGATCTCGGCCTGTGCGCGGTCCACGATGTCGGCGACATCGGCGCCATCCGCGCCCGCATAGCCGTACTGCACGACGCGCGTACCGGCCTCCACGAGGCGACGTAACAAGGCCTTCTCCGCAACGATGCCCGCGTAGTACCCGGCGTTGGCTGCCGTCGGCACCGTCGAGATCAGCGTGTGCAGATACGGCGCTCCACCGATGCGGCGCAACAACCCGCGCCGATCCAGTTCGGCCGCGACCGTCACTGCGTCGGCCGGCTCGCCCCGCCCGTACAGGTCCAGGACTGCGTCGTAGACGTTCTGGTGCGCGGGCTTGTAGAAGTCGCCCGGACGCAGCTTCTCCAGCACGTCGGCGATTGCGTCCTTGCTCAGGAGCATGCCGCCAAGGACCGCCTGCTCGGCGGCCGCGTCCTGCGGCGGCTGGCGGCCGAAATCCTCGCTGGGTGGCGGAACGTCCATGCCTGAATGACCGAGATCATCCACTACAGCCACGGAGTCACACCTCCCCTGATTCAGTTCGAACGTAGGTTCGATACCCGTTTACCGTGACTGTAAGTGCAGCCTCGGACAATCCGCCCACTTCGGCTGCCCTAACTGCCGTGCGACGGCCAACGCTAGACGTTGCTGGGAGGGATGCAATAGCACCCTGTTGATGGACCTGTGGATGGCCTGTGCATAGGTCTGGACAGGCATGTTGAGTCGTTGGGGAGAACCTGTGTATAACCGGCTTTGTTCAGGGCATCCGCGCAGATAGCCGCACCATAAACCCCATGCGCATCTGTGGATGGGAATTCGCACGGCGTGTCGTCTTCGGTTGCGGTCTCGGGCGTGTTGTGTTTCGACCTGGGACCACGCAGGTTAACAGCCGGTTATCTTCGCTGTCGCCTAGTCAATGTACGAAGTTCGCCAGCGCGCACAGCAACGGCCGGGTGAAGATCGATCTCGTTCTCACCCGGCCGTATTTGCTTTGGCGTTACTGCCCGGCGACGACGCTCAGGGACACCGAGGCGTCCACATCGGGGTGTAGCCGCACCGTGACGGGATGGGTCCCGACCGACTTGATGTGCGCCTTGGGCAACTGCACCGTGCGCTTGTCCAGATTCGGGCCGCCGGCCTTCTTGATGGCCGCGACGACGTCGGCGCCCGTGACCGAACCGAACAGCTTGCCGCTGTCCCCGGCCGCCTTCACCGACAGCTCCACCGCGCCCAGACCTTCGATGGCCGTCTTGAGCTCACGCGCGTGCTCGAGACCCTGCACAGCCTTTGCGTCACGCGCCCGGCGGATCTCCTCGGCCTGGCGCTCGGCGCCACGCGACGCCACGACAGCCATGCCGCGGGGCAGCAGGAAGTTACGTCCGTAGCCGTCCTTGACTTCCACGATGTCGCCCGAGGTACCCAGGTGGTCCACCTCGGTGGTGAGAATGAGTTTCATATCGTTGTCTTCCTAGATTCCGGGGCGGACCTACCGCGTGGCCGAGCTGAACGGCAGCAGCGCCACCTCGCGGGCGTTCTTCACCGCGATCGCGATGTCGCGCTGGTGCTGCACGCAGTTGCCGGTCACGCGGCGGGCGCGGATCTTGCCGCGCTCGCTGATGTAGGTACGCAGCAGTGCGGTGTCCTTATAGTCGATGATCTGGTTCTTGCCCTTCTTGGAGCAGAACACGCACTTGCGGGTCTTGACCGGCTTCTCAGGTGCCGGGCGCCTCTTGGTGGAGGACTTAGCCATGTGTGTATCTCTTTCTGGAATTGCTGATCAGTGATAAGTCAGAAGGGTGGCTCGTCGTCGCCGCCGCTGAACGACCCGGACGCGGGAGCGCTGCCCCACGGGTCTTCCTGCTTGGCGTCGGAGCCGCCTGCCGGAGCCGCGGCACGCGAACCGCCGCCGCCGCCGCCGAACCCACCGCCACCGCCGCCGCTGCGGCTGGCCTTGTTCACCTTGGCTGTCGCGTACTTCAGTGACGGGCCGATTTCGTCGACCTCGAGTTCCACGACGGTGCGCTTCTCGCCCTCACGGGTTTCGAAGGAACGCTGCTTGAGCCGCCCCTGCACGATCACCCGCGAGCCACGCGTGAGGCTCTCGGCCACGTTCTCGGCCGCCTCACGCCAGATGTTGCAGCGGAGGAACAGCGCTTCGCCGTCCTTCCACTCATTGGTCTGGCGGTCGAACATGCGCGGCGTCGACGCGACCGTGAAGTTCGCGACGGCTGCGCCCGACGGCGTGAACCGAAGTTCGGGATCGGCTGTCAGGTTTCCGATGACCGTGATGACGGTGTCACCAGCCACGAGTTCCTCCTGGGGTTTGGCTCAGTGTGTGCGAAGTCAGTCGCAGGCGAGCCTACGGAGCCGCTCCGACGTACGGCAGCCTTTAGTGCTTGTCGGTCCGCATAACCTTGGTCCGCAGGACGGACTCGTTCAGGTTGAGCTGGCGGTCCAGCTCGGACACCGTGGCGGGCTCGGCCTTCACATCGACGATGGCGTAGATGCCCTCGGCGTGCTTGGCGATCTCGTATGCCAGCCGGCGACGGCCCCAGATGTCGACCTTGTCGACAGAGCCACCGTCCTTGCGGATCACGTTGAGAAACGTCTCCAGCGACGGAGCGACCGTGCGCTCGTCGAGAGTTGGGTCAAGGATGACCATGATTTCGTATGGACGCATGAGAACCACACCACCTCCTCTGGGCTAACGGCCACGGACTGTCCGTGGCAGGAGGGTTACCTGCGTCGGCAACCGGCCCAGGCTACCCGAATGCCTGTTGATCTGCGAAATCGCTCACTGGCAGGGCGCGGGCACCTGGCCTGCGAGCTCGGTGGCCCACGTTTCATAGGCCTCCGGCGTGGGGTGGATACCGTCCTCGACCCAGAGGTTCTCGTCGGCCTGCTGCTTGTAGATCGGCCGCATGTCGACGAACTCGGCTCCCCGGGCCTGGGCTTCCTCGATCAGGATCGAATCGAACTCGTCCCGCGCCTGCGGTTCGATATATCCCTGACCGCTCGGCGCACGGAACCATTCGTTCTGCGCGAGCACGATGACGCGCGCGCCGCTACCGGTCGCTGCGTCGAGCACCGCAGCCACATTGCTGCGGTACTCATCGGCCGATATCCCGTTGACCAAGTCGTTGCCGCCGGCCTGGAAGGTGATCAGCGTCGGCTTGAACTCCTCGATCTGCGGCACTTCTTCTTCGAGCACCTGGCCCGCGGTGTAGCCGCTGATGCCGGCGTTCTGCAGCTCGACCTGGCAGCCGCCGTCACGCCACTTTTCGGCGAGCAATGCGGGAAACGACCCCGTCTGCTCGTCGGGTGCGCCCACTCCCTGGCTCAGTGAGTCGCCCAGCGCCAGGTACCGAACGGACCCGTCGGCGGGCGCCGCAACCGCCGATTCGGCGGACGTCTTCGGTGGGCTCTGAGTTTGGCCGCAGCCGCCGACCAGCGCAGCGGCGACGACGAGGACGAGCAGGCGTCGCGTCGTCCCGGTCACTGGTCGACAATAACTTCGGGTCCTCTTCGACATCGGAAATCCCGGCGAATAGCGGCTGTTCGCCGTCGCGTCTACCTAGCGTCGACCAGTTCGGGATCCGGCTCCGGCGGGGCGCTGATCCGTGACCTGTCCCGGTCCGTGCGCAGCCAGTCGGGCAACCATCGCGGCGGGGCATCGAGCGCACCGTCGAACACCCCTCCGGCTGGGTCGTCCACCTCGCCCCCGAATCGGACCAGGTCCTTCTCGGGCCGGTAGATCTGGTGAATCACCAAGGCGCACAGTCCGATCACTGCGAGATCCCGCAGTACCACCACCAAGGTGAACGGCTGTTCCGGCAGACCCTTGTTCTGTGCGCCGTAGAGGTACAGCATCCGCGGTATCCACACCAGCGCGTCGATCGTCATCCACGCGAGCAGGATTCGGCGGTGCGGCAGCGCAAGCACCGCCAGCGGCACCAGCCACAACGAGAACTGCGGGCTCCACACC
This sequence comes from uncultured Actinomycetota bacterium, assembly GCA_963843135.1. Classification (GTDB taxonomy): domain Bacteria; phylum Actinomycetota; class Actinomycetes; order Mycobacteriales; family Mycobacteriaceae; genus Mycobacterium. The sequence goes on from CAWJJA010000013.1 coordinate 26,897, forward strand.
TTGTTCGTCAGCAGGAACGCCGCGACCACGAGGAACGCCACCTGGGCCAGCCGCGGGCGCTGCTTGGCCGTCAGCACGATGTAAGTGATTGCAATGCAACATGATACGAACAACACCGCGGTCACGGCGTTGAGCACGGTCGGCGGCTCCCACATTCCCAGATCGGGATCGAAACCCCGCCAGCCGGTGAACGACTTGACGACGTTGTAGATCGAATCCATATCATCGCCGCGACGGGTGTTGAGCCGGAAGAACTCTGACCATCCACGCGGGTACAGGACCATGATCGGCAGGTTCACCACCACCCAGGTCACCACCGTGGCGATCGTCGTCTTACCGACCTCGCGCAGCCTGCCGGTGCGCACCGCCAACAACGCCAACGGGATCAGCAGCAGCAGCGGATACAGCTTGGCCGCCACACCGACGCCGACGAGAACGCCGGCCAGCACCGGTTTTCGCCGGGCCCATGCCAGCAGCGCCCCCGTTGCGAAAGCCGTTGCGAGCGCATCGAAGTTGGTGAAAATCTGGAAGATCACGATCGGCGACGCCGCCACCAGTGCCGCATCCCAGACCCGTCGCGGTCCGGCCAGCCGCGAGGTCGCCCACACTGTCGCCAGCCATGCCAGCGCCAGTCCGAACGCGGCGATGTTGAAGAACATCACCACCTCGGCCAGCAGCGGCACCGACACCAGTTTCGACAGCGCGGTGTACGACTTCGCCACCGCCATCGACGCGTACTGGTAGAGGCCCGTCAGCACCGGATACTCCATGTAGCGCACCGCGATATTGCCGTCGAACTGGGTTTTCGGCTCACCCGCGGCATCGCGCTCTATCCAGCTGGATTTGTAGGGGAACTTGCCGAGATTCAACAGTTCGGCGGTGTAGAGCGGGACGGTGTCGGAGTAGCAGAGCTCGTAGTACGCCCGCTGGTTCTCCCAGTTGGCGACGCGTTGGTCGGCCGCGCCCGTGCCGGTCGTCTGCAGGCACGCCGCCTTCGTCGAGTACCCGAGCGCGAGAAACACCAACGCGATGAGCAGCATCGCCCGCAGCGGAGTGAAGAACCGTTGTCTGCCGATCAGCGCATGCCTGCCGACGGGCCCGCCGATCACTTCGGACAGCGCGACGCCGATGGTGTCGGAGCGGCTGGGAAGGTCTCGGTTGTCGAGGCTCCGCCGGTCTTCTGCCGGCCGAGCCGGCGATTCGGCATACGTCGGCCGAGCCGGCGATTCGGCATACGTCGGCCGAGCCGGCGATTCGGCATCTGCCGGCCGAGCCGGCTCAGACGGAGCCGGCTCGCCGTCGTCGTCCCGATCTACAGCGTCTGTCACGGAGGCGGAGGCGGAGCCCCCGGCACCCCCGGCGGCGGCGGAGGCGCCCCTGGGGCGACGGGTTCTGGCGGAGCGACGGGCACCGTTGTCGGCGGGCCCCACGGAATCGTCACACCGGGTGCCAACTCGATCGTCGGCTGGATCACGGTCTGCGACGGCGGCGGCGGCGGTTCTCCCGGCGGCGGGGTCGACGGAGGTGGCGGGGCCTGCGGCACACCCGCATACCCTCCGATCTCCTCCGGCTTCGGGAACGTCTCGTTGTCGGTGTCCTCCAATGCGCCGTCCATCGTCGACTTCCAGATGTCCGACGGCAGACCCGATCCGTACACCGGCGAACCGTACTGGTTCTCCAGCGGTTTGGTGCCTTCGGTGGTACCGACCCAGACCGCGGTCGACAACGACGGCGTGAAGCCGACCATCCACGCGTCCCGGTTCGCGCCGGTGTCGCCGAGCTGGTTTGTTCCCGTTTTCGCCCCCGACGCACGCCCGCCGGCCAAGGCATGGCCGTTGGAATATGCGGCGATCGGCTGCATCGCAGCGATGACGTTGTCGGCCACCTTCTTGTCGATGCGCTGCTCGCCCTCGTTGTCCTGCTGCGCGGCGTCGAACAGCACCTCCCCCTGGGCGTTGACGACCTTCTGCACGAAGTGCGGCTTGCGGTAGACGCCCGACGCGGCGATCGTGGCGTAGGCCGATGCCATGTCGATCACGCGACTCTGATACTGGCCCAACACAACTCCGTTGTTGGGTGGCCCGCCCTTACCGTCCTCGGACAGCGTGTGGTCCACACCGGGGAAGCTCTCGGCGATGCCCGCCTCGTGTGCGGCCTTGGCGACGTCGGCGGGTCCGTTCTCCAACTTGAGCATCAGCCGGTAGTAGCTGGTGTTGAGCGAGCGCTTCAGCGCCTCGGCGATGTTGCAGGTTCCGCAGCCGGCGCCCTCGACGTTGTTGATCGTGATGCCGTTCACCTCCACCGGGGAACTGTCCACCTGGGTGCCAAGACCCATGCCCTGCTGCAGCGCGGCGATCAGAGCGAACACCTTGAACGACGATCCGGTGGGCAGCCCGGCCTGCGCGAAGTCGAATCCGTTGGCGTCGGTTCCGCCGTAATACGCCTCGACCCCGCCCGTTTTCGGGTTGATCGACACGATCGCGGTACGCATGTCGGGGTCCTGCCCCTCGAGGTACTCGGCCGCGGCTTCCTCGGCGGCCTTCTGCGCCTGGGGGTTGATGGTCGTGGTGATCTGCAGACCCTCGGTGTTCAGGGTCTGCTCGTTGATGTCGAAGAGCTCGAGCAGTTCCTTCTGCACCTGGCGTTCGATGAGCCCGTTGGGGCCGGTGGTCTGGTTGGCCGCACGCGCCTGGTCTGGTGGCACCGTCGGCGGAAACACCTGAGCGGCACGGTCGGTCGGTGACAGCGCGCCGATCTCCACCATGCCGTCGAGCACCCAGTTCCAGCGCTCCACAGCGCCCTCTTGGTTCACCGCGGGATCCAGACCAGATGGCTGCTGAATCAGCGCGGCCAGCAGTGCCCCCTCGGCGACGTTGAGCTGTTCGACGGGCTTGCCGAAGTACGCGTTGGACGCGGCGCCGACGCCGTAGGCGCCCCGACCGAAGTAGATGATGTTCAGATACGACTGCAGCACCTGGTCTTTGGACCATTCGCCGGACATCTTCGTCGAGATGACCACTTCCTTGGCCTTGCGGATCAATCCGCCGATACCCGAGCGCGCGTCGCCGACGAGTGCGTTCTTGACGTACTGCTGGGTGATCGTGGATCCACCCTGCAGGTCGCCGCCGAACAAGTTGTTCTTCATGGCCCTGATGAAGCCGGTGAACGAGAAGCCCGGGTTGGAGTAGAAGTCGCGGTCCTCGGCGGCCATCACCGCGTTACGCAACTGCACCGGTATCTGGTCGATGTTGACGTCGACGCGGTTGCCCTCCGGCGGAACGATTTTCGCGAGCTCGCTGCCGTCGCTGGCCAGGATCGTCGACACCTGGTTGGTGCGGATGTCACCCGGTTTGGGCACCTCGACGATCATGTACGCCATCGCAAAGGTGACGATCGGTAGCAGGATCATCACTGCCACTGCCGCGACGAGCCCGCGCCGCATCCACTTCCAGTTGATCTGCGGACCCTGTCGCGGCTGCCTGCCCGGCGGGCGCCCCGGAGGACCCCCACCGCCTGGGGGACGGCCCGGTGGCGGCGGAACCGGTGGCGGCTCCTTTTGCGCCGGCGTGCCGTCGAGTGCGGCCTTCACGACATCGATCGGATCGCGCCACTGTGGCGGCGCGGGGTGACGCACCGGCGGGAGAATGGCCGTGTGCCTGTCGTCGGGCGGCAGGCTGCGCGTACGGGGCCCCTCGGGTGGACCCGCCTGCGGACGCTGCACTCCCGCGTCGGCGGAGTGCTTTGGTCCTGAGTCGCTCACACCGTCAGCCACACGCCCTGGACGGGCCTCGTTGGCTGACCGGTCGTGGCGCCCTTCGCTATTCACTGGCCGTGCGCGCACTACTGCGCGCCGTTTGGGTCTGCCTCGGCCTGCGCGATCCCTTCGGTGGCGGGACGGCGCCGAGCACGTAGGACTTGACCAGATGATTCCACTCGCAGGTGCGGCATACCTCCACCACGTGTACGGAGAACTCGTCGAAGCGGGTCGCCAGCAGGACCAGCTCCTCGGCGGTGCGCGCCGATCCCGATACGGCGCCCAAGTGGTCGCCGAACACCCACGACACCAGGGTGAGCTGCTCCTTGCGGCAGATCGGGCACGTCACCGAACTGGGCTTGCCGTGGAACTTCGCGGCTCGCAGCAGATAGGGATTGGCGTCGCAGACCTCCGAGACGCCGGTGCGTCCCGAGTAGACCTCCGCCAACAGGGACCGCCGCCGGAGCGCGTAGTCCACCACCTGTCGCTGCAACCGCACGGAGACCAGAGTACGTCGGCCGCGTGAGCGCGGAGGCGCGACGGCGCCGAGGCACGCTGCCCAAGCACCGTGACCAGGACGGCTGACATCTACGATCATCGTCGTGGCGAACCGGCAGACGGCAGGAACGCGGGCCAAGGACAGCGACCGCAACGACACCTGCCAGATCCTCGACAGCGCTCTCGCCGACGGGCAGCTGTCGATGGAGGAGCACCGGACACGCGTCGCGTTGGCGACGCAGTCTGAGACCCTGGGTGACCTGCAGTCGCTGATCTCCGACCTGCAGAACGCCAACGCCCCCGTTCAGCTGCCCGATCTCAAGAGGCGACCGACAATGCCCGCTGCCTTCGGCGGCGGCGGCGGTTGGGGCATACGCATCGCCATCGCCGGGGTGCTGGTCGTGCTCGGTATCGCGATCGGATGGGGCCTGTACGGCAACACCACCTCGCCGCTGAGCTTTACGTCTGATCCGGGAGCCAAGTCCGACGGCATCCCCGCAAGGGTCCTGACCCCACCGAAGCAACTCCAGTCCCTGGGCGGCCTCAACGGGCTGCTGGAGCAGATGCGCCAGCGCTTCGGCGACACCATGGGATACAGCCTGGTGATCTATCCGGAGTACGCGGTGCTGTACCGAGCCGATCCCAGCGACGAACGACGGAAGCTGAGCTACACCTACCGCGGCGGGTTCGACGATCCGTCGTCGTCGGCGAAGAGCGAGGATGACGTCCTGGTCGACCTGGCCGCTTTCAATGTCGAGAGCGCGGTCGGCATCCTGCGCGGTGTCGCCGAGACCGTCGGCCTGGATCCCGCCGACGTGAAGAAGGGGAACACCTACCTGACCATCGACCCCACCCGGGATCCGACCACTCCGGGCGAGCTCACGTTGCGGGCCAACGTGTCCAGTGACTTCGGTAGCGGCTCGGTCACCTTCGCCGGGGACGGCACGATCAAGCGCATCGACGACATCGCCTGAGGTTGTCGCAGTTCGTGGGTACTTCACCCTTCGTTGGCGCCGAATATATCGGCGCGATACTATTGCCAGAGGTGTTGGACCGCCGTAACGGGCAAGTAGTGTTTTTCAGGGAGGTGATTCGATTGTTGGAGCTCGCCATCCTGGGCCTTCTGCTCGAATCACCCATGCACGGCTACGAGCTGCGTAAGAGACTGACGGGCCTACTGGGTGCTTTTAGGGCGTTCTCCTACGGCTCGCTGTACCCGGCGCTGCGACGCATGCAGGTCGATGGCCTGATCGTCGAGGACGCCGCACCGGAGGGGATCCCGAAGATGCGCCGGGCCCGTCGCGTCTACCGGCTCAGCGAAGCGGGCATCGAGCGCTTCACCGAACTGGTGGCCGACACCGGCCCACAGAATTTTTCTGACGACGGATTCGGCGTTCACCTCGCCTTCTTCAATCGCACACCCGCCGAAGCGCGGATGCGAATTCTGGAGGGGCGCCGTCGTCAGGTGGAGGAACGCCGCGAGGGCCTGCGCGAAGCAGTGGCGCGGGCCAGCAGCTCGCTCGACCGCTATACCCGGCAGCTTCATCAGCTCGGGTTGGAGTCCAGCGAGCGCGAAGTGAAATGGCTCAACGAATTGATTGCGGCGGAACGAACCGCCCAGCAACGGGCTGAACAGCCGTAAGTACTACCGGGTTTGTAGGACAGGGAAAGAAGGGAAGAAGCCGTCATGACTTCTAGTTCAGACGTACGCGTCGCAATCGTCGGCGTCGGGAACTGCGCGTCCTCGCTCGTGCAGGGCGTGCAGTACTACAAGGACGCCGACGAGAACGCGACCGTTCCCGGCCTCATGCATGTACGGCTCGGCCCGTATCACGTGCGCGACGTGAAGTTCGTCGCCGCGTTCGACGTCGACGCCAAGAAGGTCGGCTTCGACCTCTCCGAAGCCATCTTCGCGTCGGAGAACAACACCATCAAGATCGCCGACGTGCCGCCCACCAACGTCACGGTGCAGCGCGGACCGACGCTCGACGGCATCGGCAAGTACTACGCGGAGACGATCGAGATCTCCGACACCGATCCCGCCGATGTGGTCAAGGCGCTCAAGGACGCGAACGTCGACGTGATGGTGTCCTATCTTCCCGTCGGATCGGAAGAGGCCGACAAGTTCTACGCCCAGTGCGCGATCGACGCCGGCGTGGCATTCGTCAACGCGCTGCCGGTGTTCATCGCCTCCGATCCCGTCTGGGCCAAGAAGTTCGAAGATGCCGGCGTTCCGATCGTTGGCGACGACATCAAGAGCCAGGTCGGCGCGACCATCACCCACCGCGTGATGGCCAAGCTGTTCGAGGACCGCGGCGTGCAGCTGGACCGCACCATGCAGCTCAACGTCGGCGGCAACATGGACTTCCTCAACATGCTCGAGCGCTCGCGGCTGGAGTCCAAGAAGATCTCCAAGACCCAGGCGGTCACCTCCAACCTGCAGCGTGAGTTCAACACCAAGGACGTGCACATCGGTCCGTCCGATCACGTCGGCTGGCTCGACGACCGCAAGTGGGCCTACGTGCGCCTTGAGGGCCGCGCGTTCGGTGACGTGCCGCTGAACCTGGAGTACAAGCTCGAGGTGTGGGACTCGCCGAACTCGGCAGGCGTGATCATCGACGCGGTGCGTGCAGCGAAGATCGCCAAGGACCGCGGCATCGGTGGTCCCGTCGAGGCGGCATCGGCCTACCTGATGAAGAGCCCGCCGAAGCAACTGCCCGACGACATCGCGCGCGCCCAGCTCGAGGAATTCATCGAGGGCTGATTCCTGACCGAGAGTGCGGGCTCGGCGTTTTGTAGGGTCACCTAATGACCGACATCAGCGCTGATGACGAGCTCGCCTCGCTTTCCGAATTCACCTTCCTCAAGGAGAACGCCAGGCAGGCGGGCACGACTGGCGGATTACCGGCCGTCGAGCGCATCAACTCCGCAGCGGTCAGTGCACTGAAGTTCGGCGACGGCGCACCGCGGGTGGTGTTTCTGCACGGCGGCGGGCAGAACGCGCACACCTGGGACACCGTGATCATCGGCCTCGGCGAGCCGGCCCTGTCGGTCGACCTGCCCGGACACGGCCGCTCCGCATGGCGCGAGGACGGCGACTACGGGCCCAAACTCAACGCCACCGCGGTCGAACCCGTCGTGCGCGCGTTCGCACCGGACGCCGACCTTGTCGTCGGGATGTCGCTGGGCGGACTCACCGCCCTGCGGCTGGCGGTGACGGCACCCGAACTCGTCCGCAAGCTGGTCCTCGTCGACGTGACGCCGTCGGCGCCCGAACGGCACACCGAGATGACCGACGAGCAGAAGGGCACTGTCGCGCTGGTACAGGGCGAGAAGTCGTTCCCGAGCTTCGACGCCATGCTCGAAGTCACCGTCGCCGCCGCACCCCATCGTGACCGGGAGTCGTTGCGGCGTGGGGTTTTTCACAACGCTAAACGGCTCGACGACGGCACTTGGACGTGGCGTTACGACTCGATTCGCAAGGGCGAGGGCTTCGACGGTCTCTGGGACGACGTCCCCCACCTCAACACGCCCACCACCTTGGTGCGTGGTGCGAACTCGTTCTTCGTCAACGACGACGATGCCGCCGAATTCGCCCGCATCGCACCGGGATTCCAGCGTGTGCACATCGTCGAGGACTCCGGGCACTCCGTGCAGAGCGACCAGCCACGCAAGCTCGTCGAGATCTTGAAAGGGATACTCGCCGACTAGCGTCACTTGCTGTTGTCAGATTCGACGACTTTGAAACTGACGACGGAAGCGCCCGAATTCCGTCGTGAGATTCACACTCGCGCCGGCGGACCCATACTGGCCGGGGCAGTGACAGTCGTGGCAGGTGTGACGGCGCAGCGTTGGCCTGCTGTCGCGGTGTGCAGAACCGGCGGGAATATCCGAACGTGATCGCGGTTACAACTACACCGTGACCTTCCCCATTCGCATCGGCGTACAACTGCAACCCCAACACTCCCCGCAATACCGCCCAATCCGCGACGCGGTGCGTCGTGCCGAGGACATCGGCGTCGACGTCGCGTTCAACTGGGATCACTTCTTCCCGCTCTACGGCGACCCCGACGGTGCGCACTACGAATGCTGGACCATGCTCGGCGCCTGGGCCGAGCAGACCACCCGCCTGCAGATCGGCGCATTGGTCACCTGCAACTCGTACCGAAACCCCGAACTGCTGGCCGACATGGCCCGCACGGTCGACAACATCAGCGACGGGCGGCTGATCCTGGGTATCGGGTCGGGCTGGAAACAGAAGGACTACGACGAATACGGCTACGAGTTCGGCACCGCGGGTAGCCGGCTGGCCGACCTCGCCGAAGCGCTTCCCCGGGTCACGTCACGGCTGTCCAAGCTCAATCCGGCGCCGACGCGCGATATCCCGATACTGATCGGCGGCGGCGGCGAGCGCAAGACGCTGCGCCTGGTCGCCCAGTACGGCGACATCTGGCACAGCTTCGCCGACAGCGCCGAATACCCGCGCAAGGCCCAGGTCCTCGACGGCCACTGCGCCGAGGTCGGCCGCGACCCCGCGGTGATCGAGCGGTCGACCGGGGTCTCCGGCGACACCGAAGGCGCCCTGCTCGCCGAAGCCGACGCGTTGGTCGGGCTCGGTGTCACCCTGCTGACCGTCGGCGTCAACGGACCCGACTACGACCTGACACAGGCCCAGGCTCTATGCCGCTGGCGGGACCGCCATACCGGTTAGCACTACTGAGGCTTCGTAACCGTTCCGAGGTGGGCGCGTGCGTGAGACGCTGGTGGAGCCATGCCCAAGAAGTATGGAGTCAAGGAAAAGGACCTCGTCGTCGAGCACGTGGTCAACTTGATCCTGACCGGCAAGCTGCGGTCCGGAGATCGGGTGGACCGCAACGATGTCGCGCACGAACTCGGCGTCTCCCGCGTCCCGATCCAAGAAGCAGTCGTACAACTCGAGCACGACGGCATCCTTTCGACCCAGTACCACCGCGGCGCGTACGTGGAACTCTTCGACGACAGCGCCGTGCGCGAACATCACGAGATTTACGGAATGCTCTGCGGCATCGCCTCCGCCCGTGCCGCGCAAGCCCGAAATCCGCAGCACTTGCGCCAACTCGACGCGCTGCTGGACACCATGCGCGCCAACGTCGATTCGCGCGCCTTCCAGGAAGCGGCCTGGCAGTTCCGCGTCCTGATCAACGAGGAGTACTCCGGCCCACGACTACTCGCGGTCATCCGAGGATCGCAGTCGTTCATGCCGCGGGCGTTCTGGATGGCATACGCCGACAACCACCGGGACCTGATGCGGTACTTCGAGGACGAGCTCGACGCTCTGCACCGCGGCGACGGCGAGGCCGCGCGCACCGCCAACAGGGGGCGGGCCGACACGATGGCGCGGATCATGCTGGCCGAACTGGTGCGACGCGGCATCCTCCCCGCCGCGGACCCACGCCCCGATGCATTCTGATTGAGCGCAACGCGGTGTGAGGGCGCCGCGGAAACGGGCCGCGCTCAAGCGCTTTATTTCGCAAGTGCTCTGAGCACTTGCTCGCACTCCACAACTTGGCAGGCTCGGACAGGTTAGACTGCCGAAATTATGGTGGAGACCGAACCGCAGGTCGCTGAGCTGGCCGGAGAGCTGCAGCGCGTCCTTTCCCGGGTTTTCTCCGTGCTCCGCCGCAGCGACCCCAATCGCGACGCCGCCACCAACGATCTGACGCTCGCGCAGTTGTCGATTCTGCTGACACTGCTCGAGCAGGGGCCGATCCGGATGACCGAACTGGCCGCACATGAACGGGTGCGCACGCCGACGACGACCGTGGCGATCCGCCGGCTGGAGAAACTCGGACTCGTCAAGCGCTCCCGCGACCCCTCAGACCTGCGCGCGGTACTGGTGGACATCACACCCGAGGGCCTGGCCCAGCACCAGGAAGCACTGGCCAATCGGCGGGCGTTTCTCGGCGCGCTGCTGGCCAAGCTGGGCCCCGAGGAACTCGAGACGCTGCGCAAGGCGCTTGTCCCGCTCGAGCGAATCGCCGAATAGCTAACCCGTCGCCTCCGGCGGCACTGCCCGGCGCAGGACATTGGCCGCGTGCCGCATCAGTGCGGCGTCGACCAGTTTTCCGTTGCGCCCAACGGCTCCGACCCCGTCGGCTTCGGCGTGCCGGTAATCGGCCATGATCGCGCGCGCTTCGGCGAGTTCGGACGCCGACGGGGTGAAGACGTCGTTGGCAATCGGAACCTGGGAGGGATGGATGGCCCACTTACCGTCGAACCCCAATAGCGCGGCATGGGTGGCGGCGTGCCGGTAGCCGCTTTCGTCGCGATATCCCGGGTACGGCGCATCGATGGCCGCGATGCCCGCCGCCCGCGCCGCCGCCAATATCTGCACCCGCACCGCATGCCAGTAGTCGCCCGGATAGTTACCGGCAGGTGCGAAGTTGCCGTCGACCCGTGCGTGCAATGACGCGGACAGATCGCCCGCCCCGAAGATGAGCGCCTGCAATCGCGGGCTGGCGCGGGCGATCTCCGCGGCGTTCAGCAGGCCCTCGGCCTCCTCGATGAGGGCCTCCAACGCGATCGGGCGGGTGAGCCCGAGTTTCGTCTCGAGCTGCGTCAGTAGTACATCCACCCACCAGACATCGCGTGCACTAAGCACTTTCGGCACGATGATGACCTCAAGCGCATCGCGTGCTCCCGTGACGACCTCGATGATGTCGCTGTGGCACCACGGGGTGTCGAGTCCGTTGATGCGGACCGCGCGGATGGTATCGCCCCAGTCGAGTCCGGTGAGCGCGGCGACAGCGGTGGTGCGGGCCGATTCCTTGGCGGCGGGCGCGCAGGCATCCTCGAGATCCAGGAACACCAGGTCCGCGCCGCTGCGCGCGGCCACCTCGCTCATATGCGCGTTACTCGCAGGCGTCGCCAATTCGCTACGGCGGGGCCGTGATCCGGGCATACCGTGCTCCGTTCGTCAGATGGTCCCGGCCGCACGCATGGCGACCAGGCGCTCGTCATCGAGACCGAGCAGGTCGCGGTACACGGCGTCGTTGTCCGCGCCGAGCGCGCGCCCGAGGTGGTCGATGCGACCGGGTGTCTCGCTCAGCCGTGCCACAGGCGCCTGCACGGTCATGGCGCCCAGGTCGGGATCGTCGACGGTCACGAAGGTGCCCCTGGCGCGCAGATGCTCATCGGCGAGGAGCTGCTGCGCATCGTAGACAGGTGCGGCCGCAACGCCTTCGGCGAGGAACACCTTCATGGCGTGCTCGAGTGTCTGCCCACGGATCCAGTCGGCGACAAGGGCGTCGATCTCGTCCGCCCGTTCCTGGCGCGGGATCGGGTCGACGTACTCGGGCCGCACCGCGAGGTCGGGCCGGTCGATCGCACGGTAGAGACGGGCGGCGATGCTCGACGATGCGCTGGAGATCGCGATCCAGCGGTCATCGCTCGTGCGATAGGCGTTGCGCGGCGCGCTCGCGTCGGCGCGGTTACCGGTGCGGCCCTCGACCCGCCCCAGTTGGTCGTAGGTCAATGTCGCCTGCTCGACCAGCCTGGCCAGCGGTTCGATCAGGCTGATGTCGACGAGTTGTCCTGCGGCGCCGTGCACATCGCGATGGTAGAGCGCCGCGAGCACGGCGTACGTGGCCGACTGCGCGGCGACCCCGTCGGCCAACATGAACGGCGGCAGCGTCGGTGGTCCGCCGGGCTGCCCACACACGTGGGCGAATCCGCTCATCGCCTCCGCGAGGGTGCCGAACCCGGGACGATCGCTCGCGGGCCCACCCCCGCCGTATCCGGTCACATGCAACACCACCAGGTTCGGGTGGCGGGGATGCAGCGACTCGTAGTCCAGGCCCCAACGCTCCAGAGTGCTCGGCCGCGTGTTGATCACGAGCACATCGCTGACAGCGAGCAGCCCGTGCAATAGCGTGCGACCCTCATCGGTGCGCAGGTCGGCGGTGACACACCGTTTGTTGCGGCTCACGCTCTTCCAGACCAACCCGATGTCGTTGCGTCGGGCTCCCCACGTGCGCAACGGATCCCCCGCGCCGGGCTGCTCCACCTTGATGACCTCGGCGCCCAACTCACCGAGCGCGGTCGCCACCAGGGGGCCGGCCGCCAGCGTCGCGGCGTCGACCACCCGCAGACCGGATAGCGGGAGTGTGCTCACAGGGCGGGTTCGGCAACCATCTCGAAGAATGCGGCGCCGGAGTCCGGGATGCGGTTCTGCTTGAAGATGTTCACCGCGTACGACACCAGGATCAGCGAGTACAGCATGTGCATCAGCCTGATCTCCTCGGGAGCCAGGTTGTTGATGTCGCGACTGTCGAGGTGTGCGATCGCGCGTTCGGCGTGCGGGGCGATCGCGTCGTAGAACGCGACCAGGTCGTCGTAGGGCCGGTCCAGCCGTGCGGCGTAGCGCTGCGCCCTGGTCGGCAGCGCCCAATCGTCGACCCACTGCTCGAGCTCCGAGAACCCCTCCGGCAGTTGGTGTTGCGTCATGAATTCTGCTCCTCACCGGACTGGTAGGCGGCCACGGTGTCGCGGATCACCGTGTGGAACTGCCTGATGAGCAGCTCCTGATCGCTGAGGTGGAAGGTGGTCTGCGCGCGGGTCTTCAACGCCGAATGCGTCGCCTCGATCGTGTTGACGTCCTGCATGGCGAACTCGATGGTGCTGTCCACCACAACTTCCTGTGCCAGCCGCTCGTGCGCGTTGGCGGGCGGCACGAAGTACAGGTCGATCTCGTAGATGTGGGTGTCGACGGTCTCGGGCCAGTACGTGTAGGTGATGTAGTAGTTGCGCGCCCACAGCTGGATCGAGATGTTCGGGAAGACCCAGAACTGGTCATTGCCCCACGAGGCGATGTTGCCGCGATTCAGGAAGTCCGGCGGCGGGCCCACGTCAGGCACGTCGTCGGGCCCGAAAAGGCCCGCGCGGAAAAGCTTGTAGATCCATCGCTGATCCTGGCGGGCCGGACCGGCACTTCCCGGTTCGCGCGGCGGCAGGATCGGCGGGCCCGGTACCGATGTCAGCATGTGCGGCCGGAACAGATCGTAGTGGTATGAATCGACCGGCGGCACCATCTTCTCGGCCTTGGACACATCCGGGTCGATGAAGCGGCCGTGCACATAGGGCGGGTGGTACCACTCGCAGACCGAGTCCACGGCGAGCTTCCAGTTACCCTTGATCTGGGTCGAGAAGCCGTAGTGCTGCGTCATCATGTCGAACGGATAGGCCTCCATACCCAGCAGCCCTTCACCGAGGAAGGTCCGCAAGGGCACCGGATCCTCGGCGAGGTTGACGAAGATGAAGCCGGCCCAGACCTCGCAGTGCACGGGCGGCATCCGCAGCTTGCTCTTGTCGAGGTCGAAGAACTCCTCTTCGTTGGTGATGTGGTTGACCACACCGTTGAGGCCGTACCGCCAACCGTGGTACTTGCACGAGAACGCGCGGCAGACGCCCGCCGATTCCTCCTGCGGATGCTCCTGCCACACCACCTTGTTGCCGCGGTGCGCGCACACGTTGTGGAAGGCGTAGACGTTGTCGTCGAGATCGCGGGTGATGACGATCGACGCCAACTGGCCCGGCAGTTCCCGGGTGAAGTAGGAACCCTTACGCGGCAACCTGTTCATGCGTCCCACGCACAACCAGTTCCGCTCGAACACCGCTTTGCGCTCGGCGGCGAAGAACTCCTCGGAGATCGAGTCCTCATAGTTCACCGGGCCGGTACCGAGATCGGGATAGTCGGTGGTGAACTTGCCGCGCCCGGTGGAGAGCTTCTGCTGAATGCCGGTCACGATGTGACTCCTTCCTGAACTGGACTTCCGTTGGCCTTGCTCCATGGCTGTTGATCCCACGGCCGATCGAGCGGCTCCATCTCGCCGCCGAACGGGAAGAACGCGCGCTGGGCGTAGGTTTCGCGGCCGAGGCCGTGGCCCAACTCGTTGACGAATGCACGCTTGAGCGGGTTGGTGAACAGCTGGCGCGTGTAGCGCAGCGTGAGCGGTGGACGCTTGATCAACTCGCGGGCATGCTCCCAGGCCCGATCCAGCACCTTGTCCTTCGGGAGCACCTCGTTGACGACGCCCCACTCCTTGGCCTCCTGTGCGCTGACCTTCTGCCCCGTGAGCAGGAAGTAGCGCGCGCGGTTGTGCCCGGCGAGGACGCTCCAGATCACGTGCTGGCCGTCGCCGGGCACCTGGCCACGCGGGAAGTGCGACGCGTCCTGGAAGTAGGCGTCCTCGGAAGCGAGCACGATGTCGCCCATGATGGGCACCTCGGAGTGCATGTTGCACGGCCCGTTGACGGCGCTGATCATCGGCACGTCGACGTCGAGCACGTTGAAGATCAGATGTCTTGCATACCAGGCCTTCTCATCGAGCTTGTTCAGTCCGCGAACATCGGGCATGGCCTGGTAGATGGGGTGTTCCGGTGGCTCGCCGTTGGGCAACCGGCCCCAGTTCGCGTTGTAGTTCTCGCCGGTGCCGGTGTGGATCAGCACCTTGATCTCGCGATCGCCCGCGATATCGGCGAACGCGTCAGACATCTCGTCGTGGGCCTTCCAGCTCCACACCAGGCTGTCGCCGTCGGTGTGGCATTGCATGAACAGGATGCCGTCGTCAGTGAGCTCGAATTTGTAGTTGGCGTAGCTGTTCTGGTACTCGCTGAATCTCGATCGTTTGGCCATGCTGTTCCTCTCTGGTCACGTTCCCGTCAAGCGCGCCGCCACGGGCGCAAATCTCTCGGTCTGGGATTGCTGCACGGTGATGTAGTTGGCGCCGTAGGTTTCTCGGCGCTGCTGCAACGTCTCGACGATCGCGTCCTCGGGGCCGACGAGCACATTCGGATGGTCGCGGAGCACGTCGACCGGCATACCGGTCTTGTCCGCGATCCGTGCGTACGCATCCTCTGCGTCGTCTCTGATGGAGACGAAGTACGGCGAGCTCTCGATGTCGAGATCACCTATGCGGGCACCCGCTGCCTCGCGGACGTAGTCGAACCTGCGTTCGGCTTCCTGCGGCGGTGTGAGCCCGTCGTCGTTGTGGGCGGCGAACGGCACCGTGTTGATGCTGACGATGTCGGCCTCACGCGCGGCGTACGACAGCACCCGGGGACGCCCGCCGCCGATCATGATCGGCGGGTGCGGCCGCTGCACCGTCACCGGGGTCCCCTGGTAGCCGCTGACGTTGACGTACTCGCCGGCGCTGGCCAGTTCCTCTCCCGCGCAGTGCGCCTTGACGAGGGCGACCACTTCCTTGAGCTTGGCGATCCGCCGGCCGGGGGTGTCGAACGTCAGACCCATTGCCTCGTACTCCACTGCGCTCCAGCCCGCGCCGATGCCGATCTCGAGGCGACCGTCCGACAGCAGGTCGAGCGTGGCAACCTCCTTGGCGAGGACCGCAGGCACGTGGTAGTCGACGCAGAAGACCCGGCAGCCGAGCCGCAGGGTCTGGGTGTGGACCGCGGCACTGGCGATCGCCGCGATGGGCGCGAGGTCCTGACGCGGGGTCCTCGCCCGGCGCTGCGCGGGGCCGGGCCCGAGGTAGTGGTCGGCGACGAACAGGGTTGAGTATCCCAATTGTTCGACCTTGCAGACGAACTCACGCCATTCGCGCGCGTCGGCGGCATTCGTCGCCTGGACGGCGAAACGGAACGGCTGCCTGTCCACACCGGCGAGAGTACCCGCTATTGCGCTTTAAGTATACGGGTTTGTATATTTTACTGTCATGAAGACAGCACTGGTTACGGGCGCCTCGTCAGGGATCGGCCGAGCCATTGCGGACCGCCTGCGAGCCGACGGCAATCACGTCGCCTCCATAGACCTGACCGAGTCCGATACCGACTTCAGTTACGTCGCCGACGTCACCGACCGCGACCAGATCGACACCGCACTGAACGCGGCGCGCAGTGCACTGGGACCGATCACCATCCTCATCAATGCCGCAGGCATGACCTCGTTCCGCCGGTTCACCAATCTCACCTCGACGGAATGGTCGAAGGTCGTCGACGTCAACCTCAACGGCGTCTTCCACGTCACCCAGGCCGTGCTGCCCGACATGTTGGAGGCCGGCTGGGGCCGCATCGTGAACATCTCGTCGTCGAGCACCCATTCCGGTTCGCCCTACCAAGCCGCCTACGTAGCGGCCAAGTCCGCCGTCAACGGCCTGACGAAAAGCCTTGCGCTGGAATACGGTCCGCTGGGCATCACCGCCAACGTGGTGCCGCCCGGATCGATTGACACCCCGATGCTGCGCGACGCGGAACAGAAGGGGCTGCTCGGCGGATCGATCGACGATATCGCCGCGCGGATTCCTGTGCGACGGATCGGCCTGCCCGAGGACATCGCCGCGACGTGCGCGTTCCTGGTGTCCGAGGAGGCCGGCTACATCACCGGGCAGATCGTCGGCGTGAACGGTGGCCGCTGCACCTAGTCCCCGAGGAGGACCATGTACCGCAGAACAGAGTTGTTCATCGACGGCCGGTGGGTGGCGCCGAGTACCGACGCCGCGATCGAGATCGTCTCTCCACACACCGAACAGGTGCTCGGCTACGCGCCCGCCGCCGCTCCCGCCGACGTGGACCACGCCGTCGCGGCGGCGCGCACCGCGTTCGACGAGGGGCCGTGGCCGCGGCTCGACCCGGCCGCGCGCATCGAGGCCGTCGGGCGCCTCGCCGCGGCCTACAAGGAGCGCCGCGGCGACATGGCCGAACTGATCTCCGCCGAGATCGGCGCGCCCATCACGTTCGCCAAACGGGTTCAGGCCCAGTTGCCGCTGATGGCGATGGCGGCCTTCTCCAGGGTCGCCGGCGACTACCCGTGGGACGAGGCGCGGCCGGGCTTCTACGGCAAGGACATCCGCATCACCCGGCAACCGGTCGGCGTCGTCGCCGCCATCGTTCCGTGGAACATGCCGCAGTTCCTGATCGTCGGCAAGGTCGTGCCCGCGCTGCTCGCCGGGTGCTCTGTCGTGCTCAAGCCTGCAGAGGAATCCGCACTGGACGCATTGCTCTTCGCAGAGATCGTGGCCGCCGCCGAACTCCCTGCCGGCGTGATCAACGTCGTTCCCGGCGACCGCGCCGCCGGTGCCCATCTGGTCTCGCATCCCGGTGTGGACAAGGTGTCCTTCACCGGCTCGACCGCGGCCGGACGCCAGGTGGCGATCGCCTGCGCCGAGGGACTGAAGCAGGTCACCCTCGAACTCGGCGGGAAGTCGGCGGCGATCGTGCTCGAGGACGCCGATGCGGCGGCCACCGCGACCGCCATCCGGATGGCCAGCCTCGCCAACAGCGGCCAGGTATGCAATGCGCTGAGCCGGGTTCTTGTACCCAGCTCGCGCGCAACGGAATTCGTCGATGCACTCGAGTCCGAGCTGGCGGCCCTTGCCGTGGGCGACCCGTCGGACCCCGCCACCGAGCTCGGTCCGCTCGTGGCCCAGCGACAGCAGGCCAGGGTGCGCGAATACATCGAGGACGGCCAGCGCAACGGTGCCCGCCTGGTGCTCGGCGGCACCGAGCTGCCCGATGGCGTCGACCGCGGGTGGTACGTCCGGCCGACCCTGTTCGCCGACGCCGACAACGACATGCGGATCGCACGTGAGGAGATCTTCGGCCCCGTCCTCACCGTGATTCCGTATCGGAACGAGGCGGAGGCCGTCGCGATCGCCAACGACTCCGAGTACGGGCTTGCCGGTGCCGTATTCACGGCGGACACCGATCGCGGTCAGGCCATCGCGGGCCGCGTCCGCGCCGGATCGTTCGGCGTCAACGAGGGTTACATCATGGACCCGCTCGCCCCGTACGGCGGCATGAAGGCCAGCGGCTTCGGTCGGGAATTCGGTCGCGAGGGGCTCGACGGCTATCTGGTCAGCCAGTCGATCTCGCAGGCTAGCGGGGGATGACGCCGCCCAGGAACACGCGCACGGCGTACTGCAGGTGGCGTTCCTGCTGCTTGGCCGAACGGAACACACCGAAGTCGGCCATCCGCGCGGGCACCGCCTCGACCATCGCCAGGAAGGTTTCGGCGGCGAGTTCGACGTCGTCGGTCTTGATGGTGCCGAGTTCCTCGTAACGGCGCAGTAATTCGGTGACGGCCCGCAGGCGTCCCGCCCACATCATCGACTCGGCGGAGACGTTGAACTCGGGGAACTGCGCGGCCTCGTTGAACGCGATGCGTTTGAGTCGCACGTTCTGCGGATGGGTGGCGCGGGCCAGCGCGATGCGTCCCACCGCCACAAGTGCGGTCTGCACATCGGTTTCCACGATCTCGTCGATGGACCCGTCGTCGGTGTACCGGGCCAGTGCCCACGGGATCACATCGGCGAACAACGCCCGCTTGTCGGGATAGCGTGCATACAGCGATCGTTTGGTGATACCTGCCGCCTTCGCGATGGCCTCCATACTCGCTCCGGCATAACCCAATTCGCTGAAGAGCGCGACGGCGGCCTCCCGCACTGCGAGGTCGAGTTTCTTCGCCTCTGCCTGGGTGGGCCGTCCACGCCGCGTCGCCACCAGGCGAATTGTACGGCTAGCCCAGCCAATCGAGGACCGCCGCCGCAGTCCACGACTGCTGCATGCTGCCAAGCGGTTCGCCGGTGAACGGCTCGTAGTATTCGGCGAAAGTGCCGTCGCTGACCTGCCGCAGGCCTTCGCGCCGAAGGATCGACGACCGTTCGGCCCAGCCGCGGCGCGCGAAGCACCAGGAGAAGAGCCAGGTGGTCACCGGCCACACCGGGCCGCGCCAGTACTCGCGCGACCGGAAATCACGCGACACCGGTGACGTCGTTGGTATCAGCGCGAACTTCAGATCCGGATGTCCGCAGAATCGCGGCCCCTCCAGCAGTCGCAGCAGCGCGCGCTCCTTGTCGTGCGGCAGGCCACCGCACAGCAGCGGCGCGAACTGCGCGACTGTCTCGGTGGCCACCCACTGCTCAGCGCGAACGTCGTAATCCCTTGCCGCACCATTACGTTCGTCGGTGGTCTCGACGACACCGGCGCGGAACCGCTCGGCCCAGCCGTACAGGTCCCGGACATCGGCGTGCGGGCGCTTGTAATCCTCGCCGATCTCGGCGAGCACGTCGCACGCCACCGCCAGGATCGCCGATACGAACACGTCCTCGACGGCGAAGCTCATCACCTTGGGCAGCAGCTCGTCGTCGTAGCGGACCGACTTCATCTCCTCGAGCAGCCACAGATAGCGGTCGTATTCCAGGTCCGACGGCCGCTGGCTGGCGTCGGTGACGATCGCGTTGTCCTCGCGCTGGTATTCCGGCACCCGGCCGGGCACCACGTTGGCGTAGGCGCTGTCCCAGCGCGGCGAGTTGTCCATACCGGACTCCCAGCCGTGGTACAGCGTGACCCGTCCCCGTGAGCGCGGGTCGCGAGCCTCGGCGAGCCAGCGGTGCCAGGAGACCAGGTCGTCCCACCGACGGTCCAGGAACGCCTCGGCGACGGCTCGGGTGGACCGTCCGCGGCTGCGCGCATGGTCGAGGATGCGTTGCACGGCGATCGCATGCACCGGCGGTTGCGTGATGCCCGACGTGTGCCGGTTGCGGGGCGCGTTGGCGGCCAGCGCCGACGTCGCCCACCGGGCCGGGCCGGGGAAGTAGCCGTCGACGCCGTTGGCGAAGACGATGTGGGGAATCATGCCGTTGTCCCACTGGGCCGACAGCAGCGTGTCGAGCTCGACGACGGCGCGCTCGACGCTCAGCGGCGCCAGTCCGATCGCCACGAAGGCGGCGTCCCAACTCCACATATGCGGGTACAGCAGCGGAGCCGCGGTGGTCATAGTGCCCAGGTCATTGCCGCGCAGCAGGTAGGCGGCGCGGGCCGAGAGCTGCGTCGGGGCGAAGCTGGAATCGTGGGCCATCGCCTCAATGATGCGTTGCTCGGGCACGAGTTGCAGGTCGGTAGGGTGGCGACATGCCGACGGCGATGATCACCGGGGCCTCTCGCGGGCTGGGCGCGGCCATCGCGGCGGCGCTCGCACCCACCCAC
Organism: uncultured Actinomycetota bacterium; assembly: GCA_963843135.1. Lineage (GTDB taxonomy): Bacteria > Actinomycetota > Actinomycetes > Mycobacteriales > Mycobacteriaceae > Mycobacterium. The sequence goes on from CAWJJA010000013.1 coordinate 47,127, forward strand.
ACGCTGTTCCTGGCGGGGCGTCCGTCGGCAGCGCTCGATGCCGTCGCCGGGCAGTTCGGGGCCACCACGTGGCCGGTGGATTTCGGCGATCCCGACGCGATAGCGGCAGTCGTCGAGCCGATCGTCGAGCTGGACGTCTTGATCCACAACGCCGGCGTCGCTCACCCCGGACGCGTGGCGGAGTCCTCGATCGACGAGTGGCAGGACACTATGGCGGTGAATGTGGTTGGGCCGGTGGCACTTACGCTGTCGCTACTGCCCGCTCTGCGTAGCGCGGCCGGCCACGTCGTCTTCGTCAACTCCGGTTCCGGGATCAACGCGTCGCCGGGCCTCGCGTCGTACTCGGCCAGCAAGTTCGCGCTGCGCGGTTTCGCGGACTCACTTCGCAACGACGAGCCGTCGCTGCGGGTCACGTCGGTGCACCCGGGCCGGATCGCCACCGAGATGCAGGAGGGCCTGATCGCCTACGAGGGTCGCGACTACGACCCGTCGCAGTTCCTGAGCGCCGAGACTGTCGCGAAAGTCATAGCCGACGCGGTCAACGCCCCTCACGACGCCCATATCCACGAGGTCGTCGTCCGCCCCCGGTGATTTCGGCGTGCGCAGTCACGCTCAGCGTGACCAGCCACGCCGAAATCGCGACAGCTAGGCGACGATGTTGACCAGTCGGCCGGCGACCACGATCACCTTCTTCGGCGTCGCGCCGTTCAGAAACTCCTGAACCTTGGCGTCGGCCAGCGCCGCGGTCTCCAATGCATCGGCATCGGCGTCCGCGGCCACGATGATGCGGCCGCGGACCTTGCCGTTGACCTGCACCGGCAACTCGACAGTGTCCTCGACGAGGTACTGCGGGTCGGCCACCGGGAACGGGCCGTGCGCCAGCGAAGCGTCGTGACCCAGCCGCTGCCACAACTCCTCGGCCATATGCGGTGCCAGCGGTGCGACCATCAGCACCAGCGGTTCGAGCGCGGCCCGCGCCGTCACACCCTGCTTGGTCAGATGGTTGGTGTACTCGATCAGCTTGGCGGCAGCGGTGTTGTTGCGCAGGTTGGTGTAGTCGTCGCAAACCCCTGCGATCGTGCGGTGCAGCAGCCGCAGGGTGTCGTCGTCCAGCGCCTCGTGCTCAGCCACCCGCCCGGTTCCGGTCTGCTCGTCGACCACCAGCCGCCACACCCGCTGCAGGAAGCGATAGGCGCCGACGACATCCTTGGTCGCCCAAGGCCGCGACGCCTCGAGCGGACCCATCGACATCTCGTAGACCCGCAGGGTGTCCGCGCCGTAGTCGTCGCAGATCTCGTCGGGTGAGACCGAGTTCTTCAGGCTCTTGCCGATCTTGCCGAACTCCTGGGACACCTCGATCTCACCGTCGGGCCCCGGAGCCGACCCGTCGGCGACATCCGGCCGACGCCAGTAGAACGTGCCGTCGCGTTCGGTGACCTCGGCGGCCGGCACGTAGGAGCCGCGCGAGTCGGTGTACGCGAACGCCTGGATGTAGCCCTGGTTCACCAGCCGGCGGTACGGCTCCCATGAACTGACATGGCCGAGGTCGAAGAGCACCTTGTGCCAGAACCGGCAATACAGCAGATGCAGCACGGCGTGCTCGACGCCGCCGACGTAGAGGTCGACGCCACCGGGGTCACTGGGGCCGTGCTCAGCCGGCCGCGGGCCCATCCAGTAGGCCTCGTTCTCCTTGGCGCACAACTCTTCTTTGTTGTACGGGTCGGTGTAGCGCAACTCGTACCAGGAGCTGCCCGCCCACTGCGGCATCACGTTGGTGTCGCGGGTGTAAGGCTTCAAACCGTCGCCGAGATCCAGTTCGACGTGCACCCAGTCGGTCGCTTGCCCAGCGGGGGCGACGGCTCGCTGTCCGCATCGTCGGGATCGAACTGCACCGGAGCGTAATCCGGAATGTCGGGTAGCTCGACGGGCAGCGCCGATTCGGGCAGGCCGATGCGCACGACCCTCGGGCGTCGTAGACGATCGGGAACGGCTCACCCCAATACCGTTGCCGCGCAAACAACCAGTCACGCAGCTTGTACTCGACGCGGGCCCGCCCGCGACCGTCAGCCTCCAGCCGCCGCGTGATGGCCTCCTTCGCCGATGCAACCGACAGGCCGTTCAGGTAGTCGGAGTTGACCACTTCACCGTCGCCGCTGTACGCCGCCTGCGAGATATCGCCGCCGGCAACCGTTTCCACGATCGGCAATCCGAACTCCTGCGCGAAATCCCAGTCACGCTGGTCGCCACCTGGCACCGCCATGATCGCGCCGGTGCCGTAGCCCTCCAGCACGTAGTCGGCGATGAACACCGGAATCTGTTCACCGTTGGCCGGATTCGTCGCAAACGCGCCGAGGAACACCCCGGTCTTGGTCTTGTTCTCCTGACGCTCGAGATCCGACTTCGCGCCGATGGACGCGCGGTAGGCGGTCACCGCTTCGGCCGGTGTCGCCGCATCGAACGTCCAGCGGGCATCGGTGCCGTCCGGCCACCGCTCGGCGACGAGCGCGTCGACCAGATCGTGCTCGGGCGCCAGCACCAGGTACGTCGCGCCGAACAGCGTGTCGGGCCTGGTGGTGAACACCTCGATGTCACCGGCATCGGTGCCGAACTGGACCGACGCGCCCACCGACCGTCCGATCCAGTTGCGCTGCATGGCCTTGACCTTCTCCGGCCAATCCAGCACGTCGAGATCGTCGAGCAGCCGATCGGAGTACGCCGTGATGCGCATCATCCACTGCCGCAATCGTTTGCGGAACACCGGGAAGTTACCCCGGTCACTGCGGCCGTCGGAGGTGACCTCCTCGTTGGCCAGCACGGTGCCCAGTCCCGGGCACCAGTTGACCAGCGAGTCGGCCCGGTACACCAGCCGATAAGAATCGACGATATCTGCTCGTTCATCCACCGACAGATCCGACCATCGTCTGCCGTCGTCGAGTGTCCTACTACCCGAGTCGAACTCGGCGATCAGCTCGGCGATCGGCCTGGCTTTGTCGGCCGACGGATCGAACCAGGCGTTGTAGATCTGCAGGAAGATCCACTGCGTCCATTTGTAGAAGTCGACGTCGGTGGTCGAGAAACTGCGCCGCGCATCGTGGCCCAGCCCGAGGCGGCCCAGCTGGCGGCGGAAGTTGACGATGTTGGCCTCGGTCCGGGTGCGCGGATGCGTGCCGGTCTGGATCGCATACTGCTCGGCCGGCAGGCCGAAGGCATCAAAACCCAACGCGTGCAACACATTGCGGCCGGTCATCCGGTAGTAGCGGGCGTAGACGTCGGTGGCTATGTAGCCGAGCGGATGCCCGACGTGCAGACCCTCCCCCGACGGATACGGGAACATGTCCTGCACGAACATCTTGTCGGCGGGCAACGCGGCGCCATCGGGCCCAGCCAGCGAGCCCACCGGGTTGGGCACGTTGAACGTGCCGGTGTCCGCCCACCTCTGCTGCCAGGCACGCTCGATGTCCCCGGCAAGCTCCGCGGTGTAGCGGTGCTGCGGGGTATCGGTGCCGGCGTCGGGCGAGTCAGTCACGTGAACAGGGTATAAGCCGCCAATCGGGGGCCGCCCGCGAGCGGCAGTTCCAGCGGGCAGTTCCACCCGCCCGCGAGCGGGCAGTTCCACCGAAGTCGGCCACGGGTTGGTCTCGGTTGCATCACCGCGCGGTCAGAACAAGGTTGCAGGTCGATTCCGGCCCTGGTGACTGCCGTTTGACCGTGGTTACAGTCGGCGGGCTGACCAAAAGCTGGCGAGCCCTTAGTGGGAAGGACCGACGTCGATGACCGAGACCGCCCGACGCTCGAGGACTCTGGCTACAGGTGTGGCCGCCGCCGTTGTCGGCGTCCTCGGCTTCGCCGGTGTCCCCGCCTCGGCTCAGCCTGTGCAGCCGCTTCCCCCGCAACCCGTTCCGAGCGTGGTTTCGCAGTCCGCAGCGGCGGCAACTCCCAATACCGCGCTGACCCCCGCGGCACCCAACGCCGCGCTGACCGCACCACAGCTCGCGGGCCAGCCGGCGGCTACGGCAGCGACGGCGGCGACACCCGTGGCCACCGCGGCACCCGGTGGTGTCGCCACACCGCAGGTCGTGCCACCGGCACCGGTGCCCATTACTCCGGCCTCGGCGGGCACGATGACCGACTTCTTCCAGGAAAAGGGCGTCACCCTCGAGCCCCAGAACAGCCGCGACTTCAAGGCACTCAACATCGTGCTGCCGATGCCCAGTGGCTGGGCGCACGTACCCGACCCCAACGTCCCCGACGCGTTCGCCGTGATCGCAGACCGTGTGGGCGGCAACGGTCTCTACTCCTCGAACGCGCAGGTCGTGGTCTACAAGCTGGTGGGTGAGTTCGATCCGACGGAGGCCATCAGCCACGGCTTCATCGACGCACAGCAGATGCCGGCGTGGCGATCCACCGACGGCTCCATCGGCGACTTCGGCGGGATGCCGACCTCGACCATTGAGGGCACCTACCGCGAGAACTCCATGACAATGAACACCTCGCGGCGCCACATCATCGCGACCGTCGGGCCGGACAAGTACCTGGTGTCACTTGCCGTCACCACCAGCGTCGACCAGGTCGTTGCGGCGGCACCGGCCACCGACGCGATCGTTCGAGGCTTCCAGGTCAGCGTTCCGGCACCACCTGGCGCTGCCACCCCTCCCGCCAACGCACTTCCCGGACAGCCGGCGCCTGCGCCCACGGCCACTACGCCCGCGGCGCCGAGCGCATCCCCAGCGCGCTGGGGGCCCAGCAGTCCAGACCCAGCCCACGGATACCGGTCTATCCGGATAAAACTTGTCCCCCCGGGCGAAGCCTGGCGCCCGGGGGGACGCCCAACACACCAGGCGCGGCGGCCTCGTATTGTGTGGCCCATGTTCATCGTCGCGGTGCTCTGCTTGTGTGCCGCGGTCGCGATCGCCGGCATCGGAGTGTGGCTGCTGGCCCGGCCGCGGTCCGCTGATCCCGCTCAGTCGGTGCTTCGCGGGGTCGCACCGACCCAACTCGCCGCCGCGGCCATGCTCGCCTCCGCGGGCGCCGTGGCGCTTTCCAGCCGCCCGGACACCGCGCTGGTGGTGGTCATCGTCTGTGTGGTCGGTGCCGTGAGCACTGTGGCGGCGGGCTGCTGGCAGGCGGCGAAGGTCATCGCACGCAACGAACCGGCAGCCTGGGCCCCGAGCGCGCCGGCCACTGGGGCCTGTGGGGGCGCCTGCGCGACGTGCACGCTGTCCTGCAGCTGAACGTACTGGCTCTGCGCGGGTTTCAGTTGCGGCTGATGTCTATCGGGTGTGTGGCGAGCAGCGACAGCGGCAGCGGCTGACGCCGAAGAACCCGGGCCCACAGATCGCTGCGCGGCTCGGAGAGTACGTCAGATGGCATCGCGGACAGCACAATCCAGTCGTCGCGTTCGATCTCGCCTTCCAGCTGGCCGATCGTCCACCCCGAGTAGCCCGCGAAGATCCGGACCCCTTCGATCACCGGCGCGATCGCATCGGGGTCGGCATCGAGATCCACCATCACCATGCGACCCTGCACGTGTCGCAGCCCGGGCAGGCCCGCGGGGTCGATGCCGACCCGCAGCGTCGCCAGGCACAGCGCGGCGTCGCGTTTGACGGGACCGCCGATGAACATGGTCTTGGGTTTGGTGGCCAGCTTCGCCCATTGCGGAAGCACGTTGTACACCGCGGTCTCGCTGGGCCGGTTCAACACCACGCCCAGCGTGCCGCCGTCGTTGTGTTCGACGATGTAGATGACGCTGCGCCGAAACGTCGGCTCCAGCAGATCGGTGTTGGCGAGCAGTAGGGTGCCGGCCCGCACCCGGTGCTTCGCAGGCGCGACGAAGTCCTCCGGGTCCTCTGAATGCGCCACCTCAACATCATCGCATCAGCACCCTGTCAACGTGGCGAACAAACCCCGCTCGCCGGGATATTTGTACTGTGGTTCCCGGGGGCGGTCGATCGCCGAACGTGGCCTCCGCAAGACAACAGGACGGGATCTTCGTGGTGGACGTGCGTGCGCCGCTTGCCGTGCTGCGTTCGGTGCGCGAACTGCCCGAGTTCCGCAGGCTCCTGGAGCTTCGACTTGTCAGTCAGTTCGGCGACGGCCTGTTCGCGGCCGGGCTGGCGGGCGCGATCCTGTTCAACCCGGAACGACAGGCCACGCCGTTGGCGATCGCCGGGGCGTTCGCGGTGCTCTTTCTGCCCTACTCCCTGCTGGGACCCTTCGCCGGTGCGCTGCTGGACCGTTGGGATCGGCGGCTGGTGCTCGTCGGTGCGAACACCGGCCGCCTGTTGATGGCGTTCGTGGTCGCCGCGCTACTGCAGATAGGCGTGGATGATCCGCAGATCCTGATCGCTGCGCTCGTCGTCAACGGGTTCACCCGGTTCGTCTCCTCGGGCCTTTCGGCCGCCCTGCCGCATGTGGTGCCGCGGGACCGGGTGGTGGCGATGAACTCCGTCGCGACGGCGACGGGGTCGGTCGCCGCATTCCTCGGCGCGTTCTTCATGGTGCTGCCCCGGTGGGTGTTCGGCGCAGGAGACAGCGGAGCGGCCGCGATCATCTTGATCGTGGCGATTCCGGTGTCGATCGCCCTGTGGCTGTCGTGGCGCTTTCCGCCGCGCATGCTCGGCCCTGACGACAGCGCGCGAGCCATCCACGGGTCGGTGGCCTACGCGGTGGCCACCGGCTGGATACACGGCGCGCGCACCGTCGCGTCGTTTCCGACCGTGGCGGCGACGCTGGCCGGGCTCGCCGCGCACCGGATGGCGTTCGGCATCAACAGCCTGCTGATGCTCGTGATCGTCCGGCACAGCGACACCCAGGAGGTCGCGGGCTTCGGCACGGCGGTGTTGTTCGGCGCCTCCACCGGCACCGGGGCCCTGCTGGCGGCGGCGGTGATGCCGATGGCCGTGGCGCGGTGGGGACGCTATGCGACCGCCAACGGCGCCCTCGCGGCGGCGGCACTGATCCAGCTCGCCGGGGTAGGCCTGCAGGTGCCGATGATGATGGCGTGCGGCTTTCTGCTCGGCATCGCCGGCCAGGTGGTCAAGCTCTGCGCCGACAGCGCGATGCAACTCGATGTCGACGACGCGTTGCGCGGCCACGTCTTCGCGGTGCAGGACTCGCTGTTCTGGATCACGTTCATCATCGCGATCACCCTGTCGGCGATCGTGATTCCCGGCGACGGTCATCAGCCGGGACTTGTGCTGGCGGGGTCGGGTGTCTACCTGCTCGGGCTGGCCGCGCACGCCGCGCTGGGCCGTAGGACCGGACCCTCGGGCTAAGGTGACCGGCATGGCTGGTGCTGAGCCTGTGGTTGCCGATCTGCGCGCTGAAAGCGACGAGCTCGACGCGTTGGTGGCCGGCCTTGCGGCCGAGCGGTGGGCGGAGAGCACACCCTCGCCCGGTTGGACGATCGCTCATCAGATAGCGCACCTGTGGTGGACCGATCGCGTCGCGCTGACCGCCGTCACCGACGAAGCCGGATTCTCCGCCGTAGTGACCGAGGCGGCCAAGGACCCGTCCGGATTCGTCGATGCGGGCGCAGAGGAGCTGGCCGTGACGCCGCCCGATCAGCTGCTGGCCGACTGGCGCCGAACCCGGGCCCAGTTGCATGACGAGCTCCTCAAGGTGGTCGACGGCCGCAAGCTGCCGTGGTTCGGTCCGCCGATGAGCGCGGCGTCGATGGCCACCGCCCGGTTGATGGAGACGTGGGCGCACGGCCTCGATGTGGCCGATGCGCTCGGCGTCGACCGGCCTCCCACCGCGCGGCTGCGGTCGATCGCACACATCGGTGTGCGCACCCGCGACTTCGCGTTCGCGGTCAACAACCTTGCGCCACCGGCAGATCCGTTCCTTGTGCAGCTGCGGGCACCCGATGGGGCCGGCGGCTTGCCAGGGGAGTCGACGTGGTCATGGGGTCCCGAGGACGCCACCCAACGGGTCACCGGCTCGGCGCTGGATTTCTGCATGCTCGTCACGCAGCGCAGGCCACGGTCGGCACTGGACGTCGCCGCCGTTGGCGAGGACGCCGAGCGGTGGCTGGGCATCGCGCAGGCGTTCGCCGGGCCACCCGGGCCGGGGCGCTAGGAGAGTTCGTCGGCCCCGTCGGCCTTGCCGTCCGCATCGCGGTCGCTGAACCTGATGTCCCACCGGCCGTCGCCGTCGGTGTCGACGTAGGCCTGTTCGCCGCTCACCGCGCGGTCGGCGAGCCCGTCGCCGTCGGAGTCGACAAGCCTGTCGTCGGGCAGACCGTCAGCATCGACATCGACCACCAAGCCGCCGCTGTGCTCGATGCCGTCGAGCCCGAACCACCTCAATCCCAGCCCCGCCCGGTCAAGACCGACCGCCCAGCTGCCGGTGCCGTCGTCGGTGAAGTAGGCGGCTCCGGGACCCTGATCGCGGACCAAGTGATCGGCGACGTCGTCGGCATCCAGATCGGCCATCGCGTCGTCGAGCAGACCGTCACCGTCGAAGTCCAGGCCGATGGCGTCGAATGCGCCGTCGCCGTTGAGGTCGATATCGGGTGCGGCCGTCCATATCGTGGCCGCGCCGTCGCCGTCACCCAGGCAGTACTCCATGACCGATCAGACGGTGCGGTCACCCCTGGAGTTCCACCACTTCGTCAGTTCATCGACGGCTTGCTCATGCGACAGTGGGCCGCGATCCAGCCGCAGCTCCTTGAGATACCGCCACGCCTCGCCGACCTGCGGTCCGGCCGGAATGTCGAGAAGCCGCATGATCTCGTTTCCGTCCAGATCAGGCCGCACGCGGGCCAGATCCTCCTTTTCGGCCAGCTCCGCAATGCGCTGCTCGAGGTCGTCGTAGGCCGACTGCAGTCGCGCGGCCCGCCGCTTGTTGCGCGTGGTGCAGTCGGCCCGGACCAATTTATGCAGTCTGGGCAGCAGCGGACCGGCGTCGGTGACGTATCGCCGCACCGCCGAATCGCTCCACCGGCCCGTCCTGCCCTGTCTCCCTCCCCTGCCCTCCGGGCGTGGGCCCAGCGCTTCGCGCGTGGGCCCACCGGACGTAGACCCATTGCCGTCCGCATAGCCGTGGAACCGTAAGTGCAGATACACCAGCTGGGACACGTCGTCGACCATCTGCTTCGAGTACTTCAGCGCCCGCATCCGCTTACGCGTCATCTTCGCGCCGACCACCTCGTGGTGGTGAAAGCTCACGCCGCCGTCGTCTTCGTGCCTGCGGGTGGACGGCTTGCCGATGTCGTGCAGCAGCGCCGCCCAGCGCAACACCAGATCGGGCTCGGCTTCCAGGTCGATCGCCTGACGCAACACCGTCAGCGAATGCCAGTAGACATCCTTGTGCTGATGGTGTTCGTCGATGGCCATCCGCATCGCACCCACCTCCGGCAGCACGACATCGCCAAGGCCCGTCTGCACGATCAGGTCGATCCCGGCGACGGGATCCGCGCCCAGAAGCAGCTTGTCCAATTCGGCGGCCACCCGTTCCGCGGAGATCCGGCCCAGCTGTGGCGCCATTTCGACCAGCGCCTCGACAACCCTCGGCGCGACGGTGAAGCCCAATTGTGAGACGAACCGTGCCGCGCGCAGCATGCGCAACGGGTCGTCGCCGAATGACGTCTCCGGTGCGGCCGGGGTGTCCAGCGTCTTGGCGCGCACCGCAGCCAGCCCGCCGAGCGGATCGTGGAATTCACCCGGACCGTTCGAGTCGATGCGGACCGCCATCGCGTTCGCGGTGAAATCGCGGCGCACGAGGTCGTCGTCGAGACGCTCGCCGAACCGCACCTCCGGGTTGCGCGACACCTGGTCATAGGTGTCGGCGCGGAAGGTGGTGATCTCCATGCGGTGGCCGTCCTTGCCGACCCCGAGCGTCCCGTATTCGATGCCCGTGTCCCACAGCGACTCGGCCCATCCGCGCAGCAGCTTCTGCATCTGCTCGGGCCTGGCGTCGGTGGTGAAGTCCAGGTCACTGCCGAGTCTGCCGAGCAGCGCATCGCGCACACTGCCGCCCACCAGATAGATGTCGTGACCGGCATCGGCGAACACGCGGCCCAGATCGGACAGCACATCGCGATGCCGGTTCAGTGCAACCTGCGCCGCGGCGAGCAGTTCGGCGTCAGAAGCTGATTCGGGCACGTTCGGACAGCCTAATCGGCAACGGCTCAGTTACGACCGGTGAGTGCGGCCGGAGGGAAACTTCATGGCAGCTACTATCGCTTGGGTGTCGGACGGCGAACAGGCCAAACCCCGGCGGCGCCGCGGGCGTCGTCGCGGCCGACGCGCGGCAGGCCCGCCCGAAGCCGGCGACTCCAAAGCCGAGCACCACAATAATTCGGCCGTTCCTGCCGCGAAAGATCAAGCAACCCCGCAGCCCAAGCCGCAGAAATCCCGGCCACGGCGCCCACCGGACCGCTTGCGCACGGTGCACGAGACATCGGCAGGGGGCCTGGTCATCGACGGTATCGACGGCCCCAAGGACGGCCAGGTCGCGGCGCTGATCGGACGCACGGACCGGCGTGGCCGGATGCTCTGGTCGCTGCCGAAGGGCCATATAGAACTGGGTGAGACAGCCGAGGAGACGGCCATTCGCGAGGTCGCCGAGGAGACAGGGATCCAGGGCGGCGTGCTGGCAGCGCTGGGCAGCATCGACTACTGGTTTGTCACCGAGGGGCGCCGCGTGCACAAAACGGTGCACCATTACCTGATGCGATTCCTCGACGGCGAGCTGTCCGACGAGGACCTCGAGGTCACCGAGGTGGCGTGGGTGCCGCTGAAGGAACTGCCATCGCGGCTGGCCTACGCCGACGAACGCCGGCTTGCCGAGGTCGCCGGTGAGCTCATCGACAAACTGCACGCGGACGGGCCCGCCGCGTTGCCGCCGCTGCCACGGACCTCACCGCGGCGCCGGGCCCAGACGCACTCGCACACCCGCAACCGTCGTCCCGACGAAAAGACAACTCGGCGGACGAACGGGTGCGGCCAAGGGCCGTGACGGGGCCGCGCATGTGCCCGGCTGCGGGACCGCGCATGCGCCGCGCGGCGGGGGCGCGCCTATTCCTCGCGATCGGGTTGTTGGCGCTGTGCGTCTTGCCGGTGGCCCTCCCCCGCACCGCTGCCGGCCAGCCCGGCTCGACACCGTTCCTGTCGGTGCGCATCGACCGCGTCACCCCCGAGGTCGTCACCACGACCAGCGACCCGGTCGTCACCGTCACCGGCACGGTGCAGAACGTCGGCGATCGCCCCGTTCGCGATGTGATGGTCCGCCTCGAGGACGCCGGACCCGTGAAGTCGTCGGCGGGGCTGCGCACCAACCTCGCCGGAAATGTCGACCAGTTCGAGCCTGTCGCCCACTTCGTCACGCTCGCACCGGAATTGGGCCGCGGAAGTGCCGTTCCATTCACCCTGTCCTACCCGCTGCGCTCCGCACAAGACCCGTCGCTGGGCATCGAGGAGCCCGGCGTCTATCCGGTGATGGTCAACGTCAACGGCACCCCTGACTATGGCGAGCCGGCGCGCCTCGACGACGCCCGGTTCTTGCTGCCGGTGCTGGGTGTGCCGCGCGACCCGGCCGCCGACACCGAGGACGCGCTCACGGCGGTGGTACCCCCGGACACCTCCAAACCGGTCGGCCTGACCGTGCTGTGGCCGATCGCCGACAGGCCACGGCTGGCCGCGGGCGCGCCCGGTGGCACCACCCCCGTGCGGTTGATCGACGACGACCTCGCGACCTCCCTGGCCGCCGGCGGCCGGCTGGACACCTTGTTGTCGGCCCTGGAATTCGCGACCGGTCCGCAGGTCGATCCCGAAGGGCACGTCCGCACGACGACGTGTCTGGCGGTCGACCCCGATCTGTTGGTCACCGTCAACGCGATGACGGGCGGGTACGTCGTCAACGACGGTCCCGACGCCGGGCCGGGCACGCCGACACATCCCGGCGTGGGCCAGGACGCCGCGGTGGCCTGGCTCAATCGCCTGCGGGCAATCGCGAAGCAGATGTGTGTCGCTTCGACGACGTACGCACAGGCCGACCTCGACGCACTCCGCCGGGTCGGGGACCCTCGCCTGTCCGGCATCGCCGTCAAGACCGCAGGCGACATCGTCGACCAGATCCTGGGCATCGCGTCGGTTCGCGGCGCCAACCTGATCGGCGACGGACCCCTCACCGGGCCCGCGGTTGAACTGCTGTCGGCGCTGGCCCCAGGTCCGGAGGGCAGGGGAGGGCAGGCCGTCGCGATCGGCGCGGCCGAGGTCACGGCCGGATCGGTGTCCGACGGCGGGTCGGACACCGCCACGGAGGGTCCGGTGGATGTATCGCCGGTGCGCTACACGCCGAACCTGGTCTCGTCGCCGTTCGACCCCGCGGTCGGCGCTGCGTTGGCCGGAGCGGGCGCCGAACCGGTGTCGCCGTCCTACCTCGACCCTTCGCTGGAGATCCCCCTCCAGCGCGCGTCCGAGGTGGCGCGCCGACAGGACGCCGTCGGCGCACTGATGTGGCGGGCGCTGCAACCCGATTTCGAACCGCGCACCGAAATCCTCGTGCCGCCGATGGCCTGGAGCCCGCGGCCGGCGGATGCTCAGGCGATTCTCACCGCCGCGGCGACCATGATCAATGCCGGGATGGCGCGTCCGCGCCCACTGACCGAGGTGATCAGCGACGCCAACGCGGTACCACCGCAGAACGTCGCGCCGCTGCCCGAGACCAATCTGGGTGATCCACGCGGCCGATTCGACGACGCCGTCGTGGCCGGCATCTCGGCGGTGACGGGCCGGTTGTGGGGTCTGACCGCGGCGTTGACCACCGACGAGCGCACCGGCCTCACCGGATACGGCTATACAGCGCCGCTGCGGGAAGACTTGCTGCGTGCGCTGAGCCAGTCGGTCCCGCCGGATGCCCGCAACGGCCTCGCGCAGCAGCGGCTGACCACGGTCGGCCGCACGGTCGACGACTTGTTCAACGCGGTCACCATCGTCAATCCGGGCGGCTCCTACACGTTGGCGACCGAGCGCAGCCCCCTGCCACTCGCCCTGCGCAACGACCTCCCCGTGCCGATCCGGGTGAGACTGGATGTCGACGCTCCGCCTGGGATGTCGGTGACCGATATGGGTGTGATCGAGCTCCCCCCCGGCTTCCTGCCCCTGAGGGTGCCGATCGAGGTGCACTTCACGCAGCGCGTCGCCGTCGATGTGGCGCTTCGCACGGAGGATGGGTTGCCGCTCGGCGAGCCGGTGCGGTTGTCGGTGCACTCCAACGCCTACGGCAAGGTGCTGTTCTTCATCACGCTGTCGGCGGGTGCGGTGCTGGTGCTGCTGGCCGGCCGCCGGCTGTGGCACCGCTTCCGCGGTCAGCCGGACCGCGCCGACCTCGACAGGCCGGATCCTCTCGAGGTTGCGCTGCGCTTCGACGACGAGTCGGCTGGCATCGCCGGTGCTCGCGCGAGGCCGGACCACCGGCTCCGCCGGTAGTAAGACATGAGTACCCTTCCCGGCTCTTCGAGCGTGGGCCCTGGGGGACGCGGCCGCCCTGGACCACTGCTGCCCCGCGTCGACCTGAAAGGCCCGCTGCCGCCGCGGCACTCGGCCCCGCCGGATCCCGATAGCCCATCCGATCCGGTCGCCGGTCCCCCATCGCCGCGCCTGCGGCCCCCGCCGCCGCGGCTTCCCCGCGGACCCGCGCCGCGGCGCCGGGCAGGACGCCCTGAACTTTCCGACGCCGCAGTGGTGTCCCGCTCGTGGGGCATGGCGTTCGCCACCCTGATCAGCCGGCTGACCGGGTTCGCCCGCATCGTGCTGATCGCCACCATTCTCGGTGCCGCGCTGTCCAGTGCGTTCTCGGTGGCCTATCAACTCCCCAACCTGATCGCCGCGTTGGTGCTGGAGGCGACGTTCACGGCGATCTTCGTGCCCGTGCTCGCCCGCGCCGAACGCGATGACCCCGACGGCGGCACGGCGTTCGTTCGCCGCCTCGTCACCTTGGCGACCACGCTGCTGCTGCTCACGACCGCGCTGGCCATCGTGTCGGCACCGCTGCTGGTCGGACTGATGCTCGGTGACGACACACAGGTGAATCGCGGCCTGACGACGGCGTTCGCCTACCTACTGCTGCCGCAGGTGCTGTTCTACGGGTTGTCCTCGGTGTTCATGGCGATCCTCAACACCCGCAACGTATTCGGGCCGCCTGCCTGGGCGCCGGTATGCAACAACCTCGTCGCGATCGTCACTCTTGGCCTCTATCTCGTTGTCCCCGGTGAACTTTCGTTGGATCCAGTGCGGATGGGCGACGCGAAGCTGCTCGTTCTCGGCATCGGCATGACGTTGGGAACCGTGACCCAGGTCGCGGTCCTGCTCGTCGCGTTACGACGCGAACGGGTCAGTCTGCGCCCACTGTGGGGAATCGACGACCGCCTGAAGCAGTTCGGGGCGATGGCATCGGCGATGGTGCTCTATGTGTTGATCAGTCAGGTCGGGTTGATCGTCGGCAACCGGATCGCCAGTGGTGCTGCGGCTTCCGGGCCGGCCATCTACAACTACACCTGGCTTGTACTCATGCTGCCGTTCGGCATGATCGGCGTGACGGTGTTGACCGTGGTGATGCCGCGACTGAGCCGAAACGCCGCCGCCAACGACCATCCCGCGGTGCTGGCCGACCTGTCGCTGGCCACTCGCCTGACGATGGTGACGCTCATCCCGATCGTGGCGATGATGACGGTGGGCGGCCCCGCGATCGGCAGCGCGCTGTTCTCCTACGGGAACTTCGGCGATGTCGATGCCGGTTACCTCGGTATGGCGATCAGCCTGTCCGCCTTTACCTTGATCCCCTACGCCCTTGTACTGCTGCAACTTCGGGTGTTCTACGCCCGCGAGCAGCCGTGGACGCCTATCGCGCTGGTCCTGGTGATCACGACCGTGAAGATCGCGGCGTCCGTGGCGGCACCGCACCTCACCGACGATCCAGACCTGGTGGCCGGCTATCTCGGCTTGGCCAACGGTCTGGGATTCGTCGCCGGGGCGGTCGTCGGCTACTACCTTTTGCGCGCGAACCTCAACCCGCCGGGTGGACGCCTGGTCGGGCTGCAGGTTGTGCGCACCATCCTCGTCACGATCTGCGCCTCGCTGATCGCCGGCCTGTCCGCCCACGTCGTCGACAGGTTGCTCGGCGTCGAGTCGCTGACGAGCATGTGGGGTGGTGGCGGGTCATTGCTTCGGCTGCTGGTGCTCGGGTTGATCATGACGCCGATCATCGCCGGTGTCCTGCTCGCCGCTCGAGTACCCGAAGCGCAGGCCGCGCTGGCCGTTGTTCGGGGGCGCCTCGGCCGTCCCGCGGCACCAGTGAGGGTCGCCTCACCACCGACAATGCGGCCCGACCAGCCTCCGTCGAGCAGCCCCCTCACGTACGCTCATCAGAGAAATTCGTCCGCGCCGGGGCATCGTCCGGGCCCGCCGGTCGTGCGGCGCGGACCCTCGGCGGCAGCCGGGGCCGGGATGCGGAAAGGACCAGCGGTGACCAACGACCCCGCAGGCGGCTCGGTGCCGGGTCCGGACAACACCGCGACCGCGAAGATCCCGTTGGCGCCGCCGTCGGGTGACCGGGAACCACCGGTGCCCGCCGACGATTTCCAGCCCGACGTCGTCCAGTCGCCCGCCGACGCGAACAAGACGGCGCAGATCTCGACGGAGGAAGCCAACGGCACCCCTCCGCCCGCGGCATCCGGTCGGCCCCCGTCGGACTACGCGGGCGACCCCACCCGCGAATCGCTGCCCTTCGATGCGCCGCGCGAGCCACCGATCGAGGCCGCGACCTCCGACGAGGACGTCCATCTCATACCGGGCGCCGTCATCGGGGGTGGCCGCTATCGGCTGCTGGTCTTCCACGGCGGGCCGCCGACACTGCAATTCTGGCAGGCACTCGACACCGCACTCGACCGCCAGGTGGCCCTCACCTTCGTCGACCCGGACGCGACGCTCTCCGACGACAGCTTGCAGGAGATCCTGTCGCGCACCCTCAAACTGAGCCGACTCGACATGCCCGGTGTCGCCAGGGTCCTCGACGTCGCCAACACGGGATCGGGTGGCCTTGTGGTCGCGGAGTGGATCCGCGGCGGTTCCCTGGCCGAGGTCGCCGAGACGTCACCGTCACCGATCGGCGGTGCCCGGGCGATCCAATCGTTGGCGGCCGCGGCCGAGGCGGCGCACCGCTCAGGCGTGGCGCTGTCGATTGATCACCCCAGCCGCATACGGGTGAGCATCGAGGGCGACGTCGCGCTGGCCTTCCCTGCGACCCTGCCCGAGGCCACACCCGAAGGCGACATCCGCGGCATCGGGGCGACGCTCTACGCGCTGCTCGTCGACAAGTGGCCGTTGCCGGAGTCGGGCGTGCGCAGCGGGCTGGCGCCCGCCGAACTCGATCCGGCGGGTCAAGCCGTCGAACCTCGCGCGGTGGACCGTCAGATCCCGTTCCAGATTTCGGCCGCGGCCGCACGCGCGGTCCAGGAGGGCGGCGGCATCCGCAGTGCGCCGACGCTGCTCAATCTGCTGCAGCAGGCCACCGCGATCGCCGATCGCACCGAGCTCATCTCCCCCGTCGACGAACCCGAAGCGCCTTCGGGGCAACGGTTACGCGAGAACCTTGCCGAGGATCCCGAGACCCAGGCGCGCCGCCGAAAGGCGCTCTTCATCGGGCTCGGCGTCGGTGGCGCGGTCATCATCATCGCGCTGGTTCTGCTTGGCACGGTGCTGAGCCGGATCTTCGGCGACGTCGGCGGCGGTCTCGGCGGTGACGAATTGGGGCTCAACGCTCCCGGCACGTCGACGGAGAGAGCAGCAGCAGCAGTGCGGGCCAGACCGTGAAACCCGTGTCGGCAACTGTCTTTTCGCCCGAGGGCGAGGCCGATGCTCCCACCGAAGCCCGCCTCGCCATCGACGGTAACCCGACCACCGTGTGGCCGATCGACACCTACACCGATCCGAATCCCTTCCCGAACTTCAAGAACGGTGTCGGGCTGATCCTGCAGCTGCCCAAGCCCACCAAGATCGGTGAGGTCTCCATCAACCTCAACAGCACCGGTACCGCGGTGGAGATCCGGTCGGCGCGCACGTCGTCGCCCACTTCGCTCGAGGACACCACCGTGCTGAAGTCGGCAACGCCACTGCGGCCGGGCAAGAACACCATCACGATCGACAACGCCGAGCCGACCTCCTACCTGCTGGTCTGGGTGTCCACTCTCGGCACAGTCGACGGCGAGAACCGTAGCGACATCGCCGAGATCACCCTCAAGGCGGCCGGGTAACGGGGCTATCCCCAGGCCCGCAAAGATGTGTCGGAGGGCACCCTGCGCGCCGTTTAGTGTTCGGCTGTGGGGACTTCTGATCGCACCGATGCGGAGTTGCTCGCCGCTCACGTCGCAGGCGAGCGATACGCGTTCGAGGAACTGTTCCGCCGTCACCACCGCCAGCTCTACCGGCTAGCGGCACTAACCAGCCGAAACCCCGACGACGCCGCCGACGCGCTGCAGGACGCGATGTTATCGGCACACCGCACCGCCGCCGCCTTCCGCCGCGATGCCGCCGTCAGCAGCTGGCTGTATCGCATCGTTGTCAACGCCTGCCTGGATAAGTTGCGGCGCAACAAATCCCGGCCCACCGTCGCGCTGTTGGAGGACACCTGCCACGCCGGTGACCCGACGCCGCGGGTGGATACCGCCATCATGGTCGAGCGTGCGCTCATGCGCCTACCCGTCGAGCAGCGGGCAGCCGTGGTCGCGGTCGACATGCAGGGCTACTCGGTGGTCGAGACCGCCCGCATGCTCGGCGTCGCCGAAGGCACCGTGAAGAGCCGCTGCTCGCGCGCGCGACGCAAGCTCGCCGAGACGCTTGAGTACTTCGCGCTGGCCGACGGTGGAACCACCGCGGCCTGTCCGCCGTCTGAACCACCGTGATGGAGACTGGCTGACGTCAGGGCAACCCGCGGGAGCAGCGATGGACAACGGCGAGCAGGACGGCCTCGATCCTGCCGTGGTCGAGCGTGTCCGTCGTGATCTCGCCGAGCTGGGATCGGACGGCTCGTCCGCGCCCGACGTACCCCCGGACGTGACGGCGCGGGTGATCGCCGCGCTGCGGGACGAGCCCGCCCACACGGTTCGACCGCCGCTGCGGCGGCTGCACGTTGTCGTGCTCGTCGTTGGTGTCGCCGCCGCCCTGCTGGGCGCCATCGTCGGCGCGCTGATGCTGGGCCGCGATTCCGCGCCTGCATTTCCGGTCGGGCCGACAGCCGAGCAGATCACCGTGGCACGCCCGGCCTCCACGATCCCGCTGCAGGACGCGCAGCTCATCGGCCTGTTGTCACAGACCCCGGACTACGGCCCGCTCAACGATCCTTCGCGCCGCGATGACTGCCTCGGTGGTCTTGGATATGCCCCGGGAACAGCGGCGCTCGGCGGGCGGCCCCTGGACATGCACGGCAAGCCCGCGGTGCTGATGCTGCTCCCCGGTGAGACGCCCGACGCTGTCGTGGCCGTGGTGGTCGAACCCGGCTGCGATGCGGCTCACACGGACCTGTTGGCCAAGGACACGGTCACTCGCCCGTAACCTGTCCCCAGGCCTGACGGGAACACCCCGGCTTAGGCTGGTGTTATTCCCGTGTCGACGAAAGTCGGCGGAAAGGCGAAAGGCGCTCATGACCTCCAACCCCACGGTTCATGACGTGATCGTCATCGGCTCCGGGCCCGCCGGCTATACCGCGGCCGTCTACGCGGCCCGCGCTCAACTGTCCCCGCTGGTATTCGAGGGCATCCAGTTCGGCGGCGCGCTGATGACCACCACCGAGGTGGAGAACTACCCGGGCTTCCGCGACGGCATCACCGGTCCGGAACTCATGGACCAGATGCGCGAACAGGCGCTGCGCTTCGGCGCCGATCTGCGGATGGAGGATGTCGACGCCGTTTCGTTGGAGGGGCCCGTCAAGACCGTCACCGTCGGCGACGAGACCTACCACGCACGAGCGGTCATCCTCGCGATGGGCGCGGCCGCCCGCCACCTGGGCGTACCCGGTGAGGAGGCCCTGATCGGCATGGGCGTCAGCACCTGCGCCACCTGCGACGGTTTCTTCTTCCGCGACGAGGACATCGTCGTCGTCGGCGGCGGCGACTCCGCGATGGAGGAAGCGACATTCCTGACCCGCTTCGCCCGCAGCGTGACCATCGTGCACCGCCGCGAGGAGTTCCGCGCCTCCCGCATCATGCTCGAACGTGCCCGGGCCAACGAAAAGATCACCTTCCTGCTCAACACCGCGGTGACGGCCATCGAGGGCGATCCCAAGGTCAGCGGTGTGCGACTGCGCAACACCGTCACCGGCGAGGAGTCCAAGCTCGATGTGACCGGGGTATTCGTCGCCGTCGGCCACGACCCCCGTTCGGAGCTGGTGCGCGGTCAGGTCGAACTGGACGAGGCCGGCTACGTGCAGGTCAAGCAGCACAGCACCGCGACATCGGTGGACGGCGTCTTCGCTGCGGGCGATCTGGTCGACCACACGTACCGACAAGCCATCACCGCGGCGGGCACCGGCTGTTCGGCGTCGATCGATGCCGAACGTTGGCTGGCCGAAATCGGTTCTGCCCCAAGTGATGAAGAAACCGCTACCCCCGTCAAATAGGAGATCACCATGGCTGAAACCACAGCTGGAAAAGCGACCGTAACCGTCACCGACGACTCGTTCGCCAGCGACGTGCTGTCGAGCAGCACGCCCGTGCTGGTGGACTTCTGGGCCACCTGGTGCGGCCCGTGCAAGATGGTCGCCCCCGTTCTCGAGGAAATCGCCGGTGAGAAGGCCGGGCAACTGACCGTCGCCAAGATCGACGTCGACGCGAACCCCGCGACCGCACGCGACTTCCAGGTGGTGTCCATCCCGACGATGATCCTGTTCAAGGATGGTGCCCCGGTGAAGCGCATCGTCGGCGCAAAAGGCAAGGCCGCGTTGCTGCGCGAACTCGCTGACGTGGTGTAACGCCGTCCCCTAGCTTCGTCCCCTAGCTTCGTCCCCTAGCTTCGCTGTGGGCCCTGTGGGCCCTGTGGGCCGATTCGGCGGATAAAACACTCGCCTGGCGTTTTCCGGATTCTCAGAAGCGTCTGAGACAATGCTGTCTAGCTCTGCTACGCCTTGTCGGCGCTCTGCGACCGCCGACTTCCGTGACCGAAAGGCCGCCTATGTCGAGTCTGCGTCGCGGTGACCGTGGAAGTGCGGTCACCGAGATCCGGGCCGCTTTGACGTCCTTGGGCATGGCCGACAATCCCGACGACGACATCACCACGGGTAAGCATGTCGCGCTCGACGTGTTCGACGAAGTACTCGACCATGCCGTGCGCGCTTTTCAACAGCACCGCGGGTTGTTGGTCGACGGGATCGTCGGCGAGGCGACTTACCGTGCGCTGAAGGAGGCGTCCTACCGTCTCGGCGCGCGCACCCTCAACCATCAGTTCGGCGCACCGATGTTCGGCGACGACGTCGCGACGCTGCAGGCCCGACTGCAGGACCTCGGCTTCTACACCGACATGGTGGACGGCCACTTCGGTCTGCACACCCACAATTCACTGATGTCTTATCAGCGCGAGTACGGGCTGTATCCGGACGGCATCTGCGGCCCGGAAACGTTGCGCTCCTTGTACTTTCTGGGTTCGCGTGTCACCGGTGGGTCGCCGCACGCGATCCGTGAAGAGGAGCTGGTGCGAAGCTCCGGCCCGCGGCTGTCCGGGAAGCGGATCATCATCGACCCGGGCCGCGGAGGGGATGACCACGGCCTGATCATGCAGAGCCCCGACGGACCGATCAGCGAAGCCGACATCCTGTGGGATCTGGCCAGCCGGCTCGAGGGCCGGATGACCGCCATCGGCATGGAGACCTTCCTGTCGCGGCCGGCCAACCGCGCGCCGTTGGACGTCGCGAGGGCCGCGACCGCCAATACCGTTGGTGCCGATCTGATGATCAGCCTTCGCTGTGCCACCCAGCCGAGTCCGGCCGCTAACGGTGTCGCATCGTTTCACTTCGGCAACTCGCATGGTTCGGTGTCCACCATCGGACGCAACCTTTCCGACTTCATTCAGCGAGAAGTGGTGGCGCGCACCGGATTACGTGACTGCCGCACACACGGGCGGACGTGGGACCTGCTGCGTCTGACCCGCATGCCCACGGTCCAGGTCGATGTCGGCTACGTGACGAATCCGCGTGACCGCGGGCTGCTGGTGGCCAGCCAGACCCGCGACTCGATTGCCGAGGGCATCTTGGCCGCGGTCAAGCGGCTGTACCTGCTCGGTAAGAACGACCGCCCTACGGGCACATTCACTTTCGCCGAACTTCTGGCGCACGAACGTTCCGTCGAGCAGGCCGGGCGGGTCAGCCCGAGCTGAGCCGGCGCGGTACTAGCACCGGCCGGCGCCTGCCCCGACCGGCTGTTGCAGCTGCGCGGTTTCCAACAGACGTTCCAACGCCGCCTCGACATCAGCCTTCCATCCCAAGCCCTGCTCCAACTCGAGCCGCAGCCGAGGGAAATACGGGTGTTGGGAAACCACGACGAACCCTGCGTCCTGCAGCAGGTCGACGCTCAGGACGCACTGGTCGACCGAGCAGTCTCCCAGAACCTCGACGATCGGGCGCAGCACCGGCGACACCGCCTGCGGATCGGCCAGATCAGCCACATCGGAGGTACGACCGAACGCTTCGAGTGCCCGCACGCCGCGGCGTACGAGGTCACCGACGACGGCGGCGATCAGGCTGCGCTGTAGGGCGTCGGCGGTATCGGAGGACTCCACCCCCAGGGTGGTGAGCAACACGGCGTCCGCGCTGACCGGACCGGACGGGAAAAGTCGGGCGCGCGGGACGGCGCGGGGCGGCGCATAGAACGCGTAGCCCAGGCACGCTTCGTCTCCGGTCGGCACCGCGTCGTCGCCCATCGACTCGGGGCACAGCACCGCCAATTGACCGCACGCACCCCACTCGAGCATGACCATCGACAGCCAGGCTTCCTTCTCGAACTCGGGGTCCCACAGGTGACTGCCGCCCACTTGCGGCTGCAGGGTCGACGGATCCACCTCCCAGAACACACAGCGGCGGGCGTGTTTGGGCAGCTGCTCGAACGCTTCGAGCCGCATGGGCGTGATACGTGGCGGCACTAGCTTCTCCGGGTTCCGTACGGTGCTGAGGTGCACGGCTGCCACTCCAGGATAGAAGGGCGCGGCACGGATGGCCCGGAATCGCGACGGTACGTCGTCCCGCACGGTGACGGCGACGAAAGCTGTTGGCACACAGGGTCTTTCCGTGCCGGCACGACCTGCACAGGCGCCCTCTCGAGGGTATGTGTCACAGTGACGTAATTACCGCGGGTAGCCGGTCAGCGCTTCGACGCGCTCATGAGTTCGACGATGCGCTGCAAGTCCTCCACCGACCCGAACTCGACGACGATCTTGCCCTTGCGTTTGCCGAGGGCGACCGTGACGCGTGTGTCGAACGCCGTCGACAGCCGTTCAGCAACATCCTGGAGCCCCGGCATGTGGATCGGCTTGCGGCGCTGCGGCGCGGGCGCGCGAGGCGTCGCTACGGTTGGCCAGCGTGACGGCCTCTTCGGTGGCGCGCACCGAGAGACCCTCGGCGACGATGCGCGTCGCGAGTTCCTCCTGCTGTTCGGGACTGCCTTCGAGCGACAGCAGGGCGCGGGCGTGCCCGGCGGACAGCACGCCGGCGGCCACCCGCCGCTGCACCGCGATCGGTAGCCGAAGCAGCCGGATCATGTTGGTGATGAGCGGACGTGACCGTCCGATACGGGCCGCGAGTTCATCGTGGGTGACGCCGAACTCGTCCAGCAGCTGCTGATAGGCGGCCGCTTCCTCCAAGGGGTTCAGCTGTGCTCGATGAATGTTCTCCAGTAACGCGTCGCGCAGCATGCTCTCGTCGGCGGTCTCGCGGACGATCGCGGGGATGGTCGCCAAGCCGGCCTGCTGGGCGGCGCGCCACCGCCGCTCCCCCATCACGAGCTGGTACCTCGGCGCACCCGCGCCGGGCATCGCTCGCACCACGATCGGCTGCATGAGCCCGAACTCGCGGATCGAGTGAACCAGTTCGGCGAGTGCCTCTTCGTCGAACACCTGGCGCGGCTGCTTCGGATTCGGGTCGATCGCCGACGGATCGATCTCGCGGTAGACGGCCCCCGAGATGTTGGGCTCCGGCTGGCCGCTGCCGTACATGACGTCGGCGGCGGCGTTTCCCATCCGCCCGAGCGATGATTCGCCGTCGGATGGGCCGGTGGGAATCAGCGATGCCAGCCCGCGGCCGAGGCCGCTGCGCTTGCCCTTCGGTTGAGTCATCTCGATCTCCTCATCGGGTTCCATCGCTCTTGGGAGCGCCATCGTCTATCGCTGGGAGCACTCATCGGTCCATCGCTCTTCGCGCGAGCGCTCATCGGTCCATCGCTCTTCGCGCGAGCGCTCATCGGCGTTCCGCGATTTCGCGGCTGGCGTCCAGATAGCTCATCGCACCCCGCGAACCGGGATCGTAGTCGAGAATCGTCATACCGTAGCCGGGCGCCTCGGACACCTTGACGCTGCGCGGGATGACGGTCCGCAACACCTTGTCGCCGAAGTGGGCGCGAACGTCGTCGGCGACCTGATCGGCCAGCCTGGTCCGTCCGTCGTACATCGTCAGGATCACGGTGGAGACGTTGAGCTCCGGATTGAGATGCGATTTGACCATCTCGATATTGCGCAGCAGCTGCCCCACACCTTCGAGGGCGTAGTACTCGCACTGGATCGGGATCAGCACCTCCGGCGCGGCCACGAGGGCATTGATCGTGAGCAGCCCCAGCGACGGTGGGCAGTCGATGAAGACGTAGTCGAAGTCATGATTCTTGAGCCCGGCGAGGGCGGTGCGCAGCCGGCCTTCACGGGCCACCATGCTGACCAACTCGATCT
The DNA here is from genome assembly GCA_963843135.1 of uncultured Actinomycetota bacterium. Taxonomy (GTDB): domain Bacteria; phylum Actinomycetota; class Actinomycetes; order Mycobacteriales; family Mycobacteriaceae; genus Mycobacterium. Next base: position 71,042 of record CAWJJA010000013.1, read on the forward strand.
CCGCACCAGCAAGGTCGATGGTCGCCGGTAGGCAGTAGAGGCGCTCGCTGTGCGGGCTGCGCTGCAGCGCGTCTTCCAACGGGATCTCACCGATCAGCACTTCATAGGACGACGGCGTGCCCTCGCGGTGCTCCACGCCGAGCGCGGTGCTGGCATTGCCCTGCGGATCCAGGTCGATCACCAGAACCTGGAGCCCCTGCAGTGCCAGCGCGGCGGCGATGTTCACGGCGGTGGTCGTCTTTCCGACGCCGCCCTTCTGGTTGGCGATCGTGAAGACGCGCTGGCGCTCCGGGCGGGGCAGTCCGCTCTTGGTGGCGGCATGCAGCAGGCGTACCGCGCGTTCCGCTTCGGCCCCGATCGGTGTGTCCGCGGCGGGCGGGTCGGGCCAAGCGTCGGGGGCCGTCTCGGCTGCCGGCGTCGCGCCATCCCATGTTTCACGTGAAACATGGGGTTGTGTTGTTTCACGTGAAACATCGGCCCGTTGCGATGCGGCGGCGTCTGAGGCGCGGCTCATGCTCGGCTCCTGTCCGACGGCCGGCGATCGCCCGGAATCGCCCGGCGCGCCGCGACGACGGTCGCGGGTGGATCCAAGAAATCCGCGCAGCATTTGATCACCCTCACATCGGAGGCTCCGAGCGACGTCATCACACGCCGATGCTCGCGGGCCTCATCTTCGGCACGCTCGCCCTTGATGGCCAACATCTCGCCACCCGGGCGCAGCAGCGGCATACTCCACTTCGCAATCTTGTCCAGTGACGCCACCGCCCTGGATACCACCGCGTCCATCTCCCCCACCTGTTCCCGCACCGCCCGCTCCTCTGCCCTGCCGCGCACCACTGTCACGTCGATCTCGAGCTCGTCGATGACCTCGTGAAGGAAATCGCTGCGCCGCAGCAGGGGTTCGATCAGCGTCACCCGGAGGTCCGGGCGAGCCAACGCCAACGGTATCCCGGGCAGGCCCGCGCCACTACCGATGTCGGCGACCCGGGCGCCCGCGGGCAGCAATTCGGCGACCGCGGCACTATTCAATAGGTGGCGCTCCCACAGCCGGTCGACCTCTCGCGGGCCGATCAGTCCGCGCTCCACGCCGGCCCCGGCCAAGATCTCGGCGTAACGCCGCGCCCCCGCCAGTCCGGTCCTGAACAAGACGTCGGCGGCCCGCGGCGCCGCCGACACCTCGTCATGTTTCACGTGAAACATCCTCCGGGATCTTCGCGGGCCGACGGCGAGAACTACACCGATGTAACTCTGATCCGGTTCAGTCGACGAGGACGACGACGCGACGCGAAGGCTCCACGCCCTCGCTCTCACTGTGCACACCATCCACCGCGGCGACCGCGTCGTGCACGATCTTGCGCTCGAACGGCGTCATCGGAGACAGCTCCTCGCGCTCCCCCGACTCCAGCACCCGCCGTGCGACCTTGTCGCCCAGCGCCGCCAGCTCATCGCGGCGACGCCGGCGCCACCGCGCGATGTCCAGCATCAGCCGGCTCCGCTCACCGGTCTTCTGGTGCACCGCCAACCGGGTCAACTCCTGCAGCGCGTCGAGCGCCTCGCCCTTCCTGCCCACCAACTTGTTGAGGTCGGTGCCGCCGTCGATGCTGACGATCGCGCGGTCCCCTTCGACGTCCAGGTCGATATCGCCGTCGAAGTCGAGCAGGTCCAACAACTCCTCGAGGTAGTCGCCCGCGATCTCACCCTCGGCGACCAACCGGTCCTCGAGGTCCTCCGGGCCGGGCGCGGTGGCCTCCTCGCCGGACTCGTCCGTCTCTACCAATTCCTCGCTGCGCTCTGTCGTATCGGCGTCAGTCATATCTGTGTATCTCCCTCATCTCCGGTCTCGCGCCGGTTGTCTTCGGGTTGTCCCGCTCCCCGCGGGTGCCCCTACGCGTCCCCCTGTTACGGGTTGTCAGCGTTTACGTTTTTTGGGCCGCGCGCCGGGTCGCGGCGTAGCGCTCGGGCGCGCGTTGCGGCTGCCGTTGCCCGACGCGGTCTTGCCCGGGCCGGCACCGGTCGCCTTGCCGTCGACCGAGCCGTTCTCCGTCGATGTCTCGTCGATCTCCACGCCGTCGGTCGTCGTGATCTCTGCCTGCTCGGCCGACGACTTCGACTGCTTCTTGGGCTTGGCGCCGGGCGCCGGGGCGTTCTGTGCGCGCCGTTCCTTCGCCTCGAGCTTCTTGGCCTCGTCTTCTTTCTCGATCATCCCGAACACGTAGTGCTGCTGTCCGAAGGTCCAGATGTTGTTGGCGAGCCAGTACATGATGATGGCCAGCGGCAGGAACGGGCCGCCGGCGACGACGCCGAGCGGAAAGACGTACAGCGCGAGTTTGTTCATCATCGCGGTCTGCGGGTTGGCCGCCGCCTCGGGGCTCTGCCGGGCGACCGACGCGCGACTGTTGAAATAGGTCGCGACGCCCGCCAGGATCATCATCGGCACCCCGACACCGATGACCGCGTACCGGTTGAACTCCGTGAAGGCCTCGAGGCCGTGCTGCTGGATCATCGTCGCGCCCAGTGGCGCACCGAACAGGTTCGCGTCGAGGAAGTGCCCGACGTCGGTTGCGCTGAACACGTAGTTGCCCAGCGACCGGTTCTCCTCCACCGACAGCCCCAGCTGACCGATGCCGGTCTGGGTCCGGTTGAACGACCGCAGTACGTGATAGAGCCCGAGGAACACCGGCAGCTGGGCCAGCATCGGCAGACAGCCGAGGATCGGGTTGAAGCCGTGCTCCTTCTGGAGCTTCTGCATCTCCAGCGCCAACCGCTGGCGGTCCTTGCCGTACTTCTTCTGCAGCGCCTTGATCTGCGGCTGCAACTCCTGCATCTGCCGCGTGGTGCGGATCTGCCTGACGAACGGCTTGTAGAGGATCGCGCGCAGCGTGAAGACCAGGAACATCACCGACAGCGCCCAGGCGAAGAAGTTCGACGGTCCCAGGACGAAGGAGAACGCCTTGTACCAGACCCACATGATCGCCGACACCGGGTAGTAGATGATGTCCAGGCTGAACCAACTAAACACGCGTCTCGCTCTCTGCTCGCGATGCTCGGGTATCCCCGGCATCGTCTGCTGCGTCTTGATCTGTCCGGTGTCCGTCTGCTTCTGCGCACGATTCATGTGCGCCGCCGCGGCGATCCGGTATCGGGTCCCATCCTCCCCTATGCCACGGCCCGCATTTCAGCAGCCGCACAAGCGCCAGCCATCCGCCCTTCACCACGCCGTACTCCGTCAGTGCGTCGACTGCGTACTGACTACAGGTGGGCATGAAGCGACAGGTTGCCGGCCGCAGCGGAGAAACCATGTGCCGGTAGAGCTGGATCACGTAGATCAATGCGCGGGCAACCGGCGCACCGATCGATCGCTTCACCGCTGCGCCCCGCTCTTGCGAAGTGCGCGGCGCAACGCCGTCCGGAGTTCTTGTTCGAGTCGCGCAGAGATCGCATACCTGCTGCCGGGCAGGGCCCGGATCACAACCCGGTCGCTCGGTTGGAGATCGTCGATGACCGTGCGGGCAACATGGCGCAACCGTCGAGAGACGCGGTGGCGGTGGACTGCGTTGCCAACGGATTTCGACACGACGAGCCCGATGCGCGGGACCCTCGTCGTCGGCCGGATCGCGCATTGTGTGCACGACGAGATCGGGCTGCACTGTCCGCACCCCTTGGCTGACCGTGGCACCGAACTCGGACGACCGAGTCATCCGGTACCTCGCCGGAAGCACCGCTAGACCCTGCTTGAACTCACGCCGGAATCACGCAGTTAGCTTGCGGCGACCCTTGGTCCGCCGGCTCGACACGATCGCCCGCCCCGCCCGGGTCCGCATCCGCAGCCGGAAGCCGTGCACGCGCGCGCGGCGCCGGTTGTTCGGCTGAAATGTCCGCTTGCCCTTGGCCACGGCTGTCTCTCCTCGTTCCGTCTGGCGTCCGCGTCCACCCCGGTGCACAGTCATGCAGGTGGGACACGGTTGCCGTTGGTAAGTCGTCCGTCTCGCTTTAGCCGGCGCGGTCCCCACAAAGATCCTGGGTCGCAGCCGTGCCGCCACGTTCGGGCGACTGTTCGAGGGTACTGACGAGATTTCCCTAGGTCAAACCGCGCTCCGACCCCCTGCCGCCGAGATCAAATCTTCACATCCGCCACAGCCGTCACGGTGTTCGGGCGCCGCCAAAGTAACCCTCAAACAATGTTGCAGAACGGTTGGCACCCGCGAAGAAAACTGTTAGCTTCTGCCAATGTCGTTTCGATAACGAAACGTCGACAGACAACAACGAAGCGGGGATGCCCACCACGTCGCGAGCCCACAGACCGCAGTACCCCTGTGATGAGCCCCGGCAAGAGGCGTCTCAGCCCGTAGACAACAGAACGAGGACGGCCGTCCTGTCTCCACAGGCTGTGGATAACTATGTGGACAGTTCGTCTCGTTCCTTTGGCCTTCCCTTAAATGGCCGCGAGGGGGTATGCGTCGTTGACTGCTGACCCCGATCCTCCATTCGTGGCCGTGTGGAACACGGTCGTGGCCGAACTCAACGGTGACATCGAAGCGGTCGGAGTAGCCAACGGTGATGCCGGCCCGGTCCTCACGCCTCAGCAAAGGGCGTGGTTGAAGCTGGTCAAACCGTTGGTGATCACCGAGGGGTTCGCCCTTTTGTCGGTTCCCACGCCGTTCGTTCAGAACGAGATCGAACGCCATCTCCGTGAGCCGATCATCAACGCCCTGAGCCGTCGGCTCGGTCAGCGCGTGGAACTCGGAGTCCGCATCGCCGCACCCGAAGCCGACGAACTCGATGAGAGCGTCAACGGTTATGCGGGAGCACCCGTCGTCACAGATCCCGACGACATCGACGACGACATCGACGAAGATCAGGCGGCGCGCGCCAGCGCCGAGGAGAGCTGGCCCTCCTATTTCTCCAACCGTGCGCAGAACGCCGCAGCCGACGACGACACCGCGGTCAACCTCAACCGGCGGTATACCTTCGACACCTTCGTCATCGGCGCGTCCAATCGGTTTGCTCACGCGGCATCGCTGGCCATCGCCGAAGCTCCCGCCCGGGCCTACAACCCACTCTTCATCTGGGGTGAGTCCGGTCTCGGCAAGACTCACCTTCTACACGCGGCCGGAAACTATGCCCAGCGACTCTTCCCCGGGCATGCGCGTCAAGTACGTCTCCACCGAGGAATTCACCAACGACTTCATCAACTCACTGCGCGACGATCGCAAGGCTTCTTTCAAGCGCAGCTACCGCGACATCGACGTACTGCTGGTCGACGACATCCAGTTCATCGAAGGCAAGGAAGGCATCCAGGAGGAGTTCTTCCATACCTTCAACACCTTGCACAACGCGAACAAGCAAATCGTCATCTCCTCGGATCGGCCTCCCAAGCAGTTGGCCACCCTCGAGGACCGCCTCCGCACCCGCTTCGAATGGGGCCTGATCACCGACGTTCAACCTCCCGAACTCGAGACCCGCATCGCGATTCTGCGCAAGAAGGCGCAAATGGATCGGCTCGATGTGCCCGGTGACGTCCTCGAGCTCATCGCCAGCAGCATCGAACGCAACATCCGCGAACTCGAAGGCGCCCTCATACGCGTCACTGCGTTCGCATCGCTGAACAAGACCGCGATCGACAAGTCGCTCGCCGAGATCGTGCTGCGCGATCTCATCTCCGATGCGTCCACCATGCAGATCAGCGCCGCCGCGATCATGGCCGCCACCGCCGAGTACTTCGAAACCACTCTCGACGAATTACGGGGTCCCGGAAAGACACGGGCACTCGCACAATCCCGACAGATCGCGATGTACCTCTGCCGCGAGCTCACCGATCTGTCGTTGCCCAAGATCGGCCAGGCGTTCGGCCGCGACCACACCACCGTCATGTACGCCGAGAAGAAGATCCGCGGCGAGATGGCCGAACGCCGCGAGGTTTTCGATCACGTCAAGGAATTGACGACACGAATCCGGCAACGCGCCAAGCGCTGAAGCCCCGGTTCGACTCCACAGCTCGCACATTCGGATTGCCGAACCCTTGCGCGACCGTCCAGACAGCCTTGCGCGCCAAAAATCTCGAAAAAACTTCCGCACCGCCGGTATCACGTGTCACACGCTCCGGATGTGCACAGCGGTGTGGACAACTTGGGATCAAACCCTTCACTGACCCCGCCCTTGTTTCACAACCGCGGCCGTCTCCACAGCGACTGAACAACGACACCACACTGATCCACAGGAATCCCACAGCGCGCCACCACCGCCATCCAGCCCAGACACCGCTTCATCCCCAACCTCCACAGGCCCTATTACTGTTGCTTGTATATCTCCCTAGAAAGTTCTTCGAAGAAGCCTGCTGGGGAACACACCAAAACCTGCCCGACGGAGCGGTTCGACCCACCGAATGTCAGGGCGATCGATTAGCTTTCAAGTTGGGGCCGAAAGCTCTACGGTGTTCAGCGACAGCCGTTACGGTCGTCACGACGCATAGGTCTTCAGACGTGTCGAGACACCAGGAAACCGCTGCTTAGCGCTTATTGTGTTTTTGATCGAAGGGACTGTATGGACGTGGCGACAACAACTGTTGGTGTCACCGATTTGAAGTTCCGTCTGGTACGCGAAGACTTCGCCGATGCCGTGGCCTGGGTGGCCCGTAATCTGCCCAACAGACCGACAGTTCCCGTCCTGGCGGGTGTGCTTCTCACCGGCTCTGACGAGGGGTTGACGATCTCGGGATTCGACTACGAAGTGTCGGCCGAGGTGCAGGTTGCAGCCGAAATCGCTTCGCCTGGAAGCGTTTTGGTATCCGGAAGGCTCTTGTCGGATATCACCAGGGCGTTGCCGGCCAAACCCGTCGATGTCAGCGTCGAGGGCACTCGGGTGTCGTTGACCTGCGGTAGCGCCAGGTTCTCGCTGCCGACGATGGCCGTCGAGGACTACCCGACGCTGCCCACTCTGCCCGACGACACGGGCGTCGTTTCGGCGGATCTGTTCGCCGAGGCGATCGGCCAGGTGGCGGTTGCCGCCGGCCGTGATGACACGCTGCCGATGCTCACGGGCATCCGCGTCGAGATTTCGGGTGAGAACGTCATTTTGGCGGCGACCGATCGCTTTCGTCTCGCGGTTCGGGAGCTGACGTGGTCGACGGAGTCCGCGGATATAGAGGCCGCGGTTTTGGTCCCGGCCAAAACCTTGGCCGAAGCCGCAAAGGCGGGATCCGACGGTTCCGATGTGCACCTGTCGTTGGGCGCCGGTGCCGACGTCGGCAAGGAAGGGTTGTTGGGCATCCGCAGCAACGGTAAGCGCAGCACCACGCGCCTGCTCGACGCCGAGTTCCCGAAATTCCGTCAGCTGTTGCCGACCGAGCACACCGCCATCGCCACCATCGGTGTCGCGGAGCTCACCGAAGCCATCAAACGTGTCGCCCTGGTCGCCGATCGGGGCGCGCAGGTGCGCATGGAATTCGCCGATGACGTGGTGCGGTTGTCTGCCGGCGCGGACGACGTCGGCCGCGCTGAAGAAGATCTGCCGGTCACGTTCGCAGGTGAACCGTTGACCATCGCGTTCAACCCGACCTATCTCACGGATGGGTTGGGGTCGTTGCATTCCGAGCGCGTGACATTTGGTTTCACGACACCCAGCCGTCCCGCGGTGTTGCGTCCGGCGGGTGAAGATGATGGGAGTGTCGGTGCGACGGGGCCCTTCCCTGCCGCGCAGACCGATTACGTGTACCTATTGATGCCGGTGCGGCTTCCGGGCTGACCGGCCTGACGCCACGACGGGGGCGCACATGCAGTTAGGTTTGGTCGGCCTTGGGAAAATGGGCTTCAACATGCGGGAGCGCCTGCGCGAAGGTGGACACGAGGTCATCGGTTACGACCCGCGGCCCGAGGTCTCCGACGTACCGACGTTGGAGGCACTCGCGCAGGCTCTCGATGCGCCACGGGTGGTGTGGGTGATGGTGCCGTCCGGGCACATCACCGATGAGACCATCACGTCTCTGGCCGACGTGCTGAGCCCCGGTGATCTGGTGATCGACGGTGGCAATTCGCGCTACACAGAAGATGGTCCACACGCAAAGCTGTTGGACGACAAGGGAATCAAGTTCATCGACGCCGGCGTGTCCGGCGGCATCTGGGGACGGACGGAGGGCTACGGCCTCATGGTGGGGGGCAGTAAAGAGGACGTCGCCCAGGTGATGCCCATTTTCGAGACGCTGCGGCCACCAGGGGAGCTCGCCGACGGATTCGTCCACGCCGGCCCCGTCGGCGCCGGCCATTACGCCAAGATGGTGCACAACGGCATCGAATACGGATTGATGATGGCGTACGCCGAGGGATACGAACTGCTGGCGGCCGAGGAGTTGATAGAGGACACCCAGGCCGTCATCCAGGCGTGGACCAATGGAACGGTGGTGCGGTCGTGGCTGCAACAGTTGCTGGCCAGGGCGCTCAAAGAAGATCCGAAATTCACCGATATCACCGGCTACACCGAAGACTCCGGTGAGGGGCGGTGGACCGTGGAGGAAGCGATCAGCCACCGCGTCCCGATGCCGGTGATCGCGGCGTCACTGTTCGCCCGCTTCGCCTCTCGTCAAGACGACTCCCCCACCATGAAGGCGGTGTCGGCATTGCGTAACCAGTTCGGCGGCCACGCCGTGACGAGGATCAGCGAGTCCGGATAGTTGTACATCAGGAGCCTTGCGCTGACGGACTACCGGTCGTGGGCCCGGGTCGAGATCGACCTCGAGCCGGGCCGCACGGTATTCGTCGGGCCCAACGGCTTCGGTAAGACCAATATCGTTGAAGCGCTGTGGTATTCGTCGACGCTGGGTTCTCATCGGGTCGGCACCGACGCACCGCTCATCAGGGTCGGCGCCCAGCGGGCGGTCATTTCGACCATCGTCGTGAACGAAGGTCGAGAGCTCGCGGTCGACCTGGAGATCAATGCGGGGCGCGCCAACAAGGCCCGACTCAACCGCTCCCCGGTTCGCAGCGCGCGCGAAATACTGGGGGTGCTGCGCGCGGTGCTCTTCGCCCCGGAGGATCTTGCACTGGTGCGGGGAGATCCCGGCGAGCGCCGCCGCTACCTCGACGAACTGGCCACCACCCGGCGGCCACGGGTGGCGGCCTTGCGCGCGGACTACGAGAAAGTACTCAAACAGCGGACCGCGTTGTTGAAGAGCGCCGCAGGCGCGAGGTACCGCGGGGACCGAAGTGCCCTGGACACCCTCGACGTCTGGGACGGTCACCTGGCCGCACACGGGGCGCAGCTCATCGCGGCCCGGGTCGACCTGGTGAACCAGCTCGCCCCCGAGGTGGAGAAGGCTTACCAACTGTTGGCGCCGGCGTCGCGGCCCGCGGCGATCCGCTATCGAAGCGGTGTTGAGGTCGTCGAACGCGAGGCCGAAGCCGGCACCGGTGACGCGGAGTTGTTCGAGGCCGCACTCCTGGATGCGTTGGCCCGCCGCCGGGATGCCGAGCTGGAACGGGGTGTATGCCTGGTGGGTCCGCATCGCGACGATCTGGAGCTACGTCTCGGTGATCAGGTCGCGAAAGGTTTTGCCAGCCACGGCGAATCGTGGTCGATGGCGTTGGCGCTGCGACTTGCGGCCTACGAATTGTTGCGGTCCGAGGGCGGCGATCCGGTGCTCCTGCTCGACGACGTCTTCGCCGAACTCGACACCGCCCGCAGGCAGGCGCTGGCGAATGTCGCCGCGTCGGCCGAGCAGGTGTTGATCACCGCGGCGGTAGACGAGGACATCCCGCAGGATTGGGATGCGCGCAAGGTCGAGATCGGCATGACCGACGACGACACCGGCCGGATTTCCGAGGTGCGGGCGCACAGGGTGGGAGCCGAAGATGAGTGACGACGCGGAACCGCCGGCACACCTGGCCCATCTAAAGGGCATGGATCTTGTGCGGCGCACCCTGGAGGAGGCGCGCGGCGCGGCCCGCAGCCAGGGCAAGGATGTGGGCCGCGGCGGCCGGGGCTCGCAGCCCCGCAAGGTCGCGGGCAACAGTCGACGGCGCTGGTCGGGTCCCGGTCCGGACTCCCGCGATCCGCAACTGCTGGCTTCGGTCACCCGCGACGTCGCCCGAAACCGGGGTTGGTCGGATCAGGTGGCCCAAGGTGTGGTGTTCGGACGCTGGCCGGCGGTGGTCGGCGAACAGATCGCGGCGCATGCGGCGCCGACCTCGCTGCAGGACGGGGTGCTCACGGTCGCAGCGGAGTCGACGGCCTGGGCCACCCAGCTGAGAATGGTGCAGGCGCAACTACTCGCCAAAATCGCGGCCGCCGTCGGCGACGGCGTCGTAAAGTCGCTGAAGATCATGGGCCCGACGGGGCCGTCATGGCGCAAAGGCCGCTATCACATTGCCGGCCGAGGCCCGCGGGACACCTACGGCTGAAGCCGGGTTCGCGCCGTTGGCTCAGAGCCGCGAGAAGGCCACAGGGGCCGTTCTCAAGCGTCTTGACGCACCTCGGACCGAAAAATTCGGCGGACGGCGCGAATAGGTATGTGGAAACGCCGCCTCAGAATCGGTCCTGACGGTTGTTGACGGTAGAGTGGTTCCATGACTTGCCGGCGGTGACAGATCACCGCCAGAGCCCACCCCCAAAGAGAGTAGGGAAGCTTCCGCCCGTGGCTGCTGCTAAGAAGACCGCGCCTGCAAAGAAGAAAGAATACGGTGCGAGTTCCATCACCGTGCTCGAAGGATTGGAGGCCGTCCGCAAACGTCCCGGCATGTATATAGGCTCCACGGGCGAGCGCGGCCTGCACCACTTGGTGTGGGAGGTGGTCGACAACGCGGTCGATGAGGCCATGGCCGGTTACGCGACCAAAGTCGACGTGCGAATCCTCGAAGACGGCGGGGTCGAGGTCAGAGACGACGGTCGCGGCATCCCCGTCGAAATGCATGCCAGCGGTGCACCGACCGTCGACGTCGTGATGACCCAGCTCCACGCCGGCGGCAAGTTCGGCGGCGAGGACAGCGGCTACACGGTCAGTGGTGGTCTGCACGGCGTGGGCGTCTCCGTGGTGAACGCGCTGTCGACCAGGCTCGAAGTGGACATCTCGGTCGGCGGACACGAGTGGTTCCAGTCATACGACAAGGCCGTCCCCGGCACTCTGAAGCAGGGAGATACGACGAGGAAGACGGGAACCACCGTCAGATTCTGGGCGGACCCCGACATCTTCGAGACCACAAACTATGACTTCGAGACGGTCGCGCGGCGACTGCAGGAGATGGCCTTCCTCAACAAGGGGCTGACCATCACGCTTGCCGACGAACGGGTGGCAGCCGCCGCCGTCACCGAGGAGGTTGTCAGCGATACGGCCGAAGCACCGAAGTCGGCCGAGGAGAAGGCCGCCGAGGAGGCGGGCCCGCACAAGGTGAAGAACCGCACGTTCCACTACCCCGGCGGGCTGGTCGACTTCGTCAAGCACATCAACCGCACGAAATCGCCCATCCACCAAAGCATCGTCGACTTCTCCGGCAAGGGTGAAGGCCACGAGGTCGAGATCGCGATGCAATGGAACGGCGGCTACTCGGAGTCGGTGCACACCTTCGCCAACACCATCAACACGCATGAGGGCGGCACCCACGAAGAAGGGTTTCGCGCCGCGCTGACCACCGTGGTGAACAAGTACGCCAAGGACAAAAAGCTCCTCAAGGAGAAGGACCCGAACCTCACCGGCGACGACATTCGTGAGGGGTTGGCCGCAGTGCTGTCGGTGAAGGTGGCCGAGCCGCAGTTCGAGGGCCAGACCAAGACCAAGTTGGGCAACACCGAGGTAAAGTCGTTCGTCCAGAAGATCTGCAACGAACAGCTGGGCCACTGGTTCGAGGCCAATCCCGCCGAAGCGAAAACCGTGATCAACAAAGCGGTTTCGTCGGCACAGGCCCGCATCGCGGCCCGCAAGGCCCGCGAGCTGGTTCGCCGCAAGAGCGCCACCGATATCGGCGGACTGCCGGGCAAACTTGCCGACTGCCGCTCCACGGATCCCCGCAAGTCGGAACTGTATGTGGTAGAGGGCGACTCGGCCGGCGGCTCGGCCAAGAGCGGCCGCGACTCGATGTTCCAGGCGATCCTGCCTCTGCGCGGCAAGATCATCAACGTCGAGAAGGCCCGCATCGACCGCGTGCTGAAAAATACCGAAGTCCAGGCGATCATCACCGCACTGGGCACCGGCATCCACGACGAATTCGACCTCGCCAAGTTGCGGTATCACAAGATCGTGTTGATGGCCGACGCCGACGTCGACGGGCAGCACATCTCGACGCTGCTGCTGACGCTCCTGTTCCGGTTCATGAAGCCGCTGGTCGAAAACGGCCACATCTTCCTCGCGCAGCCGCCGCTGTACAAGCTGAAGTGGCAGCGCAGCGAGCCGGAATTCGCCTACTCCGACCGCGAGCGCGACGGCCTGCTCGAGGCCGGCAGGAAGGCGGGCAGGAAAATCAATGTCGACGACGGCATCCAGCGCTACAAGGGTCTTGGTGAGATGGACGCCAAGGAGCTGTGGGAAACCACGATGGATCCGTCGGTACGGGTGCTGCGCCAGGTCACCTTGGACGACGCGGCCGCCGCGGACGAGCTGTTCTCCATCCTGATGGGCGAAGACGTCGAGGCCCGTCGCAGCTTCATCACCCGAAACGCCAAAGACGTCCGCTTCCTTGATGTTTAACGGCGACGTAGTCAACAACTAGGGCTGAAATCACATGACTGATACCACGTTGCCGCCAGGCGACGCAGCAGGCGACCGCATCGAGCCGGTCGACATCCAGCACGAGATGCAGCGCAGCTACATCGATTACGCGATGAGCGTGATCGTCGGCCGCGCGCTACCCGAGGTCCGCGACGGCCTCAAGCCGGTGCACCGCCGGGTGCTGTACGCCATGTTCGACTCGGGCTTCCGGCCAGACCGCGGCCATGCGAAATCGGCGCGATCGGTCGCCGAGACGATGGGCAACTATCACCCGCACGGCGACTCGTCGATCTACGACACCCTGGTCCGGATGGCCCAGCCGTGGTCGTTGCGCTACCCGTTGGTCGACGGACAGGGCAACTTCGGTTCGCCGGGCAACGATCCACCGGCCGCGATGCGGTACACAGAAGCACGACTGACTCCGCTCGCGATGGAGATGCTGCGCGAAATCGACGAGGAGACAGTCGATTTCGTCCCGAACTACGACGGGCGCGTGCAGGAGCCCACGGTCCTGCCAAGCCGGTTCCCGAACCTGCTCGCCAACGGTTCGGGCGGCATCGCGGTGGGCATGGCCACCAACATGCCGCCGCACAACCTGCGCGAGCTCGGCGAGGCGGTGTTCTGGTGCCTGGAGAACTTCGAAGCCGACGAAGAGGCCACCCTGGAGGCGGTCTGCGAACGCGTCAAGGGTCCGGACTTCCCCACCTACGGCCTCATCGTCGGATCGCAGGGCATCTCCGACACGTACCGCACCGGCCGTGGGTCGGTCCGGATGCGCGGTGTCAGCGAGATCGAAGAGGACAGCCGTGGACGCACCGGAATCGTCATCACCGAATTGCCGTACCAGGTCAACCACGACAACTTCATCACCTCGATCGCCGAGCAGGTTCGCGACGGCAAGCTGGCCGGCATCTCGAACATCGAGGATCAGTCCAGTGACCGGGTCGGGCTGCGCATCGTCATCGAGCTCAAGCGCGACGCCGTGGCAAAGGTAGTGCTGAACAACCTCTACAAGCACACTCAGCTGCAAACCAGCTTCGGCGCCAACATGCTGTCCATCGTCGACGGTGTGCCGCGCACGCTGCGGCTCGACCAGCTGATCCGGCACTACGTCAACCATCAACTCGACGTCATCGTGCGGCGCACGACCTACCGGCTGCGCAAGGCCAACGAACGGGCCCACATCCTGCGCGGCCTGGTCAAGGCGCTCGACGCGCTCGACGAGGTCATCGCGCTGATCCGGGCGTCGGAGACCGTCGACGTCGCGCGCCAGGGCCTGATCGAGTTGCTCGACATCGACGATATCCAAGCGCAGGCCATCCTCGACATGCAGCTGCGCCGGCTGGCCGCCCTGGAGCGCCAGCGCATCGTCGACGATCTGGCGAAGATCGAGGCCGAAATCGCCGACCTCGAAGACATCCTGGCCAAGCCGGAGCGCCAACGCGCCATCGTGCGCGACGAGCTCAAGGAGCTCGTCGACAAGTACGGCGACGACCGCCGGACCCGGATCATCGCCGCGGACGGCGACGTCGCCGACGAGGACTTGATCGCGCGCGAAGAGGTCGTCGTGACCATCACCGAGACCGGCTACGCCAAGCGGACCAAGTCCGACCTCTACCGCAGCCAGAAGCGTGGCGGCAAGGGTGTGCAGGGCGCGGGCTTGAAGCAGGACGACATCGTCAACCACTTCTTCGTCTGCTCCACGCACGACTGGATTCTGTTCTTCACCACCCAGGGCCGGGTCTACCGCGCGAAGGCATACGACCTGCCCGAAGCGTCTCGAATTGCACGCGGTCAGCATGTCGCCAACCTGCTGGCCTTCCAGCCGGAGGAACGGATCGCGCAGGTCATCCAGATCAAGACCTACGAGGATGCTCCGTATCTGGTGCTGGCCACCCGCAACGGTCTGGTGAAGAAGTCCAAGCTCACCGACTTCGACTCCAACCGCACCGGCGGCATCGTCGCGGTCAACCTACGTGACAGTGACGAGTTGGTCGGCGCGGTGCTCTGCTCGTCCGAGGAGGACCTGCTGCTGGTGTCCGCCAAGGGGCAGTCGATCCGCTTCTCAGCAACCGATGAGGCGCTGCGTCCGATGGGTCGCGCCACCTCCGGTGTGCAGGGCATGCGGTTCAACGAAGAAGACAAGCTGCTGTCGCTGAACGTCGTACGCGAGGGCACGTATCTGCTGGTCGCGACGGCCGGCGGTTACGCCAAGCGGACCGCGATCGAGGAGTACCCGGTCCAGGGCCGGGGTGGCAAAGGGGTGCTGACGGTCCAGTTCGACAAGAGGCGTGGCAGTCTTGTCGGAGCGTTGATCGTCGATGACGACACTGAGTTGTACGCCATCACCTCGGGCGGCGGTGTCATCCGTACGGCGGCTCGCCAGGTGCGCAAGGCCGGGCGGCAGACCAAGGGCGTTCGGTTGATGAACCTGGGAGAGGGCACCACACTGATAGCCATCGCGCGCAACGCGGAAGAAGGCGACAGCACCGACGAGGTCAGCACCGATGTCGGCGAGTAGCCCAAAGTCGTGACCAGTAAGGAGCCGTAGGTGACTTCACCGAACGAGCCCGGGCATCCGCGCGCGGCCGACGGGGGCGGGAACGGCTCCGGCTCGGGCCCCGAGGGCGGCTCGGCGGGTGGCGGTGCATCGCGAGGTCCGCAGCCCGGCTCATCGAGCCCGGAGAGGATCGCCGACCCGACCGAGGTTCCGCCATGGCAGCGGGGGCGGGCTGCCAAGCCTGCGAACCGGCCACCGGACTCGGCCGCGCGGCCCGATGCAGCCCGGCGAGCCAACAGCGGCGGGTCGGGCCACTCCCCCAGCGTGGACGCGCGGCTCAACCGGTTCCTGTCGGGTGGCGCGGCGGGAGCGCCACAGCAGGAGCAGGACAGTACGGGGTGGGCCGATCCCCCCGAGCCGGGACGGCCCGAGGCGCCGGCACGGCCCGAACCCACCCGACCCGAGGCCTCGCCCCGGCGCCGAGGCGCCCGCGCGGCCCGAGCCGGCCGCACGACCGGATCAGTACGCCAGTGAGATTCCCGACCTGTCCGGCGGTGCGCCGCGACCGGCGCCGCGCAAGGCCGGCGGGCCCGGAGCGCCAGGGCCAGGAACCGGCGAGTCGTCCCGCTGCGACCGCTGCCGCTGCGGGCCGGACGAATGCGGCCCGCCACCAAGGCCCCGTCCGCGCCAGCATGCAGATCCGCCGGATCGATCCGTGGAGTGTCCTGAAGGTCTCGTCGGTGTTGTCCGTCGCTCAGTTCTTCGTCTGGATGATCGCGGTCGCGTTTCTGTACCTGGTGCTCGGCGGCATGGGTGTGTGGGCCAAGCTCAACAGCAACGTCGGGGACCTTCTGACCAGCGCGAGCGGCAGCTCCGGCGGTGAGCTGGTGTCCAGCGGAACGATCTTCGGCGGCGCGGCGCTGATCGGTCTGGTCAACATCGTTCTGCTGACGGCGATGGCGACCATCGGCGCGTTCATCTACAACCTCACGACCGACATCGTCGGGGGCATCGAAGTGACGCTGGCTGACCGCGACTGAGCGTGCGCTGCTCTGCGCGTTCGCGGTTTGGGCGGGAGCTTACGATTGCGGTAGTCTCGTCGCTCGGCCGTACCGGCATGACCGGGGCTATAGCTCAGGCGGTTAGAGCGCTTCGCTGATAACGAAGAGGTCGGAGGTTCGAGTCCTCCTAGCCCCACGGAAAGGTGCACACCATGAGAGTTGTGGTGCTGCTCGCCACAGCGGTGGCCACGGTCGCCGCCGTGGCGATCTGGCGGTCTCGGCACGGCGTCGAGGTGTGGCATGCGGCGGCCGACGTACCGGCCTGAAATAGCCCGACAAGGGGCCTTAGCTCAGTTGGTAGAGCGCTGCCTTTGCAAGGCAGAAGTCAGGGGTTCGAATCCCCTAGGCTCCACTCAGAAAGTCTCTTCAACGCCCGCCGAAACTCGAACTTGTGCAGGCGATTACCGCGAAATCTCCTGCATACCTTCAGTTTCGCGGCGCTACGGCCTCGGCGAAACGGGCACACTCGGCTGCAGCGTCGTCGGCGGTTCGTGCGGCGGCTGCCGGCGGATGATCGAGAACGCCACCGCTCCCCCGGCCAGCACCGCCACGCCGAGCGCGGCCAGCAGCAGCGGACGTTTGCGTCGTCGTGTGCGAGCCTTTTGGAAAGCCTGCGGCAGGTTCGACACCACCTCCTGGGCGGCGGCGAGTTCGGCCGCGATGGTGTCTTGGGCGGCCGCCAGCTCCTGGCTCAGCTGATCCTTCAGCCGGCTGCGCCGGTACAGGTCGCCGACCCAGGCGGCAGACGACTGTGCCCCGTCCACACCGAGGGCCAACGCCCCGCGGGTGACATCCACCGGACCGACCGCCGAGTATTTGAGGCCGCGGGACAACCGCTGTCCAGGGGTCAAGCGGATCTCGGTCTTCGAGCGCATAGCGCACCTCTCTCGCGGTCTGAACGGGAACCGCTACCAGACTGCCACCAACCGCAACACAGCGGTGCCCGTTGAGTAGCGAACGGGGCGTGGCACACTGACTTCCCGTGACGAGCCCCATTCAGACAGCGACCGCGACGCTGCACACCAACCGTGGTGACATCAAAATCGCCCTCTTCGGAAACCATGCGCCCAAGACCGTCGCCAACTTCGTTGGACTGGCGCAGGGCACCAAGGACTACAGCACGGAGAACGCAAGCGGAGGCCGTGCAGGACCTTTTTATGACGGTGTGATCTTTCACCGGGTCATCGACGGGTTCATGATCCAGGGCGGCGATCCGACCGGTACCGGCCGCGGCGACGCCGGCTATAAGTTCGCCGACGAGTTCCATCCGGAACTGCAGTTCGACAAGCCCTATCTGCTGGCGATGGCCAACGCCGGACCGGGCACCAACGGATCGCAGTTCTTCATCACGGTCGGCAAGACGCCGCACCTGAACCGCAAGCACACGATCTTCGGTGAGGTCGTCGAGCCCGAGTCCCAGAAGGTGGTCGACGCGATCGCGAGCACCGCGGTCGACCGCAATGATCGCCCGACCGAACCGGTGGTCGTCGAATCGATCACCATCTCCTGACGGTCAGGCGCCAGCGAAGCCGGCGGCCGTCAGGGCGTCGAGCACGTGCACAGGGTCGGTGCCCAGATCCCACCGGGTGAAGACAAGTAGCCGGTCGTCGGTGGTCTCGATCTCGAGTAGGCGGGTCTTGCGCCCGATCCGGCGGAATTCCGTGATGCGGATGAGCTTGATATCGGCATGTCGCAGCTCGGTGCTGCCCAGCAGACCACGGGTGACGAGGGCGTCATTTTTGATTGCCAGCTTGGGTCGTGCACGCCACGACATGGTTGCAAACACAATTAACCCGACCGCGGCAACCCCCACCAGAATCCGCCCGGGAGCGTCTGTGATCAGGGTCACAGCGCCTACAGCCAAGATGAGACCGGCTATGCCGCACGCGGCGATGCCTGGCGCGGGCGGACTCCACTCTGTTTGCTGCACCGTGTCTTTACACCCTCTTACCGTGGCTAATGGGTTTATCCACAAGTGCTATCCCCAATGGGGATGAATAACATCAGTGTGATCTGGTGACCGCAAGGTTGCCAATCGGGTAACGCTGAAAGGACGGCTTGAATTCATACCGCTCGTTGTGTCACTCAGCGCCAGCGCATTGTGAGCAACAGCCCACTGATCATGAAGGCAAAGGCGATCGCGTAGTTCCACGGGCCGAGGTCGGCCAAGAACGGGATCGCGGACTGAGCCAGCTGGAACACCAGCAGCCACACCAGACCGATCAGCATCAGCCCGATGAACAACACCACGAACCAGGTGCTCGACGGCCCGGCCTTGACCTTGACCGGAGTCCGGCTCACCGGGCTGATCGTGAAGTCGTTCTTCTTGCGAACCTTGGACTTGGGCATACGTACCTTCGGGACAGACGGCGTCACGCGGTGCGACGATGTAGCTAGCCTATCGCAGGCACCACCCGCAGGAGAGGGGCCAATGGCGCTCACGACCAAGTCCGCATGGCGGTTCGGCGTGCCAGTGGTATGCCTGTTGGCCGGGATTCTGCTGGCAGCCACGCATGACGTGTCCGCAGGCGGCGAGATCAGGCGCAGCGACGCCCCCCGGTTGGTCGACCTGGTGCAAGAAGCGCAGCAGTCGGTGGATCGGCTGACCGCCGAACGTGACGGGTTGGCGAACACACTGAACACCCACCACGGCGGTTCGCCAGGGGTGGAGGCGGCGCTGGCCGCGATCACCAACCGGTCTGCCCGGCTGGCCGTGGAGGCCGGCATGGAGCCCATGCGCGGCCCCGGTCTGGTGGTGACGCTGAATGACGCTCAGCGCGACGCAGAAGGCCGTTTCCCGCGCGACGCCTCCCCCGACGACCTGGTGGTGCACCAGCAAGACATCGACGCCGTGCTCAACGCGCTGTGGAGCGCGGGCGCGGAGGGCATCCAGATGCAGGATCAGCGGATCATCGGCACCTCGGCGCCCCGTTGCGTCGGCAATACGCTGCTGCTCAACGGACGCACCTACAGCCCGCCCTACGTCATCTCCGCGATCGGTGACGCGTCAGCCATGCAGGCCGCTCTGGCCGCGGCGCCACCGGTCACCCTCTACCGGCAGTACGTGGTGCGGTTCGGGTTGGGGTACCGCGAGGAAACCCGCGCGCAGGTGGACCTCGTGGGGCACTCAGGGCCGGTGCGGATGAAATTCGCCAAACCCGCGGGACCCGTCGGCTACTGAGCGGTCGATTTCACGGCCTGTAACCTGGTCCGATGCGGGTTCTGGTCGTCGACAACTACGACAGCTTCGTGTTCAACCTGGTTCAGTACCTGGGCCAACTCGGGGTGAACGCTGAAGTCTGGCGTAACGACGACGACCGCCTGGCCGACGAGGACGACGTCGCGAAGGCGTTCGACGGTGTGCTGCTCTCCCCCGGGCCCGGCACCCCCGAGCGTGCAGGTGCTTCGATCCCCCTCGTGAAAGCCTGCGCGGCCACCGGGACGCCGCTGCTCGGCGTATGCCTGGGCCACCAGGCCATCGGTGTGGCATTCGGAGGCACCGTCGACCGGGCCCCTGAGCTGCTACACGGCAAGACCAGCACCGTGTTTCACACCAATACCGGTGTGCTGCAAGGGCTTCCGGATCCCTTCACGGCGACGCGCTATCACTCCCTGACCATCCTGCCCGAGACCATGCCGGCCGAACTCGACGTGATCGCGCGCACTTCCCGGGGCGAGCGAAGCGACGGGATGGATGAGGGCGGCGTCGTCATGGGTGTGCGGCACGTCGAATTGCCGATCCACGGCGTCCAGTTCCACCCCGAATCGATCCTGACCGAGGGCGGACACCGGATGCTGGCCAACTGGCTGGGCTATTGCGGCGCCGCACCGGCCGAGACGCTGGTGCGGCGGCTGGAGGACGAAGTCGCAGGCGCCGTCGCGGCGGCTACGACGCGAAGCTCAGCGTGATCCGGCTGTCGTAGTTCACCCCAGTGCCCGCCGACGGGCTCTGGGTCACCACGGCGTTGGTGCGTTGGCCGCTGTTCTGCACATCAGCCCCACGGTCGAGCACACCGGTCCAGCCCAGCGCGCGCAGCCGCGGCTCGGCGTCCGTCCAGAACATGCCCCGCACGTCGGGCATGAGGAACTGATTGCCCCGGGACACCTGCAGCTGAATCACCGTGTCGACCGGAACCGTCTGCCCCGCAGGTGGATTGGTGCCGAGTAGCTGGCCGGCGGGAAGGTTGCTGTCGACCTGGACCGGAATGGTGTTGGTGAAGCCCGACGCCGCCAGGATCTGCACGGCGCTGTCCTGGGACTGGCCCCTCACATCGGGCAGCGGCCGCGTTTCGGGGCCTGCGCCCAGCACGATGGTGATCTCGTTGGTGATCGCCGACGTCTGGTTCACCGGTGGATTGGTGCCGAGGACCTTGTCCTTCATCTCCGGAGTCGACGGCGACGTGGTAGGCCGGAAGTTCTCGAACCCGGCGTCGGTGAGCTTCTCGACCGCGTTGTCGTAGTTGAGATTTCTGACGTCGGGTATCTCGCGCTGCTCGGGCCCGGTGGATACGTTGAGGGTGATCTCATCGCCGGCGTCAACCGACGTGTTGGCGGCCGGGTCGGTGCTGATGACATGGTCGGGCGGGACGTTGGAATCCGGCTTCTGCTGGGTGCGAGTCCTGAAACCGCGGTTTTGCAGCTCGGCGATCGCGTCGGCCGAAATCTTTCCGCTCACGTCGGGCACCGCAACGTCACGCGTGCTGCCACCCATCATGTTGATCGCCAGCGTGACTACCACGGTGAGCACGGCCAGCACCGCGACGGCGATGAGCCAGCGGCCGACCGAGCCGTGCCGCTCCTTCTCGATGTAGCGGGGCTGCGCACGGGCGACGGAATCGATGGGCTCGGTCCGGTGGTCCCCGGTCGGCGCCGACATCAACGAGCTGCGCTCGGCGTCGGTGAACACCTTGGGCGCGTCGGGCTTCTCACCGCTGTGCACCTTCACAAGGTCAGAGCGCATCTCCGCGGCAGTCTGATACCGGTTCTCGGGGTTCTTGGCCAGCGCCTTGAGCACGACGGCGTCCAGCTCTGCGGAGATGCCCTCGTGTCGCTGCGATGGGGGCACCGGGTCTTCGCGGACGTGTTGATACGCCACCGCGACCGGCGAATCGCCGACGAAAGGTGGTTCGCCGGTGAGGATCTCGTACAGCACGCAACCCAGCGAGTACACGTCGGAGCGGGCGTCGACCTTCTCACCCTTGGCCTGTTCGGGGGACAGGTACTGAGCGGTGCCGATCACGGCCGCGGTCTGGGTGACGCTGTTGGCGTCGGCGAGCGCACGCGCGATGCCGAAGTCCATCACCTTCACCGCACCGGCGTTGCTGATCATGATGTTCGCCGGTTTGACGTCGCGGTGGATGATCCCGTGCTGATGGCTGAAGTTCAGCGCCTGGCACGCGTCGGCGATGACCTCGATGGCCCGGCGCGGCTCCATCGGCCCCTCGGTGTGCACGATGTCGCGCAGGGTGACGCCTTCGACGTACTCCATCACGATGTAGGGCAGCGGGCCCTTGGGAGTCTCGGCCTCACCCGTGTCATACACCGCAACGATGGCGGGGTGATTCAGGGCGGCGGCGTTCTGCGCCTCCCGGCGGAACCGGAGGTAGAAGCTCGGATCGCGGGCCAGGTCGGCGCGCAGCACCTTCACGGCGACGTCGCGGTGTAGCCGCTGATCGCGCGCCAAATGGACTTCGGACATGCCTCCGAAGCCCAGGATGTCGCCGAGTTCGTACCGGTCGGACAGGTGTTGCGGGGTTGTCATTGTGATGTCTGTTCTGGAGCGAAGGGCCGCCTGCCCTGCGGCTCCGTGGGCGAGGGCGTCACCTGCACCGTTGCCTGCGGCGCCATCGCATTGAGTCGGGTTACCCCGAATTCTGCCCCACCATGACTGATCGGCCCCTGCTCAGTCCAATCCGGCATGGCCGTCGGCGAGAACGGGGTGGTCTCGGTGATCGTGTTCGTGATGGTCGGCGCGGGCGTCTGCTCCTGGTCCTTGCGGTCCTGGGCGTTGAGCACGATGAGGATCGCGATGACGATCGCCAGGGCGCCGAGTACTCCGGCCGCCCACAGCAGCGCCCGCTGGCCCGACGAGAACGTGCCGCGGGCCGGGGCCGGGGGAGGGCGATGGCTCCCGGTGGCCGGGCGCGGCCTGGCAACGGTCGCCGGGGCGCGCCCGGTCATATCCGCGGCGGCGCGCGCCTGGGCCGCCGACGGTACGGCTGCGGGAGTTGCCCGTCCGATCGACGGCGCCTGATTCGGTCGCGGTGGCCGCCGGCCCGAGCGCACCGCGGCGACCGCGTCGGCGAACAGGCCGCCCGAGCGGTAGCGCATACCCGGGTTCTTGACCAGAGTGATCTCGATGAGCTCGCGCACATTTGGCGGCAGATCGGCGGGCAGCGGCGGCGGGGTTTCCTTGATGTGCTTCATCGCCACGGTCAGCGCGCCGTCGCCGGTGAAGGGCCGCTTACCCGAAACAGATTCGTAGCCAACGACTCCCAACGAATACACGTCGCTGGCGGCGGTCGCATCGTGGCCGAGCGCCTGCTCGGGGGCGATGTACTGGGCGGTGCCCATCACCATGCCGGTCTGGGTCACCGGGGCGGCGTCGACGGCCTTGGCGATACCGAAGTCGGTGAGCTTCACCTGGCCGGTCGGCGTGATGAGGATGTTGCCGGGTTTGACGTCGCGGTGCACCAGGCCCGCGGTGTGCGCTACCTGCAGGGCGCGGCCGGTCTGCTCGAGCATGTCCAGCGCGTGCCGCAGGGACAGCCGGCCGGTGCGCTTGAGTACGGAGTTCAGCGGCTCGCCGTTGACGAGTTCCATCACCAGGTATGCGGTGCGTCCCTCGCCGTCCATATCGGTTTCGCCGTAGTCGTACACACCGGCGATGCCCGGGTGGTTGAGCATCGCGACGGTGCGCGCCTCGGCCCGGAACCGCTCGACGAATTCGGCGTCCTCGGAATACTCGGCCTTGAGCACCTTGACCGCGACGCGACGCCCCAGGCGGGAGTCGATGCCTTCCCAGACCTGGCCCATACCGCCAGTGGCGATCAACCGCTGCAGCCGGTACCGGCCCGACAGCGTGACTCCCACGCGGGGGCTCATGGCTCGACTCCCACTCGTCCCGTGCCCTTCGGGCGTGGGCCCACCGGTCCTCGCTCGTACCTCGCTGCGATCCTCACTCGCGCTCGTCTTCGCGGGCTCACGATTCCTCCCGCAGCGCTGCGGCGATGGCGGCGCGCCCGATCGGGGCGGCCAGCGCCCCTCCGGTGGCCGACAGGCGGTTGCCCCCGTTCTCGACCAGGACGGCGACGGCCACCTTGGGCGCCTGGGCGGGGGCGAATGCGATGTACCAGGCATGCGGTGGGGTGTTGCGAGGATCGGTGCCGTGCTCCGCTGTGCCGGTCTTCGAAGCGATCTGCACGCCGGCGATGGCTCCCTTCTGCTGCGTGACCTGCTCAGCGGCGACCATCAGATCCGTCAGTGTATCGGCGACTTCGGGCGACACCGCTCGCCGCTCTTCCTGCGGCGCCGCCGTACCGATATTGGCAAGGTCGGGTCCCTTAAGGCTATCGACCAGATAGGGACGCATCGTCACCCCGTCGTTGGCGATGGTCGCGGCAACCAACGCATTCTGCAGCGGTGTGACCGCGACGTCCTTCTGGCCGATGCTCGTCATGCCCAGGGCGGCGTCGTCGCCGATGGGGCCCACGGTCGACTCGACGACCTGGAGCGGGATCATCGGGGGAGGAGTGTCCAGACCGAACGACAGCGCCGTGGACCGCAGGGCTTCTCTGCCGGTGTCGAGGCCGAGTTGGACGAAGGCGGTGTTGCAGGATTTCGCGAACGCCTCACGCAGCGTGGTTGTCGGGGCGCTGCCACATGGGGAGCCGGCGAAGTTCTCCAGTGTTGCGGTGCTGTCGGGCAACGGGATTCGAGCTGCGGAGGTGAGCGGGGTGTTCTCGGTGGCGCCGCGCTGAAGCGCTGCCGCGGTCGTGATGACCTTGAACGTGGAGCCGGGCGGATAGGTCTCGGAGATCGCGCGGTTCAGCAACGGTGAATCGGGGTCGTCGCGCAGCTGCTGCCAGGTGGCCGACTGCTCGTCCAAATTGTGCGTGGCCAGCAGGTTGGGATCGTAGGACGGCGACGAGACCATCGCGAGAATCTTGCCGGTGGACGGCTCCAGTGCGACCACCGAGCCCTTGCACGGGCCGTCGCAGCCGGTCTTCATCGCATCCCAGGCGGCCTGCTGCACCTGGGGCTTGATGGTGGTGTCGACGTTTCCGCCGCGAGGATCGCGGCCGGTGAAGAAGTCTGCGAGTCGCCGGGCGAACAGGCGTTGGTCCGAACCGTTGAGGATGGTGTCCTCGGCGCGCTCCAGGCCCGTGCTCGAATACTGCAGCGAGTAGAAACCGGTGACGGGCGCGTAGGTATACGGGTTCGGATATACGCGAAGGAAGCGGAACCGCCCGTTGGTCGAGACGGAATAGGCCAGGAGCTGACCGCCTGCTGAAATCTGGCCGCGCTGACGCGAGTACTCGTCGAGGAGCACGCGCTGGTTGCGCGGATCAGAGCGCAGACCGTCGGCGGTGAACACCTGGGTGAATGTGGCGTTGGCCAGCAGCAAGACCACCAGGACCATCACGGCGACGGCGATGCGGCGAAGCGAGGTGTTCATACCTTCTCGATCACCTCGGTGTTCACCGCCGCGATCGGCGCCGCGGCCTGCGGGGTGGTGACGAGCGGACGCCGCGCAGAGTGGGATATCCGGACCAGGATCGCCAGCAGCAGATAGTTCGCCAGCAAGGACGACCCGCCGTAGGACATCCACGGTGTGGTGAGTCCTGTCAACGGAATCAGCTTTGGTCACCCCACCCACGACGATGAACAGTTGGATCGCCAGGGTGGATGCCAGCCCGGCGGCCAGCAGCTTGCCGAAGCTGTCGCGCACCGCGAGCGCCGTGCGAAGGCCACGGATGACCACGATCGTGTACAGCATGAGGACCGCGGCCAGCCCCACGAGGCCGAGTTCCTCACCGATGGCCGCGATGATGAAGTCGGTCGACGCGGCGGGCACAGTGCCCGGCTGTCCGTTGCCAAGACCGGTGCCGAAGATCCCGCCGGTGGCGAAGCTGAACATCGACTGCACCATCTGATACCCGGCGCCGTCAGGGTCCGCGAACGGATCCAGCCAGTTCTGTACGCGAACCTGGACGTGGCCGAAAAGGTAATACGCCGCAACGCTTCCCGCGGCGAACAATGCCAAGCCGATGACCACCCAACTGAACCGGTCGGTCGCGATGTAGACGAGGACCAGAAAGGACGCATAGAGCAACAGCGATGTGCCGAGGTCCTTCTCGAAGATCATCACGCCCACCGACGCGATCCATGCCGCGAGAAGGGGCGCGAGGTCGCGGGGCCGGGGCAGGTCCATGCCGAGGAAGTGCTTGCCTGCGCTGGTGAACACGCTGCGCTTGGCGACCAGTACCGAGGCGAAGAAGATGAGCAGCAGAATCTTCGAGAACTCGGCCGGCTGGATGGAGAAGCCCGGGAACTGAATCCAGATCTTCGCGCCGTTCTGCTCGGACATCGAGCTGGGCAGCAGCGCCGGAATGAGCAGCAGGACAAGGCCGGTGAGTCCGTATACGTAGCCGTACCGCGCGAGCATCCGGTGGTCCCGCAAGAAGATCACGACGAGCGAAAAGCCGACGACGCCGACGAGGGTCCACAGCATCTGCTGATCGGCCGTGCCGCCGAGGCCGTGCGCCAGGAGCACACCCTCGGAGAGGTCCAGTCGGTGGATCATCACCAGGCCCAGCCCGTTCAGCAGCGCGACGACGGGAAGCAGGAGCGGGTCGGCGTACGGCGCGAATCGCCGCACCGCGAGATGCGCACCGGTGAACAGCGCCAGGTATGCGACGGCGTACTGCGCCAGGTCCCAGCGCAGTCCCTGTTCCTGGTTGGCCTCGACGAGCAGCAGGGCCACCGTTGTGATGACCGCGGCGAAGCCGAGCAGGAACAGTTCGGCGTTGCGCCTGTTCGGCAGTGGGGGAGTCACGGCCACCGGTGATTGCGGCTGCGTGGTCATGACTCGACTCCCGGTCGCTCCGGTCCTCGCTGTTCCTAGCTGCGATCCTCACTCGCGCTCGTCTTCGGGTGGTCATGACAATTCCCGGCAGTTCGTCCCGGGTTCCGGTGGTGGTGGGGGCAGGGCGGTGACGGTCTGGGACGGCACCGGCGCTGAAGGCGCAGGCGCGGGCGTCGACGGGGCGGGCGGCGCGGGTGAGGTGGCGTCGGGGGTTGGCGGCGGGGTCGGCCCCGGAGCGGCGGTAGCGGTCCGCGTGACCGTCTGCGGTGTCTCCGGCGCGGGCGTCTCGGTGCCCTGCGATGGCGGGGCAGCCGGCAGGTTGTCTGGCGAATTGTTGGGCAGCCCAGGCGAATTCGACGGGTCCGGCGAATGCGGAACCCCGCTGGGCCGCGGCGACGGCGACGGCGACGGGGGCTGCGGCGGGTGCGCACACCGGCAGCACCGAATCCTTGGCGAGCCGGTTGATCTGGACGATGGCTTCGTCCTCTGATCCCGTCGGCAGGCCGGCCTCCACTTGCTGTCGTTCGGTCTGCTTCAGATCGCTGACACGAAAAAGTTGGCAATCCGGCGTCGACTGGCTCGGCGCGATGAGGTTCAGGTCGTTGCGGGCCGTCAGGCAGCCGTGCCGGTAGGTCTCCTGCAACGGCAGGCCGAGAATCGACCCCGGCACACCGCGCATGATCGAGACGGTGCCGTCGTGCGCGGCGACGTAGTAATTGCTGCGGACGACCTCGCGGCCGATCGCCAGTCCTGCGACGACCACCAGAATTAAAATCGCGGCGGCAATGAACATTCGCCGCCGCGATCTCGGAGCACGAACCGGCTCCTCTGGAGGGGGCTCGACACGTTTGGCCGCATTGCGTTTCGGGTTGAATGCCGATGCGCGACCCGCCGACGTATTCGGCGGCGCGGTCTGATCGTCGTCGCCGGACACCGCGCCCGCGAGTATCGGCTGAGTCTGGCCGTAGTCGTAGTCGACGACGTCGGCGACCACCACCGTCACGTTGTCGGGTCCGCCGCCGCGCAACGCCAACTCGATTAAGCGGTCCGCACTTTCGGCTACGTCGGCGATCTGCATCGCTTCGAGGATGGTCTCGTGGCTGACCGGGTCGGACAGGCCGTCCGAGCACAGCAGGTAACGGTCGCCGGCGCGGGCCTCACGCATGATCAGGGTGGGCTCCACCTCGTGACCGGTGAGCGCGCGCATGATCAGAGATCGCTGCGGATGGCTGTGCGCCTCCTCGAGCGTGATGCGGCCCTCGTCGACCAGGGTCTGGACGAACGTGTCGTCCTTGGTGATCTGGTTGAGCTCGCCGTCGCGCAGCAGATAGCCGCGGGAGTCGCCGATGTGGACCAACCCGAGACGGTTGCCCGCGAACAGGATCGCGGTCAGTGTCGTGCCCATACCCTCGAGCTCGGGGTCGGCCTCGACCTGCGCGGCGATCGCGGAGTTGCCCTCCCGGACCGCGGTATCGAGTTGGCTCAGCAGATCGCCGCCGGGTTCGTCGTCATCGAGGTGGGCCAGTGCCGCGATCACCAGTTGGGACGCGACCTCGCCGGCTGCATGACCGCCCATGCCGTCGGCGAGCGCAAGCAGCCGCGCACCGGCGTAGACGGAGTCCTCGTTATTCGCGCGGACGAGGCCACGGTCGCTGCGCGCGGCGTATCGGAGCACCAGTGTCACGGGCGCAGCTCAATTACCGTCTTGCCGATTCGAACCGGCGTGCCCATCGAAACGCGTACCGCAGTCGTCACCTTGGCCCTGTCGAGGTATGTGCCGTTGGTCGATCCTAGGTCTTCTACGTACCATTCCGAACCCCGAGGGGACAGCCTGGCGTGCCGTGTCGAGGCGTAATCGTCGGTGAGGACCAGAGTCGAGTCGTCGGCGCGGCCGATGAGCACCGGCTGGCTGCCCAGCGTGATGCGGGTGCCCGCGAGCGCGCCTTCGGTGACGACCAGCTGCCGCGGCACGTTCCTGCGGCCGCGATTGGGCAGCAGCGACCCCCGCAACGGCAGTCCCCGGCGCACCATGACCGCTCCGGTGGGCGCGTAGATGTCTGTCCGCAGGATCCGCAACACCGACCAGATGAACAACCACAGAAGCAACAGGAAGCCGACGCGTGTCAGTTGCAGTATCAACCCCTGCATCTGACGTCCTCTCCGTCCCCATTCGCGTGCGTCGCATCGACCACGACATCAAGTCGCCACCTTCGGCAACGTCACGATACTTGGACGTCCAGCGGCATGAGGGGGAAGCCACAGCTTCCCCCCGCCGGCGGCCGGCCGAACCTCAGTGCACGCGGACGACGATCTCCGAATGGCCCAACCGGATCACATCGCCATCGGCGAGTTGCCACTCCTGAACCGGGGCGTTGTTGACCGTCGTGCCGTTGGTTGAATTGAGATCGGAGAGCAGCGCGACCTGACCATCCCAGCGGATCTCCAGATGACGACGGGACACGCCGGTGTCGGGGAGGCGGAACTGGGCGTCCTGTCCCCGGCCGACCACGTTCGCGCCTTCGCGCAGTTGATAGGTCCGGTTACTGCCGTCATCGAGATGCAGCGTGACGGTGGCGGCGGCAGGGGGATAGTCGCCCTGGCCGTAGCCGTAGCCGCCTTGCTGCTGGCCGTAGTCGTATCCGCCGCCCGGCTCGCCGTAGCCGGGCTCGGCGTAGCCGGCGCCGCCCTCGGGGTAACCGCCATAGTTCGGCTGCGCCGCATAGCCCTGGTCCTGGCGGCCGTAGGCCTGTCCGCCGTAGCCGCCCTGATCCGGATAGCCCCCTTGGTCCGGGTAGCCGCCCTGTTCGGGATAGCCGCCCTGATCGGGATATGACGGCCGCGCTTCGGGCCTGCCGTACCCGCCTTCGTCGGGCCGGGCGGGCGGGCGGCCGTAGTCACCCGCAGGGGGACCATAGCCGGGCTGGCCTGCCGGTGGTGGGCCGTAGCCGCCGGGTCCCTGGCGGTAACCCTGGTCGGGGTACCCGCCGCCTGCCGGCGGGCCGTACCCGGCGGGCGGGCGCTGCTCATACGACGGCGGCGGGTAGCCCTGGTCGGGGTAGCCGCCCTGCTCGGGGTAGCCGCCCTGATCTTGGTACCCACCCTGGTCGGGGTAGCCGCCCTGGCGAGGCGGGTAGGCCTCACGCGGCGGCGGGTAGCCGCCCTGCTCCTGGGGGGGATAGGGGGCGCGGGGATCTGCTCCGCGGTCCTCGGGCCGGTTGTACCGGTCGTCGTAGTATTCGTCGGCGGGCCGCCCCGGTCCCTGGCCGCCGTATTGGGTCGGGTTGTCGCTCATCGGTACTCCTGATTCTGCGTTGGACGAGAGTTCTCGGGGTGGTGGGGCGGGATCGCCACTGGTGGAGTCAGGATTGACCGCCCCACGCGCGCGAAACTGTCCGGTGTGCAGGCTGGATGATTGTTCGAACCTGACGACCACATCACCATACGTTTGCCATCCCTGCTCATGGATGTATCCCTCCAAGTGCTTGGCGAAAGTCGCTGATGTGAGGTCCGGGTCGGCACTCACCTTCTGATAGTCAGGCACACTGAGGGTAATGACGTAGTCGTTTGGCGCCAAAACTCGTCCGGCGGCCAATTCACGCGCACCGGCCTCAGCCTCGCGGCGAAGCATCGCCTCGACCTCTTGCGGAACGATCGATCCGCCGAACACCCGGGCGAATGCGTCGCCAACGGTCGACTCGAGTTTGCGCTCGATGCGGTCGGCCAGACCCATATCACCGCCCGCCTCACTCGTTGTCGGTCGCTGTCTCGCGTATGGCGCTGCTCACCCCGCGTGTCGCCTGGCCACACCCTTTGGTTGCATGGTATCGGCCCAGCGCACCGCAGCGGGAACAACGGAATCCTGAGAATCGGATCACGGCAGGTCAGCGGTGTTTGTGCGCGTCGTGTTCGGGCAACCGGCGCTCGGTAACACGGTTGGGGAGCGCGGCGCCGTGCGTGATAGGCTCCCCCGGTTGTTGGGGCGAGTGGCGGAATGGCAGACGCGCTGGCTTCAGGTGCCAGTGTCCTTCGGGACGTGGGGGTTCAAGTCCCCCTTCGCCCACAATTCAGACGCAGCGACTCGTTAGGTTGCCGCGCGAAAGCCACGACCGGAAACGGGCCGTGGCTTTTGTGTTTACGATGAATGTGACGCCGGACGAAAGCGCGACGATGGCAATTCGAAACCCAATGGCCAGGTTGGTCGTCGCTGCTGGCTGCGCCATCGCCTTCGCAGTCGCTCCCGTCGTGACCGCGGCGACGGCGAGTGCCTGCCCGCCGAGCTTCAATGTCGATCCATTCACCGGGCAGTGCTCCGCCCCGTCGAACTTCCCGACGGTCAACGGCATCCCGTGCATCCCGGGACGGCACCTAGGAACCTGCATGGGCATGCTGCAGAACATGCCCGGCGGCTACAACCCGTGGCCGTGACGCGATGCTCGCTGACCGACCGGCGCCAGCACCCCGCGCAGCACCAGATCGCTGAGGTGTTCGGCGGCGTCGTCGATGTCTTTGACGCGACGCACACACACCGCGTACCAGGCGCCCCCGGCGATCACGTCCATGACGGTGTCGGCGTCGATTCCGCGCCGTGCCGTGCCGTCGGCGACCGCCGAGTCCACCCGCTCGGCGAGGTGACGGCGGGCGGCGGCTTCCAGGCGATCGCTGAGTACGCGGCGCATCCGGCGGTCCGAACGTAGGTCATTGAGAAGTCCGGGAATTGCCTCACGTACCGCGGCGTCGCCGTACATCGCGAGGGCTCCGCGGCACAGCCGGGTGATCTCGTCGGCAAAGTCGTCCGCCGGGGGTTCGGGGCCGAGGTCCGGGAAGAGCGCCTCGTGGACCAGCTGGGCCTTGGAATTCCACCGGCGATAGACCGCCGGGCGGCTCACCTTCGCCGTCGTGGCGATCAGATCGATGGTCGTCGCCGCATAGCCGCGTTCGACCAGCAGCCGCCGGGTGGCGGCCAGCACATCGGCGTCGATGGACGGGTCGCGGCGCGAACCCTGCCGCCGCTGCCGCCGTTCGACTGTCACCATGATTCGCACGCTCCCCACAGGATTTGTCGTTACAGTGTGTCACAACAACTGTCGAGCGGAGGCAACACGATGACAGGATTCCCGAACCTGCTGGCCGGTGTCGGCGAGGACGGCCGTCATCTGTACACCTGCCCGCTGTGCGAAGCCATGTGCGGCTTGGAGATTCAGGTCGACGGTGGACGGGTGACCGGTATCCGCGGCAATCAGGACGACACCTGGAGTCGCGGTCACATCTGCCCGAAGGGTGCGAGCCTGGGCAAGGTGCACGAGGATCCCGACCGGATCCGCCACCCGATGATCAAGGTCGATGGGCAGTGGCAGGAGGTCAGCTGGGACGCGGCGTTCCGGCGCTGCACCGAACTGCTGGCGCCGGTGATCGAGAAGTACGGCATCGGTGCGGTGACCTGTTACACCGGAAACCCGCTCGCGCACTCGTTCTCGCTCGGCCGCTACACCGGCGTCCTGCTGGGCATGTCGGGCATTCCGCTGTCCTATTCGCCCGGCACCGTCGATCAGTGGCCGAAGAACCTGTCGTCGCACCTGATGTACGGCGGCTGGTGGACATTCCCGGTACCCGACATCGAACGAACCGACCTGCTGGTGGTGATGGGCGCGAACCCCGCAGCGTCGCAGGGATCGCTGCTCGCAGCACCCGACGTGATGGGCATCATCGGCGCAATTCGCAAGCGCGGCAAGGTCATTGTGATCGATCCCGTACGGACCGCCACCGCGGCGCGCGCCGACGAGTGGCTGCCCATCACGCCCGGCACCGACGCCGCACTGCTGCTGGCGGTGGCCCATACGCTGTTCGACGAGAACCTGGTCGCCCTCGGGTGGGCTGGCACCGCACATCGACGGGCTCGACCGGATGCGCGACGTCGCCGCGGACTGGTCCCCGGAACGGGTCGCGGGCGTCACGGGCATCGACGCCGAGCGCATCCGCGCGCTGGCCCGCGAACTCGCGAGCACCGAACGCGCCGTCGTCTACGGCCGGATCGGTACGTGCAACCAGGAATTCGGTAGCCTGGCCAGCTGGCTCGTCGACGTCGTCAACATTCTCACCGGACACTTCGACAATGCCGGGCGGGTCGATGTTCCCCCGCGCGACCGCATGGTCGGTGACCGTGCAGCCGATTCCCGGACTCGAAGACGGCGCACCGGAATTCGGTCGCTTCCGCACCCGCGTGCGCGGCGCCAAGGAGGTGCTGGGCCAGGTGCCGGTGTCATGTTTGGCCGAGGAGATCGCGACACCGGGGGAGGGCCAGATCAAGGCACTCATCACCGTCGCGGGCAACCCGGTGCTGTCGACGCCTGCCGGTCACACGCTCGATGAGGCGCTACCGAACCTGGACGCGATGATCTCGGTTGACCTGTGGCTCAACGAAACCACGCGCCACGCCGACGTGATCCTTCCCGGCCTGTCACCACTGGAACAGCCGCACCACGACGACCTGATCCTGAACTTCGCGGTCAACAGCATCGCCAACTACTCCGCGCCGGTGTTCGAACCCGACGAGCCGGACCGCCCCCGTGAGTGGGAGATCCTGGTGAGGCTGACGGGGTTGTGTACCGGCATGCCGGCCGAGGATGTCGACGTCGCGGCGATCGACGACGGGTTCTTCGATTACATGGCGTTCACCCAGGGACTCGACGGCGCGGAGATTCGTAAGCACTACGAGCACGGTGGCCCCGAGCGCATCCTGGACCTCACGCTGCGCACCGGCCCATTCGGCGACCGCTACGGCGAAAACCCGGACGGCCTGACGCTGGAGAAGCTGAAGGCAGAGCCCAACGGCATCAACTTCGGGCCGATGGTGTCCCGGGTGCCCGAGGTGCTGGGCACCGCCGACAAGAAGATCAGGCTCGCACCGCAGTACCTGCTCGATGACCTGCCGCGCCTGACCGCCCGTCTCGACCGCGCACCCGACGAGCTGGTGCTGGTGAGCCGGCGCCATCTGCGGTCGAACAACTCCTGGCTGCACAACGTCGGACCGCTGATGAAGGGCAAGGACCGCTGCACCCTGCTGATCCACACCGACGACGCGACCAAGCGCAACGTGTCGAACGGCGACCTCGTCACGGTGACCTCCGAGGGGGGCCACATCGAGGTGGCCGCCGAGGTGACCGAGGCGATCA
Source organism: uncultured Actinomycetota bacterium (assembly GCA_963843135.1). GTDB lineage: Bacteria > Actinomycetota > Actinomycetes > Mycobacteriales > Mycobacteriaceae > Mycobacterium. Next base: position 104,544 of record CAWJJA010000013.1, read on the forward strand.
TGCCCGGCGTGGTGTCGATGCCGCACGGCTGGGGGCACGGCAAGCCGGGCACCCGGATGTCGGTGGCCAACGATTCCCCCGGCGTGAACACCAATGTCCTGTCACCGCCGACGTTCATCGACGAGCCGTCGGGCAACGGGGCGCTTAACGGCATCCCGGTGACGGTCACCGCGAAGGCGACCTGAAAGTATTTCGGCGTGGGCCGCAACGAACGTTCAAAGATCGTCATGAGCGATGACGAGATCACCGAGTTCATCGAGCGCAGCCGCACCGCGACGATGGCCACGGTGCTCGCCGACGGACGGCCGCACCTGGTGGCGATGTGGTACGCGGTGCTGGACGGCGAGATCTGGTTCGAGACCAAGGCCAAGTCGCAGAAGGCGGTCAACCTGCGCCGCGATCCGACGATCACCGTGATGATCGAGGACGGCCAGTCCTACAACACGTTGCGTGGGGTGTCGATCGACGGCCGCGCCGAGATCATCGACGATCCGGAAACCAATCTGCGGGTCGGCATCAGCGTGTGGGAGCGCTACACCGGGCCCTACACCGACGACATGCGCCCGTTTGTCGATCAGATGATGCACAACCGGATCTGCGTGAGGGTGGCGCCCGGCCGGCTGCGCAGCTGGGACCATCGCAAGCTGGGCATGGGCGACATGCCTGTCAGCGGCAGCACCGCGCAATACCTATAGGGGACGTGATGGATCCGAATAACAAGCCGAAGCAACTGAATTCGCCGTTTGTCACGACAGTGATGAAGTACGCGGGCAAGGCCCACGTGTGGGCGTACCGCAAATCCGGCGGAAAGATCGGCGCCAACTGGCGCGTCGGCGCCGGGTTCAAGAAGCCGGTGCCCACGTTGCTCCTCGAGCACACCGGACGGAAATCCGGTAAGACGTTTGTCTCGCCGCTGGTGTTCATCCATGACGGGACGGACATAGTCGTGGTGGCGTCGAAGGGTGGCAGCGACACCCACCCGCAGTGGTACGGCAACCTGGTCGCGACCCCCGATTGCTACATCGAGATCGGCAGCGATCGGCGGGCCGTGCGCGCCGAGGTGGCCGGCCCCGACGAGCGTGCGAGGCTGTGGCCGAAGCTCGTGGAGGCCTACGCGGACTTCGACACGTATCAGAGCTGGGCCGACCGCGAGATCCCGGTGATCGTGCTCAAGCCGCGCTGAATTTCTCGGTGCGATTTATCTCACAAGCCTGACGGTTGGCCATCGCGGTGTGCCGGGTAGCCAACAGTTAGGTGCAGCCCAGCGCCGACCAGAATAGTCAACGCACAAGGGGCGATTCAACGATGACAAGCACTACCGAAATCACTCTGATCAACCAACTGCGCACCATCTTGGACCTGACGCACACCGAAATTCAGGTCGCCGAGACCCGGATCGCGCAGGCGCGTACCGACGCCGTACGCGACGAGCTGACGAAGAACGCGAACAACGGCCGCATCCGTGCCGAGGCGATCGAAAAAGCGATCCGTGACCTCGGAGGCTTCCCGGACACCATCGGACCGTTCCTCGGGCGCGCCGCCGCGGCGGTGAAGGCGCTGACCGAGCAGGCACAGCCGTTCGACGAAGCGCTGCTGGGTGACCTCGCGCTCGAGGATCAGCTGCTCGACCGGTCGCGCTATATCAAGGCGCTCGCCGTTACGGCGAAGAACACCGACGTCGCGGGTCTGGCCGACCGGTTGATCACCGCACACTCGGCCACGGTCGATTGGCTGACCACGGTGCTGGCCGAGGATGCCCTCGGCGGACCTGCGGCGCTGCGCCGCACACCGCTGCAGGCCGCGGCGGGCACCGCGGTGAAGATCGTGAACCTGCCCGGGCAGTGGTCGGTGCAATCGGCCGATCGCGTCGCTGAACTGCTCCGTTCCGCGGGCCCGGCGGTCGATGACTTGGTCCGCCGCGCCCAGCACGCGGGCGAGGTGGCGCTCAAGGCGATCGGCGCGTCACGCGATGCGGCGCTGCTGAGTGCCGAAGCCGTCGTGCGTGACGAGGGAGCTGATCAGGCTGCGGACGCGCTCCACGGCGCGCGTGCGGCAACCGGCGTCCTCGCCGCCGAGGAACTGCCCATCGAGGACTACGACGAGCTGAACCTCACCGAGGCCGTCACCGCGGTGAAACAACTCGACGCACCGTCTGACATCCGGGCGATCATCGCCTACGAGGAGGCCAACAAGAATCGGCAGCGACTGGTGTCGGCCGCACAGACCCGCGTTGCCGAGATCGCGCAGGAGGTCGTCGGCCTCAGCTGATGGGCCGTGAGTACTCGACCGCACCGGCTCAGGGATGCGGTGGATTGAAGCCCGGGTTGGACAGCGCGGTGGCCGTCGCGCTGCCGATCGGGCCGAACTCGTCGACGATGGTGGCGACCCCGGTGGCGACGCCGGCGTGGCTGGAGTGGGTCAGCGCCGCCAGGCCGAGGTAGTGCCCTTCTGGCAGCCGGGACAGCGTCAGCGTGTAGTCGGCGTTGATGAACTGCAAACCGCTTGGGCCGTAATGGGTTAGCGAACTGGCCATGTCGCCTGCCATCGCGGTCCGGGTGAACGGGGTGAGCGGTTCACCCTCGACGAGCGGGCGGATGTCGCGCACCCAGATGTATTTCGGGCCGGTGTGCTCCCACGCGCTGAGACCGAAGCCGGGCCCGGGGGTGTGTTGTTCCTTGCCGAAGGTCCACACCAGCGTGGTCAGCCCGCGGGGGATGGGATCCGGTGTCGGCGGAAGCGGCGGCATGGTCACCGGTGATGTCCAGATCTCGTCGACCGGCTGTTCGCCGCGACGCAGGAACAGTCCTGACGCGCGTGCGACGACGGTGTCCCCCTGGGTGACGACCGCGTCGGCCAACTTCAGGCGCCGGCCCGCACGGACGACGCTGGTGTCGACGCGAACCGGGGCCAGCGCCGCGGGGCGAAACAGGTCGACGGTCAGTCGAGCCGGCTGGAAATCGGGTTCGGCGGCGTCGCGTTCGAGAACGTGGCCGATCAACCCGCCGAGGTAATTGCCGCTGATCGTCTGGCCCCATGGTCCGCGCGCAATCGGGGCGGGCACGAACACATCCCCGTCCGGCGCGAAGAAGGCCGAACGTGTGTCGTCCCCAGTCGTCATCGGGAACGACGATATCGGCCCCGGTTCGCTAGCCGGTCGGCGCGTCGACCACGTCGGTGAACTCGTGGTGCTCCTTGACGTAGGCGGCCACCATCGAACACACCGGCACGATCCGCAGTCCGGCATCGCGTGTCTGCGCCAGCGCCTCCCCGATCAGGATCGACGCCAGGCCCCGTCCCCGGAATGCGTCGTCCACCTCGGTGTGTGGGAAGGTCCGGCTGCCGTCGCGGTCGACGATCTCGGTGAAGCCGGCGACCGTCCCGTCCACGGTGATGGTGAAGCGGTCGGCCTCCTTGGTGACGGTGGTGGTCGCGCCGGTCTTGTCGGTTGCCATGTCTCTTCTATACCCGGGAGCGCAAGATGGAGTCATGTGTGATGACATCGGCTCGGCGGCCGAGGCAGTCACGTCCACGCCGCGTGCGGCGTCCGGCCCGGCGGTCGATCCGATCACCCTCGCCCCGGTCGACGAGGTCACCGTCACCACACTCGTCGACAACAGCTACGACGCGTTGATGGGCGATGTCGGCCCGGCCCGCCGGTTCGGTATCGGCAGGGTTGCCCCTGTGGCGGCTCCGCAGTTCGAGGGCGGCCACGCCTCGCCGGGACTGATCGCCGAGCACGGCTTCTCGGCGCTGGTGACCACGCGTCGCGGGAACCGAACGCACACTGTGCTTTTCGATACCGGGATCTCGCCGGACGGTATGGCGACCAACTTCGAGCGGCTCGGCCTGGATGCGTCGGCGATCGAAGCGGTCGTGCTCAGTCATGGCCATCCCGATCATGACGGGGGTTTCCCGGGGCTGGTCCGGCTGCGGGGCCGCAGCGGGTTGCCGCTGGCGGTGCACCCGCTGGCCTTCAGCCGGCGTCGTTTCGCGTTGCCCGGCGCGCAGCCGATGGAACTGCCGACGCTCAGCCGGTCGGCGATCGAGGCCGAGGGTTTCGAGGTGATCGAGCGGCGCCAGCCGTCGCTTCTGCTGGACGGTTCGGTGCTGATCACCGGAGAGGTCGACCGCACCACGGAATTCGAGCGCGGAATGCCCACCCATGAAGCGTTCCGCGGCGGAACGTGGGAGCCAGACCCGTTGATCGTCGACGAGCAGGCCCTGGTGGTGCATGTCCGCGGTCGGGGGCTCGTCGTCCTCACCGGGTGCGGCCACGCCGGCGCGGTGAACATCGCGCGGCACGCCCTGCGGTTGACGGGCGTGAACCGGCTGCACGCGATGATCGGCGGTTTCCACCTCACCGGAGCGGTGTTCGAGCCCATCATCGAGCCGACGGTGGACGCGTTCTGCGAGTTGGCTCCCGACGTCCTCGTGCCCGCCCACTGCACCGGGTGGAAGGCCCAGCACCGATTCGCCGCCGCGCTGCCCGACGCATTCGTGCCCAACGCGGTGGGAACCTCATTCACGTTCGCTCAGTCGGCGGCCTAGGACGCAGGGTTGGGACGCGGCCGCAACGTCGCGTTCGGCAGTGCAGGCGCGGGCAGCCGGCTGGTCGCACCGCGGTAGCCCGCCACCGACCCGAAGCGGTCGTCGCCGTCCTCCCACTGTCGGCGATACGTCGCGATGTCGTCGTGACTGCGGCCGACGAAGTTCCACCACATCACCAGTTGCTCGGGAAAAGGCGTGCCACCGAGCACCAGCACGCGTGCGGGACCGTCGCCGCGGTTGACGATGTGCAGGTGGTCGCGGCCGGCGGCTTGGAACGCGAGGGCGGCGACATCGAGCGCGATTCCCGCGACCTCGACGTCACCGCGATCGAGGAGTACGCCGTGCTCGAAGGTGTGGTCGACGTCCAAGGTCAGTTCGGCGCGTGGATCGAGATCCAGTTGCGCACCGAGCAGCGGTGTGAACGTGTGCACGGGTGAGCGAGCGTCGGCGAGCTCGCCCAGAAAGACCCGCAGGGAGGCGTTGCCCAGGGAATGCGGCTGCGGCGCGAAGTGCGCGAAGTCGCGGTCGGTGTCTCGGTCGGCATCGGGCAGGGCCACCCACAATTGCGCGCCGTGCAGCACGGTGGTCGCCGACGTGGAGACCTCGGAGTGGGAAATCCCCGCTCCGGCGGTCATGAGGTTCAGCTCGCCGGGGCGCACCATCGCGTGCACGCCCGCGCTGTCTCGGTGCTCGACCTCGCCGCTGAACAGCCAGCTGACGGTCTGCAGTCCGGTGTGGGGATGCGGCGGAACGTCCATGCCGGGGCCACCGCGTACGTCGTGTGGTCCGTAGTGGTCGGCGAAGCACCACGCCCCGATCAGCGACCGCTCCCGCTGCGGCAGCGTGCGCCGAACCCGAATCGCCCGCGGCCCTCCCAGCGGGACGTCGCGAGGGTGCAGCACGCCCGCGAATGTCGATGGCGCACAGGCGACTTCGGCGGGAGCCGCGTCGGTGTTGCTCACCAGACCAGAGTAGGCCTCACAGCCGGCTGGTCATCGCGGAACGGAGCACCTCGAGATCGTGGTCGTCGATCTTGAACACTCCGAAGCGGAACTTGTAGCCCCACCGACTCTTGTCCTCGATGAAGTCGAGCTTCTCGAGCAGGGGGCGGATCGGCGTCTGCGTGCACTCGAGGAAGTCGACGTTGCGGCGCCACGGCACAAAGTCGGGTGTCACCTCGGTCTGGTAGGGCTCGTCGTCGGCGACCTGCCCGATCGCGGTGAAGGCCTGCAGCGGTTCACCGTCGGGATAGTCCGTCTTCGGGGAGTAGAAGATGATCCAGTCACCCCGTTCCATCTTGCGCAACATATGCGGCTTGCCGTGATTGGCCTGGGTGAACCGCCCCCGCACCCCGCGCTCGACATGGTCACGGCTGACGGTGTTAATCCAGTTCGTCATGACCTGCACGCTAAACGCGGACGCCGACAGATCCAGGGTCCGTCGGCGAGGCTGGGGATAATTTTTCGAAGATTCTCGTAGACAGGGCGAGAACAGCCTTTCTAAAATGAACGGTAGCGACGGATTGAAGAGTTGGTTGCGTTCGTGGTCCGCGCTAGATGGCCGTTGGTGCAACTGTGGTGTTAAGCAGTCAGCATCAGACTGGCCGCCGTCGAACTAGCCGTGTGCAAAGACGCGGCAACCGCCTCAAGCATCGCGGAATCAGGCGATACACCCGACCTTCGATAACGATTCGAAACCTGTTGTGTTGCAACATGAGACATCAGGTCTATCGGGCCGGCTACCAGGCACTATCGTCACGTGGTGCACCGGAGAACGGCCCTCAAGCTTCCGCTGTATCTGGCAGCGGCGGCGGCACTGACCAGGGTTCCAGTCGCGCGCGCTGCGGCGGCTAGATGGTCAGCTGATCGCGCCCATACCTGGTACGACGCGCAGGGCTGGCTACTCGGTGCGAACTACGTCACCTCGACCGCCGTGAACCAGCTCGAAATGTTCCAGGCGGGCACCTACGACGCGCGCCGCATCGCGGGCGAACTGAGCGTGGCCCGGCGGATCGGAATGAACACCATGCGGGTGTTCTTACACGATCAGTTGTGGGCTGCCGACCCCGCCGGATTCAGCAGCCGCCTCTCCGAATTCGTCGCCATCGCGGCGAGCCACCAGATCAAACCGCTGTTCGTCCTGTTCGACTCGTGCTGGGACCCGCTGCCTAAGGCAGGCCGTCAGCGCGCGCCCATAAAAGGAGTGCACAACTCCGGCTGGGTACAGAGCCCTGGCGCCCATCGTCTGCAGGATCCGGCCTACACCCGCGTCCTGCAGAGCTATGTCACCGGAGTGGTGGGCCAGTTCGCCAACGATCCGCGCGTGCTCGGCTGGGATGTGTGGAACGAGCCCGACAACCCGGCGCGCGACTACCGCAAGGTCGAAAACGCCGACAAGCTGGAGCTCGTCGAGGCGTTCCTCCCACATGTCTTCGGTTGGGTACGCGCTGTCAATCCGGTTCAGCCGTTGACCAGCGGCGTGTGGCAGGGCCACTGGAAAGACCCGGGAAGCCGTAGCGCGATCGCCAGCATTCAGCTCGAGCTCTCCGACGTCATCAGCTTCCACAGCTACGGCGATCCCTCCGAGTTCGAGGCGCGCATCGACGAACTCACTCCGCTGGGGCGGCCGATCATCTGTACCGAGTATCTCGCCCGGAATTTGGGCAGCACCGTCGAGGGAATTCTTCCGGTCGCCAAGAGGCGCAATGTCGGCGCGTACAACTGGGGGTTCGTTGCCGGGCGGACGCAGACGTATCTGCCGTGGGATTCCTGGCAGCAGCCCTACACCACGCTCCCGGAGGAATGGTTCAGCGATCTCATCCACCCCGACGGCCGGGCCCACAACGACGACGAGATCCGGTTCATCCAGAAGCTCACGGGAGTCGGACGTCCCACCTGAGATTAGCCAGCCCAACGTTCTACGCGCGCATCAAGGATTTGACCATCCCGTCAAATATGAAGTCCCCGTGGGGATCTTCGACAACGTCGGCCATTTCCAGATGCATCGAAGGTCCGCCTGCGACTATTTGCCCTATGAATTCAAGGGTGTCAATGATGGCTGCGGCTGCAGCATTTGTCGGACTGGGTGCGCTCGGCGCGATCGTCGGGGCGAACCCATCCGTGTCGGCGGCGCAGGCTGATCCAGGCTGCGACGCGTTCGGGTGGCGGCATCCGCTCTGCGGCGGAGGCGCATGGGACCAGTCGGCGAGCAGCGAATGGGGCCCGTCGGCGAGCACCGAGGCGGGCCTGGACGCGGTCCAGCAGCCGTCGATGGTGCCCAACATCGACGGCTCGCTGAGCCTGCCCGGTACGCCCGGGGCAATTTAGCTCATCCCTCGGAAGGCTTCTCGACTTCCTTGTCCGGCAGCGGAAGCGCCTCGGCGCCGGGTGTGGCGGGAGCCAGCACCTCCTCGTCCTTGACTGCGTCGGACGTGGTGTCTTCATCGGGTGCGGTCATGTCGGGTCCGTACCCGCACTCGATCCGCGGTAATCGGTCTGGAAAAACTTCGGCAACCGATGTCGAGAACGGCGCGACGGCTCCGTCCCTCCGATGAGCGACCAACTAGGGTCGCGCTCTGAAGGGAGAAGTCATGGCCAAGTACCTGTTCCTCAAGCATTACCGGGGCGCGCCGGCCGCCGTCAACGATGTGCCGATGGACCAGTGGACTCCCGCCGAGATCGAGGCTCACATTCAGTACATGCAGGACTTCGCGGACCGTCTGCGCGACAGTGGCGAGTATGTCGACAGCCAGGCCCTGATGCCCGAGGGCGCCTGGGTCCGCCATGACGGTGAGGGCAAGCCCGCGGTGACCGACGGCCCGTTCGCCGAGACCAAGGACTTGATCGCCGGTTACATGATCATCGACGTCGATTCCTATGACCGCGCCGTCGAATTGGCCGGCGAGTTGTCGGCGGCTCCCGGCGCGGGCGGAAAGCCGATCCACGAGTGGCTCGAGGTGCGTCCGTTCATGGGCGGCGCCCACCTTCCCGCCGAGTGATGTCGGCCGACGCGGTCGACGACGCCCACTTGCGGGACCTGATCCCCGGCGTGCTGATGGTCCTCGTCAGCCGCGGGGCAGACTTCGCGGCCGCCGAGGACGCCGTCCAGGAGGCGCTGGTGCGCGCCATTGAAAGGTGGCAGAACCACCCACCCGACGATCCGAAGGGCTGGTTGATCACCACGGCGTGGCGCCGCTTCCTCGATATCACCCGGTCAGAGGCCGCGCGGCACCGCCGCGAGCAGCTGATCGCCGACGAACCGGCGCCCGGGCCGACCGCTTCCACGGATGACACGCTGGCGCTCTACTTTCTCAGCGCGCACCCGAACCTGCGCCCCGCCTCGGCTGTCGCGTTGACGCTGCGGGCCGTCGGCGGCCTGACCACCCGCCAGATCGCACAGGCATATCTCGTGCCCGAAGCGACGATGGCCCAGCGGATCAGCCGGGCCAAGCGCACCGTGAGCGACGTCCGGCTCGGTAGTCCAGGCGACGTGCGCACCGTGCTGAAGGTGCTGTACCTCGTGTTCAACGAGGGCTACGGCGGCGACGTCGACCTCGCTGCGGAGGCGATCCGGCTGGCCCGGCAGCTGGCCGAGATGACGGACCATCCCGAAGTGGCCGGGCTGCTGGCGCTGTTTCTGCTGCACCATGCGAGACGGCCGTCCCGGACCCGCGCCGACGGCAGCCTGGTTCCGCTGGCCGATCAGGACCGCGCCCTGTGGCATCGCGAATTGATCGACGAAGGCGTGATGGTGTTGCAGACCGCATTGTCACGCGACCGGCTCGGTGAGTACCAGGCCCAAGCCGCGATCGCAGCACTACACGCCGACGCCCAGACCGCTGACGAGACCGACTGGGTGCAGATCGTCGAGTGGTATGACGAGCTCCTTGCGCTCACCGACAGTCCCGTTGTGCGGCTGAACCGGGCGGTCGCCGTCGGCGAGGCCGACGGGGCGCAGGCGGGGCTGGCTGCCCTCGCCGAAGTCGACCCGGCGCTACCTCGATACACCGCATCGGCCGCCCACCTGCACGAGCGGGCCGGCGAGATCGCCTCGGCCGCAGAGCTATACGTACAGGCCGCCGCCCTTGCGCAAACGCTCGCCGAACGCAACCACCTCATGTTGAAGGCGGCGACCCTCCATCACCGTCTGTCGGGTGACGCTGGCTGATCGTCGTGTCAAGCGTCGGGCCAGCGTGGCATCCACCTCGACCCGGCCGAATCCACCCGATGGACCCGATTACCCGGCATCACCTATGGCGCATCAGCCGGTGAGCTGTGCCTGCACATCCTCCAGTGAACGTCCGCGAGTCTCGGGCACCCGCACGGCGAAGAAGACCAGCGACGCCGCAGCCAGAACCGCATAAAGGTAGAACACGCCCTGGCGCGAGATCAGATTGCCGAGGGTCAGGAATGTCTGGGCCACAACGAAATTGGCGCCCCAGTTGACGATTGTGCAGACAGCCATCGCCTTGCTCCGCACTCCCGTGGGGAAGATCTCGGAGATCATCAGCCAGAAAACCGGCCCGAGGCCGATCGCGAAGGAGGCGATGAACAGCAGCAGGCCGGCCATCGCCAAATAGCCGGCGGACTCCTGTAACGACGGGGAGGTGAAGTAGACGGCGAGGACGAGCAGGCCGCACAGCAGACCCGCCGTGCCGGTGATCAGAAGCTTGCGGCGTCCTACCCGGTCCAGTAGTAGCACCGCGACGACGGTGAAGACGACGTTGGTCACGCCGACGAGCACGGTGTTGGCCAGCGACGCGCTGTTCGACAACCCGGTGTCGGACAGGATTGTCGGTGCGTAATAGATGACGGTGTTAACGCCGACAAACTGTTGCGCCAACGCAAGCACCAATCCCACGACGAGCATCGGCCGCAACTTCCGACTCGCGAGCTCTTTCAGAGACGATTGACTCTCCTTCTCGTCGGCCTCGACGATGTCGTCCATCTCACCGTCGACGTCCGCATCCCGGTCGCCGGCGCGCAGACGCCCAAGCACGTCGCGTGCCTTTTCGCGGCGACCGACCGACACCAGCCATCGTGGGGTCTGGGGCACCGACAACATCCCGACCGCCAGCACGGCTCCGGGAACCGCCGCGAGACCGAGCATCCAGCGCCAGTTGTCGCCGACGTCCTTGAGCGCAAAATTCGACAGATACGCCACGAGGATTCCCGTGGTGATCGCCAGTTGGTTGAACGACACCAGACCGCCCCGCACCCGGGGCGGCGCCATCTCGGATATGTACAGCGGTGAGACGAAGGAAGCCGATCCGACCGCGAGACCGAGCATCAACCGGCATGTAATCAGCATTTCGGCATTTACCGAGAAGGCACACCCGAGTGCAGCGACGAAGTAGACGGTGCCTGCGATGACCTTCGTCCAGCGTCGCCCGACCCGGTCGGCGAGATAGCCGGCCCCCGCCGCCCCGGCCATGGCGCCAAGGAGCACCGCCGCGACGATCGCCTCCTGCTCGAAGGAGCCTGCATGCAGGTCTTCCTTGATGTACAGCAGTGCTCCCGAGATGACGCCCGTGTCGTAACCGAAGAGCAGGCCGCCGATCGCCGCGATCACACAGACCCGCAGGAGTAGGCCGTTACCGGTGCGGCGCACCTCGCTGATGAAGCCCGTCGCCTGTGTCATGGGTCAGCCGCGGTGAGGAACGAACTCTTGCGCCTTGGTCTTCATCCCCTGAGCCATCAGGTGCCATCGCGCCGGGTCGCCCTTGAGGATGGACTCGACGAGCTCCTTGGCCTGCTCGTAGGTCGCGTGCGGCGGGATGGGTGGCATCTCGGGATCACAGCGGATGTCGAGGACCGTCGGCCCGTCGGCGGCCAGCGCTTCATCCCACGCCGCGCCGATGGCATCGTCGGTGTCGACCGCTACCGCGTTCAATCCGATGGTGCGGGCCACATCGGCATAGGACAGATCGGGAAGTGACTGCGACTCTTCGAATTTCGGTTCCCCACCCATGGCACGCAGTTCCCACGTCACCTGGTTGAGGTCGTTGTTGTGGAATACGCAGACAATCAGACGCGGATCAGGCCACAGGTCGCGATACCGCCGGATGGTCAACAATTCGGCCATGCCATTCATCTGCATCGCACCGTCGCCGACCATGGCGATCACGGGTCGGTCGGGGTGGGCGAACTTGGCGCCGATCGCATAGGGCACACCGGGACCCATGGTGGCCAGCGTCCCGGACAGCGAACCGCGCATACCCTCGCGGAACTTCAGGCAGCGTGCATACCAATTGGTCGACGAACCGGAATCGGCGGTGACAATGGCGTTGGACGGCAGGCGCTCCGAAAGTTCCCATGCGATTCGCATCGGATTCACCGGCTTGGCCGACAGCATCGCCTGCCGATGCATGGTCTCCCACCAGCGTGAGACGTTCTTCTCGATCGTCTCCTGCCACGAGCGGTCGTCTTTGCGCGTCAGCAACGGAAGCAGCTTGTCCAGTGCGGTCGCGGCGTCGGCGACGATGTTGAGCTCGGTCGGGTACCGCATACCGATCGAGGTGCCGTCGATGTCGATCTGTACCGCCCTGGCCTGTCCGTACTTCGGCAGGAACTGGCTGTAGGGGAAGTTCGAGCCGACGATCAGCAGAGTGTCGCAGTCCCGCATCAGCTCATAGCTGGGCCGGGTGCCCAGCAAGCCGATGGACCCAGTCACATACGGCAGATCGTCGGGCAGAACGTCCTTGCCGAGTAGGGCTTTGGCGACACCGGCGCCCGTGAGCTCGGCGAGCTGACGGACCTGTGAGGCCGCCGAGCGGGCGCCCTGCCCGATGAGGACGGCGACCTTGCTGCCCGCGTTGAGGATGTCCGCGGCGTGCCGAACCTGGTCGTCGGCCGGCGCCAGCGCAGGATGAGCGAAGCTCGGGTCGCTCGAGGGCACCTGCTTGAACTCGTGGCCGGGAGCCTCATAGGGCTCCTCCTGGAGATCGGACGGGATGATGAGTGCGGTCGGAGCCCGGCGCGTCAACGCGGTACGGATCGCCCGGTCCAACGCGTTCGGTAGCTGGCTCGCCACGTTGACCTCGACCAGGTAATCACTGGCGACGTCCTTGTACAGCGTCTGCAGGTCGACCTCCTGCTGGTAACTGCCCCCCATTGCGCTGCGCGCGGTCTGGCCGACGATCGCCACCACCGGTACGTGGTCGAGTTTGGCGTCGTACAAGCCGTTGAGCAGGTGGACCGCTCCGGGTCCGGAGGTCGCCATGCAGATCCCCACCCGTCCGGAGAACTTCGCGTATCCGGTTGCCTCGAACGCGGACATCTCCTCATGCCGGGACTGAACGAATCGTGGGTTGTTGTCGGCTCGTCCGAACGCAGCTACCAGGCCGTTGATCCCGTCGCCCGGGTAGGCGAATACGTGATCGACGCCCCACTCGCGCAGGCGCCTCAAGACGAAATCCGAGACTTCCTCGGTCATGTTTCTCCTTCGCGATCGTGGGCACACCATTAGTTGCGCAAGCGCAACGATTGGCCGGTTACCCGGCTTGGTCGGCATGAAACACAACCGAGGAGTGCAATCGCCGTGACTGTCGTATCCCACTCCGAGACCTCGGAAGACGCTGTGAACCAGCTGAAAATCGATTTACGCCGGGCGGTGGACGGCGAGGTTCGGTTCGATCTCGGTACCAGGGCGACGTATGCGACCGATGCGTCCAACTATCGTCAGGTCCCGATCGCCGTGATCGTTCCGCGCACCCCGGAAGCCGCGGCCGCCGCCGTGCGCGTCTGTCGCGACCACGGCGCGCCGGTGCTGTCACGCGGCGGCGGTACCAGCCTTGCCGGCGAATGTTGCAACGTCGCAGTCGTCATCGACTGGAGCAAGTACTGCACGCGGATGCTCTCGTTCGACACAGACGAGGGAATTGCGACGGTCGAGCCCGGTATCAAACTCGACGAGCTCAACGGTCTGCTCGCCGAGTCAGGCTGGATGGTGGGTCCGAAGCCCGCCACGCACGTGAGTTGCACGATCGGCGGGATGATCGGCAACAATTCGTGCGGATCGACGGCACAGGCCTACGGCAAGATGGTCGATTCGGTCCGCCGCATGGAAGTCGTCACCTACGACGGCGTCCGCATGTGGGTGGGGCCGACGTCCGATGACGAGTACGAGCGCATCGCCGCGTCCGACGACCGTCGCGGGCAGATCTACCGCGACCTGCGTCGGCTCCGTGACCGCTATGCGAACGACATCCGAACCCGATACCCGGACATCCCGCGCCGCGTTTCCGGCTACGACCTCGATTCGTTGTTGCCGGAGAACGGATTCGACATCGCGAAGCTGTTGGTCGGCAGTGAAAGCACCCTGGTCACCGTGTTGAGCGTCGAGCTATCTCTAGTGCGTCAACCGAAGGCTCATGTGCTGGCGCTGCTCGGATTCGACGACGTCATCGCGGCGGCCGATGCCGTGCCGACAGTGCTCGAACACCGGCCTGCCGCGCTGGAGGGCATGGACCACCGGTTGGCGACACTCGAGCACAGCGAACATGTGGCCGAGGGTGCGCTGCAGGAGCTGCCCGACGGAAAAGCCTGGCTGCTGGTGCAATTCGACGGCGAGGACACCGACGAGGCGGCGCGTGCCGCCGAGGATCTGGTCGGGCACGTTCGTCGTGACGATCTGATCACCGGCGCGAAGGTGATGCGCGATCCGTCGGAGCAGAAGAAGGTCTGGGCCGCACGGGAGGGTGGCCTCGGCGCCACCGCCCATCCACCGGGCGGACCGGACACGCACCCTGGTTGGGAAGATGCTGCGGTACCGCCGGATCGGGTCGGCGATTATCTGCGCGACTTCCGCGATCTGCTGCACCGCTTCGGATATGAGGGCGCATCGCTCTACGGGCACTTCGGTCACGGATGCATCCACACCCGCATCCCGTTCGACCTGAAGAGCGCAAAGGGCATTCAGCGGTATCGCGAGTTTGCTATTGCCGCAGCACATCTCGTCACTAACTATGGCGGGTCGCTGTCCGGTGAGCACGGCGACGGGCAGGCCAGAGGTGAGCTGCTGACGATCATGTTCGGCGACGAGTTGGTCGGAGCGTTCGAAGAACTCAAGCGGATCCTCGATCCCACCAACAAGATGAACCCCGGGAAAATCGTCTATCCGGCCGGTCTCGACGAACATCTGCGCTGGGGCGCGGACTATCGGCCCTACGAACCCGCGACGCACTTCGCCTACCCGTCCGATGACCACCGGTTCAGCGTCGCTGCGGATCGCTGCGTCGGAGTCGGCAAGTGCCGCGGTCACGAGTCCGGTGTGATGTGTCCCAGCTATCGGGCCACCGGGGAGGAGGAACATTCGACCCGAGGTCGCGCCCGCCTGCTCTTCGAGATGCTCGAGGGTGACGTCATCACCGACGGCTGGCAGTCGACGGAAGTCCGCGACGCGCTCGACCTCTGTCTTGCCTGCAAGGGGTGCCGCAGCGACTGTCCGGTCAACGTCGACATGGCTACCTACAAGGCCGAGTTCCTCTCGCATCACTACAAGAGACGACTTCGGCCGCTGTCGCACTATTCGATGGGCTGGCTTCCGCTCGTCGCGCGGATCGCCATGGTCGCGCCGGGTGCCGTGAACGCGCTTGCGCACATCCCCGGGCTCACCGCACTGCTCAAACGTGCCGGAGGCATCGATTCGCACCGCGACGTTCCCCGGTTCGCACCGGAGCGGTTCACCAGTTGGTTCCGTAGGCGGCCGAACAAGACGGCGGCGCCCAAGGGCCCCGTGCTTCTGTGGCCGGACACGTTCACCAACAATTTCGACACCGACGTCGCCCGGGCCGCCGTCGAGGTGCTCGAAGATGCCGGCTTCGATGTTCGGGTGCCCCAGCGCAGCGTGTGCTGCGGTCTCACCTGGATCTCGACCGGTCAGCTCGACGCAGCGAAGTTCGTCCTCAAGCGCACGTTGGAAGTTCTGCAACCCGCCCTGCGCGAGAGCATCCCGGTCGTCGTACTCGAACCGAGCTGCGCCGCCGTCTTCCGCTCGGATCTGCCCGAGCTGATGCACGGTGACGAGGACGCCCATCGGCTCGCGGACCTCACGCGCACGCTCGGTGAAATTCTCACAGAGAGGGCACCGGACTGGCATCCCGGCGGCGACGGCGCCTCGGCGATCGTGCAGCCACACTGCCATCAGCACGCTATCCTCGGCACCGGGCCCGAGATCGACGTCCTCGGCGCGGCAGGAGTGGACGCCGAACTCCTCGACGCCGGATGCTGCGGTCTCGCCGGTAATTTCGGCTTCGAGCGCGGCCACTACGACGTTTCGGTGGCGTGCGCCGAGGACAAGCTCATGCCTGCAGTACGTGACGCCGGACCCGACACCTTGGTCGTCGCCGACGGATTCAGTTGCCGCACGCAGATCAAACATCTCGCGCAAGGCCATAAGCCGGTACACACCGCAGAGGTGCTCGCCGCACCGCTTCGTGCGACAGCCGCTCCTGCGCCACATGTTTCACCGGCACGAAAGCGATCGATCGCCGCGGCGGTGGGTGCGGGGCTGGGCGCCGCCGGTCTCTGGGCCGCGAGTCGGCGGATCAGGTCATGACGGCAGAGCCGGTTGTCGACACGGTGATCGACGGTGTCGACGTCTCGGTCCATCGGTTCCCGACACCGGAGCCCGAGGCCGACGGAACACTGTCATGGGATGCCACGACCGCCGTCACGGTGACCGTGCATTGCGACGGACTGCGCGGGTTGGGTTGGACCTACAGCAGTCCCGCGGCCGCGTCCGTCATCGATGCACACTTCACTTCGCTACTGTGTGGCCGACGCGTGCACGACATCACCGAAACCGCGGCGGCGATGCAGAACGCGGCACGCAACTTCGGCTCCTCGGGTTTGGTGGGCCAGGCGATCAGCGCGGTCGACATCGCGCTGTGGGATCTCAAGGCGAAGCTGCTGGACGTTCCCCTCACCACGTTGCTCGGAAATTGCCGGACGACAGTACCCATCTACGGTTCCGGCGGCTTCGTGTCGAGCAGCGATGCCGACCTGTCAAAGGACGTCGCCGCATGGAAGGCCGCGGGCTGCCGCGCCATGAAGATCAAGATCGGAAAGGACTGGGGCACAGAGCCGAAGTGGGACGTCGATCGTGTCGGACTGTTCCGTGAACTCGCCTCCGACGACACCGAGTTGATGGTCGACGCGAACGGCGCGTACCGGTCGGGAGAAGCCCTGCGCGTCGGTTCGGAGTTGGATCGATTCGATGTCGGCTGGTTCGAGGAACCGGTCAGCAGCGACGACACCGCCGGGTTGGGTGTGCTGCGCACCGCGTTGCGATGCGATGTTGCGGCAGGGGAGTACGTCGGCACCACCTACGATGCCGAACGACTGGCGCGGGTTGTCGACTGCCTGCAGGCCGACGCGACGCGTTGCGGCGGGTACACGGGCTTTCTGCGGGTGGCGGCCATCGCCGCGGCGCACAATCTCGAGGTCTCGGCGCACTGCGCCCCGGCGTTGCATGCGCCGGTTGCTGCCGCTGTCCCGCATCTGCGCCACGTCGAGTGGTTCAACGACCACGTCCGGTTGGAGCCGCAGCTGGCGGACGGAATCGCGCTCGTCGACGGCGGCGCCATGGTCGTGCAGCGCGACCGGCCCGGCCACGGCATGACCCTGGCCGAGGGCGCCGAGAAGTACCGACTCGTCACACCGGTCAACCAGTGAGAGGAAACATCGTGTTCGGGCGTGGGCAGTTCTTGAAGAGTTACTCGGCGGTCATGACCGGGCTGGTGGCGTTGCTCGTGGGCGCCGCAGGGGTGGGGCTGTTTCTGACCTTCACCGGTGAGGGTGCGCAGACGGCGGCGGTCGCAGTGGCCGTCGTGGCGGGTGTCGGTCTCACCGGCGGATTGAGTCTGCTCGCCGTGGTGTTCCAACGGCGGGGAGGCCTGCTGAGGGGCCGGATCTCCGGCGAGCAACGTGCAACCTACCGCCGGCGGTACCGCAGAGGGGCGCGAGAAGCCGACAGGGACTCGTCGCGCACTCGGAAGGTCTGAGATGATCGCCGGGCTGCTTCATGCACTGAGCCTCGCCGGCTCCATGGCGTGGTCGATTCTGTGGGCCCTCGTCTTCGGGTTCGCACTCTCGGCTGTCGTGCAGGCGGTGGTGCGTCGCGACACCATCACCGAGCTGCTGGGCGACGACGGTCCGCGGTCTGTGGCATATGCCACCGGCTTCGGCATGGCCGCGTCGTCATGTTCCTACGCGGCGGTGGCGCTTGCGCGGTCCCTGTTCCGCAAAGGCGCGAACTTCACCGCCGCGATGGCGTTCGAGATCGCGTCGACCAATCTGGTCATCGAAATGGGCGTCATCCTGGCGCTACTGATGGGCTGGCAGTTCACGCTCGCCGAGTTCATCGGCGGCCCGATCATCATCGTGATCGTCGCGGTCGTGTTCCGGTTCGTGTTGCGGCAGAAGCTGATCGAGGATGCGCGGCGGCAGGCCGACAAGGGTCTCGCCGGTTCGATGGAGGGTCATGCCGCCATGGACATGTCCGTGTCGGGCGAACGGGGGTTCTGGGGGCGGCTGCTGTCGGCGGACGGTGCAACAGCCGTGTCCCACGTCTTCGTGATGGAGTGGGCGGCGATCTACCGGGACCTCGCCGCGGGTCTGCTCGTCGCAGGGGCAATCGGAGCCTGGGTGCCCGATTCGTTCTGGCAGGGGCTGTTCTTCGGTGGCCACCCACTGCTCTCGGCGATCTGGGGGCCCATCGTCGGACCGCTCGTCGCCGTCGTCTCCTTTGTCTGCTCGGTGGGGAATATCCCGCTGGCGGTGGTCCTGTGGACGGGGGGAATCAGCTTCGGCGGCGTGGTGGCGTTCATCTTCGCCGATCTGCTCATCCTGCCGATCATCAATATCTACCGGAAGTACTACGGATGGCCGATGACGTTGCGCATCGTGGCCGTCTTCTACGTCGCGATGGTGGCCGCCGGCTATCTGGTGGAGATCCTTTTCGGGCTGACCGGATTGGCCCCGGACCCGTCGTCCGCGCATCTGCCGGCCGAAGGGGTGCGCTGGAACTACACCACCTGGCTCAACATCGCCGCGCTCGTGCTCGTTGCGGCGATGATATGGCGCTTCGTTGCGACGGGAGGTAGGAAAATGTTGAGCATGATGGGGGGCAAACCGCAGTAGTGGTCGGCGCGTCACAGCTGCCGAAGCCGCGCGCGACGGGCCTGGGCCATCAACGGCCGGCCGCCCGGCAGCACACCGAACACACTGCGTGCCAGACGGTCTCGACCTTCATCGTGGGACCGCGGCGGAACCCTTCCGTGGCGCAGGCTGTGCCATCCGAATGCCGCCCAAAGCCCCGCAACGGCCGCGTCGATGATGCCTGCACGCGCCCGGCGGCGATCGACCACGGCGAGCCCGAGGGCGGTGACCGCGTGGACCGAGTCGACCCATACCCCGCCGGCGAGGATTTCCGGCGAGGGATCCAGACCCGACAACGAGGCCTGGGTGAGGTGGCGCGCGCCGAGAATGCGTGAGATCACCACCGCTTTGCGGTCGGCATGGACGCCGTGAATGCGGGTCAGAACCGTATGCGGGGCGGCGAGCAGGCCGAGGCCCCATCCACCGCGTGCCAGCTCGATATAGCGAAGGTTCATGCGAATGGTGTTGCCCTCCAAACCTAGAAATTCGTTCGAGGACCCTGATGAACCCCTGAGAACCCGGCGCCGGACGTGGCTTCGACGCGGATCGGGGTACGCCCAATACATGCGCATCCGCAACGATTGCGGGACGGCAACGGCTGGGTGGCCGCCGCACGTCCTTCGTGAGTATGCATTCATCGCCGACGGCGAACGGGGTGCCTTGATCGGGCCGCGCGGCGATATCGCGTGGCTGTGCGTTCCCGGATGGGGCGACGGGGCGTCCTTCGGCTCACTCATCGGCGGTGGGGGTTCCTACTCGGTCACGCCGACCGCGCGTTTTGTGTGGGGCGGCTATTACGAGGCGCGCTCGTTGATCTGGAGGTCACGGTGGGTGACCGAAACCGGCATCGTCGAGTGCCGCGAAGCGCTCGCGTTTCCGGGTGACCCGCGCTGCGCTGTGTTGTTGCGTCAGATCAGGATGGTGGAGGGCAATGCCGAACTCGAGGTGGCATTGCAACCCGTCGCCGATTTCGGGCGTCACCACATGCAGTCCATCCACCGCGACTCCACGGGATGCTGGCACGCGCATTTCGGAGACCTGCGGATGCGGTGGCGCGGCGCGGCCGACGCGTTGGTCACCGGCGACGACGCAGCCTCCCGGACGCTGCGTACCCATCTGTCGCTGCGTGCCGGCGACAGCCACGACCTCGTCCTCGAACTCAGCGATACCTCGTTGTCGCCGTCACCGATCGATCCTGCCGGCGCGTGGGCGGACACCCAACAGGCGTGGCGCCGTGAGATCCCGGCCTTCGGCCCGATGGCCGCCGAGCGCGATGCCGAGCACGCCTACGCGGTGATGCGGGGGATGACCACGGCCGGGGGCGGCATGGTCGCAGCATCGACGATGAGCCTTCCGGAGCGGGCCGATGAAGGAGCCAACTACGACTACCGCTATGTCTGGATCCGCGACCAGTGTTTTGCCGGGCTCGCCGTGGCGGCCGACGGTCCCCATCCGCTGCTTGGCAGCGCCGTCGACTTCGTCTCGGCACGTCTACTCGACGACGGTCCCGAGCTGATGCCCGCCTACACCTCTTCGGGCGGAGCTGTGCCGACCCAACACCGGTTGCGTCTACCCGGTTATCCCGGTGGCAGCGACATCGTGGGAAACCATGTGCGCCAGCAGTTCCAGCTCGACGTGTTCGGAGAGGCGCTGTTGCTATTCGCCGCTGCGGACAGCTACGACGCACTGGGTGACGAACACCGGCGCGCGGCCACCATCGCCATCGAGGCCATCGAGAAGAACTGGCGGAGGAAGGATGCGGGCATCTGGGAGCTGGGTGAGGGACAGTGGACGCATTCGCGACTGATCTGCGCCGCGGGACTACGTGCGATCGCGAACGGTCGGCGCCATGGCGAGGGCGCACGCCTCAGCGCCTTGGCGGACAGCATCGTCGGCGACGTTTCGCATACGTCCGTGCACCCGACGGGGCGGTGGCAGCGTGGCGCAGACGACGAACGGCTGGACGCTGCGTTGGTGCTGCCTGCGCTACGCGGAGCGCTGCCACCGGATGACCCGCGATCGGTGGCGACATACCGCGCCGTCCGCGACGGGTTGGGCAGTGACTATTACGTCTACCGATTTCCGCCGCAGGCAGCAGCGGGCGGCGCTGACAGCGCGTTCCTGTTGTGCGGGTTCGTGATGGCGATGGCGGCCGCCCAACAGGGCGAGACGCTGGCGGCAGCAAGGTATTTCGAGCGAAACCGGTCGTCATGCGGAACTCCGGGGCTGTTCTCAGAGGAGTACGACATCCAGCAGCGCCAGATGCGGGGCAACTTGCCCCAGGCGTTCGTCCACGCCGTGATGTTCGAGGCCTCGAGCACGCTCGCGGAACTCATCTGAACTGAAATCCGCCGTCGCATCGAGCGGACCCGACGAAAGGAGAGCGAAATGTCAGGCCAAATGTCAACGCCTGAAACGATTGTCGTGACAGGTGCAAGCGCAGGAGTTGGGCGGGCAGTGGCGCGAGCGTTCGGCGCCCGGGGAGCACAGGTGGCGCTGCTGGCGCGTGGGGAAGCCGGCTTGGCGGCGGCCGCACGCGATGTCGAGGACGAGGGCGGCAAGGCGCTGGTGATACCGACCGACGTGGCCGATCATCGTCAGGTCGAGGCCGCCGCCGAGCGGGTGGAGCAAGACCTGGGCGAGATCGACGTGTGGGTCAACGCCGCCTTCGCCACCATATTCGCGCCGTTCGACCGCATCGATGCCGAGGAGTTCCGTCGCGCCACCGAGGTGAGCTATCTGGGCTTCGTGCACGGAACCATGGCGGCTCTGCACCGGATGAAGCCGAGGGACCGCGGCGCGATCGTTCAGGTCGGCTCGGCCCTGGGGCTTCGCTCGGTGCCGCTGCAGTCGGCCTACTGCGGCGCCAAGCACGCGATCAACGGGTTCACCGAGTCACTGCGGACCGAACTCCTCCACGATGGGAGCAACGTTGCGGTCACCGTCGTCCAGATGCCCGCGCTCAACACGCCGCAATTCTCGTGGGTGCTATCGCGGCTGCCGAAGCGCCCGCAGCCGGTGCCGCCGATCTATCAACCCGAAGTGGCTGCACGCGCGGTCCTCTTCGCGGCGGACCATCCTCGCCGCAAGCAGTACTGGGTCGGCGCCAGCACCGTGGCGACGCTGCTGGGACAGCGTGTGATGCCGGCCGTCCTGGACCGGTACCTCGGCCGCACGGGCTACAGCTCCCAGCAGACCAACGAGGACGCGACGGATCACCCGGTCAACCTGTGGGAACCCGCCGACGACTCCACCGACTTCGGGGCGCATGGCACCTTCGACGACCGGTCCCACGCGCTGAGTCCTGCGCTGGCGATGCGGCGAGGCGCCAAGCCGCTGGCGGCCGCGGCCGCGGTGGCAGCCGGTGTCGCACTGCGCCGCGGCCGACGAGGATGATCACCATATGACAGCACCCATCGGCCGGTGCTGGACAAGCCGTGGGGTAGGAACGAGGAAACCTTCGGTGCCGCAGGCGCCGAAGCCTTCCGGCGCCCAGTCGGTCACTACGGATCAGCGTGTGGCTGTGCGCGACGCCGTCCCAGAAGCGGTTGACACCTGGGTTCTGCCAGTCGAGTTCCAGGTGGCTGACCCACCACGCCGGTGCGACGAGCGGCGGACCGTCGCCCCGCACCTCATACGCCATTCGCCTGGCGCCAAGGGGGAGGAAGCGAATCTCCGCCGCCAGGGGTAGCTCCTTAGCGGAAGCGGACGTTCATGGTCGCCATCCCGAAGATCTTCTGGCCGCTGGATTTCGCGGCGACGATGACGACACCGCTGCGGGTCTGTGGGTCCAGCGATTTGATTCGGCCGCTGAACTCGATGTCAGCGCCCTCGGCGGCCGACACGATGGCGGGCGCAGACAGCCGCACCGTATAACGGGTCACCGCACCGGGGTCGCCCGACCATTCGGAGTGGAACCCGGCGCCCAACCCCATGGTGAGCATTCCGTGGGCGATCACGTCGGGCAGCCCGGCCAGCTTGGCGAGGTTCTCGTCCCAGTGAATCGGGTTGGCGTCACCGGCTACGCCGGCGTAGTTCACGAGATCGCCGCGCGACAGCCGGGTGTGGTGCACCGGTAGGTGGTCGCCGACGTTCACGTCGTCGAAAGACGGTGTCCCCGGCGTGCGAGTCGCACCGCCCTCGGCGATCCGAATCTCGCCTTCGGGGCGCAACTCCTTCTCGTAGGCGGATTGACCGACTTCGAGGATGTTGACGTCGTGCATCATCGCCTTCTGAACCGCGACCTTGACCCCTTCATCGATGTCCTCGGAGGTCAGACCGACGACGGTGGTGTGCAGGGTGTGTACCCGCTCCCCGGCCGTATCGGTGAAGGTGTTGGTCACGGTGATGAAATCTCTGCCGCCGGTCCTGCGCACCGATGCCAGTTCGACGTCGACGAGCAGTTCGTCGCCGGCGACGATCGGGCGGTGCTGCTCGAAGACCTCCTCGGTCTGCAGGTAGGTGTCGTAACCCACGACGATCTGCTCGAACATGCGGCGATTGCAGGCCATGCCCGGGGTCGACGTGAACGTCACCGGCGCGATGACGTCCGAATATCCCAGCTCTCGGCGGCGTCGACGTCCCAGTGTGCGGGGTGATAATCCTGCACCGCGCGCGCGTACTCGCGGACCTTCTCGCGGCCGACCAGATACGTGCCGTCCATCCGGTAGTAATGGCCGACCCGCGCTTCGACCGTCGACGTTTCTGCTGGTGCAGTCATAAATGCTCAACTTTTCCGTCGGCTTGTCCTGAGCCGACCAAAAGGACACTAACGTGCGGACGCCGGCATCCAGCATCCCGGGATTGCTCTGAGCGACGGGCCAAACCTGATCGCGCGCATGACTGTCAACGGGCGAATCAGGGGCGACGGCGAGCTCGCAGCGACCGAGCCCGCCGAATTCTTCGAGGTCACGCCGCCGAACCGCGCCGCGAGCGGCGACTTCAACGTGGCAGTGCTGAGTCGAAGAACTCCACCTCGAGGTGCATCGCCCGCCGGTAGGCCCTCCTGACGGCGGGGCTGTCGTTCCCATGTTGGTCCAGGAGGCGTTCGAGCGCAGACGCCAGGCCGTCGAAACCGGGATCGGCGTAGGTCTGCACCCATTCGGCGTACTGCCCCGCCGCACCGGCGTCCAACGACGCCCCGAGCCATGCGTAGAGGCGCATGCACGGGGTCATTGCCGCGAGCGTCACGCCCAGCCCGGACGTTGCCGCGGTCGCGAGAAGATAGTCGGTGTAGGCCAGCGTTGCAGCCGACGGTTCCACGCCCGCTATGTCGATGCCCCAACGTGCGGCATAGGAGCTGTGCAAACCCAACTCGTCGGCGACCCCGGTGATCAGGCCGGCCAGCGCGAGCAGTGTCGGGGTGTCGGAGCTGCGCGCCAGGGCCAGAGCGTAGGCGCGCGCGAAGGATTCGAGGAAGAACGCGTCCTGCGCGACAAAGCGCGCGAAGATCTCACGGTCCAGTGAGCCGCCACCGAGCCCGCTGATGAACGGATGAGCCAAGGCGTCGGCGGCCAAGTCGCCATTGGCGGACCACAATCGAGCGGAAAGACTCATGCCAGCGCCATCTCCCAGAACGCCACCTCATGCGTGAGGACCTCGGCGACGAGTTCGTGATGCGCTTCGGGGTCCGCCAGCCCGCCGAGCGCGTCCACGTACCCGGCGAAGCCGGGCGCGGTCCAGTGCTCCACGAACTCACGCAATGGTGACGTGCTCGAGACCGCTGACGACCACCCGTCCAGGTACACCCGCTCGATGACCCAGAGTCCGGTCAGCGCCACGTCGACAGGCATGGTGTCCAGCCGCAGCAACAGCTCGCGGTAGGCCAGCGTCGCCGGTAGTGCCGGCTGCCCCAGGTCGATGTCCCGCCGGGCGGCCTGGTTCCCGAACCAGTCCAGCTCGTCGACCAGTGCGACACATCCCCCCGCGAGCACGCCCTGAGCGGGGCGTGGTGCTCGCGCGAGAAGTCGAGCCTGGAACGTGAGTAGATCGGCGACGAACAGCGCGTCCTGACACAGCCATCTGTCGAAGGCCTCGTCAGTGATGGTGCCGTCACGCACGCCGTCGAGGAACGGATGCCGGGTCGCGGCGGTCCACAAGGCATCGAGCACGCCCGAAACACTAGTCATGTCGCCGACCGTCGAACGCCGGCGGTCCGACGTCGAGAACTCGTTACGTGCAGGCAATAACGCCGAAATCGGATCGGGGAATGCCCCCTGCATGAACAGCAGAAGTCACGAGGTGCGCCGATGACCCGCTCACTGGCCGAAGAAGCCGCCGAGACGATCGCGCGAGGTATAGGACGCCGTCGGTTTGTGCAGGCGGTGGCCGCATTGAGTGCGGGAGCGGGCGTCGCCGGCACCGCGTCGTGTGCCTCCTCCACCGGTGAAGGCAGCGAATCGGCGCGCGAACGCGAGTGCCGGCGAGATACTCCAGCCGGGAAGCGGCGCGATGCCGGGCGATCACTACCTCAGCTCGGAGGCTGACCAGGTGCTGTGGGGCTACGTCCCCACCGTGCACGCGCAGTCGGTCCTGCAGATGAGATCGGGCCAGACCGTCACCATCGACGCCGTGTCACACGAGGGAATACTCGAGGATCAGGGCCGAAATCCCGTCGAGTACTTCGGCGGCCACGACGTCGCCGAAAGCGATGTGTTGAAAGACGCGGTCGATATCGCCGCGGGTTATCGGCGTACCCCGCGCGACTTCGACACCGACGGTCCACACGTCGTCACCGGGCCGATCTTCGTCGAAGGCGCGCTGCCGGGCGATGTCCTCAAGATCGAAACGCTGGACACCGTTCCGCGGGTGCCCTACGGCGTGGTCTCGAGCAGACACGGTAAAGGGGCGCTTGCCCTGTCGGCCAAGGGCCAAGCACCCGCCGGTATCGCGCTGGACGAGGTGATGCCGCCGGCGGCGACCGACGGGCGGGCCTCCAAAGATCCGATGAAGTACGGCAACGTTTCGACATTCACCGCCGTCGAAGACGGTAAGGGCGTGATGCCGTTCGGCAACGCGGCGGTGCGGTTTCCGTTGCAGCCCTTCATGGGAATGATGGGAGTCGCCTACGTCGACGCGCCCGGACTGACCTCCCCGAATGCAAACTCCGTTCCTCCGACGCTAGGTGGCGGGAACATCGACATCAGCCTGCTGGGCCCTGGCTCGACGTTTTATCTGCCGGTCTTCGCAGAGGGCGCGCTCTTCTACGTCGGCGATCCGCATATGGCGATGGGCGATGGTGAAGTCGCGCTCACCGCCATGGAGGGGTCGTTGCGGGGAACATTCCGTCTGACGGTGTGCAAGAAGGGAACTGACGACGCGCCGTCGGTCGCCTACATGTATCCCTTCGCCGAAAACCAGGATTCGTGGATTCCGATCGGATTGTCCGATCCCGACGGCGCGGCCAACGAGCAGGGCAACGACCTCGATGTCGCGATGCGTCGCGCGGTGATCAATGCGTTGAATTTCCTGGAGGACGATCGGGGCATGGATCGTCCGACGGCGTACGCCTACCTTTCGGCGGCGGCGAACTTTGCCATCAGCCAGGTCGTCGACAAAACGGTCGGAGTGCATGCCCGGATACCGAAGTCGCACTTCGCATGAGGGCCCCTAGTCGTCGGCCGCCGCCCACGCGTATGGCAGGAACTTTCCGTCGAAGGTCACCACCACACGGTCTCCGTCAGGATGTGCTTTGCGCTCGACATCGAGACTGAAGTTGATGGCGCTCATGATTCCGTCGCCGAACTGCTCAGCGATGAGTTCCTTGATCGCGCCGCCATAGACCTGGAGTGCCTCGTAGAAGCGGTAGATCGTCGGATCGGTCGGTACCGCGCTCGGTTGACCGCCGCGCATCGGAACCGCCGCCAACACCGCCACGGCCGACTCGTCCAGGCCGAGCATCTCAGCGAGCACGGCACCGGAGTCGGCCGGAATCGGGTGTTGGCCTTGTAGCGCCGCGACTGCCCACACCAGCGGCTTGTCGATGGCCTCGGCGAGTTGCTGCCAGGTGAGTCCCTTGGCCAGACGAGCGGCGCTGATCTGCGCGGTGATCTCGGCCCGGCTCATGCCTTGGCCTCGGCGGGTAGCTTGAAGTCAGCGGGATCGGTCGGGCGGTTCCACTCGATGCCGGTGCGGGCGTGCGTCGCGTAGAGCGTGAGCCCGACGAAGGCGATCCCCCCGACGAGATTGCCTACGACTGTGGGGATCTCGTTCCAGATGAAGTAGTCCGCGATCGAGAAGTCGCCGCCGAGCATGAGTCCGGACGGGAAAAGGAACATGTTCACCACCGAGTGCTCGAATCCCATGTAGAAGAACAACATGATCGGCATCCACATGGTGATCACCTTGCCGGACACCGACGTTGACATCATCGCCGCGACGACACCGGTGGAGACCATCCAGTTGCAGAGCACACCACGGATGAACAGGGTCAGCATCCCGGCCGCACCGTGCTCGGCGTATCCGACGGTGCGGGCGGCCCCGATCTCCCCGAGTTTTTGGCCGACCTCATTCGGATCCACGGTGAACGCATAGGTCACGGTGATCGCGATCATCAGCGCCACGGTCAACGCCCCGAGGAAATTACCGACGAATACCAGGCCCCAGTTGCGCAGCAGCGAGCGGATCGTGACGCCGCGCCGTTTGTCGAGTAACGCAAGCGGAACCAGGGTAAAGACGCCGGTGAGCAGGTCGAAGCCCATCAAGTACAGCAGGCAGAAGCCCACCGGAAACAACACAGCGCCGGCGAGGGCGTTACCGGTCTGCACGGTGATCGTGACCGCGAACGCCGCGGCCAGGGCGAGGATGGCACCGGCCATGTAGGCGCGGATCACAGTGTCCCGGGTGGACATGAACACCTTGTTCTCACCGGCGTCGATCATCTTCGTTACGAACTGCGGGGGTTCCACGTAGGACATGGCGTCGCTTCTTCCGTCGTTGACGTGCAGATCTGCGCCTGACCCCGAGGCGTCGGAGGGCCGGACTGCTGGTTCCAGGTCGTCGATGGCCTGGTGGGGCTGGGTATCGCCGCAAGCATGCCGGTCGGCCGTGTCATCGATGTGAATCGACGAACAGGATCACGTCACGTTCTCTTCACCATCGGCGCCGGCCGGTTGTGAGGGTCTCATCCCGCCCAGACGTCCTCGACGTAACGGTCGGCGGCGACGAGCCCGTCGAGCCAGTCCTGAGCCTGGTCTTCATCCGCAGCACTGCGCGCCCGGTAGATATCGAGAAACGCTCGGCGCACGGCAGGGGCCATCCTTGCGCCGTCGCCGCAGACATATACGTATGCGTCTTTGGCGGGGTCCCCCAGCAGGTCCCACACCTCGTCGGCGTCGGCCGCGATGCGGTCCTGCACGTACTGCACCCCGTCCTGCGACGCGCGCGAGAATGCAGGCCGCATGCGCACGATTCCGAGCTGCTCACCCTCCTCGAACTGGTCGCGGAAGATGTAGTCGACGGCCGGGTCGCGGACGCCGAAAAAGCACAGCGCCGATGTGAATGGCTCCCCGGATTGTTTGGCCGCCAACCGGTCGCCGAGAAAACCGCAGAACGGGGCGACGCCGGTGCCCGCACTCACCAGGATGACATTGCGGGTGGGATCGGCTCCCGCCCGAAATGCCTGTCGGGCCGGATCGACGCGGCCCCTGATCAGCTCCCCCGGCGCGATCGCGCCGAGATGGTTGGAGGCCACCCCCTTGAACAGACCGTGACCGGAGCGGGCGGGTGCGCCCAGCACGCTGACTACCAGCCCGACGACCTGTGGTGACAGCCGCGACGACGACGCGATGGAATAGTGGCGCGGCGTCATCGGCTCGAGAAGTTCAAGCAGCTCTTCGTCGGTCACGTCACAGGCGGGGAACTCCAGCAGGCATTCAAGGGTGCTCAGTACCGCAGGTTCGCTCGCCGCCGCGAGTTCTTCGAGCCGCTGCCGCTCCGGCACACACGGATTGGCCGCCGCCAGGCGCTTCAATTGGCTGCGCGACGCCGGCTTTCGCAACTCCACGAAATGCGTGAGCAACTCGCGCACGCTGACTTCGCGATCCAGCGCGATGAGCCGTCTGGAGGTGCGGCGCGGGTTGATCGACAGACGCAGGTCCGGCTGGATCTCCAGAAGTTCGATCACCGTGTCGACCAGTTCGGGCGGGTTGTCGGCGAGAATGGTCAGGTGATCACCGGTGTGATAGTCGATTCCCTCTGGAAGGGCAACGCGCACATAGTGTTTCGCTGAGCCAAAGGCTTCGTCACTGACGAGCTCGGTGTTCTCGAGCACGGTCATCGGTGTCACCGCGAAGCGGGCGTCGATCGCCGTGGTTACCGGGCCGATGATCGGGTTCAGCTCGTAGAGCGGCTCATCGGTATCGGTACCGCTATCGGTATTGGTGACCGGAGGCGCGTCCGGATCGCCGAAGCGCTGGGTCAGGGCCGCCCAGGCCTCGATGGAGAAGTCCTCGACGGTTCCGGTGAGGTCGCCCGAGGTATCGGCCGATGCCCGTGGCACCAGGGCTACGCCGCCCAGTTCGGTCAACCGCTCGTCGATGCGCTTGGGTATCGCCTGATACGTGTCGGCCCAGTTGTGGTCGCCGACTCCGAGTATTGCGAAAAGCGGTGCACCCTCCAGCGCCGCGTCGGGCCCGGTAAGCCAGGACAGAAACGCGCGGGCATCGTCGGTGGGCTGGCCGTTGTATGACGACGCGACAATCAGCGTGACGTCGGCCTCCGGTAAGCCGCCCGCCGCACTGTCGAGCGGCGCCACCGACGTCTGGCAGCCGTTGTCCGCGGCTTCTTCAGCGAGCTGCTTGGCCAGTGCCCGGCAGGTGCCCAGGTTGGAGCCGTGCAGTACGGCCAGCGTGGTTCCGGCTTTCACGGCCGCCAGCGGTCCCGACGGCGTTTGGGGGGACGCGGCCGCGGCAGCGGTGATGCTGGTACGACGCTCCTCGGGGGTACGCCGGATGAGATCGAGGTGAAACCCCACAGGACGCCGGCTGGTCGGGCCGTCCCATTGCAGCACATAGTGTTGCGAGTCGATCAGGCGATACCGGTGCACCAGTCGCGCGATCACCATGATGGCTTCGTGCAGGGCGAATTGGCGGCCGATGCAGGAGCGCGCACCGGTGCCAAAGGCTTTGAACAGGCTCGACGAGCGGGATGCGGAGCGCTCAGGTGCGAACCGGTCTGGATCGAAGAACTCGACGTTGTCACCCCACTGCGGCTGACGGTGCAGCGCACCGGTGAGGACGGTGACGGCCTCACCCTTCTTGACGGGATACCGTCCACCGATAACGGTGTCCGACAACGCCATCCGGTCGAACTCCAGCACCGGTGGGGACAGCCGCAGCGTCTCGCTGATGACCTGGCGCAGAAAGCTGAACTTGCCGATGTCGTCGTACGTGGGTAGATAATCGTCGTCCGGCCCGAACACCTCGTCCACCTCGGCGCGCACGCGTGCCAGCACCGCCGGGTGATGCACGAGGTTGTAGACCGCGGTCGGCATCAGCTCGGAGGTGGTCAGCTGGCCTGCGATCAGGAATGTCATGATCTGGTTGTTGATGCTGTCCCGGTCGAGCAGCGGCGCACCGTTGGCGTCGTGACCGAGCATGACGTACAGCAGGTCATCGAGCCCATCGGCCGCAGCCGGACCGGTGGGCGTCGGCCAGGTCATCGAAGAATGCGTGCAGCTTGGTCAACTCGGCGTTGAACTCCGGCGTCGCCCCACGTTGGAACACCTCGGCCAGCGCCGCGGTGAAGCTCGCCGGGATCGGGGCCAGGCCGTCGTACTCATACGAATTGAATCTGGCTCCGAATCCGGCCAGCCCGACGGTGTCCATGGCCAGCTTCTGTAGATCGGTGGAGACGTCGACCGGCTGGTTACCGGCGCAGGCATCCCAACGGCTGATGAGCTGGACGTTGATGTCGAGCATCGCGGAGTGGTAGTTGCGCAACCCGGCGTAGCTGAAACCCGGCAGCAGGACGTCATGGCCTTTCTGCCAGTTGGACTCGCCGTAGAAACTGGTGAACAGCCCGTCACCCGCCAGCGGCCTGGCCCGGGTCAGCGATGCGGTGAGGTTCTTGGCGAAGCGCTCCTCGTCGCACAGCTCCTCGACCAGCTCGGCAGAACAGGCATAGAGCTTTCGCTCACCGTCATAGTCGGCGTAGAACAACGGCCCGTGCAGTTCGCCGAAGAGATCAATCGGCAGCGCGTACGGTCGGCCTACCAGCCGTTCCGGGCCCGGAAGCGGCACCCTCGGCGGAGGGGACTCCATCCAGTTCGGGGGGTGACGAAGGTCCCAGCTTCATCAGCGGAGCCTAGTCTTTCGGGCGCCCTTCTCTGGGCTGTTTGCCGAGACGGGTGGTTCAGCGCGGCGGGAGTGGTACGAAACGCCTGAGCTTGCCGCTGGCCTGGTTACGGCCCAGGGAGTCGACTGCGCGTAGCCGAATCGACGGGTGGGCAACGCCATAGCGCTGCAGAGCAGAGACCAACGCCGGGACCAGAGACTGCACATCGGCGCTTGCGACGACCAGCACGTCCGCGCCATCCTCGGTCTGCACCACCTGGTATTCGACGATCCGTGGATCCGTGCCCAGTACATGCCGAAAAGCGCTGGCGGGCACCGACTTCGATCCGTAGGCGAAGTCGTCGTCGCGACGGCCGCTGATGTCGGCGACCCGGGCGAACGCGCTCCCGCACCGACACGGTTCGGACATCATCGTGATCTCGTCGCCGAGGTCGTATCGCACGAAGGGGAACGTACGGTTCGACAGGCCGGTGGCCAGCGTGCGCACCGCCGGTTCGTCGGGGGCAACGGGAGCGCCGGCGCCGTCGACGCGTTCGAGGATCACTTCGTCTTCACAGATGTGCAGGACCGGCCCTTGTCCGCAGCCCACGGCCTGCACGCCGATTTCGGTTGAGCCCCAGAGATTGTACAAGCTTGCGTTCCACGCATTGACTACCGCGTCGCGGTCCTCGGGTAACAGCGGTTCTGAATTCGTGCTCACCCGGGACGGCTCGGATGCGCAGATCGCCCGCCAATGAGGCGCGGGCAAGGCGGCCGATGACGCTGGCGTAGCCCACGAGATGGGTAGGTGCGAGGTTTCTTCGACCGCAGCGAGCACCTCGGTCGAACGGTGCGCCGGCCTCGATGACGACGGTCTCCATACCCGCGACGGTGGGCACGTCGAAAAGCGGTGTGCTGGCGTGCGGTGGCACAGCCAGCGGTCAGCACCGCGAGTCGCGCATTCAGGCACGCATGGGCCGCGGCGTTCGTCGCGGGCCTGCATGCGCCACGCAAGACAGGCGGTGGTGATGAAGAACGGCCAATCCCAGACATACACTCCGCGCACACCGCTGGAGCCACCGGAACTGAACACCTGTTCGTCGCGACGTGTGTAGGAGAACCAGGTCTGATCGTCCAGAATCTGCTCAGCGGCTGCACGATCGAGGTCGGGTGTCGTGACGATCGCGTCCCATTCGCTTTGTGCCTGCGGCCTTCGTCAGCATCGGAAGGGACGCCAGATCAGCCGCCGTCGCATGCTCGAAGTCGAGACCGCGCAGCCGGTCGGCGTAGAACGGCGAACGCTCATGGGCGTATGCGAGGAGCGAACGCAAGCCTTGATCGCGGTGCCGTCGAATCTGGTCTGGCGACCAGTCGAGGCGGTCCACGTGATCGTCGAGCGTCGCCTGAACGGCATCGAGGTGGGCGACGCGGATGCGTTCGTATTCGGACCGTTCCATCGCAGCTCCCAACTCCTGATGAGAGTCTGTCCCAGATCACCGCTCATCGGACCCCATACGGGTTTGAATCGAGACGCTGCCGGATATGGCATGAACATGGCAATGCTCATGCCGGGCGTCGCCGCATGCCCATCGGTCCGTGGTCGGTGATGGAAGCGGAACGCACCGGAAACGCGGAGCGGCGCCGGCGCGGACTGAGGATTCCGTTGGTCGGGCGCCGCGATCCCGCCCCATTGGCCGGTAGGCGAAGCCGACCCTCGGACAGCGTTGACGATCGGCACACCCGCAGGGTTCTCGATCTGACCGTTCGGCTCGCCGAGGTCATGCTGTCGTCGGGTTCGGGCACCGCGGACGTCGTCGTGACTGCTCAGGACGTGGCTGCGGCCTACCAACTCCGCGACACAGTGGTCGATGTCTTCGTCACCACCATTTTCGCGTCAGCGCTCTCGAGTGAGGACAGCCCGCCCGTCACCATCATGCGGTCGGCGCACGCCCGGTCGTCCGACTACTCGCGCCTGGCGGAGCTCGACCGGCTGGTCCGACGGATCACCGCCGGTGGCGTCTCGGTCGATGCGGCCCACGAAGCGATGGACGAGCTGACCGAGCGGCCACAGCCCTATCCGCGGTGGGTGGCGACCGCGGGCTGGGCGGGCTTCTCCCTCGGCATCGCCATGCTGTTGGGGGGCACATGGCTGACCTGCCTTCTGGCCGCGGTGACGTCGGCGGTCATCGACCGGCTGAGCCGGCTGCTGCACCGGCTCGGCACGCCACCGTTCTTCCAGCAGGCGGCGGGTGCTTTCATCGCCACTCTGGTCGCCGTCGCGGCCTACCTCTACGCCGGTCAAGGACCGACCGCGCTGGTGGCCACCGGCATCGTGATGCTGCTGTCCGGGCTGACGCTCGTCGGCTCGGTGCAGGATGCGCTGACCGGATACATGCTCACCGCGGTCGCGCGGCTGGGCGACGTGCTGTTCATGACGGCGGGCATCGTGGTCGGAATTCTCGCCGGACTGCAGGTCGCCGCTCTTGCCGACATCACAATCGAACTCCACGTCGACGCCACGGAGAGCTTCATCATGCCCAGGGGGCTGGGCCCCGTGCTGCTCGCCGCGTCCGGCGCGGCGTTGGCCGGCGCATGCCTGACCATCCTCAGCTACGCCCGCCTCCGTGCGGTGGCTACGGCCGGGGTGGTGGCCGGCGCCGCGGAACTGGTGTTGATCGGTCTGGTCACCACCGGTTTCGGCGTGGTCGTCGCCACAGGGATCGCCGCAGTCGGGGTCGGCCTACTGGCGACGTTGTCCTCGATCCGGCGACAGGCGCCCGCGCTGGTGACCGCGACCGCCGGCATCACGCCGATGCTGCCGGGGCTTGCCGTGTTCCGGTCCGTGTTCTATTTCGCCGTCGACAAGGACTATGCCCAGGGGATGGCTCAGGGGTTGGCGGCGGCGGCGATCGCGCTCACCATTGGCGCCGGCGTGGTCATGGGTGAGCTGCTCGGCTCGCCCCTGCGCTACCGGGCGGGGCGGTTGGGCAAGCTCTTGAGGATCCGGGGGGCGCCCGGCCTGCGTCGGGCCGTGGGTCAGGTCGTACGGCTGCGGCCGGCGCAGGACTTCGCGCCGACCCCAGCGCACTCTGCGCGAGAGTGGAGCGTCGCACTGGAACCGACCATCGCCGAGGACCAGAACGGGTCCGAGCGCGGCGGACATTCCGAGACGCCGGACGGCGGGGAGCGGTAGCGCCGTCAACAGTCAGCGGCCCCGCCACTTCCGTTTCATTAGTGGCCCCGCCACTTCCGTTTCATTAGTGGCCCCGCCACTTGGTTTCATTAGCGGCCCCGCCACTGTGGTTTGCGCTTCTCCTGCCAGGCCCGGATTCCCTCGCCAACGTCTTCGGTCGCGGCGGCGACCTTGCGCATCGTCTCGCCGAAGCGGACCGACTCGATCCACCCCATGTTCGCGGTGCGCGACGCCACCTCCTTGGTGGCGCGCTGTGCCAGGGGAGCCGCCCTCGTCAGCGTCTGCGCCCATGACCGTGCCTGGGCCTGCAACTCTTCGGGCTCGACCAGCTTCCACACCAGGCCGACTTCCTTGGCGCGCTGGGCCGTCATCGGTGCGCCGGTCAAGAGCAGTTCCATGGCGTCGGCCCAGCGCAGCCGCTCGGGCAGCCGGATCGCACCGACGATGGTCGGCACGCCGAGCGACACCTCGGGGAACGAGAAGGTGGCTGCCGTGGAGGCGATGACGAAGTCGCAGAACAGAATTCCGGTCACTCCGTAGCCGACGCACGGTCCGTGCACGGCGGCGATCGTCGGCTTGAACAACTCCATCCCGCTCTCGAACGAATTGATCGTCGGCTTCTCCCAGAACGTGCCTGCGAAGGTGCCCACCGAGCCCTCGCCATCCTTGAGGTCACCGCCTGCACAGAACACGCTTCCGTTGGCGGTCAGAATCCCCACCCACGCGTCCTCGTCGTCGCGAAACCGTTCCCAGGCCGCGTTCAGTTCCTGGCGGAGCGCGCCATTGATGGCGTTGCGCGCATCGGGGCGGTTGAGCGTGATCGTGGCGACGTGATCGTCGCACTCGTAGGTGACGAGGCTCATGGCTGCACGATAGCCACGTCGAAGCACCGGCAGCGATTCTTGGGGGGAGGGTGCCGCTGACCCCCGGCGAGCAATACGGTCAGGCCATGAACTTCGAGGAGTACCGGACGTACGACGCCACCGGGCTGGCGAAACTGGTCGCGGACAAGGAGGTCTCCGCGCCCGAACTGCTGGCGCTGGCGCGTGAGCGGGCGGCCGCGGTGAACCCGCGGATCAACGCGATCGTGCGCGACATTCCCGCGGCGCCGCCTGCCGAACTCAGCGGCCCGTTCGCCGGGGTCCCATTCCTGATCAAGGACTTGGCGCAGGACTATGCCGGCCTGCCGACATCCGCCGGATCACGGGCGCAGATGTCGCTGCCCGCCGCCGCGCACGCCACCATCGTCCAAAGGTGGATCGACGCCGGGCTGGTCATCTTCGGCAAGACCAATACGCCGGAATTCGGCGCGAAGGGGATCACCGAGCCGGTCGCGTGGGGGCCGGCCCGCAACCCGTGGGATCTCTCGCGCACGCCCGGAGGTTCATCGGGCGGGTCGGCGTCCGCGGTCGCGGCGGGCATCGTGCCGTGTGCCGGCGCCAACGACGGTGGCGGATCGATACGAATACCGGCGGCATGCTGTGGGCTCGTCGGTCTGAAACCAGGACGCGGGCTGACGCCGTTGGGTCCGGCGGCGGGCGAGTCCATGCACGGGGCGGCTGTGCAGGGCGTCGTCTCGCACACGGTGCGCGATACGGCCGCGATGCTCGACGTCATCAGCGGCGGCGAACCGTTCGGGCCCTTCGTCCCCGGCCTGCCGGATTCGCCGTTCGCGTCGTGCGTCGGGGCGGATCCGGGAAAGCTGCGGATCGGCGTGCGGGTGCCCTCGGCGATCACGCCGTCTCCGGATCGCGAGGCGTGCGCCGCCGTCGACGCAACCGTTGCGGCGCTGACCGGGCTGGGCCACCACGTCGACGAACTACCGCAGGCGCCGTTTGACGATGCCGCGCTCGCCCGCGAGTTCCTGCTCGCGTGGTTCGTCTACATCGCGTGGGAAGTCGACGAGGCAAAGCGCCTGACGGGCGCGGGTGACGAGATGTTCGAACGCGACACCCGGATCATGGCCGCGCTCGGGCGCGCGACCAATGCCGTCGACTATGTGAACGCCGTCGAGCGGCGACACGAGCACACCCGCCGGCTGACCACTTTCTTCGAGTCCTACGACCTGCTCCTGACACCCACGTTGGCGACCCCACCGCCGAAGGTCGGCGAGTTCGATCTGCCGGTCGCGCTGCAGCGCGGCGCCGACGTGCTGCTCAAGACGCGCACCGCCCGCATGCTGCGCTTCACCAAGATCGTCGACGACATGGTGGACAAGAACCTCGGTTGGGTGCCGTACACGCAGTTGGCGAATATCACCGGTCGGCCCGCGATCACGCTGCCGCTGCACTGGACGGCGGCCGGTCTGCCGCTGGGTGTCCAGTTCGTCGCCCCACTGGCAGGCGAGGCGCTGCTCCTGAAGCTGTCGGCCCAACTCGAGCAGGCACTTCCGTGGGTCGATCGGGTAGCGCCGGTATAGCCGCCCGTGAGCGGGTTCACGCCGCCGCGGCGGCGAAGGCGGTTTGGTCGGCGCGGTAGGTGGAAATGAAATTGCTATGAATTCGCCCAGCAGGCGCCGGTTCGGCGCAGGCATGCCGGTCCTGGCCCTCGGCGTCGCGGCCCTGACCGCATGTTCCGCATTCGCCAATCAGGCCGGCAGCGACTCCGCCACCGACGCCTCGACGAGCCCGGTGACGGCGCCGCGAACCGAAGCGACCGCAACGCCGGATCCGATCCCCTTTTCCGATCGGATTCCGCCGATCGGGGACGTCTGGCTGGAATTGGACGACCGGGGCGATCTGGGCACCATCATCGTCGACGGCTCGGGCCGCACCGTCTACGCGTTCACCGCGGACCCGCTGAACACGCCTACCTGCTACGACCGATGTGCCGACACCTGGCTGCCGCTGCTGGCCAAGGGCACTCCCGCGGGCGGTATCGGCATCGACACGGCGGCGGCGGGAACCGCTCCGCGTCGCGACGGCAGCAATCAGGCGACCTACAAGGGACACCCGCTCTACTGGTACGCGGGCGACAAGACCGATAGAGACTTCGGCGGGCAGGGGCTGGACCTGTTCGGCGGTGAGTGGCATGTGCTGACCAAGGACGGGCAGCCGCTGGCGTAGCCGGCAGCTCGGATCGCATAGGTAACGTCGACTGCGATGACAGACACTCCGGCAGAGGTAGTAGAGGAATCCGTCGATTCGCCTCGGCGGTCGCGGCGGCACTGGCGGCGCATCTCCGTCGTGTTCGCCATTCTGCTCCTGTTGTTCGGCGTGCCGTTGTGGACGTTGCTGCTGGCGGGTTCGGCATGGCCGCCGCCCGTCGTCATCGGCGGCACCCTGCTCTTCGCCGCCGCGGCCGCCGCGCTGCCCGTGCTGATGATGCTGGGCCACGGGCGCAGACATCTCGACCGGGCCGCGGCCGTCGGCGATGCACTTCTGGGCGCAGCCTGGGTGCTATTCGTGTGGTCGGTGGTGGGCCAGGTGCTGGGGCTTGTTCTGCTGGTTGCGGGCGTCGATGATCCCGCGCGGTCCCGGGTGGTCGCCGGGGCCGTCGTGGGGGTGGCGGCCGCACTTCTCTCGTGGGGGCACTTCGAAGCGATGCGTGTGCCTCGCGTCAGGGCGGTCGATGTCACGATCGCCCGACTCGGACCGGCGTTGGACGGGCTGCGCGTCGCGATCATCGCCGACACGCATTACGGGCCGATCGATCGGGCCCGGTGGTCAGCCGCTGTGGTGGCGCGGGTCAACGAACTCGACGCCGACGTCGTGTGCCATGTCGGAGATATCGCCGACGGGACTGTCGACGCACGCCGAGAGCAGGCGTGCCCGCTGGCGTCGGTGCGGGCGGGATCGGTGCGGGCATACGTCACGGGAAACCACGAGTACTTCAGCGAAGCCCAGGGCTGGCTGGACTACTTGGAAGAAATCGGATGGGCCGCCCTGCACAATCGGCACGTCGTCATCGAACGTGGTGGTGATGAGCTCGTCGTCGCAGGGGTCGACGACGCCACCGCCGCGTCTTCGGGCGCACGCGGGCACGGAGCGAATCTCGAGACCGCTCTTCAGGGCGCCGACCGCACCCTGCCGGTGCTACTGCTCGCACACCAGCCGAAGCAGGTCGCGCATTCGGTGCGCGCCGGCGTCGACCTGCAGATCTCCGGTCACACCCACGGCGGCCAGATCTGGCCGTTCAATTTCCTTGTCCGACTGGATCAGCCGGTGGTCGCTGGTCTGAGTCGACACGGTGACACGACACAGCTCTACACGAGTCGCGGCACCGGCTTCTGGGGACCGCCGTTTCGGGTGTTCGCGCCCAGCGAGATCACCCTCCTGTCCCTTCGTGGGCCGCGGTGACCTATCGCTCGCCGACCCTCGCCGACGTCATCGCCACCCTTCAGGTCGAACGCGTCGACGACCATCGATTCCACGCCACCCAATTCGACAATCCGGCGCACCACATCGTCGGAGGACATATCGCGGGCCAGGCGCTCATGGCGGCGAGCCTGACGGCGCCGGGCCGAACACCGCACAGCGTGCACGTCTATTACGTCCGAGCAGGCGACGCCCGCGAGCCCGTCGACATCCACGTCGATGTGGCACGCGACGGCGGCACTCTGTCGACCCGTCAGATCACGGCGCGCCAGAACGGCCAGATCCTGCTCGAGGCGCTCGCATCGTTCAGCGTGCCGATCTCCTCGCTCGACTACTACCAGCCGATGCCCGACGTCGCCGACCCCGAAACGCTGCCGCCGATCCAGGAACAGTTGGCGGACTACGCCGACGAGCTCGGTGGCCACTGGGTGCGCCCGCAACCCTTCGATCTGCGCTACGTCGACACACCACCGCGTCTGGCCGTCGACCTGCCCGAGCCGCCCGCGCGGATGCGGATGTGGTGGCGGCCCAACGGTTCCGTAGCGGCCGACGAGGTCCTGCACAGCTGTCTGCTGACCTACCTGTCGGGTACGACGATGGTCGAAGTGGCGCTCGCGCGACGGCGACAGACACCCATAAGTACCTTCAACGCACTGATCGACCACGCGCTGTGGTTTCACCGGCCCGTCGACCTGACGGACTGGGTGCTGTCCGACCAGGTGTCGCCCAGTGGCGTCGCGGGCCGAGGGCTGACGACCTCGACGATGTACAACCGGGCGGGCCAACTGGTATGCATCGCAACGCAAGAGCTGTACTTCGGCAGGAAAACGACTGAAACCAGGAGACACGATGGCTGATCCGGTCGAAGCTTTGATGCGGGCGAACCTGCTCGAAGTCTTCAACGAACGCGATGACGCCAAGCGGCGCGCCGCGATCGAGCGCACCTACGCAGCGGAGGTGCGATGGACCGATGCCGAGGGCGTGAGCACTGGCCGTGACGCGCTCGAAGCGAAATGCGTTGCGCTACAACAGCAACTGGGGAACTTGCAATTCGCGGCGGCCGAGCCCGTGCGCCAGCTGCCGAATTTCGGCTACCTGGCCTGGCACCTCGTCGACGCCGACGGGCAGTCTGTCACGTCCGGTTTCGACGTGGCGCTGATCAACGACGGCGCGATCACGGACCTCTTCACGGTGCTCATCGCCGGTGACGGTGCGTGAGATCCCTGCCCCCGGGTACTCAAGCGTGACTCGTTTCCTCCAGGAAGGCCCCTATGACTGCGCCGCATCCGCGGCTTGACCAGCGCGAGCTGGCCGAAGCCGAACGCGTGGTGGCGGCGGTTTCCGCGGCCTTCTCCGCCAAGGTGGTCGGCCAGGATCAACTTCGGGAATCGCTGCTCGTCACCCTCTTCGCCGGTGGGCACCTGTTGATCGAAAGTGTCCCCGGCCTGGCCAAGACCACGGCCGCCCGCGTCATCGCCGAATCGATCCAGGGCGTGTTCCGGCGCATTCAATGCACGCCGGACCTGTTGCCCAGCGACATCATCGGGACCCAGATCTATGAGGCGGCCACCAACTCTTTTGCCACCCAGCTGGGGCCCGTACACGCCAATATCGTGCTGCTCGACGAGATCAACCGCTCCAGCGCGAAGACGCAGAGCGCCATGCTCGAGGCGATGGAGGAACGTCAGACCACCATCGCCGGGGTGGAATATCCGATCCCCGAACCCTTCCTGGTCATCGCCACCCAGAACCCGGTCGAGCAGGAGGGCACCTACCCGTTGTCGGAGGCCCAGACCGACCGGTTCATGCTCAAGGACCTCGTTGCCTACCCCACTGTGGACGACGAAGTCGAGGTCGTGCTGCGGATGGATGCCGGTCTGTACGAGAAGAACCACCGGACGCCCCCGGCGGTCGGGCTCGATGAGATCCGGCGCGCGCGGCAGCTGGTCCAGACCGTGCACATGGACCGCCAGCTGATCGAGTACGCCAGCCGGATCGTCAGCGTGACGCGGGCCGCCGAGCGGTATCTGCCCGCGAACATCGCCCGCTTGATCGAGTACGGCGCGAGCCCGCGAGCGACCATCGCCTTCTGCCGGACAGCGCGCGCCCTGGCCGTTGTCCGCGGCCGCAACCACGTCGTGCCCGACGACATCGCCCGACTCGCGCACCGCGTGCTGCGGCACCGGCTGATCCTCGGCTTCGAGGCGGCCAGCCTGCAGATCACGCCCGACGTGGTGATCGACGCGGTGCTGGGCGCGGTGCGGGTGCCGTGAGGCCATGGGAAAGCATCTCGATGACGCCAAGCAGTTCTTCGGCCGCGACACGACGGGGCTGCTCGACGGCGGTCGGTACGCGCTGGTGCACACCCGCAGCCTCGAATTCGACGACCTGCGGCCGTATGTGCCGGGCGACGACGTCCGCGATATCGACTGGAAGGCGACCGCGCGGTCCGGGCACGTCCTGATAAAGCGCTTCGTCTCGGAGAAGCACCACAAGATCCTCGTGATCGCCGACGCCGGTCGCAACGCCATTGCGCAGGCGCCATCGGGTGAGCGCAAGCGTGACATCGCATCGAATGTCATCGGGGCGATCGGCCTGATCACGCTGCGCCGGTCCGACGAGATCGGCATGGTGTTCGGCGACACCCGCGGCTGCGTCGATATCCGTCTGCGGCGGGGCGAGACGCATATCGAGAGCATGTTGCACCGGTTTCATCACCACACGGCGACCGCACCTGCGCCCAGCAGGGTTGTGACACAACTGAATTGGGTGGCAAAGCATCACCGCCGCCCGCTGCTGATCGTCGTCGTGTCCGACGAGCCGGACGTCGATGACGGGCTCGGCGAGGTGCTGACCCGGCTGACCGCGCAGCACGACGTGATGTGGGCCATGGTCGCCGACATGGCAGCAGCCGGGTCCGTCGATGACGAGGACGACGGTTACGACGTCGCCGGTGGCCGCGTCGTGTTGGGCGGCGCGAACCTCGGCCCGCAGGTGGTCGAGGCGTACCGCAGGGCTGAATTCGAACGGCGGGAACACCTTTCGACCTTCCTGACTACCCACGGCGTGCCGCACGCGAGGTTCACCAGCAGCCGGGGGATCAGGGCGGGGCTGACAGCGATGACCGGAACATATGCTCGTGTCCGATGAGCTGATCCGCTTCGTCAGCGGCCCCACGCCGTACTCGTCGTGGTGGTTGTGGGTCGCGGGCGTGCTTTCGGTGCTCCTGATCGGTTGGTACGCAGGGGTGTTCGTGTTGACGATACCCGGCCGCCGAATTCGTGACCTGCCAGTCATCGGTGCCGCTCGCAGCGAGCTGGCCAAACGACGGGCCGCCCGAACGGTGCGCGCCATCGGTGAGCGCTACCGCGCGGGAGAGCTGGCCGCGGGGCCGGCCGCGGCGGCGGTGAGCCGGGAGTTGCGCGCCTTCCTGCACGCCGCCACCGGAGCCCGTGCCGAGTACATGCAGGTGGATGCCATTGCCGCGGGCGAGTTGGCCTCCGCCGCACCGGTGTTGACGGACCTGACTGACGCGCAGTTCAACGCCGACTCGATCGTCGACGTCGGGGCCGTTGCCGACTCCGCCGAGGAGCTGATCCACACGTGGAGCTGACCTGGTGGGTGGTGGCGATCGCGGGCTGTCTCGGTCTGGCGATCTGTATCGCGGTGGTGCTGCTAAAGCCGATGAGTTCCGAACAGCGCCGGCTGCGCCTGCTGGCCAACGTCGAGCGGCTCACCGGACTGCCGGAGTACCGCCGTGCCGCCCGGCTACGCACGGTGTCGGCCCTGGTCGCGATAGGGCTGCTGACGGTGGTCTTCGGCGCTTCGGTGATCGCCGCCGCCCGCCCGACCGGATTACCCTCGACTGCACGGCAATCCGAGGGCATCGAGCCCGAGGACATCATGCTGTGCATGGGCGGGCAACCAAGCGATCCCGCCGTCCGTGCGACGCTGCGGTACTTCGCCGAGCAGGTGAACGGCTTCACCACCCAGCGCATCGGATTGACCTCCGCCAATCGCCGGATAGTTCCCATGACACGTGACTATCAATATGCCGCAGCTCAATTCAATGACTTCACAGCCGCCTCGGAGCAGGCAGGTGACGACGCCAGGTGGACGCCCGCGGTGTCGTACGTCGACTACGCCGGTGGCGTCGAGGACGTCATGGCGCTGTGCCTGACGGGCTTTCCGGCCTTCGATCAGCAAGTGGCGCAGCGCCGTTCGCTCATTTATGTCGGCCCCGGTTCGCGCCGCGCTCCAGGGGATACCCGACCCGCCCTGTTCACCGCCGACACGGTCTCAGGGCTGGCGGAGGCCGGCGATGTTCAGGTCAATGTGCTGCTGACCGGACCGGGAGGCGGCGCGCTGGAGGCGCTGGCCCGCCAGACCGGCGGCCTAACGTTGCCTGCGAGCTCCAAAACGGCGGCCGACCTCTCCGATATCAGGGACAACCCGCCACCGTCGACAGCGTCGGTAGACGCCGCCGTCAGATCCGTCGAAACACCGGATTTACCACTGGCAGTGGCGCTGGTGGCGCTGGCCGGCCTGGCACTGTGGCCACTGGTGATGCGGCGATGACGCTGCATCCGGTGTTACCGCCGCTACTTTTGGCCGCTGCGGCCGTGCTCGTCGGGGCGCAGGTTCTCGCGCTGCGTCCGTGGCGGATGTCCGGACGCAACCGCCCGATGCTGTGGCGCTGGCTCTTTGTCACCACCGCGGCGCTGCTGCTCGTCATCGCCGCCACCCGCGTGGTGTTCACCGGCGACGACGACTCCGCGCCGCGCAGCGCAGGCGACACCGAACCGAACGTCTTCCTGGTCGTGGACCGCTCACCGGACATGGCGGTCGAGGACATCGACGGCCGCAGCCGGATGGACGTGGCGCGCGACGACCTGCAGGCGCTGATCGACCGCTATCCGCGCGCACGGTTCGCCGTCATCGGATTCGCGTCGGCCCCGTCGCTGGACTGGCCCCTTTCGGCGGATACGTGGAGCCTTCGACCGATGCTGGACACCATCACCCCGTATGCGTACAGCCCGGACGCCGTGCCGCAGACCAATGCCGGTGCCGCGAGCACTGTGCTGCGCTACCAGTTGATCAGCGCAGTGCAGCAGTATCCGCGGGCCGCCACACTCGTTTTCTACCTCGGCGCCGGCGCCCCCGAGTCAAGGCTGCCGGCAAGGGAATTCGTACCGCCGGAGGGTTCGGTCGACGGCGGAGCGGTCCTTGGCTACGGCACCTCGGCGGGCGGCCCGATCCCCGGCACCGATATCGCGCGATCAACAGTCGACGACACCACGTTGCGGGCGGTCGCCGACCAGTTGGGCGTGCCGTTCATCGCACGCTCGGCTGGCGCACTGCCGACCACCGAGTTGCCCGAGGCCGCCGGGGGCGATGAGCCGACGACTGCCGTTGCCACAGCGCGCGGACAGACCGAAACGTACTGGTTGCCCGCGCTGGGGGCCGCCGTCCTCATTCTGATCGAGCTCTATTTCGTGCTGCGCGACTTCCGTCGCAGCAGGTTCGTCAGCGTGGACGTGGCGCCATGAGCATGATGACGTGGTGGCGAAGCGGTCCCGCGCGATCGCGTCTGCGCCGTCGCCTGCTGGTGTTCTCTGCGCCGGTCGTATTGGTGCTCATCGCGGTGATCATCAAGTCGCTGTCGGTCGTGATCGCAGGAGATTCCGCCGTGTCGGCGTATGCCGAACGGGACAACGGCGGATTGCGCCGGGCGGTGGATACGCTCACGGTGCTCAACGTGATCGAGCCGGACAAGGCCTACTTCGCCGCAGGCGACCTTGCGGTCCTCGACAACGGTCTCGAGGAGGCGGACCGCCAATTCAGCGAGAGCCTGGCACGCACGGAGTCCTGCGCAACACGGGTCAACCTGGAACTCGTCCGGGAGACGTTGGGCGACCGCTCGGCTGCAGTGTTCGATGGTCGAACCGCCGTCGGCCATTACCTCGGTGCGCGCACCGTCGTCGAACAAGCCCAGCAGGGCTGCTTTGCGGGGAACACC
The DNA here is from genome assembly GCA_963843135.1 of uncultured Actinomycetota bacterium. Taxonomy (GTDB): domain Bacteria; phylum Actinomycetota; class Actinomycetes; order Mycobacteriales; family Mycobacteriaceae; genus Mycobacterium. The sequence goes on from CAWJJA010000013.1 coordinate 149,051, forward strand.
GATCCGGATCCGCAGCGACGCACGCTCCGCAACGACGCGCTTGCTCGCCTCAACCAGAAGATCGCAGCCGCACAGGTCGCTCCGCCCCCGCCCCCACCCCCGCCGGAGGCCACAGCGTCACCGCCACCGCCGACGCAATCAGGAGGCACCTCCGCTGATACCGAGGCGCAGTTACGCCTCGAACCCGGCACACCACTGGAGCGGCTGCAGCAGATACTTCGCGACGCCGCGGCAGGTCAGTGAGTTCTAGCCGCCGCCGGTCGATGATGTTCGACGACAGCGTGAGCATCTGGCCGTTCTTGCACACGCCCCAGCGCCCGCCCCAGCCCGACGTCCACACCACGGGCTCTCCGAGCCAGGCCTCGGTCGGCTTCGGCGGTGCATTGGGCGGCGGCACTTCGCCCTGGGGAAGAGAGCACGGTGGCGGCTGCGCGATGGCGACCTGCGCCCCTAGGCCGAGCGTTGCTGCAGCGAGACCGCCGGTGACCGCGAACGCGGTGAAAGTGGTCTTGATCGAAGGCATCGGTATCACTCCAAGCGTCGGGACCCATCCGGCTACTTAGTCGGAGTAACCACCCTACGTGATGGTGAAACGTCAAGGATGACTCTGATACACCCGACCCACGGAATGTAACGTCGGCGCGCTCCGTATACGGTCCAGGTATGAATCGAGTGGCAGTAATCACGGGCGGTGCCGGCGGCATGGGTGTGGCCACGGCGAAGGTCGTCGGGCAGGACCGCACGCTCGTCCTATGCGACGTCAGGCAGGATCGCCTCGATTCCGCCGTCGCGGCACTGAAGGATCTCGGAGTCAACGCCACCGCGGTGAATTGCGATGTCACCGATCGGGGGGCGGTCACTCGGCTGTTCGAAACCGCAGCGGGCCTCGGGACGCTGGCGTCGGTGATCCACACGGCGGGGGTCAGCCCGAGCATGGGCGACGCCGACTACGTGATGAGGACCAACGCGCTGGGCACGCTCAATGTCAACGAGGTCTTCTTTGCCGCCGCCGCCGAGGGCGCGGCGATCGTCAACGTGGCATCGATGGCGGCCCACATCATGCCGGAGGAGCTGATACCCACGGCGCAGTTCCCGACGGCACTGACCGATGAAGACGCCTTCATGACGGCGATGCTGGCGGCATGCGATATCGCCGGTGCCGAGGCGCGCTCCGGTATCGCCTACGCCGTGAGCAAGAGCTTCGTCAGGTGGTATTCCACCTCGCAGTGCGAGAGGTTCAACGGGCGGGGACTGCGCATCGTGTCGGTCTCGCCCGGGTCGGTCGACACCGAGATGGGCAGGCTCGAAGAGCAGGCCGGCGCCGGTGCGATGGTCACCGACGCCGCGGTGCCGCGGTGGGGCAAGCCCGAGGAGATGGGCGATCTGCTCGCGTTCTGCGCCGGCGACAAGGCCGGCTTACCTGACCGGAACCGACATCCTCAACGACGGCGGAGTGGTCGCCTCGATGAAGGAGCGTGCCAGGGCTGCAGCCCAGAGCGCTTGAGCCGCAGCGGTTTCTACCCGCGGTACTCACTGACGTGTGCGGCGTACTCGTCGAGTATGCGCAGCGACTCGTCGAGCGGCTTGGTGGGCAGGAGCAGCGCCACCTGCCCGAAACCCAGGTCTTCGACAGCGCGCCAGTAGTCGGGATCGTCGGGTGTACCGAACTGAGCCAGCGGGACGTCGTGGCCCGCACCGTCGCGGAGCTGACCGATGCGTTTGGCCAGATGGTCCACGGGAAGCGGGTTGGAGATCCATCCCGCCTCGTGCCGGATCACCCGCTTCACGGTGGCATCGGAGTCGCCGCCGATGTAGATCGGCGGATGCGGTTTCTGAGACCGGCTTCGGACGTAGGTAGGACGAATCGAAGTCGACGTATTTGCCGTGATACTCGGCAGGCTCGGTGGTCCACAGCGTGCGGATCGCCTCGATGCGCTCGTCGAGCAGCGCACCGCGCGTCTTCGGGTCCGTGCCGTGGTGGCGCAACTCCTCGATGTTCCAGCCGGCGCCCACACCGAACACGAACCGGCCTGAAGAGATCAGGTCGATACTCGCGGCTTCCTTCGCGGTGATGATCGGATCGCGCTGAATGAGCAGGGCGATTCCGGTGAACAATTCGATTCTGGAGGTCACGGCCGCCGCGGCGGCGAGCGTGACGAACGGGTCCAGCGTGCGGTAGTAGATCGACGGCAGCTCGCCGCCCATCGGGTACGCCGACTCGCGACTTGCCGGTATGTGCGTGTGCTCGGCGATGACGAGCGAGTCGAAACCACGCTCCTCGATCGCCCGTGCCAGCGATACGGGGTCGATGCCGTCGTCGGTCACGAATGTGGAGATCCCAAACTTCATGAGCCGCTCCCTGTCGATTGGATACGTAGTGCTTAAGCCAGCCTCGGCGAGAAGTATTCCCACGTCGAACATCGGGCAAGCGTTTTGTTCAAGACCAGATGGGCGACGACCGTCGACACTGTGGCCATGAGTGAGCACGCCTTCACCCCGGCCGCCGGGCGGTTCGCCCCGATGCGGCTCTACGATCCCGCGGTCGCGCTGACGCGTGAACGACTGTGGCGGTCGATGGCCGTCATGTACATCGCGCCAAGGCCTGACGACGTGATCGCCGACGTCGGCTGCGGCACCGGATCGTTGGCAGTGCTCCTGAGTCGCGTGGAACCCCGGGCCACGATCGTCGGGCTGGACCCGGATCCCGAAGTGCTTGCCGTGGCGCGGCGTAAGGCCGGCGCGGCCGAGGTGACGGTTGATTGGCGCGTGAGCATGGGCGATGCGTTGGTGGATTCGCTTGGTGCGAATTCGGTGGACACCGTCGTGTCCAGCCTGGTGCTGCACCAGTGCCCGCTGCCGATGAAGAAAGCAATACTCGGCTCGATGCACGACGTGCTGAAGCCCGGCGGGAAGGTGGTGATCGCCGACTTCGGGCTGCAGCGCACGGCGTTGATGCGTCTGGCGTTCCGCATCGTGCAGCTGGCTGACGGCAAGGCCGATACTCAACCCAACGCTGACGGGGTCTTACCAGAGTTGTTGTCGGAGTGCGGATTCCACGAAGTACGTGAGGCCGAGGTGGTGTCGACGGTGAATGGTTCGATCTCCGTCTACGTCGCGCGCAAGCAGTGAGGACGCACGAACGACAGCAGCGCTGCGGGCGTGAGCCCCATCATCTCGCGCATCTGGCGGGTGAGGTGGGCCTGGTCGGCGAAGCCCGCCGCGATCGCCGCGTCGGCCAGCGACCTACCGCCTTGGAGTTCCTCGGCGGCACGTCGCAGTCGGGTCCACACCCGCCAGCGCGCCAGCGGCATTCCCAACTGCTGCCGCGCCAGCGCTCGAAGACGCTGCGGTGAGAGCCCGACCTCCGCGGCCAGACTCGGCAACGGAATATCGCTGTCCGCCAAGGCATTCAGTGCGGATACCAATCGCGGGTCGAGCTCGTCGGACCCACGACGGCCCACCGGTCGGACGTCGTCCTCGGTCAGGTCGCACAGCTCGGGCGCTGCGGTGATGCCGTCGCCGTAGCGCACACGGAGCCGGTCGGCGAATGCGCTGTGCGGTTCGACGAAGTAGGTCAGCACGTCCGCCGTGGCCAACATGAAGTGCCGCTGCATCGGCGGCACGACGAGGGCCGCGGCCCGGTGCGTGATCTCGGCTGCGTCCACGACGCCGACCGCGTCCGCATCCCGATCATGACCTGAAAGGCCGCATGGCGATGGATGGTTCCCGCCGTCGTCGGGCCGCGGTACACCGCGTAACCCTCGCCGATGGCGAATCGGGGCGTCCTACCAGACACGAACCCAGTCGACGAGCATCGTCGCCGGGTAGGTGCCGCCACTGGGATCCCCGCCGCCGGACCCGGCGACCGCGAGACCCAGGATCGGGAACAGCGTGAAGCCGGGGTTGCTGAACTGATAATTGGGCAGCATGTCGGGCGTGACGGTGAAGTACGGTGACGCACCCTCGGTGTGGTCCAGCCAGAAGCTGATGCCTGCGTCTGTCCACTGTGCCCGCCAGTTGTGCCACGCACTGTCCGGTGCGATGGTGTGGCTGACGTGTTCCCCGCCGTTGAGGTTGGCGTGGACGGTGGTTCCCGGAGCCCAGCTGCCGTTGCCGTACCACTCGATGATGTCGACTTCGCCGCCATGGGCGGGATCGTTGTTGGCCAGGTACCAGGCGGGCCAGCATCCGGGGGTCAGGCAGTTGAATTTGACGCGGGCTTCCCAGGTGGTGTTGATGGGACCCCGGTACTTGCCGAACAGCTTGCCGCTGTAATACGTGTCCCCGTCCTTGGCGGCTTTGATCACGAGGTTGGACTTGCCGTCCAGGTAGAGGTTCTGCCGATCGTCGCGGTACTGGCCGACGTTCCCAGGCAATTCCCAGAAGGTGGGGTCCTCCATGCTCTCGCGTTCGTACGCGGGCTCCCATTTCGAGTAGTCGGGGGCCGAACCGGCCTTACCGTCGAAGTTGTCTTCGAACAGGTAAGCGGTGGTCGACGGCTCGGCAATGGCGGTGGGCAGGGACACACTGGCCGCCAGCGCGCCGAGACCGGCGATCTGCATGGCGCGGCGACGATTCATGTCAGGCATCACAACAGGAAAGCGGTTATGCCCGCCGAGCGCAAACCCTTGCCGGCTGTCAGGCGGTGCGGCGACGCCTGTGGAACGGATTGGTCAGCGAAGGCGGAAGGTAGCCAACGTCGCCGCGCGAGAGCGTCGATCCGGGCGGCACGATCTCGTCGATCCTGTCGAGGACGTCGACCGAAAGCTCGACCTCGGTGGCGCCGAGCTGGGATTTCAGATGGTCGAGAGTGCGTGGGCCGATGATCGGCGCGGTGACCGCCGGATGCTGCATGACGAACGCCAGCGCCAGGTGAATCAGCGACAAGCCGGCATCGTCGGCCAGTTGTCCGAGCGCGTCGGCGGCTTCGAGCTTGCGCTGATTCTCCGGGCGGGACATGTCGAACCGGCCCGGCATCAGGGTGCTTCGCCTCGACTCGGGTAGGTCCTTGTCCTTGCGGTAGCCGCCGCTGAGCCAGCCACCGGCCAGCGGGCTCCACGGCAGCACGCCCATGTCGTACTCCTGCGCGACCGGCAGTACGTCGGCCTCGATCCCGCGGACCAGCAGCGAGTAGGGCGGCTGCTCCGTGACGAACCGGCCGAGACCGCGCCGCTCGCTGACCCACTGCGCATGAACCATCTGATGGGCGGGAAACGTCGATGAACCGAAGGCACGAATCTTGCCCGCGTGCTGCAGATCCGTGAGCGCTCCGAGGGTCTCCTCGATATCGGTGTCGGGGTCGGGGCGATGAATCTGATAGAGGTCGATCCACTCGGTGTTCAGGCGGCGCAGGCTGTCCTCGACTTCGCGGATGATCCAGCGCCGGGAGTTTCCGCGCTTGTTCGGGATCACCCTTGGTGCCCGGCGAAGCCCCGAATGGGACACCCATCTGGATGTTGACCTTCGTCGCAAGCACCACATCGTCGCGCCTGCCGCCTGCGAGCGCCTTACCGACGATGATCTCCGATTCACCTTGCGAGTAGACGTCGGCGGTGTCGATGAAGTTGATGCCGGCGTCGAGTGCGGCGTGAATCGTCGCGATCGATTTGTCGTGATCGGGTTCGCCGAAGCTGCCGAACATCATCGCGCCCAGACACAGCGGGCTTACTTGGATTCCGGTCCGTCCGAGGCTGCGGTACTCCATGGCTGCGACTGTACGCCCGCGTTAGGTGAGCTAATGACCGCCGGTCACAGGGTCCGAAAGCACACTGCGACTATCCCATTGGTGGTGCGTGGACGAAGCACCCCCGAGCAAGGGCGCAGATCCGTTACCGTCGCTCCAATGAGCGATGGGACGCCGTCCACCCAGTCCGGTCCGACGCGCGCCCCGACAAGCACCCGCCGGGCGGTGCTCAACACCGTCAAGGGCTCAGCGGGCAACCTGGTCGAGTGGTACGACGTGTACGTCTACACGGTGTTCGCGTCCTACTTCGAGGCGCAGTTCTTCGATAAGGCCGATAAAAACTCGACGGTCTACATCTACGCGATCTTCGCGGTGACCTTCCTCATGCGGCCGGTCGGATCGTGGTTCTTCGGGCGCTTCGCCGACCGACGCGGCCGCAAGGCGGCGTTGATGTTCAGCGTCACCGTCATGTCGACATGCTCGTTCGTCGTGGCCGTCATGCCCACCCGCGAGAGCATCGGCTATTGGGCGGCGGTGATCCTGATCCTCGCGCGGCTCGTGCAGGGCTTCGCCACCGGCGGCGAGTACGGCACGTCGGCGACGTACATGTCGGAGGCGGCGACGGCGAATCGCCGCGGCTTCCTGTCGTCATTCCAGTACGTCACGCTCGTCGGCGGCCACGTACTGGCGCAGGTGACCCTGCTCGTGGCGCTGCACTTCTTCGACGATGACGCGATGCACGGATGGGGTTGGCGGATCGGCTTCTTCATCGGTGGTGTCGCCGCGCTTGTGGTGCTGTGGATCCGCCGCTCGATGGACGAGTCGCTCAGCGAGTCGCACCTCGAGGCCATTCGCGAGGGCAAGGACACCGAGGCCGGCTCCCTGAAGACGTTGTTCACCACGTACTGGCGGCCTCTGCTGCTCGTCTTCCTCATCACGGCGGGCGGCACGGTGGCGTTCTACACCTACAGCGTCAATGCGCCCGCAATCGTCAAGTCGACCTTCGGATCCGACCGCGCGCTGACGGCAACGTGGGTGAACCTTCTGGGACTGATCTTCCTGATGCTGCTGCAGCCGCTGGGCGGGCTCCTCAGCGACCGTGTCGGGCGTAAGCCACTGCTGGTCTTCTTCGGGGTGGCAGGCGTCTTCTACACCTATGTCCTTCTGACGTACCTGCCCCAGACGAAGTCCGCGGTCATGGCGTTCCTCATCCTGGCAGGCGGCTACATCATCATCACCGGGTACACGTCGGTGAACGCCATCGTGAAGGCAGAGCTGTTCCCCGCTGAAATCCGCGCTCTGGGAGTGGGTTTGGGCTATGCGCTCGCGAACTCCGCGTTCGGGGGGACCGCCCCGATGCTGTACCAGGCCGCCAAGCCCGATCACGTCACCATGTTCATCGTCTACGTCACAGTGATAATCGGCGTGAGCCTGCTCGTCTACATCTTCGCGCTGAAGAACAAGGGAGAGACCGTGCTCGACCGCGAGCAAGGCAATGCCTGGACGGTCCCTGTGCCCTCGACTGCCCGATGAGAAGAAGATCCCGCCAAGGAATGAGGAGTAGTTATGGCCCGCAACGGATATGCCTTCCTGCCAATGCTGCTGGCCGTCGGGCTGGCCACGGCGGCTTGCGGAGGTTCCGGTGACTCCGGCTCCACGACTGTTACCGAGACCGTCTCGGCGAGTACGACTTCCACGACAGCAGCCGCGACGACCACAACGTCAGCGGCGCCTGCGACCCCCGCGAACGCGGACGCGGATCTGCAATCGCTGATACCCACACCGGCGGACAACCAGCGGACCGACGGTCCCGACGGGATTCAGGAAAACGGTGTCCACAAACACTTCTTGGTCAACGGATCCCCGGGTGCGGTGATGGATGCGTACAAGACCGCACTGGAAGGCGCGGGCTGGACGGTGGTCGTAGAGAACTCGGGCGGTGGTGGTGGAGGCGGCGGCGCGACGTACACCGGCACCAACGGCGACGCCTACGGTGTATTCGTTGGCGGCGGCTATGCAAACACGACCGACGTCAATTCCTGCGCGTGGCCTGCCAAACCCTCGGATACGAACTGCGGCAGCAACAATTGAAGAATTAGCTGCCGTCTGCGTTGCGGCCGCGATCAAAGCGCCGCATGGCCGGCGCGGAAAAAAGACCTGGAATCCGGTTGGGGCGCAGTGCAAATGAATTCCTGACCGATCCGTCAAATTTCGGCGGCGAGGGGTTGTGGCGGGCGTAAAGTCAACCGGCCAGCAGAAATCGTCATCCCAGACGAGGGGGTTCTGTAATGTCACAACTCACCCGCAAATTCATCCTCGCGATTATGTTCGCCGGGATCATCGGCACAACCTCGGGTTGCGTGATTCCGGTGACGATCGATTGCGGCCCGGCTGTCTGCACGTACTAGCGTCTCTCTGCGGGCGTACCCGGCAGGGGAACTCATAACCCGTTGCGTGACAGGTCATCTGACGGACGCGCACCGTTGCGGTGGTCGGAAGATCCGACGTGTCGGACCTGGGTGCTTTGATGGGGTTATGTTGGCGATCGCACCCAAGGAGCGTCTTGAGGTGTTGTTCGGCGAGTTGGCGGAGTTGACGGGTCAACGCAACGCGATCGATGGCCGCATCGTGGCGATCGCCGCCGAGTTGGAGCGCGATGAGCTGATCGGGATGACCGGGGCACGCTCGATGTCAGCGCTGATCGCCTGGAAGACGGGCTGCTCACCGAGAAATGCCCAGACGATCGCCACCCTGGCCCACCGCGAGCATGAGTTTCCGCGCTGCGTGGCGGGCCTGCGCGACGGCCGGCTATCGCTGGATCAAGTGGGCATCATCGCCGAGAAGGCCGCACACGGATCTGACGAGCACTATGTCTCACTGGCCGAAGTAGCCACGGTCAACCAGTTACGCACCGCATTGAAACTGGAACCACGCCCCCAACCCGACTCCGAGCCGTGGCGAGAGCCGCCGCGCTCGATCACCAAAACCAGCGACGAGCAGTCCACCACCTGGAAAATTACACTCCCCCTACAGGATGCGGCGACGTTCGACGCCGCGCTGGCTTCGCACCTCGATGCGCTGATCGCCGAGTGGAAACGCGACCACGAGACCGACAACGACGACGACACCGAACCCGTCTCCGATCAACGCCCCCCACTACCCGCCACCATCGACGCCTTCATGCGGCTGATCGAATCCGGATGGGACGCCGACGTCGCTGCCCGATCCCACGGGCTGCGCACCACCGTGGTCGTGCACCTTGACGTCAAAGACCGTATCGCGCAGTTGCATCTGGGACCGCTGCTGTCTGACGCGCAGCGCCAATACCTGACCTGCGACGCCACCTGCGAAGTGTGGTTTCACCGCGACGGCCAACCCATCGGCGCAGGCCGTACCACCCGCACGATCAACCGTCGGCTACGCCGCGCCCTGGAGTACCGCCACCCCACCTGCGCGGTGCCTGGGTGCGGGGCCACCCGCGGCCTGCACGCCCACCACATCCGGCACTGGGAAGACGGCGGGCCCACCGAACTGGACAACCTGGTGCTGCTCTGCCCCTACCACCACCGACTGCACCACCGCGGCACCATCACCATCACCGGACCCCCAGACCGGCTCACCGTCACCGACAGCACCGGCCGACCACTGCACCCAGGCTCACTGGCACGCCCACCCACCCAACCCCCACCCGACGTGGCCCCATGCACCGGACCCCTCGGCGAACGCGCCGACTGGTGGTACTACCAACCCTTCGAACCCCAACCACCACCAACAGACAACAACTAGCTCGGTCACTCGACGCAGCGGTCCGGTCGTCGCTAGCTCCCGTCTGCGATGCGCAGCAATACGTCTGCTACCGCTGATGGTCGAGACAAGAACGGCGAGTGGCTGCCCGGGAGTTCGACGATGTCGGCGCCGATGTCGCGGGCTGTCCGCCTGGACCAGGCGGGGTTGACGACCAGATCCTCCCCGCACACCACAGACGTACAACTCACCGAAGGATGCTCGGTCAGCGAGCACGGCAATGTCCATGCGGTTCCCGACTGCAGTCGAAGATGATCGAGGGCTGCCGCAGCGGTGGCCTCGTCGCAGTCGGCGTAGAACACCTTTCGGGCGAAGTCGAGATCAACCCACTCCGTCCGGAACTGCTCGTCGGGCTCGCTCAGTCCCTGGAGCCACCCGTCGGCGAATTCCGTACAAACCATGTCGGGCTGGGCCTGCCATTGCTCGACGAGGCTGCTTCCGGCCGCGGGAACGGAAGCGCACAGATACACCAGATGTCGCACTGGGCGACGGACCGGAACCAGCGCCCCTGTGGCGCCGGCCAACGAGTGGGCCACTACGACCACGTCGTCGGCGCACCCCGCAAGCGCGGCGCACACCAGGTCTGCGTAGGTATCGAAGTCCGCAGACCCGTCCTCACTCGGTAGGTCCGGCGCGACCACGTCATGCCCGGCCTGCCGCAGCAGGGGCGACAAGCGTTCCCAGCACCACGCGTCGTGCCATGCGCCGTGGACCAACGCGAACGTCGTCATACGCTGAGCGTGCGGGTGTCAGCGTGGTGTCAGTAGCTAGGCCAAACGCGCGGCGCCGGCCCTCCCGGCGGCGCGGGCTGCAGCGCTGCGCCCGGTACGGCCGAGTTCTGCAAGCCCGCCAGACACAGTCCGATCCTGCCGGGCCGGCACACGCCGCCCGTGCCGGTCGTCCCGAGCGTGGTCTGGGCCTGCGACCAGCACACCCCGGTGCGCTGGTCCCACACCTCTCCGGCAGTGCACTGCGCGTGCGCCGCCGGCGCGGTCACCAGGGGGGACGCGATCAACGCGGCGCTGCACACCGAAGCCATCAGGAAGCCACGAGCCGCGGTTCGGATTCTCATATCGATGCTTCTTCCGTCGGTGCGGGTAGGTCTCAGATGGTGCTGACCGGTCACGGAGCCGGGGTGATCGTCGTCTGCTCGTCGATCGTCTTGGTGGCATCGAGCACGACGTCCTGTTCGGCCTCAAGGCTTTCGCCATTCAGCTGCAGGACGAAGAGTCCGTCCTTCGCCGGCACGACGACCGTCTTCTGCGCCACGAAGCGCTTCGTGCCCTCGTTCGTATAGGTGCCGGCGTACTCGACAGCATCGAAGCCGCTCAAGGTGCTCCGCGTCGGCTCGGCCAGCTGCTTGAAATCGGTCAAGTCCTGCAACTGCGCCGGGGCGTCATCAAGGATGTCCGCCGCGTTGACGTTGCCGGTGAGCTTGGAAGCGATCGCGTACATATCCGGCGGGTCATTGGGATCCGCCGGTGTGTCGTAGACGATGGCACCGTAAGCCCAGTCCGGAGTCATTTCGCCGGCGTCACCCCATTGCGCAGGGATTGGAAAATCGAACGTCGGGGTCGCCCGGCTCGCCTGGTTTGATCGGCACTTCGGCAATGTCGTTCTTGGTGATGTATTCATTGATCGATTCATCGGCGGCCGGCGGGCTCGATGCAGTGGTACTGACCTCCGTCGAGGTGGACGTCGAGGCCGAGGTCGTCGTTGAGGCTGCGGTATCGGTGCTGGAACCACAGCCAACGAGGCCGAAGCTCAGAGCGACGGCGATAAGTCCCGCCCGCGTCGCTGGTGGCAGGTTCTTCATCGGCTTGCCATCTCCTACGGTCTTTTTGCTAAAAACAAGGAAGCAAGAACTAGTGGGCCAGAGTAAGGGCCCAGGCCGTCCGGCCGTGGCGGCTTTGGCAATTTTCATGATCATTTAATTCAGAGTTGGTCCATGCGTCCCGCGTCGACGACGCGGAGCATCGCGACGCCCTCCTCGTCGGACTCCTCGAGGTCGACCTCGACGTCGAAGCCCCAATCATGGTCTCCGGCCGGGTCATCAAGGATCTGTCGCACGCGCCAGACGCCGGGCTCGCGGTTGATGATCAACAGCGCCGGACCCCGGGCATCGGCCCCGATACCCACATCGTCGTGGTCGGCGAAGTACCCGTCGCCGACCTCTTCCCAGTGTTCGGCGGTCCACCCCGCGGCAGCGTCCAGCTCGCCGAGGGCGTACCAGCGTCGCCGTGCGAACAACTCCACCCGACGGAACAACGCGTTGCGCACCATCGCGGTGAACGCCCGCTCGTTCCCGGTCAGCGGGCGCGGCCGGGCCGGCACCGCCACCGGAGTGTCCACCGGATCGTCGGGGTTGGTGAGCTGTTCCCACTCATCGAGCAGGCTGGAATCAACCTGGCGCACCAGCTCGCCCAGCCACTCGACGATGTCGGTGAGCTCCTCGGTCCGGGCCGCGGCGGGTACACCCGAGCGCAGCGCCTTGAACGCATCGGAGAGATAGCGCAGCACAGCGCCCTCCGAACGCGTGAGTCCATAGACGCTGACGTATTCGCGGAACGTGAACGCCCGCTCCCACATTTCGCGCACGATGGACTTCGGCGACAGCTGCCCATCCGCGGCCCACGGATTGCTCTGCAGGTACACCTCGAAGGTGTGCGTCAGCAGCTCATCGAGCGGTCTCGGGTAGGTGACCTCGTCGAGCAGTTCCATCCGCTCGTCGTACTCGATGCCCTCGGCCTTCATCGCCGCGATGGCCTCGCCTCTGGCCTTCTTCAGCTGTGCCGCCATGATCTGGCGCGGGTCCTCGAGCGTCGCCTCGATGACCGAAACAACATCCAGCGCATAGGTCTCCGATGACGCGTCGAGCACCTCGACCGCGGCCAGCGCGAACGTCGACAGCGGCTGATTGAGTGCGAAATCGGGCGGAAGGTCGACGGTGAGTCGATAGCGTCGACCGTCGGCTTCGGGTTCGTCGAGCCGCTCCAGCACACCCGCCTGCAGCAGAGAGCGGGCAATGCCGACCGCCTCGCGGATGTGCTGCAGTTGTCGCTTACGGGGCTCGTGGTTCTCGGTGAGCAGTCTGCGCATCGCGACGAACGGGTCACCGGGTCGGTCGACGACGTCGAGGATCATCGCCGTCGAGACCCGCATGTTGCTCGTCAACGGTTCAGGCGGGGCGTCGACCAGGCGAGTCTGGGTTGACTCGCTCCACGGGACCATGCCCTCGGGCACCTTGCGGCGCACCAGCTTCCGACGCTTCTTCGGGTCGTCGGCAACCTTGGCGAACTGCTTGAGATTCTCGACCTCATGGTCGGGTGCCTGGACGACGACGGTGCCCGCGGTGTCGTAACCCGCCCGGCCTGCCCGCCCCGCGATCTGGTGAAACTCGCGTGCGCTGAGCAGTCGGGTGCGCGTGCCGTCATATTTCGACAGGGCCGAGAAGACGACGGTCCGGATCGGCACGTTGATGCCGACGCCGAGAGTGTCGGTGCCGCAGATGACCTTCAGCATGCCCGCCTGGGAGAGCTGTTCCACCAGGCGCCGGTACTTCGGCAGCATCCCGGCGTGGTGGACGCCGATTCCGTGCCGGACCAGTCGCGACAGCGTCGAACCAAAGGTCGTAGAAAAGCGGAACCGGCCAATTTGTTCGGCGATCGCCTTCTTCTCCTCCTTGGTGCACACGTTGACGCTCATGAGCGCCTGAGCGCGCTCCAGCGCCGAGGCCTGGGTGAAGTGGACGACGTAGATCGGTGCCTGCTTCGTCTCCAGCAGGTCGGCGATCGTTTCGTGCATCGGCGTGGTCGCGTAGTAGTGGTGCAGCGGGACCGGGCGTTCGGCGTTGGCGACCAGCGCTGTCGGCCGTCCGGTGCGTCGCGTCAGATCCTCGCGCAGGAAAGTGACATCGCCGAGAGTGGCTGACATCAAAAGGAATTGGGCCTGCGGCAGTTCCAGCAGCGGAACCTGCCACGCCCAGCCGCGGTCGGGATCGCCATAGAAATGGAACTCGTCGGAGACCACCACGCCGATGTCTGCTGCGGCGCCCTCGCGCAGCGCGATGTTGGCCAGCACCTCCGCGGTGCAGGTGATGATCGGTGCGCTCGCGTTGACCGCGGCGTCGCCGGTGAGCATGCCGACGTTGGCCGCGCCGAACACGTCGCACAGGTTGAAGAACTTCTCGCTGACCAAGGCCTTGATCGGGGCGGTGTAGTAGCTGCGCCGTCCCGCCGCCAGCGCGGCGTACAGCACACCGATGGCCACCAGCGACTTGCCCGAGCCCGTCGGCGTCGCCAGCACCACGTTCGCCCCGCTGACCAACTCGATCAGCGCCTCCTCCTGCGCGGGGTAGAGCGCGGTGCCCTGCGACTCGGCCCACGCGGCGAAGGAGGCGAACAATTCATCGGGATCGGAGCCCTTTGCGCGCAGGGCGGAAAGATCGCTTGGGTCCTCGAGCAGTGCGGTCATCTTGGGGACCAGCGTGCCCGATCACACCCGCAGCGGCAGCGGGCCCACCAGATTCGACGGTCGGCACCACAGCGCCACGACCGCGGTGAGCGCAGCGGCCACGGCGAAGGCCGCCTGCACGTTGACCAGATCTGCGGTACCGCCGAGCAGCACCGCGGCGATCGGTCGCGACCCGACGAACCCGACCAGCCACAGCGCCATGATCCGGCCCCGCAACTCCTCCGGCGCGCGCTCCTGCACCAATGTGCTGAGCCCCGTCATGGCCCAGCCGAAACCCAGACCCGACAGCACGAATCCGGCCATCGCGACGGTCGACGTCGTCCCGATCGTCAGCAGTGCGCATCCGGCGGCCAGGCCTGCCAACCCGATCGACGACACCCGATCGGCGGCCATCCGGCCGCCCATGACGGCCAGCACGGTCATCCCCACCGCGGCGCCGATGCCGAAGCTCGCGGACAACAATCCGACCAGACGCGTGCCGCCGCCGAGTGCGTCGGCCATCGACGGGGTCAACGTGATCGACGGATCCGACGCGATACCGACCGTCGTCACCGCGACCAGAGCGAGAAACAGTGGGCGGTCCCGCCACACGTACCTGACCGCGGTGCGGACGCGGTAGTCGGTTCCGGAGCGACGTTCGGGAGGCGAGGGGAAGGCCACCACGAGCAGGAAGATCGCGAACACGAGGTGCAGGCCGGCGCTGACGGCGAATCCGGAGGCCGGACCGAGGTGGGCGGCCAGGTAGGCGCCGGTCGCGGGCCCGACGATGCGGCCGACCGTCATCGGCATGCTGTTGAGCGCCATCGCGGTCGAGAGTTCGCCCTCGCGAATCAGATTCGGCACGATCGACTGCATCGCCGGGCCGCCCACGACGAATCCGAAGCCGACGAACAACGAGCCGATGAGCACGGGGATCGCCACCGACATGCCCTGAAGATCCGAGTCGGCGAACAGCCACACCGCGGCGAATCCCGAACCGGCGACGCATAACACCCTGCCGAGCAGGATCTGCCGTGCCGGGTTGCCGGTGTCGGCCCATTTGCCGCTGGTCGGGCTCAGGAGAAGCTGCGGTCCGAACTGGACCACGCCGACCAGGCCGACCATCAACGCGGACTGAGTCGCGTCGTACATCACGATCGCGGCCACGATTCCGTGCGTCCACACGGCCACGACGGCGAACATCTTGCCCCAGAACAGCGCCCCGAAGACGGGGTCGAACATCAGGCCGAGCGCGCTGCGGGGCCTGGTCGGGGCGGTGGCTTGCGCGGTCATCGGCCCGCCGAGGATTCGAATCGTTCGGCCAGTCGCTCCAACAGCGTGACCAACGTGTCGACGTCGGCGTCGGGCCAGTCGGCGATCGTCTCGGCGACCAGTTCGCGCCGCCGATCCGTCACCGTCGCGAGTGCTTTTCGTCCGACGTCGGTCAGCACCAGCACGCAGCGGCGCTGGTCGTCGGTGGCGTTGGCCTTCGTCAGCAGACCGGCGGCGACGACGGAGGCCACGGTCCGGCTGGCCGTCGAATGCTCGACGGCCGTGTAATCCGCGACGTCGCTGATGGATGCTCCGTCGCCGGACTGTTGGCTGTGCTCGACGGCACGCAGCACGCGTAGCGTCGAAACGCTCGCGACCGGGTCTGCGCCGTCGAGAAGCCGGCGCCGCCAACTCGGTCGCTGGCGCGCGACATGGAGGCGCGTCAGCAATTCGTCGAGATGGTCGTAGCGCGATTGCGGCACGTATATATGCATAGCACATACATATTTATCGAACTCCAGAGGGTGTCCGCTCAGATGTTGGAGTCGGCAGGCGACGTGCGTGGCAGTTCCGACGCCGGCGCATGGTCCTCGCCGGCGCGGGGTTCGGGAACCGACGCACCCAGCGTGTAGGACGTCATCGACAGCGACCCGTAGGTATATCCGTCGACAAGGACGTCCGCGGTTTGGCGCGCCGCCGCCGCCAGGCCGGCGAAATACACCGACGGCAGGAAATGGTCGGGGGTCGGCACCGCGGCGGTGAAATCGGAATGGCCGGCCAGTCGACCGAACCCGTCCGGTCCGTGCAGCATCTGCTCCCGTGCGGCGTCGTCGAACCGCCGCGCCCAGCCGAATCCCGTGTCCGCCAAGTCCCATTGCATGCTCGCGAGATTGTGAACGATGTTGCCGCTTCCGAGAATCAGGATGTCCTGGCTCCGAAGCGCCGCCAGGCGCGCACCGAGGTCCAAGTGGTAGTCCAGTGGCCGGTCTGCATTGATCGACAGCTGGACCACCGGGACGGAGGCGTCCGGGAAGGCGTGCCTGAGCACCGACCAGGTGCCGTGGTCGATGCCCCAACTATCAACATCCGCGCCGACCCAGGTCGGGCGGACGACGTCGGCGATCTCTTCGGCGAGTTCGGGCAGTCCCGGTGCCGGGTAGTCGACGTCGAACAGTTCCTCGGGGAAGCCGTAGAAGTCGTGAATCGTCCGGGGCGTCGTCATCGCCGTGACGGCCGTGGCGTTGATGTACCAGTGTGCGCTGACCGCGAGGATGGCGCGCGGGCGCCGCACGCTTCGGCCGAAGTTCGGCCAGGCGGTCGGTGTAGCGGTTGAGTTCGAGAGCGTTCATCGGGCTGCCGTGCCCGATGAACGCCGCAGGCATGACGTCGTCGATCCGGTCGCTCATCACATCGAGTATGTCCTCAAATGGCTCAGTCAGCGGCCTGCATATGGTCGGAGCCGTGACGCTCACCTACGACGACGCGCTCCGTGAACGGATCCGCGGCCACCTCGCGGGTCATGATCGCCGCGCAGTGATCGATCCGACGAAGCGGCACGCCGCCGTCGCGGTCGTCCTCGTCGACTCGGCGCTCGGCGAGGACCGGGTGGATCCCGCGCCCGTCGATGACTGGATCGACGGCCGGGCGATGCCGGAGGACCTCGACGGCCGCATGGTCGACGTGTCCGGAGGTGCGGCTTTTCTCCTGTGCCGCAGGACATCTCGGCTCTCGTCGCATGCCGCCCAATGGGCGTTGCCCGGCGGACGGCTGGACCCTGGCGAAGATACCGTCACTGCGGCGCTGCGCGAGCTGGAAGAGGAAGTGGGCGTCACCTTGAGCGACTCGGCCGTCCTCGGTCTGCTCGACGATTACCCGACGCGGTCCGGCTACGTGATCACCCCGGTGGTCATCTGGGGCGGCGGACGGCTCGATCTGCACCCCGCACCCGACGAGGTGGTGGCCGTCTACCGGGTCGGGATGCATCAGCTACAGCGCGACGATTCGCCGCGGTTCATCACCATCCCCGAGAGCCCGCGCCCGGTCGTCCAGATCCCGCTGGGCAACGACCTGATCCACGCGCCGACGGGTGCGGTGCTGCTGCAACTGCGGTGGCTGTGCCTCGAGGGTCGCCACGATCCGGTCGACGAACTCGAACAACCCGTCTTCGCCTGGAAGTAGGCCTGTCTCAGGCGAGTCCACTCAGCGCCGCGGGCAGCGGACCGCGGTGCAGAACGCCCAGACGCTGGGTGGCCCGCGTCAGCGCGACGTACAACTCGGCCGCGCCGCGCGGTCCTGCGGCCAGTATCCGGTCCGGGTCGACCACGAGAACCGCGTCGAACTCCAGGCCCTTCGTCTCCGCCGGCGGCACCGCACCGGGTACATCCGGGGGCCCGATCACCACGCTGGTGCCCTCTCGCTGCGCTTCGTCGTGGACGAATTCCTCAATGGCTGTTGGCAATTCGGCGTCGGTGACCAGGCGCGACCACGGCTTGCACTCCGCATGCACGGACCGAATCCGGTGGCCGGATATCGGGCGCGAACTCCGCGAGCAGTGCGGCGGCGACGGTCATGATCTCCGCCGGGGTGCGGTAGTTGACCGACAGTGACCGATACATCCACCGGCCGGGCACGTACGGCTCGAGCATCCTGTCCCAGGACGTCGCTCCCGCCGCCGACCGGCGCTGCGCCAGGTCACCGACGACGGTGAAGGAGCGGCTGGGGCAACGGCGCATCAGCACGCGCCAGTCCATTTCGGACAGTTCCTGAGCCTCGTCGACCACCACGTGCCGGTACGTCCAATCCCGGTCGGCGGCAGCACGTTCGACGAGTTCACGGTTGTCGCGTTCGAGGAAGCGCTCGGCCAGGTCCTCGGCGTAGAGCATGTCCTGTGCGAGCAGATGGTCTTCGTCGTCCATCAGGTCCTCGCGGCTGATCATGTTGTCCAGCACCCCGCCCGCATACGCGATCTCCGCCTTGCGTTCCCGTTCGGCGGCGTCGTCGGCTTTCTTGTCACGGCCCAGCAGGTCGACCAGTTCGTCGAGCAACGGCACGTCCGAGACGGTCCAGGCGTCGCCGTCGACGCGATGCAGCGCCGCCTCGGCGCCAGCGGCGCGCAGCCGGTCCGGCGAGGCGTACAGCTCGGCCAGCAGCGTCTGCGGTGTCAGGATCGGCCAGAGTTCGTCGAGCGCGGCGGCGAACGCGACGTTGTCCGCAAGCTCGTCGGTCAGAGTCGTCCGCAGCTGCTCCCACGCATTGCGGTCGTCCCGTGTCAGCCAGCCCCGGCCGATCCGCGCTATCGCGCGTTCGGTGAGGACGTACGTGACGATCTCGGCGAACACATCGCGTGCCTCGTTGTGCGGCCGGCCGCTTCCGCGGGCTTCCTCGCGGGCCCACTGCGCGGTCTCGACGTCGATGCGCATCGTGACGTCCGTCAGCTCGATCGGCAGCGGATCCTTGGGCAGCCGTTGCCGATCGGCGACCGCGGCGGCGAGCACCTCGAGCATCGTGTCTGGAGCCCTTGACTCGCGCGACCTCGTCGGTGTCCTCTGCGGTGACGCGGAGCCCGGGCACCAGGTCTGAAACGGTCATGAACACGACGTCAGACTCGCCCAGCGACGGGAGCACGCGTCCGATGTGGTTCAGGAACGCCGGGTTGGGGCCGATCACCAGCACCCCGTGCCGTTCGATTCGATTGCGCTGGGTGTACAGCAGGTAGGCGACGCGATGCAGTGCCACCACCGTCTTGCCGGTGCCCGGCCCGCCCTCGATCACCATTACCCCGGGATGGTCGTGCCGGATGATCTCGTCCTGCTCGGCCTGGATCGTCGCGACGATGTCGCGCATGCCGTCGCCGCGCGGCGCATTGACCGCGGCCAGCAGCGCGGCATCCCCGCGTTCATCGCCGGTGGGGCGGCCGAGGACCTCGTCGGTGAAGTCGACGATCCGACGTCCCAGGGTGTGGAACTGGCGGCGCAGACGCATGTTCTCCGGGGTAGCGGCCGTCGCGACGTAGAACGCGCGCGCCGCGGGCGCCCGCCAATCGAGCAACAGCGGTTCGTATTCGTCGTCCTTGTCGAGAATGCCGATGCGGCCGATGTACGAACGTCGGCCGGTCACGCTGTCGAGCCGGCCGAAACAGAGTCCGCCGTCGGCGACGTCCAGCCGCGCGGCCTGTTTGGCCAGCGCACGCACCTCGCTGTCGCGCGCCACGAGAGTTCCGCCGTCCATGCGGTCGACGTCGGCTCCGAGCGCGGCGCGGTACCGGTCCTTCACCCGCGCGCGCTCGGCGTCGAGTCGCACGTACAGCCCGTCGACGTAGCTCTGCTCGGATCGAAGCTCGTCGTCGTAGTCCTGAGTTGACACACGCCCCCAAAATCGTCGCTGGCCTGCGGCCACAGGTCAGGGGAACGATTGTGCGGCATGACCGGGGCCTTGCCGCAAGCCCCCATATGCGTTATAGGTTGTAGGTGGAAGGGACCGGTGTCCCTTCCATTTCTGTTTCTCCGGGGTTGGTTCGGCGGCGCTTTCATAGCGCACGCACAGCAGCCGAAAAGTCGGCACCCATCAATCGCTCATACCGTTGCGGGCACGCCAATCCACCCGGGAGACAACATGTTCACTTCTGAGTTCCGCGTCGCGGTCATCGCCGCCACCGGTGCCACGCTGACCGCCGCCGTCGTGGCGTGTGCGCCGGGAACGTCGATGGCAGCACCCTTGCAGCCTGCTGGCGACCACGACGCGTTCACACAATGCTTGACCGACAACGGTGTTCCCGCACCGCCGGACGGCGGCCCGGGCGGTCCCGGCGGCCACGGAGGACCCCCACCCGGTGGCCCGCCACCCGATGGTGGCGGCCCGCCCGGAGGTGCCATGCCGCCTCCCGGACCCGGCGGTCCGCGCGCCAACGGTCAGACGCCGCCCGCACCACCCGGTGTCGACCAACAGACGTGGGACAACGCCACGCAGGCGTGCGCGTCGCTGGCCCCGCACCCTCCCGCGCCGGCGTAACACCGCGTCACAGTCTTCTCAGGAAGCGCTGAATAAGCTGGCGTGAATGTTCATCGTCTTGCTGAGCGCGGTCCTGGCGCTGATGAACGTCTACCTGTGGAAGCGACTCGTCAAGGACACCACCGGGCCGGGACGCACCAGACGGATTCTCACGGGCGTACTCGTCGGTCTTGCGGTGTTACTGGTTGCGACCCTCGTCGTGCCACGCTTCGTCGATGTGCCCAAGTCGGGCTGGTACGCGTGGCCGGGCTATCTGTGGTTCGGCCTCATCGCCTACCTGTTCCTGACGCTCCTCGCTCTCGAGCCGTTGCGGCTCGCACTGCGCGGTTGGGTCAGGCGTGAGCCGAAAGCGCAGCCGGCGCAGGACGAGCCGCCACCCGCGACGGCGTTGAACCGCAGGATGTTCATCGCGCGGGCGAGTGCGGTGGCGGCAGGCGCCGCATCGGTGAGCCTGGTCGGCGTCGGCGCCGCCACCGCCCTGGGTCCGCCCGACCTGCTTGCGGTTCCGGTGCGCCTGCGTCGGCTGGACGCGGCCCTTGGCGGGTTCCGCATCGCCGTGGTGTCCGATATCCATCTCGGGCCGCTGGCGGGCCGGGCGCATACCGAGCGCATCGTCGACACCATCAACGCGGCGGAACCGGACCTGGTGGCGATCGTGGGCGATCTGGTGGACGGCACCGTCGAAGAACTCGGCGCGGCCGCCCAACCGCTGCGGGATCTGTCCGCCCCCGAGGGGGCGTTCTTCGTCACCGGCAACCACGAATACTTCGTCGACGACACCGCCTCCTGGCTGACCGAACTCGAGCGGCTCGGCGTGCAGCCGCTGCGTAACGAGAACACCACGATCCGGCGCGGCGGTGCCGCATTCGACCTGGTCGGTGTCAACGACGTCACCGGCGAGAGGCGTGGCGACCCGCCCGACTTCGACCGCGCCCTGGCCGGCGTCGACTCCTCGCGCCCGACGGTCCTGCTGGCACACCAACCCGTCATGGTCTCCGCAGGCCGCCGCACGAGGGGTGGACCTGCAGTTGTCCGGGCACACCCACGGCGGGCAGATGTGGCCGTTCCACTACGTCGTCCGCATGGTGCAGCCGTTGCTGGCCGGCCTGTCGACCGTGGACGACACCCAGTTGTATGTGACACGGGGCGCGGGCTTCTGGGGTCCGCCGGTGCGCATCGGCGCGCCGCCCGACGTCACGGTGCTGACGCTGGAGCCGTGAGCGCCCGCCGACGACCGTTGACATCTTGACACAAATAGCTAGTCTTTGTGTCAAGCCGCTCATCGGAGGTCGACATGGTCGCAACTGCCGAGACTTCTTCACCGCACGCCGCCGAATCCGTACGACCAAGAGTTCTGGCCGAATTCCGCAAACACAGCGGCAGCACCTTCGGCGGCTTCTTCGGTGCAGCCGCTTTCGACGAGGTCGCCCTCGTGCCGGTAGCTGCCGCGGTCGATAAAACGGGCCGCTTTGCCGCCAACTTCGCCGACCGCGGTGTGCGCAGCGGGTTTTCGGCCTTCCTCGCCATCTGGGGCGATCCCGCGGATCGAGCTGCCGAGGCCGACCGGCTCAAGCTGATGCACCGGGAGGTCCGCGGTCGGGGGACCGGGGACTTCGCGGACGTGCGATACAGCGCGCTAGATCCGCGACTGTGGAACTGGATCGCGGTCAGCGGAATGTTCCTCGTGCTCAACTCTTTCACGCCGTGTACGGGTCTGGTGCTCAACGACGCCGAACGTGAACTCGCCTACGCAGCGCTCCTCGACGCCTTCGGCGCGCTCGAACTGCCTGGCAAGAACGCGAAGTTGCCAGCGACCTACGCCGAGGCCGAGGACTACTACGAGACAATGGTGCGGAATGAGTTGCAGACCAACACATTCCTGCAACGCGTCACCACTGACCTGACACGGCTACCACTGCCGACAATCGTGCTGCCCGAGCCGCTGCGCCGGCTCCTGACGCCGCCGTGGCTGATGCTGCGACCGATCGCAGGCCACGTCGTCAAGGTCTGCTCCTTCGGCATCCTGCATCCCGGAATCCGGGAGATGACCGGCTTCAAATGGGAGACGCGCCATGACCGCGAGTTCGCGCTGTACTGCAGCGTCCTGCAACTGGCGTGGCGGGTGCTGCCCGACAAACTTCTGCTGATCCCGTTGGCGCGTAATCGGATCGAATACGAGAAGCTGGTCCGAGTGCACCGTTCGGTTGCGCTCGATTCGTTCGCACCTCCGCCCGGCTGCCCCGCGAGCTGACTCAGGCTGTCCAGATGCGACGCACCAACGCCAGCCCCACCCAACAGGAGGCGGCGATCCTCAAGGCCGCCGCCGAGGAGGTCGCGCTCGTCGGCGTCGGCCGGTTGAGCATGGAGGTCGTCGCCCGGCAAGCCGGCGTCAGCCGAAGCACCCTGTACCGCCGCTTCCCCAGCCGGGATGCGTTGGTCACCGAACTCGGCAGGCAGACCTTCGATTTCGCGATGGCGCGACTTCAGACCGTCGCGATCGACAGTGGCCCGACCGAAGCCGCCGTTGCGGCATTCCGCGAAGGTGTACGGCTGCTCACCGGTGAACCGGTGATGCGCAGATTTCTGCAGCTGGACGGCGACTTCACCGCGACATCAGGAATGTTCGACGAGGCCAGGACATTTCTGATCAGCGCATCCACGGCGATGGCCAAGGCGTTGCGCTCGGCGGGTGCGACGATGCCCGACCGCGACCTCCTCGCGGTGGCCGAATTGCACATCCGACTGGCCGCCTCACTGGTCCAGGTCAGCTCCCCGGTGCTGGATGTCACCGACGACAACGCCGTGGCCGCCTACGCGCGAACCCACCTGGCACCGCTCGTGCGCTGATCGGCGGCTGTCACAGAACCGCCGCCTGTCCGGTCAATCTGATGAAGGCAACGACCAACAGGAAGGCGCATCATGAGAATCGTCGTCATAGGCGGCACCGGGATGGTGGGCAGCAAGCTCGTGCACACACTGGAGAAACAAGGCCACGACGTCGTGGCCGCCGCTCCGTCCACCGGCGTGAACACATTCACCGGCGAGGGGCTGGCAGAGGTCCTCGCGGGCGCTTCGGTTGTCGTCGACGTGTCCAACTCGCCGACGCTCGACGATGCGGCGGTGGACTTCTTCCGCACCGCGACCACGAATCTGCTCGCCGCCGAGAAAGAGGCCGGCGTCGGCCATCACGTCGCACTGTCGGTCGTGGGCACCGATCGACTGGCCCCCCATAGTGGGTACTTCCAGGGGAAGCTGTTGCAGGAGCAGCTGATCAGCGAGGGCCCCATCCCGTTCACCATCGTCCACGCAACGCAGTTCTTCGAGTTCATCAACACTCTCGCCGACTCTGCGACAGAAGGGGACACGGTGCGGATGCCACCGGCACTCTTCCAGCCGATGGCCGGCGCCGACGTCGCGGAAGGTGTCGCCATGTCCGCCGTCGACGAACCGGCGAACGGAATCGTCGAAATCGGCGGCCCTGAGGCGTTTCTGCTCCCCGACGCCATCAGGATCGCGCTGACCGCACGCGGCGACTCCCGCAAGGTGATCGCCGATCCAGAAGCACGGTACTGGGGCATCGAGCTCGAAGAGCGCACCCTGGTCCCCGGCAGTGGCGCGAACCTGTTCGACACCCGCTTCGAGGAGTGGATTCTCGAATCGGCCGCGAAGGCTTAGCAGAAAGGACGAACAAGGCGATGGACGTCTACGAGGCGGTCACGTCACGACGCGCGGTACGCGCATTCACCGACGAACCCGTGCCGAGGGAGGTGATCGAACGCGTGCTGTCCGCGGCGGCCAGGGCGCCGTCGGGATCGAACATCCAGCCGTGGAACCTCTACATCGTGACCGGCGAGGCGCTGGCACAGCTGAAGAAGGTCGCCACAGAGCGGGTGGCCGCCGGCGACCCGTGGGACGAACGCGAGTACGTGATGTATCCGCCCGATCTGAAGTCCCCGTACGGTGACCGCCGAGCGGCGTTCGGCAGGGACCGCTACACCGCACTGGGCGTCGCGCGTGACGACTGGGAGGCGCGCACCCGAGCCGCCATCGGGAACTGGGACTGCTTCGGCGCCCCAGTGGCCCTGTTCTGCTACATCGACCGCGACCTCGGCATGGCGCAATGGTCCGACCTCGGTATGTATCTGCAGACCGTGATGCTGCTGCTGCGCGCCGAGGGGCTGCACAGCTGCCCTCAGATGGCGTGGTCGCAGGTGCGCAAATCGGTCGACGCGGTGACGTCGCCACCGCCGGAACTCATGCTCTTCTGCGGCATGTCCATCGGGTATGAGGACCCGACCGTGAGTTTCGTCGACAACGGCCGGGTGCCGCTCGACGAGAACGTGACGTTCATCGAGGGGTAGGCCGGGCGCCGTCTGCCACACCGCACGAAACCGGAGCCGGGCCTGCCGGTAAGCTGCTGCAAACAATTGCGGTGGAGACAATGGCGGAACGGTATGGGAGGCAACGTCTTCGCGGTCGCGCAAGCGAATGCGAGATGTTACGGGGCCTGATCGCGACCGTTCAGTCGGGCGCGTGTCAGGTGCTGGTGCTCCGCGGCGAGGCCGGTGTCGGAAAGACCGCGTTGCTGGGGTACACCGCCGAGCTGGCTTCATCGTCCCAGGCGTTCCGCACAATCCAGGTATCAGGCGTCGAGTCCGACATGGAACTCGCGTACGCCGGCCTGCAGCAGCTGTGCGCGCCGCTGCTGAAACACCTCGATCAGTTGCCCGAACCGCAGCGCAACGCACTGAACGTCGCCTTCGGCCGAGGCGTCGGGCCGACTCCGGACCGGTTCCTGGTCGGCTTGGCCGTGCTGAGTCTGATGGCCGCGGCCGCCGAAGCCCAACCCCTGCTGTGTGTCATCGACGACGCACAGTGGCTCGACCAGGTATCGGTGCAGACCCTCGGCTTCGTCGCCCGGCGCCTGATGGCCGAGCCGGTGGCCATGGTCTTCGGGGTGCGAGATAACCCCGGCGTTTTGGCCGGGCTGCCGGAACTGACGATCGGCGGACTGTCGGACAGCGAAGCGCGAGGTCTGCTGGAGTCGGTGATGGTGGGCGGAATCGACCCACGGGTGCGGGACCGCGTCGTCGCCGAGACTCGCGGAATCCCGCTGGCGCTTCTCGAGGTGCCGCGCAACGTGCCTGCGACCGAGCTCGCCGGCGGATTCTGGATCTCCGACACAGGCTCGACGGCGGGTGCGCTCGAAGAGAAGTACGTCCAACGAATCCAGGCACTACCGGTAGACACGCAACGGCTGTTACTCGTCGCGGCGGCCGAACCGGTCGGCGATGCCGCGTTGTTCCTCAGGGCGGCAGCCCGTATGGGGATCCCCGTGGACGCATTGGGGCCTGCCGAATCCTCCGGCGTCGTCGAATTCGGCCCGCGCATGCGCTTTCGCCATCCGCTGGTGCGCTCGGCCGCCTACCGTGCGGCCGACCTCGCCGAGCGCAGGGCTGTCCATCGGGCGTTGGCCGAAGCCACCGATCCCGAGTCCGACCCCGACCGGCGGGCATGGCACGCCGCGAACGCCGCGGCCGGACCCGACGACGCGGTGGCCGCGGATTTGGAGGCATCGGCGGGCCGCGCCCAGAGCAGGGGCGGCGTCGCGGCGGCGGCGACTTTTCTCGAGCGCGCCACCGCTCTGACCGCGGATCCCGAGCAGCGCGGTGCGAGGGCACTCGCCGCGGCACTCGCCAAACGGGACGCTGCGGCGCCCGAAGCCGCGCATGAACTACTGACGATCGCCGAGACAAGCCCACTGACCGAACTCCAACGAGCGCAGGTGGTGAGGTTGCGCGCGCAGATGGAGTTCGAACGCAGCCGCGGCGGCGACACCGGCGCAGCCCGGCTCAGCGATACGGCACCGCGGCTACTCGAGGCGGCCAGACAACTGGAAGGCGTCGATGACTACGCGTCCCGCGAGAGCTATCTGGAGGCGCTCGCCGCGGTGATGTATGCCGGACGGCTCGGTGAACCGGGCACCCTGTCGGAGGTGGTGGCTGCTGCGCAACTCGCGGTGGGCGGCGAACGTGAGCTGCCGCGCGCCGTCGACCACCTCCTCAAGGGGATCGCCGAACGGATCTCCGGTGAGGCGGCCTCCGGCAGCGGATCGCTGCGCGTCGCGTTGGACGGCATGCGCGAGCAGGCGCAGTCAGGTGAGGGCTCCGTCGGGCGCTGGCTCACGGTTCCGGCATTCCCGATCCTGCAGGAGTCCGCCGCCCACGAACTGTGGGACGACGCAATCGTGGTCGACCTGTCCACCGCCGCGGTGCGGCACGCCCGCGACACGGGAGCGCTGGCCGGGCTTCCACGGGCGCTGATCTACCGCGCGGGAACGCACCTGTTGGCCGGTGAATTCACAACGGCCGCAACATTGATCGAGGAGGCCGATTCGATCACGGCGGCGACCGGCCACCATGCGCCCGTCCGATATCACACGTTGCTCCTGACGGCCTGGCGTGGCGACCCGGCGCACGCCCTTCCACTGATCGAAGCGGCCGCCGCAGACGCAATCACAACCGGTGAAGGCCGATTACGCGGTCTGACCGGATATGCGACCGCCCTGCTCCACAACGGACTCGGCAGATACGAAGAGGCGTACACCGCCGCGCGCGAAGCATGCGAGTACGGGGACTTCGGGTTTTTCAACTGGTCTCTCTACGAACTGGTCGAAGCTGCCACGCGCACCGGCGACAGGAAGGCCGCGGAGCAGGCGCTGCGCCGGTTCGAAGGACGCGCCGGCTCGAGCGAGACGGATTGGGGCCGAGGCGCAGTGGCGGCTGCCCAGGCCATGCTGGCCGACGACGACCGCGCCGATGCGCTTTTCACCGAGGCCATCGAACGCCTGGGTCGCACCGCGGTCGTGGTGCATCTAGCCCGCGCCCGGTTGTGCTACGGCGAATGGCTGCGCCGCGTGAACCGCCGTGTCGATGCCCGCGGCCAACTCAACGAGGCACACGAGATGTTCACCCGGATGGGCGCGGCGGCGTTCGCGGATCGCGCCCGCCGTGAGCTGATCGCCACCGGCGAGAAGGTGCGCAAGCAGCCGGTCACCTCCGGTGGCGAGCTCACGGCCCAGGAGGCCCAGATCGCCCGGCTGGCCGGTGAGGGCATGACGAATCAGGAGATCGGTGCCCAGCTGTTCATCAGCACCCACACCGTCGAGTGGCATCTTCGGAAGGTCTTCGTGAAGCTCGGAATCAGCTCACGCAGGCAACTGCGCACGATGTCGTGGGCCGGTTAGAACGAAACCACGGGTTGCCAAACGACGACTGCACGCGATGATCAGCGTCCGTTGTCGCGCCCCGCCTTCAAGGCTCAAGTCATGAGTGAATGCATCAACTACAACGAAGGTGCTCCCCGCGGCGTAAAGGCGCTTGCGGGCGTGCATGTGTACGTAAGCCAATCAGGACTGGCGCCGACGCTGCTGGCCGCCGTGAACCTGCGGGTGTCGCTGATCAACGGCTGCGCCTACTGCATCGACCTGCACTCCCGTGAGTTGCGGGCACTCGGCGTCGCAGTCGAGAAGATCGCCCTGATCCCGGTATGGCACGAAGCGGGACAGCTGTTCGACGAACGCGAGAAGGCCGCCCTCGCGTGGGCCGAGACTGTCACGCGGGTATCGACAACCGGCGTTCCCGACAGCGACTACGAAGCCGTATCGGCGCACTTCGGCGACAAGGAACTGGTGGACCTGACGATCGCGATCAGTCTCATGAATGCCTACAACCGGATGGCGATCAGCTTCCGCACGGTGCCAGCCGCGGCGGTTTAGGGGCTCAGCGCGCTTAACGGGTTGATTCCAGCTACGACATGCGTCTGATCAACCCGTTAGGGCGCAGGACGCCGCGGCCCCGACTACGGACTACGGATTCTCGACTACGGATTTGCAAGGGTTCGTTTCGGGCCCCAGGCCGCAAGGCTCATGACAAGAGCCAACGCCGAGCATCTGGAGGGTCATCATGAAGGTAGTCACCGGTACACCCGAGCCCGATACCGATGTCGCCGCACGCTTCACCTGTGAGGTGGAGCCCCTGCTCGACATGCTGTCCCGCGGTGCCCGGCGACTGACCCGTTCCGACGCAGATGCCGAGGATCTGCTGCAGGACGCGCTGATGCACGCATACACGGGATTCCACACCTTCACCGACGGCACCAACGTCAAGGCGTGGCTCTTCCGGATCCTCTACAACCGGTGGGTGAGTGGGTACCGGGCGAAACAGCGCCGACCCGCCGAGGTCTCCCTCGAGGAGATCGCCGACCGGGACCTGTCCTGGCTGTCTGAAGCCGCACGTTCCGCCGAGGCGGAATTCCTCGATGCGGTCGCCGAACAACGAGATCACATCGGCCATGGCGACGTTGCCCGAGGGGTTCCGGACGGCGATGTACTACGCCGACGTCCTGGAATACACGTATGCCGAGACCGCGGAGTTGATGGACGTGCCGATGGGAACCGTCATGTCCAGGGTGGCCCGTGGCAGGAAACGTCTGCGGTTCGCGCTGGCTCATCTGGCCGCAGGCAGCGGCGACGTCGCGGCGCTCGAGCCGGACATTGCCTAGGGCAATGGGATCAGGCCCCGGTCACGTTCCGCAGAAGGTTCTGTACTTGCCGAAATCCTCGGGCGCGGGTTCGGCGTACCGCTCAAGGCCGCGCCGTTCGTCGTAGGGGGCGCTCACGGCATCCAGCAGCCGATCCAGCGGTTGCAGATCCCCGGCGGTCGCCGCCTCCAACGCCTCCTCGACGAGATGGTTCCGCGCGATGTAGACGGGGTTGACCCGGTCCATGACCTCGGCGTCCGGACTCAGCGCACGCCACCGCGTGAGCCAGTCGTCGAACCCCGCGAGGTCGATGAACATTCCGCGCGCCGGTTCAGTGTCGCCGCGGGCGGCCCGGCCGAGATGACGGAAGAACGATGTGAAGTCGACGTGGCTGGCGGCGAGTAGTGCGAGTCCGTCGTTGATCAACGGTGTGGCGACCTGCTCGTCGATACTGCCGGCCAGCCCGAGCTTGGCGCGCATGCCCGTCGCCAGCGCGGACTGGATCTGCGCGCCGATTCCGCTGAGGCTCTCCTGGGCAAGAGCCACCCCGCGGTCCTGGTCGTCGTCGATCAGCGGCAGCAGCGTCTCGGCGAAGCGGGCGAGATTCCACCCCGCGACGGACGGCTGGTTGGCGTAGGCGTAGCGCCCCCACGAGTCGATCGAGCTGAAGACCGTCTCTGGGTCATAGGCATCCAGGAACGCGCACGGCCCGTAGTCGATCGTCTCGCCCGAGATCGTCATGTTGTCCGTGTTCATCACGCCATGCACGAACCCGACGAGCATCCACTGCGCGATCAGCGCCGCCTGCGCGGACCCCACGGCGTCGAACAACGCGAGGTAGCGATTGTCGGCCTGGGCCAGATCCGGGTAGTGACGGGCGATGGCGTGATCGGCCAGCCGTCGCAACAAGTCGATATCACCGCCGGCCGCCACGTACTGGAAGGTGCCGACGCGCAGATGGCTGCTCGCGACGCGGGTGAGCACGGCCCCCGGCTGCGGCGTCTCGCGTTGGATGGAGCGCCCGGTGGCGACCACGGCCAGCGACCGGGTGGTCGGGATACCCAGCGCGTGCATGGCCTCGCTGATGATGTATTCGCGAAGCATCGGCCCGACCCCGGCAAAACCGTCGCCGCCGCGCGAGAACGGGGTGGCCCCCGAACCCTTGAGGTGAAGGTCGCGAAGGCTGCCGTCGGCCGTCGCGACTTCGCCCAGCAACAGCGCCCGGCCGTCGCCGAGGCGCGGAACGTAACCACCGAACTGGTGTCCGGAGTAGGCCTGGGCCACCGGCACCGCACCATCGGGGACCAGGTTGCCGATGAGAAAGCGCAGCCCGTCCTGGCCGCGCAGCCAGCCGGCGTCGATGCCGAGTTGGGTGGCCAGGGGCTCGTTGAGGACGAGCAGGCGCGGTTCTGGGGCGGCTTCGGCCTGCCAGCGGACGGCCAGCTCGGGCAACTCGCGCGCGAAGCGGTCGTCCAGGGCAATACCTGTGTCGGGGCCCGTCTCGGGTGCAACGCTCACATCACCCAGACTACGGAGGGGCACAGGCGGGGTCTGTAAGGTGAGGCTCCCGGCAAATGCGTCAGAGGTCATCGTCGACCTGCCCATGTCGAGGGAAGTTTCGCCTGATCAAGAGCAGTAGGAGCATTCCGGTGACTCTGAACACCATCGCGCTCGAGCTCGTGGCGCCGAATGTGGAAAGAGGCCGTGAGCAGGCGCTCGAGGAAGCGCACAAAGTGCTGCGTTGCTCCGCGGAAGCCGGCCTCGAGGGCCGGATCCGGCACGTGATGATCCCCGGAATGATCGAAGAGGACGACGACCGGCCGATCGAGATGAAGCCGAAGATGGACGTCCTGGAGTTCTGGACGACCATCAGGCCCGAGTTGTCGGGCGTGAACGGCCTGTGCACGCAGGTGACGGCGTTCATGGACAAACAGGTGCTGCGGCAACGGCTGGTTGACCTCAGCTCCGCCGGATTCGACGGCATCGCCTTCGTCGGTGTGCCGCGCACCATGAACGACGGCGAAGGCTCCGGCGTTGCCCCGACCGACGCGCTGTCCATCTATGACGACCTGGTACCCAACCGCGGCGTGATCCTGATCCCGACCCGGGAAGGCGAGCACGGGCGGTTCAACTTCAAGTGCGACCAGGGTGCGACCTACGGCATGACGCAGCTGTTGTACTCGGACGCGATCGTCGGCTTCCTGCGCAAGTTCGCCAAGGAGACCGACCACCGGCCTGAGATCCTGCTGTCATTCGGCTTCGTACCGAAGGTGGAGTCCAAGATCCGCCTTGTCGACTGGCTCATCCAGGATCCGGGCAATGCCGCGGTCGCCGGCGAGCAGGAGTTCGTCAGGCAGTTGGCCGCCGCCGAGCCCGCCGAGAAGCGCCAACTGATGGTCGATCTCTACAAGCGTGTGATCGACGGCGTCGGCGAGCTCGGCTTCCCATTGAGCATCCACCTCGAGGCGACCTACGGGGTCTCCACTCCGGCGTTTTTGACCTTCGCGGAGATGCTCGCCTACTGGTCGCCCGACAAGCCCTGACAGTGTCTGAGCTGTCAGTCGCGCAGCTTCGCAAGCGCCTCGACGGCTTGACGATCCGCGATGCCGCCCGTCTCGGGCGACGCCTGGCCAACCTTCGCGGCGCGGGACCGGACAAGCTGCGCCGGGTCGCCGAGCAGATCGCGGCGGCCGAAGGGCTCGTCGCCACCCGCCTGGCGGCCGTGCCGACCATCACTTATCCCGATCTCCCGGTCAGCTCGCGACGCGACGAGATCGCCAAGGCCATCACCGACCATCAGGTCGTCATCGTCGCCGGCGAGACGGGCTCGGGTAAAACCACTCAGCTGCCCAAGATCTGCCTCGAACTCGGCCGCGGTATCCGCGGCACGATCGGTCACACCCAGCCTCGCCGCCTCGCCGCACGCACGGTCGGCCAGCGCATCGCCGATGAGTTGGGCACCCCGCTGGGTGAGGCCGTCGGCTACACCGTGCGGTTCACCGACCAGGCGAGCGACCGCACGCTTGTGAAGCTGATGACCGACGGCATCCTGCTCGCCGAGATCCAGCGCGACCGTCGGCTGCTGCGCTACGACACCCTGATCCTCGACGAGGCGCACGAG
The DNA here is from genome assembly GCA_963843135.1 of uncultured Actinomycetota bacterium. Classification (GTDB taxonomy): domain Bacteria; phylum Actinomycetota; class Actinomycetes; order Mycobacteriales; family Mycobacteriaceae; genus Mycobacterium. Next base: position 180,931 of record CAWJJA010000013.1, read on the forward strand.
CGAAGCCTCAACATCGACTTCCTCGTCGGCTACCTGCGTGAGCTGCTGCCGCGACGGCCCGACCTCAAGGTGATCATCACCTCCGCCACCATCGAGCCGGAGCGTTTCGCAGCGCACTTCTCGGGGGCGCCGATCGTGGAGGTGTCGGGGCGGACATATCCGGTCGAGATCCGGTACCGGCCGCTGGAGGTCCCGGTACCGGCCGATGATGCCGATGACCCCGACGATCCCGATCACGAAGTGGTCCGCACCGAAATACGCGATCCGACCGAGGCCATCGTCGATGCGGTGCAGGAGTTGGAGGCCGAACCGCCCGGCGACGTCCTGGTGTTCCTCTCGGGTGAGCGTGAGATCCGCGACACCAGCTGAAGCACTGCGCGGCTTTGTCGATAAACACACCGAGGTGCTGCCGCTCTACGCCCGCCTGCCGACCGCCGAACAGCAGCGGGTCTTTCAGCCGAGCCGGAGCACCCGACGAATCGTGTTGGCCACCAACGTCGCCGAGACATCGCTGACGGTGCCCGGGATCCGCTACGTCGTCGATCCCGGCACCGCCCGCATCTCGCGCTACAGCCGCAGGACGAAGGTCCAGCGGCTGCCGATCGAGCCGATCTCGCAGGCGTCGGCCGCCCAGCGAGCGGGCCGGTCGGGACGCACCGCCCCCGGTGTGTGTATCCGCCTCTACTCCGAAGGCGACTTTGAATCGCGACCGCGCTACACCGATCCGGAGATCCTGCGCACCAACCTGGCCGCGGTCATCCTTCAGATGGCGGCGCTGAACCTCGGCGACATAGAGACATTCGGGTTTCTTGACCCACCTGAGCGCCGCAGCATCCGCGACGGCGTCGCACTGCTGGTCGAACTCGGTGCTTTCGACGCCGACGGTGGCATCACCGACATCGGCCGCCGCCTTGCGCAACTGCCCCTGGACCCACGACTCGGCCGAATGATTCTGCAGGCCGCCGAAGAGGGCTGCGTGCGAGAGATCCTCGTACTTGCCGCCGCGTTGTCGATCCCCGACCCGCGCGAACGGCCGATCGACCGTGAGGAGGCCGCGCGCCAGAAGCATGCCAGGTTCGCCGATGAGCACTCGGATTTCGTCTCCTATCTGAACCTGTGGCGCTACCTCGGTGAGCAACGAAAGGAACGGTCGGGCAACGCGTTTCGCCGGATGTGCCGTGCAGAGTTCCTGCACTACCTACGCATTCGCGAATGGCAGGACCTCACCGGGCAGCTGCGCAGCATCGCGCGCGACCTCGGTATCAGGGAGTCCGACGATCACGAACCCGCTGACCCTGCGCGTGTGCACGCGGCGCTGCTGGCCGGCCTGCTGTCACACATCGGGCTGCGCGAGGGCGAATCTCGCGATTTTCAGGGTGCGCGCAACGTGAAGTTCGTCCTCGCTCCGGGCTCGGTGCTCACCAAGCGCCCGCCCCGCTGGATCGTCGTCGCCGACCTCGTCGAGACCAGCAGGCTGTACGGGCGCATCGCAGCGCGCATCGGGCCGGAGGTTATCGAAAGGGTCGGCGCGCATCTCGTCATACGCAGCTACAGCGAGCCGCACTGGGGCGCCCGCCGCGGCGAGGTCATGGCCTTCGAGCGGGTGACGCTGTACGGCCTGCCGCTCGTGGTCGGCCGTCGTGTCGGGTACGCGCAGTTCGACCCGCAGCTGGCCCGCGATCTGTTCATCAGGCACGCGCTGGTCGAGGGCGACTGGCAGACCAGCCACCACTTCTTGCGTGACAACGCCGCGCTGCGTGAGGAACTAGCGGAGATGGAGGAGCGTGGGCGTCGCCGTGATCTTCTCGTCGGGGACGAAGAGATCTACGCCTTCTACGACGCGCGCATCCCCGCCGACGTCGTCTCGGCGCGGCACTTCGACGCCTGGTGGCGCAAGCAGCGGCACAAGACTCCCGACCTGCTCACTCTGACCCGTGACGACCTGCTGCGCAAGGACGACGACGTCGTCGAGCAACCGGACGCGTGGCGCGCCGACGACCTTTCCCTGCCCTTGACGTACCGGTTCGAACCGGGGGCCGAGGACGACGGCGTGACGGTGCACGTACCCGTCGAGGTGCTGGCCCGCCTCGGTGGTGACGAATTCAGTTGGCAGGTACCGGCTCTGCGTGAAGAGCTCATCACCGCGTTGATCAAGTCGCTGCCAAAGGACCTGCGCCGCAACTTCGTTCCCGCACCGGATACCGCACGAGCCGTGCTCGCGGCGATCGCCCCGGACGGCGAACCGATACTTCAGGCACTTCAGCGTGAACTGCATCGCCTGACCCGGATCCTCGTGCCGATCGACGCGTTCGACCTCGACAAGCTGCCGCCGCATCTTCGGGTCACGTTCGCCGTCGAGTCCGACGGCAAGGAGGTCGCGCGTGGAAAGGATCTCGAGGTTCTGCAATCAGAGCTCGCTGCGCCGATCCGTCAGGCCGTCGCCCAGGCGGTCGCAGGCGAACTCGAACGCGCAGGCCTGCGCGCGTGGCCCGACGACCTCGAGGAGTTGCCCCGCACCGTCGAACGAACCAGCGGCGCCCATGCGGTGAGGGGCTACCCGGCACTGGTCGATGCGGGCACCACGGTCGACGTGCGCGTGTTCCCGACCGCGGCCGAGCAGGCGGCCGCGATGGTGCTCGGAACCCGTAGGCTGCTGCGCCTGGCCGTCCCTTCGCCGGTGAAGAGCCTTGAACGACAACTGGATCCGCGCGCCCGCCTGGTGCTGGGCGCCAATCCCGACGGATCTCTGCAGGCGTTGCTCGACGACTGCGCCGACGCAGCGACCGACAGGCTCGCGTCGGCACCGGCGTGGACCCGCGCCGAGTTCATCGCGCTGCAGGATCGCGTCGCCCAACAACTCGTGCCCACGACACAGGCGATCCTCGGCCAGGTCGAAAAGGTGCTCGCGGCGGCCCACGAGGTTGAGCTGGCGCTGCCCACCAAACCTGTACCCGCGCAAGCCGATGCGATCGCCGACATCCGCGAGCAGATCGGCCGGCTCTTGCCGAATGGCTTCGTCACCGTCACCGGGGCGGGCCGGCTGACGGATCTCATCCGCTACCTGACCGCCATCGGCCGTCGGCTGGACCGCTTGCCGCATTCCGTGGGCGCGGACCGCGAGAGGATGCAACGCGTGCACGACGTCCAGTTCGCGCTCGACGACCTCGTCGGCGCACTGTCACCGGCCCGCGCGGCCGCCGACGACATCCGCGACATCGAGCGCCAGATCGAGGAACTGAGGGTCAGTCTGTGGGCGCAGCAACTCGGCACTCCACGTCCGGTGAGCGAGCAACGGATCTACCGTGCGATCGACGCCGTCAACCCGTGACGGGCGAGAGGGCGCGAGGCGGCCAGTACTCTGGCCGCAATGGTCCGCGAGAATTCCGATCGGCTCTCCGAGGATGACGCGCGCATCCTCGGACTTGAATCGGCGGTCATCACCGGTCACACGCTCAAGCTGGTCATTCTCGAGCCGGGCGCCGCGCCACTCGACATCGATGCGCTGAGAGCCGCCGTGGCCGAACGTGTTCTGGCGCAGCCCCGTGCTCTGCAGCGCGTCGACACCTCCGCCGACGAGCCACGCTGGGTGACGGCGACCGGATTCGACGTCCGCGACCACGTCCGTCGCCGGCCCGCCCCAGACTGCGCCTCGCAGACCGACCTCTGGCAGGCCGTCAGCGCGTTGATGTCCGAACATCTCGACCGAGGGCGCCCACTGTGGGCCTTCGATGTCATCGGCCCGCTCGACGACGGCAGGGAGGCGATCGCAGTCCGCATTCACCACGCAATGGCCGACGGCATCGCGGCGGTCCGCTTCCTTCACGAGGTGCTCTGGGACCCGCAACCCGAGGCGCCGGGCCAAGGTGCGCGGACCGGCGTGCGCTCGGCGGGGCCACCCGGCGCCCTGGCCGAAGCACTGCGGATGCCCGGGGCACTACTTCGCGAGCTCGGCCACCGTGGCTCCGAGTCACCGTTCGACCGCCCGATCACCGGCTCGCGTGAGTTGGCCTTCGCCGTCGCTTCGCTGGAGGAGGTGAAGGCGGTCGGCGCCGCGCGGCCCACCCGCGCCACGGTCAACGACGTCCTGCTCGCCATCGTCGCGGGGGGCCTGCGCGAGTGGCTCGCATCCGGCGCCGCGGGCGCCGCACCTGCGGGCGCAGGTCCCGGTGAGCCTTCACCATCGTGACGAGGCGTCGACCGATCTCGGCAATCGCGATTCCTTCATGAACGTCGACCTCCCGGTCGAGGAGGAGGATCCGCTGGTGCGGCTCGACAAGATCAGCGCGGAGACCAGGGAACGCAAGCAACTCGACGACGCGGAAGAGCTCTACGACTTCTTGCACGCCCTCGGCCGCATGGGCCACGTCGGCACCGCCGTGCGACGGTTCGCCAAGAGCGCCCGCGAGTTCAGCGTCTCCATCTCCAACGTTCCCGGACCTTCCGGTCCCGTGGGAGTCGCCGGCCGCCGGGTGCTGCACCTGTTCTCGTCGTCGGAACCGGCCGTTCACCACGCTCTGCGCATCTCGGCGATCTCGTGTGCCGGCGTACTCGGAATCGGGCTCTGCACCGACCCGCAGGCGCTGCCCGACGTCTCGAGTCTGGCCGCGGCGATCGAACGTTCATATGTCGAACTTCGGAGTGCCGCAATCAAATGACGGGACCGCAATGAGCAATGGTGACCGGAGATGGGGCTTGAGTCCGGCCATCTTGGCCGGCGCGGTGATCGCCCTAGTCGCAGGCTGTGGCAGCGGACAACCATCGGCAGCCACCGAGACGAGCACATCGAAGGGACCCATCCCGGTCGTGACGCCCGTCGTGCTCTCTGAGATGCCTCACGACACCTCGGCGTGGATCGAGGGCCTGGAGTTCGACGGCCCCACCCTCTACGAGGGCACCGGCGTCGCGGGTCAGTCCCAGTTGCGCGAACTCGATCCGGAGACGGGCGCTGTTCGCCGCTCGGCCGCGGTGCCCAACAACTATTACGGTGAGGGAATCACCGTCGTCGGCGACCGGATCTGGGAACTCACCTGGCAGGACGGCGTCGCCGTCGAATGGGACAAGAACACCCTCACCCCCGTACGGGAGGTGCCTGTGAACGGCGAAGGCTGGGGGCTGTGCAACGACGGGGACCTACTCATCCGCAGCGACGGCAGCGACCGACTGAGGTTCCACGACCCGACAACCTTTGCCGAGACGGGCTCCGTCGGCGTCACGCGAGACGGTAAGCCGGTCAACAACATCAACGAGCTGGACTGCGTGGACGGGCAGGTGTGGGCCAACGTCTGGATGTCCGACACGATCGTGCGGATCGACCCGGCGACCGGCAAGGTGAACGCCGTCGTCGATGCCAGCGAGCTGGCCGGTGAGGCGGGCCGCGATCACCAGAAAGTGCTGAACGGCATCGCGCACATCGACGGCGACGAATTCCTCATCACCGGCAAGTACTGGCCGAAGATGTACCGGGTGCGCATCGACGTTCCGTCGAACTGACACGGAATAGCCGTCGCGTCGGACCGGGTTGCCCAACACATGACCTTTGACCCGCGCACGCTCCTCGCCGAAAGCAGACTCGGCGTACTCGCCACCATCAAATCCAACGGTCTGCCGCAGCTGTCCCCGGTGACACCGTTCTACGACCGCGACACCGACGTCCTCTACGTGTCGATGACCGAGGGTCGCGCCAAGACCGCCAACCTGCGCCGCGACCCGCGCGCCGCAGTCGAGGTCACCAGTGCCGACGGATGGGCCTGGGCCACCGCCGAGGGATCGGTTGCACTCACCGGGCCGGGGTCGGATCCGAATGGCCCGGAGGTCGAGGCGCTCGTCGACTACTACCGCCGCGCCGCCGGCGAGCATCCCGACTGGGAGGAATACCGGTCGGTGATGGTGTCTGATCGCAGGGTGCTGATGGCGATGACGGTGGAACGCGTCTACGGCGAAAAGCTGCGCTGACACCGGCCCGCTATGGTGACCGAATGCGCGTGGTCATAGCCGGGTTGGGTGACAGTGGCGTCCTCACCGCGATCAAGCTCGCGAAGCACGCCGATGTCGTCGGTATCTCAGTCAAGCCGGGCCTCGTCAGCGGGCAGGAATTGGGCTGGCGGCTTTCCCGGCCTGGAGACTGGGCCCGGCACAACTGGATTTCATTCGACAAGTTCCGTGGTCTCGACCGGGTGCGCACCGTTCAGGGGACGCTGACCGGTGTCGATCTGGCCGCGCGCAAGGTTTTCCTGGACCGCCCCGACGGCACTGCCGTTGTCGAACCCTATGACGCGCTGGTGATCTCGACGGGAGTCACGAACGGGTTCTGGCGCAGGCCCGACCTGGAGTCGGCCGACGAGATCGAGGCCGGGCTACTCGGTGTCCATGACCGCCTGGCCGCCGCCGACTCGGTGATCGTGATCGGCGGCGGCGCGGCAGCGGTGAGCAGCGCGGCCAACCTCGCCAGGATCTGGCCGGGTAAACGGGTCGATCTGTACTTCCCCGGCGAGCGCGCGCTGGAGCAACACCACACCAGGGTCTGGGAGCGGGTGCACCGCCAACTGGTCGAATTCGGGGTCGGACTGCATCCTGGCCACCGCGCGGTCATTCCCGACGGCTTCGGTTGCGATGACATCACCAGCGCGCCGGTCGAATTCAGCACCGGGCAGCCGTCCGCGTCCGCGGACGCCGTGCTGTGGGCGATCGGTCGAGTGCGGCCCAACACGGAATGGCTGCCCGCAGAGCTTCTCGACGAGCACGGCTTCGTTCGGGTGACACCCGAGCTGAGGGTGCCCGATCACCCCGGCGTGTTCGCGGTCGGCGATGTCGCGGCCACCGATCCGCTCCGCACGTCAGCCCGCAACCGCGCCGACGGCCTGCTCGCACGAAACATCCTGGCCGAGTTCGCCGACCGGCCCCTGCGCTCCTTCCGCCCCGCGAGCAGAAGGTGGGGTTCGGTGCTCGGGATCCAGCCGGACGGGCTCGAGGTCTTCGCGCCGAACGGGAAGCCTTTCCGATTCCCCGCCTGGTCGTTCGAACGGATTCTGATGTCGCTGATCGTGCGGCGCGGCTTCTACCGCGGTATTCGGGAGAACCGGCCGCTGTCCTGATCAGCCGGCCCGCGGTAGCTCCGCGGTGATGAGGTCCAACAGCGCGGGATACCGCTTGGCCTCACGATGCGCGCCGGGCTTGCCGCTGCTGATGAGACCGGCCGCGAGCCCGCGCTCGGGGTCGGCCCACACCGCGATGTTCGTCAGGCCGGTATTGCCGAACGCAGCAGGCGCGTTGCGGCCGAACGGCCCGAACCTGTTGGAGCCCAGCATGTATCCGGTGCCCCACCGCAACGGCATCAAGCCGGACGCGACGTCGGGCCGCAGCCGCCTGCACTGTTTGACGGCACCGCGAAGTGTCTGTTCGCCGATCACCCGGACGCCGTCGAGTTCCCCTCCGCGCCGCAGAATCTCTGCGAATCGCGACAACTCGTCGGCGGTGGAGATGGTGTTCGACGAGGGCAGCACGGTGGTCAGGTACGCAGGACTGTTGGAGTACGGGATGATCTTCTGCATCGATCCGCCGGTGGCGAGGCTGAACACTTTTTCCAGCGGTGCGGGCGCGGGCCGGCCGGTCGCGTGGCTCGGCGCTACGAGTGGAACATCTTGCGGCGCAACACCGTAATTGGTCCAGCGGAAGCCGAGCGGATCGAGGATCTCGGCGGCCAGGATTTCCCGAATACTCTTGCCGGTGGCGGCCGAAACGATCTCGCGGATCAGTGGCCCCCATGTCAGGCCATGGTAGATGTGCACCAGTCCGGGCCGGTGCAACGGCTTGAGTTCCCCCAACTTCTCGCGCGTGTACTCGCTGTCGTTCATGCGGCTCAGGTCTGGGCGCGGACCGGTGTAGATGGGAACGCCCGCGCTGTGGGTCATCACGTGCCGGATGGTGGTGCGGTCCTTGCCGTGGCTCGTGTAGGTCGGCAGGTACTCGCACACCCGGTCATCGAGCGAGAAATGACCGCGTTCGACGAGCATGTGTACGACTGTCGTGGACATCGTCTTGGCCGCCGAATAGGCGCAGAACGGCGTATCCGTTGTGACCGGTATCTTTTCGGCATCAAGAGGGTCGGTCGGCGCATTTCCCCAGCCGTGGCCGATGGCGCGGTTCAGGATGACTTTCCCGTTGTGCCTCAGGCACAGCTGGATCGCCGGATGCATGCCGGCCTCATACCAGTACCGGGCCGCCTGCCATATCCGCTCGATCGACGCCGCATCGACCCCCGAGTGGTCTTCCTCGCCGACCGCGGTCACGGCGTCGAGATCGGCCGGCACGCGGATTCGGCCGTCGTCGGTCACGACTGTCGCCTGCGCCGTGCGGCCGCGGTCCGGCCGATCCTCGTCGCGGCAGGGGCCATCGTGATGGTCAGGGCCCGGGCGGTTCGCCCGATGGGGCCAAGTGTTCCGTCGGGCGGGGACTCCTCGGCCGGGGACTCCGCGTCGGGCGGCGCCTGGCTCAGTGAGCCTTGTGGGCCCTTCGGGCCGGTCAGAATCAACTTGCCGAGTTGAGCCAGGATGTCTGTCGCGTGAGCCCTCTGGCGGTACGGGGGCATTGGTCAGCTGCCATGTTTGGCAGTCGTTGGTCGTGAACGCCGTATCGCCCGCCATGATCTGCACGACCTGCGGCTTCTTGGTCATCGCATTGTCGATGACCGCGTTGCCGCTGGTCCGCTTCCAGTAGCACGCCCCGTCGGGTACGGGGCCCGCTGACGAATAGGTGCCCGGCACGATGTCTTTTCCGACCGCATACGTGCCGTCGGCGTCGATGGTCGTCTTCGGGGCAGCTGGCGCCGCCGCAGGCTGCCCGTCCGGCCCAGGGGCGGCCGATTCGGTGGGCTCAGCTGGCGGTGTCGGCTCGTCGGTGGGCTGCGCATTCACGTGACCAGCAGAAACGCCGGCCGCGATGAGCAGCGCCGCGGTAAGCGCAGCAGATCTCGTCGGCCTCATATCAAGTCAGTCTAAGCGCCGCCGGAAAGTGTTACTTCCGGGTGCGAGAACCCGCCGCCACAGCAGGGCTGTGACGACGGGTTTTCGCTACGTGATTCGATCGGAATCAGCCGGCCATGAACTGGCTGTATGCCGATGCGAGGTCCGGTGGCAGCACAGCCACGTTGCACTGGCTCTGCTTGTCGCCGATGGGCGCAAGAATGCCGCGCAGGTCGTAGTACTCAGCCGGGTTGGCGGTGAAGTACCCGCGCAACGTCGTGGCCGCCTGGTCGCGGGGCTGGCTGAACGCGGTCGTCACAGCCTGGTTGGCGCCCGGGTGGGTGGCGAGGTACTCGCGGGCCGAACCGGTCGCTGAGCTGACGGTGCCCGACAGCTCGCTGGCGTCGCACGGACCGGCCATGGCCGACGGTGCGGTGATGGTCGCCAGTGCCAATCCCCCGAGGATCGAGCCTGCTGCACATGCGCCGACGATCCGTCGACGCGCCTGGATATCAAGAAACTTCATTTGCCTGTCTTCCTTTGAAATCGTTGGTTCCCCCATGCCCGAAATCCAAGGTAGCGAAACGAAAGAGGCGCAGATCGGACCGGCGGCAGCCGCACTGCCAGCGATGATGGCGTTACATCCCGCGAGTGTGATTTCTGCCGCAATTTCAACGGAATTGGATAAGCCGGCGGCCAGATCGGCGTGGAGATCTTGAAAACCCTCATAATTCGGCCGCCGTCCTTAATTGATCGTGATTTTGATAGTGACCAAATCGTTACGGGCGCGGGGCAGTAGGTTCGTGCCTGCGCGGACGGATGTCGGAAGGGAACGTTGAATGACGGGAGCAAGCAGCGACGTCTGGGAGGTGCTGTCCACCGCCAGGACGATCCGTCGCTTCACCGACGAACCTGTGGACGACGCCACCCTCGCGCGCTGCCTGCAGGCGGCGGCCTGGGCGCCGTCGGGCGCCAACGCACAGGCGTGGCGGTTCATCGTCCTGCGTTCGGACGAGCAGCGCGCGGTGGTGGCGACGGCCGCGGCGCGGGCGCTGGAAGTGATCGAGCAGGCCTACGAGATGAGCAGGCCCGACCCGAACGACGACAGCAGGCGCGCTCGCGACAACCGGGCGACCTACGAGCTAGATGACCGGGCCGGGAAGTTCACCACGGTGCTGTTCCCGCAGAAGCGGTTGCGGATGGCGTCGGATCTGCTGCTGGGTGGTTCGATCTTCCCGGCGATGCAGAACTTTCTGCTCGCCGCCCGCGCGCAGGGTCTCGGCGCCTGCCTGACGAGTTGGGCCGCCTACGGTGGCGAACAGCTGCTGCGTGACGCGGTGGGAGTGCCCGAGGACTCGATGATGGCGGGCCACATCGTCGTCGGGTGGCCCAAGGGCAGGCACGGCCCGGTCCGGCGGCGTCCGCTGGCTACGGCCGTCAACATGGATCATTGGGATCAACCTTCGGCAGACCTGCTGGGGGAGAGCACTTCTGGAGAAGCGAGTCGACCGTGAAACTGCAACTGCTGTCACCGGGCATCGAGGTGGGTCTGGTGACGACCAATCTCGAGGCGATGGTCGTCTTCTACGAAGAGTTCCTCGAGCTCGAGTTTCAGGGCGAGATCGAGTTTCCTGGCGGATCGCAGCGGCGGTACACGCTGGGCGGCAGCGTGCTCAAGCTCGTGACCTTCAAAACACCACCACCGTTGCCCGCAACCGCCGGCGGTGGCCGAGCCGCAGCCGGCGTCCGGTACTTCACGATCGGCGTGAAAGACCTGCGCGGGTTGTCGGAGACCTTCGCCGAATCGCCCTACGACGTGGTGGAGCCGCTCACCGAGTTCGAGCCGGTGCCCGGCATGGGCTGGATGTTCATCGCCGATCCCGACGGCAACTGGATCGAACTGTTCGGCACGCTGTAGGCATGACCACTCCGCAGCAGACGCCGACCTGCTATCGGCACCCCGACCGCGCGACATACGTGCGGTGCAATCGCTGCAACCGGTTCATCTGCCCTGAGTGCATGCGCGATGCCGCTGTCGGGCATCAGTGCCCGGAGTGCGTCAACGCCGGCGCCAAGAGCGTCCGGCAGCCCCGCACACAGTTCGGTGGTGTGCCGTCGGCGACTCCGCTCGTCACGTATGTGCTGATCGGCATCAACGTGGTCATGTTCGCGCTGCAGACCATGTCGGCGGATCTGCAGCGCGAGCTCGTGCTGTTCTCGCCTGCGGTGGCCGACGGGGAGTGGTACCGACTGTTGACGTCGGCGTTCCTGCACTACGGCCTGACCCACATCTTGTTCAACATGTGGGCGCTGTACGTGGTGGGCCCGCCGCTGGAGGCGGCGCTGGGCCGACTGCGGTTCACCTCGCTGTACGTGATGAGTGCGCTGGGCGGATCAGTCCTGGTCTACCTGCTGTCATCGCTCGGCGCCCAGACCGCGGGGGCCTCTGGCGCGGTGTTCGGTCTATTCGGAGCGACATTCGTCGTCGGCAAGCGGCTCAACCTCGATGTCCGCTGGGTGATCGGGCTCATCGCGCTGAACTTGGCGTTCACATTCGTGATTCCGTTGATCAGCTCCCAGAACATCAGTTGGCAGGGCCACATCGGCGGTCTTGTCACCGGTGCGGTCATCGCCGCCGCGTACGTGTACGCACCGCGCAAATCCCGCACCGCCGTGCAGGCCGCCGCCACCGTTGGGGTGCTTGCGCTATTCGTGCTCCTGATTTGGTGGCGCACAGCAGAACTCCTTGCGATGTTCGGGGTGACCTGACGGGGCCGACACGCCGCCCGAAGTTTGCCCACTGCTCAACCGCAGGTCATCCGTGCATGTCAGCGTGGACATGTGACGGTCGAGTCGTCGACTCCCGCGAAGGCGGGAACGGTTGAGCGGTTCCACCGTCTCTGCGTCCAGGTGGTCGGCCGGCTGCCGTTCGGGCTGAGTTCCGTTGTCGCCCCGACGTTTCTCGGGTTCTGTTTGATCAACAGCTTCACGTTCGGCGTTGATCTGGCGCTGCTCTACGTGATGCACGGGCAGTTGCGGTTGCCGGTGCCGATCGCCGTGTCTGTCGCCTACGCGTGTGCGTTCGCGGTGGCATATGTCCTCAACCGCATCTTCAACTTCCAGTCGCACGCTCCGGTCGGGCCGCAGTTGGGCATTTACGTGGTGGTCGTCGTGATCAACTATCTGGCATTCATTCTCGGGCTGGTCAGCCTGCTCACATATTTCGGCGTCGACTACCGCCTCGCACGCCTGATGGCCGGTGCATGTGAAGCGGTGTACATGTACAGCATGATGCGCTGGGTGGTTTTCCACGGCTGAGCCGCTGAGCGGCTAGCCGGAATTCGGCCTGAGCGGCTAGCCGTCGCCACCCTCGCCGAACGTCGGAACCCTGCCGGCGGTGTCACCGTCGATGCCGTCGTACGTCTCGAGGAGGCGCTGGATCATCAGCGTGTAGGCGTGGGGAAAACTGCGGAATACATCGGGCAGATTCGGCGGAGGCGTCGCGACCCCGTCGTCGGAGACCTGCCAACCCTGGCTTCGCAACGATGCGACCATGTCCAGCAGTGCAGTACGCGTCGAGCGAAGCTGCCCGCCGCCGGTGGCCAAAACCCCTTGCAGTGTCTGCAACTTGTCGCGCAGCGCTTCTTGGCTGGCGACATTCTGTTCGCCTCGCGATACGGCGGCGTCGGCCGCTGACCCCGACCACTCCTCGCGCAGCCTGTTGACCGAATCGCGCTGCGCCGATATCAGGTTGTCGAGTTGCGCGGTCTGTGCGCCGACCTCCGCGGCCGCTGACACCAGGCGTTCCGGCTGCGACGCCTCGACGGCTGAGATGGAAGTGGCCACCAACCCATTATCGGGGGTCTGGCCCCAGTGCCTTGGCACTTTCTCAGACGGTGGCTTCGGAAGCGATGGCGTCGGACATCAACACACTCAGGTGCTGCCAGTAGATCCAATCGGCGATGGCTGCGCGCTGATCGGCGGGATCGATGGCAGTGTGCGCGCGGTGCAGAGCCAGCTCCTGTGCGTGGTCGGCGTAACTCACAAATGCGGCGAGCTGCACGACAGCGCGGTCGGGAACATTGCTCAACAGCGGACGAAACACCTCGAACCACAGCTGCGATCGTCGGTCTTCAGGCGCGTTGGCGTCGGTGGAAGGCGGGGGCAAAAGGTCGGAAAGTGCGAACGAGCCCACCGCGGCCAACTTCATCGCGGTATCGGGGGCGATCACCTGCAGGCGGTGCCGACCCTCCATGGCCCCGTTCTCGGGGATGTCGTCAGGACGTAGGACGATCTTGGGAGCGCCGGGGTCGAACCCCTTGAACTGGTCCTCGGTGGCGATGACCGCACGCAGTTCGGTGTCGTGGTGTTGAGCCCAACCATGAAGGGCGAGTATCGGATACGTCGCCCAGGTGCCGCGGACGGCGGCAGGGATGCCTTCGTCGGCGGTGGCCATTTTGACGTGCTCAGGCAGGTTGATGCCCTCGGGGATGTAGGCGAGGCCGTAGTTGTTGGCGACGACGATCGTGCCGTCCTTCGCCAGGCCGGTGACCCAGAAGAAACCGACGTCGGTGATACCGGAGTTGAGGGCCGCGCCGATGCGCTGGGCGAGCATCGCGGGATCATTACCGGTCGAACGACGGCGCAGAGCACCGGCTGTCGCGGCCGCGGCGGCCGCCTCACGATGGGCACGTGCTGCCGAAACCGGCACCGGCGCAGGGGCGCCCACGCTGCCTCGCACCCGCTGCTGCAGCCGGGGCGACGTTCGGCGCGGCGGGACCGGCAGGCGCGACGGGTGCCGCGGGTGAGGGTGTGGGCGGGGGACCCAAGGGCACCGATGGCGCCGGCGCGGGAGCCCCGGTGCTGGGAGGCGGGGGCAACGGCGCTGCGGCGCCGCCAGTCGGGCCGGAGGCCGACGGTGTCTGGGTTGGCGCCGGGGCGGCAGGGGCATCGAGTACGGGCGGGGGTGCGGGCGGCTGCGCGATTGGAGCTGAGCCCAGCGATGCAGTCGGGTTGCGTTGGCGCGATTGGTGTTTGGGCAGCTCTGGTCGCAGCCTCGGTCATCGCCTTCTGGAACTCGGTCAGCTGCTGGTGTGGTGTGGTGGGTGACGCGCTGGCGGTACTCGGTGCAGGCGCCGAGGGTGTCGATGAGCTCGACAGCGGACTTGGAGTACCGATGCTCGGAGTAGATGGTGCACTGGGAGAGCTTGGGGCGCTGGGCATTCCGGGGAGACTGGGTCTGCCGGGGATGACGGGCACTGCGGCGGGAGGGGGCGCGACTGCCGGCGGTCGGGGGTGGCGCTTGCGCACCCTCTCCAGGCGCGCCCGGAACTGATCTGTCACCTGGGTCGGCGGCGGGTTCATCGACTGGCGGCGGCGCTGATTGCTCGGTCTTCGCCCCGTCCCCCCAGCGGCGGTTCGGCAGGAAGGTCAGGTATCGGTAACTCGGCTGGAGGAGCCGCTTGGCGGTCGGGAGCGGGCGCCCCTCGGCAGATTCTCCGGCGGTGGCGCTAAAGGTTCATTGTTGGAGCCGTTGAATTTGGGACTCGTCATCGGCAGCCTGCGGTGCTTTCAGCGGGGATACCCCCGTGAGACTTGAACCGCTCGATCGCGATGGCGTCGACGTTCTCGGGCGTATATTTCCACGATGGACGAATGCCTGCCATTTTCGAGTCCGCAGATCTTCGGTGTTGCTTTGGATCTCGTCGATCCGTTGGCTGCATCGCTAACATTGTCAATGATCCGAGTTCTTAGCGTCAATGACCGCATCGCAACTGTCGCGGAAAAGCCTGGCTGATGTCTCCAGACTATCCTTCAGTGTTTCGAGGTCTGCGATGCGCTGATCGAAGCGTCACGGATGCGGCGCCGGCGGCCTCGCCGGACCAGAGCCCGGCGCCCTCGAACAGCAGTGACCGCTCGCTCTTAGCGGCCTCCGATTGCGCTTCAACGGATTTCGCGACTGCATCGAACGACCTTCGCGCAGTTGTCAAGTAGATCCTCGTCGACGTCCGGCCACGCAGGCGGATCCGTCATGCCGTACGGGTCGGGTGGCCTTCCGATACCCATGGTCTACGCCTCCGGCCGCCTTACACGCTTCCCAATACTGCAGATGTCGGTCGAAGACGCAGTGCTTGAAAGGTATGAGTCGGCGACTCTGTAGCTCGGTAGCGCTTCGGCGTATGCGCGACGATACTGAGCGGCGAAGAGCTGCAAAGTCTTGTGTAACAGGGTTGGAGCTGGCTTGCCCCAACTTCTCGATATCGTCAGCCAGCTTGTTCATGACGGGTATAACGGCATCTACAACTAGCCGCTGTTCGGACGTCCAATCGCTTGCGGGTATTGCGGAATCGAGGGCCTGCCAGTCGTTGGTTTCCGTGGCGAATTGGTCCAACCGGCGAAGCCAGTCCGCGCATATGGCGTCCCGCCGAAGTCATCAGCTCCGTCGGATCATTGGGGTCCTCCAGCGGAGTAGTACCAGACGGCTGCGGCGGCGGAGCGATCAGCGGACCCCGTGCGCCCGCGGATCCGTACTCGATCGCCGAACAGACGTAGGAGATAGCGCTACCAATCGAGGTGAAGACGCGCGCCAAGTGGTCGTCTTTTGAGTGTGTAGGTAGCAATGGCGTCGCTGTATGCGCGGGCGTATGCGATGAACTGCTGGTACAGCTCGCGCATTACGCGATGCGGCGTCAGCTTGGCGAGCGCGACAGTTTGATCAGCCGCATTACGCATGCCGCGCGAGCGACTTCCTCGTACTGTGACCGTTGTTCGGGGGTCCAGTTCGTGGCGGGGATAGCCGGGTCGCGATCTCCCCAGCCGACCGATCTTGTGACATCGACGAACGTCTGTCCGATTGGCCCCCAGGCCGCGCAGCTGGGGTCTTCAGTGATGACGCTGACTGGGCCCTTGTCGTCCGCGCTCGCCAGACCAAACGTCTCAGCCGTCGGCGCTGAATCACCATCGCCGCGGTCCCGAGTGACCGAAATCGTCACTGCCGCAGTCACTCCGATGACGACCAGCAGCGCCAGCGCCCCGAGTCCCCACTTCCAGCCGTTGCTCCGTTTCTTCGGCAGCGGGGCGGCGTTCCATGGCGGTTGCGGACCCGAATAGCCTTGCGGCGGATACGGATTACCGGGCGGCGGGCCGCCAGGCGGAGGAGGCGGTGCCGGAGGACCGCCGGGCGGCTGGAAGCTCACAGTGCGATCTCCGGAGCGGACTCGGCCGGACGTGTCGGAGCGGGCTTAGGCGCAGCCGGCACCTCCGGGCGGGGTTCCTGCGATCCCGGGACCGGCGCACGCTCGCCGCCCGTGTTGCCGGACGCGGCTTCGTCGGGTCGCTGTGCCGCCTCGTCCTCGGGGGTCTCGACATCTTCGTCGTCTTGCCGCGGTTCTTCCTCGCCGAGCTTTTTTACATCGTCGCCCGACACCTGACTCGCCTGCTGCACTGCGCTCTGAACTCCTTGCAGCATCGCCTGCGGAATCGCCGCGGCCAGGCCCGCCAATTGCATCGGGATCTGTGCGGCCTGCTGGGCCATCTGCATCGGCATCTGCATCAGCTGGCCCATCTGGTCGGACTGGCCCGCGCCCGCGGCCGGCGAGCCCGCCTGCTGAACCGCCCCAGTTGTCGGCGCGCCGCCACCACCGCCTGCTGGACCTCCACCACGGCCGTCGGCCGCTGCCTCATCGAACAGACCCAGACGCTTGAGAATCTCCTCGGCGATCTGGCGGTCGCCCGCGTCGTATCGGTCAGCGGCGGTCAGGACGTTTTGGGCGAAGCGGGTCAGCTCGTCTTTGGTGATCGGCATTTGGGCAATCACCGGATCGACCACCTCGGCCACCTTGCCGGCGATCGCGGTCGACAGAGCATCGGTTCCTGCGGGGCTGAACGTGGCGGGCGCCTCGGGGATCAATCCCGCGATGGTCTGTAACTTGCCACCGGACTGACGGACGAGCGCGGTATCGACCCGCAAAGTCTCAGTCACTGTCGCCCCGCTCGGCAATGAGCTGCGCGCAAAACGTGTGGCAATCCCCCTCAGGCGTCACGACGAAAATGTTACCGGAACTTCGATACCGCCAAATGCGCCAATTCCACCGAGCCGACGTCGGCGAATGTGACTGCGACACCACCGCCTACCAGGCACGCCGCCGGAAATTGAGTTACCGGATACCCCGCCAGTCAATCGTCGCTGTCACTGGCCAAAGCGCTGCCATGAAATCGCTGAGCAAACAATGCGACAGTGCGGCACGTACGTAGCCGGCGTCGAGTGTCTGGTTGTGTCACGTCAATCGCCAGTACACCCGACACAGACCAACACCCGAGGACGAAGGGCAAGGCGAGATTCTCGGCGATTCGTTTGCGCCCGACATGGGTAGGTTTGAAGTCTGTATGGAACTCATCGGCCACGACCCCACGGAAGGCAGCCACGTCGAGGACGGCGTGGTCGAGCACCCGACCGCAGAAGACTTCGAACATGCGCGCGCGCTGCCCGAAGACCGCACCTGGTTCAAGCACGCGGTCTTCTACGAGGTCCTGGTGCGCGCATTCCACGACTCCAACTCCGACGGCATCGGTGACCTGCGCGGGCTCACCGAACGCCTCGACTATGTGAAATGGCTTGGCGTCGATTGCCTTTGGCTGCCGCCCTTCTACGACTCCCCGCTGCGCGACGGCGGCTACGACATTCGCGATTTCTACAAGGTGCTGCCCGAGTTCGGCACCGTCGACGACTTCGTCGAGCTATTGGACGCGGCGCACCGGCGCGGCATCCGCATCATCACCGACCTGGTCATGAACCACACGTCGGATTCGCACGAGTGGTTTCAGGAGTCGCGGCGCAACCCCGACGGCCCGTACGGCGACTTCTTCGTCTGGAGCGACTCCAGCGAGCGATACCAGGACGCCCGCATCATCTTCGTGGACACCGAGGAGTCCAACTGGACGTATGACCCGGTGCGCCGGCAGTTCTACTGGCATCGGTTCTTCTCCCACCAGCCCGACCTGAACTACGACAACCCGGCCGTTCAGGAGGCGATGATCGACGTCCTGCGGTTCTGGCTGGACCTCGGCATCGACGGCTTCCGGCTGGACGCCGTGCCCTACCTGTTCGAGCGCGAAGGCACCAACTGCGAGAACCTGCCGGAGACGCACGCCTTTCTGCGGCACTGTCGCAAGGTCATCGACGACGAATTCCCCGGACGAGTCCTGCTGGCCGAGGCCAACCAGTGGCCCGCCGACGTGGTCGAGTACTTCGGCGATCCGAAAACCGGCGGCGACGAATGCCACATGGCGTTCCACTTCCCGCTGATGCCAAGGATTTTCATGGCGGTCCGGCGAGAGTCCCGCTTCCCCATCTCTGAAATCATGGCCCAGACGCCGCCGATTCCTGACATGGCGCAGTGGGGCATCTTCCTGCGCAATCACGACGAGCTGACGCTGGAGATGGTCACCGACGAAGAGCGTGACTACATGTACGCCGAATACGCCAAAGACCCCAGGATGAAGGCCAACGTCGGCATCCGGCGGCGGCTGGCCCCGCTGCTGGACAACGACCGCAACCAGATCGAACTGTTCACTGCGCTGCTGCTGTCCCTGCCCGGCTCACCAGTGCTGTACTACGGCGACGAGATCGGGATGGGCGACATCATCTGGCTCGGTGACCGCGACAGCGTCCGCACCGCGATGCAGTGGACACCTGACCGCAATGCGGGGTTCTCCACAGCCAATCCCGGCCGACTGTATCTGCCACCCAACCAGGATGCGATCTACGGCTATCAGTCGGTGAATGTCGAAGCCCAGCGGGACAGCTCGACATCGCTGTTGAACTGGACCCGCACGATGCTGGCCGTGCGCCGACGCCACGACGCGTTCGCCGTCGGCACCTTCCGCGAGCTCGGCGGGTCGAATCCGTCAGTGCTGACCTACGTCCGAGAGATGGACGACGAGGAACAGGGCGGCACCGTGCTGTGCGTCAACAACCTGTCGCGCTTCCCGCAGCCCATCGAGTTGAACCTGCAGCACTGGAACGGATACACACCAGTCGAGATGACCGGCCACGTCGAATTCCCGCGCATCGGTCAGCTGCCGTATCTGCTCACCCTGCCCGGCCACGGGTTCTACTGGTTCGCACTGCGCGAACCCGTACCGGAAGCTGGAGTTTCGCCGTGAATCTGCCCTTCGACGAATGGCTGCCCCGACAGCGCTGGTACGCGGGGCGCAGCCGCGAACTCGCCTCGGCCAAGCCCGGCGTCACCGTCTCGCTGCGCGACGATATGGACCTCGTGCTGCTCGACGTCGCGTACACCGACGGCACATCGGAGCGCTACCAGGTCATCGTGCAGTGGAACGACGCCGGGCCGATCGAGGAATACGCCGACATCGCGACCATCGGCACCGACGGTGACCGCACCGCCTACGACGCCCTTTACGACCCGTCGGCCGGCCAGTACCTGCTGTCGCTGATCGACGAATCGGCCACCGTCGGCCCAGCCGATACGGCGGTGCGCTTCGTCAAGGAGCCAGACGCCACGCTGCCGCTCGACATCGCGCCGCGGTTGATGGGCGCCGAGCAGAGCAACACGAGTGTGGTGTTCGAACAGGACGCCGTCCTCAAGATCTTCCGCCGCATCACCGGAGGCACCAACCCGGACATCGAACTCAACCGGGTGCTGGCGCGAGCAGACAATCCGCACGTGGCAAGGCTGCTGGGTTCCTTCGAGACGACCTCCGACGGCGAACCCTGCGCGCTGGGCATGGTCACCGCCTTCGCGGCCAACTCCGCCGAAGGTTGGGACATGGCGCTGGCCAGCACCCGCGACCTGTTCGCCGAGGGCGACCTGTACGCCGACGAGGTCGGCGGCGACTTTGCCGGCGAGTCCTTCCGGCTGGGCGAGGCGGTCGCCGCGGTGCACGCGACGCTGGCCGACCAGTTGGCGACGGACACCGCCCAGTTCCCGACCGACACCATGCTGGGGCGGCTGGCGGCGGTCTCGGCGGCCGTGCCGCAACTGGAGAAGTACGTCCCGCTCATCGAGGAGCGCTACCGCAAGCTCGCCGAGGACACGATCGCCGTCCAGCGTGTGCACGGCGACCTGCACCTCGGTCAGGTGCTGCGGACCCCGGAGAGCTGGCTGGTGATCGACTTCGAAGGCGAGCCCGGACAGCCGCTCGACGAGCGCAGGCGACCCGATTCGCCACTGCGCGACGTGGCCGGAATGTTGAGGTCCTACGAATACGCGGCATTCCAGCGGCTGATGGATCAGTCCAGTGACTCTCGAGACGAGGATCGCGACCGCCAACTCGGTGCGCGGGCCCGCGAATGGGTGGATCGCAACGCCGGCTCGTTCTGCGAGGGGTATGCGGAGGTGTCCGGCTCCGACCCACGTGATGCCGGTCCCCTGCTCCTCGCGTATGAACTCGACAAAGCGGTGTACGAAGCCGGCTACGAAGCCCGGCACCGGCCCAGTTGGCTGCCGATCCCGTTGAAGTCGATCGCACGCCTCATCGGCTGATTCGCCTGTCGGTGTAACGGTGGCGGTATGCGGCAGCACCACTGCTACATGACCACTCAACAGATCGAATCCACGCAGAAGAGCACCATCGATACGGCTGCGGGCCTGATCGTGCGCTACGGCCTGGTCATCGTGCTCGCGTGGTACGGCGGACTGAAATTCATGATGTACGAGGCCGAGGGAATCGTGCCGCTGGTGTCCGAAAGCCCCTTCATGAGCTGGGTGTACGACGTCTTCTCCGTCTACACATTCTCGGCTCTGCTCGGCGTATTCGAGATCGGTGCCGCCGTATTGCTCGCGGCAAAACCGCGGTGGCCCAAGGTGTCCGTCGTCGGCAGCCTGCTCGCCATCGCCCTCTTCGCCTCGACGATAAGTTTCATGTTCACCACAACCGGGGTATTCGAGGAGGCACAGGGCGGATTCCCGGCGCTCTCGCTCACCGGTGGCTTCCTGATGAAAGACATTGCGCTGCTGGGAATCTCCGTGTGGACCCTGGCCGACGCCGTTCGGGCGCTGCGTCGTTGACTTAAGGAGAGTGCGACCATGGCGAAGTACTCGCTCAATGATGACGCGGTGGCCAAGGCGCGGGAACTGATCGACGCTCGCCAGTACGTCCTGGACAGCGACTGGGGTGACGTACAGCCCAATGCCGACGCGCAGAACTCCTTTCTCGAATCACACTCATGGGAGGACTACGCGCAGTGGCACCTCGGGCTCACCGAGGGCGCCACGGACGGCACCAAGGCGCGCTATGCGTTCGTGTACGGCGACCTTCGCAGGTTGCACCGCACCGGGTTGATCGCGTGTGTCTACCGGGCGTCGGAGTGGCGGCACAAAGACGTCGAGGTCGCCGCGCACCACCTGCTGCAGTATCTCGACGAGAAGACCGGGCTCAAGCCGAGCCGGACTGTTTAGCCGGCTGCTGCGTCGGGCAACATGGCAGATATGACACGCGACGTTTCCGACGACAATCCCCTCACCCCCGAAGAGCAGCTCGACTCCGACGAGGTGCGCAACGATGACGGCGACGAGGTGGTCGACACGCCGGAGAAGTGGATCGAGGCCCGCGAGGACGAGACGCTGGACGAGCGCATCGCCGACGAGGAGCCTGACGTCGGGCCCGACGATATCGATCCAAGCGATGCCGACGACACCGACCAGGAAACCGAGTCGGTGTCCGACGACGAACTCGACCGCATCGACCCCGAGCAGCACGGCACCGATCGCGGTCAGATCGACGGCACACCCGAGGACGGCGACTCGTTCTTCGACGTCGAGAAGTGACCGGCTAGAGCGAGGCCGCCTGCAACACGACGACCGCCCGGCCGTCGACCTTCACCGTGTCCGCCGCCGCGACGGGTTTGGGTTCGTCGTCAGCGTTCGGGTCGGCTGCGGTGTCGATCACCGGTAGCCAAGCTTCGCCGTATTCACTTGGCGGCAGCAAGAAGTCGATCGGCTCATAGTGGGCGTTGAAGCACAGCACGAACGAATCGTCCGTTACGCGCTGACCGCGCTCGTCGAGGTCGGGTATCCCCTGCCCGTTCAGGTACACCGCAATCGATTTGGCGAATCCGGAGTCCCAGTCCTCGTCGCTCATCTCTGAGCCGTCCGGGGCGAACCACGCGATGTCGGGCAGTCCGTCGCCACGCTTGCGCACCGGGCTGCCGGAGAAGAATCGCTTGCGCCGGAACACCGGGTGCGCGCCGCGCAGCGCTGACACGGTGTGGGTGAAGTCGATCAGGTCCGAATCGGCGTTCGCCCAGTCAATCCAGGACAGCTCGTTGTCCTGGCAGTAGACATTGTTGTTGCCGCCTTGGGTGCGGCCCAGCTCGTCGCCGTGCGCAATCATCGGCACGCCCTGCGACAGCAGCAGTGTGGTCAGGAAATTGCGCTGCTGGCGGGACCGCAGCGCGTTGATCTCCGGATCGTCGGTCGGACCCTCGACGCCGCAGTTCCACGACCGGTTGTGACTCTCGCCGTCGTTGTTGTCCTCGCCGTTGGCTGCGTTGTGTTTCTCGTTGTAGGACACCAGATCCCGCAACGTGAACCCATCGTGGGCGACGACGAAGTTGATGGACGCGACCGGCCGGCGGGCGGTGTTCTCGTAGAGGTCGGCCGACCCGGTCAACCGGGAGGCGAACTCGTCGAGGGTGGCCGGCTCACCGCGCCAGTAGTCACGCACAGTGTCGCGGTACTTGCCGTTCCACTCCGTCCACTGCGGCGGGAAGTTGCCGACCTGGTATCCGCCGGGCCCGACGTCCCACGGTTCGGCGATCAGCTTGACCTGGCTGACCGTTGGATCCTGTTGCACGAGTTCGAAGAACGCCGACAGGCGATCCACGTCATAGAACTCCCGCGCCAACGTCGAGGCCAGGTCGAACCGGAAACCGTCGACATGCATCTCGGTTACCCAGTACCGCAACGAGTCCATGATCAGCTGCAGCGTGTGCGGATGGCCGACGTTGAGGCTGTTACCCGTGCCCGTGTAGTCCATGTAGAACTGCTTGTCGTCGTCGACGAGGCGGTAGTACGCGGCGTTGTCGATGCCGCGCATGGACACCGTCGGCCCGAGGTGGTTGCCCTCGGCGGTGTGGTTGTAGACGACGTCGAGAATGACCTCGATGCCGGCTTCGTGCAGGGCGCGCACCATCGCCTTGAACTCTTGGACCTGCCCGCCCGGGTTCGGGCTGGAGCTGTACTTCGGGTCAGGAGCCAGAAACCCGATGGTGTTGTAGCCCCAGTAGTTTGAGAGCCCCTTGTCGATGAGCGTGGAGTCGTTGACGAAGTGGTGCACCGGCATCAGCTCGATGGCGTTGACGCCCAACGTTTTGAGATGCTCGATGATCACCGGGTGGGCGACGGCGGCATAGGTCCCGCGCATCTGTTCGGGGATGTCCGGGTGCGTTTCGGTGAGGCCCTTGACGTGTGCCTCGTAGATGACCGCGTCGGCGTACTCGTGGCCCGGCGGGCGGTCGACACCCCAGTCGAAGTACGGGTTGATGACGACGCACTTGGGCATGCTGGCCGCCGAGTCGTCGTCGTTGCGGCTGTCGGGATCGCCGAAGTTGTAGCCGAACAGCGACTGATTCCAGTCGAACGTGCCCTCGATGGCCTTGGCGTAGGGATCCAACAGGAGCTTGTTGGGGTTGCACCGCGCGCCCGCGGCCGGATCGTAGGCGCCGTGCACCCGGTAGCCGTAGCGCTGGCCGGGCTCGATGTTGGGCACGAAGGCGTGCCAGACGAATGCATCGACCTCGGGCAGCGTGAGGCGGGTCTCCGTGAGATTCCCGGAGCCGTCCTCGTCGAACAGACACAGTTCGACGCGTTCGGCGGCCTCGCTGAACAGCGCGAAGTTCGTGCCCGTGCCGTCGTACGTCGCGCCCAGCGGGTAGGCCTTGCCCGGCCAGACCTCAAACTGGGTGCTGACCTGCTGATTGGCGGCTCGAGTCAAGGTTGCAGCTCCAAGTAGATGTGCGGATATGGACGAAGGCGACGATACGGAATGCCCAATGGGACAGCATTGCAACCAATGAGCTCATTGCCCGAGTACCGCACATTGTTGCTGGCCATCGACCATGGTGTGGCAACCATCACCCTCAATCGGCCCAGGCAGCGCAACGCCGTCGGCGACGGTATGCGTGAAGAGCTCGCCGACGCGTACCTGACCTGCGATCGCGACGGCGGCGTCCGAGCCATCGTGCTGACGGGCGCACCGCCGGCGTTCTGCGCGGGCGCCGACCTAGGCGAGGGTGAGGACACATTCGCCGCGCCCGGGCCGGGTTTCACGGCGGCGGGCATCGACGTGCCCGCCTGGACACTTTCCAAGCCGGTGATCGCCGCGGTCAACGGTCACGCGATCGGGCTGGGTCTGACGCTGGCCTTGCAGTGCGACATCCGGTTCTTTGCCGCCGACGCACGTTACGGCGTCGTGCAGGTGCGGCGCGGCGTCGTCGGCGACGCCTACTCACACTGGGTGCTGCCCCGCCTCGTCGGCATCGCCAACGCGGCCGAAATCCTCTTGACCGGAGCGACATTCGACGGGCACCGGGCCGTCGAGCTGGGCCTGGGCAGCCGCGTACTCGATGCCGACGCGGTGTTGCCTGCCGCACTCGAGGTGGCGCATGACATCGCCGAGAACACCGCGCCGATGTCGGTGGCCGCCAGCAAGCGTCTGCTGTGGGACTCATTCGATCTCGACCGTGCCGCGGTGGGCCGCCGCGAGACCGAGATCCACCTCGCGGTCATGGGTCACGACGATGCGGCCGAAGGTGTCCGGGCGTTCATGGCGAACCGGCCTCCGCAATGGTCGGGCAGTCCGGTGGATCCCACCCTCGGATAGGTACCGGTGCGGCGGCCGCCGAAATCCGTGCGGGGGTTGACCTAGGAGATCTTGACGCCTGCGGCGCGCATGCCCTCGATGGCCGTGGCCGTGGACTCCGGCGCGACGCCGGCCGTCAGATCCAAGAGCACCCGCGTCCCGAACCCCTCATTCACGGCGTCGGCGGCCGTCGCCTGCACGCAGTAGTCCGTCGCGATGCCGACGATGTCGACTTCGTCGACGCCACGGGTGCGCAGCCATTCGGCGAGCGGCGTGCCGTCTTCATCGGTGCCTTCGAAACCGCTGTAGGCGGCCGAGTACTGGCCTTTGCGGAAGACGGCCTCGACCGCGTCGGTCTCGAGTTGCGGGGGGAAGTCGGCGCCGGATGTCTGCACCACGCAATGTCGTGGCCACGACACCGCGTAGTCCGGGTGGTCGGAGAAATGGTCCCCGGGGTCGATGTGGAAGTCCTTGGTGGCCACCACGTGTGCGTAGCCGTGGTCACCTGCGAGCAACTGACTGATGCCGCTGGCGACCTCCGCTCCACGACTCACGGCCAGCGAACCGCCTTCGCAGAAGTCGTTCTGAACGTCGGTGATGATCAGCGCACGCATGATCAGAAACTACCCGCCGAACAACAGGTACAGCCCGGTGAACGTGTAGCCGACCATCACGAGCATCATCGCGAGCTGACCCGTCAACTGGTGTGCTTTGGGGAGCAGGCGTAGCGCCCGGTCGTGGGCGGCGATCACGCCCGCCACGTGTCCGCCCACCACACAGCCGACCTTGATGGTGGCCAGCACCGAAGGGTGAAGTGACAGGAAGTAGTTCACGTCGGCGTGCATGCCGAACAGTAGGAAGACGGTCTGCTGACCGCGCTCGATCAGATAGGTCAGATAGTGGGCGAACACATAGCCCACGACGATCGGGATGAGCGAATGGGCCATCTGCCCGGGCAGTGCGCGACGTTGCTCGCGATCGACTCCTGCCGTTGCCCGCGCGGCCAGCCAGAACGTCCCCGCGACCACCCCGGCGAAGACCAGCAGGCCCGCGGTGTTGATCAGCGTCGCGGTCGCGGCAGATCCCGCGGTCTCTTCGATGAAGGTGCGCCATTGCGGCCGTGCGGAGAAGCTGTCGAACGCCGTCGACCCCAGCAGCACCGAGAGCACCGCAACGATGCCCGGCCGCACCGGCAGGGATGGCAGATGGTCGAAGGGGTTGCCGATCGCGATGTGGCCGCCGCGGTTGCGCCGCAGCGCCGACAACCGTGAAACGACCATCCCGTACACCTCGAACGGATCGGCGCGGGCGCACCACCGCGCGCCGTACACGAGGGCTCCGGCGAGCGTGACGGCCAGGTAGATCAGCAGCCAATTCCGGATCGCTGCAAGCGATCCCGGGTCGGGAGAGGCCAGCTCCAGCCATACGAATGCAAACAGGCCCAGCGCCGCCGGCCAGTAGCCCAGCGCCTCTGGATAACTGCGCACCGACTTGCCGCCGACCAGCCGGTGCACCGTCCGTACGGGCGAGAGCACGCGCCATACCGGTCCGAGCACCAGCGACACCGCGACCAGGCCGACCCACAGCAGCACGTAGAACACCCCGGGCAGCGGATTGTCGGCATCCTGCGGGCCCAGGAACGCGACGAGCCCGACCCACACCGTGAGCAGCAGGCCGACGATGGCGACCACCCAGCGGATGAGCGCCGCGTCGGCGGCCGCGGTCACCCACGGCGGCAGTTCGCGGCCGGGCTTGTCGGGATCGAACCGCGGTTTGCGCCAGGCCAGCGCGACGACGGCGAACGTGAACGTGAGTGCCCACGCCGCTCCGATCAGCGCATACGTGAACGGAATCGGAAGATCGGCCGAGCCACCCAGACCATGGGCGAGTACCGCTAGCGACCGATCCGCGTTCACCGCACAGTGATGGTCGCGATGGTCTTTTTCAGGTCATGCAGTTCGACGTCGACCTTCCCAGGCACGGTCACTGTGAACTGGAAGATCTGGCTGGGTTTGGGTTCGATCTTGAACGAGTGCTCGGGGTTGCTGTGCACGTGTAACTCGTCGGCGGCGTCGCTGTCGACGCGGAAGATGATCGGTTTATTGACCGTAGCCTCCAACTGTTCGTTGGTGGGCGTGACGTTGCCGTCCTTGATCTTCACGCGCACCATGAGTCGGTCGGGCGGAGCTTGGTGATCCGGCAGCTCCGACGGATTGACCGTCGCTTGGGATGGCGTGCCCTCGCTGACGTGGTGGCTACTCCCGCAGCCGGCGACCAGCAGGGCGGCGGTCAGCAGTATCGACAGAACCGTTGTCTTCGTCACGGTGCACTATCCTCGCCTGCCGGACCGGAGCTTTCACTGTGGGGCTCGTCGCCCTGCCGACGGTCGCGCCTGGCGATGTAGATGACCACGCCGGCGACGATGAAGGCCGGTGCGAACGCCGGAATGGCCAGCAGCACCGAGTGGTCGGCGAGGAAAACGACGTCGGGCGGTGTGGTCATGCCTGCGCTGACGGCTCGAGCGTCGGCTTGCTTTGGTTCGGTTCGCTCCTGTTGATGCGGCCCGCGCCCCAGGCGAGCGCGCCGATCAGACCCAGAGTGCAGACGAGCACCACGAGGCAGCCGATCAGCCAAAGGGCCTGGGGCGTGTCCGGGCTGCGCTCTCGCTGCAGGATGGTGATCTCCGAGACGAATGGCCGCGTCATCGTCGCTTCGGCGGGTACCTCCGGCGCGCCGATCCCCGGATCTCCTGCCAGGAAGATCGGGACGGCGGTGAAGAGCGTGCCGTCCTGTACCCGCAGCAGCGTCTTCCATTCTCCCGACACCGGCATCGGCTTGGTGGAGCGGTAGTGGCCCGGCCCCACCTTCTCCAGATGGTCGGTGAAGATGCCACGATCGTTGGCCAGTCCGCCCTGCCAGGCCAGCACCGACACCCAGTTGGGGTCGTCGCTGATGAGGTTGGCCGGCGTGATCTGCACATCTGCCGTCGCGAAGCGCTGACCATCGTGGACTGGAACATCGGTGAGAGTGATTGTGGCGTTGGCGCTTTCGGGCACCTCGTAGCGCAGCCCGTTCGCGGTGGCGCCGCCGATCGCCAGGACCGTCAGAACGACCAGGCCGATGCCGATGCCACGGCGGGGTAGCCGCTGATCGGTGACCACCATGCCGGCCATCGCACCGCAGGCACCGGTGAGGACCGCCACCGGAACGGCCATCATCAGCGCTTCGGGCCACATGCTCGAGGGCCACGGGTAGGTGTAAACGGCGTTGATCCACAGCGACTCGAGCCACAGTCCGACGGTGGCGACACCTAGCCCACTGACAAGCCCGAAGATGATGGGCCGCTTGAGAAGTGGCGTCAACGCGATCAATTCGACGACGACGGCTGCGCCGAGATACAGCGCGAACCAGTTGATCGGGGCCCCGAGTACCGGGCCGACGAGCAGTGCCATGCCACCGCGTAATGCGAGCGCAAGCAACGCGGCGATGATGGCGGCGCCGCGGCCCATCATGATGCGGGCGGCGACCAGACCGAATGCGCCTGCGGCGGCGATCAGCATCGGCTCGAAGACCTGGCGGAACTGCGGTACGCCGAAATCGAACTCGATCTGGAACACCGACATGCCGATGACCACACCGCCGAATGCCAGGTACTGCACGAACTTCAGGCCCGCACCGTCCTTGGGTGCTTCCTGCCCGACGGCCTTTCGTCCCTCGTGTTCGAGGAACAGCGCGGACAGTGTCGAGAAGCCGGCACCGCCGATCATCATCAAGTGAGTCGGACCCCACAGCGTGACGTCCTGGCCGAAGATGCGGTGCCAGATGTCATCCAGCGGGAAGCCCGTCAGCGCGTACAGACCGCAGATCGCCATCAGGATGCCGCCGACGGGGGCGTACCAGTTGCGTGTGATCCGCACGGCGTACGGTCCGGGCTTGTCGTACGGCAGGATGCACGCGAGGCAGCCGGCGATGAAGAGGATGAACAGTCCGAACAGGATGAAGTAGTGCGCCGGGTTGGCCAGCGGTCCAGGGTCGCGTCCCTTACCGATGTGCAGGCTGACGTCCCAGATGAAGCCGAACAGCGCGCTGATGATGGTGGTGATGAACAGCGCGATCGGAAGCGCCACCCACGCCGGTCGCTTGAACTTCCGTTCCGACCATTCCCCCAGGCTGTTCAGCCAGGTGATCTTGCGGGCACGGTGCAGATAACCGATCCACAGCAGGATCACACCGACGATCAGACCGACGACCGACATACCGATGACCTCGCCGAGCGCGGCGCCGCCACCCTCGCTGCCCTGAGCAAGAAACTCCATTGTCATCCCCCCGTCGAGTGCCAACCGAACTGAACTTACCCGTCGGTAATGTTGCCAGAACCGGCCGACCCGAAACCAGGGGTATCGGGTAATTCGCGCTACGGCGTGAGAACCACCTTCACCATGCCGTCCTCCTTCTTTTGGAACGTCTCGTACGCGTCGGGCGCGGCCGACAGCGGCAGCCGGTGAGTGGCGAACTGCTCGACGCCTAGCGGGTCGTCGTCGGTGAGCAATCCCATGATGTCCGGTATCCACTTCTTGACGTTGGCCTGGCCCATCCGCAACTGGATCTGCTTGTCGAACAGCGTCATCAGGTTGACCGGGTCGGCGGCGCCGCCGTAGACGCCTGATAACGAGATCGTGCCGCCCCGTCGGACCAGGGCGATCGCCATGTTGAAGGCGGCCAGGCGGTCGACTCCCGCGCGCTTCATCACGACGCGGCCGACCGGCGACGGCAGGAATCCACTGGCGGTCTGCGCGGCCTCGGCCACCGGCGACCCGTGTGCTTCCATCCCGACGGCGTCGATAACGGCATCGGCACCGCGGCCGGCGGTGTAGCTGTGCACCACTTCTACGGCGTCCTCGTGTCGAAGATCGACGACCTCTGAGCAGTACGGGCGTGCGCGGTCCAACCGCTCGGGGACCAGGTCCACACCGATCACCGTGGCCTTTTTGCGGTGCGCGGCGATGCGGCACGCCATCGACCCGATCGGCCCGAGGCCGAGCACCACGAGCGTGCCGCCTTCTGGAAGGTCGGCGTACTCGACGCCCTGCCATGCGGTGGGCAGCACATCGGAGAGATAGACGTAGCGCTCGTCGGGTCCGTCGCCGGGCACCTTGATGTGGGTGTACTGAGCCTGCGGCACGCGCAGGTATTCGGCCTGCCCGCCGGCGACCTCGCCGTAGAGCTTCGAGTAGCCGAACAGCGCGGCGCCGGTGCCCTGGTCGCGGTTCTGTGTCGTCTCGCACTGACTCTGCAGACCCTGGCCGCACATGAAGCAATGCCCACAGCAGATGTTGAACGGGATCACGACCCGGTCGCCGACCTCCAAGGAGCCGACCTCTGCGCCCACTTCCTCGACCACGCCCATCGCCTCGTGTCCGAGGATGTCGCCCGGGCTCATGAAGGCGCCGAGCACTTCGTAGAGGTGCAGATCGGACCCGCAGATGTTCGTGCTCGTCACGCGAATGATCGCGTCGTTGGGCTCCTTGATCGTCGGATCGGGCACATTGTCGACGGAGACCTTCCGTCGCCCCTGCCACGTGACTGCTCGCATCGGATCCTCCTGAGGTTGACGGTGCTTCTTGTCACGTGCCCGCTCGGGCATCGGTCAAACCTGCGCCAGGATCGGGGCGTTCACTTGCGGGGCGGCTGCAGCACTTTCATCGCCAGCCGCATGATCGGGGCGGGCACCCGATCCTTGGCCGAAAGCGCCGCACTGCCGACCTGGGTCCGCACAGGTGTGCCGCGGCCGAACATGCGGTTCAGCGGTCCGCCGGTGGGTTCGAGGTCGACGTGTAGCGGCGGCTTCCCGTCGGCGGCGCCGAGCGCGTTGGAGATGACGATGCGCTGGATCTCGCTGGTGCCCTCGAAGATGGTGTACAGCTTGGCATCTCGATACCACTTCTCGACCGGGTGGTCCTTGATGTAGCCCCAGCCGCCCATTGTCTGGATGGCGCGTTCGGTGGTCCTCACCGCGACCTCGCTGGCCGCCAACTTCGACATCGACCCCTCGCCACGCTCGAACGGAACACCGCTGGCCGCCATCCACGAGGCCCGCCAGGTGAGCAGGCGCGCGGCGTCGATCGCGGTCGCGAGATCGGCGAGCGGAAACGCGATGCCCTGGTGGTCGATGATCGGCGCCCCGAATGCTTCGCGCCGGTTGGCGTATTCGGTGGCGTATTCTATTGCTGCCCTGGCGATCCCGAGAGCTTGCGCGGCGACCATCGGTCGTGTCTGCTCGAACGTGCCGAGCGTCGCAGAAGTCGAAGATGTGCCGCCTACCACCCCTTCCATGGCCTCGCGGGCCTTGGCGAGTTTGTGGTCGAGCTTTTCCTGGCCGCCGAGCAGGTTCGCCGCGGGTACCCGGACATCGTTGAACTTCAACTCGGCGGTGTGCGACGCGCGGCAACCGAGCTTGTCGAGCTTGCGGACCATCTCCAGACCGGGCGTTCCGCCGGGCACGATGAACAGCGCTTGTCCCTTGTGGCCGAGTTCCTGGTCGACGACGGCGTTGACAACGTGGACGTTGGCGATGCCGCCGTTGCCGATCCACATCTTGTGGCCGTTGATGATCCAGTCGGCGTCGGGTGCAGCACCGTCACGGCGGGCTGTGGTGCGCAGGTTGCGCACGTCGCTGCCGCCCTCGGGTTCGGAGATCGCCAGCGCGGCAAGCTTGAGATCGCCTGGCGTTCCGAAGCATTCGGGCGCCCACTGCAGCATCTGTTCCGGCGAGGCCGCCTGGCCGATGGCCGAGAGCGCGAGCGCGGGCATGACGACGGCAAGGCCGATGCCGGCGCAGCCCCAGAACAGCTCTTCCATGAACATCGGCAGGGAAAGGCCGGTCGGATCGCCGATGAGGTCGCGGTAGAACAGCGGACTGTAAAAGCCCTGGCTGGCCGCCTCTTCCAGGACCGGCCAGGGAAACTCCTGGCGCTCGTCGTAGTCGGCCGCCACCGGGCGGACGACGTTCTCGGCGAATTCGTGGGTGCGGCGCGCGAGGTCGTGCTGCGCGCCCGTCGGCGTGATGTTGAAGGTCATCAGGGCTTCGATTAACCGCCCACGGCCAATCCGAAACA
Source organism: uncultured Actinomycetota bacterium (assembly GCA_963843135.1). Classification (GTDB taxonomy): domain Bacteria; phylum Actinomycetota; class Actinomycetes; order Mycobacteriales; family Mycobacteriaceae; genus Mycobacterium. The sequence continues at coordinate 212,828 of CAWJJA010000013.1, forward strand.
CTTGTTCACCGAAACCGTCACGCAAAGGACAAGCCCCCGGACGGCCGGGGGGAGGCGTCGCGGGGGCTTGTCGGGGTGAGGGCTTACTGCACACCTGCTACTTCACGTCGACGTACACCGTCTCGCTGAGCAGCATGGTGCTCAGGTCGTCCCCTGGGCCATTACTGTCCGTGCGGCTGAAGCTCTGCCCCGGACGGACTGCGACAACGCTGGCTTTTTCGAGCGGAGCGTTGCCGATGCGGTTGACGATGACCGTGTAGCCGTGTGCCTGGAGATCGCTGATCGTGTCTTGAGCATTCCCCGGTCCGGACGGTGCGGCCAGAGCCGGCGCGGCCGACCCCAGGAGCGCGGCGGTCAGTGCGCTCGCGGCGACGGTGGCGAATCCAAACTTCTTCATCTTTTCCAGCCTTCTTCTTTCTTGCTTTCCAATTTTGAGCCGCGACATATGTCGCGGTTCGCGCTGCAGCTGATCTTGTAAACCACCTGGTCAGCCTTTTAATTCCGCTGGCGGTAATTGGTTGCCTGTTGGCAGGAATTGCGCTGGGGGGAACGCGGCATGGCCCACGTTCGCCGAACGCGACTGGACCACCAGCAGCCGCGTCAGCACACTGATAGCCGATGAAACTCGCCGGTCTGCGACTGCGCCAACGCGACGGGGTGACGTGTGGCCCGTCGGTCGCGTTGATGGCGGGCGCGCTGCTGGATCCCAACCGCCATGCGGCGTTGGCCGAACCGGAATCGGGGGCCGCGCTGTTCGCCGCTGAACAACTGCGCGTGCACGCCGACATCAACCGGATCTGGCCGCGGCGCCTGGGTACGACGCCATGGGGGATGGCCCGAGCGCTCACGGAGCAGGGAGCCACGGCAGGCATCTGTTACCACTGGCGGCTCTTCCGGGGCCGTCGCGACAACCTGGTGGACGTCGTGACGTCGGCCGGCGGCGGCCGGCCGGTCGCGATGCTCATCGGAGCGTCGATCCCCCGGCACTGGGTGCTGATCGTCGACGCGACCGCGGACGCGCTGACCTGCTATGAACCGTCATCGGGAGAGCTACGGCCGATCGCCGTCCCCGCCGTACGGGAGTCGCGGCTGACGGGCCTGGGCTACCCGCGCCCATCGGCGTTCGTCCTGCCCGATTCGAACGTATGATCGAATCGTGGGTGAGTTGCAGTCGATCGGCTACAACGGGCAGCCGGTAGCGCAGGCGTTCCGCCGGGTCGACCCGCCGGTCGCGGTGCTCGTCGATCTTGCCGCAGTGTTTCCCCGCGAGCCTCATCGCACCGGCGGCTACAACCCCGCCGGACTGCAGATGCACTCGATCGTCGAAGGCCGACTGTCGTGCTGGGGCACCTGCGAGCAGGGCTATTGGTGGGGGCTGGTCACCTACGAGATCGCCTACGGCGCACGCCGCAAAGCGGTGACGCATTGGATCCCGGCGTGGACGCTCAAACGCAAGGCCAAGTAGGTCGGATGGCTGTACTGCGGACTAAGGCCCCTCGTCGTCCTCGGGCATCAGGTACTTCTCGGGGTGGTGATAGTTGTTGACGCGCGCTTGACCGGTGTCGAGGTGGGGTGGCGGAATCCATTCGGTGCGGCCGTCTTTGCGCTTTCGCGTCGTCCAGCCACCCTTCTCTATGAGGCGGTTGTCGGGCCCGCACGCCATGGTGACTTTGGTGATGTCGGTGCGCCCGTTCTCGGCTGCCCAGCCCTCGACGTGGTGCGCCTGGCACCAATACCCGGGTGCGGTGCAGCCCGGTCGCGTGCAGCCGCGGTCGAGCGCATGCAACACGATCCGTTGGCCAGGTGAGGCAAAGCGTTTGGTGTGTCCGAGGTACAACGGTTCGCGGGTGTGCTTGTCGTAGACCACAAGATAGTGATGGGCGTGGCTGGCGAGCCGGATGAGGTCACGCATCGGCAGCAGCGACCCGCCTCCGGTGACGCCCTGTCCAGCAGCGGATTCGAGGTCCTGCAGCGTGGTGGACACGATGATGCTTGCGGGCAACCCGTTGTGCCTTCCCAGCTCACCTGACGCCAGGTGCGCCCGGCCCATCGCCTTCAACGCGTCGTGATTGCGTTGCGCCTGGCTGCGCTGGTCTCGATGGACATTTTCGATACTCGGTTCGCCGTCAACACAGGGCTTTTCGTCGTCGGGATTGCACATGCCCGGTGCCCCCGACTTGGCGAAGACGGCATCGAGCGTTGCGCGCGCCTCCGGATCGAGGAGCCCGCTGACCTTGCTCATTCCGTCGATGTCCTGCTTGTGGATCGTGAAGCCGCGTCGCCGGGCGCGCTCCGCTTCGTTGGGCGGGTCCCCGTCCTGATTCGCGAGATAAGCCAGCTTGTCGGCGGCCTGGCGAAATTCCGTCGGGCCGAGTCCGCTGGCGAGGGCGGCCAAATGGGACTCCGCTATGGTCAACGCAGGTCGGCGGAGACATGAGCAGGGCTATGGTGGAAGCTTGACACCTACGAAGAACTCCTACGACGCACGCTGCAAAGCGGTGACGCATTGGATCCCGGCGTGGCCGCTCAAGCGCAAGTCCGGCTAGGTGCCGCCGCGGCGATGCTAGCGCTCCTGCGGCTCTTCGACATCTGACATGAGCACCCTGACCCCGCCCGTCGACAACCTTCCCAACGCCTCGAGGAACGCGCCGGCCTCCGGCGTTGTCACCGCGAGGCAGGCGGCGTCGTAGTCCGGGTAGTAGAGGTCGATCATCCGGTACGCGGGGGTCGGCGAGCCGTCCTCCTTTGGGAACACCTTCGAAGCCTCGAAGCGAATGTGCCCTGGGCTCGCGCAGGCGGCCTTCAGTTGCTCTGTCCCATAGGCTGATTCGAACGCGTCCGGCTCGGTCGGGTTGTCGTAGATGACTGTGATCTTCGTTTCGGACATGCCGGCTCCTCGACTTGGTTGCGTGGGTCTTCGGAACTAAACGCTCGACCGGCACAACCACGCCGTGGACACTGTCCTACGCCGATGCGGCGTGCCGTGATGAGCAATCGGCCGTTCAGCCGCCTTTTCAGCGCGACGATCTTCTGGTCCAGCTTGTCCAGCCGCGCAAGCAGTGCCTGACCGTCGGTACGCGACAACGTCTCCAACGGGAACACTCCGACGGCCCTGCAACCGGTTTCGATGGCTTCGAGCGCTGCGACGAGCGTCTCTCTATCCGAACTCATGTTCGAAATGGTATCTCCGGCTTCCGACACGTGACGAAAATCGATGCACAGCTCCCCGCTCACGCTCCGTGCCCGGGGTCGAGATCATGGACGTCAGCGAAAGTCACCAGCTGGTCGAACGTCTCGGGGGCATCGCCGGCAACAGGCTCCAGCAGATGCCCGATGTGGTCGCCGAGGTCGTAGCGGTTGAGCACCTCGCCGACAAACCAGCCCGCTGCGTCATCGAGGATCGGCATCCCGTGCGGGCCTGCACGCCACTGGCAGCGGCTGAACTTGTCCACGCGATCGCCGGTCTCGCTGCCGAACAGCCGCGCCAAATCGCGGTGTGTCCGCGGCAGGAGGTGCACGGCAAGGTGCGTCGCATGCCGGGCGACGCGGTACGTGTGGTTCTTATCGGACAGGCCGACCAGGAATCGCGGCGGCCCGATGCTGACCTGGCTCGTGAACCCGACAAGGCAGCCCGCCGACTCGTCGCCCGCGTGCGTAGTGACGACGTACATCGGATAGTCCAGCATTGAGACGAGTTCTTCGAAGGCTTTCATCGCTGTCCCGTCACTAGGGTGGGGTAATGTCCCGAAAGTACGCGACCTCTGACGCTGTCGATCTGCCTGCGCTGCTCGAGTTCGTCAGGCCGCGACATCACATGGTGCTCACCACGTTTCGAGCGGATGGGTCGCTGCAGAGTTCCCCGGTGACGGGCGGCGTGGACGACGACGGCCGGATCGTGATCTCGAGCTACCCGCAGCGGGCCAAGTCCGCCAACATCCGGCGTACACCCCGCGCGAGCATCGCCGTTTTGTCCGACGAGTTCAACGGCGCCTACGTGCAAGTCGACGGCGATGCCGAAGTCATCGACCTGCCCGACGCCGTCGAGCCGCTCGTCGACTACTTTCGCGCCATCGCCGGCGAGCATTCCGACTGGGACGAGTACCGGCAGGCGATGGTCGACCAGGGCAAGTGTCTGATCCGCGTCACACCGACGCGGTGGGGCCCGGTGGCCACCGGCGGCTTCCCACCGGAACAGCGGTAGCAACGCCGGCTCAGACGCCGTCGGCGAACTCGCCGTCGTGCTTGTTGACCAACGCCTCGGTGAGCTTGGTCTCCCCATCACCATCTGAGTCGCCGCCCGCGAACGGAGTCTCGTCCCAGCCGGCGATCTCGAATGCCGCCTTGATTTGCATGCTCATCACCGCTGTTTACCCCCAGCGGGCGGTTGGGAATCGACAGGCCGAAGAGCGCGCAGCGCGGCGTATGTGGTAGTCAGAGCAGGATGGACGCGTTGCGGCCGATAGCTAGTCAAACTATAGTCTGGACACATGTCCAGAGAGGTTCGGAGTCTTTGAGTGACACGATTTGTCCTGCTCACCGGGCCTGGACGTGTCGGCCTGCGCGCATCGGCGTGAGCTGAACATGCGCATCGCTTTGTTGTCCTACCGGAGCAAAACCCATTGCGGTGGGCAAGGGGTCTACGTTCGGCACCTGTCCCGTGGCCTCGTCGAACTCGGCCATGACGTCGAGGTGTTCTCGGGGCAGCCCTACCCGGGCGGCCTGGACCCGCGGGTACGCCTGACCAAGGTGCCCAGCCTCGACCTCTACCGCGAACCGGACCCGTTCCGCATTCCGTGGCCCAACGAGATCAAGACGAGCATCGACCTCCGCGAACTGCTGACGACCTGGACCGCGGGGTTCCCCGAGCCCAAGACATTCAGCCTGCGCGCCGCGCGTGCGCTGGCCGAGCGCCTCGACGACTTCGACGTGGTCCACGACAACCAGTGTCTGGGCACCGGCCTGCTGGAGATCGCCGATCTCGGCATGCCCGTCGTGGCGACCGTGCACCATCCGATCACCCGGGACCGCGTGCTCGATGTCTCGGCGGCGCGGTGGTGGCGCAAGCCGTTGGTGCGCCGCTGGTACGGCTTCGCCGAGATGCAGAAGGACGTCGCGCGGCGGATTCCCGAGCTGCTGACCGTCTCATCGACGTCGGCCGCCGATATCGCCGAGGATTTTTCAGTGTCGCCAGAGCAGCTGCACGTCGTGCCGCTGGGGGTGGACACCGAACTGTTCAAGCCCGCCGAGCGACGGGTGCGCAACCGCATCATCGCGATCGCGAGTGCCGACGTGCCGCTGAAGGGCGTCGCGCATCTGCTGAACGCCGTGGCGCGGCTGCGTGTCGAACGCGACCTCGAACTACAGCTCGTTGCCAAACTCGAACCCAACGGGCCGACTGAGAAGCTGATCGCCGAACTCGGCATCTCCGATATCGTGCACAGCTCGAGTGGGCTGACCGACGCCGATCTCGCCGGATTGCTGGCGTCAGCGGAAGTCGCCTGTATCCCTTCGCTTTACGAGGGTTTCTCGCTGCCGGCAGTGGAGGCGATGGCCAGTGGCACCCCGATCGTCGCGAGCCGCGCCGGGGCGCTGCCCGAAGTGGTCGGCGCCGACGGCGAATGCGCCCGGCTGGTCGCGCCGGCCGACGTCGACGAGCTGACCAGGGTGCTCGGGGAACTCCTCGACTCGCCGATCGAGCTGGGTCGCCTCGGCGCGAACGGCCGTCAGCGCGCACTCGATGTGTTCAGCTGGGAATCGGTTGCCGCACAGACGGTTGCGGTGTACGAGCAAGCGCGTGAGCGGGTCGCGAAATGCTGACCGTCGACTATGACCGGCTCGGTGTCGGTGCCGGCTCCAAGGTGATCGACGTCGGGTGCGGCGCGGGCAGGCACACCTTTGAGGCGTACCGTCGCGGCGCCGACGTCATCGGCTTCGATCAGAACGTCGCGGACCTCAACGACGTCGACGAGATCCTGCAGGCCATGAAGGACAAGGGCGAGGCGCCCGCTTCGGCGACGGCCCAGGTGGTCAAGGGCGACGCGCTGGAACTGCCCTACGCCGACGGCACTTTCGACTGTGTCATCGCATCGGAGATCCTCGAGCATGTGCCCGAGGACACTAAGGCGATCTCAGAACTGGTCCGCGTGCTCAAACCGGGTGGCTCACTGGCGATCACGGTGCCGCGCTGGCTGCCCGAAAAGGTCTGCTGGATGTTGTCCGACGAGTACCACGCCAACGAGGGCGGGCACATCCGCATCTACAAGGCCGATGCGCTGCGTGACAAGGTCCTCGCCCACGGCCTCCGAATGACCGACACCCATCACGCGCATGCGTTGCACGCACCGTACTGGTGGCTGAAATGCGCTGTTGGAACTGATAATTCGGATCACCCCGCCGTCACGGCGTATCACAAGCTGCTGGTGTGGGACATGATGAGTCGGCCCTGGCTCACGCGGACGGCGGAGTCGGTGCTGAACCCGCTGATCGGCAAGAGCGTCGCGTTGTACTTCGAGAAGCCGGTGGTTCCTGTTGCTCGCTCGTAACGTTCCCGGAGTGCGCGGCGTCCTGACGCCGGCGCAATGCCGCCAAACCGCTCAGTCGATCGCCGCCATGCAGGAGTCATCTGGTGCGATTCCGTGGTTCGACGGTGGTCACACCGACCCGTGGGACCACGTGGAGAACGCGATGGCCTTGACGGCGGCTGGACTTCTGGAGCCCGCGCGCGCCGCGTTCGAGTGGTGCCGCAGGACGCAGCGGCCCGACGGATCGTGGCCGATCCAGTTCCGCAACGGTGTCATCGAGGACTCCAACAGCGACAGCAACTTCTGCGCCTACATCGCGACCGGTGTCTGGCACCACGTGCTGATCACCCGCGACGGACGGTTCGCCGAGACGATGTGGCCGGTCGTCACGAAGGCCGTCGACTTCGTGCTCGACATGCAACTCGGTGGCGGCGAAATCTCCTGGGCCAGAAGTCCGTCCGGGCTTGAGCCCGAGGCGCTGCTCACCGGATGCGCGAGCATCTACCACAGCCTCCGATGCGCTCTGGCGCTCGCAGACTATTTCCGTGATCCGCAGCCGGAGTGGGAGCTTGCGGTCGGCCGCCTCGGCCACGTGATCGCCGAGCATCCGGACGTCTTCGTGGCCAAGGACCGATGGTCGATGGAGTGGTACTACCCGGTGCTGGGCGGCGCGATGCGTGGTGCGGCTGCGCGGTCGCGGATCGACGAACGATGGGACGACTTCGTCGTCCCAGGCCTCGGCATCCGTTGCGTCGACGACCGTCCGTGGGTCACCGGAGCCGAAACCTGCGAGCTGGTCATGGCATTGGACGCCATCGGCGACTCGGCCCGCGCGCACGAGCAATTCGCGTCCATGCACCACCTGCGTGAGGAGGACGGCTCCTACTGGACCGGCCTGGTCTACGCCGACGGCAAGCGGTGGCCGGTGGAGCGCACCACGTGGACCGGCGGGGCAATGATTCTCGCGGCCGACGCATTGTCGCGCACGACGGCGGCCAACGGCATCTTCCGCGGCGTGGACCTGCCCCGCGGCCTCGAGGGTGAATACGACTGCGAGTGCGCGACCAGCGATCGCTAGCGCGTCCCATGTGACCTCGCGGTCATGACGTGGCTTGCGTCTCCAGTTCGGTCCAGTATCTCTGGGCGTCCCCATGCCATTCGTCGTGGCGGCGATGAAACAAGGCCGCCGCCTCAGGTCCGGGCCAGTTGTGATCCAGCAGTTCACGCGGAAGACCGGGATCCAGGAAGGGAAATCGTCGCCACGCGTGAACCAACCGCACCTGCGCTCGGAATGCCTCGACCGGAGTGGCGGCGCGCAGCTTGGCGAAGGTGGAGAGGAAGTCCGCGTAGCGCTCTTCGACTTCGCCCAGATTCCACGCGTCGCCGATGAGTGACTCGGTTTTGCCGATGGCGGCGAGCTTGCCAGTCCAGGCGAACGCCCGTTCCTCCAGGCCGAGTTCGCCGATGATCGTTGCGACTTCGCCGACCTTGCTCGCGTCCGGAAGAATCCAGATCGCGGGACTCGGTGACCCCATCCCCAGCCACGTGAGCCGCGTGCGCAGCCGATGGCGAAGTTGCCGCTGTGTCTCCGGGATGCCGACAGAGAGGACGAGCCACTCTCCGTCCCACGGCGACGTGTCCGTCAGGAAGCCGTAGATTCGCCGGGCGCCGTCGGTCAGAAGCCGAGTTCCGGGCTGCGTGATATGCCACGACACCCGGCGACCCGACTTCTCAGACTCCAGTACTCCATGGGCTGCCGACCGTGCGATCGCTTGACGAGCGGCCTTCTCCTCGACTCCGAGAACTCCGAGGCTCGACACCAACGTCGCGGTCCAGACAGAGATGCCGCGCGGGCGCACGAACTCGCCCAGGATCGTGAGCAGGAGGCTGCGCGCACTCGACCCCACCTCCCGGCGCTGCGACCCCGTGAGCGCAGCGCCGTCCCCGGCGAGGTGCTCGGCGGCCGACATGGCCCCATCCTTTCGCACTCGACGCGCTGCAAAACGTAAGGGGTGCCTCCCAACACCGATTGACCGATGCCCACGGTAAAAGGCGACATTTCAATGACGGAGCACTAACCCTATGTAGAGGAGCTGCCGGCCGGCCGGTTGCCGCGCGCGGCATCATCGGCGCTGCGAAAAAACGATACAAATGTGAGCGGCGTCCTTGATCGCAACCGTGAACACGTCTGCCGCACCGATTAAATACTACATAAAACTTGCGATTATGTCTTATAGTGTAGAACGTGCGATGAGACGCCTTGGAGGGCAGTGTGACGGTCGAAGAGACGCGAACAGGTACAGCGCCAGCCCCGACGGGGCCGCTGAGCAAGATCGACTACAGCGAACGCATCCCGAACAACGTGAACCTGTCGGAAGACCGTCGGCTGCAGCGCGCACTCGAGGGATGGCAACCCAAGTTCCTGGAGTGGTGGCGCTCGCTCGGACCTGAGCTTCCGACCAAGGACGTCTATCTGCGCACCGCTGTCGCCGTCGGCCGGGATGGCTGGGCGCACTTCGACCATGTCCCGATGAACGAGTACCGCTGGGGAATTTTCCTCGCCGAACGCGAAGGCGATCGGACCATCGGATTCGGTAAGCACAAGGGCGAGCCGGTGTGGCAGGAGGTGCCCGGTGAGTACCGTGCCGAGCTGTTGCGACTGATCATCGTCCAGGGCGATACCGAGCCGGCATCCGTCGAACAGCAGCGCATCCTCGGCCGAAGCGCGCCCAGCCTCTACGACCTCCGAAACCTGTTCCAGGTCAACGTCGAAGAGGGGCGCCACCTCTGGGCGATGGTGTATCTGCTGCACGCATACTTCGGTCGGGACGGCAGAGCTGAGGCCGAGCAGCTGCTGAAGCGAAACTCCGGCGATGTGAACACGCCGCGAATCCTCGGCGCGTTCAACGAGGAGACGACCGACTGGCTGCAGTTCTTCATGTTCACCTATTTCACCGACCGTGACGGCAAGTATCAGCTCGGAACGCTGAAGGAGTCGGCGTTCGATCCCTTGGCGCGGACCTGCGAGTTCATGCTCAAGGAAGAGGCCCACCACATGTTCGTCGGAACCACCGGAGTGCAGCGCACGGTCGAGCGCACTGCGGAGTTGATGGCGGTGCACAGCACGGACGAGGTCTTCGAGCACGGCGGAATTCCGCTCTCAGTCATTCAGAAGTATCTGAACGCTCAGTTCTCCGTGTCGATGGATCTGTTCGGCTCGGAGCAGTCGTCCAATGCCGCCGCGTACTACTCCGGCGGACTGAAAGGGCGCTGGCAGGAGACCCGTCGCAAAGATGACCACATCCTGGCCGACGCCGCCTACCCAGTCCGAGCCGTGACAGATGGCCGTATCACCGAGAAATCGGTGCCGTATCTCAAAGCCCTCAATCTCGACCTGCGCGACGAGTACGTCGCCGACTGCCGAAATGGTGTACGCCGATGGAACCAGGCGCTCGAAAACGCGGGCCGCCAAGAGCGGCTGATCCTCCCGCACGAGGGCTTCAATCGAACCATCGGCAACTACGCCGGGCACTTCATCTCACCGGAGGGCGACGTAATGACGGCCGACGACTGGCATCGCCGCGAGGACGACTGGCTGCCGACCGATGAGGACCGATCCCGTGTTGCCGACCTGATGGTGGCGCACTACCAGCCAGGCGAATTCGCCGGATGGATAGCACCGCCGAAGACCGGAATCAACGACCAGCCAGTCGAATTCGACTACGTGCACCTACGCGACGAAGCCTTGATCTGAGGAGACAGTCATGACCGCCGCCACGACTGCACCCGCCGAAACACCCGCCGTCGCGTTTGCGACCGATCCCTGCGGATATCGACACTGGCGATTGCAGACCGACGGGTCGATCGCGACGCTTACGCTCAGCGTGGACCCGCACGCCGGACTCGTCAACGGGTACGAGCTCAAGATGAACTCATACGACCTCGGCGTCGATATCGAGCTCTACGACGCCATCCAGCGCCTGCGATTCGAGCATCCGGAAGTGAAGGCCGTCGTGATGACCGGCGGAATGGACCGGATGTTCTGCGCAGGGGCCAACATTCGCATGCTGGCACAGTCACCACACACATGGAAGGTGAACTTCTGCAAGTTCACCAACGAAACCCGCAACGGTATCGAAGACGCGAGCGAGTACTCCGGTCAGACGTACATCGCTGCACTCAATGGCACAGCGGCAGGTGGCGGATACGAGCTGGCGCTGGCGTGCGACCAGATCGTCCTGGTCGACGACGGTTCATCTGCCGTATCGCTCCCCGAGGTTCCGTTGCTGGGCGTACTACCGGGCACTGGCGGATTGACGCGGGTGGTCGACAAACGCAAGGTGCGAAAGGACCGGGCGGATGTGTTTGCGACGAAATCAGAAGGGATACGTGGGGATACCGCCGTCGCGTGGGGCCTCATAGACGAGGCGGTGCCCCCGGCGCACTTTCATTCACGAGTGCAGGCGATCGCCGAGATGGCCGCCGACAGGTCATCTCGGCCCGGCGATCCGGACGGCGTCGCCCTGACGCCGCTCTCACGACGGACCGAGGACGATGCGATCGTCTACCGCTACGTTCGAGCGACGTTGCGCCGTGCGGAGCGACGCGTCGACATCGTGGTGTCGGCGCCTGATTCGGCGCCGCCGCCCGACGCCGGAGTCATCTCTCAAGGCGCGGACTATTGGCCGTTGGCGCTCACCCGCGAGCTGGATGATTTGATCCTGCACCTGCGGACGAACGAAATCGACCTGGGCACCTGGGTATTCCGTGTCGTCGGCGATCGCGATCGGGTACGAGCATATGACCGGCAACTTCGCGAGCTCGCGGATGACTGGTTCGTCAACGAGGTGATCCACTACTACAAGCGGACACTCAAGCGGCTTGATGTGACGAGCCGCAGCCTTTTCGCGGTAATCGAGCCCGGCAGCGCATATGTCGGCCTGCTGTTGGAGCTGGCACTGGCCAGCGATCGCCAGTACATGCTCGATGGCATTTACGAAGATGTCGAGCCGGACGCATGTCCAGCCGCTCTCGAAGTGACCGAGTCGAACTTCGGCGCGTTTCCCATGGGCAACGGGCTGACGCGGCTGGAGTCCCGCTTCTACGGCCACCCCGAGCTCCTCGCCGCGGTGGCCGACCGAATCGATGAACCCCTTTCTGCGGATGCGGCGGGTCGGCTCGGGCTCGTCACGTCTGTGCTCGACGACATCGACTTCGGCGAGGAACTACGCATCCTCCTCGAGGAGCGGGCGGCGTTGTCTCCAGACGCGCTGACCGGCATGGAAGCCAATCATCGCTTCGTCGGGCCGGAAACCCAGGAGTCGAAGATCTTCGGCCGACTGACCGCCTGGCAGAACTGGATCTTCGTGCGGCCCAACGCAGCCGGCCCTGACGGCGCGTTGAGGCGATACGGTACGGGCGCACGCGCAAGCTTCGCCACCGAGCGGGCGTGAGCGCGGTGGATGTTTTCAACGCCGCCGACTTCCTGGTACACCGGCAGGTACGGGAGGGAATCGGCGACAAGGCCGCGCTGATCGGCTCTCACACACGGACCTACCGCGAGCTCTCCAACGATGTGGCACGGCTCGCCGGTGGACTCCGCGCGCTTGGATTGCGCCGCAACGACCGGGTCGTGATTGTGATGAGCGACGACGTCGAGATGGCCACGACTGTATTGGCCGCCTTCCACGCCGGCCTGGTTGCGGTGCCGGCATCGACGATGCTGACCGGCGGGGAACTCGAGCAGATACTGCGAGACGCGGGTGCACGGGCGGTCTTCGCCACGGGGGAGTATGTCGACGCGGTGCTTCCCGGAGTCGAATCCTGCAGTGACATTGGGAACTTCATTGTCGTCGACGCCGATGACGCCCTGATGTCGCGGCCCCTGCGTGCTGATCTGCGAATCCATGTGTGGGCAGACCTGCTCGGCGATCCGCAGGCCCCCGACCTGACGGAACCTGACACCGGTGCACTATGGCTCTACACCTCCGGCACCACGGGTAAACCGAAGGCGGCCATGCATCGCCATGCCAACATCCGCCATGTATATGAATCCTTCGGCCGCCGAACCCTGAATATCCGGCAGGAGGACCGGTGTCTGTCGGTGGCGAAGATGTTCTTCGCATACGGCATCGGCAACAGCTTGTTCTTCCCGCTGGCGGCGGGTGGTACCGCGGTGCTGCAACCTCTGCGGCCGACGCCCGAATCGATGCGCGAGCGGTTGATGGCAACCGCGCCGAGCCTGTTCTTCGCGGTGCCGACGTTCTACTCGAGCCTGGTGCAGTCCGAGTTGCCCGACGATACTTTCGCATCTGTACGTCTGTGTGTTTCGGCCGGTGAGGTGCTGCCGGTTGCGGTCCACAGTCAGTTCAAGAATCGCTTCGGGGTCGACATTCTCGACGGAATCGGCTCGACCGAGGCGCTGCACATTTTCCTGTCCAATCGTCCAGACGACATTCACCCCGGCACCACGGGAAGACCGGTCCCGGGCTACCAGATCGAGGTCCGAGACGACGAAGGACGTACCGTCGCGCCGGGGGTACCCGGCGACCTGTACGTCTGCGGTGAGTCGATCGCCGCCGGCTACTGGCGACGACCCGAGGCCAATCAGGCCGTCTTCCAAGGAGGATGGCTTCGAACCGGCGATACCTATGTCATCGACGAGTCCGGCTACTACCAGTGTCTCGGACGGTCCAACGACCTCCTGAAGGCCGGCGGCATCTGGGTTTCGCCCGCCGAAGTCGAGGGTCGCCTTCTCGAGCACCCATCGGTCGCCGAAGCCGCGGTCGTCGGCGCTCCCGGCGGGGACGGAATCGACAAGCCGGTGGCGCTCGTTGTCCGCGCTCCCGGCCACGAAGACGTCGGCGCTGTCGAACTGATCGAATGGTGTCGCAGGGGTCTGGCCGCCTTCAAACTGCCTCGCGCCGTCGAATTCTCCGCCGAGTTGCCCAAAACCGCGACCGGCAAACTCCAGCGCTATCGCGTGAGAGAGATGCTGGCCCAGGTCATGTCGCCGCGGGTTGCACGATGACGAGGTACGACGTCGACCTGCTCGTCGTCGGAGCCGGTCCGGTGGGTCTGTACGGGACCTACTACGCCGGCGTCCGTGGGCTTCGCACGGCGGTCATCGACTCGTCGACCGAACCCGGCGGGCAAGTCAGCGCGATGTACCCGGAAAAGCAGATCTATGACGTTGCAGGCTTTCCCGCAGTCAAGGGACGCGACCTCGTCGACGCACTGAGTGAGCAAGCCGCATCCGCCAACGCCACCTACCTGCTGGGCCAAGAGGCCCGCCGACTCAGGACGGGCGCTGATCACCGACACGTCATCACGACCAGCACCGGTGACGAGATCCGCTGCGGGGCTGTGGTCATCACAGCGGGCATAGGAGCATTCGCGCCGCGCAAACTCCCCGTAGGTGAGGACTACCTCGGCAACGGACTCGAGTACTTCGTCCCTGATCCGCAACCGTACGACGACCTCGACGTGGTCATCGTCGGTGGCGGTGACTCCGCGCTCGACTGGGCGCTGATGCTCGAAGACATCGCGGCATCCGTCACCGTCGTGCACCGGCGCAATTCGTTCCGCGCACACCCGGCTACCGTGATGCAGGTCGAGAGGTCCACGGTGAGTGTCGTTACAGATGCCGAGGTCCGGTCGATCGGCGGCAATGGCACAATCACCCATGCGGACGTTGCCATCAAGGGGTACAACGAGATTCGCCGCCTGCACTGCCAGCGAGTGATCGCGGCGCTCGGTTTCATAGCGAGTATGGGGCCGCTGCGGGACTGGGGGTTGACGCTGCGTGACAACCGGCACATCGTCGTCGACGCGGCGATGCGAACCGCGCGGGCAGGCGTCTTCGCTGCTGGGGATGTGGTGGACTACGACGGCAAAGTCCGGCTGATCTCCACCGGCTTCGGTGAGGTGGCGACGGCGGTGAACAACGCTGCCGTACACATTCAGCCGGACGCGCAACTCTTCCCCGGACACTCCACCGACGACGCGGGCGGTCGGCGATGCCGTACGTGATCGCCAGTCCGTGCATCGATGTCATGGACCGGTCGTGCATCGAGGAGTGCCCGGTCGACTGCATCTACGAAGGGGAGCGGAAGCTCTACATCAATCCCACCGAATGCATCGACTGCGGTGCGTGCGAACCGGTGTGTCCGGTCGAGGCGATCAGCCAGGACCGGCGCGTGCCGGACGAGGACGCCGAATTCGTCGAAGACAACCGGCAATTCTTCATCACCGTGCTGCCCGGGCGGGACGAACCTATCGGGTCGCCCGGGGGTGCCGGCGCAACCGGGCCCATCGGAGTCGACACCGCACTGGTGGTTCAGCGGCGCCCCGAGTGACCTTGACGGGTACTGCTTTACAGCACCTCGCCGGGTACGCCGGACACACGTTCCAGTACCCGCATCGATCCGGTCGCGGAGACCTCGCGGAAGTCGCCGGTGTCGAGCACCCTGCGGTAGACGTGATAGGGCGCCTGGCCGCCGTCGTCCGGATTCGGGAAAACATCGTGAATGATCAGTGCGCCGCCGACCTGCACCCACCGCACCCAGCCGTCGAAGTCGCGCTGCGCCGCCTCTTCGGTGTGGCCGCCGTCGATGAACAAGAGCCGCAACGGGGTTCGCCAACCACGCGCCACCGTCGTCGACCGCCCGACCACCGCGACGACGTGGTCATCGACCCCGGCGGCGTCGAGGGTGTGGCGCAGCGTCGGCAGCGTGTCGAACAGTCCGGTCACCGGATCCACCTTCGACTCGTCGTGGTACTCCCAGCCCGGCTGATGCTCCTCGGAACCATGGTGGTGGTCGATCGTGTAGACGACTCCGCCGCACTGCTGGGCCGCCGCGCCGAGCAACAACGTCGACTTGCCGCAGTACGTACCGATTTCGACGCATGCGCCGTCTCCCAGATACCGGACGGCGGTGTCGTACAGCGTGCGACCCTCGTCTGCGGGCATGAAGCCGGTCACCTGATCGGCGAGTGCGAACAGCCGCGCGGCCGCGTCGGGGAGGGCGGTATCGGTAACGCTCATGGGGGCCAACCTACCGTTGCTGGTCAATGGCAGTTGTAGTAGCGTCCGGACATGTGTCCGACGCGGCCCTTGAGTCGACTCGGCGCCGTCTGACCGCCAAGCAGGCCGACACCGTTGATCGTCTGGGTAGGGCCGCGGTCGGGCTGCTGTGCCGTGACGGTTTCACCGGTCTGACCGTCCGTCGAGTGGCCGCCGAGGCCGGCGTCGGAGCCGCCACTGCCTACACGTATTTCTCGTCGAAGGAACATCTGGTTGCCGAGGTGTTCTGGCGCCGGCTGGTCGCCTCGCCACCGGCGGCACATGAAGCCGGTGATCCGGCCGCGTGCGTGATCGAGGTACTCCGGCACATCGCCCTGCTGGTCGCCGACGAACCCGAGTTCGCGGGCGCAGTGACCAGCGCGCTGCTGGGTCGGGACCCCGACGTCGAGGTGCTGCGAGTGCGCATCGGGCGGGACATCCGCGACCGCTTGACCGCGGCGCTGGGACCCGGCATCGATCCCGATGTCATCGACTCGCTGGAGATGCTCTACTCCGGCGCACTCGTCCGGGCCGGGATGGGTTACGCGTCGTACACGGAAATCGCCCAGCGACTGGAGAAGTCCGCGCGGCTGATCCTGAGCTAGGTGACGTTGGGTGGGCCGAGGATCGCCGTCGACGCCGTGATGGCGGGTTCGATGATGCCGCGCACATCGCGTCCGTCCTCGACGAACAGCGCGGTCAGTTCGCGCAGACCGCCCAACACGATCAGCGCCAGCGGCCGCGACAGCGGCGAGATCTGCGCACGCCGGAAGCCGGGGCTGTCGCTCAGCTCGACCAACATGTCGGTGAGATGCTCCATGGCCACCCGATGCAGCGGCTGCGCCACCACGCCCAGTGCGGGAAGTTCGCGAATCCAGCTCAGCGTGATCGCCGGCCGCGCCTCGATGTGGCCGACGTAGGCGCCGACGGCCTGGCGGATCTGCTCCTGCCAATCCGCCTGCGGGTCGACGGCATTGCGGATGTTGGTGATCAGGAACTCGTTGTTCCTGCGGAGCAGCTCGATCAGGCAGTCTTCCTTGCTGGCGAACTGCTCATAGAAGGTGCGCTTGGAGGTGCGGGCGTGCCGGACGATGTCCGCGACGGTGGTGTCGCGAAAGCCGCGCTCGACGATCGATGCGGCCATGCCGTCGAGTAAGCGGTCGCGGAACGGGTCGGCGATCTCACCCTCGGGGGTGCCGACAGGACGGCCACCGTTGAGCGCAGTCGTCACTTCGCCTCCTCGGGGGCCCTTGCGAAGGCCTGGTACTAACCGGTACCGTACTACACGAACCTACGGTACGACGTAGTACCACGCAGACGGCTGGGAGTAAGTCATGAGCAATCGGCCCACGCAGGAGGGGCAGGGGACGGCGATCCTCGACACGCCCGCTGCCACGTCCCGCACCGTGAAGCTGCCGCCGGGCCCGCGGCTGCCCAAACTTCTTCAGGGCATCGGCTACGCCGTCTCGCGGACCCGGATGTATGAGCAGATTGCGCGCCGCCGCGGTGACATATTCACGCTGAACCTGCCGATGTTCGGCCGCACGGTGATCGTCGCCAACCCGGAATTGGCCAAGCAGTTGTTCATGGCCGGCAACGACGACGTGGGCAATGTCGCGCCCAATCTGTCCAGAGTCCTCGGCGACGGATCGGTGTTCGCCCTCGACGGCGCCGACCATCGGCGTCGCCGCAAGCTGCTCACGCCGCCGTTCCACGGCAAGAGCATCAAGAACTACGAGAAGATCTTCGAAGAGGAGACCCTGCGCGAGTCTGCGAATTGGCCAGATGGGCAGGCATTCTCGACCCTCGAGCCGATGATGCGCATCACGCTCAATGCCATCCTGCGCGCGGTGTTCGGCGCCGACGGCCAGCAGCTCGACGAACTGCGGCGCATCATTCCGCCGTGGGTCACTCTCGCTTCACGATTGGCGGTGCTGCCCGCGCCGGCTCGAACCTTCGGCCGGTACACACCATGGGGCAGACTCGCCGAGTACCGCCGCAAGTACGACGAGGTCATCGAGCGGCTGATCGATCGCGTCAGTGCCGACCCTGACTTCGACAGCCGCGACGACGTGCTCACGCTGCTCCTGCGCAGCACCCACGAGGACGGCTCGAAGATGTCGCACAGCGACATCGGTGACGAGCTTCTGACGCTACTGGCCGCCGGGCACGAAACAACGGCCTCCACCCTCGGTTGGGCGTTCGAGCGCATTTGCCGTCATCCCCAGGTGTTGGCCAAGCTCGTCGGCGAGGCGACCACCGAGGACAACGAATACCGGCAGGCCACCATCCTGGAGGTACAGCGCGCCCGCACGGTCATCGACTTCGCGGGCAGACACGTGTACGCGCCGACCTTCGAGCTCGGAGACTGGGTCATCCCGCAGGGGTACAACATCGTGGTCGCCATCTCGCAGTTGCATGGTCGAGCCGAGGACTTTCCGGACCCGGAGCGGTTCGATCCCACGCGGTACATCGGTACGCGCCCGCCGACCTTTGCGTTCGTCCCGTTCGGTGGCGGTACGCGACGGTGCGTCGGTGCGGCGTTCGCCAACGTCGAGATGGATGTGGTGCTGCGAACGGTATTGCGGCACTTCACTATCGATACGACCGAGGCTCCCGGTGAAAAGGCGCACTCGCGCGGGGTGGCCTTCACTCCCAAGGACGGCGGCCGCATCATCGTGCACCGCCGCCAGACCCCGTTGGTCCAGGAGAAGCGATGACCGACGCCGCGATCGCCGACACGAAAGCCCCTGCGACCTCGGGCAAGCCGCTGCCCGCCGTTCGTCTTCCGAAGCCCGTCCAGGGTGCCCTGCTGGCGGGCTTCCGCCGCCCGTTCATTCGTAGCGCGGCGAAGAAATACGGTCCGGTGTTCGAGATGAATGTCCCGTTCTTCGGTCGGAGCGTGGTGGTTTCCGACCATGCGCTGGCGCGGCAGGTATTCCTGGCCAGCGCCGACGACCTGATCAACGTGCAGCCGAACCTCAGCAGGATCTTCGGGCCGGGGTCGGTCTTCGCGCTGGACGGTACAGAGCACCGCGCGCGCCGCAAGCTTCTCGCCCCGCCGTTCCACGGGCAGAGCATCAGGAATTACGAAAAGGTCATCGAAGAGGAGACCCTGCGCGAGACGGCGACCTGGCCTCAGCGCCGCGAGTTCTCCACGCTCGAGCCGATGAACCGGATCACGCTGAATGTCATCCTGCGCACCGTGTTCGGCGCCGACGGATCCGAACTGGACTACCTGCGCGAGATCATCCCGCCGTGGACCAAGCTGGGTTCGAGAATGGCCACGCTGCCGGAGCCGAAGTTCAACACCGGCCGGCGCAGCCCGTGGGGCCGACTGAAGGAGTTTCGCCGCAACTTCGACAAGACGGTGTTCGCATTGATCGAAAAGGCCGAGGCCGATCCACGGCTAGAGGACCGTACCGACATCCTGGCGCTGCTGCTGGGGAGCCGATACGAGGACGGCACCCCGATGTCTCGTCAGGACATCTCCGACGAGCTCCTCACCCTCCTCGGGGCCGGCCATGAAACGACCGCGTCGACATTGGGCTGGGCGTTCGAGCGGTTGCGCCGGCACCCTCGCGTCCTCGCCGAGCTCGTCAAGGAGAACGACGAAGGTGGCAACGAGTTCCGCCAGGCCACAATCATTGAGCTGCAACGTAACCGGACTATCATCGACTTCGCGGGACGCCACGTCCAGGCTCCACACTTCGATCTCGGCGACTGGCGGATTCCGCACGGCAGCACGGTGTTGATTTCGATCGCCAACGTGCATGCCGATGCCGAGGCCTTCCCGAATCCCGAAATCTTCGACCCGAACCGGTTCGTCGGCACCAGGGCCCCGACGGCTTGGATACCGTTCGGCGGGGGGACCCGCCGTTGCATAGGCGCTGCGTTCGCCAACGTCGAGATGGACGTCGTACTTCGAACAGTGCTGCGGGACTTCGTGATTGAGACCGACCACGCCCCGGATGAGAAGATTCACTTCCGAGGGGTTGCTTTCACGCCGAAAGACGGCGGGCTCGTCACCGTGCACCGACGCTGACTACCGTCGGCTAGGTTTGTCGTATGAGTCTCGTCGACATGATGAACGGCGCGATGGCGACCACCATCCCCGCGGCCCACAACATGGGTATCAAGGCGGTCGAGGCCCGCCGTGGTCATGCCGCGGCCACTGTGCCGTTGGAGGGCAACGGAAACCACTTCGGTGTCGTGTACGCGGGCGTTGAGTTCACCGTCGCCGAGATCCTCGGCGGGATCATCGCGATCGCGAGCTTCGATGCCGCCAAGTACTACCCGCTGGTGAAGAAACTCGATATCGAGTTCACCACCGCCGCCCGTTCCGATCTATGCGCCGAGGCGTCGCTCGACGAGGACGAACTGCGTCGCATCGAAACCGAAGCCGCAGAGAACGGAAAGGCCGACTTCGCGCTGACCGCTGTGGTCCGCGACGAAGCCGGCCAGACCGTCGCCGTCACCCGTGGGCTCTACCAACTGCGGGCCCACGGGAAGTAGTCTCGTCCCCTGGCTACGCCCGTGGCCCCACCGCGCGTTTCGGCAGCTTCCAGCCGGCCCGCGGGAAGTGGCAGGTGTAACCGCTCGGATACCGCTCGAGGTAATCCTGGTGCTCCGGCTCTGCCTCCCAGAAGTCGCTTGCCGGAGTCACTTCCGTGACGACCTTGCCCGGCCACAGGCCGGACGCGTCGACATCGGCGATGGTGTCCAGCGCGACGGCCTTCTGCTGATCATCGAGTATAGAAGATCGCCGACCGGTAGCTCGTGCCGACATCGTTGCCCTGCCGGTTCTTCGTGGTCGGATCGTGGATCTGGAAGAAGAACTCGAGCAGTGCGCGGTAGTCGGTCTGCGCCGGGTCGTAGACGATCTCGATGGCCTCGGCATGGCCCGGGTGGTTGCGGTAGGTCGCGTTCGCATTCTCACCGCCGGTGTATCCGACCCGGGTGTCGATGACACCGGGCTGCTTGCGGATCAGATCCTCCATGCCCCAGAAGCAGCCGCCGGCCAGGATCGCCTTCTTGTACTCACTCATGCCTGTGCCTCCTGATTCGTGAAGAGCTTCTTGTAGTCGCCGTAGCCCGCGGTGTCCAGGTCGTCGAGATGGACGAACCTCAGCGAAGCGGAGTTGATGCAGTAGCGCAACCCTCCCTCGGACCGCGGGCCGTCGTTGAACACGTGCCCGAGGTGACTGTCGCCGTTGGCCGACCGCACCTCGGTGCGCACCATGAACAGAGTGCGGTCGCGCTTCTGGACCACGTTGGCCGAATCGACTGGTCTGGTGAAGCTCGGCCAGCCGGTGCCGCTCTCGAACTTGTCGACCGATGCGAACAACGGCTCTCCGGACACGACGTCGACGTAGATGCCGGGTTCGTGGTTGTCCCAGTACTCACCCGTGAACGGCCGCTCGGTGCCGTTCTCCTGGGTGACGTGGTACTGCTCGGGCGACAGGGCGTCGACGGCGGCGGGATTCTTGTTGTATTGCTGCGTCATAGTGCCTGTATAACTACCGGCGTCACGGCGGTGTTCCTGGCGGAGATTACGGATGTGTGATGGGTGAAGCATCGCCGGTTTACCGACGCTCGACAAACGTCAGTAGAACGTGTTCTAGTTCTGGGTGTGACTGGCAGCACCTTCAGCCGCGACGAGCTGGTCGCGGCATTCGAGAAATTCGAGGCGACGGTCGATCGCGCGGCGCAGACCCGCGACTGGGATCCCTGGGTTGAGCAGTACACACCCGACGTCACCTACGTCGAGCACGCCGCAGGCACGATGCGCGGCCGCGAAGAGGTGCGTCCCTGGATCTGGCGGACGATGGAGAGCTTCCCCGGCAGCTACATGACGTCGTTCCCGTCGCTGTGGGCGGTGTTCGACGAGGCGACCGATCGCGTCATCTGCGAGCTCGACAATCCGATGCGCGACCCTGGCGACGGCACGATCATCACGGCCACCAACATCTCGATCCTCACCTACGCCGGCGATGGTCTGTGGCGTCGTCAGGAGGACATCTACAACCCGCTGCGGTTCGTGAAGGCCGCGGTGAAGTGGTGCCGCAAGGCCGAGGAACTAGGCACGCTGCCCGACGAGGCGGTCGAGTGGCGCAAACAGTTCGGCGGGCAGAAGTGACCTCACTGGTCATCGGCGCGAACGGCTATCTCGGCTCGCATGTCACCCGGCAACTCGTCGGGAGCGGGACCGACGTGCGCGTCATGGTGCGCGACGGTGCGAACACGATCGGCATCGACGATCTGGGAGTCACGCGGTTCGTCGGCGACATCTGGGACGACGACACCCTGCGTGCCGCGATGGCAGGCGTCGGCGACGTCTATTACTGCGTCGTCGACACCCGCGGCTGGCTGCGTGACCCGGCGCCGCTGTTCCACACGAACGTCGAGGGCACCCGCAATGTGCTCGAGATCGCGAAAGATGCTGGGCTGCACCGGTTCGTCTTCACCAGTAGCTACGTCACCGTCGGCCGTAAGCGCGGGCGCATCGCCACCGAGGACGACGTCATCGTCGACAAGGGCGGAATGTCGCCGACCTCTCGGCTCCGTGGCCTGACACCCTACGTGCGCTCCCGCGTCCAGGCCGAAGAACTCGTGTTGTCCTACGCGCGGGAGCGCGGCCTGCCCGCTGTCGCGATGTGCGTGTCCACCACCTATGGCGCAGGCGATTGGGGCGGGACCCCGCACGGCGCGATCATCGCAGGCACAGCCTTCGGCAAGTTGCCGTTCGTGATGGACAGGATCGAGCTGGAAGCGGTCGGCGTCGACGACGCGGCCCGCGCGTTGATCCTGGCTGCCGAACACGGCCGGGTCGGCGAGCGTTACCTGATCTCGGAGAAGATGATCAGCAACGCCGACGTCGTGCGCATCGCGGCCGAGGCGGCCGGTGTGACTGCGCCAACCAAGTCGATTCCGCTGCCGATGTCGTACGCGATGGCGATGCTCGGCAGCGTGAAGGCCAAGCTCCGCAGCACCGACGAGCAGCTGTCGATGGGGTCGCTGCGGCTCATGCGGGCCGAGGCGCCGGTCGACTGCGCCAAGGCCAGAAGGGAACTGGGCTGGGAGCCCAGACCCGTCGAGGAGTCGATCGCCGACGCCGCCCGATTCTGGGTCGGGCTGCGCGAGGCCAGACGGAAGACCAAGCCCTCCCCCGAGGGCGCCACCGGCTGATCTGAGCCCACGCACTACGGGTTGACTACGGACTTTCAAGGGTCCGCTACGCGGTCGAAATCGACATGCTGAAGTCATGGAGCTAGCAGAGCACGTCGCCTTGGTCACCGGTGGTACAGCGGGAATCGGCTGGGAGGCCGCGCGGCTGATGGCCTGTGAGGGTGCCCAGGTCATCATCTCCGGAAGAGACCGCGAGCGCGGTGAGCAGGCGGCAGCCCGCATCGGCGCGAACGGGCGCTTCGTGCAGGCCGACCTGTCCGACCTGGAGTCGGTTCAGGCACTCGTGCAGCAGGTCGGTGCGGTCGACATCGTCGTGAACAACGCGGCGAACTTCACCGGCGCCGCCACGGTCGATGCGGACGTCGCCGTATTCGAGTCGATCTTCGACACCAATGTCCGCGGGGCGTTCTTCCTGATCGCCGGCCTGGTCCCGGGAATGCTCGAGCATGGCCGCGGCAGCATCGTCAACGTCACATCCATGGTCGCCTCCAAGGGCGTTCCCGGGGCATCCGGATACAGCGCGTCGAAGGCGGCGCTGGAGTCGCTGACCCGCACCTGGGCCGCCGAGTTCGGCAAGCAGGGCGTCCGGGTCAACAGCGTGGCGCCCGGACCGACACGCACCGAAGGTGTGGCCGCTGAATGGGGCGAGACCAACGAAGAGCTGGGCCGGGCGCTGCCGTTGGGGCGGACCGCACATGCCGCCGAAATAGCCGAGGCGGTGCTGTTTCTCGCCTCACCGCGCTCTAGCTTCATCACCGGGTCGACCCTGCATGCCGACGGCGGCGGCTCGGCGGTCTGAGGGCTGAGCCTTCGAAAGGAGTGAAGAAATGAGTATGTCGTACGAAACTCTTGAGGAAGCCGCAGTGACGTTCGTTGCCTTTCGAGATCGCCTGTTCGGCATCGCATTTCGAATCTTGAATGACTGGGCGGAGGCCGAGGATATCGTGCAGGATGCGTGGCTGCGATGGCAGATGTGTGATCGAAGTGTCGTCCTGGACCCGCTCGCGTTCTTGACCACGACCACCAAGAGACTGTGCATCAACGCTGTGCAGTCAGCACGCGTGCGACACGAAACGCACACCGGCTCATGGGTTCCCGACACCTTAGACCACGATGCCGACCCGCTGCGGTGCATCGAGCAGTGCGAGGTGCTCGAGCTTGCCGCGCGGACCCTGCTCGAGCGGCT
>CAWJJA010000014.1:0-300642 GCA_963843135.1 uncultured Actinomycetota bacterium
ATCCCTCTGTCGATAAAGAACCTCTCCGACATCGGGAGTTCATTCCAAGATCTCATCAGCTTGAAGAATGTGTCCTTCGGCAGGGCGTTCGTTCTGCTACCGGATACATTTTCGTTCTTGCAGACAGGCGGCAAGATGCCGGACGGCTTCCTTGCTGGCCCACGAACTTTGTTCGGATATCTGGTACTGGTTGTCGTCGTCGTCGCGGTGCTGGCGCTCGGCAAGCGCATCCCGCCCGTCATGGCCGGAATCGCGCTACTCGCCACCGCGACACTCTCTCCCCCGCTGGCCTACTACTACTATTTGGTGTTCGTCTTGCCCATCGCGGCGCTCATCGTCCGGGATCCCGACGGACCACCTGGGGCCGGGATATTCGATACGTTTTCACGGGATGGGAATTCCCGTCGTGCAGTGGGCTTCTGGCTCAGCCTGGCTACGGCAGTGAGTATCGCGCAGATTGCGATTCCGGCCATAGTGGTCAACGCACCGATCTTCGGACAGTTTGGCGAAAAGGGCCAAATCGGTAGCACGCCGGTCGAATTCCTAACGACGGTGATATTTGCGCCCTTCTTATGGCTGATCGCATGCGCGGCGATCCTCGTCTCGTACGCGCGAAAGCCCGTACACCCAAACAGCTTTGGTGACGAGGTGACTAGCGAACACCTGCCGGATGCCGCCGTCGGCACCCCTTCGGACCACCCGGAGCGAACAACAGATTTCACACGAGGAACAGAGCCTAGGGCAGGCGGGATTGATCACGTCGCGGCCAAGCTTGACGAGTGACGCCGCGGAAGGTGCCTGCGTTGAATGATGGTTTGAACTGCGCGAACGCAGATATGGATCAGTTCATAGCCCGTATCCGCTCGCATATTGATGCGCACGAGCCGACATTGCGTTCGCTGTTCGACACGATGGCGGGGGAAGCACAGTTTGCACGCGACTGGTTGACTGCAGACCTCGCACGGTTGCCCGGCAATGCAGCATTGCTGGAAGTGGGCGGGGGCATATTCCTGCTCAGTTGCCAGCTGGCCGCGGAGGGATTCGACATCACCGCGATTGAGCCGACGGGTGACGGTTTCGGCCAGTTCAAGCAGCTTGGCGATATCGTGCTCGAACTGGCTGCGGCAAGACCAACCATCGCAGCGTGCAAGGCAGAAGACTTCATCTCGGACAAGCGGTTCGATTTGGCGTTCTCGGTGAATGTGATGGAGCACATCGACTTGCCGAATGAGGCAATCGAACGGGTATCCGCGGTATTGAAACCTGGCGCGAGCTACCGTTTTTTGTGCCCGAATTATCTGTTCCCCTATGAACCGCATTTCAATATCCCCACGCTGGTCACAAAGAAGCTGACCCGGCGGGTGATGCGGCATCGCATCGAGGGCAACACGATTTTGGATGACCCGGAAGGCGTATGGCGTTCGCTCAACTGGATCACAGTCCGCAAGGTGCGGGGCTTCGCCGCACAGGACGCGACGGTGACTTTGTCTTTTCACCGAGCGATGTTGGTGTGGATGCTCGAACGCGCCCTGAACGACGAGGA
Organism: uncultured Actinomycetota bacterium; assembly: GCA_963843135.1. Classification (GTDB taxonomy): domain Bacteria; phylum Actinomycetota; class Actinomycetes; order Mycobacteriales; family Mycobacteriaceae; genus Mycobacterium. The sequence continues at coordinate 1,544 of CAWJJA010000014.1, forward strand.
ATTTGCCAGTCGGAGGTCGAAATGGATGGTCACCGGTATTCGCACTGCGGTGGCCTTGCGCCTACATCATCTGGCGGGTTACATCCCTGCGGCTCTGCAGCCCATCATGGACGTGCGTCTAGCGAAGAAGTCGTGACATGGCACAAGTGACATCGGGTATTCGCGCGGCACTTTCGCATCCCGTCGTGTACGAGGCGTTCCAGCGGTTCATGGGCGCCAGGCGCGTGCGAGAGTGGATCGCGCGCGATCTCATCCGGCCGTTCCCAGGCATGCGAATACTCGACCTCGGCTGCGGCCCCGCGGACATCCTCGCTTCCCTGCCCGAGGATGTGGCATACACGGGATACGACATGAGCGCGGACTATATTGCGGCGGCGAACGCGAGATTCGGTGCGCGCGGCACATTTCACTGCCGCCTGCTGGAACAGGCGGAAGTGGCGGCGCTGGAACCGTTCGACGTCGTCCTCGGCATCGGCGTGCTGCATCATCTCGATGACAGCACCGCGCGCCAGTTCATGGCACTGGCGAGGGCAAGTCTGAAACCAGGGGGGCGGGTGCTGACACTCGATCCAATTTTTGCGCCGGGGCAGAACCCCATCGCACGGTTTCTCATCAGTAAGGATCGCGGCCAGCACGTGCGGAACGAAGCGGGTTATCGAGCATTGGCGGAAGAGATTTTCACGAGCGTCACTGGCGCAGTGTCACATTGGGCGTGGATTCCCTACACACACTGGACCATGGAGTCCACCACATGAACGCTTGCATTGCCAAGGTGAATGGGTCACGGAGTGGCGAGCGCCCGATCGACCCGACTTGGCTCAAATTAGTGCGCACCGTCGGCGCGGATCTTGATGAGGACGGCTCGCAGGTCGTCGGGTAGTGGGTCGGCGGCGGTCAGGGTCTGATTGCCGGCCTTGATCTTCAAGGTGCGGTAGCGGCGTGCGGTGCGCACGAATTTCTTGATGCTCCAGCCGGTTTGGGTTTCGATGTAGTGGCTGACGACCATCGCGGCGAACACGATGCTCAGGCGGGCTTCGATCGATTCGCGTAGGTGGTGGTAGATCGGGCGGGCCTGCAGGTCGTGCTTGGACATGGAAGGCCTTCTCTATGTGCCAGAGCTGGTGATAGGCATCGATGACGACGACGCGGGTCGTCCGACGAGGTTGGTGGTGTAGCCCTTCCAGCCCGCCAGGGCGCGGGTCTTGGCTTCCAACGTGCCGTTCACCGACTTGGTGGCGCCGGTCAGCTGGTTGTAGCGGTTGCGCTTGACCGGGGCGTGCCCCTCGACCGCGCGCTGGGCTTGGCCACCTGCTCGTCGATGCCGCGCAACGTGCGCCGGGCCCGGTCGTGACGGAACTGGTAGTGGATGACCCGATCCGGGATACCGCGGGCTTTCTCGCTACTGGATGGCCGGCCAGGGCTGGGTGAGCCTAGTGCCGCGCATTGGAAGAAGGATCGGCTACGGCCGGGCTTCCGCCGCGGGGAGAATCGTCCAGTCGGCTTGGCCCTGGTGAAGCGACACCGTCGCCACGTCATACCACGGTTGCGCCTTCGCCCGCGTGAGAACGCCCGGCGCCCACGCTCGCTGCCCGGGGATGTACTTGGCCTGCACGGTGAATGTGTAGGTGTTATCCGACCGCAGCGCCTCGGGACCTAAGTTGAAGGCAATGTAGCGCAGGGCCATGTCGGTGGGTGGGACCTTGGCGTCATTGAACACCCAAAGCGGCCACAACTCATCCCGTGATTGCCAGCGCGAAGGCAAGCCGTGATCGTCCACGATGGGCAGGGGCTTCGAAGTGGCGTTGTCGACAACTCTGTACTCGTGATTTCGTCCGTCGAAATGTGAGGAAACGAAGAGGGCGTGCAATGCTATACCGAACACCGGTCGCGAAACTTGAAGGACGATCCAGCCCGGAGCAACAAGAGCCCTTGGGACAGTGACATTCAGTAACGCCGGAACGGTAAAGGTGAGGGTCAGCAGCAGTTGCCCCACGGTGAGGAGCGCCACGGCCGTCGTCACCACCCGAGAGGTCAGCAGCCCCGAACCGGCCATCACCGTGACAGCCGATGGTTCCTGTGGTTTCCCCCCGGGGCGCAATCGATTCCAGACACCGCGCACCCACTGTGGCCAGCCGGGCATCAGCAGGGTCAGCATCAGCACGCCCTGAATACCGAACACCGGAATGGGGAAAGCCAGGGCGATGCTCGCGTGCAGCCCGATACCGAAGATCGCCAAGGGTACCCGCGCCCGCGCGAACCACATCAGCACGATGAAAATCGCCTCATAGACCACCGTTGCCCAGCTCGCGGCCATCCACAGGACCGGGGCATGGTCCAGCATCGGTGTGGCATCGATTTGGGCAGAGAACGGAGTAGCCATCGGCAGCCAGACGCCCAGGCCGGCCATCCAGTGCCACGAATCAAACTTCCACAACACCGAATCCACGTACTGGAATCCGAGGGTTAGGAAAACGGGAATCAGGTAGCAGCCGATGGGAACCAGCACCGTCGCCGGCTTCTCTGCCGAGAGGGCCCGGCGCCGGAGGGCGGAACGCACCGTGAGGGTCTTGTCCACCGGCAGGAAAATGAAGAGGAAGAAGACCATTTGGAACATGTACTCGCCGTGGTACCACCCCAAGTGCCCGCCGAGAACGAATACGCAGATCAGCCACATCACGGCGGACGCGGCCTTCACCCACACGCCCAACAGGACGCATGTCACCGCCGCAGCACCGAGCACCAGCAGTGGGGTGACCGGCCACCATGCGGGTTCGAGGTAGGGCACGGTGTCGAAAATCAGGTGACGGTAGACGATCAGTTCCGCCCAGTAGAAGAGCGTGACGAGACAAAACAAGATGCGGAAAATGCTGAGCGCGGTGACAGGCACCGGCCTGGCTAAGTACTCACGAATCCGGCTCTGCAGGCTCATCCCTTATCCCCCAACGGCTTTGCAGGAACACCGCCGACACACACGCCCGGCGGGATATCTGTGGTGACCACCGCGCCACCGGCGGTGCGTGCGCCCTCGTGCACGGTGACGTTGTCGATCACGACGGTGCCGATCCCGAGGAACACCCGGCTGCCGATGCGGGTGAACCCCGCGACGGCCACCGCCGGCCCGCAAAAGGTGTGCGGGCCCACGGTGGTGTCGTGAGCGATGGTCACCGAAGCATTGAGTACGCAGTTCGCCTCAATGATCGCGCCCGCGTCGATGACGACTCCGGGGAACAGGATGCTGCCCTCGCGAACGGTGGCGGTCGGTTCCACGAATGCGTGCGGGTGGACGAGGGTTGCGAGCGGCACGCGAGCGTCTTTCAGCCTGCCGAAAAACTCGGCACGGAACGCGAGGTGTTTGTATCCAATGGTGATCAGCACGGCGTCGAACGCGCGAGCGCCGAACGCGGGAATGACATCGTCGAGGCCGCCGAGAATCGGTGCGCCGGCCACCAGCTCGCCGATCTGCTTGGTGTCATCGAAGTGCCCGGTGATCGTGATATCGGGGTGCGAAGCGGCGTGTGCGGCAACGGTGACCGCCAGGTCGCCGGCGCCGATCAGCGCCAGACGCCGCACCGGCTCACTCATCGGCAGCCTCGATGTTCACCCGCTGCTGCACGCGGTAGACGGGCCTGCCCTTGACTTCGGCATAGGTGTTGCCGATGTACATGCCGATCAGTCCGATGATCATGGTCTGGATTCCGGACAGGAACACGATGACGGCGATCATAGTGGTCCAGCCGAGCAGGATATCGCCGAAGAAGATACGGCGGACCAGCACGCAAAGCCCATAGTGGCCACGAAGTCCAGAATGTGTTCCGGGGGGTCCTGCAGGTCCGGGTCCATCATCAACATGAGGTCGCCCTCGGCATGCTCGATAGCGGCCGTCACCGCTGCTTCCTTGCCGTAATTACGCGCCAGTTGCACGAGTTTGATGCGGTAGTCATCTCTCACGTAACGCGTGGCGAGCTGCACACTGGCGTCGGTGCTCCCGTCATCGACGAACACAATCTCGTACGGCAGCGGACGCCTGGCCCGGTCCACGCCGCCGGCCAACTCGTCGAGATCGTGACGAATGCGCCTGACGAACTCGTCGATCACCAGTTCTTCGTTGAACACGCACACAGCGGATTCAGCCGTGGATTGCTCACGAGCGGTCCCCGACACGTCGTCCAGCGCACCGGCGAACTGCTCCCACGAGGTGAATCTCGTGCAGTCCACGGCCGGTTCCTTCCCCTGCGGGTCGAACAGGATCGGGGTGAATCCCGCTCGACGGCTCCCAATGATATCGGCCAGATACTCATTCCCTAGGTAGATCGAGGTGCCGGGATCGACCCCGGTGCGTTCGCTGAATCCCGGTACGCCTCGGGATTCGGCTTTTCCGCACCCAGACTTTGCGAGTTAGTGCGGTGTCGAAGTATTGCCGTAAACCCAGTCCGGTGAGCACGTCCTCCAGGCCGCCATCCCAGTGGCGAGCACGAAACACGGCTTGCGGGTGGGGTTAATGCGCAAATCTTGACCGACCGCCTCCAAACCTGCAGTTCAAGACCCTGCGACTACCCCGAACCGGGAATCGTGAGCCAAGTCAGGCCACACACACTGGACCATGGAGTGCACCACATGAACGCTTGCATTGCCCAGGTGAATGGGTCACGGAGTGGCGAGCGCCCGATCGACTAGAGCACTGATCACCGGTCCCAATAAGCGCGAATATTCCAATGTCAGGTGATACTCGTCGAGGTACACCAGGGTGTTACCCACGATGACCGGGCACCGGTCAGCGGTGCAAAACAGCGACGTGACGTCGACGTACTGACCTCCGCCTCCTACTGTGGCTGCGGTTTCAGAGGCGATGCCCTCGTCGTTGACCGCCGTTGACCTCGACGGCGAGCACGCCGACACGTCGTCGAGGTGGCCCGACAGGCACACCGGGACGACCGTGCCCGTTTCCGGCATCGGTCCGAGTACCAGCACCTTGGCACCGGTTCCGCGCAGTTGTCGGACCAGCTTGCCGAGGCTGTCGATCCACGAGGAGTCGTACGAGTTGAGACTTTCAGAGCGGTAGAGGCGTGATATGGCCAGAACGACGAGCTGTGGCCGCTCCTTCCCCAACCTGTCGATGATCTGATCCCGCCACTGATCGCATTCGGTGTACGGCCGGCGAAGGGCCGTGATCGGCAGGTCCAGCAAGGGGCAGCCCTGCTTTGCGAGGCTCTCCAGCCGCCAGCCTCGCTGCTGTGCAGCCTCCTCGAATGCGGGATTCCACATGGCCGCGTTCGAATCGCCGACTAGAGCCACCGTCGTTGTCGACGCGGTATCGCCTGATGCACACTCGGGCTGCCCGGTTTCCAGGATGCTGCGCATGCAGCCCCCCAATAGCAGGGCTGTCTTCTCTGCCGAGACGTCGGCAAGCGACGGACTCAGGTTCGACGGCACGGCCTGCATGCTGGCCGATTTCGCCACCGCGGCCTCCACTTGGGCAAACGCGGATCGCACTGCGTCGTCATACTGCGCGATGTTTGCCCCGTCGGGCAGCGGAGCTGCCGCGATCGTCAGCTGGGGCTGCGCTGGGCCGCGGCCGACAGGGGCGGGCATCGTGACGAGCAGCACCACGGCCACACAGACCGCAATCGCGGTCGCCACTCCCCCGAGCAGCAAGACTGCGGCCCGCCGAGCGCTTCACCGGGGCGGCAAATCGCAACGGGTTCTCGAGGAGCCGCAATGTGAGCACGGCCAGGACGGCGGACACCAGGACCGCGATCAGCCTGCCCGCCAAATCCAGATGATGGCCGACCAGCATCGGGGCCAACACCAGCACCGGCCAGTGCCACAGGTACCACGAGTACGACACTTCGACCGATCGCTCGCATCGGCCGCCAGCGACAACGACCCGACCGACCCCGCGGGCGGGTGCCGCACACCCTGCGCCGATCACCAGTGCCGTTCCGGCCACCGGAAGCAGTGCGGCCATGCCGGGAAATGCGGTCTCCGTCGCTGAACCGAGTAGCACGCCAGCAACACGCCCGCGATACCGAGCCATCCCGCGATCGCGGCAATGAGCGGCGGAAGCCGATGCCACTGGTGGACCGTCAGCGCAACCAAGCCGCCGAGTGCCAGCTCCCACGCGCGGGTGGGCAGCAGGTAGAAGGCTCCGATCGGCCACAAACTGGTGACCACGACCGAGGCCGCCAGGGACACCACGGCAACCAGGGAAAGCACCAGCAGATAGGGGGTTTTCGATGAGGGAGCCTCGGCCTCGCGGCGCCGGCGCACACGCCGGACCGCCCATGCGGTGCAGATGATCAGGATAGGCCACACCAGATAGAACTGTTCCTCCACGCCCAGGGACCAGTAGTGCTGGAAGGGCGATGGGGTCGTCTCGCTGAAGAAATAGTCGCTGGCCGTCAGGGAGAACCAGATGTTGCTGACATACAGCGCGCTCGCGATGCCGTCGATCAGGACGGGCTTGACCAGCAGCGACGGCAATAGGATCGCGGAGGCGACGGCGGTTGCGGCGCCGACGGCGGCCGACGCGGGCAGCAGTCGGCGAGCCCTGGCCCCGAAGAACTTGCGTAACCGGACCGAGCCACTACTTCCGACTTCGCGCCAGAGGAGTCCCGTGATCAGGAAGCCGGAAATGACGAAAAAGACATCCACGCCGACGAAGCCGCCACCGATCCCTGGCACCTCCGCGTGGAAGAGGACGACGGCGAGTACTGCGACAGCACGCAGCCCCTCGATATCAGTGCGAAATCCAGGTTTGGCCGGAGCGGACGTGGTAGCCGAAGAACTACCCTCGCCGACCGGCGGTTCCGAAGTCGTCTTGCGGTGCCGGGCCACGTCTCCGACTCGGTTCGTCACGGCTTTTCGCCGACGCATCTGTCAAGTACCCCGGCCCGTCCGTTACCCCACTGCCCCCACGGGTCGCCCCGGAAGCCCGATGAGACCGCGACGATGAATATAACTGAAAGGTGCGTGGGTCAAACAACGAACAGTGAGTACGGTGCGTGACGGCCGACTCAAACCGCCGGTTTCATCAGCAAACCCTGACCGGTGGGCAACGTGCAGATCGTGACACCCAATTCACGGGCCACGGCATCCATGCCCAGCCTTTGCTCGTCGCGCCCCCGTTGCGCGTAGTCGTCGAGCAGCACGAACGCTCCCGGGGTGAGGCGCGGCCAGAAGAAGCGAAGCGCAGCGACTTCGGGCGGGGAGCAGTTCATATCGATGTGCAGGTAGGCAACGGACTTCGACTCGACCTGATCCAGCGTGTCCGGAACCGTCCCGGCGACGATGCGGACGTTCTGCCACTCCGCGAAATTCTTCTGCACACTCTCGACCGAATTCGCATAGATCCCGAAGTCCAGGGCGGCCTGGCTCTTGGCCAGCGCTCCTTCCTCTTTTTCGACATCCGTGACGAAGCGCGGATCCATTCCGCCGTAAGTGTCGAGCAGATAGAAGCACTTTCCCAACCGGTCCCAATCCAGATGCTGCATGATCGCGCTGCTCAAGAACCCGTGGCTGACGCCGCACTCGACGAAATCGCCGTCGAGCTTGCTCGCGCTCTCCGCCGCCCACATCCCGACGTGGAACCGCCACTCCCAGTGGTAAAAGTCCTCGCCACCGATCGACTGCACACCGCGCTGATAGGCCCGCCGAAACTCAGGATCATCGCGAAATGCGTCGTTGTTGAAACAGATCAGCGCATCGTCGGAATAGACGTCGGGAAGGAAAGTCCTGGGAATCGCATAGCCCGTACGCAGCGCCGCCCACATTAGCCGGAATTTGACTGGCCACTGTTTCGAAATCCCCACGGCGGACACCATACAACCGCACGTAACCCTTCTGCGGGAAATGCGACACTTTTACAGCAAACTTGTATACCGCAACCGGAGTCAGCACTCCGGCGCCGAAGCGTGCGGCGCTGCGGCTCTCAGACTGCCGGCTTGATGATCAGCCCCTGGCCGGTGGGCAGCATGCACACGGCGACACCCAATTCACTTGCCACGGCATCGATGGCCAGCCGCTGCTCGTCGCGGCCGCGATTCGCGTAGTCATCGAGCAACACAAAGGCGCCGGGGGTCAGCTGCGGCCAGAAGTAGCGTAGTGCGGCGACTTCTGGTGGAGCACAATTCATGTCGATGTGCAGGTAGGCCACTGCCTCGGAATCAACCTCGTCCAGTGTCTCTGGAACCGCCCCCACGATGATGCGCTGATTCTTCCACTCTGCGAAATTGGCCCGGACACCATCCACCGAGCTCACGTACATTCCGGTGTCGACGTGATGCTTGCTCACCTCGAGCGCACCGGCCTCGCGTTCGGCGGCGGTGATGAAGCGCGGATCGAGGCCCGAGAAGGTATCGAGCAAATAGAAAGTCTTGCCGAGCCGGTCCCAATCCAGGTACTCCATGATGGCGCTGCTGAGAAACCCGTAGCTCACGCCGCACTCGACGAAGTCACCCTTGAGCTTGCTGGCGCTGGCACGCGGCCCACAGTCCCACATGCACGCGCCATTCCCACTGGTACCAGTCCTCATTACCGAGTGAACGTGCGCCGCGCTTGTACGCGCGTTTGAATGCCGGATCATCGACAAACGCATAGCTGTTGAAACAGATCAGCGCGTCGTTGGCATACGCCTTGGGTAGCAGCGTGCGCGCGATCCAATACTGGAAGCGCACCGCCAACAACCAAACGCGTGTCTTAGTTGTGAGTCCGGATGCCACGTCAGCAACCATAACATCGGGCTGCGTCGCGGACCCGCCGTGGCCTGACGGTGGCTAGGCCGGACACCTGGTGCGGGCAAAATTCTCCAGGAGATCGGCTGTGCGCCCGACACTTTCGCTGGTTTTGGTCATCCGGGCGGCGAGGTCGCGGGCATTTGCTGTGTACTCCGGCTTCAGGATCCGACGCAGGTCAGCAATCAGAGTTTCCTGCGTTGTGCCGGAAAAGCGCCGACCACCGCCGACCTTCAACTTTTTCAGCTGATGGGCAAAGAACGGTTGATCACCAGCCGTCCACAGGATCAGTGTGGGCACCCCGGCGCGAAGACTTGCGGCCGTCGTGCCAGAACCGCCGTGGTGAACGATTGCGCGGCACGCAGGAAAAGTCCTCTCGTAATTCGCAGCGCCAACGACCTTGACGTGCTCGTGATCCGGAACCCCGGTGAAGTCGGTCCAGCCGGAGCACACCAAGGCACGCTCACCCAACTCCGTACACACTGCGGCGATCATGTCGACCGTTTCGGCGGGAGATTTCACCGGCATGCTTCCGAAGCCGAAACAAATCGGCGGTGAGCCCGACGCGACCCATGATGAGATCTCGTCATCGCGATCGGTGGTCAGGCCCATCGTCAACGCACCCACAAAGGGCCGCTTGCCATTCCAGCTCGCCCACTCTCGCGCCAGCCCGGGAAACAGCGCCTCGTCGTAGGCTTGGATCTCCAACGATCCGAGTTCCGCGATTCGCCGCGGGGAGGCGCCACGGGCTTTCGGCAAACCGAGTTTGCGCCGCTGCGCGTCCTCGGCCTTCTTGTTCATCCGCCAGCACATCCAGTCGTACGCCTTAAAGCCAGTCCGCGCCAACGGCGCTGGAACATATGGAATCAACTGGCCGTTCGGCCGCATCGGGAAGTAATGCAACACTGCCAACGGAATGTCATATGCCTCGCCGATGTTGACTGCCAGGTCTTGATAGAGCTGGCCGGTGAACAACAAGTCGGCGCCCTTGGAGAGCTCCGACAGCGTCGTGTTCATATCGGCCCAGTGCCGAAGAACCGGTTCCCAGGCCTCGCGGACCAGCTTGATCGGCTCACGGATGGTCCAGAAAGTGCGGTAGACCTCCGAGAATTTCATGAGGAGCTCGTCATCCCAGAAATCGTGCGGCGGCGGTCCATAGGGAACTGCCGACAGCCCGACCTTCCCCGCGAGATCAACCAGATTGGGCGGGACGGCCAGGTGCACTTCATGCCCACGGCTCTGGAGCTCTCGGCCGGTGGCGAGCGACGGTTCTATGTCGCCGCGCGTTCCATACGCTGCCAGCACAAACTTCATCCGTGACCCCCATGCGCACGCTGTGCACGCTGCGCTGCATTTCACGCCCGCAGCTCCAGACCGCTGCCTTAGCGGCGCGTCCACAGCTTGGCCGGACTACCTCCATCGCGAAAGTAGCAGAGTCTCGCTTCCCAGGCGTAGGCAATCCTTAGATTTTCGTGCCCGACAGCAGCGGGTGCTCAGATAACACCACCGACCAGTGGGTTGGCCGCGATGAATTGCGGAAAGACGAACCGCAGCATTTCTCAGCAAAAATTGACGTGTGTGTCGACCGCGGACCGGTCAACGTCGGCGATCAGCCGGCCGTCGAGCTCACGAACCTCTCCACGAGATCAGCTGCGGCGGCGACGTTATCGGCAGGTTTGGACATGCGGCCCCCGAGCTCGCGAGCTCGGGCGACGTAATCCGCAGCGAGGATGCCGCGCAGATCGGCGACCAACGTATCCCGCGTGGTTTTCGAAAAGCGCCGGGTGGTACCAACTTTCATACGCTTGACCTGTGTCCCCCAGAGTGCCTGATTTGCGTCCATCGAGAGGATCAGCGTGGGCACGCCCGCGCGCAGGCTTGCAGCCGTCGTGCCTGAGCCGCCGTGATGGACGACCGCGCGGCATTTCGGAAAGACAGCCGCGTAATTGACCCCACCCACCACCTTGACCTGGTCGGAATGCGACACACCGCTGAAGTCACTCCACCCGGCGCACACCAGAGCCCGCTCGCCCAGTTCGGCGCAGGCCGAAGCGATCATTTCGACCGTTTCGGCCGGTGATTCCACCGGCATACTGCCGAAGCCGAAGCAGATCGGCGGCGTTCCCGACGCAATCCACGAAGTGATGCCCTCGTCGACTTCGGTGCTCTGCTCCAACGTCAGAGCGCCGACGAACGGTCGAAGGCCATCCCATTTCACCCATTCGGCGGCCAGCCCGGGAAAACAGGCTTCGTCGTACGCCTGGATCTCCAGCGCTCCGCGATCGGCAACCCGCCGCGGCGACGGCGACGTTGCTTTCGGCAGTCCGAGTTCACGGCGCTGCGCGTTCTCGACCTTCCTGTTAAGGCGCCAGGAAAACCAGTCGAACACCGCCATTGCGGGGCGGCGAAACGGTGGTGGGAGGAACGTGACGAGTTGGCTGTTGGGCCGCATCGGGATGTGGTGCAGCGTCACCAACGAAACGTCAAGGTGCTCTGCGACATTGGCAGCGGTCTCTTGATATGCCTGGCCGGCCAGTACCACATCGGCGTCGCGAGCCTGTGACGTCAGGGTGGCGCTCATCTGTGCCCAGCACTCGTCGCTGACGTCCCACATCTGCCGCCACAGCGCCCGCAGTTTCCGGACCTTCCAGAAGGTATGAAAGGCCGAAGTCCAGAAGTTGCGGTAGATGTCCAGCCAGGTCCGGGTGTCGAGCCCATAGGCGACAGTAGGCAGACCGGCGCCCTCGGTGAAGTCCATCAAATCGGGTGCGACGGCCATGGTCACGTCATGACCCCTGCGCTGCAGTTCGCGGGCAATGACCAGGGATGGCTCGACGTCGCCGCGTGTTCCATAACAAGCCAGCACAATCTTCATCGCGCAGCCAACGTTATCGGTTATGCCGAAGCGACGATCGCTGAGATCGCGCCGATTCTGTTCACGCTTTGCGCCAGAAGACGCCAGTCCCGTCTACTTCATGGATCTCTTCGGTGATTCCATGCGTATTGCGGAAGTCGGTCACGGCTTTCTCGCACGCGGCGATCGCGTGGTAGTCGTCGATGATGCAGAAGCCCCCGGCCGAGAGTTTCGAGTACAGCCCATCCAGCGCCTGAATGGTGGACTCGTAGAGATCGCCGTCCAGTCGCAGCACCGAGATTTGATCGATCGGAACGTCGTGCAACGTGTCTTTGAACCACCCCTTGACGAAGCGGACTTGGTCGTCCAGCAAATCGTAACGCTCGAAATTCGCCCGCACCTCTTCTTCGGACACCGCCAGTGCGGCATACCGATACAGCTTGTCGCCTTTGTCGTGCTTGTACTTTGCGGCGTCGGGGCGCGGTAAGCCCTCGAACGAATCGCACAGCCAAACCGTGCGCTTCTCGTCACCATAAGCCGCCAGAATCGCGCGCATCAGAATGGAAGCACCCCCGCGCCACACTCCGCACTCGACCAGATCGCCCGGCACGTTCTCTTCGAGGGCGGTTTCCACGCAGTGCTGAAGGCTGGTGAGTCTCTGCATGCCGATCATCGTCAGCGCATCCGCCGGCCAGTCGAGTCCCAGATCGCGGGCGTGCTTATCGAACGGACGCTTACGCACCAGCACCAGGTTCTTGGTCTTGAAGAGTGCACGCCCCACGGTGTACCAACCCACGGGCACCAGCTCATCGGCGCCGTAACGGGTGAGGTCCCGTCGAAGCAGCTCCAGGTACGCAGCAGTCGTATCGCGATCGGTCACGGTCAAGAAACGCCCCTGTCTGGCATGCGGACTGCCCGCCAACAGGCGAGCATCATGAACTCGAAGTGTACCCCGTTGCGCTGAGCGAGCTGTTGCTGGCTATGCGGTCTGGGTTCGGTCGACGCAACTCATTTGTCGGCCGACAGAGGGTCAGTAAGCACGTCCTTACTGGCATTCTGGCTGCACAGCGCGCCGTCCGACGGTGGCAAGCACTCACATTGCTCGGACTTTCGCCGCCGTTTGCCGGTTAAGCCCGATTCGACTGGTAGAGGACGTCGACCGCGCATCGACGCCGTCCTAATCTCTCGACGCGCCACCGGTCGCCGGAACCGTCCGCAGAAACGCGGCGTCACGTCGGCGCTTCAGCCTCCGCCCGCACCTTCTGTCTGGGACTGCTCAGCGCAGGTAGCACCCTTGCGTCTTAAGGCGGGATTTCAGCGACATCGCGCGCTTCTCCACCAGGAACCAGCTCAGCGCGGCAAGCGGCAGGGTGGCGATGGTCGAGACGACAAAGAACACCACCGGATTCAGGAAGGTGAGCCCGACGATGGCCAACAACTGCTGCATCGGGAATGCATATATATAGAGGCCGTAGGACAGGTCGGTGCGCAACCTCAGGCGCTTGTTGTGGATCAGGGCGCCAGTGACGATGACGGCATAGGCCAGCGGAAGGGCCGCCACGACCCGATAGTCAGGCAGCAGAATGGACGCCACAACGACGATCACCATGCTGATCGCGACGAGGGACCATTTCGCCGGAATCACGTCTCGCCACTGATAGATCACCGCTCCGGCGGCGAACATCATGGCGCAGCGCACAAGCAGCTGAGGGGCGGTCCATATACCCGGAAATGTGAGCGGCGGCAGCAACAATGCCCCTACCACTGCCAATGCCAACAGCGCAGGAGAAACCCAACGGCGAGTGGCGAGGCCTACGACGCCGAGAACAGCGACAGCCAGGTAGCACAACACCTCCCAGAACAGGGACCACAGCGAGGCATTCCAATCGCCGGCGAACTGAACCCCGAGCGGCGTCCCGCCGACGTCGTGCGCAAGGTTGAGTACTCCAAGGTTCTTCAGGACGTACTCGATCGGCCCCGTGGACATCAGTAGCTTCGCGACCGAGCCGCCCTGAATCGCCACACTGATCGGGGCGATGACGAACGCCGTCACGATCAGGCAGACGTAAAACCCCGGAAGAATGCGAAGGGCTCGGGCAGTGAGATATTCGCCCAACCGCGGGTTGGTGAGCCAACTCCTGGCGATGAGAAACCCTGAGACTGCGAAGAATCCGTCGACACCTACCGCGAAGAGAAGCTGGAGAAGGGCTGCCGGTGGCGTCCGCCCCGTCACAGGGAAAGAGTGAAATAGGATCACCTCGGCCGCGAGTACCAGCCGCAAGGCATTCAGGGCATTGTTTCGCGGATCGAAGACCTGCCCTAGTCGCATCAGCGCTCGACCGGCTGTCTCGCGATCCAGTCGAGAAGTGCCTGCAGACCCGTCGTCGAGCGTCCATTTCGGACGCCAGTGCAGTTCGTTCTTCGCCGGCTCGATGGTGCAGCTCGCCGCGCGTACGTCGCCGTCGCGGAATTTCGGTACGACGATGGGTTCAGGGGCGTCGCAGATGGCGGCGAGCTTCTGAGCCAGCTCGTGGATGGTTGTTCCGATTCCCGACCCGATATCGACGCAACGCGGTTCGTTCGCGGGCATCTTCACCGCAGCGAACAGAGCGTCGACCACGTCGTCGATGAAGACGAAATCCCTGACGATCCTGCCGTCTTCGTAGACCTCCAGTTGCTGTTGCTCGCGCGCCAATCGTGCGAAGAGGGTGACGATTCCGGTGTACGAATTGGTCAGCGACTGGCCCGGCCCGAAGACATTCTGCAGACGCAGCACGCTGAGATTGGTGTCGTGCGCGGCTGCCCAGGCGGCCAGCATGTGCTCTTGGGCAAGCTTGGTCGCGGCATAGATATTGGTCGGCCGGGGCTCGGTTTGGTCCGCACGGCTGGGAAGCGGCACCGCAGGTTCGTCGGAGGGGCCCTGTGGATCCCACCGCCCGGCCAGCAGCTGAGAATGACTGCGAGGCCGCGGATAGAAGGTCTGTGCGCCGTATTTCCACGCACCTTCGCCATAGACGGCCCTGGAAGAGGCCAGGACGAGCTGCTCGGGCACCAAGCCTGAACGGGTCAGGGCATCGAGCAGCTGGGCCGTGCCGACCACATTCACCGAGCCATGTCGCGTGGCCTCCGAGAGCGACTGCCCTGTACCCGTCTCCGCCGCCAAATGAACTATCTGGGACGGCCGATACAACCGAAACACAGCGTCCAAGTCGGGCCCATGGGTCACATCGCCGGTGAACAGCCGCACGGCAGACGGCAAATCGATCGGCTGATTTCCGGCGTGTACTTGGGGGTGCAGGACATCCATCACGCCGACCTCGTGGCCCGCAGCGACGAGACGACGTGCAAGCGCGGACCCAATGAATCCCGCCCCACCGGTAATGAGCACAGAAGCTGACAAGAATCGAAGCCTCTCATTCATCAGCGGAGGAAGCGGGTCGCCTCCGACCGCGTCGCTACTCTAGGCGTAGGCAACCGCGAGGTTAGAATTCCCCGCCGTAGCGGCCTCCTTGCACGTTAGACGGACGGCCGTGGGAACTCCGTTGTGGGTGCGTCATCGTCATCGCCGTCGTTCTCGCGGCGTCCCTCCCCCAAAAGCAAGGACCGGACCAACGGACGCGACCCCAACGACTCGAGCATGGCGCTCGCTGGACGCGGCCGTACCCGCTGGGGCCACCAGAACCAGCGGCCGAGCATCGCCGCAATCGCCGGTGTCATGAACGCGCGCACAACCAACGTGTCGAACATCAAACCCAGGGCGATGGTCGTGCCGATCTGACCGATGATCCGCAGGTCGCTGACCGCCATCGAGGCCATGGTGAACGCGAACAACAATCCCCGCGGTCGTGACGACCTTGCCGGTGCCTCCCATCGCGCGGATGATGCCGGTGTTGATGCCGGCGCCGATCTCCTCCTTCATGCGTGAGACCAGTAGCAGGTTGTAGTCAGAACCCACCGCCAACAGAATGATCACCGACATCGCGAGCACCATCCAGTGCAGGTGGATGCCGAGGATGTACTGCCAGACCAGCACCGAGACCCCGAACGAGGCGCCCAGCGAGAGAACCACCGTGCCGACGATGACGAGCGCGGCGACAAAGCTTCGCGTGATGAGCAGCATGATGATGAAAACGAGACAGATCGCAGCGACACCCGCGAGCAACAGATCGTTTATCGAGCCGTCTTTCCAGTCCTTTGCGGTCGACGCAGCACCGGCCATGTAGACGCTTGCGCTGTCGAGCGGTGTCCCTTTGAGCGACTCCTCGGCCGCCGACCGTATCTGGTCGACCCGCGCGATGCCCTCCGGCGTCGCGGGGGGGCCACGGTGCGAGACGATGAATCGTGCCGCTTTCCCGTCGGGAGACATGAAGGAGTTCATCGCCTTCTTGAAGTCCTCGTTTTCGAAGACTTCCGGCGGCAGGAAGAAAGAGTCGTCGTTGTTGCTCTCGTCGTACGCGGTTCCCATTGTCGGAAAGGTACGTATTCGAGTAGTCCACCGAGCTGTAAAAGCCCTTCATGGTGGTGTGCATGGTTAGCGTCATGGTCCTCATCATCTTCATGATCGCAATTGTTTTCGGGATTTCGGCGGCAAGCTGCGGCAGGAGTCATATCCATCTTGTCGAGATGGACGAGGAGTGTGTCCATTTTCTGACTGACGGTGTCAATACCGTCGAGAGTGTCGAATACGCTCCTGATCGCCCAGCAGACGGGAATGTTTATGCAGTGCGGTTCCCAGTACAGATAATTTCGAAGCGGTCGAAAGAAATCGTCGAAAATCGGCGACGCTATCTCGCAGCTCGTCTAGGACTTCCTTCAGCTCGTGCGTCTGGACTACCGAGTTGATGCGTCAGCTCGTTCATCTGCAGCATCAAGGAGTACTGCGTTTCCATGATTTTGATCATCTTGGCCATGTCATCGGCCTGGATGCAGCATGTCGTCCATGCTGTCGGACTGGTACTTCATGACTTGTGACATGGACGCATTCTGCAGGCTGAGAATAAACGGTATCGACGTATTGCCGATTGGCGTTCCCTCGGGCCGGGTAATGCCCTGGACACGAGAAATACCGGGGACCCTGAAAATCGCTTTAGCCACTCTGTTCAGGACCAGGAAATCTGCCGGATTGCGCATGTCGTGATCGGACTCGACCATGCAGAATGTCCGGCATCATGCGCGCCTGGGAGAAATGGCGTTCAGCGGCGGCATGAAGCCCTGATTGGCTGGGATGTCCCCGGGTATGTACTCACGATCGTTATAGCTCGTTTTGTACCCGGGCAGCGTCAGAAGACCGAGCACCGCAAGCGCGAGAGTGGCGGCCAGGATGGGGCCGGGCCAGCGGACCACGGCCGTGCCGAACCCCCGCCATCTGTGAACCGCCAGCTTGCGCTTGGGTTCCAGCAGTCCGAATCCGCTGGCGAGGGCCACCACTGCCGGAACCACCGTCACCGCGACCGCGACCGCGACGAGCATGCCGATCGCGCATGGGATGCCCATGGTCTGGAAGTACGGGCAGACGGGTGAAGCTCAGACAGAAGATCGCGCCCGCGATCGTCAAACCGGATGCCAAAACGACGGGCGTGACACTGCGATACATGGTGTAGTACGCCGATTCACGGTCCTCGCCGGCCTGGCGCGCCTCCTGATATCGACCGAAGAAGAAGATTCCGTAATCGGTTCCGGCCGCGATGGCCGAGGAAGACCAGCATATTGACGGCGAACGTCGAGAGCACGAAGGCGTCGTTATGGCCGAGAAACGCAACGACTCCTCGGGCAGCCGCCAATTCCACGAAAACCGTGAGCAACAGCAGAATCACCGTGACGAACGACCGGTAGACAAACAGCAGCACCACGAAGATGATCACTGCGGTCACCGCGGTGATCTTCAAAATGGATTGGTCACCGCTGCGCTGCATATCGGAGGCGAGGGGTGCAGCACCCGTGACATAGACGTCGAGACCCGGCGGTGGCGGCGATCCGATTCACGATCTCGCGGACCGCGGCCACCGATTCTTCGCCCAGCGGCGGTGCCTTGGTCGCCGACCAGATTCAATTGAACATATGTGGCCTTGCGATCGGGGCTTTCGACGCTCGATCGAGGTGAGCCGATCCCCCCACAAATCCTGCACATGCTCCACATGCTCCGGATCGTTTCTCAACTCCTGAACCAATCCGGCGTAGTACTCGATGCGCCTCATCGCCGAGCGGCTGCTGCGCCTCCAGCACGATCATCGCCGAGCTGTCCGAGTCGGATTCCTGGAAGACCTCGCCCATGCGCTTCATGGCCTGTGCCGACGGCGCATCCTTGGGCATCACGGAAACGGAATGCTCTCGCCCGACCTTCTCCAGCGCTGGGATCACCGACCGCCAGCTCCCGTCGACCGCTATCAAGGTCGAAATCAGAATCAGCGCCACCCACGCCAGGATGATGAATAGCGAAAACCTGCGTGTGGTCCGCGCGATGAAGGGCGGCCGATCGCGTTCGTCGCTCATGCGGCCGTCGCTAGTCCCTCAGCATCAAGGCGCGTACCAGCGGACGGGGACCTACCGGGCGAAGCAGTTGCACTGGCTGGGCGGGTACGCACCTGTTGCGGCCACCAGAACCAGCGTCCCAGTAGCGCGGCGGTCGAGGGCGTCATGAACGCGCGCACGACCATCGTGTCGAACAAGAGGCCCATGGCGATGGTCGTCCCGACCTGGCCGATAGTGAGCAGGTCGCTGACAAGCATTGACGCCATGGTGGCAGCGAACACCAGACCGGCGGCGGTAACGACTCGCCCGGTACCGCCCATCGCGCGAATGATGCCCGTATTCAAGCCGGCGCCTATTTCCTCTTGCATTCGCGATACCAACATCAAGTTGTAGTCGGATCCGACTGCCAAAAGGACAATCACAGACATCGCCACCACAACCCAGTGTATTTGCATGCCCAGAAGGTGCTGCCATACGAGGACGGACAATCCGAAGGACGCACCCATCGAAATCACCACTGTGCCGACAATGACCAACGCCGCGATAAAACTTCGCGTCATGATCAGCATGATGATGAAAATCAGGCAGAGTGCGGCCACGCCCGCAATCAAGAGGTCATATCTAGATCCGTCCACGAGGTCTTTTGCGGTCGCAGCAGTTCCAGCCAGGTAAGATATTACTGTTTTCCAGCGGCGTGCCTTTGAGCGCTTCCTCAGCCGCCACCTTTATGGGCTCGACGCGCGCCATACCCTCAGGCGTTGCGGGATCGCCACGTCTGCGAAATCAGCATCCGCGCGGATTTGCCGTCCGGTGACATGAAAATCTCCATGACGCGCTTGAAGTCCGGGTGATCGAAGAATCTCGGGCGGCAAATAGAACGAATCGTCATTCTTGGCCTGGTTGAAAGCCTTCGCCATCGCTGTCGAGTTCTCGCTGCCGTCCTCGAATCGCGCCCATGGTGCCAGCCATGGTGCTGTGCATGGTGTACATCATGGTCTGCATGTTCTGCATGATCGAGATCATCTGCGGGAACTGCATGAGGATCTGCGGCAAAAGGATATCCAATTGGTCGAGGTTCTTGACCAGACCTTCCATTTTGACCGTGATTTGATCGACCCCGTCAAATGAGACAAATATATTTCGCAACGCCCAGCAGATAGGGATGTTGGCGCAATGAGGTTCCCAGTGAAAATAGTTCCGGATCGGTCGGAAGAAATCGTCGAAATTAGAGATCGAATCTCTTAAATCTTCCGTGACATCCTGCAGCTCGTGTGTCGTTTCAACCATGCTGTGAGTAGTGGCCACCATCTGCTGCATCAACCCATACATGCGCTGCATGATGCTGATCGTGATGCCCATTTGGTCGGCCTGCTTGAGCATGTCTTCCATGCGTAGCTGCTGGAACGGCATATTGAGCAGCTGACCGGCGCTCGCGACACTGATCATGAATGGAATAGTCGTTCGGTCGATCTGAGTGCCCTCGGGCCGCGTCACGGACTGCACCGTGGCAATGCCCGGTACCGCAAAGACAGCCTTGGCCAGCTTGTTCAAGATCAGCATGTCAGCAGGATTGCGCATGTCATGATCCGTCTGGATGACCAACAGATCGGGTACCGTCAATTTCGATTCCGGGAAATGGCGCGCGGCAGCCGAATAGCCCTCATTCGCCGGAATATCCTGCGGAATGAACTTCTGGTCGTTGTAGCTCGGATGATATCCCGGAAGCGTCAACAACCCGATAAGTGAAACCGCCAAAGTGGCCAACAGAATAGGTACCGGCCACCGAACAGTCGCCGTTCCCACCCGCTGCCAGCCGTGGGATTTTATCCGCCGCTTTTTCGGGTCGAACATTCCGAACCGAGCGCCGACGGCCATAATGGCGGGTACCAGCGTGAGGGCGACTGCGACAGCAACCAAAATTCCTACCGCACCAGGGACGCCAAGCGGCTGGAAAAATGGCAGTCGCGTAAAGCTGAGGCATGCGATGGCCCCGGCGATGGTGACACCCGAGGCCAAGACCACCTTCGCGACACTTCGGTAGGTGGTGTAGAAGGCCCTCTCCCGGTCCTCGCCGGCCTGCCGAGCCTCTTGATACCGCCCGATGAAGAAGATTCCGTAGTCGGTTCCGGCCGCGATACCCACGGACACCAACAGGTTGACCACGAAAGTGGTAAGGCCCACGAGCCCGTGCAGTCCGAGAAACGCGACAATTCCCCGCGCCACCTGAAGCTCGATACCGACCGTGACCAAAATGACGATCGTGGTGATGAATGAGCGGAATACGATCAACAACATCACGAAAATCACCGCGAATGTCACCACCGTGATCAAGATGATGGTCCTGTTACCGCTGGTGCCCATGTCGGCGACGATGGCCGCGGGACCGGTGACATAGGCCCTGACACCGGGCGGTGCCGGCGTGTTCTCGACGATCTTCTGAAGCGAGATGACCGATGCGTTGCCCGCCGCCGAGCCGGTGGCCCCAACGAGGGACACCTGCACGTAAACCGCTTTTCCGTCGGTGCTTTGGGCGGCGCCCGCGGTGAGCGGATCGCCCCAGAAGTCCTCGACGTGCTTGACGTGTTTCGTATCGGCTTCGAACTGACGGACCAAGTCGGCGTAATAGTCGTGCGCATCTTGGCCAAGAGCTTGCTGACCCTCGAGGACGATGACCGCCAGGGTGCCGGTATTCGATTCAGCGAAGGCCTGACCCATCCGCATCGCGGCCTTGGTGGAGGGCGCGTCTGTGGCGACGAGCGGTACCGAGTGCTCCCTCTCGACGACCTCCAGCGCTGGGACGAAGAGCGTCAGGATGACGACGAGCGCCACCCACAAGACGATGATCGGGATCGCAAGCGCATGGATGGTGCGCGCCACCCGTGGCCGCTCGTACGTTTCGTCTACCGCGTGTTTGTTGGTCATGCGGCATTCAGACGGCAGGAGGTGAAGGCATTGAACGCATTCTTGATCTGCTCTTCCTTGACCTGTTTGTCCACCAGAATGCGGCAGCCGATTTCGCCGGTATCACCTTGTGCCATAACGCTTCCCATGGCGGTCGTATCACCGATCGGAAAATCCAACGACCAGGGCAGGGTCGCGTTTTCGACGAAGGTAGGGATGGAATTGACGTCGAAATAGCTGATGCTGGCCACGGTTCCCGGCGGCCCGAAGACCTCGTATGTCATGTGCTTGGGGTTGTACGGCTTGTTGTCCGCTTGGGTGTCGGAGTAGACGGGGCGGTTATCGGATCCGAAGATGCCGTGCAGCCGGGACACAGTGAAGGCTCCGGCAGCAGCGACCACCAGGACGACCAGCGGTATCCACACCCGCTTGAGAACCCTGAAAATCACAAACCCCCACCTATCTCGATGCCGGTCACCGTAACCGCGACCATGCAACTACACACGGCCGCCCACCGCAAGAAACAGTCCCCTTCTCGCGGTGACATCGCGAGCTGGTCGCGAGGCGTTACCGCAAACACGGTGGCCTCGCCGCGGGTCATCCGATCTCGACGAGTAAACCATGCCGGCGGCCTCCGTATTGGCTCGTTCCGCAACGTGATATCGGATCGCATGCATATCGCCTGCGTAGAGGCACGGTACGGATATTCCGCACCCCCCCGCAAATCAAGTCGAACAGTTAACCTCCCGCGGCGGTTATGTTTACCTGACACGGCGCGCGCAGCAGCAAACCCGGTATGAGCAGAAAACTCCGCCTCACCAGGGGGTTGCGCCGCAGGAGTGGCAGCATCGCACCTGCAGACGAAGAGTGACACGTATGCCGGGTTGGTGGAAGAAATAACCCCAGCGTGACACCGCGCAACCGCGGGTGTAACACGGCAGAAGCTGCACCCGATAGGAGTAGAGCGTCTCGGTGCAAGGTTTGAGGCTGCCGGGATGATGGTAGCCGTGGAGTTGGATAAGCTCGGTGCAAGCTACTTAGCTGGGCAATTTAAAGATTGGTACCAAGGTACCTAGAGGGAGGGACCCCACACATGATGAAAGTGACGTTGACCAGATTGGCCGTCGCGGTAGGCGGTTTGGCATTGTCGGTGACGGCCGCAGCTGGGGTCGCCTCTGCTCAGCCTTATGTTGACACGATGGTCAATTCGCCATGCACCTACGACCAGGCGATCGCAGCGGTGAACGCAGAGAATCCGATGGCTGCGCAGTACCTCATGCAGTCGCCGCCGAACCTGCAGTTCGTGCGCGTATTCCTGAGTTCCTCGAAGGATGAGCGCCTATCGCTGCTCAACCAGATCAAGGGCAATCCCGGGATTGATCAGGCGCTCCCGGTGTTCACGCAGATGATGTCTAGCTGCGTCAACTACTGAGCGCAGGCTTAAACGCGGCCACTCTCAACGAGAGTGGCCGCGTTTTCGTTGTCGCACCTCTAACCCGTTGCACAACAAAGGATTCAACCTTTGTGCCGCACGGCGCCTAAACGGGCGCGTTAGCGAAGAAGTCCAGGATGGCCGAGTTCACCGCATCCGGCCGTTCGAGGAATCCCAGGTGGCCGGTGTCGGCGATCTCGAGATAGCGCCCGTTCAGCAGGGCGTCGGCCACAGCGGCGCCAAGGTGCGGAGGTATCACCAAATCGTCGGCGAATCCGATCACCAGCACCGGTGTGGTGATCGCCCGGTAGGCGGGCAGCCGATTGGTGACCGGAGCGACGTCATGCTGCGCGCGAAGTCCCGGACTCGAGGTCGTTGGCCAAAACGTGAACGTGTCGATCCAGTCCGCAACGGCCGCGTCATCATTCAAGGTCTTCGGTGAAAAGCTCTCGAGCAGGCGCAGTTTCGCTTCGTAGCTGGGCGGCAACTGCACACCGGCATCGGCGAAATCCTGTTCGGCGGTGCGAAAGAACTGGCGGGCGTGGTCGTGGCGTCCGCGAGTAGCCATCAGCACTGCCTGGCTGACCAACTCTGGCCGCGCCAGCATCAATTCCTGGGCGATGTAGGAACCCATCGATACGCCAACCACCCGCACAGGAGGCGTCGAGCTTCTCGATCAGCTCCGCGGTGTCAGCCACCATCGTCGCGGTGGTGAAGCCCTTCTCATTCGCGGTCGCGCCCACTCCCCTGTTGTCGAATGTGACGACGCGGTATCCAGCCGCGAGGAATGCAGGCACCTGATGGATCTGCCACGTGCGCCCAGCGCCCCCTTGGCCGGCGATGAACAGCACTGGCTCCCCGTGGCCGCGGTCGTCGTACGCCAAATTCACCACGTACGGACGCTACTACGGACAGCAAACTCGCATAGTGCGCGTCCCGGGGGTTAACCCCCAGGAAACTGTCTGGCAAACCTCGGGTGTTTTTCACCTCACAACTCGTGCCGAAATGCGCCATTTTGCGCCCTATCCCTGCGCGGCTAAACTCCCAGCGCATGCGGGGTGCGCTCAGTCAGGTGTTCGATCCGCGTCAGAACGCACTCAACGCCTGGCGCCTCGTCCTGGCGGCCGGCGTCATCCTCCAGCATTCGTGGCCGTTGACGGGTCGAGAACTCGCGACGCCCTTCACTGGGCTGTTGACGCAAGTATGGGTCGACGGCTTCTTCGTGGTGTCAGGGTTCCTGATCACGGGGTCGTGGATGAACAACCCGAGGTTGCGGGAGTACGTGGCGGCGCGATTGCTGCGGATCTTTCCCGGCCTCTGGGTGTGCTTACTCGTCGTCGCATTCGTTCTGGCACCGATCGGGGTGGCCCTGTCTGAGGGGTCGCTGCAGCTGTCATCGCAGATCGCCTACGTCCTCAACAACGCAGTGCTCAACATCTTCTACACGGGCATCGACGGGACGCCGATGGGAGTGCCGTGGCCGGGAGTGTGGGACGGGCCGCTGTGGACGTTGATCTTCGAGATGATGTGCTACATCGGGGTTGCTGCGCTGGGGGTGATGGGGCTATTGCGACGGCAATGGACGATCCCCGTCGTGTTCGTCTTGGCCGTCGCAGGATCAGCAGTTGTGGGCTATCCGGTGATGGCGGTCGAGACGATTCCGCAGATGATGTTGCGTTTCATCGTCGTGTTCTCGGCAGGCGCGTTGGTGTATCAGTTCCGGGACCGGATACCGGCGCGCTGGTGGCTGGTGGCGGTATGCGCAGCCCTTGTCGTCGCGCTGGGTTTGCTGCCGAACTATCGGGTATTCGCCGCGCTACCGTTGGCGTACGCGGTGATCGTGTCCGGGGCATTGTTGAAGCGGCCTCAGCTGCGTAACGACCTGTCGTACGGCATGTACATCTACGCCTGGCCGGTGCAGCAGCTCCTTGCCGCGGCGGGTTTGGTTTGGCTTGACCCCCGACTGTTCTTCGTCGTGGCCACACTGTGCACGGTCCCGCTAGCCGCTGCCTCATGGTTTGTCGTCGAGCGGCAGGCGATGAAGTTGAAGCGACGAGTGCGTAAGAAGGAGTTCGCGGAGTCCGCGCCTGGGGGTTAACCCCCGCCAACTCGTCCGGTAAACGCAGTGTTCTCCTTCCACAGCGATCCGTAAGTTAAGCGTATGGTCACAATCGCGGATCAAAAGACTGAGCCGAATCACGGCTGAAACGTCCACCCCGCCGACGCCCCGTCACATCGGCTTCGGCCCCAGTGCGTCACTGGTTGCCGGCGCGGCGATTGGTGCCGTCTGGCTTTGGGTGCCGGTCATGATCGTGATCTTCGGAATCTCGTCGCTCCCAACGGTGATCGGAACTTTGATCGCCGTCGTCGTGTTCGTGTATCTGATGCGCGGCGTGGGGTGGCTCGAGCGTGTGCGCAGCGAGGCCGTCTTCGGTATGGGTCTGGCGGTACCGCCCCGAAACATGTCCGACAAGACCGGCTTGTCGCGCTGGTTTCATCAGATATGGCTGGACCTCAACAGCACCCGTTTCTGGAAGGGCTGCACACATCATTTCGTTCGGCTGGCCTACGACATGGCAGCAGGCGGCCTCGCGCTTGCTCTGCTCGCCTTCGCGTTCTTCGCGCCGGCCGGAGCGATCTCCATCGGCCGCAGCGGCACCGACGCCGGAGTAACTCTCATTCCGCCAGTGCTGGCGTGGCCGCTGGCCGTGCTCGCGTTCGCGGTCGCCGTCGCAATCGTGGTGTTTGCCCCTGCTCTCGACGCGAAAATCGACAGCTGGTTGCTCCCGCCCTCGCCGACCGCAGTCTTGAAACACGAGATGAACGTCCTCGCCGACGCCAGAATGGGTGCCTTGACGTCCGCGCAGACGGAGCGATACCGCATCGAACGCGACCTGCACGACAGCGTGCAGCCGCGGCTCGTGTCCCTGGCGATGACTATCGGCCTCGCACAAACCAAGCTCGACACCGACCCTGCCGCAGCCAAGGCGCTGATCGGTGAGGCCCACGAAGACGCGAAAACCGCTCTGCTGGAACTGCGTAACGTCGTGCGCGGCATCGCCCCGACGATCCTCGCCGACCGGGGCTTGGATGCCGCGCTCTCGTCGGTGGTGCAGCGCGCTGCCGTCCCGACACTGTTGAACATCGACCTGCCCCACCGGATCTCCGAAGAGACCGAGTCGGTCGCATATTTCATCGTCGCGGAGGCACTCACCAACGTCGCCAAGCATGCACAGGCGTCGCGGGCAGTCGTCTCGGTGCAGACTCGACCAGGACGAAAACATGCTCCACGTCTCGGTATTCGACGACGGTCGCGGCGGCGCGCAGATCACCGACAGCGACACCGCCACCGGCCTGCGCGGTCTGGCCGAGCGGGTACGTGCCGCGCGGGGCACGTTCACGGTTTCCAGTCCCTTTACCGGGTCCACGACTGTCACCGCGGTATTGCCATGCGAATAGTGATCGCCGAGGACTCGGCACTGCTGCGCGCGGGCATCGAACGCATCCTGACCGACGCCGGCCACGATGTGGTCGGCAGCGTGCCCGACGCGTCGAACCTGCTGCGATTGGTCAGTGAGACCCGTCCTGATCTGGTGATCGTCGACGTCCGGATGCCGCCAACGTTCACCGATGAGGGGATCCGCTGCGCGGCGGCGCTGCGCAGCCAGAATCCCGAGTCGCCGGTACTGGTGTTGTCGCACTACGTCGAAGAGCGCTACGCCTCCGAATTGATCACCGCGGACACGCGCGGCTTCGGCTACCTGCTCAAGGACCGCGTCGCCGACGTACCGGCGTTCTTGGACGCAGTGTCCGTCGTCGGCAGCGGCGGGACCCTGCTGGACCCCGAGGTCGTGTCCCAGATTCTGGCGCGATCACATCGCCGCAGCGCGCTCGACCAGCTCACCCCCCGCGAAATCGAGGTACTTGCAGCTGATGGCCGAAGGCAGGACCAACTCGGCGATCGCCACGACGCTGCACATGTCGACCGGTTCGGCCGAGAAACACATCGCCTCCATCTTCGCGAAATTGGCGCTGGTTCAAGATGACACCGAAAACCGCCGTGTCCTCGCCGTTCTGCGCTTTCTCGAGTCGTAATAGAAAGGAATGCAGCTCATGACGACGATCGCCGCCCTCGGAACCGTCGAGGGCATGAGCATGAAATCCGACCGAGAGGTTGTCGAGGGCGCCCTGGCGCTCATCGAGGTCGAGACGGATGGACGCAGGGCACCTACTGCCGCGACGCCGAAGGCTACGAGGTGCTGCCCGTGGTCGACGCTCCTGGTGAATGGGTGCGGTTGCGCACAGAGCACGTCGGCGCGGGAGGCTACCGAGCTCACAACGACGCCGGGGCGACACCGTGCAGCTTCTGCCCGCAGGGAGCGCTCCGAGCGGCGGCAGGCTGCTGGAGTTTCGGACAGCCCAGCGCGGAACAAGAGCGGCAGATCGCTCGGCTGGAGCACCTGCTGCTGGAGTTCGCGAACAGCGCGGCGATGCCGGGCTGGCCTAGTTTGCCCGCCTTCAACGACGATGCGCGCACCACCCAAGCCGATGTAGTGCTGATGTTCAAGCGGGCCGCCGCGCACCTCGAGGCGCTAGAGCACGAACAGCCGTGAGCAGGATCGACGTCGCGCGCGGGACAACGCCTGCCGATCCCGCCGGGGCTGCCTCGACGGCGCCCGCGGGCAATCACACCGCGATGCGCGTCGTGCTCGTCGCCATCGGAGTCTTGGTATCCGTCGGCAGTTTGGTCAGCCTCGGAGTTATGGCGGTCGGGCTCAGCAGCATTCGCGTCGTCACCGACACACAGGCGCTACCGGCGAACATGCGATCGCTGGCTATCGACACCGGCGACGTCCCGGTGGCTGTCCGCTTCATCACCGACACCGACGCCAGGGAACCCAGTGTCGACTTGCGTCTGGTCACAAGCTCCGACGACACCCTGCTGGCGGTCGACAAGGAGGACGCCGGTAGCCGGGTCACGGTGAGCGACAACGGCTCCGGATTCTTGTGGCTCAAGCGCACCGGCGAGATCAAGGTCATTCTCCCGCCAGACATCGCGCGAGGACTGAGCGTGACGGTCAACCAGCAGGCCCGCTCGCTAGCCAACGGGGCCAACCTCGATCAGTCGTCGTCGCCTAGACCGACGGCCACGTGAATGTCACGCGCTCGGCGGCTCGGCCCGCCGACGCCGAGAGGATCGCGCTGGAAATCCCGCAAGCTGCCGGCCGTGGAAGCGAATTGACCCGACCGGACATGCGAATCGGTCCCCGCCGCCCAAAACTTGGCGCCGCAAGTTTCCGCTTCGTACGCTGGGTTGCCACCCGAGCCATGGCGCGCTTCGGTTTTCACGCTCTCGGCTCGGACTTCGCCACTGCGCGGATCGCATCAATCCAGGAGAAACTGAACCGCGGCGAGACGGTCTATCTCGCGGGCCTCGCCGCGCCAGGAACCCACAACACCGGCGTCGCGCTCATCGAGGTGACGCAGGCGAACGGTCCGCGCATCGTCGTCAACAATGAAGAAGAACGCTTTTCGGGAGACAAACACTCCACCGAATATCCGCGCCAATCGCTCGACGCGATGGTCGCCACGCTGCGCAGCATGGGGCGCGACGTCGGCGACATCGCCGCTTTTGTCACGACCTGGGACTATCCGACGTTTTTCGCCACGCTGACGCGTACGGTCCTCGAAGAAGCCCCAGCCAGTTTCAAGTTGCTCGGTGTCTCCAATTTCGCCGGCATCCACAAGGGCCGTTTGGTCCAGATGTGGCGCACACCGAGAATTCTCGGCAGGCAATTGGGGTTGGAAAAGCCGGTGCCGCTGATCTCCATGCCGCACCATGACAATCACGCGTGGTTTTCGTTCGCGGCCTCGCCCTTCGCCGACGATGAGGAGCCGGTCGCGATCGCGGTGCTCGACGGCACCGGCGACCGGGGATCGGTCTCGTTGTACGTCGCCGAGCAGGGCGCGATGCGTCAACTGTATTGCAACGCAAGCGTATCCGACTCACTCGGCGCCTTCTACGGGGTGATCTCGGCGACCCAGGGCGGCTGGAACATCCTCTCCAGCGAGGGGCGTTACATGGGCGCCGCGGCCTGGGGAGATATGGATCGCGCGAGCAACCCGTACTACCGGGGACTGAGAGACGTCCTGCATTTCGGCGACGGCGGCGAGATCAAGCTCAACCGCACGATGGCCAACTGGCATTGCCAAGCACTTGACGATCCCTACAAGGCCCCGCTCATCGAGATCCTCGGCGAGCCGCTGACGGCCGAACAGCTGTGGAACCCCGACGCGGTGTTGCGCGTCGAGGACATCAATCATCGGCCCGACACCAAGGATCGCCTCGACAAGGCGGCGGCGACGCAACTGGTGTTCGAGGACGCCTTGATCCATATCGTCGATCATTTGCTGCGCGTGACCGGCACCAACCGGGTGGTTCTGACCGGCGGCGTGGCGCTCAACGCCGTCGCCAACATGCGGCTGCTCGAACACTTCGACGAGGCGTGGTTCGCGAAGGCGCAGCAGCGCAAAGCCCGCCTGCATCTTTGGGTGCCGCCGACTCCCGGCGACCCCGGCGTCACCATTGGCGCCGCCTGGCTGTTCGCCCATTTCGCCGGCGCGCCCCGCGGCGCCGCGATGACGCATGCGTTCTACTGCGGCACCGCGCCGTCACCTGATGACATCGCGGCTGCGCTCGAGGCTGACGACGTTGCCTCGAGCCGGATCGGCGACATCTCGACGCTCCAGGGCCGCGACGCCGTCGCCGACATGATGGCGTTCATGGTGGCGCAGAACGCCGTCATCGCGCTGTATCAAGGGCCGGCCGAGACCGGACCACGCGCGCTCGGCCATCGCTCGATTTTCGCCAACCCATGCGATCCCGAGACGCGTGAGCGGCTCAACGAACGTGTCAAATTCCGCGAGGCGATCCGCCCGCTGGCGCCGATGGCGACGCATGGAGGCGGCGCACGAATATTTCGAGCTGCATCCGGGCGCATCCGACTCCGATTACAACGCCTACAACTACATGGTTTTCACGGCGCACGCGAAGCCGCGCGCCCGCGACAAAATTCCGGCGGTGATTCACGCCGACGGCACCGGCCGGATCCAGATTGTGCGCCATGACGACGATCCCCTCACCTACGCTTATTTGAAGGCGCTCGGCCGTCACATCGGCGTGGAAATGTCGGTCAATACTTCCTTCAATGTCGCCGGCCCAATCGCGCAGACCCCGGCCCAGGCTATCGACACGCTGCGCCGCTCCAAGGGTCTCGACGTGGTGCTGATGGTGGCAGACGATGGCGTCGTGTACGCGGCATGGCACCGCGGCGAGCGCGACAGCGGCCGCTTTACCGGGTGGCTGTCGGCATGGAAAAACAGCGCGAACGCGTTTGATCGCTCGCCCGTCCATCAACGGTAACGCGCTGCCGATCGCGATCGCACCAATAGTCACACCAATCATCAATGGGGAGAATAGAAATGACGCACGATCCGATCGCCATCACTGGTATCGGCTGCCGTTTCCCCGAAGCCACCGGGCCGCAAGCGTTCTGGGATCTACTGACGAATGGCGGCGACGCCATCAAGGAGATTCCGGCGAATCGGTTCGACGTCGATGCCTTCTACGATGCGCGCCCTGGTATCCCCGGCAAGATCTACAGCCGATGGGGCGGATTCCTCGATCAGATCGATCAGTTCGATCCGTACTTCTTCGGCATTTCCCCGCGCGAGGCCGCGGGTATGGATCCGCAGCATCGCCTGTTGCTCGAGGTGGCGTGGGAAGCGCTCGAGGACGCCGGTCAGGTCCCGGAGCAGCTGCTCGGCCAGCAGGTGGGCGTGTTCGCCGGCATGTGCACCAACGATTACCTGAACACCGCCAGCGACCTGTCGCTGATCGATATCTACTTCGCCGCCGGCAACGCGCGAAGCCTCCTGTCCGGTCGGCTGTCGTATGCGCTCGGGTTCGAGGGACCGAGCGTGGTCGTCGACACCGCCTGTTCCACGTCGCTGGTGGCGGTGCACCTGGCTTGCCAGAGCCTGCGAAGCGGCGAATCCGTGCTCGCGCTCGCCGGCGGCGCCAACCTGGTGCTCGACCCCGATCCGAGCATCGGGTTCTCTCAGGCGCAGATGCTGGCACGCGACGGCCGGTGCAAGGCCTTCGACGCGCGAGGCGATGGCTTCGTGCGCAGCGACGGTGTAGGCATCGTCGTATTGAAGCGCCTCGCCGACGCCCTGGCCGATCATGACCCGATCTATGCCGTGATCCGCGGCAGTGCCGTGAACAACGACGGCCGCAGCGGCGGCCTGCTGATGACGCCGAGCCGCGCCGGGCAGGAAGCCGTGCTGCGCGCGGCCTACAAGAACAGCGGCATCTCTCCGGGACAGGTGCAGTATGTCGAGGCGCACGGCACTGGCACGAGCGTCGGCGATCCGATCGAAGCGATGGCGCTCGGCACCGTGCTCAACACCGATCGGCCGACAGATCAGCCCTGCCGTATCGGCTCGGTGAAGACGAACATCGGTCACGCCGAGGGTGCGGCCGGCATTGCCGGTCTCATCAAGGTGGCGTTGGCGCTCAAGCATCGCGCGATTCCCGCAAGCCTGCACTTCGACCAGGCGAACCCGGACATCCCCTGGAGCGAGCTGCCGCTCACCGTGCAGCGTGACATGACGCCGTGGCCGGCCGAGGCGACGCCGGCAGTGGCCGGCGTGAGCTCGTTCGGCATCTCCGGCACGAACTCGCACGTCGTCTTGACCGACTTGTTCGAGTCCACGAACGGTCATCGCCAGAAGGCACGCGCCGTCGACGTCGCGCACATGTTGCCGATCTCTGCGCACAGCGCCGCGGCGCTCGAGGCGATGGCGCTCACATATCGTGACTTTGCGCGCGACGGCCAGGGCGATCTCGGCGACATCTGCTACACCGCCAGCGTGCGCCGGACGCACCACGATCATCGCCTCTCGGTGCTCGGGCGCTCACTGTCGGAGATCGGTGAGCAGCTGGACGCCCATCTCGCCGGCGAAGCAAGGCGCGGTGTCGCCTCCGGGCGCAAGCTGCCGGACACGAAACGGAAGATCGCGTTCGTGTTCGGTGGCCAGGGGTCGCAGTGGCTCGGGATGGCGCGCCGATTGATGGATCAGGAGCCGGTGTTCCGCACGACCCTCGAGACCTGCGCGCAAGCGTTGAGCCGGTACGCGGACTGGTCGCTGCTCGATGAGATTCGCGCCGATGCGGCGACCTCGCGCCTCGAGGAGCTCGACGTCGTGCAGCCGGTTCTCTTTGCCGTGCAGGTCGCCCTGGCCGCGCAGTGGCGGGCATGGGGCGTCGAGCCCGACGCCGTCGTGGGACACAGCATGGGAGAGGTCGCGGCTGCTCACGTCGCCGGCATCATCGGCCTCGACGACGCGGCCCGCATCATCTGCCGCCGTAGCCAGATAGTCAGGCGACGTGCGTCCGGGCACGGGCGGATGGCGGCCGTGAGCCTGTCGCTGGAGGCGACCGAGGCGATGCTCACCGGTTATGCCGACCGCGTGGCGGTGGCCGCAAGCAATGGGCCGACGACGACCGTGATCTCCGGCGAGGCGGACGCGTTGGTCGAGCTCAGTGCGCTGGCCGAGCGCCGCGACATCTTCTTTCAGTTCGTCAAGGTCGACTACGCCTCGCACAGTCCTCAGATGGACCCGCTGCGAGACGAACTGTTGGAGTCGCTCGGCACAATCGATGCGCGGCCGAGCTCGATCCCGATGATGTCGACGTCAGGCCGGGCCACCTTGATCGACGGGCCGGAATGTAATGCTGCCTATTGGGTCGAAAACCTCTGTCGCCCGGTAGCTTTCGCGCAGGCAATCGATGGGCTCATCGCCGATGGCTGTGACGTCTTGCTCGAGCTGAACACACACCCGACGTTGGCAATGTCGATGTCGGAGTGTCTGCAGCAGAGCCAGCGCTCCGGCATCGTGCTGTCATCGATGCGACGCGACGAAGACGACCGCAGCGTAATGCTGGAGGCGTTTGGTGCGTTGTACGCCGCCGGCTACCCGAACGACTGGGCGCGCGTGTATCCGACGGGCGGACACGTGGTGCCGCTGCCGGCCTACGCCTGGCAGCGCGAACGATTCTGGGTCGAAGACAGCGGTCAGGCGTCGCTGCCAGCGCCTGTACGCAAGGGCGGGCACCCGCTGCTCGCCAGGTACTTCAGGTCGGCGGCGGATCACGGCACCCATTTCTGGGAGACCGATCTGAGTACCCGCGCGTTTCCGTACTTGAGCGATCACCGCGTGCAGGGGGCAACGGTGATGCCGGCGGCGGGCTTCTCTGAAATGGCGTTGGCCGCGGCGACAGAGGTGTTCGGCGCCGGCTGTCACACCGTGCGGCATCTGCAGTTCCAGAAGGCGCTATTCCTCTCCGACGATCAGCCGACCACGATTCAGCTCGCCCTTTCGCAGGTGACACCCGGCGAGGCGTCGGTGAAGTTCTTCACGGTGCCGCCGGGCGACGCGCAGGATCCGTCGGCGCCGACGCTGCACGTGACGGGCACGATCGCGATTGCCACGAACGCGAGCATCACCGCACCCGACGGCGACACGGTCGAGGAGATTCGCGGGCGCTGCCCGGCGATCGTCTCGGCGCCGGAGTTCTACCGCGAAACTCACGAGCGCGGTCTGGAATACGGCGTGAGCTTCCAGGGCCTGGCGCAGCTCTGGCGGCGCGATGGCGAGGCGATCGGTGAGCTGCGCCTGTCGACTGTGGCAGAGAACGAAGCCGGCGCCTATCAGGTTCATCCGGCGTTCCTTGACGCGGCGTTCCAGGCACTGGCTGCCGCGCTGCCGCAAGGAGATCCCGGCCAGGCGGAAGGCAGTGTCTTCCTTCCGGTTGGCCTGGACACGCTGCGCGTGCACGCGCGTCCTGGCGCCGGTCTCTGGAGCCACGCGGTCCTGCGCTCGGGAGCGGACGGGCAGTCGGGCACCATCGAAGGCGATGTCCGCGTGATCGATGCCGAAGGGCATGTGGTCCTGGAGGCGCTCGGGTTCACGCTGCAGCGGGTCGGACACGATGGCGCGGCCATTACGGAGAAGCAGCTGGGCGAGTGGATCTACGAGACCCAGTGGCAGCGCAAGGCACGCCAGCCCGGGTCGACGCGCCGGCGCGGCCACCGCGCGCGCGCGAGGCGATGGCTGCTGCTGTCGGATGACGAAGTCGGACCGGCGCTGTGCCGGCGTCTCGAGGCCGCAGGTGACGAGTGCGTTGTCGTTCTCGCCGGCGACTCGTACGAGAAGGTGACGGCGGCGCAGTACCGGATCAACCCGGCGCGGCCGGAGGACTATCACCAGCTGCTTGCGCAGATCGCCGCCGAGGACGGAGCCCCTTGCGATGGCATCGTCCATCTCTGGGCAGCGGAACGCTGGTCGCCGGAAGGCGCCACCCTCGCCACCGTCCAGGGAGCGCGCCGGCGTGGATGTGACTCGGCACTGCATCTGGTTCACGCGCTGGCCGACGTGAGTCGAGCGCCGGCGCCGCGGTTGTGGGTCGTCACCGTCGGTACACAGCCGGTGGGTGATTCGCTCGAGCCGCTGTCGATTGCACACGCTTCGCTCTGGGGTCTGGCCGGCGTCATCGGCACCGAGCATCCCGAGCTGCGCTGCACGCGTGTGGATCTCGGCGCGTCGGGCGAGGGCGAAGAGATTCAGGCATTGCTCGACGAGGTGCTGCCGGCGATCGAGGAAGACCAAGTGGCACTGCGCGGCAGCGAGCGTTGGGTGCCGCGTGTCGTCCGCCGGTCGGCCGAGGTCGTGGACGAGAAGCGCCGACTCGTCACGGCCGAGGAGCCGTTCCGCCTCGAGATCGCGACGGCGGGCATCCTGGACAATCTGACGCTGCGCAGCACCACGCGCCTGCAGCCCGGCCAGGGAGAAGTCGAGATCCAGGTGCGCGCCGCCGGGCTCAACTTCCGCGACGTCCTCGTCGCGATGGGTGTCATTCCGCCGGTGTTCGAGCAGTCACTCGACCTCGGGTGGGAGTGCGCGGGAACCGTGGTCCGAACCGGCCCTGGCGTCGAGCACCTAGCGGGTTGGCGACGATGTCGTTGCCCTGGCGCCGTCGTGTCTTGGCTCGTACGTGACGACCGACGCGACGCTGGTCGCGCGGCAAGCCGGCGCACATCTCCTTCGAAGAGGCGGTCACGATCCCGCTCACATTCATGACCGCCTACTACGCCCTGCATCATCTCGGCAGGTTGAGCAAGGGCGAGCGTGTCTTGATTCATGCCGCGGCCGGCGGCGTCGGCCAGGCGGCGCTGCAGATCGCGCAGCACGTCGGTGCCGAGATCTTCGCCACGGCCGGGACGCCGGAGAAGCGGGCATTCCTCTCCCAGCAGGGCGTCCAGCATGTGATGGACTCGCGTTCGCTGGAGTTCGCCGACGAGGTGATGCGGATCACCGGCGGGGAAGGCGTTGATGTCGTGCTGAATTCCCTTGCCGGGGAGTTCATCCCGCGGAGTCTCGCGACGTTGCGGACCGGCGGACGGTTCCTCGAGATCGGCATGGTCGACATCCTGCAGAACAACCCGCTGGGCCTTCGCGAATTCCACAAGAACCTGTCCTTCTCGTCGGTGAACCTGGCCCACATGTTCGCGTCGCGCACGGCGTTCTGCGGCGAGATGCTGAGGGAGGTGCTCGACTACTTCCGCGACGGCCGCTTCACTCCCCTTCCGCGGCACAGCTTCCCGCTTTCGGAAGCGCCGGATGCCTTCCGCTTCATGGCGCAGGCGAAACACATCGGCAAGGTCGTGGTCACGCTGGACGAGCCGGAGTTCCTCGTTGCTCCGTCATCGCAGCAGCCGGTGGTGTTCCGCGAGGACGGCACGTACCTCGTCACGGGCGGTCTCGGTGGCGTGGGCCTCGT
This sequence comes from uncultured Actinomycetota bacterium, assembly GCA_963843135.1. Classification (GTDB taxonomy): domain Bacteria; phylum Actinomycetota; class Actinomycetes; order Mycobacteriales; family Mycobacteriaceae; genus Mycobacterium. The sequence goes on from CAWJJA010000014.1 coordinate 36,832, forward strand.
GCTCGCGGAATGGATGGTCGAGCACGGCGCGCGGAACCTCGTGCTCGTGGGCAGGAGCGGCGCGACTTCGGTGGCGGCGGCCGACGCGCTGGCGGCGATGCAGGCGCGCGGCGCGTCCGTCGTGGTTGCCCAGGCCGACGTTGGCAGTGAAGTCGATGTCGCCCGCGTGCTCGGCGACATCGATGCTGCGATGCCACCCCTGCGCGGGATCATGCATCTCGCCGCAGTCCTCGACGACGGGATCCTGCTGCAATTGAACCGGGAGCGGTTCCAGAGGGTCCTCGGGCCGAAGGCCGACGGCGCGTGGAATTTACACACCGCGACGCTCGACGCGCCACTCGATTTCTTTGTGATGTTCTCGTCGGTGGCGTCGGTGCTCGCGTCGCCTGGGCAGGGGAACTACGTGGCGGCCAATGCATTCCTCGATGCGCTGGCCCATCACCGGCGTGCCCAGGGACGGGCAGGACTCGCGATCAACTGGGGTCTGTGGGCCGAAGTCGGCGTCGCGGCGCAGCCCGAAATCACGAAACGCTTGATGCAGCAGGGCATCCTGCCGTTCTCACCATCTCAAGGCATGCACCTGCTCGAGCGAGTGCTGCAGCTCGACTCGCCGCAGGCTATGGCGATTGCAGTCGACTGGAGCCGCTTGCTCAGCGTGATGTCGCCCCCCATCCTCTCGGCGATCGCCGAAGAGGTCGCCCACAAGTCGGGACCGGGACGGGCGCAGCGCTCGAACGACGGTCTCACCGGCGAGAAACTCGTCGCGGCCTCTGCCGAGCAGCGGCAGCCACTGATCGAGGCGTTCCTGGTCGAGCAGACCGCCCGCGTGCTGCGATGCTCGCCGTCGAAAGTCGACGTGCAACAGCCGCTCACCCAGCTGGGGATCGATTCGCTGATGGCGGTGGAGCTGAAGAACCGCGTCGAAGGCGACCTCGGGCTCACCCTGCCGGTGACCGCGCTGCTGCAGGGACCGAGCCTCGCGCACCTCGGTGCCCGGCTGATGACTCAGCTGCCGGAACCCATTGCGGTGCCTGCGAACTCGAAGGTGGACGAGCTCTCCGACGATGCCGTCGAGTCGCTGCTCCGGACCATGGGCATCGACGATGGGGCCGAGGCAAAGCCGTTGTGGCAGAAGGCGGGGAAGGAACTGTTCAACGGCGACCGGCTCGCGGCCAATGTGCGGACGCTGTCCGATGAAGTCAGGCTCGACCCGACGATCACGCCGGGGACGCAGCCGGCGGAGCTCACCGATCACCCGCGTCACATTCTCCTGACGGGCGCCACCGGATTCCTTGGCGCGTTCCTCCTGCGTGAGCTCCTGGATCGAACCGCCGCCGACGTGCACTGTCTCGTGCGCGCCGAGAGTGTCGAGGCGGGGCGGGTGCGTCTGCGCCAAACGCTGCAGACCTACTCGCTGTGGCAGGACGATCTCGGGGACCGCATCGTGCCGGTGCCGGGCGACCTCGGCGAGCCGGGGCTCGGGCTGTCGGCGGCCACGAGCGCCGACCTTGCGGCGACCATCGACGTCATCTATCACAGTGGCGCGTTCGTGAACTGGATCTTTCCCTACGAGCGACTCAAGGCGACGAACGTGCTTGGCACCGAAGAGATTCTGCGCCTCGCCACGCGCATCAGGATCAAGCCGGTGCACTACGTCTCGACCCTTGGTGTCTTTCCGCTGTTCGATTCATCCGGCGAGGTCGCCGTCATCCGGGAGGACGACACTCTCGACCACGACGGCTCGCTGCACGGTGGCTACCTCCAGAGCAAGTGGGTCGCGGACAAGCTGATGACCGAGGCGCGATCGCGCGGCCTGCCGATCTGCATCTATCGGCCGGGGCTGATCACCGGGCACAGCGAGTCGGGCGCCTGGAATACGGACGACGTCATGTCGCGCATGCTGAAGTCGTGGATAGACCTGGAGGGCGCGCCAGAATTCGCGCACGACGAAACCGACATGACACCGGTCGACTACGTCAGCAAGGCGATCGTGCATCTCTCGGGCCGCCGCGACGCGATCGGCAAGACGTTCCACATCGCCAACCAACACCGGGTGCCGCTCGGCGCAATAGCCGACTGGATGCGCGACTTCGGCTATCCGCTCAGGCATGTGCCCTATGACTCGTGGGTGACCGAACTGCTCGGCCGCACCACCTCGCGCGGAGACGTCGTGTCGTCACTGGTGCCGCTGTTCTCGCTGAGCATGATGGGAGAGGTGTCGAGCATGATGAAGTCGCTGCCGCAGTTCGATTGTCGAGAACACGCTGGCCGGCCTGAAGGGCACGGCGATCCAATGCTCGCCGATCGACGATCGCGTGCTCGGCAACTACTTCACGCGCTTCATCGAGCGATGGTTTCGTGGCGCCGCCGGCGGCGATCGCCAGGGTTTGAGCGCGCGCGTTCGCATTCGGACATCACCGGCATGAAAACGGCCCTCGGAGAGATCTCCGAGGGCCGTTTCACTTAGTAGCGGGGACAGTGTGGTGTTTCAGGACATCGGAATGGGGTGTCTCACGACATCGGAATAGGTGAGTCAGCCAGTTTCAGCTGGTGTCGAAGGCTCGCCTGGTCATCACCGCCGTGCTCGTCGAGGGACGTTCTCAGTCGCAGGTCGCCCGCGACTACGGCGTCTCCCAAAGCTGGATCTCACGACTGATCAAGCGCTACACCCTCGAAGGCGACGCCGCGTTCGAGCCCCGCTCACGACGACCCCACACCAGCCCCGGCCGGCTACCCCAGAGCACCATCGACCTGATCCTCACCCTGCGCCATACCCTGACCGGCAAAGGACTCGACGCCGGACCACACACCATCGCCTGGCACTTGCAACACCGCCACGGCCTACGCGTCTCAACCGCCTCCATCAGCCGCCACCTGCACCGCGCCGGCCTGGTCGAACCCACACCGCAGAAACGACCCAAATCGTCTTACATCCGCTTCGCCGCCGAGCAACCCAACCAACGCTGGCAAGCCGACTTCACCCACTGGCGCCTGGCCCACGGCACCCACGTCGAAATCCTGTGCTGGCTCGACGACTGCTCACGCCTGGCCATCTCGGTCACCGCCCACCACCGCGTCACCGGCACAATCGTCGTCAACGAGTTCACCAAAGCCACTGCCCAACACGGCATCCCATACTCCACACTCACCGACAACGGCATGGTCTTCACCACCCGATTCGCCGGCGGCAAAGGCGGACGCAACGGATTCGAAGCCGAACTACACCGCCGAGGGGTCCACCAAATCAACTCCACCCCCAACCACCCCACCACCTGCGGAAAAGTCGAACGCTTCCACCAAACCCTCAAGAAATGGCTCACCGGCCAACCCCACGCCACCACCATCGCCGAGCTGCAAACCCAACTCGACGCCTTCATCGACGAGTACAACCACCGCCGCCCCCACCGCTCCCTGCCACACCGAGCCACCCCAGCAGTCATCTACACCAGCCGACCCAAAGCCGACCCAGCAACCCGAATCGACACCCACAACCGCGTCCGCACCGACCGCGTCGACCAAGCCGGATCAGTCACCCTGCGCGTCAACGGCCGCCTGCACCACATCGGCATCGGCCGCCACCACTACCGAACCCGCGTCCTGATCCTGGCCCAGGACCTACCACGTCACCGTCATCAACGCCGCCACCGGAGAAATCCTGCGCGACTTCACCCTCGACCCCACCAGGGACTACCAACCCACCGGCGCACCCAAAGGCCCCAAACGGAAAAAACCGCGGACCTAAAGTAGGTCCACGGCTATTCCGATGTCCTGCGACATCACACTAGTAGCGGGGACAGGATTCGAACCTGCGACCTCTGGGTTATGAGCCCAGCGAGCTACCGAGCTGCTCCACCCCGCGTCGGGTGAACGCAACGTTACCGAAGGCGCAGGTCCTCCTCCAAATCGAGTGCTCAGCCGCCCACGATGGCGCGTCAGCGGCTCGATACGGCTAGCGGGTCGACTGGTACTTCGCCACCGCGTCGTCGAGGCGCTGAAGGGCCTCGCCGAACTCGGCGAAGTTGCCGCTTGTCTGCGCCCCTTGCAGCGCATCCAGCGCGCTGTTGACGTCTTGCAGCGCTGCGGCTTTGGCCGCCGACAACTGCACGGGGCCACCCGGCGGCACGGCCGCCGGGGCTTGCCCCGTGGGCGGGGTGCCCTGATTCGCGGGCGGCTGCCCGGTCGGCGGCTCGCCGTCGGGAGGCGTTGCGGCTGGCGGTTGGCCGTTCACCGGCCCCGTCGGCGCAGGGCCGGTGGCGGTGGCGTCCGCACCCGGCCCGAACAGCTCGGTCAGCGCATCGCGCACCGTTGGGCCGTAGCCGACCTTGTCGTTGTACATCATCGCCACCCGGATCAGGCGGGGGTATGACGACGCCGCGTCACTGGCGCCGGGCGAGGCGTACACGGGTGCGACATAGAGCAGGCCACCCTGGGCGACCGGCAGCGTCAGCAGGTTGCCCCACCGGATGCGGTTCTGGTTGTCACGGCCGATGACACCGAGATCCTGGCTCACCGCGGTGTCGGTGCTGATCGCGTTGAACGCCAACTTGGGACCGTTCACCTGGCCGGGAATGGTCAGCACCGTCAGCTTGCCGTAGGTGTCGGGGTCAGAACTTGCGCTGATGTAGGCGGCGAGGAAGTCACGGCGGAACCGGTTCATCGCACTGGTCAGCTGGAACGACGCCGAATTATCGTTGGCCGCAAGGTTTTTGGCGACGATGTAGTACGGCGGCTGATAGCTGCTCGCGGTGGGGTTCGGATCCAGCGGCACGTCCCAGAAGTCCGACGTGGAGAAGAACGTCACGGGATCGTCCACGTGATACTTGGCCAACAGAGCGCGCTGAACCTTGAACAGATCCTCCGGGTATCGCAGGTGCTGTTGCAGTTCAGGGGTGATCTCGCTCTTGGGCTTGACCGTGCCGGGGAACACCTTCATCCATGCCTGCAACACCGGGTCGGCCTCGTCCTGTGCATACAGCGTCACCGTGCCGTCGTACGCGTCGACGGTCGCCTTCACCGAGTTGCGGATGTAGGACACCTGCTTGTCGATCTGCAGTCGGTTCGCCGCCACCTCATTGGAGTCGGCTGTGGCGCTCGACAGCGTCGTCAACTGCGAGTACGGGTAGTTGTCGAGCGTGGTGTAGCCGTCCACGATCCACACCATCCTCTTGTTCACGATGGCGGGGTACACGGTGGTGTCTGTGGTCAGCCACGGCGCAGCCGCTTCGACGCGCTCGGCCGGATCGCGATTGAACAGGATCTTGCTGTTCTCGCCGATCACGTTGGAGAACAAGAAGTTCCGTTCGGCGAATTTCGCGGCGAACACCGAGCGCGACAGCCAACTGCCGATGGGCACTCCACCGGAGCCGCCATAGGTGTAGTTCTTGGTCTCGGTGTTGGTTTCGTAGTCGTATTCCCGGTCGACGTCGCCGTTCTTACCGACGATCGCGTAATCGTCTGCCGCGCTGGCGATCACCGGACCGTAGTAGATCCTTGGCTGAGCCAGCGGGGCCGGACCCGGTGAGACGACGCTGCCATTCGCGCCGACTACGCTGGCCAGGAATTCGGGGTAACCGCCATTTTGGTTGGGGTCGTTGGCAACTCCGCGAACCGTGTTGGCCGGCGAGGCGATGAAGCCGTTGCCGTGCGTGTAGACGGTGTGCCGGTTGATCCAGTCCCGCTGGTTGTCGATCAGCCGGTCCGGGTTGAGCTCGCGGGCGGCGACGACGAAGTCACGCAGGTTTCCGTCGCGTCCCGTGTAGCGGTCCATCGCCAGTTGGTCCGGGAAGTAGTAGAAGTTCTTGCCCTGCTGAAACTGGGTGAACGCCGGGCTGACGATCGTGGGATCGAGCAGCCGGATATTCGACGTCGTCGCCCGGTCCGAGGCCACTTGCTGGGCCGTCGTCTGAGCATCTCCGCTGTAGTCGCGGTAGGAGACGGTCTCATCGGTCAACCCGTAGGCCTGTCTGGTGGCCGTGATGCTTCTGCTGATGTATTCGCTTTCCTTCTGCGCCGCGTTCGGCTTGACGCTGAACTGCTCGACCACCAACGGCCACCCGGCGCCGATCACCAAAGACGACAACAGCAACAGGACCACACCGATGGCGGGGATCCGCAAGTCGCGCAACACGATCGCCGAGAACACCGCTGCCGCGCAGATGACCGCAATGGCCATCAGGATCAGCTTCGCGGGCAGCACGGCGTTGATGTCGGTATAGCCGGCGCCGGTGAACGGCTTGCCGCCGCGGGTGTGGCTCAACAGTTCGTAGCGGTCCAGCCAGTACGCGACGGCCTTGAGCAGCATCAGGACGCCGACCAACGTGATCAGCTGGATGCGCGCCGCACGGCTCAGTGCCCCGCTGCGGCCCGACAGCCGGATACCTCCGAACAGGTAGTGGCCGACCAGGTTGGCGATGAACGCCAGGAAGACAGCGACGAACAAGAAGCTCAGCACCAGGCGGTAGAACGGCAGATCAAACGCATAGAAGCCGAGGTCCATACCGAACTGGGGGTCCTTGATCCCGAAGCTGCCGCCGTGCAGGAACAGCTGGATACGTGTCCAGTAGCTCTGCGCCACAATTCCGGCGAGGAGTCCGATGAACGCCGGAATGCCGATACCGACGAGCCGCAGCCGGGTCATCACCGCGGTGCGGTAGCGCGCGACCGGGTCGTTGGGACCATTGGTGGGAACGAATACGGGGCGGGTGCGATAGGCCAGCGCCAGCCCGGCGAACACGATCGCGCCGATCGCCACCGCGGCGATCAGGAAAACCACGACGCGGGTGACCAGCTGGGTGGTGAACACCGAGCGGTATCCAAGCTCGCCGAACCACAGCCAGTCGACATAGGTGTCGATCAGGCGTGGCCCGATCAACAGGAACAAGACGAATGCCGCGGACAACGCGATGAGGATTCGGCTACGTCGTGTCAGCTTCGGCATTCTTGCCGGCGGCCGCATACCCACTCGTCAACTCCAGTTTCTACCCGTTCCCACACGCCTTCTGTGACGTGCCACAACTCTACGCATGTGAAAAGTGGCTACGCCCACGCAGACGCCTTAGCAATGGGGCCGTTCGCCACCAGCGGACAACGTCTTGAGCGCGGCCACGGCCTGATCGAGGTTCTCGACCCTGACCAGTTCCAGGTCATCGTCATGGGCGGTCTTGGCTTCCTCGCAGTTGTCGGCGGGGACCAGGAAGATGGTGGCCCCGGCGTCGCGGGCCGCCAGCATCTTGTGGGTGATGCCGCCGATCGGGCCGACCTTGCCGTCGCCGGTGATCGTTCCGGTGCCCGCGACGAACTTGCCGTCGTTGAGATCGCCGGTGGTGAGTTTGTCGACGACGGCAAGGCTGAACATCAGCCCGGCGGACGGGCCGCCGATGTTGGCGAGATTGAAGTCGACGGTGAACGGCGCCCACGGCGCGTCCAGCACCGCGATCCCGAGGTAACCCTGATCGCGTTCGGGGTGCTTACCCAGCGTGATCGTCGCAGTGCCCAGGTCCCCGTTCTTGCGTCGGTAGTCCAGCACCACCTCGTCACCCGGCTTGGTGTCCTTGATGAGGGCCTGGAACGCGTCGAGGTCGGCTACCGGCTTTCCGTTGACGTAGTCGATTGCGTCGCCGTCGGAGAGCTTGCCCACCGACGGGCCGTCATCGTTGACCGACGCCACGGTGACGGCCATCGGGTATTTCAGGTGGAGCAGCGCGGCGTATTCGGCGCTGTCCTCGGACTGGCGGAAGTCGGAGTTGTTGGCCTCGTCGACCTCGTCCTTCGACTTATCGGGCGGGTAGACCAGATCTCGGGGCACCAGCTGTTCACGGCCCGAGATCCACAAGGTCATGGCCTCTCCGAGGGTCAACGCGTCGCGTTGAGACACCGTGGTCATGTTCAGGTGCCCCGACGTGGGGTGCACCTCGGTGCCCTCGATATCGACGACCTCCTTGCCGTCGACCTCACCGAGCGTGTCGAACGTCGGTCCCGGCCCCAGCGCCACGAACGGCACCGTCACCACCGACAGCGCAACTCCGAACGCGACGATCGGCACGAGCGCGACGAGCAACGTCAAAATGCGCCTGTTCACGCCGCCCAATGTAGAGGTTGGCCTCGAAGTGCTCTCGATCACGATCATCGCTTCGCTCTCGGCGTGACGTGCCAAGTCACATGACTCGGCGCCTGTGAGTACCGTTGAGGGCATGGCTGACCTGCCTTTCGGCTTCTCCCCCGGGGACGACGACCCCGAGCGGGACAAACGTAAGAAGGACCCGGATTCGGGTTCCGGCGGTCCCACCCCCGGCGATCCGTTCGGAATGGGCGGGTCCGAATTCGACATGTCCCAGTTGGGGCAGATCTTCAGCCGCCTCGGGGAGATGTTCAGCGGCGCGGGCAATGTGACAGCCGACGGCACCAAGTCGGGTCCGGTGAACTACGACCTGGCGCGTCAGCTGGCGTCGAGCTCGATCGGTTTCGTCGCGCCCGTCGGCGAGAAGACCAGCGCAGCGATCTCCGACGCCGTCCACCTCGCCGAGACGTGGCTGGACGGCGTGACGGCACTGCCTGCGGGAACCACCAAATCGGTGGCATGGACGCCGACGGACTGGGTCGACAACACGCTGGCGACGTGGAAGCGGTTGTGCGATCCGGTGGCCGAACAGATCTCCACGGTGTGGGCGTCGTCGCTGCCCGAAGAGGCCAAGTCCATGGCCGGGCCGCTGCTGTCGATGATGACTCAGATGGGCGGCATGGCCTTCGGCTCGCAGCTGGGTCAGGCGCTGGGCACACTGTCGAAGGAAGTACTGACCTCCACCGATATCGGGTTGCCCCTGGGCCCCAAAGGCGTTGCGGCACTGATGCCTGCGGCCGTTGAGTCACTTACCGAGGGACTCGAGCAACCGCGCAGCGAGATCCTCACGTTTCTCGCGGCCCGCGAGGCCGCCCACCACCGCCTGTTCACTCACGTGCCGTGGCTGTCCAGCCAGCTGCTCAACACGGTCGAGGCCTTCGCCAAGGGCATGAAGATCGACATGAGCGGGCTGGAGGAACTCGCGCAGGGGTTCAATCCCGCGGCGCTGACAGATCCGTCTCAGATGGAACAACTGCTGAACCAGGGCATGTTCGAGCCGAAAACGACGCCCGAGCAGGCCGTCGCTCTGGAGCGGCTGGAGACACTGCTGGCGCTGATCGAGGGATGGGTGCAGACCGTCGTCACCGACGCATTGGGCGACCGCATTCCAGGCACGTCGGCGCTGTCGGAGACGCTGCGCAGGCGACGCGCCACCGGCGGGCCCGCCGAGCAGACCTTCGCCACCCTGGTCGGCCTGGAATTGCGGCCCCGCAAGATGCGCGAGGCCGCGGCGTTGTGGCAGCGGCTGACCGAGGCCGTCGGCGCCGACGCCCGCGACGGCGTGTGGCAGCATCCTGACCTGCTACCCAGCGCCGAGGACCTCGACGAACCGGCCGGTTTCATCGACCGCATGATCGGCGGCGACACCAGCGGCATCGACCAGTTGATCGCAGATCTCGAAAAAGGCTCCGAAAATGACACTGGCACAGGCGATTCCGAAGGCTGAGCCGGGAGCCTGTGGATAACTCGACGGGTTCTGGCCGATAACGTGTCAGACTCCTCGCATGGGGCGCTACGTCCTGGATCCTGCGAGGCCGGTGTTGTTGCGACCCGACGGCGTCGTGCAAGTGGGCTGGGACCCGCGGCGGGCCGTACTGGTCCGACCGCCTGCGGGGTTGACGGCCAGGGCGCTCGCCGATCTGCTGCGCCGGCTCCAATCGGGTGCCACCCTGTCGGAGATCCAGGGATATACCGACGAGGCAGCCGACGCCATCGCCGAACTGGTCTCGTCCCTCGTCGGCGCCGGTGTCGTGACGGCCACGGCGCCACAGCGCACCCGTGCGGCGTCCATCCGGATCCATGGGCGTGGGCCGCTGTCGGATCTTCTCGCTTCGGCGCTGCGCTGCTCGGGCGCTCACCTCTCGCGTAGCAGTCGCACGCACGCCGGCGCGCCTGCCGACCTGGCGGTGTTGACGGACTTCCTGGTGTCCGACCCCCGGGTGGTGCGCGACCTGCACGCCGCAGGCGTGCCGCACCTTCCGGTGCGGGTGCGCGACGGTGTGGGCCTCGTCGGACCACTGGTAATCCCCGGTGTGACCAGCTGCCTCGGGTGCGCCGATCTGCATCGCAGCGATCGCGACGCCGCCTGGCCGGCCGTCGCAGCGCAGCTGCGCGACACCGTCGGCAACGCAGACCGCGCGACGGTGCTGGCGACGGCCGCGCTGGCGCTCAACCAGATCGACCGCGTCATATCCGCCGTCCGCAGCGGGCACAGCGCGTCCCGATCCCCCGCGGCGCCGCCCACGCTGGACGCGACCCTGGAGTTCGACGTCAACGTGGGATCCGTCGTGGCGCGCCGCTGGTCACGGCACCCGCGCTGCAGCTGCTGACCGCGTTTGCAGGCAAGTCGCTGCAGGGCGTTGCGCGAAGTCGTGGATGATGGGTGTGTGAGTGAGATCAAGCGGGGTGGGGCCGCGCGCAACGCCAAGATCGCGGGCCTTGGCGCAGGAATGGCCGGCCGGGCAGCGCTGGGCTTCGGCAAACGGCTGACCGGTAAGCCGAAGGACGAGGTCAACGCCGAATTGATGGACAAGGCGGCCCAGCAGTTGTTCACCGTTCTGGGGGAGCTCAAGGGCGGCGCGATGAAGGTCGGTCAGGCGCTGTCGGTCATGGAGGCCGCCATCCCCGAGCAGTACGGCAAGCCCTACCGGGAGGCGCTGACCAAACTGCAGCGAGAGGCTCCGCCACTGCCCGCGCCCAAGGTGCACCGGGTGCTCGACGGGCAGCTGGGCACCAAGTGGCGCGAACGGTTCACGTCCTTCGACGACACCGCGGTGGCCTCGGCCAGTATCGGCCAGGTGCACAAGGCGGTGTGGTCCGACGGCCGCGAGGTTGCGGTTAAGATCCAGTACCCCGGCGCCGACGAGGCGCTGCGCGCCGACCTCAAGACCATGCAGCGGATGGTCAGCGTGTTGCGCCAACTGTCCCCCGGCGCGGATGTGCAGGGTGTGGTCGACGAGCTGATCGAACGCACCGAAATGGAACTCGACTACCGGCTCGAGGCCGACAATCAGCGCGCGTTCGCCAAAGCCTATGAGGGACATCCACGTTTTGTGGTCCCGCACATCGTGGCCAGTGCGCCGAAGGTGGTGATCCAGGAATGGATCGAAGGCATCCCGATGTCGGTCATCATTCGCGAGGGCACCCAAGAGCAGCGTGACCTGATGGGCACCCGGCTGTTCGAGCTGACCTACGACGCGCCCAAGCGTCTGGAGATGATGCACGGCGACGCGCATCCCGGCAACTTCATGCTGCTGCCCGACGACAAGATGGGCGTCATCGACTTCGGCGCCGTCGCACCGATGCCCGGCGGTATCCCCGTCGACATCGGCCTGGCGACGCGATACGCACTCGAAGACGACTACGAGAACCTGCAGGCGGCCATGCAGCGCATCGGATTCATCCAGAAGGGTGAGCAGGTCTCCCACCGGGAGATGGACGAGATGATGAAGCAGTACGTGGAGCCGCTCGAGGTCGAGGTGTTCCACTACACGCGAAAGTGGCTGCAGCGCATCACCGCCGCGAACATGAGACCGGACCGCGCAGCAGGCCAGATCAAGGCGGCGCGACAGATGGACATTCCGGCCAAGCTGGCGATCCCGATGCGGGTGATCGCCTCCAACGTCGCCATCTCCTGCCAGCTCGATGCGCATATTCCAGCCAAAGCGCTTGCGACCGAACTGATTCCGGGATTCGCCGAACAAGCCGCCTGATCCGCGGGTGAACCCGGCAGCGCTTACGCGGCTGCCGGGCTGCCCTCGGTGTTCTTGCGTGGACGTCCACGCGGACGCTTGCGTGCGATGACCGTGCCGCGGTCGAGAATCTCGCCGCCCCACACGCCCCACGGCTCCTCCCGCTCGAGCGCGGCCGCCAGGCACTCGCGCCGGATCGGACAATCGGCGCACAGCGACTTGGCGCGTTCGAGTTCGACGGGACTCTCGGCGAACCACATGTCGGGGTCGTACAGGTGACAGGGCACCGCAAACTTCGTCTTTTGTCGGCATGTCCCGATTGACATGTCCAGTCCTCTGCTTCCTGGTCGAGGGTTGTCGCATCTGTTTTCTGATGGATCTGTGACCAGGGATCGAAGAGGTCCCAAATAAATTGGCCACGGATCCGGTGACTGCGGGTCCGTGGCCTTTTGGGCAAAATCGTGGGCTTCCTAGGTGGTGCCCCGATCCACGGACTGTCCAGTCGCGGCGGCGGTGCGGCGGCGCTTGGGCTGCGGGGTAATGGCAGCTGCGGCTCCCGCGGCGGCATGCGCCATATGTGCGGGATGCGCCGCGGCGGCGGCAGCCGGGACATGGAGGGTCCAGGAACCGCCGGAAACGCGTACGCCGTTAAACGCATTCATGCTCGACATGATCTCGGAACCCTCCTTTCACACGACAAATCACACGGCTGGTGTGTGCGATCTCGAGGCTAAGGGTAACAGGCCAAACTGACAACTGAATTTCTGACCTGCAGTTTTGGCACGATCTTTACGAGGATTGGCGGCCCTTGACCAACGCGAGGACGTCAGCGCCGTACTGCTCGAGTTTGCGTGCGCCGATGCCGGGAATCGCGACGAGTGCGGCGTCGTCGCCCGGCAGCGTCTCCGCGATCGCGATCAGCGTGTTGTCGGTGAACACCACGTAAGCGGGCACACTCATCTCCTTGGACGTGCGTAGCCGCCAGTCCTTGAGTTCGGCGAGCAGATCCTCGTCGATATCGGACGGGCACCCCTCGCATCGGCGCAACACGATCGCCGCCGGGGCGGTCAGTGCGGCGTTGCATACGCGGCATCGCGGCGTGGCGCCCTTGGGCCGGCGGGCCCGGCTGGGGGCGTTGTCGCCGGATGCCTGCGGCGCGACGCCGTTGAGGAACCGCGACGGCTTTCGCCCCTTTCGCCCGCCCGGGGCTCGAGCCAATGCCCAGCTGAGCGCCAGATGCATTCGCGCCCTGGTGATTCCGACGTAGAACAGGCGGCGTTCCTCTTCGACAGGCTCGCTGTCCGGACCGTGCGTCAACGCATGGGAGATGGGCAGAGTGCCGTCGGCGAGACCGACCAGGAACACCGCATCCCATTCCAGACCCTTGGCGGCATGCAGCGAGGCGAGCGTGACGCCCTGGACGACGGGTGGATGCCGTGCGTCGGCGCGCTGTCGAAGCTCGGCGAGCAGGGCGCCCAGGTCCAGCGACGGGCGCTGCGCGACTTCCTCGTCGACCAGTTCGGCCAGTGCGGTCAGCGCCTCCCACCGTTCGCGTGCCCGGGTGCCCGCGGGCGGCTCGGCGCTCAGCCCCAGCGGTTCCAACACGCCGCGGACGACCTCCGGAAGTCCCCCGTCCATATCGCGCCCGGCCGCGCGTTGCAGCGCCACCAGCGATTGGCGGATCTCCTGGCGGCTGAAGAAGCCCTCGCCGCCACGCACCTGGAAGGGGACGCCCGCCTCGGTCAGCGCCTCCTCGTAGACCTCCGACTGCGCGTTGATGCGGTACAACACCGCGATCTCCGAGGCTGCCGTGCCCGCCTCGATGAGCCGTTTGATCTTCTTGGCCACCGCGGCGGCCTCGGCGACCTCGTCGGGGTATTCGGCGAACGTGGGCTCCGGGCCAGGGTCGCGCTGGCCGACCAGGTGCAGCCTGCTACCGGCCATCCGGCCGCGGGCAGCGGCGATGACGCGATTGGCCAGCGACACCACCTGCGGGGTGGACCGGTAGTCGCGCTCGAGGCGCACCACTGCGGCGTCGGGAAAGCGCCGCGAGAAGTCCAGCAGATACTGCGGCGTGGCACCGGTGAACGAATAGATGGTCTGGTTGGCATCGCCGACGACCGTGAGATCGTCGCGGTCGCCCAGCCACGAGTCAAGCACCCGCTGCTGCAGCGGCGTCACGTCCTGGTATTCATCGACCACGAAGCAGCGGTACCGGTCGCGGAACTCCTGGGCGACCGCCGCGTCGTTCTCGATGGCGGCGGCGGTATGCAGCAGCAGGTCGTCGAAGTCGAGCAGCGTCGTCCCGTCGCGGCGGGCCTTGAGCGTCTCGTACCCCGCATACACCGTCGCGACCTTCTGCGCGTCGAACGGAATGTCGCGACCCGCCGCGGCGACGGCGGCGCCGTACGCCTCCGGACTGATCAAAGATCCCTTGGCCCATTCGATTTCACCGGCGAGGTCACGGACGTCGTCGGTGCTGGCTTGCATTCCGGCCCGACTGGCGGACTGTGCGACGACGGCGAACTTGGTGTCGAGTAATTCCCATCCGGTGTTGCCGACGACGCGCGGCCAGAAGTAGGCCAACTGGCGGCGTGCGGCGGCGTGAAACGTCATCGCCTGAACGGATTCTGCGGACACCCCGGCCCAGTCGATGCCGAGGGCGCGCAGCCGCGCACGCATCTCACCGGCGGCCCGTTGGGTGAACGTCACGGCGAGCACCTGGCCCGGCGCAACGTGGCCGGACGACACGAGGTGGGCGATGCGGCGGGTGATCGTGCGGGTCTTACCGGTGCCCGCGCCCGCGAGCACGCACACCGGACCGCGCGGGGCGAGGACGGCCTCACGCTGCTCATCGTCGAGGTCGTCGATGATGCTCGAGCTCGCGACCTCTAACGGCATGCCGACCATCTTGTCAGGGCGGGCCGACAAAACCGGGCCACGCCGCGGGCATGTTCGGCCCATCAACTACGTTGATGGCGTTATGAGTGCTGAGTTGACCATGTACACCACCTCGTGGTGCGGCTACTGCCACCGCCTGAAGAAGGTCCTGAAGGCCGAGGGCATCGCGTTCGCCGAGGTCGACATCGAGGCCGATGCCGCCGCGGCGCAGTTCGTGGCTTCTGCCAACGGAGGCAACCAGACGGTGCCGACGCTGAAGTTTGCCGACGGCAGCACGTTGACCAATCCGAGCGGCGCCGAGGTCAAGGCGAAGCTCGCGCGCTAGTCGTTGTCGCCGGCTGGCTTCTCCGGCGAGTTGGACTCCGGCGAGCAGACGCGTAGCCCCCTGAAATCAAGCCGCATCGGGGGTTTTCGCGTCTGCTCGGCCTTCGGCGGGGTCCCGGCTGGGCCAGGGTCGGTCAGTCCAGCGCGGCCCAGGATTCGATGATCTCGCGGGCGATCGAAATCGATCCGGGCAGCAGAAGGCGCGACGGCGAATCACTACTCCAGTCGCCGTCGGCCAGCGCGGCGCGGACCTCGGCCCTGGTGAACCAGGCCGCCTCCACGATCTCGCCGTCGTTGAACGAGAACTCCTGTTCCGGGTCGCCGATCGCGTGAAAGCCGACCATCAGCGAGCGCGGAAACGGCCACGGCTGGCTGCCCAGATACTGGACGTCGGTCACGTTCAACCCGACCTCCTCGGCGATCTCGCGGACGACGCACGATTCGAAGGACTCCCCCGCCTCGACGAAACCCGCCAGCAGCGAGAACAGCCGCTCCGGCCACACCGTCTGCCGGGCCAGTACCGCGCGGTCGTGGCCGTCGTGCACGAGGCAGATCACCGCCGGGTCGATGCGCGGAAATTCCTCGTGGCCGTTGGCAGCGTTGACCCTCGACCAGCCGCCCTTGATCGGTTTGGTCGGTGCGCCGTCGATGGCGCTGAACCGCGCGTTGTCATGCCAATTCAGCAGTGCGGTCGCGGTCGCGACGAGCTGCGCGCTGACGTCGTCGAAGATCGGGCCCGCCCGGCGCAGGTCGAGAACCTCGGTTTCGGTATGCGGGTCTTCCGGGCCCTCCAGCGCCGCGCGGATCCCCCACACGTGGGTGCCGCCGCCGATTCGCCCGAGGAACACCGCGTTCTCCGGCGGCTTGGCACCTATATCGGCGGCCTTCCCGAGCACCACTCGGCCCTCGGAGATCAGCACCTGGTTGCGACGGTCGACACGTAGAACCAAGGCATCCGGCCAGCCGGCCAACGCTGCATCGACATCTGTGCGGAGCATGTCGGCGCGGTCGGCCCCGACGCGCGACAGCAGCGGGACGTTGCGGAGCTGAAATCCCGTCATCGATCCGCGTCCGCGCTGCGGATGTACAACAGCCGGTCGCCGTTCTCGAGTGCGTCGACTTGCTCGTCGTCGACGCGCAGCAGCTTCCCGCCGCGAACGACGCCGAGCACGATGTCGGTGTTGTGTCTTGGCGATCCGCCGACTTCTTTGGGGCTGACTTCCCGTTCGGCGATCGCGAAGCCGGCGTCGGGGGTGAGAAGGTCTTCCATCATCTCGACAACGCTCGGGGTTTGTACGGCTATGCCCAGGAGCCGACCGGAGGTCTCCGATGTCACCACGGTCGAGTCGGCACCGGCCTGCTCGAGCAGGTGCTGGTTCTCGGCCTCCCGCACCGCGGCGATGATCTTGGCCTGGGGCGCCAGCTCTCGAGCGGTGAGGGTGACCAGGACCGCAGCGTCATCACGATTGGTCGCCACGATGATCGCCTTGGCATGCTGTGCACTGGCGAGTCGCAGAATTTCCGAGTCGGTCGCGCTGCCGCGCACGGTCACCAGGCCTGCGCTCTTGGCGCGTTCGAGCGCGACCGGGTCCTCGTCGACGACGACGATGTCGGCGGGGGCAACCTCGTCGCCGACCATCGCGGCCGCGGCGGTCCGGCCCTTCGTGCCGTAGCCCACGATGACGATGTGGTTGCGCACTTTGTTCCTCCATCGCTGGATTTGGTAGACCTGCCGCGACTGCGTGGTCAGTGTTTCCACCGTTGTACCGATCAGCACGATCAGGAACGCGACCCGCAGCGGCGTGATGACGAGGACGTTGACCAATCGGGCGGTAGGAGTGAAGGGCGTGATGTCGCCGTAGCCAGTCGTCGACAGTGACACCGTCGCGTAGTACAGGCAGTCCAGAAACGACAGCGGTTGACCCTGCACGTCGCGGTACCCGTCGCGGTCGAGGTACACGATCATGACGGCGGCGAACAACGCCAGCACGGCATATATGACCCGGGTGGTGATGCGTCGCGCGGGGCTGACCGGTTCGGTCGGGATCTGCACCGTGTCGGTCAGTGCGTGGACCGGCTGGTCGGCGAGCGACTGGTCGAATCTGCGGAGTCGACGCCGCAATCTTCCCTTAGCCATCAGAACCGGTCATCGCTTCCGAGTCGGCGCACGCCATTATGTAACCATGACCACACCACCGGCCGAACTGCAGCAGAGCGCCAATCCGAAACGAGCCCACCTGATGGGCGCCGGCCTCCTCGGCATGGGCGTGCTGCATTTCGTGGCCCCGAAGCCGTTCGACACGATCATCCCGGAGGAGTTGCCGGGCAGCGCACGCTTCTACACCTATGCCTCCGGCGTGGGTGAACTGGCGACCGGCGCGCTGCTGCTGGCACCGAAGACGCGCAGGCTGGGCGCGCTGGCCGCGGTAGCGCTGTTCATCGGCGTGCTCCCCGGCAACGTCAACATGTGCCGGTTGTGGTTCAGAGATCCCGACAAGACACTGCTGATGCGGCTGGGCGCGATCGCCCGCCTGCCCCTGCAGATCCCGATGATCACCGAGGCCCTGAAGATCTATCGCTCGTCTAAGCCGCAGTAGTTCCCAGCAGCGCCAGGAGGTCCTCACTGCCGGGCAGATCGTCGGGGCTGACCGTCAGCCCGCTGCGCACGTAGTGAAACGACGCGCGCACGGATTCCACTGAGATTCCTTGGAGCGCGGCCCATGCGAGCCGGTAGACGGCGAGCTGAACGGCTGCGTGCCGCTTGGCTTCCGGCGTGCCGGGCGGGTCACCCGTCTTCCAGTCGACGACGGTGGCGCCGCCGTCGTCATCGCCGAAGACTGCGTCGATACGCCCACGCACCACCCGCCCACCCATCACCATGTCAAAAGGCACCTCCACGTCGATCGGCGTGCGCGCAGCCCACGATGACACCGCAAACGCGGCCTGCAGCTCGCCGAGTTCTTCGGTGACTGTGGCGTCGTGATCCACAGCGCCGGGCAGATCGTCGAGATCGAAAAGCCGCTCGGCGTGATAGAAGCGTTGTACCCAATCGTGGAAAGCGGTGCCCAGCAAGGCATGTGGATCCGGCCGGCCGGGCAACCTGCGTCGCAGCCGTTGCGCGACCGCATCGCGGTCGCGGCCGAGTTCCACCAATGTGCTGACCGACAGCTGTGTCGGCAACGGCGGGACCGGACGATCTGTCGCGCGGTTGCGTTCGGCCAGCAGCGCGTCGACGTCGGATGCCCACCCCTCGTCGCTGTCTGCGAGTTCACCGCCGCAATCACCTGACATCGCCCGGGCGACAAGCGCGGCGCCCCGGCCCATATCGTCACGGCGGGAGCCCGCGGGATCGGCGGGCCAGAGCGCCTCGACCACGTTGTCGCGCAACGGGTTGGGCTCACCGTCGCCCGGAGCAGGGGCCCACTGCTCGACGACTCCGCAGGGGTCGCCCGCGGCGTCCGCACGCTCGATGATGTCCTTGAGCTCTTCGAGAAACGCCGACGGACCGCGCGGCTTGGCCTCGGCCGCTCCCCAGTGATGACCGGACAACAGCAGCGTGTCCTCCGCGCGCGTGATCGCCACGTATAACAACCGTCGCTCCTCGTCGATGCGACGCAGCGCCAGGTTGTCCTTGTGGTCAGCGATCTTGTCCGACAGTTTCTTTCGATCGTTGACATCGGAAGTGTCCAGGACCGGTACGCCGTGCTCCGAGAGCGTTGCCCGATCCCCCCGCAGCAGCGGTGGCAGGTCGCCGGCGTCGGTGAGCCATGTCCGGGCGGACGCGGTGGACGGGAACACCCGGCCGCTGAGGTGGGGCACCGCCACGACCTGCCATTCCAACCCTTTGGCGGCGTGCACGGTCAGGATCTGAACCCGGTCGTCTGCGACGGCGACTTCGGCGGGCGCCAGGCCGTTCTCCACATGCTCGGCCGCATCAAGGTAGGCGAGAAGGCCGGACACCGTGGCGCCGGGACGGCTCGCGAAGTCGGCCACCACGTCGGCGAACGCATCGAGGTGCTCGGTACCCGCCCAGCCCGCCGACACCCGCCGCGTCGCGCGGACCTCGGTATCCACTCCGATTACCCGTCGCACCTCGGCGACCAGGTCAGGCAGTGGGTGCGTGAGATGGCCGCGTAGCGCGGTGAGTTCACGACCCAACTCCACGATGCGGGCGTACCCCGTCGTGGAGTACGCCGCGACGGGCCCCGGATCGCTGACGGCGTCGGCCAGGCACGCGGTGTCGGCGTCGGGCGCCGCTTGCGCCACCACCCGGTCGGCCACCGCACCCTCAGCTGGACAACCGAAGTCGTCGAGTTCCACTGCACGCCGCCACAGCGCCGCGACGTCCCGCCCGCCCAACCGCCAGCGCGGCCCGGTGAGCACGCGCATCGCGGAGGCGCCCGCAGTGGGGTCGGCCACCATTTGCAATGTCGCCACCACGTCGGCCACTTCGGGTATGCCGAGCAGCCCTGCAAGTCCGACGACTTCGACGGGTACGCCGCGTGCGGTGAGCGCATCGGCAATCGGTGCGGCATCGGCGTTGCGCCGCACGAGGACAGCGGTCGTCGGCGCCGCGGCACCGTCACTGCGGGCCCCGTGGTAGATCCGCGCCAGATGGTCTGCCACCCAATCGCGTTCGGAGACAACGTCGGTCAACAGTGCGCATCTGACAGTGCCCTGGGCTGCGTCGGGTTTGGGCCGCAGCTCCCGGACTGCCACGGACCGCCGCCGCGCTTCTGCGGACACCGCGTTCGCCAAATGCAAGGTGTCGGGCGGGTTGCGCCAGCTGGTGCGAAGCTCCAGCGTCGGCGCAGGGGTGCCGTCGGAACGGGGGAAGTCGGTGGTGAAACGCGGCAAGTTGGTGGCCGACGCGCCGCGCCAGCCGTAGATCGATTGAATGGGATCACCGACGGCGGTCAGGGCCAACCCGTCGTCGACTCCGCCGCCGAACAACGCCGACAGTGCGACCCGCTGGGCGTGACCGGTGTCCTGGTACTCGTCGAGGAGCACGACCCGATAGCGGTTCCTGAGCTGCTCGCCGACCTGCGGAAACGCCGACGCCAACTGGGCGGCCGAGGCCATCTGCATGCCGAAGTCCATGACCTTCTGCTCCCGCATACGAAGGTGCAGCGCATCGATCAGCGGGACGAGCTGCGTGCGTTCGGTCTGGGTGGCCAGCATGCGCAACAGCCACTGACTCGGTCCGCGGTCCCGCTGATGTGGCCCCGCAGGCAGGGTGTGCACGAGCTGCTCGAGCTCGAGGTGGGTGTCGCGCAACTGCTCGGTGTCGACGAGGTGTTCGGCGAGCGCACCGGCCAGTCGCAGCACCATCGCGGTTACCGCGGCCGGCGTCTTGTCGGTGTCGAGACGCCGCGGATGCTCGCACACGACCTGCAAAGCCAACTGCCACATCTCGGTTTCGCTGAGCAGACGAGTGTCGGGTTCGACCGGGAGCAGCAGACCGTGTTCGCGCAACAGATTGCCGGCGAAGGCATGGTACGTGCTGACGGTTGCCGGATCGTCGGTGATGTCGGGAATTCCGGGACCGGTGGGTACCAGGCCCGCCCCGGCGAGCCGCGCCAGCCTGGTGCGGACACGACGCAGCAGTTGTCCGGCCGCCTTACGGGTGAACGTCAGGCCGAGTACCTCACCGGGCAGTGCGTAACCGTTGGCGACGAGCCAGACCACCCGGGCCGCCATCGTCTCGGTCTTGCCTGCTCCGGCGCCGGCAATGACGACCATGGGCCCCGGCGGGGCGGCGATCACCGCGGCCTGCTCCTCGGTGGGGGCGAAGAGCCCGAGCGCCGATGCGAGTTCGTCGGGACTGTAGCGCGGATTCACTGCTGACCTCCTGCATGTGCCTGAGCGGGACACATGTTCTGCACCGGGCAGTGAGCGCAGCCGTCGTTGATCCGCGCGACGAACTGAGGGCCCCGGGTGGCCGTCGCCGCATCCTGCACCTTGTCGCGCCACG
Organism: uncultured Actinomycetota bacterium; assembly: GCA_963843135.1. Classification (GTDB taxonomy): domain Bacteria; phylum Actinomycetota; class Actinomycetes; order Mycobacteriales; family Mycobacteriaceae; genus Mycobacterium. The sequence goes on from CAWJJA010000014.1 coordinate 57,839, forward strand.
CGGCGTGCGATTCCGGCGTCAGCGCATCCTGTTCGCGTTCGGCTGCGCGGCCACCGCTGGTCCTGCCGAGATACACCAACCGGCCGCCTCCGGGCTCGTGACCCATGCGGTAGGAGCCCTTCGGCGATGGCCAGCTGGTACATCGCGAGCTGGGCGTGTCGCTGAGCTTCGTCCTTGGTGACCGGGCTCTTACCGGTCTTGACGTCGACGACCACCAATCGTCCCTCATTGTCGCGTTCCAGGCGGTCCAGACGGCCGCGGACCTGCACACCCGGGCCCGCCACGCCAGGGCGGCAGACCTCCCCCGCGACGTCGATCTCGGTTCCCACCTCGGTGAACTGGTGGCGGGTCTGTGCGCGCCACTCCGCGAATGTCGACAACATCATCCGGTGCCTGTCCAGTTCGTTGTCCGAATGCCACTCGGCGTCGAACGGCAATTGCTCCCAGACCTTTTCGAGTTCGTTGAGCATCTGGCTCTCGGTCTTGCCGGGATCGGCGACCAAGGCGTGCAGCAGCGAGCCGATGGCCGACCGGACATCGCGTGCGTCGCGTGCGCCGTGACGTTCGAGCAGCCAGCGCAACGGGCAGTCCGTCAACATCTGCAGTGTCGAAGGCGACAGCGTCACGGTGTGATCGTCACCGCTCCAGAGGGGCTCGTCGGTGGACACCGGCGTCGTGGCGTACCAGCGCCCGGGGTCCGCACCCGGTACGCCCCCTTGTGCCAAACGTGCCAGTTGCGTTGCCGCGCAGGCACGCACGCTCTCCTCGACGTCGTCCGGCGGAGCGCAGACCACCGCACGCAGGCGCCCGACCAAGGCCGTCGACGCCAGCACCCGCGGTGCGCGCACCGGAACAGGCGGCTCGGGGTCGGGATCGGTGACCAGCGGAGTCAGTTCGTAGCAGAACGGCGACGGCAACATCGACTCGTCTCCGCAATCGCTGTCGACCGCGGTCACCAGCAGGCGGCTGCGGGCGCGGCCCATCGCCGCGATGAGCAGCCTGCGTTCCTCGGCGAGCAGCGGCGCCCGTGTCGACACTCCCCTGTCGTTGGGAGCGACCACACCGTCCAGCACATCGACCAGCCGCTGTGTGCCGAGTACGCCACCGCGGGGGATCATGTTGGGCCACAGCCCTTCCTGCAGGCCGGCGATGACGACGAATTCCCACTGCCTGCCGAGCGCCGCGTGCGCGCTCAGCACCGCCACGGTGTCGGATGTGGCGCGTTCCTCGCCGGAAGCAGACGGCAGGCCCAGTGCGACGACGTGATCGAGCAGACCCCGCAACGATGCGCCGGCGGTGCGGTTCACATACTGCTCGGCGATGTCGAAGAACGCGGTGACGGCATCGAGGTCGCGGTCGGCCTGTGCGCCCGCGCTGCCACCGCGTTCGCTTGCCGCCAGCCAGCGCCGTTGCAGACCGGAGCGGTGCCACGCCTGCCAGAGCGTGTAGCGCGGATCACCACCCTGGGCGGTGGAGCGTCGCGCGGCGGCCAGCACCGCACGGACCCGCCGCAGTGGACGGGCGAGTTCGGCGGAGAGTCCATCTGCACCCTGCCTTCGCAGCAGGGCATCGACCAGCAGGTCGCCGAATTCGCGGGGCGGCTGACTTCCGTCCAGCCGGCGAAGCATCCTCCGCAGCTGCCGCAGCGATACCGGGTCGACCCGGCCGATCGGCCCGGTCAGCAGCGAAAGCGCCTGGGTGCCGTCGAGCGCCGCCGATGCGGTGGCCTCGAGAACGGTGAGCAGCGCTTGCACCGCGGGCTGGTCGGCCAGCGGCGCACTGGGCATCGGCAGATCCACGGGCACGCCCGCGGCGGCCAGGGTGCGCGCGAGCGCGGACCCCAGTCGCGGCACCGACCGCACGATCACCGCCATCTGGGACCACGGCACCCCGTCGACCAGATGCGCGCGCCGCAGTGCATCGGCGATCGCCGCGGATTCGGCGTGCGGCGAAGCTGCGATGCGCACCGTCAGCGAGCCCTGCGGCCCGTCGGCGCCGTCCACGCGGCGAGCGACATCGGCACCCGGAAGCCGTTGCGCGATGCCACTGACGGCCCGCGCGACGGCGGGCGCGCAGCGGTAGGAGTCGGTCAGGACGAGCGCCGGCTCATCCCCACGCAGCAGCGCGGGATCGGCTCCTCGATAACCGAACACCGACTGGTTGGGGTCACCCGCGAGGACGGTGAGCTCTGCACCGCCGGACAACACCCGCACGAGCCGGGCCGCTTGCGGATCCAGATGTTGGGCATCGTCGACCAGAAGCAGTTTGATGCGCGCGCGCTCGGCCGCCAGGAGATCGTCGTCGGCGCCGAGGGCTTCCAACGCCGCGCCCACCAGTTCAGCGGCGCCCAGCGCGGGCACGGTGGCCTGCGGTGCGGCCATTCCGACCGCGGAGCGCAACAGCATGATCTGCTCGTAGGCCTGAGCGAACTGCCCGGCCGCCAACCACTCCGGCCGGCCCGCGCGCCGCCCGATACGTTGCAGCTCAACAGGATCCACACCGCGCTCGGTGCAGCGGGCCAACAGGTCACGAAGTTCGGTGGCGAACCCCACAGTGCTCAGGGCAGGCCGCAGTTGCGCGGGCCATGCCACAGCGGACCTGTCGCCGTCTTCGAGGTCCCCCGCGAGCAGTTCGCGGATGATGCCGTCCTGTTCGGCGCTGGTGATCAGCCGCGGCGGCGGGTCGCCCTTGCGCTGCGCGGCCAGACGCAACAGCGCGAATGCGTACGAGTGCACCGTGCGGACCAACGGTTCGCGGACGACCGCGCGGGTGCCCGCCGCGAGCAGTGCCGACGTGATCGCGGCGCGCGTCTGGGTGCTGAGCCGCGCCGAACCCGTCAGCAGCAGAACCGATTCCGGATCGGCGCCCGCGGCGATATGCGCGACGGCGGCCTGGATCAGCAGCGTGCTCTTGCCGGTGCCCGCACCCCCGATCACTCGCACAACACCGCGCAATCCGGGCTCGGTGAGCGCGGTGGGCGTCAGATCGGTGTGCGGTGCGGACATGCCGGAATGACACCACGGGGGTCCGACATTTAGCGCGGATGTGCGTTGCGACCCGGCACGACCTGGGTCCGCTTGTGCGGCGCAACTCAGTTGGTGTCGTCGGGCGACCAGTAGGCCTTCATGGAGGTGATCTTGCCGCCGTCGCCGAAGGTCATGATTTCGATCGGTGCAATGATCAGCGGGTTCTGCGGGTCTATGAAGACCCTCATGCGGAAGTGGAACGCTGCCTGTCCCGGCACGACCTTGAGCGTGAGGAGTTCGGTCGCCATGGGTACGGCCACCGTGCCGGCGTAGAACTCCAGGAGTGCTTCGCGGCCGCGGTGCGGCTCAGTACCGACGGGATCCTCGACGACGCCGTCTTCGGCGTAAAGGGCGACGATTTCCTGGGGGCTCAGCTTGCCAAGGCCGTCGACGTATCTACGGACGGTCTCGGCGATCTGTTCGGGTGTAGTCACAGGTACAAAACTAGAACTTGTTCTAGTTTTGCGCCGGCGAATGTCAGAATGCGCCAATGGACCTAGCATCGACGCCGTGACCGATCTGCACCTCCACCGCTTCGGCCCGGCCGGCCCGACACAGGTCCTGGCCATTCACGGGTTGACCGGGCACGGCAAGCGGTGGCAGACGCTGGCCACGCGGCATCTGACCGAATTCGCGGTCACCGCACCCGACCTGCTCGGCCATGGACGTTCGACGTGGGCGGCGCCGTGGACGATCGACGCCAATGCGGCGGCACTGGCCGAGTTGTTGGACGGCGCCGACGGTGGTCGTCGGCCATTCTTTCGGCGGCGCAATCGCTTTGGCGCTCGCCGCGGCCCGTCCTGATCTGGTGTCCGCGTTGGTGCTGCTCGACCCCGCGGTGGGCCTCGACGGCGGATGGATGCGCGACATCGCCGACGACATGCTGGCCTCGCCGGACTACACCGACCGCGCCGAGGCACGCGCGGAGAAGGCGAACGGTTCGTGGGCCGATGTCGACGCCGACGAACTGGACCGCGAACTCGACGAGCACCTCATCGACCTGGCAGCCGGCAGAAGCGGTTGGCGCATCAGCATCCCGGCGATGATGTCGTACTGGAGCGAGTTGGCACGCCCAATTGCGCTGCCACCGCGCGCGATTCCCACAACACTCGTGCGGGCCACCAAGACTCGGCCGCCGTACGTCACCGACGAACTCGTCACCGCACTTTCTGAGCGCCCCACTTTCGCGTTACTGGACTTCGACTGCGACCACATGGTCGCCCAGGCGCTGCCCGCCGAGACGGCGACGGTGATCCGCGAGGCGCTCGGGTAGATGGCGGCCGTCACCGACGAACAGGTCGAGGCTGTCCGGGCGCTGGTTGCCTCGATCCCGCCGGGGAAGGTCTGCACCTACGGCGACATAGCCGAAGCGGCCGGGCTTGCCAGCCCGCGCATCGTCGGCTGGATCATGCGCACCGATTCGTCGGATCTACCGTGGCACCGCGTGATTCGCGCGTCGGGACGTCCCGCGCCCCACCTGACCACCAAACAGTTGGCGCTGCTGCGTGCCGAAGGGGTATTGGCCGAGGACGGCCGCATCCCGTTGCGTGACGTGCGCTACCAGTTCTGAGCACACGCTTGTTGTACGCAAACGCCGAGAGCGGGTGTGAACAAGCGTGCGCTCGGCGACCGTCGGGGGCCCACGGCGTCAGAGCACCAGTCGCACCAGCGCGGCTGTGCGCGCCAGGCCGGGGAAGGCCGCGTCCGTCGACCGCGGATGCAATGCATGGACGGCTAGACGGAACATCAGAGCGCGCAACAACATCTGTGGCCACTCCGGCAACGGGCTCCACCGTTCGATGAGCCCGTCGTCGGCCTCACCCCACGACAGCGCATCGACGACCACCACCCCGGCAGCCCAGGAGGCCGGCCTCCAGTAGGGCGTGATGTCGGTGATTCCAGGGGCGGCCGTACCGGCGAAAAGTACTGTGCCGTAGAGGTCTCCGTGCACCAGCTGACTGGGACTCTTGGTCGGCCTGCGCAATGCGGCGAGCTGACCGATCAGCTCGACCGACCGTTGCCCGTCCGCCGAGCCCGGAGCCACCCGCGCTCCCGGCGGCAACGAATGCAGTGGGCGTTCCTCCCACGCAGCCCGGTCGGCCGCGATGAACACGTCGACGTCGGCCCACGGCGCGACCGGCGGCTGGGTCAGAAACCGCGGACGCTCGAGTTTGGCGGTCGCCTCATGCAGTCGCACGGCGGATGAAACCACCTCGTCGTGACGCGGTTCCGGGGTGCCTGCGACGAAGGTGTCGGCCCGCCAGCCGGCCACGACATACCGGCCGTCGGTCGACCTGACCGGCCGGGCCAGCCGCACACCGTCGACGAACAACGTCTCGCGGACCTTCGCCGACCACGCCGCACGCGCGTGATCGGCGACCATCGAGAGCACGACCTCGCCGCAGCGCCAGCCGCCCTCCCAGTTCGATCCGAGCGGTGCCGGCTCGACACCGGTCAAACCGAACCCCGCCAGCACATGATCCGGCGGCCGCTCGACACTCATGACGCCAGCGTAAGCGCAGGTCCCGCAAACGAGCGGTTAGTACATCACCATGTCGGGTTCGAGTTGCTTTCCCCAGGCGACGATTCCCCCCTGCACGTGCATCGCATCGGAGAAGCCGGCTTTCTTCACGATGGCCAGCACTTCGGCCGAACGCACGCCGGTCTTGCAGTAGAACACCGGGGTGCGGTCGACCTGCAGTTTGGCCAGCGCCTCACCCGTTTCGAAGGCGCCCTTGGGTATCAACTCGGCGCCGTCGATGCGGTTGATGTCCCATTCGACGGGTTCGCGCACGTCGATCAGCGCAAGCGGCTTGCCGGTGTCCATCATCTCGCGCAGTTCACGCGGGGTGATCGTGGAGTCGAGCGCTGCCTCGGAGGCCTCGTCCGACAGGACACCACAGAACTCCTCGTAGTCGATGAGCTCGGTGATCTTCGGCGTGGCCGGATCCTTGCGGATCTTGATCGTGCGGTAGGTCATGTCGAGCGCGTCGTACACCATCAGCCGACCCAGCAGCGGTTCCCCGATGCCGGTGATCAGTTTGATGGCCTCGGTGGCCATCACAGACGCGATGGAGGCGCACAGAATGCCCAGCACGCCGCCCTCGGCACAGGACGGGACCATGCCCGGCGGCGGCGGCTCGGGATACAGGTCGCGGTAGTTCAGGCCCAACCCGTCGGGCGCGTCTTCCCAGAACACCGAGACCTGGCCCTCGAACCGGTAGATCGAGCCCCACACGTACGGCTTACCGGCCAGCACGGCGGCGTCGTTGACCAGGTAACGGGTCGCGAAATTGTCAGTGCCGTCCAGGATCAGGTCGTACTGCTCGAAGAGTTCGACGGCATTGTCCGGCTCCAGCCGGAACTCATGCAGCCGAACGTTCACCAGCGGGTTGATCTCCAGGACCGAGTCCCGCGCGCTCTCGGCCTTCGACCGGCCGATGTCCGACTGACCGTGAATGATCTGGCGCTGGAGGTTGGATTCGTCGACCACGTCGAACTCGACGATCCCGATCGTCCCCACCCCCGCGGCGGCCAGGTACAGCAGCGCCGGTGAACCCAGCCCGCCGGCGCCGATGACCAGCACACGGGCGTTCTTGAGCCGCTTCTGCCCGTCCAGGCCGAGGTCCGGGATGATGAGGTGACGGCTGTAGCGCGCAACCTCCTCGCGTGTGAGTTCTGCCGCCGGTTCTACCAGCGGCGGCAACGCTATGGTCACCGAATTACTCCTTGATTGGCTGTGCTGTCTCAACATATAGGCACATTTCACAACAGCAACGAGGGCCCGCAGCTTCCCCAGCCGCTCAGTGCGCGCGAGCGACCGCTCCCGCACGCATTTTCACGGCGTGTCGGCATACCAACACGGTCGCTCGCGCGATTGACGCGATCAAAGAGACCGCCGAATCAGGCGATCGGGTACGGCCAGGGGTTGAATCGGCACGTCTTGCCGTCGGGATTGACCGTGCCCGGGTCGAAGCGGGCCGCATCGTTGTTGTTGGTGGAGAACGTCTGCTGCATCATGACCGGCGCCAACTCGCCGTTGGCCGTGCACGACTCGTGCCGCTGGTAGCCGATCGCGTGGCCGACCTCGTGATTGATCAGATACTGCCGATAGGAGCCGATGTCGCCCTGGAACGGCACCGCGCCTCGCACCCAGCGCGCCTCGTTGAGGAACACGCGCGGTTGCCCGTCGGCGTACGCGGGGTTGTAGCACGACGCCTCGAGCGGGATGTCGTAGCCGCATCCCTCGCGGACAGTCATCGGCGTGCTGAGCGAGATCCGGAAATCGGGTTCGCCCTGGGCGGTCCCGTCGATGCGAGTGAACGCAAACTGGGGATTGTGGGTCCAGCTCTTCGGATTTGACAGCGTTTCGGTCACCATTCGGGCGAAGCCGTCGTCACCGCCGAACGTGGTGGTGTCGATACCGTCTTCGACCTCGACGGTATAGGTGAAGACCTTGGCCGTACCCTCCCCCACCTGCGACGATGCCCCGGGAACGATATGCCACGTTTTTGCGCCGGCCTGGGTGAACGGACCACCGTCGGGCAGGATCCCGGTCGGCAGATTCGCGTCGAACTGGGTCAAACCCTTGGGCGGCGCGCCGATGATCGCCTTGCTGGCCACTCCGATCGTGGGTGGGCCCTGCACCGGACCGTCAGTCTGCGCGGTCTGGGGCTCGGTGGAGCCGGCGAACGTCACGTAGAGAGCGACGGCCGTCCATATGACCAGCATGGGTAGCGCGTAGGCCCGCCAACCGTAGGTGCGCACGAAACGGCCCAGCTTGCTCTGCTTACGTGCGTTGCGATGCTCTTCCCGATTTGACCTGGGCCGACCGGACTCATTCGCCAAGGGGTCGCGCTGGGCGCGCAACGGCTCGCGCCACTCGTTGCGCAGCGCGGGCGCGCCACCCCCGCGACGCTCCGAGTCGTAGGTCACCGACACAGGATGACACAGGCCACAGCCTCGATACTTCCGGCGCGCCACCGACGATGCTCAGCGTGCATCGGGCACGCCGCGCCGCGTCGAGACCACGGCTTTGTGTGCCGGCTTCGCCAACGGTAGTAATCTCGGTGCGAAACCACGCCAGATGAAGGACCTAATGAGCGATCTCGCCAACTCCGCCGCGAGGCGAGGTGGCCAGCCGGGCTCCGGTGAAGGAGCGACCCGGCGCGGCAACCGGCTGCCTCGTGATGAGCGACGCGGGCAGTTACTCATCGCCGCCAGCGAGGTTTTCGTCGACCGCGGCTATCACGCCGCCGGAATGGACGAGATTGCCGACCGGGCCGGTGTGAGCAAACCCGTTCTCTATCAACACTTCTCGTCGAAACTGGAAATGTACCTCGCGGTGCTGCAACGCCACGTCGAGAATCTCGTCTCCGGTGTGCGCCAGGCGCTGCGGACCACGACGGACAACCGGCAACGGTTACGTGCGGCGGTTCATGCGTTCTTCGACTTCATCGAGCACGACAGCCAGGGCTATCGGCTGATCTTCGAGAACGACTATGTGACCGAACCGCAGGTCGCCGCGCAGGTCAAGGTGGCCACCGAATCATGTACTGACGCGGTGTTCGACCTGATCAGCCGCGATTCCGGACTCGAGGCGCACCGCGCCAGGATGATCGCGGTCGGACTGGTGGCGATCAGCGTCGACTCGGCCCGCTACTGGTTGAACAACGATCGGCCCATCAGCAAGGACGACGCTGTGGAAGGCACGGTGCTGTTCGCCTGGGGCGGCCTGTCGCACGTGCCGCTTACGCGTTCTTGACGGCCTCTGCGCCGACCACGCCAAAGCCGACACGGCGCATATCCGCGGCGCCGATCTCGACGTAGGTGATCTTCGACGTCTGGACCAGGAATCGGCGGCCCTTCTCGTCGGTCAGGCTCAACACGCCGGCGTCTTGGCCCAGTGCGTCGGTGATCAGTTTCTCGACCTCGGTTGGTGTCTGCGCGCTGTTGAACACGAGCTCGCGCGGGCTGTCCGTGACACCGATCTTGACCTCCACGCTGTGAACCCTTCCTATTATCGCACACCCTCGAAGACTCTTGCCGCAAGGCTAGTGGACGCGTACCGCGGTGATGCCGCGCCGGTGAGTTCGCGGTCAGCGAACCCGGTTTGGACGGACGGCTCGGCCGCTTCGTTCGATGGGCGGCTCGGCCGCCGAAAACGAACGGCGACCGAACCGAGTCCGGACCGTGACCGTACACACCCGCGACAAAACCTCATCTGTCACTTGCGCCTCGATAGCATCGGCCGGGTACATCGAAGAGACAACCGGGGAACCCCATATGAACAGGCCTTATACCGCACATTCACCGTATTCTCTGACCCCGACCGAGCGTATTGCCACCTATTCCGGTGACGACCTTGGCGAACTCGATGTACGACGGTACTGGCAGGAGTACCCGGACGACGACGACTACACCGACGTCATCGAGTACGACGAGGAGAGCATCGACCGCCGCTGGATGTGGATCGCCGGTGTCGCCGGTGTGATTCTGTTCCTCGCCATCGGTACGACGGGCATCATCCTCGGCGGCGGCGACAGCGGTTCGGTTTCGGCCACCGGGACCTCGTCGGCCCCGACCGCCACCTCGGCGCCGGTCACGACGTCAGCGCCCGCGGCCGCGACGTCGGCCCCCCTGGTCCCCTCATTGCCGGCCGAAACGGTCACGACGGTGAGCCCGACCGCCGGAGACGACGGCTGCGGCGCCTGCGCAGCCCCAGGCACTCGTCCCACCTCCGGTGGCACCCTCACCGCGCACCATCACCTACCGCGTCACGGGCAACCGACAGCTGATCGACCTCGTCACCGTCATCTACACCGATCAGCAGGGCGCGCTGCAGACCGACGTGAACGTCGCGCTGCCGTGGGCGAAGACGGTCGTCCTGGATCCGGGTGTGGAACTCAAGTCGGTGACCGCGACCAGCGTCGGCGGGCAGCTCAACTGCGGCATCTACGACGCGACGGGCACACTGATCGCCTGGCAGAGCAACAACTCGATGATCGCCACCTGTACGCAGTAGCCGCGCGGCCTCAGGCCAGGCCCAGCTCCTGCATGCGCGAAGCGTGAGTGCGCTGCAGGCGGCCGAAGAATTCGGTCATCTGGGTCAGGCCCTCGCCGCTGGCCATGACCAGGTCGACGAGTTCGTCGTGGTCGGCCATGTACGTACTGCGCCTGCGTGATCGCCTCGCCGAGCAGCCGGCGCGACCACAGGGCCAGCCGATGACGTTGTTTCTCGCTCGCGGTCACCGCGGCCTGCACCTCGGCGACGACGAACTGCGAATGGCCGGTCTCGGCAAGCACAGCGCGCACGACGTCGGCGATCTCCACCGGCAACGACGTGGCGATCTCGAGATAGAAGTCGGCTGCCAGAGCGTCACCGACGTACGTCTTGACGAGTGCCTCCAACCACGTGCTCGGCGTGGTCAGCCGGTGGTAGTTCTCCAGCGCGGAGGCGTATTTCGTCATCGCGGGCACCACGTCGACGCCCCTGCGTTCCAGTGAATCCCGCAGCACCTCGTAGTGGTTCATCTCCGCCGCGGCCATGCTGGCCATGTTGATGCGACCACGCAGGTTGGGCGCCATCCGCGCTTCGTCGGTCAGCCGATAGAACGCCGCCACCTCGCCGTAGGCCAACAGCGCGAACAGCTCGTTGACACCGGGATGGTCGGCCGACACGCCCGAGCTCACCGAGTCGGTCACGTGCTCGGACGATGCCGCAGGTGGCGTCGAAGTCATGGGCCCAACTCTAATCGCCGACCGGCGCACGCCCTGGGGCGAGCCCGCCAGCTATCATGAACGTAGGCAGCGGCATGAAAAGTTCGAGTAATGGTCGAAATGACCAGGCTGCTACCTAAGAAATGTGCGTGCACGCAGTCGGCCCGCCTACCTCAGCGCAGGGCCCCGGCAAAGCTTCGTCGAACTCGTGCGCGCGTGGACGCCATGAGGAATCGACAATTGAAAGGCTGAGCCTCCGCGTATGACGCACCTGAATCCAACCTTTGCTGAACTCGGAGTTCGCGACGAAATCGTCCGCGCACTGTCCGAGGACGGTAAGGAACACCCGTTTGCTATCCAAGAACTGACAATGCCGATGGCGCTGGCAGGCGATGACCTCATCGGCCAGGCCCGCACCGGAATGGGCAAGACGCTGGCCTTCGGCGTGCCGCTACTGCAGCGGATCACCACCGACCCCGAGCGTGAGCTCTCCGGCATCCCGCGCGCACTGATCGTGGTGCCCACCCGCGAGCTGTGCCTGCAGGTGTACAGCGACCTCGCGCTCGCGGCGAAGTACCTGACTGTGGGCGACCGCAAGCTCAGCGTCACCTCCATCTACGGCGGCCGGCCCTATGAGCCGCAGATCGAGGCCCTGCAGAAGGGCGTCGACGTGGTCGTCGGCACCCCGGGCCGGCTACTCGACCTCGCTCAGCAGGGTCACCTGCAACTCGGCGGGCTGTCGATGCTGGTGCTCGACGAGGCCGATGAGATGCTCGACCTCGGGTTCCTGCCCGACATCGAGCGCATCCTGCGCCAGATCCCCACCGATCGGCAGGCGATGCTGTTCTCGGCGACCATGCCGGACCCGATCATCACGCTGGCACGCACGTTCATGAACCAGCCGACCCACATCCGGGCCGAGGCCCCGCATTCGGCGGCCACCCACGACACCACCGAGCAGTTCGCCTACCGCGCCCACGCGCTGGACAAGGTCGAGATGGTCGCCCGCATTCTGCAGGCCGAGGGACGCGGCGCGACGATGGTCTTCACCAGGACCAAGCGCACCGCGCAGAAGGTGTCCGACGAACTCGCCGAGCGCGGGTTCAAGGTCGGCGCGGTGCACGGTGATCTGGGTCAGGGCGCCCGCGAGAAGTCGCTCAAGGCGTTCCGCACCGGAGAGGTCGACGTGCTCGTCGCCACCGACGTCGCGGCGCGCGGCATCGACATCGACGACATCACCCACGTCATCAACTACCAGATCCCCGAGGACGAGCAGGCCTACGTGCACCGCATCGGCCGTACCGGCCGCGCGGGCAAGACCGGTATCGCGGTCACGCTGGTCGACTGGGACGAGCTGCCCCGCTGGACGATGATCGACAAGGCGCTCGGCCTCAACACCCCCGATCCGGCCGAGACCTACTCCAGCTCGCCGCACCTCTACGAAGAGCTGAACATCCCCGCCGACGCCACGGGCACCATCGGCGGACCGCGTAAGACGCAGGCCAAGCGCCCGCCGGCGGAGAAGTCTGCCGAGCGTCCCGCCCGCAACCGCGACCGCAATCGTCGGCGCACCCGCGCCGGGGAGCCGGCGACCGCACACGCCGCGGCGGCGTCGACCGATCAGGGCTCGCCTGACGCTTCCGAGAGCACCGACGGTGCGCCCAGGCGTAAGCGTCGTCGCCGTCCGCGCAAGGCCGCGGCCAGCGCCGGCTAGCGAGGCTCCACCCGCCCCGATGGTCAAACCCGAACGCCGCACGCGCGCCGACGTGGTGGCGGCAATAGCGATCGCCGCAGCCATCGCCGTCACGGCCGGTCTCGTCTGGTGGACGAGCGACGCCAGGGCCACGATCAGCCGGCCCGCGCCGAATCCGATTCCGCCCCTGGCCACCGCCACGGCGGTGCCCTCGTCGCTGCGGCAGTTGTGGACCGCACCCAGCCCCAAGACGACGGCGCCACTGGTGGTGGCCGCCAGCGTGGTCACCGGTGACGGCCACACCATCGAGGGCCGCGATCCGGTCTCCGGTAGCCCGGTGTGGAGCTATGCGCGAACCGACCTCGACCTGTGCGGTGTCAGCTGGGTGTATCAGTACGCCGTCGCGGTCTACCCCGACACCCGAGGCTGCGGACAGGTCAGCACGATCGACGCCAAGACGGGCCTGCGCGGCCCCACTCGCACGGGGTACGCAGACCCCGAGGTGAAGCTGTCATCGGACGGCACCGCCGTGTTGTCGGCAGGCGACAGCCGTCTGGAGCTGTGGCGATCCGACATGGTGAGAATGCTCAGCTACGGCTCACTGGACGCCAGGATCAAACCCGGTACCCCGGTTTTGCCGATCTGCCGGCTGGTATCGGCCGCGGCCAGTTCGTCGGCCGTCTCGGTGCTCGAAGCGTGCCCGAATCAGGCGGATCTGCGCCTGACTCTGTTGCGGCCCGCCGACGAAGAGGACACCCCCGAACTGAAGTACGTGCCCCAATCCGACGTCAGCGTGGATTCGGGCGCCCGAGTCGTTGCCGTCTCCGACACGACGACCGCGGTTTACGTGCCGACGCCGGAACCGGTCGTGAACATCGTCGACGAAACCGGCGAGACGATCGCGAGCACACCGCTGGCCAAGCCGGCGTCGGCGAACTGCGACGGCGTCCCGCGTAGGGGACTTGATCACCTGGTGGACGGGCGACAGCGTAATGGTGTTCTCCGCCAACGGAATCAAGTACAAGTACACGGTCTCACCGGCGGGCGCCAATATCCCGCTTGGACCTGCAACGGTGATGGCAGGACGCCTGCTTGTGCCGGTCACGGGCGGCTACGACGTATTCGACCCTGACAGCGGTAAGGGCGATCGCCATATCCCGGTGGGACGACCGCCGAGCGATGCCGCGGTGGTGCCCGCGGTGGCGGGCTCGACGGTGCTGGAGCAGCGGGGCGACGAGCTGGTGGCGCTCGGCGGCGGCTAGCCTGCGACTTCGGCGTGCTCAGTCACGCTGCAGCGAGACGTCGCACGCCGAAACCGCCTAGACGTCGGGCGTGTAGGTCGCCAGCGCCTTGCCGCTCTTCCAGTGCTTGAGCAGCGCGGCCGCCAACTCGCGATACGCACTGGCACCCTTGTTCTTGCGACCTGCGATCACCGAATTGCCCGAGGCGGTGGCCTCGGCGAACCGCACCGTGCGAGGAATCGGCGGGGCAAGTACCGGCAGGTCATATCGGTCGGCGACGTCGAGGAGCACGTCGCGGCTGTGGGTGGTGCGCGAGTCGTAGAGCGTCGGCAGCGCGCCGAGCAGCGTCAGGTCACCGTTGGTGATCTGCTGGACGTCGTTGATGGTGCGCAGGAACTGGCCGACGCCGCGATGCGCCAACGTCTCGCACTGCAGCGGCACGATCACGTCGTCGGCCGCTGTCAGCCCGTTGAGCGTGAGCACGCCCAGCGAGGGCGGACAGTCGATGATCACGACGTCGAATCGGCCGTCCACCTTGGCCAGCGCACGCTTGAGCGCGTATTCGCGACCGGCCCGCATCAACAACATCGCCTCGGCTCCGGCCAGATCGATGTTGGCGGGCAGCAGCGTCATCCCCTCGGACGTCTCGACCAGCGCCGCTTCGGTCTCGACCTCCCCGAGCAGCACCTCGTGGATCGACATCGGCAGTTTGTCGGGGTCCTGGCCCAACGAAAACGTCAAACACCCCTGCGGATCGAGATCGACGAGCAGCACCCGCCGACCCTTCTCCACCATCGCTGCACCCAACGATGCCACCGTCGTCGTTTTGGCGACCCCACCCTTTTGATTGGCGACCGCAAGTACCCGCGTCACTCGTTTCATCCTGGCACGCGCACGAACGCCGCGACCGGACGTGGGGCAGAATCGCCAGAGTGAGTGTCGAGCAGCACCGCCTGCTACTGCTTCGCCATGGCGAGACGGAGTGGTCGCTCTCGGGTCGGCACACCGGCCGCACCGAACTCGATCTCACCGAAAAGGGCCGCGAACAGGCGAAGCTGGCCGCCGACGCGCTGGCCGTGCTGACCCTCGACAACCCGTTGGTCGTGTCCAGTCCGCGGCGACGTGCGCTGGTCACCGCTGAACTCGCCGGGCTGACGGTCGACGAGGTGTCTCCCCTTCTGGCCGAATGGGATTACGGCGACTACGAGGGCCTGACGACGCCGGAGATCCGGCAGACCGTGCCCGACTGGCTGGTGTGGACACACGGATGCCCGGGCGGTGAATCCACCCAGCAGGTCAGCGACCGGGCCGACCGCGCCATCGAGTACGCGCTGCAGCACATGGAATCGCGCGATGTCCTGTTCGTCGGCCACGGTCACTTCTCCCGGGCGGTGGTGACGCGCTGGGCGCAGCTTCCGATCTCAGAGGGCATCAGGTTCGCGATGGTGGCCGCGTCGATCGCGGTGTGCGGACACGAGCACGGCGTGCGCCAGATCATCGCACTGGGACTGACGGGCCATCGCCACCCGTGCCTGCCGGCATGACTCGCGAACCGTCGTTCGTCCTCGCCTCGGGCGGCAGCGCCGTCATCGCCGAAGGTGTGCACACCGCGTTCCCGAGAATCGCCGAAGCAAGGGCGGCCCTGGCATCGCACAGCGCCCCAATCATTCTGGGCGCCTTGCCGTTTGACATGTCCAAGCCAGCGGCGCTGATCAGGCCGCAGGCGGTCCAGTTCCTCGACGAGCTGCCGGAGTGGCCGTTGCGCGCGCTTCCGTCGGTGCAGGTCGCCGAGACACTGCCCGAGCCCGACGAGCACCGGTCCCGCATCGCGACCGCACTGGAACGCCTACGTGATCCGCAGAGCGGGCTGCACAAGGTGGTGTTGGCCCGCGCGTTGCGGCTGGTCGCCGACGGCCCGCTGGACGCACGCACGATCCTGCACCGCCTTCTCGCCCGAGGACCCGGCGACCAACGCCTATCTCGCCGACCTGACAGCGGCGGGCGGCGGGTACTCGGGCACCGCACTCGTCGGAGCCAGCCCCGAGCTGCTGGTGGCCCGGCAGGGCGACCGCATGTTCTGCGCGCCGTTCGCCGGTTCGGCACCGCGACTGTCCGACTCCGCGGCCGACGAGGCAAGCGGCGCGGCGTTGGCGGCGTCGGCGAAGAACCGTCACGAACACCAGCTCGTCGTCGACGCGGTGCGGCGCGGCGCTGGAACCGCTGTGCACCGAACTGGACATCGCGGCCGAGCCGATGCTGAACAAGACCGCCGCCGTGTGGCACCTCTACACCCCGATCAGTGGACGTCTACGCGAAACTTCAACTACCGCACTTGATTTGGCGGTCGCCCTGCATCCGACCCCCGCGGTGGGCGGGGTGCCCGCCGAGGCGGCGTCAGGTCTGATCAACGAACTCGAGGGCGACCGCGGGTTCTATGCGGGTGCGGTCGGTTGGTGCGATCAGCGCGGCGACGGCCGATGGGTGGTGTCCATCCGCTGCGCGCAATTGTCGGCCGACCGCCGCACCGCATACGCCTACGCCGGCGGCGGGATCGTCGCCGAATCCGAGCCGGACGACGAAGTCGACGAGACCACAACGAAATTCAAGACGATGTTCGCGGCGCTCGGGCGTCGAGACGTGACCGAACTGATTCGCCTTGCCCGTCCTGGGCGACGAGACCGAACTGACCGCGATGGTGTACGAGCTCGCGGAATTCGAGAATTCTGCGGACCAGTGCACGCTCACCGAGGCGCGGTTGACCGCCGCGTTGTTCGGCGATGTCCCGACCGCTTGGGCGCATATCGCGGAGGTCGACGGCAAGGCCCGCAGCGTGCGCGATCTGGTACCGCACCTTCTCCACGTGGGAGGGTGTGGCCGGCATCTATCTCGAAGATCTGTTCGTGCGGCCCGCGTTTCGCAGGCGCGGACTGGCCCGAAAGCTTCTGTCGGCACTCGCGCGAGAGTGCGTCGACGCCGACGGCGCCCGGCTGGAGTGGGCCGTGCTGGACTGGAACGTCAATGCGATCGCGCTCTACGACGCCGTCGGCGGCAAGCAGCAGAGCGAGTGGGTCACCTACCGGGTGTCCGGTCCTGAGTTGTCGGCGCTCGCATCCTCGGCGGCCGGCGAGTCCTGAGCCCCGGCCCACTGCAGCGCCGACGGGCTGAACAGCAACGCCAGTACGGCCAACACCACGACCGCAACGGCGACACCGGGGAGCCACTGGCCCGATCCGACGCCGACGTACCAGGCCACCCCGAGCAGGATCAGCTGGGCGAACACCGCCAACCCGCGGCCCCACCGCCGGCCGGTCCACAGCGCCCATCCCGCCGCCGATACCGCGGAGCCCATGACGACGAACCACCCCGCGGTGCCGAACTTGTTCATACCGGGCACATCGGTTCCGAGCAGCCCGCTCACCAAGTACCACAGCCGCCGCCGATCACGCCCGCGAGGCCTTCGAGCGACACCACGATGGCGGCCTGGCGCACGGTTGCCGGCGAGGGAACGGTCACGACCTCGAGCGTAGAGGTTCGATTTGCCCCTTTAGATAGGGTCGTCCTCTGTGCGCGCCGTGCTGATCGTGAACCCCAATGCGACATCGACGACACCCGCGACGCGTGATCTGCTGGCCCACGCGCTCGAGAGCCGGGTCAAGCTGACCGTCGTGCACACCGATCACCGCGGTCACGCGGTGGAGATCGGCCGCGATGCGGCACGGGATGGTGTGGACGTGCTGATCGTGCACGGTGGCGACGGCACGGTGAATGAGGTGGTCAACGGAATCATCGAGGTCGGCGGCCCGGAGGGTAGGGCGACGCCCGCCGTCGGCGTCGTGCCCGGCGGCTCGGCCAACGTCTTCGCCCGCGCGCTGGGGATCAGCCCGGACCCGATCGAGGCGACCAACCAACTCATCGACCTGTTGTCGGCTTACCGGCGACGCAAGACCTGGCGGCGCATCGGACTGATGGACTGCGGCGAACGTTGGGCGGTGTTCACCGCGGGAATGGGCGTGGATGGCGACGTAGTCGCCGCCGTCGAGGCCCAGCGCGCCAAGGGCCGCACGGTCACGGCCTCGCGCTACATACGCGTGGCGATCCGCGAAATGCTGGCCAGCACGCGCAGGGATCCCGCGTTGACGCTGCATATGGCCGACCGCGAACCGGTCGAAGGCGCGCATTTCGTCTTCGTGTCGAACTCCAGTCCCTGGACTTATGCCAACGCCAGGCCCGTGTGGACCAATCCGACGACCACCTTCGAGACCGGGCTTGGCGTCTTCGCGATCACCAGCATGAACGTGTGGGCGAATTTGCGGCTGGTGCGCAAGATGCTGGCGAGACGGCCGAGGATCGAGGCTCGCCATCTTGTCCGCGAGGACGACCTGTCGCAGCTGCGCGTGACGAGCGCCACACCGGTGGCTTGTCAGATCGATGGCGACTATGTCGGCCTGCGGGACGACATGACGTTTACTGCGGTTCCGAACGCCCTCTGCGTGGTTGCGCCGCCCGCGAATTGACCCTGACCTGCAATAACGTTCACGAAACCAGCAATTGAGGGCGCAGGTTCGTTGAGTGTAGTACAAACGAATACGGGGCAAGGTAACCGACCCCGCTAGTGAGGTTGCCCACTTGTTAACTCACGAGTATTGACATCTGTTCAGCCTGTGAAAAACTCGGATGCAACAGTGCAGAAACATTTGTGTGCACGCGTTAACAGCCGAAGAAACGCTAGTGCGCTTGTGCTGCGCACACGATAAGGAGTTAGAGCTATGGATTGGCGCCACAAGGCGGTCTGTCGCGACGAGGATCCGGAACTGTTCTTCCCGGTGGGAAACAGCGGACCCGCGCTTGCTCAGATCGCTGACGCGAAGCTTGTCTGCAACCGCTGCCCGGTGACCACCGAGTGCCTCACCTGGGCATTGGAGTCCGGACAGGACGCCGGCGTCTGGGGCGGCATGAGCGAGGACGAGCGGCGCGCCCTGAAGCGGCGCAACGCCCGCACCAAGGCCCGCAGCGGGGTCTAGCCTCACCACCCATCAGACGATTACGGCCCCGACAAAAGTCGGGGCCGTATCTTTTTGCGGATCAGAATTCACAAAATGGCGTCAGAGGATGTCATTTCGCATAACACG
The DNA here is from genome assembly GCA_963843135.1 of uncultured Actinomycetota bacterium. GTDB lineage: Bacteria > Actinomycetota > Actinomycetes > Mycobacteriales > Mycobacteriaceae > Mycobacterium. The sequence continues at coordinate 76,647 of CAWJJA010000014.1, forward strand.
ACAAATTATTGGGCGAGCCGGGCACGCCGTCCGATCGGCACCCGCAGAACCACATCCGTGCCGCCGGTCGACACCTCGTGCATCCCGAGTGAGCCGTCCAGCTCCGCCGAAACCAGCGTGCGCACGATCTGCAGACCGAGCCGGTCGGACTTCTCCAGGCTGAAGCCCTCGGGCAGTCCGCGCCCGTCGTCGTGCACCACCACGTCGAGCCAGCGCGCCGAACGCTCGGCGCGAATCGTCACGCAGCCTTGTTGGGTGGAGGGGTCGAAGGCGTGCTCGATGGCGTTCTGAACCAGCTCGGTGATCACCATGATCAGCGCGGTGGCCCGGTCCGCGTCAAGAACGCCCAGTTCACCGACACGGTTGATGCGGATCGGGGTATCCATATTCACCGGGGCCGCAACGTCATTCATGATCGGAATGATCCGGTCGACCACCTCATCGAGGTTGACCTCCTCGTCCACCGACATCGACAACGCATCGTGGACCAACGCGATCGACGACACGCGGCGCACCGACTCGATCAGTGCCTCGCGACCCTCGGCGTTGTTCGTGCGCCGCGCCTGAAGGCGCAATAAGGCCGCGACGGTCTGCAGATTGTTCTTCACGCGATGGTGGATTTCGCGGATCGTCGCGTCCTTCGACAACAGCGCACGGTCGCGACGCTTGACCTCGGTCACGTCGCGGATCAGCACACCGGCACCGACGGCCTTGCCGTGCACCGCAAGTGGGAGGGTGCGAAGCAGCACCGCGGCGCCGCCCGCGTCGACCTCCATGCGCATGCTCGAACCGCCCGCCAGCGAGTCGCGGACGTGGTCGGCGAGTTCCTGCGCTTCGAACGGGTCAGAGATCAGCGGCCGGGTGACCGTGACCAGGTTGTGGCCCTCCAACTCGGCCGCCAGCCCCATCCGGTGGTAGGCCGAGATGGCGTTGGGACTGGCGAACGTGACGATGCCGGTTCCGTTGAGACGGATGAAACCGTCTCCGACACGCGGACTCGACCGCGACATGGCCACGTCACCGACATTCGGGAAGGTGCCCTCGGACAGCATCAGCAGTAGGTCACCGGCGCAGTCGAGGTAGGCGCTTTCCAGCGGACTGGCGTTGCGTCCCGCAAGCGCGGTCTGATGCGTAAGAACCGCAACGACTTTGTCCTTGTAGCGCACGGGAACAGCCTCCACGTTGAGGCTGGGGGGATCCCCCTGTAAATCCTTATAGCCCGCTGGGTTTTGCCTGGCGATGGCGCCGGTATCGAATGCATCGGCCACCACCGGCATCTCGTGGCCCTGGTTCAGGGTGCCCACGGCGTCGGCGAGCAGCACCGTCGGCGAGGTATTGGGGCGCACCTGGGCCACGCAAACCAGCTCGCCATCATCGCGGCGCACCCACATCAGAAAGTCGGCAAAGGACAGGTCTGCCAACAGCTGCCACTCGCCGACCACCGCATGCAGGTGGTCGACCGCGTTGCCGGGCAGCACGGTGTGTTCGGCGAGCAGGTCACCGAGGGTGGACATCGGGCATCACTGTCGCGGGCGTCGGACCCGTGTCAGCTGATCACGGCGATGAGGTCGCCGGCCTGGATGACGTCGCCGACGGACACGCTCACCCTGCTGACGGTGCCTGCCACCTCGGCGAGCACCGGGATCTCCATCTTCATCGACTCCAGCAGCACCAGGGTGTCGCCCTCACCGATCTGATCGCCCTCGTGAACCACGACCTCGAGCACACTGGCCACGATCTCCGCGCGAACATCCTCGGCCATCTTCACCCCTTCGGAGTCCCTAAGTCATCGGCACCCGGCTCCGCGTGCCTGACGGTCATATCGAACCACACCACCGGCCCGACGGCCGTGCCGCCAGGCCATGAGAGAATGGATACGAGCGCCTGCTGAAGCGGGCCCCACAATCCCCTGAACCGACTGGAGGACGACCATGGCCAAGCGTGGCCGTAAGAAGCGCGACCGTAAGCACAGCAAGGCCAACCACGGAAAGCGGCCCAACGCGGGCTCGAAGTCAGTGGGTCGCTAGCCGCGCTCAGATGATCGCGGTGCGGCTAGCCACGCCGGATGATGGTGGTGCGGCTGATCTCGATGCGCAGTCGCTCCCGCAGGCTATCCGGCGCCTGTTCACCGCTGCATTTGTGGGCGATCAGTTTCTTGACGCGCTCCTCGACGCCGTAATGGCGCAGGCACGTCGGGCACTCTTCGAGGTGATGGCGCAGCTTGTCCTGCGTCTCAGCCGTGCATTCGCCGTCGAGCAGCGTCCACACCTCGGCAATCACCGCGGCGCATTCCGGGTGCTCGGGATCGACCGGGCCAATGGGCGGGGTCCAACGCTCTTCGCCGGGAGTCGAGCTCATGACGAGACCTCCTCGGGTGCTTCGATGTTGCCGGCCTGCTCGCCTCGAATGAATCCGCGGTCGCGGGCCACATCGGCGAGCAATTCGCGAAGCTGGCGCCTACCCCGGTGCAACCGGGACATGACGGTGCCGATCGGCGTATCCATGATCTCGGCGATCTCCTTGTACGGGAAACCCTCTACATCGGCGTAGTACACCGCCATCCGGAAGTCCTCCGGCAGCGCCTGCAGCGCCTCTTTGATTTCGCTGTCCGGCAGCGCCTCCAATGCCTCGACCTCTGCCGACCGCAGGCCGGTCGAGGTGTGCTCGGCATTGGCCGCGAGCTGCCAGTCGGTGATTTCGTCGGTCGGATACTCCGCAGGCTGACGCTGCTTCTTGCGGTAGCTGTTGATGTAGGTATTGGTCAGGATCCGGTACAGCCACGCCTTGAGGTTCGTGCCCTCACGGAACGAGCGAAAGCCCGCGTAGGCCTTCACCATGGTTTCCTGCAGCAGGTCCTCGGCGTCTGCCGGGTTGCGCGTCATGCGCAGCGCACCGCCGTAGAGCTGGTCGAGCAGAGGAATCGCGTCGCGCTCGAACCGGGCGGTCAGCTCAGCGTCTGACTCATCCGACCTGGCCGGCGCGGGCACCGGCGTGGGCGCCGAATCAGGCGACGACCCGTCGACGTCGGTCATAGCGGGAAACACCGTCCCTTCTGTAGCGGCGCCACCCAGCAGGCCCGGCAGATCGACCGGACGCTCCACCGCGAGTGTTGGCACCTAGCACCCCTTCCTTCGATCGTAGTGCTTGAGACCGACTTCATTTCGGGCCACCGCTGCTGGCAGCCACAACTGCCGTCAACAACAGCGCAACGGGGCCAGGTGTTCCCCGGTGTGCCCGGCAGCCTCAACGCAGGTCGGCAATACTGACTATCGCCATGGACCTACTGAGCAACCTCCTCGTCTTCGCGGTCGCGCTCATCTTCGCCGCGGCGGTGGCGGCATGGTGGCTACGCCGGCGCGCGGCGTTTCGCTCCGCACTGGCGCAACGCGGCTGGCGCCGGTTCGAGCATGGCGAGAACACCACCGTGGTCCCAGCCGACGATGACTGGACCGTCACCATGGCCCGTTCATTCGCAGCCCAGATGTCGCCGCCGAGCTCACACGTCGTCACCAGCGTTTGGAGCGCTCCGACCCCGGCCGTGAAAGCAGCGGCATTGATCGCCGGGCCCGCACCCGACCCGGGGTTGCGGGAGCTGGCCGCAGGCCTGCTCGAATCGGCGACGCCGGCGATGACACACCTGCTGGGCATCGACCGGGTAGCCGACGGCCGCCCTCTTCGCGCGGTACCGTCGGCCGACCAACGACTACTGGCGTTCGCAACCGACGATTACGGCCCGGCGGGTTCCCTCACCGATCTCGCCGAAGCAGTCAGCGCATGGTGCACCGTTCATCGCGCCGAGCGCGAGCAGCCGGTGGTATCGATCGATGAAAACGGTGTCCGCGTCCGCGTCCGCGTCGACGTTCTGCGAACCGTCGAGCACCTCGATGCATTCGTCGATCTCGGCACGCGGTGCCGCGACGCGATCGGCCGGCCTCCGGGGTGATGCTCGCTGTCGCGTGGTGCGCCGTAGGTCTGAGCGCAGGGGTGTTGGCGTACCGCTGGCGGCAGCGGGTGCTGCGACTATGCATTCTGGTCGTCTGCGTCGGGGTTGCCCTGGCGCTGGCGGTCATTTTCACCGGCGAGGTCGCGCCGGACCTGTTCGCCAGAGCTGCAAGGATTTCCGTCGCCACAGTGGTGCTGTCGATCATCGCGGTGCTGCTCGTTGTCCGGGCCCTACCGCAGCTCGTCAGCAGGCATGACCGGCACTCCGTCGCACTCGTGTTCGTGGCGTTGACCGTCATGTACCTGGTGGTGGGGGCCTTTCTGGACGCGGCGGCACACGACGGGATGCGGGTGCAGCACCTCCCTCAGTTGCGCACCCGCGCTGAGTTCATCGACTGGCGTGATTCACCGACAGGCCAAGGCGGCGTGCTGCTGGAGGCCAGGATCAGCGATGGCATGCCGGAGCTGGAGTCGCCTATCGCGATGGCGTGGTCGCGTCCTACCGATGCCACACCATCGGCGCGCTTCGGATTCCGACGTCAGGTCAGCTGCCCGCCCAGTATCTGCTGGACTTTCCCGGCGGTCCTGCGATCGTCATCGGTCGAATCAGCGCTGACCAAGCGTGGGACGTGGCCGTCCCCCGAAGACAACCCCGGCGATTGTGTACTGCGCCGAGGGGATCCCGTGGTGGTCTGGGGCGAGCTGGCGGCCGGGATGGGCACCGGCGGGCCCACCTCCTCCACCGGACTGGCGAACATACAGAAGATCGCCGTAGGCGACATCCGATCCTTTCTCGGCGAGTACGTTCCCGTCGCCGAACACACAGGCCGGGCCGTGCTCGCGTTGGCACTGCTCAACGTCTTACTCGCCGTGACGATGGCCGGTATCGGCCTGAAGGCCTACCGGCGCTTGGCCCGCGTCGGGACGCGATACACCACCGAAGATCACCTGGCGCTCCGGTCCGCGCTGACGGCCGGCCCCGAGGCTCTACGCTGTGCCCGTGGCGCGCGCGGCAACTCCGGCGATCGCCGCCTTGTTGGCCGCCGGTGCGCCGCACGAGGTGCTGCAGTACCACCACGACCCTCGCAACGAGTCGTTCGGCGTCGAGGCCGCAGAGGCGTTGGCCCGCGAGCAAGGCGTCGACGCCGAGCACGTGTTCAAGACGCTGGTCCTCGCCCTGTCCGAGGCGCCGCGGAGCGGCTCCGGCCGCGACATCAGACTCGGCGTCGCGGTGCTTCCAGTACCCGCCAAGCTGTCGTTGAAGGCCGCGGCAGCCGCGCTGGGCGTCCCCAGGGCCACGATGGCCGAGCGCGCCGCCGCCGAACGCTCCAGCGGCTACGTTGTCGGCGGGATCTCCCCGTTCGGTCAACGCAGGCCGCTGCCCACGGTCGTCGACGAGTCGGCGCTGCGCTGGGACCGCGTGTTGTGCAGTGCGGGCAGACGCGGTTGGGACGTGGCGGTGAATCCGCAGGTTCTGATACGGCTGACCAGCGCGATCACCGCCGACATCCGCGCCTGAACTCCGCCGAAACAGCGGGAACTAGGGTGAGGCCATGTCGCTCTCAGGGAAAACCATGTTCATCTCGGGCGCCAGCCGCGGTATCGGGCTGGCCATCGCCAAGCGCGCGGCCGCCGACGGCGCGAACATCGCGCTGATCGCCAAGACGGCCGAGCCGCATCCCAAGCTCGACGGCACGGTGTACACCGCGGCCAAGGAGATCGAGGAGGCGGGCGGACAGGCGTTGCCGATCGTCGGCGACATCCGCGACGGCGACTCGGTCGCCTCGGCGGTGGCCAAGGCCGTCGAACAGTTCGGCGGGATCGACATCTGCGTCAACAACGCCTCGGCGATCAACCTCGGTTCGGTCACCGAGGTGCCGCTCAAACGGTTCGACCTGATGAACGGAATCCAGGTGCGCGGTACGTACGCGGTGTCGGCGGCGTGCATTCCGCACATGGTCGGCCGGGACAACCCGCACATCCTGACGCTGTCACCACCGGTGCGGTTGGAGTCCAAGTGGCTCAAGCCCACCGCCTACATGATGGCCAAGTACGGAATGTCGCTGTGCGCCTTGGGAATAGCCGAGGAACTGCGCGATGCGGGCATCGCCTCCAACACGCTGTGGCCCCGCACGATGGTGGCCACTGCCGCTGTGCAGAACCTGCTCGGCGGCGACGAGGCGATGGGCCGGGCCCGCAAGACCGAGGTCTACTCCGATGCCGCGTACGTGATCCTCAACAAGCCGGCCCGCGAATACACCGGCAACAGCCTGCTGTGCGAGGACGTGCTGCTGGAGTCCGGCGTCACCGACCTGTCGGTGTACGACTGCGTTCCCGGTGCCGAGTTGGGCGTCGACCTGTGGGTGGACACCCCGAACCCGCCGGGCTATTCAGGGCCCTGATCGAATTCGATGATGCCGCGAATGTTTCGGCCCTCGCGCATATCGGTGATGGCTTCGTTGATCTGATCGAGGCGGTACCGCTTCGTCACGAGCTCGTCGAGCTTGAGCGTGCCGTTTCGGTAGAGCGACAACAGCATCGGCATGCTCGCACGGGGATTCATGCCGCCGTACAGCAGCCCCTTGAGAGTCTTGCAGGATTGAACGAAGTCGATGAGCAACAGCGGCACGATGTTCACGTCGACCTTCGGAATCGCCGTCATCAGGCACGTGCCACCCTTGCGCGTCAACATCATCGCGGGCGCCAGCAGCTCAGCGGACAGCACGCTGGGCGTGAGCACCACCCGGTCGGCCATCACCCCGGCCGTCAGTTCCTTGACCATCGGGATGGCCTCCTCGCGGACGCCGCCGTCTCGGTGGCACCGAAAAACTTCGCCGTATCTCGTTTGAACTCAACCGGATCCACTGCGATGACGGCCCGTGCGCCGGCCGCGCGCGCTCCCTGCACCGCGTTGATCCCCACGCCGCCCGTGCCGATGATGACCACCGTTTCGCCGGGTTGCGTACCGACGCCGACCGTCGCCGACCCCCACCCGGTGGTGACGCCGCAGGACACCAGCGAGGCAGCCTCGAACGGAATCGAGTCGTCGATCTTGATCACCGATTCCTCTGCGAGCACGGCATATTCGGCGAAGGTGCCGAGTTGCGTCATCGCGGTCAGATCCTGCTCGCCGACGTGCCGGCGCGCGGTGCCGTCGGTGATCATCTCCTTGGCGAACAACATGGCGCCGTTGTCGCACAGATAGGTCATGCCCGACACACACCATCTGCAGGTGCCACATGCGGGGATGAATGAAAACGCGACGCGGTCACCCGGCTGGACCGACCGGACACCCGGGCCCACTTCTTCGACCACCCCGGCACCCTCATGCCCGCCGAGCATCGGGAAAAAATCCGGAATCGATCCCCCGGTGGCTTCGATGATCGCCGCGAGCTGCCCCGAGGCCACCCCGTCGCCGGTGGAGTAGTGATCGTCGGAATGGCAGACGCCCGCGACCGCCATCTTCACCAGCACCTCACCCTGGCGAGGTGGGTCGAGTGTGATCTCCTCGATCTGCCAGTCCTCGCCGATACCCCGCAATACCGCGCCTCGGCACGTCTTCCCGCTTGTCATGGGATGAAGCGTCACACCACCGCGGGCGCTTCGGGTGCGTATGACACAACCGGTTTCGGTCAGTTCACCACCGACGGCCGGCCGAACCGCGCGTGCACGCCGTTCGAGAAGACCGCGCGCAGATCGCTCACCGGTCCGATCCACTCCGCTGGCGGCGATCAGATCGTCGTCCAGCTCCAGTATTTCGGCCGCCCGCAACGGCCATGGATCGTGTTCGTTGGGCACCCACCACGTTCGGCCGGCTTTACGGGTGTGGGCACCCCAGCGCGCGGTGAGCCAGACCTCGAGGGGCGTCGGAGTCACGTCGTCGCCGATGCGGACCTTCATCATGCTGTGCAGGCCGCGGCGGGGCCAACGCCGCACACTCTCGTAGGTGATGACATCCCCGCGACGGGTCATGCGCATCTGCGCCCACGTGTAGGGCACCCCCAGCGCGGCTCGGGTGAACCCGACCACGGCCAGTCGCGTGGTCTCCAACGAACGGAAAACCACGCCGTGACGGCCTGCGTCATCGATCGAGTAGAGGCGGACGTTGGTCTCGGCGAAGGCGCCGATGTAGGGCATCCGCAGCGAGGTGCCCAGTGCCGTGTGCAGAATCTCGAACGGCACCAACGCCACATACGTCATCCCGTCGGAGAAGACGTCGGGACGGGTGCCGCGCGGGAACAGGTGCGCGACGCGCTCTGGGTGCACGGGCCAGTGCACGAAGGTCAGGTCGGCCCAGAACTGGTCGAAAAATACCGGCCGCGGGATCGGCGGAGCGGTCAACGGGATGCTCACGACGTCATCGTGGCACGACGTCGGTAGCGTGCTCGAGGTGTTGAACGGACGAGACTTCGATCTCGAGGGCGGACCGAGCGGCGAGAAGACGAGCCGCTACATCCGGGAGTTGCCAGATCATTGGTGCATCGACGGCCGGGCGTTTGGCGGGTACACCTCGGCACTCGCGCTCGCCGCGGTGTTCGCCCACAGTGGCCGCGCGGCCGCGGCGTCCCTGTCGGTGACGTTCGTCGAGGGCGGCGTCCCCGGGCCGCCTCGAGTTCGACGTGCACACCATTCGCGGTAGCCGGGCCGCCGAGGCGGTGCAAGCGCGGGTCAGTCAGGCCGGGCGGACCATTCTCATCGCGAGCAGTTGGCTGGCCGACGGCTGGGACCGGTGCGCCGTCGGTCGACGCCCCTGTCCCGTTCGACCGCTACGGCACCGTATCTTCCCCGCTGCCCGACCCCGCCGAGGGCACCGACCTGGAGTGGCTGTGCAATCAGTGGCCGCCCATGCGGTTCGCTCATCGCAGGGGCATCGACTATCCAGAGCACTGGGACGGTGTCGGGGGCCGGCCCGAAGTCGCGTTGTGGGTGACGATCGATACGGGCGGCGAACACGGCGATCCGCTTCTTCATCCTCAGGTCGGCGACGTGCTGCACGCCGACGCACATCTCTTCGACTCCCCCGGCCAGATAACGGGATTCGTGGACACCTGGCTGTTGAGCCTGGATCTCGGCATCATCTGGCAACCCGGCGCGCACCTCGTTCCGTCGACGACGTGGCGGCTTTTCGAGGGCCGTGGATCCGTGGCCACCAGCGCCGTCTCCTCCTACGGGTCTTTGCGAGCACGCGACGGCTCGCTGATCGCGATCCTGACCTCTCAGGGCCTGTTGCGCTGATCGCGTTGCGCGGTGTCCGCCGATCGGGGGACATTGCAATCCCCCGTTGTAGCGGCCGATCGCCCGACATACAGCAGCGCGCCGGGACGGCATTCTTGAGTCATCGCCGGCACACCCCGGCGGTCTGGCCCGAAAGGCCAACTCACACAGGAGTACTCGACATGAAGAACATCACCTTCGCGAAGACGGTAGCGCGCATCGCCCTGCCGCTTGCCATCGGCGGCGCCGCCCTCGGTATGGCTGGTATCGCCAACGCCCAGGACCCGGTCGGCCCGGGCTACCAGTACGCCCCGACCGCAACGGCGCACCCCGCGCCCGAGGCCGTGCCCGGCTGGCACAACCACCACGGCGTCACCCACGTCGAGAACGTGGTGCCCGGGTACAACCGCTGAACCGACGGCTCGACAGGAGGCCCTCCCCGAACGGGGAGGGCCTCGTTTTTTCAGGTCCTTTTCCCGTCCCTTTCCACCGGACAATCACGCCACGCAGACCTCGGCGCCGAGCATCAGGTGCGGCCACATCACCGCCGTTTGCACAAAGGCCAGGACCTCGGAGCCGGCGGGCAGCCGGGTTTGCAATGCGGTCGCGAACAACTGCACCTGCTCGACGTCGAAGAACGCCCATCCGAACCCGATGAGCAGATACGGAATGGCCAGCCACATCGCGAACTCGATCATCGCTTCGACACTCACCCGACGGCGCAGCAACCGGCGCAGCATGTCAGACCAACGCGCGGTGTCGGCGTACCCGGCGTCGGACATCTGCCAGCAGAACGTAGCTTCCGCCCTGGCGGACGAACACCGGCAGGAACCTGTTCGCGAAAGCGACCGCCAGGAAAAGTCTTTCGAACAGGCTCTGCCTGAAATCGCCCCAGTGCACGCCCAGGGCGTCGCGAAACACCGGTGCCAGGAATCCGACGGTGAGGAACTTGAGCAGCGGCCGGAAAGGCAAGCCCAGTATGGGGTTGATCATGCGTAGATTCAGCAGGTCGAGCAGATAGCCACGGACTCGGTCGTCGACGGCGACCTGCCGGCATTCTTCGGACCAATACGCATCGAATTCCGCTCGGGTGGGCGGCCATTGGTCCTCGCTCACCTGCAGCGTCGTCCCCAGTGTCCACGCCGACCGGTAGAACTGCTCGGACTGTTCGGCGGTCATCGCGCCCCGCAGCAGCTGATAGGTGTCTTCAAGCCCGACGAACAGGCACGCCGCGACCCACATCTGAAGGTCGCGGTCAAAGGCGTTGTAGCGCACGGGACTGTCCGGCGCGGATTGAACGTGCCGATGCGCGCTGTTGACGGCCTCACGGAACGCCGCGCGGTCCTGCGGGGTGCCGAGGACCGCGACGGCGATGTACTGGAACGTCGTCCTGGCCCGCTTCCATGGATGCTTCAGCAGATTGCCGGAGTCGACCTTGCTCTCGACCACGCCGTGGCCCACTCCGGGGCGCGACAGCTGCATGACCACGTTGGCCGCTCCGGCGGCGAACGACCAGAAGTCCAACGCGTCGGCCGCGGTCACCGGTTCGGTGTCCCACCGCGCTGTTCGTCTGGTGACGGTGATGCGGCATTTCGCGGCGGTCATATCGTGCACACCGCGGAGACCAGCAGCGCCGGCCACGACACGATCGACCCGAGGATCGACAGGATGCCGGCATGCCCGTGCCCGCCTCCCCGGTTCCCTCCTTGGTCTGCTCCAAAGGTCGTCCACACCATGCCGATGAGCACGTACGGAACAGCGAGCATGGCCCCCGTACCGATCCATTCGGCAATCGTCATCTCGAAGGCGAGAACCTTCTTGGCGACGGTCAGCATGCCCGTATGTTAATGACGATTCAGATTTCGAGCGGTCGTTTCGGCTGGAAAGACCGATTTTCAACGGGAGGCGGAGACCTAGAGCAGCGTGGCTTGCTCCGGTTCCGGCTCAGCGGGCTCGATCAGCTCCGGGCCGTTGTTGCGGATGCTGTTGACCAACCGGGACACCTCGCGGATCTCGATACGGTCGAGATCGCCGTGACCGCGAAGTAATCCCTCGTCGATGGGTGCGTCCGGGTCCAGCCAGCGGTCCCAGTCGCGTTCGCTGATCGTCAGGGGCATCCGGTCATGGATCTCGGACAGCGGGCCCGCGGCATCTGTGGTGATGATCGTGCAGCTCACGAGCGGCGACGTGTCCTTGGGTGCGCCTTTGGGCCGCCACGTGGTCCACAGGCCGGCCATGAACAGCGGTTCACCGTCGCCGCCGTACATGTAGAACGGCGTTTTGGGCGCCGCCTTGCGCGGTTTGGAAGAAGAAGCCTCACCGTTGGGCCGCCATTCGTACCAGCCGTCCATCGGCACCAGGCACCGCTTGTTCTTCGCCGAGCTCCGGAAGACGGGAGAGGTGGTCAACTTCTCGGAACGAGCGTTGATCAGCAAGGGCCCCTTGGTATCCGGGCCCCCGTCCTCAGCGGTCTTGGCCCACGGCGGGATCAGCCCCCAGCGCATCGAACGCACCCGTCGGGTCGATTCGTCGTCGGGCTCGCTGTGGCGTTTCACCACGCTGCTGATCGTCGTCGTCGGCGCGACGTTGTAGTTGGCGGCTGAGGTGTCCTTCTGCGCCGAAACGCTTTCGTCAATCGCCTGGATCTTCTCGGCCAACAGCGCCGGGTCGGTGGTCACCGCGAATCGTCCACACATATATCCCATGGTGGCACGCCGAACCGGCAGGGCAGGATAGAGGCGTGAGCAACTGGCAGGCGCCGTCGACGTCGCGTCCGGTGCACGCCACCGTCACCGTCCCAGGGTCGAAATCGCTGACCAACCGCGCCCTGGTGCTGGCCGCGCTGGCGACGCAGAACGGCACATCGACGATCAGCGGCGCACTGCGCAGCCGCGACACGGACCTGATGATCGGAGCCGTGCAGGCACTCGGCGTCGCGGTCGAGGGCGCAGACACCGAGCTGACGCTGAGCGGTGCGATCGACCCGCAGCCGGGCACCCGTATCGACTGCGGCCTGGCGGGGACCGTCCTGCGGTTCGTGCCGCCGGTGGCGGCGCTCGGCACCACGGCGGTGACGTTCGACGGTGACGAACAGGCCCGTGCACGACCGATCGCACCGCTGCTCGAGGCGCTTCGCGGTCTCGGCGTCGACGTCGACGGTGACGCGCTCCCGTTCGGCGTCCGTGGAACCGGATCGGCGGCAGGCGGAACCGTCGAGATCGACGCGTCATCCTCGTCGCAGTTCGTCTCCGGGCTGCTGCTTTCCGGCGCGGCATTCACAAACGGGTTGACGATCGTGCATACCGGCGAGTCGGTGCCCTCGGCCCCGCATGTGGCGATGACGGTCGCCATGCTGCGTGATGCCGGCGTCGAGGTCGACGACACCCGCGCCAACCGGTGGCATGTCTCCCCCGGCCCGAGTCGCGGCCAGGCACTGGATCATCGAACCCGACCTTTCCAACGCGGTGCCGTTCCTCGCTGCCGCAGTGGTCAGCGGAGGAGCGGTACGCATCGCCGGCTGGCCGCCGGCAAGCGTGCAACCCGCCGACACCATACTGACCATCTTGAAGAATCTGGGTTCGGTTGTCCGCCACGGTGATTCCTATCTCGAGGTGCAGGGTCCCGAATCCCATACGGCCATCGATGTCGACCTGCACGAGGTGGGCGAGCTGACCCCTGCGGTGGCTGCACTGGCCGCCCTGGCGCCGACGGGGTCGGTGTCGCGGCTACGCGGGGTGGCGCATCTCCGAGGACACGAAACCGACCGGTTGGCCGCACTGTCCGCGGAGATCAACGGTCTCGGCGGACAGTGCGTCCAGACGCCCGACGGCTTGCTGATCACCGCGCGGCCGCTGCATGCCGGGCTGTGGCGGTCCTACGCCGATCACCGGATGGCGACCGCCGGTGCCATCGTCGGGTTGTGCGTCGACGGTGTCGAGGTTGCGGACATCGGCACCACCGCCAAGACGCTTCCCGACTTCCCGCGCATGTGGGCCGACATGCTGGCGGGCGATTGAGCCCTCGCGAGTACGACGAGTCCGATGTGCGGGTCCGCCCCGGCAAGGGCTCACGACCGCGCACCAAGAACAGACCCGACCATGCCGATGCCCACGACGCCATGGTGGTGACCGTCGACCGCGGCCGGTGGGGCTGCGCGCTCGACGCCGACCCCGACCGCCTCGTCACCGCGATGCGCGCCCGTGAACTTGGTCGCACCCCCATCGTCGTCGGCGACGACGTCGGCATCGTCGGGGATGTCTCCGGTAAGCCCGACACCCTTGCCCGCATCGTGCGGCGCGGTGAGCGACGAACCGTGTTGCGGCGCACCGCCGATGACACCGACCCCACCGAACGCGTCGTCGTCGCCAACGCCGATCAGCTGCTGATCGTCGTCGCGCTCGCCGATCCCCCGCCGCGTACCGGCCTGGTGCAGCGCGCCCTGATCGCCGCGTACGCCGGCGGACTCGAACCCATCTTGTGCCTGACCAAAACCGATCTCGCACCGGCTGGACCGTTCGCCGCCGAGTTCGCCGAACTCGATCTCACGGTCACCATCGCCGGGCGCGACGACCCGCTCGACGCGGTGGCGCCTCTGCTCACCGGCAAAGTCACCGTGCTGTTGGGACATTCCGGCGTCGGCAAGTCGACCCTGGTGAATCGCCTTGTGCCGGAAGCGGATCGGGCGATCGGCGAGGTGACCGGCATCGGCAGGGGCAGGCACACCTCCACCCAGTCGGTGGCGCTGCCGTTGAGCCTGGGCGGCTGGGTGATCGACACTCCGGGTATCCGCTCGTTCGGTCTGGCGCATATCGAACCCGACGATGTGATGCTTGCCTTCTCCGACCTGGCCGAGGTCATCGAGGACTGCCCCCGCGGCTGCGGCCACATGGGCCCACCCGCCGATCCCGAATGCGCGCTAGACGACCTGAGGGGACCCGCCGCCGGCCGGGTGGCGGCCGCACGTCGACTGCTCGCGGCGTTGCGGGAAGGCCTGTGACCCGGATTGCCGGGTAGCCAACCGCCGTCCGTCATCCGGGGTGACCGCCCGCGCCCATATCCAATGACCTGCGGACTTGGCCTCCGCCGACGCTCAAGAATCCCTCAAGAATCCGAGTAGGACATCCGGCGATTCTTTCCTCAACGCAGCCGACAACCGGCACAACGAGAGGAAAGATCATGAAGAAGACCATCGCCCGCACCATCGCAGCTGCCGCCCTGATGGGTGTCGCCCTTGGCTTGTCAGGTGTCGCCCATGCCGAGGTCGTCGGTGATCCCGACGGTGTGGCTGGATACAACGTCGAGCAGTCTTACGACGACTGCGCGCTCATGGCCACCGCCGACGTGGTCGGCCAGATGACCGGCAACGCGCCCGCCGAGGAGGACGTCATCAACTTCGCCCAGAACACACCAAGTGTGTCGGAGCCCGGCGACATGATCTACGACCAGGGGCAGACCGACGATGATCCGAACGCCGGAACCATCTTCAAGGACCTGCCGATCGTGCTCGCCCACTACGGCGTGAAGGGACAGTATGTCGGCGGAGGCAGCATGGACGCGCTCGAGGGGGTGTTACGCAATGGCGGGGCGGTGATCGTGAATCTCAACGCCGAGACCATCTGGAGCCTCGACGGCGATCGGACGCAGGCCGACCATGCCTTGGTGGTCACCGGCGTCGACACCGACAACGGCGTCGTGCATCTGAACGACAGCGGCACCGACGATGGTGCCGACGAGCAGGTCAGCATCGACACCTTCACCGCCGCCTGGCAGACCAGCGGCAACGAGATGGTGGTGACCACGTAACCCCGTGGGGTGGTGCGCCCCATCAAGCACCTGCTGTACGCGAAAAGCCCTCCCCGGTGTACGGGGAGGGCTTTCCGGTCGGCTAAGTCAGGCGGCTAGCTCGCGACCAGCCCGCGAGCGCTTCTCGACGCGCCGCGCACGCACTGCGGCGATGGCCGACTTGAGACCACGTCGCTGCGCCGGCTCGAGTTCGTCGAACATCCGCTCGCTACGCGTCTCGGGCGCGTCGTCGCGGGTGTCGCGCAGGAGGTTGTCCGGCAAGGACAGCTTGGCGATGGTGCGCCACGTCTTGCCGTACTGCACCAGGAAGTTTCCCGTGGTGTACGGCAGGTCGTACTTGTCGCAGAGCTCCCGCACCCGGATCGAGATCTCGTGATAGCGGTTGCTGGGCAGATCCGGGAACAGGTGATGCTCGATCTGGTGGCACAGGTTGCCGCTCATGAACCGCAGCGCCGGACCGTTCTCGAAGTTGGCGCTGCCCAGCATCTGGCGCAGATACCACTGCCCTTTGGTCTCGCCGACCATGTCGGTCTTCGTGAATTTCTCTGCGCCGTCGGGGAAGTGGCCGCAGAAGATCACGGCATTCGCCCACACGTTGCGGATGATGTTGGCCACCGCGTTGGCCTTGAGCGTCGACTTGTAGGTCGCCCCAGGCGACAACGACGTCAGCGCCGGATAGGCCACGTAGTCCTTGACCAGCTGGTGGCCGGCCTTGACGCCGAACTCACGCACGCGCACGAAGGTGGCTGCACGGTCATCGCGGCCCTTGAAGATCTTGCCCAGCTCGAGATGCTGCAGGCCGACGCCCCACTCGAACATCGTGGAGAGCAGCGTGTTGAAGAACAAGTTCAAGAGGTTGAACGGCTTCCACTTTGCGTCGCGCGTAACACGCAGCACGCCGTAGCCCACATCGTCGTCCATGCCAAGGATGTTGGTGTACTTGTGGTGCATGAAGTTGTGGGTGAAGCGCCAGTGCTTGGACGACCCGCTCATGTCCCACTCCCATGTCGAGGAGTGAATCTCGGGATCGTTCATCCAGTCCCACTGGCCGTGCATCACGTTGTGGCCGATCTCCATGTTCTCGATGATCTTGGCCACGCCCAGGGTCACGGTTCCCGCCCACCACGCCGAGCGGCGCGAGCCGGCGGCCAGCATGACCCGTCCGGCGACCTCCACGGCGCGCTGGGCCGCGATGGTGCGGCGGATGTAGCGCGCGTCGCGCTCACCGCGAGAGTCTTCGATGTCCTGGCGGATCGCGTCCAGCTCGATAGCCAGACCTTCGATATCCGCATCGGTGAGATGCGCGAATTCGGGAACGTCGGTAATTGCCATATTGAAGCCTCCTCTCAGTGCCTACGTTACCGTAACCTACGTACCCGTAGGTTACTGGCCAGTAAACCTTATATGTCCAGTACGCAATCGCCCGAAGCTGCGGAAATACATGTCTGGATCCGCGAGCCCGCCTCGTGTTCGGCACCCGAGCGCAGGTCGCGAACATGCCCACCGACCAGGCTCACGACACAGGACTGGCAGATGCCCATCCGGCAGCCGAACGGCATCCGCACGCCGGCACTTCTCGCCGGCGTCCATCAGCGGCGTCGCGGCGTCCACGGTGACGGTCTTACCGCTGCGCTTGAACTCCACGGTGCCGCCCTGCCCGTGCGCCGCGGCCTTCGAGACGGCGAAACGCTCCAGATGCAGGGACTCGGCGATACCTGATGCCGACCACGTACGTTCGGCGGAATCCAACAAGCCGGCGGGGCCGCACGCCCACGTCTGACGCTCGCGCCAGTCGGGCACCTCGTCGTCGACACGCGAAAGATCGAGGCGGCCATGGGTGCGGGTGGAGCGCAGACTCAGTCGGTAGCTGTCATGATCCCGCGCGAACTCGGACAGTTCCGCGGCGAACATCACATCGGATTCCGTTGGCGCCGAATGCAAGTGGACAATATCGGTGATCTGCTCGCGACGCGCTAGCGTGCGCAGCATCGACATCACCGGAGTGATGCCCGAGCCGGCGGTGATGAACAACACCTTCGCCGGCGCGGGGTCGGGCATCACGAAGTTGCCCTGCGGCGCGGCCAGTCGCACGATCGTGCCGGGTGCCACCCCGCCGACAAGGTGAGTCGACAGGAACCCCTCGGGCATGGCCTTGACGGTGATGGTGATGGTGCGGTTGGACCCCGATTTGAGCGGCCGGGGGCCTCCGGTCCTAACCGGGCTCGACGTCAGTGAGTAGGAGCGCCACCGCCAGCGTCCGTCGACCAGCAGCCCGATGCCGATGTATTGGCCAGACTCGTAGTTGAACGAGAATCCCCACCCCGGCTTGATGACCAGGGTCGCCGAGTCCTCGGTCTCGCGGCGCACCTCCACGACGCGGCCACGGAGTTCCCGCGCGGACCACAACGGGTTGGCGAGCTTGAGGTAGTCGTCGGGCAGCAGCGGTGTGGTGATTCGCGCGGCGACGGTGCGCAGCGCGTGCCAGGCCGGATGCTTCTCGCCGACGACGCCCGCCCGCTGCGTGTCGGCGACGTTGGCCGAGATCTTCACTTGGTTCTTGGCCACGCAACCTACGGTACCGTAACTTA
Organism: uncultured Actinomycetota bacterium; assembly: GCA_963843135.1. Lineage (GTDB taxonomy): Bacteria > Actinomycetota > Actinomycetes > Mycobacteriales > Mycobacteriaceae > Mycobacterium. Next base: position 94,193 of record CAWJJA010000014.1, read on the forward strand.
CGGTCCCGAACTCGCCGGAGTTGCCGCCGTCACAGTAATTCGAGCAGGAACGGCAGCTCCTGTGGCGCATACCAGGCCAGGTCGTGGTCCTGGGCATCGCCGACCACGAATTCCGCATCTTCGTCACCGAGGTCAGCCTCGTCGACGGCCTCGATCGCGGCCAGCACGGCGGGTTCGGCGTCGGCGTTGTCGACGTACGCGGCGATCACGTCACCGAAGGCGATCGGCGCGGACAGCCGCACCACCGCGTCATCGAGATCCGGTCGCGGGACTGACATCGCCGACATCGGCCTCCACCACCGCACGCCGGGGCGGTGTGCCCGATGCGCCATCGGCGGCAAGGAGCCGCAACGACGCCAGCGCGGCCTCGCGCAGCGCGACGTCGGCCAGTTCGTCGTCGTCGCCATGGGCGTAGGCCTCGCGCAGCGTCGGCGTCACGGCGAACGCCGTCCCGCTTCGGGCATGCAACATCTGGTCAGCGACAAGCTGCTGCAGCATGGCCAGCGTCGCCGGCACGTACACACGCACGCAGGAAGATTAGCCGTTGGTCCCACCGACTATCCGTAGTCCGCGGCCACCGAAACCGCGGGACTCACGGTGGACTAGGGTCGGGCACTGCCGGAAACGGGGGCGTGAACTCGACGCGAGGAGGACGATCGTGACGAATCAGGCGGGGCATCGCGCCGAGGTCGAGCCCGAACGGAGAGGCGTAAGGGGCGCATTTCGAAGCCTGAAGGCCCCGGTCTTCGTGCCGGCATCGATCGTCATCATCGGGCTGATCGTGTTCGCGGCGGCTTACGCCGGTGTCGCCGAGAAAGCCTTCTCATCGCTGAACACCACGATCACCAACACCGTCGGCTGGTGGTACATCCTCATCACCACGGGCTTCGTGCTGTTCGCTGCGTACTGCGCTTTGTCGCGGATCGGCAGCATTCGGCTCGGCCGCGACAACGAGAAGCCCGAATTTGGCTTCTGGTCGTGGCTGGCGATGTTGTTCAGCGCGGGGATGGGGATCGGCCTGGTCTTCTACGGCGTCGCCGAGCCGCTGACCCATTACGCAGAGCCACCTGCGTCGCGGGGCGTCCCGGGTCTCACCGACCCGGCAGCCAACCAGGCGATGGCGCTGACCCTGTTCCACTGGGGGCTGCACGCGTGGGGCATCTATGTCGTGGTGGGCCTCGGCATGGCGTACATGACTTACCGACGAGGCCGGCCGTTGACCGTTCGATGGCTGCTGGAGCCGCTGTTGGGCCGGCAACGGGTCGAAGGACCGATCGGCCACGCCGTGGATGTCATCGCGATCGTCGGCACGCTGTTCGGCGTGGCGACCTCGCTCGGTTTCGGCATCACCCAGATCGGCGCCGGCCTGCAGTACCTCGGCTGGATCCAGCTGAACAACTGGTGGATCGTCGGCATGATCTGCGTCATCACCGGAATCGCCACGTTCTCGGTGGTGACCGGCGTCAACAAGGGACTGAAGTGGCTGTCCAACGTGAACATGACGCTGGCCACCGCACTCGCCCTGTTCGTGCTGCTAGTCGGCCCCACACTGTTCCTACTACAGGCATGGGTCCAGAACCTTGGCATCTATGTTCAATCGCTGCCCGAGCTCATGCTGCGAACCGCGCCGTTCTCCGACGGTGAATGGCTGGGCAGCTGGACCATCTTCTACTGGGGCTGGTGGATCAGCTGGGCACCCTTCGTCGGGATGTTCATCGCCAGGATTTCGCGCGGTCGCACCATCCGCGAGTTCGTTGCGGGCGTGATGCTGATCCCCACCCTGATCGGATCCTTGTGGTTCACCATCTTCGGCGACTCGGCAATCCTGCGTCAGCGCGACAACGGTGACATGCTCGCCGACGGCGCGGTGGACACCAACACCTCCTTGTTCCGTCTGCTCGAGGGGCTGCCTCTGGGTGTGATCACAAGCGTGATCGCGGTGGCCGTCATCGTGTTCTTCTTCGTGACGTCATCGGACTCCGGTTCGCTGGTGATCGACATACTGTCCTCCGGTGGCGAATTGGACCCACCCAAAGCCACTCGCGTCTACTGGGCGCTGTTGGAAGGTGTCGCGGCCGCAGTGCTGCTCATCGTCGGGGGTGCGGGGTCGTTGACCGCACTCCAGACAGCCTCGATCGCTACTGCGCTGCCGTTCTCGATCGTGATGGTGATCGCTTGCTGGGCGATGCTGCGTGCGTTCCGTTACGACGTGGCTACCACGCCCCGGCTGCTGCAGATTTCGGAGCCAGAGAACGTATCCGACTCCCAACGCCAACCGCGTCGCGACGTTTCGGCCACGCTGGCCGGGCTGTTCGAGGTGCGCAGTGTGGACGTCGACACGTGCGAGGTCCATCCGGAGACAGGCGCCATCGTGATCGCCGACCTACAGGACCCGTTGGGAGGCCAGGTCTTCGACACCGAGGAGTTCAGGAAATCGGCCGAGGCGCAGCGCTCCAACGGCGAGCAGCCGTCGGCTGAGGACGCAAAAACATCATGACAGTGTCAGTCGTGGCCTGGCCACCATCTCACTGCGCCGCTTCCAGTAGTTCTTCCAGCGATTCGCGCAGCAGGCTCGGCAGCATGTCGACGTCGCTCATCGCGTCGCGATCGGCGTTGATGCCGAAGTAGAGCATGCCGTTGTACGAGGTCACTCCGATGGCCAGAACCTGGTTGTTGAGCAGCGGTGGCACCGAATACGTCTCCAGCAGCTTGGTTCCCGCGACATACATCTGCTTCTGCGCCCCGGGCACATTGGTGATCAACAGGTTGAACTGCCGCGCCGAGAAGTCCGTGGCGACGCGAATTCCCATGGCGTGCAGAGTCGGTGGGGCGAACCCGGACAACGTGACGATGGTCCTGGCATCCACAACGCTGGCCGCGGTCGAATGCGATTCGGTGGCATGGGCGATCTGAGAAAGCCGGACCACCGCGTTGCCCTCCCCGACCGGGAGATCCACCAGGAACGGCGACACCTCGCTGATCGCCTGTCCGGGACTCGTCGTGTCGAGGTCGGCGTCGGGATAAACCGACATCGGTGCCATGGCGCGCATCTTCGTCGTCGCTGTCACCGGCTCGCCGCGCGAGAGCAGCCAGTTCCGCAGGGCACCAGCGACCACCGCGAGCACCACATCGTTGACGTCACAGTCGTAGCGCGCCCGCACCAGGCGGTAGTCCTCCAGACTCCCGCTGGCCACGGTGAATCGACGGTTACGTGACACCCTGGTGTTCAACGGACTGCTGGGCGCTGTGCCGCGTGCGACGGTACGCACCACGTCGACGAAGCGGCGGCCTACATCGGCCAACGCGCCGGAGTTGGTGACGACACCGGTGACCGCCGAGCGCATCTCTGAAAGTTGTTCCGCGGGACGGGTCACCCACTCACCCACCGCACCGAACAGCAGCCGGCGGTCGCTGGGCTCGCGCGCGGGAATCCAGATGTCCTCGCCGAACTCCGGACGCTTTTGCGTGCGGTCGGCGATGACATGCCCGATTTCCAACGCCGTCATGCCGTTGACCAGCGACTGATGGGACCTGGTGTAGATCGCGATCCGGTTCTTGGCCAGCCCCTCGATCAGATACATCTCCCACAACGGCCTCGACTTGTCCAGCGGGCGGGAGCCCAGCCGTGCGATCAGTTCATGCAGCTGACCGTCGCTGCCCGGAGAGGGCAGGGCCGACCGGCGGATGTGGTACGTGATGTCGAAGTCGGGGTCGTCGACCCACACCGGCCGGGCCAGGCCGAGCGTCACTTCGCGAACCTTCTGGCGGTAGCGCGGGATCTGCGGGAGCCGCTGTTCGACGGTCGCGAGGAGTGCTTCGTAACTCAGGCCGTTACGAGGCTTGCGCAGGATCGACAAGGAGCCCACGTACATCGGCGTCGACGAGTTCTCCAAGTGGAAGAACGTCGCATCGGAGGCCGACAACCTGGTCACCATTACCGCGACTCCCCCTCATTGACTACGCGGTTCCCTAGTGGCCGCGGTGGTCCCTCCGAACCCAACGGTAGCGACAAATCCTGTCCGTGCGCATCACGGGTGCACCGAACCCCCCTGCAACCGTGCGATTATGAACGGGTCTGCAACTCTCCGGCAGACGCCGTCCATTCCGCGTCGACCGCCGGAGAATCGATGACAACATCCCGAACCCGCATAGCGGGGACCCCGTTACCGCTCGCCGACGCGCGAACCCCATTGGTTTCACCGGTCGTCGATTACGAACCACCGCCGGTCGGTATGTCGGTGTGCAGGTCGACGCCAGCGCTGCGTCGCCGCGTCCCGCGCCCGCCACCCCGCCACCGGGCGGGACCTCATGCCGTTGTTCGGGACGCGGATCCGCCGCGAGCCGCTGTCGCTTTCGCCGACGCCGCATTGCGGATGGTGCTCGAGGCGATCGACCGGCGCAGAGCCGTCGCCCAGCTGCGGCCGCTGGTGGCGCCGACACTGATCGACACGGTCATCGAGCTGAGCCGCTCATCACACGATGGCCGGACGCAGAGTGTGCGCACCGTCGCCAAGCTCCGCCGACTGCGACTGCGAATGGTCGACGGCGCCGAACCCTCGCAGGCCGAGGTGTTCGGGACCTACACCAGCGGGGCGCGCGTGCGTGCGCTCGCCGCGCGAATCGAGCTCAACGAAGACCGCTGGCGCATCGTCGCCCTGCAGCTCGGTTGAGCCGCCGACCGCAGGGCGCTCGGCGATAAGGTAAGGCGCGTGCAGGGAAACACCATCAGCGTGGAACGGATCATCTACGCGCCGGCTGAACAGATTTTCGCGCTGATCGCCGACGCCGGAAAGCATTACAGTTTCGACGGCTCCGGGACGGTGGACCGTCCGGCGCAGCGATCGCAGTCACTGACACTGGGTTCCAAGTTCGCCATGTCGATGCGGGGCCGTCCCGAAACCCTGTTCCTTCCGTACCGCACCACCAACACCGTCGTGGAGTTCGAGGCGGACCGCCGCATCGCATGGAAGACCACGATGGGACCACTCGGGCTGGTCGGCGGCCGGATCTGGCGCTATGAACTCGAGCCGGTCGCCGGAGCCGAAGCGTCGGCGACATCAGGAACCGGAGCCGAAGCGTCGGCGACTGGGGGCACCTCCCGCTTGCGGGGGACAAGAACCGGTGCCACGCGGGTCCGTGAGACGTGGGACGTCTCCACCGACCGCCAACGGCCGATACTCAGGCTGGGCTCGACCCCCAGACAAGCCGAGGACGGCATGCGCGCCACATTGGAGCGCATCGCCGCATTGCTCACGCCCTAGCCGCGGCGTTTGGTTTCGCGGGCCTGCTGGCGCGCGGCTTCCCGCCGTTCCTTACGGGTGGTGCCGGGCGCGGGTTGCCGACCAGCGCCGCCCCCGCCGGTGCGCTTGACCTCGGTGGAACCGTCCTCTGACGGACCGCTGTAGGTCATCGGTGGCGGCTCGTTGTCAATTCCCTTGGCGCGCAACCCTGCCGGCGGTGCCGGCGATCCAGCGCCTGCCGGCGATCCAGCTCCTGCCGGTGCGGGGCGCTCCTTGGTGGCCAATCCACCCTGGCCGCCCTCCTGGGCCTTGGCGGCGGCGGCCTGCGCGAACTCGGCGAGCCCCTGGGGCGTGGCAACCGGCGCCACCGTAGGCGCGGGCGCGGCTTCGACCGCCACGTTGAACAGGAAGCCGACCGACTCCTCCTTCATGCCCTCGAGCATGCCGATGAACATGTCGTAGCCCTCACGCTGGTACTCGACCAGCGGGTCGCGCTGCGCCATCGCGCGCAGCCCGATGCCCTCCTTGAGGTAGTCCATCTCGTAGAGGTGTTCGCGCCATTTGCGGTCGATCACGTTGAGCAATACGTTGCGTTCCAGCTGACGCATCGCCCCTTCACCGGCGATCTCCTCGAGTTCTTTCTCGCGGGTGGCATAGGCCCGCTCCGCGTCGGCGAGCAACCCGTCGAGCAACTCTTCGCGGGTCAGCTCTCCGGGCTCGCCGATGGCGTCGGAGTCGATGAGGTCGTGATGGTCGATGCCGACCGGATAGAGCTGGCGCAGCGCTGTCCAGAGCTGTTCGAGATCCCAGTCCTCCGAGTAGCCCTCGGCGGTCGCCCCGTTCACATAGGCCGTGACGACGTCGACGAGCATCTTGTGGGCCTGGTCGGCGAGATTCTCGCCCTCCAGAATCCGGCGGCGCTCGTCGTAGATGACCATGCGCTGCTTGTTCATCACTTCGTCGTACTTGAGGACGTTCTTGCGGACCTCGAAGTTCTGCTGCTCGACCTGCGTCTGGGCGCTCTTGATCGCGCGGCTGACCATCTTCGCCTCGATCGGCACGTCGTCGGGCAGGTTCAGCCGGGTGAGCAGCGATTCCAGCGTGGCGCCGTTGAACCGCCGCATCAACTCGTCACCCAGCGAGAGATAGAAGCGGGATTCGCCGGGGTCACCCTGGCGGCCCGACCGACCACGCAGCTGGTTGTCGATACGCCGGGATTCGTGGCGCTCGGTGCCGAGCACGTACAGCCCGCCCACCTCGATCACGTCCTTGGCTTCGTCGGCCGCTTCGGCCTTCACCTGGGGTAGGAGCTTGTGCCACGCCGTTTCGTAGTCCTCGGGTGTCTCCACCGGATCCAGACCCTGATCGCGCAGCCGCTTGTCGACCAGGAAGTCGACGTTGCCGCCGAGCACGATGTCGGTACCGCGGCCGGCCATGTTGGTGGCCACCGTGATCGCGTTGAGGCGCCCGGCCTCGGCGATGATGTTGGCCTCCTGCTCGTGGTACTTGGCGTTCAGCACGTTGTGCGGGATGCGGCGCTTGGTGAACTGGCGCGACAGATACTCCGAGCGCTCCACGCTGGTGGTGCCGATCAGCACCGGTTGGCCCTTCTCGTACCGCTCGCTGACGTCGTCGACGACCGCGATGTACTTGGCCTCCTCGGTCTTGTAGATCAGGTCGGACTGGTCGGCACGGACCATCGACTTGTTCGTCGGAATGCTGACCACGCCGAGCTTGTAGATCTCATGCAGCTCGGCCGCCTCGGTCTGGGCGGTGCCCGTCATGCCGGAGAGCTTGTCGTACAGGCGGAAGTAGTTCTGCAACGTGATGGTGGCCAGCGTCTGGTTCTCGGCCTTGATCTCGACGTGCTCCTTGGCCTCGATGGCCTGGTGCATGCCCTCGTTGTAGCGCCGCCCCAACAGCACGCGGCCGGTGAACTCGTCGACGATGAGCACCTCGCCGTCGCGCACGATGTAGTCCTTGTCGCGCGTGAACAGCTCTTTGGCCTTGATCGAGTTGTTGAGGTAGCTGACCAGCGGCGAGTTGGCGGCCTCGTAGAGGTTGTCGATACCGAGTTGGTCCTCGACGAGTTCGACGCCGACCTCGTGCACACCGATCGTCCGCTTGCGGATGTCGACCTCGTAGTGGACATCCTTCTCCATCAGCGGCGCCAGCCGTGCGAACTCGCTGTACCAGTTCGACGCCCCGTCCGCGGGACCGGAAATGATCAGCGGGGTGCGGGCTTCGTCGATGAGGATCGAGTCGACCTCGTCGACGACCGCGAAGTTGTGGCCGCGCTGTACCAGGTCCTCCAACGAGTGCGCCATGTTGTCGCGCAGGTAGTCGAAGCCGAACTCGTTGTTGGTGCCGTAGGTGATGTCGGCGCCGTACGCGGCGCGGCGTTCGTCGGGCGTCAGACCGGACAAGATGACGCCGACTTCCAGGCCGAGGAAGCGGTGTACGCGGCCCATCCATTCGGCGTCACGTTTGGCGAGGTAGTCGTTGACCGTGACGACGTGCACGCCGTTGCCGCCGAGCGCGTTGAGGTAGGCGGGCAGCACGCAGGTCAGGGTCTTGCCCTCACCGGTTTTCATCTCTGCGACGTTGCCGAAGTGCAGAGCCGCACCGCCCATCACCTGGACGTCGAAATGCCGCTGGTCGAGCACCCGCCATGCGGCCTCACGGGCAACGGCGAACGCCTCTGGCAGCAGGTCGTCGAGGACATCGTCGTTCTTGCTGTCGGCTACTCGCTTTTTGAATTCGTCCGTCTTCGCCCGCAGTTCGGCGTCGGAGAGCTTCTCCACGTCATCGGACAGGGTGTTGACGTAATCAGCCACCCCCTTGAGGCGCTTGACCATGCGGCCTTCGCCGAGACGGAGCAACTTATCCAGCACGCTGTTTCCCCTATGGGTTGGAATCGATAAAGCTCAACCCATGGTAGCGACGTGACACGCCGCCCTGCCGGACCGCGTCAGACCGAAAGGGATCAGCCTTCCGGTTCGGAGAGCCGAATCAAACCGTAGTCGTAGGCGTGGCGGCGATACACCACGCAGGGCTTATCGCTCTCCTTGTCGTGGAACAGGAAGAAATCGTGGCCGACGAGCTCCATCTGCGACAGAGCGTCATCAGTGGTCATCGGTGTTGCCGGGTGCTCCTTTGTGCGCACGATGCGGCCGGGTTCGTGATCGTCCAGCATCGCGCCGTCGACCTGCATCGATTCGGAGGCGGACCCGTTCAGCGTTTCAGGCAGCGGACCGATCGCGGTGGCCTCGGCCAGCGAAACCGGGGTCTTGTCGCCGTAGTGGATCTTGCGGCGGTCCTTGCTGCGGCGGAGCCGGTTCTCGAGTTTGCACACCGCGGACTCCAGGGCGGCATAGAAGCTGTCGGCGCAGGCTTCGCCCCGAACGACCGGGCCGCGGCCGCGCGCGGTGATTTCGACATGCTGACAGTTCTTGCGCTGGCGCCGGTTGCGTTCGTGGTCCAGCTCGACGTCGAAGAGGTAGATGGTGCGGTCGAGTCGTTCCAGGCGAGACAGTTTTTCTGAGACGTAGGTGCGGAAGTGTTCGGGAATCTCGACGTTGCGGCCTTTGACGACGATCTCGGCTCGCGGCTCGGCTTCGGGCGTCTCGTCCTCGATCAGCGTCGCTTGGTCCGAGTCAATGGAATGGGTTGACATGCTTGACAACTCGTTTCTCTCTCGCGTCCGCACGCGTTCGCGTGCCCGGCTTGCTCTGGATACGCGCCGAGGGGCTCTGCATGTTTAATGCCTTTGTCGCGGCCCGACGGTGCAAGGTGTCGTCTACTCACCTCCTACCGCTTGTGGGCGATGCCGGCGCTGTGTGTGGCTTTGCGCCGCCGTGAGGCATTCACGGGTGGTTGATGCCGACGGTAGTCCGTGTTCACCCGGTCGTGCCACAAAATGCACCCATTTTTCAGGACCCGTTTTCAGTTCTTCACATCATCTTGATGCCCGGGTAATTACCGGGGCCGTCACTTGTCGCGGTCAGGCGTTGGCGAGAGCCAGCACCGCGGTCACGGTTGCCCCGACTGTCTGCAGGACACGCACGGATTCGCACGCCGTGGCGCCGGTCGTCACGACGTCGTCGACCACCACCACCTCCCCATTCACTGGCCGCAGGACCCTCACCCGCCCAGCGATATTGCGCTGACGGTCGGCGCTGGACAGGCCGACCGAGTCGGCAACCATGGCCCGCGTACGCAGCGCCTGCACCACGTTGATCTCGCGATCTCCTGCGATGGCGGCCAGCGCCACACGCGCGACCGGGTCTCCGCCGCGGCGCCTGGCCGCCCATCGACGGGTCGGCGCGGGTACCACCGTCATCGGCGTGTCGACGACGCCCCAGGTCAGCAGCTGAACCAGGCCTGCGCGCAGCGCCACGGCGAGCGGTTCGACGAGGTCGGCGCGGCCGTGCTCCTTAAGGGCGACGATCGCTCCGCGCCGCGCGCCCGCGTAGCGACCCAGCGAGAAGACGGGCACGCCGGGCTCGACGCGGGGGCTGATCAGGTGCGGCTCGTCGGTTCTGACGGCCAGGTCCCTGGCGCAGGCGCCGCACCATCGCGTGGAGCGGGCACCGCAGCCGCCGCACTCCAGGGGAATGACAAGATCCAGCACGTCCGCAGTCTGACGGTGATCGGTGACATCCGATCGGCGGTACTCCGCCCACATGCAAGACGAACGGGAGAAGGCCGCATCCCCGGCGTCAGCTCAACCTGACGCGGCAATCGCCCTCAGCCGCCAACGATCGAATCCCCCTGCACCGTGACGGCGACAGGCTCCAGCGGTCTCGTGGCCGGGCCGTGGGCCACCGAACCGTCCAGGTTGAACTTGCTGCCGTGGCAGGGGCAGTTGATGGTTCCATCGACCACCTCGTTGAGCGTGCAACCGGCGTGCGTGCAGGTCGAAGAGAAGCCCTTGAAATCGCCCGCCGCCGCCTGGGTCACCACGATCTCACCGACGATGACACCCGAGCCGACGGGCACATCCGAGGTCTTCGTGATGGCATTGGTGAGTTCGGGGGCCGTTCCGCCGGTCGTCGGCGCGGGCTTCGCCGTCGCGGAGGTGTCGCCAGACGCCTCCGGCTTCTTGCCGTAGGTCGTACAGGCGGCGAGCACGGACGCGACCAGCCCGAGTGCGGTACCGATCAGGACCTTCTGCCGTGGAATGCGCAGATCTGTGAATGACATGGAAAGCCTTTCCGCTAGAGCGTGATTCCGCTGGTCTGGAAGAACCACAGGGCTGAGGTCAACCAGACATAGACCAGGCCGAAGAACAGCAACCCACCCGCGATCGGAATGATCCATCCGCGAAGGCCTTTTCGGGTCAGCAGCATCATCTTCGCAACAAACACACCGTAAAAGAAGCAACCGAACAGCGAGTGGAACAACACCCGGCTGTCTGTCTCCTGGAATCCCAGCGCGTAGAGACAGTGCACCGCGACGGGGACGCTCACCAAAACCGCCAATCGTCCTGACCAAACGTGTGCGGTGGCCATCCATGAAGGCCCCCCGCCGCCCGGTATCAGCCGATACATCGCGAAGGCCGATACCAGCTGGAACGACGCGAGGAGCACCGCCACGGTCGCGAGCCACGACTTCACCGCCGTACCGCTGGAAAACCCTGCGATGCTCACCGAAAAGAATTGAGGCTGATGGACTTTGCCGAACACTCCGAGCGCGACCGCCACAAGCGCACCGATCAGGACGGAGATCAGCACCGCGGCGTCTGAACGCGACGTGCTGATCCGCTCGGTCGCGACAGACTCAGACATCGCTGTCGCCCTGCACCCGTGTCGCGGTGACGGTGCGCCCGTCGACGACCACACTGAGGTCGGTCGCCAAACCCGGTGCCGGGCTGGTTGATCCGTCGGCGAGGCGCTGTACGCCGATCGCCTTGCCAGACGAATCGACGATCCAGCTGCTACGGACCCCGCCCTCCTCGAATACATAGAGCCCCGCAGGTGGCTGCGCAACTTCCGCCGTGAAGTCCCACCTCTTCTCGCCGATCCACAGGGTTCCGACAATCGCGGTGCCGTCGGGGCGACCCTCGAGTCGACTGGTCCTGTCTTTGCTCGCAAGACTCACCGTGCCGTTGACCGCCGATCCGCGCAGCCAGGACTCGATGGAGTTTCCGTCGCAGGCATAAGCGACGGCCTTGTCGCCGTCGACGGTGATATCCAAGGTGATGACACCGGTGGCGGTCGGGATCTTGCCGACGTAGTCCGCCTTGGCCGGAAAAACCGGTGCGGGTGGGGCCGTCGGCGCGGGTGGCGCAGCTGCGGGAGCCGACGCGGCCACCGGCTGACCGGGGACCACGGGATCGGGCTCCTGGGAAATGTTGACGGTCAATATCCCTACGCCCAGTGCTGCCACCGCGGCGAGGGTGATCAGGGGACCGCGAACCTTCATCGTCATCTCTCCTTGGCTGACAACCAACACATCTAGCGTCGGTTCGTCTGCACAACGGGCGTCGATGGCGGTTGGTTCAGTGCAATCTCGAGGCGAATTCCCAAGACGTTTGGGTTCAGCCCGGCAACACCGGTAGCGCGCCGGGGATCATCAGCGCACGAACGTCTGACCACACGGGGTCGTTGTCGCCCGAACCCGTCAGTTGCAGCACGCCACGCCCGTCGGCGACGTAGACCGTCGACGGGTTCGCTGCCACCGTGGTGACCGGCATCAGCAGATTCCGGCTGGGTCCGTCGGAGTTGACGCCGTCGAGATTGACGTAGGAGACGGGATTCTGCGGATCGGTGCGGCTGACGACGATGTCGTCGCCGGTGCGCCACGACAGCGAGACGACCGTGTTGCGCAGGCCGAACCCGAGTCGTCGCGGGTACGTGAGCGCATATCCGCCGCCGGGGGTCTGCTCGACGCCGGCCAAAATCACCTGACCGTCGATGACCATCGCAGCGCGGGTTCCGTCCCGGGACAGTTGCAGCTCACGGATCGCACCGGGAAACCTCGACGACACCGGTGTGGAGTCGACCGGTATACGCGCCGGTTGTCCGGACGCATCCTGGATGACGCGCACCACGTTGTTGCCGTCGACCACCACCCACACGGCGTCGTCGAGGGACCAGCTGGGCCGCGTCAGATTGCGTCCATCAAGCACCTGCGATGCGTTGCCGCCCAGTGGTCCGATCCACATCGAGGACGCCATATCGGGTGCGCCCGGCCGCAATGTCACGATCGACGCCACGTTCTGGCCGGTGCGCGATATCGCCGCCGCCGTTTGGTCGGGGGTCTGCCCGAAGGACCCTGGGACCCGTGGCGCGCGCGGGCCGTCCAGGAACACGAGCGACCCGCCCACCAATGCGTGCAGGCCCGCCGCCGCTCCCGGGAACGCGCCAGGATCGGTAGCCGCCACATCCGAGGTCTCCCAACCGTCGGCGAACCGGTCGTCGAGCGCGGCGCCGTCGGCGGTGATCACGTACGGACCGTTGATCCCGGCACGCGACAGCGTCCAAATGATCTGCGCCGCAAGCAGTTGCCGACTGTGCGGATCGGTGGTCGACAGGTTGTCCAGGTCTATCCGGGCGCCGCCATAACCGCGGCCGACCCCCGTCTTGCCGCCGTCGGCGCGGGTCACCGGTCCACGCAGCTTCAGCGGCGGCTCCAGCAGATTGCGCACACTGTTGGCCAACTCGGGGCGAGGCCCGGCGATCAACTTGCTGACCAGTTCGGTGGCCAATTGGTCGGGGTCGGATACCGCGACGTAGCGCGGATCGGGCACCACGGTGGTGCCGGTCGGGTCGGCGAAGTACAGGGTGTTGCGTTTGTACGTCGACTGAAACTGTTGCCAGTCAAGGAAAACCCCGTTGGGCAGTTTGTCGATACGCCAGCCGCCGGGCGTCTTGACCAGTTCGATCGGCCCCGGATCGGGCAACGCGCCCTCACCTGTCTCGAAGACGCCCAGATCCGACAGCGACCCCAGAATGTCAGCGCGCATGTGCACCGTGACCCGGTCCGAGCCGCGGGTTTCGACGAACACGACATTGTCGATCAGCAGCGCGCTGCCGGCGTCGTCCCATGCGCCCGAACCCGATTCGGTGAGGAACTGCCGTGCCGCCAGATGCCGGTTGGCCGGATCGGCGGTGGCCTTGAGGAACTCCCGCAACAGGACGTCGGGATCCATGCCGGGGGTGGGCTTGGGCAGGCTCGGCGGCGCGGGCCGATCGACGGTCCCGATCGCCTGCGGCGATGACGAACTCGGCACTCCCGCACAACCGGCGAGTACGAACATCAGCGGCAAGACCGCCGCAAGACCGCGGACGCAGGACGCAATCAGGCCCGGGCGTCTCACGCGTTCTCCGATTCACGCCGCGGGGCACGTTCAGGCCCAACGGGTTTGAGCGGAAGAGGACTCGTCGTGACCTTGTGCCCCCGCACCAGCGGCAAGGTCAAGCGGAAGCAGGCGCCCTTCCCGGGCTCGCCCCAGGCCTCCAGCCTGCCCTGGTGCAGTCGGGCGTCCTCGATGCTGATCGCCAATCCCAGCCCCGTGCCGCCCGATTGGCGCACCCGCGACGGGTCCGAGCGCCAGAACCTGCTGAAAACCAGCTTCTCCTCGCCCGGGCGCAACCCGACACCATAGTCGCGCACCGTCACGGCGACCGTATCCTCGTCGACGCCCATCCGGATGCGCACCGGCTTGTGCTCCGCGTGATCGATGGCATTGGCGATCAGGTTGCGCAGAATGCGTTCGACCCGACGCGGGTCGACCTCGGCGATGACACCGTCGGATGGCATGTCGACAATCAACTCGATGTCGGCGTCGGCCGCCAGATGGCCGACGTTATCCAGCGCGCTCTGCACCGTCGCGCGCAGATCCAAAGACTCGACGGACAGTTCGGCGACACCCGCGTCGTGGCGCGAGATCTCGAGCAGATCGTTGAGCAGAGTCTCGAAGCGGTCGAGCTCGCTGACCATCAACTCGGTCGAGCGGCGCAGCGCCGGGTCGAGTTCCTCGCTGTGGTCGTAGATCAGGTCGGCGGCCATCCGAACCGTCGTCAGCGGAGTGCGTAGTTCGTGGCTGACGTCGGACGTGAACCGACGCTGCAGATTGCCGAACTCCTCGAGTTGGGTGATCTGACGGTGCAGGCTTTCGGCCATGTCATTGAACGACACTGCGAGCCGGGCCATATCGTCCTCGCCTCGCACCGGCATCCGCTCAGTCAGGTGCCCTTCGGCGAACCGCTCGGCGATCCGCGACGCCGATCGCACCGGCAGCACGATCTGCCGCGACACCACAAGGGCGATCGCCGCCAGCAGGCCCAGCAGCACGACGGCACCGGTGGCCATCGTGCCGCGCACCAGCGCGATGGTGGACTCCTCGTTGTTCAGCGGGAAGATCAGATAGAGCTCCAGATTCGTCACCGGCGATGAGGTCGGACTGCCGATGATCAGCGCTGGACCCGAGAAGCCTTCGGTGCGCACGGTCGCGTACTGGTAGCTGACCTGGCCGGCCTTGACGAATTCGCGCAGGGCGGTGGGGATCTGTTGCACCGGACCTGCCGCGGTCGCGGCGCGGGGTCCGTCGCCGGGGACCACGAGCACCGCATCGAAGGCACCCGCCAGTCCGGGACCCGCATCGGCGGTGCGATCGATCAACGTGTTGCGGGCCAACTGCAGGCTGCTGTCCAGTGAGCGCGTCTCCTCACCGCCGACGATGCCGCCGACGGTGCTGCGCGCCCGGTCGATCTCCTCGGTGGCCGCCCGCACCTTCGCCTCGAGGATGCGGTCGGTGATCTGACTGGTGAGCACGAAACCCAGTGCCAAGATGACAGCCAACGACAGGCCGATCGTCAACGTGACGACGCGCAACTGCAGGGAGCGTTTCCACGCGAGGCCCACCGCCCGGCTGAGCGCACTCATTCCGCGGAACAGAGGTGCCGAACGCCGATGTATGCGCCGCCTCGAACTCCAGATCACGGCGACCGCCGAGCGGCCGAAGTCACGACGACCGCCGAGCGGTCACATGTCACGGCCACGGCCGAGCCGTGAAAATCACGGAGGTCCGGCCTTGTATCCCACTCCTCGAACAGTCAGCACCACCTGCGGGTTCTCCGGGTCCTTCTCGACCTTCGCCCGCAAACGCTGGACATGCACGTTCACCAAACGGGTGTCGGCCGGGTGACGGTATCCCCACACCTGTTCGAGCAGCACATCACGAGTAAACACCTGCCGCGGTTTACGCGCCAACGCCACCAAAAGGTCGAACTCGAGCGGGGTCAGGGAGATTTGCTCGCCCATCCGCGTGACCTTGTGAGCCGGTACGTCGATTTCGACATCGGCGATCGACAGCATCTCGGCGGGCTCGTCCTCGTTGCGGCGAAGACGCGCGCGTACGCGGGCAATGAGCTCCTTGGGTTTGAACGGCTTCATCACGTAGTCGTCGGCCCCGGACTCCAGCCCGAGCACCACGTCGACGGTGTCGGTCTTGGCCGTCAGCATGACGATCGGCACGCCGGAGTCGGCCCGCAGCACGCGGCACACGTCGATGCCGTTCATCCCGGGCAACATCAGGTCGAGCAGCACCAGATCGGGCCGCAGTTCGCGGACCGCGGTCAGCGCTTGGGTGCCATCACCGATGACCGCGGTGTCGAACCCCTCCCCGCGCAGCACGATGGTGAGCATCTCGGCGAGCGAAGGGTCGTCATCGACAACCAGAATCCTTTGCCTCATGGAGTCCATGGTGTCACCAGATCGCGATAAACCCTGGCTACCACACGGGCGTTTTGCGTGTTGACCGGCTTTGCGGGCCATCTGGAACGGACTTGGGGCCGAATACACATGCCGAAGCCGCGGCGCGTCGAGTTCGCGCCGCGGCTTCTACAACATTGCTCAGGCGGCCTCCAGGGTGATGACCATGTCGTGGCCGCTGGTCTTCCACGCGGCCTCGAAGACCTCGATCGGGACCTGCTCGTCGGCGCCGTCCTCGGTGCCGCTGTCATTGAGGTGCACGATGCCGGCCTCGGTGTCGACGCCGGTGACCACCAGGTCGTGGTCGGCCTGCGTGCGATCGCCTTCTTCGTCCCAGATGGTCTCGGCGTTGACGCCGGCGATCACCTTGTGACCGTCGCCGAGCGCATCCTCGAGCGCCGCCATACCGGTCGGGACTCCGATCTCGGCTGCTACGTCGTCGTCGGTATACGTGGCGTGAATGCCGTAGTGCGCCAGCAGGATCGGCAGATCCTGCGAGTCGGTGCCGTTGCCTGCATCCGGGTTGTCGGCGGGCGGCGGCAGGTAGATCGGCCCGTCGTGATGGGCACTCGGCGTGGCTCCTGCCAGCGCGACGATCTCCTGCTCGGAGGGCTGGTAGCCGGTCAGCTGCCCCACCACGTCGGCCGTGGCCATCAGCGAGCAGTCATCGAGGGTCTGCTGGACCCAGTACGAGCTGGCGGTGTCGGGGTCGCCATGGAGGCCAGCAGTGTCGGCCGCGTTGGCGATTCCACCGGCCAGACCGACCGCGGCGGCCCCGATCAGGGCGGCGGCGGTAACGGAGCGGATGCTGATCGTGAAGCGCTTCATGGTTTTCCTTTTCTCGGGGCGCCTGTTGCGCCGGTTGAGAAAAGGATCGGACCAGCCACTGCTCAGATTCTTGAAGGATTCTTAACCCGCTTGAGCAGAGTCGTCAGGTGGTGGAGACCCACCAGTCGTAGAGCGCCTTGATGTCGTTGCCCTGCGCGGCGCCCAGCATCAGATCCGAGGTCTTGGTCCAGACGAGGTCGGCCCTCCCGTTGAGGGTGCCGCACGCCAGCGACCCTTCCGACTCATCGGGAGAGTTGTTGTAGTCCCAGTCGGCTGGGGAGCTTTCGCTTCCCGGGCAGGCCGTCAGCTCGTCGTTGGCGATCGCCCCATCGAAGTCGTCCTGCAGCCGGTCCGCATCGCTGTAGAGCGCATAGAGCGCGCCCTCGTGGCCGTCACCGCTGGCAGAGGGCTTGCAGTCCACCGCCGCAATGGCGTTGTCCCAATCCTTGTTGGGCTTGCAGGAGTTCGGGTCGGGTACCAGCGACATCAGCTGACGCTCGGCCGGGGTGAGATTGCTGGCCGTGCTGACTGGGTTCGGCGGCTCGTCGGGCACGGTGCGCGTGATCGTCAGCGTCGACGACGTGGGAGAGGAATTGCCCTGCGGGCGGGCCACCAGCCACGCAACGGTGGCCGCGACCGCGATCACCACCAAGGCGGCCGCCCCGACGGCGATCAGTGCCCGGTGGTCACGCCGAGGGCGCGGCTGCGGATGCTCCCCGACCACGGACGTCGACGCATCCGGCGCGACCGCGTTCACCGGCATCGTCGCCTGATGGGCTGGATGCGAGGGGTTCGAGACCTGGACCATCGGGCCCGAATCGCCGCCGCCCACTACCGCCGCGGCGGCGCGGGCGAACTCACCGGCCGTGTCGTAGCGGTCGTCGGCGTCCTTGGCCATCCCCTTCGCGACGATGGCGTCGAATGCGGCCGGGATATCGGGCCGCAACTCGCTGGGCCGTGGCGGGGGTTCGATCAGATGCGCGGTGATCAGCATGCTGATGCTGTCGGCGACAAAGGGCTGCGAACCCGTGAGGCACTGGTGCAGCACGCACGCCAGCGCGTAGACGTCGGCCTTTTCGGTGACCGGCTTGGAGCTGAAGCGCTCCGGCGCCATATAGGCGTATGTGCCTATGGCGGTGCCCTTTTCGGTGAGCGTGGCATCGGTGACAGCGTTGGCGATACCGAAGTCGACGAGGTAGGCGAAATCGTCGGAAGTGATCAGGATGTTCTCGGGCTTGACGTCGCGGTGCGTGATTCCGGCGGCGTGTGCGGCGTCAAGCGCGGCCGCCACCTGGCGGACGATCCAGACCGCCCGTGGGGGCGCCATCGCGCCGTCGTTGACCAACACGCTGCGCAGATCAGTTCCGTCGATCAGTCGCATGTCGACGTAGAGGACGCCGTCGATCTCGCCGTAGTCGTGGATGGGCACGACATGTGGCTCCCGCAGATGGCCCGCGGCGCGGGCCTCGCGTTGCAGCCGTTCCCGGAAGACCGGGTCATGCGAAAGGGAGTCGGGCAGCAGCTTGAGCGCGACGATACGGCCCTTGACGGTGTCCTCGGCCTCGTAGACCTCGCCCATGCCCCCGCGGCCGATCAGGCGGTTGAGTTGATAGGGGCCTAACCGCGAACCCACCCGCGAGTTGTGCGGGGAATCGTTCATCGCCGCCTTTCCTCGCACGCGGTCCGGTCCCGCCGGGCCGGGTGTCCCCACTCAGCTATCCGAGCACCGTACTACTTCACCAAGTAATACAGCACGATCTCCGCGACGGCGTCAGTTCGCGGGCGCCACCGAGGCGTCGTAGGAGAACGTGAAAACGTGCCCACAGATCCGGATCTGGTCGCCGTCGGCCAGTGCGGCACTGCCCTGGATGCGGGCATCACCCAACTCGACGCCGTTGGCCGAGCGCAGATCGCTGACCGCGAAACCCGATCCCGTATCGATGATCGCCGCGTGGTAGCGGCTGACCTTTGCATCGTCCAACACAATGTCGTTGTCGGGCAGCCTGCCGATCTTGGTGGCGACCGAGCTCAGTGGGTGGCGTTGGCCCGAAGAATCCACCAGCCATACCGCCGCGCCGCCCGCCTGTACCTGCGTGCGCTGGTCGAGCACGGTCTTCGCGCCGGCCGCCGTGGTGCGCGCAGTCGTCTTCACGTCGAGCGGCTGCTGGCGCAGGATCTTGTCATGCAAGGTCTGCACTGTCGGGCCAGGGTCGATCCCCAGATCGTCGGCCAGTGCGGTCTTCAGCCGGCGATAGGCGTCAAGCGCGTCGGACTGCCGTTCGCTGAGGTAGTACGCACTGATCAGCTGCGCCCACAGCGGTTCGCGGTAGGGATGTTCGGCCACCAGGGTTTCGAGTTGGCCGATGATCGTCGCGGCACGACCACAGGCGAGTTCGGCTTCGGCGCGGGAGGTGGCGACGGTCAGCCGTTCCTCGTCAAGGGCCGTAGCGAACGGGTCGACGAACGGGAACTCGCGCAGATCCTCGAGCACCGCACCGCGCCACTGCTCCAGCGCGGCCGACAGGTGACGGCTCGCCCGCTCGAAGTCTCCGGCCGCGCCGGCGAGTACACCGGCGGCTTTCTCGGTCGCGAATCGGCCCAGATCGCAGGCGCTGTCGGGGATGGCCAGCCGGTATCCGGGTGGGGCGCTTGCCAACGTCTTCTGCGGCGTGGGGTCTGCCTGGGCAAGTAGCTTGCGCAGGTTGGACACGTAGGAGTGCACGCTGCCGCGCGCGCCGGGCAGGGGCGACTCGCCCCACACCGCGCTGATCAGCGTATCGACGGCCACCGCGCGGTTGCGGTTGATCACCAGCGTGGCAAGGACGGCACGCAGCTTCGGCGTCCCGACCGCAACGTCGGCGCCGTCGATGGTCATCTGCAGCGGGCCGAGCACCCCGAAGCCGAGAGCTGAAACCGCCATGTGCTGCGCTGCCTTTCGCTCGGTGTGTCACCGCTTGGTCAATTGTGACGTAGCCCGCGCAGGGCCCTGCGACCTGTCCGGGAACGCCAGCGGGGGCGCGGGCTTTCGCCCGCGCCCCCGTGGGTGCTTCTGGTTATTCTGCTGTCCGCCGCTCGCTCATCGCGTCGAGACCATCGCGACGTTGTAACCGGGCAACGGTGCTTCCGACGGTGTTGCGAGACCGGGCAGTTGCAGCGTCTTGGAGATCTCGAACTGCTGCTCCCCATTCGGGCTCTTCGACCACTGCCCCCAAGCGGAGACGACGCCGTCGATCAGCACCCGACGCGCACCCATGGCGGAATCGTCCCCGAGGTCGGCCAGCGTCTTGACCCGGAACGGCTGCGAGGTGGCCGCGGGGTAGCGCAGCTTCACCAGGACGTTGTTGAGCGCCGTCGGCGGTGCCGGCTTTTGACCGGGCTGGGGCACGTTGAAGCTGCCCACAGACACCTGCTTGATCGGACCCGTCGGTGACTTGACCACGGAGGTGAAGGGATACACGCCAGACGTCGGCGCATCCAGTGCCACGCTCTGCAAGGGCGGCACGGTCACGATCCGCGGTGCATTGTCGTAGGTGTAGAACAACTGCATCGGGCTGTCGTAGGGGTTGAGAATGACCGGCCTGTTGTAGGCGTCGTAGCTGACCCAGCTCGAATCCCACTCTGTCACTTGATGATTCCACTCGTCGACAGACGACGTGGTCTCGCTCGTCATCTCTTCGGTCACGAGTTCGGTCATCTGCTCGACGTTGCCCGCCTGCGCCGGCGCAGGATCGGACAACACCGGCTCGGCCTCTTGTGCGGCCTCGAGGTCGTCCTGTGACGGGGCCGGTGCGTCGGCGACCGGGTCGCTGTCCGGGGCGTCGGCGGTGGGCTCGTCGCCAGTCGGATCGCTCGCCGGCTGCTCGGGCGCCGGGTCGGAAGGTGCCTCCGCCGGTGCGTCCGCAGGCTCCTCGGGCGATGCCGCGGGCTCCGGGTCATTGGCGGGCTCGTCGGACTGATTGTCGAAACCGGACACGTCGTCGGACGGGCTGCCACCCTCGGACGAGTCATCCTCGTCGGCCTTGTGCCCCAAGAACTGCTGCGAATGAGCGGCCGACGCGCCGGCGGCCCAATCCTGATGCGCCGGGGCGACGGCGGCATTCGCACCGCACGCCAGACCGAGGGATGCGCCGCCGATGATGCCGGCGACCAGTGCGGCCCGAATGGTGTTCTTCATGTCTGCTCCTGTTGTCTCCCCACGGACCCGAGTGGTGCGTGGTGGTGAGAACAGGTTGCGAGGGCCGTCTGCTGGGATTCTTGAGGGATTCTTACGTGCGCCCCGGACCGCTAGGACAACCGCGTCGCGAGCTCACCCGCGTCGACGTCGGGCGGCGCCACCGCCCACGACCCTGCCCAGTTCGCCGCGGCCAGCGCCGTGTAAACCTCGCCGGTACGGCGCTGTAGACCCCCGTCGCGTTCGTAGGCGTCCTTCGCGCGGTCGGCGTCTTCGCGGGCACGGTTGTCGGCACGCTGGACGGCGAGCTCGATCGGCACCGCGAGCAGAATCTGGGCGTCGGGCTTCGGGAGCATGAGCCGGTCGTACTCGAGATCGCGCACCCATTCGACGACCTCGTCCGTCGGCGCCCTGGTGCAGCCGGGCCGCACTGTAGGCGGCGTTGGACGCGACGTAGCGGTCCAGGATCACGACGTCGTAGGTGTCGGTGAGGTGCCCGATCTGGTCCCTGGCGCCGGCGCGATCGAGGGCGAACAGCACCGCCATCGCGTAGACCGACTCCGCCAGGTCACCGTGCGCGCCGCGCAGCGCCTCGGCGGCCAGGTCGGCTTCGACCGAATCGCCGTAGCGCGGAAAGGCAAGGGTGGCGACCGATTTGTGCGCCGCCTCGAAGGAGGTGCGCAGACCGTTGGTCAGTGTGCGTTTGCCTGCGCCGTCGACACCTTCGATCGCGATGAGCACGCGGGCAGCCTAGCGCGGACGATGAGTTTCGCCGCCGCCGACGGTCTACTCCTGGGACCACCGAATTGCAGGAGGATGACGCGATGACGACACATGAGGTCGGGACGCGCGAACAGTGGCGGGCGGCCTACGAGCGACAGCTGGCCAACGAGAAGGAACTGACCCGACGTGCCACCGAGCTTGCCTCAGCCCGGCAACAACTGCCCTGGGTGCCGGTCGACAAGCAGTACGTATTCGACACCACTGCAGGCCGGCGCACGCTGGCCGAACTGTTCGACGGCCGCAGCCAGTTGATCGTGCGGCACTTCATGCACGGCCCCAACACCCCGGAAGGCTGCCCGGGGTGCACGTTCGAAACGGACAACTTGGTCGGCGCGGTGCCGCACCTGGCGCACCGCGATGTCACGTTCCTGCTCGCGTCGCGCTCGCCGCTGCCGGTCCTGACCGCATACAAGCAGCGGATGGGCTGGGACGTCGAGTGGGTGTCGTCGGGCGGCAGTGACTTCGACGCCGACTTCTTCGAATACATGCACGTGCCGACGCCACGCCGGGACCACGGGACGGGTAGCGGCAGCATGCTCGACATGATGGAGCTGATGGCGCTGAGCTGCTTCGCACTCGAGGACGGCGTCGTCTTCCACACGTATTCGACCTACGATCGCGGCACCGAGGCGCTGAACGCGACGTGGCAGCTCTTGGACCGAGCGCCCAAGGGACGCGGTGACGACTTCTCCGACTGGCCGCGCAAGCGCGACGAGTACGTCAGGTAGCGACCCTCAGAACTGACCGCAGTTCGGTGTGGTCGGCAATCCGTTGAATCGGTCGGCGATCCACTGCATCGCCCGCTCGCCGTCCACCAGCATGGGCAGCGCGTGGTTGACCACGAGCTTGTTGAGGAACGGCGGCTCTTCGTTGGTCCAGAACTGCACATCGGCGCCTTGGGCACACCAGTCGAGGGCGAGTTGACGGGCCGGCCCATACGGCACCAACGGGTCGTACCGGTTGCTGAGGATCAGTACGGGCGCATTCGGTTTGTAGCGGCCGATCTTCTGCATGTCGAAAAGGGTCTTGAACGGTTCCTCGTTGACCAGCGCGTGGATGTCCTCGTTGAAATACGGCTGCAGGTGCCGAAACATGAATTTCGTAATGGTCTCCGCGATGCACTGGTCCTGCACCTTGTTCAAGAGGTCCGCTCCCCGCGGCGTCATCTTCGATCGGATCGTCTGATCGAATTCCGGGTACGCCGTGATCACGGAGTTCAGCGCGTATCCGACGACGCCGACGAGCGCGCTCCCGTCCGCGTACGGGAACAGTTCCTTCAGATCGGCCGGAGGAGCACCCGCGTACGTCCCGACGACATGCAGGTCCGGTGCGTACGACGACGCCAGCTCGGCCGCCGATGCCGCTGCGCCGCCGCCCTGTGAGTAACCCCAAAAGGCAAGAGGGCCATGCGGATCCAGCGATGTGTCCGGTAGCCGCATCGCCGCGCGGCCGGCGTCGAGCATCGCGTTGCCCTGGGCGACCCTGTTCACGTACGTGTGCAGTCCTGGGGTGCCAAGCCCCTGATAGTCGGTCATCACGATCGCGAACCCGCGCGCGACCATCGTCGAGACGAACAACTCCTCATAGTTGAACGCCAGGTCCAGCCACGGCGACCAGTGGATGCCCTGATTGAACTGCCGCGACGGCGCACACTGATCGCCCTGCCCCTGGGTGCCGGGGCCGTACACGATCAGCGGACGAGGTCCTTGTCCCGGCCATTCGTTGAAGGGCTCGAAATAGGTGCCCGTCACCGCCATCGGATTTCCGCGAGCATCGGTGCTGCGGTACAAGATTCGCGTCCCCGTGGCCATGATCATGCCCAGTTGACCCGACGGCTCCAACACCAACCGTGACGGCTCGGTGCGGATCAGATCGCCCGGCTGGCCGGGCGGCAGTGGATCCGGCGGCGTGTAGAAGGCTTGGTACTCGTCCTCGTTGAAGTACGGGTCGCGCTGATCGTTGCTCGGATCGGCGTGTGCGTGCGGTGCGAAACCCGCTGCGAGCGCGATCAGAACAGCGACGACGACCCCCCGAAGCACTCAGGAACCGTAACAGAATCGGTATGACCGACTGGGAGCTTCTTACCAGTCAGTAAGTTCGATCATTTACATGTGCGCCGGCTGCGGGTTCCCTGTGCAAGGCCTTGGGAAGGTACACACCGGCCCAGGATGAACGAAAGACTGGCATCTGATCGCGCTAATCCCGAATGGCATAAGGAGTGATCCGATGCTCAAACTTCGAACCACACGCCGGCTGGTGATACCCGTATTCGCCGGTGCGGCAGCGTGCGCAGCACTGCTCGGCGTATCCCCACTGGCATCCGCGGACGACGGGCACAACCCGCCCAGCTGCACCGCCGCCGACCTTGAAGGGGTGCGGGCCGGCGTGGATGCGTCGACCTCGGCCTACCTGTTCACGCATCCTGACCTGAACGGCTTCATGAACACGCTGCAGACGCTGTCGCGAGCACAGGTCGCCGAGAAGGTGACGAGCTACATGGAGGCACATCCCCAGGAGGATGCGGAGATGACCGGCATTCGCCAACCCCTGATCGACCTCAAGAATCACTGCGGCACACTGGTCAGCCCCTGAGACGCCGAAACCGTCCCCTGCCTAGCGCGTGGCGCCAGCAGGGGACGGTCTCAATGGCGGGTGTGACTCAGTAGCGGTAGTGCTCGGGCTTGTACGGCCCGTCGACGTCGACGCCGATGTACTCCGCCTGCTCCTTGGTCAACCTGGTGATCGAGCCGCCGAGGGCCTCGACGTGGATCTTGGCGACCTTCTCGTCGAGGTGCTTGGCCAGGCGGTAGACCTCGTTGTCGTACTCGTCGTTCTTCGTCCACAGCTCGATCTGCGCGATCACCTGGTTACTGAAGCTGTTGCTCATCACGAACGACGGGTGGCCAGTCGCGTTGCCGAGGTTCAGCAGCCGGCCCTCGCTCAACACGATGATGGAGTGGCCGTCCTCGAAGATGAACTCGTCGACCTGCGGCTTGATATTGATCCGGCGGATCTTCTTGTCGCGCTCCAGGCGGGCCATCTCGATCTCGTCGTCGAAGTGACCGATGTTGCCCAGGATCGCCTGGTGCTTCATCGACTTCATGTGCTCCAGCGTGATGATGCCCTGGTTGCCGGTCGCGGTGATGACGATGTCGGCCCAGCCGATGGCTTCCTCGACCGTCTTGACCTCGAAACCGTCCATCAGCGCCTGCAGCGCGTTGATCGGATCGATCTCGGTGACAGCGACGCGCGCGCCCTGGGCCTTCAGTGCTTCCGCACAGCCCTTGCCGACATCGCCGTAGCCGCACACCAGCGCGGCCTTGCCACCGATCAGCACGTCGGTGCCGCGGTTGATGCCGTCGATCAGCGAGTGCCGGGTCCCGTACTTGTTGTCGAACTTGCTCTTGGTGACCGAGTCGTTGACATTGATGGCCGGGAAGGCAAGCTCACCCGCCGCGGCGAACTGGTAAAGCCGCAGCACGCCGGTGGTGGTCTCCTCGGTCACGCCCTGGACCGACTCGGCGATCTTGGTCCACTTGGTCTTGTCGGTCTCGAAGCGCTCGCGGATCAAGGACAAGAACACCTTGTACTCGTCGGAGTCGTCATCCTCACCGGGAGGTACGACGCCTGCCTTCTCGAACTGTGCGCCGCGCAGCACCAGCATGGTGGCGTCGCCGCCGTCGTCGAGGATCATGTTGGCCGGTTCGTTGGGCCAGGTGAGCATCTGCTCAGCGGCCCACCAGTACTCCTCGAGGGTCTCGCCCTTCCACGCGAAGATCGGAACGCCCTTGGGCTCCTCGACAGTGCCGTGCGGGCCGACAACGGTCGCGGCGGCGGCATGGTCCTGGGTGGAGAAGATGTTGCAAGAAGCCCAGCGCACCTCGGCGCCGAGCGCTACCAGCGTCTCGATCAGCACCGCGGTCTGCACCGTCATATGCAATGAACCGGAGATGCGGGCACCCTTGAGCGGCAACACCTCGGCGTACTCGCGGCGCAGTGTCATCAGGCCGGGCATCTCATGCTCGGCCAGCCGGATCTCCTTGCGGCCGAATTCGGCCAGCGACAGGTCGGCCACCTTGTAATCGATGCCGTTGCGCACATCGACCTTCAACTCAGTCATGGATTTCTAGAGCCCTTCTTCATTCGTGTTTGCCTGTGGCGCACAGATGTGCGCAGCGGCGACACCCTAGCCTGCGGGCTCGCGGGACAGGCGCTACGGCGCTCTGACAGCTAAGAGGTATCCATGACACCGTAGCGCTCGGCGAACGGCGTCATCAAACGGGCCAGGTCAGCGCGCCACATCATGGTCAGCCTCGGGCGGCATCGACACGTAGCTCATGGCGAGCCGCACGATGGCCCGCGCCAGCACCCCGGCGTCCTCAGCGCTGCATTTCACCCAGCTGTCGATGAAGGTCGACGTCAGCCGCTGCGAGCAGTGCGTGATGATCGGCCCGCTGTCGGTGGTGATGAGCTGGAGCAGGTCGGGTTTGAAGTCGCCGGTCAGCAGCGAGATCACCAGTGGGTCGGCGGCCGACTCGGTGAAGAAGTCACCGAACCCCGCGACGAAGGCCGCGTGGACGTCGCCCTCGTTGCTCACGATCGCGTCGTCGATCTGGTCGACGAGCCGGTCGGCCAGCCGCAGCGCGTAGGCCTGCGCCAGGCCATGTCGGGAGCCGAACTCGTTGTAGATGGTCTGGCGGCTGATGCCCGCGGCTTTGGCCACGTGCGACAGCGTGATCGCCGACCAGTCGCGGGTGAGCAACTCTTCTCGCATGCCGTCCAGAATCGAATCGCGCAGCAACACCCTGGACGCTTCGGCGTACGGGATGCGCTGCGCGCTTCGTGGGCGGCTCATTCTGGCGACCCTATCTTTGCCCGTCGCTTCGCTCGCCCAGGCCACGCTCGCCGTCACGAACGAGCGACCTCCACCATCTCGAAGTCCGCCTTGGCCGCACCGCAGTCCGGGCAGCTCCAGTCGTCGGGGATGTCGTCCCAGCGGGTGCCGGGGGCGATTCCGTCCTCAGGCCAGCCCTTGGCCTCGTCGTACTCGAATCCACACTGCACGCAGATGAACAGTTTGTAGTCCATGTCGTTTCCTTTTCTGTATTGACTCTGCGTCGAGGCCGTCGACTACTCGAGGTTTGCGGCCTGAGCGCAGAGTCGATGGGCTAAACAGTTGTGAAGTCGACCTTCTCGCGTACTGCACAGTCCGGGCAGCACCAGTCGTCGGGGATGTCGTCCCAGGAGGTGCCCGCTGGAAATCCTTCCCGCGGAGCACCTTTCGCCTCGTCGTAGGTGTAGTCACAGCCCGGGCATTGGAACACGCTCATACTTATGCCCTCTGCTCTTCGCGGAAGCCCACATCCCCGGCTCCGTACTTGGCGACCACCTTGTCGCGCATGCGGGGGTGCATGTTGACCCGGCTGATGTCGCCGTCGTAGTGCGCGAGCACCCGGTGATCCATCACGCGCCGCCACAGCGGGGGGAAGTACGTCAGCCCGATCATGGACGCATAGCCGCTCGGAAGGTTCGGTGCGCCGTCCATGCTGCGCAGCGTCTGGTAGCGACGCGTCGGGTTGGCGTGATGATCGCTGTGCCGTTGCAGGTGGTACAGGAACAAGTTGGTCACGATGTGATCGGAGTTCCAGCTGTGCGACGGCGCGCACCGCTCGTAGCGGCCGCTCTCCAGCTTCTGTCGCTTCAGGCCGTAATGCTCGAGGTAGTTGACGGTCTCGAGCAAGGTGAAGCCGAATACCGCCGAGATCACGATGTAGGGAATGAGCGCCAGACCGAAGACCGCGATCAGGATGCCGTAGAACACCACCGACATCGCCCATGCGTTGAGTACATCGTTGGACCAGTACGTTCTCGGATCCCAGGGGCTGCGCCCACCACGACGCAGCCGCGTGGCCTCCAGCTCCAACGACGACTTGAGACTTCCCCACACGCTGCGCGGCAGGAACTCCCAGAACGTCTCGCCGAAACGGGCCGACGCCGGATCCTCCGGGGTGGCGACGCGGACATGGTGACCCCGGTTGTGCTCGATGTAGAAGTGGCCGTAGCACGTCTGCGCCAGTGTGACTTTGGCCAGCCACCGTTCCAGTTCGTCCTTCTTGTGGCCCATCTCGTGCGCGGTGTTGATGCCCACCCCGCCGAGCATCCCGACCGAGAGCGCCAGACCGATCTTGGCCGGCCAACTCAGTCCACCGTCAAATCCCAGCCAGCTCAGGTTCGTTGCCGTGAACAGGTACGCGCCGAAGATCACGCTGGCGTATTGGAAGGGGATGTAGATGTAGGTGCAGTAGCGGTAGTACCTGTCGTTCTCCAGCCGCTCCATCACTTCGTCGGGCGGGTTCTGACCATCGGGGCCAAATCGCAGATCGAGTGCGGGCAACAGGATGTAGAGCAGGATCGGGCCGATCCAGAGCGGCACCTGCGCCGCGACATGCCAGCCCCACTGGTTGAACGTCCACACCAGCGGCAGCATCACGAACAGCGACGTCGGGGCGATCAGTCCCATCAGCCACAGGTGGCGCTTTTTGTCCCGCCACTGGGTGACTTCGAGTTCGGACAGTTGCGTGGTCACTAGTGCCTCCTGTGTGAGTGCCATCACGAGTGCCCTTGACTATATAGCCCCCTTTGTCGCCTGTCTAGACATATAGGCATATTTTGTAAAGCACTGCGGGCACGCCTCTCGCGACTTCGGCGTGGCTGGTCACGCTGAGCGTGACCCAGCACGCCGAAACCACGAGCTACTTGAGTTGCGCGCCCTCGCGCTTGCCGAGTACCGAGTGCCTGCGGCCGTAGAGGAAATAGACGACCACGCCGATGGCCATCCAGATGAGGAACCGGATCCAGGTCAGCGCGGTCAGGTTGAGCATCAGCCACACGCACGCCACGATCGCGGCGGCAGGCAGCCACGGCACCAGGGGTGCCCGGAATCCGCGCTCGAGGTCGGGGCGGGTTCGGCGCAACACGATCACACCCGCGGACACCAGCACGAACGCGAACAGCGTGCCGATATTGACCATCTCTTCGAGCTTGTCGATCGGGAACACCGACGCCGCCACGGCGACCAGCAGACCGACGATCAGCGTGATGCGCACCGGCGTGCCGTGGCGTCCCGTCTTGGCCAGCTGCCGCGGCAGCAGGCCGTCGCGCGACATCGCGAACAGCACGCGCGTCTGCCCGAGGACCAGCACGATGACGACGGTCGTCAGCCCGGCCAGCGCGCCGATCGAGATCACCTTCGCCGCCCAGTCCACGCCGTTGGCCGAGAACGCGGTCGCGAGGTTCACCTTCTCACCGGCGTCGTGGAGTTCGGTGTAGCTCACCATGCCCGAGAGCACCACGGCGACCGCGACATAGAGGACGGTGACGATCGCCAGCGACGCGAGGATGCCGCGGGAGACGTCGCGCTGGGGGTTCTTGGTTTCCTCCGCCGTGGTGGCGACGATGTCGAAGCCGATGAACGCGAAGAACACGATGGAGGCACCCGCCAGCACCCCGTACCAGCCGTAGGTGCTGCCCCCGGCGCCGGTCAGCAGCGAGAACAACGACTGGTCGGTCCCGGAACCACCCTCGCCGGCAGCCGCGGCGGGTGGGACGAACGGTGTGAAGTTCTCCATCTTGATGTAGAACGCGCCGACGACCACGACGAGCAACACCACCGCGACCTTGATCACGGTGATCGCCAGGCTGACCTCCGCGGAGAGCTTGGTGCCCCACGCCAGGATGGCGGTGACGAAGGCGACGATCAGCAGTGCGCCCCAATCCAGCGCCAGCCCACCCAGATCCGCTGTGCCACCGCCGAATCCAAACACCGTGCCCAGGTAACTGGACCAGCCCTTGGCCACCACAGCGGATGCGACCGCGAACTCGAGGATCAGATCCCACCCGATGATCCAGGCGACCACCTCACCGAACGTCGCGTAGGAGAAGGTGTACGCACTTCCCGCCACCGGCACCGTCGACGCGAATTCGGCGTAGCACAGCGCGGCCAGGCCACAGGCGATTGCGGCGAACACGAACGAGATGGAGATCGCCGGGCCGGTGATGTTGCCCGCCGTCGATGCGGTGATCGTGAAGATGCCCGCACCGATCACCACCGACACACCGAAGACGGTGAGATCCCACCAATTGAGGTCTTTTCGCAGACGGGTATCGGGTTCGTCAGTGTCGGCGATCGATTGCTCCACCGACTTCGTCCTGCGCGCCATCGGCGTCTCCTCCCGGGGTCTGTCTCGGGAATGTACCGAGTACGGTGAACCCGATGGGGCGGAGTTATAAACACGCGACCGTGATAGGGGCCAGCCTGGGGGGGTTGTGCGCCGCGCGGGTGCTTTCCGATGTCTGCGAACGCGTGACGGTCTACGAGCGCGACGGACTGCCCGACGGCCCGGCGAACCGCGCAGCCGTCCCCCAGGGCAGGCATGTGCACCTGCTGATGGCACGCGGCGCCCAGGAATTCGAGATCCACTTTCCAGGGCTGCTCGACGACATGGTGGCCGATGGCGTCCCGATGCTGGAGAACCGGCCGGACTGCATTCACTTCGGTGCCGCGGGCCATGTGCTGGGGACCGCGCATCGGCTGCAGGACGAGTTCACCGCCTACGTGCCCAGCAGGCCCATGCTGGAGTGGCAGATCCGGCGCCGCGTGTTGGCGATCGAGAACGTCGATATCGTGCACGCGACAGTCGCCGAGCCGACCTATGACGCCGTACACCAACGGGTGACCGGTGTCCTGCTCGACTCTGGCGAGGTGGTACCCGCCGATCTCGTCGTCGATGCGGCGGGGCGGGGCACCCGGCTGCCCGTGTGGCTCGAGAAGTGGGGTTACCCACGGCCCCGCGAGGACACCGTCGACGTCGGCATCGCCTATGCCAGCCAACGGGTACGGGTTCCGGACGGCCTCCTCGCCGAGAAGGTTGTCGTGGCGGGCGCGTCGCACGAACATCCGGTCGGCGTAGGAGCACTCTTCTATGAAGACGGCGTTTGGAACGTGACGACCTTCGGTATCGCCAAGGCGGAGCCGCCACAGAACTTTGCGCAGATCTGCGACCTGGTCGACGAGATGCTGCCCGGGCACTTTTCGACCGCGCTACGGCAGGGCACCCCGCTCGGCGAGATGGCGTTCCACAAGTACCCGACCAGTCGTTGGCGCCGCTACGACAAACTCGACCGCTTCCCCGATGGCATCTTCCCGTTCGGCGATGCGGTCGTCAGCTTCAACCCGACCTTCGGCCAGGGCATGACGATGACGGCGATCCAGGCAGGCAACCTTCGTAAGGTCATCGATTCCGGTGCTCCTGACGTCGCGAAGCGACTCGCGAAGGCCACGGCCAAGACGACATACCCGGTGTGGATGATGACCGTGATCGGCGACCTGGCCCTGCACGACGCCACCACCACCGATGAGGTGCCGTGGTGGTACAAGCCGGTGGGTGGGTTGTTCGACCAGTTCCTCGGGGCCGCCGAGACGGATCCCGTTCTGGCCGAATGGTTTCTGCGCCGGTTCAGCCTGCTCGACAGCCTGTACATGGTGCCGTCGGCGCGCCTTGTCGGCCGCACCATCAGACACAACATGCGCCTTTTGCTGGCTGAGAAACGAGCGGCGCGGTCCACAAATGACCGCGATCGGTTGCCGGTCGATAAGCCGTCCGCGTAACTTGGGTGGTGGAGGCCACCATGACTTCGCCGACCCGGCCGTGCAGGGATGTTCGCGACGTCGCATCATGCGATATCCCGTACTGGTTGCCGCCCGGCGGCAGAGACAACGGCGTCTGGGCGGACACGTGGGAGTTGATTGCCGATCTCGAATCGGCCGAAGTCACAACGGTTCTCGATCTGCTCGCTGCGGCTGAGGTCGGCGGCTACGCCGCGATCCCGGGCGGGCGCCGAGCCCGTGCCCGAGGCCCGGTGCCCCACACCCTCTGGGTCGACGCGATGCAGTACGGCCTCGCCGAGGATGTGCTGATCAGATTTATGCGCAGGTCCCGCCGGCTGACGCGGCTCTAGATTCCCACCGTGGCCCGGAAAACCTTCGTCGGAGTGTCCGCGGTCAGGCGGATCGGCCCCTCGTCGGCAGCGACCCATGCGGCAGATCCCTTGCGCAGCGTGACGCTACCTCCCTTGGCGTACACCACCGTCGACCCCTGGGTGCACAACAGGATCTGAGGTCCGTCGTGGTGGCTCGGGGCATCGATTTCATGGCCGAGATGCGCGCCGTCGATGCGCAGCTCCGAGACCGCGAACTCCGGAGCCGGTGTGTCGTACATCAGTTCCATCCCGTCCTCGATGACGGTGGGACGGAGCAGATCCTCGCTCGCCGGGGTGAAGTCGAGCACCCGCAGCAGCTCGGGCACGTCCACGTGCTTCGGGGTCAGCCCACCGCGTAACACGTTGTCGGAGTTGGCCATCACCTCCACAGCCACACCGTGCAGATACGCATGAAGGTTTCCCGCCGGTAGATAGATCGCCTCGCCGGGTTCGAGGGTGATGCGGTTCAGCAACAAGCTCGCCAGCACACCTGCGTCGCCCGGATAGCGTTCGCCGAGCTCGAGGACGGCCTTGGCCTCGGCGGCGAATTCCTTGTTGCGAGAACGCATGTAATGGATCGCGCCTTCGATCACTGCGGGGACGAGCACGTCGAGATCGGGCTGCGGCGCGGTGATCCACGTGGTGAACAGGGCCCGCAAGCCGTCTGCGTCGGGCTGGCCGGCCAGCAGGCTGACGAACGGGTCGAGGTCTGTCACCGCCAGAGCGCGCATCAGTTCGACGGTGCGCTCTGCCGGCCGGAATCCGGCGAGCGCCTCGAATTCGCCCAAGCGCAATCACGATTTCGGGTTTGTGGCTGGGGTCGCGATAGTTGCGGTTCGGCGCGGTCACCGGGATACCCAGTCTGTCCTCGCGCGCGAACCCCTCCGCCGCCTGCCGCGCACTGGGATGCGCCTGGAGCGAAAGCGGCTCGTCTGCGGCCAGAACCTTGAGCAGAAACGGCAGTGCGTCGCCGAATCGTCCGCGCACACCCGCCCCGAGCTGACCCTCCGGATCTTCGCGCACCGTATCGAGCAGGGACCGCTCACCGTCTTCGGTCTCCAGCCACGCGGGATCCCCCGGATGTGCGCCGAACCATAGCTCGGCCTCGGGATGCGCTGTGGGACTTGGTCGTCCGGTGAAATCCGCAATTGCGGTCCGCGATCCCCAGGCATACGTACGCACGGCTCCCCGTAGCAGGTTCACTTACTCAACCCCGAACCAGCTTCAAGTAGACGGCCGTCATCTCCATCCGAACAGCCAGCAAGGCCAGTTGCTCTTCCAGACGTCCGGGCGCGGCCGCGGCGGCTACCGGTGCCCGCTCGACGTCAGAAGTGTCCAGCGCTTCCGGGACATCCTCGGCGTTGATGACGCTCACGTTGTCCATGCCCGCGACCCTGGCGACAACGACCGGTCGCTCGGCGTCGGTCGTGAGCACGAAAGTCCGAACCCGCGGCGGGCGTGGACCATCGATCTCCTCGTCGTGGAAGATGGACTGCTCGCGATCGGCGTCGGAGGCGTCACCCATTCCGCTGCGCAACGCCACCAACGCATCGGCCAGGCCCACCGCGGCCACCGCCCGATGGGCGATCCGCAACATGGCGGCCGCGACGTGTCGGGCCAAGACCAGCGTCGCCGCATTGTCACCTGCGATGACAACCTCGCAGCCCGACATCCGCGCAGCCAACGACTTCGCCGGGTTGGTGAACAGCTCACGTCCAGCGCTGTTGCGCAACGCTTCTGCGTCCAGTTCGTCGGCGAGCGCCGACAGATCCACCCGAAGCCCCGGGTCGACCGCATGCAGTGTCGCCAGCCCTGCGGCGAGGTATCGGGCGAAGCCGAACTCGTCTGGCACCCATACCCGCGGGGGCAGCGCGACGGACCGTCCTGCGGTGGCGTCCCGCAGCGGTCCTTCATACGGCGCGGCCACCACGACGCGAGCGCCGCGACGCACTCCGGTGGCGGCGGCCGACACCAGTGCCGGATCGCCGGGGTCGTCGCCGGCCACGATCAGCACGTCCAATGCGCCGATCCACGGCGGTACCTCGGAAGCGACGACGATCGGAGCGGCCACCGAGCCACCCAGCGCGGTGGCGAGCAATGAGCCTGCCGTTTCGGCGTTTCCGCGGCCCGCCACCCAGATCACCGTGCGGGGCGGCTCGTCGCTGCTCAGCTGATCCAGTTCGCCCTCATCGAGTGCCGCGGCGGTAGCGCGCACCTGGGCGCCGGCCATCGCCGCCGCGCGCAGCGAGCCATCCCGGTCAGCGGCGCGCAGTCCGTCCACATCGTCGAGGTCGACGATCGAGCGGGTGGCGTTCACGTGGCCGCCTCGGATTCCGAGGAGATCCCGTCTTGAATGGTCCGGGAGATCTGCCCGACGATAGCGTCGACCTCCTCGGTGGTCCGCGCCTCGACGTTGAGCCTGAGCAACGGCTCGGTGTTCGACATACGCACGTTGAACCACGACCCGTCGCCCAGATCGACCGTCACGCCGTCCAGGTGGTCGATCGAAGCGATCCTGGCACCGAACGACAACAACACCTCGTCGACGCATGACTCCGCGTCGGTGACGGTGAAGTTGATCTCGCCGGATGCTTCATACCGCTGATAGTCGGCCATCAAGTCAGACAACGGCCGATTCTGCTCACCCAGGGCCGCCAGCACATGCAGGGCCGCCAGCATGCCGGAGTCGGCGCCCCAGAAGTCGCGGAAGTAATAGTGAGCCGAATGCTCTCCCCCGAAGATCGCACCGGTATCGGCCATCAGCCCCTTGATATAGGAGTGTCCGACGCGTGAGCGCACGGGCGTGCCCCCACGCTCGGCGACGAGTTCCGGAACGGCCTTGGAGGTGATCAAGTTGTAGATCACCGTCGCGCCGATCTCACGACCGAGTTCGCGCGAGGCGACCAGCGCCGTCACCGCCGACGGCGAGACCGGCCGCCCCAACTCATCGACCACGAAGCACCGGTCGGCATCGCCGTCGAATGCGAGTCCGATGTCGGCGTCGGTCCCCAGCACATACGCCTGCAGGTCGACAAGGTTGGCCGGGTCCAGCGGATTGGCTTCGTGGTTGGGGAATGTGCCGTCGAGTTCGAAGAACAACGGAGCGAGCCTGATCGACGGGATGGATCCCAGCACTGCGGGAGCGGTGTGGCCCGCCATCCCGTTGCCGGCGTCGACAGCGACCTTCAGCGGCCGCAACTCGGCCAGGCTCACCAGCGACCGAAGGAATTCACCGTAGTCGGCGAGCACATCCCGGTCAGAAGTAGAGCCGCTGGGTCCGTCGTAGACCGGCACTCCGGCGATGACGTCCTCGCTGATCGCGGTGAGCCCCGTGTCCTTGCCGACGGGCTTGGCCTCGGCCCGGCACAGCTTGATGCCGTTGTAGGTGGCCGGGTTGTGGCTTGCGGTGAACATCGCGCCGGGACAATCCAGCAGGCCCGACGCGAAATACAACTGGTCCGTGGACGCCAGGCCGATGCGGACCACATCGAGGCCCTGCGCGGTGACGCCCTCGGCGAAGGCCTCCGAGAGCGCCGGTGAGCTGTCCCGCATGTCGTGGCCGATGACGACCACCGTGGCGTTCTCGTTGCGCATGAGCCGAGCGAAAGCACCGCCGATCTCGCCGACGAATTGCTCATCGAGTTCTTCGCCAACCAGGCCCCGCACGTCATACGCCTTGATGACACGGTGGACAGCCGCGGCGGGCCGGGACATAGAACTCCTCGAGACGTGGACTACTGGCGCCAGCCTAGCCGTCGAACGGCCGCGACACTTCGACTAGTCCTCGCCTCGGCTCATCGTCATTCGGGGGGGTCTGGCAACACGCGCAGGTGGCCCCGTCGCCGCCCGTTGGTGTCCGGCCTACGAACCGGCGGTGCCATCAGCGCCCCGCCGGACATACCGGTGACGGGATCGGAAAATCCCGCGGCGACACCATTGACGGGTGGCGCGACATCGCGTCCTTCACGCACCGCGTCGGCCAGCGCGACCAGATCGTCCTCGTCGGGGTGCGACGGCAGCGGACCCGCATGGCGAACCAGCTCCCAACCGCGCGGCGCGGTGATCCGCCCGGCGTGCAGAACACACAGATCCCACGAATGCGGCTCGGACACCGTGGCCAACGGACCGACAACTGCCGTCGAGTCCGAGTACACAAAGGTCAGCGTCGCGACCGCATAGTGGGGGCACCCGGGCCGGCAGCAGCGACGGGGAACGTTCACAGCGAGAGGTTATCGTGCGCAAACGGTGCAAGCCGCCGGACACGCGCGCCGCCTGAGTGTCGATCTTCAACCGTTACGATCTCTTTCGTGCCCGAGCGCGGACGCCTGCGATCACGCCGCGGCCGCGAAATGCGCGGGTCGCTTCTTCCATCGACGGTGCCCGGCTGGCGCAGTCGCGCCGAATTGTTCGACATGGCGGTGCTGGAGGCCTACGAACCGATCGAGCGCCGCTGGCAGGAACGGGTCTCGGCGCTGGACATCGCCGTCGACGAGATCCCCCGCATCGCGCCGAAGGACCCCGAGAGTGTGCAATGGCCACCCGAGGTGATCGCCGACGGGCCGATAGCGCTGGCACGGCTGATCCCGGCAGGCGTCGACGTCCGTGGCAACGCCACAAGAGCGCGAATTGTGTTGTTCCGCAAGCCGAT
The DNA here is from genome assembly GCA_963843135.1 of uncultured Actinomycetota bacterium. Lineage (GTDB taxonomy): Bacteria > Actinomycetota > Actinomycetes > Mycobacteriales > Mycobacteriaceae > Mycobacterium. The sequence goes on from CAWJJA010000014.1 coordinate 130,620, forward strand.
CGAGCGACGGGCGAAGGACACCATCGAACTTTCGGACCTGCTGCATGAAGTCTTGGTGGCACAAGTGGCCACCTATCTGGGCGTCGAACCTTCCGTCATCGACCCGACCATCGACGACGAGTGAACAAGCTGTCTAGATTGCGATATGGGGGCACTCCCCACGCATCGGCCCACGCGTAAGCACGGGACCGCTCGCGCGAAGAAGCGTTAAATCACGCCGCGCTTGAGGCGACGGCGCTCACGCTCCGAGAGGCCGCCCCAGATGCCGAAGCGCTCGTCATTGGCCAGCGCGTAATCGAGGCACGCGTCGCGAACCTCGCACCCCAGGCAGATGCGCTTGGCCTCACGGGTCGAGCCGCCCTTCTCGGGGAAGAACGCCTCGGGATCGGTTTGCGCGCACAGCGCCTTCTCTTGCCAGAGGTCGTCCTCCGGCGTGAGCATTGCCGGCATTGCCGGTATCGCCGACGGCACATCAATCGGGGCAGGCACCAGACTTAACTGGGGACGCCGTGGCGTCTCGAACGGTGCCGGTCCGGTATTGGTGTGCGGCGCGCTGTCAACTGAGCCGAGCAGTCGGTCGTCAAACCGAACCGCATGATCGAAATCGCTGTACTCAAAAGACATTTTCCGCCTCCTCACCTGATGTCGTAGATCCGTAAAAGAGCCCCACTATTGTTCTGTGCGGCCATCTCAATTCGAACATATGATCGAATCTCGGTCTGCGACACCGAAACCGGCCGGCCAACCGCGAAATGACACTGGTGTGATTACACACGCGCAAGCTGCCGTGGTCAAGCGTTGGAACAGAAATTCATACCATTCCGTGACCCGAATTCGGCGCGTCGAGATATCGGCGTGTCTGTCACACCATCGGCCACGTGCCCCTGCCGCGGTCATACGGCCTAATGTCGGTCAATGTGAAGGTCACGGTTCTGGTCGGCGGCGTGGGCGGCGCCCGCTTCCTGCTCGGCGTGCAACACCTGTTGAGGCTGGGCCAATTCGGGGATTCTCAGAACCCCTCACCACATGAATTGGCCGCCGTTGTCAACGTCGGTGACGACGCGTGGATGTTCGGGGTACGGATCTGCCCGGACCTCGATACCTGCATGTACACCCTGGGCGGCGGTATCGACCCGGAGCGCGGGTGGGGCCATCGCGGCGAAACCTGGCATGCCAAGGAAGAACTCGCCGCCTACGGTGTGCAACCCGACTGGTTCGGACTCGGCGACCGCGACCTCGCCACCCATCTTGTCCGCAGCCAGATGTTGCGCGCCGGATATCCGCTGTCACAGGTGACCGAAGCTCTGTGCGCCCGATGGTCGCCCGGCGCGCGGTTGTTGCCCGCCAGCGACGATCGCAGCGAAACTCATGTCGTCATCACCGATCCGGGCCCCGGTGAGTCGGAAGGCGAGAAGCGTGCTATCCACTTCCAGGAGTGGTGGGTGCGCTACCGCGCACAGGTGCCCACACATAGTTTCGCGTTCGTCGGCGCCGATACGGCGTCCGCCGGTCCCGGTGTCGTCGAGTCCATCGAAACTGCCGACGTCGTACTGGTTGCGCCGTCCAATCCGGTGGTGAGCATCGGGTCGATCTTGAACATCGCCGGAATCCGCGGCGCGTTGCGTACGACGACGGCACGCGTCATCGGGTACTCCCCCATCATCGACGGTAAGCCGTTGCGCGGCATGGCCGACGAATGCCTGTCGGTCATCGGGGTGGACAGCACCTCAGAAGCGGTCGGCGCCCACTACGGGGCTCGTAGCGGTACCGGCATCCTCGACGGCTGGCTGGTACATGAGGGGGACCATGCGCAGATCGACGGTGTCGAGGTCCGCGCGGTACCACTGCTGATGACAGATCCGGCGACGACGGCCGAAATGGTGCGCGCGGGTTTCGATCTGGCCGGGTTGAAGCTGGACCCACCCCAATGACCGAGCACGGATCTGCTGCGGCCGTCGAAATGCTTCCTGTGCCAGGACTTCCCGAGTTCCGCCCGGGCGACGATCTTGCCGCCGCGATCGCCTCGGCGGCGCCTTGGCTACGAGACCGCGACATTCTGGTGGTCACCAGCAAGGTGATTTCCAAATGCGAGGGTCGCATCGTCGATGCACCTATCGACGCCGACGAGCGAGACACTCTGCGGCGCAAGCTGATCGATGCGGAGGCTGTGCGGGTACTGGCGCGCAAGGGCAAGACGCTGATCACCGAGAACGCCCTCGGCCTGGTGCAGGCCGCCGCCGGTGTGGATGGTTCGAACGTCGACTCGGCAGAGCTCGCGCTATTGCCCACCGACCCCGATGGAAGCGCCGCGTTGCTGCGGGACGGACTGCGCGAACGCCTGGGGGTCACCGTCGGGGTGGTGGTCACCGACACCATGGGCCGAGCGTGGCGCAACGGGCAGACCGACGTCGCGATCGGCGCGGCGGGGCTGCCGGTGCTGCACGGCTACGAGGGGTCGGTAGACCGGCACGGCAACGAGTTGATCGTTACCGAGATCGCCGTCGCCGACGAGATCGCCGCAGCGGCCGACCTCGTCAAGGGCAAGCTGACCGACATCCCGGTCGCGGTGGTGCGCGGACTGTCCCTGCAGGACAACGGGTCCACTGCCCGCGACCTGGTGCGGCCCGGTGAGGACGATCTGTTCTGGCTGGGCACCGAGGAGGCGATAGCGCTCGGCCGCACCCAGGCCCAGCTGTTGCGGCGGTCGGTGCGCGCATTCAGCGGTGAGCACGTGGCTCCCGAACTGGTCGAGTCCGCCGTCGCCGAAGCGCTCACCGCACCCGCACCGCACCACACCCGACCCGTCCGGTTCGTGTGGATGCAGGATCCCGTGCCGGCGATTGGCTCTGCTCGACCGAATGAAGGCCAAGTGGCGTACGGACCTCACGGCTGACGGACGACCGGCCGATGCCGTCGAGCGCCGCGTCGGGCGCGGCCAGATCCTCTACGACGCACCCGAACTCGTCATCCCGTTCATGGTGCCCGACGGCGCGCACAGCTACCCAGACGCCGCACGCACCGACGCAGAGCACACGATGTTCACCGTCGCTGTCGGGGCGGCGGTGCAGGCGCTGCTTGTTGCGCTGGCGGTGCGTGGTGTGGGCAGCTGCTGGATCGGGTCCACCATCTTCGCTGCCGATCTGGTGCGCGACGAGCTGGGCCTGCCCGCCGACTGGGAGCCGTTGGGCGCCATTGCGATCGGCTATCCCGAAGGGCCGTCGGGCCCACGTGATCCGGTGCCGACCGACGACCTGCTGGTGCGGCGATGAGCGCTCGCGCGAAGTGGGGGCGGCACACGTGAGCTTGCACGCCTCCGCGGTGGCGGTGTTGACCGAATGGCAGGCACCCGATCCCGCCCAGGACACCCTGCGTCACGCCGTGCTGGCGTTCCTGGCCGCACGGCCTGATGGATGCCTGCGCGCCTGCGTACCGGGTCACGTGACCGGTTCGGCACTGGTCGTCGACCACACCGGAACTCACGCGCTGCTCACGCTTCACCCACGGTTCGGTCGATGGCTACAACTGGGCGGGCACTGCGAGGAGTCCGACGCCGACATCGTCGCCGCCGCACTGCGAGAGGCCACCGAGGAGTCGGGCATCGACGGCTTGACGATCGATTCGTCGCTGGCTGCGCTGCACGTCCACCCCGTCACGTGTTCTCTCGGTGTGCCGACCCGCCATCTCGACATGCAGTTCGTCGTGCACGCCCCGGCGGGTGCTGAGATCGAACGCAGCGACGAGTCGCTGGATCTACGGTGGTGGCCGCTGGACGCCCTGCCGGAAGATATGGACTTCGGCCTCACTCAACTCGCGGCGGCCGCGCGCAACCGGTGATTTCGGCGTGCGCAGTCACGCTCAGCGTGACTCAGCCACGCCGAAGTCGCACTCACGACGCACTCAGATGTCGGTGGAGTAACGGATACCGCCGTCGGGAATCGTGACACCCGGCCACACCCGCGCCCCGCGCAACAACTCGCAGCGCGCGCCGATGTCGGCGCCATCGCCGATCACGCCGTCGCGGATCAGCGCACGCGGGCCGATGTGGGCGCCGAAGCCGATGATCGACCGCTCGATCACCGCGCCGGCGCCGACCTTGGCGCCGTCGAAGATCACCGCACCGTCCAAGCGTGCACCACCGGCGATCTCGGCGCCGCGACCGACCACGGTGCCGCCGATCAGCAGCGCGCCTGGCGCAACGCTCGCGCCGTCGTGCACCAGTTCCTCGCCGCGGTGGCCCTTCAGCGCCGGTGACGGCGCGATACCGCGGACCAGATCGGCGGATCCGCGTACGAAATCTTCCGGTGTGCCCATGTCTCGCCAATACGTGGCGTCGACATAGCCACACACCCGCAGGCCGTCGGCAAGCAGTCCGGGGAACACTTCGCGCTCGACGGAGAGCGCGCGCCCCTTTGGTATGCGATCGATCACCTCGCGCTTGAAGACATAGCACCCGGCGTTGATCTGATCGGTCGGCGGATCCTGCGTCTTCTCCAGGAATGCGGTGACCACGCCGTCGGCATCGGTGGGCACACAGCCGAACGCCCTCGGATCACCCACGCGGACCAGATGCAGGGTGACATCGGCGTTGTTGTTCTCGTGGCTGTCCAACAGCGCACCGAGATCGGCGCCGGACAGGACGTCGCCGTTGAACACCAGCGCGGTGGGGTGTCGCAGCTTCGACGCGACATTGGCGATGCCGCCGCCGGTGCCAAGGGCCTCGGTCTCGACGACATAGTCGATCTGCAGGCCCAGCTTGGATCCGTCGCCGAACTCGGACTCGAATACCGCCGCCTTGTAGGAGGTGCCCAGCACGACGTGCTCGATCCCGGCGTCGGCGATCCTCGACAACAAGTGGGTCAGGAATGGCAGGCCCGCTGTCGGCAGCATCGGTTTTGGGGCCGACAGCGTCAACGGGCGCAACCGGGTGCCCAAACCACCGACCAAAATGACGGCATCGACTTCTGCCGGGTTCATCAGCGCCGTCCTTTCGCCTGCTTACGCCGGGCATTACGCACCACCAGCCCGGCACGCGCCGCGAGAGCGGCCTTGATTGTCCACCGCAGCGGCGCCTGTGACCAGTGCGAATAGCGATCCGCCAGGAAAGTGTAGGTACTCCTGTGGTGGGCCGCCAAGTTGCGCGCCGGATCCCGCCCCGTCGTGTGGCCCTTATCGTGCAAAATCTCGGCCGCCGGCACATATATGTTCTGCCAGCCCGCGCGACCGAGGCGATCTCCTAGGTCAACGTCTTCCATGTACATGAAATACCGTTCGTCGAACCCCGCCACCTCATCGAACGCTGCCCGCCGCAGCAACAGGCACGAGCCCGACAGCCATCCGACGGGTCGTTCGCTGGGTACGAGCCCGGCCTGCCGGTAGGACGCGGTCCACGGATTGGATCGCCACAGCGGTCCGACGACTGCGTGCATGCCGCCCCGGATCAGGCTGGGCAGATGCCGTGCCGACGGGTAAACCGTGCCGTCCGGATCCCGGATCAACGGGCCCAACGCACCCGCCCGTGGCCAACGAGCCGCCGCATCGAGCAGGATGTCGATGCTGCGCGGCCCCCACTGGACATCGGGATTTGCGACGATAAAAAAATCCGAGCAGTCCGAAATGGCCTGTGGTTCACCGTCTTTCACGAACTTGTCGACAGCACGGTTGACCGCGGTGCCATAGCCCAGGTTTGCACCCGTGCGGAACAGTCGCACGTTGGGATAGTGCTCCAGCGCCTCTTCCGGCGTGCCGTCAGTGGAACCGTTGTCAGACATGATGACTGTCACCGCACGATCGGTGGCGTGCGACAACGACGCCAGGAACCGGTTCAGATGCGGCCCCGGCGAATACGTCACCGTCACCACTACCAATTCATCACTCACGTGAGGTCACCGATTCGTCGCTCACGCCGCGGCCATCGACTCGTCACTCACGGCGTAGAGGTTAGTGGGCCGTGCTTGGCGAGCGCGGCGGCCAGCGCCTCGCGCCACGGCCGCAGTGGGGTCAGCCCGGCATCGGCCGACAACCGTGCGGACAACGCGGAGTACTCCGGCCGGGGCGCGGGCCGTGGGTGGCGGTCACTGCCGACCGGACGCACCCGGGCAGGGTCGGCGCCCACGCCCTCGAATACCGCCTGCGCCTGCTCGATAGCGGCTGGCCTCGCCGGCGTTGGCGGCATGCAGCACCGGTTCCCGAATGCTTCCGTCGGCCACCTCGAGCAGCGCGCCCACCAGATCGGCGGCATACGTCGGCGAGCCGATCTGATCGTCGACCACGTCCACCGTCTTTTCGCCTGCGGCCAGCCTGCGCATCACGGCCACGAAGTCACCGCCGTCAGCGCCCTGGTAAATCCATGCCGTTCGCACGATATGCGCGTCGGGCATCGCCGTGAGCACGGCGAACTCGCCTGCGAGTTTGGTGCGGCCGTACACCCCCACCGGTGCGGTGTCGTCATCGATCTCGTACGGGGTGCGCTTCGGGCCGGAGAAGACGTAGTCGGTGGAGATGTGGATGAATTCTGCTCCTGCGCGCGCACAGGCATGCGCGATATTGCCGGGTCCCACCGCGTTCACGGCGTGCGCCCGTTCCTCGTCGGTCTCGGCCGCGTCGACCGCGGTGTAGGCCGCGCAGTTGATCACCACGTCACCGGCTTCGACGAATCGCTCAGCAGCGGGTGCATCGGTGATGTCCCATTCAGACGACGTCAGCGCCAGCACGTCACGGCCCTGGTTGCGTGCCTGATCTGCTAATTCACGCCCGACCATGCCACCGGCACCGGAGATAACGATTCGGGCAGACTCTCGAAAAGACATAGTGACGAGTCTGGCACGCCGACCCGCGCTCCCCGCTCTGCGCCCTTTTCGCAAGTAGCCTGGGCTGATGCCCGCTCGCACAATCCGTGTCATCGCCGTGTCGGTGGCACTGGCGATCGTCGTTGGTACAGGTGTCGCCTGGGGCAAGATCCGGTCGTTCGAATCCGGCATCAACCACATTTCGCCGATGTCACTGGGCAGCGGCGGCGAGGACGGGGCGATCGACATCCTGCTGGTCGGCGTGGACAGCCGCACGGATGCGCACGGAAACCCGCTCACCGAGGAGGAACTCGCCACGCTGAGGGCCGGCGATGACGAGGCGACCAACACCGACACCATCATCTTGGTGCGGATCCCGAACAACGGGGAGTCCGCCACCGCGATCTCGATCCCGCGCGACTCCTACGTCGAGGCGCCCGGGGTCGGCAAGATGAAGATCAACGGCGTCTACGGTTCGGCCCACTTCGAGAAGCTGGTCGAGCTGGTCGAACAGGACGGCATGGACAAGGCGCAGGCGGAACCGCAGGCCGTCGAGGCCGGCCGCGAGGCCTTGATCAAAACCGTGGCCAGCCTGACCGGCGTCACCGTCGACCACTACGCCGAGATCGGGCTACTCGGATTCTCGCTCATCACCGATGCTTTGGGCGGCGTGGATGTGTGCCTGAAAAATGCGGTTTACGAACCGCTTTCAGGGGCCGACTTCCCCGCGGGCTGGCAGAAACTGACCGGCCCTCAGGCGCTGAGCTTCGTCCGCCAGCGCCACGATCTGCCCCGTGGCGATCTCGACCGGGTGGTGCGCCAGCAGGCTGTCATGGCATCGCTTGCCCACGAAGTCATTTCGGGCAAGACGCTGTCCAGCCCGTCGACCCTGAGTCGGCTCGAGGAAGCGGTGCAGCGTTCTGTGGTGCTCTCCGACGGTTGGAATGTCATGGAATTCGCCGAGCAGCTGCAGAAGCTCGCTGGGGGCAATGTCGCCTTCGCCACCATCCCCGTGATCAAGGAGAACGGCTGGAGTGACGACGGAATGCAGAGCGTAGTTCGGGTCGACCCGACCGAGGTCAAGGATTGGGTCGCAGGACTGCTGCACGATCAGGACGAGGGCAAGATGGAGGAACTCGCATACACGCCTGAGAAGACAACCGCCGACGTGGTCAACGCCACTGACATCAATGGACTTGCCTCGGCGGTCTCACAGGTGTTGACCACCAAGGGCTTTGCCGCCGGCAGTACCGGCAACCTCGAGGGTGCGCCGGTGACGGGCAGCCAGGTGCAGGCCGCCAAGGCCGATGACCTCGGTGCACAGGCGATCTCCGAGGATCTGGGTGGGCTGCCGATCGTCGAGGATGCATCGGTGGCGCCCGGGTCGGTACGGGTCGTGCTGGCGTCGGACTACACGGGTCCCGGGTCGGGCTTTGATGGCGCCGATCCGACGCTGTCCACCGCTGACCCCGTCGCAGCCGAGTCGACCGACGAGGCTCCGCTGGCACCGTCGCCGATCCTGACCGCCGGTTCGAACGACCCGGAGTGCGTCAACTAGACGTGCACACACTCAGTTCGGCGATCCTCGATCCACTCATGGCGTCCGACCCTGCCGGGCCGCGGATCACCTATTACGACGACGCGACCGGCGAGCGAATCGAATTGTCCACCGCCACACTCGTGAACTGGGCAGCCAAGACCGGCAATCTCCTGCGCGACGAAATGGGCGTCGGCGCGGGAAACCGAGTCGCGGTGCTGTTACCCGCGCACTGGCAGACAGCGTCAGTATTGTTCGGGATCTGGTGGATCGGTGCAGAAGTCGTCACCGGCGGACAGGCCGACGTCGCGCTGTGCACGGCCGAACAGGCTCGGCGAGGCAGACGAGGCCGTCGGGGTCGGCGAGATCGCGGTGCTGTCGCTGGACCCGTTCGGCAAGCCGGTGCCCGATCTTCCTGTGGGCGTGACGGACTACGCCACCGCGGTGCGCGTGCACGGCGACCAGATCTCCCCCGAGCGCAATCCTGGCAGCGCTCTGGATGGCCGGTCGGTCGACGAGTTGCTGTCCGGCGCGCTGGCCTCGGCTGCCGCGCAAGGCCTCACAGCGCAAGCGACCGGGTGATGTCGACGGCCGGCTGGACGAACGCCAAGGATCTGACCGACACCCTGCTGGCGCCATTCGCGGTCGGTGCGTCACTCGTACAGGTGGCGAACCCGGAGCCGTCCGCGATGGACCGTCGCAGGCAGATGGAGAAGATCACCAGGGACAACTCGTGAGTCTCACCGCCCGAACGCTCGAGGAGTTCACCACGCGGCGGGTGTCCCAGCCGTATTCCGTGATGTCGAGCTGATCGGCGCCGACGGTTCCCGACTCTGGCGCGCACCGTGCGTGACCTGCGACGAGAGACCGGTGGCCGGTGCGAACCCGTCTGGCGATGACGTCGGCGCGGTGCTCGCCAGAGCTTGCGGGTGAAGCGGCATTCGCTAACACCGACACTTCCTGTGAGCCGGCCCTGCTGTGGCCGCTATTTTTCAGACTCAGCTACTAAATGCGCCGCAAAGTGCCACGCTGGCCTTGTGATCGGCCGACGGCAGTTCATGGTCGCTGGGCGCGGTAGGCGTAGCTGGGGTGGCAGCGGCCTGCTCGCGGTCGCAACCACCGCCGGGCCAGACCATAGCCCCTGACCTCACCCTGGCCGCCGGCGAGACCGACATCGACCTCGCCGGCGCCACCCTGAAGACCTGGGCGTACGGAAACGAGGTGCCTGCTCGGGAGATTCGCGTGCGCAAGGGTGAGCGGTTGCGGGCGAAGCTGACCAATGCCATGCCACAGGACGTCACCGTGCACTGGCACGGAATCGCCATCGTCAACGATATGGACGGGGTGCCGATCCTCACCCAGGCCGCGGTGCCGAACGGGCAGACGTTCAGCTACGACTTCGTCGTGCCCGACGCCGGAACCTATTGGTTCCATTCACATGTCGGCACCCAGCTCGACCGTGGGCTGTACGGGCCGCTGATCGTCGAGGACCCGGATGAGAAGGTCGACTACGACGGCGAACTCGTTGTCGTGCTGGATGATTGGATCGACGGCACCGGAACCAACCCCGACCAGGTCTTCGAGAACCTGCGCAAAACAGGTATGAAGCCGATGGCACCCGGCGGCCCCGGCGTGACGCCGACGACTCCGCTCGGCAAAGACGGCGGCGATGTCACCTACCCGTACTTCATCATCAACGGCCGAGTACCCGCCGATCCACAGGTCGTCGATTACCGGATGGGCCAACGGATCCGGCTGCGGGTGATCAACGCGGGCTCCGACACCGCGTTCCGGGTGGCGGTGCCCAACACGACCATGAGGGTCATTCAAACCGACGGCTTCCCGGTCGCGCCGGTCCAGGCGGAGTCCGTGATCCTGGGTATGGGCGAGCGGGTGGACGCGATCATCACCGTCAACGAGTCGCTGCCGGTGATCGCCGTACCGGAGGACAAAAAGGGACACGCGCAGCTGAACATGCGGGTCAACCATGCGCCCACCGCGGTGAACATCGACGAGTTCGTCGCATCCGTGCGCACCCAGGCACCGCTGAACACCGCGACGCTGTCACCGACCCCGGAAGTGACGCTGCCCGCGCGGGAGCCGGATCAGGTGATCGACGCCCACCTGGCAGGACCCGTCAACGGGTACACCTGGCCGATCAACGGCAAGCTGTACGACCCGCCTCGCGACGGGGTGGCCGTGCAACCGAACCAGCGCGTCCGCATCAACTTCATCAACGAGACCATGATGTTTCACCCGTTCCACTTACACGGCCACACCTTCCAGGTGATGAACGGCACCACCCCGAAAGCTCGCAAGGACACTGTGTTGGTGCCGCCGATGCAGACGGTCGACGTCGTGTTCGACACGAACAATCCCGGGCGGTGGATCACCCACTGTCACAACACTTACCACCTCGAGGCAGGGATGGCGTTCTTCCTCGAGTACGCGGGCTGAGCCCTACTTGAGCAGTGCGCGTGACATCACGACACGTTGAATCTGGTTGGTGCCCTCGTAGATCTGGGTGATCTTGGCGTCACGCATGAACCGCTCGACGGGGAAGTCCACCGTGTAGCCGTAGCCGCCGAACAACTGCACCGCGTCGGTGGTCACAGACATCGCCACGTCGGAGGCGTAGCACTTCGACGCTGAGGAGATGAATCCGAGATCGGGCTCGCCGCGTTCGGCACGCGCTGCGGCGGTGTACACCATCAGTCGGGCCGCCTCGATCTTCATCGCCATATCAGCGAGCATGAACTGCACGGCCTGGAAGTCGGCGATGCGTTGACGGAACTGCTTGCGCTCCTTGGTATATGCGATCGCCGCCTCGAGCGCACCCTGGGCGATGCCGACGGCCTGCGCACCGATCGTCGGGCGGGTGTGGTCCAAAGTGGCCAGCGCGGTCTTGAAGCCGGTGCCCTCGTCGCCGATGATCCGGTCACCCGGAATGCGGCAGTCCTCGAAATACAACTCGGTCGTAGGTGAGCCCTTGATACCGAGCTTGCGCTCCTTGGCGCCGACAGCGAACCCCGGATCGTCGCGGTGCACGACGAACGCCGATATGCCGTTGGCGCCCTTGTCCGGATCGGTCACCGCCATCACTGTGTACCAGGTGGAGTGACCGCCGTTGGAGATCCAGCACTTGGCACCGTTGAGCACCCAGTCGTCTCCGTCGCGGCGGGCGCGGGTGCGCATGCCTGCGGCATCGCTGCCCGCCTCACGCTCGGAGAGCGCATACGACGCCATCGCCTCACCCGCGCCGATGCTCGGCAGCACCTGATTCTTGAGTTCTTCGGAGCCGCGCAACAGCAGACCCATGGTGCCCAGCTTGTTGCAGATCGGGATCAACGACGACGACGCACACACCCGCGCGACCTCTTCGATGACGATGCACGCGGCCACCGAGTCCCCACCCTGGCCCCCGTACTCCTCGGGGATGTGGATCGCGGCCATCCCGGCAGCGGTCAGCGCCGCCAGAGCCTCGTCGGTGTAGCGCGCCTTCTCGTCGACGTCCGCAGCATGCGGGGCGATCTCCTTGTCGCACAGGTCGCGCAGCACGGCACGCAACTCGGTGTGTTCATCAGAAAGCTTGAATGCGTCAAACGACGGGTTTGCGATGGCCATGGCAACTCCTTGCTACTCGTCGGTAACTTTACCGCCCCGGTGTTACCGCACCCCAATCGTGCAGCCTATGGCCCGAGCAGCCGTTGACGCAGCGACGAGTCTTTTTGCAGCACCATGTCGGCAAGTTCACGTTGGAAATCCTCGACGCGCCCGCGCAGCACGGCATCCGAGGAACCCAGAATCCGCACTGCCAGCAGGCCCGCGTTGCGGGCGCCGCCGATCGATACCGTGGCCACGGGCACACCGGCAGGCATCTGCACGATCGACAGCAACGAGTCGAGGCCGTCGAGTTTGGCCAGCGGCACCGGTACGCCGATGACGGGCAGCGCAGTCGCCGCGGCGACCATGCCGGGCAGATGTGCGGCCCCGCCGGCACCGGCGATGATCACCTCGATACCGCGCGCTGCCGCCGTCTTCGCGTACTCGAGCATGCGATCGGGAGTGCGATGCGCGGACACGACTCCGACCTCGAACGGCACGTCGAACTCCGCCAGCGCCTGCGCCGCGTCCTCCATCACCGACCAGTCGCTGTCGCTGCCCATGATCACGCCGACGCGCGGCGTGGGGGTGTCAGCGGCTGCATTTCCCCCAGCCTTCGGCGGGGGTGCCCCCACTTCGCGCAGGCGCTCATCGGCCATGATGCTCGTCCCATCCGTCTGTCCATTCGGCGTGCGACAACCAGTGTGCGGCCCGCACCGCATATTCGCGCACATCCGCGACATACGCCGCGTCGTCCGTCGACCCGCCGGGCGCACCGAGGACGTTGACGTGACCGATCTTTCGGCCCGGACGTTCGCTCTTGCCGTACAGATGCACCTTGGCCTCTGGCATCCGTGCGAACAGATGATGCAGTCGTTCGTCCATCCCCATCTTCGGGATATCTTGAGCACCAAGCACATTCGCCATGACGGTCACTGGCGCGATCGGCGACGTGTCCCCGAGCGGGTAGTCGAGCACCGCGCGTAGGTGCTGCTCGAACTGACTGGTGCGGGCACCGTCCATGGTCCAGTGGCCCGAATTGTGTGGCCGCATTGCCAATTCGTTCACCAACAGCGACCCATCGATCGTTTCGAACAGTTCGACAGCCAACAGTCCGACCACACCGAGTTCGTGGGCCAGCCGCAACGCCAGCCCCCCCGCGGCGCCGCCGACTTCATCGTCCAGGGCGGGGGCAGGTGCGATGACCTCCACGCAGATGCCGTCGCGCTGCACGGTCTGCACCACCGGCCACGCCGCACCCTGGCCGAACGGCGAGCGTGCCACCAGCGCGGCCAGTTCGCGCCGCATCGCCACCTTCTCCTCGACGAGGACTTCCACGCCCGCCGCCAGATACTCGGCGGCCGCCTCGCGGGCGTGGGCCGTGTCGCGTGCCAGCGTCACCCCGCGTCCGTCGTAGCCGCCGCGCACGGTCTTGACCACAAGCGGCGCGTCCGAACCCGCGGCGAAGTCGTCCACGTCGGAAGGAGACGTCACGGAAGCGAACCGCGGCACCGGCGCACCGAGCGCCTCCAGTCGCCGTCGCATCACCAATTTGTCCTGGGCGTGTATCAGGGCCGACGGCGGCGGCGCGACGTTCACGCCCTCGGCGATCAGCTTCTCGAGCATCTCGGTCGGCACGTGTTCGTGGTCGAACGTCAGCGCGTCGGCACCCACCGCCGCGCGGCGCAGTGCGTCCAAGTCGTCGTGCGAGCCGATCACCACATCCGGGGTCACCTGCGCGGCCGGATCGTCGGATGTGACGGCCAACACCCGCAGCGTCTGCCCCAGCGCGATCGCGGCCTGATGGGTCATCCTGGCGAGCTGTCCGCCGCCGATCATGGTCACCACGGGGGGTGCACTCGGGTTGCGTGGCACGTGCCTATGTTGTCATGCGCAGGACCCCGGCTTTACCGACGGTGACCTGCTCGGGTACACGTGAGATGGCCTTTTTCCGTAGACTGCCCTGTTGTGTCCTTCACCGATGCCACGATCGCGCGGCTTCCAACCGCGATCCGGCCTTACTTCGAACGGCACCACGAGCTGATCAAGTTCGCGATCGTCGGCGCCACCACCTTCGTCATCGACTCGGCGGTCTTCTTCACGCTGAAGCTCACGGTGCTGGAGCCCAAGCCTGTGACGGCGAAGATCATCGCAGGTGTCGTGGCGGTGATCGCGTCCTACATCCTCAACCGCGAATGGAGCTTCCGCGACCGCGGCGGGCGGGAACGACATCACGAGGCGCTGATGTTCTTCGCGTTCAGCGGCGTGGGTGTGCTTCTCTCCATGGCGCCGCTGTGGTTCTCGAGCTACGTGCTGATGTTGCGTGTCCCCGAGGTGAGCCTGACGGTGGAGAACATCTCCGACTTCGTCGCCGCCTACGTCGTTGGCAACCTACTGCAGATGGCCTTCCGCTTCTGGGCGTTCCGGCGCTGGGTGTTCCCCGACGAGTTCGGTCGCAACCCGGACAAGGCACTGGAGTCCACTCTCACCGACGGCGGCATCGCCGAGGTCCTCGAGGATGTACGCGACCCGGTTCTGCACATGCCGATTCCGACGGCACAGTGACGCCGCTGCGCAGGCCGACTCGGCGCGCGCGGCGATTTGGATCAGCTCGGCGACTCCTCCGAACCCAGGGTGTCGAAGACTTCGTGATAGAGCAGCGAGTGGACCTTTTCCACTTGTGGGATGTCCTGGAACTCGAGGGGATCGTGGCTCGCTGACTCGATGATCAGCGTGCCGGTGCGCAGCATGCGATCAAGCACACCGTGGCGGAATTCGACGCTGTTGATCCGCGCGAGCGGGATGTCGATACCCGAGCGGGTGAGCAGCCCGTGCCGGAACATCACCCTGCGGTCGGTGATGACGAAATGCGTTGTCCACCAGTTGAGGAACGGCCACACCGTCAGCCACATGACGAGGATCAGCCATACGACCGCGATGACGATCATCACGACGTTGACCGCGGTCTCATCCCAGTCGGTGGTGTTGACATAACCGGCGACGAACGTCGCGACCGCAGTGGCAATTATCAGGACAAGGACCGGCCCGATCAGACGCTTCCAATGTGGGTGGCGGCGGATCACCACGTGCTCGCCGGCGGCCAACACTTTGTCTGGATATCCCATGGCGATGACCCTATGGCGTGTCAGCGGTCCGCGGGTCGCAAGTGGACGATGTCACCCGCTGCCACCGTCGTCGTTCGACCGTCGGTGTCTATGCAGAGCCGGCCCTGCCTGTCGACGTCGCGGGCCACGCCGACGATCTCACGGTCGCCGGGAAGGATCGCGCGTACGGGCATGCCGAGGGTCAGGCTGCGGGCACGATAGTCGGCGATCAGTTCCGGGTCGGCACCGCCGGCGCTCCGCCACGCGGCGATGCGGCGACCCAACTCGCCGAGTAGCTCGACGACGACGCGCGCGCGGTCCGGAGCGGTGACTGAAAGGCCGACCAGTGAGGTGACGCCGGCGACGCCCACTTCTTCACCGCTCAGCGACACATTGAGGCCTATGCCGATAACGACCGCGCGCTGCTCGGCGGCGACCTCGGCAAGAATTCCCGCCAGCTTGCCGTCACCGGCGAGCACGTCGTTGGGCCACTTCAATCCGGCGTCGACGCCGAGTCCGGCCACCGTGTCGACGATGGCCACGCCGGTCGCCAGCGGAAGCCATCCCCAGGCGTCGGCGGGCACGCCATCGGCGTCGATCGCCACCGACATCGTGATCTGCGCGTACCGCGCCGCCGACCAGCTGCGCCCCTGTCTGCCACGACCGGCAGTCTGGTGTTCGGCGATGAGAACGGCGCCCGCGATGGGAGCCCCGCCGTTGGCCCGTGCGATCAGGTCGGAATTGGTGGAACCGGTTTCGGCGACCACCTCCACCGATTGCCACACCGGGCCGCCGAGGATGCCTGCACGCAACGTCGCTTCATCGAGCGGAGCGCGCTCAGCAGTCATCGGATTCACCCTAGGTGACGCTGCGCGAGCCTGCCTAAGGGGATCTTAAGGACGTTCGTTAGCATCGACCCTCATGACGAGCGTTAGCGATCAGTCGGTCGAGCCTTCGGGCGAGCACGAGATCGACATCCACACCACCGCGGGCAAGCTGGCCGATCTGCGCAAACGCGCCGAAGAGACGCTGCACCCGGTCGGCGAGGCGGCAGTCGAGAAGATTCACGCCAAGGGCAAGCTGACCGCCCGCGAGCGCATCCTCGCGCTGCTGGACGAGGGCTCGTTCGTCGAACTCGACGCGCTGGCCCGCCACCGCAGCACGAACTTCGGCCTGGCTGAGAAGCGCCCGTTCGGCGACGGTGTGGTGACCGGCTACGGCACCATCGACGGCCGCGAGATATGCATCTTCAGCCAGGACGTCTCGGTGTTCGGCGGCAGCCTCGGCGAGGTCTACGGCGAAAAGATCGTGAAGGTCCAGGACCTCGCGATCAAGACGGGCCGGCCGCTCATCGGCATCAACGACGGCGCGGGCGCGCGAATCCAAGAGGGCGTGGTGTCGCTCGGCCTGTACAGCAAGATCTTCCACAACAACATCATGGCCTCCGGGGTGATCCCGCAGATCTCGCTGATCATGGGCGCCGCAGCGGGCGGCCACGTGTACTCCCCCGCGCTGACCGACTTCGTCGTCATGGTCGACCAGACCAGCCAGATGTTCATCACCGGACCGGACGTCATCAAGACCGTCACCGGTGAGGACGTCACGATGGAGGAACTCGGCGGCGCGCACACGCATATGGCCAAGTCCGGCACGGCGCATTACGTGGCCACGGGCGAGCAGGACGCGTTCGACTACGTCCGCGAGCTGCTGTCGTACCTGCCGAGCAACAACTACGCCGACCCGCCGCGCTACCCCGCGACGGTTCCGGCGGGCGCCATCGAGGACAACCTCACCGATGAGGACGTCGAGCTGGACACGTTGATCCCCGATTCGCCGAACCAGCCCTACGACATGCACGAGGTCATCACCCGCATCCTCGACGACGACGAGTTCCTCGAGGTGCAGGCCGGCTATGCCGGCAACATTTTGGTCGGCTTCGGCCGGATCGAAGGCCGCCCGGTCGGCATCGTGGCCAACCAGCCGACGCAGTTCGCCGGCTGCCTGGACATCAACGCCTCGGAGAAGGCCGCACGGTTCATCCGCACCTGCGACTGCTTCAACGTCCCGATCGTGATGCTGGTCGACGTGCCGGGCTTCCTGCCGGGCACCGAACAGGAATACAACGGCATCATCCGCCGCGGCGCGAAGCTGCTCTACGCCTACGGCGAGGCCACGGTCGCCAAGATCACCGTGATCACCCGGAAGGCCTACGGCGGCGCGTACTGCGTCATGGGATCCAAGGAGATGGGTGCCGACGTGAACGTGGCGTGGCCGACCGCGCAGATCGCGGTGATGGGGGCCGCGGGTGCGGTCGGGTTCGTCTACCGCCAGCAGCTGGGCCAGGCCGCCAAGGACGGCGAGGACGTCGACGCGCTCCGACTCGAGCTGCAGCAGACCTACGAGGACACCCTGGTGAACCCGTATATCGCCGCCGAACGCGGTTATGTCGACGCGGTGATCCCGCCGTCGCACACCCGCGGCTACGTCGCCACCGCGCTGCGCCTGCTTGAACGCAAGGTCACGCAGGTGCCGCCGAAAAAGCACGGGAACATCCCACTGTGAGCGGGGCGAACGATTCCACCACTGTGAGCGGGGCGAACGATTCCACCACTGTGAGCGATGACGCACAGCGGCACGAGCCGCACATTCAGGTCGTCAGCGGTCAGCCGACCGCCGAGGAGCTCGCCGCCGTGATCGCCGTGCTCGCCGCCTCCTCGGGCACCCCCGAGGAGCCGCGCGAACAGGAAGAGAACCTGTGGGGCCATCCGGTGGACCGGCTGCGCTACTCGGTCTTCAGCTGGCAGAGGGTTTCCCTGCAGGAACGGACACACATGCGTCGTCGATGACGCGGTTCGTTCTCGCCTCAGCGTCATCCGGTCGCCGTAAGGTGTTGCGCCAGGCCGGGATTGATCCACTTGTGATCGTGTCCGGTGTCGACGAGGACGCCGTCATGTCGGCGCTGGACCCGTCGGCCACGCCCAGCGAGGTCACCACAGCTCTCGCACTGGCCAAGGCCGAGGCCGTTGCCGGCATCCTCGATGCCGCCGTCGCCGCGGATTGCGTTGTCGTCGGTTGCGATTCGATGCTGTACCGCGGCGGCGAGCTGCGAGGTAAGCCTGCGACCGCCGACGAGGCGCGGCTGGGGTGGCAGCAGATGGCGGGCACCTCCGGTGAGCTCTACACCGGGCACAGCGTGATTCGGTTGCAGGACAACGCCATAGCGTGGCGCGCCGCCGACGCCACCGTCACCACCGTCAGGTTCGGCGATCCCTCTCCCCCGGATCTGGATGCGTATGTGGGCAGCGGTGAGCCGATGGCAGTGGCGGGCGGATTCACACTCGACGGGCTGGGGGGCTGGTTCGTCGAGGGGGTCGACGGCGACCCCTCGTCGGTGATCGGCATCGGCCTGCCGCTGATCCGGCGACTGCTCGCAAACGGAGGCGTGTCGATCGCCGACCTCTGGTCCGCGAACCCGGTCCCCTAGCCATCCTGGGTAGGCTCGCAGTTGTGCCGCTGCCTGCCGATCCCGCTCCCGCCCTGGCCGATTACGCCCACCCAGAACGCCTGGTCACCCCCGACTGGTTGTCGGGCAACTTGGGCCGGCCCGGGTTGGCCATCGTCGAATCCGACGAGGACGTGCTGCTCTACGACACCGGCCACATCCCCGGCGCGGTGAAGATCGACTGGCACACCGACCTCAACGACCCGCACGTCCGTGATTACATCGACGGCGCACAGTTCGCCGAGCTGATGAACCGCAAGGGCATCGCCCGCGACGACACCGTCGTGATCTACGGCGACAAGAGCAACTGGTGGGCGGCCTATGCGCTGTGGGTGTTCACGCTGTTCGGGCACCCCGACGTGCGACTGCTCGACGGTGGACGCGACCTGTGGATCTCCGACGGCCGCGACACCAACCTCGACGTACCGACGAAGACGGGCACCGGTTACCCCGTCGTCGAGCGCGACGACGCGCCCATCCGCGCCTACAAGGAGGACGTGTTGGGTGTCCTCGGCGCCCAACCGCTGATCGACGTCCGCTCACCGCAGGAGTACACCGGCGAGCGCACCCACATGCCCGACTACCCCGAGGAAGGCGCACTGCGCGGCGGGCACATCCCGACCGCGAAATCGATCCCGTGGGGCAAGGCGGCCAGGGACAACGGTCAGTTCCGCAGCCGGGCCGAACTCGACGAGCTGTACGGGTTCCTGTCCGAAGACGACACGGACCCCAAAACAATCGTCTACTGCCGCATCGGCGAGCGCAGCAGTCACACCTGGTTCGTGCTGACACATCTGCTCGGCCGCGAAGGGGTGCGCAACTACGACGGCTCCTGGACCGAATGGGGCAACGCCGTGCGGGTGCCCGTCGCCGTCGGGTCCGAGCCGGGAGAGGCGCCGTGAGCGAAGCTTGCGAGCGAACGATGGGCCGATAACGTCATGAGCATGCCGGCCCCATTGGCCGAGGTCGTGTCCGAATTCAAGGACATGCAGGGGCAGGACAAACTGCAGCTGCTGCTGGAGTTCGCCGGTGAATTGCCTGCGCTGCCCGCCGACCTCGAAGAGGCGGCGATGGAGCCGGTGCCGGAATGCCAGTCACCGCTGTTCCTTCATGTCGACGCCACCGACCGTGACAACGTCCGGCTGTACTTCAGCGCACCACCCGAGGCGCCGACGACGCGAGGTTTCGCCGCGATCCTCGCCGCCGGTCTCGATGAACAACCCGCCGACGACATCCTCGCTGTGCCCGACGACTTCTACAGCGAGCTGGGACTGGCGGCGCTGATCAGCCCGCTGCGGCTGCGCGGAATGTCGGCGATGCTGGCGCGCATCAAGCGCCACCTGCGCTGAGACCCGCGCCACACCATGCGTGGGGTTAGGGGCACCGCGTCACCCCCGGCCCACCGGAGTCTCTTAAACTGCCTCCGATACATTCTTAAAGACGTTTCTTAAAAACATGCCATCAGGAGGCGCAGTGGCCACTCACGCCAGCTCAAAGATCTCCAAGGTGCTTGTCGCCAATCGCGGGGAGATCGCGGTCAGGGTGATCCGGGCAGCCAGGGACGCCGGGCTTGCAAGCGTGGCCGTGTACGCCGAGCCCGACGCCGATGCACCTCACGTGCGGCTCGCCGACGAGGCCTTCGCACTCGGCGGCCAGACGTCGGCCGAGTCCTACCTGGTATTCGAAAAGATCCTGGAGGCGGCCGAGAAGTCCGGGGCGAACGCGATCCATCCCGGCTACGGGTTCCTCTCGGAAAACGCCGAATTCGCGCAGGCAGTGCTTGACGCCGGGCTGATCTGGATCGGCCCGAGCCCACAGTCCATCCGTGATCTCGGCGACAAGGTCACCGCACGGCACATCGCCGCGCGCGCCGAGGCCCCTCTGGTGCCAGGCACCCCCGACCCGGTCAAGGACGCCGACGAGGTTGTCGCCTTCGCCAAGGAGTACGGCGTTCCCGTGGCCATCAAGGCGGCGTTCGGCGGCGGCGGGCGCGGCATGAAGGTCGCCCGCACGCTGGAGGAGATCCCTGAACTCTTCGAGTCGGCGACCCGCGAGGCGGTCGCGGCGTTCGGCCGCGGCGAATGCTTCGTCGAGCGCTACCTGGACAAGCCGCGCCACGTCGAGGCCCAGGTCATCGCCGACACACACGGCAACGTCGTCGTCGCGGGCACCCGCGACTGCTCACTGCAGCGCCGCTTCCAGAAGCTGGTCGAGGAGGCGCCCGCGCCGTTCCTGACCGACGCGCAGCGCAAGGAGATCCACGAGTCCGCCAAGCGCATCTGCAAGGAGGCCGGCTACTACGGTGCGGGCACCGTCGAGTACCTCGTGGGCCAGGACGGGCTGATCTCGTTCCTCGAGGTGAACACCCGCCTGCAGGTCGAGCACCCGGTCACCGAGGAGACCGCGGGCATCGACCTGGTGCTCCAGCAGTTCAAGATCGCCAACGGCGAGGCCCTCGACATCACCGAGGACCCGACGCCGCGCGGCCACTCGTTCGAGTTCCGCATCAACGGCGAGGACGCGGGCCGCGGCTTCCTGCCCGCCCCCGGCCCCGTGACCCGGTACGACATCCCCACCGGGCCCGGCGTGCGCCTGGACTCGGGCGTCGAGGCCGGTTCGGTGATCGGCGGGCAGTTCGACTCGATGTTGTCGAAGTTGATCGTCTCCGGCGCCACGCGCGACGAGGCGCTGGCCCGTTCACGCCGCGCGCTGGCCGAGTTCCACGTCGAGGGCCTTGCGACGGTGATCCCGTTCCACCGCGCCGTGGTAGCCGACCCGGCGTTCATCGGCGACGGCGAGAAGTTCAACGTCCACACCCGCTGGATCGAGACCGAGTGGGACAACACCGTGGAACCGTTCACCGGCGGTGAAGCGATCGAAGAGGAAGACACCATTCCCAGGCAGTCGGTCGTCGTCGAGGTGGGCGGCCGTCGCCTCGAGGTGTCGCTGCCCGGCGATCTCGCCATCGGCGGTGGGGGCGGCGCTGCGGCGGGCGGCGTCGTACGCAAGAAGCCCAAGGCGCGCAAGCGCGGCGCGCATGGCGGTGCGGCGGCATCCGGCGATTCGGTGACCGCGCCGATGCAGGGCACCGTGGTCAAGGTCGCTGTCGAAGAGGGTCAGGAGGTCGCCTCCGGCGACCTCGTCGTAGTCCTCGAGGCGATGAAGATGGAGAACCCCGTCACCGCGCACAAGGACGGCGTGATCACCGGTCTTGCGGTCGAGCCGGGTGCGGCCGTCACTCAGGGCACGGTGCTCGCCGAGATCAAGTGATTTGGGTGCGTTGACGATCCCTCAGCGCTCGTCAAAGCACACAGATCGCCGCTAGGCCATCGACACGTGGAGCCCGTCGAGATCAATGCAGGCGCTTGGTATCTGCGCGCGCCGCGCGAGGACGAATTGATCGACGACCGTCCTGCGCTCGCCTCGATGGGCGAGTCCGACCCCGGCTACATCGCACGCTGCAACGCGCAGTGGGCGACCGACACCGGATACACCTGGGCGGTGTGTGAACCGACGACAGGAGAGATGCTGGCCGAGGTGAGCGTCGATCCGCTCGCTGCCACGTTGAGGACCAGAGCGCGTGCCGGCCACGAGGACGCCGCAGCGGTCGCCGAGCAGTCGGTGCGCCGCTTCGCCGCCGCGATGCTGGGGCTGACGATCACCTGACCCGATCGACATCCCGCCCGGTCGCCAGGTCGGCGCACTCCACCTCGACGACATCGCGGCGGGCGGAAAGAAACGCCCGCGCACCCTCGTCGCCCGCAAGTCCGGCCAGCAGCTCGGCCCAGTGCCGGTGGCCACGACCACCGGGTGGCCGGGCGAACGGCCGTAGACCGCCCTGGACAGCCCTGCGGACGACGCGCGTGCGGCGGCCAGCACCCGTGCCACCACATCGGCGCCCACATCGGGTGTGTCGACTGTGTGCAGCACCGCGAAGTCGGCGTCGATCGCGGACAGCCCGTTGCGCAACGATGCGGATAACCCGTCTGACCAGTCGGTCGCGATAACCGCACGCGCGGGCGCAGGCACATCGACGATTGCCGCGCCCAAAACGACGACGACGTCATCGCACCCCCCACTGCGCAATGCGGCGACTGCGTGTGACAGCCACTCACCATGCGCGGCAAGCACTTTCGGCATCCCGAATCGAGCGCCCGCTCCGGCGGCGAGCAGCACACCGGCGGCGGTGGACGACATGTCACCATTGTGGTCCCTGCCCGGTGACTCACACAACCGATCGCACGCCCCTGAGCTGCAGTTTGCCCGGTCAGGTGTCGGTGGGCACAATTGGGGCGTAGGGTTGAGTCGCAGGTTGAGGTAACAGCCAGCTGCAAACGTCATCGACGTGCAGGGCGCACTGGTCGCACTGCTGCGAGGCTTTCAAAAGCGCAGGGCCAATTACTTGACGTGAGCCACAGTACGAATCGTTGTATTCACCACTGATGGAGTCACAATGTCCACTACTACGCATACCTCCACCGGCTACGCCGGAATCCCTGATCGAGCCGCCGGCTCGAATACGGCGCATTTCGCCACCCGATGGTTATCGCCGGACACTGCCGTTGTCACAGCAGACGGCGAGATTGACGCGGCAAACTCGCAGAAGCTCATCGATTACGCGCTTCGGCACGACGCTCGCATCAACCGCCTGGTGCTCGACTTGAGCGGGGTCGACTTCTTTGGCACGTCGGGCTTTTCGGCGCTGCACGAGCTGAATGTCCGCTGCGCGGCGGAATCCATCGCATGGGCTTCGGTACCAAGCGCCGCGGTAACGCGGTTGCTGCAGATCTGTGATCCCGATTCGGCGCTGCCGTTCTACGGCGCTGTCGACGCCGCGCTTTCGGCGGTGCAGGGTGACCCGCGCCGCCTACTGCAGCTGGTCCCGGAGGCGCGTTAGAGATTTCGCCAGCAGCCGGGACACGTGCATTTGCGAGATGCCCACCCGCTCGGCGATCTGCGTCTGCGTGAGCGATTCGAAAAAGCGCAGCAGCAGCACCGTCCGTTCCCGCTCCGGTAACGCTGCGAGCAACGGCCGCAATGCTTCTCGGTTCTCGATCTGGTCGAGGCCAAGATCGACGTCGCCGATCGTGTCGGCGATCGCGGGGGCGTCCTCGTTCCCGCCGCCACCGCTGTCGATCGACAATGTGTTGTAGGAGCTGCCGGCCACCAGGCCCTCGACGACCTCGTCGCGGTCCATCTCCAATTCGATGGCCAGTTCAGAGGCGGTGGGTGCGCGACCGAGCCGCTGGGACAGTTCGGCGGTGGCGGCGCCCAGACGCAGATGCAACTCCTTGAGCCTGCGGGGTACCTTGACCGACCAGCTGTTGTCCCGGAAGTGCCGCCGAACCTCGCCCATGATCGTCGGCACCGCAAACGACACGAAGTCCGAGCCGGCATTCACGTCGAAGCGGATCACCGCATTCACCAGGCCTACGCGCGCGACCTGGACCAGATCGTCGCGCGCTTCCCCGCGCCCGTCGAACCGGCGGGCGATATGGTCGGCCAGCGGCAGGCAGCGCTCGACGATACTGTCGCGCTGCCGCTGAAACGCCGCCGTGTCTTCGGGTATGCCCTCGAGTTCGCGGAACATGTCGGCGACATCCGCGTACTCAGAGTTCGATCGTGACGACGAACCCTGTGACGTCGACGGGCTCACTGCAGCGAGCTCGCTCTCCTCGTCGTCATGGAGATCCCGAAAACCTGTCCTCCCTCAGGGCCCTGCCCGTCCTGGAAGGTCCGCACATCATCGGTCAGTGAACTCAGCACATGCCAGCTGAAACTGCCAGGCGCCAGAATGTCGGGACTCTTGCAGGTCGCTGATGCGTGGATGACGACCGCATCTTCCCGCGGATCGACGACGAGCAGCAGAGTCGAGTCGGGGACGGCGCAGCGGATGAGGCGGGTGCACGCTTCGTCGACCGCCAGGCGCAGATCGGCGACGGAGTCGAAGTCCAGATCCTCATACGTCGCGACGGCCGCGACGAGCGTGCGCAGCACAGCAAGGTTTTCCAGAGTGGCGGTCACCCGAAGTTCGACCGCTCCAGCGTTTCGTTGGAGACCGTTGTTCGTTTTAGCAACGTCGGCCATTTGACCTCCCGGCAATGTCGAAGCGAGATTACCCCAGGCCGATTCCCCGCTAACCACGAACTGTCTCGCGGCCAGTGAACGATGACGTGTGGTAGGCGTCCAAGCCGGGTAGTTCCCGGTCATGAAGCAGATTGAGTCGCGCGCCCGGCTCGACGATGCGGAACCCGGCGGCACCGGCAAGCTGCGTCGGATCATCGTCATGGCCGGACTTGCGGTGGTTGGACTTGTCTTGGTCCTGGTGGCGATTTACGCTGCAGCGTTCATCATCCTGGCGCCGATGATGCAGTGAGGCCGAAGATGTGGTCGCCCGTTTCGGTTGGTGAATCGCCATGGTCCCCGTTCCATACCCTCACCTGGTCGCGCACCAAACATGCGGCTTCGCCGCAGTGAACTGCGCGGACCCGGACTGACCCGGGTCCGCAGAGGTAAGGGCTTCTCCTATCACGATCCCGACGGAGCGCCGATCACCGACGCCCAGACGCTGGGCCGCATCAAAGACCTCGTGATCCCGCCGGCCTGGAAAAAGGTCTGGATCTGCTCGCACCCCAACGGCCACATTCAGGCAGTCGGAACCGATGCCGCCGGCCGACGCCAGTACCTCTATCACCAGAAGTGGCAGGCGGAGCGGAACGAGGAAAAATTCGACCGGGCACTGCACATGTCGGCCGCACTGCCCGAAATGAGGCAGCAGATCGCGTCGGATCTGCGCGGCCGGGGGCTCACGCGCCAGCGGGTCATCGCCCTGGCGCTGCAGCTACTCGATCTGGGCTACTTCCGTTCGGGTCAGAGCAGTACGCCGAGGAGAACAACTCGTTCGGCCTCGCGACGCTGCTGTGCGAACACGTGACGCTTACGCGGAACGCGGTCGAGTTCGACTATCCCGCCAAGAGCGGGGTTCGCCGGACCCTGGTGATCGAGGAGCCCGAAGTGGTCCGGTCGGTGCGCGCGCTGCTGCGCAGACCGAATCGCACCGAGCGGTTATTTGTGTGCCGCAACGATTCCGGGTGGGCCGATCTGCACGCCGATGATCTCAATGGGCGGTTCAAGGAACTCGTCGGCGACGAATACACGGTCAAGGATCTACGTACGTGGCACGGCACCGTGCTGGCCGCCGCGGCTTTCGTGGACGCCGACCCGCCGGACAACAAGTCTGTGACCAAGCGCGTGGAATCGGCGGTCATGAAGGAGGTCGCGGAGGAACTGGGCAACACCCCTGCCGTGGCCAGGGGTTCCTATGTCGATCCCCGCGTCGTCCAGGGATATGAAACCGGTCTCACCATCGAGGCCGCAGCCAGGCGGGCCGCGCGGACCAGAGCCCCCACCAAACGTCAGGAGATCCTGGACCGCGGCACCGCAAGACTGATCCGCAAGGTCGCCAACAGCTAGCAGCACAACCAAAGGCGCAAGCGCCAAACGTTTTCGGGCGTTGGCGGCGAGGGTATCCACAAGAACCATGCGTGACAGAGACGACGCTTTTCGATGACGTCCCCGCCGCCGATGCCGCTGAACAACAGCGGCCGGTCAGCGATCCGGGGCTCGACGAGGAGGCATCTGCCGAACCACCGACCGAACCGCCCCTCGAGGCTGCCGCCGCAGACTGGCAGGAACAGCTCGAGGCCGTCGACGCCGACCCGGACGAGCTTTTCCGCAACGATTGATCGTCGCGTTTAGCACCGGCGGCCCCGGGTTACCCCTTGAGTGCGGGCATTTGCCCGCGGCCCCACGCTCAAGAAGTGGGCAGGACCGATTCCACTACAAAAAGCGGAAAGGCAACTATGACTGACAAGAACAGTGGCCCCGAAGAAGGCGTCAAGGGCGTCGTCGAAGACGTCAAGGGCAAGACCAAGGAAGCTGTCGGGACAGTGACCGGCCGCGACGATATGGTCCGCGAGGGCGAGGCCCAGCAGGACAAGGCGGATGCACAGCGAGACGCCGCAAAGAAGGAAGCAGAGGCGGAGTCTGCCCGCGGTGGAGCCAAGGCAGCTGAAGAGCGCCAAAAGTCCGAGCAGCAGTCGTAACCCAGAGCAAAGGGCCCAGCCGAATCCTTCACTTCGGCTGGGCTCTTTTCTGTGTTCAGCTAGCTACTTGGCTTTTGCCTCAGCGCATCGGGATGCTCTGAGTACCAACGCTCTTCGATGCGTCGCACCCGAAGGTGCTCGATAAGGAGCCAACCTCCGCCGACGACGAATCCCGCACCGGCAAGCGACGCCAGCGCCAGGCCGACATCGTGATGCTTGGTGGCGAATGCCGCCAAGCACGAGACGAACAGCACGAGGGCCACTCCGATCAGGATGAGCCCCGGCATTATTTTGTTGTCCTTCATCGATTCCCCGGCGTGCGGACGTGTCGTCCTGGCGTGGTCGACGGGATCTTTCGGGCCTTTCATCGGTACTCCTCTCCCGGCATACCTGCGGCCGCCCTGATTGGGCTGATTTCAACGGTAGAACTACCCGACGACAATGTGGGAGAAAACGAACATCACTGGTAAGGCGGGTATCGCCGAGCACACAGGACGTTCGCCAGATGTGCGGCGTTGCGGGCCGCCGCGGCGGTGGCCGAGGCGACCGCCTCGGGCACCTCGTCGAGGTCGTTGTAGTCCTTGGACTGCATGGCCTCACCGTTCCAGTAAGTGCAGCCCTGGGCCGGAATCGTATATCCGATGTCGTTGAGCCCCTGGAAGCAGTCGGCGATGGTCTTGTGCGCGCCGTCCTCGTTGCCGACGACCGCAACCAATGCGACTTTGCCAACCATGACCGGCCGCTCCGCGTCGTCGGTATTGGACAGTTCGGCGTCCAGCCGTTCCAGTACACGCTGCGTGATGCTGGACGGATGCCCCAGCCAGACCGGCGTCGCAAGGACCAGAATGTCGCAAGCCAGAAGCTTCGCGCGGATGCCGGGCCATTGGTCGCCGTCACCCATATCCGCCTGCACACCAGGCGAAATCGCGTAATCGGCGCAGCGCACAGACTCGGTTTTCACGCCTGCGTCGCGCAGGCATTCGCAAACG
Organism: uncultured Actinomycetota bacterium; assembly: GCA_963843135.1. GTDB lineage: Bacteria > Actinomycetota > Actinomycetes > Mycobacteriales > Mycobacteriaceae > Mycobacterium. Next base: position 158,245 of record CAWJJA010000014.1, read on the forward strand.
TGCTCGGCCATGAGTCCACTACTGGACGGTGCCGGGCTCGGTTTGAGGCTGCACACCAGCGCGACCGCGGTCAGCGACGATGACTGTTCGGACGCGGTCATGCGCCGAACACCGCCGACCCGGCGAGCGGCGGCATGCTCATGGTCAGCACCAGCAGCATCAAGGTCAGTAGAAACCAGCCGACGCCCTGCCACGCCCACCAGGTTTCGCGCCTTTGCCACGTCTGGTAGGTGCGGAGGAAGGCGCGCAGTCCGCCGATCATCAGGATGACCGGTGCGCCGACAGCGAGCAGCGCCCGCTGGGGTACCCCGCAGGCCACCGTGTCGGCCGTGGCGCCACTGCAGGTACTCACCCATACGGCGGCCGTGATCAGAAACCCGACGCCAACCAGGGCAACGACCACGCCGAAGCGCACGGCGCCGCGCACGTTGGCGTCGTCTTGGCGGACACGCTCAGGACTCTGATACACGGACGGACTCTCCCGTATTCGCTGGTGGAGGCAATGGGCAGAATTCCCGGCGGTCGGGGTGGGTAAACCTCGGGTCCTCAGAGATCTGTGGGGCCAGTGCCCGCAGCGGGGATACGCGGAGGTGTGTCGATTGCCACGGTGACACGCGATGCGATTGGTGAGCGATGTCGGTGCACCCCCTTACCATTCGCGCGTGGCGCTGAAGTGGCATCTGCTCGCAGCGGCCGGCTTTGGCGCGGCTGCCTGGGTGCTGGGGGCCGGCCCCGGATGGAGCCTGGTGGTCGCCGCCCTCGCTCCGATGATCCTCGTGGCGGCACCCCACTTCCTGCGCGGTGCGATCCTCGGCGTGCGCACCGCGCAGCCAGGTGAGGATGTAACCGCCGCGATGTCGGGCACGGAGTTCGAGGACCACGTCGCGCGGATCGCGCGCTCCAGTGGGGCACCGGTCATCATGACGTCGATCACCGGCGACTGGGGTGTCGACATCATCGTCGGCAGGCGTCCGAATCGCCTTGCCATCCAATGCAAACGCCAGTCGCGGCCGGTGGGCGCGGGTGCCGTTCAAGAAGTCGTTGCCGGCGCCCCGATGCAGGATTGCACCAGGACCATGGTGGTCACCAACCACGAATTCACGCCTGCCGCACGCAAACTGGCCGAGCTGCACGGCTGCGAGCTGGTCGGTGGCGGCGACCTACGCCGCCTCCGCGCGACGATCCGGCGCCTGACCGACCCGTCGACGCCGACCGAGGTTTAACGCAGCGCGTCGCGCACCGCGTCGACCGCGGCATCGATCTCGTCGCGCGATACCGTCAGTGCAGGCCGGAACCTCACGCTGTCAGCGCCGCTGCCGAGCATGATCACGCCGCGATCCCACAACGTGCCGATCAGCTCGTCGCGCTGCGCCGCGCTGGGCAGGCTGAATGCGCACATCAGCCCGCGTCCCCGGACATCGAGCACCAGGCCTGCGAACTCCGCGGCGAGTTCGCGGAGACGGTCGAGCAGGTATCGACCCACCTCGGTCGCCCGGGTCATCAGCATGTCAGCTTCGATGACCTCCAGAATGCGCCGTGAGCGCACCATGTCGGCCAGGTTGCCGCCCCATGTCGAGTTGATCCGCGAACTGACCGCGAAGACGTTGTCTGGCACCTCGTCGACCCGGCGGCCGGCCATGACACCACACACCTGGGTCTTCTTACCGAATGCGACCACATCGGGAGTAACTCCCAATTGCTGGTAGGCCCAAGGGGTTCCGGTCATCCCGCAGCCCGTCTGCACCTCGTCGAAGATCAGCAGCGCGTCGAATTCGTCGCACAGATCACGCATCGCCGCGAAGAACTGCGGCCGGAAGTGGCGGTCCCCGCCCTCACCCTGGATGGGCTCGGCGATGAAGCAGGCGATGTCGTGCGGATGGGCTTCGAACGCCGCGCGGGCCTGGCGAAGCGACTCCGCTTCCACCGAATCCATATCCGCGCCGGGCCGAAGGTAGGGCGCGTCGATACGGGGCCAGTCGAATTTCGGGAACCGGGCGACCTTGTTCGGGTCGGTGTTGGTCAGTGAAAGCGTGTAGCCGCTGCGGCCGTGGAAGGCTCCACGCAGGTGCAGCACCTTGGTGCCGAGCGCGGGGTCGATCCCGTGCGCCTCGTTGTGCCTGCTCTTCCAGTCGAACGCGACCTTCAGTGCGTTTTCGACGGCGAGCGCTCCCCCGTCGACGAAGAACAGGTGAGGTAGCGCAGGGTCGCCCAGCACGCGCGCGAATGTGGAGACGAAGCGCGCCATGGGCACGCTGTAGACGTCGGAGTTGCTCGGCTTGTTCACCGCCGCCGCAGCGAGTTCGGCGCGGAAGTCCTCGTCGCCGGCCAGCGCCGGATGGTTCATACCCAGCGCCGACGATGCGAAGAACGTGAACATGTCGAGGTAGCGCTTGCCGGTGCGGGCGTCGACCAGGTACGAGCCAGATGAGCGGTCGATGTCGAGAACGAGGTCCAAGCCGTCGGCCAGGATGCTTTCGGCCAGTACGTCGCGGACGTCGTCGGGACGGACCGGGGAGGCCGCGACTTCGTGGGCAGATTGCGTCAGGAGAGCGGTCATGCACCGATTTTAGCAGAATTTTTACGGTGATCCAGCCCATCTGACCGTAACAGTTACGGTACAGAGTCGCGTCTATCGTAAAAAGTTTGTAAGATGATGGTGCTTCGGGTGCGAACGTTCGCTGCCGTCCGAATTCGTTGCAGCAGGTCTTCCAGCGCCCGCGCAGACTCGACACGTACCAGCAGGATGTAGCTCTCCTCGCCGGCCACCGAGTGACACGACTCGATGGCATCGATGTGTTCGAGCCGCGCAGGAGCATCATCGGGTTGAGAGGGATCGAGAGGAGAGATGGCCACGAACGCCGACAACATGTTGCCGACGGCTTCAGGATTGATCCTGGCCGAATATCCGACCACCACACCCCGGGCCTCGAGGCGTCGCACACGTGACTGGACCGCCGATACCGACAGACCCGCCGCTTCCGCGAGGTGGGCCAGCGTGGCCCGGCCGTCGACGACCAACTCACGCGCCAGCACGCGGTCGATGTCGTCGAGCGGTTCGCGCATGGCCGCACTGTATCCGAGCAGAGGCGCCAAATGAGCGCACGCGCATTGACGATTCATCCGAGGTCTACGAGAAAGCCGCATCAATCATGACGACCATGCAAAAGACGCAACTGCCGACCGCCGACGATCTGCGCACCCAGGTTCGCAGTGCGTTGGCGGCCATCGGCTCAACGGTTGACCTCGCCGAGCCCGGCAAGCACGGCCTGCAGGCCAGCACCCCGATCACCGGCGACGTACTGTTCACCATCGGCGAGACCACCCTGCAACAGACCGATGCCGCCATTGCCGAAGCGGCGCAAGCGTTTACGTCATGGCGAACCACCCCGGCACCGGTCCGCGGTGCACTGGTGGCGCGCCTCGGTGAGCTCCTGGTCGAGCACAAAGCCGATGTCGCGACGCTCGTCACGGTCGAGGCGGGCAAGATCACCTCCGAAGCCCTCGGCGAGGTGCAGGAGATGATCGACATCTGCCAGTTCGCCGTCGGCCTGTCACGTCAGCTCTACGGCAAGACCATCGCTTCCGAACGTCCCGGGCACCGGCTGATGGAAACCTGGCATCCCCTCGGCGTGGTCGGAGTGATCACCGCGTTCAACTTCCCGGTGGCCGTCTGGGCCTGGAACACCGCGATCGCATTGGTGTGCGGCGACACCGTCGTGTGGAAGCCGTCGGAGCTGACCCCGCTGACGGCGCTGGCATGCCAGGCGCTGATCGAGCGCGCGGCCGACGACGTGGGCGCCCCGCGCGAGATCAGCCGGCTCATCCAGGGTGGCCGCGAGATCGGCGAGCGCCTCGTCGACGATCCGCGGGTGGCGATGCTGTCGGCGACGGGTTCGGTGCGGATGGGTCAGCAGGTCGGGCCCCGGGTGGCGCAACGGTTCGGGAAGGTGCTGCTCGAACTCGGCGGGAACAACGCCGCCGTCGTCACGCCGTCGGCCGACCTAGATCTCGCGGTGCGCGGCATCGTGTTCTCCGCCGCGGGCACGGCGGGACAGCGATGTACGACCATGCGCCGGCTCATCGTGCATTCCTCGGTAGCCGACGAACTCGTGGACCGGATCGTGTCCGCGTACCGGCAGTTGTCGATCGGTGACCCCGCGGCCGACGGCACGCTGGTCGGCCCCCTGATTCATGAGACCGCATACCGCGACATGGTCAGGGCACTCGAACAGGCGCGAGCCGACGGCGGCGAGGTCTCCGGCGGAGAGCGCCACGAACTGGGTGATGAAGGCGCCTACTACGTCGCCCCTGCCGTCGTCCGCATGCCCGCGCAGACCGAGGTGGTGCATTCGGAGACGTTCGCGCCGATCCTGTACGTCCTGACCTACGACGAGCTGGACGAGGCGATCGCGCTGAACAATGCGGTACCACAGGGCCTTTCGTCGTCGATCTTCACCACGGACATGCGCGAGGCCGAACGCTTCATGTCCGCCGACGGTTCGGACTGCGGTATCGCCAATGTCAACATCGGCACGTCGGGCGCCGAGATCGGCGGCGCGTTCGGTGGCGAAAAGCAGACCGGCGGCGGGCGCGAGTCCGGTTCGGACTCATGGAAGGCGTACATGCGCCGGGCCACCAACACCGTCAACTATTCGTCAGAACTGCCGCTGGCACAGGGTGTGCACTTCGGCTGACCGAACCACCCCGGGTGCATGCTTCAGTCCGGTTCGACGACGTTGCCGATGCCGCCGGCTGTGATGCGGGGCGAGCCCGCCCGGAACGTGACGACGTTGTTCATCCCGTTGACGGTGATGGCATCGACGACGTCGATGCTGACGTGGTTCTCACTACCGGAGACGGTGAGGCGCAGGCAGTGGCCGGTGATGTCGACCTGTTCGGTCGAACCGTTCACCACGACGTCGTTACCGTCACACACGATCGACCGAGTTTCGTTGGCGCCGTTGATTATCAATTCTTTGCCCCGCTGGGCTGAGACCGTCGGCAACTGAGGCGATACGGTCGGATCAGACGATACGGGCAGCGATTCGCGGTAGGACTGGTAGCTGTGGAACAGCAGCGCAGCGCCGCCGACCCAGCCGATCATGATGAGCAGCCAGCACACCATCCCGATCTGCAGGCGGACGCGCAACCGGCCGGACCAGTTGCCGGTGTCATCGCGGTCGAGGTCGTAGGGAAACGATGTCACGCACAGGGCGCGCTGCGGGTGCCGTTGATCGGCGAGAACCACACCGTCGAGGTATTCGCGCCCCCCGACGGTGATGTCGCCCACCTGACCGCCGAGCGCGTAACGGATGCGAGTCTTGGTTTTCGGACCGCTCCACATCGGCCGCGTGACGGTCCAGCCGCGGGCGACGGGCAGGACGACGTTCGAGTACGTGGTCCCGCCGTAATAGGTTCCCCGCGAGAGGACTTCGGCGCCCGCGACCGTTGCGACCTGGCCCCATTTCAGCAGCGCGAGGCGCGTCGCCACTCCGCGGAGGTGGAAACCGTAGATCAGCAGCAGCACCAACACCGCCGCAGGCAGAACCAATCGCGGTTCCATGATCCACACGATGATGGGAGGGATCGCCACGATGAACATCGCGAAGACGTACCACCACCGGAACGGAAGGGCCTCGGCAAGCAGGAATCGGAACGGGACCCGCCGGGGCGCGGGGGCGAGGGCCACCTCATACGGCGGGGACGAACGGTTCTGACCCGGGTAATCGAACGGCGGCATCTCGGCGTCCCCGAACGGGAACCGCCTGACGGCCGCTCTCGCTTCCGCGAGTTGGCGCTCCAGTTCGGCGACGCGTTCGGTGGGATCTTCGATCGGCACGCTCGATGCTCCCACGGACCGAACGGGCCTCCGGGGTTACGCAGCAGATCCACAGCAAGACGGAAGGTTGCGCCACTGGAACTGGATCGGGGCGGGTTCGGTGCGTGCACATTGATGCTGTTGGACATGTGTCAACTAAGATGGGCTGATGGCTGAACCCCGACGGCGGCTCTCCCCTGCCGACCGGCGCGCCGAACTTCTCACGCTGGGTGCCGAGGTGTTCGGCCAGCGCCCGTACGACGAGGTCCGTATCGACGAGATCGCCGAGAAGGCGGGTGTGTCCCGCGCGCTGATGTACCACTACTTTCCCGACAAGCGGGCATTCTTCGCGGCGGTGCTGCGCGCCGAGGGCGAGCGGCTCTTCGAGGCCACCAACACCCCGCCCAAGCCCGGCCTGGGACTGTTCGACCAGTTGCGAGAGGGTGTCATCGCCTACCTCCGCTACTACGAGGAGAACCCGAACGTCGCGTGGGCGGCCTACGTGGGCAACGGCAGCTCCGACCCTGTCCTGCGTGGCATCGAGGACACCGATACCGACCGTCAGGTCGATCGCATCGTCGCCGCGTTCGGCGGCGACCACCTGGACTCCAAGGTCGAGCGCGACCTTCGCATCGTCGCCTACGGATGGATCGCCTTCACTCTCGAGATGTGCCGGCAGCGAATGCTGGACCCGTCGATCGACATCGACCGTATCGCCGAGGCATGTGCGCACATCATTCTCGACGGCGCCGCGCGGGTGCCCGGGATTCCCGACGCGCTGGCCGACGCCATCGCGGCCGCCCGCCCCTGACATTTGTCGGTGGGCTCCTGCACGATGGCTAGATGAGCACCACCCCCCTCGCGCGGTTCAGCCCGCTGACCCGCGAGTGGTTCACGGGCACGTTCGCCGAGCCGACCCCCGCACAGGCGCAGGCGTGGTCGGCCATCGCCGACGGCGACAACACGCTCGTCATCGCGCCCACGGGTTCCGGTAAGACGCTGGCGGCGTTCCTGTGGGCCATCGACCGCCTGGCCTCATCGCAACCCCGGCCCGCGACGGGGGGAACACAGGTCCTCTACGTGTCGCCGCTCAAGGCGCTGGCCGTGGACGTCGAACGCAACCTTCGGACCCCGTTGACGGGCATCGGCCGCCTCGCCGAGCGTAGTGGGGTTTCCGCGCCCGACATCAGCGTCGGCGTGCGGTCCGGGGACACCACACCCGCCCGTCGCCGCGAGCTCATCACCAGACCTCCGGACATCCTCATCACCACGCCGGAGTCGCTGTTCCTGATGCTCACCTCGGCAGCCCGGGAGACGCTCACCGAGGTGCAGACGGTCATCGTCGACGAGGTACATGCCGTCGCTGGTACCAAGCGCGGGGCGCACCTGGCCCTGTCCCTGGAGCGGCTCGACCAACTACTCGACAAGCCCGCCCAACGAATCGGGCTGTCCGCAACAGTCCGCCCGCCTGAGGAGGTGGCGCGGTTCCTGTCCGGTCAGGCGCGCACGACCATCGTCGCGCCGCCGGCGGCCAAGACCTTCGACCTGTCGGTGACTGTGCCCGTTCCGGATATGGCCAACCTCGAGAACAACACCATCTGGCCCGACGTCGAGGAGCGCATTGTCGATCTGATCGAGGCGCACAACAGCTCGATCGTTTTCGCCAACTCCCGGCGACTGGCCGAGCGACTCACCTCGCGTCTCAACGAGATTCACGCCGACCGCACGGATGCCGACGTATCCATGGCGCACAACCCGAAGGTGGGCGGCGGCTTCCCGGCACAGCTGATGGCCAGCGGAGCGTCGTTCGGCGCCCCGACGCTGCTCGCCCGCGCGCACCACGGTTCCGTCAGCAAGGAACAGCGTGCCGAGGTCGAGGACGACCTCAAGAGCGGGCGGCTCAAGGCGGTCGTCGCGACGTCCAGCCTGGAGTTGGGCATCGACATGGGTGCGGTCGACCTGGTGATCCAGGTCGAGGCGCCCCCGTCGGTGGCCAGCGGTCTGCAGCGCATCGGTCGCGCCGGTCACCAGGTCGGCGAGATCTCGGCGGGTGTGCTGTTCCCCAAACACCGAACGGATCTCATCGGGTGTGCGGTCACCGTCGAGCGGATGCTGGCCGGTGAGATCGAGACCATGCGGGTGCCTGCGAATCCGCTCGACGTGCTGGCACAGCACACCGTCGCGGCGTCTGCCCTCGAGCCATTGGACGCCGACCGATGGTTCGACGCGGTCCGCCGTACCGCCCCATTCGCCACGCTGCCGCGCAGCGCCTTCGAGGCGACGCTGGACCTGCTGTCCGGCAAGTACCCGTCCACCGAATTCGCCGAACTGCGGCCGCGGCTGGTGTACGACCGCGACACGGGCACGCTGACGGCCCGGCCGGGCGCGCAGCGGCTGGCGGTGACATCCGGCGGCGCGATCCCCGACCGCGGCCTGTTCACCGTCTTTCTGGCCACTGACTCCGAGAAGCCCTCGCGGGTCGGTGAACTCGACGAGGAGATGGTCTACGAGTCGCGTCCGGGCGACGTGATCTCGCTCGGGGCTACCAGTTGGCGGATCACCGAGATCACCCATGACCGGGTACTGGTCGTGCCGGCACCGGGGCAGCCTGCCCGGCTGCCGTTCTGGCGCGGCGACAGTGTGGGACGCCCTCCCGAGCTGGGCGCGGCTGTCGGGGCGTTCACCGGTGAGCTGGCTCAACTCGGCCGTGACGAGTTCACCGAACGTTGCCGCACAATGGGTTTCGACGAATTCGCCTCGGACAACCTGTGGCAGCTGATCGATGAGCAGCGGCAGGCGACCGGGGTAGTGCCGACAGACGCCACGTTCGTGGTGGAGCGCTTCCGCGATGAACTCGGCGACTGGCGGGTCATCCTGCACTCCCCCTATGGATTGCGGGTGCACGGTCCGCTCGCCCTGGCGGTCTCCCGTCGGCTGCGCGAGCGCTACGGCATCGATGAGAAGCCGACGGCGTCCGACGACGGCATCATCGTGCGACTGCCCGACACCGAGGACACGCCGCCGGGTGCTGACATTTTCGTGTTCGACGCCGACGAGATCGAGCCCATCGTCACCGCGGAGGTCGGTGGCTCGGCCCTGTTCGCCTCGCGGTTCCGCGAATGTGCCGCCCGCGCATTGCTTCTGCCGCGTCGGCATCCCGGCAAGCGGTCACCGTTGTGGCACCAACGGCAGCGCGCCGCGCAGCTGCTCGACGTCGCACGCAAGTATCCGGACTTCCCGATCGTGCTGGAAGCGGTCCGCGAATGCCTGCAGGACGTCTACGACGTCCCCGCACTGACCGAGCTGATGCAGCCGGGTGGCACAGCGCCGCCTGCGGATAGTCGAAGTCGAGACCGCCACTCCGTCGCCGTTCGCGGCGTCCCTGTTGTTCGGTTACGTCGGCGCGTTCATGTACGAGGGCGACAGCCCGCTGGCCGAGCGCCGCGCCGCGGCCCTGTCGCTGGACAGCGTGCTTCTGGCCGAACTGCTCGGCCGGGTGGAGCTGCGTGAGCTGCTCGATCCGCAAGTCATCGCCGCCACAGCGAGCCAGCTACAGCACCTCAGCGAGGATCGCCGGGCTCGCGATGCCGAGGGCATCGCCGATCTCCTGCGGGTGCTGGGTCCGCTGACCGAAGCCGAGATCGCCGAGCGATGCACGAGCACCGAGATAAGCGGATGGCTGGATGGTCTGCGGGCGACCAAGCGTGCGCTGACGGTGTCGTTCGCCGACCAGGTCTGGTGGGTGGCAGTCGAGGACATCGGCCTGCTGCGCGACGGCGTCGGGGTGGCCGTGCCGGTTGGGGTGCCGACGGCCTTCACCGAATCGGTCGACGATCCGCTGGGCGAGCTACTCGGCCGCTATGCCCGCACACGCGGACCGTTCACGAGCCATGACGCCGCAGCCCGGTTCGGCCTCGGCCTACGGGTCGCCGCCGACCTGCTGGGCCGAATGGCGAGCGACGGCAAGCTCATCCGCGGCGAGTTCACCACCGGAGCCGCACCGGCAGCGACATCGGGCCCGGTGGCCGAATCCATCGAATGGTGCGACGCCGAGGTTCTCAAGATCCTGCGCCGCAGGTCGCTGGCTGCGCTACGGGCGCAGGTCGAGCCGGTCAGCACCGCCGCGTACGGCCGTTTCCTGCCCGCGTGGCAGCAGGTCGGGTCCACGCACAACTCGGGGGTGGACGGTCTGGCCCAGGTCATCGAGCAGCTGGCGGGTGTGCCGATACCGGCGTCGGCGGTCGAGCCGCTGGTGTTCGGTCAGCGCGTCCGCGACTACCAGCCCGCCATGCTCGACGAGTTGCTGGCCGCCGGCGAGGTCACGTGGTCGGGTGCGGGACAGATCGGTGGCGGGGACGGCTGGATCGCCTTCCATTCCGCCGAGTCGGCACCGTTGACCCTCGCCGCGCCGGCCCAGATCGAGCTCAACGACACGCACCGGGCGATCATGGAAGCGCTCGACCGGGGCGGGGCATATTTCTTCCGTCAGCTCGCTGACACCTCCTTCCGTCAACTCCCGACAATCCGAACGACGAGTTGAAACAGGCGCTGTGGGAACTGATCTGGGCGGGCTGGGTCACCGGCGATACATTCGCTCCGGTGCGGGCCTTGCTGTCGGGCCCGCGCCGGTCGTCGGGGCGCCACGGCTCACCCGCTCACCGACAACGTCAACGTCCGCCGCGGTTGAGCCGCTACAGCGTTGCCCACGCACAGGCCCGCACCTCGGACCCGACGGTCGCCGGCCGCTGGTCGGCACTTCCCGCCGCCGAGCCGGAATCCACTGTGCGCGCACACTTCCAGGCCGAGCTGATGCTCAACCGCCACGGCGTGCTGACCAAGGGCGCGGTCGCGGCAGAAGAGATACCGGGCGGCTTCGCCATGCTCTACAAGGTGCTGACGGCGTTCGAGGACGCGGGGCGATGCCAGCGTGGGTACTTCGTCGAGTCGCTGGGAGGCGCCCAGTTCGCAGTGGCGTCCACGGTTGACAGGCTGCGGTCCTACCTCGACGGGATCGATCCCGACCATCGCGAATATCACGCTGTGGTGATGGCCGCCGCCGATCCGGCGAATCCCTATGGGGCCGCGCTGCCGTGGCCGACTCGCAAAATCGCCGACGCAGACATTGCCGAAACTGCGCACCGCCCTGGCCGTAAGGCCGGCGCACTCGTGGCCCTGGTAGACGGCGAACTGGCGTGGTTCCTGGAACGGGGCGGCCGCTCGTTGCTGAGCTTCACCGACGACACCGAGGTCCATTCCGCCGCTGCGGCGGCCCTGGGCAATCTGGTGAGCGCAGGGCGCGTACAGGCGTTCCTCATCGAGAAGGTCAACGGCGTCTCGGTGTTGGAGCCGGGCGCCGACGGGCAGCGCGCAGCAGTACAGGAAGCGCTGGTCGGTGCTGGCTTCTCGCGCACGCCGCGTGGTCTGCGGCTGAGGTGACGCGTGCCTGAGGGCGACACCGTCTTTCGTACCGCGGCCAAGCTGCGTGAGGCACTCGCGGACAAGCCTCTGACGCGTTGCGACGTACGGGTCCCGAAGTTCGCGACCGTGGACCTGACCGGCTGCGTCGTCGACGAGGTGATCAGCCGCGGTAAGCACCTGTTCATCCGCGCGGGAGACGCGAGTATCCATTCGCATCTCAAGATGGACGGGGCCTGGCTGGTCGGCGGCCAGATCCGCCGGGTCCAGCCACACAAGATCCGAATCATCTTAGAAACTGCGGATTCCCGTACCGCGGGCGTCGACCTCGGTGTGCTGGAGATCCTCAAACGCGACCATGACATGGACGCCGTCGCTCACCTCGGGCCCGACCTGCTCGGTGACGACTGGGAGCCGCGCGTCGCGAGGGAGAACCTCACAACGGATCCTGAACGGCCTCTCGCCGATGCGCTGCTGGATCAGCGGGTGATGGCCGGAGTCGGCAACGTCTACGCCAATGAGTTGTGCTTCGTCACCGGATATCTCCCCACGACGCCGGTGGGCAGGGTAAAGGACCCGTTACGCATGGTGCAGCGCGCCCGTGACATGTTGTGGCTCAACCGTTCCCGCGTCAACCGAACCACGACCGGAGACACCCGAGCCGGCCGCGACCTGTGGGTCTACGGCCGGGTGGGACGTCCGTGCCGGCGGTGCGGCACGCTCATACAGTCGGACACCAGCGGAGATCGTGTCTCCCACTGGTGTCCGGTCTGTCAGACGTAACAGCTAGCTGGGCAGCGCGAGCTTGAAGATCTTGCGCCAGACAGTGGCGATCTGCCGCGGCAGCGGTCCCATGTTGTAGGGGATGCCGTAACGCTTGCAGATCTCCTGCACCTCGGGCGCGATCTCGGCATGGCGGTGCGCCGGGATGTCGGGGAACAGATGGTGCTCGATCTGGAACGACAGGTTGCCGCTCAAGATGTGAAAGAGCTTGCCGCCGGTCAGGTTCGCCGATCCCAAGATCTGACGGAAGTACCACTGGCCACGCGTCTCGGCCTTGGTTTCCTCGATGGAGAACTCCTGCACGTCCTCAGGGAAGTGTCCGCAGAAGATGATCACGTTGGACCAGACGTTGCGCATCAGGTTCGCGGTCATGTTCCCGGCGAACACCCAGGGCGCGAACGGGCCGGCCAGCAGCGGAAACGCCACGTAGTCCTTGAGGGTCTGCTTCTTGGTCTTGCGCCAGATCCCCTCGAGGATCTCGCGCTTGTCCGCAATCGAGATCTCGCCCGCGGTGATGCGTTCGGTCTCCATTTCGTGCAGCGCGACGCCGTACTGGAACAGCACCATCAGCAGGAATGCCCACACGGGATTGCCGAGGAAGTACGGCTTCCACTTCTGGTCCTCGGTGATCCGCAAGATCCCGTAGCCCACATCGCGGTCCATGCCGACGATGTTGGTGTAGGTGTGGTGCATGTAGTTGTGCGAGTGCCGCCACTGGTCGGCCGGGCAGGCGGTGTCCCATTCGAAGTTCTTGCCCGCCAACGTCGGATCGCCGGTCCAGTCGTACTGGCCGTGCATGATGTTGTGGCCGATCTCCATGTTGTCGAGGATCTTCGAGATGCCCAGCATCGCAGTGCCTGCGAGCCAGAACGGCGGGAAGATGCCGCCGAAGAGCATTGCACGGCCGGCGACCTCCAGACCGCGCTGCGCCTTGATGATCCGGCGGATGTAGGTGACGTCGCGTTCGCCGAGGTCGGCGATCACACGCTCCTTCAGCGCGTCGAGTTCGCGGCCGAACGCGTCGGCCTGCTCGGGGCTCATGGTGACGGTCTTGCCGCCAACGGTTTTCGCGATGGTCTTCGGTTGTGGGGTGGTGGCTGTAGTCATGGCTTGTCCTTTCTGGTCCGTTTCGGATCTAAAGCGCGATGTCGACGTCGCCGACGGGGGCGGACACACAGATACGCACGTCTTCCGATTCGTTACTGGATACGGTTCCGGTGATCAGGTTCTTGACGACGCCGCTGGTCTTGCGGCGGGTGCAGCTGCCGCAGATGCCCATCCGGCATCCGCTTTCCGGCGTGAGGCCCGATGCCTCGGCCTGCTCGAGCAGTGGCCTGCCGTCGTCGGTCACCTCGACACCGCTGTCGGTGAATGCGATTCGGCCGCCGGACGTCTCGGTCGACGGGGCGAATGCAGGTGGGACGAAGCTTTCCGACAACGCGTTCGGGAAGTGCGTCCGGACGGCATCGACGAGTGCCTGCGGACCACACACGTAGACCGCGTCGGGCTCAGGCATCGCAACGGCCAGGTGGTCCGCATCGAAATAGCCGGTGAGATCGCCCTGTCCGGCTCGGGTGTAGCCATGCAGTACCCGGACACCGGACATCGCGCCGAGCTCGTCTGCGTAGCACGCTTCCTGCGCGTTGCGTGCGTAGTGGATGAAGGCGATCTCGCGATCGGACCCCTCGTTGCGCATCGTGCGCAACATCGACATCACCGGGGTGATGCCGCTGCCGCCCGACACGAACAGGACGCGACGGGGCCGCACCGCAGGAAGAGTGAAGTCCCCACCGACGGAGTCCAGCCCGACGACCATTCCCGGGCGGGCGTGGTCGCAGAGGTAGGTGGAGACCAGCCCGCCGTCGTGGCGGCCGATCGTCAGCTCGATGTACGGGGAACCCTCGGCACTGGCCGGTGAGTAGGGGCGGGTGCGGCGACGGCCGTTGATCTCGACGGTGAGGTTGATGTGCTGGCCGGCGCGAAAACCAGTGAACGCCTGATTCGGTTCCAGCGTCAGAGTGACGCTGCGGGGGGTCTGACGACGCACTGCGATCACCTTCGCGCGGGCGTCTGCCCGGGTCCAGGTCGGGTCGACCAGCTCGGTGTATCGATCCACGCCGTGGGGGCCGGTCAGCAACTCCAGAAGAGGCGACCGTCGCACGCGGCGTGTCAAAGTTTGAGTGGACTTTTGAGTAAACACTTGTATACCGTGCGCCGGTTCCGATGCCCCCGTCAACAGATTCGCGCAGGTTGTGGTAGGTTTCACAAAGTGAACGATCGTACGCCCAGTTCACGAACGAGCCGTTCGAGCAGGTCAAGCAAGTCCCGGTCCCGCGACACCCTCTCCAGGGAGGAGCGCAAGGAGGCCACCAGGCGGGCAATCGTCGCCGCTGCCCTGCGACTGCTGGAGGACCGCAGCTTCGCCGCGTTGTCCCTGCGGGAAGTGACTCGTGAAGCGGGCATCGTGCCTGCGGCCTTCTATCGCCATTTCGAAACGATGGAGGCGCTGGGCCTCGTGCTCATCGACGAGTCGTTCCGCGCCCTTCGCGACATGTTGCGCGGTGCGCGGGCAGGCAAGCTCGATCCGAACCGGGTCATCGAGTCGTCGGTGGACATTCTGATCCAGGGCGTCAACGAACGTCGCGAACACTGGCGCTTCATCGGCCGTGAGCGCTCCAGCGGGGTGACCGTGCTCCGGTACGCCATCCGCACCGAGATCCGTCTGATCACGTCGGAACTGGCGATCGACCTCGCCCGCTTTCCCGGGCTCAATACGTGGAGCGGGGAGGATCTCAACATCCTGGCGAGCCTGTTCGTCAACTCGATGATCTCGATCGCAGAATCCATCGATGACGCCAACGACTCCGTCGCGCTCGACGAGATCAGGCGCATCGCGGTCAAGCAGCTGCGGATGATCGTCGTCGGCGTCACCGGATGGCGCAGCGCCATCTGAATGCCCTTGTTCAGGGGGATAACGTGTCGCCATGCCCCACCTCGAATTGACGTACCCGCGGCCTGACATCGCCGTCCTGACGCTGAATCGACCGGAAAAGCTCAATGCACTGTCATACGAGCTTGTCGAAGACCTGCACGCCGCGCTCGACGGCATCCGCGCCAACAACGATTGCCGGGTCGCCGTGCTCACCGGCACGGGGCGGGGCTTCTGCTCGGGGCTCGACCTGACGGATCCGAACCCCAACAATGCGGGTGGGGGAACCGAGTTCCCCCGGTCCGGAATGCGTTGGCAAGAGAGGATCGCCGACCTCACCGCGAAGATCCATCGACTCCGGCAGCCGGTGATCGCGGCGGTCAACGGGCCGGCCTACGGCGGCGGAATGGGTATCGCGCTGGCCTGCGACATCCGGATCGCGTCCGAATCCGCACGGTTCTGCACGCAGTTCATCAAGCTCGGCCTCGGCGGATGCGACATCGGCGTCAGCTACACATTGCCCCGCATCGTCGGCGCGGGCCCGGCGTTCGACCTCATCCTGACCGCGCGAGCGGTCGACGCGGACGAGGCTCTGCGGCTCGGCTTGGTGTCACGCATCTGTTCCGACGCGACCGTGGTCGACGATGCTCTCGCCATCGCCGAAACACTTTGCAGCTACGGCAAGTTCGGTGTCGAATCCACCAAGCAGGTGCTGTGGGCCAACCTTGACGCATCGAGCCTGGAGGCGGCACTGCATCTGGAGAACCGCAGCCAGATTCTGGCGTCGACGGGCGGGGTGATGGCCGACGCTACCGAGGCGTTCCGCCACCGTCAGCGATGATCACCGTTCCAGTCATATAGCTTCCCGCATCGGACGCCAAAAGTAGTGCGGCGCCGACCATCTCATCCGGCGTGCCGAGACGCTTCATCAGGTTGCTGCCGGCCATGCGGTCGATGGCCTCCTGCGGGTTGTTCCGCATCATGTCGGTGTCGACGGGCCCCGGTGCGATGGCGTTCACCCGGATACCTGCCGATGCGTACTCGGCGGCCATCGATCGGGTGAAGGACATCAACGCCGCCTTGTTCGACGAATAGATCGCTGTTCCCGGCGCGAAGTTGAACGCCCCGGTGGAGATTATGTTCACCACCGAGGCGTGTGAACTGGCCTTCAGATGCGGCAGGGCCGCCTGCACGAGGAACACCGGTCCGCGCAGATTCACCTCGTACGACTTGGTCAACGCCTCTGGGGTCATCTCGCCGACGGGCTGTGCCAGCGCATTGGCGGCATTGTTGGTCACCACGTCGATGCCGCCGAACTCCTCGACGGTCCTGCGCACAAGCTCCTCGAGCGCGTCCACCTCTCCCAGGTGAGTGGGGACGCCGATGGCCTCACCGCCGAGCCCGCGCAGATGCTGTGCGGCCTGCTCACAGGCTTGCGCTTTGCGGCTGGCCACCACAACGCGGGCGCCGGCAAGGGCGAAACCCTCCGCGAGGGCCAGCCCGATGCCGCGGGTACCGCCCGTGACGATGACGGTGCGGTCGGTCAGGTCGAACAGGCGGTCAAATAATGTGCGGTCCACGCAGGTCAGTCAAACAGACCGCGATGTTGCCTCACGTACTGCGCGACGGATTGGGCCGCTCGACCGATGATGAGCTCGACGTCCTCGGAGTGGCGGTTGTAACGATCCTCGCGATGTAATCGCGCCATCGTCGCGATGTGCTGCGCAACGTGTTCGGGCAGCTCGACGGAGTTCAGCAGTCTGCCCTGGTCCTCGGGCGAGAGATTCTCGGCGGTTATCGGTCGTCCGAGCGCGGTGGCGAACTGCTCGGCGAGGCCGTCAATGTCGAGCACCTCGGGACCGGTCAGCTCGTACACCTTCCCTATGCGATCCGCGGGACCATGCAGAATAGCCACCACGACGGCGGCGACGTCGGCGGCGGCGATGGGCGACGTGTGACCCGTCCCGAACGGCAACGCAAGCACGCCGCGGCGCTTCACAGTCTGTGCCCCCAGCATCGAGAACAACGGATTCTCCAGGAAAACCGTTGGACGGACGTGAATTACGGGCAGCCCCGACCAATTGAGCACATGTTCGGCGAGCCAGTGCAAGCGCTGATGCTCGGACTCGCCGGTGCTGGTCAGTGTCATCTGCGACACCGTCATCTGCGACATGTTGACGATCGCATCAAGGCGTCCGCGCTCCAGTGCCGCCGCGCAGACCTCGGTAGTGGCCAGCAGGTAGTCGGCCGACACACTCATGTTGAAGAACATGCGGTGAACACCGGCCAGCGCATCGACGATGTCGGCGGCACGCCTCAGATCACCGACGACAACCTCGGCTCCCAACTCCCGAAGTTGTTGCGCACGCTCGTCTTCCCGACGCACCATGGCCCGCACCTGCTCACCATCGCCGAGTAACAACTCGACGACAGTGCGGCTGACGCCGCCGACCCCGCCACCGGCCCCGGTGATCAGGTACATCGACTCAATCGGCCGCTAGACACAACCGCTGACACTGATGCGCCGACCCACACTGGCGCACACATCGACGTTCGGCGCCGGCGGTACGTAGTACACCGGCGGCGGGGGGCGGTGGGGGTGGCGGCGCACCAGGCGGGGGCGGTGGTGGCGGCGGGGGCGGCGGCGGAGGCAGTGCTTCGTTGAGATACGAAAACGGGTCGCTGCATCCGCTGACGTCGACGAACCTGCCGCCAACTGATCCGCATACCGTGGCGTTGGCCGTGGGCGTACTTACAGTGACCAACCCGCCGGCGAACAGAATTGCCGTGGCACACAGCCATAACTTGCGCACGTTTTCGCTCCTTCAGGACCTTCGGCAAGACGCCGCGCATGCGATTGTCGCAGCTCCCGTGCCCGGTGTGATCGGAAAGGACGATGCAGGCCGATGCGGTTCGGCTGCGACAGTCCTGCGGATTCGAGTTGACTTTGCTGTGCGGTAAGCGCAGAAGCCGGCGCGGCGCGGAAGGCACGCCGCCGCGTGTCGACGGACGCCACCGTTTCGTATTTTGGATGCAAGATTGCACATGTTCGTAGCTGACGTCGGGAAAGATGCGCTCTTCCTCCTAACCGACGATGGGTACGCATACAAATCAAGTTTGCTGAGTGGATGTCCAACGCGTACCGTCGATGATTCTGGCCAAATTGCCAAGCTCGCCTACTTCCTTCGGCAACATCTTCCCGGTAAGTTTGCTGCGACGCAACGGCGTGCTGGGGGAACCTTCGGGTTTGGCGCCGCCAGGTCGGTCCCGACTGCTTCGGATTCTGGGGAATGCTCATGCCTGCACACGCCACCCTTCGTGCCCGCTTGCGGGTCACCGCCATGGCCCTGGGCCTGGCGTTGTTGGGCAGCATCGCGATCGTGAATGCGACGGCCAACGCCGCCGATGTCTGGCAACCGAAGACGCCGCCGTTGTCGACCATGTGGACCCCGCTGGTCGGACCGAACAACGCGCTGCCCGAGTATCCGCGCCCGCAGCTGTCTCGACCGAAATGGTTGAACCTCAACGGCCTATGGGGTTATACCGGCCGGCCCGCGAAGGGCGCAGCCACCGGGCAACCCGCGCAAAGCGACTACCGCGAGCAGATCCTGGTGCCCTTCCCGACAGAGTCAGCATTGTCGGGGATACAGCGCCACGACGATCAGATGTGGTACCGCAAGGTGTTTGAGGTTCCTGACGACTGGGACAACCAGCACGTGCTGCTTCACTTCGGCGCCGTCGACCAGATCGCGACCGTGTGGGTGAACAACAAACAGGTGGCACGTCACGAGGGCGGGTACACAGAGTTCAGCGCGGACATCACCAGCGCGCTGCGCACATCAGGACCGCAGGAGCTGACCGTGCGTGTCGAGGACCGCAACGAAAACGGCGCCTTCGCCGTCGGCAAGCAGCGCTACAACCCTGCCGGACTCTTCTACACCGGCGCATCGGGTATCTGGCAGACGGTTTGGATGGAGCCGGTGGCCAGGTCATACATCGACAAACTCGACATAACGCCAGATCTGACCAGTTTCACTGTGACACCGCGTGTTTCGGGCGCGATCGATCAGCGCGCCGAGGTGATCGTCTCCAAACCGGGTGGTCAGGTCGTGGCACGCGCGTCGGGAAAGCCCGGTGCCGCGCTGCGCCTGCAGGTGCCGTCCCCGCACCTGTGGACGCCCGAAGATCCGTATCTGTATGACCTGACCGCGCGACTGGTCAGCCGGTCCGGTGCGGTGATCGACGAGGTTTCCAGTTACGGCGGCCTGCGAACGATCGGCACGGTCAAAGATGCTGCAGGGCAGGTCGCGTATCGCGCTGAACGGCAAGATCACGTTCCTGCACGGTCCCCTGGATCAGGGCTACTGGCCGGACGGGATCTACACCGCACCGACCGATGGGGCACTGAAGTTCGACCTCGAGCAGATCAAAGCGCTTGGAATGAACTTCGTCCGCAAGCACGCCAAGGTCGAACCCGCGCGGTGGTACTACTGGACCGACAAGCTGGGACTTCTGGTGTGGCAGGACATGCCGTCGCTGGAGGTGTCGCTCGACATCCCGACGGGTCCTGCTCCGACACCGCGGCGGCAAGCCCAGGCACATTTCGAGAACGAACTCTCCGAAATGGTCCATCAGCTGAGCAGCGTCACGTCGATCGTCGGCTGGGTGCCGTTCAACGAGGGCTGGGGCGAGTACGACACGGCCAGGGTCGCCAGAGCGGTGAAGGCCGAGGACCCAACCCGCATGGTGGTCCCCAACAGTGGGGCGAACTGCTGCAAGTCCCGTGGTGACAGCAGGACCGGCGACATCTTCGACGATCACACCTATGTGGGCCCCGGCCGACCGGTCCTACGTGACGGCAGGGTGACCGTCAACGGTGAGTACGGCGGGCTCGGCCTGATAGATGAGGGCCATCGGTGGCCCGGGCCACCGATGGCCTACGAGATGACCGACAGCAAGGCGCGGCTGACCCAACGCTACGTGGAGGTCAGCCTCGACCTCGAGAGAATCGTGCGTGAGATCGGCTTGTCGGCTGCCGTCTACACCCAGACAACGGATGTCGAAAACGAGGTCAACGGATACCTGACCTATGACCGGCAGATCATGAAGGTCGATCTGCCAGTGGTGGCGGCGCGCAATCGTGCGGTCATCGCCGCGGGGTCAAGCTAGAGAGCGTCGGCTGACGAACGTGCGCCGCCCTCCCGAGATCGGATCGTCGAACTCGAGGCGGTGTGCAACGAGCTGAAGCGGCCGGGAGAAGTCGTCGGGTGCAACATCGATCACGTTCGGGTACAACGGGTCCCCGACGATCGGGAGCCCCAGCGAAGCCATATGTACCCGCAGCTGATGCGTGCGTCCGGTGCGCGGTGTCAACCGGTACCAGCCGTCGCCAAGGTGCTCGACAAGGGTCTCGGCATTCGGCTCACCCGGCAGTTCCGCCGCTTGTAACTGTCCGCGCTGCTTGATGATCCGGCTGCGCACCACCGTCGGCAGTTCGACGTCCGGATCGTCGGCGGCGCGCGCCAGATACGTCTTGGCGACAAGACCCCGCGCGAACATCGTCTGGTATGCGCCCCGCACCTCACGCCGCGCCGTGAGCAAGAGCACCCCCGCCGTCAGCCGGTCCAACCGGTGCGCCGGCGACAACGTGGGTATGTCCAGTTCACGCCGCAGCCGGACAAGCGCCGTCTGTGCGACATGGCTGCCCCGAGGCATCGTTGCCAAGAAGTGCGGCTTGTCGACCACGACAATGTCGTCGTCGCGATGCAGGATCGGCATGTCGAAGGGCACCGGGACTTCTTCGCGCAGTTCGCGATACAGATAGACGAAGGCACCAGGCGGCAATACCGTTCCCACGCCGACGACGCTCCCGTCGGATGTCACCACTTCGCCGTCCCGCACCTTGGCCGCTGCACGTTCCCCGAACCGGTCAGCCAATTCGACGAGCACGGCCCCGCCCCGTAACCGCACCCGCGCCGGACCGAGTCCGTCGCGCACCGGTAACGGCGCGGGACGCCTCAATTGAGTGGTACCGGTTCGAGGATCTCTGCGCGCGCCTCTGGTGCAGCGGCCCGCAGCGCATCGGCGGATTCATCGTCGGGCTCCTGCTGGCTGCGCACCTCGGCCTCGACGCGGGCCAGGTACGTCGAAACCTCGCGGTCGATATCCGCGTCGCTCCAACCCAGCACCGGCGCAACGACTTCGGCGACTTCGCGCGCGCAATCGACGCCACGGTGCGGGTATTCGATCGAGATCCGCATCCTGCGGGCGAGTATGTCCTCGAGATGAAGCGCCCCTTCGGCCGCCGCGGCGTAGAACGCCTCCACCTTCAGGTACACCGGCGCCTCGGTGATCGGGCGTGAGTAGCTCTGGTCTACCCTCGGCCATCTGCAACACCTCACCGATCAGCGAACCGTAGCGGTCCAGCAGGTGACGCACCCGATAGGGATGCAGATCGTAATGCGCCCCAACGCTTTCGGTCTGGTTGATCAACGCGAAGTAGCCGTCGGCACCCATCAGCGGAACCTTTTCGGTGATCGATGGCGCCACCCTGGCCGGCACGTACTCGGCCGCGGCGTCGATCGCGTCGGCACCCATCACCCGGTACGTGGTGTACTTGCCGCCGGCGATCGCCACCAGACCGGGAGCGGGCACGGCCACGGCGTGTTCGCGCGACAGCTTGGACGTCTCTTCGCTCTCCCCAGCCAGCAACGGCCGCAGGCCGGCATATACCCCGTCGATGTCGTCATGTGTCAACGGTGTCGCCAGCACCGTGTTGACCGTCCCGAGGATGTAGTCGATATCGGCCTTGGTGGCGGCGGGATGCGCCAGATCCAGATTCCAGTCCGTGTCGGTGGTGCCGATGATCCAGTGCGTGCCCCACGGAATGACGAACAGCACCGAATTTTCGGTGCGCAGGATGATCGCGACCTCGCTCACGATGCGGTCGCGCGGGACGACGATGTGCACACCCTTGGACGCCCTCACCCGAAAACGTCCGCGCTGCTTGGACAATGCCTGAATCTCGTCGGTCCATACGCCGGTCGCGTTGACGACGACGTGGCCGCGCACCTCGGTGATGCGACCATCCTCAGAGTCGCGCACCTCGACGCCCACGACGCGGTCACCCTCTCGCAACAGCGAAACCACCTGCGTCGAGGTACGGACCACCGCGCCGTAATGCGCCGCCGTGCGCGCCACCGTCATGGTGTGGCGTGCATCGTCGACGACCGTGTCGTAATAGCGGATGCCGCCGATCAGCGATGACCGCTTCAGTCCCGGCGCCAGCCGCAGTGCACCCGATTTCGTCAGGTGCTTTTGCGGCGGAACGGATTTCGCTCCCCCGAGCTGGTCGTAGAGGAAGATGCCCGCCGCAACGTACGGCCGCTCCCACCACCGGCTGGTCAGCGGGAACAGGAACGGCAGCGGTTTGACGAGATGCGGCGCCAACGTGGTGAGCGAGAGTTCGCGTTCGTGAAGCGCCTCGCGCACCAACCCGAACTCCAACTGCTCGAGGTAGCGCAGGCCGCCGTGAAACATCTTCGACGAACGACTCGACGTGCCAGACGCGAAGTCGCGTGCCTCGACCAACGCCACTTTCAGCCCACGCGTCGCGGCATCTAGCGCAGCGCCCGCGCCGACCACGCCGCCACCCACGACGACGACGTCGAACTGCTCGCTCCCGAGTCGCACCCAGGCCTCTGCCCGCTGCTCGGGACTCAGGCAGAGTCTGCCCGTTCGCGGGGATCGGGTCGCTCACTGGAAATCGCTCCTAGTTATCTGGTCTCCTACATTCGCCCGGTCCCAGGCTACGTGGACTCAGTCCAGATCGTCGTGCGCCATCAACCGTCGCGCCGCCTCCACGATGGACCCCGACAGTGACGGATACACCGACAGCGTCTGCGCCAGGTCGGTGACCGACAGGTTGTTCTGCACCGCCAGGGCGATCGGCAGGATCAGCTCCGAGGCGATCGGGGCGACCACAACTCCGCCGATCACGACGCCCGTCGCAGGGCGGCAGAAGATCTTCACGAAGCCCAGGCGCAGCAGCGACATCTTGGCTCTGGCGTTGGTGTTGAGCGGCAGCATCAGCGTCCGCGCGGGCACACTGCCGCTGTCGATCGCCGTCTGCGGGACGCCGACCGCGGCGATCTCGGGCCTGGTGAACACGGCCGCAGAGACGGTGCGCAGCCGGATCGGGGTCACGCCCTCCCCCAGCGCGTGGTACATCGCGATGCGCCCCTGCATGGCGGCCACCGAGGCCAGCGGCAGAAGACCGGTGCAGTCGCCGGCGGCGTAGATCCCCGACGCCGAGGTCCGCGACACTCGATCGACCTTCAGATAGTTGCCTTCGGCCGAGCTCGATCCCGACCTTCTCCAACCCCAGTCCCGAGGTGTTGGGCACCGAACCGACGGTCATCAGGGCGTGGCTGCCCTCGACGGTTCTCCCGTCGGCCATCGTCACCACGACACCATCGGCGGTCCGGGTCACCGAGTCGGCGCGGGCGTTCTTCACCAGCTTCACGCCGCGGTCGGCGAAGGCCTCCTCGAGCACGGCCGCCGCGTCGGAGTCCTCGTGCGGGAGGATCTGGTCGCGGCTGGCCACCACGGTGACGGGCACGCCGAGCTCGGTGTAGGCGTTGCAGAACTCGGCTCCGGTGACGCCGGAGCCGACGATGATCAGGTGCTCGCGGAAGTTCGGTCAGGTCGTAGAGCTGGCGCCAGTTCAGGATCCGTTCGCCGTCTGGCCTGGCGTTCGGCAGCACTCGCGGGCTGGCCCCCGTGGCGATCAACACGACGTCGGCCTTGAGCGTGCCGACCCGGCCGCCGGCGGTGGTGACCTTCACCCGGTGATGGGCCATGCCGGAGGTGTCGTCGACCAGCTCGCCGCGACCTTGAACCACGGTGACGCCCTCACGAAGCAGCTGGTGTCCGATATCGGTGGACTGCGACTTCGCCAGCGTCTTGACGCGATTGTGGATCTGGTCCAAGGAGATCTTGGCGTCCTCGATCGCGATGTCGAACCCGAGACCAGACGCGCGACGCAGTTCGGTGCGCACGCCGGTGGATGCGATGAACGTCTTGGACGGGACGCAGTCCCACAGCACGCACGCGCCCCCGATGCCGTCGGAGTCGACCACGGTGACCTCGACGACATCGGGTCCGCGAGCGGCGGCCACGAGGGCGGCCTCGTAGCCGGCGGGGCCGCCGCCGATGATCACGATGCGAGTTGCCACGGGCCCAACGCTAGCCAAGCGAACAGTTGATCGCCCAGCCTGTCGGCGAAGCCGGTGCGAGAAGCCGGCCAGAAAAGACTTAGAGTTTCCTGGTGCCGCTCTACGCCGCTTACGGATCCAACATGCATCCAGAGCAGATGTTGGAACGGGCGCCCCATTCTCCGATGGCGGGAACGGGGTGGCTGCACGGCTGGCGGCTGACGTTCGGCGGCGAGGACATCGGCTGGGAAGGTGCGCTGGCCACCGTCGTCGAGGATGCCACGGCGAGCGTGTTCGTGGTCCTCTACGACATGACCAAGGAGGACGAGGCGAACCTCGACCGCTGGGAGGGTTCAGAGCTCGGCATCCACAAGAAGATCCGATGCCGGGTGCATCGCACCTCATCGGACACCAGCTTCGAACCGGTGCTGGCGTGGCTGTACGTGGTCGACGCGTGGGAAGGCGGTCTGCCCTCGGCCCGCTATATCGGCGTGATGGCCGACGCCGCTGAGATCGCCGGTGCACCAGCAGGAGTATGTGCACAGCCTGCGCACCCGCCCAGCCCGCAACATCGGCCCCGGCACCTCCTAGCGGCGTTACTCCGCGTGAGGCCCTCGCCGGGAAGGAGTTAGAACTGCGCCGCCTGGTCGACGATGTTCGCCAGGAACCGCACGCCCACCGCCATCGCCCGTTCGTCGATGTCGAATGTCGGCTGATGCAGATCCAACTGGGGCCCGCGACCCGACCACACTCCCAGCCGCGCCATCGCGCCGGGCACGTCCTCGAGATACCAGGAAAAGTCCTCGCCGCCGCCGGACTGGCGGGTGTCGCACAGCACGTCGGGGCCGATCGCCTCGATGGCATGGGTGACGATGCGCGTCGAGATCTCCTCGTTGACCACGGGCGGCACCCCGCGCCGGTACTGCAGGGTGTACTCGATGTTCAACGGGGCCAGCAGCGACATAATCGCTTCGCGCACAATAACTTCGAGAGTCTCCCAGGTTTCACGGCTCGCGGTGCGGATCGTTCCCGCCAGGGTGCCGGTCTGCGGGATCGCATTGGCCGCGGTGCCCGCGTTGACCGCACCCCACACCATCACCGTGCTGTTGCGTGGATCGATGCGCCGGGACAGGATTCCGGGCACACCCGTGATCAAGGTGCCGATCCCATAGACCAGATCGCCGGTCAGGTGTGGTCGCGACGTGTGCCCGCCGGGCGAGTGCAGCGTCACCTCGAGCTGATCGGCGGCCGAAGTGATCGGGCCGGGCCGGACCGCGACCTTCCCAACCGCCAGCCGCGGGTCGCAGTGCAGCGCAAATATTCGTGACACCCCGGTCAACGCTCCCGCCGCAATCGCGTCGATCGCACCGCCAGGCATCAGCTCCTCGGCGGCCTGGAAGATCAGCCGCACACCGACGGGCAGCTCCGGCACCGACGAAAGCGCCAGGGCGGTGCCCAACAGGATCGAGGTGTGCGCGTCGTGCCCACAGGCGTGCGCGACGTTGGGGACCACCGACGCGTACGGCGCCCCGGTGCGGTCGGCCATCGGCAGCGCATCCATATCGGCCCGGAGCGCGATCCTGGGCCCGTGCTCAGGGCCGAAGTCGCAGGTCAGGCCGGTGCCTCCAGGCAGCACCTTGGGGTTGAGGCCCGCATCGGCCAGCTGCGAGGCGACGAACTGGGTGGTGCCGAATTCCTGACGGCCCAGCTCCGGGTGGGCGTGCATGTGGCGGCGCCAGGCCACCAGATCCGCGTAATGGGCGTCCAGCCACACTTCGATGGATTCGCGCAGACTCATGACGCCCGCCTCGCCTTGCATTCGAGCACCCTGTCCCGTTGCGCCGGCGTCTCGGCCAGCGTCACCACCGTGCGGGCCAGCATGATCGCCCCCTCGACGACGGCCGTATCCGCGCCGGGCCCTGCGGCGGCCTCGGCGAAGGCCGGCTGGTGCACCGACGCGCCGCCGGCGTCGATCCCGACGATCGGATGGATACCCGGCATCACCTGGGTGACGTTGCCCATATCGGTACTGCCCAGCGGGAATGCCGCCTCGACGTCGGCCGGCAGCGGCGACCGGCCCATACGCACCATCTCGTCGCGGAAGACCTCCGCAAGCCAGGAGTCGGGGGCCAGCTCGTCGTAGGCAGGCTCGGTCGCAGACACCGAGTACTCACAGCCGGTGGCCACCGCCCCGGCCAGGAAACAGTCGGTCATCCGCTTCTCGAGTTCGCGCAGCGACGCGGCGTCATTCGCCCTCATCGTGTAATGCATTTCCGCGCGGCCCGGAATGATGTTGGTGGCTTGGCCGCCGTCGGTGACGATGCCGTGCATCATCTGCCCGGGCATGAGGTGCTGGCGAAGCAACCCGATCGCCACCTGCGAGACCGTGATCGCGTCCACCGCGTTGATTCCGAGGTACGGCGCCACGGCCGCATGTGATTCCCTGCCGCGATAGCCGACCGCAACCTGGCTCAGCGCCAGCGAGTGGGCGGCCGCGATGTCCAGCGGCCCGGGGTGCAGCATCACGGTGGCGACGATGTCGTCGAATACTCCCGCGTTGAGCAGCAACACTTTTCCGCCCCCGGCCTCCTCGGCCGGAGTTCCGAGCAGCGCCACCGTCAACCCCAACTCGTCGGCCACGTCTGCCAGCGCAAGTGCTGTGCCGACCGCCGATGCGGCGATGATGTTGTGACCGCACGCGTGTCCGATTCCGGGCAGCGCGTCGTACTCGGCGCAGATCCCGATGACCAGCGGGCCGCTGCCGTAGTCGGCCCGGAAGGCGGTGTCCAGGCCGCCGGGAGCCTCGGTGATCTCGAAACCGTGGTCGGCGACCAGCGCCTGAGTCTTCGCGCAGCTGCGGTATTCGGCGAACGCGAGCTCGGGTTCGGAGTGAATCGAGTGCGAAAGCTCGACCAGATCGCCACGGCGTCGGTTGACGGCGTCGGTGACGCAACTCGACGCGGTGGCGGTGGGCATCCTGGAAGTATCTCACTGCGCCGGTCGGCGCCGGATCGACGGCTAAGCTGCCCACCGTGACGACGCCGGATGCGGACGCCGCGAAGTCGGCGGCAGAGATCCATCGGCGTACGGGCGTGGACGAACACGACGTCGCAATTGTCCTGGGGTCGGGCTGGGCGCCCGCCGTCGATGAACTCGGTGATCCGGTGGCGGTGGTGCCGATCGCGGAGTTGGCCGGCTTCACCCCGCCTGCGGCGCAGGGACACCACGGCCAGATGTTGTCGCTGCGCCTCGGTGAGCGGCGGGTGCTGGTGTTCGTCGGCCGGATCCACGCCTACGAAGGCCACGAACTCCGCCACGTCGTTCATCCGGTGCGGGCCGCATGCGCCGCCGGTGCGCGCACGATCGTGCTGACCAACGCCGCGGGTAGCCTTCGCGAGGACTTCGCTGTGGGACAGCCGGTACTGATCCGCGACCACCTCAACCTGACGGGGCGATCACCGCTGGTCGGAGCCCATTTCGTGGATATGGTCGACGCCTACTCTCCGCGGCTGCGTGCGATCGCTCGCGAGATCGACCCGGCGCTGGC
Source organism: uncultured Actinomycetota bacterium (assembly GCA_963843135.1). Taxonomy (GTDB): domain Bacteria; phylum Actinomycetota; class Actinomycetes; order Mycobacteriales; family Mycobacteriaceae; genus Mycobacterium. Next base: position 185,952 of record CAWJJA010000014.1, read on the forward strand.
CGAAGGCGTGTACGCCGGGCTCAACGGGCCGCAGTACGAGACGCCCGCCGAGATCCGGATGCTGCGCACCTTGGGCGCGGATCTCGTCGGTATGTCGACCGTGCACGAGACCGTCGCGGCGCGCGCCGCGGGGGCGCAGGTGCTGGCGGTATCGCTGGTGACCAACTTCGCGGCGGGAATGACGGGTCAGCCGCTGAGCCACGACGAGGTTTTGGAGGCGGGGCGTCAGTCCGCGACGCTGATGGGTTCCCTGCTCGCCGGGGTCATCTCCCGGCTCTGACGACCGCGCCGTCGGCTGACCCACACCACGGCGCGGGCCAGCACCGGTGCGGCGAACAACATCAGCAGGATCCGCACCACCTGCGCGGCGATGATGAAGGTGACATTGGACCCCGTTTCGACGGCGGTCGCCAGTACGGCGTAGACACCGCCTGGACTGGTGGCCAGATAGCCCTCCAGTGGGGTGAGTCCCGCGAAGTGAGCCAGCACGACGCCCAGGCCGGCCGTCGCGACACTGAGCACGACGATGAGGCCGATGGCCGTCGGCAGCATGCGCCCCACCGCGCGCAACGAATCGCGGGTGAACGCCAACCCGGCCTGCCACCCGATCAGTGCGTAGCCGACCTGCACCAGCACCATCGGGACCGACAACCCGAAGGACAGGCCGGTCACCTGGAGGACCACGGTCAGCGCGAGCGGCCCCAACAGACCTGCGCCCGGCAGCCGGACCAACCGGCCGACGGTGGCGCCGACCACCACCAGCGCGATGACCATCCCGATGCTCAAATACCAAGGGGCGGTGGCTGATTGGTTCATCGTCGCACTGGGATGCGTTTTGTCCGCATGGTAGATCAACGTCACCACCACGGGCATGGACGCGGTCACCAACGCGACGCGCAGATACTGCACGACCGACACCACGCGGTCGTCGCCGCCCAGTTCGCGCGCGATCGCCACCAACCCGGACGCGCCGCCCGCCACCAGGGCGAGCGATCCCGTCAACGGGGTGATGTCTCGGTGCATCGCCAGCAGCGCTCCGGACACGACGCTCAGCACAAGCGTGGCGACGGCAACGGCCGCGACGATCGGCCAGTGCGGGCCGAGTGCACCGAGGGCGTCGTGGTCGACCATCGTGCCGATGTAGACGCCCAGCACACCCTGCGCGGCTACGCCCGCATGACGGGGTACCCGAGGGGGTGCCAGGGAAGCGAGGGCCAGTGCGATGCCGACGGCAAGCGCGGCGAACAAAGCGGCCGACGGGACGCCGATCACGTCCAGCGGGTAAGTGACACCGACGGTCACCACGACCAGCACCAACCACTTCAGCACACGTCTCATCACCATCAATAGCAAGTATCCTCTTACTAACTTCTCCGTGCAAATGGGGTTTTAGAGCGTGATCTGCGTCATTTACCAAGGTATAACTTGTATATGGACGATTTTGGGCCGAGCCGCAGGTCGGCAGCCACCGAACTGCGGGAGTCGATCGTCGCCGTCAATCAGCAGATGCGCAGGCACCGCCCCGACCACGGGTTGACGCTCAGCCAGATGCAACTGCTCGCCGAGGTGAGCCGTGCCGGCGTCACCACGCCGGCCGAACTCGGCACGCGGTTGCAGGTCCGGGTGCAGTCGCTGACCGACAGCATCAACGCCTTGGAGGGCCGCGACCTGATCACGCGCAGGCCCGACGAGGTCGATCGCCGTCGTCAGCTCATCGAGATCACCGCCGCGGGCAGTGAACTGCTCGATGCCGACCGCGCGGAGCGCGATGCATGGCTGCACGCAACGATGCGCGACAACCTGTCAGACCTCGAGTTCGACTTGGTGATGCTCGTTGCGCCGGTGCTGCGCAAGCTGGCATACGCCGACTCGAATGTGGGCACACTGAGCGCATGACTCGGTCGCGGACCTCGACCATCGCGCAGGAGTGGATCGCCCACGATCCCGATCCGTCGACCGCCGCCGAACTTCGCCAATGCAGTGAGCGCGATCTCGATGAGCGATTCGCGCATGCCCTGACCTTCGGAACCGCCGGCCTGCGCGGGCCGTTGCGCGGTGGACCCAGTGGAATGAACCTCGCGGTCGTCCTGCGCGCCTCCTGGGCGCTGGCCAAGGTTCTCAAAGATCGCGGCCTGCACGGTCGCGAAATCGTGGTCGGTCGCGATGCCCGGCACAGGTCGGATGAGTTCGCGCTTGCCGCTGCTGAAGTTCTTGCAGCTCAGGGATTTTCGGTGAACTTGATGTTCACCGCCGTCCCCACGCCGATTGTCGCGTTTGCGGTCCGCCATGGTGGCGCGGCCGCGGGCGTACAGATCACGGCATCACACAATCCGCCAACGGACAACGGCTACAAGGTCTACTTCGTCGACGGTTTCCCGATCGTGCCGCCGATCGACCAGGAGATCGAGCAGGCCATGGCCGACGCGCCGCACGCCGACGAGATTCGGCGGCAGGCGGTCACGCCCTCCGGAGTCGACGTGGTCCAGCGCTACATCGAACGCGCAGCGCAGGTTCGCCACACACACGGGTCGGTGCGAGTCGCGATCACCCCGCTGCACGGCGTCGGCGGTGAGTTCATCCTCGACGCGTTTGTTCGCGCCGGCTTCTCCGATGTGCACGTCGTCGACAGTCAGTTCGCCCCCGACCCGGACTTCCCCACTGTGGCCCTACCCAATCCGGAAGAGCCGGGCGCGGTTGACGCCGTGCTGAAACTGGCGGCCGCCGTCGACGCCGATATTGCGGTGGCACTGGATCCCGATGCCGACCGATGCGCGGTCGGCGTGCCGACTCCCAACGGCTGGCGAATGCTTTCGGGCGATGAAACTGGTTGGCTTCTTGGCGATTACATACTTTCGCAAGTCGAGCCCGGCCCGGTCATGGCGGCCACCGTGGTGGCGAGCTCGGTGGTCTCGTCGCGGATGCTCGCAGCCATCGCGCGTGAGCGCGGCGCATGCCACGTAGAGACCCTGACCGGGTTCAAATGGTTGTCACGCGCCGACCTCGACCTGCCGGCTTGCACGTTGGTCTACGCGTACGAGGAGGCGATCGGCCACTGCGTCGACCCCGCCTCCGTGCGCGACAAGGACGGCATCAGCGCCGCGGTCCTGGTATGTGATCTGGCCGTCGCGTTGAGGCGTCGCGGCCACACGTGCCTTGATGCGCTTGACGATTTGGCCCGTCGCCACGGTGTACACACCACGGCCGCGGTGTCACGACAGGTCGCAGATGTCGCCGAGGCGGAGGCCGTGATGGGCCGGGTCCGCACGTCGCCGCCGGATGTGCTCGCCACCTACGACGTGACGGTCACCGATCTGCGCGACGCGACGGGCCCGCTGCGCACCAACGCGGTGGTCCTTTCCGGTGGCGACGGCGAAACCACGTTCCGGATCGTCGTGCGGCCGTCAGGAACAGAGCCGAAGGTCAAGTCCTACATAGAGGTTCGTTGTATCGACGTGAGCGACTTGGACGAGGCGCGCTTGCGCGCCGCTACGCTGCTGGACGGCCTGAAGGAGGACGCGCAGCGGTGGTGACGGCCGCGCGGAAGCTCAGGCCAACTGACCCTGCAGTGCGCAGGCGCTCATACTGTCCGCGTCTGGTCAACAGTTCCAACCGGGCGAATCGACTTGCGTTCCTGCTCACCAGGGACAGCCGGCCATCGCGCAGAACAGACGCCGGGTGCCTGACGAGCAGGTCGTCGGCCATCGAGTTACTGGTGCCGAGCAGCACACCGCTGCTTGCCCGGACATGGCGGATGCCGTCAGGGGTCTCGAGCACGGCGCCGACGGGCTGGCCCTCGCTGAAGAGCAGACGCTGGACGGCGCTCGACCCGTGGATCCTGACCCCTCGCTCCTTTGCCATGTCTCGCAACCAATGGCGCAGCGTCATCCCAGATCGGCGAGACGGCGGGATCTCCGCGATGGCGCGGGCCCTGATCATCGTGCCGTCCTGCATCCGCACCTCAGACATCGGCAACGGCGCCAACCGGCTGAAAATAAGGCCGTACGGCGAAGTCAGGCAGTCACGCGCCCACAGCCCCATCTCGCTGCCGCGGAACGGTGGGACGGCCCGATACCGGTCGATGCTCGCATCATCGAACGATTCGACGGAACCGATCGGCAGGTGACCCTGCGCATGAGATCGGCGTGGCGATCCCAGGTCGTGGGTGAGCTCATGGAGGTAGGCGGCCGTCGGTCCGTCGAACTCCTCGACGCCCCAATGCCGCTGGATCACGGTGACCCACGATTCGCCGTCGGTGTCGCCCGACCCCGCCTGCGATAACCGTCGACGCGGCTCGGCGACGAAGACGGACATACCGGCGTCGGCTGCCGCGATCGCGGCAGCCAGCCCGGCACTGCCCGATCCAATGCAGAGGACGTCGACATCTTCACTGTTGAACATGGTCATGACCTCGATCGCGGCGCTCACAGGACCACCACGGGTCCGGCAGCGACGCCTGACCACTTCGTCTCAAACTCAGCTTGGCTGCGCACTCAGCAACGCTTCCTTCTCATAATCAAAGTTTTCGCCGGCTACATTGCCGCCACGGTCAATATCTCTAAATCGGAACTATCGGTAATGCAATTAATAGCTATCACGGAGGCTAACAGTTAGATGGTTTTGCTGCACGCCGTGTGACGAAGGCAACTCCCGTACCAGTGAGCATCTCAGACTTTGCCCGTACACCTCAGCTCACGACCAACGTTATCTCGACCACGCTATCGATGCAATCGCGATGCGGGGCTGTCGATGCCTGAGCAACCAGTAATTTACGTGCGAGAACATTGCAGCTGATCGATGAGAATCGCGTTTTCGCCCTGTTAGACGGTCTAGTTCTTACTCTGCAGTAGGTTAGCCAGGGCGTTGCCGAGCCGTCAGGGACGCAAACACAGCCTGCGTGGGTCCGGTGCCCACGTTGATAAAGTGAACATTGACGTTCACGTCCATTTTTAGCAAACACGATGTTTAGCAATATTCTAATGTGGGAAGGGCGTCCCAGAAATGGGAATGGCGGATGCGACCAACCACACAGCCAACAATTCAGCGTTGGTGGGACGCCATACCGGCTAACACGCGGCGGATCGGAGTCTTCGAGACCGAGGACGCTCTCGCGTGCGGGTTAGCGCGGTCCGAATTGGCGGTCGCCCGCATCGCCCAGCCCCGGGACGATATAGGCGATCTCGTTGAGACGCTCATCGATCGCCGCCGTGAACAGGCGCAGATTCGGGGCCACCACTTCCAATGCGGCCAGGCCCTCGGGCGCGACCACGACGCAGATCGCAGTCACATCGGCGACATCGCGGGCTTGCAGCAGTTCGATGGTGTGAGCCATGGAACCGCCCGTGGCCAGCATCGGGTCCAGGACGAACACGGGCTTGAGCTACTCAGATCGTCGGGCAGCGATTCCAAATACGGGGTGGGTTTATGTGTTTCCTCGTTGCGCGCGACACCGACGAAGCCGACGCGCGCCTCCGGGATCAGCGCGTGCGCCTGGTCGACCATGCCGAGGCCGGCGCGCAGGACGGGCACCAGTAGCGGCGGGTTCGCCAGTCGGTACCCGGTCGTCTCGGCGAGCGGCGTGCGGACCGGGACGGTTTCGGTGGCGGCGTCACGGGTGGCCTCGTACACCAGCATGAGGGTGAGGTCGCGAAGGGCGGCCCGGAACGCCGCGTTATCGGTGTCCGCGTCGCGCAGTGTGGTCAGCCGCGCCGCGGCAAGCGGGTGGTCGACGACGCGCACATCCATGGGCCGCACATTAATGGAACCGGTGCCGGCCGGGAGCCAAAGCCGTGACGTGTCCGGAGGACGAAGTCATGCGAGACGACCCGGTGCCGCGCACTGGCTGTAAGACGCTGCGCTGCGGAGGAATTCCAGCCGGGCGAAGCGACTGGCCGGCCTGCCGACCACGCAGAGTGTGGTGCCGCCGCCGAGCGCCATCGGCAAAATCGGCAATGTGTCGTCGCCGCACAGAACAGCTCGTGCCGAGCAGGACACCGCGCCGGGCTCGAACCGTGCGGACGCCCTCGGGTGTATCGAACACCGCGCCGACGAGCTGGCCGTCGTGGAAGATCAGTCGCTGGACCGCGCACGACTCGTGCGACCGTGACGCCTTTCTCCCGCGCCAGTCCGGACAACCACTGCCGAACTGTCATGTCGCGGCTCCGGCTCATCGGCGCGGGCGCGATGAGGCCCGCCCTGATCGTCGTGGCCGTCGACCTCGCGCATCGGCGTCAGCATGGGCGAGCTGACCCGGCTGAGCATCAAGCCGAACGGCGAGGTGAGGCATTCACGCGCCCACTTGGCCAGATCCGCGCCGTGAAACGGCGGGACGGCTTGGGTCGGATCGACCTTGACATCGGCGAACGTTTCGACTGTGCCGATCGGAAGGTGACGACTCGCCCTCGCATGCGCCGGTGGCCCCAGGCTGCTCGTCAACTCCTCGAGGTAGTTGTTGGTCGACGAGTTGAATTCCTCGACGCCCCAACGCCTCTGGAGCAGAGTCGTCCATGACTCGACGGCGGCGCCAACCGGCCGCATCGGCGAAGTGACCTCTCGATTCAGCTCGACGACCAACACGTTGCGCCCGGCGTCGGCCTCGGCGATTCCGGCAGCCAGTCCCGCACTGCCGGATCCGATGCACAGGATGTCTACGAACTCAGCTCGACTCATCTCCGCCACCCCAATCGCGACCCATCAGATGGCGGCCGCGGGACCGACGACGACAGCCGAGTTGTATCCACCCATCCCCATTGATGTCTTGAGGGTCAGCCCACCCTCGAGGGGGGTCAATCCGTCGAGCAGGCGCGGGTGCGCAGTGCTGACGATCCGCGATGCCGGAACCTGCTTGCGCTCATAACCCATCAGGGTGCCCGCCAGCTCGATCGCCCCCGCGCCGGCCAGGCAGTGGCCCACCAGCGGCTTGAGGGCGTAAATGTGCGGAATGTCCGCACCGAAAACCTCGTCCAGGAAATGGGTTTCGGCGTCGGTGCACTGCTGGGTTCCGGTGCCATGCGCATTCAGGTAACGCACGTCCCTGGGATCGACTCGGGCATCGTCGATTGCCTCGGCCACACACCGGATCACCTCGGCATGCGAGGGGTCCATGCCGGTGGCATGGTGTGCATCGCTCGTCATCGCCCCACCCAGCAGCGCCGCATACGGTGTCGCACGCGACACCGTCACAAAGCCGGCGAGCTGACGCGAGGACATGACGAATCCGACAGCCGCCTCGCCGGGGCCAAAGCCCTTCCCGCCCTCCTGGAACGGCCTGCATGCTTCGAGAGGTTCGATATCGACGGCCGCCGCGCCCAGCCGGGTGAACCCGGAGACGATCTCTGGCGTGAAGGACAGATCCGCGGCCACGACCACCACGTCGTCCACCTTGTCGGCGTCCAACCAGAGCTTCGCCACGAGCAGCGCGTTGTTAGTGGACGCGCAGGTAGCCGACACCATCAGCGACGGACCGTGAAAGCCGAACTCGTGCATGAACATCGACACCGGGGTCGACGGCAGCACCCGCACGAAATCGCGCGAACGACGCGCACGGCCGGAGCTGAACTCGGTCCATCCGTACATATCGGTGAAGCAGCCGACGCTGATCACTCCGACCCGTGCACCCGGTATCCATCCCCTGGCCTTGGCGTCGGCGACGGCTTCACGCGCCGCGGCCATGAATGAACGGCCGTAGAGACCTTCACCGTCGTCCGGGTCGCCGCCTTCCGGAACCAGCGCGAGCCATGCCGACTCCGTTTTGTCTTCGCCGTACCCGCCTATCAGGCGTGCGGCGGGCTTACCGCCGGACAGACCTTCCCAGAAGGTTTCGCGACCCCAACCGTAACCGCTGACGACACCCAGTCCGACGATGTCGATTCCGTTGTTGGACATATTGATTCTCCGATACACCTGTAGCTGCGTAGATGAATGTTTCTAGTGCGCGCCGGTGCGACCGGCGATGCCGAATGACGCCACGACCGTCATGCGAGCGCCCCGCTGGACCAGGGAGAACCCTGGACGCGGTCCAGTGACGTGACGATAGTAAGTCGATATTGTGCTTGCCGGTGTAGTTCTAGCAACGGCATCCCCATCCAGAAATCTCCACGGCTGGCTTCGTTGCCGAACCTCTAAATTGACGCTCACTGGGAGATATAGACAATTCTCCTCGCTTTGCTGACCGTAGCACGTAGCTAGTCTGGTCGCACACGCTGTGACCCAGCCAACACCGCGTTCAGGTTTAGAAATCTCACCGTCTCGCGTGGGGGTCACGGTACCTCAACGCTCGAGCGATGCGGCGCCGATGTGAGCGTAGAGTTACCTGGCAATTTGGTATTAACATGCTCGTCAAACGGGGTTACCGAGCGGAGACACCCGCGCGGGCGAGCCTGGACGGTTGCGCCAAGGACGACCACGAACCGAGACATCCCGGCTCGTCCCGCTCCGCTCGTCACGCAAACACTGAATCGGCGTACCGTTCGCCGCAATTTGCAGGCTTTTTGGACCGCTGAGTCCTATTTCAGCAAATTCTCTGCGCTCGGCGTTCGCGACCATCAGTTGGCAGCGCGGTTCGTCGAACCGTCACGATTTGGTCAGTTTCAGCAAATTTTACTTTATTGGCTAGAGCATCCGAACGCTAAGGTTGACCGCAGAGTCGGCGCCGAAGTGGCCGACGAACGAAGCACCTGCCCGTCCGCAACGCCCGGGCTGCGCCAGCCGATGTGCGCATCCCGGGGAACCGCCAGCGGTCGGGAGCCGTCCTAAGCGCATGTTCGCCGACACCGATGCCATTCGTGCGCTGGGCGCCGCCATTTCGACTCATGCCGACGACCTCGCCGGTATCGCCATCACCCTGTCCTTGCTGCCGATTGCGGCAGCCGGAGGATCGCTGGGTCCCGTCGCCGCCCGGTTCCTGTCCGCGCTGACCCAGGCCGCCGCAGACGGATCACGCGAGGTCGCGGCGATCAGCGACCACCTCGGGATGTCGAACTCGACCGCTTATACCGTTGCCTGCGCCTACGATTCGGCCGACGGCGATGCGGCCGTAAACATCGCGGGCGCCTAGTTGTGACCAGCGGCCTGGTCGCAGCCATGGTGGCCCCGCTCAAAGCGGTGCAGGCGATGGTCGGTCCGGGATGGTCCGCGGATCCTTCTGCCGACCCAGTGCCTGTGCTCATCCGGGCACGAGACGCGCTCTCCGACGTGTCGGCGGCGACCAGGCGATCCTGGCTTGTGACGGACTGGACCGGAGCCGGCGCGGACGGGGCCGCCGACTTCACGGCCAGGACCGTGGCAGCCATTGACGAACTTGCCGATCGAGCCGAGACGATGAACGTGGCGGCAAGTGCCGCCGGCACCGCGGTCGCGCGTGCTCATGACCGGTTGCGCGACATCATCTGCGGCTTCGAGGCCCGCGCCGCGGCGCTGGAACCGTTTCTGGACTCACCGGAGGTCGTCGCGGCGCTGAGGGCTGACGCGCAACGATCACTCGCCGAGGCGGTCGAGGTCGTCGACGAACTTGAAGCCGAGTTGGACGGGCACACCGAGACGCTCACGCGCCCTGAGCCGGCCCCACCTGTGTCGACGACGCCGTCCGGCTTGGCGCCATCAGCATTGCCGTCGATGGGCTCGGGTCTCGGCGGCGCCCCACCGATGAGCCCCATGTCGAACGGAACGTCGAGTTCGGGGTTCGGTGGCCTCGCGGAGCTTTTCAAGCCGGAAGCATTGGCATCGTCACCGAACGAGGCCATCTTCGGAGACGGCGTCGCCATCCGGCTTCCCGACGGCTCCACCGCCACAGCGCCGAATGCGGTGGCGGCCAGTGCCGTCCGGCACGCCCTGACTCAACTGGGCGTGCCCTATGACTGGGGCGGCACGACACCGGGGGTCGGCCTGGACTGCAGCGGACTCACCCAGTGGGCATATTCCGAGGCGGGACTGAATCTTCCGCGTCTGGCACAGGAGCAGGACATCGGGGCAACCGTGGCGGTAGGTGATCTGCGACCCGGCGATCTCGCGGTGTGGGACGGACACGTCGCGATGATTGTCGGCAGTGGCCAGATGATCGAGGCGGGCGACCCGGTGAAGCTCTCGCCGATCCGAACCGACAACGCGGGACAGGGGTTTCAGGGCTTCTGGCGGCCCACGGCATAAGGCCGCCTAGGCTTCCACGACGGCCCTGATGCGATCCAGTGTGGTCCGCATGTCACGCAGATTCCGCCGCTTCCTGGGGTAGCCCAGGAACTCCAACGGCCGAAGGACCGCCGATTCGATGGTCCGGAACGACTCCGTCACGTCGGTTCCCTGACCGCTGGGGACGAATGCGTAGTGCCAGTTGTTCACCGCCCGGTCACCGACCAACACGGCGAAACCGAATTCCCTGCCCGGCTCACACGCGGTCACCCGGCACGTCGTCCAGTACACGGGACCGATCTCGTTGCGCTTGACATGACCACGGAATCGAGCGCCCAACGTGGGCTCGGTTACTCCGTCGAGCCATTCCGCACCGAAGGTCTCCGGTGAGAATCTGCCGGTGTTGCGGACATCGGCGACAAGCGTCCAGATTTCCAGCGGAGACGCCTCCATATGAACCGTCACCGCTCCATGCACCACAGGAGCGTAGCGGGTGCGTCGGAAATCCCCGATCGGACCGGACGCCGGTATCCCGCGTTGCTCAAACCTGTGCACCACCTGCCAGGTGACGGTGCGGTTGGAGACCAGAATCTGTGCACCGGCTTGGAGGATCCGCCCTACAAACCTTGGCACCCCGGTAACCCTCGACTGCGCGCGACATCTAGCAAATAGAGTGAATCGATGAAGCTGTATCCACATACTGGACAGCAAATTCGGGGGCTGGGACTCACAGGGGGCGGGTGGCGCCGTCGCGCCTCACCGGGTCCCATTCGAGCAGCTAGCCAGAGTCCGATGAATCCCAATGGCTCCCAATGGCTATTGTGTGCGCCATGGCTGCTGACATCGTGCCGATCCGGCTTGGGCTGACCAAGGGCGACCTCTACACGCTATGGGCGCCGCGGTGGCGCGACGGGGGTGACGAGTGGGAGGCGTTCCTCGGCAAGGACGAGGACCTGTATGCCTTCGAGAACGTGGCCGACCTGGTCGCGTTCGTCAGGACCAACAAAGACAACGACCTGACCGACCATCCCGCATGGGAAAAGCTCACCGAAGCCAACGCACACCGGCTGGACCCCGCCGAGGAGCGGCAGTACGACGTCGTCGGCGTCCCGGAGCTGGCCGCCGAGAAACCCAGCGAGGAGACGGTGACACAACTTGCACCGGTCGCTGGCCATCGCATCGTCCATCGGATCGGTGTGTGAGCTCCCCGCGATCAGCAAGTTCTTCAACGGCAACCCGGGACTCGGCCAGTTGGGCGGCGGCGTCGACGCCTTCGCCGGCCGCACCGGCCGGAAGCGGTGGGCCGAGATCGAGTCGGCGATCGGGCGCAGCTGGGACAACGTCGTCGATGCAATCGATGACCTCGTCACCACCCCCGATGTCGACGCGGCCGCTTCGGAGAAGGCAGCCGCCGAACTGGCCGAAGACGCGCCGGAAGCCGAAGAGGAGGAGATCGCCGAGGAAGTCGAAGAGACCGATGACGCTCAGGCCACCGACGACGCCGACGACGGCGACGTCGAGGAGACCGAAGAACTCGAGGACCACGCCGACGGTGCGGTGCTCGGCAGCGACGACGACTTCTGGGTAAAGGTCGGCATCGACCCGGTGCGGATCATGACCACCGGCGGTACCTACTACACGCTGCGGTGCTACCTCGACGACCTGCCGGTTTTCCTGGGTCGCAACGGACGAATCAGCGTGTTCGGATCCGAGCGTGCGCTGGCGCGTTACCTGGCCGACGAGCACGACCACGACATTTCCAACCTCGCGACCTACGACGACATCCGTACGGCGGCCAACGACGGCTCGCTGCGGGTGAACGTCTCGGACGAGAACGTCTACGTGCTCACCGAAATCGTCGACTATCTCGCAGAAGGACCCGACGCCATCGACCGCGACCAGCTCGACCTGGCCGTCGAATTGCTCAGGGACGTCGGCGAATACGCCGAGGACTCCGTAGTCGCAGAATCGCTCGACGCCGATCAGCCGCTGGGCAAGATCGTGTCGTACGTGCTCGATCCCGACAAAGTCCGCAAACCTTCTCCGCCGTACGCGAAGGCCGTCGAGCAGTGGGAGTCGCTGGAGACCTTCCTCGAATCGCGCCTGCGGGAAGAATAGGTTCCGGTCTGCCGCCGCGAGCGGTGAGTTTCGGACACGCCTACGGTCTGCAACTGTATGACCCTCCCCATCGCCACCCGTACCGTCTCCGTCCCTGGCGCCCGACTGCACTACGAAGTGCGCGGCAACGGGCCGCTGCTGCTCGTGATCGGATCGCCGATGGCCGCCGCGGAGTTCGCAACGCTGGCCGACGCGCTCGCGAGTGACCACACCGTCGTCACCTTCGACCCGCGTGGGTATGCGGCCAGCACGGTGGACGACCCGACCGCGCCGTGCAGCGTCGACCAACGCGCCGACGACGTCAACGCGATCCTCGACGACCTGGGCGCCGAGTCGGCCGACCTGTTCGGCTCCAGCGGCGGCGCGGTGACCGGGCTTGCACTCGTCGCCCGGCACCCGGGACGGATCCGCACGCTCGTCGCGCACGAGCCGCCGTCACTGGAACTGCTGCCCGACGCCGACAAGCAGCGGACCAACACCGAAGCGATCATCCACACCTTTCACCGCGAAGGTTTCGAGGCCGCCTGGGTGCACTTCATGATCAACGCCGGATTCGAGTTCAATCCCGACGATGCGCCACCGATCGATGCCGAACCGTCGGAGGACGAGGCGCGTCAGAGCGCCCGATTCTTCGACATCGACCTGCGCCCGACGTGCTACTACAAGCCCGATGTCGCCGCGCTCCAGGCCGGTCCGACGCGTGTCGTCATCGGTATCGGCGCGGATTCCGGCAGGCTGCTGACGTACCGGACCTCGACGGCGCTGGCCGAACTGCTGGGCAGCGCGCCCGTCGTCTTCCCCGGTGATCACGTCGGATTCATGAGTGCGCCAACCGAATTCGCTGATGCGCTCCGCCTGGTCCTGGATCAAGTCCCAACGCGACCGGTTCGGATGTCAGCCGATCAGAACCGCGAAGCGGGGCTTGATCACGTCGTCGATGATGGACAGCCTCTCGTCGAAGGAGATGAACGCCGACTTCATCGCGTTGATGGTGAACCGCTGTAGATCACTCCACCCGTAGCCGAACGCCTCGGCGAGACGCCACATCTCGTGACTCATGGTTGTATCGCTCATCAACCGGTTGTCGGTGTTGACGGTCACGCGGAACCGCAACCGGGCCAGCAGATCGAACGGATGCACGGCGATGCTGTCGACCGCTCCGGTCTGCACATTCGACGAGGGACACAGCTCGAAGGGAATCCGCTTGTCCCGCAATAGCGAGGCCAGCCGCCCCAGCTTCGCTTCGCCGTCCGCGCCGACGACGATGTCGTCGACGATCCGCACCCCGTGGCCCAGCCGGTCCGCGTCGCAGAAGGCGATGGCTTCGTGGATGGAGGGCAGACCGAAGGCCTCTCCCGCGTGAATAGTGAAGCGGGCGTTGTTGTTTCGCATGTATTCGAAAGCATCCAGATGCCGGGTGGGCGGATAGCCGGCCTCCGCACCCGCGATGTCGAATCCGACTACGCCCCTGTCGCGGAACCGGATTGCCAACTCTGCGATCTCCAGTGACCGCGCCTGATGCCGCATCGCCGTGACCAGGCATCGCACCACGATGAAGCGGCCCTCGGCGCCGGCGGCCTTCTCCCCGTCGGCGAAACCGGCGAGCACGGCATCGACGACCGCGTCCAGGGACAGGCCGGCGTCGATGTGTAGCTCAGGCGCGAACCGGATCTCGGCGTACACGACGTTGTCGGCCGCAAGGTCCTCGACGCACTCATAGGCCACCCGGTGCAGGGACTCGGGTGTCTGCATCACCCCGACGGTGTGAGCGAACGGCTCCAGATAGCGCACCAGCGATCCGCTGTGGGCAGCGGTGCGGAAGAACGATGCGAGTCCGTCGACGTCGGTGGCGGGCAGATCGTCATAGCCGTTCGCCTCGGCCAATTCCAGTACGGTGGCCGGTCGCAGCCCGCCGTCGAGATGGTCGTGCAGCAACGCCTTGGGCGCCTGCCGGATGGATTGCAACGTCAGCGGCAGTGATGCTGAGGGCGTCATGTCAATCTCCGCTCGCTATCCGATCGATGATCAGTGGGCGCACCGGCGGCGGCTCGTCCCCGACGCTGAAGGCGCCATCCAGCTCGGCCATCGCGGCCCCCAAGCGCTCCGGCGTCTCGGTGTAGAGCGTGAAGAGCGGCTCACCGGCGGTGACGGGCTCACCGGGACGACGATGGATACGCAGTCCTGCACCGGCCTGCACCCGCTCACCGGGGAAAGAGCGGCCCGCTCCGAGCCGCCACACCGCAAGACCAACCGCCATCGCGTCGATGCTTTCCATCGTGCCACCACGCGGGGCGGTGATGGTCTCGGTATGCCCGCCGACCGGTAATGCCTGCGCAGAAAGAGCGGCGGGGTCACCGCCCTGCGCGATGACCAGAGCCCGGAACCGGTCCATGGCCGTGCCGTCCTTCAAGGTTTGCGCCGGATCGACGCCGTCGATGCCCGCGGCGTCGAGCATCTCGGCTGCCAGCGCCAGCGTCAGCTCCACCACGTCGGGCGGGCCGCCGCCGGCCAACACCTCCAACGACTCCTCGACCTCGATCGCGTTGCCGACGGTGCGGCCCAACGGCGTCGACATGTCGGTCAGCAGAGCGCGGGTGTCCAGTCCCGCGTCGGTGCCGAGCGCCACCATGGTGCGGGCCAGTTCACGGGACTCGGCCTCGCTGTTGAGAAAGGCGCCGGCACCGACCTTGGAATCGAGGACCAGCGCCTTGGCGCCCTCGGCGATCTTCTTGCTCATCACCGAACTCGCGATCAGCGGAAGCGACTCGGTGGTGCCGGTGATGTCCCGCAGGGCATAGATCTTGCGGTCCGCCGGTGCCAGTTCGCCCGCGGCGAAGATGGCCGCCCCGAGATCGCAGAGTTGTTGGCGAATATGCGCTTTCGACAGTTCAGCGGTGAAGCCCGGGATGGATTCCAGTTTGTCGAGTGTGCCGCCGGTGTGGCCGAGCCCGCGGCCCGCCGCCTGCGGCACCGCACCTCCGCAGGCCATCACGACCGGAACCAATGGGATGGTGATCTTGTCGCCCACTCCGCCGGTGGAATGCTTGTCCACCAAGGCCAAGGGCTTTCCATTGCGGCGCAGATCTGTAAAGTCCATCACCTCGCCCGAGGCCACCATGTCCGCTGTCCAGCGGGCGATCTCGGGCTCTGTCATGCCGCGCAGGTAGATCGCCATCAGCAGCGCCGACATCTGCTCGTCGGCCATGCGGCCGTGCGTGTAGGCGTCGATCACCCAGTCGATCGCCGCATCGGACAGCACACCGCCGTCACGCTTTATCCGGATCACGGTTGGTCCGTCGAATGTGAACTCCGTCACGGGATTACGGCACTTCTTCGTGGGGGGCCTCGCGGCGGGCCAGATCCTGTGGCCCGAACGCGTCCGGCAACAACTCGCCCAACGTCCGTGGTCCCAGCGGATGATCGATCAGCAGTTCGGAGCCGCCGTGCTCCAGCAGTACCTGCCTGCATCGGCCGCACGGCATCAGCACCTCCCCTGCGGCGTCGACACACGACAACGCGATGAGCCTGCCGCCGCCGCCGGAATGAAGGGCGCAGACCACCGAACACTCGGCACAGAGACCCAGGCCATATGAGACATTCTCCACATTGCAGCCCGACACCATCCGGCGATCGTCGACCAGCGCGGCGGCCCCGACGGAGAAGCCCGAATAGGGCGCATACGCACCGGATGCGGCCTCAGTTGCCTTGTGCCGCAGCATCTTCCAGTCGATATCGGAGGTCATCTCAACACCTCCGGACCAGTTCTGAATGCATTCCGAAGCTCCCGTTCCGCAACGGTCCAAGGAAGGAAGGTAACCCTAACTTTCGCCGTTTTGCGTGCACCGACTGCTAAACGGTAGTTCGTTTAGCAGTACAACTGGGATTAGAGTCGCCCCGAGGTTTGGGGCAGTGGTCCACGACCCGTCTGATCGGGAGCCGCCAGGACCCCCGCCCCGAGCGTCCACCGAAGGCGTTGGAGGCCAGATGAGTACTCAGACTGCCGGGCAGTCGCCGGGGGGCACCGCGGTGCCCGCTCCGCGATCCGAGCCGTCGCGCAGACGCACCCTCTATCGCGGTGACCCGGGGATGTGGTCCTGGGTGCTGCACCGCATCACCGGCGCCACCATCTTCTTCTTCCTGTTCGTCCACGTGCTCGACACGGCGCTCGTGCGGGTCAGCCCGCAGGCGTACAACGAGGTCATCGAGACGTACAAGACGCCGATCGTCGGACTGATGGAGATCGGTCTCGTCGTCGCCGTGCTCTACCACGCCCTCAACGGCATCCGGGTGATCCTCATCGACTTCTGGCAGCACGGTCCGCGCCATCAACGGAAGATGCTCTGGGTCGTCATCGGCATCTTCCTGGCGGTCTTCATCCCCGCGCTCGGCATGATCGGGATGCACATGGTGGAGCGGTTCCTGTGACCGGGACAGAGGGGTCGGCGCCGGGCGCCTGGACTCCCCATCACAAGGAGGGCCGCATCGCCCCGGTGATGGAGAAGGAGTACGACCGCCCCGCCAGCCTGGACCATCCTCGCGCCCCCCGGCGTCCGAGGGGCATCCCCTACTTCGAGAAGTACGCCTGGCTGTTCATGCGGTTCTCCGGTGTGGCGCTGGTCTTCCTGGCGCTCGGCCACCTGTTCATCATGCTGATCTGGGACGGCGGGGTGTACCGCATCGACTTCAACTACGTCGCGCAGCGCTGGGCGTCACCGTTCTGGCAGATCTGGGACATGGCCCTGCTGTGGCTGGCGATGATTCACGGCGCCAACGGCATGCGCACGATCATCGGCGACTACGCCCGCAAGAACACCACGAAGTTCTATCTGAATTCGCTGTTGTTGCTGGCAACGGGATTCACCTTGGTGTTGGGCAGCTACGTGCTGGTCACCTTCGACGCGAGCATTGCATGACCTTTTACGGGGAGCGCACCTCATGATTCAAGAACATCGCTATGACGTGGTGATCATCGGCGCAGGCGGCGCCGGAATGCGGGCCGCCGTCGAGGCGGGGCCACGAGCGCGCACCGCGGTGCTGACAAAGCTGTACCCGACCCGTAGCCACACCGGCGCAGCGCAGGGCGGTATGTGCGCGGCGTTGGCCAACGTCGAAGAGGACAACTGGGAGTGGCACACGTTCGACACCGTCAAGGGCGGCGACTATCTCGCCGACCAGGACGCCGTCGAGATCATGTGCAAGGAAGCCATCGACGCGGTGCTGGACCTCGAGAAGATGGGCATGCCGTTCAACCGCACCCCTGAGGGACGCATCGACCAGCGCCGTTTCGGCGGGCACACCCGCGACCACGGCAAGGCACCGGTACGTCGGGCCTGCTACGCCGCCGACCGCACCGGCCACATGATCCTGCAGACGCTGTATCAGAACTGCGTCAAGCACGACGTCGAGTTCTTCAACGAGTACTACGCACTCGACATCGCCATCACCGAGACGCAGTCCGGTCCCGTCGCCACCGGGGTCATCGCCTATGAGCTGGCGACCGGCGACATCCACGTCTTCCACGCCAAGGCAATCGTGTTCGCCACCGGCGGCTCGGGCCGGATGTACAAGACCACCTCCAACGCCCACACCCTGACCGGCGACGGCCTCGGCATCGTGTTCCGCAAGGGACTTCCGCTGGAGGACATGGAATTTCACCAGTTCCACCCGACCGGTCTGGCCGGTCTCGGCATCCTCATCTCCGAGGCGGTACGTGGCGAGGGCGGCCGGCTGCTCAACGGCGACGGCGAGCGCTTCATGGAACGCTACGCGCCGACGATCGTCGACCTGGCGCCGCGCGACATCGTCGCTCGGTCGATGGTGCTCGAGGTGCTCGAGGGCCGAGGCGCAGGCCCCAACAAGGACTACGTGTACATCGACGTGCGCCACCTGGGCGCCGACGTGCTCGAGGCCAAGCTCCCCGACATCACCGAATTCGCCCGCACCTATCTGGGCGTGGACCCCGTCACCGAGCTGGTGCCGGTCTACCCCACGTGCCACTACGTCATGGGCGGCATTCCGACGACGATCAGCGGCCAGGTGCTTCGCGACAACACCACTCCCCTTCCTGGGCTCTACGCCGCGGGCGAGTGCGCATGCGTGTCAGTGCACGGCGCCAACCGGCTGGGCACCAACTCGCTGCTGGACATCAACGTGTTCGGCAGGCGCGCGGGCATCGCGGCGGCCAACTATGCGCTCGGCCACGATTTCGTCGACCTGCCTGCCGAACCGGCCGACATGGTGGTCAGCTGGGTCGGCGACATCTTGAGCGAGCACGGCAACGAACGGGTCGCCGACATCCGTGGCGCCCTGCAACAGTCGATGGACAACAACGCCGCGGTGTTCCGCACCGAGGAGACGCTCAAGCAGGCGCTCACCGACATCCACGCGCTCAAGGAGCGCTATGCCCGAATCACCGTGCATGACAAGGGAAAGCGCTACAACAGCGACCTGCTGGAGGCCATCGAGCTCGGCTTTCTGCTGGAGTTGGCCGAGGTCACCGTCGTCGGTGCACTCAACCGCAAAGAGTCCCGCGGCGGGCACGCCCGCGAGGACTACCCCAACCGCGACGACACCAACTACATGCGCCACACCATGGCCTACAAGGAAGGCGCCGATCTGCGCAGCGACATCCGGCTGGACTACAAGCCGGTCGTGCAGACGCGGTATGAGCCGATGGAACGGAAGTACTGACGATGAGCGCTTGCGCGAAGAGCGAGGACTGACGATGACGATCGCTCCCGAGGCCTCGACGAAGGATCCCGAGCTGCCACCGGTGCCCGACGGCGCGGTGATGGTGACGCTGAAGATCGCCCGTTTCAACCCGGAGGATCCCGACACGTCCGGCTGGCAGAGCTACCGGGTGCCGTCCCTGCCGTCGGACCGATTGCTCAACCTCTTGCATTACGTGAAGTGGTATCTGGACGGCACGCTGACGTTCCGGCGCTCGTGTGCGCACGGTGTCTGCGGATCAGATGCGATGCGCATCAACGGTGTCAACCGCCTGGCGTGCAAGGTCTTGATGCGCGACCTGCTGCCGAAGAAGGCGGGCAAGCAACTCACCATCACCATCGAACCCATCCGCGGCCTGCCCGTCGAGAAGGATCTCGTGGTGAACATGGAGCCGTTCTTCGACGCCTATCGCGCGATCAAGCCGTATTTGATGACCACCGGCAACGAGCCGACGCGCGAACGGATCCAGAGCCAGACCGACCGCCACCGCTACGACGACACCACCAAATGCATCCTGTGCGCGTGCTGCACGACCAGCTGCCCGGTCTACTGGAGCGAGGGCAGCTACTTCGGGCCGGCCGCGATCGTCAACGCCCACCGGTTCATCTTCGACAGCCGTGACGAGGGCGCCGCCGAGCGCCTCGACATCCTCAACGAGGTCGACGGGGTGTGGCGCTGCCGCACGACGTTCAACTGCACGGAATCCTGCCCGCGCGGCATCCAGGTCACCCAGGCGATCCAGGAGGTCAAGCGCGCGTTGATGTTCGCGCGCTAGTAGCGATTTGGGCGTGGCTGGTCACGCTCAGCGTGACCCAGCACGCCGAAGCCGCGAGGTAAGGAGCAGGAATGAGGCGCCCGATCAGCGCAGTGGCCGCCGTGACGTATCTGGTGATGGTCACGGCAAATGCTCTCGCGAACGCCCTGCCGCTCAACGGAGTACGGACCGGTGACGTATCCGACGCCTATCCCAACCTGTTCGCACCCGCCGGATACGCGTTCTCCATCTGGAGCGTGATCTACCTACTGCTCGGCCTGCATGTGCTCTACCAGTTGGGCCTGTTCCGCACCGCCCCGACCACCAGCGACCGTGCGGCCCTGCTCGACAAGGTCGGCTGGTACTTCTCGGTCTCGTCGCTTGCCAACGCCGCGTGGGTGTTTGCGTGGCACTACGACGTGATCGCGCTGTCGGTCGTGCTGATCGTGGTGATCCTGGCCTGCCTGGCCTTGATAACCCGGACGGTGTGCTCGGCCAATTTGACCCCACGGGAGACGCTGTTCATCGGCGTGCCGTTCAGCGTCTACTTTGGCTGGACCACCGTGGCTACGGTCGCGAATGTCACCGTGTTCCTGGTCAGCTTGAACTGGGACGGCTTCGGTCTCGGCGACGCGGGGTGGACCGTCGTCGTCCTCCTGGTGACGATGGCGATCGGCACGGTGACAATGATGCGCAACCGCGACGTCGTCTACGGCGTCGTTTTGGTGTGGGCCTACACCGCCATCCTCGTCAAGCACCTGTCCACCACAGGCTTCGACGGCACATACCCGGCGGTGGTCACGACGGTCATCGCCTGCCTGGTGGCTTTTGTCGCGGCGGCCGCCGTTGTCCTCGTCCGCCGCCGCGGAAAGCCCCTACGTCTCTGAGGTCTCGGTGTCACACCTTGGCGGGCTGCCTCGTCTAACCGGTATGAACACGACATCCCGCATCGAGCCCCTATCCCCCAAGCACGCATCGCTGATGACCAAGGTCTTCTACCGTGTCGCCAAGCGTAAGTTCGGCGAGGTGCCCGAACCCTTCGCCGTGACCGCGCATCACCCACGGCTGATGCTGGCCAACGTGGTGCACGAGGCCATGATGGGGTCGGCGTCGCGAAAGCTGCCCAAAAACGTGCTCGAACTGGCTGTCTTCTGGACCGCCCGCACCGTCGGGTGCTCATGGTGTGTGGACTTCGGTTCGATGCTGCAGCGCCTCGAAGGCCTCGACGTCGACCGGCTCAAGGAGATCGACGCGTACGCCACATCTCCGCGATACACCGACGACGAGCGGGCCGCCATCGCCTACGCCGACGCCATGACAACGGACCCGCATACCATCACCGACGAACAAGTCGCCGACCTCGAACGACGATTCGGTGACGACGGCGTGATCGAGCTGACGTACCAGATCGGGGTGGAGAACATGCGGGCGCGGATGTATTCGGCGCTGGGCATCACCGAGCAGGGCTTCAACTCGGGCGACGCGTGCCGGGTTCCGTGGGCTACCCAGGCCTGAGCGGCGAACCGGTGAACTTGTCGGGATTGGCGATATCCCAGATGGCGCACACCTTTCCGTCGCGCACCGTCATCGCCGTGACGCGCGGCATCATCTCCGGATAGCCGTCACCTGCCGGCAAACCGACGTAATAGGTGCCCAACTGCCCGTTGACGTTCGCCGGCCGACCCGATGACATTGCCCCGGGCCCGTAACGTGCCGCCAGCCCGAACAGGAACCGCGCCACCTTGTCCGGGCCGAGGATGACCCGTGCGGCGGTCGGGGCCCTGCGGTTGGAGTCGCCGGTGAACGTCACCTCCGGATGCAGCAGGCGCACAACGGCTTCCATGTCTCCCGCGGCCAATGCGAGCATCAGCGTGCCGACCACCTCGTTGTGCGTCTCATCGGTGACTGCAGGCGGGGCCGCTGCGACCGCCCGTCGTGCACGCGACGCCAGCTGACGCGCGGCGGCGTCGCTGATTCCGAGCACCGAAGCGATCTCGCCGAACGGCACCGCGAAGCCGTCGTGCAACACGAACGCCACCCGCTGATCGGGGCTGAGGCGCTCGAGCACCACCATCGCGGCGAACCGAGCGTCCTCACCGGCCACCACCGCCGCGAGAGGATCGTCGCGGTCCAGCGGAGTCACGACGGGCTCGGGCAGCCATTGACCGTAGTAGGTCTCGCGCCGGTGTGTCGCTGAGCGCAACCGGTCAAGTGCCAGCCTGCTGACCACCGTCGTCAACCAGGCCCGCAGATCGACGATCGCGTCGGAGTCGAAGCGGTCCCACCGCAGCCACGCGTCCTGAACGACGTCCTCGGCGTCGGCGACGGTTCCCGTCAGCCGGTACGCGACGGACAGCAGGTGCGGCCGCAACTCCTCGAACTCATCGATGCGCGTACTTCCCGCATGCCGGGTCATGCCTCGAGTCTAGAACCGCGCAAACGTCGCTGATTCCGTTGCGAAGTAACCGGCACGAGTCGATTCCCGAGTTGAACCCACGCAGAAACCACTCGAACCGTATATTCCGCACATGGCAATCAAGGAACCCGAAGCCCCGGCAGTCGGCGGCAAGGGCCTGCAGTCCGGCGCCCTCGGCCTCGTGGGCAACATCGTCATCGGCCTGGCGGCCGTGGCGCCCGCGTACAGCCTGGCCGCCACGCTCGGCTACGTCGTCCTCGCGGTCGGGGACAAGGCACCGGCGATGTTCGTGCTCGCGTTCATCCCGATGCTGCTGGTCGCCTTCGCCTACAAGGAGTTGTCCCAGGACACCCCGGACTGTGGCACCACGTTCACGTGGGGAACGAAGGCGTTCGGGCCGTGGATCGGGTGGATCGGTGGCTGGGGCTTGGCGGTGTCGGCGATCATCGTGCTCGCCAACGTGGCCGAGATCGCCGCGATCTACCTGTTCGAGTTCCTGGGCCTGGACGAACTCGCCGAGAACATTCTCGCCAAGGTGCTGCTCGGCTCGTTCTTCATCATCGCGATGACACTGGTCAGTGCGCGCGGAATCGTGGTCTCCGAACGGTTTCAGAACGTGTTGATCGCCATCCAGTTCGGTGTGCTTGTCATCGTCAGCATCATCGCGCTGGTGCGGGTGTTCTCCAACACCGCGGGAGCGCAGGCGATCATGCCGCAGATGTCCTGGCTGTGGCCCAGCGGCCTGGACATATCTTCGATCGCGCAGGCGATCATCTTGTGCATCTTCATCTACTGGGGTTGGGACGCCTGTCTGGCGGTCGGCGAGGAAACCAAGGACCCGGGCCGCACCCCCGGCATAGCCGCGGTGATCACCACGCTGATCCTGGTGTGCACCTACGTGCTCGTCGCCTATGCGGTGCAGTCGTTCTCCGGCTTCAGCGACGTGGGCATCGGATTGAACAACCCGATGAACACCGACGATGTGCTGACCGTGCTCGGTAAGCCGGTCGCAGGAACCATCGCGGCCTCCCTGCTGCTGCTCACCGTTTCCGTCTCGGCGCTCTCGTCGACCCAGACGACCATCCTGCCCACCGCGCGCGGCACGCTGTCGATGGCGGTGTACGAGGCCATTCCCAAGCGGTTCGCCCGTGTGCATCCGCGCTATATGACCCCGGCCTTCGGCACCATCGTGATGGGAATAGCTGCACTGTTCTTCTACCTCCTGTTGACGTTCCTGTCGGAGAACGCACTCGCCGATTCGGTGGCATCTCTTGGGCTTGCGGTCGCGTTCTACTACGGCATCACCGCGTTCGCGTGTGTCTGGTACTTCCGCAGGACATTGTTCTCCTCGGCGCGAAACCTGTTCTTCCGCGGCGTCTTCCCGCTGATCGGCGGGCTGGCGATGGCAGTGGCGTTCGTCATCAGCGCCAAGGACATGATCGCGCCGGATTACGGCTACACCGCGTTCGGACCGATCGGCGGCGTCTTCGTGCTCGGTGTCGGCATGCTTGTGCTCGGCATCCCACTGATGCTGCTGTGCTTCGCTTTCGGCACCAAACGGTTCTTCCGTGGCGAGACTCTCACAGCCGAAACCGAGGTCAAGGTCCCTGACGTCTAATGAAAGTGCAGGACAAGCAATGCATTTGACAGTCGGATACCTGGCCACGAGTACGGGAGACGACGGCGTCGCACTGGCGAGTGCGCTCGCCAAGACCTTCGACGCCGACGTCGACGTCGTCTTGGTTGTGCGGCAGGAATTTCCGGACGGCCATCCAGGTCGTGCGGAGTATCAGCAACTGCTCGTCGAACGAGGCGAGGAATGGATCTCCCGGGCGATGGACCGGCTGACCGCCAACGGTGTCAGCGCATCGTCGACCGTGTTGGTCGGTGAGTCGTTCGCCGAATCGCTCATCAGCTTCGCCGAACAGAAGGATTCGGACCTCATCGTGGTCGGTGGCGCGCGCGACGGATTCTTCGGCGGCCATACCATCGGCCCGGTAACCGGCGCCCTGCTGCACTCGTCGCCGATTCCGGTGGCGTTGGCACCGCGCGGATACGCCGACGACCCCGACGACGCCTTCGTCGCCGTGACTGCCGCGGTGCCGACTCGTCCCGGCGACGACAACCCACTACCGTTCGCGATCACCCTCGCCAGCGCCGCCGGTCTGGCCATCCGGATGCTGTCGCTGGTGTCCGCCGAGAACCTCGCTGAGGCCGACAGCGCGCGCGAGGTGCGCCAGCTTCAGGTGCGCGCCGCCGAGGAGAATCTCGTGGTCGCGGCGCGTGCCCTTCCGGACGCACCCGAGATCGAATCGCTTGTCGCCGACGGCATGACGCTGGAATCCACCCTGAAGAAGCTCCGATGGGACGACGGCGACCTGCTCGTCGTCGGTTCCAGCAGGTTCGCCGCACCACGGCGGATCTTCCTGGGTTCGACGGCCGCGCGCATCCTGGCCGGCGTCGACGTCCCGGTGATAGTGATTCCCAAAGACGCCTAGCTCGACGCCGCGAGAGGGTCCTTGGCCGCCGCATTGTTTCGGCGGTCGACGAACCGCTTGCCCACGAAGAACAGCACCAGCACCACACCCCACGACAGCAGGCTCAACAGCAGTTGCGAGCGCAGCTTGTCGTCGAAGAACATCTGCACCAGGATCGCCAGCATCGCAACGGTTGTCAGGATCGACAGCACAGGAAAGAGCCACATCTTCAGCGTCAGTTCGGTATCCCGGTCGCGGTAGCGCAGCACGATCTGCGAGATGGCGATCAGGATGTAGACGAACAAAATGATCGCGCCGCTCGAATTGAGCAGGAACGCGAAGATGGTCTTTTCGGCGAACGCGGCGGCGATCACGCAGACGAAACCGACGATCGACGAGAACAGGATCGCGTTCGCGGGTACGCCGCGACGGGTGAGGTGCATCAGGCGTTCGGGTGCCTCACTGCGGCCAGCGAGGACAAACAGCATGCGCGACGCCGTGTACATGCCCGAGTTCAGGCAGCTCAGCACGGCCGTCAGCACCACAGCGTTCATGATGTGGTCGGCATACGGAATTCCCATCTGGGTGAACGCGGCGACGAACGGAGAACCGGCGAGATCGTCGTCGTTCCAGGGCACGATCGTCACGAGCAGGAACACCGAGCAGACGTAGAAGATCAAGATGCGCCAGATGACCGAATTGGCTGCCCGGGCCACGGCCTTCTCGGGATCCGACGATTCCGCTGCCGCGATCGTCGCTATCTCGGGGCCGACCATCGAGAAGATCACCGTGACGATGCCGACGGTGATGACGCCTGCGCCCAAGGGCAAGAAGCCGCCGTGGGCGGTCAGGTTGGAGAAGTCCATCGACTTACCCGGCCACAAACCGAACACGAAGGCCGCACCGATCGCGATGAAGGCCAGAATCGCGGCGACCTTGATGCCTGCGAACCAGAACTCGAATTCGCCGTAGGACTTGACCGAGAAAAGGTTGGTCGCGGTCATCAGCACCATGAAGACCAACCCGCACAACCACAGTGGGACGTCGATCCAGTACTGCACGATCTTCGCGCCCGCGATCGCCTCGAAACCGATGACGATCACCCAGAAGTACCAGTAGAGCCAGCCGACCGAGAAGCCCGCCCACTGGCCCAGCGCGTCGCGGGAGTAGTCGGCGAAGGATCCGGTCGACGGTCTGGCCACCGCCATCTCGGCCAGCATCCGCATGACCATGATGATCAGCACGCCGGACAGCGCGTAGGTCAGGAAGACGCCGGGGCCGGTATCGGACATCACCACCCCGGACCCGACGAAAAGACCGGCGCCGATGACGCCGCCGATCGCGATCATTCGCAGCTGGCGCTGACTGAGGGCCTTCTTCAGTTCCGGGCCGGCTGGATCCGCTGTCGTCGCACTCATGGCATACCTCCGTCGCAGGACAGAAGGGGGGTACCCAAATTTGTGAGCTGGATTACCTGGGCTCTGTTAACGCTTCGTGACAGAGCCCAATGATTCGGCTCCGCTAGCGCTTCATGACAGAGCCGATGATTCAGCTCCGCTAGCGCTTCGTGACAGAGCCGATGATTCAGCTCCGCTAGCGCTTCGTGACAGAGCCGATGATTCAGCTCCGCTAGCGCTTCGTGAATATCGTCCGGTGCCACTCCTTGTCGGCCACCCCGGTGATATCGCTCATCACGTGCTTGATGGTGAGGTACTCCTCGAGCGAGTAGTCGCTCATGTCCTTGCCGAAACCCGATGCGCCGACGCCGCCGTGAGGCATCTCGCTGATGATCGGGATGTGGTCGTTGATCCACACGCAGCCCGCGTTGATCTCGCGTGATGCGCGCTGGGCCCGGTACACGTCGCGCGTCCACGCCGATGCCGCCAGCCCGAACGCGGTGTCGTTGGCCTGCCGCAGCGCGTCGTCGTCATCGCTGAACGACCGCACCGTCAGCACCGGGCCGAAGATCTCGTCGCGGTAGATCTCAGACGCCTCGTCGACGTCGGCGATCAGCGTCGGCCGGTAGAACGAGCCGGGCAGATCGGGTGCGCTACCGCCGGTCACGACCCGTCCGCCCTGACCAGGCGCACGTTCCACCATGCCCGCGACCTTGGCGCGGTGCGCCATGGAGATCAGCGGGCCCAGGTCGGTGTCGGGATCCAGCGGATCGCCGACCACCATCTTGCTCATCACCTCGCGCGACACCGGCGACGAAGTCGTCGTACACATCGCGCGCCACGATCGCGCGCGTCGCCGCCGTGCAGTCCTGTCCGGTGTTGATGAGAGACCCAGCGACCGCGCCCTGGATCGCGGCATTCAGATCGGCGTCATCGAAAACCACGAAGGGCGCCTTGCCGCCCAACTCCAGTTGTGTGCGATGGCCGTGGACGGCGGCCGCGGCCATCACCTTGCGGCCCACTGGGGTCGACCCCGTGAACGTCACCACGTCGACGTCGGGGTGACCGGCCAGCGCGGTGCCCACATCGCCACCCGCTCCCGTGACGACGTTGAAGACTCCGTCGGGCAGACCCGCCTCGGTCGCCAACCGCGCCAGCGTCAGCGTCGTCAGCGGCGTCAGCTCCGCGGGTTTGATCACGACGCTGCATCCAGCGGCCAACGCGGGCAGCACCTTCCACACCGCCATCTGGAGCGGGTAGTTCCACGGCGTGATCGTCGCGACGACGCCGACGGCCTCGCGCCGGATGCTCGAGGTGTGATCGCCGGAGTATTCAGCGGTGGCCTTGCCCTCGAGATGGCGTGCCGCCCCGGAGAAGAAGGAGATGTTGTCGATGCTGCCGGGCACGTCGAACTCTGTTGCCAACCGCACCGGCTTGCCGGTCTGGCTCACTTCCTCGGCGATGATCTGCTCGGCGTTGGCGTCGACCAGCTCGGCGAGCTTGGCGAGCACCCCTGCGCGGTCGACGGGAGTAGCCGTCGCCCAGCCGCGCAACGCCGCGCGGGCCGAGGCCACCGCCCGGTCGACGTCGGCAGGGGTGGCCAACGCCATCTCAGCGACGGGCGCTGAATTGGCTGGGTTGATCACCTGATGCAGCCCGCCCCCGGTGACCACCGGGGCGCCGTCGATCCAGCTGCTTGCCACGTTCGTGGACACGGTCTGAGGAGAAGACACAGTCATGGGCCAACGCTAACCGACACCGAGCCGCCAAAGCTACGCATTCCTGCAGCGCGAGGGCCGCAAAACGAAGGATTTCATGGTCATAGTTGCTTGCCACGACGGATTCCGTGCACAATCTCATGCATGGCTAACCCGGGTCTCGGGCCCGTATCGTTCCGCGTCAACCAGTCTCGGCCTGGCGCGGCGTTCCAGCTCGATGACTTGTCGAAGCAGATCATAGAAAAGTTGCAGCAGGACGGCCGACGCTCGTATGCCGGCATCGGCAAGGCGGTCGGCCTCTCCGAAGCCGCCGTTCGGCAGCGGGTGCAGCGCATGGTGGACGCGGGTGTCATGCAGATCGTCGCGGTCACCGATCCGATGCAATTGGGCTTCGCGCGGCAGGCGATGATCGGCATCCGCTGCACCGGGGACACCACGCGCGTCGCCGAGAAACTGGCCGCGATCGAATCCGTCGATTACGTCGTGCTCACCGCAGGCTCGTTCGACGCCATATGCGAAGTCGTCTGCGCAGACGACGACGACCTTCTCGACCTACTCAATACCCAGATCCGCGCATTGCCAGGAGTGATATCCACCGAAACACTTGTATACCTGAAACTCGTTAAACAGCAATATAATTGGGGCACAAGATGACTGCTATCGACATTTCTCAGGACCTTTCGAACGAACTCGGCGCGACCGCGAACCGCCACCTGTGGGGGCACTTCGCACGCCACGGCGAGGGAATCACGCCGCCGATCATCACCCGCGGCGAAGGCGTCACCATCTGGGACAGCAAGGGCAAGAGCTACATCGACGGCCTGTCAGGGCTGTTCGTCGTCCAGGTCGGCCACGGCCGCAAGGAACTTGCCGAGGCCGCGGCCAAGCAGGCCGAGACGCTGGCGTTCTTCCCGCTGTGGTCGTATGCGACGCCGCCTGCGATCGAGTTGGCCGAACGGATCGCCGGCTATGCACCGGGCGATCTCAACCGCGTGTTCTTCACCACCGGCGGTGGCGAGGCCGTGGAGTCGGCGTGGAAGCTGGCCAAGAACTATTTCAAATTGACCGGCAAACCCGGTAAGCACAAGGTGATTTCGCGCGCCATCGCCTACCACGGCACCCCTCAGGGCGCGCTGGCGATCACCGGCCTGCCCGCGTTCAAGGAGCCGTTCGAACCGCTCACGCCCGGTGGCTTCCGCGTACCGAACACCAACTTCTACCGGGCGCCCGAACCGTATGACACCGACATCAAGGCGTGGGGCCGGTATTGCGCGGACCGCATCGCCGAGGCCATCGAGTTCGAGGGCCCCGACACCGTATGCGCGGTGTTCCTGGAGCCGGTGCAGAACGCCGGTGGCTGCTTCCCGCCGCCCCCAGGGTATTTCGAGCGGGTCCGCGAAATCTGCGACGAGTACGACGTGCTGCTGGTGTCCGACGAGGTGATCTGCGCCTACGGCCGGATCGGCTCGATGTTCGCCTGCGACGACTTCGGCTATGTCCCCGACATCATCACCTGTGCAAAGGGTTTGACGTCGGGCTACTCGCCCATCGGCGCAATGGTCGCTTCGGACCGGCTGTTCGAACCGTTCAACGACGGCAAGACCACGTTCGGACACGGCTATACCTTCGGCGGGCATCCGGTGTCGTCGGCGGTGGCGCTGGCC
Source organism: uncultured Actinomycetota bacterium (assembly GCA_963843135.1). Taxonomy (GTDB): domain Bacteria; phylum Actinomycetota; class Actinomycetes; order Mycobacteriales; family Mycobacteriaceae; genus Mycobacterium. The sequence continues at coordinate 215,344 of CAWJJA010000014.1, forward strand.
AACCTCGACATCTTCGAGCGCGAAGGAATCAACGACCACGTGAAGCAGCTGGCACCGGCGTTCCGCTCGACGCTCGAGCAGCTCTACGAGGTTCCGATCGTCGGTGACATTCGAGGCGAAGGGTTCTTCTACGGCATCGAGCTGGTCAAGGACAAGGCCACCAAGGAGACCTTCAACGACGAGGAGAGCGAGCGGCTGCTGCGCGGCTACCTGACTCCCGCGCTCTTCGAGGCCGGCTTGTACTGCCGCGCCGATGACCGCGGAGACCCGGTCGTGCAGTTGGCACCGCCGCTGATCAGCGGGCAGAAGGAGTTCGACGCGATCTACCAGATCCTGCGCGGTGTCCTCGACGAAGCGAGCCGGATGCTGTAGCCGACGCGCTAACGTCGGCGACGTGCCCACGTCGTCACGCAAGCCGCCGATCGATCCCGTCCGCTGGAATCCGCCGCCGGTCGATCCGTTGCCGGATTTTCCGTCAGCGGAACTGACCATCGTCTCCGTGCCGGGTGATGCGCCCGAGGATGTGGTGGTCGACGGCGACGGCCAGATCTGGGCCGGCCTGATCGACGGCAAGATCGTGCGCATCGCACCGGACGGCGGCGAGCCGGTGGTCGTCGCCCGCATCGATTCCCGGCCGCTGGGCCTGCATGTGGCGCGTGACGGCCGGTTGTTGATCTGCAGCAGTCCCGGCGGCCTGCGGGTGCTCGATCCGGCCACCGGAACCGTCGAGACGTTGGTCGGCGAGGTCGACGGGCGCGGTCTGCAGTTCTGCTCGAATGTCACCGAACTGGCCGACGGCACAATCTATTTCACCGAGTCGACCAGCGCGTTCACCTACGAGCACTTCCTCGGGCCGATCTTCGAGGCGCGCAATCGCGGCAGCGTCTTCCGTCGCGACCCCGATGGCACGGTGCTGACCGCCGTCGCTGGTCTGTACTTCGCCAATGGCATCACGCCTACCGCCGACGGGTCGGCATTGGTGTTCGCCGAAACTCAGGCGCGGCGACTGTCGAAGCTCTGGCTCACCGGCGACAAAGCGGGGACGGTGACGCCGCTGGCGGTCAACCTTCCCGGCAGCCCGGACAACTTGTCGACGGGTGCGGACGGCCGGATCTGGTGTGCGATGGTGTCGCCCACCAACGCGGTCGCGGAGTTGATGCCGAAGACCCCGCCGGCATTGCGCAAGCTGCTGTGGCGACTGCCTGATCGCCTTCAGCCCAAGATCAAGCCGATCGTGTGGGCGGTGGCTTTCGACCCCGACACCGGCGTACCGGTTGCCGGCTTGCGTACCGAGCACCCCCGGTTCGGCATGGTGACGGGCCTGGTGGAGGCCGACGGCAAGCTGTGGATGGGATGCATCGGCGCGCCGGCCGTCGCGCATGTCGACCTGGCCGCGACCGCCCTGCGCTGAACATTCACGCCCAAATCGGACTTTTGCGGGCCCCACTCGCACTTCTTCTGCAAAAGGCGGAATTCGGCGTGCGCGCGCGTACTCGCCGAGTCACATTTGAAACTTCAATCACACCAGTCACAGCGCGCCTCCTGGGAAACCAGCTCACAAACACCTAATCTGCGCTCACCATGGCGAAAGTTCGAACCTCGTCCCAGCGCGTTGCGGCCCTGGCAGCGGCCCTGTTTCTGTTGACGACTCCCGCAGTGGCGAGCGCCCAACCGGATGCTGCGCCGGATGCCAATGCCTGCCCGTACAAGGAGACGACACCGCCGGCGGTGGATGCGTCCGAGGTGCCCGAACCCGGCCAGAGTCCCCCGGGCACGCTGCCCGTCCCGGCCAAGCCGTTGGGCGGAGACGCGCTCTCCAGTTGCGGCATCATCACCGCTCCCGGCACCCCGCCGCTGCCCAACGACATCTCGGCCGAGGCATGGCTGCTCGCCGATCTGGACACCGGAGAGATCATCGCCGCCAAGGATCCGCACGGCCGACACCGGCCCGCCAGCATCATCAAGGTGCTCGTCGCCATGCAGGCCATCAAAGACCTGCCGATCCACAAGGTCGTGCCCGGCACCGTCGAGGATTCCGCCCAGGAAGGCACCAAAGTCGGCGTCGGAGAGAACGGCTTCTACTCCATCAACGACCTGCTCCACGGCCTGCTGATGTATTCGGGCAACGACGCGGCCCACGCCCTTGCTGCCCAGCTCGGCGGAATGGACACCGCGATGGGCAAGATCAACGATCTGGCAGGCAAGCTCGGCGGACAGGACACGCGGGTGGCCACGCCGTCGGGTCTCGACGGGCCCGGCATGAGCACATCGGTTTACGACATCGGCCTGTTCTACCGATATGCCTGGCAGAACCCGATTTTCAGTGACATCGTCAACACCCGCAGCTTCGACTTCCCCGGCCGCGGCGACGCCGGCTATCCGATCGAGAACGACAACAAACTGCTCCTCAACTACCCCGGTGCCCTCGGCGGCAAGACCGGATACACCGACGACGCGGGCCAGACGTTCGTCGGCGCAGCGCAGCGGGACGGCCGCCGCCTCATGGTGGTGCTCATGCGTGGGACCCGTCAGCCGATCGCGCCGTGGGAACAGGCGGCGCATCTGCTGGACTACGGTTTCTCGACGCCGCCGGGCACCCAGGTCGGCACGCTGATCGAACCCGATCCCTCGCTCGTCGCGCCGAAACCGGAGGCCGCCGACGGTGCGGCGGCGCTCAATGCCGCACCGCTACTGGCCGACGTCGACGCCACGCCTGTGCGGGTCGGTGTCGGCATCGTCGGATCGATCATCGTATTCGCGCTCATCATGGCCGCCCGGTCGGTCAACCGCCGCCCACAGCACTGAGTAACATCACTGGCGCCGGACGAAGCGCGAAATACCGAGCGCACCAACGGCGCCCACAGCTGCGGCGGCAAGCGCACCGCCGATCCCGAGACCCTCGCGAAGCTCGACGCGCGGGGTGATCTGCGCGGCATACGGCGGGTCGACCGGCGCAGCCTGCAAGTTGTCTTTCGACGTCGCGGCCCACGCGGTGGCGAACAGGATGAGCCGTGCGGTGATGTAGGCGAACACCATCAGACCCAGCACCGGACCGAACGTCGCCCCCGCAGGACCGGTCACGACCGACCGCAGATAGATCGACGCCAACTGCTTGAAGATCTCGAAGGCCACCGCCGCCATCACTCCGGCCCTCAGCGCGCTGCGGAAGCTGACCGACTCCCGGGGTAACCGTGCGATGATCCACGTGAACAGCAACCAGGTGATGAGCACCGACACCGCCAGCGACGCCACCCGCAGCGCGAGACTCACACCCGGAACGCCCTCCAGCCCAACCCATTCCAGCACCTGTTTCATTGCGCCCGAACTGGCCAACACGGTGAGCGCGATGGTGAAGACCAGCGCGAGGAACAAGCCCACCATCGCTGTCAGGTCCGACAACTTGGTGCGGACGAACCCTTTGGAATCCTGTCGCGCCATTCCCCACATCTGACTCAGCGCTTCACGCAGGTTCGCCATCCAGCCCAGGCCCGCCCACGCGGCGGTCGCGAGGCCGATGATCCCGACAGAGGTGCGCGACTTGATCGCCGACTCCATCAACTCCACCAGCTGCTGCCCGATATCGCCGGACACGCTCGACTTGATCCGCCCCTGGATTTCGGCAAGCAGTTCGGGCTGGCTGACGAGGATGAACCCACCGATCGCGAATGCGACCATCAGCATGGGAAACAGCGCGAAGATCGTGAAGTACGTGATGCCCGCGGCGTAGAAGTCGCCCTTGCTGTGCTGATACCGCTCCTGGGCGCGCATCACATGGTCGAACCAGTGATATCGCGCGCGCAGCCGATCGATCTTCCCTGGTTTTTCCGGCTCGTCCGGAGGTGTCATTCGAGCCTCCAAGCGAGTCGCGGGCGTCAGCTGGGTCCGGGTAGAAACCCTAATCGGTCATATACCCGCCGCAGTGTCTTTGCAGACACGTCCCTGGCGCGCTCGGCTCCGGCGGCCAGCACCGACTCGAGCTCGGCCGGATCGGCCAGCAGTTCGTCGACGCGCGCCTTGATCGGGCCGACGAACTCGACGACGGCCTCGGCGGTGTCGGCCTTCAGGTCGCCGTATCCGCGCCCCGCATAGCCCTCTGCGAGCTTCTCGACGTCGGTGCCCGTGATCGCGGACTGGATGGTCAACAGGTTGGACACGCCCGCTTTGGCCACCGGGTCGTAGCGGATCTCGCGCTCGCTGTCGGTCACCGCGGAGCGGATCTTCTTCGCGGTCTTCTTCGGATCGTCGAGCAGGCTGATCAGCCCCGCCTCGGTGGCAGCTGACTTGCTCATCTTCGACGTCGGGTCGGCGAGGTCGTAGATCTTGGCGGTGACCTTCTGGATCAGCACGTCGGGGATCACGAAGGTGTCGGGGAAGCGGGCGTTGAACCGCTGTGCGACATCGCGCGACAGTTCCAGATGCTGACGCTGGTCCTCACCGACCGGCACGAGTTCGGTGTCGTAGAGCAGAACGTCGGCGGCCATCAGTACCGGATACGTGAACAGCCCGACGGTGGTGGCCTCGCTGCCCTCCTTCTGGGACTTGTCCTTGAACTGCGTCATCCGCGATGCCTGCCCGAAACCGGTGAAACAACCCAGCACCCAAGCAAGTTCGGCGTGTGCGGCGACGTGGCTCTGCACGAAAATCGTGCTGCGTGCAGGGTCGATCCCCAGCGCGAGGTATTGCGCCGCGGTGACCAGTGTGCGCCGGCGCAGCTGTTCGGGATCCTGCGGAATGGTTATCGCGTGCAGATCGACGACGCAGAAGAACGCGTCATAGGAGTCCTGCAGATCCACCCACTGCTTTATCGCGCCGAGCGCGTTACCGAGATGCAGGGAATCAGAGGTCGGCTGGACACCGGAAAACACGACGGGACGGGAAGTGCTCATGATGGGTCAATCTTGGCACGGGTCACCCAACGGATTTCTCGGCGCTCTGATCGCGGGATTGCTCCAGTGCCCGGCGGGCGAACACCCACCTTTCGGTGATCGCCAGCTGGCTGCGACCGCGGCCCAGGAAGGTGATGAACCAGGAGTACACGGCGACGATGCGGTTGCGGCTGCCCACGAGGTAATAGAGGTGAAGCCCCAGCCACGCGAGCCACGCGAGGAACCCGCCGAACTCGACCTTGCCGACCTGCGCCACCGCGTTGAACCGGGAGACGGTGGCCATGCTGCCTTTGTTCAAGTACTTGAACGGCTTTCGCTCCGCGGGCTCTGGAGGCGTTGAGTTCATTCTTGATCTGCTTGGTCGCATAAACCGCGCCCTGGATCGCGCCCTGCGCCATTCCCGGCACGCCCGGCACGCTCATCAGGTCTCCGATGACGAAGACGTTGGGATGACCTTTGACGGTGAGGTCGGGCTCGACGACCACGCGGCCGGCCCGGTCGACCTCCGTGCCGTCGGACTGATCGGCGATCTGCTTACCGAGCGGGCTGGCCTGCACACCGGCGGACCACACCTTGACGGCGGCCTCGATTCTGGCTTCTTCGCCGTCTGCTCCACCTTCTTTGACCGTCAGGCCCATGTAGTCGACGTCGGTGACCATCGTGTTCAGCTTGACCTCGACGCCCATCTTCTCCAGCCGGCGCTGCGCCTTGAGTCCCAGCTTGGGGCCCATCGGCGGCAGCACCGCGGGTGCGGCCTCGACGAGAATCACCCGGGCCTGGGTCGGGTCGATGGTCCGGAACGCACCCTTGAGGGTGCGATCGGCGAGCTCGGCGATCTGGCCGACGACCTCGACGCCCGTCGGGCCGGCGCCGACCACGACGAACGTCAGCCGGCGTTTGCGTTCGGCCTCCGACGTCGTCACCTCGGCCGCCTCGAATGCGCCGAGGATCCGGCCACGCAACTCGAGGGCGTCGTCGACGGTCTTCATGCCGGGCGCGAACGCCTCGAACTGGTCGTTACCGAAATAGGACTGCTGCGCGCCCGCGGCCACGATCAGACTGTCGAACGGCGTGACCCGCTCCCAGTCGAGCAGCTTGGAGGTGACGGTCTTGTTCTTCAGATCGATCCCCACCACATCGCCGAGCAGACACTTCGGCATTGCTCTGCTTGCGCAGGATGATTCGCGTCGCCGGCGCGATCTCACCGACCGACAGGATGCCCGTGGCGACCTGATAGAGCAGCGGCTGGAAGAGGTGGTGGGTCGTCTTCGCGATGAGCGTGACGTCGACGTCCGCGCGCTTGAGATGTTTGGCCGCGAACAGTCCGCCGAAGCCGGACCCGATGATGACGACGCGATGACGTCGCGGGGCGATGTTGTCGACGGTCACGTACGGACCTTAACCGTCCCGGGTTACGCCCGGTATTCGACGGTGACCGGCGCGTGGTCGGACCAGCGCAGGGCATACGCCGCAGCACGCTCGACCCGGGCGGATGCGGCCCGCGCCGCCCGCCCGGCCGTGGCCAGGTGGTAGTCGATGCGCCACCCGGCGTCGTTGTCGAAGGCCCTCCCCCGCCACGACCACCAGGCGTAGGGTCCCGCAACGCCGGGGTGCAGCACGCGGACCACGTCGACCCACCCTGACGAGAGCAGGTCGGTGAGCCATTGTCGCTCGCTGGGCAGGAAACCCGATTTCTTGACGTTGCCCTTCCAGTTCTTGATGTCGTTCTCGGTGTGCGCGATGTTCCAATCGCCACAGAGGACCGCGTCGCCGCCCGCTGCGATCAGGGCGGCCATCCGCGCGGCGAGGCTTGCCATGAAGCGCTCCTTCTCGAGCTGGCGATCGGTGCCGGCCTCACCGGTCTGGATGTACAGGCTCGCCACCGTCAGACCTGCGGTATCGGCCTCGAGATACCTTCCGTGGGAACCGAATTCGTTGGATTCCAGCAGCCGCGCCGCATCGATCGGATGACGCGACAGGATGGCGACGCCGCTGCGCCCCTTGATGTGTGGCTCGGCGGAGACCAACTGCCATCCGTCGGCCAACGCGGGCGCCAGCGCCGTCGCGTGGGGGTGCCCCCAGCTTGCGAGGGGGATGGGTCGTCGTCGGCACGGGTCTCCTGTAGGCACGCCACGTCGGCAGTCGTGCCGGCGAGCCACGGCAGCAGACCGAGGTTCTCCGATGACCGCTGCTTGATCGCTGCACGGATGCCGTTGACGTTGACGGTGGAGACGGTCAGCGAAGACACAGCAGGTGACCCCATCGGCAGGCTTGCGGTACCGGCGGTATCACCTTTAGGGTCGGGCAGATGAGCGAGCGCGCACCGATACACCTGGGTTCAGGCGAGCCGATGCTTTTGCTGCATCCGTTCATGATGTCTCAGAACGTGTGGAAAGGCGTCGCACCACTGATTGCTGGAGCTGATGTCGCCGACCCGTCGGCTCCGGCGACGGGCCGCTACGAGGTGTTGGCACCCACCATGCCCGGCCATAACGGCGGCATCAAAGGCAGATTTTTCCTGGACACCACCGAGCTAGCCGACGACATGGAACGCCGGATGGATGCCCTGGGCTGGGACACCGCCCACATCGTCGGCAACTCGCTGGGCGGCTGGGTGGCCTTCGAGTTGGCACGCCGCGGCCGGGCCCGCTCGCTGACCGGCATTGCACCGGCCGGCGGCTGGTCCCGTTACACCGCCGCCAAGTTCGAGATCGTGTTCAAGTTCGTGGCCGGCCTGCCTGTCTGGTTGGGCGCCAAGGCGCTGGGCCCGCGCGCCCTGAAGCTGCCCTATGTCCGTCAGCTCGGGTTTGTGCCGATCAGCGCGACCGCCGACCGGCTCGATGACGAGCAATGGCTCGACATCATCGACGACGTCACCCACTGCCCGGCCTACTACCAGCTGCTGTTGAAGTCCCTGCTGATGCCCGGCCTGGCAGAACTGGCCGAGGCCAAGACGCCGACGCACCTGGTGATCTGCGAAAAGGACCGGGTGCTACCGCATCCGCGATTCACCCGGCACTTCACCACACACCTGCCGGAGTCCACCCAGATCACACATCTCGACGACGTCGGGCACATCCCGATGTACGAGGCACCGCGCCGGGTCGCCGACCTGATCGTCGAGTTCGCCGACCGCTATGCGACGCCGCCTCCGAAGAAAGCGATCGGCTGAGCGACCTCAGCTCCGCGCCGACTCCAAGACCGAATTGAGTGTCTTGCTCGGCCGCATCACCGCCGTGGTCTTCTCGGCATCCGGCCAGTAGTAGCCGCCGATATCCACCGAATCCCCTTGCACCTCTGCGAGTTCGGACACGATCGCGTCTTCGTTCTCGGCCAGGGTCTTGGCGAGCTTGGTGAAGTGCTCGGCCAGCTCCTTGTCGTCGGTCTGCTCGGCGAGCTCCTTCGCCCAATACATCGCGAGGTAGAACTGGCTGCCGCGGTTGTCGAGCTCACCGGTCTTGCGCGACGGGCCCTTGTTGTTCTCAAGCAGTTTGCCGATCGCGGCGTCCAACGTCTTGCCAAGAAGCTCTGCGCGCTTGTTGCCGGTCTTGTCGCCGAGGTCCTCGAAACAGGCGCCCAGCGCGAGGTACTCGCCGAGCGAATCCCACCGCAGGTGGTTCTCCTCGACCAGCTGATGCACATGCTTGGGCGCCGACCCGCCCGCGCCCGTCTCATACATTCCGCCGCCCGCCATCAGCGGCACGATCGACAGCATCTTGGCGCTGGTGCCCAGCTCCAGGATCGGGAACAGGTCGGTGAGGTAGTCGCGCAGGATGTTTCCGGTCGCGGCGATGGTGTCCTGTCCGCGGGTGACCCGCTCGAGCGTGTACCGCATGGCCCACACCTGCGGCATGATCTGGATGTGCAGGCCCTCGGTGTCGTGGTCGGCGAGGTAGGCCTTGACCTTCTTGCGAAGCTCGGCCTCGTGAGGACGTTCGGTATCCAGCCAGAACACCACCGTCATCCCCGATGCCCGCGCCCGCGTGACGGCTAGCTTGACCCAGTCCCGGATCGCCGCATCCTTGGTTACCGGCATGCGCCAGATGTCGCCCTCTTCGACGTCCCAGCTCAGCAGCACCTCGTCGGTGTCGACGTCGACGATGTCGGCGACGCCGTCCTCGGGGATCTCGAATGTCTTGTCGTGTGAGCCGTATTCCTCGGCCTTCTGCGCCATCAGGCCGACGTTGGGAACGGTGCCCATGGTCGTCGGGTCGAATTGGCCGTTGGTCTTACACCAGTTGATCATCTCCTGGTAGATCCGGGAGAAGGTCGACTCGGGGTTGACGGCCTTGGTGTCCTTGGTCCGTCCGTCGGCGCCGTACATCTTGCCGCCGAGGCGGATCATCGCGGGCATCGAGGCGTCCACGATCACGTCGCTGGGCGAATGGAAGTTGGTTATGCCCTTGGCCGAATCCACCATCGCCAACTCGGGCCGGTGTTCGTGGACGTCGTGGATGTCCTGGATGATCTGCTCACGCTGGAACGACGGCAACTTCTCGATCTTGTTGTAGAGGTCGACCATTCCGTTGTTGACGTTGACCCCCAGTTCGTCGAGCACGTCCTGGTGCTTGGCGAACGCCTCCTTGTAGAAGACCTTCACACAATGACCGAAGACGATGGGGTGGCTGACCTTCATCATGGTGGCCTTGACGTGCAGCGAGAACATCACGCCGGTCTTGTAGGCGTCCTCGATCTGCTGCTCGTAGAACTCGACGAGGGCCTTGCGGCTCATGAACATGGATTCGATGACGTCGCCGTCTTCCAGCTTCGTCTCGGGCTTGAGCACGATTACCTTGCCGCCCTTGGTCTTCAGCTCCATCCGCACCGTGCGGTCGCGATCCAGCGCTATCGACTTCTCGCCGTGGTAGAAGTCGCCACCCTTCATGGTGGCCACGTGGGTGCGCGACGCCTGCGAGAACTCGCCCATGCTGTGCGGGTGCTTGCGCGCGTACTCCTTGACCGCGTTGGGGGCGCGACGGTCCGAATTTCCCTCGCGCAAAATGGGGTTCACGGCACTGCCGAGAATCTTGCCGTAGCGCCGGTTGAGCTTCTTCTCGTCGTCGGTCTTCGGCTGCGCCGGATAGTCGGGAACCGCGTACCCCTTCTCCTGCAGCTCCTTGATCGCGGCGTAGAGCTGCGGCACGGACGCACTGATGTTGGGCAGCTTGATGATGTTGGTGTCGGGCGACTGCGTCAGCTCCCCCAGCCGGCCCAGGTTGTCCGGTACGCGCTGGTCTTCGTTGAGGTGATCGCCGAACTCGGCCAGGATGCGGGCCGCCACGGAGATGTCACTGGTTTCGATGTCGATCCCCGCCGGGTCGGCGAAGGTTCGGATAATCGGCAGAAAGCCATAGGTCGCAAGCAGCGGCGCTTCGTCGGTCAGGGTGTAGATGATGGTCGGCTGCTCTTCGCTCATGCCTCGACTCCCACTCGTTCCGGTCCTCGTCCCCTGCCCTTCGGGCGTGGGCCCACGTTCCTCGCTGCGATCCTCACTCGTGATCGTCTTCGGATGCTCATGTGATGTTCTCCCGGCGTCTGGTCGGTACGACGAAGCTCCGCGTTTTGTGTGCGGTGGCTATAAGTATTGCGTCGACCACGACGCTACGCGGGGCCACGGTGCGCTCATGAGGGGCCACTACAGCTACTGACGGGTAGCTTTCGGCCTACAGGAAACAGGGTGTTGGCATGCAGTCGGCCTCTTGCGATAGTCTGTCGTCGGTCATGAGTGCCAGCGTCAAGCCCCGGCTTGCTGGCCGGCAACCCTCCAACCGCGGTGGGGTGCTCCGGGTGAAGACCAGGTTGAGTAGCCACTAGCGAGTGGTTGCCGGCAAGCGCGGGTCCGTTTGACGGGCCCCCTGACACACAAATGGAGGGCCGTCCCATGAGCGCGCCAGAAGACCCGACCACGTCCGACAATCGCTCGGACGAGCCTCGCTCCGAGAATTGGGCGTTTGAAACCAAGCAGGTGCACGCGGGCCAAACCCCGGATATCGCGACGAATGCACGCGCGCTGCCGATCTATGCGACCACATCGTATGTGTTCAACAGCACCGAGCACGCCGCGGCGCTGTTCGGCCTCGCCGAGCCCGGCAACATCTACACCCGGATCATGAATCCGACGACCGACGTCGTCGAGCAGCGCATCGCGGCGCTCGAAGGTGGGGTCGCGGCCCTGTTCCTGGCATCGGGTCAGGCCGCCGAACACTTCGCGATCCTCAATCTGGCCAACGCGGGCGATCACATCGTCTCCAGCGCGCGGCTCTACGGCGGCACCTACAACTTGTTCCACTACACGCTGCCCAAGATCGGCATCGAGGTCAGCTTCGTGGAGGACTCCGACGACCTGGACTCGTGGCGGGCGGCCGTGCGGCCCAACACCAAGGCGTTCTTCGGCGAGACGATCTCGAACCCGCAGATCGACATCCTCGACATTCCCGGCGTCGCCGCCGTTGCCCACGAAGCGGGGGTACCGCTGATCGTGGACAACACGATCGCGACGCCGTATCTGATCCAGCCACTTGCCCACGGCGCCGACATCGTCGTGCACTCAGCCACCAAGTATCTCGGCGGGCACGGCGCCGCGATCGCCGGTGTGATCGTCGACGGCGGCACCTTCGACTGGACCAACGGCAAGTTCCCCGGCTTCACCACCCCAGACCCGAGCTATCACGGTGTGGTGTTCGCCGAACTCGGTCCTCCCGCATTTGCACTGAAGGCGCGCGTGCAGCTGCTACGCGACCTCGGATCAGCGGCATCGCCGTTCAACGCATTCCTGGTCGCCCAGGGACTGGAAACGCTGAGCCTGCGCATTGAGCGACATGTGGCGAACGCCCAACGGGTCGCCGAGTACCTGGCCGGACACGAGGACGTCAGCTCGGTGAACTACGCGGGACTGCCCACCTCGCCGTGGTACGAGCTCGGAAAGAAGCTGGCGCCCAAGGGAACCGGCGCAGTACTGGCCTTCGAACTCGCCGGCGGTATCGATGCGGGCAAGGCGTTCGTCAACGCGCTCACGCTGCACAGCCATGTCGCCAACATCGGTGACGTGCGGTCGCTGGTCATCCATCCGGCGTCGACGACGCATGCGCAGCTGTCGCCGGAGGAGCAGCTGGCCACCGGCGTCACACCGGGACTGGTGCGCCTCGCCGTCGGCATCGAAGGCATCGACGACATCCTTGCCGACCTGGAGCAGGGCTTCGCCGCCGCCAAACCGTTCAACTCGGCGGGGTCGGCAGATCCCAAAACCGCGGCGGCGTTCTGATGACGGTGCTCGATAGGGAAGTCGACGTGGAACCTGAAACGCTGCCCGCCGAAGGCGAAGTCGGCTATATCGACATCGGCTCAGTGACGCTGGAGAGCGGCGCAGCCATCGACGATGTCACGATCGCTGTGCAGCGGTGGGGCGAGCTTTCGCCCAACCGCGACAACGTGGTCGTCGTCCTGCACGCGCTCACCGGCGACTCACACGTGACGGGGCCGACCGGCCCTGGCGACGAAACCGAAGGCTGGTGGGAAGGCGTCGCCGGACCCGGCGCCCCGATCGACACGAACCGCTGGTGCGCGATCGCCACCAACGCGCTCGGCGGCTTCCGCGGATCGACCGGTCCGAGCTCGCCGCACCCGGACGGGAAGGCGTGGGGCTCGAGGTTCCCGCTCGTCTCGGTGCGCGACCAAGTAGAAGCCGATGTGGCTGCCCTGAATGCGTTGGGCATCACCAGGGTCGCCGCCGTCGTCGGCGGTTCGATGGGCGGTGCCCGGGCACTGGAGTGGATCGTCGGCCATCCCGACAAGGTGCGCGCCGCCCTGGTGCTGGCCGTCGGAGCACGAGCGACCGCCGATCAGATCGGCACCCAGAGCGCCCAGATCGCGGCGATCAAGTCGGATCCGAACTGGTGCGACGGCGACTACTACGACACCGGTCTCTCACCGGACACCGGCATGGAGATCGCCCGCCGATTCGCCCACCTCACCTATCGCGGTGAGGCCGAACTCGACGACCGCTTCGCCAACGCGCCGCAGGGTGACGAGGATCCCGCGACCGGCGGCCGCTACGCGGTCCAGAGCTACCTCGAATACCAGGGCCGCAAGCTGCTGGCCAGATTCGACGCAGGCACCTACGTGGCGCTGACGGAATCGCTGTCCAGCCACGACGTGGGCCGTGGCCGCGGAGGCGTGCAGGCCGCGCTGCGAAGCTGCCCGGTGCCTGTGGTGGTCGGCGGTATCACCTCAGACCGGTTGTACCCGTTGCGGCTGCAGGAGGAATTGGCAGCGCTGTTGCCGGGTTGTAGCGAGTTGAACGTGGTCGACTCGATCTACGGCCACGACGGATTCCTGGTCGAAACGGAGGCGGTGGGCGAATTGATCCGTAAGACCTTGGAGTTGGCGTCACGCTCATGACCAGCAGCCGGGCGCGCTCACTGTCGTTCGGTGCAGAAGCCGCGGCTTACGAGCGCGGCAGACCGTCGTACCCGCCGGAAGCGATCGACTGGCTACTCCCTGACGGCGCCAACGATGTGCTCGACCTCGGGGCGGGAACAGGCAAGTTGACGACGCGGTTGGTCGAACGCGGCCTCAAGGTCGTAGCCGTCGACCCGATAGCGGAAATGCTTGAACTGCTCAGTGAATCGTTGCCCGATACGCCTGCGCTCCTCGGTACGGCCGAGGAGATTCCACTGCCCGACGACAGTGTCGACGCGGTGCTGGTGGCGCAGGCATGGCACTGGTTCGACACCGAGCGCGCCGTCAAAGAGGTCGCCCGCGTGCTTCGACCGGGCGGCCGGCTGGGCCTGGTGTGGAACTCCCGCGACGAACGACTGGGCTGGGTGAAGGATCTGGGCACGATCATCGGTCACGAGGATGCCCAGTTCAACGAAAAGACGTCGCTTCCCGGCGTCTTCACCGACGTCGAACATCACCGCGTCGACTGGACGAGTTACCTGACCCCGCAGGCACTCATCGACCTCGTCGCCTCCCGCAGCTACTGCATCACCTCGCCGGAGAAGGTGCGCACCCGCACCCTCGACCAGGTCCGCGAGCTGCTGTCCACCCATCCCGCGTTGGCCAATGCCAACGGCCTGGCACTGCCCTACGTGACGGTGAGTATCCGCGCGACATTGTCCTAGCCATCGGGCGAGGCGCGTCGGGCTAGGCGCTGCCGAACCACCGCGTCAGCGCGCCACGCAGCGGGTCGGCTTCGTCGGCGCCGAATTCATCTGCGGCCCAGGCCACATAGCCATCCGGCCGGATGAGCATCGCGGCGGCAGGTGCGTCGGACATGGTCGCGGTCACCATCTCGACGCGGTCCGTCCACGCGTCGGCGAGACAATGCGTGGCACCGCCCGACATATCGAGCAGCAGCGGCCGCGCCTCGTGCAGCAGATCGGCGACGCGCGCGCCGTTGTCGAAAACCAGGTCGGGCACCATCAGGCCGGACAGTGGATGGCGGTCGCCGACGTCATACCGCACGTCCGAGCCTGCCAGCAGCCGAGCGAGGTGTCCGGCCACCTCCGGCATATCGGCCAGCTCCCCGAAAAGTCCCCGCAGAGCGGTCACTTCGGGCCCCGGCGCTGCGAGGGCAAGCTGCGCCTGCGAATGCAGCATCACTCGCTCCCCCACGGGATAGCGCTCGGACTCATAGGTGTCGAGCAAACCGTCGGGCGCCCAGCCGTTGACGACTGCCGCCAGCTTCCAGCCGAGATTGACCGCGTCCTGCATCCCCAGGTTCAATCCCGGCCCGCCCATCGGCGAATGCACGTGCGCCGCATCGCCGAGCAGCAGCACCCGCCCCGCCCGATATGTGTCGGCCTGGCGCGAGTTCGTCCCGTCAAGCCGGCGCAGCGCATGCACACCGGGACTGGTCGGGGTTTCGATCGGGACGTCGACGCCGATCAGTCGACGGACGCTGTCGCGAAGTTCGTCGAGCGTCATCTCGCCATCTGCGCTGCCCGGCGTCCAGCCGTACTCGACGGTGCCCAGCAAGGGCCGGTCCGGCTCGAGCGGAAACAGGATGAGCGTGCCGTTGTCGAACCTGTTCGGCCCGAACGGAATCAGTCCATAGCCGGGAATGTCGTAACCGCGGCCGGGGACCAGCAGCTCATCGGGCAAGTGGACGTGCGCCAGCCGGCTCACGACCGGTGACGTGTGACCGGGAAATCCGATTCCCACGCTCTTGCGTACGGTGCTGCGGCCGCCGTCGGCACCCACGAGGTAGTCGGCTTCCAGCCGGTAGGGGTGCCCACCGGAATCCACGGTCAGCGTGACGGCATCCGTCCTCGACTCGATCGCGGTCAGCTGATGGCCCCATCTGATCTCGACGCCGAGATCGCGGGCACGCTTTTCGAGCAGGCGAACCAATCGCGGCTGCGCGATGAGAAGTGCGTACATCGGGTTGTCCTCGACGTGCAGAAAGTTGAGCGGCATCCCGGCGAACGCCCATCCGTAGGTCGCCTGCGGCGGTCCGGCTTCGCCGCCGAAAGCGTGGTACAACCCTCGCATGTCCAGCTGCCGAATGACCTGTCCGACAAGGCCGTTGGCCTTGGGCTCGTCACTGGGTCCGGGCAACCGGTCGAGCACCACCGGACGCACGCCGGCAAGCGCGAGCTCACAGGCGAGCATCAGCCCATTGGGTCCGGCGCCGGCGATCACGACTTGGTCGTGGCGATCATTCATGACCTCCTCCTCTGCGGTTCGGGCAGCCCGGCGGCCACCTGCGCGAAGCCCGCGCGAATCAGTTCGGTGATCGCGACAGGAGGGTCAGCCCGCACATACATCTCGGTGGCGGCGTCACCAACAGCACGCACCACCGCCGCCACCAGACGTGGATACATGTCCACATCGGGGTCGGTACCGGTGCGCTCGGCGACCACATCGGTCCACTCGTCGAACAGCTCTTTGGACACCACATCGCGAATCTCCGGGCGCATCAACAATTTCCGGACCTCAGCGAGTTCTTCACGGCTCGGGAGCTGGTTCTCCGCTCCATCGGCGTCACGAAAATCGTCTTCCAGCGGCGCGACCACCGACGCGGCGATCGACGTCCACAGCGGCTCATCGGCCGGACGAGCACGCAGCACCGCGATGCTTCGCCGCAGCCGTTCGGACTGGCGGTACGCCAGCGCCTCGTACTTTCCGGTGAAGTAGTTGTTGAACGTGCGCAGCGAGACACCCGCCAGTTCGGCGATCGCCTCGCGCGTCACCGCGTCGAACCCGCCCTCGAGTGCCAGCTTCAGGGCGGCGTCACTGAGCGCACGGCGGGTGTCGAGCTTTTTCCGCTCCCGAAGTCCGGTCATCTGCCCAAGGGTAATAAAATATTGCATGCCGTGCAATATTGCCTTACAGGCAATATTCTGTGGGAATGCCGTCTGCGCGGTGCATCCGGATGACGCGGCTAGCTGGTGCCCAACGGGTCGATCGTCCATGCGATGTACAGAATCGACGCGCTGACGCTCGCGGTCGTGGCGACGTCGATGCCGCGACTACGCACCGCAAGCAGTCCCGCCCGGTCCTCGGGCAGCGTGAGCCGCAGCACCGCGGCGAGCGCCACCCCGATCGCGAGCACCAGCGCACCGCGGCGCCAATAACCCGCGATCACCAGTCCGAACGCCGCGATCAGGATCACGCCGGGCAACAGTATCGGCCACTGCCCGCCGAAGACCTTGCGCGCGAACTCACGCAACGTCACTGCGCCGCCAGCACCTCTGCGCGCTCGACGACGTTCGTCAGCAGGAACGCGCGGGTGAGCGGCCCGACACCGCCGGGATTGGGTGACACGTGACCGGCCACGTCCCATACGTCAGGGGCCACGTCGCCGACCAGCTTGCCTGCGTCGTCGCGGCTCACTCCGACATCGATGACTGCGGCGCCGGAACGAACCATCTCGGCGGTCACCATGTGCGGCACTCCGGCGGCGGCGATGATGATGTCGGCGTCGCGGGTGTGCTGCGGCAAGTGCCGGGTCGCGGTGTGGCACAACGTGACCGTCGCGTTCTCGGAGCGTCGGGTCAGCAGCAGACCCAGCGGCCGGCCGACCGTCACGCCGCGGCCGATGACCACGACCTCGGCGCCGGCGATCTCGACCTCGTAGCGGCGCAGCAGGTGCACGATGCCTCGCGGGGTGCAGGGCAGCGGCGCCGGCTCGTTGAGAACCAGCCGGCCAAGATTCGTCGGATGCAGCCCGTCGGCATCCTTGCCCGGATCCACCCGCTCCAACGCGGCGTTCTCGTTGAGGTGCTTGGGCAAGGGCAGCTGCACGATATAGCCGGTGCACTCGGGGTTGGCATTCAGTTCGTCGATGGTCGCGTCGAGCTCGGCCTGGCTGACGTCGGCGGGCAGATCGCGGCGGATCGAGTTGATGCCCACCTTGGCGCAGTCCGCATGCTTGCCCCGGACATATGCGTGTGAGCCGGGGTCGTCACCGACCAGCACCGTCCCCAATCCGGGGGTGTGGCCCGCCTCGGACAACCGCGCAACGCGTTGCGTCAGGTCGACGAAGATCTCGTCGCGTGTGGCCTTACCGTCCAATGTGATCGCACCCACGCAACCATTCTCCCGTCGCTTCGCTCGCCTGCGAAGCCAGTCTGGCATGCTCCTGCCATGGACACGGCGATGAGCCTCCCGGGCGAAGAGCGAAATGCCCAGCCCAATGTGTTCACCCCGGCCAAGCTCGGCCCGGTGACGCTGCGCAACCGAATAATCAAGGCCGCGACGTTCGAGGCGTCCTCGCCGAACGCGCTCGTCACCGACGATCTGATCACCTACCACCGACTGCCTGCCGCGGGCGGGGTCGGCATGACCACCGTCGCCTATCTGGCGGTGTCGAAAGGTGGGCGCACCGAGGGCAACGTGATCTGGTGGCGTCCCGAGGCGATCCCCGGACTGCAGAAACTCACGGACTCCATCCACGCGGAGGGCGCAGCGATCAGCGCGCAGATCGGCCATGCCGGACCGGTCGCCAATGCCCGCTCGACAAAGGCGACGGCATACGCGCCGGTGCGGTTCTTCAATCCGCTCTCGATGCGTTTCGCCAAGAAGGCCACCCGCGATGACATCAACGACATCATCGACGCGCACGCCAACGCGGCCCGTCTCGCGATCGAGGCGGGGTTCGACGCGGTCGAAATCCATTTGGGTCACAACTATTTCGCGAGTTCGTTCCTCAGCCCACTGATCAATCGGCGTACCGATGAATTCGGCGGTTCGCTCGAGAACCGGGCCAAGGTGGCGCGCGGCATGGTGATGGCGGTCCGGCGTGCAGTGGAGAAAGAAGGCAATCCGATCGCGGTCACCGCAAAGCTGACCATGGCTGACGGTGTGCGCGGTGGCATCTCGATCGAGGAGTCGCTGCAGACCGCGAAGTGGCTCGAGTCCGACGGCGGACTCGACGCCATCGAACTCACCGCGGGCAGCTCACTGGTCAATCCCATGTATCTGTTCCGCGGCGACGCACCGGTCAAGGAATTCGCGGGCGCCTTCAAGCCGCCGCTGCGGTGGGGCATCCGAATGACCGGCAAGAAGTTCCTGCGCACATATCCCTACCGGGAGGCGTTTCTACTGCGGGACGCCAAGCTGTTCCGCGCCGAGCTCAAGATGCCGCTGATCCTGTTGGGCGGCATCACAAATCGCGAAACGATGGACCTGGCGATGGCCGAAGGTTTCGACTTCGTTGCGATGGGGCGCGCGCTGCTGGCCGAACCCGATTTGATCAACCGCATCAAGGACGACGGTGACGCGAAATCGATTCGATCGCTGTGCACGCACTGCAACAAGTGCATGGCCACGATCTACAGCCACACGCACTGCGTGGTGACGGGCTCGCCCGGTTAGCGAGGCGGCCCCTGCTCGATGTCGCCGCCGGGGCGGCTCGGAGGCATCTGAACCGCCAACTGCGGGGGCGCCCCGAACTGCACCACCGGTTCGGTGCGCACCCACTCATCGGACTTGATGACCAGTTCCTTTGCCGTGACCGTGTAGGTGACGCCATCCTTCTGCGCAAAGAATTGGCCCGGCACGGTCGGTTCGGCGACGACGATGAGCACGGCGTCGTCGCCCAGTCGGGCGCCACGGTATTCGTAGCGTCCGGCCTGGTCGACGCAGATCGCGACGATCGATTGTTCCGTGCGGATGTAGGAGACCGCCGACTGCGGCGCATCGCAGCGCACCTGTGAGTCGATGAAACCGCGATCGTCAGTCGGATACGACTCCTGAGCAGCGGCCGTCGGCGACATCATCATCGTCGCCAGACTCAGGGTCACCGCGGCTTTCATCACCAGCCCTGCAGGCGCCATAGACACCATGAGCAACGACACCACGAACGCGCGTGCGACGGCTGGCGACTCGCCGTACGGACCGGCACTTATTTGGCACGTCGGCCCGGCTCTATCAGGACCCTGGCGCAGTCCGCGACGATCGCGTCCGCGCTGCCGGGAATCACTTGTCTTGCGAGCAGATGCCGCCGCACGACGGCGTAGGGAATGTCGACGATCGCCGCATTGATCCGATCGGGGTCAGCGGGCACCCCCGCCAGTACCTGACGCAGTTTGCGGCGCAGCCGCCGCCGAGCTGCGATCAGGTGTTCGGGCCAGTCGGTCGCACCCAGCGCGTCGGCTCCGGCCAGCAGCACCTGCGCCTCGTTCGGATGCTCACGGCACCACTGCACCGTGAATCCGGCCGCGGCGACACATCGTGTCTGAGGATCGTCCGACGCCGACAGCGCGGCCGTGATGCCGGAATGGAAGCGCTCCTCGGTACGCATCCACAATGCGCCGCACAGCGCAGCCCTGGACGCGAAGCGGTGATACATCGATCCACTGGGCGCACCGACCACGCGCGCGACCGCCGACATGGTCACCGCGACCGGACCCTCGTCAGCGAGCAGTGCCGCGGCGGCGTCGAGCAGCTCGTCGGCGGAGTATCGCGCAGGCCGAGGCATCGTCCTATGGTAATAGAGAGGACTCTCTAATATTGGTCAGGAGGCAACCGTGTCCAATCCCGCCGCCGTGGCACAGCACTTTTACGATGCCATCGCCCGAGTCCGACGCCGAAGGGCTGTTCACGCTGCTCACCGACGATTTCGTCGGCACGGTGAGCGCAGGCATGCCGCACGGCGTCGGAGGAGAGCACAGAGGTCCGCACGACATGATCGCCGGCGTCTGGGGACACATCGACGCGCTCTATGACATGAACGTCGATCCGATCGAATACCTCGTGGTCGACGACGAGCGGATCGTCGTGATCGGCAGGTACCGGGGTGCTGCGCGGGACGGAGGAACCGCTGTCGACGCCGCCTTCGCACACGTCATCACGACGCGGGGCGAGCGCATGGCGGCGTTGCACCAGATCACTGACACTGCCCGATGGCGCATCCCCTGTCGGTGACCGCCCACTGACGACCGCCCAGACCCGCGCGGCGATCTGGGTCGTACCGATAGAGTTGGGCGCGATGAGCCGACCAGCCCCGCCCGCGCTAACCGTTCGATACGACGGGTCGACCCGAACTTTCGCGCCGGGCAACGACGTTGTCGTCGGACGCGACCTTCGCGCCGACATCCGAATCGCACACCCGTTGATCTCGCGCGCACACCTTGTGCTGCGGTTCGACCAGGGCAGGTGGGTCGCGATCGACAACGGCAGCCTCAACGGGATGTACGTCAACAACCGGCAGGTCCCCTCCGTCGACCTCCACGACGGTCAGAGCCTCAACATCGGCAATCCCGATGGTCCGCAACTGAGTTTCGAGGTCGGGCGGCACCAGGGCGCCGTCGGGCGGACGCCGACGCAATCGGTGCCCATCGGCACGCCGCGCGGAGCCGACACCTCATGGCCGACTCAGGGACCGCCGCCCCCGGCCTCCGCGCCGCACCTCTCCCGACCGCAGGTTCCGCCGCACCGGCCCGCGGCCACAGGGGGCTCCGCCGGCGTACCCGTCCGGGGCGCAACCGCGGTATCCCTCGGCACCCCAGCAACCGGCCGCGCGCGGCGGGCCGTATTCGTCCAGCCCTTCGGCGCCGGTGCGGCAACCTCAGATGTCGGCGCCGATGTCGCAACCGGCAATCGAGTCCGTCACGGCGATGGGTCCGACGGCCGCCCCACGTGCGGCCGAGGGCAACCTCGCGACGAGCATGCTGAAGATCCTGCGGCCGGGCAGGCCCGCCGCGGCTGCCGCTATCGCGGGCGCCGTCAAGATCGGCCGCGCGACCGACAACGACATCGTCGTACCGGATGTTCTCGCATCGCGTCACCACGCGACCCTGATCCCCACGGCCGGCGGAACCGAGATCCGGGACAACCGCAGCATCAACGGCACGTTCGTCAACGGCGCGCGTGTCGACTCGGCGATTCTGCGCGACGGCGACACCGTCACCATCGGCAACATCGACCTGGTGTTCACGGGCGGCACGCTGGCCCGCCGCACCGAGACCGCCGCGGCCACTCAAACCGGCGGCCTGGAAGTGCACTCGATCACGTGGACGATCGAGGGCAACAAGACACTGCTGGACAACATCTCCATCGCCGCCCGGCCCGGCACCTTGACCGCCGTCATCGGCCCGTCGGGCGCGGGCAAGTCGACCTTCGCGAAGTTGGTGGCCGGGTACAC
This sequence comes from uncultured Actinomycetota bacterium, assembly GCA_963843135.1. Lineage (GTDB taxonomy): Bacteria > Actinomycetota > Actinomycetes > Mycobacteriales > Mycobacteriaceae > Mycobacterium. The sequence goes on from CAWJJA010000014.1 coordinate 236,821, forward strand.
CCATCCGACGACCGGCACCGTGACCTTCGAAGGTCACAACATCCACGCCGAGTACGCCTCGCTGCGCTCCAGGATCGGCATGGTGCCTCAGGACGACGTGGTGCATGGTCAGCTGACCGTCCGGCAGGCGCTGATGTTCGCCGCCGAGCTCCGGTTGCCGCCGGACACCACGAAGGCCGACCGCGAACGGGTCGTCATGCAGGTCCTCGAAGAACTCGAGATGACCAAACACCTCGAAACCCGAGTCGACAAGCTTTCCGGCGGTCAGCGCAAACGCGCATCGGTCGCCCTCGAGCTGTTGACGGGACCGTCTCTGCTGATTCTCGACGAGCCCACCTCGGGTCTGGATCCCGCGCTGGACCGTCAGGTCATGACGATGCTGCGTCAACTGGCCGACGCCGGCCGCGTCGTCGTGGTGGTCACCCACTCACTGACCTACCTCGACGTGTGCGACCAGGTACTGCTGCTGGCACCTGGCGGAAAGACGGCGTTCTGCGGTCCACCCGACCAGATCGGCACGTCGATGGGCACCACCAACTGGGCCGACATCTTCAGCTCGGTAGCCGGTGATCCGGACGGCGCCAAAGCACGGTTCCTCGCCCAGCACGGGCCGACAGCGCCACCGCCGCCGATTGAAGCACCGTCCGACCTCGGCGCGCCGACGAAGACGAGCCTGCCCAAGCAGTTCTCCACGATCGCGCGCCGCCAGATGCGATTGATCGTTTCGGATCGCGGTTACTTCATATTCCTGGCGTTTCTGCCGTTCATCATGGGCGCGCTGTCGCTGTCGGTGCCCGGCGATGTCGGCTTCGGCGTTCCCGTCCCCGCGATCAAGGGCGGCGAAGCGCCGAACGAACCGGGACAGATTCTGGTGCTGCTCAACGTGGGCGCCATCTTCATGGGCACCGCGCTGACGATCCGGGCACTGATCGGGGAGCGGGCGATTTTCCTGCGCGAGCAGGCGGTCGGACTGTCCACGACCGCATACATGCTCGCCAAGGTCTTCGTCTTCTCCGCGTTCGCCTTGATGCAGTCGGGAATCGTCGTCGCGATCAACATCTGGGGGAAGGGTTGGGGCCCCGGGGCCGTCGAAAGCGGCGCGGTGATACCCAACCGGTCCCTGGAGTTGTACGTCGACGTCGCGGCGTGCTGTGTGGGCGCAGCGATGGTCGGCTTGGCCCTTTCGTCGATCGCCAAGTCGAACGAACAGATCATGCCGTTGCTGGTGATCGCGATCATGTCGCAGCTGGTGTTCCAGGGCGGCATGATCCCGGTGACCGGTCGCATCGTGCTCGACCAGATGTCGTGGATCACCCCGGCGCGCTGGGGATTCGCCTCGACGGCATCGACGATCGATCTGATCAGGCTTGTACCGGGACCGCTGACACCGCAAGACTCGCATTGGAAGCACACCGCGGCGCGCGTGGTGGTTCAACATGGGCATGCAAGGGATGATCTGCATCGGCTACCTGAGCGTGGTCCGGTGGAAGATCCGGCTCGCCGCCGCCAACTAAACCCGCGCCGGAGCCAACCGCTTGAGAGCGAGCCCACCCTCGAAGGGCCGGTAACCGAACGCGGGCGGCGAAACGTACCCCGTGTCCGGCAGCGGCGTGTTCACCTCGTCGACCGTCGGCCCGATCTCGGCGGCGATCGGAGCGAGCGCATCGAGATCGAAGCGGTAGAGACGGCCCGCGTTGCCGCCCAGAATCTTTCGGCAGGTGTCCTCGGACTGGTCGTGCAGTGCCCACCGGATCGCGAGCTTGGAATGAGGCGCGAAGCCTTCCTCGTGGGGATAGTCGCTGCCCCACATCATGTGATCGGCGCCCATGTAGTCGATCATCGACGACTCGTACGGCGTCAGTTCGGACGCCAGGTAGCAGTTGCGTTTCGCATACTCGCTCGGCGTCATGGTCAGCCCGTCGATCGACGATCCGCCGAACACGCCGTACGTGCGGTTGCCCGCGTCGGATCTCATGCTCGGCACCATGACGTCGAGCAGCGTCATCTGGTCGCGCAACCACATCGTGCCCTGCTCCGTCGGCACGAACCGCAGCGTCGGGTGCCGCTCGAAGACCCCGGCGAGAATGAGGTGGCTGACCGTGCGCTGCGCCCATATCGCCATCTCGGTGACCAGCACGGCGTTGGATGCCGGCTGATCCATCGGCATCACCGGACTGCCCGCGCCCGCGTGTTGAACCACAGTCAGGTCGAGGTCGGCGCACAGCGCCCAGATCGGTTCGTATCGGGTATGAAAGAGCGGGGCGACGTTCGGGTCGCCGGGCGACACCGCTGGCACCAGCACGCCGCCGAAGCACTCCTGCTCTGCGCCCCCAACGGATCTCGTCAAGGGCCTGGTCGATGTCGTTGGGAAAGATCTGGACCAGTCCGCGGCGCCGATCCGGTGCCAGCGAGCAGAAATCGACCTGCCACCGGTTGTGCGCCTGCACGCCGGCCCACCGCTGGTCGAACTCCTGGCGGGTGCCCGGCAGGCTGATGGTGATGTTGGGCGAGGTCGGGAAGAACGGCGGGACGGTGTTCGGCAGCAGCACCTCGGCGGCTACGCCGTCGGCGTCCATCTCCGACATCCGCATATCGTGGTCCCAGTTGCGCTTCGCGGTCGCGATGATCAGGTCATCGAACGGGCTCTCATACGTCTTCGCCCACGCGTCGAAATCGTCGTGCAGCCGCGCAGGCAGGTACTGCTTGTAGTCGTAGAGGTCCGCGCCCGCATGCGTGTCGGTCGAGATGACGACGTAGCGATCGATCGTGTCCGGAGAAGCTGCCATCTGTCCGATCATGCTCCCGATCGACCGGCGCGCATGCCGGATTCGCGAGCATTACCGATCGTGCATGCCCCGCTGGTGCCGATGCGTGCTCACCAGCGACGCGCCCCACACCACCGACTCGACCGACAGCCTCACGCGACGTCCTGTGCCGCCGTCGATGTCGCTGGGTGTCACCCATTCGACGGTGGCCTTCCCTGAGACATGCAGCGTTGCGCCCGTGTCGAAATCGATGAACAGCAACGCCGCGGTCGGATCGACAGCGAGATTGCCGAAGCTGTTGAACATGTTGTTGCCCGGGTAGTCCGGCCACCACAGGTCCTCGCCGTCGATGTGGACGAACCCGGTTGGCCCACCGCGGTGGGAGGCGTCCGCGCCGCGAGTCGGATGGATGGTGCCAAGGAAGAAGGTATCGGCATTCGTGATGAGCTCTTGGTGCTCGGCGCTCAGCGTCGACGACCGTTCGACGGGCTGCTCGACGCCGGCGACGTGGTCGAGATGGCGTGGATGAATGTACTTGGGGCAGTTGCCGTATGCCTGGTCGACCGAAAGCAGGAGACCATCGTCGCCGACATCGGTGAGAATGCCGTTGACCCGTACCCTGCGACGGGTGGCGAACTCGATGGCGAGCATTCCGACCGGCTGGTTCGCCGGCAGGCGATGCAACGGGTCGCCGGTGCCCGGGACGGCGTGGACCCGCAGTTCCTGGTCGCGCGCTTCGAGGAATCCGGGTGACGAGAACAGCGGCGACGTCCACAACCGGCCATCGGCGTCGCGGGCGGTGAGCACGGCGAAGTCGCGGCCGGCGAGGAATGCGCCCATTCCGCCGTTCAGATCGGGTGTGGAAAGCATGGCTTTCCCGAGACGGGCCACCTGCGCACGAACGCCTGCGCGGTCCTGGACCGCGAGTTCTCCGTCGTGAAACCCTGTCTGCGCGGTCATGACGCTGTCAACGAGCCTGCGCATCGGTTATTCCCCATGGATGTTCAGCCCGTGCGCGACGGCGTAGGCGAGCGCCTGGTCGACGTCGATCTTGGCGCCATGCAGGGTTGCGGTGGTCCAGAACGTCGCGTCGGTCTGCGCTCCACGCAGGTCGGCATCGTCGAGCCGTGTCTTTCCCAATCGCGCACCACGCAGGTCGGCACCGCGCAACACCGCTTTACGCAGGTCGGTTTCGACGAGGCTGGCTTCCCGCAACCGGCATCCGGACAGGTCGACGTTCTTCAGGTCGCAGCCGCCGAGGACGGCCAGGGTCATGTCGACCTCAACCAGTTTCAGCGGTCGCATCCGGCATTCGGTGAACACCGAGCCGAGCATGCTGCAGTGCGCAAATGTGCTGTGGTGCAGCGTGGCCCGCTCGAATCGGCAGTTCCGGAATGCCGAGCCGACGTGTTCGGACTCGGCGAGGTCGACACCGCGGAAGTCGCACTCGTCGAACACCACACGTTCGGTGCGCAGCCGGCTCAGATCCTCGTCGCGGAAGTCATGAGAGACGAACTCCCTTTCGGCCCAGACTTCTTCGTCGTTGTCTCACCGAATCAGCCGGGCAGCGAGCTGAGGACGTTGAGCGCATACTCGGTGACCTCGATCAACGCCGCCCGCGCGGCGTGGCGGTCCCGAGCGTCGACCGACATGACCGGTATGTGATCCGAAAGTGCCAGCGCCTTACGCACAGACTGGATGGAATACCTTGGTGCTCCGTCGAATTCATTGATCGCGATCAGGAAGGGAATACCGCGCGCTTCGAAGAAGTCCACCGCCGCGAAGCTGTCCTGAAGGCGCCGGACATCGACCAGAATGATCGCACCGATGGCGCCGCGGATCAGGTCGTCCCACATGAACCAGAACCTGCGCTGGCCCGGGGTGCCGAACAGGTACAGCACCAGGTCCTCGTCGAGGGTGATGCGGCCGAAGTCCATGGCCACCGTCGTGGTGGTCTTCGACGGGGTCGCTTCCAGTCCGTCGACGCCTGCGGACGCATTGGTCACCAACGCCTCGGTCCGCAGCGGCATGATCTCGGAGACTGCGCCCACGAACGTCGTCTTACCGGCGCCGAACCCGCCGGAGATGACGATCTTCGTCGAAGCGGCGGCCCGCCTCGCCGAGGGGTCCGTCGAAGCATGCCGCCTCTCAGAGTGCCCTGAGGCCACGCAGCGTCCTTCCTATGAGTTCTCGTCGCTCGTCGCTCGTCGCCGAATCACCGAGTGTGGTGTGCACCTGCAGATATCCCTGTGTCACCAGATCGCCGATCAGCACCCGGGCCACACCGAGAGGCAAGGCCAGTCCGGCGGCGATCTCGGCGACGGACGGGAGTTCGACGCTCATGGTGAGGATCTGGCCTCGCACATCGTTTCCCGGCCACTGCGACGCCTTCTCCGTCGCGAGCTTGCCGATCGGCGCCTCCAGCGGCAGATGAACCTCGGGTTCGGTGCGACCGGCCGTCAGCGTGTAGGGCCGGACCAGATTCGGTACTTCCGCGATGGTCCATCGGCGGCTCACGAATGCTGTGGTGCGCGCCGCCGTGATGACTGCACCACGGCGCCCACCCGTTCCACCAGAATCGCCATTTCGTAACCGATTTGGCCGATGTCGCAGTTGCGCGAGGCGAGCGTCGCAAGATTCGAGCCGTCGCCGACCCGCATCAACAGCAGATATCCGTTCTCCATCTCGACGACCGACTGCATGACGTAGCCGCCGTCGAACAGCTGCGCGGCACCCGTCGACAGACTGGCCAGCCCCGAGGACACGGCGGCCAGCTGGTCGGCACGTTCGACCGGGATGTGCTCACTGGACGCCATCAAAAGACCATCGGCGGATACCAGAACTGCGTGGGTGACGCCTGATACTTCGCGGGCGAACCTGGAGACCAGCCAGTCGAGCGAATCGCGCTGCGTCGATCGCGGCGTAGGTAGGTCATTGGTTATCTGTTCCTCTGGTCTCTCTGGCATGCGAGCGGCCCGCGTGAACACCGCCGAAATGGCTGCTGATACTCGCGCGGACGGCGTCGGGGTCACGCTGCGGCCGGGCCTGCGGGCCTCCGGTGCCGAACTCAGCCGCCGATGCTACCTCGTCGTCGCCGCCGATGTCCCGGTGAGAGCCGCCGTTACGATGATGCCCACCCTCACTACCTGCGGATTCAGCCGAACCAGGCACCAGTCGAACGCCGGGCTCGCGCATCGGCAGACCCTCTTCGGTGTGCTGCTGGACAGGAGTTTCGTCCGCCGTCTCCGCTGCCGACCAACCGCTGTCCCACACCGATTCCCAGTTCAGATCCGTGCTGTTGGCCAGATCGTTCGGATCGACGAGCCATTCGGAGAGCATCCGCTGGTAGATGGCGTCGTCGGAGCCCGCCGTCGCCGACGGTTCGGGCGCTACTTCCCGATTCTGCGATTCGACCGGATCGGCAGGCACACCGGCGGCCTGCTGGCGGGCCGCAAAGAATCCCGACGTGTCGATCGGCCGCTCGACAGGCGCAGGCGGTGTGCCCCACTCATCGACGGTCTGCGCGGGCATGGAGTCTTGTGGCCACTCATCGTCAGGCCACCCGTCCGTCGGACTCGTCCGGATGCGGGCCGGCCGACGGCCCCAGCGATGCCGGGAGGTCGGATATCCCGCTGGCGCCGGGATGGCGTTGCGGCAGCAACCCGACCGGTACGTCGGAGTGGCCGCCGCGAGACTGCGCCTCGGGTACTTGCTCGTCGTCACCCCAGGTGTCCTCGTGGTCTCGTTCGCGCGCGACGACGGGCGGGTGATACTCGGGTTCGCCGAAGCGGTGATCCGCGTCCGCCCCGCCGAGCAACTCGGCGGGCACGTGCACCCCGGCCGTGATGCCCGAATTCGGCTCGCCGGCGATCGTGCTGCGCAACCTGACCACCAGACCGTGCTGCGATGCGAGTCGTCCGACCACGAACAGACCCATGTGCCGAGCGGTGTACGGGTCGACCTCACCGCCGGACTGCAGACGCGTATTGGCCACCCGCAGGTCCGAATCGGTCATGCCGATACCGATATCGCTGACCTCGACGACGAGGCCGCCGTTGCCGGTGTGCATAGCGGAGACCCGCACCTGCGAAATCGGAGGTGAATTGCGCAGTGCGTTGTCGAGCAGCTCGGCGAGCAGATGCACCAGATCGCCCGCGACGGATCCTGCGACCTCGCTGTCGGGCACCGTCGCGGTGATGACGCGGGTGTAGTCCTCGACCTCGGATGCCGCCGCGTTGATGATCGCCGAAACGGGTACTGGCTCAGCCTGTTCGCGGGGCACCTTCGCGCCTGCGAGCACCAGGAGGTTCGCGCCGTTACGACGCATGCGCGCGGCCAGGTGATCGAGGCGGAACAGGCTCTCCAGCCGTTCGGGGTCCTCCTCGTTGCGTTCGAGCTGAGTCGATGAGCGACAGCTGCTGGTCGACCAGTGAGCGACTGCGCCGCGACAGGGTCTCGAACATGTCGCCGACCTGGAACTGCAACCGCGACTGCTCGCCGGCCAGCAGCACCGCCTGTTCGTGCAGCTCGTCGACGGCGTGTGCGACCTGACCCACTTCATCGGAAGTGTGCACCGGAATGTGTTCGATCGGCCCGGGGTCACCGCCTGCACGCACCTGCTCGATTTCGCGCGCCAGGTCGTCATGGGCAACCCGCAGTGCGCTGTCACGCAGTCGGCGAAGGGGACGCACGAGCGAGCGCGCCACGAGGATGACCACGAGCAGCGCCAACAGGATCGCACCGCCGATGATGGCCGCATCGCGGATGGCGGCGCTGCGCTGCGCGGCGGCCCGCTGCTCCACGGTCGAACGTCACCGAAGCGCTGGTCTCGGAGATGACCTGGCCGGCGATCTGGTCGGTGACCGCCTCGGACGCGCGCAGGTCCGGATTGTTGACCAGGACCGCCGCCGGATCCGACATGATGGCCAACCGCTTGACCATCTCGCCCTGCAGTTGCTGGGCTTCGGCCGAGCCGACCCCGAGCACCTGGCTCATCCCGAACAGCGTCGAGGGCTCAGTGCCCGCCAGCGCGATCATCCTGGTCCGCAGCTCGGGTTCGGGCAGTTCACCGCCGAGATTCACCAACAGCTGCTGCATCATCATCTGGCCGCGTGCGCCGACCGCGCGGGACAGCCCGAGTGTCTCGGCGGTGATCCGCTCATCGTCGACGCGGACCGAACCATTGATGGCGTCCTCGGCGGACAGCAGGATCGGCGCGTAGGTGGTGATGCGGTCGACCAGGTTGATGCTGTTGGACGTGACCTTGTCCATCAACGCCTGGCCGTCGGCGATCATGCTCGTGACGCCCTTCGCGACGTCGGGCGCGATTTCGGTGCCGGACAACCGACGCTGCAATTCCCGCTTGCTGGAGTCGAACTCGGTGAGCGCGGCCTGCGGATCGGCTCCGGTGGAACTCGCCAACATCGCACCGTCGAGTGCGGCCATGTAGTTCACGACCGCCGGCACCATTTCGGTGCGGTCGGCGGCGCGACGCAAATCCGTGGCTTCGGTAAAGCTGCTGTAAATGCGCAATGCACCGAACGCGCCGGCGAGAAGAAGCGGCACCAATACGATCGCGAACACTTTCCAGCGAACCGACCAATTGGACACCGACAACCGGTGCGGACGCCTGGACGGCGGCGGCGCTTTGGGTTCGAAACTGTCAGGCCGGCCGTCGACGTGCGTGAAGACGCTCATCGACGCTCACCGGTGTTCTCGTGGTTCATAAGCTTCCTGCGAATTAGCCCGCGCGCCCGCGAGCTGGCGTTGTGCGCCTGGCAATTGGTCGAGTATGCCAGTCCCGCGCGGTCGACTCCACGGTTCTTACTGAACAGACAGAGTTCGCAAACCCGACGTCAAGCCGTTCGTCGGCGCTGGAGCAAACGGGCCGGATGGACCGTCGGGTCACCCGATGAGTCGCGGTCTAAACCCTTTGTGAAGATGCTAACAAGTGCTTGCACCAGCAAGCACCTCCGCGAAGTCATCGGCAGTGCACGAAGCCATCGAAGAAGGAGGGGACTAATGGCGGACAACAACAACGGTGCGCATCGAAGCCGTGAGGGGCATCGTTTCCGGTGCCATCGGATTCACCAAGCAGGTCATCGGTTTGATCTTGAGCCGCGACGATCTTCAGGAAGAGGGTCGCGCGCAGGTCGACAAGGCCTCCAATCAACTCGAGGCAGCCGGTAAAGAGGCCGAGGCCGAGAAGGCTCGCGCCAAGGCCAAGGTGCAGGAAACACGCCAGAAGGCGGCTAGCAAGTCCTGACATTCGCCTGTTGAAGAACTGATCGAAGCACCCCCGACTCTTGGGAGTCGGGGGTGTTCCCTGTTCTGGAGAAGATGGCGGGTCAGGGAAGATGGCGACTTGTGTTCAACGTGCTCTTCTTCTCGCCGCGCATCGCACCCAACACCGGCAATGCGATCCGAATGGTCGCCGCGACCGGTTGCGAATTGCATCTCGTCGAGCCGCTCGGGTTCGATTTGTCCGAACCCAAACTCCGCCGCGCCGGGCTGGACTATCACGACCTCGCGTCGGTCACCGTTCACCGCGACCTGACCGCGGCGTGGGAGGCCCTCGACCCGCAGCGGGTGTACGCATTCACCGCACACGCCAGCGCGAGATTCGACGATGTCGGCTATGAAGCGGGCGACGTGGTGATGTTCGGCCCCGAACCCACCGGCCTTGACGCCGCCACATTGGCCGACCCGCACATCACCGCGCAGTTGCGCATTCCGATGCTCGCCGGCAGGCGATCGCTGAACTTGTCGAATGCCGCCGCGGTCGTCGTCTACGAAGCGTGGCGGCAGCACGGATTCACCGGCGCCGTCTGACCATCACCACGAGTTCCAGTGCGCGAACTGTTCGGCAGGCAGCCGCTTGGCGCGACGGAAATCGGTGCCCTTCGTGTAGGCGATCGGGAACAGTCCGCCCTGCCGGTATTCGTCGAACGGAATGCCGAGGACCTCTGCGGCCAGCTTCTCGCCCTTGCCGACGAGGTGCAACGTCGTCCACGCCGAGCCGAGGCCGCGCGAACGCAGCGCCAGCATGTAGCTCCACACCGCGGGCAGCAGTGAGCCCCAGAACCCGGCGCTGCCCGCTACCGCATCATCGGGACTGCCGGCCAGGCACGGGACCATCATCACCGGCACCTCGTGGAAGTGTTCCGCGAGGTACATCGCGGAGTTCATCACGGCGCCGACCTGGTCGTCACGGATGTCGCCATGCGTCGGCCGCTCCCGGTCGAGGTAGCGCGTCGCGTTGTGCCGGTAGATGTCGGCGAGTGCCTTCTTCTTCTCCGGGTCGTCGACGAAGATCCACTGCCAACCCTGAGTGTTGGACCCCGTCGGCGCCTGCAGCGCCAAGTCCAGACATTCCAGCAGCACCTCGCGCGGTACCGGCTTCTCCAGGTCAAGCCTCTTGCGCACCGAACGCGTGGTGGTCAGGACTTCATCGGCAGACAAGTTCAGGGTCATCTGGCGAGACTACATTTCTAGACATGACAGTCGAAGTGACACAAGAAGTTTCCCACCGGCTCACCGCCGACATGAGCGGCTGGTTGACCACAGTCGCGAAATCCGGGCAGCCGGTCCCGAAGTTGGTCTGGTTCTACTACGACGGTTCAGACGTCTTCGTGTACTCCGAACCCCACGCCGCGAAGGTCAGGCACGTCCGCAACCATCCGCGGGTCAGCCTCAACCTGGACTCCGACGGCAATGGTTCGGGCGTCATCGTCGTCGGCGGTGTCGCGACGATCGACGCGGAGAACGCCAACCCCATGTCCGATGAGCGGTATGTGACCAAATACGGCGAGTACGCCGCGAGCCTTGGCTTCAGCACCGAGTTCCTGTCCGCCTACAACCTGCGGTTGAAGATCAGCGTCGACAAGGTGTGGACCACCCCGACCGAGGGCTGATTCGCTCCGCTCACTTGAAGTCGCGGGACTTCGACGCCACTCGCATGTCGAGCTTGCCGATGCGGTCGGCGACGACGGTGACCGCGCCGGTGGCGTTCTGCACCTGGCCGCGCACCAACAGTGCCGACGCCGTCTGCGCCAGCTTTCGGTGCCGAGCCCAAACACCGCGCGAACACAGGACGTTCACCATTCCGGTCTCATCCTCGAGGTTGACGAACGTGACACCCTGCGCCGTCGCCGGCCGCTGACGGTGAGTCACCGCACCTGCCACCAACACCCGGGTCCCGTCGGGGACCTCCAGCAGCTTGTTGGCCGGAACGACGCCGAGCGCGTCGAGGTTCTCGCGCAGGAACTGGGTGGGATAGCTGTCCGACGAGACGCCCGTCGCCCACACGTCGGCGGCGGCCAACTCGAGTTCGGTCATGCCGGGCAGCGAGGGGATCTGCGATGACGACCCCACCCCGGGCAGTCGATCAGGGCGTTGGGTGGCGGCCGCGCCTGCGGCCCACAGTCCTTCGCGTCGGGTGATCCCGAAGCAGCCCAGCGTTCCCGCGGTGGCCAGCGCCTCGGTCTGCGGAACGCTCAGCTGAATCCGCTGGGTGAGGTCCAACAAAGAGGTGAACGATCCGTTGGCTTTTCGTTCGTCGACGATGCGCTCGGCCAAATCGTCACCGATGTGACGGACGCTGCCGAGACCCAGCCGTACTTCGGCGCCCGCGTTCTCCAACGTTGCGTGCGCGAGGCTCGCGTTGACGTCTGGCCCGTGGACGGTGACCCCATGCCTGCGGGCGTCGGCCACCAGCGACTGCGGTGAGTAGAAACCCATCGGCTGCGCCCGCAGCAGCGCTGCGCAGAACGCCGCGGGGTGATGCAACTTGAACCACGACGAGTAGAACACCAGAGATGCAAATGACAGCGAATGACTCTCCGGGAAACCGAAATTGGCGAACGCCTCCAGCTTCTCGTAGATCCGCTCAGCCACCTCTCCCGTGATGCCGTGCCGCTCACGCATGCCATCGAAGAACCTGCCCCGCAGCCGCCGCATACGCTCGGTAGAGCGTTTGGATCCCATGGCGCGGCGCAACTGGTCGGCCTCGGCGGCGGAGAACCCCGCGCAGTCCACCGCAAGCTGCATGAGCTGTTCCTGAAACAGCGGGACACCCAATGTCTTTCGCAGGGCGGCTTCCATCGACGGGTGATCATAAGTGACGGCCTCTTCCCCGTTGCGCCGCTTGATGTACGGATGCACCGATCCGCCCTGGATCGGGCCCGGGCGGATCAACGCGACCTCGACCACCAGGTCGTAGAACACCCGCGGCTTCAGCCGGGGCAGGGTGGCCATCTGCGCACGGGACTCCACCTGGAACACCCCGACGGAGTCGGCGCGCTGCAGCATCTCGTACACCGCGGCCTCCGACAGATCCAGCTTGGCCAGGTCGACGTCGAGACCCTTGTGCTCTGCCACCAGATCGATGACGTAGTGCAGTGCCGAAAGCATGCCAAGGCCGAGCAGGTCGAACTTCACCAAACCGATTGCCGCGCAATCGTCTTTGTCCCACTGCAGCACGCTGCGGTTCTCCATCCGCGCCCATTCCACCGGGCAGACGTCGGCGATGGGACGGTCGCAGATCACCATTCCGCCGGAATGGATTCCCATGTGCCGCGGCAGATTGGAGATCTGCTGCGCCAGGTCGATCACCGGTTCGGGAATGTCCTCGACATGCGGCGACTCTGCAAGACTCCCCCACTGGCCGAGCTGCTTGCTCCAGGCATCCTGCTGGCCTTGAGAGAACCCCAGTGCGCGTGCCATATCGCGCACGGCGCTACGGCCTCGGTACGTGATGACGTTGGCCACCTGGGCGGCGTAGTCCCTGCCGTAACGGTTGTAGACGTACTGGATCGCGTTCTCCCGCAGATCCGATTCGATGTCGATGTCGATATCAGGTGGTCCGTCTCGTGCCGGGGACAGGAACCGCTCGAACAGCAACTCATTGGCGACCGGGTCGACGTTGGTGACCCCCAGGGCATAACAAACGGCCGAATTGGCTGCCGAGCCCCTGCCCTGGGCCAGGATGTTGTTCTCTTTGCAGAATCGGGTGATGTCGTGGACCACCAGGAAATATCCCGGAAATGTCAGCTGCTCAATGATTTTCAGCTCATGCTCGATCTGGGAGTACGCACGCGGCGCTCGCTCCGGAGAACCGTACCGGTTGCGCGCACCTTCCATGACCAAATGTCTCAGCCAGCTGTCTTCGGTGTGGCCGTCGGGAACATCGAAGGGCGGCAACTGCGGAGCGATCAGGGCCAGCCCGAACGCGCACTGCTCGCCGAGGTCGGCCGCCGCCGTCACCACCTCGGGTCGATGCACGAAAAGCTGCGTCATCTCTGCCCCCGACCGCAGGTGCGAACCACCCAGCGGAGCAAGGTAACCGGCAGCCTCGTCCATCGAGTGCCGAGCCCGGATCGCACCCATGGCCATGGCCAGCCTGCCGCGGGACGGCTCGGCGAAGTGAGCTGCGGTGGTGGCAACGACGCCGAGACCGAACCTGGGCGCAAGCTCGGCCAGGACCTCGTTGCGCTCGTCGTCGCGGGGATGCCCGTGGTGGGTGAGCTCGATGCTGACCCGGTCGCGGCCGAACCGGTCCACCAGATCGGCAAGCGCCTTGGCCGCCGCATCCGGCCCGCCCGCCGAAAGCGCCTGGCGGACATGTCCTTTGCGGCAACCGGTCAGGACGTGCCAGTGCCCGCCGGCGGCCTCGGTCAACGCGTCGTAGTCGTAGTGCAGCTTGCCTTTCTCGCCGCCCGCCAGATGCGCCTTCGCGAGCTCGCGCGACAGCCGCCGATATCCCTCCGGACCGCGGGCAAGCACCAGCAGATGCGGTCCCGGGGGGTCGGGGTCCTCGGTCCGGTCACCCCCGCCCAGTGACAGTTCGGCACCGAACACCGTCGACATTTCCAGTTCCCTGGCGGCCTCGGCGAAGCGCACCACGCCGTAGAGCCCGTCGTGGTCGGTCAGCGCGATCGCGCGCAGGTCGAGACGGACAGCCTCCTCGACGAGTTCCTCCGGCGTGCTGGCGCCGTCGAGGAAGCTGTACGCCGAATGAGCGTGCAGTTCCGCATATGGCACCGACGACACGGGACGGTCGACGCCAGGCGGCTGGTAGGACCCGCGCTTTCGCGACCAGGCGGGACTGTCCCCACCGTCGCCGATCTGCTCGTCGATAGGCCAGCCGGCACGGCGCGGCTTGCCGTTGAGCACCCGCTCCATTTCCGTCCAGCTCGGCGGCCCGGTATGCCAGCCCATCATCGCAGTGTATCGAACACATGTTCTAATGGCATCCGGGCGGAGGATGTAGCCCCGCGGGATCGCCGAGCAGACCCGGTAGTGGCAGCGATGAATCTCGCGCGCGAAGCCGGTCTATACAAGAAGCACACCAGCGAAGGAGACCGCATGACGTCCGCCCTGCCCCCAGTCGTCGACCACAGCACCTGGCGCACCGCACTCGACGACCTGCGCAGGCGGGAGAAGGCGGCCACGCGTGAACTCGACGCGATCGCCGCGCAACGCCGTCGCCTGCCCATGGTCGCGATGCCGGACTACACGTTGATCGGCGAGGACGGCCCCGTCCGCCTGGTCGACGTGTTCGACGGCAAATCGCAGTTGATCGTCTACAACCACATGTGGTTCGACAACGAAGAGTGGCAGTGCGGTGGCTGCACCGGCCTCACGTCGAGCTGGACCCGCCTGGAATTCCTCGGCTACTTCGACGCGCGCATGGTGATCGTCACCAACGGACCGATCGACGATGCGCTCGCGTACAGGGCGAAGGTCGGCAACAACATGCAGTGGTACTCGTCGTCGGAGAGCTCCTTCGGCGCCGATGTCGACGCGCCCCCAGGCGAAGGATTCGCGGTCAACGTGTTCCTACGCGACGGCGACAAGGTCTACCGCACCTGGCACACCAACGGCCGCGGCACCGAGCAACTCACGTACACCTTCGGGCTGCTTGACCTGCTGCCGTGGGGCCGCCAGGAAGAATGGCAGGACTCCCCCGAAGGCTGGCCGTCGGACCCCACCTGGTCACATTGGCCCGACTCGCCCGACATCGCAAAGGCATACGGACAGAGCGCCGTTCGCTGATTCCGACCGCCGCCGCGTTACGGGTCCGAGCTTGATGCCGTCATGGCACCCGCTCGGCCATCTCCACCCGGAACAGACTTGCCCAGGTCGCCAGAAGGCAACTGACGCATCTGGGCGTACGCGTACGCCGACCCGATCCAGCAGGGCGCGAAACCGGTCCGTGCCGCTGCTCCCGCGTGGCTGGCTGCCGTCGTGGAGTTAGGGCCCGTTCGCGGTCCTATGCGCGATTTCTACGCTATGGCTGTCAGACGACGGCGGCTTCTCCACAGCCCTGGTGTCGAATTGGTCTGTAGGACTGAAATCTGTCACTCGCTTCGCACAGCATGTCCGATATGCAGGGGCCGATCATCGGGAGCGAAGCGATCGCCGCAGGCTCGATTTCCCGCGGCGCGCCATCAAGTCGCAGTCACCGACGGGGGCACAACGACCTGATCGATTTCGACACATACCACAACGCCAACGACACCCACCGCCAGAACCAGCCATCCCGACCACACCAAACCAAAGCCTGTGGATCAAGCCCGGATTGGGGAATAGACCCACAGAAATGTGGGTGCGAGATGCTAAGGGCTCAGTCGAAGACCAACACGGCGCGGGCTAGCCAATCTGGGCCATCGTGCGGTTCTCGAAGAAGTCGGGGCTTCGGAATCGCCAAACAATCATCAACACGGCGCCGAGCAGCAGGATGCCGAACCCCATGTAGAACACCAGGCCGATACCGGCGATCGAGGCGCCACTGCCGTTCTCCGGATTCATGCTCTCGCCCACCGAGATCACGAAGACGGTCGCGAGCATGATCCCGCCGAGCAATGGGAACAGGAACTTGAAGACCACATTGTGGACATTGTCGAACAGCTCTTT
This sequence comes from uncultured Actinomycetota bacterium, assembly GCA_963843135.1. Lineage (GTDB taxonomy): Bacteria > Actinomycetota > Actinomycetes > Mycobacteriales > Mycobacteriaceae > Mycobacterium. The sequence continues at coordinate 252,501 of CAWJJA010000014.1, forward strand.
ACGGAAGTACCACACACACGCGAACGCGGTGATGCCGTAGTACCAGCAGATCATGATGCCAAGTGCGGCAATGGTATCCAGCAGCACCCGCTCCGACAGCAGGCTCACGATGGTGTAGAAGGCGGCCGTCACCACTCCGGCGACCACGGTGGCGTACGTCGGCACCAGGTATCGCGGGCTGATCGCGGCGAACCGCTTCGGGAACGCGCCGTAAGCACCCATCGCGAGCATGGCCCGCGCAGCGGGCAGGAACGTCGTCTGCAGGCTGGCCACCGACGATGCCAGCACCGCGAGGAAAAGCAGCGGCCCCGCCCATCCGAGAACCGGATCGGCGAGTGCGCCGAACACGTTTTCCGCATTCTCCTCGTTGCCGAGGCCCAGGCCCTCTACTCCGACGCCGGCGTACATCATCACCGCGACGGCGACCAGCAGGTAGGTCAGCAGTATCGACAGCACGCAGAGCAGACCGGCACGGCCGGGAACCCGCTTCGGATCTTTGGACTCCTCGCCGAGCGTCAGACACGTGTCCCAACCCCAGAACGCGAAGATCGACCCCGTCACGCCAACCACAAAGGCGCTCAACGCAAGACCGGTGAACGGATTGAACCAGTCCAGATTGAATGCGAGGCCTTCCGGTGCTTCACCACCGGCGACGAGGACGATCGCCGCGATCGCGAAGGCGATCAGGACCGTCATCTGAAATCCGACCAGCACGTACTGCACACGCTCGCTGGTGGTGATGCCGCGGCTCGCGATCAGCGTGGCGACGGCGATGAACGCCAGCGTCGTCGCGATGTTGATGGCCTTGTTGTCCGCCAGGCCGGCGATCGAATCGTCGTTGAACAACCGCGCGATGCACAGATAGAAGAATTCCACGGCGATCGCGGCGAGGTTGGACAGTACGATGATGGTCGCTATCACCATGCCCCATCCGCACATCCATCCGACATATGGCCCGAAAGCCTTGGTGGACCAGGTGAATGACGCGCCACAGTCGGGGGCGCGCGAGTTCAGCTCGCGGTATGCGTAGGCGGTGAGAAACATCGGGATGAACCCGGCGATCAGGATCGCGGGCATCTTCAATCCGACTGCCGCCACGATCAGACCGATGCTCGCCGTCAGGGTGTAGCCCGGCGCGACCGACGAAATGCCCAGCACCGCACCGGAGAAGGTGCCTACCTTGCCGGTCGCGAGTCCTTTCGAGACCAGCCCCGTTTCGGTGTCAGTCTCGCTCACGGCAGGTCCGCAGCGTCGAACGGATCTCTTGGAACCACCACCATCGGGACCTCCAGCACTCGCAACATCTTCGCCGACGTTGAACCCAGGAACAGGCGCTTGGGCGCACTGAGCCGGCTTGATCCCACCATGATCAGATCCCCGTCATGCCACGCCAGCTTGCTGACCGCCTCCTCGACCGAATGGCCGTCGACGATCGTGGATTCCACCGGAAAGCCCTCGGGAAGATTGCTTTTCGCGGTCTCGAGGGTCTGCAGGGCATGTGCGAGCGCACGTTCACGCACAGCATCGTCATCGCCACGCAGGGCGCCGAACATCGGGTCGAGCGCAACAAGTGACACCAGTCGCAGCGGAGATCCTGCGGCGCGACTGAACCGCACGGCGGTATCGAGGAGCAGATCTGCGCCTGCGCGCTCCCCGATCGCGCACGTCACCTCGCGGACAAGGTCGATCGACGAATCGCGGGTACCTCGCGGAGCCACGACGACGGGCACCGGCGCCGAATGCAGGAGCTCGTTGACGACCGACCCCAACGAGTAGCTGCCCGCAAGGCCACCACCCGAGCCCCCGACGACGATGAGGTCGGCCTGCACCCGTGCGGCCTCTTTGATCAGCCCGTCGGCAAACGAATCGTCGAAGCTGACATGTGTGCCCACCGTGATGTCGGCGGGTACCAGGGCACGGGCTTCGGCAAGCCAGCGCTCGGCCTGCTCGGCAAGGTGTTCTTCGTACCCTCCGACCGGAACAAGTGAGGGCACCGCTCGATCCGGCGGCAGGATGATGCTCAGCGCGATCTCGGCGTCGAGCGTGCGGGCGAGCCGCACCGCGAGCGCCACCGCGTCGGCGCCTCCCGGCGTTGCCAGATAACCAACGACCAGCTTCATAGCTCAACCACCCATCCATCTCGCACACCGTTGTACGGACGTCGTGTGGTGAATCCTGTCAACGCGGAAGCGCGGTTGCCCGCGGTTCCGACAAATTGATCAGGCGCTGTACTCGGCGGTGCCGTCCTCGAGCACCAGACGAGTGTCCGATCCGTCCGGATTGGACGCCTCGGTGCGGAAAACCGCATGCCCGGGCTCGGTGCGCCAGATCGATGTCGTGAGCGTCTCCCCGGGGAACACCGGCGAGGTGAACCGGGCCGCGACGGCGCTGACTCTCGTCGCGTCGCCCGCGCCGAGGTCGGCGACGAGCGCACGACCCGCGACACCGTAGCTGCACAGACCGTGCAGGATCGGCTTCGGGAAGCCGGCCAACTCGCGCGCGAACCACGGATCGCTGTGCAGTGGATTACGGTCGCCGGACAGCCGATAGATCAGCGCCTGGTCCTCACGGGTGGGCAGGGCGATCGTCGAATCCGGTTCGCGGTCGGGAATTTCCGGCGCGGTCGGCCGCTGCCCCGGCTCGCCGCCGAATCCGCCCTCGCCGCGGATGACCGCGGTGGTGTGGGTTTCGGCGATCACCTCCCCGGAGTCCGGATCGGTGCCCGTCGCCTTGAGCATGACGATCGCGTTCTTGCCCTCACCCTTGTCCTGGATGTCGGCGACCTCGGCGACGACGCTCAGCGCGCCGGCCGGGGGCAGCGGCTTGAAGAGCCGGATCCCCTGGGAACCGTGCAGCAGCATGGCGAAATTGAAGCTGCCGATCATGGCGGCCGCGGCGAACGGCAGACACGCGATGACCGCGTAGGTGGGCAGCACCTGTTGCGGGGTGTCGTGACTGTTCTCTGTGGTGAATGCCAGATCGTCGAGTCCCGCCCCGACACCGAGCGCATAGAGCATCGTGTCGCGGTCGGTCCATGTGAAAAGCTGCGGCTCCGTCTTCGCGCCTACGGCATTCGGGTCGAGCGGCATCGAGGCTCCCTTCGCTGATGTGTCGGACGATACACAGCACCGCCGGCCGAGCCGGCGAGCCGACCATTGACGTTTCCTCCGCCAGGGGTGACCATGACTCGCATGCGCTATGTCGTTACCGGCGGTACCGGGTTTATTGGGCGGCGTGTCGTGTCGCAGATCCTGGCCGGCCGCGAGGACGCCGAGGTGTGGGTCCTGGTCCGCCGCGAGTCACTCGAGCGGTTCGAGCGCCTGGCCGCCGCCGGCGAACGCCCGTGGGGTGAGCGAGCAAAACCACTGGTCGGTGACCTGACTGCGCCCAATCTGGGGCTGACCGACGAAGCCGTCGAAGAACTCGGCACCGTCGAGCACATCGTGCACTGTGCGGCCATCTACGACATCACCGTCGCCGACGCCGACCAGCGCGCGGCCAACGTCGACGGCACCCGCGCCGTCATCGACCTGGCCCTTCGCCTCGATGCGACGCTGCACCATGTGTCCTCGATCGCCGTCGCCGGCACCTACCGCGGCGAGTTCACCGAGGACGACTTCGACGTCGCGCAGGATCTGCCGACGCCGTACCACCAGACGAAGTTCGAAGCCGAACTGCTGGTCCGTTCCGCGCAGGGACTGCGGTATCGGATCTACCGGCCTGCGGTGGTCGTCGGCGACTCACGCACCGGCGAGATGGACAAGGTCGACGGTCCCTACTACTTCTTCGGTGTGCTGGCCAGGCTGGCAGGGCTGCCTCCTATGACGCCGATGGTGTTGCCCGACACCGGTCGCACCAACATCGTTCCGGTGGACTTTGTCGCCGAGGCGCTCGTCGCGCTCATGCACAAACCTGACCGCGACGGGCAGACGTTCCACCTCACCGCGCCGAAAACGATTGGCCTTCGGGGGATCTATCGCGGGGTCGCCAAAGCCGCAGGCCTGCCGCCGCTGCTCGGTTCACTACCACGCAGCGCCGCGACACGGATCGTGCGGGCGACCGGACGTGCCAAGATCCTGCGCAATATGGCGGCCACGCAGTTGGGCGTCCCGGCCGAAGTCCTCGACGTCGTCGACTTGTTTCCGACGTTCACGACCGACAACGCCGACGAAGCGTTGCGCGGCACCGGTATCACCGTGCCGGAGTTCGCGACCTATGCGCCGAAACTATGGCGTTACTGGGCCGAGCATCTGGATCCCGATCGCGCACGGCGCGACGACTCCGCCGGGCCTTTGGTCGGCAAGCACGTCATCATCACCGGCGCATCCAGCGGCATCGGGCGTGCGTCGGCGGTGGCCGTCGCCGAACGCGGCGGATGCGTATTCGCGTTGGCGCGCAACGCCGAAGCGCTGGATGAGCTGATCGTCGAGATCCGCGAGGCAGGCGGACAGGCGCACGCGTTCACATGCGACGTCACCGACTCGGCATCCGTCGAGACGACGATCAAAGGCATCCTCGGCCAGTTCGGGCACGTCGACTATCTGGTGAACAACGCAGGACGCTCGATCCGTCGTTCGGTGTCGGCGTCCACCGACCGCCTGCACGACTACGAGCGGGTCATGGCGGTCAACTACTTCGGCTCGGTGCGGATGGTGCTCGCCCTGCTGCCGCACTGGCGTGAACGGAAGTTCGGACACGTCGTCAATGTGTCCAGCGCCGGCGTGCAGACCGGCAGCCCGAAGTACAGCGCTTACGTCCCGAGCAAGGCGGCACTGGATGCGTTTGCCGAAGTCGTTGGCAGCGAGACTCTTTCCGATCACATCACCTTCACCAGCATCCACATGCCGTTGGTGAAGACGCCGATGATCGCACCGTCGCGGCGGCTGAACCCGATGCCACCGATCACCGCCGAGCACGCCGCGGCGATGGTGGTGCGCGGGCTGGTCGAGAAGCCGTTGAGGATCGACACCCCGGTCGGAACGCTTGCCGACGTCGGCATGTACTTCACCCCCAAGCTGTCGCGGCGGGTACTGCACCAGATTTATCTGGGTTATCCGGATTCGGCGGCCGCCAGGGGTGTCGAGCCTTCCGGGGCGTCTGCGCAACCGACACCGCAGCGCACACCGAAGCGACCCTCGCGCGCCACGGTGCCCCGGGTGCGCGTCCCGCGGGTGGTGGCCCGCCCGGCCAAGCGCGCGCTGCGCCTGGTGCCCGGGGTCCATTGGTGAGCGGGATGGTTCTATCGTTGGCGGTGTGACGCTACCTGTGTTCGTCGACGTCGACACCGGCGTCGATGATGCGATGGCGTTGGTCTATCTGTTCGCCAGCGACGACGCTGACGTCGTCGGGATCGCATCGACCGCGGGAAATGTTCCCGTACAACAGGTCTGCGAAAACAACCTGGGGCTGCTCGAGCTGTGCGGATTGGACATCCCGGTATCGAAGGGTTCCGAGCAACCGCTCATGGCACCGTTGCGCACCGCCGAGGACACCCACGGACCCGAGGGCATGGGTTACGCCGGGCTGCCTGCGACCGCTCGTGAGCTCACCGCGCACGACGCCGCCGACGCGTGGATCCGCGCGGCGCACGCACATCCCGGCGAATTGGTCGCGATGGCCGTCGGCCCGTTGACCAACCTGGCACTGGCTCTGCGAAAGGAACCGGCTCTGCCGAAACTGCTTCGGCGGCTTGTCATCATGGGCGGGGCTTTCGACTACCGCGGCAACACCACACCGGTCGCGGAGTGGAACATCAGTGTGGACCCGGAAGCCGCCGCGGAGGTATTCGCCGGGTGGGGAGCGGCATGGGGGCTCGAGTCGCCCTCACATCTCCCAATCGTGCTCGGCCTGAACCTGACCGAGAACATCGCGATGACGCCCACATTGCTGGGCCGGCTCGCGACGGTGGCGGCCTCGTCGTCGATTCCAATGAGCGTCCTTGATGATCGCGGCACGAGGTCGGTCGCATCCAATCCGCTGATCGCGGTGCTCGAGGACGCGATGCGGTTCTACTTCGAGTTCCACTTCGACCACAACGAGGGCTACCTGGCGCATCTGCACGACCCGCTGGCCGCCGCGGTGGTGCTGGATCCCGATCTGGTCACTTGCCGACCCGTCACCGTCGACGTCGAACTGACCGGCACGTTGACCCGGGGTATGACGATCGCGGACTGGAGCAACCGGTGGGACCGGGAACCCAACGCGCTCATCGGTGTTGGCGTGGACCCGGAGGCGTTCTTCGACCGGTTCATCGCCCGGGTCGGTGCGTTCGCCAAGCAACTGATCTAGTGGGCGCTCGAAACACTTTGGTGAAACCCGTCGACGACCGAGCGGTCGCCGGTCAACCGGAGCTCGCCGGCCGCGAGCGCCTCGTCGATCGTGCGGTTCGTCTGCAGGAGTGAAGTCAACGTCACCGTGTCGGTGTCGATAAACGCATCGGGGCCCGCGATCTCGCCACGTGCCATGGTCAGCTTGCCCTCGGCGATCCGGATCCAGAAGGGCTCACCGTCCAGTGTCAGCGCGATCTTCGCGTCGAGGTCGCCTGCGACGCGACCGTCGAACAGTGTCTTGACGGCCAGCATCGCCGAATCGGTGCCCAGCGGAAGGTCATAGCGCATCTGCGGAGAATCATGGGCCCACCGCGCAAGCCCGACGACGATCTTCTCCAGATCGGCGCCCCACGGCGTCAGCTCGTAGACCCACGCTCCAACCGGTGGCGCCAGTCGCCGTCGCTGCACGACGCCGGCGTCACCGAGATCGCGAAGGCGTTGCGTGAGGACATCGGTGCTTGCTCCGGGTAGGCCCGTCAACAAGTCGGTGAATCGCTTCGGGCCCAACAGCAGGTCCCGTACCACGAGCAACGCCCACCGCTCACCGACGACATCGAGGGCCTGCGCGACCGCGCAACCGTCATCGTACTTCCGCTTTCCCACCATCCTACGCACTCTACCAGTGTCAATCGTACAATCCAATTTAATACTTGGTTTATCCAACTACTTAGATGTACAGTCCAAGTGCGAGCTTCACAACGACAATCAAGGAGATGACGAGATGCCCGTGTTCACCATCGACGCACCGACCGGAGCGGATCGGGGCGCCAAGCAGAAGATGCTGAAAGACATTCACGACGCGCTCGACGAGGCGTACCACTTCCCCGACACCCGAGGCTGGCTGCGCGAATACCCGGCCGAGAACGTGGCCCAAGACGGGCGCGTGCAGGCGGAGCCGGTCCGGCCGGTGTGTTCCCTGGAGGTGCCCGAGCTGGACGACCTGGACACCAAACGCACACTGGTCCAGAAGATCGAGACGGCGATCGGCGCGGCTTACTCAGGGATCGCCAACGTGGACGAAGTGCTGGTACTCATCAATCACTATCCCCTCCGAAATGTGGGCTGGAGGCAAAGCCTTCAGTCCGACAAACAGGAGATTGTCGCCGCAGTCGAACAATTGAACGCGACTCCGGCACGGGCCTGACCCCAGAGCCCACGACGGGGCTGTGTCGTTGCGACACAGCCCCGTTCGCGCGACACCGAGTCATTCGTAGATCCCCTCGACGTACCACCGCCGCTGCCGGTAGCACAGCAGCAGTGCCCGCCCTGGCTTGATCGTCTGTTTTTCGCGCGAGCGTCCCCGGCCCTTCGGGCGGGGGCCCACATCACGGCCATCGAGCAGCACCTGCGCCCGAGCGGTGCGACCAGACTTGGGCAGCTCGGGATCCCACCATCGCTCGTCGACCGGCCATGGCCCGGCCCACCAGGCAAGGCGAGAGTCGTTGGAGCCCGGTGCGACCAGACGCGACGGGTCCGCAGAGAACAGTCCCCTGCCGGTCACCCGCACCGGGTTCCCGCCGGCGTCGAACAGTTCGACCGGATCGTCGAGCAGCACCGTCGGTGACGGCTCGGGCAGTTGCCCCGGCCAGGGCGCAGAAGGGTCGGCGCGCGCCACCTGCTCGTCACCCAGCGGCGTGAAGGTGATGCGTTCGGCGGGGCCGCGACCGCCACTGAGCATCGGCACCTGTACCGCCTCGGGCCCGAGCAGACCTTGTACACGCACCAGCGCACGACGAGCCCGCAGCCGGTCCTCCTCCCCAATGCCGCCCCACAACGGCAGCTGCAGTGCCTCGGCCGAAACCAGCTCCACCGGACGCAGCCGGATCACGGTGACCGGCGCGCTGGGCCGATCGCCCCGATGGCGCCTGTTCAACCAGCCGTCCAGTTGCCAGCGCACCCGGTCGGCGGTGGCATCCTCTGTCAGCGGTTCGGCACAGCGCCAAACCCGCTCCAGCTCTTCGCCGTTGGCGGTGATGGCGTGAATGGCCAGGCGGGTGCATCCCACACCAGAGGCCCCCAGGCTGCGGTGCAGGGAGCCGGCCAGTGAGCGGCCGGCGAACGCAGCGGCATCCACCCGATCGATCGGCGGGTCACAGTCCATGACCGCGTCGAGCTCCTGCTCAGGTTCGCGACCCGACGGACCACGGGCGGACTCGCCACGGGCGAACCGGTGCGCGGCCACCGCATCGGCGCCGAACCGCGAGGCCACATCGCTGCGAGACAACGCCGCGAACGCTCCGATATTGCGAATTCCCATACGCCACAGCAGGTCTGCCAAGTCTTCTCGCCCGGGAGCAGCCAGGCTCGGTTCTGCGGCCAGCTGCCGGATGGACAGCGCCGACAGGAACAGTGCGTCCCTGCCGGACTCGACGATCCGCCCCGCCCGCGCGGCAAAGACCGCGGTGGGCAGTTGATCGGCGATGCCGACCTGACATTCGGCTCCTGCCGTGGCGACCGCATCGACCAGTCGCTCGGCGGCGGCCTGTTCGGATCCGAAGTAGCGGGCCGCCCCGCGCACCGGCAGCACCAGCAGGCCGGGCCGCAGGACCTCGGCCCGCGGCACCAGGTCGTCCACCGCAACTGTCACGTCCTCGAAATGGCGGGCATCGCGCGCCGGATCGGCGGTGACGACGTGCAGATCCGGACACCTGGCCTGCGATTCCCGGCGGCGCAGCCCTCGCCGCACGCCCGCCGAACGCGCCGACGCCGAACAAGCGATGACCCGATTGGCCAATGTCACCGCGACCGGAGCAGTGGGCGTCAGACCCGCCGCTGCCGCCGCCGCGACCGCGGGCCAGTCCATGCACCAGATGGCCAATACGCGCGACGACCCAGACCCAGACGACACAGCAGCCCGCTCACTGCGCAACCGTCGCCGGCCCGGTCCGGCCGCTGACGGCTCGGCCGCTGACGGAATAGGTCAGCTGCACCTTGCCGATTCGACCGAACCCCGGGCGCGCACGTCCGGTGATCTCATAGCCGCAGACCCTGGCATCCAGTCGGGCGGACGCACCCTGCCAGTCACCGTTGATGACCAGCAGGGTGCAGCCCTTCTGCCGCGCCCGGGCAACGACCGCCCGCGCGCGGGTGGCGGGCACCGAACGCCCACCCAGCCCGAGCACCACCATGTCCATACCGTCCATCAGGACCGCGGCCACCTCGACCGGATCGCTTCCGGGGTCGGGGATGACCGCGATCCGGCTCAGATCCGCTCCCATTTCCACGGCGGCAAGAAGACCCGCATCGGGTTGGCCGACGATCGCGGCATGTCCACCCGCCGCCGTCACCGCCGCCACCATGCTCAACGGCAGCGACCGGGCACCCGACAACACCGCTACCGTCCCGCGCGGCAACGGCGCGGGTAAGACGTTGCCAAGGATTTCGGGTAGCGGCAGCAAACTTTCCGAGTCCGATAACCGATCGACGGCCGGTGCCGCCCCACGGCGCCCGCCACCCACCTTTCCCGACACTGCCGCCATCTTGCGACGCAGGTGTTCCAGCTGTTCAGCACGGTTTTCACGGTCCCGATCCAGGCTCAAGGCAGCTGTCACAACAGTACCTCCCGCATCACCAGAATCATCCCGTTTTCGAATGTATGTTCGATACACCGAGTAAACACCTGCCCACCGACAACCGTCAAGCGGACCGGGACCCATGTGGGGTGCCATCAGCCGATGGTGACATTGACAAATGTCATCAGTCGATGTTGTACTTCGGCCGTGCTCAATGTCGAGCCAGGCAGCGAGGTGACGGGTATGAACCTGTTCGGATCGTCGAAGAAACGAAGCCATGACGCAGCGGCGGTCATCACCGGCGCGGGCAGTGGAATCGGCGCGGCATTCGCCGTCGAACTCGCCAAGCGCGGTGGCCGCGTGGTGTGCAGCGACATCGACGAGAACGCCGCCCGTGCAACCGCCGACACGATCGAAGCCGACGGGGGCGATGCGCTGGCATTGCGCTGCGACGTCTCGCAGATCGACGATGTGACGGTCCTGGCCATCCAGGCGCAGTCCTGGTTCGGCGGCCCACCCACCGTGGTGATCAACAACGCCGGCGTCGGCGCAGGCGGCCTGCCCATCGGCGAGATGAGCCTCGACGACTGGCAATGGGTCCTCGACATCAACCTGTGGGGACCGATCCACGGCTGCCATGTATTCGCGCCCATCCTGCGCGAAGCGGGGTATGGCGGAATCATCAATGTCGCATCGGCCGCGGCATTCGGTGCGGCGCCCGGTATGGCCGCCTACAACGTCAGCAAGGCGGGCACGCTGTCGCTCTCGGAGACGCTGGCCGCCGAACTGTCCGGCACCGGCGTCAATGTCACGGTGCTGTGCCCGACGTTCGTCAAGACCAACATTGTCGATGCTGGCCGGATCTCCGATAGGTCAACGCAACTGGCCGACCGGCTGATGCGGTGGACCGGCTTCTCTCCCGAGCGGGTGGCCCGCACCTGTCTGGACACCCTCGATCGCGGCGGCCTCTACTGCATGCCGCAACCCGACGCCCGGATCGGCTGGGGCATCAAGCGTTTCACCCCGACGGTGTACACCCGCGCCGTCGGTCTCACCACCCGAGTGACAACTCCCTAGGAGGAGCTCATGGCCCCCAAGACGAAGATCGATATGGACGTGATGCTCGACAAGATCAAAGACCGGCAGTGGGCGCTGGCCGACATCGACTGGGACGCACCGGGTGCCGAGCTGGTCACCGACGAGCAGCGGCCCAAGCTGAAGGCCTTCATGGCCGACCTCTGCTGGATCGAGAACATCGGCGCCCGCGGTTTCGCAGCGCTGGCCAAGAAGGCACCGACGCCGACGATCGCCGAGATCTACCGCTACTTCCACGCCGAGGAGCAGCGGCACGCCAATGCCGAGCTCGCGCTGATGAACCGCTGGGGCATGCTCGAAGCCGGTGAGGTCCCCGAACCCAACGTCAACATCCGGCTGGCGATCGACTGGCTGGACCGCTGGGCGGACGATATGCCGCTGTCACTGCTCGGCACGGTCATTCCGATGCTCGAGGTCGCCCTCGACGGTGCCCTGCTGAAATTCCTGCTCGACGAGGTGGCTGACCCCGTATGCCATCAGGTGTTCGAGAAGATCAACAACGACGAATCTCGGCATCTCGTGGTCGATTTCGAGGTACTCGACATGATCGGGCACGCCAAGATCCGGCGATTGCTGATCGACTTCGTCGGCCACAATGCCACTCCGGGTCTGATCATCGGCGCGATCATGGGTGCACCGCTGATCAACAGGATCCGCAACGAGATCACCGAGATGGGCATGGAGCCCGAGCGGCTGTACCGGGCCGTGAAGCGATTCAAGGAACTCGGAGATCGCGGCCAATACACCCAGCGCGTACCGACATACCGGTTCCTGCGCCGCTATGCGGGCGTCGTCACCAATCCGCGCCACCCCTACCACCTGCTGGCCAACTCGATGGTCTGGATCTCCGACCGGTATCCGCGGCCGCTGCTGCCTTCGGTGCCCACCTGGGTCAAAGAGGTCACCCACGAGCCGGCGGCCTGATGATGAGCACGCACATCTACGACACCCTCATCGTCGGCGCCGGGTTCACCGGCATCGGCGCGGCGATCAAGCTCTCCGAGGCGGGCGTCGACGACTTCGTCATCCTGGAGCGCAACGATCGCGTGGGCGGCACCTGGCGTGACAACACGTATCCCGGTGCGGCTTGCGATGTTCCGTCGCTGTTGTACTCGTATTCGTTTGTCAAGAACTCGTCTTGGTCTCGGGCCTACTCGGGAGCCGACGAGATCTGCCGCCACATCGAGGATATGAGCGACAAGTTCGACATCGGACGCAGGATCCAGTTCGGCGCGGAGGTGAACGGGCTGGAGTTCGACGAGAAGACCGGCGTCTGGACAGTGAAGACGAAGGGCCGCAAGCCTGTTCGTGCCCGCACCGTCGTGCTGGCATCCGGCCCCTTGCCCGACCACAAGGTGCCCGACATTCGCGGCCTGGACACCTACAACGGCCACACCATCCACAGCGCACGATGGGATCACGACTACGACTTCTCCGGTAAACGCGTCGCGGTCATCGGCACCGGCGCCAGCGCCGTGCAGATCGTGCCAGAACTGGTCAAACAGGCCGAGTTCGTCAAGGTCTTCCAGCGCACACCGGGCTGGATGCTGCCGCGGCTCGACATCGCCACCCCAGCGGCTGCGAAGCTGTTGTTCGCCAAAGTGCCTGCCGTTCAAGAGCTTGCGCGCCAGGCACTATTCTGGGGTCACGAGATCACCGCGACGGCACTGGTCTGGGATACGCCACTGACGGGGCTTGTCGCGCGGCTGGGCAAAGCGCACCTGCGCAGGCAGGTCTCCGATCCCTGGTTGCGGCGCCAGTTGACACCGGACTTCACCCCGGGTTGCAAGCGGATGCTCATCTCCAGCGACTACTACCCGGCGCTGCAGCAGGACAACTGCAAACTCATCGACTGGCCGATCGCCACCGTCAGTCCGGTGGGCATCCGTACCAGCGACGGTGTCGAGCACCATCTGGACTGCATCGTCTTCGCCACCGGATACGACGTACATCTGACCGGACCGCCCTACGAGGTCACCGGCATCGGCGGCCGCTCACTGTCAAAGGAGTGGGCAGCGGGGGCCCAGGCGTACAAGAGCATCAACGCCCACGGCTATCCCAACCTGTTCCTCATGACCGGACCCAACTCCGGACCCGGGCACAACTCGCTGCTGGTCTACGTCGAGGGCCAACTCGACTACGCGGTCAGCGGCATCACCACCATTCTGTCCGAAGACCTCCGGTATCTGGATGTGCGCAAAGATGTTCAGATCCGCTACAACGAGCGCATCCAGAAGCGCCTCACCAAGACGACGTGGATGTCGGGATGCAGCAGCTGGTACCTGACGGCCGACGGCTTCAACGCCTCGATGTACCCCGGCTTCGCCACGCAGTATCTTCGTCAGATGCGGGACTTCCGGTTCGGAGACTACGTCGCCGTCGAGCACGGCGCGCGCACCGGCAGCGGTGCCCTCTCGAGCGCATGACCAGTCCGCCCGACCGGGCAGGGCGCCAGCAGGCGGGGGCGATCTCGACGATCCTCAAGGGTCTGCGGCGCCGAGTGCGACGCGGTTCCCGTGACGTCATCGACACCGCGGTGGCACAGTTGTTCGACGCAGCTGTTCGTCATCCGCACGGCGCCGCGGGATCGGGCGAGTACCGCATCGACGACCTCGCGCGGCTGGCCGGCACCACCACCCGCAACATCCGCGTATACCGCGACCGCGGACTGCTGCATCCGCCGTTGCGTGTCGGCCGAATCGCACTCTTCAATGACACGCATCTCACCCGGTTGCGTCTGATCTCCTCGATGCTCGACCGCGGATACAACATCGCCCATGTCCGCGAGATGCTCACCGCATGGGAGCAGGGCAAGGATCTGGGCGATGTCCTGGGGCTGGAAAACGCGATCGCCGGAACCTGGGCCGCCGAGAAGCCGACGACGATGGCGATCGCGCAAGCGCGCGGGCTGATATCCGACGACCAGGCGTTCGACCGACTCGTCGGCGCGGGACTGATCCGCATCGACGACAACGGTCAGGACGCCACCGTGGTGCGGCCCAAACTCATCGAGGCGTTCAACGATGTCCGCGGGTACGGAATCACCATCGACAAGCTCATCGACATTCACGAGCGGGTATTACCCCTGGTGAAACAGATCAGCTCGATCCTGGTGAACGCGGGCGCCGAGCATGTGCAGGACAGGATCAAACCCGGCGTGGGGCTGCCCGATGACACCGAGGTCGCCGAACTGATCACGATGCTCGTGCAGTTCCGCACTCAGGCGGTGGCCGCCGTCACCGCGACTCTGGCCTAGCTCGATCGAGTCGACGATCGAGGAGCTGGTCAGCCGGATACTGGCCGAATATGTGGAAAAGGCACCCGATCCCGACATCCCTTGAGGCTCACTCCCATTCGATGGTGCCCGGCGGCTTGCTGGTGATGTCCAGCACCACGCGGTTCACCTCGCGGACCTCGTTGGTGATCCGTGTGGAGATGCGTTCCAGTACCTCGTAGGGCACCCGCGTCCAGTCCGCGGTCATCGCATCCTCGCTGGACACCGGTCGTAGCACGATGGGGTGACCGTAGGTGCGGCCGTCGCCCTGCACCCCCACCGAACGGACTCCGGCCAGCAGCACCACCGGGCACTGCCAGATCTGATTGTCCAGGCCTGCTGCGGTCAGTTCCTCCCGCGCGATCGAGTCGGCACGCCGCAACGTTTCCAGCCGCTGTGCCGTCACCTCGCCGACGATGCGGATACCCAGGCCTGGCCCCGGGAAGGGCTGGCGCGCAACGATTTCCTCCGGCAGACCGAGTTCTCGGCCCACCGCACGCACCTCGTCCTTGAACAGCAGCCGAAGCGGCTCGACGAGCTTGAACTTGAGGTCATCGGGCAGCCCGCCGACGTTGTGATGGCTCTTGATGTTGGCGGTACCCGACCCGCCGCCGGACTCCACCACATCGGGATACAGCGTGCCCTGTACCAGGAAATCGACCTCAGAACCTGTGTCCCCCACGTCATCTTTCACTAAAGCCCGCACCGACTCCTCGAACGCGCGGATGAACTGCCTGCCGATGATCTTGCGCTTTCCCTCGGGGTCGGTCACCCCGGACAGCGCCTCGAGGAATCGGTCGGCGACGTCGACGGTGACCAGATTGGCACCGGTGGCGGCGACGAAATCACGCTGGACCTGCGCCCGTTCACCAGCCCTCAGCAGACCGTGGTCGACGAATACGCACGTCAACCGGTCACCGATGGCCCGCTGAACCAGCGCGGCGGCCACCGCGGAGTCCACCCCGCCAGACAGACCGCAGATCGCCCGCCCATCGCCCATCTGGTCTCGAACCTGCTCGACGAGCGCGTCGGCGATGTTCGCAGGCGTCCATGCCGAGTCGATACCGGCGAATTCGTGCAGGAACCGGTTGAGTATCTGCTGGCCGTGCGGGGTGTGCATCACCTCGGGGTGGTACTGCACACCCGCCAGTCCCTTGGCCCGATTCTCGAACGCCGCGACGGGGGCGCCGGAGCTGGTTGCGACCACGTCGAACCCCTCCGGCGCTGCAGTGACCGCGTCACCGTGGCTCATCCACACCGGCTGGGTGATGGGCAGATCGGAATGCAGCTCTCCCCCAGTCACTTTCAGCTCGGTACGGCCGTACTCGCTGGTGCCGGTGCGGGCGACTGTCCCGCCGAGTGCCTGCGCCATCGCCTGAAAGCCATAGCAGATACCGAAAACCGGCACCCCGAGGTCGAACACCTCGGCGTTCAACTGCGGCGCACCGTCTTCGTACACACTCGCAGGGCCGCCCGACAGCACGATGGCCTGCGGGTCACGCGCCTTGATCTCCTCGACTGTCGCGGTGTGCGGGATCACCTCGGAGTAGACGCGCGCTTCGCGTACACGTCGCGCGATCAGCTGCGCGTACTGCGCCCCGAAATCGACGACCAACACGGGACGGGGAGAACCTGTTGTCACCCGGACAGTCTAGTTGGGACCTCTACCTGCGGCCTTTCGCCCAAAGTATGCCCGCAGAGATTATTGGGAATGGTGAACTGGAGGCACGACCCCGAGAGCAAAGCGAGGTAACGAGTGCTCGGCCTACCCGAACGGATCCGCGCCACCCTTTTCGACCTCGACGGTGTGCTGACGGACACCGCCAGCGTGCACAAAAAGGCCTGGAAGTCGATGTTCGATGACTTCCTGAAAGCCGATGCGGAGCGCGCGGGAACCCAATTCGTGCCCTTCGACGCCGACGATGACTACCTCAAATATGTCGATGGCAAGAAGCGCGAGGATGGGGTTCGGTCCTTCCTCGCCAGCAGGAACATCGAACTACCTGACGGCGGTCTGGAAGACGGGCCCGACGCCCGGACAATTCACGGCCTCGGGAACCGCAAGAACGAGATGTTTGCGCACACCCTGCACACCGACGGGGTCAAGGTCTTCGAGGGGTCTCGCCGCTATCTCGAGGCCGCCGTCAAGGCGGGATTCGGCATCGCGGTGGTGTCATCGAGCGCCAACACACGGGAGGTGCTCGAGCTGACCGGACTCGACAAATTCGTCCAGCATCGCGTGGACGGGGTGACCATAAGGGAGCAGAACATCGCGGGAAAGCCGGCACCCGATTCGTATCTGCGCGCAGCAGAGCTCCTGGGCGTCTCGCCCGCAGAGGCAGTCGTCTTCGAGGACGCGCTGTCGGGCGTCGAGGCGGGACGTGCCGGAAACTTCGGGTATGTCGTCGGCGTCGACCGCGTGGGTCAGGCAGAAGCACTGCGGCGCAGCGGCGCTGACGTCGTGGTCACCGACCTCGCGGAGCTGATGTCGCGATGATCACCGGCGATAATTTCACCATCGAGCCGTGGCATATCCGTGAAACATCGCTCGATCTGAACCTTTTGGATGAGTCCGAATCGCTGTTCGCGCTGTCGAACGGCCATATCGGGATGCGCGGCAACCTCGACGAAGGCGAACCGCACGGGTTACCGGGCACGTACTTGAACTCGTACTACGAGGTACGTCCATTGCCCTACGCCGAGGCGGGATTCGGCTATCCGGAAGCCAGCCAGACGATCGTCAACGTCACCAACGGCAAGCTGCTGCGCCTGCTCGTCGACGACGAGCCGTTCGACTTGCGGTACGGCGACCTGCTCGAGCATGAACGCGTCCTGGATTTGAGGGCCGGCACACTGACCCGCACCGCACATTGGCGCTCCCCGGCAGGCAAGCAGATAAAGGTCGTGTCGACGCGACTGGTGTCGCTCGCGCATCGCAGTGCCGCGGCGATCGAGTACACCGTCGAGGCCCTCGACGAGTTCGTCCGCGTCACGGTCCAATCCGAGCTGATCGCCAACGAAGAACTGCCCTCCTCGTCGCACGATCCCCGGGTGGCTGCCGTCCTCGACAAGCCCTTGGAAGCAGTGCAGCACGAGCACTCCGATTGCGGAGCGATCCTGCTGCACCGGACCAGGTCCAGTCAGCTACTCATGGCCGCGGCGATGGATCACGACGTCGAGGTCCCCGGCCGCGTGGAAGTGACCACCGGCGCCGGCGAGGACTGGGCGAACACCACCGTGATCTGCGGTCTACGGCCGGGTCAACAGCTGCGCATCGTGAAGTACCTCGCGTATGGGTGGTCGAGCCTGAGGTCCCGCCCGGCCTTGCGTGATCAAGTCGCTGCGGCGCTCAGCAGCGCGCGCTACACCGGATGGGACGGTCTGCTGAAATCGCAGCGTGATTATCTCGACGTGTTCTGGGACTCCGCCGACGTGGAGGTCGAGGGCGATCCCGACAGTCAGCAGGCGGTGCGGTTCGGACTGTTCCATGTGTTGCAGGCCAGCGCGCGTGCCGAGCGGAGGGCGATCCCGGGAAAGGGGCTGACGGGCACCGGGTATGACGGGCACGCGTTCTGGGACACCGAGGGTTTCGTGCTGCCGCTGCTCACCTACACCGCACCGCACGCGGCCGCCGACGCCTTGCGTTGGAGGGCCTCCACGCTGGATCTCGCCCGCGAACGCGCCGCGCAACTCGACCTCACAGGCGCCGCGTTCCCGTGGCGCACCATCCGAGGTGAGGAGTGCTCGGCGTACTGGCCCGCGGGTACAGCCGGCTGGCACGTGAACGCCGACATCGCGATGGCGTTCGAGCGGTACCGCATCGTGACCGGCGACGAGTCGCTGGAGGCCGACTGCGGGCTCGCGGTCCTCGTCGAGACGGCACGGTTGTGGGTGTCGCTCGGGCATCACGACCGGCACGGGGTATGGCACATCGACGGAGTGACAGGACCCGACGAGTACACAGCCGTCGTACGGGACAACGTTTTCACCAATCTGATGGCGGCACACAACCTTCGGACGGCGGCCGAGGCCTGCCTGCGCCACCCCGACGGCGCCGACGAGTTGGGAGTCACCGCCGCGGAGATGGCCGACTGGCGCAACGCGGCCGACGACGCGCACATCCCATATGACGACGAACTCGGTGTCCATCCGCAGTGCGCGGGATTCACCACTCTGCGGGAGTGGGACTTCGAGTCCAACAGGGAATATCCCCTGTTGTTACACGAACCCTATGTGCGGCTGTACCCGGCACAGGTGATCAAACAGGCGGATGTGGTGTTGGCCATGCAATTGCAGAACCACGCTTTCACACCGGAGCAGAAGGCACGCAACTTCGACTACTACGAGCGACGGACCACGCGGGACTCATCGCTGTCGGCGTGCACGCAGGCGGTGATGAGTGCCGACGTCGGCCATCTCGAACTCGCACATGAGTACGCCTACGAGGCTGCGTTGATCGATCTGCGCGATCTGCACCACAACACGAGCGACGGTCTGCACATGGCGTCACTTGGCCGGGGCGTGGACGGCCCTGGTAGCGGGCTTCGGCGGACTGCGCGACGACGACGGCGTGCTATCGCTGGACCCTCACCTACCCTCCGGCATATCCCGGCTGCGATTCCGGCTGCGGTGGAAGGACTTCCGGATCAAGGTGGACGTCAACCACGACAACGTCACCTACACCATCCGCGACGGGCCGCATCATTGTCTGACGATCCGTCACGCTGGCGAGGATCTCGAACTCAGCACAGACCATCCGTCCACTGTCGCGATCCACCCGCGAAAACCGCTACTCGCCGAGCCGCAGCAGCCGCCAGGACGTGAACCGTTACGCCGCAGGTCGGGCAGCTAGCTAGGCCATCTGTTTCGAGTCCCCTGACCTGCGGCCGCGGGCCCAGGGAAGTCCGCCGGTCTCCTCGAAGACGACGCGCCTGCCGATCTCGACGGCATGGTCGGCGAACCGCTCGTAATAGCGACCCAGCAGTGCGACGTCGACCGCGGAGCAAACCCCGTCCTGCCATTTGTGATCGATCAGCAGCGTGAACAGACGCCGGTGCTCGGCGTCCACCGCGTCGTCCTCATCACGTAGGCGGCCCGCCTTGTCATGGTCACCCGTCATCAGCACCGACTGCGCACTGCCGGCCAATTGCACTGCACGGGTGCCCATCTTGGTGAAGCTGTCGCGAACGTCGTCGGGTAGCGCGCAATCGGGATGCCGCAGCCGCGAGATCCGCGCGACGTGGACCGCGAGCGCGCCCATCCGTTCGATGTCGGCGCCGATGTGGATCGAGCCGACGATGGATCTCAGGTCACCGGCGACGGGCTGCTGAAGGGCGAGCAGTCGAAGCGCCGCGGCCTCGACCCGAACGCTCATGGTGGAGAGGTGTTCGTGATCGGCGATGACCTGTTCGGCCAGCGACAGGTCGGCGTCGAGCAGTGCGCTGGTTGCGCGCTTCATCGCCGCGGCAGCGAGCCCGCACATCTCGGCGAGACATGCGCGCATCTCGTCGAGTTGCTCGTGGTACGCGGTCCTCACGCGCGCTAGGTACCCGCGCGTAATCGGTTCAAACAGGCCGTTCGGTGTTTCTAACCCGCTGAGCTGACCGGCTCGATCGGCAGGTGCCGCAGCCCAGCAGGCGCTTCGGCGGGGACGACCGGGTGTTCCGGCGGGATGGGAGCAAGGCGCTTGTACGGCTCGCCCTGCGCCGGCCGTTGATCCACCTGACCCTTGTTGGGCCACAGGGAAGCAGCGCGCTCGGCCTGCGCGGTGATCGAAAGCGATGGGTTGACGCCGAGATTCGCCGAGATCGACGCGCCGTCGTGGACCGAGAGCGTCGGATAGTTGTAGACGCGCTGATACGGATCGATGACGCCGTGTTCCGGCCCGTCGCCGATGGCGGCACCGCCGAGGAAGTGCGCGGTCAGTGGGATGTTGAACAGCTCGCCCCAGGTCCCGCCCGCGACTCCGTCGATCTTCTTGGCGATCCGGCGGGTGACCTCGTTGCCGGCCGGTATCCACGACGGGTTCGGCTCGCCGTGGCCCTGCTTGCTGTCCAACCGACGGAAGCCAAGCTTGGTACGCCTCGTGAATGTCGTGATGGAGTTGTCCAAATGCTGCATCACCAGCGCGATCATCGTGCGCTCGCTCCAACCACGGGGGTTGAGCAGCCGTAGCAGATTGCGGGGATCCTCACCGACTTGCTGGAGGAACTGCCTCCAGCGCGGGACATCGGATCCGCTCGGTCCGATGCCGTCGGTCATCAGGGTCTGTAGCAGCCCCATCGCATTGCTGCCCTTGCCGTACCGCACAGGCTCGACATGGGTGTCAGAAGTCGGGTGAATCGATGACGTGATGGCCACGCCGTGCGTGAGGTCCAAATCGGGTGAGACATGGAAACGGCCTGCGCCGACAATGGATTCGGAGTTCGTCCGAGTCAATACGCCGAGTTTGTCGCTCAGCTTCGGCAGCTTGCCCTTATCGCGCATCTTGAACAGCAGCTTCTGGGTGCCGTAGGTGCCCGCCGCCAGGACCACGTGGGTCGCCGTGTACTTGCGTCGCCGCAGCGGCACCAATCCCGTTCTGGCGGTGCGGATCTCCCATAGTCCGTCGGAACGCTGGGTGAACCCGGTGACGGTCGTCATCGGAATGACCTCCGCGCCCGCTCTTTCCGCGAGTCCCAGGTAATTCTTGACCAAGGTGTTCTTGGCGCCGTAGCGGCATCCCGTCATGCACGATCCGCATTCGATGCAACCGGTGCGCGACGGGCCCGCGCCGCCGAAGTACGGGTCGGGCACCGTTCTCCCCGGCGCCTTGGCGCCGTCCGGACCGAAGAACACGCCCACCGGAGTCGGCACGAACGTGTCGCCGACACCCATATCGTCGGCAACCTCTTTCATCACTCGGTCGGCGTCGGTGAAAGTCGGGTTGGTCACCACGCCGAGCATCCGCTGGGCCTGGTCGTAGTGCGGGGTCAGCTCGGCCCGCCAGTCGGTGATGTGTTTCCACTGCGGATCGGCGAAGAACGGCTCCGGCGGCACGTACAGCGTGTTGGCGTAGTTGAGCGATCCGCCGCCGACGCCCGCGCCCGCCAGGATCATCACATTGCGCAACAAGTGGATTCTCTGGATGCCGTACATGCCGAGCTTCGGCGCCCACAGGAACTTGCGCAGATTCCACGAGGTCTTCGCGAACTCCTCGTCGGCATAGCGGCGGCCCGCCTCCAATACCCCGACGCGGTAGCCCTTTTCCGTGAGCCGCAGCGCTGTCACGCTGCCGCCGAATCCCGAGCCGATGACCAGGACGTCGTAGTCAGGCTTCATGGCCCCAGTATCGACTTACCGGCGGGTAACGAGCTAGCTAGGCAACCCTAAGTCATGCCAAGAGCCATTTTGCGCCGGAACCAGCAAACCGGGCGTAGTCTCGCAACGACAGTCGGGGCTTCGCTGACCAGGGGGTTTTCCTCATGTATCGTGCTCTGCTGATCGCACCGGCCATTTTCGCGACAGCGTTCGCCGTGGCTGCACCCGCCGGCGCAGATCCGGTTCCCAATATGACGAACGACGCCGTTCTCGGGGAGCCCTGCACCAACACCTCAATGTTTGTTTTCGGAACGAACTCCAGCGGCGCGATTCTGGCGTGCGGCTCACCTAAAGCCCCCGGCGAATGGTCACAGATCGCCGGGTTGATCGGGGTTCGGGAGATCGGAACGAAGTGCTTCTCCGACGTGGTGAGCGTCAATCCCGAGGGTGCCGGATGGACAGCCGCTCAATCACCCGACGGCTCACCGCTGTTCTGCGCCTATCCGACGGACGCGTGGGAAGTGCATCCCACCTCCTGAGGGTCAAGCACCTACGGTCAGGCCGACCTTCTGGAATTCCTTGAGGTCGCAGTAACCCGCCTTCGCCATCGATCGCCGCAGCCCGCCGACCAGGTTCAGCGAGCCGAACGGATCGTCTGACGGGCCGGTGAGCACCTGACCGAGCGACGGGCGCTCGCCGAGAGCGATCTGCAGCAGAGCGCCGCGCGGCAGAGACGGATGCGCAGCGGCCGCCGGCCAGAACCAGCCGCCTCCCAGCGCCTCGGCGGCGGTGGCCAACGGGGTGCCGAGCACCACCGCGTCGGCGCCGCACGCAATGGCCTTGGCCAGATCGCCGGAGGTGTGGATGTCACCGTCAGCCAGCACGTGCACGTAGCGGCCACCGGTCTCGTCAAGGTATTCGCGGCGCGCGGCGGCGGCGTCGGCGATCGCGGTCGCCATCGGCACGCTGATGCCCAGCACCTCATCACTGGTGGTGACGCCGCTGGTCGAGCCATAGCCGACGATGACTCCCGCAGCTCCGGTACGCATCAGGTGCAGAGCGGTGCGATGGTCGAGCACCCCGCCCGCCACCACAGGTATGTCGAGTTCGGAGATGAAGGTCTTGAGGTTCAGCGGTTCGCCGACTCCGTGATCCTGGGCGACGCGTTCGGCCGAGATGATCGTGCCCTGGATGACCAGCAGGTCGACGCCTGCGGCGACAAGGACCGGTGTCAGTGACTGGGCGTTTTGCGGACTGACACGAACCGCCGTCGTCACCCCGGCATCGCGGATACGCGCCACCGCCGCCCCAAGCAGTTCGGGATCCAGCGGCGCGGCGTGCAGTTGTTGCAGCAGCCGAATCGCCGCCGACTCATCGGATGCGGCCGCTGCAGTCTCCAAGACCTGCGCGATCTTCTCCTCGACGTCGGCGTGCCTGCCGATCAGACCCTCGCCGTTAAGCACGCCGAGACCACCGAGTCGACCCATCTCGATGGCGAACTCCGGCGAGACGAGGGCGTCGGTCGGGTGTGCGACCACCGGGATCTCGAATCGGTACGCATCCAGTTGCCACGCCGTCGAGACATCTTGCGACGACCGCGTGCGACGCGACGGCACGATGTTGATGTCGTCGAGTTCGTAAGTGCGACGGGCAGTTCGACCCATGCCGATTTCGACCGTGTCACGCACTGAACCATCTCCTCTTCGCGCGAGCGCTCATCGGCGCGTCCCCTCCGTGTCTTTTTGCTTTCCCGCGCGAGCGTTCGTCAGCGGGCGTAGTAGTTGGGGGCCTCGACGGTCATCGCGATGTCATGCGGGTGGCTCTCCTTCAGACCCGCGGCCGTGATCTGTACGAACTGCGCCTGTTGCAGATGTTCGATGGTGGTCGAGCCCGTGTAACCCATCGCGGCCCGCAATCCGCCGGTGAGTTGGTGAATCACAGTCGACAGCGGACCGCGGAACGGCACCCTGCCCTCGATGCCCTCCGGCACCAGCTTGTCCTCGGAGAGCGCGTCGTCCTGGAAGTACCGGTCCTTGGAGTACGACCGCCCACCCGCCCGGCCGGCCATGGCACCAAGGGAGCCCATACCGCGGTAGCTCTTGAATTGCTTGCCGTTGACGAAGATCAACTCACCCGGCGACTCGGCGGTACCTGCGAGCAGCGAGCCCAGCATGGCGGTCGACGCGCCCGCCGCCAGCGCCTTGGCGATATCGCCCGAGTACTGCAGCCCACCGTCGGCGATCACCGGCACCCGTGCCGGGGCACACGCGGCCACCGCTTCGAGAATCGCGGTGATCTGCGGGGCTCCGACGCCGGCCACCACCCGCGTGGTGCAGATCGAGCCCGGTCCGACACCCACCTTCACGGCATCGGCGCCCGCCTCGACGAGCGCTGCGGCGGCCGCCCGTGTGGCGACGTTGCCGCCGATCACGTCGACGCGGTCACCGACCACGGTCTTGAGCCTGTGCACCATTTCGAGCACCAGGCGGTTGTGGGCATGAGCGGTGTCGACGATGACGACATCCACGCCGGCGTCCACCAAAGTCATTGCCCGCGTCCACGAATCGTCGCCGACACCGACCGCGGCCCCAACGAGAAGCCGGCCGTCACTGTCCTTGGTGGCGAACGGGAACTGTTCGGTCTTGACGAAATCCTTGACGGTGATCAGCCCGGTCAGCTTGCCGTGGCCGTCGACGATCGGCAGCTTCTCAATCTTGTGGCGGCGCAACAGACCTAGCGCCGCTTCGGCCGAAACACCCTCCTGCGCAGTGATCAACGGCGCTTTGGTCATCACCTCGGACACCGGCTTGGCCTGGTCGACCTCGAACCGCATATCGCGGTTGGTGATGATCCCGACAAGGGAGCCGGTGGCGTCGACGACCGGCAGCCCCGAGATGCGGAACCGCGCGCACATCGCGTCGACCTCGGCGAGTGTGTTGTCCGGTGAGCAGGTGACGGGGTCGGTGACCATGCCGGCCTCGGAACGCTTGACCGTCTCGACCTGGCCCGCCTGCTCGGCGACCGGGAGATTTCGGTGCAGAACACCCATACCGCCGGCGCGGGCCATGGCGATGGCCATCCGCGATTCGGTCACGGTGTCCATCGCGGAACTGACGAGCGGGACCCTCAGTCGGATCCGCTTGGTCAGCTGGCTGGAGGTGTCGGCTGTGGCGGGCACCACATCGGAGGCGGCGGGCAGCAGCAGAACGTCGTCGAAGGTGAGGCCGAGCATCGCTATCTTCGTCGGATCATCGCCGCCGGTCGGCACCGGAACGGCGAGGGGAAGGCTGCTTTCGGCGATCGACATGGGTGAGGGCCTCCCGGGACAGACGAGCTAGATTCCCCATCTTATCGGCATTGACGTCACCGGTTCGGTGTCACACTCCCGGTTTCGCCATGCCGGGAGACGGCTGGCGCGAAATGTGGGCGGCTGCGTAATGTGGGAGTCGTGCGCGACCACCTCCCGCCGGGTTTGCCGCCCGACCCGTTCGCAGACGACCCGTGCGACCCCTCGGCTGCGCTGGACGCCCTCGAACCCGGCCAACCGCTTGACCCGCAGGAGCGGACCGCGGTCGAGGCCGATCTCGCGGACTTGGCGGTATATGAAGCGTTGTTGGCGCACAAAGGAATTCGTGGCCTGGTCGTGTGCTGCGACGAGTGCCAGCAAGACCACTACCACGACTGGGACATGCTGCGCGCCAACCTGCTGCAGCTGCTTGTCGATGGCACCGTCCGCCCGCACGAACCCGCCTACGATCCCGAGCCGGACGCCTACGTCACCTGGGATTATTGCCGCGGCTACGCCGACGCGTCCCTCAATGAGGCCACCACGGATACCGACGGGTATCGCTGAGGGCGAATTCCGCTCGACTATCCGGCGTTAGCCGTCCGAGCCGCCTGAATCAGCGGCCGGTGCGGGTGCCTCGACAATCGTCGTGACCGCCGTCTTCGGCGCTTCCCGCACTGTCGGCGGCGTCTTGACGGTCGGCGGCGCCTGCGCGGTTGTCGCCTCAACGGTTGTCGGCTCGTCCGCGGCGGTCGGCACGTTGGTCGGTGCCTCCTGCTGCTCGACGACGGCAGATGTGGTCAGCGGCGGCTCCTCCGCAACTGACGAAGGCGGCGCCTCGGACTGCGGCACGGTCGACTGCGGCGGGACCGTGGTCGTCGCCGGCGGCAACTGCTGTGGCGCACTCGTCGGAGGCGTCGTCGTCACAGGTGGCGGCGTGGTGCTCGTGGGCCCCGGTGACGGCGACGTCGTCGTTGTCGCCGAGGTCGGTGTGGTGGTGGCCGACGAGGTCGGTGACGTCGGCGACGTGCTCTCCGACGGGGATGTCGCCGACGTGGTCTCCGACGGTGATGTCGGCGACGTGGTCTCCGCCGGTGCCGTGGTCTCCGCCGAGGTGGTGTCCGAAGAGGTCGGGGTCTGGAGCACGACCACTTCGGGGAACGACGGCGGCGGCACATCGGGCGGAAGGGTCGCGGCGGCATTCTGCGCCTCGACCTTCACCGTCAGGTCTTGCCATTGGCTGACCAGTTCCTGCTTGCTCGCCTCGTCGTTGACCGTCGCTACCGTCGTGGTCAGTGTCTCCAGCTTCTGCTGCGCGGCGTCCCACTGTCCTTCGTCGACGAGTTGCTGCACCTCGGCGAGTTGCTGCGAGGCCAGCATCACGGCGTCGTCTCGGGTCGCGGCCCCCTGCTCGCCGAAGATCATCGTGCGCAGCCCGTAGAGCGAGTCGCCCGGACCCGAGCCCGCGACGACACTGGCGAACCCGCCGAGACACAACACGGCCGCGGCGGCCGACCCGACGAGAGTCAGGGTCCTGCGTGAGCGATGACGCGTCCGCTGCGCGGAATCCAAAGCGATCACCGCGTCTCGCGGCGTCACCGGCACCGACAGCGGTGCTTCGCGAATTTCGTCGCGCCAACCCGACAACAGGTTGATCAGTTCGGCCTCACCGGCATCGGTCGCGTACACCGGCTGCTCGGTGGCGAGCGCGTCGAGGAACCGGTCGGTGCGATTGATCTCGTTGAGCGACGGGTCGCCCCCATTGGAAGTCCAGCGTCCGAAGTCAGGCATGGTCATGCCCCGTCGAGATGATCTCGTCCTTCAGCCGCGCCAGTGCACGGTGCTGGGCGACCCGGACCGCGCCCGCAGTACTCCCGACCGCCTCGGCGGTCTCTTCGGCGCTCATGCCGACGACCACGCGCAAGATCAGGATTTCGCGTTGTTTCTCGGGCAAGATCGCCAGCAGCTTCTTCATCCGGGCTGATGCCTCGGAGTCCAGCGCCATCTGCTCGGGGCCGGCGTCCACCGACAACCGTTCCGGCACGACATCCATCGGGTCGGAGCGGTTCCTGCCCGCTGCGCGATGTGCGTCAGCGACCTTGTGTGCAGCAATGCCGTATACAAAGGCCAGGAACGGTCGTCCCTGATCCTTGTAGCGCGGCAGCGCCGTTATGGCGGCCAAGCACACCTCCTGGGCAACGTCATCAGCTGAGAGGCCACTTCGCTCAGTCGCCCCGACCCTCGCCCGGCAATACCGAACGACGATGGGACGAATGGTCTCCAGCACCCTCCGGAGCGCATCCCGATTGCCTGCCACAGCCTCAGCAACGACATCATCGAGACGTTCTCCCGAAATTGTCATCGTGGGCGATCTCTCCAGCGTTACTTACAGGACACTTACCGGTGGCAGTTGGCTCAGCTAAACAATAACTTCGAGGATGACGTGCTCCCTTCTCAGCGGGCGGCCCACACGCCGCCCCGTGACCGGACTGTGTCGGCAGCCTCGTCCCGGATCGCTGCCACCTCCGCTTCTGTATGCGTCGCACTTCCGATACCGGCCAGCAAGCTCGCCAACGCCCAGCGCAGCGGGATCATTCCGCGACGTTCGGTGTCGGCCAGCGCGGTGTCCGCCACGCGCCGAGAGCTGTCGAGGTCACCGGCGCAGCACAGCGCCGCTGCCCTGACGACCTCTGATTTCACGGCGTGTCGTGTCGAACCGAATGCCGCTGCCTCCTGGACCGCCCGCTCGGCGTGCTCGATGGCCGTCGAGCCCTGCCCGCGACCCATGGCCAGCTCCGCGCACACCCAGGCCAGCCGCACCCGCAACCGCGCCGGTACCGATTCGGTCACGAGGTCAGCCGCCCGATCCAACGCCCGTGCCGACACCGCGAATCGGCCCACCCCGAGAGCGTCGGCGGCCAGCCCGATCAATGCGTCGGCACCCGCCTCCGGATCGGGTCCCGCGGTGGCCCACGCCCGGCCGTCCCAGGCGCGGGCCCGGTCATGCCAGCCGAGTTGCCGCAGGAATGACGCGCGGGTGCTGTGGGCCAGCGAAACCAATGGGCCCCGCGACCCGTGGCCCAACAAGGCGAGATCGGCCAGCGCGCCGGCGTAGCGCCCCTGCCCGCCGGCGGCGACGGCGCGCAACCACAGCTCGTGCGGGGTCGTCGCGGCGGGCAGCGGCCAGCGGCCGGGGTCGTCCCCGAAAGCGGCGTTCGACAGCACTGTGGTTGAGGTGGTCATCGGTGCCGCGACGGTACCAACGGGCGCGATACCCGGTACCGGTGGACGCATATTGCAACAGTGTGAAAATCACATTGGTTAACAGTTGGTGCTGTGAATGTTAATTCCATGTAAGCCGGCTTCGCGTCGAGAAAAGTTGCCGGAGGCAGACATTGGGACGCGATCAGGAGATATGCGCCTCATCGAGGGCTGCGACACGTTTGCTTAACACGCAACTCGTTGGCCATGGGTCGCAATGATGAACGTGACGTAAATTCTGGACCTGCCCTTATGTCAATTAGCACATGCTCAGGCTATTGACGGAATTTCGTGAGCCGCCCTAGTTTGTGTGCACGAGTAGTCATCGGCGACTTGTGCTCGGATCGGTTCCAAAACTCACGCACTCGCGTTCTTGCGAAATGGGTGTGTAGAGAGGGGTTTTCCAATGCCACAGCCGCAACAGCTTCCCGGACCCAATGCTGACATCTGGGACTGGCAGATCGCAGGCCTTTGCCGAGGCGTCGACTCGTCTATGTTCTTCCACCCTGACGGCGAACGGGGCAGGGCCCGAGCGCAGCGTGAGATGCGCGCCAAGGAGATGTGCCGGAGTTGCCCGGTGATCGCGCAGTGTCGCTCGCACGCACTGGCAGTCGGAGAGCCCTACGGCATCTGGGGCGGCCTATCGGAGTCCGAGCGCGAATTGTTGCTGAAGCGGGGTATCCGCCGCGCCTCATAATCACCAATCCAACAGATCTGAAAAGGCCCCACCCCGGCGTAGGCGGGATGGGGCCTTTTCGGTCCGTGGGCAGCGCAGACGCAAGACAATCGACCGTCCCTGACGCAGAATGAGCTCCGTGCCAGCTTCCATAGACGCCCACGGCGGCGTGCTCGAATCAGATGACCCGACGGCAAGCACTGCGGTCGCCGGGTCGGTGGCCACGGCGGCCAGCTCGGCCGTGGCCGGTTCGGCGGCCACGGTGGCGAGCACTGCGGTCGCCGGGTCGGCGGCCACTGTGGCCAGTGCCGGCGTGGTCAGTTCGGCTGCCACCGTCGCCAGCACCGCGGTTGCCGGGTCGATCGCGACCGCCGGAAGTGCCGCGGTCGCCGGAAGTATCGTCACGGCGATGTCACTCGCGGTCGCCGGATGCATCGCGTGTGTGGCGTGCGCGTTCTGCAAGAAATGCCGTGCGTGCCTGGGCTGCGTCGGCTGCACAGACTGCGTCGGGTGTGTGGGGTGCTACAACTGCTCAGGCCTGCGGTTCGCCGTCGGCCTGCGCGACGTCCACGTCTGATTCAGCCGCCACCCTCACCAAGCGACGAAAATCCATAAACCCCAAGGGGCGTCGTCGCGCAATGTCTATGCTCTCGCACAAGACCGCCGAACGTCGCTGCTACTCATTCCCGTTGTGCTGTTGGTCAACTGGCGGCGGGTTGTCCGACCCGGGCTGCGCGACGCCCGCGTCTGACTCACCTGCAGGTTTGTTCGCCAGCGCGGTCTTGGGGCTGCGGGACCCGACCAACCGGATCACCCCGTAGACGATACCGACGGCGACGGCCAGTACGATCAACCAAGGAAGCATCAGGCCGAACAGCAGCACCAGGTTGCCGACGACGAAAAGCATATTGTCCCAGCCACGTTCGACCTGACCCGCAAAACCCTGGTACTCCTTGGGCGCGGGCCCGCCGATCGCCTCAGCCACGAATGTGACTGTGACCGTGCTGTATTCGATTTGGTCACCGAGTGCTTCGCGCTGCGCGCGCAGGCTGTCCAGATCCGCTTGGCGTTGCGAAAGTGCATCCTCGGCGGAGATGAGCGCTTCGGGGTCCCTGGCGTCGCGCATGATGGCCAGCAGCCGATCCACCGAAGTCTGCAGCGCCTTGATGCGGGCGTCCATATCGACCCGTTGCGCAGTCACATCCTCCGAAGTGGTCTCGGCCGTCTGCACGGTTCCCAGCGTCTTGAGCTCCCGCAGCACACCGTCGAGCTTCGCCACCGGAACTCGCAGCACGACCGAGGTGCGGGCCAATCCGCGGTCGGATCCCGCATCCTCGCTGCGACTGTCGACCCGACCGTCGACCTTCTCCACCATGACGGCCGCCTCGTCCGCGGCCTCGGAGGTATTGGCAACCGTGACGGTCATCGACGCGGTCTTGACGACGTCGCGCGTGGCGTCCTCCACTGGCGCAGGGCCCTGCCCGGGCGGGGCTTCTGGCGCGCCGGCGATGGTGCCGTCCGCCAGGCGGGAAGCGGGCGCATTGTCCCCCGCATTGTCGCGATGGGACGGGCCTGCCCCAGAGCAACCCGTCAGGAGACCGAGAGTCGCGATGCTCGCAATCGCCAACATCACCGAATTGCGGTTCAAACTGCAGGAAGTCCGGCTCATGTGAGCCACCATGCCATTAGCTGCGAACTTCGACCATTTTCGCTGGTTGGATAGCCTTGATCCGTCGTGAACTAGCCGTCGAGTGGGTTGGCCCTGATCCGGCCGGCGCCGTTGCTTGCGATCGACGTCGCGGCGGCGCTGCCCGGCTTGCGTCGCGCCTGGTCTTCGAAGGACGCGATGAACTCGCCGCCGAATCCTTGTCGCGGATGGCGGGCAAGTATCGCCGCGCGCAGCTCCGCCGGGAACTCCTCCGGCCTGCGACCTGAGACGTCCCAGCTAGTGGCGACCTGCAAGAGATGGGCCTCGGGGTCATCAGCCGCAGACACGTCGGGACGCATGTGCAGCACGATGATCTCCTCGGCCCTCGCGGCCAGCTCAGCCGGCCAACCCGCCGCCACCCCGAACACCCACGCGAGGTTGCCCCCCACGACCTCGAAGTCGATTCGGTGACTGTCGAACGCATCGGTCAGACCGAGGTCGTGCAGCATCGCGGACACGTACAGAAGTTCCTCGTCGAAGGCGATGCCGTGCGCCGCTCCGTATTTCGCTGCCCACAGGTACGAGCGCAGGCAGTGGTTGAGTAGCGCGGGCGAGTAGAAGCGGTCAGCCACCAACAGCGCGGCGGTTGACGCCGGCGTCTGCGGATACGTGACGTCGATTCCCACCAGCTCAGTATCCGGTGCCCTCATCTCTGAAACAACGTTCACCGGTTCTCCTTTCATTGCACTTCAGTGATCTTCGGTCGAACGACGGATCAACCCGGCCAGCGCTGCGCGACCACGACGACGGGCCCGTCGATGGCTGCGGCCGCTCGTGCGATCACCTCGGCGTACAGTTCTGCAGACGATCACGAAACACCCTTGTCGGCATTGGTTTCCGGCACATCGGCCACGACTCGGATGATCGTCTTACCGCGGCCACGAAGGCCGAATGCGGCAGCGGCCTCTTCAAGGGGCCGAATCGCTCCGACGAGTGGACGCAGCCGCCCGTCTCTGAGCCTGTGCTCCAACTCGGTAAGCGCCGCGCGATCGGGCTCGACCACGAAAAAGACGGCTCGGAGGTTTTCGGGCGGGGTTGGCGGCGGTTCTGCGATGCTGACGAGGGCACCGCCCGAGCGCACCAATGCCGCTGATCGACAGAGGATTTGACCTCCGATCACATCGAAGACCATGTCGACTTCACCGATTTCTTCGAGGCGATCGCTGTCCAGGTCCACGAAGGCTTCGGCTCCCAACCCGAGGACGGTCTCCCGGTTGGCGGCGCGACCGGTACCGATCACCCGGGCGCCGGCCTCTCGCGCCAGTTGAACCGCTACCGAGCCGACACCGCCTGCAGCGCCGTGGATCAAAACAGTCTGCCCGGCCTCGAGCTGTCCGTGGGTGAACAGTCCCTGCCACGCCGTGAGACCTGAAATCGGCAGCGCCGCAGCCGTAATGTGGTCCACTGCCGCCGGCAGCGGCGCAAGGTTACGGGCCTCCACTGCAACGAATTCGGCCAGTGTTCCGTTGCGGGCCCAGTCGGTGACTCCGAAGACCCGCTGGCCGATCGTCAGGCCGGTCGTCCCGTAACCGAGTTCGACGACCACCCCGGAGACCTCGTGGCCGGGGATGGTCGGCGTCCGATCGCGCCCGGCACGGTCGGACCAGGTGCTCGGCCAGTCGAGTTCGCCCGGCGTGAACCCTGCCGCGTGCACCCGCACGATGACGTCGTTCTCGGCGGCGTGCGGATATGGCATCTCCCCCGGCGCAAGACCGTCGATGCCCGCGGCGCGCTCACGCGCGATGATCGCTCTCATGCCCTCAGTCTCCTCGTCGACGGGCGCTGGGATGGCGCGAACTGGGGCCGCATCCGGGAAATCGCGTCCGGGTACGGCCGCAACACCAGCCACATGGAGATGGTCGTGGTCGGAAACGTCACCGACAGTCCGGCAGGACCTGACCGACCGGCGTTCGTCGGCGCCGAGGTCGCGCCGAAAAGTTGGGCGGCCAACTGCAATGCGGGTCGTGAGCCG
Organism: uncultured Actinomycetota bacterium; assembly: GCA_963843135.1. GTDB lineage: Bacteria > Actinomycetota > Actinomycetes > Mycobacteriales > Mycobacteriaceae > Mycobacterium. The sequence goes on from CAWJJA010000014.1 coordinate 284,913, forward strand.
CGACGCTCCTTGAAGAATGCCGCGAACAGTTCATGACAGCTGGAAATCACGGAGAGCGTCGGGGCTACCGCCCTCGGTGTGGCCGCCGCACGCGCGGCCGGCGTGGGGTTCTGCAGCATGTTCGACAGCAACGCGTTACGCGCCCATCCCGCAGACGTCGACCCCAATATCACAGCGCGGATGCGAGCGTTGTGCGACTGATTTGCCCGTCGCACCTCATCTTTCGATGGGTTCTTCAGCGCCGCAACCGATGCCGGCCGACATCAGAGCGGATCGAGGTTCCTATCGACCTGCGTGAGGACTGGCCGTCGGCCGGATCAACGACATCGACACAGCACCGGCGAACGTTTTCATCTCGGCAGAACGTGTGCGATAAAGCCGACCGGGCGTGCTAGTCGTCCTCGTCCGAGTCGTTGTCCTCGTCGGATTCGTCGTCCTCGTCCGAGTCCTCGTCCGAGTCATCGTCCGAGTCGTCGGAGTTGGAGTCGCTCGACTCACTGATCTTGTCGGCGTGCTTCGTCAGGAGCCGAGCCAGTTGACGGGCTTCCTCAGGCGCCAGCGAGTCGTCGAACAACCGCTTGCTGTCCTCGGACACCCGCTCGAGGTACACCGTGTTCTCTTTCGTGGCGACGTTCCACTGGCCGCCTTCTAGTTCCGCCATGAACCCTTGGGTACCCGGCTTCTGGTTTGTCACCCATTTCTGGATACCGGGGACGTCAGGGGACCCGGGTCCAGGGTTGGCAGTTCCGCGACTCGAAGGCCATCACCGTCGTATTGATATTCGCGAACATCGGACCGATCGACATATTCGTCGCGACCACATTGTCCTTGTTGGTATCCGGCGTGCTGTACGTGAACCACACACACATCGAGTCCTGCGTCGGCACATCGTTTATCCAAACCCCGAAGGTGGATGCCGTGCCTCCCGTTTGGTAGAGGCCCGGCGAGATGTCGGGCCCGACGAGAAAGAACCCGTTGCCCGGGATCGGGTCCATCGGGGCGGCACCGGCCGGCGGCGCACACGCGACCACGACCGCAGCGGCCACAACAACCGCCGGTGCGTAACGCCGAATCGTCACAGTTGCCCGCCGTCCTAAATGCCCGACTTGGACGGCCCACGAAAACGCCGGAATCGGGCCTCCATGCTCAGAGGTAAGCCCTGCTTCACCGGTGGGGATGCCGGCACCGTTGCAGCGGAAAGTGCGCGATTTTGGGCGCGAACGACAACCGGCAGGTCGATCATCTTGCCGAGCACGCTGATTTCGCGCTTTGCCTGCTCGCGGGCGATGAACAGCAAGTCCAGCGGATACCAGAGGCCGACCCACGCGACGACGAGGAATACGCCGCTGCCAATCAGATCGTTGGCGAATGCACCCATCCCTGGTCGCGTGAACGCGAACGACAATGCAATGCCCACGAAGAACAGCAGCGAGCCGCTGAGCAGCGATCGCTTGCCCTGGCGCCAGATGAGGTCGTGTTCGCGCTTGGCTCGGCGCAGTCGCAGTTCGAAATAGCGGCGGACGGCCGCCACCACTTTGGTCGCCTCCTCGTCGGAGCACATACTGGCGATGTCCAGAAAGACGCGCTGGTCGGCGTCGACCCCTCGCCGGGCCAGCATCCGCTCCACCAGTTCGTCCATACCGCTGTCGATGCGACGCGCTCCGGTGAGCAGGCCGCTCGGATCGGCATAGAACAGTTCTTCGGCATTGGCGACCTCGATCACCACATCGGCCGGGGGCGTTGTCCTGTTGCGTCGCAGGTTCACCACACCTCCCCAGCCGGGGCGTACTGGTCAGTCGGCAGGGTTCACCGACGGCACTTGGAAATAGTACGTACCAAAGTGCCCGTCAAACCCCGGATCGGCGCAAACGGAAACCGCGGGGGTTCGCGGCTGTAACTGCGGCGATGGATGACGCGAATACGGTTCAGTGACCGCTGTCGGCGTTTCTGAAGGAGGGACATCCCGATGCTGATCGATTGCAGCCGGGTGATGGCCATCGGCGCGGCCTTGTCTGCCCTCGTTGCGCCGGTCGCCTCGAGCATCGCCCCGGCTCAGGCTGCCCCGCTGCCCGACTTCTGCGTGCCGGCCAGCGTCGTCGACAACGTGTGCACCGTGCGGCTGACGTCAGTGACCGCCGACGTTATCAACGGCACGATGACCGGGACACCAGTCAGTGGCGGCGCGGCGATCACCGTCGCAGGCCAGGGAGACGCCTATCAGAAGTCGGCGGGCTTCGGATCTGCGCCCCCGGAAATCGTTCAACGCTGGGACGAGACGATCGAGAGCGTCAACAATCTCAGCGTCGACCCGTCCGACCCCAACTGGTACGGCAATGCCAAGGCCAGAACCTTCCTGCCCCGGACCCTGAATGACCTGGCCACCCAGTTTCCCCCCGACAGCCTGATGGTCCGTTTCACGCCCGACGACGCCCAGGCGGGCCCGTTTCGCCTGGTGTCTATTCAGCCGACGGGAAATTGACGACACTCCCGTCCAGCGGCAGTTGGTTTGTGCGTTCACTGGGAGCCGCTTCCCGCACGACGTGATCACCGTCCATCGATCCAGCAAGGGCGAACCGATCGATCTCGTACGGCACGTTGTCGCTGGACAGCGGAACCGGCCCCCGGGACACGTGGAAGTGAAGATGAGCCTCACTGGTGTTGCCCGAATTGCCAAGCCGCCCGATGACCTGGCCGCGCGTGACCTTGTCGCCGACCTTCACTGAGGCGGACCCGGGAATCATGTGGGCGTAGAACGCGAAATGCCCGTCGCCGATGTCGATGATGATGTGATTGCCGCCGAGCTCATCGAAGGCTTGGTTGGCCGTGATGACCTGTGGCACAGCTTCGTTCAGATCCGACACCACCGTCGTCACCGTGCCGTCGGCCACCGCCAGTAGCTCGGCGCCATAGGCGAGGTAGTCCTCGTTGCGCTTGCCGTCGCCGGTAAAAGTGGTCGCCGGACCCTTGGAACTGACAGTCGGGTCCAGGCGCACCCAGTCGATGGCGTAACGCTCACTGGCACTGAGCCTGGAACCGACCCCCATCACCGCTCCGCGATGCGATGTGACGCCGCAGCATCCGTTGAGCGCAACCCAGTCGTCGCCGGTGAGCGGAGAACCGATGACCACCGGTGACTCCGCGCTGGTGCGGACGACACCACCGACTTGCGTGACGGCATCGGGATAACGGGAGCTGACGGGTTGGTCCTCCGGCAGAGCCGAACCCAGCGTCATGTCCACCCGGTGCGTCACCTCGGCGGGTACGTCGGCTCTGGTGTCGTAGACGTCGTCGAGCACCAGCACCGCGGTACGTCCCGCGGGGATTTCGGTGACAGGGGCGGAATGGAGATTCGGGATCAGGATGGTCCGCGCCACGATCTCCTGCGATCCGACGGTGGCCACTGTCGCTCCGTCAGGTCCGCCGGCAAGGGTCTCGATCTGTGTGATCGTCGCCGGCTTCGGTCCGGAGTTGAGCACCTCGATCTCATAGGCCACGTGGACCTTTCCGTCTGTCCCCGTGACCGGGATCGGGTCGGGAGAAAGTGTCGTGAGGACAAGCGGTGCCACCACGTCGACATCGAGTGGGTAGCCGGGCGGGATTCCGCCGCGGGTGTCCACGACCGATGGTGGGGCGGTGTCGGTCGTCGAACTGCAGGCCACCAACAGAGCCGTACACAGCAGAAGGATAGGTGGCGTTCGCATGGAGAGCACTCGCCTTGCTGGTCGTTGACGCTTGGCATCCGGCCCTGGGGAAGTCGTTCCGGCTCGACGGGAGGAGCCTATCCGGCCGCCACCCAGGCTGCGAACTACGCTGCTACCCGACCGGGGATACGGCTCTGGATGGGACGAAACGCCATGTTTGTCAGAGCTTCCGTTTCCCGCGGGATCTGCGCGTTGTGGATGGTGGTTATGTGCGCTGCCCCCACCGCCGGCGCCGACGTCGCGGATGTATCCCGGCTCGTCGAGATCGGCGGCGGGCGTGGCATTTTCGTGGAATGCCGCGGAACAGGTTCGCCGACGGTGATACTGATGGCGGGCAAGGGCAACGGTGCCGAGGATTGGCTGCAGATCCTCGACCCGGCCGACCCCGCACACGACACTCCCGGCGACGACCTGCCCTTCGGCGGTCATCTGATGCGCAGCGACGACGCGGTGTTGCCGTCGGTCGCTCGCTTCACTCGGGTATGCGCCTATGACCGTCCCGATGTCCGAATGGACGGCGCCGACATCTCCACACCCCGCAGCCAGCCTCACACCGCGGATCTCGACGTCGGCGATCTCCACGCACTGCTCATCGCACTCGGCGAACCCGCCCCGTATGTCCTGGTGGCCCACTCGTATGGGGGACTCGTAGCGACCCTGTACGCCCGCTCCCATCCGGATAGCGTCGGCGGGTTGGTCATGGTCGACGCGGTGAGTCAGCTGATCGAGAACGTCATCGGCCCGGCCAAGCTCGCGAACTGGGATGCCAGCAATGCGGCCACCTCATCGCAGGTGCGTGAAGGAGTACGTCTCGTCGATGCGTTCGCGCAGATCAACGCCGCGCCGCCGCTGCCGACAATGCCCGCTGCCGTGCTGTCCGCCGACAAACCCTGGCGGACAGATCTGCTGCCCGCCGAGGCGACTCAGGGCGAGCAGGTCAACTTCACCGACTGGCTTGCCGGACAGCAACGGCTGGCAGTTGCTCTGGACGTCGCACCCGTTGCCGCGACCGACAGCGGACACGACATCTACCTCTACCGGCCCGCAGTGGTCGTCGACGCGATAAGGGACATCGTCGATGACGTTCGTGCGGGCATCCACTGAACGTGCCTACCAATGACGCATGGACGAAAACACCCCCGGGCCAAGGCGCTGGGGGGTGCTTGTCGAGCTACTCACCCAGTGGTGATGGCTCGTGCCCGTGCCCGTGGCCGTGGCCGTCGTCTTCCTTCTCGGCCGGCTTCTCCACGATCGCGGTCTCGGTGGCGTCGGACGTAAGCCGTCAGCAAGCCCTTTCGCTCAGCGAGCGGGGTGAAATCGCGGATGTCGACGAACATCACCGTCACCTCGCGGCGCTCGCCCGTGAAGACGTCGTCACCCTGCTCGAGTAGCCGCGCCGCCAGGGTTGGATCGACGTACGTCCCGAACGCGGCCTGAAGTCGTTGGCGCTCAGCCAAACCAGCCTGCATTCGATTGAACGACGCCGCCAACGCACCCAGGTCATCGTCCTGAACCACGGGCAGCCGTTGACTGTAGTTACCGGCCGCAACCCGCTCAGTTCCTACGGCGAGGTCCCGAATAGGCCGCAGTGATGGCGCGAAGCCGAAGCCGACGGTGAGCGGAAGCCCGATGGCCAGGGTCAACGTCGCGCTATCGCGACGTAGAGGACAGGTCCGGCGACGTACCGGTCAAGCGCGGCCACGGACATCGCACCGACGACCGCGAACACGAACGCAACTGCGAGCATGAACGCGCTCCCACGCCCATTGCCAGATGCGGCCCATGCAAAGACGAAACACCCCCGGCCCATGCGGTCGGGGGTGTTTCGAACTACTGATTAGTGCGAGTGGCCGTGCCCATGGCTGTGACCGTGGCCGTCATCCTCAGCCTCGGCCGGCTTCTCCACGATCGCCGTCTCGGTGGTGAGCACCATCCGTGCAACGGACGCCGCGTTCAGCACCGCCGACCGGGTGACCTTGACGGGATCCACGACACCATCGGCAGCCAGATCGCCGTAGGCGAGCGTGGCGGCGTTGAAGCCATGCCCGGCTGGTAATTCGCTGACCTTGTTCACTACCACCGAGCCGTCGAGGCCGGCATTGGTGGCGATCCAGTACAGCGGCGCAGTCAGCGCGGAGGCGAAAACGCCGACGCCGAGCGCCTCATCTCCCTTGAGGGACTCGCGCAACGCGCCGAGTACCGAGCCGGCCTGGACGAGCGCAGCGCCACCACCGGCGACGATGCCCTCTTCCACCGCCGCCTTGGCTGCCGAGACGGCATCCTCGACGGCCTCTTTGCGCTTCTTGAGATCGGTCTCGGTGGCCGCGCCGACCCTGATGACGGCGACGCCGCCGGACAGCTTGGCCAGCCGCTCCTCGAGCTTCTCGCGATCCCAGTCGGAATCCGAGGCCTCGATCTCGGAGCGCAACTGAGCCTTGCGCCCTTCGATGGCGTCCTGCGTGCCACCACCGTCGACGATCACGGTGCTGTCCTTGTTGACCACCACGCGGCGTGCAGTACCGAGCACCTCCAGGCCGACCTCACGGAGCACGAGACCGACATCGGGGTTGACGACCTGTCCGCCCGTCACGACCGCGAGATCGTCGAGGAACGCCTTGCGTCGGTCCCCGAAGAACGGCGCCTTGACCGCGACGGCCTTGAGCGTCTTGCGAATCGCGTTGACCACCAACGTCGAAAGGGGTTCACCCTCGACGTCCTCGGCCACGATCAGCAGCGGCTTGCCCGCCTCGGCGACCTTCTCCAACAAGGGAAGCAGATCGGGCAATGAGCTGACCTTCTCGCGGTGCAGCAGCACCAGCGCGTCCTCGAGCACGGCTTCCTGTGCATCGAAGTCGGTGATGAAGTAGGCGGAGATGAAGCCCTTGTCGAAGCCAACGCCCTCGGTGACCTCGAGCTCGGTGTTCAGGGTCGAGGACTCCTCGACCGTCACCACGCCGTCGACACCGACCGTGGTCATCGCTTCGCCGACCAGCTCGCCGACCTCTTCATCGCGCGAGGAGACGGTGGCGACCTGGGCGATCCCCTTCTTGTCGCTGACCGGCGTCGCCGCGGCCAGCAGCGCCTCGGAGACGGCGTCGGCGGCCTTGCTGATGCCGAGGCCGAGCGCGATCGGGTTGGCACCCGCCGCCACATTGCGCAGCCCCGCCTTGATGATCGCCTGCGCGAGCACCGTGGCCGTGGTCGTGCCGTCGCCCGCCACATCGTTGGTCTTGGTGGCGACCGACTTCACCAGCTGGGCACCCAGGTTCTCGAATGGGTCCTCCAGTTCGATCTCGCGGGCGATGGTGACGCCGTCGTTGGTCACCACCGGGCCGCCGTACGCCTTGGCCAACACCACGTGGCGCCCGCGCGGTCCCAGCGTGATCCGCACAGCGTCGGCAAGCTTGTCGACCCCGGCTTCCATCGCCCGGCGCGCAGTCTCGTTGAACTCAATCTGCTTGCTCATAAACGTCCTTCTGACTCGGAACGAGTGCCGCCCCGGAACTCACCCGTCGATACGGGAAGCTCCGGGGCGGTACACGGGTGCTTACTTGTTGACGACAGCCAGTACGTCGCGGGCGGAGAGAATCAGGTACTCCTCGCCGTTGTACTTGATCTCGGTGCCGCCGTACTTGCTGTAGATAACGGTGTCGCCTTCGGAGACATCCAGGGGGATGCGCTTCTCGCCGTCCTCGTCCCAGCGGCCGGGGCCAACTGCGACGACGGTGCCCTCCTGGGGCTTCTCCTTGGCGGTGTCGGGAATGACCAGACCGGAAGCGGTCGTGGTCTCGGCCTCGTTGGCCTGAACGAGGATCTTGTCCTCGAGTGGCTTGATGTTCACGCTCGCCACGATGGAGCCCTCCACTAATTTCGGGTTGTCGATCCCGGGGGATCCCGGGGTTCTCAATTACCAGGTGTTCGGCATAGCGTCCGTACCTTGCGACGTCGTCGCGGGTGCCGGCGCAGGGGTTGGCCGCCTGCCACCTAGCACTCTATACATGAGAGTGCTAGCACTCAAGATCGGGCCACTGCCTATCGCGAACGGCGAACACGCAGGTCGCCGAAGAAGGCGTCCACCAGCGGATTGAACAGGTCGGCGCGCTCCCACTGCAGAAAATGACCGGCACCCGGCAACACCACCGGACCCGTTCGGTTTGTGAAGGCCACCTCGCAGGTGTGCAGGAAATCAGGACCGATCACCTGATCGTCCATCCCGTAGAGGAGCAGGGTCGGGATGTCGACCTTGCGGTCGAGGATCGGCGGCTCGCTCATCGCCCGTCCGTGCATGAGCTGATAGCACGCCCAGCCCGCGCGCAGCCGCTCCTCGGTCGAGAACGGTTCAGCCATGAAATCAGCGTCGTCCGTGGTGAACGTTCCCGGCGAGGCCCACAGCCGGTGCCCGTAAAACTCGCAGATGTATCGGCGCCGCTTGGCCGGCGTATCGAGGTCGCAGGCAAGTTCGTCAGGAGTCGCGCCCTGTCGGTGGCGGTAGTCGGCCGTCGGCCCGTCACCGATCGAGCGGATGGACGCGATGTCGATTCCGGCCTCGGCGAAGTCATGAAACAGGAAGGGCGGCACCGAATCGAAGAAGACCAGCTTCTCCACGAAACCCGAATAGCGGTGGAGCAGATCGCACGCGATTGCGCCGCCGAGGTCGCCGCCGACCACGCCGCACCGTTCGTGGCCGAGCACGTCATGGACGAGCAGGTACAAATCCCGGCTCCAGGCCGCGAGGTCGTACACGTCCTCGGTCGACAGGTCCGAATCGCCGTAGCCGCGCAGGTCGGGGGCGATCACCTCGTAGCCGGCCTCGGCAAGCGGACCGATGTTGCGCCACCAGATGCGTTTGGTCTCCGGGTAGCCGTGCAGCAGCAGCAGCGGATAACCGCCGGCGTTCTCATGTACGAATGCCAGCGACAGCCCGTCCCGGCCTTCGGTCGCAGGCACCTCACGACGGTGGATCGTGAACGCATCCGGGGCCGGAGTCGCCGGCTGGGCGGGCCGCAGCCTCAAGTCGTAGTGCACGCCCACGCAGTCTGCCGCAACGACGGTCAGAACTTCGTCGGATCGACCATCAAGTGATCGGACACATTGCCGAGCATCTGGATTTCCACTTTGCGCTCGATGAAATGCCAACCGTTGGGAACATCGGAGTCGCGGCCGAACGAATCGAAATATCGCCCGACGACGATCGGCTGGATCGGGACGGACTCGGTGTCCTGCACGACGCAGAAGGTGGAGCGTGCGACCGCGGTATCACCGGCGAGCTCGACGACGGGGTTGAGCACGAGGTGACGCGTCCGCGGCGTGTTGCCGTGGTCGGGGTAGCGGCGGGTCGTCGCCGCGAAAAGCTTCTCGATGTTCTCTGCGCCGGACACACCCTGGCCATCGGTGCCGCCGAACGACGCGCGTGACAGCAGCGCGCCGACCCCGACGAAGTCCCCCGCATCGATGAGCTCGGCGTATCGGTACAGCAACTCGGTAACCGCGAGCTTGTCGGCTGTGTCGCTCAAGCCACCTGTCCCTTCACCACGGGAAGACCTGGATCGGTCGCGGAGTCCAGGGGCGAGGGTGTCGCACCCGCAGCGATCAGATGCGCGGCAAATGACGCGATCATCGCACCGTTGTCGGTGCACAGCCGCGGGCGCGGAATCCGCAGCGTCAGGCCGGCCTCCGCGCACCGCTGCCCCGCCAGTTCACGCAGCCGCGAGTTGGCCGCCACCCCACCGGCGATCAGCAATGTGGCCACGTCGAGCTCCTTGGCCGCTCGCACCGCCTTCAGCGTCAGCACGTCGGCGACCGCCTCCTGGAAGCCGGCGGCGACGTCGGCCTGCGATGCTTCGGGATGGCTCTCGACAAAACGCGCAACCGCCGTCTTGACTCCGGAGAAGCTGAACGCATGGGGATCGTCTCGGGGACCGGTCATACCGCGCGGGAACACTATCGCCTCGCGGTCACCGGTCTGCGCCAATTCGTCGAGTGCCTTGCCTCCCGGATAGCCGAGGCCCAGCAGCCGCGCCACCTTGTCGTAAGCCTCGCCCGCCGCGTCGTCGACCGTGCTGCCGAGTTCGACGATCGGCTCGCCCAACGACCGCACATGCAGCAGATTGGTGTGCCCGCCGGACACCAGAAGACCCACGCTCTCGGGCAGCGGCCCGTGGTCGTACACGTCGGCCGCCAGGTGGCCGCCGAGATGGTTGACGGCATAGAACGGCACCTGCCATGCGGCCGAATACGCCTTGGCGGCAGCGACTCCCACCAACAACGCGCCAGCCAGGCCCGGGCCGATAGTCGCCGCGACGATGTCGGGCTTGTCGATACCCGCCGTCTCCATCGCACGGCGCATCGTCGGCCCCAGCGCCTCCAGGTGGGCCCGCGACGCGATCTCGGGGACCACGCCGCCGAATCGGGCGTGCTCGTCGACGCTGGAGGCCACCTCGTCTGCCAGCAGCGTCACCGAGCCGTCCGCGCCGAGTTCGGCGATGCCCACGCCGGTTTCGTCGCAGGAACTCTCGATGGCAAGGATGACTGTCATGGCGGATCCTCTTGGGGAAGGCGCTTCATCGTATAGGCGTCGGCTCCGCTGGCACGGTAATAGCGTCTTCGCAAACCGACGTTGACGAAACCGAAGCTCTCGTAGAGCCCGATCGCGGGCGCGTTGTCGGTGCGGACCTCGAGGAACACGACGCCGTCGGAAGCCAATTCAAGGAGTTGGCTCACCAGGCGCCGGCCGATGCCCTGGCCCTGGTAGGTCGGATCGACACCGATGGTGTGGATCTCGTACTCGTAGGGCCGTGTTCGACCTAGCCGCGCGATCCCTGCGTAGCCGACGAGCTTGTCGTCACTGCGCGCGGCGACATAGTGAATGTGCTTGGCCCTGAGTTCGGCCAAAAACGCCCGCTCGGGCCACGGGTCGTCCCCCTCGAACAACAGCGACTCGAGCTCGGCACAGCGCGCGGCGTCGGACGGCTTCAGCTTGCCGTAGACGACGGTCATCCAGCCGCCGCCCGCTCGGCCTGCGTCTTGGCGTCGGGTCGACGCAGATACAGCGGCACCAGCGGCGCAGGCGTCGGGCTCCAGTCGGCGACAGCCCGCACCAGCCCCGCCACGGTGGGATAGCAGGGCGGCTGCGCCAGCGCCTCGTCCGCGCCTGGCACGTCGGCCGGAGCGGAGACCGCCGGCCCCTCCACGCGCACACCGTCGCGGTAACGGGCCCAGTACACCTCGCGGCGGCGGGCATCCGTGACGACGAGGACGTCTCCGGCGGTGTCGATACCGATGGCATCGAGGCTGCACACGCCGTGCACAGGCAGACCGAGCGCATGGCCGTACGCCGCGGCGGTGGCCATTCCGACACGCAGGCCGGTGAACGGCCCCGGCCCGCACCCGACGACGATCGCCTCGAGATCCCCGACGCCGATCTCGGCGTCGGCGAGCGCGCCGACCGCGTTGGGTGTCAGCTGCTCGGCGTGCGCGCGGGCGTCGAGCGTGACCCGCTGCGCCAGCACGTCGATCGTGTTGCCGTCGCGACGAGCCACCCCGGCGGTGACCGCAGGTGTGGCGGTGTCGATCGCCAGGATCAGGCTGCTCACGACGCGCTCCATTGCCAGATCGCCGTACGGACCTCGGTGTCGGTGCCACGTTCGAGTCGGATGTCGAGGTGGCTGTCTGACAGCCGCTCGGCCACTCCCTCACCCCACTCCACCACCACGACCGCGTCGTCGAGCTCGGTGTCCAGGTCCAGCGAGTCGAGTTCGGCGAGCAGGTCGACCGCGCCGTCGTCGAGCAGCCGGTAGAGGTCGACGTGAATCATGGCTGGGGCGTCGGCTTGGCGTGCCCGGTGCACGCGGGCCAGCACGAACGTTGGCGATATGACGGGACCGTCGACATCCATGGCCTGCGCAATACCCTTGGCCAGCACCGTCTTTCCTGCGCCCAGCGGTCCGGACAGCACGACGACGTCGCCGGCACGCAGTTCTCGGCCCAGCCGCTCCCCCAGCGCCAGGGTGTCGGCAGCCGTCGGTAGCTCTGCGGTCCCGGCGACCCGCTCAGCCATGGTGGCGAACCCGATCCCGGACGCGGCGGGTGAGCGCGACGAGCTTGGAGGGAGTGGCGCGTTCCACCAAGCGGACCAGCGCATCGTCGATGATCTCCGGCTGTTCGAGCTGCACGAGATGCCCTGCGCCTTCGACGATCACGAGCTCGGATTTAGGCAGGGCGTCAGCCATATCCTGCGAGTACTCCATCGGGGTGAGCAGGTCCTCGTCACCACACGCGATCAACGTGGGCACCTTGGCCAAGGTGTTGAGCCCGTCGGCTTCGTCGTGGACTTCGAGTGCGTGCAGGAATTCGACCAGGGTCCCGATCGAGGTGTCGTGCATCATCTTCTCGGAGAATTCGACGACGCTCGGGCTGACCTTCTCATCGCCGAAGGAGGCCGCACGCAGGATCGGAGCGATCACCGACTTTGCGGCGCCGCGGGTGCGGTGCACCGTCTTCGGCGCATACCGGACGGCGAAGCGGACCGCCTCCAATGCGGGGTTCTTCAGGATCTCCCCCAGTGGAGAACGCGAAACTCCCTCGGCCGCAGACGAAATCAGCGCAGCACCGACGACCCGGGCGGGATAGCGCTTCGGAAACTGCCTGGCATGCGACAAGACGGTCATGCCGCCCATCGAATGACCGACGAGCACGACGGGTCCGCGCGGCGCCATCACCGCCAGCACCGTCTCCAGATCCTTGCCCAGCTGCTCGACGGTGTATGTATCCGGCGACGCCATGCCGGACTGACCGTGTCCACGCTGGTCGTAGAACACCATCCGCACCTGCGTGCCCCACTCCTCCGTCAGCCGGGCGCGCTGAAAATGAAAGGCGCCCATACGTAGACAGAAGCCGTGGGCGAACACCACCGTCAACGGGGCATTCTGGTCGCCCACTTCGCGAACCGCCAGGTCGACACCGTCCGGTGTGGTGACGACGACGCTGCGGTCGGCGTCCAGAAGGCTGAAATCCTCGTACTCGTAGGGGTCATCGCTGCTGACACGTCGGCGCAGCGACCGGGCAACCGACACCGCTGTGGCGGTGCCGACGGCGGTAACGCCTGCCGCGCCCGCCAGCCAGCGGGCACCCTGATCACTCAACGTTGGGATCCAAGGTAGGTACGGACGACGCGGCCGCGCGGGCTCGTGACGACCTCGTAGTTGATGGTGCCGAGCAGCTCAGCCCAGTCCTGAGCGGTGAGTTCGCCACCGGTGCCCGGCCCGAACAGGATCGCATCGTCGCCCTCGGAGACGTCGCCGTCGGAACCCACATCGACCACCAGTTGGTCCATGCAGACGCGTCCGGCGACGTTACGCAACCTGCCGTTGATCAGCACGTCGATGCGGCCACTGAGATTTCGGAAAACACCGTCGGCATAACCGATGGGGAGCAGCGCCAGCGTGGTGTCACGTTCGGCGATCCATGTGTGGCCATAGGACACACCGTCACCCGCCCGTACCGGACGCAACAGGGCCACAGGGCATTTCAACGTCATCGCGGGCTTCAGCCCCATGTCGCCACGCTCGGGAATCGGCGTCTGTCCGTATACCGCGATGCCGGGCCGAACCATGTCGAAGGCAAGGTCCGGGCGCGTCAGCACCGACGGCGAGTTGCCGAGGTGCACCACCTCGTATTGCAACCCTTGGTCGCGAGCCTGGCCGACCATCTCCTTGAGTCGTTGCGCCTGAACGTCGTTGAGCGGATTATCGGGGTCGTCGCCATGCGCCAGATGCGACATGAGGCCACGCACCGTGAACGCATCCTCGGCGAGGGCGCGCTTCAGCGCGGTGAGCATCGCCGGATACTCCGCCGGGCTGGCGCCGTTGCGATTCAGGCCCGTATCGACTTTGACGGTGACTGTGGCGACACGGCCCGTTCGCTCGACCGCGTCGCGGAGGTCGCCGATCTGGTGCAGCGACGAGACGGCGATCTGCACGTCGGCTTCGAGCGCGGGTGCGAAGTCGGTTCCCGGCGGATGCAGCCAGGCCAGCACCGGAGCCGTGATGCCGTCGCCGCGCAGCGCAACCGCCTCGTTGATGGTGGCGACGCCCAGCTCGGCCGCACCCGCGGCCAGGGCGGCACGTCCGGTCTGCGTCGCACCGTGGCCGTACCCGTCGGCCTTGACGACAGCCATCACCTGCGCCGAACCCGCGTGCTCGCGCAGCAGGGCCACGTTGTGTGCCACGGCGTCTAGGTCGATGACCGCCTCGGGGGCCGTCGCCGATGTCGGTGTCGTCGCTCTGGTCGTTTGCATGGTCATGTCACCATGGCCGATTGTCCCAGACCGTTGATGTCGGCCGCCGATGGTGACGGGTCACGACGTGCGTCGGGGACCTCGCGGACCGTTGTCAGGGCGGCTGACCTACGGTTTCGTCCTCGCCTCGAGCAATGTGCCTTCGCGCACAGTGACGTCATGAGGTCGTTCGGGGCATGCAACTGGATGCGATGGCCACGTATGTGGCATGCCGCAGTTTTGCGATACGGCTCAGTCCACGATGACCGCGGCGGCCTTCCGGACGGTAATCGGCGCGGCGAGTTCTTGGTCGTCGCAGATGCGTTGCAGTTTCTCCAGCGTGGCGTCGAGACCGGGGCCGATGCGGGGGCCCGGGGTGAAGGTGGCGGGTAGGTGCCGCATGCCCTGGATGACGCCGATCGTCTGGTAATGCACCGCGCCGTCGGGGTCGCAGTGAAAGTCGGGCATGCGATCCAGGACGGCGCTGAGCATCGATTTGAAGACTGTTCGGGCGACGTTGGAGCCGATGCACCGGTGGATGCCGAGCCCGAAACTGAAGTGCCGGTTGCCTGTCCGGTCGAGGATGATCTCATCGGGATCCTCGAAGAGCTCAGGGTCGCGGTTGGCCATCGCCCACGACAACCAGAGTCGCTCACCCTCTTTGAGTACGACGCCGCCGAGTTCCATATCCTCGGCGATGGTGCGGCCGTCGCCCGGCGCAGGCGTGAAGAACCGCAGGAATTCCTCGGTGGCCGGGTCGAGCAGCGTGTCGCGATCGCGGCTCAGCCGCTCCCGTTCATCCGGGTGTTGCGAGAGCCACTCCAACGAGTGTGCCGTCAACGCGGTGGTGGTGTCGAAGCCGCCGCCGATCAGCAACATGAGCATGCCGAGGATCTCGCTGTCTGGCGCCGGCTCGCCGTTGATCCGACACCTGACCAGTGCATCGATCAGCCCGGGCCTCGGCGCCTCCCGGATCTCCGCGACGTGGCGCATCATGCCCATGGCCGACGCGATTGCGAGATCGGCGACGCGCTGATATTCCGGCGAGTTGGCGGGGGTGTAAACCGACGCGTGGGCGGGCTCGCAGTAGATCTCCCAGTCCTTCAGCGGCACGCCCAACAGGCCTAGCGTCAGCACCGCGGGCACGATGTTGGCGAGGTCGTCGACGAAGTCGATCCGACCGTCCTCGATCTTCTCGTCGAGGCACGCCTTGGCGATCTCGTCGACGACGGGAACCCACCGTCGCACCGCGGCCGGAGACAGATATGCGTTCAGCGGTGTCCGGTACTCCCGATGCTCGGGTTCATCCATCTCCAGCATCCCGCCGCGAAACGTGGTGCTGACGTCGCCGCGAGGAATGCTGATACCGATGTAGCCCTTGCGCTCGCCTGTGACGTCATTGTCGTTGGAGACGTGCGGGCACCGCGCCAGTTCGAAGACTTCCTTGTTGCCCGCGGCCACCCAGTGCCCGCCGTAGGTGTCCGTCCATGCGAGCGGACAGCGACTTTGCATTTCCGAGGTGATCGCTTCGAACCGGTCCCGGTACTGCGGAGTGTGGCGGTCGAAGTGGAAGACGCGATCTTGGCGATGGCCATCGACCAAGGCTTCATCGGTCATTTCGCGTCCCCCCGATGTCACTCGTTGGTGGCTGCTGCAGATCGAGGATAAGAAATCTGCAGAGTGCAGACATCAAGATCGGCGATATTCCGTCGGACCTGCCCAGCCAAACCGTGACGAGCGAAAGTACCTCGTCTCG
>CAWJJA010000015.1:0-16257 GCA_963843135.1 uncultured Actinomycetota bacterium
CGGCCACGGCCTGTTTGACGCCGAACTGACACTTGCCCCGGTCGACCAGCACCACCGCACCCTTCACCGCGAGACCGTCGTAGTCGGACGCCGTGCATCCCGGCGAATCCTCGACGCGGGCGGGCACCAGCTGACCCGCGACACCTTCGGGTCCGGTGCCGATGGTGTACTCGAGCGGGAAGGCCGCGATCGGGGCACCTCCCACAGTCAGGGCCGGCTTGTCGGCATATGGCAGTCGGACTTCGAACTCAGGGGTCTGCACATCGAAACCCTTGTCCCGCAGCGTGTTCGCGACATAGTCGACACTCGCGTCGTAGCCAGGGCTACCGAGCGACCGGTTGCCCCCGTGCTCGTCGGCGATCTCCTGCAGTTTCGTGATGTGCACCATCATCTCGTCCTTGGTCACGGCCTCTGACACCTTCTGTGCGAAGGCCGTGGCGGCCGTGGTGGGACCCGCTGGTGTGGGCGGCGGCTCGGACGGCACAGGACGCATCTCGCGTCCACACCCGGACAGCACCATGACCGCGACCACCGACACCGTGGCTATTCTCGACAACGTTTTGTGCCCCATCGCCCACCACGTTAGCCCGAGCCCGGCGCAACACGGCCGGACATCTGCGCAACGACCAGATCTGCGACCATCCGCATGCCCGCGGCGTTGGGATGCAGAGGTGCGGGACGGCCCGGCAGCGGCACACCGAATCGGGTTGTCCATGGATCGGCGGACCACGCATGGTGCGCGGTGCTGTGCTCGGCGACCCGCACCAATTCGCAACCGGTGCCGGCGGCGGCTTCGGCGGTGAGCCGCGCCAGTTCGGCTGCCACCTGACGCCCCGTCGCGACATCGGCGTCGCACAGCGGCGGCGCAGGGGTACCGGGCGGGGGCAGCAGCGTCAGGTAGTCCACGAACAGAACCGTTGCCTCGGGTGCGCGCTCGCGCAGCGTTCGACCGACCTCCTTCAGCGATTCGGCGACCACCTCCAGCGCGCGATCGCGGGCCGCGGGGTCGAGTTGCTCGCGCAGCTGACGACCCAGCAGCGGCAGCCTACGAATCAGCCGCGGCACGCCGGCCGCGAACAACAGCGGCACATAGCCGACGTCGTTGCCGCCTATCGTCACGGTGACCAGACCCTCAGAACCGTCGAGGGCCTCGATCTGCGGCGGCGCGCCGAACTGCCGCTCGGTGAGCACATGCGCGGTCGTCGCACCTGAGTACGTCACATCGACGAGGTCCAAGCCCAGCCGCTCGGCGACCAGATGCGGATAGTTGCGCGCCGAGCGGCCCGCCGGCAGCGGTGCCCCGTCGGCCGCGGGTCTGATGCCGGGTCCGGCGGCCATCGAACTGCCCAGCGCCACATAGCGGCTCATGGGGACGGGCTGGAAGCCTGCGCCCAGAACCGCTTCGGAATCCGGCCGGCCTGGCGGGCCAGGTAACCGGCCGTGACGGCGGAGGCCATCGCTGCGGCCATTGTCGGCGGATCGGCGGCGCGGGTGACGGCCGTCGCGAGAAGCACTGCGTCGCAACCCAGCTCCATCGCCAGCGCGGCGTCGCTCGCGGTGCCGATGCCGGCGTCGAGCACCACGGGACCGAAGAGTGTTCGACGATCATCTCGATGTTGTGCGGGTTGGCGATTCCGAGCCCCGTCCCGATCGGCGAGCCCAGTGGCATCACCGCCGCGCAGCCGATGTCCTCGAGCCGGTGCGCGAGCACCGGGTCGTCGTTGGTGTAGGGCAGCACGACGAATCCGTCATCGACCAACTGCTCTGCGGCCCTGATCAATTCGACCGCATCCGGCAACAGCGTGCGCTCGTCTGCGATGACCTCGAGCTTGACCCAGTCGGTATGCAGCGCTTCACGGGCGAGCTGGGCGGTCAGCACCGCCTCGGCGGCGCCCCGGCAGCCGGCGGTGTTCGGCAACGGTGTGATGCCAAGCCGGTTGAGCAGGTCGAGCACACCGGTGCCGCCCTCGCTGTCGACCCGGCGCATCGCGACGGTGGTCAGTTCGGTCCCGGACGCCACCAGCGCCTCTTCCAGAACAGTGAGGTTGGCCGCACCGCCCGTCCCGAGAATCAGGCGCGAACCGAAATCGCGACCCGCGATCGTCAGCTTCGTGTCATCCACCCTGCACCGCCGTCACCACCTCCACCCGCGCGCCATCGGCGAGCGTCGTCTGCCACTCCGAGCGGGGAAGCACCGCCCAGTCGACCGCCACTGCGATGCCCTTCGCTCCGAAACCCAGCCGATCCAACAGCGCGGCGACGGTCGTCTCATCGTCGACCTCCACGGCCTCGTCGTTCACGGTGATCTTCATCGCGCTGCCACCAAATCGGCTTCGGGCAGCGGAGCACCGTTCAGCTCGCCCAGTATCGCCTCGGCTGTCCACGGTGCCAGCAGAAAGCCGTTGCGGCCGTGACCACCTGCGACCAGTGTGCGCTGGTCGAGTCGGCCGACCAGCGGCAGCCCGTCGGGCGTCATCGGGCGTAGACCGGCTGCGCATTCGGTGAGTTCGTATTCGCCGAGCGCAGGCATCACGGCGCACGCGTCATCGAGCAGTTCCCGCACGCCGGTGACTGCGGGTGCGGTGTCTCGGCCGTGCTCATACTGGGTTGCGCCCACGACCAGGCCGTCGTGTCGCGGCACGAGGTACACCTGGCGGCCGTGCACGCGGGCGCGGATCACGCGCCGCGGCACCGGCATGCATCCTCGCCGCCAGCGCAGCCGAAGCACCTCACCTTTCACCGGGCGGATCGGCAGTCCGGGCCACAGCGACGGCGCATCGATGCCGTTCGCGATCACCACGGTGTCCGCTCGGGTTTCGGTCAACGCGCCCACGGGTGGCGCCCATCGCACGCCGAGACGTTCGCAATGCGCGGCGAGGGCATCGACAAGCTCCCGATTGTCCACGGCCAATTCGGTTTCCGCGCGGAAGCCGTGGCGAATGCCCTGGGCCAGCAGCGGTTCGATCTCGCGGGCCGCGGTGGTGAGTGTCACCGGATGCCCCTGGGCGGCCAACCACTCGCCAACGGTCTTCAGGTCCGCGGCATCGGCCCTGTCCACGGCGACCACGAGTGATTCGCGCGCGGTGACAACTGCCTCGGGTAGGCCGTCGAGGAAAGACCCCGGGCCCACCTGGTTCCACATGGCCAGCGATGCCAGCCCGAGCCGCAGGAGACGTTCCTCGCCGGGCCAGCCCTCACTGTGCGGGGCGAGCATGCCGCCGGCGACCCACGACGCGCCGTACTCGTCGCTGCGGTGAACCCGCACGGCCCAGCCGTCGAGCGCGGCACGGCGCGCGACGGACAGCCCGATCACGCCGCCACCGATGACGGCGAGTGATCCACCTGAGCCCATAGTCCCTCCCTTCGCCGGCATGACCCGGATCAGGTGTGTGACGGTAAGGGCAGGGCGTGCCCACTCTCAGCCCCCGGTCTCGGGACTCCCGTGTCGACTCCCCAGAGTACTAGGACCGCGCCATTGCCATAGGCGCCTTCGCCGCCGCTGAGCGCCGACGGTGCCGCGCCGCGCGCATCAGCATCTTGGGTCGCAGCAGGTTCGCGGGCGGATCCAGCAGACCGACGACCCGCAGGAACTGTTCGGCGACCTCGACGTCGTACTCCGCGACGGCCCCGAGCCGGTCGGCGTACCGTTGGTCAGACGGACAGACAGCGGCCTGTTGCCCTCGATCTCCGGAAGGTTGAGGTCGGCGCCGGACGCGAACTTCCATGCGACGGCGATGGGTTTGGCCGCGGCACGGAAGACCGGCGTGCCAGATCCCTGGGGCCGTCCTGCAGACACCGGTCCAACGATTCCGCCTGGAGCAACGCCACGGTCATGCCCTGGCCGTAGATGGGATTGAAACTGCACATCGCATCGCCGAGCACCAACAGCCCGCCGGGGAACCGGCGAAGCTTGTCATATCTGCGCCACCGGCTCTCGGGATAGCCGAACAGACTCACCTCAGAAAGGGGTTCGCCGGCGCGGACCGCGTCGACCAGGTGCTCGGGTGCGAACCTTGCGGCGACCGCGACCATCTCGGCGAATTCGCCGGGCGGCCGACACCCGGCCACACCGAATACCGTCAACATCCACGTGTCGTCCTCGTGGGCCAGCAGCGCCATTCCGGTCGGCCTGCCGGGGACCGGGCTGACGAGGACGATCTTCTCCCGCAGGCTGCCCGCCGGCAGGCGCAGCAGCTGACTCGCGTACGTCACGCGTACCTTGACCTGTTCCTCGGGCGGGCGGCCGTAGCCCAGAGCCTCGAGGAATGCCGGCGTCCGCGCGGCCCGACCCATCGCATCGACCACCAGGTCCGCGTCCAGCATGTGTTCCCGGCCGCTGTTGTTGGCTCTGATCCGCGCGCCCGTGACCCGATCGCCGTCTCGCATTACAGGTCAGCTCCACCACGTCGTACCCATCCAGCAGCTGACATTTCCGATCGCGCGAAGCCGCTGCCGGACAAGGCTTTCCAGCAATGGACGGCTCGGCATGTAGAGCGGGGGCACGGTCGCGAAACCTCCGTTGCGGGTTGTCACGTGACCCCCCGGCTGACATGTGCATCTCCGAAAGGTCCCGATAATCGAGCACCGGAACCTCGGCGCCGACGAGTTCATCGGTGAACCCAGGGAAGAACTCGCTGAGCACTGCCAAACCTCTCCCGAGGATCGCGTGACCGTGCCTGCCCTGCGGCACACCCCGCCGATTGCCCGGCCCCGGAGGGAGCACATCACGATCGACCACGGTCACCGTGTCGTAATGGTCCGCGAGAACACGCGCGGCCGACAGCCCGCCCATGCTCGCTCCCAGCACTACTGCGTGTTCACCGATTTTCGCCATGGATCGACCATCCGCGGCCGGCTGGAGCGGGCATAGCGTAGTCGGCTACTCCAGTCCCGAAGGTGGTCGCTACCGTCGCGGAGTGCACCAAGCCCGCGAACCTCTCAGCGCACGTCTGGCTGCAGCGCAGCTCTATCTGTGCACCGACGCCCGGCGCGAGCGCGCCGACCTGGCGCAATTCGCGGACGCCGCCTTGGCGGGCGGAGTGGACATCATCCAGTTGCGGGACAAGGGCTCGCCGGGTGAGCAGAGGTTCGGGCCGCTGGAGGCGCGCGCGGAACTCGAGGCGCTGGCGATCCTCGCCGATGCCGCGCATCGGCACGGCGCATTGCTGGCAGTCAACGACAGGGCCGACATCGCTTTGGCCGCGCGCGCCGACGTACTGCACCTAGGTCAGGACGATCTGCCGCTCGCGGTCGCGCGTGACGTCATCGGTCCTGGGCCGCTGATTGGCCGATCCACCCACGACGACACACAGGTGGCTGTGGCGGTTTCAGAAGATGTCGACTACTTCTGTGTCGGGCCCTGCTGGCCCACGCCGACCAAGCCGGGCCGCTCGGCACCGGGCCTGGATCTGGTGCGCAAGGCGGCACAGTTCCGAACATCCAAGCCCTGGTTCGCCATCGGCGGGATCGACTCGGCGCGGCTGCCTGAAGTCATCGCCGCCGGCGCGCGACGGGTTGTCGTGGTGCGTGCGATCACGGCGGCCGACGATCCGGGCTCGGCGGCGCGACTGTTGAAGGATGAGCTCAGAGCTGCCTGTTGACCAGCAGCGGGATGGCCGCCGATTCATTGCGCAACAGTGCCCAGCTGGCTGCGAAGCCTGGGTGCAGCGGCAGGTCGGCCACTTCGTCCTCGGCGACCCAGCGCAGTTCCGCACTCTCCCGATTGGGTGTGGTTGGTAGCTGCTGCGGGGCATCGGCGATGACCGTGGTGTAGCTCCAATAGATGTCGTCCGTGCCGAACACCTCTTTGGTCACGACCTTCGTACGCACGGTGACCTGGTCCTCGGACAGCCCGGCCTCTTCGTGCGCCTCCCGGATGGCCGCCTGTTCCACGGTTTCGTGGCTGTCCCGGGCACCGCCCGGCAGACCCCATGTTCCACCCTGATGACTCCACTCTGCGCGGTGCTGCAACAGCACGGCCGCCGAGCCGCCGTGGTGCGGCGCACGCAACATGAGCCCGGCAGCGCCGTGCCTACCCCAGAACCACGCGCCGGTGTCGGACACCACCCATCCGTCGCCATCGCCGCGCACGCGTCAAGAATACGGACGCGCGTCTTCGATGAAGCTCTTAGTATTTTTTTATAGAGTGGAGCGGTCGGAAACGCACTAACTGGATGAGGTCCACGCACACGTGACTGTGGAGTTGGCGCACCCGTCGACCGAGCCACTCGCGTCGCGGACGCCCGCAACACCAGCGCACCCACGCTGGTGGTTCCTCTGGACCACCCCCGGCCGGATTCTGAGCATCGGCGTCGTGTTGTCCGCGCTGGTGATCGCGAGCGCATTTGCCACCTCGACGACCATCAATGACCGGCAAGAGGCGCTCACCACCGTTCTCAACCACACAGAACCCTTGGCGTTCGCCGCCGGACAGCTCTACACCACGCTGTCGGTGGCCGACGCCGCAGCGGCAACGGCATTCATCGCCGGCTCCGAACCACGTGACGTACGGCAGCGCTATCAGCAGGCGATCACCGATGCTTCGGTAGCGGTCACCCGTGCGTCGAGCGGGCTCACCGACGAGCCGATGGTGCAGCTGCTCGGCCGGGTCAATGCCGAACTCTCGGTGTACACCGGGCTGGTCGAGACGGCCAGGACCAACAACCGAGCCGGAAACCCGGTCGGTTCCTCGTATCTATCCGAGGCGTCGGCGTTGATGCAGACCCGGATCCTGCCCGACGCACAGCGGCTCTACGAGGAGACCTCGGCCCGGGTGGACACCGACACGACAGCCTCGACACGGATTCCCGGTCCGGTGATCCTCGTCGTGCTCGCGACGCTGCTGTTCGGCGTGTTCGCCAATCGGTGGCTGGCCCGTCGGACCCGGCGCCGGATCAACATCGGTTTCGTCGCGGGCGGGATGGCGGTGCTGATCATGCTGGTCTGGGTCGGAACCGCACTCGTCATTTCGACCGCCGACAGCCGCAGCGCGAAAGACACTGCGGCCGAATCGCTCAAGACCGTGACCAACCTCGCGATCAGCGCACAACAGGCCCGTGCCGACGAAACGCTGTCGCTGATCCGTCGAGGTGACGAGGACGTGCGTAAGCAGTCCTACTATCAGCGCATCGACGTGATGCAGCAGCAACTGTCGGACTACCTCGCCCGCGACGACGTGGGCGACAAGACCGATCTGGCCGATGCCGAAAAGCTGCTCAAGCGCTGGCGCGCAGCCGACGACCGGATCAACGCCTACATCGCCGTCGGCAACTACCAGGCGGCCACACAGGTGGCACTGGGCACCGGCGAGGACGATTCCACGCCCGCGTTCAACAAGCTCGACGATGCGCTCGGCAAGGGCATCGCCGAAAGCCGCAATCAGCTGCGCGGCGACATCGTCAACGCCCATCGCGTGCTCTCCGGCGCTACCGTCGGGGCAGCGGTGCTGTCCGTCGTGGCCGCGTTGGCGGTGGCGCTGGGATTGTGGCCGAGATTGAGTGAGTACCGGTGATGGGGGAACGCCGCGCGGAGCGCAGGGGGAGCTCGCGCGAAGAACAGACAGCCGACGATGAGGAAGTTCAGGAGCCTCATGGTCATCCTCGCCGCGGCGGCGTTGCTGACGGGCTGCGCGCAGGCGTCATCGGTGATTCAGACGCCCGGCGTCACGCTGCCTCCACCGACACCTGCGGGCATGGAGGAAATGCCGCCCGAACCGGTGCGCGTACCCGACGGCGACGACGAGTGCGACCGCACCGCAAGCCTGCGGCCGTTCAACAATCAGGCCGACGCCGACGCCGCGGTGGAGAACATCCGGACGCGCGGACGGTTGATCGTCGGACTCGACATCGGCAGCAATCTGTTCTCCTTCCGCGATCCGATCACCGGTGACATCACCGGATTCGACGTCGACATCGCCGGCGAGATCGCACGCGACATCTTCGGCACCCCGTCACAGGTCGAGTATCGGATCCTGTCGTCGGCCGACCGGATCGCCGGATTGCAGAACAATCAGGTGGACGTCGTCGTCAAGACGATGACGATCACGTGTGCACGCAAGAAGCTCATCAATTTCTCCACGGTGTACTTCAACGCCAACCAGCGGATCCTGGCGCCACGCGATTCGGCGATCACCGGACCGTCGGATTTGTCCGGCAAGCGGGTGTGCGTCGCGAAGGGCACGACGTCGATGCAGCGGATCCAGGAGATCACTCCGCCGCCGATCATCGTGGGCGTCGTCGCCTGGGCGGACTGCCTGGTTGCGTTGCAGCAGAAGCAGGTCGACGCCGTGAGCACCGACGACTCGATCCTGGCCGGGCTGGTGGCCCAGGATCCATACCTGCACATCGTCGGGCCCAGCCTCAACGAGGAGCCCTACGGAATCGGAATCAACCTCGAGAACACCGGCCTGGTGCGTTTCGTCAACGGCACGCTGGAGCGCATCCGGCGGGACGGCACGTGGAACACGTTGTACCGCAAGTGGTTGACGGTGCTCGGTCCGGCCCCTGCACCACCAGTGGCAAGGTATTCAGGCTGATGGCCGAGGCGCAGTCCGAAGAATTCGACGAAGGCGACGCCGGGGTACCGCCTGCGGAGCCGACCATTGGAACTCAGCCGGCCACCCTCGAGGACATGGATGCCGACAGCGCCGCCACGCTGCGACCGATGGCCACCCAGGCGGTATTCCGCCCGCACTTCGACGACGACTCCGAGGGTTCCTCCGTCGGCACCGGCGACACCGAACCACAGGATCACACGACGGCGACGCGGGCGCTCTCGCCGATGCGCCGCCTCGGCGGCGGCCTCGTGGAGATTCCCCGCGTTCGCGCGAAGGATCCGCTCGAAGCATTGATGAGCAACCCCGTAGTCGCCGAGTCGAAACGGTTCTGCTGGAACTGCGGCCGCCCGGTCGGCAGGTCCACCGATGATGGCGAGGCGCTGTCGGAGGGCTGGTGCCCGCACTGCGGGAGTGCGTATTCGTTTCTGCCGCAACTCAGCCCCGGCGACAAGATCGCTGACCAGTACGAGATCAAGGGATGCATCGCCCACGGCGGCCTGGGCTGGGTGTACCTCGCGCTAGACCACAACGTCAACGAACGGCCGGTGGTGCTCAAGGGTCTGGTGCACTCCGGCGATGCCGAGGCACAGAAGATCGCGATGCTCGAGCGGCGGTTCCTCGCCGAGGTCACTCATCCGGGCATCGTGAAGATCTACAACTTCGTCGAGCACGAGGACAAGCACGGCAACCCCGTCGGCTACATCGTCATGGAGTTCGTCGGCGGCACGTCGCTCAAGCAGGCCAAGGGTGAGAGGGTGCCGGTCGCGCAGGCCATCGGCTACATGCTGGAGATCCTGCCCGCCCTCGGCTATCTGCACTCGATCGGGCTGGCCTACAACGACCTGAAGCCCGAGAACATCATGATCACCGAGGAGCAGCTCAAGCTGATCGACCTCGGGGCGGTGTCGACCATCAACTCGTTCGGATACCTTTACGGCACACCGGGTTACCAGGCGCCCGAGATTGTGCGGACCGGGCCGACGGTCGCCACCGACATCTATACGGTCGGCCGCACACTGGCAGCGCTGACGCTGAGCCTGCGGACCCGTAAGGGTCGATACGTCGACGGCCTGCCCGAGGACGATCCGGTGCTCACGGAGTACGACTCGTTCGCGCGGCTGTTGCGCCGTGCGATCGATCCGGATCCGCGACGGCGATTCGCCAGCTCGGAGGAGATGACGAGTCAGTTGCTCGGCGTGCTGCGCGAAGTGGTGGCGCGCGACACCGGTGTGGCCCGGCCCGGCCTGTCGACGGTGTTCTCGCCCTCGCGTTCAACGTTCGGGGTGGACTTGTTGGTAGCCCACACCGACGTATACCTCGACGGGCAGGTGCATTCCGAGCGGCTGACCGCGCAGGAGATCGTCAAGGCGCTGCAGGTGCCGCTGGTCGATCCGGCGGACATCGGCGCGACGGTGATATCGGCCAATGTGCTCTCACAACCGGTGCAGACGCTGGATTCGTTGCGCGCCGCCAGGCACGGTGCGCTCGATTCGGAGGGCATCGATCTGTCGGAGTCGGTGGAACTGCCGCTGATGGAGGTGCGCGCCCTGCTCGACCTCGGCGACGTCGCGAAGGCGACCCGCAAGCTCGATGATCTGGCTGAGCGGATCGGCTGGCGCTGGCGGTTGGTGTGGTTCCGGGCGGTGTCGGCGATGCTGACCTCCGACTACGACTCCGCCACAAAGTATTTCACCGAGGTGCTCGACACCCTGCCGGGCGAGCTGGCACCCAAGCTCGCCCTCGCAGCGACGGCGGAACTGGCGGGTGCAGCGATCGACGAAGCGCCCCAACGCAAGTTCTACGACACGGTGTGGTCCACCGACAACGGCGTCATCTCCGCCGGATTCGGACTGGCGCGCTCGGAATCGGCGGCGGGCGACCGGGACGGCGCCGTGCGGACTCTGGACCAGGTACCGGTCATGTCGCGGCACTTCACCACGGCGAGGCTGACGAGCGCGGTGACACTGCTGTCGGGACGTTCGACGAACGAGATCACCGAGCAACACATCCGCGACGCGGCCCGCCGCGTCGAGGCACTGCCTGACACCGAGGCGCGCGTGCTGCAGATCCGCGCGCTCGTCCTTGGCACCGCAATGGACTGGCTGGCCGACAACACCGCGAGCACCAACCACATCCTCGGCTTCCCATTCACCGAACACGGGCTGCAACTCGGCGTCGAAACGTCATTACGCAACCTTGCGCGCGTCGCCCCTACCCAGGCCCACCGCTATGCGTTGGTCGATCTGGCAAACAGCGTGCGGCCCACGTCCACCTTCTGATTACTCAGCAAATCCCAATGGTGCATGCACCGATTTCGTAGTAGCGTTCGTATCAGGTTGAGTTCACAGCCTGCGAACGACTAAGCAGACTGGGGGTTGAAATGACCGCCTTTCATACCGCTCGAGTCTTTCGGCCGGATCCCCGGATTCTTGACCAGCGCGAAGACCACCATCGAGCCGCGTTCTGCGCGCATCGTGATCCGCCGTCGACGGTGACGGTTGCTGTCGAGGGCGAGGTCGACGCGTCGAACAGCCGACGTCTCGCGAGCTATGTCGAGCAACACCTCGCCGGTTCCACCCGCGTGGTCCTCGACCTGCGGATGGTCGACTTCTTCGGAACGGCCGGCTTCGCCGCGCTGCACAACATCAACGTGATCTGCGCCGGCGCCGGCGCCACCTGGACTCTCAAGGCCGGGCGACAGGTGCGTCGGCTTCTGGACATCTGCGATCCCGACGGCGCGCTGCCGCTGGAGAAGTCGCGGTCAGTGCTCGACGACGTCCACACACGCCCGGGCGATCGCAAGCTCCTCGTCGGTGGGAATCACTAGGACCACCGTCGCAGACGTGGGCGGCCGAGATTCGCCGCGCCGCCCTGTCCGGACTCGCGTTGAGCGCCTCGTCGAGCTCGATGCCCAGCGCGGACATCCCCGCGAGAGCGTCGCGGCGAACGGCCGCGTCGTTCTCGCCGACCCCCGCGGTGAAGGTGATGACGTCGGCGGAGCCGAGTACCGCAAGGTACGCACCGATGTACTTGCGCAGCCGGTGGATGTACACGTCATAGGCGAGCTGCGCATCCGCGTCACCGGCTTCGATGCGCTGATGAACCACCCGGAAATCGATCTCGCCGCCGAGGCCGAGCATTCCGGCCCGGCGGTTGAGCATCGACTCGATGTCGCCGACGCTCATCTCGGCGGTGCGCCACAGATAGGTGATCAGACCCGGGTCGACATCGCCGGAGCGAGTGCCCATCACCAGGCCCTCCATCGGCGTCATTCCCATCGACGTGTCCACCGGCCGCCCGCCGACAATCGCCGACGCCGATGCCCCGTTGCCGAGATGCGCCACGATCTGGCGCAGTGAATCCAAGGGTGCGCCGAGGAATGCGGCCGCCTGCTCGCTCACGTACTGGTGCGAGGTGCCGTGGAATCCGTAGCGCCGGATATGCCACTTCGCGGCGATGTCGCGGTCGATGGCGTACGTCGCCGCAGCCGCCGGTAGGTCGTGAAAGAACGCGGTGTCGAATACGGCGATGTGCGGCAGGTCGGGAAGCGCCTTGCGGGCCACCTCGATACCCAGCAGCGCGGGCGGATTGTGCAGCGGCGCAAGCGGAGACAGCTCGTCGATCTTGGCGACCAGCGCGTCGTCGATGAGTGTGGGCTCATACAGATCCGGCCCCCCGTGCACCACCCGGTGCCCCACCGCCACCAGCCCCGCCATATCATCTGCCAACTCCTCGAACACCACCTGCAACGCCGCAGCATGGTCGGGGATCTGGCCTTCCCCGATCCGTTCGACGATGCCGTCGGCGATCATGTCACCCGAATCCGTCTCGACGACTGCATATTTCAGCGACGACGAACCAGAATTCACCACCAGGACGCGACTCACAGCGTCTGCGCCTGAATCGCCGTGATCGCGACGGTGTTGACGATGTCCTCGACGAGCGCACCGCGCGACAGGTCGTTCACCGGCTTCTTGAGGCCCTGCAGCACCGGGCCGATCGCGATCGCACCGGCGCTTCGCTGGACGGCCTTGTAGGTGTTGTTGCCGGTGTTGAGGTCGGGGAAGATCAGTACGGTGGCGCGCCCGGCGACCTCCGAATCGGGCATCTTGGTCTTGGCCACCGAGGGCTCTACCGCCGCGTCGTATTGGATCGGGCCGTCGACCAACAGTTCGGGCTCGCGCTGCCGTACGAGTTCCGTTGCGGTCCTTGACTTTGTCGACTTCGATGCCGGTGCCGCTGGTACCGGTCGAGTACGACAGCATGGCGACCCGCGGCACTATGCCGAAGCTGGCCGCGGTACGAGCCGACGATACGGCTATATCGGCGAGTTGCTCCGACGTCGGGTCCGGCACGATCGCGCAGTCCCCGTAGGCGAGCACCCGGTCCGCAAGGCACATCAGGAAGATGCTGGACACTGTGGAAACCCCGGACGTCGTCTTGATGATCTCGAACGAGGGGCGCACGGTGTGGGCGGTGGTGTGACGTGCGCCGGACACCATGCCGTCAACCATGTCGTTGTGGACCAGCATCGTGCCGAAATACGAGACATCGTGGATGATTTCGCGCGCCTGCTCGACCGTGACACCTTTGTGCTTGCGCAACTCGGCGTACTGTTCTGCGAACGTGTCACACAGCTCGCTGGTCGTCGGATCGATCACCGCTGCCGCCGACAGATCGAGCCCGAGTTCGGCGGCTCGCGCCCGGATCTCGGATTCCTCACCGAGGATCGTCAGATCGGCGACACCGCGCCGCAGCAGCCGGCCCGCGGCGGTCAGGATGCGGTCGTCGTCCCCCTCTGGCAACACGATGTGCTTGCGGTCGGAGCGCGCCCAGTCCAGGAGCTGGTAGGTGAACATCTGCGGGGTGACCACCGAGGGGATCGCAATGGTCAACTGCGCCAGTAGATCCGCGGTATCAACATGCGTGTCCATCAGGGCGAGCGCGGTGTCGATCTTGCGCAGTGAGGTTGCGGTGACCCGGCCTCGCGCCGATGCGACCCTGCTCGCCGTCTCGAACGTGCCGTACCTCGTGGCGATGATGGGCAGCCGCAGGCCAAGGCCCGACACCAGTGACGCGATTGACGGGTGCAGTTCCAGACCACCGTTGAGGATGATGCACGACAACGACGGAAAGCCCTCCGCGGCGTGAGCACTCACGACCGCCAGCACGACGTCGGATCGATCGCCCGCCGTGATGACGGCGATGCCTTCATTCAGCCGTTCCAGCACGTGCTCGGCGGTCATGCCCGCCACCAGCACATGCATCGCCTCGCGCGACAACAACGCTGAGTCGCCCGCGATCACGGTGCCCTCGACGGCGGCCTGCAATTCGGCCACCGTAGGAGCGACCAGCAGCGGTTCCTCCGGCAGCACGTAGCACTTCGGGCCGAACGGCTCGAGCGCCGCGGCGATGGCTCCCATCTCGGCGGCGTCGCAGCGGTTGGCCACCACTGCCGCGGTGTGTGCGTGCTGGGCCCGGATCTCGGCCAGACACACGTCGACGATCTCGACGACCTGCGCGGGGCTGCGG
This sequence comes from uncultured Actinomycetota bacterium, assembly GCA_963843135.1. Lineage (GTDB taxonomy): Bacteria > Actinomycetota > Actinomycetes > Mycobacteriales > Mycobacteriaceae > Mycobacterium. The sequence goes on from CAWJJA010000015.1 coordinate 14,087, forward strand.
TCCTTGGCCTTCACCGCAAGCACGATGGGAGCGCCGAGGTTGGCTGCGATGCGAGCATTCGTCGACAACTCACTCGGTGCGGCGACGTCGGTGTAGTCACTGCCCACGATCAGCACCGCGTCGCACTGGGCGGCCACCCGGTGGTACCGGTCGACGATGTCGCCGATCGCGCTGTCGGGGTCCTCGTGCAGCTGCTGGTAACTGACGCCGACGCACTCCTCGTAGGTCAGTCCCGCGGTGGTTTGTGAAAGCAGAAGCTCCAGGATGTAGTCGCGGTCCTCGCCGAGGCGGGTGATGGGGCGGAATACCCCGACTTTGGCCACGGTGGCCGCCAGACGGTGCAGGATGCCCAGCGCGATCGTGGATTTGCCGGTATCGCCCTCTGGTGACGCAATGTAGATCCCCGAGGTCGGCTCAGCGGGCACTGGTCAAGCCTAGGGCAACAGCGGACGCGGTCAGGTCCGCGCCGTGGTCGAAAATGTGCCAAAAATGCATGGTCGCGTATGATCTTGATTATCCGCCCCGCGTACACAGAGTCCATTGGTGGGATACCCGCTGGTAGATCGCTCTAATATTGACGAGTGTGTGATTTAAGTCATACGGCACGCGCGGTACCGGAATTTGCTGATATGGTAGCTAACAGCCTAAAAGCGTCATCAGTCCAGTCGCTGCTTAGGCAAAAAGCATAACTGACCGCCCGTGGGGGGCCGTCCCTGAGGTGAATCTTGGATTCGAAGTTCGCTGCTCCCGTACGCCCAATTTCTTTGACTGAGGAGCCACCCCCTCCTTCCATTGCGGTAACGCAGAGGCACTGGTTCCGTCTCGCGTTTATCGGGATCTTGGCTTTTGCCGCCTATGCATTTGTCATCGCCGACGTCATAGGCCACGCGGTATCGGGGTCGCGGGCAGCGATCCCGCTGGTCCTGCCCGTCCTGATCGGTGTCATTGCCACGGGATACCGGCGGGCACCGGGGAGCGGCGTCAGCGATGCCGAATCTGACTGGATCGTTGCCATCCTCGCGGGGATCATCGGCTTCACCGGGATTGCGCTGTTGCAACAGCGGATGCCGACGTTGGCGGCGCTGTGGCATTTGGACCCGCTCGGTGTCGTGCTGTGGACCGCGTGCCTTGTCGCCATCATGTTCGGCGTCCGGTACGTCGTGCGGATGTGGCAACTGTGGTTGTTCGTCGTCTGTTGCGTCAGTCCGTTGCCATTTCTCATGGCCGCCGCCTCGTTCGGCGGTTCCGACACCGCGATCACACTGCTGACGGCCGCCCTTGGCGCTGTGGCGGTGTTCCTCGCCGGGCGCGGTGCACCGCCTGGGCGGCGGGTGTCGGCCACGCTGATGTGCCTGTTCAGCGCTGGCGTTCTCTCGGTGGTGATCGGCGAGCATCTCCGACTTTTGGCCACGGTCGCGCTGGTTGCGGGCATCGTGCCGGTCATCGTCACCGTCGTCATGCTGTCGGGTGTGGGTCGCCGACGTGCCACCGTGACCAGCACACAGAACAACCTGCCTCACCGTTCACCGCTGTCCCTGCTGACGCTCGTGATCGTCGCGGGTCTGCTGCTGACGATCAATCAGCCGCACGCACGCAGCGACGATCCTTCCGAAGCCGCTGCGAACTGGGCGCGACTCGCGGGTCTCGGTACTGCGCAGACTTTCCCGTTCATCACGAGGTACATGGGCCCCGACGCCACGCTGGTCCGCTACGCCGTGCCTGCGAAGGCCGGGATGCCGATCGCCGCCGTCGACGTCATCACCACCAGGCGGGCGTCCGCGCTCCACGACCTCGACAACGTGATCTGGTACCCGACCAGAACGCCGCTTCAATACCGGCCGGTCTCAGACGAGTCGATGCCCGCAGGCGCACGGGTCATCCACAGCAACGCCGACGCCACAACGGATGCCGCCGCGATCGACTGGTACGCCGTCACCTGGGTGTGGGAGGCCGGCGACACGTTCCAACGTGTCACCGTGGTCGTCAACCAGAACCTTGCCAGCGATGCACCGCCGCCGGCCCCGGAAGCCGTGTCGTTTCTCGACACATCGATCAGGCCCGCGCTGTGGTTGGCCCGCCAGCAGCCCGACGGCAACGGTCAGGTCGACCCCCTCGTCGTTGAGCGGGCGGACCACGTGATCGACCTGCTCGTGAATTCGGCGGGCGTCGGA
>CAWJJA010000016.1:0-108992 GCA_963843135.1 uncultured Actinomycetota bacterium
CCCGACGGCGACGACGAGTGCGACCGCACCGCAAGCCTGCGGCCGTTCAACAATCAGGCCGACGCCGACGCCGCGGTGGAGAACATCCGGACGCGCGGACGGTTGATCGTCGGACTCGACATCGGCAGCAATCTGTTCTCCTTCCGCGATCCGATCACCGGTGACATCACCGGATTCGACGTCGACATCGCCGGCGAGATCGCACGCGACATCTTCGGTACCCCGTCGCAGGTCGAGTATCGGATCCTGTCGTCGGCCGACCGGATCGCCGGATTGCAGAACAATCAGGTGGACGTCGTCGTCAAGACGATGACGATCACGTGTGCACGCAAGAAGCTCATCAATTTCTCCACGGTGTACTTCAACGCCAACCAGCGGATCCTGGCACCACGCGATTCGACGATCACCGGACCGTCGGATTTGTCCGGCAAGCGGGTGTGCGTCGCGAAGGGCACTACGTCGATGCAGCGGATCCAGGAGATCACTCCGCCGCCGATCATCGTGGGCGTCGTCGCCTGGGCGGACTGCCTGGTTGCGTTGCAGCAGAAGCAGGTCGACGCCGTGAGCACCGACGACTCGATCCTGGCCGGGCTGGTGGCCCAGGATCCATACCTGCACATCGTCGGGCCCAGCCTCAACGAGGAGCCCTACGGAATCGGAATCAACCTCGAGAACACCGGCCTGGTGCGTTTCGTCAACGGCACGCTGGAGCGCATCCGGCGGGACGGGACGTGGAACACGTTGTACCGCAAGTGGTTGACGGTGCTAGGTCCGGCCCCTGCACCACCAGTGGCAAGGTATTCAGGCTGATGGCCGAGGCGCAGTCCGAAGAATTCGACGAAGGCGACGCCGGGGTACCGCCGGCGGAGCCGACCATTGGAACTCAGCCGGCCACCCTCGAGGACATGGACGCCGACAGCGCCGCCACGCTGCGACCGATGGCGACCCAGGCGGTATTCCGCCCGCACTTCGACGACGACTCCGAGGGTTCCTCCGTCGGCACCGGCGACACCGAACCACAGGATCGCACGACGGCGACGCGGGCGCTCTCGCCGATGCGCCGCCTCGGCGGCGGCCTCGTGGAGATTCCCCGCGTTCGCGCGAAGGATCCGCTCGAAGCATTGATGAGCAACCCGGTAGTCGCCGAGTCGAAACGGTTCTGCTGGAACTGCGGCCGCCCGGTCGGCAGGTCCACCGATGATGGCGAGGCGCTGTCGGAGGGCTGGTGCCCGCACTGCGGGAGTGCGTATTCGTTTCTGCCGCAACTCAGCCCCGGCGACAAGATCGCTGACCAGTACGAGATCAAGGGATGCATCGCCCACGGCGGCCTGGGCTGGGTGTACCTCGCGCTAGACCACAACGTCAACGAACGGCCGGTGGTGCTCAAGGGCCTGGTGCACTCCGGCGATGCCGAGGCACAGAAGATCGCGATGCTCGAGCGGCGCTTCCTCGCCGAGGTCACTCATCCGGGCATCGTGAAGATCTACAACTTCGTCGAGCACCAGGACAAGCACGGCAACCCCGTCGGCTACATCGTCATGGAGTTCGTCGGCGGTACGTCTCTCAAGCAGGCCAAGGGTGAAAGGGTGCCGGTCGCGCAGGCCATCGGCTACATGCTGGAGATCCTGCCCGCCCTCGGCTATCTGCACTCGATCGGGCTGGCCTACAACGACCTGAAGCCCGAGAACATCATGATCACCGAGGAGCAGCTCAAGCTGATCGACCTCGGGGCGGTGTCGACCATCAACTCGTTCGGATACCTTTACGGCACACCGGGTTACCAGGCGCCGGAGATTGTGCGGACCGGGCCGACGGTCGCCAGCGACATCTATACGGTCGGCCGCACGCTGGCAGCGCTGACGCTGAGCCTGCGGACCCGTAAGGGTCGATACGTCGACGGCCTGCCCGAGGACGATCCGGTGCTCACGGAGTACGACTCGTTCGCGCGGCTGTTGCGCCGTGCGATCGATCCGGATCCGCGACGGCGATTCGCCAGCTCGGAGGAGATGACGAGTCAGTTGCTCGGCGTGCTGCGCGAAGTGGTGGCGCGCGACACCGGTGTGGCCCGGCCCGGCCTGTCGACGGTGTTCTCGCCCTCGCGTTCGACGTTCGGGGTGGACTTGTTGGTAGCCCACACCGACGTATACCTCGACGGGCAGGTGCATTCCGAGCGGCTGACCGCGCAGGAGATCGTCAAGGCGCTGCAGGTGCCGCTGGTCGATCCGGCGGACATCGGCGCGACGGTGATATCGGCCAATGTGCTCTCACAACCGGTGCAGACGCTGGATTCGTTGCGCGCCGCCAGGCACGGTGCGCTCGATTCGGAGGGCATCGATCTGTCGGAGTCGGTGGAACTGCCGCTGATGGAGGTGCGCGCCCTGCTCGACCTCGGCGACGTCGCGAAGGCGACCCGCAAGCTCGATGATCTGGCTGAGCGGATCGGCTGGCGCTGGCGGTTGGTGTGGTTTCGGGCGGTGTCGGCGATGCTGACCTCCGACTACGACTCCGCCACAAAGTATTTCACCGAGGTGCTCGACACCCTGCCGGGCGAGCTGGCACCCAAGCTCGCCCTCGCAGCCACGGCGGAACTGGCGGGTGCGGCGATCGACGAAGCGCCCCAACGCAAGTTCTACGACACGGTGTGGTCCACCGACAACGGCGTCATCTCCGCCGGATTCGGACTGGCGCGCTCGGAATCGGCGGCGGGCGACCGGGACGGCGCCGTGCGGACTCTGGACCAGGTACCGGTCATGTCGCGGCACTTCACCACGGCGCGGCTGACGAGCGCGGTGACACTGCTGTCGGGACGTTCGACGAACGAGATCACCGAGCAACACATCCGCGACGCGGCCCGCCGCGTCGAGGCACTGCCTGACACCGAGGCGCGCGTGCTGCAGATCCGGGCGCTCGTTCTTGGCACCGCGATGGACTGGCTGGCCGACAACACCGCGAGCACCAACCACATCCTCGGCTTCCCATTCACCGAACACGGGCTGCAGCTCGGCGTCGAAACGTCATTACGCAACCTTGCGCGCGTCGCCCCTACCCAGGCCCACCGCTATGCGTTGGTCGATCTGGCAAACAGCGTGCGGCCCACGTCCACCTTCTGATTACTCAGCAAATCCCAATGGTGCATGCACCGATTTCGTAGTAGCGTTCGTATCAGGTTGAGTTCACAGCCTGCGAACGACTAAGCAGACTGGGGGTTGAAATGACCGCCTTTCATACCGCTCGAGTCTTTCGGCCGGATCCCCGGATTCTTGACCAGCGCGAAGACCACCATCGAGCCGCGTTCTGCGCGCATCGTGATCCGCCGTCGACGGTGACGGTTGCTGTCGAGGGCGAGGTCGACGCGTCGAACAGCCGACGTCTCGCGAGCTATGTCGAGCAACACCTCGCCGGTTCCACCCGCGTGGTCCTCGACCTGCGGATGGTCGACTTCTTCGGAACGGCCGGCTTCGCCGCGCTGCACAACATCAACGTGATCTGCGCCGGCGCCGGCGCCACCTGGACTCTCAAGGCCGGGCGACAGGTGCGTCGGCTTCTGGACATCTGCGATCCCGACGGCGCGCTGCCGCTGGAGAAGTCGCGGTCAGTGCTCGACGACGTCCACACACGCCCGGGCGATCGCAAGCTCCTCGTCGGTGGGAATCACTAGGACCACCGTCGCAGACGTGGGGGCCGAGATTCGCCGCGCCGCCCTGTCCGGACTCGCGTTGAGCGCCTCGTCGAGCTCGATGCCCAGCGCGGACATCCCCGCGAGAGCGTCGCGGCGAACGGCCGCGTCGTTCTCGCCGACCCCCGCGGTGAAGGTGATGACGTCGGCGGAGCCGAGTACCGCAAGGTACGCACCGATGTACTTGCGCAGCCGGTGGATGTACACGTCATAGGCGAGCTGCGCATCCGCGTCACCGGCTTCGATGCGCTGATGAACCACCCGGAAATCGATCTCGCCGCCGAGGCCGAGCATTCCAGCCCGGCGGTTGAGCATCGACTCGATGTCGCCGACGCTCATCTCGGCGGTGCGCCACAGATAGGTGATAAGACCCGGGTCGACATCGCCGGAGCGAGTGCCCATCACCAGGCCCTCCATCGGCGTCATTCCCATCGACGTGTCCACCGGCCGGCCGCCGAGGATCGCCGACGCCGATGCCCCGTTGCCGAGATGCGCCACGATCTGGCGCAGTGAATCCAAGGGTGCGCCGAGGAATGCGGCCGCCTGCTCGCTCACGTACTGGTGCGAGGTGCCGTGGAATCCGTAGCGCCGGATATGCCACTGCGCGGCGATGTCGCGGTCGATGGCATATGTCGCCGCAGCCGCCGGTAGGTCGTGAAAGAACGCGGTGTCGAATACGGCGATATGCGGCAGGTCGGGAAGCGCCTTGCGGGCCACCTCGATACCCAGCAGCGCGGGCGGATTGTGCAGCGGCGCAAGCGGAGACAGCTCGTCGATCTTGGCGATCAGCGCGTCGTCGATGAGTGTGGGCTCATACAGATCCGGCCCCCCGTGCACCACCCGGTGCCCCACCGCCACCAGCCCCGCCATATCATCTGCCAACTCCTCGAACACCACCTGCAACGCCGCAGCATGGTCGGGGATCTGGCCTTCCCCGATCCGTTCGACGATGCCGTCGGCGATCATGTCACCCGAATCCGTCTCGACGACTGCATATTTCAGCGACGACGAACCAGAATTCACCACCAGGACGCGACTCACAGCGTCTGCGCCTGAATCGCCGTGATCGCGACGGTGTTGACGATGTCCTCGACGAGCGCACCGCGCGACAGGTCGTTCACCGGCTTCTTGAGGCCCTGAAGCACCGGGCCGATCGCGATCGCACCGGCGCTTCGCTGGACGGCCTTGTAGGTGTTGTTGCCGGTGTTGAGGTCGGGGAAGATCAGCACGGTGGCGCGCCCGGCGACCTCCGAATCGGGCATCTTGGTCTTGGCCACCGAGGGCTCTACCGCCGCGTCGTATTGGATCGGGCCGTCGACCAACAGTTCGGGCTCGCGCTGCCGCACGAGTTCGGTTGCGGCCCTGACTTTGTCGACTTCGATGCCGGTGCCGCTGGTACCGGTCGAGTACGACAGCATGGCGACCCGCGGCACTATGCCGAAGCTGGCAGCGGTACGAGCCGACGATACGGCTATATCGGCGAGTTGCTCCGACGTCGGGTCCGGCACGATCGCGCAGTCCCCGTAGGCGAGCACCCGGTCCGCAAGGCACATCAGGAAGATGCTGGACACTGTGGAAACCCCGGACGTCGTCTTGATGATCTCGAACGAAGGGCGCACGGTGTGGGCGGTGGTGTGACGTGCGCCGGACACCATGCCGTCAACCATGTCGTTGTGGACCAGCATCGTGCCGAAATACGAGACATCGTGGATGATTTCGCGCGCCTGCTCGACCGTGACACCTTTGTGCTTGCGCAACTCGGCGTACTGTTCTGCGAACGTGTCACACAGCTCGCTGGTCGTCGGATCGATCACCGCTGCCGCCGACAGATCGAGCCCGAGTTCGGCGGCTCGCGCCCGGATCTCGGATTCCTCACCGAGGATCGTCAGATCGGCGACACCGCGCCGCAGCAGCCGGCCCGCGGCGGTCAGGATGCGGTCGTCGTCCCCCTCTGGCAACACGATGTGCTTGCGGTCGGAGCGCGCCCAGTCCAGGAGCTGGTAGGTGAACATCTGCGGGGTGACCACCGAGGGGATCGGAATGGTCAACTGCGCCAGTAGATCCGCGGTATCAACATGCGTGTCCATCAGGGCGAGCGCGGTGTCGATCTTGCGCAGTGAGGTTGCGGTGACCCGGCCTCGCGCCGATGCGACCCTGCTCGCCGTCTCGAACGTGCCGTACCTCGTGGCGATGATGGGCAGCCGCAGGCCAAGGCCCGACACCAGTGACGCGATTGACGGGTGCAGTTCCAGACCACCGTTGAGGATGATGCACGACAACGACGGAAAGCCCTCCGCGGCGTGAGCACTCACGACCGCCAGCACGACGTCGGATCGATCGCCCGCCGTGATGACGGCGATGCCTTCATTCAGCCGTTCCAGCACGTGCTCGGCGGTCATGCCCGCCACCAGCACATGCATCGCCTCGCGCGACAACAACGCTGAGTCGCCCGCGATCACGGTGCCCTCGACGGCGGCCTGCAATTCGGCCACCGTAGGAGCGACCAGCAGCGGTTCCTCCGGCAGCACGTAGCATTTCGGCCCGAACGGCTCGAGCGCCGCGGCCATGGCCTCCATCTCGGCGGCGTCGCAGCGGTTGGCCACCACCGCGGCGGTATGCGCGTGCTGGGCCCCGATCTCGGCCAGACACACGTCGACGATCTCGGCGACCTGTGCGGGGCTACGGTCCTTGGCCTTCACCGCAAGCACGACGGGAGCGCCGAGGTTGGCTGCGATGCGGGCATTCGTCGACAACTCGCTCGGTGCGGCGACATCGGTGTAGTCACTGCCCACGATCAGCACCGCGTCGCACCGGGCGGCCACCCGGTGATACCGGTCGACGATATCGCCGATCGCGCTGTCGGGATCCTCGTGCAGCTGCTGGTAACTGACGCCGACGCACTCCTCGTAGGTCAGTCCCGCGGTGGTTTGGGAAAGCAGAAGCTCCAGGATGTAGTCCCGGTCCTCGCCGAGGCGGGTGATGGGGCGGAATACCCCGACTTTGGCGACGGTGGCGGCCAGCCGGTGCAGGATGCCCAGCGCGATCGTGGATTTGCCAGTATCGCCCTCTGGTGACGCAACGTAGATCCCCGAGGTCGGCTCAGCGGGCACCGGTCAAGCCTAGGGCAACGACGGGCTCGCGGTCAGGTCCGCGCCGTGGTCGAAAATGTGCCAAAAATGCATCGTCGCGTATGATCTTGATCATCCGCCCCGCGTACACAGAGTCCAGTCATGGGATACCCGCTGGTAGGTCGCTCTAATATTGACGAGTGTGTGATTTAAGTCATACGGCACGCGCGGTACCGGAAGTTGCTGATATGGTAGCTAACAGCCTAAAAGCGTCATCAGTCCAGTCGATGCTTAGGCAAAAAGCATAACTGACCGCCCGTGGGGGGCCGTCCCTGAGGTGAATCTTGGATTCGAAGTTCGCTGCTCCCGTGCGCCCAATTTCTTTGACCGAGGAGCCACCAAGTCCTTCGATTGCGGTAACGCACCGATACTGGCCGCGCCTCGCGGTTTTCGCGGTCTTGTCCTTTGCCGCATACGCGTTTGTGATCATCGACGTCATAGGCGCGGCGCTCTCGGGGTCACGGGCGGTGGTTTTGCTGGTGCTGCCGATCCTGGTCGGCGTCATTGCCACCGGCTACCGCGAAGCGCCCAGGGGCGTCAGCGATAAGGAATCCGATTGGATAATCGCCATTGTCGTCGGGGTGGCCGGCTTCACCGGAATCCACCTGATGAAGCAGCGTATGCCCACGTTGTCGATCCAATGGCAGTTGGACCTGCTCGCCGTCATGCTCTGGATCGCGTGCCTGCTGTCGATCCTGTTCGGGGTCAGACATGTCGTACGCATGTGGCAACTCTGGTTGTTCGCAGCATGTTGCGTGAGCCCGCTCGCATTTCTGATGACAGCGGCCGCGTTCGGCGGATCTGACACCGCGATCGCCCTGCTGACAGCAGCTCTTGGTGCGGTAGCGGTGTTTCTCGCCGGGCGCAATGAACCACTGGGCCGGCGCGTGTTGGCGACGCTGGTGTGTCTGGCCAGCGCAAGCGCGCTCACGGCCGTGATAGGCAAACACCTCGGCCTTGGTGCCACCGTTCTGCTGGTCGCGGGCGTCGTGCCTGTCGTCGTCACCGCGGTGATGCTGCTGCGTGACGCGCATCTGATGACCACCGCAACCAGCGCGTGGACGGACCTGCCACGTCGTGGACCGTTGACCCTGGTGATGCTGGTGCTCGTTTCGGTGACACTGCTGTTGGTCGACCCACCGCACGCAGGTAGCAATTACGCGGGTCAGGCAGCGTCCAATTGGGAACGGCGGGCCGGTTTGAAGGCAGAGGAAAGCTTCCCGTTCATCACGCGGTACGTCGGCCCTGACGCCACGCTTGTCCGCTATGCCGCACCGCCCGTGCCCGGAATGCCCGTTGCGGCCATCGACGTCATCTCTACCGGGCGTCCGGCCGCACTTGAAGACTTCGACGACGCAATTTGGTATCCGACCAGCAGCCCGGCTGAATACCGGCCGGTCGCAGACGGATCAATGCCCGCGGGTGCCAGAGTCATCCACAGCAACGCCGATGCCACAACCGACGCCGACGCCGTCGACTGGTATGCCGTCACCTGGATATGGAAGACGGGCGCGGCATACCAACGTGTCACCGTGATCGTCAACCAGACAGTCGGTAGCACTGCGCCCCCACCAGCCCCGGCGGCGATATCGATTCTCGACACATCGATCAAACCCGCCTTGTGGTTATCCCGCCAACAGGCGAACGGCAGCGGTCAAGTCGACCCGCTCGTCGTCGCACGCGCGGACGACGTGATCGCGCTGCTGGCGAACTCGGCCGGCGTCGGACCAAAGGGAGTGGCCGGTGTCTGAAACCCGAGAAGCGGTCACACTGCCGGCTCACTTGTCGGCACGTACGCTTCTCGGCCGAACGTCATTGATAGCACTCGGCTGCGGCAGCAGCGCTCATCGTAGGCCATGCGATCCTCCTTCCCCACTTGATTCCACCTCTCATCACCGGATTGATCGCGTTGTTCTATCTGTGCTCAACCATCGACCGAAACTATCTGGTGCTCAAGGGTTTGAAGACCTCGTCGCTGATCCGCGTGAGCAACGAAGAAGCAATGATGCTGACCGACGAGGAGCTACCGGTCTATACCGTGCTCCTGCCGGTCTACGACGAGCCGGCGATCGTGTCCAACCTCATCAACGGGGTGGGACGGCTCGACTACCCCAGCGATAAGCTCGAGATCCTGCTGCTGGTGGAGGAAGACGACATCGCCACGCAGAGAGCGCTCTTCGACGCCGACTTGCAGTCGGTGCGCATAGTGCTTGTGCCACACAGCATGCCCAAGACGAAACCCAAGGCGTGCAACTACGGAATGTCGCTGCCCGATCTAAAGGGCGAGCTGGTGACGATCTACGATGCCGAGGACATTCCCGAGCCGCTCCAGCTACGCCGAGCTGTAGTGGCCTTCCGGCGCATCCCATCTGAAATCGGCTGTCTGCAAGCGCGGCTCGCGTACTTCAACGAGCGGCAGAACCTGCTCACCCGATGGTTCTCCCTCGAGTACGACCAGTGGTTTGGCGTCGTGCTGCCCGCCGTCGACGAATTGCGATGCGTGGTGCCGCTGGGCGGCACCTCCAACCACATGAGGACGAAAGTGTGGCGCGATATCGGCGGCTGGGACGAATTCAACGTCACGGAGGACGCTGATCTGGGCGTTCGCTTGGCGCGGCACGGCTACCGGACACTCATTCTCGACTCGATCACGTTGGAGGAAGCCAACTCTGACGTGGTCAACTGGATCCGGCAACGGTCCCGATGGTACAAGGGTTACCTGCAGACGATGCTTGTTCATCTGCGCAGTCCGATGGAGCTGCGCAAGAACATCGGCATCAAGGCAACTCTGCGTCTGATCAACATGACCGGTGGGGTACCGCTGGCCAGCGCCGTCAACCTGCTCTTCTGGTTCACGATGGTGGTGTGGGTGCTCGGTAGGCCTGCGTTCGTTGCTGAACTGTTCGCGCCGCTGACTTACTACATCTGCTTGGTGTTGTTCATTGTCGGCGCACCGCTGTCGGTCTTCGTGGGCCTGATCGCCACACAAGCACTCGGCAAGCCCTACCTGTGGTGGGCGGCGTTGCTGGCGCCGCTGTACTGGATTCTGCAGTCAATCGCTGCGCTGAAAGCGCTGTACCAATTGGTATTCCGTCCCTTCTTCTGGGAGAAGACGGTGCATGGTCTCACCCACCCCTCAGCCTCAGCCCAAACCACTGGAGGAAACTAATGCGCGCCATCGTGCGGACGCTCATCGCCTCATTTGCCGTCGCTGGCGCTGTAGCCGTCCAGTCCGCGCTGCCTTTCAGCCCCGCGTCCTCTGCCCAGCCCTATATAAGCGCTGCCGCCGAAGTGAACGCCACGCCGCCGATCAGCTGGAGTCAGTTGGGGCTATCCGACCAGATGGACCTGGTGGGTGCGAACCAATCCGTCGGCACATCGGTTCCCGTGCCACAGGGTGCCACCCCAATCGCAGTGTCGGGTCTGCTCGGTTCAGTAGTCAACCTCGGAGCCGGTCGCGTCGACGTGCTCGACTCACGAGGGATATTGCTCGGCTCTATACCGATTCCCGCCGGGGTCGCGACTGCGCCGTTCACGATCGACACGTCGCGGGCCGAGGTGATCAACGGCGTCGCCAAGCTGTCCTTCGCGATTCACGACGACAGCCCACCTGTCAGCGGCTGCGTCCCTCCTGCCGGTGTCACCCTGAGCCAGTTAGCAATGTCCTACTCAGGTGAAACCGTCAGTCCCCGCACTGTCGCCGACTTCCTGCCTGGCTACCTGGATAACATCACCATCCGGGTCGGGCCGAACCCCTCGGCGGCGGTTCAACAGGCCACGCTGTCCCTGGTCGCCAAGCTGACAGCGCTGTATCGGCCTATCCCCGTGGCTATTTCGGTCGATACATCCGAGACCGCGTGGCTTGCCGGTAGCTCGGGGATCAGCCGGGTAATCGAATTGCGCGACGGCGGTGAACCGCGCATCGCCGTGGAGAACGGCGGCACATCCGCAGCCGTTCTCGTGGTCACCGGCCGGGGCGACTCACTGGTGAACCAGGTCGAATTGTTCTCCGACCGGCGGATGACGCTGGCCCAGACACCTGCTGCGGCAGTGAAGTCGGTTTCGGACAATCTGGAACAAGCGAGCCAGGTACTCACCTTTGGGCAACTCGGCGTATCGGCAGAGGCGTCCGTGTTGGGCACGACAACGACGTACGCGGGCTTCGACGCGAGCAAGTTCGCCGTCGGCTCGATCCAAGGTGCCAAGGTCCGACTGCTCGCCCACTACACGGCTGTGCGCGACGGCGAGGCGTCACTGCTTGTGCGCTCGGGCTCGAACGTTTTGGCATCGACTCCACTTGACGACTCCGGCGCCGTTGACCTCACGGTCGACATACCGGCACAAGCGGTTTCGTCCAATGTCGGACTGGGCCTCGAGGTTCGCTACGTCTCAGCCGGCGAGTGCACCACCCCGGACCGGATGACCTTCGTCGTCGACCCTGACTCGACCGTCACCGTCTTTCCCGGCACTAAGAACCGGGGCGGCTTCGCTGCGCTACCGATGGCGTTCACCCCCGACTTCGACGTCGCCATCGAGAATCCCGCCCAAATTCGTTTCGCCGCCGAGGCGATCCGCCTGATGGGACAACAGACCTCAGTGGCATTGCGGCCGAGACTGCGGCGGCTCGAAGAGGCAGTTCATTCCGGCACCGGACTGCTCACCGTCACAGGAGCGGACCGGCTCGGTCAACTCGGATTGAATCCGCCAATATCGCCCGGCGCGGGGACGATCGACACAATCGACGGAACCCCAGTGACAGAGGTCGACGTCAACGGACCGCTCGGAGTGGTGCAGGCGTTCAAACAGAACGACCGCATGGTGCTCGCTCTCAGCAGCTCGGGCGACGATTCTCTGTTGGACAGGAGCCTCGGCTACATCGACGGCCTCAAGGGGCGTTGGGGTGCGCTGGGTGGAGACGTCGTCGCGACCGGAGCCGCGGGGCCGACGGCCGGCCTGACAGTCCGCGCGGGTGGCTATCTGCCGCCCCACGCACCCCCAAGCGACGAAGTCAGATTGTGGGCGATGGCAACCGCCGCCGTCGGCGTGATCGTCGCCATCGCCGTCATCACAACGATAGTCGTCCGTCGTCGGCGCTCCGGAACCTAACGCGCTGTGGTCATCGCAACTGCACCGGCTGACCTCGCCCCCAGCGAGGGAATGGTCGAGCGCAACCATAGTTGGTTCGGGCCCGTCGCCTTGTTCGTCTCGCTCATGGGCGTCTACTTCATTGTCGGCAGCGTTCTTATTATGCGTTACAACATCTTCGAGGCCGACAGTTTAAGTCGAGTAGCCAACGCAGGTTTCACCCTGTACAGCCGCGACCCGCACTTATCGGCGGTCGGTTTCGTCTGGAATCCCTTGCCCAGCGTCGTCCAGATCCCGTTCGTCCTGCTCGGTCGTTGGTGGCCGGAACTGCTGACATTCGGCTTAGCCGGAGTAGTTCAAAGCGCGGCCTTCATGGCAGGCGCGGCCCTGCTCGTTCGCAAGATCGCGATCGACCGCGGCGTGGGCGACGGATGGCGGTTCATCGCCGTCGCGTGCTTTGCACTGAACCCGATCATCATCCTCTACGGCAGCATCGGAATGAGCGAGGCGGCCGAGGTGTTCTGCATGCTTTGGTGCGTTCGCCACTTGATGCGGTGGGCGGACTCGGATACGGTGTCCGACCTGGCCTGGGCGGGAGTCGCTTTGGGTGTCGGGTATCTCGTTCGGTACGAGGTCCTTCCGGCGGCATGCGGCGTCGCCGCATTCGTCGCAGCCGTCGCCTACTTCCGCGCACCACGCGATAACAGGATTAATTCGGCGCTGTTGCAAGTGACCATTGTGCTTTTCCCCGCGCTCGTGGCATTCGTCGTGTGGGCGTTGGCAGGCTGGGTGGTCAGCGGTGAACTCTTCGCGACCATCTCCTCGCAGTACGGCAACAGTAGCCAGGTAGCCGTCGCCGTCGCTCGCGGCGGACTCGAGCACAACACGAACTGGCTGGTGATCGCCGAGCGATTGTTCGCCATGCAACCGTTCGTCGGTCTGGCGGTGATACTGGCCGCGGCGATCGCGGTGCTGAGGCGACAGCAGTCCGCTGCCCTCGTGCCGATCGTGACCTTCGGCCCCGTGCTGTTGTTCGCGGCCTGGGGTCAGTACAGCCAGACGACATTCGGGTGGTTCCGGTTCTACATCCTGGCCATCCCACTGGTCATCGTCACCGCGCTACAGTGCTGGACACCGCGACGACAAACCATTCGGCCCTGGCGGCTTGGATCGGTTGCGGCCGGACTCGGCGCCGCGTTGTTGAGTGCGTCGCTGATCGTCGGAACCCCCATCACCGCAATGGGAATGATGGATGAAGACGTCACCGACAACAACCCTGTGATGATCGGAATCGCATCGCTTTTCGACCCGGCGAGGTATCCGCCCGATGAGCAGTTGTATCGCCGAATGGGCAACGACGACCGCCTGCTGGCCGACTATCTGGATCGCAAGAATCTTCCTGACGGGTCGGTACTGGCCGACACTTTCGAGACCAAGGTGTTGTGGCTGGCATCGAAACGGCCGAAGCAGTTCGTCATCACCAGCGACTACAACTTCATCGCCGCACTCAACAAGCCATGGGACAACGGGGTGCAGTACATCCTCGTGACCAATCCCGCCCACAATGCGGCGCAGGATGCGATCTCCCGGCGCTATCCGACAATGTGGGCGGACGGGGCGGGCATCGGTGACCTCGTCTACTCAGCGGTCGGCTCCGCAGGCGAGGCCCGTTGGCGGTTGTATCGAGTCGTCAAGCCCGAGCCTCCGCCACTGGCTCCTTAGACCGGCGCAATTGACCTCAATGAGGCAGCCCCCCAGCACATTCCCGTCGCCAATCGGCAAAGGCCTCGGGCAGCGAATACCGCTGGGCGAATCCAATGTCGGCCAGACGGTCTGAGCTGATATTGGTATCGAGGTGCAATTTCTGGATACGCCGTGGATGAACGCCAAAACGTGTGCCCGCCGGATCGATCAATCCGAACGGCGTGGCGGCTGCCAGCGCGAGGCGATAGGGAACGGTTGGCGGATGTCGGTTCCAGCCCCACGCGTCGTTGATGGCATCGACATGGTCGCGAATCGTGGTCGGCTGCGGGTAGACGGCGTGGTAGGTGTCGTGCGGCCCGTCGTCATCGATGAGATGGACCAGCAGCCGCACCATGTCCTTGAGGTAGATACAGCTCTTCACCGTGTCCTGGCGGCCGATGTAGGCGAAGCGCCGCCGGCTCAAGCCGTGGATCAGGCGCCGCATATTGCCTTGGTCGCCGGGGCCGAAGACCACGCCGGGGCGAACGATGCGCAGGCGGCGCCCTGGTTCGGCGGCCTGCCACGCTCGGAGGATTTCTTCGGCCTGCAGCTTGCTGCACCCGTATGCCGTGTCAGCGTCGAGGAAATCGTTCTCGGATCGTCGCCAGGGACCAGGGGCGAAGGCCATCATCGAACTGGTGAAGATGATGTTCTGCACACCCGCCCGCTCGGCCGCCCGACAGAGACGACGGGTGGCCTCGGCGTTGTTGGCGAAATAGTCGCGCCAGGGACTTCCGGGTTCCTTCGAGACGGCGGCAAGGTGGATGATCGTCGACGGGGGTCGTTCGAGGAAGCCATCGGTCGCCAGGGTCGCCAGGTCACAGCGGAGCGAGTCGGTGGCTGGGTCCGCGGCAAGGTCGAGGCCAACGACCCGACGGCCGCTTTCACGAAGGTGCGAGGTCAGAGATCCGCCGATGAATCCTGCACTACCGGTGACCATCACCGCATCGTCGACTGTCATCACGGCACCGTACGCCGGCTAATTCTGGACGGTCCCGGCTTCGCGCGTCCTACGCCGGCGCATGAATAGGATCGCCGCCAGGACGGCGATGACCGCAAGCACGCCCACAACCACGCCCCCGACTACAAGGCCGGTCTTCAACCACCCGTCCGACGCGCTGGACTGCGGCGGCTCGAAGATGTTGCCGGCCGGTCTGATCGATGCCTCTGTCGGGGTGCCGCCCGCGCCTGCGGCGAGCACGTCGCCCGTCAGCTGCGACCAATCGCCGACAGACCCGTCGATGTAGCGAAAAAGTGGGTCCACCAGCGCCCACTCCGCAGTCGTTGTGACCAGGACGACGGAGCGGTTGCGTGGCGTATCGGCGAAAGCCTGAATGGATCCAAGCCCCTGATCGATGTTGACCTGCAACTCGTCCGGCAGTGCGAAGTTTATGGCCGAGCCGTCACCGCTCACGGGTGGATTCAGCGATGTTTGTTTGATTGCTTTGGAATCGGCCACAATCAGCGCCCCGGAGTTGGCGTCGGCCGCTGCCTGAAGGTCGACGACCTGCGGCGTCAGCTCGGTGCGGGTGAGGCGCGCGATCGCGGCCACGACTCGAGCGGCGTAGCCGAGCTTCTCGGGGCCGCCGCCGTCGAGCGCGACCATGAAGGTGGGGCTGAATTCGGAAGGGAATGCCGGGAAACCTCCAAGCGGATTGCCGCCGCGGTGCATGGTCAGCGTTGATCGCGGATCGATCTGAAATGTCATGGGTGAGATCAATGACCCGCACTCTTGCTGAGGGGTGTAGGTAAGCGCGAGTTCCATGTTGATCCATTGCTCATCGAGCATCTGGCTTTCGAGGTTGTACGTCGCGTCCAGAATGCCGGTTTCGTCGAGCGCCGCTCGATAGACGACAAGTCCACCGGATTTGATGACGACGGTTGCCGCGTCGTCTTTCGCCACAGGCGTGTAATCGGCGAGCAAATGCACTTTCACACTGTCGGCGCGGGCACCCAGCAATGTCCGGTCGATTCCGACCCGCAGAGTGCTTGATCTGATGACGGTTGTTTGCCACCCACCTTCAATTGGCTGAAGGTCAGCGTGTCGCCGTCCAGGGCGGATTCGGGCCCGCCTTTGTCGACACTGGCTGTGGCCGTCTGTGCGAGCGGCTGCAGGCCATTGACGAGCAGTGCCATCTGAGTCGAGAGTGCGTCACCGTCGCCCGAGACCCGAAGGTAGGCGCCTGGTGTCCCCGCACTTTCGAGGGTGAGGCCTTGGGGGCCGGTCTCGACGACAACCGCACGGGCCAGCCCAGCGGAGCAGGCGGGGGTACCGCCCCACGCGGATGATCGACGACCGCGATGTCCAACTTCAGGGCGCTGTAGATCCGTGCCAGCGTCGATACCAATGTCAGCACCGCTTGCTGTTCGGCGGCGTTGGCGTCGGTTGGCGCATAGATCGTGATCCGCTCAAGCACTGGAGGGAAGAAGTTCGCAATCGTATTCACCGGAGGCTGGTTCCCGGTGAATACGGTTGCCAGGTCGCTGAGAGTCAGCCGCTGGGTAGGGCCGCAGACTCGGTCGACGCCGTCCAACGCACGAAGGGTGAACGAGAGGTCGATCGATGAAGGTCGACGGCCTGCCGCTGAGATGTCGACGTCGAATGGCGTCACAGCCTGTGCGGATCCCGCGGGAGGCAGATTGACTGCCGCCAGAAACTTGCCTTCGCCGTCGCTGATCTCGAGATAGCCGTTACCGATATTCATCGGTGCGTGCATCAGACCCTGCAACCGTGTAGCGGTCAGCCCGGCAGGCACCTGCACAGTGACGCGTTGGCCGCTGTCGGGGTACAAGTCCATCCCTTGTGACAGCCCAAGGGTCGGCCACGGCAACGTCACACCTGCGGCATCCGACTCACCGGCCACGCCAGGCGGCTCTGCGGCATCGTTGGGCTGCGCATACGCCGAGCCGGCGACCAATCCCACGAGCACTGCCGGCAGCACGAGCGACATCGCCCGGGTCAGCGTCTGCCGCACCGCTGCGACTATCACCATCCGCTGGAAAGGGGGTTGACGCCCGAGCCGTGAACCGGGTACCAGACTGAACCGATCGAGTGCACGCTGTTCTACTTTCGAGAGTTCGAGCTTCGTAATCGCAACAGTGTTGGGATTGTACTGGCGGATGGGGTTTATCTAGCCTTAATCTCAATCCACCGACGAGCCGTGTCAGCGTCCGTGACGAGCTCGTTCGTTAACGTGATCGAACCTTTCTTCGTCGTAGCGATTCGCGTCGTCGGCCGTCGCCGACTTCTCGGCCTTGTGCGCCTGCGTCAGCACGGCCCCCAGCATTTTGGCTCCGGACTGCCGTAGTGAGCTGGTTACCCGCACCAACTCATCACGCCGCGTACTCATCGCGTCCGCGACGACCACGATGTTCGAGATGTTCTGCGTGAAGCGCGTAGCCTCGTTCAAGTTCGTGATCGGCGGGGCGTCCACGATGACTGCATCGAAGTGGCCGCCGAAATCTCGCATCACGTCATCGAACTGCTTACCGGCGAGCAGTTGGCCGATGTCGAAGGTGCTTTCGCCCAAGGGGACGACCGTGATACCGCCCCACTTCGAATCGAAGAACGACCCGTCGAGTCCAACGCGGCCGGAAACCAGGTCGGTGATTCCCCGCGTCTGCGTGATGCCGACCTGAGCAGCAAGGCGTCCTCCTCGGACGTCGGCGTCGATGAAGGCCACCCGGTTTCCGGCTTCAGCGAGCGCACCGGCGATATTGGCGCCCACCATCGTCTTGGCAGCGGCACCGGCCCGGGGTGAGGTGACCAGCACGCACGCGGGCCTCTCGCCGACCGCGTCCAGAACGTCGACCGCGATCCGATGAAAGACCGTCTGCAGTTGGGGTGCCTGCTCCGTGAATGGCAACAGGTCCCGGCCGTTGGCACCACGTACTTTCGGAATCCCACCGAGATACGGAACACCCAGGGCGGTGACGTCGCGACCCTTTCGGACGCGGGTATCGAAGATGTCCACGACCACTGCAGCGAAAACGCTTGAGAGCATGGCCAACAGGACCGCGACGGCGAGATTCAAGAAACCATTCGGGGACGATCGATGCAATGGTGGAGTGGCGGGCTGGAGTACGGCGACCTGGATGACCGTCGAGGAGCCTTCGAGGTTGACCACAGCCAATTGCATCTGACTAGCGATGTTGTTGGCGATGGAGGCGGCCTCCGCGGCCGTCGGCGCCGACACCTTCATGTTGATCACCGAGGTGTCCGCCGGGATCGTGACCTCCAAAGTCTCGACGAGTTGGGGCACCGTGACACCGAGCCGAGGCTGTCTATGACCGGCTGCAGAACCGAATCGGTCGTCACCACCTGTGCATAGGTCTTCATGCGGCCCGCCAGATACAGCTCGGCAGTGTGGCGTGTTTCCATCGTCGCGTTTGGCGGGAGGTTAGGCGCGAACACCATTTGAGCGGTCGCTGTGTAGACCGACGGGAGGAGGAATCCGGCGCCTCCCAGCGCCGCCCCGACCACGAGGAAGGTGCACAGAAGCACCAGCCAGCGCCGCCGCAGCAGGCGGCAGTAGCTGCGAAGATCCATATTCCACCAGACGTGTCGACACCAGAATACGAAGCGTGCGCGTCAACGTACGGCCAGCTCCTCGAACTGACAATAGCGGCGAACCGCCTGAGAGTAGTTGCTTCGGCGCGCCAGTGTCGGCAAGACGACGGTATCGCTGTCCTGGCGCGACCTGACCTGAACCGCGCGCCATAAGATAGCGCTCGCCTCCGACCTCCCGCCGTCGCCGTAAGCTCATTGGCGATCTTGCTACCGACCGGGAGAGGCTCGTGGATCTGAACGCGTCAGGACCGACACTGCACCGTGGCGGGCAAAGCAATTGGATGATCGCCGAGGAGGTGCTCGATTTCCTGACCAAACACGTGAACGAGGACTCGGTGACGGTGGAGACCGGCGCCGGCTACTCGACCATCGTGTTCTCTCAGCTCGGCGCCCAGCACACCGCGATCACTCCGGCCGCCGACGAGGCGGAAAGGATCACGGTCTACTGCGCGGAGCAGGGCATCGCAACCGATCGGACGACCTTCAAGATCGGATACTCCCAGGATGTCCTTCCCGGTCTCGAGATCACAGACTTGGACCTCGCCCTCATCGATGGCGGGCACGGCTTCCCGATCCCGGCGATCGACTTCTTCTACCTCGCGCCCCGGCTGCGCGTCGGCGGATACCTGCTGATCGACGACGTGGACGTCTGGACCGGCGAGATGATCGTCTCGGTGCTCAAGCGGGAGCCCGAATGGGAGTTCGGGGGCAAGCTGGCCCGGCGCACGGCGGTGTTTCGAAAGACTGCGCCGTTCGTGGCGCGCGAATGGTGCGACCAGCCGGCGGTGGTGGCGAGGAGCCGAGTTCGGATGTTCGTTCGCAAGGCCGCGAACGGCACCGAGCACCTGCTCAAAGGTGACTTCAAAGGCGTGCGGGAACGAATCGAGCGAGCCCGCAACCACTATGACGTTGCTCATCGTTTCACCGCTGCACAACGAGGTTCATAACGCGTCGGGCCTTGTCTCCTCGGTTCGGGCGCAGCGATTCCGCGACTTCGATTGGGTAGTCGTCGACGATGGCAGCACCGATGGCACCGCCGAACAATTCGCGAAAGTCGACACCGAGAATCTGGCCACCGTACTGTCGAAGGCCAACGATGGCGGACTGATCGGCGGGTCGGACTACACCTCATGGCGTTTCGGCGTCGCGAGCGCGCTGCCGCGGAAGCCGTATACGCACGTGATGAAGCTGGACGCCGATGTGCGAATGGCTCCCGACTACCTCGAACGGGTCATGGCACTTGCGCGTGACCCAGTCGGCATAGCAGGCGGCGTCATCGTCACGAAGGGCATGACCGAGCAGAAGTTCCATGTGCCCGGTTCGGTCAAGCTGTACACGACGGACGCGTTTCGGGCGACCGAGTCGATGCCGCCGGCGCTTGGCTGGGATGTGCTGGACGAGGTCGCGGCGGGCCTGGCGGGTTTTCAAACGCGCGTGGACTCCGACGCCCATTTCGAGATGACGCGAGCTGTCGGCGCGAGCGAGGGAGAGGTCCACGGGCGATACCGCAATGGCCGGGTATGTCGGTGGACCGGCTACTCGTTCCCCTACTTCCTGCTGCATTGCGGCCGCTACCTGGCTCGACGTCCCTACGTTGTCGGATCGCTCGCCATGCTGTGGGGCTATCTCCATGCGGGAGGCGGCCCGTTCAAGCTGGAGGTGAAGAGGGCCCATGCCCGAATGCAGCGAAGGAAGCTTTCGCGCGCATTTCGCAACCCGTTGAGCTTCTGGCGCGACGCCTACAAGATCTGAACCGGGGCATTGAAGGCCGAATGGGCGGCGAATGCTGGTTCGGCCTCGAGAAGTTCTGCGACGATCGTCGACGGGAGGCGCCGGCCATGTGCGGCGGCGAGAGCGCGATAACACGCGATATGAAGGGCGATCCCCGTCGGCCAATCCCATCGGGAGAGGTCTGGCAATCCGGCGGGCAAGGTCCGGTCCAGTGCCTCGCGCACGGTGGCCGCGGTCAACTCGCCGTTGTACAGCATCAGCCATTGCTCGCCCACGTCGCGAGCAATTTCGGAGTTGAACGGACTGCGCCTCGCGAGAACGGGACGGCCGACGCTGAGTGCGTAGACCAGCGCTCCCGAGTTGTGCATATGCGGATACGGGAGGCACACGATTCTGTGCCGAAGAACTTCTGCCGCGAGTTCGTCCTCCTCGCGGTGCCGGATCTCGAGCGTCGTCGAGGGGGATTCGGACGTCATCGCGCGCAGTGACCGTTCGTAGTCTTCATCGATTGCACGCCCGGTGACGGTGAGCGTTGCGTCCGCATCGCGCGCCGCGGTGATGAGGGATTCGATCGCCTTGTACCTTCGCAACCACCCGAACAAGACGACGTCTCGCTCGGGTTCCCGTGGGGAGATGTCGATACCACGTTCTCGCAGCCACTCACGGTAGTCGCCATGGAGGATCACCACACCGCGGGTGGGGTCGTTCTCCTCCGACTCGTTGAGGTAGATACGGAGGGTGATCATTCGCTCCAGTGCGCGCAACAGCAGCCGCTCGACGCCGCGATCTGCCTCGTGGGACGCGAGGTCGTGCAGTGTCCAAACGACGGGCACGCGGCGCGCGCGCAACCGGGCGAGCAGTATCGCCGACAGGACTCTCTTGACGATCGTCTTCGCTCGTCCGTTGGCGCGATAGAGCTGGTAGGGCCAGTGCACGTGGAATACGTCTGGACGGGAGAACAGGGCGGCGCGCCACGATAGCGGTTCGACGTCGATCTGCTCGCTCAGGCCGGCGACCAGCTGCTGCAGGTAAGGATTGTCATCGTCTTTGAGCGGTCCCGTCGACATCAAGACCTTCAGTCGTGGTCCGCTCATCCACCCCTCCTTCCGCGCCGCACACGGCGGACGCCAGCCAACAGAACGCCCACATCGCGACGGTAGCTTGGAAGCGCCTGGCGGCCGCGCGGATACGGGCGATTCGGAAGGTCCGGTTGTACAAGCCGAGCGTGGTTGGAGGTGTTCAACCGGAAGATAAGCAATGATCGCATGGGTGTACAGCGGTGGTACCAGCCCGGCATGGCCGGGTAGTGCGAGCGGAGGCTTGATGCAGCAGAGAGGCCGGCTGTTCATCACCCGTGACGCCGTAGCCGTGGTGCTCATCGTCGTCCTATGGTGCCGGGCAGTCGGCTCGCGGATCGCGCTGTCGCTGACTGCAGACAAGGTGTTCGTCCCGGTCGGCCAAGATCCAATTTGGCCGCCCGCCGCCAGCTATGTCTCGAGGCTGTCCTATGTACTCGCTGTAGGTATCTGCATCGGCATCATCCTGTTCCGGCTGAACGACGTCACCCGACCTGGCCTGTGGCGCATCGCCGTGCTGCTGGCGCCCTGGTTATGGATCCTGACGCGCGACCTGTATTCCGGCGGGCCGACTTCCGACAGTGTCCTCTACGTGCTCGTGGTGTTGGCGCTGGCCGCGTTGCGGCCTCGCCCCCGTGTGCTCATCGCGCTGGGTGTACTCGTCGTGCTTACGGCGATACTCGCGATTGCGTTCGGTTTCCTGCTGCCGGATGCCGGTCGTGTGCATGACGCAGACGGGAACCTGCGCGTACGCGCCGACAAGGCGGTGTTCCCGCCGCTGGGACTGCTGCAGGGAATGTTCACAGCGGAGAACGTTCTGGGTCTGTATCTTTCGATCGGTGTCGCAGCGGCGGCAATGCTGCCGCGTCGGTGGCAGCGACTCTCTGGGATAGCGATCGTGGTGTTCGCAATACTGTGGTCGTCCAGTCGCAGTGCGATGTTCACGACGGCATGCGTGCTGGTAGTGGGTGCCGTGGTCTGGGCTACCGGGGAGTTCGGATGGCGCCGCGCAGCATCAGCGGTGGCACGTTTTGCAATCGCTGGGGCAATCGTGACGATGTGTGTGCTGCCGTTGATGGGATGGACGACGAGGCATACACAGGGCGTGGTGTCATCTGGCACGGCGCGCTTGCGGAGTGGTGGTCGCGGGCGTTTGCGTTTGGTCTCGGGAGTAAATGGTTTGACAACATCGCATTGAGCGATACGTCCCCGTTGGCCTCGGGGGCCTTCCAAGGTCACAATCAGCTCGTACAGTTCCTTACCATCGGCGGAGTCATCTTCGCGTTCCTTGGTGTCGGATCGCTTCTCGTGCAAGCGATTGCAATCACAGTGCCCAGAAGCCGCTACCTGGCGATCGCTGCGATGCTGGTTACGGGGATCGCCGTCGGCGGTATTTTAGAAGTGCCGCTGGGCTACGTAGACGCGGCGGTGTACTGGACCGTCACAGTCGTTCCACTTACGGTGTTGTTCTTGGCACGATCCAGCGATACACAGCGCGAAAACGGTGCTCGATGAGCGGCGGGCGGGCTGGTCCACGTAGGTCGTGGTGGCAGCGGGTCAAGCGACGAGAAAGGCGTGCCGTTCTCATGACGGCAGCGGCGACGCTCGTCATCATTCTGATGGCGATCGCGGCGGTCGCCTATTTCGGGCGGCCGGATACCCCCGGTTCGGAGAAAGTAGGGGGCAGCACGTCGGTCGACACCAAGTTGTACATCGATCCGCACATGCAGGCGATCGCAGCGGCGCAGCAGGATTCCCGTTTCGATCCGATCGCGGAAACGCCGCAAGCCAAGTGGTTCACCGATTGGTCCACCTCCGCGACGGCCCGCAGTGACGTCGGCGAGTACCTCGCCGGCGCGGCGGCGGCGAACGAGGTCCCGACGCTTGTGCTCTACCGGATCCCACAGCGCGATTGTGGCTCGCTGTCGGACGGAGGTGCGGGCGATGAGCAGGAGTACACGGCCTGGGTGGACGGCGTTGCCGCAGCGTTGACGGGGCATGACGACGCGCTGGTCATCGTCGAACCGGATGCGCTTCCGCAGGTGGGGAAGTGCGAACAGGGCGACCGTCTGGGCATGCTGAGTTACGCGGTCGATGCGCTTTCGACCACGGGCGCGCGCGTGTATGTCGACGCAGGACATGAGAATTGGTGGAACGCAGCGGAAACGGCGGCCCGGTTGAAAAAGGTGGGCGTCGACAAGGTTGCGGGGTTCAGCCTAAACGTCGCAAACTTCTACACGACGAAAGGCGAGGTTCAGTTTGCCGAGAGCGTGCGTTCCGAACTCAGCAAGCTCGGCATCACCGACTCGCACTACGTGATCGACGTCAGCCGAAATGGCGCAGGCCCGCAAAACGGGCGCTACTGCAACCCGCCGGGGGCTCGGTTAGGACCTGCGCCGCGCCTGTTCCAAGGCGGCGCACTCGATGGCCTTCTATGGGTGAAGAATCCGGGACAGACCGACGGACAATGCCGGGGTGGTCCGGTTTCCGGGTGGTGGGCACCCGCCGCGCTGAGCCTGCTCGGGCTTGAATGAGCTCAGGGGGTGGGCGCTCGGTAAGGCCGCCCCGGGGCGTGACCGCACGTGTATTGGACACCGGGGTCACTTTCGCCCAGTAACCGCATGAATTCTTCTACGATCATTTGGTGGCAAGCGTGGGCATATGAAGATCGTAGTTCTTGGGTTGGGTTACGTCGGCGCCGTCTCAGCAGCGTGTCTTGCGTCAGATGGCCACCAGGTAATCGGAGTCGACCCAAATCAAACAAAAGTCGACCTGATAAACGCCGGCAAGACGCCAATTATCGAAGCTGCCGTCGGTGACATGATCAGCGCCGAGGTGAAGTCCGGTCGACTCCGCGCGACAACCCAAGTCGAGGAAGCGATCCGCTCAAGCGACGTCTCGCTAATCTGCGTTGGCACGCCAAGTCAGCCCAACGGCAACATTGACCTGAGCTATGTACGTCGGGTTTGCGAGCAAATCGGCGAGGCGTTGCGGGGCAACGACGCCTACCATGTCGTGGCGACGCGGTCCACGATGTTGCCTGGCAGCATGCGCGGTGTCGTGATCCCCACCCTAGAATCCGCATCTGGCAAAATCGCCGGCGTCGACTTCGGTGTCTGCAACAACCCTGAGTTCCTCCGGGAAGGCACCGCCGTATGGGACTACTACCACCCACCGAAAACCGTTATAGGCGAGACAGATAGCAGAGCAGGGGAATTGCTCGCCACGCTATATGAAGGACTCGATTCACCGGTAATCCGGACTTCGATCGAGGTGGCTGAAATGTTGAAATGTACGGACAACAACTGGCACGCCATCAAAGTTGCATTTGCCAACGAGATCGGTTCGATTTGTAAAGCAACCGGAATAGATGGCCGCCAAGTGATGGAAATCTTTTGTCAGGACACTAAACTCAATCTATCACCGTACTATTTGAAACCCGGGTTTGCCTTCGGCGGGTCATGCCTGCCAAAAGACGTGCGCTCGCTGAACTACAAGGCCCGCGAACTGGACCTTGACCTGCCGCTTCTGAATTCGATCCTGTCGTCAAACCAGCGCCAAGTCGCCCGCGCCATAACGATGATCACATCCAAGGGTAGGCGAAAGGTCGGGGTGCTGGGATTTGCATTCAAGGCCGGCACTGACGACCTTCGCGAATCGCCCGTCGTGGACGTGATCGAGCACTTGCTCGGCAAGGGATACGACCTCCGGTTGTTCGATGACAACGTGAACGTGGCGGCGTTGACGGGGGCAAATCGTGACTACATCCTCAATCACATTCCCCATATTGCGCGCCTGATGGTGGCCACTGTGGACGAAGTGTTGGACTTCGCCGAGACCGTTGTAATAGGAAACGGCGCTGACGAATTCCGGTCAGCGGTGAAAAACGTCCGATGCGACCAGACCGTCATCGACCTCGTCCGAGTCACCGATCGGACCAGCGGCGACAACTATGACGGCATCTGCTGGTGAGTCCCACAGCGCGCGGCCGACCGCATCGCGTCTTGATACTGGTCGAGAATTTGCCTGTGCCTTTCGATAGGCGTGTCTGGCAAGAGGCGACCACATTGACGGCGCATGGCTGGCAGGTCAGCATTATCTGCCCCACTGGCAAAGGCTACGAGGAAACGCGCGATGTCGTCGATGGAATTCACATCTACCGTTTCCGCCTGCCCAAGGAGGGAAGCGGGGCACTGGGCTATCTGACCGAATACTCGTCTGCGCTGTGGCATACGTTCCGCCTGGCCTTTCGGGTGCGAAAGGAGCGGGGATTCGACGTCGTGCACGCGTGCAACCCACCTGACTTGTTGTTCTTGGTGGGTGGCTTCTTCAAGATCTTCACCAGAACGCGATTCCTGTTCGACCACCACGACATCAATCCCGAACTCTACGAAGCCAAATTCGGTCGTCGCGATTTTCTTTGGCGACTGATGGTCTGGTTGGAACGCGCGACATTTTGGACAGCCGACGTCTCGATCGCCACCAACGAGTCTTATCGTCGCATTGCGATCGAACGAGGCGGCATGGATCCGCAGCGGGTATTCGTCGTGCGCAGCGGGCCGATGCTGGAACGGCTCAAAACTCTCCCGCCCAAGCCCGAGTTGAAGTGTGGGAGAAAGTATTTGGTGGGTTACGTGGGCGTGATGGGCAAGCAGGAGGGCATCGATCTTCTGTTGCTTGCCGTGAAGCACATCGTCCACGACATGGTCCGCCATGACGTGCACTTCGGCTTGGTCGGTGGCGGCACCTCATTGGCGGAGATGCAGCAGTTGGCGATCACCCTCAGAGTCTCGGAGTATGTCACCTTCACCGGCCGCGTTCCCGACAACGAACTGCTCGAAATGCTCAATACCGCAGATGTCTGCGTCAATCCGGACGTCGCCAACGAGATGAACGACAAATCGACGATGAACAAGATCATGGAGTACATGGCCCTGGGTAAGGCAATCGTGCAATTCGACTTGACCGAGGGACGACATTCCGCAGGCGAGGCGTCCTTGTACGCCGCAAAGAACGATGCTGAGGACATGGCACGAAAGATCATCGAATTGCTGGATGATCCCGAGCGGCGCGCGCGCATGGGTGCGTTCGGTCTTCGCCGCGTTCAGAATGAACTCGCGTGGGACTACGAAGTCCCTAACCTCATCCGTGCTTATGACGAGGTCATGTCCGAGCGGTAGAGATTTATACCGCTGCCCTCGTGACGAACTCGCGATGCCAGACTTCCAGCGAAAGCAACGTCCAGATACGGGACTCCTCGTCGCGGACACCTCGCGAATGGTCGTTCAAGAGTCCGGCCACGATCTCACCGTCAAAGTTGTTTCCGACGTAAGAAGAAGGTCCGGTGAGGAGATCGAATGCCATATCCCGTAGACCGTGCCTGAACCATCGGTCCAATGGAACTTTGAAACCCAACTTGGGCCGATCGACAATCTCGGCAGGCAGGTAGCGATGCGCGACTTGCTTGAGCACCCACTTGGTGGTTCTGTCACGGACTTTGACGCTGCTCGGTAAGTCAAAAGCGAGTTCTACCAATCGATGGTCGAGAAAGGGCGGACGTGTCTCCAGCGAGGCTGCCATCGACATCCGGTCACCGCGCTCGAGCAGATTATCGGTGAGCCAGACGCAGGTATCCGCAAAAAGCATCCGCCGTAGGGCATCGCCACGTCCTCGGCTGTACGCGGCAGGTGCACCGCGTGGTGATGGGCGACCGGTCAGTCGGGCCCGTTCCGCCACCGTGAACGGGGCGAACCAGGCGCGTAGCCGGTCCTCATACTTGCTCTCACCCATGGCGCGGACAGCGATCCTGAGTCGCGACCTGCTTGCGGGCAACGCGCGCTCTATGCGATCAAGCATCCCAAATGAAGGAGTGGCACCGAGCCAGCGGGTGGCGCCAGCGAACTTGTACTTGGGGTAGCCGGCGAAAAGTTCGTCACTCCCCTCTCCGCTGAGTACGACTTTGACGTGCTCGCGAGCCAGTTGCGCTAGTCGGAACACCGCGACATCCGCCGGCTCGGAAAGTGGCCCGTCCCTTTGCCAACTCAGCTTGCCCCAATTGTTCATGAAGTCATCGGCGGTCACCACAACGTCGTGATGAATCGCTCCGCTGAGTTCGGCCACCTTTCGGGCCCATACAGTCTCGTCAAGGCGTTCGTCGCCGAAACTCGCGCCAAACGTTTGCAGATGCTGCCCGGGATTTTCTCGCCTGGTCATGGCGGTCAACAGGCTGCTGTCGACGCCGCCGGAAAGGTAGACACCTACCGGCACGTCAGCGACGAGGGAGTCACGGACGGACTTTTTGAGCGCGTCATCGACGAGATCAACAGCCTCCGACGGCGTTACCTCGCGGCGCGAAGATCGGGGGGCCAACTCCCAATACGCCGACACCCGGACACCGCCGTCGGATGTGAGCACGAGGTGATGGCCTGGCGGAAGCTTGCGCACACCTCTGACGAGTGTGTGCGGGGCAGCTACTGCACGCTGCGCCAGGTAGTCATGAAGACTGTCGTCGTCGACCGAAGGCGAATCTATGACCGGTAGCAACGCCTTCACCTCAGAGGCGAATGCAAACAAATGGCTGTCCGCATAGTAGTAGAGAGGCAAAATGCCTAAGCGGTCTCGGAATAGGTGTGCCTCGCGAGTCTGAGAATCATAAATCGCGTATGCGAATTGGCCTCGCAGGCGATTCACTCCCGCCGGCCCGTACTTTTCATAGACGGCAAGAAGGACTTCGGTATCACCTTGCGTCTGAAACGGGTATGACAGTTCATGGCGCAGCTCCCGATAGTTCAGAATTTCGCCATTGAATACGAGATTCCGATGTCCGTCCGCGCTAGCCATCGGCTGTTGGGAGCCTTGTAGGTCGATGATAGAAAGCCGTGTGTGTGCCATACCGACCGAGCCGTCCAGCCAAATGCCCATTGCATCCGGGCCGCGATGACGGAGCGTCGTGGCCATCCGCGATAGCGTCTCGCGATCAACGGACTGCCCGTCAAACCGCAGGATTCCGGCTATCCCGCACACGGAACAGCTACGCGCATCGCAAGGTTGAGAGATTCAAATAGAGTCATTTTGCAGCGCGTCCGGAACACACCGGCGGAGCGTAACGTCCAGCCATAGCCATACGCCACGTTGTATCAAACACGCGGCAGATCCGCAGATGATCGTGGTGACTCCGAATCGTTGAGGCGTGGCGCGGCCTGCCGGATCTGCCAATCATCCAAGTGCCTGAGCAACCCAGCGATATCTTGTGGACAGCTGGGGCGGCCTCTCGTTCCAGTGTTGACGGAATGAGGACGTCATCAACGGGGGGACATCCGCGCGGCCGGAGGTCTGTGAGCGGCTCTGAATCGCGGAGGTAGCAACATGATCATCCTGCATCACCGAGATCCGGCCTGTCTCACCGAAGGAAGTTGATGCCGCCGAATTTTGCCCGCAACACGTTTCTTGGCTGCCATCTCCGGCGCCGCCGTCGCGCTCTCCGGCTTCGTGGGTAGCGCGGTTGCCGCGCGACTGCTCGGGCCCGACGATCTCGGCGTCGTTGCGTACATCATTTGGTGCGTAACGATCGCTGCAGCGGTCTCAACCTTGGGCAGCGACGTAGTGCAGCAGCGATTCATTCCGCACCTGCGTGCGATGGGCAGAGACGATGAGGTAGCTGGCCTTGTTGGGGCAATCGTACGGATAGCCATGGTCGTTGCGGTCGCGGTCGCGGTGGTGTTGTTCGCCTATCTTGACGGGCCGGGGAGAGGGGCGCTGGCGGGGCTTTCTCGACAGTCTCAGATCGTCGCTATCGCTGTCGCTTTGACCTGGTTTATCTGCTGGAGAATGTCTGAGCTGTATCTGTTCAATCTGAGAGGCGAGCAGCAATTCGACAAACTCGCTCGCGTCTCCGCCGTCTCGGCTCTGATGAGGGTGGCGACAACCGTGCTGGGCGCCTGGCTATTCGGGGTTCCTGGCGCTCTGGCCGGCTATATCGCCGCCACCATTCTGCCGGCAAGCCGACTCTTGCCGCTGCTGCGCAACAAGCCCCGTGTCGATCAGTCGCTCAAGCGGGAAGTCATCGGGTTCACGCTGGTGAGCTGGGCGATCAGTGTTGTGGGCAATCTTGTGTTTGGCCGAACGCAGATTCTCTTCCTCGAGCACTACGCCACCATCGGTGACGTTGGCTTGTTCGCGGCGGCACTGACAGTGGCCGAGATGGCGGCGCAGCTGCCGCAGCTTCTTACTCTCGGCCCTACTGCCACGTTTCAGCGAGCAGAGCGGCCAGGGCGCCCACGACCACATGATGCGCCTGTACCGGACGATGACGGCGCTCATGGCGATGGTGATGTTTCCGCTCTGCCTCTGCCTTGCGGCGATCACGCCGGTTTTGGTACCGCTGATTTTCGGTGATGAATTCGCCGACGCCGCCTCGGTCTCGTCGATACTGTTGATCGTTACAGCGATCTGCAGCCTTGGCGGAACCAACAACTACCTCATGCTGAGCCTGGGCAAGACCAGGATCCTCTTGATATCCAACACTGTTGGACTGGTTGGCGTGATCCTGCTGAGCTTTCTCTTGATACCTCGACTACGGGTTGATGGGAGCAGCCTGGTCCCGCGGGATCATCCAGATACTGGTCATAGTCATCGAAATTGTTTGTACGGCAACACAAATTGGCTTTCACCCACCGTATCGCGCACTGGGAGCGATAGCGCTTGCCGCCGTGGCACAAGGGGCGGTCGCGTATGCTGTCGTCCTAAACATGGGCGGCGCAATATCATTGGTGGTTGCCATACCCGCTGCGATCATTACTTACCTGGTTGCCTTCCGCTTGCTTCGGGTGCTGCCGCTGGTGGACCCCGAGCTGACAAGTCGACTCATTTCACACGCCCCTACCCGGGTGAAGCCGCTGGTTTCCCGCATCCTGCGGCTGCTGTCGCCGCCCACAACGGGGCGCGCAGAACAGGATTGACCATATTTGCCAGTCCCCGAGGTACTAGGCTTGACGCGAAGATGAACCGGTAGGCCGGTGCCGCGCAGAGAGGCTGTCGATGATCAGTGTCCTCCTGATCGGCGCAGGAGCCGTGGTTGAGGAGTGCTACCGGGCCCCGCTGCGCCGACTGGAGAAAGCCAAGGCCATCCGGGTCCTGGGCGTCGTTGATCCCAACGAGTCACGAGGACGTCAGATCGCGGCTAAGTTCAAGCGGGCACGTTCCTACTCGGACTGCCAGGCAGCGTTTCAGAACGGCTCCTACGATCTCGCAATCATCGCCTCACCGCCCGGTTTGCACGCCGACCATGCGTGTGTGGCATTCGAACACGGTTGCCACGTGCTGTGCGAAAAGCCCATGACGACGACGGTGGCCGACGCGGATCGGATGAACGCCGCGGCAGCGAAAGCCGACCGGGCGTTGGGGGTGGCGTATCCCAGGCGGTTCTATTCGAATTTTGCCGACGTCGCACGGCTGGTCGCGAGCGGCGAGCTCGGCGATGAACTCGAGTTCGCCTACCGCGAAGGGGGCACCTACGGCTGGCCGATTGCCACCGATGCAGCGTTCCGACGCGAACGATCGGGAGGCGGTGCTCTGTTGGACATGGGCGTGCACTTGCTGGACCAGTTGACGTGGATTTTCGGCGATCCAGTGGTCAGCCGCTCTTTCGATGACAGCTTCGAAGGCGGCGTCGAGACGAATTCGCTGTTGTCGCTGACGTTTCCGCGCGCTCGCGGCATCATGCAAGTCAGCTGGGAGTACCCGTTGAACAATGGGCTGTGGATCCGTGGCGCCTTGGGTGAGGTGATGCTCGATGGAGGCGACATTCGCACCTATCGCCGCAAGACCCCACAGGGGTGGTCGCTGGTTCCGGCCGAGACATCCTGGCCCGCGGGCCTGGCGCCGGCAGGCGGCAAGCGGAGACGGCCGGGCAATTACCTCGCGTGCTTTGATGCCGAGTTGATCGCCATGCTCAGGTGCATTCTCTTTGGCGAAGCATTGCCCGTGACCGGCGTCCAGGCCGCGAGGGTGCAAGCCGCAATCGAGGAAGCCTACGAGCGCGCAGAACCGCTGGGTTGTCCCTGGCTGCCAGAAGATGAACAGATAGCCGCGCGAGCTAAGCACTGGAAGGCCGGCCATCCGTGATGAAGCCCATCGCGATCATCGGCGCCGGCGGCTTCGTCGGCGCGCGTCTCGTCGAACGTGCCGAACTTCTCGGGGACATGCCCCTGGTGCCCATCGTCAGATCCCCGCGCAGTCAGGGGCGATTGGCCCGGTTCGGCATGCGCACCGTGCGCGGTGACGCCGCTGATCCGGCATCCCTGGTCCCGCTGATTGAAGGGATGCGGAATGGTGGTGAACCTGACCATGGGAGACGACAAGCGCATAGTCGGCGACGTCCAGTCCATTCACGCCGCATGCCAGAAGGCCGAAGTTCCCCTCTTCGTGCACATCAGTTCCGCCGAGGTATTCGGAAGGGCAGAGGCTCAACATCTGAGCGATGATTCCGCACCGGACGGCCAACACTGGATGGCGTACGCCCTAGCGAAAACGGCCGCCGAAACGTGGTTGCGATCCCAATCGGACGGGCCCGTGCAAATAGTCATCCTGCGGCCGGGACTGATCTGGGGACCGGGGTCTGGGTGGTTGGTGGAGCCGGCCAAGGCATTGATCGACGGCACTGCCTACCTGTTCAACGGCGGCCGCGGGATCTGCAATCTGATCCATGTGGACAACCTCATCGAGCATCTTCGTTCAGCTGGCGAAGTCCCCCCAACCCCGCTCCGGTGTCTTCAACATCGCCGATAGCGAGACGCTCTGCTGGGCTGATTACTACCGCGCCATCGCACGGGAGGTGGGTGTTGATCCGTCGACGATTCGACTGCTTGAGGGACAGGAATCAGAGTTCCGGGAGAGCCGAATGGAGAAGATCCAGAAGATCCTCAACATCGCGCCGGCCCGTGCTGTCAAACGTCGAATGAGCGGTGCCACCAAAGGTCAGGCTCAAGCAGCAGTTGCAAGATTGGATCTCACCACCGATTACCGAAGTTCAACCCATTGATCCCGAACCTGTTGTAACCAAGGGGCTTTGGTGGCTTCAGGGGACGGTAAGGAAGCTTCCGTCAACAGCGTTTGCCGAGCACCATCCCGAATTGCAGCTTCAGCCGTTCGATGAACTGATATACGCCGCCGGTCGATGGCTGCGTTATGCCGGTTTCGAGCATCCGAATGCGCGCGAGTGAATTCGCGAAATCTCGCGTCGCCGCACGGTCTCAGCCGAGCTTGCGAAGCCGCGGCTCCAAGTCCTTCTGAAACAGCTCGAGGAACCGGCGCTGGTCGTGCCGAGGATCGTGGAACACCAGGTGATTCAGTCCCCACTTCACGTACTGGCCGACCATTTCGACCGCTTCGTCGGGGTCCGATGCGACGATCCAGCGCTTGGCGACCTGCTCGATGGGCAGCGCGTCGGCGGCCTTCTCCATCTCGATCGGGTCGTTGATGCTGTGCTTCTGCTCTGCGGTCAGCGACAGCGGCGCCCAGAACCGGGTGTTCTCCAGCGCCAGTTTCGGATCGGGATCGTAGGAGATCTTGATCTCGATCATCCTGTCGATGCTGTCGGGATCGCGGTCGGCGGCCTCTGCGCCTTCTTTGACCGCGGGGATCAGCTTGTCCTTGTACAACTCCTCGCCCTTGCCGGACGTGCAGATGAAACCGTCGCCCGCGCGACCCGCGTACTTGGCCACCTGCGGTCCGCCCGCGGCGATGTAGATCGGGATGCCACCATCGGGAACGTCGTAGATCGAGGCGCCCTTGGTGTTGTAGTACTCGCCCTCGAAGTCGACGCGGTCGCCGAGCCAGAGCTCGCGCATCAGCCTGATCGACTCACGCAGGCGGGCGTAGCGCTCCTTGAACTCGGGCCACTCGCCCTCGTACCCCGTCGCGATCTCGTTGAGCGCCTCACCGGTGCCCACACCCAGGAAGATCCGGTCCGGGTAGAGGCAGCCCATGGTTGCGAACGCCTGAGCGATGACGGCCGGGTTGTACCGGAACGTGGGCGTCAGGACCGACGTGCCGAGAACCAGTCGCTCGGTGCGCTCGCCCACCGCGGTCATCCAGGCGAGCGAGAACGGCGCATGGCCACCCTCGTGGCGCCACGGCTGGAAGTGGTCGCTGACGGTCGCGCTGTCCATACCGTGCGCTTCGGCGGCGACGCCGAGCTCAACGAGTTCTCGCGGGGCGAATTGCTCCGCCGACGCCTTGTATCCGAGTTTCAGTTCAGGCACGTTTCATTTCTACCCTCCTGCTTAGACTCGCGTCATGGCAGTAGCCCTGGACGCCATCACCGACAGCGTGCACTTCGCCTACACCGATCTGGTCAATTGGACTCTGGTCACAGACGGTGACGGGGTGATGCTGGTCGACGCGGGATTCCCGGGGAGCCGTGACGACGTGCTGGAGTCGATGCGCCGGCTCGGGTTCGGCGTCGACGACCTACGCGCGATCCTGTTGACACACGCACATATCGACCACTTCGGCTCTGCCATCTGGTTCGCGAAAACCCATGGCACACCGGTGTATTGCCACGCCACTGAGGTCGGCCACTCCAAACGGGAATATCTGGAGCAGGCGTCGCCCGTCGACATCGCCAAACACATCTGGCATCCGCGCTACCTGGCGTGGACGGTGGCGATCAGCCGAAAGGGCGCGCTGACCCGCGATGGCATTCCGAGCACGCTGGCGCTGACCGAAGACGTCGCCGCCCGCCTGCCCGGCGCACCGGTTGCCATTCCCACCCCGGGGCACACCGGCGGACACTGCTCGTTCGTGGTGGACGGCGTGCTGATCAGCGGTGACGCCCTGGTCACCGGCCACCCACTGGCCCCGCGTACCGGTCCGCAGCTTCTGCCCACGTTGTTCAATCACGACGAGGACGGATGCGTGCGCAGCCTCGCGGCTCTGGCGGTGCTGGACACCGAGGTGCTGCTTCCTGGGCACGGCCCCCTGTGGCGGGGTTCGATCCGCGAGGCCTCGGAAAAGGCTCAGGCCAGCGTGCTGTAGCCGAGCAGGAACAACGCTATAAGGCACAGGCCGCAGGCCAACACGACGGTGGGCATCAGGATCATGCTGTCGAGTTCGTCGTCGTCGAGCACTTCATCCTCGAACCGGCCGAACAGCACCCGCGCGATACCGGTCCTCGAGAAGGTGCGCACCATGGCCCGCACCGGTTTGGTGTGGCGCCTGCGGCCGAAGTACACCCGCGACGCCAAGCCGATGACGACCGTCACCGCAGCGGCAGCGAGGAGCAACCCCCCAACCGACGGCTCTGACAAGGACATTTCCACCCCCGGGTGTCGCGATGACCCCTGCGGGCCAGCCTATAGGCCGAGATGACCACGCAGCGTGTGCCCGGAATATCGCCGCGGAAGGTCATCGCAGCCTCTTCTCGAAGGCAACGGGATACGCCTCGCCCGCAGTGGGGAGCGGCCCGTCGAGCCGCGTGTACCCGGACGACAGATAGAGCGCCTCGGCTTCGGGCTGACGGTCTCCGGTCGTCAGGTAGACGCGGCGATAACCCCGCGATGCGATCTCGCGCTCGAGTTCGGCCAGCACGGCTTTGGCGTAGCCCCGCTGCCGGAAGCGGCTGTCGGTCCACACGCGCTTGAGCTCGGCCCTGGTGTCGTCGAATCGCCGGAACCCACCTCCGGTGACGGGTTGACCGTCGAGGAGTCCGATCAGCAGGGCGCCGTCCGGCGGCGTGAAGTCCTCGGCGGGATATTCCTGCAGGAGCCATTGCATGACCCGTTGCTCGGTGCCGCCGTACCGGCCGGCGTATTCGACGGCCAACTCAGCCAACATCGGTGCGGCCAGTGGGTCATGCTGCCGCACCACGACGAAGCGGAGTTCACCGCGCGACGACTCGGACATCACTCAACTGTCTAACGCACGACGAACGCCTATCCTTTCGCGATGCCGTCGAGCGTCTCCGGAAAGGTCGCATTCGTCACGGGAGGCGCATCGGGAATCGGGGCCGCGCTCACCGGCGAGCTGGTGCATGGGGGTGCGGAGGTCTGGATCGCCGATCGCCAGATCGGCAGGGCACAGGAGCTGGCAGTGCGCCTGAGCAGTGGCGGCGTGGTGCATGCGATCGAACTCGACGTCCGCGACTACCCGTCGTTCGAGCGCGCGGTGGACGACGGCGGTGGAGGAATCCGGACGCATCGATTACCTGTTCAACAACGCCGGCATCGGGGTTTCCGGGGAGATCGACTCCTACACCCTCGACGACTGGAACGACGTCTTCGACGTGAACCTGCGCGGCGTCGTGCATGGGATTCAGGCGGTGTACCCGGTCATGATCCGGCAGGGCTTCGGCCACATCGTGAATACGGCCTCGATGGCCGGGCTGACCACCACCGTCGGCCAGGCGAGCTACACCGCCACCAAACATGCCGTCGTCGCGATCTCGAGGACATTGCGGGTGGAAGCCGAGCGTCACGGGGTACAGGTCTCCGCGCTGTGCCCGGGCGTGATCCGGACTCCGATCCTCACCGGCGGTGAGTACGGCCGAATCAATATGCCGGGTGTCAGCGAACGAAGACTTCCTCAAGTCCTGGGAGCGGTTGCGGCCCATGGCAGCCGACAAATTCGCCAAACGTGTCCTTCAAGCCGTACTGCGCAACGACGCCATGATCGTCGTGCCCGGCTGGTGGAAGGCGTGGTGGTACCTGGAACGGCTCTCGCCCGCACTGTCGCTGCGCATGTCCAAGCGTCTGCTCAAGGAACTGCGCAAAATGGAGTCCGCGCCGTCCTGACGAAATCGCATTTCTGCAGGGAGAGTGCGAGTAGCCGTCTGCAAAAGTCGGATTTCGTTGCGTTCAGGAGCGCGCCGCATGCATCTTCCCACCAAAACTTGACACGCGTAAAGTTTGGCCGCATGGACAACATCCGAGGTAAGACGATCGCCATCACCGGCGCCGCCCGCGGCATCGGCTACGCCACCGCCAAGGCCCTGCTGGCGCGCGGGGCACGAGTGGTCATCGGTGATCGCGACGTCGCCTTGCAGGAGTCGGCCGTCGTGCAGCTCACCAAGCTCGGCCAGGTCTCGGGTTATCCGCTCGATGTCACCGATCGCGAATCCTTCGAGACATTCCTGGCCAAGGCACGCACCGACGGCGGCGGCCACATCGACGTGCTGATCAACAACGCCGGCGTGATGCCCATCGGCCCGTTCCTGGAGCAGTCCGCACAGACCATCCGCTCCACCATCGAGGTGAACTTGTACGGCGTGATCACCGGGTGCCAGCTGGTACTACCCGAGATGGTCGCGAGGCGCAGCGGCCACATCATCAACATCGCCTCCCTTGCCGGGATGCTGGCGGTACCAGGGCAGGTCGTCTACGCGGGCACCAAATTCGGCGTGGTCGGCCTGTCGAGCGGACTGTCGGACGAATTCGCCCCGCAGGGTGTCGAGGTGAGCTGCGTCATGCCGACGTTCACCAACACCGAATTGATCACCGGCACCCACACCTCGGCCGCCCAGAAACCGGTGGAGCCCGAGGACATCGCGGCCGCCGTGATCAAGGTGCTGGACAAGCCCGTCACGCTGACCTCGGTACCGCCGTGGGGCCGGTTCTTCGCCGCGATCACCCCGGTGATGTCGGCGAAACGTCGCCGGTGGCTTTCGCGAAAGATGGGCAACGACACGGTCTTCATGTCCTTCGACGCCAAGGCGCGGCAGTCATACGAAGAGCGGGCGCAGCACGCGCAGGGCGTCGTCGAGGGCCCGCAAAGTGCTAGCAGAACTCAGGAATAGGGCTGCCCACGCGGTAACCCTCGATCAGGTCCAGATTCTCGAACAACTCCTCGAGATCGAATTGGTAGTCGTCGGAGGTCCCCACGAACACGACATGGACGACATCGGCGTCGTCGGAGGTCATCGCGATCGTCGTCACCGGCACCACCTCCCCGTCGTCGGGCACCTCCGCCGTCGACGGAATGAAGTACCACAGCGCGGACTCGTCATCGGAGAGTTCTTCGTCGAACACCCAGCCGCGCTTGGTGATTCGCTCGTCGAGTCGTTCAAGGACCGCCGCCAGCTCGATGTCACCGGATAGTCCGTCGAGGACCGTATCGGGGATCCACCGCGAATTCTGGGACGCCTGGCGCTTCTTGCGGCGGGCCTGCTTCGCCTGGGACTTGCGCGACATCTTGCGATGAACCTAGGACAGCGCCTGGTCGAGATCGCCGAGCAGATCCTCGGTTCCCTCCAGCCCCACCGAGATTCGCACCACCCCGTCACCGAGCCCGATCGCGGCGCGACCCTCCGGACCCATCGCCCGGTGCGTGGTGGTGGCCGGATGGGTGATCAACGACTTGGAGTCGCCGAGGTTGTTGGAGATGTCGACGATGCGTAGCTTGTCGAGCATCTCGAATGCGCGTTCCTTGCTGCCACCGGAGAGTTCGAAGGTGACAACCGTTCCGCCACCGGTCATCTGGCGCTTTGCCAGGTCATACTGCGGATGCGATTCCAGGAACGGATAGCGCACCCAGCTCACAGAGGAATGGTTCTCGAGGAAATCGGCGACGCGGTGCGCCGAGTTGTTCTGGTACTCCACCCGAACCGCCAGCGTCTCCAGACCTTTCAGCAGCGTCCACGCATTGAACGGGCTCAGGGCGGGCCCGGTGTGCCGCATCAGCTTCTGCACCGGCTCATCGATGTAGGTCTTGTCACCGAGGATCGCGCCGCCGAGCACCCGCCCCTGTCCGTCGATGTGCTTGGTGCCCGAATACACCACGACGTCGGCGCCGAGCGGCATGCCCTGCTGCAGAATTGGTGTCGCGAATACGTTGTCCAGCACCACTTTCGCCCCGGCGGCATGGGAGAGTTCGCATACCGCGGCGATGTCCACCAACTGCTGCATCGGATTCGACGGCGTCTCGAAGAACACTGCCGCAGTGGGTACCGACAACGCCTCCTCCCACTGCGACAGGTCGTCACCGTCGACGAACACCGTCTCAACGCCCCAGCGCGGCAGGATCTCGTTGCACACCACAAAGCACGACCCGAAAAGGCTGCGGGCTGCGACCAATCGGTCACCTGCGCCGAGCAGCGCTCCGAGCGAGGTGAACACCGCCGCCATCCCCGTCGCCGTCGCGAAACATGCGGGTGCGCCCTCGATCAACCGGAGCCGCTCCTCGAACATGGAGATGGTCGGGTTTCCGTAGCGGGAGTAGACATAGCGGTCGATTTCGCCGGTGAACGCCTTCTCCGCCTCGGACGCCGAGGAGTAGACGTACCCCGACGTGAGATACAACGCCTCTGCGGTCTCCTCGAACCCCGACCGCAACAGGCCACCGCGCACGCCGATGGTCGCCTGGCTCACGCCGTCGGGAAGTTCGGCGGGCTTGCGAACGGACGGTACGTCAGGACTCACGACTGCCTCCACGGCAGCCCGACGGCCTTCCAGCCGGTGCTGCCACGATGCTTGTGCTCATCGAGATCGCCTTCGAACCCGTCGAGGATGTTGTAGGACGGTGCGATACCGACTTCGGTCGCGGCCTCGGCGGCACCGATCGAACGATTACCGGAGCGGCACAGGAACACCACCGGTCTGTAACCGGGCGTGACGCCCGCGGCCTTGAGATCCTCGACGAAATCGTCGTTGTGCTTGCCGTTCGCACTGTTCCATTCGACATAGACGACCTCACGATCAAGGCTCGACAGATCGGCCACGCCGACGAAGCGCCATTCGGCGTCGGTACGACAATCGACCAGCACGGCCTCGGGGTCATCGGTCAGCAGCTTCCATGCCTCCTGCGGCGTGATGTCTCCGGCATAGCTCACGGACGTGAGTCTCCCACAGCTAGCGCTGGCCAGACGAACAGACCGTCCATGCCCCGTCCTCGAGAACGAAGGCCGTTTCGACATCTGTTTTGACGTCCGGCGCTTTGTCGAATTGGTAGGTCACCTTGGCCGTGGCGCGGTCGCCGTTCACCACAACATCGGTGACGTCGTCGATGAGCCGCCGACCACGTTTGTCCTTCGAATCCCGTTGATCGGCAATCACTTCAGCCTCGGTCCCCTGCTCCGCTCGGCACGTGTTCTTCGCGAAGTCGGCGTAATTCTCCTTCTGCAATGCGTCGTTCTGAGCCACTGCGGCCCGCACGACCTGCTGTTCGGGCGTCGGCTCGTCGTCGGAGAAGTAATTCACCAGTCCAATTGCGATCACGACAAGCGAAATGATTGCCAGCGCGGCCAGAAACGGCGTCGCCGTCGGCCGGTCGGCTCCGGCGGGCCCGGGCTCGGACTTGGTCATCGGCTACCAGAGTCTGCGCAGCGCAGTGGAAACGCGCCGGGCCCGGTCCCGGGCGATGATCGGGTCGGGGGCCGTCGCGATCGCCACACCGAGCCGACGGTGTCCCTCCGTCTCGTCCGGCCTGCCGAACAGACGAACGTCGCTCTCCGCGACGGCGAGCGCCTCGGCAAGCACTGCGTGCAGGTCGGCGCCGCCGCTGTCGGTCGCATCCGCCCCGGCGTAGCTGACCTCCGCGGCCGCAGGCGAGACCATGATCGTGTCCACCGCCAGCCCGAGGATCGCGCGCGCGTGCAGCTCGAATTGCGAAAGTCGTTGCGAGCGCAGCGTCACCAGGCCGCTGTCGTACGGCCGCGGTCGCACGTTGTCGAAGTAGACCTCGTCACCGCGCACCAGCACTTCGACGCCGAATACCCCGCGCCCACCGAGCGAGTTGACGATCCTCGCGCCGATCGACTTCGCGGCGTCCAGGGCTGCGGGTGACAACTGCTGTGGCTGCCAGGACTCGAGTGCATCACCACCAAGCTGCCGGTGGCCGATCGGCTCGCAGAAGTGCACCACGGGCCCGGTCGGTCCGATCGTGCGGATGGTCAGCAGGGTCACCTCGAAATCGACCTCGACGACCGCCTCTGCCATCACCCGATTGTTCGGAATGCGGCCCGCGGCGATCGCACGGTGCCAGGCCGGCTCCACGTCTTCGGCCCGCACCAGCACCGACTCGCCCTCACCGGGTGCCGCCGCGATCGGCTTGACGACCAATGGGAAGCCCGCGTGCAACGCAACGGCGGACAGCTCCTCGGCAGACCCCGCGAACCAGAACGGCGCGGTGGGCAGGCCGAGCTCATCGGCAGCGAGCCTGCGCAGCCCTTCGCGATCCAGCGACAGCCGGGTGCTGCGTGGGGTCGGGAACACCTCGACATCGCCGCGTTCGGCGACCGCGATCAGCGCGTCGGCGGCGATCAGGTTCGCCTCGGCCACCACGTACCTCGGATGTTCCTTCTCGATCACGGCGGCCAGCGCATCACCGTCATTCATCTTGACCACAGCGGACCGATCGGCCACGCCGTGCGCCGGTGCGTCGGCGTAGCGGTCCACCGCGATGACCGAGGCGCCGAGCCGCTGGAATGCCAGCGTCAGCTCTCGGCTCAATTCGCCGGAACCGAGCAGCATCACCGTGGGTCGGGTACTGGGTTGCGGGGCCGTCTCGGGTTCGTCGGCGTCGATCTGCGCTTCGTCGGTCGTTTCACTCATCAAGCGTCCAGCCTGCCAGACGTCAGCCGACGCGGGCATCGATGTAGCACCAGCGCCAGTTCTCCCCAGGTTCGACCGAACGCATCACCGGATGGTTGGTCTGCGCGAAATGCTCGCTGGCGTGCTGGTGCGGGCTGGAATCGCAGCAGCCGACGTGCCCGCACGTAAGGCACATACGCAGGTGCGCCCATGCGTCCTTGCCGTCCTCGATGCAGTCCTCGCAGTGTCCCGGTGTGCTCGGATCCGGCTCGGCGGCATCGATCGCGGCTTCGAGGTGTTCGCACGTATTGGGGACCGTCGAGGATCGTGCATCGCGCTCGCGTGATCTCCTCAGCATGTTGATCAAGGATACGGACCACGACACAGGAGGCTTGGCGACGTGGGTGCATCTCTGCTGGCGGTTGTGGTGCTGTCGATCCTGTTGGCCGCGCTGGCCCGCCGCTTGGACGTCTCCGCTCCGCTGGCGCTTGTCATCGCGGGGCTGGCCGCGAGCAACCTTCCCGCACTGCACGACGTCGTGCTCGAGCCAGAACTCGTGCTGTTCGTGATCCTGCCGCCGCTGCTGTGGTCGGCGGGCACCGAAAGCAGTTACGTCGCGCTGAGGAAGAACCTGCGTCCGATCAGCCTGCTGGCGGTCGGTCTTCCGCTGGCCACGACGTTCGCGGTCGGGTTCGTCGCCTACAAGACGGTTCCCGAGCTCACCGCAGCGGCGGCGCTGACGCTCGGTGCGATCGTGGCACCGCCCGACGCGGTGTCAGCGACCGCGATCGGCAGGCGGCTGGGTCTGCCACGGCGGACCATGGTTCTACTCGGCGGGGAGAGCCTGCTCAACGATGCGACGGCGTTGACCGCCTACAAGGTGGCGCTGGCGGCCGCGATCGGCACAGCGGCGACGTGGGGCTCGGCCGTCGGCACCTTCGCACTGGCCGCGGTCGGGGGCGTGGTTGTCGGCATCGGTTTCGGTGCCCTGATCTCCTACATCCGGTCCCGGCTCGACGATCCTGTGGTCGAGAGTGCGATC
This sequence comes from uncultured Actinomycetota bacterium, assembly GCA_963843135.1. Classification (GTDB taxonomy): domain Bacteria; phylum Actinomycetota; class Actinomycetes; order Mycobacteriales; family Mycobacteriaceae; genus Mycobacterium. The sequence goes on from CAWJJA010000016.1 coordinate 41,572, forward strand.
GGATTGATCGCCCCGTTCGTCATCTACCTCGTCGCCGAACTGATCCATGGCTCCGGGGTGATCGCAGTGGTGGTGGCGGCCCTGATCCTGGGTCAGCGCTCGGCACACGCCGGCTACGCGACCCGGCTTCAGGATTTCGCGACGTGGCAATCGGTCGTGCTGATCCTGGAGTCGTTCGCGTTCCTGCTGATCGGTCTGCAACTCCCGGAAGTGATCGGCGAGCTGGAGGGAATCCGGGCATCGGTGCTGATCTGGTCGTCGGTCGCCGTGTTCGCGACCGTCATCGGGGTCCGGATCGGGTGGGTGTTCATGTTCGCCTACCTGCCTCCCCTGTTGTCCCGGCGCATCCGCGAACGCGAACCGACGCCACCGCCGTCGCAGGTGTTCGTCGTGGCCTGGGCCGGGATGCGCGGGGTGGTGTCGCTGGCCGCCGCGGCCGGCGTCCCGCTGGTGACCCTGTCGGGCGACCCGTTCCCTGGGCGGCCGCACCTGGTGTTCCTCACGTTCGTCGTCGTGGTCGGCACACTCCTGCTGCACGGCTTGACGTTGCCGTGGGTGATCCGGCTGCTGGGCGTGCAGGGCGACGACCCCCACCAGGATCAGCTGGCGGCGGTCCAGGCACAGGACCGCGCGGCGCGCGCCGCCGCCGACCGCCTCGACGAGCTCCTTGCCGACTCCCAGGCGACAAATGACGTGCCGGAGCGCGCAGCCGAGGTGCTTCGGCATTGGAACACGCGGCGCCTCAACAGCGCGTGGGAGCGGCTCGGACGCGGTGACGAGGAGCTCGGCGAGAGTCCGACGGCCGCATTTCGTCGGTTGCGACTGGAAATGCTTGCCGCCGAACGCAAGACATTCATCGAAGAGCGCGATGCCGGACGCATCAACGACGAGGTGCTGCGCTCGATGCTGCACGGGCTCGACCTCGAGGAAGCGACACTCAACCGGACGTAGCGTCGAGTTGAGCGCGAAACGCGTGCATCGCGTCGATGAGGGCTGTGAAGGTCCGGTGTGCGGCGCGCAGATCGGACTCCGACAACCCCGCGAGTGCAATGCGGGTCTGCTCGGCCAGTGGCGTGAAGAAACCGCGTGCGACGTCCATTCCGTTATCGGCTACCCGCAGGATCACCTTGCGCCGGTCTGCCGGATCCGACTCCCGCAGCAGATGGTCGGACGCGATCATCCGCTCGACCAGGTAGGTGATCGCCGCGCCCGACATGCCCATCCGTCTGCGCAGCTCGCCCGCGGTCAATGGCGTCCCGGCGGACTCGGCCACCATGATGTGTAACAAGGCACGAAAGTCGTTGGCGGAGACATCGTGTCGACCCGCGAAGTGCCTGCCGATCTGATCGGACTCCGCGTTCATCGCCCGCACGTCGGCCGCGATCATCGACTCCAGCGCGTCGCGGTCGTCGGTCACAGAAGGAAGCATAGGCCGCGAAGATTCATTTGATTAAACGTTAAGTATCTGAAATATTAGACGAATGTCGCGCCGCCTGTCATGGGTCCTGGCATTTGTGGTGATCGCGGTCTCCGGTGCGCTGATGGTGCTCCTCGGTAGCGATGACTCGAGCCAGCGATCCCCGGTTCCCGTGCCCGACACCGCCGAATCTGCGCGCGCCGACGCGATGCGCGGCCAGTTCCCCGGCGGTGACGACGTCCCGGCGATCGTCGTCATCACCCGCGCCGACGGCGCGCGTCTGGACCCCGCCGATATCGCGGCCGTCAACCAGAAATGGCGCGCTCAGGTGTCGGCCGACGGTGAGGCCGCGCTTGCGGTGGTGCCATTGAACGCCGACCTCACCGGGTTCGCCCTTGGCGACGCGGTCAAGGCCCTTCGGCAAACGGCCGCCGACGGGCTGCCCGACGAATTGCGGACAGAGGTCACCGGTGGGCCCGCATTCGGTGCCGACATCGCAAACTCGTTCTCGGGAGCCAACTTCACGCTGCTCGCCGTCACGGCGGCCGTGGTGGCGCTATTGCTGATCGTCACCTACCGGTCTCCGGTGCTCTGGTTGGTACCGCTGGCCGTCATCGGTTTCGCCGACCGGGTCGCCGCCGTTGTGGGTACCGCAGTGGCCGGCGGGCTCGGAATGAACCCCGACGGCTCGACATCAGGTATCACCAGTGTGCTGGTGTTCGGCGCCGGAACCAACTACGCGTTGCTTCTCATCTCCCGATACCGGGAGGAGTTGGGCCGCATAGACGTTGATGAAAAGCCTCGCGATGCGCTCGACATCGCTGTGCGGCGGGCGGGACCCGCGATCCTCGCGAGCAACGCGACGGTGGTGCTGGCACTGCTGACGCTGCTCTTCGCATCGTCGCCGAGCGTACGCAGTCTGGGCGTGCAGGCCGCCGCCGGCCTGGTGGTGGCGGCGGTGTTCGTCCTGCTGGTACTTCCCCCGCTGCTCGCCTTGTTCGGCAGGCGGCTGTTCTGGCCGTTCATCCCGCAGGCCGGCGCGAAACCCCTTACCGACAATGGTATTTGGCACCGCATCGCCGAGACGGTGGCACGGCGGCCGGGCCGTATCGCGATCGTGTCCATCGCCGGCCTGGCGCTGCTGTGCACGGGCCTGCTGACGACCCCGATCGGCCTGTCGCAGACCGAGCAGTTCCGGGTTCAGGCCGAATCGGTAAGCGGCTTCCAGACCTTGGCGGCGCATTTCCCGAGCGGGCTCACAGATCCCACCCGTGTCATCGGAGCGACGGACCGCGCCGCCGACATCCAACAGGCGATCACCGATACGCCGGGCGTCCTGTCCGCCACACCGTCGGGTCAGAGTCCCAGCGGCCTTTCGCAGTGGTCGGTCATACTGGACGCCGCCCCGGCGTCCGAGGAGGCCTTTGAAACCATTGACGCCCTGCGCGTTTCGGTTCATTCGGTCGACCGGGACGCGTTGGTAGGCGGATCCGACGCTTCGGCGCGCGACGCGGGTGCGGCCGCCGAACACGACAGGCTCGTCGTGATCCCCGCGATTCTGGTCGTCGTGCTCGCGGTCCTCTACGTGCTGCTGCGCTCGGCGCTCGCACCAGTGATCCTGGTGGCGGTAACGGTGCTGTCCGCACTCGCGGCACTGGGGTTGGGCGGCTGGGCAAGCGTTGCGCTGTTCGGATTCCCGGCGTTGGACAACACCGCCCCGCTGTTCGCGTTCCTGTTCCTGGTCGCCCTCGGGGTGGACTACACGATCTTCCTGGTCACCCGCGCGCGCGAGGAGACCCCCGAACACGGCACTCGCGACGGCATCGTCCGTGCGGTGTCGGCCACCGGCGCCGTCATCACCAGTGCGGGCATCGTGCTGGCCGCGGTGTTCTGCGTACTCGGTGTGCTTCCGCTGATCGTCCTCACCCAGGTGGGCATCATCGTCGGCCTCGGCATCCTGCTCGACACCTTCGTCGTGCGGACCGTGATCATCCCCGCGCTGTTCACGCTCATCGGACCAGCGATCTGGTGGCCCGCTCTCAGAAACGGTGACTACCGTTCACATGGTGAGCGAACAGCAGGTCGACACCGTGCTCGGGAAGGTGCGGATCCGCACTGAGGGCTCCGGTGAGGCCATGATGTTCTGGCCGAGCCTGTTGATGACCGGCGATATGTGGGCCGCCGCAGCGCAGCACTTCAGCGCGCAACGGCAGGTCATCCTGGTCGATCCGCCGGGTCACGGCGGTAGCGAAAAGCTCACGGCGCCATTCACATTCGGCGACTGCGCACGCGTGGTCGTCGACATCCTCGACAGCCTCGGGGTGAAGCGCACACATTTCATCGGTAACTCGTGGGGTGGGATGATCGGCGGCACGTTCGCCGCGACGTACCCCGACCGCATCGGCAGCGCCGTACTGATGAACTGCACCGGATCGGCCGCGGGCGCCCGCCAGAAGCTGGAGTACGGGTTCCTGCTGCGGCTGGCGAACCTCCTCGGCGGGGTCCGGCCCCCGCTGACCCGCTCGGTACTCAAGGCATTCCTCGGGCCGACGACGTTTGCGAGCCGCCCCGATGTCGTCGCCTTCGTCCGGGACACCGTGCGGGCGGTCGACATCGGGTCCGGATCCTGGGCGGTGCGCAGCGTGGTGCCGGCCCGGCCCGACCAGCGTTCGCTGTTCGCGAAAATCTCGACACCGGTGCTGGTCGTGGCGGGCGCCGAGGATGCGACGTTTCCGCTGCCGGAAACGGCCGCGATGGCCGAGGCCATCCCGAATGCGCAGCTGGCCGTCCTGGACGGGGTTGCACACCTCGCCGGGCTGGAGAACCCACCTCTGGTCAACAAGCTGATCGAGCAGTTCGTATTCGCGGGTAGCGTCGAAAGATGACCGGCACCTCCGGAACCCAAGCCCCGCAGTTGCCGCTGCACATGCGGCGCAATGCGTTCGACCCGACTCCGGAACTACGCGAGATCCGAGAGAGCGCCGGGGTCCGCACCGCCACCAACTCCTTCGGTATGACGGTCTACCTCGTGACCAGATACGAGGACGTCAAGGCAGTGCTGTCCGATCACGAGCGGTTCTCCAACGCGCGCCCGCCGGGGTTCGTCATGCCCGGGGCTCCGACCCTGTCCGACGAGGAGCTGGCGAGTTCGCGGGCCGGGAATCTGCTCGGACTCGACCCTCCGGAGCATCAGCGGCTGCGCCGCATGCTCACACCCGAATTCACGATCCGGCGGATGAAACGGCTTGAGCCGCGCATCGCCGAGATCGTCGATCAGCACCTCGATGCGATGGAAAGCGCCGGGCCGCCGGTCGATTTGGTGGAGAGCTTCGCGCTGCCGATCCCATCGCTGGTGATCTGCGAGTTGCTCGGGGTGCCCTACGACGACCGCGACGACTTCCAGCGGCGCAGCGCACGCCAGCTGGATCTGTCCATTCCGATTGCCGACCGCATGGACCTGCAGCGGCAGGGCCGCGCCTACATGCAGTCGCTGGTCGAACGTGCGCGCATGCATCCCGGCGAGGACATTCTCGGAATGCTGGTCCGTGAGCACGGCACCGAGTGCACCGACGACGAACTCATCGGCGTCGCCGGCCTGCTGCTGCTCGCCGGGCACGAGACCACGTCGAACATGCTGGGCCTTGGCACCCTGGCCCTACTGCGGCACCCGGAACAACTGGCGGCGGTTCGCGACGATCCCGGCGCCGCGGCTCCGGCGATCGAGGAGCTTCTGCGCTGGCTGTCGATCGTGCACAGCGCCATCCCGCGGGTCACCACCACCGAGGTCGAGGTCGCCGGCGTTCCTATTCCGGCGGGTGAACTCGTGTTTGTGTCGCTGCCGTCGGGCAATCGGGATCCGGGCTTCATCGACTCACCCGAACTGCTCGATATCTCCCGCGGCGCGCCGGGGCACCTGGCGTTCGGCCACGGAGTGCACCACTGCCTCGGCGCCCCGCTGGCGCGGATGGAGATGAGGATCGCGTTCCCCGCGCTGCTGCGCCGCTTCCCCACCCTGGCGCTGGCCGAGGACTTCGACGATGTGCAGTTCAGGTCGTTTCATTTCATCTACGGCCTGAAGTCATTAGAGGTGGGGTGGACGACATGAAAGCGCTGGCCGATCGCGAGGTGTGTATTCAGGCGGGCAACTGTGTGATGGTTGCCGACGCGGTGTTCGATCAGGACGACGACGGTGTCGTGGTGGTTCTCGTCGACGAGATCCCCGACGACGAGGCCGACCGCGCACGCGAGGCCGTGAAGCTCTGCCCCTCACAGGCTTTGCGATTGTCGCACTAGTGCCCGTCGCGGTCCAGGTCGATGACCCCGGACTTCGTCAACAGCAGCAGACTGACCACCATTACCCAGACCGGGAACGCAATCGTCAACCACATGCTGATATCGGCCGACAGGATAAGTGCAACGGCGACAAAGTAAGTCACGCCGACCAGCCACTTCGGCATCAGGCCGGTCTTCAGCCAGATGGTGGCCAGCGAGATCATGAAGACCGCTGCCATTCGCAGGGCGTATGTCTTGCTCAACGCCAGCAGCAGCGCCTGTCCGAACACGGCGCCGTCGGGTCCGCTGTGGGTGAGCGCCACGCCCACCGCTGATGATACGAAAATCATTGCCAGGAAAAGCAATCCGCTTCCGATGAACACCGACGAGAAGAACTTGTCCTCGAAACCGCCGAAGCCGTCGCGTACGACGCCGATGAACCACAGGAAGGCGATACCTGCAAAGGGCATGAGAACGGCTGATGTCCTGATGCCGTGGCCGCCGTCGGCCCACTGCGAGCCGGGTTCGGCGCCATCGGGTAGGGACATGCGGATCATCACGAGCGCGGTGCCGAACAGCAGTGCGAACAACACCCCCGCGAACGCTGCCGCCCGCGGTGTCGCCAAACTATGGACGCGGTCGTTCGGTTGGGAGGTCACGCCGTCATCGTGACACTTCTAGGGCTGACCGGGGAGCAATCTGATCATCAGGCCGTGCGCCTCGGCGAGAAGCTTCTCCTCGCGGTCGCGCAACTCGGCGTTGACGAAGGCCTTGCGTCCCTCGACTTCCCGCACCCAGCCGCGCGCGATGAGCGGGGTGTCGATCGGTGTCACGTTGCGATAGTCGACATGCAGGAAGGCGGTGCGGCTGATCGGGCGGCCGGCCGCGTGGATGACCATCCCGAACACCGAGTCGAACAGCAGCGGTAGCACCCCGCCGTGCACCGCGTAATTGCCGCCGACGGCGAATCTGCTGAAGTGGACGCCCAGTTCGACGCCGTCGGGTTCGAATCTGGTGACGCGGTATGGCGGCATCAGCAGGCTGCCCGAGCCGGGCAGAGACGGCACCCGGTTGGCCGGGCCGACACCCTCGGGTGCTTCGAATGGGTCCAGCAGCTTGACCAGTTCCTCGGCTCGGTCGGCGGCCTGTTCCCAGGTGTCGGTGTCCGGGTCGGCCGATACCGCAAGATCCTGCGCCCGGCGCATCGCGGTGAGGAAACGACCGAATCCCGGCCCGGGCTCGGCGGCCTCGAAGTTCGGGAAGCCGCCGTGCTTGTCGTAGTCGGGGTCGATCAGATGGGGGTCGTCGGTGCTCATGGTCGTCGGTTCTTCGCGCAGGCGCTCATCACGGGGCCAGGATGTCCCGCCGCACGATCGTCTGTTCGCGGCCCGGACCGACTCCGATACACGAAACATGTGCGCCGGCAAGGTCTTCTAAGCGCAGCACATAGTCACGGGCCTTGGCGGGTAGATCGTCGAACTCACGCGCCTCGGAGATGTCCTCCCACCAGCCGGGCAGTTCCTCATAGATGGGTTCTGCGCGGTGAAGGTCGGACTGGGTCATCGGCATGTCGTCCATGCGCTTGCCGTCGACGGTGTAGCCAACGCAGACCGGCACGGTCTCCAGGCTGGACAGCACGTCGAGTTTGGTGAGGAAGTAGTCGGTGATGCCGTTGACGCGGGTCGCGTAGCGCGCGATGACGGCGTCGAACCATCCGCAGCGGCGCCGCCGGCCCGTCGTGACGCCGACCTCACCGCCGGTCTTGGACAGGTACTCGCCGAACTCGTCGAACAACTCGGTGGGGAACGGACCCGAGCCGACACGGGTGGTGTAGGCCTTGAGGATGCCGAGCACCGTGGTGATGCGGGTGGGTCCGATGCCCGATCCGACCGCAGCGCCACCCGCCGTCGGATTCGATGACGTCACAAAGGGATACGTGCCGTGGTCAACGTCGAGCAGTGTGCCCTGAGAGCCCTCCAGCAGAACCGTCTCGCCCTTCTCGAGCGCGGTGTTGAGAAGGTAACGGGCATCGGCGATGCGGTGTTTGAATCCCTCGGCCTGCGCCAGCAGATTTTCCACGATCTCGGCCTGGTCGAGGGCCTTGCGGTTGTAGATCTTCACCAGTACCTGGTTCTTCAATTCCAGTGCAGCCTCGACCTTTTGGGCCAACAGGCCCTCGTCCAGCACGTCGGCGACGCGGATTCCCACTCGGGCGATCTTGTCCTGGTAACACGGACCGATACCGCGACCGGTGGTGCCGATCTTCTTGCTGCCCGCGTATCGCTCGACGACCTTGTCGATCGCGACGTGATAGGGCATCAGCAGATGCGCGTCAGCGGAGATCAGCAGCCGCTCAGTGTCCACTCCGCGGTCCTCGAGACCCTTGAGCTCGGTGAGCAACACCCCCGGATCCACGACGACGCCGTTGCCGATGACGTTCGTGACGCCGGGCGTCAGGATCCCGGACGGGATCAGGTGAAGGGCGAAGTTCTCGCCAGATGGAAGCACCACGGTATGGCCGGCGTTGTTACCGCCCTGGTAGCGCACAACCCACTGCACACGGCCACCGAGTAGATCGGTGGCCTTTCCTTTGCCCTCGTCACCCCATTGAGCACCGATGAGCACGATTGCCGGCATGGCATAGTCTCCCGCTTTATCTGGCCCAAAGTTCAGCCCAGCCGGTGACACACCCTATCCCAGCCGACCCCGAGGAGCCGCTTTGACCGCAGCTGACGTTGTGGTGTTGCTGACCGCAGGCAGGCGGATGCCGCCATCGCTGCGCGGGCTTACCAGGATCACCGAGGACACGGTCACCGAATGCCGCCGCGTTGTGGTGGTGGGTTCGCACGCCGACCTGGCCGCCGTGCTGACCAGGTTGCTGCGTGCCGACCGGCTGGACGTCGAGGTGGCTCACGTGCGGTGGCCATGGCATGCGCGACGAGCCCGCACCGGTGTTGCCACGCGGATTCCGCTGGTCAGGGACGACACCGGGGCCGTGATCACCAGCGCTGCGTACTGGCTGCCGCCGGATGAAAGCGCCGCCACGCTCCGCGGCGAGGCCACCGTCGACGACACCGTGCTGTTTCACGGCGATGTAACCGGTGTGCGGATCGAGCCGACCGCGACGATGCCGGGCCTGCGGGCCGCCGCGTTGTCGTCGCGCATGCGCCCGAAGCGCTGGGTCGCCGGGCGAGCCGCGCAGTTGGGCACCGAAGCCGCCCTCGTGGTTCGCGACGGTTTGCAGACACAGCGACCGATCCGCCGGTCGACGTTCTATCGGCACACCGAGGGCTGGCTGTCGGTTCGGTAGCGTCAAACCGTGAACGTCCGTCCGCTGCACCCACAGGCATCGGTGCGCCCCAGCCCAGTGTTCCTGGCGATCGTCGCGCTGACCGCCGTCGGCGGCGCGCTGGCCTGGATTTCGGCCGCCGAGTTCCGCGAGCCCCTGGCTTATGCGGGCGTGTTCATCTTCGTCATCGCGGGCTGGATCGTCTCGCTGAGCCTGCACGAGTTCGGACACGCGTTCACCGCATGGCGGTACGGCGATCACGACGTCGCGGTGCGCGGCTATCTCACGCTCAACCCGTTCAAATACGCCAGCCCCCTGATGTCGATCGGGTTGCCGGTGCTGATCACACTGTTCGGCGGCATCGGCCTGCCCGGCGGTGCGGTGTGGGTGCGCACCTCGTTCATGACCGTTCGGCAGAAGTCGATCGTCAGCCTCGCTGGACCCGTGATGAACGTGCTGCTCGCGGTGCTTCTGCTGGTGGTGACCCGGCTGTTCTTCGACCCGGCACACCTGGTGTTCTGGGGTGCGGTGGCTTTCCTCGGATTCCTGCAGATCACCGGCGCGGTGCTCAACCTGCTGCCCATTCCGGGGTTGGACGGCTACGGCGCACTGGAACCGCACCTGAGCCCGGAAACCCAGCGCGCACTGGAGCCGGCCAAACCGTGGGCGTTCTTCGTCTTCCTCCTTTTGTTGATCGCGACACCGCTGAACCGGTACTTCTTTGCGATGGTGGGCTGGTTCTTCGAGCTGTCCGGGGTGAACAGCGGCTTGATCGGCATCGGTTTCAGCCTCACCCGCTTCTGGTCAGCCTGGTTCTGAGCGAGCCTCTTGCAACATATGCGTGTTTGCGCATAGATTGCGCACATGGGTGCTGGCCACGATCACGGCTCGAGGGATGCCCGCGTCAGCAGGATGCTGATCGCCGCGGCGATCCTGACGACCTTCTTCGTCATCGAACTGACCACAGCGCTGTGGATCAACTCGATCGCGCTGCTGGCCGACGCCGGCCATATGCTGACCGACCTCGTCGCGATGTTCATGGGCCTGACGGCGGTTCTGCTCGCGCGGCACGGCAGCGCGTCACCGGCGCGCACCTACGGTTGGCACCGCGCCGAGGTGTTCACCGCCGTCGCCAACGCGGTGCTGCTGATCGGGGTGGCGGCGTTCATCCTCTACGAGGCCTTCGAACGACTCGGTGACGCACCCGAGATCCCCGGCGTGCCGATGATCGTCGTCGCACTGGCCGGCCTGATCGCCAACGGCGCCGTCGTTCTGTTGTTGCGGTCACACTCCGAGAGCAGCCTCGCCGTCAAGGGCGCATATATGGAGGTCGTCGCCGACACGGTGGGCAGTATCGGCGTGTTGATCGCAGGCATCGTGACCGTGACGACGCGGTGGCCCTATGCCGACGTGGTGGTCGCCGTGTTCGTCGCGCTATGGGTGTTGCCACGTGCCGTCGCGCTGGCCCGCGCGGCGCTGCGGATCCTCTCCGAAACGTCACCTGCCCACATCGATGTCGACGAACTGCGCAACGCGCTGTGTGCCGTGGACGGTGTAACCGAAGTCCACGACCTGCACGTATGGACGTTGGTGCCGGGTAAGGACATGGTGACCGCGCACCTGAGGAGCGCACGGGACTCGGCACGGGTGCTCGACGACGCACGCGCGGTGCTCACGGCGCGCGGACTGGACCACGCCACGGTTCAGGTAGAGCCGCCCGACGGCGCCGCCGACTGCAGATGCGAGGCCGAGTCGTGAATCAGGCCAGCCCGAGAGCCGGCCCAGCCGCGGGATCGCAGTCGTCGAGCAGATCCACGCAGCGCTGATACTCGTCGGTTTCGCCGATCTGATCTGCGGCCCGCGCCAGGGCGGCCACGCAGCGCAAAAACCCGCGGTTGGGTTCGTGACGGTACGGAACCGGACCAAAGCCCTTCCAGCCGTTCCGGCGCAGCTGATCGAGTCCGCGATGGTAGCCCGTCCGTGCGTACGCATAGGCCGTGACGGCCCTGTCCTCCACTAGCGCCTCTTCGGCGAGTGTGGCCCATGCGATCGATGCCGCCGGATGCGCTGCGGCCACGATGGCCGGCTTTTCGGCGGCGGCCAATTCGGCCTCCGCCTCGGGGTCGCCGGGAAGCAGGACCGGATCCGGTCCGAGAAGATCACCCATCCGCGTCATGCCCCCATTGTGCCGTGCGGCTCTCGGCGTTAGTCCAGCCGGATGGTTAAGCTTTGCGGCCGAAGCGTTGTAACGGAGGACCGCAGCACCCATGTCGAATCCACAAGAACCTGATCAGCCGGATGAGGTCGCCGATGAGGTGACCGAAGCCGCAGATGGCCAGGCGGCGGACGGGGCGGAGCCGGCCACCGAAGTGATGGCGCCTACGGAGCCCGACCACGAACCGGCGACCGAGGTGTTCTCGGCCGAAGTCCCCGAAGAACCCGAGCGTCGGTTCACGGCCCCTTCCGGGTTCGACGCGGGGGCGACGACGAGGATCGACAGGCCTTCCGAGCCGGCGACCGAGGTCATGGCCACCACGGCCGCCCCCGTAGTCAAACCCGTTTCGCCACAAGTCATTCCACCGCGCGGTGACGCACCCAAACCGCCGTCGCCCAAACGCCGTAGCTGGGGTTGGGTGATCGCCCTGCTGCTCGTGATCGCGGCGCTGGTGGCTGTCGCGGTGCTGGGCACCCTGCTGCTGAGCCGCGACTCGGAGCCCAAGGTGTCGCAGGAGGACCGCGTTCGGACGACCATCGAGAACTACGACGCGGCGATCGCCAAAGGCGACCTGGCCACGTTGCGCGGAATCACCTGCGGCAAGGCACGGGACGACTACGTCACCTACAACGATCGCGTATGGACCGACACACATGCGCGGATAGCGTCGGCCAAGCGGTATCCCGTGATCGCCAGCATCGACCAGGTGGTCGTCAACGGCGACCACGCCGAGGCCAACGTGACGACGTTCATGGCCTACGCGCCACAGACCCGGTCGACGCGAAGCCTGGACCTCGAATTCCGCGACGAGCAGTGGAAAATCTGTCAGGCCCCGACCAGCTAGCGGCGACGCGGACGAGGCCGGATTGCCGGCTCAGCCGTTGGCGGTCACCGACCTGCCCGCGCAGTGCAGGTCACGACACGCCTCGATGACGCGTTCGGCCATCGACGCCTCGGCCTTCTTGAGATAGCTGCGCGGGTCGTAAGCCTTCTTGTTGCCCACCTCGCCGTCGATCTTGAGCACGCCGTCGTAGTTGGTGAACATGTGCCCCGCGAGCGGACGGGTGAATGCGTACTGCGTGTCGGTGTCGACGTTCATCTTGACGACACCGTATTTCAGCGAATCCTCGATCTCAGATTTGAGCGAGCCGGACCCACCGTGGAAGACGAAATCGAAAGGCTTTGCATCGCTGGATAATCCAAGCTTGGCGGCAGCGACCTTCTGGCCCTGGTCAAGGATGTCGGGGCGCAGCTTGACGTTGCCCGGCTTGTAGACGCCGTGCACGTTGCCGAACGTCGCGGCAAGCAGGTACTTACCGTGCTCGCCCGCCCCCAGCGCCTCGATGGTCTTCTCGAAGTCCTCGGGGGTCGTATAGAGCTTGTCGTTGATCTCAGCCTCGACGCCGTCCTCCTCACCACCGACCACGCCGATCTCGATCTCCAGGATGATCTTGGCGGCCGCCGCATCCTTGAGGAGCTCGCGGGCAATGTCGAGGTTCTCGTCGATCGGCACCGCCGAGCCGTCCCACATGTGCGACTGGAACAACGGGTTACCCCCGGCGGCGACCCGTTTCTGCGAGATCGCGAGCAGCGGCCTGACATAGGTGTCCAGCTTGTCCTTGGGGCAGTGGTCGGTGTGCAGAGCCACGGTGATGGGGTACTTCTCGGCGATGACGTGCGTGAACTCGGCGAGCGCGACGGCCCCGGTCACCATGTCCTTGACTCCGAGACCGGAAGCGAACTCGGCCCCACCTGTGGAGAACTGGATGATGCCGTCGCTACCCGCGTCGGCGAAACCCTTGATGGCGGCGTTGACGGACTCCGAACCCACACAGTTGATGGCGGGAAAGGCGAACGAGTGCTCCTTGGCCCGGCTCAGCATCTCCGCGTAGACCTCGGGCGTTGCAACGGGCATTGGTGTTCCTCTCGGCGATTTGCGTACTGCGATTGTCGCAGGAACGCGGCGACCTCACACGGTCAAACGGGAGCAGGACGCCCAGGCCGGTATCTTGGGGCCTTGTGACGACATCGGCCCTGGCGGCTGCAAATCAGCTGGCGCTCATGCCGGACTTCCTCGACCCGATGACACTGCTCGGGTACTTCGGCACCTGGGCCCTGGTTGGCCTGCTGGTGGTGATCTTCGTCGAATCGGGTGTGTTGTTCCCGGTCCTGCCCGGCGACTCGCTGCTGTTCGTGGCGGGCATGCTCGCCGCAGGCACCCAAGCCTTGGCGGACAAGGGCGGCGACCCGGTCAACTTCCAGCTCTGGCAGCTGCTGGTGTTCATCCCGATTGCCGCGATCCTGGGCGGGCAGGTCGGCTATTGGATCGGCAGAAACATCGGCACCGCGATGTTCAAACCGGACGCCAAGGTCCTCAAGCAGAAATACCTCGACGAGGCGCACGCCTTCTTCGAGCAGCGCGGCCCGTTCGCCATCGTCATCGCGCGGTTCGTCCCGATCGTGCGGACGCTGGCGCCGCTCACCGCTGGAGCCGCACGGATGAACTACGGGGCGTTCACCTTCTTCAACGTCCTGGGCGCCGTCGTGTGGGGCGTCGGACTGACGCTGCTGGGGTACTGGCTCGGCCGGTTCCAGATCATCCAGGATCTCCTCGAGCCGATCGTGATCGTGATCGTGGTGGTGTCCGTGCTGCCGATGTTCATCGAGTGGTACCGGCGGCGCAAGGCGGCCAAGCGGGAGGCAGGCGAAACCGCCTGACCGCTCACCGGCCTTGCTCCAGGGCGCGGATCAGGCTGGCCGAATCCCACGGACCCTTGTGCCGCTTACCGTTGACGAAGAACGTGGGCGTCGAGTTCAGATCCATCGCTTCGGCGTCCTGGGCGTCGTCCTGTACGCGGTGCAGCACCTTGGTCGGCTGTACTCGGACGTCTTGATCGAACCGTTCGAGATCGAGCCCGACGGTGTTGGCGTACCGGTAGATATCGGACCACTCCAGATCGTCCTGGTGCGCGAACAACTCCGCACCCATCTCGAAGTACCTGCCCTGCAAGCCCGCCGCTTCGGCCGCGCGTGCCGCATCGAAGGCGCGGGGATGCACCCGCTCCAGCGGCAGATGACGCCATACATAACAGAGGTCGTCGCCGAAATGCGCGCGCACTTCGTCGATTCCACCAGTGGCGCGGCTACAGAAGGGGCATTCGTAGTCCCCGTATTCGACCAGCGTCAGCGCAGCATCGGGATTTCCCCTGATGTGGTCGCGTTCGGGATCGATGGACCTGATGAGTTTGAGACCGATGGGTTCGGGCGGGCTGACCAGATCGGTGATGTAGAAGATCGCCCATCCGGCGACGAAGGCGATGATCGACGCGGCAATCACACCGATGCGCGCCTGATCCTGCCGCGCTGGTTCGCTGATCGCGATATCAACGATGAAAAGCGATATGGTGAAACCGATTCCGGACAGTGCCGCGCCACCCGCGACTCGCCGCAGCCGGAGCCCAGGTGCCAGCTGCCCGAGACCGGTGCGGTTCATGAACCATGTCGCGCCGGTGATGCCGACGAACTTGCCCACAACCAGACCGGCGACTATGCCCCACGTCAACGGTGACCGCGCGGCGGCAGTGAGGCTCGCCGCATCGAGCCGTACCCCGGCATTGACCAAAGCGAACAGCGGCAGGACCAGAAACGATACGTATGGACCGACATCGGTCTGCAGGCGCTCGTTGATGGAAATCGACTGTCGCAGACGGCGAGTGGCCGTGCGCGCATACTCGGAGTTGGGAGACTGACGAAACGCCCTGATCACCTCGACGGCATCTTCGACCTGCCTGCGCTCGGGGGCGAACACCGGAATCAGCAGTGCGAGCGCGACACCGGCGAGTGTCGGATGGATACCCGCAAGGTAGAGCGCGATCCACAGCGCGAAGCCCAGCACCGCATACGCGGGCCCGCGGGCGGCCGGCAGGTACCGCGCCAGCACGATCGTGATCAGGAGCAGGCCCGATGTCACCAGCGGTACCATCGAGATCGCGTCGGAGTAGAACACCGCGATCACGATCAGCGCCCCGACATCGTCGACGACGGCCAGTGTCAGCAGGAAGATCCTCAGGCGCCCAGGGAATTTCGGCTTGATGATGGCGAGCGCACCGACCAGAAAGGCGGTGTCGGTGGAGATCACCACACCCCATGCCTGGGCGTTTTCACCGGACGGGTTCAACAACAGGAAGATGACGGCGGGCAGGGCCAGCCCCGCGACCGCCGCGACGACGGGTACGGCCGCCCTGGACCGGTCGGTGAGTTCACCGATCTTGAACTCCCTCGTCACCTCCAGCCCGACGATGAAGAAAAAGAATGTCATCAAGGCGTCGTTGATCAAATGCTTGACGGACATGTCGAAGTGACGCTCGCCGAACGCGACACCCACATGGGTGTTCAGCAGGCTCCAATAGGCCTCCGCCCACGGCGAATTCGCCCAGGTGACGGCGATGAGGGTGAACAGCAGCAACAACCCCGCGGCCGCGTTCTCCCCAGGCTTGAACCGCGGGGGTGGCGAGCGGATGATTCGCGGTGTCGGCGCGGACGTCACGTGTCCGATACCGCGTGCGCCGCTTCCATCAGCATCCAGCCCGACAGCTGCACGGACAGGTCGCGTTCTGGAATTTCGGACGCGTTGACCGCGCCCTCGACGAACTCGGCCTGGATGCCTGCCGCACTGGGGATCTCGGCGGTGCGGTCCCAGAAGGCGGCGAACAGCGGCAGGCCCTCGACGGTCTGCCGGTTGTCCCATGCCGCCTCCGCGGAGGTCAGCACCAGTTTGCGGGCGGTGTCTCGGGCGGCCTCGTCGTCGGCATCGTCGCCAGGCAACGAGGTGGCCACCAACGCGAGGTAGCGCGCAAGAATCCCGTTGAACAGACCACCGTCGCCGCCGCCCGCGCCCTTGATGATGCCGTCGACGGCCATGTTGTCACCCACCGCGGCGACGAGGCGGCGCACCCGCTTGGCGTGGTCGGCATCCTCGGTGCGCATGGCGAGTTCGGTCTCCAGGCCGAGCACCACGCCCTGACAGTAGGTGTACTGCGAGCGCACCATCGAGCCACCCTTAACTCCGTCGAACACAAGATGGGTATCGGGGTCGATCAGCGTTTCATCGAGCCAGTCCGACATCTGCTGGGCCCGTCGCAGCCGGTCGTGGCGTGCCAAGAAGATCGCCGCCGGGCCGTTGGCGGGGGCGTTGAAAAACTGGTCCTGCTTACGCCACGGGATTCCGCCGCCATCTTCGGGCACCCAGGCGTTGAGGAACTGTTCGGACAGTTTGTCCAGTGCCTTCGGCCGCGCGATGCCCGTCAGCCGCCCTGCGCGTTCGAGGGCGATCGCCAACCAGGCCATGTCGTCGTAATAGTCATTGGTCCAACGGAGGTTGTTGCGCAGCCGGTGACCCCGAATCTGCCGGGCGATCTTCTGCTCCCGGTCGGGCTGCGGGTCCCGCACCTGGGCGTCGACGAGGCAGTCCAGCAGGTGAGCCTGCCACCAGTAGTGCCAGGTGCCGAACATCCGGTACTTACGTGCCGACGGCCACGCGACAACGCCCAATTGTGTTCCCGGCACCGCCCAGAGCTTCTTCAGATGCCGCTTGGTGATCGCGGCCTCGGCACTGCCGGCGCGATTGGCCCATAGCTGATCCATGGCCTTGATCCTGCCTTACCAGGCCGCCGAAATGTCCCCGTGTCGAGCGATCCAGGCGTGCATCGCGATGCCCGCGGCGACACCGGCATTGATGCTTCGGGTCGAGCCGAACTGGGCGATCGACACCGTGACAGCGGCACCGGCCCTTGCCGCATCGGTGATGCCCGGCCCCTCCTGGCCGAAGATCAACAGGCACTCCCGGGGCAGGCTGGTCGACTCCAGACGCTCGGCGCCCGGCACGTTGTCGACCGCGATGACGGTCAGCCGCGCGTCGGCGGCGAAGGCGAGCAGATCGGCGGTGGTGTCGTGATGGCGCAGGCGTTGATAGCGGTCGGTCACCATCGCCCCGCGGCGGTTCCAACGGCGCCGTCCGACGATGTGCACGGTGTCCACCGCGAAGGCGTTGGCCGTGCGCACCACCGCGCCGATATTTGCGTCGTTGCCGAAGTTCTCGATCGCTATGTGCAGCGGATGTCTGCGCTCGTCGATGTCGGCAACGATGGCCTCGCGCGTCCAATAGCGGTACGCGTCAACGACATTGCGGGTGTCACCGTCGCGCAGTAGCACCGGATCGTAACGTGGGTCCCCAGGCGGTGGGCCCTGCCAGGGGCCGACGCCGGGATTCTCACCCCATTCGGTGGGTCCCGCGTCACTCATGTGTGGTCCACAACCCCGCGTGCGTCCCGACCAGCGACAGCGTCGGATAGAGCAGCGCCGCGTTGATGTCGCCCTGCGTGCACAGCGTCACGCTCATCTGGACCGCCTCGCGTGAGCGCTCTGGCAGCACGAGCACCGACGCACCGTAGACATCGCAGGCGTGGCTGATACCTGGCACGGGCAGCGACGGGGCCATCAACACCATCGTTGGCCCACCGCGCTGCCGCGAAACGTCACGATATTGCGTTGCCAGACCATCGATCTGGAGCCCGAGGAGCATGTAGCCACCGCCGGTGAACGCATCGGGATCGCCCAGCGCACTGGGGTCCAGCATGACGCCGTCCTCGCGGAAAGCGTCCACGCTGGTGGTCTTGAGTGTGAGGCCGCTGCCGTCGTCCTTGGTCGCAGGCAGTCCGACGGGGAACGCTGCGGGATAGGCGGTCGTGGTGCCCGCCATCCGATCGCCGGTCGAATACACATAGACCCCGCGCACCTGGGACTGGTCGCGCTGGGGCCCCAGGCACACCGTGCCGGCCATCCTGTCGGGGGTCGGCGTCGACAGCGGCTGCACACTCAGGTCGGTGACATCACGGCAACTGCCGATCGCCGGGGCTTCCAGCGGATGCGCCAACGCACCGTAGAGCCCGAAGCGCAGGTCCTTCGGATCGGCATGTGCACCGTCGCCCGACGGCGCCGCGTCGACATCGATCAGCACGTTGTCGCCTTCGAAGCGCAGGTTCGACACGGACATGTTCCAGCCAAGGAACGCCAATGATTCGCCGATCACGGCGGTCTGCGCGTCGTAGAGGTCCACGGTGTCGTCGTCGCCGGAACAGGATGAGACCACCAGCACGACCGCGGTCAGGGCCGCAAGGACCGAACGTAGCGACACGGAGCGCGGACTTAGGTTCTATCTCGGCCGCGGCCTACGACTTTCGTCACGGCCCGCACCAGGTTTCGTGGCACCATTCGGCCGCCGGTGGTGAGCGCCTTGTACTGCAGGCCGGGCACGATCACCACCTTGCCCTTCGCGACATCGGCCATCGTCTCGCGCACCACGTCGTCCACCTCCAGCCACAGGAACGACGGCGTATTCGCCATGTCGATGCCGGCCCGTTCGTGAAATTCGGTGTGCACGAAGCCGGGGCACAGCGCGTGCACGCCGACGCCGGTACCGCCCAGACCGTTGGCCAGCCCCTCCGAGAACGCGACCACCCATGCCTTGGACGCCGAGTACGTCGACCCACGCCCCGGCAATAGCCCCGCGACGCTCGCGACGTTGAGCACGGTCCCTTCACCAGCCGAAAGCATCGATGGCATCGCCGCATGCGTCAGCTGCATCACCGCCGTGACGTTGATATCGAGTTGGGACTGCAGCATCGCGAGGTCTGCGGTCCAGAACTCGCCGGAGGTGCCGATACCGGCGTTGTTGACCAGCACTCGCACACCGGCGGCGAGCCGATCGGACACCTTCGCGCGGTCCGATGCCTCTGCGAGATCCGCGACCAGCACCTCGACGTTGGCGCCCGCCTCGTCGTGCAGTTCGGCGCCGAGTCGCTCAAGCCGCTGGACGTCTCGCGCCACGAGCACCAGGTCGTATCCGTCGATGGCGTATCTGCGGGCGAAACCTGCACCCAGCCCTGAGGTCGGTCCGGTGATCAGTGCGACAGGGCGTGACATGCGTACGAGACTACTTACCGCTGATAGTGCGGAGACTGCCGTCCATTGCGCGCCTGCGGTGGCGCAGGTGGCGCCGCGGGGCGACGAACCGCCTCGGCGGGACGCGCGGGGCCCTGCGCATACCGGGGCTGCGGTGTCTCGGCCCTGCCTGCCGGCACCTCCGAACGTGACGGCCCCGGCTTGAGTGGACGGCTCGGCGACCCGCTGCGGCGGGCGACGGACGGGGCGTCGGTGGTCTGCGATGTCGGTGGCAGCACACGCAAAAGGTCATTGAACTGACGCACGGTGCGCAGACCTTCATCCCATTGCGCCCGCGTGCTGGTGACCGGCATCGACACCAGCGTCCAGTGCTGCTCGTTCCACATGATCTCGGCGCAGTCCGGCGCGGTGTGGGCGAACGTCACCATCCGCCTGTCGCACGCGCGCCGCGCGGCGTCGAGGTTGGTGGAGTACACCATGCGGGGCCCGATCGCGCCGAGCAGCCAGATGTCGTTCTCCCGCGGCTCTCTGATTCCCTTGAGACGCAGATCGACGACGACGTTGGTGCCGACCTTGCGGTGCAGGGCGATGACGGTGGCCACGTCCTCGAGGTCGAAGATGAATACCGCCTCGCCGCGGATCTGCCCGAGCACGACATTCTTGGCGTTGATGTCACCGACGGTCGACATCACGCCGCGCTTCCAGCGATCCAGAATGTCGCTCGACTCGTGTTCGTAGTCGAACCCGTGCGACTTCGCCCACGACTTGCGGCGGCGCCCCAGCCCACGTCGACGGTCGATGTCGACATATAGAAGTACCGCCGCACCCACGAAACAGAGCGCGGACAGCGTGAACCAGAGCGGGACCATTACGCCTAGCCTACTTCCAGGTGGTCCCCAATTCCGAACTCGAGCAGATCACAGCCCCATCACATACCAACTTGTGTAATAAGCCGCAGGTGATCGGGGTCTGCAGCCATGATCGCCGAGCACCGATTCGAGATCGCCCGCCTCATACCTGCCGTCCGTAACCGGCTTGGCTCCTAGACGGCTTGCGCCTCGGGTCGGTGCGCCCGGCGTGGAGTGGCTGAAGAGAGGCCTGCAAAGCCGAAAGTTGGTGTGCCCTCCTCGCTTTCCATCCCGGAATCATGGTGAGGAGACAAGTTTCGTGTCAGTGATATCGAAAGCCCCGGACAGCGTGGTGATCGCGATCGATCCCCACAAGGCATCCTGGACCGCCGCGGCGGTCGACGCCTCGTCGCAACCCGTGGCCACCATTCGGGTCCCGGTCAGCCGTGACGGCTACCGAGCGCTGCTGCAGTTCGCGAGCCGGTGGCACGACCCGACATGGGCAATCGAAGGCGCAACCGGCTTGGGCGCCCCACTCACCGCGCGGCTCCGCGCCGACAGGATGGATGTCGTTGACGTTCCCGCGAAACTCGCTGCCCGGGTGCGGATGCTGTCGACCGGCCACGGCCGCAAGAACGATGACGCCGATGCCCTGAGCGTGGGAATCGCCGCGCGAAGCGCACGCACGTTGACTTCCGTCACGGTCGAGGGCACCGTCACCGCCCTGCGCGCAATCGTGGAACACCGCGACGACCTGGTCAAAACCCGTACCCAAACCGTCAACCGCCTCCACGTCGTGCTCACCAATCTCATCCCGGCCGGGGCGCAGCGTGAGCTCACCGCCAACAAGGCTGCCGAGCTTCTGCGTGGCACCCGTCCACGCGATGCCGCCGGCAAGACCCTGCGAGGTCTGGCCGTGGACCTGGTCACCGAGATACGCCACCTGGACCGGCGCATCGCCAAAGCCGCCACCGACATCGAGACCGCCGTCACCGCGTCGGGCACCACCCTGGTCGAACTGTCCGGTATCGGCACCCTGACTGCGGGCACGATCCTCGGCCGGGTGGGCTCCATCAGCCGATTCCGCTCAGCTGCCGCGTTCGCCACCTATACCGGTACCGCCCCAATTGACGTGTCCTCCGGCGACGCTGTCCGCCACAGGCTCTCCCGCGCCGGGGACCGACAACTCAACCGCTGTCTTCATGTCATGGCCCTCACACAAATTCGGCTCGATACCCCAGGAAGGACCTACTACCTGCGGAAACGAACCGACGGCAAGGGGCACAAGGAAGCGATGCGATGCCTCAAACGGCGACTATCCGACGTTGTCTACCGACAACTCCGAAGCGACGCAAACAGACTGGAGGCAGGTCCGGGAGGACACTCGGGGGGCGGCTCTAGAGTCCAGCGCGGCCAGCTCAAACCCCGCACGCTGACGCTTCGGACAAGTCACTTCCCGGACCTACCAGCAGCCACCATACAACTGAAACAACACAACACCTCTTGACACAGAGAGGCGCCGTCTAGCCAGCGGGAAAGGCCGCCACGGCCAGCTCGAGTATCTCGGTGCGGTCCGATGCCACGATGAACCCGGCCCCGATCGCCCGATCCAGCGCCACGGTGAAGCGTTCGAGGTAGTCCGACGCGCCACCCGGGTAGAGCCTGTTCACGGTGTCCTCGTCGAACACCTCCCCCGAGCCGAACAGGAACGACATCGGGCTCTCGTCGGGTGCAAAGCCCGATGTCCGCGCGATCGGGACATCGACCCAGGGAGTGCGCACACCGTCGCGGGCGAGGCCGTACTCGTCGAGCTCCAGCGCAGGGGTCTGGCCTTCGGTCAGGGCGATGGGCCGCGCGGCGGGTGCGGGTTCGCCGGTGCGGACCCAGCCGTTCAGGCCGGCGACGGCGCCCTGCAGCACGTAGTGATGCTGGGGGGCAAAGTTGATGCAGTACGACAGGTTTGCCCCCATGAGGTCGCTGGTGGGCGCGTACGCCGCAACGATGTCGGTAAGCGGCGCGCAGCCGTTGTCGATGAACCCCACACGAATCGTGTAGTTGTCGGCGTGGGCGGTCCCGGGAATCTCCCACACCCGTAGCCGATCGTTGTCGGGCCGGCGCGCGTGGTGATAGCCGAGCAGATGGCCGTCGACCAGATCAGTTTCGGTGATGACCGACAGCACCGGTACCCGTGGGTCGTCCAGAAACGGTGCGGGACCAGATGCTTCGAGTGCGCTGGTGCCGGCGAGCGGGGCGCCAGCACCGAACCGCGAGTGCACAAGGAAGCCGTCGAAGACCGCGGCGGTTAGGTCCACCTCGTTGACGTAGGTGGTCAAGAACATCGCCGACTGCGACTCTCCAACCGCGAGAATGTGTTTCGGTTCCAGACCGTCGACCGCACCCTCGCGGATCAGTCGGCCGATCTGGGAATACATGTCGAAGGAGAACTGGTCGCCAGGATGGTTCAATAGCGAATAGCGTTCGGGATCTTGGGCTTTCAGCGACATGCTAGCGCCCATCAGGCTGTCCCCGCCCTCGATGCCGACATGTTGCGCCGACACCGCCACATACGCGTAGCCCGCTCGAGCGATCTCGCGATGCGCCATGAACCAGACGGCGGGAGCGTCGATGCCGCCGCTGACGTTGAGCCATTCGACGATGACGGTGCCGTTGAACTTCGCGTCGTCGGTCGGACGGCACACCACGATGCGGGTCGTGTAGTCCGCGTGCTCCCCGGTGGCGTAGGACCTGGCCGAGCCCGAGACGAAGAACTCCTCGGCGCCGTAGCCCAGCGTGGCCAGGTCGTAGGCGCCGAGGAGCAGATTCGGGTTACCGGTAACGGGTGTTATCACGTCACCATCTTGCGACTTCGGCGTGCCCAGTCACGCTGGGGGTGACCACGCACGCCGAAGTCGCGTCAGCCGAGCACCAGCGAGTCACCGTCAGCGCTGACGTTGACCGGCACGACATCACCGTCGTGCACATCGCCGGCCAGCAGCTTCTTGGCGAGCTGGTCGCCGATGGCCTGCTGGATCAGCCGTCGCAGTGGCCGTGCACCGTAAAGCGGGTCGAAACCGCGCTCGGCCAGCCACTGCTTGGCGGGCAGCGACACCTCGAGGGTGAGCCGGCGCTGTTGCAGTCGCTTGGCCAGCTGCTGCAGCTGGATATCGACGATTTGCACGAGTTGGCTCTCGTCCAACGGATCGAAGACGATGACGTCGTCGAGCCGGTTGATGAACTCGGGCTTGAACGCCGCGCGCACCGCGGCCATCACCTGCTCCTCGCTGCCACCGGCGCCGAGGTTGCTCGTCAGGATCAGGATCGTGTTGCGGAAGTCGACCGTCCGGCCCTGACCGTCGGTCAACCTGCCCTCGTCGAGAACGGCCAGCAGCACGTCGAAGACATCAGGGTGCGCCTTCTCGATCTCGTCGAACAGGATCACCGTGTACGGACGCCTACGCACCGCTTCGGTCAGCTGACCGCCCTGGTCGTAGCCGATGTACCCGGGAGGCGCACCGACGAGGCGAGCCACCGAATGCTTCTCGCCGTACTCACTCATGTCGATGCGGACCATTGCCCGTTCGTCGTCGAACAGGAACTCCGCCAACGCCTTTGCGAGCTCCGTCTTTCCGACACCCGTCGGGCCGAGGAACATGAACGATCCCGTCGGCCGGTTCGGATCGGCGACACCTGCACGGCTGCGCCGCACCGCGTCGGAGACGGCCTGCACCGCCTTGGTCTGACCGACGACGCGCTTTCCGAGCTCGTCCTCCATGCGCAGCAGCTTGGCCGTCTCGCCCTCGAGCATCCGGCCCGCGGGAATGCCGGTCCACGCCGACACCACGTCGGCGATGTCGTCGGGTCCGACCTCCTCCTTGAGCATCACGCCTTCCTGGGCCTGAGCGCTCGGAATGGCTGCGTCGAGCTTCTTCTCGATCTCGGGGATGCGTCCGTAACGAAGCTCGGAGGCCTTGGCCAGGTCACCGTCGCGCTCGGCACGGTCGGCCTCGCCGCGCAGCGACTCGAGCTGCTCCTTGAGCTCACGAACGATGTCGATGGCGTTCTTCTCGTTCTGCCACCGGGTGGTCAGCTCTGCCAACTTC
Organism: uncultured Actinomycetota bacterium; assembly: GCA_963843135.1. Taxonomy (GTDB): domain Bacteria; phylum Actinomycetota; class Actinomycetes; order Mycobacteriales; family Mycobacteriaceae; genus Mycobacterium. The sequence continues at coordinate 65,672 of CAWJJA010000016.1, forward strand.
TCCTTGTGGTCGGCGAGTTCGGCGCGCAGCTTGACCAAGCGGTCCTTGCTGGCGTCGTCCTCCTCCTTGGCCAGCGCCATCTCTTCGATCTCCAGCCGGCGCACCAGCCGCTCCACCTCGTCGATCTCGACGGGTCGCGAATCGATCTCCATCCGTAGCCGGGACGCGGCCTCATCGACCAGGTCGATGGCCTTGTCCGGCAAGAAGCGGGCGGTGATGTAGCGATCCGACAGCGTGGCCGCGGACACCAGAGCGGAGTCGGTGATCCGCACACCGTGGTGAACCTCGTAGCGGTCCTTCAGTCCGCGCAGGATGCCGACGGTGTCCTCCACCGACGGCTCCCCGACCAGCACCTGCTGGAATCGCCGCTCGAGCGCGGCGTCCTTCTCGATGTACTTGCGGTACTCGTCGAGCGTGGTGGCGCCGACCAGCCGCAGCTCACCGCGGGCCAGCATCGGCTTGATCATGTTGCCCGCGTCCATCGCGCCTTCCCCGCTCGCGCCTGCGCCGACGATGGTGTGCAACTCGTCGATGAACGTGATGATCTGTCCGGCCGAATTCTTGATGTCGTCGAGCACGGCCTTGAGCCGCTCCTCGAACTCGCCGCGATACTTCGCACCCGCGACCATCGAGCCGAGGTCGAGCGAGACGACGGTCTTGTCGCGCAGGCTTTCCGGAATGTCGCCGGCGATGATGCGCTGCGCCAGTCCCTCGACGATCGCCGTTTTACCGACACCGGGCTCGCCGATCAGCACCGGGTTGTTCTTGGTGCGACGGCTCAACACCTGGATGACGCGACGAATCTCGTTGTCGCGCCCGATAACCGGGTCGAGCTTGCCCTCTTTCGCACGCGCGGTCAGATCGGTGGAGTACTTCTCCAGCGCCTGGTACGTGCCTTCGGGGTCTGGGCTCGTGACCCGGGCACTACCGCGCACGTTTCCGAACGCGTCGCGCAGCACCTGCGGTGCGGCCCCATTCCCGGTGAGCAGCTTGGCCGTGTCCGAATCACCGGTGGCCAGGCCGACGAGCAGGTGCTCGGTAGAGACGTACTCATCGTCCATCTCGGTGGCCAGGTGGGTGGCCGCGGTGATCGCCGCGATCGCCGCGGGCGCGAGCTGCGGTTGCGAGCTGGACCCGGATGCGCTGGGTAACCGGTCGAGCAGACGCTGCGTCTCGGCGCGGATTGTCGCGGGTTCGACGCCGACGGCCTCCAGCAAGGGGGCGGCAATGCCATCGTTCTGGGTGAGCAGTGCCATCAACAAATGGGCGGGCGTGATCTGCGGGTTGCCGGCGGCGGTGGCCGCTTGCAGCGCCGAAGTCAGGGCCGCCTGGGTTTTGGTCGTCGGATTAAACGAGTCCACGACACCTACCTTTCTTGTATATAGGCCGCACAAAGGGCCGTTGAAATGCTTGTCCTGTTGTTCAACGCCGTCAAGGTTGAGTCTGTTCCGCTCAACTTTAACTAATTTTGCGCAACACGCCGTATCGGCGTACCGACCGGCACCCCGGCATCGGCCACGCTGGACGAATGCCGCGCCTGATCCTCGGTTTCTTCGGTGCTGCGCTGATGATCTTCTCGGCCGGGGCGGCGCAGGCAGCCTCCGATGAGGATCAGGTGCGCGCCGTGCTCGACGGCATGAACTCGTCGTACAACGGCGCGGATTTCGACTCCTTCGCGGGCCATCTCTGTGCCAGCATGCGCCGCGCCGACGGTTTCGAAGCGGGGTGGTATGCGAGCAGGAAGACCGACGGGCCGACGAGCATCACCGTCATGTCGGTGGACGTCGCAGGCAGTCCCCCGTCGCGAGCGATCGCCAATGTCCGGTTCGCCGCGGCCAACCACACCGACCCCAAGGTCCTGGAAGTCGAGTTCGTCCGTGAGAGCGCCGAATGGAAGGCCTGCCACTACGGCCCGGGCCTGACTGCGTAGCGATTGCAGCAACAGTCCCCGTAGTCCTTTACGATCGCGCAGGACAGCCAATCCCCGAGGGGGACAGTTTGGACCTCAACACCGTCACCGAAGTGGTCCGGCAACCGCTCGATCCGCCAGGGGCGCAATGGCGTACCGGCGACGCCTTTCTCGCGGGTGGCACCTGGCTGTTCTCCGACCCGCAGGTTGCGCTGAGACGACTGATCGACCTGGTGCCGCTGGGCTGGGACACGCTTGCCGCCAGTGATTCCGGACTCGAGATCGGGGCGATGTGCACGATCCGCGACCTCTACGCATTCCGCGCGCCCGGCGCCTGGTCGGCCGCGCCGCTGTTCGCCACCAGCTGCGAAGCCTTCCTGGCCTCGTTCAAAGTCTGGAACAGCGCGACGGTCGGGGGGAACATCTGCATGTCGCTGCCCGCCGGTCCGATGATCACCATGACGGTCGCACTCGAGGCCACCTACACCCTGCGCGCGCCCGACGGGTCCGAGCGCATCGTGGACGCCGCCGATTTCGTCACCGGGAACAACGCCAACATCCTTGCGCCGGGTGAGGTGCTCAGGAAGGTCGACATTCCCGCGAGCGCACTGCACAAAAGGCATACGCACAGGCGGTTCACCCTGACGCACCTCGGCCGGTCGACGATCTTCATGATCGCGACCCAACGCCGGGGCGCCGACGACCTGCTGCTGACGATCACCGCTGCCACCACCCGCCCTGTCCGCCTGGCGTTCGATTCGATGCCGGAGGCCGATGCGCTGGCCGGCTGCATCGACGAACTGCCCGATGAACTCTGGTTCGACGACCCCAATGGCAGTCCGGACCATCGGCGCCATCTCGCCAGGCACTTCGCCGAGGAGATTCGCGTCGAGTTCGCCTCGGGCGGCCCGTCATGACCTACACCGTCAACGGCGAGGCCTTCGACGACGAGCCGAGACCCGGACAGTGTCTGCGCACCTTCGTCCGCTCGCTGGGCTGGCACGGCGTCAAAAAAGGGTGCGACGCAGGCGATTGCGGAGCCTGCACCGTGTGGCTGGATGGCGATCCGGTCCACAGCTGCATCACACCGGCGTTCCGCGCCGAGGGGCGCGAGGTCACCACCATCGAAGGGCTCGGCACGCCGGACAACCTGCATCCGGTCCAGCAGCAGTTCCTGGCCGCTCCGGGGTTCCAGTGCGGATTCTGCACCGCGGGAATGATCATGACGTCGGCGACCTTCACCGATGCCCAGAAGCAGGACCTCCCGCGCGCGCTGAAGGGAAACCTCTGCCGCTGCACCGGCTATCGCGCCATCGAGGATGCGGTCAACGGCGTGACGGGAGTAGAGAACGCAGCACCCGGACAGAGCATCGGCGCCAGCGTCGTGGCACCGGCGGCCACCGGGGTGGTGACCGGGACAGTCGAGTTCACCATGGACACCGAGATGCCGGGGATGCTGCACCTCAAGGTGCTGCATTCGCCGCACGCCCACGCGCGAGTCGTCTCCATCGACACGTCTGCCGCACTCGAAGTTCCGGGCGTGCACCGCGTCTACACATGGGAGGACGTTCCCAGGAAGCGTTACAGCACAGCGATTCACACCGACCATCTGGTGGATCCCGACGACACCTACATCCTGGACAACATCATGCGGTTTGTAGGCCAGCGAGTGGTGGCTGTGGTCGCCGACTCGGTCGGCGCCGCGGAAGAGGGCTGCCGCAGGGTCGCCGTGGAATACGAGGTGTTGCCCGCGGTCTTCGACCCGGAGGAGGCGATGGCCGACGGCGCACCCCAGTTGCACAGCTATGACGACCCGTTCGCCCACGACAAGGCGCGCAACATCCTGCTCGAACTGCACGGCGAGGTCGGCGATGTCGCCGCCGGTTTCGCCGAAGCCGACGTGGTCCACGAGGGCACCTACTTCACGCCCCGCGTCCAGCACGCGCACCTCGAAACACACGGTTCGGTCGCGTGGACCCAGGACGACCGGCTGCACGTGCGGACCAGCTCGCAGTCGCCGTCTGTCGCGAAACTCAAACTCTCCCACCTGTTCAGCCTTCGCCCCGACCAGCTCCGCGTGTTCTGCATGAGGGTTGGCGGCGGGTTCGGCGGTAAGCAGGAGGTGATCTCCGAAGATCTGGTGGCGCTGGCGGCGCTGGACACCGGTAGGCCCGTCTGCTGGGAGTACACCCGGGAGGAGGAATTCACCACCGCCTCACCGCGGCACCCGATGAAAATCACCGTCAGACTCGGCGCGAAGATCGATGGCACACTGACTGCTTTCCACTTCCGCAACATCTCGAACACCGGCGCATACGGCAACCACGGTGGCGAGACGTTGTTCGCCGGCGGAGCCGCGATGATGCAATACCGTTGCCCCAATAAGAAATTCGACGGCTACTCGATCTACACCAACACCGTGCCCAGCGGTGCGTTGCGCGGCTACGGTATGACTCAGCCCTCGTTCGCGGTGGAGTCCGCGATGACCGAGTTGGCACTCGCACTGGACATCGATCCCATGGAGTTGCGACGCCGCAACGTCATTGCGCCCGGCGACGCGCTGGTGGCGATCGGCGAGCATCCCGAGGATGTGTCCTTCACCGAAAATGGACTGGTCGCCTGCATCGACCTGGTCGATGATGCGCTGCGCCGCACGCCCGCCGACCCCGACCTGGGGCCCCAATGGCTCTTCGGCACCGGCTCCGCCAGTTCCATTCACGAGACCGCCCCGCCGACCGACCACGTCTCCGAGGCATGGGCCACGCTGCGCGACGACGGCATCTACGAGATTGCTGTGGGGACAGTCGAATTCGGCGAGGGCACCTCGACCGCACATGTGCAGATCGCGGCGAGCGTGCTCGGCACCAGGCCGTCCCGGGTCCACCTCGTGCAATCAGACACGGACAGGACCGGTTTCGACACCGGTGCATTCGCCAGCGCTGGCCTGTTCGTCGCGGGTAACGCTGTGCACAACGCCTCGACCGCGCTGCGGGACAGCATTCTGCTCTTCGCCGCGCGCCACGTCGGTGTCGACATCGGCGCATGTTCGATGGACGACGACGGCGTGATGTGCGCCGAGGTCCGGTTGACGCTGGCGCAGCTGCTGGAGGCCGCCCGTGAGCGTGGCACGCGGTTCACCGTGGCGCGCAAAGCCTACGGCTCGCCGCGCAGCGTGACCTCCAACGCTCACGGCTTCCGCATCGCCGTGCACCGGATCACCGGTGAGATCCGCATTCTGTACAGCGTGCACGCCGCCGATCCCGGCGTGGTGATCAACCCGCAGCAGGTGCGTGGTCAGATCGAGGGCGGGGTGGCTCAGGCAATCGGCTTCGTGCTGACCGAGAACTTTCTCGTCGACGCGAACGGGGTGATGGCCAACCCCAACCTGCGCAACTACCGGATCCCCACGTACGCCGATATCCCGCGCACCGAGGTCCTGCTCGTCGAAACCCATGACTCGGTCGGGCCGATGAAGTCGAAGGGTATCGCCGAATCCAACGTCAACCCCGTGGCGCCTGCGCTCGCCAACGCGCTGCATGATGCGACCGGAGTCCGCTACCGCGCTCTGCCGCTCACACCCGAGCGCATCTATCGCCGCATGAACGAGCACAGTCTCACTCCCACAACCTGATTGGTAGGACATGGACACACGAAAGGCGACCGACACCGCGGCGACGGTCATCATCGGCCAGGGCATTCTGCCCGGCCAGGAGCAGAAATACGAGACGTGGCAGTTGGAGATGAACCGGGAGGCGTCCAAGTACCCGGGGTTCATCGGCGCCGAGATCAATCCTCCCACCGCAGTGCAACGCGATTGGGTGGTCATCTACCGTTTCGACTCCATCGCGCACGTTCAGGCGTGGCTCAACAGCGCTACCCGCCAGGAGCGATTGGTCCACGCCAAGGGATATTTCGACGGTCCCGGCACCCAGCAGGTCGTCGGCGGCAGTGCCCGGCCGTCAGACCCGCTTGTGACGGTCGTGGTCACGCACCGCGTCGACCAGACGAACATCGATGAGTTCCTCGCCTGGCAGGACCGGCTCCGGCTGGCGGAGAGCAAGTTCCCTGGATTTCGTGGCACGGAGCTGTTCCGCCCGGTCGAAGGCATTCAGGAGGAATGGACGGCGCTGTACCGCTACGAGACCGCCGAGGATCTCGACCGCTGGCTGGTGTCGCAGGAACGTAAGGAGCTACTCGCCGAGGGCGAGAAGTTCTCGGAATTCCATGCCCGCACCATGGACAACTCGTTCGGCAGCTGGTTCGCTTTCGATGAGAACGGCAAGCAGGCGCCCCCTCCGTCGGAGGCGAGGACCGCGATCGCGGTGTGGGTGGGGCTGTACCCCACCGTGGTGATTCTTTCTCTTCTGACGTGGCCGCTGAAAATGCCGATATGGCTGGGCATGCTCGTCGGAAATCTGTTGTCGAGCTTCGCCATCAGCTTCCTGGTGATGCCGTACTACGTCAATCCGCTACTCAAGAACTGGCTGCGGCCGCCCGCGGACGTGCCCAAGGCGCGATCGTTCTGGCAAGGGGTCGCCATCATCGCCGGACTCAACCTGTTCTGGGTGGTGGTGTTTTACCTCGCGACAAGGGTCATCTGGCACTTTCCCTAACGGCCGCCCAACGGTGTCGGTCCCGTCGGCACCCGGCCAACGGTGGTCAGCAGTTTCGGCGCCAACGTCGTGGCGTCCGGCGCTGGGCGCTCGAACGTGTACTTGCGGACCTCCGGACCAGCGGGAGTTTCCCCCGCCACCAGCAGATCGGCTCCATATACGGTGCTCGTCGCCGCAACGGTGCCGCCCGGGGTTGGCCCGCCAAACGGTGCGAACGAAGCGATTTCGGCGTACTCGACGTTCTCCGCGTGATGGTTCGGGCTTTCCAGGTACATACTCGGCTGCCCTTCGAGCTTCGACCCCGTCGACCACACGCGCACCGTGCCCTTGCCGCCGAGTTGGCTGGTGATGATGCTCTTCGCGCCACCCTCGCTACCCGCGACCCACCCCGCGGCCAACGCGACCCCGTCCTTATAGTCCTCGTCGTACGCCATGAATTGCGACGTCATTCTCGGGTCACTCGGCTTTCCCGAATGTTCCTGCGTCGCCGTACCATTGGCCTGCGCGCGTGCGGTCGGCGTGTAAAGGTCCCACCGGAACGACTTGATCAGTGGCGGATCACCGGGTCCGGGCGCAGTCACGATGCTCTCTCGGCCTGATCCGAATTCGACCATCCCGGTGGCCAATGAGACCCCGGATTGAGATCCGGGGTAGGGCGTGAACGTGGAGTACACGTCGGGAGCCTTGCCTGCCTCGGAGGGCAGCGCCGAGGAGAAGACCTTCACCTGTGACTCCGTTCCGGGGCCTGTGCCGACGATGATGTTGTCGGCCATCGCGTTTCCGTCGATGTCAGCGCCCGCGACTGTCACGCCGCCGGTGAACCCGGAGTCGAACGGCTCAAAGCGAATAATCTCCGACTTGAACAACCCCAGGTTGGTGTCGTTCCCGTCGTATGCGACGACCTCGGGAGTCACACCCTTGCCGGTGCCGACGAGCAGATCGAGAATCATGTCACCGTTCACGTCGGTCATCGCCACCGACGGTGTGCCCTCGAAGTCCGGAAATGGAACCACGGTTTGCAAGACCCTGTCGCCGTTGCCATCCCGTACTTCGACCGAGGCCGGCTTCCCGTTCGATCCCGGAATCGCCACGGCGTACGTCGACACTTCGGGAATGACGTTGATGGTGGCCATCAGCCCGTTGTCCTCGTGGTTGAGGCGGTGACAGTGGATCACGTAAGTGCCGGCGAACTCGAGGAACTCCTGACGGATGGTCAATGTCGCCGGAGTGCTCACGACGTGCATGTCGTTGAATATCGGCGCGGGCACGTTGACGTTGTCGAGTCCCCACGGTTCCACACCCGTCTTACCCCGGTGTGGATCATCTATCGACATCACTTGAAAGTCATTGACGTGGATGTGCATCGGATGCGCGTCGTTGTTGTAGTTGATGATCTTCCACTCCTCAACGGAGTTGAGCCGCGGCTGGATCAGCGTGACATTCGGGAACCCGCTGGGCTCGAACATGTAGATGACGGCCTTGGGGTCGCTGGTGCTGAACTATGCTCGCCGCCAATAGTGTCGCTGATCGTCATCTCCCGTGTGACTGCCGGCGTCATCACCGACGTGTCCACGAACGACGTGTAGGCGTCGAGGTTCTGGCCCGGCTCGAAGGCCGTGGTCTGCCCCTGGCCGCTGGTGTCCTGCGTGGCACGGATCAGGGTCTGGGTCGGGAACACGAAGAAGCCGTCGGCGAAGCTGAGGAACTTCGGATCCACCGTGAGCGTGCCGAGCTCCGCGGGCGTGTTCTTGGTGCCGTTGTTGGTATACAGCACACCAGGATTCACGAGCGGCTTGGCGTTGGGGTCCGGCGGGAATTCCAGGATCAGGTCGCCTTCCGACGGCATCGTCACCGCGATCGCATAGCGCGACGCCGGCGGCACGCTGAGCGTCGTTCCGTCACCGTAGACCGGCCGGCCGACCTGCGTATAGGGGTTACCGTCCTGTCCTACGATCGAGAACTTCGGATGGTTTCCGGTGGCGGTTTCCGTCAATCTGACTGTCATATAGGCAATGTCGCTGATGTTGGCCACGACCCAGATTTCCGTCTGGCCCGGCTTGATCTTCAGCTCCGGCTGGAATTGGCCGTTCACGGTGAACTGCACATCGCGCTGATTCTCCGGTAGCCCAGGATTCTCAGCGACCTTTGTCGTCGGGCTGTCGAACTTCATCAGGTTCGAGGGGATGAACTGGGTTTCACCGCGGTTGTTGAGCGGCGACAACGGTCCCTCCCACCACGGCGTCAGATACTGGGCGCCCATGGCGGTGTCGGCCATGTTCACCGGAGCCAGGCTCGGCTGATAGGTGCCGTCGGCGAGTTGGGACCCCTGCGGCCGTTTGAGCGTGCTCAACCACTGTGGCCAGCTGTAGTTGTTGAGCTGGTGGCCCTTGCCGTTGCGGTCGAACACATAGTTGTACTGAATCGCCATGTCGCGGATAGGAATATTGTTCTGCGTGACCAGCGGCAGATTGCCGTCTGGGCGGCCTATCTCCAAGAGGCCGGCCAACCCAGCGTATGTCTGTTGCGACGTCATCGTGTGGCGGTGACTGTGGTACCAGTACAGGCCGTTGGGCATGTTCTTGGGCACGTTGTAGGTATAGGTGTTGCCCATCCCGGCGGGAATCGACAGCAACACGTTGTCGGCGTTACCCGACGGACTGACATGCAGGCCGTGGGTGTGCAGATTCAGCGGCGTCTCTTTCAGAGCGGGCGGATATATCGGCACCTCGCCGTCTTTGGGGGTCATGGCTGGGTCGTAGAAGTCCGCAATGGTCAGATTCTGAAGGTCGTTGTCGAAGTGGATGATCAGCTTCTCGCCGGGGTCCACACGCAGCGTGGGCGCGGGATAGAGGTTGTCGCCCTTTGTCGATCCATCCGACGCCGTCCCCTTGATGAGGTCGTAGCCGAAGATGAGGAAATTGGTCACCGGCTCCTTGACGGTATCGAGGTTGACCGTGCCCTGGTGCGCCGACAGCCGAACCTCGAGCACCCCGTCCTTGCTCGAGAGCCGAACCGGTTCCTTGAACGGGGCGGGCTTGCCGTCGGGGCCCGCGTTCACACCTGCTTGCGGCGCAGGCGCCTCCTTGTCGCGCGAGCAGGCCACCATCGCGGCGATCATGGAGACGACCAGAATCAGCGCCAGCAGCACGCGCGACTTACCTCGACTGAGACGCACGGCGTCCCCATTTCCCAAATTGTGGCTAAGCAGCGGAGCTGGACAAGCGCCACAGTACTTCGGGGCGCTCAGGTCTAGTGGCAAATTTGATCGTGTCAGGTAGCAGTCTCCTGAGCCGACAGCGCCAGCCACTGTCCGTTCTGCAATTCGAAGACGTCGGTGAATCGCTCGACGCCGACCACCGTGTCACCCTCGGGTCCGTCCTTGATCAACGTGTTGAGACCGTGGATCACCGCGGTGTTACCGGCGATGTCGACGATCTGATCGGACGGGTTCATCGTGAACGGCAGCGGCGCCATGTTCGCGATCTCCTCTGATCGGTTGAGCAGCCGCCCTTCGGAGTTGATGTGTTTGAACGTCGGGCCAAGAATCGCTTCGACGGCCGGGACGTCACCGGCGGTGATCGCCGTCAGCCAGCGCATCTCCTGGGTGAGGACGTCGGCGCAGGGTCCCACCTCGAGCGGCAGCGGAGCGCTGGTCGCCGCATCAGAGCAGGTGTCGGCGACCGCCGACGCGGGTGCGTAGATCGTGATGGCCGAGAAAACGGACGTAAGCGCCAGCCCCGACGTGAACGTTCGGGCTCGTCGGTGTGTCCATCGGTTCATACGATCGGTCCTCCCGGTCAATGATTGCTACGTTGCTAGTCGAATGATGCGACGAAAGGACGAGCATTGAACGGCGATTGGGGATCGGTGCTGATCGAACTCATCCCGCTCGCATTGGTCGTCGCACTCTCGCCGTTGTCGATCATCCCGGCGATACTCGTATTGCACACACCGCGCCCACGGCCGACCGGGCTGGCTTTCCTGGCCGGCTGGTTGGTCGGGCTGACGGTGTTGACGCTGATCTTCATCGAGATTTCCAGCCTCGCCGGCGGTCTTCGGGGTAAGCCACCGAGCTGGGCGTCGTGGCTGCGCATCATCGTCGGAGCCGCGCTGATTGTCTTCGGCATCTACCGATGGTTCACTCGCAACAAGTCGGCCCACACCCCGAAATGGATGCAGAGCCTGTCGAAACTCACCCCCGCGCGCGCCGGCGCCACGGGCTTCGTGCTCACCATTCTCAATCCCAAGGTGCTGTTCATCTGTGCCGCAGCGGGTTTGGCGATCGGCACGGCGGGACTCGGTCCGTCCCGGGTGTGGATCGCCGAGCTGTGGTACGTCCTGGTCGCCGGTTCGACGGTGGCGCTGCCGATCCTGGCTTACGCCGTTTCGGGTGACAGGCTCGACGCGCCGCTCGCACGGCTCAAGGACTGGATGGAGCGCCAGCACGCGGTCCTCGTCGCGATAATCCTGGTCGTGATCGGTCTCATGGTGCTGTACAAGGGACTTCACGCCCTGTAGCCACTCAGGACGGGTCGGGCAAACCAAGCTCGTCGGCGCCTGCAGTCAGATAGCGCGTCACGGTGGGCGCGATCAGCCGCACCACCTCCTCGTCGGACAATGTCGCCAACGGCGGCACTTTCATGACGTAACGCAGTACCGCCGCGCCGACGAGCTGGCTAGCGGCGAGCATCGAACGCAACCTGGCCTGCTCTCCGCCGCCGAGCACACCGGATACCGCCGTCAACACGTAGTTCTGCATGAAGGCGCGGAAGGCGTCGTGGGCATCTGAGTTGGACGTGGCCGACTGCAGCATCGCCACCATGCTGGGCCCGGTGTCGGGCGCCGCCCAGATCCGCAGGTACGTCCGCACCATGCGGGTACCGATATCGGGATCGTCGTCGGGACCGCCGGTGAGCGCGGCAACCAGCGCAGCGGGATCGACGATGAGCCGAAGCGACTCGCGGAAAAGGTCGGCTTTGGAGCCGAAGAGGTACAGCACCATCGACGGGTCCACGTGGGCGTCGTCGGCGATCGCCCGCAGCGTCGTCTTTTCGTAACCCTGACCGGCGAACCGGGTCTTCGCCGCCGCCAGTACGGCCTCCCTGGACACCGGATCGCCCTGGCGTCTCCCCCGCCGCTTGGTTGTTTTCACTGGTGAGGGCATCTACCGACACTATCATTTCACTGGCCGTTGAAATGATTCTCCCGGCGCGTTACGCTCGCAGAGCGATTAATTCAACAAAGAATGAAAAGAGGCCGTCGATGGTCACCGACACCGTGCCCCGGCACACCCAGCCAACACCTGTGCACGAACCTCCTGCGGCGATCCGCGCGGCCGGAATCGTCGCGGTGCTCACGGTCGCGCTCGCCCTCGTCGCGATCGCGTTCGCGCTGCCGGCCGCCCGCACCGCCCCGCACGCCGTGCCGATCGGCGCGGCGGGTCCGCAGTCGGCCAGTGGAGAAGTAGCCGCCATCCTGGACAAGCAGGCACCCGGCGCCTTCGCGATCACCTACTACCCCGGCGAGGCCGCACTGCGGGACGCAATCGAAAGCCGTGACGTCTACGGCGGCATCGCGTTCGGTCCCGACGGACGGCGCCTACTGATCGCCACCGGAGCAAGTCCGATCGTTGCGCAGATGCTCACGCAGATCGGCAACGGCATCGCCGAGCGTGCCGGGCTTCCGCTGGACATCGAGGACCTGGCCCCGCCACCCGCCGATGATCCGCGCGGCGCCGGGCTGGCGGCGTCCGCGCTCCCGATCACCCTGGCCGGACTGCTCCCCGCGATCGTGTTGGTGTTCGCGCTCAAACGCGAAGCCTGGACCCGGTTCGCGGCGGTGGTGATATTCGCAGGCATGGCGGGCGTCTCGATCGCCGCCCTACTGCGCTTTGTGCTCGGCTCGATCGACACGAACTTCTGGGGCGTCGCAGGCGGTTTGACGCTGGGCGTGCTTGCCGCCGGACTGACGATGCTGGGTCTCGGAGCGCTGTTCGGCCGGGTCGGCCTGGCGCTGGGAGCGGTGGCGGCGCTGCTGATCGGCAACCCGCTGTCCGGGTTGACCAGCGCGCCGGAAATGCTGCCCTCGAGCTGGGGGCAGTTCGGGCAGTTGCTGCCCCAAGGTGCCACCGCCACGCTGCTGCGCTCGACGGCTTTCTTCGACGGGGCCGGCGGCGTGCTGCCGATCGTGGTGCTGACCTGCTGGTCGCTGCTCGGCGTGGCGCTGGTCGTCGTCGCCGCGCTGCGACAGCGCGGCCGCTCAGCCGCGTAACTTACTATCGAACGGCGTGGGACTCGACGACCGTGACGCGCTACGCGTTTTGCGCGACACGGTCGACCCCGCGCTCGGCTCCGACGAACTGATCCGTCGCTTCTACACCCGATGGTTCGCCATCGACATGTCGGTCCGTGACCTGTTTCCCCCGGATATGACGGCTCAGCGAAGCGCCTTCGCCACGGCTGTGACATGGGTCTTCGGTGAACTCGTCGACCAACGAGCCCAGGAGCCAGTGGCCTTTCTCGCCCAGCTCGGCCGAGACCATCGCAAATACGGTGTGACACAACGGCATTACGACAGCATGCAAGACGCGCTGCTCACCACGCTCCGCACTCAGCTGATCGATCAGTGGGATGACCGGCTCGCTGAGGCGGCCAACGACGCGGTCGCGTTGCTCGTCGGCGTTATGCGAGGCGCGGCGGACGCCGAGAAGGGCCCGCCCTACTGCGACGGCACGGTGATCGAACACATCCGAGCCACCCGAGACGTCTCGGTGATTCGGCTGCAACTGGACCGCCCGCTGTACTACCACCCTGGCCAGTACGTCACCGTTCAAGTGCCGCAGTGGCCGCGACGGTGGCGCTACCTGAGCCCGTCGATCCCGGCCGACCGAGGCGGAGGCATCGAGTTCCATGTGCGTTCGGTGTCCGGCGGCATGGTGAGCCCGGCCATCGTCGGCGAGACGAAGCCGGGCGACCGCTGGCGGATGTCGAACCCGCACGGCGGGATGCACGTCGACCGTGACGGCGGCGACGTCCTGATGGTCGCGGGCGGCACCGGCCTGGCCCCACTGCGCACGCTGATCATGGACCTCACCCGCAAGGCCATCAACCCGCGGGTGCATCTGTTCTTCGGCGGCCGTTACCCCTGCGACCTGTACGACCTGCGCACGCTGTGGCAGATCGCCGCACAGAACCCATGGCTGTCGGTGACGCCGGTATCGGAGTACAAGACCGACCCTCCGTGGGCCGCCGATTTCCCGGATGTGCAGCCGCCACGGGGCCTGCACGTCCGCCAGACCGGGACGCTGCCCGAGGTCGTCACGGGATACGGCAGCTGGGGCGACCGGCAGATCCTGATCTGTGGCGGGCCGGACATGGTCGAGGCCACCAAGGCGGCGTTGCTCGCCAAAGGTGCTCCCGCTGAACGCATCCAGCACGATCCGCCGGCCTGAGGCTGCGACTGAATGGGCACCCGCTGCCGAATGTGTGTCCACTTCGACATTTGGCTCTCCGCTTTTCGCAGTGTGTTCACACTCGCAGTGGCTGACTCGAAAGCGCAGCCGTGGCAGGATCGACAGCCATGGCCGCGTTCGAGTCCGTAATGCTCCGCGATCCGTCCTCGCCGCTGACGGCCACCTTCGTGCCGACCGCAGGCATGATCGGGACCTCGTTGGCCGACGGCGATGACGAGTTCCTCGGCCAGCGCCGCGGACTGGACGCCTACGTGACCGCAGGTAAGACCATGGGCATACCGATCCTGTACCCGTGGGCAAACCGGTTGAGCGCCAACGAGTATCGAAGCGATGGCGCCGAGGTCACCCTGACTCCCGGTGAAGGTGGCGTGCGCGCCGACGAGCATGGTCTGCCCATCCACGGTGTTCTCGCCGCCTATCCGGGCTGGCAGGTCATGGCGCAGTCGGAGAACTCTCTGACCGCGACGCTCGACTTCGGCACGCCTGAGCTGCTCGCGTCATTCCCGTTCCCCCATGTGCTCACGCAGGCCGTCATCGCTGAAGGACCGCAGGCTCACCATCGAGACCACAGTCACTGCGACGGCATCGGCTTCGGTGCCGTTGTGCTACGGCTATCACCCGTACTTCACGATTCCCGGCGTCCCGCGCGGAGAATGGAGCCTGACGACACCGACGATGCGTCGGCTTCCGGTGGATGGGCGGGGCATTCCGACCGGGGCGCACGAGCACTGGATCGGCAACACCGAAGAACTGAAGACAATCACGTACGACGACGGCTTCGACAACGTGCCCGACGGTGCGCTGTTCTCACTGGCAGGCGGTGACCGTCGCATCGACATCGAATTCGAGCAGGGCTATCCGGCCTCACAGATATTCGCGCCGGGTGCCGACGATCTGGTCGCCATCGAGCCCATGGCCGCACCCACCGACTCGCTGCGTCGCGGCGGCTATCGCTTCGCGGTCCCCGGTACGCCGGCGATCGCGCGGTTCTCGATCACAGTGACGTAGCGCTTGTCATTCGGCTGCACGTCGCCGCCGAGCGGCTCCGGGCTGCCAGACCACCAGAGCCGTGCTCTTGGACCTGGGCTGGGCGCGCAATTCGTCGATCTCGCGGGCCATCTCCTGCAGGCGGGCCTGCAGCGCGTCCACCTGATTGGTCAGCTCGATGATCCGCTTGATGCCGGCGAGGTTGACGCCCTCGTTCTGCGACAGCCTCTGGACCTCTCGCAGCAGGTCGACGTCATGCTGCGAGTAGCGCCTGCCACCGCCGGACGTGCGCTGCGGACTGACCAGCCCGAGCCGGTCGTACGTGCGCAGCGTCTGCGCGTGCATCCCGGCGAGCTCCGCGGCGACCGAGATCAGGAAGGTGCGCGCGTCGTTGTTGGCTCGCTTGGGCATTACGCACCAGCCCAGTTAGCCCGCGGATCGAAACCACTGGCCCGCTCGGCTTTCGCGTAGGCCTCCAACGCTTCTGCGGCCTCACCCTCCACGTCCGGTGGCACCGCCACCTTCACTGTCACGAGCAGGTCGCCGTGGCCGCCCGAACGCTTCGGAACACCGCGGCCACGCACGCGCAGAATCCGGCCGTCGGAGGTGCCCTTGGGCACTCGAACGCCGACCTTGCCCTCCAGCGTGGGCACCGAAAGCGTGGTGCCCAGCGCCAACTCGTGGAAGCTCACCGGAACGCTGACCGTGAGGTCGTCGCCGTTGCGGCCGAACACCTTGTCCGGCTTGACATGCACGGTGACATACAGGTCACCGGAGGGAGCGCCACGCAGCCCGGCCTCGCCCTGGCCGGCCAGCCGGATACGCTGACCGTCCTCGACGCCCGGTGGGATCCGCACGTTGATGGTGCGTGTCCTGGTGGTCACCCCGGTGCCCTTACATTCGTCGCACGGGTGCTCGATGATCGAACCGCTGCCCCGGCACTCGGTGCATGGTTCGGAGAACCCGAACGCGCCCTGATTGCGGCTGATCACGCCCGACCCGTTGCAGTTCGGGCACACCTTCGGGCTGGTGCCCGGCCGTGCGCCGCTGCCGTGGCAGTTAGTACACGGGGCGGGACTGGTGAGCCGCAACGGCATCATCACGCCCTTGGTGGCCTCGAGAAAGGACAACTCGGTCTCGGTCTCCAGGTCGTTGCCGCGCCGTGGCCGAGTGGGCCGCGGCTGCTGGGCTCCGCGCCCGAACAGGCCACCGAACAGATCGCCGATGTTGGCGCCGCCGGTCTCGCCGGCCGCGTCGAACAGATCGTTCAGATTGAACTCTGCGCCGTCCGAACCGAACCCGCCGAAATTGCCGCCGCCTCCGCCGCCGCCGTAGCGACCACGACCGAACCCGCCGTTGGCGAAAAGCCTTCGCGTTTCGTCGTATTCCTTGCGCTTGGCGGCATCCGAGAGCACTTCCTTGGCTTCCGACACGGCCTTGTACCGGTCTTCGGCCGCCTGATTGCCGGGGTTGCGGTCGGGGTGGTTCTCGGCGAGCAGCTTGCGGGCCGCCCGCTTGATGTCCTGCTCGCTGGCGTCAGAGGAGACGCCGAGCTCCTTGTAGAAGTCTTTTTCGACCCATTCACGCTGGGCCATGACGCGTCACCTCCTTAGCGGATATCTAGTCGTTGTCTGATTCTGCGGCCTCTTGCGAGGCGGGGCCGGTGTTATCGGCGGTATCGGGCACCGTGTCGACCACGCCGACCAGCGCGTGACGCACCACCGAATCGCCGACCTTGTACCCGCGACGCATGACGGTGCCGACCACAGGGTGGGTGCCGTCGCCCTCGTGCTGCACGGCTTCGTGCAGCGCCGGGTCGAAATCGTCGCCCTCGTCGCCGAAACCCGAAAGGCCAAGTCCCTCAAGAGCGGTCGCAAGCTTGTCAGCGACCGACTTCAGCGGACCGGCATCCAGATCGCCGTGGCTACGCGCCCGGTCGAGGTCATCGAGAACCGGCAGCAATTGGGTGACGATGGAGGCCTTTGAGCGCTCGGCGGTGAGTTGCTGGTCGCGCAGTGCCCGCTTGCGGTAGTTGTCGTACTCCGCCTTCACCCGTTGCAGGGTGGACCTCAGCTCATCGACCTCGGCGTCGTCCGCCACCGGGCCCGCGGCCGGGGCCGACCCACTTGGGGCCGGCCCGGTCGCGGTTTCACGGATCTCGCCGGTGTCCGGATCGATGCGCCGTTTGTCGGTGACGGTCACCGGCTCGTGCGAATCGTTCTGGCTCACTTGCGCTCCTGGTCATCATCGTCGACGACCTCGGCATCCACGACGTTGTCGTCTGCCGAACCGGCCGCCGACTCGCCTGCAGCACCGGCGGTCTGCTCGGCCTGGGTGGCCTCGTAGAGCGCCTGACCCAAGCCCTGGGCTTCCACGCCGAGCTTTTCCATCGCCGACTTGATGGCCGCGATATCGGTGCCCTCGAGCGCCGACTTGGCTTCGGCGACAGCGGAGTCGACCTTGTCCAGCGTGTCCGAGGGGATCTTCGATCCACCTTCGGCTGCGCGCTGTTCGGAGACGATCTTCTCGGTCTGGTAGACCAGCGACTCCGCCTGATTGCGGACGTCGGCCTCCTCGCGACGCTTGCGGTCGTCCTCGGCGTGCGCCTCGGCGTCCTTGATCATCTGGTCGATCTCCTCCTTGGAAAGGCCGGAGCCCTCCTGGATTCGGATCGTGTTCTCTTTGCCGGTGCCCTTGTCCTTGGCCGTAACGTGCACGATGCCGTTGGCGTCGATGTCGAAGGTGACCTCGATCTGCGGCACGCCGCGCGGGGCCGGCGGGATACCGGTCAGCTCGAAGCTGCCGAGCAACTTGTTGTGCGCGGCGATTTCGCGCTCACCCTGGAAGACCTGAATCTGCACCGACGGCTGATTGTCGTCGGCCGTGGTGAAGGTCTCCGACCGCTTGGTCGGGATCGTGGTGTTGCGCTCGATCAGCTTGGTCATCACGCCGCCCTTGGTCTCTATACCGAGGGACAGTGGCGTCACATCAAGCAGCAGAACGTCTTTCACCTCACCCTTGAGCACACCGGCCTGCAGCGCGGCGCCCATGGCGACGACCTCGTCCGGGTTCACGCCCTTGTTGGGCTCCTTGCCGCCGGTCATCTCCTTGACCAGCTCGGAAACCGCAGGCATCCGGGTCGAACCGCCGACCAGGACCACGTGGTCGATGTCGGACACCGAGATACCGGCGTCGGCGATCACCGACTGGAACGGCTTGCGGGTGCGGTCCAGCAGATCCTGTGTGATGCGCTGGAATTCGGCGCGGGTCAGCTGCTCGTCGAGGAACAGCGGGTTCTTGTCCGAGTCGACGGTGATGTAGGGCAGGTTGATCGACGTGCTCTGCGAACTCGAGAGCTCGATCTTGGCCTTCTCGGCGGCCTCACGGAGCCGCTGCATGGCCATCTTGTCCTTGGTCAGGTCGATGCCCGACGTGCCCTTGAACTTGTCGACGAGCCACTCGACGATGCGGTCATCCCAGTCGTCGCCGCCCAGGTGGTTGTCACCCGAAGTGGCGCGGACCTCGACCACACCCTCGCCGATCTCCAGCAGCGAGACGTCGAACGTGCCGCCACCGAGGTCGAAGACCAGGATGGTCTGTTCCTTCTCGCCCTTGTCCAGCCCGTAGGCCAACGCCGCCGCAGTGGGCTCGTTGACGATGCGCAGCACGTTGAGCCCGGCGATCTGGCCGGCCTCGGTGGTGGCCTGGCGCTGAGCGTCGTTGAAGTACGCGGGCACGGTGATCACCGCGTCGGCGATGTCCTCACCCAGATAGCTCTCGGCATCGCGCTTGAGCTTCATCAGCACCCGAGCGCTGATCTCCTGCGCGGTGTATTTCTTGTCGTCGATCTCGACGGACCAGTTGGTGCCCATTTCACGCTTGACCGAACGGATGGTCCGGTCGACGTTGGTCACCGCTTGGTTCTTGGCGGGCTGGCCGACCAGCACCTCTCCGTTGCGCGCGAACGCGACGACGGAAGGCGTGGTGCGGGAACCCTCGGAGTTGGCGACGACGACGGGGTCGCCACCCTCCAGTATCGCGACGACCGAGTTGGTGGTCCCGAGGTCGATTCCGACCGCACGAGCCATGGTATTTCCTCCTGAATTAGTCCATCTATGGGTCTGAGTGCACCGCACTCAAGACTGCTCCGGCCAACCTTATCCTGTCAACCCAGACTTGAGTCAAGTTCACTCAACTATCGAAGTGGTCAACGGCGGGTGCACCGGGTTTGTTCCCCGCCGCTCAAAATGCCCGGATGCCTGTCAGGTGCTGACGAACTCCGGCGCGCCACCGGCGGCGTCTCCGCTGGTACCCCGACCTTTGAACTGGCTCATGTAGAGCGCGAAGTAAAACCCCTTCGCGGCCATCAGCTCGTCATGGCTCGCCATCTCGACGATCTCGCCGCCATTGAGCACCATGATGCGGTTCGAGCCGCGGATCGTCGCGAGGCGATGCGCGATCGAGAAACTCGTCTTGTCGTCCATCAGCCTGCGCATCCCGTCCTGGATGAGTTTCTCGGTGCGGGTGTCGATGTTCGACGTGGCCTCGTCGAGGATGATCATCTTCGGATTGGCGACCATCGCCCTGGCGATCGTGATCATCTGTCGCTGCCCCTGACTGAGGTTGGCACCCCGCTCGGTCAGCATGGTGTCGTAGCCGTTCGGCAGGCCGAGGATGAAGTCGTGGGCGTTGGCCTTCTTGGCCGCCTCGATCGCATCCTGCTCGCTGGCGGCCTCGTTGGCATAGAGCAGGTTGTTCATCACCGTGTCGGTGAACAGGAACGCCTCTTGCGGGACCACACCGATCTGCTTGCGCAGACTGGCCTGGGTCAGCTTGGACAGGTCCTGGCCGTCTATCCGAATCGTCCCGGAATTGATGTCGTAGTAGCGGGTGAGAATGTTGATCAGCGTGCTCTTGCCCGCGCCGGTGGGTCCGCAGATGCCTATGCTCTCGCCGGGCGCCACATCGAATGTGTTGTCCCGCAGTATCAAACTGTGCGGCACATAGCCGAAATCAACGTGCTCGAACTGTATCCGGCCACCCTTGAATTCGTAATCGGTTGCGTCTGAGGCATCCTCCACGTCGGTGCGGGCGTCGATGATCCGGAATACCCGCTCACCGCCTGCCGACGCGTTGATCGCGATGGTGATCAGATCGGCGATCTCGGTCAAGGGCGCCGAGAGCAAGGCGGTGTATCCGGCGAATGCCAGCACCGTCCCCAGCGACGTCGAACCGTCGATGACGAGAAACGTGCCGGTGACGAGGACGAGGACATTCTGAATGAGACCGACCGTCTGGGTGATCGGGAATTGCATGAGTGACACCATGAATGCGCGGCTGCCGACCGTGTACACCCCGTCGGCGTGCTCCTCATGCCGGGCCGTCGCCCAGTTCCCGCGGTTGTTACTGATGATCACCTTGTGGCCGGTGAGGGTCTCCTCTTGAAAAGCGCTGACATCGCCGAGCATGTCCTGCACGGTGTTGAACGCCGGTCCCGAGATCCGGGCAACCGCGTAGGCGATACCCATCAGGACCGGTATCGCCAGGAACGCGACGAGGGCGAGTTGCCAGTTGAGGGCGAACATGATCGCGCCTACCATCACCACCTGGATGTTGGCCCTCAAGATCTGGCTCAAAGCCGTTGTGTAGAAAAGCGATATGACTTCGGCGTCGTTGGTCACGTTGCTGGACAACTCACCGGGAGTGTTCTTGAAGAAGAATCCCATCGAGAGCGTCTGGACGTTGTCGAACAGGTCGGTCTGGATCCCGTAGAGCGCCTCGGAGGCAAGCGTGGCGAACATGCGGTCGGCGACAAAGCTGAACGACAGGTAGATCGCGCCGCCGACCGCCCCGACGATGACCCAGTGGGCGAGGTCACTCTTGGTGCCGCCACCGGCGATCACGTTCATCCCCCGTCCCGTGGCGTAGGGGATGACAACCAGGCCGAGCATGGAGACCACCATCAACCCCGCGGCCGATGCGGCACGGGCGCGGTGGGGTCCGCCGATCATCCGGGTGATGAGTCGCCCCATGGTGTTTCGCTTTGGCCGGGGTTCGGCCGCGTCGCTCATGATGCACCCTGAACGTCGAGGCCGGCGGTGATCCCGCCGCCGAGCTGGGATTCGTAGATCTCCCGGTAGAGGCTGCTGGTCTGCAGTAACTCATCGTGAGTACCCTCGGCGACTATCTCGCCATGCTCGAGCACGTAGATGTGGTCCAAATCGATCAGCGCGCTGATCCGTTGTGCCACATATATTGTCGTCGCGCGGCCGATGAACTGGGGGATCGCCGCCTGGACCCTGCCCTCGGTCGACGCGTCGAGCGCGCTGGTGCTGTCGTCGAGGATCAACACCCGAGGCCGCGGTGTCAACGCTCTGGTGATCCCCAGGCGTTGGCGCTGCCCGCCAGAGAAGTTGTACCCGCGACGAGCCACCATCGCGTCCCAATCGTCTGGTAGCCGTGAGACAAACCCGAACGCATCGGCAGCTTTGGCGGCGTCGAACATGACGCTGTCCTCTACTTCCGGAGCGCCGAACTTCAGGTTGGCCCGCAGGTCGTCCTTGAACAGGACGGCTTCCTGCAGGGCTACGCCGACAATCCTGCGCAAGTCGTCGAGCGCGATGTCGCGGACATCGACTCCGTCGATCGTGACCTTCCCGCCGGTCGTGTCGTAGAAGCGGGGGATCAGGTTGATCAACGCCGTCTTTCCCGCGCCGGTTGCGCCGAGGAAGCCAACCTGTTGGCCCGGTTCGATGACGAGGCTGACGTTGTTCAGAACCGGCGGATCGTAGGAGCCGTCGGCGCGCCGGAACGCGAAGGAGACGTCATCGAATACGACCCGTCCGCGCACGTTGTCGTGCGCGATGTCCACAGCGTCCGCACCATCGGTGATCGTGGGCTCGGTCTCGTAGGCCGCGATGATCCGCGCGGCTGAGACGTTGGCGCGCATGATCGACGGCATCACTTGGGCCAGCAGCGCCAGCGGCGTGATGATCAGCGCCATGTACTGGGTGAACGCGTTGAGTTCACCGATGGAAAGCCCAGCGTCGTCGAGCACGTTGTTGCCGCCCACCCACATGGCGAGCACGATCGCCAATTGACCGAGTGCGGTGAGCAGCGGCGCCATGAACGCGACCCGCCAAGCCCCCTGGTATTCGGGGCCGCGCAGCGCCGTAGCGCGGTCGTCGAACTTGCGGATCTCGTGCCCTTCGCGGACGAAGGCCTTGACGACGCTCATCCCGGTGAGATTCTCCTGGAACGTGTTGTTGAGCGCGTCGAGCGCGTGTTGCCGCTTCTGGTAGGCGCGATCGATGGCCGGCACGAGGACGACCATCACCGCCACCACTGCCGCGATGACCACGACCACGATCCAGACCATGTTCGGAGTGTTGACGACGGCCATGGCGACGGTGAACAGGAGCAGGAACGGCGCCAGCGAGCCGAGCAGGATCGTCCGCAGCACCGCATTCTGGACGTTGGCGACATCGGTGTTGAGGCGAACCATCAGATCGCTGGTCGGGCGGTGGTCGAAGTTCTCGAACGAATAGTGCTGGACCTTGGCATAGAGCTCACGGCGCAGGTAGTACGCGACGCCCTGGGAGAAGAACACCGCCTGCGATCCGGCGATCGTCATCAGGACGCCGATCGCCACGGCGAGGACCAGCATCCAGATTCCGGCGTCGAGCGCGGCATCCTGGTCGCGGGCGACCATGCCACGGTCGACCAGTTCCTTGATCAACGACGCAAAGACCACGATGCAGGCCGCGGCGACGAGCATCGCCAACTGTGAGATCACGAACCGTGCCTTGTATTCGCGCACCAGCCCGAAGATCCTCAGGATTGACGTCGGCATGAGTTCCTTCCCGTCATTAATTGACGTGAGTGTAAATCGGCGGGACGCTGATTCACAGCGTCTATGCGGCGTCCTAGGGTTGGCGCATGACTGCAGCCCAACGCGAACGCGCATGCCCTGGTGGCGACGATGAGCGAGACCGGACCCGACGCGCCGACTTTGTGCGAGGGATGGACGACCCGTGACCTCGCGGCGCACCTCGTGGTCCGGGAGCGCAGGCTCGACGCCGCACCCGGCATCGCGATCCCGTTTCTCGCCGGCTATACCGACAAGGTGCAACGGCAGACCGCCACGTCCACGGGGTGCGACGAGCTGGTGGACAAGATCTCGTCCGGGCCGCCGCTGCTGTCACCGTTCAAGCTTTTCGATGCGGTCGCCAACATGGATGAGATGTTCATCCACCACGAAGACGTGCGCCGGGCCCAAGCCGGTTGGGAGCCGCGCACTCTCGACGCCGACACCATCGCCGCCCTGCGGCGGCCGCTTGCGAATGATGGCCCGGCTGACGATGGCAAAGGTGCCGGCCAGGGTGACGCTCATGACGCCCGATGGCGAGACGGTGGCGGCGGTCGGCCGCGGACCGGAGCTCACGGTCACCGGCGACATCGGCGAGCTCACACTGTTCATCGCCGGCCGCGACGAGGCTCAACTGACCTTCTCCGATGCGCAGGCCGCCCAGGCCGTCCGCGCCGCGCGCCGGGGCCTGTGACACGGCCGTCGCTGACGCCTGACGGGGTGATCGACGCGTAGCCTGACCGCATGGTGCACCGGGCGAAAGTCGGCCTCGCCGTGGGGCTTCTGCTGTTCGGGGTCGCGCTGGCCGGCGGCTGTTCCACCACCATCGACGGCGATCCCGTCGCGTCATCGGATGGGTCACCGACCGAGCCGAGCTTCCCGACGACCAGGCCGACGCGAACGCCGCCGTCGGCCACCCCGACGCCGTCCCCACCGCCAACCACAAACCAGCCCGGCGGGACGACGCTGCCACCCGACGAATCCGGCTATGTGTTCATCGAAACCAAGTCGGGGAAGACGCGCTGCCAGATATCTCGCGAAGAGGTCGGTTGCGAGTCGGAGTTCGACAACTCGATCGAAGTGAACGGCATGCCCGCCAACGGGGTGAGCGTCACCGCAGACGGCAGCATGACCTGGGTCGCCGGCAATCTCGGCAACATCCCCGCCGTCACGCTCGACTATCAGACCTATAGTGCGCTCGGCTGGACGATCGCCGCGGACAGCGACGGGACCCGATTCACCAACGACGGCACCGGCCACGGCATATACATCAACACCTCCGGCGTCGAGGTCTTCTAAGCTGACGCCTACGCTGGCATCCATGGATTCGCCACTCGACTTCCGCGTCTTCGTCGAGCCCCAGCAAGGCGCCACCTACGGCGACCAGTTGGCGGTCGCCCGTACCGCGGAGGCCGCCGGCTACTCCGCTTTCTTCCGCTCCGACCACTACACCGCGATGAGCGGTGACGGCCTGCCCGGCCCGACAGATTCCTGGGTAACCCTGGGCGCCATCGCCCGCGAGACGACCACGATCCGGCTCGGCACGCTGGTCACCTCGGCCACCTTCCGCTACCCCGGCCCACTCGCGATCACCGTCGCGCAGGTCGACGAGATGAGCGGCGGCCGAGCGGAATTGGGCCTTGGCGCGGGCTGGTTCGAGGCGGAACACAAGGCTTATGCCATCCCGTTCCCACCACTGGGTGAACGGTTCGATCGCCTCACCGAACAGCTGAGCATCATCACCGGGCTCTGGACGACACCTACCGGCGAGGCGTTCGACTATTCGGGCTCCCATTACACCGTTGCGGACTCGCCTGCCCTGCCCAAACCTGTCCAGTCGCCGCATCCGCCGATCATCATCGGAGGCGGGGGCGCCAAGCGCACACCGGCGCTGACCGCGGCATTCGCCTCCGAGTTCAACATTCCGTTCGCCCCGCTGGAGGTGGCTGCGAACCCAGTTCGAACGGGTCGCCGCGGCGCTGGACGATGCCGGACGGTCTGCCGAGTCACTGACGTATTCGGCGGCCTTCGTGGTGTGCGCCGGCCGCGATGAGCAGGAGATCGCGCGTCGTGCCGCGGCGATCGGCCGCGAGGTCGACGAGTTACGCAGCAACTCCCCGCTGGTGGGAACGCCGGCCGAGATCGCCGACAAGCTCGGCGCATATCTGGCGCTCGGCGTGCAGCGTATTTACCTGCAGGTACTGGACACCTCCGACCTCGACCACGTGGACTTCTTCGCCGCTGAGGTGCTCCCTCAGCTCGGCTGAACAAGCGTCGAGGGGCAGGTCGCGGCTACTATCGGTGGCCGTGGCCCGCCGGGATGACGACGACAACGGGCAGCCCTGGCACAACCGCACTCCCGAGGTGCTCGGGGCGAGCGTGCTCGCGCTCGTGGTGGTCGGCCTGCTGATCCTCGCTGCGACGGCTGTGGCCCGTCAGTTCGGCGAAACGGAGCAGGCCCCCATCGATTTCGTCGCGCCCACGTATTCCGCGACCGACCCGCAATCGGCGGACACCGCCACCACCCAGACGATCACGAGTACCAGTCCCCCGGAGACGACGGACATCGACGGGCCTTCGTCTTCGACGACGTCGGGTTCATCGTCGTCTTCGACGTCATCGACGTCATCGACGTCGTCGAGTAGCCCGACGTCCACTGAACAGACGACGGCCCGCACCGAAGAGACCGAGGAAACAAGGCCCACCAGAACGTCGCGGCAACGACCACGTACCAATGTGACGCGTACGTTCAATCCCCTCCCCTGAGCGCCTACTATCGGTGCCCGTGGCGCGAAACGGACCTCCCGAAGACCAGAATTACCCGGACGACGACCCGACGGTCTACGCCAACTACGGCGATCCGCCCGGCCCGCCGGGAGGTGACCCGGTTCCCTGGTACCGCCGACCTGCCGCGCTCGTCGGGTTCGGCGCCCTCGGCGCGGTGGTGGTCGCGCTGATCGTGTTCGGCCTGGCCAAGCTCATCACCGGCGGTGATGGGCCCGCCGAACAGACCACGTTGACGCCGCTCACCACGACGTCGAGATCGGTGGCGCCTACGACGACGACATCGGCGCCGGAGACCGTGACGGAGACCTACACGCCGACGACGACCGAGCCGACGACAACGACCACCACGACCACGCCGCCGACCACCACAACCACGACGACTTCCCCGACGACGAGCGTCAGCACGAGTGTCAGTACGAGCACAGAAACCAGCACGGTCACCGAAACGGTGACTCCGCCTGCCCCCTGAGTTCAGCCCCGGCCGCGAGCAGCGTATTCGGCGACCATCGCCTCGGCGCTACGTACCGCTGCCCGGCAGGCGCGCGTCGTGAACGGATCGTTGAGCGGGTGTTCGGCGCGTCGGCGCCAGCGCTGCGCAGCCGCGAACGCGGCACGCGGACCGTCGTAGGGCGCATCGGGTTGCAGGCCGAGTCTGCTGGCGGCGTCGGTGCCCGAGCCGCCGATGATGCGGCGCAGTGAGACGATTTCGTCTTCGTTCAATGTAGTTGCACGAGAACGTAATTGACTGAGCAGTCGCAACTCTTCGAACGCGTGTGTGTCGGCCAGCAACGGATCGATGTCGGCGATGATCGCCGGGCTCGCGAAGATGGGGTTGTTCTGCACGAACCGTCGTAGCGACATCAACGCGGTGTGTGCCTTGAGCAGATCGGAGCGTTGCCCGAACTGCTGATCGATCACATCGCGCAACGCCACCAGGCCGCTGCGTTCGAGCAGCTCATCAGCCAGTGCCACGGAATCGCTGACCCCGGCGCGCAGCACGGCGATCGAGATCCTGATCCCGAACATGCCGAACCGGTCGAGCAGCGCCGCCCGCGTCGCGGCGTCGACGGGCAACTGGCTGTCCTCGCGCACGAATCTGTCCACCGACAGCATCGCCTTGGTCAGTTCACCGGCGTCAACACCGGCCAGCTTCTCCAACGCGACGAACTCGCTCTGCCGCAACGTGCGTGCGGTCAGCGCAAGCAGCCCGGATACCGGCACCACGGCCTGACAAATACCGGTCCGCTCCATCTCGCTGGTGAACCGTGCCGCCACGTCCTTGGCCGACAGCATCGCGTCGATGCGCCCTGCACCGATCTCATCGGCGCGGGAGGCGACGCCGATCACCCCGAGCGCCCCGGCGGACCCTCCGACCAGCTCGCCGATCTGCGTGAGCAGCGCGACGTCGGCCGCGTTGAGGGTGCGCAACAAGAAGACCACGGCGTCGATGCGCGGAACGCCGTCGTCGGGCACCAGCAGCCGCAACGTACGCGCCGAGACGTCGCGGGACAGCGACGATGTTCCCGGGGTGTCGATGATCGTGGTGTCGATCAACTCGGTGGCGGGCCATTCGACATCCAGGTCGACGACGTCCTCGGGATCGAGGCGGGCGAAGTCGAAGGTGAGACCACCCTCGACGGCGTCGCGGCCGATCGGCACATTGGACCGCCTGCCGCCCCGATGGTTGGCAGTCACCTTGGGCGTGGGCCCGTGCCGGAACCACGTGACGATGCGGGTGGCCTCGGTGGCGTCGGTAGGCGCAATATCTTCTCCCACAAGGGCATTAACCAGAGTCGACTTGCCCGCCTTGAGAGTCCCCGCCAGCGCGATACGGATCGGCTGATTGAGCCGTCGGCCAATCCCGTCCAGCTCGTTGTGCACGTCGGGGCGCTGCGCGTAGGCGGGATCGGAGCGGTAGGCCTGGATGGTCCCGCCAAGGATCGCGCGCACCTGATCACTCGTGCTCATCGAGAGTCCAGCTTAGGTCGTGAGCTTTTCCGCGTTCTCGCTCACCTGTTTGAGGATGTTGAGCTGCCGCTCGAGTTCTTTGACGCGGGTATTGCGTTCGTCTTCCTCGAGTTTCACCGAGGCGATCGTCGCCTGGAGCGATTCGTTCAGCGACCTGGTCGTCTGGTTGGCGATGCCGCGGTAATGGTCACGCAGTTGTCGCTGAATCCCTTTGAGCCGGTCCCGCGATTCCTTGTTCACGACGAACGAGACGTCGTCGATGAACCGGCGGGTGTTCAGCTTCGCCTCGTTGCGCACCCGCGCCATGCGATTGTCCATATTCTCCCGGTAAGCGCTGCGCCCCATCAGCAGACCCGCGCCGAGGGACAACGGATTGAACATGCCGAGACCGGCGAACGACGTCATCATCCCGAACATCAGCACGCCGCCATAGGACCCCTGCATACCGATCCCGATTTTGCGGGCCTTGCCGACCGGCTTGGCCTCCAGATTGGCCAGCGACTTGATCTCGCCGAGGCCGGCGCCCATCTCCCGTGCGTCGATCTGCGGCATCTTGACGGCCTCGAGGCCGGCCTCCATGAAAGTGCGGGCCACCTCCTCGGCGAGCACTTCGGCACGTTGGTACGCCCAGACGAAGTTGTCCCCGACCGCCGTGGCGATGGCGTTCTCGAGCTCGGTACCGATCTCGGCCCAATGCTGCGTCGGGTCGCAGGAGTCGATCTCCTTTTCGGTGTGTTGGCCGATGATTCGGAAGCGGCCACGCAGATCGTGGTCGATATCGGTGCTCAGATCGGCGATTCCGTCGTTGAGGACCTGCTGCCACAGCGCCGTCTGCTGCAGCGCCTCGGAGGCCTCGTCCTTACGCCGCTCGAGTTCATCCTTCAGCCTGTCGCGGACATCGGGGTCGTTCAGCGCCGCCAGCTCGGTGTTGACCGCCAGCGTCAAATGCTCGGCCGAAGAACGGATTTCGGCGACAACCTGGTCGCGAATGTGGTCGTTCTGCCGTGAGGCCACCTGCTCGGTGAGGAACTTGACGATCGCCGGAAAGTTGGACTCCTCGTTGAGTTCCTTGTCGTTGAGCTGGATTGCGTGACTGCGCAGCAGCGACGACGACGGGATCATTCCCACCGCGAGGCCCGCACGGTCCAGATGGGCCTGGTTGGTGTCGACGATCCTGCGCCAGTGCGGATACAGATCGGTCTTGGTGGCGATGAGCGTTGCGACCGGGCAGATCTCGAAAGCCTGCCGCATGAAGGTCATTTCGGGTTCGGTCAGCTCCTGGCTGGTGTCGCTGCACATCAACAGGGCATGGGCATCGGGCAACAAGCCCAGTGTCGCCGACAGGTGCGGCTGACCGTGACCACCGACCCCCGGAGTGTCCACGAACGCCAATCCGTTCTTCAGCAGCGGGCTGGCGGCGGTGACCTCGACCCGCAGCACCTCGCGGCCGCCCGCCTGCGGGGCGCGTCGCAGGTCGGTGTTGATGTCGGCCATCGGGATCTCGATCGCCTCCGGCTCCGCGCCATCGGGCTGCGCGACGATCAGCTTCGCCGAGGTGTTCTCGCCATAGGACACCACCGTCGGCAGCACGGTGCTCTCGTCGTCGCCGACACGCGATACCGGGACGTTGAGCAGCGAGTTGAGCAGCTGGCTCTTGCCCTGCTTGAGATGCCCGGCGATCACCACCCGGATCTGCGGATCGGTGATCCGGGTCTTGGCCCGCACCAGACGCTCGACCAGATCACCGCGCTCGTTCGCATCGGCGATCCTGCTGGTGTGGTCGATCAGTTCGACGATGACCTTCACTCCTCTGGCCGGCTCGCCGGGCGTGGCCTTGCGGGGGGCGCTGGGTTGCGTCATCAAATCCTCTGCGTGTGTGGGCTGCCGTACTCACGGTAGATGTGCCAACTGGCGGGGATCGCTTTTCGATCCCCGCCAGCGGCGGTGTTTCGTGCTGGGGGTCAGAACAGGCTCGCGTCGACCGAGTTGTCGACGTCGAGGGAGGTGCTGACCTCGGTCGAGTTGTCGACGGAGCTGTCCACCGAGTGGTCCTGGCCGGAGTTGTCCATCGAGTTGTCGACCGCGGTGTCCTGGCCTGAGTTGTCCACGACCGCGAAGCCACCGGAGACGTCCCCGGACGCATCGCCGTCGACCGTCGTCTGGTTTCCGCCGACGCTGGTGGTGTCGTTGTCGACGATGACGATGCCGCCACCGGAGCCGCCTGCGCCGCCGGTCGCGTCCCCGCCGTCGTTGCCGATGCCGATCAGGCCACCGCCGCCGTCGCCGCCAACCGCGCCGCCACCGGAGCCGCCGCTCATGTCGTTGTCGTTGATGACCGGTCCGTCGTTGTCGGAGATGATGTCGCCGCCCGCGGTCTGATCGCCGCTGTCGTCGATGTCGTTGTCCTCGCCGATGTTGACGTTGGAGTCGTCGATATCGCCGGTGTTGACGTTCTCGTTGTCGTCACCGACCACGTTTCCGTCACCCTCGACGTTGGTCGTGTCGATGTCGCCTGCAGTTCCGGTGTTGACCACGCCGCCGTCGTTGGCGGTGTTGGTCGTCTTGTCCCCGAAGGTGATGTCGCCGAAGTCCAGGTCGAAGTTGCCGACCCCCTGCTGCTGGTCCTCACCCGCGGTGTTGGCCAGGTGGGTCTCGGGGCTCATGAAGCGGGTGTCGTTGTGGCTGAGCGTGTCGTTGTTCGACAGCACGTCGGTCTGGCGCTGCGGGGCGAAGGCGATGCCGTGGGTCTGGGCAACGGCCTGCTGCAGTCCGAAGACGGGATCCCCGCCGCCGTGCAGGACCGCGGCAGGCGCGACCGTGGCGGCGACCGCCTGCATTTGAGCCGCACTCACGTTGGAGACATTGGCTGCGGCCATCGAGCGGGCCGGGTCGGTGATGAATTCCTGGGCACGGACCGGATCACGGAAGAGGTCGAGGAGCCAGTCGATCACGTTCGTCATTTCTGTTCCTTTGTTTGTCGTGTCGGGGAGCTTGTCACCGGGCTGCCCGGCGATCTGATGACCACGTTATGGAGCGCGCAGCCCCCTCGAAACGGGGTCGAAACCCCTCCTTGCGCCGGGGCATGCCGGGTTGCGGCTGCGGCCCTCGTTAGGGGATTAGGGGGTCGTTAGGGGGTGGTGATCGCCTGGCGGGAACGCGAAACTGCGCGGTCCTTTCGGGCCGCGCAGTCGTGGTGTGCTGGTCGCTGATGTTCGGTGCTGAGAATTAGAACAGGTCAAACCCCGACGGGTCGGAGTCCATGTCGGCGACCTCGATGATGGTGTCGTCCGGATCGACGTCGGCAGGCAGGTCGATGACCGGCAGATCGTCGATGATCGGCTGGTCGAATTGCAGCGCCGCATCTTCGGAGCCGACGACACCGGGTATGTACGCGTCGGCGCCAAGCGAATCAGCGATACCCGAGTGGTCGGTGATCACGTTGTGCACGTCATCGACGGCCTGAACAGGCACTTGATCGTCGAACGCATCGAACGCGGCCGTTGCGGCACCACTCGCCCACACGTTGTCTGCGATGTCGGCGATACCGTCGGCGCCTGCGCTGGGCACTACCGCGCTCAGCGACTCGGTGACAACCGGGATCAGGTTGCTGACGTCGGCACTGGTCACATTGGTGAGGTTGGCGTCGAAGATGGCCTGGTCCGGGTTTTCTGCGTAGCGTGCTGCGGCGTCGGGATCTCGCACGAGCGACATCACGAAGTCCAGAAGCGAGTTGGCCATGAAACACCCTCCTTCCCATTGGAGATATACGCGGCTAGAGATAGCAAGCCCGACGGCTTGCCAACGATGCTATCGGCGGCTGTCGCCGCAGAGATCGGTGTGAAACCCACCTCTGCAGCCGGGGCATTAGGGGACTCTGCGTTAGGGGTTTTGCGGCATAGGGGGATGTGCCGTGGATTGGTGTGCTGAGCCGCTATCGTGAGGTTCGGCCGAAACGCAGAGGTGGAGATGAGCGACGCTCTCGGATTGTCGATTGGCATGACCAATTTGGTGGCGGCTCGCGCAGGCCGCCCCCCAGTCATACGACGTTCCGTGTTGACCGTGTTCGACGGGCGAGACCCCGAAGTGGGTGTGCCCTCGGAATTCTCGGCGAATCCTTCTTCCCATCAACCCGGCATGGTGCTGAGCGGATTCGTCGAGCGCGTGGGCGACCCGGTGCCGTTGGTGGCGGCTGATGGCTCACCGCACCGCGGGGAGCAGGTGCTTGTCGAAGCACTCGACGCGATGGCCCGCACAGTGGGCGGCGGGGCGCCCATGGCGATCGCGGTGCCTGCGCATTGGAGTGCTGCGACCGTGGGAGCGCTGCGCGGGGCGCTACGTGCCAGGGGAAGCCTTGCACCCGGCGGCGTGGTTCCGGCGCTGGTTCCGGATTCCGTTGCCGCACTTTCCGCATTGCAGTCGGCACGGGGGTTGCCGTCGAACGGCGTCGTGGTGCTCTGCGATTTCGGTGGCAGCGGTACCAGCGTCACGCTGGCCAACGCGGGCGCCAACTTCGACACCATCGGCGAGACGGTCCGATATCCGGACTTCTCCGGCGACCAGATCGATCAGGCTGTGCTCAATCATGTGGTTGCCGGCATCGCCGAAGCAAACGATTCCGATCCCGCAAGCACGGCGGCGGTCGGTTCGCTGGCCCGGCTGCGCAACGACTGCCGGGTGGCCAAGGAGCAGTTGTCCGCCGAGACGGCCACGGCCGTCCACGCCGACCTGCCCGGCTTTGCATCCGATGTCCGCGTGACACGCACCGAGCTGGAACAGCTCATCGCCGAGCCGCTGGACGGTCTACTCAACTCGCTTGAAGAAACGTTGCAGCGCAACAACATTGCAGCTTCGGACATCACAGCCGTCGCCACCGTCGGCGGAGGTGCAAACATCCCGCTGGTCACCCAGCAGCTGTCGACGCGGCTGCGCGCCCCCGTCGTCACAACGCCGCAGCCACAGGCAAGCGTGGCCGCTGGCTCCGCGCTGCTGGCCGACAGTGCCGACGCAGCGACCGGAATGGCCACCGCGGCCGACGCACCTACGGGGATGGCCCCGACGGCGGGGTGGGTCGCAGGAGCGGCGGCCGGTGCGGCGGCGGGCGACGCGGCGGGCGATGCACCGGGGTCATCAACGTTCCGTGCGCTCGCCTGGTCGCAAGACGACGCACCCGCGGGCGACGAGCCCGTTCCGTATGCGGGCGAGGACTACACCTTCGACCAAGCGGCGACCAGCGCCGCCCGCCCCTCAATGGAGTTCAGTCATGAAGAGGAAGGCTTCACACCGGAACCCGGGCCGCTGCCCTGGTACAAGCGCCCGACCATTCTGTTCGGGGCCGCGGCGGCCGCAGTGCTGTTGGCCGTCGGTGGTCTCGCGGTCACGTTGACGAGCGGCACGGGCACCAACGGTCCAGTGACCGAGACGGCGACGACCGTCGAAACCGGCCCTTCGCCCGCAGGTCCACCCGCCACATCGGAGACCATCACCGTCACGGGGTCCGACGGGCGCCCGAGCACAACGGTCGTGCCACCTCCCCCGTCGTCGACCACGACGACAACGACGCCGTCTTCATCGACCACGACCACGACCACCACCACCACCACGACAACAGCCACAACCACGACGACCACCCCGCCCACCACGACCACCCCGCCCACCACCACGCCGCCGACCACCACCGCGCCTCCGACGACCACCGAAGAGCCGATCACCACGACACCGGACGTGGTGATCGGCGACGACGGCACGTGATCCATGTCAAAGCCGGCGCCGGACCCAGCGACCGAGATCCCACCGTCCGCGCGTGACGCCGTCGCGGCACTGACCGTTGCGCCGGGCAACCCGGTCAAGATCCTGGTGTCCGGTGGCATCGGCAGCGGCAAGAGTTCTGTACTCGCGGCGGTGCGATCAGCACTGCGGACGAGCGGAGTGCCGGTGCTCACCCGGCCACCCCGCAGCGGCGACGATCCGGGAGCCGCGGTGGTCATAGACGACGCACATCTGCTCGGCGACGGCGAACTCGAACAGCTCGTTGACAGGGTCGCAGATCCCGCCTCCACGGTCGTCGTCGCGATGGAACCCCTGGCGCACCGGCCGGCCTTGAGCGCTTTGGCCACCGCGATCGAACGCGAGAACCCTGTCGTGTCGATCGGCACGCTGGGCCCGCCCGAAGTCACTCGTCTTGCCACCGAAATACTCGGCGCCGTACCGACGACCGAGTTCGTCCGCGCGGTCATGGTGTCGACGGCCGGACTGCCGTTTCTGCTGCAGCCGGCGATCTCCGCGGCCGCCTCTAGCGACGGCGAGACGCCCGCGACCGCGATCGCGGAGACAGCCAGCTTCGCGCTGATCGAGCGACTGCGCCGACTGGACGAGCCGGTACTGGACACCCTGCTGGTGACGTCGCTGAGCCCCGAACTCGGGCCCGACGACGTCGCGGCGACGCTGCGGATCTCGGCGCAGGACGCTCAGTTCCTGGTGGACCGCGCCCGTGCCAGCGGATTGATCGAGCCGTCGCACAGCCACATGTTCCTGCATTCCGTGCACCGGTGCATCGCTCAGATCATCGGGACCGCGCGGCACCACGATACCGAGATCGCGCTGCTCGTCTCCCAGATCGAATCCTCAACGCTGTCAGCTGATCTCGCTCTGCGATTGGCCGAGCACGGACTGCGCGACGACCGACTGGCGAGCGCACTGGAAGAACTTGCCTCTAACAATCACGGTCAACCCGCAAGGGCCGCAAGGCTTTACCGTGCGGCCGCGGACGCGGGGGCGACGAAACTCAACTCGCGATTGGCGGACGCGCTCGCTCTGACGGGTGACTGCACGACCGCGGGCCGAATAGCCGATGAACTGCTCGGCTCCGAAGACCTGGCCGAACGCGCGGCGGCGGTCCGGATCGCGGCCAGCATCGCAGCCCATGACGGTAGCGCCGGCCAGGCGGCCGATCTGTTCCGTTGGCTGGGGCCATATCCCGACGCGTTCGTCGGCGCGGCGGGGGCCATCGTGTCGCTCGCTGTCGGGGACGCACCCGCTGCACGCGCGGCGCTGGGAGCCGAGAACGCAGGCCCGCCGACATCGACCTCACGCGCGGCCCGCAGCCTGGCCGAGGGACTGCTGTTGTCCCTCGAGGCGCCCTACCCGGCGGCGGTCGCCCGGCTCGGCCAGTCGATCACTGCCGAACAACAGCCGACGGGCGTGGCACCCGACACCCCCGCGGCGCTTGTGACGCTGGCGGCCCTGCACGGCGGCGATCCGGTACGGGCCCGCAGCGTCATCGGCCGTGCCGTGCGCGGCTCGCTGGAGGACAGCCCGGAGAACACGGCGTTCATCGCGCGCAGGCACCGGCTTCTCCAGGGCTGGGTGCGAATGCTCGACGGGCACCTGGCCGCGGCGACCGCCGACGTCACCGCGGTGGCCGCCGACACCGATTCAACCGGGACGCTGCACCGCCGCGATGCGCTGTGGGCGGCGGCCCTGCAGACGGCGATCGCCCGCCGAAGCGGCGACAGCGGAGCGGTGCAGAAGCATTGGTACGCGGCGGCCGAAGTGCTCGCCGAATATTCGGTGGACCTGTTCTCACTGCTTCCGCTGGGCGAGCTGTGGGTGGCTGCGGCCCGGCTACGCCAGGTCGACCGACTCCAACACACTCTCGACGAGGCGTTCGCGCTCCTGGGCTCGCTCGGTAACCCACTGTTGTGGTCGGTGCCGTTGCACTGGGCCGGCGTGCATGCGGGAATCCTGGCCAATTCACCTGACGCGGTTGCGCCGCACGGTCAGGCGCTCACCGCGGCGGCTGGCCAGAGCCCCTTCGCCAAGGCCCTCGCCCACGCCGGCCGCACCTGGCTGCGGGTGCTCGCCAACCACGTCGACACGGACGAAGTCAATGCCGCGGCGCACTCACTTTCACAGTTCGGCCTCACCTGGGATGCCACCCGGCTGGCGGGCCAGGCGGCGCTGCACACTCCCGACGCGCGCGTCTCCGGCACCATGCTGGCGCTTGCCCGCGACCTCAAACAGACCACCGCGCTTGATGCGACGCCGGACGCGTCCTCCGCCGTCGGAACCCAGCCCGGGCCCACCCGCCCCTCGTCGACGAGGCTGTCGGACCGCGAGCACGAAGTCGCGGAACTGCTGCTGCTGGGTATGCCGTATCGCGACATCGGAACGCAGCTGTTCATCTCGGCAAAAACCGTCGAGCACCACGTCGCACGGATTCGTCGGCGGCTGGGCGCAGAGTCTCGCTCGGAGATGTTGTCGATGTTGCGTGCGATGGTCGCGCCGCAGAACTGAGCAGAACTGAACGTTCTAACCGCGTGTGAGCACACCCACACCGGCACCGATCGGGATCCCTCAAAGGGCAGCGCCTCGGGCGAAAACGCGCCCGCCGACACCCGTGCCGTGGCACCGGCGAAGGCTAGTTAGGTAAACCTGCGTAGCTTTGTTTCTTCGCAAGGTGTAACTATGAGCAGGCATCTAGCGAAAGTTACCGACGGGTAACATTGGCTAAGTTACTGATGAGTAACTTAGGAACGGGAGGCGTGCGGTGGAAACCCAGATGCTGATCAGGATCGTCGTCGTGGCCCTGATGCTCGCCGTCGTCGGTGTATTCGCGCTCAAGCGCGTCCTGTTCCTGACTAACCTCATCCGGTCGGGCGCCAAGACCAGCGTCGCGAACAACCGCAAGGACAACCTCGGCAAGCGCATCACCACGCAGTTCGAGGAGGTCTTCGGGCAAACTCGGCTGCTGAAGTGGTCGATCCCCGGCATGGCCCACTTCTTCACGATGTGGGGCTTCTTCGTCCTCGCCACGGTCTACCTCGAGGCCTTCGGTCAGGTCGTCGATCACGACTTCCACATCCCCATCGTCGGCCGGTGGGACGCGCTGGGCTTCCTGCAGGACTTCTTCGCCGTCGCGGTGCTGCTGGGCATCATCACGTTCGCGATCATCCGCGTTGTCCGCGAGCCCAAGAAGCACGGCCGCGACTCCCGCTTCTACGGCTCGCACACGGGCGGCGCCTGGCTGATCCTGTTCATGATCTTCAACGTCATCTGGACCTACGCGCTGGTCCGCGGCGCGGGCGCCAACACCGGAGCCCTGCCCTACGGCAACGGGGCCTTCTTCTCCCAGTTCATGGGCTGGGTCCTACATCCCCTTGGTGCATCCGCCAACGAGTGGGTCGAGACGCTGGCGCTGATCGGGCACATCGCGGTGATGCTGATCTTCCTGCTGATCGTGCTGCACTCCAAGCACCTGCACATCGGCCTGGCCCCGGTCAACGTCACGTTCAAGCGGATGCCCGACGGGCTGGGCCCGCTGCTGCCCGTCGAGTACAACGGCGAGCCGATCGACTTCGAGGATCCCGCCGAGGATGCGGTGCTGGGCCGGGGCAAGATCGAGGACTTCACGTGGAAGGCCTACCTCGATATGACCACGTGCACCGAATGCGGACGGTGCCAGTCGCAGTGCCCGGCGTGGAACACCGGTAAGCCGTTGTCTCCCAAGCTCGTGATCATGAACCTCCGCGATCACCTGTTCGCCAAGGCGCCATACATCCTCGGCGACAAGGAATCCCCGCTCGAGAACACCGCCGAGGGCGGCGCCACCGAGACCGTCGCCAAAGAGCTCGAGTCGACCGAGGGCGGTTTTCTCGAAACCAAGCACGACGAAGAGCACCACGTGCCCGAGTCCGGCTTCGAGCGCATCATGGGTTCGGGACCCGAGCAGGCGACCCGCCCGCTGGTGGGGACCCTCGAACAGGGCGGTGTCATCGACCCCGACGTGCTGTGGTCGTGCACCACCTGCGGCGCATGCGTCGAGCAGTGCCCGGTCGACATCGAGCACATCGACCACATCGTCGATATGCGCCGCTATCAGGTGATGATGGAATCCGAGTTCCCAGGCGAGCTCGGCGTGTTGTTCAAAAACCTTGAGAACAAGGGCAATCCGTGGGGCCAGAACTCCAAGGACCGCACCAACTGGATCGACGAGGTCGAATTCGACGTTCCGGTCTACGGCAAGGACGTCGAGTCCTTCGAGGGATACGAGTACCTGTTCTGGGTGGGTTGCGCAGGCGCCTACGAGGACCGGGCCAAGAAGACCACCAAGGCCGTCGCCGAACTGCTCGCGACCGCCGGCGTGAAGTACCTGGTGCTCGGCGAGGGTGAGACGTGCAACGGCGACTCG
This sequence comes from uncultured Actinomycetota bacterium, assembly GCA_963843135.1. Taxonomy (GTDB): domain Bacteria; phylum Actinomycetota; class Actinomycetes; order Mycobacteriales; family Mycobacteriaceae; genus Mycobacterium. The sequence goes on from CAWJJA010000016.1 coordinate 103,460, forward strand.
GCCCGCCGGTCGGGCAACGAGTTCCTCTTCCAGCAGCTGGCCGCCCAGAACGTCGAGACACTCACGGAGCTCTTCGAGGGTGTCGAACGCGTGGATCGCAAGATCGTCGTCACCTGCCCGCACTGCTTCAACACCCTGGGTCGCGAATATCCGCAAGTGGGCGGCGATTACACCGTCCTGCACCACACCCAGCTGCTGAATCGGCTGATCCGCGACAAGAAGCTGGTGCCGGTGACGCCCGCCGACGGTGGCTCGAACGGCCCGGACATCACCTATCACGACCCCTGCTACCTCGGTCGGCACAACAAGGTGTACGAGGCGCCTCGCGAGCTCATCGGCGCGTCCGGGGCGAAGCTGACCGAGATGCCGCGCCACGCAGACCGGGGCCTGTGCTGCGGCGCCGGCGGCGCGCGGATGTGGATGGAAGAGCACATCGGTAAACGTGTCAACACCGAACGCACCGAAGAGGCGATGGACACCGCGTCGACGATTGCCACCGGCTGTCCGTTCTGCCGCGTCATGATCACCGACGGCGTGGACGACGTCGCCGCGGCCAGGGACGTTCCCAAGGCCGAGGTGCTCGACGTGGCTCAGCTGCTGCTGAACTCGCTCGACACGAGCAGTGTGACACTGCCCGAGAAGGGAACCGCCGCAAAGGAAGCCGAGGAGCGCGCTGCCCGCGTCGAGGCGTCCGCACCCACCAAAGAGGCACCGGCCAAGGCCGACGAGGAGGCCAAACCCGAACCGGCCGCCAAGGCCACGACTGCCGACACCAAACCCGTCACGGGTCTCGGCATCGCGGGCGGCGCGAAGCGCCCGGGCGCCAAGAAGACCGCAGCGTCTGCAGAGCCCGCCGAAAAGCCGGCCGCGGCAGCAGCACCCGTTAAGGGCCTCGGTATCGCCGGTGGCGCCAAGCGTCCCGGTGCCAAGAAGGCCGCGGCGCCCAAGGCGGAGCCCGAGGCATCAACGGCTGCGCCCGAGACCGAGGTCAAGGGATTGGGCATCGCCGCAGGCGCGCGACGGCCCGGTGCCAAGACAGCGACAGCACCCAAGGCGGAGCCAAAAGCTGAGCCGGAGGCGCCCGCCGAACCCGCCAAGCCCGAGCCTGAGGTCAAGGGCCTGGGAATCGCCGCCGGTGCGCGACGGCCCGGCGCCAAGAAAGCCGCGCCTGCGGCACCCACTCCGAAACCGGATTCGCCACAGCCGGAACCGGAGTCCGAGGGCGAATCCAGCCCTGCGCCCGAACCCTCCTCGGACGGCAACGGCGAAACACCTTCTGCGCCGGTCAAGGGCCTGGGCATCGCGAAGGGCGCCCGCCCGCCCGGCAAACGCTGAGCAGCGTTTTTCGATATTTGCTGGACGGCAATGAGACCATGGTGGATGTGACGACGCAGCACGTGCCCTTCCAATCCGCCGGACACCATCCGCGACCGCGCACGTTCACGCAGTCATCCAAGCTGCAGGACGTTCTCTACGAAATCCGCGGCCCGGTGCACGAGCACGCGTCACGACTCGAGGCCGAGGGTCACCGCATCCTGAAACTGAACATCGGCAATCCGGCCCCGTTCGGGTTCGAAGCGCCCGACGTGATCATGCGCGACATGATCCAGGCGCTGCCACACGCGCAGGGGTACTCCGACTCCAAGGGCATCCAGGCCGCCCGTCGCGCGGTGTTCACCCGTTACGAGGTGATCGAGGGATTCCCTCGATTCGACGTCGATGACGTCTACCTCGGCAACGGGGTCTCCGAACTGATCACGATGACGTTGCAGGCGCTGCTGGACAACGGCGACCAGGTACTCATCCCCGCTCCGGACTACCCGCTGTGGACCGCGTCGACCTCGTTGGCCGGGGGCACGCCGGTGCACTATCTCTGCGACGAGACCCAGGGCTGGCAGCCCGACATCGCCGATCTGGAGGCGAAGATCACCGACCGCACCAAGGCACTGGTGGTGATCAATCCGAACAACCCCACCGGCGCGGTGTACGGCACCGAAATCCTCGAGCAGATGGTCGAATTGGCGCGCAAGCATCAACTACTGCTGCTCGCCGACGAGATCTACGACAAGATCCTCTACGACGACGCCGAGCACATCAGCCTGGCGACACTGGCGCCGGATCTGCTGACACTGACGTTCAACGGCCTGTCCAAGGCCTACCGCGTGGCCGGATACCGCTCCGGCTGGCTGGTGATCACCGGGCCCAAGGAACACGCAGGCAGCTTCCTGGAGGGCATCAGCCTCTTGGCGAATATGCGTCTGTGCCCGAATGTGCCGGCCCAGTACGCCATTCAGGTCGCTCTCGGCGGGCATCAGAGCATCGAGGATCTGGTGCTGCCGGGCGGTCGGCTGCTCGAGCAACGCGACGTCGCATGGTCGGCGCTCAACGAGATTCCCGGGGTGTCGTGCGTCAAACCCCAAGGCGCGCTGTACGCATTCCCGCGGTTGGACCCCGAGGTCTACGACATCGTCGACGACGAACAACTGGTTCTCGACCTGCTGCTGCAGGAGAAGATCCTGGTCACTCAGGGCACCGGCTTCAACTGGCCGACGCCCGACCACCTACGGATCGTGACGCTGCCATGGGCCCGCGACCTGGCCAACGCCATCGAGCGGCTGGGTAACTTCCTCGTCAGCTACCGCCAGTAGACGCTCAACTCCGGCCTCTACCCTGTTGCGGGTGACGCACTCCCACGCCCATTCGCATTCCCTGAACGGACCATCACCGTTGGGGCCGCTGGCCGCCAAGATCGTCGTCGGACTGCTGATCGCCATCGGCGTGATCACCCTGGCCGGGGCGGCATGGCTCTGGCCGAGTCAGCAGAAGGTCGACATCCCGCTGCCGTTCCAGAACTCTGCCGGCGGTGCGGTCACCACCGAGGCGGGTCACGTGGTGTCAAGCAGCGCGGCGGCCTGTGGTTACCAGTCGGTGGGAGCCGTGCTGACGGCCCCGCCGCCGCCGTCGCAGGGCACCCGGGACTGCGTGCAGGCCTTCGTGGCGATCGACTCCGGCCCGAACGCGGGCGCCAACACGGCGCTGGAGTTCAGCGGCGGACCTGGGCAGCCTGCGCTCGCGGTCGGTGACAAGATCCGGATCACCCGCCAGGTCGACCCGACCGGCACCACGACCTACTCCTTCTACGACTACGAGCGGACGTGGCCGTTGATCGGACTGGCCGTGGCGTTCGCGGTGGTGGTCGTGGCAGTCGCCCGATGGCGCGGATTCCGGGCGATGATCGGCATCGTCGTCGCGTTCGGGGTGCTGGTCGTGTTCATGTTGCCCGCCCTGCGCGACGGGACCCCCGCCATCCCCGTCGCGCTGGTGGCTTCGGCAGTGATCCTGTACGCGGTGATCTACCTGGCGCACGGCGTGAGCCTGCGCACCAGCGCAGCACTGCTCGGCACACTGGCATCGCTGTTACTGGCCGCGGTATTGTCCTGGGCCGCAATCGAATTGACGCACTTGACCGGCCTGTCCGAGGAGGAGAACAACGCGGTCGCGACGTACCTGGGCAATGTGTCGATCACCGGCCTGTTGTTGGCCGGATTCATCGTCGGTTCACTGGGTGTGCTCAACGACGTCACCGTCACGCAGGCATCGACGGCATTCGAGCTGGCCGCGATCGACGGCACCTCCCGCCGCGCGGTGTTCGTCGGCGCGATGCGGGTCGGTCGTGACCACATCGCCAGCACCGTCTACACGCTGGTGCTCGCCTACGCGGGCAGTGCGCTGCCGCTGCTGTTGCTGTTCAGCGTCGCCAACCGCTCACTGAGCGATGTGCTGACGAGCGAGAGTGTCGCGATCGAGATTGCGCGCTCCGCGGTTGGCGGCATCGCGCTGGCGTTGTCCGTGCCGTTGACGACGGCGATCGCCGCGATGCTCGCGACACCTAGCGCTCCAGCAGCTCCAGAAGATAGGCGCCGTATCCGGACTTGAGCAGAGTCTCTGCGCGGGAAGCCAACTGGTCGTCATCGATGAACCCGGCCCGCCAGGATACTTCCTCCGGGCAGCCGATCTTCAAACCCTGTCGGCGTTCGATGGTGCGCACGTAGTCACTCGCGTCCAGCAGCGAGTCGAACGTTCCGGTGTCCAGCCACGCGGTTCCGCGAGCCAGCACCTCCACCGAAAGTCGGCCCTGCTCGAGATACGTCCGGTTGACATCGGTGATCTCGTATTCGCCCCTCGCCGAGGGCTTTAGCGCGCGGGCGATCTCGACGACGTCGTTGTCGTAGAAGTAGAGGCCGGGAACCGCGTAGTGCGACTTCGGGGCGGCAGGCTTCTCCTCCAGCGAGAGCGCGGTGCCCTCGGCATCGAACTCGACAACGCCATAGGCCGAGGGATTGGCCACCCAGTACGCGAAAATCGCACCGCCGTCGATCTTTTGGAACCGAGTCAGGCTCGTGCCCAGGCTCGGGCCGTAGAAGATGTTGTCCCCCAGCACCAAAGCGACCGAGTCACTGCCGATGTGGTCGGCACCGATGACGAACGCCTGCGCAAGGCCGTTGGGCTCGTCCTGCACGGTATAGGTGAGATTGATGCCGAAACTCGAGCCGTCGCCGAGCAGTCGGTGAAAGGCGGGTGCGTCCTCCGCTGTGGTGATCACCAGGATGTCTCGGATGCCCGCCATTATCAGAGTCGACAGCGGGTAGTAGACCATCGGCTTGTCGAAGACCGGCACCAGTTGCTTGCTGACACCCTGGGTGATCGGGTACAGCCGTGTCCCCGATCCGCCGGCAAGAATGATGCCTTTCATCAGCCCGCGATATCCCGTTCGGTCAGCTCGGTGGCGGCCAGGGCCGATGCGAGGTCGTCGTGGCGGAACACCGAGGTGACGTGGTCGTGCACCACCCGGAACGCTGCCGCCTTTCCGTCTTCTTCCTCCGCGACCACCACACCGTCGCGGACATACATCCGGCCCGGCATGGTTGCCGACGTTTCCAACGAACTCGCCCATTCGCGCAGGGCGTGATGTCCCTGTCCTGCGCCATTGGCGTCGCCGAACTCGATGTCATCGCTGGAAACCTGAATCAGGGTGTCGAGGTCATCCGCATTGAGCGCGTCATGCCAAGCAAGGACGGTCGCGATCTCCGAAGTCGTCACAGTCGTGAAGGTACCAATCAGAACGGCGTTCGTTCGAGCCATGCGTCCCACACCTCGGTATCGCCGAAAACCTCGATCCCCGATTCGGTCGCGGGACGTCGGCGCACGATCGCGAGCAGCAGGTCCTTCGCCGGTCCGCGCAGCGCGACGTCGCCCTTGCCGTGGTCGTGCGTCCAGGACAGGCCTTCTTCGTCGTTGGTGATCGTCCACTCGCCGGTCGGGCCCAGGCCGGCATCGGTGGCATGCAGGTGCAGCGTGCGACCCCGCTGCACCGGCGGAGAGTGGCGATCGGCCTGGACCACCATCAGCTCGATCCACTCGTTGATCGCATCGGCGGCAAGCTCCGGCGCCGGGTCGAAGTCGGCGCCCACAGCGAATGCGGCATCGGCAAGGTGCACGAGGCCTTCGTGCAGTCGCCTGCGGATCCACCAGC
>CAWJJA010000017.1:0-105441 GCA_963843135.1 uncultured Actinomycetota bacterium
GGACTAATTGCTCAGATACAGGTAAAACAGGCCATCGTCGCCCTGTCGGCAATCCCAATGCGAGTAGGCGTCGTTGTCGTAATTGATCTCGACGTTCGGGCCGTCTGCCTGGCACGCCTCAATCGTGGCGTAGTTGCCCTCCACCTGAACCTCGTCAGCTTGGGCCACACCCAGGCCGAGGGTCAGTAACCCCCCCGCAGCCAGCGCTCCTGCGGCAATCATTCTCTTCATGCTCATTCCCCTCTCGAGTACCAGTGACCGCGCTTCCCCGCCGGCGTAGTGCCGACGGGGAAGCGGAGTATGGCCTAATTTACGCAGCCGTTATGTTGCTGACAAAGCGAAAGTGCACGAGTTCATCTGTTCATATGACAGAAAGTCGCATGTGTTCAGATAGCCAAAGCGCGGCAATATTGAATCCGCTATCTGTGGCAGCTTTGGAACATCACAGGTCATCGACGCTGAGGATGTCGTCTTGGATCGCTCTGGCAACCAAAGCCGCCTTTGTGGGGGCCGGTCTGCCGACCGCCGAATACTTTGCCCGCACTCGTTGCAGGTGGGTCGCCACCGTAGAGGGTTCGATGTACAACATCTCGGCGACCGCATGCTTGTTCTCGGTTTGGAACCAGGCGATGAGGACTTGCTGTTCTCGCAGGCTCAGGCGCGGCCGCGCTCTCTGGCCTTCATTGCGCAAGCGCTCGCGCTGTTTTCGGGCCAACGTGTGGGCGACCGCTGTGCGCGGCATAGATCGCCGCGGCCAGCACGTGTTCGGGTTCGGCCCTCGCAATACAGCTGATGGCGCCGGCGTCCAGAGCGGCTGATACGACGTCGTCATCGACCAAACACGTATAGACGATGACGCGGTGGCCCGTGTCGCAGATCTGACGAAGCGCCTCCAGGTCCTGCCCGCCGCCCTCACACGGCAGGTCAAACAGCACCACCGGGCCCGGACCTGTGGTCGGGTGCGTCGCTGCAAATTCCGCTGCGCTGGCGAAATGCCCAAGGATCGTTATGCGTGGGTGGCTGTCGCTCAACCCGACCTCGATGCCGGCGTATACGACTCGATGGCTGCCAACGATGACGACCGATGTCGACCATTCCCCTTCGTACGGCCGTGACATGCCGCAGATCCCCCTACATCCTGCGGTGCAGTTGTCCCTGCACCAATTTGCTCGGGGTAGCACCGCTTCGTCGGCGCGGTGCCGCGTCCTTGCTGGTGGTTGCCCCGAAGCGCCGTCGTTGAAACGTGAAAGAGGAGTTCGGCCGTCAAGCCGAGTCGTGATGGACATCGTCGTGATCCTTTTTCTCTTGAGGCGCCCGCTGTTGAGGCGCTGCTGAGAAAACAGTCAGGTCCGGTGCTACGCGAATCCTTGAAAGATTCTTACGGTGTGGCCGCCGTCACACCGTTGCTGCCGACCTCGGCCTGGCGGGAACGGCCACCGCCGCGTCCGGGGCCGGCGGTGAACATCGAGATGGTCTTCTCCTCGAGCGCGCCCGGCGCAGGAACTGCACGTCCCCACGCCGGCCTGCACTTCGTCCCCGGCGCCAAGCGGTTGCACGTCATCTAACCGATCGTGGCACGGCAGATGAGTGCCATTGCCGGACAACCAGTCTCGATCGATCCCGACGTCGCAGTCGGCCCCGCCAACCAGAATCAGATTCATCCCGCCATAGAAGCCACCGAAGTTTCGGTACCGCGCAACGCGATCGCGAGCCTGGTTCAGGGCGCACGGGGTGCAGCGACCGATCCTCCAGTGCGGGGATAGGCGGTCAGGCAGCCACGAGAACACCCAGGGTGAAGCGCACCAACGCATTCCACGCGGTCACTGTTTGGGCTATTCGAATCCTTTGACAAACAGCGGGATTTGAAGGATGCCATCCCGGATTCCGCGTATAGGATCTCGCGGAGCCGCTCGTTCGCCGTACTCCCAGCGAATGCGAGTGCGGGTGTCGATTGCGACAGGCTTGGTCGCGGCTGCTGGCTGCCTCAGCGCCATACCGCAGGCCGCCGCGGATGACCTGGCTTGCTACTCGGAGACGGACTGCTATTTCCTGTCCCCGTCGGGAAATATCAGCTGCGAGCTGCACGCCGACGACGAGCCTGCATCCGCCTATTGTCAGAGCGCCTCATCGACGCAATCGGTGAGCATGGACGACAGCGGCAACTTCACCCCCTGCACCGGCGATCAATGTATGGGCGATCCGGCAGGGGACACGCCGACCCTTGCCTACGGTCAAACCGCCCGCCTCGGCCCCTTCGCTTGCCTGTCGACCGCTGACGACATGACCTGCACCGTCGACTCCGGCGCGGGCTTCGCCATCTCCCGTGACGGCGTCTTTCCCGTCTTCTGACGCTTCGCGCCGACTCGGCCAGGTTCCCGGCTTTGGGGGCCCGTCCAGGCAATGCCGCCGGATATGTCGCGGGACGCGCACAGGAGCACTAGCGTGAATTCCCCGTGACAACCGAGGGAGGCAACGATGCGAGCCGAGTGGTCATGGCGTCTGGAAGGCAGAAGAGTGCGGCGATCTCCACATAGGTTGGCGGCGCTGGTCGCAGCCATCCTCGTAGTCCTTCTCGGTACCGGGTTGCTGGCCCCGGCGACCGCCTCGGCTGACGGCGAGCACTATGTAGTAGCCACCGACACGACCTTCGCCCCGTTCGAATTCCAGGACGCCCAGGGCAATTTCGTCGGCATCGACATGGATCTCATCAGGGACATCGCCCAGGACCAGGGCTTCACCGTCGACATCAAGCCGTTGGGTTTCGACGCGGCGTTACAAGCCGTGCAAGCGAATCAGGTGGACGGCGTCATCGCGGGTATGTCGATCACCGACAAACGTAAGCAGGTGTTCGACTTCTCCGACCCGTACTTCGAGTCCGGCGTCCAGATGGCGGTGTTGGAAGACAACAACGACATCAAGGGCTACGAAGACCTCAAGGGCAAGCGGGTTGCTGTCAAGAACGGCACCGAAGGCGCGACGTTCGCCGATTCGATCAAGGACAAATACGGCTTCACAACCGTCTCCTTCGCGGACTCCTCATCGATGTACGACGAGGTGAAGACCGGGAACTCCGTCGCGGTCTTCGACGACTACCCGGTACTCGCCTATGGAATCACCCAGGGCAATGGGCTCAAGACCGTGACGCCGAAAGAGAAGGGGTCGAGCTACGGGTTCGCGGTCAACAAGGGCCGCAACGCCGAACTGCTGACCAAGTTCAACGAGGGCCTCAAGAACCTGAAGGCATCGGGCCGGTACCAGGAGATGATCGACGGTTACCTCGGCGAAGGCGCAAGCGGCGACGACAACTCGTTCTTCGGCCTGGTGAAGAGCACCTTCCCGATCCTGATGCAGGGCCTGAAGATGACTATCATCCTGACGGTCATCTCCATCGCGATCGCATTGGTGCTCGGCGTGTTCTTCGGACTGTTGCGGGTGTCGCGCTGGATTTGGCTGCGTGCCATCGGTACCACGTTCGTCGACATCTTCCGCGGCACTCCACTATTGGTGCAGGCGTTCTTCATCTACTTCGGCATACCAGCCGCGCTCGGATTCCAGATGTCGGCGTTCACAGCGGGCATCATCACGCTTTCGCTGAACGCGGGCGCGTACATGACCGAGATCGTCCGCGGCGGCATCCAGTCCGTCGACAAGGGCCAGATGGAGGCCGCGCGCAGCCTGGGCGTCGGATATCTGCCGACGATGCGCAGAGTGATTCTGCCGCAGGCTATCCGGACGATGATCCCGTCGTACATCAACCAGTTCGTCATCACGTTGAAGGACACGTCGATCCTGTCGGTCATCGGCATCGCGGAGCTGACCCAGACCGGGCGGATCATCATCGCCCGCAACTTCCAGTCCTTCTACATGTGGTTGATCATCGGCATCATCTACTTCATCGTCATCATGGCGCTGACCAAACTCTCGGATCGCCTCGAGAAAAGGATCAACAAATGAGCCAGCTCATCCCGGAGGCCGCGGCGGCCGAACCCGAAGGAACCGTCAAGATCCGAATCGAAGGCCTCAAGAAGTCCTTTGGCGATCTGGTGGTGCTCAACGGCATCGACACGACGATCAGCCAGGGTGAAGTGGTCTGCGTCATCGGCCCGTCGGGATCGGGCAAGTCGACATTCCTGCGCTGCCTGAACAAGCTGGAGGACATCACCGGTGGCACGGTCGTCGTCGATGAGTACAACCTGACCGACAAGAAGGTCGACCTCGACAAGGTTCGCCAGCACATCGGGATGGTGTTCCAGCATTTCAACCTCTTTCCGCACATGTCGGTGATCGAGAACGTGACCATGGCACCGTTGTTGACCAAGAAGATGGACAAGGCGGCGGCGCAGAAGAAAGCGCTCGAACTACTCGACCAGGTAGGGCTGAAGGAGAAGGCCCAGGTGAAGCCCGCAACCCTCTCGGGCGGCCAGAAGCAGCGCGTCGCCATCGCGCGGGCACTGGCGATGAATCCGTCGATCATGCTGTTCGACGAGGCGACCAGCGCGCTGGACCCCGAGATGGTCGGCGACGTACTCGAGGTGCTGCGCGACCTCGCCTCGGGCGGTATGACGATGGTGGTCGTCACCCACGAGATGGGCTTCGCGCGGGAAGTCGCCTCTCGGGTCCTCTTCATGGACGGCGGGAAGATCGTGGAGGACGCACCGCCGGACGAACTCTTCGACAAGCCCAAACATCCTCGGCTGCAAGAGTTTCTCTCGAAAGTGCTGTAGCTGTAGGAGCCGAAAGCCAAGCCGGGTAAACCAATTTCGCAAAGCGACTGCGGTGGTTGCGCTGTCGCCTAGGGTTCGGTCATGAGCAATCGCGGACGACAGGCGATCGTGGTGGGCGTGGCAATCGTGGCGTTGGTCGCTGTCGGCGGCTGCGGACGTGACCAGGGCGAAGGAGCGAACAAGTCCGCCGAGTACGCCAAGGATCTCCAGTCGAAGGTCACGCTGGATGCCACGATGGCGCATCTTCGGAAACTCCAAGACATCGCCGATGCCAACGCCGGCACCCGCGTCGCCGGTTCCCCCGGCTATGACGCCAGTGTCGAGTATGTGGCTAAAACGCTGCGCGACAAGGGATTCGATGTCCAGACACCCGAGTTCACGATGGCCGTCTTCTCCGTCGGCAAGGAGTCGCTGAGCGTCGACGGCCGACCGGTCGAGGCTCACGCCATCGGCTTCAGCGGAGCCAGCCCCGCACAGGGGGCCACTGGCCGATTGGTCGTGGCCTCAGGGGAAGGGCACGCGGGATGTACCACCGGGGCCTACAACGGTGTGGACGTCGCGGGTGCCGTGGTGCTGGTGGACAGGGGCGACTGCCTTCTGGCCGACAAGGCCGCCGCAGCGGCCGAACGTGGGGCCATCGCACTCGTCGTCGCCAACAACGTCGACGAGGAATCGTTCGGCGCGGAGATGAAAGAGAGCGATGAGATCGAGATTCCGGTGCTGAGCGTGACCAAGGCTGACGGTGCCAGACTCCAGTCCGAAACCGGGACGGCGACCGTCATCGCCGAAGCCTCGGTCGAGCAGGTGAAGACGCGCAACGTGACCGCCCAGACCAAAACCGGGGCCACGGACAACGTCGTCGCGGTCGGCGCACACCTCGACAGCGTCAAGGGGGGCCCGGGAATCAACGACAACGGGACAGGTGTGGCGACGGTGCTGGAGACGGCGCTGCAGATGGGCCCGTCACCCGAGGTGGCGAATGCGGTGCGGTTCGGGTTCTGGGCGGGGGAGGAGGAGGGTCTGCTCGGGTCGAACGACTACGTCAGATCGCTGGACATCGAGGCGCTGAAAGACATTGCGCTGTATCTGAACTTCGACATGATGGCCTCACCCAACACGTGCTACTTCACCTCCGATGCCGACCAGTCCCTACCGCCGGACTCCGAGCTCGAAGAAGACCTGCTGATTCCCGAGGGCTCACCCGGTATCGAGCGCACCCTGGTCGACGCCATCGAAAGCGCGGGCAAGACGCCGCAGGATCTGCCGTTCGACGGCCGCAGCGATTACGACGCTTTCACCCGCGCCGGCATTCCGGCCGGAAACTTCGACACCGGCGCCGACGACGTCAAGACGCCGGAGCAGGTGAAACTTTGGGGCGGTACCGCCGGTCAGCCATGCGACCCCAACTACCACACCGCCAATGACACGATCGAGAACATCAACCGCGACGCACTCGCACTCAACGGCGGCGTCATCGGGTACGTCGTGGGTCTGTACGCCCAGGATGAGGGCGGGCGAAACGGTGTCCCGGTGCGCGACGACCGCACCCGTCACCAATTGCCCGAAGCGGAGTAGCCGACTACTCCTGGCCCGGGTAAGACACCGCAGTGGTGACACTGCCGCCGTTCACGGACGGACCGAGCAGCACCGTGGACGTGTTCGCGGCGGGGTCGTAGTCGATGAGTGCCTCACCGGGCCCACAGGAGGCGGCCGCTCGCACGATGAGGTCGTCACCGCTGACACCGATGACGAAGACGCTCCCACCGGGATCGGTGCCGGGCACCGTGACCGGTGACGTCGTGCCGTCGGTATCGAGTTTCTCGAGCACATAGCTGGAGCATTGCCAAGCGGTCTGCACGAATGTGCCCGCCGGCACTTGCCAGGCACTGAAATCGCCCTTCCCGGGATTCGGCGCCGTGAGCGCGGTCGGCGCCCCGGCGTCGATGGGCATCAGCCACAGCTGTGGCTGATCCATGAGATCCGAATTGCAGTGTGCCAGCAGGGTCTTGCCGGATTCGCCATCCCACCACCGGTCGGGGCTGCACTGCTTCACGCCCGGCGCCGAAAGAGTCCCACCAACCGTCCCGTCGTTGCCCATCAGCACCAAGCCGTTGTCCGATGCGAGAACCAACTGGGCCCCGTCGGGGGTGGACAGGAAGTACCCAGAGAAGGGACTGCCCAGTTTGTCCGTCGGATAGAGCAGCTCACGTTCGCCGCCCATGTCGACCCGCTCCAGCGTCGGAGGCTGCGAGCCGTTGTCGTGGGTGAGAAGCAACGCCTCGCCGGAAGGCAGGGTGAAGTGAGGGTCGAAGCGATCGTCGGCAGCGATGGGCACCACGGTCTGCTCTCCGGATTGCAGGTCGACGATGATCGTGGTCGGGGGCTCGACGCTCCGGTCGTTGATCAAGGCCCGTTCGCCGTCGCCGGACCAGTCCACCAACTGGGGACCATAGCCGTTACCGTGCGACGGGAATGTGGTGATCGGGTAGCGATCGCCCGACGGATCCACCAGGTACAGCGTGGTGTCGGTCGCGTCGCCCGTGGCCGGTGGGTTGCCGGGGATGTAGGGGTCCAGCGTCCAGGTGGCCAATGTCCACCCCGGGCCGACCTCGTCCCAGGCGATGTCCTCGATCGCGGCCTCGTCACCGTCGCCGCGCGCTGATTTCGGAGCGCCGTTCGTCGCCGGGCCGGCCGCCGGGGTCGGTGCCGCACCGCTGGTGTCTGCCGGTGGCGCAGTCGCCGGCGAGCACCCGGCCACCAGTACTGCTGCCACTGCAGCTACCGCTGTGGTTCTCCATATGGGCATGGCGTCACCTCTTAGATCAAGATCACACCACGCTGCGTTCCCGAAAAGCGCGGTATTGCTGAAAGGGCGGCAAGTCAGTCGCGGAACATAGGCTCGAACCGGCCGGCGAGGCCAGGAGTGCACAACGAATCATGGTGGACCGCAGAGACGTGCGACGGGAAGCCTCAGGCGCAGGAGCGATTTGATGCCGCTGCCGAGGCTCCCTCACCGCCGACGCCGCGGGGAGTGAGTAGCTCGGCCAGCCCGTACTGGCTTACGAGGTCGATGGTCTCCGGCTCCGCTTCGGGCGACGAGGCTCGCTCGGGCGCGTGCGCCGTTCCCCGGTACAGCTCTGTGGCAGCCTTGGCCTGGAACATTCCGATGACGGCTTCGTTGTGTCGTTCAGTGCCGAACTGTGTCAACGCGGTGGTGAGCTTGGCATCGATGTAGTCCAGCGTGTGCTCGGCCTGGTGCAGCGCTCGTGTCTGCTCGCGGCTGTCTTCGCGCTGCGCCTGCGACTTTCGTCGATCGTCGAGGCACCGCATGGTGATGGCGCCGATAGCGGCTGACAGCGTCGGGATGAACAGCACTGTGGCGGCCACGCCCAGCGAGCTGTCGAATGCCAATGCTGCGACGACGCTCGAGGCCGCCAACACGGAGAGGAGCGCGAGCAGCAGAGTAGTGGGCGATGCCGCGGCCACGTGATCTCCGGCTCGGCGTACGACTGGCGTGAGCTTTGCCGACACGGCGGCCGCCTGCCGGGTCACGGTGCGGCTCCACTGCTGTTTCGGCCGGGGTATCGCCGGCGCGGCAACGGGCACGTCAGCCGTGGATACCGACTCGGGGTGCACATCGGCGTCGGGCACTGGAGGATCGGGTGCTTGGGCCATGTGGCCATTGTGACCCGAGTGACCTGTGATTCTGGGGAGGTCATTCGGCCCGTCTACATCTCCGTCCCAACTGCTCTCCGCCGACCCCGCAGCGGCTCGGGACATTCCTCGCGGCGTTGGACTCCTCATCGGCGCAACTTCGAACAGTTCGCCGACCGCTTTGCGTAAGCTAGCTGGTGTCGACCAAGATGTTGCGCGCTGCCGCAATGCTGTTTGCCGCCATCGCTCTTGCCGCCGGCGGACTTCAGTTCGCCGCTTTCCTGCACACCGATTGGTCACGCCACCTCGTTGCGGCGATTTTCGCCTCATCTGTCGGCGGTGCGGTGCTGATCGCCGTGCTTCGTGCTCGCTAAGCCTTCGTCGCGATGCGCCGGGGCGCGATCGACAGGCTTGTCGAATTGAGGCGCTCGATGTTCAGCCGCATCGACGACGGTGTCGATACCCTGACGAAGGTGTCCTGGACTCGGCCTCGCCTGGCAAGCCGCGTAGCAGCACGCGCGTGAGCCGACCGGAGCGTTGGCGGTCGGCGAGCGGGCTGTTTGCGGCTGTGGCGTTGGCCTACTCGGTTGGTGCGGTGCTGTCATGGCAATCCTTCGGAGCCGGGGTGGGGCCGGCATTCTTTCCGCCCGCGGGCGTGACTGTGGCCGCAATGCTGCTGACGCCGCGATCACGGTGGGTAGTCATCGTCATCGCGATAGTCGTGGCGGAGTTGGCCGTCGATCTCCACTACGGCGTCGGTGTACGCGCTTCGGCAGGATTTGCGTTGGCCAACTCGGTGGAGCCCATAGTCGGCGCGTCGCTGGTATGGGCCTGGTGCAAAGGCGCGCCCGATCTTCGGGCGCGGGGAGATCTAGCCAAGTACGTCGTTGCGGCATGCCTGGCGGGACCGCTGGTGGGCGGGTTGATCGGCGGTGCGGTCAGTGCCGCGTCCAACGACACCTCCTGGGCCACAGCCGTATTGCACTGGTGGGCAGGCGACGGGATCGGCGCTCTGGTGGTGGGTGCACCAATTCTACTGTGGCCCAAACAATCTCATCTAGTACGTGGGCGACTTGCGGAGACTGCTCTAGTGGCCGCCGTCACCGCGGCGGTGTCTCTGACGGCGTTCTGGTGGCAAGCGCCACCGACATTGTTGCTGCTACCGGTGATGGCGTGGGCGGCGTTTCGGCTCGACGTGATCGGTGCCGCGATCGCGGGAGCGGCACTGGCCTTCACCCTCAATTACGCGACGGGCTCGGGGCGAGGCTTATTCGCGGAACTGAACCTGGCGGCGCCGGGCCGGCTGGCGGTGACGCAGGTGTTCATCGCGGTCCTCGTGCTGGTCGCCATGCTGATCGCACAAGAAGCGGCCGGGCGCGTCGCGGCGGTCAGACGGGGGGATGCCGAACGCCGTGAGCGGGACCGGCTTCAGACGCTGGCGCAATTAGCGCAGCGGCTGTCGGCGGCGCTGACGCCCAACCACATCGGCGACGCCGTTGTCACGCAGCTGTTCGACGATGCAGGGGCGCATGCAGTGGCACTCGGCCTGGTGAGCGCCGACGGACTCCGGCTGGAGTGGGTGAGGACGGCGGGTTATCCGCAACTCGCGCACGACAGATTCGCAGGCGGCATCCCACTCGACGATCACACGGCTGCCACCGAGGCAGTGCTAACCGGACGGCCCGTGGTGATCAGCAACCCCGCGGAATACCAGCGGCGGTACCCCGACCATGCGGACCTGATGTCCGCGACAGAGGCAAGGGCGCTGGTGAATTGGGCGCTGACCTCTGGCGGCAGGCCGATCGGCGTGCTCGGCCTCATGTGGACGCGGCCCCAACAGCTTGACGACGCGCAGTTGGCATACGTTTCCGCGGTCGCCACCATGTGCGGACAGGCCCTGGTGCGCGCTCAGGTTTATGCCGACGAGCATGCCCGGGCCGCGGTGCTTCAGGCGGCGGTCCTGCCCACCGAACCGGCCGACATCGCCGAACTGGACTTGGCGGTCAGCTACGAACCGGCAGACGCCGCGCATGGACTCGGCGGCGACTTCTACGACGTCATGTCACTGTCGAAGCAGCAGACCTACCTTGCGGTGGGGGACGTGGTCGGACACGGACTGCCTGCGGTCGAAGACATGGCGCAACTGCGTAGCGCGGGGCGCGCCATGGCCCTGCAGGGGCTGCCGCCCGCGCAACTGCTCGCCGAACTCAACAGGTTTACCGCCCACACCAGCCACGGAAGGTTCGCCACCATGGCCGTAGGCGTCTTCGATCCGCTGACCGGGGCACTGTCGTACGGTCTGGCCGGGCATCCACCGGCCTTACTGCGTCGCTCGCGCGACGGGAGAGTCGTGCGACTCGTCGACGCCGACGGCCCAGTGCTCGGGCCCATCGACGACGCCACATACACCCAGGGCCAGGTGAGGCTTGAGCCCGGCGACATCCTGGTCATGTACACCGACGGCCTCGTCGAGCGCCCCGGCCGGGACATCGAGACGGGCATCTCCCAGGCGGAGCGGCTGTTAGCGGGCTGGCGGCCGGAAACCGCGTTGGCGCAAGGATGCCGGCAACTCACGGAAACGCTTGCCCCGCCACCTCGCCAAGACGACATCTGTGTCATCGCCGTGCGCCTCCGGCGCGCCGATTCCTCTGCGCAGCCGACGATGGATTGAGCCGCCCTTAACGAACCTTGAACCCCGATCTGAGGAGGTCACCCAATGGAACTGAAACGATTCGACTCGCTCGCCGACGAGGACGAGCAGGCCTGCGCGATGGACGCGGGCAGGCGATGAGGAGCCTAGGCGAGATACGCGCAGCGCTCGAAAGCTGTTACCTATCAACGGAAACCCTCTGCGCCGAGTTGAACGAGGGTGATTGGCAGGTTCAATCGCTGTGCCCGGACTGGAATGTCCGTGCCGTGGCCAGCCACGTCACCAGCATCGAAGCGGTGCTTGCCGGCTGGCTTCCCGAGGACGCATCGATGCCGCCCCCGTTCGAGCGGGCAGGCGAGTTCGAGCGCGAGACCGCCGGCCTGGGTAACGCCGCCTTCGTCGAACGGGTCCGCACGATCTACGATCGGCGGCGCCAGGATCTGGCCGCGCTGAGACACGCAGATCTCGAGCGCCCTTCGTGGACGCCGACGGGTCCCGCCACCTACGGGCGGTTCCTTCAGATCCGGGTGTTCGACTTCTGGGTCCACGAACGTGACATCACGACTCCGCTGGCCCGGCAGACCGAAGACAACGGCGTCGCCGGTGAGATCGCGCTGGGCGAGGTAGAGGGGTCCCTCGGATACATCGTCGGCAAGAAGGTGGGACTGCCCGACGGTAAGAGCATCACCTTCCACCTCACCGGTCCGATCATCCGCGAACTCAACGTCCTGGTCGATGGCCGGGCCAAACAGGTCGACGTCCTGGAGCACCCAGATGTCGAGATCATCACCGGATCAACGACATTCATCCAACTCGCATGCGGACGTATCGATCCGCAGGCCGCGATCGACTCCGGAGCGATCAGATGGAACGGCGACGCCAGCCTCGGCGAGCGGGCCGCACGCAACCTGAGGTTCACGATGTGACGAACCGACCCGAATCCGTCGACTTCCACTTCGACGTCATGTGCCCCTACGCCTATCAGACGTCGTTGTGGATCCGAGAGGTGCGCGACCTCACCGGCCTCACCGTGAACTGGCGCTTCTTCAGCCTCGAAGAGATCAACCGCCAGGAAGGCAAGAAGCACCCCTGGGAGCGGGAGTGGTCCTACGGCTGGTCGATGATGCGCATCGGCGCCCTACTTCGCCGCACATCGATGGACGACCTCGACGTCTGGTACGCCCGCGCTGGCAAAGCGCTGCACGTCGACGGGCATAAACCGCACGAAAAGGCCGTCGCCCGACACCTTCTCGCGGAACTCGGATTCGATCCGGAGCTCGTCGACCACGCGATCGCCGATCCGACCACGAGCGACGAGGTGATGACCGAACACCAGCGGGTAGTCGCTTCCGGCGGTTACGGCGTGCCCACGATGTTCTTTCCCGACGGACAATGCCTCTTCGGCCCGGTGCTTGTCGATCCACCCACCGGGCAAGCGGCCGTGCGACTTTGGGACGCCGTCGTCGCCTGGACGGAATTCCCTCACCTCTACGAGCTTCAGCGGCCGAAGACGCGCGCGGACGAGCAGCTGATCACTGGGATCTTCCGCCCGTATCTGGAGGCTCGCGACTGGGTCTCGATCAATCGCGGCGAAGTCATCAACTTCGATGCCTCGGGGCTCCGTGATGAGCGTGATGAGTGAGGATGCCTGGGCTACGCGCGTCGCAGCAGCAGAGCCGATTTGGCCGATACTCCTGCGCTCACTCGCCGGACGCGTCGTCGTTGCCTTGACTCGGCGCGTCGTTGTCGCCAGCGCCATCGGCCTCGCGGCCGGTCGCTGCTCTGGTCAGGTTCCTGGTGGCTTCGGTGACGCTGCTGACGAGATCGCTCACCGAGCCGCGAATCTGCTGACCGGTGCCGCGGACGGTCCGTTGAAGTGAGCTCTGGCCCGACGGCCGATTGTCTGCACTGGATCCGTGATCGCCGGCCGACGGGTTCATGCTGCCTCGCCAGACGTTCAACCGTGGACGTTGTGCACCCCTGATGGCGTCCGTCGCGGGTTCGACCGATGCGTTGTTCGCAGGCGGGTCACTCGGCGGTGGGTTTGGCGCCGCTGTCGTGTCGGCATCAGCGGTGGCCGTCATCCGTTGCGCATCCGGCTCGGGTGCAGGGGCCGCGGAGAGTGGCGCCACCGAGCCCAGATCGCTCGGAGCATCGTCACCTCCGGTGTTGTCGATCGCGTCCAGCAGTTCGCTCGGAGTCACCGAATCGAGATTGCTCAGGTTGATAGACCCGACGAGTTGTTCGACGAGACCCGCCAGCAGGCCGGCGGGATTGGCCTTGTATGAGGGCGGCGGATTGTTGAGTCCCGGAATCCCGCCGTAAAGGAACGCGTCCTGGAAGCCGCCACGCAATGCGGTGACGAAGTCAGCCGGCACCGCATTCCAATTGATGTTCTGCGGGAAGCTGAAGAATGGCATGGCTTCTCCGCCATTACTACCGAAGTTGTTGGAGAAGTCGCGCTGGTAGTCGTCACGGAAGTCGTTCGGATCATCGCCGTACTGAACGACATTCGTATAGCCGAGGTTTCCCAGCATGGAGATCGCCGGCTCGACCGCGTCCGCGAACGGGTTGGTGATGGTCTGGCCGGTCGCGACGCTCATGAAGTCCGTCGGATATCGGAATGGCTCCAGCATGGGTTGGGCGCCGTTCTCGAGCGTGAGGTACTGGTTGAGCGCTTCATAGCGGCCTCCGGGCTCCGGGCCGTTGGGAATGTCGATATCGATTCCCGGGAACGTGTCGCCCAGTAGATCGGTGAGGACGGGGTCCAAGGCAAGGATCGATGCTTCCCGCGACAGGTCCACGCTGGGCAGGTCGCCAGGAAGGTCGACGGTCAGACCGTCACCGATGATCGCGGACCCGAAGTTGCCCACCAGATTGGCAACCAGTGGGTTCAGAGTCTGCAGTCCGATGTCGGAGACATCAGAGCCCCGCAGGATATACGTCGGGTAGGCAAACGCCGCGGCGTTGTTGAGCAACGTGACCGGGTTGGGCCATGCGGCGAAGTCGGACAGCGGGTCGTTCTGCACGGTGGCATCAATCTTGACCGGCACGAGCACCGCGTTGCCGTCGGTCTGTACTTCGAAATCGTTTGTTGCGGTGTCGATCCCGAAGGGTGCGAAGTATGGTGCGAATCGAGCGGCCAGGCCGCCGTCGTTACGGCCGGGATTGCGCAGCAGCAGCATCGGCACGATCGTGACGCTCGATCCCGTCGGGGCGCCAGCGGCCGTCCCGCCCGGCTGGTTGGGAAGGTCGGCCTCAACCTGCGGATAGGCCATTCCCGTCGCCAGCGCGCCGATGCCGAACGCCAGGATCAACGGCACTCGGAGGCTGACCAGATCGAGGTCAAGGCTGCCGGTGATCTTTTCCGGCGGGCAATCCGCCCTGTGACAGTTCGGGTCGTATAGCGGGTTGTCGACCGGTACGGGGATGTCGAGGTCGGCGCCCGGGAGATAGGGCGTGCCGTTGATCTCGTCAGCGATGCTCGAGGGCAGCGCCGGCACCCAGAACGGGTTGAGTCCTGCGATACCCAGCAGACCGAACGGCGGTCCGGTCGTGATGATGTTGATCCCAGGGATGTTGGGGATCGATGGCAATTCGGCCGCGGAGGGCAGTTGCGCTGCGGCGCCCGCCGGGGGCGCCAGGCCCAGTGTCAGGGCCGTTGCGGTCACGGCGGCGCCCCCGGCCATCGCCGCTTTCGTGGCGATCGTGCGAACCCGATTCGACCTGTGCCTAACCGACCTGTGTTTGGCCATTGCCCTGTCCCTCGTCAGATCCTCACAGCAAAGTGATCGGAATTTAACAGGCAACGGAGTGATTGGGCAAACATTTTGCGCATTCCCAATTACTTTCACGGCGGCGTCAATTAGTGCACTTATAAGCGTTGCTCCCAAAAATCGGAGATGTCTCCCAATACTGACAATATCGGACATGTACAGGTCATATCTTGATCAGGGACGTTTCACTTAATTATATTCAGACATAGCTATTGGGCTTTCTTGTTCTTCGTATTGGCGTCGGTTGAGCGGAGGTTGGCCGCACTGTCCGCTAACCTCCCCCGTGACTGAGTGACCCTGACGTTTCTTACGCACAAATTCTGCTAAGGCCCCAATGTTGGATTGCGACAGCGACAACGACCTTCGCGTCATTCAGTTCACGCCGCCAGAAACCGAGACCGCGTTCATATCCGCCGCGGACCTCGGCGGCGCGTTTCGCCTGGCCCGGTATACGCACGGAAGCCATGTGGTCCGCAACAGCGGACAGCGTGGAGTGAAACGGCGTGAAAGTTCTTGTATCAAGCACTTTGCGCGATCGGCACTTGTCTGCCCTGCTAAGGCCGGGGTCACGACTGTCAAGGGCGAGTGCCAAATCACGATAGTTGGTGGAGAACCGTCGAGCTGTTGGTCTTTTCTGCAGATTATGCCAACGAGGGCGGCAACGCGTCGTACTGTGCGGACACACGAGTCATTCCCGTTGGGGGGCAATGATGACAACTCGTCGCTGGAATCAGCTCGGCAGCGTAGCCGGGCTTGGATATGTTCTTGTCGCAGCCGGCGCCGCAGTCCTTACGGGTATCCGTCCGGCGGCAGGGGTCAGCTCTGCGGAAATTCGGGATTTCATCATCGAGAAGCAGGCCATGCTGGTAGCACAAGGGTGGTTGTACTCGCTGAGCGGCGCTCTGCTGCTGTGGTTTGCAATCACGCTGCGCGGCGTCCTGCGCACCGCACCGGCCGGCAAGCAACTCGGCGATGTGTTCTTCGTCGGCACCGCGGTGGTCGCGGGGCTGTCCCTCGTGGCTATGTCAATACAGATCGTCGTCGCGAAGGCCGCACCGCGCCTTTCGCCTGAGGCGGTGCGCGTCGTCGGATTCGACTTCGTAGTGGCCCAATTCCTTCTGAGCGGTTTCATCGTCGCCACCACAGCTGTGGCCTACTGGGGCCTGCGTGACTCGGAGTGCCGTGCTCCCGCGGTGGACAGGGCGGCTGGCGATCGTCGCGGCGGTGTTGAATCTCACCGCAACGCTCACTGTCTTCGTCCCCGACGGAACGGCTTCGATCAGGGACAGTCTCGTCGTCTGGCTGCCGGGGCTGTCCGTCGTCGTGTGGTACCTGAGTGTCGCTCTTGCGCTGCTTCGTGTGAGTCGACGCCAAGCCGTATCAAACGAGGGCCGATCGAGTTCTACCTGATATCAGATCGCCGACACCGATGCAGGCGCGCTGGGTATGGGCGGACTGAGTGCCCAAAAACATGTCCTTGAGGTCACGCTCTCCTATCGTTAGCCCATGTCATCAGATAGCGCCGAGTTGGCCATCGTATTGGCGATCGTGGCGGTCGCAGGCGGCCTGATCGCGGCTGAGATCGGACGTAGGGGAACGCGATACGCCGCGCACCTGCAGGCGCAGCAGGCTTTCAGGGAAGTCCAGGTGTCGATCCTGACCGAGTTCATCGAGACGGTCCTGAATACGGCACGCGCCGTACAGTCCTACGCCTTCGGAGCCACCGCCGATCAGCGCAGCAGGCGCGATCACGGCGCGGAGTGGGCGGACATCCAGCCGCTGCTTGGTCCCGCGCTGACGGCCGTCCAGCGAGCTCGCGCACTCTCGAAATCACTTATCTGGCAGGACATCACCGATGCCTATGACAAGTGCGACGACTTCTTCTTCAAGATCATCAGGGGATCGGAAGTGGATGAGGAGTATCAGTCATGGGCTGATGTTCTCTACGACGAGACCGATCCAGTCACGGTGGTGATCGCCATGGCCGGAGAGCGGCGGCGTGAGGTTCTGGACGCCTATCGCGCGTGATGTCGAGCGCCGAGCTCGCGGCATGCGGACCGGAGCCGCCGCCCGGCGTATCTAAATCCGCGCCAGTGGCGGCTCGAGGCCGTCCCGATACGAAAGTGCCGGCCAGGGCGCATCCAAGGCGGCTGCGGCGCTTAAGCCGTCCTTAACGGCCGATCAATAATTGGCTGTTCTCTGTGCATTCATTCGCTCGACGCGCGCCTTGCGGTACACCGTGTCAGCATTGGGTCATGGGGGCATTGCGAACCGTCGGCGTCATTGGCGCTGCAGCAGCCACGACTGCGCTGCTGCAGTGTGTTTCCGCACCGGTCGCGCACGCCGCCCCGTGCCCCGACGCCGAGGTGATATTCGCCCGCGGCACCACCGAGCTGCCCGGCGTCGGCCCGACGGGTGATGCATTCGTCAGCTCACTGCAATCTCAAGTCGGCGGGAAGTCGGTTGGGGTGTACCCAGTGAATTACCCTGCTACCACGGACTTTCGAACCGCAGTCGACGGTATCGGCGATGCCCGCGCACACATCCTCGCCACCGCCGCCGCTTGTCCTCAGACCAAGATGGTGCTCGGCGGATTCTCGCAAGGCGCAGCGGTAATGGGCTTTGTCACCGCGAATGCTGTACCCGAAGGGGTTTCGGCTTCGGCTGTGCCTGCGCCGATGCCCCTCGAACTAGCCGACCACGTCGCAGCGGTTGCGTTGTTCGGGAAGCCGTCGGCGCGCTTCATGCGTGCGATCAATGACCCGCAGATCGTGATCGGCCCGGACTACGTCGACAAGACCATCGACCTCTGTGTGGACGACGACCTGGTTTGCGACCCCGATGGCAGGAGCTTTGGCGTGCACAGCCGCTACCCCGAGGTTGGGATGGCGGACCAGGGAGCGACTTTGGTTGCCCAGAAGCTTCAGGCGAAGTGGGCCGCGGATGCTGCCACCGACACGCCGGCCACCTCAGTTCCGGCTCAGTCCCCGGCGCCCGCGCTGCTGTCCGCGCCCATCGCGGGTGACACCCCGCCTGCGCACGTTGCGGGTTCGACGCCCCGGCCGCCCGGACCGCTGCCCGGTCCGGCCCCGGCGTCGCCTGCTCAGGCACCAACGGCGCCCTGAGGAACTAACTCCGGCTGCCACTTTGACGAATGACGTCGGAGCGGCACGCCACTTGGCTACAGTCGATTCGCCCCACGTGGCTCATGGCCCGAGTCGTGGGAACCTCGGACAGAAAGCAGCCGGCAGTATGGCCGAACCGCTAAGGGGTGGAGTCCCAGAATTCAGGTACCCGGTCGACGAGGTCATATTTCTAAGAACACATGACGCTTACGCGCCGTACTACGCGGACGCCGAGCCCCGGTATTTCGAGCCGGGCGAGTTCTACGGTGAGGTCGAAAAGCTCTGGCAGGAACGCAACCCATGAACATCGCCATCGCCGAAGGCGATCTCCGACATGACTTTTGCGGCGCTGGGCGATTGACAACCGGTTGAACGCGGAATTGGACGCCGACCGCGCCGCGGTACTGACGCGGCATCGCCGCGACCTAGCAGTGCTCGCGGTCGTGTTTCTGCTGCTGTTCGGGTTCTCCTACAGTGAGGATTTCGTCTTCGCCGTGCTCGAGGCAACCGGTCGCGACCACGCCATCGGATGGCTCGTCGGGCTGGTCGGCTTCGACGCAGCCGTGCTCAGCATCGTAGGTCTGCTCAAGCGCGCCATCTCCCGTGCGGACGGCGAGCCGCCGCGGCTGTGGCGATGGTGGTGGGCCTCGGTCGTCGCCGTCATTACCTTCGACGTGGTCCTGGCGCTTCTGCCGGAAGATCATCCGCTGTGGATCGACATGGCCGCCTCCGTCACCTTCGCCAGTCTCATGGGAATCGTGATGATGGTGTCGCTCAACGCCGACCCGCTGACGCTGTTCAGTGGGCGACGGCGGGCAGCGGCGCCCACAGACTGGGCGCGGGCCAGGGCCATGGTCCCGCTCGTGATCGGTGCATTCGCCTGCTATATCGCCGCCACCGCATTCGACGACTTCTTCGATCTCGACACGGTGCGCGAACTCGATCCCGAGATGTCGGCCGAGGTGGCTGCGATGCCGCTCGGTGAGCGACTCGGAGCCATGGCGACTCTCTGCGAGGGTGCCGTCAGTCCCGCTTTCTTCCAGCAGGTGGTCGCGGTCATTCCGCTCTTGATGCTCACCCTCGGCGTGGAGTTCAATTTCTTTCGCCGCGCCCTCGACGAACCGGCCCAGCGCGCAGCCGCGGCGGCGACCGTCGCTCTGATGGCGATCGGGCTGTCGATGGCGGTGTCCACGCTGCCATGGGCGGACACCGGATGCGGTGGGGTGCTCGGTTATTGGCACGAGTATCTGACGTTCGTGGTCGCAGTGCAGGGCGTCGTGACCGGACTCGCGACGCTTCTGTGGTTGCTCGTGACCAGTTCTCCCGACCAGCGCATCGCCGTGCGGGCCGACTATGTCTGAGAACGCCGTGCGGGGGCGAGGTGATCGTGCGGTGTTTGCGGTCGTGTTCCTGATGTTGTTCGTCTTCTCCTACAGCGAGCAGGTCGTCGCGGGGGTGTTTCCAGGGTCGGGCGACGAGCAGGTCGCCTGGCGGATCACGGTGATCGTCGTCGATGCCGCGGTGCTGGCGCTGGTCGGACTGATGAAGCGCATCGTCGCCGCCGCGGATGGCGATGGGTCGCGGTTGTGGCGGTGGTGGTGGTCGGGTGTCGTCATTCTGATTGCGGTAGACCTGCTCCGGCTGTTCGGAACGGAGTCCATTCGGCTCGACCTGTTGACGGCGTCCGCGTACGCGATCGCGGTGGGCATGACGATGGCGGCGTCGCTCAACGCGGATCCGCTCGCGCTGTTCAGTACCGCGCGTCGAGTCGCACTACCGAGGGACTGGGTGCGGGTGCGCGCGATCGTTCCGCTGGTGTGCGGTACGTGGCTCTGCTTCGTGGCCGCGAGCGCCTTCGTCGACTACTTCGACGTCGACAGCGTGCGATCGCTGGATCCCGCGACCGCGGAGGAGATAGCCGGCCTGCCCATGTCGGAACAAATGGCGGTCCTGTCCCAACTTTGCGAAGGGGCGATCAGCCCCGTGTTCTTCCAGCAGATCGTCGGCGTGATGCCGGTGTTGTTGCTGACCTTGGGCATCGAATTCAATTATTTCCGAAGGATTTTGAGCGATGCCGGCCAGCGGGCGGCAACGGCGGCGACCGTCACGGTGATGGCCGCCGGTCTGATCGGAGCGCTCTCGACGCTGCCGTGGGATGGCCACGGATGCGATGACGTGCTGTCCAGCTGGCATGAGTACGTGGCGTTCCTGTTGGCCGTACAAGGCATCTTCACCGGTCTGACGACGCTGGTTTGGGTCCTGGTGGCCACCACACCCGACGCACCCGCGAACAGCGGCTCGACTTCCGAATCAGAGGGGTAGCCCGGGCGGTCAGCCAGGCGAAACCGTGCTGAGGTTCTCGGCAACCTCGCGTTGCCAAATGCCGTTGGCATGTGTGGTGTCCACTTCGATCTCGAAGCGGTCGGTCATATCGGCGGTGACATCGGCCGCGTCGACGTAGAACTGCTCGTACCACCGGCGATGCTGGTAGACCGCACCGTCCTCCTCGGTCAGCAGCGGGTTCTCGATCCGCGTCTTGTGTTTCCAGATCTCGACATCCTCGAGGAAGCCCTCGCCGAACGATCGGCTCATCGCCGCAGCCAGCTTCTTCGCCTTCTCGGCGGGCAGTCCCGGCACCGCTTGTACCGCAACACCCCACTGCAGCACGAACGAGTCGTGAGTCACGGGATAGTGGCAGTTGATCAGCGCGACCTCGATGGTGAAGTCCGGCGCGACGTCGTTATGCAGCCAGTTGATCATGTACGCGGGCCCGAAGTACGTGGCCTCTGAGCGGAGTTTCGTTCCTTCCCAGAGCTTCTCGTAGTTCTTTGTGAAGTCAGGACGGGCCTTGGACTCCATGAACTGCGTCGCGGTATGCCCTTCGATGACATTCTTGAAGTAGGTGGGGTAGGCGTGGTGGATGTAGAAGAAGTGCGCCATGTCGACGTTGTTGTCGACGATCTCGCGGCAGTGCGAACCCTCGATGTGGATCGAGTTCCACGACCACGGCGACCACAGCCCCTCGGCGTACCCGTCGATCGTGGGAGGGAACAGCTGCGCCGGCGGTGCGGAGCCCTCCGGGTCGTGCCAGACGAGCAACTGACCGTTGACCTCGCCGGTCGGCCAGCGCCGGGTCCGCGCCAGCCGCGGCGTGCGTTTGGCATAGGGCACCAGCGAACAACGGCCGGTGGAACCCTGCCAACGCCAGTCGTGGAACGGGCACGCCACGGAATCGCCCTTGACGGTCCCCTGGGAGAGGTCGCCACCCATATGTCTGCAGTAGCCGTCGAGCACCTGCAGGTCGCCCTGTGAGTCGGCGAAGACAACGAGACGCGTGCCGAATGCGTTGATGCCGTGCGGTTTTCCGTCACGAAAGTCTTCGGCAAGGCCGATGCAGTGCCACCCGCGGGCAAAACGCTGCATGGGCGTACCCATGTCGATCTCGCGAATCTCGTGCGTCGATGTCATCGAGTTGCCTCTCCGGGGCCGTCGCCCCACACCAATTTAAGCATATTCGCTTAATTCAGGTCCAGTTTCTATCATCGTTGACGTGAACCGTGGTGAACGGGCCAGAGCCGACATTCTCGATGCGGCCGAACGGCTGATCGCCGAGCGCGGCATCCAGGTACCACTGCGCGACATCGCGGTTGCGGCCGGCCAGCGAAACAACTCCGCGGTCAATTACCACTTCCGAAATCGCCAGGATCTGATCGACGCGGTTGTCCGGCGTCGCCTCGAGCCGATGGAGGGCGAGCGCGCACAGATGGTCGAGGCGTTGGCCGATGACGCCCGCGACGACGTCAGCGCGTGGTTGCGCATCATGGTGCTTCCGTTGACCACCGTCGGCAGCCCCTACTACGCCAGGTTCCTGCAGGCGGCCTCGCTGCATCTGCGCACCGACGTCGATGAGTCGCAGGGATCGGTGTGGCCAAAGGTTCTCGCTCGACTGGCCCACGCGATTCCGACGGGCGATCGCGGTGCCCGCAGGCGACGGGTCAAGGCAGTCGCAACCACGATGTTCGCGCTCCTGGCCGAGCGTGAGCGGTCGGCTCAGGCAGGTGACGACGCCGGTAGTACCGAGGAGATCATCGCCATGCTGGCCGCGGCGCTGACCGCACCGATGCCGGCGGACCGAACGTTGAGCCGCTAGCGGGAGTCCGCGACTTAGCGGGTTTGACGCAATACGGGAGCTTTACCGCTTAGCCTGTTCAGAGCTAGTGCGGGGGCCTCGTCGGGTAAGGCCCCCGCACTTGCTGCGAGCAGGTTGGCCGGTCGTTCTTGGAGCTTTCGGGCGGCTGGGCCCATCGATCACCGCGGCTTGGTGGTCGTCGGAGCGGGCGGCGCCGTCACATCCGGTGCCTGGACCGCGTCACCCATGGCGTAGACGTTCTCCGGGGTGATCACCTCGGTGATCGCCTTGGCCACCAGCGTGCTGGGCTCCTGACCCTGGAATTCGATGTCGGTGTTGATGAAAACCACCATCGCCGTCTGCTTTTCCGGGAGGTAGACCGCGACGGTCTGGTAGCCGGGCAGGCTGCCGTTGTGCCCGATCCAGCCGCCGATGTCGAAGATTCCCAAGCCGTATCCGTCGTCGGTGGGCATGCCCGGCGCGGAGACGGTCTGTAGCCGCTGAGCCTGCATCTGCGGTGTCAGCAGCTTTCCGGTTGCCAGTGCAGGCGCCCAGGTGTGCATGTCCTCGAGGGTGGAGATCATCGCGCCGGCGGACCACCCCCATGACGGGTTCCACTCCGTGGCCGTCGTTTCCGAATTGTCGGCGTCCTGCACGGTGTAACCGGTCGCGTGTGGATCCGGAAAGGCGTTCGTCGTCGGAAAGCTGGTGTGGCTCATGCCCAGTGGGGCAGTGATGTGGTCACGGATGTAATCCCCCAGCGATTGGCCGCTGACTTTCTCCACGACCAGACCGAGCAGAATGGTGTTGGTGTTGCAGTACAGAAACCCCTCGCCGGGCGGGAACTTCATCGGTTCGGCGAACGCGTAGTCGAGAAGTTGCTGGGGGGTGAAGTTTGCGAACGGGTCGGCGAAGAACGCCTGCTGGAAGTCGTTCGAATCGCTGTAGTTGGCCAGTCCGCTCTGCATCCGCGCCAGCTGCCGCAGCGTGATGTTGGCGCCTTCGGGAACCCCGTCGATGTATTTGGCGATCGGATCGTCGAGCCCGAGCTTGCCCTGATCGGCCAGCTGCAGCACGCCTGTGATCGTGAATGTCTTTGTCTGACTGCCGATTCGGTGATAGAAGTCCGTCTGCATCGGCGCCCCGCTGGCCTGATCGGCGACACCGTACGTCTGCACGTAATTTCCGTCGGGGCCCCAGATCCCGACGATGGCGCCGGGGACTGAAGCCCGGTCCATCGCATGATCGATGGCGTCGTCGAGGCGCTGGGTGAGGACGGCGTCCATGTCCTTGCCGGATGGCGCGCCCGACGCACTGGTGGTCGAGGCGTCCTGGGATGTCGAATCCTGCGCACATCCGGAAACGAGGAACAGCGCGGCCGCCATCAGAAGCCCGCACCGTCTGAACACCATTGCTGTCATCGCGAGGTCCCGTTCTCCGAAGTTTTTCTATCAGCCGAGCATCACGATATGTCGCCTTAAAGGAGCGCCGCCCTTCCGCGGTCGTATGCGCCGGTCCGGACAGCGACTGTTTCCAACGCCGATGCAATATCCGCAGGGTCGCCGTCCTCCCCTCTCGCCGGATTCGGCATCTCTGATTGGATGGGCCGGGACCAGCTTGAGCGGACCATCGTCGACGAGGAGGCTCAGAGTCCAGTGCACGCATCCAATCCCTACGGCGGCCGGGCCGGCGGCGGGATCAGCCTGCCCGAGTACTACCAACCATGGCCAGCGATCACGAACCGCAACATGTTCCTACCGGGAACCGAGCTTCTGCCCGAGCACGAGATGCGGGTGACGTTCCTGGGAAGCTCGCCCTGGCCGCCGAATGCGCGGCAGAAGGGCACGTCGATGCTCGTCGAATTGGGCAACGGCACGTCTACGCCGCGGCGGTTCTTCTTCGATCTCGGCAACGGCAGCGTGGGGCATGCGATCGCACTGCAGGTTCCGGCTGCGCTGATCAACGACATCTTCATCAGCCACCTGCACGCTGACCACTTCGCGGACCTGCCCTACATGTACCCGTTTCGGGCATTCTCCGGTGGCTTCGAGCCCCTCCGCGTCTACGGGCCGTCAGGGCGTACGCCCGAATTGGGTACGGCTGCCATGGTGGAGAACATGCGCCAGATGAACCGGTGGCACGAGGAGAACTTCGATGCGTGCCCGATCGGCGACGGGTTCGAGATCGACGTTCACGAGTTCGATTGGACCGAGCGCAACGGCATCTGCTATCAGCGAGACGGAGTCACGGTGCGGCATTGGCCGCGTTCGCACGTGAAGGACGGCGCATCCGCCTACCGCCTCGACTGGGACGACGCGGGTCTCTCATTCGTGTGGACCGGCGACGGCCGGCCCGACGAATTATCCGTGCAGTACGGCCGGGGTGTGGACCTATTTGTCACCGAGGGAACCATCGACACCCCGTGGCTGACCGGGCTGAAGGTCGGCGCACCGGCCAAGCTGTGGGAATACGCGATGGACATCTTCCACACGCCCTACTACGCGGCGGGCTACATGTTCGCCCAGGCCCAACCCCGGATGGCGGCGATTTGTCACTTCGAG
This sequence comes from uncultured Actinomycetota bacterium, assembly GCA_963843135.1. GTDB lineage: Bacteria > Actinomycetota > Actinomycetes > Mycobacteriales > Mycobacteriaceae > Mycobacterium. The sequence continues at coordinate 24,620 of CAWJJA010000017.1, forward strand.
TGGAGCGATGACCAACTGATGGCCGAATCCGTCGCCGAGGTTCGCGCCCACTGGGACGGATTGTTCATGTTCGGCCTGGACCTCAACGTCGTCAACATCACCAAGGACGCCATCTGGTCGCGTCCAGCCGTCGTCGCCGACGGAGCTGCCCCGGCCTCGATGGATCCACGCTGGTTCGTCGGGTCCGGGGATCCGATGCCCGAGTCGATCGCCCTTCCCGCTCCGCGAAATTCGCGGGAGAACCAGCAGGCGCAGTTCGTCCGCGACCTGGAAATCGACCCGACTCTGTACTACCCCGCGGACGTCTACCGCACCCCCACACAGACCTGGCCTGGCATCACGATCAATCCCCGGGAAATGCTCGCCCAACGCGGCATCGAGCTCGACCCTGGGTGGCGTAAGCCTTGACCGCGCGCGAACCCGCCCTCCTGGCACCGGCGCCGCGCATCAGCCCAGTCACAGCCGAAGGGCGAGCCCCGGTGCCGCTCACGTTGCTCACTGGATTCCTCGGTGCGGGAAAGACGACGTTGCTCAACCGCATCTTGACTGGAGAACACGGACTCCGGATCGGCGTGCTGATCAACGACTTCGGGGCGATCAATATCGATGCCAAGCTTGTGCAGAGCGTCGCGGAGAACACCATCAGCCTCACCAACGGGTGTGTGTGCTGTGAGATCCGCGACGATCTCGTCGCGTCAGTCGAAGACCTGCTCGCGCGCACCGACGCTATCGACTTCGTGATCCTGGAGGCCAGTGGCATCGCCGATCCGGCTGCCATCGCGATGACATTTCTCGATGCGCGCTACGCCGGACTGCTCCGCATCGACAGCATCACCTGCCTGCTTGACGCCGAGAGCATCTTTCGCGACGGTGACGACGAGAGACTCAACGCCCTGAAGCTGCGCCAGATCGCTTTCGCCGACATGATCGTGCTCAACAAGACCGACCTCGTCGGGATTGATCACGTCGAGGTGATCAGGGACTGGATTGGTCTGCACCTCAAGCGAATCCGCATTGTGGAGACGACTCATGGCAACGCTCCCCTGGAGGTACTGCTCGGTGCAGGTCGCTTTGATCCCGCCCGGCTGCCACCGCCGGGCGCACCACCGGACCGAGCAACCCCGGTGTCGTTCGAGCGTTGGGCGCACCGTACCCGCGCCCGATTCTCGGCCGATGCACTACGACGAATGGTCAGGCGCGAGCTGCCCGCGTCGGTATATCGCTGCAAGGGCATCATCTTCATCACCGAATCCGACCGTCCCCATGCACTGCAGATAGTCGGTCGCCGTTGCGCAATCACTCCACTCGAGCTAGGCCGCGAGTCGTCTGAGCAGGTGAGTGAGATCATCGCCATCGGTAGGCGAATCGACCACGGCGAACTCGACGGTCTGTTCGCTGCTTGCAGGGCTCCGTGAGGCAGGGACATCCCTCGGACGGCCTCAGCGACGCCGAATGCCGGAAATGTTGCGTAGCCGCCAGGGATGCTCCTCGTGCGGCCAGATCTTCTCGATCGCGCCATTGAACTCGGCGCCCAGCAGCACCGCGAACGCGGTGATGTAGAGCCACAGGACGACGGCGATCGGTACTGCGAGTTGGCTGAAGACGGCGTCATCCCGGACGCTCAGCGCGAGGTAGGCCCGCAACCCGGCCGACGCCACCATCCACAACGCCAGCGCCAGTAGTGCCCCCGGCACGTCACGTCGCCAGGGCGTGCGCCAGGGGACCCCGACGTGGTACAGCGTGGCAACGCCTGCGAGCACGAAAAGGACTACACCGGGCCAGAAAAACAGATCGAGCATTCGCAGCGTTTGGTCCGCGACGGCGGCAGGCGCCAGCCGTTCCAGCAGCCGGGGACCGAAGACCATCGGCGGTAGCAGCGCGACAGCGCCGAGAAGCGCTCCGATGGTGAGACCCACAGCCAGCAGGCGTCGCCGCCAGCCGGGCCGTGGTTGGACGCCGTAGGCGATCGTGATCGTTTCCAGATAGCGGTTGACCGCTCTGGAACCGGTCCAGATGCTGAGCACGATGCCGATGGAAACCACGTTGCCGTGTGTTTGGGCCAGCACGGTTTCCACGACGCGCTGGTAGGAGGCGTAGGTGGGATCGGAGAGGAACGACTCGGGGATACCGAGCACCAGTTCGTGGAGTTCATTGGTGCCCTGCGGGCCCAGCGCGGCCGCGACGTAACCCAGCGATCCGATCAGGGCCAACAGCAGCGCCGGTAGCGAGATCAAGGTGAACAGGGCGGCTTCGGCCGCCAACCCGGGAACTCGGTGGTCAAGTGTCCCGCGGCCCGTGTGTTCGATCAGTCGGAAAGCCTGCTGCAGCGGTCGGGGTAGGCGATCGAACTTTTCCGAGCCACGCCGCTGCAACGCCGAGCGGGCAGTGAGCGCGGACTCCGACAGCTGTGACCACAGAACTCGCCGTTTGCCCTCCGATGCCATCGCTTCGAGCCTAGGAGACCGGTGGCGCACGCCGTCGGGTGGCTGAGACGGCGGAGCGAGTGTTCTCCGCTTCCAGCGATGAGCGCCCCGATCTGCGAGACTTAGCACCCGTCGCTGCCGTCCATCGCTGAAGGAGAACGCTCGGTCGTGCATATTCTCCGCCGGGACGACCCTGTGCCTTACCTGCCCCCGGCGCCATGACCGAACCGTCGGCGGCCGCCGATCAACCGGCCGAATCCATGCGCGGATGGGTCCTCATCTGCGTGACCGCCGTCGTGGCGGGCGCGGCGATCGGTTTCATCGGCGGCGCCTTCCGCTGGTGCCTGCAGACGGCGGACCGGTTGCGGATCGACCTCGTCGACTGGGCGCACGGAATACCCGGACCGGGCTGGCTGGTGCCGATAGCAGCCGCGGCGCTCGGCGCGGCACTCGCCGCATTGATCGTGCGGTGGGTGCCGCTGGCTGCCGGCAGTGGGATCCAGCACGTGGAGGCTGTCTACGAGGGCAAAGCCCAACCGCCGCTGCTGCCCCTTTTGCCCGCGAAGTTCATCGGCGGCGCGTTGTCGATGGGGTCGGGGCTAGTGCTGGGCCGCGAAGGCCCGACGGTTCACATGGGTGCGGCGATCGGAGCCGAAACGGCGCAGTGGGCCAGGCTTGGTGAGTCCGACGTCAGGATGATGCAGACCGCCGTGGGTGGGGCGGGCCTCGCTGTCGCGTTCAACGCGCCGATCGGGGGCACGCTGTTCGCGCTCGAAGAGGTGACGAAATCGTTCCGGTTGCAGACGGTGCTGGCGACCCTGTTCGCGGCGGCCACCGCGGTCGGCTGTATGCGGGTGGTCCTCGGAAATGAGCCGGACTTTCACGTCGAGGCGATAGGAGCGCCCGCTCTGGCGTGGCTACCGGTGTTCGTGGTTTTCGGTGTGCTCACCGGATGTCTGGGTGCGGTGTACAACCGGCTGTTGTTGTGGTTCCTCGACCGTGTCGGGGGGATCCGGCGAATCCCGGCGGTTGCCAAGGCGGCCGTCATCGGCGCCGTCATCGGGTTGGCGATGTTCATCTACCCGCTCGCGGTAGGTGGCGGCGACACTCTGACGCAATTGATTCTCAGCGGGCACGACATCCTGCTCCCTGTCGTCGCCGCAGTCCTCCTGGTGCGGTTCGTCGCCGGCCCGCTGTCATATTCGGCGGCCGTGCCCGGCGGATTGTTCGCGCCGCTGCTGGCGGTCGGTGCGCTGTGGGGGCTGCTGTTCGTCGGGGCTCTCGGCGCCGTGTGGCCCGGTGACATCACGACCCTGGCCATCCCGATGGCGCTGGTCGGCATGGCGGCGTTCTTCGGAGCGACCGTGCGGGCGCCCGTGACGGGCATCGTCATCGTCATCGAGATGACGGCCACCACCGCGGTCGCCATCCCGATGCTCGCCGCCACCGCCGCTGCGGTGCTCGTCGCCAAGCTCACCGGGTCACCGCCGATCTACGACTCCCTGCGAGAGCGAATGTCGCCCGACTTGCGGCACTGAAACCGAGACTCAGCGGGCTATATTCGGTGATCGTGGCCGATTTCGTTCAGCGCACGATAGACATCGCCAGAAACAACGTCACCGCCGGCGGCAGACCCTTCGCCACCGTCATCGTCAGGGACGGCGGGATCCTCGCCGAGAGCCCGAATCTGGTGGCCCAGAGCCACGACCCGACTGCCCACGCCGAGATCCTGGCCATCCGTGAAGCGTGTGTCCGATTGGGTACCGAGCACCTGATCGGCGCCACCATCTATGTGCTGGCGCACCCGTGCCCGATGTGTCTCGGCGCGTTGTATTACTGCTCGCCGGACGAGGTCGTCTTCTTGACCACCCGAGACGCCTACGAGCCGCATTACGTCGACGACCGCAGGTACTTCGAGCTGGATACCTTCTATCAGGAGATCGCCAAGCCGTGGCTCCAGCGTCGTCTTCCGATGCGTTACGAGCCGCGGGAGGACGCCGTCGCTGTGTATCGGCTCTGGCAGGACCGCAACGGCGGCGATCGCCGCGTGCCGGACGCACCGCGATCGGCGTCCTGAGCAGCAAACCCTGACGCCGATTTTCGTCCACAAGCAGGCAAGTGCAGGATCTGCCCGGCATGTCCTATATCCTGTTGCCCTGACCAGGAGAAGCATTGCCGGTGCGCCGGTGTCATTAACTCGCTACCCTGTTGCGCGGGTTGAGACTGCAGCCTTGCGAGATCAATCCTGACCGCTTTGCCGGTCGCTTAACAAGAGGTGAGGCTTGGACGAGCAGCTTTGCACTGAGAAGTGGGTCGAACGTGTCGCGGTCGTCGCCGCGTCCGGAGAACTCGACATGCTCACGGCTCCCCAGCTGAGGGATGCCGTCCAGTCCGCGTTGAACCAGAACCCCACCGGATTGATCGTCGACCTCACAGAGGTCGACTTCCTGGGGTCAGCCGGCATGCAGGTGCTGATGGAAGCACACAACCAGACTGACGGGACGGAGACTCGGTTCGCCGTGGTCGCCGAAGGATCGGCGACCAGTCGGCCGCTGAAGATCACCGGCATTGCCGATCTGATCGACCTGTTTTCGTCGCTGGACGAGGCTGTGGAGAATCTCACTGCGTGACTGCCGGCCTGGCGGGGTACTCGCTGGGAACCATGACCGATCAGAGTTTCGCCACCAGCGCCGCAGATGCGGATTTTGCCTGTGTCGACACCGCGGACGCGCGCTCTGTGGCCCGGTTGAGGCAAGACCTCGCACGATGGCTGCGCACGCAGGTCAACTCTCGATCGCGAAAAGCTTGACGACGTCCTGCTGGCCGCCAACGAAGCGTTGACCAACTCCGCCGAGTTCGCATACCGGGGACGGTCGCAGCAGGGAACGATGACGTTGCAGGTTCATTTCGACGCCCGAGAGGGTGTCCTACTGGTGAAGGTCTCCGATCACGGCACCTGGCGCCATGTGGATCCCGCCGACCAACCGAACACCCGCGGTCGCGGCATCCCCTTGATGCGTGCGCTGGCCGATGACACCACGATCTCCCACACCCCGAACGGCACGTATGTGCAGATGCGGTTCGGCGATTGCGGCCGGGTCCGCGAGCAGGCTTACGCATCCGTGTGACGCGGACCGGACGCACGAGCCAGCGAACTCCGGGTCCACCTGTTCGAATGCTCTCCCGACAGAGTCCCGTCGACGACTATCGGCGCTGTGCCGTCTCGCGCGAGTTTGCTGACGTGTCTTCCTGTGATTTAGGGCTCAATTTCAGCGAGAAAACTAAGAAGTCGTTAGCAGGGCGAAGTGTCAAGGTGACCTGGCCGGGAATCGTATTTCACTGTTAGTGCAGTTCAGAGCCATGAAATTCGGTGAAATCCATTGATAACGACTGCATAACGAAATTTGTCTAAGCGGTGTCTGAGAGGTTGCCGTGCATTGTCATAGAACGGCGTTTGCGTCGGAAAGGACTACTGATTTTCGTCGCTACACTCGGTACAGATTGCGCTCCAGAGAGCGCAGATAGGCGTGGAAACTAGAGCCGGCGAACGCCCAACCGGCGGAGGTACCGATGAAAATGGCTAACTTTTTGATGCCCAAGGGCACTCCTGTGGCAGAAGTGATTGACGAGGCGCACCTGGATGACGATGTCACCCTCGTCGGTGCCGTCGACGTGCAGCGTGGCCCGATCGGCGACATCGCCGCGAGCCGATGACGGCACGCTCCTCGTCACCAACCACGGCGACGACACCGTCTCGCTGCTCTCGCCCGGCACCCTGGCCGTGGCAGGCGTCGTCGCGGTACCTGGTGAGCCGTTCGCCGTCGTCGTCGCGGACGGTCGTGCGTACGTCAGCATCTCGTCGGAAAGTGTCGACGCCATCTCCGTGATCGACACCGTCACGCAGACGGTCGTCGCCAACTATCCGCTGGCCTTCAGCGTGACAGCGCTCGCCGCCAGCCCGGACGCAAAGCGCGTGTATGCGGGCCGGACCGGGGATGGTCATGCAGATGTCGTCGTCATCGATACGACGGCCGAGCGAGTGGGCACCATCGACATCGCCACCGGTGCAGGCATCGGCATCGACGCCATCAAGGTCGACGACACCGGTAAGCGGCTGTATGTGGCGACCACCGATGACCAGGGCAGCGCGCTCGTCGTCGTCGATGTCGAGACCGCGCGGGTTCAGCGCACCGTGGAGGTCGGTTCACCGATCCGCGACATCGCATTCGCCGACGGCATCGCCTACGTCCTCGTCTCGGACCGGACCCGCGGTAGCGCAGTCGAGGTGATCGACCTGTCCACGGGCCGAATCACCGGCACCGCCGACCTGGGACTTGGTGCTCCGACTCAGATGACGGTCAGCGCCGACAACACGCGTGCCTACATCGTCGACTATGACAACGTCACAGTGCTGTGCACCCTCACGCTCAAGATCGCGAACAGGGTGACTCTCGACGCTCGACCGTCCTGTGTCGCAGTCGATTCCGACGCGGGCCGGTTTTACGTGGCGGATTATGCGGGTGGTGTGACGGAGCTGTTCGTCGCGTCGGCAAGGCCGCTGCTGTACTCACAGTTCATGGAGTCCAACCCCATCTCCATACCCGCGGTTGCGGAACTGGAGCCCGCCTGACGCTGGTTGTCCGCGAGGCGGTGAGCCACTCGGCGAGCTAGCGCCACTGGTAACGGGTCTTGGGGCGGCCCGCCCTGCCGTAGTCCGTGTGACGGGTGACCGTGCCCTCGTCGGCGAGTCGCTCCAGGTATCGCCACGCGGTCACCCGAGACACGCCCACTTGCTTGGCCACTTCGTCAGCCGTCACGCCGTCGTCGGAATCCCTTACCGTGCGAGCGATTTCGTCGTTGGTGCCCGGCGCCGCACCCTTCGGGGCCGCCGCCCGGTCGATCACTCGCAATTCGGACAGCGCACGATCGACCTCCGCCTGGCTGGCGGCCTCGGTGCCTGCGGGCAGCGCTTCGCGATAGCGGCGGTATCGCTCCAGCCGATCGCGGAACGCCGCGAACGTGAACGGCTTCAACAGATACGCCAGCGCTCCGTGACCTACTGCTGCGCGCACCATCTCCAGGTCGCGCTCCGAGGTGATCGCGATGATGTCCGGGATCGGGCGTAGCCCGGAAAGCCCCGACGCCAGCGCGATACCGCTGGCATCGGGCAGCCCGATGTCCAACAGCACCAGGTCGATCGGCGTCTCACTCGCGGCCGCCTCCGATGCTGCGCGCATGGCGTCGCGGGCGGTGTGTGCGACCGCGGCCACCGAGAAGCCCTCGAGCCGGCCCAGGTATGTGCGATGGGCCTCGGCGATCAACGGTTCGTCCTCGACGATCAGCACACTGATCATGAACCGGCCAGAACCGTCACGGTCACAACGGACCCGTAGGTGATATCGGTGCTCAGCGTGCCGTTGTGACGCTTGACGACCTGGCCGACCAACGCCAGTCCCAGGCCGTGATGATCGGATTCACCCTTCGTCGAGTACCCGCGCAGCATGGCCTTCTCGAACGTGTCGGGGTCCATACCCGGTCCGCTGTCGGCGACACGCAGGGTGAGAGTGCCGTCTTCCATCTGCACGGTGACTTCGACCCACGGATCGTCGCGGTCGCAGGCGTCCATGGCGTTGTCGATGAGGTTGCCGACCACGGTGACCATCTCCTGGCCGGTCAGCGGCACTTCGTCGGAATTCGACGGCAGTCGGGTGTCTTCGGTGATCGTCAGCTCGATGCCACGTTCGTCGGCCTGGGCGGTCTTGCCCAGCAGCAGTGCGACCAGTGCGGGTTCGCCGACGGCGCTGGACAGCCTGTCAACGAGCTGCTGGGAGAGCGCGAGCTCCTCGGTGGCGAACTGCACCGCGTCGTCGGGCTGGCCCATCTCGACCATCGTGACGATCGTGTGCAGCTTGTTGGCCGCCTCGTGCGCCTGCGACCGCAGGCTGTCGGTCAGCACCTTCAGTGAGCCGAGTTCGCCCAGCGCGCCCTGCAATTCGGTGCGGTCACGGATCGTGACAACCTCCGAGGTGTGCGGGTCGGCGACACGGGACCGGTTCACCACGAGGACACGGTCGGCGGTGACATGCACCTCGTCGCGGGCACCGGGGTGGTAGGTGCGCAGGAATTCCGGCAGCCCGGCGTGGTCGACCGGCCCCGGCGGGAGTGCGAGCAGCCGGCGCGCCTCGTCATTGACGAGCGCCACGCCGTTGCGGTCCAGCACGATCAGCCCCTCCGACACCGAGTGCAGGATCGCGTCGTGGTGTTCGTACATCACCCGCAGCTCGTCGGGTCGCAGACCGTGCGTCTGACGCAACAGCCGTCGGCGGATCAACCAGACGCCTGCAAGCGAAATAGCCAGTGCCGCAGCGCTTACCGCGACAATGTCCGGCCACTGCGCGTGCCAACGGTCGGCGAGGCTGGTCTGCAGGATGCCCGCCGAGACCAGTCCGACGATCGCGCCTGATTCGTTGCGCACCGGGGCGACTGCGCGAATCGACGGGCCCAGCGTGCCGGTGCTGACCTCGCTGAACGTCTCGCCCCGGAGGGCGGGTTCGATGCTGCCGATGTATTTTCCGCCGATCTGGGTCGGGTCGGTGTGGGTGAACCTGGTCCGGTCCGTCGACATGATGGTGATGAAGGCGATGTCGGTATGCGTACGAACGGCTTCGGTAACGGGTTGCAGAATCTCGGTGGCCCTGCCGGATTCGATCGCCTGCGACGTCGACGGCGAGTCGGCCAGTGATGTGGCGATACCGAGTACCTGCTCGCGGGCCGCCTCGTCGCCGTCGCGCCGGGCATCGAGAAAAGCCAGCGCGCTGGCAGCCAGTACCACCACCGCCACCACGATGATCTGCAGCGTAATCGCCTGGCCGGCCAGCGATCGGGGCAACAGGCGTGTCAAGCGCCCAGTTCCTCTGCCGCGACGGTGAATATGTCGTCTGCCGCACCGACGGCCACGAAGTGGCCCGCTCCGGCCACGGGATGCCAAACCGCACCGGGCATCGCATCGGCTACGGCCTTGTTGATGGGGTCAGGAACGAGTTTGTCGTCCAGCCCCTGCCACATGTGGACCGGCCGCTCGATGGTGTCGAGGCCGAAAGCCCATCGCCGATAGAGGAGTTGCGCATCGCGCACGAGGCCGGCGGAGCCGTGGGCGAAGCATTCGGCGCAGGTCTGTCCGAAAGCTGTTGCAACCGCTGGTCGGAACATGATCTGTTGGTCGTAGTCGTTGACACTGTTGCGAACCTGCTTGACGAACGACGCAGGGAAGCGTTTGGCGGTGAAGCCGAGGCCGGCGTACATGAGCCGGAAGCCGGGCGTGAACCGCAGGGCGAGCCTTCCCCCGAGCGCATCGATCTTCGAAAGGTATTGCGCCGCTGAATTGTCGCCGAACGCTCCGTAGCTTCCCGGCGCGATGCTGCTGACATGGCGTAGCCGGGCGGGGTCGATATAAGCGGCCGCGGCCAATGCCCACGGGCCACCCTCTGACCAGCCGGTCACGCCGAATTCGCGGTATCCCAGTGCGTCGGCGACCGCAACCAGGTCGTCGGCCCAGCCGGAGTAGGTGCGAGTCTTCTGGGGGCTGGACTGCCCCATGCCGGGGCGGTCGACGCCGATCAGCCGGATCCGGAACGTGGATGCCGCCTCGGCGAGCAGACGAACCTCGAGTCGGCTGCTGGGGCCGCCGTGGTTGTGGATGACCAGCGGCCCATCGGGATCGCCGACCTCCAAGTAGGTCAGGCGACGGCCGTCCGGAGTCGCGACGTGCGCAACCCCGTCGTTGGCCATGTTCGTGAACATACTCCCGACGATCGGTACCGAACTTAATGAACTAAAGCGTGACCTGGCTCACGTCGCGGTCGACCCTATATACAGATCACATTCGTCGACTCGGAGGTAACCATGACGGTCCCTGACCGCAAAACACCGGACGCGCCCCGCAAGCGTGACCGGACCCACTGGCTTTACATCGCCGTCATCGTCGCGGTGTTCGCAGGCGTCGCGGTCGGCATCCTGGCCCCAGAGATCGGCAAGAGCGTCGGCGTGCTCGGCACCATGTTCGTCGCACTGATCAAGATGATGATCGCGCCGGTCATCTTCTGCACGATCGTGTTGGGCATCGGCTCGGTGCGCAAAGCCGCGACAGTCGGCAAGGTCGGCGGACTGGCGTTCGTGTACTTCCTGATCATGTCGACCTTCGCGCTGGCGATCGGCCTTGTCGTCGGCAACCTGATCCACCCCGGCAGCGGCATGCACCTGACGGAGACCGCCGCGGGTAAGGGTGTCGAACTCGCCGAGACGGCCCACGAGTCCGGTGGCCTGCTGGACTTCGTCCAGGGCATCATCCCCGACACATTGTTCTCGTCGTTGACGACGGGCAGCGTGCTGCAGGCACTGTTCGTCGCCCTGCTGGTCGGCTTCGCGCTACAGGCGATGGGCAGCGCGGGGGAACCGATCCTGCGCGGCGTCGAGCACCTGCAGAAGCTGGTGTTCAAGGTCCTCGTGATGATCCTGTGGCTGGCCCCGATCGGCGCATTCGGCGCGATCGCCAACGTCGTCGGCCAGACCGGGTGGACGGCAGTGACCCAACTGCTCACTTTGATGCTCGGCTTCTACATCACCTGCCTACTGTTCGTGTTCGGCATCCTGGGCACGTTGTTGCGCGTGGTGTCGGGAGTCTCGATCTTCAAGCTGGTGCGGTATCTGGCGCGCGAGTACCTGCTGATCTTCTCGACCTCGTCGTCGGAGTCCGCGCTGCCACGGTTGATCGCCAAGATGGAGCACCTGGGTGTGGAACGCACCACCGTCGGCGTCGTCGTACCGACCGGCTACTCGTTCAATCTGGACGGCACGGCGATCTACTTGACCATGGCGTCGCTGTTCATCGCCGACGCACTGGGCAGCCCGCTGTCGGTCGGTGAGCAGATCGGCCTGCTGGTGTTCATGATGGTCGCGTCCAAGGGCGCCGCCGGCGTCACCGGCGCAGGCCTGGCCACGCTGGCGGGCGGACTGCAGAGCCACCGTCCCGACCTGCTCGACGGCGTCGGACTGATCGTCGGCATCGACCGGTTCATGTCCGAGGCCCGCGCGGTGACCAACTTCTCCGGCAACGCCGTCGCGACCATCCTCGTCGGCTCCTGGACGAAGACGATCGACCGCAACCGGGTGGACGTCGTGCTGCGCGGCGAGGATCCGTTCGATGAGTTGACGATGGTCGACGACGATCACGCCACAGGCGAGGAGCGGGTCCCCTTACCCGCATAGCGAACTCCGAAAGACCCGGCCGAACCCCACGGCCGGGTCTTTCGACGTCGTCTGAAAAGCTTTTCGAAATTGCTTTGAACCTTCTTCGGGGGTGTCCCGTCGTACCGCGTGAAGGCCACCGGGGCCTATACGAAACACGAAGGGAGGCGCGGTCATGCGCGCAACACTCTTGATCCTGACTGGAATCGCCGCTGCGGCATGCGGAATTCTCACGCTGCCGGCTGCCATAGCGTCCGCCCAGGAGTCCGCACAACTGACCATCTCGACGCTGGAAGCACAGGGCTTCGACGTGAAGGTCAACCGGATTGGTAGCGCGCCGCTCAACCAGTGCGTCGTCACCGACATCCGAAATGCCAGGGACCGAACCGAATTGGTTCGCCGTGGCGACGACCTGATCGAGGTCGTCGCGGCACGCAACATCACCGTCACCGCCGATTGCTCACGGCGCTGACACTCCTCGCAAGAAGCCCGGCCGGAATAACCGGCCGGGCTTCTTCACGTCGTCGCGTAGTCGGTCAGCGCGAGCAATCCAGCGACACCGAGATCGGCTGACTGGTGACCTGCGGGAACAGCACGCCGCCCTCGTTACCCCCGCCGAGCAGTGGCACCAGCTGGGAGAACTGCTGCGGATTGCGGACACTCGTGACCACGCAATCCGACAGCGGAGCGGTGCCGATCTTGTCGATGGTGACGTTGTAACCCTCGTTCTGAAGTTCTTGGATCGTTTCCTGCGCTGATTTACCGTCGTCGGCCGACGCGAGGCCGGTCGACACCGCGAGCGCGCATACACCGAACGCTCCGGCGGCCATGATCCAAGGGGTCCGCATCGGCCAATTGTCCCTCATCAGCGTTCGGCGCGCTGGTAAGCGGTCACAACTGCCGCGCCGCCCAGTCCGATGTTGTGCTGCAGGGCGGCGGTGACGCCGTCGACCTGCCGCTTGTCGGCGGTGCCGCGCAATTGCCACGTCAGCTCGGCGCACTGCGCAAGGCCGGTGGCTCCAAGAGGATGACCCTTGGAGATCAGCCCGCCCGACGGGTTGACCACCCAGCGGCCGCCGTACGTCGTGTCGTTGTTGTCGATCAGCTTCGGGGCCTCACCCTCACCGCACAATCCCAGCGCCTCATAGAGCAGCAGCTCGTTGGCCGAGAAGCAGTCGTGCAGCTCGATCACCTGGAAATCTGCGGGACCCAGCCCAGACTGGTCGTAAACCTGTTGTGAGGCTTGAACGTTCATGTCGTAGCCGATGATGTTCTTGGCGCTGCCGTCGAAGGTGCTCTCGAAGTCGGTCGTCATCGCCTGGCCGACGATCTCGACGGCCTGACCGGCCAGGCCGTGCTTGTCGACGAACGCCTCGCTCGCCAGGATCGCCGCGCCCGACCCGTCGGATGTGGGCGAACACTGCAGCTTGGTCACCGGATCGGAGATCATCTTCGCCGCGAGAATGTCGTCGAGGGTGTACTCCTCCTGGAACTGCGCATACGGATTGTTCACCGAATGCTTGTGGTTTTTGTAGCCGATCTTCGCGAAATGCTCTGCGGTGGTGCCGTGTTCACGCATGTGCTCGCGGCCCGCTGCGGCGAACATCCACGGGGCGACCGGGAAGGCGAACTCGTCGATCTCCGCCAACGCCTTGATGTGACGGCCCAGCGGTGACTCGCGGTCCTCGGCGCCGCCCTGCAGGGCACCGGGCTGCATCTTCTCGAAGCCCAGCGCCATGGTGCAGTCGGCCAGTCCGCCGCGAATCGTCTGCGCGGCAAGGAATAACGCCGTGGATCCCGTGGAGCAGTTGTTGTTCACGTTGACGATCGGGATACCCGTCATGCCGAGTTCGTAGAGGGCGCGGTTGCCCGATGTCGAATCGCCCGAGCAGTATCCGACATACCCCTGCTGCACTTCGGAGAAGTCCACGCCGGCGTCCTCGAGCGCTTTGGTCCCCGACTCGCGGGCCATGTCGGGATAGTCCCAGCCCTCGCGGCGTCCCGGCTTCTCGAATTTCGTCATTCCGACACCGACGACGAACACCTTGTTTGATCCGGCGGTTGGCATGCCACGTCCCTTCGCTTTCGTCTGCGATGACAGAAACACATAGCGGAGAAACTGTCTAGCCCGCCTATCGGTCCGGGTTGGGGTGCGGGGGCGTTTAGCTGAACTGTGAGCTGTACTCGGGGCAGTAGTTGTGCACCGCGGAGACAACGAAGGTCGCGACCTGATCGGTGGTCAGATCGGTGGCGTCCTTGATCTCCAGGCCTAGGTCAACAGGGTCGGCGCCGCCGTCGATGGCACCGCAGACGTCGTGTGCGGCGTAGATCGCGTTCTGCGGGCTGTCGTAGGAGATGTTCTGTGCGGTGATGTCGGAGAGGAAGTTGTCGTCAGCCGAGCTCATCGCGGCGGCGTTGCCTGCGGCGGCGAATGCGGCGAGTCCGAACGCACCCGCGATGATCGCGGTGCCTGCGAATTTGGTGACTCCGTTGCGAGCGGACATGTGGACTCCTGTGATGTCGATACGTTCCGGTTGTTTTCCGGTTCGACATCAGAGTCGGACAGCGCCCTTGATGGATCCTTGTCAGATTCTTGGCGAAATCACCCGAGGTCAGCGGGCCAGCGGATCAGGCGAACTTCAGCCACCAGTTATGCAGCCCCGGGAGGTCGGGACCCTGCGCATCGCCGAGCAACAGGTTCGTGTTGAAGGTCCACGTCACGTCCTGGTTGCCGTTGAAGACACCACAGGCGATCCTGCCCTCGACCTTGTCGGGCGTCTCAGTGAAGTGCCACGTCGTCGGCGATTCGGCATTGCTGTTCGGGCATGTGACCAGTTCCGAGTTCGCCGCGACCGAGTCGTCGAAGGCCCTGTCGAGGGCCGCCTGGTCGGCGAACAACGAATACCGGGCGTTCTCAGGGCCGCCCTCCGGTGACGCGGCGCCGCAGTCGACGGTCGCCAGGGCACCGGTCGCCGGTGGACTCGCCGGCTCGCACACGCCTGCGTCGTAACCCCGCGGCAAGAGCGCTATGAGCTTGGCATCGAAAGAGTCCGGATTCTCCGTCGGCGGTGGTGTCCGCGGTGTCCGGCTGGTGGTCCGTTGGCTGGTCGTGGTGGTCGCGCTGGTCTCCGACGTATCCGTCCCGCTGGCCGTCGACGAGTCGTCCGGCTTGGTGATCAACCAGATGCCCAGTGCTCCGAGAACCAACACGAACACCGCGCCGACGGCCGCGAGTGGAATCCACGGAATCTTCGATCCCCCCGACGGCGGCTGATGAGGTGGACCGGGCGGTGGAGGGGACGTCGACCACATGGGCCCACTCGGCGGCCCAGCGGGCGGAGCCGAGTGGAACGCCGCAGGCCGGGAGCCGGACGGCGGCGGGGTATTGGCGAGGGGGAACGGCGCAGGCGTCGGGGGTGGTCCCGGTGGCGGTGTGTGGAAGTACCCGGGCGGCGTGGGCGAAATCGGGTAGCGCGGCGAACTGGGCAGAGGCGTCGGCGGCACAGGCTTGGTCGCCGCCTCGCTGCGCTGCAGAATCGTCGCGGCCTGATCCTGCTCCCGATGCGTCAGGGCGGCGGTCGCGGCCGTCGCCAGGTCACCCGCACTGGCATAGCGGTCGTCCGGCTTCTTGGCCATGCCACGGGCGATCACGTCGTCGAACCTGCCGGGGATGCCCGGCCGTTCCACGCTCGGCTTGGGGATGGGCTGCATCAGGTGGGCGGTGATGATCACGCTGACGCTGTCCCCGGGATACGGCTGACCTCCGGTGAGGCACTCGTGCAGGACGCACGCCAACGCATAGATGTCGGCCCGGTAGGTGACCTCGTCGCTGGTGAACCGTTCCGGAGCCATGTAGGCGTACGTGCCGACGGCGGTACCGAGTTCGGTGAGCTTCTCGTCGGTGGCGGCGTTGGCGATGCCGAAATCGACCAGATACGCGAAGTCGTCGCGGGTGATGATGACGTTCTCGGGTTTGACGTCGCGGTGCATGACCCCGCTCTCGTGCGCCGCGTCGAGCGCCGAGGCGATCTGCTTCACGATCGCCACCGCGCGAGCGGGCGTCAGTGGCCCGTACGCCTTGAGCATCTTGCGAAGGTCTTTGCCGTCGATCATGCGCATGTCGACATACAGCAGCCCGTCGATCTCGCCGTAGTCGTGGATCGGCACGACGTGGGGCTCCTGCAGCCGGCCGGCGGAATGCGCTTCGCGCTGCAACCGCTTGCGGAACACCGGGTCGTTGGACGCCGACTCCGGCAACAGCTTCAGCGCGACGACGCGGTCCTTGACCGTGTCCTCGGCCTCGTAGACCTCGCCCATCCCGCCCTTGCCCAGCAGGCGCCGCAACTTATAGGGACCGATCTGCGAACCAACGCGTGACTCCTGTTCGGGGTCGCTCATCGGTCTTCTCCTCAGGGTGATTTGCCGGGCAAACACACCCTAATGCCGCGCTAGGCCGGACGCGGCTCGATCTCGAACGTGAACTCGTGATCGCAGATGCGGATCGCATCGCCGTCGCCCAGGGTCGCGGTGCCCCGAATTCGCTCCCCTCGCACGTCAATGCCGTTGGCAGAGCGCAGATCGGTGATCACGAAGCTGGTGCCGGTGTCGATGATCACCGCATGATGACGGCTGACGTTGTTGTCGTCGAGGACGATGTCGTTGTCGGACAGCCGACCGATCCTGGTGGCCGTCGCCGAAAGCGGATAGGCGCGCCCGGACGACGAGCGCAGCGTCGCCAGTGCCGCCGCCGCGTTGACCGATGTCCGCATGTCGATGTCGTTGACCTGGTGCACGGCCGTGGTCCGCGCGGCCTTCTTCACATCCAACGGCTCCTGCCGAAGGATCTTTTCGTGCAACGCGCGCACTGTCGGTCCCGGATCGATGCCGAGGTCTTCGGCCAGCGTGGACTTCAGCCGTTGGTAGGCGTCTAGCGCCTCGGACTGCCGTTCGGCCTCGTAGTAGGCGGTGATCAGCTGCGCCCACACCGGTTCGCGATACGGATACTCGACCGTCAGGCTTTCAAGCTCGCCGATGACGGCATACGCACGCCCACAAGCGATTTCGGCCCCAGCTCGGGTGGTGTGCGCGACGACCTTGTCCTCGGTGAGCGCGGTGGCGAACACATTGACGAACTGGAAAATGCGCAGGTCGTCGAGGACGGGTCCGCGCCACTCGGCCAGCGCGTCGGTCAGGTGCCTACTGGCCTCCTCGAAGCGGCCGGCGGCCGCGGCGTGCACACCGGCGGCCTTCTCCACCACGAATCGGCCGATGTCGCAGTTGGTGTCGGCGGCGTTGAGCCGATACCCCGGCGGTGCGTTGACCAACACCGACTTCGGATCTGCGCCCGCTCCGGCGATCAGCTTGCGCAGGTTCGAGATGTAGGAGTGCAGGCTGGCCCTGGCCTCGGCAGGCGGCCCTTCCTCCCACGCCGCGGTGATCAGGGCGTCAATGGATACCGGCCGGTTGCGGTTCATCACCAGCATCGCCAGCACTGCGCGCAGCTTCGGGGTGCCCAGCATCACGGGCGCGCCGTCGACCGTCATCTGCAGCGGTCCCAGCACGCCGAACTCAATCTTGATCGAAGCCATCACGCACGTTCTATCGCGAACGGGCTCGTCGTGGCCAGACATGGTCTGAATTCGGGGGCAATTTCTCGACCGCGGTGGCGCGGCGAGCCACACAGTGGGCTCCGGCCGCCAGGTATCGGCACGCGCGTCGAGGGCCCCGCGCGCCTTCCTCGAGAGATTGCCGCGCACGACGATCAAGTGGTGTAGACCTAAATAGAACGTGTTCTAGTTCTGCTCTCCTGGAAGGGGACGAGATGGGTCTGCGGGTCGTGCAGTGGGCAACCGGGGGAGTCGGCGTCGCCGCCATCAAGGGCGTGCTGGAACACCCCGACCTCGAACTCGTGGGCGCCTGGGTGCACTCGGCGGACAAGGCGGGCAAAGACGTCGGAGAGATCATCGGGATCGGGCCGCTGGGCGTCGCCGCGACGAACAATGTCGACGAGATCCTGGCGCTCGACGCCGACGCGGTCATCTATTCACCGCTGTTACCCAACCCCGACGAGGTGGCCGCGCTGCTGCGGTCGGGGAAAAACGTGGTGACCCCTGTCGGTTGGGTCTATCCCAGCGAGCGGCAGTCCGTGGCACTTCGCGACGCCGCGATCGAAGGGAACGTGACGCTGCACGGCACCGGGATGGCGCCCGGTGGTATCAGCGAGAAATTTCCGCTGCTGTTCTCGGCGTTCTCGACCGGTCTGACATACGTTCGTGCCGAGGAGTTCTCGGACCTGCGTACCTATGAAGCCCCTGACGTCGTGCGCCATGTGATGGGCTTCGGCGAGGTGCCCGACAAGGCGCTGAGTGGACCGATGCAGAAGCTGCTCGACGGGGGCTTCATCCAGGCCGTGAAAATGATCGTCGACAAAGCGGGTTTCAACGCCGACCCGAAGGTGCGGTCGTCGCAGGAGATAGCGGTCGCCACGGCTCCCATCGAGTCGCCGATCGGCGTGATCGAGCCGGGGCAGGTCGCAGGCCGAAAGTTCCACTGGGAGGCGCTCGTTGGCGACGAGGTCGTGGTGCGCATCACCGTGAACTGGTTGATGGGTGAGGAAAAGCTCGATCCCGCATGGACATTCGGTCCCGAGGGGCAGCGCTACGAGATGGAAGTCCGTGGTAATCCCGACATCTCGATCTCGGTGAAGGGGTTCCAGTCCGCTGTCGGTGGCGAGGGACCTGAATACGGCATCGTCGGCACCGCGGCGCACTGCGTGAACTCGGTCCCTGCGGTGTGTGCCGCCGACCCGGGCATCGCCACCTACCTCGATCTGCCGCTGATCAGCGGTAAGGCCGCGCCCCGGTTGGCCTAGTCGCGGGGCAGGATTCCGCCGTCGAGCGTGATGACCTTGTTGGTCAGATAGCCGTTGCGCAGCATGGCGATTGCCATATCGGCCACCTCGTCTGGCCGGCCGATCCGGCCCACTGGGATGGGGATCGGGGGAGTGCCGGTCTCCAGGTCGGCGGGAAACATCTTCGTCTCCCCCACCAGTGCGGGGGCCAGGCTGTTGACCGTCACGCCGTCGGCCGCCACGCGTGGAGCCAGGTGATGCATCAGGCCGTGCAGACCCGCCTTGCTCGCCGCGTAGTGGGCGCCGACCACGCCGCCGGTGAGCGCGGCGACCGACGATATGAACAAGATGCGGCCGTACCTGCGCTCGATCATGGCGGGCAGCACCTGTTGTGCCAACAGCCACGGGGCGGTCAGGTTGACTGCCAGGGTGGCGTTCCAGGACGCCAGATCGATTTTCTGCCAACCCTTTATGTCGGCGGTGCCCGCATTGGCGACGAGCGCGTCGACCGGGCCGAGTTCGTCAGCCGCGTGCGCGGCGAGCGCGGCCGGCGCCTGCGGATCGGATAGATCGGCCGCGGCGAGGGTGACCCGTCGCCCTTGTTCGCGCGCGTAGGCCGCGGCCTGCTCAGCGTCGTCGGCGTTGCGACCGTAGGACAGGCACAAGTCTGCGCCCTCGTCTGCCAGGTGGCGTGCGATGGCCTTGCCGATGCCGCCGGACGCCCCGGTGAGCAATACGACGCGGCCCGACAGCGCACCGGTCACGGCTGCACCAGAATGCGAATCGGGTTGCCTTCCTGCCGCTCCAGCATCTCGATGCCCAACCGGACGTCGTCGAGGGGGACGATCTCGGTGATCGAGCGTGAGATATCCAGTCGCCCAGTCGATACCAGCGTGGCGAGCGTTCCGATGTCGACGTTCTGGTAGCCCAGGTGGCCCAGGACGTGCTTCTGCGTGAGTCCGAAGATGCTGGTAGGCCCAATGCTCGGAGACTCGGCGCTCATTCCAACTGCGACGAGTCGGCCGCCGACCGTCAGGTTGTCGAGGGCCTGTTCAAATGTCGACTTGAGGCCGACCGCGTCGAACGCCACGTCGAGCTTGCGGCCGCCGGTGATTTCGGCAATCTTCTCGGCGAGCCGGTCGTCGCGGGCGTCGAAGGCATGGTCCGCGCCGAGTTCGACGGCGCGCTCGAGCACCGCCGGTTTGACGTCGACGGCGATCACGGGCACGGCGCCCACCAGTCGTGCGAGCTGGACGATGTGGGTGCCGACGCCGCCGACACCCCAGACGCCCACCGATTCCCCGATGCCGACCTTGCCCGTGCGCACCACGGCGCCGAAGGGCGTCGACACCGCATCGGCCAGGATCGCCGCCTGCTCCAGCGGGACGTTGTCGGGAACACGGGTGAGGCCGAATGCCTGTGCGACGGTGTACTCCGCCCACCCGCCGTCGTATGCGAACGCCATCAGCTCGATGGCCAGGCAGTTCGTCACGTCGCCGCGCCGGCAGTTCGCACATGTCATGCACGGCCTGCCTGCCGCGACGACCACCCGGTCGCCCACTTTCCAGCCGGTGACGTCCGGACCGAGCTTGGCGACGGTTCCCGATGTTTCGTGGCCCTGCGTCACCACCGGCAGGAATGCCGGGAAGGTGCCGTTGATCAGGCTGAGGTCGGAGTGGCAGATACCGCAGAACGCGACTTTGACCAGAACCTCGCCGGGACCAGGCTCGGGTATCGGAACATCTTCAACGGCAATGGTCTTCGAGTCCGTGTAGAGACGCTGCGCCCTCATCGTGTCGACCATGTCGCTCCTAGGGGATGCGGTAGAAGGGATTCGGTAGCAGGTAGGTCTGTTGCGAGAAGCCCCCTGCAAGGTCGGACGGCTGATCGCCGATGTTGGCGATGATCGTGTATCCCTGCGCCTCGATCTGTGCCCGCTGCGGAGCCTTGAAGTCGGTGGCGGAAACGTAATGCGCACCAGTCGGTTCCATGAGCAGCCGTTCGTAGCCGGTGTAGCCGGTGTCGTGCAGATTGTGTTCGGTGGCGGTGCGCTGGGACTCGTCACGGCCGGTGATGAAGAAGATCGTCGCGCTGCGCTCCTTCGCTGTGACGAAAATCTGCATCGTCGGCGGGATCACCGTCGACTGCCCGCTCAGGTCCCAGGCCAACCACCCGCACGGCCCCTTCGGGAGTTGGTCGCACGGTCCGTTGCCGACGCGGCCGAAGTCGTTGGCCTTGATGGCTTCCCAGTTCGACAATGCGGTTTCGTCGATGTCGAAGACCACGGCCGGGCGGGCCACGCGCGGGGCCGCTTCGTTGATCCACGCGATCGCGGGCGCCGCCGCCTGCTGCAGGTTCGTCAGGTAGGCGCCGCTGTCGTAGTATGCGACGGCATCGCGCTTCAGGTCGCCGATGTTCGCGGGCTGCATGGGCGACGGGACTATCGGGGCCGGCGGTGCGGGGGGCTGGGCATCGGCGGCCGGCGAACCCGCGAGCAGCAGTGCTGCCACAGCTGCGACGACGGCAGTGCGGACCATGGCCAGACCTTAGCGGCCGCACCTTTTCGATCGCCTGGCAGACTCACATCCCGTGGCGAAACGGGCACTGGTGCTTGCCGGCGGCGGTGTCGCGGGCATCGCGTGGGAGATCGGAATCCTGCGAGGCATCGCCGATGCGTCCCCGGCGACGGCCGACGCGCTGCGGGAGTCGGACGTCCTGGTCGGCACGTCAGCGGGATCGACCGTGGCCGCGCAACTCACCAGCGGCCTGCGCCTCGAAGCCCTGTTCGAGCGGCAGATCGAAGCGTCGACGACCGAGCTGAACCCGAATGTGGGCATCGATCAGATCACCGAACTTTTCCTCACCGCGATGACGCAACCCGGCTCCAAAGCCGAGAAGCTGAAGAGGATCGGCAGCGTCGCACTGTCTACGGAAACCGTGTCGGAGGTCGTGCGGCGTCAAGTGATCGAACACCGGTTGCCCGAACATGACTGGCCCCAACGCATCCTGCGTATCAGCGCAATCGACACCACCACAGGTGAATTGGTGACATTCGATCGCAATTCCGGCGTCAATCTGGTCGACGCCGTCGCCGCCAGTTGCGCGGTGCCCGGAGTATGGCCGCCGGTCACGATCGGCGGTGCTCGATACATGGACGGCGGCGTCGGCAGCACCGTCAACCTCGAGCTGGCCGCCGACTGCGACGCCGTGATCGCGCTGGTGCCGCAGGGCCGGTCCTCGCCGTCACCGTTCGGCGTCGGAGCGGTCGAGGAAGTGGACAACTTCACCGGTTCGGCATACGCGGTGTTCGCCGACGATCAGTCGCTGGCGGCCTTCGGCCCCAATTCGCTGGATCCCGCCTGCCGCGAGCCATCCGCTTTGGCGGGCCGTCGGCAGGGCAGGCAGGTGGCCGGCGAGATCGCCGACTTCCTCGGCCGCTGAATCAGATTTTCGCAGAGACCGTTTCGGTGTTGTCCAGACTGTCCAGCACAGCGGCGGTCAGTTCGCGGCCGACATCGATGACCTCTGCGGCACGGTGGAACTCGAGGCTGCGGCACGCGGTGCGCGGCACTTCGATCAGCACATCGGGGGGATAAGCCGCCAGAATGTGGCGAGCCAGGGCGGCCTGCGCGATATCGATCGTTCGGTTCATCACCTCGAAGCTGCCGAGCCTGGGCACCGACGTCCCCCTGGAGTCATCGACGAGTTCATCCTCGGCCCCGTCGACCTGGCCCGCGTCGAACAGCGCGGTCGTGCTGCGCCACATACGCCCCAGCCATTGGTTGGTTGCGCTGGGCTCGTCGGGCTCCTCTCCACCTGCCTCGCTGCCGGACAGGCTCACCGCGATGGTCAGGTCTGCGTTGACAGCGGATATCGGCGCCATGGGCAGCGGATCGAGGATTCCCCCGTCGGCCAGCAGTCGGCCGTCGAGCACGTGGGGCGCGATCACTCCCGGGATGGCGATCGATGCCCTGATCGCCGCGTCGACGGGCCCGCGTTGCAGCCACACCGATTTCCCCGACAACAGGTCCGTGCTGACCGCCGTGTAGGGGATCGGCAACTCTTCGATCGTGACTTCGCCGAGGATGTCGCGGACGGCGTCGAGGATCTTTTCGGCCCGCAGCACCCCGGCCGCGGTGATCTTCGGATCGAGTAGGCGCAATATCGCGCGCTGCGTCAGCGCCTTCGCCCATTCGGCGAAGTCATCGAGCTTGCCCGCGGCCTGAAGGCCACCGACGAGTGCACCCATCGAGGATCCCGCGATGCCGACGATGTCGAAGCCACGGTCGGTCAGCTCGTCGATCACCCCGATATGGGCGTATCCGCGAGCCCCTCCGCTGCCGAGGGCGAGGGCCACTCGCTTTCCGGCCATACGGAGCATTCTGCGCCTAGCCGCAAAGTGCGTCGGCGGCGGCCTGGGCTGCCACGATGACCGCCGCCTGACGTTCCGGAGCGAGCTGCGACCATGGCGATCCGAACGTGCCCGGACTGGACGCGTCCGTGCTCTGGACATTCCTCAGATAGGGCTCGAGCTGCGAGTCGGCGTCTCCGCCCTGCTGTTGCATCCACACGCGCGCGGCCTGACACGCCTTGAAGTACTCATCCTCGGTGGAGTCCGCAGGCGCTCCGACGGCGGTCGTGACGCCGCCGGGGGAGACCGCGACGGAGCCGGGCGCGGCAGTTGGGGTTTCCGAGGTCGGTGACGTCCGGGAGGTCACGGGAGCTTGGGACGACGACGTCGCCGGCTCACCGTCGGATCCCGACGAGCATCCGGCGATGAACAGTCCGAAGATCCCCAACATCCCCAATGCCACCGTGGTCGCGATGCGACGCGAACGCCTGTCCATGCCCGCCAATCTATGCAATGGCTCGATATCGATGCGGCTGGCAAACTGCTCAGAATAAGTACGGTTGCGGGTATCCGCTACTTTCGAATCAGCGTGAGTCTTGGTCGATGTCGTGCCGATTCCCCGCTGAACAGGTACTTCTCCGTCGCTGCACGGCCAAGGAGAAACGGCCCGACCCGCCTCTCGCATATTCGTGCCACACTCACTTCTGTGACGACCGGCTATCAC
The DNA here is from genome assembly GCA_963843135.1 of uncultured Actinomycetota bacterium. GTDB lineage: Bacteria > Actinomycetota > Actinomycetes > Mycobacteriales > Mycobacteriaceae > Mycobacterium. The sequence continues at coordinate 48,211 of CAWJJA010000017.1, forward strand.
CTCGTGTGCCATGGGGACTGTTGCGCGTAAGCGCCCGCCCCCTGCCCGTCCGTCATTCCCCTGGAGTTCCCATGGTTGCCGCGTTGTCGTTGCCCACCCGCCTGCGCCCGCCCGATCTGCTGTACGCCACCGACCGTTACGCCGACGACGTGCTTTCAGGCCGCTATGACGGCCTCCTGCCCGCGCACGGTCTGCCGGCGAATGACCGCTGGTTCACGAGGCTGCACGGCGACGAAGAACTCGACGTCTGGCTGATCAGTTGGGTACCGGACCGCTCGACCGAGCTGCACGACCACGGCGGCTCGCTCGGGGCCCTGACCGTGGTGTCTGGTGCGCTGCGGGAAACCCGCTGGGATGGGACCGCGTTCCGGCGCCGGCGGTTGAAGGCCGGCGATCAGGCCGCATTTCCGCTCGGCTGGGTGCACGACGTGGTGTGGGCACCTGACCGTGAGAGCTCGGGGCCGACAGTGATTGCGCCGACACTGAGCGTGCATGCCTACTCACCGCCGTTGACCGCGATGTCGTACTACGCGGTCACGAAGCGGAACACGCTGCGTCGCAATCGCACCGAACTCACCGATGAGCCGGAGGGGTAACTTCGATGACATCAGTATCGTCGGTCAGCCGTATCGACCGCCTACTCGACGACGCCCGCGCCCGCCTGAGCAGATTGAGCGCGCAGGACGTGCCCGCGGCGTTGGCGCGCGGCGCGGTGCTGGTCGACATCCGGCCACAGGCCCAGCGCGACCGTGAGGGCGACGTGCCTGCGGCCGTGGTGATCGAACGCAATGTACTCGAGTGGCGCTGCGACCCGACGAGTGACGCCCGGCTTCCGCAGGCCGTGGGCGACGACGTCGAATGGGTGGTGCTGTGCTCAGAGGGCTACACCTCCAGCCTGGCCGCGGCGTCCCTGCGCGACCTGGGGCTGCACCGCGCCACCGACGTCGTCGGTGGCTATCACGCACTGAAGGCCGAAGGCGTTCTGGTCTAAGCGTTTTCGTCGCTGCGGAGCAGCGGACGTAGCTTCTCGGTCTTCTCCGGGGTCCAGCCCGGCGGCTCGAGGATCTTCGCCCACGCGTTAGCGACATCCCTGACGTAGACGTGGCCGTGTCCGTCGGGCACGTCCACCGCCACCGCCATGTCCGCGGACACCTGCAGGAAGGTGACGATCGGAATCCACTGCATGCGTCCCGAGACGTCGTAGCCGCGTGGCTCTCTGAGCCAATCAGGTTCGGCGAACAGCAGATCCGGATTCCACCAGGCGATCGGGTCGGACGCGTGCTGCAGGTAGACGACCCGTGGATGGCCCCACGGGTCGGCGGGTCGGTCCAGATTGTCCGACCGCGCGGCGAAGCGTGCGTTCTCGCCCTTGTCGAAAATGGGCAGCCACTCCGGAGAGCCCGCGTCGCGGTCGCGGGTGAGTTGTGTCCAGATGGTGTTGTTGAAGGTTGGACCCGAGAACAATGCACCGTCGGTGCGGGCGATGAGGTTGTTGAGTGCCAGGAACGGTGCCTCACCGCCGAACGACCCGAGGCTCTCACCGAACACCACCAGCCGCGGCCGCTGTGCTTCCGGCATCTCACGAATCAGCGCGTCCACGGCCTCGAACAGCGCCTGCCCGGCCTGTCGGGCGTTCTCCTTGTCGACGAGGAAGGACAGCCAGCTCGGCAGGAACGAGTACTGCATGGACACGATCGCGGTGTCGCCGTTGTACATGTACTCCAGCGCCGACGCCTCGGCCTCGTTGATCCACCCGGTGCCCGTCGTGGTGGCCACGGCGACCACCTCTCGGTCGAGGCCGCCCTTTCGCTGCAATTCCTGGGCCGCCAGCGCAGCGGTCGCCTTGATGCCGTCGGCCGAATGCAGGCCGGCATACGCGCGGATCGGTTCAATGGCCGGCCGGTCGTTGAACTTCGTGAGCTTCTCGACCGTGGGTCCTGCCGAGACGAATACCCGACCCTGATGACCCAGCGATTCCCACGACATCGCGGATCCGGGGCCGCCTGAGCGCAGGGGGGACGTCGGTGGCCCGTATTTAGGATCGGTTTCGTTGTTGGCAGCCGAGAAGGTCTTGTTCAAGGCGCTCATACCGAAGCGCACCACGATGCCGTTGAGTAGCGCGATGGTCAGGGCCAGCAGCAGTACAACCACGACCACCACCGAAATGCGCGGCGGCGCAACGCGTTCGAGTTGGCGCACCAGGAAGCGTACAAGCTTGCCGATCAGCTGGCCGATCTCGACGAAGATGAACAGGAAGACGATCGAGAGGACCGCGGTCAGCGGATGGTCCCAGAAGCCCATCCGCGGTACGCCGTTGAGGTCGCGCACCTCGTCCTGCCAGATGTGGAAATAGATGATCATCAGGATCTGGCCGATGATTCCGACGACGATCAGCGCGATCCACGCACTGCGTGGCGCACGCGGGCTGGTTTCCTTGGACAACATGAAGCGCAGAAGCCATACCGCGAACACACCGAGGCCGTATCCGATCGCGCCTGCTGAGCCGCTGACGATGGCCTGGAACAGCGGTCCGCGCGGCAGCAGCGACGGGGTCAGCGACAGCCAGATGAAGATCAGGCCGAGGGCGGTTCCGAAGAACGTGTAATGCCGCACCCACCAATCCGGCCTTTTGGGTGGCGACTTCTCCTGCGGCGGTGCTTCGTCGACGGCCTCAGCGGTGTCTGTCACCCACGCAGATTAACGGTGGCGGAAGTCCGGTGGGCGCTTCTCCGTGAACGCATTCATGCCCTCGGTCTGGTCGTCGGTGGCGAACGCGGAATGGAAGAGCCTGCGCTCGTACAGGAGTCCCTCGGCCAGGCTCGACTCGAAGGCGCGGTCGACGGCCTCCTTGGCCATGCGCGATGCCGACAGCGACATCCCCGCGATTGTCTTGGCGACCGCATTCGCCTCGTCCATGAGGGCGTCGGCCGGTACGACGCGGGAGACCAGCCCGGCGCGCTCGGCTTCGGTGGCATCCATGTTGCGCCCGGTCAGGATCAGGTCCATCGCCTTGGCCTTGCCGATGGCGCGGGTCAACCGTTGCGAGCCACCCATACCGGGAAGTACGCCGAGTTTGATCTCGGGCTGACCGAATTTCGCGCTGTCGGCGGCGATCAGCAGATCGCACATCATCGCCAGCTCACATCCGCCGCCGAGCGCGTAGCCGTTGACCGCGGCGATGGTCGGTGTGCGCGTCGCGGCGAACTTGCCCCACGCAGCGAAGAAGTCCGACGAGAACACGTCGGCGAACGAAAGCTCCGCCATCTCTTTGATGTCCGCGCCCGCGGCGAAGGCTTTCTCGCCGCTGCCGGTGATGATGATGGCGCCGATACCCGGGTCGTTGTCGAATTCCGCTGCGGCCGCGACGACGTCGTTCATCACCTGGCTGTTGAGGGCATTGAGAGCTTTCGGCCGGTTCAGCGTGATGGTGCCGACGCGATCGTCGCGCGTGACCAAGATGGTCTCGTAGCTCATGAGAACTCCAATTCGCGATCGGCCGGCGCGAAGTAAGCCTCGACGTCGGCGGTGGTGACAGCCGCCAGCGATGCGGGCGACCATTTCGGGTTGCGGTCCTTGTCGATGACCTGAGCGCGGATGCCTTCCACCAGGTCGTGGCTTCGCAACGACCCGCAGGATGTCCGATACTCCTGACGCAGCACATCTTCCAGCGTGTCGAGCTTGGCGGCCCGCCGCACGGCCTCGAGCGCGACGGACGCCGAGACGGGGGAGCGGGTGACGATCAGATCGGCGGCCTCGTGCCCGGCGTCGTGTCCGCGCAACGCCGCGACGATGTCGGCGACCGTGTCCCCGGCATAGCAGTGGTCGATCCACTCCCGCTGGGCCATCAGCTGACTCGGCGGCGGTGCGGTGGCGTGCGCATTCAATGCGGCATCGATGCCGTCGGCGATGATGGCGCTTTTGAAGTCTCCGAGCGCTTCGTGGGGCATGTAGTGGTCAGCGAAGCCCATCGCGATCGCATCCGCGCCGCCGAACGGCGCGCCCGTCAGTGCAGCGTGCAGGCCCAGCAGGCCGGGCGTCCGCGAGAGGTACAGCGTGCCGCCGACGTCGGGGATGAAGCCGATCCCGACCTCGGGCATGGCCATCTTCGTGGTGTCGGTGACCACTCGCACGCTGCCGTGGACGCCGACACCGACGCCACCGCCCATGACGATTCCGTCCATCAGCGCGACGTAGGGCTTGCCGAGCCGCGCGATCTGCGCGTTGAGCACATACTCGTCGTACCAGAATTGCCGCGCCTCCGAGCCGTCTGCCTGGGCGCTGTGGTAGATGGCGACGATGTCGCCGCCGGCGCACAGTCCGCGCTCACCGGCGCCGTCGACGACCACGGCGCGGATGTCGTCGTCATTCGCCCATTCAGTGAGCACGGGCGACATCGCATTGACCATCGGATGGGTCAGCGAATTGATGGCCTTCGGCCGATTGAGGGTGATCAGGCCGAGGCCGTCGCGCACGTTTACTAGGACATCCTCGTTTTCGTCCACGGAATGCAACTGTAGCTGTCGGAGTTCGTCAACCTGCATCGAGCTTCGCCGGGTAGGGTTTCCTGTGAAGACCCTGGGAGGTTCTTTCGGGAACCGTCCGGGATCGCCAGTCGTTGAGCGAGTGTTCGTACAACGAGTCGAACCAAGCATCAGAGAGGAACCGACGGTGCGGGAGTCAAGCAACCCGGTATTTCGTTCCCTGCCCAAGGGCCAGGGCGGCTATGCGCAATTCGGTACCGGAGCCGCAGGCTACGGTGCGCAGGCAACACAGGCCGAGCCATACGTCACGCAGTATCCCGACCAGCAGCAGGCCGGCGTCGCCCGGCCGCTGACCATCGATGACGTCGTCACCAAGACCGGCATCACCCTGGCCGTGGTGACGGTGGTCGGCGTCATCTCGTACTTCCTGGTCGCCCAGAACCTTGCGTTGATGATGCCGTTCGTGCTCGTCGGTGCGCTCGGTGGTCTCGCGATGGTGTTGATCGCGACGTTCGGCCGCAAGCAGGACAATCCAGCCATCGTGCTGAGCTACGCCGCCTTGGAGGGGCTCTTCCTGGGCGCGGCGTCGTTCTTGTTCGCAAACCTGGTTTCCAACGGCGGCCCCGGGATGATCGCGCAGGCGGTCTTTGGAACCGTCGGTGTGTTCGTCGGCATGCTCGTCGTCTACAAGACGGGAGCCATCCGGGTGACGCCGAAGCTCACCCGAATGGTGGTCGCCGCACTGTTCGGCCTGGTGGCCATCGCGCTTCTCAACTTCGTGCTCGCGATGTTCGGCGTCGGCGGCGGCGAGGGCTTCGGAATTCGTAGCGGTGGCCCGCTGGCGATCATCTTCTCGCTGGTCGCCATCGGTCTGGCGGCATTCATGTTCCTGATCGACTTCGACGCGGCCGACAAGTTGATTCGCGCTGGCGCGCCGGAGAAGGCGGCCTGGGGCATCGCCCTCGGCCTCACGGTCACGCTGGTCTGGCTGTACCTCGAAATTCTGCGGCTGCTGTCGTACTTCAACAGCGACTAGCAGCCATCGCGAAAGGCCCGGCACGAAATGTGCCGGGCTTTTTTCGTGTCTCCACAACTCCCGATTCGTCAACATCTGGCTGTGATGGGCCTGCACGTTGCTCGACTGACGTCTGATCGCCTGACGACAGTAGGGGGCATGGATAAGCCCTTCATCGGAAGCGAGGCTCTGCGCGAGGGCACCGTCGCAAACAAGCACCAACTGCGCACGCGATTTCGTGTGCTGTATCCCGATGTCTATCTCGCCGGCGACGCTCCTCCAACCTTGGCGCAGCGGACGATCGGGGCATGGTTGTGGACGCGACGGCAAGGCGTCGTCGCGGGCGCAGCGGCAGCCGCCCTGTATGGGACGCAATCCATAGCCGACGACATTTCCGTCGAGCTCATCTGGTCCAATGCGCGTGCGCCCGAAGGAATCACGACCAGAAGAGATCGGTTGGCGTCAGGTGAAACCCGGCTTATCGGCGGACTCAAGGTGACCACACCGGAGCGCACCGCATTCGACATAGGGCGATTGACTGGCGGTGACGACGGAATTGCCCGCCTGGATGCCCTCGGGAACGCGACCCGCTTCGACCGCGACGCCGTCGAGGCGCTCGTGCGTCGGCACCGGGGAGCTCCCGGCCTACCTCGGCTGCTGTCTGCCCTGGACGCATACGACCCAGGCGCGGAGTCACTGCGTGAGACATGGCTTCGACTGCTGCTCATTCGCGCAGGATTTCCACGACCGCGAACGCAGATTCCGATTTTCAACGACTTCGGACGTCCCCGCTACTTCCTCGACATGGGTTGGGAAGACGTCATGATCGCAGTCGAGTACGACGGTGATCACCACCGAGAGCGTCCGGTGTTCGGAAAGGACATCGTGCGGTCGGAATTCATCGCATACCGCGGCTGGACCCACATCCGGATCGTCGCGGGTGCCCATCCGGCCGACATCATCAACCGCGTCCGGCGTGCGTGGCCGTCTAGTGTGCGCTCAGATCGCGAAATAGCGTGAATTCCGCCAGATTTGCGATCTGAGTGCACACTACGGCGCGCAATCAGCTGAGGCGTTCCACCACCATCGCCATGCCCTGACCGCCGCCGACGCACATCGACTCGATCCCGAACGTCTTGTCGTATGTCGCAAGGTTATTCAGCAGCGTGGCGGTAATGCGGGCGCCCGTCATACCGAACGGATGCCCCAGCGCTATCGCGCCGCCGGATACATTGAGCTTGTCTTCGTCGATGCCGAGTTCGCGCGCCGAGCCGAGCACCTGCACCGCGAATGCCTCGTTGATCTCGACCAGGTCGATGTCTGAGATCTTCTTGCCCGCCTTGGCCAGCGCCTTCCTGATCGCCTCGATGGGGCCGAGACCCATGATCTCCGGCGACAAGCCGCTGACACCCGTGGAAATGATGCGCGCCAACGGCGTCAGGCCCAGCTCCTTGGCCTTGGTGTCGCTCATGATGACGACCGCGGCCGCACCGTCGTTCAGCGGACACGCGTTGCCCGCGGTAACGGTGCCGTTGGGCCGGAAGACCGGCTTCAATTGCGAGACAGCCTCATACGTGGTCCCAGCGCGCGGGCCGTCGTCGGTGGTGACGATCGTGCCGTCCGGAAGCGTGACCGGCGTGATCTCACGCTCGAAGAAGCCACTCTTGATGGCATCCTCGGCGCGGTTCTGGCTGCGCACGCCCCAGTGGTCCTGGTCCTCGCGGCTGATGCCCTTGCTCAGCGCGACGTTCTCGGCGGTCTGACCCATCGCGATGTAGACGTCGGGGATCAGCCCGTCCTCGCGCGGATCATGCCACTCATCGGCACCCTCGGCCTGCTTGGCGCTGCGAGCCTGCGCCTCATCGAAGATCGCGTTTTTACTGCCCTCGGCGCCGTCGGCCCTACCGACTCCGTATCGCGACACCGTCTCGACGCCCGCGGAGACGAACACGTCGCCCTCGCCTGCCTTGATCGCATGGAAGGCCATTCGAGTGGTCTGCAGCGACGACGAGCAGTAGCGGTTGACCGTGGTGCCGGGCACCGAGTCGTAGCCGAGCTCGACGGCCACCACCCTGGCGATGTTATAGCCGGCCTCACCTGCGGGTTGCCCGCAGCCCATCATGAGGTCGTCGATGTCATTCGGGTCCAGCGAGGGGACCTTGTCCAGCGCGGCCCGGACCATCTGCGCCGCGAGGTCATCAGGACGGATCATGGCAAGCGATCCCTTGACAGCACGGCCGATCGGCGAGCGTGCAGTGGCGACGATGACGGCTTCAGGCATGACGATCTCCTCGGAGCAAAGTTTGATTTCAAACGCTCTAAGGAACCTAGCTGGCTGGTACAACGATGGGCGCGGGGACCCCAGTCGAGCGCCGCCACAGCCGGCTGACGTTGCCGACCCGGGCCAGCAGCGAGCTGCCCTCAGCGTTTCTAGACTCCAGCGCATCCTCGGGCTGGGCCCCATCGATGCACTCGCCCAACGCATTACACAGCGCGGGCAGCAGCTGCTTGGCCGCCAACGAATAACCGGCCCCCGACGGGTGGAACATGTCGTCGCTGAAGAACGCCTCGGGAGCCTTGCGGAACTCGGGCGTTAGCAGGTCGGAGAACGGAACGGGAACCCCGCCCGCGGCACGCACGGCCGACGCCTGCGCCCGCGCCAGGCGCAGCCCGCGACTGCGCGCCACCCAACGCAACGGTTGGGGGATCGCGGTGATCACGCCGAAATCGGGGCAGGTGCCCACCACCACGACCGCGCCGCTGGCCCGCAACCGAGCGACCGCTCTGCCCAGCCTCCGCGCCGACGGCCCGATGCCGTTGGGCCGCGTGATGTCGTTCGCACCGATCATGATCACCGCCGCGTCCGGCGGCGTGCCTGCGACGAACATGGCGTCGATCTGCCCGGAGAGTCCCTTCGACGTCGCACCCATGATCGCCTTCGTGCTCAGCCTGATTCGTTCTCCCGACACCTCGGCGAGCCCGCGTGCGATGAGCACGCCCGGCACCTCGTCGGCCTCCTGGCACCCGTAACCGGTGGCCGTGGAATCGCCGAAAACCATCAGATGCAGGTCGAAGTCAACGCCGCGGTGCCACCTCTGGACGGGTCCGCCACCGGGCAGATAGACGCCGTCGGCGCGCGGTGGCACGGCCCAAGCCTTCGGTATGACCCGGCGAGCCTTGTCCGCCTGCCCGCTCAGCAGATTGCGGGCTCCGACATAAGCGGAGCCCGTCGACGCGAGAGTGGCCGCTGCCGCCAGGGCAATGGTCGTCGTCCGACGCGGTGCACGTGTGCCCACGCCGAATAGTTTAGGTGGGATTTTCTGGAATATCCGCGTGGCGACCGACGACAGGGGATCACAGTGCGGTATCAAGTCCGGTATCGAAATCGAATCATCGATTGTTGAAATGGACAGAGCCTGTCAAGCTAAGGTATCGGTAAGGCTCAAGCAAACGGCGGCCCCCGGGCTCTACAATGGCGTAGGAAGTGGTGGCGATGACGGCACCCAGTAAAGTGGCCAAGGCCTCTCGCCTTGGCACAATGCCTGCTAAGGGGCATAAATCCCGTAAGTTTCCGGTCAGCGACGGTGCCCCCGTCGAGGTGCTGGAGGACGGCCCGAGCCTGGCAGGGCGGGTCACTTCCCTGGCCGCCCGGCTAACTATTCGGCCGACCCTAGCTATCGGAAGCTATGCGCCGCGCCTGCCGTGGCCTTGGGGTTTGGTCGACGTTGTGTCTCGTGTCATGCGTCCCGCTCCAGGCACGATACGCGCGACGATTTCTTTGCCGAACTGCACCGCCCAGCTCGTCCGGGCCGCCGGAGTGCTGCCCGCGGACGGTAAGCGTGGCGTGGTGCTCTATCTGCACGGCGGGGCGTTTCTGACGTGTGGCGTGAACTCGCACGGCCGGCTTGTCACCGGGCTTTCGGGGTACGCCGACTGTCCGGTGCTGGTCGTCAACTACCGGATGATCCCCAAGCACTCCGTCGGTGAGGCGCTCGAGGACTGCTATGACGCCTACAAGTGGTTGCGGCTTAAGGGCTACGAGCCGAGCCAGATCGTGCTGGCCGGTGACTCCGCCGGCGGGTATCTGGCGCTGGCGCTGGCCGAGAAGCTGCAGCGTGAAGGCCTGGAGGGCGAAGTACCCGCGGCGATGGTGACGATGTCGCCGCTGTTCGAGGTCGACAACGAGGCCCGTGCGAACCATCCGAACATTCACAGCGATGCGATGTTCCCGCCGCGAGCGTTCTATGCGCTGGTGGATCTGGTCCGTGAAGCCGCGGGTCGACATCTGGTCGACGGCCGGCCAGAAGAGGTCTACGAGCCGATCGACCACATCGAACCCGGCCTGCCGCGCACGCTGATCCATGTGTCGGGCTCCGAGGTGCTGGTGAGCGACGCCCGCAAGGCGGCCCGCCGACTGGCGGCCGCCGGTGTGCCGGTCGAGGTGCGCGTGTGGCCGGGCCAGATGCACGTCTTCCAGCTCGCCGCGCCCGCAGTTCCCGAGGCGACGCGGTCGCTGCGTCAGATCGGGGACTACATCCGGGAAGCCACCTGGTAAACCCTCGCCTGGTATGCCGGTGCGCGGCCTGACACGATGGAGCCATGCGCATCGCCCGGCACGTCAGTGAGCTCATCGGCAATACCCCTCTGGTACAGCTGAACTCCGTTGTCCCCGAAGGCGCGGGCGTCGTCGCCGCCAAAATCGAGTACCTCAACCCCGGTGGCAGCGCCAAGGACCGCATCGCGATAAAGATGATCGACGCCGCAGAAGCCAGCGGTGAACTCAAACCCGGCGGCACCATCGTCGAACCGACGTCGGGTAATACAGGGGTGGGACTGGCGCTGGTGGCGCAGCAGCGCGGCTACAAATGCATCTTCGTGTGCCCCGACAAGGTCAGCGAGGACAAGCAGAACGTGTTGCGCGCGTACGGCGCCGACGTGGTGGTGTGCCCGACGGCGGTGGCGCCCGACAATCCCGACAGCTACTACAGCGTCTCCAATCGGCTGGTCGACGAAATCGACGGCGCGTGGAAACCCGACCAGTACTCCAACCCGATGGGGCCCGCCAGCCACTACGAGACGACGGGGCCCGAGGTGTGGGCGGACACCGACGGCAAGGTCACCCATTTCGTCGCCGGAGTCGGCACCGGCGGGACGATCACCGGCGCCGGTCGCTACCTCAAGGAGATGTCTGACGGAAAGGTGCGGATCGTCGGCGCCGATCCCGAGGGGTCGGTCTACTCCGGCGGCACTGGGCGGCCGTACCTGGTGGAAGGTGTGGGCGAGGACTTCTGGCCGTCCGCCTACGATCCGTCCGTCCCGGACGAGATCATCGCGGTGTCCGACGCCGATTCGTTCGAGATGACGCGCAGGCTTGCCCGCGAAGAAGCACTGCTGGTCGGCGGGTCGTGTGGCATGGCTGTTGTCGCCGCGATCAGAGTTGCGGAGAAAGCCGGCCCGGATTCACTGGTCGTCGTCCTGTTGCCCGATGGCGGAAGAGGTTATCTGTCAAAGGTTTTCAACGACGGGTGGATGTCCTCGTACGGATTTCTGCGGACCCGGCTCGACGGTTCGGTCGAGGAAACGACCGTCGGTGAGGTGCTGCGGGGTAAGTCCGGCGCGTTGCCCGACCTGGTGCACACCCACCCTTCGGAGACGGTGCGCGACGCGATCGGAATCCTGCGGGAGTACGGCGTCTCACAGATGCCCGTCGTCGGTGCCGAGCCGCCGGTGATGGCGGGTGAGGTGGCAGGCAGCGTCGCGGAGCGCGAACTGCTGTCCGCCGTTTTCGAGGGCAGGGCCAAACTGGCCGACGCGGTTTCGCAGCACATGAGCCCGCCGTTGCCGTTGATCGGTGCGGGGGAACTCGTCAGCACCGCCGCCAAGACACTGCGCGAATGCGACGCCGTCATGGTGGTCGAGGAGGGCAAGCCGGTGGGCGTCCTGACCCGTCACGACCTACTCGGGTTCCTGTCGGACGGCAGCAGCCATCGCATCCGGTAACTGACTTACCAAGCCTGGCAAACAATCCTGGCCGTCGGCCCACATATGGCCGGTAACCAGCGCATTTCGCCCTTTCGCGGCGTGATCAACTTCCGTTCAGAAACCGCTGCGGGAAACCACTTCTCAGGTAGGGTAAGCACGCTCGTTGCCAGCTAAGACATTGACTGGAAGGCGCCCATGACCGAACAACCGCCACCGCCACCGGGGAACTACCCTCCTCCGCCACCGCCAGGCGGTGGCGCGCCACCGCCTCCTCCCCAGGGCGGGGCTCCCGCGGGTCAACCCAACAACAACCTGATCTGGGGCATCCTGGTGACGGTGTTGTGCTGTCTGCCGCTGGGAATCGTGTCGATCGTGAAATCCACTCAGGTTTCCGGCTTGTGGGCGCAGGGGCGCGCCGCAGAGGCGCAGCAGGCGGCCGACGACGCGAAGAAGTACGCGGTGTGGGGCGCGATCGCGGGCGTCATCGTCTTCGTGATCGTCATCATCTTCAACATCGTTGTCGGCTTCAGCGCGACTTCTAGTTACTCCTAGCGCCCACGGACGAATGCGGCCGACGCGGAACCGAGTGGCGCTTACGCCTTCGGTTCCGTTGCCATTTCATCTGCGGCAGTGCGGAATTGGCTTCCGGTCAGCTGACGTGTGGTGAAGCAACCAAGTCATTGAACGAATTGAAAGGAATGTCGAATCATGAGTGATCAACCGCCTCCGCCACCGCCTCCCGGTGGTAATTACCCGCCCCCTGCGCCCCCGCCTGGCGGCAATTACCCTCCGCCTGGCGGCAATTACCCTCCGCCTGGCGGCAATTACCCTCCGCCTGGCGGCAATTACCCTCCGCCCGGTGGTGGTGGCTATCCGCCACCGCCGCCCGGCTACGCACCACCTCCACCGCCGGGACCGGGCGGCTACCCGCCGCCGCAGCAGGGGGGCTATCCACCTCAGGGTGGCTACCCGCCGGCCGGGGGACCGGGTTTCCCTGGCGGACAGCCGTTTAACGTCGGTGAGGCCTTCTCGTGGGCGTGGAACAAGTTCACCAAGAACGCCGCCGCGCTCATCGTGCCGGCACTCGTATACGGGCTCATCATCGCGATTCTGGTCGGCGGCACCTACGGGCTGGCGTTCGCGCTGGCACCCTCGCAGACCGTTGAGTCCTACGGCTCCAGCTACAGCTACGAAGCGAGCTTCGGCTTCGCGAGCATCCTCGTGCTCATCGTCGGCTACCTCATCCTGATGGTGGTGGCAGCGGCGATCCAATCCGCCTATCTCGGTGGCCTATTGGAGATCGCCAACGGGCAGCCGGTGTCGATCGGATCGTTCTTCAAGCCGCGCAACACCGTCAACGTCATCATCGCGACCCTGATCATCGGCGTCGCATCTGCCATCGGCTCGTTCTGCTTCATCCTCGGGTTGGTGATCGGCATCTTCACGTTGTTCGCCACGGTGATCATCGTCGACCGCAATGCGTCGCCGATCGATGCGATCAAGGAGAGCATCGACATCGCCAAGAACAACATCGGCAACGTGATCATCGTCTGGCTGCTGGCCGGAGTGATCGCGGTCGTCGGCGCTCTGGCCTGCGGCATCGGCCTGATCGTCTCAATCCCGGTGGCCGCACTGTTCCTGGTGTACGCCTACCGGAAGCTCACGAACGGCGTTCTTGCGCCGCTGACACCGTAATCGTCTTCAGACCCGGTCTGCGCGTCGGCGCGGACCGGGTCTCAGCGAATCTATGCGCCGTCGTCGATCACCACCGTAGGCTGCGAACCATCGCGATGGATTGACAGTAGGGGCAAACGTGACCAGCCAGCCGCCACCCGCGCCTTCGGGAGATGACCACCCGCCGTCCCCACCTTTTCATGGTGGCTTCGCCCAGGCGCCTCCGATCGCGGACGAGAGCATCTACACGCCCTGGTTCACGCGGGTGCTCGCATACGTGATCGACAGCATCCCGGTTTACTTGCTGCTGGCGATCTGTGGCGTCGTGCTGCCCACCTTCCAGAAGGTGGAAACGATTTGCGTGGCGGATATCTGCGCCACCGGCAACAACGGCCCGTCGACGACTGCGTGGATCATCGTCTCGGTGTGCGTCCTGATCGCGCTGGCGTTCATGCTGTGGAATTTCGTGGTGCGGCAAGGCAATACCGGCTCGAGCATCGGCAAGCAGATGATGAAGTTCAAGGTTGTCGGCGAGCTGTCGCAGCAGCCTATCGGCGTCGGCAAGTCGTTCATCCGCCAGCTCGCGCACGGTATCGACGCCGCGATCTGCTACATCGGATTCCTCTTCCCGCTGTGGGACGCCAAGCGTCAGACCATCGCTGACAAGCTCATGAAGACTGTCTGCCTGCCTCTGTAGGTCGCGTCGTCTCGCGCCGCAGCGCCGTTAGGATCATGCGTGCCCAGACGCTGAGGATGCCACCGGGGGAGGTGTACGTGACTGCGCCGCCGCCATATCCGCAGGACTTGCCGAAGTACGCGCCGCCGGCTTGGGTGCTGCCGAAGCAGGCGTACACGTCGTGGACCACCCGGGTTGTGGCCTACCTCATCGACTGGACCCCGATCTGGGTGATCGTCTTGATTCCTTTCGTCGGCCTGCTCGTCGCGGGGGATATGGAGTGCATCGACGCCATGTACGGCAGTGGTAGGGCCTATTGCTCGTCGGCGGTCTCCGACTTCTGGACATCAATCCAGTTCATCGCGTTTCTGCCCGGTGCGGTCTACTTCTTCTGGAATTTCTGCTACCGGCAGGGCGGAACTGGTCAGAGCGTCGGCAAATCCGTGATGCAGTTCAAGGTCGTCAGCGAGAAGACATGGCAACCCATCGGCTTCTGGCTGTCGCTGGTCCGTCAGATCGCCCACTACGTGGACCAACTCATCTGTTACGTCGGATATCTGTGGCCGCTGTGGGACGGCAAACGTCAGACCCTCGCCGACAAGATGTTGGGCACCGTCTGCGTCCCGGTGGACACACCGCCGCCGCCACCGCACTGGACCCACGCGTCAGGGTCGTCGCTACGCTGATCAGTGATGACTGAACAGCACCGGTCGCGGGGGCTTGCCACCAGGGCCATCCACGCAGGTTTCCGACCCGACCCGGCGACCGGCGCCGTCAACGCCCCGATCTATGCCAGTTCCACCTTCGCCCAGGACGGTGTCGGTGGGCTGCGCGGTGGCTACGAGTACGCCCGTACCGGCAATCCGACAAGGGCCGCGTTGGAAGCGTCGCTGGCCGCCGTCGAGGACGCCGAGTACGGACGGGCGTTCGCCTCGGGGATGGCCGCCACCGATTGCGCACTGCGCGCAGTGCTGCGGCCAGGCGATCACGTCGTCATGCCCGACGATGCGTACGGCGGAACATTTCGGTTGATCGACAAGGTATTCGTGCAGTGGGGGGTCGACTACACCGCCGTCTCACTGGCCGACCTCGACGCGGTCCGCGCGGCGATCACCCCGCAGACCAAGTTGATCTGGGTGGAGACGCCGACCAATCCGTTGCTGTCGATCGCCGATATCGCCGGTATCGCCGAGATCGCTTCGGCGTCGAATACGTCGGCGTCGACAAAAGTATTGGTGGACAACACCTTTGCCTCACCCGCCTTGCAGCGGCCCCTGACGCTGGGCGCGGACATCGTGCTGCATTCGACGACCAAGTACATCGGCGGGCATTCGGACGTCGTCGGCGGCGCGCTGCTGACCAGCGACGAAGAACTCGATGCCGCGTTCGCCTTCCTCCAGAACGGAGCGGGCGCGGTCGCGAGCCCGTTCGACGCGTACCTGACCATGCGCGGGCTCAAGACGTTGGTGGTGCGCATGCGACAGCACTGTGACAATGCCACCGTGGTGGCGGAGTTTCTTTCGGACCACCCGGCGATCGCGACGGTGCTGTATCCGGGACTGCCGAGTCACCCGGGTCACGACGTCGCCGCCAAGCAGATGGACGGATTCGGCGGCATGATTTCGGTGCGGATGCGGGGCGGCCCTGACGCAGCCCGAAAGTTGTGCGCGAGTACGGAGATCTTCATTCTCGCCGAGTCGCTGGGCGGGGTCGAGTCGCTGATCGAGCACCCCGGTGCGATGACACATGCTTCGACGGCGGGTTCCCAGTTGGAGGTTCCCGACGATCTCGTGCGCTTGTCGGTTGGTATCGAGGATTCGGCGGATCTACTTGCCGATCTCGAGCAGGCGCTAGGTTAGCGTCGGCCGCACCGCGGACGCGGTGACCGCGAGATTCACTTCAGGCAGCGCGGTCGGATACTCGTCTACCCAACTGCCGCTTGCGATTTCGCCGGCACGTGCGTGCACCCACCGCCATCCGCGATCGTTGAGGGACAGCAGGGCGCCCAGGCCGTCTATGGCATGCAGCAGCGTGATGATCGCGGCGGTCGACGGGTTCGGTGGCCTGCGGTCAAACAGGGCAGCCAGCAGCGCAGAACGGGACTTCCCGACCCGGGTGCGGTTTGTCAGCGGCCACGCATCGGGATGGGTGAATCGTCTGGACTGCAACCGGATACGCCGAATCTGGCCGGTCTGCTCCAGATGGTGAAAGAGATCGTGTTCGGTGTGCCTGGACAGCTTCTTCACAGCCGTTGCCGGTCGCAGCGGCCGTCGCTGCAGCAACTGGAACGCGGGCTCGGCAATGGGATCCGTCGCGCCGTGCACCGAAAGTGCGATCAGCCGGCCGGGCTCGACCGCATCTTCGGGCATGGCAGGGCGGATTCGGCACGCGTACGCGAGATCGAGAAGCACCGCGGCCGCCAACACACGTTCGCGCCGGTGGCGTTCCAGTGCGGGCTGGGCCGACGCGTTGTCGAGCAGGAGCAGCAGGAGGTCCTCGGCGATCTGCGCCATAGTGCGGACTGTAGTGCGCCCCCCGGAGAGGCCGCCTCAGGAGTGATACGGCTCAGCGCTGAGAAGTGTCACCTTGGCGGTCTTGCCGTTGGGGATGAGGTAGGTGCGGACGTCGCCGACCTTGGCGTCGATCAGCGCCTCGCCCAGCGGCGACTTCGGCGAATACACCTCGAGCTTGCCGTCCTTGACACCCTCCTGGCGGGTGGCGATCAGGAACGTCTCGGTATCGCCCTTGTCGTCGCCGTACTGAACCTTCACCACGGAACCGGGCAGCGCCACGCCGGACTGTTTGGGCGCCTCGCCGACCTTGGCGTTGTTCAGCAGCTCCTGCAACTGGCGGATACGGGCTTCTTCCTGACCCTGCTGGTCGCGGGCGGCGTGGTAGCCGCCGTTCTCCCGGAGGTCGCCTTCTTCGCGGCGGTCGTTGATCTCTGCGGCGATGATCGGTCGGTTGGCGATCAGCTGATCGAGCTCTGCCTTCAGCCGGTCGTGTGCTTCCTCCGTCAGCCACGTGACCTGCGTGTCGGTCATGATGTCGCGCTCCTGTCGTCGTTGCTCTCGCGCTTTTTCGCGTAAGAAGTCTTGTGTTTCGGCGCCGGGAGCTCTACGTGTATTACCGCGGTCGTCAGCGCCTAATCAGCGCACTAAATGCAGCAATACACGGTCCCAGCGGGGAACCGTGTATCGATCCATGGTAGCACCGCGAGGACAGCGGATTTTCACGTATTCGCAGTTCGGCGTTTGTTGTATTTGCCTCGCGAAGCGTTTTACGGGGCCACGAGGTAGGGCGGAACGTCGGTGCCGCAGCCGTAGACGTCGCCGACGACCGGCGGCTCGTTGGACTTCACGGCTGCCGTCACCTGCACCGTTTTCTGGGTGGACGGCCCTACCAGCACCTCACGGCGGCCGGTTTCGCTGCCGTCGATCGACCGGGCCCGCACGATGCACACCACCGGCTGCGAGGGATCCTCCCTGGTGACGCTGATCGTGACGTCGACGGTCTGGTCGTCTACCAGCCGATACCCGCTGAGCTCGCCCTCGGCTGCACTGCCGAACCGGCCCGAGGCGACGATCGCGATAGCTACCCCGGCCACCAGGACAAGGACGGTCAGCGACCCGGCGATCAGGCGGCGCTGACGTCGGGTCATCCGCTGCCGCCCGTAGCGCGCAGAGGGACGCTCGATCATCTGGTTTTCATGCCCGTCGGTCGGATGGATCTACAGAACTGGAACTATAGGGCTACTCGTAATGGTTGAAATCTCTACGACGTGATCGGTAAGGGCCCGATTGCGACATGGTCGACACTTAGATGAGGCAGAACAGGTTGAGTGAACTGCGCTTGATGGCGGTGCACGCCCACCCGGACGACGAGTCCAGTAAGGGTGCGGCGACCGCCGCACGCTACGCGGACGAGGGCGTGCGCGTCATGGTCGTGACGCTCACCGGAGGCGAGCGCGGCGACATCCTCAACCCGGCCATGGACCTGCCCGACGTGCACGGCCGGATGACCGAGATCCGTCGCGACGAGATGGCCAAGGCCGCCGAAATCCTCGGCGTCGAACACCATTGGCTCGGTTACGTCGACTCAGGTCTGCCGGAGGGCGATCCGCCGCCACCATTGCCCGACGGCTGCTTCGCCGTGGTGCCTCTCGAGGAGCCCGCCGAATCCCTGGTGCGCGTCATCCGCAAGTTCCGGCCCCACGTGTTGACCACCTACGACGAGAACGGCGGCTATCCGCATCCCGACCACATCCGATGCCACCAGGTGTCGGTCGCGGCATACGAGGCGGCGGGCGACTATCTGCTGTTTCCCGACGCGGGTGAGCCGTGGAACGTCCAGAAGCTGTATTACAACCACGGCTTCCTGCGGAAGCGCATGCAACTGATACAGGACGAGTTCGCCAAGCACGGCGAAGTGGGCCCGTTCGAGAAGTGGCTCAAGCACTGGGAAGTCGATCACGACATCTTCGAGAAGCGGGTGACCACCCGGATCGAATGCGCGAAGTACTTCGCCCAGCGAGACGACGCGCTACGCGCGCATGCCACTCAGATCGACCCCAATGGCGACTTCTTCCGGGCGCCCATCGAATGGCAGCAGCGGCTCTGGCCGACAGAGGAATACGAATTGGCCCGCTCCCGCGTTCGGGTGTCACTGCCCGAAACCGATCTGTTCGCAGGCATCGAGGCCGAGGCATGACCGACCTCGCG
Organism: uncultured Actinomycetota bacterium; assembly: GCA_963843135.1. Taxonomy (GTDB): domain Bacteria; phylum Actinomycetota; class Actinomycetes; order Mycobacteriales; family Mycobacteriaceae; genus Mycobacterium. The sequence goes on from CAWJJA010000017.1 coordinate 66,760, forward strand.
CTGACCATCGTCGGACTGCTCGCGCAGGACCCACCTCGCGATACGGGACCCGAATTCGGCAAGGCGAGCCCGTTCGGCCTGCTCGTCATCGTGCTGCTGCTGGTTGGCACGTTCCTGCTGGTCTGGTCCATGAACAGGCACCTACGTAAGCTGCCGAAGTCTTTCGAGCGAACCCGAGGAACCCGACGAGCCGACCGACGACGGCGAGAGCAAGCGTGAGCCCGGGGTCTAATACCCTGTCGCTGGCCACCAGCCCCTATCTGCGCCAGCACGCCGACAACCCGGTGCACTGGCGCCAGTGGTCACCGCAGGCGCTGGCCGAGGCGGCCTCGCGAGATGTGCCGATCCTGCTGTCCATCGGCTACGCGGCGTGCCACTGGTGTCACGTGATGGCTCACGAGTCCTTCGAGGACGAGGCGGTCGCCGCCGTGATGAACGGCAACTTCGTGAACATCAAGGTCGATCGCGAGGAACGGCCTGACATCGACGCGGTTTACATGAATGCGACCGTCGCGCTGACGGGTCAGGGCGGCTGGCCCATGACGTGTTTCCTCACCCCGGACGGGCGGCCCTTCTTCTGCGGCACGTATTACCCCAAGGCCAATTTCCTGCAGCTGCTGGCCGCCGTCACCGACACATGGCTGACGCGCCGCAGCGAGGTCGAGGAGACCTCCGACCACATCAGTGGCGAGCTGCGGTCGATGGCGTCGGGGTCCCCGGGCGGTGGACCGCCGATTGCGCCCGCGCTGTGCGACCACGCCGTCGCGGCGGTGCTGCAGAACGAGGATCCCGTCAACGGCGGGTTCGTCACCAATCAGTCTGGGGCGCCGAAGTTTCCGCCGTCGGCGTTGCTGGAAGCGCTGCTGCGCAGCCACGAACGCACCGGCGACGCGATGCCGCTGGAGGCGGTCGAACGAACGTGCTCGGCGATGGCGCGGGGCGGTATCTACGACCAGCTGGCCGGCGGGTTCGCGCGCTACAGCGTCGACGCATCGTGGGTGGTGCCGCACTTCGAGAAGATGCTCTACGACAACGCCCTGCTCCTGCGGGCGTACGCCCACTGGGCACGCCGCACGTCAAACCCGTTGGCGCGCAGGATAGCCGGCGAAACGGCACGCTTCCTGATCGACGACCTGGGTGCCGACGGCATGTTCACCTCTTCGCTGGACGCCGACTCCGACGGGCGTGAGGGCCTGACGTATGTGTGGACGCCCGCCGAGTTGCGTCACGTACTCGATGAGGATGACGGGCGTTGGGCCGCAGAGCTTTTCCGTGTCACCGACGGTGGCACCTTTGAATATGGAAGTTCGGTGCTGCAGTCCCCCGCAAGCGGGAGGTACCCCCAGCCGAACGACCCCGACGATCCGGATCGCTTCCAGCGGGTGCGTACCGCACTGCTGGCCGCCCGGTCGACGCGTCCGCAGCCGGGTCGAGACGACAAGGTCGTCACCGCGTGGAACGGGCTGGCGATCACTGCGCTCGCCGAGGCCGCCGCGGCACTTGATGCGCCCGAATTCCTTGACGCCGCATCGCAATGCGCGCAGAAGATCGTCGATCTGCACATCGTCGACGGCCGGTTGCGCCGGGCCGGACTCGGCGGCCGCGTCGGCGAGAGCGCAGCAATACTGGAAGACCACGCCGCGCTCGCCACCGGCCTGCTGACCCTGTATCAACTGACGGGAGAAGCGTCCTGGCTGAGTTCGGCCATGTCGTTGCTTGACATCGCGCTGGAGCATTTCGCGGACACCGAGAATGCGGGCCGTTGGTTCGACACGGCCGACGACGCCGAGGCGCTGATGGTTCGACCGGCCGATCCGCTCGACGGTGCGACGCCTTCGGGCGCCTCGTTGATCGCCGAGGCGCTTCTGCTGGCGGCGCACCTGGCCCCCGCGCACCGCGCCGAGACCTACGCGTCGGCCGCAGAGGCCACACTGGCCGGCGCTGCGGCCATCCTGGCGCGCTCTGCGGGTGCGGGTGGGCACTGGCTGGCAGTGGCCGAAGCCGCTGTGCGCGGGCCGATTCAGATTGCGGTGGCCTGCGATCCGGCCACCTCGCAGCTACTGGCCGATGCACGCCGCCTCGCTCCTGGCGGAGCGATCGTCGTCGGCGGTCCCGCGAACTCCTCGGAGCTGCTGGCCGATCGCGACCGGGTGGCGGGGGTCGACGCCGCCTATGTGTGTCGCGGCCGGACATGTGACCTGCCGGTCACCACCGCCGGGGAGCTCGCGGCCGCCCTCGGTGCGTCCGTGTAGCCTTCGGCGCATGTCCACGCCCGAAGACAACGCCAAGACTGTTCATCGCTATCTGGAGCTGGCCTCGCAGGGCCGGGCCGACGACGTCGCCGAGCTGTACGCCGCCGACGGCACCGTCGAGGATCCCGTCGGCGGCGAGGTGCACATCGGGCGTCAGGCCGTCCGTGGTTTCTACGACGCGCTCCCGACCACCGGCGCCTCGGCGGACTTGGTCACGCTGCGCGCCCTCGGCAACGAGGTGGCGTTCTTCTGGGCGCTGTCCATCGATCTCGGCGAGAACAAGATGCGCATCGAGATCATCAGCGTCATGACGTTCGACGACGAGGGCAAGATCGCGACCATGAAGGCCTACTGGGGACCCGAGAACGTGACCCAGCTCTAGCGAGTTCGGCGTGGCTGGTCACGCTCAGCGTGACTGCGCACGCCGAAATCACACTTAAAAGACGGCAAACCACATCGCGATGTAGTGACAGATCGCGGCGACGGCAGTGCACGCGTGGAAGAACTCGTGGTGGCCGAACGTATCCGGCCATGGATTCGGCCACTTGAGGCCGTAGAGCACTCCGCCGATGCTGTAGAGCGCGCCGCCGACGATGAGCAGCACCAGCGCCGCGACGCCCGCGCCGTGCATGATCGGCGCGATGAACCACACCGCCACCCAGCCCAACAACAGGTAGAGCGGTACGCCCACCCAGCGCGGTGCCGACGGCCAGAACATCTTCAGCAGCACGCCGGCGAGCGCGCCGGCCCAGACGATCGCCAACAGCACCATGCCGTCGGACTCCGGCAGCGCCAGCACGGCGAACGGTGTGTAGCTGCCCGCGATGAAGATGAAGATCATCGAGTGATCGAGGCGCTTCATCCATTTGCGGGCCGTCGCCGACTTCCAGTCGACCCGGTGGTACGCGCCGCTCACCGCGAACATCGCGACGATCGTCAGCGTGTAGGCGAGGGTGGCGAGTCCCGCGCGGGCGGACACCACCGACCACGAGACCGACACCAGCGCCGCGCCTGCGATGAACGCGACGACCGCCGAATAGACGTGTATCCAGCCGCGTAACCGCGGTTTGTGAAAGAAATTAGCGACGCCGTCGACTACCGCTTCGGGGAAATCCTCTGCGTAGACGCGCGCCGGTTGCTGCTGAGCCTCGTCGGCATCGACCTGAGCCACGTTCACCTCGACTAATGCCATGGGAATTTTCAACGCCACAGTAGTCTGATTCGGTGGCCATCATTCCTTCGCGACTCAAGGAACCGATGTACCGCCTCTACGAGATGCGGTTGCGCCAGGGGCTGGAATCCTCAAAGCCCGAGCTACCCCGCCACATCGCGGTTCTCTGCGACGGCAACCGGCGGTGGGCTCGTGATGCTGGTCACGACGACGTGAGCTATGGGTACCGAATGGGTGCCCGCAAGATCGCGGAGATGCTGCGCTGGGCACAGGAGGCCGGCGTCGAAATGGCGACGGTGTACCTCCTTTCCACCGAGAACCTGCAACGCGAACCCGCCGAGCTGGCGACGCTGATCGGAATCATCACCGAGGTGGTCGAGGAGATCTGTGCCCCCGAAAACCGGTGGAGCGTGCGCACCGTCGGCGACCTCGAACTGATCGGCGAGGAGCAGGCCCGGCGGTTACGTGAGGCCGTCGAGTCGACGTGCGGCAACGGCAGCGGATTTCATGTGAACGTCGCCGTCGGGTACGGCGGCCGACAGGAGATCGTCGACGCCGTGCGGCAGCTTCTCGGTAAGGAGCTGGCGAACGGCAAGAGCGGCGAGCAGCTGATCGAGGCCGTCAGCGAGGAAGGCATCTCGGAGAATCTCTACACCTCGGGCCAGCCCGACCCTGACTTGGTGATCCGCACGTCGGGGGAGCAGCGGCTATCGGGTTTTCTGCTCTGGCAGAGCGCTTACTCGGAGATGTGGTTCACCGAGGCGTACTGGCCGGAGTTCCGGCGCGTGGACTTCCTGCGGGCGCTGCGCGATTACACCGCGCGTCACCGTCGCTACGGCATGTAGTGCCATCTGGTCTTCGCGCAGGCGCTCATCCCTGCGACACTTGAGTCATGGCTGCGCTGTCAGCGCTCGTCTTCTCGCTCAGCTGGTGGCTGGGCCTGTATCTGCTGGCCCGTGATCCACGTAAACCCGTCCTGGCGCTCGCCGCGATCGGCCTTACGAGCTTTGCGACGGTAGTGGCGCTGGACGCCGTTCGCACGCAGAGTGGCTCAGCCGTGCTGAGCAGCGTCGAGGTCTACCTCGTCACGCTGCCGGGCATCGCCTGGTTCGCGGTGCTCCTCGAACTGTCCCGCCCCCGCGACAGCTGGCGAAGCAGGGCGAGCGAATTCGTCGCCGTCGCCGCGGTCGCCTGTGGTGCATTCGTCGGCGCGGCGATGGCGGGAGATGTCGACGGCCCGATACGCATGGGCCACTGGGTGATGTTCGGCGTCATCTCGCTGTCGTCGCTGGGCGCGATGCTTCGCGCGGTCTTCGGGCCCTGGCAACCGAGGCCTGTCGTGGGCTACGTCGTCGTCGCGACCCTGTTCTTCGCGCTCGGCAATGCGATCATCGTCATCCCGCTCGGGCTGGTTCCGAGCTGGCTGGCGTTGGCGTCCACGGGATTCGACGTCGTACTCCTCGGCGTCGCCGTCGCGATGTGGGACGCGTTCGACGAGGGTCAGGCCCTGCGCGCCGACATGCTGCGGTCCTTCGTCGCGACGGGTGTCGTGGTGGTGCTGTTCGGTGGGCAGGCGCTGATCGGCCTGGCCGTCACCGGCCCGCAGACGGCGCTGACGGTGCTGCTGTTCACCAGCCTGGCCATCGCGATTTCGATCAACGTGCTGGCCGATCCGCTGGCCGGCGTGCTGGACCGGCTGGCCTTCTCCCGCTCACCCGGGCTGCGGGCCGACCGGGCCGCGCTGCGAAGCACGGGTGCCGCACTGCCCCTGCGATCGGCCAATCCGCTCGACGGCGTCGACGAGGATACGTTCGTCCGGCTCACCCGCCGCGCCCTTGGCCACTACGGGGACCTGTCCAAGCTCGTCGCCAGCCCGCTGACCGCACTGCCGACCATCGATGAGCGACTCGCCGCGCGGGGTGCTCCCGACCGGCCGCTGGAGCGGGCCAACGAACTCAGGGCCCTGCTCGCCGATCGCATCGCCCGCCTCAAACCGCGTGACGGCGGTGAGTTCGGCACGACCGAACAATGGCGCCACTACAACTCGCTGTACTTCCCCTATGTCGTCGGCGTCCGCGCCTACGCCCAGAACGCGACCGCCTCGGGCCTCGACCCGATAGCGCGACAGGCCTGGCAGTGGTTCGTCACCGAGGTGCCGCAACGCTCGTTGCACAACTGGCAGAACGCAGCGGCCCGGGTCATCGCCGCCGATCTGCGCGGAAACCTGGTGGCCGCGCAAGACGGATGAGGAACGCTGACTGGGTTTGATTGGTCAACTCCTCCTCGGCCGCATCGTCGTTGACCTGCAGTTGGCAGTAGCTGGCAGCGTCCGGTGTCGATCTGGCAGTGGTCTCTGCGCAGCATCGATGCCATGACCGCCATCGCCGCCCGGCCCGTCCGGGAAACCCGATCCGAGGCCTCACTGCTGCGGTTCGCTCTCCGCGCCGACGCGACTCTGTGCGCAGGCCTCGGTCTGCTGATCGCCATGGCAGCCGACCCGTTGTCGGGCCTGTCGGGCCTGTCGCCGACCTCCGAGTGGGTCTCGGGGGCGGTGCTGGTCGCCTACGGCGCGACGCTGTACACGCTGGCCGGCCTGGCCGATGTCCGCCGCGTCGGTGCCGCGGTGCTCGCCGGAAACGTCGCCTTCGCGATTCTCGTCATCGTCGTGCTGGTTGCGGGCTGGCTGCCGCTGACCGAACTCGGCGTCGTCGCGACCATCGCATTCACCGCCGTCACATTGGCGTTCGCCTATTTGCAGTACCTCGGGGTGCGCCGCCTGGCGTGACCTCCACATGACTGATCCGGAGCCGCCGTCGTAAGAGGTTGCGCCGTCGGCTCCGGAACGGTCCGTCCACCCAACCGGAAAGGAAAGTTCATGACCGCAGTAAGCACTCCCAAGCTCGGGGCCGCTAAAGATTCGTTCCTGCGCTTCGCGCTCCGCGTCGACGCGACGTGTAGCGCGCTGATGGGCATCGTCAGGTATCCCGCTGGCCGGCTGGCTGGCCAAGACGGCGGGTACCTCGATCACGTTCGAATACGCGATGAGCGCGTTCTTCATCGCGTATGGCGTCGCCGTCTTCGCCATTGCCGCAAGGCCTTCAGTGAAACAGGCGGGCATCGTGATCGCCGCCGGCAACGTGTTCTACACCGTCGCGAGTGTGGTGTTCGTGCTCGTCGGTGTGTTCCCGCTGACCACCTTCGGCGTGGTGGCGACGCTGGCCGCCGGCGTCTTCACGCTCGTCATGGCCGAACTTCAGTACCAGGGTGTGCGCCGCATCAAGCGATAATCCTCGGCGATTCAGAGCTTGCGCAGGCGCAGCCTGTTGATCGCGTGGTCGGCATCCTTGCGCAGCACGAGCGTGGCCCGTGGCCGTGTCGGCAGAATGTTCTCGATCAGGTTGGGCCGGTTGATCGAATGCCAGATGTCGCGGGCGGCGAAGACGGCCTGATCGTCGGTAAGAGTCGAATAGTGGTGGAAGTGTGAGGCGGGGTCGGCGAACGCACCGTCGCGCATCGACAGGAATCGGGAGATGTACCACTGCTCGATGTCCTCGATGCGGGCATCGACGTAGACCGAGAAATCGAAAAGGTCCGAAACCATCAGGGCCGGACCGGTTTGCAGCACGTTGAGGCCCTCGAGGATCAGGATGTCCGGATGCCGGATCATCTGCTTCTCGCCTGCGACGATGTCGTAGAGAAGGTGCGAATAGACCGGTGCGCATGTCACATCGGAGCCGGACTTCACTGTCGTGACGAACCGCATCAGTGCCGCTGACGGTCGTAGCTTTCCGGAAAACCCTTGCGATGCATCAGGTTTCGTCGCGACAACTCGGCGTTCGGGTAGAGGAAGCCGTCCGTGGTGACCAGGTCGACGCGGGGATGGTGCTCCCATCGCGCCAACAATGCTTGAAGCACACGCGCGGTGGTCGACTTGCCGACGGCGACGCTGCCCGCCACGCCGATGATGAACGGCACCGGCCGGTCCGGATTCTGTTGTGGCTCGCCGAGGAACTGCGGTGGTCGTGGCGAACAGCGCCTGTCTGGCGGCGACCTGCAGGTGGATGAGCCGGGCCAACGGCAGATAGACCTCTTCGACCTCGAACAGGTCGAGCTTCTCACCCATGCCACGCAGTCGCTGCAGTTCGTCCTCGCTCAGTTTCAGCGGGGTAGACATGCGCAACGCACGCCACTCGGTCCGGTCGAACTCCACGTAGGGGCTCGGCTCGCTCAGCCGCGGCATACGCCCAGTCTTGCAGTTAGCGTTGAAAGTTTTGTTGCGGGACAACGACTTCGCCAACCGCCGTTGTCTTTGCATGTCGGCGGCTAGTGCTTTGGGCGCATCGCTGATGCGGCGAACCTCAGTGCCATCGGCATCGGCTGCGACGACAAACGCCGACAAACCGAGATCCACCCCCACCCAGCCGTCATCACGGTTCGGGTTGTGCTGGCGGTCGGGGTGCAGGTCGGCCGCCTCGACGATGAGCGATATCCACCACCGGCCGCCGTGCCAACTGATGGTCGCAGAGCAGATCTTGGCCCGATTCTTGGCGATCATGCGGCGCAGTCGGCGGGTGTCATCGTGCACTGCAATCTGTCCTATGCACGGCAACGTGACTGATCGCGGCCGATTCTTGTCACCGACCCGGATGGCGGCAGGTTTGCCCCTGGGATTCTTGTTGCGCAGGCGAAACGACGGCGTGTTCCGAGACTTCTTTTTGAAGCGGGGGAACCCGACCCGCTTGCCTCCGCGCTTGCCGCAGCGCGAATCCGACCAAGCCTTCAAACCCTTACCCAGGTCAACGGCGGCCTCATCGAACACCTGCTGAGACACCTCGCGCCGCCAGGCCAGCCCGGTGACGAAAGTATCGACGCTTCCGTGGCTGTTGACACAGAACACCCGACCCGCGTCCTCGGTCGTCTTCCACGCATTGAACGCGTTGATCAGATCAAACGCTGTCCACGGCACCTCAGTATCGCGATCGGTGCGACGTTGTGTGAGCGCGGTTTTCACGATCCGCAGGCACTGGTTGAACGCGAACCGCGACGCCCCAGCGTGCCGTGCCAGCACCTCACGCTGCCCGACTGTGGGGTTCAGGCAGAACCGGAATGCGGTGTGGCGCGCCATCAGGACCAAAGTCTCACACAACACTGACAAGCGCCCTTGCCAGCGCACAGGTGTCAGGTCCGCCGATCTATACCACTGCCGCGGCCAACGCTGCACCGGCCGCGTCCAAACCGGTCTACCAGCCTCATCGTCAAACCCGACATTGGGTCATCGAGCCACCAAAGGTGGATTGAGGCACTACAGACGATTGAAGTACCCAGGTTTTGGTCAGATCCGTATAGGAGGGTCAGGGGCATGCTCCGTCGATTTGCGCCGGGGTACGTGAGCGTGCGCTGCGGTGGTTGGACACCCTCTAGCGTTGAGCACATGAACGCCACCACCGTTGGTCCGTGACTATCTGTTGCTCGGTTTGCGCTTCGACCGGGTCGAGGAAGGCTATGTCGACTCTTTCACCGGGGACCCCGAACTGCGCCGGATCGTCGCCGCGGAGCCGTCTCCGCAGGCCGCCGACCTCGCCCGCCAGGCCGACCGGCTGCTCAACGAACTGAACGCGGCAGTGATCTGGAACACGGTCGTGCCGAGTTCATCGGCGCCCACCTGCGTGCGCTGGCCTGCGCCGGCCGCAAGTTCGCGGGCCAGGATGTCGGTTTCGTGGACGAGGTCGAGGCGTACTTCGACGTGCGTATCGCCAAGGGCGACCCCGACCGGTACCGGCAAGCGCACGCCAAGCTCGATGACGCGCTCGGTCGGCACCGGCCCGCTCGCCGCGCGGATGGCCGACTATCGCGCGGGCGAGGAGGTGCCGCCTGACCGCCTTCAGGAGTGCATCCACGCGTTCTCCAGCGCACTTCGCGACCGGGTGCGCGCCGAGTATCCGCTGCCGGACGCCGAAACCATCACCTACGAGGTGGTGACCGACAAACCGTGGTCGGGCTTCAACTACTACCTGGGCAACTACACCTCGACGGTCGCCGTCAACGCCGACCTCAAGCAGCAGATGGCCAACCTGCCCCGACTGGTGGCCCACGAGTCGTATCCGGGCCACCACACCGAACACTGCCGCAAGGAGGCCGGGCTGGTCGAGGGCAAGGGACAGGCCGAGCAGACGATCTTCCTGGTCAACACCCCGCAATGTCTGATGGCCGAGGGCCTGGCCGACCTGGCGCTCTACGCGGCGATCGGTCCGAGCTGGGGCGTCTGGGCCGGCGAGATCTACGCCGACCTGGGCCTGGGTTTCGACGGCGACCGCGCGCAGGCAGTCTCCGAGGCGGCGGCCGCACTCGCTGATGTGCGCCAGGACGCCGCGCTGATGCTGCACGACGAGCATCGCGACGTCGACGATGTCGTCGAGTTCCTCAAGCGCTGGTTGTTGGTCGACGGCGACCGCGCGCGGCAGATGCTGCGGTTTCTGTCGTCACCCCTGTGGCGGGCCTACACCAGCACATATGTCGAGGGTTATCGGCTGCTCAGGGGCTGGCTGGAGGCCCGTCCGGATGACGTGTCGCTGGCGGCGCGGTTCGGCCGGCTGCTCGATGAGCCGCTGATCCCGTCGACCCTGCGGACCGCCTGAGTGCTGACAGCGCGGTTTCGTGCCAGACACGCCGCCGCGACGTGGGAAACCGCACACTCGGCGGAAAATCCGGCCTACTACGCTGGGCCGCATGACTGCAGAACCCACGGCCACCTCAGCAGCGGCGCCCGGCGCCGAGTACGCCGACACCGCAAGCGCTGCCTACCAGGCGGCTCTGCAGGTCATCGAATCCGTCGAACCCCGCATCGCCGCAGCCACTCGTAAAGAGCTTGACGACCAACGGGATTCGCTCAAGCTGATCGCCAGCGAGAACTACGCTTCACCCGCCGTGCTGCTGACCATGGGCACCTGGCTGTCCGACAAGTACGCCGAAGGCACCATCGGACACCGCTTCTACGCCGGCTGCCAGAACGTCGACACCGTCGAGAGTGTCGCCGCCGAACACGCCGAGCAGCTGTTCGGTTCTCCCCACGCGTACGTCCAACCTCACTCGGGCATCGATGCCAACCTCGTTGCCTACTGGGCGATCCTGGCCACCCGGGTCGAGGCTCCCGGCCTGGCTGACCTCGGCGCCAAACACGTCAACGACCTGTCGGAGGCCGACTGGGAGAAGCTTCGCGCCAAGCTGGGCAATCAGCGGTTGCTGGGCATGTCGCTGGATGCCGGCGGCCACCTCACCCACGGCTTCCGCCCGAACATCTCGGGCAAGATGTTCTACCAGCGCCACTACGGCACCGACCCGCAGACTGGGTTTCTCGACTACGGCGCTGTCGCGGCCGCCGCCCGCGAGTTCAAGCCGCTGGTCCTCGTCGCCGGGTATTCGGCCTATCCGCGCCGGATCAACTTCGCGACCATGCGTGAGATTGCCGACGAGGTCGGCGCCACGCTGATGGTCGACATGGCCCACTTCGCCGGTCTGGTGGCGGGCAAGGTGTTCACCGGCGACGAGGATCCGGTGCCGCACGCCCACGTCACCACCACGACGACACACAAGTCTCTGCGCGGACCGCGAGGTGGTCTCGTGCTGGCCACCCCGGAGTACGCCGACGCGGTCGACAAGGGCTGCCCGATGGTGCTCGGCGGGCCGCTCTCACACATCATGGCCGCGAAGGCCGTCGCGCTGGCCGAAGCCCGGCAACCGTCCTTCCAGGCTTACGCGCAACGGGTCGCCGACAACGCCCAGGCCCTTGCCGACGGATTCCTCAAGCGGGACGCGGCGCTGATCACCGGCGGCACCGACAACCACCTCGTGCTGCTGGACGTGAGCTCGTTCGGGCTGACGGGGCGGCAGGCGGAATCGGCGCTGCTGGACGCCGGCGTCGTGACCAACCGCAACTCGGTACCCGCCGACCCCAACGGCGCCTGGTACACCAGTGGCGTCCGGCTGGGCACCCCCGCGCTGACCACCCGCGGATTCGGCCCCGACGACTTCGACCGCGTGGCCGAACTGATCGTCGACGTGCTTACCAACACGGAGGCCGACGGGACGTCCAAGGCCAAATACAAGCTGGCCGACGGCACCGCTGATCGGGTGCACGCCGCCGCCGCGGAACTGCTCGCGGCCAACCCGCTGTACCCGGGGCTGACTCTGTAGACACGCGGCCGCACGATTTTTGGAAACATGTGAATTCGGGTTACAGTTACTTTTATGGCACAGAGACCTGTCGCTAATGCGCTGATCCTCGAACTGGAGCCGGTCGTGCTGCAGGAGCTTCGTCGTCACATCGACACCGAAGACCTCTGGTACGCCCACGACTACGTTCCGTTCGAGCAGGGGGAGAATTTCGCGTTTCTCGGCGGAAACGACTGGGACCCGTCTCAGGTCACGTTGCCGAGGACGGTCACCGATGCGCTCGAGATCCTGCTGATCACCAAGGACAACCTCGCCGGTTATCATCGCGAGTTCGTCTTCAGCTTCATCCTCGAGGAGAAGTTCGGACGCTGGATCGGCCGGTGGACCGCCGAGGAGCATCTGCACGCGATCGCGTTGCGCAACTATCTGGTCGTCACCCGCGAGATCGACCCGGCGGCGAACGAGGACGTGCGCGTCGAGCATGTGATGAAGGGTTACCGCGCCGACACCTACAGCCAGGTCGAGCGACTGGTGTTCATGGCGTTCTTCGAGCGCGCGCATGCCGTCTTCTGCCGCAACCTCGAAGCGCAGATCACCGAGCCCGTACTCAAGGGACTCGTCGGCCGGATCGCCAAGGACGAGGAGCGCCACGAGGAGTTCTTCGCCAATCTCATCACGCACCTGCTGTCGAGCAATCGCGACGAGGCGATCACCGCGATCGCGCGCCGGGCGGGCGAACTCGGCGTCGTCGGCGGCGACATCGATGCCTACGCCGACAAGGTGGCCCACATGGCAGACGCCGGCATCTTCGGACCCGAGCAGCTGCGTGCGGTCATCTCCGACCGCATCGCCGCATGGGGTCTAACCGATGAGCCCGAGCTCAAGCAGTTCGCCCACCGCTAACGGTTTGTCACGGCGCGCCTGCGCGGCGCATATGCCGGCGCGGGAGTAGCGTCGTTTCCGATGGCTAGCGACATGCTCTGCTGTCCGGGCGGTACCGATCGTTTCGATCACGAGAGGACCGGCCCCGGTCCCAGTACCGCAGTGTCCGCCGAAAGTTCGTGTGGGGCCGCGCGAGCTCGAGGAGCGCTACGTGACTGATTCGCCCTTGCGGACCTATGTGCTCGACACCTCCGTGCTGCTGTCCGACCCGTGGGCCTGTACCCGGTTCGCAGAGCATGAAGTCGTGGTCCCGCTGGTGGTCATCAGCGAACTGGAAGCCAAGCGACATCATCATGAGCTTGGCTGGTTCGCTCGGCAGGCATTGCGGATGTTCGACGATCTCCGCCTTGAACACGGACGGCTCGACCAGCCGATTCCCGTTGGGACGCATGGCGGTTCGTTGCACGTCGAGCTGAATCACAGTGATCCCTCGGTGCTGCCCGCGGGGTTCCGGACCGACAGCAATGATGCGCGCATCCTGACCGTCGCGGCCAACCTCGCCGCGGAGGGCAAGCTCGTCACGTTGGTCAGCAAGGACATTCCGCTGCGCGTGAAGGCGGGCGCGGTCGGCTTGACCGCCGATGAGTATCACGCCCAGGACGTCGTCACATCAGGCTGGACGGGCATGGACGAGGTCGACGTAGCGGCCGACGAGATCGATGCGCTGTTCGCCGACGGCGAGATCGACCTCGAGGCGGCTCGTAATCTTCCGTGCCACACCGGAATCCGGCTGTTGGGCGGAAGCTCTCACGCATTGGGTCGGGTGAACGCGGAGAAGCAGGTGCAGTTGGTCCGCGGCGACCGCGAGGTCTTCGGCCTGCGCGGCCGCTCCGCCGAACAGCGCGTCGCGCTGGACCTGCTGCTCGACGAATCGGTCGGCATCGTCTCGCTCGGCGGCAAGGCGGGCACCGGCAAGTCCGCGTTGGCGCTGTGCGCGGGCCTGGAGGCGGTGCTCGAGCGCCGCACCCAACGCAAGGTCGTGGTGTTCCGGCCGCTGTACGCGGTCGGCGGACAGGATCTCGGCTACCTGCCCGGCAGCGAGAGCGAGAAGATGGGCCCCTGGGCGCAGGCGGTCTTCGACACGCTCGAAGGGCTGGCCAGCCCCGCGGTGCTCGAGGAGGTGCTGTCGCGCGGGATGCTCGAAGTGTTACCGCTGACACACATTCGAGGTCGCTCGCTGCACGACTCGTTCGTCATTGTCGACGAGGCGCAGTCGTTGGAGCGCAACGTGCTGCTGACTGTCCTGTCGCGGCTGGGCGCGGGATCGCGGGTGGTGCTCACCCATGACGTCGCTCAGCGGGACAACCTGCGGGTGGGTCGTCACGATGGGGTGGCCGCCGTCATCGAGAAGCTCAAGGGGCACCCGTTGTTCGCCCACATCACCCTGCTGCGCAGCGAGCGTTCTCCGATCGCGGCACTGGTCACCGAGATGCTCGAGGAGTTCAGCCCCGGCGCCCTACCCTGACCGGCGCGCACGTGACGGTCGGCGACCCCGGACCAGGAACCACCCTGCGGCCGCCGCGCCACTCAACGCCAGGACTCTGTCCGCCCGGTCGGCTCTGGGCAGGTCGATCAGCGAGACCACGCCCAGCGCCGCGAACCCTGTGCGCAGTGCTGGCTGGCTGGTCGCCGTCGTGACCAGAGAGATGCCATGGGAGACGACGGGCGATGTGGTCGGGTGGGCCTGGTCAACGTGCACCTATCCTCCTGGAGAAAGCCTTGTTCAGTTCCGGCGTCTAGACGCTAATTCGTAGAGCTGCAATGGGGAATAGGGTGTTTCCCTACCGTTGGGGCGGCGCTAAGCCCGGCCGATGTGGCGGCCCAGCTCAGCGCGCGACTTGATGCCGAGCTTGCGGTAGATCCGGGCGAGGTTGGCCTCGACGGTCTTGGGGCTGATGAACAACGCATTGGCGACGTCGCGGTTTTTCATGCCCGATGCCGCGAGTTCGGCGACGCGCTGTTCGGAGGGTGTCAGCTGGCCGGAACCGTGCGCGCCGACGTTGGCGCGCGCCAGTTCGGCACGCGCCCGGGCGGCCCAGAGCGGGATGTTGTGCCGCTCGAAAACCTCGAGGGCAGCAGCCAGGTTGGCGGACGCGGAATCCTTCTTGCGCAGTCGACGCTCGAGAAGGCCGAGCAGCAGAAGCGTCCTGGCACGGTCAAACGGCATGGCCACCCGGTCGTGTTCCGCCGCCGCCCGTTGCGCCGAGGCGTGGGCGCCGTCGAGGTCGCCGTGGGCCGCCAGCAGCATGCTTCGTCCACGTGCGCCGACGGCGCGCATCCAGGCCCGGTCGAAGTTGCGGCCGTTGCGTTCGAGCGCGTCGACCAGGGGCGTGGCTTCGGCGAGCCTGCCCACCTGCACAAGGGCCTCGATGGCATCCGGCAGGAACATGGCGCCCGGGAGCTCGGTCGGTGTCGACTCGGGGTCGAAGGCTGCCAGCATCGGCGTCACCGCGGCGACGGCGTCCGCATAGTTGCCCAAAGACACCTCCAGGAAGGCCAGGGAGGCCAACAGCCGCTCTGCGAGGCGGAAAGTCCCTGTCCGCCCGACGATTTCGAGTGCCTCCGTAATCAGCCTGCCGCGCTTCGGTCTCCCGCCCGGCGAACACTGCCAACGGTGCGCGCATGCTGTGCGCCAGGAACAACGGGGTGCTGCCTGCGAGCTGCCGGGCACGTTCGGCGGCATCTTCGGCGACCAGGTTGGCGTTGACGAAGTCGCCGGCCCACATCGAGCTCATCACGACATGCTGGGCGATGAAGACATATTCGCCCTCTTCACCCTTCTCCATGCAGCGCAGTCGGATCGCCTCGAGGGCCTCGCGCGCGTATCCGAGCTCGCCGGTCCACTCCAGCAGCAAGGCGTGTTGGCGTCGAGGGTGCGTGCGGTGCCGGCTACCTCGATCCTGTCACGGGGCTTGCCCGCTCGCAGCGACGTCTTTGTCGATACGTGGTGGCTCCAGTCCTTCCCGCCGCGCCAACCAGCCGCGCACGCTCTTGACCCGCTGATCCGTACGCAATCGGTTCTGGACGATTGGACCGGCGTGCAGGAACGTCGTCGAGTCGTCCGCCGGTGCGCCGGCCGGGGGCGACGTGATCAGGGTCTCGAGCTTCTCCACATCGACCAGCTCGGTCGCCGAGGTGATGCCGTAGTTGCCGAGCTTCTCGGTCAGCGCCAGGCCCATCGCGTCGATCAAGATGGATCGGTCGACAGCCCGCCCGAGCAACCTCGGATCGATCTGCACGCGCTCCGCAACGTCCTCGATATTCATCGCCGCCAGGTCATAGGTCGACTGAATCCCGACCGCGCGAAGCGCAAAGACCTTCACGGGGTCGAGCCCGGAAAGTCCCGCAAAGCTGGAATCCTGGTCACCCGAAAAGTCGGGATCGATCGTCATGTTCACACGCTTTGCGATCGCCTCGAGCGCGCGAACCGGGAAGACGCCGGCGATGAAGACGAACATGCGCGAGGCGAACTCGTTGACGTCCGAGGACGACAACGCGAAGCTCAGCAGCATCACCACCAAGCCTCGAACGAGGAGCGCGAGGAGCGCGCGATCATCGAAGTCGTCGAGCGCGAACCGCTGGGTCGCGGTGATCAAGGCATACATCAAGAAGCCGACGAAGCCGACGACGATCACCGGCGCTTGAGAGAACGACGTGGACCACAACGTGAACGTGGTGTGGCCGGGAAGCGCGTGCTCGTCGACGATCGACATGATGTACGAGGCCTTGAGCCCGAGCGGCGCGAAGACATAGTTGGTGCCGAGAACGAGCAGGATCGCAAAGCACATGCGGGGCAGGAAGAGGTACTCGTCCTCGGCAATGATCTGAGTCGCGAAGGTCGATCGATCGCTGTACGTCCTCGCGGGGGGGTGCTCGCGGCGCGTGCGCTTGAGCGCGCGCGAGATCGCGACAGCGAGGAGTGCCGGGATCCAGAAGATGAAGAGCGCCTGGATCCGCGATTGCGAGGACCAGCCCCGAACCGGTATCCCACCATGATGTCGTTGCAGACCTTACCGATGTCACCACGTGCCATCAGGACGTCGTGCCCGACGACCCGCGCGAGCTCGGTGAACCGCTTGGCTTCGGGGCTATCCTTGTCGTCGCGATATCGCGTCGAGACGATCGTCGCGACCTTGGCGGTGACGCGTTCTGTCGTGAAACAGCGCCACGTCCGAAAGTCGGCGAGGTAGTGCGCCATCCGCCGACGATTTCCGTTCGGGAGAAACGCGCCGAATGCCGCGAACGGGTTGGCCCTCCCTCGACTGTCGTGCGCCGCGCCCGATCGAACGAGCGCGGTCTCGCGATCGTTCCTGCGATTCGCGGTGATCCAGCAGCGATTCGTCGCATCGTCGACGGCAAACCAGTGGCGCGCGGAGACCACATCGACGATCGGGTTGTCCGCTTCGTCCTCGGCGTCGGGGCTGGTCGGCGCGGCGATGCCCGGTGGGGCATCGCGCTTCGCGCTGGGTGATGGTAGCGGCGCGCCCGAGCCCTGCGGCTGCGTCTCGGTGGCTGCTTGCTTGCTGTCATCCGGCCACTCGACCGCGGCCTTCACCTCCTGCGCGAGCTGGCGAACCTCGGCGCGTGCGTCGGTCCACTTGCTGTAATGCACCCAGATCGACCCACCGACGGCGGTGATGAACGGTACGAGGCACCAGAACGGGAGATAGCCGCGGTACCAGCGCGGTGCCAACGTCGTGGTGTACGCGCGCTTCTCGGGCCGCGCGAAGAAGTCGATCAACGTGAAGCCGATCACCGCGAGCGCGAGTGCGAGCAGCGGTGGAATCAGATCGTTCGGATCGCGATAGGCGAAGAACGCGAGCACGAGCTCGGTCACGAAGATCGACCAGGCTGCGCACAGGATCTGCCACCGGCGCCGGCGGTCGGGGGGCGCGACGTCGCGCCCTTGGCCGAACACCCCGGCCAGCTCGCGACCGTCGAAGTGGACGACCATGAACCAACGGTCGATCGGCGTGGCGCCGATACCCTCGCCGGTCCAATGCCAACGCGCCTGGAACTCGTCCAGCGCGAGCTGCTGTGGCTTGAGCGGCAGCGCCGGAGCCGAGACCCGGTGGTCGTCTTCGGCGGGCGGAGAGTACAGCAAAGAGATCGTGGTCCCGTCGACGCCGACCACGATCGCGAAATGGCTCTGCTCGGTGTCGCCACGCTTCGACGACATCGCGACGATGACCGGCACGCCCTTGTCCAGCACGCGGCGGAGCTGGTCGAGGTGTCCCTGATCGGTCACGTAGACATTCGCGCCTTGCTTGACGGCAACTTCGACGATCCGGTCGCACGTAGACCGCTCGACGGGTTGACGTTCGAACGAGCGAAGCAGGCTATCGCGTCGGTCACCTCTCCGATGAAACGCGAGCACCGCGCGCAGCGCTTCGCACTCGAAGTTGGCGGAACTCGGCAACACCACCAGGCCACGCGCGTCGGCTCCACTCACGGTTCCCTCGTCTCGTTCATGGTCCCCTCTTCGACTTGCCCACACCACAAGACCTGCTTGTCTGCGCTCAGGTCCAGCTTCCGTTCGACTTGCCGCGTTTGCGTAGCTTTCGTTGCAGCGACTGGCGGTAGATGCCTAGCCGCTCCGCGGCGCGGGAGATGTTTCCGTTGCACTCGAGGATCGTCGAGGTGATCGCCTCCCACTCGATGTCGGCGAGCGTGAGTGCTGGCGATGCGGTGGGGCGTTCGGAGCGCTCGAAGATCGATCGATACAATAGCGGCTTGGCGACGGCGTCGTCCGCACCGGCCCTCATGGCGGCGACGGCACACGCCACCGACATGCTCGCGCTGACGACGATCACGAGGATCGACGGATCGTGACGCTTCAGGTCGCGGGTGACGTCGAGCCCGTTGTCCGAGCCAAGAAAGTAGTCGACGACCGCGAGGTCGGGCCTGGCGTGTCGAGCCAGGCGAATCGCATCGCACCGACTCGTCGCCTTGAGCACCCGCTTGCCATGGCGCCGGAGGTCGCGCTCCCACGTGTTGAGTTGTGGTTCGAAGTCGTCGACCAGCAACACCGTCGTTGGCTCACCCATGCACGACACCCTCTGAAGGTCTCACGCTACCGATCGCGATTGGCGTTGGTCAAGGTCTACTGCAACCATTGGATGCACCGGCTGGCTGCACAACGGGCTCGACAGACTCTAAGCTAGGGGCCATCAGGTGCCTGACGCCGATCGGGTGATCGGCGCGGCGCGGGTCGCAACGGGGATGCAAGCGATGGAGTGTTGTGGGGTTCCAGGTCGATACCTGGCTGTCATGGCCGGCGTCGCTGTCTCGAGTTGTGCACCGACCAAGCTGCTCACCGCCACGACCGATTGGTCGGCGATGGCGACCTCTTCCACGGCCGATCTCGATGCCGCGCCGGCGCTGGTCACCGAGATGTGCCGGCTGCGGGCAGAGCTCGAATTCCTGACGAAGCGCGTCGAGCCCGGCAACGCGTCGACGACGTTCGAGGCGTTCTACGCGGACCAGGCGTTTCCCATCGCTCTGCCGGGGGCGCCGACCATGACGTGGAAGCAACAGTGCCAGGGATATCGGCTGGTCGACGACACGTTTGTTCACGCGGTCGCGTCGATCCACGGATATGCGCTCGCGCTCGGCGGCTTCGCGAGCGAGTCGTTGTCGTCGACCGACGATCTGAAGTCGATCGTGAAGTCGACCTCGGATGGGGCTGCTCGGCTGTCGGGAACGCTCGTCCCGTACAAGTCGGCGCTGGAGGGAGTCGGTGCGCCGCTGTCCGATGTCGCGAACGCGGTCGCGTCGAGATGGAAGGCGCACGAACTGCGCGACCTGGTCGACAAGACCGACGCACCGCTCCAGCAGGCGATTCGCAGCCTCGAGGCGTTCATCCAGGCGGTCCGTGACAATCAACTCCGCGACCTCGAGGAGGCAGCGCCGATCTTGCTCCTCGAGATGTCGATTCGCGACGCGAATGGGCAGAAGCTCGATCTGCTCTCCGGGGCGATGCTCGACGTCGCGATCACGGACCGTGTGGCCCAGTTCAAACATCAGCTGGACGCGGTCGACGATCTGCTCCACAAGCTCGCCGCGGCGCACGCCCGCCTGCGACGTGGCTGGGATGAGGGCGAAGACCTCGGGCTCGACACCGTCAAGGCGATCGGTGTCTTTGCGAAGGACGCTTACGACGACGTCAAGAAGTTCCAGACGCCGGGAAGGGCACCGTGATGAACCACGATCTACTGGATGGCCTCTACGCGTCGCGCCGCGAGCTGACGCGCATCATCGTCGCGACGGCCTCCCAGAAGGTCCCGGAAGACTCGCTGGAACAGCTGCTCCAGCAGCGCGACCACATCGTCTGGACGATCAATCGAATCCTGCTGTCGCAGCTCACGGCCTCCCTGGCCGACATCCATGGCGCGACCGAGTCGATCGGCCATTCGACCGACGAGCTCGCGAAGCTCGCGTCGACGGCCAAGGACGTGAGCAAGGCGATCAACATCGCGGGGCAGATCCTGAGCGCCGCCGGCGGCTTGCTGGGATGAGGAGGAGCTCGATGAGTCACTACGTGTCGCTCGCACTCGGACTTTGCGCGCTGGGGTGTTGCAACCACGATCGCGTGAACGCCTTCAGCGTGTCGCTTCCCACGGAGATCAACACGGTCACCGTATGCAAGGGTGACCCCGTGGAAGTGCGGTGGGACGTGCACGGTGACGCCGCGCTCGGCACGGCGACCGGTGGCCCCGACGTGCACCACGAGCCCGGTGACTTCACGATGACCCGGGTCACCTCGACGGATCGCAAGGTCGTCAACGTCGAACAATCGACGACGTTCCGGATCGTCGCGATCGGCGCCAACCCGGCGAACGATGGTTCGTTCGCCGACCAGTACGCCATCGTTCCGGTCGCACCGATCGACAAGGGCAACACCGCGACCTGTGACGCGACCAAGTGCAAGACCTCGTTCACGCTCGACGCGTCGCGCTCGATGATCGTCCGCTGGGTCGGTGAGCCACGAATCGCGCAGAGCGGGACCTCGAAGGGAATCAAGATCTGCGTCAGCCACGATGGCGGCCCGCCGGTCTGTGTCGATCCGGACGGGACCGCCAACGTCGGTCGCTCGGCGGCGGGAACCTGGACGCTCGAGGCCGACCTACCAGCGGACATGCAACCGACTCCACCACCTCTGCTGAAGCTGCATTTCGACTTCGGATGCTCGTAACCGACGGGGGATCACACATGCCTGCGAACAGCCTCGAAGAGATCGCGACGGTCGTGGTCGTGATGCTGGAGAATCGTTCGTTCGATCACTTGCTCGGATTCATGAGCCACGAATCGTTCGCGTACAGGCGAACTGACGTCGACGGGCTTCATCAGCACAGCTCGACGTTCGACTGGGACAATCCCGATACCGCCGGCAACCTCTACGCCCCGACCGCGACTCTCGATGGCTACTTGCCCTGCGATCTGCCTCATTCGCGCCGACACGTCGAGATCCAGCTCGATTCGGGCGGGATGACCGGATTCATCAAGGCGTACTTCGACCTGCAGCAGATCGATCGAACCCCCGTGCCGATGCGCTTCTGCCGGCCGAGCGACGTCCCCGTCACGGCGGCACTCGCGAACGAGTATCTGATCTGCGACCGGTGGTTCGCCTCCCTCCCCGATGACACGTTCCCGAATCGCCTGATGGCGCTGAGTGGCTACACCCGGATCGACGACACCTCGGTGATCAAGCCTCCGTTCCACCTGATCCCGGACCAGACAACGATCTTCGACTGGCTGAAGAAGAAGGGCGTCGAGTTCCGGCTCTTCGTCGACGCCGATCCGGTCACGAACCTCGGCCCGCCGACGAATCTATGGCTGATGAAGTCGCAGTGGGGGCACGCCTGGAGCAACGCCCACACCTTCGACGTGCTCGAGAAGGAGTGGCCCGACGACAAGGTCAAGGCACCCCAGGTGATCTACTGCGAGCCGTTCTACAACGACTTCGCGACCGCGCTCGGAACCCACGGCGGGTGCAATCATCCGCCGCTGCCGATGAGCTACGGCGAGTCGTTCCTGAAGCGCGTCTACAAGACCCTGACGTCGAACGCGAAGAAGTGGAAACAGACGATGCTCGTCGTCTGCTACGACGAGCATGGCGGCTTCTTCGATCACGTCAACCCACCCGGGATGAAGTACGGACCGCCCCCCGATGCACAGTGGAAGGACATGTCGCCGTTCACGACGCTCGGCGTTCGAGTTCCCGGTATCGTGATCTCGCCGTGGGTCAAGCGGAACGCCGTGTTCGAGGACCTGCTCGATCACACGTCGATCCTGCAGTTGATGGTGGACAAGTTCGGAGACCCGGCGGACCTCGCGTTCTTCGGCGATGCGCCGTCCCGCAAGGACAATCGAGTGCATTCGCTCGCCGAGACGCTCACCGCGCAGGCGGCGAACATGAATGTCGTCGCGCTACCCGATCCGCCGCAGGTATCTGGGGGGGCCACGACGCCGCCGATCAGCGACGTCGGCCGGATGTTTCGTGCCGTGATGGCAGACGATCCGACCAAGACCCTGCCGCCGAAGTAGCTCGCCGTGCGGTGTGGCCGCAGCGTCGAACCGACGGACGGCGCGTCTCGAGCTACGCGGCCGGGCAGCCGGCGTAGCTCACGATGTAGAGGTCGTAGCCTCCGAGTCCGCCCGTCCGCGTCGACGAGAAGATCAGGTAGCGCACGTCGAGCTGCTCCACGACGATCGGCCGGTACTCGTCACGCTCGCTGCCGAGCTCGGCGAGGTGGACGGGTGCGGTCCACCGGCGCGCGTCGTACGGTCGGGCCGCGCGCTCGGCTTCGCGCTGACTCTCGGGCCGGAGATCGGCGAACCGAGCGCAGTAGAGGTCATGCTCTCCGAGCCCGCCCGGGCGATCCGACACGAACACGACTTCGATCTCTCCCGGTGCGCGCTCGTACACGAACGGTGCGGTGTCGTCGGCCGCGGTCGAGAGCGCGTCGACGCGGTCGACCGACTGCGGCAGCGCGTCGATCGTGTCCTGCGGATCCCAGCTGGCCGCGTAGAGGTCGTTGTGCGTGCCGCCGCCGCGCGTCGATGCGAACAGCATCCGGTGGTCGGCGAACGGCCGCGTCAAGTAGGCGTCATCGGCCGGCGAGTCGAGCCCGAGGACGGGCCGGAGCGCGAGGCACGTGCCATCGGGCTCGCATTCGGCCGAGTACAGATCGAGCCCGCCCGCGCCCCCAGGACGATCGCTCGCGAACACCAGCCGGTCCCGCGAGCCTTGCCCGTCGATCACGATCGGGCCGCGCTCGTCACCGTCGGACATGAGCGCCGGCGCGAACGGCACCGGCTCGTCGGCGCGCACCGGCGAAGCCACAGGCTCACCGTGGCCCCAGTGCAGCTTCGCCCGATAGAGGTCGAAGTCGTGGCCGCGCGAGCCGCGGTTCGTCGAGAAGATCAACTCGGAGCTGTACACCCAGCGCTCCACGTCGATCGAGTTGAAGTCGTCGTACGGCGAATTGATCCCGGCGATCGGAATGGGGACCGCGATCGGGCGCGGCGGCGGATACCGCGCGTACCACGGCTCGTGGTGGCAGCCGCACGCGATCGCGATCGCGAGCCCGAGCGCAAGGCGCGTCATGGCCAGGAGAACCACGTGGCGAGCGCTGGTTGCGTGGGCGAGCCCGGCCGAGCTCGCCGGGATGCAGATCCGTTCCGAGCTCCCACGGCGATAGGGCGGTGGGCGCGTAGCGGTCGTGGTCGACCGCGGTCCTTCGTGTTCGGTCGCGGCTCGCTCAGTTGCAGGTGAGCTTCACGCTACCTGGCGGCTGGACCTCGATCTCGTGTGGGACCGGCGTGCTCGAACCGATGCCAAGCTCGCCGTAGCGATTCATGCCACGGCACCACAGCGAGCCGTTGCTGGCGACCGCGCAGCGCGTATCGGTGTAGAAGTTGCCAGCGAGCGCGACGTTCGGGTGGCCGACGAACTCCTGCTCCGTGATCCCCGCGACCGTGCAGTAGACCGCGCCGGCCGGATCGAGCCGGCACACCGGCGCCGCGCCGCTGCCGAACGGGTTCGCCGACACGGTCCCGTCGACGACGTCGCCCGGATCGCCGCTCCATGCGTCCGCTTGCGGGGCGTTGCAGTTGAGCCCCGCGCTCTTGACCCAGCACGCGCTGCCGCTCGCCGCGCGGAACACCATGGGGTCATCGAAGTGGATCCCCGCCGCCGGATCCAGATACAGCGAGCTGTGGACCGTCGACCCGTCGACCGCAACCGGCGTGTTGCCGAGTCCCCAGCCGGCGCAGTACGCGACGCCGGCGTCGTCGAGCGCGCAGCGGACATCGATGATGCCCCCGAGCCGGGTCCATACGTGGCCCGCGCCGAACGTGGTCCAGGTGTCGCTCGGATCGGTGGTGCCGTTGCCGAAGACGCCCCACGTGTTGTTCGTTCCGAAGCACTCGATCGTGTGGTCGCGCTCGTGCACGCACATCGAGTTGCCGTTCTCCGCGTTGAACGTCGGCGTGAGCATGATCTGATCGACGCCGAGCTTGCCGATCGCCGCGAACGTGGGGCCGAAGTCGTGCGTGTAGACCGAGCCCGCGCAGTGCAGGTCGTCGTCGCTGCCGACGAAGCACACCGCGCGATCGCTGACCGCGAGCGTGACCTGACCGTGGCAATCGACGCCATCGCGCCGGAAGTGCTCCTGCAGGCTCGGCCACATGAACTCGGTTGCAGACGGCGCGACCGGAACCAGCCCCGCGTACACCGGCGCGTCCGGTGGTGGCGGCGGCATGGTGCCCGCGTCCGGCGTCTCCACCGGCGGCCCCGGCGGCCCCGGCGGTGGCGGCGAGTCGTCCTGGCCCGACCCGAAGTAGAGATTGCAGCCCGAGACAAACGCGATCACCAGCCCCAACCCAGCTCTCATCCGATCAGTTTCTCCGAGCTTGGTCGCGGTGTAAATGGGTCCGAAGGGCTGGGGCGTTGTACCGCGCACGGCGCCACGGGCGGGCAGGCGTCCCGGCGTGCCTACCCGACCTCGGACGCGAGGCGCGAACATACGGGCAGCTCGCGCTCGATCCACGCGATGCGATGCCGGCGCGTTGTACGAGCGCTACTCGACGCTGCGGGGTGACGCAGCGCCAGTGTCGCGAGCAGGTCCGCAGGCTCACCGGCCCGGCGCACGGGCTACTCGATGATGTACTCGTTCTCGACGGTGTCGCGGCTCGAGAAGCTCACGCCGACATCATCATCTTGCGGGTCGGCCGCCGCGCCCACCACCGCCTCGAACGTTCGCTCGGTCGGGATGATCCGGACGAAGTCGCGCACGGGTGCCGGCTCCACGCGAATGTCCACCTCCGTCGCGCTGACCTCGCGCGAGGCCACGTCGGTGCGCTCGGTCGTGGTGTCGTTGTAGTAGATCGTCAGCCGGTAATAGCCGGCGGGCAGATCGGTGATCCGGAACGCGCCACTCTCGTCGGTGAGCGCGACCTGTTCGCCCACGAGGTTCGGCGACGTGGCGACGACCGTGGCGCCGATCGCCGGCTCGTTGCTCTCGCCATCGGTGATGTGGCCGAGGATCGCGCGCCGGTCCGGATGGGCGATGGCCTGGTCGCGCAGGCTGGCAAGCACCGCGGCGAGATCCGTTCCGCCGCCATCGTCGCCGCCCTCGTCTGCGCCCTCGGCGTGGTCGGCATCGGGGTCGGCATCGGCCAGCTCCTCCGCTGGCTCCGCAGGAGCGACGGCAGCGGCGATCCTCGGTGGGGGGGCGACCACCACGATCGGGGTGGCATGCGGAGCGGCCTGGACGACGATCGGCCTCGCCGGCGCCGAGGCGCGACCCGCGACCAGGCCCACCACCCCGCAGACACCGGCGATCCACAGGGTTCCACGCTGCATCTGCTCTACTCTCGCAGAGCCGCGCGAGCGTTCGAGGTCGCAGCAATAACGCCGAGTGCGAGGTGCGCATCGGCCGCAGCGTCGCGGGTCGCAGTGCCGGCGTTGACCAGGATCTGCCCGGCCTCGCACGCTACGCTCGCGGGGTGCGATGCCTCGTCCTGCTGCTCCTCCTCGCCGCGCGCGCAGATCTGTAGCCGCGCGGGCCGGCTCCTGCATCTCCCGGCGTGATCGCGCGCGCTACTGGCTGTAGCCGGGGCCCACCCGCGTCACGGTGGCGTCGTTGTAGTCCTTGATGTCGTCCTCGCTGTTGGCGACCTGGCCGCCGCGGCGCGAGTACGGATCGTAGACGCCCGCTTCGCCGGACTTGCCGTTGACCTCGAGCACGAAGTGGTTGGTCAGGCGCTGGTGCGTCTCCGGATCGCGCTCTCCGGTCGAGTTGATGAGCGCGACGTCCATGTGGTTGGCCTTGAACATCTTCGCGAGGTCCGGGTTGTGGTCGATGAAGCCCTGAAGGTTCCGTGCCGAGATGCCGGCGCCATCGCCGTCCTGCAGCGCGCTCTTCAGGAGCTCGGGCGACATGCCCTCCTCGTGGAGCTTGATCGTGCGATACAGCGCATCGTCCATCGAGTGAATGTCGCCCTGGGTGAGAGGGACGCCCGCGAGGAGCTTGGCCTTCATCACCAGCATCTTCTGCTCGTCGATCAGCTCCTCGACCGACTGCTTGCTCGGATCGGACTGGAGGTCCTTGTTCAGGATATCGTCGGCGAGGACACCCAGCCCCTTGTTCCCACCTGCGAGCAGCGCACCGCCGACCAGCGATGCGGCGCCGCACTCGTGCTCCCCGAGCGGCTCGAGATCGGTGCGGTTCTGCGTGATCTGTGCGAGCGCCGCGGTGCGGCCCTCGGCGGTGCTCAGATCGCCGACCGCCGCGCTCTCCCCGGGTGGGACCGCGTTGTCGTGCTCGAGGCCGATCCGCTTCGACGCGATGTCGAAGTCGCTGGCGCCGGGATGGTCCGCCTTGAACCGTTCGAGGGCTCGCCGATCGTCGTCCTTCTGCGCCGCTTCGTCCGCCTTCTGCTGGTCGGTGTCGTGATCGTGCGTGTGATCGGCGTAGTGCCCGAACGCGGCCTGGACCGCCGCCGGATCGGGCTGACCGTGGCCGTTCGGATTCACCACGTCCTCGAACGCATCGCGGGCACCGTCCCAGATCGACGGCGCGGCCTCGGCCCACCAGTCGGCCTGGGACTCGAGGTAGTCGAGCGGATGCTGGATCGGGTCGGGACTGCGCGAGTCGAAGGCGCTCATCACAGAGGTAGAGCCCGCAGTCGGAGGTTTGTGACAGCGCGGGGCCGGCGACCCGCCCCAGGCGCGCCAACGTTGCGAGATCGTGGGATCCGGGGTTCGGGAGCGCAGCGCCGCGGTCGAGCGGGTGGAGGTGCCGCCGGCGCTTCGCATCACCTCAATCGAACGCAGCCGCGATCGGCACATGGTCCGACGGCATCGTCGCGCTCGGTAGCGGTGTGTCGTCGACCACCACGGCCGGTGCCGTCGCGGTCGCGCGGAGGTCGGCCGTGCCGAGGATGAAGTCGATCCGCTTGGCGCGCCCGTTCGGATTGCAGGTCGGTCTCGCGTCGAGCGCGTGGGCATCGACGAAGCCGGCTTCGATCAGCATCCGATAGACCGTGTCGGACGGTTCGACGTTGAGATCACCACAGACGATCGCGGGCGCGACCAGGTTCGCGAGCAGCTCGCGGACCTCGCGCACCCCCCAACGCTGATCGGGCGCGGTCCCGGGCGGATCCCATCGCAGATGGGTGTTCGCGATTCGAACCTGCCGGCCGCCCATGCGAATCGTCGCGAGCAGCGCGACGTGCCCCGAATCTTCGCGATCGGGCGCGCCGTCCTCGAACGCGAGCCCTCGGACCTCCGTGACGTCGATCCCGGGCCGCGCGAGGATCGCGCACCCTTCGGGCTTGCCGCGCTTGCGCTCGAAGTGAACGCTCCAGCTCGGGAACGCGGCGCGGATGGCGTCGATCACCGCGACCTCGACCTCCTGCAGGCAGAAGAGCTCCGCAGGATCGGCGGCGAGGGCCTCGAGCATCGCCGGGGTCCGCGCGCCAGCACGGAGGATGGCCGGATCGGTGCGCGGGTAGAACTCCGCGCGGACATATGCGTCGGCGAGGACGTTCCACGAGACCAGGCGCCGCATCCAGCGAACCTATCGCAGAACGTCCTCGTGCGATTTCGCCGGGCACGTCCTCGACCCCGAACCTCGCCCTCCGCGCGTCGCGGCGACGGCGGCGGACGCTCGGTCCCCGGTGCTACCATGCGTGACGATGAGCGACGCGAAGCCGAGGACCTCGGGGGAACACGGCCGCTTGTGGGGTGCGAGGGCACGAGACTGGGCCGACTTCCAGGAGGCGACGGTGCGCCCGGTCTTCGAAGCGGTGCTGGAACGCACGCGCGTTGGGCCCGGCACGCGGTATCTCGACGCCGGTTGCGGTTCGGGCATGGCGGCGGAGCTCGCCGCGGCGCGCGGGGCAGCGGTGTCGGGCGTCGACGCCGCGGAGGCGATGCTGTCGATCGCGCGATCGCGGGTACCGGGCGGCGACTTCCGTGTGGGCGACCTCGAGGACCTGCCGTTCGCCGACGCGTCGTTCGACGTGGTCACCGGCTTCAACTCGTTGCAGTACGCCGGCAACCCGGTGGCTGCGCTCCGCGAGGCCGGACGGGTCGCCAAGCGCGACGGCTTCGTCGTGATCATGGCCTTCGGCGATCCCGACGGCATGGGAGCGGCCGCGCTGGTGACCGCGCTCGAGCCGCTGTTGCCGCCGCCACCCCCGAACGCACCGGGCCCGTTCGCGCTGTCCGATGAAACCGCGCTACGCCGGTTCGCGACCGATGCCGGGCTCCAGCCGGTCGACATGTTCGATGTCGACAGCCCGTGGATCTACGCCGACGAAGCGGCCGCGCTGCGCGGGCTGTCCTCGACCGGCAACGCCGTGCGGGCGATCGAGCACGCCAGCGAGGACGCCGTCACCGAGGCGTACCGGAAGGTGATCGCGGAGTTTCTCCAGCCCGACGGAAGTGTCCGCGCCAGCGGCTGGTTCCGCTGTCTGATGGCGCGGCCGTAGCGGCCCGGCAATCTCTTGCACACGCCCCGCCACGCTGCGCATGCGCGCCCGCCGAGGTGTTGCGCGGCGACGGCAGCTCGCACGCACTGCTCGAGGCGACGCTCGCTCGGCGAGTTCGGCGCGCGGTGGCATGGCGGGTCGTGGGGCGATCACGAGGCTGATCGATGCCGCGCCCGGGAGGCCAACGCCGGGACGAGCAGCGATACCCCCCGACAGCTCCATGGTCGCCGAGTCGTGTGAGCTTCGCGTGAACTGATCCAGCGCGGCTCGAGCCTGGGCGTATGCTCGCGTGATGCGAGCACTTGTGGTGGTGGCGGTTCTCGGTGGCGTCGCGCACGCGCAGCGTCCTCCGGCGGCGCAGACGATCGAGTTCCGAGCTGGTTCGACCCAGGATGTCATTGTCGGCACGACCTTCGGGTTGTTGACGTCGCACGACGCCGGCGTGACGTGGCGGTGGTACTGCAATGCGGCCATCGGATTCGGCGGCACGTTCGATCCGGACTACGCGTACACCTCGAGCGGGTCGATCTTCGCGACGACGTTCTATGGACTAAAGGTGTCGCGCGACGCCTGCACGTTCGGTGCGACGACGCTCGGCTCCGTCTTCACGTCGACGGTCGAGACCGTCGGGGTCGGTGTCTTGCACGTCGGTGCGGCGGATCCCAACGATGCGAAGATCTATACATCGGCCGATGACGGGGCGACGTTCCCACTGTCCGCAGCACCGGGCATGAACAACGACTGGTGGGAGTCGCTGAAGGTTGCCCCATCCGATTCGCAACGGCTCTATCTCTCCGGCTATCGGTTCGTGAAGACGTGCAGCGCGAGCTCCTCGAATTCGGGGACCACGTGCAGTGTCGATCTCGACTGTCCCGGTGGAACGTGTGTCCCGGGCAGAGTGTTCTTGCTCGACACGAGCACGAATGGTGGCGCGAGCTTCACGCCGATGGTGACCACCGGGATCACGACGTCGACCAACTCGGCGATCGACATCGTGGGCATCGATCCGGCGACGCCCACGACCGTCTATGCGAGGGCGAATCTCGAGAACGGCGGGAGTGGCGACGGCTTGTATCGCAGCGACGATGCCGGAGCGAGTTGGACCAAGATCCTCACGACGAACGACCCGTTGGGAGTCTCCTTCGTGGCTCGGCACGACGGCGATCTCGTCGCGGCCACGATGTCGAGCGGCTCGCAGGTCTCGCATGATCGCGGCGCGACGTGGACGCCACTCGCCTGTGCCCCACGCATTCATTGCCTGTATCAGGCGCCCAACAACGATCTGTGGGCTTGCACGAACAACTTCGACGAGGTCGGCCAGCCGGCCGACGGGTTCGCGCTCATGAAGACGGCCGACTTGGTGACCTGGACCGGTGTCTTGAACTTGCAAGCTGTCGCCGGCCCCGTCGACTGCGCAGACGGGACCGTCCAACACGACACCTGCGCCCCGATGTGGCCGGCCCTCGCAGCGCAGCTCGGCAGTGGCGACGCCACGGCAGTATCGACGTGTCCGGTCGTCGCCGACGATGCGATCGCCGAGCCGCCGGATGCCGGCAATTCGAGCGTGCCGCCGGATGCCGGGGACACGATCATGCCGCCGGCTCACGGCGGCGGCGGCGGTTGTTGCTCGGGCTCCGGTGGTCGCGGATCGCTCGTGCTGGCTGGACTTGTCATCTTGATTGCGACGATCAGATCATCGCGACGAAGTCGATGAAGTGTGGGGGCGTGAACGCCGATTCGATCCGTCCTACATGCTGACAGCGGCGACGACTGCGATGGTGAGTGATTTCATTTCGTTCAGTCCTTCTGCAGGTAACCGTCCGATCAGCGATGTCGCTGCACGTTGGCTTGTGCGCGACATCGCACGAGAGCTGCCTCCCGGTACGATGTCACCGTGAAGAAGCTACCCGAAATTGGCGACGCGTTCCTCGAACTCGAGTGGGAGGAGGAGGACAAGGTCACCGCCGATTACCGCCTCCTGAAGAGACTGCACGAGGAGTCGTATCATCCCATTCAGGTCGGGCGCTCGACGTTCGTGATCGAACAGTGTGAGCATGGCGACCCAGTGCCCCACCTCGGCGCCACCGACGCGCTACGCATTTCCATCTTCGGCGACCAAGATCTCGATCCAAGCGAGACGACGTACTACATCTGGGGCGGTCGATACGGGACTGCCTCGGGAGGGATGTACGAGTCCGATGGCACCCGGGTCAGTGCGACGCCGTTCGATCGGAACGAACTGGTGATGCCCGGGATGGTTCTCTCCGCGGTGCGTATGCTTCTTGACGGCGCTCGCAACAAGCTCGATCACCTCCCGAACGGACCTGATGGCAGCTTCGTCGATGACGACCATTATCGAACGCTTCGACAGAATGCCGTTAACGCTCTTGAGGCGCTCGAACGGTACGTCGGCGCGCGATATGGTCGCTAGCCAAGCTCGCGAGGCGTGCGCGGCTCTAGATTAGATCACGGAGGCCCTGCTTCATCGCTCGGCGATGGTCGAATACGAGGCGATGGGAAAGGTCCTCTGACGCTCATGGCCAGGGCCCCATGAGTCGCTGGACCTCTCGGCGTCGATAAGTACCCGGGAGAGAACTTCCTGACCGCGGGCCAGCGTGCGGTGCTGCGCGATGAGTACTTCGCGCGTGTCAGTGCCGCTGCCGCGCAGGATCAGTATGGGCATGCGCTCGTCGATCTTCACGTCGAGCACACGATCGAGAAGCAGGCTGCCGTGAGCACCGACCCTGTCTGGTTTGTAGTTGAACCCGGCCCGGTACACACACGCCTGCCCAGGGAGTCACCGAGTCGCAGTCCGTCGCGCACGACCGCTGCGGCGTGCAGGGCGGTTCCGGGGTGGCACGTCTCACCCTCGGCGAGGGCGAACCGCGTCACCCTGCGATGCGGTCACTCGATCTGCGTGGTGCGATGTCGGACTCCCTTGCTAGGCTTCCGATCATGGGAGTTGCTGCCGTCGTGGTCGGTATCTGTCTTGCGATCGTCCTTCTCTTCGCGATCGCTCGGCTGGTGTTTGGACCGTCGGGCGCGGTGGTCCTGATGGGCGTCGTCGGCTACTGCTTCGGTGGCCCTCCGGGGGCAGGCGCAGGTCTCGTCGCCGGCCTCGTGCTCATCCCCATCGTGGGCTTCTTCGGGATCCTGTTCGATACCTCGCCGGACGCATGACGCGATGAGGACGACGACCCAGCCATCGATAGATTCTCCAGCGACTCGCGCCACGTGCGGCCTCAGCTCCCGATTCAGGGTGAGATTCACGTACGTCGAGCCCGGGTACGCGCGAGCGCGTGGCATCGACGTGATCCCGTACGTCGCCGGGTTCGAAGTACATGCGGGTGGTCCCGATGAGGCCATCCGGCTGGCCACCGAGCTCTTCGACGACGCCCGGCGACGATCCGGGGTCTCCTGGGCGCGCGAGATCCGGTCGGCGACCTGGTGCCTGGTCGACAGCGTGCGCGGCGACTAGCTCCAGCCGCCGCGCACGGGATCCATGTGGGCTGCGCGCTGCGCTTACCGTTCCGGCCCAGCATCGCTTCGACGTTTGCACGCACCGCATCACGCCAGCTCGCGGACGCAACCAGCTCGGCGAGTGCGCCGAAGCTCTGCACCCACGGGTGGATCTCCCACTGGGCGCTCGAGCGGAGTCGGCATGCGAGCGCGCCGTCGGCGCGGCGCTCCTTGCGTTCGCTCGGATGGTACGTCCGCTCTTCGAGCTTCCAGGCGATCTCGGCATCGAATACGACCTCGACGTCCTCTTCTCGATCGCTCACGAAGATCCTTCTGCCGGTAGACTGCGGCTGGCATGAAGCTGCTGCTGACCTCGAACGGCATCACCAACCCGAGCATCCATCGGGCACTCGTCCGGCTCCTCGGCAAGCCGCTCGCGGAGGCGAACGCGCTGTTCGTCGCGACGGGGATGTATCCCTTCGTCGGGGGTCTTCGATACGCGTGGCAGGCGATCGCCGGCAAGGCGCACCACCCCTTCACCGAGATGGGCTGGAAGTCGTTCGGCAACCTCGAGCTCTCGGTGTTGCCGAGTATCGATCGCGAGGTGTGGGCGCCGGCCGTGGCCGACGCGGACGCGATCCTCGCATGGGGTGGCGATCCGGTGTTCCTCGCGCACTGGATGCGCACCGCGGGCCTCGAGATCGCGCCTCGCACGCTCTACGTCGGAACGAGCGCCGGTAGCATGGTCGCGAGCACGATCCTCGGCGAGACCTACTCGACGCCGCGGCGCGCGCACGGCGAGCTGCTGTCGTCCGAGCCGTTCGTGCCGCCGGAGAGCGACGTCGCCAAGACCCTCGTCATCGCGCGCGGCATGGGGTGGGTCGACTTCGCGATCATCCCGCACTACGCCGCCGCGGATCACGCGGACGCGTCGCCCACGAACGCCAAGGCCTGGGCGTCGAAGCTCCCGCTACCGAGCTACGCGATCGACGACGACACCGCGCTCGCGGTCGAGGACGGCGTCGTCGAGGTCGTGTCCGAAGGGCAGTGGCGGCGGTTCGGGTAGTCGGCTTCCGGCCGTGGCGTCGCTCTCGGTCCGGTGTCCGCCGCCGCCTCGCCTAGCGCGACTTGCACTCGCAGCACGGCGCGTGCGCAGCCATGCACGTCATCCGCGCATCGCGACACCGACCAGCGACCTCGGCGTCGGTCTTCAGCTCCCTCGCGATCGCGCAGATCCGCGCGGCGTCATCACAGATGGCGTCGGCTTGCGTGCAAGCGCTCGAGCATGCCGATCCAGCGCCGGGCGTGCATCCCGCGGTGTGGCTTGGCTTGTCGGGCGGGTCGTCGATCGCACAGACGGGTTCGCACGCCTCGCGAGGCGATGGCGGCGGGGTCGGCAGGGACAGCGCGGCCCGGCGCGTGACGAGATCGGCGTAGCGCTTGTCGACCTCGGTGCTCGGGTCATCGGGGAGCGGGGGAGGCGGGCCGCTCGCGGTCGGCACCGGCTGCGGGACCGTCTCCCGCGGCATCATGTTGCCGCCCAGGCACGACATGACGCCGGCGACTGCCGCGATCACCAAGCATGACTTCAGCGGTGCGTCGGTCGCCGCGTCGAACCGGCGGCGCGACGCGATGACCCCGGCGTGCGAGGTCAAGAGGCTGCGCTTGCACATCGAGCGTCATCGTAGCGCCAGGTCAGCTCGGTGCGGCGCCGAGCAGCCAACGAACAGGAGCGCGACGGGCCGCGCAGGAGTCTCTCGATCACGAGCAGGGCTTGGCGAGCCGCGCGAGGCGTCCGTCATCTGCGGAACGGTGGGCGCGCACGCGAGAGAGCTCGAGCTCCACACTCCTGCCGCTGGGCCATGGCGTGTCTCGCGATCTGACCGACGAGGTCGTCGCCGCGATTCCCGCCGAGCGTCGCGACGCTGCGATCATCGGCGCGCTCGGGAGGGTCAACCCATGGCGCCTTGGCGCCCCGCTGCTCGAGAGATTTCCATCGGCCGCGCTCGCGGCTGCGCTCTTCGAAACGAGGAGCGGCCTGCCGCGCGCGCTCCTGAAGGAGGCGAAGCGCATCGCCAAGAAGCATGCCGTCGTCGCCACGGTGCTCGAAGCGATCCTCGCCAGCTCACCGCAGCCGGTAACGCTCTCGATCGCGCGAGTGCTCGCGCCATCCAGCGCGAACGAGCTATCGCGGAGCGAGCAGCAGCGGCTCGCGAAGGCCGGCGAGATGTGGGACGGCCAGGCGGTGACCGCCGCCGAGCGTCTCGCCACCGACGCTGAAGAGGCCTCGTTCGCCGGCAACATCGAGCTCCGATCGCTCGTCAGCGCGGATCGACTCGGGCGTGATCTTCGTGGCGGGCACGCAGCACGTCGCGGCCGAGATCATTCAGGGTGGCCTCGAGTGCAGCGATCGCGCGCTTCGCGACGGCCTCTCGCCGGTCCTGTCTCGCGCCGTGAAGCCGGCGAAGTCGGGTGCAACGAAGGCCGCGAAGAGGTCCGGGGCAAAGAAGCCCACGGCGAAGCCCAAGCCCGCGGCGATGACCTCGTGCGGTTGAACGAAGCGCTCGTTCGCGGCTTCGACCAAGCAGCTCCGTCCCGCAGCGGACGTGATCGTCGAGCTGCGCCGACGATGATTGCTAGCGTCGCGACCAGTATCGAGGACGACCCAGGACGACGTCGCATGTGCGCGAGCGCGAGAACCACGATCTCTTCGCCGACGAGCTGATACGCGCGCTGACCAAGCCTGGAAAGGAGCTGGCTCCGACGGCCCAACCACCTGTCCTTTTCAAGGAGCGCCTCCCCAACCTGTAGACTCAGCATGTCCGACCGCGCGGCTCAGCCCCATACACAGTTCATCGGACACTCCCCGTCAGGTTCGTCGTCGCCAGTAACCGGGCCGTCGACGCGAATGTGCGAACGCGACGATCTCGACGTAGTGCTCGCGCATCCGGTAGATGACCACGTACGGGAAGCGGCGCACCACGTACTTGCGAAACGTCGAGCCCGAGCGCCAGGCAGGCCACTGCAATGGCCCCTCTGCGATCGCGTAGATCGCCTCGTCGATCGCCGCCACGAAGTCCGTGCGAAGCCCGGCGTGCTCGCCATACCACCGTGCGCTCGCTTCGAACTCGGCCTCCGCGTCCGCGACAACGCGAACGATCCAGGTCACCGAGTCGCCAGCTTGGAGAGGGCGCGGGCCCGAACCTCCGACCACTCTGCCGGTGGTGTACCGCTTTGGTCCGCTTCGGCCGCGCGCCGATCGAGCTCGAGCTGCCACGCCTGCTCCCAGTCGGGGTCGGCTGGACCGTCGACGCTCGCGAGCAGCTCAGCGGCGAGGTCCATGCGCTCTTCGGTCGTTAGCGCGAGGGCGTCGGTCAAGACCTTTGCGGATGCCTTGGTCACGCGATCAGTATAGCCGCCCGCGAGAAAGAAGGATCGCCGTCCAGAACGGGCATGTCTCGCCGAGATCGCCCCGGCTCTCCGTCGAAGAATCGGATCGTTGCGATTGCCGGGCCCGCCCGCCACCGTTGCGACGATCCGAAGGTCACGGCGGCGCACGAGGATCTGCGCGTTGCACGACCAGCGGTAGTTCTTGGAGCACGCGGCGCACATGTGGTCGCGCGTGGGCACCAGGGTCCCATCGACGACCCACGACCAGCGGCGATCGTGCGGCGACGGTGTGCGTAGCGCCGCGAGCCTTGCGGTGATGCTGGCGACGATGCGGTGCGCCGTCGCGCCTGACAACGTCACGTTGCAGGCGGCGCAACGTTCTCAGCGGCTACCGTCGCGCCCGGCCGCTCTTTGATTGTCCAGCGAGCGCCCGCTTCATGTAGTCGACGAACGCTTTGACCTTCGGTGGGATGAATCGTCCTCCACGGTGAATCAGGTAGAGGTTCAGCCCCGGAACAAAGAGACCAGGTAGCAGGTGCACGAGCCCGCCCGCGTCGATCTGGCGATCTACGTTCATTCGCGGAAGGATTCCCACCCCACCACCGGCCACAGCGATGTCCCTGACCAAACCGATGTCCGTGCTCGCCAGTGCGATCGGAACGTCAACGGTGATGCGCTCCTCCTTGCCCTGTCTCGTGAACACAACCGATGACATGTTCGTGGCGTCTTTCGCCGCAACCACGCGATGCGCTGCGAGGTCCTCGGCGCGCCGAGGGGCCGGGTGCGACGCGAGGTACGATGGTGCCGCGACGACGATGCGATCGAGCCCGTCGGCATCGACGCGGTGGGCGACGAGACTCGAATCAGCCAGCCTCGCCGTTCCCCGCAGCGCGACGTCGAACTGTTCCGCCTCGATGTCGATGAACCGCGACCCAACGTGAACGGAAACGGTGACCTCCGGGAAAGCCGCGGAGAACTGCGCGAGCGCCGGAGCAAGAGTGTCGTTGAGCCCAGGCAGCGACGTGAGGCGCAACTGTCCAGACGGAGTCGCGCGAGCCCCTTTTGCAAACGCGTTAGCGTCACCGAGAAGCTCGAGCACGTGCGTCACGCGCGCGCGATAGGCCGTGCCCTCGTCCGTTGGACCGATCGCACGAGGCGAACGGCGAAGCAGGGCCGTGCCGAGCGACGACTCCAGCCGCGTGATGCGGCGGCTGGTTGTCGCTTTGCTTTCGCCCATGAGCTCGGCTGCCGCAGTCAGCGACTTCAGGTCACACACGAGGGCGAACGCACGGAGGTCTCTGACGTCTTCGACCAACGTTTCATAATCCGCAACCCTCGCCTTCATCTCGGCGAGTATTGCACCAGCTCCCTCCTCTCGCTATCGAGTGTGGTGCCGATGCCGGCGTAGCGTCCACGTCGGCACCCAGTTCACCTCTCCAGCTCGTGATCCACGAGGTGGCGTAGCATCAGCGGCGCGCGGAACGACAGCAGCCTGCCGCCTTCGTCGATCTTTCCGAGACCGATCGGTGCGAGACCGAGTTGTTTCGCGAGACCTTGGATGGTGTCGCTCGCAGCGTCGTCGTTGCTCGAGATGAATACGACGCGGCGTCCTCCGCGTTCCGACGGGTCCTGCCCCAACACAGCTGCCGGCACCTGGTTGAAGCCCTTGACCACCCGCGCGCCGCGCAGCTCGTCCGCAACGACGTTGGAAGACAAACGCCCCCGCAACTCCCGCAGAGCATCGGCATCGCGCGCGTTCATCACATCCACGACGATCTTGCCTCGCCAGTCGACGACTGCAGCGTGAGCGAAATCGTGAAACGCAGGCCACGGAATGGCGAGAAACACGATATCCGCCTGCAGCGCCTCGTCGAGCGAAACGGCAGTGACGCTCGCGCCGAGCTCCTGCACGAGCGGAGCGATTGCCTGTGGCGGACGACGACTGGCAATGCTGACCTCGAGTGGGGAGCGAGCGAATAGCTTCGCGAGCGCGAGTCCCACATGTCCGGCTCCGATGATTGCTGCGTTCATGAATCACGTCTCCAAGGTGTGACGAGTGGCGAGCTTGACTCCTCGCACACATCTCGACAATTGAGCTGCAGGCAACGTCGCGTTGCAGACACTGCAACGTCAACCGCCGCGATCGTCGCTACTGAACCGGCGGATGAGTGGTATGCGGAGGCGATGGGCGCCACATACGGACAATCGAAGCTCTCCGAGTTGGTCAAGTTCGCGCGAGTCAACGCGGGCTCGACTGTCATCGACGTGTATCCAGGCGACGGAGACTGGACCCGGATCTTCTCGGAAGCTGTCGGCCCCAGCGGACGCGTCTACAGTTTCGTGCCGGCGGAGGTCGCTCACTTCAAGACCGATCCGGTCGGCAAGATGAAGACGCTCGCGAAGGAATCGGGACGAGGAAACGTCGAGGTCGTCTCGTCGGCGCTCACCGCGATCTCCGAGGGTACCGATCCGGCGGACGTCCTGTGGTTGCACCTCTTCTATCACGACCTCCACACGGAACTCGGCCAGTCCAAAGGGTCGACCGCTGCCGCGTTCAATCGCGCAGTCTTCAACCGGCTCAAGTCCGGTGGCTACTACGTCATCGTCGACCACGCTGCCGCTGAGGATGCAGGCACGAGCGTCGCCCAAGCTCTTCATCGCATCGCGCCCGCCTCCGTTCGCCAGGAAGTGGAAGCGGCCGGGTTCGTTCTCGACGAGGAAAGCACATCCCTCGCGAAGGAAAGCGATCCTCACACGGTCAAGGTGTTCGATCCTTCGATCAAGGGCGAGACTGATCGCTTTGCGCTTCGGTTTCGAAAGCCCTGAGGCTGCCGCAGTCTCGCGATCAATGCTTCGTATTCTTCGAGCGGGTAGTCCTCGGCCGGCTCTGCCTTCGCACCGCGGCTACTCATCTCGCGCTCCGATCGCCGCTCTCGTTCGAAGCCGAAGCAAAGATCGCCTAAGCCAAAGAAGTACTCCCGCACGCCGAGCACCCTCGACCGCGCGTGGCACAGTTGCCTCGCGAAGGCGAAGATCACGAAGCGCTTCACCGTTCACGGCCTGCGTTACACGTTCACGGACCTCGTCCGGCTCGCGAACGTCGATGCGGTCGTGCGGCGGGCGCTCACGGGTCACGTCACCGAGGAGATACAGCGCCATTACTCGACGGTCGGTCTCGATGAAAAACGTGCGGCGATTCGGGGCGTGCTTCGGCTCGTCCCGCCGTCCCCCACCACCGAACCCGCTTCCACCACTGGAAGTGGGGTTTCCGGTGGGGTCTGTCTTGAGCGTTCTCGA
>CAWJJA010000018.1:0-389863 GCA_963843135.1 uncultured Actinomycetota bacterium
CCACCACCCACAAACGACCCAAAGCGAGTGCGTGAACTGCCGGACGCCATACGGTCGAGCAACACCCGAGCACTCCCCCTCAACGGATTCACGGAAAGGACGCCGTTCCAGGTCATGGAGACCCCGTTCCCCGACTCAGCGTTCAACCGGGTCAGCCGCCGCGACGTTGCGCTCGACCTGGCAGAGGCGGTCGAGGACGAGGGTGTCGACTCCGTCGGCCCCGTAGATCTTCCGTCGGCGGAGCCGGCACTGATGCTGCAGAAGATGGAGAACAGACTCGTCCGGCACCACCTGGCGCACCCGGGCGTGCTGAGCGATGAGCAGCTGCGCAGGCTGCGCTACATCCTCAATTTCGCCCGGCTGGCGGACTTCGAGCCCGGTGCGGCAGGCCCGGGCGGCAGCCGCGGACGTGGGGACGTGTCGGTGGGCGGCGAACTGGCACCCTGGCGGGCCAGGGTGGCCGACGCCCTGTACAGCCCGCTTCGTGAGGAGCGCGATCCCACAACGGCATTGGCGCGGGCGCGCGATGTTCTTGCGAAACTGCACGACGAACAGGACGAGCAGCGCCGGCTGCTGACCGAGCATCACGGGAACGACTTCTCCCCCGCCGAGCTGGACGCCGAGGTCGGCTACAAGAAGCTCGTCACCGTGCTGGGTGGCGGGGGCGGCGCGGGATTCGTCTACATCGGCGGTATGCAACGGTTGCTGGAGGCCGGCCAGGTCCCGGACTACATGATCGGCGCGTCGTTCGGATCGATCATGGGCAGCGTCGTCGCCCGCGCCCTTCCGGTGCCGATCGACGAGTACGTCGCGTGGGCGAAGACCGTGACCTACGGCGCGATCCTCGGGCCCGAACGACTTCGCCGCACGCACGGGCTGGCCGGCCTGTTCTCGCTGCGCTTCGACGAATTCGCCCAGGCGTTGTTCACCCGTGCCGATGGTGAGCGGATGCGGTTGTCGGACTTAGCGATTCCGTTCGACGCCGTACTCGCCGGTGTCCGCAGACAGCCCTACGCGGCGCTCCCGTCGAGGTTTCGCCGTCCGGAACTGGCGGCACTGCAGATGCGGTCGGTTCCCTTCCGCCCGATCGGAATCGGGCCTCAGGTCGCGCGCCGGCTGTGGCAGGTGTCGGCGTTCATCGATGTCCGGGTGGTCAAGCCGATCGTCGTTGGCGACGACGACCTGACGCGCGACGTCAACGTCGTCGACGCGGCATCTTTTTCCTCCGCGATTCCCGGTGTGCTGCACCATGAAACGAGCGACCCCCGCATGGTCGGAATCCTCGACGCCCTGTGTGACGACAAGGAGGTTTCGGCCCTGGTCGACGGCGGCGCAGCGAGCAACGTGCCCGTCGAGCTGGCGTGGAAGCGGATCCGCGACGGCAGGCTGGGCACGCGCAACGCGTGCTACCTCGCGTTCGATTGCTTTCATCCGCAATGGGATCCACGTCATTTGTGGCTCGCCCCGATCGCCCAGGCGGTCCAATTACAGATGGTGCGTAATGCTCCGTACGCCGACCACCTCGTGCGCTTCGCTCCCACGCTGTCCCCCGCCAACCTCGCACCGTCGGCGGCGTCGATCGACCGCGCCTGCGCATGGGGACGCAAGAGCGTCGACAAGGCCATCCCGGTGACGACCGCGCTGCTGCAGCCGACGTGGTGGGAAGGCGACCGACCCGCTGTCCCCGGCGCCGAACACGACCCACGCTCGAAGTCGGTGGCGTCGCCGATGAGCGCCGTGATGGCGGCCATCCAGATACCTCAGAACCGTCTGGCGCGGTGGCGAAGCCGACGGCTGACGTGAGCGGAATCGCCAAGAAGTTAGGCCGGAATCCCGATGGCCTGCTGTTCCATGTAGCTGTGTAGACCGCGGATTCCGCCGCCCTCGCGTCCCAGTCCGCTTTGTTTGAAGCCGCCGAACGGCGCGTCACCCGGGGCGCAACCGTTGACGGCGATCTGCCCGGTTCGGATGCGGCGGGCGACGGCGATCGCGCGGTTCACGTCGCTCCCCCACACCGCACCCGAGAGCCCGTACTGAGAGTTGTTGGCGATCGCGACCGCGTCGTCGTCATCTTGATAGCGCAGAACCGACAACACCGGCCCGAAGACTTCCTCCTGCGCGATCGCCGAATTCGGGGTAACGCCGGTCAGGATCGTCGGCTCGAAATAGAAGCCATAGGCCAGGCCGGACGGGCGGCGACCGCCTGTCGCCAGTGTGGCGCCCGCGTCGAGCGCCGCCCAGACATGACCCTCGACTCGATCCAGTTGGGCCTTGCTGATGAGCGGACCCATCTGGACGTCGGGGTCCGTCGGCTCGCCGACCTTCACCTGCCTCGCCAGTTCGACCAACCTGGCGACGACATCACGGTGGATGGAGTCTGGAACCAATAAGCGGCTCTGCAGAATGCAGGCCTGGCCGGCGTGCAACGAACAGCCGCTGAACAAAATGCCTTCCAGAAGTTCGTCAGTCACGTCGACATCCTCGAGGAGGATGACCGCGGATTTCCCGCCGCACTCGAGCAAGATGCGCTTCATGGTGGCGCCTGCGGCGGACATGATCTCGCGGCCGACGGCAGAGCTGCCGGTGAAGCTGACCATGTCGATACGCGGGTCGGTCGTCAACAGCTTGCTCGCATCGATTCCGCTCGGCGTCACGACGTTCACCACCCCGGGGGGAATATCTGTGTGCTCGTGGATCATTCGAGCAAGCGCAAGGCCGGAAATTGGGGTCAGTGGCGAGGGCTTGAGAACCACCGTGTTGCCCGCGGCCAGCGCGCGACTGACTTTCGTCACGTTGAGGCTGTGCGGGAAGTTCCACGGGGTCAGAATGGACACGACGCCCAGTGGCTCGTGGCGGAGGAGGGTCGAACCCGTTGCACCGAATGCGTCAATGGGGTCATCGGCGAGCTGGGTGGCGAGTTTCGCCACCCGTTCGGCCGTTGACGCGGGTCCGTCGATCTGCATCAGCCGTTCGTTGGCGAGACAACCCCATTCGGCCTGAGACAGGGCGAAGAACTCGTCGGCGTGCTGCACCAGGGCGGCGTTCAACTGCGTCAGGCATCGTGCACGCTCCGCTGCCGACGCCTGACCCCACGGCCCTGAATCGAATGCACGCCGCGCGGCGCCGATTGCGTCGTCGACCTCTGCCGGTCCTGCATCGGGAGCACGAGCGATCACCGCCTCCGTCGCCGGCGAAATGTCGTCGTAGCGCCCCTGCGGCTCTAGCCAGCGCCCGTCAACGTACAGCGAGTAGGCATCGAGCAGCGAAATCACGTCGGCCATGTCAAGTCCTCACCGTACGGTGCAGCTTCGTGTTCAATTCACGAATCGATCTCACCCGCGATGCCGCGCTCGATGGCAGCTCGCGTCACCGGAGGAAGGACGATCAGTCCTTCCAGCTCGTCGCGGGCCAGATCGTAAGCACGTTCACGTTCGTTCGGTGCCGCAGCCTCATTCGAGGCAACTCGCAGTAGCCGCTGAGCACGCCCGATTCGCTGCTTCTCCGATTCTGAGAATTCGTCGCGGCGCCTGCGTATGGCATCGGCCTCGGCCGCGTTGAAGGCGGCCGCGTAGTCCTCGACGGCAGTCAGATAATCGCCTGCTGATTCGCGGTCGTCGATCAGATCCTCCGCCCTTGACGGCCGCAGCAAGTCCGCTCGGATCTTCGCCTTGTGGAACCGTTCGGTGAGGGGCTGGCGCAGATCGGTCATGAGCGGGAAATCCAGTAGCTTCGCTGCGTCGAGCTCGTAGTCCAGCCACCGCGAATCCGTTCGGGAATGCTCCTCGAGCGCGCGCGTGACGGTACGCCAGAGCGCGGCCGGGTTGGCAGCGCTGGGCGGGATGGGTTCGGGGCCAGAGTCGGGGAGCGGGTCCGTGTCGGTCTGCTCGAGACCACGCCTCTTGGCAGATGAGAAGGCCTTGATCGCGGCGAAGATCGCGCCCGCGATCGGCACAATCACGATCAGGAGCTCGAGCAGGCGGATCACTATCCCCACACCGCCAGGATGCCAGTTAAGGGGCGACCACCCACGATCCCCGCCGCAGCACCCCGGTTACCGCAAGATCCGCATCCAGCACCACCAGGTCGGCGGTACCCCCCGGGACGAGCCCCTCGCTTGATAGACCAAGCGCTCGGGCCGGGTTGATCGAGGCCTGGCCCACCGCAGCCATCAGCGCCTCGTCGCGCGCAAGGCCGCTGTGCAGCACGGCGAACCGGAATTGATGATCCATGGTCGCGGTGCTCCCTGCGATGGTCTGCGTTCCGGACACACGGGCCACGCCGTCCACCACATCCACCGCGAGCGGGCCGAGGCGATACGTCCCGTCGCCCATTCCGGCGGCGGACATCGCATCGGTGATCAACGAGACCCGATCGGGTCCCGCGGTCCGCGCCACATGCCGGTAGAGCGCAGGATCAACGTGCACGCCGTCGGTGATGAGCTCGACCGTCACTCGAGCGTCTTCCAGCAGCGCGATGACCGGGCCAGGCTCGCGGGTGTTGATGGGCCGCATCGCGTTGAACAGGTGCGTGGCCACCGTCGCACCGGATTCGATCGCTGCGCGCGTTTGCGCATAGGACGCGTCGGTATGTCCCACCGCCGCCGCCACATTGGCACCGACGATGCGCCGGATCGC
This sequence comes from uncultured Actinomycetota bacterium, assembly GCA_963843135.1. Taxonomy (GTDB): domain Bacteria; phylum Actinomycetota; class Actinomycetes; order Mycobacteriales; family Mycobacteriaceae; genus Mycobacterium. The sequence goes on from CAWJJA010000018.1 coordinate 4,635, forward strand.
ATCGAGCGCGCCCTCCCGTTCGGGTGCAATGGTGACCATGCGGACCGTTCCCGCTCCGGCAGCAAGCACGCGGTCGATCTCGGCGGGATCGGGGTCGCGCATCAAGCTGGACTGGTGCGCACCGCACCGCACGGCCGACAGCCAAGGACCTTCGAGGTGGATTCCGTCGATGAGGCCGTCATGGACGTCTTCGGCCAATTCGGTGACCTGATGCAGCAACTCACCGGGCGACGCGGTGACCAACGAGGCGACCAGCGTGGTCGTGCCGTGCCTGCAATGAAAGTCGACGGCGGCGGACGTGTCCGTGCGAACGGCGGCGGAGAAATTCGTCCCTCCCCCACCGTGAACGTGGGTGTCGACGAAACCCGGTACCACCGTCACCGCGCCCAGGTCCCGATCCGCCGCAAGATCTTCGTGGGCGGGGTGCGGCTGTACGCCAGGCAGAGGTGGCACACCGGCACCGACCGCTTTGACACGGCCTTTCGATACCTCAATCCACCCGGGCCGCAACAGCTCTCGGCCCGTGATCAGGGTTTCGGCCGTCAGCAGCACTCAGACGCCCTGCCAATCCGGTTTCGAGCGGTACGTCTCACGGTAGTAGTCGACGAGCTGAAGACGCCTCGCCGCGGCCTCGTCCAAGAGCACCGTGACGTGGGGATGGAGCTGCAGAATCGTCGCGGGCCACAACGCGCTGATCGGCCCCTCGACCAGTTGATGAACGGCCTCGGCCTTGCCACGACCCGTCGCCACCAGGATCAGGTGCCGGGCTTCCATGATGGTCGCCAGTCCCTGCGTCAGACAGTGCGTGGGCACCGCGTCGACGTCGTCGTCGAAGAATCGGGCGTTGTCGATCCGGGTCTGCCTCGTCAGCGTCTTGATGCGCGTGCGCGAACCCAGCGACGAGCCGGGCTCGTTGAACGCGATGTGTCCATCGGTGCCGATGCCCAGAATCTGCAGATCGATGCCGCCCGCGTCGCGGATCGCGGTCTCGTACTGTGCGCACGCAGCGGGGATATCGGCGGCGAGTCCGTCAGGGCCGTGCACGGCACCGGCAACGAAGTCGACCTTGGCGACGAACACCTCGTCGATGACGTTGCGGTAGCGCTGGGGGTGATCGGCCGGCAGGCCCACGTACTCGTCGAGGGTGAAGGCGAGGGCCCGGCGGAACGACACCAGCCCCGTCGCGCACCTCCGCACGAGTTCGTCATAGATCGCCAGCGGCGACGATCCGGTGGCCAATCCCAGCACCGCCTCCGGTTTGCGACCAACCAGCGCGACGATCGCGTCGGCACCCACGACGCCGATCGCATTGGCGTCCTCCAGGATGATGACTTCCATCTACTTGTTGGCCAGGAAAAGGTCTGCCCCGCGAAGAATCTGCGCACCCTCCAGGACGGCTTCGGACGGCACGACGTTCCCCGCTTCGCGTTCGTCCATCACCACCACGGGGACGATGGGGTTCAGTCCCTTTGCGACGACTGACGCGACGTCATAGGTGATCACCGGCTGACCGGCGGCGACGTCGTCCCCCTGGCGCAGGTGTGTGGTGAAACCGTCCCCTTTCAGCGCAACGGTATCGAGGCCGAGGTGAACCAGCACGCCAACGTTTTCGGCAGTCATGACGATGTAGGCGTGCGGCATCAGTTTCAACAGCTTTCCGCTGACCGGGGCGACCGCCTCGACCACCTCGTGCGGAGGGTCAACGGCCGCGCCGTAGCCCACCATCCCCGCGGAGAACACCGGATCGGGGACGTCTGTAAGCGGAACCGCACGGCCGCCGACCGGCGCTAACACCTGAGTCGTACTCACGTCGGGACTCCATTCTGCTCGTGCGCAACCACAATACGAGCGTGCGGCGAAATAGAGCGTGGACTTCGGGGTTTCCTCTAAGCTTCCGCTGAGCTTCGATGGGCCGGTAGAAATTGGCGAGGAGGTCACCTTAGATGAGTGACACAGCGAAACCCGCTGAAATACAGGGCAAGTCGGGGATGAGATTCCCCGGCTTCGCGCAGTTGCAGCGGTTGGGTAAGAGCCTGATGCTGCCGATCGCGGTACTGCCCGCCGCCGGTATTCTGCTCCGGCTGGGCCAGCCCGACCTGCTGGGCAGGATCGAGACCCCTGTCATCGGCGATTTCTTCAAGGCAATGAGCGCGGCGGGCGATGCGCTGTTCAGCAACTTGCCGCTGCTGTTCGCCGTCGGTGTGGCGATCGGCTTCGCCAGGAAGGCAGACGGTTCCACCGCGCTCTCCGCGGTCGTCGGCTACCTCGTGATGGAGGCGGTCTTCAAGACCATGTCGCCGATCGTTCTTGCCGGCGAGTTGGACAAGGCAGGCGAGCAGGCGCAGATCAACTACAGCGTGTTCGCAGGCATCGTGATCGGTCTGGTGACGGCGTGGCTGTTCGACCGCTATCACACCATAGCGCTGCCGTCGTACCTCGGCTTCTTCGGAGGCAGGCGCTTCGTCCCGATCGTGGTGTCGCTGGCCAGCCTGTTCATCGCCTTCGCGATGAGCTACTTCTATCCGATTTTCGACACGGGTCTGACCAGCCTCGGCGAGTTCATCGGCGCGAGCGGGGCGTTCGGCGCATTCGTGTACGGGTTCGCCAACCGCATGCTGATCCCGCTCGGCCTGCACCACATCCCGAACTCCTACATCTGGTTCCTGTACGGCGACTATCAGCCGCCGGGCGGCGAGGCGGTGACCGGCGAACTGACCCGCTTCGCCGCGGGCGATCCAACCGCGGGCATCCTGACATCGGGCTTTTATCCCATCCTGATGTTCGGGCTGCCTGCCGCGGCACTGGCGATGATCCATGTGGCGAACAAGAAGCAGCGCAAGGTCGCGGTCGGCATTCTGGCCGCGGCCGGACTGACCGCCTTCCTCACGGGGGTGACGGAGCCACTCGAGTTCGCGTTTATGTTCGTGGCGTTTCCCCTCTATCTCATACACGCGTTGCTCACCGGGCTTTCCCTGGCCATCGCCTACCTGCTCGACATCCACCTGGGCTTCTCGTTCTCGGCCGGACTCATTGATCTGCTGCTCTACGGAACCGCGCCCGCCGCGAAGAACATCCCGCTGCTGATCGGCATGGGTGTGGTCTTCTTCGTCGTCTACTACGTGTTGTTCCGGTTCGCGATCACGAAATGGAACCTGCGGACGCCTGGACGTGAACCGGAGAGCGAGTTCGAGGCGGAGGAACAGGCGAACCTCGGAGAGGGCGCCGACTCGGCGACAGCGGTTTCGGCGGGCGGCGGCGCGACCTCGACGCTCACTTCACCCACCCGCGCCGACAGCAAGGCCGAGCAGGTCATCGCGGCGTTCGGCGGGCGGGAGAACCTCGTCAACGTCGATGCCTGTATCACCCGACTACGCGTCGAGGTGTCCGATAAGGCCCAGGTCGACCAGGCCCGCTTGAAGAGCCTGGGCGCCGCAGGCGTCATCGAGGTCGGCAACAGTGTGCAGGCGGTCTTCGGCACCGATGCCGAAGCGTTGAAGAACGACATCAACGACGTCCTCTAGACACTGTATTTGTCGATCAGCTGCTGCTTGTACAGCTTCCCGGCATCAGTGCGCGGAAGTTGCGCCTCGAACGAGATCGACCGCGGACATTTGTAGTGGGCGAGGCGGTCTCGCAGCCAGGCCGTCAAATCTGCGGCTACGTCCTCACTGGCGCGGGCCGGGTCGCTCAGTTGGACGACGGCCTTGACGGATTGACCCATCACGTCGTCGGGAACGCCGAACACCGCTGCGTCAACGACGAGCGGATGGCTGATCAGCATGTTCTCCGTCTCCTGCGGATAAATGTTGACACCGCCGGAGATGATCATGTGTTTGCGCCGGTCCGTGAGATAGAGGTAGCCGTCATCGTCGACGTAGCCGACGTCGCCCACCGTGACCCACCCCTGGAGACTTCGCGAATTCGCCGTCTGGACTTCGTCATTGAGGTATTCGAACGGATAGCCGCCACCGTAGAAGATTTCGCCGATCTCCCCCACCGGTAACTCGACCCCGCGCTCGTTGAGGATGTGGGGTTCCCCCAGCATCGGTTTGCCGACCGAGCCCGGCCGCTCGAGCCATTCCTCGGCGCGGATGAACGAGATGCCCGCACCTTCGGAGGACCCGTAGTACTCGTCGACGATCGGGCCCCACCAGTCGATCATCTGGCGCTTGATGTCGGGTGGACAAGGAGCGGCGGCGTGCACGACGCGCTGCAGGCTCGACACATCGTAACGCCGTCGCGTCTGCTCGGGAAGCCGCAGCATGCGAACGAACATCGACGGCACGAACTGTGCGTGCGTAACGCCATACCGCTCAATGCTTTCCAGCGCCTGCTCGGCGTCGAACCGCTCCATGACCACCGTGGTGGCGCCGACGGCCTGTGCGGCCATCGTCCACATGGCCGGCGCTGTGTGGTACGTCGGGGCAGGACTCAGGTAAACCGCGTCCTCGGTGACGCCCAGCGCTTCGAACACCGGCGTCGTCAGGGTCGGGGTCGCGGAGTCCAACGGACGCTTGATTCCCTTGGGGCGCCCGGTACTTCCCGCCGAGTACTGCAGCAGTAGGCCATCCCGCTCATCCGCGATCGGGGTCGCGGGCTCGGCAGCCACACACTCCGGGTAGCGCTGCCAGCCGTTGAGGTCATCGTCGGCGATCACCGCGGCGGCCAACGTGTCGAGCGCCAACTGCTCGCACAACGGACGCATCGCCGATGATGACATGACCGCTTTGGCGCCGCTGTCGGTGATGATGTAGACGACTTCAGGCGCGCTCAGATGCGTGTTGACCAAGGTGTAGTACAGCCCGCTGCGCCTCGCTGCCCACATCGCGGCGTGCAGATGCTCGTTGTTCTCCATCAGGACCGCGACCGTGTCTCCCGGCGCCAAACCGGCGCGGCGGAGGAAGTGGGCCAGCCGATTGGCGCGGGCTTCCAGATCGGCGAAGGTGACGGTCGTTCCTGACGGATGAAGTATCACAGCGGGTTTCGTCGATCGGGCGTGATCGCGAAGCTGCATGGGTTGCTGCCGTGTCAGCGCGTGGCGTCGCGGAACGCCGCGACGAGCGAGGACATGATGTCGAGCGCCCGATCGGGATCCGCCGTCAGCGACGCCGGGAACCGGATATCGGTGACTCCCGCTTCTACGAGCGCAGGGACGGCAGCGGCCGATGCCGGGTAGTCGATGGAGCCATTGTCACCCTTCACGACACGCGCGACGCCTTGAACCTGCAGATCGCTGGGATCACCACCGAACTCGACGATCTTGTCTTTCATCGCAGCGATCGACGCCGGAATGTCCGCATATGCCGAACCCCATGGGATCCAGCCACTTCCGAAGCGCGCGATTCTGCGTGCCACAGCATTGTTGACGGTGCCGCTTATCCAGAGCGGAACACCAGCGGTTTGCACGGGTTTGGGCATCTGGTGAATGCCGTCGAACGACAGTTCCTCCGACGAGTAGGACGCTCGTTGCTCAGTCCACAGCGTTTGACAGACCTCCAGCGTGTGGTCGAGAAGACGTCCGCGGTCTTTGAATGACAAACCTGCCGCCTCGTACTCTTCGCGTTGCCAACCGACACCGACTCCCAGGTCGACGCGTCCATCTGACAACACGTCCAGGGTCGCGAGTTGCTTGGCCAGAACCGCAGGACGCCGCAGCGCCGCCAGTAGGATCGCGGTGCCCAGCCTGATGCGGGTCGTCGTGGCCGCGATTGCGGTCAGTACGATCAGCGGTTCGAGCCAGGCGCCGTCGGGCCCGGTCGGCTGTCGCCCACCGGCCTGCCCACCGATCGACGGATCCGAATACGCCTCCAGATTCTCGCCGAACACGAGGTGGTCGGACACTACGAGCCGGTCGACGCCGGCCGTGTCCATGGCCTGGGCCAGTTGAAGCGTCGCTCGCCAGTCGTGATCTGGACCGTCGGTGTACGTCGGCAGATACAGCGAGAGTTCGGGTGTGCGCATCATTACGCCTCATTCGTGAGCCAAGGGGTTTCCCATGTGTCTATCACCGCTGCTGTCGACAGAGGTCGACGGGACACGACGTGATGCCCACCTGCAGGCCAGCCGACCGTGAGAAGCGTCGCGATTTTCCAATCGTCCGGGATGCCGATCGATGCGCGCAGTTCCGGCTCGCAGTGCCCGTGCCACAACGTTATTGCCGCCCCGAGACCTTGAGCGCGCGCGGCGAGCAAGAAGTTCTGGACAGCGGGAAATATCGAGCCGGCCTGCTGCATTTCGGTGGTCCCGCGCTGGGGCTGGACGCAGAACAACACGAGTTCCGGGGCGTCGCCGCCGACATCCATGTGTTCAGCCATGGCTCGAAGGACACGCGACTTGGGGTCGTCGGCATCCTCTGCGACTGTAGGCAGCCGGTAGAACTCCTTCATAACCTCCCACGTCTGCCGAGCGGCGGCGGTGATCACCTCGCGAAGTTCCGAGCTGCGGATGACCACGAATCGCCACGGCTGCCCGTTCCCGCCCGACGGCGCCCACGATGCCGCCAGCAGGCACTTCTCGAGGACGTCATCGGGTACGGGTTCGTGGCGATACCGCCGAACGGCGGTCGCCGACCTCATGACAGTCCACAGGTCATCGGAGACCCGTGGTACCTCCTGACGACTCACGCCTCCGCCGTCCGCGGTAGCACGCCACGCCACTGCCCACCGCGCACCGGACCGGTGATCAATGGCAGATCCAGGGTCGACAACAGGCCGGGAGGCGCGGCCATGACCGCCGGAATGGCGTTGAGTTCCCGCATCACCGTGGCGTAGGTGAGGCCACGCATGTTGTTTCCGCGGCCGTGCATCTCGATGTCGACGGTGTAGGTCGGTAGGCCATCGACGATCACCCGATAGCCGCCGTGCGGCGACGGATGCCGTGGCCAGTCCGGTGCGGAGACTTCGCCCATGCGGGTGATGTGTTCCAACACGATGCGCGGTTCACCGTCGACCATCCCGGCGAGCTTGAATCGCATCCCTCCCATGGTGCCTGGCTCCACCCAACCCGATGCGACCTCGTAACGCTCTGTGGCCAACCACTTCTCGATCGTCGTCTCAACCCGGTCGAGCGGCAGACCGACGCCGTCGGCGACCAGGTGAACGGTCGGCGCCCACAACGCGGCGAGGCGCTCGGTGTCGAACAACGGGCCGGGATGATCCGGTGGGTGCGCAAAGCCCATGAAGTCGAACATGATGTCGGGCTGATTGATCGGGCCATAGTCGAGTATCTCGAGCATCGTGATGCTGTCGACGCGACCGGAGAAGCCGGTCATCGTCAGCGCGATGACATCGTTCGCCCAACCGGGATCGACGCCACTGTTGAAAAAACTACTGCCACCGTCCTCGCATGCCGCCCTGATGAGTTCCACCGTCTCCTTGTCGGCGGCCGGTGGATAGCACATCGGCACCAACGAGGTGCACACGACGTTCTTGCCTGCCCGCAGACAACGGGCGATGTCCTCGGCCGCCTCGCGATAGCGGTAATCACCTGACGCGAAGTAAGCGACCACATCGGCGTCGGTGGACAATGCGGCAGCGATGTCACGAGTCGCGATGATCCCGGTCGCGGGCATTCCGCACAGATCTCCCGCGTCCTTGCCGTCCTTGGCTTCGGCGTATACGACAACACCGGCGAGGTCCAGGCCCGGATGGGCGATCAGCGCCCGCAACGCGCCGACGCCGACTTGTCCGGGTCCCCACAAAATCACCCGCGGATTGGACTGCCGTACGGTCATGTACACCCTTCCCCACTGCGCCATCCGAGCTGTGAGAACATATCTTCTCATATTCCGGTAACAGCATTACCGTACTGCAGAACCTGGAGGACCCCGGTGAGCGACTACAAATTCCTGAAGTGGGAGAGCTTCGACGACGGCATGATCGTTCGGATCTCTCTGAACCGGCCCGAACAGCGGAATGCCCAGAACCGCGGCATGCTCGTCGAACTCGACGAGGCGTTCGGACGCGCCGAGGCCGACGACGAAGTGCGTGTGGTCATCCTCGCCGGCGAAGGCAAGATGTTCTCGTCCGGTCACGACATCGGCTCCAAGCAGGCCAGCGCGGAGTTTCGTCCCGGACCCGATCAGCACCCAACGGCGGCGATCAACGGGGGTACGCGTGAGGGCGCCGAGAAGATCATGCTGCAGGAGTGGCACTACTTCTTCCAGAACACGTTGCGGTGGCGCAACCTCCGCAAGATCACGATCGCCCAGGTTCATGGAGACGTGTTCTCTGCGGGTCTGATGCTGATGTGGGCGTGTGATCTCATCGTCGGCAGTGAAGAGGTGCGCTTCGCTGACGTCGTCGGCACCCGGCTCGGCATGTGCGGTATGGAGTACTTCGGCCATCCGTGGGAGTTCGGGCCGCGAAAGGCCAAGGAGCTGATGCTCACCGGCGACGCGATCGACATCCACGAAGCCCATCAGCTCGGCATGGTGAGCAAGGTCTTCACACGCGACGAATTGGCCGATCGCACAGTCGATATGGCCCGTCGTATCGCGGAGGTACCCACGATGGCCGCGCTGCTGATCAAGGAATCCGTCAACCAGACTGTCGACAACATGGGCTTCTACAACTCGCTGCAATCGTGTTTCACGCTGCATCAGCTCAACCATTCCCACTGGGTAGGGGTCCGCGACGACAAGCGTGCGACCGCGGGGCCGGAGAACGGCGTGCCGGATTGGCGCAGCGCTCCGCCGATAGTCCTTTCGGCCAAGGACAAGGTGCGGGCCGACGGGTGACGAACAATTCCGCTGCAGAACTACCCGCGCCGCGACCGATGGACGTCACGATTCCGGGGCATCTATTCGCTCAGCTGCCGTTCTACGACGTTGTCGACACTGAAGAAGTCGTCATCGTGGATCTGGAGAACCGCTCCGACCTGGTCAATATCCGCGGTGCTTTGCAGGGCGGGCTGGTCGCCACCCTGATCGACGTGGCGGCCGGCCGTCTGGCGATCAAATACTGCGGCGAAGGAGCCGGCGCGGGCACCGCCGATATGTCGGTTCACTTTTTGGCGCCGATCGTCGAGGGGCCTGCCCGCGCGACGGCGACCCTCGTGCGCGCTGGGCGGCGGCTGATCGTCGTCGCCGTCGACGTGACCGATGTCGGTACGCAGCGGCTGGCAGCCAGGGCGACGCTCAGTTTCGCGGTGGTGAGGCAGGCTACTGCGAGTCAGCCCGCGACAGCCCCGTAGCGGGCGTCGGCGACCCGGTCGAGTGCGGCATTCGGCTCGCCGTACACCAGCGCCCAACCGCGAACGCGGCGATAGTACAGCTGGATGTCACCTTCCATCCCGAAGCCGTAGCCGCCGTGGACGTGCAGACTGCGATACGTCGCATCGCGCGCAGCTTCGTACGCGAAGGCAAAGGCCATCGCCGCAAGCTCACTGACGCGCTCGGGCTCGTCCGCGAACGCGCACGCCGCCTTGAGCGCCAGCAACCTCGCCCCGTCGGCTGCCGTCGCGCTATCGGCAAGAGGATGAGAGACCGCTTGGAAAGTTCCGATCGCGGTGCCGAAGGCGTGGCGCTGTTTGGCGTAGTCGACGCCGATCTCGACGGCCTTCTTCGCCGCACCTGCGAGTGCATTAGCGGTCAGCGTCAGCCACAGGTCAACCGCAGCCGAGAACAGTCGCTCGGCGTCTGCTCCCTCGGCGAGGATTTTCGCGTCATCGAGGGTGATATCCGCGAGGGGCAGCGTGCCGAGATTCTGAACGGGTTGGCGGTTACCGGAAACCCCGACTGCAACGACACGCTCGTCGACGAACGCGACGACCCCATCCGCGACCGCCCCGGCGGGCACCAGTGGCAGCAAATCGCCATGGCCCGGCCGCGGCGCGAAGCTAACGAGCTTGTCTCCTGCCAGCGACTGTTCGAGTAGTTCTGAACCCGCATCGCCGCATGCCGCGAGCAACCGGGCGCCCACCTGGCTCTCGATCACGGGAGCCGAGGCGACAGCCCGACCGAACTGTTCGGCGATCAGTGCCAGATCCACCTCTGATGCACCCCAACCCCCTTCGGCTTCATCGACGGCCATTTCCACCGCACCGGTCTCCAGTAGTGCCTTCCACAACTTCGGATCGAACCCCGAGGGCTCGGCGGCCCGCACGCGCTCGGTTGTCGATTCGCGTGCGTAAATGGCGGCGAACGAGTCGACGAGCTGTCGTTGTTCGTCAGAGAGGCTCAGGTCCAACCTACTCAGTTCCCTCACTTGCGGATACGGTTACTCTCACAAACGAGAGTAGCATTACCGCCTGCATCGCTACCGGCATGCGCGACGACAGATTGGTTCACACGATGGACTTTCGACTGGCCACCGGAGCTGAGGCGTTCCGCGACGACGTCCGCGCCCACCTCCGGGAGGCGTTGACTCCCGAGGCCGAGGAGCGCATCTACCGCAGCGGTGTCGCACACGATGACGATTTCGCCAAAGGGCTTGTCGACAAAGGACTTTTCGCACCGAGCTGGCCTGCTGAGTATGGCGGGCGCAACAGTGGCGTCTGGGAGGACCAAGTACTCCGAGAGGAACTCATGCGCGCCGATGCGCCGGCGTACTTGTCGGAGACCACCCGGATGGTGGCGTCGATCATCCGCCAGGTCGGAACACCCGCGATGCGGGACCGCATCCTCGCCGGCGCAATGAAGGGCGACATCACCATCGCACTCGGGTTCACCGAACCGGAGTGTGGGTCCGACGTCGCCGCTGCGAACACCAAAGCCGTGCGCGACGGTGACTATTGGGTCATCAACGGATCCAAGATGTTCACCACGAACGGACACATTGCCGACTACGTGTTCCTGCTGGCACGTACCAGCCCCGACAAGCCCAAGCACAAGGGACTCACGATGTTCCTCGTGCCACTCGACTCCGACGGATTCGAAGCGCAAGCGGTCTGGACGCTTTCGGGCGAGCGCACGAACATCACCTTCTACAACGATGTCCGCATCGGCGATGAATGGCGCATCGGCGATATCGACGCGGGTTGGCAGGTCATGGGACTTTCCCTGCAGGACGAGCACGCTTCCGGCTGGGGGCCCCACATATCTCGGCTGCTACACCACGTCGAGAAATGGGCGGCGACAACCCAGGCTGCCGACGGATCACTTCAACTCACGAAGGCCGATGTGCGGCGGCGAATCGCCAGGGTCGCAATGGAAGACGAGGTGTCACGGCTGCTGCTGCGACGCTGTGTGTGGATGACCGAGGAGGGTCAGGTTCCCGTGGCGGAGGGCCCGATGTCCAAGGTGTTCAGCACCGAAGCACTCGTGCGTGCAAGCCAGGATGTGATGGAACTCGTTGGCCCCGATGCGGCGCGAAGCTACTTCGAGCGGGACGCACCCGAGCAGGGTCGATTCGAGCACCTCATGCGGTTCTCGCTGGGCACGACCATCTACGCGGGCACAAGCGAGGTGCAGCGCACGATCATCGCGCAGCGCGGATTGGGCCTACCCCGTTAGTTTCTTTGGCTTACGCGCTGTCGTGCGGCGCGGTGCCGCTTTCGCCGCAGCAGGCCTGGGCTTGGCCGCGGGAGGCGTCAGCGCCTGAAGGCACCACGCCCACAGCTGGTCTTCGTTCAACTCGGCGCCCTTGACGCCGAGATGGAATACCCCGATCTGCGCGAGTGCGATCAACGTCGAGTTCAGCAGCGTGGTCAGTTGTGCGGGGGTCAGATCCTTGCGCACAAGCCCGGCGCGAGAGCACGCGGTGAGAATCCGCGTGAGTAGCTTTTGGTGCGGCTCCCAGATTTTCGCGAAATCGTCGGGACGCTCGATCTCCAAGCTCAGGTTGTAGATCGTCATCACGCGACCGCCGATCGCTTCAGACGACTCCGCACGGGAGAGAAATCCGCGACAGAACGCCTCCAGCTGAGCCATCGGTCCATCGGCCGCCGCGACCTCTTGACGAATGGCCTCGATGAATTGACTGGTGGCGTTCTCGTAGAGCGCCAACAACAGCTCTTCCTTGCCCGCAAAGTGCTGATAGAACGCGCGCAAGCTCAGGTTCGAGCGATCGATGAGAGTCTGAATCGTGAAGTCGGCCTTGCCGGATTCCTCAACCAGTTCGAGAGCTGCAGCCAGGAACCGCGAACTCCGAGCCAATGCTCGGGCCCGCGCCTGGCTGAGCCGCCGCTCGATCGTCCGCTCCTGCCAGCTACCGGAGGGTTCCACGTCGTTGTCCACGAGTTCAAGTCCGGCATCCGCGTCTCGGCCGGCACGCTTCTTAGCAGTCATGATGACGAAGAGAATACGCGTTCCCCGCTCTAGATGTGTGATCTACCTACACGTGTAGGTAGACCGGACGCCTGAAGGCCGACTCATGCGCTAGTCTGGAAATCATCATTCTCGCTTGCGGGAACCGAAGTTCTGCAAGATGAGCCGCAGTTCGTCCTCGAAGGAGTGCAGCCTTGACCGCAGATATCCTCATCGTCTCCCCGGACGACCACCTGGTGGAGCCGGCCGATCTGTGGACCAGCCGACTGCCTGGGCGCTATCGGGAGGTCGGGCCGAGGATCGTGCGCCACCGCGGACGCATGGATCCGAGTGTCACCTCGGATGTCGCATTCGTCGACGACGAGGACGGCCGCGACGCCGATATCTGGCACTACGAGGACGCGATCATCCCCATACCGCTTATCAGCGCCGCGGCGGGCTACGAAATCGACGAGCTCACGACCGATCCGATCACCTACGACGAAATGCGACCCGGCTGCTTCCGTCCGAAGGACCGACTCGCGGACATGGACGTCGCGGGCATCGAAGCCTCGGCGTGCTTTCCCAACACCCTCGTCCGCTTCTGCGGCCAGCGCTTCTTGCACGGTAAGGACAAAGACCTCTCTCTGCTCTGTGTCCAGGCCTACAACGACTTTCAGATCGATGAGTGGGGAGGTGACTCCAACGGCAGATTGATCCCACTCGGTATCATCCCGCTCTGGGACGTCGATCTTGCCGTTAAAGAGGTCGACAGGGTGGCGGCCAAGGGGATGCCTGCCGTATGTTTCTCCGAGTTGCCCGCACGCCTTGACCTGCCGTCCATCCACAGCGGCTACTGGGACCCGTTCTTCGCGGCGTGTGAACGCAACGAGGTGGGCATCATGCTGCACATCGGGTCCAGTTCCTCGCTGACGAAGTCGTCCCCCGACGCTCCGCACGTCGTGACGAGCGCCTTGATGGCAGTCAACTGCACCATCGCTCTCGTCGACTGGTTGTTCTCCGCCAAACTCAGGCAATTCCCCAAGCTCAAGCTCGCGTTCGCGGAGGCGCAAGCCGGTTGGATCCCCTACTACCTGCAACGCGTCGACGAAGTCTGGGAAGACCGCCGCGCGTGGGGTGGCATCCATCCCCTACTGACCGAACCGCCGAGCACCCAGGTGCCAGGACGGGTGTGGTTCTCCACCTTCGGCGACCCGGTCGCGTTCCGGATCCTCGACCTCGTCGGCGAGGATCAGCTGATGTTCGAAACCGACTACCCGCACAACGACACCAATTGGCCGAACAGTACGGACGTTGCCAATAAAGCGACCGAAGGCCTCGACGAGGAGACCAAGCGGAAGGTGCTGTCCACCAACGCGAAGAACTTCTTCGGGATGACCTAGCTGCCTCGTGCCGACCGCGCGGTTTCATACGCAACACATCGCGGTGGCGTATCAAACCGCACAAGCAGCCCTAGAGCGCTTTCCAATCGGGCTTGCGCTTCTCGAGGAAGGCACGCGGCCCCTCGACGGCATCCTTCGTCAGGGCTACCTTCATCCGGTAGTTCTCGGCGAGCAATTCGGCCTCGTAGATCGGCAGGTTCATGCCCTTTCGCACAGCCATGCGCGAACCGCGAACCGCCAGAGGCGCATTCGAGTTCACGACCTCCGCGACCTCCCATGCGCGGTCCATCAGCGAGTCGTGTGAGACCACCTCGGTGAAGACGCCCAGATCGTAGGCGCGCTGCGCGTCGAGCCGCTCGTGCTTACCCATGAGGATCAGACGCATGGCCACCGGCAGCGGCAGAATGCGCGCCAGCCGTACACCTTCGCGTCCCGAGGTCACACCGATACTCACATGCGGGTCCATCAACGTCGCATGCTCCGACGCGATCGTGATGTCCGCGGTGGTGACAAGATCCATACCCGCGCCGCAGGCAATGCCGTTCACCGCACAAATGATCGGCTTCGTCATCTGCATCCACGGTGGCGTCGCCTCCTGCGGAGCGTCCCACTGCCGCATCGAGCTCAGGATCGGCTCGCCCTGGTTGTCGATGCCCGCGGCATTCTCCATGTCGTGATCGGCGGCCTTGTTGACGTCAGCGCCGACACACAGCGCGCGGCCGGCGCCCGTGATGATCATCGTCCAGATGTCTTGAGATTCCTCGATCTCCGCGTACGCCTGCGCGAGCTCGGCGATCATCTCATCGTTGATCGCGTTGAGCACCTCGGGCCGGTTCAGCGTCACGCACGCGGTGTGACCCCGTACCTCCACCGCGATCGTGTCGTACTGGGTCACTCGGTCAGCCTCTCTCCAAAATGGTGGCAGCGCTTGGTCGATAGCCGAAGGCTTCGTGGAACCGCTCACAGTATCGAGGCCACACATCGGGGTTGAGCAGTCGCGGTGGCATACCGCCGGCGAAGATCGTCTGCCACTGTGTCGCCGTGGCGACCGCGATATCGCGCGCAGCCTCCACGGTGATCCCGGCGGTATGCGGGGTGGCGACAACGTTGTCCAGCTGTAGCAACGGGTTGTCCGACCGCGGCGGCTCCTCGTGGAATACATCCAGGCCCGCCCCTGCAATGCGTCCGCTGACGAGCGCGTCGTACAGCGCCCGTTCGTCGTGGACAGGTCCGCGCGCCGTCGTGATGAAGAATGCGGTCCGCTTCATCGCATCGAACTCGGCCTTGCCGATGAGCCCCTGTGTCTCCTTCGTGAGCGGACACGTCACCTGGACAAAATCCGACCGCTCGACCAATTGCTCGAGCGACACCAATTGCACTCCGCGGTCACTGGCGGTCGCCGCATCGACATACGGGTCGAAGACGATGGTCTCCATTCCCAACGGAGCGCACAGCTCGACCAGGCGGCTCCCGATGGCGCCGAGCCCGATGACGCCGAGCGTCTTGCCGAGCAGCTGGGTGCCGCGTAGCGCCAGTCGGTCGCCGATCGGGCCGCCCCGCAGAGCACGGTCGGCGGCGGTGATCTTCTTGGCTAGGTCGAGCATGAAGCCAAGCGCGTGCTCGGCGACGGCTTCCGCACCGGGACCGGAATTGTTGCACACCGCGATTCCCGCCGCCGTGCACGCGTCGACGTCGATGACGTCGTAACCGGCGCCGGCTGAGCACACCGCCAGCAACCCGGTACAGCGCCCCACCAGCTCCGGACCCGCCAACCACTGCGCACCGTCGTCCACCGACGCGACATCGGTTCGGGTCGCCACCTGGTAACCGTGCGCTGATTCGAGTGCGGCCCAGCCTTGTTCAGCAGGTGCCGCAATATCCAGCTTGACGATGTCGACGTCGCCCGCTTCGAGGATGTCCCCGGCGGCGGGATCGGTCCATCGCTCGTAGACCAGTCGCGGCCGTGCAGTCATCGCTTGGCTTTGGGCTTCGCCTGAGCCGCCTTGAACATATCCGCCAGCGCCGGATCGACGTTCTTGTAGTCGTTGCGCGCAATGGTGCCGTCACGGCCGTCGACGATGTCGTAGCCCAACCGCAGATCCTTGTTCTCCATGTGGAAGTACTCGCGGCCGATCGGCAGTCGCCTATCCTCCCGCGGTACCTCCATCCACGCGCGCAGGAAGCATCGGGCCTTCTTCGGGTCATTGCTGCTGACGAAGTCCGACCGCGAGTGGCACATCGCGAAGTTGTTGGCCACCGCTGCTTCACCGGATTCGAGTCGGAACTCGACCTGCTGTTCCACGAGGATGTTGCGCAGCAGCTCGATCGCCTCTTCTTGCTCCGGGCTGAACTCGCGGCCGAGCGTCTTCATCGCGGGCAGGATGCTGCTGTAGGTGAAGTTGATGCAGATGCGGCCGTCGATTTGCGAGAACACCGGTACGTCGTACGGCGTGACGTCGGGTTGGTCATCGGGTTGTTCGCTGCGACGGTGGTGCGGGAAGCCCTGGTACAACACGTCGAGCAGATCCGGGCGTTCGGCAAGTATTCGGTTGTGCGCCGCTGGGCCACTCGCGAACTGGCTTTCGCCGCCTTCGGCCGCCGGATAGACGCACAACAGCGAGAGTATGTCGGCGGCGTCGTTGTGCATCGCCAACTCCGCGCGTGACTTGGTGCCGCGCGCAGGTTGGACACCGTTGGGCAGGATCTCCTCCTGTACGCGCACCATCCGGTGGCCGAACGAGTTGTTGGACACCAGATAACCCAGATGCGTACAGAACGCCCAATAGATGCGTTCGAGATCTTCGATCGAGTGCTGCTCGACCGGAAACCCCCGAACACACGCCAGCCCCTTGCCGAACATCAGGTCCCGGTACAGCCGCGCAAGGTCCTCGTCGAGGTCGGGATGCCGCGCGTCCTCGGGAGTGATCTCGTCACGGTCTTTGCCGGACGTCTTCGCCAGAATCGATTCCAGTGCAGCCACATTGCGCGCCGAGAGGTCGAAGGTGAAGTCTTCCTTACTCGTGAAATCGGCACCGGTCCATGCCATCGGGTCGGTGACCTGTTCGGTGTAGATTGCGGTGGGCATCCGTCCTCCTCGTTAGGTCTCGAGCTCCCGCAAGACACGTGCTCGGGCCGTAGCCGCCTCGGTCATCATTCCGACGTCCGTACCCGCCGAGATGAATCGCAGACCCAGTCCGACGAAGCGTTTCAGCAGATCAACGGACTTGATACCGGCAATTCCGAGCGCCACGCCGTGCTCACGACAAGCCGCTGCGACAGAGTCTACTGCATTGTGGAAATGCTCATTCTCATACTGTCCATGAATGCCCATCTCGGCTGTCAGGTCGCTGGGTCCGAGCAGGATCATGTCGACACCTTCGACCGCCGCGATAGCACCACTTGCTTGGACAGCGTCGGGCGTTTCGACCATCACGGCGACGACCGTCTGCCGTTCCAGAACCGCCGTCAGTTCCGATGCCGGCAGTGTGCCGTATCCGCTCACCGGGTTGGGTCCCGATATCGATCGATGCCCATTCGGTGGAAACCGGGCGGCGTCGACCACGGCTTCTGCCTCATCCTTCGAATTAACGTGCGGGACAATGATTCCCACCGCACCAAAATCGAGGACTCGGGAAATCACGCTGGGGTCGTGCGACGGTACGCGCACCAGCCCTGAGATACCGGCCCCCAACGCGCTCGCACACAGCATCGCCGCTGTCTCCAGCGACGTGGACGTGTGCTCGAGATCGACGTAGATTGCGTCATATCCACATGCCGCGGCAATAGCGGGGACATCGGGAGTGCGGGCGGTCATCAGGGCGAGGCACAGCACCAGGTCATCCCCGCGCAGCGCGTCTCGCAATGATCTCTGCACCAACTCACGGTAACCGACTGAGAACGAGGATTCCATCAAGTCGTGAACGCCATTATCAATGTGGTAACCATTACGTATGCCAGCGAACCGGGTCGCGATCGTTGGCGCCGCTCTGTCCGACTGCGGACGTGTACCCGACAAGACCGCGACGGCACTGATCGCGCAGTCCTCCCGCCGCGCCATCGCCGACGCGGGCCTTGAGAAGAGCGACATCGACGGACTCGGCGCACACGGAGCACTGCTGCCCCCGATCGAGGTCGGCGAGTATCTCGGCCTGCGGCCTACATGGGTCGACGCCACCAATGTCGGCGGCTCGTCATGGGAGGTCATGGCCAGCCACGCCGCTGCGGCCATTACAGCGGGGGAGATCGACGTCGCGCTCCTGACGTATGGTTCTACGGCCCGATCTGACGTCAAGCGACGTGTGCGGGCCTCGGCGGCAGCCATGGGGACCGGAGGCGCCCTGCAATACGAAGCGCCCTACGGCGCGACACTCATCGCCAAGTATGCGATGGCCGCCAGACGTCACATGATCGAGTACGGCACGACGGTCGAGCAGTTGGCAGAAGTCGCTGTCGCAGCCCACGAGTGGGCAGCAATGAACGACAACGCATTCGAGCGCGATCGAATTACCGTGGCCGACGTCGCAGCCGCGCCGATGCTGGCCGACCCGTTCACGTCCAAGCACGTGTGTCTGCGCACCGACGGTGGCGGTGCCGTCGTGCTCGCCAGCGAGCGGGTGGCGAAGGACTGCGCGAAGGAACCCATTTGGATTCTCGGCGCCGCCGATGCGGCGTCACATGTCAGCATGAGCGAATGGGGCGACTTCACCACGTCCGCGGCCGCACTGTCTGGCCCGCGAGCATTCGCCCGGGCCGGTGTCTCCCCCGCCGATATCGACGTATGCCAGCTATACGACTCGTTCACCTCCACCGTGCTGCTGACGGTCGAAGATCTCGGCTTCTGCGCCAAGGGTGAGGGTGGCGCATTCATCGACGCCGGGGCCCTACGACCCGGCGGAGAGCTGCCGACCAACACCGATGGTGGTGGGCTGGCGTCATGCCACCCGGGAATGCGCGGAATGTTCCTGATGGTCGAGGCGGTGCGGCAACTGCGCGGTGAATGCGGGCCGCGGCAGGTTACCGACGCGCGGTTGGCGTGTGTGCACGCGATGGGCGGCTTCTTCTCCCACAGCGCCACGCTGATTCTGGGAGGGAACTCATGAGCGCTCGCGCGAAGAACAGAGGCAACTGATGGACGTGCCCGTTGGTCCGCACCGGCCGACCGTCGACACCGACAGTGAGTCGTGGTGGCAGGCGATTCAGGATCGCCGCTTGCTCATCAACACTTGCGCCGCGTGTGGACGAAGCTCGTTGTACATGCGCCCGTTCTGTCCGCACTGCTGGAGTGACGATGTCGCGTCAACCCACGCGTCGGGACGAGCGACTCTGTACACGTGGAGCGTGATCCACCAGAATGCCGCGCCTTTCGACGTACGCACGCCGTACGTGGTCGCAATGGTCGACCTCGCCGAAGGACCTCGGCTGATGACGGTCATCGAAGAGTGTCCGGTCGAAAAGCTTTCTGCAGAAATGGAACTCACGATCGCCTTTCGCGACGACGATGACGGCTTCACCGTCCCGGTCTTCCGACCGGCCACGCAAGATGTTGGAAAGGAAAAGAGATGAACAAAGAAGACATGATCCTGATCAGCGTCGACGATCACATCGTCGAGCCACCGGACATGTTCCGCAACCACCTGGCCAAGAAGTATCTGGACGAGGCACCGCGACTGGTGCACAACCCAGACGGGTCGGACACCTGGCAGTTCCGCGACGTGGTCATCCCCAATGTCGCCCTCAACGCGGTGGCCGGCCGCCCGAAGGAGGAATACGGCTTGGAGCCACAGGGCCTCGACGAGATCCGGCCCGGCTGCTGGCAGGTCGATGAACGCGTCAAGGACATGAACGCCGGCGGCATCCTCGGCTCGATCTGCTTTCCGTCGTTCCCGGGATTCGCCGGAAGATTGTTCGTCACTGAAGACCAGGAATTCTCTTTGGCTCTGGTGCAGGCGTACAACGATTGGCACGTCGAGGAGTGGTGTGGCGCGTACCCTGCACGATTCATCCCGATGACGCTTCCGGTGATCTGGGACGCCGAGGCGTGTGCCAAGGAGATTCGGCGCAACGCCGAACGCGGCGTGCACGCACTGACGTTCACCGAGAACCCGGCGGCATTGGGTTATCCCAGCTTCCATGATCTTGATTACTGGAAGCCGATGTGGGAGGCACTGGTCGACACCGACACGGTGATGAACGTGCACATCGGATCCTCGGGCAGGCTGGCGATCACCGCACCGGATGCTCCGATGGACGTGATGATCACGCTGCAGCCGATGAACATCGTGCAGGCCGCCGCGGACCTGTTGTGGTCCAAACCCGTCAAGGAGTACAAGGATCTGAAGATCGCCTTGTCCGAGGGTGGCACCGGCTGGATTCCCTACTTCTTGGAGCGTGCCGATCGCACCTATGAGATGCACTCGACATGGACGGGTCAGGACTTCGGCAAGCAAAAGCCCTCCGAAGTGTTCCGTGACCACTTCCTGACGTGCTTCATCTCCGACCACGTCGGCGTACAACTGCGCAATGAGATCGGCATCGACAACATCTGCTGGGAAGCCGACTACCCGCACAGCGACTCGATGTGGCCCGGCGCCCCCGAACAACTCCACGAGGTCCTTACCGAACACCACGCCACCGACGCCGAGACCAACAAGATGACCTACGAGAACGCCATGCGCTGGTACCACTGGGACCCGTTCACCCACATCACCAGGGAGCAGGCGACCGTGGGTGCACTACGCCAGGCCGCCGAAGGCCATGACGTGTCGATCCAGGCGCTGTCCAAGCACGACCACGGCGGCGGTGGTGCATCCGACTGGCAGGCTCAGATGAGCAAGGCCACCATGAACACGGCAGGTAAGGACTGACCCGAGTTCGCGCGAAATTGAATTCCAGCAGACAAACGTCGAGTAGGGGCCTGCTGGAATTCAATTTCGCGAAACTCAGCGCGCAGCGAGGCGGTCGGCGACGGCCCGGGGCCGCCCCGCCGATCGCCCATCGAGCGTGCTGCGCTCGACTTTGCCGTTGGCGTTGACGGGCAACGGTTCGTCCCAGAAGACGAGCTCCTCGGGAAGCTTGTACTTGGGCAGGCCGGCTGCCACCAGTGCCTCGCCCACATCGGCAAGTGACGGCCGAACGGCAGACTCGAGAACCACTGCCACTGCCAGTCTTTCGCCGGTAGTGCTGTCAGCGACCGAATAGGCCGCGCATTCACGGACTCCGGCGATCTTCGCGACCGCCTCCTCGACCTCGGCCGCCGGGATCTTGAGACCGTTTCGAATGATGATGTCCTTCAACCGGCCGACGATGCGGACCCGGCCATCGTTCAGTTCGGCGACGTCGCCTGTGCGAAACCAATCACCGTCGAAGGCGTCGGCGTCGTCGTCCGCATCGGTGTATCCGAGAAAGGTGTGCGGTCCACGGATGCAGCATTCCGTGGGATCACCGATAGAGCCGACCCGGACCTGCACGTCGGCCAGTGCTACCCCGTCGTCGGCATGGCGCACATCCCTGGGTTCTGCGCGCAGGCCCGACGTGCTGACCGGCACTTCAGACGATCCGTAGGCGCGCATCACGATGATTCCGAAGTCGTCCTCGATGCGTTCGACGATGCGACGGTCCAGCATCGTTCCGCCGAGATAGACCGCCCGCAGCGGAATTGTCGCTTTTCGCGCTACCGCCTCGTCGAGTATGCGGTCGAGCAGCCGGTCGGGGCCGCCGTACCAAGTCGTCCCCGACGAGACGAGCAGTTCGCATGTCGCCGATGGATCCCACCGGTCCTCGAGGATCACCGGCGCCGCCAGCATCGGCGCGATGAACAGACCCTGCAGCACACCGGTGACCGACGCCAGAGGGCTGATGAGGAAGATCCGGTCGTCGTCTGACAGTCCTGCCGCCGCGATGTAGTTCGCCGAGGCCTTGAGCAGCGTGCTCAACGAATGAATCACGCCTTTGGGCTTCGACGTGGTCCCCGAGGTGTAGAGCACCAAGCAGGGCTCGTCGGCCGCGCGTTGGGATCGATACTCCTCGCGCGGAGTGCCGTGACAGTCCAAGGCGATCCAGTTCACCTTGACCGGCCACTCGGACTCAGTGGCGGCAGGCCAATTCGGAGCGACGCCGAATTCGGCGCCGGTACGCACGAAGATGTCGGCGACCTGCGCCTTGCCTGCGTTACGGGGTACCAGCAGGATCACCGCATCGAGCCGCAAGGCCGCGTGCACGGCGACGACCGAGTCGATGTCGTTGCCGACGACGACTACGAGCGGGGTCGATGCCCCGACTCCGGCCTGAGCCAAACTGCTGCACGCGTGATCGATGCGCTCGTCGAGTTCGCCGTACGTGAGCTCGACTCCTCTGGTCGCGAGCGCGACCCGGTCGGCGTAGCTCGCCGCTGCGGTCCGGACGACGTCGACGGGTCGTCCCGACCAGATCCCCGTCTCGCGATAAGTGGCCTGCAGCATCGCGGCGCGCCGCAGCCCACAGTCCAGCAGCGCAGTCGGGCCACCCATGGTTGTTCCTCCGATGCAAATGACGGTTCTCGATAACGGTAAATGTAACCTCTCAGGCATGCCCTCAACCGAACACTCTTCGCGCAAGCGCTCATCGATGACACACTCTTCGCGCAAGCGCTCATCGATGACATTCGACAATCAGGTTGCCATCGTCACCGGTGCAGGCGGTGGTCTGGGACGCTGCCACGCTCTTGAACTCGCCCACCGTGGCGCCCGCGTCGTGGTCAACGACCTCGGGAGTGCCGTCGACGGCAGTGGAGCATCCATCTCAGCAGCTCAGGCGGTTGTCGATGAGATCACCGCAGCCGGCGGTACAGCGATCGCCAACGGAGACTCGGTGGCCACGGAAAAGGGCGGCACCGCGATCGTGGCAGCGGCCATGGAAGCCTTCGGCCAGGTCGACATCCTCGTCAACAACGCCGGGATTCTGCGCGACGCCGCGTTCAAGAACATGACCGCCGACCAGGTGCACGCCGTGGTGGCGGTCCATCTTGTCGGTGCCTTCAACGTCACTCGCGCGGTCTGGCCGATCATGCGTGAGCAGAACTACGGCAGGATCGTTCAAACCACTTCGGGGACTGGACTGTTCGGCAACTTTGGGCAGGCCAACTACGGGGCGGCGAAGATGGGTCTGGTCGGAATGATGCATGTGCTGGCCATCGAGGGCGCCCGCAACGGCATCGGCATCAACGCCATCGCACCGATCGCACGCACCAGGATGACCGAGGACATCATGGGCGAGGCGGGCAAGGCCATGGATCCTGAACTGGTGACCCCTGTCGTGGTCTACCTGTCCCACCGCAGCTGCGACCGCACCGCCCATATCTACTCGGTCGGCGCAGGCAAGGTGTCGCGGGTGTTCATCGGGCAGACCAAGGGCATCGAGCAGGACGGACTCACCGCGGAGACCGTGGCGGAGTCCATTGATCAGATCGACGACAGTTCGGCGTTCACGATTCGCGGTGGGCCCTAAAACCCCTGGAAACGGGGCTTACGGCGCTCGGCGAACGACGCCAGCCCCTCCTGCAGGTCCGCGGTGTGCGACACCACTTCGGCGGCCCACGCCTCTTGCTCGAAGGCGCGGTCGCGACCGGATTCCGACGACACCGCCAACAGTCGCTTGGTCATGGACAGCATCACGGTCGGCCCCGATGCCAGGCGTTGAACGAGTTCCTCGGCGACGCCATCGATGTCCTGCGGCTCTGCCACACGATTGACGAGGCCGAGCCGCTCACATGTGGTGGCATCGATGGGTTCACCCAGCATGAGCAGTTCGGCTGCTTTTCGCAGACCGACGATTCGCGTCAACAGATGAATGGCACCCGAGTCCGGCAATATCGCGCGGTGCACGAAAGCCTCGACAAGCTTTGCCTCCGTGGACATGACGACGATGTCGGAGGCCAACACCAAACTCGATCCCGCGCCAGCGGCAGTGCCCTTCACCGCAGTCACCACGGGCTTGTCACAGTCCAAAATCGACGCGACCAGCCGCTGCCAACCGTGTTGAAGCATTCGCGCAATGTCCCCCGGGCGCCTCTCCGACGTCGGTTGCGCGTCAGCACCACCGTCCCCGCCGCCAAGTCCGGCCCCCGCGCAGAAGTGTCGCTCACCCGCGGCGCCCAGCAGCACCGCGCGCACCCTCGTATCGTCATTGGCTCGCGTGAACGCATCGATGAGCGCGTCACGAGCCATGGGCGACAACGAGTTTGCAACATCTGGCCGGTTGATGGTGATGCGTTGCACACCGTCGTCACCGACAGAAACATCAATTCCAGGAGCTTCGTCACTCATCGTTGCCATCCCTGCGTTAACGGCGTTTCCGCTTTTCGGGTATCTTAATTTCCACTTCGACCCGACGACAGTGCCGGCCACGAGGAGGAGGTGCGAGATGGCTGATCCCACCCCCGCCTCGTCCCCGACCGGCAGCATCACCGACGAGGGTCTGGCCAGGTTGCGCGCCACCATCGGTATCGCCGTGCCGCACACCCAGCCGCCGCACTACTTCCGACCCAACGAGGACGCCTTCCGGCACATCGCGGAAAGCTACGGCGATGCAAACCCGCTGTGGGCCGATCCGGAGTACGCCGCGAAATCGGTGTGGGGCGAGCCGATCGCACCACCGGCCCTCGTCGGTGGTGACACGTTGATCGGCGAGGACGAAGTGACGACGTTGTC
The DNA here is from genome assembly GCA_963843135.1 of uncultured Actinomycetota bacterium. Taxonomy (GTDB): domain Bacteria; phylum Actinomycetota; class Actinomycetes; order Mycobacteriales; family Mycobacteriaceae; genus Mycobacterium. Next base: position 28,904 of record CAWJJA010000018.1, read on the forward strand.
CGACGAGGATCGCGCCTTGACCAAGGGTGATCCCCTGCGCGGTGTGCATGCGTTCTATGCGTCGTCGTCGCGGGAGTGGTGGGCACCGCTGCGCGCGAATCATCGGGTGTTCCGACGCAACGCGCTGGTCGCGGCACTCGAGAAGAGCAGTGAATTCGCCGACCGCGCCGTTCACGAATGGTCCGCCCAGGTGTTCCGGGACGACGAGGGCGTCATCCTCGGAGGCCAGTACCGCAACATGATCCGGACCGAGCGTTCCAAGGCGCGGAGTCGCAAGAAGTACGACGCCGTCGAATTGAAGACTTGGACCGCCGACGAGATAGCCGAAATCGACGAACGGTACGCCCGCGAACTCGCACGCGGATCAGAGCCACGGTGGTGGGAAGACGTCAACGAGGGCGACGACGTCGGCCCGTTGACCAAGGGGCCGCTGACGGTGACGGACATGGTGTGTTGGCACGTCGGCATGGGGACCGGGATGTACGGGGTGCGGCCCCTTCGGTTGGCGTGGCGCAACCGGCAGCGCATTCCCCGTTTCTACACGCCCAACGAACACGGTGTACCCGATGTTCAGCAACGCGTGCACTGGGAACCCGACGCTGCGCGCAACGCCGGCAACCCCACCACTTTCGACTACGGCCGCATGCGCGAGACCTGGTTGATCCATCTGTGCACCGACTGGATGGGCGACGACGCCTGGTTGTGGAAGCTCGACTGCGAATTCCGCCTCTTCAACTACGTGGGCGACCTCCACACGATGGCCGGCACGGTTGTGCGCAAGTACCTCGCCGACGGCAAGCGGCCGGCAGTCGACCTCGAGCTGGCGGCAACCAACCACCGCGGGGAGGTCACCGCCCCGGGACATGCCACCATCCTGTTGCCCAGTCGAGAGAACGGCCCTGTCCGCCTGCCGGAGCCGCCCGGCGGCGCGACCAATCTGGCCGACCTGCTCACCGCCGTGTCGGTGCAGTTCTCCGAGCGGTGACCCATGAGTTACGACAGCGTTCCTGGCCTACGCGCCGACCAGAACGGTCCCGTGCTGCGGCTGACGCTCGACCGGGCCGATAAGCGCAACGCAGTCGACGACACGATCCTCGACGCGCTGATAGCGCACCTCGTCGCAGCGGGCATCGACGAATCGGTGCGCGTCATCCGCGTCGACTCCGAAGGCGCGGATTTCTGTGCTGGGTCTGATCTCGTCGCCAACAACGTGCGCTCCGAGCGCAAACCGCGCGTTGGCAGCACGCAGCGCAGGCTGCCCAACAAGGCCAACAGGCTGATTCCGTTGATGCTGGAGACACAGGTGCCCATTGTCGCAGTGGTCAGGGGCTGGGCTGCTGGGCTCGGATTTCACATTGCGATGGCATCTGACTTCTGCCTCGCGGCCGACGATGCCAGGTTCTGGGAACCGTTCGTGGCGCGTGGCTTCACCCCGGACAGCGGCGCGGCGTGGTTACTGCCCCGCCTCATCGGCATGGTGCGCACCCGACAGCTCCTGATGTTGGGTGAGGAAATCTCAGGGACCATTGCGGCGCAATGGGGAATCATCCACGGCGCTTACGCTCACGATCAATTGGACTCGGCTGCAGAGAAACTGGTGACGAAGCTCGCCGAGGCGCCCACCGTAGCGCTCGGACTCACCAAGTGGCTGCTGCACAGCGGCAATGGGCTGGATCTGGATCGCCACTTGCAGAACGAGGCAATGGCACTGGAGTTGTCCAGCCGAAGTGACGATTTCAAGGAGGGTCTGGCCGCATTTCGCGACCGGCGCGACGCGAAGTTCCAGGGACGATGACAACGCTACCGATCACCGAGAGCACCTCCGCAGACGACGCTGTCACCGCGGTCGAGCAGTGGGTGGCCACCGAGGTGCCGGCGCAGTGGCGATCGGCGGCGGCCAAGGGCGCGAACGCGCTCAGGGCTGTTCGCAGCCAGCAGGACTACCAGCGGTGGTACCCGGTGTTCGCGCGGTCCGGCCTGGTCGTGCCGACGTGGCTGCCGGAGCACGGCGGCCTCGGTGTCAGCGCGGACATCGCCCGCGCCATCGAATCGGTGCTGCGGCCGCTGCGGCTCAGACGACTGAATCCACTGGGCCTCAACAACACCGCGGCAGCGCTGTTCAGTCACGGTACGGAGGAACAACGTCGGCGGTTCCTCCCGCCGATCGTCGACAACGAAGAGAAATGGTGTCAGCTGTTCAGTGAGCCGGGCGCAGGATCAGATCTTGCGTCACTGGCCACCCGCGCCGTGCGCGACGGCGACGAGTGGGTGGTCACCGGCCAGAAGGTCTGGACCACATGGGCGGACGAGGCGGACTTCGCGATTCTGCTGGCCCGTACCGATCCGGAACAGCCTAAGCACCAGGGGATCACGTACTTCCTGCTCGAGATGCACCAGCCCGGCGTCGAGGTACGCCCACTCAGACAGATCACCGGCGAGGCGGAGTTCAACGAAGTCTTTCTCGATGGCGCGAGGATTCCCGACGCGCAGCGCGTCGGCGACATCAACGACGGGTGGAGAGTCAGCGCATCGACGTTGTCCAGTGAGCGCCAGATGGTTTCCGGGTCCGGTTCCGGCGGTATGGGACGCCTCGGGGGTTCCAGCGCCGAGCGGCTGATCACCCTTGCACAGGATACCGGCCGCTGGGACGACCCCGTCGTCCGGAACAAGGTCATGCGGTTATGGGCGCAGGAACAAATTCGCGGATGGACCAACGACCGGGTACGTGCGGCACTGTCGGCCGGCCAGTCCCCCGGCGCCGCCTCATCGATCGGGAAGGTTCACCAGGCGACGCTCAACCAGCAGATTCAGGATCTGATGGTCGATCTCCTCGGCACCGACGCGATCGCCTGGCCTGCCACCGACGATCACGATGCGCTTCCACGCGAGGTGCAGGGCATGATGCGCAGCCTCGCCAACGGGACCGAGGGCGGCACCACCGATATCAACAAGAACATCCTCGGTGAGCGCGTCCTCGGCCTACCCAAGGAACCCGACCCGTGGAAGGGCAAGCCCTGGAAAGAAATTCCTCGCTCGTGAGTGCGTATGAGCGCCTCGTTGTCGAGCGATCTAACGGCATCGGCTGGCTGATCCTGAACCGGCCGGATGCGGGGAACGCCTTCGATGCGCTGATGCTCGACGAACTCGAGACCGCGTGGGCGGAACTGGACGCCGACCCCGACGTGCGGGTCATCGTGAACACGGCGAACGGCACGGCATTCTGCACCGGAATGGACGTCGTTCAGGTCGCGCGGGACAAAGCAGCAATGCGCAAGCACTCTCGCCGGACCCGCGATGCCGATCTGAAAATCTCATCGTGGCACTGCGGTGTCTGGAAGCCGGTGATCGCGGCGGTCAACGGCGTCTGCGCGGGCGGCGGTTTGCATCTGGTGGCCGATGCGGACATCGTGATCGCGGCCGAGTCGGCGACATTCGTCGATCCCCACGTATCAGTGGGCCAGGCCGTGGCATACGAGGCGATCACGCTGCTGCGCAAATCCCCCATGGAGGCGATCACCCGAATGGCACTCGCCGGCAGAGCCGAGCGGCTATCGGCGCAGCGGGCTTACGAGCTGGGAATGGTCTCCGAAGTCGTTGCGGCCGACGATCTCGTGGCGGCGGCCAGACGGCTGGCCGCTGCGGTGGCCACCAATTCGCCGACAGCGATGCGCGCTACCAAGAAGGCGTTGTGGCGTTCGCTCGAAGTCGGCCTTTCCGAAGCCAAGCGTGAGGCCAGCGACGAGATATGGCGGCTGCGCAATCATCCTGACCATGCCGAGGGCGTCCGAGCATGGCGTGAGAAGCGGCCCGCGCAATGGCAGCGGCTCGACCCCGTGGAGGTCTCGTGACCTATCAGCGACTCATCGTGGAGCGCCGAGGGCCGGTGGGCTGGATCATCAACAATCGGCCCGATCGGCTCAACGCCTATGACGTCGTGATGCGCGAGGAGTTTCCCAGAGCCTGGGCCGAATTGGATGCCGACCCCGCTGTTCGCGTCATCGTGCACACCGGAAACGGCAGGGCTTTCCAGGTCGGCGCCGACGTCGAGGAACTCGACGGCGAGGCGGTGCTGCAATTTCAGGAGACCATGCGCACGCTTGATCTGAAGCTGACCGGCTGGCACTGCAACGTCGGCAAGCCGATCATCACCGCCGTCAACGGTGTTTGTGCGGGGGGCGGCTTGCACTGGGTCGCCGACGCCGATGTCGTCATCGCCTCCTCAGACGCGACGTTCGTCGACCCACACGTCTCGATCGGTCAGGTCAGTGCTCTGGAGACCATTGCTTTGATGCGAAAGATGCCCGCAGAGGCCGTCCTGCGGATGGCGCTCGTTGGCAGCCACGAACGATTGACCGCCCAACGCGCATACGAGCTCGGCATGATCAGTCAAGTCGTCGACCCGCCGGAGCAGCTGCGCGACGTGGCACAGGAACTGGCCGAGAAGATCGCCAGAAACTCGCCGGCAGCCATGCGCGCGACTAAGCGTGCGCTGTGGGGGGCGCTGGAGTACGGGTTGACCGATGCATGCCGGCAGGGCGCCAAACATCTCACCTCGATGTGGGGTCATCCGGACCAGAACGAGGGGCCGCTTGCGTTCGCGGACAAGCGAACGCCCGATTGGCAACCGCTGGAGCCTGATTCATGAGTCTGGCGGAGCTGTTCGACGATCTGCCCGACATCGCGGTGCATACGGTTGACGCCGATGTTTCGGGCCTCAACCTGGCGGCGAGCGCCGCACAGCTGGGCACTCTGCTCGCCGAGAGCGGACTGATGACCGGGCAGGTCGTCGCCGCGATGCTGCCCAATGACGCCACCACCATCGCGGCGTTGTTCGGTACCTGGCGCGCGGGCGGCGTCTACACACCGCTGAACCCCAGGGCGGCCGACGCCGAACTCGTCAGCCAATTGGAGACACTGCGCCCGGTTGCTGTGATCACGACACCGGATCTCGCACAGCGCTTTTCCGCGTTTGATCTGCCTGTGGTGACAGGCGCGTCGCTGCAATGGACACTCACGCCGTCGCCTGAGCGACCCACTGACCCCAGGCAGTACGACCCTGATGTCGCGCTACTGCAGTTCACCTCGGGCACCACCGGCCCGCCGAAACCGGTACCGCTTCGGCACACCACGGTTCTCGACCTGATCGATCGACTGCTGGCCAAGCTCCGTGGCGCCAAATCCGCCTCGGCCAAGGGGGATCGTCCACCGATGCCTAACCTCGTGCCACTGTCATTGTCGTTGTGGGCAGGCATATATCAGGTGTTGTTCGCATTCCGCGCCGGTTCGGGTGTCGTGCTCATGGACCGCTTCTCACCGACGGATTTTGCCGCCCTGGTCAAGCGACATCGGTTGCGCTCGACGGTGCTACCGCCTGCGGCGCTCACGATGGTGCTGCACGACGAGTCGGTGACGGACCTGGCACCTTTGAAGATCGTTCGTTCCATTACCGCGCCGCTGTCGCCGGTGCACGCCGGCCGGTTCCGGGACAAATTCGGGGTCATCGTGCTCAATTCCTACGGACAGACCGAACTCGGCGGCGAAGTCGTCGGATGGTCTGCCGCGGACGCGCGCGAATGGGGCGAGACCAAGCTCGGCTCGGTCGGACGTCCCCTGCCCGGTATCGACGTGACGATCGTCGACGACGAGGTCATGGTCCGCACCCCGACGACGGCCGCCCGCAAGATCGATGCCGCGTTCATGGATCGGCTGACCGATGACGGGTGGTTCCACACCGGGGACTTGGGCTGGTTCGACGAAGACGGCTTCCTGTGGCTGGACGGGCGGGTCTCGGACATGATCAACCGAGGCGGACTGAAGGTGTTTCCCGGCACTGTCGAGGACGTCCTTGTGGCGGCCGACGGTGTGCGGGAGGCCGCGGTGGTCGGTGTACCCGACGAGCGTCTCGGCGAGGTGCCCTGGGCGTTCGTGATCCGCCTGGACACCAACCTGACCGAGGACGATCTGATCGCGTGGTGTCGCGAACGCCTCACGCCATATCGCGTTCCGGTGCGGATCGTGTTCGTCGATCGGCTGCCACGCAATGACGTCGGCAAGGTCGTCAAACGCCAACTCGCCGACATGGCCGACGTGTGACAGTCATCGTCTTCGACCCCATCGAAGCGCTGTCGACGGCGCTTGGCAAGGAAGCCGAAGCCATATTCACCATCGATGGTGCCGACGAAGCGCCCCTGTGGGAAACGCTCGTGGCACTACAGACCGCTTATAGATCAAGCGCTGGACGAATCGTGCTGATTCTGCCGACCATCGGCGTCGCAGGCGCGGCGGGAGCGGTCGACTACACGACCGCGATCGAGGGTATCCGTGCGATGGCGAAATCCGCTGCCCGCCAGTGGGCATCGGAACGAATCGGCGTGAACATCGTGGCGGCGCCTGCTGATCTCTTCACGCGGGATGTCGATACATCTCACCTGTCCGCTGCGGCGGTGCCGGACGACGGAGCGCTCATCCACTCGGTCGTGGAGACCGCCAAGTTCCTGCTTCGCGACGACCTGTCTCACGTGACCGGCGAGACCGTTATCGTCGACGGCGGGTCGGTGATGCTGCCATGACCCTCGACGGCCACACGGTCCTCGTGACCGGGTCGGGCGCCGGCGTGGGGCGCGGCATAGCGATGGCCCTGGCCGCCGACGGTGCGCATGTCGTCGTCGCGTCGCGCTCGAACAGCGGCGTCGCCCACGAGATCGATGCGCGGGGACACCGCGCAACCTGGGCACGATGCGATGTGACCGACCCCGGCCAAGTAGCGGACGCCGTCGACGTCGCTCTCGCCGCAACCGGACGGCTCGACGCAGTAGTGCACAACGCGACCAGCAACAGGTCGAGTCAGCCGCATCAACTGGCCGACGTGGACAGGCAGTTGTTCGACGACCACTACTCGGTCTCCATCGGCGGCGCACGACACTGTGCCACCGCGGCTTTCCCGGCACTCAAGGCGCACGGCGGTTCATTTCTGGTGTTTACCTCACCGGCGGGGATCGAGGGCAGCGCGACGCTGCCGCTCTACGCCACGATGAAAGGGGCACTGCGCGGCTTCGCGAAGAGCTTGGCCCGTGAGTGGGCACCCTATGCGATCACAGTCAATGTGGTTTCACCGCTTGCATATTCACCGGCAATGACCGCCGCAATCGAAGCGGACCCCCCTATGGAGGAGCGCCTCTCGCGACGGGTTCCCCTTGGCCGGATCGGTGATCCGGAGGGCGATATCGGCGCGGCGATCGCATTTCTCGTGGGCCCCTCTGCTCGATACATCACCGGTCAGACCATCGGCGTCGACGGAGGGCATTTCACGAATCTGTGACCCCGTGGGCAACGTATACCCTCGTTTGCTATGTTGAGAATCAACATTCTCAAGCATGTTGGAGGCGCAGATGACCGACGAAAAGGTATACGAAGTCTGGGATGCCGACAACCACATGTACGAGACCATCGACGCGTACACGCGCTACCTGCCGGAGAAGTACTCCGAGGCGCTGAAATTCATCGACGTCAAAGGTCGCAAGAAGCTCCAGATCCTCGGCACCGTCACCGAGACCATCCCCAACCCGACGTATGAGGTGATCCCCACCCCCGGCGCATGGTCCGACTACTTCAGGGGCATCAACCCCGAAGGCAAGACGCTGCGTGAGCTGGCCGAACCCATCCGCTGTCCCGACGAGTTCCGCCGCCCCGACCTGCGGCTGGCGTTGATGGACCGGCAGGGCGTCGACGGTGCCGTGATGTTCCCGACGACCGCGGGCATGCTCGAGGAGCGGATCAAGTCCGACACCGAACTGACCCACGCGGTAACTCACGCATTCAATCGGTGGCTACTCGAGGACTGGACGTTCAACTATCAGAACCGGATCTTTCCCGTACCCGCGATCTCGCTGAACGATCCCGCGCTCGGCGTCAAAGAGCTCGAATGGTGTCTGGACAACGGTGCCAGGACGGTGCTGATCCGCCCGGCTCCGGTTCCCCGCGAGGACGGCACCTCGCGTTCGGCAGCGCTACCGGAATTCGACGAGTTCTGGCGACTCGTCGAGTCCTCGGGCATTTCGGTCCAGATGCACAATTCGGATTCCGGCTACGAGCGATACATCGACGACTGGGAGGACGCCGCGGAGTTCAACGGATTCGCCCTGAGCAAGCTGCGGGGCTTCATCTACGAGGAGAGCCGAAACATCTTCGACACCCTCGCCGCGTTCATTGCGCACGGAGTGTTCGAACGCTTTCCCGGGGTGCGCATCGGGGTGGTCGAGAACGGCGGCTCGTGGGCGCACCGATTGCTGGACGTCTTCGACCGCGTGTACCGCAAGCGGCCGTATGACTTCAGCGAGCATCCCAGTGATGTCTTCCGCAGGCACGTCTGGATCAATCCGTTCCACGAGGAGGACATGTCGGTGCTCGTCGATCTTCTCGGCGCAGACCGCGTGATGTTCGGTTCGGACTATCCGCACCCTGAAGGTCTCGCCGAGCCCGTCGACTTCGTCAAGGAATTGAATGGCCTGCCGGCTGACACCGCTGCGAAGGTGATGGGCGGAAACCTCAAGGAACTCATCGGTATCTGACCAAGGGGGCGGTATGACGCTGCATCGCGCGGCTTTGCACGAGCGGCTTGCCCACGCCAAGTGGGAGGCGTACTCGAAAGTAACGGAGACGAACTTCGTCACCTACGGCGACGAGTGGATATACGCGCCCGATGCCGTGATGATGTGTCCTCTGTTCAACGGTGGCGTTGCGCAGCCGATGGCCGACCTCTTTTCGGACGAGCTGGCCACAGCCATCGCCGAACACGCCCCCGACGGTGACATGCTCACCCCGGAGTTTCGGATGTGGTGGAAGCACATGCCGGACTTCAGAACCGTCACACCGTTTGAATGCGATGTCTTCGACTGGGGCTTCGTGGCCCGCGACACCTACGCGGGGACTCTCGCCGACGGGACAGTGCTGGAACTGCGGGAGTGGGATTACATCTGGACCAACGAGGACGGGCATATCAACCGCTGGGACTGGTTCGTCGACTCTCGCCAGTGGTACCCGTTCCTGGAGCTCATCGGCCTGGATCCCGCCGAACTCACATTTCAGGGGTACACGATCAACTTTCTTCGTCAGGGCGGCGTCGGAAGCTGACTGTGGGCAGACAGCCTGTCCCTATCGATGTTTGGTCCGTGATTGCCTGCTCACGATCGTTGGCCCCGAAAGAGGATTCGCCAGTACCCCTGGTGCCGCGTGGACGACATCGGGTATTGCGTTCACCGCCGCCATCGCCGTCGCCGTGACGCCTGGATTCGTAGCAGAACCGGCTGACTGCTCGAAATACAGCTCCAAACTCATGCTCGGATCGCCCTGCACACGAAACACCATGCCCCCCTCTCCTTCTCGCGCCGGCCTGGGCCAGCGCTCGGGCCAGGGGGTGGCGGAAACCGTAGCGAAATATTGCACAGCTACCGCCGGCTTCCCATCGACTACACCAGCAAGCTGCCATCGGTGCGCGCAGATCGTGCCCTCTTTGATCACGCCGATCGCCGTCTCCAGATCCGACGGGGCGAGCAGCGTTTCCCAATCGAGTTCGACGGACTCCAGTTCGAATCCAAGAATGTCCGCGATGTAGCGGACCACTGTTTCCCAATCATGGTTCACCTTGCCGGAGGCAATTCGCGCAGGAACGTGTCCGTCGGGCTTGCCGAACCCCATGGATTCGTGCAGTACATCCCAGATCGGATAGGACTTGTCCAAATCGACCGCGTACTCGTCCATCCGGTAGGAATCAACTGTCCCGGCGCCCGCGAGGAGGGCAGTGGGAATGTTGAGGCTGATGAACCCCGGCTCACTACCGGTCGCGTAGAACGTCGAGTTCCCCTTTTCCGCTGCCGATTTCACTCGCTGCTGCCACTCCTCCGGCGCAGCGGAGGGGTACACCAGTGGGATCGTGGAAATCGTCACCACATTGATGCCGGCTTCTAGGTACTGCACGATGTCGGCAATCGCGCCGTCCTCGCGCCGGACTGCCGTTGCGCAGTACGACACGCAATCCGGCGACAGGGCAAGCACCTCCTCGACATCAGCGGTCGCGATGACTCCAGTTTCCGATTCCCCGACGATGCTTCCTGCGTCCGCGCCGACCTTCTCAGGAGTGGACACGTGGAGTCCGACGAGTTCCAGCATCGGATCGCTGATGATTGCCCGCAGTGCCTCTTTGCCTGTGAGTCCCGTTCCTACGTGGACCACTCGAATACGTTCTGAGCCAGGATTATTTCCCATGATCAAGCATTTCCTTCTGTCGCGGGGCGGTCTGCACCAGACGCGCGTAGTGTTCCGAACCTCGGCTGTCCCAGTCCAACCCTGATCATGTGGTGCATCACGATCGTGGGCATCAGCCGTGCCACCGAGCGGTAGATCTTGGCGTCGACACCGGCACCCCGATGCACGATGGGTTGGCGATCGCGCTCCAGTGCTCTGGCCAACGACCTGGCGAATCGTTGCGGCGGATTCGCGAGCCTCACGGCCATGCGTCCGCGCTTTTCCATCCTCGGACGCTGCGGGCCGTAAGGACCCGAATCGTCCCGGTACACGGCTGCGCCATCATGCGTGAGGTCGGTGTCATACGTCCCCGCGAGCAGGATTGTCACGCCGATACCGTAGGGAGCCACCTCGGCGGCCAGGGACTCCGCCCACCGCTCCACCGCGGCCTTCGATGCCGAATAGACGGCAGCCAGCGGCATCCCACGGACGGCGCTGGTGCTGGATACCACCACGATGCGTCCGCGCCCGGCATCGCGCATGGGCGGCAACAAGGCGTTCGTCAGCGCTGCCGGCCCGAACACATTGGTCGCGAATACCCGGTCCCACTCGGCCGGCGGTGTTTCCTCGGCGAAGCCGGCCACTGCTATTCCGGCATTGTGCACGAGGGCATCCGGGGCGCCGACGAGGTCAACGATGGCCTCGCTTGCCGCGTCCACAGAGCGGGCATCGGTCAGATCGAGCTGCACACCGTGCAGGCGCCGATCTCCAGTCGCCGCGCCGGTGAGCTCACGGATCGCGGCCAGTCCCGCGTCGATCGAGCGCATGGCTCCAATGACACGCCAGCCGCGCTTGTACAACTCACAAGCGGACGCAAGTCCCAGACCACGCGATGCGCCGGTGATGACCACGGTACGAGGACCAGACGTCATCTCACTGTCCGCGCCATTGAAGGTCACCGCTTTGCCGCACGCACGGGTACCCGTCCCCAACCGAAGACATTCGGCATCTTCACGCGTTCGAGTCCCGTGACCTCCACCTCGTAGTCGGGTATCAGGTCCAGCAACACATCGATCGCAATACGGCCCTCCATTCGCGCAAGCGCCGCACCCAGGCAGCTGTGTATCCCGTAGCCGAACCCCAGGTTGTGACCGGAGTGGCCACGATGGATATCGAAGCGATCGGGGTCAGGGAAGGCGCGCTCATCTCGGGTAGCCGAACCGTTGAGAAGCATGACCGGCCTGTGCTTGGGTATCACGTCGCCATGGAGTTCGACATCGACGTTGCTCCACCGTATGTCGTATTGCGACGGTCCCTCATAGCGCAGCAGCTCCTCGAATGCGGCGGGAATGAGGCTTCTGTCTTTCTCTAACGTCTGCCACTGGTCGCGGTTCCGCGCGAACACCACCGCGGCGCTTCCCACCAACTTGGTGACGGTCTCGGCGCCCGCTCCGCCGAGCAGTGATGCAAACGCCGCGATCTCGATATCGTCGAGCCGAGTGACTGTACCGTTCTCGCGTTCGACTTCGACCTCGGTAAGTCGTGTGATCATGTCATCCTGCGGATGCGCGCGCTTCTCGACCACGAGCTCGTAGTAGTACTGCCACATGGACACCGCCGCATCGCGACCGGCGGGCGTGACGCTGATGTTGCCGGGCTCCCGTAGCAGCAGCGCATCGAGCCAATGTCGGATCTGCTGACGGCCGTCTGGAGGCACCCCCAGCATGGTGGTGATGATCTCCACGGGGAATAAGGCCGAGAAGTCCTCCACCACATCGAACGACGCCGGATCGATAGCTCGGGCAGCCGTTTCGATCACGTCCCGAATCATCGGCTCGAGCTTCGCAATGGAGCGCGGGGTGAACACCTTGTTGACGAGCGACCTCATGCGGGTGTGCTGCGGCGGGTCCATCATGATGATCACCCCCTCGGGTGTCAGCGGGTCAGGGTCTATGAAGTCGTCGAGTGTGACACCCTTTGCAGATGAGAACCTGTCATGATCACGCATGGCGCTGGCGACATCCTCATAGCGCGAAAGCGCCCAGAAGTCGTACTGCGTGTTGTGGTACACGGGAGCGTGATCGCGAAGCTGACGATAAGTCTCGAAGGGATCGTTGAAGAACTCGTCCGAGAATGGATCGAAGTGCGCGCGTCCGGATGAAGTGCCGGGTTGATGGTTCAACGGCCAGTTACCTTCCGTTCCTCGCCACTCGTCTCGAGCGCTTTGAATGTCGGCGTAAAGATTACCTTCCAATAATGAGAATGACCGTTACCGGCATCGCGAGCAACGCTGCGGTCACGTCTTATCCGTTAGCAGGAGACCGGCGTATCAGCCTCCGACGCCGCCCTCGCGCAGGAAGTTGACGGTGTACTGCTGGCTCGTCAACCCCTTGGCTTCGAGCCCGACGAGCGAAACCAACTGCTCCCATTTGTCGTGGTCCACGAACCAGTCCCACCGCGTGACGTGACCGCTTTCGTTGGTCCAGATGTAGTCCCACTCTCGTAGTTCCAACACCGTTCCGTCGGCGAGCGTCCCCGCGTAGGTGTCACACGACGTGAAACCCCAATCTCCAGCGACGCACTCGAACGGACTGACGAGGCGGTAGTCCGGCATATGCTTCCACCACATACGCCACTCCGCGGTGAGCATGTCGCCGTCCGGCGCATACTCGGCCATGGCCACGGCTACTTCATCGGAGAACATTTCGCGTGCCGTCTGCGGTGCGCCGTTGTTGAAATGTGGACTCATCATGACGTAGTCAGGTGCGAAGACGAACTTTTCGCCGAACGTGACGTGGCGTCCTCGGTCAATGGGTTTCGCGTAGCCCTCCCACTTCTCGAAGGCGATCTTTTCGTTCAGGGCAATACGATCCTGGGTCATGTCGCCTTCCTCTTCACTAGACCAACTCGACGAACTTCTTCAGGTAAGGCCAGGCGATCTCGGGCGGTATTCCGCCGCATAGCGGGTTGATATTGAACACCTCGCCAGCGGCGAGGCGCTTGCGTGCTTCGTCGACGGGCAGTATCACGTGAGACGTCGATGTGTGCCGCAGTTCATCGACAGTCTTGGCGGTGGTGATATTGGCTGAAACGGTGTTGTCGGGATTCCATTCGGAGTAGGCCATCGCGTCATGCAGCAGATACTTGCCGATCTCGTCCCACGCCGCATCGAGATCATCGGCCACGAAGCAGTTGGTTGCAGCGTCACGCTCGGGTATCAGCATGAACCCGGGTTCAAACCCGTTGTCACGACATGCCTTTTCATACGCCTCTTGCATTCCGGGAACGCCCCCGTTCGCCAGCAGTCCGAGGCCGTTCCGTCCTGCGCGACGCGCGGCGGCGAGGCTCGCGCCGCCCCAACTCATCATCGGGCCTTCTGGTGTGCGAGGACGGGGCGTGACCTTCATCCGCCGACCGTCGTGCACCACCTCCTCGCCGGCGAGTAGCCGACGCAATAGGCCGAGCTTCTCATCGGCCAGTCGGCCGCGATCGGACAGCGAGAGACCAAAGTGTGCGTATTCCTCGGCCCGGTAACCGATCCCGAACACGTAGGTGGCCCGGCCCGCGCTGATGTGGTCCAGGACCGCCATGTCTTCCGCCAGACGGGCAGGATCGTAGAAGGGCAGGAGAATCACCAGGTTCAGCATCAATTGGTTGGTATGCGCGGCAATCGCCGCACCCAGCAGTAGTGGCGACGGGAGATAACCGTCGTCAGCGCAATGATGTTCGCATAACACCGCGGCAACGCACCCGCGAGTTTCGGCCCACGCCGACATGTCGCAGGCCGCCCTGTACAGCTCCGTGGGTGGTGCACCGATGGACGGTGCTCGCATGTCGAATCGAAGGGTGAACATCGTGACGTCTAACTCCCCTGGCGTTGATCGGTACCCATGACTTGCACGCTCATCTGCATGATCAGCCGGACAACCTCGTTGCGAGACATGGATTTGAAAAGCTCAAACGCCATCCGGGTGTCGTCGCCTGTGGCGATCGTCGGTCCGTTGCCAAGGTTGGCAAAGGCCTCGTCAACCACACTCTCGGCGGTGACGGCGCCCTCGGGAATCTCATCCAGAGATGACAAGCGCCCGCGCTCGAACTCCAACTTGCGCAGCGCCGGCGTGTCGGTCATGCCAAGGACCAGACCGAGGACGTCTACCCCCTTGTCGTGCAGTTCGGCCCACAGCCCCTCGGTGAATACCATGTCGAAGGCCTTGGTTCCGCCGTAAGCCACCATGTTTCGGCCACCGGCCAATGCGGCCCCGGACGTGAAGTTCACGATGCCGCCTTTACCCCGGTCGACCATCGGGCCGGCGAAATGGTGGCACAGCTGCATCAGCACCAGACAGTTGCGTTGTAGCAGGGACTCTGCTGCCGACACCGGATTGGAAAGAAAGGGTTGGTAATTCGGATCACCGCCCGCGCAATAGACCAACATGCCGACGTCTATGTCAGCGGTGGCATCAATGATCGTTCTCGAGGCATCAGCGTCGGTGAGGTCGACAGGCAGCGTCCGGACCTGAGCGCCGGAGCGCCTGCGGATGCCTTCGGCGACCTCCTCGAGCACATGCTGACGACGAGCGACGAGCACCACGTTGACGCCTTCGGACGCGATTCGCTCGGCGAACAACGCCCCGACGCCGTCGGACGCACCGACGGCGATCGCCCAGGGCCCGTACTTCGTCGCGAAGTCATCGATCATCGAGCTGACACCCCGACTAGTCGCACTGAGGTGTATGTGCGGCGCGCGATCCGCCACCCGTCAGCGGTACGCACGGCGTGATCGTCGTAGTAGCCAACGGGGTTGGCGCCCGAGCCGTCGGCAGTCAAGATCAAAGCATCGACGTATGTACGTACTTCTGCCGCGTCCCCATCGATGTCGATCCTTTGGTTAGTCATCCGGTGCATGGTGTGAGCAGCCCCGGCGTGGACCGCCGCCATGAATTCGGCCACCTCGGCATCGCCGGTCCAACGGCCGACCTCGCCGTAGTCCACGTCGGCGTCACTGGTGAAAACTGTTGACAGCAAAGCATATTGCTGGCTATCAATCGCTGTCGCATAGCGGATCGTCAGGTCGACGAGTTCTTCGCGGTCCGTCATGCGTCATCTCCATTCGGGTGAATGACGACCCGAGGTGGCCCCGCGGACTTCCGAGCCTCGTCCAGTGCGGCGGGCACTTCATCGAGACCGATGATCTTTCCGATGCTGGGCAATGGGTCAAGCCGGCCTTCGACCACCGCATCCAGAACGCCGTACCAATCCTGGGGCATCGGGCCTCCTCCGAATTGCAGCGTCAGGCCGTTGCGGGTGGCCTCGGTGATGTCGAGGGTGTCTCCGGTGTACCAGCCTCCGGCGCAGTAGATGCGAGAGGAGAACTCCGCCTCTTTGACGATCGAGTCGATGAGACCGGCTGCGCCAACGCATTCGAACACCACCGCTGAGCCGCCCAGGTGGCGTTCGGCACGCACCTCGCGGAACACGTCGAACACCGAGCGTTGCGCGGGGTCGACCAAGACGTGGGCGCCGAAGCTCGCTGCCGCCAGTTCGCGACGATGGGCATTGAAATCGGAGACGATGATCGGCTCGATTCCGCGGGCAGACAACGCCGCAACCGCGGACAGACCGATCGCACCCGCTCCGATCACGATGGGGATCTCGCCGGGCTCTAGTTTGGATGCGCGGACGTAGAACTCGCCGACGGCGAAGGCATCGACGACGGCGATGGCATCGCTCGACGCGGATCCGTCGACGATCTTCGCCGTCGCCTCGGGCACCACGAGCAATTCGCCGAAGCTGCCCTGCGCATCGGGATGCTGACCGATGATGCGCAACCCGCCAGCGCCTCCATCGACCAACCGGATCGGCATCGACGTGACGCGCGAACCGATCGGGAACCCATCGCTGCAGCCTGGTCCATGGCCGATGACCTCGCCGACGAACTCGTGTCCCATGACGATGTCGCGGTCCGTGTCGTACAGCGATCGGCCGGTCGGGTCGTTGATCGCGAGTTCCGGATGGTCCATGAAATGCACGTCGGAAGCACAGATCGCCGTGCTGAGCGTTTTCAGTAGCAATTCACCCTGACCAGGGACGGGATCGGCGGTTTCACGGACCTCCAGTCGGCCACCTCGTAACACCACTGCGCGCAAGGCCAGCTCATTTCTCTATTATTCGAGATATAGTTCTCGGAATGCTGAAATGACCGTAGAAGGCACGTTACGAGGAGTCAAGGTTGCGCGGAGCGAACTCGGCACCCACCGAACGGGTTCTCGATGTCATCGAGTTGCTCAGCCACCCCGGGAACAGGACGATGCGGTTCTCCGACGTGGTACGTGATCTCGGACTCTCCCAGGCCACCGCGCACGCGATCCTCAAGACGCTGGCCGATCGCGGCTGGGTCAACCGAGATCCCGTCGGCAAGACGTTCAGCCTCGGCCCGGCACTGTCACTCATCGCGGCCCGCCTCGACAGCGCCCGTCCCCTCGCGAACCTCGCACATGATGCGGCGCGCCGCCTTGCCATCGAGGTCGACGTGCCCGCCTCGGTCATCGAGCGCGCCGGCGACGATCTGGTCATCACGGCATTCGAGCAACCGAAGGGCGGCGCGATCTCGGCGGCGCCGAACGAACGGATTCCATACACGGCGCCGTTCGGCGTCGCATTCGCCGCGTGGGACGCGCCGGAGGCACAGCAGTCGTGGATCCAGCGCGCGGGAGCTGACGACGCGGAACTGGCCCGTCGCCTGCATGCGGTCCTCGCACAGACCCGTGAGCGCGGCTATGACATCGATTGGATGACGCCTGCACTTGCGCAGGCAGCGCATGCCATCGGTTCACTCTCCGACCACGCGCTCCCTGTCAGCATGCGGTCGATCATCGACCAGTTGCGGGCCGAGTTCACCTCTGCCGCACTGACGTCGGATGACCGCAGCGGCGCGCCGCGTCCGGTCGCAACGATCTCTGCACCGGTCCTCGACAACGCAGGCCACATTCAATTGGTCCTCGGAATCCATCCGGTCCGGCCGATGACGATGCGCGACGTGCAGCGGGCCGCGAAGTCGCTGCTTCACGAGATCGCACAGCTCACTGGCGAATAGGCCGTGCTCCGTGAGCACGCCTCACCGCAGTACGGATCGTTGACGCAAGAGGCCCACGCAGATGTCCGAATGCGAGCACAACTTTTGACTCATTCGTCACTCCCGTTTCAGCGACGAAATTCTGTCGGTGCTTCGAACTAGTGTTCGAGTCATGATTTCGGGTTCCGATCGGGAGGCTATCGTCGCCGCCTACGACAGACTCGACGCGGCGTACAACGAGGTGGCGACTTTGAGCTACGCCGCTGTGACTGTGCCCGAACGGCTGACACTGCTCCACCGCTTGGAAGCCATGCGTCGTCGCCAGCCAACCCTTGAGCACACGCTGATCCAGGGGTTGCTCAGCGAGATCGCTTCAGCAGAGCTAGGTGCCAAGAACTGGAGCGAGGTGCTGCAACAACGACTGCGGATCAGTGCGCACGATGCGCTTCGGCGGTTGAACGAGGCGAAGGATCTGGGTCCGCGGACAACGCTCACCGGCGAAACACTGGAGCCGATGTTGCCTAATGTGGCCAAGCGCCAGGCAGCGGGCGAGCTCGGCGGCGAGCACGTCCGGATCATCCGCAAGTTCTTCCATCTCCTGCCGGCTGCGGTCGACTATCAAACGCGCGAAGGCTGCGAGGAGACGTTGGCGCAGGTCGCCGCCGACCAAACGCCCGACATATTGCGCAAGGCAGCCGACCGTTTGGCCGTACTGGTCAATCCGGACGGGGAATTCGATGACGTTGATCGCGCGAGACGACGTCACGTCACCATCCACAACCAGGGCATCGATGGGATGAGCAAGATTTCTGGATTACTTGACCCTGAGCTACGCGCCACACTGGATGCCGTGTTCGCCAAGTTGGCGGCCCCCGGGATGTGCAATCCCGACGATGACACTCCGTGTGTCGATGGCGACCCGTCCACCGAAGCAAAGAGCGCGGACACCCGCAACCAAAGTCAGCGCAACCACGATGCGCTGAAGGCCATGGGCCGCTCGGTGCTGGCCTCCGGCGAACTTGGTCAACACAACGGATTACCGGTGACCATCATCGTGTCGACCACGCTGCAGGAGTTGGAGTCGGGCATAGGCCAGGCGGTAACCGGCGGAGGCACGCTCTTGCCGATGCGCGAGGTAATTCGGCTGGCAAGTCACGCTCATCACTATCTTTCGATTTTCGACAAACACACCCGAGAGCCGCTGTATCTGGGACGCACCAAGCGGCTGGCGTCGGCGGGACAGCGGATTGTGTTGCATGCAATAGACCGCGGCTGCACAAAGCCCGGATGCACCGTTCCCGGATACGCGTGCCAAGTGCACCATGCCGAACTCGACTGGGCCGGGGGCGGTTTGACCGACATCACCGACGAGACTCTGGCGTGCGGACCGCACAACCGCTTGGTTATGGAGGGCGGTTGGCGCACTCGAAAGCGCAGAGACGGCACCACCGAATGGATTCCCCCACCGCACCTCGACAGCGGTCAAAGTCGCGTCACCAACTATCACCACCCAGAGCGATATTTGGTTGAGGAAGAAGAGTCGGAATGAAAATTCTTGTTGCGACGCGCCTGACCCAGGGCACAGCGCCGACTGACTATCACTATTGCGTCGACGGCGAACTCGTGTGGATGCAGGAGCCCTGCGACCGAGACTTGAGAGACGCCTCCTTGCCGTGCGGATGCGGCCGCGGGTTCGCCGGCGCCGCATCACATCGTGCGACCACGACCGCAATGGTCGTCGACACCGAGATGACCCGTGCTGAAGTCGTGCTCGCGTTCAAGACCAGCCTGGTCGACGGCGGATGGCCAAGCGAGTGGGCAGAAGCCGTCGCCGACGACAACCTCGAGATCGCCGCTCAGCTTCCCGCGGGAACCATAATCGTCCGAGAATTGGAGCAGTACTTTCTCCGAGGAGCGCTTTTTCAAGGTCCAGGTGTTGGCTAACGAAACCGTGCACGCAGGTCGTTCTTCAGCACCTTGCCGGTGAGGTTTCGCGGTAGTTCGTCCACCAACTCCAACCGCTCCGGGGATTTATGCCGGCTCAAGCCTTGTTCTGCACAGTGTTGCGCCAATGCGCCCAACGTGACTTCACCACCGGGTGTAGCGACCACGACAGCGCACACCCGCTCCCCGTCCGAGAATCCGGCACACCGATGACCGCGACGTCGGCGATCGAAGGATGCGTCGCGAGTACCCCCTCGATCTCCAGTGCCGAGATGTTCTCCGCATTGCGGATGATGGCGTCCTTGATACGGCCGGTCACCACGACGTTTCCATCCGCATCGATACGTCCACGGTCGCCACTACGGAACCACCGGTCGGCATCGAAGGCATCAGCATTCAGCGATGCGTCAACGTAGCCGAGGAAGCATTGCGGTCCTTTGAGCCGAAGCTCCCCCTCTTCGCCGACTGCGGCGTCACGTTCAGAGTCGTCGACGACGCGGACCGACACCCCCGGCACAGGGCGACCGACTGTGTGATCGAGCACCTTGGGTGATCCGTCCGGCGGTGGCGACGTGACGACGGGGAACTCGGTCAGTCCCCACGCGTTGGCCACACCGGAAACCGAAAGCGTCTCGCGCACTTGCCGCCCCAACTCCGCAGTGATCGGCGCCCCGCCCCCGACACAACCGCGTAGATCGGGAAAGAGTGGTTCTGCTCCGTGTTCGCGCTGTGCAGCGATGAAGGCAACGAAGAACGGGGTGGCCGAGCCGAGCATGGTGGGCCGGTGCGCGGCGATCGCCTTGGGCGTGACCATCGGATCGAACGCATCGAACAGCACCAGCCGCATCCCGGTCAGCAGGCTGGCGGCCAACATCGCCGCGCCTCCGATGTGCGATACCGGGAATGCGATCGGATTGACGTCGGTGCCAGAGGCGCCGATCATCCCGACCACGCCTGCCGACCCCGCGATCACCGACCGATCGCAGTGGCGCACACCCTTCGGGGCTGCGGTAGTGCCAGACGAGTAGTAGACCCAGCGTGGCAACGTCGGCTCCGCCGGAGGCGGAGGCAGCGAAGCGGGATCGCCGGCGGGGAGCCGGAGGCTATCGGTGATCGGAACTGCGTGATCCACGAGGACGATCGTCATCGGTTGGTCCCTGGCGAGCTCATCCGCGAGTGCGAGGTGATCGAAACCGCGCCATACACCGGGGACGATGATCACCTCGGTGCCGAGTTGCGCAGTCACGAAACGGACTTCGCTTTCCCGCCAGATCGGCAGGATGGGGTTCTGTACTGCGCCCAGGCGCGCCAGCGCGACCATGACGACCATCGTCTCCAAGGTGGTGGGCAGCTGCCAGGACACCACGGAACCGTCGCCGACGCCGCGCTCGACCAGAGCTGCTGCGGTCTTCTCCACCGCGTCGCGAAGTTGCGAATTCGTCAGGCTGCGGCCGAAGTCGTCGACGAGGACGATGCGTTCGGGATGCGTCGTGGCCGCTTCTTCGACCAGACTCCAGTACGTTCCCGACATCAGCGCGTCGGCAGCAGGAGTCGCCGTTTGGCAAGGATATTGCGCATCATTTCATTGCTTCCGCCCGACACCGTGTACGCACGCGCCCACAGCCAGCATTCTCGCAGACGTTGTTTAGCCTGCTCGGCACCCGCATCGGCCGCGACCGTGCAAACCATCGGGGCGAGTTCGGCGCCGTACGCCGAAACCCGGTGGTAGGTCTCGGCGAAGCTCAGCTTGGCGATCGAACCGTCGCCGGGTTGCTCTTCACCGGCGACGAGACGTTCGACGTGGTCATCTATGAAGGACTTCGCCACTTCGACTTCAACAGCCAACTCGGTAACCTTCTGCCGAATGTCCTCGTGCTCGAAGGCCGGCCTGCCATCGAGCGTGGCGTGGCGTACCACAGCGACGAGATCGTCGATCAGCAACTCGAGCAGGATCACGTTGCCGCCGATGCCGAAGCGCTCGAAGTCCAAGCCCGCCATGATGATCGACCAACCCTGGCCGACCTCACCGATCAAGTTGTCCGCGGCCACCGTGACGCCATCGAAAAAGACTTCGTTGACTTCGATCGCGTCGTTTATCGTCCGGATCGGACGCACCTCGACACCTGGTGACGACATCGGGACGACGAAGACCGACAGTCCGTGGTGGCGTGACGACGAGGGGTCGGTGCGCACCAGAGCGAGACCCATATCGGCCCAGTGCCCGTCGGTGATCCACGTCTTCTGGCCGTTAATGACCCACGTTCCGTCGGCCTGCCGCACTCCCCTGGTGCGGACATTGGCGATATCGCTGCCCGCATCGGGTTCGCTGAGTAGTTGACACCACACATGCTCACTGCGCCGCATCGGCGGAAGAAGGGCGACCTTCTGTTCGTCCGACCCGAAGTGCAGCAGCACGTGGGCCGCGAGGTTGACCTGATCGACAGGACGCGGAGCGCGGGCGCGGAGGATCTCCTCGCTGAGGATGCGATCGTGCAGCGGATGGTGATCCGAGCGTCCGCCATGTTCGACGGGCCAGTCGGCACCGATGAAGCCCGCGTCGAACAGAGTCGCAAACCATCCGCGTAATTGCGCTTCCTGCTCGGCGCTCTCCGGCGCCCGGCGTCCTTCCCTCGCGTCGAACGGTGGGGCGTACTCGGTGATGTGCGTCCTGACCCGATCCCTGAACTCGGCCAACTCCGCGTCGCTTGGCCTCCTGCCCGCGGCCTTCACCAGCCTGCCCTGTCCGCGAACAGGGCGCGGCTTGCGCGAGCCGTCCCAAGAAGATAGGCGTTCGTGAACACCCGCCGCAGTTCGTGGTGCAAGGGGTACTCCCAGGTGAATCCGATGCCGCCCGACAGTTGCATGCACTCATCGACGGCAGCGGTCGCCTTGGCGGTGACGAATGCATGGGCCGCCGCGGACAGCGCGATTGCGTCATCCGAGATGTCGTCCGGCGCCATAGC
Source organism: uncultured Actinomycetota bacterium (assembly GCA_963843135.1). Taxonomy (GTDB): domain Bacteria; phylum Actinomycetota; class Actinomycetes; order Mycobacteriales; family Mycobacteriaceae; genus Mycobacterium. Next base: position 51,122 of record CAWJJA010000018.1, read on the forward strand.
CCTGGCGGCCTTCATGACGACCGCACGCGCCTTGGCTTCGAAGACCAGCAGATCGACCAATCGATGTTGCACCGCTTGAAAACTGGCGATCGGCACACCGAACGCGATGCGCTCCTTGAGATAGCAGACCAGTCGCTCGAAAGTGGCCGACAGCGCTCCGAGCGAATCCGCGCTGAGCAGCACTCTGGCCGCCGCGAGCAGTTGGTCCGCTCGTTCGGGTCCACCGATCAGCACATTGTCAGCCCCCGCCAGATCGACCCGCCACGCGGTGCGACTGACATCCAACAGCTCGACATCAGAGCTTCGAACGATCGCATCGGACATCTCGAACAGATGGATTCCGTTGTGCCCCAGCGTGACCAAGATATCGATCTCATCGCCCACTGCAACCCGGACGGTGTCGCCGGACAGCGCACAGCCCGCACTTGCGGTCCCGTCGAGCAGCGCGGGCAACCATCGGTCGCGCAGAACGTCTGGCGCCGAGGCCAGCGCCGCTGCAGCCAGCACGCTGCCCATCCACGACGACAGGTTCTGCGCTCGGCCGAGCTCCTCGGCAATGATCGTCGTCTCCACCGGGCGCCATCCGCTGCCGCCCAGGTTCTCTTCGACGAGAAGCCCGGTCCAATCCATCATCGCGAGCTCTTTGAGGGAGTGCTGCGCGACGCGGCCGGTCAGGAAGTCGCGCGCAGCCCCGCGCAACAGGTCGAGGTCGACAGTTTCGACGTCAGAGTCCTCGTGCGCACCGCCCATGAGGTTCTAGCTCCGGGCGAGCAGGTCATCGGCGTTGTCCCGCATGATCCGTTTTTTAGCGGCATCGTCGAGCGGGTCGAGCAGTTTGACGAAGTCCGCAGGCTCTGCGAGGCCTTCGGCATGCGGATAATCCGAGCCCATCACCAGGCAGTCGTCGTAACCCAGGCTCGCGACGATTGCGGGAACATCGTCCTCGGGGTAGGGCACCACTCGAACGTGTCGCCGAAAAATCGCGGAGGGTTTCTCGGTCAGTTTCCCGCCGATCCACGGCCCGTTTCGGCCCATGCCGCGGCTCTTGTCCATGTGCTTTGTGAAGAAGGGCACCCACTCGGCCCCGTGCTCGGCGACGAGAACGTTGAGCCCGGGAAATCGGCCGAACAGGTTGTCGAAGATGAGTGCCGAAAGAGTGTCTTCGATCGGACGTTGGCCATAGATGTTCATCCATTGCCACGCTGACATATGCCACGAGGCGGGATCTGCATTCTGTCCCCACGCCGGTGAGATCGCGTCGAAGTACCAGAAGGGCATGATGTGGAAGACGAGGACGCAACCAGCCTCCTGAAGACGGGCATAGACCGGATCGAAGTAGGGGTCGCCGGGGGATCTACCGTAGGCCGGACCTGTCGGCAGCAGAACAAATTTCACACCCTGCGCGATAAGGGCTTCGGTCTCGGCAACGGCCGAGTCGAGGTCGCGAAGCGAAAGGAGTCCGGTCGCGTACAGACGATCTTCGTAGTTGAAGCCCCATTCCTCGTCGAACCACCGGTTGAACGACCGGAGATTCGCGTACAACGCTGCAGTGTCATCGACGTAGTGCTCGGCGGCGAGAGCCATTCCGCTCGGATAGATGACCATCCGCTCGACGTTCTGTTTCTCCATCACCGCGAGTCGGGCCGACCGCTGGATGTACTCCGGCTGCATCGGCTGCGGCTCGTAGGACTCCTCGGGGTTACCCGATCCCATCTGCCTCAGCATCTCCTTCAGCGAACCGGGGCGGTACGCGACATCCAGGCCCAGTCCGCCTTCGCTGTTGAAGGTTGCGACTCGGTGCCCGGCGAGAATCACCTCCACTCCGTCCGCACCGCGCACCGTCGTGATCGCCCGATCGTGAAATTCCTTGGGAAGGTGGCGGGTAAATGCGTCTCGTGTCTCGTAGCAGTGCGTGTCGCAGTCAAAGATCCCGTAGTCGAGTCTCGTCGTCACGGCGCTCCCCCTTCATGCGAGAATGAATATTCTCTGATTTAAGAAAAGATACTATCCTCGCCCGGGAATGCCCATCCCGGGGTCGGGCCGGCAGGAGGCTACACGTGGCAGCAAGTGAGGCCGACGACCTCCGAGGGGCTGTGCGCGAGTTCCTCAACGCCACATCACCCAGCGGGCGGGTGCGCGATCTGATGGCCACCGAGAGGGGCTACGATGAGGTCGTTTGGCGCCAGATGGCCGAGCAACTCGGACTGCACGGCATCGCGGTCCCCGAGCAGTACGGCGGCGGGGGTGCTGGGATCCGCGAGTTGTCCGTCGTGTTCGAGGAGATGGGCGCGGCATTGCTGTGTTCACCGTTCTTCTCCACTGTCGCGATGGCGATCCCGGCCATCATCGCCAGCGGTGATCAGCAGGCTATGACCGACTACCTTCCGGCTCTCGTCGACGGGACGTCAACCGCGACGCTCGATTCTCAATGGAGCACTCGATGCATGGGACCCGGCGGCTGTGACACTGACCGCCCGACGCGATGGGGACGGCTTCCGCGATGACCGGCGACGCGGCTCTGGTGCTCGATGGCCACAGCGCAGACCTCGTACTGGTCGCGGCCACAGATGGAACCGGACGTCTCGTTGTTCGCGATTACCGCGGATGCGGGCGGAACGACACGCGAACCGCTCGCGACGCTGGACCGCACCCGAAAGCTCGCGCAGGATCAGCTTCGAGAGTGTCGAGGCCCGTCTCATCGGCGACCACGGGGCTGCGGCTGCGCGCATTGGCGCGGACCTACGACCTCGCCGTCGTCGCACTGGCCGCCGAGCAGGTCGGCGCAGCGCAGCGCTGCCTCGGCACGGCTGTCGACTATGCCAAGGAACGCATCCAGTTCGGTCGCGCCATCGGCAGTTTCCAGGCCGTCAAACATCGGTGCGCAGACATGCTGGTCCTCGTCGAAGGTGCGCGGTCGGCCGCCGTGCACGCCGCGGGGGCTGCCGACGGCAGCGAATGATCGATCGCCGCATCGGTGGCGAAAATGGCGTGTTCGGAAGCCTTCCTGCACGTTGCCCTGGACAACATGCGCATCCACGGCGGTATCGGGTTCACCTGGGAACACGACGCCCATCTCTACGTCCGGCGGGCGAAAGCCACACGAATTGATGCTCGGCAGCCCCGACTACCACGCCGGACGCTTGGCCGACCTCGTCACCTCATCAAGCCCCTGGCCGGAAGGACGATCGTGACCATTTCGTACTCCCTGGAATTGCCCACCCACCGGGTGGACGCGGTGCCCGAATTCGTCACCGCCGAAGCCATCTCTGAGATCGCGCCGCGTCGGCAGAGGCCAGTGGATTTGCCGCGGTGCACGTCACCGATCATCCCGCACCCGACGCGAAGTGGCTCGACCATGGCGGACATCACGCCCTTGACCCGTTCGTCGCCCTATCGTTCGCGGCCGCCGCCACGACCGATGTCAAACTGCTGACCAACGTTTACATCGCCGCCTACCGCAACCCGTTCCTGGGCGCGAAGTCGATCCAGAGCCTTGCCAGTTCTCTCGGGCGGTAGGCTGATCCTCGGCACTGCGGCCGGTTACCTCAAGCCCGAATTCCATGCTCTGGGAATCGATTTCGATACCCGCGGCGCGCTGCTCGACGAGGCGCTCGACGTCCTGGACAAGGTACTCACCGGCGAGGATGTCGCGTATGAGGGCACCTCGTTCGCCGCCCGAGGTGTTCGGATCTGTCCGGTACCGGCGACTCCGCCGCCGGTCTGGGTCGGCGGCAACAGCAAGCCCGCGGTTCGCCGCGCGGTCTCCCGCGCACAGGGCTGGGCGCCGTTCAACACGTTCGGCTACGCGGCAGCGTCACGGACCGCGGAGATCTCGACGCTCGACGATTTGGAGTCGGCGATCGCCTGGGCGAAGAAGTACGCCGCCGAGATCGGCCGCACAGAGCCGCTGGACATCTGCTTCTCGGCGGGCAATCTGCTCGACGACAGCAAGTCGACCGACGAACGCCACGCCACGATCGCGAAGCTGGAAGGCATCGGGCGTCACCTGGCTGACCGTCGCACCGCAGGGCGCCACCCGCGCCGAAGTCATCGACCACGCGCACGCATTCGCCGAGGAGTTCATCGCGCCTGACGACTCTTCAGCGCCATCAGGCTTCGGCCGCGAACGCGTCCACTTTGATGCGCCGGTGCGCGAACAACCACCGTCCGTCCGATCGGGACCAGAAGGTCGCGATACCGACCCCAGTGGTCCAGCCCGATGTCGGTGTGGACGGCGAAATAGCTGCTGACCTCCACGCGGTCGCGATGCCACCGATTCGAACCGGATGCTCGAAACGTGATGGCGCACATGGGTCGGCGTTTGCCGGTCCGGATCTCGGTTCGTCTGCCATCGCGGAACCGAGCCCCGCCTCGATGGCCGCGCGGACCTGTGAGCGGTTCGTCGCCGCCGGTGAATTCCAGGACGCCGTCGCGGAGCGAAGCAAGCGGCCAAGGCCCGGAGGTCGAACCGATCCGTGGCGGCGGTGTAGTCGGCCAGCGTCTGCCGCACCGACTCGCGGATGTCGATCTCCCACGCGTCCATCTGCTCTCCTCTGGAAATTGCGTTCCCGCCACACGATAACGTCTGTTCTCATGCCAGCAGCCAAGCCTTCGACCTGCTCGATCCCGCCACGACCGCGCTCGTCACCCAGGAGTGCCAGGGCGGGGTCATCGGCCCTCAGGCCGGCCTGCCGATGCTGGCCGAGGAGGCGCGTCGCGAGGCCGATCCCGAACATCGCCAAGCTTCTCGACGCCGCCCGCGGCGGCGGGTGTCACGGTCGTTCATTGCCTGATTCAGCGACGTCCCGACAGCCGCGGATCCAACACCAACGCCCGGCTGTTCATGGCGGGTAAGTCGTTCGCCGCCGACCTGACTCCAGGCAGCCCGGGCGCCTCGGTGCTGCCGGAACTCGGACAGGGCCCAGCGACATGGTGCTGACCCGCACCCACGGCGTCGGCCCGATGACCGGTACCGATCTCGACTCGGTCCTCCGCAACCTGAACGTCAAGACGATTGTCGGCGTTGGTGTTTCGGTGAACATCGCGATCCAGAACTTTGTGATGGACGCGGTGAACCGTAGCTATCAGTTCGTGCTGCCGCGCGATGCCGTGAGCGGGTTTCCCCGGGAGTATGCGGAGTCGGTCATCGACAACACACTGGCCCTGCTGGCCACGGTGACCACAACCGATGCAGTGGTGGGCACTGGAAAGATTGTCGGCCGGTCGTGACCCGATCTGGATGTTGCCGGGCGAGGTGATAACGTCATTCTCAATAAGCGTAAATGCTCATATTCGCTGCTCTGAGGAGGGATCAGCCTCATGTCTCCCCGGTCCTTGCCGTATCCGGTCTTCGACATCGACAACCACATGTACGAGACGAAGGAAGCGCTGCACCAAGTATCTACCGAAGGAGCACCGAGGGCAAGGTCGGCTACGTCGAGGTCAACGGGCGACCGAAGCTCGTCGTCAAGGACCACATCAGCCACATGATCCCGAACCCGACCTTCGAGCGGGTGGCACGGCCCGGCAGCGCCGAGGACTACTTCCTCGGCAACAATCCCGAAGGCCTGAACTTCCGTGAGTTCATCGGCGAGGCAATGGACGTCATTCCCGCCTATCAATCGCCTGCGCCGCGCGTCGAGCTGATGGACGAATTGGGTATCGACCAGTGCGTCATGTATCCGACCCTTGCCAGCCTGATCGAGGAGCGCACCACCGACGACGTCATGCTGACCCATGCGATCATCCACGCGCTCAACGAGTGGATGCACGAGCACTGGACGTTCAACTACCACGACCGCATCTTCGCCACGCCGGTCATCTGCCTGCCCCTGGTCGACGAGGCGATCAAGGAGTTCCACTGGGGCCTCGAGCGCGGCATGAAGACCTTCCTCGTCCGGCCTGCGCCGGTGCCTAGCCGGTTCGGCGGTTCGCGGTCGATGGGGCTGCCGGAGTTCGACCCGTTCTGGGCAGGAGGTGGTCGACGCCGGCATGCCGGTCACCATGCACGCCTCGGACAGCGGCTATCAGAAGCACCTGATGGAGTGGGAGGGCGGTGGCGAGTACCTCTCGTTCAAGACGAGCGCTCTGCGCGAGGTCGTGATGGGGTTCCGGGCCATCGAGGACACCTTGGCAGCGATGATCTGCCACGGCGCCCTGTCGCGATTCCCGGACCTCAAGATCCTCGTCGTCGAGAACGGCAGCGGCTGGGTGCCGAACCTGCTTCGGCTACTGGAGAAGGCCTACAAGATCATGCCGAAGGAGTTCGACGAGCATCCGGTCGAGGTGTTCAAGCGCAACATCTACATCCACCCGTTCCTCGAGGACGACGTCAAGGGAATCATCGACATCATGGGCGAGGACCACGTGATGTTCGGCTCGGACTTCCCGCACCCAGAGGGCATCGGCGATCCGCTTGAGCTTCGTCGACCGCCTGGAGGGTCTCTCCGACACCGCCAAGGCGAAGATCATGGGCGGCAACGCCATCAAGCAGTTGGGGCTAACAAGGTTCCGGCATGACGCAGGCGCCCCCCGCTCCCAAGATCTACGAGGGGATCGACGGGTTCGAAGCGCATATCGGCGAACATCTGGGCTACAGCGCGTGGCGTGAGGTCACGCAGAAGGAGATCGATCTGTTCGCCGAGGCGACGGGCGACCACCAGTGGATCCACGTCGACGCGGAGAGGGCGGCCGACGGGCCCTATGGCAAGACCATCGCCCACGGATATCTAACGCTGTCGCTGGTTCCCATTCTGGTGCAACAGATCTACAGGGTGACCGGATTGTCGATGCAGGTGAACTACGGCGTCGACAAGCTCCGCTTCCCCGCGCCGGTGCCGGTCGACTCACGCATCCGCGCCGGCGCTGAACTGATCAAGGTGGAGCGCAACGACAAGGGCGGTCGCGCCACGGTGCGAGGTCACGGTCGAGGTGGAAGGATCAGACCGTCCGGCGTGCGTGGTCGACACCATCGCCGCGATGGTCGACTGATGCGTTGAGATTGCATCCATGCAGAGAAGTGCGAGTGAAGCCCTGCTGGAATGCCATTTCGCGGAACTGCGCTACGCGTTCAGCAGCCGGTCACCGATGACCTGCTGCTCACGCAGCTTCGCGATCTCTCCTCGGACAATCCCACTGCGCCCAACACCTCTTCGTTGTGTTGCCCGAGTGTCGGCGACGGGCAGCTGGTGATGACGCAGTGGTCCCGGTGTGATCTCGAAAGGGCCAGCCCGGGATATCGCTGTCGGCCCGAAAGCGGATGCTCGAGCTCTTCGTAGAAACCGCGTGCATCGAGCTGATCGACGTCATACATGCGGTCGCCGGTCAGCAGCCGCTCGGCGGGCACACCGCGGCTGCGCAATGCTTCGGCGGCCTCATCCGGACCTTGCGTGGCCATCCACTGACGTATGACCTCGTCGAACGTCATCATGGTTGGCCAACGTCGCCTCGCACGAGGTGAACCGAGGATCGTCGCCGAGGTCGGGCTGACCGATCACTTCGACCACAGCGGCCCAGTCCGCGTCGTCCCGCACCGAAATGGCCACCCACTCGTCATCTCCGGATGCCGGGTACACGCCCTGTGCGTATTGCGGTGACGGTTTCCCTCCCGCTCGGGCACTCTGCCCGTGAGCGAGTACTCAATCACCGGCTCGGCAGTTACCGCCGCGCCAACCTCGATCTGAGCAACCTCGATGAGTTGGCCCTCACCGGTTCTGCGTTTGTGTTCAAGCGCGGCGAGCAGTGCGACGGTGGCATGGGTGCCAACGATCGGATCAGCAGGCCCCTGAAGGTTGCACGGTGGACCGTCGGGGTAACCGGTGGCCGCCGACATTCCCGATAGCTGCTCGAAGTTCAGCGCCCACCCGACATAGTCGCGCCATGGCCCCTCGAGCCCGAGACCGGGCATACGCACCATGATCACATCCGGGTTGACCTTCACCAGCGAGTCATAATCCAGGCCGAACTGCTCCACCACACGCGGTGAGAAGTTCTCCACCACCACGTCAGCCTCTGCCGCCAACCGCAATGCCAGTTCACGGCCGACGTCCGAGGTGAGGTCGAGGGTGATGTCGCGCTTGTTGAGGTTGGTGGCCTGCCACATCGGGCCGACCTCGTACCAGTCATCGCTGCTGCGCAGCAGTGAACCCGAGTATCGATGTCCGTCAGGGCGTTGGATCGACTCGATCTTGACGACGTCAGCGCCGAACGCACCCAGAGTACATGGTGAGATAGGCACCGGACCAGAATGTGCTCAGGTCAAAGACTTTCAGACCCGAGAAGGGTGCGTCGCACGTGCTCGGGATCGGCTGACGACAGCGCGTCGGCGCGGGCGTTCCAGTCCGCGGCGGCACCGTCGCCCAGCTGCGGCGCCGGCTTCGGGGCACCCACCGGCGTCCTGGACAACCGGAACGGCGCACCGGGCCGCGCAAACCGAACGCCAGCGGCGTCACTCTCGATGAAGAACCCACGGTCGCGATATTGGGGCGACTGAAGAATCGAGGCGCCGTCGTTGATGGGCGCGGCGGGTATCCGCATGGCCTGGCTCAACTCCACCAGGTCGGCCACGTTCATAGAGTCGAGAAAAGGCTGCGCCTTGGCGAAGAACTCGTCGCGCTCCGGACCACCCAGCATCATGGCGATCTGCTTCTCGCCGAACTCGGGCAGCCCTACCATCGCGCACACGTCCAGCCAGTGCTGACCGGTCAGACAGTTGATTCCGATCCATCCGTCCGCGGCACGCACGATGCCCAGCATCGGTCCAGCCTTCGAATTAGGTCGGTAAACCCATGCTTTTCAACCGCGCCGCCATGAGCATCGGATAGGGCAGGGTCGACAACAGCGCCTCGGACGTCGAAACATCGACTTCGACCACCCGATCCGTGCCGGCGGTGGCGATCCGTAGTGCGGTCAATGCGCCGAGCGCGGCGTAACCACCGGCGATGTACTCGGGGATACGCGCGCCGGATTGCACGGGCGGGCGACCTGGCTCACGAGTGTTTACCCACCCGGACGCTGCCTGGACCGTCAGCGGCGTCGACGGCCGGTCACAACGTGGGCCGTCCTGTCCGTAGTCAGAGATCCGAACGGCGACGAGGTTCGGGTTGATCCCTCGTAGGCTGTCGTGGTCGATTCCCCAGTCCCAACGAAGGGGCGAACCAGGTGCGAGATTCTCGACCAGCAGATCAGCCTGTGCGAGCAGGCCGTGGAGTACATCGCCAGCGGACTCGAGATCGACTGTCAAGCCACGCTTTCCGGCGTTGAGATATTCGAACAGACCGCCGGATGCGCCCCAGCTCCGCAGCGTATCGCCGGATGGCAGCTCGATCTTGAGGACCTCGGCACCGAGATCGACGAGCAGCTTCGTGCAATACGGAGCGGTGATGTCGGTTCCGATTTCGACGACGCGCAGGCCGGCCAGCGCTCCGGTCACGCAGGGACCCCGATCGCCTTCGGCTCCATATAGGAACGCAGGCCCATGACGCCCCCCTCGCGGCCGATCCCGCTCTGCTTGAATCCGCCGAACGGGGCATCGCCGGGAATCGTGCCATTGATGGAGACCTGACCGGTCCTCATCCGCCGTGCGATACCGACCGCGCGGTCGACGTCGGTGCCCCACACAGTGCCACCGAGGCCGTATGCCGAATCATTGGCGATGGCAACCGCTTGGTCGTCATCCCGATACCTCAGGACAGTGAGGACCGGGCCGAAGACCTCCTCCTGCGCAATGTACGACTCGGCGGTGGCATCGATGAGCACGGTGGGCTCGAAGTAGAAGCCGCGATCGACATCCTTGGGTCGCCGTCCACCCGCGACGAGCTTCGCTCCGTCACTCTCGGCACGTCGGACGAAACCCTCGACCCTCTCGAGGTGTTCGCGACTGATGAGGGGCCCCATGCCGACCCGCTCATCGCGGGGATCGCCGACGGTGACGCTGCGGGCGAGCTCGGCCAGCCTGTCGACGACATCGTCGTGCAGCTTGTCGGGGACCAGCAGACGGCTGTTGAGGATGCACGCCTGCCCCGCATGCAGAGTGCAGCCCTCGAAGAGCAGGCGTTCGAGCAGATCGTCGGTCAGCTCGACGTCGTCGAGCAGAACGGTCGCTGATTTTCCACCACACTCGAGCAGGATCCGCTTCATCGTGGTTGCAGCACCGGCCATCACATCCCGCCCGACCACCGAACTTCCGGTGAAACTCACCATGTCAACTCGTGGGTCAAGGGTCAGGAGCCTGCTGGCCTCGACGCTGCTCGGAGTGACGACATTCACGACACCGGGTGGGAAGTCGGTTTCGTCGTCGATCAGTCGCGCGAGTGCCAGACCCGCGAGCGGCGTGAGCGGTGACGGTTTGAGGACCAACGTGTTGCCCGCAGCAAGCGCGGCGCCCAGCTTCATCACGTTGAGGGTGTGCGGGAAATTCCACGGGGTCATCGCCGCCACCACTCCTAGCGGCTCGTAACGCAACAGGGTTGTCCCAGCCGCACCCCAGGCAGCCATCGGCGCTTCGGCCGGCTCCATTGCGAGCTCCGCCGCGTGCCCGACCATGAACGCCGGCCCGTCGACGTGGATCAGGCGCTCGTTTGCTGTGCAGCCCCACTCAGCCTGGGCCAGGGCATAGGTCTCGTCGCCATGCGACATCAACGCCTCGCTGAGCTGTTGGAGGCAGCGCGACCGATCTGCGGGTTCGGCCGCGGCCCACGATTCGAATGCGTTGCGCGCCGCGCCGATCGCCTGACGTACCTGTGCGACGCCGGCATCCGGCGCCGAGGCGATCACCTGTTCGGTCGCCGGGTTCAGAACGTCGTACCTTCCGCTGTCCGCCTCGACCCAACTCCCGTCGATGTACAGGTCATAGCTGTCGACGAAGCTCGATTCGGTCATCAGATCAGGAGACCTTCCCTCATTTCGCCGCAGTGCGCGGCCGCCGAGCCGGAGTTTTTCGGTCCGACATTTAGAACCTCTGTGTACACCCACGAAGGGATCATCGTCAACGTACTTCGTCACTCAACTGCATAAATGATGATTGACACAGCTGACGCCATTGCGGTAGACACAAGATCACCCGACATTATCGTCTTATATGTCTGACAGCCACTGTGTCCAGGAAGGCCCCCAGTGCCCACCGACTCCACCGCCAGACCGGCGTCCGCGCACCCCCTGCACTCGCCGGACTTCTATGCCGGAGACCCGTATCCCGCTTACCTCGAACTGCGCACCAGCACACCGGTCGTGTGGAACGACGTCACAGACTTCTGGGCGCTCACCAAGTACGAGGACATCCGCTACGTATCCGGACATCCACTCACCTTCACGTCGACGAAGGGGATCACGATTCCGGACCCGAGTCAGCCGGAGCCGGTCCAGGAGGGCAACCTGATCTTCACGGATCCGCCGCGCCACCGGCAGCTGCGCAAGCTCATCAACGCCGGTTTCACGCGGCGCCAGGTGACGTTGCTGGAGCCGAAGGTGCGCGAGATCGTCAAGGGCATCCTCGACGCCGTCGATCCGTCCCGCGAGTACGAGTTCGCCGAAGAGATCGCAGCACCGCTGCCGACTCGACTCATCGCCGAGATGCTGGGCGCGCCGCCCGAGGACTGGGAGCAGTTTCGCGCGTGGTCCGACGCCGCGGTCGGCGCCGCCGACCCCGACATCGAGTTGGACAACGTGGTCGCCCTCGGCCAGCTCTACGAGTACTTCACCAAACTGATCGATGCGCGACGTTCCGGTGCCGTCATCGGTGATGATCTGCTGAGCATTCTGGCCGCCGCCGAGGTCGACGGTGAGCGACTCACCGATGCGGACCTTCTGAACTTCTCGTTCTTGCTGTTGGTGGCGGGCAATGAAACGACACGCAACCTCATCGCGCTCGGAACGCAGGCTCTGCTGGATCACCCCGACCAATTCGCCTTATTGCGATCAAATCCGGAGTTGTTGCCACTCGCCGTCGAAGAGATGTTGCGTTTCACCAGCCCTGTGACGCACATGGCTCGCGAGGCAACAGAGGACGTCGAGATCCGCGGCCAGCGGATCAAGGCCGGTGAGAAGATCGTGATGCTGTACGGCGCAGCCAATCGCGACGCCGAGATCTTCGGCCCCACCAGCGAGGAATTCGATATAACCCGGAATCCCAACCCCCACATCGCTTTCGGCGCAGGTGAGCATGCCTGCCTCGGAGCACAGCTGGCAAGGCTGGAAGCCAGGGTGTTGTTCGAAGTGTTGCTTGGCACCTACCCGACGATCGAATTGACCGGCGATGTGACGCGGCTACGCGCGACAATGGTGCCTGGCGTGAAGAAAATGCCCGTACGTTTGAAAGCGAGCATCTGATGGATTTCGACTACACCCCCGAGCAGGAACAGCTCCGCAAGGAGTACCGCGAGCGCCTCGAAGCCGTGATGACCCCCGAGCGGCGGAAGGCCGTGGCCAAGCTCATGGAGGGCGGCGACGCGATGACCGAGTGCCGGCGGGCACTGGGTGCGGCCGGACTACTCGGTGTCGCCTGGCCGGTCGAGTACGGGGGCAGCGGGTTGACCGCGCTCGAGCAGTACATCTTCGGCGAGGAAGCGCGTCGGGTGAATGCGCCGTTGCCGATGATCACGCTCAACACTGTCGGCCCCACCCTGATTCAGTACGGAACCGAGGAGCAGAAGCAGAAGTTCCTGCCCGCGATCCTCAGGGGCGAGGTCGAATTCGCCATCGGATACTCCGAACCTGGCGCAGGCAGCGACTTGGCGTCGCTGCGGACGACGGCGACGCGCGACGGCGATCACTTCGTCATCAACGGATCGAAGATGTTCACCAGTGGCGCCGAGTTCGCCGACTACATATGGCTGGCGGCCCGCACCGATCCGGATGCCAAGAAACACAAAGGGATAACGGTGTTCATGGTCCCCACCGACTCTCCTGGGTTCTCCTGGAAACCGCTCAACACCATGCCGGGAGTGCAGACGTACTACACCTTCTACGACGATGTTCGCGTGCACGAGAGCGCGATCGTGCTCGGCGAGAACGAGGGATGGAAGCTGATCACCAACCAGTTGAACCTCGAGCGAGCCGCGCTGGGCAACCTCGGTGCACTCGAGCCCCTCTTCGACAAGACCTTGGAATGGGCGAAGACCACTGAGCTGGACGGTGGCTTTGTGATCGACCAGCCGTGGGTACAACAGGCGCTGGCCCGAGTAGAGGCCCAAGTCGCTGCGTATCGCCTGCTGAATCTCCGGGTGAACTCCAATATGAGCTCGGGTCCCCTCGGTATGGGTGAAGCCTCGGCGGCAAAGGTTTTCGGCACGGAATTGACCCAGCAGGTCGCGCGCGAGCTACTCGATGTGGTCGGCCAGGCGGGCCTACGCAAGGAGGCATCGGCTCCCCTGAAGGGCGATCTCGAGAGCGCCTACCGAATGGCCGTCATCAACACCTTCGGTGGCGGCGCCAACGAACTGCAGCGCGACATCATCGCCATGGCCGGACTCTTGATGCCGCGCGCACCCCGCGACATGCGAGCCTCCTGAAAGGAATAGAGAAGACAGTGACCGAACTCGCCAAAGACGAACTGCGTCAGCGCCTAGATGCGGTGATCGGGACACCTACCGACGGGGTAGGCAAACCGTCTCACGCCCCCGATCCGGTGAACGCCGCGATGATCCGGCACTGGGCGTATGCATTGGACGACATGAACCCGGCCTACCTGGATCCCGATTTCGCGGAGAACTCCCGCTACGGCGGACTGGTTTCACCCCCCGTGATGCTGCAGAGCTGGACGATGCCTCCGCCCAAGCTCGCCGGGATTCACGAGCGCGGCGGTGTTCCGATCGAGATCAAGACAAATCCGTTGCAATTCCTCTCCGATGCGGGCTACACCGGCATCATCGCGACGAACTCCGAATTCGAGATCGAACGCTATCCCAGGGTCGGGGACCAGATCACCGCGGAGACTGTCTTCGATTCGATCTCGGATGAGAAGAAGACCGCGATGGGCGACGGGTTCTTCGTCACCTGGGTCACCACCTACCGCGATCAGGACGGCGAAGTCATCGGACGGCAGTGGTTCCGCACTCTGCGATTCAAGACGGGAAATTGATGGCAACCAGACTCGCCCCATCGATCAGTCCCGACACCGAATTCTTCTGGTCTGGCTTGAAAGAGCAACAGCTTCGCATCCAGCGCTGCACGGACTGCAACACCTTGCGTGTTCCGCCGCGGCCGATGTGCGGCAAGTGCCAGTCGCTGAATTGGGATTACGTCGTGTCCACGGGGCGGGGAACGGTGTACAGCTTCGTGATGCCGCAGTATCCACCGCTGCCGTTCCTCCAGTATCCCTACGTTGTCGCCCTCATCGAGCTCGACGAGGGTGTACGTATCGTGTCGAACCTGTGTGGGATCGAGCCCGCCGATATCGAGGTCGGTATGCCCGTCGAGGTCTACTACGAGACTTTCGAGGCACTCCCGAGCGGCGGCGAGTTGACGCTGCACCAGTTCCGGCCCGTCGGCTGAGAGAAGGCGAGAATTCACAATGGATTTCACATTCAGCGAGGAACAAGAGACGGTCGGCAAAGTCGCCCGCCAGTTGTTCGAGGCTCGCGCGACTCCCGAGCGTCTGACCGAACTCGAATCCGCCGACGTGCGTCACGACCCGGCGCTGTGGAACGAATTGGCGACCTCCGACCTGCTCGGCATCGCACTGCCCGAGTCCGTGGGCGGCACGGGCGGCGGATTTCTCGAGTTGGCCGTTCTACTCAGCGAAGTCGGGTTCAGCGTCGCGCCGGTGCCCGTGTACGCGACGCTCGTTCTGGGCGCGGACACGATTGCGCGGCATGCAGACTCCGAGCTCCAGCAGCGCTACCTACCCGGCGTCATCGCCGGCAGCACGATCCTCACCGGGGCACTCGCCGAGCCCGGCAATTCCGATCCGACCTCACCGCGCACCACGGCACGTAGCGACGGAGACTCCTGGCGGCTGGACGGAACCAAGGATCTGGTGCCCGCAGCGCAGCTGGCCACGGCCATCGTGGTCTCCGCGCAGACCGAAGACGGGCCGAGTCTGTTCGTTGTCGAGACAGCCTCAGAAGGTGTCGGCATCACCGCGGTCAACACGACCAACGGTGAACCCCACGCCGATCTCGAGCTGTCCGGCGCGGTCGGGCACCGGCTCACCGAGCACATCGAAGCGGACATCGTCAGCTCGTTGTACTCCCGTGCGCTCGTGGGGCTATGCGCCATCCAGATCGGCGTCGTGGAAAGGGCTTTGAAGCTCGCCGCGTCTTACACCAGCGAGCGCGAGCAGTTCGGCAGACCCATTGGATCGTTCCAAGCCGTCCAGCAGCGACTGGCCGACGCCTTCATCGACGTCGAGGCCATCCGCTGGACCACCTGGCACGCGGCGTGGCTGATCGCCGAAGGTCGGGCCGCAGAGCGCGATGCAGGCATCGCCAAGTTCTGGGCTGCCGAGGCGGGTGCGCGCGTCGCGGCGTCAGCGCAACAAGTGCACGGCGGCATGGGTATCGACGTGACCTACCCGCTGTCGCGGTATTTCCTGTGGGCCAAGCAGATCGAGCTTGCTCTCGGGTCGGCGTCACAACAGTTGGCCCGCCTCGGCCGTTCATATTCGGAAGGAACGAAATGACCTCCACACTTGGACGCACCACCACCCTCGCGTTCAACGCCATCAACGTCGGCGACGAAGTCACGCCGATGGATGTTCCTGTCACGACGACGCTCATCGTCGCGGGCGCCATTGCATCGCGTGACTACATGCCGGTGCACCACGACCGCGACTTCGCGAATTCACAGGGCTCCAAGGACATCTTCCTCAATATCCTGACGACCAACGGACTGTGTGTGAAGTTCCTGCACGACTGGGCGGGCCCCGAGGCGATGGTCAAGAAGCTATCGATCCGCCTGGGCGTGCCCGCGTACCCGAATGATCCGATTCGTTTCGAGGGCAGCGTCACCGACAAGTCGACGTCAAACGGTGAGGGCCTCGTCGAGGTCACTTTCAAAGGCACCAACAGCCTCGGCGATCATGTGAAAGGTACGGCGGTGCTCAGCCTGCTCGACGGGGTCGAGCCATGAGCAACGACGGCATCGGCGGCAGGGCCGCACTTGCCGGCATCGGTCAAACCGAGTTCTCGAAGGAGTCGGGCCGAACCGAAATGCAATTGGCCTGCGAGGCGGTCAAAGCGGCGATCGACGACGCCGGACTACGCCCCAGCGACATCGACGGCATGGTGACGTTCACGGTCGACGAGAACGAGGAGATCGAGGTCGCGCGCAACGTCGGCATCGAGAACCTGACGTTCTTCACAAGAGTTCCGCACGGGGGCGGGGCCGCCGCGGGCACCGTGATGCAGGCCGCCATGGCGGTCGCGACGGGGGCCGCCGACGCGGTGGTGTGCTATCGGGCGTTCAACGAGCGCTCCGGGTTTCGATTCGGCGGAGCGGGCCGCCAGCCCGGCGTCACCCCGTTGTGGATGGCACCGTACGCACCGTTCGGCTTCATGACACCCGCCGCCTGGGTCGCCCTGCACGCACAGCGCTACATGTCGACGTACGGAGTCACCAACGCCGACTTCGGCAAGATCTCCGTCATCGACCGCAAGCACGCCGCGACCAACCCCGACGCCTGGTTCTACGGGAAGCCGATCACCATCGAGCAGCACCAGGAGTCGCGCTGGATCATCGAACCCGTTCTGCGTCTGCTCGACTGCTGTCAGGAGAGCGACGGCGGCGTGGCAATGGTGGTGACCAGTGTCGAGCGTGCCCGTGATCTCGCCAAGCCTCCTGCGGTGATCACCGCTGCCGCACAGGGGGCTGCCTTCGACGGTGAAGTCATGACCAGTTACTACCGCGAAGACATCACGGGGCTGCCCGAGATGGGAGTGGTCGGCGACAAACTCTGGCGCAACTCTGGGCTCAAGCCCGACGACATCTCCACGGCGTTTCTCTACGACCACTTCACGCCGTTCGTCTTCACGCAGCTCGAGGAGCTCGGCTTCTGTGGTCGTGGCGAGGCGAAGGACTTCGTGTCGGTAGAGGAGTTGTCGCTCGGCGGCCGACTGCCGATCAACACGAACGGCGGATTACTGGGTGAGGCCTACATCCACGGCATGAATGGCATCACCGAAGGGGTGCGCCAAGTCCGAGGCACGTCGCACAACCAGGTCGACGACGTCGAGCACGTCCTGGTCACGTCGGGTACTGGTGTCCCCACCAGCGGACTCATCCTGGCCCCGGACCGTTGATTAGCTAATGTCGAGCGGTGAGCTCTGAGATGACGCAGGCCGAGTTCGTTCAGGCGACCGATACCCGGGATGCCATCATCGCGGCCGCGTTCCTCTGCTTTCGCACTCAGGGTCTTCGCAAGACGACGATCGTCGACATCGCCAAAGCAGCCGAGGTCTCCCGCAGCACGATTTACGAGTATTTCCGGGACAAGGAAACCATCGTCGAGGCCTGCGCGGAGGCTTCGTCACAGCGCTTCTATCGAAACATGGCCACAGCCATCGATCGCCACGGCGGCAGCACTCTCGAGGGCCGGCTGGTACGGGCAGCCGTATTCGTCGCCCAGGCGCGCAGGGTCGTCGAGCCCGAGGCGTACTTCGACGAAGAGGAAGTCAACCTCATGATGACGAAGAACGCCGCCACGCTCCTCGAGGAGTGTGCTGAGTTCCTCGCCCCCTACGTTTCTGCGGCCAGAATGACTGGCGAGGTGCGTAGCGACCTCGACGTCCCATCGGCGACCGAGTGGTTCGCACGAATGCTGTTCTCACTGTTCACCACGCCGTCGCCGAACGTCGACATGCGCGACGACGATGCCGTGGCGAACTTCGTCCGACCCTACGTCGTGAACGGATTCACCGAGGATCGCTCTCGGCGACGTTGACAACCACGTGACAAGTGACTTCCGATTCACGCGCACTGTGCGATAATTAGAATTCTCATAATCGAAAGTGATGATATCCAGTGAGACCGACTGCGGCGCCCGCTACGACTGACCGTGAACACAGGCAGCTACGCAATCAGCCACCCATCCGGGGGCGGGCAACCCCATCCAGACTTGTCGTTGTGGCAGTCGATACCGCCGATTCGGTCTCGGCTGCGGGCGGTCTCATCTTCGACTCGATTCGCGCCGGGTGGATCGTCGACATCTACCTCGAATCGCTGGAATCACTGAATGATGAAAGGGCGCTGTACATCCTCGGCGCGAGAAGCGTTGCACTCCCCGAGGCCTTCGAGTTCGAGCATGAATGGCCTGACGCGGTCTTTCTGTCAGCGGCGGTGCACGACCGCCATCGCGGCGTGCAGCGTCTGGTGGCCGGGTGCATCCGGCGACAAATCAGCGATATCGGAGCGTGGGGTGGAAGCGTGCCGGGGCTCGACGCCGAGGCCGTTGGTGAGCATCGCCTGAGTACAGCCGCACGGGCATTCAAGCCGCACGCGTTGAACGCTGCGGGGTTGCCGCGGCATGTGACCAACGTCGAGGCGTTCAGCGGCGGTCGGCGGCGCTAGCCAACCTTGCGCACCGGAACGTTGGACCAACCGCAGACATTCGACATCGCTACGCGCCGCAATCCGTCACGGTCGACCTCGTACTCCGGGATGAGGTCCAGCAGGGCCTCCAGCGCGATACGGCTCTCCATCCGCGCCAGCGCCGCGCCCAGACAACTGTGCACGCCGTATCCGAACGCCAGATTGAAGCCCATTTTTCGCTCACGGTCGATGTCGAGGCGGTCGGGATCGTCGAACATACGCTCATCGCGAGTTGCAGAACCGGTGACGAGCAGCACCGCGGCGCCTTCGGGGATCGTCGTTCCGTAGTACGTCACATCCCTTGTTGTAGTACGGATCTGGTATTGAGACGGGGCTTCGTAACGCAAAAGCTCTTCTACCGCGGCGGGGATCTTGCTTCGGTCCTCGCGCAGCTTTTGCCACTGGTCGGGAAAATCGGCGAACGCGACCATTGCATTGCCAACCAGCTTGGTGACGGTCTCCGCGCCCGCACCACCGAGCATCGTCGCGAACCCCGAAATATCGACGTCGGTCAGCTTCTCCACTACGCCGTCGCGTTCGATCTCGGTGTCGATCAAACGGCTGATCATGTCGTCCTGCGGTTGCGCACGCCTCTGTTGAATGAGGTTGTAGTAGTAGATGCCGGTGTTCATCGAGGCTTCGTAACCCGCTTTGGTGGTGGCGATCTCACCTGGATGGCGCTCGAGCAACAAGTCCAGCCAGAGCCGGATCTGATTCCGGTCCTCTTTGGGCACTCCGAGCATCGTTGTGATGACCTCGTTGGGAAACAGCGCCGAGAAGTCCGCCACGATGTCGAATCCCGACGGGTCCAGCGAATCAAGGCATTCGTACACCTTCTCGCGCACCATGTCCTCCAGTGCGGCGATGGCGCGCGGTGTGAACACCTTGCTCACGAGCTTGCGCATCTTCTCGTGCTCAGGAGGATCCATCGAGATGATCACCTTAGGCACCGGGAGCGCATCGTCGTGCGCTTTGACCATGTCCAGAGTGGCGCCCTTGGCCGACGAAAATGTCTCATGATCCTTCGTCCCAGGCGCCACGTCGTCGTACCTCGTCAACGCCCAGAAATCCCACTTCGGGCTGTAATACACCGGTGCATTGTCGCGGAGCCTGCGATACGTGTCGTACGCCCCGTCGAAGAAGTCCTGCGAAAACGGGTCGAATTCGATCGGACTGCCCGACACCTCGGATGTCATCGAATTCACAGAATCGCGCCGGACTTCTTGTAGTCCTCGATCGTGTCCCAGTCGATACCAGCGTTCATCAACACTTCCTCCGTGTGTTGACCGTGCTCCGGCGCTCCCGGTGGAATCACGGCCTGCTCATCGAACTGAACCGGGTTGGTCGGCAGGGAGAACGGCACGCCATTGACTGTTTCGGTATGCGCCACATATCCATTCGCGGTGACAGCCGGGTCCTCGCACAACTCCCCCGGGGTCTGCACGATGCCCCACGCTCCTGACAGTCCGGCGAGATCCTCTCGCCATTCTGCCAAGGTCTTCTTCGCGAAGGCCTCGTCGAGCAGGGCGATCAGGCTGACCCTGTTCTCGTATCGCGACGCCGGATCGGCGAACCGCTTGTCCTCGACGAGCTCCGGAAGACCAATGACACTCATGGCCTCGGCGTAGAACTTGTCGAGTTGCAACATCATCAACTGAACGAAACGGTTGTCCTTCGTCCGATAGGTCCCCACCAACGGATTCGGCGCATCGGCATGCCCGAACTTGGGAATAGCACTCCCACCATGTATTTGGCTTACCGCGACATCCGGACTGAGGTTCCACGCCGCCAGCGCGAGCAATGACACGTCGACAACCGAGCCCTTGCCGGTTGTGGCCTTCTTGTACAGCGCCGCGGCAATTCCGCCGGCGATCGTCATGCCGCCGAGCAGATCACCGAACGCCGGCCGCGACCGCACGAGTTCGTCGGACTCCTCGGTCAGCACTGACGCGATACCGCCACGCGCCCAATAGGAGACACCGTCATACCCTGGCTTGTCCGAGTCGGGCCCCTTGGGGCCGTGACCGGAACCGCGCACGTACACGATGCTCGGGTTCACCGCGCGGATGTCCTCGACATCGATGCCCAACTTCCTACGGCGGTCGGGAAGGTAGCTGGTGAGGAACACGTCGCAACTCTTTGCCAATTCATGGACCACCTGCTTTCCGCCGGGTGTCCTGAGGTCGACGCCGATAGATTTCTTTCCTCGGTTGGGGATCTCGATCATGTAGTTGACCGAACCGCCACCGGAGTCCACGATTCCCATGGTGACAAGGCCTCGCTGTGGGTCACCACCGTCTCGCGGCTCGACCTTGATGACCTCCGCGCCCCACTCCGCCAGCACAGCCCCGGCCGAGGGGACGAATGTCCATGCGGCGACCTCGAGCACACGCACTCCACTGAGTACCTTGTCGTCGGAAATGACATTCCTCCCTAGCAGCGATAACAGCAATATTCAATTATGAGAATTTCATTTGCGGCGCTCTTTGTAAACAGCGCCTGTCGGCTCACGGCGACCTTGATAGGCGCGACGGCAGTTCCGCGTCGCCAGCGTCCCAGAACGCCCTCCACGTCGGCATTCGGTGCGGCATGGCCGCCCGAAGCGTGACGTCCGTCGGCCACCTGACAAAGTCAGGCCCCGGCCGCTCTGTCACGTCGACGGAGTACCACGGATGTTCGCGTCGCTGCACAAAGCACCATTGGCCGTCGCTGCGCGCATAGACATCGTCGTAGCGCATTGTGATGACGTACCAGCCATCGCCGTCCTCATGCTCGGCACGGCAGTAGACCGATCCGGTCGCATTGTCTTCGTCGACAAAGTCGAACTGATGGCCGCAGACGAGGTGGATGCTCCTGTAGAACCTCCGCAGGACGCGCCCGTACCAGCGTTTGAGCGCGTCCCTGCCGGTCCCCTCGTTGCCTGCGTCGACGTCGGGGACGAAATTCGCGACCAGCGAATCGAGATCGCGTGCATCCAGAGCCATCGCGTAACGGCTGGGCAGCTGGGAGATTGCAAGGCTGGATTCGATCCGATCCAGTCGTGCCGCTTCAGCCGCATCCATGACAGCAGCATAGTGGGCCGTTTCCACAACCGAGAACCGGTATTCTCGAATCGCGCATAGGGAACTATCCTGTTGAGGCGCAATGATCGTCCGAAGCGAGGATGCCCACGCTATGCCGTTCCCGACCATCACCCCGACAATTCCGGCGCTTGTGAGGTCATCTGCGGCACGTTTCGGCGAGAAGGCGTTTCTGATCGCCGATGGGCAGACACTCACCTACGTTGATCTGGACCTGCGCTCAGCGGCGCTGGCACGAGCACTTATCACGGCCGGCGTCGGCAAGGGCGACCACGTCGGGATACTCATGCCCAATAGCGTGGACTGGGCCCTCGCCTGGTTCGCGACAACGCGCATAGGTGCTGTCGCGGTCCCTTTGAACACGTTCTACAAAGCCTCCGAGCTCGCGTGGACGGCACGTCATGCCGATCTGCGCGCGATCTTGGCCTGGTCGTCTTTCCGCAACCACGATTTCGCCGAACGGCTCGAAAAGGCATTGCCCGGATTGTCCGATACCAGCGACCCGGCGCGGATCTTCCTACGCAAAACCCCGTATCTTCGCATGATCGCGCTGTGGGGGCCGTGCGAAAAAGCCTGGGCGACCCGGCTCAGCGACGGCAGTCCGACCGACATCGAAGATGACTTCCTCATCACAGTCGAATCCTGTGTGACGCCGGCAGACGACGCCATGATCATCTACACCTCGGGCAGCACCGGTGATCCAAAGGCGCCCGTGCACACACAGGGCACGCTCGTACGCCACACCTACAACCTCACCTTCGACTACGGGGTCACACCCGACACCGTGATGTTCACCGCGATGCCGTTCTTCTGGGTCGGCGGACTGATCACGGGCGTACACGCGGTGATTCACCACGGCGCCACCCTCGTCACTCAGCCGGCGTTCGACGCCGCAGATGCACTGAAGCTCATCGAGAGTCATCGCGCGACAATCGCGCTGGGCTGGCCGCAACAGGGCAAGACGCTTGCCGAACATCCGGATTTCGCTTTGCGGGACCTCAGTTCGGTGCAGCGCACCAGCATGCCCGCGATGGTGCCGCCCGAACGCCGGCCGCAGGGACCGAATGCTCTCGGCATGACCGAACTGTGCGGCAACCACATCGGAGTGGATCCCTACCCCGCGCAGCCACTTGACCGGGCCGAAACGGGGGGACGCTCCATCGACGGGCTGTCGCACCTCATCGTCGATCCGGCACTCGAACAAACCCGTGCCCGTCGGGACCAGCGGCGAGATCTGGGTGCGCGGATACTCGCTGATGCAACGGCTGTACAAGCGCGAGCGCGAGGACGTGTTCACTCCCGACGGCTACTACCGAACCGGCGACTGCGGTATCGCCTACGACGATGGCTGGATAAAGTTCACCGGCCGGCTGGGCGATCTGATCAAGACTGCGGGCGGAACCAACGTGACACCAGCCGAAGTCGAACTCGCACTGACTGAATGTGACGGCGTCCTCGAGGCGTATGTCGTCGGAGCGGAGGACGGCAGCAACGGTACGATCGTCGCCGCCGCCGTGGTCCCGCGCGGTGATTCCGTACTCGACGGCGACGAACTGCGCGCGCAGGTGCGCGGCCGGCTGTCTGCTTACAAGGTGCCGAAGTTCATCTGGATCACCGACAAGAGTGCGCTTCCGTTCACCGCTACGGGCAAGGTCAAGAAGTCGGACCTGGCCGTGCAGCTCAGCGGCCTGTTGGCCGAGCGCTAGCGAAAACCCTCACGGCAGGTTCGTCTTCAACAGAGTCAGCGGAATTCCGCACAGTGGCTCCAATTTCACTTCGGTGACCTCGAACCCGTCCCCCTCGACATGCTGGCGGAAGTCGGCGTTGACGCCATGCCGTCCCGCGATGTGCTCAGCGGCATCGCAATCGACGGTTCGTACGACGACCGAGAACAACCCGTCGCCGTTGCGAGCGAGGAAATCGGCGGCGGTCCCCGCGTCGGTCGGCGCATCAGCGAGAGGTGAGATGAGTTCGAACCCCCGGTCCCAGTCGAGCCTTATCGCCAAGTGCAGTTCCTCATGGTCGAATGCCTGGAATTGAAAGCCCAGCGCCGAGAGGTAATCCGCCGCCGTGTCCAGTCGCTCCCGTGCGACGGCGAAGACCACGTGGTGCAGCAGCGGCAGCGACTGGCTCATGGGTTGAACCTTAACCAGCTGTGAAAGCGCGGTTTTCATTTTGTGGAAACTCTGATTCTCGTCAGTGTAGATTCGCGGCGTGGCGTTAGAACAGTTCCAACTCGACGGGCAGGTCGCGATCGTGACGGGCGCCGGCCGCGGTGTCGGGGAGGGTATCGCGAGGGTGCTCGCCGAGGCAGGCGCGACGGTGGTCGGGACGGCACGCACGTCGTCAGAAGTCGAGTCGACGATCGCCGATATCGTCGCAGCTGGCGGAAAGGGTCTCGCCCTGACGGCGGATGCGCTCGACCGCTCCGACAGTGAGCGAGTGGCGCAGACCGCTGTCGACGAATTCGGCCGCATCGACATTCTCGTGAACAACGTCGGGTTCGCCACGTACGGGCCGTTCCTGAGTCTCACGTCAGAGAACCTTCGCGACACCTTCGACTACTGCGTGACATCCGCATTCGACATGAGCCAGCTCGTCGTCCCGCACATGCTCGAGGTCGGGCGCGGCTCGATCGTCAACATCTCCTCCGGCGCGGGGCGGTTCGGCATTCGCGGTCTGCTGCCCTACTCGGTGGCCAAGGGCGGGCTCGAAGCGTTGACGCGGGCCATGGCCCAGGAACTCGCGCCCAAGATCCGGGTCAACGCCATCGCTCTCGGCGCATTTCTCACCACCGGCCTGCAGTCCAGCTTCGACCTGATGCCGGGCTCGGAGGAGAAACTGAAGGAGCGTACGCCGCTGCACCGCATCGGCGACGTCGCCGACCTCGGCCGTTTGACGTTGTATCTGTGCACGAAGGACTGCTATGCCACCAACTCGACCTTCATCGTCGACGGCGGCCTCCAGGGACCCAATTCTGAACTTCCGATCCCCGATCTGTGAACCAGAAGGAGCAGACTTCATGAGCAGTGCGCCGTTGCGGGTAGCCGTCATCTCCACGGGGTGGATCAGCAGCCTGGCCATCCGTGCGATCGTCAGGCGCCCCCATCTAAAGCTGGTCGGCGTATGGGTGCACAGCCCGGACAAGACCGGCCGTGATGCCGGCGAGATCGTCGGAGTGGGCCCCATCGGGGTGACCACCACCAATGATCTCGACGACATCATCGCGCTGAAGCCCGACTGCGTCGTCTACGGCGCGGCCAGTGCCGAGATGGACGCCGCCGCGGTACGCGACTATGTCCGCCTTCTCGAAGGCGGCCTCAACATCGTGACCACGAATACGCCGGGAATGATGTTCCCCGACAGATGGATTCCCGACCTTGCCAGCCAGGTGCGCGAGGCCGCACTGGCCGCCGGAGTCACCATCTACACCTCGGGAATCGAACCCGGCTTCGCCGGTGACCAGTTCGCGGTCCTGCTGACGACACTGTCGAACAGGATCCGGTCCATTCACGCCCAAGAGATCTTCGACTATTCGGCCTATCCGAACCGGGACCTGATGGTGACGGCGATGGGATTCGGTGAGCCACTGGACTACACACCGCTGCTCGAACTCGAGGGCGCGCAGCAGTTCGCCTGGGGCCCACCCATCGGCCTGGTCGCGAAAGCGCTCGGTGTCGAACTCGAACGCGTCGACGAGTCCTACGAACGCGTGATCACCCCGCGCGACCTCAACGTCGCGTGCGGCCTCATTCCGGCAGGCACGGTCGGCGCCGTTCGAGCCGTCACCAGCGGCATCGTCGGTGGGAAGCCGGTCATCACCATCGAGCACATCAACCGGATGGCACCGGATCTGGGACCCGAGTGGGCGACGGCACCGAACGGTACCTACCGCATCATCATCGAGGGCCAGCCGCACATGCAGTGCGACCTGAAACTCGGCACCGAGGACACTCCGGAGTCGGGCAACGACAACGCGATGGAGGCGACGGCCATGCGCGTCGTCAACGCCATACCCTACGTCGTGGATGCGGCACCGGGAATCGCGACCTCGCTGGACCTCCCTATCACCGCGCCGCGCAACGCCATCGACACCGACTAGACCGTGAACATGGGTCCGCGCGGCGCGCCGCGGACCTCATTGCCTCCGTCGATCGCAAAGCTCTGCCCGGTCATCCAACTGGATTCCGGGCCCGCCAGGTAGCGCACGCCGGGGGCGATGTCATTGGATACACCGAGTCTGCCGAGTGGAACCCGTTCCAGGAAGCTGGTGGTCAACTCCTCCAGGTGGATGTAACCCTGCGTCGTGGCTGCCTCGGTCAGCCCGGGACGGACGGCGTTGACGCGAATTCCACGCGGTCCCAGCTCCGAAGCGGCGACGCGGATAAGCATCTCGAGCGCCGCCTTGCCCGCCGAGTAGTGCCCCAGCCCCTCCATCGGGATCTTCGACGACGTCGATGAGATGAAGACGATCGAGCCTCCGTCGGTCATCAGCGGCGCCGAGTACCGCAAGGCAAGGAAATTGGACCGCAGGTTTCCCATCACGAAGTCTGTGAAGGTGGCCAGATCCTGCTCGACGAGCGGGCCCGTGCCGCCCGAGGCGACCGTACCGACGACGATGTTGAGCCGGTTGTGAACGTCGTAGGCCGCCTGCGCCGCGGCCTTGACGGTGGCTTCATCCTCCGGATCGCCCTTGTGCAGCGTGATTTCGGCATCCGGGACGGCCTCGTGGATGCTGTCACGTGTCGCTTCCAACCTCGTGGTGGACCTGCCCAGCAGGAACAATGTCGCCCCGTCAGCGGCCAGCAGTTTCGCGCTGGCCTGTGCGATCCCTGCCGAGGCTCCCAGAATGAACGCGGTTTTACTGTCAAGCACACCCATGGGCTCAGACGCTACAACGCCGCCAAGCATGATTCTCGCAAATCAGAAATACATATTCTCGCGCGGTGTAGCGTACCCACGTGCCAGATATGACCGACAAAGTTGCGCTCGTCACCGGCGCCGCCCGCGGGCAAGGCCGCGCGCACGCGGAGCGGCTGAGCGCCGACGGAGCCGACGTCATCCTCGTCGACATCGCCGGACCGCTGCCGCCCAGCGTGCCCTACCCTTCGGCCACGCCCGAGGACCTTGCCGAAACAGCCGCCCTCGTCGCCGCCAACGGGAGGCGCGCAGTCACGGCCGCGGTCGACACCCGCGACCACGGGGGCCTGTGCGCGGCTGTCGAGGAAAGCGTTGCGGAACTCGGCCGACTCGACGTCATCGTGGCGAACGCGGGCATCTGCGTTCCATCGACGTGGGATCAGGTGTCAGCTCGGGATTTTCAGGACACCATCGACATCAATGTCGTCGGTACCTGGAATACGGTGATGGCCGGCGCCAGGCACATCATCGACGGCGGACGCGGCGGATCGATCATCCTGATCGGGTCAGCCGCCGGCGTGACGATGGAGCCGTTCATGATCGCCTACACCGCCAGCAAGCACGCGATCACGGGGCTCGCCCGATCTTTCGCCGCGGAGCTCGGAAAGCACAAGATCCGGGTCAACAGCCTGCACCCCGGTTCCGTGGTCACCCCGATGGGCAGCGTCGAGATGGTCGAGGCGATGGCGAATGCCGCCGAGACGAACCCTGTTCTGCGGCATGGATTTACCAAACAGCTACTGCCCGATTCGATCACGATGCCGGAGGACATCGCGGCGGCCGTCGCCTGGTTGGCCTCCGATGAGGCCCGCTACGTCACCGGTGCTGCCATACCGGTGGATGTCGGTGTGACAGGCACCTGACGTGCTACAGACCGCTGACGAAACCTCGTGGTGAGGTCAGACGCAGGTCGTTGTAGGTCGCGATTCCCGGATCCGCCGCGACGACAGCCGGGATGGCGTTGATGGCGGGCATCGCGGTGATGATCATGCCGAGGACCATGAAGTCGCTCATACTCTTTGCTTCGAAGTCGGCCGGTGGCAGAAAGTCGAGGGTGGTCGTCACCGCAGGCTGGCCGGCGATCTCGATGAGATACCCGCCCGGCTTGTGCTGCCAATCCGGCTGCAGCGTCTGGCCTTTGCGCCAGCGCATCCGGATCTCGATGACATCGCGGTCGCCGATGAATCCCTGCCAGCGCAGATCGACACCCGCGACGCAGCCCTTCTCGATCAACCAATCGGCGGGCAGGTGCAGATCCTCAGTGGTCTGGGCGTATTCGGCAGTGCACCGGACACCGTCGAGTTCGACGCCGATGGCATCGGCGAGCATCAGGACAGCCTCGCGGAACACAGCTGTCCCGGACGCCGTCATCTCCTGCAGGTCGGGGTGATCGATGGGTTGCCCGAAGCCGACCGGCTTCTCGGTCTCCGGCGAGTCGTAGAGGGTGCTGTCCCCGAACTCGGTGATGCTCACCTTGTCGATGCGGTCACAGATAGTCGCCGAGACGATGGCGAGCAACTGGGCGGCGCCGGGGTTGATTCCCGACCCGAAGATCGTCGCACCACCGCGTCGACAGGCATCGTCGAGGCGTTCACGATCCGGACCCAGATTGTGACCGTTGATGAACGCCGCTGTCGTGACCACGTTGACTCCCGCGGCGAGGATCTCAACCAGCTCATCGACGTTCGGCCACATCGGGTTGTACACGACACAATCGGGCTTCAGCGCCAGGAGTTCTGACACGTCGTCGGTGGCGACCACGCCGAGTTCGCCGATCCCGACAAGCACACCGGCATCGGTTCCCACCTTGTCCGGCGACCACGCGTAACAGCCGACGAGATCCAGGTGCGGATTGGTCGCGATGGCCCGCACCGACCGTCGACCGACGCTGCCCGTCGTCCACTGCACGACACGAATCGGCGCATTGTCAGTTGGTCCCGGCCGCTTCGCGCTCATGATGAATGCGTACCAGTTAGCGGAGGCCGTCGCGGGGATACTGTGGAACAGGCTGAATTTCCCGCTTCCTGCCACTGCCGCTGGCATAGACGGTCGAATCACACTTCGCCGAAGCCGCTTCCCGCGCAATGCGCCAATGCGCCGACGCGGCAGCCGGATTGGCCATCGGAATTGTCGAGAAAGTCACCACGTTGGCGCCTGACTCGAGATAGGCGACGTCTGTCGTGTCAACTGAAGAAGGGACCGGGCTTACCCGCTTCCTCGAGATGGCCATACGGGTCATACACCTTCACGTTCGGATACGGGTTCTGGTCGTACGCTGGCCGCGACAGACCGGCCTCCCGCAGCCCGGCCAGCACAGCAAGCGGCGTGGCGAACGATACGAGTCCAACCGTCATCGAAACGAGCAGCTGCCTGGTCAAGGTCACTTTGGGCCTGCCCGCCCGAGCAGGCAGCCAGCGTGCGATGCGGTTGATCAGCACCAGGTCGCCGTTCTCATCGCGGACGCACATCACCGCGACCATGCCGAAGATGATCGAGTCGTAGACCGCCATGATCAGCGGAAAATGGACGTGTCCGATCTGCAGCACCGGTCCGACGGCCTCGGTGTAGAAGAAGATGCCGGCCCGCATCCAGGTGAACTGAATGAGACCATTGATCGGAATCGCAAGAATCATCGACCCGATGAACACCCTGACCAACCGATGGCTTGCAAGCCCGTTCACGCGCCGCATGAACGGGTCGAGCAGGCGGTCGTTGAGTTGGAGGAAACCAAGGCCGTTCAGCAGGTAGTAGGCCGCGTAGCCGCCCAGGAACGCCAGTGCCGGTTCGAGATTGGGCGAGATGTTGACGTAGGGCCATGTCAGCGGGAAGTGCAGCATGCGGGGGTCGAAGATCGCGAACGTCGCCCAGTTGGCGAGCGGGTCCAGCGCGCCGGTGATGAGACCGGCGAATGCGATGATGACCGCCCAGTGCACCCTGCGCTGCCGCCACGACAGCCAGACCAGCGCGGTGATCAGGCCGATCGCCATTGGGATCGAGCTGATGGACACCGCGAGCGGCCAGTTGTCGAAGCCGAGGAAAGGTGCATACGGTGCCGGACCCGGGTTGGGGTTGGTCCGCTCGGGGTCGCCGTGCAACCCGGACTGAATGGTTGCGACGGTTATCACCGCGAAGACGAGGTAGGCGACGATGAACAGTCCCCACCCGATCCGCACCGGCCACGGCGAATACGTGTCCGTCCTTGTGCTCGAATCCGCAGTCGAGTCAACCGTATTCGTCATGTCATACCCTCACTGGAAGCGTTGCCCACCCTCTGACGCTGGTCGTGTGAGCACGCCTTGCGCTGGCATAGTCCACCTCCCAGTCGGGCCATCTGGCGAGCACCTCCTCCAGTGCGACCTTCGCTTGCACTCGTGCCAGCGCGGCGCCGAGACAGAAGTGGATGCCGTGCCCGAACGACAGGTGAGCACCTGTGCGGTGGATGTCGAAAGTGTCCGCGTCGGGAAACTGACGGTCGTCACGATTGGCCGAACCGTTGAGCAACAGCATGATCGAACCTTCGGGAACCGTTTGTCCGTAGTGCTCGACATCGCGAGCCACGTACCGGGCCTGCACCGGTGACGGCGCTTCGAAACGGAGGACCTCCTCGACGGCGTTGGGGATCAGGGTGAAATCGGCTGCGAGCGCGCGCCGCTGGTCGGGATGGTCTGACAGCAACTGACCCGCGAACCCGATCAACCGCGTCGTGGTTTCATTGCCGGCACCGACGACGGTCCCCGTGTAGGTCAGAACCTCGGCGCGGGTGAGCCGCCGGCGGGTGCCATCCGGCTCTTCCACCTCCGCGTTGACGAGGTCTGTCATCAGATCGTCGGAGGGATGGTCGTAGCGCCAGTCGATGAACTCCTCGAGCATGGAACCCGAATTGGCAAGCATGTCCGCTGCGACCTCACCTGGACTGTCGCCGGAGAGTTCAAGCAATCTGTCGTTTTTCTGCCGAATGGCGACTTGTTTGTCCTCGGGTATGCCCAGCAGGTATCCGATGGTTCGCATCGGCATCCACGCGCCCAGATCAGCGATGAAGTCGAATCGATCGGCGTCGGCCAGCGGTTCCAGTGACCGTCGACAGAACTCCCTTGCTAACGGCTCGATCGCGGCCATGCGCCGCGGCGTGAAGACGCCCGACAAGAGGCGTCGGTGCAGATCGTGGATCGGCGGGTCCTCGAACAAGATGATGCCCGGGGGCACCTCGATACGGTTGAGCAGCACCTCGATGACCGTGCCCCGACCGGAGCGATAGTCCTGCCAGTTCACCAACTCGCGGGCGACATCAGAGTGCCTGCTCAGCGCATAGAACCCGTACTTGTCGTTGTGATAAAGAGGTGCTTCGTCACGCAGCTGTTTCCACACCGGATATGGATCGTCGTCGATCTCGAAGTCGAAAGGGTCGTAGTACGGGTCAACCTTCACCCTGTATGTCACAGCACGAGAATAGGTGTTATCGGCTGTCGCAATGGCATTTTCTGCTATTCGGCGGGCCGCATGCTGTTGCCCTTGATCACCGGCATGTTCGTCCACGTGCCCCGGTCGTCGCGATACCAACCGGCAGCGGCCAGCGCGCCACCATCGGCGTGCACCACGGTTCCCGAGACCCACGACGCCAACGGACTGGCCAGGAATAGAACGCAGCCTGCGATGTCCTCCGGTGTGCCGAAGCGGCCCAGCGGAATCCACCGTGGAATGTGATGGCGCTGCGATTCGTGGATCATCCGGTCGAGTGGAACCTGGGCGCTGTCGGTGGTTTCCGGTGCGACCGCATTGACGCGAATGCCTTCCGGGCCCAACTCCAAGGCCAGGCTCATGGTGAAACCGGTGACCGCAGCCTTGAACGCCCCATACACCGCGAACTGCGGAATACCGCGGAACCCTTCGATAGACGAGATGTTCGTGATGCTCGCACCGGCACCGGCCGCCCTCAGAAGCGGCAGCACGGCACGAGTGACGGAGAATATGTGCTTGAGATTGACCCGGTAGATGTCATCGATCTGCTCGTCGGTCAGCTCCTCGAACGGAGTCGGACGCGTCACGAAGTGACCGACGTTGTTGACCAACACGTCGAGACGCCCGAACCGTTCAGCGATCGTCGTTGCAAGCGATGACACGTCGACGCGATCGGTGGCGTCACCGTGTATCACCTGCACGTCGGCGTCCGTTGCCCGCAGCTCGTCAGCGCGGCGCTCGTCGACTTCGAGTGCGACGACCGTTGCCCCGTGTTCCGCGAACGCCGATACCGTCGCTCGCCCGATCCCCGCGCCACCACCGGTGACCAGGACCACTTTGTCGTTGAAGTTCAACATGTCCACCTCCACTAGAGAACCATCATTCTCACATGCGAGAATGGATAATCATGGGCGCCCCCGATCTCCGCAGCTTCGTCTTCGCGGTCGAGTTCGTGGTCGGCGATCCCGGACGGGTGTGGCCGGTGCTGGCACATCACGAAGTGCGGCTGCGGGACCTCGGGACCCGCTACGCGTTCATCTACGAATCGATCGTCGAGTCGGGCAGGGTGCTGGTCGTCATCGGTGTTCGCACCCGGCAACCGTTGGTGGACCTTCTTCGGTCCCCTGAACTCTTCGAATGGTTCGATGCGGTTGGTCTCGATGACCTTCCCGCGGTATTCGCGGGTGAGACGGTTCAGCGCTTTGATATCGGTGACCCTCCGGCACCGGGCACTGAGATCGTGGTCGCCGCCATCACCCCGGTCGACGACGTCGACGAATTCATGATCCGGGTGCGCGAGTCCCTGTCTCAGTTCGCCAGGGCCGGGATTCGCAGAACTCTGGTCTACCGCGCGTTTGACACCCCGCACGAGGTGATGTTCCTGCAGCAACTGGCGGATCCGGACAAGGCACTCGTATGGGTCGAGCAGTCGGAGGTTGCGGCGTCCTGGCTGACCGCGGCCGGTATTGGCGCCTATCCGCCCGTCTTCGTCGGACGGTTCGTCAACGCGATGCGTCTGACCGAGACCAGCGGGACGGACCTGCACTGATGTATGTCTGCTTGTGTCACGGTGTCACCAACGAGACGGTTTCTGCCGCGATCGTCGCGGGAGCAAGGACCCCGAAACAGGTGTCCGCCGCGTGCGGGGCAGGATCGGAATGCGGCAGGTGCTGTCGCACCGTCCGGGCGATCATCGATTCGCTGTCGACGACAACGGAAGCAGGCAGGGGAAGCAAGGTATGACTGATCCGCACTCCGACATCGCGGGGATACGGATGCTCATCGTCGGCGCATCCTCGGGTATCGGGCAGGCCCTGGCGCTGGCGGCTCAGTCCCGGGGGGCCAGAGTCGCACTCGCGGCACGACGGGTGAACATCCTGACCAAACTGGCCGAACAGCTCGGCGGCTCCGCGCACGAGCTCGATGTGTCCGACCCGCAGGCCATCGAACGCGTCGTCGGCGAGGCTGCAGCACTACTCGGTGGCCTCGACGTGGTCGTGTTCACCAGCGCCTCTGCGCCATTCGCGTTGATCGAAGACACCGATGTGACGACGTGGATGCACACCTACGCCGTCAACGCGGTCGGCGCCTCCCACCTGTTGCGCGCCGCAGTGCCGCACCTCGCCGACAACGCCGTCGCGCTCATCGCCTCGAGTCACGACGTCGGAAGACCCCGCGCGGGCGTCGCGGCGTATCACGCAAGCAAGGCCGCACTCGACGAGATCCTGCGATCATGGCGGGCCGAGCATCCGGAGCTGCCCGTCATCCGGGTGAGTATCGGCCCGACCGAGGGAACCGAGATCCTGCGGGGCGCCGACCGAGATCTGCTGGCGGACCTGTACCGGACATGGGCCCAGGAGGGTCAGATTCCGGCCGAGATGTCCGCGGTCGACGATGTCGCGAACGCCTTGCTGTCCTTCATTGCCATCGCGCGCGCGAACCCGACGGTCGTCAGCGACATCGTTCATCTCGCGCCGCGCGCTCGCGCCAATAAGAACTGAGGAGTACACACCATGGATCTGGGCTTTACCGGCGCCAAAGCTGTCGTCACCGGAGGCAGCAAGGGAATGGGACTGGCGATTGCCGAAACCCTTGGCGCCGAGGGTGCTTCGGTCGCGATCATGGCGCGTGGACAGCAGGCTCTGGAGTCGGCGGCTG
Organism: uncultured Actinomycetota bacterium; assembly: GCA_963843135.1. Taxonomy (GTDB): domain Bacteria; phylum Actinomycetota; class Actinomycetes; order Mycobacteriales; family Mycobacteriaceae; genus Mycobacterium. Next base: position 84,757 of record CAWJJA010000018.1, read on the forward strand.
AGCGGGTTCGAAGCGCGGGTGCGCCAGAGGTCCTCGCGCTGAGTGTCGATATGGCCGACGCTGAATCGATCGCGGCCGGGTATGCCGCGGTGGGCGATGCGTGGGGCCAGCTCAATGTCCTGGTGCATACGATCGGCCCGGGTGCAGGCCCGTTCGAGGAACTCGACGACGACGACTGGCACGCCGCGTTCGACCTGGGCACGATGTCCGCGGTCCGTTCGGTGCGCGCAGCGCTGCCCATGCTCCGCGCCGCCGACTGGGCCCGCATCGTCACGCTGTCCGCGCACTCGATCCAGCGACAGAGCGCACGCCTGGTGGCCTACACGGCCACGAAGGCCGCACTGTCGAGCTTCACCAAGAACCTCGCCAAGAGCCTTGGACCCGAGGGGATCCTGGTGAACTGCGTATGTCCCGGCACGATCGTGACGGCCAGCTTCACCGAGGTGCTCAAGGACACGCTGGCCGCCGAGGGCCTCGACTCCGCCGATCCGCACGACGTGATGAAGTGGGTCGAGAACACCTACGGCCACCCCTGCGACATCGGCCGCGCGGGATTGCCCGAGGAAATTGCCTCTGCCACAGCTTATCTCGCGTCTCATCGCAACGGCTACGTCACAGGCGCGACCGTGAACGTCGATGGAGGATCAGACTTCATCTGACCGACGGCTCAACTGTTCTTGGACATCTCCCGGTCTGCGGTGTCTGTCCACGTCGCCTGATGGCGATCCATCGTCATCGCACCCTCCCACCCGCCGTCGGTCCACAGCACCGTACCGCCGACATAGCTGAACCGCGGACTGCCCAGACACACCAGCGGCCAGGCCTGCTCCTCCGCCCTCGAGTAGCGGCCGACGGGGCCAACTGACTGGTCAACGACCTCCTTGGTGGCGAAGTCTTGGAACGCCGGCATCATTGCCGTCTCGGTGGGGCCGGGGTTTATGCAGTTGATCCTGATGCCCTTACTCGCCAATTCCGGATACCACCAACCCACCCACGCATCGGTGATGTACTTCGAGTAGGCGTAACCGCTCCACGACCACTTCTTCTCGCTCGCGGTGAGCCATTCGACCGCGGCGTCAAAGCCTTTCGTTTCCAGAAGCTCGGTGATCACTTTCCTATGTCCCTGCCAGCCCATTGCCGCCGAAGACGAAATCGCGCAGATGGCTGACCCTTTCGACATCTTCGGCACGAGTTGCTCGGCCAGATGACGAGCGCCGACGAAATTCACGAGAACGGTGTCCCACTCGCTGAACGGAGGACCCGGCAGACCCGCGCAGCTGAACAGGCCGTCGATCGGCCCATCGATCGACGCGGCGACTTCCTCGATGTTGGCGCGGTCCCGCAGATCGATCGTCAGCGTTCGGTCGACGGCCACCTTTGTCGCGTTGATGTCGAGCGCTGTGACGGTCGCCCCCAGGTCGACGAGAATCCGCGCGGCAGCTTCCCCCATTCCCGACGCCGCGCCCGTGACGACGACGGACTTGCCCTTATACCTCAGCACATCATCCATAGAGAACCTCACTTAGCGAATAGCGAGAATAAACATTATCACCCTCGATACAGTGAACTTGGTGTTGGGGCTGAAGGGAGCTGTCCGTTGACAAGCACGCGACCGATACGAGTCATCCAGTGGGCCACCGGCGGAGTGGGTACCGAGATGGTCACCGCCATCATCGATCACCGGCCCGATATCCAACTCGTCGGTGCTCGGGTCTACTCCGAGGCAAAGAACGGCGTTGACCTGGGCACGATCGTCGGCCGCGATCCAATCGGCGTCACCGCGACGACTGACACATCGGAAATCCTCGCGCTCGATGCCGATCTCGTTCTCTACGCGCCATCGTTCACCGACCTCGATGATGTCTGCGCACTTCTGGAGACCGGAAAGAACGTGGCGACGCCGTCGTTTCTGTTCCACCCACAGCGCATCCCCGAGGTGGATCGGCAGCGCCTGCAGGCGGCATGCAAGCAGGGCAACGCCACTATCCACGGCAGCGGACTGAACCCGGGCAACCTGTCCGGCGTTCTGCCGCTGGCGCTGTCAGGCATGAGCCGCACCATCGATCAAGTCACTCTGCAGGAGCGCGCCGACTGGACCCTGTGGGAGAGCACCGAGATCACCTTCGACGGAATGTGGTTCGGGCGGCCACCAGAAGACGTGACGCCCACGGCTAACAAATATCTTGGTTTCCTCACAAAGCTTTTCGTCGAGCAGACCTGGTTCATCTCCGACACGTTGAACGCGGGCATCGACGACGTCTCGGTGACCCTCGAAGCCGTGCCTGCGACCAAGGACTTCGAGATGTTCGGCCGTGTGGTCGAAGCGGGCACCACGGCCGGGCAGCGATGGAACTTCCGCGGCCATCGCAACGGCACGACCCTCGTCGAATTCGAAACACTATGGACGATCGGCGGCGAATATCCCGAGCACTGGCCCAAACCGCTGGACGGCTGGACGTTGACCATCGAAGGCGATCCGTCGATGCGCACACATTTCTTTCCGCTGGCGAGCTTCTCCCGTGAGGCCTCGATCGAAGAGCATGTGAAAGCAGGCCTGATCACCGTCGCCATGCAGGTGGTCAACGCCATCCCGGCCGTGTGCGATGCGCCGGCGGGTTTCGCGACCATGGCCGATCTTCCGCTGATCCGCAGCTATACCGGCTTCGGAAACTGACGCGGTCGCCGACGACGGACTCGCGCTGCGGTGTGGTCGCGGTGCATCTGGGTGAGAAACCGGCCAATCGCCGCCACGACGGGCGCCGTGTGCCTGGCGTCGATCAGGTCGAAACCATGGCCGAGACCGGGTAGCTCGATGTATCCGACCTTCGCACGCGATACCGCTCGCAGTCGCGCGACGAAAGAACGTGCCTCTGCCACGGGAATGATCGCGTCCGCGCTGCCATGGACCACCAGGAACGGCGGCGCCGATGCATGAGTCTGGTCGATCGGAGAGGCCGCGAGAAAAACCTCCGGGTGTCGAGCCTGTGACCGCTTGACCACGATCCGCTCGAGGAAGCGCATGAAGCGATCGCGTTCCCTGGTGGACCGGTCCTGCCAGTCGTAGAGGCCATAGATGCTGACCACTGCGTCGACGGAGGTCCCGGCGTCTGAAGCCAATCCTGCCAGGCTCGCCAGATGACCACCCGCCGAACATCCAGCTACCGCAACGAAGTCCGGATCACCACCGTACTGGTCGACATTCGCCCCCGCCCACGCGAGAGCAGCCGTCACATCTTCGAGCTGTCGCGGCCAACGGTGGTGCGGACTCGTCCGGTAGGCGACGGACAAACACACCCACCCACGCCGTGCCATATGAGCCATCAACGCATGACCCTGCAGCTCGCGCCGGCCGAAAACCCAAGCGCCGCCGGGAATGAAGAGCAGAACGGGGGCGGGCTCGGGCGGTAGATCGCCGAGTCGCCATACGTCGAGCAGCTGGCGCGGGTGGTCACCGTAGCGCACCGATGACCTGTGCACGTATCGACGTTGCCCTCGCACCTTCCAGAAAGGCGCGACATTCGGGTGCGACGGCCATGGCTGCTCAAGGTCCGCCGGCTCAACGATGCCGTACAACGCTTCGGTCAAGACGCTCGGTGTCGACGCACGTTGCGCACGACGCCGTTTCGCTGCGCCGAGGCTCAGACGCGGCTGGGCGATACCGGTCAAAATCCCCGGTAGATAGGGTCGACCGCCGACGCCGAGCGCCGCGAATCCACCGAGCAATTCGAGATGCCGCCCGATGACGGGCACGGATGCCGTGGCGGCGCTGAGCGCCACGAGGTAGTCGCCCGGCTTGGCCCTGGTCCGGCGCCGACCGTGGGCATCGCGACTCTTGCCGGAGTCACGGCCTTCGATGGCATCCGTCACTGATCTCGCGCCGCGTCGTAGGCCATCTCGTCATAAAGCGACCGTGGGACAAGGAGCTCTGTGGTGTCGAGGATCTCGGCCAAGTGCGACGCGACGTCCTCAGCGCTGAGACTGCCACCGGGACTGGACCATCCGCGGGTGACGCCGATCTGAACGGCCGCCACCCGGCCGCGGAAGGCACTGAGGACGGTCTGCGTCCGCGTACACGCCTCACTTGCCAGATATGCCACAACGGGCGCCACCTGGTCTCTCCGCAACGTGCCCAGAAAGGCGCTGCCCTCCGCTGTCTGGCTGGCTTCACCCATCACAGCGTCAGCCATCCGCGTTCGGGCCATCGGCATGATCGCGTTTGCGGTGATGCCGTGTTCGGCGCCCTCAAGTCCCGCGACGTTCATGAGCCCGAGCATGCCCGCCTTCGCCGCAGAGTAACCAGCCATGCCGTGTTGGCCGAAAACACCTGCCGCTGAGGATACGAAGACCAGGCGACCATAACCGGCCCGCTTCATCACGTCGAATCCGGGTTTGACCACGTTGAAGGCCGCGAATACGTGGTGACGGAACAACGCCTCGAACCTCTCCGCCGGCCAGTCCTCCAACGGAGCATTGAAGGCGATTCCGGCGTTGGCCACGATCGCGTCCAGACGACTGTACTCACGAACCGCGAGGTCCACGGCCTCCTGTCCGCCGTCCGGAGAACTCGCGTCGGCGGTACACGGCACCGCACGTCCACCCTCAGAGACGATCGCGGCCGCGACGTCGTTGGCCGGGCCTGGATCGCGGCCGCTGCCCGCGGTGTCGGCACCGTTGTCGTGCACGACCACCGCGGCACCGCGTCGGGCGAGTTCGCGGCAGTAAGCCTCACCCAATCCGCGACCGCCACCGGTGACGATCACGACGCGATCCGCAAACGAGATTTCGGTCATGCGCGGTTGGTCCAGTGCGCCACGAAAGGCGCGATCGTCGAGAGGTCGTATTGCCCTGGCAGCGCGGCGATGACCGACGGTATCGCGTTGACCGCGTGCATCGCGGTGGCCAAACACCCCTGCTCGGCGTGATCCTCATCGGGAGAACCGATCACAAGGTGGATCCGCATGTTGGGCTCCCCCTCGAACGTCACCTCGTACCCGATCTCGGTCGGCCAGTCAGGAGCCAGATCGTCTGCCATGCGGGTGAGATGTTCGACCGACATGGTCGTCTCACCGCAGTCGACGGTCACGCCGAAGCGCATGGCGCCGACGGTGCCTGCGGGGATCTCCCCCGCCGCGACCGTCAACGGCCGCGGGGTCGTTGCGACCTCGCGGAAGCCCTCAACCGACCGGATCTGCAGGCCCAGCGACTGCGCGAGCACGGTGGCGCTGCCGATCCACGCGCTCGCCGCATAGTCGGTGTTACTGAGCAGCGGGGTGGTGTCCTCTGGAGCGTGGCCGAAACCCATCGCGTTGAAGATCAGGTCGTGGCTGGCGTAGGTGGAGTAGTTCAGCACCTCGCGCACGCTGATGTGGCGGGTGCGCTGAGTCAGGCGGGACAGCAGAGGGCCGAGCGATTCTCCGACGAAACCGGGATACAGCCCCAGCCCCAGAAAGGAGGAACCGCCTGCACGACAGGCATTCTCGATCCCATCGGCGAGCGACTCGTGAAGCGACCGCGGATGGATGAAGCGGCTGCCCGTCGCTACCACATTCTTGCCGGACGCGAGCAGGTCGCAGACATCGGCGAAACATCCTTCGGTGTCGGTTTCCACCTTGCCCATGTAGAGGACTACATCGGCCTCGGAGTTGAGGATCGCGTCGCGGTCGTCGGTGGTGAACACGCCTGTCTCTGGGACACCGCACAGGGTGCCGGTGTCGACTCCTGTCTTGGCCGGGTCGTAGACGCGCACTCCGACGAGTTCGAGGTCAGGACGGCTGATTACGTGGCGCAGCGACATCATTCCGGTGATGCCTGTCGCCCATTGGATTACCCGCGTCATCGCCTATTCCTCAGTCCCATATCACGTCGAGACGTGGCGGTGACCGGAACATCGTGCCGGTGATGTACGGCGGCGGTGCGTCGGGATCCAGGCGCAGGCCCGGCAGCTCGTCGAACAGCGCATTGAAGATCTTGGTGCTTTCCAGCCGCGCCAGGTGCATGCCGAGACAGACGTGCGCACCGTGGGCGAACCCGATGTGCGGCTTACGTTCCCGGAAGATGTCGAACTTCTCCGGATCGTCCCAGCGGGTTTCGTCGTGGTTCGCACTACCCAGGCTGAGCATCATCGTGGCCCCCTTCGGAACCGCCACTCCACCGATCTCGGTGTCACAGGTGACCTCTCGCATGAAATTGAGCAGCGGGGTCTCCCAGCGGATGCCCTCCTCGATCGCCTGCGGCAGCAGGCTGCGGTCCTCACGAACGGCGTCGAGTTGTTCAGGGTGCGTCAGCAGCCCGAAGGCGAGACTGGCCGTCGACCGCGATGTGGTCTCCGCGCCTGCAGGCAACAGGTTTCGCATGAATCCGTAGATCTGCTCGTCGGTCATCTTGACCCCATTGACCTCCGAGGCGGCCAGGATCGACACCATGTCGTCTTTCGGGGCCTTGCGACGGTCGGCCAGTATCCCGACGAAGTACTCCTTCATCTCGGCCGACGCACGCATTGCGCAGTCCATGTCCCCGCGAAAGCCCAGCAGGTCGATGGCGAGACGGTGGAACCACAGGACGTCGGAATCGGGAAGACCCAGCAGCGCGGCGATCACCCGGACCGGTATGGGCATGAAGACCTTGTCGACGAGATCGACCTTCTTGGCGTCCTTGAACTTCGCGATGGTGCTGTCCACGAGCGGACCGACGAGTTCGGTGTCCCACCGTTTCATCGAGGGACGGGCGAAGGCGAACTCATGCAACCTGCGGTAAACCGCGTGTTCGGGTTCCTGCATCTCCAGGATCGTCGGACCCTGGAGGGGACGAACGACGTCCTCGTAGCAGCGCGTGCTGAACGTGATGTTGTCGGTGAAAATCGCCTTCACTGTGTCGAACGTGTAGGCCGTGAACGTCTGGGGTCCGTCGCCGGAGTTGCCGACCATGCCCATCTCGGGCCAGCCGGCGTGCACGGGGCTCTGGGCGCGCAGTTCCTTGAGCTTCGGATACGGCGAGAAGTCGCCGTCGGCCCCCATTCCCTCGTTGAATCTGTCCTGCGCGTCCCGGATGCTCTGTTCGAGTTCCTCAACGGTCGCCGGTTCGGCCATCTGAACGCTCCTCACTGCCACATCGGCCCGCACAACCTACAGGTTGTTGGTTGAGAACCTACATGATGTAGGTTGAACGAATCCAGCGACCGCGGTACTCGCGAAACTGCAACCAGGAGCGTTCTATTGGCAACTCGAGTTGCGCAGTGGGCAACGGGCGCGGTCGGAACGCCTGCGCTGGCGGAATTGATCGAGAATCCTGATTTCCAACTGGTCGGCGTCCTCGTGTACGACCCGGCGAAAGCCGGTCAGGACGCGGGCGCTCTGTGCGGCCTGCCCCCTACCACCGGTGTGCTGGCCACCACGGACAAGGACGAGATTCTCGCGCTGCAGCCCGACGTGGTCATTCATGCGGCAAGCAAGGCACACGTCGTCGAAACCAATGCCGAGGACATCTGCCGACTCCTCGCATCGGGGATCAATGTGATCACCACGACTTCCTACAACCATCTACCAACCTACGGCGCCGAGACCGAGGCGGCGTTCGTCGAAGCCTGCCGTGCGGGCGGGTCACGATTCCACGCGGCGGGTGAGAATCCGGGCTTCATGTTCGAGCGCCTCGTCGCGACGGTGACGGCGCTCTCGAAGACCATCGACCGTATCGATCTGTACGAGGCCACCGATGTGTCGGCCGTCGACAGCAGGCCCATGCTCGTCGACCTGATGGGTATGGGTCGCCCACCCGAGGACGTCAGCGCCGACTCACCGATCATCAAGAAGCTCGACCTCGCCTACCGCCAGGCGCTCAATGCCACCGCGGACGTTCTGGGTATCACGCTGTCGCACGTCGATGTGTCGGTCGAGGCCACGACCCTCCCCCACGACATCGAGGTGCGCGCGGGCACGATCGAAGCGGGAACTGTCGTTGGACAACGGTTCTCGTGGGTGGGCCACTGGTCCGGTCGGCCTCTGCTCGCAATCCACGAGGAATGGGTGCTGACCCGCGATCTCCCGCAGTGGGGACTCAAACCCCTCGCGCGCGGCGAAAAGGCCCCGTTGATTCGCGCGGTCATCAAGGGCAAGCCTAGCTTCGAGTTGCAGTTGGACGTCGGATTGGACGACAAGCCGGCCGATGGCACGCATGCGCAACCCGGTCATCTCATGATCGCGATGGGCGCGGTACGAGCGATTCCCGATGTGCTCTCCGCACCGCCGGGCGTCGTGGCGGCGCCGGTGTTCGGTGCCATTCAGCTAGGCCCGTCCAGTTAGACGCTGCTGACGCCCACCGCCCGTGAAATGTGGTCGCTGGGCGCCGAGTGGAAGACGTGTGCACTGCCGTCGGGCAGGACCTTGCGCGCGATCAGGTAATCCGACCCCAGCCAGCCCTGGCGGATGAATCGGCCGAAGCGCAGGAACGTCCCGGGTGCCCCGCTGGCCGACGGCACGAGCTTCACCTGCTCGATGCCGTCTTTCACCCCCTCACCGGTCAGCGGCCGGGCGGCCGCAAGACCGCGCACGATTACCGTCGCGACGTCGTGGGCGAGTCCGGGCATCGAATGCCCGGGCCTGCGACCGTACCTCGCCTCGAACCGATCGAGAAAAGCCTGCCCGACCGTGTTGCGCTCGTCGTAGCTGTCGAGTCCGATCCAGCCGCGCAGGTGGTGCCTCCACTCGGCGTTGATGTGCGCCATCTCGAAGGCGGTGGTTGTATAGCGCGGCGGATCCCAGTCGGCGGCGAGTAGCGCGTCGGAGAACCCCCACAGCCCGTGGCCGAACCCGACGTGTACGAGTGCATCGGGTTCGGCAGCTCGCAGCTCTTTCACCGCGACGGCCTTGTCGGCCTCTACCTGCGGAATAGACACGGTTACAACGACTTTCAAACCCGCAGCCGAATAGGCCTTCTCCGCGAAAGCCAGGTATTCCTTCCCGATCAGCGATGCTTCGTATGCGATCGCGATCCGCGATCGACCGTCGCCGAGCATCACCGCCGCCAACATCACCGGCTCCTCCGGCATCGACCCATTGTTGAGTGCGAATGTCCATTCGCTCAACGCCCCCTCTGAGCCCGAGAGGATGATGTTGGGCACCTTGGCGATGCGGTTGGCGTGCGAAGCAAGCGGAACGGCGTTGTCGGAGACATATGGGCCGAAGATCGCCAGGCAGCCTTCGGCCACGAGCTCGTCGTAACCCTGCTCGACGGCCTGGTAGGTGCCGTTGGGCAGGCCGATCACGTTGCGCTCGATCAGCTCGATCGGCCGGTCGACGAGCCCTGAGGCAACCGCCTCGTCGAACACCAGTCGCAGGCTGTCCAGAGTGTCGTTGTCGGTTCCCGCCCTCGTCGGATAGTCGTTGAGCAAGCCGACTTTCAGCGGTGCCACCGAGCCGTAAGCGCGAACCTCGTCGTCTGCCATACCGGCAACATACAGCATGCAGGTTGTCCATCGAGTAACGGAAATGAGCGTTTACGAAATCGCATATGGTGATTACGGATGATTGGTAGCGTCGCCGCATGTCCGTCCAGACGACCACCGACAAGAAGTACCGCGTCATTCAGTGGGGCATGGGCAATGTGGGCACGCTCGCGCTGCGCCACATGGCCCACAACCCGACATTCGACGTTGTCGGTGTGCTGTGCAATCGCCCCGAGAAGGTCGGCAAGGACGCCGGCGAGCTGGTCGGGGTACCTCCCATCGGCGTCCTGGCCACCACCGACAAGGACGCCCTCGAGGCGCTCGACGCCGACTGCGTTTTCTACGCGCCGCTGTGGTCGGACGTCGACGAGATCTGCCGGCTGCTGCGCGGCGGCAAGAGCGTCGTCGCCTCCGGCGGCGCCTGGTGGCACAGGACCGAAACCAACGGCGCGGACATCGACAAGATCGAAGCCGCGTGCCAAGAGGGGCATACCTCGTTTCACGCCGGCGGAATCCATCCCGGCTACGCCGCAGACCTGCTGGTGCTCACGCTGGCCCGCATCGTCGGCAAGACCGACCACATTCACATCTACGAAGCGGTGAACTTCAACAAGGACACCTTGAAGTACCTGGACGAGATGGGATTCGGCAAAACGCCCGACGAGTTCGCCAAAGGCAATCTGTTCGCCGACGCGTGGTCGCTGTTCGCCCAGTCACTGACCATGGTGGTGGAGGGACTTGGCAAGACGGTCGAGAAGTTCACCACCGACGTCGAGCTCGGCCTCGCCACCCGTGACATCCCGTACGAGGGCTCGCCCGACATGGACATGCCCGGGCTGAAGGGGGTGATCAAGTCGGGGACCGTCGCCTCCCAACATCACCTGTGGACCGCATGGGTTGACGGTAGGCCGTTCATCACGCTGCACGAGCTGTACGCGTTCATCGACCACGACGCCATCGAGCCGAAACCGGACTGGGAGCCCTACTACCACTACCGGATAGTGATCGAGGGTGATCCCGGCACGGAGTTGATCCTTCGCGGCGACCAGCATGCTCGCGAGACGGCAAAGCCCGGCTATATCGGCTATGTGTGGACGGCGATGGAGCCGGTGAACTCGATTCCGGCCATCTGCGACGCGCCACCGGGGTTCAAGTCGCACAGTGAACTCGGGCTCATGCCGGTTGTCGGGATCGTGCGCTGACCGACCCGCAACCTTCATCCTGAATGTTGCTACGATGCTCGGCATGGCCAAGCGGGGCGGCACCGACGTCGAGCGCCGCGCGCGCGGAGACCGGACGCGGCGCGACCTCGTGGACGCCGGCCGCGCACTGTTCGTCGAGAAGGGATTTTTCGACACCAGCATCTCGGATTTGGTCGCGAGGTCGGGCGTCGGCACCCGGGGTGCGTTCTATCACCACTTCAAGGACAAGGCCGAACTGTTCCGCGCGGTGTTCGAAGAGGTCGAGCGTGATCTGACACTGCGTTCCCTCGCCTCGCCTCCGCGGGGCGCCGACGCATGGGAGGTCTTGTCGGTCGGAATGCGCGGATTCCTCGAGTCCGCGCTGGAGCCCGAGGTGCAGCGCGTGATGCTCATCGACGGTCCGGTGGTGCTGGGGTGGCGGACGATGCGCGCCATCGAGGAGGGCAACAGCATCGCCCTGATCAACGAGATGGTGGCCCAGGCCATCGCCGAGGGCATCATCGACGACCATCCGGTCGGCGAGCTGACGCACCTCCTGGTGGCTGCGGTCGAGGAGGCTGCACTGCTCGTCGCCCACGCCGACAAGCCCGCCAAGGCGCGAGAGCGGGCGGCCAGGGTCCTCGATCGCTTACTGCTGAGCTTCGCGGTTGAGCCACGAAAAGTACTGCGACGATAGTGTTCTGCGCTGCACCTCGGATTCTCGGGTGGCATCTGTAAATGTGTGTTTCCACTAACTGAATATCGTCCCTCTACCGAGCTGATAATGTTGCTCTCGCCCTCTGGTCAAGGAGATCTGATGTCTGACGCACCGCCGCTGAGAGTTGCCGTCGTCGGAGCATCCGCAGGGCTGGGCCGGTGCATCGGCATCGGTCTCGCCAACGAGGGCGTCCGCGTCGCGTTTCTGGCGCGACGACGTGACCGTCTGGAGAACGCCGCCAAAGAGGCAGGCGACGGCGCGCTCCCCGTCGTATGCGATGTCACCGACGGTTCGGCATGCCGGGATGCCATCGCCGAGGTCGTCGACGCGTTCGGTGGCCTCGACGCCCTCGTCTACACAACCGGCGTCGGCGTGCTCTCCCCGCTGGCCGACGTCAACGCCGAGCAGTGGGCGAAGTTGTTCGCCACGAACGTGACCGGCGCGTCCCTGATCACCGCTGCCGCCGCACCTCACCTGGCTGCCGCTGCAGGTTCGGCGATATATCTGTCCTCGCTCAGCGCTTCGTACTCGGCGCCCTGGCCGATGCTGGGTGCGTATGCAGTCTCGAAAGCTGCACTGGACAAGCTCGTCGAGGCGTGGCGCATCGAGCATCCGAACATCGGCTTCACCCGACTGGCGGTCGGTGATTGCTTCGGCGGTGAAGGCGACTCACAGACCGAGTTCAACAAGGCGTGGGATCCCGAGGCCCTCGAAAAAGCGATCCGGTTATGGATGGATCGCGGCGAGATGCAAGGCGGCCTCGTCGAGGCCGACCATCTCGTCGGCGTCGTGCACTCCGTACTTCGTTGCGGCAACAGCAGCTTCATCCCCGATCTGACCCTGGCTCCTCGGCCGTCAGGTGCCGTGGCCGAACTTCGACAATGGTGAAGGACATCTCAGCAGTGACACACGAAAGCCGCATGCTCATCGACGGCAAGCTCGTCGACTCCGAAACAGGTCGGCAGTTCGACAACATCAATCCGGCGACCGAAGAGGTGCTCGGCGGCACGGCCGATGGCACCCGCGCCGACATGGAACGTGCAGTAGCCGCTGCGCGGCACGCGTTCGACAACACCGACTGGTCTCGTGACGGTGAGCTCCGCGCGTCCGGGCTGCGCCAGCTGCAGGCGGCGCTGGAGGCCGAGCGTGAGGAACTGCGCGGCGAGTTGATCGCCGAGGTCGGCTGCCCGTTGCTCAGCACCTTCGGACCGCAGCTCGACGTACCGCTCAAAGAGGCACTGAGTTGGCCCGCCGAGATGATCAGCCAGTTCGCTTGGAAGCGAGCACTTCCGGACAAAGATGCGTTCGGCATGGGAACACCCGCCGCGCGTGAGGTCTGGAAGGAACCGATCGGCGTCGTCGGCGTCGTCACGCCGTGGAACTTCCCGCTGGAGATCATCCTCAACAAGCTCGGTCCCATTCTGGCGATGGGCAACACCGTCGTGCTCAAACCCGCACCCGATACGCCGTGGAACGCCACCCGGATCGGCCGAATCATCGCCGAGCAGACCGACATCCCGCCGGGCGTCGTCAACATCGTCACATCATCCGATCACCTTGTCGGCGAGGTCCTCTCGACGTCCCCGTTGGTCGACATGGTCGCCTTCACAGGATCGACCGCGACCGGTCGGCGCATCATGGCTGCCGCGTCGGGGACCGTGAAACCGACATTCCTCGAACTGGGCGGCAAATCGGTCTATCTGGTGCTCGACGAGGACAGCATCGACGCGGCTGTGGGTGGGGCAGCGTTCATTTCCATGCACGCCGGCCAGGGCTGCGCGATGCCCACCCGCCTGCTCGTGCCGAATTCCCGCTACGCGGACGCCGTCGAAATCGTCAAAGTCGCGATGGAGAAGAACAAGTACGGCGATCCAACGGACGCCTCGGTGCTGCAGGGCCCGCAGGTATCCAAGCGGCAGCAAGAGCGGGTGCTCGGATACATCGACAAGGGCAAGCAGGAGGGCGCGCGACTCGTCACCGGTGGCGGCGTGCCCAAACATCTTCCAAAGGGCTATTTCGTCGAGCCGACCGTGTTCGCGGACGTGGACAACGCCATGACCATCGCTCAGGAGGAGATCTTCGGCCCCGTGCTCTCGGTCATCGGATTCGACGGCGACGACGACGCGGTGCGCATTGCCAACGACTCCATCTACGGGCTGTCCGGCGTGGTCTTCGCCAACGACCTCGAACGCGCCAAGGGCGTCGCCAGCCGCATCCGGACCGGCACACTCGGTATCAACGGCGGACTCTGGTACGGCGCGGATGCGCCGTTCGGCGGCTACAAGCAGTCCGGAATCGGACGCCAATGCGGCATCGAAGGGCTGGAGATCTTCACCGAAACCAAGACCGTGGGATGGCCGGCCGCATAGCCGAACTGAAGGAGACCTCATGAAATCGAAGGCGGCGGTACTGCGCGGTGTCGGCGTTGACTGGGAAGTCACCGAAGTCGAACTCGACCCTCCCCGAGCGGGTGAGGTACTGGTCAAGATGGCCTACGCCGGCATCTGTCACTCAGATGAGCACTTCCACTCTGGGGACAGTGTGCCCAGCAAGGAAATGGAGGACATGATGCGGGCCGCGGGCGTTGACGTGCCCGAGTGGTTTCCCATGCTCGGCGGCCACGAGGGGTCGGGCGTCGTCGAAGAGGTCGGGCCGGAGGTCAGCACACTTAAACCGGGCGACCACGTCGCCATCTCTTTCTTCCCGGCCTGCGGGAATTGCCGGTGGTGCGCGACTGGGTTCACGTACTTGTGCGACGTGGGCGCCGACATCTACAGCAAGGACATGACCACCGATGGCACGCGGCGCCGTCATGTGGCGGGTCCGCATGGCGACGAGGACCTCATGGCGATGATGCAGGTCGGCACATTCGCCGAACACGTCGTCGCCTCCGAACGATCGCTCGTGAAGATCCACGATTGGATATCGCTGGAGGCGGCCTCACTCGTGTCCTGCGGCGTAACCACCGGATTCGGATCTGGTTCAGTGGCGGCGGGCACTCAGATCGGCGACACCGTCGTGGTGATCGGCATCGGTGGCATCGGGATGAATGCGGTGCAGGGCGCGAAAGCGGCAGGCGCCAGATACGTTGTCGCCGTTGACCCCATCGAGTTCAAGCGGGAGATCGCACCCACATTCGGCGCTACGCACACCGCACCGGACGCCGCGGCCGCCATCGAGCTGGTCAAAGAACTCACCTGGGGTGTCATGGCCGACCGCGTCGTGCTCACCCCTGGCGTCGTTCCGCCCGACCTCGTGATGGTCGCGATGATGCTGCTGCGCAAGGGCGGCACCTGCGTGCTCACGGGGATGGCCAAGGTATCCGACATGATGGTGCCGCTGATCCTTCCCGAAATGGTCAGCTCGTGTAAGACACTGAAGGGCGTGCTCTACGGGGAGATGAACCCTCGCGACGCGATGCCGATGCTGCTGTCGATGTACGAAGCGGGGAAACTCAAGCTCGACGAACTCGTCACGCAGAAGTACAAGCTGGACGACATCAACGAGGCCATGAAAGATCTTCGCGCGGGCAAGAACATCCGCGGCGTGATCGCGTTCGAATAAGCTTTCTCAGAGTCTTCGCACACCCCTGGCGACCTGACGAACGGCACTGTCGTGGCCGCACTCTTGCGCAAACTCGGCTGAATGGCTCCGGCGTTGCCGAGCACGACGTGGCGCATCCCGTTGTCG
This sequence comes from uncultured Actinomycetota bacterium, assembly GCA_963843135.1. GTDB lineage: Bacteria > Actinomycetota > Actinomycetes > Mycobacteriales > Mycobacteriaceae > Mycobacterium. The sequence continues at coordinate 99,782 of CAWJJA010000018.1, forward strand.
CGGAACTCTGCAAGCTGATCGATCACCTCCGCAGGAGTTCCCACCGCGAACAGCTCCTCGAGCAGCGATCGCCGCACCTTCGCGGCGTAGGCCAACGCGGTGGGCTCGTCGATCAGCTGTGGAATCAGATCCTGCACGCCGCTGAAGTCGGCGCACAGCATTCAGATCGGCGCCGTACTGAGTCGCCCGCGTCGTACCCGGAAACCAGCCATCGGCGTATCTGCCTGTGGCCCGCAGCACCCGGGGTCCGTGTGCGGCGATCCAGATCTCCGGATACTTACCCCGGTAGGGCAGAAGCGAAAGGGTGCATTGTGCAACGGAAAATGCAGTGAGTCGCGCAGAACCGAGTTGAGGTGGTCGGCAACCCAGAACGAGTCGGCGCCGCAGGCCAGCCCGGTGAGATAGTCGGCTCTCACCAACGGCTTCGGTCCGAAGCGGGAATTGATCGTATTGTGCATGACCCCGACACTGACTCGCGCCATAGCGATGTTCCCGCCTACCGTCGGCGGAAAGTAGCCGATCGGCAACTCACCGGTCAAGGGAACGGCGCGTTTACAGCAGATCGGTGATCGTCTTGAGGCCCGCGTCGTAGAGGATGCCCGGCAGCATCCCGCCGTCGGCCTCGATCGTCGTGCCGTTGACGAAGTCCGCCGCTCCCGACGCCAGGAAGACACAGATGCGTCCGACCTCGTCGGGTTCCCCGCCGCGCCGCATCGGCACTGCCGCGAAGTACTTGCTGCCGGTCGGGTCGTCCTTCGGCAGTACGAACGAACGGAAGTTCTCGGTGATCGTGGGCCCCAGCGCAACACAGTTCACGCGGATCTTCGGACCCCATTCCTGGGCCAGCGACCGGGTGAGGTGGTTGAGCCCGCTCTTGGCCGCACCGTAGGACACCAGCGTCGGCGACCCGGCGGGATGGCCGGCGCCGCTGGAGATGTTGATGATGCCGCCGGTGCCGTCCTGGGTGAGCATCTGGCGGCTGGCGCGGATCGCGAACCACATCGGACTGATCAGGTTCATCTGGATCGCGAATTGGTGGAACAGTGCGGTGCGCTCGTAGTCGTCGTCGCTTCGCGGTGCGCCCTGGATTCGGGACACGAGTTCGGGAATGTCCTCGACGTGCGGGGCCGGCACGGTTCCGCCTGCGTTGTTGACCAGGATGTCGAGCCGTCCATGGGCGGTGACGACCTCGCCGATGAAGGCGTCGATGGAGTGCAGATCGCCTTGATCGCAGACCATCTGGGACGAGCGTGACGCCCACTCGGGATTGTCGGCGGTGCCCGGTAGCGCGTCCAGTGCAGACCGTGAGCATCCGACGACAGTGGCCCCGGCGCGCAGCAGTTCGTGTGCGATACCGACTCCGACACCGCGGCTGGTCCCGGTGACCACGGCGACTTTGCCGTCCAGCACGCCGCTCATCGTGACGCCGCCATATGCAGCGCCGCGCGGTGACTGAACAGCAGCGAGGCCCCGATCGGGTTACCGCCGCCCGGGTAGGTCTCCCCGGACACCGCGGCCATCGTGTTCCCCGCCGCGTAGAGGCCTGGGATCGGCCGGCCATCGGCATCGAGCACACGCGCATCGACGTCCGTGCGCAACCCACCCTTGGTGCCGAGATCCGACGTCCCGAACGCCGCGGCACGGAACGGCGGCGTGTCGATGGGCACGAGGGGCGAGGCCCCGCCGGTGAATGCTCGGTCGAAAGACTCCCGGCCGCGACCGAAGTCCTCGTCGTCACCGCGCTCGGCGAGTTCGTTGAAACGGCGGACGGTTTCGACGAGATTCGCTTCGGGGACGTCGATCTCGCGTGCAAGGCCCTCCAGGGTATCGGCCTGCACCCACAGTCCGGCAGACTCGTATTCGCTCGTCGGCGAGAAGGAGACGTTGGGCGCCATCACCGGAGGTTGTTCACCGGCGCGGCTGTCATAGACCATCCAATACGGCGTGCCGACGGTGCCGTCGCGCACCGCGCCGAGGATCTCGCGGCCCAGCCGGTCGTAGGCGGCCGACTCGTTGACGAACCGGCGCCCGGCCTTGTCGACGAAGATGCCCCCGGTGAAGCACAGCGCGAACACCGCGCGCCCGTCAGGATGGATCAGGCCGGGCGACCACCAGGCCTGGTCCATCAGATCGGTGCTCGCGCCGGCGGCGATCGCGGCCTTGTGCGCCAAGCCCGGTGTTACCGGGCGCACCCATCGAACCCGATGCCGTTCCCGGAACACCGTATTCGGCGCGCATCTGGTCGTTCTGCTCGAATCCGCCCGCGGCCAGCAGCACTCCCCGACGCGCCCTGATCGTTCGCCGCTCACCGTCGCATTCGACAACACCACCGGTGACACGGCCGTCCTCGACGACCAACTCGACGAGGCTGGTGTTCAAATAGGCCGCCACGGCCGGATTGTCGGCCATCGCCCACAGAAAGCGACCCACGACCGCTCGCCCGCCGGTGAGCAGGTCGGGTTGGGGCCCGCCGAGGCGTTCGTGGTCCAGCGGCCCACGCACCTGCCCCTGGAATCGGCCGAGCCGGTCGTCCGGCACCGCCTTCGAAACGGTATGGCGCATACCGTCGTTGCGCGCACCGGCAACCGAGCTGTAATAATCCGGCCACGGCAGGATCTTGAACGCGAAGTGTTCGTCGGCCTCGAGATATTCGATCAGCGCCGCACCACCGCGCACATACGTTTCCTGGAGGTCGGCCGGAGTCCGGTCGCCTACAACGCTGCGGTAGTAGCGCAGGGCCTCGTCGATGGTGTCGTCGACACCCGCGCGCAGCAGGACGGGGTTGCAGGGGTACCACATGCCACCGCCACCGGAGTAGGCGAACGTGCCGCCGAACTGGTCGGTTGCCTCGACGATCGCTACCGAAAGCCCCTCGCGTGCAGCGGTGTACGCGCCGGCCAGCGCGCCTGCGCTGCCGGCCACCAGGACGTCGACGGTTTCGGAGCTCGGAGCATCGGACGGAGTGGTCACAGGTTCCTCGATCTGTTGACGAAGCGGCCCTCCCGCGGCGAGAAGAGCCATCCGCCACCGGCTTTGGTGCCGCCGTCGACGGGAATGTTGTGGCCGGTGACGAATGCCGACTGATCCGAGGCCAGAAACAGCGCGACGCGGGCCTGGTCCTCGGGCCATCCGACCCGGCCGACGGGCGCCCACGACGCCCAGAGATCGTCGGCATCCTCGTAACCGGTCAGGTAGTCGACCTGCGGTGTCTGGGCCAGGTCGGTCCCGATGCCGTTGACCCGGATGCCGTGCCTGCCGAGGTCCACGGCCAGGCAGGTGGTGAAGTGCGCGGCCGCGGCTTTCATCGCCCCGTACACCGGATCCTTGGGATACCCCCGCATGCCCTCCACCGAATGCACGGTGACGATGCTGCCGCGGTGCGCGTCGATCATCGACGGGACGAACGCCCGTGTGACGGCGAAGACGTGGCGAAGGTTGATGTCGTACTGCTGCTGCCACGACTCCGGCGTCGACCGGTCGAACGGCACCAGTGGGCGATAGTCGCCGACGTTGTTGACCAGGACGTCGACCCGCCCGTGTTCGGTGAGCACGGCCTCGGCCAGCCGGGCGACATCGTCGTCGGCGGTGACGTCGACGACATGGCAACGGATCGATCCGCCTGCGCTGGTCACCTCGTCGTGGATGCGGTCGGCGCGTTCCGGATCGACCTCGGCGACCTCGACGAGGGCGCCGTGCTGGGCGAACAGTCGGGCGATGCCCGCGCCGATGCCGTCGCCGCCGCCGGTGATGACCGCGACCCGCCCGTCGAGCAGGCGACTCCAGTCGTCGATACCCGGGACACCACCGGTCATGGCGACGGACATTAGCCGCTTTCTTCGATCTGGCGTGCCACATCGCGTACCGCGGTCCCGATCGCACGGATCTCCGTGGCGTCCAGACTGCGGAACGGCGCCGCGGTGACCGACATCGACACCACGCCGTCGGAGTCCCTGACGGGCACCGAGATGGTCGCGATCGAATGGTCACGGCCGCGGTCGAGTTCGTCGGGCAGATAGTCGACGATCGACAGATCGGCGAATGCCCCGGCCAGACGTGCGGTGATCTCGTCGGGCTCACCGTCGGCGGCCAGCGCACGCAGGGCCATATAGACGCGGACGTACTCTCGGCTCAGCCGCTCGATCACATAGCCACGCTCACGCACCTGCGCGAGCACGGCGGTCAGTCGTCTGCGCAGCTTGGCCGACGGTTCACCGATTCCTGCCAGCCACGCCTTGATGGCCCGCTCGCCCGCCCACGCCACATAGTCGCGCCCGAACGGGGCCACCAGCGGCAGGCGCAGACCCGCCGTGACGCGCGGGGCGGCAAGCGAATCCCCGACCGAATCCGTCACCACCAGGGTCGCACCTTCGCGGCGAGCCAAGAAGACCTGCGCGCCAACGGTTTCGGACAGGCTGTCCAGGAGTGGGCGGAACTCTCGGTCATGCGTCGGCCGAGCCAGCGCGCCGATGGCCGGGCCCCACGAGTAGCTCGCGGACGGTTCATGCCGAACGACCCAGCGGTGCTGCGCGAGAGTGGCCAGGATGGCGTGACCGGTGGCGCGGCTGATGCCGAGGCTGCGAGAGATGTCCGCCAGCGAGAAACTGCGCTCCGGGTCGCCGGCGAGCAGGTGCATCACCGCGACAACGCGTTCGGTCGGCGGCGAGGGCACTTGACGGCCGTCCCTCCCGGCGTCTACGTTCAGCGTCACAATATCGAACGGTATGTCGAATATTCGAATAAGGCAATCACGATCCGAGGACCAGCGATGGGCGCAGCTGAGCTCAGCTTCGACGATCTGACCGCTCCGCAGCTGACCGAGGTCCAGCGGCAGATTCTCGAGCACACCGAAAGCCGGCACGTCGACCTCGACAATCGAGCACATGGTCGCCGAGGCCATCGCCGAAGCCGGAGCCGACGACTTCTCCGCCGACGACGGCTTCTGGGATCGCGTAACCGCCTACGCCGCGGCAATCGAGGACGACACGGCCTGACCCAACTGATCCGCGGAACGTTGCGCCAGCGCATCGTGCGGCTGCTGCGCAACAGACTGTCCCTGACCGACCTGCTCAAGCGCCATCCCGAGATCGAGTCGATTCCGATCGAGAAGCCGTTCATCGTGGTGGGGATGCCGCGTTCGGGCACGACCCATCTGGTCAACCTGCTCGCCGCCGATCCTCGGCGCCGCGCACTGCCGTACTGGGAAAGCCAAGAGCCGCTGCCGATTCCGGGCCAGGGTCCCGACGTCCACGGAGTCGACCCGCGCTACACCCGCGCGCGCAACGAGCACGACGCGATGATGGTCAGCGCCCCGGCCACCGCGGCCATGCACGACCGCTTTCCCGAGGCGATCGAGGAGGAAGTCGAGATTCTGGATCTCGACTTCGCGGGGTACGTGCTGGAATGGCATGCTCGCGTGCCCGGCTGGCGGGACTTCTACCTCGACCTGGACCAGACCCGGCACTACGGTTACATGAAGAAGGTCCTGCAGGCATTGACATTCCTGCGCGGTCCTCGCACATGGGTGCTGAAGTCGCCGCAACACTGCGAGCAACTGGGTCCGCTGATGGCGACGTTCCCCGATGCCACGGTGGCATTCACCCACCGCGATCCGGTCGCGGTGATCCAGTCCGCGATCACGATGATGGCCTACTCCGACCGGCTACGCCGCCGCAGCATCGAACCGCAGTGGCTACTGGACTACTGGGCCGACCGCGTCGAGCGGCTCCTGCGCGGGTGCGTGCGCGACCGTGCGCTGGTGCCGGCGGAGCGCAGCGTCGACATCGGCTTTCACCATCTCAACGGTCACGAGTTCGACCTGCTGGACGATCTCTACGCACGCGCAGGCGTCGAGCTGACTTCCAAGGTCCGCAGGGCATTCCAGAGATATCTGGACGGCAATCCGCGGGGCAAGCACGGCGCCGTGCGCTACGAGTTGCAAAGACACTTCGGAGTGTCCCCCGACGAACTACGCTCGCAATTCGCCTTCTACTTCGAACGATTCGACGTGCGACCCGAAGGACACTAGGTGAGCGAACCGATCTACCGCAGCCGTCCTGGCGCCGACGCACTCGCCCCGGCGGCGGCAGAACGCGCCGAGGAAGTCGCCCCCGGCATCTGGTGCTCGCCCGGATTGTCGAACACCTATCTGCTGACCACCACCGATGGCCGCGTCGTCGTCAACACCGGGATGGGATTCGAAAGTCAAGTCCACCGAGCCAATTTCGACGCCGTCGATACCTCCCCCATCCGGTACATCATCGTCACGCAGGGCCACTACGACCATGTCGGCGGCCTCGACACGATGCGCGACGCGCAAACCCAGGTGGTGGCGCAGGCCAACTGGCGGCACTGGCGCGACGACAACGAGCGCCTGCTGTCCTACCGCGCGAACAACAGCGCCTTCGCGTTCGCCGACAAACTCGCCAACGGCATCGCCGCAATCCAGCAGCGGTTCGGGAAGCGGCTACCGGCCCAGGCCGCACACGCCGCCGATGTCGAGGTCGACGACTCTCTCGTGTTGACCGTGGGAGGACGCTCCATCGAACTGCTGGCGACCCCCGGCGGTGAAACGACCGACTCGATGGTCATCTGGTTGCCCGAGGAGCGGGTGTGCCTGTGCGGCAACACCTTCGGACCGGTCTTCGGCCACATCCCGAACTTCGTCACGATGCGCGGAGACCGCTATCGCGACCCACTGACCACCATCGCCTCGATCGAGCGGGTCCGCGCGCTACGACCCGAGGTGCTGATCACCGGGCACTTCGATCCGATCCGCGGCGCCGAGCGCATCCACGCCGAACTGACCCGTCTGCGTGATGCGATCGCCTACCTGCACGACCGGACCGTGGAAGGCATGAACGCGGGCAAGGACGTTCACACCTTGATGCGCGAGATCACGCTGCCCGCCGACCTCGAGGTCGGCCAGGGCTACGGCAAGGTGCTCCTGGGACGTGCGGGCCATCTGGGAGAACTACTCCGGCTGGTTCCACCACCGCTCCACCGCAGAGCTTTACGACATCGGACCCGACGAACTCAACGCCGATTTCGTCGACCTCGCCGGTGCCGACCGCATCGTGGAACGGGCCGAGGAACACCTCGCGGCCAAGCGTCGCGGTGCACGCGATTCATCTCGCGGAATCCGTCCTCCGTGCCGACCCGACACACACGGGGGCTCGGGCCGTACTCAAGGCCGCTCACCAAGACCTGCTCGCCGCCAGCACCAACTTCTGGGAATCGGCCTGGCTGACGAAGAAAATCGGAGAGTACACATGACCGCGCGCGCCACCTTCGATTTCACCGGCACCGATGTGCTGATCACCGGCGGCACCAGCGGAATCGGCCACGCGACCGCTCTGTTGTTCCGCGACGCCGGCGCCACGGTGACGGTCACCGGCACCAAGGCCGGTCCCGGCGACTACGACACCGACCTCACCGGAGTGACCTACCGCCGGCTCATCCTCACCGACACGAACTCGATCGACGAGTTGGTCGCGGCGACAAGCACACTCGATGTCTTGGTGAACAATGCCGGCGCGAACTTTCCCGGAGGGCTCAACGAAGCCGAGCCCGACGGTTTCGAAGCGTCGGTGGCACTCAACCTCACGGCGCCGTACCGCTTGACCGCCGGACTGCGCAAGGTCCTGGCAGCTTCGACCGTTCCCGGCGGCGCCAGCGTGGTCTTCCTGTCGTCGCTGTCGGCACTACGCGCGGTGACCATGGTGCCGGGCTACGGCGCGGCCAAGGCGGGCATCGCCAGCCTCACCCACAATCTCGCGGTGAAATGGGCACCGCGCGGCATCCGGGTCAACGCGGTGGTCCCCGGCGTGATCGACACACCGATGACCGAACTCGCCCAGACGGTGCCCGAGATCATCGACGCCGAACTCGCCCGAATCCCCCTCGGCCGCTTGGGCACTCCCACCGACGTCGCGTCGACGATCGCCTTTCTGTGCACCGAGCAGAGTTCCTATACCAGCGGCGCACTGTTCATCATCGACGGCGCATCCACCAGCCAATGAACGAGGCGCATCGATGACAATGGCAATTCTGCGGTTCAATTTCGCTGCTCCGCAAGATGATCCGGCGGCACGCGGAGACCGGATCCGGGCCGCGCTGGAACTCAGTTCCTGGTCAGAGACACGAGGTGTGAGCGCCGTCAGCTTCGACGAGCACCATTCCAGCGGTCACGGCTGGAGCAGCAATCCGATCATGACCGCGGCGGTCCTGCTGGCCCGCACCGAACACGTCGTCGCCAGCGTCGACTGCGCGTTGGCGCCGCTGTGGCACCCGGTACGACTCGCCGAGGACATCGCCATGGCCGACACCATCGGCGGCGGGCGGCTGATCGTCACACTGGGGCTGGGCTACCGGCCCGTGGAATACGAGTTGTTCGGAACGCCGTTCGAGGACCGCGGTGCCCTGATGGACGATCTTCTCGAGACGCTGATGTCATTGTGGGCCTCACCGGAATTCACCCCCGGCCCGCTGACCCGACCGCACCCCACGGTGTTCGTCGGCGGAAGCGTCCGCGCCACCGCACGGCGTGCCGCCAGGTACGGCCTACCGCTCAACCTGCCCAGCCACCTGCCCGAACTCGCCGAGTACTACCGCGGGCTGTGTACCGATGCCGGGCACAGGCCAGTCGTCGTCATGCCGCCACCGCGCAGTCGCGGCATGGTGTTCCTGCACGAGGACCCGGACCGGGCGTGGGCCGAACTCGGCGAGCACTATCTCTGGGAGGCCCGCGTCTACTCGGGGTGGGGCGGCGGTGAGGTGCACTCGTTCATGCACGGCGCCGAAAAGATCGAAACCCTCGATGACGTCAAGGCCGCGGGTCGGTATCGCTTCATGTCGCCCGGACAGCTGATCGCCGACGTGAAAGAGAACCCGAACGATCACGTAGTACTGCACCCGCTCGTCGGCGCGATGCCGATCGACGAGGCATGGAAATCAGTCCAGCTGCTGACCGACGAGGTGCTGCCCGCCCTGAAAGGACAGTGACGGGTCGTCAGCGGGCACAATCGGTTCAGCATGTCTGACATCGAGGATTCCCCACCCACATCGCGGCGGCGCCATATCGTGCGGCTCGCGATTGTCGTGGTGTTCCTACTCGGCCTGTTCTACCTGGTCGCGGTCGCCAGGGTCATCGACGTCGAGGCCGTGCGCGGCGCCGTCGCCGCCACCGGTCCTGCGGCACCCCTCGCATACGTGGTGGTGTCCGCCCTGCTCGGCGCCATCTTCGTACCGGGGCCGATCCTTGCGGCAGGCAGCGGCGTGCTCTTCGGACCTGTGCTCGGATTGTTCGTCACGCTGGGCGCGACCGTCGGAACGGCGGTCGTCGCCAGCCTGATCGGCCGCCGCGCCGGACGAAACAGCGCACGAGAACTGCTCGGGACACAGCGGGCCGATCGGCTGGACAGCCTCATCCAGCGGCGGGGATTGTGGGCGGTCGTCGGGCAGCGCTTCATCCCCGGCGTCTCGGATGCGCTGGCGTCCTACGCGTTCGGCGCATTCGGAGTCCCGTTGTGGCAGATGGCCGTTGGCGCATTCATCGGGTCGGTGCCGCGGGCGTTCGTCTATACCGCGCTGGGCGCGTCGATCGGCGACCTGAACACCCCGCTGGCCTATGCGGCCATCGCGATCTGGTGCATCACCGCCGTCATCGGCGCAATCGCCACCCACCACGGCTACCGGAAATGGCGCACGCGTCCGACATCCAGTTGACTGTGACAGCAGTCACACTAGAGTCGGGTCATGACCAGGAACCAATCGCACTCACTCGCCGCCGGGGGCCTCAACTGGGACAGCCTGCCGTTGAAGCTGTTCGCCGGGGGCAACGCCAAATTCTGGGATCCGGCCGACATCGACTTCTCCCGAGACAGGGCCGACTGGGAGGGGTTATCGGATCTCGAACGCGACTGGGCCACCAGATTGTGCGCTCAGTTCATCGCCGGCGAGGAGGCGGTCACGCAGGACATCCAGCCCTTCATGGCGGCGATGCGCGCCGAGGGACGCCTCGGCGATGAAATGTATCTGACGCAGTTCGCCTTCGAAGAGGCCAAACACACGCAGGTGTTCCGCATGTGGCTCGACGCGGTCGGGCTGACCGAGGACCTGCAGCCCTACCTGGACGGCCTGCCGTCCTACCGGCAGATGTTCTACGAAGAGCTGCCGAAATCACTCAGCACGCTGGCGAATGATCCGTCACCTGCCGCTCAAGTCAGGGCATCAGCGACGTACAACCACATCATCGAAGGAATGATGGCGCTGACGGGATACTATGCGTGGCACCGCATTTGCGTGGACAACAACATCCTCCCCGGGATGCAGGAACTGGTACGGCGCATCGGGGACGACGAACGCCGCCATATGGCGTGGGGCACGTTCACCTGCCGGCGCCATGTCGCTGCCGACGACGCAAACTGGGCGGTCTTCGAGAGCCAGATGGCCGAGCTCATCCCGTTGGCGTTGCGCAATACCGACGACGCCTTCGCCCTCTACGACGAGATCCCGTTCAACTTCACCATGGACGAGTTCACCGCGTACGCCACCGACAAGGGGATGCGCCGGCTCGGAACCATCAGCAGCGCGCGGGGGCGGGACCTCGCCGACATCGACGTCGACTACTCGCCGGTGCAGTTGGAGGAAACATTCGCCGACGAGGACCAAAAGACCCTGGCCGCCTCGGCCTGACACACTTCGCTGGTGAAAGTCGGCGTCCAGATCCATCCGCAGAACAGCACAATGGCCGCCCTGAGGGCCGGCTGGCAGGGCGTCGACGAACTCGGCGTCGACAGCCTGTGGACATGGGACCACTTCTTCCCACCGCTTTACGGTTCGGCGGACGAAGCGCACTTCGAGGGTTGGCAGATCCTGTCGGCGATGGCGGTCACGACCTCCCGCGTCACCCAGGTCGGGATGCTCGTGACGGGTGGCTGCTACCGCAATCCGGACCTGCTCGCCGATATGGCGCGCACGGTGGATCACCTCTCGGGCGGCCGCGCGGTGCTCGGCATCGGCTCCGGCTGGATGGACAAGGACGAGATCGAGTACGGCTACCCCGTCCGCACGCCGGGGCAGCGGCTGGATGCCCTCGCCGAGGCACTACCGCGCATTCGTCGTCGGCTCGCCCTGCTGCAACCGGGACCCATGGGCCGTCTGCCCGATCCTGATCGGAGGCAATGGCGAGCGCAGGACGCTGCGCCTGGTGGCGCAGTACGCCGAGATGTGGAACGGCTACGGCGACGCCGAGACGATCAGCGCCAAGAATGCCGTCATCGACCGGTGGTGCTCCGAGTTCGGCAGGGACCCTGCGGAGATCGAGCGCACGGTATGGATCGAGCGGGCCGATCGGGACCTCATGCAGTCGCTCGTCGACGCGGGCGCCGAGCACCTCATTCTCGGACTGCGGGCGCCCTATGATCTGCGCGAAGTGGAGCGTCTGGTGGCCGCGCGCTAACGCTTCACGCGGTAGCGCATGTAGACCACTCGTGAGCTCAAGGTGCGGGTCTCGACGAGTTCGAGATCCACCCGACGCTCGTGCTGGGGAAAGAACGAAATGCCACCGCCAACCAGCACGGGGCAGACCCTGGCGCGGTACTCGTCGATCAGATCCAACGCGGCTGCCTCGGCAGCGAGAGTCGCTCCGCCGATCGCGATGTCACCGTCGGCCGGCTCGGCCCGCAACCGCTCGATCTCCTCGCCAAGGCCGCCCGAAGCCAGGCGGGCATTGCCCTGCACCGCCGACAGCGTGGTGGAGAACACCACCTTCGGCAGCGGGTTCCAGAGCGCGGCCCACTCGACCTCCGCCTCGTCGAACGATGGGCTCTGGTCGGGGTCCTCCCAGTACAGCATCGTCTCGTAGAGCCGTCGTCCCATCAGGTGAACGCCGACTCCTCGTATCTCGTCGATGCTGAAGCGAAAGATCTCCTCGTCGGGATCCCCCCAGTCGAAGCCGCCGTCCGGGCCGACGATGTAGCCGTCTAAGTGAGACGCCCATCGAGTAGGTCACGCTACGCATCGAAAGTCCTCCTCCGTAGGGGTTCGACAATAGGACCGCCGGACGCCGCAGAACTCATCGCCGCGCAGTCGGCTCGCAGCTCGACGCTGCAATTTTCGGCTAGGCCGCCCGCGGCGCGAACACCGGCATGTAGACACTTTCGTCGCCGACCGCCTGCCGTTCGAAGCGCACCTCGACGGGAAGCCCGATATGGACCGAGTCCGGTTCGCAGTCAACGATGTTCGTCGCGATTCGCAGATCGGCCTGCTCCTCCAGCTCGACGATCGCGATCACGTACGGAAGCGGCACGGCGGGGTTGAACGGCTGGTGATTGACCGTATAGGTGAAGACCGTCCCACGCCCGGACACCGGGCGTGGCTGGAGGACACCGTCGCAGTCGGGACAGTCCGCGGCCGGTGGACTCACCCACACGCCGCACGGAGCGCAGAACGCGATGTGCAGTTGCCCGTCTGCTCCCCCGGTCCAGAACGCCCGGTTGTGGTCGTCGAGCGCGGGCAGTATCCGCGCTGGGACAGCGGGTGGGGCGTCATCGGCCATGAGAAGCAAAGTACATTCCTAACGGCTGTCATTACAAAAATAGACGGATGGGTGTGCCGGTGAGCTACTTCGAGAAGGACACGATCGTCAGTGGCCTCGGTATATCGCGCGTCGGTCGTAGGACGGGAATTCCGGGTCTGGAACTGAGCATGGAGGCGGTGCGGGCCGCGATCGACGACGCCGGACTGACCCCCGACGATATCGACGGCATCGCGACCTTCGGCGACACCTTGCCTTCCGAAGTCGTTGATGCCCTGGGCAATCAGGCCGCCGATGTCGGCGTCGGCTTCGGCACCGGCGGGGTCCTCACGCCGTTCATGTCGGCGCTTGTCGCCGTGGCCGAAAAGCGGGCGCGACATGTGCTGGTCTACCGGACGGTGCAGATGCTGGGCGGTGCGATGACGGGTTCGGACAATGCGTCGCCGCTGCTCGCCCCGCTGGCAGACCCGCCGGTCGAGCCTCGGCTGCCGGGGACCCGCAGGAAGCTGCGGCCGTTCGAGGACATCAATGCGCTGCTGGCGGCCCATTCGTACTCGGCAGCGAACTGGGTGGCGATGCATTGCCGGCGGCATATGGAGCTGTACGGAACGACCAAGGAGCAGCTGGGCTGGCTCGCCATCAACAGCAGACGCAATGCCGGCCTCAATCCTCGCGCGGCCTTCCGCGAGCCGCTGACCATGGACGACTACCTGTCAGCGCGTCCGATTTCGACGCCGTTCGGCCTGCTGGATTGCGACATCCCGGTCGACGGGGCCATCGCGCTGGTGGTCTCGCATGCCGACTACGCGGCGGACTGCCCGAATCCCGCTGTGAAGATCGAGGCGGTCGGCGGGGCGTACGGGTCGGGCGGATGGTTCCACCGCGACGACTTCCCGAAGATGGCGTCCAGTGAAGCCGCCGCCGAGATGTGGTCGCGCACCGATCTGACGCCGTCCGATGTGGATGTGGCCGAAATCTATGACGGCTTCACGTTTCTCACGTTCGCATGGCTGGAGGCACTGGGGTTCTGCGGCGACGGCGAGGCCGGGCCATTCGTCGAAGGGGCGGCGCGGATCGCACTCGACGGTGACCTTCCGCTGAACACGTACGGTGGCCAACTGTCCGCGGGGCGCTTGCACGGCTACTGGCTGCTGCACGAGGCGTGCCTGCAGCTGCGTGGGCAGGCCGGGGACCGTCAAGTCGCCCGACGGCCCGAGGTGGCGGTCGCCGCGGCAGGTGGTGGTCCGATCGCCGGCTGCATGGTGCTGACCCGCTGATCAACAGGTCAGTCGTCGACGATGGTCAGGATGCCTGACGGCGCGTCGAGGGCCGCAACGGTGCGCGCGGCGGCGGCGTCGACGTGCACCCTTGGCGCCGAGGGTAATTCGCCTTCGTAGTAGGTGCCGGGTCCATAGAATGCGCCGTAGCGGAGCACGACGCCGCCGGCCGCGAGCACGGCCTTCTCGAGATAGGCCACCGCGTCGGCGCCCGGCCCGGGATCGATCGCCCACGCGATACTTTGGGCGACGATTCTGGCCTGACTCAAACCGTCGATCGCATCGATGAGGTTGCGGGTGCCCTCCTCGCGGATCCGGGCGTTGAGCAGCTGGGCCTTGGGGAGATCCTCGAACGCGTCGGGCAGATCCGTCAGTTCATGCAGAACCACGTCAGGCGAGAACGATTCGACGGCAGCCGCCAAGCCGGCACGGTCGAAGACGTCGCAGACGACCGGCTCAGCGCCGAGCGCAGAGAGCCACGTTGCATTCTCCGACGACCTCGTCATCGCACCGACGGTGTAGCCGGCGTCGACCAGAAGCGGTAGCAGTCTGCGACCGATGACACCCGTAGCCCCGGCCAGGTAGATGCGCTTGGTCATGACATCGCCTTTCTCACCCGATCTGGATCAGTTCCAGTCGCAAGTCCGACGCTACCCATTGATTGGCCTCCTGACGCGGTCCACTCATGCCCAATTGTCGTGGGCCGATTCGAACAGTTCCCAGTCGCTCTAGGTATTGTTCACTAAACTCAGGAATAGGTTCGGCGATTGCGCGCTTCCAACTAGTGAGAATGACGCTCGAGGAGGCAGATCATGTCCACGTCTGAGCCGCAGACCATTCCGTTCAACGGCGTCCGGCTACGATTCAGCAGCACAAAGAGTTTCGACGATCTCGTCGACGCCGTGCTCACCGACGTCGGCCGTGAACCCGTGCCCATAGACGACATCGGTAAGCAATTCAGCAGCTGGGAGTCCTATGAGCACGAGGTGCAATCGTACGTCGGCCCAAGTGGCTTCATGATGTTCGGAAGCTTCGACCACGGCAGGTGGATAGCCAAGACCGGCATCCATCGTCAGGTGCTGCAGGCTGATGATCGGAAACCCCCTGATCGCCATCACGATGATCCGCCACGATGTGACCGCAGGTCTCTTCGCACCGGTCGAGCTTCTATTGACCGACCAAGAGAACGGCACGAGTGCGTTGACATACGTCGTGCCGTCGTCGCTGATGGTCATCGTGCCCAATCCACCGCTCCTTGCGGCCGCCCGGGACCTCGACGCCAAGCTGGCCGCACTGGCCACCAAGGTGACCGCGGGTTAAGCCAGCGTCGCGAACTCCGCCGCCATCCGGTCCAGCCGTCGAAGCGTCTGGTCGCGCGGCTCGGTTGGCAGCTCGACCACCACCCGTTCGACACCCAGGGATGCGTAGCCTTGCGCCGTTTCCGCCGACAGCGTTCCGAGTTGGCTGACGGTCACCGGCACGCCATTGCCGGCGACGGCATGCAGCTCGTCGAGTTGAGCGGCGAGAACGTCCGGCGATGGCGCGATTGCCATCCATCGTGCGTTCAGCCGGGCAATGCGCCGAAAGGCCGCCGGACCCCCGCCGCCGATGTACAGCGGCGGATATGGCTTCGTCACCGGTTTGGGCCAGCAGAAGATCGGGTCGAAATCGACGAATTCTCCGTGGTATTCGGCTTCGTCCTGCGTCCAGATCGCAATCATCGCGTCCAACCGCTCGTCGGTCACACGCCCGCGGACGGCGGGGTCGACACCGTGATTCGCGGTTTCCTGACGGTTCCAGCCCACGCCGACGCCGAAGAGAAATCGGCCTGCCGACACCGTGTCGAGCGACGCGACCTCTTTGGCCGTGATGATCGGATCGCGCTGCGGAATCAGGGCGATGCCGGTACCGAGCACCAGCGTTTCGGTGGCACCCGCGGCTGCCGTCAACGCCACGAACGGATCCAGTGTCCGAAAATACTTCGGCGGAATCGGGCCACCCGCCGGGTACGGGCTCGCGTTGTTGACGGGGATGTGCGTGTGCTCGGCGAGAAACAACGACTCGATGCCGCGCTCCTCGAGAGCGGTGCCGAGGTCGGCAGGGCCGATTCCATCGTCGGTCACAAACGTCAAGACACCAACGCGCATGTCCGCTCCCCTCGTTGCCGCAGGACTGCGTCAGTCTAGGACGACGGTCAACTCGGGTCGGGAAGGTGCGCGCTGCCTGGCGGCGGCAGGAGCGCCCAGGTGTCGCAGGCCATCGCCAGCATCGCGTAGGTGCCCACGACGAAAATGAGCTCCATCGCCTGATGTGTGCCGAGCTCATCGACGAGGCGTTGCCATGTCTCGGGCGCAGCGCGACCCGCTGCGAGCAGTTCGTCGGTTGCTTCGAGGACCAGAAGGTCGTCGCCGTCGAATCCGTTGTTGCCTGCGGCAAGTCGCGCGATGTCCGTATCGGAAAGGCCGCCTGCTGTGGCGACTTTGACGTGCTCCCCCCAAAAGAACACCGAACGCCGCACATGCGCCAGCCGTAGAATTGCCAACTCACGCAAGCGCAGAGGGAGTTCGCCGCGTTGCAGCAGAAAGGCGTTGTAGGTCATGAACTCCCGGGCCATCGCGGGATGGCGCGCCAGCACGCCGAGGATGTCGAAGTTCATCGGGTCGCGCGCGTCGCCGCAACCGGCTCGCGGCACATCGTCACCCGCCATGCCGAACAGCGCACCGACCGCGGCGTACTCGTCGTCGCCCCATTCTTCAGCCGTCAGGGGTGGCAGCGTCATGCCCGCACTCCGTCCAGACCGTGCAATTGCGCCAATGCATGGATCTGGTCCAGATAGTGCTCGAGTGAGTCGTGACTGAAATAGGCGAACAGCGTCGTCGTGCCGGCCGCGGCCATCTTCTCGAGCGTCTCCCTGGTCGCCGCCGGCTTTCCCACCGGATCGAGCGGCTTTTCGGCAGGCAGGACGACCTCGAAGCCGGCCGGCACATCGCGGGTACTGAGCCACTCGGCGGCGGTGTCGACGGATACACCGAACGGACACCAGCCGTCGGCAAGCGTGAGTGCCCGCCGCAGCGAGCGTTTCGTGCGACCGCCGACCCAGATCGGCATGTGCGGCTGGAGTGCACAGGGGTCGACGGTGAGACCGCTGAAGGAGTAGAACTCGCCCTCATAGGCTGGTTCATTGGTTGGAAGAGCAACTCGCAGTGCCCGTAACGCGTCGTCAGCGCGGGCGCCACGGTCGTCGAACGGCGCACCGAGCAGGTCGAACTCCTCCTTGAGCGAGCCGACTCCGACGCCGAGGATCACCCGGCCCTTGCTGACATGATCCAGTGTCCCGTAACGCTTTACGATCTCCAGCGGATGGTGGTAGCCGAGCACCAGTGTCATGGTGGCGAGCCGGATCCGCTGCGTACGGGCCGCGATGTAGCCCAACGTCGCCAGCGGATCCCAATAGCGCGCGCCGCGCCGCCCGGCCTCTGCGGAAGGCATGCCGATGTGCTCGCTGCACGTCAGAAAGTGATAGCCGAGCCGATCCGCGGTCTCGGCGACTCGGCCGATGTCCTCGATCGTCGCGTCGCGCTCCCATCCCAGGGCCGCGCCACCGACGTTGGTGACCACCGGCGTCGCGATGCCGATCTTCACTGCAGAGGCTCTTCACCCGCGAGGATGGTCCGATGCATGAGACGCCCACTGTCGGCGGGATACTCCAGCACCCGGTGCATCGTTCCGGTGTTGTCCCACATCAGCAGGTCACCGGGTGTCCACTCATGGCGGTAGACGTACTGCGGCTGGGTGGCCCAGTCACGTAGCCGGGCTAGGAGCGCGCGGCTTTCCTCGACTGGCATGCCGATCACGTAATCCGCTGTCGCACCGAGCAGGAGCGATTTGCGGCCGGACTGATGCGTCCAGACGATGGGGCACGCCTTCGTCGGAGACTTCTGCCAGAACGTGATCTCCTCGAAGCTCATCTCGGGTCGGACGTAGTACTGCGACCGCTCCGCGCTATGGACCACACGTAGATCGGCGATGAGGTCCTTGTCGGACTCCGGGAGGTCGTCGTAGGCCGCGTAGGTATTGCAGAACTCTGTGTCGCCACCGGTTTCGGACAGCGTGACGGCCCGCAGCAGGGTCGCGAGGTTCGGGTAGGGCTGCAGTGAACCGTCGAAATGCCAGAACATCGAGCCCTTCAGGTATTCGGCGCGCTGGTTCACGTTCTTGTCGAGCGAGATCTTGTAGATGCCGCTCTCGCCTTCGTTCGCGGGGATGGCTCCGAGCGTGCGGGCGATCGTGACCTGTTGTTCATCGGTGATATCGAGCCCGCGGAAGAAGACGACACCGCGTTGCTCGAGGATGGCGCGAATGTTCGGCGCTTCGACGCCGCGCAGCAGCGTGTCGAGGTCTGTTCTGATCTCGCTGCCGATCCGCGGAGTGAGGTCGACGACGTCGAGTTGCGCAGAGGTGATTCCCATGGCGATCAGCTCACTCTCGTGAGGATGGTGTTGGCCGAATGCTTCACGCGTGGTTGCTTCCACAGCTCCACTGCCAGGGACACGGTGATCAGTGAGTACAACAGGTTGCGCAGGTTCGCGACATCCTCGGGCAGCGGTTCGGCGTAGTCGAACTTGTCGATGTAGGCGACCGCCTCCGCGGCGAAGGGGAACACCTCGTCGTAGAACGCCTTGATCTCGTCCATCGAACTGTTGACGCGCTTCACGTAGCGCTCGTGGCCGTCCTCGATAGCCCATTCGGCGACCAGGGGTTCGAGTTGTGAAAACTCCGGCGGCAGAAGGTCACTCACGGCCGGACCACCTCCTGCTCCCCGGCGTTCACGTAGTCGCCGACCACCTTGTGCAGATGACGCAACAGGATCTCCTCATCGTTCATGGTGAAGTGCGTGAGGGCACCGCTGTTCAGCATCGCCTGCAACCCTTCAGACGGGCTGGCGTCCTCGAGGATGATGTCGTTGAGGAACGTCATGGTCAGTTCCTGACCCAACCGCTCCCGGTGTGTCTTCGGCGGCTGATAATAGGCCTCCGTTTCGAAGATGTGCGAGTGCGGGCCGGTGGGCCAGTGGGTGTGGACCGTGAACCCCGACGCACCGAAGATCAGCACGAAGTTCGGGAAGAACTGATACGAGTCGAAGCCGTACTTCTCCGCCCGGGTCGGGTTGATTCCCCGTGGCATGGGTCCGCGAATGGGCGTCTTGTTCCATGGCCCCGCTGCGCTGGCCTCCATCACGCATTCGATCGGCTTGGAGTACGGCGTCTTCTGCGACGGCTCGCCGGAGAAGGAAAACATTCGGTGGGGTCCCTTGAGCTGGTAACCCAGCGCATCGGTGAACGGGTTCGGTTGGTCGAACGCGTCTCTGGCCTCCGCGGTGAGGGCGCCGAACGAGGATGCATGCAGATAGGGACCGTGGTAGCTCTCCGCGAAGCCGTCGAGGAAGATCTTCCAGTTGCACTGCAGTTCGGCCTTGAACTGATAGACCTGGTGTGGCCCCTCGAAGGGATAACCCTCCAGATCGTGTGCGAGTTCGCCGAGATAGGAGCGCACCGATTCGGTGTTGTGCGGGTTGAGATTGATGAAGATGAACCCCTCCCACACCTCGCACTGAACCGCTGGGACACGGCAGCTTTCGGCATCGAAGTCGAGCAGCAGATCCTTGCGGGTGGCCGAATGCAGCGAGCCGTCCAGCTTGTAGCGCCAGCCGTGGAAACGGCAGTACAGCAGCGCAGCACGACCGGACACCTCCTGGAACGGGTCGTCCTCCCACAGCATCTTGTTGCCGCGGTGCGGGCAGATGTTGTGCATGGCGCGGATCACCCCGTCCTTGCCGCGCACGACGATGATCGAGGTGTTGAGGAATCTCAGCTCGCGGGTGAAGTAGCTGCCCGATTTCGGCACCCGCTCCACCCGGCCGACGTACAGCCAGGTCTTGCGGAAGACGTGCTCGCGTTCCTTGTCGTAGAACTCCTCCGAGACGCAGTCTTGAAGTGACACTCGACCGCGCCCGAGCTCGGGATAGGCATCGGTCCAATGTCCGCTTTCGGGTTTCGTCACCAGGCTGTCGTGACTCATGAGGCGCTCCTAGACATCGGCCCCGATTACAGATGGGCCGACGCTAACAGGTGCTGAATTAGTCAAAACAGATGCAGAACCGCAACACCCTGTTGCATATTTGGAACAGCTGATGGAACAGAACCTGCCCTTCGACATCGACGCCCTGCTGGTATTCGGCAAGGTGGTCGAGAGCCGCAGCCTGTCCAAGGCCGCCGTGGTGCTCGGCATGCCCAAGTCCACGGTGAGTCGCAAACTGACCAAACTCGAATCGGACCTCGGCATCAAGCTGTTGCGTAAGAACACGCATCAGCTCACCGTCACGGACCTCGGCGAAAAGGTCTACAGCCACGCCGTGAAGATCCTGACGGAGGCCAACGGCGTGCGCGCCCTGGTCGAGGGCAGCAGGCAGGAACCACAGGGCGAGCTGAGAGTCGCCATCCCGATCTTCCTCGGCATCGACTACGCCTCTCGGGTCGGCGCGGCATTCCTACAGCACTATCCCCACTCGCGGCTGGACATCCGCTTGGTGGACAACCTCGTCGACCCGATCAAAGACGGGTTCGACGTGGTGTTCGGCACTGGGCCGCTTCAGGATTCGACCTTGATCGCACGAAAGGTGTTCAGCCTGGAGCTGTTTCTCTGCGCCTCGCCCGACTTCGTGGCGCAGTTGGCCGAACCGATCACCGATCCGGCGCAGTTGGACGACCTGCCGTTCATCGACTTCGGCTTCGGCGGGCCGCGCAAAGTCAGCGTGGCCAGGCAGAAGCGGCGCTACGAGCTATCGCCACCCATACGGGCGCGCGCCAACAACTTTCAGGTGTGCAAGCAGTACATCCTGTCCGGACTCGGCATCGGCGCCATGCCCACGCAGATCATCTGCACGGCCGAACTGCGCGAGGGCAGCATCGTGCCCGTCCTGCCGGAGTGGAAGCTCGAGGCGATGGACGTCCACATGATCTATCCGTTCGAGCTCTCGTTCTCGACACTCATCAGTGCGTTCTACGAGACCGCCTGCGAGATCATCGTCGAGAACTCAGCGCGAAGTTAGGGTGAGGTGAAACTGTTTGCCACCCACAGCAACCCGATGTGCTCGGTGGTGGAATACGACTCGCCGATGGGTCCGGCAGGGCAGATGCCGCGTGTGGAGTTGTTCTACGACGACTGAAGGTCGTCCTCTGCGAACACGTCGATGGGCGCGACGGGAGTCAGCATCACCACGGGGATGTGCCGCGTCGTCGCCTTCTGGTAATTGAGGTAGGGCGGATAGACACGTGCCATGAATTCCCAGATCCTGTGCCGCTCTTCACCTTCGGGTTCGCGCCAGGATGCGCGGAAAGCCTGGGTGGCGATCTGGATATCGACCTCGTCGCTGGCGCGAATGTTGAGATACCACTCGGGGTTCTCGTCGGCGCCACCTTCGGACGCGACGATCACGACCTCACCGCCGACATCGCCGTAGATCAGCGGGGCGATCTGTGTCTTTCCCGTCTTGCGGCCCTTCACCCTGATCAGGCAGTGGGTGGTGAACCCGTGTCCGCCGACCTCGCTGAGGTCCATCACGTGGCCCTGCGCGCCGCCCGAACGCAGATACACCTCACGGTGCTGGGCGATCCAGTCGCGGCGTTCCTGCCGGATGGCGGCTGCCGACTCGTTGCTCATTTCGCTTCTTCCTGATCGGCTGGTCTCGCCAAATACATACCATGACGGTCATGACCGAATTGTTGAATGGCATCCCGCGGGTCGACGCTACGGCCGAGGCGCCCTTGATGTTGCGGATGATCACCCGCATCCTCTCGACCGACGCCGGCTCAGCGGTCCATCGCCGGGTCATGGCGCCGCTCGACCTACCCCTGATGCGCATGACCGGGGGCCGCCTGCACTTCGGCAAGGGCACGCTCCCCATCGTGGTGCTGCGGTCGACGGGAGCCAAGTCGGGAATTGCGCGCGACGTGCCGCTCGGCTACTTCACCGACGGGGACGACGTCATCCTGATCGCCTCGAACTGGGGCCAGGCCCGGCATCCGAACTGGTACTACAACCTGCTGAAAAGCCCGCAATGCCAGTTGTTCCCAGAAGGCCGCACCGACGGTGGGGGGCACTTCGTGGCCCGCCTCACCGAGGGCGAAGATCGCGACCGACTGTTCGCTCTGGCTGAAGGCTATGCCTCCAACTTCGCGTCGTACGCGGTGAAAACCGACGGCATCCGCACGATCAACGTGTTCCGCTTGTCGCCTGCGTTCTGATTTTGGTGCGCTTGCGATCGCTCAGCGATCGTTTGCGCACCGAAATCACAACGTGGTTTAGCCGGCCGCCGGTCGGGAGAACCTGCACGGATGCAGACCAACGATCCACCGTCGACGCCCAAGGACGCCACCAAGGCGACCGATGAGCAACGGGAGATGCAGGACAAGCTGGAACATCGCAACGACGATCCCGAAGCGCCCGGCGGGCATCAGACGAGGGAACAGGTCGCCGACGAGACCTGATCCCGAGCCCTCACCTGCCGTGCGTGGCGAAAAACTGCCCGCTGGCATTCGAGGCATCCAACCAGGTGTGGCCACCACCGTCGATCTGCACGAATGACACCTCGGTGCCGTCATCGCAGCCTGCTGCGGTGAACCGTAGGACGCCCGGCGCCGGGGAATCCTCGACGGGCGCCGGGCACCCGTCCAGGTCGCGCCACTCCTGCGCCATCGCCGACGCCGCCAGGATGTCGCTCGACCCGCCCCGCCCCACCATCGGGCCACCGTTGAACGGCACGACGTTGTCGGCAGTCCCATGGATGTTGAGGACGGAAACGGGTTGCGATGGACTGCACGGAAACGCCGAGCCCAGCGTCCCCGCCACCGAAACGACGGCGGAGAAGACGTCCGCACGACTGCACGCCAGCCGGTTGGCCATGAACGCGCCCGCCGACAATCCGGTGGCGAACACATGCCCGCGGTCAATGCCGAAGTCCTGCGTGAGCCGATCGGCCAGCGCCACGAGGAAGCCGACATCGTCGACGCCCTGGCGGTCGGGTACCGAGGCGCCGCGTCCATCTGCCCAGGTGAGGTCGATACCCTCGGGGTAGACCACGACAAACCCGTGCTGATCAGCGACGGCGTTGTAGTTCGTCACCGCCGCTTGAGATGCCGAGGTCATCCCGGCACCGTGCAGGTTGAGCACGAGTCCGGTCGGTTGTTCGAGTCCGGATGGGACGTGTACGAGATAGCTGCGCTCCAGCCCGCCGAACGTCAAACCGTCGGGAAAGTCCCCGCCGGGAACCGCGGAGGCGTGGGCACCGCCGAACACGACGGAACCCAGCGAGACAGCCACCAGCGCCGTCATCCGTCCGATGACCCGCAATTTCAGCACCCCCGGACGCGACATGACACCCGACCGTACGGATCGCCGCGGTGGTTGTGCAACCAACGCAATGAGTCGCTACGGCGAAACCCCCAGCTAGAGGGCGCGGCGAAGGCGATCACCCGATGGCGAAAAGCTCGAGCTGGATGTTGTCGGGATCGCGGAAAACCACCGTCGCGAAGGGGAACGGCTGATCCCCCACCCGAATGCCGGAATGTGCGATGCCGAGCTCGTCGAGCCGTGCCGTCCACGCCTCGAGGTCTGCGCGCGAGGCGACGTTCAGCGCCACGTGGTCCAGCCCTGTTCGGGCTTCATCGAAGCGCTGCCCGTCGTTTCCGGTATTGGTGTGCAGACCGATCACGACGCCCGAGCGTGAGTCGACAAGGAGCTCGCCGTAGCCGGTGTCCTCGCACCCGTAGTGCGGAAATTTCATCGGCACCCGGTCGGCCCCGAGCAGCCGCTGGTACCAGTCCAGACTGGCCTCCAGATCGGTCACGGTGACGGAAATGTGGTGGATTCCGGTGATGCCGGGAGGCGTATGTCCGCCCATGTCTGGCTCCATATCGATCGTCATATCAGAAGAAGTGTCACGCCCCGGTGCCATCGTGCGGATTGGCCCGACCGGTTTCGGCACGTCGGTCTGTGGGTATAGCGTCCCACCAGAGGTTCAGATCCGAGCCGCGTCACCAGCGCCAGCACCGGATAGGGGCCTCGATCGTGTCTGAAGAGACTTCCGAGTACGCCGACCTCAACGACAAGTTGCGCCGTCTGGCAACCCTCGAAGGAGACTCGGCTGCCTACCGGCGTCAACGCGACGAAATCATCCAGCGGGCACTGCCCCTCGCGGATCACATCGCACGTCGCTTCAGGAATCGCGGAGAGCCGGTTGAAGATCTCGTCCAAGCGGCCCGTGTCGGTTTGGTCAACGCCGTCAACCGCTTTGACTCCAACAACGGCGCGGACTTCCTCGCCTTCGCCGTCCCGACGATGATGGGCGAAGTTCGCCGCCACTTCCGTGACTACGGATGGGCGGTGAAGGTGCCCCGCCGCCTGAAAGACCTTCAAGGGCAAATGGTCAAGGCGCGCGGTGCGTTGTCCCAGGAACTCGGCCGTGCGCCGACGGCCACGGAAATCGCCAAGCATCTCGACATCGACCGTGAATCGGTGATCGAGGCGACGATCGCGAGTAGCAACTACACCACGCTGTCGACCGACATACAGCCCGGACCGGACGACGAATACCGGGGTATCGGGGACACTCTCGGCGACGTCGATCCCAACCTCGACAAGGTGATCGCCCTCGAGACCGTACGTCCGTTGATAGTCGCCTTGCCGCAGCGCGAGCAGACCGTCCTGACGCTCCGGTTCTTCGAGAACATGACTCAGACGCAGATCGCCGAACGCATGGGTTACTCACAGATGCATGTGTCGCGGCTCATCGCGAAGGCACTGAACACGCTGCGCAACCAGGTACGTGAACCCGACGCGGCGGACTCGCGCACACTCGCGGTAACCGCCTGATTCCGAGTGTGATTTCGGCGTGTCAAGTACCGCTGAGCGTGACCCGACACGCCGAAACCACTCGTGAGCTGCGGGCCCCGCTGGCCTTTTAGAAAGTGCCAAGGTCACCGGCGGACCCTTCTTCCATGATCCTGTTCGCGTTGCTGGTGAAGGTGATGCGTAAATGCTCGGCGAACGGTGGCGTGTTGACGCGGTTGGCCGCATTCACTGTGCGATGCCCCAAGGTGGTGCTGGCGGCCCTCGTGCTCCTGTTGGGTATCAGCGTCGTCGTCGGCAGCGGCGTGTCCGACAAACTGGGTGTCGGCGGCTACAACGCCCCCTCCTCCGAGTCGACGCATGCTGCCGAGGTGCTCGACCAGAACTTCGGCACGACCGCGAACCTGGTCATCGAGCTGTTGCCGCGCGAAGGGACCATCGACGGCCCTGAATCGGCCGATGTGGCCCGTCAGGTGAAAGACCTCGTGAAGTCTGAGCCGAAGGCGAAGGTCACCCGGTCCTTCACCGACGAATCGGCCACCGACTTGCGCAGCCGCGACGGTCGCTCCGGTCTGATCCTCGTTCACGTCAGCGGCACCGCCGACGAAGCGGCCGACACGGCGAAGCGGCTGATCGCCGGTCTGCCGGCCAACCCGAACGTCGACGTGCGTGCCGGCGGCACCCTCGGCGTCCAACAAGAGATCCGGGCCAAGGTCAAACAGGACATCAAGGTCAGCGAAAGCATCGCATTGCCGATCTCGCTGGCGGTGCTGGTCATCGTCTTCGGCGGGCTCATCGCCGCATTCCTGCCGATCGTCGTCGGCATCACATCGATCGTCACGACGCTGCTTGTGCTCGTGCTCATGACACAAGTCACCGAGGTGTCGACGCATGCGCTGACCGTCGCAACCGCCTTCGGTCTCGGGCTGTCCATCGATTTCGGTCTTTTGATGGTGTCGCGATTCCGCGAAGAACGCGACAGCGGAAAAGACCACGATGCAGCGATCATCGCGACAGTCGCCACCGCGGGCCGCACGATCATCTTCAGCGCGGCGACCGTCACCCTGGCCATGATGTCGCTGCTGGTGTTCCCCACCTATTTCCTGCGGTCCGTCGGCATCGCCGCGAGCGCGACCGTCGTCCTATCCGCGTTGAGCGCGATCATCGTGCTGCCCGCAATGCTGGCACTGCTGGGCAAGCGCATCGACTCGCTGGCCATCATCCGGCGAAAGACGCCACTGTCCGCCGATTCCGCGTTCTGGCGGCGGTTCGCCGAGGCGGTGATTCACCGCCCGCTCGTTTTTGCCCTGCCCGTCGTGGTCGTGCTGATCGCGCTCGGGATCCCGTTCCTGAAGGTGCAGTTCACCAACCCCGACGAGCGCGCGCTACCCACTGACTCGAACGCGCGCCTGGTGGCCGAGTCGCTGCAACAAGACTTTCCGATTGACCCTTCGCAGGCGATCACTCTGGTGACGCGCAATGATGCGGGCGTCCTGGAAACCCTTGCCGCTCAGGTGTCCCAGATGGCCGACGTGGTACTCGCCAACGGTTCCATCGGCAAATTCGAACATGGCGCGCGCGTCGGCCAAGCTCCGCCCAGCGAGAACAATGGCGCCGCCTACGCGTTGGTGTACCTGTCGGTGGACGCGGATTCGGAAGCCGCAGAAGACCTTGTGCGCGACATCCGCGCGAAGATCACCGAAAAGCGGGTCGAGGTGGGCGGGCCGACCGCCACACTCCTCGACAGTCGTCAGGCCATCGCCGACCGGCTGCCGTGGGCGATCGGATTGATCGCGGTCTTCACCTTCATCCTGCTGTTCCTGTTCACCGGAAGCGTTGTCGTGCCGGTAAAAGCTCTGCTGCTGAACCTTCTGGTGCTCTCCGGCGTCCTCGGCATCATGGTGTGGATCTTCCAGGAAGGGCATCTGTCTTCGCTGCTCGGATTCACGCCGGCGCCACTGAATCTCTCGATGGTCGTCCTCCTCTGCGCCATCGCGTTCAGCCTGTCCGTCGACTACGAGATCTTCCTGCTGAGCCGTATCAAAGAAGCCAGGGACTCCGGCATGTCGAACAACGACGCCATCGTCGTCGGACTCGGGCGGGTCGGCCGAATCGTCACCAGCGCCGCACTTCTGCTGACCATCACGCTGGTCTCGTTCGCCAACGGCATGTCATTCATGAAGATGTTCGGTATCGGCACGGCGCTGGCAGTGGTCATCGACGCAACGATCATTCGCGCGGTCGTCGTGCCCGCGTTCCTTCGTGTCGCAGGCGACTTCAACTGGTGGGCGCCGAAACCATTGCGGTGGCTGCACTCCCGAATCGGTATCAGCGAGGCGCTGTCCTTCGCCGTGGAAGAAGCGACGACGAAATTGCCCCACCCCGCGGAAGCGGCAGCGGCCATCGCGCGTGTCCTGACTCCGGCCCCACCGCCGCCCGATCTTGCCCACCGGGTCGAGGTCGTCTCCGGTCGACACCTGGTTGCGAACGTGAACGGCGCCGTCATTGTGGTCGCCAACCGCGGTTCGCTGTCGCAGCAGGCAATGGCGGCCCAGCAGATGTCGCAGCTCATCGAGATCGTCCGGCGGACCAACCACTCGATGCTGACATTCGCGTTCTCACAGCTCATCAAGAGCGCCACCTGGGGCCGCGATGTCGCAGAAGTCGGCATCGTCCTGCCCACGGCCACTGGCATGGAGATCTTCCTGTGCGGCGGTGTGACCGTGGCGCTCGACGATGGCACGGGGGTCACCCTGATCGAGGGACGAAATCGTTGCGTGCACCAATCCGTGCGGACGCCCGGCGTCGCGGCGGTCGTCACCGTCGACGAACTCGGTACGCGACCCGCCGTCGCCCCGTCGAACCGAAACAGCGTCTACACGCTTGCGGAAGGCATCGTTCCGGGACGGGGCGCGGTCGTGTGGTCCACGGATTCCGCATCCACGCCACGGATCGCGCATTCTTCGGCGCGAACCGCTTCAGTAGCTGCGCCCGCTGTGGCTGACGACGCCCCCGAGCCGACGGTTCGGATCGCGCGCCCGAAGCGGTGGATCGTCCTGGACGACGACACACGGTTCGAGATCGACGCTGACTGTGTCATTGGACGTGACCCCGGCGATTCGGACGCCGCACTGCAGGGCCTTCGCGCCGTTCGCATCGATGACCAGACGGGCCTGATGTCTCGCGCACACCTCGAAATCCGCTTTGTTGACGGCCAATTGGTGGTCATCGACCGCAAGTCGACCAACGGCGTGATGCTTCGCGAGGCAGGACAGCAGGGATGGACCCCGCTCGCCGCGTGGCAGCCCTCCGTATGGCCGATGGGTGCCTCGATCCGGGTCGGCGGGCGCACCCTTCAATTGCAACCGTCGATCAAACACCGGCCGTCGCTGCGCCCCCACGCGCGTGTCGACGCCATCCCCGTGTAGAGCTCACAGCGCAATCACGCTGACGGAGAACTAGATCGTTGGCGGCAAGCCCTCCTACCTGGAGACCATAGGGGCCTACGACATCAACCCTGCCGGCCTGATCACGCGGTGGCGCTACTCCTACGACCCAAGGCGGCTCAAGGATCAGATGAGGGCCGCGGGGTCCACAGTGCCGTCATGAGAAGGCCATTCGCGTCGCCCGGTCAACTTCAATGGCTGACGGCTTTGGCATCGCCACTGATTGCTGTCGTCAACACTTTGACAGCTGGCGTCCTACACGCGAGATTGCACTGCGGGTTGCTACCAGGGTCCCGGAACCGCCCTGTGTGCACTCTGGGCATTACCAGGCACCCCCGAGAGGCCACTGCGCACAGCGGCCGGGGCTGAGCCGCCCGGCCGCTGTGCAGGTGACGCGTATCTGAAGCCGTCAGTAGTCGGCGGCGGCTTTCTGAACAATGGCGTCGAGCTCGTCTGCGAGCAAGAGCCGCTCGGCCACAAGGGATTCGGCAGCACTGCGGGCTGCGGCGACGTAGTCGTCGTATGAGGGATAACGGTCGGTGACCGAGGGCCGTCCCGGCGGGAATGGCAGCTTGCTGCCGACCCGCTCGTAGAGCACATCGGGCAGCTCGTCGATGTGCCGCCGGGGATTCCAGCCTGTGTAGGCGGCCAACGGTGCGGCGACGGCAGGCAACCGGATGCCGGCCACCTCGTTACCGTCCTCGTCGACTGCCGATACCAGGTCGACGTAGGGCTCGCCCAGCTTGATCGGCCAACGGCCGATCCCGCGACGCGCGTCGGGACCGAGATCTATCTGGCGCGCGTGCGGAAGCGCCGAGGGATCCGGAGCGATTGCGTGGCTGAAGAGCGACAGGACCTCTTTGCGCGCGACCGCGGTGCCATCGCTGGTTCGCGGCACCTTGCTGGCAGGAGGTTCGATTCCCTCGCAAACCCAGTCCTCCAGGGCGACGAGCAGCGCACGGTTCACAGGCGTGACGTCCAAGCGGTGTACCGGATTGGCGGTCGGCAGCGCCTCCTTGATCTTGCTGCTGCCGAAATGGTCGGTGCTGGCCACCAGATAGGTGCGGACGTCGGGATCCTCAGGCAGGTCCGCGCCGGTGTTGGGGTCGACGTGCAGCAGTGCGCCGCCACTGATCCAGTACTCGGTCGCGCTGTTGATGAAGATGACTTTCGGCACACCGCCCAACTCGCGCTGCCGCGCAAGCAGTTCGGCGGCCCCGAACGGCGCCATGTTCCCAAAGCCGTTGACCTGTGCCATCGACGGCTGCGCGTACCGGTGATTGAACTCTCCGGTCGTTGCACTCGCGAACTCGCTGAACACACCATCGAAGACGGTCATTCCGGTCTCGTCGACGTTCAGTCCATCCGAAAGGAATTGACGAATGAGCCGACCCGCCTGCGAGACGCCATAGGCGAAGGCGTGATCGATGCCACCGCCGGCCGAGCCGGCAATCAAACCGTCGCTGCGCAGATGCGACACGATGTCGCGGATGGCCAGCAGACCGCAGCCGACGACGGGGGTCCGCGATGTCCGGTACACCAACTCGTACCAGTGGAACGGCTGGAAGCCACCGTCGAGCGTCAGATGCGTCTCATCGGTGAATCGCCAGTTCGCCCTCGGGATCGTGGCGGGCTCGGCATCCGGTGCGGTACGGACGCTCAGGACGGCCTCGGGGTCGTCGACGTCCACCGTCGGGTAGTCCGTGAAGGTGAACAGCACCTCCGCTCCGGCGGGCAGCGCGTCGATCTCGGGCACCGTGAAGCTGAGGGGGTGGTCGTCACTGGCGCTGTCGGACCGCCACTCCAGGCGCATGAATCCCGGCGGCACATCAGCCGCAGGAGCGGACATACCCAGGATCGCCGGCCCGCGTTGCACGTCCCACTGCCAGCCGCACGACGCGATGGTGTATCCCCGGTCCAGGAGGAAGCCGCTCTTCAACCACGGCGCGAGGGTGGGAACGCCGCGGTTGGGCACGACGAAGAGCAACTTGCCGTTTCCGCCGTTGACCGGGCGAAGAAGTTTCAGGTCCGCGTCGAAGCGCACCAGCCCGTCGGCGTCGCGGGGGGCGAGCTCGAGGTCGACGATGCGTTCGTTCGCCAACAATTCGGGGTCGACGGCGAAGTCGACGGTCGCCTCCACCCACTCGTAGCGGGTGTCGGAATGGGGGTAAACCGTGTTCACGTGAACTGACTCGACGGGCATTTCCACTCCTTCGGTTTCGTTGGGCTGCGGTCGTTTCGATAGAAATGTGCGGTCGGGGCCTTGGAAGTTTCTAAAACGGCGCCGGATCAGGCCGGGACTGCTTGGAGCGCCCGTCGCGTCGAGCACAATTGCGGGGCCGCCTTGTCGATGAAGTCGCCGACGAGGCGTGCGACGGTGTCGGGGCACTGCACCTGCGGCTGGTGACCCACTCCGGGAAGAACATGAAGCTCGCTACCCGGAATCGCGGCGTGCGCCGAGTACGCGTGCGCCACGGGGATGCAACGGTCCTGATCGCCGAAGATGATCAGCGTCGGCAGGTCTGCACGCAGTCGGTCCATCGCGCAGACCGCTTGCCCGCGGTGGTCGACCACCGAGCGCAAGGTCCGCAGGAACGCGGCGCGACTGTGCCGGTTCGACAGCGCCGCTTGCCCTTTCAGCGTCTCGCTGTACCTGGTGACTTCACGGCCCGAAGACAGGGCGCGCTTACGAAGGGCTCTGCCCAGCTGCACCGCCGGTCGCGAAGCGATCATCTGCAGCGCAATCTCCGAACCGGGCAGCGACAGCATCCGCAACAGCTTGCCCAGATCGGGGCCAAGGCCACCGCTGCTGATCAGCACCAGCCGACGGCAATACTCCTTGTGCTGATGGGCGAATTGCAGGGCGACCCCGCCACCGAACGAGTGGCCGATCACCGTGGCCTCGCGGATGTTCAAGGCCTCGAGAAAGTCGCGCAGCCACACCGCGAAGGCGCCAAGCGAGTAGTCGCCGCGCGGCTTGTCGGATTGACCGTGACCGAGGAGATCGACGGCGACGACGCGGTTCCGCTTCGCGAGTCTGTGCACCAGGTCGCCCCAGCAGTCCGAACTTCCGCCGATGCCGTGAATCAGCAACACCACATCGCCCGCGCCCTCGTCCAGGTACGACACGCGGTTGCCGTGCAAAGCCAGCACACGGCGACTCGTCGTATCGTCTGTCGCCAATTCCGTGATTGTCGCCATGGTCTCCTCCTCACGTCTGTCAAGTCGATGAGAGGACTCTGCGCAGCGGGACTTGGAAGTTTCTAAAACACGTGCCTCGAGTGACGGGTTTGCGCGTAGTCGGCGCAGATCGGGCAGATCCGCGTTAAGAAAGCAGGGTGACTACGGCACCTGAGGCATTCACCACGGCAGGCGACGGCGGCGTTCGAATCGTCGGTGACCGGATCGGCGATCCCGCTGCTCCGACCGTGGTGTTCCTGCACGGCGGCGGTCAGACCCGCCGGTCCTGGGGACGCGCTGCCGCCGCCGTTGCCGAGCGCGGATGGCAGGCCATCACCCTCGACTTCCGTGGCCATGGTGAGTCCGACTGGTCAACCGACGGGGACTATCGCATCGCCTCATTCGCCCGCGATGTGCTCGAGGTGCTGCGTGCCCTCCCGCCGAAGCCGGTGCTGGTGGGCGCCTCGCTCGGAGGCTTCACCTCGATGCTTCTCGAGGGCGAACTCGCACCGGGAACGGCACGCGCTGTCGTACTTGTCGACATCGTGCCCGACATGGACGAGTCAGGCGCGTCGCGAATCCACGACTTCATGTACGACCGCATGAAGTCCGGCTTCGACTCACTGGACGAAGTCGCCGACATGATCCAGGAGTACAACCCGCACCGTCCGCGGCCAACCGACCTGGACGGACTTCGGGCGAACCTGCGCCACCGGGGCGGTCGCTGGTACTGGCACTGGGACCCGAAGTTCATCGACGGCACATCGGCACTTCCGCCTATCGAAGTGACCGAGGTGGATCGCATGCACGCGGCCGTCCAGACGATCATCGACGCCGGCGTGCCGATGCTGCTGGTGCGAGGCCAGGTCAGCGACCTGGTCACGCAAGAACGAGCCGACGCGTTCCTCGCCCGATTCCCCGCGGTCGAGTTCGTCGACGTAGGCGGCGCCGGGCACATGGTCGCCGGGGATCGCAACGACCTCTTCGCCGGCGCCGTCGTGGACTTTCTCGGCCGGCATACCGGCTAAGTAGAAACGTTGGCGTCGCGATCGCCGAGGATGGTCTGCATCCGGCGCCTCGAGGCGGGCGTTTGCACCTTTTGAGGCCACCAGAACCACCGGCCCATCAGCGCGGCGATCGATGGCGTCATGAACGACCGCACAATCAGCGTGTCGAAGAGGAGTCCCACCGCGATGGTGCTGCCGACCTGCGCAATGCTGCGCAGGTCGCCGAACAAGAACGATGCCATGGTGGCAGCGAAAACCAGGCCTGCCGATGTCACCACCGAACCGGAGCCCGCCATCGCCCGGATGATGGCCGTTTTGAGGCCGTGGTGAAGTTCTTCCTTGAAACGCGAGACGATCAGCAGGTTGTAATCGGAACCGACCGCCAGCAACAGGATCACGGACATGACCAGAACAATCCAGTGCAGTCGGATGCCGAGCAGGTGCTGCCAGACAAGTACCGAAAGTCCGAACGACGTACCGAGTGACAGCAGGACCGTGCCCACGATCACCGCTGATGCCACGATGCTTCGCGTGATGATCAGCATGATGACGAAAATCAGTGCCACAGCGGACATTCCGGCAATGAGCAGGTCGAAGTTCGATCCGTCCTGCATATCCTTGTAGGTCGCGGCGGTGCCACCCAGGAAGATGGTGGAGCCTTCGAGTGGGGTGCCCTTGATGGCTTCCTTGGCGGCCTGCTTGATCGCGTTGATGCGGGAAATACCCTCCGGGGTGGCTGGGTCGCCCTCGTGTTCGATGATGAAGCGCACCGACTTACCGTCGGGTGAGATGAAGTTCTTCATGCCGCGCTTGAAGTCCGCGTTGTCGAACACCTCAGGCGGAAGATAGAACGAGTCGTCATTCATCGACTCGTCGAATGCGTCGCCCATCGCCGACGAGTTCTCCTGCTGTGCCGCTTGCTGATCCTGCATGCCCTTCTGGGTGGCATGCATGGTCAGCATCATCGTCTTCATCGTTTTCATGGTCGCGATCTGCGCCGGCATCAGCGCGACCAGCTGCGGCATCAGCATGTCGAGATGCTCGAGCTCGGGCACCAGCTGTTGGATGTCGTCGGTCATGATGTCGACACCGTCGAGGGTGTCGAAGATCGACCGGATCGAATAGCAGACCGGGATGTCGAAGCAGTGCGGTTCCCAGTAGAGGTAATTGCGCATCGGCCGGAAGAAATCGTCGAAATTGGCAATGCTGTCGCGCAACTCGGCGACGTCGAGGGTCATGGCCTTCGTCTTGGTGACCATGCTGTGGGTGACGGCCGCCATCTGCTCGGTCAACTTCGACATCTGAGTGAGCGTGTCGATCGTCTTTTGCATCTCGTCGGCCTGAACCAGCATGTCGGCCATCCGGTCCTGGTTGTACTTCTGATTCAGCTGGTTCGTCGTACCCTGCATGCTCAGTAGGAACGGGATCGTCGTATGTTCGATCGGCTTCCCGTCGGGACGGGTGATGGTCTGCACGCGCGCGATGCCCGGCACCGTGAAGATCGCTTTGGCGATCTTGTTGATCACCAGGAAGTCCGCCGAGTTCCTCAAGTCGTGATCACTTTCGACCATCATCAGCTCGGGATTCATCCGGGCGGCGTCGAAATGCCGGTCGGCCACGGCGTAGCCGATGTTGGCCGGAGTGTCGGCGGGCATGAAATGGCGTCCGTCGTAGTCGGTCTTGTAACCCGGTAGCGCTAGCAGTCCGACCAGCGCAAGGGCACAGGTGGCCACGAGAATCGGGCCCGGCCACCGCACGACGATCACACCCACCCTGCGCCACCCTCGGGTGTTGATCGCGCGTTTGGGCTCGAAGAGACCGAATCGGCCTCCGATGACGATCACCGCGGGGCCCAGCGTCAGTGCGGCGATGACGGCGACGAATATGCCTACCGCGCACGGCACCGCCATGGTCTGGAACCACGGCAGGCGGGTGAACTTGAGGCACAACAGCGCACCGGCAATCGTGAGGCCGGAACCAAGCACAACATGCGCGGTGCCATGAAACATGGTGTAGTACGCGGCTTCCCGGTCTTCGCCGGCTCCCCGCGCCTCCTGGTACCGACCGATGAGGAAGATCGCATAGTCGGTGCCTGCGGCGATCGCGATAAGCGTCAGCAGGCTCGTGGCGAATGTCGACAGTCCCATCACGCCCGAATTTGCGAGGAACGCGACGATTCCCCGGGATGCGCCGAGTTCGATGAACACCATCAGCAGGATCAAGACCGTCGTGGCGACCGAGCGGTAGACGATCAGCAGCATGACGAAGATGACGACGAGCGTCACGAGTGTGGCCTTGGCCGCACCCTTGTCGCCGGCGACCCGCTGGTCGGCGCCTAACGCCGCGCCCCCGGTGACATAGGACTTCACGCCCGGCGGAGCGGGTGTCTTCTCGATGATGTCGCGCACGGCGGCGATGGACTCGTTGGCCCGTGTCTCGCCCATGTTGCCGCGCAGATAGATCTGGACGTAGGCGGACTTGCCGTCGCTGCTCTGTGCGCCCGCGGCGGTCAGCGGATCGCTCCAGAAATCTGCGATGTGCTCGACGTGCTCGGTGTCGGCACGGAACGCCTTGACCAACTCGTCGTAATAGTGATGCGCGTCGGCGCCGAGAGGCTGGTCTCCTTCGAGGATGACCATGGCGTTGCTGTCGGAGTCGAACTCCTGGAAGTTCGCGCCGATGCGCTGCATGGCGATGAAGGCCGGCGCGTCGTGTGCGTTCATCGACACGGTGTGGGCCTCGGCCACCTTCTCGAGCGAGGGAACGAAGACGTTCGTCACGACGGTCAGTGCCAGCCAGAGGAGCACGATGGGCACGGCGAGCACGCGAATGGCGTGTGCGATCTTCGATCGCTCCGTGGACACAAAACTCATCGTCGGATTACCGGCCCCTCACCTCGGCCCCATCAGAAGCAGCGCGTTACACCATCTGTATTGCGCGTCATATATGTAGCCAGTCAAACTGTCGCCTGTCAATTGCAGCCGCCGCGGCTCTGTCAGGGTATTCACAGCATGTCCACAGGCGTCGGAATGAACGCGCCTCTGCTCCCCCGAAATTGTTGGGATCGGTAGCGAGATCGGGTCGATGTACTTACCGCAGTGACGACGCCGAACCGGCAGCGCATGACCTAAGGAACAAGCAATGAACATCGTGCCCACCCGCATCCAGGAGCAGATCGGCCGCGTCGATCGCAACTACAGCCTCGCCATCGGCATCAGCGCAGGTATCGCCGCACTGTGGTCCATCTACCGGGTGTTCTGGCTGTTCTACACCGCAGCGACGTTCTCCAGTGTCGGATGGTCACCCGTCTCGCTGATCTTCCCCCTGGTGTTCTGGGGTGTGTTCACGATCGTCGCCGGATTCGTGTCGGCGGGCTTCCTGCTCCGATACTCCAAGCAACCCTGACTACTCGGTGGTGGGTAACCGGGAGGGGCCGCAGACACCTGCGGCCCCTCTTTGGTGTGCATTTGCCGGCGCGATCAGCCGTCCGAGGCAGTGATGCTAGCCAGCTTCGACCGAAGTCATGCTGGTGAGACCGCTGATCCGCAGGACAGGCATGAGGATCGGGTTGACGATCAGCCTGGTGCGATCGGCGTGGTCGAACAAGGCGTTGATGGCAGCGCTGTCCAAGTAGTCGACACCGGTGAGGTCGACAGTCAGCACGCCGCCGTCCTGCGCCGCAGGGGTCATGGCGTCGGCAATCGCCGTCGTGAACACGTCGACATTGCTCATATCGAGTTCACCGCTCACAGTCAGTACAACCGGACCGTCGTCACCGATTCGGGTACCGACACTCAGTGGAGTGGCCATCAGGCGATCCTCGTGTGCATGTGAATCGTCGTGCCGGTTTCACTCTGCTCAATGGTCACATCCTGCATCAAAGCGCGCATCAATATGATGCCCCGGCCCCGGTGGGAGTTCGGATCCGGGTCTGGTGGCTTCCACGAGCCGGTATCGACCACCGTCAGGTGCAGGCGGTCAGCCACAGCGGTCGCGCGGAGACGAACCGTGCCTTCGCGTTGCGCGCGGTGTCCGTGCTCGATCGAGTTGGCAACGGCCTCTCCCACCGCGATCAGCACGTCCAATGTCTGTTCGGGATCCAGGCCGGCGCGGATGAGCCAGCCGCGCAATGTGGCGCGGGTCGACGCGAGCTCGTTCACGTCGGCGGGAATGTCGACCTCGAGAGGCGCGGGTTGTCGATAGAGCAGAAGCGCGACGTCGTCTTGATAACCATCGCTGGGGGCCAGCCGGGACATGATCTCATCCGCGAGGCCCTCCAGCGAGGTGTCCCGATTGTCCCGAACCAGGTCGGTGGCGCGGCGAATTCCCTGGTCCAGGGCTTCGCGGCGGCGCTCGACCAGACCATCGGTGTAAAGCAACAGGGTCGACCGAGCGGGCATGATCGCGCGAGCTTCGGGACGGGACTGGTCGTAGGTCAACCCGAGAGGTGTCGCTGCGCCGCTGTCGAGCAGGAGCGTGGTGCGGTCGGCCATGACCAGAATCGGTGGCGGATGACCCGCACTGGAATACACCACTTCTCCGGTTTCCGGATTCAGCACCGCGCAGAACGCCGTGGTGCACCGCGCGCCCTCGAGCCGGGCGGCGAACCGGTCTAGAGCCGTCAGCGCGGCGGACGGGCTGGGTTGTTGGAGCAGTAGCGCGCGACAGGCGCTTCGAAGTTGACCCATTATTGTCGCGGCGGCCAGCCCGTGGCCGACGCAGTCGCCGACAATCAATCCGATGCGACCGCCGTCCAAATCCACGACGTCGTACCAATCGCCGCCGACATGAAGGGGGCGGGTGGCCGGCTGATATCGCACCGCGAACCCGCCGGACACGCTGGGACCGAGGATCGCGCGCTGTAACGCCAGTGCGGTTTCGCGCTGCTGGTCGAGTTGGTGTACCCGCTGCAGACCCTGGCCGAGCCGCCCGGCCAAGACGGTGAGCAGCGTGTGGTCCTCCGATGTGAACGGCCGATGCTCCTCGAGTTCAACGAACATCACGAGCACCCCGTCGGGGTGCTGCAGAGCGATGCCCGCCATTCCGAGTTCCGTTGCAGCCGAGACAAGTAGGTCACCGCCCCGTCGTGCGCCGATAAAACTGCGAGCGCGTAATGCCAACTCATCCCACAACGCGGGCTCACCGACACACACGACGTTTGACGGGTGGGTCTCGGCTTCGTCGGCAGGGAAGACGATTGCCATGACGCGGCGCGCAGACCAGACGTTGCGAAACTCCCCTGCGGCCGCACGCACCGCATCGATAAGCGAATCAGCTTGCGCGAGTTGCTGATTGAGAGAAGCGAGCGCAGACTCGCGCTGCACCGTGTAGTGCTCCGAGGTGACGTCGCGGAAGGTGCCGACCATGACCCGACGGCCGGTATCGGGATCGTCGACATGGTTGAAGGCGGCGCTGACCCACACCCGATGTCCATCCCGATGCGTGGCGGGAGCCGTCAGCGTGCCATGCGATTGGCTCAGGAGGTTCGCGAAAGCCTCCGCCATCTCCCTGTGGGCGTCGGGATCAGTATCTGACGATGGCCACCAAGGGTGAACGGGTTCGTACGGCAAGCCCTCGACGCCGAAACCGAGGATGTCGTTGAATGATTTGTTCATCTCGATCACGGTCCCGTCCTCGTCGCAGACGAAGAACGCTTCCTGCAGCGACTCGACCAGGGCGGTGCGCCAGCGGGCGTGGTGATTACGCAGCCGCGCCAGCTCGACGTTGGCACGCACGCGTGCAAGCAGTTCCGCTGCCGCAAACGGTTTGGTGAGGTAGTCATCGGCACCGGCCTGCAGACCGCCGATCGAAGCCTCCTGCCCCGCACGCGCCGACAACAGCAGCACCGGCACCCCTGCCGTCCGCGTATCCGAGCGCAGAGCCGCGACCAACTCCAGCCCGTCGAGCCGCGGCATCATCACATCGCTGACCACGATGTCCGGCACGGTTGCCCGTACGCGGTCCAGCGCCTGTTGGCCGTCGGTGACCGCGTCAACCTGGTAGCCGTCGCGGCGCAGGAGCCGGACGAGATAGTCGCGCATGTCGGCGTTGTCGTCCGCGATGAGCACGCGGATCGGCGTCGGAGAGCCCGAATCCGGAGTGCCCTCGCCATGTTTTTCCGGGGCCTCTGACGTGCCGACGTCGGCTGGGACCCAACGCAACGCCTCCTGCAAATAGGGTTCGGCCACGGCCGACGACGCCCGACCCTCGTCGGCCATCGCGACCTGGTCGGCAGGTAGATTCGCGGTGCCGAACGGCAGACGAATGGTGAAGGTGGTCCCCGCCTCCTCGGTGCTGCTGGCCACGATGCTGCCGCCGTGCAGGTCGACCAACTCCTTGACCAGAGCCAACCCGATCCCGCTGCCCTCGTTCGATCGCGCGCGGACGTTTTCGATGCGGTGGAAGCGCTCGAACAACCGGGGTATCTCGGTGGCCGCCACACCGATCCCCGTATCCGCCACGGTGATTACCGCGCCGTCTTTCTCACCACGCACGCCGATGGAGATGGTGCCGTCGAACGTGAACTTCAACGCGTTCGAGAGCAGGTTGAGAATCACCTTCTCCCACATGTCGCGATCGATGTAGACCACGTCCTCGACTGGTGGGCAGTCGACAATCAGAGTCAGACCCGCCCGTTCGACCGCCGACCGGAATACGCTCGCAAGCTCGGCGGTGACGGCGGCAATGTCGACAGGTACAAAATGTGCCCGGGTGCGGCCAGCCTCGATACGCGAGAAATCCAGCAGTGAGTTGACGAGCTTGGTCAGGCGTAATCCGTTGCGCCAGACGGTGTCCAGTTCCTGGCGCGTCTGCTCGTCGAGTTCCGTGCGACCGCGCAGCTGGTCGACCGGATCGAGAATCAACGTCAGCGGCGTGCGGAACTCATGGCTGATATTCGAGAAGAACGTCGTCTTGGCGCGATCCAGCTCGGCCAGCTCCTCTGCCCGCCGCTGCTGGGCGCGGAAGCTGCGCGCGCTACTGATGCCCGCCGCGATGTGCCCCGCGACAAGCGTCACGAAGCCGCGGTACCCCTGGTCAAACGGGCGGTATCGGTTCAGCGCGGCCACCAGGAATCCGCTGGGAGTGCCACCCTGCTGCAGCAATGGGACCACCAACGCCTCGGCGGGCGGGTCGCGCCAGTCCCCAGTAGGCAGGTTCGACAATCCGTCGAGTTGCACCGATATCGTTTCGCCGCGCGCGGGTTCGTCCACCGGCCACACCCCGGTGCCGCCGGCGGGTAGCAGCGCAGGCGCCGCAGGATGACCGGCGTCGATGCCACTGGAACCAGCGAGCCTCGCGTCGCCGTTTTCGTCGGTCAGGTAGGTCAACGTGAACGGGAGGTCGCGCAGATTCTGACCGAGCTGGCGGTCGGCGAAATCGAGTGTCTCTTCCTCGGTGCGCACCACGCTGGGGTCGGAGCCCAGGTCTCGCAGCGTCGCCATTCGCCGCTCGCCGATCACCTGCTGCGTGTCCTCGCTGACCACACAGAGCATTCCGACGATCTGGTTGTCGTCGTCGCGCAGCGGACTGTAGGAGAAGGTGTGATACGTCTCCTCCTGATACCCGGAGCGCTCGAGGAAGAGCAGCAGCGCGGAGTCCCAGGTGGCCTCTCCAGTGGACAAGACGCCGTCGATTCGCGGTCCGATGTCGTCCCAGATCTCCGCCCACACCTCATGGGCGGGCCGTCCCAACGCCCATGGGTACTTTCGCCCCAGGGTGTCGCGGCGGTATGCGGCATTGCAGAAGAAGGTCAGATCCGGACCCCAGGCCATCCACATCGGAAACCGAGACGACAACAGGATGCCGACCGCCGTCTGCAGGCTCTGCGGCCACCGGCGCGGAGGACCGAGAGGAGTACTGCCCCAGTCCACCTGGGCAAGGTGTGCGCCGACGTCCCTGTCTGCGCTGAAGACGGCGGCCTCGCGATCGCGCTCTTCGCTCGCCCCGCTCATCTCAATGTCCTTCGACTGCGGCCGAGACGCTCGGATAGGGCCGCAGGACATCGTCGAGCTTGGTGACCTGCATGGGACGCAGAACTTCGGGATTGGGAGCGGCTATCCGGACGACGATGCCCGCGGACCGGCCCTTCTCATGGCATTCGAGGACGGCGTTGAGGCCTGCGCTACCGAAATGGGTGACACCCGAAAGGTCGATGACCAGCAGTCGGGTCGGGTGATCGCGAGCGCTCTTCAGGGCGGTATCGAGATGGAATACGAGGGTGGCGAAACTCTCGGAATCGACCTCACCGACCGTCGACACCACGATTGCGGCATCGCGATCATCCTGATTCACGTCCAGTAACGCCACGTCTCCGCACCTGTTGACAGCCGATAATCGGATTCACCGATACCCAAATTCCTGCCGGAGCACACACTCATCGGTCACCGCGATCGATTCGCTCATGCGCGGTGAGGAGCAAATGATCGAACCGCCGCCGCAGATCGTCGGGCTGGAATTCGACGGTGGTGAGGTCGGCGACTATCTGTGCTGCCAGTACGCGCAATTTTGTGTTGGTGATCTGCGAACGCCAAAGTAGCAGCTCGAAGGCCGAATCTGCACCGATCCGATAGACCAGCATCAGAGCGCCCTTAGCCTGCTCGATCGCGGCACGCGACTCCAGGAGCTCTGGAAGTGAGGCGTCGAGGGCTTGTCGTCGGGTCTGATCGAACGTGTCGGTCAGGTCGATGTAGTAGCCCTCGGTGCCCACGACGGCGCCCTCGTCGTCGAGCATCCGGTCGGCGAGCACGATGACGGTGTGGACCCGACCGCCGGTGTCGATGAAGCGGTGGCGGCTCGAGAACGACCCTCGGGAAAGCAGCGCATGGTCAAGAGCGTCCTGGACGTGCTGTCGATCATCGGGATGCTTGTGTGAGAGCAGCAACTCGGTGGTCGGCACGACCTCGCCGGGTTCGTAGCCATGCATGCGGGCGACCTCGTCGGACCATTCCCACGTCTGCCCGACGAACCAGAAGCGGAAGCTGCCGACGTCGAGGTCCGGCGACACCAGCGCCGATCGCTCGCCGCGGGGCGACACGTCGCGCTCGTACATCGACAGATCATCGCATCTCGTACACGCCTCACGACAGATATTTGCCGGCGGTGTCAGGCACGGCGAGCACCCTCTACCGGGCCATTTGCACCTAAGCTCTATGCGTGCGGCACGCATTCCAT
Organism: uncultured Actinomycetota bacterium; assembly: GCA_963843135.1. Taxonomy (GTDB): domain Bacteria; phylum Actinomycetota; class Actinomycetes; order Mycobacteriales; family Mycobacteriaceae; genus Mycobacterium. The sequence goes on from CAWJJA010000018.1 coordinate 141,303, forward strand.
CAGCAACTCGACGACCTGATCGTCGGCATCGCCGAAATGTGCGGCGCGGCCGGCCAGGCGATGGAATCCGCGACCCAGGCCCTTTTGCAGGCCGACCTGTTGCTCGCCGAACAGGTGATCACCGACCACGAACTCATCGTGCAGCAGGCGAGGAAGACCGAGGAACAGGCGCTGACCGTCCTCGCGTTGCAGGCCCCTGTGGCCGGTGACCTACGCGCTGTGGTCAGCGCGTTGAAGAACATCGCCGATGTCGACCGGATGGCGGCGCTGGCGCTGCACGTCGCCAAGCTGACCCGCAGGCGTCATCCCGAAAAGGTGCTGCCGGAGGAAGTCAACGGCTACTTCACCGAAATGGGCCGTATCGCAGTCGATATGGGAAGCAATGTGAAGCAGGTCGTTCTCTCCAAGGACACCCACCGCGCAGAACAGCTCGCCGACGACGACGACGATATGGACAACCTCCACCGCCACCTGTTCACGGTGCTGATGGACAGGGAGTGGAAACACGGCGTGGCCGCGGCCGTGGACGTCACCCTGCTGGGCCGCTACTACGAGCGTTTCGCCGATCATGCCGTCGAGGTCGGCCGCCGGGTGATCTTCTCGGCGACCGGAGAATCGGCCTGACAGAGCCCGGCTCGAATCAGACCGCGACGGGAGCGTCCTGGGCTGGTCGCCGACTCCGTTGCCACGGCCAGGTGATCAGTGCCCACACAATGAGCACGATTGTGATCTCGACGAGCAGATACACCGGCCACGGGCCCAAGAAGTCCAGCACTGACGCGGTGGGCGGCTTCCCGTTGAGGTAGCCGTAGTTGGTTCCGACGATCGCGTTGAAGGTGAAGGTGAAGACCGCCCATCCCAGCGTGGCGATGATGGCGAAACGGTAGTCGCGCCAGCTCGGCCGGTTTCCGACGCCCCCACGTCAGGTAAATCGCCGCCCACACGACGAGTACGTGAAGGACAAAGAACGTGAGGAAAAGATGATTGGGGAAATCCGGTGAGCCTTCTTTCGGCGTACCTACGTCCGGTGTGATCAACGCCTGCGAGCTGAGCACGAGGCACCAGTAATACGTCAGCACGAAGGCCCAATGCCGTTGTGTCCATAGGGCGAGGGCCGCAATCAGTTCCGCGACGTCGCACAATTGCAGCGGTATCGACGTCTGGAGATCGCGGTTGATCAGTTTGTAGGTCAGCGCCACGAGGAAGGACGCGACGATCACCACGGCGAAGGCCCGGCCAAAGAGCCGGGCCTGCGATTCGGTCAGCCTGCGTCCGCCCCAGACGAGCAGCGCAGCACCTACCACGAAGATCACGAGCACCACCAAGTGCGACGGCCCGTACGCCACGAACTCTCGTTGTGCTGCCAATAGCTCCATCTGATCACCCGTCTAGTTGCACCTCATGCGGCCAGGCATGCAACGGCCCGACTTGCCGGGATTCGAACCCGCTACAGAATAGCCGTTGAACTGCAGGAACATCGGACAGTGGGCGTGGCCGCCCAGAAGCCGGCGAGTTCAGGCCGCGGGTTCGTAGCGCACCATGGTGACGTCATGCTCGGGATAATCGAAGAAGACCGGCCTGACCCGCATGCCGATCCGCAGGTCGGAAGGATCCACGTTCACCATCTCGGTGGAAAAGCGTGGCCCCTCGTCCCATTCGACGATCGCCAGTAGCTGCGGTACCGCGTCGGCGAAGTGCGGGCCGACGGGGCGGCGGGCGACGGTGAAGGAGTACAGCGTGCCCATCCCCGAGATCTCGCGCCACTCCAGATCATCTGCGAGCGTCCGCGGCGCCCGTACCCGTGGATAGAACACCCAAGCGTCGGTGGAAGGTGAGTACTGAATACGAATCCGGTGCTCTGACAATGCATCCCAGAATGGTGTGGTCGTCGGCGTCTTCACGGGCATTGGCCGTTCGAAGGTTGTCATGCGATCAATCTCCCTCGAGGATGAGTGTCGTCTGCTCGGAAAGGATTCCACCGTTGCCGGAGACGAACGCCCGGTGGCAGTCAGCGACCTGAGCCTCGCCGGCTCGCCCCATGATCTGTCGGGTGGCATCACAGACGTGGTGCATGCCCCCCGCCAAACCTGCCTGACCGAAACCGAGCTGACCGCCCGCGGTGTTGAGCGGGAAGTCGCCGCGGAACGTCAGGTCGTGGTCCGCGACGAAGGCCATGCCCTTGCCTTTCTCGCAGAACCCGGCATCTTCGAGGCTCAGCAGCACCGTGATCGTGTAGCAGTCATAGATCGACACCATGTCCATGTCGGCGCGCTGCAGATTCGTCATTCCGAACGCGGTGTCGGCGGCTTTGGCGATCGGGGTCTGCAGAAGGTCCTGCGCATACGTGGGTGTCTTGAAGGGGACATGTTCGCCGAATCCCTTGATCCACACGGGCCGGTTGCGCGATCGCCCCGCGACGTCGGCGTTGGCCACCACGACCGCCGCCCCGCCGACGCAGGGCATGACGATCTCCAGCATGTGCAGCGGGTCGGCGATCACCGGGCTGGCCAACACGTCCTCGACGGTCAGCGGCTTGTCCTTCCAGATTGCGCCCTCGGTGTGGTTGGCGTTGAACCGCTGATCGACCACGATCTTGGCCATCGCGCGCTCGTCGTACCCGTAGACCGCAGCGTAGCGCTGGGCGACCTGGCCGTACGGTCCGTTCTGGCCGAGATTGCCGTAGGGGATCTCGAATTCGGCCTGCGGTGACCCGTATTGATTGCTCGACGAGCCGAAGAACACCGCGTCCACCAACGCCTTGGGTTTCCTCTCCGACATCGGGGTGATGTAGCGGGAGGGCAGAACACACAGCACCGCATCGCAGAGACCGAGTTCGACGGCGGCAGCAGCGCGCCACACCATCCCCGCCGCGCTCGCGCCTCCCAGGTCGACGAGTTCGGCGAAGTTGGCATCGACGCCCAGGTATTCGGCCACCGTCGACGGTACGAAGATCTCCGACTCGCCCAGATGTGAGGTGACGATCCCGTTGACCGTTTCGGCGGGCAGGCCGGCGTCGCCCAAGGCCGCAGCAGAGAGCTCAGCCCATTGTTCGATCGTGAAGGGGGCCGGCGTCGCCTTGTTCATCCGCTCCGGCGGCAGCTCGACGTAGCCGACGATGGCCGCGTCTCCACGTAAACCCATGCTGTGTCTCAATTCTCGCTGTTCTGGACTGCTTCACTTGCGGGGTAGGCCCATGATCATCTGGGCGATGATGTTGAGCTGGATGTGGCGGGTGCCGCCACCGATCAGTTCGGCTGGCAGCCGCAGATACGGCGCGACGACGGCCGGATCCGACCGTTCGACCATCGCGAGCGGGCCCGCCAACTCCAGGGTGGCCTTGAAGGTGCGGCGCAGCATGATGCTGGTGGCCACCTTGGCGATACTCGATGCGGGTCCGGCGCTTTGTCCGTCGAGGAGACGAATCGTCTCGCGCACGCCGAGCGCCTTGATGGCGTTGGTGTACGCGTCCAGTTCTCCCAGCGCGCACACGACGGCATCCTGATCCCGGCCTGTCTGCGCGGCCAGAGTCCGCAGGGCACCCGCGCGGTCGATGTTCACGTACGCACCGATCGCCACCCGCTCCTGGGCCATCGTCGCGATCGCCAGACTCCACCCGTCCGTCGGCCCCCCGAGCAGCATCTCGTCGGGTACGAAGACATCGGCGAGGAACACCTCATTGAAGTGCGGATCACGATCCGCCGTCTTGATCGGTTGGATCTCCACACCGTCGGCGCGCATGTCGATGATGAAGTAGCCGATGCCCTTGTGCTTCGGGGCGTCCGGGTCGGTCCTCGCCAGCAGCGCGCCGTAGTCGGCGTATTGCGCCGACGACGTCCAGATCTTGTGGCCGTTGATTCGCCAACCGCCATCGACTTTCACCGCACGTGTGCTCAACGCCGCGAGATCGGAACCGGCTCCTGGCTCGCTGAACAGCTGACACCAGAGCAACTCGCCGCGTTGTGTCGGCGGAATCAGTTGCTGCGCAAGGTCTTCCGATCCCGAGCTGATGAGCGACGGCAGGATCCACTCGGCGATATTGAGGGAGGGTCGCACCAGGTCGGGCCGTTTGGCGAATTCATCGTCGATGATCAGCTGCTGCAGGGGCGTCGCGTCCACCCCCCAAGGTGGCGGCCAGTGGGGCGCCATCAGTCCGGCGTCGGCGATGAGCGAACGCTGGGGCCCGCTGGCGAGGTGGTCGTAGTCCCCTAACGGACTCGGCTTGTCATTGACCAGTTCCAGCGCCTGGTCGAGCAGTCCGGCGATCCGAGCGCGGAAGTCCGCTTGTGCTTCACCGAGTTTCACCGTCATGTCGCGAACGTGCGTCCTGCTGAGCTCACCCAGGCGTCGTGACCAGCCGGTGATCGGCCCCATCGAGGCGGCCAGACTCGTCGCGCGCCGCCAGTACAGGTGCACGTCGTGCTCCCAGGTGAACCCGATGGCGCCGAACATTGTCAGCGCATCGAGCAGCAGTTCAGGAGCCGGCGCGACGGCCATGATGGCGGCTCCGGCGGCGGCCAGTTGTCGCTGCTCCGGCGCTTCGCCGATGGCGCGCACGGCGTCCCATGCCGATGAAGCGGCCAGCTCACTGTTGACAAGCAGCATCGCTGCTTCGTGCTGAAGCGCCTGGAAGGTGCCGATGGGCTTACCGAACTGCTCCCGCGTGCGCAGATGCGCGGTCACCGCATCGACGGCCCATCGCAGTGTTCCGGCAGACGCACACGCCGACAGCGCGACGGCGATATCGGTCGCCGCATCGTCGTCGATGCCGTTGAGCACCAGTGAATCCGGAACGTCGAGGCTATTGAGGCACAGAACCCCCACGTCGATGGTGAGGTCGGTGCCATCGCGCGTGTCGACTGTCGCCGAACCGGTAGCCGGGTCCACGACGAACCACAACGTCCCGCCGTCTGTGCGCCGGGCCGCCGCCAGGATCACCCCGGCCGACTGCGCCCCCGGGACGACCCCCGATGACCCGCTGACCTGCCATCCACCGTCGGTGGCGGTCGCGAGCAGGTCGCCGGTATCCGGCAGGACGACGGTGGCAGCGGCCCCGCCGGCGAGATCGTTCAACAGCTTGTCCGCGGCCGGGACGTTGTCGACCGTCATGGCGACCGCACCGGTGATCACGGTTGTCAGCAGTGGTCCAGGGAGCAGAGCGGTGGCGGCAGCCTCGATGACACAGGCGGCGTCGGTCAGCGAGCCGCCCTGTCCGCCGACGGAGTCGGGCAGGTGCACCGCGTGAAAACCTTGTGCGACAAGCTCATCCCACCACTTGGGCAGTGTTCCGTGTGCGAGCGCGTCGAAGGAGTCGCGCGTCTGGTCGACGGCAGCATGCCGAGCGGCGAAGCGGCCGACTGCTTCCTCCAGCTGCCCCTGTTCCGGGGTGAGCCCAATGGGCACCGTCACGCCGCCTTTCCGTCAAACAAGACGGACCGTCTCGTCTTGTGGCAGGCTACGGGTTGTCCGACGCCCCGGCAACCGAGGATGCGCCACATGGTCCGCCCCGCCACGGCTCCGCGCCGCCGCAGCGAGAAGTCTCGCGTGGCCATCGTCACTGCGACGCGCGATTTACTTCTCGAGCGTGGGTTCGACGGGACCAGCATCGAGGCCGTGGCCGCCCGCGCAGGCGTCGGCAAGCAGACCATCTATCGCTGGTGGCCCAGTCGCCCTGCCCTGGTGGCCGACGTCCTTCTCGAGGATGCCGACAAGATCATCGCTCCGGTGACACACACCGACGACCTGGTCGACGATCTCGTCCTGTGGACGGGCAGGCTCGCCGCGACGCTGACCACCGAACGCGGTTCAGCCATGCTGCGCATCCTCACAGTCGCCTGCATGGAGCACGAGGACACCGCGATCAGGCTGCGGGCCGGATTCAGCGCACCGCTGCTGGAAAGCGTTCGGGAGCGGTTGCTCGCGGAGGGCGTCGACGAAAGCACCGCCACGTCGGCTGCCGACGCGATCGTCGGGGCGGTCGTCTACCCGATCCAATCCGAGGGTCGCGCCTACGGACGAAAGCGGGCCGAATCGACCACCCGCCTCATCATCGCCGGTTTGAACGTCTGACCGCCGCTAACGATTGATGCTCGCTTTGGTCACGAACGATGACTGGCGATTCCCGTAGGGCGACGTCGGTGATTGGATCGCGCAGGTGGCCTATATCTTCCTGCTTGTGGCGGTCGCGGCCGCAGCAGCGCTGTGCGGCTTCGCCACATCACGGGTTGCGCGACGAAAGAGGCAGCGCGCACGGCGAATCTTCGTCGTGGGCTTCTTCTGTGGATTCACGGCGGGGGTGATCGTCCGCCGACGGTGGCGCGAGATCGGTCGCGTGGCCGTCCGCGCGCTGAACTCGACGGCGATACCTAGTCGGCTGGGCCACTGGCCGCAGCGGTCTCGCCGACTTCCGATGGCTTTGTCGCCTGTTCGCCGTTAGCACGGCCGATGAAGTCGAGGCCGGCGCCATCCCCGGTCGTGCCGGTTTCGCCGACCATCACCAGTCCCCTGTTCGTTCCCCGTATATCTTACTCATGAGTAAGATACGGGGTCTAATCTGACCTGATGGAGGTTCTAACCCGGCACAACATCAACGTCATGGGCGCCGAACACGGCCCGACGCTGATGTTGGTGCATGGCTTCGGATGTGATCAGAACCTGTGGCGGCTCGTCGCCGATCAGTTGGAGTCAGAGTTCCGTCTGGTCCTCATCGACCTCGTGGGCTCGGGATTGTCGGACCCAGGCGCATGGGACACGACCAAGTACTCCTCGTTGTCGGGCTACGCGGCAGACGTCCTCGACATCGTCAATGAACTCGATCTGCGCGACGTCGTATTCGTCGGTCACTCGGTGTCGGCGATGATCGGCGCACTTGCGACCATCACTGATCCGACCCGATTCGCCAAGCTGGTCCTGCTGACACCCTCCCCCCGCTACATCAACGACGGCGATTACCACGGCGGCTTTTCGGAAGCCGATATCGACGAACTCCTCGAATCCCTGGAGCAGAACTACCTGGGTTGGTCGCGCGCAATGGCGCCCGTCATCATGGGCAACCCGGACCGGCCCGAACTAGCGGACGAGTTGGGCGACACGTTCTGCAAGGCAGATCCGGAGCACGCCCGCGTGTTCGCCGGCGCTACATTCCTGTCCGACAACCGCGCCGACCTCGCGCGGATACTCGTTGCCAACGCTGGTTATCGACTGCGCCCAGGATTCGATCGCGCCGCGTGAGGTAGGTGACTACGTCCACGCACAGATTCCCGACAGTCAAAAAGTCACCCTGGCCGCGACCGGACACTGCCCGCATGTCAGCGCCCCAGAGGCTACCGCTACGGCGATCGCCGCGTTCGCGCGCTCGACGTGACCGACTACAGCGCTGCGGACTTTTGGGAAGACGCTCCGAGCGGACTCGTAATCGCTCACCCGAACGGCCGCATAATCCGCGTCAACGCGACCGCGGCGCGATGGCTGGGCTACGAGGCAAATGCACTGTGCGGCATGCTGTTCACCGATCTGCTGACTTCCAGTGGACGCATCCTCTACGAAACACACTTCGGACCGCTGCTTCAGGTGGGCGGCGATCTCAACGGCGTAACCGTGGATATCGTCGGCGCCGATGGAAATCGAAAGCCGATGTTCCTCACTGCGAATGTCAAAATCGATGCAGCGCAGAAGCCGGAGCTACTGCGGATCAGCGTCGTCGATGCTGCTGATCGCCGTGCCTACGAAGTCGAACTCCTGGAGGCGCGCCGACTGGCGGTGAAGGAGCAAGGGCGTGTCCGCGAATTCGCCGACACTCTGCAACGAGCGTTGCTCCCCCCCGTGCTGTTTCCCCCCACCGGGCTGGATGCCGCCGAGTACTACAACACGGCTTCGGTCGACGACGTGGGCGGCGACTTCTATGACCTCTTCCCACTCTCGCGTACGACATGGGGGTTTTTCCTGGGCGACGTTTCGGGCAAGGGCGTCGATGCCGCGGTGGTGACCGCGTTGACCAGGTACACGTTGCGCGCCGCAGCGGTCTTTAACGACGACCCGGTCGAAGTGCTGCACAACCTCAACACCGTCCTCAGCCAAGAACTCGACGGCGAGCTCAACCGGTTCTGCACCTTGGTCTACGGGAAACTGACCCGGTGCGACAACGGGTTTGACGTCCACCTTGCCAGCGGGGGCCACCCGCCGCCGCTGCTGTTCAATGCCGACGGCAGCGCGCGCTACGTGGACAGCATCGGCGGTCAGGCCGTCGGCTTAACGAATGAACCGCATTTCGTCGCCAACCGATTCGTGCTCACCCCTGGGGACACACTTGTGTTGTACACCGACGGCCTCACCGAAGCGAGCACGGGCGTCGGCCGCGAACGCTACGACGACGAGGGCGCACTGCTCCGCTTCGCGAAGGCACACTCTCCGGCTACGGCGATGGCCATCGTCGATGCCGTTTCTGGCCTGCTCGAAGGCCTCGGCTCGGGCGTCGAGGATGACACCGCCGTACTGGCGCTCGGAGTCCCTCAGAGGATTTGAATTCTCGCCCGACTCGCCCCGTAGGCGTCGCGATCGTTACTCCGATGGCCCAGTGGGTATAACGGCTGAAGCGTCGGCTGTTGATGGTTGTTATCCGGAGCCGCCGCTAGGCGGATGTCGGGGTGCAACCCTGACGTTGAGAAAACAGCGCAGCCTGGGGTTCGCCGCCACCGGCTCGCCCTTCTTCGCATTGCCGGTCGGGACTCACATGGGCACGCACCGTGACGAGTCGATGTTTCGGCTGGTCACGGATTGGGTATAGCCCTTCCGCGGTTCAGATTAGAGCCCCTTGCAATCAGTTCAGATATCGCAGACAGGGGCCTTGAGGTGTCAACACGAAGCTCGGAGTACAGGGACGTGACGGAGATGTTCCGTCAACTCAAATCGCTCGACGAGAACTCCGCCGCTTTCCGCCGGCACCGCGATGCGATCGTCGAACAAGCCCTTCCGGTCGCCGATCACATCGCACGTCGGTTCAAGAGCCGCGGCGAACCACTTGATGATCTTGTCCAAGCCGCACGAGTCGGACTGGTCAACGCGGTGAACCGCTTCGATGTCGACACCGGATCTGACTTCCTGTCATTCGCGGTGCCGACGATGATGGGCGAGGTGCGCCGCCATTTCCGCGATCACGGGTGGGCAGTCAAGGTTCCCCGCCGTCTCAAGGATCTTCAGAAGCAGCTGGTACTGGCCCGCGGTGAGCTGTCGCAACAGCACGGTCGCGCACCGACGGCATCAGAACTCGCTGATCATCTCGATCTGGACCGTGAATTGGTCGTCCAGGCCTTGATCGCCGGCAGCAACTACTCCACGCGTTCTACCGACATACCAATCGGATCAGATGGCGAAACCCGTTCGCTGGACGAGACTTTCGGCGAGGTCGACCACCATCTAGATGGTGTGCTCAACGTTGAAACGGTTCGTCCGCTGATCGCCGCGCTTTCTGAGCGCCACCGCAATGTGCTGATGCTGCGATTCTTCGAGAATATGACCCAAACCGAGATCGCGAAGCGCATCGGTTGCTCGCAGATGCACGTCTCGCGTCTCATCGCGCAGGCGCTTTCCTCATTGCGCGATCAGGTCCGTGAACCTGAACTCGCTGCGACGGCCTGATGCTGGTTCGCTAGCCGGAAGACAGGAACATCACAGCGAGAAAGCGTTTCGGATCGCCGCCCCAGCGGTATCCGGACCAACAAGGGCTCGATTCGGAGCCGCAATAAACCCAATTGAAGGGAACACACCATGGGTGCCGAAGACAAGGCAAGCAACAAGATCGACGACGTAGGCGGCAAGGCGAAAGAGGCTCTCGGCAAGGTGACCGGTGACAAGAGCACCGAGAACGAGGGCAAGGTCGACCAGGCGAAGTCCAGCCTCAAGGATGCGGGCGAGAAGATCAAGGACGCGTTCAAGAGCTAGCGAGATTCGAATCGGCCCGCCATCCCCAAGGGGTGGCGGGCCGATTGCTAGTTCGGAATTGGCTCAGACCGTAAGCAGACGCTGGAAGAACTCTCGATAGCGTGTTAGGGCCAGGCGAAGATCCTCGGTTGAGGCTTGTTCGCCCCGGGCCCACTGCGCCTCGAGGCGCGATCGTGCATCCGAGAATGCCGTCGTGAGCTGTTCGACGACCTCCGTGACGAGGGTATCGGCCTTCTGGACACAATCTGCAGGGTCGTCAACGAAGGCCGCCTGGATGTCATCCCACCGCGATCGCAGACCGGAAGGGTCTGCGGCGAAAAGGAATTCGCCGTCCGACGGTTGAGCCTCGACGCTCTGGGGCTCGGCGTCCTGTGGTGACGGTTCAGTCTGTTCAGATTCAGTCTGTGCCGGTTCAGTCTGCGCCGGAGGCTCACTTTCCGACACGGGTACTTCCGTTCTCGCGTTCGAGAATTCGGGCTCACCGTTCGTCGCAGGATCAATTTCGATCTGCTGGTCATGGGTTGTCATGCCGTCGCCTCCTTTGGCGTGTTCTTCTCGATTTCGTGATCTGCGCCGAGTAGCTGCTCGAAGAGCGCGCGGTAGTGGACGAAGGCCTGGCGCTGCGCCTCTGTGCCGATGTCCGCCTTCTCCTGGGCCAAGTACAGGGTGTGCGCAGCTCGGTAGTGCTCCACAGTGTCGGGGTGATCCACCGAGATATCGGACGCACGCTGGTCGAAATCGTTGACTGGGTAACCACGTTCACGCATCACCTCGGTCACGAGACGGTCAGCGAAGCCAACTGCGTCTGAAGGATCGTCGACGAACGAGCGCTGGATCTCGGTCCACTGGTGGGCATACCGTTGGTGCGCCGCGGGCGACAACTCGACAATGTCGAGATTCTTTCGCTTCTGTTCACGGGCAATGAGTTCCTGTTCGGCGGCGCGCTGATCGCCTGCGTTATCGACGGCCCGTTCGTATTCCGAACCGAAGTGTTCTCTCAGCCGCCTCGTTTTCCTGCGGCCGGTCAAGGACAACACCGCGATCAGCACCAGCGTCAACGCGATCAGGACGGCCGCTGCGATAAAGAACCAACTCCATACGGGCATATTTCCTACCTCCTCTCGGGCGGATACCCGACCGACACCTACGAAAACGTCAATATCTGACATCCAGCGCTGCAAGCTCCCGCCGACACTGGCTACCGAGGTCGACCCAGCCGGCACCCATTCGGACGTTTCTTAGCCGCCCACAGCCTGTTTACGGCAACGTAGCGATCGGGCGCTCTCGGGCGGCTGTCCTTCAGCAGCGGGGGAACCAGTGAGCGGCTCAACCTGGGGTAGGCGCGGCAATAGGGCGATGCGTTGACTGCGCGTCCGGGCAGCCGCACTCGGTGGCGGTGTTGCGCTCACGGCAGTGGCATTGACCGGCTGCGGAAGTAGCCCGACCCAGGATGATGACGCGGCCTCGAGTGGGAGCACAACGATGAGCACACCGATAGATGCGTCCGATCCTCGAGCGACCGATGCACAGTCCGAAGAGCAACGGGCCCACTCGGTGGGAGTCCAGAACTACGTGTTCGGCCTTCCGCTGACAATATTCGAGCGGGAGCGCAGCCTGCGACTGGACCCAGCGGCGTTGGAGAAGGCCAAGAAGTTCGCCCCCGCGGCGCCGATCAACCAGATCGACCACATGAAGACCCTTGCGACGGCTGACTACGTCATGCCATACACGCCCAACAACGACACCGTGTACAGCGGTGCGCTGCTCGAACTCGGGGACGAGCCGATGATTCTGACCGCGCCGGATATCAGCGACCGGTATTGGTCGAATCTATCTTGCCGACGCAGACGCGAAAGACCCTGCAACGCTGGGCAAGTACCTACCACCGATCAAGAAAGTGCAGTAGCCAAGCTGACAAGCGCGGCCATGGCAGCCGAGCGCAGCGACGACCGTGTGCCCTTGTGTTGTATCCCCCGCCGCCCACCACGGTCCCCGATCGCGGTCACCAATCCGCGTCGACGCGTACTGACTTCGTGTGCGGCGCGCACCTGAGCATGCATCGGTACGTCGCGGAACTTCTCCTCGGACGCCGTCTCGGGCGCGTCGTCACAGGACGCGGTCAGATAGCGATCCGGCAGGGAGAGCTTGCAGATCGTACGGACGGTGTGCCAGAACTGACGAGGCAAGCGGTCCGGTCGTGTACGGCAGATCGTATTCAGCCAACAGTGCCCGCACCCGCGCCGAGATCTCGGGGAGCCTGTTGCTCGGCAGATCCGGGAACAGATGGTGCTCAATCTGGTAGCAGAGATTTCCACTCATGATCCGCAGGACGGGTCCCGCGTTGAAGTTCGCGGTTCCCAGCATCTGCCGCAGATACCATTCCGGCTTCGTCTCGTTCTCCACGGTTTCGGGAGTGAATTTCTCGGCACCGTCGACGAAATGCCCACACACGATCACGATGTACGCCCACCCGTTGCGGAAACCGGCGGCGCACAGATTCGCCAGGAACGTCCGGAGAAAGCGCCGTCCGCTGAGCGCCGGGAAGAAGAGATAATCCTTGGCCGCCTGGCGACCCATCTTGCGGATCATGGCGAGCTTGAGCTCGGCCTTTGCCTCCTCGGTCGCCTGATCCCGCTGTTCTGCGGCCAGGTTGTGCAGCGCGATGCCCCACTCGAAGACGATCGACAGGCCGACCGCGCGCAAGGGAGCCCACAGGTAGCCCGGCTTCCATTCCTGGTCACGGCTGACGCGAATGACGCCGAAGCCGAGGTCGTCGTCCATGCCGATCACATTGGAGAAGACGTGGTGGCGATAGTTGTGGGAGTAGCGCCACTGTGACGACGGGCCAACCATGTCCCACTCCCACGTATTGGAGTGGATCTCGGGATCATTCATCCAATCCCACTGTCCGTGGGTGATGTTGTGGCCCAGCTCCATGTTCTCGATGCACTTCGCGGCGAGTAGTCCAAGCGTGCCGGCCGCCCAGCCGGCCTTGCCTCTGCTGCCCCAAATTGTCAGGCGGGCGGCGACTTCCAGGCAACGCTGAAAGCGTATGACGCGCTTGATATATGCACGATCGTTGGCGCCGAGCGACCCTTCGGTATCACGACGGATCTCGTCCAGCGAGGCTCCGAGAGCCTCGACGTCGGCTTGGCTCAGATGGGCGTATTCAGCTACTTCTGCGATGGCAACGCTGCATCACATCCCATCCGAAGATGGGATGACGCCGCAGAGAAAGCGCCGGTTGATCCGGGCTGAATTCTCCGTGCGAGACGGTGCCTGCGAGAGAGCCGCGCAATGGCACACTCCGTCCCTGTTCACGGCGACGTCTTCACCGTGGATGGCTCAATGTAGCCACTACACCGCGCCGCCGCACAATCGAGCGGCTGGAGAGCCGATTTGGTAGCTGGATCGGGACAATTCGGAATCCAATCCGATATGTGCACTGCCCGCAGCAACCATGACCGGTTTGGATCAAATGGCTGACAGTCGTCATTGACAGTTGTCAGTCATTGACATACGGTGCGGAGATGGCGTCGACATCGACTGCTGACCAGGCATCGCCGGCGCTGAGCACGCGTGAGGTACGACGGCTGGAGACGCGGGCCCGGTTGTTCGATGCCGCGGTTGCAGAGATCGGGAAGTCCGGACTGGCGCACGCCGATGTCAGCACGATCGCGGCGGCGGTCGGGGTGGCGCGGGGAACGTTCTATTTCCACTTCCCCACCAAAGAGCACGTCGTCGTCGAGGCGGAGCTGGCCGAAGAGGCCAGGGTCATCACCCAGCTCGGCACGAGAGCGTCGCAGTTGCACGGTCTGCACTCGATGCTCTCGCAATTGGTCCACGAAGTGCTGGCGGCCGAGCAGCGAATGGGTCCTGTGTTCTTCCGGGACATGTTGGGGTTGCACTTCTCCTCGACGCGCCCCGTGGAGGACGAATTAGGTGCCCACCCGCTGGCGACCTTCGTGATCGACGCGATCGCCGAAGCCCAACGGGCGGGACAGATGGCAGGCGATGCAGACGCGGGTGAACTCGGAGTGTTCTTTCTCACCGGGCTTTTCGCATTGCTGGCCACCGACAAGAGTGCACCCGAAGAACGGGCCGCGCTTATCGATAGGTATGTGAAGACACTCATTCAAGGAATGGAGACACGATGAACGACAATCGCATTGAGGGCTACCGCGTTTTTCTGGAGCGCCGCGACGGTGAAGCCGACCTTTTGAACAGAAGGCTGGAGCGCCGTGAGGAATTCTTCGGTGATCTCGAGACGAACCCCGTACGGTCGGCACGTCCGGCGGACCGTGAGGTCTTCGCGCGAAATCTGCGTCGCCGCGTGCCCGAGCCGGGCGTGGACCGAAAGATGCTCTTCCTTCTGGCCACCGCCAAACTCAACCAGGCCGAGCGGTTCGGTGTCGGTCTCGGCGAGACCTACGGCCTCAACAGCGGCGATGACCTGCCGCCCGAGCGGGTCTACCTCGAACTCGAGGAGCACTATCACACCCGACTGTTGGCGTACGTGCTCGATATCTTCGGTCTGCCGTTCCACGTGGTTGCGCCGCCGTTCGTGTTGCGCCAGTTCGTCAAGATCGGTGTGTTTCTCCCTGAGCGCCTGGGGTTCTTGTTCGTGGGTGCGGCGGAGATGGCGGGCTGCGTGATGTTCGACGAGCTGCGCCGGATCGGCATCGAACTGTTCGCCGACGAACCAGAAGTCTCCGCGCGCATCGAGCGGCTCTACAGCGAGATCCTCACCGACGAAGTCGGCCACGTCGGCTACTGCGCTGCGCGCTGCTCCCCGACGGAGCGAGCATTGATGCGACGCCTGTACCCGCGCATCGCACGCTTATTCGCCCGCCAGACCTACGAAATCAGCCTTCTCGCCGATCGCGAGAAGCTACACGCCCGCCTCGACAGGCCCTTCGACGTCGAGGAACTCACGGCCGGCCTTCCCAACGAGACATTCGTCGCCACCCACCCCTGAAATCACCGCAAGGTGGTGGCGATGCGAACCTCGGAGGTGAGGGTCTGGTGAATGGGACAGCGCCCCGCAATCAGCAATAACCGCTGTCGCTGCTCGTCGTCGAGATCTCCGATCAGCTCGATGTCGAGATCGATGTGATCGATCAGACCGATGTGCGTTTCACAGTCGGCACAGTCTTCGGCGTGAATACGTGAGTGCCGCAGCGTGACTCGCACCTGCTCGAGCGGCCACTCCCTGCGTCTGGCGTACATCCGGACCGTCATGGAGGTACAGGAGCCGAGCGCCGCGAGTAGCAGATCGTATGGTGTCGGTCCCGCATCGTCGCCGATCGGCCGCGGCTCATCGGAAACCAGTTCATGCTGCCCGGCGGTGATCGACTGGGTGAATGTTCCCGAACCTGACTCGGCGACGATGACGGTGCCTTCCGACGCCTCGTCGCGAGCGGTACCGGATGTGGTCATGCAGCGGAAATTAACCGAGAAACGCGATGCCGGGTCCAGAATGGGCGGATGCGATTTGGAAACTTCATGGCGCCCTTCCACCCGATCGGTCAGAATCCGACGCTCGCGATCGAGCGAGACCTCAAGCTGATCGTCGCGATGGACGACCTCGGATTCCAGGAGGCGTGGATCGGCGAGCACCATTCGGCCGGATTCGAGATCATCGCATCACCGGAGGTCTTCATCGCCGTGGCCGCCGAGCGGACCAAGCACATCCGGCTCGGCACCGGAGTGAGCTCGCTGCCGTACCACAACCCCCTGATGCTCGCGGATCGCATGGTGCTGCTCGACCACCTCACCCGGGGCCGGGTGATGCTCGGCTGCGGGCCCGGACAACTCACCTCGGATGCGCACATGCTGGGGATCCCGGCCGACGAACAGCGGCCGCGCATGGAGCAGTGTCTCGAGGCGATCGTGCGTCTACTCCGCGGCGAAATCGTCACCATGCACACCGACGGATTCACGCTTCAAGACGCTCGCCTGCAGCTGAAGCCCTACAGCGACCCGTGCTTCGACGTCGCTGTCGCGGCGTCGTTCTCCCCCACCGGTCCGCGAGGCGCAGGTAAGCACGGCGTCGGCATGTTGTCGATCGCGGCGACCGCGAAGCAGGGAATGGATCTCCTGGCCCACCACTGGGCAACGTGGGAGGAGGTCGCGCTGGAGAACGGGCACATCGCCGACCGGTCGAAGTGGCGTCTCGTAGGCCCGATGCACCTTGCTGAAAC
The DNA here is from genome assembly GCA_963843135.1 of uncultured Actinomycetota bacterium. Taxonomy (GTDB): domain Bacteria; phylum Actinomycetota; class Actinomycetes; order Mycobacteriales; family Mycobacteriaceae; genus Mycobacterium. The sequence goes on from CAWJJA010000018.1 coordinate 157,439, forward strand.
GCGCGAGCAGGCTGAGCACGACGTCGAATACGGCATCGCGGAGTTCTCGAGCTATTTCAAGCACATCCTGCCCGCGGGACCCGTCCAGGGCGACAGTGCAGCGGAGATCATCGCCAACAACCGTGAGTCCGGTTTCGCGGTGATCGGCACTCCTGACGACGCGGTGGCCAAGATCGAGGAACTGGTGGAAGCGAGCAACGGCGGCTTCGGTGCGTTCCTTTTGTTCGACCATGACTGGGCGCCGCCCGCCGCCAAACTCAAGAGCTACGAACTCTTCGCGCAGTACGTGATTCCACATTTCACCGGCCAGCTCAAGGGACCGGCCGCCTCGGCCGACTGGGTGATCGGCAGTGGGACCGAGTTCGTCGACCGCGCATCGCACGCCATCGGCAAAGCGATCGAAGACCACGCCGCCGAACGGGAGGCGGTTCAGCGCCCTGCCCCGTAGAGGCCTTAGTCCCTTTTCCTTCTTGTTCGGGCGGGCTTCGATCCCGGTTTCGCGGGTTGTCGGGGTGCGTCCTTCTCACGCAGGGCGTCGTTGTCGCCCTCCAGGGTGATGTTGCGTTCGTCGAGAGAAGCGTTGCGATCCTCGAGCGAGAGGATGCGAGCAATGCCGGCGAGGTTGACCCCCGCGGCGACCAGCTCACTGATGCGCTGAAGGCGAACAAGGTCATCGGCGCTGTAGCGGCGAGTCCCCCCGTCGCTGCGTGCGGGCGTCAGAAGGCCGTGGCGTTCGTACAGCCGCAAGGACTGTTCGCTGACTCCGGATAGCTCGGCGGCGACCGAGATCCCGTATACCCCGCGGTCGGACGCGGGCGGCCCGGCCTTATTTACCTCTTCTTGTGCGTCATCGGCAGTCATCGCGTGCAGGACATCCTGATGGGTCGATGGAGAATGTGTGCTTGTTTAAGGCCAACATATGGTCGGGGTATTGCACAAGTCCTATCACAGTGTTATAAAAAATCTGTTTTTCGAGCCATAGATTAGCATCTCGCGTTGACAACGAGAATCAAGCGACGGGAGTGACGATCATGCTGCGAAATCTGCGCGACGGTGCCCCCAACGTCAATGGGGATGGCGCGCAATCAGTGACGATGGAATCGTCGCGCTCGGATGCAGACGGGCATCTCGATGCGGTCGAGCTCGATATGGGCACCGGCGATGCGCAGCGAGTGGGCAGGTTCCGTTTCTACATCGACGGTCAGCGGTGGGAATGGTCGGAAAACGTTGAACGCCTGCATGGCTACGAGCCCGGCACCGTAACACCGACCAGCGAACTGCTGCTCAGCCATAAACACCCTGACGACCGTCCACAGGTCGCCGCCGTTCTGGACAAGGTCACCGAGGGAGAGCCGTTCAGCAGTCGACATCGCATCATCGACACCGCCGGACGAACGCATTGGGTCATCGTCATCGGTGACCGCATCCTCGACGATGTGGGCCGGGTCATCGGCACGTCCGGCTTCTACGTCGATTACACCGACACCATGCAGTCCGACATCACCGTTGCCGTGTCCAGGGTGGCGGAGACCCGCGCCGAGATCGAACAGGCCAAAGGGCTACTCATGGCCGCCTACGGGATCAGTGCAGACCGAGCCTTCGATATTCTCGTCTGGCGCTCGCAGGAAACCAATGTCAAAGTCCGCGATCTCGCCCGCCGCTTCCTCGCTGCGATGGCCGGCACCCTCACCGCAGGTACGCGCATGCAGGTCGACCACGCCCTGCTGAACATTTCCTGACTCAGGGCGGACAGGGCGGCGTGCCGCTTAGGCTTGTGCCGGTTGACATCTCCATTCCGGTAATCAACTCTGCAGATGTGGCCCTGCAAATCGACCTCACGGGACGCCGAGCCCTGATCACCGGCGCGGGCCAGGGGGTGGGCCGCGGACTGGCACACGCGTTCGCCACCGCGGGCGCCGAGGTGCTCGTCAACGACTTGCGTTCCGAGCGCGCCGACGCCGTCGTCGACGAGTTGCATAAGGCGGGCGGAAAGACGAACGCCGCGGTGTTCGACGTCACCGACTTCGATGCAGTCACCAAAGCCGTTGCGGCGGGGGGCATTGTCGACATTCTCGTCAACAACGCCGGCAACGCGGGCGCCGAGGGATTCACCGGCCGCGGCCGGTTCGCCGAATCCGACCCCGCCGACTGGGAGCCGTACCTGCGCGTGAACCTTTACGGCGCAATGTATTGCACGCGCGCTGTGCTGCCGGCGATGATCGACGCAAAGTGGGGCCGAATCATCACGATCGTGTCGGACGCCGGCAGAACGGGTGATGCGAACGGCGCCGCTTATGCCGCGTCCAAAGCGGGCGCCGCCGGGTTGACGCGTTCCATCGCGGTCGAGACCGGTCGGCACGGGGTGACGGCCAACAACATCGCGCTCGGAACGATGCGCACTCCCATGACCGAGCCGTTGTGGGCCGAGCATGCGGACTCACCACAGGCCAAGGCGATTCTGCAGAACTATGCGATTCGCCGTCCGGGCAACCCCGATGACGCCGCCGCGCTCGCCGTGCTGCTTGCCAGCGACCACGGGGCATGGATCACCGGGCAGACGATTCCGGTGAACGGTGGCTTTTCGTTCGCGCTGTGAGGCGGAGTGACCCACCTCGTTCTCGGGATCGGTAGCCGTTCTCGTTGTCTGTACTCATCACGTCGGGCGCCACACAACGTGGCGCCATGACTGGTAGGTACAGCGGCACGATAGGAAAGGGGCCAGCCGTGAACACGCACGTCATCAGTCACACCGATCACGTCTCACACGCCGACACGGCACTGCCGCCGGCGGCCCGGCCCGTGTTCGGCGCGGCGGCCGGGCCCGTTGAGCGGTACAGCCTCCGCGAGACGGCCTGACATGGCGATCGTCGATCACTACCTGTGGTTCGTCCACCTCGACCGGCGGATGCCACTCAACGTCGACCTGGGTCCGCTGCACATCCACCTGTACTCCCGGGCCGTGTTCTTCATGTCGGTCACGGCGGTGATCCTGGCCCTGGCCGGCATCGCGGTGCTGATCTCGCGCAAACCCGAGCTGCGACAGAAATGGCGCACCTGGGTGCTGATCGCGCCAGTCGTCGGCTTTCCCCTGTGGATCGGCGAGGGCACCACGGCAGTGCTTGCCGCGGTGCTGGCCGTCGTCGCGGTGATCGAGTACGCGCGACTGACGCAACTGGCGAAAGCAGACACCTACGTGCTCGTCGCGCTGGCCGTGCTGTACCCGCTCGCGGCCTGGCTGCGCCCGTCCCTGTTGCACCTCGCGCCGCTCGTCCTGCTGCTGTGCGCATTGCCGTCGGTGCTCGGTGGCGACGTCGAGAACGGTGCCAAGCGCAGTGTTTTCACCGCGTTCGGTTCGGTGTGGATCTGCTGGTCGCTGTCATACCTGGTGATGGTGTGGCCGGATTCGTTTCTGGTGTGCTTCGCGGTCGCAGCCACCGACGTCGCCGCCTGGTGTGGCGGAAAGGGCTTGCGCCGCATGGCTTGGGCGCGTCGCCCGCTGTCCCCGTTGAGCCCGAACAAGACGGTCGGCGGGTTGGTCGGCGCGATCATCGGGGCGTTCGTGATCCTCACGCTGTTGGGCACCATTTCGATCGGCCTGCTGATCGCGGTCTCCGTCGGCGGAGTCTTCGGCGACCTCCTCGAGTCCATGTTGAAGCGACAGGCCAAGGTCAAGGACGCCGGCGACTGGCTGCCCGGATTCGGCGGCCTGCTCGACCGGATCGACTCGCTGTTGCTCGTCCTCCCGTTGGCGTACTTCCTAGGATGAGTGTTCACATGATTTCTCCGACAGCGCCCGCGATCACCGTCCGTTCGGGCGGGTGGCAGCGGACGTTCGCGGCGGGCCACGACGTCGGGCCACGACGTCGTCATCGGGCGCGATGTCCGCGCCGACATTCGCATCCCCCACCCGGGAATCTCCCGCTGCTGGCGGCAGCGCTGTTGACGCAACTGGTGTCTCGCGGGAGGGTTCATCCCGGTGACGGGGCGACCGGATAACGACTGATATACAGATACGACATCAACCCAACGCCGAGGAGCGCCGACGCAGCATGACCGCCGACGCAAAGCCACCGGCTCATCAACTGTTCGAACCGCCATGGCCCGACGGCGAGTTCCGATTCTTTCAGCTCGGTCACGTCGTCGACGACGTACTCGCGGCAGCGTCTACGTGGGCGCGCGCATTCGGCATCGGGCCCTTCCATGTACTGCCCGTCGCCGAACAGCGAACCAACTTTGACGGCGAGATGCGCTCGGTCCGAATCCAAGTCGCCGTTGCACAGGCCGGCCCGGTCCAGATCGAATTGATCCAACAGCATTGCCGCACGCCGAGCATTTTCCAGAACTGGAGCCGCGGGGGCACCTCAGCGTTTCGCCAGATAGCCACCGTCACAGACGATTACGACGGGAAGAAGGCGCACTTCGAGGCACTTGGCTACAAGATCGCGGCCGAGAGCGATGCCGGCAAGTTCCGTGTCGCATATGTGGACACTTCGGCGGACTTCGGGTTCTACACCGATGTCGTCGAAAGCTACCCCGGCCTCCTCGCGCAGGTGCGCGCCATATCCGATACCTGTGCCACCTGGAACGGCATCGACCCCGTCCGGATCATGACGCGCGATGGTTACCGCGTGGTCGAACAGTCCAAGGGGCGGTAACCATGTCCGATCTGACTGGGCCGCTGCGGGACAGCGGCACACCGCTTGAGAAGGCGGTCCTTTCAGCGCTCGACAATCTCCAGCACGCCCTGCAGCTGGAACCGCAGGGCGACAACCGGTTCCGCGCACACAACGAACCGAGTCGGTTCGGCCGGGTTTTCGGGGGCCAGCTGCTCGCGCAGGCCATGCAGGCCGCCTCTGCAACCGTCAGCGACCACCTGCCCCAGTCGCTGCACGCGTACTTCGTACGATCGGGTGATTCGGACACCCCAATGGATATCGCGGTCCGTCGCGTGCGCGACGGGCGTTCCATGGCGACACGACAGATCACCGTGACGCAGGACGGCCGCGAAATCCTCACCGCGATCGCCTCGTTTCACACCAATCCGGAGCAACCTGAACTCCCCCAGCCGCCGCTGCGCGTACCGCCGCCCGAGGAACTGCCGCTGCTGCAGCACTGGGTGCAACACACGCCGCCAGAGATGGCCAACAACGCCGCGACCTGGATCGATCTTCCACCTCCGCTGGAGATGCGGATCGCGGAGCCGCCCACGTTCCTGGGTGGTCCGCAAACAGCCGGGCAGCGGTCACACTGGATGCGTCTGCCGCAGGACATCGGTGATCGCCCAGCCCTTCACCACGCCATACTCGCCTACGCAAGCGACTACCTGCTGGTCGACATGGCGTTTCGCAACCATCCTGAACCTGTCGGCTACGGAACACTTGCAGCCCTGAGCCTGGACCATGCCATCTGGTTTCACCGCCCCGTCCACTTCGACGAATGGCATGTGCACACGCAGGAGACGGTGTGTCTGACCGGACATCGCGCGATGGTCCGTGGAACTATTCGCGACGCGGCCGGACACATGGTTGCCACCACTGCGCAGGAAGTGCTTGTCCGACCCATCGCCTGAAGCCATCGTTGACTTCGCTGCTGCCGCAGCGGAATGTGTAGAGGCCCATCCTTGAACACGAGAGGTGACGATGTCGAAATCAGTTGGCCGGGTGGCCGGGAAGGTCGCGTTCATCACGGGCGCAGCCCGCGGTCAGGGCCGCGAACACGCCATCCGACTCGCAGAGGAAGGTGCCGACATCATCGCCGTCGACATATGTGGCGACATCGTCGGCGCACCCTATCCCCTCGCAACCGAGGCCGACCTCGACGAGACGGCAACGCTGGTCGAGAAGTTGGACCGGCGCATCGTCACCGCGCGGGCCGACGTCAGGGATGTCGAGGCGCTCGGCACCGCGCTGCAGCTGGGCATGGATGAGCTGGGCCGGCCGGACATCGTCATCGCCAACGCTGGAATCAGCGGAAGCCCAGCCCCCGCTGCTCAGATCGAAGAGGCCGCGTGGCAGACGATGCTCGACATCAACATCACCGGGGTCTGGCACACGATCAAGGTGGCGGTGCCGCATATGTCCGACGGGCGCGGCGGATCGATCATCCTGGTGAGTTCGATGTTGGGCCTTCGCGGCGGCGGCTACATGGCCCACTACGCCTCGGCGAAGCACGCCGTCGTCGGACTGATGAACTCACTCGCCAATGAACTTGCTCCGCAATGGATCCGAGTCAATTCGATCCATCCTGGGAACATCCTCACGCCGATGATCGACAACGAGCAATTCCACCGCACCCTGAGGCCTGATCTCGCCGAGCCGACCATGGCCGATGCGGCGGAGCTGATCGGGCACTTCCACATGCTGCCGGTGCCGTACTTCGAGGCGCGCGCCGTCAGTAACGCCGTGCTCTTCCTCGCCTCTGATGAGGCGAAGTACATCACCGGGGCAGCGTTGCCGATCGACGCAGGAGCGACAGCGAAGTTCTGACGCTGTAGACGGGCCCGCTCAGCGCGCGCCGCGCACCAAGCGACCCGGACGTGCGCCGGTGTCCACGCTGTCGCGACGGGTGACGACGCCACTGACGATCGTGGCGCTGTAGCCGCTGGCGCCCTGAACGAGGCGCTGACCGCCTGCGGGCAGGTCGTACGCCATCTTCGCCGGGTGCAACTGCAACGCGTTCATGTCGATGACGTTGATATCGGCCTTCTTGCCGGTTTGAATGACGCCGCGATCGGTGAGTCCGAACAGCTGAGCGGTGTCGTGAGATTGCTTGCGCACCAAGTACTCCAGCGGCAGTTTCTCGCCACGGTGCCGATCCCGCGCCCAGTGCGTCAGCAGGAACGTGGGATATGACGCGTCGCAGATCATACCGCAGTGCGCGCCGCCGTCGGACAGTCCGACGACGCCGGCGGGATGCATCAGCATTTCGCGGATGGCGTCGTGATTGCCGTAGAAGTAGTTGTAGAACGGCAGCATCAACATGGCCGTCGCATCGTCTTCGAGCATCAGGTCATACAGCGTTGACAACGGATCGTCGCCGCGGTCGCTGGCGATTTTCTCGACGGTGCGCTCGACGGTCGGCTCGTAGTCCGGCGGGTCACCGAGTGAATAGATGCGGCCGAGTGAGTACTGGACGAGCGCAAACATGTTGTCGAAAAGCTTCGTCGGATCGGGCGGCAGGTCATCCTCCGCCAGGATCGCCGCCTTGACCGCGGGATCGGCGAGCCGTGCGCCCAGCTCCTGTCGGTCGCACTCGGCCTTCAGCCGGCGGAAGGTCGGCCGATGGGTGAACGCATGGTGGCCCGGAAAACCAAAGAGCATGCCGAACGGCCGCGCCGCGATCTGCGGATACAGGCGACTGCCCGCCGCATGAGCCGCCGCCGAGACGTCCAGTTGTTCTCGCCACAGGTCGGGTGCCGCGTCGACCTGGATCATGCCGAACGAGATGGGCCGGTCGATCTCGGCGCCCAGGCGCTGCATCCACTCCAGTTCCTTTTTTGGCGCGATGATGTCCTCGCCTGCGACTCCCTGCGGGGCCAACTCGAAGACGGCCTGCCCACCGGCGGCCATGGCTCGGCCGAGTCCGAACAGCTCATCCTCAGCCGCAAACGTTCCAGGTACCGGTTCGCCGTCCATGGCGCGGTGCCCCAGGGTGCGTGACGTCGAGAAGCCGAGCGCGCCCGCCTCGATGCCCTCCTGCACGATTCTGGCCATCGCCTTGATGTCCTCGGGCGTGGCAGGCTCGTTGCGGGCGCCGCGCTCGCCCATCGCGTAGGCGCGAACCGAACCGTGGGCTATCTGGCTGCCCACATCGACGGCGAATTCCTGCTTTCCGATGACGTCGAGGTACTCGGGATACGTCTCCCAGCCCCAGGTCATGCCTTCGGTGAGCGCGCTGCCGGGAATGTCCTCGACGCCCTCCATCAACGCGATCAGCCAGTCTTCCTGGCCCGGGCGCACCGGCGCGAACCCGACGCCACAGTTGCCCGCGACGACGGTCGTCACGCCGTGTCCGCTGGACGGCTCGAGCGAACTGTCCCAGCTCACCTGGCCGTCGTAGTGGGTGTGGATGTCGACGAACCCGGGTGCGACGAGCTTGCCCGTCGCGTCGATCGTCTCGGCCGCGTCGCCTTCCAGCGGCGCGTCTCCGTTTGCACGGCGGCGAATCTCGACGATGCGGCCGTCCTTGACGCCCACGTCGGCCTGGAATCGGTCCCCGCCCGTGCCGTCCACGACGGTTCCGCCAGTGATCTTCAAGTCGAACACGATTAACTCCCTCGACATCCTCGCCAGCCGCTATGGTGGCCAATGTAACACCGTTACAGACGGTAGCAGCTGGATTCGGAGGGCGAATCGTGACGCGAACGGCACCGGTCGGCCAGACCGTCGGCAATCCGGCCCACACGGTGCGCGAGGACGCGATCGGAACGCCTCCGCAGCGCCCCACCCTGGTGCCCGCGCAGCGCTATTACTCGCCGGATTTCGCCCGCCTCGAAGTCGAGCAGATGTGGCCCAAGGTGTGGCAGCTCGCCTGCACGGTCGACCACGTGGCCGAACCGGGCGACTACTTCGAGTACCGCTGCGGCCCCTACTCGGTGCTGGTCGTTCGCGGCGACGACGGCGATCTGCGCGCCTTTCAGAACGTGTGCCGGCATCGAGGAAATTCACTCTGCGCCGGATCCGGATCGGACTTGCGTGAGCTGCGGTGCGGCTATCACGGCTGGACGTGGGATCTCGCCGGCTCACTGCGGCGCGTGCCCAACCGAAAAGGTTTCGGCGCGCTTCGGTTGCCCGATTTTCCCCTGCTCGCGGTCCGCGTCGAGACGTGGGAACGTCTGGTCTTCGTCAATCTCGACGCCGATGCGATGCCGTTGGGGGACTATCTGGAGGCGATGCCAGACGACATTGCATGGAATCGGCTCGGCGAGTTCCGTTGCTACGCCACGATGACCATCGAGGTCGATGCGAACTGGAAGACGATCACCGACGGGTTCAGCGAGACCTACCACATCCAGACGTTGCACCCGGAGCTCCACCGATGCATGGACGACGTGTATGCCCCACAAGTGATCTGGGGCCACACCGGAAAGTCCGAACAGCTCTACGGCGTCCCCAGTCCGAGCATCAAGGAGGAACTCACGGACTCGGAGGTGTGGGACGCCTACGTCACCACGCAGGGCGTGTTGATGGGCGTCGAAGAGGGGACGCCGTTCCCCGCTGATCAAGCCGGGCGGTCAGCGGCTGACGTGATCGCGGCGCGAACAAAGGCTTTCGCCGACGGCCGCGGCGTCGACCTGAGCTGGGCGAGTACCGATCAGGTGCTGCGGCTGCACCAGTACAACGTGTTCCCGAACATGTCGCTGCTGACCAACGCCGATCACTTGACGGTGCTCATCGCACGTCCCGGTCCCGACCCCGATCGCGGTGAACTCGTGATGTTCGTCTGGATGCGGATGCCACCCGACGCGCCTCGCAACAAGCCGGTCGACGTCAGGATGACGGCCGATGACGCTCACCCCGGTCTGGTACTCACACAAGACATCACGGTGCTGGCCGGCCTGCAGCGCGGCCTGCACCAGCCGGGGTTGACCCACCTGACGTTGTCCAACGAGGAACGCCGCGTGATCAACACGCACCGCAATCTCGAATGCTATCTGGACCTGCCCGAGTCGGAGCGAATTACCGGGGGTGAGCCGGTTGACGTCGCCACGTAGCAAGAACGGCGCGTCCGTCTCGGCCGATCAGGTTCTCGAGACCGCGGCCCGGATGATCGATGTCGACGGGGTGGAGGCATTCAGCATGCGCCGGCTGGCCGAGCAGCTGGGCGTCGCGGTGACCTCCATCTACTGGCACGTCGGCGGCAGGGACAAACTGTTCGACAGCTTGGTCGAGGGGCTGCTCGCACAGATGACGCATCTGCCCAGCGACGGCGATAACCCCATCGACAGGATTGCGTCGATCGCGCGATCGCAACGAAGGCTGCTCATCGAGAAGCAGAATCTTCTGGCCATCGCCCATGAACGCGACCGCACACCGCAGCTGTTCCTGCCTATTCAGCAGCGGCTCGCGGCGGAGCTTTCCGAACTGGGCGTCACCGGGAGCGCAGCCGCGCTCCTCGTGCGAGTGGTAGAAGTTCATGTCATTTCCTCTGCGGTGATGCAGTTCTCGGCGGTGCGAGGGGCCAAACACGACGAAGAGGATCCGTCGCTGTGGGCGGACGCGTGGCCGGACCAGGCGCTGGTCGAGGCTCTGCAATCTCCCACCGATTACGACGCCGTGTTCGAATATGGACTGGACGCATTGCTGGCGTCGCTGCGCAACAAGCACGATGGGTGACCTGTCACCGTCGAGTTGAACGTAAGGTCTCGACCAGGAGGCGACGATGACGTCTACGGACACCGCACTGCAGGAAATGATCGACGAATTCCAGCTGCGCAAGCTCGTCCACGCGTACTGCCGCGCGGTCGACCGAGGTGACATCGCGGCGCTGCGGGACCTGTATCACCACGACGCGGTCGACGCCCACGGCGCATTCTCGACGGGCTCGGTCGACGGGTTCTTCGAGCAGATGGCCGCCGCGCGTCCCTACATACGCACGATGCAGCACAACATCACCACCGTGAACTTCGCGATCACCGGACACGCGGCCGAGGGAGAGATCTACACCATCGCGTTCCACACGCTCGCCGGCAAGGACCGTGATATCGATGTCGTGGTCGGCGGCCGCTACCTCGACAAGTACGAGAAGCGGGATGACGCATGGAAATTGATCGAGCGGACGATCGTCACCGACTGGGCCCGGGTGACCGACCCATCCTCGATGAACATGAGCCACTCGATCACCAAAGACACTCTCAAAGGAACGCTCGACGAGACGGATCCGTCATATCAGTTCTTCTCGCTGTTGGCCGGTCCCCGGCCGGGTTGAGCACCCACATCAAGATCGGTCGGCATGTGGTGTGCACTCAGATCGCAATTCGACCCGATTTCAGGCAATTTCGCGATCTGAGCGCACACCAGACGGCCACGCCCGCACTTTCAACGGCGTTCGGGCGATGTGACCGGGTCGTCGTCCTCCCACAACAGCAGCTGACGCACTGCGGGGCGAGACCCGTACGGTCGCAGCATCGTGCTCGCCGGCCGCGGACGCACTCGCAGCGGCCACCAGAACCAGCGCCCGAGAAGCACCGCGATGGACGGGGTCATGAACGAGCGCACGATCAGCGTGTCGAACAGCAGGCCGAGGGCGATGGTCGTGCCGATCTGGCCGAGCACCCGTAGATCGCTGTAGATAAAGGACGCCATCGTGAAGGCGAACACCAACCCGGCCGCGGTGACGACCCCGCCCGTTCCGGCCATCGCCCGGATGATGCCGGTGTTCAATCCGGCGCCGATTTCTTCTTTGAATCGAGATATCAGCAACAGGTTGTAGTCCGAACCCACTGCCAGCAGCAGGATTACGGCAAGCGGGATGATGACCCAGTACAACTGGATGCCCAGGAGGTGCTGCCAAACCAGTATCGACAGTCCGAGTGAGGCGCCGAGTGACAGCGCCACGGTGCCGACGATGACGATCGCGGCGACCAGGCTCCTGGTGATGAACATCATGATGAGCAGGATCAGGCTGAGCGCGGCGATGGCCACGATCATCAGGTCGTACTTCGCGCTCTCCTGAATGTCCTTGTATGTCGCCGCCGTGCCGCCGATATAGATATGGGATCCCGCCAACGGCGTCCCCTTGACGGCCTCCTCTGCCGAATGCCTGATCGCTTCGATGTGCGAAATGCCCTGCGGTGTCGCGGGATCGGTGTCGTGGGTGATGATCATCCTGGCCGCTTTGCCGTCGGGCGACAAGAACAGTTTCAGCCCGCGCTGGAATTCGGCATTGTCGAACACCTCAGGTGGAACATAGAACGAGTCATCGGTTTTCGACGCGTCGAACGCCGCTCCCATAGCTGTCGAGTTCTCCAGGGCCGCCGCATTCTGATCGTAGATTCCCGACAGGGTGGCGTAGTTGGTCATGACCAAGTCACGATTGACCTGCTGACTGGCCAGCTGGGGCGGGATCAGGTCAAGCAGCTTCGGCTGGATCGAATCCAACTTGTCCAGACTCGTTGTGACATTTGCCAACTGGTCGGTCAGCGCGTTGATCCCGTCGAGCGCGTCGAACAGGGATCGCAGCGCAAAGCAGATCGGGATGTCGTAACAGTGCGGCTCCCAATAGAAGTAGTTGCGTAGCGGGCGGAAGAAGTCGTCGAAATTGGCGATCTTGTCGCGCAGATCCCTCGCCACGGCAACGGTCTGGTGAAACGCCTCGACCTGTTCGTGGGTCGCGGCGTTCGCCTGGCTCTGCAAGGTGGCCTGCTGCCGCAGGATGCCGATCGTCTTGTCGATCTCGTCGACCTGCTTGAGCAGGTCCTTGGCGCGGTCCTGCTGATAGCCGAGATTCTGTATCTGACCGGCACTTTGGGCGCTGATCTGGAACGGAATCGACGTGTGGTCGAGCGGGGTGCCCAACGGGCGGGTAATCGATTGCACCTGAGCGATGCCGGTCGTGTGGAAGACGGCCTTGGCCACGCGCTCCAACAGGATCATGTCGGTCGGATTGCGCAGATCGTGATCCGCCTCGATCATCAGGAGCTCGGGATTGAGCCGGGCCTTGGAGAAGTGCCGCTCGGCGGCGGCATATCCGATGTTCGACGGCGCACGGTCGGGCATGTAGATCCCGACGTCGTAACTGGTCTTGTAGCCGGGCAACGCCAGCAGACCGACCGCGGCCACCGCCAACGTGGCGACGAGGATCGGCCCGGGCCACCGAACGATCGCCGTGCCGATCCGGCGCCATCCCCGTGTGCGCGCCAAGCGTTTCGGCTCCAACAGGCCGAAGCGGGCCCCGATGAAGATCACGGCGGGCGCCAGCGTGAGTGCCGCCACCAAAGCCACCAGGACGCCGATCGCGGCGGGTATGCCGAGGCTTTGGAAGTAGGGCAACCGGGTGAAACTCAGACAGAACACCGCACCGGCAACGGTCAGACCCGAGCCCAGGATGACATGGGAGGTCCCGCGGTACATGTTGTAGTACGCGACTTCTCGATCAAGACCATTGCCGCGATCCTCGTGGTAGCGGCCAAGGAGGAAGATGGCGTAGTCGGTGCCCGCCGCGATCACCAGCAGGGTGAGAATGTTGGTCGAGTAGGTCGACAGTCCGATGATTCCAGCGTTGCCGAGGAACGCCACAATGCCGCGGGCCGCAGACATTTCGATGAGGACGGTGATGAGCACCAGGATCATGGTGACCACCGAGCGGTAAACGAAAAGCAGCATCACCGCAATCACCAGAACCGTGAGCACGGTGACCTTCGTGGTGCCTTCGTTTCCCACCTCGAACTGGTCGGCGACTTGAGGCGCCGGGCCGGCGACATAGGCCTTGATGCCGGGCGGCGCAGGCGTGCCGTTCACGATGTCGCGAAGCGCCTCCACGGACGCGATGGACTTCGCTTCGCCCTGGTTGCCGACGAGGAACACCTGGACGTAAGCCGCCTTACCGTCCGAACTCTGTGAGCCGGCCGCGGTAAGCGGGTCTCCCCAGAAATCCTGAACGTGCTGAACATGCTCGTGATCCTGCTCAACGCGCTGGATCAGCGTGTCGTAGAACTGGTGCGCGTCGGCGCCAAGGGGTACGTCGCCTTCCAGCACAATCATTGCCGCACTGTCGGAGTCGAACTCCTTGAACACCTCGCCGATCTTTTTGAATGCGAGCAGCGACGGCGAGTCCGGAGAGCTCAGCGCCACGTTGTGGGCTTCGCCGACCACCTCCAACTGCGGGACAAGCGCATTGGTGATCCCGGCGACAACCAGCCAGAACAGCACGATCGGCACTGCAAGCCGACGAATCCACTTTGCGGCGCGGTCCGTCACCGACGTTCGTGATTCTTGATCGGTGCTCATCCCGACTTGTCCAGGCAATAGGTGTAGGCGTTCATCGTGTCGACCTGTCTCTCGTCCTTGACCACGCCGTCGATGACGATGCGACAGCCGAGGGAATCGCTATCGCCCTGCGCCATGACATTGACCAGCACTGCCGTCTGAGTCGTCGTGATGTCATACCTCCACGGCAGGAGCACATCCTCGGCGCGCTGAGGCTGAGCGTCGACGTCCAGATAGTTGATGGTCGCCACGGTGCCCGGCGGACCGAATACCTCGAGGACTACATGCTTGGGATTGAAAGGAACGATTTCATCCGAAAGGGCTTCCGGGGTGGAGGTGTCGTGATCGGAGCCGAAGATGCCGTGCAGGCGGAAAACGGCGTACCCCGCCACAGCCACGACCAGGACCGCGACGACGAGCATCCAGCGTCGACCCAGAAGTCGACCAACCGAAATCCTCTGCACCCGTCAGCCTTTCGATTCCCACGAGACGATGCTTGTACTGAGGAACGACCCCATTTCAGTCAGGCTGTATATCAACCTGGTTGACAGTACGGTACGGTACCGGACGGCACAAGCCGTACGCACACACCAGCAACCGGGCACTGGCGCTTATTCCCTGGTCCGGCGGGTCAGACTTGGAATCATCACGTCGTCGACAAGGGTCTCGACCGTGCGTCGCGTGGGTGCCCGGCCCGACCAGATGGATCGGAAGATCAGGTAACCGGGCATCACATCCCAGAGGTCTTCGGTGATGGCGGAGGCATCGATTTCACCGCGGTCGACTGCCTGCCCGAGGACGTGCTTGAACAGGGCCTTGCGTTGATCCAGGAACTGATGCTGCATCACGTCGTTGAGCGCCGGGTTGCGCGATACCTCGACCAGAACGGCCCGCATGGTGCTGGCATGTGTGCGTGCCTGGTCGCAGCACAGCTCGCCCATCTGCAGCAGATCGCCGCGCAGCGTTCCGGTCTCGGGGGCGACGGCGACTTGGCGGACGCCTTCGATGAACGCGGCCAAGACCAGTTCGGCCTTCGTCGGCCACCGCCGATACACGGTGGCCTTGCTGGCTCGCGCGCCGGCAGCGACCGCATCGACGGTCAACCCGTCATAACCTTGTTCCTGCAGCAGCCGCAACGTCACCGCAAGGAGCTCTGCCTCCCGCGGCGACCACGGCGAGGACTCCACAGCATGGGCGGCGCTTCGGGTCATCGCACCACCCTAAGTCGACTCGCCTCACAAGCAAGACTATTGAGTAGCACTTCCATGCGCACTCAGCGCGTCCTGGGACGCCGTCAGCCAGAAGACTGCGCGGTCGAGCGCGGGCAAAATGTCAGTCACGGCAATGGCACCATCCGCGAACTGCCCGAGCAAGCCGTAAATGATCCCGGACATGATCGTTTCCATGTCGCTTGCAAATGCGGGGTCGGCCTGGGCAAAAATCGTCCGGGCGACGGGTACCACCACATCGAACCCGTGCTCGGTCAGTCCCTGACCACCCGGGCCTGCCTGCGCCCGGAAGTACGCCTTCAGCATCCGCGGATGTCGCTCCCAAGGCTGAAAAATGGTGCGGAACAACGCCATGAGGTCCTCGTACATCGAACCTGAGAGCTGTTCGGGGGCACTGGCTGCGACACCGGCGTACCGGTTCTCGTCCATCCACCAGCGCAGCGCTCCGACGATCAATGCTTCGCGAGTCGGATATCGGCGATAGATGGTGGTCATCGAAACCCGTGCCCGCCGGGCGACCTCGCGCAACTGAACTGCCTCATAGCCCTCGGTTTCGAGTAGCTCAACAACCGCGGCGATGACGGCATCGGCATCGTCCACACGGGCAGGAGGTGGTGCGCCTGCGTTGCGCGATCCTTGCCGAGCCATGAGTAACGATGTTACTCTATGCGCCAAGTAACAACGTTACTCCTCGCTGACAAGGCAGTTCCTTGTCCGCGGCAGTTCCGAAGCGGAAGCGGGCATCGTGGGTCAACTGGACGGCAGAGTCGCATTCATCACCGGCGTAGCCCGAGGTCAGGGTCGTAGCCACGCCCTGCGGCTGGCTCGCGAGGGCGCCAACATCATCGGGGTCGACATCTGCGCGGACATCCCATCCAACAACTATCCGATGGCCACGCGCGCGGACCTCGACGAAACCACCGCGCTAGTCGAGGAAGTCGGCGGGAAGATGCTCGGCACGGTCGCCGACGTCCGTGACTACCACGGGCTCAAGGCCGCTGTGGATGCAGGAGTCGATCAGTTCGGCCGGTTGGACATCGTGCTGGCGAACGCGGGCATCGCGAGCGTCGCCTTCCGCGAACTCACGATCGAAGAAGAACTCGACCAATGGGCAGGCGTTCTCGATGTCAACTTGGTCGGCGCGTTCCACACCGCCCGAGCCGCTGTCGGTCACCTCATCGACGGAAACCGAGGCGGGGTGATCATCTTCACGAGCTCGACAGCGGGTTTGAAGGGGTTCGGCGGCATTCAGGGCGGAGGCGCGGCATACGCAGCGTCCAAACACGGGATCGTGGGCCTGATGCGCTCATTCGCCAACGCGCTTGCCCCGCTGAGCATTCGAGTCAACACCGTTCACCCCACCGCCGTGAACACGATGATGGCGATGAACGACGACATGCAGGATTTTCTGAAGAACTTTCCCGACGGCGGCGGTCCACACCTGCAGAACCCGATGCCGGTCGGCATGCTCGAGCCGGAGGACATCAGCGCCGCGATCGCCTATCTGGTTTCCGATGACGCCAAATACGTCACCGGGGTGACCTTCCCGGTCGACGCGGGCTTCTGCAACAAGCTGTGAGCACTTCAGTCGGGCGAATCGCCGGTAAGCGTGTACTCATCACCGGTGCGGCGCGAGGAATGGGCCGCAGTCACGCGGTGCGCCTTGCCGAAGAAGGTGCCGACCTCATCCTGGTCGATATCTGTTCATCGGTGCCAGCAGTCGAGTACCCGCTCGCCTCGGTCGACGACCTCGAGGAGACGGCACGTCTAGTCAGAGAGTTCGGCCGGCGGGCCGTCACGCACATCGTCGATGTCCGCGATGCCACATCACTGACCGCGGCAGTCGAGGGCGGCGTTGCCGAACTGGGCGGTCTCGATGCGGCGGTTGCCAATGCCGGCGTCCTGACCGTCGGCACCTGGGATACCACCACGCCCGAGCAGTGGCGCACCGTCGTGGACATCAACCTCATCGGGACGTGGAACACCTGCGCTGCGGCGCTGCCGCACCTGGTCGAGCGCGGCGGCAGTCTGATCCTGATCAGTTCGGCGGCCGGGCTGAAAGGGACGCCACTGCACCTTCCGTACACGGCAACCAAACACGGTGTCGTCGGGTTGAGCCGTGCGCTCGCCAATGAACTTGCCGCACAGAATGTTCGGGTCAATACCGTCCATCCGACCGGCGTCGAGACGGGGATGCGTCCGGAATCGCTGCACGGACTGCTCGCGGAGTCGCGGCCCGACTTGGTCCCCGTCTTCCTCAACGCCCTACCCGTCGTGATGGCCGAAGCGATCGACATCAGCAATGCGGTGCTGTTTCTGGTCTCAGACGAATCCAGGTACGTGACCGGACTCGAATTCAAGGTCGACGCCGGCGTCACACTGCGCTGAGAACCCCAAGAAGGAAGCGATATGACCACAATCGACGATCGGCTCGAGCGCGGCAAGCGTGCCTTTGCCGAGGTGATGACGTTTCCGGCACCCGACAACCTGATGCCGGCGACGGCGAGCTTTCTCGAGTTCGTCTTCGCCGACGTCTGGCAACGTCCGGTCTTGAGTCGACGTGACCGCTGGTTCGTCACGCTGCCATGCGTCGCGGCAGCCGACGCCGAAACTCCGCTACGAGAGCATGTGTATGCCGCGCTCAACAGCGGCGATGTCTCGATCACTGAAATGCAGGAAATGGTATTGCATTTCGCCGTGTACGCCGGTTGGCCCAAGGCGTCGCGGTTCAACATGGCCGTCGACGAACAATGGGACCGTATCCATCGCGAGCGTGGCCGCCCTGTACCTCCGCCCGAGCAGCTGCTGCCACTGACGACACCGAGCGACCCGGAAGAGCGGCTCACGCGTGGGCGAGCGGTCGTTCATGGACGTCAACTGCATGCCTTTCGTACCTATGCGCGACAATCCATATTCCGGTGCAGGCATCTTGAACTTCGTCTTCGGCGAGATGTGGCTGCGGCCCGGGCTCGCCATGAAGCAAAGGCGGCTTGTGACCGTGGCGTGTGTGGCTTTTCAGGACGCGCCAATACCGATTCTCAGCCATGTCTACGCGGCACTGAAGAGTCGTGACGTGTCCTTCGACGAAATGGACGAGCTTGCAATGCAGTTCGCGGCCTATTACGGATGGGCCAAAGCGTCTCACCTCACTGACGTGATCGCCGACCAGAAGCGCCGGGTCGTCGACGAATGGGCGAGCGAAGCGGATGTCCCGTGACCGTAACCGCGATGACTATGCATGAGCCGGTCGGTCTGGTCGTCGGCGGTGAACGAATCACCTCGTCCTCGGTCCCCCACCATGAGCACATCTTCCCCGGCACAGGAGCACCGAATGCGATCGTTGCGATGGCGGGCGCATCGGAGATCGACCGCGCAGTCGCCTGCGCGTGGGATGCACACCGCCAGTGGGCGGGGTTCACCGTCGATCGCCGTCGCGACCTCTTGATCGATCTGGCGGACGTCGTTCACGAGAACCTCGACGAACTCGCAGCACTCAATGCGCATGACTACGCGGTCCCCATTTTGTTCGCGGGCACCGCCATTCTGCTGGAACGGTTTCTGCGTCATTTCGCCGGATACGCCGACAAACCACTGGGGTTGAGCACACCTGTTGCCGGTTCATTTGACGTCAACCTTGTCGAGCGCGAGCCGTACGGCGTCGTCGGAGTCATCGCCCCGTGGAACGGCGCGTTGGCGGTCGCGGGCGCCTGCGTGGCCCCTGCGCTGGCGGCGGGTAATGCCGTGGTGTTCAAGCCATCCGAGCTAGCGCCCCTTGCCTCGCTACGCTTCGGAGAATTATGTCTGGAAGCGGGCCTTCCCGCCGGATTGGTCAACGTGGTGCCCGCGGGCCCCGAGGGTGGGGAGGCCCTCGTCCGCCATCCCGGCATCCGCAAAATCCATTTCACCGGCGGAGGTCACACCGCTCGTGCGGTGGTGCAGGCGGCCGCGGTAAATCTCACGCCCGTCGTTGCCGAACTCGGCGGCAAGTCGGCCAACATCGTGTTCGACGATGCCGACCTGGACGCCGCTGCCATGCTGTCTGCGCATCAGGGACCGCTGATGCAGTCGGGTCAGAGTTGCGCCTGCGCAAGCCGACTTTTGGTGCATGGATCGGTGTACGACGCGTTCCTGGAGCGGTTCTTGGCCGTCATCGATGCGACGAAGGTCGGAGACCCCTTCGACCCGGCGGTCACATTCGGCCCTGTCATCAGTGAAGAAGCACTCGGTCGCATTCGCAGTGTGATCGACAGCGCCGTCGATGAGCGCGCCGGTGAACTCCTCACGGGCGGGCGGCGCATCGAGGGTGAGTACGCGCGGGGCTACTACATCGAGCCCACGGTATTCGGCAACGTCGACAACTCTTCGAGCCTGGCGCAGATCGAGACATTCGGGCCGGTCGTGTCGGTGATCAGGTTCGACGACGACGCCCAGGCCGTGCGCCTGGCCAACGAGACTCCCTACGGTTTGAACGCCTTCGTGCATACGCGCCACCTCAACCGCGCCCATCGCGTCGCGAGAGCGCTGGAGGCGGGGTCGGTATGGATCAACACGTTCAGCGACATCTCCCCTCAGGGACCTTACGGCGGGTACAAGCAGAGCGGCTTCGGTCGTACCGGCGGCATCGACGGACTGCATGAGTTCCTACAGATCAAGAACATTCGCATCGGAATGAGTTGAGGTCCGGCATCGCCGCCACTGCGAGTACCTCGACAAGTCGAATCGATTGAAAGGTTCCTGACCGCCGTGAACGAACTAGCGGAAATCGACTACTTCTCCGACGAAGCCGTCGCCCAAAACCCCTACGAGTACTACGAATATCTGCGGAGTAACGGTCCGGTCTTCCGAGAGCCGCACCACGACGTCGTCGCCGTCACAGGCTACGCAGAAGTCATGGCGGCCTTCAAGGACACCGAGTCCTTTTCGGCGGTCAATGCGATCGGCGGGCCGTTTCCCCCGCTGCCCTTCGAACCCGAAGGCGACGACATCTCCGCTCAGATCGAAGCGAACCGGCATCGGTTCCCGATTTTCGAGCACATGGTCGTCATGGATCCACCCGACCACCAGCGGGCGCGGTCGTTGTTGAGCAAGCTACTCACGCCGCGACGGCTCAAGGAGAACGAGGAGTACCTGTGGACGCTCGTCGACCGGCAGATCGATGAGTTCATCGGCAAAGGAGAGTGCGAATTCCTGGCGGAGTACGCCAAACCGCTCGCCACCCTGGCGATCACCGACCTATTGGGTGTGCCAGAGGAAGACCGGGACGAGATTCGACGTGCGCTGGGTGCCGGCAGGTCACCTGGTGACACGGTGGGCGCGCTGAACGGTGCGCCGGTTGGCCGTAACCCGCTGAAGTACCTTGACGACAAGTTCGCCGGTTACATCGCCGAGCGGCGCCGCGACCCACGCGACGACGTCCTCGGCGGCATGGCCACCGCCACATACCCAGATGGATCGACCCCCGAACTTCTGGAGGTCGTCCGGCCCGCCACGTTCTTGTTCGCTGCCGGCCAGGAGACAGTGACCAAACTGCTCAGTGCCGCCGTGCAGACATTGGGCGAACAGCCTGAGTTTCAACACCTGCTGCGCGACAACCGGAAATTGATCCCCGCCTTCATCGAGGAATCTCTGCGGACGCAAAGCCCGACCAAAGTCGACTTCCGACTTGCCCGCAAGACCACAACGCTCGCAGGCGTGCATATTCCGGCGGGCACGGTGTTGATGTTGTGCCTTGGAGCCGCGAACCGCGACCCGCACAAGTTCGAGGACCCTCACGAATTTCGTCTGGACCGCAAGAACGTACGCGAGCACATCGCCTTCGGACGCGGAATCCATACCTGCGCCGGTGCGCCGCTTGCACGGGTCGAGGGACTGGTGACAGTGCACCGTCTGCTCGACCGCATGCGTGACATCACGGTCAGCGAAGCCGCACACGGCCCCGCCGACGACCGGCGATACTCCTACGAACCGACCTTTCTGCTGCGCGGACTCACCGAACTACATATCGAATTCTCGCCGGTCCATTGAGGTTCAAAGCGCTGAAGGATTCGAACGTCTCTTTCGGCGCGTTGTGCGGCTCCTGGCCTGGCGGGCACTTGTTGTGCGATCACCGCGGAGATGATCGGCGATCAGCTGGGCCATCGCGTGCTGTTGAGGTTGGGTGGGAATCGGTTGGTTGGTGACCATTTGACCGACCATCAGACCGATGGGCGCGGCCCACAGGAGATCGGCGATCGCCGCCGAATCGGTGGATGATCCACCGATGAGTTCGGCGATGCGCGCCAAGCCAGGTTGCAGCTCGATGAGTTGCTCGACGGCCAGCGTGTCGCGCAATGAGCGGGTGGCGATCAGGATCTCCATGGCAGACATGCTGGCCGGACTGTGGAAGGCTTCCCACGCTGCCGCAACGAGAGCTTCCAAACGCTCATCGTCATCGGCAATGTCGACAACGCGTTCCGTCAGCTCGTTGATCGACTCGATCAATGTGGTGACGGCATGATCGATGACGGCGGTGAGCAATCCGTCGCGATCACCGAAGTGGTACTGGATAACACCTGTGCTGATGCCCGCACGTTCGATGATGTGCCGGGTACTGGCAGCGGCGAAACCTTCTTCGCGGATGCACGCGATCGTCTCGTTGATCACCAGCTCACGGGTACGGTCAGCCCGTTCTTGTGCACGTTCGACGTTCCGGCGCGGCGAGGTTCGGGTACGAGGCTTAGCGGCCATGCGTATCCGAACATCCCCCGCGAACGAGTGGGGGTAGACCATGGCGGGTGGCTGATATCGACATCGTGCATCGATGTTATGCCGAGTGCGGACTTTTGCCGCGAGGTCGACGCGCCGCCGACTCATAGCGGGCGGGGACCCAACATCACGTCGACCCAATTCTCGGCCATATCGGATGCCACCGAAAACACGCCAATCTCGCCATTGGGGTATTGAAACTTCCCGGTGTGCTGGTCGTAGGTCGTGATCGCCACCCCGCTTGACTCGACACGGCCATATCGAGCGGCAATCGGCGCTTCGGCGGGCAGAGGTGCAGGGTTCACGCCCTCGCCCGAGAACGGCGGCGGGGATTCCGCCGGAGGTGGCGGTGCCTGCCCGTAGGGCGGGACCTGCTGGTCGGGCGGCGGGAAATATGGAAGCGGCGGTGGCTGCGGGCCAGGAGTAACGGGCGGGACGGGTAGTGGGAACGGTGCCAGCGGGACGGGTCCGGGTCCCGGTGGTACGCCGGGGGGCAACTGAACGACCGGCGGCCCTGGGTCGTAGTCGGCCCCCGGCGGTATGTATGGGAATTTGTTGTAGGGCAGTATGTTTCGCGGGTCGGTAATCGGGGTGGCTTCGGGAACCGGCGGCCCTCGCCACGGTGTATTGCCGATTGGCACATAGCCTTGCGAATCGCGGCACAGTTCCACAGTGGGTGCACGCTTGCCCGGAAATTCCTGGCATGGATAGTTGCGAGCGCCGCGCACTACCGAGGACGAACTGAACGGCACCTTGCAATACATGTCGGGCGGAAGGTCACGCAATGTCTCGTCGCCCGGCGACCGGATCATCGATGGAGGTATGAAGCCGACGTTGCACGGCGGTGTATCACCGAGCGCCAACTTGAAATCTACTTTCACACCTTCGTCGGCGGGCAGCTGTTCGGCAGCGTTGATCAGCACGGCTGTCACGGCGGGCAGGACGACGAGGACCTGCTCGATGGATTTGTTGTAGATGACACCGATCCGGCCGAAATTGGCCAAATTGGCTGCCAGCACGGGAAAGGAGGGGCTGATCCCGTTGAGTACGCCGGTGGCTGAGTCGGCAGCTGAGGGCGCCTCTTGGAGCAGGGTGCGTAGCTGGGGATCGGCGTTTCTCAGTGCAGCGGTGAACCGGGCCAGTCCATCGGCGAGGGATTTGATGTCGTCGCGGCTGCGGATCTGGGTGTCAAGCAACGGACCCGCCTGATCGATCAGCGATGCGGTGGCATCACTGCTGTTGTTGAGTTCATCAACGAGTGTTCTAGTCGAGGAAATGAGGCGCGCGAGCTCCGGGCCGGACTCGCCGAAGGCCTGGGCGGTCTCCCGCAGGACGTCTTCGACTCTGCTCTGATCGAGCGAGTTGACCAAGGCTTGCGCTTCTCGCAGCAGCGTGGCCACGTCGCTGGTCAAGGAGGTGTGCGATCGGTCGATGTGCCCCGTGTCGCGCAGTATTTCGGTGCTGTCGCCCTCGGCAGCGGGGGTCAGGTCGACATACTGTTCACCGATGGCTGAGACGCTCCTGACCTCGGCGATGACGTCGGCGGGAACCGGGATCTCGGCGTCGAGTCGCATCTGGACGTCAACGCTGAGGTGGTCGGTCAATTCGACATCGGTGACCTCACCGATAGTTGTTCCGCGGTAGGTGACGTTCGCATTCTTGTAGATTCCGCCGCTCGCGGCGAAATCGGCGGTGACAGCGTAGGTGCCCCACCCCAGCGATTCAGGTACGCGTATATAGAAGAGTGTCACCACACCGATTGCTAGGACGGTGACGACGGCGAATGCCGTGAGCTGCCAACGCACCAAACGGGTGAGCATCAACGGTGTCCCGTCGACGACGCGGGGGGCACCGATTGCATGGGCGGGAATTTGAAGGGATCTGCGGCCTGTCCAGACAGGCTGGCTTCAGCGCCGATCACATAGTCGGGCGCGGTGAGGATTTCGGAGAGATGCTTCATGTTCGGATCCAGCCCTGAGGTGGTGAAGACATTTTCCCCGAACCGTCGAACCGTCAGGTCCAGGGTGGCGATCGCATTGAGGTAGTCACCGCGAACCGCTTGCTTGATGCCGCTCTGCGGAAAGGGATAGGTCGCCAAAATGGGCAGTGCGTCGATGAGCTGTTGCGAACTTTCATTGAGTGGCTTGACGACGGCATAGGCGTGTGAGAGGTCGGCGGCGAAATCTGCCTTGGTCTGGGCGAGGATCCGAGCGGCGATTTCGGCGAAACGGTGCAGCGCGGCGAACGTCTCCACGAACTGTGCACCGTTGCCGTTGAGCACCCGCAGAGCCTCGGGGATCGTGTCGAGCACTTCGGAGAGCTGAGCGCTGTGTTGAGCGAATTTGCCCGTCACGCTATTGACCGCTTCGATTGCGGTGACGATATCGCCACTTTGCCGATTGAGGGAGTTGGTCAGGTCGGAAAGTCGAGGCAGTAGATCGGCGAACTGCCCAGCGCGGCCTGCGACGGCTGAATACAGTTCATCGGTGATGTCCTGCACGGCACCGAGATTGCCCTTGTTAACAACGATGCTGAGCGACGATAGGACTTCCTCCGTGTTGGGATATCGGCCGGCGCGCTCGATCGGAATGGTTGCTCCATTGGACAATTCACCTTCGGCCGCTTCGAGGGTCGGTGCCGCGAGCTCGACGTGTTGGGAACCCAGTAGTGACGTTTGTCCGACGGTGACGGTCGCGTTGGCGGGCAGTTTGACCGCAGAGCTCAACGATAGCTGCAGCGCGGCGTAAAACGTTCCGTCGGCGCGCAGCCTGACTTGCTGGCCGGAGACGCTGCCGACGGTGACGTCGTCGACCATGACGGGGGAATTCTGCGGAAGTGTTGAGACATCGGGAAGTTCGACGGTGATCGTGAACGCTCCGGCGCCGTGACCTACCGTGCCGGGCATATCGAGGGAGTTCAGGCCGCCGAATTGGCAACCGGTGATCAGTGAGACCGCCATTCCGGCGGCGAGGGCCGCGCGCGTCCAGCGTGCTGGTTGAATCCGCGGCAGTGCAATGGCGTTCATCTGCCTGGCCCTTGCGCGGGCGGGCCTGGCGGTGCGCCGGGGTCATCTGTTGGCGGCACTGCGGGCTCGTATCCGGGTGCTGTTGGAGGGGAGGCGGCTGGGAGCAGCAGCGCCGAAATATCAGAGCCTGGTGGAATGTCTATGGGCGTCACTCCCGGTAGCGGCTGCCATTGTAGTTGCGACACCGGAGTCTGCGCCTTGGCTTGGGTGGCCGGTGTGTCGTAGATCATTTGGCCCTTGTAAGCGGTGATACTCGTGATCGGATGGAACAGCACCGGCGGGAAGTTCATCATCAAGCGTTTGAGGACTGGCGCCATCCGCTGGCGGCAGATCTCGGTGCGGTTGTAGTACTCCGGCGTCGCGCCTGCGTCGTAGACTCCCGCGCACAGGAACTGGACGGGATTGCTGAAGTTGGGTAGCGAAAGAATCGCGCCGATCGAACCCTGCGCGGGGTTGTAGATGTTGTAGAAGTTGGCCAAACCGTTGGGAGCGACATGGAGCACCTGCTCGATGTCGGTGCTGTGCTCGGTCAGCAGTGTGGTGAAGTCGGCGAGCTTTTGAACCTGGCCGGTGATGCGCGTGTTGTTGTCGTTGAGGAAGCTTCGCACGTCCGTTAACGCCGAGTTGAGGGTGTCCAGCGCTGATGCGAGGTCCGTCGAGCTGTCGGCGAACACCTGTGACAACGACGCGACATTCGTCGAGAACTGCACGATCTGGTCGTTACTGCGTGACAGCGCATCAACGAGAGTGCGGAGATTTTTGACCGTGCTCGCCAGGTCGGCGCTGGAATCACCTAGGCGGCCGGCGGTTTGAGAGAGCTCGCGTACCGCCTGGCGGAATCGCTGGCCTTGGCCGTCGAACGTGGTCGCCGCTTGGTCGACCGCTTGGCTGAGTGGGCCTTGCAACGAGCCTTCGTGGGGGCCGAGTTGCGTGCTCAGCTCGGTCAGTTCTTCTTTGACGTCGTCCCATTCGACCGGAACCGCGGTGCGATCCTGGCCGATGGTGGCGTTATCTTCGAGTTTGGGACCCCCTGAGTACATCGGTGCAAGCTCGATTGTCCTTGCAGACACAAGGTTCGGCGCGACAATGATCGCTGCCGCGTCGGCTGGAACGGCAATCCCGTCCTGCACTGTGAAGGTGATTTTGGTGTTCTCTTCGCCGGGCCTGATGGACTCTACGGTTCCTACTGGCACGCCGAGGATTTCCACCCGGTCCCCCGGGTACAGGCCGACGGCCGAGGAGAAGTACCCAGTTATGGTCAGCGAGCGTTGCTCCGGCAAGCCGATCACCATCCCTCCTACGAAGAGGGTGAGAAGAACTGCCAGCAGGCCGGCTCGCGGGTACCGTCGACGAAGTACGGAACTCAGCGATTTCATGGGGATTTCGGCCTGATGATGGTGCGGTCAGTGAGAAAGCCGCGCAGGAAGTCGACCAGGCTGTCGGGAACCTTGCCAGGTTGGAAGTAGGAGTCTAGGAGGACCGCGCCCATGGTGGATGGTGGCACGCCGTAAACGTTGGCTTGGAAACCTGGCCCGGAACCGACTACTTCACCCAGCGCGGTGGAATACGCCGGCAGTCGCTTGAGGGCTTCTGAGATGTGCTCGCGGCGTTGGTTGAGATTGTCCAGAACAAGATTCAGCTTGTCGAGCGTGACGCCGAAATGATGACTGTTGTCGTTGACGAAGCCAGAAATCTGTTGTGCGACAGCCTTGATTCCGGAAATCAATTGGTCGATCGCCTGGCGCCGCGCCGACAGTTCGGCGAACAACGTGTTGCCGTCGATGATCAGCTGGTTGATTTGATTCGCCCGTGCCGCCACCACATCGGACAGGGACTTGGCGTGCCGCAGCATCTCCTCGATCTTCGTGTCTCGGGTATTGACGGCGCGCGACAGGTCGGTGATACCGTCGAGCGCTGAGCGCAACTCTGGTGTTGCATCGCGCATGGCTTCGGTCAGGACTCGGAGTGCGTCAACGAATTTCGGTTGGTCGAGCTCGCCGACGTTGTGACCAAGGTCCTGCAACGCATTGTTCAAGGTGTAGGGAGTGGTGGTGCGCTCCAACGGGATTGAGTCGACCGTTCCCGCTCCGCGTGGGGTCACATCGACGGATCGCTGCCCTAACACGGTGTCTGTCTTGATGGCGACGAGCGACTGGTCACCGACCCGGATGCGGCGGTCAACCGTGAAACCGACCTTTGCGGCGTGTTCGTTGAATGCCAGCTCAACTGAGTCGACCGTGCCGACGGTGACCCCGTAGACCTGGACGGTGTTACCGGCCGTGATGCCGCCGGCGTGGCTGAAGTAGGCCACATAGTGCATACCTTTGGGCCAGAATGGCAGTTTGGTGTAGCCGAACAACACCAACATCAGGCAGACCAAGATGGTCACGCCGATGACTCCGGTCCGCAGCGGATCACGCTGCGGCGCACTTCTACCTGTCAAAGTTACACCGGCCTTTGTCCGCCGTCGGAGGGCTCACCGCCGGCAGCAGGATGTCGCTGCCCGCAGGTCCGTTGATTTTGATGCGCACCGAACAGAAGTAGATGTTGAAGAACGACCCGTAGGCCCCCAACGCACTGAGTCGCAGGTAGTCCTCTGCAAGCGGTTCTATCGTCGCGTTGACATCTTTCTTGCGGTCGTCGAGCGCAGCGGCCAGTGGACCGGCGTTCTCGAGAACGCCCTGCAGGGGCCGCCGACCTGTGGCCAGCAGCTCAGTGAGGTCCTGCTGAGCGGCAGCCAAGGGTGGCAGCGCCCCTGCGACAGAATCACGTCCCGCGTTCACAGTGGAGATCAGCTGCTGCAACTGGTCGATGCTGTCGTTGAGCTCGGTGCTCTTATCGTCCGCGGTGGCGAGCACGGTGTTCAGGTTGTCGATGACCTCACCGATGAGTTGGTCACGTTGTGCCAGCGTCTGAGTGAATTCGCCGGTGTTCGACAACACGTCGGCGAGCGCGCCGCCCTTGCCTTGCAACAGCTCGATGATGGCGTTGCTTACTTCGTTGAGTTTGGCGCCGTCGAGGCCCTTCAACACCGGACGCAGCCCGCCCAGCAGCGCATCCAGATCAAGGGCGGGTTCGGTTTTGCTCAGCGGGATGGTGGCGCCGGGGGCAAGCTGATGTAGGTCTCCTGGCGCGTTGGCAATCTCGAGGTAGCGGTCACCGACAAGGTTCTGGTACCGGATGGCGGCGCGACTCGAGGTGTACAACTGCTGATGACGATCGACATTGAAAGTGATTCTCGCGTGGTCGCCGTCGACGTCGATGTCGTCGACAGTGCCGACGGCTATACCGGCGATGCGAACATCCTGGCCTGTCTTGAGCCGAGACGCCGACGCGAACTCAGCGTGATAGGTGGTGCTGGGTCCGAACCGAAACTGCCCGAATGTGATCACGAGACCGGCGAGAACCAGAAGCATCACCGCGGTGAAGGCGCCCACGGCCACCGCCGTTCGCGTGCCGGCCATCAGTAGTCGTCCTGCTCGGCGTAGGCGCCGTTGAAAAGGAACTGCAGAGTCGAGGGCGCATCGAACTGTAGTTCGGTATTGGGTTGATATGGGACGTAGGCGTTATCTGTTACCAAGAACGGCGGCCGGTACCACGAGCCGTTTCCCTGTTTGGTGGGCACATTCGGAAGACCACGGCAGTTCGGGCCGCCTGAAGCATTGACGATCGGCAAACTCTCCGGATACGTGTAAGCGGCTGAACCGGGAATGAAGCCAGCGTTGACGAACAGCGCAGGTTTTATGCCGCCGATGTAGGGTCCGAACTTTCGATAGGCCGACGCCAAAGCTGTTATCAGACAGCTGTATTCCGGTGAGTAGTCACCGGTGACTTTCAGCGGTACGCGTAGCCGCTGCACGGCGGCGATCAGGTCGTTCTCAGCGGGCCCCAGCGCGGCGCTACCCGCCTCCGCCAGACCAGTCGCGGCCAGCAAAGTGTCGGTCAGATTGCGCTGCTCGTCGGTGATCGCACGGCTGATGGTGGGGATATGACCCAAGGCGGTGTTCAGGTCGTCAGCGGCCTCGGAATACACGTCGGCCACGGTCCCAACTTTTCGGATGTCTGATTGAAGAGTGGGCAGCAGCGGATTGATCTTGGCCATGTATTCATTCAGACCCACAAGGGCTGCGCCAGCGTCAGACCCGTTGGTATGCAGGCCATTGCTCAGCGCGGACACGGTTGAGTTGAGCTTGACAGGATCGATCTTGTTCAGAGTCTCGACCAATGTCCCGAACAGGGTATTGACCTCAACAGCGACGTCGGAAGCCTGCAAGTGCGCTTCGGCCTTCAAGCGATCGGCGATGGGATGCTCCGGCGGTAGGAAAGCCACCGATTTGGCACCAAACACCGTAGTGCTGGCGATCTCGACGACCACGTTTGCCGGGATGCGCGCCATCTCGTCTCGACGGATCGCCAAGGTCAGCTGTGCCGACGCGCCGTCGTACTCGATGTCCTTGACTCGTCCGATCTGGACTCCAAGGAACTTCACCTTGGCATCGCGGTCCATTACCAGGCCCGCCCGAGACGACGTCACGGTGACCAGGTCCGTCCTAGCGAAGACGCCTGCGTAGGCAAGGTAGGTGAAAGTCACTGCCGCTGCGATCAATAGCGCCATGACGAGCGCGGCCGCACGCACTTTGCGCGTCCTGACGTCCGGCGTCGCCACGTCCCCCCTCTGGCTCACATGACACATCTATCCGATCAGCGCTTGCTGTTCAGACCCACCACCACCCGGTCAGACGATTCGACCCGCTGTATCGGGCAGGCAGATCCGCCGTGATGGTCGCCCCCATAAAATAACAGACGCAATATTATCACCTATGATATGTATTTCCTCGACAGATCACCAGAGATGGCGGACAGAGCCATGCGTGACGCCTGGCCGATCTCGTCATGCACGGCGCCCCACGACCCTTAACGGAGTCCGATTCATGACAGAGACGACTAGCCGCGACGACCAGCGAGCCTCCTCGGCGAAGCGCGGACTCTCATCACTGCAGAAGGCACTCTTTGGTGTCTTGGCGCTCTTCTTCGTACTCCATGTGGTGTTTTGGTACCTCGAGTTCCATCTCGGGGTGTCCCACACCATTGCGTCCACCACGTTGGTTGGATTGGTCGTTTGTTGTTTCGTGGCGGCACTCGCGCTCCCCTGGCTACCGCTGCCGGATCAACGTGATCGTTCAAAGGAAGAACGATTGGGCGCGATGGTGATCGTGTGGGTCTTCATCGCGCTCATACCAAGATTTATATGGGAACTGCCGTGGCTCTTGTTCTTCGATCAGATCAGGGAAGGTGTAGAGAACGGGGCCTTCTGGACTTACATGTGGTCGCCCATCCTTCTCGGTGGCGACGCGCGATACCTCAACGGGGATCCGCTCATAGTCGTGCTCGAGTGGATCGCGTTCTTTGTCGGACTGTTCGAAGCCTATGCTCTTGTGCAGTTCTTCCGAAACGGTCGACGGTTCACCAGCACGCAGCTGTCCCTCATCATGGCCGGCATGATCGTCGAAGTGACACTGCCTGCGGTGTACTTCGGTGTTGAGATCGCGAACAATTTGGAGAGCATGACAAGCCCAGTGGAGATGTGGATCAAGTTCGTCGTCTTGAATCTCTTGTGGTGCACCATGCCACTGGTGACGTATTTCTGGGGCGTGCGGAGATTGTCCAGCCAGAATCTGGCGGTCACCTTTTGAGCGCCAATTTGATTGGATTTATCGGGGTTTCACCGTGTGGGGTGCAGTCGACTACAGGTGCAGGGCTCGGGCGGCCAGCGTAGCGAGCTCCCCCTGCAGATTCGTGATCGGTGCACTGCCCCGCAGATGGATCACGTTCGTCAGAAGGACGACGTAGGTGTCTGAGCCTGGGTCGATCCACAGCGAGGTTCCGGTAAATCCGGTATGTCCGAAGCTGCCGATCGGGAACACCATTCCTCGCGGCTTGGACTGACCGGTATCGATATCCCAGCCGAAGCCGCGCAGATTCTGCCCGGCGATCGCCGGATAGCGCGGAGCAAGCAGCGGATGCTCGGTGTTCGGCCTCGTCGCGATGGCTTCCTGGGTCGCGGCGTTGGCGGCCTCGACTTGCTCGGCAGTGTGTCCCGGCTGCTGGGGCGTGGTCATCAACTGCAACGTCGCTTGCGTCAGCGGAAAGTTGCTCGGGCGGCCCGCCAGCCGATCCAGCAGGGCCTGCGCGAAGACGCCGACGTCGCGGGCCGTCGAGAAGACACCGGCGTTGCCGGCCACTCCACCCATGCGGCGCGCCGTCGGGTCGTGCACGGTGCCTCGGAGCAGGAAATCCAGATCGGGATTCGCACCAGCATCGGCTCTGCCTTCTTCGTCGCGTGCTGTCGGCGCGATCCGCGACAGCAGGCCGGCGTCCCATTCGCCCGCAGCGCAGGTGGTGGGCGGCCCGGCGGTCAGCGCAATCGCCGATCCTCTGATCTTCTGTGCCCCACATGCTTTGGAAGGTGGCAGATAGCGGGTGTCGCCCATGCCGAGCGGTGCGAAAACATTTTCCTGAACGTAAACGTCTTCTGGCAGTCCGGTGATTCTCTCGACCATCAGTCCGAGCAGAATGAAGTTGATGTCGGAGTAGCGGAATCCGGCACCCGGTGCCGCCTCCAGCGGCTTGGTGAGCGCGCGGTGGATGCCCTCCGCTCTGTCGGCTCCATCGAGCCCCCACGGACCTCCGAGGTCTATTTCTCCCACCAGACCTGACGTGTGCGTGAGCATCATGCGAAGCGTCACTTCCGCCCGCTGCGGATCATTGGCCGGGTTGAAGTCGGGCAGGTACTTCTGAACGGGATCGTCGAACGCCACCTTGCCCTTTTCGTAAAGCTGCATGACGGCCGTCGCCGTTGCAAGGGACTTCGTCAACGACGCCAAATCGAAGATCGTGTCCTCGGTCATCGGCTCTTCGGGTGCCGGCGCCCCATCCTGTCCCGGCTCGCCCGCCAACTTGCGCAATCCGAATGCCTGATCGAAGACGGTCGTCCCATTGTGCGCGACGACGACGACGGCCCCCGGCAGTTTGTGTGCTGCAATCGCATCGTTGATGAGCTCGGAAACGGCGTCGAACTCTTTGTCGGGAAGCGCCTTTGGCGTCATCGACGGCGTCGTGGCCGGATCAGCGGGCGTTGGCGGCGTGCTGTCGGTTGCTTCAGGCTGGCGAGCTTCGCCACATGACGCAAGCGCTACGAGCGCTATCAGGACGGCCGCAACAGAAGTCGCTTTTCGTAGAGCTGTCATGGCCACCTCGTCGGGTCCACGGTGCGCGTGCATCGCCACCGCGTCCGTAGCGGCGAGTCGACCCTCAGCATAGAGCGAAGGTTATGGTCAGGATCTTGTTACCATCGCCGCGTGGTCGACTCAGGTACGCCACCTGGTCGCGACGCAGCACCGTCTCGTCGCGACGTACTGAAATATGCCGTTACCGCCCCAGCTCTTCTGGCTCTCGGTGCGGCCGTCTCGACGCAGCGCGCGCCGAAGGCTGCAGCGGCACCCATGAAGCTGATCGATTTCACGCACCGGTTGGTCCCGCCAGATCAGATCAAAGCGGCGGGCTTCGACGGCGCACTCGTCTATGTGTCCGAGCTACGGCCGAACGCCGACTTCGATTTCAAGCCCGTCACGCGCGAATACGCCGACGCGCTGCGCGCCGAGGGACTTCAGGTCGTCAGCTGCTATCAATACGGAAAGCCCAACTGGCCGAATGCGCCGTCGGACTACACCCGCGGTTACGACGGTGGCGTGGCCGACGCACAAACGGCAATGCGGTTGCACACCGCGGCCGGCGGACCCGATTCGGCGCCGATCTTCTTCAGCGTCGACGAGGACATCGACCTCGACACCTGGAACAGCGTTGCGGCGCAGTGGTATCGAGGAATCAACTCGGTGCTCGGCGTGAATCGTACCGGAATGTACGGCCACGCGAAAGCGTGCGCCTGGGCCATCCAGGACGGCGTCATCGGAGCCTCAACCACTCCCGGTTACGCGTGGGCATGGCAGACCCGAGCGTGGTCCGATGGTGAGCGCGAGCCCGCGGCCGTGCTATATCAGGACGTGATCGTCACCCCCAACGACCCAGGTGTCATCTTGGCCGGCACCAGTGTGGATGTGGACATCGTCCTTGCGCCCGACTTCGGACAGTGGGCCCTGCCGAGATAGCAGCGCGGCCGCTCCAAGAAACCTCCAAGTCCGACGCACGAATCTACTGTCAGCGAGTGCGGGGGCCCCACCCGACGAGGTCCCCGCACTTGCCCTATCCAGCAAGCTCGGCAGCGTGCTGGCAGATCAGTAGTTGTTACAGGTGCCGGCGATGGACGCCATGGCGCCGAAGTACTTCTGGCCCCACGACGTGGTCTGGAACTCCTGAACAAGCTCCTGGCGTTCAACCGGGGGGGATGACAGGAAATTGCCCAGCATGGCGGCTGCCAACGGGTTTGCGGAGAACTTCTCGGCAAGCGCGGGATCTTCGGTATTCAGCGCGGCGATGACCTGCGGGTAGCTGCAGGTTGTGTCGACGATCGGGTCGGCGGACGCCATCCCGGTTCCGGCGGCAAACGTGACCGCGAGGCCACCAATGGCAGCAGCGATCAACGTTTTCGAGGATGGATTGATCATGTTCGGGGACCTTCCAACTTATGCAGTGGCCCCCGACAGACCCTGACTTCAACAGTGCCACCATGGTAGCGCGAGATCGCCTCGCCGTCACCGGGTTCGGCGGGCAGCGATCCCCGCGCGAGCGTTCTGGGCGGTGATGGTCTCGACAGCCGGGAAAGCCGTCGTCGATGGTGCGCATCAGGGCCGCGACACCATGAGCCGACGGGTAATACAGCGCCGGCTCCGTTTCGGCCGATCCCGGACACGTGTCCGGCTTTGCACGCGGCGAAAAGAACCGATGTAGCAACACTCCTCATCACCGGCATTCTGCAGACAGCCGACGCGTCACTCCGTAGACTGGACAGGTGTCCAGGCACGCTGCGGTGACCTGCCCGCTATGCGAGGCGATGTGCGGGCTGCAGGTGACCCTCCAAAACGACGAGGTCACCGATATCCGCGGAAACCGCGACGACGTGTGGTCACGCGGCCACATCTGCCCGAAGGGCACCTCACTGGCCCACCTCCACACCGATCCCGATCGACTCCGCCAGCCGATGATCCGGACACCGAGCGGGCATGTCCCGGTGTCGTGGGACGACGCCTATGCCGAAGTCGAACGCGTGCTGCGACCGGTACTCGACCGCCACGGCACCGCCGCCGTCACCGTCTATGTGGGCAACCCGGTCGCCCACAACCTCGGGCTGAACACCCATATCGGTGCGCTCATCGGCATGGCGCAGGCCGCAGGGATGACCGCGTACTACTCACCGGGCACCGTCGATCAGTGGCCGTTGAACCTCGTCAGCGCGCTGCTGTTCGGCCACATGTGGAACGCGCCGATTCCCGATGTCGATCGCACCGATCACCTGATGATCTTGGGCGCGAATCCTGCGGCATCGCAGGGTTCCATGCTGTCGGCGCCCGATCTCATGGGCCGGCTCGCCGCTATCCGCCGGCGTGGAGGCACTGTCACCGTCGTCGATCCGCGCCGAACGCTCACCGCGCAACGCGCGTCGCAATGGGTGCCTATCCGTCCGGGCACCGATGCGCTTCTCCTGTTCGCGATCCTGCGCACGCTCGACGAGAACAACTGGGTGCGCCGACCCGCCCATCTGGATGGCCGCGTCACCGGGCTTGACGACGTGATCGCGATGGCCGCCGACTTCGCGCCGGAAGCCGTCGCCGGCGCGTGCGGTATCGACGCGACCACCATCCGACAACTCGCTTACGATCTCGCGCACGCCGAAGCCCCAGTGCTGTACAGCCGCATCGGCGCATGCACCCAGGAGTTCGGCACGTTGGCCACCTGGCTGGTGTTCGTCGTCAACACCGCCCTCGGTTCCCTGGATCGCGCCGGCGGCGCGGTGTTCCCGAAGCCCGCCGTTTGGTCGCCGATGTTCATGAAGCCGCCGGACCAGACAGGTCCGGGCTGGCAGTTCGGCCGCTTCCACAGCCGGGTGCGCGGTGCGCCGGAGGTGTTCAACCAGTTTCCGGTCAGCTGTCTCGCCGAGGAGATCGACACACCCGGCGACGGCCAGCTGCGCGGGCTGATCACCGTCGCGGGTAATCCGGTGGTGTCGGCGCCGGGAGCGCGCCGGCTCGATGCGGCGCTGGCGACGCTCGACGCGATGATCTCGGTGGACAATTACCTCAACGAGACGACCCGCCACGCCCACGTCATCCTGCCCGGGCTCTCGCCGCTGCAACGGCCGCACGCCGACGACCTCTACTGGATCTACGCGGTGTCGTCATGCCTGAAGTGGTCCGACCCGGTGTTTGCGGCGCCGCCGGAGCAGCCGCCGGAGTGGGAGATCCTGCTACGCCTCGCCGGTGCGACGGTCGGCGTGCCGATGCCCGAGGTGGACGTCGCTGCCATGGATGACCTCTATGTGGCCGGCCTGGTCGCCACCGCGTGCTCGACACCGGGCACGCCGTTGAGTGGCCGAGATCCGCAGCAGGCAAGGGCGGCGCTGATCGGACGCGGCTCGGAACGGCTCGTGGACATGGGGATTCGGCTCGGCCCGTGGGGGGATGACCTCGGGCGACGGCCCGGCGGGTTGACGCTGGCGGAGGTGCGCAAGCATCCCAACGGCCTGCACGTGGACGACCTGGAGGGCGACCGGCTCGATGCGGTGGTGTGCACGCCGTCGGGCACCGTCGAATTGGTACACCAGCGGCTCGTCGACGACGTGCCACGGCTGCGCGCCCGACTGCACCGAACCGACGATGAACTGCTACTCACCAGTCGTCGGCACCTGCGCTCCAACAACTCGTGGATGCACAACGTGCCGGCGCTGATGCGGGGCAAGGACCGCTGCACCCTGCTGATCCACCCCGACGACGCACAGCGGGCCGGCCTGCGCTCCGGCGACGTGGCCGAGTTGTCCACCGATGAGGGCTCGTTGACCGTGCCTGCCGAGGTGTCCGACGAGATGATGCCCGGGGTGGTGTCGCTGCCGCACGGATGGGGCCACGGCCTGGACCGCACCCGGCTGCAGGTCGCCAACGACCATCCGGGCGTCAACTCGAATCTGCTGAACCCCGCCAATCTGATCGATGTCCCCAGCAATACTCAGATCGTCAACGGCGTGCCGTGCCGCGTCCGGAATCGAACCTGAGCCGGAACCGACCCTGAGGAGGTCCCCGATGGCCGCTCCAAATCTGCCTGTCGGCTTCGATTTCACCGATCCCGACATCTATGCCGAGCGCCTGCCCACAGCGGAGTTCGCCGAGGTCCGCCGTGCCGCGCCGATCTGGTGGAACGAGCAGGGCCCGGACGCCGGCGGGTACCGCGACGGTGGGTTCTGGGTGGTCAGCAAGCACCGCGACGTCCGCGAGGTGTCGCTACGCAGCGATGTTTTCTCAGCGGCGGCCAAGACGGTCGTCCCCCATTTCAAACCGTCGGTGGACGTGGAAGGGCAGATCGCCGCGTCCAAGCTGTCGCTGCTGATGATGGACGACCCCGAGCACGCCCGGCTGCGCAAGATCGTCGCCCGCGGGTTCACGCCCCGCGCCGTCGAGCGGCTGCGGGCCGAATTGGGTGAGCGAGCGCAGCGCATCGCCGCCGAGGCCGCCACGCACTCTTGCGGTGACTTCGTCCTGCAAGTCGCGCGCGAATTGCCGTTGCAAGCGATCGCCGGCCTGCTCGGCGTGCCGCTGGAGGACCGCGAGAAGCTGTTCGATTGGTCCAACAAGATGGTCGGCGGCGACGACCCCGAGTTCGAGGAGTACAACTCTCTCGGTGCGGTCGTCGAATTGATCGGCTATGCAATGGAATTGGCGGCGATGAAGAAGGAAAATCCGGGCGAGGACATCGTCAGCACGCTGATCGACTCCGAAGCCGACGGTCAGCTCACCGAGGCCGAGTTCGGGATGTTCGTTGTGACACTGGCGGTGGCTGGCAACGAGACGAGCCGCAACTCGATCACCCAGGGCATGATGGCCTTCACCGACTTCCCCGACCAGTGGGAGCTGTTCAAGGAGAAGCGGCCGAAAACCGCCGCCGACGAGATCATCCGCTGGGCGTCACCCATCACCGCGTTTCAGCGGACCGCTCTTGCAGATACGGAGTTGTCGGGTGTGCCGATCAAAAAGGGCCAGCGGTTGGTGCTCTTCTACCGGTCGGCGAACTTCGACGAGGACGTGTTCGACGACCCGTATTCGTTCAATATTCTGCGAGAGCCCAACCCGCACCTGGGCTTCGGCGGCACCGGGGCGCACTACTGCGTCGGCGCCAACCTCGCGCGGATGACGATCGACCTGATGTTCAACGCGATCGCCGACCATCTACCCGACCTCAAGGCTGTGTCCGAGCCCGACCGGCTGCGATCGAGTTTCATCAACGGCATCAAGCACTGGCAGGTTGATTACGGCTCGCGCTGAGTGATTTCGGCGTGCTGAGTCACGCTCGGCGTGACCAGCCACGCCGAAATCAC
Organism: uncultured Actinomycetota bacterium; assembly: GCA_963843135.1. Lineage (GTDB taxonomy): Bacteria > Actinomycetota > Actinomycetes > Mycobacteriales > Mycobacteriaceae > Mycobacterium. The sequence continues at coordinate 194,897 of CAWJJA010000018.1, forward strand.
TGAGTAACGACGGCCGCGGGCTTCGCGCTCCCACAACACGCCGTCGCCCGCAGTGACGCCCTGCTCAATCAGCGTGCGTTTGAGGATCTTGTTCGTCGCGGTCTGCGGCAGCTCGTCATTGATTCGCACATAGCGCGGCCAGGCTTTCGGTGACAGATCCTGCTGCGCCGCAAGGAAATCCTCGAACCGCTGCGGCGTCAGTTCGTCGTTGAGCACAACGGCCGCCATCACCTGATCGCCGACCTGCTCGTCGGGCACCGCGTAGACCGCGACCAGGTTGACCTCAGGTAGGCGCTGCAGAATCCGCTCGATCGGACCCGCCGCGAGATTCTCCCCGTCGACCCGCATCCAGTCCGCGGTGCGACCCGCCAGAAAGATCCACCCGTCGGCGTCGCGGTACGCGAGATCACCCGACCAGTACATGCCGTGCCGCATCCGTTCATCCGTGGCCGCAGGGTCGTTGTAGTACCCGGTGAACCCGCCCGATCCGTATGTGTTCACCAACTCCCCCACGGCGTCGTCGAAGTTGGCCAGTGCACCATGCTCGTCGAATTCCGCTGTCGCACATTCGGTCACGGTGTCAGCGTGGTACACGCTCACGCCCGGATACCCCTTACCGATCGAGCCCGGCGGGCAACCGTCCTCGCGCATCACCACGACCGCGAACTCACTCGACCCGAAGCTGTCCACCACGCGGCATCCGAAACGCGCGGCGAACAACTCGATGTCGCGTTCCGTCGCTTCATTGCCGAACGCAGCGCGCAGCGTGTTCTTCGCATCGTCGGGATGCTCCGGGGTGGCCAATATCAGCGCTAGTGGCTTACCGACGTAGTTCATGTACGTGGCCCCGTAACGCCGGATGTCGGGCAGGAACCGCGACGGCGAGAACTTCGCAGGCACCATCGTCGCCCCGCAGGCGATCGCAACCGCCCACCCCGCCGCCACCCCGTTGGAGTGGAACAACGGCATCGACAGATAGGCCACATCGTCGGTCGTCAGCCCGAAGCGGTCCACGAGGCTCGCCCCGCACAGCACCGCCATCGCATGGGCGAACCGCACCGCCTTGGGGTCTCCACTGGTTCCCGACGTGAATATCATCAGCGCGGTGTCCTGGCCGGTGACCTCACGATGCGGGACAAGGGGTTTGGCCGCCTGAACCGCCGAGCGGTAGTCGGCACCGTCGACCTCCAGAACGGTCACGGCACCGAGGTCCAGCCCTTCGATCAGCGGCAGGTGATCGGAGTCGACGAGCACCAGCGTGCAGTCGCCGCGACGGATGTCTGTCGCCAGCCCCTCGCCGCGCCGCGTCGTGTTGATGCCGCACAGCACATAGCCGCCCAGCGCCGCTGCCGCCATCGACCGCAGCATCGCGGGCGTATTGCCAAGGAGCGCCCCCACATGCAACGGCTCGTCTCGTGCGGCGAGCTCGATGAGAACCGAGGCCTCCGCCGACGCCTCGGCGAGATGTTCGCGCCAGGTCCATGTCCAATCGCCGTGCATCATCGCGATGTCGTCGTCATCCATGCGCGTGCGCAGCAGCTGCTGCACCGTTTCAATCATGGGCGGGCCGGTAGCGGAGCAGTGTCGCTCCGTCCTCGTCGCAGAACACGGGCGTGAGCCGCATGCCGATATGGATGTCCTCGGGCGCGACGTCGACGAGTTCGGTGCTCACCCGCGGACCGGCATCCCATTCGACCACCGCCAGCAGCTGCGGCAGCTTCTCGGCCCATGGCGGCCCTGTCGGGCGCCGCGCGACGGTATAGGTGTACAGCGTTCCCGCGCCGTCGATTTCACGCCACTCGAGGTCGTCAGCCAGGGTTCCCGGCGCCAGCGTGCGCGGATAGAAGACATACCGGTCGGCTGACGGCGAGTACTGAATCACGATCCTGTGCTCACGCAACGCATCCCAGTACGGCTGCGACACCGGTGTCGGTTCGGGCGGAGGCGTGCCCATCTCATATCCGTCGCTCTTCGCGCGAGCGCTCATCAATCGCCGCCCAGGATCAAGGCGACCTGCTCGCTCATGATGCCGCCGGTGCCGCTGACGAAAGCCGTGTTGCAGTCGGCAACCTGGGCATCGGCCGAACGACCCATCACCTGCCGGGCGCCGTCGACGACGTGGTGCATACCGCCGGCCATACCAGGTTGTCCGTAGGACAACTGGCCACCGGCAGTGTTGAGCGGGAAGTCGCCGCGGAAGGTCAGGTCGTGCTCCGTCAACCACTTCATGCCCTCACCCTTGCCGCAGAATCCCGCGTCCTCGAGCGTCATCAGCACGGTGATCGTGTAGCAGTCGTAGACCGACGCCATGTCGACGTCGGACCGCTGCAGTGCCGCCATCGCGAAAGCCTGTTCCGCGGCCCGCGCAATCGGCGTGCGGATCAGATCGTCGGCGTAGGTCGGCGTCTTGAATCGGATGTGCTCCCCGAAACCCTTGAGCCACACCGGGCGATGGCGGCCCCGTCGCGCCACGTCGGCGTTGGCGATCAGCACACCAGCGCCGCCTTGCACGCGCATCACGGTCTCGAGCATGTGGATCGGGTCGGCGATCACCGGGCTCTCGAGCACGTCGTCGACTGTGATCGGCTTGCCGTGAAATATCGCGCCGGGATGGGCGCACGCATTGGTCCTCTGGTCCACCGCGACCCGCGCTAACGCCGCGGCGTCATAACCGAATTCGTGCCCGTAGCGTTGTGCGACCTGCGCGTAAGGGCCGTTCTGGCCGACGTTGCCGTACGGGATCTCGAATTCGGCCTGCGGTGAGCCGTAGTTGTTGCTCGACGCGCCGTACCAGCGCAGTGTCCGCCCCGGCTTCGACTCCGAGCGGGGGATCTCGGTCGACCCGGGCACCACGGCGAGCACCGCATCGCACAGACCCAATTCGACCGCGGCGGCTGCGCGCCACACCATGCCCGCCGCGGTCGCGCCGCCGAGGTCCACGCGGTCGCCGAAGTTCAGCGGCAGACCCAGATATTCGGACAATGTGGCCGGGGCGAACATGTCTGACTCCGCGATGCCGTGCGTCGAAAGGCCGTTCACCACGGAAGGATCCACGCCCGCGTCGTCGATGACCATCTTGGCGAGCCGCGCGTACTGATCCAGCGTGAACGACGGCGGGGCGCTCTGGCGCTTCTCCGCGGGCAGTTCCGCGATGCCGATGATCGCAGCGTCGCCGCGCAGGCCCGTCACGACGCGACCTTTGACGGCAGTGCGACGGTCGCGGTCCCCGGCATCAACACCTCGTCGCCGCGCTTGCAGTAGATGTCGAGATCGACCAGACCGTCCGCCCGCTTCCCGGTGATCACACCGCCGAAGGTCAACTGCTGCCCGGGATATGCGATCGCCCGATTCTGGACGGAGAACGCGACCAACCTACCCGCGCCGCCGATCCAGTCGGTCAGCGCTCGCGACAGAAGCGCCGCCTGCAGTGGACCTTGCACGAGCACATTGTCGTAGCCCTCGGTGTCGCGGGCCCAGTCCTTGTCGTAGTGGATGCGGTGGCCGTTGTACGTCGCTGCGCTGAAGAAGAACATCTGCGTTTCATCGACGCTCACCGACAGCGCCGGGATCACGTCGCCGGTGTCGACGTCTTCGTAGTACACCTGCGTTCCCTCGCGAACAGACGCAGAGTCGCACTTTTCAGGCCCATTTTGTGCGAGTTTGCGACTGCTCGCCGGAAATTCGGGAGATTGGGCGCTCATGCGGGCCGCGCGATCATCGACGTCGTCGCCTCGGCGAGAAGCTCACGATGCTGGTTTCGGTATTCGGCGCGCCAGGTCACCAGAACGAATCTGCCTGACCTTCCGTCTTTCTCGACGATCGACTCGACCGTGCGTGTCATCTCGACCTCGTCGCCGTGGTAGGCAGGCAGGTGGAACGTCGTGCTCTCCCCGCCGGCCATTCGCCGCGGCGCTTTCGGGAAGGCCATGCTCCCCGTCACCGCCCCAGAAGACCCGTCGGGCCGCAATTCGCCGAGCGGGGCCACCCCGAGGATCGCGTACTGCAGATACAGCGGCGGGCAGATGATGTCGCGATAGCGGTGCCGTCGCGCGTAGTCCGCGTCGAACCACAGCGGGTTGTGATCGCCGACTGCGGCGGCCCAGCGTTGCCAGTCCCGCCGGTACACGTCGCCGGTGGCGACGGCGACCACAGTCCCGATCCTGGCGGCCGACTCCGGGTCGACGAGGCTCTCCACGCTCACAGTGAACCCGTTGTGCCGTCAAGCCAGTTCGCGGCGATGTCAGCGCCGCCGCCCAGCGTCGACAGCACCCGCGCGCGTTCGGAGAACAGGTGCAGGCCGGTGTCCACGACGTAACCCATCCCGCCGTGCAGTTGGTGCGCGTCGAGGGTGACTTTCTTGACTTCGGCTGCCCGTATCCTGGCGATCGCCGTCTCACGTGTCGCCGTGCTCCCGCGCCCGATCCAAAACGTTGCCGACTGCGCTGCCAGACGGGCCGCGGCCAGCGCGATGTGCATGTCGGCGACCACGTGCTGCGCAGCCTGGAACGAGGCAATCGGCCTGCCGAACTGCTCGCGCATCTTCGTGTAGGCCACGGTGCGGTCGATCACCGCCTCGCCCACACCGACGAGATCCAGACAGTCCAGCGCCACAACGGCATTGGCTGTCCGCCGCAGCTGTTCCTCGTCGACCGGCGTCGGCTCGTCGACCAGGACGTCGTCGAACCGGACGTTGAATGCCGGGAAGCTGCCCATGATGGGGAGGGGCTGGACATCGACGCCGTTCGCCCTGGCGTCGACGGCCACGACCCCTGCGTCTGTACTCGCGACGATCACGTCGGCGCGGTCCGCGTCGGCGACGTAGTGCGCGTCACCGCTCACCCGCCAGGTGTCGCCGTCACGGCGCGTATGCAATTGCGGTGTCACGTCGGATGCGTCGCGCGGGTTGAACAGCACACACGTTCCGCGCGCCTCGCCGGACATCAGGTAGGGCAACCAGGCCGAGCCGGCACCGAACCAGTCGAGGGCGATCGCCGCGTACACCGTGCTCTGAACCACCCTGGGGCACAGTGCCCGTCCGGCTTCGATACAGAAGATGCCGACGTCGCTGAGACTTCCGTCAACCACCAGGGCGAGGACGCCGGCCGATGCGAGCGCCTTCCACTGGGCGTCCGGCGCGAGGTCGGCCGCCAGCACGCTGCGGCACATTGCGGCCAGGTCGCGTTCATCCTGCGAAGCAATCACTCGCATACCTCACCTCCCGTACGACGGCATCTTGTGACCGCGCTGGGCGATCACGTCGCGAAGGACTTCGTTGGTGCCACCACCGAACCGCATGAGCGGCGACACCCGGTAGAGCCGCTCGAAGAACCCGTCGAGCGGCGCGCCGGCGCTGCGGTGGGCCCGCAGACCCTCGGGGCCGAGCAGATCGAGCGCGAGGTCGGCGATCCGCTGCCGCAGTTCGCTGGTGAAGATCTTCTCGACGCTGACCTCGACGGAGGGGATGCGGCCACTGTCGAGCATCGAGGCTGCTTCCAGCCCCATCAACCTGGCGACCTCGACGTCTGCCTCGGCCTGCGCGAGCCGCCGGCGAAACGCTGGGTCCGGATCCCCGGCCAGCGAGGTGAGCTCGTCGAGCGCACGCCGCAGGTCGCCCACGTTGATCAGCGCGCCACGCTCCAGATCCAGCGCGCCGGTGATGTAGGTCCAGCCCATGTTGAGCTCGCCGATCAGGTTGGTGACCGGCACGCGTACATCGCGGAAGAACGTCTCATTGGTCCGGTAACCCGACCATGCATACAGCGGGTGGATCTCGATACCCGCGCTGTCGATGGGCACCGCCACGACCGAGATTCCGCGGTGGCGCGGGGCGTCAGGGTCTGTGCGTACACACAGCCATTCGTGGGTGGACCGCTGCGCCCCGCTGTTCCAGATCTTGGACCCATTGATCACCCATTCCGCATCATCTCCTGAGCCGTCGCGCACCGCGCGAGTGCGCAGGCTGGCGAGGTCGGTGCCCGCGTTGGGCTCGGAGTAGCCGAGTGCGAAGACGATTTCGCCCCTGGCGATTCCTGGCAGGAACTCCTTCTTGTTCTGCTCGGTGCCGTGCCGCATGATCATCGGCGCCACCGACGTCACCGTGAGATCGGGCCCGGGCACACCGACATACTCGAACTCGCTCATCAGCAGGTGCTGGTGCATGGCGGTGAGTCCGAGGCCGCCGTAGTCCTTTGGCCAGTTCAGGCCGAACCAGCCGTTTTCGCCGATTTTGCGGCGAAAAGCCGTCAGTTCTCCGCCCTGATATTCGAGTCCGTGCTCGGCCATCTCCGCCCGCAGGTCAGCAGTGACGTTCTCGTCGAGGAATCGCCGTACTTCGGCCACCCAGGCTCGCTGCTCGTCGTCGAGCTCGAAGTCCACGAAGGCGACACTATCGAGAAAGTGTTCATGCGGCGGGTGAAAAGGCCCATGATCGGCGTAGTTCGTCGCCTGAGCATGCTGGTTTGTAGTCTTCGGAGATGCCCTTCGAGAACGGCGAGGTCTTCGCCGGTTACGTGATCCAGCGGTTGCTGGGCACCGGAGGGTCGGGTGAGGTCTACCTCGCCCAGCATCCACGCCTGCCTCGTCAAGACGCGCTGAAGGTGCTGTCAGTGGCCTCAACTGCCGACGAGGAGTTCCGGGCGCGATTCAATCGCGAAGCCGAACTGGCGGCGACGTTGTGGCATCCCCACATCGTCGGTGTCCTGGACCGCGGTGAGTTCAACGGTCGCCTGTGGATCTCGATGGACTATGTGGACGGCACCGACGTAGGCCGGCTGATCCGAGAGACCTACCCCGGCGGCATGGGTGAACAAGACGTCAGCGAGATCGTGACGGCGGTGGCCGATGCGCTCGACTTCGGTCACGAGCGCCGCCTGCTCCATCGTGACGTCAAACCGGAGAACATCCTCGTGACCCCTTTCGATGGCCACCGCAGAAGGGTGCTGTTGACCGACTTCGGGATCGCCCGCAGAATCGACGACGCCAGCAATCTCACCAACACCAACATCGCCTTGGGAACCATCAACTACGTGGCGCCCGAGCAACTCCTCGGCAGGTCGATCGACGGCCGGGCGGACCAATACGCGTTGGCTGCCACGACCTTTCACATGCTGACTGGCGCGCCGCTGTTTCCAGACTCGAATCCGGCCGTCGTCATCAGCCACCATCTGGGCACGACGCCTCCGCGGATATCAGAGCGCCGACCCGACCTCGCCGCCCTTGACGCTGTGCTGGCGAGAGCGCTGTCGAAAGACCCCACCCAGCGTTACCCGAATTGCCTTGACTTCGCGCGAGCCCTCACGCGTCAGGGTCCCGTGCCGCAGCCCGGCGAAGCGACGGGATCACCTCCTGCGCAGCCCGTTTCGGCCGAACGTCCACCCACTCAGCGTTTCGAGCGCCTTGTCGTTCACGGGACAGCTCGAGGCGTCCGGCGCAGCGCAATCGGCGCTCAAGACGCGATCGGGCTCCTCTCGTTTCACCTGGTGCCCTACGACCCCGTTGCCGGTCGGCATGCGCCATTCCCCGTTGAGATACAGACTCAGCTCGTCGCCGATCAGCTCGCGGACGGAGACGAGGTCGAGGTCAGCGGGATCTGGGACGGCGACAGCCTCGACGCGGACACGATTGTGAACATCTCGGCCGGCGTCAAACCCCAGCGGCGGCGGTCTCAGGTAAAGGCCGGACCGCCACGCCACGAAGCGCCGGGCAAGGGCAAGTCTGCCAAAGGCAAGTGGGTCCTCATATCTGCACTGGTCGGGGTCATCGTGTTGACCGTGGCCGCCGTTGCGTACTTCACCGACGGATTCGGCCTCTGGAGTCGACCCGGGCCGATCGTCGAACCGGCGAGCGCGACGGTGTTCTCACCCGCCGGCGCCCCGGACAACCCGCAGGACGCCGGCTTGGCGATCGACGGCGACCCCGACACGGGTTGGTCCACGGTCACCTACAAGGACGCGGTCCCGTTCCCGAATTTCGTTGAGGGAGAGGGCTTGTTGCTGCACCTGTCCGAGCCGACAGCGCTCAGCGCCGTCACCCTGGACATATCCAGCACCGGAACCGAGGTTCAGATCCGATCCTCGCCCACCGAGAAACCTGCCGCTTTGGCCGACACCACCGAGCTGACGCCCACCACGCCATTGCAGCCGGGACACAACCGTATTGAAGTCCATGACCGGAGCGAGACATCGAACGTTTTGGTGTGGATCTCCAAACTGGGCACGACCGACGGGAACAGCCGGACAGAAATCTCGGACATCACGCTACAGGCGGCCAACTGAGGTCTGATGCCCAACAACGATGTGGATCACCGGCTGCGCGCACAGCCGTCAGCCGGCTATATCTATCGGACCACCTGGCCGGTACCGACCGGCGACATCGGCAGCCAACTGCAACTGCGCCTTGACGGGGTAGCCCGCTACATCCAGGAGGTCGGCGCCGAGAACCTGCTCGACGCGGGCGAGGCCGAGGAACATCCACACTGGCTGGTCCAGCGCACGGTGATCGACGTCATCGAGCCGATCGAGTGGCCCAATGAGGTGTCGTTCAGCCGGTGGTGCTCGGCGCTGTCGACGCGGTGGTGCACGATGCGGGTCGACCTGGTGGGTAGCGAAGGCGGCCGCATCGAAACGGAGGGCTTCTGGATCGCGATCAACGAGCGCACCCTGACACCGCAGCGCGTGTCCGACAGTCTGATCGACAAGTTCGCCAGCACCGCAGCCGAGCATCGGCTCAAGTGGCGACCGTGGCTGACCAACCTGGACCACGCGGACACCGCTGCGTCATTCGCATTGCGTCGCACCGACATCGATGTGTTCGAGCACGTCACCAACACCGCCTACTGGCATGCCGTCCACGAGGTGATGGCCGAGGTGCCCGACGTCTGCCGCGCCCCGTATCGCGCTGTCGTCGAGTATCGCCGCCCGATCCAGTACGGCGAAGAAGTCACGCTGCAGTGGGCCCGCATAGACGACGCGGTGAACATCGCCATCTCCGTCGGCGACGAAATCCGTGCGGCAGCGCTGCTGTGCAAGCTCCCTGAGTGAAATGGCGACAGACCGACCGGGGCAGTGTCAAGGTGGGAGCGATGCATCGACGAAATCTTGTAGTGCCGTTCTCAGTTGCCGCTGTGACCATCTGCCTCACGGCTGCACCAGCGGTGGCCGGTGACGAGTGCAGCGTCATCGTGCCTGCGACCGATCGGCTGGGGACGGCGTTCGATCTGATTTCTCCCACCGGGACACCGTCTTACGTGGCAGGCCAGGTTCGAAGGGCGTTATCTCCGCTGTACGGCCTGAGAAGTCCGGCCATCATCGACCTTCGGATCCGGTCGGACATGCTGGCGACTCAGGTCGACAACAGTGATCCCTATCGACCGGCAACTCCAGACCTACTCGTCAGGGACCTCGCCGCGGCGAGACACCTGCTGGCCGCGGCTCGTGAGTACTGCGCGCCGAGCGTGAGCGGCTAGCTCCCCGGGCCCCAGACTCGAACTGACAGACGTTCTGCGCCAGGCCAGATGGCGGCCGCGGCGGGCGATGCGCAGAAGGATTCCTCGGCCTGGCGGATGGTCATGCCGACCGCATGGAGGCCGTCTTCCTGGTGGGCGCGGCAGATGACGGTCATGACCCGGTGGGTCGCCGGATCGACTTCTTGAGCTTCGATGGTCAACACCACGACGAGCGTGTAGCCAGCGCCGGTCGGAAGATAGAAGGTGAGATCTCGGCTGGACAGACCGCCACCGTTGACCACCAGATAGCCGTCCCCGCTGGGATAGGCGGATTGCCCGACCATCTGCGTGCGTTCGTAATGCAGGCGATCGCCGGGTGCGCGCCACGTCGCGAACCGGGTGTTTGGACTGCCGTTGAACAAGTTTCGGGCGATCGGGATGACCAGTTCTTCGCGACCGTCGGCGTCGACGTCTTGCAACCCGACACCGCCAGGACTCGACGGCTCCAACAACTCGTTGATCGTTTGCACCACCTCGCCCGCCGCGTCTGTCACGGTGACCTTTACCGCCCTTGGCGCAGGCAACTCGGGCGCGGACCAATACGTCACCGCAAAGTCCAGAGCCCCGGAGCGCAGGGAGCAGTCGACATGCGGCGAAGTGCCCTCCGGGCTGATGACCGGGACCGCCTGCGGGCAGGGCGGCAAAGCGGTGTCAGCGGCAACGGTTGGGCACCCGGCACCGACAATTGCGATTCCCATTACGCCGGCCAGCAGCGACAACCGCTTCATAAACACCTACCGCTGTGGCGTCGGCTGGGTGGGGGCAGGACCGGGAGGAGGTAGTGGCGGCGGTGGTGGTGTCGGGAGTTGTTGCTCGACGGGCGGATTGGTGCCTGTCTTCGGGCCGATGTCGGAAACTTGCCAGCCGCCGTCTACTTTGTGCACGGTGACCTGCAGCAAGATGATCGACACCTTGGGCGTCGGGTTCTGCAGATTACGAGTGGTCTGGTGGGCCGACACCACCACCTGATAGGAACCATCGGGTTGCGCGATGGGATCGGTGGCCAACACTTCACCTGTGGAGCTGACCTGCGCCTCCAGCATGACGGCTTTGAGTAGCTCGGTGGCGTTGACGTACTTGTCCTTGAGTTGCTGCGACACCCCGTCTTCGACGGCACGGAAGAAGGCGTCTGGATCTTCGAAGGTGTAGTTCAGCGACTTCAACGCATAGTCCCTGGCGAGCTGTGCCGCTGTGTCGCGATCGGCCTGGCTTTGGCGCAGTTGCTCGAGTTGGTCGGTCACCTGTTGATACTTGATGAACCCGAACACGCCGCCGCCGAGTACCGCCGCCACCAGAACCGCCGCAACCCATGGCCACGGTCTCTTGGACGAGAGTCGCGGCCTGTGGGACCGGCTTGGCGGATCCTCGTCGTCGGCCTCGACCTCCTCACGATCTGCCGTCGGCTTTGTCTGAGCCTCCTCTGAGACAGCGGCCTCACTTTCGGGCCCGGCGTCCCCGCTTTCGGTGTCGTCGGCGTTGTCGTCCCCGTTGACAGTGGAGTTGGTCATGCCAGCATCCTTCTCTGCCGTCGCGTCATCCGGGCTCATTGGTGCCACTCGGGCACGTTGAGTTGAACCCGCACGCCGCCGGTGTCGTTGAACGTCGATTCCCAGAAGTCGAGCCAGTGCCCGGCATCTATTTTGACGTCGTGCAGCGGTGCGAGCGCGGGCTGCAGCACGGTGGCAAAAGAGCCCAGTGGACCGGCCAGCATGTCGAGGTATTCGCCGAGTTTCGCGACCAGGACCGAGACCGCATCATTCGGGCCGATCACACCGACCCCCGCGTGTGAGATCTTCTCGATTTCGTGGATGAGCTCCAGGAATGCCGGCACCGAGCGGGGTAGCTGATTGCCTGTCTCGCTGATCACCTGGCCGACGTTGAGGTCCCCCATGTTGGTGGTCAGGGTCGAGACGTTGTTCACGAGCGTGGCCAGCAGTGCCTTGTCATCCTTGATCACCTCGGCAGTCAACCCCGCAGTGGTCGCCAGGGAGTCGATGGTTTCGTCGTTGCCCACGATAGCCGCGGACGCATCGTTGATGATGCCGTGGATCTGGTCGAGGTTCAGCGCGGTGAACAAGATATTGATCTTGGCGAGCAAGTCGCTGGCGGTGACCATCGGAGCGACCCGGTCCGCGGGAATCACTGCGCCGTCGGGGAAGTATGGCGGCGCAATGAGTTCCGGTTTGAAATCGATGTATTGTTCGCCTGCTGCGGAAAGATTCTCGATGCTGATCGGGCTGTCGGCCGGCACCGGGTGTGCGCGGTCGAGTTCGATCGAGACCGCCAGCCCGGCGTTGGTGGTCTGGATACCTGACACTCGACCGACCTTGATGCCGCGCATCGTCACCTCCGATGTAGGCATCAGGCCGCCGGAAGCATTGAGCAGCAGGGTGAGTCGGGTGACCTGTTTGGTCGGACTCATATCGAGCACACCGAAGGACATATAGGCCGCTCCGAGTAGCGTCATCGCGACCAGGATGATCAGAGTAGTGCGGGCATTGAATTTCATGGCGGCAGCAGTCCCATCGTTTGCATCGCCTCGACCGCCGCGTCGGTCTTGTCCGCGGGATCCACGCCCTCGTTTCCGGTCGGTGGATGAAGTTCGGTGACTGTGAATTTCGGTCCGCCCTGACGGAAGAACCCGAGGAGCTTGTAGCGCAGGAACGCGACGAACTTGTCGGCGAGCACCGGAATGGTGGTGTCCACAGTTGCCATCGTCCCGACCATCGGCGTGACGTAGGAGAGCATCTGCATCAGGTCGCCGGCGACGGGGGTGAGCAGTTCTGCGTTGAGAGTGCCGATGTCCTGGGACCCGTTGACGACGTTGAGGATTGCCAGTGTGATCTCCGACAGTCCGTGGAGCTTCGACGGACCTTCGGTGACCAACCGGTTGAACACCGTGGTATTCGCCGCAACTGCGGTGCTGATGTTCTCCATGCTGGAGAGCATGCCGTTGATGGTGTCTTGGTTGGCCGCAAGATCATTGAGCACGCCTGAGACGGTGTGCTGCATACGGGTCAGCTCGGCGGGGTCATCCGGGAACGCCTTGTTGACGTCGACCACCGTGGTTTGCAGCGTGCCGATTGCGCCGCCGCCCACCAGGTTTGACATGGACCGCAAGAGGTCTTCGACGTTGTCGGCCGGTGCGGTGTCGCGCAGTGGGATGGTGTCGCCATCGCGCAAGGTCGCCGCAGGCCGATCCTCCGGTGACAGCAGTGCGATGTAGATGTCGCCGAGCGGTGTGGCCTGGCGTAGTTCAGCACGGGTGTTATCGGAAAGCGTGGTGTTGCCCGCAATTTCGACGAATGCGACCGCCGTGTTGCCTTCGAGCTGGACGCGGTCGAGCACGCCGACCTGGACCCCACCGGAGTCGACCTTGGCTCGGGCAGGCAGGTTGAGCACGCTGGAGAATTCGATCTTGATGTTGTACGCATCGTGCGGGGTGAAGGCGCCCGGGACCGGCAGCCGTGTCGGATCCAGCGAGCAGGCTGCCGCGGCGCTGATCACCACTACTATGGCCAGCAGCACGCGGAGGGCACGCATCGATCGTCGGGTCATCCGAATGCAGCCCCCAGGACGAGATCGGTGAGGCCAAGGGTGATGGGATCCGACGCGTTTCCCGACGCGCACGCCGACGCGGCGCCGGGGATGTTGCGCTGCGTCAGCGACTGGCAGATCGCACCGGCCTGAGTCGGGGCTATGTCCACCTGCGGTGGGATATAGGTGACGTTGTGGGTACCCCACGCCGGTTCGTAGACATCGGCCATCCAGTTGGTGAACTGCGGCCACGATTTGATCATGGCGAGAATGGCTGGGCTGTTGTTGTTCAGCAGGTCTCGTATCCACTCGACCTGCAAGTGGGCAGTGCCATACATCCGCGGCCCGAACCGGTTCATGGCCTCGACCAGGATCGGCAGCAGGTGCGACAGGTAGCCCAGGGCCGCTCCGAAATTGTCCGACAACCCCTCGATCAATTGGGTGGTGGTCGGAAGCGTTCGAATGACCGACGCAAAGCTGTCCCAGTTGTAGAGGAAGTCCGACGTGAGGATCTCGCTGTTCTCGAACAGCTGCCGGTAGTCGGCGTCGGCCTTGTACGGATCGGCGAGCATGGTGGCCAGATTGCGCATCGTCTGGTTGAGGCCTGGGCCGGTGCCTTCCAGTGAACGGCTGGCCGCGCTCAGGCTGTCGTTGATGGCTCGTACGCCCGGTGCGTCGGCGGGGTCCTGGCCGGGTTCAGATCCGATGATGGCGTCTGCGAGGTTGCCTATGGCCGAGAAGGTTTCGCTGACACTGATCGGGGTCTTGGTGGACTCCAGCGTGATGCACCCCGGCCCGGTGAATTTGGGCCCGCCGGTGTAGGCCTTGGTCAGCTCGATATGACGATCGGTGACAATCGATTGCGAGTACGTGACCGCGCCGACATCGGCAGGCAGATCGAGATCGGCTGGCACGGTGAAATCGACCTCGACGTGGTCGGGCTTGTTGACAATCGCGGTCGTCGAACCGATTTCTATGCCCAGCAGCGCCACCTTGTTGCCTGGGTAAAGGCCTACCGCATCGGTGAATTCGGCGCACATCGCGCGAGTGTTGCTGATCTTGGGCGTCACGATTTTGGCACCCATGACCGCCGCTGCCACGACGGCGACCACGGCGACCGTCGCCGTCGCGATACCCAGCGGGGAACGCAACCGTGCGCCGATGGCGGATAGCTCGGCCATGTCAGCAGTGCCTCATGATGTTGGGCAGGCACAGGTCCTGCCCGGGTGCCAGCCGCCGGTCGCCCTCGTCGAAGACGACTCCGTTGCCACTGAGCATGGGCACCACGATGTTGAGACTCTGACTCAGGCCGTCCAGGGCCATGCCCCAACGCTCCGGATGAGCGGCAAGCGTGTCAGTGATGTCTTCGAGGCCCTCGGCGATCGGCGCGACCTCTCGTCCGTAGAACACCGCTATGCGGTCGAGGATGCGGGCCAATTCTTTGAGCAGACCGAAGAACTCGACAATATCCACGGCCCTCGAGGTGTACATCCGGCCGAGGATGTCGAACTGCTCGACGAGCGTGATGAGCTGTGCACGGTTGACGACCATGGCCCGCAGGCCGTCGTTGACGAAGTCGAGGCTGCGGTGGAAGTCGCTGGTCGACGCGCTCAGCGACGTGGTCAGTGCGTTGGCCGATCCGATGAGGTCGTGCACCGCATCGGGATAGTTGTTTGCCGCGTTGGCGACCTCGGTGAAGGTGTCGTGGATGACGTCACCGTCGACCTCTTTGATCACCGGTGTTGCTGCCTGAATGATGTCGTTGATCTCGAACGGCAGCGTAACGCGACTTGGCGGAATGACATTGCGCCCCAGCGGTGACGCCCCTTGTGGATCAAGAGAAATATAGTGGCCGCCCAGCGGGGTCAGAAGTTTGACGTCCAGGGTCGAATCCGACCCCACCGGTACCGAATTCTCGACGTCGAATTTCATCTCGACGAACGCCCCGTCGAGGCGAACACTGGTGACCTTGCCGACCGGAATACCTGCGATGCGCACCTGATCGTCGACACGTACCCCGGCCGAGTTGGCCATGTGCGCGGTGTAGCGGATGTGACCTGTCGGATTGAGATAGGCCCCCGCGGTGACCGCCAACGACACCACGATAATGAGGACGCCGATGATGCCGTGCCGCCGACTGCGGGCAGCGGCCGCTCGTTCATCGAGCACTCCGCGCCTGCTGCCCAGCCGTGCGCGCAAGGCGGAGAGTCGCATATCGAACGGCATCAGCGGCACACCACCAAGTTCTGTTGTGCGAACGACACCTCGCCGATCCCCGGCAAGGTGACTTCGCCGTTCGAGCAGAAGAACGTCGGGTCGGCTGGTTGTGCGTCGACCAGCCAGTCCCGCATTCCCTGGATCAACGATGGCGCCAGTGACAGGCCCGCGATGATTGTCGGGGTCTGCGGCCACATTCGGCTGACGAGGTCGTAGAGCGGAACCGTCGTCCCGTCGAAAGTGCGCTCGGTGTATTGCAGGAGATGGACGGTGCTTCGTAGTCCGGGCAGCTGGGTGTCCAGCGTGGTGCGGAACTTGTCACCCACGGAGGCGAACCGAGTCAGCACGTCGTTGAGCTGGCCGATGAGGTTGAACAGTTGTTGCGACTTGCCGCCCAGGTCGCCGGAGATCGCGCTGAGGTTGCGGATCATGACGGTGATGACCGCTTGGCGGTCCACAGCCAGCTTGGAGATGACGTCGAGGTTATGCAGAAACGGGCCGATGCCGGATTCATCGCCCTGAATCAGCTGCAGCAGATTCTCACCCAAGAGGTTGAACTGGGCGGGATCCAGGGTTTGGAATATCGGCTGAAAACCGTTGAAGAGCTTGGCTACATCGAACGACGGAATCGTCTGCCCCAGTGGGATCGTTCCGGTGTTCATCAGCTGGGCGCGGGGCTCGGCCGGTTGTACGAGTTCCACATAGCGTTGACCGATAAGGGTTTGATAGCGCACGGCGGCAACGGTGTTGGTGAACAACGGGTGATCTGCTTGTGCGGTGAAATCAACCTTGGCGATCCGCCCGTCGAGCCGGATGCTTTCCACCTTGCCGACCTGTACGCCGGAGATGCGCACGTCATCACCGGCGTAAAGCCCTGACACATCGGAGAACTCCGCGGAGTAACGGGCAGTCGCCCCGCTGACAGGACTGCGCAAGGCCGTCAGCACGACGAGCGTACAAACCACCGCGACCGAAAAGAAAATCGTCAACCACGTTACCGACTTGGCAACACTTCTCATCGGCCACCGCCATGTGGCGCCGCGTCGAAGGTGGAAACGGGTGTGGGCAAGGGCAAAGCCGCCGTCAACCCCGGCATGGTGTCCAGCGTGACTTCGATTTGCATGCGGACCTTGCCGTCGATGATCGGCAGCGCCGCGCTGGTGCGGTCCAGAAGTCCTGAAAGCCGGTCATAGGCGGGCGCGAGGCTGCCCTGGAAGTACGACAGCGGCATCCCTAGACTCACCATCGCATGCATCATCGGGACGAGCCACGACATGTTCTTCGCAAGGATCGCGTTGCCGGTGAAGAGCAGCTCGGTGGTCTGCTCCATGATGGTGTTCATCCGCTCGACCCCATCGGGATGTGCCAAGAACTCCATCCCGTTGAGCAGGTCATACGCGAGCCCGATGAGTGGGACGGAGTCGCTGACACCGTTGATCACCGACGCGAACACCGAAAGTGACTGCGAGAAGGGAACTTTCTGGGAGTCGGCGAGCATCTTGACCAGATCGAAATAGGACCGCGTCACCGGCTCCGTGAGGTCGGAGTGCCGACGCACCACGTCGATGATGTGGTCGACGTCGGGCGAATCGATGATCCGCCCGAATTTCTGGCCCTCGCGCAGCAGCCCGGTGATGGAGGCTGACCGCACGTTCGGGTCAACCATCAGCGTCTGGTCCGGCCGCAGCCTCGGCCCGGCTCCGCTGCTCACCAATTCGACGGCTGCGAGGCCGAAAGTGTTGGACGACATGAAATTCGCCGTCGTGTCGGCGGTCAAGGCGGCCGCTTGGCGCGGCTCGAGCTCCAACGTGATCTTCTGCTTGTTGTATCCGACTGATTGCAGGCTCTCCACCGACCCGATGGTCAGGCCGCGGAACTTCACCTCCGCGCCAGGCGTCAGGCCCTCACCAAGCGAGTCGGCCAGTACGGTCAGCCTGAACGTGTCGGCGAAACCGCCCGTACCCATTTGATAGAGCACAGTGGCCGCAATGCCCAGGATCACCGCAGCGATCAGACCCCTGATCCGCAACGCGCGCGAACGCAGTGCCCGCGCCCCTTGATCGGAAGACAACTGCATGCGCTACCCCGATATCCGAATGCCGGCGCTGTTACCCCAGAACAACAGCGTCAAGACCATATCGACGGCGACCACGGTGACGATGCTGGCCCGGATGGCTCGACCAGAGGCCCGGCCGACACCTTCGGGGCCGCCGGTTGCGTAGTAGCCGTGATACGTGTGGATCACGATGATCAGCGTCACGAAGATGGCCGCCTTCAGCACCGAGAACACCACGTCGGACGGCTGGATGAACGAGCTGAAGTAGTGGTTGTAAGTGCCCGACGACTGTCCGTGCAGCACGTTGACGACCAGCGCACAAGACACGTAGCTCAACACCAGGGTCACGATGTACAGCGGAACAATGGTCAAAATGCCTGCGAGCACGCGGGTGGTGACCACGAACGGGATCGACCGAATACCAAGGGCTTCCAAGGCGTCGATTTCCTCGTTGATCCGCATGGCGCCGATCTCGGCGGTCATCCGGCACCCCGCCTGCGCGGCGAAGCCGATACCCGCGATCATCGGTGCCATCTCGCGGGTGTTCGCATATGCGGAGACGAACCCGGTCAACGGGCCCATACCGACCATGTCTAGCGCCCCATACCCTTCGATTCCCACCGCACCGCCGACCGCCGCGCCCATGAGCACCAGCACGCCGATGGTGCCGCCACCGACAATGAACGACCCATTGCCCCACATCACGTCGACCAACAGCACCCCGGTCTGGTGGCGGTAATTCCGCAGAGTTTGCGGTATCGCGCCGAGCACCTGGACCAAGAAGGAGAGCTGGTGACCGAGGCGTTGCAAGAGCGAGTCACCCTGGCCGACGATCCACGCCGGGGCGCGCAGCGCGCGGGGTAGATGTCGTGACGGCGTCGCCATCAGCCCATCCTGAGCGGCATGGACATCGACACTCCCTGCGTGATGATCAGGTTGAGGATGAACACCGCAACCACGCCGATCACGACTGAGGCGTTCACCGCATCGGCTACGCCACGCGCACCGCCCTTGGCCTCCAGCCCGCGCTGACAGGCCACGAGGATCACCACCATGCCGAAAAGCCAGGTCTTGAGCATGGCGACCACGACATCGCCGACGCTGGCAAAGGACGCGAACGAAGCGATGTAACTACCCGGAGTGCCGGACTGGAAGCCGACATTGATCGCGTAGCCTGCGGCCAGCCCCATGAAGATGATGAAGGCGCACAGCACCGGCGCCACAAGGACCATCGCCGCCACCCGAGGGGCCACGAGCCGCCGCACCGGGTCGACGCCCATGACGCGCAGCGCGTCGACCTCTTCGCGAATGGTGCGGGCGCCGAGATCGGTGGCCACCGCCGAACCGGCCGCACCACCCAACAGCAAGGCGGCCACCATCGGGGCGCCCTGCCGGATCACCCCGAGGCCACCGGCCGCACCCGAGATCGACGAAGCGCCGACCTGCTGGATGAAACTGCCGACCTGCACCGCCACAATGACCCCGAACGGAATCGACACCAGCAACGCAGGTATCGCCGTCACGCTGATGATGAACCAAGCCTGGTTGATGGTGTCCCGCCATGGGTGGCGCAACCGGATCAAATCCACGATCAGGTAGCCGAATGCGTGGGCGGCCAAGTCGAACAAGCGGCCCAAGGTCTGCAGCGAGGAATCGGACTTCTTGAGGAAGTACCGGAGCGGTTTGCTCAGCGTCGTGGCGACCTGGTGGCCCTTCGACACCTCCGCGACAGCTTGCTGACCGTGCTGCGTGCTGGGCGTCGCGTGATCGGAGACTTCTTCGCCGTCGGTGGTGGCACCCGCATCGAGAAGTCCACTGACTTCCGCCTCGGTCGCTGCGTCATCCGCTGTCGCATTATCCACCCTGACGGTCAAACGCTGGTTCCTCCAACACTCGGCGACGACTGATCCCCCAGCAAGACGCAAGCCTGGGGTCGTCGTGCGTTTCACCAGCGGTACCGGAGTACGGGCGTTCTATCGGAGCTATTAAATGTCCGTCCCGGACAGCCATTGAATCTGACGCAGGCGGCAATTTCAAGGAAATGCAGATAGCAGGCTTTCCGGCCGGGTTTTACGTGGTCGGCGGCTTACCTGTAGGGCGATCTGCCTCCAGGTAAGTCGCGTTCGGATCGTTGACCCTGCGGTTGATCGGTACATCGACGCCGCCGTTCTGCACGCGTTCTGGCCGCAATTGCACCTGCGCGTTGGAGAATCTTGCCACGATGACATTTGCCAAATGGGCGCCTGGAGTGGCGCAGTTCCAGGGATACCAGCGGGCATGGTTGCGCGGGGACGTCCTGGCCGGCCTGACCGTGGCGGCCTACTTGGTGCCGCAGGTGATGGCCTATGCGACCGTCGCCGGCCTGCCACCGGTGGTCGGGCTGTGGGTGGCGCTCGGGCCTCTGGCCGTGTACGCGCTACTCGGTTCGTCGCGGCAACTGTCGGTCGGACCCGAATCTACGACCGCCCTGATGACTGCCGTCGTGCTCGCTCCGATCGTCATCGGGGATCCGGCACGCTACGCCGCCCTCGCTGCGGTCCTCGCGTTACTCGTTGGCGCCATTTGCCTCTTGAGCGGCATCGCACGGTTGGGCTTTCTCGCCAACCTGCTGTCACGGCCGGTACTCATCGGATACATGGCCGGTATCGCCATCGTGATGATCGCGAGTCAACTCGGCAAAACCACCGGCGTCGCGGTCCATGGAGAGGAGTTCATCGACCAGATACGCTCTTTCGCGGCCGGCGTCGGACAAATACATTGGCCGACCTTGGTGCTGGCCGCTCTGGTGCTGCTGCTTCTGCTTTCTCTTGCACGGTGGATGCCACGCGCACCCGGACCGGTGATCGCGGTCCTCGTGGCGACGGCATCGGTTGGCGCGATGTCACTGGACGCCTTTGGGATCGCCGTCGTGGGCGACGTCCCCTCCGGTCTGCCAATGCCGGGCCTACCACCAGTCTCGTTGAGCGACTTGGCCACACTGATCGTTCCAGCCGTCGGCATCGCGATCGTCGCATTCTCCGACAACGTCTTGAGCGCGCGCGCGTTCGCCACCCGCAGAAGTGAGGAGATCGACGCGAACGCCGAACTGCGCGCGCTCGGTATGTGCAACATCACCGCCGGCGTGACCCACGGCTTTCCAGTCAGCTCGAGTGGTAGCCGTACGGCCATCGGTGACTTGATCGGCAGCCGCAGCCAGCTCTATTCGCTGATCGCATTGGGATGTGTCGTCATGGTGCTGGTCTTCGGAGGTGACCTGCTGGCGATGTTTCCCACCGCGGCTCTGGGGGCGCTGGTGACTTTCGCGGCGCTGCACTTGATCGACATCGGGGAGTTTCATCGCCTGGCACGATTTCGCCGTAGCGAACTGATTCTGGCGTTGGCCACAACGGCCGCCGTGTTGGGCTTCGGCGTGCTCTACGGCGTCGTCGTCGCTGTGGGTCTCTCCATTCTGGAATTGCTACGCCGCCTGGCGCACGCCCACGACAGCATTCTCGGATTTGTGCCGGGAATCGCCGGCATGCACGACGTCGATGACTATCCGGGGGCCACCCGGGTGCCCGGCCTGGTCGTGTACCGCTATGACGCACCGCTGTGCTTCGCCAACGCCGAAGACTTCCGGACGCGTGCGCTGGCCGCGGTCGATGACAATCCAGAACCAGTTGAATGGTTTGTGCTCAACGCCGAGTCCAACGTGGAGGTTGACTTGACTGCGCTCGACGCTGTGGAGCAGCTTCGCGTCGAGTTGGCGCGCCGCGGAATCGTTTTCGCGATGGCCAGAGTCAAGCAGGACCTCCGTGAGTCACTGGAGGCCGCCGGAATGCTGGGCGAGATCGGCGAAGACCGCATCTTCATGACGCTGCCGACCGCCGTCGAGGAGTTCAAGGCGCGAGATGGTTCCCAAAGGCTATCCGAACCAGAGACACCCGAGGGGTAGCCGTTTCACGGCAGGGGCGCGCTCCATGTCAACTTGGTGCCGCCGGTCGACAGGGATTCGACGGTAAACGACCCGCCCGCGTCAGCGGCGCGCCTGCGCAGATTCGTCAACCCGCTGCCGGTGATGTCGCTCTCGATTCCGCGCCCGTTGTCGACGACTTCGATGGTCAAGTCGTCTTCGACCGCGACGTTGATCGCAAGAGAGGTGGCACCCGAGTGGCGTACTGCGTTGCTGACCGCTTCTCGAACAACAGCTTCGGCGTGGTCGGCGAGCGTCGCATCGACGACCGAGAGCGGTCCCATGAATTGCACCGTGGTGCGAAGTTCTGTGTTGGCGAATTGAGCGACGGCCTCGTCGAGGCGCTGACGCAGCCGTGTCACACCGGACGACGACCCATGAAGGTCGAAGATCGCTGTCCTGATTTCCTGAATCACCTGTTGGAGGTCGTCTACGCAATCCGTAAGTCGTTGCTGCACTTCCGATGACCGTGCCCTCGGGATCGTTCCCTGAAGGGCAAGGCCGACGGCAAACAGACGCTGGATGACGTGATCGTGTAGGTCACGCGCGATGCGGTCGCGGTCGGTGAGGATGCTGAGCTCGCGCATCTGTCGCTGGGTGCTGGCCAGCTGCCACGCCAGCGCGGCCTGGTCAGCGAATGCGGTCATCATGTCGAACTGCTCGGAAGAGAACGGCGAGGCCCCCACAGGTCGTAGCGCGACCAGAACACCGGCGACTTCGTCACTGGCGCGCAGCGGAAGCACCAGCGCCGGACCGGTAGCTGTCGCCTCCACCTCGATGTGGTCGAACCGACCAGGTGTGCGATGGACGAACGCCTCCCCGATCGGCGATCCCTCGAGGGGGATGCTTTGCACAGAAGCTGCTGGACCGTCACCGGCCGTTGCCGCGACGATGAGCTCCGTCGTGTCCCCGACCGGCAGTTCCGCATCAGCCGGGACCGCCACCAGCGTCAGCTCGGCACCGCTCAGATGCCGAGACTGGTCGGCGACGAGCCGGAACACCGTGGCGGGATCGGTTCCGGTCAACAGTTCGGTTCCGATATCGCGAGTCGCCTCGATCCAGGACTGCCGGGTCTTGGACTGTTCGTACAGCCGGGCGTTGTCGATCGCGATACCGGCGGCGGCCGCCAAGGCCTGGACCAGCACTTCGTCGTCCTCGCTGAATGGCTGCCCGCCCGCCTTCTCCGTCAGGTAGAGATTGCCGTAGACCTCGTCGCGAATGCGCACCGGCACACCGAGGAAGGTTCGCATAGGCGGATGGTTCGGTGGGAATCCGACGGACGATGCGTGGTGGGAGATGTTGTCCAGGCGAATCGGTTTCGGGTCGTCGATCAGCGCACCGAGGACGCCGCGCCCCTCGGGAAGGTGGCCGATCTGTTCGCGCATCTCCTCGTCGATGCCCTCGTAGATGAACTCGACCAGTTCGTGATCGTGGCCGCGCACGCCGACGGCTCCATATTGGGCGTCGACCAGTTCGATGGCGGTGTGCACGATCGTCTTCAGGGTCTGATCGAGTTCGAGACCCGAGGTGACCACCAGCATGGCCTCGACCAGACCGTCGAGGCGGTCGCGGCCCTCGACGATCTGCTCGACGCGGTCCTGTACCTCCATGAGCAGTTCACGCAGACGCAGCCCTGAGAGGGTGTCACGCAATTGCGGTGCGCCAGGGCCATCTTTCGGCCTCGACCTGTCGGTCACCGCCTCATCGTCCCACCGAGGTCGCCAAATTTCGACAATTCCGGGTGTCAATTGACGAGGCTGATGGTTTTCGCAGGTCGCGTCGACTGTTGACCGCCGCCTGTGATTTTGCCTCGGTCGCATCGGTTTTGCGTCGAATAATCCTCGATGTCGGCTCGGCGTTGGCCTTGCGCCCGGTCCCGGATCCCGCGCATCATCTTCTGCTCCATGACGAAATGCGCGACATCGAAGGCCGGGTTTCCGACCGCTCCACCGGTGCTCCGAACGAGCAGACGGGTCCACGCATTCTGTCGCTGAAGACAGAACGCCCAGGCGCCCGATGCCTTTTCGCCGCGCTGCACGCGTTCGAAGTCGGCCGATGACATCATTACCAGGTGTGACTCCGGCTCGACGGCCGCAACCACCTGCCTGGCGGCGTCGCCATATCGTCGGGCAAGCCAGACGGTGTCACCGACGCGCACGTCCTGCCACTCCTTGTGGACGGTGTTCGCGTTGTGGATATGCGCGCCGACGGCCCGTTCGAGCAGCGAGTAACTGTAGAAACCGCCGCGGTCCTCGCCGATCTGAACGAGCCATGGCCATACGAACTGGACGGGCGCGTCAATGGTGATTGCGTGCGTCGTCCGCATGGTTCCCGGCGCCACGAATTGGTCTCCCGGCAGTGCGCCCGCAACTTCACCGTCGTCGGCACCCCAGGTGTACATCCGTGGCCGCAGTTCACGCCGGTACATCTCGACGACGCCGACCGCGGCCATCAATGCCGCCAG
Organism: uncultured Actinomycetota bacterium; assembly: GCA_963843135.1. Lineage (GTDB taxonomy): Bacteria > Actinomycetota > Actinomycetes > Mycobacteriales > Mycobacteriaceae > Mycobacterium. The sequence goes on from CAWJJA010000018.1 coordinate 218,625, forward strand.
CAATGGTTGCTGTTTGCCCATACATCCAGGCTAGAAACGCATTGACGCATGACTAAGGGCCGAAGGTCCTGAGCGTGGATGCCAAAAGCGCCCTACCTCGTCATCACGCGGATTGCAGTACTGCCAATGAAACTCCCTGCGCATTCACGAATCATCATCGGCCGACGCGTATTACGCGGCGGCCATGCCGCTGGCCATCATGCGCCGACAGGGTGAGGCCGACAGAGGCGACAGACGCTACTGGCTCAGCCAGTGTGTCGGTGGTCCTCGGCGTAAGCCCTGATAACAGCGTCGGTATCACCACCGAGCCGCAAGAATTCCTCGTCGAGCAGCCGGGCTAGGCTGTCGACCGCGGCTGAGATCATGGCTCCGGCGAGCTGCGTCTGCGACTGCTCGCTCGTGGCAGCCTCGTTAGCGATCTGGGTCGCGTATTGGAGCGCGTATGCCAATGATGCGTCGGCTTCAAGGTCGCGAAAGTAATAGGTCGCACCGTACTGCGTGAAGTCGTTTCGGGCCTCGACGACTGCGTTGGCGAGTCCAGCGAGAACGTCGGTGGGAACACTGTCGATCGCCAGCTCGGGGTTGGCTCGACGTGCCTCCCTCAGAGTCGAGAGTTGAAGCGCCAAAACGCGTCTGCGATGGAGCGCAGGGTAGATCTGGAGAACCCAGGATACGGCTGCTGTGAGCAGCATGAAACCGAACAGCGCCTCTAGCGGGACGATCAGGCGAACAACCGGCGACGTGGGCACGATGTCGCCGAACCCGAGCGTGCCGATCGTGACCAGCGATAGATACAGCGAGTCGAACACGTCGTTGCGGTCACCAGGATTCAGCTCCGAGCTGTAGGCGAAGCCGTCCGGCATCTGCGCGAAGTACAGCATCGCCCACCCGAGAATCGCGATCGCCCCCCAGATCATGACAACCAACGCGATCCCCAGCGGGCCGGTCAACGACGCGATCCGGCGATCGGAGGGGAACAACCGCAGCAGCCACCAGACGAATTTCATCACTTGCGGTGCAATACTGCCGTGGCCGATCGGATGAAACAGCGTGTGAAACACGTCTCGAACCACCACCGCTACCAGCAGGAACCCCACTAGCGCGAATACCCAGTCTGCCACGCCGCTCCTCAGCCGCCCAGCCAGCTGGGGGGCGTCATCATGGGCCGCCGAATCCGGCGGACCTGCCGAATCCAGCGGCTCCTCAACATTGCTGAGGCGCGGGTCATTTCGATTCTCCGGTTTCAATAATGGTCAGGATAGAAGCGTTGCCGGTTGATGAGTGACTGACTCGATGTCTTGTGCAGCGACCGCCATCAGCCGCCTCCCCAGATCCGACAGCGCACGGCCGACGGCAAGTTCGTCTCCGATCTCGGCGATATCCCGGTCATCGGGATCGAGTCTCGCCGTACCGATACCCACCTCTTCTTTTTCGCGCCAGCGCAGCCTTGCCTTCGCCCGGGTGAGTCCCATGTGCTCGTCGATCGACACTTCAACTGTCCAGTTCTTCGCCACGAGATCCGATCGTTCGCCAGTCATCGCAGTCGTCTCCTTCGCTTCGCCAATCCCAACGTGATACGACCACGACATGACGGCGGCACGGTAGGGCCCGAAGTCCCCGTCGATCGGGCCGTTCGGCCGCCCCCATGCACGTGCATCGCTCGACGGAGTTACGCCGAGGCAGTGGCGTCGAAACCAAGTTGTTCGACGTGATCCGCCATATCGGTCCATCGACGGCCGGTGTCGCTTTCGCCGCCCTGCGAATGGGCTACGGCGAAACGTCGATCAGATCAGGGACTAGCGACCCTAGCTGCGTCGCAGGCGGACAGCACACCGTTAGTTCATGATCAAGAACGGACTGCGGCTCGCCGGGGCAATCGCCTTTCTGTACGCCGCGCGGCAGTACTACCGCAACTGGGGCACCACGAAGGAAGAGTGCCAGATGTTTCTCGACGGCGATGACCTCATCGCCGGACCCGTTTTACGGAGCACTGAAGCGGTGTCAATAGATGGTCCACCCGGTGCGGTGTGGCCGTGGCTGGTTCAGATGGGCCAAGATCGCGGCGGGCTGTACACCTTCGAGAAATTGGAGAACTTCGCCGGGTTGCGGTACGTCAATGCAGACCGCATTCATCCCGAATGGCAACACCTCGCGCCGGGTGACACCGTCAGGCTTGTTCCGAAGGGCTGGATGGGATTACGCGAAGGATTCGTGCTCGAGGTGGTCGAGGTCGCCGATCAGCAATCCATCGTCCTGCGCGCTTCTGCGGGCCGCGAATGGGACCGAGAATGGAACGTGGTGTGGTCGTTCCACGTCATTCCTCGTTGGGATGATCGCTGCCGGCTGCTCATTCGCATTCGCACACCGCTACGTCGGCCAGGGCAGGCGCTGGCCACCGAACTCGCGGGACCGGCGACGGCATTTGTCACACGGGGCATACTGCTCGGCATCAAGCGCCGGGTGCTACAACAAGCTCAGGCCGACGCATCGGCCGCCAGAGCGAGCGACGATCTACACAGCGTGCAAATAGGCAAGTGAGTTTCGTCAGGATAGGCGAATTACGTTGCCCCGGTCCAACGCTCGATTGCGATGCGCGCCAGGGGCTGCGACTCAGGCGATTGTGAATTCGCGATCCGGCTCAGATCCGAACGCGAACCGCCGCCCGGTGACGCTCACCGGGCGGATACGCACGTAATGCTGCTTGACCGTGGCCGTCCACGGGAGCAATTGAGCCCGTTCGGCTTCGTCGATCTCGGCATCGGTACGCAATGATTGTGCTATTCCTTTCACGATCACGCTCCAGCCTTCAACGGCGTTGTGGTCGTCGACCTCGAACAGCACGCTGTGATTGATCGCCGCGCTCACCAGTTTGGTGCCCTCCGCCGTGCGGAACAACACCGTCCGGTGCTGGACGACGAAGTTGACCGGAAAAATGTCCGGTTGACCGTCGGCGCTTGTGACCAGCCGTCCCAGCGCAGCAGTAGACATGAGTTTCCAGCACTCTGTCTCCGGCAGGATGGAGATCGGCTGAGTCGGTGTGGTCATGGCAGCAACGCTACCGAGCGCGCCCGTCGCCGAATGCTGCCGAAAGTCCCAAAATTCAGGTCCCAAGGGCCATGACGGGACTTACGGCCCGTCATCAGGGACCAAAGCCTCCTCAACCCGAGGTGCGGCATCCCTAACGTCAGTGACGCGTGGCGATCTCTGTGACCTCGCGTCATTCGAATTGGGAGACAACGATGTCCGAAACCGTACTGACGAGGCCCGAACCGGCCCGTCCCCCTGCGGCGAAACGTGGCCTCGGACTGGCGGCCCTGACGGCGATCGTCGTCGGATCGATGATCGGCAGCGGCATTTTCGCACTGCCCTCACAGATGGCGGGCAGCGCCGCTCCGGGCCCGCTGCTCATCGGATGGGTGATCACCGGTGTCGGCATGCTCATGCTGGCCTTCGTCTTCCAGACGCTGGCCACCCGCAAGCCCGACGTCGACGGCGGCGTTTACGGCTACGCCCGCGCCGGCTTCGGCAACTACATCGGCTTCACGGCGGCCTTCGGCTACTGGGTGTCTGCCTGGGTGGGCAACGTGGCCTATCTGGTGTTGCTCTTTTCCACCCTGGGCTATTTCTTCGGCGCATTCGAAGGGGGCGCGACCGTGCCCGCGATCATCGGCGCGTCGGTCGTGTTGTGGATTGTGCACGCCCTGACGCTGCGTGGCGTGCGGACAGCGGCCTTCGTCAACGTGGTGGTCACCGTCGCCAAGGTGGTGCCCATCCTGGTGTTCATCGCCATCGCCGCAGTCGGATTCAAGGCCGGCCTGTTCGACGCCGACTTCTGGGGCCGCAGTACACAGATCGACGGGGCTCCGCTCGGCGGCACGATGTCCCAAGTCAAGAACATGATGCTGGTCACGGTGTGGGTGTTCATCGGCATCGAGGGCGCGTCGGTGTACTCCCAGCGCGCCGCCACGCGAAAAAGCGTCGGCCGGGCCACCGTGCTGGGGTTCGCCGGCGTGCTGGCGCTGCTGCTCCTGGTCAACCTCCTCTCGTACGGCCTGATGGCCCAGGCGGAGCTCGCAGGCGTGCCCGACCCGTCGATGGCGGGCGTGCTGGAAAACGAGGTGGGCAGCTGGGGAGCGGCGTTCATCTCGATCGGCTTGGTCGTCTCACTGCTCGGCGCCCTGATCGCCTGGGTGCTTCTGTGTGTCGAGATACTGCGCCTGCCTGCCCTCGAACACGTGATGCCGAAGGCGCTCGCCAAGGAGAACGCACACGGCGCACCGGCGAATGCGTTGTGGCTCACTAACATCTGTGTCCAAGCGATGCTGCTGTGGACGCTGGCCAACGAGAGCACTTACCTCAACCTGATATTGCTGGCCACGTCGTTGATTCTGCTGCCGTACCTGTGGTCTGCCGCGTATCAGGTGACGCTGGCGCTTCGCGGCGACACTTATGAATCCGGTCACGGCCGGACGCGCGACCTGCTCATCGGCATGCTCGGTCTCGTGTATGCCGTCTGGCTGGTCTACGCCGGCGGCTGGCAGTACCTGCTCGTTGCCGCGGTCTTCTACCTCGTTGGCACCGCGCTCTACGTCTGGGCCCGCAAGGAAAGCCGGCTGCCTGCGTTCACGAAGCCCGAATGGGGCGTGCTCGCCGTCGTGACACTGACCTCCGTCGCCGCCGTCGCACTGATGGCCACCGGAAGCCTGTCGGTCCTGTGAACGCGACCGAATCCAGCCTCGGCGTCTGGTCTGAGGCGGGCCGACTCCGGCGTGTCATGGTCTGCGCACCGGGCCTGGCCCACCAACGGCTCACCCCGGACAACTGCCATGAGCTGCTGTTCGACGACGTGATCTGGCTGCAGCAGGCGCGCCGCGACCACTTCGACTTCGTCGCCAAGATGGTCGACCGTGGCGTCGAGGTCCTCGAGTTGCAGGATCTGCTCGCCGACGTGGTGGCGAAACCCGACGCGCGCGACTGGGTGCTGGACCGCAAGCTCACCGACGATCTGGTGGGCCCGGGACTCACGCACGACACCCGGGCCTGGCTGAGCGAGCTGGCCCCGGATCGGTTGGCGGAGTTCCTCATTGGCGGCGTCGCCTATCAGGACGTGGTCGATGAGGTGGACAGCGGCTTTCTCTCGTTGTTCAACGAGTTGGACCCCGCCGGCTTCATCATCCGACCATTGCCCAATACCCAGTTCATGCGGGACAACTCCGCGTGGATCTTCGGGGGCGTAACGCTGAACCCGATGTACTGGCCGGCGCGGCGGCAGGAGACGTTGCTGACCACCGCGGTGTACAAATTCCATCCGGCTTTCGCCGACGAGAAGTACCAGGTCTGGCTCGGCGACCCCGATGGGCGGCCCACCGACCACGGCATGGCAAGCCTCGAGGGCGGCGATGTGATGCCGATCGGCAAGGGGCTCGTCGTGATCGGCATGGGCGAACGCTCGTCTCATCAGGCGATCACACAGGTGGCTCGCAACCTTTTCGCCGCGGGCGCGGCGGAGCGGGTGGTCATCGCCAGCCTGCCCAAGACCCGCTCGGCGATGCATCTGGATACCGTGTTCACGTTCTGTGATCGCGACCTGGTGACGGCCTACGCCCCGGTCGTCGACGGGATCGTCCCGATCAGCCTGCGGCCCGACGACAGCTCGCCATCGGGGCTCGATATCCGGCGCGAACCGAAGGGCCTGATCGACACGATCGGTGACGCGGTCGGCGTCGACTTCCGGGTCGTCACCACGGCGGGCGATGTGTACGGCATCCAGCGGGAGCAGTGGGACGACGGTAACAACGTGGTCGCACTCGAGCCGGGTGTCGTCATCGGTTACGACCGCAACACGCTGACCAACACGGCGCTGCGCAAAGCAGGTGTGGAGGTGGTCACCATCGACGCCAGCGAGTTGGGCCGCGGCCGCGGCGGTGGCCGATGCATGACCTGCCCGATTCTGCGCGATCCCCTGTACACCTGACCACCGTCCCCCAAGGAGGCTTCCCCATGGCGTTCAACAATCGCAATCGCAGTCTGCTCAGCCTCGTCCATCACACCGATCGCGACCTGCTGTACCTATTGGATTTGTCCCGAGATCTGAAGCGGGCGAAGTACTCCGGCGTCGGCCGGGCCAGCCTTGCCGGCAAGAACATCGCCTTGATCTTCGAGAAGAGTTCCACGCGTACCCGATGCGCGTTCGAGGTGGCCGCTTACGACGAGGGCGCCCACGTGACCTACATCGACCCCGCGTCGTCGCAGATCGGCCACAAGGAGTCGATGAAGGACACCGCGCGAGTGCTGGGCCGGATGTATGACGCGATCGAATACCGCGGCGCCGGCCAGGAGATCGTCGAGGAGCTGGCCGAGTATGCGGGAGTGCCGGTATTCAACGGCCTAACCGACGAGTTCCACCCGACACAGATGCTGGCCGATGTGCTCACCATGACGGAGCATTGCCCAAAGCCACTGCACGACATTACTTTCGCGTTTGTCGGGGACGGCCGCAACAACGTGGCGAACTCGCTGCTACTGGTGGGCGCCAAGCTCGGTATGGACGTCCGGATCGGTGCACCGCAAGAACTCTGGCCGACTGAGGACCACATGACGCAGTGCCTCGGGTTCGCGGCCGCGTCAGGGGCGCGCCTCACCGTCACTGACGATCCACTGAAGGCCGTGAGCGGAGTTGATTTCATCTACACCGACGTGTGGGTGTCGATGGGCGAACCGGTGGAGGCCTGGGGAGACCGGATCGATCTGCTTCTCCCGTTCCAGGTCAATTCCGAACTGGTGGCCTCGGCTGGCAATCCGCGGGTGAAATTCATGCACTGCCTGCCGGCGTTCCACAATTCGGAAACCGTTGTCGGCGCCAAGATAGCCGGGCAATACCCGCACCTCGCCAACGGGATCGAAGTCACCGAGGACGTCTTCGAAAGCCCGGCGAATATTGCCTTCGAGCAGGCAGAGAACAGAATGCACACAATCAAGGCCGTCCTCGTAGCCGCGCTGAGCTGACGGGCCATCCATGCGAATCGTGATTGCCTTGGGCGGCAACGCTCTACTCCGGCGCGGAGAGCCGATGACTGCGGCCAACCAGCGGGCCAACATCCGCGCGGCGGCTGAGTCCATCGCCGAAGTGGCCCCTGGGAACGAGATCGTCATCGCGCACGGCAACGGCCCGCAGGTGGGGCTGCTGGCGTTGCAGGCGGCGGCTTATCACGATCTTGCTCATGGGGTGGCTTCGTACCCCCTTGATGTGCTCGGAGCACAGACCGAGGCGATGATCGGCTACGTCATCGAACAGGAGCTGGGCAACCTACTTCCGCCCGATCAGCCGCTCGCCACACTGCTGACGATGATCGAGGTGGACCGCGATGACCCCGCGTTCCTTCATCCCACCAAGCCGATCGGTCCGGTCTATGACTGGGAGACTGCCGAGGCACTCAAGACCGCAAGCGGCTGCACTATCGCGCCCGACGGAGACAAGTTCCGGCGAGTTGTCGCTAGCCCAAAACCGAAGAGGATCCTCGAGATTCGCGCGATCCGCGCCCTGGTGGAACTGGGCACCATTGTGATCTGCGCAGGCGGGGGCGGAATTCCGACAATGTATGACGGCGGCACGCTCCGCGGTGTCGAGGCCGTGATCGACAAGGACCTCGCCTCGGCGCTGTTGGCCGAGCAACTCGACGCCGACCTACTCGTCATCGCCACCGACGTCGACGGGGTGTACACCGGTTGGGGAACCCCGAACCAGGATCGCCTGGGCGCGGTGACCGCCGAAGTGCTGGCCGCTCTCGACCTCCCAGCGGGTTCAATGGGTCCAAAGGTTCAAGCCGCGTGCGGCTTCGCGCAAACTACCGGCAACGAGGCTGTCATCGGGTCGCTCACCGATATCGCCAAAATAGTCGCCGGGGACGCCGGTACCCGCGTAAGAACTTGACATCTGCTGGGCCTCGTGAACCGCACCGCTGGGGGCGGCAACGAAGGGCCCAAGGCTCAGTCCCCGCAGCGCTCTTGGGTCTGGTTTCGAGCGCGTCGGGCGGGGCCTAATGGCCGAGCAGGTGGGGACCAAAGACTCACGCCTGAAGACGCGCGGCGGCCTTAACGTTCCGTATGTCTTCGATTACTCCCCCAGAAATCGTGGTCGGCGTCGACGGGTCGGCCGCCGCCAAGGTTGCCGTCGACTGGGCCGCACGTGACGCCGCGAGACGCGGCGCGCCGCTCACCCTGGTCCACGTCGTCAGCAGTGTTCTCGGCTCGTTGTCTCACACACCCCTCCCGACGGGCATCGGAAAATGGCAACAGCAGAGGGCCCACGAGGCCGTTGACAAGGCGCTAAGTGTCGTTGCCGCGGTTCAGCGCGACGCCGGCCCCCTAGAGGTCCGAACCGAGATCTACTACTCGACCGCCATTCCCACTCTTGTCGATATGTCCAAGGGAGCGGCAATGGTCGTGGTGGGCAGTCGCGGCCACGGTGCAATAGGCAATCTGCTCGGTTCGGTGAGCGCGGGCGTCGTACAGCACGCCCATTGCCCGGTGGCGGTCATTCACGACGAAGATCCGTTGATGCCGCATCCGGCACAGGCGCCGGTCCTGGTCGGGATCGACGGCTCCCCCACGTCAGAGCTGGCCACCGCGATCGCCTTCGACGAGGCGTCACGCAGGCGCGTGGACCTCATCGCCCTGCACGCCTGGACCGAATTCGGAGCAGGCGACTTTCTCGGCATGGACTGGCTTGCGATGAAGTCCTCGGAAGATGCAGCGCTGGCGCAGCGACTGGCCGGGTGGCAGGAGAGTTACCCGGACGTGAACGTCCGACGCCTTGTGGTCTGCGATCATCCGGCCCGCAAACTTATCGAGCACTCTGAAGAGGCGCAGCTGGTCGTCGTCGGAAGCCACGGTCGTGGAGGATTCGCCGGCATGCTGCTCGGTTCGGTCAGCGCGGCGGTGGTTCAGTCAGCACGCATGCCGGTGATCGTCGCACGCCAGCCGTAGCCTCGCGCCGAGCATCATCTCCGGTCGGCGGGTCGCACGCCGATGACCTGCGTCAGGCCGTGCTGAGGACCAACGTCCAGCAGGGAGGGATCCAGTGCCCCACCCATCGGTAATCGGAACTCAACAACGACGATGCATCAATTGCGAATAGGAGTGCACGATGACTGAGAGCGACTCCCCCAAGCCGATTGTCGCCGCAATCGACGGCTCGGACGCGGCGATCCACGCCACGCTGTGGGCGATTGACGAAGCGATCGCTCGAAGTGTGCCGTTGCGCCTCGTGTACGTCACGAAGGCGACCCACCCCTCCGCGGAGGACTACTACGCGGACATCCACCACGCGGAGAATTCGATTCGTGCGGCGCAGGACGCCGTCGAGGCCACGGGTCGGCCCGTCAAGATCGAGACCGCAATCCTTTCAGGGTTACCGGCTTTCAACCTGATCGAGGAATCAGAATCTGCCGACATGATCTGTGTGGGATCGGTCGGCATCGGCCGGTCCGCGCTGGCGATACTGGGATCAATCGCCACCGAGCTCGCCGAGAAGGCACACTGCCCAGTCGCGATCATTCGTCCTCAGGATGAGATACCGCGCGACGCCGTCGACTGGATCGTCGTCTCGGCAACGGGCGACACCGACAACGAGCCGGTGGTCGAGGGTGCGATGGACGAAGCGAGGCTGCGTCAGTCGCCGGTTCTGATGCTCGGCGATCCGGACGGTCTGGACGAGGGTGTGGAGCAATGGAAAGCGCGCTATCCCGACGTGCACGTCTACCCAGTAGCCAATAGGGCCGATGTCGCCCGGTTCCTGAAGAAACACGACGAATGGGTCCAGCTCGCCGTGATCGGCGGTTCACGCGCGAATGACGTTGTCCAGATTCTCGGCCGCCCGGGGCACCCCGTGTTTCACCGTACGGCGGCGTCGGTACTGGTCGTGCGGCACTGATGATCACGGACGCTAGGCAGCCCCGGCCGGCGTATGGCGCCCAGGCAGTCCGCCCAGTGCGGAACTGTCCGTCATCGGTGCGAAACAGCCTCGGCGCTAGTGACTTTCGTCTCTAGTGTCACGATGGCGGCTCCCGAAAGATGAGGACGTGAAACATGACCAGAGGATGCTGATGACGCCGACCGAGCCAGCTCAGCTCGCTACCGAGGATCTCGACGCCATCGCCTGGCGGTTCCTGCGATCCGAATTCGCCAGTCAGATCTATTCCGATTGGCCGATCGACCGACGGCTCGAAGCGTACCTCACGCATCACGAGCCCTCCGAAATCCTCAAAGACGGATCCACCTACAGCGTCGTGCTGGAAAGCGTCATGGCCAATATCGGTTCGGCTCTACGCAATGGTGTCCTCCCGACTTCTTCCTCCTAGGCGCGGTACCGCATCTTGTAGTCGACGACCAGCTCAGAGTCGGACGGCTCGCCACGAGACTAGATCCGAGGACCACCGGCATTCGGCTAAGGGACCAACGACCCTGCTTGCGCAAGCGGGCCGGACGTAGCGTCAACGGCTAACACGCCGAATCACGGAGGAGGAACGCCATGGATTGGCCGGCCGCCCTTGTCCCGATCGCGGTCGTCATCGCCGTCATGGCGATCGTGATCACCAATGCCATCGGTCGCTTCTCCAACAAGTAGACGAGGAACGTCAAATGTCGCAAGAGAAAGCACAATACGGGATCTTGGTAGGAGTTGACGGATCGCCGGAGTCCGAAGCCGCCATTCGCTGGGCGACCGGAGAAGCCGTCTTGCGCGACCAACCACTCACATTGATGCATGCGATTCCACCCCTGCGCGTCAGCTGGCCGGTGGCGTATCTGGAGGGCAGCTTCATCGACTCTCAAGAGGCGAGCGCCCGTGAAGCGATCGAAAACGCGCAGAAGACAGTTCAGGCAAGCGCGGGTGAGTCCCAGCCGCCACCTGTCCGTACCGAGATGAGACATACGGACGCCGCTTCAGCGCTGGTCAGCGCATCACGCGATGCGTATATGACCGTCGTCGGCAGCAGGGGTATGGGGGCGGTCGGTCGCGCGATCATCGGGTCGGTCAGCAGCGGTCTCGTCCACCATGGCCATGGTCCCATCGCGATCATCCATACCGACGAAGCCCAAATGCCTGACAGCAGCTCACCGGTTCTGCTTGGCGTAGACGGTTCGCCGAGTTCGGAGGATGCAACGGCGCTGGCATTCGACGAAGCATCACGGCGCAGCGTGGATCTTGTTGCGCTGCACGCATGGAGCGATGTGGGTGTCCTCCCCGTCCTCGGAATGGACTGGCACCGGTACGAGGATGAAGGACACGAGATACTGGCCGAACGCCTGGCCGGCTGGCAAGAGCAGTATCCAGACGTCCATATCCAGCGCCGAATCGTGTGTGATCAACCTGCACGTTGGCTGGTGGACGAATCCCAGAAGGCTCAGCTGGTCGTGGTCGGAAGTCACGGCCGCGGTGGCTTCAGCGGCATGATGCTGGGCTCAGTCGGCTTGAAGGTGGCGCAGGCTGCCGGCGCCTCGGTGATCGTCGTCCGGGCTCGGTAGAACCCGAAATGACCATCAGCACAGGTGCTGTCGTCGTCGGGGTCGACGGCAGCACGGCGGCGATGAGCGCCGCGAAATGGGCCGCCGGCGTCGCCCAGAGATTCGGTGCTCCGCTCGAACTGATCAACGGAATACCGGGCCAGGGTCGTCTACTCACCGACGCTGCTCGCGCGATTCGAGCAGCCGCCCTCGTCGAGCATCGCGAACATGCCATTGGGACTCTGAAGTCGACCGAAGAGGAATTGCGTGCGGCATTCCGCGGGCTTGACATATACACATTGCAGTCCGACGAAGCTGTGGGCGAGCTTCTGATCTCACGCAGTCGCACCGCTCGTTTGGTCGTTCTCGGTTCGGAGCTGGTTTTACCGGCGGCCGCATTGTTGGTTGGCTCGACAACACTTGCTGTCACAGCACATTCAGCTTGTCCGGTGGTCGCATGGCGCGGAAGCGACCGCGCGATGACGGAGAATCGACCCATCCTGCTCGGCGTGGACGGTCCCCACACGGGATCCGCGGCATTCCAATCCGCGTTCGACTTCGCCGATACATTCAAGGTTGGCCTAAAAGCCGTCCATGCATGGGCGCCGTTCCGACCACCTCTCGGGGCCATGGAACCGTATTTGATCGACTGGGACGGCCTCGAAGCGCTTCAGTGGCAGGAATTGGTCAACGTCCTCGACCCGTGGGCGAAACGCTATCCGGACGTCGATGTGACGTATTTTGTGGAGCCCGAGGGGCCGAGCAAGGCGCTCTTGCGTCATGCCACAGACTCGCAACTGGTCGTCGTCGGCAGCCGCGGTCGCCGTCTTATGACCGGTGCTGTGCTCGGATCCACCGGCCTGAACTTGTTGCACCATTGTTCGGCTCCGGTAATGCTCTGCCACAAGTCAACTGACGAAGGTTAGCTGTCGCGGTACCTTCAGACACCGCAAGCTCGAGGCTGCGCGCTAGTGCTGACGAACGACAAGCACCGGGGTATGTGCGCCCTGCGCCAAAGCGGAGCTGACCGAACCGAGCAACATCTCGGCGAACGCGCCGCGCCCGCGATTGCCGACCACGACGAGCTGCGCTGCCTCGGACTGCTCGAGCAGATGGCGCGTCGGGTGCTCGAATTCGACCACAGCTTGCACATTGACCTCCGGATACCGGCATTTCCAGACCGCCAGGCTTTCGGCGAGCGTCGTCTCAGCCACGGACTGAAACGCCGACCATTCCATGCCGAAGAAGGACGCGTCGGCATCCCACACGACACGCAGTGCCACCAGATCCACTCCCCTCCAAGACGCTTCGTCGAACGCAATCGCCAATGCCGATTCCGAGGCCTGCGATCCGTCGATCCCCACCAGCACCGGCAGACACGCCGAACGCGACGACGCCGGAATCACGTCGTTGATGACCGCGACCGGGCAGTGGACGCGGTGGATCAACCCCGCGCTGACCGACCCGAGAAGGTGGCTGCGCCGCCCGGTTTGTCCACGACGGCCGACGACCACCATCTGAGCGTTCTTCGATAGATCCACCAGGAAAGGCACAGGTCTTCCGAAATAGAACTCGCTATCGATCTCCGGACGGTCGTTACTGACAGCATCCCTGGCGGCGCCGATGGCCTCGGCGATCACATTGCGGCCCTCGTTCTCTTGAAGCTCAAGCACTTCGTCGGGGACGCGGCCGGCAGGCCAAGCCAGGGTTGATGCCGCGACCGACAACGAATCGGCGATATGAACGACGGTGAGCGGGACATGGCGCATCGATGCCTCGCGCGCGGCCCAGCGCACCGCCACCCGAGATGACGCCGACCCGTCGGCGCCGACGACCACACCGTGATGCAGGTTCCGCTTGGACATCCGTCCCCTCCTGGCGATCGACGACCGTGATGACGTTACGAGAGTCGCGGTAACCCCTGCTGGAGGCGTTGGTCCCGGAGAAATGGCCATTCGGCGCTCAACCAGTCGCCGACCTTTGCCTTCATCGCACTGTCTCCTTCGTAGGTCAGCACCGATCGTTCCCGACGGCTCCATTTGCGTCCCCTCGCATCAGTCAGCGAAGAACCAGTACCGAACAGTTCGTGTGGCGAAGTGCCTTTCGCGCTTCGGGGCCAACGGCTTCGGCTGTCAGCACGGGATCGTCCGCGTCCACGATGACCAGTTGGTCGATGTTGGCACTCTGCGCCAGGACACCTGCGATGTGGTGCGAGATCGGGAGCGCACAAATCTGGACGGCTGCGGCGTCATCCTCTTGCGCCTCGGCGAGGTACTGGGCGAGGCGCGTGCGCACATCGCGCTTGTCGTCCGAGTCGGTTGTCAACGCCGACGGCCATCGCGTCAGCGCCAAGACCGGTGCCTTTCGCAGAGTCGCTTCGTCGATCGCTGCTTGCAGGACGGCGCTGCCGCCGGGCGATTCGTCCACTGCGGCCACGATCCAAAGAGGGTCGGTCGACGGCTTGTGGGGATGACGTCGCCGGACGACAACCACCGGCGTGGAGGCGACCTGCGCCAGTGCCGCGGCGGTCGATCCGTGCTCATGGTGCGGCGAGTCGTCCATCCCCCGTGAGCCAACGCAGATCAACTGACCCAATCGCGATGCCTCCCTGAGCTGTTCGACGGCATCGCCCTGAAGAATCGTTGATTCGAGCTTGACCGCCTCGCCGGTGGCCTCCGCGGCGATCCACGCCTCATGTAGCGCATGCCGGGCATTCCCGTATTCGCGCTCGAGATCCTCGGCGTGCGGATTGACCACGCAGACCAGCAGTATCGGAACGTCGCGGTCAACCGCTTCGTCGACGGCCCACAGCGCAGCGTGGACCGCATGCTTCGATCCATCGACCCCCACGACGACCGGCAATCTTGAATTTTTCATCACGTAGCTCTTCCTCTGAATTGATGCTCCGATGAGATGTCACCGTGTGCGCTGGTCGATCGACAGATCATCGTCGGGATCAAGGAGTGGTGGAGAAGGTTGAGTCCCGTCGAGCCCAACAGCGCGCCCACCAGCGGTCCGTGGCCACCGCTCCCGATGACCACGAGCTGCGCGTCTCCTGAGTGATGCAGAAGGGCTCGACTCGGCTTGTCCCGGTCGACCACATAGGTCACATCGACCTCCGGATACAGCCGTGTCCACGGCACCAGCGTGTTCGCGAGGCGTGCTCGCTCATCTGCTTGGACAGCTTCCCAATCGATCATGGAGGGCAGCGCGACATCGCCCAGCGATCGGCTCGCCGACCAAGCATGGACGGCGACGATACGCACGCCGAGACATTGCGCGAGTTCGAAGGCCGCAGTGATCGCCACGCAACTGTCGTCGTCGTCCTCCACACCGACCACGATCGGCGCGTTGGTGGGCACAGTCGCATCACCGCGCCAGGCAACCACCGGGCAGGTCGCGTTCGTAGCGACGGCGACGGTGGTCGAGCCAACCAGGATCGCCGCACCCGGTTTCACTTCGTCACAACCCAGAACGATCAACCGGGCATATTGGCTCAGATCAACCAATAATCGATCGATGGTGTCGGGCACGTTCGCGGTCGTGATGCGTAATGCGCCGAAATCACGACGGACGACCCGTTCCGCGGCGGCAAGTATTGCCGGGGCCGCATTCTCCGCCGCAGCCATCTCGGAGGCCCGTGCGGCGGCGACGGCATCAGACAGATTGTGACCCGGGTACGGCCGCGCATGAACGATATGCAGCGGCGCACCGAGCTTCGATGCGATCGCCGCGGCCCAACGAGCGGATCCTAACGCGCTGTCGGTACCGTCCACTCCGACAACAACGGGATTCACGCCGTCTTCCGTCATGACTCACCTCGCTTTCGGATGCATACGGTCAGATTGCGAGGCAACAGATTTGGCGCGCCTCGAAAACTGATTCCTCGAGCGGACGTGTGGTGTCGATCAAATGGCCGTCGACCTGTGCGGTAATCCTCTCCGACATCGCGGCGGCGACTGCCGGCGTCGCGTCGGAGTCCGTCACGCCCCTGCCCTGAATTCTCGCGGACGCCTCTTCCAGTGGTGCGGCGCAGGTGAGTTCCACAATCGGGGAGCCCGCCGCGCCTGCCAGCCGACGGGCCCGTTCACGCTGCACTGGGTCGCGCCACGTCCCGTCCAATATCACGGACAAGCCGCGGCCCAGCAGAGCCCCCGCCCGCCGAAGCACCTCGTCGTACACCGCTGTCACGTTGTCGGGCGCGTAGAGCCCGGTGTCGAGTACACCGACAGATCCTGCTATCGCATCGTTCTGCTCCAACTGGTTGCGCACCTCGTCCGTCGAAATCACCTCTGCCCGAAACTGTTCGGCCAATGCCCTCGACAGGGTGGTCTTCCCGGTGCCGGGGCCGCCCCCGATGACGATGAGCTGGACGGTGCCGTCCCGTAAGTGCTCGAGCGCGATGTCCATGTGTCGACGCGCATCGGAGGATGCCTCCGCATGGCCCTGGGTAAAGCGCACACAATCGACCTTCGCACGCACCACAGCGCGATAGGCGATGTAGAAATGCGCCAGTGCATCCGGAGCAGGATCGCCGGCGCAGCGACGGTATTCTTCGAGGAAGAAGTCGCCCAGGTCGTGGCGGCCGAGGAACTCGAGATCCATCGACAGAAACGCCGCATCGTCGATCGCATCTACGTAGCGAAGATCGTCATCGAACTCGAGGCAGTCGAGTATGGCCAGTTCCTCGGGTGCACAGAAGATGTCGTCGGCCAGGAGATCCGCATGCCCGTCGACAATCCGGCGATCGCTGATGCGCTCGGTGAACAGGTCGGCGCGGCCCGCAATGAACTGTGCGGACAACCGTTTCACTTCTTGAAGCGACCTATCAGGAATCAGCGAGTCCGCAAACCGGCCCAGTTCCGTCAGGTTCTGCTCCCACCGAGCCGCGACAGCGGACACCGTTCCGTGGTCGTCGATCGCCGGGCTTCTCGACGCGTCACGGTGAAATTGCGCCAGCTTCTCCGCGATGGCTTCCAGGTGATGGTGAACCGGCCGATCGTTCGTGACGAGCGAAGCCAGACGCGTCGAGTCGGCGTAGCGTCGCATCACGACGACTGGCTCCGCCGGGCCACCCTCTGGGCCCGCGAAGTGAGCGACCCCCAGGTAGCTGTCCGGAGCGAGCCTGGTGTTGAGTGCGACCTCGCGCGCACAGGCGGTCTCCCGCCGTTCCGCGGTGGTGAAGTCCAGAAAGTCGGTCGCGATCGGTTTCTTCGCCTTGTACGCCTTATCGCCAAGAAGGACCACGACACCCGTGTGCGTCTCCCGCACCTGCGCATCGAGATTTCCTGCGAGCGCTCGAGGCTCATCGGCGGCGTCCAGCTCGACAGCCATGACGTTCATACCCCGATATTTCATCCTGCAGCCTGGGCCCGGCCAGGGTCCTAAGGCCCGTGCCTGAGGACCATTGACCCTGTTTGCGGACTTGGCCACAACGCGAAGCTGGGAACATGCGAGACACGATGGTTGACACCAAAGTGATCAAGGATGCAGTGCAGCTGGCGTGCCGCGCGCCGTCACTGCACAACAGCCAACCGTGGCATTGGGTCGCTGCAAGCAAAGCGGTCCATCTATTCCTCGACAAGGACCGCGTCCTCTACTCCACTGACCACACGGGCCGTGAGGCTTTGATCGGCTGTGGCGCCGTACTCGACCACTTTCGAGTCGCCATGGCTGCAGCGGGGTGGGTCACCGCCGTCGACCGGTATCCCAACCCCAACAACTCTTTACATGTGGCGTCGATCGACTTCAGCCCGATGGAGTTCGTCACCGACGGGCACCTTCGCCGCGCCGACGCAATACTTCTGCGACGCAGCGACCGTCTCCCGTACGCGGAGCCGGCAGATTGGGACACGGTCGAGTTACAGTTGCGCCGTAGCATCACCTGCGACGCCGTCCGCTTTGACGTCGTCGCCGACGAATTGCGCACCGAGCTGGCGGAGGCCGCTCAGCTGACCGAATCGTTGCGTCTCTACGATTCGTCGTATCACCATGAGCTGTCCTGGTGGACAGGACCGTTCGAAGCCACCGACGGGATACCCCACAGCTCACTGGTGTCGGCCTCTGAAAGCGACCGTGTCGATGTCGGACGCAACTTTCCGGTCACGCACAACACAGATCGGCGCTTCGAGTTCGGAACTGACCGCTCGAAGATTCTCGTGTTATCGACGTACGACAATGAACGCGCTTCTGTCCTGCAGTGCGGCGAAATGCTTTCCGCCGTACTGCTCGAGGCCACTATGGCGGGCCTCGCAACCTGTACGCTGACGAACATCACCGAGGCCTATCCGGGCCGGGACGTCGTCGCATCGCTGATCAACCAGCCGACCACTCCCCAGGTATTGATACGTGTCGGATCAGCCCCGGAGATCGACGAAAAACCGCCGCCCACGCCGCGGCGGCCGATCGACGACGTCTTCCAGGTCCGGACAACGGATACCTGACTGCCCGGCAGGGACTTTCGCAACGGAATGCCCGTCGCGTATCGCCGGTACAGCACCCATCCCCCAACTGCGCCAAGGAGCCACCATGCGAGACCTACCTCATTCGCCACCGTCAGTCGTGGTCGGCATCGATGGTTCGCGCACCGCAGTTGATGCCGCGTTGTGGGCCGTCGACGAAGCCGTGAGTCGAGATATCCCCTTACGCCTCGTCTATGCGGTCGACCCAGACCATTCCTCAGGCTCTGATCCGCAAGATGCGGCGAGGGACCTGACAACCGCTGAAATCGCGATTCGCTCCGCGTTCGTAGCAGTCGAATCGACCGACAAGCCCGTCAAGATCGAGGTAGAGATCCTGCAGAGCCGGCCCGCCCGCGCGCTGATCGACGCCTCCAGATCGGCTGCGATGATCTGCCTAGGCGACATGGGTCTGAAGCACAGCGGATATGGACGGATGGGGTCCACAGCGGCGGCTGTGGCGGCGGCCGCCCATTGCCCGGTCGCGATCGTCCGCCCGGCTGATCCGCGTCCGGGGCAAGGCTGGGTGGTCGCCGAGGTCGACGGGTCACCGGCCAGTAACCATGTGTTGCAGCGCGCCCTCGACGAGGCACGGCTCCGCGAAACGTCGTTGCGCGTATTGACCAGCTGGCCCTCTCGGTTCACCGACATCTACGACAGTCGGGCGGTGGGCGATGGCAACAGGCTTGCCAAGGCGCGCCTTGAGCGTCAACTGGCGCAGTGGAAGAAGCGCTACCCCGATCTCGACATAGAGTCCGCCGTAGTGCACGGGAACACTCTGAACTATCTGACGGAGTACGCCGATTGGATCCAGCTGTTGGTGGTTCGCCATGAACGCGCTGAGGGAATCAAGAATCTCGTAGGACCGCCCGGCTACGCATCGCTGCACGAAGCGGGTTGTTCGGTGTTGATCTGCCAACCGCAGACCGTATTGTGAGCTGACGCCTTGGCTGCGTTCCCGGAGAGGGGCTTCACGTGGTGACAGTATTTCTCGTTGATGACCACGAAGTCGTCCGGCGCGGACTGATCGACCTGTTGAGCGCCGATCCTGAACTCGAGGTAATCGGCGAGGCCGGATCGGCGGCGCAGGCGCTGGCACGGATACCGGCGCTTCAGCCCGACGTCGCCGTCCTCGATGTGCGGCTTCCCGACGGCAACGGAATTGAACTGTGCCGCGATCTGCTGTCTCGGCTGCCGGACCTGCGCTGTCTGATGCTTACGTCATTCACGT
This sequence comes from uncultured Actinomycetota bacterium, assembly GCA_963843135.1. Taxonomy (GTDB): domain Bacteria; phylum Actinomycetota; class Actinomycetes; order Mycobacteriales; family Mycobacteriaceae; genus Mycobacterium. The sequence goes on from CAWJJA010000018.1 coordinate 237,816, forward strand.
CTGACGAGGCGATGCTGGACGCGATATTGGCCGGCGCGAGCGGGTATGTCGTCAAGGACATCAAGGGCATGGAACTCGCTCAGGCGATCAAGGAAGTCGGCGCCGGCCGTTCGCTGCTGGACAACAGGGCTGCCGCGGCGTTGATGGCCAAACTACGCGGCGCCGCGGAGAAATCCGATCCCTTGTCTGGCCTCAGCGATCAGGAACGGGTGTTGCTCGATCTGCTCGGCGAGGGTCTGACGAACAAACAGATTGCTGCCCGGATGTTCCTGGCGGAGAAGACGGTCAAGAATTACGTCTCGCGGTTGTTGGCGAAGCTGGGCATGGAACGCCGTACTCAGGCAGCGGTGTTCGTATCCAAGCTGGATCAATCCCACCGCCGCCCGGACGAGTAGGCGAGCGGCTCCTCGCGAGAGCCTCAGGTCGGGCGTACCACCACAACAGGCACGCGCGCGGACTCTGCCACCGCCAAACTGACAGAACCCAACAGCATGCCCGCGAACCCGCCCCGGCCGTGACTACCGACGACGGTCAGTTGCGCCTCATCGGAACGTTCGAGCAACTGGTGCACGGGACGGTTGAGGGCGACGATGGGACGCACCCGCACATCGGGATAGCGCTCCTGCCAGCCCGCCAGGCGCTCAGACAGGGCCTCGTCCGCTTGTGGTTGCACAGCCGCCAACTCGGTGTCGGGCATGTCGTATATCGCGAAGTCGCTCCACACATGTAATGCGATGAGGTCGACGCCGCGGCGCGACGCTTCTTCGAAGGCGACGGCGGTGGCCGCCTCGGATACCGGCGAACCGTCGATACCGACAAGCACAGGCGCCTTGTTCGGGTTGGTCATCACGGGATTCTCATCGTGAATGACCGCGACGGAGGCATGCGCGTGCTGAATGAGGCCACGGCTGACCGAGCCGAGCAGCCGTCGGTTGATCAGTCCGGTGCCGCGGCATCCGACAGCGACCATCTCCGCGTCCTTGGAGAGATCGAGCAGCGTCGGCAGCACACCTCCGGTGAACAGCTCGGTCTCGATCTGAATCCGGCGAGAGTTCGCGGTTGCCTTCTGCGCGGTCGTGCGCGCATCGCTGAGGATCTCGTGGCCTTCTCTTGCCATGCGCGTGAGGACTTCAGGCGGCACGGGAATCTCAGGCCACATTCGGATCGCAGGTGAGGCCACAACGTGGACGATGGAGAGAGGAACATTCCGCATCGACGCTTCTCGCGCCGCCCAGTCGACGGCCGCGTCCGACGGAGACGAACCGTCAGCGCCGACGAGGATCCCGTGATGCGTTGAGAGGAAAGACATTTGGACTCCTTCCGTACTCATGATTGGTAGTTGAGCGCTTCGAGCTCGCGATCCCATTGGAGGTATCTGCGGTTGGTCAGCCGCAGCCGGATCAAGGTCGCGCTACCGGCTGTGGTTGCCATCACGGCGAACCAGATCCACAATGCAGCGCCGAGGGCATCGGCGGCTGCACGACTCGGCGATGCAGGTGGGTCCACCGGCCCGCCGGTGTCATCAACCCAGATGTCCGTTTGATCGCCCGCCGTGGCCTCGTCAGGCCACTTCACGACGTCGACATGGTTGCTGTGTACGTCGATCCACGAGGCCCGGACCAAGAATGTGACGTCCGCGGGTCCCGGTCCCAGTTCGGCGGTGCTGTTCTCGAGCGCGGTGGCAGTCACTGCGTGGCGGTGCTTGGCCTGTTCCGCGTAGAACGCACCGCGAGCGTCGTGCACAGATGTTCCGATGGCAGCGACCACGGGGATCGCCAGGACATTGATGAGGGCCACGAGAATGCACAGCCACGCCTGGATTCGATCGGTGCGTCGCACCAGCGGGTTGCGCCCCGCGATCCCGGTCCACCAGTAATGCCCCCACGTGATCGTGAACGATTGCATGACTTCTCTCCTTGCGGCCTTCACCCGCAGTGCTTGCTCGTTCATCGATCGTGACCGGCGCCGGTCCGGGGCTCCAGGGCCAAATGGCCTACGCGGTTGGGCCATAAGTCTTCTGCGGCCGATAGCCCGAAGTGACTGGGCTCTCCACTAGTCGAGCGGTGAGTCATCCAATCGGTCAACTACTTCCGCGAGAGCTCGGCGGGGCGTAGCGGGAAGTGGATCACTGTTGACGGGGGCCCAGCCGACGCGCAACAGCATCTGCGGGAAGCCATCCTTGTCAAGGACATCCGCCCGCACTGCTTCCCGCGTCTCGGGAAATTCCAATGGCTCGGTGATCGGGCAGCTCGCAAGTCCCAACGCAGTCGCGGTCAGAAGTACCAGGCTGGTTGCTTCGCCGGCTCGCAGCCTCGACAGGTCGTCGTCACCCGAGGTGCCCAGAGCGACGATCACGGCGTTGTCCTCGGCCGCGTCGAGGTTCGGCGGTTGAGTGAGCACCGGACCGGCGAACCACCGTGCCGGAATCACAGCCGCCGAGTCCGGCATCGGCGCGCTCCGGGCCGGAACTCCGGCCTCAGACGCGTACCTTCCGCTCCATGCTGCCAACTCCGTGGCGTACGCGAAATCGGTCGCATGCCGCGATGCGGCCTCGGCCACAATGATCTTTAGATGTGAGAGGTCGTCGATCCGGCGCATGGTCACGCCCGCACGCGCAGAGCGAGCGCCCATCAACGCGAGATCGCCTTTGGCAACAGGCCACTGACTGTAATTTCGACGGTCGGTACGACGGCGTGGAATTGCCGCAGCCAGAGCGATGTCGAGATCGGCCGGCGTCTGTCGGCGAAGCTCTAGCGAGGCCAGGTGGTCGGTATCGGCGGGATTGGGGAACCGGTGGACCTTGGCCGCCCACCCCAACGCCGCAAAGGCGACCACGCAGTGATTCAATGCCGCACCACAACTCAGCAACAGGTCCCGTGAGTCGGGGTCCGTATTCGGCAGCTGTCGATCACGGTCGGCGTAGAGATGCAGGCTTTGCTCGCCCACCACCCAGCGCCAGGGCTGGGAATTGTGCACCGAGGGCGCCCGGATCGCCAGCAGCAGAGCTGATCTGATCGTCTCGGTGTCGGGAAAATATGCGCTCATTCGTCCAAACCTCGGTAGGAGTAATCCTTGTTTCCTCTTCAGAGTGCCGTTTGACGATCAAAACGGAGAGGGTATAAAGACCCCGGACCGAAATGACTTGGAGTGTCAACCTAGGACTGGCGAGCCACGATCACAGGGATTCGCGCCGCGTGCAGGACGGCCGAGCTAGTCGAACCCAGAAGAAGGCCGGCAAACCCTCCACGCCCGTGACTACCCACGATCAGTAGCTGCGCCCGTTCCGATTCCGCGAGGAGGCGGTGGGCGGGGTTGTCCTGACCGACAACGCGTCTGACGATGACATCCGGATAGCGCTCACCCCAGCCGGCCAATCGTTGGGCGAGCTCTTCCTCGGCCTGCGCCGCCAACCCCTCGTGGACCACGTCCATGAGAAAATCGGCGCTGTTCATCCACGTGTGCACTGCCACCAGCTCGACCCCACGCCGTGATGCCTCGTCGAAGGCGATGGCCGTTGCCTGTTCCGACGCCGGCGATCCATCGACGCCGACAACGACAGGTGCCCCGACGGAGTAGTCCGTAATCGGCTCCTCGTCGTGGACCACCGCCACCGGGCAATGTGCATGGTGCACCAGGCCCGAGCTGACCGAGCCCACCAGAAGTCCCTGAACCCCGCCAAGGCCGCGGCATCCGACCACCACCATCTCCGCATCCTTTGACATGTCTACGAGAGTCGGCACCTTGGCTCCGGTGACCACACGGTGCTCCATGGGAAAGTCCGGCGCGCCCGATGTGACGTCGTTGACCACGCGCATCGCGTCGTCAAGGATCCGGTCCGCTCGTCGGTCCCGCTCCACCCAGTAGTCCGCCGATGTCGGTATGTCCACCCATGGCCCTAATTCTGTCGCCGGAAGAACATGGACGACGGTCAATGGCACGCTGCGGAGTGCCGCGTCTCGTGCGGCCCACTCCGTGGCGACATCTGAGGCGGGCGAGCCGTCGACTCCGACGACGATGCCGTGATACTTGGAATCCGAAGACTCGAGTGAACTCGTCATTTACTCTCCTTTGTTCATCGTGGGCCGATCGCGTTTATGGGCGGTCGAACACCAGGTACTTCCGCTCCGCGAGCTAACAGGCGTCGACTTCGGTTGAGCGTCAGGGGAATCAAGTGCGCGGTAACAGTCGCGTTCGCGGCCATCTCGGCGTACTGAGCGGTGACGACATTCTCGATGTCGATTCGGGCGCGGTTGGGAAACCGGACGCAGAGTGTCGACACGACACCGTCGAGTTCGTCGCGCACCATCGGCGCCGCGAAAGTGGTCATTCCCAGATTCTGTGCGGGCAATGCGGGCCAAGGCTACGGACCAAAGTCCCGGAAACGGTCGGCGAGCGTCACCTTCGTGCCCGCTCAAGGCTGAGCTCGGCGAGGACGTCGTGATGATGGCAGTTCGACATGTCGACAAGACTCCGGGATGACACCGTCGGCAGCGGTCGTCCGACCCTTCAACAAGGGCACAAAGTCCCCGTCTGCAGTGGCAGCGCGCGATCTAACCTCAAGCGAGTAGACAGTCGGCCCCAACCGTGCCCGGTCGCGTCCACAGTGCGAAGCGCAGCCCGGGACCTGCGAAAGAGGAGAATTCAATGCTCGAGCTACTGCCGGACATGCCAGAGGGCGTCACCGGCATCCGCGTTTCCGGCCACCTACAGGGTGACGACCTGCGCGAACTCAAGCCGGCTTTGGATGAGCTGCTGAAAATCGGCGAGATCAGGATCGTCGAAGTAATCGCTTCCGACTATCAGGGCTTTGGTCCCGGCGGGCTGGTCGAGGACCTGAAAATAGGATTCGGCGCTCTTATCCAGCACCATTCGGCGTTCAAACGAGTTGCGGTTGTCTCCGACAAGGAGTGGGTCGCCCATACCCTGCACGCACTCGGATGGATGGTCCCTGGCGAGCTTGCGATATTTGGCCTCGACGAACTCGAGCGCGCGAAAGAATGGGCGGCTGGCTGACGCCGTCACAGGCGGGATACCCGACGAGAGGGCTAAGGTCACCTTCTGTGGTGCCTTTGGGCTCCCCCCGCGATGCGGCCTCGTTTCCTACCGTTGTGGCATGACCTATGTAATCGGTTCGGCATGTATCGATGTGATGGACAAGTCGTGTGTACTCGAGTGCCCGGCAGACTGCATTTACGAGGGTGCGAGGACGCTTTACATCAACCCTGACGAGTGCGTCGACTGTGGCGCGTGCAAGTTGGTGTGCCGCATGGACGCGATTGAATACGAGACCGATCTTTCCGACGACGATCGATGGCATCTCGATGACAACGCCGCGTTTTTTGAGACTGTGCTGCCCGGGCGTGACGCACCGGTGGGCTCGCCAGGCGGAGCAGAGTTGATCGGACGTATAGGAGTCGATACGCCGTCGATATCGGCAATGCCCGCAAATCCAAAGACTGACCATTGAAATGAGCACCATCGCACCGGACGTGGAGGTGATCCGGGACGCCGTGCAGCTGGCGTGCCGGGCGCCATCCATTCACAACAGCCAGCCCTGGCGATGGGTCGCGGAGGGACCGACGCTTCACCTGTTCGCCGACCTCACACGGGTGATGACCGCAGCCGACCCTGAAGGTCGCGAGATCTATCTAAGCTGCGGCGCAGTCCTGGACCACCTGATTGTGGCGATGGCTTCTGCGGGTTGGGAGACGGCCGTGCAGCGATTCCCCGACCCACTCGACCCGCTCCACGTGGCGACATTCGATTTCCAGCCGGGTCCACGGGAGCCGGCGGACAACACCCTGGCTCACGCACAGGCGATCGGAAGACGCTATACGGACCGGCGCGCGTACGACCCTCCGCAGGACTGGGCCAGCTTCGAGGTGCTGCTGCGGCAGACCGTCATTCCTCACCACGTGATGTTCGACATCATGCTCGACCATGCGCGGGCATCCTTGGCAGAAGCCTCTCGGCTGACCGAAGCGATCCGGGCCAATGATCCCTCTTATGCTGCAGAGTTGAGTTGGTGGACCAGAGGTTTCGAGCCGGGCGGCGGCGTGCCGCACACGGTGTTGACGTCATCCGCGGGGCAGGTCGATATCAGGCGGATCTTTCCGGGAACCGACCAGGAGCCGCAAGGAGCGGGGATCGACCGCTCCAAGATTGTCGTTCTGTCCACCCATCACGAGGATGCTCGACTCGACGTCGTGCGGTGCGGAGAAGCGCTCTCTGCCGTCCTCCTCGAGTGCACAGTTGCCGGATTGGCGACCTGCACGCTCACCCACATAACCGAACTCGCTCCGAGTCGCGAAAAGGTCCGAACACTGATCGGCCAGCGCGGCATGCCGCAATTACTGGTCAGGATCGGCCAGCCCATGGACGACGCAGTTACCCATACTTCGTCGCGCAGGGCGCTGACCGAAGTCTTGGCGTTCCGCTGAGAACACGCCGTAATGCATTGCGACGCAACACCTCGCGTCGATAGTGCTGTGTGGTCGAGGTCGACCCGACATGAGCACATCGCCACCGTCGATGAGGGCCATTGGCCCTACTGAAGCGCCGCCGTCGGGAGCATTGTGACATGAACCAAACAGTTGAGGAGCGCACGATCATGGCAAGTCATGTGGAAACACAATCCGACGTCGAACAACCAACCGAGTACTGCCGCACCTGCGGTCACGCCAAGGAATGTCACAACCTGAATTTTGGGGGCGATACGAAAGAGGCTCACGCACTTTATAGTCATGGCGACTATGTGTGCGGACACATGACGGGCCTTAATTCGGCCGTTCACTGCATCTGCGTGGGTTGGAACAGTTGGGTCTAGTGGCCTCTCGGGCTATTCGTCGGGCGTCGCCGCCAGGAGGCGGCAACACGCAAGGCGAATATCAGCGATGGCTTGTTGCGGGTCCAACTCGCCACCGACTGTCCATGTGAGGACCCCGAAGGCCAACTGCTCCACCAACCGTGCGATCCGGATCTGTTCTTCGTTTGGATTCTCGATGCCGGCAGTTGCGAGAATGACGTCGCGCATCGCGTGATATCCGGTGGGGGCGGACTGTGCCCGGACCGCCTGCGTTGACGTGATCATTGCGTGGGCAAGGTGCTTATGTCGCAACATGTCTTGGCACGCCTCTGCCATGAAGTCGGCGACCGCTTTGGCCGCATCTGTCGGAATACGGGCAGGAGGGTCGAGCGACTCGACTTGCGCGGTGAGGACCGCCGCGAATACGTGGTGCTTCGACGGGTAGTACCGATACAACGTCCGCAGTGCGACGCCGGCCTCGGCGGCAATCGCTTGCGCCGAGATGCGGTCGATCTCCGTGGCCTTACCGAGCCGGATCGCAGCTTTCAGAATGGCAGCGCGGCGGGCCTCCTGCTCATCAGTCGCCGGCACGGCGGCAGGCCGGCGCTCAGCGATTCGCGGCATCGCACCAGTATCCCCTGCAAGGCTTGAGCCGACGGACATGTACCGATGACTGGGACTGCCCACACATCGATCCGGCAAGTGGTACAGGATCGAGCGGTGATCGATTTATCTCGCTATGGGCCTTGGGCTGTGATTGCGGGCGGGTCAGAGGGCGTCGGTTCGGAATTCGCACGTCAGCTGGCGAGTGCAGGGCTGAATCTCGTTCTCATTGCCAGGAAATCGGCGCCTCTCGAAGAGACGGCTGACTCCTGCCGGGTCAGCGGTGTCGAGGTGCGAACTCTCGCACTGGATCTGGTGGCGCCCGACACTGTTGCTCAGATCGCGACCGCCACATCCGACATCGAGACCGGCCTGTTGATCTACAACGCGGGCGCAAATACCTGCAGCGAGCACTTCTTCGATGGTGAGCTGAGTGACTTCGGGCGGGTGATCGACCTGAACATCGGCACCATGCTTTCTCTGGTGCAGCACTTCGGGCGGCCGATGCGCGACCGTCGCCGCGGCGGCATCCTGATGGTTGGGTCGATGGCGGGCTACCTCGGCTCGATGCGGCACACCGTATACGGCGGGGTGAAGGCGTTCGGACGCATCTTCGCCGAAGGTCTGTGGCTCGAACTGCGCGAATACGACGTCGATGTGCTCGAGCTGGTGCTCGGGGTCACCCGCACCCCCGCGATGGAGCGCGTTGGCCTGAACTTCGACGTGCCGGGGATGCGTGTCGCCGACCCGGCCGACGTCGCACGGGAGGGTCTCGAGCATCTCTCCCACGGTCCCGTCCGCATCGCCGGCGGAAACGATGATGACGTCGCGCGGCGCAACGGTCCCGACCGCGCCAAGATCGTGCTCGGCACACACAAGTTCATGGAAAAGCTGATGGGATCGCACTAGGGCGAAGCGCGGCACGAGTCTTCGCGGCGGCGGCAATCACCAACGGCTGGTATCGCTCGGGGGAAACGCGTTCCGGCAACACAATCCCCACGGCCGCGCGCCGATCGATCGCGGCTGCCACCGATGTGAGGCCCGGCCCGTAGTCGTCGTGTCTGCACGCCACGCCTGCGCGCCTGATGGACTGCAGATCTTCGCTCGTCTGTGTGCTCGCTTCTTCCGGAGGCAGCACGGCAAGCACCGTCAGCCCAAGCGCCAATCCACCTGCGGGGGAACTGGTTCCGACGCGGGTCGGCACCGCCGGTCCACCGAGCTTGTCGATGTGCACGATATCGTGCCCGCGCAGCACTCCGAGGTGGACCACAGCCCCGGTTGTGACCTGCAGTTCGTATAGAGCAGGGGCTGCGGCCTCGCGCAGCCTCAGATCGGCGGCGTCGCCCGCACCCCACGACATCGCTCTCACACCCAACCCGTACCCGCGGTCAATGCGCTTCAGCCAGTTCAACCGGACGAGGTGATCAAGGATGCGGTGGGTGGTGGAGCGCGGCAGAGCGGCACGGATGGCAACCTGGTCGAGCGTCAGGCCGACGGTCGCGTCGTCGAACGCATCGATGACCACGGTGAACCGGTCGACCGTCGTCACCGCCTACCTCCCACTTGAACGAGAATTCATTCTACCCAAGCTAGCGGTCCCGATTATCGAGACGCAAGAGCGGCCGAGGGTCGGTACGCACTAGAACTGAATCGAGCAGAGAAGGAGTTCTTGTGACCGAAGAGCAACTCGCCGGGTTGGAGCGCCGACTCGCCGCGATGGAGGACGAGCGTGCGATCGAACGGCTGATCGCGTCGTACGGCCCGCTGGTGGATTGCGGTGAAGCCGATGCGGCAGCACAGCTGTGGGCGAGCGACGGCAGCTACGACGTCGAGGGCTGGCAGATGCGCAGTCGCGCGGATGTGGCGGCGATGGTGCGATCCGACGCGCACCAGGGCCTTATTCGCCGTGGCTGCTGTCACTTCCTCGGGCCCGCCGTCGTGTGCGTCGACGGCGATGACGCCGTGGCGGTGTGTGAGTCGATCCTGGTGCTGCACCGCGGCGACGGATTCAGTGTCTCGCGCGCGGGCGCCAACCATTTTCGGTTGCGACGCATCGACGACCGGTGGCAGATCACAGCGCGGGCCACCAGGGCCCTTGACGGTCAGGCCGAGGCGCGGGATCTGCTGTCCACGGGGGTGGCGGGCCGATGAGCGGACAACTTGCGGGCAGGGTGGCCCTGGTGACGGGTGCCGGCGCGGGTATCGGCGAGGGCATTGCCCGCCGATTCGCAGATGAGGGCGCGAACGTTGTCATCGCCGAATTGGACTCCGCTGCAGGCGAAGCCGTGGCCGAGACGGTCGGCGGCGTGTTCGTCGGCACCGATGTGTCCGACCGCGCGCAGGTGGAGAACGCGGTGCAGACCGCAGTTTCGCAGTTCGGGTCCATCGACATCGTGGTGAACAACGCGTGGGGTGGCGGGGCGATCGGCCGGGTCGAGCACAAGACCGATGAGCAGCTGGCCAACGGCATCGCGGTCGGCTACTACGGCCCCTACTGGGCCATGCGTGCCGCATTCCCGCTCATGAAACAGAACGGCTGGGGCCGGATCGTGAACATGTGCAGTCTCAACGGCGTGAACGCTCACATGGGCTCGCTGGAATACAACGCCGCCAAAGAAGCGCTCCGTGCGCTCACCCGCACCGCTGCGCGGGAGTGGGCGCCGACAGGCGTCACCGTCAACGCAATCTGCCCGGCAGCCAAGAGCCAGGCATTCTTTCGTGCGATCGGCCAGTACCCTGAGCTGGAGGCGATGGCCGACGCCGCCAACCCGATGGGACGCATGGGCGACCCGTACGAGGACATCGCGCCGATCGCGGTGTTTCTGGCCAGCGACGCCAGCCGCTACCTGACCGGCAACACCCTGTTCGCCGACGGCGGCAGCCACATCAACGGCGTCGCATGGGCACCGGACCTGGACGCCGTGCCGACAGCAGCCGAGTAGCCGCTCGGCGGCGTCAGACCAGCGAAGGACTCCCCACGCCGACGGTGATCCGTGGGGACGCAGCAGGGTCGAGCCAGTTCAGCACTGAGCGCATTTCGTCGCGGCCGATAGCGACACATCCCCATGTGGGACTGCCATCGGTCACATGGAGAAAGATCCCCGACACGCGTCCCGGTATGCGCTGCGGGTTTACGACCATGTTGACCGCGTAGTCGTAGACGGGGCCCGAGTCATAGAGGTTCTCCGCGATTGACGAGGGACTGCCGGCCCCCCGCACGTGCGTGTTGTACGTCGGCGATCGGGCATCTTCGTCCCACCAATCCTGGTTGGTGGCTTGGAAGTAAGGCATCTTCGTTCCGGGATTCGGCTGACGACCGAAGGCTTGGTCGAATGCGAAAGTCCCGGCGGGCGTGCGGTATACACCGTCGGCGGGGGTTCCGACGCCGAGCTCCCCTACCTTCGCGGGTATCGGACCCAAGACCGCCTTCCATTGCTGCCCGATGCGCTGATAGGCGGTGAGGGTTCCCGACGACGCGTCAGCGGTGGGCACGCCGACAACGATCCACTGGGAGACCGAGTTGGCGGGAAGGGCCGCTGGGCCGGCCGCCACCGGTGCGGCCAGCAACAGGCTCACCGCCGCCACCCCAATGAGCGCGCGCCAGACAGTCACGCAGGATCCCGCCAAACTCTGAATGCCCAGATCCTTTCCGTGTCAGGTGCTTACCCGTGGCATTCTCGCTGGGGAACGTGTCACCCACGACAAGCTCCGATAACGATTCGACGGCGAGCGGATACAGCGGCATGAACGATGACCACGGGCACACCGATGACAGCGGCGAACTGCTGCGTCGATACCTCAACGCGATACCTGACACAGGACGTCTGCGCGAACTTCTTCACCCCGATGTGTCATTCACGCTGTACGCGCCCTCCGGTAGGACCAACACAGGCCGCGACCGCATCCTCCGGGGCCTCGAACGCGAGTTCTCCGAGTTCTACAGGCGGGATTCTTTTTCTCTCAACGTGATCGACTCGTTCGGCTGCGGACAGAATGCGGCTGCAAGGTTTGTCATCACAGCCGCGACACAACGCGGGCCATACCAGAACCACTACGCGATACTTGCGCGGTTTCACGATGGCTTGTTGATCGAGGCCTGGGAGTACGTCGATTCAGCCAGCGCCAGGGACCAGCTTGGTGGCCCCGCCGGCCGTTCACAATAGGAACGAAGCGGGCCAGAAGGTTTCGGCCCTGGCCCAATGAGTTACACCGAGCCCGAAGGCGGCTCAGACATCACGACGCGGCGATACACGGGAATCAGCGGCTGCTCCTGTCGGCCCAGAGCCCTCCGACAAAGCGTTGCACACTTCGGGCCAGCGACCGCGGAACGTGGTCGGGGTCCATCAAGTCGGTCTCCGCCAGGGGGCTCGCCTCGTCTGACACTGTCAGCGCAGTGAATGGCCGCAACGTCCGGCCATGTCCCCGAAGTTCGTCGATGGCCTTCAACAACGACCCGCCGCGCTGCACCGCTTCCTCGAATTCGCTGACGGACACCCCGAGGTGTTCCGACACCAATTGACTCCGCGCTGAGGCGATGCATCGGCTGACGTCATCCTGTTCCAGGCTCGTCGAGTCCGCTTCGATCGCGACATCGCACTCGCTGTCAAAACCCATGGACCGGTTGTTGAAATTCGATGAGCCGACACGAAGTAGGCGGCCATCGATCACAAGTACCTTCGAGTGGACATAGATCGGCGCTCCGCCGTCGGTTGCCGGCCAGTAGACGCCCAGACGATGATGTTCATCCGCTGCCCACAGCACCTGAAGCAGGCGATGGCGCGCACTGTCCATGGCTTGCTGCTCGAGTCGGTTATTGCCCCGACGAGGAAGGACGATGACAACTTCCGGACCGTCGGATTCGGCCAGCCGAGCCGCCAGCGCTTCGACCACTTTTCGGGCTGCCAGATACTGGTTCTCCATGTAGATGCTGTGGCGCGCCGCCGCTATCGCCGCAAGATTGAGCGCCTCCACCTCGCGAATCTCGGAGTGGCGGTTGTACTCCGGCATGGTGCGTGCGATTCCGACGTCGACGTTGCGCAACATGGGCGCCAACCCCGGGGGCCAGATCGGACGGGCCACGGCGATTGAGGGCAATGCCTGGTCGGTCGCGATCTGCCATCTGCGCCTGCCGACCTCTGCCAGGGCGACTGCCGCGGCACCGTCGACCGCCGCCGCGACTTCATGGCGGGGTCCGTATGGACGACCAAGCGTTCGACGAAGCCGATCGTCGTGCTTGTGTTCTGTGGTGTCCCAGCGATCCAGGGTGAGGTCGATGCCGCCGCAGAACGCGAACACATCGTCGACGAGCACGAGCTTTTGGTGATGTACAGCGCCGGTGGGATGTGCTCCATCCACGGCGAAATGTAGTCGCATGCTGCTGAGCCGATTGACCAGCGACACCGGAGTGATGCCGAACCAGACGTCGTCGAAGGCGCGGAGCAGACGCAGGTTGGATCTCAACAGGTAGATCTCGAGGTTCGGACGCTGCCCGAGCAGCCAGTAGAGGAACGCGCCCAGCCGGTTGGGTCCCGGAAGGGTGCTATCGCCTCGTTCGAAAGTCGTCAAGGCGTCAAAATCCCAACCGATAAGCAATATTCGGTGTTGGGCGCGCAGCATTGCCACCTTGGCGTGCCTGAAGTAGTCGGCGCCGTCGATGACACAGGCGAACTGGTCAGCACGCGTTACTTGCCAGCACGTCTGACCGGGAGTCAGCAGTCGATCGTCGTGCATGTCAACTCGTCAGGCGAGGCGTGCGCTTTCGGCTGCTCCGTCGGCCTTATGCGCTTACGCCAATCACGACTTTGCCCTTGGCATGGCCGACCTCGACAGCGGCGACCGCATCGGCAGCCTCGTCGAAGGGCACGACGTCTTCGACGTGGGGGTCTAGTTTCCCGTCGGCCACCAGAGCGCCGACGATCTCCAGGACACGGTTCGTCCGATCACGCTCCACCATGTGGCCACCCAGGTCGCTTACCGCAGGATCGCCCGCGCTGATCAGCTTGTCCCGATCGGCGACCAAGTCGGCCACGGCGCGCAGCCCATCGCCGCCTGCCAGGTCGAAGATCGCGTCGACACCGTCGGGGAGCAGTTGCGTGATCCGTTCGGCCACCCCATCGCCATAGGGCACCAATGTTGCGCCGAGCGATTCGACCAGTTCGCGTTTGTCCTCGCTCCCGACGCCGATGACGTTGATGTTGGAATCGCGCGCGATCTGCGCTGCAGCCACTCCGACCCCACCGCCGACGCCGTTGATCAGCAAGGTCTGCCCCTCCTTGAGCCCCAGTTGGGTGACACCGTCGTACGCGGTGGCCGCCGCTACCGGCAGGGTCGCGGCATCGTTGAAGGAAACCTGCGGCGGCTTGTGGGCCGACGCGTTCGCCGTGACGAGGGTGTATTCGGCGTAACCGCCAGAGCCAGGAGCGACGCTGCCGAACACCTCGTCGTTCACCGCGAAACCTTCGACGTCTTTGCCCACTTCGCGGACGACACCTGACACTTCCGAACCCATGACGCCAGGCAGGTCGGAGGGTTTGGCTTCGCCGAGCAGCCCCGACCGGATCTTCCAATCGACCGGGTTCACACCGGCACTTCTGACCTCGATTAGCAGCTCACCGGGCATAGGGCTGGGCATTTCGAGATCGAGAAACTCCTGCACATCGGGGCCGCCATTGCTGTTGTAGCCGAACGCTTTGACCATGGCGACCGCGTACCCCACCACCATCGGGGTGTAAACGGCAATCAAGGGTTGAGAGCGATCCCACCGTCGTTTTCGCGAAAGTGCTCGACGCAGCGATGCGGCCCTTAACGATGCAGGGACGACATTGAGGTCGGGGTCGATATCGCCGTGCCCGCCTGAGAGGAGCAGTCGACATGCGTGTTCTCGTCATCGGCGGTGGGCCCGCAGGTGTTTCCGCCGCTCTGCACGCCGCCGGGCTCGGTGCAGAAGTCACACTCATCGAGCGGGCGCGGGTCGGCGGAACCGCCCTCAACAGCGGTCCGGCGCCGGTGCGAACGCTTGCCCGCGCAGCACGGCTCGTGCGCGACTGGAGTTCGTGGGAAACGTTCGGTCTGCACGGGCCGCCGCCCGAGGTCGACCTCGCCGCTACCCTCGCCAACGCCCAACGGGTGGCCGACTATCTGTATGAACGCAAGCGGCTCGCCGATCACATCCGTTCCGCCGGAGTCGATCTCGTCGAAGAGGCGGGTGACGCACAGTTCGTCGATGCCAACACCGTCGCCGTAGCCGATGGCCGCATGTGGACCGCTGATCGAGTGATCATCGCCGTCGGCGGTAGGGCCGGTCGACTGCCGATTCCCGGTGCCGAGCTCGGCCTGACGTATGAGGACGTGCGCAGCCTGACCTCCCTGCCGCATCGGGTCTGCGTCATCGGAGCAGCTGACACCGGCTGCCAGCTGACGTCGATCCTGGCGGACTTCGGGTGCGAAGTGACGCTCGTCGAGTACGCGCCCCGGATGTTGCCGCGCGCTGATGCTGACGTTTCGCTCGCCCTGGAAAGCGCTTTCCGGCGACGCGGCATCAGGGTCATCACCGGCGCCGCAGTGCACCAAATCGAGGCACTCCCAGCCGGAATGCGCGTCGCATACCGCGTCGGGGACGAGGACGGCACGGTCGACGTGGACGCGACGTTCTTCGCTGTCGGCTGGCCCGGCAACGCCGAGGGCGTCGACGCCGCCGCAGCCGGTGTGGCCACCGAGCGTGGCTACGTGATGGTCGACGAGTACACGGGAACCAACGTGCCCCACATTTTCGCCGCGGGAGACGTCGACGGAAACAGCATGGTCATCAGCAGCGCGACGCTCGAAGGGCGTGTCGCCGCCGAGAACGCGGTGCTCGGCCCGCGTCGGCGGGTTGTCCACGAGATTGTCCCCGGCGGCAGTTTCACCGATCCGGAATACGGCAGCGTCGGACTCACCGAGGAGCAGGCGCGCTCGCGCTACGACTGCACCGTCGCCGTGGCCCGATACGAGGACATGCTGCGGCCTGTCGCCGACGGGCAGCCGGAAGGATTCTGCAAGTTGATCGTCGAGACCGCGCGGCGGCAGATCGTCGGCGCTCACGTCCTCGGTGAGTACTCGGCCGAGGTCATCCAGATGGTCGCGGCCTGCATGGCGGCGGGGATGCGCATCGAGGACGTCGCCGAGCTTCAGTTCGCCTTCCCCACATTCACCGAAGGAGTCAGCCAGGCCGCCCAGATGGTGGTGAACCAGCTCGGCGTGCGTTCGCAGCCCCATCTCTGGACCAGACTGGGCTCAATGCCGTCGGATCTGGACTAGCCAGCCAGTTTTCAGAGGCGCGGGCCGGCCATGGCGATCTCAAGCCTGGATCTTCTCGTCAGGACGTCACAAGTCAGATCGACGTCATGCGGAAGAACGACGGGCAGGGCTGACATAGGATCTGGTCCGTGAGGCGACGCCGCACGACGCTGACCCTCGCCTTCGCCTTGACAGTGATGGCCGATCCCGTCTCATCGGTCGCCTACGCGATCGAGGCCGCACTGAGGTCCCTGCACGGCGATCTCAGCAGCCTCGTTGTCACCATGGCGGCAGTCATTGCGATCATCGCCGTCATCTCGACGACCTACCACGGCCTCATCGGACGATTTCCCAGCGGGGGCGGTGGACCGGAGGGAGTGGCCCGCGCCTTTGGTGAAGGGTGGGCGTTCATCCCGCTGGGTGCACTGCTGATCGACTTCACGCTCACGGTGGCGGTCAGCTGCGCCGCCGGAGCATCGGCACTGATCGCGTATCTACCGAAATTGGAGCCGTTCCGAACACCCATCGGTCTCGGCCTGGTCGTCCTGGTCGCCGGCACCGTCTTACTCGGTCAACTTGGCCGGGTTGTCTTCGCCACCGCCACCGTTGTGTTCATCGCGTTGTCGATCTGCGTGATCGCGTCAGGCGTCACCGGTTCCCCCGGTTCTGCCGTCGCGACGGGCCATGCACCGGTGGGCACATCACCGCTGCTGGTCGCCGCCGGGCTCGGCCCAGCACTACTGGCCATCCCGCTGGGAATGGCGCTGGCTACCGGGGTCGAGGCACCGTCGAACGCGATTGCCCAGCTGCCGCAACTCGACGATGGCGCAAGGAAACGACTCGGACAGCTGACGCTGTGGCTGATGGTCGGGATCGTGGGAACGTTGACGATCGCCTTCTCGGTGCTCGCCGTTCACCTCGGTACCGACACCGTTCCGGCGGACTCCACGCTGATCGCCGAGGTGGCTCGGGACGCGACGGGAGGTAGTCCGTTGTTCGCCGCCTTCCAGGCGAGTAGCGCGCTGCTCCTGCTGGCCGCCGCAGCCTCCTCTTACCTGGCCGCGTCGGGAGTCCTCAAAGCGTTGGCAACGATCGGCAAGGGCGGCCAGGGACTGGTGCCTAGCCGCTTCGGGCGCATCAATCGCTTTCTGATACCGGAGTGGGGCGTCGCACTGGTACTGATCGCCGCTGCGATGCTGGTCGCAGCCAGCGGGCGTGAACAGCGCCTCGTCGGGTTCTACGCAGTCGCCGTCTTCGCCAGCTTCCTGGCCGCGACCATCGCGTGCGCCCGCCTTTCCTACCTTGACGGCCGGCGGGTGGCACTGGTGCTCAACATTGTCGGGGCGGTCCTGGTGACGATGATCCTCGGCATGAACGCGACTCGGCTCGACGGCATGATCGCGTTGCTGGCCTCTGTGGGCGTAGCGGCGTACTTGTGGTTGATCTGGGTCCTGCGCGGCCGCCCCCGCGGGGTAGCGACCGCAGGTGCCCAATAGGGCCCAGAGGGCACCGGCCCGATGACCGGAACGGGCACCGGCAGGATCGCCTTTCGCACGTTCAAATGGATGCTCGGGTTCTCCGCGGTAGCGGCCGGTCTGGCGTGGCTACTGAGTGTTCTCATCCAGCCGGGCGCAGGCATGGTGTTCGACCAGCCGCTCGATTCCGCTTTGGAAGAATCAGCGCAGGAGGCATTGGGTTGGCAGGACACCCTGCTCAACTTCGTCTCCACCAACATCTTTGACGCGATGGCGACCGCCACGATGGTGCCCATCATCGTCTTCTCGCTGTTGCTCGGGATCGCACTGCGGACTCAGATCAACACGACCGGGCGACACCCCAAGACGGTGACAGCAGAAGAACTGAATCTCGATGAGTATCACGATGCGATGGCCCGGGCCGACGCAGCCGACTGACAACTGGTACCACCACTCGAGACGTACCTCCTAGAGGTTTGGCTCCGTCGTCGCGGACTAGGCTGTCGCCATCGCCCCGCTGCGGATCTCGCGCACCGCGGTGCGCAGTCCCCTGCGTTTACCCGTGGCGGAATCGACACCGAAACTGTCCCGCACCCCGTCGCGTATGCGGAACTTCAACTCCGAGTTCGTTTCCGGCGCATCATCGGAGGTCGCCCTGAGCAGCTTGTCGGGCAGGGCCAGTTTGAAGATCGTCCAGAATGATTGCGCGTACTGGCGCAATAGTGGACCGGTCGTGTACGGCAAATCGTATTTCTCGCAGAGTGCCTGAACCCGCTCAGAGATTTCGGCGTACCGGTTGCTCGGCAGGTCGGGGAACAGATGATGTTCGATCTGATAGCACAGGTTGCCACTCATGAACGCCATCAATGGGCCGGCGTTGAAGTTCGCCGAACCGAGCATCTGCCGCAGATACCATTCGGCCTGAGACTCATTCTCGTACTCTTCGCGGGTGAACTTCTCGGCGCCGTCGGGGAAGTGCCCGCAAAAGATCACCATGTACGACCAGTAGTTGCGGATCAGGTTGGCCACGGCGTTGGCGCCAAGGGTGTGCTTCCAGTTCGGCCCGGTTAGGGCGGGAAAGACGATGTAGTCCTTCCCCACCTGCTTGCCGATCTTCTTGCCGATGATCCGAAGGTCCTTACGGACTTCAGCAATCGACTTCTCGCCCTTGCGGTACTTCGTTGTCTCCACACCGTGGAGCGCCACTCCCCACTCGAACAACGTGCCCAGCAGCACGTTGTAGACGGGATTGCCGATCATCCACCCCTCCCACCGTTGATCGCGGGTGAGGCGCATGATGCCGTAGCCGATGTCATCGTCCATTCCAACGACATTCGTGTACTTGTGGTGGATGAAGTTGTGCGACTTCTTCCAGTGCACGCTCGGCGACGTGGTATCCCACTCCCATTCGGTGGAGTGGATCTCCGGATCGTTCATCCAGTCCCATTGGCCGTGGGTGATGTTGTGGCCGAGTTCCATGTTCTCAATGATCTTCGCCAAGCCGAGCATCCCAGTACCCGCAAGCCAGGCCACTCTGTTCCTGCTCGCGAACAGAGCGATTCGACCACCCGCGGCCAGTGCTCGCTGCAATTGAATGGTGCGGCGGATATACCGGGCGTCGCGTTCGCCGCGAGACTCCTCGATGTCGGTTCGGATCGCGTCCAGTTCCCGCGCGAGTTCCTCTACGTCCTCAGCGGTCAGGTGTGCGTACTGCTTGATATCGGTGATTGCCATGTCTCCCCTAGACTTTGAGTGTGCAGTCGCCAGATGCTGTGGAGATGCACGTGTTGATTCGGTCGCCTTCGCCGTGCTCATCGCCAGACCGAAAGTCGCGGATGTGCCCTGCTTCCAGCGGCAGTACGCATGTCTGGCATATGCCCATTCGACAACCGAATGGCATCTGAATGCCGACTTTCTCGCCCGCCTCCAGAAGCGAAGTCGCACCGTCTATCTCGATGCTCTTATCGGAAATGGAGAAGGTGACGGTGCCACCCTCGCCGCCTTTGTCGGTCCGCGCGATGGTGAACCGCTCCAGGTGCAGCGCATGCTCCAACCCGGCGTCTTTCCAAACCTTCTCGGCGGCGTCCAGCATCGCGGCGGGACCGCATGCCCATGTGGGCCGGTCCGCCCAGTCGGACACCAACTGATCGAGCTGGTCGAAATCGAGATGTCCATCCGTTTCGGTCAGCTGCAAATGCAGCCGGTAGTTCGACTGCCCCATTTCGAGCTCGCGCAGTTCGTCGTGGAAGATCACCGCATCCTGCGATGGTGCCGAGTGGATGTGCACGATGTCGGGGCTCTCGCCGCGGGCTTTGAGTGAACGCAGTATCGCCATGAGGGGGGTGATGCCACTGCCGGCGCTGACGAACAGAATCCTCGGCGGCGCCGGGTCCGGTAGCGCGAAGTCACCCTTGGGTGCGGCCAGGCGAACGATCGTTCCCGGTGTCACACCGTTGACTAGATGCGTGGACAGAAAGCCCTCCGGCGTCGCTTTGACGGTAATGGTGATGAGCTTGTTGTCACGGCGCGGAACCGACGTCAGTGAATAAGATCGCCAGTGCCAGCGCCCGTCGACGCGTAGCCCGATCCCCACGTACTGACCGGGCTCATACTCAGCAGAGAAGCCCCAACCAGGCTTGATGGTCACGGTGGCGGAGTCCTCGGTTTCGGTCCGCACGTCGACGACCTCGCCACGAAGCTCGCGTGCCGACCACAGCGGGTTGAGCAGCTTCAGATAGTCGTCCGGCAGCAACGGTGTCGTTGCTCTTGCCGCTAGGCCCCGCAACACGTTTACTCTCGGCGTTGTAGCGGTGTCGACATTCTTCGCCGGTTTGACACTCCATCGCGCCAGGTTGCGCACCGTCGCACCCATAAGTAACCACTCCCCTTCGACGCTTCACCCACATTCGTTGGGTGCACACGTGTTCACCCAATACCCATTGCGGGTTGCGTTCACACCCTCGATTCACCTGTGGCCAGAAGCAGGAGCGGTGTAACTCCTAGGCGATGATCGGATCGGCCGCGTTCTCGCAAGCGAGCGGTCAGAAGATGGCGACTTCGCGGAAAAGAAAGCGCAAACCTCACTGGGGCCAGAGGGCCAAGCAGTTCACCGACTCGGGTATCACTCGTTCTTGACCAACATTCCAGGTTTCGATATAGGGCTGTCCCGCCACATCACCGCGAGTTACTCCGATAAGGGTGCCTTGTCTACCACGATCGTAGGGGTCCGCGTGGAAGGCGGAGACTCGGGCCGTTTACGCATGGCTGGCCTCGAGCTGGGTAGGGCAATAGTCTGTGCCGCTCTATCGACAGCCGGGTACGAAGCCGTTGAACGCGGCAGATCTCGACAAATTTGGGACATCCAGTCCGGACACGTGTCACAGTTTGCGAGGTCTTTACCGACGCCTAGGAGACATGGTGCCCGTTCCGTCAATGCTGCATCGGGTGGCAGCCGAGCTATTCGGCACCTTCTGGCTGGTGCTCGGTGGTTGCGGGAGCGCAGTGTTTGCGGCAGCTTTCGTATCCGCGGATGCGGTCTCGTTGGGGATTGGCTTCCTCGGCGTTGCCTTGGCCTTCGGCTTGACTGTGCTCACCGCCGTTTATGCGTTCGGAACGGTGTCCGGCGGACATTTCAACCCTGCGGTAACCCTCGGCGCAGCCATCGCCGGGCGGGTTGAGTGGAAAGCTCTGGTGCCGTACTGGTTGGCACAGGTGTTCGGCGGTCTTCTGGGCGGGTTGACCATATTCGTCATCGCCAAGGGCCGGCCCGGTTTTGATCCGGTGGGCAACATGGCCGCCAACGGTTTCGGGGACCATTCTCCCGCTGGCTTCTCGCTGTGGTCGGTGATCATCGCCGAAGTAGTGCTGACCGCTGTGTTCCTCTGGGTCATTCTCGGTGCCACCGAGGACCGCGCGCCGAAGGGATTTGCGGGCTTGGCCATCGGGTTGTGCCTGACGCTGATTCACCTGGTGAGCATTCCGATTTCGAACACCTCGGTGAACCCGGCGCGCTCCACCGGCGTCGCCTTCTTCAACGCAGACGGAGCGCCCGCCCAGTTGTGGGTCTTCTGGGTCGCCCCGTTGGTCGGAGCCGCGATCGCCGGCGTGTTGTACCCGTTGATTTTCGGTCGGCGCGAGGCGCTCGCCGAACGCCCGGTACGCGAAGACGCGCTTGAGACTGAATAGTCCGGATCAGGCGCACCCGGACCATCCAGGGGAAGGGCCCTCGTTGACGTCTCCGTCTTCCCGATCTATTCGCCGGCCGCGCCGTGCGCTCGGGATCCAGTCCAAGCTGCTGATAGTCCTGCTGTCCGTGAGTGTCATCTCCGTACTGGTCGCCGGATCCATCGGTTACACATTCGGCACTGAGTCGCTGCGCAGTGCCGAGTTCGAACGGATGACGCAACTTCGGGAATCACGGGCCCGAGAGATCACCAACTACTATCGGGCGGTAACCGACGGCGCTTCGATCGTGACACACGGGTACACCACAGTGAACGCGGCCCGCGACTTCAGCGCAGCCTTCGCAGAACTTGACGCCACTGCACCAACACCTGAAGCTCGGTCCGCGACCACGCGCTACTACGAAGACGTTTTCACCCCCAACCTGATTGAGCGAACCGGCGAACCGGCCGACCCCACACTGTTCGACCCGACGGGTAATGCCGCCGTCTATTTGCAAAACGCCTATACGGTCCCCGCCCAGGGTGACTTCGACACCGCACTGGCCGTGCGGACCGCCGGCGATGCCAGTGCATGGTCGGGCTTCAACTTCCGCTATCAAAGCTTCTTCGCCGATCTCACGACGAGGTTCGGCTTCGACGACTCGCTTATCCTCGATACCAACGGCAACGTGGTGTACACCGCCTACAAGGGTGCCGATCTCGGGACGAATATGTTCACCGGTCCGTACAAGACGTCGCTGCTGGCTGGCGCCTACCGGCAAGCGCTGCAGGCGACATCGGTTGACCAGACGTTCGTCACCGATTTTGAACGGTATCCACCGTCGTATGACAAACCCACGGCCTGGGTGCTATCGCCGATCAGTAGCGGTGGGGACATCGTCGGAGTGTTGGCCTTGCAGTTGGCACTGGATGACATCAACAACGTGATGACCGGTGAGAACGGCTGGGAGGAAGACGGTCTGGGTGCGACAGGTGAAACCTATCTCGCCGGCCCGGACAGGCTGATGCGATCCGTCTCCCGTCAACTGCTGACGAATCCCGAAGACTTCGTTGCCGGTGTAGTCGCTAACGGCACGTCGACGGCCGTGGCGGAACGCCAGGTCGAAGTCGGCGGTAGTGTGCTGCTGCAGCCTGTCGATACTCTTGCCGTCAACCGGGCTCTGTCGGGGCAGTCGGGTGTGGCTACCGACAAAGATTACTTCGGCCCTGAATCGTTGGTCGCCTACATGCCGCTGGACATACCCGGACTGGATTGGGTATTGGTGGCCAAGATCGACGAAAACGAGGCGCTTGCCCCGGTCAACACATTCGCCCGCAACATCGCACTATCGACCGCTGCCATTGTGCTGGTGGTCTGCATCGTGGCGCTCATCTTGAGCCGCCTGTTGACCCGCCCGCTCACCCAACTGGCTGCTGCCGTGCGGCGGGTCACCACTGGTGAGCTCGGCGTGACCGTACCAGTCACCACAAAAGATGAGTTCGGCGATCTCGCAGCGGAATTCAACGATCTGAGCGCCAGCCTCAAGACCAAGCAAGACCTGATCGAGCAACAGCGTCGAGAGAGCGACGAGCTGCTGGGCTCGCTCATGCCAGAGTCCGTTGCGCAGCGCTTTCGGGACGGTGAGAAGATCATCAGCGGCGATTACCGCGACGTGTCGGTTGTCTACGCCGAGCTGCTGAACTTCAAAGAATTCGCCCGGACGCTGTCGTCAGAGGAGTCTCTTCGCTCACTCAACACCCTCATCGAAGCTTTCGACGCCGCCGGAGAACACCACGGAATCGAGCGGGTGCGCAGCCTGCACAATGGATTCCTGGCCACGTGCGGTCTGGTGGTTCCGCGGGTCGATCACGCTAGTCGCACGGTGGCCTTCGCCATCGAGATCGTGGAGATCATCGAGCTGTTCAACGATCAGCAGGACGCCCAATTGGCGCTGCGGGTCGGCATTGACAGTGGTCCGGTCTCAAGCGGACTCATCGGCCAACGCTCAAGAATCTACGACCTGTGGGGGGAGGCCGTCGATCTGGCGCACCGAGTCCACGCTGCCACCAACCACCCGGGCGTGTTCGTCAGTGATCGGGTGCGCGACAGCCTCACCGCATTCCACACCTTCACCGAAGCCGGAACCGTCTCCAGCGCCGATGGCAGTGAACCTGTGTGGTCGTTGCAGCTTCCTGGGCGAGTGGTGACATGAACTCACTGACTTCCCAGCCCTGGTTCTGGCCTGCAGCGGCGGTGGTCATCGCGCTACCTGTCGGACTGCTGATGCTCACTGAACTCCATCAGTGGCTCCATCGCCGCGGCAGCAGCTATGCGCGCCCCGCCCTGCTGCTCCGTAACGGTGTTCTGCCGGCACTCGGTCTTCTCATTCTGGTGGATCAACTGAATGATGCTGATGTCGAGGCGACCTGGCCGCGAATAGCCGCCACGGTGTTCGGTTTTCTCCTCATCTTGTTTGCTTTGTCGGGCGCCAATGCCGCGTTGTTCGGACAGGCGCGGGCCGGCAGTTGGCGAGAACGTCTCCCCAGCATCTTCATTGACCTCGGCCGGATCATCGTCATCGTCATCGGGCTCGGCCTGCTGTTCTCCTGGGTCTGGGGAACCAACATCGGCGGGCTCTTCGCCGCCGTGGGAGTCACCTCGATCGTCATCGGCCTGGCCGTGCAGACGGCCGTTGGACCCGTTATCGCCGGACTGTTCCTACTCTTTGAGCAACCCTTCCGCATCGGAGATTGGCTCGACACCGGGTCAGTCAAAGGCCGGGTACTGGAGGTGAATTGGCGATCCATCCACATTGACACCGGGAATGGCATCCAAATTGTCCCAAACGCCGTCCTTGCCGGCGCCTCATTCAAGAACCTCAGCCGGGTTGCCGGTCCGGCCTTTCATTGCACCGCGACGTTGACGTTCTGCGGCGATGACCGACCCGCAACCGTAGTGCAGACCTTGAAGGCCGTCGCTGATGCTCTGCCCCAGAAACTGCCCGGATTGGATGCTCGAGTGACCGCTCTGGGCGCGGCCGAATACAGGGTGTCGGTGCCCGTCGATTCTCCCGCTGACGAAGGTGCGGCGAGGAATTTACTGCTGCAACGCGTCTGGTACGCGGCGCGACGTGCGGGGCTGCATCTCGATGACGCCGACGGTGGCCTCGATGACCACCAGTCCGACGATGTCGCGACGCATGGTCGCCGGATTGCCACCGCGCTGGGGTTGGATATGGACACCGTCGGCGCGATGATGGCCGCCAGTCGCCGACTGATCTACAGCGAAGGCGAGATCGTGCAGGCTGTCGGTTCGATCCCGGAAGCCCTCGGGTTCATCGTCGAGGGCGAACTGGCACTCACAGTGTCCGATAGCAACGGCAATCAGTTGGCTGTCGGTCAGGTTGAGGTCGGCGACTACATCGGTGCTGCAGCGCTGACCAGGCAGTCGGTGCTTACCGGTGCGGTAGCGCTACGGGACACCACGCTCATATCGATCCCACGAGAAACCATGACAGCGGTGGTGCACCATAATCCCCAGCTTGCTCGCATCCTGGGGAATACGATTGAACACCGCCGGAGGGCTGCTGAGGAATGGCGTAGCCACGAAACGGATCGAATACTCGATTCGTTTATGTGAGTGCCCGGCGCTGACCGCGTAGCGCGGGCGAACGTTACCTAGCGTTTCTGCTTCGACAACCGACCCTTTGGTCGGTTTGCCCTTGGGCGGAGTCTCTGAACCGCGAGTCGCGAATCGCCCAAGGGCAGGTACCCCTGGTAGCGATGAGGCCGCGCTGTACAGATCGTTCCCTGTGGCGACAAGCGCCTCCAGTCGGGGCAGCAGACCCAACTACGGCATTAGGCGGCATCGCTGATGATTGCGTCCGGCGCAAATGTCAAGACCGTGCAGAGCCAGCTAGGGCACAAGACGGCGACGATGACACTCGATCAATACGGGCATCTGTTCCCTGATGACCTCGACGACATGACGCCGATGGATGGACCTAGTGGTGTCACGCGGAGAAATGTGCCCAAAATGTGCCCACAAAGGAAACAGGCCAGGGCAAATAACTGCCCTGACCAGCTTCTTCTCTTGTGGAGCTGCCGGGAATCGAACCCGGCACAGAAATCACGCTGAACTGGGGAAATGCAGCCTTTGCATACGAGAAACGACGGGAAAGTACGCGAAAGTACCTGGCATTCCGCGAAAGGTGTTGACGTCGTCAACGAGTCGACATGTTCTCGGGGTTGATTCCGGAGACCTGCACCACGGCTGACCGCCATCGATATCGGCTTCGCGCAGGACATGTCGGCCCACCATCCGCCGGCGATCACCATGTCCGGCATGGTCGCAACTGATGCCGCGGCGGAGACGCTCGACCCAACGGTCGAGCTGACGATGCATAGCGGCGGTAGTGCCGCGACCTCGCGGCATCTTCTTGCGGTTCGCGGGCAGCCGCATGACCTCCGAGATCGTCTTCATGAGGGTGGCGCGGTCCGGAGTTCCCGTCGGATTCACAACCCGGCGACGGGCGGCGGAGCGGCATCGATTCGAATGGAGCCGGCCAACCGACGCTGGCGCTCACGGGTCGCCAGATAGA
Source organism: uncultured Actinomycetota bacterium (assembly GCA_963843135.1). GTDB lineage: Bacteria > Actinomycetota > Actinomycetes > Mycobacteriales > Mycobacteriaceae > Mycobacterium. Next base: position 263,737 of record CAWJJA010000018.1, read on the forward strand.
ACGCCAGTGCAAACGTGAAGCTGGTGAACAAGCTCGAGACGAAGTACAGCCACGGACGGCGCACCCCGTGCTGGAATCCTCCGATCACGGTGAACAGAGGTAGCACCACCACTTTCGCGAGGAGGTAATCCTGGCTGACCGAACTTGCAGCGGGATTGACGAACAACGAGCTGAGGTAGCCGACGGGCCCCGTGCCCGGATTCCCTGAGCCCGTCGAGTACTCGGTGGCGAACCGGAACCTGAAGTACCAACCGATCGCAACGGAGGCGATCCCCGCCGCGTAATACGCGTACTCCGTCATCGACAGCAGCGGTCCAACTGATGGGCGCCGGAAGATCCGCGGGTTCGACGCGACGATCAACGCGACGGAACATATTCCGAGAACCGCCTGCACGATGAGCGAAATCATGTCACTTGACCCTTCGTTGGCCGGTTAGTCGACCGCGATGGCGTCGACGATGTTGAGTCGAGCCGCGCGAACGGCGGGAGGAATGGAACCCAGCAGGGTCAAAATGAAAGCACCGCAGGCGAATACGAATGCAAGCAGGCTCGGCCGATATACCACATCTATGCTCAGCACGTGGGTAAGCGCGGACGCACTGAGGTACTGGTTCACCATGCCGAATACCGCGCCGATCGCGGCTCCGACGACACCGAGGCCCGCAGCCTCGGCAAGCACGGTGCGCAAGACGAAGCCTCGCGACGAGCCCATCGCCCGCAACACTCCCAGCTCGCGTCGTCGGTCGAGTACCGACAACATCAGTGTGTTGAACAACGCGACGCAGGCGACGAGCACGGTTATCCACGCCACGACGATGATGAGTCTGGTGCCTTGGGCCATGGATGCACCGACCGCCTTGGCCGCCTCCCCGCCCGGGTAGACGTAGACGTCAGCGGGCAGCACATCTCGAATCGCCGCAAGGACGCCTGCGCTGTCCGCTCCCGGCGCAATGGTCACGGCGAGAATCGTCGACCCTGGCCGATCGAACCACTGCCGAAGTAGAGTCAGGTTCATCGATACGACGCCACCGAGTAGCGAGAAAAACGGCACCACCTGCAAGACGCGGACGTGGTGCTCACCGGTCGGAGTCGGTACCGTCAGCTCGTCGCCGACCTTCAGTCCTAGTGCGCGGGCGATATCGCGCGAGACCACGACCCCATCACCCGCCTGAACCTGTTCCAGCACTTGCTCATTCGTCGCACGCGATGGCGGTGCGACCGAGCCAGGTGCAAGTCCTTGGATCAACACGCGCGTACCGCCGAGCGTGGCGTATGCCATCTGTCCAGGGACGACGCCCGCCACTCCGGGGGTCTTCGCGATCACGGACTCAGTGCCCGGCGGCAGCAGCGGCGCAGTCGGCAAAACACCTGGGCCAGAGGAGCTGACGAAGAAGTCGACGTCGCCGAGTGCGGCGAAGCTCGCGTCGGTCGAGTCGATGGCATTGGCATTGGAGCCGGTGCTGTGCACGGTGAGCGACACCGCAATCATCACAGTCATCAACGTCGCCCACACTCGGCGCGGTGCGCGCTCGATCGTCGCGGCCGCCAGCGCGCCCGGTGCACCGAAGGCACGCGCACATGCGGCCGCCCACGCCACTATCGGTCCCGCGAAGGCGAAGCACAGCACGATCTGTCCGAGCACCATGAGTGCGACGCTCACCATCGAGGCACGCCCCAGGTCGCGGGATGCGACCGTAACCGCCGCAGCGACGAATCCGACGCCGAAGGCACCCGCTATCGCCCTCGCCCACAGCGAAACCGCATCGGCGACCGATGCCCCGACGGGGGCCAGCGCCTCGACCGGCTCCACCTTGTACACCTGCCGCGCTGCCAGCGCCGCCGCCCCGACGCTCACGACGACGCATGCCGCCACTGCGACCGGGATCGCAAAGCCGGGCAGGATGTACTCGATTCGCGACTCGTAGCCTTGCATCAACGCCGCGGGCAGCGCCTTGATCGCCTGTCTCCCGACGACCACACCGAGGGCCGAACCCAGAAGGCCGCCCACAAGCCCGACGAGCCCCGCTTCGACCAGAAGATCCCTGACTATCTGTCGACCGTCGGCACCTATTGCCCGAAGCATGGAGATGACCGGGCGTCGTTGTGTGATCGCCATGCTCATCGCATTGAAGATCAGGAATCCGGCGACGACCAGTGCGCTCGACGCGGCGGAGATCATCAGGGTGCGCATGATCGCCACGGGCCCGGCGGATTGTGCCGACCGGAACGTGGGCTCTGCGACGACCGCGCGTCCATCAACCGCGTCGGTGACACCGGCCCGTACCTGCCCAAGGTCGGCACCAGGCGCTGTGATCACCAAGACAGAATCAACCATCCCGGCCCGGTCGGTCAGACGCTGGATCAACGGCAGCGGCCCCACGATGAAGTTCGCTCCGTTGACGCGCTCGGCATCTGCGCCGGCGATGACGGCCGCCACGGTGACCCTTCCGTTGCCAAGGACTAACGAGTCGCCCTCCGCGTACCCCGTCCCGGACCCGACCGCCACCTTGCCCGGCTGAGTGACCAAGGGGCCGAGCTGATCTTGCACCGCGCGCTGCAGGTCGCTCAGCATCGCCCTGACACTGTCGTTCACACCGAGCAGCACGACTCGTTGGGAAGGTTTGCCGATGGACGTGCGCAGCATCGGGACGGCCGCCGCGACTCCGGGGACATTCGCCACGGCCGACCGCACCGCTTCAGGGAACCCCGTGTCGGTGATACCGGATACTTCGAGGCTCGCGTTGCCACCGATACCGGCGACCAGACGATCGGAGGAACCCGTAATGGAGCCTGCGATTCCCAGCACGGCGACGAGCAATGTCGCCGAAATCGCCACCACGACCAAAGACATCGCGGTGCGGCCGGGATGCGCGCGCAATTCGCGGAGATTGAACACGCGCATGCGGTCGAGAATCACGCCGGTGCCTCACCCGCAATCACGTCCGAGCCAACGCGCCCGTCCGTCAGCGTGACCACCCGGTCGGTCGTCGACGCGGCGGACAGATTGTGCGTCACCATCACCACGGAGCGGCCCTGTTGGTGCGCAATGTCGGTAAGCAACCCCATGATCGCAGCGCCGGTCTTCGTATCGAGATTGCCTGTGGGCTCGTCGGCAAGAAGCAGTGGCGGATCCATCATCAACGCCCGCGCGACGGCCACCCGCTGCATCTGGCCACCGGACAACTCCGACGGTCGGTGCTCGGCTCGGTCAGCGAGGTCAACCAGCTCGAGCAATTCCAGCGCCTTCGCCTTGACCTTCGACATCCGTACGCCGTCCAGCACCTTCGGCACCGCCACGTTCTCCCACGCCGTCATGGTCGGCAGTAGGTTGAAGAACTGGAAGACGAACCCGACACTGTGCCTGCGGAACTCGGAGCGCTCGTCGTCATTGAGCTCACTGATCTCATCGCCCTGGAACCGGATAGATCCCGAGTTCGGCCGGTCCAGGGCACCGAGCAGATGTAGCAATGTGCTCTTGCCGGCTCCTGACGGGCCGACGACCGATACGAACTCTCCTCCCGTCAGCGACACGGTGATGTCGTCGAGCGCCCTCACCGTCTGACCACCGATGCGGTATGTCTTGGTGACGTTGGTCAATGCCAGCATCGGCCGGCCGTCCAAGCTGCCGATCATGCGGCGGACCCAGCCGGAACCGCCGAGGGCTCGGCCGCAAGGTCTTCTGGCACCTGAGCGGCGAGGTACTGCGCGAGAGTTTCGATCGTCGGGTAATCGAACACCGCCGTGGTGTTGATCGTGAAGGCACTTCCGAACTGGCCGAGCAACCGGTTGCGCAGCTCGACGGCCATGAGCGAGTCCATGCCGAGTTCCAGGAAGCGACTGGCCGCGACAGGTCGTTGGGCAAGCCCCAGAATCTGCTGCAGCTCGCGCTGAAGATGCTCGGTGACAAAGCCGCCGCGCTGCGCCTCGGGGACGTCGTGCAGCTGCTTGAGCAGGGCACCGTCACCTGGCGTCGCCGAAGCGGCGCTCGGCAGAACGTGATCGAGGATCGGCGGGCGGGCGGCGCCAAGCAGCTTCGCCGCCCGTTGCCAGTTCGCCTTGATCGCTATCGCCTGCCCAATGCCGTGCGCAACGATCTCGCCGAGTGCGTTCAGCGCCGCGGTCGGCTCCAGCGGAATCAGGCCGCGCGCAACGAGATTGGCGCGCGCAGTGTCGGAGCTCGCCATGCCGGCGTCTGCCCACGGTCCCCAGTTGACGCTCGTCGCGGGCAACCCTTGCGACTTGCGGTACGCGATCAACCCGTCGAGCATCGCGTTGGCGGTCGCATAGTTGGCCTGGCCCGGTGCCCCCAGCACGCTGGTGCCCGACGAGTAGACGATGAAGAAATCGAGCTCGTCGATCCTGGTCAACCGGTGCAGATGCCAGGCCCCGAACGACTTCGGCGCGAGGGTGTTACGGAACCGATCCAGGGTCTGTTGCGGCAGCAGGGCGTCATCGATCACTCCCGCAAGATGTGCGACGCCCGCCAGTGGCGGCAGTTCTGCCCGTATTCGGTCCAGCAGCTCGGCCACCTGAGCCTCGTCGCCGACATCCGCCCTGAAGGTGTGGATCCGGCACCGGTAGCGCTCGGTGATCTCGTCGATCGCATGCTGCGCGACGGTGTCGGGGGGCCGTCTACTGGTCAAGACGATGTCGCCGGCGCCGAGCTGGCCCAGGTACGCCGCAGTATGCAGGCCGAGGGCACCCAGGCCGCCTGTGATCAGGTAGCTCCGATCGTCGCGCGGCTGTAGCGGGTTCGGCATCTGCAGCACGATCTTGCCGATGTGGCGTGCCTGCTGCATGCGACGGAACGCCGCCTTCGCCTCGGCCATGGGATAGATCTCGACGGGCAGTGGGGCTATCACCTTGCTGTCCAAACCATTCGCCACCTCGGCCATCAGATCGCGGATCCGCTCTGGTTCGGTTGCCATCAGAACGTCGAGTGCCAGGATCTCGTAGTCGACGTCCGGCCGGACCTCCGCCATCTGCTCGGTGCTCCAGATGTCCCGCTTGGCGATCTCGACGAACCGACCGTTCGGCGCAGTCGCCCGCACAGTCGCCGCGACGAACCCCTCGCTGGTGAGACTGTTGAGCACCACGTCGACGCCAGCGCCGTCGGTATCAGCGAGGATCTGATCGGCGAAATCCGTATTGCGGGAGTCGTAGATGTGCTCAACGCCCAACTTGCGCAAGGTGGCTCGCTTGTACGTGCTGGCGGTGGCATAGACGACCGCGCCGCGTTGCTGTGCCAGTTGGACCGCGGCGAGGCCGACGCCACCGCTGGCGGCGTGGACCAACACCCGGTCGCCGGGCCGCACCTTCGCCCATTTGAAGGCGAGAAGCACAGTGAGAACCGCGGTGGGCATGCTGGCTGCAGCTGTCGTGCTGATCCCAGCAGGCACCGGTGCGAGAAGTTGAACGGGCACGTTGACCCGGCTTGCCATCGAGCCGGCCATAACGCCGAAGACCCGCTGTCCGACTTCGTATTCTGTGACGTCGGGCCCCACCTCTGTAATCACGCCCGCCAGATCGCCGCCGACAGGTCCTGGGTCGCCCGGGTAGAGCCCCAGCACATTCAGCAAGTCCCTGAAGTTGACGCCTGCGGCCTCCAGCCTGACCTGCACCAGCCCTTCGGCCGGTGGTGCCACTTCCAGTTCCGGCAACCGCAGATTGTCGATCGAGCCGCGTTCGGTTGGGGCCAGCCGATAGTCGGATCCGCGGGGCACCGCCAGATATCCGCTGCGCGCCCATGGCAACACCCGCGGAGCCAGGAATTTGCCCTGGCGCAGTGCGATTTCGGGCTCGGCGCCGGACGCCACCAGCAGACTTGCCATCTGCGCGGCGTCACAGGTTCCGTCGTGATCCACCAGCCTGCAGCGAAGGATCGGCTGCTCGGCGATGACGGTACGGCCAAGGCCCCACAGCGCAGCCTGGACCGAATCGACCCGCTCCCCTGGTTCGGTCGCAGCGGCTCGCTCCGTGACGATCCACAATCCGCCTGTGAGAACCGTTCTCTCCTGTTCCAACAGCGCATGGACTGCACCGAGTAGGTTGCCGAGCTCCGCTTCCAGCCTGGCTTCGAATGCAGTGCTGGACTCCTCGCCATTCGGTGCGCCTCCGACGCGCATGACCACCCCTGAGATGGGCGTTCCGCGTTCGGCGGCGTCCGCGAACAGTCGCGTGCAATGGCCGGCGTCGATGACACGGTCGACCACGACGGCATCCTCCAGCGCCCCTGCCAGCTCGTCGAAACCGGCGACCAGCCAGTTGCCGCCGATGCTCTCACCGCCAAGTTCGGCCGGTGGCGAAATCTCGCGCCAGCCAACACTGTAGAGCATCCGGGTGGCATCTCCACCGAGGCTGCGCAACAAAGCCTCTCGTGGTGCGCGTTTCACGGTGAACTCACGAATGCCGCCCAAGTTGTGGCCGTCCCGATCCACGAAGTCGAGGTCGAAGACCTGCACCTCACTGTCGGCATTGCTCGTCTGCCAGCGTGCGCGGCAGTAGAACCGCCGTGGCATCCGGTCGCGCAACGTGAGCTGTCCGTACCGCAACGGCAGGAACAGATCCGCGGTGGCGTCGGTCTCCGTCGCAACGGCAAACAACGCGGCCCCCGCGATTCCGGTGCACAGGTCGAGCAGCACCGGGTGCACCGGCTCGCGGCCTGTGTGCTCCGCGAGTTCGTCACCGACGGCGAGATCGCCGACCGCCTCGCGGTCGCCCACCCACAGCGATTTCAGCGAGGATCGCCACACGGGTCCCAGTGCGAGCTCGTTCAACACGAACGCGTCGAACAGTTGTTGTGGGCGCACTCGAATCAGTCCCTCGAGTACGGCGTCGACCGGATCCACAAGATCCGTTCCAGGGTCGTCCTCGACTCCAGCGCGAACCGTACCTCCAGCATTAAGCGACCAGGCCGATTCCCGATCACCGTACGGGCGACTGGACACCTGGAACGTCCACTCCTGGCCGTCATCGGTCGGATGCAAGGTCAGCTGAACCTCACGGGAGTCCTTGTCGGCCAACAGAATAGGCTCGTAGAAAAAGACGTCATTTACGCTCGCAGGGGCTTCCACCGCCGCGAGTACCATCGCCGCGTACGTGGCGCCCGGCACCACTACGATTCCGTAGATGACGTGGTCGGCCAGCCACGATTGCGACTTGAGGCTGAGCCTGCTGGTGTAGATCACATCCCCGTTTGCGAGATCCTGTTCGGCACCGAGAATCCCGGCAACCGGGACCCCGTCGTGTCGTGTTCCTGCTGTCTTCGGCCAATAGGAACGGTGCTCGAACGGGTAGGTCGGAAGGTCCACCTTGCGGCGGGGCACGTGCTGCAGTGCGGCGAACCTAGGGCGATGTCCTGCGACGTAGGCGTCCGCCACGGCGACGGTGATTTGGCGCCGGGAATCAACGCCCTTCCGCACAGACGCGATAGTGCGCGGTGGGGCCGAGGCCTCCGGCCAGACCTGCAGCGCCGCCGCAGTCAGAATCGGCTGCGGACCGATCTCCATCAACACCGAGCAGCCCAGCTGCGCGAGGGTGCGCACACTCTCGGCGAACTGCACTGGCTGGCGGGCATGTCGTCGCCAGTATTGCGCGTCGACGGGTGTGGCGGTCGACAACACGGCGCCTGTACGGTTGCAGACCAGCGGCATGACCGGGACGGCGAATTCGAACTGTCCAGCGTACGAACCGAATTCGCCCAGCGCCGGTTCCAGTAGCTCGGAGTGGAAGGCGTGGCTGGTGTCCAGCCATGAGTAGCGCATCCCCTCCTTGTCGCACGTGGCGATCAACTCCTCCAGGTTGTCGGCCGGACCCGAAAGCACGGTGTTAGGCCCGTTGTAGGCGGCCACCGACACCCGCGGGAACTCGTCGGCAATATCTTCGATGTACTCGGGATCGGCAAACACTGCCACCATTCGGCCGCCATCCGGCAGCAGGCCGAACAGCCGACCGCGTTCGGCAACCAACCGCGCTCCATCCTCGAGACCGAAAACCCCGGCCACACAAGCCGCCGCGTACTGGCCGACGCTGTGGCCGAGCACCACGTCGGGTTCGATCCCCCAGGATTGCCACAACCGGGCAAGGCCCAGCTCCACGGCGAACAAGGCGGGTTGCGCGAATGAGGTGTGCCACAGCGCGTTTTCGGTGTCGCCATCGGTGTCGAAAAGTACGTCGAGCAATGGCCGCGGAAGCATCTCGTCTGCCACATCGGCACAACCCCGTACGGTATCGGCGAACACCGGCTCGGTCTCGAACAGTTCGCGCGCCATGCCCGGGTACTGACTACCCTGCCCGGTGAACAGCCATGCCGTCTTCGGCGGGTCACCACACACGCCACGTACCGCACCCGGGCCCAGCCGATTCTCGGCCAGCCCGGCGAGTAGTTCCCGCGCATGATCCACTGATGTCACAACGAGCGCAGCCCGGTGCTCGAAGTGCGACCGCCCCGTGCCTGCAGTAAAGCAGACGTCTGCGATATCCGTTGCCGGATGGGTATCCAGCCAGGATAGGTATCGCTGCGCTATTGCCGCCAGGGCCTGCGGTGTCCGCGCGGACAACGGCAGCACCTGTACCTGGTCGCCGCCACAGGTCGGGGTCAGCGCGACGGACTCATCCGTATCGGTGGAATTAGCCACCGTCGCAATCGTTTCCCTGGGCGCTTCTTCGATCAGAATGTGCGCGTTCGTTCCAGAGAACCCGAAGGAGCTGACTCCGGCACGCCGCAGCGTACCGTTTGCCGGCCACGGCATCGCCTTGTCGACCACCCGGACCGGCAGTCGATCCCACGGGATGTGTGGCGACGGATTCCTAAAGTGGAGGTTCTTTGGCAGGATCTCGTGCTGCAGCGACAGTACGACCTTGATCAGGCCCGCTACGCCTGCGGCCGATTCAAGATGTCCGATATTGGTTTTCACGGACCCCATCAACAACGGCGTGGTCGGATCTCCGTTGCCGCGGTAGGCAGCGGCGGCGGCCTGGATCTCGATGGGGTCGCCCAACGCGGTCCCGGTGCCGTGCGCCTCCAGGTAGTCGACGTCGCTGCCGGCGAGACCCGCACGGGACAATGCGGCGGCGATGACGCGCTGTTGCGCGCCGCCGTTGGGCACCGTCAAGCCGCCGGACGCGCCGTCTTGATTCACCGCGGAGCCGCGCACCACTGCATCGATCCTGTCGCCGTCTCGCTCTGCGTCGCTGAGCCTCTTGAGTACCAGCATCCCGCACCCTTCGCTGCGGACATAGCCGTCGGCCGCGGCATCGAAGGTCTTGCATCTGCCATCGGGGGAAAGCATCCTCGCCCGCGAGGTCGCAATGGAGATCACCGGGCTAAGAAGGACATTCACGCCACCCGCGAGTGCGAGGTCGCAATCGCCGGTATGTAGCGCCTGGCACGCAGTGTGAATAGCCACCAGCGACGAACTACAGGCAGTATCCACGGCGACCGCCGGCCCCTCCAGGCCAAGCGCGAAAGCGACCCGGCCGGCGATGACACTCGTGGCATTGCCAGTGGCGAACTGTGCCTCGATGTCCTGGAGAGTGCTGTTGGACAGGACGTACGAATACTCGTTGGCACCGACGCCCACGTACACGCCACTCTTGCTGCCACGCAGGGTCGCGGGCGAGTATCCCGCGCGTTCGATTCCCTCCCAGGCGGTTTCGAGCACCAGCCGTTGTTGAGGATCGATCCACACTGCTTCGCGCGGAGAGATGCCGAAGAACTCGGGATCGAATCCGTCGATACCGTCGAGGAAGCCGCCGTAGCGGGTGTACATCTTGCCAGCAGCGTCGGGATCCGGATCGTAGAACTCGTTGATGTCGTAGCGGTCGTCCGGGACTTCTCTGATCATGTCCACGCCACCGGACAGCAAGTCCCAGAACGTATCCGCATCGCGGGCGCCAGGGAAGCGGCACGCGAGGCCGACGATCGCGATGGGCTGGCTCGCATCGATCGGCGCTGCCACCGCTTCCGTTCGAGCGGGCGCCGCCGAACCGAGGCCGAGAACGTCGGCGAGGATGTATCCCGCGGCGTCAGCCAGCCGCGGGTGGTCCATGGCGATGGTCACCGGGATCTGCGTGCCGAGGCCGCGCTCGAGCCCGCGATGTAACTCGACGGCCATCAGCGAATCCATGCCGAGATCGAAAAACCCCGCATCGTCACGGATCTGCAGCGCATCGATCCGCGTCACCCCCGCAACAGCGTTGCGAAGGTACTCCAGCATCAGCTTCTTGCGCTGTTGCACGGGGGCGGCCTTCAACTCGCCGATGAACGGAGTCGCCCTCCCCGACGTCGACACCGCATATGGCGCGAACGACGCGGGCAGCTCACGCGCCATGGGCGCCGTCAGCGACCGCGGCCGCTGGAATTGGAGGAATGGCACGAATCGCGTCCAGTCGACTCGAGCCAGCATCACGCTGGGGGCCGATCCGGTGATGGCATCTGCCATTCCGGCCAGTGCATCAGCAGACGTCAATGGCAGCATCCCGAGCACACGCATTTGGTCCCGGTTGTCGACGTCGCCCATACCTGCCGACCACAGGCCGAAGTTGACGCTGACACCAGGGATGCCTCGCTCACGCATCCGCCATGCCAACCCGTCGAGGAATGAGTTGGCCGCGGCGTAGGCGACCTGACTCCTGCTGCCCCACAGTGCCGCGAGCGAGGACATACACAAGAAGAAGTCCAACCGCATGTCCGCGGCCGCCTCACTCAAAAACCAAGCACCCCAGACTTTTCCCGCGAACACCCGATCCACTTCAGCGTCTTCAATCTCGACCAACGAGGAGTTACCCAGCTCACCCGCAGCATGCACGATCCCTGCCAGTGGTGGCAATTCCGTACGGATGGTGGCGAGTATTCGGGTGACATCGTCCGGGTCGCCAACGTCTGCGGCGAGGACCACGACCGTCGAGCCGTACTGTTCACGTATCGCGTCGATCGCGCACAGCGCAGAGTCGCTGGGCGGCCGTCGTCCGGTCAGCACGAGGTTGCCCGCCCCGTGCGCAGCCAGATACTCGACGATCTCGAGCCCGACCGCACCAAGTCCTCCGGTCACCAGGTATGTCGCGCCAGGTCGCAGTTCCAGCTGTGCTGCCTGCGCTGCCGGGCGCCGGTCCACCCTGGCGAAGTACGCGGCGCCATCCCGCAGCGCGATCTGGTCTTCGCCCTGCGGCGCCGCGAGGATGTGGGCGATCAACCCCGCCCAGTCATCGGCGCCCCCTGCAGCCATGTCCGCCAACCCACCCCAGAGGCGGGGAAGTTCGAACGAGGCAGTGCGACAGAACCCCCATAGGCAGGACTGCACTGGTGAGACGGTGTCCGCTCGCGAAACCCGCTGCGCGCCGCGAGTGACGAACCATATAGCTGCATCGATCTCGGCGGCGACCGCGGCCCGATAGACCCGCACCGTTCCGTGCAGGACTCGGCGCTGCATGCGATCGAGTGAGCGCACCGATGGTGCACCCTCCGGATCGAGGCTGGCCAGATGCACAATCCGCAGCGTGGTTTGCTCGGCGGCTGCGGCTCGGAATGCCGCTTCGAGTTGCGCTTCGTCCGAGTCGGTTCCCGGCAACGCGAGAATCTGACGCCGGAATCCCCGTGCGTCGAGGAGGTCGGCAAGGGGCACAGCTGTTTCAGCGTCGTCGGCAATCAGAAGCCATGAGCACTCCTCGGTAGCATCGAACTCCGGCGCCGGATTGACCGCCTTCTCCCAGCGGAGCTCATATCGGGCGTCCGCGATCGACTGCGCGCCGACTTCTTGGTTGTGCTGGGCGGCAAGTAGTTTCAACATGCCCGTGGCTTGCCCGTCACCTTCTGGGGCACCGACGAGCGCGACGAGTTCTTCGATCCGCCCCTGTTCGAGAAGTCGAATCGTCTCGGTTCGCACGCCATCGGTGGGGCCTGCGGACTGGGTCGTCGAGAACCAATACGGCCGATGTTGGAATGGGTACGTGGGTAGCTCGACCTTGCGACCTGCATTCGGCCTGCGCTTGGCGAAATCGGGTCGGTGGCCCGCAGTGTAGGCCTGCGCGAACGCCTCGCTGAGCTGACGCTGGTCGGAACCATTGCGGCGTAACGACGCGATGATCTGCGGCATGGTATCGGCGTCGGGCCAGGCCCGCAGCGCGGCAGCAGTGAGCACTGGTTGCGGGCCGACCTCCAATAGCAGCGCGCAGCCCAGCTCGGCCAGCGCGTGCACACTCTTGGCGAACTCGACGGGTTGCCGAGCATGGCGACGCCAATAGTTGGCATCCAGACTCACCTGCCTGCCGACCGCAACGCCGGTGCGATTGCACACCAATGTCCGCTGTGGCGCGGCGAACTCGAAGCCCGTCGCGAATGCCTCGAACGCATCAAGCACCGGATCCATCAGCGCGGAATGAAAGGCATGGCTGGTGTCCAACCACTCGCATCTGACGTCGTCTGCGGTCAGCCCGGCCACCGCCAGCTCAAGGTCCTCCGCCGGACCAGACAGCACGGTGTTGGCACCGTTGTAGGCAGCCACGGACAGACGCGGGAACTCGTCGGCGTGGCTTTCAACCCTGTCGGACTCGGCGAATACCGCGACCATCCGACCGCCAGAAGGCAAGCTGCCGAACAGTCGGCCGCGCTCGGCGAGCAATCGAGCGCCGTCCTCGAGCCCGAACACACCCGTGACGCAGGCCGCTGAATACTGGCCGACACTGTGGCCCAACACGACGTCCGGTTCAAGTCCCCACGACTGCCAGAGCCTCGCAAGGCCCATTTCCACCGCGAATAACGCCGGCTGCGCGTACGAGGTGTGACGCACCGCGTCGACGTCCCCATCAGTGCCGAAAATGACGTCCAAAAGCGGCCTTTCGAGGATGTCGTTGACTGCGGCCGCGCACTGAGTCACGGTCTCTGCAAACACCGGCTCGGTCTCGAACAGCTCCTTGGCCATCCCGGCGTGCTGGCTCCCCTGACCAGGGAACAACCATGCCGTCTTGGGCGGGTCACCGCATTCGGACCGAATCAGACCCGGCGCCGGCCGATCGTCGGCGAGCGCGCCCAGTGCCTCGATCGCGGCCGAGGTCGAGTTCACTACCAACGCGGCCCGGTGCTCGAAGTGTGATCGCGTGACGCCTGCGCTGAAACAGACGTCCGACAATTCGACCTCGAGGTGCGCCTTGAACCAGGTGCCGTATCGCTGTGCCACCTCCACCAACGCATCGGGTGTGCGAGCTGACAAGGGCAAGACGTGGCAGCGGCCGTCGTCGACCGGCTCGACTGGACCCGCATCCGAAACGCGCTCGCGGGGGGCTTCTTCGACGATGATGTGCGCGTTCGTCCCGGTGAATCCGAACCCACTGACCCCGGCGATTCGGTTCCGTCCGTTGCCCTCCCACGGCATGGCCTCGTCGACGACCCGCACCGGAAGGCGGTCCCACGGAATGTGGGGTGACGCATTCTCGAAGTTCAAGTGTTTGGGCAGTTCACCATGCTCGAGCGACAAGATGACTTTGATCAGACCCGCGATCCCCGCGGCAGCTTCCAGATGCCCGATGTTCGTCTTCACCGATCCGATCAGCAGCGGCCGCCCGGCAGCACGTCCGGCGCCGAGGACCGCACCGGCGGCTTGGACTTCGATCGGGTCGCCCAACGATGTCCCGGTTCCGTGGGCCTCAAGGTAATCGACGTCATCGGCCTCGACACCGGCACGCTGCAACGCGTCGGCGATGACTCGTTGCTGCGCAATGCCGTTGGGGACCGTAAGTCCACCCGAGGCGCCGTCCTGATTCACTGCGCTGCCCCGGATTACGGCACGAATCTGGTCACCGTCGCGGATTGCATCGTCCAGCCGTTTCACCACGACGACGCCGCAGCCCTCGCCGCGGACATAGCCGTCGGCCGCCGCATCGAAGGTCTTGCACCGGCCATCTGGGGCCAGCATGTGTGCGCGGGAGAAGTTGATCGTCGTCGCGGGGCTGATAATGAGGTTCACCCCACCGGCCAAGGCGAGGTCGCACTCCCCGAAACGAAGCGCCTGGCAGGCCTGATGAACCGCGACCAACGACGAGCTACATGCGGTATCCACCGTGAGTGCCGGACCCAGTAGCCCCATGCGGTAACTGATCCGGCCGGCTCCGGCGGCGGCAGACGTACCCGTCCCAAGATAGGCCTCGATTTCGTCAAGGCTCATGCCATTGGTCAGCAGACAAAGGTAGTCCTGTGTGGAAAGCCCCATGAATACCCCGGTTTCGGTGCCTGCCAGGGCAGACGGCGCGTTCCCGGAATGCTCGACGGCCCGCCAGGCTGTCTCCAACAGCAAGCGGTGCTGCGGGTCCATGAATATCGCCTCGCGTGTGGACACCCCGAAGAACGACGCATCGAACCCCGATATGTCCCCGATGAACCCCGCCCGGCGGCTCACCATCTTTCCCGCGGCGCCCGGCTCGGGATCGTAGAACCGCTCGACGTCCCAGCGCTCGGGAGGCACCTCCGAGATTGCATCCCGGCCTTGTTGCAACAAGTTCCAGTACTCGTCGGCATCTGGGGCGCCGGGGAAGCGCACCGCGTAGCCGATGATCGCAAACCCGCCACGTTGCGCCCCGACGGTCAAGGATTCGTCCTGTTTATCAGCCATTTTGGCCGCCCAGCTTCACGAAGAGCTTGTTGAGTTTCATGGCGAGCTTCCAGTCGCCGTTGATGCGAAGCTTGCCCCGAAAGAACAACGCCCGTGGGTTCGCCTGGAGCTCAGCCAACTTGATGAAGTCGCTGGCCGACATGCTGATCGTGCACTGCGCCTCACCGTCACCGTCGACCACTCGCGGGTTGCCGGGACGCATGTCGACGATGAAGGTCCGCCCGCCCTCACCGGATAACGCGAATTTGCAGGCTGCTCCGAATCTGCGGACTGTCTCGGGATCTTCGCGGATCATCTCGGATATTCGTTTCATCAGATCGTCGACGGTCGTCATGTGTCGCGCCCTTCTCTAGCTGCGGAGCTCAACCGTCGAGCCGCGCGAGCGCGGCCGCATCAGGGGTCGGAAATTTGGTCAGTGGACGATCCGTCTCGATCGCCGCAAGTTCGCGCGCATAGAGCGTGCGCAGCAGGATGATTGCCGCGTCCGAGCCACCGAGAGTATTCAGCGAACGGTCGGGCAGTACACCCTGGCCGCGCAGGACGATGCCGTCCTCGATCAGCACCTGGTCCGGTCGATCCTCGATGTCCTCCCACCGTTCCCGGCCGCTGAGCACGGCGTCGACGATTTCCTCGACAGGCCGCAGTTGCGCCAGATACTTGCGCGCCTCTTGCATGCCGGCCGCCACTTCGTGGCCGACCTCGGGCGGCAGATGCACGGCGATGAAGAGGAAGAACATCATGTGGCTCTCGTCGTCCACCGGTACGTTCCAGAGGAAGCTCTTGTAGTCGCGCAACACGCCGGCGCCCGAGGTGAAGTACAGCGTGTTCGGCATCAGCAGGGCGAGCCGCCGCACGAATCCGGAGGTGAATCGGCTGGTCTGAGTGAGCCCGAAATCTGCTGATTCAGCCGTGATTCCGGGGATTTCACTCACCATCTCGTCGTCCTGATAGACGCCGGTCTTGTGCACCCAGAACTGGTGCACGTCGTCGACGGTGTTCTCCAGGTCGTGGAAGTAGTTCCACTTGCGTAGCTCGATGATGTGGAACCGCCCGAACTCCTCCAGTTCGGGCCACCGCGGTAGCTCCGGTGCCGGCGCCTCACCGAGATACACCCAGATGAATCCGAAGTACTCCTCTACTGGGTAGCTCGCGATCCGGACCTT
Organism: uncultured Actinomycetota bacterium; assembly: GCA_963843135.1. Taxonomy (GTDB): domain Bacteria; phylum Actinomycetota; class Actinomycetes; order Mycobacteriales; family Mycobacteriaceae; genus Mycobacterium. The sequence goes on from CAWJJA010000018.1 coordinate 279,500, forward strand.
GGCGGCAAAGCTTTTCGGCTCGGCAGGCTGGTCGACACACTGCCCGGTTTCGTCGTACTGCCAGCCGTGGTAGCGGCACCGCACGCAGTTTCCTTCGACAATGCCGACCGACAGCAGTACGCCGCGATGCGCGCAGCGCCCCGCGATGACGTGGACGACGCCATCATCGCCGCGATACAGCGTGAGTTCGGTGTGCAGGATCTTCAGGGGGACGGCTCGGCCCGACTCCAGGTCATCGGCGGCGCACACCGGTTGCCACCGCTGGCGCAGCAAGTATCCCGCCGGTCGCCCGGGTCCCGTGTGCTCGAAGTCCGTGTTGTTGATGTCCATCGCTCTTCCTCGGTTCAGCAGCAGCTGGATGGCGACAATGTCAGTACCGCAATGAAAGTCATTACAATTCGCTCAATCGAACTGGTCTCGAAAAGCGCCCCGTCATAGGTCACCATTCCGCTCATCTGTTCATCCGTGGTACTCATCGCGACGGTCAGCTCGCGGCGAATCGCGATCGAATCAGGCGGAACACGGGTCAAGGTGAATCCACCGATCGCGAGCTCCTCGGGTACCGGGTCATCCATGAGGAACGCGATCTCACCGATGCCGAGAACCGCCGGTCCATGTCGCTCCGCCAGCGCGGCGAGCACGTGGTGCCATGGCGCATCCTGGTTCGACAGAGCTCCGAGCACAATGGCTTTTACTCTGCGCACCAGCGCGGGCAGGCCCTCTCCGGCATCGAGCTCGATGAGTAGCGGGACGGTGTTCATGAACTGTCCGATGATCGGCTGCGTCGCAGAATCGGTGCGTCTGCTCACCGGCGCGCCGACAGCGACTGTGCGGTGATCTGCGTAGCGGCCCAGTGCCTCCGCGAAAGCGGCGAGCAGCACCGAGTACAGCGAGGCCTGCTCGGCCACGGCCAGCGCGCGAGCCGCAGCGGCGACCTCAGAAGGGAACTCGAACGCGAACTGGCGTCCGTTTCGGTCCGGGCGATCGGTCCGCGGGTGGTCGGTGGGCAGCGGGGGCGGCACGTCGGCATGTGCGAACTGACGACAGAAGTAGTCGACGCGTTCGTCAAGTGCGGCGCCGGTCAGCCAAGCCCGCTCCCAGACCGCGTAATCGGCGTACTCCAGCCCGTGGTCCGTGCTCGCGGTCTCGTCGAACCCCAGGGAACGCGCAACGAGTCCACCGATCTCACTGAGCAGCAGCCGCATCGAGTGCCCATCGGCGAGCATGCGATGGACGCGCAGGCGGAGCACGTGCTGGTCCTCGGAAAGCCGCGTCAAGTCGCACCGAAATGGCGGGCGGTTGTCGAGATCTCGCCACGGAGCTTGATCGGGCGTGCTGCCGCCGTCGGCGAACAACCCCAAGATCGGTACGTCTGGCACGTAGGAGTCGAGGATCACCTGCGACAGCGACACATCCGAGGCCCGGAACGTTGTGCGCAAGACTTCGTGGTTCGCAATGACGCTCTGCACCGCGCGGACTACCTCAGCCGCATCGAGCGGCCCGCCGATGCGGATGGACACATCGATCCAATGGGCCGCAGATCCCGGACTATCGCATTCCGCCAGGAACATCGCTTCCTGCGCAAAGGATGCGGGCAGCTCTCCCGCACGCGACACGGGCTGCAGCGGCGGTGTCTCCGCCGCTTGGCCCGCAGCCTCGATTCGTCGCGCCAAGTCGGCTAAGGACTGATCGTCGAAGAGTGCGTCCAGCGGCAACTCGATCCCGAGGCGCTGATGAATTCGCGCACGCACCTGTGCCGCGAGCAGCGAATGCCCGCCGAGCGCGAAGAAGTTGTCCCCCGCACCGATCTGCTCAACCTCCAAGGTGCTGCGCCAGATATCGGCGAGCGCCTGTTCGACACTTCCGCGCGGAGGGACGTATTCGACGTCGTCGTCTCGGGTGACCGCGACGTCCGGCAGCGCCGCCAGGTCGAGCTTGCCGTTGGACGTCTGCGGCAACCGGTCCAGTGCCACGAAGGCCGAGGGAACCATGTGCGCGGGCAGTCGTCGCCGAACGTGGGCCCGCAGGTCGCTCGCCGACACCGGCGCGGCCTCAGGTGCGAAGTAAGCGATCAGAATGTTCCCGTCACGCTCCGTGTACTGGACTGCGCTGACGGCCTCGTGCACGCCGGGGTGTTCCATCAGAACGCGGTCGAGCTCAGCGGGTTCCACGCGCAGACCCCGGATCTTGACTTGTCGGTCCGCGCGATTGCGGAACTCGATGGTGCCGTCCCAGCCCAACCGCACCACGTCCCCGGTGGCATACAAGCGCTGATTGGGATCCCATGGAGCGGAAACGAATTTCTGTGCTGTGAGCTCCGGGTCGCCGACATACTCACGCGCCAAAGCACTTCCGGCGATGAACAGCTCGCCGGAGACCCCCGGCGGAACGGGCCGCGACAGCTCGTCGAGCACATACATGCACACATTCCCGCGGGGTCGCCCGATTGGCACGATGCTCTGCTCATCTCCCGGGAGCTCACCCACGGGGTGGAGGCTGACAATTCCGGTGGTCTCGGTCTGCCCGTACATGTTCACCCACGTGGTGCCACTGCCAATCAGGTGACGCCACACGCGCACGATGCCTGCACGCAGCGGCTCGCTCGCTGTGAGCAGCAGCCGAAGTCGATTCGGCGGTGTGCCGAACGAGTCGAATCCCGCCGCCACCGCATCAAGCATTGCGCGGACGACGGTGGGGACGAGATCAGCCACAGTCACACCTGATTCGCCGATCCGGCGCAGAAGCTGCGGCGGATCACGACGCTCCTCGGTCGTCGCGATGACCACGCGGGCCCCGATGGCGAACGGGACCAACATCTGGCGGACCGACGACGAGAACGAAATCGACGCGGATTGGAGGTAGACGTCGTCGGCAACGACACCCAATTCGCCGGCGAGGGTCTCGGAGTACTCCACGACACTGCCGTGGGTGACCGCAACCCCCTTCGGTCTACCGGTCGACCCTGACGTGTACATGATGTAAGCGAGATCGTCTGCAGTATTAGCTATTTCGAGGCGGCCCCCCGATTCCGGCCAGTCCTCGACGCTGCGGATATCGCTATCGCGGAGGACGGCTACCACTGCGGCATCGTCGCTCATGGCGTCTGCCCGGTCCTTGGGGTACGAAGGATCGATCGGGACATAGACGGCGCCCGCCTTGAGAATGCCGATCATTCCGATCGCCATAGCCGAGGTGCGGCCCACGCACAATCCCACCGCGTTGCCCGGTTCGACGCCTTGACTTCTCAGGCGCCGGGCGAGTTTATTGGCGGCGGCGTCGACCTCCCGATAGGTGAGCGATCCACCATTCGTGGTCACCGCCACCGCGTCCGGCGCGCGGTCCACCGTCGTCTCGAACAGTTCGGGTATCGACTGCGCCGCCGTCAGTCGCGGTGAAGAAGTGATTTCGTAGTAAGACGACTCCGATTCCGTTAGCAGTGGAAGTTCGGACAGTCGCAGCCCGAGCCCCGACGTCATGGCTTCGAGGACCAATCGAAAGTGGGCGATCAGCCGGTCGATGCGCGCGGCGTCGAACAGTTCGGCAGCGTATTCCACGTGCCCGGTCAACGTCTCGTCATCGAAGAACGTGAACGTGAGATCGCGCTTGGCCGTGTGCGTATCGAGCTCGACGACCTCGAGGCCGAGGCCGCCGAGTTCAGCGGCGCCCGATGCGGGCTGCACGACGAGCTGAACGCTGAACAGCGGATTGCGATTGGCGTCCCGGTCGGGTGCGGTTGCGTTCACGATCAAATCGAACGGCACGTCCTGGTGTGCCAACACCTCGACCATGCGCCGGCGAATACGCCCTAACAGCTCCCCGCGGTCGGGGTTGCCGTCAAGGCGGAGCCGCAACGGAAGCGCGTTGACGAACAGCCCGATCAAATTTTCGGTTTCGATCCTGGTGCGGTTCGCAGTCAGGGTGCCGACGACGATGTCGTCCTGCCCCGAGTAACGGGACAAGACGGTGGCGAATGCCGCCAGCAGGGGCACCGACACCGTGACATTTTCGGCACGGCAGAGCCCGCGCAGCGCGGTGGTGCATTCGGTCCCCAGCTCGAAATGAGTCCGCGCTCCACGGAATGTGGGCATCTTGGGACGAGGTCGGTCGGTGTCGAGCTCCAGTGGTGGCGCGCCGGCGAGCTCCGCCTTCCAGAAGTCGATATGAGCATCGAAGTTGGCTCCGCGCATTTGTTCTCGTTGCCACTGCGCGTAATCCAGGTACTGGATGGGCAATTCGGCGAGCGGATTCGCCTCGCCGCGCTCGAGCGCCTGGTAGACGAGACCGAGATCACGTAACAGCAAGCGAAACGACCAACCGTCGGTGACGATGTGGTGCATCGTCAGCACCAACACCCGTGGTTGGTCGCCGAGCCCAAACAGCCGGGCACGCAGCAATGGCCCCTCCGCGATGTCGAACGGGATTGCCGCTTCCCGCTCTGCGGCCGCCGTGAGTTCCGCCTCAGTGCTGACCTGTTCGAATGGCAGCTCAAAGGGCTGGAGGGGCCTGATCACCACCCTCGCGACGCCCTGCACGCTCCTGAAGGCCTGACGAAGGACCTCGTGCTGTGCGGCCAGCGCGTCGAGGCTGCGTTGTAGCACTTGGCGATCCACGGGACCCGTGATATTCACTCGCGCGGCGACGTTGTACGCACTCGATGACGGCAACAGCTGATGAAGGAACCACAACTGCTCCTGGGCGTGCGACAGCGGAAGTTCGTAGTCTCGGGATACGCGGGGAATGGCAACCTGACGCTTCGTCTCATCGGTCGAGTTGTCCATCCAGACCGCGATCAGCCCTTCGGCGAGTGCCGCCACCGTTGGGTGAGCGAAGACCATGGATGCGGGAACCTCGGTGCCGAGCGCCGCCTGCAGCCGGCGGCGCAAGTCCATCGCCGTCAAGGAGTCCATCCCCAGCGAGAGAAATTCCGCTCCCGGGTCGAGCTCGGAGACGGGAGTGCGCAGGGCGTCACTCAACTCGGCGACGATGAGCTCGGTGACGCGCTCAAGGCGCTGCTCTGGCGGCACACCGAGAAGCCAGTCCCCGGTTCGGGCTGTAACCGGCCGAGCATCGACGACGGCGTCTTCCGACCGAGCCACGCCTTCTGGGGCACCGCCGGACCATGACGACACGGCCCGCGCGCGACTATTGAGATCTGGAGCGGTGTAGGCCGGGAACCAGTAGGTGCGATGTTGGAACGGGTAGGTGGGCAGGTCGACCAGCCGGTTCGGTCGAACGCGCCGGGCTGCGAAATCCAACCGGTGCCCCGATGCGTAAGCGGCGGCCAGCGCCTCTGTCATGCAACGTCGGGCGTCGGTGTCACGGCGCAGCGATGCGATGGTGTGCGGCGTTTTGGTGCTTTCGGGCCACGCCCGCACCGCTGCCGCGGTGAGGACTGGTTGCGGGCCGAGCTCCATCAGAACAGCGCAGCCCAGCTCGGCCAGCGTAGCCACGCCTTCGGCGAATCGGACCGGCTGGCGCGCATGCCGTCGCCAATACGCTGCGTCGATGCGGGATCGACCCGGGAGCACCTCGCCTGTCCGATTGCAGACAAGCATCAACTGCGTTGGCGAGTAATCGATTTCGCTCGCATAGGACTCGAATTCGTCAAGCACAGGCTCGAGAAGCGCGGAGTGGAATGCGTGACTGGTTTCCAGCCACTCGCAGCGAATCCCCGACTGCGAGCAAGACTTCTCCACGTGTTGCAACTCGGCGACCGGCCCGGACAACACCGTGCTGGCGCCGTTGTACGCGGCTACTGACAAACTGGGGAACTCGGCGGCGAACCCGTCCGGCACATCGGCATCGGCAAATATCGCGATCATGCCGCCACCGACGGGCAGGCGGCCGAACAAGCATCCGCGCCGGGCGATCAGGCGAGCGCCGTCCTCGATCGTGAAGACGCCTGCCACACACGCTGCGGCGTACTGACCCACGCTATGACCCAGCACCACGTCGGGCTCGATACCCCACGACTGCCACAGCGAGGCCAGCGCCAACTCCACCGTGAACAAGGCGGGTTGGGCAAAGGTGGTGTCGCGCAGAGTCTGATCGTTCCCATCGGGCCCGAACAACACGTCGAGAAGAGACCGCGGCAGGATGTCGTCCATGGCGTCGGCGCATTGCACGGCGGCCTCGTGGAAGACCGGCTCGCTGTCGAACAAGCCTCGCGCCATTCCTGCGAACTGACTGCCCTGCCCCGGAAACAGCCATGCCGTCTTCGGCCGATCACCACACACGCCGCGTGTGAGGCCCGGAGTCGGACGGTCTTCGTGGAGCGCCCCGAGCAGTCGTCGTGCCCTAGACCGCGAATCCACCACCAGCGCAGCGCGATGCTCGAAGTGCGAGCGGCCGGCTCCGGCCGTCTCGCAGATATCGGCAAGCGCCACCTCAGGATTCGTGTCCATCCAGTCGCGATACCGAGAAGCCAACACGGCAAGGGCTTCCGGCGTACGCGCAGAGAGCGGCAGTATTCGATACGCGCCGCGCGCTGGCTCGGCGGGTCCAACACGCGACGAGACCGCCTGAGGCGCCTCCTCGATGAGGACGTGGGCATTGGTCCCGGAAAATCCGAACGAACTCACCCCGGCGATCCGCGGCCGTCCATTGCGTTGCCACGGTGTCGAATCAGTGACGACGCGCACCGGCAACCGATCCCAAGGGATGTACGGCGAAGGCTGGCGGAAATGCAAATGCTTCGGTAGCACTTCGTGTTCGAGCGCAAGCGCGACCTTGATCAGACCTGCGATCCCGGAGGCGGCCTCTAGATGGCCGATGTTGGTCTTGACCGAACCGATCAGCAAGGGCCGGTCAGGATCTCGGCCTTCACCGAAAACGGCTCCGGCGGCCTGAACTTCGATCGGATCACCTAGCGAGGTGCCCGTGCCGTGCGCCTCGAGATAGTCGACATCGCCCCCTCTGAGACCGGCGCGGCGCAGTGCCGTGGCGATGACTTGTTGCTGTGCAACGCCATTGGGCACCGTGAGACCACCGGACGCGCCATCCTGGTTGACGGCGGTACTGCGAACCACCGCGCGGATCGGATCGCCGTCGCGCAGTGCGTCGTCGATGCGCTTGAGCACCACGACGCCGCAACCCTCGCCGCGCACATAGCCGTCGGCCGCCGCGTCGAACGTCTTGCACCGCCCATCGGGAGCCAACATTCGCGCGCGCGAGAAGTTGATCATCGGGATCGGAGTCAGAATCACATTGACTCCGCCGACCAGGGCCAGATCGCAATCACCGGACTCAAGCGCCTGGCATGCCTGGTGCAATGCCACCAAGGATGAGCTGCACGCGGTATCCACGATCAAGGCGGGCCCCTGAAGGCCCAGCCGGAAACTGATTCGGCCCGCGCCTGCGGCCGGCGAACATCCAGTGCCGGAATAGAAGTCGATGTCTTCCAGGCGAGAGAGTCGGACGATCATGCCTGCAAACTCGTGCGTGGACAGTCCCATGAACACGCCGGTTTGGGTCCCCGCCAGATCCGTTGGCGCCATTCCGGCGTGCTCGACCGCAGACCAGGTGGTCTCCAGCATCAGCCGGTGTTGCGGATCCATGAACATGGCTTCGCGGGCGGATACCCCGAAGAATGGGGCGTCGAAGCCAGAGACATCGTCGACGAATCCCGCCCGACGAGCGACCATCTTGCCGGGCGCATCGGGGTCGGGATCGAAGAACTCGTCGGCGTCCCATCGGTCCCCGGGCACCACTGACATTGCGTCTCTGCCGTCCGCCAACAGCTCCCAGAATTCACCTGGATCCGTCGCGCCCGGGAAGCGAAGTGCGTAGCCCATCATGGCGAAGCCCGACGGCGCCGTCACGGTCGAACTCCGTCCAGCGTGTCGTCGCTGCTTTGCGCGCTGGCTAAGAGTGGCCGCAGCATGTCCGACGCCGCGACGTCGCTTGGCAATGCCTTACCGAGGGCGTGCTGGTGCAGACCAAGGTAGTCGGCGCACGTCGGCATTCACCGCTCGCCGCACCCGGAGCCTCCTTGTCTGCCATGAGCCCCTACCCCCGGGGGTGGTGAGCCGCTCACCACCGATTAAAAGGAACGTTAATACCGCCGTTGGTCGAGTGCGGGTCAGTTCGCCGAGAAATCAACATCAACGCAAATTTGGGCATCGTGCGCAACGGACGCGGAGCTCGGTCCGGCACTCCTGCGTGCTCAGGGACGACTCGTGACCCGATATCGAGGTTTCCACCGGGCGGTGGCCTCGATTGAATCAACACTCGCCACGAATGAGGGCTAAACGGCAGCGGTTGCTCCCGCAACGCATGCGGCACACTGACGACCTCGTCGCGAAGGGCTTGTCGCACTCTGTTCCGTCCTGCACCGGAACTACCGCCGCTAAAGCCCGACCAGATGGACGACCTGGTCTCAGGGTGTGCCCATAAAGGAAACGGGCCAGGGCTAAAACATGCCCTGGCCCGTCTCGTCCGGTGGAGCTGCCGGGAATCGAACCCGGGTCCTACGGCATTCCCTCGAGGCTTCTCCGTGCGCAGTTCGCTATGCCTCTACTCGGATCTCCTGATCACGCGAACAAGTCAGGATGACGATCCCAGTCGCTGTTTGATGTCCCCACGGATTCCGCGACCGAACCCGTGGGTGGGTCCCTCTAGCTGATGCCAGGGTCCGGGCCGAGGGCGCTCCCGGTCTGACAGACTCACAGTCGCTTATGCAGCGAGTGCGAAGTCGCGCTGATTGGAATCGGCGCTTAATTGGTTGCAACGACGCTTACGGTGGTCTCTTGCCTGCACCGGCACGCTTCCCTTGATTCGATGCGCGAAGTCGAAACCGTTCAGCCCCTCGCACCCCCGCCGACTTTCAGCGGGACATTCCATTCTACCGCTGAGCACAACACGCGCCAGCGAATAAATAATCCCAGCTAGATCACACATCTGGCGGCGACGTCGGCGTATCTGCCTCGACTTACGGTGCCGAAGTATGAAGCTCCTGACTCATCCTGCGATCCGGATAGGCATTGGCGAGATCGAAGGTTCTAGACGCCGCCGGCGGGCGCAACGAATCGCACCGGTCGACGCAGCTACGACACCAGGCCCTGTTGGATCAGCCAGTCGCGCGCCACCAGCGCAGGATCCTCGCCGTCATTGTCGACTTTGGCGTTCAATGCCAGCATCGCTTCGTTCGTGAGTCTCGGATTGAGCTGGGCGAAGATCTCTTCCAGTTCCGGGTGCTTGTTGAGCAGGTCGGTATCGACGACCTCGGTGAGGTTGTAGAGCGGGAAGAACTCCTTGTCGTCCTCGAGTACCCGCAGGTTCAGCGCCGGGATACGACCATCGGTCGTGAAGACCTCGCCGAAATTGCAGTCGCCGTCGGCGGTCGCGGTGTAGACGACACCCGTGTCGAGTGTCGTGACGCGACCCAGGTCCGCGCGGGTCAGTCCATAGGTCTGCAGCATCGGCACGAAGCCGTCGTTGCGGCTGGCGAATTCGCTTTCCACACAGAAGGTCAGCTCAGATTTGTCGAGCTTCCTGAGATCAGACAGCTGGGTGACCCCGAGACGTTCCGCGGCGTCTTCACGGATCGCGAAGGCATACGTGTTGTTCATCGGAGCGGGTGGGAGCCAGGTCAATCCGTTGGCCTGGTCGGCCTCGTTGACGGCCTGCCACTGAGCCGTCTCCCCCTTTATCGGCTGCTCGTTGCCCAGGTAATTGATCCACCCGGTTCCCGTGTACTCGGGCGAGATGTCCGCGTCGCCGTTGAGCAGGGCCTGGCGCACCCCGAAGCTACCGGGCGTATTGGTCAGGTTGGTGACGTCGGCCCCCGCGGTACTCAGGATGGTCGAGAGCATATTGCCGAGAATCAGTTGCTCGGTGAAGTCTTTGGCTGCAACGGTGATCGGCACCCCTTCCAGTGAATCGTAGTGCTGGATCAGCCCTGGGTCGGCTTCCAGCACCGCTCCGCTGGCCGACCGCAATCCACACCCGCCGATGACGATGATGCAGCCAATGACGGCGATGACCTTGGACCAAGTGCCGGCGGGTGCGGTCATACGAATCAGAGTCCTTTTGGGGCTGCGATGATTTCGACGACACGGGCCAGCCAGTCGATGAACAGCGCCAACGCGGCGACAAGGATGGCCCCGACCACCAATGTCACGTTCTGCTGCAACTTGATCCCCGTCGTGATCAGTTGCCCCAACCCGCCACCACCTGTGAACGATGCGAGAGCGGCGGTGCCGACGATGAGTACCAACGCTGTTCGCACGCCGGCGACGATCACGGGCAGCGCCAACGGCAACTCGACGCGCAGCAGCGTGGAAAACGAGGACATCCCCATGCCCTGGGCAGCCTCGACGAGGCGCGGATCGACGCCGTCCAAGCCGGTCACTGTGTTGGCGATGATCGGCAGCGCGCCGTACATCGTCAACGCAACGACGGCGCCGACCTGCCCGATGCCGAAAAGGACCGCCCCGAGGGCGATCAATCCGATCGCCGGTGCGGCCTGGCCAAAACCTGCGACGGTGATGATCGGCTTGGAATAACGACGCATGCCCCCTCGGGTAAGCACGATCCCGATCGGGATGGCAATCACGCACGTCAGCACCGTGGCCGCGAGGCTGATCGTCATGTGCTCGCGCAACAAGGTCACCAGGTTCGAGACACCCAGCGATCGGCGCTCAGAATCGGAAACATCGGCGACGTTGACATAGACCAGCGAGCCGACGACGGCGATGACACATGCAAGGGGCTGGATCACCCAGCGCGCGAGACTCCGGCGACGGTCTTGCGCTGTCCGCGACCCACTTTCGTCTTCAGCGACTTCTGGGACGACAACCGTCACAACGCCGGCTCCGCGGATTCGGCTGCGCTGTGCAGCTCGGACATCGCATCCATGATGGTCTCGATCCGGATGACGCCCTGATAGGTATTGCGGCGTCCCGTCACCACCACGACGCCGTGCGACGAAGTCAGCATCTCGTCGAGGGCGTCGTTCAGCGTCGACGCCAAGTTCACCGACTCCAGATCTTCGTCGCGGTCCACTCGCTCAAGCGATTTCGGCACGCGCAGGTCCGCAAGCGACATCCAACGCTGCGGGCGATCCTGGGCATCGAGGACAATGACATGCTCACGGTTGATCGCTTGCGCGGCCCTTAAGGCCTCGGCGGGATCGCCACCCACGCGGGCAATGGCGGCCTCGTGGAGTTCTACATCGCGGACTCTGGTCAACGTGAGCTGTTTGAGCGCCGCACCGTGGCCGACGAAGTCGCTGACGAAGCTGTCGGCGGGGTGGGCGAGGATCTGTTCGGGAGTGTCGTACTGCACGACTCTGGAGCCAACCTGCAGGATCGCGATGCGGTCGCCCAGCTTGACCGCCTCGTCGAAATCGTGTGTCACGAACACGATGGTTTTGCGCAATTCCTCTTGTAGCCGGAGCAATTCATCTTGTAGACGCTGCCGCGTGATCGGATCGACCGCGCCGAAAGGCTCATCCATGAGCAATACCGGCGGGTCGGCCGCCAGGGCGCGGGCCACGCCGATGCGTTGTTGCTGACCGCCGGAGAGCTCACGGGGGTAGCGATCCCGGTACTTGTCGGGCTCGAGACCGACAAGATCCAGCAGCTCATCGATGCGGTCGGTAACGCGTTTCTTGTCCCATTTCAGCAGCCGCGGGACGATCGCGATGTTGTCGCCGACCGTCAGATGCGGGAAGAGACCGGCTCCCTGGATGACGTAACCGATGTGGCGCCGAAGTTGGTCAGGATCCCGATGCGTCACGTCGTCCTCGCCGATGAGGATGCGGCCGGAGGTCGGTTCAATGAGGCGGTTGATCATCTTCATCGTCGTGGTCTTGCCGCAACCCGAAGGTCCGACGAGCATGACGATCTCGCCGGCCGGAATCTCGAGGGTGACGTTGTCTACCGCCGCCGTCGCCTGACCTGCGTAGCGCTTGGTCACACCGTCGAGCAAGATACGGGCACCGCCGACGCCGTGCGCCCCTTCAGCCCCCGCAGATGGCGAATCTTGGACTGCCGAGTCAGACACGGATCCCCCTCGGGGTGGTGAGTCGAGTGATGACGTTGAGCACGGTGTCGAGAATGATCGCGAGGATCAGGATGCCAACGGTGCCGGCCACGATGGAGTTCGTGGCGTTGGCACCACCTGTGCGTGAGATGCCCGAGAAGATGTAGCCGCCCAAGCCCGGGCCAAGGGCGAATGCCGCAATGGCAGCGATACCCATCAGCATCTGCGCCGACACCCGAACCCCGGTCATGATGACCGGCCAGGCCAGCGGCAGCTCGAGGCGCCACAGCGTGGTGAGACGGTTCATACCCATGCCTCGGGCCGATTCGATCAGTGTCTTGTCTACCCCGTTGAGGCCCACGACGACGTTGCGCAGGATGGGGAAGAACCCGAAGAACACCAGCATGATCACCGACGGAAGTACCCCGATTCCGACGATCCCGACGAGAACGCCGAGCAGGGCGTATGACGGAATCGTCAGGCCGACGGCGGTAATGGTGTTGCCGACCGTCGAGCCCCACGGTGAGCGATAGATCAGCACGCCGATGATGAGGGCGAGTGCGGTCGCGACCAGCAATGTCTGCACAACGAGGCTCATGTGCTGATAGGCCAGAAACGACAGCACCGACCAGCGGTCGCGGACGAAATCGAAGAATCCCATCAGGCCATCGATGCTTGTTGAATGCGGCCCCGCAGTTCAGGGACGGCTTCGCGCCAAACGACAGGTGACACCCGAATGAACTGCTGCATTGCAGTCCAACCTACCGACACGGGGCGGCGCAAAGGCCACTTCACCGAAACAGCTGTGTCGGGGTGGGTGAGCATGCCGCTTCACGGACCCACGACTCATGACACCTGCCGGTCGCGGTTCGACCAGTATGCTTCGCGCAAATCGCGTTTGAGCACCTTGCCCACCCCCGACATCGGCAGATCGGATGCAAACTCGAAGCTGCGCGGCACCTTGTACCGGCGATACGGGCGCGGCAGTGCGCAGCCAGTTCCGTGCGCAGGGCCTGGGCGGTCTCAGGATCACGTGCGTAGTACCCAACAGATTGTCCGAGATCCATGTCGCGATGTCCGCCATGTGGAACATCGGGGCCACATGCAACAGTCGGCCCCTTGCCGAGAGGAACTGACCGCTGCCCAACACACCCAGCGCGCCGGTCAACACGTTTGGTGGCTGAGCATGACGCCCTTGGGATGGCCGGTGGTGCCGCCGGTGTAGACCACCCCGTACACCGCATCGCCGCCGCGTCGATGGTCTTCGATTGGGGGTGCAGGTCGCCAGCGCCTCCTTGTCAGATGACGAAATTCAGGTGCTCGACGACGCGCCTGCCCACGGTCTCGTCGCCGCCGTAGGTGATCGCGTCGGCATGCTGTGCCAGTGGAGTGCGTCCACCCGCGAGCCGGCTGAACAGCAGGCCGTCGAGCTGGATCGTCGACGTGGGATCGTCGTCGCCGAAGTCGTCGACCACCTTGGCCCTGCCCTCGACCGCCACGTTGATCGTGCGGCCCAACGGCCCCGTCAGCTCGAGCGAGACGCGCGATCCGTCCGGCGCCCCGCCAAGCTTGCCCACGACGAAGCCCATGCTGGCCGCCATCTCGTCCAGTGCCAGATCGCCCGCAGACCCGACGAGCTCGCCGGCGCTGGCGGGCGCTCCGATGGCGTCGCGGATGTCATGCTCGTGCATCCAGCAGTCGAAGATGCGCACCCGCATGAAACGCCCGTAGCTGTCCGGCCCGGCCGGGGTGAAGGTGACCTCGTTCCACTGCGCATTGGACAGGTCGGACAACGCTTTTCGGCGCTCGGCCATCGTCGCGCGGAAGGTGTCAAGCAGCTCTGCAGCACTGAGATCCCGCAGCTTGCGCACCCAGCGCTCGTTCATCACACCGATGTCGTTGTGCACATGCTCGAGCGTTGACACGTCGATGTCGGCCTCGGGAGTGTCGACGCCTTGCATCATCGACTCGGCACCGACGAGGTGGGAGACCACGTCGTGCACATTCCACCCGGGCAGCGATGTCTCCGTCTGCCACTGGCTGTCATCGAGTTCACCGACAAGTGCGTCGAGGTCCCTCCATACCGCGAAGAGGCCGGCGAGGACGGCGGGTTTGTCGAGCACTGTCACAGGGCGCGAGGGGCTGCTCACCGGCCCGACGCTAGCGCTCGCGGCCCGCGAGCGTGCGCGAAATGGGGCCCGCGAGCGGCGCGTCGTGTCGCAAACACGCACTCTCGCGCGAAGGAGATCGGGTGCGTCAGACGGCGGTGCCGTCGGCCACCCACGGCACCTTTTCTGCGGTCGCGTTGTCCAGCACCATCGCGGCGACCCGGTCCCGATGCTCCTCGGCGCTGCCCAGCAGCACCGCGTTGGTGGCGGCGCGCTTGTAGTAGAGGTGCGCCTGATGCTCCCAGGTGAATCCGATTCCTCCGTGCACCTGGATGGTGTCGGTGGCCACATGGCTGCCGGCGGCCGAGCAGACTGCCTGCGCGATGCTCGTCGCCAGCGCGGCGTCGTCGGATCCGTCGGTCAGCGCCCAGATCGCGTGATACGCCGTCGATCTGGCGTGCTCGACATCGACAAGCAGATCCGCGAGCCGATGCTTGACCCCCTGGAAAGACCCGATGGGCCTGCCGAACTGCAGCCGGGACTTCGCATACTCGACCGACAGGTCGAGCAGATGCGCGGCGGCGCCGACCTGCTCGACGGCCAGCAGTGCCGCACCGACCTGCAGCGCGTGCTCGAGCACGCGCGGGGTCTCGTCGGGCCCAGCGATCAGGGTCGCCGGCGCGTTGGCGAAGGTGACGTTGGCCTCGGAGCGGGTGAGGTCGAGCGTGGCCAGCGATGTGCGCTGCACCCCTTCCCCTGCAGCGTCGACGGCGTATAGGGCGACCCCGTCGGATCCGCGGGCGGCAACCAGCAGCACATCGACGAAGCCACCGTCGACCACCTGGGCGACCGTGCCCGACAGCGCACCGCCCTCAGCGGTCACCGACACCGCATCCGGATCGAATACGCCCGCCCGGTCGATCACCGCGACGGCCGCGGTGCGGCGGCCCTCGACGAGCTCGCCGAGCAGCTCGTCTCGCGCCGTTCCGGACGGGGCGGCGACCAGCGCCGGGATCGCGAGGTAGACCGTGCCGAACAGCGGGCCGCACGCCAGCCGTGCGCCGAGCTCCTCGATGGCGACCGCCTGATCGACCAGAGTGCCGCCGACTCCCCCGTCGGCTTCGGGCACGGACAGGCCGAGCACCCCGAGCTCACCGCCGAGCCGCGCC
The DNA here is from genome assembly GCA_963843135.1 of uncultured Actinomycetota bacterium. GTDB lineage: Bacteria > Actinomycetota > Actinomycetes > Mycobacteriales > Mycobacteriaceae > Mycobacterium. The sequence goes on from CAWJJA010000018.1 coordinate 294,762, forward strand.
CACACCTTCGCGTCGAACGGCGGGTCGGACTCCATCAGCGCCCGGATCTTCTCCTCGGCGAAGTGGTCGACGCTGAACTTGCGCACCGCATCGCGCAGTTGCGCCTGCTCGTCGGTGAACTTGTACTCAGCGGCGAATGCGGGTTGATCCGCAAGCTTCTCAGCCACGGGGAATCTCCTTCCACGGCATGCCCGAATCGGCACGCAGGTCACCGGGCAGTCCGAGAATGCGCTCGCCGAGAATGTTGCGCATCACCTCGGACGTGCCGCCTTCGATGGTGTTGGCGCGGCTGCGCAGATACTTCTGCTGGATGGGCCCCTGCCAATCACCTGCCTATTGGTGGCCGGTGGGCCTCGCCCTGCGAGTAGCCGCGGTACAGAAGTCCTTCGGGCCCAAGGAAATCCATGCACCACTGGATAGATGTGCTGATTCAGCTCGGCGCCGACCAGCTTGCCGATCGAACCTTCCGGCCCCGGGCCGCCGACAGTGGCGGCGGCACGCGACCGTTCCGACGTGAGCCGCTGCGCCTCCGAGCGCAGCCACAGCTGAGTGAGCCGGTCCCGCAGCACCGGCGTGTGGCGCTCGGGGCGTGAGGCCCACAGCGCGGTGGCGTCGGCGATGGTGCCCGCACCGCGCCGACTGCCGCTGCCGCCGAGGGCGGTGCGTTCGTTCATCAGCGTCGTCATCGCGACGTTCCAGCCGTTGCCGATCTCACCGAGGCGGTGCTTGTCCGGAATCCGCGCGTCGGTGAAGTAGACCTCATTGAACTCGGCCTGCCCCGTGATCTGGCGCAGCGGCCGGGTCTCCACGCCGTCGCCGTGCATATCGATGACGAAGTAGGACAGACCCTTGTGCTTGGGCACATCCGGGTTGGTGCGGGCCAGCAGCAGCCCCCAGCGGGCCCGGTGCGCCAGACTCGTCCACACCTTCTGACCGTTGATCACCCAGTCGTCACCGTCGGGAACGGCGGAGGTCGCGAGCCCGGCCAGGTCGGACCCGGCACCCGGCTCCGAGAACAGCTGACACCAGAGGTCCTCGGTGGTGGCCAGCGGCCGCAGCCACTGACGCTTCACATCCTCGCTCTGTGCGTGCTCGCGGATTGTCGGGGCGGCCATGCCGTAGCCCATCGGGTTGAGTCCGAGCGGCACCGGTCCACCCGCGCCCTGCAGGATGCGATCGGCGACGGCCTGCAGTCCGCGGGAAACCCCGAGCCCTCCCAGGCCTTCGGGGAAGTGCACCCACGACAGGCCGGCGTCGTAACAGGCGCCCAGGTACTCGGCGACCGGCGCCTTTTTGGGGTCGTGATCAGCGACCACGTCCCGCGCCAGTTCGGCGACCCGTTCGGCATCAGCGTCATTGCTCATACCAGTAACGATAGAAACTCGACACCCGTCGAGACACAGCGGGGCGGTCAAACGTCTTGTTTCATGATTGTTATTAAGGTTTGTCTCAGCTGTCACACGGGTAACACACGTAACAAGGGAGGTGTGGCTCGCCACACTCCATGAAGAAGAAGAAAGAGTGGAATGGATCATTTGAATGAATACCGTTTTGTACTGCAGCCCAAGTGGCGTCGTTTATGAAACCCGCGCCTACACCAAGGCCGATATCGATCACCTCGTAGCGAGTCAAGGTTTGCAATGTTTGAGCAGCGCGGACCGCCAGTTCGACTTCTGGTTCGCCACATCGACGCGGACGTGCCAACGCCAAGCCAACACGATCGCCACCGAATTACTTCTGGCAACAACAAATTTCACAGCACGGACAGTGCCGCTGCTCCGCGGCTGCGTCGTCATAGCCACCCATGACTCGGACGGCGACCTCGACGGCCTCAGCTGGCAACAACTGGATGACCTGGCTGCCAAGAACCGCGCGGTGACCAATCGGCAGGCACGTGTTCTCGGCCGCCGAGTCGCAAAGGATGCGCGTCGGCAGCGGCCCAGCGCCGACCAACCCGCGACCCCCCTCGTTGCGCCCCGGCCACATGAGTTGGCCGACGCCGAATAAGCGCGGCCGTCCGGCGGGAGCGTTGACGCGTCGCCGGGGGGCTCCCGCAGATTTCAGTGCTAAGGCCCATTTCGACACCACGGCTGTGGGAACAGCACATCTCGTGCACAACCCTGGTGTCGAAATGGCGATTAGGACCACGCACGACACTAACGGCAGCAAGCCGGACTGATGCTCACCGCGTCGTGCCGTCCCTACCGAGACGGCGGAGCAAATCCCGACTGCGCCACCGAGACCGAGATGCTGCTTCCGATCTCACCGTGCTCATCGAAGAGCGTCGCCGAGCCGGTCGCGATTCCGTCCTGGGTGGAATGACCCCGGGATGCCAGCCCGATCAGGCGCCCCTTCGGTAGACGGCTCAGCGTGAGCGTGTAGTCGGCGTTGATGAACTTCAGGCCTTCCGAGCTCCAATTGACCAGGGAGGCAGTCACATCGGCGGCCATCGCCGCGCGGGTGAAAGGCGTCAGCGGCTCACCGTCGATGAGCGGCTGGGTCAACCTCAACCACGTGTACTTCGCTCCGCCCTCACCCGGCCAGTCCTCGTCCGGATTCTGGATCGGCAGGCCCCAGCCGTAGGTGCGGACGAACAACGGGTTGGCATTCGGCCGTACGTCTGTTGGGATCGGCGGCATTTCGACCAGTGGTGACCAGATGGTCCCGGTCGGCTGTTCGCCGCGGCGAAGGAAAAGACCACTCGCCTGCGCCACGACCTTGTCCTCTTGGTGAATGACCGCTTCGACAAGTCGCAACCGCTTTCCGCTGCGGATTTCGCGGGTACGCACCTCGATGGGCTCGATCGCGCACGGCCGCGGCAGATCGACAGTCAGTCGCGCTGGAAGGAAGTCCGAGTCGTCGACGAATTGTTCGACAGCCCAGCCCAAGAGGCCGCCGACGACGTGCCCGCTGATCAACGCCCCCCAGCCGCCCCTGGCGATCGAACGTGGGTGGTAGCTGTCGCCGCGACGCTCGAAATATGCCGTGCCATCTGTCTGGGGCAAGGTGGTCGACTCAGCCAACTCTGGCGCTCCTACGATTCGGCTATCTAACTAAATCGCACCCAGTATCACCCAGAGCATTTCGCGATAGACCGGGCAGGCCCACTACCGGATCGACCGTGCCCCTCGTAGGTATTCGAAATCGGCGATCGGCACGGCGCGCCCGAACATGTGGCCCTGCGCCAGGCGGCATCCGGCGGCGTAGACCATCTCCGCCTGTGCGGTCGACTCGATGCCCTCGGCGATGAGGCCAAGCCCCAGTTCGCCACAAAGCCTGATGACCGAGCGATACAGCGTCACAATCCGATCGGGCTCGGGGCCTATTGCCAGCCCACGGTCGAGTTTGATGATCTGCACCGGCAACGCATGTAGGTAGGTCAGGGAGTTGTAGCCCGCTCCGAAATCGTCGAGCGCCACCTTCACTCCGTGCGCATTCAGCCGCTTGATCTGCGACGCGGCGTGGGCGAGGTCAACGATCGGCAGCGTCTCGGTGATCTCCACGACAAGCCGGCTCGGTGGGAAACAATGCCGCGTCAGCGCCCGCCGTATCCGTTCCTCGAAAGCCGGGTCACCGAGACGGTCAGCGCCGAAGTTCACGTGAAGATCGAGGTCCAGACCCGCCTCTTGTACTTCGCCACATGCCAGGTCGAGCACCAGCGCATCGAGGTCTGCCCCGAGCCCTGCCGCCTCCGCCGCGGCAACGAATGTCTCTGGCGAGATTTCGATTCCGTTCGGCGCTATCCACCGCGCCAGGGCCTCGACCGCGACCGGCGTCGCGTCCGAAAGCCGCGCGATCGGCTGGTACGCGAGGCTGAACCCAGGCGGGACTCCGCCGTTGGCGTTTCGCAACGCAGTCGGGAAATCCGTCGAGACGCCCAAAGACGGTCGATAGACCACAGCGGTGTCCTTGCCTACCCGCTTGCCTGCATACATCGAGACATCCGCCTGCCTCAAAAGGTCATCGGATGTCGGCAGGGGCTGGCCGACGTCGGGACGGACCAGACCCATACTCGCCCGTACTCGAACAGCGGAGCCGTGGACGGCGAACGGGTCTCGAAGGGTGACGCGGATGCGATCTGCCACGACCTCAGGCAACTCCAGTTCACCGTCGATCAATATCGCGAACTCGTCACCCCCGATGCGCGCCAGCGTGTCGGCATCGCCGACGCAACGCCGAAGCCGCTCCCCTACCGCACAGAGCAGTTCGTCGCCGCCTGCGTGGCCGAACCGATCGTTGAGCTCCTTGAAATCGTCGAGATCGACGAAGATCAACACAAATGGGCCACGGTGGATTGCCTCGTCGAGCCGCTTGGTGAAGAGCAGCCGGTTGGGCAGCCCGGTCAATGCATCGTGCTGCACCTGATGGGCCAGTCCGCGCTGCGCATCATAAAGGCGTCTGGTCAGCAGCCATTGTGACCGCACCTCGATGAGCTGCCGGACAGCGACGAGCGCGACCATCACCAGGGCCCCACAGACGACAAACAGATTCAACTGCCGTCCGATCATCACATGGAACCCGAACAACACCGCGGTACCCACGAATCCGAGGTACGGCAGCAGCACGCGCCACCAGTCCATGGCGTCGTGGTTAATAGCCAGTGCCGCTGGAGGTTTCAGTTCCAGCATCCCGTACGCGATCAGCAGCAAGCCGAGGACGAATCCGATACCACCCCACAGATCGCCGCGTTCGAAGCCGACGGTGCGCAGATAAGCGATCACCCTGTCCGAAGCCACCAGCATCACTGCGCCGGCAGCCAGCAGAAGAAAGTTCGCGCGATAGGGGCGGTCGCGCCGATACAGCATCGCGATCAGCATCGCCGACACGACCACCACCAATTGGATCGCGGAGTACGTGATCGCCACCGCGGTGTTACCGGATCGGGGCAATGCTGCACCGGTGAGAGCGCCGACCCCAGCGAAAACCGCCAGAATCACGAACGACAGGGCTGCCAGCAGCCCGTCGATCACGGTGACCAAGCGTGCCGCGCGTACCGGACCGTCTCGCTCACCGGTCCTGCCGACACCGACGGACGCCAGCACGGCGAGCGCCGCCAGCGCCAACACAGCGGAAAGGAAATATGCGGCGACGGCAGGCCACGGCGCGGTACCGCCCGCGGCGGCGCGGCTCGACCACCAGATCGCGTCACCGGCCAGGTGACTCAAGAGGGTCGCGACGCCCAGCAGTCGCCAGATCAGCGCTTTGCCGGTGACCCGCCACGCCACCACCAGGCCGCACACCACCACCGCGACGCCGACGGTTGACAGCACCACGAAATGCACCTGGCGTGCCGTCGCGTCGCCCCACAGGGACAGCGCGTTGACACACAGCAGAACCAGCACCCCGGCAAACAATCCGAGGCGCAGCTGGTTGCCCGTGAGCGACACCCGGTTCATTTCATCCCGCTATCTCGCGAAACCTAGAGGCAATGATGCACTATTTGAGCAAACTTCATACAACGGTTCGCCCGCAGCGACCACCGCCGGCGCGATCAGGTCATGCCTTTGGCGCGGCGGCCGAGCTCGCGGGTGATCTCGCGGTCAGCATCACGCTTGGCCATGTCCTGCCGCTTGTCGCGGGCTTCCTTACCTCGCGCCAACGCCAGCTCGACCTTGACCTTGCCGTCGGAGAAGTACAGCGACAGCGGAACCAGGGTGAGGTTGCCGTCGCGGATGCGCCCGATCAGATTGTCGATCTGGCTGCGGTGCAACAACAGTTTTCGGTTGCGCCGCGGCGGGTGATTTGTCCAGCTGCCGTGGTGGTACTCCGGGATGTGCAGGTTGCGCAACCACACCTCGCCGTCGTCGACGGTGGCGAACGAGTCGGCAAGCGAGGCCTGCCCGTCGCGCAGGCTCTTCACCTCCGTGCCCACCAGCTGCACACCGGCCTCGAACGTCTCGAGAATCGAATAGTTGTGCCGCGCCTTGCGATTCGTCGCGACGACCTTGTTGTTGGACTTCCCGGCGTCGGCTGCTGAGCTGGATTTTCTGGCCATGGCTATCTTCGGACGTACAACCGCAGCGTGATATACGCCGTGACACCCGACATCGCCATGCCCAGGAAAAGCATCCACGGCGCACTGAAGTACACAACGTCCGCGTAGTCCACCTTGGCTATCAGATTGGCCCGATAGAACTGGTCCAGAGCACTTTCCAGGAACAACGCGCGGACCAGGATGAGCCCGCCGATCGCGATGACCACGCCGACGAACGCCGCCGTCATCGCCTCGACCAGGAAGGGCAACTGGGTGTACCACCGGCTAGCGCCGACCAGTCGCATGATGCCGATCTCGGTACGCCTGGTGTACGCGGCCACCTGAACCATGTTGGCTATCAGCAGAATTGCGCCGATCGCCTGCACGAAGGCCACCGCGAACGCGGCATTCCTGACGCCGTCGAGGACAGCGAAAAGCCGATCGATCAAGACCTTTTGGTTCAGCACCTGTTGCACTCCGGGCTGGCCGGCCATCGCCTCGTCGAACTGCTGATGCTGTTCGGGGTCGTCGAGCTTGACGATGAACGACGACGGGAAGGCATCCTGCCCGGCGAACTCCTTGAACTCCGGGAACTTCTTCACCGCGTCGGCGTAGGCCTCGTCGCGGTTGAGGAACCGCACCGAGCGCACATCGTCGCGGTCCTCGATCTGCTGCCGCAATGCCTTGCACGGATCGGCGTCACAGGTGGGGTCCTTGGCGGAGACGTCGTTGGTCAGAAAGACCTGGCTCTCCACGCGATCCAGATAGATGTCCCGCGACTGGTCGGCCAGGCGGACCACCAGTAAGCCGCCGCCGAACAGGCCGATCGAGATCGCGGTCGTCAGGATCATCGCGATCGTCATCGTCACATTGCGACGAAACCCGGTGAGGACCTCATTGATGAGGAATCCGAAGCGCACTAGCGATCCATTCCGTAGACGCCGCGCTGCTCATCGCGAACCAGCCTGCCCAATTCCAATTCCACGACGCGCTGGCGCATCGAGTCGACGATGTGATGGTCGTGAGTGGCCATCACCACCGTCGTCCCGGTGCGGTTGATGCGCTCGAGTAGATCCATGATGTCCTTGCTGGTCTCGGGGTCCAGGTTGCCGGTCGGCTCGTCGGCCAGCAGCACCAGCGGCCGGTTGACGAACGCCCGGGCGATGGCCACCCGCTGCTGTTCACCACCGGAAAGCTCGTTGGGCAGTCGGTTGGCCTTACCCGAAAGGCCGACCATCTCCAGTACGTCGGGCACTACGCGGTTGATCACCTCTGAGCGCTTGCCGATGACTTCGAGTGCGAAGGCGACGTTGTCGAAAACCGACTTCTGCTGCAGTAGCCGGAAGTCCTGGAACACGCAGCCCAGTACCTGCCTCAGACCCGGGATATGGCGGCCGGCCAGCTTGTTGACGTGAAACTTCGATACGCGGATATCCCCAGATGAGGGTGTCTCCTCGGCGAGCAGTAGCCGCATGAACGTCGACTTGCCCGAACCCGATGGCCCGATGAGGAAGACGAACTCACCCTTGTCGATCTTGACCGACACATTGTCGAGCGCGGGCCGCGCCGACGTCTTATACATCTTCGAGACATGGTCAAGGGTGATCATCACGGCACGCCAGTGTAGCGGGGGGACTCTTTCGCCCTAGCCGGGCGCAGTCGTGGTCGGCGTTGTCAGTCCGGGCACCTTCGGCACAGGAGGCAGGGTGATCGGCGCCAGCGAGCCCGAATCGCCCGAATCCGTCACCGGCCCGCCCGGGGTGGTTTCCGTCGGCGACGTGGGACTCGTCGGCGACGTGGGGCTGGTCGGCGACGTAGGACTCGTGGTGTCCGCCGGGCTGGTCGTCGTCGTGGTCGTCGTCGTGGTCGTGGTTTCCTCGGGCTCCTTGGGCCGTCGCACGTTGGTACGCGGCACCCATGTGTAGTTCGGGTCCGGCACAAAGCCCGGCGGCACCACCGCAGGCGCAGGCGCCTCGGGTGTTGCCGGCTCCGGGTGGAACGTCTGATCCGCCCAGAACAGCGCAACGAATACGACGAGGAGCACCAGCGTCGAGACTCGCATCCGGCCGAATTTCGCCGTGAACCACGACGTCATTTGTTCTTCTCCGGCGCACCGCGGGTTCCTGCCTCGACGTCGACCGTCGCGGAATGAGCGATCGTCTCGACGGAGGTCGTCTGAGCCTCGGAGTGGGACACGATGCCGGCCTTGGTGAGGGCGGCGATGACGCGGATGCGTATTCGGCGGCCGACCTCGAACTGCTTGCCGGGAAGGGTCCGGGCCACGATCCGGATGTTGACGGTGTCGACCTCGATGCTCTCCACCCCCATCAGGGACGGTTCGTCCAGAAGCAACTGTCGCAGACTGACGTCCTGCATCGCCTCCCGGCAAACCTCGTGCAGCACTGTGTTGACCTGGTTGAGGTCGGCCGTGATCGGCACCGGTACGTCGATGACGGCGCGGGCCCAGTCCTTCGACAGGTTGGTGGACTTGATGATCAGACCGTTAGGGATGGTGAAGACCTCGCCCTCGTTGGAGCGCAGCTTCGTCACCCGCAACGTGACATCCTCGACGGTGCCGGTGGCGTCGTCGACACCCACCATCGACAAGGTCACCAAATCACCGAAGCCGTATTGCTTTTCGGTGATGATGAAGAAGCCGGCAAGCAGATCTTGAACTATCCGCTGCGCACCGAAGCCGAGCGCGGCGCCCAACACAGCGGCCGGCGCCACCAGGGACCCGATCGGAATCGCCAAGGTGTCGCTCACCTCGATCGCCACGACGACAAACAAGAGGGCGACCGACACCCAAGAGATCACCGAAGCGACGGCCTGGCGGTGCTTGGCGCTCTCGCTGCGCACCAACTGGTCGGTGTCCTGATATTCGGCGTCGATTCGCCGGACGATCCGGCGAGCGCCCCAGTTGATGAACCGGGCGGCCAGCAGCCCACCAATGAGGAACAGCGCGATCGGCACGCCTCGTTCGAGAATCCAGACGCCGATGCTGCCCTGCCAAAAACCGGTCCACCGGTCAGCCAGGGCGAGTGCGATCAAGTTGCTATTCGTCATCTCGCCTGTTGCGCCAACGGATTCCGGCCTCGAGGAAGCCGTCGATATCTCCGTCGAGCACTGCGGTCGGATTACCGACCTCGTACTCGGTGCGCAAGTCCTTTACCATCTGGTACGGGTGTAATACATAGGAACGCATCTGGTTTCCCCACGAGCTTCCGCCATCGCCCTTCAAGGCGTCCATCTCAGCTCGCTCTTCTAAACGCTTGCGCTCCAACAACTTTGCCTGCAGAACGCGCATCGCCGAAACCTTGTTCTGCAGCTGCGACTTCTCGTTCTGACAGGTGACCACGATACCGGTCGGGATGTGCGTGAGTCGAACCGCCGAGTCGGTGGTGTTCACCGACTGACCGCCCGGACCGCTGGATCGGTACACGTCAACGCGCACATCGCTTTCGGGAATGTCGATGTGGTCGGTGGTTTCGGTGACGGGCAACACTTCCACTTCGGCGAAGGAGGTCTGGCGCCTGCCCTGATTGTCGAACGGACTGATTCGCACCAATCTGTGCGTGCCCTGCTCCACCGACAACGTGCCGTACGCGAACGGCGCAAGTACCGCGAACGTGGCGCTCTTGATACCCGCCTCTTCGGCGTACGACGTGTCGTACACCTCGACCGGATAGTTGTGCTGCTCAGCCCAGCGGATGTACATCCGCATCAGCATCTCGGCCCAGTCCGCCGCATCAACGCCACCCGCGCCGGAGCGGATGTTGAGCAGGGCCTCGCGCTGGTCGTACTCACCGGACAGCAGCGTGCGGACTTCCATCGCCTCGACGTCCTCGCTCAACTTCTTGAACTCGGCATCGGCCTCGGCTTCGGCTTCCGCGGCGGCCTCTCCTTCTTCCTCGGCAGCCAGCTCGTACATCACCGGAAGGTCGTCGAGGCGCTGCCGGAGCTCCTCGACGCGGCGCAGCTCACCCTGGGTGTGGGACAGCTCGCTGGTGACTTTCTGCGCCCGGGACTGGTCATCCCACAGGTTGGGGTCGGAGGCCTCGTGCTCGAGCTTCTCGATCCGGACACGCAGCCCCTCGACGTCGAGAACCCGCTCCACCGTGGTCAGGGTGGAGTCCAGGGCGGCGAGGTCGGCTTGACGGTCAGGATGCACGGGAGTTCAGGGTACCTGTGCAATATCCACACACCGTTATCCCTGACTAACGGCGATCAAAGTGCGTACGCGTTTAGCATCGGAGATGGCAACAGCCCTGCCACGACGCGACAGCCCTTTGCGCGTGGCCGGGCAGCGACAAAAACCTTCGACAAAAGGTATCCATGCGCCCCTATCACGTGGCGATCGTCGGCTCGGGCCCATCGGGCTACTTCGCCGCCGCTTCGCTCCTGAAATTCGCAGACGCTCAAGACGACGCAGGCCAGAAAAGGGATGTGCGCGTCGACATGCTGGAAATGCTGCCCACACCGTGGGGGCTGGTGCGCTCCGGCGTTGCGCCCGACCATCCGAAGATCAAGTCGATCAGCGCCCAGTTCGAGAAGACAGCACTGGACCTCCGATTCCGGTTCTTCGGCAACATCGTGGTCGGCGACCATGTACACGCTGCCGAGTTGGCCGAACGCTACGACGCGGTGATCTACGCCGTCGGCGCCCAGTCCGACCGGTCACTCGGCATCCCGGGCGAAGATCTGGACGGCAGCGTGCCTGCCGTCGACTTCGTGGGCTGGTACAACGCCCACCCCCACTTCCAGGAAATGGCCCCGGATATATCGAGCGGTCGCGCTGTTGTTGTGGGTAACGGCAACGTCGCGCTGGACGTGGCACGGATATTGGTCACCGATCCCGACATCCTGGCGGCCACCGACATCGCCGACCACGCGCTGCAGTCCTTGCACGACCGCGGCGTCGAAGAAGTGCTCATCATCGGAAGGCGCGGACCGCTGCAGGCTCCGTTCACCACGCTGGAGCTGCGCGAACTCGGTCACCTCGAGGGTCTCGGCGACGTCGACGTGATCGTCGACCCGGCTGACTTCGCCGACATCTCCGAAGAGGATCTGGAGGCCGCGGGTAAGACCGTGAAGAACAACATCAAGGTGTTGCGCGGGTACTCCGAGCAGAGCCCGAAGGGCGCCAAGCGCCGGATCGTATTCCGGTTTCGCACCTCGCCGATCGAGATCAAAGGCACCGACCAGGTCGAATCCATCGTGCTGGGACGAAACGAACTGATCGAGGACAACGGGCGCATCACGGCCAGGGACACGGGCGAGCGCGAGGAGGTGCCCGCTCAACTGGTGGTTCGTGCCGTCGGCTACCGCGGCGTGGAGCTGAAAGGCCTGCCTTTCGACGATCGCAGCGGCACGATCCCGCACGCCGAAGGCCGCATCGAGGGCAGTCGCAACGAGTACGTCGTCGGCTGGATCAAGCGCGGCCCCACCGGCGTCATCGGCAGCAACAAGAGCGACTCGCAGCAGACCGTCGACACCCTGATCGCGGATCTCGCCGGCGCCTCGCTAGCTGAATTCGGCGACGATCACGCCGAGCGGCTGGCGGAATGGCTGGTGGAGCGTCAACCGAAGGTGGTCACCGACGACCACTGGAAGCTGATCGACGAACACGAACGCTCATCCGGTGAGCCCCACGGACGACCGCGGGTGAAGCTGACCAGCGTGGCGGACCTGCTGCGCATCGGCCACGGCTGAGGGTCAGTAGATCTCGGGACCCGGTGGTGGTGGCTGCGGCGGGGCCGCGGTCGGTGCGAATCTCCAATTGTCCGGATTCTTCGGCGAGTAGACGACCGGGAACAGCGCAGACATCGTCGGCCACTGGTCGACGTCGACCGCCAGACGCTGATAGATCACGTGCTCGTTGACGGTCGGCCCATTGATGACACCCGTAATCGTGACGAACTGCTCTCCAGTGACGTCGTCGGGCCGCGGGCTCACACCGGTCACCAGCAGCTGGCCCTGCATCCAGTCGCTGCCTGCGCCGCGGCGCCGCATGATCCAGGGGGCCGCGATGGCAACGAGTACCCCGACCATCACCAGGACCATCGCGATTTCCCACACACCGACATGGTAGGACGTCCCTTATGCATACGGTCCGCGATGACATGGCGCTGGCGCTGCGACTGGCTGAGCAGGCGGACGCACTGACGATGGATCGTTTCGGCGCACTCGATCTGCGCGTCGACACCAAACCGGACCTGACCCCGGTGACGGACGCCGACCAAGGCGTCGAGTCGATGATCCGCGACACGCTGGCGAACGAGCGGCCCGACGATGTCGTCCTCGGTGAAGAGTTCGGTGGCACAGCAGTTTTCGCCGGCCGTCAATGGGTCGTCGACCCCATCGACGGAACCAAGAACTTCGTCCGTGGCGTCCCGGTGTGGGCCACGTTGATCGCATTGCTCGACGACGGCGTTCCCGTCGTCGGCGCCGTCAGTGCCCCCGCGTTGCATCGGCGGTGGTGGGCCGGCCGCGGAGAAGGCGCTTTCACGTCGTTCGGCGGCCAGAGCCGGCGCATCTCGGTGTCAGGCGTCGATCGACATCGACTCGGCGAGCCTGACGTATTCCGACCTGACCACCGGCTGGGACGGGCTGCGCTCGCGATTCCTGGAGCTGACCGATGAGGTGTGGCGGGTTCGTGGCTACGGCGACTTCTGGTCGTACTGCCTGGTCGCCGAGGGTGCTGTCGACGTGGCAGTCGAACCCGAAGTGAAGGTGTGGGATCTGGCGGCGCTCGACATCCTGGTGCGGGAGGCGGGCGGAGCGTTCACGAGTCTCGACGGCGTCGCCGGTCCGCACGGCGGCAGCGCGGTCGCCACCAACGGGCTGCTGCACAACGCCGTGCTGAGCAAGCTGAACGGTTAGCCTCGCGGGTCGGCCGCGTCACCGAGCAGGCTGTGAATCGGGCACGTTTGACGCCGCTGACCTTGCGACGCGCTTAGCCTTGCGATTGCGGGCCTGCTGGGAGGGGAACTTACGTGCAGCAGCTGAGCTGGACAGACGACATGATGCTGCGGGCCGAGCGGCCCGAGACACCGATGCAGATTCAGATGCTGCTGATCTACGACCCCTCGACGGCGCCCGGCGGTCGGGTCACCTTCAAGGGAATTCTCGAAGGCATCGAGAGTCGGTTGCATCTTGCACCGACGTTTCGGCGGCGGCTGACCGAACTTCCCGGCGGCCTGCATATGCCGTACTGGGTGGACGACCCCAATTTCGATCTCGAGTACCACGTCCGCCACATCGCATTACCGCAGCCCGGAGACTGGCGGCAGCTATGCATCCAGGTCGCGCGCATCCATGCCCGGCAGATCGACTTGCGTCGTCCGCCGTGGGAGATGACGGTCATCGAGGGACTGAACTCGGTGCCGGGCGTCCCGCCTGGCTCGTTCGCGGTGGGCGTGAAGCTGCACCACTGTGCGGCCGACGGAATGGAAAGCGTCGAACTGCTGGCCGCCCTGCACGATCTTGTACCCGATGCGCCACGCCCTGAACCGCCTGAAACACCTTGGGAACCAGACGAACTGCCGTCGACGGCGACTCTGGTGTCGAGGACCGCGGTCAATATTGCGCGGTATCCATTGCGTGCGAGCAGTGTCGTGGTTCCCAGTGCGCTGAAGGCTGTTCGCCAATTGGCCGGGCTGCCGGGCAAACTGGCCAACGGCGTCGCCTCGGCGCTGGCCCCGGGGTCTGGTTCGTTGTTCGCCCCGGCCACCAGGTTCAATGATTCCGCGTCACCACACCGGGTTTTCGAGGCCCGCTTCCACGATCTCGCCGACTTTGCGCGCATCAAAGCGAGCGTGCCCGGGGCGACGATCAACGATGTAGCGGTGGCATACGTCGGCGGGACGCTGCGGCGTTATCTCGAAGACCACGACGAGTTGCCCGAGGAGACACTCGTCGCGGCCTGCCCCGCATCGATCAGAGATTCCAGCGAGAAGGGTTCCGGCGGCAACCGGCTGTTCGGCAGATTGCAGTCGCTGCAAACGGATTCGCCGGATCCGCACAAAAGACTGGTGTCGATCGTCGAAGAATCAGTCGCGTTCCGCGAGAGCGCAGACACATCGAGCGATTCCCGACTGATGGAACTCGTCGGGCTGATACCCACCACGCTGCTGGGCCTGACAGTCAGGGCGGCGTCGGCGATGCCGTTCAGCGGCCCGACGGTCGCCAACACCACGGTGAGCAATGTGCCAGGACCCGCAGAGCCGATCTACTTCGCGGGCGCACGCCTTCTGCGGGTCACCGGTCTGGGACCGTTGATCGCGGGGATGAATCTCTTCCACGTCATCGCGAGCTACAACGGAACCGTCTCGATGGGGGTCACCGCAGACCGTGACGCGCTGCCCGACCCCGCGCACTATGCCGACTGCATGCAGGCCGCGTTCGATGAGCTGCTGGCGGCGGCAGATTGACGCTCTCACCCCGTTCGCGTTGGCGCGCATCTTTCGTCCGACCTGCGTGGAGCCTTGCGGAAGTGCGCCGCCCGGCAGAGCTGCCCCACTGTGAGTTGGGCAACAAGCCCGGCTACCTTACTCACAAGTCAGTTCGCGTACCTTACTCTGGAGTCAGTTCCCCACACCTCTACAGCGAGGCAGTTGAAATGACCAACACCCTGCCGTCGAACAGCGGATCCGCAGCGCGGCCCAAGCGGGCAGGTAAGGAAAGTGGCGTCGGCCTGCGTAAGCACAAGCGCTCCGCAACGGACCTCGGCCTGGCCATCGTGACCCCGCTGGTAGGCCAGGAATTCCTGGACCGCTACAAACTGCGCGACCCGCTTCAATCGCGGCCTGAAGTACGGCGTCAAGCAGGTGTTCTCGGTCGCGGGTGCGGCAACTCGCCAGTTCAAGCGCGTCTCCGATGCCCAAGGGGGACCGACGCGGCTGAAAAAGAGTGGTTCGGACTATTTCGACCTGACACCCGACGACGAGCAGAAGATGATCGTCGACACGGTGACCGAGTTCGCCGATGAGGTCATTCGCCCGGCCGCCCACGATTCCGACGCGTCCGCGACCTATCCGGCGGATCTCGTCACCAAGGCCACCGAACTGGGCATCACGGCGATCAACGTTCCCGAGGACTTCGACGGAATCGCCGCTCATCGCGCGGCGGTCACCAATGTGCTGGTCGCCGAGGCACTGTCCTACGGCGACATGGGACTCGCACTGCCGATCCTGGCGCCCGCCGGGGTCGCCTCGGCGCTCACCCACTGGGGCAGCGCCGACCAACAGGCGACGTACCTGAAGGAGTTCGCCGGGGACAACGTGCCGCAGGCGTGTGTGGCGATCTCTGAGCCGCACCCCCTGTTCGATCCGACCGCGCTGAAGACGACAGCAGTGCGCACGCCGAGCGGCTACCGGCTCGACGGAGTCAAGTCGTTGGTGCCTGCTGCCGCGAACGCCGAATTATTGATTGTGGCAGCACAACTCAACGGCAAGCCGGCACTGTTCATCGTCGAGTCGTCATCGCAGGGCGTCTCCGTCACCGCCGATCCGAGCATGGGGATTCGTGCGGCGGCACTCGGACAGGTCGAGCTCGACCACGTCACCGTGCCGCTGTCGGCTCGGCTGGGCGAGGACGACGCCGGCGACGGGGATTACTCGGAGGCCATCGCGCTGTCGCGCCTGGGATGGGCGGCGCTGGCCGTCGGCACGGCACACGCGGTCCTCGACTACGTCGTGCCATATGTCAAGGAGCGTTACGCATTCGGTGAACCGATAGCGCACCGGCAGGCGGTGGCGTTCATGTGCGCCAACATGGCGATCGAGTTCGACGGTCTGCGGTTGATCACCTGGCGCGGAGCGTCGCGCGCCGACCAGGGTCTGCCGTTCGCCCGGGAAGCGGCGCTGGCCAAGCGGCTGGGCACCGACAAGGGTATGCAGATCGGACTCGACGGTGTGCAGCTGCTCGGCGGCCACGGTTACACCAAGGAGCATCCCGTCGAACGCTGGTACCGCGATCTTCGCGCGATCGGCATCGCCGAGGGTGTCGTCGTTATCTAGTCGTCGCAACTCTTACCGAAAGTTGAACCATGGCAATCAATCTGGAACTGCCGAAGAAACTTGAAGCGGTGATCGAGAAGGCCCACCAGGGCGCCGCCGAGATGCTGCGACCCATCTCGCGCAAGTGGGATCTGCGGGAGCACGAGTACCCCGTCGAGCTGGACACGCTGGCCACCCTCTTCGAGGGCATCTCGGCTGCCAACGCCATCGCCTTCGCCGGCGCCGAGGCGTTCCGCGACGGCGCCGAGACGACGGGCGTCAACCACAACGGCGGCAACATGTCCGCTGTGCTCAACGTGATGGAAGTCAGTTGGGGCGACGTCGCATTGATGCTTTCCGTTCCGCGTCAGGGCCTCGGCAATGCCGCGATCTCCGGCGTGGCCACCGACGAACAGCTCGAGCGACTCGGCAAGGACGTGTGGGCCGCGATGGCAATCACCGAGCCGGGCTTCGGCTCCGACTCGGCGGCCGTGACGACCACTGCCGAGCTCGACGGCGACGAGTACATCATCAACGGCGAGAAGATCTTCGTCACCGCCGGATCCCGCGCCACCCACATCGTGGTGTGGGCGACGCTGGACAAGTCGCTGGGCCGTGCGGCGATCAAGTCGTTCATCGTCCCCCGCGAACATCCGGGGGTCACGGTAGAGCGTCTCGAGGACAAGCTCGGCATCAAGGCGTCCGACACCGCGGTGCTCCGCTTCGACAACGCCCGCATACCCAAGGACAATCTGCTGGGCAGCCCTGAGATCCACGTGGACAAGGGCTTTGCCGGGGTGATGGAGACGTTCGACAACACCCGCCCGGTGGTGGCGGCGATGGCGGTGGGCATCGCCCGTGCCGCGCTCGAGGAGTTGCGCAAGACCTTGACCGAGGCCGGGGTGGAGATCTCCTACGACAAGCCCTCATACGCGCAGAGCGCACCTGCCGCGGAGTTCCTGCGGATGGAATCCGACTGGGAGGCCGCCTATCTACTGATGGTGCGCTCCGCGTGGCAGGCCGACAACGACATTCCGAACTCCAAGGAAGCGTCGATGGGCAAGGCCAAGGCCGGCCGCGTCGCCAGCGACGTCACGCTCAAGGCCGTCGAGTTGGCAGGCACCGTGGGCTATTCCGAACAGACGCTGCTGGAGAAGTGGGCCCGGGACAGCAAGATTCTCGACATCTTCGAGGGCACGCAACAGATTCAGCAGCTGGTGGTCGCTCGACGGCTGCTGGGCCTGTCGTCGTCAGAACTGAAGTAGTCCCCTACTCCCCAGCCTGCGCGTGGGCCCAGCGGTGTGGGCCCATTCGCCGGCTTCGGTTAGAACCCGTCGTGCACGACGACGCGCGTCCGGCCGGTGACGCCGCCGCCCACGATGGTGCGCAGCGTGTGCGGAGCTTCGAGGATCGTGACGTCCTTGGTGATCTCGCCGAGGTGGCCCGGTTTCAACTCGCCGGCGAGCTGTCGCCACACGTCACGGCGCGCGTCGATCGGCAGTTGCACCGAGTCGATCCCCGCCAGGGTGACGCCCCGCAGGATGAAGGGCATCACCGTCGTCGGCAAGTCAGCCGATCGAGCCAGCCCTGAGATCGCAGCTGTGCCACCGTAATTCATCGTGCTCAACGCGTAGGCCAGTGTGTCACCGCCGACGCTGTCGACGACGCCCGCCCACTGCGACTTGCCGAGTGCCCGGACCTTCTCGCCCTCGGCGGGCAGCCGGCCGATCACCTGAGTGGCGCCGAGTGCCATCAGCCAGTCGTGGGCGTCGGACTTGCCCGTCGACGCGACCACCTCGTACCCGAGTCCGGCCAGCAGATCGACGCTGACGCTGCCCACTCCCCCCGTCGCACCGGTGACCAGGACCGGGCCGTCCGCCGGCTGCACTCCCGCCGCACGAATCGCGTTGACGCTCATGGCAGCAGTGAATCCGGCCGTACCGATGGCGGCGGCGTCCGCCGTGGTCAACTCGTCGAGCTTCACCACGAAGTCGGCCGGGTAGCGAGCGGTGTCGGCGTAGCCACCGTGTCGGCCGGTGCCGATGTCGTACCCGTGCGCGACGACGCGGTCGCCGACAGCGAAGTCGGAGGACGAGCTCGCGGTTACCGTTCCTGCGACGTCGATGCCGGGAATCAGCGGGTACTCCCGCGCCACGCCACCCTTCGGTGTGATGGCCAGCGCGTCCTTGTAGTTGATGCCCGAGTACTCGACGGCGATCTGCACCTCACCGTCCGGCAGGAAGGACGTGTCGACGATCTCGTGCTTCAGCGTGATGGATCCCTCGGCGTCCTGGTGTGCGACCAGCGCATTGACTTCAGACATGGGACCTCATTCCATCAGACGCAAAAGTCCCCGATCACTCGGGCGAGCCGAGTGTGTCGGGGACCTTGCGTCTAGTGCCGTTAGCTGCCGAGGTGCGAGATCAGATCGGGCTTCATCTCCTGAAGCTGCTGACCCCAGTACTCCCAGCTGTGGGTGCCGAAGGGCGGGAAGTTGAACACGGCGTTGTTACCGCCCGCGGCGATGTAGTTGTCGCGGAACGTCTCATTGGTCCGGATCGTCAGACCCTCGAGGAACTGTGCGGGCATGTTCGCACCGCCCAACTCATTAGGGGTGCCGTTACCGCAGTAGACCCACAGGCGCGTGTTGTTCGCGACGAGTGCAGGAATCTGCAGCATCGGGTCGTTGCGCTTCCAGGCACTGTTCGGATCTTCGGTCGGGCCCCACATGTCATTGGCGTCGAAGCCGCCCGCGTCGCCCATCGCCATGTTGATCAGGAACGGCCACTGGCCCTCGGACGGGTTGAGGAACGCCGACAGTGCCCCTGCGTAGATGAACTGGTCGGGATGGTAAACGGACAGGATCATCGCCGAGTTGCCCGACATCGACAGGCCGACCGCAGCATTCCCCTGGGTGGATACGCCCCTTTCGGAGGACAGCCACTGAGGCAACTCGCTGGTCAGGAAGGTCTCCCACTTGTATGTCTGGCAGCCGTTCTTGCCACAGGCGGGCGAGTACCAGTCGGTGTAGAAGCTCGACTGACCGCCGACGGGCATGATCAGTGACAGCGGGGTGTCGTAGTACCACTCGAACGCCTGCGTCTCGAGGTCCCAGCCGTTGAAGTCGTCGCGGGCGCGCAAACCGTCGAGCAGATAGACGGCATGCGACCCGGTGCCCTTCTGGAACTGGATCTTGATGTCGCGGCCCATCGACGGCGAGGGGACCATGAGGTACTCCACCGGCAGGCCAGGCCGGGAAAACGCCCCAGCGGTGGCTGATTGCCCGACGGTGCCCACCACGCCTGGTAGCAGGGCTGCCGCTACGGCAGCCACTACGAACCGGCGCGCCCAGGCGCCTCGAAACTTGTCAATGAAGCTCATACTGCAAACCCATCCATCTTCCGGTTTCTGCGTGCCTTTTCCCGCGATCTGGTGATCGCCATCGACAGCGCAGCATTTGTTTCACTGCGTTGTCGCGCCCGCCCGACTGAGCCCGGTGGCCATTGAGCGGACCGAGAAAATTTCAGTTGTCGCGTGTGCAGTAAAACATGCGACCAGCACGGGAGAAAGCCCGA
The DNA here is from genome assembly GCA_963843135.1 of uncultured Actinomycetota bacterium. Taxonomy (GTDB): domain Bacteria; phylum Actinomycetota; class Actinomycetes; order Mycobacteriales; family Mycobacteriaceae; genus Mycobacterium. The sequence continues at coordinate 314,309 of CAWJJA010000018.1, forward strand.
CTGGCGCGGGTTGCGAGATTCCTGTGAACTTGACGCACCACGTCCACGTCCGCGTGACCGGCCATTCGCATCGTAGGCTGGACAGCATGGCAAAGGCCCGGGCCACCCGCCTGGCCGTCGACGACTGGATTCAGGCGGGCTACGCGGTCCTTGCCGAAGAGGGCATCAAATCGCTGAAGATCGACCGGCTGTGCAGCCGCCTCGGGGTGACCAAAGGCAGCTTCTACTGGCATTTCACCGATATCGCGAGCTATCGCATCGCGCTCGTGGACGCGTGGGGCGCCTTCCGAGACCAGGAACGGCGCCACTTCGGCGCGCCCACCGACACTCCTCCCCGACAGCGGCTCTCGCAAATGATGACAACGCTGGTCGACGCTCGTCACTGGACGCTTGAGCGCGCGATGCGGGAGTGGGCCCGCACCGACGAGGCGGTCGCCGCCAGTGTGCGCGCCGCGGACGGGCGGGTGCTGAACGCTGTCCGCCAGGCATTCCTGGATTACGGGTTCGATACCGAGGAGGCTGACCTGCGCGCGGCGGCCACCTTCGCGGCAGGAATCGGATTCCTGCACCTGTCGGGGCCGCAGCCCAGCGCCCGCGGAGCAGCACGGCGGGAACGCTTCCTCGACATCATGTTGGCGCGCTGATTTCCATCGAGACGGGCCCGTTTCCGTACTAAAAAGTATGGTAGCGTCGCCGCCATGACCGCGGTTTCGGACAGCCCGGCCATCACCGCCGAGTTTGTCGCCCGGCTGGGTGAGCGGGCGCAGGAAGCCGAGCGGTTGCGCCGGTTACCCGCCGACACCGTCGCCGACCTCAAGGCTTCCGGGTTCACCGAGCTCTTGGTGCCTGCCCGATTCGGCGGCGCGCAGGCCGAGTGGCCGGCAATTCTCGACCCGGTACGGCGGATGGCGCACGGGTGCGCGTCAAGCGCGTGGACCATCGGTTTCTACGCGCTGCACAACTGGATGCTCGCCCTGTTCGACGAGCGTGCCCAGGAGGAGGCGTTCGCAACGCGTCCGTTCCTCGCGCCCGCGCCCCTGGCGCCGACAGGTCGAGGGGTCCCGTCCGGCGACGGCATCCGGCTGACCGGCCGGTGGTCGTGGGCGACGGGCGTGATGGACGGCAACTGGATCATCGTGGGTGCACTGTGCGGCCCCGAGGAAGATCCGGCTGCCATTTATCCGGCATTGGCACTGCTGCCCATTGAGAACGCCCGCATCGAGGACGTCTGGCACACCGACGGTATGCGGGCGACAGGGTCCAATGACGTCGTCATCACCGATGCATTCGTCCCGCAGTACCGGCTTGTCCGGGTTGCCGACATCTATTCAGGCACCGCGCCGGGAGCCGGGCTGCACGACGCCGACACGTACAGATGGCCGATGGTGCCCGCATTGTCGCTTCTGGCGGCGATGCCGGCGTTGGGTAGCGCGGAGCGCGTCGCCGAGATCTTCGCCGACCGACTCGGCGAACGTGTCCTCGCGTACGAGGGTGTCGCGCAGAAGGAGAAGCCCTTGGCACAGGCGCGGCTAGGCGAAGCGCGCGTCCGCCTCCGAGCGCTGCGCGGGCTGCTCGCGGACACCGTCGCCGACGTCGAAACAGTCGTCGCCTCGGGCGAGCCCGTCCCCCGGCCGGTGCGTGCCGAGGCCCGGCTCGCGGCCGCGCACATCGTGCACGAATCGCGGACGGTGATCGCCGATCTGCTCGAGGCGGCCGGCGCCAGCGTTCACTTCGCGGCCAACCCGCTGCAGCGCATCAAGCGCGACGTCGATGTTCTTGCCGGTCATGTGGTGTTCGACTACGACACCAGCCGCGAACTCGCCGGGGCGCTCACACTGGGTATGAAGGTATCGCGCACCGCGATGGTCTAAGGAAGGGCAACCATGGCCGATCTACGCGATCAGATCACGAAGGGCTTCCAGAAGAACGTGGCGAACCGCTTGATGCGGGTGATGCCGTTCCAGACACTGCTGGAGACGACGGGACGCAAATCCGGTGAGCCCCGCCGCACACCGCTGGGCGGGCGCCGGGAGGGTGATCAGTTCTGGTTCGTCTCGGAGTTCGGCGACAAGTCGCAGTACGTCAAGAACATCCAGGCCGATCCCAAGGTCCGCGTGAGGCTCAACGGCAAGTGGCACAGCGGCACGGCTCACCTCGTGCCCGATGACGATCCGCACGCGCGGTTGCGCGCGCTGCCACAGTTCAACAGCTTCGGCGTGCGGACCTTCGGCACCAACCTGCTCAGCATCAGGGTCGACCTCAAGGGTTGACTCGGACCTAGAACTAAAACTAACGTCAGTTTTAGTTTGGATCGCCCATCTGTCGACGGAGACACTCATGGAATCCTTTGTCCACCTGCGAAAAGGCCGTACTCCCCGACGCCTGCACGCCGACCTCGACGGTCTGAAGGACGACGAACTCGGCCGCGGCGGCTTCACCGGCCGCACCGCGAACATGTACCGCCGCAACGATCCGACGGCCTACCGCTCGGTCGGGCCGCTGCGGCCGGTCGACGTGTTGTCCAGCGAGCTCAAACCCAGCGATGCCAGTGACGCCGCGGGTGGTCCGCTGCTGATGTTCAGCAATGCCGACTGTCTGGTCCTGTTGTCGCGGCGCACCGAGCCGATGCCGTTCTTCGTTCGCTATGTCGACGGCGACCTGCTCAGCTTTGTACACAAAGGCTCGGGCCTGCTTGAGACGGAGTTCGGACCACTGCGCTACCGCGAGGGCGATTGGATCTACATCCCCAAGGCGTGCACCTTCCGCCAGATACCCGACACCGAAAATGGGGCATCCACGCTGTTGATGATCCAGGCCACCGACGAGTTCCGCGTGCCGGCGCCCGGTTACCTGGGACGCCACTTCCCGTTCGACCCATCGCAGGCCGTCATCCCCGAGGCAACCCCTATCGACGATGACGGGCGCGACGAGTACGAAGTGCGGCTGATCCATTCCCCGATAGATGGAGCTGGGACGACTTCTCTCTACTACCAACACAATCCGCTTGACGTCGAAGGTTGGCGCGGCGACAATTTCGCCTTCACCTTCAACATCGAGGACTACAACGTGGTGACGTCGAACAGCGTGCACCTGCCGCCGACGGTGCATCTGTTCATGGAGGCCACCGGCGTCTACGTGATGAACTTCTTGCCCAAGCCCGCCGAGGGCGTACCGGGCACCGAGCGCACCCCGTGGTATCACCGCAACGTCGACTTCGATGAGATCGCGTTCTTCCACGGTGGATCGCTCTACGGCATACCCATGCCGCCCGGCCTGGTTTCCCATGCGCCACAAGGTGTTCACCACGGGGCCCCGGAGAAGGCACGCGAGCGCGCCCGCCGCAAGTTCGACGACTACGACAAGGTCGACTGGTCGGTGATCGCGATCGACACCCGACGCAGGCTCATCCCGTCCGAAGAGGTACTGGCCAACGACCTGGGGCAGCACTAGATGACGACGACTGAAAGAAGTCGGTCAAGTACGAATACGACCGCATTCCGTATCTGATTGCCTACGAGAACCTCTCGGGTGTCCGCGACGTGTACGGCGGAGTATCCGAACTGATCGTGCTGGAGAGCTACTTACTCAAGCCGAAGACCAAATCCTCAGACACCGTGCTGGTGTTCATGCATCCGATCGGGGGCGGTGCCTACCTGCCGATGATCAACGCGCTGGCCCGCGCGGGCCATCACGTCATCTACTGCAACAGCCGATTCCGCGGCACCGACTCCGCCTTGTTGATGGAAAAGGTGGTCGAGGACCTTGGTGAGTGCATCAAGGACGCCAAGAACCGCCTCGGGTACGGCAAGGTGGTGCTGGCCGGATGGAGCGGCGGCGGGTCGCTGTCGGTGTTCTACCAGCAGCAGGCCGCGAACCCCACCATTACCGCAAGCCCGTCCGGTGACGGCCCCGACCTGACCGAGTTGGGACTCATCCCCGCCGACGGCATCATGATGTTGGCCGCGCACATCAGCCGCCACGGGACACTCACCGAATGGATGGACGCGTCGATCCTCGATGAATCCGACCCGACGAAGCGCGATCCCGAGCTCGACCTGTACAACCCGGGCAACCCAAATCAGCCGCCATACACCACCGAGTTCCTCGACCGCTACCGGCAGGCGCAGATCGCACGCAACCGGCGAATCACGAAGTGGGTCAAGGACAAACTGGCGGCGCTCGAGGCCGACGGTAGGCCCGCGGACGAGTTCTCGTTTGTCGTACACGGCACGATGGCCGACCCAAGGTGGCTCGACGCCACCGTCGACCCCAACGAACGCGAACAGGGCACCACGTATCTGGGCGACCCACAGGTGGTCAACATGGGACCGTTCGGCCTCGCCCGGTTCTGCACGCTACGTAGTTGGCTGTCGCAATGGAGCTACGACGACGCCAATGGCGATGCCGTCAAGGCCGGTCCGGAGATCGCCGTGCCCACTCTGGTGATCGGGAATATGGCGGACAACGCCTGTACCCCGAGCCACACCCGCCGACTGTTCGAGGCGATCGGACATGCCGACAAGGAGATGTACGAGATCCCGGGTGCCAACCACTACTACTCCGGGCCTGATCAGCGCGGTGCGCTTCGCCAGGCCGTCGGCATCTGTACGGACTGGCTGCACAGGCACGGGTTTTCGCTGTGACGACCGGCCCGCTCGACGGCATCCGGGTCATCGAGGTCGGCACGCTGATCTCCGGACCGTTCGCGGGTCGGCTGCTCGGCGACATGGGCGCCGAGGTGATCAAGGTCGAGCCGCCGGGCGCGCCCGACCCGTTGCGCACCTGGGGGCAGGCCGAACTCGACGGCCACCACTTCTTCTGGACCGTGCACGCGCGCAACAAGAAAGCCGTCACCCTGAACCTGCGTGAGGACGCCGGACGCGAGCTTTTCCTCGATCTCGTCGAGCGCTCAGACATCATCGTGGAGAACTTTCGGCCCGGCACTTTGGAGAAGTGGAACCTCGGCTACGACGTGTTGCACCAACGCAACAAGGGCATCATCCTGGTGCGGATATCCGGATACGGGCAGACCGGGCCGGAAGCGCACAAGGCCGGTTACGCATCCGTCGCCGAAGCGGCCAGCGGCCTGCGACACATGAACGGATTCCCCGGTGGCCCTCCCCCGCGACTGGCGCTGTCCCTCGGCGACAGCCTGGCCGGGATGTTCGCCGCCCAGGGGGCAATGGCCGCTTTATACCGCCGCACAGTCACCGGCGAAGGTCAGGTGGTCGATGCGGCGCTAACCGAATCCTGTTTGGCCGTGCAAGAATCCACCATTCCGGACTACGACGTGGGCGGCGTCGTCCGTGGCCCGTCCGGCACCCGCCTCGAGGGCATCGCCCCGTCGAACATCTACCCGACCGCCGACGGCAGCTGGGTGGTCATCGCCGCCAATCAGGACACTGTCTTCCGCAGACTGTGCGCCGCGATGGGACAGCCCGAGCTCGCCAGCGACGACCGATTCGTCAATCATGTTGCCCGCGGACGCAATCAGGACGAGCTCGACCGGATCATCGGCGACTGGGCGGCCTCTCGTAAGCCCGGCGACATCATCGCCACCCTCTCAGAAGCCGGGGTGATCAGCGGACCGATCAACACCGTCGCCGAGGTCGTCGAGGACCCCCAACTCCAGGCCCGCGGGATGATCGCCGACCACTGGGATGAACGCATCGGGCGAAACGTCAAGGGCCCCGGCGTGGTGCCGGTGCTTTCGGACACGCCGGGAACCATTCGTAACGGCGGCTCGGCACGGCCCGGCCAGCACAACGACGAGATCTACGGCGGCCTGCTCGGTCGCAGCGATGCCGAGTTGACGAGGTTGCAGGAGGAGGGCGTCCTATGACCGCACTACCCGAACACATCGACATCCGCGACGTCTCGTTGCGCGACGGACTGCAGATCGAGGACCCGATCCCCCTGTCGGCCAAGCTCGAACTGCTGGCAGCCGTCGCCGCCACCGGTGTGCGGGAGATGGAGGCGACGGCGTTCGTCTCACCGTCGAAGGTGCCTGCACTGGCCGACGCAGCCGAGCTGGCCGCCGAGCTGCACAACTTTCCCGACATCGAATTCTCGGCGTTGGTGGCCAGCCCCAACGGCGCCAAACGCGCGATCGCCGCGGGTCTGGGCTCGATCGAGTACGTGGTGTCGGCCGCCGACGGCCACAGCCGCTCCAACGTCGGCCGATCCACTGCGGAGGCGACCGCGCAGATCCCCGAGATCGTCGCGATCGCCCACGACAGCGGCGTCACCGTCGAGGTCATCATCGCCACCGCGTGGGACTGCCCGTTCGACGGCCCGACACCACCACAACGCGTGCTGGACATCGTCGCGGCCGCCTGTGCCAACGATGCCGACCGCCTCGCGATCGCCGACACCATCGGCACCGCCACACCGCGGCGGGTCAGCGACCTCGTGGCGCTCGTTCGCCCCCGGATCGGCGACGTCCCGCTGGGCGCGCACTTCCACAACACCCGCGGCGCCGGACTGGCCAGCGCATATGCCGCCGTCGTCGCCGGCATAACCCGGCTCGACGCATCGATCGGCGGGCTCGGCGGCTGCCCGTTCGCGCCCGGCGCCAGCGGCAACATCGCCACAGAAGACCTTGTCTACCTGTTGCGGGACAGCGGGATTGGAGTCGACGTCGACCTGCAGGCCGCCATCGCCGCCGCCCGTGTCGCACAGATTGCAGTCGGGCACGATCTACCGAGCTCGCTGCTGCGTGCCGGCGACCGAATTCTCGACACCTAACCGTGCCCGCCGAGACGCTGAGCGCCAAAGGCCGCCAGACCAGGGAGGCCATCGAAGCAGGCCGCCCGCAAGCTCTTCGCCGAGCGGGGCTTTCACGGCACCACGCTGGGCGACATCACATCGGCGGCCGGAAGATCGCCTGCGGTGTTCTACCGCTACTTCGCCGACAAGGAGGACCTGCTGGCCGCGCTCGCGCAGTCCTTTCTGCACGACGTGGTCGCACCGTCGGGATTGAGCGTCGAGGGGCCCGACTCGCCGGAGGACGACGTGTTCTTCCGCGCTGTGGTCACCGGCTACTGGAACATGTTCAAGCAGAACATCGGCATCATGATCGCGGTCGCCCAGCTCGCCGCGACGCAGCCTCGTTTCGCCGCCGTGCAAAACGAGTTCCGGCGCTTCGGCATGGATATCGTCGCAGCATCCGTGCGTCGAGCCCAGGAACAGGGCTACGGTACGGAACTGGATCCACAACACACCGCGGCGGCGATCGCGCTGCTGTTCGAGAACTTCACCACCGTCTTCGTCGGCACATCCGGCCTCGGGATCGAGATCGGAGACGAGGACGCGATCGCCACACTGACGAGGATCTGGAAGAAGACGCTGTACGGCTTCTAAACATACCCGCCGAACGCACGGTTGTTGTACGCAGATCGCGGGTGCACCCGCGAACAACCGTGCGCTCGGCGAAACGACTGAAAGGGAATCAACGTGGATTTCTCCCTCCCGGAACATCTGCCAGGCCTGCTCGCCGACATGGACGCATTCATCGAAGCGGAGATCAAACCGCTGGAACGCGAGAACATTCAGTACTTCGACCATCGCCGTGAGAATGCGCGCACCGATTGGGACAACGGCGGCATCCCCCGGCGCGAGTGGGAAGACCTGCTCGGCGAGATGCGCAAACGCGCCGATGCGGCGGGCTGGCTGCGCTACGGCCTGCCCTCGCAGTTCGGTGGCCGCGACGGCAGCAACATCGACATGGCCGTCATTCGTGAGCATCTGGCGCACAAGGGGCTCGGCCTGCACAACGACCTGCAGGACGAATCGTCGATCGTCGGGAACTTTCCGCAGGTCATCATGATGGACCGATTCGGCACCGAGCAACAGAAGAAGGAGTGGACGGACGCGCTGATCACCGGGGAACGGTCGATGGCGTTCGGGCTGACCGAACCCAACCACGGGTCGGATGCCACCTGGCTGGAGACCACCGCCGTACAACACGGCGACGAGTGGATCATCAACGGCGCCAAGCGCTTCAACACCGGTGTGCATCGTGCCACACACGACCTCGTGTTCGCCCGCACGTCCGGCGAGCCTGGCCAGGCCCGCGGCATCACCGCGTTCCTGGTGCCCACCGACACGCCCGGATTCTCCGTGCCGTTTTACTGGTGGACCTTCAATATGCCGACCGACCATGGTGAGGTCGAGCTGAAAGATGTCCGCGTGGCCACCGATGCGGTGCTCGGCGAAGTGGACCGCGGCCTCGAAGTCGGCCAGACCTTCCTGCACGAGAACCGAATTCGCCAGGCCGCCAGCAGTCTGGGCGCCGCGCAACACTGCATCGACCGCGCCGTCGAGTACGCCGGCGACCGCATCGTGTTCGGCAAGCCGCTGGCGGTGAACCAGGCAGTTCAGTGGCCACTGGTGGAGTTGCAGACCGAGGCCCAGATGGTGCGGTTGCTGGTGCGCTACGCCGCCTCGGAATTGGACCGCAACCACCACATGGAAGTCTCCGACAAGGTGTCGATGGCGAACTACCGCGCCAACCGGCTGGTGTGCGAGGCCGCCGACCGGGCCATGCAGGTGTTGGGCGGCGTCGGCTACAGCCGTCACGAACCGTTCGAGCACATCTACCGCCACCACCGCCGCTACCGGATCACCGAGGGCGCCGAGGAGATCCAGATCCGACGGGTGGCGCAGCGGCTGTTCGGATTCGGTCGCAAGTGAAGGATCAGCTCGAGGCCGTACTGCGTCCCGGGCTGGGCGACGTCGTCGTCGAGAACCTGCGCACGCTTACCGGCGGTGCCAGCAGGACCACGTGGGCGTTCGACGCTGTCACCGATGACCGGCGGGCGTTGATCCTGCGGACGGCACCTCCGGACGATGTGCACGCGAGCATGGAACTCGAAGCCGCGGTGCAGCAGCGGGCAGCCGCTGCCGGGGCCCCTGTCCCCCGCATCGTGACCGCCGACAATTCGTCTGCCGCACTGGGTAATCCGTATCTGATCTGCGACGCGATCGCGGGCGAGACAATCGTCAGGCGGATCTACCGCACACTCGACGATGCCGGTCGCGAACGGTTGCTCGGCCAGTGTGCGCAGGCTCTGGCGGCCATCCACCGCGCCGACCCCGACGGGATCGTCGGCCTCATCGAATCCGACCAGCTCGCAGAATGGCGCCACCGGCTCGACGAAATGGGCGACACCACAGCGACATTCGAATGGGCGTTTCGGTGGCTGGCCGCCAATCGCCCGTCACCGTCACCGCATGTGCTGGTGCACGGTGACTTCCGGATGGGCAATCTGATCGTCAACGAGAACGGTCTGGCGGCTGTCCTGGACTGGGAGCTGGTGCACACCGGCGAGGTGTACGAGGACCTGGCCTGGTTCTGCATCCGGGCCTGGCGGTTCGGTGCAACCGAAGATCTCGGTGCGGGAGGACTGGGCAGCGTCGAAAGCTTCCTGGTCGCCTATGAAGCCGCCGCAGGCATCGAGCTGGATCGCGACGTCTTCCGCTGGTGGCTGACCGTGGCCACCCTGAGCTGGGGAGTCATCTGCCGGTTCCAGGCCGAACGGCATCTGTCAGGCCAGAGTCCGTCGGTCGAACTGGCCGCGATCGGTCGCCGCGTCGCCGAAACCGAATGGGACGTTCTGGATCTGCTGACGGGAGGTGGCCCCAGATGAGCGGGTTGTACGGGCGGCCGACCGCGGCCGAACTGATCGCGGCGGTCGCCGGATTTTCTCGACAACGAGGTGCGCGGCGCGATTGAAGGCCCGGTCAACTTCCACGCCCGCGTCGCCGCCAATGTGTTGCGCATCGTCGAGCGCGAACTGCTCGACGGGCCTGCCGACGACATCACCGCTGCACTCGGCGGCCTGGGCTACACCGATGAAGCCGGGCTCGCGACGGCCATCCGCGCCGGCGACCTCGACGACCGCTCCGACGACGTGGTGAGCTGCCTGCGCACGATCGTGCGTCGCCGCCTCGACGTCGCCCACCCCGGCTATGCCGATTCGTAGCGGGTTCGGCGTGCTGGGTCACGCTGACCGTGCCCGCGCACGCCGAAATCACTCAGAGGCGACGGGCGCGCGCGAGCCAGGCCGGTTCGTCGACCACCGATCCCACCGGCAGGCCCATGGCCTCGACATGCGGTTCCTGGACCACGCCGCGATAGGTGGTCTCGTCGAGCGCCTCGAGGACCCAGCCATCACCGAATGCCTCGCGGATCACGCGTTCACTGACCTCGGGTCCGAATCCGCGGCCCTTGTCGGACAGCGCCAGCACATGTACCAACGCGCCCGATTTGCACACGGCATGCAGGCTGGCGACGTATCTCGGCCTGTCGGCGTCATCGAAAATGTGGAACAGCGCGCTGTCGACGATGGTGTCGTAGCGCGCCTCGGCACCGAGGTTCAACGCATCGGCGACCTCGAAGCGGGCATCGACCCCGCCCTCGGCCGCGTTCTCGCGGGCCTGATCGATCGCGGTCGGTGCGGCGTCGACGCCGAGTACGTCGTAGCCCAACCGGGTAAGCAGGATGGAGTGCTCACCGGTTCCGCAACCGGCATCGAGCACCTTGCTGCGTATCAGGCCGGCACGTTCGAGGCCGACGATCGCCGGCTGCGGCTCGCCGATCACCCACGGTGCGCTCCGGGTCTTGTAGGCGTCGTCAAATCGGGAGAAGGTTGGTGTGGAATCCATGAAATCCATGGTTCTACCTCAACCTGACTTTAGGTCAAGGGAGATCAGGGAATGTCCATCACCGAATCGGGCACGCTCGTCGACGTCGCCGACCGGCTGTTCGACGCCATCGCACGCAGCGACATCGCCACGGTGAGGCAGCTCTTCGGAGACGACGTGCTGGTCTGGCACTCCGGCGACACCAGGGACAGCGCAAAAGAGCGGGCCTCGAAGATCATCGACTGGTTCATCACCACGACCACCGATCGCCGCTACGAGATACTCGACCGCCAGTTCTTCGACGGCGGTTTCGTCCAACAGCACGTCCTGCACGCCAACAGCCGCAACGGCGCGTCGATCCACATGCGTGTCTGCATCGTGATCAAGGTGGGCACCGATGGGCTGATCTCACGCATCGACGAGTACTTCGACCCGGCGGAGATGGCTCCACTTCTCGATTCAACGAACTGACAGGAGACGACATGGCAAGCCTCAGCGAATTTTTCAGCGATGCAGCATCGGCGGGCACGTGGACCGCCGTTGCCGACCAATCCGCCGTCGAGGCAAAGAGCAAGTCGTTCTGGGGTGCGATGCCCGTCAAGGTCCGCTTCACAGAATTCAGCGGTGACGGCCAAGTCACCGCTCCCCAAACGGCTTTCGGCCGTATCGACATCAAGACCTCCTCGCTGCGCACCGGCATCGCCAAGCGCGACGACCATCTGCGCTCCGCTGATTTCTTCGAAGCCGAGAAGTTCCCCGACATCAGCGTGGTCGTCACCGCCGCGGAGCCCGTCGATGTGGACACCGTCGGTCTGCGTGCGCAGGTGACCATCAAAGGCACCACGAAGCCGTTGGAGCTGAAGGCGAAGGTGACGCCGGTGGGCGACGGCGGAATGCGACTGACGACGCAGGCGACGATCAACCGCCAGGACTTCGGAGTCGACGGCAACATGATGGGCATGATCGGCGACAACGTGACGATCTCGGGCGACATTGTGTTCCGGCACGCGGGGTAGCCCCGTACGATCGGGCGCATGGTCGAGTCATCGCGTCCGCTGCGGGTCCTCGTCTACAGCGACAATCCCAGGACCCGGGAGCAGGTGCAGCTCGCGCTCGGGAAGCGCGTGCACCCCGAGCTGCCCGAGCTGACGTACGTCGAGATCGCGACGGGCCCGATGGTGATCGTGCAGATGGATGAGGGCGGTTTCGACCTCGTGATCCTCGACGGAGAGGCCACCCCGACCGGTGGATTGGGGATCGCCAAACAGCTCAAGGACGAGATCGCCGACTGCCCTCCCGTGCTTGTACTCACCGGGCGGCCGGATGACGCTTGGCTGGCCAGCTGGTCACGTGCGGAGGCGGCAGTGCCCCATCCGATCGACCCGATCCGGTTGGGCGACGCGGTGGTATCGCTGCTGCGCACACCCGTCCAATAATCTACAAACACCAATCTAGCTGTCGCACTTACCTATTCGAGGCACGACGACATAGCGGCTTGGTGCTACCAGCGATATTAACCCCAAGGTGTGGCGCTGATCGCCATGCCCGCTAGTGTGTGGGTAAGCTCACATCGACAGCCCACGAGGGAGCGTTTGCTCGGCATGGATTTGTACACCCCAATATTGGTACTCGGCGCGATCGCGGCGGCCTTCGCGATCGGCTCGGTAGGCATTGCCCTGCTGGTCGGTCCCAGGCGCTACAACCACTCCAAACTCGAGCCCTACGAGTGCGGCATCGAGCCGGTGCCCGAACTCGCCAGTGCGCACTCGGCCGGCCAGCGGTTCCCGATCAAGTACTACCTCACCGCGATGTTGTTCATCATCTTCGACATCGAGATCGTCTTCCTCTATCCGTGGGCGGTGGCGTTCGACAGTCTCGGGCTGTTTGCGCTGGTAGAGATGCTTCTTTTCATGCTGGTGGTCTTCGTGGCCTACGCATACGTCTGGCGGCGGGGAGGTCTGGCATGGGACTAGAAGAGAAGCTGCCCGGCGGGATCCTGCTGTCCACGGTCGAGACAGTCGCCGGATACATCCGGAAGGGGTCGCTGTGGCCCGCGACCTTCGGGCTCGCGTGCTGCGCGATCGAGATGATGGCAACAGCGGGACCGCGGTTCGACATCTCCCGGTTCGGCATGGAGCGGTTCTCGGCAACGCCCCGGCAGGCGGACCTGATGATCGTCGCTGGTCGCGTCAGCCAGAAGATGGCGCCGGTGCTCCGCCAGATCTACGACCAGATGGCCGAGCCCAAATGGGTGCTGTCAATGGGTGTGTGCGCCTCCTCGGGCGGCATGTTCAACAATTACGCGATCGTGCAAGGCGTCGACCACATCGTCCCGGTCGACATCTATCTGCCCGGCTGCCCGCCGCGGCCCGAGATGCTGCTGCACGCAATCCTGAAGCTGCACGACAAGATTCAAGAGATGCCGCTCGGCGTTCACCGCGAGGAGGCGATCCGCGAAGCCGAGAAAGCGGCACTATCGGTCACACCGACCATCGAATTAAAAGGGCTGCTGCGGTGATGGGCGCTGGCGAAGAACACACAGCACAAAGCGAGAACGGCAACGGCGCCCAGGGTGGCCGGCAGGCAGATATCGAACCGCCCGAGATCATCGGCGTACGGCGCGGCATGTTCGGGGCCAGCGGCTCCGGCGATACCTCCGGCTACGGCCGTCTCGTGCGCCCCGTGGCACTGCCCGGCAGCTCGCCGCGCCCCTACGGCGGCTATTTCGACGAGGTCGTCGACGCGCTGGCCGCAGCCCTCGGTGAGGACGGCTACACCGCGTCGATCGAGCGGGTGGTCGTCTTCCGCGACGAGCTGACGCTGGAGGTTCGGCGCGAGCAGCTGCCCGCGGTGGCGCAAGCCCTGCGTGACGATCCCGCGCTGCGTTTCGAGCTGTGCCTCGGGGTCAGCGGCGTGCACTACCCCGACGACGGCGGACGCGAGCTGCACGCCGCCTATCCGCTGATGTCGATCACCCACAACCGCCGCATTCGCGTGGAAGTCGCCGCACCCGACGACGACCCCCACATCCCGTCGCTGTACGCGGTGTATCCGACGGTCGACTGGCACGAGCGTGAAACCTACGACTTCTTCGGCATCATCTTCGACGGCCATCCCGCACTGACGCGTATCGAAATGCCCGACGACTGGGTGGGCCACCCACAGCGCAAGGACTACCCCCTTGGCGGTATCCCGGTCGAGTATCACGGCGCCGAGATCCCGCCGCCCGATCAGCGGAGGTCCTACAACTGATGAGCGCATCGGACACTCCGCCCGAATCGGGCGGCTCCGAAACGGTGGTCGTCGTCGGCGGTCAGGACTGGGAGCAGGTTGTCGAGGCCGCAAAGAAGAGCGCGGCGTCGCACGCCGGCGAACGCATCGTCGTCAACATGGGCCCACAGCATCCCTCCACCCACGGGGTACTGCGACTGATCCTCGAAATCGAGGGCGAGACGATCGTCGAGATCCGTTGCGGCATCGGGTATCTACACACGGGCATCGAAAAGAACCTCGAATTCCGCACGTGGACCCAAGGTGTCACGTTCGTCACCCGAATGGATTACCTCTCACCGCTTTTCAATGAGACGGTGTACTGCCTCGGCGTCGAGAAACTGCTCGGGGTCACCGACGACATCCCCGAACGCGCGAGCGTCATCCGCGTGATGATGATGGAACTGAACAGGATCTCCAGCCACCTGGTCGCCCTGGCCACCGGCGGCATGGAACTGGGATCCATGGGTGCGATGTTCTACGGCTTCCGCGAACGTGAGCAGATCCTGTCGATCTTCGAGACCATCACCGGGCTCCGGATGAACAACGCCTACATCCGTCCCGGCGGGGTGGCGATGGATCTGCCCGACGAGGGCATCCCGCAGATCCGCGACATGCTCAAGCTGATGCCCAAGAGGTTGAAGGACCTCGAAGACCTGCTCAGCGAGAACTACATCTGGAAGGCGCGCACCCAGGGCATCGGCTATCTGGACCTGACCGGTTGCATGGCGCTGGGCATCACCGGCCCCTGCCTGCGCTCCACCGGTCTGCCCCACGATTTGCGGAAGTCACAGCCTTACTGCGGGTATGAGACCTACGACTTCGACGTGATCACCGACGACGGATGCGACTCATACGGCCGGTATCTGATCCGGGTCAAGGAGATGCACGAGTCGCTGAAGATCATCGAGCAGTGCATAGAAAAGCTAGGACGGCTGTCCGATCAACCGGTGATGATCGAGGACAAGAAGCTGGCGTGGCCCGCGGACCTGAAGCTCGGGCCCGACGGGCTCGGCAACTCCGAGGAACACATCGCCAAGATCATGGGCCATTCGATGGAGGGGCTGATCCACCACTTCAAGCTCGTCACCGAAGGCATCCGGGTCCCCGCGGGCCAGGTGTACGTCGCGGTCGAGTCGCCGCGCGGTGAGCTCGGCGTGCACATGGTCTCCGACGGGGGCACGCGCCCGTACCGCGTGCACTATCGGGACCCGTCGTTCAACAACCTGCAGGCCGTGGCGGCGATGTGCGAGGGCGGCATGGTCGCCGACGCGATCACCGCGGTGGCGTCGATCGACCCGGTAATGGGGGGGGTGGACAGCTGATGAGCGCTTGCGCGAAGAACAGACAACCGCTGATGAGCGCTTGCGCGAAGAAGAGATTGTCATGACTGTGTTTCTCGAGCTTGGTCAGCGTCCCGACGAGCCCGGCCCACCGATCCACGGCGCCAAGACATATCCGGCCGACGTGGCCGCGCGCCTGGCGGCCGACGCCGAGCAGGTGATTGCCAAGTATCCGCAGAGCCGCTCGGCGCTGCTGCCACTGCTGCACCTCGTTCAGTCCGAGGACGGATGTCTGACGCCTGCAGGTATCGCGTTCTGCGCCAAGCAATTGGGGCTGACCGACGCCGAGGTCACCGCGGTGGCCACCTTCTACTCGATGTACCGCCGCACGCCGACCGGTGAATATCTGGTCGGCGTTTGCACCAACACGCTCTGCGCGATCATGGGCGGAGATGCGATTCTCGAAGCGCTGGAAGACCATCTGGGTCTGCACGCCGGCGAGACGACCGATGATGGCCGGGTCACACTCGAGCACGTCGAGTGCAACGCCGCATGTGACTACGCGCCGGTCGTGATGGTCAACTGGGAGTTCTTCGACAACCAGACGCCGTCGTCGGCGCGCGAGCTCGTCGACGGACTGCGCGAGGGCCAACCGCCCCTCCCGACACGTGGTGCACCGTTATGCACGTTCAAGGAGACCGCGAGAGTCCTTGCGGGGCTCCCCGATCCCGAAGCGGCCGCCGCGCAAACGCCTGCCGGGGCCGCCACCCTCGCCGGACTGCGCATCGCCAAGGAGCGCGGCATGGAGGCGCCTGACCCGCGGTCCGCCCCGCCGTCGTCCGACGATCAACCCAGCGACGAGGACGCTGCAACCGAGGCCACCAAGGACGAACCGGCACCGGGCCCGTCGGCGAACGTGCCGGCGGAGCCCAAGGAGCCCGAAACAGACCCGGATGCAACGGATTCGAAGACATGACACCACTGACCCCCGTACTCAGCCGGTTCTGGGACGAACCCGAACCCTGGTCGATGGAGACCTACCGTCGCCATGACGGCTACCGCGCGCTGGAAAAGGCGCTCGCGATGGACCCCGACGACCTCATCGCCACCGTGAAGGATTCGGGACTGCGAGGCCGTGGTGGTGCAGGCTTCCCGACGGGTACCAAATGGTCGTTCATCCCCCAAGACGACACGGGCGCCGGCGCCAAGCCGCACTACCTCGTGGTAAACGCCGACGAGTCCGAACCCGGTACGTGCAAAGACATTCCGCTGATGCTCACCACACCGCACTTCCTGGTGGAGGGCGTCATCATCGCGGCGTACGCGATCCGGGCGCATCATGCGTTCATCTACGTCCGCGGCGAAGTCCTGCCGGTGCTGCGACGGCTGCAGGCCGCCGTCGCCGAGGCGTACGACGCCGGCTACCTGGGCACCGACATCCTGGGCTCGGGATTCGATCTGGAACTGATCGTGCACGCCGGAGCGGGCGCCTACATCTGCGGTGAGGAGACCGCGCTGCTGGACTCCCTCGAAGGCCGACGCGGACAGCCGCGACTGCGCCCGCCGTTTCCCGCCGTCGCCGGCCTCTACGCCTCTCCGACAGTGGTCAACAATGTCGAATCCATTGCCAGCGTGCCACCGGTGCTGCTCAACGGGGTGGACTGGTTCCGGTCGATGGGCTCGGAGAAGTCTCCGGGCTTCACGCTGTACTCGCTGTCCGGTCACGTCACCACCCCGGGACAGTACGAGGCGCCGCTGGGCATCACGATGCGCGAGCTACTCGACTACGCCGGCGGCATCCGTGCCGGCCACAGCCTGAAGTTCTGGACGCCCGGCGGCTCGTCCACACCGCTTCTGACCGACGAACACCTCGACGTCCCACTGGATTACGAGGGCATGGCAGGGGCAGGAACGATGCTCGGCACCAAGGCGTTGCAGGTCTTCGACGAGACCACCTGCGTCGTGCGCGCCGTGCGCCGCTGGACCGAGTTCTACGCGCATGAATCCTGCGGCAAGTGCACACCGTGCCGGGAGGGCACGTACTGGCTGGCGCAGATCTACGCACGCCTGGAAACCGGTACGGGCACCGAAGCCGACATCCAGAAGCTGCTGGACATCGCTGACAACATCAACGGAAAGTCGTTCTGCGCGCTGGGCGACGGCGCCGCCGCACCGATCCTGTCGTCGATCGAGTTCTTCCGCGACGAGTACTACCAGCACCTCGCAGGCGGCTGTCCGTTCGACCCGCACGCCTCGACTCTGATGGCAACAGAAGGGGTGGGGGTCTAGATGACGCAGACCGCAGATACCGGCACCGACGCCACCCCCGTCGAGATGGTGAACCTCACCATCGACGGTGTGGAGGTCAGTGTGCCCAAGGGCACCTTGGTGATTCGGGCCGCCGAACTGATCGGCGTCCAGATCCCGAGGTTCTGTGACCACCCACTGCTCGACCCGGTCGGCGCCTGCCGGCAGTGCCTCGTCGAGGTCGAAGGCCAGCGCAAGCCCATGGCCTCCTGCACGATCACGTGCACACCCGACATGGTGGTGCGTACCCAGCTGACGTCGGAGTCCGCGGACAAAGCGCAGCAGGGGGTGATGGAACTCCTGCTCATCAACCACCCGCTGGACTGCCCGGTGTGCGACAAGGGCGGTGAGTGCCCGCTGCAGAACCAGGCGATGTCCAACGGCCGCGCGGAGACCCGGTTCGAGGACGTCAAACGGACCTTCCCCAAACCGATCAACATCTCGTCGGAGGTGCTGCTCGACCGGGAACGCTGCGTGCTGTGCGCGCGCTGCACGCGGTTCTCCGAACAGATCGCCGGCGACCCGTTCATCGAGCTGCTCGAACGCGGTGCGCTGCAACAGGTCGGCATCGCCCCGGGTGAGCCCTTCCAGTCGTACTACTCCGGCAACACCGTGCAGATCTGCCCCGTCGGCGCGCTCACCGGTGCGGCCTACCGGTTCCGTGCGCGCCCGTTCGACCTGGTGTCCAGCCCCAGCGTGTGCGAACACTGCGCAAGTGGGTGCGCGGAGCGCACCGATCATCGCCGCGGAAAGGTCATGCGCCGGTTGGCCGGTGACGATCCAGAGGTCAACGAGGAGTGGAACTGCGACAAGGGCCGGTGGGCGTTCACCTACACGACCCAGGGTGATCGCATCACCACTCCCCTGATCCGCGAGGACGGCGAACTCCGGCCGGCGTCATGGTCGGAGGCCATCAACGTGGCATCCGCCGGACTGGCCGCCGCCCGCGGTAACGCCGGTGTGCTGGTGGGCGGGCGGCTGACGGTGGAGGACGCCTACGCCTACTCGAAGTTCGCCCGAATGGTGCTGGAAACCAACGACATCGACTTCAGGGCACGGGCGCACAGCGCAGAGGAGGCCGAGTTCCTCGCCGCGCACGTCGCGGGACAGCCGATGACGGTCACCTATACCGACCTCGAAAAGGCGCCCGCGGTGCTGTTGGCCGGGCTGGAGCCCGAAGAGGAATCGCCGATCGTGTTCTTGCGGCTGCGCAAGGCCGTCCGCAAGCATGGACTACAGGTGAAGTCGGTTGCCGCGTTCGCCACCCGTTCGCTGGGCAAGCTGAGCGGCCAGTTGGTCGCCACGGTGCCCGGCGGTGAGGCCGCGGCTCTCGACGGTCTGGCCGACGACACGCAGCTGGCGCTTCCCGGGGCCATCATCCTGGTCGGTGAACGCCTGGCCACCTCGCCCGGAGCACTCTCCGCCGCAGGCAGATTGGCCGCCGCGACCGGCGCTCGACTGGCGTGGATACCGCGACGGGCCGGTGAGCGGGGCGCCCTGGAGGCAGGCGCGCTGCCCGGGTTGTTGCCTGGTGGCCGACCGGTCAGTGACGCCGCTGCCCGCGAACAGACCGCCGCGGGATGGCATGTCGGCGAAGTGCCGAGCAGGCCGGGCCGCGACACCGCCGCCATCCTCGACGCGGCTCGGGCGGGTGAGCTTTCAGCGCTGCTGGTGGGCGGTGTTGAGCTCGCCGACCTTCCCGACCCTGACGCTGCCCTTGCAGCGATCGATGCCGCGCCGTTCGTGCTGAGCCTCGAGCTTCGGGAGAGCGCGGTCACCGAACGCGCCGACGTGGTCTTCCCCGTCGCGCCCGTCGTCGAGAAGGGCGGTGCGTTCATCAACTGGGAGGGTCGGATTCGCCCGTTCGAGCCGGCGCTGCAGACCAACGCCACACCCGACAGGCGGGTCCTGCAGTTCCTCGCCGACGAGCTCGGCGTCGACCTGAACCTGCCCACGGCTCTGGCCGCGGGTGAGGAGATGGCGCAGCTGGGACTGTGGGCGGGTCAGCGGTCGAGCGCACCGACGGTGCCGCCGGCGCAGCTCGACAAGCCCGGCAAGGGCCAGGCAGTGCTGGCCGGCTGGCGCATGCTGCTCGACGACGGACGCCTGCAGGACGGCGAACCGCACCTCGCGGGCACCGCCCACGAGCCGGTCACCCGGCTGTCCGCGGCTACCGCGGGCGACATCGGCGTTGCCGACGACGATCTGGTGACCATCCGCACGGAACGCGGCGAGATCACGCTGCCGCTGCTGATCACCGATATGCCCGACGGCACGGTGTGGCTGCCGCTGAACTCGCCGGGGTCGGCCGTGTACCGGCAGCTCGGCGTGACACCCGGAGCCGTCGTCTCCATCGAGCGGACACAGCGATGACCTATCCCGATCCGACGCTGTTCGGCCACGATCCGTGGTGGCTGATCCTGCTCAAGGCCGTCGGCATCTTCGCCTTCCTGATGCTGTCCTTGTTGGTGGCGATCCTGCTCGAGCGAAAACTCCTGGGCTACATGCAGATGCGCCCGGGCCCGAACCGCGTCGGACCGTGGGGGCTGCTGCAATCACTGGTCGACGGCGTCAAGCTGGCACTCAAAGAGGGCCTCATCCCCGCCAATGTGGACAAGTTCATCTACCTTGCGGCGCCGGTCATCTCCGTGGTTCCCGCATTCATCGCGTTCTCGGTGATCCCGATGGGCGGCGAGGTGTCGATCTTCGGCCACCGCACCGCCCTGCAGCTGACCGACATGCCGATGGCCGTGCTGTTCGTGCTCGCCGCGACGTCGATCGGGGTGTACGGAATCGTATTGGCGGGCTGGGCTTCCGGTTCCACCTATCCGCTGTTGGGTGGCATTCGATCGAGCGCACAGGTGATCTCCTATGAGATTGCGATGGCCCTGTCGTTCGTCGCGGTCTTCATCTACGCGGGCACGATGTCGACATCGGGCATCGTCGCCGCACAGCAGGGTCTATGGTTCATCTTCCCGTTACTGCCGTCGTTCTTCATCTATCTGATTTCGATGGTCGGCGAAACCAACCGCGCGCCTTTCGATCTGCCCGAGGCCGAAGGCGAGCTGGTCGGCGGATTCCATACCGAGTATTCGTCGATCAAGTTCGCGATGTTCATGCTCGCCGAATACGTCAACATGTTCACGGTGTCGGCGTTGGCGACGACGTTGTTCTTCGGCGGGTGGCATGCGCCGTGGCCGATCAACATGTGGGACGGGGCGAACACCGGTTGGTGGCCACTGCTGTGGTTCGTCGCGAAGGTCTGGGGCTTCATGTTCGTGTTCTTCTGGCTGCGCGGCACGCTGCCCCGGATGCGCTACGACCAGTTCATGGCGCTGGGCTGGAAGATCCTGATTCCGATCTCACTGGTTTGGATCGTGATCGTGTCGTCCGTCCGCAGCCTGCGCAACCAGGGCTACGAACAACTCACCACAGCACTGATCACCGTGGCGGTCGTGGTCGCCCTGGTGGTGTTGTTCGCGCTGTGGAGAACGGTGCGCGCCAGAAACATTCGGAAGATCCCCGAGCCGGTGCTGGCCCCGGGCATATACCCGGTGCCACCCCTGCCGAGTAAGGAGAAGGCCGATGCCTAAGTTCCTCGACGCGATCGCGGGTTTCGGGGTCACGTTCAGCACGATGTTCAAGAAGCGGATCACCGAGGAGTATCCGGAGAAGCCCGGCCCCGTCGCCAAGCGCTACCACGGCCGGCACCAACTCAACCGCTACGACGACGGGCTGGAGAAGTGCATCGGCTGCGAGTTGTGCGCGTGGGCCTGCCCGGCTGACGCCATCTTCGTCGAGGGCGCGGACAACTCCGAAGACGAACGGTTCTCCCCCGGTGAGCGTTATGGCCAGGTCTACCAGATCAACTACCTCCGCTGCATCGGCTGCGGGTTGTGCATCGAGGCCTGCCCGACCCGGGCTCTGACGATGACCAACGAGTACGAGATGGCCGACGACAATCGCGCCGACTTGATCTGGGGCAAGGACAAACTGCTCGCCCCGCTGAAGTCCGGCATGCTGCCCCCGCCCCATCCGATGGCTCCGGGAAGCACCGACGAGGACTACTACCGCGGCAACATCAAGCCAGTCGCCGAGGACGCCACGTGACGTTGGAGTTCCTCGCGTCAGCGGCCGCCGACGTAGCCGGCCGCACCTCCACGACAGAAGCCGTGTTGTTCTGGGTGCTGGGCGCCGTCGCGGTCGCCGGTGCAATCGGCGTGGTCGCCGCACCGAAAGCGGTGTACTCGGCCATGTTCCTGGCCACCACGATGATCGTCCTTGCGGTCTTCTACATCGCGCAGGACGCGCTGTTCCTCGGCGTCGTGCAAATCGTGGTCTACACCGGCGCAGTGATGATGCTCTTCCTGTTCGTGCTCATGCTCGTTGGCGTCGACACCTCGGAGGCGCTGGCCGAAACGATTCGGGGACAACGCATTGCGGCCATCGCGGTCGGGTTGGGCTTCGGCGTCCTGCTCATCGCCGGGATCGGCAGCGTCTCGTTGGGCGGGTTCGTCGGGTTGGAGCAAGCCAATGCGGGCGGCAATGTCCAGGGGCTGGCGGCGCTGATCTTCACCGAGTACCTGTGGGCGTTCGAGCTGACCGGTGCGCTGCTGATCACCGCCGCCCTGGGCGCGATGGTGCTGGCTCACCGCGAACGCTTCGAACGCCGGCAGACGCAGCGCGAACTGGCTCATGCGCGCTTCCAGCCGGGTGGGCACCCGACGACACTGCCCAATCCCGGTGTGTACGCACGCAACAACGCAGTCGACATGGCTGCCCGCCTTCCCGACGGATCGGCCTCAGAGCTGTCGGTCAGTGCACTGTTGCAAAAACGGACCGTGGATCAGAGCAACGGCGGTGGTGAAGACAAATGAACCCCGACAACTACCTTTATCTGTCCGCTCTGTTGTTCACTATCGGCGCGGCTGGAGTGTTGTTGCGCCGCAACGCCATCATCATGTTCATGTGCGTTGAGTTGATGCTCAACGCCTGCAATCTCGCCTTCGTGACGTTCTCGCGTATGCATGGTCACCTCGACGGCCAGATGGTTGCGTTCTTCACCATGGTGGTTGCCGCCTGCGAGGTGGTCATCGGGCTGGCCATCATCATGACGATCTTCCGTACCCGACGCTCGGCTTCGGTCGACGACGCCAGTCTGCTGAAACACTAAGGCGCGATGACGATACCTGTGTGGCTCACTATCGCCCTGCCGCTGGCAGGCGCGGCAATCCTTCTGTTGGGCGGACGGCGGACAAACGGCTGGGGGCACCTGCTGGGCACAGCGGCCTCGCTCGGGGCGTTCGTCGTCGGCGCGCTGCTGTTCACCGACATGCTCGGCCGCGACGCCGAACACCGCACCATCGCCGAATCACTCTTCAGCTGGGTGCCGGTGGCCGGGCTGCAGGTCGACTTCGGGCTGCACCTCGACCAGTTGTCGATGTGCTTCGTACTGCTGATCACCGGCGTCGGCTCGCTGATCCACATCTACTCCATCGGCTACATGGCCGAAGATCCCGAGCGGCGGCGATTTTTCGCGTACCTCAATCTGTTCCTGTCCGCGATGCTGCTGCTCGTCCTCGCCGACAACTACCTCGGCCTCTACGTCGGCTGGGAGGGCGTGGGCCTTGCGTCGTACCTGCTGATCGGGTTCTGGTCGTACAAGCCGTCTGCGGCGACCGCGGCGAAGAAGGCGTTCGTCGTCAACCGCGTCGGCGACATCGGCCTGGCCGTCGCATTGATGGTGATGTTCGCCTACATCGGAAACATCTCCTTCGCAGGCGTCTTCGCCGCAGCGCCGCAGGTCAGCGAGGGAGTTCTGACCGCGATCGGCCTGCTGCTCCTGCTGGCCGCGTGCGGCAAGTCCGCGCAGGTGCCGCTGCAGTCCTGGCTGGGTGACGCGATGGAGGGTCCCACGCCTGTGTCGGCGCTCATCCACGCCGCAACGATGGTGACCGCGGGTGTCTACCTGATCGTGCGGTCCGGGCCCGTCTTCGACCTTGCACCCAATGCGCAACTGGGTGTCGTGATCGTCGGCGCGGTGACACTGCTGTTCGGCGCCGTCATCGGCTGCGCCAAGGACGACATCAAGAAAGCCCTTGCCGCATCGACGATGTCGCAGATCGGCTACATGGTGCTGGCGGCGGGCCTCGGCCCGGCCGGCTACGCGTTCGCGATCATGCACCTGCTCACCCACGGCTTCTTCAAGGCCGGCCTGTTCCTCGGCGCGGGGTCGGTGATGCACGGCATGAACGACGAGGTCAACATGCGACGCTACGGCGGTCTTCGCAAAGCCCTGCCGATCACCTTTGCGACATTCGGACTCGGCTACCTGGCGATCATCGGCGTACCCCCACTGGCCGGGTTCTTCTCCAAAGACGGCATCATCGAGGCCGCGCTCGGCGCCGGCGGCGTCAAGGGCTACATCCTCGGTGGCGCCGCGATTCTCGGTGCAGGCATCACCGCGTTCTATATGACCCGGGTGATGCTGATGACGTTCTTCGGCGAAAAGCGTTGGGCCCCCGATGCCCATCCGCATGAGTCGCCGAAGGTCATGACGTGGCCGATGATCCTGCTCGCGATCGGGTCGGTCGGTTCCGGTGCAGCGTTCGCCATCGGCGGCACGCTGGAGCACTGGCTGGAACCCGTTGTCGGCACTCACGAGATCCACCACGTCGCACCGGTGTGGGTGGTCACCACCGTGATCCTGGCCGTGGTGGCCGTCGGCATCGGCATCGCCTACCGCATGTACGGCATGCAGCCGGTGCCCGAAGAGGTCCCCGCCGGCTCAGCGCTGACCGTGGCGGCCCGCAAGGACCTCTACGGCGATGCGCTCAACGAAGAACTCTTCATGCGGCCGGGCCAGCTGGTCGCCAAGGGGCTGGTCGAGATCGACGACGAGGCAGTGGACGGCGCGGGAACAGGGTTGGCCGCCTTGGTCTCCCGCTCATCAGGGGGCTTGCGACTGTTGGAGACCGGATACGCGCGTTCCTACGCGCTGTCGATGTTGGCCGGCGCGTTCCTGGTCATCGCCGCGATCCTGGCGGTGCAGCTGTGGTGACCTCATTCCCGTGGCTGACGGTTCTGTGGGCCGTGCCGATGGTGGGCGCAGCTGTAGTGATCCTGCTGCCCGCCTCGATGCGCGCAGCGTCGAAGTGGCTGGCGTTGGTGCTCTCGATAGTGGTGCTGGCGATCACGGTGCTGCTCGCGGTGAATTTCGATCCCAACGGGGATCAGTACCAATTCGTCGAATCGCACACGTGGATCCCGTCGTTCGGCACCGGTTACATCCTCGGGCTGGACGGCATCGCTCTGGCGATCGTCGCGCTGACCGCGGTGCTGGTGCCCCTGCTGCTGATCGCGGGATGGAACGACGTCAGCGACGAGGCGGCATGGGGCGGACGTTCGACACACGCCTACTTCGCGCTCACGCTGGCGGTCGAGGGCATGGTCATCATGTCGCTGACATCGCTGGACGTATTGCTGTTCTACGTGTTCTTCGAGGCGATGCTGATCCCGATGTACTTCCTCATCGGCGGCTTCGGGGGCGAGGGTCGATCCAAGGCAGCGGTGAAGTTCCTGCTGTACAACCTTTTCGGCGGTCTGGTCATGCTGGCCGCGGTGATCGGCCTTTACGTGGTGACCGCAGGCAGCGATGCCTTCGAGGGCGGCACGTTCGACTTCCGCGCGATCGTCGCCGCCGTGTCGAGCGGCGAGTTCGTCGTCAACCCGGCCGTGATGCACCTGCTCTTCCTCGGCTTCATGTTCGCGTTCGCGGTCAAGGCGCCGTTGTGGCCCTTCCACCGCTGGCTACCCGACGCCGCCGTCGAGGCCACCCCCGCCAGTGCAGTGCTCATGATGGCGGTCATGGACAAGGTCGGCACGTTCGGCATGTTGCGGTACTGCCTGCAGTTGTTCCCCGACTCGGCGTCGTATTTCCGGCCGATGATCATCACGCTGGCGGTCATCGGCATCGTGTACGGCGCGATCGTGGCAATCGGCCAGACCGATGTGATGCGGTTGATCGCCTACACGTCGATCTCCCACTTCGGCTTCATCATCCTCGGCATCTTCGTGATGACCAGTCAGGGCCAGTCCGGGTCGACGCTGTACATGGTCAATCACGGCCTGTCGACGGCAGCGCTGTTCCTGATCGCGGGATTCCTGGTGTCGCGCAGGGGCAGTCGCCTGATCGCGTCCTACGGCGGTGTGCAGAAAGTCGCGCCGGTGCTTGCGGGCACGTTCCTGATTTCGGGCCTTGCGACGCTGTCACTACCCGGGCTGGCGCCGTTCATCAGCGAATTCCTGGTGCTGATCGGCACATTCACCCGCTACCCGGTGTTCGCGGTGTTCGCCTCGACCGCGCTGGTGCTCTCCGCCGTCTACATCCTGTGGATGTATCAGCGAATGATGACCGGTCCCGTCAAGGACGGCAACGACAAGCTACGCGACCTCGTACCGCGCGAGATTCTGGTCATCGCACCGCTCATCGCGCTGCTGATCGTGTTGGGCGTGTATCCCAAACCGGCACTGGACGTGATCAACCCGGCGGTCACGCATACGTTGACCACCATCGACCAGCCTGACCCGGTGCCCCAGTTCGCGGAAGGGCCGACGCGATGAATCTGCCCACACCCGTCGTCGAGTACGACCTGCTGTCTCCGATGCTGATCGTCTTCGGGGTCGCCA
Source organism: uncultured Actinomycetota bacterium (assembly GCA_963843135.1). Taxonomy (GTDB): domain Bacteria; phylum Actinomycetota; class Actinomycetes; order Mycobacteriales; family Mycobacteriaceae; genus Mycobacterium. The sequence goes on from CAWJJA010000018.1 coordinate 340,504, forward strand.
TCGGCGGTGTCCTGGTCGAAGCGTTTCTGCCGCGGCAACGCAGGTACGGCGCTCAATTGGTGCTGTGCCTGGGCGGTTTGGTCGCCGCGCTGGTCGCCGTGGTGGTTCTCGCGCGCGATCTGCACGGCGCGGTCGGGCGCTCCGCGGTGATGGGCGCGGTCGTCATCGACAAGCCGGCGCTGTTCCTCCAGGCCACCATCTTGCTGGTCGGGGTGCTGGGCATCCTGCTGATCGCCGAACGGCAGATCGGGACAGAACCGAACGGAGACAACGGAGCCCGCGGGCTGGACGCGTTCACGCCACAGGCGTCCGCCATTCCCGGCGACGTCGCCGAGCAGCTCGCCACCAAGGCCGGAATCATCCAGACCGAGGTGTTCCCGCTGACGATGTTCGCCGTCGGCGGCATGCTGCTGTTCCCCGCGGCCGACGACCTGCTGACGATGTTCATCGCACTCGAGGTGCTTTCCCTGCCCCTGTATCTGCTGTGCGGGCTGGCGCGACGGCGCCGTCTGCTCTCCCAGGAAGCGGCGCTGAAATATTTTCTGCTCGGCGCCTTTTCGTCGGCGTTCTTCCTGTACGGCGGCGCAATGCTGTACGGATATGCGGGAACACTGGACCTGCGCGGGATCGCCGAAGTGGTGGCATCCGGGTCCGGTAAGACCTCACTGGCCCTGATGGGTACGGGTCTGCTGCTGGTGGGCGTGCTGTTCAAGGTCGGGGCCGTGCCCTTCCACGCGTGGATCCCCGACGTGTATCAGGGCGCTCCGACCCCTATCACCGCATTCATGGCCGCGGCCACCAAGATCGCCGCGTTCGGCGCGATGCTGCGAGTGTTCTACGTCGCCCTGCCCGAACTGCGCGACGACTGGCGCCCGGTGCTGTGGGCGATCGCGATCCTGACGATGGTCGTCGGCACGGTCACCGCGATAACGCAGACCGACGTGAAGCGCATGCTCGCGTACTCGGCGGTGGCGCACACCGGCTTCATCCTCACCGGTGTCATCGCCGAGAACGAGGCCGGCCTGTCATCGACCCTGTTCTATCTGTTCGCCTACGGGTTCAGCACGGTGGGCGCCTTCGCCGTCGTGGGCCTGGTCCGCGATGCAGACGGCGAGGAGGACACCGCGATGGCCCGCTGGGCCGGGTTGGGCAGGCGGTATCCCGTTGTGGCGGTGGTGTTCTCACTGTTCCTGTTGGCGTTCGCGGGCATCCCGTTGACCAGCGGATTCGTCAGCAAGTTCGCCGTCTTCAAGGCCGCGGGCCAGGGTGGCGCGATACCACTGGTCATCGTCGGCGTCCTCGCCAGTGCGGTCGCCGCGTACTTCTACGTGAGGGTCATCGTGTTGATGTTCTTCACCGAGCCTCCCGAGGACGCGCCGAAGGTGGTGGTGCCAAGCATGCTGAGCACCGCCGTCGTCACGGTCACGGCGGCGATCACGTTCGCCCTCGGCGCCCTGCCACAGCCGTTGCTGGACCTGGCGAACACCGCCAACCAATTCCTGCGCTAGCGCGTCGGGCCCGATGACCGAATCGCTCATTCTCGTCGCCGACCACGGTCCGGTGCGGGTGCTGACGCTCAACCGACCCGAAGCGCGGAATGCGTTGAGCCGCGGGCTGATCAAGGCGACCTACAACGCCCTGACCGAGGCCGACGCCGACGAATCGGTGCGGGCGGTGGTGCTCACCGGGGCCGATCCCGCGTTCTGCGCGGGTGTCGACCTCAAGGAGGCGCAACGCGACGGCAGCGAGTACTTCGCGGAGTTCCGCTCACACAGCTGCATCGAGGCGACCGGGAGGATGCGCACGCCGATCGTCGGTGCGATCAACGGGGCGGTGTTCACCGGCGGCCTCGAAATGGCGCTTGGCTGCGACTTTCTCGTCGCCTCGCAGCGGGCGGTGTTCGCCGACACCCACGCCCGTGTCGGCATCCTGCCCGGCGGCGGTATGACCGCACGCCTCCCCCAGCTCGTCGGCCTCGCGATGGCCCGCCGGCTGTCGATGACGGGCGAGGTCGTCGACGCGGCGCGTGCCGAGCGCATCGGGCTGGTGACCGAGGTCGTCGCCCATGATCGACTGCTCGAGCGTGCGATCCAATTGGCATCGCAGATCGCCGAGGTGCCCGGCCCGACCATGCTGGGGCTCAAGGAGATCTATACGACGGGCGCTGCTGCCGTCATCGACCCGGCGTTGGCTGCCGAGGAGAGGATCGCGAACGCGCAACTGCGCGATTTCGAGGGACTCGGCGATCGGTTCCGTGCAGTGACAGAGCGCAATAAGGGCCAGATCGAACACTGAGGCTGGCGCGAACGTGCGGAAAATGCTTGCGGTGAACGGCGTGTCGGCTGCAGACACGCACGCTCGCGGATAAGGGGAAGAGGTCTATGCGACCACGCCGTGCACGACGATGGCCGTGGTCTGGTCAACCCAATCGGCCCCGACAGGGTCGTCGGGCCTCAACAACATCCTGAGCAGGGTGGCCCCGCCGATCACCTCGACGAGCCTGTTCGGATCGATGTCGGCATGGACCTCCCCGCGTAGGACCGCGTCGGCGAGCCGGGTCCGCACCGCGGCGAACGCGTCGGTGAATCGCTCCATCACGCGGGTGTTCAGGTCGGCATCGGCGGCCATGTCGGAGATCAGGCCGGGCAGTGCAGCGCGCACCAGTGGACTGGTGAACACCGCCCTGGCCGCGTCGATCATCGCCCGGATGTCGGCGGTGATATCGCCGGGCGGCGTCTCGATGGCGGTGGGCGCCGCGGGAAAGGCCGCCTCGTGCACCAACTCGGCCTTGCTGGACCAGCGCCGGTACAACGCCGTCTTGGTGGTGCCCGCCCGCTCCGCAACCGCGGCCATCGTGATGCTCGAATATCCGTTTTCCACTAACAGTTCGGCGGTCGCGCGCAGAATGGCAGCGTCGATGCGTGGATCCCGGGGCCGCCCGGCGCCTGGGGTCTTGTCAACGACCGACGCGTCTGCTTTCATAACGCTACCGATCGTATCGTAATTACCGGCCGAAGGAACAGTTCTGATGCCAAACGAACCGGCTGTCGAAGACATCAGCCGTCTGGAGCACTCAAGCCGAGACCTCACCGCACTGCCCGAGGTGATGTCGAAGTGGTTGTCGACCGTGCTGCCCGGCGGTGCCACCCCGGAGATCACCGTCGAAAGCGGTGTGGACTCCAACGGCATGTCATCGGAGACGATCATCCTGACCGGCCGCTGGGACGAGGACGGCAGGCAACGCGAGCAGAAGTTCGTCGCCCGGGTCGCCCCTACCCAGCAGGACGTGCCGGTGTTCTCGTCCTACCGCATGGACCATCAGTTCGACGTGATCCGCATCGTCGGCGAGACGACCGATGTGCCGGTCCCGCCGGTGCGCTGGCTGGAATCGACCGGCTCGGTACTGGGCACTCAGTTCTTCCTGATGGACTACGTCGATGGGCGCGTCCCGCCCGACGTGATGCCATATACGTTCGGCGACAACTGGTTTGCCGATGCCCCTGTGGAGAGCCAGCGCGAGCTCCAGGACAGCACCGTCGAGGTGATCGCCAAGCTGCACGCGATTCCTGAGCCCGAGAAGACGTTCGGGTTCCTGAACGACGGATCGGATTCAAACGCGTTGCGGCGAAATCTCAACTGGCTCAAGTCCTGGTACCAATTCGCGGTTCCCGACATCGGCCGCTCGCCCCTGGTGGAGCGGTCCCTCGAGTGGCTGGAGGAGAACTGGCCGGAGGACGTTGCCGCCACCGACCCCGTTCTGGCGTGGGGTGACTCGCGCATCGGCAATGTTCTCTATGACGGGTTCCGGCCCGCAGCCGTGCTCGACTGGGAAATGGCCACGCTGGGTCCGCGGGAGATGGATGTGGCGTGGATCATATTCGCCCACATGGTCTTTCAGGAACTCGCCGGGTTGGCGGGCATGCCAGGACTGCCGAATGTCATGCGGGAAGAGGATGTTCGCGCGGTGTACAAAGAGCACAGTGGCCTCGACCTGGGCGACCTGAACTGGTTCTACGTGTACTCCGGCGCGATCTGGTGCTGCGTCTTCATGCGGACCTCCGCCAGGCGGGTCCGCTTCGGCGAAATGGAAGCGCCCGACGACGTCGAATCGCTGTTCTACCACGGCTCTGTATTGAAACGACTCATTGGAGATGACGCCTGATGCTCGGACCCACCGACGAATTCCCGATCCACCAGCTCCCCCAACCCATCTCGTGGCCAGGGTCCTCAGACCGGAACTTCTACGACCGCTCGTATTTCAACGCCCACGACCGCACCGGCGACATCTTCCTGATCTCCGGAATCGGCTACTACCCCAACCTCGGAGTCAAGGACGCGTTCGTCCTCGTCCGCCGCGGCGACACCCAGACCGCGGTGCATCTGAGTGACGGCATCGACTCCGACCGGCTCAATCAGCATGTACTCGGTTATCGAGTCGAGGTGAGCGAGCCGCTGCACAAGCTTCGGATCATTCTGGAGGAGACCGAAGGCCTCGCCGTCGACATGACCTGGAACGGCCTGTTCGACGTGATCCAGGAGCAGCGCCACATCCTGCGCGCGGGGACACGAGTGACGTTGGACGCGCAACGTTTCGCGCAGGTCGGCAGCTGGGCAGGGACGATCTCGATCGACGGGGAGGACATTCCCGTCGACCCCGACGTGTGGATCGGCAGCCGCGACCGGTCCTGGGGCATCCGGCCGATCGGCGAACCCGAACCCGCGGGCCGGCCGGCGCATCCGCCCTTCGAGGGCATGTGGTGGCTGTACGTCCCGATGGCGTTCGACGACTTCGCGATCTGCCTGATCATCCAGGAGGAGCCCAACGGATTCCGCAGCCTCAACGACGTCACGCGGATCTGGCGCGACGGGCGGGTCGAGCAGATGGGCTGGCCGCGGGTCAAGATCCACTACACCTCGGGTACACGCATTCCGACCGGCGCGACCATCGAGGCCACCGCGACCGACGGGTCCCCCGTGCACTTCGACGTGGAGTCCAAGCTGCCGGTCCCGATCCACGTCGGCGGTGGCTACGGCGGCGACTCCGACTGGCTGCACGGCGTGTGGAAGGGCGACAAGTTCACCGAGCGGCTGACGTACGACATGACCGACCCGGCGATCGTCGGCCGGGCAGGCTTCGGCGTCATCGACCACGTCGGCCGCGCCGTGTGCACCGAGGGTGGCAAGTCCGTCGAGGGCTGGGGCCTGTTCGAGCACGGCGCGCTGGGCCGGCACGACCCGTCGGGCTTCGCCGACTGGCTCACCGTCGCCCCCTAGTGGCGGTTTCGGCGTGCCAAGTCTCGCTGAGCATGACGCAGCACGCCGAAACCACAGAGAGCGCGGCGGCGGTGACGGCTAGCCGACTGCTTCAGACCGGGCTTTCGGTGCGGACGCGATGGCCGCGCGGCCGAACACCATCGAATCCTCGATCGACTCGAATCGCTTACCGAGCGCGTCCCGCACATAGTTGTGCGTCACCGCCCAGGGCCTGCGGACACCCGACTTCGGTAGCACATTCTGTGCGCGCAGGACGTAGCCCGACTGAAGGTTGAACACAGGCTGCTCGGGCATACCGGCGTCCCCTAGATGCGGGTAGGCGTGTGTATAGCCACGGGAATCCATGTAGGCCAACAGCTTCGCAACCGAGCGCGCCGTCATGTCGGCACCCAGCGTCCACGACGCATTCGAGTAACCGAAGCACCATGCAGCGTTGGGCACATCCTCGAGTAGGTGGCGCCGGAAGGCGAACCGTTCGTTCGGTTGGATCTTCTCGCCGTCGATGCTGAGCATGACGCCACCCAGCGCCTGCAACTGGATGCCGGTCGCAGTGATGATGACATCGACGTCGAGGTGCCTGCCGGAGCGCAGCGCAATACCGGTCGCATCGATGTGGTCGACGTGATCGGTCACCACCTCGACACCGCCCGTCGCGACCGCCTGGTAGAAATCGCCGCTGAGGATGAAGCACATCCGTTGATCCCACGGTTTGTACGGCGGCGTGAAATGGGTGTCGATGTCGTACCCCGGAGGCAGGTTCTTCTCGGCGATACTGCGCAGCAGACGCTTGCTGAACCCGGGTGCCCGTCGCGAGACCAGCCAGAGCACCGCGCCGAACATCGACATCAGCGCACGTATGATCGCGTGAGAAGCGCTGCGTGGCAGCACCTTCCGGATAGCATTGAACGCTGGTTGTACCTTCTGCACCGACATGAGGTACGACGGCGTGCGCTGCAGCATCGTCACCTTCGCCGCCTTCTCGGCCAGCGACGGAATCATGCTGACCGCGGTCGCGCCGCTGCCGATGACGACCAGTCGCTTACCCGTGTAGTCGAGTCCTTCCGGCCAGTGCTGCGGATGCACCACGTCGCCCGTGAAATCCTCGATGCCGGGGAAGGCCGGCGAGTACGGCTCGTCGTAGTTGTAGTAACCGCTGGCGAAGAACAGGAACCGGCCGCGGTAGGTCGTAGGCTCGCCCCCCTGCTCGGTCTGCACCGTCCAGGTGTCGGTGGCCGAATCCCAGTCGGCGGAGATCACCCGGGTGCTGAATCGGATGTGCTTGTCGATACCGTGCTTGTGCGCCGTATCCGCCATGTACTGCCAGATGTCGGCGCCGTCGGCGATCATCTCAGGGCGGGTCCACGGCTCCCACGGGAAGCTCAGCGTGAAGATGTCGCTGTCCGACCGAATACCGGGATACCGGAACAGATCCCACGTCCCCCCGAGGCGCTCACGGCGCTCGAGGATCGTGTAGGTCAGGTTGGGGTTCTGCTCGTGGATCCGGTAGGCCGCTCCGATGCCGGAGAAGCCCGCCCCGATGATCAGCACATCGCTGTAGTCAGTCACTGCAGCCTCCTAGGCGGTCTTGACTGCCTCGACGGAGACACGTCCGAACACCATCGATTCCTCGATGCGGTCCAGCCGGTGATCTATCGCGTCGAGGACGTAGTTGTGCCGCACATTCCACGGCCGGTGGGTGCCCGATTTCGGCAGCACATGCCCGGCGCGCTGCACATATCCGGCGTTGATGTTCCACGCAGGCTTCTCGGGCATCGGCTTGTCGCCGAGATGCGGATACGCGTGTGTGTAGCCGTGAGAATCCATGTACGCCAGCATGTTTCGCGACAGCACGGGCGGTGAGGTCCGCGCGCAGCGTCCACGACGCGTTGATGTAGCCGACGCACCACGCCACATTCGGAACGTCTTCGAGCAGGTGCTCCTTGTAGACGAACCGATCCGCGGGCTTGACCTCCGCACCGTCGACGCTCAACGCGACACCACCCAGCGCCTGCAGTTGGATTCCGGTCGCAGTGACGATCACATCGGCATCGAGCCGCTTGCCGGAGCGCAGCGCAACGCCGCTCGCGTCGATGTGGTCGATCTGGTCGGTCACCACCTCGACCGACCGTCGCCGATCGCTTCGTAGATGTCGTTGTCGAGCGCGACGCACAGACGCTGATCCCACGGGTTGTAGCGTGGGCTTGAAGTGCACGTCGACCGGATAGCCCTTGGGTAGAGCACGTTTCGCGCCACTTCGCACGATCCACCGGCTGAACCGCGGCGCCGCGCGGGCGACCGCGTACACCAGCACCGTGAATATGGTGTTGTACAGCCGGACCGCGCTGTTACCTGCGCGCCTGGGCAGCACCTTCCGGATCGCCTGGACCACGGGATGGATGCGCGGCGTCGACATGATGTAGGACGGCGAACGCTGCAGCATCGTCACGCGGCCAGCCGTCTCCGAAAGCGACGGGATCATGCTGATGGCTGTTGCGCCACTGCCGATCACAACGAGATTCTTGCCGGTGTAGTCCAGCGACTCCGGCCAGAACTGGGGATGCACGACGTCGCCGGTGAACTCTTCGAGGCCGGGAAAGTCGGGCCGGTACGGCTCGTCGTAGTTGTAGTAGCCGCTGCCGAAGAACAGGAAGCGGCCCCGGTAGGTCTTCGGTCCGCCTTCCGACTCGGTCTGCACCGTCCAGGTATCGGTGGTCGAATCCCAGTCGGCCGAGATGACCCGCGTGCTGAAGCGGATGTGCTCGTCGATGCCGTGCTTGCGTGCGGTCTCGGTCAGATACTCCCGGATATCGCCACCGTCCGCGACGTTCTCTGGCCTCGTCCACGGCTCCCACGGGAAGCTGAGCGTGAAGATGTCGCTGTCGGAGCGGATTCCCGGATAGCGATTCAGGTCCCAAGTCCCGCCGATGCGTTCCCGCCGCTCCAGCACTGTGTAGGACAGCCCAGGGTTCTTCTCATGGATGCGGTACGCGGCGCCGATTCCAGAGATCCCCGCACCGACGATGAGTACGTCGGAGTATTCGGCCTCGTCTGAGGACATCCGCAGCCTCCCTTGGTTCGGCTGGGTACCACGATATGGCTCAGGAGCCGAGCGCGTCCACGATCGACGCCAATGACTCCACCGCAATCGGTCCGGGCTGGTAGAGGCAGATTCGCTCCGCTACGCCGTCGACCCGGTCACGGATATGCGCGGCGACCTCCGCGGGGCTCCCACAGGCGGCGATGGTGTGCAGTACGTCGTCGCCGATCAGCCCGGCCATGTCATCCCAGCGCCCCTGTTTGGACAGCACGTTCAACTCGGGCTGCATGTCACCCCAGCCGTGCACATCCAGTACGGGGCGATACGCGGGTGTCGAACCGTAAAACGCCAGCAGGCGTCGGGCCGCAGTGTGGTCTTCTCCCACGGACACGATGATTTCCGGCACGACCTCGAGATCCGCGGCGTCGCGGCCCGCCGTGGCCAGCCCCTTGCGCACATTGGGCATCGTCACCTCGTGCAGGAAGCGTTTCGACCCGAACGGCATGACCAGCAGGCCGTCGGCGACCTCGGCCGTCGCCCGCGTGAGCAGCGGACCGAGCGCCCCGAGGTAGATCGGGGGCGGACCGAATGGGTTGGGGCCCGGGTTGAACGTCGGTGTCATCAGGGTGTGCCGGTAGTACTCGCCGCGGAAATCGAGGCGCTCGCCGTCGTTCCACGCGGCGAAGATGGCACGCAGCGCCCCGACCAATTCCTTCATCCGTGCGACCGGCCGATCGAACGCGGCGCCGTAGCGCTTCTCGATTTGCGCGCGCACCTGCGTGCCGAGACCGAGCGTGAAGCGCCCCTGCGCCAGCAGCTGCATGTCGTTGGCCTGATGCGCGAGCTGAACGGGGTTGCGCGGGAATGCGATTGCCACATTCGTCATCAGATCCAAACCGCCGACGGTCGATGCGACCGTCAGCGGTGCGAACACGTCGTGCGGTCCCTCGAAGGTGAACACCCCGCTGGCACCCGCCTCGCGCAGCGCGTGCGCACGCTCGATCGCATCCGTCGGACCGAACAACGCCGTCATGACCTTCATCGCATGAGAGCCTAAACCCGTGACCATCCCAGCCAATGCCGACGTCGTCGTCGTAGGAGCCGGGTTCGCAGGCCTGGCCGCCGCCCGCGAACTGGTCAAACGCGGCCGCGACGTGGTGGTACTCGAAGGACGCGACCGTGTCGGCGGCCGGTCGTCGACGGCGACCATTGCCGGCGTGCCGGTCGACCTGGGCGGAACGTTCGTGGGTCCGACCCAGGACGCGGTCGTCGCAGTGGCCGCCGAGCTGGGCTGCCAGACGGTGTCGACCCACAATCGGGGCAAGAACCTGATCCGGTGGCGAGGCAAGGTCCGCGCGTATCGCAGCACCATTCCGAAGCTGTCCATCCTCGAACTGCTCGACGTATCCCGGATCCAGTGGAGGTTCGATCGGGTGAGTCGCCGGGTGCCGGTCGACGAGCCGTGGACGTCACCGATCGCCGAGGTCCTCGACTCCAAGACGCTCGACCAGTGGCTGCGACACCTGCATGCCAGCGCAGGGACCCGGGATCTCATGGCGATCATGGCCCGGGTGACGTGGGGTTGTGAGCCCGACGCCGTGTCGATGCTGCACGCGGTGCGCTACGTCAAAGCCGCGGGCGGACTCGGACGGATGCTCGACGTCGAGGGAGGAGCGCAGCAGGACCGCTTCCCAGGCGGCACCCAGCAGATCGCGCTGCGGATGGCCGAGGAGCTGGCACCCAACGTGGTGCTGGATGCGGTGGTGCGCAGCGTCGAACGACGCACCAGCGACACGTTGGCCACGCTGACCGTCACGTCGGACAAGGGCACGGTCACGGCGAAGGCCGTCATCGTCGCGATTCCACCCGAACACCGGGCCGGCATCGCGTTCCTGCCGGACCTACCGCCCGAGTACGGCAAGCTCGCCCAGCACTGGCCGCAAGGCAACCTCAGCAAGGCCTATGCCGCCTACGAGACACCGTTCTGGCGCGCCGACGGCTGCTCGGGTGAAGCGCTGTCCGACGAAGGTCCGGTCTTCATCACCTTCGACGTCAGCCCCGGCGATGACGGCCCCGGCGTCCTGCTGGGGTTCACCGACGCGCGGACATTCGACCCGCTGTCCCCCACCGACCGGCGCGACCGCGCACTGGCCGGTTTCGCGGCACTGTTCGGGGACGGCGCGCTCGAACCCATCGACTACCTCGATCACTGCTGGGGCGCAGAGGAATTCGCGCCGGGCGGGCCGACGGCAGCAGTGCCTCCCGGTTCGTGGACGACGTACGGGCCGTGGTTGCGAAAGCCTGTCGACGGTATCCATTGGGCCGGAACGGAAACCGCCGACAAGTGGACGGGCTTCCTCGACGGCGCCATCCGGTCCGGACAGCGCGCGGCCGACGAGGTGGACCGCGAGTTGGCAGCGGCATGCTGACCGCACCGCCACGGTGGGACTGCACTCTAAGTGCCAAGCTATGAGCGATTTAGTCGCTGAAGGTGGGCTCGGCCCTCTTTGCCAGGCTTGTTGTGAGTCAGGTTGGCTCACCTTTAGTCGAGGGAGTGGGTGTTGTCGTTCAGGGCGGGGTTTACCACGGCAGAGGTCCGTGAATTTGTGTTCGAGTACCACAGTTTGGGCTATGGGCAGAGGGCACCGTGGCTGGCTGAACGTGGAATTAGCAAGGACCGCATGTACCGGTGGCGCAGCGCAGTGTTCGACGGTGACCTCGACAGGGGCTTGATACCGCGGGAAGGTAGTCCTGTGACTGTGCCTTCAGATAGGCGGAGTGCCCTGGCGGAGACGCGTGCATCCGAGCGGGCTGCCCATAGCGCCGAGGTCGAACGGCTCCAAGCCCGTGTCCGCGAGTTGGAGCAAGCCAACAATGCACTGGGAAAAGCTATCGGGCTCTTGCACGAGAGGAACGAGCACGAGCCCGCCGACACCCCGACGAGCAACAATCGGTCGGATTCCTCGACGTCGAGAACCGACTCGTCACCGAGCTGACTGCAGCGCTGGGGTCACAGCGTCAGGCGCTGGCGATGATCGAGTTGTCCCGATCCACGTGGCATTACCGACATCAGCCGCGTAGCGCTGTGGCACAACCGATTCCGCAGGCAGATCGGGCTTACCCGTCGCGAATCGACGCCGCCGACCGCGGGCAGATCGAAGCGCTGATCACCGCGAGCTGGGCGAAGGGCGTGTCCGTGGATCACGCGTTCGCAACCGCGTGGGACGAGGGGATCATGTTGGCCTCGCGACGCAGTTGGTGGCGCATCGCCACCGGCATCGCCGATCAGTCAGCCCGTCCCCTCACCCCGACAAAGGCCCGCAACAACGCCGGCCCTCGGCCAGCACCGATACTCAAGGCCACCGGCCCCCAACATGTATGGAGTTGGGACATCACCGATCTGCGCAGCCCGTGGCGCGGGGTGGCGTTCAAGGCGTATTCAATCATCGACATTTTCTCTCGCAAGATCGTCGGCTGGCGGGTCGAGGAACGCGAAGTCGACGCCCTGGCGATCCAGATGTTCGAGGACGCGTTCACCGCCCACGGCGTTCCCGCCGCGGTGCACGCTGATTCTGGGCCGGCGATGCGCTCACACGACCTCAAAAAACTCCTGGCCGACCACTGTGTCGTCGAGACCCACAACCGACCACGGGTCAGCAACGACAACCCGTTCTCCGAGTCGGAGTTCCGGACCATGAAGTACCGGCCCAACTACCCCGGCATCTTCATCACTATCGACGATGCCCGCGCCTACATGGCCCAATATGTGCCCTGGTACAACACCCAACATAAGCATTCTGGGATCGCGTTATTTTGCCCGGACCAGGTCCATGACGGCACCTGGCGCCAGTACTGGCAGCGCCGTGAGCACACCCAGCAGACCTACTACCAGGACCACCCAGAACGGTTCCGACAAAAGCCGCGAACACCAAGCCCCGCCAACACCGTCGGCATCAACCTCCCCGACCCCCAACGACTCCAAGCAGCTTGACAACGCCCGGGCGGTAGTAGTTGAGCGACTGTGTCGCTGCGAGGTTGGCAGGACGACATATTCACCCAGACACGGCACCGACGGCGCTACCAACTGGCGGGCCCGCGAGTTCGACGAGGCTAAGAGCTGGCGCGTCCCTCCTCGGTGACCGAATCGATCAGCCAGCGCAGATGCTTGTTGACCGCCTCGGGGCGCTCCAGAATCGCGCAGTGACCCCCGGACAATTCGACGAACTGCGCAAGGTTGGGGACCTCTTTGGCGATCCGGCGCGACGACACCATCGGCAACAGTCGGTCCTTCTCGCTGCCGATCACCATCGTCGGCACGGCGAGGTTCTCCAGCCCGATGTGCTGGTGTGTCCCCAGCGAGTCGACCAGCACGCGGGCCCATCCGCCGCGACCGGCGGGCGGGGTGGCGTTGAAAAGTTCGAACACGAAGTCGACGATCGACGGGTCCGCGTCGCGGCCCACCGCGATCGTCGACACGAACCGTCGGCTGGTTAACTCGGCTGCTCGCAGAAGCGGTGCCGCACCAAACGTTTTCAGCAGTGCGCCCGCCGCACGCACCCTGGCGCCCGTCAGCGGCGGCGGCACCGGCAGGAACTGCACATGCCGCAGCAGGTCGCCGGTCGTGGTGTTGATCAGGGCGACCGCATCGACACATTGTGACACCCGGTGGGGATAGCGCTCCGCCCACGAGGAGATCGCGATGCCGCCCATCGAATGGCCGGCGAGGACGGCGCGCTCCCCCGGCGCGAGGGTGGCGTCGAGCACGGCGTCGATGTCGTCGGCCAGGCGATCGAGGCTGTAGCCGCTGCGCCGGACGGGTACGGCACTGCGACCGTGACCTCGGTGATCGAAGGCGATGACACGGTGATCCTTCGCGAGGTCGGCGATCTGGTAGGCCCACACCCGAAGCGCGCAGGTGATGCCGTGGGCCAGCACGACGGGGTAACCGTCCTCGGGGCCGAAGACCTCAGCATGCAGGCGGATGCCGTCCTTGGAACGCACGCCGATACTGCGGCCGCGGCCCAACGCCTCCGCCGCGGCGAACCGCCTCGCCTGTGGTCGGCGTCCCTGACCTCGTCCCATGGGTGCTCCCATCGCGCTCGGCAACATCGCCGGACCCCTCAGCCTACCGGTGGGTTGGGAGAACATCCCGCAGGAGTTAAATGGTGGCGTCGACCAAAGAAAGGCCGCAATGCGTGCGATACAGATAGCCAGCCTGGACGGACCGCAAGCCGCGAAGCTCGTCGAGATCGACGAGCCGACCGGCGACGGCGCCGTCCTGATCGATGTGCACGCTGCCGGGGTGGCGTTTCCCGATGCGCTGCAGTCGCGCGGTCTCTATCAGTACAAGCCGGAGATGCCGTACATCCCTGGCGCGGAGATCGCCGGCGTCGTGCGCAGCGCCCCCGATGGTGCGCACGTCTCGGCCGGCGATCGGGTGTGCGGCCTGACGATGCTGTGCGGGGCGATGGCGGAAGTCGTGGCGCTGCAGCCGGATCGGGTGTTCAAGCTGCCCGACTCGGTGTCGTTCGAGGCCGGGGCGGGCCTGCTCTTCAACGACCTGACGATGCATCACGCGTTGCGCACGCGGGGACGCCTCGCCGAGGGTGAGACGGTGCTCGTGCACGGTGCGGCGGGTGGCATCGGGACGTCGACGCTGCGACTGGCGCCCGCGTGGGGTGCGTCGCGCACCATCGCGGTGGTCAGTTCCGAGGACAAGATCGCCGTCGCCAAGGCGGCCGGAGCTTCCGACGTCGTGCTGGCCGACGGTTTCAAGGACGCGGTGAAGGAGCTGACCGGTGGCCGAGGCGTCGACATCGTCGTCGACCCGGTCGGCGGTGACCGGTTCACCGATTCACTGCGCTCGCTTGCGCCCGGCGGACGGCTGCTGGTGATCGGTTTCACCGGCGGCGAGATCCCCACCGTCAAGGTGAACCGGTTGCTGCTCAACAACGTCGACGCTGTAGGTGTCGGTTGGGGCGCATGGGCAGGCACGCATCCGGGCTATCTGCACGAGCAGTGGGCCGAACTGGAGCCGCTGCTGGCGTCGGGCAAGGTTTCCGCGCCGACGCCGGAGGTATATCCGCTCGACCGCGCGGCCGATGCGATCGCCTCGCTGGAAGACCGCACCGCGAAGGGCAAAGTCGTCGTCACATTGCGGTGAGGCTGCTTCGGCGGCGCCGCAGCGTTGCAGTCCGACGGTTCGATGCGTCGACGGGCCGGTGGGTGGACACCGATGCCGCTGCCGCGGTCGACCGCGACGAGTTGACCGTCGCGACGTTCAACATCTGGTTCGACGACTATCACGCCGAGCAGCGCCACCGAGCGATCGCAGATCTGCTGCGCGAGCGCAGGCCGGATGTGATTGTGCTTCAAGAGGTCACGGCCGCCGCATTCGAGCTGTTCGCCGGCCAGCCGTGGATACGGGACGAATATCTGAGCGTTTCGGCGGTCGGCGGCGACACCGGCAACTACGGCATGCTGATGTTGTCGCGGGTGCCCGTCGCCCGGGCCGCCTACACCCGTCTGCCCACCCGCCAATCGCGTGGATTCCTCGACGCGGATCTTGGCGTGACGCGGCGCCCGGCTTATCGTCTGCTGTCTGCACCTCGACAGCGGCAAGTCCTCGGCGCGGCTGCGCGCGTGGCAGTTACGCAGGATTTTCCGCGCGATGAAGAAGGCCGATGATGCGGTGCTGCTCGGCGATTTCAACATGCGCGATACGGAGAACGGACGGATCGCCGCGCCCTATTGCGACATCTGGCCGGCGCTGAGGCCGCACGATCCCGGGTTCACAGAAGACACGTCGATCAATCACATGCGGTTCGACGCCAGAAACAAGAAGAGACACGTGCGCTTCGACCGCGTGCTACTCAAGGGGAACCGTTGGCGCGCAGCGGATATCGAGCTGTTGGGCACGCAGCCGATCTCACCTGAACTTCCGCGCGTGTTCCCGTCTGACCACTTCGGCGTCGAATGCCGCCTCGTCAAAATCACAGGTACGGGTCAGCCCAGGCGCTGATGATCCTCGCTGCCCGCGCCGCCTGGTCCTTACCGGTGAGCAGATGATCTGCGCCCTCGAGCGAGACGAAGCTGCGGGGATGCCGTGCAGCGCGGAAGATCTCGCTCGCGTTGGCGATGCCGACGGTGTTGTCGGTCGGTGAATGCATCACGAGCAGGGCCCGGCGCAAGGTTCGAATCTGCTCGCGCAGGTCGGTGTTGCGGACGTCCTCGATGAAATGTCGTTTGAGCGTGAGCGCCTTGCCGCCGGCCAGGAACCGTGCCTCGCCCTCGGCCTCGATCCGCGCCAGCAGCGCGTCGTAATTGTGTTCGACATGGGCGGGTTGATACGGCGCCCCGATACTGGCCACCGCAGCCACACCCGGGCATTCGTGGGCGGCGGCGATGACGGCCGAGCCCCCGAACGAGTGCCCGACCAGCAGTCGCACCTCGCGGTCCGAGGAGTTCATGAACTCCACCGCCCGAACGGTGTCGGCGACCTTGTGTGAGAACGACCCGTCGCCCCAGTCCCCCTCGGAATCCCCCAGCCCAAGGTTGTCGAAGCGCAGCACACCGATGCCTTCGGCGGCGAGTTGTTTGCAGATCCGGCTGGCGGCGGGGCTGTCCTTCCCGAGGGTGAAGCCGTGGGCGAAGACGGCCCATCCACGCAGCTCACGGTCGGGCAGATCGACGAGACCGGCCAGGGTGGGACCCGTGGTGCTCGGAAATCTCACGCGCTCGGCCACGCGCGTCATCCTGTCATGGAGGTGAGGCGCCGAGGCGTCAATAGGCGCGCTCGGTACCATCGTCGCGGTTATCTGCAACAGAACGTGCTTCGAACGGAATGACATGACTGCACACGTCGAACAGTTGGAGTTTCAGGCGGAAGCACGCCAGCTGCTGGATCTGATGATCCACTCGGTCTACTCCAACAAGGACTCCTTTCTGCGCGAGTTGATCTCGAACGCCTCCGATGCGCTGGACAAGGTTCGACTCGAAGCGCTGCGGAACAAGGATCTGGACGTCGACACCTCCGACCTTCACGTCGAGGTCGAGGCGGACAAGGATGCGCGCACGCTGACCGTTCGCGACGACGGGATCGGGATGACGCGCGAGGAGGTCGTGGATCTGATCGGCACCCTCGCCAAATCAGGTACGGCCACTCTGCGTCAGCAGTTGAAGGAGGCCAAGAACGCCGCCGCCTCCGAGGAGTTGATCGGCCAATTCGGTATCGGCTTCTACTCGACGTTCATGGTGGCCGACAAGGTCGAGCTACTCACGCGCAAGGCCGGCGAAAGTGCTGCCACCCGCTGGGTGTCCAGCGGCGATGGCACCTACACCGTGGAGTCCGTCGACGATGCCCCACGGGGAACGTCCGTGACGTTGCACCTCAAGCCGGTGGACGCCGAGGACGAGCTGCACGACTACACCTCTGAGTCCAAGCTCAGGGAGTTGGTGAAGAAGTACTCCGACTTCATCGCCTGGCCGATCCGGATGCAGGTCGAGCGACGCACCCCGGCCGCCGAGGAGGGTGGCGAGGAGCTCGTCACCCTTGAAACCCAGACCCTCAACTCGATGAAGGCACTGTGGGCCAAGTCCAAAGACGAGGTCTCCGAGGACGAGTACAAGGAGTTCTACAAGCACATCGCTCACGCCTGGGACGACCCACTCGAGGTCATCGCAATGAAGGCCGAGGGCACCTTCGAGTACCAGGCCCTGCTGTTCATCCCGTCGCACGCGCCGTTCGACCTCTTCACCCGGGACGCCAAGACCGGGGTGCAGCTCTATGTCAAACGGGTGTTCGTCATGGACGATTGTGACGAGCTCATGCCGACGTACCTGCGCTTCGTCAAGGGGGTCGTCGATGCACAGGACATGTCGCTCAACGTTTCTCGCGAACTCTTGCAGCAGGATCGGCAGCTCACGGCAATCCGGCGCCGCCTGACAAAGAAGGTCCTGTCGACGGTCAAGACTCTGCAGTCAGAGCGCGCAGAGGACTACCGCACGTTCTGGACCCAGTTCGGCACGGTTCTCAAGGAGGGCCTGATGTCGGACTTCGAAAACCAGGACACATTGCTGCGCATTTCGTCGTTCGCTTCGACACATAGCGACGAGGAACTCACGACCCTTGCCGAGTATGTCGAGCGCATGAAGGACGGTCAGGAGCAGATCTTCTATGCCGCCGGACAATCGCGTGAGCAGCTTCTGAAGTCTCCGCACCTCGAGGCGTTCAAGGCGAGGGGCTACGAAGTGCTTCTGCTCACCGACCCGGTCGACGAGATATGGGTGCAATCGGTGACCGAGTTCGACGGCAAACCGCTGCAGTCGGTGGCCAAAGGCGAGGTGGACCTTGACTCGGAGGACGAGAAAGCTGCGCACGCCGCCGAGCGCGAGGAACAGGAGCGGGATTTCGCCGAGCTGTTCACCTGGCTGAAGGAGGTGCTGAGTGACCACGTCAAGGAAGTGCGGTTGTCCACCCGCCTGACCGAGTCTCCCGCCTGCCTGATCACCGACGCCTTCGGAATGACACCGTCGCTGGCACGCATCTACCGGGCGTCCGGACAGGCGGTTCCAATCGGGAAACGGATCCTCGAGCTCAACCCGAATCATGCGCTCGTCACCGCCCTGCAACAAGCGCACAAGGCGGGCGGCGATGATGCACAGATGTCCCGGCTTGCCGAGACTGCCGAATTACTTTATGGCACAGCCCTTCTCGCAGAGGGCGACATACCCGAGGATCCGGCCAAGTTCGCCGGACTCCTTGCCGGCCGCCTGGCCGGCACCGTGTGAGGCCACGTGCGCGACTAGAGCAGGCCGAGTAGTTCCAGGTCGGTGACGTACTTGACGATGGTGGGCGCGGTGATGTGGGGGATGTCGTCGCCGGAACCGATCCTCGCTTCCTGCACGGCAGCGCGGAACCGGTCGGTGGGCCCGTAGGCGCCGAGTGCCGGCTCCGGGGCCTGCAGACTTCCGGCACGCTGGAGCAGCACCTCGAGCAGTTGAAGCACAGAGTGCTGGCGCTGTACATCCGGCAACTGGCGCAGCCCGGTCTCGAAACGCTGCACCCATTCTCCGAAGTCGGCGATGCGCTCGATGGGATAGCCGGCCTCGATCAGCCAATCGACATACTCGTCGAGCCCGATGCCGTCGTCGTGCGGGTTCATCGCGTGGTAGGTCTCGAAGCCGTCGACCACCGAAGTGCCCAACGTCGCGATCGCCTCGGCGACGAAATCGACAGGCAGCCCGTCGAAGTGCGCGCGTTGCCGGTGGCCGTCCGCATCGAGTCGATAGAACGATTGGGGTGCGACGCCGGTGGCGACCACGCTCAGCACCATCCGAGCCGCATTGTCGGAGGCATTGAGCTGACCGGCATATGTGGTGTCGGCCATGATCATGTCGCAGCGGAACACCGCGACCGGCAGCCCGCACAGGTCGTGGGCCTCGCGCAGCAGCACCTCGGCGGCCCACTTGCTGTTGCCGTAGCCGTTGGCGTAGCTGCCGTCGACGGCCCGGGTGGGACTGATGACCCGGATGTCGGCGTCCTCGGTGAAGACACACTGCTCGATCTGTTGGCTGACGTCGGCAGTCGACACGTAGGTGAAGGACTTCAGCTTCGTGGTCAGCGCGAACCGGATCAACTCGGCAGTGCCGACAACGTTGGGGCCGAACAACTCTCGATAGGGCAGGACGCCGTTGACGAACGCGGCGGAATCGACGATCAGATCGACGGTGTCGGCCAGCCGCTGCCAGGTCTGCTGATCCAGTCCCAGGTTCGCCTTACCCTTGTCCCCCGCGATGACTTCCAGATGCTCGTCGGCCAATTCCCGGAAGTGCCTTAGCAATTCGGTGTCGCCGCTGTCAAAGGTCTCCTCCAGCCGGCGCCGCGCATCGTCGTCGTCCTTGCCCCGCACCAAGCAGATGAGCCTGCCGTCGACCGAGTCCAGCCGTTCCAGCCATTCCAGGGCCAGGTAGCGCCCCAGGAATCCCGTCGCCCCGGTCAACAGCACCGTGCGCACTTCGATGCTGGGCGGTGGCAGCGTGGGGGCGGCGGTCAGGATCGTCTCGTCGATGAACTTGTCCAGCGTGAGGTCACCGGCGTGCACCTGCGTGGCGTCGCGGCCATGCACGGAGGCAAAACTCGGTCCGTTGGCTGCCGATATCGCGGCCGAGCCGGCATCGCCGTCCAGGTGCCGACTCAGGCTACTGACCGTCGGCGCCTCGAATATCGCATGCACCGCAACGTCGGCGTTGAGACCTGTGTTGATGGCGGCGATCACCCGCATCGCAGAAATCGAATCGCCGCCGAGGTCGAAGAAGGAGTCGTCGACCCCAACCCGATCGACTCCGAGGACTTGGGCGTAGATCCCCGCCATCAGCTCTTCCACCGCGTTGGAAGGCGCGCGGTACACAGTGGCGATGTCGCGGTACTCCGGGGCCTGCAAGGCGGCGGTGTCGAGTTTGTTGTTGGACGTCAGCGGCAGCGCATCCAACACCACGATCGCCGAGGGCACCATATAGGCCGGTAGCCGGTCTGCGAGTCGAGCCCTCAGCTCGCTCGGGTCGGCGGTCCCGGTGATGTAGCCGACCAGGCGCTTATCACCCGGGCGGTCCTCGCGCGCGATCACCACCGCCTGCTCCACCCCGTCGAGCTCGGCGAGCGCGGCCTGGATCTCACCCAGTTCGATGCGATAGCCGCGGATCTTGACCTGCTCATCGGCACGGCCCAGGTACTGCAGCTGCCCGTCGGGGCCCCACCGCACCAGATCCCCGGTGCGATACATCCTTTTTCCCTGTGCACCCGCCGCCCCGAACGGGCACGCCACAAACCGGGACGCCGTCAAATCGGACCGCCCTACGTAGCCTGCCGTCACGCCCTCACCGGCCACATACAACTCACCGACGACGCCCGCAGGCACCGGCTGCATCCATGTGTTCAACACGAACAGTGCCGCCCCGGGCACCGGCGACCCGATCGGCACAACACCCGATCCCGGTGACAGCGGCGAACTGATCGCCACACACATCGTGGTCTCGGTCGGTCCGTACGCGTTGATCATCACCCGCCCCGGAGCCCACCGATCCGCCACCTCGGCCGGGCAGGCCTCGCCGACCACTGCCAACGCTGTGGACTCCAGACCGTCGGGCGACAGCATCGACACGGCCGACGGGGTCTGGGTGAGTACGGTCACCTGTTCGCTCACCAGCACGTCGTGGAAATTCTGCGGCGACTTCGTCACCGCCTCGGGCACCACCACCAGCCGACCACCCCGCAGCAGCGCGCCGCAGATCTCCCACACGGAAACATCGAACGCCAACGAATGACACAGTGGCCACACGCCCGCTGGCGGAAGGCCGGCGTCCAGTGACGCCATCAGTCGCGTCACGTTGTGATGAGTGACGGCAACACCTTTGGGAACGCCGGTGGTGCCGGACGTATAGATCAGATACGCGACATCGTCCGGTGTCGGCGCCTGCAACTGGGCGTCGGGTTGGGCATCTGTGGCGGGATCGTCGAGGTCGATGACCAACAACCCGCACCCGTCCAACCGCGACCGCAGCCCGGCGGTGGTGATCACCGCGGCCGGCGCGGCATCAGCGAGGATGAACTCCAACCTCGCCGCGGGCACCGCCGGGTCGATCGGCAGATACGCCGCCCCGGTCTTGAGCACCGCGAGAATCGCGATGACGGCCGCGGCGGTTCGCTCCGACATCAGCGCCACACACTCGCCCTGGCCCACGCCCTCGGCTGCCAGCAGATGCGCCAGTGCGTCGGCGGCCTCATCCAGTTCGCGATAGGTCCACGAGCGCTCCCCGCACACCAGCGCCACCGTCTCCGGGGCACTCGCAACATGCGTGGCGAACAATTCCGGAATCGAGAACCGGACGGGTGCCGGCTGCGCCAGCACCGCGCGGTTGCCCCACTGATCAAGCCGGTGGTGCTCGGTGGCATTGAGCAGGTCGATCGACGACACCCGCGTCATCGGATCGGCGGTCATCGCCACCAACAGGCCCTTCAGCCTCTGGACGAGAACGTCGATGCCGCCGGTGTCGAAAAGCTCGGTGTCGAATTCGACGCGCAGACCCAACTCGTGACCCGGGATGGCCACCACCGAGAGTGGGTAATGGTTGTATTCGCGGCTGTTGAACTCAGTCATGGTCAACTCGTGCACCCCCAGTAACGCGGCGGCGTCGATCGGATAGTTCTCGTAGACGAAAACCGTGTCGAACAGTTGATCGTGACCAGCGATTCGGTGAATTTCGTTGAGCGGCAGGTGCTCGTGCTCGATGGTGTCGTTGTGGTGCTGCTGGAGCTGACCCAGCAAGTCGGCGACGGTGGTGGTCGCGGAGACGCGCGCCCGCACCGGCACCGTGTTGATCATCAAGCCCACCATCGAGTCCGCCCCGGCGAGCTCGGCAGGCCGGCCCGAAACCGCAGTGCCGAACGCGACGTCGTACTGGCCGGTCTGCCACATCAGCAGCTGCGCCCAAGCGGCCTGCAGCACGGTGCTGATGGTGGTGTGGCAGGACCGCGCCAACTCACCAAGGGCGTGCGTGGTGTCGGCGTCGAGTCGGAACGATTCGTGGCTTCGCCGCCCCGCCTGGGCCGGGGAACCCACCAATGTGGGGGTGTCGAATCCGTCGAACACCTCGCGCCAAACCTGTTGGGCGGCAGGCCGATCCTGATCGGCAAGCCAGGCCACAAACCGTCGGAACGGCGCGGGCGGGGCCAGCCGATCGCCGAAATAGCTGGTGAATATCTCCTGCAGCAGGATCGGCTTCGACCAGCCGTCGAGCACGATGTGGTGGTTGGTGAGCACAAACCGGTGCTGGTTGGCTGCGGTGCGGATGAGCGCCGCCCGGAAATGCGACCGGTCGGCAAGATCGCAGACCGCGGCTCGCTCGGCGGCGCACAACTGCTCGATCTCTGTCTCGGACCCGCGGTCATCCCAGCGAAGATCCAGATACCGCCAGGCCATCACCGGGTCAGCGGGGATGATCTGGACCGGCTCGCCGAACTGTTCAGAGAAGCGGGCCACCAGATTCGGGTGGCGGCGAATCACGGTGTCCACCGCCTCACGCAGCCGACCCGAGTCGAGCGGGCCGGTAATGGTGATATCCAGCTGCACCGCATACAGATCGTCGTCGGAACCCTCGGCGAAGCGCGCGTGGAACAGCAGGCCCCGCTGCAACGGGGTCAGCGGCAGCACATCGCTGATGTCGTGCTGCTCGCACAGCTCGTCGATCTGCTGCTGGCTCAGTCGGGCCGGAGCAAGATCGGAGGGCGTCAACCCGCCGCCGCCGTCGCGCACGTGTGCACAGATGCCGGTCAGGGCCTCGAACCACAGTTGGCTCAGCCGTTCGACCTGCGCCTGATCGACTGCCGAGGGTGCCCACGTCCAGCCGGCCTGCAGTTGCGGACCGTCATCGGTGTCGAGGGTGCCGGCATTGAGATCCACGGTGTGCATCAGCGGCATCGCCACCGCTGAGGCCGCGCCGGTTGACGACAAACTGTCGTGACTGAGCTGCCAGAAGTCATCGGAGAGGTCGCCCGCGCCTGCGCCGAGACGACCCAGGTAGTTGAACCCGATGGTCGGGTCCGAGGCGCCCAGATCGACGTCGGGGTTGAGGTAGCGCAGCAGACCGTAGGTCAAACCGTCCGGCAGTGCGCGCAGCTGCTCCTTGGCGTTCTTGACAACCGGCCCCAACGCAGCGTCACCGGCGGTGACCTGTGCCCACGACAACCCGCCAACGG
This sequence comes from uncultured Actinomycetota bacterium, assembly GCA_963843135.1. GTDB lineage: Bacteria > Actinomycetota > Actinomycetes > Mycobacteriales > Mycobacteriaceae > Mycobacterium. The sequence goes on from CAWJJA010000018.1 coordinate 363,567, forward strand.
TCAGACGACACCGGGTACTTGGTGGTGAACCAGCCCACCGTGCGCGACAGGTCGATGTTGGGGGCCAGCTCCTCGTTGCGCCCGTGACCCTCCACATCGAAACCGATCGGCGCCCCATCCGTACCAAGGAATTCCGCAGCCGCCAACCCGAACGCAATCAACAGGATGTCTTGTACCCCAGCGTGAAACGCCGCAGGCACCTCGCCCAGCAGGGATCGCGTCGTCTCGACATTCAGCGCCACCGACAACTGCCCGGCGCTGACATAGGTATCCACCGCAGGCTGCACCGCCGGCAGTGCCGCCGGGGTCTGCTCCACTTGCCGCCATGCCGCGGCGTGATCGGCGACCTCCGGGCGACGCGCATATTCATCGAGCAGCGAGGCCCACCGCTTGAACGATGTTCCGCCCGTGGGCAATTCCACCGGCTGCCCGTTGTGATGCAGGGCCCAGGCGATGTTGAAGTCTTCGATCAGGATCCGCCACGACACCCCGTCGACGGCCAGGTGGTGAATCATCAACGCCAACTGGCCGGTGTCGGGCACCCACAGCGCGCTGAGCATCGCCCCGGCGCCCGGATCCAACCGCGAGCGCGCCGCTGCCAGTGCATCGTCTGACAACACATCCACCACGTGAACGCGATCACCGGCGTTCACCGAACCCGGCTCGGGCACTGTCAGCGACCATCCACCGGCGCCGTCATCATCGGCGCGCAACCGCAGCGTGGCGTGCCGATCCAGCAGCGCCTGCAACACGACCACCAGCTCGTCGGCGGTCGCGCCCCGTCGGAGCCTGCAGCACCAGAGTCTGGTTGAACTCGCCGACCGGGCCGTCAACACTCTGCAGCCAGCGGATGATCGGGGTGGCCGTCACCGGCCCGACGCCGTCATCTGTCGCGTCGGCGTCACCGCCGGCAACCTTGGCCACGCGCGCCAGATGGGCCACGGTCTGCTCGACGAAGACGTCGCGGGGCCGGCACAGCACCCCGGCGGCACGTGCCCTCGCCACCACCTGCATCGACAGGATGCTGTCGCCACCCAGGTCAAAGAACGAGTCATCGACGCCGACCCGCTCCACACCCAGCACCTGGGCATAGATATCGGCCAGGATCTCCTCGACCGCGGTCCCCGGGGCACGGTAGCGAGCTCCGAGGCCGCGGTATTCCGGTGCGGGCAGGGCACGCTTGTCCAACTTGCCGTTGACCGTCAGCGGCATGGCTTCGAGGGCCACCACCGCGGCCGGCACCATATAGGCCGGAAGGCGGTCCGCCAGCGCGCCACGTATCCCGGCCGGGTCTGCGGTCCCGGTGATGTACCCCACCAGGCGCTTATCGCCGGGACGATCCTCGCGCGCGATCACCGCGGCCTGAGACACCCCGTCGAGCGCCGCCAGTGCGGCCTGCACTTCGCCGAGTTCGATACGGTAGCCGCGGATCTTGACCTGCTCATCGGCGCGACCCAGATAGTGCAGCTGGCCGTCCTCGCCCCACCGCACCAGATCACCGGTGCGATACATCCGCGCCCCCGAGCCCCCGAACGGGCACGCCACAAATCGCGACGACGTCAGAGAGGACCTGCGCATATAGCCGGTCGCCACCCCACGACCGGCGACATACAGCTCACCGACCGCGCCGTCCGGGGTCGGCCGCAACCACTTGTCGAGCACGATCAGCGCCGCCCCTGGCACCGGCGAACCGATCGGGGCCACCGCCGACCCCGGTGTCAGCGGTTCGCTCATCGCCGCGTAGATCGTCGCCTCGGTCGGGCCGTAAGCGTTGATCATCACCCGCTCAGCGGTCGCCCACCGATTCACCAGCTCGGTCGGGCAGGCCTCGCCGGCCACTACCAGGGTCGTCGACTCCAACCCTTCCGGTGCGAGCATTCCTGCTGCCGAAGGGGTTTGGCACAGGACGCTCACCTTTTCGGTGATCAGCAATGCGTGGAGATCGTCCGGCGAGGTCGCCGACTCGGGCACGACTACCAGCCGCCCGCCGTGCAGCAGTGCACCCCAGATCTCCCACACCGAGACGTCGAAAACGAGGGAGTGCCATTGCGACCACACCTGACCCGGCCCCGCCGGGAGACTGGCGTGCAGAGACTCCAGTAGCTGGGTGACGTTGTGGTGGGTGACCGCCACGCCCTTCGGGACACCAGTGGTGCCCGACGTGTAGGTCATGTAGGCCAGGTCATCGGAGGCCGGGGTGGACAGTGCGGTGCAGGGTTGGGCGGCGACGGCGGGATCATCGACATCGATGACCAGGACGTCGGAACCATCCAGCCGCGACTGCAGGCCCGCCGTGGTGATCGCGACGATCGGCGTGGCGTCCTCGATCATGAATTGGATCCGGACATCGGGGTGCGCGGGGTCGATCGGCAGATACGCGGCACCCGTCTTGAGGACCGCCAAGATCGCGGTGATCGCTTCGGCGGACCGCGGAATCAGCAGCGCCACAACCTCGCCCGGGCGGGCGCCTCGGGCTGCCAGCAGATGAGCCAACCGGCTGGAGGCCTCATCCAGCTCGCGATAGGTCCACGACCGCTCACCACCCACCAGCGCCACCGCGTCCGGAGCACGGTCCACCTGCGCGGCGAACAACACCGGAATCGACACCGGTGCGCTCGCCGACTCGGTCAGCACGGCCCGGTTGCCCCACTCGGCCAGCAGGTCGTGATCGTCGGCATCGAGCACATCGATCGACAGCAATCGCCGTCCCGCATCAGTTGTCACGACTGTTCCCCCAAATCGGCGGTCATGGCCAACAGCTCCCCGGCTGCGGCGTTCCGCCATCGCTACTTCGCTCGGCAAACGGCTGCTCAGAGCCCACCGTGCCGCGAAGACTTTGTTGACCCTGGAGAACATGCGCCAAGAAGCGCCCCGACACCGACGGCTCGTGGGCTGCGGCGATGGTCGAATACCGACGCATCCGCAAATATTTGGTCAAGCCTCCGGCGCGGCCGACGACGGTCGGTTCCAGTAGGACCGACGCGGCTGGCATCTTCGCATCACACTCGTCCGCGGCGCTGGGCACTTGGTGAAGGCTGGCCATAAGCTGTGTTGCTCCTCCTCGTTGACTATGACGAAAAAGCTCAATTGTCGTCGTCGAGAGGTTTGATGCTCCTTTTCCTCCAGGATCTCTAGTCCACTCAGCAAACATACGTCAGGCCATCGGATTGGTCGGCGTTTTCGAGTTCTTCTTAATTGTCGTTGTATTGACGAGCGCCAGAGCGTGCAGCCGCGGAGCCGAGCCGTCGCAACCGCCGGCTACCTCGCAGAACGCGATATCAGGTCCACAATGTCGCCTCAGTGTGGCGGCCTCATGATCAGCCCCTGACCGGTGGGCAACGTGCAGATCGCCACACCCAATTCATTAGCCAATCTGTCCATTGCGAGGCGCTGTTCATCACGTCCCCGATTGGCGTAATCGTCCAAAAGTACAAAAGCGCCCGAGGTCAGTCGCGGCCAGAAGAAGCGCAGCGCCGCAACTTCTGGCGGAGCGCAATTCATGTCGATATGCAGGTAGGCCACTGTCTGGGCGTCGACCTGATCGAGCGTTTCGGGCACCGTACCGGCGATGATGCGCACGTTTTGCCACTCCGCGAAATTGGCTCGCACGCTGTCGACCGAATTGGCGTAGTAACCGAAGCGCACGGCTGCCTCGCTCGCGTCCAGCGCGCCCGTCTCTCGTTCGACATCAGTGACGAAGCGTGGATCCATCCCGCCGAACGTATCGAGCAGGTAGAAGGTCTTGCCCAGCCGGTCCCAGTCGAGATGCTGCATGATGCCGCTGCTCAAGAACCCGTGGCTGCAACCGCACTCGACGAAATCACCCTCGAGCTTGCTGGCGCTTTCCGCCGCCCACATCCCGACCTGAAACCGCCACTCCCAGTGATAGAAGTCCTCGCCGCCGAGAGCTTGCACGCCACGTTGATAGTTGCGCCGGAACTCCGGGTCGTCCCGAAAATCGTCGCTGTTGAAACAAATCAACGCGTCATCGGAGTAGACGTCAGGAAGGAAGGTCCGCGGTATCCAATACCCCGTACGCAGGAAGAACCACATAAGCCGGAAGCTCTTGGGCCACGTCTTCATTACCCCCACGGCGGAAACCATATATCGGGGTGCACGGCTTCTGAGGCAAAAGAACACTTCGCGGAGTGGACAGCTGGGAGAGGCGCTATGCGTGCAAGCCGTATCTGCTGAGTGCAGGCATCAATAGGTGGCGATGCGGGTCACGACATTGGCCCGCCACCGCATCACCGAACCCTGGTCCGGTCAGTAGTTCTGGCAGCTGGCAAACATCTGCTGGATAACCGGAAAGGCTTCCGCTGCACCCGGGTTGTTCCGCACCTGGCTGATCAGATTCCTGCGCTGGTCCGGTGACGAACCGACGAAGACGCGCAAGAATTCCAGATTCGGCGGAGACGAGTCGAGGTATTGCGCCGCCATCGGATTCTCTGCGTGAACCGCTGCCATCGCCTGATCGTAAGTGCAGGTGGTATTGATCATCGGCTCGAACTCAGGCTGAGCGGACGCAACCCCGGCCGCGGCGGCCAACGACACTGCCAGGCCGCCTGCTGCGGCAGTCAGCCCGGTCAACGACAGTTTGATCATGTATCGATCCTTCCCCTGCTGAGCCCAATTCAAAAACCCCGCCCGAACCGGACTCTAAACGCCCAGCGCAAACCTCGCCTGATTATTCAGCAAGCAATCGCAAGGTGGGCAGCCGTCAGGCGAGGCTGAAGCCCCTGGCAAGCTGCCAGATCGCGATGAGCACAAAGAAGACGAAGAGAATGTGTCGATTGTGGGCGCGCGCCCACTCGTGCAGCGGCCGCAGCAAGGACTTCGGTTCGCTGTGGAGCAACCAGATAACTGATCAAGACGATTTCGAGCACCGCAAGGAAGCCGACGACGAACGCGATGGCAGCGACGACCTGCTCGCCGATTCCGGCCCCCGAGGCCACGATGGTGGTGTCTATGAGCAGCACCAGCGTGACTGACGGCAGATACATCATGCCGAATACCAACGCGACCCACACCGACCCGTTCTCCCATGTGGTGAGGAGGCGGCCATACATGCGCTGGATGGCCGACACGACCTGGACGACCATATTCTTCGCGTGACCCAGCGGCCCAGAGGCCGGGGGCGACTCATGTGACTCGAGCACCATGGTCGACGCGTCGCCGCCCCCTGCCGGTGTATTTGCGCGCTCACGCACTCGAGGACGTGCCATCACGGCGGCCATCGCAAACAACACCACAGCCAACACAAGTGGCGCCGGCCGGATTACGCCCGGTGAGGCGTCAGCCGAACTGGCCATACCGTCCGCGAACGAAGCGAACCCGGATGTCATGTGCAGCAATGCCAACGGAACCAGGAACAACGGAATGTTCACCAGCATCGCGCCGAGCCAGTACACAAACAGGTTCTGCACCGGCCGCGGCCGGGAGATGACAAGCAGGATCATCCCGAGCAGCATCGGATTGAGCGATATCAGAAGCGCGAGCCCCAGGAGCGAACCCCACATACGCTAAAGCAGTCCGAGCAATTTCAAGTCCGTCACGTACTTGACGATCACCGGCGCCGATACGTGGGCGATGTCGTTGTCGGGGCCGATCTTGGCTTCCTGCACCGCGGCCTGGAACCGGTCGGCGGGCGCGTAGGAGCCCAGCGTCGGCTCGGGCGCCTGCAGATCTTTGGTCCCGTGCAGCAGCAGAAGCAGCATCTGCAGCACCGAGTTCTGGCGCTGCTCATCGGGCAACGCCCGCAGCCCAGCCTCGAACCGTGACAACCACTCCCCGAAATCAGCGACCCGCTCGATCGGGTAGCCGGCCTCGATCAGCCAGTCGACATACTCATCGATACCGATCCCGTCATCGTGGGGGTTCATCACGTGATAGGTGTCAAACCCGTCGACCACCCCGATGCTCAGCGTCGCGATCGCCTCGGCCACGAAATCCACCGGCAACCCGTCGAAGTGCGCACGCTGCCGATTACCGTCGGCGTCGAGCTGATAGAACGACGCCGGCGCCACACCGGTGGCCACGATGCTGAGCACCATGCGGGTCACCGTGTCCGACACGTTGAGCTGCCCGGCATAGGTCGGGTCGGCCATGATCATGCCCGAGCGGAACACCGCGACCGGCAGGTTGCACAGATCATGGGCCTCACGCAGCAGCACCTCACCGGCCCACTTGCTGTTGCCGTAACCGTTGGCGTAACCGCCGTCCACACGCGGGTGGCGCTGATCTCGCGGATATCGGCATCCTCGACGAACGCCGACCCCTCGACCTGGCGTCCCACATCCGACGTCGACACGAACGCGAAGGGCTTGAGCTTGGTGCTCAACGCGAACCGGATCAGCTCGGCGGTGCCCACCACGTTGGGGCCGAACAACTCGCTGTAGGGCAGAACGCTGTTGACGAAGGCCGCCGAATCGATGATCAGATCGACTGAGTCGGCCAGCCGCTGCCAGGTCTGCTGGTCCAGGCCCAGGTCGGCTTCGCCCTTATCGCCGGCCACGACCTGCAGACGATCGGCGGCCAACTCCAGGAAATGGCGCAGCAGATCCGCATCGCCGCTGTCGAAGGTCTTCTCCAACCGGCGCCGCGCGTCCTCATCGGACTTACCCCGCACCAGGCAGACCAGCGTGCCGTCGACCTGCTCCATCTGCTCGAGCAGCTCCAGCACCAGGTAACGCCCGAGGAAACCGGTCGCCCCGGTCAACAGCACCGTCCGCACCTCAGCGCTGGGACCCGGCAGCGACGGCGCACCCAACAACGTCGAGGCGTCGATGAACTTGTCCAACGTCAGATCAGCGGCATGCACCTGCGCGGCGTCGCCGTGCACCGACGCAAAGCTCGGACCGTGAGCCGCAGGCGCCTGCGAGTCGGTGTCCAACCGGTGGCTCAGGCCACTGACCGTCGGCGACTCGAACAAGGTGCGCACCGCGAGCTGGGCATCGAGGCCGGTGTTGATCGCGGCGATCACCCGCATCGCAGAAATCGAGTCTCCACCCAGGTCGAAGAACGAGTCATCCACACCAACCCGCTCCACACCCAACACCTGGGTGTAGATGCCGGCGATGATCTCCTCGATCGCGTTCGACGGCGCACGGTAGCGCGCGGTGCTCTGGTATTCGGGCGCAGGCAGGGCACGCCGGTCGAGTTTTCCGTTGACCGTGAGGGGCAGCGCATCCAGCACCACGACCGCGGCCGGCACCATGTACGCGGGCAGACGCTCGGCCAACTGGCGGCGCATATCGGACGATTCGGCGGTGGCGGTGACATACCCGACCAGGCGCTTGTCGCCCGGACGGTCCTCGCGCGCGATCACCACCGCCTGCTCCACGCCGTCGAGCTCGGCCAGTGCGGCCTGGATCTCACCGAGTTCGATGCGATAGCCGCGGATCTTGACCTGCTCATCGACACGACCCAAATACTGCAGCTGCCCGTCAGCACCCCACCGCACCAGATCGCCGGTGCGATACATCCGCGTCCCCGGCGCGCCGAACGGGCACGGCACAAACCGGGACCCGGTCAACCCGGGCCGGTGGACATAGCCGACGCCGATGCCACGGCCGGCCAGATACAACTCGCCCACCACACCGGCCGCAACCGGCCGCAACCATTCGTCGAGAACGAACGTCGCACCGCCGGGTACCGGCGAACCGATCGGGGCCACATGCGAACCAGGCACCAACGGCGCGCTGATCGCCGCGTAAATCGTTGCCTCCGTTGGTCCGTAGGCGTTGATCATCACTCGCCCGACCGTCGCCCACCGATCCAGCAACTCGGTCGGGCACGCTTCACCGGCCACCACCAACGTGGTCTTCTCCAGACCCTCCGGCGACAACATCCCTGCCGCCGACGGCGTCTGATACAGCACGCTGACCTTCTCCGTGACCAGCAGATCGTGAAGATCCGCGGGCGACCCAGCTACCGCCTCGGGCACGATCACCAGGCGGCTACCGTGCAGCAGCGCGCCCCAGATCTCCCACACCGAGACATCGAAGACCAACGAATGCCACTGCGACCACACCTGACCCGGCCCTGCCGGCATATCGGCATGCAGCGACTCCAGCACCTGGGTGACGTTGTGGTGAGTCACCGCCACGCCCTTGGGAACACCCGTGGTGCCGGAGGTGTAGATCACGTACGCGATGTCGTCGGAGGACGGGTTCAGCAGTGTGTTGGAGTGGATGTACCCGGCCGGGTCGTCGACCTCGACGACCGGGATATCGGACCCATCCAGCCGCGGACGCAGGTCGGCTGTCGTGATGGCAGCGATCGGCTTGGCGTCGCCCAGCATGAACTCCAACCGCGCCTCCGGCACGGACGGATCGATCGGCAGGTACGCCGCACCCGTCTTGAGCACCGCGAGCATCCCGATGATCGCGTCATCGGAGCGGGGAACCAGCAAGGCGACGGACTCGCCGGGGCCGGCACCATGCATGGCCAGCAGGTTCGCCAACCTGTTGGCGGCCTCATCGAGTTCGCCGTAGGTCGTCGACCGACCGTCGAACGTGAGCGCGATGGCCTCGGGGGTCCGGTCCACCTGCGCTGCGAAGGCAGCGGGAATGGACGTCGGCGCGGTGACCGGCTCGATCAGCACCGCCCGGTTGGTCCACTCGTGGAGCTTGTCGTGCTCGTCGGCGTCGAGTGCGTCTATCGATGACAGTCGCCGCGTCGGGTCAGCGATCATCGAAAGCAGGAGCCGCTCGAAACGATCGACCAGCGACTCGATGCGGGCGACCTCGAAGACGCCGGAGTCGAACTCGACGCGAAGCCCGAGTTCGTGACCCGGCAGGACCATCACCGACAGCGGGTAATGGTTGTATTCGCGGTTGCTGAACTCGGTGATCGCCAACTCGTGCACGCCGGCGAATGCGCTGGCGTCGATCGGATAGCTCTCGTACAGGAACAAGGTGTCGAACAGCTGATCGTGACCGGCGACGTGGTGGATCTCGTTGAGCGCCAGGTGCTCGTGCTCGATGGTGTCGTTGTGGTGGCGCTGCAGCTGCCCGAGCAGGTCGGCGACGGTGTTCGCGGCGGACATGTCGGCGCGGATCGGCACGGTGTTGATCAGCAGGCCGACGATCGAATCGGCGCCGGCCAACTCGGCGGGCCGTCCCGAAACCGCGGTGCCGAAGGCAACGTCATGATGGCCGGTCTCCGCCATCAGCAGCTGCGCCCAGGCAGCCTGGAGCACGGTGTTGACGGTGGTGTGTTGTGCGCGGGCCAACTCGCCGAGCGCGCCGGTGACCTCGGCCGACAGCCGATACGATTCCACGCCGCGCGGACCTGGGGGCGCCTGTGGGGCGACCAGGGTGGGAGTGTCGAAGCCGTCGAGCACCTCACGCCATGCCAGCCTCGCGGCGTCGCGGTCCTGGCCGGCCAACCAGCTCACGAAGTTGCGGTACGGCGTGGCGGCGGGCAGGCGCTGCCCGAAGTAACTGGCGAGGACCTCCTGCAGCAGCACCGGTAGCGACCATCCATCGATCACGATGTGGTGGAAGGTCAGGACACATCGGTGCTGGTTACCCGCGGTCCGAATCAAAGCGGCGCGGAAGGTCGGCCGGTCGTTCAGGTCGCAGACCGCTACACGCTCGGCGGTGCACAGCTGCTCGATCTCTGCATCGGACTTCCGGTCATCCCATCGCAGATCCAGATAGCGCCAGGCCATCACGGGGTCGGCAGGGATGATCTGCACCGGCTCGCCGAACTGTTCGGAGAAGCGGGCCGCCAGGTTGGGATGGCGGGTGACCACGTTCTGCACCGCATCGCGGAAGCGGTGCGCATCGAGGGCGCCGCTGACGGTGATGTCGAGCTGCACCGCATACACATCGTCGCCGGTACCCCGCGCAAGCGTGGAGTGGAAGAGCAGTCCCTGCTGCAGCGGGGTCAGCGGAAGCACGTCGGTGATGTCGTGCTGCTGGCTCAGGTCGTCGATCTGCTGCTGGCTCAGTCGGGCCGGGGCGAGGTCGGAGGGAGTGAGCCCGCCGCCGCCGTTGCGCACGTGTGCGCAGATACCGGTCAAGGCCTCGAACCACAGCTGGCTCAGGCGGTCGACCTGTTCGGGGTCGAGCGCCGAAGGTGCCCACGTCCAGCTGGCCTGCAGTTGCGGACCGGCGTCGGTGTCGAGGGTGCCCGCGTTGAGCTCGACGGTGTGCATCAACGGCATGGGTACCGACGCGGCCACGGCTGCGACCGAGAAGTCGTCCTGATTGACTCGCCACAGATCATCGGAGATGTCGCCAACGCCCGCACCGAGACGACCCAGGTAGTTGAACCCGATGGTCGGATCGGTCCCGCCCAGATCGATGTCGGGGTTCAGATAGCGCAGCAGACCGTAGGTCAAACCGTCCGGCAAGGCGCGCAGCTGCTCCTTGGCGTTCTTGACGACCGGCCCCAGCGCGGCGTCACCGGCGGTGACCTGTGCCCACGACAACCCGCCAACGGTCAGCGACACCGGGTACTTGGTGGTGAACCAGCCCACCGTGCGCGACAGGTCGACATCGGGGGCCAGCTCCTCGTTGCGCCCGTGACCCTCCACATCGAAGCCGATCGGCGCGTCGCCGGTACCCAGGAACTCGGTCCAGGCCAGCCCGAACGCGATCAACAGAATGTCTTGCACACCGGCATGGAACGCTGCGGGAACCTCACCCAGCAGCGGCCGGGTGGTTGCCGGGTCCAACTTCACCGACAATTCCTTGGCGCTGACATACGTATCCACCGCAGGATCGACCGCGGGGAGCGCGGCAGGAGCCGCCGTCACCTGTCGCCAGGTGTCGGCCAACTCGACGACCTCTGAACGACGCGAATGCTCATCGAGCAGCGAGGCCCACCGGTGGAACGATGTCCCGCCCGTCGGCAATTCCACCGGCTGCCCGTTGTGATGCAGGGCCCAGGCGATGTTGAAGTCTTCGATCAGGATCCGCCACGACACCCCGTCGACGGCCAGGTGATGAATCATCAGCGCCAACTGGCCGGTGTCAGGCACCCACAGCGCGCTGAGCATCGCTCCGGCGCCCGGGTTCAACCGCGAGCGCGCAGCCGTCAGCGCCTCGTCGGACAATGCGTCGACAACGTAAAGGCAGGCACGCGCGTCTACCGAACCCACCGCGGGCACGTTCAGTCCCCACTCGCCGGCGCCGTCGTCCTCGACCTGCAACCGCAGCGTGGCGTGCCGATCCAGCAGCGCCTGCAACACGACCACCAGGTCGTCCTGCGGTAGCGCCGGTCGGAGCCTGCAACACCAAAGTCTGGTTGAATTCGCCGACCGGGCCGTCAACACTCTGCAGCCAACGGATGATCGGGGTGGCCGTCACGGCGCCGAGGCCCTCGTCGACGACCGCGGCCTCGCCGCCGATCACCTTGGCGACCGATGCCAGCCGGGCCACGGTCTGCTCGACGAAGATGTCGCGCGGGCGGCACAGCAGCCCGGCTGCGCGCGCACGCGCCACCACCTGCATCGACAGGATGCTGTCGCCGCCGAGATCGAAGAACGAGTCGTCGACGCCGACGCGGTCCACGCCCAAGACCTGGGCATAGATGTCGGCCAGGATCTCCTCGACCGCGGACGCCGGAGCGCGGTAGTCAGCGCCGTGACCGCGGTATTCCGGTGCGGGCAGGGCGCGCTTGTCCAACTTGCCGTTGACCGTCAGCGGCATGGTCTCGAGCACCACCACCGCGACCGGCACCATGTAGGCGGGCAGTCGATTGGCCAGCGCGCTGCGCACCTCGGCCGGTTCGGCGGTACCGGTGATGTATCCCACCAGGCGCTTGTCGCCGGGACGATCCTCGCGCGCGATCACCGCCGCGTGGTCCACCCCGTCGAGGCGGGCCAGTGCCGCCTGGATCTCGCCGAGCTCGATGCGATAGCCGCGGATCTTGACCTGCTCATCGGCGCGACCCAGGTAGTGCAGCTCGCCGTCCTCGCCCCAACGAACGAGGTCACCGGTGCGATACATGCGTGCGCCGGGTCCACCGAACGGGCACGCCACAAATCGCGATGACGAAAGACCGGGCCGGCCCAGGTAGCCGGCCGCCACTCCCTCACCGGCGATGTACAACTCACCGACCACGCCCTCGGGCGCGGGCCGCAACCACTTGTCGAGCACGATCAGCGCCGCACCCGGCACCGGCGAACCGATCGGGGCGACACCGGAGCCCGGCGTCAGCGGCTTACTCATCGCCGCGTAGATCGTTCCCTCGGTCGGGCCGTAGGCGTTGATCACCACCCGTTCAGCGGTCGCCCACCGATCCACGAGCTCGGTCGGGCAGGCTTCGCCGGCCACCACCAGAGTCGTCGACTCCAACCCCTCCGGTGAGAGCATCCCCGCCGCCGACGGGGTTTGGCACAGGACGCTCACCTTTTCGGTGACCAGCAGATTGTGGAAGTCGATCGGTGAGCTCGCCACCGCTTCGGGCACGACGACCAGACGTCCACCGTGCAGCAGTGCGCCCCAGATCTCCCACACCGAGACGTCGAAAACCAGGGAATGCCACTGCGACCACACCTGACCCGGCCCCGAGGGCAGGTCGGCGTGCAGTGACTCGACCAACGACGTCACATTCTGGTGAGTGACCGCGACCGCTTTGGGCACTCCGGTCGTGCCCGATGTGTAGGTCATGTACGCCAGGTCGTCAGGCGCCGGCGTCGACACTGCGGTGCTGGGCTGTTTGCCGATGGCGGGATCGTCGATGTCGATGACCAGCAGATCGGAACCATCCAGCCGCGACCGCAGGTCCGCGGTCGTGATCGCGGCAATCGGCGAGGCATCGCCGAGCATGAACGCGATTCGCTCGTCGGGGTGCGCCGGGTCGACCGGCAGATACGCCGCGCCGTTCTTGAGCACGGCCAAGATCGCGATGATCGCCTCGGCAGAACGGGGAATCAGCAGCGCGACGGATTCGCCCGGCCCGGCGCCATGATCGGCCAACAGGTTGGCCAGCCGGTTAGCTGCCTCATCCAGTTCGCGGTAGGTCCACGACCGTTCTCCACATACCAACGCCACCGCCTCGGGGGCACGGACCGCCTGCGTGGCAAACAGCTCCGGAATCGAGACCCTGGTGCGCGTCGAGTCGGTCAGCACCGCCCGGTTGCCCCACTCAGCTAACAGGTCATGCTCGTCGTCATCGAGAAGGTCCAAGGACAGAAGTGTCCTGGTGGCGTCAGCACTCATGACTTCCCCCTCGTGTCTACGGTCATCGCTTCGAGCACGCGCCGGAACCTGTCAACCAGCTTTCCGATGCGGGCGGTGGTGAACACGTCCATATCGAATTCGACACGCAGGCCCAATTCGTTACCTGGCACAGCCTGTACCGACAGCGGGTAATGGTTGAACTCGCGGTTGGTGTAGCTGGTGATCGACATTTCGGGCACGTTCAACATGCCCGCTGTATCGATCGGGTAGTTCTCGTAAATGAAGACGGTGTCGAAAAGCTGGTCGTGTCCGGTGGCGCGGTGGATCTCGTTTAGCGCCAAATGTTGGTGCTCTAACGTGTCAGTGTACGCGGTTTGTAGCTGGTTCAGCAAATCCGCAATTGTCGTCGCCGGCGTGACGCTGGCCCGAACAGGCACGGTATTGATCAAAAGTCCGATCATCGATTCCGCACCGGGCAAATCATCTGACCGGCCGGAGACCGCGGTGCCGAACGCGACATCGTGGTGACCCGTCAGCCACATGAGCATTTGCGCCCATCCAGCCTGCAGCACCGTGCTGATGGTGGTGTGGCACGAGCGCGCCAACTCACCGAGAGCGCCTGCGTGGTTTCGGCTGACACGTGGAACTCTTCGACGCCGCGCCGCCCGAGCGCCAACCGGCCTGACGGACCCACCATGGTCGGGGTGTCGAATCCGGCGAGTGCCTTGCGCCATGCCGCTTGTGCGGCGTCGCCATCCTGCCGGGCCAACCAGGCGACAAACCTGCGGTAGGACACCGGCGCTGGCAGCCGGGCACCGAAGTAGCTGGCGAAGATCTCTTGCAGCATGATCGGCTTGGACCAGCCATCGAGCACGATGTGGTGATTGGTGAGCACGAACCGGTACTGGTCTGGCGCTGTGCGGATCAAAGCCGCCCTGAACGGCGCCTGTTCGGCGAGGTCGCACACCGCGGCCCGCTCGGCGGCGGAGAACTGCTCGATCTGAGCCTCGATGTCGGCTCGGTCGCCTTCGAGCTCGACGTACTGCCATGTCAGCACCGGATCACCGAGAAGGACCTGCACCGGCTCACCGAAGTCTTCGTTGAAGCGGGCCACCAGGTTCGGATGGCGACCGACGAGGTTCTGCACCGCATCGCGAAGGCGCGCCGGATCGAGTTGGCCGGCCACCGCGATGTCCAGCTGCACCGCATACAGGTCTTCGCTGCCCGGCGCGGCGCCGGTGTGGAACAGCAGTCCCTGCTGCAGCGGGGTCAGTGGCAGTACATCGGCGACCTGGAATTGCTGGGTCAGCTCGTCGATCTGCTGCTGGCTCACCCGCGCCGGGAGGACATCAGACGGGGTCATACCGCCGCCACCCTGTCGCACGTGGGCGCAGATGCCTGCGAGCGCGTCGAACCACAGCCGGCCGATCCGACTGACCTGTTCGTGATCCAAGGCCGACAGCGCCCACGTCCACGTCGCGTGCAGATGCGGCCCGGTCTCGGTGTCCATCGTGCCGGCGTTGAGCTCCACCGTGTGTCCCAGTGGCGTGGGCACGGCGGTCGCCGCGGAGGTGATCGCCACGCCGTCGTGGTCGATCCGCCACAATTCCTCGGAGAGGTCGGCCGCAGCCGCGCCCAACCGTCCCAGGTAGTTGAAGCCGATCGCGGGGTCGGGCCCGGCCAGGTCGACGTCGGGGTTCATATAGCGCAGCACGCCGTAGGTCAGACCGTCGGGCAGGCCACGGAGTTGCTCCTTGGCGTCCTTGATGAGAGGTCCAAGGGCGCCGTCGCCGGACACCACCTGGTCCCAGGTCAGCCCACCGACGGTCAACGACACCGGGTACTTGGTGGTGAACCAGCCCACCGTGCGCGACAGGTCGATGTCTCCGGCCAGTTCCTCTTGGCGGCCATGGCCCTCGACATCGATGCCGATCGGTGCGCCGCCGGTCCCCAGATACTCCGCCCATGCCAACCCGAATGCGATCAACATGATGTCCTGGACGCCGGCATGGAACGCCGCGGGCACCTCACCGAGCAGCAGCCGGGTGGTTTCGGTGTCCAGCGACACCGACAGCTGCCCGGCATTGGCGTAGGTGTCGACGTCGGGTTGCACGGCGGGCAGTGCAGCCGGAAGCGCTGCCACCTGCCGCCAGGCGTCGGCCAGCTCGACCACCGCAGGCTCGCGGGCGTACTCATTGAGCACCGATGACCAGCGGGCGAACGATGTGCCGCCCGTCGGCAGCGCCAAGTCCTGTCCGCTGTGATGCTGGGCCCAGGCGATATTGATGTCTTCCATCAGGATTCGCCACGACACGGCATCCACGGCCAGGTGGTGCACGATGAGCACCAATTGGCCGGTGTCTTGTACCCACAACGCGCTGAGCATCGTCCCGGCGTCTGGGTTCAGCCGCTCCCGCGCGTCCTCCAGTGCGTGATCGGAGAGGGCGTCGACGGATTGCAGGCAACTGCGTGCATCAACCGCTCCCACCTCGGGCACACTGAACGACCGGCCGCCGGCGCCGTCGTCATCGACGAGGAGGCGCAACATGCCGTGCCTGTCCAGCAGGGCCTGCAGCACGACTGCTACATCGGCCTCGGTGACTCCCGCGGGGGCCTGCAGTACCACCGTTTGGTTGAACTGATCGACGGGACCGTCGACACTGTCCAGCCATTGCATGATCGGGGTGGTGACCACCGGCCCGATACCCTCGTCGACCGCGGCGTCGCCGTCGGCGAATACGGTCACCTGGGCCAGCCGGGCCACGGTCTGCTCGACGAAGATGTCGCGCGGCCGGCACACCAGTCCGGCCGCCCGTGCGCGGGCCACCACCTGCATCGACAGAATGCTGTCGCCGCCGAGGTCGAAGAACGAGTCGTCGACCCCGACCCGCTCGACGCCGAGGACTTCGGCGTAGATGCCGGCGAGGATCTCCTCGAACGCACCAGACGGCGCGCGGTAGCTGTCGGCGTCGTTGAACTCCGGTGCCGGCAGGGCACGGGTGTCGAGTTTCCCGTTGACCGTCAACGGCAGTGCATCCAGCACCACCACGGCGGCGGGCACCATATAGGTCGGGAGGCGTTCGGCGAGCTTCGCGCGCGCCGTGATCGGGTCGACCTTCCCGGTGACGTAACCCACCAGGCGCTTGTCGCCGGGACGGTCCTCGCGGACGATCACCGCCGCCTGGTCGACGCCGTCCAATCCGGCGAGCGCAGCCTGGATCTCACCGAGTTCGATGCGGTAGCCGCGGATCTTCACCTGCTTGTCGGCACGGCCCTCGTACCGCAGCTGCCCATCGGCGCCCCAGCGCACCAGATCTCCGGTGCGATACATCCGCGCCCCCGGACCTCCGAAGGGGCACGCGACGAACCGCGTCGAGGTCAGGTCGGACCGACCCACGTAGCCAGACGCGAGTCCTGCGCCGGCCACGTACAACTCGCCGACCACACCCACCGGCACCTGCCGCATCCACTCGTCGAGCACGAAGAACGCGAGATGCTCCAACGGCAGACCGATGGGGCTGACATTCGTGTCGGCGTCACCCTCGCCGATCTCCCGGAACGAGGCATGCACCGTCGTCTCGGTGATGCCGTACATGTTGATCATGCGCGGCAGTCCCGGATGGCTGTGCAGCCATGTCGAAAGACGCTGCGGCTCAAGCGCTTCGCCGCCGAACACCACCGTCTGAAGCTTCAGCTGCTGCCCCAGCTCCGGCTGCAGCGCGTCGGCGGTCTGCAGCGCATAGAACGCCGACGGGGTCTGGCTGAGGACACTGACCTGTTCGGTGACCAGCAGCGCGTGCAGATCTTCCGGCGAGCGAACGATAGCGTCCGGCACGATCAGCAGGCGCCCGCCGTAAAGAAGCGCACCCCAGATCTCCCACACCGAGTAGTCGAACGCCAGCGAATGGCACTGCGTCCACACCTGCCCCAGCGATAGTTCGACGTCGAGCGATTCCAGCAGCCTGGTGACGTTGCGGTGAGTGACCGCAACGCCCTTGGGCTTTCCGGTCGTGCCGGAGGTGTAGATGATGTAGGCGATGTCGTCCGGGGTCGGCGCCAGCAGCACGTCGCTGGGCTGCGGATCGACAGCCGGATCGTTGACGTCGATGACGGGCACGTCGAACGGCTCCAGCCGCGAGCGCAGGTCCGCCGTGGTGATGGCGGCGACCGGCGCAGCGTCGCCGAGCACGAATTCGATTCGGGCGTCGGGATGCGCGGGGTCGATGGGCAGATACGCCGCACCGGTCTTGAGCACCGCCAAGATCGCGGCGACGGCATCGTCGGTACGGGGCAGCAGCAGCGCCACACGTTGTCCCGGGCCCGCGCCTTGCGGCGGCCAGCAGGTACGCCAACCGGTTGGCGGCCTCGTCGAGCTCGCCGTAGGTGACCGACCGACCGTCGAAAGTGACGCCACCGCCTCCGGGGCGCGGGCGACCTGCTCGTCGAACATCGCCATGATCGACGTCGGCGTGGTGGCCGGACGGCGTCAGCACCGCCCTGTTGCCCCACTCGTCGAGCTGGTCGCGCTCGCCGGCACCGAGCAGATCGATGGACGACAACTGCAGCGGTCGGGATCGGCGACCATGGCCGCCAACACCTGCGTCAACCGACTGATCAGAGTTTCGACTTCTGCCGCTTCGAACATCTCGGTGTCGTATTCGACGCGCAGAATCAGCTCGTGACCCGGCGTCGCGACGACCGACAGCGGGTAGTGGTTGTACTCGCGGCTGCTGAAATCGGTGACGGCGAAGTCCTGCACGCCCAAGAGCGCACCGGGATCGATCGGATAGTTCTCGTAGACCAACAGCGTGTCGAACAGTTGGTCGTGACCGGTGGCCCGATGGATCTCGGCGAGCGCGAGATGCTCGTGGTCGAGGGTGTCGTTGTGGCTGCCCTGCAACTGGTCCAACAGGTCGGCCACGGTGATCGCCGCGGTCATGTTCGCGCGCACCGGGACGGTGTTGATCAACAACCCGACCATCGAATCCGCGCCGGGCAAGTCGACCGGGCGTCCCGACACCGCGGTGCCGAAGGCGACATCCTGATGGCCGGTCAGCCACATCAGCAGCTGCGCCCACGCGGCCTGCAGCACGGTGTTCGCCGTCGTGTGCTGTGCACGCGCCAATTCGCCGAGGGCCGTGGTGATCTCGGCGGAGAGCCGGTAGGACTCCACGCCGCGCGGACCGGCCTGAGTCGGTGGCGCCACCAGGGTGGGCGTCTCGAAACCGTCCAACACTGTGCGCCATGCCGCTCGTGCGGCGTCGCGATCCTGATCGGCCAACCAGGTCACGAAGTTGCGATACGACGCGGGCGCCGGAAGCCGGTGCCCGAAGTAGCCGGCGAAGATGTCCTGCAACAGGACGGGCAATGACCAGCCATCGATCACGATGTGGTGAATGCTCACCAGCAGCCGGTACTGGTTTTCGGGCGTACGCATCAGCGCGGCGCGGAACAACGGCTGCTCACCGGAGAGTTCGCAGACCGCGGCGCGTTCGGCGGCGCTTATCGTCTCGATCTGCGCATCGACATCGGTGTCCGCGTTCAATTCGACGTACTGCCAAGCAATCTCGGGGTTCGCAGGGATGATCTGAATCGGCTCGTCGAACTGTTCAGAGACGAAACGCGCCGCCAGGTTGGGGTGGCGACCGACCATGGCGTGCACCGCATCGCGCAAACGGTCGGCGTCGAGGGCACCAGTCATGGTGATGCTCAACTGCACCGCGTAGACATCGTCGCTGGACCCCTCGACAAAGGCGGCTTGGAACAGCAGCCCCTGCTGCAGCGGGGTCAGCGGCAGCACATCGGCGAATCGATGCTGCTTGGCTAGCTCATCGATCTGCTTCTGATTCAGCCGGGCCGGCGCGAGATCCGACGGTGTCAGCCCGCCGCCGCCGAGGCGTACGTGCGCGCAGATACCCGCCAGCGCGTCAAACCACAGTCGGCTCAGCCGGTCGATCTGATCGTCATCGAGCGCCGAGGTCGCCCAGGTCCAGTTGGCCTGCAACTGCGGGCCGGCATCGGTATCGGCGGTGCCGGCGTTGAGTTCCACGGTGTGCGCCAGCGGCATGGGCACCGCCAAGGCCACATCCGTCGTCGACAGGCTGTCCGGGCTGATTCGCCACAGATCATCGGAGAGATCGCCCGCTCCGGCTCCGAGGCGGCCCAGATAGTTGAACCCGATGGTCGGATCGGCCCCGCCGAGATCGACATCAGGGTTCAGATAGCGCAACAGACCATAGGTCAACGGATCGGGCAGGGCGCGCAGCTGCTCCTTGGCGTCTTTGACGACCGGACCCAGCGCGGCCTCACCGGCGACCACCTGCGCCCAGGACATTCCGCCAACGGTCAACGACACCGGGTACTTGGTGGTGAACCAGCCCACCGTGCGCGACAGATCGACATCGGGGGCCAGCTCCTCATGGCGGCCGTGGCCCTCCACGTCGAAACCGATCGGCGTCTTGTCGGTGCCCAGGAATTCCGCCCAGGCCAAACCGAACGCAATCAACAGGATGTCTTGCACCCCGGCATGAAACGCCGCAGGTACCTCTCCGAGCAGCTGCCGTGTCGTGTCCACATCCATCGACACGGCCAGCCGGCCCGGCGTTGGCGAAGGTATCGACCTCCGGTTGCACCGAAGGCAACGCACTTGGAAGCAGCCGCTATCTCCCGCCACGCGTCGGCCTGCCCCACGACCGCGGAACTGCGCGCATGCTCATCGAGCAGTGCGGCCCACCGCTGGAACGACGTCCCGCCTGTCGGCAGCTCCACCGGCTGGCCGCCGTGATGCTGCGCCCACGCAATATTGAGGTCTTCCAACAGGATTCGCCACGACACCCCGTCGACAGCCAGATGGTGAATCATCAACACCAGCTGGCTCGTCGAGGTCACCCACAGCGCGCTGAGCATGAGCCCGGCACCCGGGTTCAACCGCGAACGCGCCTCCACCAGCGCCGCATCCGACAACGCATCGACGACATGCACGCAACCTGCGGCGTCCACCGAACCGGGCTCGGGCACCGCCAGAGACCACCCGCCGGCGCCGTCGTCGTCGGCGTGCAACCGCAACGTGGCGTGCCGATCCAGCAGCGCCTGCAACACGATCTCGACGTCGGGCAGGCTGACGCCTTCCGGAGCCTGCAGCACCAAGGTCTGGTTGAACTCCTCGACCGGACCATCGATGTCATGCAGCCAACGGATGATCGGGGTGGGCACCACCGCGCCGATACCCTCGTCGACCGCAGCGGCCTCGCCGCCGACGACAGTCGCCACCGCGGCCAATCGGGCCACGGTCTGCTCGACGAAGATGTCGCGCGGCCGGCACAACACGCCGGCCGCGCGCGCCCGCGCCACCACCTGCATCGACAGGATGCTGTCGCCGCCCAGGTCGAAGAACGAGTCGTCGACCCCGATCCGCTCCACACCCAGCACCTGCGCATAGATGTCGGCCAGGATCTCCTCGATCGCGGTGGCCGGAGCACGATAGTCAGCCCCGAGCCGCGGTACTCCGGCGCCGGCAGGCCGCGGGTGTCCAACTTGCCGTTGGACGTCAGCGGCAGCTTCTCCAGCACGACGATTGCCGCGGGCACCATGTACGGCGGTAGCCGATCCGCCATCCGGGTGCGGACTTCGGCCGGGTCGGCGGTTCCGGTGACGTAACCGACCAGACGCTTGTCGCCGGGACGATCCTCGCGGACGATGACCGCCGCCTGGTTCACGCCATCCAAATCAGACAGCGCGGCCTGGATCTCGCCCAACTCGATGCGATAGCCGCGGATCTTTACCTGCTCGTCGGCGCGGCCCAGATACTGCAGCTGCCCATCGGGACCCCAAGACACCAGATCGCCGGTGCGGTACATCCGCTCCCCCGGCTCGCCGAACGGGCATGCCACGAAACGAGATGCGGTCAGGCCTGACCGACCCAGATAACCGGCGGTCACGCCTGCGCCGGCCACATACAACTCGCCGACCACTCCCGCGGGCACCGGTTGCATCCAGGTGTCGAGCACGAACAGCGCCGCCCCGGGCACCGGCCCACCGATCGGCGCCACACCCGAGCCCGGCGACAGTGGCGCACTGACCGCCGCGCACACCGTGGTCTCGGTCGGGCCGTAGCCGTTGACCATGATCCGTCCGGCCGTCGCCCACCGATCCACCAGCTCGGTCGGGAGGGCCTCGCCGACCACCGCCAGCGCCATCGATTCCAGACCCTCCGGCGACAGCATGCGCCACCGCCGAGGGCGTCTGGGTCAAGACGGTGACGCGTTCGGAGATCAACAGGTCGTGGAGATCCTCGGGTGAGGCTGCCACCGCCTCGGGCACGACCACCAGCCGTCCACCGCGCAGCAACGGACCCCAGATCTCCCAAACCGACGCGTCGAACGCCAACGAATGGCACAGCGTCCACGTGGCTGGGTGCGGGAAGCTGGCGTCCAGATTTCTCATCAGCTGCGCCGGCGCTGTGATGCGTGACCGCAACACCTTTGGGCGTTCCGGTGGTGCCCGACGTGTAGATGATGTACGCGAGGTCATCCGGGGCCGGAGCCTGCAGTGCCGTGCTGGGTTGGGCGTCGATAGCGGGGTCGTCGACATCGATGACCGCCACCGCGGACTCGTCCAGCCGCGAGCGCAGGCCGGCGGTGGTCACCGCCGCGATCGGTGCGGCGTCGCCGAGGATGAACTCCAACCGCGCCGCAGGCACTGCCGCGTCGATCGGCACATATGCCGCCCCGGTCTTGAGCACCGCGAGAATCGCGATGACCGCTTCCGCGGAGCGAGGAATCAGCAGCGCCACGAATTTGCCGGGGCCCGCGCCGCGTTCGACCAACAGGTGCGCCAACCGATTGGCGGCCTCATCCAGCTCGCGGTAGGTCCACGACCGCTCCCCGCACACCAGCGCCACCGTCTCCGGGGTGCTCTCGACATGTGTGGCGAACAACTCCGGAATCGAGAACCGGGCCGCCGGCGGTTCGGTCAACACCGCACGGCCACCGATCTGATCCAGCCGGGTGTGCTCTTCGGCGTCCAGCGCGTCCAGGGACGACAGCGGCCGATCCGGATCGGCGGCCATCTCCACCACGATGCGCTGCAGGCGCTCCGCCAAATTTGCGACTCCGAAGCCGGCGTACGGCTGACCCGGACCGGCGGTGCCGAGGAACATCTGGTCGCTGGCACCGGAGAAGAACAAACCGAAGTGGCCCATCGGACCGTGATTGGTGAAGGCCGCGGTCGCGGGAACACCGCCGAGGTCCAGCGTGAGCCGAGACGGCAAGAAGCTGATGGCAACCCGATCCGATGTCTGCCTGGGGCCACGCGATGTTCCCTCGTCATCGAGGCCGTGCACCGGGAATCGCTGATGCGCCAACAACTCTCGTATACGCAGATCTACGTGCTTGCAGAACTCGCCTGCGGTGGCTTCCGGTGGAGCCGACAGCACCAGAGGCACCATTCCGGCGAACATCCCGGGAATGATCTTCGATTCATCGCCCACCCGCCTGCTGACCGGGAAATCCAGCGCGACCTCTGAGCCGTTGCCAGACCACGACCGCGCCAACAACGCCAGCGCCGCGGTCATCACCGTGTGCCGCCGAATGCGCAGCGCCTTTGACAGCGATTTGATGCCGCCGATGGCGGCATCGCTCACCTGGACGTTCGCGGACGGGGCGTACGCGTCATGCCGGCTTGCCAGTTGGGATGCTCGCCGATCCAGTCCACTCTCCGGCGGACGATTGTTGCTCCAATAGGCCTTGTCTTCGGCGAATTCAGCGGAGTTTACGTATCCGGCCTCGAGATCGACCAAATCCTGGAGTGAGCCGAAATATGCGGGCGGCACGGGGTTGCCCTTGGCCAGCGCCGTGTAAATCGATGCGATTCGACGGCAGACCAGCGCCATGCCCACTCCGTCGACGGAAATGTGGTGGCCCAATCCGAACGCATAATATTGATCCGGCTGAGTTTTAAAAAGTGCAAATGTCACCAGCCGGCCGGTGAGCGGCATCGGCGTGTGCTGAATTGATGCCGCAATCTCACGGACTTTTTCCCCGGGATCGGGCGAATCGCTGACGTCATAGAACGGCAACTCGAGATCCGAGTAATCGACCGGCTTCTGGACGACCTGGGCATCCTTCTCGAAAAAAGCAGCCCGAGCAGGTTCAGCTTCTTGCAGGGCTTGGCGGATCGCCTGGTGTAGAAGATCGCGCTGAATCGCGCCGTCAATTCTTACCAGGAGGCCGAGCTGCCACTCGGTGCCGACGAGGCCGCTTTCCTGCGAGAGCCAGATATCCAGCTGCCCTCGCGAAAGCGGGAGTCCCCCGTCGTTAGGTTCCATGCCTCGACTTCCCCCGCCTAACCGGCTAGCCGTCAAGAGTCCCGCCCTGCGCCAACCGCTCGCGCAGGCTCTTCGGCCTTATGTCTGGCCAATGTTCCTCTACATACTCGAGGCACGCAGCGCGGTCGGCTTCGCCGTAAACCACCTGCCATCCCTCGGGCACGTCGGCAAAGCTCGGCCATAGGCTGTGTTGCTCCTCGTCATTGACCAAAACGAAGAAGCTACCGTTGTCGTCGTCGAACGGATTGGTGCTCACGACCCTCCAGGTTTTCATCATGCACCGCAAACTGTAAGTGAGCCTATCGCAAACCTACCGTAGGGCGCAGGGGTAGGCCAAACATTCTCACAAGGTTCCCAAGGTTGCCCATCCCAGCAAACAGTACCGAGTCAACCTTGCTAATTAACTCTAACGTCAATAGGAGCTTGTATATGGCCAGCTCACGGCCAGATCGTATCTTATTCAACTTGTTGCGGAGATAGCGACGTTGTGAATGTTCTGTGGGCTCGCTAAGCCTGACGGCGAACGCGAGCGTGAAATCTGCCACAGTGAATCACTTCTGCAGCAAACGTGCAGGCAAAACATCCCGGCGTAGCGCTGGACTCGCTGAACCGAGGTGCCGAACAGCCTGGAATTTCCTCATGGTGCGAATGCAGCGACGCGATGGCGCAGCAACCGCAACCGCGGCGACCAGGGCATCGCCCACGGTCGCCGGTCAGCCCCGAAGTTTACAGCACGCCAGAGTGTGGCCGGCGTGGCGATAACGGCCCCACAAAGCACTGCACGCGGGTATTTGGAGGGGTGTGACAGCCGGCCAGCAAGGTCCCGGGGGCATCGATTACTGTGTCGCTCGCGGCTCGCG
The DNA here is from genome assembly GCA_963843135.1 of uncultured Actinomycetota bacterium. Classification (GTDB taxonomy): domain Bacteria; phylum Actinomycetota; class Actinomycetes; order Mycobacteriales; family Mycobacteriaceae; genus Mycobacterium. The sequence goes on from CAWJJA010000018.1 coordinate 387,890, forward strand.
AATAGATTCGCAGTGAGTATTTTCACAAAGCTTCTTAAGGGCGCGCCGCGACGCTCTCGTTCTACTGTCGTGGGCTTCCGCCGCATCCAGTTGTCGCCGGCCCGCGCATTTCGGCCGTCCACGGTATGCAAGCCAGTTCCCGTTATGCCCTGCGATTCACGCGGCCGCCGTCGGATCTGGCAAACAATGGGTACTTCCGGGCCTATCTATGCCCAAGATCACATAAAGCTTTTCGTACCCGAATAAACAGACTTCGTTTCGATACCGAAATGTCGCCGGAAAGTAGCTTGACCAGATCGAATATTTACTGATCGGTTAATAAGCGGTTATTGGTCGTCGTGTTCGGGGCGCACATGTGTCCCCTCGATCGGAGAGGAGCCGACCGGCATAATGGCGACGAACACCGGGAGCGCGCACCTTTGCTCCACCGGGGATCGGCACTCGGACCGTGAATGAGACGATCTCCAGCTCCAGGCGCTTGCCCCGCCGTGTCTCCATCTCCATGCGACCCGGAATCCACCTGGGCGTCGACAACCATTCCAGGCCGCGTTCGATCGACTCGAACAGCTTCATGGACCCGACTATACCTGCAGCGAAGGGTGGGCAAACTGAGGAAACTTCAGCGTGCCGACCCTGCTATACCAATATCATTGCACTACAAGATAACTCGGCGCTTCTTTGGAGCCTGTCCCGTAGGCCTCCGAGAGAAGGCAAAGCTCGCACAACCTCTGGCCAGGTGGCGGCCACTCTGGCCGCCGCGAAATGCCCTTCGCGACTTCATCCGGCCCCGGCAGCGGCATGCATCGACCGCCCCGGTCAGCTGCCCGACGACCCAGGCCGGTGCACAGCCAGCGATAATAACGACATATCTGTGACCTCTCGTACCAACCCGACCAGTGAAAGGCCCGGACCCGCGCAATGAAATTCGTCCTGGCGTGCTGGGGAAGTCGCGGTGATGTCGAGCCTTCGCTGGCGGTCGGTTCTGAACTGCTGCGCCGAGGCCACGAGGTGCACATGCCGGTGCCGCCCGACCTGATGGGCTTCGTCGAGGCGTCTGGGATTACCGCGGTGCCGTACGGCCCGGAGGTAGGGCCAATCCTCGACGAGGACTTCGTACGGAATCTCTGGTCGAAGTTCTTCCGCAACCCGGTCGGGTTGCTGCGCGAGATGTGGGCGGTGATCATCGACAACTGGGACGAGGCCAGCACGACGCTGATGACGTTGGCAGACGGCGCCGATCTGCTGTCGACCACACTCAATTTCGAGCAGGCCGCCGCCAACGTCGCCGAGTACTACGACATTCCGTTGATCGCCATGCACCACTTCCCGGTGCGACCCAACGGCCAACTCATTCCGATGGTGCCCTCGCCACTGATCCGCTCGGTGAGCACGATCTCGGAGTGGCTGTTCTGGCGCGCGACTCGCACCGTCGAAGACGCCCAGCGCCGCGCACTGGGCCTACCCAAGGCCACCCACCGCTCACCACGACGCATCGCCGAACACCGTTGGCTGGAAATTCAGCTCTACGACGCGGTGTGTGTTCCCGGCCTGGAAGCCGAATGGGCCAAGTGGAACGGCCGACGACCCTTCGTCGGCGCGCCGACCATGCAATTGAGCACCCCGGCCGATCGATGAGGTCGCGGCGTGGATTGGCGCGGGAACACCCCCGATCTGCTTCGCCACCGGCAGCATCCCCGTCGAATCGCCCGCCGACACACTGGCGATGATCAGCGCAGCCTGCGCACAACTTGGCGAGCGAGGGTTGGTGTGCGCCGGCGGAACCGACTACAGCGATGTACCCCACCCCGACCACATCAAGGTGGTCGGCGCGGTCAACTACGCCGAGGTGTTTCCAGCGTGCCGTGCCATCGTGCATCACGGTGGCGCAGGCACTACCGCGGCAAGCCTGCGCGCCGGGGTCCCCACCCTGATCCAGTGGAGCTCAGCTGATCAACCGTACTGGGGAAATCAACT
>CAWJJA010000019.1:0-455813 GCA_963843135.1 uncultured Actinomycetota bacterium
CCGGCCGGTCGCGGCCCCAGGAATGTCCACACCCGGGCGTCCGACCCGACCTGATCGACAGCGAGGATGATCTGCTGGGCGCCGCCGTTGAGCCAGTCGATCGCGGCGTCCTCATCGTCGGGAGGCTTGCCGTTGCGCACATCGCGCGGTTCGAGGGGCTCGCTGCGGCGCTCGGCGACGATCTGAGCCGCCCACCGGTTGCCGCGCCCGACGTGTCGGAACAGCTGCCGCACCGTCCAGTCGGGGCAGGTCGGCACAGGCGTCGACGGGTCTACGCCGCGGATCAGTTCACCGAAGGCGTGGGTCTGGTCGAGCAGGGCGGCTCGGAAATCCACGTCACGAACTTAGCGCGGTGCGCGCCTTGCCAAGTGTGATCGGCAGCGACGACCAACCCCGCAGGACACGCGTTTCGCGCCTGCGTCCGGCGCCGGCCAGGCGCGCATCCGGGAAGCGCTCGAAGAAGGTCCGCAAGCCGACCTCTCCTTCGGCGCGCGCCAGCGCCGCCCCCAGGCAATAGTGCCGCCCGCCGGAGAATGACAGATGCTTACCCGCGTTGTGGCGCTCGATGTCGAACCGGTGCGGGTCGTCGAAGACCTTGGGATCGCGGTTCGCACCCGCGAGATAGAGGATCACGGCCTTGTTGCGCCTGACCGTGATGCCCGCCACGTCGGTGTCCTTCAGCGCAATCCGTGCACTGAGTTGCACCGGCGAGTCCAGCCGCAGGATTTCCTCCACCGCCGTCGGCCACAGGTCGGGATGTGCCGCCAAGGTGTCGAGATGTCCTGGCGTGTCCAGGAGCATCCGAATTCCGTTGCCCAGCAGGTTGACCGTCGTCTCGAAACCCGCGGCCAGTACCAGGCCTGCGGTCGACAACAGCTCCTGATGGGTCAGCGGACCCCCTTCTGCGCTTTCGGAGGCCACGATGATCTGGCTCATCAGGTCCTCGCCAGGATTGCGGCGCAACGCATGCAGGTGGTTCGAAAGCCAATCGTTGAATCCCTCGATACCGCGGTTGACCGTCTTGTATTGGCGCCATGTCAGACCGATGTCGAGGCTCGGCGCCGCGAGTTCCCCGAACTCGAGGATCCGGGACCGTGCGTCGTCGGGCACCCCGAGGATGTCGCCGATGACCGTGACCGGAAGTCGTGAGCAATACCGGTCGACGATGTCGGTCGGTGCCGGCATCGGTCAGCTCGTCGAGCAGAGTGTTCGCCGAATCCTGAACGCGGTCGCGCAATGCGGCCACCGCGCGCGGGGTGAACACCGAGGACACCAGCTTGCGGTAGCGCGTGTGCTGCGGCGGCTCCACCGACAACATCGACGGGGGTTGAATCGGATGCAGCAGATCAGATTTGGTGCGGTCGGCCACCCACTGCACCGGTTTGGGCAGATTCGTACCCATCCCGAAGACTTCGAAGTCATCAGATCGCAGTAGATCGCTCGCCACCTTGTAGTCGACAGTCATGTAGACGGCACGGCAGGTGACGACCGGGCCCATGGCCCGCACTTCCTCGATGAAGGAGACCGGGTCAGCCCGCACGGCGGGATCGGCGAGCATGCGCCCCTGCGGATCGCCCTGACGGGCGAAGACCTTCGAGACTCCACGGATGCCGCCGTGCACGGCCAGCCAGTGAATCCGCTGCTTGATCGGGCCTTGAACCATGTCCCTCCGCCCCTTGACGCTAGTCACGCAGTAACCGAATTATCGTTCGGTTACCCGAGCGCAGCTTACCGAATTATCATTCGGTATGGCAAGGAAGCGGATACCCGCCGGCGAGCGCCGGGTTCGCATCCTCGACGCAGCGGTGCAGGTCTTCGCCGAACACGGGTACACGGCCGCGAAGATGCAGGACATCGCCACGCGCGCCGGCGTCGTCCCATCGGTCCTCTACGACCACTTCGGCTCCAAGCGCGAACTGCATATCACGCTTCTCGAACTGCACGCCGAACAGTTACGGGAGCGCTCGCTGCGACGCCTCGAGGGCGCCTCGGTCGAGGAGATGGTCCGCGCCAGCATTTCGAACTACTTCGCGTTCGTCGAGGAGGATCCGTTCATCTGGCGCGTGCTGCACCAGGATGTGCCCGCCGACCCCGATATCGCCGCGGTGTACCGGGAGATCGCCGATCGCGGTACCGCCAGGATCGCCGATCTGATCCGGTTCGGCGCAGGCGATGTCACGGAGCTCAACGGCATCACGATCGACGAGGCGGCGTGGATCCTCGCCCGCGCGACGCAATCTGCGACCGACGGCGTGGCGCGGTGGTGGTATGAGAACCGTGACGCGCCGCGTGAGCGCGTCGTCGAGCTCGTCTTCATGTTGCTGTGGCGGGGCTTCGACGGAATGCTCAGACAAGCGACGGCGGACTGATCTCGCGCGGACTCTTGCCCAGGCAGTACATCCGCCAACCGGCCGTGCGCCAACGCTCGACATCGAGGCAATTACGCCCGTCCACAACGACTTTCGCCCGTACGGTTTCCGCAAGCTCGTGCGGGTCGAGTTCGGTGAACTCGCGCCACTCGGTCAGCACCAGCACCGCATCAGCGCGTTCACACGCCTCCACCACCGACGTCGAATAGTTCAACGTCGGGAACAGGCGCCGAGAGTTCTCGATCGCTTTGGGGTCATAGACGTTGACCGTGGCGCCGTTGAGCTGCAGCATGCCCGCGACATTGAGTGCGGGCGAGTCACGCACATCGTCGGATTCGGGTTTGAACGCCGCGCCCAGGACCGCGATGTTCGCACCGAGAAGTGAACCGCCGCATGCGGTCGTGGCCAACTCCACCATCCGGGTGCGACGACGCATGTTGATGCTGTCCACCTCGCGAAGGAACGTCAGCGCATGGTTGGCGCCGAGCTCGCCGGCGCGCGCCATGAACGCGCGGATGTCCTTGGGCAGGCAACCGCCGCCGAATCCGAGGCCCGCGTTGAGGAATCGCCGCCCGATCCGGGAGTCGTGGCCCAGTGCATCGGCGAGCATCGTGACATCGGCGTCGACGGCCTCGCATACCTCCGAGATCGCGTTGATGAACGAGATCTTCGTGGCCAGAAACGCATTGGCGGACACCTTGACGAGTTCCGCTGTCTGCAGGTCGGTGACGAGGAAGGGCACGTCCTCGTCCAGCAGTGGTGCGTAGAGCTCGCGGACAGCCGCTTCGGCCGTCACCGAATTCTTCGGCACGCCAAGCACAATCCGGTCCGGATGCAGCGTGTCGTGCACGGCGAAGCCTTCGCGCAGGAATTCGGGATTCCAAGCCACCTCGACGTCGATGCCATCCGACGCCAAAGCCCGCGCCCGCTCGGCGAGTTCGGCGGCGGTGCCGACCGGGACCGTGGACTTGCCGACGATGACCGCTGATCGCCTGAGCAGCGGCACCAAGCTGTCGATCACGGCGTGCACATGCCGAAGATCGGCGCCGTATTCGCCCTTCTTCTGCGGGGTTCCGACGCCGAGGAAGTGCACGTCGGCGAACTCAGCGGCGGCCGCGTAGTCGGTGGTGAAGCGTAGGCGGCCCGCAGCGATGTTGTCGCTCAGCATCTTTCGCAGACCTGGCTCGTAGAACGGAATGTCGCCCGAGGCGAGCTTGGCGACCTTCCCCGGGTCGATGTCGACACCGATCACGTCGTGCCCGAGCTCGGCCATACCGGCGGCGTGTGTCGCACCGAGATAGCCCGTGCCGAAGACTGCGCATCGCATACCACCCTTTTAGGCAGTCGCGATGAGCTAACCGCTACGCGACACTTAGCAACACACCAACGGTAGGTTACGAGTGAGCGCGGGGAATGTGACCTAGCCCCCGCTGCAGAAGATCAGGAAGCAACCGCCGCCGCCACCACCGCCGCCACGGCCCGACGAGCCGGAGCCCGATCGCGATCCGGGGATTTGAGGACCACGGGACGAGCCGGAGCCCGACGAGCCGGAGCCGTCATACCCCGAGCCGCCACGTCCCGAACCGTTCAGTGACGGCGATTGCGGGACCTGCGGGCACCTGCGGTTGTTGCGGGATCTGCGGCGCCTGCGGGTTCCGGCACCTGCGGCTGTTGCGGCACCTGCGGGGCCTCGGGTTCGTCGTCCTCCCAGGGCGGATTCCACTGCGGCGGATTCCACGGCTTCGGCGTCAGGTAGGGCGGCCGCCACGGCGGATTCCAGGGGCGGTAGATCGGCGGCGGGTTGTACACGGGCGGTGGTACGTAGACCGGTGCCGGGATGGGCGCCGGAGCCGCGGGTGCGGGCGCCGGAGCCGCGGGAGGCGGCGGTGCCGCAGGTGGCGGCGCTTCGACGTAGACGGTCCGCGGCGGCGCCTGCGGAACCTGCTGGGCCACGGGCACCGGTGGCTTGATGGTCTGTGCCGGCGGCGGGGGCGGGGGTGCCTCGATCGGCTGCGCTTCGGGAGTGGGCGCCGGCGCAGGGGCGGCGGGCGCGACCGATGTGGGAACGAGGGCGTTCTGGGCAGGGCTGGGTCGCTGGTCGGCCGTCGGGCGGATACTCACCGCGAGCGAAATGACAAGCGCCACAACGCCGACGATGAAGATCGACGTCAGCGCACTGCCGACGAGCAGGAACGGCTTCCGCTCCCCGGTGTCCAGAGCCAGCTCGGTTTGAGGGTCGTCGTCGCCGAGGGACGCACCATCGGTTCCGACCGAACGCAGCTGCGTCTCGGCGTTGGCAAGTCCGGCCAACTCCGACCCTGCGGTGGTTCCGTCGGGGTCTTGCGAGTAGGCCAGTCCGACGGTGGACGATTCCAGTGCCGGCGCGTTGGCCGCGGCCAGGGCAGCGCCGCGAGCGAGTGCAAGTTCGGGTTCGTCGGGCGCGCTGACCGGAAGGCTGACCAGACGCCGAAGGTGTTCTTTCACCGACGAGACATCGACGCCCGAGCCGACGACGAACATGCCCTGCGGCGGGGAGTCCTGCGCGTCGACGGCGGCGGCCATTTCGGACAGCACCCCCATCGCATCCGCGCTGTGCAGGCTGCTGCTGAGGACCTTGACGACAGACCCGTCGTCGGTCTGTACGACCGACAGCGTGGCGGTGTCGCGATCGATGAACAACAGCGCGGTGGTGGCATATCCGACCGCACGGCCTGCGGCCTGGGCAAGCTCCGCGGCGGCATGGCCGGCCGACACGAGCATCACGTCATCCAGACCCTTGGCCGCGAGCGCGTCACGCAGCGCCGCACCTTGGGTGTGGTCACTCCAGGTAACGCCGATCGCCTTGAGATGATGCCCGCCGGTGGCGGCGCTCTCCTGCGTGCCCAGCACCGCCTCGACAACCTGATCGGCGGCCGCCGAGTTTGCCGAGCCTTGATTCACGGTGACGTCGAACGAGTCGTGGTCGACGGTCAGCCCGTCGCCCTTCTCCCCCTCGACCAGCACCATGCGGACCGTCGTAGGTGTCGTCGACACACCCAACACGATGTCCACTGATCCTCCAATAAGTTCGCTACGCTATCTAATTCGCTGATGACCCCGCTAATCCGCACGAGTCGACAACTAGTACTAAATCGACCTGCTCAGCTGGTGCGTTACATGCCAGAACGCATTTGCTGCGGGCGATCAAGTCGTGGCCGGACCTGTGGCAGCTCCGGCGCCCCGACGACGCCGGTACCCCGACCTTACTCGGGTCAACGACCGAGCGCGCCCGGCCGTTCAAAGGGCGATTTCAGTCCTGGCTGCCGTCGGAGGCCTCGGCGCGATGTTCGGCCGTAGCCGGGCCGCCGAGCGGCGGTCGGCGCGCCGGCTGGTGCCCGTGGACCCCCTCGGCGTAGGCCGTTTCGGCGTGCTGGGTGAAGTCGACACCGGTCGTCTCGTCCTCGGCGCTGAGGCGGAATCCGAGCACGCGGTCGATGACTTTGGCCAGTACAAACGAGACTGTGAATGCATAGAGGCTGACTACGAGGGCCGCCAACGCCTGCTTTCCCAGCTGGGCCAGTCCGCCGCCGTAGAAGAGGCCCTCGGGACCGGCCGTCATCACCTCGGCGGCGAGGAATCCGATCAGGAGCACACCGACGAGTCCACCGACGTAGTGCACGCCGACCACGTCCAGTGAATCGTCGTAGCCCCACCGGAACTTCAGGCCGACCGCATACGAGCAGATGATGCCCGCGGCCAGGCCCACGATCAACGCGCCGAGGGTGTTGACCGTCCCGCACGAGGGCGTGATCGCGACCAGGCCGGCGACCACACCGGATGCCGCGCCGAACGTCGTCGGCTTACCGTCGCGGAACCGCTCGACGACGATCCAGCCCAGCATGCCCAGGCACCCGGCGACCAAGGTGTTGAGGAAGACCGCCGCCGCCGTGCCGTTGGCCGCAAGCGCCGAGCCGGCGTTGAACCCGAACCAGCCGAACCACAGCAGGCCCGCGCCGAGCAGGACGAAGGGCAGGTTGTGCGGACGCATGGCATCCTTCTTGAAACCGATGCGTGGACCGAGCACCAATGCGAGCGCCAACGCCGAAGCGCCGGAGACGATCTCGACCACCAGGCCGCCGGCGTAATCAAGCACTCCGAGGTTGGACAACCAGCCGTCCTGGCCCCCACACCCAGTGCGCCACCACGGAGTAGACCGCAACGGTCCACAGCGGAACGAAGACCACCCACGCCGAGAACCTCGCGCGATCCGCGATGGCGCCGCTGACGAGCGCGGCGGTGACGATCGCGAAGGTGAGTTGGAAGGTGGCGAACAGGAGTTCGGGCACCGTGCCGTGCACGGTCGTCGGATCGATACCCAGCATGCCGAAGTGTGAAAGACCTCCGACCAGCCCGCCGCCGGCGTCCTCGGAGAACGCGACCGTGTAGCCCAGCAACAGCCAGGCCACGGTGCACGCCGGGATGGAGATGAAACACATCATGATCATGTTGAGCACGCCGGTCGTGCGCACCATGCCGCCGTAGAAAATGGCCAGACCCGGGGTCATCAGCAGGACCATCGCGGTCGCGGCCAACAGCCATGCGGTGTCGGCAGGATCGATCTCGGGCACGTCAGCTCCTTCGGCAAAGTTCCGACGAGCATATGTTTCGTATTTCGGCCCGGTTACCGAACCCTCACGCTCAGCTGGACTTGATGAAGTTCTGATACGAGCGCGAGGGCGTGGGGCCGCGCTGACCCTGATACTTCGACCCGGCCTGCGAGCTGCCGTATGGATGTTCGGCGGGACTGGTCAGTCGCAGCAGGCACAGCTGGCCGATCTTCATACCGGGCCACAGGGTGATCGGCAGGTTCGCGACGTTGGAAAGTTCCAGCGTGATGTGGCCGGTGAACCCCGGGTCGATGAATCCGGCGGTGGAGTGCGTCAACAGGCCAAGCCGGCCGAGCGAGGACTTACCTTCCAATCGGCCTGCGAGGTCATCAGGCAGCGAGCACCGCTCCAGCGTCGAGCCGAGGACGAACTCGCCGGGATGGAGCACGAACGGCTCGCCCTCCTTGGGCTCGACCAACGTCGTGAGATCGTCCTGCCGCTCCGCCGGGTCGATGTGGGTGTAGCGGGTGTTGTTGAACACCCGGAACAGGTTGTCCAGCCGGACATCGACGCTTGACGGCTGGATGAGGCCTTCCTGGTACGGATCGATACCCAATCGCCCCGCGGCGATTTCGGACCTGATGTCGCGATCGGAGAGCAGCACGCGACGAGCGTAGCCGCTCGGTGCCGCCCTCCGATCTTTGGCGTTTGGCGCGAATGCGCCCGTTACCGGCTGTGCCGGACCGTGGTGTCCGGCTCGGCCGCATCCGCCGACGGCAACCGGCTCAATCCGATGCAGGTACCGCTGTTGCTACCCGTACACGGGATGCCGCGCAGCTTGGGAACTTGGTCAGGGCCTCGCATGTCCAGGCTGTCCGCCGGTGGATCGGTGCTGGGCAGACAGCCTTGTATGACGAGCGACTCGGCGACATTGCCCGGGCAGGGCATATCCGAGACGTTGGCCCCTGCCGGTGAGGCCGCGGCAGCCGCAGCGCCAAACGCGCCTCCGGCGATGCTCAGGCATGCGGCAGCGGGAATGAGTCGTTGGGACAGGTGTCGAAGGTTCACTTCCACTCCTTTCCGTTGCAGCGACAGGCATCTCACTGGGGAGACGACCTGGATTGCACGGCGGAGTCACGTGCGCTGTTGGCTCAACGGCCACCTTCGGTGGCATCCGCCGTAACACTGCGGTTACCCGAGGGTCACCAGGAATAGACGTCGGCCGCGGGTGGCGTGCAACACAATCGACTGTGCTCAGCTCTATCGGCGCGGTGCTAGCCTGTCCTGCGACGCAGGCCGATGTAGTTCAATGGCAGAACATCAGCTTCCCAAGCTGAATACGCGGGTTCGATTCCCGTCATCGGCTCCATGAAAGTCCCTGGTAGAGGCTCTGAAATCGTCGGGCCAGCTCGAAGGGGCCAGGTCAGGTCCGCAATAGGTCCGCAAGTTCTTCACTGTTCATCCCGCCGCGACTCCAACCATCCCTGCGCCGCTTCGCGGAAGCTGACCTGACCGGCCTTCGAATCAACATTGCTGCCCTGCGCCAACTTCGGCAGTACCTCGGTTGCGAGCCAGGCTCTCGCGGCCTTACGCGTGTCGAACAGGCCGTGATTCTTCTCGGCGCCGTCAGGGTTACGCCATCCAGCCATCCATCCGCCGGGCTTCTTCCACACCCAACCGGTTGCCTTGCGCTAGTGCTCCCCGCTGCAGGTCGGGCAGTCGTCACCATAAAAACAGTTCGGATTCTCTGGCTCCCACCACCGGCTGCCGTCTTCGTACTCGACCCACTGTCCGTGTGGCAGTCGCTCGACCACCTTCTTCGTCCGCTTGTCGGTCATGCTGTCGCCCCTTTCTTCGTACTGCCGTCGATTTCGGCCAGCATCCGGTCACACGGTTGCGCGACTCACGCCGAAGTTCTCCGCGATCACCGGCACTGGCTCGCCGCTGTCCCGCATTCGCTGCGCCAGGGCCGCTTTGTCAGCGTCGAGTGCCCTGGACGGCCAATCGGAAGCCCCCGCGCCTGGCGTGCCGCCTTGGCTGCATCCTTGCGTTCTCGCTGAAGCTCCAGCTCAAGCTCGGCCAGGCTGGCCAACACCCCCGCGATCATTCGTCCTGTGGCGTTCGAAGTGTCGATGCCTTCGCGCAATGATCGGAGCGAAATATCGTTGTCCCGCAGTTGCTTAACCGTCGTCATCACTTCGGCGGCGTCACGGCCTAGCCGATCGATTCCGATCACAACGATCAGGTCACCAGCGCGGGCGTAGTCGAGCAGCGCCGCAAACCTGGCCTGTCGCTGCGCCTGCCGGCACCGCTGAGTTTGTCGCTGTACATGCGGTCAGGGTCGACGCCTGCGTCCTTGAGTGCGTCGAGTTGCGCGTCGAGTGACTGGTGCCCGGTGCTCACTCGCGCATAACCGAGCTTGACCTGGGCTTTTGTTGTTTCTGCCACGCCTACGTTCTATCGCAAAATGGGCAACACCGATATTTTGATATGAAACAACTTTTGCGACTATCGACCAGCAGAAATGCAACCCACTTGGGACGATGGTGAGTGGTGTCTCAGTTCTAAAGGTATGAGACGGGTGCGAAGCACGCTTTGTTGTCTAGGGTGTCGCCGGCTCTGTGTTCCCGTCATGCCGCTCACCCTGCTGGCACGCCTCGACAAGATCGCTCCGCCCGACCGTGTCCATCCTCAGGCTCGAGATCCAAGCCGACACATGAAGTACCGCAAGCGAAATCCGATCACGCCACCGGAGGCATCACAAGACGCACAACCTGGTAGGCGAAGACTGGAAAGCTCCATGCGCCGGTTGGAGGACTGGTGAAAAAGTCGGAGATCAAACTGCAAACCGACATGATCGACCAACGTCCTGTGACGCGGGCATTTGGGTTTGCTGCTACCGGTGCGTGCTCGAGAGGTGCGAGTTGCCCCCGAGTGGGGCGCTTGACCGGAGAGCATCGACCTCGCTTCAGATACCCCATTGGAAGGCCACTCGCGCAGTGTGGTGGCACTGCGATCCCGTCCAGGACACGTTGGCGTCGATGGGCGACTGGAGGCGAAGTCTGCGTGGGAACAGCGGGAGCGCGCTTATTTTTCGGCGACCGCTCATCGTTGACAGCAAAGCCGATCACTGCAATTATGACCAGTGGTCATAAACTATGACCACTGGTCATAGTCAGGTAGGTGCTGATGCCGACAGTCACTTGGGCGCGTCTTGACCCGTCTCGTCGTGCGGCGGTGGTGGAGGCCGCAGAGGCGGAGTTCGCCCAGCATGGGTTCTCGCAGGGCAGCCTCAATGCGATCGCGAAGCGTGGGGGAGTCGCCAAAGGCAGCCTTTTCCAGTACTTCGCCGATAAGCGAGATCTTTATGCGTTCATCGTCGACAAGGCCAGCGAGCGGGTGCGGGCCTACATCGAGATCCGGATCCGCGAGTTGGATCCCGGCCGACCGTTTTTCGAGTTCCTTACTGAACTTCTCGACGCCTGGGTCGCGTATTTTGCCGACCATCCGCGGGAACGTGCGCTTCATGCCGCAGCGATCTTGGAGGTCGATGTCGATGCGCGCATCAGTGTGCGGTCCGTCATTCACCGCCACTACCTCGATATTTTAGGGCCGCTCGTTCGCGCCGCGCACGATCGGGGCGACTTGCGTGCGGACGCCGACACCGACGCGCTGCTGTCGTTGCTGCTGATGATCTTTCCGCATCTGGCGTTGGCTCCCTTCGTCCGCGGCATGGACCCGATCCTCGGCCTCGACGAGCCCACCGCGGAGCAGCCCGCACTTGCGGTTCGCAGGCTTGTCGCCGTACTGAACGACGCTTTTTCGCCACGGCCGCACACCGCCGATGAGTCCGTGGCCAGGAACAAACACACACCTGATCTGAGGAGGTAAAGATAATGGAACGGACACGTTTCGATTCGCTCGCCGCAGGCGGACTCAACTGGGATAGCTTGCCGCTGAAGCTGTTCGCCGGCGGCAACGCCAAGTTCTGGGACCCTGCCGATATCGATTTCTCCCGAGACCGGGCCGATTGGGAGACGCTCTCGGATGTCGAGCGCGATCTCGCCACCCGTCTCTGCGCTCAATTCATTGCCGGCGAAGAAGGGGTAACAGAGGACATCCAGCCCTTCATGACGGCGATGCGTACTGAAGGTCGGCTCGGCGACGAGATGTATCTGACCCAGTTCGCGTTCGAGGAAGCCAAACACACGCAGGTGTTCCGGCTCTGGCTTGACGCGGTCGGAATCACCGAGGACCTGCAAAGCCACTTCGACGAGCTTCCGGCATACCGGCAGATCTTCTATGACGAGCTGCCGAGCTCCTTGCACGCACTGTCCACCGATGCATCACCGGCGGCACAGGTCCGGGCATCGGTCACCTACAACCACGTCATCGAAGGCATGATGGCGCTGACGGGATACTATGCCTGGCACAAGATCTGCGTGCAGCGCGACATTTTGCCAGGCATGCGAGAGCTGATCGGTCGCATCGGTGATGACGAGCGACGCCACATGGCCTGGGGCTCATTCACCTGCAGGCGCCACGTTGCGGCCGACGACACGAACTGGGCCGTATTCGAGGCACGGATGAACGAACTCATTCCCTTGGCATTGCGCAACACCGAAGAGTTCTTCGCTCCTTATGGCGACGACATTCCGTTCGGCTTGACTCTGCACGAGTTCATGCAGTACTCATCCGAAAAGGGGACGCGACGGTTCGGAACGATCAGTAGTGCGCGGGGCCGACCAGTAGGAGAGATCGACGTCGACTACTCCCCAGTGCAGTTGGAAGACACCTTCGCCGACGAGGATAACCAGATGCTCGCGATTGCAGCGGGTGCACGATGAGAAGCCTCGCAGAAATCCGCTCAGCTCTCGAAAGCTGCTATTCCTCCATTGAAGCCCTCTGCACCGACTTGACTGACGCCCAGTGGCAGGTCCAGTCGTTGTGCCCGGAGTGGAATGTCCGCAGCGTGGTCAATCACCTCGCGAGCGTCGAAGCGGTGATGACGGGCTGGTTGCCCGTTGATGCCGCGACGCTGCCACCCTTGCAACGTGCGGGTGAGTTCGACGGCGAGACAGCCGATCTCGACAACGCGGCATTCGTTGAATACGTCCGTGCGACCTTTGCTCACCGCAGGCGCGATCTCGCCGCTCTCGCGGCGGCGGATCTCGAGCGTCCATCGTGGATGCCGACAGGGCCAGGCACCTATGGCCGATTCCTGGAGATCCGGGTGTTCGACTTCTGGGTCCACGAACGCGACATCACCACTCCGCTGACGCGACTCACCGAAGACACCGGTGCCGCCGCCGAAATCGCATTGAGCCAAATCGAGGGTTCCCTGGGATACATCGTCGGAAAGAAAGTGGGTCTGCCCGACGGCAACACCATTAGGTTCCGGCTTACCGGACCGATAGTTCGTGACTTGAACGTCGCCGTTGATGGCAAAGCGAAACGGGTCGACCACCTTGATCGCCCCGACGTCGAGATCACCACCGACTCAACAACGTTCATTCAGCTCGCCTGCGGGCGAATCGACCCCCAAGGGACGATCGACTCCGGCGCGATCACGTGGACCGGCGACGCCGCATTGGGCGAACGGGCTGCGCATAACCTCGGGTTCACGATGTGACGAACCAACCCGAATTCGTCGACTTCCACTTCGACGTCATGTGCCCCTACGCGTATCAGACATCGCTGTGGATCCGCGAAGTGAGCAAGTTGACCGGACTCACGGTGAACTGGCGGTTCTTCAGCCTCGAAGAGATCAACCGCAAGGAGGGCAAGAAGCATCCGTGGGAGCGGGAATGGTCCTACGGATGGTCAATGATGCGCATCGGTGCACTGCTGCGCCGCAACTCGATGGCTGACCTCGACGCCTGGTACGCCCGCGCCGGCAAAGCGCTGCACGTCGACGGTCACAAGCCCCACGAGAAGGCTGTCGCCGAGCACCTACTGCTGGAACTCGGATTGGACCCGGCCCTTGTCGACCAGGCGATCGCTGACCTGAGCACCAACGACGCGGTGCTGGCCGAACACCAGCGTGTGGTGCAAGCCGACGGTTACGGCGTCCCGACGTTGTTCTTCCCCGACGGACAATGCCTTTTCGGGCCGGTCCTTATCAATCCGCCCACCGGGGAAGCGGCCGTGCGACTTTGGGACGCTGTCGTCGCGTGGACAGAGTTCCCGCACCTCTACGAGTTGCAGCGGCCGAAGACCCCTGGCGACGAGCGACTGATCGTTGAGACGTTCCGGCCGTATGTTCAGGCTCGAGATTGGGTTTCGATCAATCGCGGTGAGGTCGTCGACTTCGGCGCCCTGGGTGTCGGGAATGACTGATGCGCCGTTGACCTACCAGCACCGTGGGGCGGTCGCGATCATCACCATCAGCGACGCACCCTACAACCGGATGTCGATGGCATTCATGGATGTGCTGGAGCCGCTGGTCGCCACCATTGCCTGCGACACCGCGATTCGCGCGGTCGTCGTGACCGCCGCGGGGGACCAAAACTTCTCGGTCGGCATGGATCTCAAAGAGATCGCTGACGCCCTGGCCGACCGCGACCGGATCGACGCAGTTTTCGACCAGCGAATGCGTGTCTTGGCCGCCATCGAGAACATGGACAAGCCCTGGATCGCGACACTTTTCGGGAACTGCCTCGGAGGCGGACTTGAGCTTCCCCTTGCTTGCCATTTCCGCCTCGCTGCGGCAAACGGTGCACGCATCGGCCTGCCGGAACTGCATCTTGGCACCGTTCCGGCTTGGGGCGGTAGCGCGCGGCTGGCGCGGTGTATCGGTCGTGACCGCGCCGTCGATCTGATCCTGCGCGCCAAAACGGTATCGGGTCCACAAGCCTTGCAACTCGGGCTTGTCACCGAAGTCTGGCCCAATGCCGAGCTGAAGCAGAAGGCCATTGACCTCGCCCAAGAACTGGCGGCTATGCCGCGACTGGCAGTGGCATCTATGCTTCGCTGCCTCGTATCCGGGGAAGACAAATCCTTGGATGAGTCGCTCCATGCTGAGCGCGCCGCAGTGCACGCGACGCTCGGCAGCCCCGACCAGATCGAGGGCATGATCGCCTTCAACGAGAAGCGGCAACCCGTGTTCACTCACCTTCGGTCCAGCACCAACGGTTAGTAGCAGATACCGGCGTCGGGCCTTCACACTGGCGAGCAACGCCATGCCAATCCGCCCCAGCACGTGCGCCGTCTGGGTCGAGGGAGACGTGCCGGTGCCTGGTCAGGTGTTCGTTTCGAAGCTCGCCCAGTGGCGGGCGCACCCAGGATGTGCAGCGTCGCTTGTGCCATGTTGGCGGTGGTGTCGCCGGTCCAGCGCACGGACAACGTCTACGAAACGGCGCACCGCGACTTGACGATGTCGTCGGCGGGCGCGGACAGGGCGGACTGCGGGCTTGGGGCGTACTCGCCGCGCTTCATCGCAGCCCTGGATGCGGTCTTCGAACGTGAGGCTGCCCCCGCACCGAATCCCTCCTACAGGCCTTGACGGCCCTGGGCATGCCCGCCCACAAGTAGAGGTCGGCCCGAAACAACCCGAGCCATGGGCACTCGCTGCCCGGCCATCGCGAAAACCCGGCGCCTTGGTCGACAGAGGGCGACGTAGCCGGCGTGAAAGTGACCGGTTTCGGCATGTTGACCAATACGGTAGAAGGCGGGCCCCAATTTCGTGAGACGAAGAGGTGCGTGACCCATGGATCTGAGAATCGCCGGCCGCACCGCACTGGTTACGGCCTCCAGCCAAGGTCTGGGCCGCGCCTGTGCCACCGCCTTGATTGCCGAGGGCGTGAACGTCGTGATCAACGGTCGCGATGTCGACAAGCTCGAAAAGGCTGCTGCTGAGATTCAGGCCTCGGCGACTCACGACGCCAGTTGCGAGTTTGTCACGGCGGACCTGGCTACCGACACCGGTGTACAGGCCATCTTTGGCCAAGTCGATCGGCTGGACATCCTGGTGACCAACAACCGCGGCCCGCGGCCTGCCGATATCTGTGGTGTCACCGACGACGACCTGGCTGAGAGCCTGCGGCTGCACTACTACGTACCGATCCATCTGGTGCAGCGTTACCTGCCGGGCATGCGGGAGAGGCACTTCGGGCGGATCGTCAACATCACCTCGGAAATGGTCGAGTCGCCCGTGCCGGGCATGATCGCCTCGGCGGGTGCGCGCGCCGCATTGACCACCGCGATGAAGGGCGTGCAGCACGCCAGCGTCGCCGACAACGTGACAATCAACCAGCTGCTACCGATGCTCATCGATAGCCCCCGACAAATGCAGATGGCGCAATTGCTATCCGAGAGCAGCGGTGTCCCCTTCGAGGAAATTCGGCGGCAGCAGGCCAACGTCACCTCGGCAAAACGGCTCGGACGGCCGGAGGAAGTGGGCGCCGCATGCGCATTCCTCTGTGGCGAACAAGCGGGCTACATCTCCGGCGTCAGTCTGCCCGTCAACGGCGGCGGACCGGTCATGGGGCTCGGCGCATGAGTAATTCACCCTTCCCAGCACATTCCGATGTCCTGATTGTGGGCGCAGGACCCGCCGGAATGGTCACGGCCGCCATGCTCGAACGGCTCGGGCTGACGGTCAGGATCCTCGAGCGCCACCCATCCCGGCTCGCCCTGCCCAAGGCCCACGTCGTTGGCCCGGTCACCCTTGACATCTGCCAGCAAGCGGGATTGGACGTCGACCGCATGACCGCCCAGTCGATCCCACCGGAGTGGGATCAGTTCGTCCAGTTCCGGACCCGGCTGTTCGGCCAACAGCTCGGCACCATCGCGTACGAATACCAGTCCCCGGAATCAACCGCACGGCCACGAATCAACCTCTCCCAACCCCGGTTCGAGGCAATCGTCGAAGAAGATGTGCGCAAGCGCGCCGGTATCGAGCTGGTTTGTGCACGCTGGACTGGAGCGCAGTTCGAGAACGGCCACATGATATCCACCGCAACCGTCGATGACCGGCAAGTCCAGTTCACCAGCCGATACCTGATCGGTGCCGACGGGGCCAACAGCGCAGTCCGCGAAACCCTTGGGATATCCATGCAGACATTCGGCGAGCCACAGCATCAGGTCAACGCCCACGTCTTCGCCGACATGCGTGAACAACTGGCCGAAACTCCGGGCGTCTTGTACGCGCTCGTCAACCCCGAGGTAATAGGCGCAGTCATCGTCCACAGCCTGGGTGACCCGAGGCACGACAACAGGATCGAGTTGATCTGCGGATTCCCCTACGACGGTGTGACCGTCCCCGAGATGGACACGATCACCGATCAGGTACGCAAGATGATCGGACGTGACGATATTTCTTTCGACGTGCTCGCGCTGTCCCCGTGGGTGCTGACGGCGAGGGTCGCCGACCAGTTCCAGGCCGGGCCGTGCTTCCTCATCGGAGACGCCGCACACCGACTGCCACCGACCGGCGGCCTGGGCATGAACACCGCCGTGCAAGACGGTGCCAACCTCGCATGGAAGATCGCCGCGGTTATCCACGACTGGGCCGGTGAAGCTTTTTTGCAGACCTATTCCGCCGAACGCCGACCGATTGCGATCGCCAACACACTGCGCTCTCGGGAAAACTTCGATATCCATGTCCAGGCGTTAGCCGAGCTCGCGACTGCCGCCTTCGAAGGGACCCTGCTCAGCATGCCCCCGGAGCGGCTCGAAGAGCTCGTACAGCAGAACTCCGTCGGGTTCAACAGCCCAGGGCTGCAACTCGGCTACGGTTACGGACCCGTTCAAGAGGTTGAGGACGCGACCACATTCACCCCATCGGCGGACGTCGGACGGCGGTTGCCGCACGTCCAGGTCAATACCGGCAACGTGCGCCCCATCATCGAGTTGGTGGACCGGGCCGGTTTCACCGTCTTCGTGCAGGGTCGAGCCGATGCGTGGCGACAGGCGTCGAATGGCTCAGACTTTCCTGTCACGATCGTGGATCTGGCGGGAACGGTGACGGACGACGGATGGCTCGAACTGACCGGGCTCGCACACGATGGTTCGGCGCTGGTGGTGCGTCCCGACGGGCACATCGCTGCCCGGGCCGCCGGCCCCCAGTCATGGCCCGGCATACGTAGCACACTCAGCGACCATGTCCGTAAGGGTCGGCCACTCGGAACGGAGGAGATCGCATGACCGCGAAATTCCGGGAATTCGTCCCGCCGGAGGACTCGCCACGGTACGCGGGCCTCGATGCTGACGCAGAAACATACGCGGACAACATGATCGGTTTGATCCGTGTGGGCCTTGGGAAAGACAACCCCTTCGACGGCATCGTTGAGAAGACGACTGCCCCTTTCCGGGGCGTGACCGTCGACGGGACGACCGAACCCCGGCTTTTCGAACTCGCGGCCGAGGGCGCGCCAACAGCCTCGATGGTGCAGGCGGCGAACCACCTGTTGTCGAGCGTCACCCCCAGCGAACACGCCAAGCTCGTCCATCCGCTGACCTCGGTGTTACGACGACGCTGGCTCAACCCGGAACTGTATTTGTTCCGGCACGGACTGCGGCTCGACGCGATCACCGCCGAAACCCGAACCGCCATCTTCGATTTCCTCAAAACTACGATGAGTGAATTCGGCTACACCAAAATGCGGGACTGCATGTACATGAACGCGTTCCTCGGAACAGTCATGGCGGCGCCGCTGATCCTGAACGAAGTCAGCTATAACTTCACACTCTTTGGACAGCCGTCGCTGACCGAACCGTGGGGCTGGCAGTTGCACGGCCATCACCTGGTGATGAACTGCCAGATAGTCGGCGAACAGATGGTGATGACGCCCTGCTTTTGGGGAGCCGAACCCAACGAGGTTGACCATGGTCCACGCCGGGGCCTGAAGCTATTCACCGACGAGGAAAATCTCGCAGTGGAGCTCTATGAGACGCTTTCGCCCCAGCTACGCCAGAATGTGCTGCTGTACGCGAGCGCCAACGATCCCTCGGTGCCATCGGGGCGAGTGCATCCGTTCGACCATCTCCATCTAGGCGGGTTCAGCCAGGACAACAGAATCATCCCCTACGAAGGGGCCCCAGCTGCCGGCTTCGACGCGGCCGCGCGGGACAAGCTCATCGAGCTCATCGACGTCTACCACCGGCACCTACCCGACGGCCCGAGGGCCGCACGTATGGCTGATATCGAAAGGCATCTCGATGACACCCATTTCTGCTGGATCGGCGGCGTGGGTCCGGACGACCCGTTCTACTACCGGATTCAAAGCCCGGTAACCATTATCGAATTCGATCATCACGCTGGAGTCTTTCTCGCGAACCCCACCGCCAAGCGGTTCCACATCCACACACTCATGCGCACACCCAACGGCAACGACTACGGCATGGCCCTGATCCGCCTGTACTGCGAGGCGCACCAACGCTCACTAGCTGGACTTGATCTAAATCAATAGCCGGCAGGGAATTTGCCAATCTTGTTGCAGCAGTGGGAAATCCGGATCCAAGGGTGCATGGCGATCCCTCGGTTGAACGACTCTGGAACCCGCGTGGTCCCGGGATGGTCTCCGATATTGCCGCACTCTCATCGCGAACGACATTGCACACCATAGACATTCACATCTCCAAAGCCATCGGTCTTGACCGACTGCTGCCAAACGCAACCTGCAGACCTAAAGCTGCTCTCACCCGTTCTTGTGACCAACGTTCAAGCGTTCTTTGTCCTCTGCCGCCTCGCCAGAGCCGATCATGCGCCAGGCGACCATGGCCGCTCCCAACGCCGCAACAGCACCGATGGCCATCGCGATGTGCAGTGCTGACAGGAACGCCTGGGTCACGGCTTCGTCGAAGGCCGCGGTATGGAGTGCGCTGTGACCGCCAAGGGCTCTTTGGACCTCGATGATGGCCCCCAACGACTGGTGTTCGATGGCGTGGTCCTTCTGGTCGAGATCCCTCAGTTGCAGTGCCGAGTGCAGTCTCTCGGAGTACCGACTCGCGAACACGCCGGTGACGATTGCGAGGCTGACGGTCGAGGCTAGCCTCTTGACCGTCGCGGCCGTCCCCAACGCCACGGCCTCTCCGGACTTCACCGACGACACGATCGCAGTGTTAATCGACGGCTCATTGAAGTTGCCGGCGAACGACAGCACGGCGATCGCTACGAAGGCCGCCCAAAGTTCGGACTCGATAATCGTGGCGATCGCGATATACGCCGCGCAGGCAATGCCATACCCGACGGCGATCGTATGACCTATCCCCCAGAGCCGCGCTGCATATGGACTTATCAGCGCCGCGGCGATCCCGACTACAGATGCCGGCACCAGGACGAGTCCGGCTCCGACAGCGCTCATCTCGAGCACCGCCTGCGCCAGGTAGGCGACGAGGAAGAAGGCTGCGCCGGCACCGAAGCTGCCGAGGACGGAGGCGCCGACGACTGCTCCGAAGCTGCGGTTCGTGAACAGTCGCACGTCGAGAACCGGTGTGCGCTCCGCCTTGCGGCCGACGCGCGCCTCCCAAGCGACGAAGATGACGAGGAGGCTGACAGAGACGACCAGGACCGTGATGCCCACCACTCCAAATCCGCTTCGCGTCAGGACGGAGGCGGTAGCGAACACGAATAGCGTGGTCACGATCGACAGGACATAGCCGGGCCAGTCCAGCCGTGTGCCCGAGTCCATCCCCGGGTCCTTCTGCTGTCGTGGCATGAGCCGCAAGGTGGCAAGGACAACAACCAACATCGGCGTCGCGAACAGCGGTGTGAAGCGCCAGATCGGTTGCTCGATCAGATCGCCGGCTGCGAGCGGCGCAACCATAAAGCCGATTGCTGCGGCGACCGTAAGGTAGGAGTACGCACGAGTACGGTCCGCTTTGGTGAAGACGCCGGCGATGGCCGCCAGCGTAGACACCGTGATGAGGGCGGCACCCGAGCCTGCCATCGCACGCGAGATCGCGATGATCCAGCCGTTCGGGGCCGCTGCCGACACCAACAGCGCGAAGAGCATCAGGCTGGTGCCCACGCCGATCAGTCGGCGGTGCCCATATCGATCCGACAGCGCGCCACCGACCATCAGGGTCGCGGCTGCAGCCAGCGCGTAGGCGCTGATGATGAACGTCGACTCGAAGCTCGACATCTGCAGCTTCTCGTTCAGAATGGCTGTCGTCGCCCCGAAGCCGGCCGAGTCGCCCGAAACTCCCAACGTGGCCACGAACCCGACGAGCAGCGTGCGTCGACGTATCGATCGGTCGGCGCCCACAACGACAGAGGGGTCAGACGGGGTTGTCACGTGGTAAGCATCTCACCGGCAATGCCGCCAAGTGTCGTCATTCGATAGTGATGCAAGCATGCTGACGATCAGTCACTCCGACAGCAGTTTTCGGCTGCGGCCTGCATCATGTCGGTGCCGGCGGGCCCCCGGAATCAGCACCTAAACTGATTGGGGTGCAATTGGGGCACGTCTAAATTGGTTGGTGTCATCGCCGCCCCGGCAGCAAGCCCCCCGCCAACATCCTTATCGCGGCGCTGGGCGTCGTCCCGTCGAAACAGAAACCACCAGTGATGCCGCCTGACACCACTGTGTGTTTCTCACCCGCGAGCACGTCATCTCGGATCTTCTCGCCCGTCGGGACAAAGACCCATGACGTGTGCTCAAGTCGCCAGAACGTGTTCTCCGTGTGAACCTCTCGGCTCCCACGCCGACGCCGGCGTGTGGATGAGCACGAGCGTGACTGCGGCGAGCACCGAGTTGCGGAAGGCGGGGTCGAGTCCGTTCCACGCCGTGGAGCGCCACATCTGGAACCACTCGCCCCCGACAGTGATGAAGCCGCCGACGAAGAGGACGATGATCATCAGCAGCCCGACGCTCGACAGGGCGCGGGCTCGATCGAACGTACCGCGCTTGAAGAACGCGCGGAGCCAGGCCGCACATGCCAAGACGAGCACGACGGCAGCAAGGCTCTCCCAGACGATCACCCCGATATAGGCCACGTTCCAGACGGTGGGGCCTGTGAGGGAGCGCCACATGACATCCGGATCCAGGTTGGAGCCCGGGGTGCCGCCGAAGTTGGTGGTGTCCATAGATAGCACGTGCTGCACGAAGGCGAAGTTGGTGTCGTAGTCCGTGATGTTGCCGAGGGCGACGAGGAGCATGTACAGCGCATTGGCCGCCACCAGGACGGCGACGGCGGCGGGCAGGGCGCCAAGCACCTGCCACCAGCGGGGCTTCTTGGATGACGTGGTCATGGGAGAAACCTACTGCTGGCCACCTCAGCCAGCGCGGATGCTGGGTTGGTGCGCTGACCGCGGATACGCGGCCACCGGAGCACTTCGCGGCCTGCCACCACACGCGAAACGTCTAGGGCCAGATTTCGATTCGGCGACATGTTGGGCACAACCGGGAATCGCCTGCGTGGCCGACCACGATCCTGGCAATTTGCCCGTAGATTGCTGAATCACCATGAATAAGGTCTTGCGCACATTCGCCGTCGCCATCGCCGCGCCGGCGATCGCGGGCGTCGCACTCGCCGGCACGGCCGCTGCCGACCCACCGCTGCTCAACGGCACCTACGGCGCAACCGACGGCGACCCCTACAACGTGTTGACATTCGCGACGAGCTGCGGTGCTGCCGGGTGTACCGGCACGGTCACCAGCAACGAGGGCTGGACCGTTCCCACCACGCTGTCCGGTGGCCGCTGGAACTTCACGGTCTCCAAGCCGGGCGGTCTCACCTGCGACGACGGGCACTATGAACCCGCCGTCGTGTCGATGGCGGTCGACCCGGCAACGCTGGCTGGTGTGGTGTCGTCAGACTCCAATTACGGTTGCGCAGGCGGAATCGTGACCCAGAGCCCGTTCCAGCTCCAAAAGGTCGGCTGAACTCGAAGCCTCGAACGCGCCCTCGAACACGGCGAAGGCTTACCCGAGTACGAGGGTCCGGAGGCCGGCGAGCAGACCAAAGTCTGCGGCTTCGATGCGATCCACATCGCCGGCTCCGCCGCCGACGAAGGAAACCCAGTATTCGTCTCGATAACCGCTGTGGTATTTCCGCGCCAGGACGGCGTATACGAAATGTTGTTCACGGCGAAGGGACCCACAGACCAGGGAGGCGGCGATCACGTAGGCGATGTCGGTGATGGGAGGCGAAACCGCAATCCAACACTGACGATCCGGTGCGGCCCCACTAGCTGAAATGCGTTCTGGGCCGGGACAGTTGGACGCCGTCGACGGTGATGTCGAGCTTCTCGTTGTAGAACGCGACCATGTTCGCGATCGGCGCGACCGCCGGCAGCGGCGTCTCGTATGTCCATGCGAGGTCAGCACCCGACACGCCTTGCGACGCGCACTGACCAGTAGCCCGAAGTGACTCCCTTGTAGGGGCACAGCGTCTGTGTGCTCGACGGCTCGAGGTGTTCGAACGCCACGTCGGTACGGTCGATGTAGTAGCGGGTGGGCAGCCCGGTTTCGAAAAGCAGTACCGGGCAGTGGGTGTCGGCCAACTGCACACCGTTCAGCGCGACCGTGACATGGCGGTGCGACCGCAACGCATCCACCCGCGAATACGGGTTCCGCGGATGTCCGTAAATCGGCTCGTCCTCTTCAAACCATTCGAGCGTGTCCCACCGGAACCGGACCAGTCCGGCGAAGTCTCCCTGTTCGAATACCTTCGCCGCCGGATGGTCGCGCAGGGCGTCGGCGCGGACATCGGCGAGTGGGATGTAGTACTGCGGGTAGTACGGCACCTCCCACACGTAGCGCGCCGAGGTGGTGTCGAAGACCAACTCGGAACCGACAAACCCGCGGACCCGACGGGGACAGGGTTCGATGCGACCGCGGACGGCCGCCATCTGGGGGTAATCGGGGTCCGGCTGCCCGGCGTTGGTCATCTCGGTCTCCTAGTGGATCGATGCCTGATTCGACTATGCGCGCATCGGTTCACTCCTGCATGCGTTCGTGCTCGGCGCTGCCCTGAGCGCTGTCGCCGAAAGCTCGGCCGCAACGGCGATGTACGTCGCGCCGAGGCACGAGCAAATGGCTCTCTGGCCTTAAGAAAGCGCTGGTGAGCGGTGGTATCCAGCCCCAATTTCGTAACCGGGAATTGATCTTGATTTTCCCGTCTTTTGGGACGTCTCTCCGGTACCGTTAGCACCGCTTTGCGTCCCAATGGCCATAAAGGAAGACGACGATGACACAACCACCGCCTGGCAACTACCCGCCCCCGCAACCGCAGGGCGCGCAGCCGAGCTCACACTTGGTGTTCGCCATCCTGACGACACTGTTCTGCTGTCTCCCATTCGGCGTCGTCGCGATCGTCAAGGCGAGCCAGGTCAACGGCCTCTGGGCGCAGGGCAATTACGCCGCGGCAGAGGCGTCGTCCGCCGCCGCCAAGAAGTGGGCGATGTGGAGCCTCATCGCCGGCGATCGTCGTGTTCGTCATCTACGGCATCCTCATCGCCGTCGGTGCACTGAACATGGACTTCTCCACGTCGACGACAACACCCGACTACTGATCTCCACGCAACTTCGGCACAGCGTGCCCGCCCGCCTCGGCGGCCCACTTCTAGTGGGCGCCTTGGCGGCTGGTGCGTGTGCGGTGATATGGGTCGCTGATCCGACCACGCCGGGTGGCTTCCTGCCCGTGTGCCCGACGAAAGCCCTCCTTGGCATTGACTGTCCGGGGTGCGGCTCACTGCGGATGATCTACTCGCTGCTGCACGCGGACCTCCTGTCGGCGGTGCGCTTCAACGCTTTAGCTGTCGTGGCAGTGGCATTCTTGTTCGTCGCATTCGTCGTCTGGACGTACGGCCGCGTCGTCGGCCGCAAAATCTCAGGCTGGCAGCACCACCGCTGGGCCGCCGCGGTGACGATGGTCCTCGTCGCGGTGTGGTTCGTGGTGCGCAATTTGCCGTTCGAGCCGTTCACCGCATTGCGCGTGTGAACACGAAATCTATTGACCCAGCGCGTGATCAACGCTGCGAATCGCCAGTGCCGCCGCGGTCAGGGTCGGGTTGACCGCCAGAGCGGTTGGGATCACTCCGACTGTGGCGAGGTAGAGGCCTTGCGGTTCCCCACACCTGGCCGAAGCCGTCGGTCACCGAGGTGCCGTCATCGGCAGGACCCATGCGGCACGTGCCCATCACATGCGCGAATCCGAGATCCATCCACTGGGGTTCCACGCCCGCGCGAAATCGACCGAGGCCGGCGGCAAGCCGGCGCTGGTCCGCGACAACGGCATCCATGCGAGCCCGGTCGGCCGCGCGCAGCGGCACGTCGAAGCGCACACCGTCGTCCCCGATCACCATGGTGTTGTCCGGCGTCATTGTCCACCGGGCAGAACGATTGAATTTCGACGAGCCGATTGGATGCCACATCGACGTCGGGCGGCGCAGCGGGTGCCGGGCAGGTATCGCGAAGGATCATCGTGTTCCAGGGCGCCTCGGTGGTGGGCGGGATCTGCAGACGTGGCGGAATGTCGTAACCATCACCGCGGCAGAGGCTTTCGTCGAGGACCAATTGTGAGAACAGAACCGGGTGATAGGTGAGGTGCCTGCCGAGCGCGGGGGACGCCAGTCCGGAGCGGTACAGCAGAACCGGTGTGTCGAAGGCGCCCGCGGCCACCACGACGACGTCGGCGCCGACGTGCTCACCACCGATGAGCTCGACACCGGAGACGCGCTGTCCATCCATGACGATGCGACTGACCTCGGCGGTACGAATACTCACCCCGGTGTCTGCGAGGATGTCGTGGGATGCGACGTAGTGGATCGTGGCGGAATCCAAAAGCCTTCCTGCCATTGGCTGTCCGACGATGACGCGGCTGTCTTCGGCGAGCCGATCGCGCAGCCGTTCCACGATGCAACGTTGACGTACGGAGGCGTCGAACGTGTCGTCGTGGACATCGAGATAGCCCTCGGCGTCACCGAGGTAGCGATCCCACTCGGGTTCCGGCATCACCGGCCACCGTTCGAACGCGGCCGGCCGCGGGCAGTTGTTCGTCCAGAGCACACCCTGGCCGCCTGCCGCCGTCGTCGTCGATGCGCCGGGCAGGCCGGCAGGGGGTGCTGCCTCGTCGAAATACCGCAAATAGCCGGCAATTCCGGCGAAGTAGGAATCCGGATCCTGTTGAAAGCGGGCCTGGTTGCGTACATGGCCACCGGGTGGGTCTGAGATCGGCTGACCCGCCTCGAGCAGCATCACCTTCTCCCCTGCCTCGGCAGAATCGGCGCGCGACCACCGCCCCGATCGGGCCGCTTCCGATGACGACAATCCCGCGACGCATCCCGGTGCTTCCCCTACGGGTTACGGACGCAGTCGTAGGTCAACGGGACATCGGGTCCCAGTTCGACGACCTCGAACGCATCCGACGTGATCGCGCTGAAGGTATCCGAGGCGATGCCCAACTCCGCCCATTTTGCGGTGCTGGTCCGATCGTCGGCGAAGGTGAGCGGCACCTGCCCGCCGTCGGCCAGCAGCATCCCGTAGGTCTTGAGAGCCTTGATCACCACTTTTTGCGGGTCGGTGAAGCCCGACTCGTCGAAGTCGGTATTCAACCGGAACCGCACACCGTACGGCGGCGCGTCGGGGTCGGTGCTCTCGGGACCGCCGGCATGGCTCGCCGGATGCACGTAGACACCAGCCCTGATCCGATCGTTGGGCAGGATGAACCGGATCGCGTGATCAATTGAGCCCGAAGCGACTTCGTCGGCGGTGGGGGTCATCGCGGCGATCGGGAAACCACCCGCATCGGCGCTGGTGCACTGATCGCCGCGCAGGTTGTCCGGGTATTGCTTGTTGAGGTCCCAGACGAAGAAACCCTGAGCCTTGATGTCCTGGCCCTCCTTCGTCGACTGGTACGTCTCGTACAACTTCTGGGCGTCGCGGTCAACCACCAGAAGTTGGCAGTCCTCCTGACCCTCGGTGTTCCCGGAGATATCGCACGAAAGGTCCGGGGATCCACTGATGTTGGCATTCTCCGGGACAGGCATCTCCGCGGGCACCGCATCGCAGGCCGTCCCGCCAAAGCAATAGTCCTCGGTGCCGACCACCGTTGATCTTCGGCGTGGTCCCGTCGGCGAAGAAGATCGCATTCGAGAAGTCGGTCTGCAGCCTGTTGTCGGTTCCCCAACCGCCTGCAGCGGTGAGCGCGGCAATGATCGCGTCGCTGCGTTCGGACTTTGCGGCTCCGGAGACGTCGACGGTCCACGGCTGGGTGCCGCTGAACATCGCACCGCCGGGCGCGGGCGGCGACCCCGAGGACGGCGACGACCCGGATTGTGAAGACCCGGACGGCGACGACGCGGTGCCGGCCGATGGCGAGTCGGAGTCACCGGTGAACATGATCGTGGCAACGACCGCCACGATCACGACGACCACTGCGGCGGCAGCGCCCAGCAGAATGTTTCTTCGCCGACCCGATGGCGGCGCGGCCGGCGCGGGCGGGCCCGGCTCAGCCGCCGCCCGGTACTGGGTTGGGGCCGATGCCGCCGGGTCCGGCCGACGCAGACGCTCGGTGGGGTCGGGGGGCCGCCCCGCGATCGTCGGACCTGGCTGGTTCACCTGCTCGGTCCGTTGCATCGCCCATGCCGGCGGCGCGGCCTGCGTACGATCCTGATCCGCACCGACGGCCGCGCGGGCGGCAGTCGCAAGGTCCTTGGTCGAGGCGTATCGCTGGTCGGGTTTCTTCGCCATGCCGGTGGTGATGACCTGGTCCATCGCCCGGGGAATCTGCGGCCGGAGTGTCGAGGGCTGCGGAGGAGGCGCGAGCATGTGGGCGGTGGCGATCTGCTCGAGCGTCTTTGCCGGGAAAGGCGACTCACCTGTCAGCGCTTCATAGAGCACGCATGTGAGCGCATAGACGTCGGCGCGCGCATCGGCCGCCCCGGTCGAGAATCGCTCTGGCGCCATGTAGGCCCACGTGCCCACCGCGGCTCCGGTGTCGGTCAGCCCCGCTTCGCCCGCGACTCGAGCGATGCCGAAGTCGATCAGGTAGGCGAAGTCGTCCTCGGTGACGAGGATGTTGGACGGCTTGACGTCGCGATGCACCAACCCGATCCGGTGGGCGGCGAACAGCGCCAACGCAATCTGTTCGATGATCTTGATGGCGCGTTGCGGGGGTAGCGGCCCGGAGGCCAGCAGCGTGCCCAGATCCTCACCCTCGATGAGCCGCATGTCCACGAACAGGCGACCGTCGATCTCACCGAAGTCGTGAATCGGCACCACATGGGGATTGTTGAGTCCCGCGGCCGCCCGAGCCTCCCGGCGGAATCGCTCCTGGAACGTCTGATCGCTGGCCAGATGCGCGGGCAGGACTTTCACGGCCACCACACGGTCGGTCACGGTGTCATAGGCGCGCCAGACGTCACCCATTCCGCCGCGACCGAGCAACTCGACCAACCGGTAGCGCCCGAACGGCGTGCCCTCCAACTCGACCTCCCGAGAATCGCGGCTGCGAAACGCACGCCGCCACGATCACCTTATGGGCGGATAGCAAAGGCCACAGCGGTATGACGTGCACGGTTGCCGTCGGGCAATATGTCAGTCGTGCCGGGACAGCTGGAGAACAAGGTCGTCATCCTCGCCGGGCTGGGCGGTGTGGGGAACGGACTCGCGCGCCGATACGCCGACGAGGGGGCCCGGCTCGTCGTCGGCGACCTCGATGCCGAGCTGACATCGCGCGTCGTCGCCGACATCGACCCGTCGGGACAGCGGGTCCTCGGCGTCGCGCTCGACGGCGCCGACGAACAATCGGTGATCGCGATCGTCAGGTTGGCGGTGGACACATTCGGCCGACTCGACGGTATGCACGTCAACTTCACCAACGCCGCCGACGCCTACTTGCCCGGCGGTGTCGTCGAACTCCCGCTGGAGGCGTTCGACGAGGTGATGCGGGTCAACACGAGAGGTTTCGTGATCTGCGCCAAACATGCGATCCCCCCGATGATCGAAGCCGGCGGCGGGTCGATCGTGTTCACCGCGTCGATCGAGGCCTACAACGGCGCAGGAACTCGCGTCTCCTACGCGATGAGCAAAGCGGCGGAACTGGCGTTGATGCGCCATATCGCCCGCAAGTACGGCCCGAAGGGGATACGTGCCAATGCCATTGCCCCCGGCCTGATCTGGCACTACAAGTTCGACGAACAATGGATGCCCGACGGCATCGTCGAACAGACACGTGCCCGTCAGATGATCAAGTCGCGGTTCGGCAATCCGGACGACGTCGCCGCACTCGGTGCCCTGTTGCTCTCCGACGACGGCAGCTTCATCACCGCCCAGACGATCAGTGTCGACGGCGGAGTGACTTTCCGCCCGTGACGAATTCGCCTCAGCGGTAGTATTTCTCGTTGCCGGTGGGGTATCCGCCGCCGGTCGTGGTGACGTGCACGTGGTCGTAATGGCCGTAGCCGCCGCCTCGTTGCGCCCCGTTGGGGGTGTAGTAGACACCGCGCCAGATGGCGTCCTGCATGCCGAACCTGGAAGCGTTGCGCAGCACGTAGTCGACGATCTCGTTGCCGAGCGCGATCCCTTCGGCGGTGCCGGCGTTGGGGATCATCACGTCCAGCGCCAAGCCGTTCGGATGCCATCGCAGCGCATCGGGCCGAACACCGCCGATGCTGCGAATCTCGGGAAAGGCCGCGGTGATGGCGCGTGACGCCAGGATTGTCTTGACCTGCAGACCACTCTCGGGGGCGAGTCCGAGCGGCAGTGTGCGATCGACGGTCCGGTACCGCGACGCTGCGATGATGTTGGTCGTTGCCGGGTCCGCTCCCGAGCTCAAGGTGATCTGGCCGATGAGTGGCGCCGCCAACGGTGCCATCGGTCCTACGGCCACGATCTCCACGTCCCGTGGCGGGGCCTGGGGGGCGGGCGCACTCACGGCGGCATCCCTGGCCGGTTGGACCTCTGCGCCTATCGCGAAGAACATGGCGGCGGGGCCGAGCACAGACGCCAGCACCACCGGCGACTTACGTCGCTCTTTGGCTAATGAGTGCCGACCCACGCACAGCACCATAACCGCTAATGGGTACAAACACAGCAACAGTCCGACCTGCGGCGATGTTTCCGCAGGTCACGGGCCTGAGATAATTTTGTTACCAGTCCGTTATAGGCGGTGAATGGCCTGGTCGACCGTTGATGCATGGACAATCGACTCGTGGCATCCCCGACCATCCAGTTTCGCCGCCTCGCCGAACAGGTCGCAGACGAACTTCGACGGCGCATTTTGCGCGGTGAGCTGGCCGACGGCAGCATCCTGCCCAAGGAGGACGAACTCCTCCTTCAGTTCCCGGTCAGCAAGCCGTCACTGCGCGAGGCGATGCGCATCCTTGAGGCGGAAGGGCTCCTTCGCGTCCGGCGCGGAAAGCTCGGCGGAGCGGTGGTGCGCCGGCCCAATGCCGCCAATGTCGCCTACACGGTCGGTCTCGTTCTCGGTTCCCAGGAGGTGGGCCTCTCCGATGTGGGTAATGCCCTGCTCCAGGTCGAGCCGGCGTGCGCGGGGCTGTGCGCCCAGCGCTCCGACCGCAGGCGCGCTGTGGTGCCGCAGTTGCGACGGCTGCACGCCGAGGCTGTCGACGCCGTCGAGGACCTGCTGCTCGTGACGTCGGCAAGCCGGCGGTTCCACGAGGCGCTCGTGTCCCTGTGCGGAAACCAGACGATGATCATCCTGGCCGGCGCGCTCGAAATGCTGTGGTCGGCGCACGAGACCAGCTGGTCGAGCCGGGTCGCAGACGGCAGCATCGTGCCCATCGACGAACGGCGCGCGGTCCTCGAGGACCACCTGCAGGTCATTGATGCGATCGCCGATGGCGATGCGCGCCGCGCGTACGACCTGGCCGCGGCCCATCTCGTCGACGCGCAGCACTACCCGGGGTCCTCGGGCATCGTCAATCCATCGATGCTGCGCGGCTGGGCGCACACCCCGCCGGAATCCGACCGTTGACCGTGATCCTCATTTTCATATGATTTGGTGATGGGCGTCGACGGGGTCGCCGTGACGAGCGCCGAAGCGGCGCAGTATCGAGCCGCCGGGTGGTGGTCGGACACCACGCTGTCCGACCACGTGCGCCGCAACGCCACCTCGTTCCCCGACAAGCCGGCCTACATCGACTTCACTCTCGACTCGGCCGACCGTCAGTTCACCTGGACAGAGTTCGACCACGCCGCCACGAACCTGGCCTGCGATCTGCGCCGCCTCGGTGTCCAACCGGGCGACCGGGTCGGGCTGTGGCATAAGGACAGCGCGGCGATCCACCTGGCGCTGGTCGCCATCGAGCGTTGCGGCGCGACCGTCGTGGGTCTGGGATCGCGCGCCGGCGTCCGCGAAGTCGAGCAGATCCTGCGGACCACGAGCCCGACCCTGGTGGTCGCCGACACCGAACGGCACGGGTTCGCGGTGGAGGCCGCCGATCCGTCGATCCGTGTGGTTGTGCTCGGTACCGAACTCACCGTCGACACGCGCGCACCGGATTCGGATACCAGCCTGTCGCCGACCGGTCCAGACGACGTGTTTCTGATCAACTCCACGTCCGGCACCACCGGTACGCCCAAATGTGTTGTGCACACCCAGAACCGCTGGCACTACTTCCACCTCAAGGCTGTCGCCAACGGCGAGCTGACCGCGGACGACGTCTTTCTTCCCGTCATCCCGACACCGTTCGGGTTCGGGATCTGGACTTCGCACACCACCCCCATCCACCTCGGCGCAACCACGGTCCGCATCGAGCGCTTCGATGCGGCAGCGACGTGCGCGGCGATCGAGCGACATCGCGCGACGGTGTTGTGCTGCGTCAGCACACAATTGGCGATGATCCTTGCGGACCCGGCGTCGCGGGACCACGACCTCAGCAGCCTGCGCGTCGTGTTCACCGGTGGTGAGCCACTGCCGTACACGCAGGCGGCACGCTTCGAGGAACTGACCGGCGTCACCATCCTGCAGTTCTACGGTTCCAACGAGACCGGCATGTTGAGCGCCACCACCGTCGACGATTCCCTGGACCGGCGACTGCGCACCGCGGGCCGGATCGTGCCGGAGATGGCTGTGCGGTTGTTCGACGGAGACCGCGACGTCACCGATTCCGGCCGTGGACAGCCGGCGTGCAGGGGACCTGCGCTGTCCCTGGGGTACCTCGACGGAGCCGACCACGACCAGCTGTTCACCAAGGACGGGTGGATGCGGATGGGTGACATCTGCGAACTCGATGCCGAGGGCTATCTCACCCTGACCGGACGGACATCGGACTTCATCCTGCGCGGCGGGAAGAACATCAGCGCGGTGGCTGTCGAGGAAGCTGTCGCGACACATCCCGCCGTCGCGGTGGCCGCGGCGGTGGCGATGCCCGACCCGATCTTCGGGGAGCGAGTCTGCGTATTCGTCGAGCTCAGGCATGCCGGCGCGCTTGACCTCCCGACACTCGTCGAACACCTTCTTGCGCAAGGTGTCTCCAAGGAGTTGTTGCCGGAGCGGCTCGAAGTACTCGATGAACTACCGCGATCGTCCGGCGGCAAGGTCGCCAAAGGTCAACTTCGCGAACAGATCCGGGAGCAATCATGACGGCAGAACAAGTTCGGCGGGGTGGCCTCGACGTGTGGTCGCCGTCGAAGACGCCACCCATCGGAGCCAACCTCACCGACGAGCAACTGATGGCCGTCGCCTTCCGGCACCTCGCCGACGTCGGCTTCGCGGAGAACATGGCCGGGCACATCACCTGGCAACCCGACGGGCGCTCCGACATGTTCGTCAATCCGTGGGGACTGTGGTGGCAGGAGTTGACGGCATCCGACATCTGCGTGGTCGATGAGGATGCCCACGTGGTCCGCGGCCGTTGGGACGTCACGCCCGCCATCCACCTGCACACCGAACTGCACCGGATCCGGCCCGACGCGCGCGTGGTGATCCACAACCATCCCTACTACGTCAGCCTCATCGCGGCGCTGGGCATTCTGCCCGAACTCGTGCATCAGACAGGGTCACTGTTCCTCGACGACATGTACCTCGTCGAGAACTACGACGGGGAGATCGATGCCCCATGGCGGGCAAGCGAACTGGCTCAGCAGATCGGCTCCGCCAACCTCGTCGTCCTCGCGAATCACGGCGTCATCGCCGCAGGACGCAACCTGGCCGAGGCGGTCTACCGCGCGGTCTCCATCGAACGGGTCTGCCGGCTGGCCTACGACGTGATGTTGACCGGGCGCACACCATCGGCGATGAGCCGCGGTGACATGGTCGGCATGCAGCAATCGTTGATCGAGCGGGCCGCCGACGTCTACTGGGCCGGCGCCGCCCGCATGACGATCAAGGCCGATCCCGACGTTCTGAATTAGTGGCCCAACCGATGACGAGAAGCAAGGAATGCCAATGACTTCCATCGATGACATGGCGGCGAATCTCAACTTCACCACGGCGAAGACGGGCGCCGACCGCACCGTGACCTTCCTGCCCGAGCCCGAACGCGCCGAACGCAGGTACACCGTGATCTCTGTCGACGATCACATCGTCGAACCGCCTGACACGTTCGACGGGCGGGTGCCTGCCAAGTTCGCCGACCGTGCCCCACGGGTGGTCGACACCGATGACGGCGGCCAGACCTGGATCTACGACGGCCACTCACTACCCAATGTCGGCTTCAACGCGGTGGTCGGACGGCCCGTATCGGAGTACGGATTCGAACCGGCCCGGTTCGACGAAATGCGTCGTGGCGCATGGGATATCCACGAACGCGTCAAGGACATGGACGTCAACGGCGTATACGCATCGCTGAACTTCCCATCCTTCCTTCCGGGTTTCGCCGGCCAGCGCCTGCAGCAGGTCACCGACGACCGCGACCTCGCGATGGCCTCGGTGCGGGCGTGGAACGACTGGCACCTCGAGGCATGGGCGGGCGCCTACCCCGATCGGATCATTCCGTGTCAGCTGCCGTGGCTGCTCGATCCCGAGGTCGGCGCGAAGATGATCTACGAGAACGCCGAGCGCGGATTTCACGCGGTGTCGTTCAGCGAGAACCCGGCGATGCTCGGACTGCCGACGATCCACTCCGGCTACTGGGAGCCGCTGATGGCGGCCTGCGCTGACACCGGAACCGTGGTGAACCTGCACATCGGGTCGTCGGGCACGTCGCCGTCCACCACCGCAGACGCACCCCCTGACGTACAAGGCGTGCTGTTCTTCGCGTACGCGATCTCCGCGGCCGTCGACTGGCTGTACTCCGGGCTGTGCACGCGGCACCCCGATCTGAAGATCTGCCTGTCGGAGGGCGGCATCGGATGGGTGGCGGGCCTTCTCGACAGACTCGACCACATGCTGAGCTACCACGAGATGTACGGGACATGGCGGGCATCTCGGGGAGACCCTGACGCCCGCAGAGGTCTTCAAACGGAACTTCTGGTTCTGTGCGGTGGAGGATCAGTCGTCATTCATTCAGCATGAGCGGATCGGCGCGGACAACATCCTGCTCGAGGCTGACTACCCGCACTGCGACTCCACGTGGCCACACACCCAGCAGAAGATCCATGAGCAGATCAACGGCCTTCCCGAATCGGTCATCAGAAAAGTCACGTGGGAGAACGCGGCCCGGCTCTACCAGCATCCGGTTCCTGTCTCGGTCTCCGAAGACCCCGACGCGTTCTAGGGGCCCTAGCGGTACCCTCGAAACGACTTGCAGCGAGGTCGGGGCCCGGGATCGGGGGTAGTCATGGAACTCGTGCTCGGCGTTTCGATGACGTCTCGAGCCGTGCGCTGGGTGCTCGTCGAGGGCACCACGGGTGAGGGCGCCACGGTCGACCGCGGCACGTTCGACCTGGCCGAAGAAGTCGATCCGAATGATCTGCTGGATGTGCTGCTGATCGACGAGCCCGACAAGCGGATCCACGCCATCGGCCTGAGCTGGACCAATGCGGCCCAGGACGCGGCTTCCGGGGTGCAGCAGGCCCTGGAGGCCAGGGGCCATGACAACGTCATCGCGGTTTCGGAACTCGAAGCGGGCGACGTCCTGGCGTCCGGCATCGCAGGCATCGCCGACTACGAGGACATCGCCGTCTGCATCGTCGAACCCGACTCCGCGGTCGTCGCGATCGTCGACTCCGAGGGCGTGAGCGTCGACCGTTTCGGCCGTCCACCGGACGGCTCGGATGTCGTTGAGCTGCCGAGTTCGGTCATGGCGATGCTGGACCTCGACGATTGGCATCCCGACTCGATCTTCGTGGTCGGCTCCGCCGAGGACCTCGACCTGATCAAATCGACGCTCGAAGCAGTGACCGATGCGCCCGTCTTCTCGGCCGCCGAGGCCGATCTGGCGCTCGCCCGCGGCGCCGCGCTGGCATCCGCTCGCGCGGTGAACAGCCTGGACACAACGGGATCGGACCGGCCGTCACGGGTCCGCGCGTTGACGGCGGTCGTCGCAGCGGCCGCGGTCACGTTGGTGGTATCGCTGTCGATCGCGCTCGTGTCGAACCTGTCGTCGGAGCCGGTCGCCGAACAACCGCACGCCGTGAACACCGACGCCACCGCCGAGATGCCACCGCCACCGGACACCCAACCCGCGACGAAGGTGTCCAAACTCACTGCATCGCTGGAGGCGGCACGTCCCGTCGTGGCGCAGACCATTGTGGCCGCCGCACCGCCGGTTCCAGAGGCGCCGCCGCCCGACATCCCGGCACGCGCGCCGGCCGTACCGACGTATGCGCCGCCGCCAATCATTGCGCCACCGCCGGTGCCGGTGATCGTCCCGCAGCCGCGGCTGCGCGATCGGATTCTGGAACGCATTCCGATCATCAATCGGTTCCACGAACCGGAATACCAGTACCCGCGATAACCCTCGCGCCGCCTACGGCACAGGTGCCGGTTGGTACGGGTTGTTCGGCACTTGAACCGGAATCGGCACCGGCACGAACGGCACCGTGATGTAGCTCGTCGTCATCGCGGGCGTCGTGGCGGTGGTCGTCGTTGTGGTGGGCGACGTCGTCGTCGTGGTCGGCGACGTCGTTGTGGTCGTGGTGGTGGTCGTTGTCGTGGTGGTCGTGGTGGTCGTTGTCGTGGTCGGCGGGGTCGTTGTCGTCGGGGGTGTCGTGGTCACGTACGTCGTGACCGGCTCTTGGGTGGTGGGCGGAGGCGGCGCCTCGCTGGTGACGGTCACGGTTTGCGGGGGCGGGGGCGCCACGGATGCGGGTGGTTCGAGGTTCGCCGCCGGCGGCGGTTCTGCGCTCGGCGGTTTGACCGGGGCGACGGTGCTGGGAGCAGGATCCGTCTGGCGGGTGCTGTTGCTGGTCAACGCGATCGCCACGCCTCCGACAGCGATCAACGCGACCGCAGCGGCCACCCCGAACACCAGCTGCGGCACCCGCTGCCACGCGCGCGGTTCATCTATCGGCCCGGTCGCGGGCATGTACTGCACCGGTTGGCGCATCGAGATGGCTTCTGCGTCATACGGATTCTCGCCGGTGTAGGGCACGGGCTCGTCGGCGACCTCGTCGTCCTGCGACCACGCCAGCGCGTTGACCGTCTCCGATCCCGGCGGGGCGAACGGCACGGGCGCTACACCAGTGGCGGCCTCGGCCACCGCCGGAGCCAAACCGGTGGCGTCCTCGGCGGCCGAACCATATGCGGCGAACAACGCCGCGCCGACCGCCGCATCAAATGCGGGCTGTGGTGTCGTCACCACCGGCCTGCCGGAGTGCTCCGAAAGACGTTGTCCGATCAGTGGAATACTCGCACCGCCACCCACTGACACCACGGCGGCGATGTCGGGCCAGCCAATTCCGTTGCGCTCCAACATTTCATCCAGCGCGGCGAGAACACCGCCGAGCGCCGGTGCGATCAGCGACTCCAATTCTGTTCGCGTCAAATGAATCGTCGACCGGTGATCGGGCAGATCTGCGATGACTTCGGTCGTCGATTCCGCGGACAGCCGTTCCTTGGCGGTGCGGCATTCCTCCCTCAGCCGGGCGAGTGACCCCACGGCGGCGGTAGCCGCCGGATCGGTAGCACCCGTTGCCACAATGCCGTTGACGATGTGGCTGAGCACTGCCTGGTCGATCTGATCGCCGGAGAACTCCGTATACCTGGTGGTCTCATCGATCGGCTCGAATGACGCCCCGGCGTCCGCCAGCGTGATGCTCGTACCGCTACCACCGAAATCGAGCAGCGCCATCATGCCCTGGAACGCCAGCCCGGGATTGGTCCGCAACGCCGTCAGTGATGCCACCGCATCGGACACCAGTCGCGCGGGCACGCCGTTGGGCGCCAGGTCCAGATCGGTGCGCAATGCGGCGCGCAGGCTTCGCAGCGTCGCCACTCCCCAGTAGGCCGGCACCGCGATCGCAATATCGGACGATGGTTGCGCTCCGGTTGCTTCGACCAAGTCGCCCAGCGCCTCGACCAACAGTCGGTCGGCCTGATGGGTCGCACCGTTCGGGGCGACCAACGGAACCGAGTCGCCGATGCGCTCGACAAAACCGCCCAGCACGGAACCGTCGGCGAGAATCACCGCCGAACGGCGTATCAAGGGTTGATTGCCGACACGTGCCGCGACCAAGTTCGTCGTCCCGATCGACAACCCCAATGGGTCGCTCATAACGGACCAAACCATAGCGTTCCGACCAGGTTGTATCCGTCAGACACTCCGGACCAACGGCGTTCCAACGCCACAGTTTTGGGCCGCTATGAGCGGGCACAGAGTGCGCTATGACTTCGCTGTGACGAACACGCCGAGCCCGGGCCACTCGCAATCCCCGTGCGGCGCAGTAGCCAGTGTGCTGCAATGTCGGCCATGGGTGACATCGACGACATCAAGCAAGTCAAGTACCGCTACCTCCGCGCACTCGACACCAAGCATTGGGACGAGTTCGCTGACACGCTCACCGAGGACGTGGTCGGCCGGTACGGCGAGTCGATCGGCGAGGAGCATCACTTCACCAATCGCGATGAACTCGTCGGCTTCATGCGCACCTCGCTCGGCCCGGAAATCATCACCGAGCATCGCGTCACGCACCCCGAGATCACCGTGGACGGCGATGAGGCGGCCGCGACCTGGTACCTGCAGGACCGGGTGATCGCGCCGGATTTCAATTTCATGTTGATCGGTGCGGGTTTCTACCACGACCGGTACCGGCGAACCGGCGACGGCTGGCGGATCAGTGAGACCGGATACGACCGAACCTACGATGCCTCGATGTCCACCGAGAATCTCAACTTCAAGGTGAAGGCCGGTCGGGCAATCAATCGCTAAGGGTCACTTCGAGATCGCGATGAGCGCGCCGGGCTGAAGCCACCGCATGATCTCGACGAGTTTGGCGTCGTCGATGGCCACACACCCCGCGGTCGGTCCGCCGTCGGTGGCGTGGAGGAAGAACGCGCCGCCGTTGCCGGGCACGCGCTGTTTGTTGACGCCCATCACGACCGCATGGACGTATTGGGGGATCTGGAGGTTTTCGGTGCCGCTGGCCGGATCGGTGCTGAACGGGCACCGCGCTTCTTCGCACACCTGCATGGTGTTGTAGGTCGCGCTCTTCATATCGCCGTCCCACCAGTGGTGGGGACCGACCTGGACGTACTGCAGACCACCGCCGGGGTTGGGCGCCGTCCCGAACGCGAAGTCGAGGGTGAACACACCCATCGGCGTCTTCATCTGGCCGTCGTGGGTCTCCGGCGCCATGCCCGCGGCACCGATGAACGCCGGGATACCGACGGCGACCGGCTGCCAACCGGCGGCGGTGCGTTGGTAGACGTCCATTTTTGCCGACGAACCACCAACGCCCACAACGGAAATGACCTGGGTGGCATTGCCAACGGATTGCGCGAACCACGGTGCGGGCTGCGCCTGACCGACGGGTGCGGTGCCGAGCGCCAACAGCCCCACGCAGAACAGGACCAGTAGCCGGCGCACCCGTACATGCTAGGTGGTGACCTGCTCGTTTTTGAGGAGGCCACGCAGCGTCGGGTCCGCACAGGTAGATACGGGGTATAGCAAGCGCGTGGATAGATTAAGCGGCATGAACCTCCTGCCCATTCGTCGTCATCGAGGCATCCGGCAGATCGGAGAAGGCCTCGGCACGCTGGACCGCGAGGTCTTCGAGGCCGTCGCCGAATCGCCGAGCCCGCTGATCGACACCGTGATGCCACGCCTTACCCGTGCCGCGGACCATTCCAAGCTGTGGTTCGCCATCGCCGCGGGCCTGGCGGCCTTCGGGACGCCGTCGATGAAGCGGGGCGCAGTCCGCGGGGTGGTGACCCTGGGGGTGACGAGCCTGCTGACCAATCAGGTCGCCAAGCGGGTGTGGAAGCGGCCTCGACCGTCGCGGATGCTGGTGCCGTTGGCCCGGCAGACGCGGCGGGTACCGACGTCGAACTCGCTGCCGTCCGGCCACTCGGCGAGCGCGGCAGCCTTCGCCGTCGGCGTCGGACTGGAGACCCCCGCGCTGGGGCTGGGCCTGGCATTGCTTGCAGGCCTGGTCGGGATGTCGAGAATCGCGACGGGCGCCCACTATCCCGGCGACGTGCTCGCGGGCTTCGGTATCGGAGCGGGTGTGGCCGTGCTCGGCTCACGGGTCGTGCCGCCGGTCGTACCGACTCGGCTGCCCACCGCCGATCCATTGCGGGTGGACACACCCCAACGGCCCGACGGCGAGGGCGTCGTGCTTGTGGTCAACCCGGCATCGGGCGGAGGAACCGGCGCCGACGTCATCGATCATGTGCGAGAAGCGCTGCCGCGCACCGAGATTGTCACGGTAGACGAAGGCGACGATATCGAAGAGAAGTTACGCGCGGCGGCCGAACGGGCCGAGGTGCTGGCCGTCGCCGGCGGTGATGGGACGGTGTCGAGTGCCGCCGGTGTCGCCGACAAAGCCGGTCTGCCACTGGCGGTCTTCCCCGGCGGCACCTTCAACCACTTCGCCAAGGACATCGGCTGCGAGACCGTGGCCAAAACGGTGGAAACGATCCGGCAGGGCACCGTGTCCTGCGTCGACATCGTTTGCGTCAACGACGGCCAGTTGGTGATCAACACGGCGAGCATCGGCGCCTACCCGATGTTCGTGCAGACCCGCGAGAAGTTCGAGCACAAGATCGGCAAGCCACTGGCCGGCATCTACGCGATGTTCCATACCTTGCGCCACGGCGTACCGGTACGCATCAACTACGACAACAAGACGTTGCAGACATCGCTGTTCTTCCTCGGCAACTCCGTCTATCTGCCATCGGGATTCGCGCCGTCACGGCGGACACAGATGGACGATGGTCTGCTCGACGTCCGCATCCTGGAGACAGGTCGCCGGCTGGCGAGAATGCGGATCCTGGTGGCGCTGGCGCTGGGACGGCTGACGCGCAGCCCGCTGTACCACGAGATGCGCGTGCCGGAGTTCTCGTTCACCGCCGTCGACGGCCCGACGCCGCTCGCCCACGACGGCGAGATCGGAACGGAGTTCACCGAGGCCCGGTTCACCGTGCGATACCGCGCACTTCCGGTGTTTCGCCCACTGCGGTGACCGGTCGCCGCGGCGGCACGAGCAGTACGCAGACGGCGAAATAGGCGTAGCCCAAAGCCCATCCGGCGATGACGTCGGACGGATGGTGCACATTGAGCACGACGCGACCGATCCCGATGAAGATGACGATCAACGCCCCGAGAAGGGCGACCCACCCCCGCAGCGGTGGGCGCAAGAGAGGCCAGAGGAGCGTCAGAAACACCAGCACGCCGACCATCACACCGAGCGCGTGACCGGATGGAAACGACGACGACTGAGCGAATACGAGTGCCGTCAAGGGCCGCGGACGGCCGGCCACGTACTTCGCGAGCTCGACGAGCGGTCCGGACAACCCCACGGTGGTCAACACGAACACCGCGGGTCGCCAGTTGCGCCGCGACAACGCCACGATGAGCACGACAAGGCCTGTCAGTCGAAAAAAATTCGGCCCCAGCACGGTGCAGAACACGTCCCACGCCTTAACCCAGCCGGAGTGCGTGACTCCGTAGTCATGCGCGCGATCCAATGCCGCCGAGTCCACGGCGGTCAACCACTTCCACTGCGACACAAAGCCGATCCACATCAGCGCGTATACGCCCAGCGCGGCCACAGCGGTGCCCAGGAGCCAACGCGTCCTGGGTGTCATACAAATAGCTCTACCAGAGCGCTACCCGTCGGCGCCGATTCCAGGGCGTCATCCACTCCCGGCACTTCCATCGGCCCGGCCTCCGAGGTTCGTTCACAGCGTCCTCGGGGTTACCCGCGGCTGAGCTACGGTGCCTGTATGGCGGTGTTTCTGCGCAAGCTGTTGCGCATCGGCGGACTGCCCGACGACCTGCGGACCGAGG
This sequence comes from uncultured Actinomycetota bacterium, assembly GCA_963843135.1. Taxonomy (GTDB): domain Bacteria; phylum Actinomycetota; class Actinomycetes; order Mycobacteriales; family Mycobacteriaceae; genus Mycobacterium. Next base: position 40,200 of record CAWJJA010000019.1, read on the forward strand.
CGGAGGCCGAGGGCATCATCTATCTCGCCGAGTACGTGCCGGTGACTCGGCGATTCAGCGGCAAGATCCCTGGTAAGCGCGCACACGGCGACGTGTCGAGTTATGTCGGCTCGTTGGTGGTCACCAATCAGCGGATAATCGGCACGCTGTCATCGGTGCCGAAGCTGGCCGGCCGCACCATCGATCAGCGTTGGGACGCGGTGCAGTCGGGCACGGTGACCGCCGAGCTGTCTGAAACCGGCCTGCACATCGACGTCGACATCACCGCCGTCGACCCGCGTTGCGAAGGTCAGCTCTCGCTGCAATACAAGACCGCGATCCCAACCGAGGTGTTGACGCACGTACCGCGACGGTCCCTGGCCTTCGACGTTCCGCCCGAGTACGTCTTCCGCGCGGTCGGAGTGCCCTACCACCCGTAGAAGTGTCGTCGGCTCACCTTAGAAGGGTGGTGGTTTGTTGCGTTCGGCGGTGCGTGCGGCTGCCCGGGGTTGGTTGCGTCGGCGTTCGTCGTTGATGGCTTGGCTGCGGTGCTGTTCTCGGGTTTGTTTGCGGCGGGGCATCATCAGACCGCGCTTGGCGGGTCCGGCGGCAGGGCGGTTGTGGGCGGTGACCGCCGCGGTGGGTTTGCAGAGGGCGGGGAACAACAATCGGCTGCCGGGGTGAGTGGTGTAGATCTGTCCGTGCGGCGAGGTCCAGATGACGGTGCCGTCGGGCAATTGTGTGTCGCGCCAGCCCCCGAAGGTTTTGAGTAGGTGGTGTTTTCGGCATAGGCATTTCAGGTTCGATGCCTGGGTGGGCCCGGCGGGGTAGGCGATGGTGTGGTCGATGTCGCAGTGGTGGGCGGGTTCGTCGCAGCCGGGAAACCGGCACGTCATATCCCGGCAGCGCATAAACCAGGCCAGCACCGCGGTGGGGATGTAGCGCGGCTGGGGCGGGTCATCGCCGGGGTGGCGGATCGGCACGAGTTTGGCGGTGCCGGCGATTTGGCGGCCAGCAGCGGTGCGGGCAGCATCCCGCCACCGAGGAGTGCGGCCGGTGGTGTGTGGGCGGGTCCGGCCGGTGGTGGCCGCGGATCGGTCAGTGCATCGATGAGCGACATTTCCCGCAATTGCGTCGAGGTCGGTCCGGGCGGTATGTTCCCCGTCCAACTGGACCGGGGTGTCGTCGGACAGCGAGTCCTCGTTGGCAACGACATGCACGATCACCGTGCTGGGCTGCGTCCCGGCCGCGTCGCAGTCGGGGTCATCGCATGCGCAGGCCAGGCGGTCGGCGCCGTGGGCCAGTGCGCCCAGGGCGTCGGCGCGGCGTTGGTCTTTGGTGCGCGGATCCTTCTCGCACACCGCACCCGCCATCGCATCCAGGCGTTGATCCAGCGCGTCGGCGTCGGTGGCCAGCAGCCGGGCCTCCACGTCGGCGGTGCCGCAGCCGTCCTCGGGGGTCGCGGACATCGGCGTAGCGGTCTCGGGCGCGATCTTCGCTGCGCCGCACCGCGGCGGGGTCATAGCGGTCGACCCAGTAGTCGATCTCGCGGTGGGTCTTGTCCACCGACAACGACCCCCACGAAGCGAGGTGCGCGGCGATCTCGGTGTCCACTTTCGCGAGCGCGTCCCGGTCTTTGATCAACCGGGTGCGCGACACCACCGCCGCGATCAGGCGGTAGGAGATGGCGCCGGCGGTGAACACCTCGGCTACTCGGGGTAGGCGGTGGCGTAGGGCATCGGCGATCAACAGTTGATGGGCGGCCATGCCCAGCGAGATGTTCTGCGCCGCGGCCACGGAGGCCGCCACGGCATCCCAGTTGTCCAGGCACCACTGCTCGCGTTCCTCGGAGCCGTCGGCAGAGAACTGGCGGTCCAGTTCGTCGGCCATCGCGGCCAGCCGGCGGGCGCAGGCGGCGTTCTCCACCCGCGCCCACGCCCCCACCGCAGCCGGAGCCGGGCTGCCGGTCGCTGCTGTCACCAAGGAATCGAACATACTTTCGACTGTACCTAGGGCTCCGCCAAGAAAGCCCAGCTCAGAGCCCACCTGTGGATGAATCCGCGATTGGGGATAACCCCACGCGTTGGATGGAGGCCGCCCTATTGGGAGACGACTCCGCGTAACCCGTCGGCACCGAAAAGCGGCTCGAGCATCGACGAGTAATCCGGCCCGCGACGCACCAGCACCCCGCCATCCACGTTGATCACCTGGCCGGTGATGTAACTGGCGGCGTCGCTCAGCAGGAATATCGCACAGTTCGCGATGTCCTCGACCTCGCCGGGTCGGGGCAGCGGAGTGCACGCCGCATAGTCGGCACTCAGTTCGGGTGAATCAAGAACCGGCGCAACGAGTTCGGTGCGTATAAGACCCGGCCGGATGCAGTTCACCCGCACCCATGACGCACCGAGTTCGTCGGCCGCCAGCTGCATCAGATGGTCGATGCCTGCCTTCGAAACACCGTAGGCACCGAACCACCGGTGCGTATTGCTGGCCGCAATCGACGAAATGCCGATGAACGATCCCCCACCGCCGCGAACCATTTCCCGCGCGGCGTGCTTGAGCACGTACATGGTGCCGTTGATATTCAGGTCGACGGTTCGCCGCCATGCCTCGGAGTCGATCTGGGTGACCGGCCCGATGGTCTCACTACCACCAGCGCAGTGCACCACCCCCTGCAAACGGCCGGTCCATGCCGTCGCCGCCTCGACCACCCGAGCGACTTCTTCCTCATTGGTGACGTCGGCGGGCTCGTACAGCACCGAACCCGGACCACCCTGAGCTCCGATCTCGTCAGCCGCGGCGGAGAGCCTGTCGGCATTGCGGCCGACCAGCATCGCGTTACCGCCGGCCGATACGACCGCCGCGGCGACCCCTTTGCCGATGCCGCTGCCGCCACCGGTGACCAGTACCGTTTGCCCCGCCAATGACAGCTGCACCGCAGACTCCTTCGTCCGTCAACTAGAACAGGTTCTAGTTATACGTCACGGCTGGTCGCGGCGTGCGAGCTTGGGGGCTCCCAGCGTCCGCCAGTCCGGTACATCGGGCGGCAGGCCGACCGGATACCGGTTCTCGTTCGCGGCGGCCCAGTGGGCGTGCCCGAGCTCATGGATGTGGAACGCGTGGCGAAGCGCCTCGGTGAAGCCCATCGCGTCGGCCGCGGCGTTGACCGAATCCTTGACCAACAACGCGGCCATGGTGGGCCGCTCGGCGATGCGCCGGGCGAACTCGAATGTCTTGTCCTCGAGTTCCTCGCGCGCGAAGATCTTCGACACCATGCCCAGCCGGTAGGCCTCGTCCGCGTCGATCGAATCACCGGTCAGCAGAAGTTCTTTGGCCTTGCGGGCGCCGAATTCCCATGGGTGTGCATAATATTCCACCCCCGGCATGCCCATCCTGACGGCGACGACGTCGCTGAACTTGGCGTCATCGGAGGCGACGATCAGGTCACACGCCCAGATCAGCATCAACGCAGCCGAGATCGCGTTGCCCTGCACCTGCGCAATGGTGATCTTCCGCAGATCCCGCCAGCGACGAGTGTTCTCGAAGAAGTAGTGCCACTCCTGCAGATAGGTCTTCTCCGCAACGGCGTTCCGTGTCGCGCCGTTGATCGAGAACGTCGGGTGCTGGCCGGGGCCCGGCTTGCGCTCCGACAGCGCCTCTTCCGAACCGAGATCGTGCCCGGCCGAGAAGTTCTTTCCTCGGGCTGCCAGAATCACCACCCGCACCGTGTCATCCGCCTCCGCACGACCGAAGGCCTCGTCCAGCTGCACCAACAGAGTTCGTGACTGGGCGTTCTGGGCCTCGGGCCGGTTGAGCCAGATGCGCGCGATGCGCCCCTCATCCAGAGTCTCGTAAGTGACCTGTTGGGGCACTTCGCCTCCGCCCGGTCCGGAGTTTGTCAGATCAGGGCTAGCCACAGCCGACCACCTCGCTCGCGTTATACGACAGCCTGCACATTACGGTGCCGCGCCGAGCAGCCGCTCAGCGGTGCCACAGCAACTATGGAGCGGGCTCACAGAACCCAGCCGCCCCGATCACGCTCAGCCCCCTAATGCCGGGCATACAAGTACACTTCAGCCATCCGGACGGCAGCATAAGCAGGCATCAGCGATGCCATCCAGCCGTACAGCAAACTATGGAACAGCAAGAGATGGCCACACATAGGATCACCACGTGCCCCCGGACCTGCCTTCGATCTCCGGAATCCCATGTAGCGGCAACAATTCAGGTGAATGCATAGGCCTCGCCGAACAACATCAGGCCCAAACTCCACTGGTCCAGCCCCACACCAGCGTGAGTTCCAGTCCGTAGCCCTGGCGAGGCCTCTGCGCGCAAGATCCACCGGATCGCCCCGATGGCCTCTAGAATCCGGGGATGGCCACTCACACATTCGCGATACGGCGACAGCTTTTGATCGGGGCCTTCGTCGTCGCGTCGGCCGCCGCACCTGCGATCGCCGCGTTCTCGATACCCGAGCCCGGTATCGCCCAAGCCCAATGTTCGGGCGGTGAGGAATCGGACCAGTTCACCGCATCCTGCGTTCCCTACCTGGTGCCGAATAGCGGTGGTTCAGGTTTCACCACGACCGCGGCCAATCCGGACATGCCGGAGATCGACGGCATTCCATGCAATGGAGCCAACTCGGGCGCGTGCATCGGCCTTTCGGAGGATCAATCGCTTCTACCGAATGTCACACCCCGTTCGACCTTCAGTTCCAGCCCGTAGCCGCACGCCGCTATAGCTGAACGCCAGGAACTCACCGAAGCTGTGCAGAAAGCTCGCAGCTTCCATAGAATCCATGCCGACGACACGGTCTACCTACAGAAAGCGTGACGATGGCGACCTTTCAGCTCTCAGCTCGACGACTGATCCTTGCCGGTGGCTTTGCGGTCGCGGTTGCTGCGGCTCCGGCGATCGCCGTATTCGCGGTGCCGGCCACCGACGCCGCACCGATGGCGCAGAGTTGCCCGGGCGGTGAAGAGCCCGATCAGTTCACCGGCAACTGCGTCCCGCACACCGTCCCCAACTCGGGTGCGTCGCCGTTCTCGACGAATGCCGCCAACCCGGATGTGCCGTCGGTGAATCTACCCGGCGGCGGCGGCTCCATCCCCTGCACCGGCAACAACACCGGTGAGTGCATCGGCCTTGCCGAAGAGTCGCAGGCCGCCGGACCGCAGCCGGTGCCTCAGTCGACGGTCGGCCACAGCCCGACCGTCACCAACTAGCCGGCGGAAGCCTCCGATCAGGGACGACGGCGACGTCGCATAGAGTTGTCGTATGCCTGCGAAATCTGATCCCGCCGAACTCGGCGACGTCGAACCGCTTGCCGACAGCACTGCACGCCAGGCCAGGCGCGTAGTAGCCGCATACGCAAACGACGCCGACGAATGCCGTGTGTTCCTGTCGATGCTCGGCATTGGACCCTCGAAGCTCGAGGCGTAAGTGAGTCCGGGGAGCGGCCGCAAGGTCAGCTCCGGGGACTCTGACTTCGTCGTAGTGGCCAATCGGCTGCCGATCGACATGGAGCGGCTGCCGGACGGCACCACGACGTGGAAGCGAAGCCCAGGTGGCCTCGTGACCGCCCTGGAGCCGCTTCTGCGTCGCCGACGTGGCGCCTGGATCGGGTGGCCGGGCATTCCCGACGCCGGCGACGAGCCGATCGAGCAGGACGACCTGCTGCTGTGCCCCGTCAGCCTGTCCACCGACGACATCGCGGAGTACTACGAGGGCTTCTCGAACGCAGCGCTGTGGCCGCTGTATCACGACGTCATCGTCAAGCCGACCTACCACCGCGAGTGGTGGGACCGATACGTCGAAGTCAACAGGCGTTTCGCAGAGGCGACGGCCAAGGCGGCGGCCGAGGGCGCCACGGTGTGGGTTCAGGACTACCAGCTGCAGCTGGTTCCGAAGATGCTGCGCCAGCTACGGCCCGACCTGACGATCGGCTTCTTTCTGCACATCCCGTTCCCCCCGGTCGAGCTGTTCATGCAGATGCCGTGGCGCACCGAGATCATCGAGGGTCTGCTCGGCGCCGATCTGGTCGGCTTTCATCTGCCCGGCGGCGCACAGAACTTCCTGATTCTGGCCCGCCGACTCGTGGGCGCCAACACCTCGCGCGCGACGATCGGTGTGCGTTCCCGTTTCGGTGAGATCAACGTCGGCTTCCGCACCGTCAAAGTAGGCGCCTTCCCGATCTCGATCGACTCGACGGCGCTCGATCAGCAGTCGCGCTCGCGCACTATCCGGCAGCGCGCGAAAGAGATTCGCAAAGAGCTCGGCAATCCTCGCAAGATTCTGCTGGGTGTCGACCGGCTGGACTACACGAAGGGCATCGACGTCCGGCTCAAGGCGTTCTCGGAGCTACTCGACGAGCACCGCGCGGAACGTGATGACACCGTGCTGGTTCAGCTCGCGACGCCAAGCCGGGAACGCGTCGAGAGCTACGTCGCGATGCGCGAGAGCATCGAACGTCAGGTCGGCCACATCAACGGTGAGCACGGCCATATTGGTCATCCGATCGTGCACTACCTGCACCGGCCGATTCCTCGCGACGAGTTGATCGCGTTCTTCGTCGCTGCCGACGTCATGCTGGTGACGCCGCTGCGGGACGGGATGAATCTGGTCGCCAAGGAGTACGTCGCCTGCCGGAGTGACCTCGGCGGCGCATTGGTCCTCAGCGAATTCACCGGTGCGGCAGCCGAACTCCGCCAGGCCTACCTGGCGAATCCGCATCATCTCGAGGGTGTCAAGGATGCCATCGAAGCGGCCCTGAATCAGGCGCCGGAGGAAGGCAGGCGGCGGATGAGAGCCTTGCGCCGCCAGGTGCTCGTGCATGACGTCGACCTGTGGGCACAGTCGTTCCTCGAAGCGCTGGCCTCGACGCGCGAGGATGCGCCTAGATCGGGGTGATGTAGTTGATCAGCCACTTGCCGTCTATGCGCTTGTAATCGACACGCAATCGTGCGCCGTCATAGATCGGCTGCTCGCGGTTCGATTTCTCCGACACCGTCCGGTTGATGTAGACCATCACCGCTGCCGAGTCCCGCTGCGCTTCCATGACTCCGACACCGACCACATTGGCCTGGCTCACCAATTCCCGCGCTCGCGCCTGCGGAATGATATCGGAGTTCGCCTTGTCCTCGAACTCCTTGCGGTAGTCCGGCGTGAGCAGTTGGTAAGCATCAGTGAGGGTGCGCTCGACGGTCTTGTAGTCGTAGGTGAAGACAGCCGGAATCTGTTTCTGCGCAAGCGGTCCGAGCTCATCACGGGCCGCTTGCGCACTACGCGTCTCCACCCGCTGCCAGTACAGGCCACCACCCACCGCCGCCATGCTCACGAACGCGACAGCCACCAGGGCGGCAATGCCGCCAACGAGCCAGCGCATCAGTTGCCACCGTTGGGGTAGTTGAGGTCGTAGGCCGTCATCCGCCCATCGTCATCCTCGTGCACGACGATGCGCAGCCGGTAAGGCTGCGACGGCCTGTTGTTGCCGTTCATGTCACTGGCCGTGACCCGCGCCGACACCAGCACCGCTGCGTTGTTGCCGATGTCGTCGATGCTCTCCAGCGCCGCACCGTTGATCACAGTCTCCGAACTGCCGCCGGTGTCGCGGAAAATTGCCTTGAGGTTGTCGACGGCATTGTTCTGGCTGAACATGTCGCGCAACGGCCCGCTGGTGCTGTCGTAGAACCGGTCGACACTGTCGTCGATGGTGTCCTGCTTGAAGCTGAACATGTTCACCACGGTCTGCGTCGCGGTGTCGACAAACCGTTGATTGCGCGCCTGCGTTGCTTCTGCGTTCTGCTTCTGGACAATCAGTGCCGCCACCGCAGCGCCGACGATGCCCGTCGCAACCAGCCCGCACACGAGGGCAACGACTGCGACCAGTCGTCCATGCGCCCGCCGGCGTGCCGGGGCCGCAGGCTTGCTGACCTTGGCAGCAGGGGTTGCGCCGGCCGGATCCGCTGTCGCAACGCGCACGGCGGTGGCTTCGGGGGCCTTACCGCTGGTCGGGCCGGCAGGCCGGGATGCGCGGCGGCGAACAGCCTTGCGTGGGCCTGTCGGGGTGGATGTCATCAAACTTGCTCCGGATACAGCATCAGATCGAGCCAATTCTCTTGTGGAGCCATATTAGCGACACCCGGCGCGAACACCCCCGTACCGCCGGCTGGGTCGACGAAAACGCCTGTGTGCTGATCGTACGTCCCGTAGGCGGCCCCGTCGGCTTGCGGCTGGGCCGGCGGCGGTGCCGCAGGCGGCGGTGCTGCAGGCGGCGGTGGCGGGGGGCCGTAGGGCCCGGCAAACACGTTCGGTGGATTGGTCGCCCACCCGGGCGGGATCGCCGGCGGAGGCCACGCGTTCGGATACGGTGCCGGCGGAATCCATGCCGTGTATGGCGGCGGTGGCGGCCCCGAGTTCGGAGGGGGTATGTACGGCCACGGTTGATGCGGCGCCGGCCCCGGGCCCCGAGGCACGTCAGGTGGCAATAGGCCCGGCGCAACGGGATATCCTGGGTCCGGATCGTTCTCCGGCGGGATATAGGGGAACTTGTTGGGCGGCAGAATGTTTCGCCCATCCTCTGGCGTGTCGTCCTCCATGACGTCCATCGGTGTGCCGATCGGCACGGGCGGACCGCGCCATGGGTTGTTACCGAGCGGGACGTAGCCGGCCGGGTCGCGGCACAACTGAACTGTCGGGGCGCGCTTCCCGGGGAACTCCTGGCACGGGTAGTTCCTCGCGCCGCGCACCACGCTCGGATCATTCTGTGACACTTTGCAATACAGATCGGTTGGCAGGTCCCGCAGAGTCGTGTCGCCCGGCGTGCGGATCTCCGCCCCTGACAAGAATCCAGTGATGCACGGCGGTGGGTCGTTGATCGAGATCTTGAAGTCCTGCTTGCCGCCTTCACTCACGGGGAGCTGGCCGCCGATCGTCAGCAGCGACGCTTGTAGGGCTGGAAAGATGACCAACGCCTGTTCGATCGACTTGTGATAGATGACGCCGACGCGGCCGAAATTGGCCAAGTTGTACGCGAGCACCGGGAACGACGGGCGGATGCCTGAGAACGTCTCGCTGGCCTCGGCGGCAGCTCCTGGCGCGGTGTTGAGCACCTGACGCACCTGCGGGTCGGCATTGGCAAGTTCGGTGGTCAACCGGGCTAGGCCGTCGGCCGCCGACCGGATGTCATCGCCGCTGCGGATCTGCGCATCCAGGAACGGTCCGGCCTGGTCTATCAGCGTCGAGGTCTGCGGCCAGCTGGCGTTGGCCTCGTCGATCAACGACCGTGCCGAGGAGAGCAGTCTGGCCAGTTCGGGCCCGGAGCCGTTGAACGCCGCGAACGTCTCGCGCAGCAGGTCCTGGAGCCGGGTGTTGTCAAGGCTGCTCACCAACCTGTCGGCCTCACGCAACATCTCGGCGACGTCCTGCGGGATCGCCGTGCGTTCCTTTGGAATGGTTGCACCATTACGCAGCAGCGCCTGCGAGGGATCAGCGGGCGGAACGAAATCCACGTATTGTTCGCCGACCGCAGACACGCTCTTGACGGTGGCGGTGGAGTTCTCCGGGATCTTGACACTGCTGTTTATCCGCATGCGCGCGGCGACACCGTTACCGGTCAGGTTTACGGCCTCGACCCGTCCGGCTTGCACGCCGCGAAAGGTGACATTGGCGTTCTCGTACAGTCCGCCGCCTGCCACGAAATTCGCTGTGACCTCATAGGTACCAATGCCCAGCTGGGCCGGAAGACGTATGTACAGCAGAGCTATCGCGCCGACCGAGATCACGGTGACGATGGCGAAGATCCACAACTGAATTCGCGTAGTTCGACTGAACATTATTCCGCCGGCACCTCCTGGCCCGACGCGGTGCCGGCCGGGATCTTGAACGGGTCAGCGGCTTGTCCCGACAGGTTGGCCATCTCTCCGGTGAGAAACTCCGGCGGGTTGACGACTTCGGCGAGGCGCTTCATATTCGAGTCGAAGAACGACGTTGTGAATATGGTCTCGCCGAGCCGGCGGATCGTCAGATCGAATGTGGCGAAGACGTTGAAGTAGTCGCCCCTGGCCACCTTGGGCAAGTTCTTGCCAGGGAACGGGAAGGTGGCCAGGCTGTCCAGGCTGGACACGAGATCCGCGCGGTTGTCGTTGATCGGCTTGATCACCGAGTACACATCGATGAAGTCCTTGGCGAAGTCATCCTTGGTTGCGGCCAGGACGCGCGATGCCACCGTGCCGAGGCGCTGCAGCGCGGCGAAAGCGTCGACGATGTTGGCCCGGTTGTCGTTGAGAACCTTGAGCGCTCCTGGCAGAGTGTCGAGCGCTCGACCCAGACTGTCCCTGCTCCGCGCGAGGACACTGGCGAATCGGTTCAGGCCTTCGGCCGTTGCGATGATGTCGTCGGTCTGCCGATTCAACGACGAGGCCAGTTCAGCGAGCCGGGGGATCAGACCGGCGAATTGTCCCTGCCTGCCGGCCACCCCGTTGTAAATCTCCTGCGTGATGTCCTGCAGCCCACCGAGGTTGCCCTTGTTGACGACCACACCCAATGCGGACAGCACTTCCTCTGTCGTCGGAGCGCGGCTGCCGTCGCTCAGCGGAATCTGAAGCCCCTCACGCATTGTGCCAACCGGCGGCTGGTCAACCGGAGGTGCCAGCGCTATGTGCTGCGACCCCAACAGCGATGTCTGCCCGACTCTGACCGTCGCGTTCTCCGGCAACTTGACGTCTTCGTCGAGCGAGAGTTTCACCGCCGCGTAGAAGCTGCCGTCTGCACGCTGAACGGCCTCGATTCCCGACACACTGCCGACCGTGACATCGTCGACCAACACCGGCGAGTTCTGTGGCAGCGTGGCCACGTCGGGCACTTCCACGGTGATCGTGAACGAGCCTTTGCCGTGACCTGCGGTGCCCGGCATGTCCAGGGAGTTCAGCCCGCCGAACTGGCAGCCGGCAAGCAGTACCGCACCGGAGCCGATGGCGACGGTCCGCCGGGTAGCGCGTCCGGCTTTGATCCCCAATGACTGACGCATCATCCCCCGCCTCCCGGGATAGCGGCCTCGGCCGGAAGCGGACCAGGCGCAGGCGGCGCACCGGGAACCGGACCGGGCGGTGGACCCGGCGGCAGTATTACCGGACCAAGCGTGTACGGCTGCGCCGGCGGCGGCGGACCGGGAACCGCGGGTTGGGGCAGCAGCAACGAGCTGGGGTCTCCCGGGTCGCCCTGCCGTGGCGGGAACCGACCGTCGGCCGGTATCCACTGCAGATACGGGATGTAGGTCTTCGCCTTGGCCTCGGTCGCCGGGGTGTCGTAGATGACCTGGCCCTTGTACGCGGTGATCGTGTTGATCCCGTGCTCCATGAAGGGCGGGAAGTTCATCGCCAGGCGCTTGAGCACCGGAGCCATCCGCTGCCGACAGATCTCGGTTCGCTTGTCGTAATCGGGCGTTCCCGCACCGTCGAAGTTGCCGCAGATGAACTGCACCGGGTTTTGGAACTCTGGCAGGCCCAGCAGACCGTTGGCGGTGCCCTGCGCCGGGTTGTAGATGTTGTAGAAGTTCGCCATCGCGTTCGGAAGGACGTGCAGGATCTGTTCCACGTCGTCGGTCTGGTTCGTCAGGATGCTGGTGAAGTCGGTCAGCCTGTTGATGTTGCCGATCAGAGTCTCGTTGTTCTCGTCGAGGAAGCCGCGGACGTCCGACAGGGCCTGGTTGAGGCTGCCCAGCGTGTCGTCCAGCCCCACCGTGCTGTCGGCCAGGACCTGAGAGACCGAGGCCAAATGCCCACTGAATTGGACGATTTGCTCATTGCTCTTCGAAAGCGCGTCGACCAAGATCTGCAGGTTCTTCACCGTGCCGAACAGGTCGGGACTCGAGTCACCCAGCCGCCCTGCGGTCTGCGACAATTCGCGAAGGGCCTCCCGGAACGAGTCTCCGTTGCCGTCGAACGTATCGGCGGCCTGATTGACGAACTCGCTCAACGGCCCCTGAACCTGGCCCGCAGACGGTCCGAGCTGCTGGCTGAGCCTCGTCAGTTCGGTCTTGACGTCGTCCCACTCCACCGGCACGGCAGTGCGGTCCAGCCCGATGCTGGCGCCGTCCTTCATCTCCGCGCCCTCTTTATAGGGAGGCGTGAGTTGAATGAACCGGGCGGCAACGAGGTTCGGCGCGATGATCACCGCACGGGCGTCGGCGGGCACTTTGACGTCGTCCTTCACCCTCATGGTGATCTTGACGGCATCGGCCTGGGGCGAGATCGATTCGATCGAGCCGACCGGAACACCGATGACGCGGACTTCGTCGCCCGGATACACGCCCGCTGCCGAGGCGAAGTAGGCGACCACCGTATGCGTGGTCATTCGCGGCCACATCACGTACAGGCCACCGATCAACGCCACCACCAGCGCGCTGATTACACCCAAACGTATCCAGCGGCTCACGGTGATTTCGGCCTTATGATCAGGCGCTGGTCGATGAACCCGTGCAGGAGGTCAGAGAGGCTGTCCGGAATCTTGCCCGGTTGGAAGTAGAGATCCAGCAGGAGGGCCTCCTGCGTATTGTTTGGAATTGCGTTGGGCAGGTTCACCATGAAGCCCGAGGCCGAGCCGACCGATTCGCCGAGTGCGGTGGCGTACGGCGGCAACCGCTTCAGCGCCTCGCTGATGTGCTCACGGCGTTCGAGAAGGTTGTCCAACACCAGATTCAGTTTCCTCAGTGCCGGTCCGAATTCGCGACGGTTATCGGCCACAAACCCCGAAATCTGCTGTGACACATCGTCGATGCCTGCGATCAAATTACTCAGCGCAGTCCGTCGCTCATCGAGCGCGGCGAAGAGCTGGTTACCGTCGGTGACGAGTTGATTCACCTGGCCGGCGCGATCGGCGAGCACAGCGGTCACCGACTTCGCGCGTGTCAACAGCTGGCCCAGCGCTTCGTCGTTGGCGTTGATGCTGCGCGACAACGTCGCCACCCCGTCGAGCGTGCGGCGCAGCTCCGGCGTCGCGTCGCGGAATGAATCGGTCAGCACCCCCAACGCCTGGGTCAACTGCTCCTTGTCGACCGCTCCGGCGTTCTGCCCAAGATCCTGCAGGGCCTGGTTCAGGGTATACGGAATTGTCGTGCGGGCCAGAGGGATTGAGGTCACCGATCCGCTGCCTTCTGGAGCGACTCCCAGCGACCTCTCTCCCAGAACGGTGTCGGTCCGGATCGAGACGAGAGTCTGATCGCCCAGCCTGATCTTGCGGTCGACTGTGAAAGTCACCTTAGCGACGTCGCCGGCGAGGGCGACATCGCTCACCTTGCCGACCGTGATGCCGGAAATGTTGACGTCGTTACCCGGTGAGATGCCACCGGCGTCGGCGAAAAAGGCCTCGTAGACTTTGCCCTGCGGATAAAACGGCAGGCTGCTGTAGCCGAACGCAACGATCACGACCATCGCCACGACCGCGATTCCGAAGATGCCCGCCCGGAGTGTCTTATCCATTTTCCGAGCACCTGCCCTTCGATAGATCCGGCACCCCGCCGATCGGCAGGAGAATGTCGCTGCCTGCGGGCCCGTTGAATTTGAGGGTCGTCGCGCAGATGTAGTAGTTGAAGTACGACCCATAGGCGCCAAGGGAATTGAGTCGCAAGTAGTTCTCGGCCAACGGTTCGATGACTTGGTTGACCTCGGCCTTACGGTTGTCGAACTCGGTCGCGAGCGGGCGAAGATTCTCGAGCACGCCCTGCACTGGCCGACGCGAATTCGCCAGCATGTCGGTCAGGTCGTTTTCCGCGGACGCCAGCGGCGGAATCGCCCCGGCGATCGGGTCCCGGCCCTCTGCCAGGCCGGTGACCAGCTTCTGGAGGCCGTCCACGCTGGCATCGAATTCGGCGCTCTTCGCGTCAATGGTCCCCAGCACGTCGTTGAGATTCTGAATGACCTCCGAGATCACCTGATAGCGATCGCCCAGGGTCTGGCTGAATGTTCCTGTTTCCGAGAGCAATTGGGACAGCGCCCCACCCTGGCCCTGTAACAACTCGAGGATCGCATTGCTGATCTGGTTGATTTGGTCGCCGTTGAGACCCTTGACCACCGGCCGTAGACCACCGAGCAGCGCGTCGAGGTCGAGCGCGGGCTGCGTGTTCCCCTTCGGAATGGTGGCGCCCTTGGACAGCTTTCGGAGTTCGCCCGGGCCCGAGGTGATCTCCATAAATCGGTCGCCGACCAGATTTTCATAGCGGATCACGGCCCGCGTCGACGTGTACAACTGGTACTTCTTGTCGAGCGTGAACGCCACATCGACCGTGTTATCGGGATTCAGCTTCACATCCTCGACCGAACCCACCGGAACACCCGAGATTCGCACATCGTTGCCGCCCTCGAGTCGGGAGGCATCGCTGAATGTGGCGTGGTAGCGGTTGGTCGAAGCGAACCGGAACTCACCGAAGATCACAATCAGACCCGCGGCAACCAACAGCATCGCCACCACGAAGATCATCACCTTGATCAGGACTCCCCTGTGGTTCATCAGCGGCCTCGCTTCTTCGCGCAAGCGCTCATCAGAAGTCGTCCCGCTCTGCGAATGCGCCGTTGAAGAGGAACTGGAACGTCGACGGGGCATCGACCTGTACCTCGGTGAACGGCTCGTACGGGATGAGGGCGTTGTCGGTGACGAGGAACGGTGACCTGAAGTACGAGCCGCCGTATTGCATGCTGGGCTGGTCGGGAAGGCCGCGGCAGTTGGGACCACCCGTTGCATTCACGATCGGCAGGCTCTCTGGATACGTGTACGACGGCACGCCCAACACGAAGCTGGAGCTGACCATCGCGCCAGGTTTGTAGCCACCGAGGATGTCTGCACCCCGCTGGCGGCCCTTCGCGACACCTTGCACTATGCAGCCGAGTTCCGGCGAATACTCGCCGAGCACCTTCAACGGCGCCCGCATGCGCTGGATCGCTGCGATGTAGTCGTCTGCCCCCGGCTCCAGAGTGTCGGCCCCCTCGTTCGCCAGGCCGATTGTCGCGAGCAACGTCGCGTTCAGGTTCTCCTGCTCATCAACGAGGGTTTTGCTGATAGCAGGCGTGTTGTTGATCACAGTCACCAGATCGGGGCCGGCATCGCCGTAGATATTGGCCACCGTGGCCGTCTGGGAGATAACCGACTCGACTTGCGGCAACTTTGGATTCAGTTGCGCGAGATACTGATTCAAACCCGCCGTGGTAGCTCCGAAATCGTCACCGTGACCACGCAAGCCTTCCGCGATCGCCGACATGGTTGCGTTCAGGTGAATGGGGTTGACCTTGTTCAGCACGTTGATCAGGGTCTGGAACAACGTGTTGGCTTCCAGTTGCACCGCCTCAGCCGCCACGACGGCGCCGGCGCGCAAGGCCGTACCGGACGGCTGCTCTGGAGCAAGGAATTCCACCGATTTCGCGCCGAATACCGTTGTGCTGGCGATACGAACAGGCGCGTTCGACGGGACGAAGCGCAGCTCGCCTTTGTTGATCGCCAGAGTCAACTTCGCTTGATCACCCGTGTACGAGATGTCTTCGACTTTTCCGATTTGGATGCCGCGGTATTTGACCTTGGCGTCGCGGTCCATCACCAAGCCGGCCCGCGGAGAGGTGACGACCACGGTCTCGGTCGGGGTGAATGCGGCGGAGTACGCGAGGTAGGTGAATACCGAGAACGCCACGATGATCGCTGCCAGCACTGCGGCGGCGATCCTGATCGCGACGGTCCTCGACATGATTTCTCTCTCCCCTAACCCGACAGGTTGAAGTTTCCGGTGGCACCGTACACGGCCAGGGAGATGAACAAGGTGATGATGACAACGACGATCAGCGACGTCCGAACCGCCTTACCCACAGCGATTCCCACGCCGACAGGTCCGCCGGACGCGTTGAAGCCGTAATAGGTATGGACCAGCATCACTGCGATCGCCATCACGATGGCCTGAGCGAAAGACCACAACAGATCGGTCGGTATCAGGAACGTGTTGAAGTAGTGGTCGTACAGACCGCCGGACTGTCCGTTGACGTAGACGGTGATGGAGCGGGCTGAGAAGAACGCCGCCAACACCGATAACGAGTAGAGGGGGACGATCGCGATCATTCCGGCCACCAGCCGGGTGGAGACCAGGTAGGACACCGAGTGCACGGCCATTGCCTCGACGGCGTCGATCTCCTCGGCGATGCGCATCGCGCCCAGTTGGGCGGTGGTGCCTGCGCCGATGGTGGCGGCGAGCGCAATGCCTGCGATGATCGGCGCGACGATGCGCACGTTGAGGTAGGCGGACAGGAACCCGGTCAGCGCTTCGATGCCGATGTTGCCCAGCGACTCGTAGCCCTGCACCGCGATGACACCGCCGGAGGCCAGCGTGAGGAATGCCGCGACGCCCACCGTGCCGCCGATCATCACCAGCGCGCCGGTGCCCATCGTCATCTCGGCGATATTGCGGACCGTTTCCTTGCCGTACCGCCGCACCGCGTTCGGCATGTAACGGACCGACTGGGCGTAGAACAACGCCTGCTCGCCAAAGGTGTCGACGGCTCGGGGGAACCATCCGAAGGCCCGCCGCATCCGCAGCGTGATGTCGTAATCCCCCAGTTGGCTCATCAGTGGAGAACCCGGACGCCGACTGCGGTCATCAGAACGTTGATCACGAACAGGCAGATGAAGGCGTAGATGACGGTCTCGTTGACGGCCTCTCCGACTCCCTTGGGTCCGCCTTTGACCGTGAGGCCGCGGTAGCAGCCGACGAGGCCCGCCATCACTCCGAACAACAACGCCTTGACTTCTGAGATCACCAACTCGCCCAGCCCGGTCAGAATGGTCAGACCGTTGATGAACGCGCCGGGGTTCACTCCCTGCAGCAGCACGGAGAACACATAGCCACCGGTCAGGCCGATCGCGATCACCAGGCCGTTGAGAAGCAGCGCCACGGTGGTCGATGCCAGCACGCGCGGCACGACAAGCCGTTGAATGGGATCGATGCCGAGCACTCGCATCGCATCGATCTCTTCACGGATGGTGCGCGCACCCAGGTCCGCGCAGATCGCCGTCGCGCCGGCACCGGCGATGACAAGCACGGTCGAGATCGGACCCAGCTGCGTCACGGTGCCGAACGCGGTACCGGAGCCGGACAAATCCGCGGCGCCGATCTCGCGCAGCAGAATATTGAGGGTGAACGCGACCAGCACAGTGAAGGGGATAGAGATCAGCAGCGTCGGGATGATCGCAACCCTCGCGATCATCCACGTCTGATCGAGGTACTCACGAAGTTGAAAGGGGCGCCGGAAGATCTTGACGAAGGTGTCCAAGGACATTTCGAAAAAGCCGCCCACGGCCCGAGTCGGTGCCGCGAGCTGTTCGATCAACCTCGGGCTCCGTTCTCGGGGCGGGGTGTACGGCAATGCCCGCGTTGGCGAAGAATTCGAATCTCTTCGCGGCGGCGGGCATTTCACCCCTGGTTTAAGCGCTGCTCTTAGTGAGCCGGATCATACTAACTAGAACAAGTTCGCAGTGTCAAAGAACGACAAAACTAGTCGAAATTGTCATATCAGCGCTGCTCAGGCGGGGTGTGACGCAGGCCATGCTAGAACGTGTTCTACTCACTTACGTTGCCGACAACCAAAGACCGTCAGTCTCACTAACTCATCAACCCCGTTGCGGCGAAATTCGCATCCGAGTCGCGGCCAGCAAAGTAATTCTGCAACGTTTCCGACAGCTCCGCCGGGCCCCAGGCGTCGGCTCCTGCGCTGAACTGAGCCTGGGCCGTGGGCGCCGCCACCAACGTCACGGTGGGACCGTAGACGATGAAGAGCTGTCCGTTGACGTCGTGCGCGGCGGGCGAGGCCAGAAACCGCACCAACGTGACGACATGCTCGGGCGAGAGACTGTCGACCGCACCGTCGGCCAACTCCGGTGCCTCCCCGAAGACGTCGGCCGTCATTGCCGTGCGGGCGCGCGGTGCAATCGCGTTGGCTCGAACGCCATACCGCTCCAGTGCACGGGCCATCGTCAGCGTCAGCGCGGTGATGCCGGCCTTGGCCGCGCCGTAGTTGGCCTGCCCGACGGGCCCGACCAGGCCCGCCTCCGAGGAGGTGTTGATGACCCGGCCATACACCTGCCCGGCCCCACCTTCGGCCGCCTTGGCTTTAGTACGCCAGTATGTGGCGGCGTTGCGGGTCAGCAGGAAGTGACCGCGCAGATGTACGGCGATCACCGCGTCCCAGTCCTCGTCGGTCATGTTGAACAACATGCGGTCACGCGTGATGCCCGCGTTGTTCACGACGATGCTCAGACCGCCGAGCCCGTCGGCGGTCGCCACCAGCTCATCCGCCGTCGAGCGCTCTGCGATGTCACCGGCGACCGCGACCGCCTTGGAGCCGGCAGCGACGATTTCGTCGATCACGTCGGATTTGTCCAGCGCGCCTGCGATGTCGTTGACGACGACCGTGGCGCCCGCTCGCGCCAGGCCGATGGCCTCGGCGCGGCCCAGCCCAGCGGCCGCACCGGTCACCACCGCGACCAGGCCGGAAAGATCAGTCGCATCTGCAGTCATTTATGAATACCTCTAGTCTCTGCGGATCAGGGCTGCTCGCGGGCACTCGGCGATCGACTGCTCCGCCAGGTCCTCCTGGTCGTCGGGTACTGGATCCGCCTTGACGACGGCGTAATCCTCGTCATCGAGATCGAACAGGTCGGGGGCTATTCCCACGCAAACTGCGTTGCCCTCGCAACGGTCACGGTCCACTTCCACTCGCATCACAGACTCCTTACGGGGGCCAAACGGTCCTAGCTGCTCTGAGCAACCAGTGTGGCACCGGCCTGGACCCCAAGACTAGAACGTGTTACAACCGGGAGTGAACCCGGGCCGGGCTGCGTCATATCCACCTGGGTGCCAGATCGTGCCTCTAGAGAAGTTAGGACATGGCGATGCGGATCGGCTACACCCCGGAGCAGGAGGAGTTGCGTCGCGAGCTGCGGTCGTACTTCACCAAGCTGATGACCCCCGAGCGCGCCGAGGCGCTGGCCTCCAGCGATGGAGAGATGGGGCGGGGCAGTGTCTATCGCGACACCGTTGCCCAAATGGGCAAGGACGGCTGGCTGACGTTGAGCTGGCCCAAGGAGTTCGGCGGCCAGGCCCGCCCTCCGATGGACGGGCTGATCTTCAACGACGAGGCATCCATCGCGAACGTCCCGGTGCCGTTCCTGACGATCAACAGCGTCGCGCCGACGATCATGGCGTTCGGGACCGACGAGCAGAAGAAGTTCTTCCTACCCAAGATCGCCGCGGGTGAATTGCACTTCGCCATCGGCTACTCAGAACCGGGCGCAGGCACCGACCTCGCGGCGCTGCGCACGACCGCGGTTCGCGACGGCGACGACTACGTGATCAACGGTCAGAAGATGTGGACCAGCCTGATCGCATACGCCGACTACGTGTGGCTGGCGGTGCGGACGAACCCGGAAGCCAAGAAGCACCGCGGCATCTCGATGCTCATCGTGCCGACGACGGCCGAGGGCTTTTCGTGGACTCCGGTGCACACCATGGCGGGCATCGACACCAGCGCCACCTATTACCAGGACGTCCGCGTGCCCGCCACCAGCCTGGTCGGCGAGGAGAACGCCGGCTGGAAACTGGTCACCAACCAGCTCAATCACGAACGGGTGGCACTGGTCTCCGCGCAGCCGATCTTCTCGGCCCTCGACGGGGTTCGCGAGTGGGCGCAGAACACCAAGGACATCCACGGCAACCGGCTGATCGACTCACAGTGGGTGCAGCTCAACCTGGCCCGTGTGCACGCCAAGGCCGAAGTGCTCAAGCTGATCAACTGGGAACTGGCGTCATCGACGGAGGCCGCACCGTCTCCTGCCGACGCGTCGGCCGCCAAGGTGTACGGCACCGAACTCGCCACCGAGGCCTACCGCCTGCTGATGGAGGTGCTCGGCACGTCGGCCACCCTTCGCACCAACACCCCCGGCGCACTGCTGCGAGGACGCATCGAGCGCATGCACCGCTCGTGCCTGATCCTGACGTTCGGCGGCGGCACCAACGAGATTCAGCGCGACATCATCGGCATGGTCGCGCTCGGCCTGCCCCGAGTGAACCGGTAAGGACTTCCCATGGATTTCAAGACGACCGAAGCCTCCGAGGACCTTGGCGGGCTGGCACGCACCATCGCCGAGTCGGTGTCAACGCCGGAACGCCAACGTGAGCTCGACGGTCTCGACGAACGCTTCGACCAGACGCTGTGGAGCAAGCTGATCGATGCCGACATCCTGTCGACCACCGCCCCGGAGTCGTTGGGCGGCGGCGGATTCGGCGAACTCGAGCAGGTCGCGGTGCTGGTCGCGCTTGGCAGGCAACTGGCCGCCGTGCCGTATCTCGAGTCGGCGGTGCTGGCCGCGGGAGCCCTGGCGAAGTTCGGATCAGAATCGCTGCAGCAGGAATGGGCGGTCCCCGCCGTCAACGGGAAGAAGATCCTGACGGTCGCGCTCGACGGCGATGTGGGCGACGGTCCGGTCCAGGCTCAGGCCAATGGTGACGGCTACCGGGTGACCGGCACCCGAACGCAGATCGCCTACGGTCCGATCGCCGATGCGTTTCTCATCCCAGCCGAAACGGACTCGGGCACAAAGGTTTTCGTCGTCGCATCCGGTGACCGGGGTGTGACGGTCGAATCGCTGAACACGACGGGCTTCGGCAGTGTCGGGCATCTGGACCTCAACGGCGTCGAACTGGGCGCAGACCGGCTCGTCGGCGGCGACCAGGGCGATGACGTCCTGGCGTGGCTGACCACCCACGGCACGTTCGCGCGCAGCGCATTTCAGCTCGGCGTGGTGGAGCGCGCACTTGAGCTCACCGCCGAATACGCCCGCGAGCGCGAACAGTTCGACCGGCCCATCGGCAGCTTCCAGGCCGTCTCCGCGCGATTGGCCGACGGCTACATCGACGTCAAGGCATTGCGGCTCACGCTCACTCAGGCGGCGTGGCGACTGTCGGAGGAACTTCCCGCCGAGGTAGAGGTCAACACCTCGGCGTTCTGGGCGGCCGAGGCGGGCCACCGCGTCGCCCACACCGCGGTGCACGTGCACGGCGGCGTCGGAATCGACACAGACCACCCGGTTCACCGATATTTCCTGGCGGCCAAGCAGACTGAGTTCGCAGTCGGCGGTGCCACCGGGCAGCTGCTGCACATCGGCCGGGAACTGGCCGACACACCGGCTTAGCGATGAGCGCTCGCGCGAAGAGCATTCAGCTTCAGCCGGCGACCGGGAGCGAGCTTCCCACCGTAACCTCGCTACTCACCCCTCTCGTCGACGTCGACGACCGTGGGGTCTATTTCGAGGACACGTTCACACCCTGGCGTGAGCACATCGCCCATGGTGCGTCGCTGGCAGCGGCGCTGCGGGCCCGCATGGATCCCGATCGCCCCCAGCATGTCGGCGTGCTGCTCCAGAACACCCCGTTCTTCTCATCAGTTCTGGTGGCGGCGGGACTGACGGGCATCGTGCCGGTCGGGCTCAACCCCGTCCGGCGCGGCGCTGCTCTGCAACGTGACGTCACACACGCGGATTGCCAAATGGTGCTGGCAGATGCGGCGTCGGCATCGGCGGTCGGCGACATCGACCACATCGACGTCGACTCCCCCGTGTGGGCAGCCGAGGTCGCGCAGTACGCCGACGAGCCGGTAGTCGCATACGACGCCGACCCGGCCGACCTGTTCATGTTGATCTACACCTCGGGCACCAGCGGCGACCCCAAGGCGGTCAAATGCAGCCAGGGCAAGGTAGCCGTCGCCGGTGCGATGATGACGCAGCGTTTCGATCTCGGCCCCAGCGACGTCTGTTATGTGTCGATGCCACTGTTCCACTCCAACGCGGTGCTGGTGGGCTGGTCGGTCGCGTTTGCGTCGCGCGGTTCACTTGCGTTGCGGCGCAAGTTCTCCGCATCGCAGTTCCTCCCGGACATCCGGCGATTCGGCGCCACGTACGCCAACTACGTCGGCAAGCCGTTGTCGTACGTGCTCGCCACACCCGAGCAACCCGACGATGCCGACAATCCGCTGCGCGCGGTATACGGCAATGAGGGCGCACCGGCTGACGTCGAGAGATTCTCACGGCGGTTCAACACTCCCGTGATGGATGGGTTCGGTTCGACCGAGGGCGGTATCGCGATCGGCCGCACGCCGGACACTCCACCCGGATCGCTCGGCCCGCTGCCCCCCGGCACCGAGATCCTCGACGTCGACACCGGCGAGCCCTGCCCGCCCGGCGTCACCGGCGAGCTGGTGAACACCTCTGACGCCGGGCGTTTCGAGGGTTACTACAAGGACCCGGACGCCGACGCCGAGCGCATGCGCGGTGGGGCCTACCACAGTGGCGATCTTGCCTACCGCGACGAGAACGGCTACGCGTACTTCGGGGGCCGACTTGGCGACTGGATGCGTGTCGACGGTGAGAACCTCGGCTCGGCGCCTATCGAGCGGGTCGTACTTCGCCATCCCGATATCGTCGAGGTGGCGGTGTACGGGATACCCGCACCCGACGTCGGCGATCAGGTGATGGCGGCGGTGCTGTTGACCGAGGGCGCGTCCTTCGACCCGGAGGCGTTCGGCGCATTCCTCGCCGAACAAACCGATCTCGGCCCCAAGCAGTGGCCGTCCCTCGTGCGGGTAAGCACCGATCTGCCGCGCACCGAGACCTTCAAGGTGATCAAACGCGTGTTGCAGGCCGAGGGGACCGAGTGCGCAGACCCGGTGTTTGACATCCGCCGCTGAGTAGCTCAACTCTGCCTTCGTAACCGCCATTTTCGACTACGCTCCGCTACGGCGAAACCAAACACGTTCGCCAACAACGGCCACGGGCGTTGCACGACGACAGGAGATGACGGATGAATCGCACGACGATCACCGCGGCAGCCACGTTCGCCGCCGCTCTGGCTCTCGTGTTGTCGGGCTGTGGCTCGGACACCAAGACTGAACCGAGCACCAGCACATCGGCGAAGACCAGTGCGTCCGCGACGACGAGCGCCAGCGAATCGACTGAGTCGGAGTCCACCGAGGCCGCGCCGGGCGCCGCCGGGCAGACCATCGCCGAGTACATCAACGAGAACGGCATCCAGCAGACGGTGGAAAAGCCGGCCGAGAACGGCGCACCCAACGTCGACCTTCCCACGCCCGAGGGCTGGGAAACCACCTCTGAAAATCTGCCCGACGGCTCCTACGGCGGCGTCAGGTACACCGGCGCGGACGCCGATCCGGGGTTCCCTCCGACGATCTACGCGTACCTGTCGAAGCTCGAAGGTGACGTCGATCCTGCAACGCTGCTGGAAGTGGCCCCCAACGAGCTAATGGGCCTTCCCGACTACCAGGGCCCGGACGCGGGGACACCTGAAAACCTGAGCGGATTCGACGCGACCGAGATTGCCGGCACGGCAACAATGGAAGGCGCCCCGAGGTTCGCGGCCCAGAAGACGGTCATGATTCCGGGTTCAGACGGCACGCTGTACATGCTCCTACTGAACGCTTATTCGACACCCGAGCAGCAGGACAAGCTGGGTGCCGCAATGGGGCTGATCGACGCACAGACCGTCATCACCCCGTAGGTTTCCACGCACGCGAGACCGCGCGGTGTCGTGCCGCAGCGGCGACGGCGCGTCATGCGGATCCGGTAAGTCGGAAGACCCTGCTGCGGTTACCTTTTCGAAGACAGCGTCCACCTCGTCGGATGGTGCCCTCATCGTCGAACGCCAGGGTGTTGCCGCCCGGTAGGTCGACTGCCGCATGCGGTTCGTCGGAGTCGGGCACCAATGCGGTGTTCACGAGATTTTGAATCGAGTAGATCTACTCACCCTTCACAACGACCTATTTCGATTACGCTTCGCTACGGCATTCAGACCACGACGACAGGAGTTACCTGATGAGGCGCACGGCGATCACCGGAGCGGCCGCGTTGGCTGCCGCGCTGGCCCTCGTGTTGACGGGCTGCGGCTCGGATACCAAGACCGAACCGAGCACCAGCAAGTCGGAATCGACAACCACCACGACGACGAGCGCCAAGGCCGCACCGACGACGACGGCCAAGGTCGCGCCGCGCGACGAGGATGCCGCGGGCCCGAACCCGACGATCGCCAGCTACATCGCCGAGAACAAGATCCAGGAGACGCCGGTCAAGCCCGGTGACCCCGGCGCGCCGACCATCGACCTACCGATCCCCCCGGGCTGGGAGCCGGGCGGTGAGAACACCCCGGAGTGGGCCTACGGCGCCATCATCTACACGGGCCCCGAAGCCGCCGAGTATTCGCCGAGCGTCGTCGCACTGCTGTCGAAGCTGACCGGCAACGTCGACCCACAGAAAATCATCGACCTGGCCCCCGGCGAACTGGCGAACCTTCCGGGCTGGGAAGCGTCGAACGAGGGTGAGAACAGCACCCTCGGCGAGTACCCGGCCTTCCAGCTCGGCGGCACCTGGGAGTCGGAGGGGCAGACCAAGATCGTCGCCCAGAAGACCGTGGTGATCCCGGGCGCCGATGGACTCTACGTACTGCAGCTCAATGCTGACGGTCTGGAGAACCAGGGCGACATCGTGGGCGCGGCGACCAACGTCATCGACGAGCAGACGAAGATCACGCCGTGATGCGTTAACTCTCCCGGATACCGTCTAATCGCCGAGTTGCGTCTTCGAATCCGGAGACCAACTCGGCGATTATGTCTGCGACGGGCCGGATTTCGTTCATCCGGCCGACGATCTGGCCGACCGGCATCGCGACAGTGTCCGGATTGTCGGACTCGTTCATCCGCTGATGAGCCTCGCTGACAAGGATGTTCTGCAGCGGCATCGGCAGCGGCTCGGGTGCATCGGGGGCATCCCAGGCGTCGGTCCACTTCGACTTCAGCAGGCGCGCCGGCTTTCCGGTGTAGATGCGGCGGCGCACGGTGTCACTGGAGCTTGCCCGCAGCATCGCCTCCTGGATCGTCGACATCCCGGATGGCTTGCGGTGGCCCAGGTCGTATTCGGCCGACGTCAGGAACGCCGAGCCCATCCACACTCCCTGTGCGCCGAGTGCGAGCGCTGCGGCTACCTGCCGCCCGGTTCCGATACCGCCGGCCGCCAGCACGGGGGCCTTACCGCCAAGCGCGTCAACGATTTCCGGCCAAAGCACCATCGAACCGATCTCCCCGGTGTGGCCGCCCGCCTCGTGGCCCTGCGCCACGACGATGTCCACCCCGTTCTCGACATGGCGCTGCGCATGCTTGGCGTTGCCGGCAAGGGCCGCCACCGGCACACCGGCCGCGTGGACCTGGTCGATGACGTCCTTCGGGGGCGAGCCCAGTGCGTTGGCGATCAATTTGATCGGATGCCGCAGCGCCACCTCGACGTGTGACCTGGCCACCGAATGCAACCAGCCGAGCACGCCTGCGTTCTGCTCCTCGTCGTCAGGCAACGGTGGAACACCAAGGTCGGCAAGGGTTTTGGCGATAAAGTCGCGATGACTCTGCGGGATGAGCTTGTCGATGTCGCTCGTGGTGCCCTCCTGAGGGATCTTGGCGGGCATCACGACGTCGACACCGTAGGGCTTACCGTCGGTGTTCTCGTCCATCCAGCGCAGCACGTTCTCGAGATCGTCGGAGTCGTTGAACCGCACGCAGCCGAGCACACCGAGGCCGCCGGCCTTGCTGACCGCAGCGGCGACCTTCTCTGAAGGCGTGAAGACGAAAATCGGATATTCGATGCCGAAGCGGTCGCACAGTTCGGTGCGCATCAACTCGCGGATCCCACATGGCTGGCGTGTGCGTCGTCGGCCGGGCGCTCCTCAGTGGTGTCCTTGGCCCACCGGTAGTCGGGCTTGCCCGCAGGCGTCCGGTGGATCTCCTCGACCCACCACACCTTGCGCGGCACCTTGTATCCCGCAATCTCGTTGCGCACGAACGTGTCGAGTTCGGCCAGCGTCGGGGTGGTTCCCGGCCTACGGTGCACGACGGCGGCCACACAGTTGCCGAATCGCTCGTCGGGAACGCCGACCACCAACGCGTCGAACACGTCCGGGTGTCCCTTGAGTGCGGCCTCCACCTCTTCGGGGTAGATCTTCTCGCCGCCGCTGTTGATCGACTGCGAGCCACGCCCCAGCATCGTCACCGAGCCGTCCTCATCGACCTCCGCGAAGTCGCCCGGGATCGCGTAGCGCACACCGTTGTAAGTTCGGAAGGTCTGCCGGGTTTTTTCTTCGTCCTTGTAGTAGCCGACCGGGATGTTGCCCTTCTTGGCGATCATTCCGCGCACACCCGAGCCCGGCTTGACCTCGTTGCCGTCCTCGTCGAGGACCACGGTGCGGTGGTCGATCGTCACCCGCGGTCCGCCGGTGTGCGACTGCCCCTTGGCGACGATGCTGGTCCCGCCGAAGCCTGTTTCCGAGGATCCGATCGAATCGGTGATAACCCGGTTGGGCAGCAGTTCGAGGAACTTCTCCTTGATGCTCGTCGAGAAGAGCGCGGCGGTGCTCGCGAGAAGGAACAGGCTCGACAGGTCCGGCTCGTGACCGCCGTCATGCAGCTTGGTCAGCGCGTCCAGCAGCGGACGCGCCATCGCGTCACCGGTGAAGAACAGCAGATTCACCTTGTACTTCTCGATCGTCTGCCATACCTCGTCGGCATCGAATTCCGGTGCGAGCACTGTGGTTTGGCCCGAGAAGATCGACATCCAGGTGGCCGACTGCGTGGCGCCGTGGATCATCGGCGGGATGGGGTAGCGGATCATCGGCGGATTCTCCGCGGCGGCCTTGGCCAGGTCGTACTCGCCAGAGACGAACTCGCCGGTCGCAAAATCGGTGCCACCGAACAGCACCCGGTAGATGTCCTCGTGTCGCCACATCACGCCCTTGGGGAAACCGGTGGTGCCGCCGGTGTACAGCAGGTAGATGTCGTCGGCGCTGCGCTCGCCGAAATCACGGACGGGCGAACCCTGCGCGATCGCCGCATAGAACTCGACGGCGCCGTAGCGCTGGTAGTCGTCGTCGCTACCGTCCTCGACCGACAGGATCGTCCTGACGTTCGGCGTCTCCGGCAGCACGTTGGCCACCCGGTCGGCGTACCGGCGCTCGTGCACGAGCGCGACCATGTCCGAGTTCTCGAACAGGTATTTCAGCTCGCCCTCGACGTAGCGGAAGTTGACGTTGACCAGGACGGCCCCCGCCTTCACGATGCCCAGCATCGCGATCACGATCTCGATGCGATTGCGGCAGTACAGCCCGACCTTGTCGTCCTTCTTCACACCATGGTCGCGGAGGTAGTGGGCCAGGCGGTTGGCCTTGTCCTCCAACTGGGCGTAGGTGAGCTGTTCGTCGCCGGAAATGAGGGCGACACGGTCTGGCACGGCGTCGATGGCGTGCTCTGCTAGATCGGCAATGTTCAGGGCCACAGCACTAAACTAGAACGTGTTACATTTCCAGACAAGTCTGCGGCATCGACGCTGGAAGGAACGCTGGTCGTGAGCGACACGGAAATGTCTGAGAAGGGCCCCGACGCCCTTATTGAGCAGCGTGGACACACCTTGATCCTGACGCTGAACCGGCCGGAGGCGCGCAACGCACTTTCCACCGAGATGCTCTCGATAATGGTCGAGGCCTGGAACCGGGTGGACGAGGATCCGGAGATCCGCACCTGCATCCTGACCGGCGCAGGCGGCTACTTCTGCGCGGGCATGGACCTCAAGACCGCGACCAAGGCGCCGCCAGGGGATTCATTCAAGAGCGGCGCGTTCGACCCCACGAAGATCGAGGGTTTGCTCAAGGGACGGCGGCTCACCAAGCCGCTGATCGCCGCCGTCGAGGGCCCCGCCATTGCGGGCGGTACCGAGATCCTGCAGGGCACCGATATCCGCATCGCGGGCGAGAGCGCCAAATTCGGCATCTCGGAAGCCAAGTGGAGCCTGTACCCGATGGGCGGCTCGGCAGTGCGACTCCCCCGCCAGATCCCGTACACGATCGCCTGCGACATGCTGCTGACCGGACGCCACATCACCGCCGCCGAGGCCAAGGATTACGGCCTCATCGGCTACGTCGTACCGGACGGCACCGCGCTGGACAAGGCGCTGGAGATCGCCGACGTCATCAACAACAACGGCCCACTGGCCGTGCAGGCGATCCTCAAGACGATCCGGGAAGCGGAGGGAATGCACGAGCTCGACGCGTTCAAACCCGACACCGCCAACGGCATTCCGGTGTTCTTGTCCGACGACGCCAAGGAAGGCCCGCTGGCGTTCAAGGAGAAGCGCGCGCCCAACTTCAAGATGAAGTAGGCGGAATCAGCCCACGGGTTTGGTGGGGGTGAATGTCACCGGCATCGCCTCGAGGCCGCTGACGAAGTTGGCTGCCCGCAACGGCAGCGTGGCCGCGCTGTCGGCCAACTGCAGATCGGGCAGCCGCTTCAGGACTGCGCTGATCATGTTGATGAGTTCGATCCGGGCTAGCTGGTTACCAAGGCAGAAGTGCGTACCGAAGCCGAATGCCAAGTGGCTGTTCGGGTCTCGCCGAACATTGAAGTTGTCGGGATCGCCGAAGACGGCTTCGTCGAAGTTCGCCGACTCGAACATCAGCAGCATCTTCTCGCCCTTGCGCAGCTGTGTTCCGTGGAAATCGGTGTCGGCAGTGATCGTGCGCGCCATGTTCTTCAACGGTGAGGTCCAGCGCAGCATCTCCTCGATCGCGAGCGGGACCAGGTCAGAGCTGTTCTGCAGCAGTTCCCACTGCTCCGGGTGGCGGATCAGCTGCTCTGTTCCGCCGGAGATCGTGTGGCGCGTCGTCTCGTCGCCACCGACGAGGATCAGCAGGGTCTCCTGCAGGATGTCGTCGTCGGAGAGGCGTTGACCGTCGACCTCCGCGTGCACCAGAACACTGATCAGGTCTTCGGTCGGCTCGGCCCTGCGCTGTTCGATCTTGTTCATGGTGTACTCGTTGTACGCCATGAAGGCATCCAAGGTGACCTGCATATCGGCCTCGGACACAGTGGAACTCAGTCCTTCCATCATGTCGTCAGACCACTTGAGGAACAGCTCCCGCTCGTCGGGAAGAACCCCGAGCATGTCGCCGATGACCGCCATCGGCAGCGGTGCGGCGATGTCTTTGACGAAATCGCATTCGCCCTTCTCGCACACCCGGTCGATGAGGTAGTCACACAGTGCGCCGATGGAATCGCCTTGGACCTTCAAACGTTTACGCGTGAAGCCGGCGTTGACGAGCTTGCGGCGCAACAGATGTGCCGGATCGTCCATATCGATCATCATCGGCAGCGCAGGTTGATCGGGGCGGATGCCGCCTGCGTTCGAGAACAACTCAGGATTGCGCTCCGCGTCGATCACGGCCTCGTATGTCGTCGCCGCGGCCAGGCCGTTGCGATCGCGGAACACCGGCTCGTTGGCCCGCATCCACCGATACGCTTCGCGCGAGACGGGCCGGTCGGCGTAGAAACCGCCGTCGGCAAGGTCCACGTCCGGTTTCGTCGATACTGTCGGCAGAGTCATCTCAGCCATCTCAAACCTCCTGCGCGTCGTCGAACGACATCTGCACGTTGCCAACCGATCCGGAGATCAGTGCACGCTTCGGGAAGCCTAGCGATGCGAGTTCCTTGGCGTAGGGATGTTCGCCTAGACGCACGCGGGCGCCCCCGATCCGGTAACGCAGGGCCGACGGCGTCATCTCGAAGGGGATCTCGCGCGTGACGCCATCGCGGTACGAGTACGACGTCTGGCCCTGCGTACGTCCCGACAGCGGGACCGGCAGACCGGGGCGGAAATCCATCCCGAGCGCGAACTGGCCATCGATGGTGAGGTCGAAGCTGAACTGGTGGCCGTCACGAATCGTGAAGTCGGCCATGATCTTCGGAAAGCCCCAGATTTTGGTGCCCGCCTCTAACGTGAACTCCTGGTCGACGGGCAGATGATGGATGAAGGCACCCGCCGAACCCAGGGCGCGGGGGCTCCAACTACCGCGGTGCGATTCGATCCCGGGGGGTTGACCATCACATTGGTGCCGTACTCGTAGTACTCGCCCAGATCGCCGTCGATGTAGCGCATCAGCATCAGCACGACGATCGCGCGGCCCGGGAGGTACCGGCAGACCTGCAAGCCGCTGTAGTCGATCATCTGCTGCGCGGCGTCGGCGTCGACGGAGAACATCGCCATGTGCTGGGCGGCCTTGCGGATCTTCACCGGCATGGTCAGCACCGTGCCGGCGACGGTGTGCGATGACTGCAATGATTCGGTCATCGGGCCAATCTAGAACGCGGACTAGACAACTAGCAAGGAAGTGTCTACCCGGGTTGGATAGGCGGCCCGCCGCCGAGTGCTACACCAGTTCAGCGAGGTCGCGGATCTGCTCGGGTGACCGGGCGCCGACCACCATCATCGTCACACCCGCGGCTTCCCACGCCTTGATCTGTTCCTGCACGTAGCCGAGGTCGCCCACGATCGCGGAGTCGTCCACGAGTTCGTCGGGAATGACCTTGGCGGCCTCGCTCCTTGCGGTCGTTGCGGAACAGCTTGGTGACGTCGTCCACCACCTCGGCATAGCCCATCCGCCGGTAGACGTCGGCGTGGAAGTTGGTGTCCTCGGCGCCCATTCCGCCCATGTAGAGCGCCAGATGCGGCTTCATCAACTCCATGACCGCGGGGCGGTCTTCGGTGACGACGACCTGAGCCGTCGCGCAGATCTCGAAGTCCTCCCGGCTGCGTCGCGCGCCCGGCCGGGCGAAGCCCTCGTCGAGCCACTCGTTGTACATGCCTGCGATCCGCGGCGAGTAGAAGATCGGCAGCCAGCCGTCACATATCTCGGCGGCCAGCGCGACATTCTTCGGCCCTTCGGCGCCCAGCATCACCGGGATATCCGCCCGCAGCGGGTGGGTGATGGGCTTGAGGTTCTTGCCGAGTCCGGTGGTGCCTTCACCGGTCAGCGGCAGCGGATAGTGCGGTCCGTCGCTGTGCACGGGCGCTTCCCGCGCCCAGACCTGACGCAGGATGTCGATGTACTCGCGGGTGCGGGCCAGGGGCTTGGGAAACTTGGCGCCGTACCAGCCCTCTACCACCTGCGGCCCGGAGACCCCGAGCCCGAGGATGTGCCTGCCGCCGGAGAGGTGGTCCAGCGTCAGGGCGGCCATCGCACACGCGGTCGGCGTCCTGGCGGACAGCTGGATGACCGAGGTGCCCAGGCGCATCCTGGTCGTTTCACGGCCCCACCAGGCCAGCGGCGTGAACGCGTCCGATCCCCAGGCCTCCGCGGTGAACACGGTGTCGAACGCGGCCTCCTCGGCGGCTGCGACCAGTTCGGCATGATTCTCCGGCGGCTGCGCGCCCCAATAACCCAGCTGCAGTCCTAGCTTCATTAGCCCGCCTCTCTAGCATTTCTACGATGGCTTGAAACCATTCTTAGAACCTGTTCTACTCGATGCCGTGACCACCAGCCAAAGCAGCCCGGTGCAGATCGATCCGCATGAGCCGCCACTTTCGGCGCCGTTGCGGCTTTCTTTCGACTACACCCGTTCAGTCGGACCACTCCTGTCCCAGTTCTTCACGGCCCTCCGCGGGCGCCGCATCGTCGGCGTGCGCGGTTCGGACGGTCGGGTGCACGTGCCGCCTGCCGAGTACGACCCGGTCACCTATGAGGAATTGACCGAAATCGTACCCGTGAGCAGCGTCGGAACCGTGGTGTCCTGGACCTGGCAGCCCGAGCCGCTCGAGGGCCAACCACTGGACCGCCCGTTCGCTTGGGCGCTGGTGAAGCTCGACGGGGCCGACACCTCGCTGCTCCACGCGGTCGACGCGGGCTCGTCCGACGCGATCAGCACCGGCGCACGGGTCCACGTGCATTGGGTTGACGAACCGGTCGGTGCGATCACCGATATCGCCTACTTCAAGTTGGGTGATTCGGAAGAGCCAGTAGAGGACTCCGCGGAATCAACCGACGACCGGGACCCTGTGACGATGCTCGTCGTTCCCACGACGATCGAAATCCAGCACACCGCATCACTTCCCGAGAGCGCATTCCTGCGGGCTCTCGAGGAGGGCAAGCTGCTCGGCGCCCGTACCGGAAAGAACGGCAAGGTCTACTTCCCGGCGCGGGAGGCCGACCCGGCGACGGGGCAGCAGCTCGACGAGTTCATCGAACTTCCCGACAAGGGCACGGTGACGACGTTCGCGATCATCAACATTCCGTTCGCCGGCCAGCGGATCAAGCCGCCCTACGTTGCGGCGTACGTGCTGCTCGACGGCGCGGACATCCCGTTCCTGCATCTGGTCACCGAGATCGACGCGACCGACGTGCGGATGGGCATGCGGGTCGAGGCGGTGTGGAAACCCCGCGAGGAGTGGGGTCTTGGCATCGACAATATCGACTACTTCCGGCCGACGGGTGAGCCCGACGCCGACTACGAAACCTACAAGCACCACCAGTAAGGGTTGCTCAGATGACTTTTCGTGACGTAGCCGTCGTGGGTTTCGCGCATGCTCCGCATGTGCGCCGCACCGAAGGCACCACCAACGGCGTCGAAATGCTGATGCCATGCTTCGCCGAGCTCTACTCCGATCTCGGCATCAAGCAGACCGACATCGGGTTCTGGTGCTCGGGCTCCTCGGATTACCTTGCCGGGCGAGCATTCTCATTCCTCTCCGCGATCGACTCAATCGGCGCGGTCCCGCCGATCAACGAATCGCATGTGGAAATGGACGCCGCGTGGGCGCTCTACGAGGCCTACATCAAGATACTGACCGGCTCGGTCGACACCGCGCTCGTCTACGGCTTCGGCAAGTCCAGCGCCGGGGTGCTGCGTCGCGTGCTGGCGATGCAGACCGACCCCTACACCGTGGCACCGCTGGTGCCCGACGCCGTATCGACGGCCGGTCTGCAGGCGCGGCTGGGGCTGGACTCCGGCAAGTGGACCGCCGAACAGATGGCCCAGGTCGCACTGGACTCCTTCGCGGTCGCCGAGCGCACCGACTCGGAGAAGCCGGCGAAAAGTATCGATGAGCTGCTCTCCCGACCATATTTCGCCGATCCACTGCGGCGCCACGACATCGCGCCGATCACCGATGGTGCATCGGCGATCGTGCTGGCCGCGGGTGACAAGGCCCGCGAGTTGCGCGAAAACCCCGCCTGGATCACCGGTTTCGAGCACCGCATCGAGACGCCGGTGATCGGCGCCCGCGACCTGACCACATCGCCGTCCACGGCCGCGTCTGCCGCGGCCGCGACAGGTGGTGACACCGGGTCGATCGACGTCGCCGAACTCTATGCGCCGTTCACCCACCAGCAGCTGATCCTGACCGAGGCCATCGGGCTGGGCGACTCGACGAAGATCAACCCATCCGGTGGCGCACTGGCCGCCAACCCGATGTTCTCGGCGGGCCTGGAGCGAATCGGCTTCGCGGCCCGGCACATCTTCGAAGGCTCCGCGCAGCGTGTGCTGGCGCACGCCACCAGTGGTGCTGCGCTGCAACAGAATCTCGTCGCCGTGCTGGAAGGGAAATAATCATGGCGGGCCAACTCGCTGCGGTGCTCGGCACCGGGCAGACAAAGTACGTCGCCAAACGCAAGGACGTCTCGATGAACGGCCTGGTTCGTGAGGCCATCGACAAGGCGCTCGCGGACTCGGGCTCGACGTTCGACGACATCGACGCCGTGGTGGTCGGCAAGGCGCCGGACTTCTTCGAGGGCGTCATGATGCCCGAGCTGTTCATGGCCGACGCCGTCGGCGCCACCGGTAAGCCGCTGATCCGGGTGCACACCGCCGGTTCGGTCGGCGGGTCGACCGCGGTCGTGGCTGCCAGCCTGGTGCAGTCCGGCAAGTACAACCGGGTGCTGACGATGGCGTGGGAGAAGCAGTCGGAGTCCAATGCCATGTGGGCGTTGAGTATTCCGGTGCCGTTCACCAAGCCGGTGGGTGCCGGGGCGGGTGGGTACTTCGCCCCACACGTGCGCTCCTACATCCGGCGCTCGGGCGCACCGACGCACATCGGCGCGATGGTCGCAGTCAAGGACCGGCTCAACGGGGCGAAGAACCCGCTGGCCCACCTGCACCAGCCCGACATCACGCTGGAAAAGGTGATGGAGTCCCAGATGCTGTGGGACCCGATCCGTTTCGACGAGACGTGTCCGTCGTCGGACGGCGCGTGCGCGTTGGTGATCGGTAATGAGCAGATCGCCGACGCACGTGTGGCCGAAGGTCATCCCGTCGCATGGGTACACGCCACCGCGCTGCGCACCGAACCCCTGGCCTACTCCGGTCGCGATCAGGTGAACCCGCAGGCCGGGCGCGACGCCTCGGCCGCACTGTGGCGCGACGCCGGGATCACGAGCCCGATCGACGAGATCGACGTCGCCGAGGTCTACGTCCCGTTTTCGTGGTTCGAGCCGATGTGGTTGGAAAACCTGGGCTTTGCGCCCGAGGGCGAGGGTTGGAAACTCACCGAGGCCGGCGAAACGGCGATCGGCGGACGCATACCGTTCAACCCCTCCGGCGGTGTGCTGTCGAGCAATCCCATTGGCGCATCGGGCATGATCCGGTTCGCCGAGGCGGCGATCCAGGTGATGGGCAAGGCGGGTGAGCATCAGGTCGAGGGGGCCCGCAAGGCGCTGGGCCACGCATACGGCGGCGGGTCGCAGTACTACTCGATGTGGGTGGTCTCCTCCGACAAGCCGGCCGCCAAGTCATGACACGGATGCAGTACACCGTCAGCATCGCGTTCAGCCCACTCGACCAGCTGATCGAGATCGCCAAGGCAGCTGAAGAACTCGGCTTCGACAGCATCGCGCTGCCGGACTCAATTTTCTATTTCGAGAAACAGTCCGTCGACTATCCCTACACTGCCGACGGCAAGCGGATGTTCGATGAGAACTCGCCCTGGGTCGATCCGTTGATCCTCGCCGGTGCATTGGGCGCGGTGACCTCGAGGCTGCGCTTCTACACCAACGTGATGAAGCTCGGTTCGCGGAATCCGCTGCTACTGGCCCGACAGGTCGGATCGGTGGCGAACCTCACCAACAACCGGTTCGGCTTCGGCGTCGGGATCGGCTGGGCTCCTGAGGAATTCGAGTGGTGCGGGGTCCCCTACGCGAAGCGCGGCAAGCGCGTCGACGAGATGATCGACGTCATCAAGCTGGTGCTCGCCGGCGGCATGGTCGAACACCACGGCGAGTTCTACGACTTCGACCGGTTGCAGATGAGCCCGGCACCGTCGAAGCCGGTGCCGTTCTACGTCGGTGGGCACACTGAGGTCGCGCTCAAACGCGCCGTCCGGATTGGTGACGGCTGGACCAGTGCGATGATGACGTGCGACCAGCTGGCCGAAACGATCACCAAGCTGAAGAAGCTGTTGGCTGAGAACGGCCGCGCCGACGACCCGTTCGAATACCAGGCCGTGTGTATCGACAAGTTCGGTGTCGACGGCCACCGCGACCTGGCCGCGGCGGGTGTCACCGACTACATCGGAATTCCGTGGGTGTTCGAGGGCCTCGCCTTCGACGCCCCGGTGGACAAGAAAGTCGATTCGATGAAGCGCTTCGCCGAGACCTACATCCAGTCGGGCTGGCAGGACTGAGACGTGACCGTCACGGATCCGAACGCAGCGGTTCACCTGGCGGGTCGGCGCTCACGCGAGGCGGCGATCGCCCACGACAAGGACGCGTGGCTGGCGAACTTCGCCGACGATGCGGTCGTCGAGGATCCGATCGGACCGTCGCATTTCGACCCCGAGGGCAAGGGCCACCGGGGCAAGGAGGCGATCGCCAAGTTCTACGACATGGCGATTGCAACGAGTGACCTGACGTTCAACTTCGAGCAGACGTATCAGTGCGGTAACGAGGAAGCCAACGTCGGCCACATTGTGATCAGGGCCGCAGGCTACGAGGTAAAGGCCGAGGGCATCTTCACCTATCGCGTGAATTCCGAGGGCAAGATCGTTGCGCTGCGGGCATTCTGGGAAGTCGACAAGGCGACGGCGAGCGCGCGGAAGGTCTAGCGCGGGTAGGTTGGGCGGCAACCGCACGCACCAACATGAGAGCCAAGTCACATCACATTGTTCAAAGTTTCCAAACCCAGTTCGACCATCGCCATAGCAGCGCTGGTGTGCGCCGCAGCGATCGGCTGTGATTCTTCATCGGGGATCGACCAGGGGGGCAGTGGCAGAAGCCAGCCCGCCGCGACGATCCCTTCAGCGCCGATGACTCCGACCACCAGCAAGGCCGCTCCGACCGACGACAAGAATGTGGTCGACTACAGCCGGTTGCTGCTCCAGCCGGCCGACATCAGCGACGACGAGGACACGTTCACCGAGCAGTCGAGCACCCCGTCGGGCCCGGACGGACTGCCCGGCGCGAGTGCCCTCTACGTCAACCAGGACGACACCCGGGCCATCGCCGACACCATCGTGATCTATCCAGATGCCGAAAAGGCGGCAGCCACGTTGCGAGACGCCCTGCCCGCGCTCGGGTCGACGCTCACCGATGCCACCTCGCGCCCGGCTCCTGTCGGCGCCGACGGCACCATGGCGGTCGGCATGTCGAAGGACGGCAGCAAAGCAGTCACGCTGCTGCTGTTCACCGAGGGCCCCGCATTGGTGCGCCTGGAGTTCCAAAGTGCGCCTGGCGACGTCACCACGGACCAGTACGTCCTCAACATCGGCAAGATGCAGCAGATTGCGCTGCGAACCGGCCTGAGCTAGCGCCCGAACCGAGCCATGGCGGAAGTCGCCACACCGAATGCAAAGCGCTTCGTGCGGCGGGCGGCCTCGGCCAGCGCGCGGTTCTTGCCGGCCCTCAGCGTCGCCTCGTCGCCGACACTCACCTGCCCACCGGTGCCCACCCAGCAGTAGACCCCCAGACACCGGTTCGCACGGCCCGCGACCGCCTTCGTGATGCGTCGGTCGACGTCGAAGCCGGGCTGCGCGCGACTCGGCACGACACACCGGATGGTCGGCATGGTCACGTCGAGCACCGCCCCGCCGAGCGAGAGGCGTCCGCCGGTCCACTGCGACTCAGGCAGCCCGTCTTCGGGATTGTCAAGCGCCAACAGGATATTGGGGCGGAAGCGGCGCACATCGACCGGGGAAAGGGGGTCACCGCCGAGCTCGGCGCCGATGGTCTGAAGGCTCGTCGCGGTCATGACGTGGACGGGTGCCAGATCGACGAACATGCCGGGCGGGGTCGAGTACCTGCCGAGCAGGGTGAGATCAGTAACCCGGAACATCGACATGTCCGGGAATTTCTCACCTTCGGCGATCCCGAAATCCTTACGCAGTGCAGCGATCGACATGTTCTCGCGCTCGTCACGGCTCAACTTGTGCAGGCTGGTGTCCTCGGCGGGCGGCAGTGCAGTCAGTCGGACATCGCGGTCGGCCAGGTGCGAGAGCTTTTTGTGCACCTCGGGGTCGCTGCTGGAGCACACGCTGCCGTCGGGAAAGGTGATCTCGACCTCCGGCGCGTTGCCGGGGCCGGCGTCGGAAGCCACCGGAGCCGCGTAACGGGCCGTCGCACCCAACAGCGCGGGGATGCGCCTGGCGGTCGCGGTGACGTCACGTTCGAGGTCACGTACCGCCCACAGCCGGTCGCCGTGCGGACCGCGGGGCCCGACGTCGATCCGCTCGACCTGCTCGCCCCCGAGAGACTTCACCGGATAGCGCCACAGCGCGCTGACCTGACCGAACGACATGCGGATACGGTACGCGCTACTCCGCGACGAGCCCTAGCCCCGCGATATAGCGACGGGCCAGATCCTGATACGCGCCGGGGTTGCTGTCCACCCACTTCTGGGCACCCGTGCCTGCGACGGGTCCTCGGACCTTCGCGGGAGCGCCGGTCGCCACCACCTCGTCGGGGATCTTGGTGCCGCCGATGACCAGCGAATGCGCAGCGATCAGGCTGCGAGCGCCGATGACCGCGCCGTCGAGGACGGTGCAGTGGTTGGCCAGTACGGCCTGGGCACCGATATGAACCCCGTGCACCACACATCCGTGCGCGATGGTGGCGCCCGGTCCGACGTCGACGGGAATACCCGGCGGTGCGTGCAGTACGCAGCAGTCCTGGACGTTTGCGCCCTCGCGGATCACGATCGGGGCGTAATCGCCCCTGAGTACTGCGTTGAACCAGACCGACGCACCCGCTTCGACGTGCACGTCACCGACCAGAGTGGCGGTTGGCGCGATGAAGGCGCTGGGGTCGACGGTCGGTGACCGCCCCTCGAACGAGTACAAGGGCATTGTCTAGATATACCGCAGTTGGCTCGCGATGAGCGCTCGCGCGAAGAAGCAGGTAGATGAGTTTAGATTGCGCGCCGGGAGGGAAAAACTGTAACGTGTTCTAGTTAGAGCCACAAAAACGGGAGGCCCACCGTGACTACCGAAACTGCAGCCGTTCGCGAAATCGACACCGGAGCACTTCCAGACCGGTTTGCGCGCGGCTGGCACTGCCTGGGCCCGGTAAAGGATTACCTGGACGGCAAGCCGCACAGCGTGGAGATCTTCGGCACCATGCTGGTGGTCTTCGCAGACTCCAACGGCGACCTCAAAGTGCTCGACGGCTACTGCCGCCACATGGGCGGCAACCTGTCCCAAGGCACCATCAAGGGCGACGAGATCGCCTGCCCATTCCACGACTGGCGCTGGGGCGGCGACGGCAAGTGCAAGCTCGTGCCGTACGCCAAGCGCACCCCGCGCCTCGCCCGCACCAAGGCATGGCACACCGACGTCCGCGGCGGCCTGCTGTTCGTGTGGCATGACCACGAGGGCAACCCACCTCAAGAAGAGGTGCGCATCCCCGACATCGCCGAGGCCGCCGACGACGGGTGGACCGAATGGCGGTGGAACACGATGCTCATCGAGGGCAGCAACTGCCGCGAGATCATCGACAACGTCACCGACATGGCGCACTTCTTCTACATCCACTTCGGCCTCCCCACGTACTTCAAGAACGTGTTCGAGGGCCACATCGCGTCGCAGTATCTGCACAACGTCGGCAGGCCCGATGTCAACGATCTGGGTACCTCCTACGGCGAGGCACACCTGGATTCGGAGGCGTCGTACTTCGGCCCGTCCTTCATGATCAACTGGCTGCACAACAATTACGACGGCTTCAAGGCCGAGTCGATCCTGATCAACTGCCACTACCCGGTCAGCCAGGACTCCTTCGTGCTGCAGTGGGGCGTGATCGTCGAGAAGCCCAAGGGTCTGGACGAGGCGACCACCGACAAGCTCGCGCGGGTGTTCACCGAAGGCGTCAGCAAGGGCTTCCTGCAGGACGTCGAGATCTGGAAGCACAAGACCCGCATCGACAACCCGTTGCTCGTCGAAGAGGACGGTGCGGTCTACCAGATGCGACGGTGGTATCAGCAGTTCTACGTCGACGTCGCCGATGTGACTGCGGATATGACCGACCGCTTCGAGATCGAGGTCGACACCACTGCGGCCAACGAGAAGTGGCACGTCGAGGTCGAGGAGAACCTCAAGAAGGCCGGCCAGAAGGCGGAAGAGCAGGACGAGCAGGAGAAGGCAGAGCACGCAAGCTCATGACCCCGCGTGAGGACGCCCCGGACGTTGACCAGCTGGCGAGGTCGATGTTGCTTCTGCACGGCGTTCATGACGACGATGACCACGCCCATGGCGAAACCGGCAACGGGCGCGGAACTTGGTCTAAAGCACCGACTTTCGGCGATGATCGTGCCGAGGCGCTGCGGGAGGCCACCGCGCGTGACCGCGAGCGCTACCTGACCTCGGGCCTGGTGTCGGTCGACTGCAGGTTCTGCCATGTTGCGGTCGACGTCAAGAAGCTCGGGCCCGCGCACACGTCGGTGCAGTGGAGCAGCGAGGCGACGCGCCGATGCGCCTACTTCGCCGATATCCGCGAGTCCGGCGGCGACCCCGCCCGCGAGAAGTCCTGCCCGAAGCTCGCTGGCAGCATCAAACACGCTGTCGCCGAAGGCTGCCTGGAGGAGATGTCCTCGACGCCGCCACCTGGCGACGGCTAGATTTACACTGGCAGCCATGGTGGCGCGATGGTCGTGGCTGTTGCTCGCTATCGCTCTCAGCGGCTGCACCCAGGTCGTCGACACCCCCCCGAAGGCCGCTCCGCCGGTGGCACCGATCACCGCCGGCCAGGTCGTTGACCTGTTGAGTCCGAATGTCGAGAAGTACGACGGCAACCTGTTTTCCACCGTCGAACCCGATGAGTGCAGCGGCGTAGCCAAGGAGGTGGACCCCCCCTTCCTCTTCGACCTCGACCCGGCGGCGACCGACGGCGGGCACTGGATGGTCGACGATGTCGGACGCCAGATCTACATCGAGGAGATGGTGGGCGTCTACCATGCGGACTACGACGCGAAGAACGCGCTGTCACAGGCGAAGAGCACCTTGACTGCTTGCGCGAACACACCGTTCACCGTCACCGATATGCACGGCCGCTCATATGATTTCACGCTGCTGCCACCGGTGGCATCCAGTTCACCCGACATCCTGCTCTGGTCCTTCAGAGCCAGCGACTGGGCCTGCGACAGCACGTTCGTCGCGTCCCACAACGCGGCGATCGAAATCTCGACGTGTGGGACTTACGGCGGCTATCCGGTGCACACCCTGGCCACGGAGGCGCTGAATCGCATTGAGACATTGGCCAATACGACAGCCTGACCGTCACAGCCCCTTGAAGCGCTCCTTGACCTGTTCGTCGGTCAGGCCGTAGTCGGCCAGCGAGTAGGTGTGCTTCGGGGCACGGGGACCCTTCTGGCTTTCGGCGTGACTGCCGGCCATCGCCGCGCGGGCCTCGTCGGTGACCTCGATACCGAAATGCTCGTAGATGCCTTCGACGGCCGAGACCGGATCCTTGACGAACTTGAAGTAGTCGACGTCGCAGAACTGTGCGGGATCGTGATCGGCACGAACATCGTTGAACCGCTTCAGACCTCGTGACCACGTCTCCATGGCATCCTCACCGATCTGCGCACCGACGAACGAGTTGGACCAGCCCGCCGTCGTATGCTGCGCCAGCGAGCACATCGAGGCCATGATGGTCTCCGCGGGCCGGTGGCACTGCACCACCAGCGCGTCGGGGTAGGTCTCGAGCAATGCGTCGAGCGCGAACAGGTGGCTTGGATTCTTGAGCACCCAGCGCTTTTCGGGCTCGTTGAGGCCGATCAGTTGCAGGTTCTTGCGATGCCGCCGATACGACTTGGTCCAGTCCTGCTTCGCCAGCCATTGTGAGTAGGTGGGCAGATGGGAGAGCGTCTCGTAGGACACCGAATGCAGCGATTGACGCAGCAGCTGCCAGCACTCCTCGACCTCGTCGGCGGTCATGTAGTGCAGCCCCGTGTAGTCCGGGTTCTCCTCATGCGCCTTGGCGAACTGGGCATCGATCTGTGCGAATACCGGGTTATCCGACCATGTCTCGCGAGGTGGGCGCGGTTGCGGAAATTCGGCGAGCCACAATTCCAGACCCTGGTGCCGCGGGTCGGCGGTGAGCAGTCGGTGAATGACAGTCGTGCCGGTTCGGGGTAGCCCGGTGACGAAGATGGGCCGCGCGACAGCGATGTCGGCATGTTCTGGGTACTGCTTGAACGCCGCCTCCGACACCAGCCTGGCCACGAGCGCGTTGCGCACGAAGAACCGGTTCATCTTGCTGCCGAGTTCGGTCAGGTCGGCATCGCGCCTGAACGATTCCAGCAGCACGCTCAGCGCTTCGCGGTAGTTGTCGTCGTCGACACCGAAATCGTCGAGCCCGCACGCCTTTGTCGCCGAAGCGTGCAGGTCGTCGACGGTTCCCACATCGGTGCGCGCAGTCATCAGGCCTTGTACTCCCCGCAGTTGACGTCCAGCGCCTGTCCGGTGATGCCGCTGGACAGATCGCTGGCCATGAACAGGATGGCAGAGGCGACCTCGTCCTCGGTGGGCAGGCGCTTCAGATCTGATCCTGCCGCTGCTGCGTTGTAGATGTCTTCCACACTGGTGCCGTACTTGCCGGCCTGGTGTTCGAAGTAGCCCTTCAGGGTCCCGCCCCAGATATAGCCGGGCAGAACGGAGTTCACCCGGATGCCCTGCTCCCCGAGTTCGGTCGCCAGCGTCTGCGACATCGCCAGCAGCGCCGACTTGGCCATCTTGTAGGCACCGTACTTGGCCTGCGAGTGGCGCACGACCATCGAGTTCACATTGACCACAGAACCCTTGGATTCGGCCAAGGCGGGCGTGAAGCCCTGAACCATCCGCAGCGCGCCGAACACCGTCAGTTCGATGGCATCTTTCATGTGATCGAACGTCGTGTTGGCGAACGGTTTCATCGACGGTACGCGGAACGCATTGTTGATCAACACATCGACCCTGCCGTACGCGTCGAGGGTCTGCTCGACGAGATTGCTCACTTGGGCGTCGTCGGTGATGTCGGTCCCGACCGTCACCGCGCGTCTGCCGACGTCGGTGATCTGCTTGGCGACATCCTCGAGCCGTTCCACCGTGCGAGCGGCCAGCACGAGATCCGCGCCCGCCTCCGCACATCGCTTGGCGAGCGTGGTCCCCAGCGCCGGACCGACGCCGGAGATGACGACAACCTTGTTCTCGAGCAGCACTATCAACCCA
The DNA here is from genome assembly GCA_963843135.1 of uncultured Actinomycetota bacterium. Lineage (GTDB taxonomy): Bacteria > Actinomycetota > Actinomycetes > Mycobacteriales > Mycobacteriaceae > Mycobacterium. The sequence goes on from CAWJJA010000019.1 coordinate 82,752, forward strand.
CCATTCTTTCGCCAATTTGCTTCTGACGGAGCGCGATACGAGCCCGCCAGTCCTGGTCCGAAATCTTATTGGAGTCATAGTGCGGCAGCACGGAAGCCACCTTGTCGATGTCGACCACCTCGAGCGTCGGACCATCGGCGTCGGTCAGCTCGCGTGACACCCGCTGCCAGCGGAACTGCAGGTATCCCTTGACATGGCCCAGCGTTTCGCACCAGTTCGTCACGCCGGGGTTGCTGTCGGACACCACGATACGGATCTTGCCGTCCGGATCCGCCTGCGCCTGAGTCCCGTTCAGCGACGTCTGATGGTTGATGTAGTCCAACGAGATGTACCAGAGACTCCCGAGCTGGAACCCGAGATAGGGCGCGTCAGAGACCGGCAGGGTGATCACGATGGCCTGATCGGGCGACAGGTCGTAATGGCCGACAGACGAATACTGGGTGGCCAGGCCGCCGGGGGTGAGGCGAGGTGCCGTCAAAGTGTTCACGGGCAGGTCGTCGTAGAACCATTTGGGAAACTGCAGCCAGGTCTTGACCCGCTGGACGAGCTGCTTACCGGCTACGGAGTAGCGCTTCTGGATGAGTTCGGTGGACAGTGGTGGCGGTGCTGTGCCCTCGGTGTCGGTGCGTGCGATGGCGAAGGTTCCGCGCTGGGCAGACCAGTCGTTGTACACCTCGCGGATGACGAGCTGGGACGGGCTTGCAGGAGTGAATCGCCACTCGAAGGTGCCGTCGGCGGCGATGTCGAGCTTGCGGTCGTCGAACGCCGTCTCGCTGTCGGGCACGTTGGCATCGGTGTACTCACCGCCGAGTAGCTGGAAGCTCACATCCGTCGTGGTGCCGCGCGTTCCGGTGACCACGTACTCGTTGCCGGGTTGCACGCGCGTTCCGAAATACATCGTGTCCGGGTTGTCCAGGCCCATCTTGGTGAACGGACCCGTGCCACTGTGCAGGAAGGGATGGTCGCGATCGTAGTCGAACGCGACGTGCGTACACGCCGCGATGCATCCCGCGAGGTACTGCAGTCCCTCGAGGAGATCCGCTTCGGATTCGATGAATGGGGCGGCGGCGACGAGGCTCTCGGCCTCGGCGATCGCTTCGGCCAACGGCTGTGAGTACACACCACTGAAACTAGAACGCGTTCTAGCAAGAGTCAATATATCGACCGTTGCGGTCCATATATGGAACGAGAGGTACGCTGCAGGCGTGCCCGCTCCCAAGTCTTCCGGCCGCGCATCGCCGCCGACAGACAGGGTGGTGCGGATCCTCGACTTCCTCGCAGGGCACCCCCAGGAGCGCTTCGGGGTGTCGGCGCTGGCCCGCCGGGTCGGGCTGAGCAAGCCGACGTGCCTGGGTATCGCCACCTCGCTCGCCGATGCGGGCTACCTGGTGCGCGATACCGCAGACAAGACCTACCGTCTCGGCCCGTCTCTGATCACTCTCGGTCACAAGGCGCAGGAGTCGATGCGGGTCAGTCCGGCGGCGCGCGAGGAACTGCGCCGGCTGTCGGCGCGGTTCGGGGTCACTGCGGCCCTGTCCGGTGTCATCGACGACCGGATCACGCTGCTGGATCTGGTGGCACCCGCCGGCGCGAGGCCCGGCGTCGAGGTCGGGCAGAGCTATCCCTTCGCCCCACCCGTCGGGCTGATGTTCGTGCTGTGGGACGAGGAGGCGCAACGCAACTGGATCGCCAAGGAGCCGACCATCCCGCTGCGCACACATTCCGACCGGCTCAACCGCGTGATCGCCAGGTGCCGCGACGACGGATACCTTGTCGAGCGGCTGACGGCGGGCGGGCGACGACTGTATTCGTTGATGGCGGGGATGTCGAGCACACTGCCCGACGAATTGAGGGCGCTGCTCGGGGAATTGATTTCCGACATCGGCGAGCGGGTGTACCTGCGCGACGAGAACGAAACCAGCGGACGCAAACGTCATGACATCAGCGTGATCTCGGCGCCGATCTACGACCACTACCAGCGGCAGGTGATGGTGGCGTCGATGCATATCGGAAAAGCGTTGACGGACAACGAGATTGTCGAACGCGCACGCGCCTTGGTGGCGACCGCCGACGCGGTCAGCGCCCAGCTGGGCGGCGTGAAGCCACGCTCACACTAGCTAGATATCGGTCAGCGCTGCTGTGATCGGGGTGGGCGCAACCTCGATGCCGCACTGGCCGGCCAGATCGATGGCCGGCTGGTTGATCGTCATCAGCTCGGTCTCGACTTGCGGATTGGCCGCGAAGTACGCACGGAATCCCTGCGTCACCTCAGTGGGCGTTTGCGCCACAATGTCCGACAGCGCGTTGCTGGCTTCCGGATGCGAAACCAGGTAGGCGCTCGTGGACTCCGATACCGAACGTGACGTGTCGGTGATTGCACTGATGCTGCAGTCCTGAGCTTGCACGACTGGTGTCGGCTGCGCATTCACGACCGGCATCACGATGGCGGCGGAACCGAAAGCGAGTAGACCCACGCCGAACATGCCGTACAGGCCGCGTCGCACGGTCGTTTCGGACATCTTCATCGAATCACTCCTTCAGTGTGCGACCGGGAAGTCGCTGACAACGGCGTAACCGATTCGGGGGCGGGACTAAACAAACTCCAGCTCAGCTTGTGCCGGCCAGCGCGAAGGGCAGGACCTCGGGGGCCCCTGCCGCGCGGATGACCCTGGCGGCCATTGTCAGCGTCCAGCCGCTGTCGACCAGGTCGTCGACGAGCAGCACGGGTCCGCCTGCGGATGCGACGACATGAGGATCGGGCGCCGTCCACGCCGCCTGCAACGCGGCGACGCGGTACGCGGAGTTGGCCGCGGTGACCGGTCGCCGCGTCGGTGCGTACTGCAGGGTGCCGAGATCGGTCAGCCTGCCGACGCGGGCCAACTCGCGGGCCAGCGACGAGATGAGCAGCGGGTGGCGGTCTGAATCGAGCGCCATCACCGCCGTCGGCCGATCGGCCCAGTCCCACGACGCCAGCACCTTCACCGCGGCGGCCACCACATCGTCGGACACCTCGCCGTCGGGTGCGTCGAGCAGGCGCCGCAACCGCGCACCCCACCCCAGATCAGTCAGCCGGCCGATCACGCGTCCGGATGCCGGGCCGTCACCGATCTTCCCGCTCAGATCGACGCCGAGCTTGGCCAATCCGGACGGCCATTGCTTGCGCGGGGCGAGTTCCACACCGGGGCGCATGAGCCGTTGCCTGGTGGCCTCCGTGGTGGCAGCATCGACGTCGGCGCTCACGTGTTCGCCCGTGCAGTTATCGCAGCGACCGCAACGCTCGTCTTGCCCCAGTGAGGGATCGTCGAGCTGGCCGCGCAGGAACGACATCCGGCATTCGGCGGTGGACTGGTAATCGAGCATCGCCTGTTGTTCGCGCTTGCGCGCCTCGTCGAGCTTCCGATAGCGCGGCTCGTCGTACTCCCATGCCGCTCCGGTGCCGACCCAGCCCCCTTTGACGCGCCGCACGGCACCGTCGACATCGAGCACCTTCAGCACCATCTCCAACCGGGACCGGCCCAGGTCGACCAGGGGCTCCAGCGCGGGTGTCGATTGCGGTCGATCGAGTTCCAGTGCACTAATCACGTTGCGCACCATGGCCTCTGACGGGAAAGCCACCGAGGCGAAGTATCGCCAGACATCCTGATCCTCGTGGCCTGGCAGCAGGATGACCTCCGCGCTCGCCGTGGACCGGCCAGCGCGGCCGACCTGCTGGTAGTAGGCGATCGGTGAGGACGGCGCACCGAGGTGCACGACGAAGCCGAGGTCGGGCTTGTCGAAACCCATTCCCAGCGCCGAGGTGGCCACCAGCGCCTTGACCTTGTTGGCCAGCAGATCCGCCTCGAGTTGCTCGCGTTCGGCCGCATCTGTGGAGCCGGTATAGGCGGCGACCTCGTGGCCCTGTTCACGCAACAGCGATGCGACGTCGTGCGCTTGAGCAACCGTGAGGGTATAGACGATCCCGGAGCCGGGAAGCGAATCTATATGCGCTGCAAGCCAAGCCGCGCGTTGCGCCGGATTGCCCGCCTCGACCACCGACAACCTCAGCGACTCGCGATCCAACCCGCCGCGCAGCACCAACGTGTCCTGCCCGCCGACGCCCAATTGTGCGGCGACGTCGTCGACGACTCTGTCGTTGGCCGTTGCCGTGGTGGCCAGCACCGGGACGTCGGTACCGAGTTCGCCGATCAGGGTGCGGATGCGCCGGTAGTCGGGCCGGAAATCGTGGCCCCAGTCCGACACGCAGTGCGCCTCGTCGACCACGACGAGTCCCGCGTCATGCGCCAGCGCAGGCAGCACCTGATCGCGAAAGTCGGGGTTGTTCAACCGTTCCGGGCTGACCAGCAGGACGTCGAGCTCGCCGCGGTGCACGCGTTCGTTGATCTCATCCCAGTCGGCAACGTTGCTCGAGTTGATGGTGGCGGCGTGCACCCCGGCCCGATCGGCGGCGGCCACCTGGTTACGCATCAGCGCCAGCAGCGGCGACACGATCACCGTCGGGCCGCGCCCCGCGTCGCGTTGCAGTTTGGCGGCGATGAAGTACACCGCCGACTTGCCCCAGCCGGTGCGCTGGACGACGAGTGCCCGCCGCCGCGCGACCACAAGCGCCTCGATCGCCGTCCACTGGTCGTCCCGCAGTCTGGCGCTCGGCCCGGCCAGCTTTTCGAGGATCTCCTGCGCGTCGTCGCGTGTCAGGAAGTCACCCTATTTCGCGGAAGCCGCGTCTTGTTCGCGCTTGATCTCCAGCGCGATGTCGATGAGCTGATCCTCCTGGCCGCCGATCAGCTTGCGCTGGCCGGCCCGGTGCAGCAGCTGATGCGCGGGTACGCCGTAGCGCTCGGACTGGCGGATGGCGTGCTTGAGGAAGCTGGAGTACACGCCGGAGTAGCCCATGATCAGCGCGTTGCGGTCGAGCAGGCACTCGGCCGGCATCGCGGGCGCGACCACCTCTTCCGCAGCGTCGGCGATGTCGAAGAAGTCGATACCGGTTTTGACGCCGATCTTGTCGAACACTCCGATCAGCGCCTCGACCGGTGCATTGCCCGCACCGGCGCCGAAGCGGCGGCACGATCCGTCGATCTGCTTGGCGCCCGCCCGCACCGCCTCGATGGAGTTGGCGACGCCGAGGCCCAGGTTCTCGTGACCGTGAAAGCCGACCTGGGCGTCGTCGCCGAGTTCGGCCACCAGCGCCGCGACACGGTCGGCCACCCCTTCGAGTACCAGCGCGCCGGCCGAGTCGACGACGTAGACGCACTGGCATCCCGCGTCGGCCATGATGCGCGCCTGCGCGGCCAGCTTCTCCGGCGGAATGGTGTGGCTCATCATCAGGAAGCCGACGGTCTCCAGGCCGAGTTCGCGCGCCAGCCCGAAATGCTGGATCGACACGTCGGCCTCTGTGCAGTGCGTGGCGATCCGGCAGATCGAGCCGCCGTTGTTCTGCGCTTCCTTGATGTCTTCCTTGATGCCCACACCCGGCAGCATCAGGAAGGCGATCTTGGATTCCTTGGCCGTCTCTGCGGCGAGCTTGATGAGTTCCTGCTCCGGGGTCTTGGAGAACCCGTAGTTGAAGCTGGATCCACCGAGCCCGTCACCGTGGGTGACCTCGATGACCGGCACGCCCGCGGTGTCCAGCGCCGCGACGATGGCGCCGACTTCGTCCTTGGTGAACTGGTGGCGCTTGTGATGGCTGCCATCCCGCAGGGAGGTGTCCGTCATCCGGATGTCCCACATCGGGTCGAAGTAGATGTCGTCGATGCTCATGCTTGGCCTCCTCCGGCCGTCGCCGACGCCCGCTCCTTCGCGATCTCCTCGCCGACCTTGGTCGCCGCGGCGGTCATGATGTCCAGGTTTCCAGCGTAGGGCGGCAGATAGTCGCCCGCACCCTCGACTTCGACGAATGTGGTGACAAGGTGGTTGCCGCCGTTGTACACCGTCGGCTCGTCGAACTGCGGCTCGTTGAGCAGCCGATAGCCCGGCACATACGTCTGCACCTCGGCCACCACATCCTTGATGGACTTCGTGATCGCGTCGTGGTCGGCGTCCTCGGGAATCGCGCAGAAGATGGTGTCGCGCATGATCATCGGCGGTTCGGCGGGGTTGAGGATGATGATCGCCTTGCCCCGCCTGGCGCCGCCGATGTTCTGCACACCGGCGCTCGTCGTCTTGGTGAACTCATCGATGTTGGCACGGGTTCCCGGGCCGGCCGATGCCGACGACACCGACGCGACGATCTCGGCGTAGGGCACATCGACAACGCGACTTACGGCGTACACCATCGGAATTGTGGCCTGGCCGCCGCAGGTGACCATGTTGACGTTGGGGGCATCCAGGTGCTCGCGCAGGTTGGCCGGCGGGATCACGCCGGGGCCGACGGCGGCAGGGGTCAGGTCGATGGCCCGAATGCCGGCTTCGGCGTACCGCGGGGCGGCGTCGCGGTGCACATAGGCGCTGGTGGCCTCGAAGACCAGGTCCGGCTTCTCGCTCTGCGCCAGCAGCCAGTCCACGCCTTCATGCGACGTCTCCAGACCCAGCTTGCGCGCACGCGCGAGGCCCTCGCTGTCGGGGTCGATCCCGATCATCCATCGCGGCTCGAGCCACTCCGAGCGCAGTAGTTTGTACAGCAGGTCGGTGCTGATGTTTCCCGACCCGACGATGGCAACTGATGCTTTTCCTGGCCGTTTCGGCCATTGGCTTCTCCTAGCTATTCGAAACTCAGGTGGACTGAACCTAATCCGGCGAAGTCGGCGACGAAATTGCTGCCCGGCGGGGCATCTATCGCACGGGTGCACGACCCCGGCAACACGATGTCACCGGCCTTCAGCCGCACCCCGAAGCTCTCGACTTTTCGCGCCAGCCACGCCACCGCGGTGACCGGGTTCCCGAGCACCGCATCGCTGCGGCCCTCGGCGACCACCTCACCGTTGTTGGTCAGTACGGCGTCGATGTTGCGGATGTCGATGTCCTTGGGCGACACCCTGGCCTCCCCCAGCACCCATCCCGCCGATGAGGCGTTGTCAGCGATGGTGTCGCAGAGCTTGATCTTCCAGTCGGTGATGCGGGTGTCGATCAGCTCGATAGCCGGGGCGAACGCCGCCGTCGCCGCCAGCACGTCGTCCTCGGTGCAACCGGCGCCCGGCAGATCGTCGGCGAGGATGAAGCCGACCTCGACCTCCACCCGCGGATACAGGTAGTTCGCCGAGGCCACCTTCCGGTCTTCGAATACAGCCATCTCGTCGAGGAGGTGGCCGTAGTCGGGCTCGTCGACGTTCATCATCTTCTGCATGGCCTCAGACGAGAGGCCGACCTTGTGTCCGATCACCCGCGCGCCTTCGGCCACCCGCTGATGGATGTTGATCAGCTGGATCTCATAGGCATCCACAACATCGATATCGGGGTTACCGTCGGTCAACGGGCTGATGGGCACCCGGCTGCGTTCGGCCTGGGCGAGGTCAGCCGCCAGCTGGTCACGCACCTCGACGCTGAGCATCTTTGCTATTTCCCCTCGTGGTCTGATTAAGCCCTCTACCGGCACAGTTGCGGGTCTGTTGTCGAAAGGCGCTGCAATTCTATAACGTGTTCTACATGACGGGTCAGGAGTACGACGTCGTCGTGGTGGGTAGCGGCGCAGCCGGCATGGTCGCCGCCCTCACCGCGGCCCACCAGGGACTTTCCACATTAGTCGTCGAGAAGGCTGCGCACTACGGCGGTTCCACTGCGCGGTCCGGTGGCGGCGTGTGGATTCCGAACAACGAGGTCCTGCGGCGTGACGGGGTCAGCGACACACCCGAGGCTGCGCGGAAATACCTGCACACGATCATCGGCGATGCCGTCGAACCCGAGAAGATCGACACCTACCTGCAGCGCGGCCCCGAGATGCTGTCGTTCGTGCTGAAGAACTCACCGCTGAAGATGTGCTGGGTGCCGGGATACTCCGACTACTACCCAGAGACGCCCGGCGGCCGGCCGGGGGGCCGTTCGATCGAGCCGAAGCCGTTCAATGCGCGAAAGCTGGGGCCCGACGAGAAGGGCCTTGAGCCGCCGTACGGCAAGGTGCCGCTGAACATGGTGGTCATGCAGCAGGACTACGTCCGGCTGAACCAACTCAAACGTCACCCGCGCGGAGTGCTGCGCAGCGTGAAGGTCGGCGTGCGTTCGGTATGGGCCAACGTGACCCGCAAGAACCTCGTCGGCATGGGCCGCGCGCTGATCGCACCGTTGCGCATCGGGCTGCAGAAGGCCGGCGTCCCGGTGCGACTCAACACCGCGCTGACGGACCTGTATGTCGAGGACGGTGTCGTTCGCGGCGTCTATGTTGTTGATGCCCGCGACTCCGCTGATGCTGAGCCCGAACTGATTCGGGCGCGGCGCGCGGTGATCCTCGGCTCAGGTGGCTTCGAGCACAACGAGCAGATGCGGGTGAAATATCAGCGCGCGCCTATCACCACCGAGTGGACGGTGGGTGCGGTCGCCAACACGGGCGACGGGATCCTGGCCGCCGAGAAGCTCGGTGCCGCACTGGAGATCATGGAAGACGCCTGGTGGGGGCCGACGGTTCCGTTGGTGGGCGCGCCGTGGTTCGCCCTTTCCGAACGCAACTCCCCCGGGTCGATCATCGTGAACATGGCGGCCAAGCGGTTCATGAACGAGTCGATGCCCTACGTCGAGGCGTGCCACCACATGTACGGCGGCAAGTACGGCCAGGGCCCGGGTCCCGGCGAGAACATCCCGGCATGGCTGGTGTTCGACCAGCGCTACCGGGATCGCTATATTTTCGCGGGTTTGCAGCCCGGGCAACGGATTCCGAACAAGTGGATGGAGTCCGGAGTCATCGTGAAGGCCGATACGATCGCGGAACTGGCCGACAAGACCGGCCTGTCCGTCGACGCACTGACCGCGACGGTCGAGCGCTTCAACGGGTTCGCACGTTCCGGTGTCGATGAGGACTTCAAACGGGGCGAGAGCGCCTATGACCGCTACTACGGCGACCCGACGAACAAGCCGAACCCCAACCTCGGTGAGATCAACCAGGCTCCGTACTACGCCGCCAAGATGGTGCCCGGCGATCTTGGCACCAAGGGTGGGGTGCGCACCGACATCGACGGACGCGCGTTGCGGGACGACGGTTCGATCATCGAGGGTCTCTACGCCGCGGGTAACGTGAGCTCACCGGTCATGGGGCACACTTATCCAGGACCGGGCGGAACGATTGGCCCCGCCATGACATTCGGATACCTTGCAGCACTGCACATCGCCGGAGCCGCGAAGGCGGCGACTGCCAGCACAGGGAAGAACTGATGCCCATCAATCTCGACGAGGCGCTGGGCGCCGAGCTTCCGCCCGCCGAATTCTCGTGGACGAGTAGCGACATCCAGCTCTACCACCTGGGCCTCGGCGCGGGCGCCGACCCGATGGACAAGCGCGAACTGCGCTATCTGACGGACGGCACCCCGCAGGTGCTGCCGACGTTCGGCAACGTGGCGCAGAGCTTTCACATGACCGAACCGCCCAGCGTTCAGTTCCCGGGTATCGACATCGAACTCTCGAAGGTGCTGCACGGTAGCGAGGCGGTGTCGGCGCCCGGGCCCATCCCACCGTCGGGCACCGGTATCGCGGTCACGCGTTTCACCGACATCTGGGACAAGGGCAAAGCCGCGGTGATCTGGTCGGAGACCACCGTCTCCGCGCCTGACGGCACGGTGCTGTGGAAGCAGAAGAGGTCGATCTTCGCGCGAGGAGAGGGCGGCTTCGGCGGTGAACGCGGCCCGTCTGGGTCTTCATCGTCGTCGGACCACACCCAGCGCGCACCGGATTTCGAGCTGTCCATCGCGGTATCGCCGCAGCAGGCACTGCTTTACCGCATGTGCGGCGACCGCAACCCGCTGCATTCGGATCCCGACTTCGCGGCCGCCGCAGGCTTTCCGAGGCCGATCCTGCACGGACTGTGCACCTATGGGATGACGTGCAAGGCGTTGGTCGACACGCTGCTCGACGGCGATACCGCGCGGGTCGGCAGCTACGGTGCCCGGTTCGCCGGAGTGGTTTTCCCCGGCGAGACACTGCGGGCCAGCATCTGGAAAGAGGGCGACGGTTTCACCGCGGTCGTCACCGCTCCCGAGCGCGATGACGCCGTGGCGCTGGCCGGGGTGGAGTTCATCCCGGCCTGACCTGGCGCAGCGACGGCAATTACTGCCGCCGCGTCAGCCCAGGATCAGGCCCGACGTCGGCACTCCGGTACCGGCCGTGACGAGTACGTGCTCCACGTCGGGTACCGGATTCACCGACGTTCCGCGCAGCTGACGGACACCTTCGGCGATGCCGTTCATGCCGTGGATGTACGCCTCGCCGAGCTGACCGCCGTGGGTGTTGATCGGCAGCCTGCCGCCGATCTCGATCGCACCGTCGTCGATGTAGTCCTTGGCCTCGCCGGGGCCGCAGAACCCCAACTCCTCCAACTGGATCAGGGTGAACGGCGTGAAGTGGTCGTAGAGGATCGCGGTCTGGATGTCGGCGGGCGTCAGACCGGATTGCTCCCAGAGCTGCCGACCGACCAGGCCCATTTCGGGCAGGCCCAGCTCCGACCGGTAGTAGCTCGTCATCGAGTACTGGTCGGGGCTGGAGCCTTGGCTGGCCGCCTCGATGACGGCGGGCCGGTGCTTGAGGTCGCGGGCCCGCTCGGCGGACGTGATCACCAGCGCCACCCCGCCATCGGTTTCCTGGCAGCAGTCGAGTAAGCGCAGCGGCTCGGCGATCCACCGCGAGTTCTGGTGATCCTCGATGGTGATCGGCTTCTCGTAGAAGTACGCCTTCGGATTGTTGGCGGCGTGCTTGCGGTCGGCCACCGAGACGGCACCGAAGTCCCTGCTCGTCGCACCGGAATAATGCATGTAGCGCTGGGCGATCATCGCCACCTGAGCGGCCGGTGTCGACAAACCATGTGGGTACGAGAACGAATTGTCCACCCCCGTGGAGTCCGCATTCTCCACCAACCGCATCTGCACCTGGCCGAAACGCATACCCGAGCGTTCGTTGAAAGCCCGGTATGCCACAACGCAATCCGCGACACCCGTGGCCACCGCGATCGCCGCCTGCTGGACCGTGGCGCACGCCGCTCCGCCGCCGTGATGGATCTTGGAGAAGAACTTCAGCTCCCCGATTCCGGTGGCGCGTGCGATCGACACCTCAGTGTTGGAGTCCATTGTGAACGTGACCATGCCGTCCACGTCCGCGGGTTCCAAGCCCGCATCGCCGAGCGCGTCCAGCACGGCTTCGGAGGCCAGTCTCAGTTCGCTTCGACCGGAGTTCTTCGAGAAGTCGGTGGCACCGATACCGACGATCGCCGCTTTACCGGACAGTTCACCCGGCATCAGGCGTCCTCCGATCGTGAGGGTCGCGTTGGCGATCACGTGGTCGCCAAGGCTGTTGCTGCCAGTCACTTTCAGCGAGATCACGCCGTCGGTCGACCGCGGTCACCTCACCCGTGAACGTCACGGTGTCGTAGGCGTACCACGGCACGCCCAGACGCAGCCCGATCGTCTTGATGACCGCGTTCGGTCCGGCCCAGTCGGTGATGTAGCGCTGGACGAGGCCGGTATCGGTCAAGATGTTGACGAAGATGTCCTTGGAGCCCTTGGCCTGTGCCTTGTCCCGGTCGTGGTGTACATCCTGATAGTCACGCGTGGCGATCGCCGTCGACACGATGAACGTCGGGTCGCCGTACAGCGACAACTCGGGCAGCTTGGTGCCCACTTCGATCGACGATGCTGTGGGTGCGCTCACTCTGCGGGCTCCCATGCGTAGTTGGTCCAGGCCGGCCCTGAATCACCTTCAGGGAAGTCGATATACGTAGCGTGGACGGGCAATCCGATCTTCACGCTCGCGGGGTCGATATTGCGGAGCTCACCGAGCATCCGCACACCCTCTTCGAGTTCGACCAGCGCGATGACGAAGGGCAGCGTGCGTCCGGGCACCTTCGGGGCGTGGTGCACGACGAAGCTGAACACCGTGCCCTTGCCGGAGGCGACGACATAGTCCGTCGGTACCTCTTTGTCCTGCCAGAGTGCGGGCACCGGCGGATGCGTCAAGGTGCCGTCGCCGCGCTTCTGAATACGCAGTTCGTGCGCGTTGACGCCGTCCCAGAAGAACTTCGTGTCGCGCGAGGACGCGGGCCGCATCATGCTGTCGGCGTCGAGGTCGTCGGGCACGGACCCTGCCGACGTAGTGTCGTCCTCGGCGGGCCTGAATTTCATGATGCGCCACATCATCTCGGCGACGTCTTCATCCCCGACCTGCCAGGAGATCTTCTGGGTGATGAAGAAACCCTCACCGAGTGCGGTCCGCTTTGGCCCGACGACGTCGGTCAGCTCTGCCGCGACGCTGACCTCCTCGCCGGGGCGCAGATAGCGGTGATAGGTCTGCTCGCAGTTGGTCGCGACGACGCCGATGTAGCCGGCGTCGTCGAACAATCCGAGGATCTTGCCCAGTGGATCGTCGTCGGGCCGGTTGCCGCCCAGCCCCATCATGGTCCAGACCTGAATCATCGCGGGCGGAGCGACGGTGCCGGGATGCCCTGCCGCCGTGGCGGCCGCCTCGTCGACGTAGATGGGGTTTTCGTCCCCCATCGCATCCAGCCAGTGGTCGATCATCGGCTGGTTCACGGGGTGACGCGCGACCCGCGGCTTGCTCTTGCCCTCGGCCTTGACCCGTTCGGCGGCGGCTTTGATGTCCTCGACCGTGCTTGTCTGCTCTTCGCGCAAGCGCTCATCGCCACTCACCGGGGGACCCTCGGAACCTTCAAGCCCTGCCGCCGCGATCATTTCCCGCATCACCTCGTTGACACCTCCGCCGAACGTGATCACCAGGTTCCGTTTGGTCTGGCTGTCCAGCCACTCGAAAAGCTCTGCAGTGGCCTCGTCGGCCGGATTGCCGTACTTGCCCACGATCTCTTCGGCGAGCCGACCGGCGTACTGAATACGCTCTGTACCAAACACTTTGGTGGCGGCGGCATCGGCGACGTCGATGGTCTCGCCCGACGCGGCCACTTGCCAGTTGAGCAGTTCGTTGACCCGCCACATCGCCTTGAGCTCACCGAGCGAGCGCTTCACGTCGTCGTGGTCGAGCGGGGTGTCGCCGTTGCTCCCCGGCTTGGCGGCCCAGTCGTGGATGCGATCATAGAGAGCCGCGAACCGCCCGGCGGGTCCGAGCATCACCCGCTCGTTGTTGAGCTGGGTGGTGATCAGCCGCCAGCCGGCGTTCTCTTCACCGACCAGCATCTCGGCAGGCACCCGGACGTCGTTGTAGTACGTGGCGTTGGTGTGGTGCGCGCCGTCGGACAGGATCATCGGCGTCCACGAGTACCCCGGGTCGGTGGTGTCGACGATGAGCATCGAGATGCCCTTGTGCTTGGCGGCCTCGGGATCGGTACGGCAGGCCAGCCAGACGAAGTCGGCATCGTGGCCACCGGTCGTGAAGACCTTCTGCCCGTTGACGATGTACTCGTCACCCTGTTTGACCGCCGTGGTGCGCAGCGATGCGAGGTCGGTACCCGCTTCCGGCTCGGTGTAGCCGATCGCGAAGTGAATATCGCCTGCCAGGATGCCGGGCAGGAACTTCTTCTTCTGCAGTTCGGTTCCATACGCCTGCAACGTCGGTCCGACGGTCTGCAGCGTGACGGCGGGCAGGGGCACGTCGGCACGGTGCGCTTCGTTGACGAAGATCGACTGTTCGATCGGCCCGAAGCCGTGCCCGCCGAACTCCTTGGGCCAGCCGACGCCGAGCTTGCCGTCCGAGCCCATCCGCTTGATCACCGCTCGGTAGGCCTTGCCGTGCCGGTCGGCTTCCATCTCCTTGTATTCCTCGGAGGAGATGAGATTCGAAAAGTATTGCCGCAGTTCGGCTTGCAGCTGCCGCTGCTCAGGGGTCAATTCGATGTACATTTACGCTCCCACCAGATCCAGTCGGTGCGAAGGCCCGCCCACCAGCCGGGTCAAATCCTTGATGCTCGAGTAGTAGCGGTCCATCGGGTAGTCGATGTCCATGCCCATACCGCCGTGCAGATGGTGGCAGAGCTGCATCACCGGCGGTGCCTGCGAGGCCAGCCAGTAGCCGAGGATGTCGATGTCTTCATCGGCATCCAGCCCCTGCGCCAACCGCCACGCCACCGACGTCGCCACCAACGTCAATGTGCGAGAGGCGATGTAGACCTCCGCGAGCTGGGCGGCCACCGTCTGGAAAGTCGACAGCGGCTTGCCGAATTGCTCGCGGGCCGCGACGTAATCCGCGGTCAGGCGCAATGCCCCGGCGACCAGGCCGGAGGCGAACGCACCGATGGCGGCCAGCGCCAGTTGATTCACCCGTCGCGGCCGCGCGCCTTCGAGCACACCGTCGACCTCGGCATCGGTGAACGTCACCGAATACTCGTCGCCGTGGTTGGAGGCCGGGGTTTTGGTGACCTGCACGCCATCGGCCTTTGCAGAGATCAGTGCGACGGCATTGTCGGCAGTGACGACGATCCAATCGGCTTGTTCCGCATAGGGAACCGCGATCTTGGTGCCGTTGAGCCTGCCACCTTCAAGTGTGGTCACCGGGCGATCGGGAAGCGGCGCACCGGGCTCGTTGAGCGCGGCGGTCAACACCGAACCCCTGGCCACGCCGGCCAGATAGCGATCCTGTTGCTCGTCGGTGGACAGATCGAGAAGGGGCAACAGGCCGAGTCCCAGGGTCGCCAGCGCGGGACTGACCGTGCCGTGCCTGCCGATCTCGGTGAGCGCGGTGGTCACCTCGGCCAGGCCGAGGCCGTCGCCGCCGAGGCGTTCGGGAACGCCGAACGCGACGACCCCACCGTCGACCAGCGCACCCCAGCTGTTGTTCCGCCCCAGCGCCGACGTCACCACATCGGCGACGGCCTGCTGCCCTTCGTCTGGACTGAAGTCCACCCGGATCCTCCTGAAATCTATTGTGCGCCGGCGCCGGTGTAGTCGACCTGCCAGTGCTTGATGCCGTTGAGCCAACCAGACCGTAGCCGCACGGGATCGCTGACGGGCTTGATGTCGGGCATGTGGTCGGCGACGGCACCGAAGATGAGGTTGATCGTCATCCTGGCGAGGTTCGCGCCGATGCAGTAGTGAGCACCGGTTCCACCGAACCCTACGTGCGGATTCGGATCGCGCAGGATGTTGAATTTGTGCGGGTCCTCGAAGACCTCATCGTCGAAATTGGCTGACCGGTAGGACATCACGGCCCGCTGCCCCTTCTTGATCGTCACTCCGCCCAGCTCGACGTCCTCGTTGGCGGTGCGCTGGAACGCCGAAACCGGTGTGGCCCAACGGATGATCTCGTCGGCGGCGGTCGAGGGACGTTCCTTCTTGTAGAGCTCCCACTGATCGGGATTCTGCGAGAAAGCGATCATGCCGTGGGTGATCGAGTTACGGGTGGTCTCGTTGCCCGCGACGGCGAGCATGATCACGAAGAACCCGAATTCGTCGTCGGAGAGCTTCTCGCCGTCGACGTCGGCCTGGATCAGCGTGGTGACGATGTCGTCGGTGGGGTTCTTGCCCCGCTCGTCGGCCATCGCCATGGCGTACATGATCAGTTCCATCGACGACTGCGCCGGATCGACGGTGGCGTACTCGGGATCCTCACCACCGGTCATCTCGTTGGACCAGCGGAACAGCTTGTCGCGGTCGTCCTGGGGCACTCCCAGCAGTCCGGCGATGGCCTGCAGCGGCAGCTCACACGACACCTGTTCGACGAAATCGCCGCTACCCTCCGCGGCGGCGTTCTTCGCGATGTTCACGGCACGCTGCGCGAGCTCGTCCTCCAGCCGCCCGATGGCGCGCGGCGTGAAACCACGGGAGATGATCTTGCGCAGCCGGGTGTGGTGCGGCGCGTCCATATTGAGCATGACGCTGCGCTGCAGCTCCACCTGCTCGCGCTTCATCTCCTGCGGCCAGGTCGGGATTGCGCCGTTCTCCCAGCTGGAGAAGACGTCGCTGCGCCGCGAGACCTCCTTGACGTCGGCGTGCTTGGTCACGAGCCAGTAGCCGTTGTCCTCGAAGCCGCCGGTGCCGCCGGGCATGTCGACCCAGTGCACCGGTTCGGCTTTGCGAAGCTCGGCGAGCTCGGTGACGGGAAGACCCGCGAGGTTGACGTCGGGGTCCAGAAAGTCGAAATCGGCGGGGATGTTGGGGGGTGCCATGTGCTGTGCGCTCCTCTGAAACGTTAATTGCAACGTGTTCTAGTCTCAGTAAAACATGCCTTCTTCGCAGATAAAAGGCAGGTCACCATCCTCGCTTGTCAGAGTAATGAAACGTGTTCTAGCCTGACGGAATGGGTAACCCTGTCATCGTCGAAGCCACCCGAAGCCCCATCGGCAAGCGCATGGGATGGCTGTCCGGCCTACATGCGACCGAACTGCTGGGCGCGACGCAGAAGGCACTAGTGGAGAAGGCCGGTATCGATCCCGGCGAGGTCGAACAGGTCATCGGCGGCTGCGTCACGCAGTTCGGCGAGCAGTCCAACAACATCACCCGGGTCAGCTGGCTCGTCGCCGGGCTGCCCGACCATGTCGGCGCCATGACGGTCGACTGCCAGTGCGGAAGCGGGCAACAGGCCAACGGGCTGATCGCCGGGCTGATCGCCGCGGGCGCGATCGACGTCGGCATCGCCTGCGGTATCGAGGCGATGAGCCGCGTCGGACTGGGTGCCAACGCCGGCCCCGACCGTGGCATTCTTCGGCCTGCCTCGTGGGACATTGACCTGCCCGACCAGTTCACCGCCGCGGAGCGGATCGCGCAGCGCCGCGGCATCACCCGCGAGGACATCGACCAGTTCGGCTTCGACTCCCAGCGCAAGGCCGCCCAGGCGTGGGCCGAGGGACGCTTCGACCGCGAGATCAGCGGCATCGAGGCGCCGGTGCTCGACGAGAACAAGCAACCGACCAGCGAGCGTCACGTCGTCACCCGCGATCAGGGCCTGCGCGATACGACGCTCGAGGGACTTGCCAGCCTCAAGCCCGTGGTCGACGGCCACATTCACACCGCCGGTACGTCTTCGCAGATCTCCGACGGCGCCGCCGCTGTGCTGTGGATGGACGAGGACAAGGCCAAGGCACTTGGCCTGAAGCCGCGGGCGCGGATCGTCAGCCAGGCACTCGTCGGCGCCGAGCCCTACTACCACCTCGACGGCCCGGTGCAGTCGACGACGAAGGTGCTCGAGAAGGCCGGGATGAAGATGGGCGACATCGACATCACCGAGATCAACGAGGCCTTCGCGTCGGTCGTGTTGTCCTGGGCGCGGGTGCACAACCCGGACATGGACAAGGTGAACGTCAACGGAGGTGCGATCGCGCTCGGACACCCGGTCGGCAGCACCGGAAGCCGCCTGATCACCACCGCGCTGCACGAGTTGGAGCGCACCGATCAGAGCACTGCGCTGATCACCATGTGCGCCGGCGGCGCGTTGTCCACCGGAACGATCATCGAGCGGATCTGATGCCCGCGACTCCGGCATCTGATGCCGAGCGCATCGCCGCCGCGCAGGCCTACATCGACGCGCTGGTCTCCCACGACGCCGACAAGGTGCCGTTCGCGCCCGGGTGCACCCGCATCGAGGTCGGGGTCAAGACCGGTTTCTCGGGAAACCACCTGCGCCGCAGCCTGAATCGCGGTGTGCAGTATCGGGTGATCCAGGCGACGACGGTGCCCGAGTTCACCGTGATCGACGGCGACACGATCCAGGCGAAGTTCGACCTCGTGACGAAGCCGTCCGTGCTCGGACGCAAGGTCGGCGCACACATCGACGAGACGTTCCAGATCCCCGCCGCCGACGGCCTGATCCACCACATCCGAGCAGGGATTCGTCCGTTTGTGACCGCGTCCTAGAATCACGCCATGGCCAATTCTCGCCCCCGTTTCATGGACACGAAGGCTGCGGACCTCCTCATCAAGTGGATGTCGAAGATCAACACCTTCATGTACCGCCGTAGCGGCGGCGAAGGCTTCGGCAGCGACTTTCAGGGCATTCCGGTAGCGCTGCTGACCACGACCGGACGGAAGAGCGGTGAGCCACGGATCAGCCCGCTGTACTTTCACCGCGACGGCGACACCGTGGTGGTGGCCGCATCCAAGGGTGGCAGCGACAAGCACCCGATGTGGTACTTGAACCTCAAGGCGAATCCGAAGGTCGCAGTTCAGATCAAGAAAGAGATCCTCGATCTCACGGCGCGCGACGCCACCGAGCAGGAACGCGCGAAGTACTGGCCCCGGTTGGTCGAGATGTATCCGACGTATGAGGACTACAAATCCTGGACCGACCGGGTGATCCCGCTCGTGATCTGCGAACCGTACCCAGCGTGAACGCTCGCGTTTAGCCGCGTTTGGAGACGGCTAGACACGCGGTATGGCAGGCGCTATCCGCAACTCGCGGCCGATGCGGCTGGCGATGAAGTACTTCGCTCGCGCACACATCTGGATATACCGACGCACCAATGGTCGCATCGGCGCCAAACTGCTCTGGTTTCCGGCCGCGCTGCTCACCACCACCGGACGCAGAAGCGGCCGACCACGCACTACCCCGACCCTCTACCTGGATGACGGCGACCGGGTGGTTCTGCCGGCGTCGTTCGGTGGACGTGACGCCGATCCGGCGTGGTACCTCAATCTCGAGTCGAATCCCAAGGTGCACCTGCAGATTCGCTCGACCCATCTCGACCTGACCGCCCGTGACGCTACCGAGGATGAACGAAAGCGCTACTGGCCCAGGCTGATCAAGATGTACCCGCCGTATCGGGGGTATCAGCAGGCGACGGACCGCGTGATTCCGATGGTCGTCTGCGAGCCATGACGAAGTTCACCGGCTCAGCGAGCGCCGGGACGCAGTGGGTGATCAGGCCCCGTAGACCGGAACAGGCTGGCGCGCCTTGGCCAGCAGGTCGCTGACGACGGGTCCGAGTTCGGCCGGGTCCCACTGCGCGCCCTTGTCGATCTGGGGCCCGTGCGCCCACCCTTCTGCGACACGGATGATGCCACCCTCGACCTCGAACATCGAGCCGGTGACATTCTTCGACTCGATGCTGCCGAGCCAAACCACCAGCGGCGAAATGTTTTCCGGCGCCATCGCGTCGAAGTCCTTGCCCTGGGTCGACATCATCTCGGCGAACACCGTCTCGGTCATCCGGGTCCTGGCCGACGGTGCAATCGCATTGACAGTGACTCCGTAGCGGCCCATCTCAGCGGATGCAACCAGCGTCATTGCGGCGATCCCCGCTTTGGCTGCGCTGTAATTCGCCTGTCCCACACTGCCTTGCAGGCCGGCCCCGGAGCTGGTGTTGATGATGCGGGCATCTACGGCATTGCCCGCTTTGGACTGGGCGCGCCAGTAGGCGGCCGCGTGTCGCATGGTCGCGAAGTGCCCCTTGAGGTGGACGGCGACCACGGCGTCGAACTCCTCCTCGCTGGTGTTGGCGAACATCCGGTCGCGGACGATGCCGGCGTTGTTCACCAGCACGTCGAGCCCGCCGAACGTGTCGACCGCAGTCTGGATCAATCCCTCGGCCTGTGCCCAGTCGGCGACGTTGGCCCCGCTGGTCACGGCTTCGCCTCCGGCAGCGGCGATCTCGTCGACCACACCCTGCGCCGCACTGCCGCCACCCGCGGGCGAGCCGTCCAGCCCGACACCGATGTCATTGACCACCACTCGCGCACCCTCGGCGGCGAACGCGAGCGCATGAGCGCGCCCGATCCCGCCACCAGCACCCGTCACGATGACCACGCGGCCGTCGAGCAATCCCATATCCGTTATCTCCCTTATTACTTGATGTCAGCAGTGGTAGTTGCCAGATAGTGCGGGGGTTCGCCGCCGCCGTGCACCTCGAGTGACGCGCCGCTGATGTAGGACGCCACATCGGAGGCCAGAAACGCGGCGGCCCAACCGACGTCGTCGGGCTTGGCCAAACGGCCCAGTGGAACGTTGCGCGATATGGCCGCAATGGAATCGGCGTCACCGTAGAACAGTTCGGACTGCTCGGTCTCCACCATGCCGACGACGACGGAGTTCACCCGCACCTTCGGCGCCCATTCGACGGCCAGCGTGCTGGTGATGCTCTCCATACCCGCCTTGGCCGCACCGTAGGACGCGGTGCCCGGTGTGGGCCTGCGGCCGCTGACGCTGGCGACGTTGATGATCGCGCCACCCTGGGGTTGGCTCTGCATCACCTCGTTCGCGTGAATCGAAACCGACAGCGGTCCGAGAAGATTGAGTTCGACGATCTTGGTGTTGAACTTCGCCGACGACTCTGCGGCCAGGACGTAGGGCGATCCGCCCGCATTGTTGATGACGACGTCGAGGCGGCCATGCCGGTCGGCGACGGTCTTGATCAACGACGCCACGGACTCGTCGTCGCGCACGTCGCAGCTGTGGAATTCGTACGGCGATCCCTCCACCGGCCTGCGGGCACACGTCACCACGGTCGCGCCCTGCGCGGCGAACACGGAGCTGATGCCGGCGCCGACACCGCGCACTCCGCCGGTCACCAGGACGACCCTGTCTTGGAGTCCGAGGACTATCTCTGGGCGGTCGGTCACTGTGCTAGCGTACCAAGCAAGTGCTTGCTTTCCTACTGCCCCCAGGAAGTGCTCGGGAGTTTCTATGACCATCACGTCCACCATCACCGAACCGGGCATCGTCTCGGTCACCGTCGACTATCCGAAGGTCAACGCGATTCCGTCGCGCGGCTGGTTCGAACTCGGCGATGCCATCACCGCGGCCGGCCGCGACCACAGCACTCACGTCGTGATCCTCCGGGCCGAGGGCCGCGGCTTCAATGCCGGCGTCGACATCAAGGAGATGCAGAACACCGAGGGCTTCACCGCGCTCATCGACGCCAATCGCGGCTGCTTCCACGCGTTCCGTGCCGTCTACGAGTGCGAAGTCCCCGTCGTCGCCGCGGTCAACGGTTTCTGCGTCGGCGGCGGAATCGGCCTGGTGGGAAATGCCGACGTCATCGTCGCCTCCGACGATGCGACCTTCGGACTGCCCGAGGTGGAGCGCGGCGCACTGGGCGCGGCGACGCACCTGTCTCGGCTGGTGCCCCAGCACATGATGCGGCGGCTGTTCTTCACCGCGGCCACCGTCGATGCCGCGACCCTGCATCACTTCGGCTCCGTGCACGAGGTGGTGCCGCGTGACGAGCTGGATGAGGCGGCACTGCGGGTGGCGCGCGATATCGCCGCCAAGGACACCCGCGTCATCCGCGCCGCCAAGGAGGCACTCAACCTGATCGACGTGCAACCTCCGAACGCCAGATATCGGATGGAGCAGGGCTTTACGTTCGAGCTCAACCTGTCCGGTGTGTCCGATGAGCATCGCGATGCGTTCGCCGGGACCTCCAAGGGGAAAGAATGACCGACAAGAGAACAACTTTGGACGAGGCCGTCTCGTCCATCCAAAGCGGTATGACCATCGGCATCGGCGGCTGGGGGTCGCGACGCAAGCCGATGGCGTTCGTGCGTGCCCTGCTACGCACCGATGTGAATGACCTTACGGTCGTCACTTACGGCGGACCGGACCTCGGGCTGCTGTGCTCGGCCGACAAGGTCAAACGCGTCTACTACGGCTTCGTGTCACTGGATTCGCCGCCGTTCTACGACCCGTGGTTCGCCAAGGCGCGCACCAGCGGATCGATCGAAGCTCGCGAGATGGACGAAGGCATGGTGCGCTGCGGGTTGCAGGCCGCGGCGCAGCGCCTACCGTTCCTGCCGATCCGCGCGGGGCTGGGCAGCGACGTACGCACCTTCTGGGGTGACGAGCTCAAGACCGTGAAGTCGCCCTATCCGACAGGGGATGGCTACGAGGAGCTCATCGCGATGCCCGCGCTGAACCTCGACGCGGCATTCGTCCATTTGAATCTCGGTGATGCCCAAGGCAATGCGGCCTATACCGGGATCGATCCGTACTTCGACGATCTGTTCCTGATGGCCGCGCAGAAGCGCTACCTCTCCGTCGAACGGGTGGTGCCCACCGACGAATTGGTCAAGGCGGTCCCGCCGCAGTCGCTGCTGATCAACCGGATGATGGTCGACAGCGTCGTCGAGGCCCCCAACGGCGCCCACTTCACCACGGCCGAACCGGATTACCGCCGCGATGAGAAATTCCAGCGGCACTACGCGCAGGCTGCGGCATCCGAAGAGAGCTGGCAACAGTTCGTGCAGACCTACCTGTCCGGCAGCGAGGCGGATTACCAGGCAGCGGTCCGCAAGTTCACCGAAGACCAGTCGGCAAAGGAGGCACAGAAGTGATGTCCGTGACCCGTGCCGAGGTGTGCGCCGTCGCGTGCGCAGAATTGTTCCGCGATGCCGGCGAGATCATGGTCAGCCCGATGGCGAACATGGTGTCCATCGGCGCCCGGCTGGCCCGTCTGACCTTCTCTCCCGACATCTTGCTGACCGACGGTGAAGCCCGTCTCCTCGCCGACACTCCCGCGCTCGGCGCGGCGGGCGCGATCGAGGGATGGATGCCGTTCGGCCGTGTCTTCGAGACGCTGGCCTGGGGACGGCGCCATGTCGTCATGGGCGCCAATCAGGTTGACCGGTACGGCAATCAGAACCTGTCGGCGTTCGGTCCGCTTCAGCATCCGACCCGCCAGATGTTCGGGGTCCGGGGAGCGCCGGGTAACACCGTCAACCACGCGACCAGCTACTGGGTCGGCAGCCACTCCAAGCGGGTGTTCGGAGATTCTGTCGACGTGGTGTCCGGCATCGGATGGGACAAGGTCGACGAGAAGAATCCGGCGTACCGATTCGTCAACGTGTTCCGGGTGGTGTCCAACCTCGGTGTGTTCGACTTCAACGGTCCCGACCATCAGATGCGCGCGCTGTCGCTGCATCCCGGTGTGGAGGCCGAGCAGGTCGCCGAGAACACCTCGTTCGAAGTACACGGGCTGGACGCCGCCGATACGACGCGGCTGCCCACCGACGACGAGCAGAAGCTGATCCGCGAGGTCATCGATCCCAAGTCGCTGCGGGACAAGGAGATACGGTGACGCGCCTGCGGACCCCGCTGACCGAATTGATCGGTATCGAGCATCCGGTCGTACAGACCGGGATGGGCTGGGTCGCGGGCGCGCGCCTGGTGGCAGCGACCTCGAACGCCGGCGGTCTGGGCATCCTCGCATCGGCGACGATGACGCTCGACGAACTCGCGACCGCGGTCACGAAGGTGAAGGCCGCGACCGACAAACCGTTCGGCATCAACATCCGGGCCGACGCCGGTGACGCAGGAGAGCGCATCGACCTGCTGATCCGCGAAGGCGTCAGGGTGGCGTCGTTTGCGCTGGCACCCAAACCGGACTTGATCGCGAAGCTCAAAGACGCAGGCGTGGTGGTGATTCCGTCGGTCGGCCTGGCCAAGCACGCCAAGAAGGTCGCCGGGTGGGGTGCGGACGCGGTCATCGTCCAGGGCGGTGAGGGCGGTGGCCACACCGGTCCGATCGCGACAACACTTCTGCTGCCATCGGTGCTGGATGCTGTTGACATCCCGGTCGTGGCGGCCGGCGGATTCTTCGACGGTCGCGGGCTGGCAGCGGCGCTGTCCTACGGCGCGGCGGGTGTCGCGATGGGCACCCGGTTCCTGCTGACGTCGGATTCGACGGTGCCCGATGCGGTCAAGCGCACCTACCTCGAGTCCGCACTGGACGGCACCGTCGTGTCGACGCGGGTCGACGGCATGCCACATCGCGTGCTGCGCACCGGACTCGTGGAGAAACTCGAGAGCGGTTCGAGACTGCGGGGCTTCTCGGCGGCAATCCGCAATGCCCAGAAGTTCAAGAAGATGTCCGGCATGACGTGGCGTTCGATGATCAGCGACGGGCTGGAAATGCGGCACGGCAAGGAGCTGACGTGGTCACAGGTCGTGATGGCGGCCAACACACCGATGCTGCTGAAGGCGGGCCTCGTGGAGGGCAACACCACCGCAGGCGTTCTGGCGTCCGGCCAGGTCGCAGGCATCCTCGACGATCTGCCGTCATGTGCCGAGTTGGTCGAGTCCATCGTGCGCGATGCGGTCAAACACCTGCAGGCCGCGGCCGCCCTCGTCGAGTGACGTAGCGCTGGGCACGCTCTCGCACCGTAAACAGTAAGCCTTTCGATTCGGCCCAATCCGCGGCCGGATTTCCCTAAACTCTCGTCGCATGAAGACGAACGCCGCAGTGCTGTGGGGACTCAACGAGCCGTGGAGCGTCGAGGAGATCGACCTCGACGGGCCGAAAGAGGGCGAGGTCCTGGTCGCCTTCGAGGCCACGGGCCTGTGCCATTCCGACCACCATGTGCAGACCGGCGACCTGGCCGGCGTCACGCTCCCGATGATCGGCGGGCACGAGGGCGCCGGCGTCGTGCAGGAGGTCGGTCCTGGCGTCAAGGATCTGACGGTGGGCGACCACGTGGTGGCCTCCTTCCTGCCTGCGTGTGGCCGCTGCCGCTGGTGTGCCAGTGGCCATCAGAACCTGTGCGATATGGGCGCGATCATCCTGTTGGGCCTGCAGGCCGACGGCACCTACCGACGCCGGGCACAGGGTAAGGACATCGGCGTCATGGTCGGCGTCGGAAGTTTCTCCGAGCTCAGCACGGTCTCGGAGACCTCGTTGGTCAAGGTCGACGACGACTTACCGCTGTCTCGCGCGTGCCTGCTCGGCTGCGGGGTGATGACGGGATGGGGTTCAGCCGTCAACACCGCAGATGTGACTCCGGGCGACACCGTGGTCGTGATCGGCTGCGGAGGTATCGGCAGCGGCGCGATCCAGGGCGCACGGCTGGCCGGCGCCGAGCACATCATCGTCGTCGACATCGTGGAATCCAAGCGGGACAAGGCATTCGAGTTCGGCGCCACCCATTTCGTGACATCGATGCCCGAGGCCACGGAGTTGGTCGCAGAACTCACCCGCGGGGTGATGGCGGACTCCGCACTGCTGACGGTTGGCCTGCTCAAGGGGCCGATGATCAACGAGGCGCTGGATATCGTCCGCAAGGGCGGAGCGGTGGTGATGACCGCCATCGCCTCGATGGCCGACGTGACGCCGACCCTGCCGATGGCGATGATGACGCTGTTCCAGAAGCGGCTGCTGGGCAGCCTCTACGGCGAGGCGAATCCGCGCGCGGACATCCCGCGACTACTCAACCTCTATCGCGACGGCAAGCTGCTCCTCGACGAGACGGTGACCGCCGAGTACAAGCTCAACGACATCAACGTGGCATATGACGACATGCTCGCCGGCCGCAACATCCGCGGTGTGATCATCCACGACCACTAGAGCCGCTTTCCTCGCGAATTTAGAGGCGCTCGATGATCGTGACGTTGGCGGTGCCGCCGCCCTCGCACATCGTCTGCAGACCGTAGCGACCGCCGGTGCGCTCCAACGTGTTCAGCATCGTGGTGAACAGCTTGGCCCCCGTCGCACCCAGGGGGTGTCCGAGCGCGATCGCGCCACCGCTGGGGTTGACCTTGGCGGGGTCGGCCTTGGTCTCCTTGAGCCACGCCATGACGACCGGCGCGAAGGCCTCGTTGATCTCGACGGTGTCGATGTCATCGATCGACAGGCCCGTCTTGTCGAGCGCGTACTGGGTGGCGGGGATCGGACCGGTCAGCATGTACACCGGATCGGCGCCCCGGGCACTGATGTGGTGGATGCGTGCCCGCGGTTTCAGCCCGTGATCTTTGACCGCCCGCTCGGACGCGAGCAGCACGGCGCTCGCGCCGTCAGAGATCTGGCTGGCCATCGCGGCGGTCAGCCGGCCCCCATCGACGAGGGTCGCCAGCCCGGCCATCTTCTCCAGTGAGGTGTCGCGCGGACCCTCGTCGATGACGAAACCGTCGACGCCGATGATCTCGTTCTCGAAGTGCCCGGCGCGGATCGCCTCCTTCGCGCGCTGGTGGCTGGTCAGCGAGTACTGCTCCATCTCCTCGCGCGAGAGGTTCCACTTCTCGGCGATCAGCTCCGAACCGCGGAACTGCGAGATCTCCTGGTCGCCGTAGCGGTGCAGCCAGCTCTTGGATTCGTTGGTCGGTGAGGTGAACCCGAACTGCTCGGCAACCGTCATCGCCGACGAGATGGGGATCTGGCTCATGTTCTGCATTCCACCCGCCACGATCAGATCGGCGGTACCGGACATGACCGCCTGTGCACCAAAGGAAATCGCCTGCTGGCTCGAACCGCACTGGCGGTCGACGGTGACACCCGGCACCTCTTCGGGGAATCCGGCGGCCAGCCAACTCAGCCTGGCGATGTTGCCGGCCTGGGGGCCGATCGCGTCGACGCATCCGGCGATCACATCGTCGACCGCACCGGGATCGACGTCGGTACGGTCGAACAATCCGCGCCACGCGGCGGCTCCCAGGTCCACGGGGTGCACGCCGGACAGGCCGCCGTTGCGCTTACCAACAGCGGTACGGACAGCTTCGATGACGTATGCCTGCGGAGTTCCAGTCATTGCTTCAATCTTTCTGTTCTTTGGTGATACCGCCGAGAACGATGGATAGGTACTGTCGGCCAACCTCTTCGGCCGTGAGCGGTCCGCCGGGCTGATACCAGCGGACCGAAACCCAGGTGGTGTCGCGGATGAACCGGTAGACCAGGTCGACGTCGATATCGGGGCGGAAGTACCCCTCCTCGACGCCCTGGTTGAGCAGATCCAGCCACATCTTGCGCTGCTCTTGATTGCGTTCCTCCACATAGGCGAACCGCTCCTGACCCGCGAGCCGCTTCGCCTCGTCCTGATAGATGACGACCTGCGCGTGCCGGTCTTCGATCGCCTCGAACGAGGTCATGAACAGGCCCTTGAGTCGTTCCAGCGGATTCGATTCTTCCGCGGCGATCTGCTCGTAGCGTTCGAACAGCCAGTCGAGGAACCCGCGCAGCACCTCGTCGACCATCTCCTCCTTGGAGGAGAAGTGGTGATACAGACTGCCCGACAGGATTCCCGCCGAGTCCGCGATGTCACGCACCGTCGTCGCCCGCAGTCCGCGCTCGGCGAACATCGCCGCGGCGAGCTCGAGAAGTTCGTCGCGCCGGCTCACCGCAGGGGCAGGCGCTTGCTCCACCATGCCGACAGCCTACCAACCAAGCACTTGCTAGGTCACGTTTGGGGGCGATCGAGCTGGGTCGGCAAGCTAGTCGCTGTACTGGTCCCGGCCATAGGCGGCACAGAGGTCTGGCAGAGGACCGTCGGCGGGCCGATCCGCACGAGATCGCGAGAGGTTGAAGAGGTACCAGGGATCGCGCTCGGAGTCTGCGGCGCTCACGCACGCCCGCACCGGATCGGGCAGCCGGTGCAGCGCGGGGTCGATGTCCGCTGAAAGCGTCGACAGATAGTCCGCGTCCAGTTGGCCGGTCTGTTGGAAACGGTCGATGTTGCGGTCGGCGATCAGGCGCTCCGGATTGAGTGCGGCCAGCGCCAGCAGCGACAGCGCACCCGCCACCAACACGGCGCGCGGCAGCCACCGGGCGCTCATCCGTATTCCGGCGCCGGCGATCAGCAGGAACACCACGCCGAGCCAGACCTCAATGGTGATGACCATCAGCCGCTCGGTGCTGAACCCGTACGCCTGCTGGTACACCCACATCCGGTGGATCGCCGAGATCACCACCACAACCGATGTGGCGCAGAGGGTTCCGACGAGCACCCGCAGCAGTCGGCGATCGGCCGCGGTCGCTCGCCCCGCCACCCGGATGACGACACTCAACACCAGCATCGTCAGGCCCGACACCCACAGCAATTGCCAGAACCCTTGCCGCGCGTACTCGGCGTACGTCAGGCCCGCGGTTTCCAGCACATGTGTGTGGCCGCCGAACAACACGCTCGCCTGCACCGCCACGAAGGCGATGAACAACACGTCGAGCACGCCGAGCGGCAGCGCCCATTCCCACCGCGGCACCGGTCGCATCGGCGCAGGAGCCATGTCGTCGAGCCGCGGCCGGAACCGGATCAGATAGCCGCCGGCCAAGACGAAGGCCACCACGAGCCCCGACACCACGAGCCGCGCGGCGACGTCGCCGCCGTCGAATTCGGGCACCACGTTGTCGACCAGGTGCGCGAATGCAGGGTCGGCGGAGGCGAACAGCCCACCGAAGACAAGAGCGAGGACAACGGTGACGCCCAGGACGACCGCAGCCCGGCCAAGCTCGGGGCGGCTCCGTGTCGCGATGTCGCCGCCGGGGCGGCTCCGTGTCGCGATGTCGCCGCCGGGGCGGCTCCGTGTCGCCGGCCCGCGGAGGCGCCGGACCCATCCCGACACCCGGCCCGGCAAGAGCCACGGCAGAAACGGTCCGCTTAATACCGCGGTCCAGGTGTGACCACCGCCGAGCGTGCACCAGCCCACCACCCATGCCGCCACGAGGCAGAGACCTCCCACCCACTCGGCGGCCAGCACCGCCGACACAGAGAGCAGCGCCAAGCACAGCCCGATCCCGAACCATTCGTCACGGGTGGGCCTGCGGCCCGCTGTGCCGTACACGATGCCCAACACCATCACCCCGACGACGAGGTAGCCGATGCTCAGCACAGTCGGCCGCCACAGCGCGGTCCCGATCACACCTGCGATGGCCGCGGCGAAAAGCAACCGGCGGGGCACAACGGCCAGCGGGTCGATCGGCCAGATCCGCCTCGGCCAGATCGTCCACCCCGGTTCGCCCTGCCGCGGCGGCATCGGGCCGAGTGGAGGCGGTGAAGGCGAGGGCGGGGCCCCGTAGGCGCCCGGATACATCGTCGTCATGTCGGATCCTCCACTGTCGATGCGTCCGGGATGACGACCGCGATCCGGCATCCCTCCTGCGTATCCATCACTTCGATTGTGCCGCTGTGTAACTCGACTGCCCACCGGGCAATCGCCAGGCCAAGGCCGGTGCCGCCCTCGGAGGTGGCCCCACGGGTGAAACGCTCGAAAACCCGTTGCCGCTCCGTCGGTGCGATCCCGGGGCCGTAATCTGACACCTCCAGGCGAAGGCCGGCAGGCTCGGCAGCAGACGCCAGCACCGAGACTTGGCCGCCTTGCGGGCTGTGCCGAATGGCGTTGTTCACCAGATTGACCACCACCTGGCGCAGACGCGCCGGGTCAGCGGTGGCCACGAGCGTGGATGGCATCACCCGCACCGTCACCCGGGGATCATCCGGCCCGCAGCTGACGTGTTCGATGGCATCGCGCAGGAAATCGTCGACGCCGAATCTGCTGATCTGCAGCGGAATTGCGCCGCCCTCGAGGCGAGAGAGATCTAGCAGATTGGTGACCAGTTCGCCGAGTCGCTCGGTCTGCGACAACGCCATCCGCATGGTCGCCGCATCCGGCTCGGCCACACCGTCGACCACGTTCTCCAGCAGCGCACGCAGGGCGGCGATCGGGGTGCGCAATTCGTGTGAGACGTTGGCGATGAGTCCACGCCGATACTCGTCCGCGGCGCTGAGATCGGCCGACATTTGGTTGAACGCTGTTGCCAATTGACCGATTTCGTCGCGTGAGGTCGCCCGCACCCGGACGCTGTAGTCGCCGCGTGCCATCGCACGGGCGGCGGCCGTCATCTGCCGCAGCGGCGATGTCATCCCATGTGCCACGAACTGCGTGAAGGCCAGCGAGGTCGCCAGGGCAGCCAACAAGGCGTACCGGAACTGCCAGCTGGCACCGATCCAAAAGGTAAACGCCGCCAACGTGATTGCACCGCCGACGAGTAGACCCGTCTTGACCTTGAACGATCCAAAGGGGTCAAGCGGACGCGGTAGCCGATCCCACAGTGTGCCGAATCCGCTCATCGGGGCATTTCCAATGCATAGCCGACTCCATGTACCGTTCGGATCAGTTCCGGTCCCAGTTTTCGCCGAAGAGCCTTGACATGGCTGTCCACTGTGCGGGTCTCGACGTCAGAAGCCCAGCCCCACACCTGTTCGAGCAGTGTCTCGCGGGCGACCGCGGCGCCTGGTCGCCCCACGAGAAATGCGAGCAGGTCGAATTCGGTTCGGGTAAGCCGGATTTCGTCATTACCAAGGTGAACTCTGCGCGCCTGCAGGTCGATTCGATATTCGCCGACCGACACTGTCTGCGGCGCAGACACCCGCTCCACCCGGCGCAGCAGGACCCGAACGCGCGCGACGAGTTCGCGCATGCTGAACGGTTTCGTGAGGTAATCGTCGGCGCCGATACCGAGGCCGATCAGCATGTCCGTCTCGTCACTTCGAGCGGTGAGCATCAGCACCGGCGTCGATCGCTGGGCCTGAATTCGACGGCAGGCTTCCAGTCCGTCGAATCCGGGCAGCATCACGTCGAGTACGACCAGGTCAGGAGCGGTGGCCGCAGCGGTGGCCACCGCCGACGGTCCGTCGACGGCCGTTTCGACGAGAAACGCCTCGGCGCGAAGCCTCGTTGCGACCGCAGCGAGGATGGTCGGCTCGTCGTCGACCACCAGAATCCGCTTCACACATCAGACTGTAGGTGCCGAGTGTGGTGCTTCCGGGCAGCGATTGTGAAGATACTGTGGAGATATGCGAGACGAGCGCCTCAGGCGCGCTGGCTCGATACCGATATCACTTCGCCGGTGAGGTAACTGGAGTAATCGCTGGCGAGGAACGCGATCGTGGCGGCGATCTCCCATGGCTCGGCCGCCCGCCCGAACGCCTCGCCCTCCGAGAGCCTGTCCAGCAGCTCCGATGAGCTCGTCTTCTCGAGAAACTTGTGCCGGGCGATGCTCGGCGACACCGCGTTGATCCGCACGCCGTGCTCGACGGCTTCGATTGCGCTGCAGCGTGTCAGGGCCATCACTCCCGCCTTGGCCGCGGCATAGTGCGACTGCGAGTGCTGTGCGCGCCAGCCAAGGACGCTGGCGTTGTTGACGATCACGCCGCCGTGGTCTGCCTCCCGGAAGTACCGAAGCGCTGCGCGCGTCGCACGCATCACCGACGTGAGCGTCACGGACAGAACGCGATCCCACTCCTCGTCGGTCATGTCCACGACAGGAGTCTCGCCGCCCAGGCCCGCATTGTTGACCAGCACGTCGAGTCGTCCCAGCCGGGCGGTCGTCGACGAGATCAGCGCATCGACCTGCGCGGTGGACGTCACGTCGCAGACCACGCTCTCGACCCGGCCGAGGCCGAGTTCGATCAACTGATCGCGTGTTTCGTTCAGTCGCCGCTCATGGTGGTCGGAGACCACCACGTCGGCGCCCTCGAACAGCGCGCGTCGCGCCACCGCCGAGCCGATGCCGGTGCCGGCGGCGGCCGTCACCACGACTACCTTTCCGGTCAGAAGTCCGTGCCCCTCGATCTCTTTGGGGGCTTGCGCCAGACTCATCCCTTGACCTCACGTGGTAGGCCGAGCACGCGCTCGGCGATGATGTTGCGCTGTATCTCGTTGGACCCGCCGTAGATGGTGTCGGCTCGCGTGAACAGGTAGAGGTGCTGCCACTCATCGAACTCGCCGTCTTCGGCCACCAGCCCCGCCTTGCCGACGATGTCCATCGCCAGCTCACCGAGATCTCTATGCCAGTTGGCCCACAACAGCTTCGATACGTTGTCTTGACCCGGCTGCTCAACGTCCATAGTGGCCAGGGCATACGACCGCATCGTGCGCAGGCCTACCCAGGACCGGGTCAACCGCTCCCGGATGAGTGGGTCATCGGCCGTGCCGTTGCGCTTCGCGACGTCAGCGAGGTTGGAAAGCTCACGCGCATAACGGATCTGCTGTCCGAGCGTGGAGACGCCGCGCTCGAATGTCAGTGTGCCCATCGCGACGCGCCAACCGTCGCCCGGCGTACCGACCACCAGATCGGCTTCGGTGCGGGCGTCGTCGAAGAACACTTCGTTGAAATCCGCGGTGCCGGTGAGCTGCACGATCGGGCGTACCTCGACGCCGGGTTGGTCAAGTGGCACCAGCAGGTACGACAGACCGGCGTGGCGCTTGGAACCCTTCTCGGTGCGGGCCACGACGAAGCACCACTGCGACAGGTGCGCCATCGACGTCCACACCTTCTGGCCGTTGATCACCCACTGGTCGCCGTCGAGTTCGGCCGTCGTCGCGACATTCGCGAGATCACTGCCCGCGCCCGGCTCGGAGTAGCCCTGACACCACAGCTCGGTGACGTCGAGGATCTTCGGCAGGAATCGCTTCTGCTGCTCCGGGGTGCCATAGGCGATCACGGTCGGGCCGAGCAGTTCCTCGCCGAAGTGGTTCACCTTGTCCGGCGCATCGGCCTTGGCGTACTCCTCGTAGAACGCGACGCGGTGTGCAACGGACAGACCGCGGCCGCCGTGTTCGGACGGCCAGCCAAGACACGTCAAACCCGCCGCCGCGAGATGCCGGTTCCACGCCAGCCGCTCCTCGAACGCCTCGTCCTCGCGACCCGGCCCCCCGAGGCCTTTGAGCGCAGCGAATTCGCCGGTGAGATTCTCGGCGAGCCAGTCGCGGACCTCGGCCCTGAACTCCTGGACCTCTATCACCCCTGTAGGCTAACCTACCAAGCACTTGCTTTGTTAGAGGAGCATCGATGACGCCCGATCTGAGGACCATTCCGCAGGTCCTGGACCGGATTGCCGACCAATTCTCCGACCACGACGCGCTGGTCACCGACGATCGTCAGCTGACCTACGCGCAGTTGCGCACAGAGGTGCGGCAGGCCGCCGCAGCCATGATCGACCTGGGCGTGCAGGCCGGAGACCGCGTCGCCATCTGGTCGCCTAACACCTGGCACTGGGTTGTCGCGTGCCTTGCCACGCACTACGCGGGCGGGGTGATGGTGCCGCTGAACACCCGCTACACCGCTAGCGAGGCCAGCGACATCCTCTCCCGCACCGGCGCTCCCCTGCTCTTCGCGGCGGGCGAGTTCCTCGGCGCCGACAAGGCCGCGTCCATCGACCGCGGTGCGCTGCCCGACCTTCGGCACGTCATCCGGGTCCCTATCGAGAAGGACGACGGCACGTGGGACGAGTTCGCCGCCCGCGGTAGCGACATCGAGGCCGTCGACGCCCGTGCCGCAGCCCTGACCCCCGACGACGTCTCCGACATCCTCTTCACGTCCGGCACCACCGGCCGCAGCAAGGGCGCGCTATGCGCACATCGCCAGTCCCTCGACGCCCCCGCGGCGTGGGCCGCCTGCGGACAGCTCACCAGCGCCGACCGCTACCTGTGCATCAACCCGTTCTTCCACAACTTCGGATATAAGGCCGGCATCCTGGCCTGCCTGCAGACCGGCGCGACGCTGATCCCGCAGCTGACGTTCGACCCCGAGAAGGCGATGGCCGCGGTGGCCGAACACCGAATCACCGTGCTGCCCGGGCCGCCGACGATCTATCAGATCCTTCTGGACCACCCGAAGCGCGGCGACTACGACCTGACCTCGCTGCGGTTCGCGGTTACCGGTGCGGCGACGGTCCCGGTGGTATTGATCGAGCGGATGCAGACCGAACTCGATATCGACATCGTGCTGACCGCCTACGGCCTGACCGAGGCCAACGGGTTCGGGACGATGTGCCGCGCCGAAGACGATGCGGTCACCGTGGCCACGACCTGCGGCCGTCCGATCGCCGATTTCGAACTGCGCATCGACAGCACCGGCCCGGCAGGTGAAGACGGATCAAGCGCGGGTGAGGTGCTGCTGCGCGGACCCAACGTCATGCTCGGCTACCTCGACGACCCCGAGGCCACCGCCGCGGCCATCGACTCCGAGGGCTGGCTGCACACCGGGGACGTCGGGCGGTTGGACGAGCGCGGCAATCTGACCATCACCGACCGGCTCAAGGACATGTACATCTGCGGTGGGTTCAACGTCTACCCCGCCGAGATCGAGCAGGTACTGGCTCGGCTCGACGGCGTCGCCGAGTCGGCCGTCATCGGGGTTCCCGACGACCGGCTCGGCGAGGTCGGCAAGGCGTTCCTGGTCCTCAAGCCGGATGCGGACCTGGACGAAGCGAAGGTAATCGCCTACACGCGTGAGCATCTCGCGAACTTCAAGACACCACGGTCGGTGGAGTTCCTCGATGTGCTGCCGCGCAATCCGGGAGGCAAAGTGGTCAAGCCGCTTCTGCGAGAAAGGGTCTGATGGATCTCAACTTCGACGACGCGACGCTGGGCTTCCAATCCGAGGTGCGCGAATTTCTCGCCGCGAACAAGGACGCGTTCCCGACCAAGTCCTACGACACCGCCGAGGGCTTCGAACAGCACCGGCGCTGGGACAAGGTGCTCTTCGACGCCGGCCTTTCGGTGATCACGTGGCCCGAGAAGTTCGGCGGGCGGGACGCGTCGCTGCTGCAATGGGTCGTCTACGAGGAGGAGTACTTCCGCGCCGGCGCTCCCGGAAGGGCGAGTGCCAACGGTATCTCGATGCTGGCGCCGACGCTGTTCGCGCACGGAACAGAGGAACAGCTCGACCGGGTACTGCCGAAAATGGCCAGCGGCGAGGAGATCTGGGCGCAGGCGTGGTCAGAGCCGGAGTCCGGCAGCGACCTTGCGTCCTTGCGATCGACCGCCATCAGGACCGACGGTGGTTGGCTGCTCAACGGCCAGAAGATCTGGAGTTCGCGAGCGCCGTTCGGCGAGCGCGCGTTCGGGTTGTTCCGCTCAGATCCCGAGGCGCAGCGGCACAAAGGGCTGACGTACTTCATGTTCGACCTGAAGGCCGACGGCGTCACGGTGCGCCCGATCGCGCAGCTGGGCGGCGACACCGGATTCGGGGAGATCTTCCTCGACGACGTGTTCGTGCCCGACAACGACGTGATCGGCGAGGTACACGAAGGCTGGCGTGCTGCGATGAGCACGTCGAGCAATGAGCGCGGCATGTCGCTGCGCAGCCCCGGGCGCTTCCTCGCCCCAGCCGAACGTCTGGTCGCGCAGTGGAAAGCAGACCCCGATCCCGTATACGCCGACCGTGTGGCCGACGCGTGGATCAAGGCGCAGGCCTACCGGCTGCACACGTTCGGGACGGTGACGAGGGTGAGTGCGCGGTGGTGAGCTGGGCGCCGAATCGTCGGTGACGAAGGTGTTCTGGTCGGACCTCGATGTGGCGATCCATCAGGCCGCGCTCGACATGCGTGGCGCCGACGGCGAGCTTGCCGACTCGTGGACCGAGGGGCTGCTGTTCGCGCTTGGCGGCCCGATCTACGCCGGCACCAACGAGATTCAGCGCAACATCATCGCCGAAAGGCTGCTGGGCCTACCGCGGGAGAAGGCGAAGTGAAGTTCGATCTGGACGAACAGCAGCGCGACTTCGCCGCGAGCATCGACGCAGCCCTCGGGGCGGCCGACCTGCCCGCTGCCATTCGCGCGTGGGCCGCGGGTGACACCGCACCGGGCCGCAAGGTGTGGGCGCAGCTGGCCGATCTGGGGGTGACCGCACTGATCGTTCCCGAGAAGTTCGACGGGATCGACGCGCACCCCGTCGACCTGGCGGTGGCCGCCGAGCGGCTGGGCCGGTGGTGCGTTCCGGGCCCGGTGACCGAATCGATTGCGGTGGCACCGATTCTGCTCGCCGATGACGACCGCAGCGCGGCGCTGGCGTCCGGTGAGCTGATCGCCACGGTCGCGCTGCCGCCGCAGGTACCACGCGCCGTGGACGCCGATACTGCGGGATTGATCCTGGTGGCCGCCAATAACGGGGTCAGCGATGGCACAGCGGGCGAGCAGGTGGAATCGGTCGACCCCAGCCGCAAACTGTTCGCCGTCAGCGCTTCCGGCGATGGCAAGGCGGCTGACGTGGCGCGCGCCTACGAGTTCGGCGTTCTTGCGACGGCAGCGCAGTTGGTCGGCGCGGGACAGGCCCTGCTCGACATGTCCGTCGAATACGCCAAGCAGCGCAGCCAGTTCGGCAAGGTGATCGGTACGTACCAGGCGATCAAGCACAAACTCGCCGACGTGCACATCGCCCTCGAGCTGGCGCGCCCCCTCGTATACGGGGCGGCGCTGTCGGTGGCCGACCGAGTCGCCCGAGACCGCACGAGATGTCAGTGCCGCCAAGGTGGCCGCCTCCGATGCCGCGCTACTGGCGGCGCGCTCGGCGCTGCAGACACACGGTGCCATCGGGTTCACGCAAGAGCACGACATGTCGCTGTGGTTATTGCGGGTGCAGGCCTTGCGCTCGGCGTGGGGCGATCCTGCACTGCATCGGCGACGCCTATTGGAGGCATTGTGAGTGAAGAACGCGAACTGCTGCGCGACACGGTAGCCGCGCTGGTCGACAAGCATGCATCGCCCGCCGCAGTACGGTCGGCGATCGAGTCGGAGCGCGGTTACGACGAGTCACTCTGGAAGTTGTTGTGCGAGCAGGTGGGTGCCGCCGCGCTGGTGGTGCCCGAAGAACTGGGCGGGGCAGGCGGCGAGCTGGCCGATGCCGCCGTCGTGCTCGAGGAACTGGGCAGGGCACTTGTGCCCACGCCGCTGCTCGGCACGACACTGGCGGAGCTTGCGCTGCTGGCCGCAGATCAGCAGGACACCGAGGCACTCGAGGAACTTGCGGCAGGCACGAAGATCGGCGCCGTCGCGTTCGACGCCGATCTCGTGATCAACGGTGACGTCGCCGACATCGTGATCGCCGCGGACGGTGAGCAGTTGAGGCGACTTACGAAGTTCACCGCGCACCGCGTCGACGCCATGGACGTGACACGACGACTGGCCCGTGTCGAGCCCCAAGAGGCCAGCGGCATCGGCGCGGACCCCGGCCTGGCCGACACGGCCGCGATCCTGTTGGCCGCCGAGCAGATCGGTGCGGCCGCGCGGTGTCTGGACCTCACGGTCGCGTACACAAAGGACAGGGTTCAGTTCGGCAGGCCGATCGGCAGCTTCCAGGCGCTCAAGCACCGAATGGCCGATCTGTACGTCGCGGTGCAGTCCGCGCGTGCGGTGGTGAATGAGGCGATCGCCGAGCCCTCATCGACGTCGGCGGCGCTGGCACGCTTCTCGGCCAGCGAGGCGTTCTCGAAGGTCGCAGGCGAGGCGGTCCAGATGCACGGCGGTATCGCCATCACCTGGGAACACGACATTCAGCTGTACTTCAAGCGTGCGCACGGTAGCGCGCAACTGCTCGGGCCGCCGCGGGAACACCTGAGGCGACTCGAATCCGAAGTGTTCTAGCCTCCGCGCAGGAAGCCGGTCAGATGTCCGGCCACCACTTCTGGTTGTTCGAGCCACGGCCAATGTCCTGCTCCCGCAATCACTTCCACTCGGGCATTGCGGAAGATCTGCCGTTGATCCTCCGCTTGCTCGGACCCGATATACGCATCCTTGTCTCCCCAGACGATGAGCACGTCGCCGGTGAATTCCGCGAGCCGGTCGATGTAGGGCTCGATGGCGTGCTCACCGGTCGATCGGTACAACTCGACGACGGCACGTTTGGTGCCCGGCACCAGCATGTGTTCGATGATCTGGTCCCGGTGCTCTTCGGGAAGCCCCGGGATCGGTGCGGTTCATCACCGCCCGCAGCGTCGGGGCGTTGGCGATCATGCCGGAGAGCTCGCCGAGGACCGGCGTGCGCCAGATCTTCGCGGCGGTGTGATTGATGCGCCGCGGGGTGTTGATCAGGGTGATGGAGGCGGTCCGGTCCAGATGGTCGGCGGCCCACGCCAGCGCGAACGGCCCGCCGAAGTCATGTGCCACCAGATGAACCGGTCGTGTCTCGAGCTGACTCAGCAGCCCATCGAGGTGCGCGGCGTAGTGCGCGACGTTGTAGCCCCAATCGGGGGCTTTGTCGGCGCCGCCGAAGCCCGGCAGTTCAGGTGCGATGACGCGGGCGAACTCGGCGACCCGGTTGGTCAGCGGGCCCCAGTCGGCGCCGGCGTTGTTGCCGTGGACGAAGAGCACCGGATCGGCCGATTCGGGTCCGCCGATCCGCACAGGACTGCGGACGCCGTCGACGGCGACCACCCGCGTTTCCCACTGAACGTCCACGCAAGGATTCTGCATTGCTCCTCAGGCTGGCGACGTAGGCTCGCGAAAATGTTGAGCTTCGTCCTGGACCAGAATCTCGGGCTTCCCGCGGGCGACGAGCCGTGGAAGACCATTCTGCGTTCAGCCGACGTGCACCCGTTCTTCCACGACCTCGATCAGCTGCCGGCCGATATGTGATGAGTGTCGCGTTACGTGCAGGCATCCCGCCGTTCTATGTGATGGATGTGTGGCTGGCCGCAGCCGAGCGCCAGCGCAGTCACGGCGATCTGGTGAACCTGTCGGCCGGCCAGCCCAGCGCCGGGGCCCCGCAGGCGGTACGGGCGGCCGCGAAGGCGGCGCTGGACAGCACCGTTCTCGGCTACACGGTCGCGCTCGGCATCCCGGAGTTGCGATCCGCGATCGCAGCGTCGTATCAGGACCGGCACGGCCTCGCGGTAGACCCGGCCGATGTGGTGATCACGACCGGCTCCAGCGGTGGATTCCTGTTGGCTTTCCTGGCCTGCTTCGACGTAGGCGACAGGGTGGCCATCGCGAGCCCCGGCTATCCCTGCTACCGCAACATCCTCTCGGCGCTGGGGTGCGAGGTCGTCGAGATCCCGTGTGGGCCCGACACCCGGTTCCAGCCGAACGTGCAGATGCTCGCCGAGCTCGATCCGCCGGTGCAGGGCGTCATCGTCGCCAGCCCCGCCAACCCGACCGGCACGGTGATCCCGCCGGAGGAACTGGCGGCGATCGCATCGTGGTGTGCGTCCTCGGGTGTGCGGCTGATCAGCGATGAGGTGTACCACGGGCTGGTCTACCAGGGCGCACCTGCGACGAGCTGCGCATGGCAGACGTCGCGCGAAGCCGTTGTGGTCAACAGCTTTTCGAAGTACTACGCGATGACCGGTTGGCGGTTGGGGTGGCTGCTGGCTCCGCAGGAATTGCAGCGCGCTGTCGACCGTCTGACAGGCAACTTCACCATCTGCCCGCCGACGCTGGCACAGGTCGCTGCGGTCGCGGCCTTCACGCCTGAGTCGATCGCGGAAGCCGACGCGCTGCTGGACCACTACGCGGACAATCGACGACTGCTACTGGACGGGCTACGGGGAATCGGCATCGACAAACTGGCCCCGACCGACGGGGCCTTCTACGTATACGCCGACGTATCGCATCTGACGGCGGATTCGCTGTCGTTCTGCTCGAAGCTTCTGGACGACACTGGTGTTGCGATCGCGCCCGGCATCGACTTCGACACGGTGCGCGGTGGATCGTTCGTACGACTGTCGTTCGCAGGTCCGTCGAATGTCATCACCGAGGCCGTGCGCCGCATCGGCGTGTGGCTCGGTTAGACCGGTGGTGGGTCCGGGTCGCTTGGTGGGTCTGAATTGTTGTGTTCACGTTCGGCTTTGATGTGTGCAGCGCGGTCGGCGGCGCGGGTGCGTTTGCGGCGGGGCATCATCACGCCGCGGTCGGTGCTGAATGCCTGTGGTGTCGGTGGCGGTGGAAGTTCGCCGGTGCTGGTGTCCCAGTCGGGGAAGAAACTTCGACACCCCGGATGGGTGGTGTAGGTGCGGCCCGCGGGTGACGTCCACACCGCCACACCATCGGGCAGCAGTGTGAGCGCCCAATCGCCGGTCCAAAAGGTCTTGAGGTGATGATGTTTTCGGCACAGGCACGCCAAATTCGACGGATGCGTCGCCCCGAGCGGATACGGGATCACATGGTCGATATCGCAGAACTCGGCCGGAGCCGTACACCCGGGAAAGCGGCACGTCAGATCCCGGTTGCGGATATGGCGGGCCAGTTTCGCCGACGGTCGGTATCGCTGCTCGGGTTTTTCATCAGGTGTGCACAGCGGTCGTAGTGTGGCGCCGTTGCGCAGGAGTTCGGCCAGCAGCGGTGTCGGGATCACCTCAGTACCCGACAGGATCGCGGTCCCCGCCGATACGGGTGCGGGGGTCGCGGGGGCCGGGGTCGCCTGTGCGGCATTGACGGCGTCTTGGTCGGTGAGCACGTGGATGACGACCGAGGATTTCGGTGCGGGCTGGGGTTTCCGGGCGGTGTCACGATGGTCGTGTGTAGCTGTGGCAATGCGCCTAGTGAATGCGGAGCAGCTCCTTGATCGAGCGTGGATCGTTGACGCACACAGTGACGCCATCGAGCGACCTTCTTATCCAAGACCGCCGCGTCGGCGGCCTGCAGCGCGCCCCACACCGCCGTCAGCCCTGCCTCGTCGTCGTAGAAGCCGATCTGCAAGTCCCGGGTACGCGCCACCTCACAACTGTCGATCAGCGCCGCCTTGTCGAATTGCAGCACCAGCGCGTCGAGTGCCGCGATGAAGGTCTTCTCCGGCAGCGGACCCCACTTTTCGGCTCGCTGCGCCAGCGCGGCGTCGAGCATCGCCCACACCGCATCGTCGGTGACAAGGCGGGTGCGCCAGGTGATCGTCGAGACCACCCGGCTGCTGAGCAGACCTCGCCGGTACAGCGCGGCCACCAAAGGTAGGTGATCGCGCAACGACTCCGCGATGCGCATTTGCCCCGAGGCCCTACGGGAGCTGATATTCATCGCCGCGGCGACCTCCGCTGAGGCGCAATCCCACGCATCGCAGGCCCACCACACCCGCGGATCATCGCCATCGTCGATCACCCGGCGGCGGGCCAGTTCAGCGACCGCGGCCAGGCGGCGCGCCGCTGCTGCGGCCTCAACCCGAGCGCCATCCTCGATCGCGGCCACGACCGTGGCGTCATCGGCCTCGGCGAACTCGCAATCGAACATACATTCGATTATGCCTCGGTCTACTGACAATTCCGGCGGGGTGAGCACAAGCGAGTCATCGCGACTGAGGATCCATACCTTGGGGATCGCCAAGGAAACACCAAGTTTTGGTCCATAGCTTGGGAATCAGCAGCTACACCGCAAGCCAAAACTACTCACGAGGGAGGATTCACATGGACACCACAGTCACATCGACCTATGACGACGCCGAGGACAACATCATCCGTTCGGAGAACTGAATCGCTTAGCGCTTCAGGTTTGCGTACCAGTCCAGCAGCTCCGGGTCGTCGACGGCGCTGCGCTCCACCACCTTCGCGGCGTCGGCGCCTGCGAACAGCTTCTTGATCGGCACCTCGAGCTTCTTCCCCGTGCGGGTGTGCGGCACACCGGGAGCCTCGATGATCTCGTCGGGAACGTGGCGCGGAGAGACCTCGTCGCGGATCGTCTTCTTTATCCGTTCACGCAGATCGTCGGTGAGCGTGGCGCCATCGGCCGGCACGACGAACAACGGCATCCAATATCCGCCATCCTCCTGCTCGCAGCCGATTACCAACGCCTCGGCAACCTCGGGCAGCCGTTCCACCGCCTGATAGATGTCGGCGCTGCCCATCCGGATGCCGTGCCGGTTCAGGGTGGAGTCCGACCTCCCGTGCACGATGATGCTGCCGTGATCGGTGATCGTGATCCAGTCGCCATGTCGCCACACGCCGGGGAACATCTCGAAATAGGCACTGCGATAACGCTCTCCGTCGGGATCGTTCCAGAAACCGATCGGCATGGACGGCATCGGCTTGGTGATGACCAACTCGCCGACCTCACCGCGCACAGGGTTTCCCGACTCGTCCCAGGCGTCCAGCGCGACACCGAGAAACGGGGCGGACAACTCGCCGGGCCACACCGGTACCGTGCGCACACCGCCGATGAACGCCGACACCACATCGGTGCCGCCGCTGATCGATGCGACCTGGACATGCTCGCCGACATTGTCGCGCAACCACAATGACGACGATGGTGGCAGTGACGATCCGGTGATGCCTACAGTTTTCAGTGCCGACAGGTC
Organism: uncultured Actinomycetota bacterium; assembly: GCA_963843135.1. Classification (GTDB taxonomy): domain Bacteria; phylum Actinomycetota; class Actinomycetes; order Mycobacteriales; family Mycobacteriaceae; genus Mycobacterium. The sequence goes on from CAWJJA010000019.1 coordinate 124,459, forward strand.
ATGGTCCTTGCGCGGGACGGCGCCCGCCTTCGCGCATCCGAGCACGTATCCGGGACTGGCGCCGAGGACGGTCACCCGAAGGCGTGCGGCGATGTCCCACAGCGCGTCCGGCCGCGGAGAGCTTGGGCTGCCCGAGTAACAAACGATCGTCGCACCCACCAAAAGCCCGGCGATCTGGAAGTTCCACATCATCCAGCTCGGGCTGGTGTACCAGAAGAACGTGTCGTCCGCACCGATATCAGACTGCAGAGCAACGGCTTTCAAGTGCTCGAGAACGACGCCACCGTGTCCGTGGACGATCCCCTTGGGCTTGCCCGTCGTACCCGACGAGTACAGGATCCACAGCGGGTGATCGAAGTCGACAGGCACGGTTTGAAGCTCGCCACCGGTTGCGGTGAGTTCGGAAGCCAGGACCGTCGCCTTCAGCGTCGGCAGCCCGTCACGCAGGGCCTCGATCTCCTCACGTTTGTCGTAGGTCTTACCGCCGAACTGATAACCCTCGGCGGTCACCAACACCACGGGTTCGAGCTGCCCGAGTCGGTCCAGTGCTGCCTTGGCCGAGTAGTCCTGTCCGCATGCGCTCCAGATCGCACCGATGCTCGCCGTCGCCAGAAAGGCGATGACGGCTTCGGGTATGTTCGGCAGGTAACCCGCGACGCGGTCGCCCACACTGACTCCGAGGGAGCGCAGCCTGTCGGCGAACGCCGCAGTCCGTCCGAGCAATTCGGCCCACGACAGCTCCGTGGCCGCGCCGTCCTCCGTGACGTGGATGATCGCCGGCCGATCGGTGCGCGCATGGCGGACGACCTGGTCTACGTAGTTCAGCGTGACGCCCGGAAACCATTGCGCCCCGGGCATCGCCTCGTTCGCAAGGACGTTGCCGGGGCGGTCACCAAATCCGAAGTAATCCCACATCGCTGCCCAGAATGCGGCGGGATCATCGGCCGACCACTGCCACAACGACGTGTAGTCGGTGGTTGTCACGCCCGTCTCTTCTGCGACGAAGCGCGCGAAGTCGGTTACCCGTGCGTTGGCGACGTCCTCGTCCGTAGGCACCCATTGCGGTGTGGCAGCGGTCATCGCGCGCTCCAGCCCCCGTCCATCGTGTACGACGCCCCGGTGACCATTCCCGCGGTCGGTGTGGCCAGCCAACCCACCAGTGCCGCTACTTCCTCGGGCTCCACCAGACGTTTGATAGCGCTCTCCTTCAGGAGGATGTCGGTGACCACCTTATCCTCCGCGATGCCGTGCACCTCGGCTTGATCGGCGATCTGCTTGGCCACCAGTGGTGTTCGCACATAACCGGGGTTCACGCAGTTGCTCGTCACGTCATGGGTCGCACCTTCCAGCGCAGTCACTTTCGAGAGCCCCTCGAGCCCGTGCTTGGCGGTCACGTAGGCGACTTTGTACTCCGATGCCCTGATGCCGTGCACCGAGGAGATGTTGATGATCCGGCCGAAGTTTCGTCTGTACATATGCGGCAGCACGGCGCGGATCAACAAAAACGGCGATTCCACCATGAGCGTCATCATGTGGCGGAAGCGATCCGGCGGGAAATCGGGTATCGGGCTGACGTGCTGCACTCCGGCGTTGTTGACCAGGATGTCCGCCTCGAGCTGTAGCTCTTCCAGCGCGCGGACATCGGAAAGATCTACAGCCCAGGCCTTTCCGCCGATTTCGTCGGCCACAGATTTGGCGCCGACGTCGTCGCGGTCGGCGACGGTGACCATGGCTCCTCGCCCGGCCAGCTCCCGGGCGCACGCCTCGCCGATACCGCTCGCACCGCCGGTGACAAGCGCTGTGCGGCCGGCGAGTTCGGTCATACGACGCCGGCCTTTGCCAGATCCTCACGGTCGGCCTCGTCGATGGTCTCGAGGTCAAGGCCGTTCGTTTCCCGCATGTAGAGCACAGCGATGAGGGTGACCACCGAGGCGGCCGCGAGGTAGATCGCGATCGGCACCCAGGAGTCATAGATCTCTAGCAGCTTGACGGCGATGACCGGCGCAAGTGAACCCGCCACGATCGAGGTGACCTGATAGCCAAGGGAGACACCGGAATACCGCATCCGGGTGGGGAACATCTCTGCCATGATCGCCGGCTGCGGCGCGTACATGAGTGAGTGGATGATCAGACCGATGACGATGGCGGCGATGATGAGCAGGTAGTTCGCGGTGTCCATCATCGGGAACGCGAAGAAGCCCCAGGTTGACGCCAAGACCGTCCCGACAAGATAGACAGGCCGGCGACCGTAACGGTCAGCAATCCGGCCGACGAGGGGAATCACCGCGAAGTGCACCGCGTGAGCGACCAGCATGTACCGCAGGATCGCAGTGGTGTCGACACCGACCTGCACCTTGAGGTAGGTGATCGACACGATGACGACGAGGTAGTACATGATGTTCTCGGCGAACCGCAGACCCATGGCGGTGAAAACTCCGCGAGGGTACCGCTTGAGCACCTCGACGACACCATAGGAGACGGCCTTGACCCGCTCCACTTCCTGTTGTGTCTCAACGAATATCGGCGCATCGCTGACCTTCGTCCGGATGTAATAGCCGATCAGCACCACCACTGCGGACAGCCAGAACGCGACCCGCCATCCCCACGACAGGAAGTCCTGTTCCGACAGTGTCGCGGTCAGCACCCACAGCACTACCGTCGCGAGCATGTTGCCTAGTGGGACCGCGGCCTGCGGCCAACTGGCCCAGAAGGCGCGGCTCTTGTTCGGACTGTGTTCGGCCACCAGCAGGACAGCCCCGCCCCACTCACCGCCGACGGCGAAGCCTTGCAAGAAGCGAAGAACCACCAGGAGTACCGGTGCCCAGACGCCGATCTGACCGTACGTAGGCAGGCAGCCCATCAGGAACGTGGCGACACCGACGAGCAGGATCGCGAACTGCAACAGCTTCTTGCGACCATATTTGTCCCCGAAATGACCGAAGACGACACCGCCGAGGGGGCGGGCGACGAAGCCAACCGCATAGGTGAGAAATGCGGCGAAGATGGCTCCGTACGCACTGTCTGTGGCTGGGAAGAACACCTTGTTGAAGACCAAAGTGGCGGCCGTGCCGTAGAGGAAGAATTCGTACCACTCGACGACAGTGCCCGCCATCGATGCCGCCACGACACGCTTGAGACCGGCCGGAACTGAAGCGGAGTCAATTCCGGTGGCTTTCGGATCGTTGTGAATCGTCATCGAACGCTCCTCGATTGTGATGCACCGCACAGATCTTTGTGAGTATTCCTGCAGTTACCCTCACCTGCAATGATCAAAACTGCAGGAGCTATCTGCAAAAATGCAGATATGGCTGTGTCTTCTCGCTCTTCTGGTCACCAACCCAGCGCCGACGACCTTCTTGTGTTGCTGGCCGTCGGTCGCTCGGGCCGCTACAACATCGCCGCGGAAGAACTCGGCCTCAACCACACCACCATCTCGCGCCGCATCGCCGCATTGGAGCAGTCGATCGGCGGTCGGGTACTGGCCCGGGTCGCCGGTGGTTGGGAGCTCACCGACCTCGGTCGCGACGCGTTGTCGGCCGCCGAGGCCGTCGAATCGGCCGTGCGCTCGCTGACCGTCCAGACAGGCGGCCAGCGCGCACTGGAGGGTGTGGTCCGGATATCGGCGACCGACGGCTTCTCCGCCTATATCGCCGCACCGGCTGCCGCTGCGGTGCAACGCAACCACCCGAACGTTGCGGTCGAGATTGTCGCCGCCACGCGGCGTGCCACACAACAACGGTCCGGCCTTGACGTCGAGGTGGTGGTCGGTGAGCCGAAGGTGCACCGCGCCAAAGCGATCCGGCTCGGCGACTATTGCCTCGGCCTCTACGGCGCGCGCGACTATTTGGTGGAAAACGGGACTCCGACGAATGTCGCGGACCTTGCCCGCTATCCGCTGGTGTACTTCATCGATTCGATGCTGCAGGTCGACGACCTCGATGTGGCTACCAGCTTCGCCCCCGCCATGCGCGAATCCGTCACTTCGACCAATGTCTTCGTCCATGTCGAGGCGACCCGGGCGGCCGCGGGTATCGGCCTGCTGCCGTGTTTCATGGCCGATCGCCATGACGACCTCGTCCGGGTGCTGCGCGAGGAGGTGGCGGTCCGGTTGACGTACTGGCTCGTCACCCGCGCCGAGACACTGCGCAGACCCGAGGTCGCCGCGGTTGTGGACGCGATCCAAACCCGCATGACCGCACACCGCGAGGTGCTGCTGGGCGCGCACTGAGAAGGGCACGGAAAAGGGCACCCACCGCGGTGAGTGCCCTTTTGCGTGAGAGTTTGTCAGCGGCTCTGATGCACGCTCGTATCGACTTGGGGCACCGTGACCGTGGGCTGGATGGTGTTGACCCAGTCATTGTGGCCGGTATCCGCCTGGGCGGGGCCCGCCAGGCCGATGACGGCAGCGGCCAAACCACTTGCGATCACAGCGGCGAATCCAAAATTCTTCATCTTCTTGCCTTCTTCTGTAGCTTTGCCGGCGAATCTTCTCGCCGGTCTAATGTTGCAAACAGACTGCTCAGAGCTTTAATTCCGCTGGCAGCAATTGATCGGCGGTTGGCAGAATCGCACCGTTGAGACAGGCTTGGGCATGCCGTTCATCGATCATCCGAAGGGCCGCGCCTACTACCGGCACTGGGCCGCCGCCGAACCGCGCGCCGCGGTCATCTTCCTGCACGGCTTCGGCGAGCACACCGGGGTCTATCACCGCTACGGCTTCGCACTCAACGCCTCCGGCATCGACCTGTGGGCGATCGACCAGTTCGGACACGGGCTCAGCCCGGGCACCCGCGGAGACTTCGGCTCCATCGTCGAGAGCTCCGAACTCGCCGACACCCTCACCGAGCTTGTCGAAGGCGAACAGTCTGGGCCCACGCGTAAGCAGGGGAGGCTGCCGCTGATCGCGCAGGGCCACTCGTTCGGTTCAGTGGTCACACTGTTTCGGCTCTTGGACCAACCCAAGCGCTATCGGGCCGGGGTCATCTCCGGCGCTCCCCTGGTGCCGATCCCTGAAATGCTCGACGCCGACAGCTCGTTCGACCTCAACCCCGGCTGGCTGTCCGCAGACCCCTTCTACCTCGACTCGCTGGAGAACGACCCCCTGGCCTTCGTCGGCGGCGACGGTGCGTCGCTCACCCGCGAGCTCGACAAAGCCTGGGATCGGTTCGGCGCGGATCTGCCGAAGCTGTCGGTGCCGACGCTGGCGGTGCACGGCGTCAACGATGCGATAGCGCCGGTCGGAGCCGTCCGCGCCTATGCCGAGCAGATAGAGCCGTTGCAGATCGAGGAGTTCTCCGGTGGCCGCCACGACATCCTGAACGACACGACCCATCGCGAGGTGGTGCGGACAATCGTCGAATTCATCGAAGGTCGCGCGATAGGCTCGTCGTGATGTTGACAAGGGTGATTATTGCGGCCATCGGCGCCTGCGGCGTTGCGATGGCGTTTGCCGTCCCGGCCGCGGCGCAACCCGACCGGCCTCCGTGCGACCTGGCGCTGAGCTTCATCTGCAACGTCATCCCGATGGCGCCGGATCTCGATCACAACGTTGACCTCACCGATCAACTGCCACCGGCGGACCCGAACGCACCGAACCCCGAAACACTGCCGCCGCTCGATCCGTGTTCGGCGGGCTGCATCTAGAGCCAGGTGTCGTCGGTGGTGGCGGTGAGGAACGCCTCCAAGTCATCGCGCCAGTGCGCCGGCGACGTCTTGTCGGGTTCGATGCCGGTGTAATTGCCTCGATAGAACAACAGTGGCCGCGGCTTTTTGTGCGGTACGTCCGACAGCGAATGCACCGCCCCGAATACGACCAGATGATCGCCGCCGTCGTGCACCGACGCGACCGTGCAGTCGATATGCGCGAGGGTGTCCTTGATGACGGGCGATCCAAGTTTTGAAGGGTGCCAGTCGAGTCCGGCGAACTTGTCGGGCTCCTTGGAACCGAACCGCGCCGAGACGTCCTTCTGCTTCTCGTGCAACACGTTGACGCAGAAGTGGCCGCTGGCCTCGATCGCCTTCCAGGATCGCGACACCTTCGTCGGGCAGAACAGCACCAGGGGAGGTTCGAGCGACAGCGCGGCAAATGATTGGCAGGCGAAACCGACCGGCTCCCCGTCATGCACGGTGGTGATCACCGTGATGCCAGTGCAGAACTGCCCCAGCACATTCCGGAATGTGCGGGGGTCCATGGGCTCAGCCACTACTTGAAGCCGATGCTGAAGTCGTGGCCCCACAGGCTGACGGCGGTGCTCTCCCTGGCGACCCAGTCGTCGTCGGTGACCTGCAGGCCCTCGCAACCGAATTCGATGTCGAACCCCCCGGGGGTCTTCATATAGAACGAGAGCATCTTGTCGTTCACGTGGCGGCCCAGGGTCGCCGACATCGGGACCTTGCGGCGGAGCGCACGGTCCAGGCACAGTCCGACGTCGTCGGCCTCACCAACCTCGACCATCAGATGCACGATGCCACTTGGTGTCTCACCCGGCATGAACGCCAGGCTGTGGTGGCGTGGGTTCACGCCGAGGAAGCGTAACCATGCCGGCGCGCCGTCGGCGGGTCTGCCGACGAGCTGCGGGGGCAGCTTCATCGAGTCGCGCAGGAAGAAGCCGAGCACATCGCGGTAGAAGTGCAGCGTTTCCGCGTCGTCGCGCGTGGTCAGCACCACATGGCCGAGACCCTGCTCCTCGGTGATGAACTTGTGGCCGTACGGGCTGACGACGCGACGGTGTTCCAGGGCGACCCCGTGAAAGACCTCCAGGGTGTTGCCCGAGGGGTCGTCGAAGGTGATCATCTCGTCGACGCGGCGCTCGGCGAGCTCGGCGGCCGACGCCTCCTTGTATGGCGTGCCGTGAATGTCGAGGCGGTGGCGAATCTCTTGCAGCGCTGCGGCATTGGCCGTCTCCCAGCCGGACTGCACCAGCCGGTCGTGCTCACCGGGAACGATGACCAGCCGGGCGGGGAACTCGTCCATTCGCAGATACAGCGCACCTTCGGTCTGCCCGGATCCCTCGACCATGCCGAGCACCTTCAGGCCGTACTCGCGCCACGCGGCGACGTCGGTGGATTCGATGCGCAGGTAGCCAAGAGACTTGATACTCATGACGTACCCCCCAAAAAGTCGACTGTCAGTTTGTTGAATTCGTCGAATTTCTCCAGCTGCGCCCAGTGGCCGCACTGCCCGAACACATGCAGCTGAACCTTTGCTATCTGCTTGAGCGCCATCAGCGCTCCGTCGAGCGGGTTCACCCTGTCCTCACGGCCCCAGATGAGAAGTACCCGCTGGCGCAGCTTGTGTACCTCGCGCCACATCATGCCGAGTTCGAAGTCCGCGCCTGCAAACGACTTTCCCATCGCGCGGGCGGCGGCCAGCGATTCAGGCTGACTCGCGATCGCAAACCTCTCGTCGATCAGCTCCGGCGTGACGAGTTTCTGGTCGAAGACCATGATGCGCAGGAACTTCTCCATGTTCTCGCGCGTGGGCTCTGCGGTGAACTTGCCCAGCAGCTTCACACCCTCGGTGGGATCGGGTGCGAACAGGTTCACCGACAAGCCGCCGGGACCCATCAGCACCAGCCGTCCGGCGCGCCTGCCGTTGTCAAGCGCGAAGCGCACCGCGGTGCCACCGCCAAGCGAATTTCCCACCAGGTCGGCACTTTCGATGCCGAGGTGGTCGAAGAGGTTCAGCAGTGCGGTCGCGCTGTAGCGGTTGTACTGCTCGTGCTCGGCGTGTTTGTCCGAATGCCCGTAGCCCGGTTGATCGACCGCCAGGACGTGGAAGTGCTGCGCCAGCACAGCGATGTTGCGCCCGAAGTTCGACCAGCTCGACGCACCAGGTCCGCCGCCGTGCAGAAGCACGATCGTCTTCTCGTGCCCGACACCGGCCTCGTGGTAGTGCAGGCGCATGTCATCACGCACCTGCGCAAAGCGCGAGGTCGACTCGAACGTGATCTCTTGCTGTTGAGCAGCTTCGGCAGCGAAGGAGGTCATCGGGAAATCCAGTTAAACCATCGTGTCCTGCGCAGGCAGGCCGAACTCGTTGTTCCCGAAGATCAGGTAGGCGCGTTCGGGATCGTTGGCGGCGTGCACGCGACCTGCGTGCGCATCGCGCCAGAACCGTTGCACCGGGGCGTCGTTGTTGAGCGCCGTCGCACCCGAGGCCTCGAAGAGCCGGTCGATCGATGCGATGGCGCGGCCGGTGGCGCGGACCTGATCGCGGCGGGCGCGGGTGCGCAGCTCGAACGGAATCTCCTGGCCCGCCTGCAGCAGCGCGTACTCGTCGCCGACGTTGCCGATCAGCTGCCGCCACGCGGCATCGATGTCACTGGCGGCCTCGGCGATACGCACCTTCGCGAACGGATCGTCCTTGGCCTTCTCGCCGGCGAACGCGGCGCGGACGCGCTTGCCCTGGTGCTCGACGTGCGCGTCGTAGGCGCCGTAGGCCATGCCCACGATCGGCGCGGAGATGGTCGTGGGATGCACTGTGCCCCAAGGCATCTTGTACACCGGCGCGGTGTTGGTGGTCAGACCACCCGCGGTGCGGTCGTTCATCGACTTGTACGACAGGAAGCGATGGCGCGGAACGAAAACGTCCTTGACCACCAGCGTGTTGCTTCCGGTGCCCTTGAGGCCGACGACGTGCCAGACGTCGTCGATCGTGTAGTCGCCCAGGGGCATCAGGAAGCTGCCGAAGTCGACCGGCTTGCCGTCCTTGATCACCGGGCCGCCGGCGAACGTCCACGTCGCGTGGTCACATCCCGACGACCAGTTCCAAGAGCCGTTGACGAGGTAGCCACCGTCGACGACGGTGCCCGCCCCCATCGGCGCATACGACGACGAGATCCGGGTTGTCGGATCCTCGCCCCACACGTCTTCCTGGGCCTGCTGGTCGAACAACGCGAGGTGCCAGTTGTGCACGCCGATGATCGAGCTGACCCACCCGGTCGAACCGCAGGCGCTTGCGATGCGGCGGACGGCCTCGTAGAAGACCGTCGGATCGCATTGCAGCCCGCCCCACTGCTCGGGTTGCAGAAGCTTGAAGAACCCCACCTCGTTGAGTTCGGCGACAGTCTCGTCGGGCAGGCGGCGCAGATCCTCGGTTGCCTGCGCCCGCTTGGCGATCAGCGGCAGCAGATCGTCGATGCCGGCTAGGACCGACTGCACGTCACGCTGTTCAATGGACGTCACTGGATTTGCCTCCCGGAAGCGTATGGGCCTAGAAGAAGATTAGAACACGTTACGATTTGTGTCGAGAAGGGCATACCTGCGGGGGCTGGACCTGGGCACATGCATTTCTGTAACCTGTTCTAGTTATTGCTCCTGTTGGTCGATGAGGAAGGGTGCAGGTCGTGACGGACGAGCCGCTCGGTAGCCACGTGCTCGAGCTGCAGCTGACCGACGTCGTCGAGGAGACTGCCGACGCGCGCTCGCTGGTGTTCGCCGCGCCCGCCGGTGCCGATATCCCACCCGAGAAGTTGCGCTACTCACCGGGCCAATTCCTGACTCTGCGCGTGCCCAGCGACCGCACCGGCTCGGTCGCCCGCTGCTATTCGCTGTGCAGTTCGCCGTTCACGGGCGATCCGCTGACGGTGACCGTCAAGCGCACCGAGGACGGATACGCGTCGAACTGGCTGTGCGACCACGCGCACGCCGGGATGAAGTTCCATGTCCTTGCGCCGTCTGGCACCTTCGTTCCCAAGACCCTTGACACCGATTTCCTGCTGTTGGGAGCGGGCAGCGGTATCACGCCGATGATGTCGATCTGCAAGTCGGCGCTCGCCGAAGGCAGCGGCAGGGTCGTCCTGATCTACGCCAATCAAGATGAGAACTCGGTGATCTTCGGCGGCGCACTGCGTGAACTGGCGGCCAAGTACCCGGATCGGCTGACCGTCGTGCACTGGCTCGTCAGTGTGCAGGGGCTCCCGAGCGCGGTGGCGCTGGCCGGTCTGGCCGGGCCCTATTCAGGACACGACGCCTATATCTGCGGTCCTGGCCCCTTCATGGTCGCGGCCGAAGAGGCGCTCAAGGCCGTCGGAGCGCAACGCATCCACATCGAGGTGTTCAAGTCGCTGGACTCCGACCCTTTCGCGCGAGTGGTCATTGCGGAGGACGACAGCGACGAGGGTCCCGCCACCGCGGTGGTCACGCTCGACGGTGCGAAGCACGAGATCACGTGGCCACGCAACGCAAAGTTGCTCGATGTGCTGCTCGACAAGGGCCTCGATGCGCCGTTCTCCTGCCGTGAGGGCCACTGCGGGGCATGCGCGGTGCTGAAGAAGGCCGGCGATGTCGAGATGGAGATCAACGACGTGCTCGAGCAGTCCGATCTCGACGAAGGCCTGATTCTCGGCTGTCAGGCCAAGCCGCGATCCGATTCGGTCGAAGTCACCTACGACGAATAACGCGCGGGCTACCATTCGCGGCACCGAAGTTGGATGTCGCCACAAGCGGCTCCGGAAGGGGAGCAATGTGACGAACCGGTTGACCGGAATGTTTGCGGTTATCTCGGCAGTATGGCTGTCACTCGCACTCATCACACCCATTGCGCCTTCGGCCGCAGCGATCAACACCGCTGATGCGTCCATTCCCGTCAATCCCGCGCAGAGCATCGAAATGCATGCCACCGCCAATTGCATAGCGGCCGAGGGGAGATGCGCCTTCAATACCGCGGCCAATCTTCGCGCACCGGAAGGTGTCATCGGATTCCCCGGCGACTTCTACGGCAGGCAGACCACGACGCTGCGCACCATGGACCGCAGCGTGTACATCAACTTCGACTACGACCTCACGAACACCCGTTCGTTCAAATCGCCGACCGACGTCGTATTCCAAACGGTCTTCTTCGGTGGCGGACCGCCGGAGAAGTTCACGTGGCGCGGTAACGCCTTCCCGGTGGACGCGCGCACCGGCCAGCCCCGCACCGATGTCCCGTTGATCGTGTGTGCGCACATTCAGGCGGTGTACTCGGGCGTCAATCTCACGACGCCCGACGCCTGCGCGCAGGCCGCCTTCAGTTAGCGCGGCAGACCGAGCAAGCGTTCACCGGCCATGGTGAGCAGGATCTGCTCGGTGCCGCCTGCGATGGTCAGACAGCGCGTGTTGAGGAAGTCGAACACGGTCTTGTTGTCGACGACGCCCGCGCCTTCGGACAGCTCCATCCGCAGTTCGGCGAGCCCCTGTCGGTACCGCACACCGATCAGCTTGCGCGCGCTGGCCTGCGGGCCCGGATCCTGGCCTCCCACAGCCAGTTCCGCGATTTTCTGGTCCAACAGTGACCCGACCTGCGCCGCCAGGATCATCGCGCCGAGCTGATGCTGTCCTGTCGAATCGAGATCGAGGTCGGTGACCGTGGCCAACAACTCCTCCATCGGGTTCCCCAGCGCGGTGCCGTGAGACATCGCGACCCGCTCGTTCGCCAGTGTCGTGCGCGCCAGTCGCCAGCCGTCGTTGACCGGTCCCACCACCATCTCGTCGGGCACGAAGACGTCGTCGAAGAACACCTCGTTGAACAGGTTGTCGCCGGTGATCTCGCGCAGCGGCCGGATGTCGATACCCGGCGAGGACATGTCGACCAGGAAATAGGTGATGCCCTTGTGCTTTGGCGCATCGGGGTCGGTACGTGCCAGACACACACCCCACGCCGCCTTGTGTGCCGCAGACGTCCAGACCTTCTGCCCGGTGAGCTTCCAACCGGAGCACTTTTTGCCGCTCGCGGTCACACCTTCGGCGCGAACGGCCTTGGTGCGCAGCGCCGCGAGATCAGACCCCGCGCCGGGCTCACTGAACAACTGGCACCAGATGAATTCGCCACGCAGCGTGGCGGGCACGAACTGCTCGATCTGCTCGGGACTACCGTGCTCGAGAATGGTGGGCACGGCCCACCAGCCGATGACCAGATCGGGCCGGACCACATCGGCCTCGGCCAGTTCCTGGTCGATAAGCAGCTGCTCGGCCGGGCCGGCCTTCCGGCCGTACGGCTGGGGCCAGTGCGGTGCGAGCAACCCCGAGTCGGCCAATGCGATCTGCCGCTTCTCGACCGGTTGTGCGGCGACTTCGGCCACCGCCGAGGCGATTTCGGGCCGCAGATGCTCGACCGATTCGAGATCGATGCGCAGGTCGCGTCGCACGCCCTGCTGGGTGAGTTTCGCGATGCGACTCAGCCACCGATGCGCACCGCCGAGGAAGTGCTCGATGCCGTACGCGCGCCGGAGATACAGATGCGCATCGTGTTCCCAGGTGATGCCGATACCGCCGAGTACCTGAATGCAGTCCTTCGCATTCGCCTTCGCCGCGTCGATGCCGGCAGCCGCGGCCACCGCCACCGCGATGGACAGCTGCCGCTCGTCGGCATCGCTCACCGCTCTCGCAGCGTCGGCCGCGGACACCGAGGCCTGCTCGGAACGCAGAAGCATCTCGGCGCACATGTGCTTGATGGCCTGAAAACTGCCGATCGGCTTGCCGAACTGCTCGCGCACCTTCGCGTACTCCGTCGCGGTCTGCAGTGCCCAGCGCGCCAGCCCGGCGGCTTCGGCCGCCAAGACGGTGGCGGCCACATCGGCGAAACGCTGCGTCGACGCGGACAGCGCCTCTGCGGCCGCGGAGTCCAACACGACACGAGCCAGTGGCCGCGAGAAATCGGTCGCCTTCAGCGGTTCGATCGTGACGCCGTCGGCTCCCGCGTCGATGAGCAGGACGGATTCTCCGGCGGGAAGCAGCAGGAACCCGGCCGGGTCGGCCCCCAGCACGTATTCGGCAGTTCCGGACGCAACGGCGCCGTCGAATCGGACATCGGCCGATAAGGCGACACCCGCAACGCGCTCGCCGGCAATCAGCAACTCCAGGACATCGGACCGCTCGATCAGCAGGGTGGCCAGTGCCGTGGTAGCGACAGGGCCAGGAACAAGGGCCGCGGCCGCTTCGTCGATCATCGCGCACAGATCCTCGACGGTGCCGTCGGCACCGCCCTGTTCCTCGGAAAGCGCGACGCCGAAGATTCCCAGTTGAGCCAGGCCGTCGTAGGCGGTTCGCCATGCGTCCGGCTGGCCCTGCTCGACGTCGCGTGCCGCCGCGGCGACACTGGAAGCGGCCGCCCAGCTACGAACCAGTTCGCGCGCGGCAAACTGCTCGTCGGTAATTGTGGCTGACACCGTCTGCTCCTAGCGTTTGGGCGAGAAGACGATGCTTCCCACTAGAACGTGTTCTAATAGTGCCAGCGATCGACCGTCAAGTCGACCGTCAAAGCAGCAGGACACGTCGGTGCCGCGGCGGCGCTGAAGTGAGAAAATGGAGTCCGGCATGCGTATCGTTTTCTTCGAGTACGCACGATGAAGGAGCATCCGACAAGATGTCCGGCCTGTCACAGCCCACTCCGGCTTCGGGGTCGGATTCGCGACCCCGCCAGGTGATGAACGTGGCGGTACTGGCCGAGTCCGAACTCGGATCCGAAGCCCAACGGGAACGCCGCAAGCGAATCCTGGACGCCACCCTGGCCATCGCGTCCAAGGGCGGCTACGAGGCAGTTCAGATGCGCGCCGTCGCGGAACGTGCCGACGTCGCCGTCGGAACGCTGTACAGGTACTTCCCGTCGAAGGTGCACCTGCTGGTCTCGGCGCTGGGTAGGGAGTTCGAACGTATCGATGCCAAGACCGACCGCGCGGCGTTGTCCGGCGGAACGCCGTATCAGCGGCTGAACATCATGGTCGGCAAGCTCAACCGGGCGATGCAGCGCAATCCGCTGCTGACCGAGGCGATGACGCGGGCATTCGTATTCGCCGACGCGTCGGCCGCAGGTGAGGTTGATCACGTCGGCAAGCTGATGGACTCGATGTTCGCCAGGGCCATGAGCGACGGCGAGCCGACCGAGGACCAGTACCACATCGCGCGCGTCATCTCCGATGTGTGGTTGTCGAACCTTCTCGCCTGGCTAACCCGGCGGGCGTCGGCGACCGATGTCAGCAAACGACTGGACCTCGCCGTGCGCCTGCTCATCGGCGACGGCGAGCACCCTAAGATCTAGGCGTGCTCCCGGTCGATCTGCAGCGCGCGCTCGACTCGATCTCCGGGCCGGGGCGGCTACTCGTCACCTGCGACTTCGACGGCACCCTCGCGCCCATCGTCAGTAATCCCGCCGATGCACGGATGCTGCCCGCCGCAGCCGCCGCGCTGACCGCGCTCGCCGACCTCCCGGACACCGCCGTGGCCCTGGTGTCAGGACGCGCCCTCGGCGTGCTTCGCGCGCTCTCGGCGATGCCGCCGGCCATCCATCTGGTCGGGAGTCATGGAGCAGAGTTCGACACCGGCTTCGCCCACGACATCGACGAGGGTCAGCTGAGAAGGATCATCGCCGAGCTGAACGAGATCGCTGCCGATAGGCCCGGCGTCACGGTGGAGACCAAACCCGCATCCGTCGCTCTTCACGTGCGCAACGCGAGTCCCGCCGACGGTGAGTCGGCGCTTGCCGAAGCTCGTCGCGCCTCGGCCGGCTGGGACGCGCACACCACTGCGGGCAAGGCGGTACTCGAGTTCGCGGTCGTCTCGACGGACAAGGGCGAAGCCGTGGACATCCTGCGCGAGCAGACCGCCTCGACGGCGGTGGTGTTCCTCGGTGACGACGTCACCGACGAGAAGGCCTTCGCACGGCTGCGCGACGGAGACGTCGGCGTCAAGGTCGGCCCCGGTGAAACATTGGCCGGCTTCCGCGTCGAGGAGCCCGACGACGTCGCGGCCGCACTCGCCTACCTGCTCGACAAGCGCCGCGAACAGGCTTAGGCGGGCGGGCCGGAGGTGCGGCCACGCACCACTTCGGTGTCCAGGACTTGAATGACCGGCAGACCCGAGCGTGGCGGGTTGTGCAGCAACCGGCCGGCGCTGCGGCCCTTCTCGAGGCTCGACTGGACGACGGTCGTCAGGCCGCGCCGCAGCGCTTCGGGCACCCCGTCGAAGCCGGTGACCGTCATCTGCCCAGGCACGTAGATCCCATGTGCGCGTAGGTAATCCATCGCTGATAACGCCAGCACATCGGCCGTACACATGAGCGCGGTGATGCGAGGGTTGACGCCGAGCGCAACCTCTGCGGCGGCGCCTCCCGACGTCGGTAGGTGTTCGTAGCTCTCGATGACGGTCAACGAATCCGGGTCCAGGCCGGCGGCGGTCATCGCGTCGCGCACGCCGTGGATGCGCTCGCGCTGCACGTGGAAATGCGGGGTCTTGACGCGTTCCGGGTCGGCCAACGCCGGCCGCGGTCCCCCATGCGGCCAGTCGCGGCCAAGCCGCATCGTGAGCAGGGCGATTTCCCGGTGACCGAGGCCCACAACGTGTTCGGCAAGCCGACGCATGGCTTCGCGATCGTCGATACACACGCGCGAGGTGCCGGGAACATCCTTGGGCTGATCGACGATGACGATCGGGAGATGCCGCTGCCAGGACCACCGCCAGATAGGGATCGTCGTCGGAGGCCGAGTACACCACGAACCCGTCCACGCCCGCCGCGAGCACGGCCGACGAGCCTTCGTCGAGACTCCGGCTCGGACCGATCGCCACAAGCAACAGCCCCTGTCCCGCCTCCTCGCATGACTCCGCAAGTCCCGCAACGAAGTCCAGAGCGGCCGGATCGCTGAACGAATAGTTGAGCGGTTCGGTGATCATGAGTCCGACCGCCCCGGCCTTGCGGGTGCGCAACGAGCGGGCGACTGGATCCGGCCCCGGATAGCCCAGTCGCTTCGCGGTGGCCAGCACCCGATCACGGAGGTCGGTCGACAGCTGGTCCGGCCGGTTGTAGGCGTTGGAGATCGTGGTCCGCGAAACCTTCAATTCGGCGGCCAGCGAGGCCAGTGTCGCCCGGCGCCGTGGCGCTGGACTCCTGGACATGCTGTGACGGTAGCCGATCGAGTTGCCTTCCCCGGGATGCTGTGGGCTAGAGTTATTGGAAACGGTTTTCATTTCTATTGGGAGGGCTTACGGGAGTATGCGCATGCGTGCCAGTTTTGCGGCGGCCACGGCGGTGGCGGTGGCGATCGGAGTCGCCGGCTGCAGCCAACAAGATTCGCCACAAGAGGAGCACGGCACCGCGAACATCGTGGCCTCCACCGATGTGTGGGGCAGCGTGGCCCGCGCCGTCGCAGGCGGTCACGCGACCGTGACGTCGATCCTCGACAGTCCGGTCGACGACCCCCACTCCTACGAGGCGACGCCGGCCAACGCCGCCGCTATCGCAGATGCATCGGTGGTGGTCTTCAACGGGGGTGACTACGACCATTGGGTCGAAGACGTGCTGGCCAACAATCCGGACGTGCCGACCGTAGATGCCTACTCGCTACTGGGAGATCCCGCGCCGCACGCCAACGAACACGTCTTCTACGACCTGAGCACCGCCTCGGCCGTCGCCGCGCGAATCGCGGACCAACTCGGCAAGGCCGACTCCGGCAACGCCGACAACTACCGCGCCAACGCTGCGGAATTCGCCAGGAAGGCCGACGAGATCCTGACGCTGGAGCAGGGGATAGGCCAGGCCCATCCCGGCGCCTCGGTGGTGGCAACCGAGCCTGTCGCCCACTACCTGCTGGTCAATGGGGGCATCACCGACAAGACCCCGGAGGGTTTCGCGAACGCCATCGAGGAGGACACCGACCCGTCGCCTGCCGACCTGGCCGCCATGCTCGACCTGATCAGCACAGCGGCAGGTGTCGGCTCTGCTGTACAACCCTCAGACCGAGACCGCGGTAACCAAACAGCTTCAGGACGCCGCCGCACGGGCCTCGATTCCGGTGGTGACCGTGACGGAGACCCTGCCGGACGGCACCGATTATCTGACCTGGCAGCGCCAGACCGCCGAACAGCTGGCGAGCCAGTTGGATAAGGCGCCGCAGGCGAACAGATAATCAGTCCTGTGCCTGCTGACGTCGTCGCCGAACTGACCGGTGCCGGCCTGGCGTTCGGCGACCGCACGCTGTGGGACGCACTCGACCTCACCGTGCACGCCGGCGAATTCATCGCCGTGCTCGGCCCCAACGGGACGGGCAAGACCTCCCTACTCAAGGTGCTGCTCGGCCAACTGCCCCTCACCGCGGGCGCGGTGAGGGTGTGCGGCCGGCCCGTCGAAAAGGGCAGTCGGCGAATCGGATACGTACCCCAGCACCGGGCGATCGACAGCGGGCTGTCTCTGCGCGGATGCGACCTCGTCGGCCTGGGCTTCGACGGCCACCGATGGGGACTCGCGACCGACCGGTCGGCCAAACGTGCCGCGGTGCGCAGGGCGTTGGATCAGGTCAACGGCCAGGCACTGGCGAGAGCGCCTGTTGGCGTGATGTCCGGAGGCGAACTCCAGCGGGTGCGCATCGCCCAGGCGCTGACCACGGATCCGGTGCTGCTGTTGTGCGACGAGCCACTGCTCAACCTCGACCCCGCCAACGCGCGACTGGTGTCCACCCTCATCGACGTACGTCGCCGCGAGGCGGACACCGCCGTGCTGTTCGTCACCCACGAGGTCAATCCTGTTCTGCCGTACGTGGATCGGGTGCTATATCTGGTCGACGGCCGATTCCGGATCGGCACCGTCGAGGAGGTGATGACGTCGGCGACGCTGTCTGAGCTGTATCGCGCCGACATCGACGTGGTGAAGATCGGCGAGCCGCTACGTCATCGTCGGTGAACACAGTGAATATCAGCACGACCACTCCGGTCACGCGAGCGGACACGACCATGACTGAACGGCTCACCGACCTACTGGCCCATCTGTTCTCCTTCGACATCACCCTCGATCTGCTGCGCCGCGACTTCGTCCAACAGGCGCTGCTCGCCGCCGCACTGCTCGCCTTGGTGTCCGGGTTGATCGGACCCTTCATCGTCATGCGGCAGATGTCGTTCGCGGTGCACGGATCCAGCGAGTTGTCCCTGACCGGCGCGGCCTTCGCGCTGCTCGCCGGTTTCAATATCGGGGTGGGTGCACTCATCGGGTGCGCACTGGCGGCGGTTCTGTTCGGTATCCTGGGTCAGCGTGCCCGCGAACGGGATTCGGCGATCGGTGTGGTGTTGGCGTTTGGACTCGGTCTGGCGGTGCTGTTCATCCACCTCTATCCCGGTCGCACCGGGACGGCTTTCGCGCTGCTGACCGGGCAGATCGTTGGCGTCGGGTACTCAGGACTGACACTGTTGGCCGTGGTGTCGGTGGTCGTGATCGCTGTACTCGCGGCGTGCTATCGCCCGCTGTTGTTCGCCACCGTCGATCCCGAGGTGGCGGCGGGACGCGGAGTTCCGGTGCGAGCCTTGGGCATTGTGTTCGCGGCACTCGTCGGCGTGGTCGCCGCACAAGGCGTACAGATCGTCGGCGCACTGCTGGTGATGTCCCTGTTGATCACGCCTGCGGCCGCCGCCGCACGCGTGTTCGTCTCCCCTGCTGCGGCCATCGCGGCATCGGTGATCTTCGCCGAGGTGTCGGCCGTCGGAGGGATCCTGCTGTCACTGGCGCCCGGGGTGCCGGTATCGGTCTTCGTCACGACGATCTCGTTTGCGATCTTCCTGCTGTGCTGGCTGATCGGCCGCCGCAAAAGGTCACCCGCGTTCAACCGGCCGCGTTGATTCCGAAGACCATTCGGACCACGACCCCGGATACAGCGCTGCGTCGACACCCGCCGTGGCGAGTGCAGCGACCACAACCGATGCGGTGACACCCGATCCGCAGTACGCGCCCACCGCACCGGTCAATTCCGGCACATCGGAAGTGAAGCGCCCGTCGCCGTCCAGCAGGCTCGTGCTCGGCACATTGCGGGCCCCGGGAATGTGGCCCGCGACGGGATCGATCGGCTCGACGTCGCCGCGGAAACGTTCGGGCGCCCTGGCGTCCAGCAGCGTCACATCCGGCGCGGCCACCTGTTCGGCTGTGAGCGTCGGCAACGCGCCGGCGTACAGGTCGTCGTGGGTAACCGTGACGTCGCCCGGTTGCGGTGTCACCGAACCGCTTTCGAGCGGCCCCCGCCATGCCGATAGACCGCCGTCCAGGATCCGCACATCTGGAATGCCCGCGGCGGTCAGCACCCACCACGCGCGTGCCGAGCCGGCCCGGTTCCAGTCGTCGTACACGACGACCGGAACGCCGTCACGCATACCCCATCGGCGTGCCGCCGCTTCGATATCGCGGCCGGACGGCAACGGATGACGTCCGCGTCCGACGACCCCGTGGTCGCTGAGCTCGTCCTCGAGCGAGACGTACACAGCACCGGGAAGGTGGGCACGCTCGTAGCCGGCGCGGCCGTCGGGCTCGGCGAGCTGCCAGCGCACGTCGAGGATCGTCGGCCGGTCACCGTCCCTGAGTCGCTGCTCCAAGTCCGTGGCGCTGATCAGCACCTGGTCACGAGTCATCACTCGATCGTGCCACCTAGAGTGACGGGCGTGACCGACCACGCGTTCAGCCCACCGGAGCGAAACGCGATCTACCGGGTGATCGCCGAACGCCGCGATATGCGCCGCTTCGTTCCCGACGCCGAGATACCCGAGGGGGTGCTGGTCCGGCTGTTGGCGGCCGCACACGCCGCGCCGAGCGTCGGGCTGATGCAGCCGTGGCGGTTCATTCGGATCACCGATCCCACGCTGCGCACGGCCATCCACGCCGTCGTCGACGAGGAGCGACTGCGCACGGCCGAGGCGCTGGGCCCGCGTGGCGGCGAATTCCTGGCGCTCAAGGTCGAGGGGATCCTGGAATGCGCCGAGCTGTTCGTCGTCGCATTGGGCGAAGGCAGAGGTGCCCACGTGTTCGGCCGACGTACCTTGCCACAAATGGATCTGGCGTCGGTGTCGTGCGCCATCCAGAACCTGTGGCTGGCCGCTCGCGCCGAAGGCCTCGGGATGGGGTGGGTTTCGATCTTCGATCCGCACCGGCTCGGGCAGTTGCTCGGTCTGCCCGGCGACGCCGAGGCTGTCGCCGTTCTGTGCCTCGGGCCCGTGCCGGAGTTCCCCGACCGCCCGCAACTCGAAATCGACCATTGGGCGACCGCGCAGCCCCTTGGCGAATTCGTGTCGGAGAACAGCTGGGGTACGCCGGCGCCGATCGTAGGCTGGTCGACGTGACCGTCGATCTGAACGCCGATCTGGGCGAGAGCTTCGGAGTGTGGAAACTCGGCGACGACGCCGCCATGCTCGACGTCGTCACCAGCGCCAACGTCGCCTGCGGCTTCCACGCGGGTGACCCCGCACTGTTGGTGCGGACGTGCCGGGCGGCCGCCGAGCGCGGCGTGCGGATCGGCGCGCAGGTCAGCTACCGCGATCTCGCCGGATTCGGTCGACGCTTCATCGACGCCGATCCCGAAGATCTCAAGGCCGACGTGATCTATCAGATCGGCGCGTTACAGGCGATCGCCCATGTCGCGGGCTCGACGGTCAGCTATGTCAAACCCCATGGCGCGCTGTACAACACGATCGTCACCAACCACGGTCAGGCGCGGGCGGTCGCCGAAGCGGTATACGCCGTCGACCCCGCCCTTCCGGTGCTCGGCCTGTCGGGATCGGTATTCTTCGCCGAGGCGGCCGACCTTGGATTGCGCACTGTGCCAGAGGCATTCGCCGACCGCGCTTATCGCTCCGACGGACAGCTGGTGTCCCGCAAGCTGCAGAACGCCGTACTGGATGACGTCGACGAGATCGCGGACCGGGTGTCGTCGATGGTGACCGCGGGCAGGGTGGCCGCTGCTGACGGATCGATGATCCCGATCTCCGTCGAATCGGTTTGCGTGCACGGTGATTCACCGGGCGCCGTGCGGATCGCCACCGCAGTGCGCGAGCGCCTGGTGGCCGATGGTATCGAGCTGAAGGCATTCACCTGACTCGCAGTCGACCTGAAGCTCCCATCGGCGCAGGTGCGGATCGCCCGCCCCACGGACCGCTTGGCCGACGTGGAGCGGTTCTACACCCAGGCCCTCGGGCTGCCGGTGATCTACCGGTTCTCCGACCACTCCAGATACGACGGCGTCATGATCGGCCTTCCCGGCGCCGTCGCCCGAGAATCTCCTCGTCCTCTATTTTCACGGCGACGCGCCGATGTACGAGGTCGTCGAGCGACTCGCAACGGCCGGCCACGCACCCGTCGAGGATCCTGACGGCTGGCGTGTCGTCCTGGTGCCCGTGCGGGTCTTCTGACGCCATAGGGTGGCGCCATGCGCCTCAAACTCGGCAGGCCAGACCTGGCCGACTACGCCGATTACTTCGACGCGCCCGCCGCGGCTGACGGCGCACCGCTGACCGTCACCTGGACGGGCGTCACCACGCTGCTCGTCGACGACGGCGAATCGGCCCTGATGACCGACGGTTTCTTCTCGCGGCCCAGCCTCGCCGAGGTCGGATTGCGGTCCTTGTCGCCGTCGGCGCCCCGCATCGACGGATCCCTGGCGCGCATCGGCGTGCAGCGACTCGAGGCGGTGATGCCGGTGCACACCCATTTCGATCATGCGATGGACACCGCCGTCGTCGCCGAGCGCACCGGCGCCAAGGTGGTCGGCGGAACGTCGGCCTTGCAGGTGGGTCGCGGTCACGGATTGCCCGAGGACCGCCTCGTCGGTGTCACGCCGGGCGTGCCGATAAGCCTTGGGGCATACGACGTCACGATGATCGAGGCGAAGCACTGTCCACCCGACCGTTTTCCCGGCGTCATCACCGAGCCGGTCGTACCGCCCGTGCGGGCATCGGCGTACAAGTGCGGTGAAGCGTGGTCGACACTGGTGCACCACCGGCCGTCCGATCAACGGGTGCTGATCGTCGGCAGCGCCGGCTTCGTTCCCGGCGCCCTTGCCGGACTGCGCGCCGACATCGTGTACCTGGGCGTCGGGCAACTCGGCGTACAGCCCGAGGGCTATCTGCTCGACTACTGGACAGAAGCTGTACGGACGGTCGGTGCCCGCCGCGTCGTGCTCATCCACTGGGACGACTTCTTTCGCCCGCTGCACAAACCACTGCGCGCGTTGCCGTACGCGGGTGACGATCTGGACGTCACGATGCGGGTGCTGTCGCGGCTGGCGCGCGAGGACGGTGTGGCGCTGCATCTGCCGACACTCTGGCAGCGCGCAGACCCGTGGAATTGAGCCTGGCGCTCGTCGTGGGCCTATGACTGGGCATCAACCTGTTCGGCGTGTGATCAGGCGATTTACGGGTACCCGAAACTTCTTCATCGGACACCAATATTATTGGTGGATAAGGCAATTCAGCTCACTGCGGTTGCGCGTACAGGGCGATTGCGGTTACGCTGCCTATAGCGAAGGGGAGTAGCCCCCAATCGGTTGGTCGACACACTGGCGTTGCGGCGAAATCCGCGATACCCGGCCACTCGAACCGGCGACATTCACCGGTGGGCGAGACCTTCGGCCGTGCAGACCATTTGGTTGCCGGCCGGAGGCATCATATCGAATCCCCCGGAGGCAGCCAGAGACCGAGGAGTCGCTGGTGATCGCCGCTCTGCTGTTCAGCTTCGCCGTGATCTTCGTCGCCGAACTGGGTGATAAGACCCAGCTCGTCGCGATGATGTTCGCGCTGCGTTACCGCTGGTGGGTTGTGCTGTCGGCGATAACGACGGCGACCATCGCGGTACATCTTCTCTCGGTCGCGATCGGCCACTATCTCGGCGCTGCCCTACCGACGCATCTGCTTGGGATCCTTGCCGGTGCGGCGTTCGTGCTCTTCGGGTTGTGGACCCTGCGCGGGGACAGCCTCACCGACAGCGAGACCAGCCGCGCCGAGCGCGCCACCGCACCTGCCTTCTTTGTGGTCGTGTCGGCGTTCGTGCTCGCCGAGCTCGGCGACAAGACGATGCTGGCCACCGTCACCCTGGCCGCCGATCGGGACTGGGTGGGCGTCTGGCTCGGTTCGACATTGGGCATGGTCGTGGCCGACGGGTTGGCGATCCTCGTGGGCGTGGTTGCGGGTAGGCATCTGCCCGAGCGCATCATCGCGGTCGCCGCCGCCGCCCTGTTCCTTGTCTTCGGTCTCTACATGCTGGCCGAAGCCGCGTTCCCGTCGGCGTCGGTAATCGTCATCGCGGGGGCCGCGATCACCGCAGTCATTCTGTTCGGCGGGATTCTGCGCGCATTGCCGCAGCGGTGGCGTCCCGCGGTCATGAAGACTGATGAAGAGTCGTCGCGGAAATCGTTGCCGCACAGCGAATAGCTCCCGGTTACCGCAAAACAAACGGCAGGCGGACGCTGAACGTCGACTTGGCCACCAGCGGCGCTGCGGGGTGCGCGCCGCCGCAACATCGGCCAAATTGGTGTCATGGCTGTGTCCCGATTGCCGGCTCGGCCGGCGGTGTCCCGATTGCCGGCTCGGCCGGCCGAGTTCACCAGGTACGTGGCACTCGGGGATTCTTTCACCGAGGGTTGCGGCGACCCCAGCCCTGCGCACCCGAACGGGCTGCGCGGATGGGCCGATCGAGTGGCCGAAGTGCTCGCACAGGGCAATCCCGAGATGCGCTACGCCAATCTGGCGGTGCGGGGACGCACAATGGACGAGATCCTCGCCGTGCAGATCCAGACCGCGGTGATGCTCGAACCCGACATCGTCACCATCTACGCCGGCATGAACGATCTGCTGTTGGTGCGCAACGACATCGACGCGATGATGGCGCGCTACGCGGATGCACTGAAGACGCTGCAGCAGAGCGGCGCGGTCGTCCTCACCTTCACAGCCGCCGACCTGGGCACCGTGCCCTTGTTCCGCCGGCTACGGGGCCGCGCCGCGATCTACAACGAGTTGCTGCGCACCGTCGTCGATGATCTAGGTCTGAAACTGGTGGACTTCTGGCGATTCGCCGAGTTCCGCGATCCGCGACTGTGGGACGGCGACCGCATCCACCTATCGCAGCTGGGCCACGAGCGGATGGCCGCCAAAGTCCTTGACGCGCTGGCCGTTCCACACAATCTAACGTCGCGCTCAGCAGCACTGCTCGCCTCGTCGCCGCCGGCCCGTAGTTTCTGGGCGAACCTGCGATGGGCCACGGCCTTCGCCGCACCCTGGGTGGCGCGTCGGCTACGGCGGGTGACGCCGGGCGCGGGCGTCGAACCAAAGTTGCCTGCGTTGACCGAGGTGTTCGCGCCTGGGCGTTAATCCCGACGCTGGCGGGCGATCTCGGCCAGCACGACACCTGCGGCCACCGATGCGTTCAGCGACTCCGTGGGACCGGCCATCGGGATGGACACCACCACGTCGCAGTTCTCCCGAACCAGCCGCGACAGCCCTTTCCCTTCCGAGCCGACGACCACCAGTATCGGACCCGAACCGTCCAACTCGTCGACCGTGATGTCACCGCCGGCATCCAGGCCGACCACCTGCAGGCCGGCGTTGGCCCAATCCTTGAGCGTGCGATTGAGATTCGTGGCCCTTGCGACCGGGAGCCGAGCCGCCGCGCCTGCGCTGGTGCGCCATGCGACCGCCGTCACCGATGCCGATCGCCGCTGGGGTATCAGGACGCCGTGGCCGCCGAATGCGGACACCGATCGCACGATGGCGCCGAGATTGCGCGGATCGGAGATGTTGTCCAGCGCGACGAGCAGTGCCGGTGACACGTCCGTGGTCGCCGATTTGAGCAGGTCGTCGGGATGCGCGTAGGCGTACGGTGGCACCTGCAACGCGATACCCTGGTGTAACCCGTTGGTGCTCATCCGGTCCAGATCGATCCGCGGCACCTCAAGGATTGCTATTCCGGAATCAGCTGCCCGAGTTACGGATTCGGTGAGACGCTCGTCGGATTCCGCGCCGAGTGCGACGTAGAGAGCAGTGGCGGGAACAGCCGCGCGCAGGCATTCCACCACGGGATTGCGCCCGAGCACCAGTTCGACGTCGTCGGTCTTGCGCTGGCGGCCGCGCTGCTGCCTGGCCGCCTTCGCCGCGCGTTTCGCTGCTGGATGATGGGCACGGTCCTTGGCCGGCGGCGTCGCGCCCTTGCCTTCGAGACCACGCCTGCGCACACCTCCCGACCCAACGGTCGGCCCTTTCTTGCTGCCGGATTTGCGCACCGCGCCACGGCGTTTGGAGTTCCCGGCCATTACTTGGTATAGCCGTCCAGCAGTGTCCACTGGGGGCCGTCACCAGTGTCGGTTACTTCGATCCCGGCCTCCTTGAGGCGGTCGCGGATCGCGTCGGCTTCCGCCCAGTCGCGCCGAGTCCGAGCATCGGCGCGACGCGCCACCTCCGCCTGCACGAGCACGTCGACGGCGGCCAGTGCGGCCGAGGTCTCGTCCTTGGACTCCCAGCGTTCGTCGAGCGGATCGGCACCGAGGATGCCCATCATGGTCCGGATCGACATCGCCTGCGCCAGCGCCGTTTCGTGGTCACCGGCGTCCAGTGCGCGGTTGCCCTCAGCGCGGGCGGCGTGGATTTCGGCAAGCGCGACCGGCACCGCGAGGTCGTCGTCGAGTGCGGCCGCGAATTTCGGTGTCCACTCGCCCGGCACCACCGCGCCGACCCGGTTGCGCACGCGGTGCAGGAAGTCCTCGATGCCCGTGTAGGCCTTGGCGGCATCCTGCAGGGCGGTCTCGCTGAACTCCAGCATGGACCTGTAATGCGCGCTGCTGAGGTAGTAGCGAAGTTCTGCGGCCCGAACGCGTTGCAGCACAGCCGGTATGGCCAGGACGTTGCCCAGCGACTTGCTCATCTTCTCGCCGCCCATCGTCACCCAGCCGTTGTGCAGCCACAGCCGCGCGAACGGATCGCCGACGGCCTCGGCTTGGGCGATCTCGTTCTCATGGTGCGGGAAGACGAGGTCCATACCGCCGGCGTGGATGTCGAACTCGGCGCCGAGGTAGGTCTCACACATGGCGACGCATTCGGTGTGCCAGCCCGGGCGGCCGCGGCCCCACGGCGTCGGCCAGGAGGGTTCGCCCGGTTTCGCGCCCTTCCACAGCGTGAAGTCGCGTTCGTCGCGCTTCCCGGTCGCGACACCCTCACCCTGATGCACGTCGTCGATCCGGTGGCCGGAAAGCTTTCCGTAGTCGGACAGGCTCAGCACGTTGAAGTAGACGTCACCGCCCCCGACATAGGCATGCCCCCGCTCGATCAGACGCTCGATCAGCTCGATGATCTGAGTGATGTGGCCGGTGGCCCGCGGCTCTGCCGACGGTGGAAGTACGCCCAGCGCGTCGTAGGCGGCCGAGAACGCACGCTCGTAGGTGGCCGCCCATTCCCACCATGGCCTGCCCGCATCGGCGGCCTTGTTGAGGATCTTGTCGTCGATGTCAGTGACATTGCGGATGAACGCGACGTCGTAGCCCTTCGCGATCAGCCAGCGGCGTAGGACGTCGAACGCCACCCCGCTACGGACATGCCCGATATGGGGCAGACCCTGGACGGTGGCGCCGCAGAGATAGATCGAAACGTGCCCAGGCCGCACCGGCACGAAGTCACGGACGGCGCCCGTCATCGTGTCGTATAGCCGCAGGTCGGTCACGACGGGCCAGCTTACCGGGACTATTCGGCCGAAATGACCAGTGCCGTCGCGATGGCGGCCAAACCTTCGCCACGCCCGGTGAGACCCAGGCCGTCGGTCGTGGTCGCCGACACCGATACCGGGGCGTCGAGGATCTCGGACAGCAACGTCTGCGCCTCGGCGCGGCGGGGACCAACCTTCGGCTGATTACCGATCACCTGTACGACGGCGTTGCCGACGCGATAACCCTCGGCGACCAGCAGGCCGCGCACGTGCCGCAGCATGTCCGCGCCGCTGGCGTCGCGCCATTCGGGACGTCCGGTGCCGAACACCTCGCCGAGATCGCCGAGTCCGGCTGCGGAGAGCAGGGCATCGCATAGCGCATGAGCCGCCACGTCACCGTCGGAATGCCCGGCGCAGCCGTCACTGTCAGCGAACAACAGGCACAGCAACCAACACGGCCTACCGACCTGAATCGGGTGTACGTCGGTGCCGAGCCCGACTCTGGGCAGGCTCGTCATGGCCTTCAGGAGGCGGCGGCAAGTGCCTCGTCGAGAATGGTCGCGGCCTTCTCGTCGTCGGTGTTCTCCGCCAGCGCAAGCTCACCGACGAGGATCTGACGCGCCTTGGCCAGCATCCGCTTCTCGCCGGCGGACAGCCCACGCTCCTGATCGCGACGCCACAGATCGCGGACGACCTCGGCCACCTTGTTCACGTCGCCGGAGGCCAGCTTCTCCAGATTGGCCTTGTAGCGACGCGACCAGTTGGTCGGCTCCTCGGTATGCGGTGCGCGAAGCACCTGGAAGACCTTGTCGAGACCTTCCTGTCCGACGACATCTCGCACGCCCACGTATTCGGCATTCTCCGCAGGGACTCGAACGGTGAGATCACCCTGGGCGACCTTCAAGACGAGGTATTCCTTCTGCTTCGCCTTTGATGGCCCGGGTTTCGATCGCCTCGATCAATGCGGCACCGTGGTGTGGATAGACGACGGTGTCTCCGACCTTGAAAATCA
The DNA here is from genome assembly GCA_963843135.1 of uncultured Actinomycetota bacterium. GTDB lineage: Bacteria > Actinomycetota > Actinomycetes > Mycobacteriales > Mycobacteriaceae > Mycobacterium. The sequence goes on from CAWJJA010000019.1 coordinate 151,863, forward strand.
TCAGATTAGAGCCCCTTTCACAACTCAATGTTAGCACGGCGCCCTGACACACGTAGAACAACGGTGCAGGTCAGGGGCACTGCAGGTGAAGGCTGGGGGTTGACAGGCTGATAAATACGTGCCACACGCTGCTGCCTTCACCGAAACTGCGTACTGTGCGTCGGCCCTCAGCTACCGCCCGCCACGCGCACCTACTACAGTTCATAGTCGAATCCCCGCGACCGGTGTCTCGGTCGCCTCGCCGGTCGAGCAGGAGGCACGTGTGGACCGCTTCAAACTGGCCGCCTGTGGACTGAGCGCCGCCATTCTGCTGAGCGGCTGTAGCGCCGGGCAGGTCTCCCAGACCGCCACCCAGCAGGCCGCGGTGAACGGCACCAGCGCAAACATCGGCAAGATCGCGGTGCGCAACGCTCACATCCGGGCCACGCAGACGACGGATTACGTCGAACCGGGCCGGGGGGTCGAACTGCTCTTCGTCGCTACCAACGACTCGCCGGACGTCAACGACAAGCTGGTGTCCATCACGTCCGACGTCGGAACCGTGTCGTTGACCGGGGACACCAGCCTGCCGGCGTCCGGCACGCTGGTCGTCGGCTCGCCCGACGGGCAAATCACCGCGCTGGAAAGCATCGAGACCGCCGACGCCGCAGAGGCCACGGTGCAGTTGTCCAAGCCGATCACCAACGGCCTCACCTACAACTTCACCTTCACGTTCGAAAAGGCCGGCCAGGGCACGGTCGCCGTGCCGATCTCGGCCGGTGAGAGCCCCAGGCGTGAAGAGGCGATCGAGGCCGGTCACTCGGGCGGCGGCGCAGGCGGTCACTGACCGTAGAACTCCGGCGACACGGCGCCTCACCACGGGTTTCTGTCGGTCCCGGCGGCTACCGTCGCCCCATGTCCAAAAGTGGTGCGAAGCCACGTTCGCAGTATCGCTGCTCGGAATGCCACCACGTCACCGCGAAGTGGGTGGGCCGCTGCTCGGACTGCGGCACCTGGGGCACGGTCGACGAAGTCGCGGTGCTTGCCGCGGTCAACGGTTCATCGATGCGGCGTGCGGTCGCCCCGACCTCACCCGCAGTGCCTATCAGCTCGATCGATCCCGGCCACACCCGGCACTTCCACACCGGGATCACCGAACTGGACCGGGTTCTCGGGGGCGGAGTCGTCCCCGGATCGGTGACGCTGTTGGCGGGTGACCCCGGGGTCGGGAAGTCGACGCTGCTGCTGGAGGTCGCGCACCGGTGGGCGCAGGCCGGCAAGCGCTCGCTGTATCTGTCGGGCGAGGAATCGGCGGGCCAGATTCGGATGCGCGCCGAACGCACCGGTTGCACCCACGACGAGGTCTACCTGGCAGCCGAATCGGATCTGCGGAATGGCGCTCGGCCACATCGACGAGGTGGCGCCCAGCCTGGTTGTGGTCGACTCGGTGCAGACGATGTCCACGACGGAGACCGACGGCGTCACCGGCGGCGTCACCCAGGTGCGCGCGGTCACCACGACCCTGACCATGGCCGCCAAAACCTCTGGTGTGGCGATGATCCTGGTCGGCCATGTCACCAAGGACGGCGCGATCGCCGGGCCACGCTCGCTCGAGCATCTGGTCGACGTCGTGCTCCATTTCGAGGGCGACCGTCAGTCGTCGCTCCGCATGGTCCGCGGCGTCAAGAATCGGTTCGGGGCCGCCGACGAGGTCGGTTGTTTTCTGTTGCACGACAACGGAATCGAGTGTGTTTCCGATCCGTCGGCGCTGTTCCGCGATCAGCGGCCCAAACCGGTGTCGGGTACCGCCGTCACGGTCGCGCTCGACGGTAAACGTCCGCTCATCGGTGAGGTGCAGGCGCTGCTCGGATCACCCGCCAGCGGGTCGCCGCGGCGTGCGGTCAGCGGTATCGACTCATCGCGCGCGGCCATGATCACCGCGGTGCTGGAGAAGCGGGCGAAGCTACCCGTCGGCGCCAACGACATCTACCTGTCGACCGTCGGCGGTATGCGGTTGACGGATCCGTCGGCGGATCTTGCAGTGGCGCTGGCGATCGCGTCGTCGTGCATGGACCTGCCGATGCCCGCCGCGGCGGTGGCGATCGGTGAGGTCGGCCTGGCCGGCGATCTGCGCCGCGTCACCGGCATGGATCGGCGGCTGGCCGAGGCCGCACGGCTGGGCTTCACCTCGGCCGTGGTGCCTCCGGGGGTGACGACCGTGCCGGCCGGGCTGCGTGCGATTCCGGCGGACGATATCGGGTCGGCATTGCGGGTGCTGCGGCAGATCGCGCAGAATGACGGCCAATCCTAGGAGGGGGCTGATGGCCGTGAAGGCGGGTGGGAGGTCGAGCCGCACCGTTGTGCAGCTGGCCCGGCCAACTCTGCGCGAGACGATCTCCCGGCTGGCCCCGGGAACCGCGCTGCGCGACGGGCTCGAGCGCATCCTGCGCGGTCGCACCGGCGCCCTGATCCTCGTCGGCTACGACGACAGCGTCGAGGCGATCTGCGACGGCGGTTTCTCGCTCGACGTCCGTTATGCGCCAACGCGACTGCGCGAGCTGTCGAAGATGGACGGCGCCGTGGTGCTTTCCAGCGACGGCAGCCGAATCCTGCGGGCCAACGTCCAGCTGGTGCCCGATCCGTCGATCCCCACCGAAGAATCGGGCACCCGGCACCGGTCCGCGGAACGAACGGCCATCCAGACCGGCTATCCGGTGATCTCGGTGAGTCACTCGATGAGCATCGTGACTGTCTACGTCGCCGGGGAGCGCCACGTGATCCCGGACTCGGCGACCATCCTCTCGCGCGCCAACCAGACGATTGACACGTTGGAGCGCTACAAGACCCGCCTCGACGAGGTCAGCAGGCAACTGTCCACGGCCGAGATCGAGGACTTCGTCACCCTGCGCGATGTGATGACGCTCGTGCAGCGGCAGGAGATGGTGCGGCGCATCAGCCTCGAGCTGGACTCCGACGTCGTCGAACTCGGGACCGACGGGCGCCAGCTCCGACTGCAGCTCGAAGAGCTGGTCGGCGACAACGACACCGCGCGTGAGCTGATCGTGCGTGACTACCACGCCAACCCGGACCCGCCGACGGTCGCGCAGGTAAGCGCGACGCTGGAGGAGCTGGACCAGCTCTCCGACAACGAGCTGCTTGACTTCACCGCTCTGGCAAGGGTTTTCGGCTATCCCACGACTGCCGAGGCGCAGGATTCAGCGATGAGTTCGCGGGGCTATCGCGCCATGGCGGGGATTCCGAGGCTGCAGTTCGCACACGTCGACCTGCTGGTGCGCTCATTCGGCTCCCTGCAGGGACTGCTGGCCGCCAGTGCGGGCGATCTGCAGAACGTCGAGGGCATCGGCTCGATGTGGGCGCGCCACATCCGAGAAGGGCTGTCGCAGTTGGCCGAATCGACGATCGCCGACCGGATGGCCTAGCCCACCGCGGCCGGCGGCGGCGCGCCTTCAGCTGGCGGTGGCGCCGGAGCAGGCTGGGCGAGCATGAACGGAACCGTCGCCGAGCGCAGGTTGCCCAGCTGGACCACCAGGTTGTAGGTCCCCGGCCCGATCGGTTGACGCGGCAGCGGGCAGGCCGGCGCCGAGCTCATCCCCGTCCAGGTCACCTCCGTCGTGACCTGCTCACCGGGCTGGAACGTCTTGACCAGCGTCTCGTTGGACGGCGCACAGTCCAGATTTGACCACAGCCGAACGTTGTCCAGCCCGTAGACATAAGCGGCGAGGACCGCAGCGCCCACATCGCGTTTACATGCCACCAGGCCGATGTTCGTCACGACCATCGTGAACTTCGGCTGATCGCCGACGACGTACTGCGGCTGATTCGTGATGCCCTTGACGGCCAGCGTGGAATCCGGGCAGTCGTCACCCTCGTTGAGGATCGGCGGCGGCGCGACAGCCGCGGTGGGAGTCGGGGTGGGTGCCGGGGCGTCCTGCGGCGGCGGCATTATCGGTGTCTTGACTTCGGGGTTCTCGCCCGGCAACGGTGTCGGTGCGGCAGCGGCGGGCTCAGCCGACTGTTCGGCGCTCGTCTTTTCGGGCTCCGACGAGCTCGTCGTTTTCACGATCACGACCACCAGCGCCGCGACGACGCCGATCACTATTGCCGCGATGCCCAACGCCAATGCTCGGCGACGCCAGTAAATCTGCGTGGGTAGCGGGCCCTGCGGTTCTAGATCCAGCACAATCCACACGGTAAGCCCAGGTCATGCCTGTTCGTTCGAGGTCGCTCGGCGTGTCGCGCGTCAGCCTTCACCGATGTCGCCGAGATGCTCCCGCAAAACCGCGCGGCCGTCGGCCAGCTGGTAAGTCAGTCCGACGATCGCAAGGGATCCCTCCTCGATCCGCTTGGCGATGGCGGTGGAGCGGCTGAACAGCTGCGTGCCGGTCTCCACGACATGTCTGGCCTCGAACTCATCGACCCTGGTCAGCCCGTCGCGGCGGCCCAGCAGAATCGATGGGGTCACACGCTCGACCACGTCGCGAACATAGCCACCGGGGACCAAGCCCTCGTCGAGCGCTGACAGCGTTGCCTGCACCGCGCCGCAGCTGTCGTGGCCAAGGACGACGATCAACGGCACGTTGAGCACCGTGACCGCGTACTCGATCGAGCCGAGCACCGCCGAGTCGACGACGTGGCCCGCGGTGCGGACCACGAACATGTCGCCGAGACCTTGATCGAAGATGATCTCGGCGGCGACGCGGCTGTCGGCACAGCCGAACACCACAGCGGTGGGCTTCTGCCCCGCGGCGAGGCTGGCCCGGTACTCGATCCCCTGGCTCGGGTGCTCGGGCTTACCCGCGACGAACCGCTCGTTACCCTCTTTGAGTGCTTTCCACGCGGTCACTGGGCTGGTGTTGGGCATGACCGACATTGTGCCGCAATTGCTCGACTGGTATCGCCGCGAGCAGCGCGACCTGCCTTGGCGCCGACCCGGAGTCACGGCGTGGCAGATTCTGGTCAGCGAGTTCATGCTGCAGCAGACACCCGTCGCGCGTGTCGAGCCGATTTGGCTGGCGTGGATCGCGCGCTGGCCGACCCCATCGGCGACCGCCGCCGCGAGCGCCGCCGACGTGCTGCGCGCGTGGGGAAAGCTCGGCTATCCGCGCCGCGCCAAGCGGCTGCACGAATGCGCGACGGCGATCGCGACCGAACACCAAGATGTGGTGCCCTCCGATATCGACACGCTGTTGACGCTTCCCGGCGTCGGCACGTACACCGCCAGGGCCGTTGCATGCTTCGCCTACCGAAAACGGGTGCCCGTCGTAGACACGAACGTCCGCCGGGTGGTGGCTCGGGTGGTGCACGGCCGCGCGGACTCCCCGTCATCCGTTCGCGACCTCGGCGACGTCGAGGCCCTGTTGCCCGATAGTTCGGATGCGCCACGGTTTTCGGTTGCCTTGATGGAACTCGGAGCGACGGTGTGCACGGCACGCTCGCCTCGGTGCGGACTATGCCCGCTGAGCGTCTGCGCCTGGCGCTCGAATGGGTACCCGCCCGCCGCGACCCCCGCCCGCCGGGCTCAGCGGTACGCCGGAACCGACCGCCAGGTGCGCGGGCGATTGCTGGATGTGTTGCGCGGCAACCACTCTCCAGTGTCGAGAGCGCAGCTCGACGTGGCGTGGCTCACCGACACCGCTCAGCGGGATCGTGCGCTGGACTCGCTCCTGATCGACGGACTGGTCGAGCAGACCGCAGACGGGCGTTTCGCACTTGCGGGAGAAGGCGACTAGCTAACCTGGTTCTGTGGCTGTGACCGGTTCGGGGGCGCCGCGGACTCGCTACGCATCGCGTGGCGACTTGGACATCGCCTATCAGGTGCTCGGCGATGGCCCCATCGACGTGGTCTTCATGCCGGGGCCGTTCATCCCGATCGACTCGATCGACGCCGAACCCGCGATGTACCGCTTTCATCGTCGGGTGTCGTCGTTCTGCCGGCTGATCAGGTTCGATCACCGCGGCATGGGAATGTCGTCGCGGATCGGGGCCGACAAGATCACTCCGGCCTGCTGGGCCGAGGACGTCGTCGCGGTGATGGACGCAGTCGGCTCCGAGCAGGCGACCATATTCACATCGGGATTCACGGCGATGAGCGCGATTTTCCTGGCCGCGGACCGACCACAGCGGGTGTCGAAACTGGTGATCGTCAACGGCGCCGCGAGGGCGTTGTGGGCACCGGACTACGAGGTCGGATCGCGCTCGAATGTGGCGAGTCCGTTCACCACGGTCGTGGTCGAACCAGACGCCGTCGAGCGGGGATTCGACGTGCTGGCCTACCTCGCACCGTCGGTCGCCGATGACGTTGCATTCCGTACCTGGTGGGACGCCGCGGGTAATCGCGCGGCGTCGCCGAGCATGGCTCGCAGATCCAACAGGGCGCTCACCGAGGGCGACGTGCGCGACAAGCTGGAACACATTTCCGCGCCGACACTGGTGCTGCACCGCAGGGATACGAAGTTCGTCCCTGCCGGCCACGGCAGATACCTGGCCGAACACATCGCGGGCGCGCGCTACGTCGAACTACCGGGCGAGGACGCGCTGTACTGGGTCGGCGACAACTCACCGGTCATCGATGAGATCGAGGAGTTCATCACGGGGACCCGCGGCGGTGCGGAATCCGAAAGGGTCCTGACGACAATCGTATTCACCGACATCGTCGGGTCGACTCAGCGCGCGGCGGCGCTGGGCGATGACCGGTGGCATGCCCTGCTCGACAACCACGACAGCCTCGTCCGTCGCGAGCTCGAGCGGTTCCGAGGAATCGAGGTCAACACCGTTGGTGACGGTTTCGTGGCCATGTTCCCCAGTCCCAGCGCGGCCATCCAGTGCGCGTCCGCAATCGTCGACGCAGTCGGAGTGCTCGGCATCGAGGTTCGGGTGGGCATCCACGCGGGCGAGGTCGAGGTGCGTGGTGACGACATCGCGGGAATGGCCGTGCACATCGGCGCCCGGGTGGGGGCGCTTGCGGGATCCAGCGAGGTGCTGGTGTCCTCGACGGTCCGCGAGATCGTCACGGGCTCGCGACTGGCGTTCGACGACCGCGGCGAGCACGACCTCAAGGGTGTGCCGGGTCGTTGGCGGGTGTACGCACTGGTGCGGGAATAGCCTGGGCCAGCAGCGAAGTCGGCCGAGCGGCGCCGAAACATGCGTCAGGCGGTAGCCGCGGCCGCCTCGTCGCCGGTACAGCAGAACCTGCGGCGGTAGTCTGACGGCGTCACCCCGATGATCCGGCGGAAGTGGTGGCGAAGGAGCGTGGCGGTGCCGAAGCCGGAACGCTCGGCGATGCGGTCGACGTCCAGGTCGGTCTCCTCCAGCAGGGTGCGGGCATAGAGCACGCGCTGGTCGGTGACCCATTGCATCGGAGTGCGGCCGGTCTCCTCGACGAAACGCCGCGCGAACGTGCGGGCCGACATGTGCGCGCGGGCGGCCAGAGTGGCGACCGTGTGCGGCTGGTCGAGATTGGACAGGATCCAATCTAGTTGTGGTGCAAAGCGTTCCGAACACCGCACCGGTATCGGTTGATCGATGTACTGCCGTTGGCCGCCGTCGCGCTGCGGTGGCACCACCATCCGGCGCGCAATCTTGTTGGTGACCTCACTGCCGAGTTCACGACGGACCAGATGAAGGCACGCATCGATGCCTGCGGCGGTACCCGCGCTGGTGATCAGGTTCCCGTCGTCGACGAACAGGACGTTGCGGTCGACTTTGGCGGTCGGATACTGGCGGGCAAGTTTCTCGGCGTGCGCCCAGTGGGTGGTACACGGCCTGCCGTCGAGCAGGCCGGCGGCGCCCGCAATGAACGCGCCCGTGCACACCGTGAGGATCGTCGAACCGGAGTCGGCTGCGGCCTTCAGCCCAGCCAGGGCCTCGGGCGGGTATTCGGATCCGTCGACCGCCGGGACGGCGACCAGATCCGCGCCCACCAGCCCGTCGAGACCGTGGTCCGGGGTAATGGTCGCGCCGACGGAGGTCCGCAGCGGCTTGCCGGCCTCCGGTCCACACACCTTGAAGTCGAAGTTCGGCACCCCGTCCGCGGAGCGGTCGATTCCGAAGACCTCGCAGATGACACCGAACTCGAATACCGCCAGACCGTCCAGCACCAGCGCCGATACGCTTTTTATCGCCATGGCAGCATTTTATCCCAAGGTGTCCTTTCTGCCACTGTTGGCGGGATATTTATCAGCGGAGCATTACTGCCATGACCACTGCACTCGCCTTTCTCATCCTGATCTCCCCCTTCGCGGTAGCAGCGGCGCTGATGTGGGCCGCGCACAGCACCGGTTCCCTGCGACTGCGCCTCGACCAGTTCCGGATGCCAGGCCACATGTCGGGCCGGTACTTCGAGGACGACCGCGACACCTTCCGCGTCGAACACGACATCGACGCCGTCCGCACCCGCTTCGAGAGGCAGCCGTTCTGGCCGACCTCAGGTGCGATCAGCGAGGGTCGCTAGAAACGACTCGACCGCATCTCGGTAGACCTGCGGCGCATCGTCGTGGATCAGGTGACCGGCTCCTGGCACGTGCATGTAGGTGGTCCGGTATCCGGTTTGCGCCATTGCGAGCATCTGCCCCGCGGGCGCGACGGAGTTGCCCGCCTCCATCAGCAGTGAGGGCGCCCGAACCAGCGACCATTCGTGCCAGTAATCGCGGGTACCCCATTCGGCGGCGATCTGGATCCAGGTCGCCGGGTGACCGTGCAGCCGCCAGCCACTCGCGGTGCGGTCGAATGCCTCGAGGAAGTACTGACCGGCCACTGGCCCGAACTCGTCGTAAACCTTCTGGGCGGTCGCGAATTCGACCGGCAGCGCATGCAGCCACGGTTCCCACGGTCCGGTGGTACGACCGCGAAAGTCGGGTGCCATGTCCTCTACGACGAGCCCACGTATCAGGTCTGGCCGGCTCGCCGCCAGACACCACGAGTGCAGCGCACCCATCGAGTGGCCGACCATCACAGCCGGGGCGCCCAGCGTCTCGACGGCCTCACCGAGGTCGGCCACGAACCGCTCGGTGCTGATCGGGTACGGGTCATCGACGTCGCGCCCGCGGTGCCACGGTGCGTCGTAGGTGTACACCGCCCCGAGTCGGGCCAGCCACGGCACCTGCCGCGACCAGGTGCCGCCCCGGCCCATCAGGCCATGCACGAGCACCAGCGGCTCGCCCTCGCCGCCGCGGGCAGTCAGGCCGCTTTCCGCGGACAGTTGCATCCCGACATAATGCCTCCGGAAATGTCAGCGGCCCGTTGGGTAGCCTGAAACCCATGTCCTCCCCGAACACTGTGGTGAAGATCAACGCAATCGAGGTACCTGCCGACGCAGGTCCAGAGCTGGAGAAACGGTTCGCGCACCGCGCGCACGCCGTCGACAATCAACCCGGTTTCCTCGGCTTTCAACTGCTGCGCCCCATCAAGGGTGAGGACCGCTACTTCGTGGTGACGCAGTGGGAGTCCGAAGAGGCGTTTCAGGCGTGGGCGAAGGGCCCTGCCATCGAGGCACACAAGGGACAGGCCGCCAACCCCGTGGCGACCGGTGCATCGCTGCTGGAGTTCGAGGTTGTCCTCGACGTTGCGGGCAAAAAGAGCTAGGCGGCGCCGCGCGGCGGCCCTGACAGTCATCGTCGCGGCGGTGGTCGTAGCACTGGCATGCGGATGTACCAACAGCGCGGCCCCAGCACCGGTCGCGGACGCGACCTACGGGGTGCCGATCGAGATCAACACCCCCCAGGGTCTGCGCGCCAAGCAGACCATCGACATGCTCAACTCCGAGTGGCCCATCGGAACCGTCGGGGTCCGCACACTCGCGGCGCCCCAGCAGGTCAACGGCGTGACGTCCGCGATGGGCAACCTGTGGCTTGACCGCCCGATCACCGTCGCGGGAATCGACATCGGAGCGGGCCAGGCGACACTGCACGTGCTCACGTCCTACGGTGTCGCACAGGACATCTCACTTCGTACCAACGCCGACGGCCTCGTCGACCGTTTCGAGGTATCCCTCAAGAAACCGGACATCAAGACGTGGCGCGACATTGACGCCGAACTGTCGAAGACCGGCGCGCGGTACTCCTACCAAGTCTCCAAGGTCATCCCAGACGGGCCAGCCGGCAAGTGCGTCCCAATCGCAGGCACGAACACCGAACTCTCGCTGCCGCTGGCGTCGATCTTCAAACTCTATGTGCTGCTTGGAGTTGCCGACGCCGTCAAGGCCGGCACCGTGGAATGGAGCGATCCGCTCACGATCACCGAAGAGGCGAAGGCAGTCGGATCCGCCAGCCTCGAGGAACTCCCGCCGGGCGCGCAGGTGTCGGTGCGCGAAGCGGCGCAGGAGATGATCTCGGCGAGCGACAACATGGCGACCGACCTGCTGATCGAGCGACTGGGCCCCGGCGCCGTAGAGCGTGCCCTGGTTGCCGCGGGCCATCACGACCCGGCGAGCATGACACCCTTCCCGACCATGCACGAGCTGTTCTCGATCGGCTGGGGCCAGCCCGACCTTCGCGAGCAGTGGAAAGAAGCGACTCCCGCGGGCCGCGCACATCTTCTCGAAGAGACGAATTCCCGTCCATTCCAGCCGGATCCAGTGCGCAACAACACTCCGGCATCCCAGTATGGCGCCGAGTGGTACGGCAGCGCCGCCGATATCTGCCGCGTGCATGCCGCGTTGCAGGCCGCCGCTGTCGGCAAGGCCGCCCCGGTGAGGGAGATCCTCTCGGCCGTTCCCGGTATCTCGCTGGACAAGTCGCAATGGCCCTACATCGGCGCCAAGGCCGGAAACCTGCCGGGGGACCTGACATTCAGCTGGTACGCCGTCGATCGCACCGGCCAACCCTGGGTGGTCAGCTTCCAGATGAACTGGCCCAGTTTTCGCAGTCAGACCGCATCCGGCTGGCTGTTGTCGATCGCGCAAGCGACGTTCGGAATCATCCCGATCGATTAGCGGTTCGACCGCAGCGTCCAGGCGTGCCCCCGAAAATGCATCACGGTCCGGCTGACCGGCGCAATGTCGATGCGCCAGAACGACTTCGGTGGCGCATCCAGGGCGATTACGACGGCTGCGCGGATCACGGCCGGATGGGTTACTGCGACCAAGCGGGCCCGGCGCGCGGTCAAGGACTCCATCCAGCCGTTCACCCGGTCGATCAAATCGATCACGGACTCGCCGCCGTGCGGCGCGCGCGTGGGGTCCGTCAGCCAGATCGCGAGGTCCGCGGAGTCCACCCCGCCGAGTACATCGCCGCGCCAGCGACCGCAGTCCAGATCCGCCAGCCGCGTGTCGATGACCGCTTGCAGGCCCAGGAGTTCGGCGGTCTGCCTGGTGCGCTTCTCTGGTCCACAGTATGACTGCTCGGTGACGCCCAGTTCGATCGAGGCGTCGACCTGACGGTGACCCGCTGCGTTGAGTGGTTCGTCAGTGGGGAATCGTCCGGCTGCCATCGCATCGGTCATGGCATGCGATACGAGCGTCAGCCGGACGACCTCACTCACGCAGTCAGCTGCTCCTGCCGTCTCTTCTCGCCCAGCAGACTCGCCGCCATGACGCCGAACGCCAACCCGAGCGTCGCGTACATGACCACCTGATTCCCGAGTGAGAACAGCCGGAAGTCATACAGCACATCGGCAGGGAAGCCCTCGTAGACGATCGTGCCCGCGTCATCGAGCAGCGGTCCCGGCGTCTCGTCGATGGTCGGAAGGACGAGCATGACGATGGCCGACGCCACGATGTACGCGCCCGCGGCCGCAAGTGCCGCATTCCACGCACCCAGTTTCTCGGCCAGCCGTCTGCCCAGATACACCGCGGCGACGAAGAGTGTCGCCGACAGCACCACCATCAACAGGTACAGCAGCGTGCGTTGACGGATAGTCTCGTCCAGGCTGAGTGCGGGTGGGCTCGGCGGATACTTCAGCGCCGGAACGATGAAGAGGCTCACCAGCATTCCGCCCGCCACGTACAGCGACAACAGGCGCGCGGACACGTCACCCACCCGGCCGTAGGCCACAGCGAACACCACAGCGAATATCGCACCGATCGCGACGCTGAACAGCAGTACGCCAAGTCCCATACCGATATTCATCTGGACGGCCCGGGTGAAGCCTTCAAACCCGCCTCCACCACCGTGCTCATGGCCCCCTGCGGCACCCGCCATGGCCTCGTGGGCGGCGCCGATGCCGTCCTCATAGCCGACGGCCTTGTCGATGACCGGCTCGAGGAAGATCCGGGAGAAGATGAACGAAAGTACGCCGGCAAGGGCGCCGGCCAGCAGTCCGCGCCAAATGATCTGCTTTTCCATTGTGGTTTTTCTGCGCAATCAGTGGCAGGGGAAGCCGAGCAGGTGCCTGGCGTCGTGCACGAACTCGTGGATGACGGTGTTGTTCCCGAACACCGACGTGGCGCCCTGATCCATCCCGATGAAGTAGATGACCAACAGCGCGAAGAATGCGGTTAGCGTCAACCAGACGGCGGCCTTGGTGGCGGAGAAGTCGATCGCCTTAGCCCCCGAAAACGGGGTCTTGCGGGCCTCTGGAGATGTCATTGTCAGGTCCTTCCCGGGATTTCGCGTCCCAGCTTCAGGTGTTGACGACGGACGTCGGGTCTGACTTCACAGTGGCGCGACCGTTCTGGATTATGACCAGATTCCTTTGCCCGTCGATTACATCAGCATCCTAAGCAACGGGTCCAGCGTTCGTGTGATGAGGACATACAAAGACCCCGAAACCGAGATGGTTTCGGGGTCTTTGCGTCGTTGAGTTATTCGGCGGTGGCGCTCGCCGCTCCCGCGGCACCGGCCTGAGCCAGGTCCGGCTCCTCCACCTTGGCCGGCTTCTTGGCACCGACGAAGGTGAAGACCGCGTCCTCGCCCGCACCCTCGCCGTCCCAGTTGTCGACGTCGACGGTGACGAGCTGGCCGGGACCGACCTCCTCGAAGAGGATCTTCTCGGACAGCTGGTCCTCGATCTCGCGCTGGATCGTGCGCCGCAGCGGCCGCGCACCGAGCACGGGGTCGAACCCGCGCTTGGCCAGCAGGGACTTGGCCTTGTCGGTCAGCTCCATGGCCATGTCCTTGGCCTTGAGCTGCTTTTCCACCCGGCCGATCATCAACTCGACCATCTGGACGATCTCTTCGCGGGTCAACTGGTGGAACACGATGATGTCGTCGATGCGGTTGAGGAACTCCGGGCGGAAGTGCTTCTTCAGCTCGTCGTTGACCTTCTGCTTCATCCGCTCGTAGTTGTTCTCGCCGCCACCCTGGGTGAAGCCGAGCCCGACCGCCTTGCTGATGTCGGATGTGCCGAGGTTCGACGTGAAGATCAAAACGGTGTTCTTGAAGTCCACCGTGCGACCCTGGCCGTCGGTGAGACGACCGTCCTCGAGGACCTGCAGGAGGCTGTTGTAGATCTCCTGGTGGGCCTTCTCGATCTCGTCGAACAGCACGACGCTGAACGGCTTGCGGCGCACCTTCTCGGTGAGCTGGCCGCCCTCCTCGTAGCCGACGTAGCCCGGAGGGGCGCCGAAGAGCCGCGAGGCGGTGAAGCGGTCGTGGAACTCGCCCATGTCGATCTGGATGAGCGCGTCGTCGTCGCCGAACAGGAAGTTGGCCAGCGCCTTGGACAGCTCGGTCTTACCGACACCGGACGGGCCGGCGAAGATGAACGAGCCGGACGGCCGCTTGGGATCCTTCAGGCCGGCGCGGGTACGCCGGATGGCCTTGGAGACCGCCTTGACGGCGTCCTCCTGGCCGATGATCCGCTTGTGGATCTCGTCCTCCATGCGCAGCAGCCGAGTGGTCTCCTCCTCGGTCAGCTTGAACACCGGGATACCGGTCCAGTTGCCGAGCACCTCGGCGATCTGCTCATCGTCGACCTCGGCGACCACATCGAGATCACCTGAGCGCCACTGCTTCTCACGCTCGGCGCGCTGTGCGACAAGGGTCTTCTCCTTGTCGCGCAGGCTGGCCGCCTTCTCGAAGTCCTGCGCATCGATCGCGGATTCCTTCTCGCGGCGCGCGTCGGCGATCTTCTCGTCGAACTCGCGAAGGTCCGGCGGAGCGGTCATCCGGCGGATGCGCATCCTGGCGCCGGCCTCGTCGATCAGGTCGATCGCCTTGTCCGGCAGGAACCGGTCGTTGATGTAGCGGTCGGCCAATGTGGCGGCGGCCACGATCGCGGGATCGGTGATCGAGACGCGGTGGTGCGCCTCGTAGCGATCGCGCAGTCCCTTGAGGATCTCGATGGTGTGCTCGACCGTCGGCTCGCCGACCTGCACCGGCTGGAACCGGCGCTCGAGGGCGGCATCCTTCTCGATGTACTTGCGGTACTCGTCGAGCGTGGTGGCGCCGATGGTCTGCAGCTCGCCTCGCGCCAACTTGGGCTTGAGGATCGACGCCGCGTCGATGGCACCCTCGGCGGCGCCGGCACCGACGAGCGTGTGCAGCTCGTCGATGAACAGGATGATGTCGCCGCGGGTGTTGATCTCCTTGAGCACCTTCTTGAGGCGTTCCTCGAAGTCACCGCGGTAGCGGCTGCCCGCCACCAGCGAACCCAGGTCAAGCGTGTACAGCTGCTTGTCCTTCAGCGTCTCGGGAACCTCGCCGTGCACGATCGCCTGCGCCAGGCCCTCGACGACGGCCGTCTTGCCGACGCCGGGCTCACCGATCAGCACCGGGTTGTTCTTGGTGCGACGGCTCAGCACCTGCATGACGCGCTCGATTTCCTTCTCACGGCCGATGACCGGATCGAGCTTGCCTTCCATCGCGGCGGCGGTGAGGTTGCGGCCGAACTGGTCGAGCACCAGCGACGTCGACGGGTTGCCCGCCTCGCCGCCACGGCCGCCCGTACCGGCTTCCGCGGTCTCCTTGCCCTGGTATCCACTCAGCAGCTGGATCACCTGCTGACGGACGCGGGTCAGCTCGGCGCCCAGCTTGACGAGCACCTGAGCAGCGACGCCCTCGCCCTCGCGAATCAGGCCGAGCAGGATGTGCTCGGTGCCGATGTAGTTGTGGCCGAGCTGCAGCGCCTCGCGCAGGGACAGCTCCAGTACCTTCTTGGCCCGCGGGGTGAACGGGATATGACCGGACGGCGCCTGCTGACCCTGGCCGATGATCTCCTCGACCTGGCTGCGGACGCCCTCGAGCGAGATCCCCAGCGACTCCAGCGACTTGGCTGCTACACCCTCGCCCTCGTGAATGAGTCCCAAGAGGATGTGCTCGGTTCCGATGTAGTTGTGGTTGAGCATCCGGGCCTCTTCTTGAGCCAGGACGACGACCCTGCGGGCGCGGTCGGTAAATCTCTCGAACATCGGGTTACCTGCTCTCCATCAATAGACTCGGCGCCTTGCACGTGAAGAAGTGCATCGCACCTGCCGTCCACTGTAATGGGCGGCGGGCCCGGGTGCCTCGCCTCCCGGTCCGCTGTGAGCGGACAACGCTGCTGAAAGAAACCGCAGCGCGGGAGCACCCATGGGCTAACTGATAGAAACGCTCGAACCGCGCGTTTGTTTCCGTCATCGGCTCCCGGGCAGTTCGCGGCGAGCGAACATGCCCCCGGCGGGCCGTTTAGGTCGCCGCGTGGAACGCGTCGATGACGTCCGCCGGGATGCGCCCACGGGTGGACACGTTGTGTCCGTTGCGACGAGCCCAGTCCCGGATCGCAGCGCTCTGCTCGCGATCGATTGCCGCCCGTCCGCGGCCCGATCCTGCCGAACGCCCGCGCCGACGACCGCCGACCCGGCGTCCGGCCTCGACCCATTGCTTCAGGTCACTACGCAGTTTTGCGGCATTCTTCGAAGAAAGGTCGATCTCGTAGCTCACCCCGTCAAGCCCAAATTCGACCGTCTCATCGGCCCCGCCCTCGCCGTCGAAATCATCGACCAGCGTGACGGTCACTTTCTTCGCCATTTGCCCACTCTGCCCTTCTCGGGACCACCTTGATGATTATCAAGTTTCTGACCCCGCACCAATGTGCCACATTGAGTCGTACCATTCAACAAGATCCGATATTCGGCTAATCAGTTGACATGCCGACGAACAATCGGGAACAAAACTGTCTCTCGAATCGAGAGTCCGGTCAATGCCATCAACAATCTATCGATACCCATTCCGGTCCCTGTCGAGGGCGGCATCGCATACTCCAGGGCGGCCAGGAAGTCCTCGTCGAGAACCATTGCCTCATCGTCTCCCGCGGCCGCCGCGCGTGCTTGTGCCTCGAACCTTTCGCGTTGGACGACGGGGTCGATGAGTTCGGAGTAGCCGGTCGCCAGCTCGACCCGGCGGACGTAGAGGTCCCATTTCTCGGTGACGCCGGAGATGCTGCGATGTGCGCGGGTCAAGGGAGTTGTCTCGACGGGAAAGTCCCTGACGAAGGTGGGCGCCCACAGAGTGTTTCCGACAGCGTGCTCCCACAGCTCCTCGATTAATTTCCCGTGCCCGTAGCCGCGGTCCCGGGGAATCTCGACATCCAGCCGGTCGGCGATAGCCCATAAGTGTTCAGCCGGCGTATCCGGCGTGATCTCTTCACCTAGCGCTTCTGCGAGCGACGGATACATTTGTATTGTCTGCCATTCACCGTCGAGGTCGTAGACACTGCCATCTGGCAATGGCACCTTTCTGGTGCCGATCGCCTCATCGGCGACCTCTTGAATTATTTCCCGGGTGACGACAGCGGAATCGTCGTATGTTCCGTACGCCTGATATGTCTCGAGCATCGCGAATTCAGGTGAATGTGTCCAATCTGCACCTTCGTTTCTGAACACGCGATTCAACTCGAAGACCCGCTCGAAACCGCCCACCAGGCAACGCTTCAGGAACAGTTCCGGGGCGATACGAAGGTAGAGATCCGCATCGAGCGCATTGGAATGGGTCACGAACGGCCTTGCCGCGGCGCCGCCGGCCAACGTCTGCAGCATCGGCGTCTCGACCTCGAGAAAGCCGCGCCGCTCCAGCGCCGATCGAACCGCCCTGACCACCGCCACGCGCTGGCGCGCGATGGTGCGAGCCTCCGGACGCACGATCAGATCGACATAGCGTTGCCGAACCCGCGATTCTTCGCTCATCTCTTTATGCGCCACGGGTAGCGGCCGTAATGCCTTGGACACGATTTGCCAGGAATCCGCGAGGACGGACAGTTCGCCGCGGCGCGAGCTGATCACCTCGCCGTGCACGAAAACGATGTCACCGAGATCGACGTCGGACTTCCAGGATTCCAGCGAAGCCTGGCCGACCCGATCGAGGCTGATCATGACCTGCAGTTGTGTCCCGTCGCCCTCCTGCAGTGAGGCGAAACACAACTTGCCGGAATTGCGGGCGAACATGATGCGGCCCGCGACACCCACGATGAGCCCGGTCTCGGCGTTCGCCTCCAGGTCGGGGTAGGTCTGGCGAATCTCTGCCAGCGTGTGCGTGCGGCCGACTTCGACGGGATACGGATCTCGTCCCTCGGCCAGCAGACGTTCCCGCTTGCCCTGGCGGATCCGGTACTGCTCGGGGATGTCGCTGTCAGGCGGGTCAGGTGTCGTCACGACGTGCCAGCTTAAATGAACTCATGGTCGGCCCCATCAACTCAGCAGCGGTGGCTGCACTGGCCACCGAGCCCCTCGACTGGCGATTCAAGGGACTGCCTGCGTCGTGGTGGGGTCGCACACCTGCCGACGTGTGCGCCGAGTCACCCGGCCTATTCGACGACGACGCCGTCGGCCCGGTGTGCGTACTGCGCGCCGACGCGCTGGCCCACAACCTCGCCACGATGGCGCAATGGTGCTCCGAGCGCGGTGTCGAGCTGGCGCCGCACGGCAAGACCCACATGTCCCCCCAGCTGCTGTCCCGCCAGTTCGACGCGGGGGCGTCCGCGGTCACGGCCGCCACCATCAGCCAGGTCCGCATCTTCCGTGCGTTCGGTGTCAGCGATGTCGTCCTCGCCAACGAGCTGGTCGATGCCGCCGGATTGCGCTGGCTTGCAGGCGAACTCGACGCCGATCCCGATTTCACACTGGTGTGCTGGGTCGACTCGGTGCGCGGGGTCGAGCTGATGGCGGCGGCGCTGACCGCGGCAGGTGCCGACCGGACGCTGGGGGTCTGCGTCGAGGTCGGCATGGCGGGTGGACGCACGGGTTGCCGCGGGCCGGATTCCGTCGACGACGTGGCTCGCGCGGTCATCGCATCCCCGCGGCTTCGCCTCGTCGGCGTCGCCGGCTACGAAGCGGCGCTCGGACATGAGCTGGCCCCCGACGCCGTCGCCGTGGTCCGAAACCATCTGACCGACGTCCGTGCCGCCGTGCTGCGGCTGGCGCCGATCTTCGAAACCGACCACATCCTCGCGACGGCAGGCGGCAGCACCTACTTCGATGCCGTCGCCGATGCGCTCACCGGCTGGCCCGCGGATATCAGCGTACGGACGATCCTGCGCAGCGGGTGCTACCTGACGCACGACGACGGTCTTTATCGCCGCACCTCACCGCTGCGGGACGGCCTGCGTCCGGCATTGCGCGTGTGGTCGCAGGTCGTATCGCGCCCCGAACCGGACCTCGCGGTGCTGACGATGGGACGCCGCGACGTGTCGTTCGACCAGGACTTGCCGGTCCCCGACGGACTGCCGACGGCCCGCGTCGTCAAGCTCAACGACCAGCACGCCTACCTGCGACTCGGCGACGAGCAGGTGCGAGGTCGGCGACTGGCTGGAGTTCGGAATCAGCCATCCGTGCACGGTCTTCGACAAATGGCCGATGATCCCGCTGCTCGACGGGCACGGCCGCGTCGTCGACCTGATCCGCACGTTCTTCTAAGGCAGCGCTAGCGGGCCTGCTTGAGTCGACCTCGCTGGCTGTCGCGGTTGCGTTCGAACACGAGCCGAAGGCCGTCCAACGTGAGGTGCTGGTCGTGGTGCTCGACGGTGCGCAGATCCGCCAGCACCAATGGCGCTCCGTATCCGGTGGCCACCACCGTGATGTCGTCACCGCCGAATCCGTCGACGTCCGCGCGGATGCGGTTGACCAAACCGTCCACCAGAGCGGCGAATCCGAACACCGCGCCCGCCTGCATACATTCCACGGTGTTCTTGCCGATGACCGACCGCGGCCTGGTCAGCTCGACACGCCGCAGTGCAGCCGAGCGTGCCGCGGCCGCGTCGGAAGACACCTGAACGCCGGGGGCGATTGCGCCGCCGAGGAATTCGCCCTTGGCCGACACCACATCGACACAGATCGAGGAGCCGAAGTCGACCACGATCGCGGCGGTGCCGTACTTATGGAAGGCGGCCAGGCAGTTGACGATACGGTCGGCGCCGACCTCCTTGGGATTGTCGACCAGCAGCGGGATCCCGGTGCGAACGCCCGGCTCGATGAGCACGTGCGGCACCGACGGCCAGTACTGTTCGAGCATCAGACGCACCTCGTGCAGCACCGACGGCACCGTGGACAGCCCGGCGGCTCCGGTCAGGCGCTCGGCGTCATCACCGATGAGACCGTCGATCGTCAGTGCCAGCTCATCGGCGGTCACTTCAGATTCAGTACGAATCCGCCAGTGCTGCACCACTTTTGCGTTATCACCCGAACCCGACACCAATCCGACGACGGTGTGGGTGTTGCGAATGTCGATTGCGAGTAGCACGCGCTTACCGCGACGACATCAGTTCGGCCGCATCCGCCGGCACGTAGGCGGGATCGTGACCGAGGTCGACCTGCTTGTTGTCGGCGTCGACGAACACCACCCGTGGCTGATACCTGCGCGCCTCGGCGTCCTCCATCGAGGCGTATGCGATCAGAATCACCAGATCGCCGGGATGCACCAGATGCGCTGCTGCGCCGTTGATCCCGATCACGCCGCTGCCGCGTTCGCCGGTGATCGCATAGGTAACCAGGCGCGCGCCATTGTCGATGTCCACGATCGTCACCTGCTCACCCTCGAGCAGGTCGGCCGCGTCCATCAGGTCGGCATCGATCGTCACGGAGCCGACGTAGTGCAGGTCGGCCTGGGTGACCGTGGCACGGTGGATCTTGGACTTCAGCATTGTCCTCAACATCAATTCCTCCAAGGTAATTCGTGCTCGTCGTACTCGACATTGGGACCTGTGCCCGACGGCACTCCAATGTCGATGGCGATGTTGTCCAAAAGTCGGGTTCGTCCGAGTCGGCCGGCGACCAGCATGCGTGCGGCGCCCTCCGACGACACCGGCCCCATCATCGGATCGCGTACCTCCAGGTAATCCACGTCGATGGCCGGCACCTCGTCGAGCACAGCGCGGGCCGCGTCCAGCGCCGCCGCCGGTCCCTCCCCTGCCGCATACATTCCGGCGAGCAGCGCGGCCGACAGTGCGCCGGCCTGTTCGCGTTCGTCGTCGCTGAGATAGCGGTTGCGCGAGGACATCGCCAGGCCGTCGGGTTCACGCACGATCGGTACGCCGACGATCTCGGTGTCGACGTCCAGGTCGGCGACCATCTGCCGGATCAGGGTCAGCTGCTGGTAGTCCTTCTCACCGAAGAACACACGGTCCGGGCGTACGACATTCAACAGCTTCAGCACGACCGTCAGCACCCCTGCGAAATGAGTTGGCCGCATTGAGCCTTCGAGTTCGGCACCGAGAGGACCCGGATGGACCGAGGTGCGGGTGCCCGCTGGATACATGTCGGCGACCGCAGGGGTGAAAGCGATTTCGACCCGTTCATCGCGCAGGGCGGCCAGGTCGTCGTCGAGCGTGCGCGGGTATGCGTCGAGGTCCTCGTTCGCGCCGAACTGCAACGGGTTCACGAAGATCGACACCACCACGACCGCGCCCTGGACTCTTTTGGCCGAGCGGATCAGCGTGAGGTGACCCTCGTGCAGGGCACCCATGGTCGGCACCAGCATCACCCTGCGGCCGCTGGCACGAAGTGCCCTGGTGACAGTCGAGACGTCCCGCGGTGCGGAGTAGACGTTCAGGTCGCCCGCGTTGAACTGTGGCTTCGGGGCGGTGATCATCGTTCAGTCCCCAGCTGCCGTGTGGGCCCACCCAGCACGGCGAACACCTCGTCGGGGGCGTGCGCACGCTGGGCCGTGCGCAACGCGTTGGCCCGATAGGCCTGTGCGAGTTGAGGATCGGTTTCGGTCAGCGCCTCCAGATGGTGCGCGACCGCCGCGGCATCCCCGCGCGCCACAGGACCGGTCAGTGCACCCTGACCGCGCAGCAGCGCATTCTCCACCGATGCGCGAGCCAGCGGACCGATGACCCGCTCGGCGATGCCGCCGGGTGCCTCGCCGACGATTTCCTGCCCGAGCAACTCCTGGCCCCACAATGCGCCGCGCAACGCCTCGACCGCGTCGAGCAGCACGGTCACGACGTGATTGCTCGCGTGTGCGAGCGCCGCGTGATACAGGGTCCTCGCGTCCTCACGAATGCGGAACGGTTCGCCGCCGATCTCCAAAACCAGCGACTGCGCGATCGCGTATCCGATTTCGTCGGCGGCCGTGACCCCGAAGCACGCCTCGCGCAGACGCACAATGTCCTCGTCGGCTCCGGTGAACGTCATGGCTGGGTGAATCGCCAGCGGAATGCAATCCTGATCGGTCAGCGGGTCCAGCACACCGACGCCGTTGGCGCCCGACGTGTGCGCGACGATCGTGCCAGGACGTACCGCCCGGGTCGCAGCGAGCCCGGAGATCAGCTCTGGGAGCACCGCGTCGGGCACAGCGAGCAGAAGCAGTTCGGCACGCCCGGCAACCTCATCAACCGGTAGCACCGCGGTGTCGGGCAGCCGGCGCTGTGCACGCTCGCGCGATGCATGCGATATGGCACTGCAGGCGACCACGACATGTTCGGCGCGCTCCAACGCAACACCGAGCGCCGTACCCACCCGACCAGCGGAAATGATGCCGATCGTGAGCCGCGCCGGGCGGAATCCGTCAGAGGGGGTCCCCATGAAAACCATGAAGTCGACCTCACTGAGCTTTAGGTGTTTCTTTCGTTCCAGTCCCGCAATGCAGGTACCGGACGGTCAACCAAGCCTAACTCAATCCTCGCGACGGCGGCGACGCCCGCCCCCGGACGGGGCGGCCTGAAGCCGCGCCAGAAGCTCGGCCACCGACTGCCCGCCGGTCTCCGCGTCATCAGAACTGCGATGTCGCGACCCGGCCGACTGCTCGGGCGCCTCGGACTCCGGATGAGCAGGAGGCTCTGCCGATGCGGCCGCCAAGGTGGGCGGCGCGGGCGGCTTGCCGGGGTCGATGGCCCCGGGGCCCACCGAGTGGCGGCCACGCAGAGGCGGTTCGGGGGGCGCGACCGACATCGCCGGTTGTGAATGAGCATCCGGTGCGGGTGCGCGTCGCCTGC
The DNA here is from genome assembly GCA_963843135.1 of uncultured Actinomycetota bacterium. Classification (GTDB taxonomy): domain Bacteria; phylum Actinomycetota; class Actinomycetes; order Mycobacteriales; family Mycobacteriaceae; genus Mycobacterium. The sequence continues at coordinate 174,141 of CAWJJA010000019.1, forward strand.
CGACATACTCGTCGGAGGAGCCGTTGTCGGCGGCCGGCTGGTCCGTCGCAGACTCCGGCGGAATCCACCGGCCCTCCGACGGCGCAGGCTGCCAATCGGATACCGGGACGGGGCCCGGCTGCGGTGGCGGTGCCGGCTCGGCCTCAGGCGCCGGCGATGCGGTCGGCGGTGCGGCGGCGGCGGCGGCTCTTGCCCTGGCGGCCAGGAGAATTGGGTGGTGCGCTCGTTATCGGACGGCGGTGGGACCACCGGCGGTGCAGGGGTCGGGGTCGGGGTCCGGGTCGGCGCAGAAGTACGCGCCCCATCGGCCGATCTGCGATGTGCCCCTCCCGGACTAGCCGGCGGCACCCACTCGAACTGGGGCGGATGCGGTTCCTCTGGCACGTCGATGATCGGGCTTTCGTCGGTGCGGAAGTCGGTGTCGTCCTGATCTTCGGTATCGATGCGGCTGGCGGTGACCCGTCCGGCGGACTCGGGGGCGGGTGACCAGTCGTCGTAGTTCCCGACGCCGACCCGGTCGGTTTCCAGCGCGGGCCGGTCCGACAGGTCGGTGTCGAACAAGATCTCGAGGTTGGCCCGCAGCGCGGCCAGTTCAGCACGCAGGCCTGCCACTTCATCGGCGGCCTGCGCCCGCAGCTCCGATACCAGCTCGCGGCGCAACTGCGTCTCCACCGACAGCTCGTACTCCCGGCGCGCCGATATCTCACGATCCAGCTGCAGGTCATAGACGAGCTTGAGGTCCCTGACCTTCGCCTGGTCGATATCGCTCTGCCTGCGATAGATCACCGACACGAATGCCCCCACCACCGCGGCCCAGAGCGCAAGGATGACGGCGAGCTTCAGCAACTCCGCCCGGTCGGTGAACACCAGCGCCGAACTGGATCCGATGGCCAGCACCAGCAACACCGTCAGCAGCACCCAACCGGGCCGGCGCGCGCTGCGCCGCGGCCTGGCGCTGCGGGCCGGTTCGGTCATGGGGCGACAATACCCGCCACAGGTCACTCAGCGTGTCGACCTCTGCGGCGATTCGGCACAGAGGCGCTCAAAGCAGTTACTCCGTTGCGCCATCAGGGTTGTCGGGCGGTTCAGGTGGAGACTTGCAGCAATGCTGTAGCCACAGCGCGGCGGCCACGAGTGCGAGAGCGCATGCAGCAGCCACCACGGCGCCGGCCGTATCCTCGCCCGCGATTCGCAACGTCGCGCGCCGCGGGAGCAGGTATGCGAGCACGCCGAGCCACCACCCGAGCACCAGCGCGCCAACCCACGCCGAGGCCATCGCGATCAACACCGATCTGGCAACAGCGAGCGGGTGCAGCCAGCCGGGACCGTCCCCGATCCGCCCGTCGCTGATCTTGGCCCGCACATAGAAGGCCCACCCCGCCTCCGCCATCGCAACCGCCAGCAACGACACTCCCGACAGCAGGGTGATGGGCGGAAAAAACTGGTACAGCAGCAGTACCAGCAGATACCCCGCCAACCCAGCTAGGACGGTCGCTGCGGTGAGGTCGCGCTTGCGGGTGGGGCGCATCAGGCCAGCACCACGTCGGTCAACCGCACGCCGTCACGGTCGGCGGGGTCGAGTTCGGCGAGCAACGTCTCGACGGGTTGCCGCGCGCCGGCCACGGTCAGCGCGGCGCCGGGGTCGGCGGCGAGCCACGGCACCAGCACGAACGCGCGCTGATGCGCCAGCGGGTGCGGCAACGTCAGTTCCTCATCCGAAGACGTGACTTCACGACCGTCGGCGCTGCACATGACGAGGTCGACGTCGAGGGTGCGGGGCCCCCAGCGCTCGTCGCGCACGCGGTCGGCGGCCTGCTCCAGTTCCTGCGCGCGACGCAGCCATCCGTGGCCGTCGAGGGCCGGATCATCGGCGAGCACCACGGCGTTGAGGAACGGGCCCTGTTCGACGCCGCCCCACGGATCGGACTCGTACACCGGTGACACCGCGCGTACCGCGCCGCCGAGCCCGTCGACAACCGACTGCAACTGCGCCAACCTGTCGCCGAGGTTCGACCCGATGGATAAGACGACCGAGGTCATGGGTTGCCCCGCCCGCCGCCGCGCCGCGACCGCCGCGCCACCACCGCCACGTCGGCGAACGTCAGTGGGATCGGCGCGGCAGGTTTGTGCACCACCACCTCGACGGCGTACACCCGCTCGTCGGACATCACGTCCTCGGCGATCTCCGCGGCGACCGTCTCGATCAGGTTGCGTGGCGGGCCCGCCACGATGTCGGCAGCCCGTTGCGCCAGCGCGCCGTAGTCGAGGGTGTCGGTCAGGTCGTCGCTCTTCGCCGCTGCCTCCAGGTCGACCCACACCGTGATGTCGACGACGAAGTCCTGGCCGTCACGACGCTCGTGGCTGAATACTCCGTGGTTGCCCCGAACGGTCAACCCGCGCAACTCGATTCGATCAGCCATTGCCAATCCCCCGGTCGCTTCGCTCCTGCCCGCCGCACCAGGCCTCCAGTACCTTGATCGCATCGACCGTCGCCCGCACGTCGTGCACCCGCACCCCCCAGGCCCCGTGGAGTCCGGCTAGCGCGGAAATCACCGCCGTTGCGGTCTCCCTGCCGTCGGGCGGGCGTGGTTGCGCCGTCGGAGTCGGCGAGCAGCGTGCCCAGGAATCGTTTGCGAGACGCACCGACCAGCACGGGTACTCCGGTGCCGACGAACTCCGACAGCGCTCGAAGGAGCGTCCAATTGTGTTGTCCGGTCTTGGCGAAACCCAGACCAGGGTCGATGATCACGTTCGCCGGGTCCACCCCGGCCGCCACCGCGGCGTCGACACTCTGCCATCAGTTCGTCCCGCACCTCGGTGACGACGTCGCGATACGCGGGCGCATCGTGGGGGCGTACCGCGCCGACGGAGCGCCAGTGCATCAGCACCCACGGGACATTGGCGTCGGCGAGCAGCGGTGCCATACCCGGGTCGGCGCGGCCGCCGGACACGTCGTTGACTATCCTGGCGCCGCTTTGAAGCGCGGCCTCTGCCACGGCGGCGTGCATGGTGTCGATACTCACCGTAATACCCTGTCCGGCAAGATCTTTGATCACTGGCAGCACTCGTGAAGTTTCCACCTGGGGATCGATACGCGTTGCTCCCGGCCGCGTCGACTCACCTCCGACATCGACGATCGTCGCGCCTTCTGCGGCCAGCGCCAGGCCATGCGCGACGGCGCGGTCACGGTCGAGGAACAGTCCACCATCGGAGAAAGAGTCGTCGGTGACGTTCACAACCCCCATGACCTGCATCCTCGTTCCGGGAGGAACCATTGGGCTGGGTGGATTCACTTGCGCAGGATGAGATCCAGTGCTTCCGACCTGGACGCGTTGTCGGTCTTGAACTGTCCACGCACCGCCGACGTCGTGGTGACGGCACCGGGCTTACGTACGCCGCGCATCGCCATGCAGAGGTGCTCCGCCTCGACGATCACGATGACTCCCCGTGGGTTCAGCTTGCGCATCAGCGCGTCCGCGATCTGCGCCGTCAGCCGTTCCTGCACCTGTGGCCGCTTGGCGTACAGGTCCACCAGCCGCGCGATTTTCGACAACCCGGTGACCCGGCCATCCTCGCCGGGGATGTAGCCGACGTGTGCCACCCCGTGAAACGACACCAGATGGTGTTCGCACGTGGAGTACATGGGTATCTGCTTGATCAGCACCAGTTCGTCGTGCTGTTCGTCAAAGGTGGTATCCAGCACCGTGTCCGGGTCGGTATACAGACCGGCGAACAACTCCTTGTACGCGCGCGCTACGCGGGCGGGCGTGTCTTCGAGGCCGTGCCGGTCAGGATCTTCTCCCACCGCGATCAGCAACTCACGCACGGCCGCTTCCGCACGTGGTTGGTCGAAATGCGCGGATTCGAATTTGACAGAGTTGTTCTGCAACTTCGTCATTGGAGCCTCCTGTGAACCGGCAGCCTGTCAGCCGTGCGGATTCTGCCGGCCGTTCTCCTGCCCCGACTCATCGTTCGGGTTCGATTGGCCGCCCTGCGGGGAGTGGCCGGGCTGCGGGTAGGGCTGATAAGGCGGATAAGGCGGCGCAGCCCCACCGGCGACATTCGGGTTATGCCAGCCGGACGGGTTGGGCGGCGGCGGATACCAGTGACCGTGCGGCTGCTGCGGTTCTGCGGTTGCTGCTGTGGCGGCCAGCCAGGGGCGTGCCATCCTGCGGGGGCACCGTAGTCCGGTTGCGTCGGCGCGGGGGCTCCGCTCCCGTTGGCGCCGTTACCGTTCACGCCGTTCTTCTGCGCCTCGGCGACCTTGGTGGCCTCCGCGGCCCGTGACGCTTGCGCGATGGCCGTCTTGAAGGCAGGCTCCGGCACCGGCTTTGGCCACTCCTCGCCACGCTCGATCGCCAATTCTCCCGGCGTCTTGATCGGCGGCTTGTCGGAGGGGACGCGTCCACCGAAGTCGTCGAACATGGTCAAGCGCGGCCGCTTCTTAACGTCGCCGAAGATCGCCTGCAGCTCGGCGCGGTGCAGTGTCTCCTTCTCCAGCAGCTCGCCGGCCAGGATATCGAGCACGTCGCGGTACTCGGTGAGGATCTCCCACGCCTCGGTGTGCGCGGCCTCGATGAGCTTGCGGACCTCGTCGTCGATGATCTGCGCGACCTCATGGGAGTAGTCGGCCTGGGTCCCCATGGTGCGGCCCAGGAACGGGTCGCCGTGCTCGGTGCCGTAACGCACGGCGCCGAGTTTGGAGCTCATGCCGTATTCGGTGACCATCGCACGGGCGATCTTGGTGGCCTGCTCGATATCGGATACGGCACCGGTGGTCGGCTCGCGGAACACCAGCTCTTCGGCGGCTCGGCCACCCATCGCGAATACCAGGCGCGCGATCATCTCCGAGCGGGTCATCAGGCCCTTGTCGTCCTCGGGCACCGACATCGCGTGCCCGCCGGTACGCCCACGCGCCAGGATCGTCACCTTGTAGATCGGGTCGATGTCGGGCATCGCCCACGCCGCCAACGTGTGACCGCCCTCGTGGTAGGCGGTGATCTTCTTCTCGTGCTCGCTGATGATGCGGCTCTTGCGGCGCGGGCCTCCGACGACGCGGTCGACGGCCTCCTCCAGCGCGGGGCCGGTGATGACCGTGCCGTTTTCGCGGGCGGTCAGCAGTGCGGCCTCGTTGATCACGTTGGCGAGATCGGCGCCGGACATTCCGACGGTCCGCTTGGCCAGTCCGTCGAGGTCGGCGTCCTCGGCGATCGGCTTGCCCTGCGAGTGCACCTTGAACACCGCGCGACGTCCCGCGAGGTCCGGGTTGGACACCGGGATCTGACGGTCGAAGCGGCCGGGCCGCAGCAACGCCGGGTCGAGGATGTCGGGCCGGTTGGTGGCCGCGATCAGGATCACGCCCTGCCGCTCGCCGAAGCCGTCCATCTCCACAAGCAGCTGGTTCAGTGTCTGCTCGCGCTCGTCGTGTCCGCCGCCCATGCCTGCCCCACGCTGGCGGCCAACCGCGTCGATTTCGTCGACGAAGATGATGCACGGGCTGTTCTGTTTGGCCTGCTCGAACATGTCGCGCACGCGCGAGGCGCCGACACCGACGAACATCTCGACGAAGTCCGAACCTGAAATCGTGAAGAACGGAACCCCGGCCTCACCCGCGACCGCGCGGGCGAGCAGCGTCTTTCCGGTGCCCGGCGGGCCGTAGAGCAGAACGCCCTTGGGAATCTTGGCGCCGAGCGCCTGATACCGCGTGGGGTTCTGCAGGAAGTCCTTGATCTCGTAGAGCTCTTCGACCGCCTCGTCGACACCCGCCACGTCGGCGAATGTGGTCTTGGGCATGTCCTTGGACAGCTGTTTGGCCTTCGACTTGCCGAAGCCGAAGCCCATCCGGCCACCGCTCTGCATGCGGGAGAACATCACGAACAGACCGACGAGCAGCAGCAGCGGCAGCAGGTAGATCAGCAGCGAGCCGAGCATGCTGCCCTGGTTCACGACGGTGTTGATCTTGGCGTTCTTGGCGCTCAACGCGTCGAAGAGCTGCACTCCATACCCTGTGGGGTACTTCGTGATGATCTTGTCGCTGTCCTGCGTATCGCTGTTTGCTTTCTTCAGCTCGAGCCGAAGCTGCTGCTCACGGTCGTCGATCTGCGCGCTCTTGACGTTGTCGCTGCTGATCTGGGACATCGCGACCGAGGTGTCGACAGGTTTGAATCCGCGAGTGTCGTCACTGAAGTAGTAGAACGACCAACCCAGCAACAGCACCACCGCTATCACGGTGAGCGTGCGGATCACATTTTTCCGGTTCATCGAATGTCCGTCGTCGACTTCCTCTTAAGCGCAGTCAGAAACCACAAGGCTACCGCTAGACCAACGAACCAAGGTTCCCGCCGGTCTCTATCGGTTCGACCCTGTGCTTGGCTGATCACCGTGCCGACCTCGAAACATCGGTTTGTCGAGACGAACGGCGTGCGCCTGCGGGTCATCGAAGCCGGGGAACGCGGTGCACCGGTCATCGTGCTCGCACACGGATTCCCTGAACTGGCGTATTCATGGCGCCACCAGATCCCGGTTCTCGCGGACGCCGGCTATCACGTGCTCGCCCCCGACCAGCGCGGCTACGGCGGTTCGGCCCGACCCGATTCCGTCGAGGACTACGACATCCATGCGCTGACCGGCGACCTCATCGGCCTGCTGGACGATGTGGGTGTCGAGCGGGCGGTGTTCTTCGGCCACGACTGGGGCGCCATGGTCGTGTGGCACACCGCGCTGTTGCACCCCGACCGGGTCAGGGCGGTCGCCGGGCTCAGCGTGCCGCCCATCCCGAGGGCCCGCTCCCGCCCGACAGAACGCTGGCGCGAGAAGTTCGGCGATGACTTCTACATGCTGCGGTTCCAGGAGCCGGGCGTCGCCGACGCCGAAATGGCGGCCGACGTCGCCGCCACCATGCGGGGAATGTTCGCCGGGTTGACCACGGGTGACGCGCCGCTGCCCGACTGGATCAGCTCCGACGAGTTCGACCATTATGTAGCCGAGTTCGCCGCGACGGGGTTCACCGGCGCGCTGAACTGGTACCGCAACTACGACCGCAACTGGGAGTCGACTCCACAGCTGACCGGTGCGCAGACCACCGCGCCCGCCTTGTTCGTCAGCGGTACGGCCGACCCCGTCGGCCCGACGATGAACCCCGCCCGCGCGCGTGAAGTCGCCGCCGGCCCGTACACCGAGAAGTGGATCGACGGCGCCGGGCACTGGGTACAGCAGGAGCGGCCCGACGAGGTCAACCGAATCCTGCTGGCGTTCCTGCGCGAGGAAATCCGGTGACGCACTGACGGTATGGTGCCTTTCATGCCGATCGCTGCGCGGGCGAAGTTGCCCACCCGACTCCTGGTCCTCGTCGCGGCAGGTCTGGTTGCCACGCTGTCGGGATGCGATGCGACGTCGGGCCCGATCGGTACTGCGCCCACCCCGGACCCCGACGTCCGACAGGTCACCGTCGTCGGTGCCGGCGAAGTCAAAGGCACGCCGGACACGTTGAACGTCAACGCGTCGATCGAGTTCACCGCCCCCGATGTCACCGGCGCGATGAACCAGGTCAGCGATCGTCAGCTCGGGGTGATCAACGCGCTGGTGGAAGCGGGCGTCGACCGGGACGACATCAGCACGACGCAAGTGAGCCTGCAGCCGCAGTTCTCGCCGACCACCGACAGCACCACCATCGTCGGCTACCGGGCGAGCAACTCGATCGACGTGAAGATCCGCCAGCTCGACGCCGCATCGCAGGCGCTGGCGCTCATCGTCAGCACCGGCGGAAACGCCACCCGGATCAACAACGTGAACTATTCGATCGAGGACGACAGCCAACTCGTCCGCGACGCCCGCAGCCGTGCCTTCAATGACGCCAAGGACCGGGCCGATCAGTACGCAGGACTGTCGGGACTGACTCTGGGCAAGGTCATTTCGATCTCGGAGGCGCCCGGATCTGCGCCGCCGGTTCCCATGCCACGCGGCGGAGCCGAGATGGCGATGGCCGCACCCGTGCCCGTCGAACCGGGTCAGCAGACGATCGGGTTCAGCGTGACGGTCATCTGGGAGCTCACCTGACCTGCGGGAGCTCCCCTAACCCGCAGGAGCTCCCCTAACCCGCAGGAGCGATGTCCACCGGGATCCCGTTCAGCACTGCGGTGCCCGAAAGCCGGTCGAGCTGATTGCCTGCGTTGAGCTGATTGACGTTGACTCCCGGATTTCGTGCCGCGATCCCCTGACCGGTGCCGCCACGGTCATGACCCCACCCGTGCGGCAGCGACACCACCCCGCGCAGCATGCCGTCGGTGATCTCGATCGGGGCCAGCAGTTCGCCGCCGGGTCCCTTCACGACCGCGGTGTCGGTCAGGCCGAGTTCGGCGGCGTCGTCAGGATGGATCCGCAGCGTGCACGTGTTGCTTCCGCCTGCGAGCGCGGGCACGTTGTGCATCCAACTGTTGTTGGAACGCAGATGCCGTCGTCCGATGAGAACGAATCGATCGGCGCGCCGGTTGAGCGCCTCCCGAAGTCTCGCCGCGTCGTCGATGAGCAGCTGGGGCGCGAGTTCGATTCGCCCCGTTGGGGTTCGCAGTACCTCGGAAAGCCGCGGCTTCAGCGGACCCAGATCCACACCGTGCGGGGTTGCTTTGAGTCGCTGCAGTGTCAGACCTTCCGGTTTGGCGCCGAACGCGTCGCCGTAGGCCCCCAGCCGCAGCATCATGTCGAGGCGGCGCTCGTAACCGGGGCCTGGCGCGAGCATCGCGGTCAGTTCTGCGACCGGTCGGCCGGCGACCGGTGATCGGTGGTCGGCGGTCTCCTTGGCCAACACCATCGCGATGACCTGTTCATCGACCACAGCGGGATCGCCGTCGGCGCCTGCACCGAAGAGCACGAGCGCGATCCTCGACAGGATCTCCGCCTCGTCGGGTCGACCTGCTGCGGGCAGCACGGGCTCCGAATAGCGGACGTTGTTGCGCACCGCGAGGTTGTTGAGCGCGAAGTCGAAATGGGCGGTCTGCGACGGCGGCGGTGGCGGCAGGATGACGTCGGCATGACGCGTGGTCTCGTTGAGGTACGGATCGACGCTCACCATGAACTCGACGCCGGCGAGGGCGTGGTCGAGGCGGTCGCCGTCGGGGGCCGACAGCACGGGGTTTCCGGCGATGGTGATCATCGCCTTGATCTGCCCGTCGCCGGGTGTGTCGATTTCCTCGGCGAGGGCGGCCGCCGGAAATTCCGAAAGCGCTTCGGGGTGACCGGAGACGCGGCTGTGCCAGCGCCCGATCGCAAAGCCGCGCCCCGTCTTCGGCGGACGAGGTGCTGGTGCCGTCGCGCCGAGCGGGAACATCGCCCCGCCCGGTCGATCGAGATTGCCTGTCAGGACGTTGATGACGTCGACGAGCCAGCTGCCCAGCGTTCCGAATTCGACCGTGGAGGTGCCTATCCGGCCGTAGACGGCGGCTGTGGGGGCGGCGGCGAGTTCGCGGGCCAGCAACCGGATCTCGTCCGGGGCGACTCCGCAGTACGCGGCGACGGTGTCCGGCCCGAAGTCCGCCGCGACGGTGCGCACCTCATCGAGACCGTTGACATGGTCGGCGACCGTGCCGAGGTCGACCAGGCCCTCGTCGAAGAGCACGTGCACGATGGCGAGCATCAGCGCCGGGTCGGTGCCCGGGCGGACGGCGATGTGACGATCGGCGAGTTCCGCGGTGCGCGTGCGGGCGGGATCGATGACGACCAGCTTGCCGCCGCGGCGGCGCAACGCACGCAGCCTGCCGGGAAAATCGGCGGCGGTGGCCAGACTGCCGTTGGACACAAGGGGATTCGCGCCGATGACGACGAGGTAGTCCGTGCGGTCGAGATCGGGCACGGTGAAGGCGACCGGGCTGCCGAACATCAGACCGAGTGCGACGTGCTTGGGCATCTGGTCGAGCGTGCTCGCGCTGAACACCTGGCGGGTACCGAGCGCACGGATGATCACCGGCGGATACAGCGCGCCCGCCACCGTGTGCGCGTTCGGATTGCCGAGATACACCCCGACCGACGTTCCACCGTGCTCGGCGATGATCGCGGTGAGGCCTTCGCCGACAGCGGCGAACGCCTCGTCCCAGGTGGCCTCGGTCAGTACCCCGTCACGCCGCACCAATGGCCGCGTCAACCGGTCGGGGTCGTTGTCGAGCTCGGCGAAGCTCGCACCCTTCGGGCAGATGAAACCGTGGCTGAACACGTCGTCACGGTCGCCGCGGGCGCCGCTGAGCCTGCCGTCGTCGATCGTCAGGGTCAGGCCGCAGGTGGCCTCGCACAGCGGACAGATGCGGAGGGCTGTTTCCGTCACGTCCTCATCTTGCGCCGACTACAGCTGCTCGTACACCTTGGGGTCCAGCGTGCCGATGTAGGGCAGGTCGCGGTAACGCTCGGCGTAGTCCAGTCCGTAGCCGACGACGAACTCATTCGGGATGTCGAAACCGACGTAGGCGATGTCGACGTCGGCGCGTACGGCGTCGGGTTTACGCAGCAGCGTGCAGACCTTCAACGACCGCGGATGCCGGGTCGCGAGGTTGCGCAGCAGCCAGGACAGCGTCAACCCGGAGTCGACGATGTCCTCGACGATCAGCACGTCACGGTCAGCGATGTCGCGATCGAGATCCTTGAGGATGCGCACCACGCCCGACGAGGACGTCGAGGAGCCGTAGGAACTGACGGCCATGAACTCCAGCTGGGTGGGCACCGGGATCGCCCTGGCCAGGTCGGTGACGAAGAAGACCGCGCCTTTCAGCACGGTGATGAGCAGCAGATCCTGGGCGTTCTCGGCGATGGCGTCGCGGTAGTCTTCGCCGACCGTCGCCCCGAGCTCGGCGACCTTCGCCTGGATCTCCTCCGACGAGAGCAGCACCGACTTGATGTCACCGGAGTACATCTCGGTGGTGTGCGCGGCCACGTGCACAGCGTGCCATGTTTCACACGGGCTCGGTGTGCAGGGTCAGCAACCCGTCGCGGCGGCCTGCGATCAGCCGCCGGCTGCGCAACGGTGATCCCACCGCGACACCGCCCTGTCCTCGCCACGCAGTCACCAGGGTGTCCACTCCGCGGATCTGCTTGTCGGTCAGACCGCTGGCGCCGCCTGCCAGAAGCCAGCCGCGAATGACCCTGCGCCGAACGGCCTCCGGCAGGTCGAGCAGGCGCGAGGTGTCCAGGCCGGCGGCGGTCGACACCTCGCCGAGCTCGTGGCCCGCCAGTTCGTCGAGCGCCTCGGTGTCCTCGCGCAGCGCGGCGGCGGTGCGGGCCAGCGCCTCGGCGACGCCGCCGCCGAGCACGTCCTCAAGCAGCGGGAGAACCTCGACGCGCAGCCGCGTCCGGGTGTACCGGCGATCGATGTTGTGCGGGTCCTGCCACGGCGTCAGGTTCAGCTCCGAACACGCCGCATGCGTCACCTCACGCCGCACGCCGAGCAGTGGGCGGTACCACGGCGGGTCGTGTTGGCGCATACCGGCGATGGAGCGCGCACCCGAGCCGCGACCGAGACCCAGCAGCACGGTCTCGGCTTGATCGTCCAGTGTGTGCGCGAGCAGCACCGGCGCTCCGGCCCGTGCGGTGTCCAGTGCGTCGTAGCGGGCGGTGCGCGCGGCGGCCTCTGGGCCGCCCACAGTGCCCACATCGACGCAAAGCACCTGAGCCTCAACACATCCCAACGAGAGCGCCTGTTCGCGCGCCGTCGCCGCAACCTTGTCGGAGCCGATCTGCAATCGATGATCGACAATCAGCGCCGTTGTCGGTCTCGCCTTGGCCGCAACCGCCGTCAGCGCCAATGAATCGGCACCACCGGACAGCGCGACGCACCAGCGCCGGTCACCAACCGCATACTCGCGTTCGAAGGTCTTCACGGCCGCATGCAGCGCGGCTACAGCACTCTGTCGATCCACCGTTGTGGCTTGTCGATTTCCGTTGGCAGCGGCAGTGTTTCCGGGCTGGACCAGACGGCGTTGAACCGTGTCATCCCGACCCGGGACACCACGTGGTCGACGAACGCCTTACCGCGGGTGTACTGACTGAGCTTGGCGTCGAACCCGAGCAGCGCCCGCATGACCCGCTGCAGCGGCGGCTGCTTGCGTTGGCGCCGTTCGTCGAAGCGCCGGCGAATCGTCGCCACCGACGGCACCACCTTGGGCCCGACCGCATCCATCACATGGTCCGCGTGGCCCTCGAGCAGCGTGCCCAACACCAGTAACTGGTCCAGCGCCCGCCGCTGCGGCTCGGCCTGAACCGCGCGCATCAGGCCGATCATCCCCGACGAATTCGGATCCGACTCGGAGTCGACGACATAGTCGCGGCGGCTGCGGACGAACGTCGCGAGCCTGCCCACCATCTGCCCGACGTCGTCGCCGGCGTCCTGCGTGAGCACCGCCAGCGACTGCGACATATGGTCGGCCAGCCACGGGTTGGCGCGGAACTGAACGCGGTGAGTGACCTCGTGCAGGCACACCCAGAGCCTGAAATCGCCTGGCTGAACCCGCAATTGGCGCTCCACGCCGATCACGTTCGGGTACACCAACAGCAACTCGCCGCCGTCGGGACCGAACGGGTCGTACTGGCCGAGGATGCCCTGCGACACGAATGCCAGGACCGCGCCGGTCTGCGCACCGGTGATCCGCCCGCTGATGAGGCCCTTCGGTTTGTCGGTGCCGCCGGTCATCACCCGCATCGACCTGGTCGCCGCATTGATCCACTGCGCGCGGTCCACGATGCGGGCCTCGGGAATCGCGCCGCCCTCGTTGAGGCCGGTGACTTCACGCACCGGGACCTCGGCGCTACGGGACGCCTCGGCCAATTGCTCGACGACTTGGCGACGGGTGTAGTCCGACGCGGCCGGACCCGGCCGCACGAGCTTTCCCCCGACGTCGGCGGCGAACTTCCAGTCCACGGCACGACCCACACTGGGCGACGGCTGAGTCTCGGTGCTCATGCGCTGCATCCACACGACCGCAGGGCCGCGGCGAAGTTGTCGAGCGCGAGCAGGCCCGTCGGCCCGGCGTCGTTGGAGATCAAGGCGAACGTGAGCACCCGTCCGCTGGCGTCGGTGATGATGCCGGCCAGCGTGTTCACCCCGGTCAGTGATCCCGTCTTGGCCCGCAGGAAGCCGGCGGCGGACCGACCGGCGTCGGTGTCGAGGTAGCGGTTGGACAGGGTGCCGCTGCCGCCCGCGATGGGCAGCAACTCGACCAGCGGTCGCAGCTTGGGTTGGGCGCTGCCCGCGGCGGCGTTGATGACTTCGTCGAGGTTCTCCGCGGTGAGGCGATCATCCATCGACAACCCGCTGGAGTCGAAGAGTCTGGCGTTGGTGGTGTCGATCTTGGCGGCGTCGAGTTGGCCGAGCACCGCGGCAACCGCACCGGCGAAACTCTGCGGGCGGCCGAGTTCGGCGGCGACCTCGCGCCCGATCGACTCGGCCATCACGTTGTCCGAGGCGTTCATCATCTCGCGCAGCCGGTCGATGAGCGGCGGCGACTGCACCGAGGCGATCTCCTGGCCGCCGCGCGCTGCCCCCGGAACCATCGTCACCTTCGCCGGGTCGACGCCCAGCGCAACGGCCAGCGCGCGTCCGGCGTCCAGCGCGGGTGTCTTGGATCGCCAGGAATCGACGCTCACGGGCTGCGTGCGCCCGCCGTCGAGCATCACCGACTCCATCGGCGCGATGTCGCCGCCGTCGATGTCGGCCGGATCCCAGCCCGGTGCCATGGTCGGGCCGGTGTAGGCGCTGACGTCGACCTGCACCGCGGTGGCATCGATACCAGCTGCTTCTACCTGGTCGGCCAGATCGCTGATCCGTGCCGCGTCGCGGTACCAGGTCGCGTCCCCGGGCTTGGCCGCGGACAACGTCTGGTCACCGCCGCCCATCAACACCACTACTGAAGGCTTGTTCGTGCTGAACACCCGGGTGGTGAGCCGGGCGTCGCGGTCAAGGGTCAGCAGTGCCGCAGCGGCGGTCAGCGTCTTGTTCGTCGACGCCGGCTGCATCGGCACGTCGGCGCCTTGGGCCCACAATTCGGCACCGGTGATCGCGTCCGTGATGCGGCCGGTGAACTTGCCGAGGTTGGGATCGGCGAGCGCGGGCGCGAGCACCGCGGCCAGCCGGTCGGGAGTGGGCTTTTCGGCAGTGTCGGCGACGGGTACGACGCCGGGGTTCGCGGTCGCTGCCGCGGGTGTCGGCTTGACCGCGGCCGCTTCGGTAGAGCCCTCGCCGGTCATCACGGCCGATACCGCCACCACGGCGGCAACCGCCGCCAGCACCGCCACCGCGATCAGCGCATGGGTGGACCGCCCCCACGTCGTTGGCCGCATAGCTCTCCTGCTCTCGAACGACTTACCTATCGCCGCTGTAAGCAGGGTATCGGTTGCTCAGCCTCAGCCCCGCCGAGTGCGCACGCCGAACGCCGACTGCACAAGCCCGCTGTCGAACGAGACGGGCGCCTGGCCCGTGGCCGCGTACTGGTACACGGCCACGCGGAAGATCGAGTTCAGCGCGCTGGAGATGATGGCGACGACGATCACCGCGGCCACCGCGATGGCGCCGACAGCGATGGCGACCGGGGTCAGGCCAACCGAGGAGAGGGCGAACGCGGCTCCGAACCCGGCGAAGACGAGCACGAAGACGATCAACCCCGTCACAACCGATATCGCGACCTGACCGGTCACACCCTCACCCCATTTCGCCTTGACGACCGCAACCGATCGCTTCAGGGAACGCACCGGGCCGGTGCCCTCCAATGCGATTACCGGGATCACGAAGAACGTCGCAACCGCCCATGCGGCACCGGCGATCCACACCGCGATCTGGCCTAGGAGGGGCAAGCGGTTCTCCAGGATCCGCAGGATCAGCGCCGACGGTGCCCGCGACGAGGGTCCAGCCGAGGATCGGCCCCAGTTGGCGCATCGCGGCCGAGATACCTTCGCTGACCCTGGTGTCCTCACCCCGCAGCGAGCGCGCCGCACATGCGGCCAGCGCCACGTTGAAGAAAATGGCGATGAACGTCGACACATAGATGGCCACGACCGCGCCGATGCCGTAGATGGGGTCGTTCGGCTTGATCTGTCCCGCTCTGCAGTGCGGCGTCGACGAAGGCCGTCGGCACCATGATCACGGCAACGGCGATGCCCGCGAAAATCGTCGACAGGATCGGGAAGATCACCAGCGACCGGTCGTTCTTCAAGACCGCCCAGCTCTGCTTGGTCAGAGCCCAACCGCGTCGCAATTCTGCCCATCGTGCCTCCTGAGTAGGTGGCGAGAATCGTAGGCGGCTGACCGTGGCGGGATGCAGAGAATCGGTCTGGATTAGGGTGATGCCGTGCAATTCGACGTAGTCATCGAGATCCCGAAGGGATCGCGCAACAAGTACGAGGTAGACCACGACAGTGGGCGGGTGAAGCTGGACCGCTACCTGTACACGTCCATGGGATATCCGGCGGATTACGGCTTCTTCGAGAACACGCTCGGCGAGGACGGCGATCCGCTCGACGCGCTGGTCCTGCTTCCGGAGTCGGTGTTTCCCGGCTGCCTCGTCGAGGCTCGGCCGGTGGCGATGTTCCAGATGACCGACGAGGCGGGTGGCGACGACAAACTTCTCTGCGTGCCGGCGGGCGACGTGCGTTGGGACCACATTCAGGATCTCAGCGACGTGCCGACCTACGAACTCGAGGCGATCAAGCACTTTTTCGTGCACTACAAGGACCTCGAACCGGGCAAGTACGTCAAGGCCGCCGACTGGGTTGGGCGCGAAAAAGCCGAGGCGGAACTACAGGCCTCGGTCGAACGGTTCAAGGCTGCAGGCCACTGATTGTCAGGCCTGATTCCACACCTTCCAGGCCGTAAGTTTTCATCGCCGTAACATCCGGTAACGCGCGCGTACCTTGCGCCTTCGATGATGACGACGTGTTGATGCACCAGGGGATCGGCCTCGAGGCGTTCAACGCGATGCCGATGCGACGAGCGGTGCACGCGATCTACGAATGCTGCTACAGCGTGCCGTTGGCCGCCGATCTGTGCCGCGGCCGCGCATTCGACAGTCACGACTCGCTCTTCCGGGCCGCCGACGCACTCTTGTTCGGGCTCTCCGAGGAATCGGTCGACACGATCCTGCAGGCCTACCCCGACATCGGACGCAGGCCGGGCAGCGAGAAGTCAGCGGCAGAGCAGTGCGCCATCTGGTGCGATGAGCCCGAGGTGATGGATCAACTGGCGCAGGCGTCGAAGCGCTACCTGCAGCACTTCGGCTTCGGCTTCGTCATGTTCGTCAACGGCTACACCGCTCACGACGTGCTCGCGACCATGTCGGACCGCCTGCACAACGACGCCGACACCGAGCGCAAGATCGTGCGCAACGAGCTGGCGCGTATCAACCGCACCCGCCTCGAGCGCATGCTGGGACCCGAGGGCGGCTACGACAACTGGTGAGGAGTCAGACTCCCTGCCAGTCCAGGATTGCCGTGTCCTGCTTCTTGCCGAGGTCGATCACGAATTCGTCCGGTGCAGGATCATTGAGCGGACCGTCGAATTCGATCGTCGTTGCCGCGTTGCCCTGGGTGAACGTCAACACGCTCGTCGACTGCGTCCCATCAAGCGTCGTGCCTGCGACCAAATTCCCGTTGGCGCCCACCGCCGCGGCCACCTTCCTCGGCATGCCCACCTGGTCCGCAGCGGACGAAAGTGACGCAAGCGCCGCCTGCTCGTTGGGATAGAGCAGGATGCTGGTGGTGATCGACCGGGTACCGCCTTCGCGGTGGGTGTAGGACGCCTTCACACCTTGCTGGCCGTTCGGATTGATGACGAACGGAGCGGAGCTGTACGCCAGCGAATCCGTGAGGAGGTTCGGGTCGACGGGTAGCGTATTCAAGTCGGGTTGCGCTGCGGCAGAACCCAATCCGCCGATCGTCGCCGCAACAGCCATGGCGGCGAATGCTCCCGCCGCCTTCGTGAACGTGTTCATCGTCAGCATGGGTAGCACGCCCATCCGCGCCATCCGTCGCGCCAGAACCATCCGGGGCCGCAGCCCATGTTGCCCGTGGTGCCGTAGCAGTCGAGGGCGATCACCTTGGGAACCGCAGGACCCGAAGGCTGGGTGTAGGTGGTATCGGGAACCGATCCCGCTCCGGCTGTCGGTGCGGTAAGTATCGGCCCTGTCATCAGTGCGGCCACGGCGACCGCCATGGTGAGTCTTCGCATGCCTGCTCTCTCTCCTCGACATCGACCCCCGGACAAGCAGAACGTACTCCTGCGACGTGGACGCCACTTCGCAATTGCAGGAACAGGACGACGTAGCACGCCGCATGATGGTCCGATGCACGATGTACTCCAGGGGCACTGCGATCCGCGGTTCGACAAGGTCGCCGAGGCACTCGCCGACGAGATCACCCGCGGCGAGGAAGTCGGGGCCGCGATTGCCATCGACATCGACGGTGAACTCGTCGTCGATATGTGGGGCGGGCACGCCGACGCCGCCAAGACCATGCCGTGGCGCGAGGACACCATCGTCAACGTCTTCTCTTCCACCAAGAACATCACCGCGCTGGCCGGGCTCATGCTCATCGACCGCGGCTTGGTGGACGCGTCGGCGCCGGTTGCGGATTACTGGCCCGAATTCGCCGCAAACGGCAAGCAGCACATAGAATTTCGTCATCTTCTGTCGCACAGTTCCGGTCTTTCGGGCTGGGACCTGCCGTTCACCAGCGAGGACATGTACGACTGGGCCAAGTCGACGGCCGCCCTCGCCGCGCAAGCACCGTGGTGGGAGCCGGGCACCGCATCGGGCTACCACGCGCTGACCTACGGCCACCTGATCGGCGAGGTGCTTCGCCGGGTAACCGGAAAGTCGTTGAAGGACTTCGTCCGCGACGAGATCGCCGGACCGCTGGGTGCCGACTTTCAGATCGGCGCGAGACCGCAGGACTCCGCCCGCGTGGCGGAGGTGATCCCTGCGACCGACCCCCTCGACCTTCCGCCTTTCGACCAGTTGCCCGAGCCGATGGTCAAGACGTTGATGGGCCCACCACCAGATCCGAATCTAGCCAACACCGCAGCGTGGCGCGCCGCGGACATGGGTGCGGTGAACGGGCACGGGAACGCGCGCTCGCTCGCCCGCATTCTGTCGGCAATTTCACTGGGCGGCACCGTGAACGGCGTTCAGCTTTTACGTCCGGAAACCGTCGAAAGGATCTACGAAGTCCAGACCGACGGACCCGACCTCGTCCTGCTCGGCCATCCCGTGCGGCGCGGCCTCGGCTTCGCCCTGCCTGCGCTCGAGACTTTCCCGTTCGTGCCGGAGGGGAAGATCTGCTTCTGGGGAGGCTGGGGAGGCTCGTGGGAAACGATGAACCCCGACCACCGCGCAACGGCCGCATATGTGATGAACAAGATGGCGCCCGGCATCGAGGGGTCTGAAAGAACCACGCGCTACTTCACGCTGATCTACGACGCCCTGGCCTGACCGCGGATCGCCAGCCTGTCGAGCACCGTCGCCGAAGCCGCCGTCGACACTTACAGTCAGTGCGAGTCCAAGGATTCCTCGGACTCCTCCGGGTCCTCCGCCTCTTTCTCCGGAGCCTTGTCGTTCTTCACGTCATGCACCCGCGTCTTGTACAGGCTCGCAGCGGTGGTGACAGCCAGCGTCACGATGATCACGCCGAGGCTGGCCAGCGTGGGGATCTCCGGCACCGGCACATGCTCACCACCGTTGATGAACGGCAGCTCGTTCTCGTGCAGCGCGTGCAGTACCAGCTTCACGCCGATGAAGGCCAGGATGATAGCCAGGCCCTGCGACAGGTAGACCAGCCGCTTCAACAGATCACCCAGCAGGAAGTACAGCTGGCGAAGACCCATCAGCGCGAACACGTTCGCGGTGAACACCAGGTACGGCTCCTGTGTCAGGCCGTAGATCGCCGGAATGGAATCCAGCGCGAAGAGCAGGTCGGTGGTGCCGAGTGCGACGATCACGAGGAACATCGGCGTCATCAGCCGATTGCCGTCCTCCTTGATCCACAGCTTCAGGCCGTCCCACTTCTCGGTCAGGCTCAGGTGACTGCGCGCGAACCGCACCACGAAGTTCTCGGCGTCGTCGTCGTGGTCGGAGTCGCGCACCAGGTTGATCGCGGTGTAGACCAGGAACGCTCCGAAAACATAGAAAATCCAGGAGAACTGATCGATGGCGACGGCGCCGAGCGCGATGAAGATGCCGCGGAAGATGAGCGCCAGGATGATGCCGACCAGCAGCGCCTGCTGCTGAAACTTCCTCGGCACATTGAAGCTGGCCATGATGATCAGGAAGATGAACAGGTTGTCCACCGACAGGCTGTATTCGGTGAGCCAGCCCGCGAAGAACTCCAGGCCGAACTGGCTGCCGTGGAAGAACCACACCCACAGCCCGAATGCGACCGCGAGGCCGATGTAGACCGTGAGATAGGTCCCGGTCTCGCGCTTCGACGGTTCGTGCGGTCGCCGCCCGATCACGATGACGTCGAACAGCAGAATGGCGATCGTCACGCCCAGCGTGATGATCCACTCGAGTTGAGAAACGTTCACAAAGCCTCCGGTCGTCGAAAACGCCGGAGGTCTCTTCCACCGCGGCGGAAAGGCGCGCGGTCCGCAACACCGGTCGTCCGATTGAGGTCGACGTGATGACGACGCTGCGGCGAAGGAATACTCCCCTCCGCTGTAGATTCTGCCAGGTAATCGCGATTGCCCGAAATCGAGGAAACCAAACGCCGATGACGTCGTCACCGGCGCGTTCGTCTCCGTTGGCGCAATTGTGATCACCCGCCGCGTGCGGCGGATATGCGCGGACGGCACCGCTTAGTAGCTTTGTAGCCGTGACTGGGGCCGTTTCGCCGGAGATACCTGGGCAGTATGTGCTGTCGGCGCAGGCGCCCGAACCCCGCACGCTCATCGACATCCTCTACGACACGGCGGCCCGGCATCCCGATTCACCTGCCATCGACGACGGCGAGGTGCAGCTCACGTACGCGGAGCTGATCGCCGACATCGAGGACAGCGTCGAATGGCTGGCCACCAGGGGCATCGGCCGCGGCGACCGCATCGGAATCCGGCTGCCGTCGGGCACGTACGCGCTGTATGTGGCGATCCTGGCGACGCTGGCCAGCGGCGCCGCCTACGTGCCGGTCGACGCGGACGACCCCGACGAACGGGCCGAGCTGGTGTTCACCGAGGCCGGGGTGGTGGCGATCATCACCGAGGCGGGTCTGGTCCGCGCACAGGGGTCCTCGCGCGGGTGGCGTGCCGCCGCCCCGCTGGGCCGTGACGATGCATGGATCATCTTCACGTCAGGATCCACCGGCACGCCCAAAGGCGTTGCGGTCACGCACCGAAGTGCCGCCGCGTTCGTCGACGCCGAAGCACGAATGTTCTTGCAGGGCAGCCCGATCGGGCCGGGCGACCGGGTGCTCGCCGGTCTGTCGGTGGCGTTCGACGCGTCGTGCGAGGAGATGTGGCTGGCATGGCGGCATGGCGCGTGCCTGGTGCCTGCGCCGCGGTCGCTGGTGCGAAGCGGCATGGACCTGGGTCCGTGGCTGGTGTCCCGCGACATCACGGTCGTCTCGACGGTGCCGACGCTCGCGGCGTTGTGGCCCGCGGAGGCGCTGGAGGCGGTGCGGCTGCTGATCTTCGGCGGCGAGGCCTGCCCACCGGAGCTCGCCGAGCGGCTCGCGGTCGAGGGCCGCGAGGTATGGAACACCTACGGGCCCACCGAGGCGACCGTCGTGGCGTGCGCAGCGCGGCTTCGCGGCTCTGCTCGGGTGAGCATCGGGCTACCGCTGCCGGGCTGGGACCTGGCGGTGGTCGATGCGCAGGGCATGCCGGTGTCCTATGGCCAGGTCGGCGAACTCGTCATCGGCGGCGTCGGGCTGGCCCGCTATCTGGATCCGGACAAGGACGCCGAGAAGTACGCGCCGATGCCCACTTTGGGGTGGAATCGCGCGTACCGCAGCGGTGACCTGGTGCGCCTCGAGGACGACGGCCTCTATTTCCAGGGTCGCGCCGACGATCAGGTGAAGGTCGGCGGCCGGCGGATCGAACTCGGCGAGGTCGATTCGGCTCTGGTCAATCTGCCCGGCGTCAGCGGCGGCGCGGCCGCGGTGCGGCGCACGGCCAGCGGCACACCGCTACTGGTCGGCTATATCGCCAGCGCCGACCCGTCGTTCGACCTGAGCTCCGCGCGCGCGACCCTGGCCGACGCGCTGCCCGCCGCGCTGGTGCCACGCCTCGTGCTGGTGGACGAGCTGCCCACCAGGACCTCCGGCAAGGTCGACCGCGACGCGCTGCCGTGGCCGCCACCCGGCGAGCCGGTCGGCGCCGACGACCCCGACCTGGTGGGCACGACGGGCTGGGTTGCGGGGCTGTGGCGCGATGTCCTCGCGGCCTCCATCGAGGGTCCGGAGGCCGACTTCTTCGCCCTCGGTGGCGGATCACTGTCGGCCGCCCAGCTGGTCGCCGCGCTGCGTCAGCGCTATCCGCAGGTCACGGTCGCCGACCTGTACGACCATCCACGGCTGGGATCGCTGGCCGGGTATCTCGACGAACTCGAACCACCGCCCCGGGTGGAGACCCGTGTGGTCAAACCGACGCTCGCGGATCACCCAGGCCGTCCAGGTGGCCCTGACACTGCCGCTGGCCACGCTGACCGCGCTGCAGTGGGTCGTCTGGCTGGCCCTGGCCAACAATGTGGCCGCCGGACTGAACCTGGTGCCGTGGGCGACGCCCATCGGCTGGTGGTGGATCGCGGCGGGTTTCGGCCTGTTCGTCACGCCGTTGGGCCGGATGGGTATCGCGGTGCTGTTCGCCCGGATGCTGCTGTCCGGGCTCGAGCCCGGTACCTACCGACGGGGTGGGCCGGTGCACCTGCGGGTGTGGTTCGCCGAACGCCTCGCGGAGGCCAGCGGCGCAGAGAACCTGGCTGGGGCGCCGTGGCTGGTCTACTACGCCCGCGCGCTCGGCAACAGGGTCGGCAAGGGCGTCGACCTGCACTCGGCCCCGCCGGTGACCGGCATGCTGAAGCTCGGTCACCGAAGTTCGGTCGAACCCGAGGTCGACCTGACGGGTCATTGGATCGACGGGGACCATTTCCACGTCGGCCGGATCAGCGTCGGCAACGACGCCACCATCGGTGCCCGCACGACACTGCTGCCTGGCGCGGTGATCGGCAAGAACGCCGACGTTGCTCCGGGTTCGGGGGTCATCGGCAAGGTCAAGAACGGTCAGTACTGGAAAGGCTCGCCCGCGGTGAAGTCGGGTAAAGCCCGCCATCCGTGGCCGGATCACCGCCCGCCGAGGGCGCCGCTGTGGGTGACGGTGTACGGGGTGACGTCGGTACTCCTCGGCGCCGTGCCGCTGCTGGCACTCGGTGTCGGCCTCGCCGTGATCGCGTGGGGTATCCGCGGTGCCGCCACGGTATCGGCGGCAGTCGCACCCGCGGCGCTGTGGACCCCGGTAGCCACGGTGGCCTCGGTGCTGACGTACGCACTGCTCACGGTGGTCGGGGTCCGGCTGCTGTCACTTTGGCTCAGCGAGGGCTATCACCCGGTGCGCAGCCGCGTCGGCTGGCAGATATGGGCAACCGAACGTCTGATGGATGCCGCGCGCAACTACCTCTTCCCCATCTACGCCAGCCTGCTGACCCCGTGGTGGCTGCGCGTGCTCGGCGCGAAAGTGGGCCGTGGCACTGAGATTTCGACGGCCCTGTTGACACCGAAGTTCACGGTGATCGAGGACGGTGCATTCCTCGCCGACGACACCATGGTGGCGTCCTATGAACTCGGTGGCGGCTGGATCCACGTCGCGAAGGCGACCATCGGCAAGCGCGCATTCCTCGGCAACTCCGGTATCACACAACCCGGACGAAAGGTGCCCGACGACGGGCTGGTCGCGGTGCTGTCGGCCGCACCGCACAAAGCGAAGGCAGGATCGTCGTGGCTCGGTAGCCCACCGGTTCGGTTGCGGCGCAAGCCGACCGCTGCCGACACGCTGCGCACGTTTCATCCGTCCTCGCGCCTGAAGGTCCTGCGCGCCATGGTGGAAACCTGCCGGGTCATCCCGCTGATCGTGACATTCGCGATCGGCGTCGCCGTGCTATTGGCGCTGCAATGGCTGGCCGTCAGCTTCGGCTGGCTGTGGTCGGCGTTGGCACGGCGGCATCGTCCTGCTGGTGGCGGGCGCGATTGCCGGCGGTATCGCGGTGATAGCCAAATGGCTTGTGGTGGGACGCATTCGGGCGATCGAACATCCGCTGTGGTCTGCGTTCGTGTGGCGCAACGAGGTATCGGACACCTTCGTCGAGACCGTCGCGGCGCCGTGGTTCGCCCGCGCTGCCACCGGCACGCCGGTGATGAACCTGTGGCTGCGCGCGCTCGGCGCGTCGATCGGGCGCGGCGTGTGGTGCGAGACGTACTGGTTGCCCGAGGCCGACCTGGTCAGCCTCGGCAAGGGGTCGACCGTCAACCGCGGCTGTGTCGTCCAGACACATTTGTTCCATGACCGCATCATGCGGATGGACACCGTTGTGCTGGAGGAAGGTTCGACCCTCGGACCGCATTGTGTCGCGTTGCCCGCAGCGCGGATCGGCGCGGGTGCTACGGTCGGCCCGGCCTCACTGGTGATGCGCGGCGACGAGGTGCCGCCGTCGACCCGCTGGCAGGGCAATCCGATCGCGCCGTGGAATCTGTTCCGCAAGAAGCGCGGCGGCAACACACCGGACCCGGCGCCCAAGAAGCCGGAAGACGCCGCCGCGTGACACGAGGCAAGAAGAAGGGACCTGCGCCCGTCATAGATCCATACATTCCGGCCAACGGCAACTTCGGCTACCGGGTATCGCGCTACGAACTCGACCTGGAATACAAGGTGGCGATCAATCGGCTGACCGGATCGGCCACCATCACCGCGGTGACGCTTGCCGCCTTACGCAGCTTCACCCTCGACCTGTCCCATGCACTCACGGTGACGAAGGTGACCGTCAACGGACGACGGCCCGCGCAGTTCAGGTCGTCGCACAACAAGCTGCACATCGGGCTGGCGGACGCTCTGCCCGCCGGCGCGGCGATGTCGATCGTCGTGCGTTACGGCGGCTCTCCCAAGCCGATCCACTCCCATTGGGGGGACGTCGGTTTCGAAGAACTGACCGAAGGTGTTCTGGTGGCCGGTCAACCGAACGGCGCGGCCTCGTGGTTCCCCTGCGACGACCACCCCAGCGCCAAGGCGAGCTTCTCCATCCGGATCAGCACCGAGAGTCCGTACTACGCGCTGGCCAACGGTGAGCTGGTGTCGCGGCGGGCGCGGGCGGGCATGACCACATGGACCTACGAGCAGGCGGAGCCGACGTCGACGTATCTGGTGACGTTGCAGATCGGGGTCTACAACCGGCACAGAATGGCCAAGAACGGTGTCGGAATGCACGCCATCGTGCCGGATCGGTTGCGGCACAACTTCGATAAGGACTTCGCCGATCAGCCTCAGATGATGAAGCTGTTCGTCAAACTGTTCGGACCGTATCCGCTCGGCGACCGGCTACACCGTGGTGGTCACCGACGACGATCTGGAGATACCGCTCGAGGCGCAGGGTATCTCGATCTTCGGCGCCAACCACTGCGACGGGAACGGCAGCGCCGAGCGGCTGATCGCACACGAACTGGCTCACCAGTGGTTCGGCAACTCGGTTACCGCTCAACGTTGGCGCCACATCTGGCTGCATGAAGGCTTCGCCTGCTATGCGGAATGGCTGTGGTCGGAGCACTCGGGCGGTCGCAGCGCCGATGACTGGGCGCGCCACTACTACCAGCGGCTCGCCGATTCGCCGGAGGACCTGTTGCTGGCGGACCCCGGCGCGCGCGACATGTTCGACGACCGGGTGTACAAGCGAGGGGCGCTCACGCTGCACGTGTTGCGTCGGCGCATCGGTGACGACAACTTCTTTGCGCTGCTGCGCGATTGGACGGCACGCCACCGGCACAGCACCGTGGTCACCGACGACTTCACCGGACTTGCGTCGAACTACACGAACGAATCCCTGCGGCCCTTGTGGGAGGCGTGGCTGTACTCCACAGAGCTACCCGCGCTGGACTTTCACTCGTGACTGACGCCGGCACGCCGGCCGGACCCGTCACGCGGGCAAGTGTGGCCAGGGTCGGGGCGGCCACGGCGCTGACCGCGCTGTGCGGATATGCGGTTCTCTACCTCGCCGCCCGCGACCTCGAGCCGACCGGGTTCTCCGTGTTCGGCGTGTTCTGGGGGGCATTCGGCCTGGTGACCGGCGCCTCGTTCGGGCTATTGCAGGAAGCGACCAGAGAGGTCCGCTCGGTCGGGCACAACGAGGTCGTCACCGGGCCACGGACCCACCCGATGAGGGTGGCGGCGCTGGTCGGCGTATCGGCCGCCGGGGTCATCGCGGTCAGTTCGCCGCTGTGGTCTGGCCATGTGTTCACCGAGTCGCGATGGCTTTCGGTCGCGCTGCTGGCTGTGGGTCTCGCCGGCTTCTGCCTGCACGCCACGCTGATGGGCATGCTGGCCGGGCTGGACCGCTGGACCGGATACGGGTTGCTGATGGTGACAGATGCGGGCCTGCGGATGATCGTGGCGACCACGACGTTTCTGGTGGGCTGGGGGTTGGCCGGATACCTGTGGGCGACGGTGGCGGGCGCGATCGCCTGGCTGATCATGTTGACCGTCTCCCCTACTGCACGCGAAGCCGCCACGCTGCTGACACCCGGCGGCACAGCCACATTCCTGCGCGGGGCGTCGCATTCGATCGCGGCCGCCGGGGCGAGTGCCGTGCTCGTTATGGGCTTTCCTGTGCTGCTCAAGGCGACATCGAGCGACTTGGGGGCGACGGGAGGGGTCGTGATCCTGGCCGTGACACTGACGCGCGCACCGCTTCTCGTCCCGTTGACGGCCATGCAGGGGAACCTGATCGCCCATTTTGTCGACGCAGGGCGCGCACCGACTGCGGGCGCTCATCGCACCGACGGCCCTGGTGATGTCGGTCGGCCTCCTCGGCGTGCTGGCCGCGGGCGTCTTCGGACCATGGCTGCTACGCAGCGCGTTCGGAGCCGACTACGCCGCGAGCGGCGCATTGCTGGCGTGGCTGACCGCCGCGGCGATCACGATGGCTTTGTTGACCTTGACCGGCGCCGCGACGGTGGCGGCGGCGCTGCAACGGGCGTACTCGCTGGGGTGGATCTCGGCGACGGTCGCAACGACTGCGCTGCTGCTGTTGCCGCTGAGCCTCGAGACCCGCACCGTGGTCGCACTCTTGTGCGGTCCGCTGGTCGGGATTGTGGTGCACCTCGGCGCGCTGGCACGAAGGGCGTTAGCCGTTCTGCGCGGCGACTCGCCGCGCAGTAGCGCGGTGAGCAGTTCGATCCGCCTGTCCTCGAGCTCCGGCTGCGGCAGCACCGCACGCACGATCGCCGCACCGTCGAAGGTATTGGTGAGGATCGCCACGAGCGCGGCGAAGATCTCCGCAGGGAACTGCTCCGCGCCAGGGAGCGCCCGGGCAGTCTCATAGATGTTCGCTGCGTACTCGGTGAGAACGTCGTTCAGTGTCCCCCGGAGCTTTTCGTCTGTACGCGCTGCGACGAGAAGCTCGTACATCACAGTGTTGGTGGAGTTACCGGTGACGTCGCGCAGGATCGTCAGCCCGGCCTCCAGGGCCGGCCTGTCCGCCGGTATCTCGGCGACCCGCTTCGAGAACAGACCCAGCTGCCGGCGCATCACTTCCCTGGCGGTGGCCGCCATGAAGTCGCCCATCGTCGGGAAGTGCCTGAACAGCGCGCCGTCGGAAACCTCTGCCCGTTTCGCGATCACTGCTGCCGACGCCCGCGCGTACCCGACGTCGACGATGGTGTCGATGCTGGCGTCGAGCAGCCGCGCGATGGTTTCCTCTCGGCGCTGCTGTTGCGTCCTTGCCATGTCAGACAAGCGCTTTCGACTGGCGCAGCGTTTCCTGCCCGCAGGAAGTGGCCGGACTTCAGCGTCGTTCCGTAGCCGTCGCAGAACTCGCCGTCGCGGAACACGACCGTGCCATTCACCGCGGTCGCCACGACGGTGGCGTCGTTGCGATTGACCATCCGGCTCAGCCCGCCGTAGAACGGAACGGTCTCTTCGTGGTAGCCGTTCACTGATTCGTCGAGGCGCTCGGGGTCGATGACGACGAAGTCGGCACGCTCACCTTCACGCAGGGTGCCGGCCTCGAGGCCGAACCATTCGGCGACCTCGGCGGTGAGCCGGTACACCGCCCGCTGCACCGACAGGAAGGGCCGGCCCGAACGCTCGGCGTCGCGAACGCGCTTGAGCAACCGCAGCGAGAAGTTGTAGAACGCCATGTTGCGAAGGTGGGCGCCGGCGTCGGAGAACCCCATGTGAACAGACGGTTCGGCGGCGAGCCGGTCGAGGTACTTGGGCCGGTGGTTCGCCACGATTGTCGTCCACCGCACGTTGCGCTCGCCGTTCTCGACGAGCACGTCGAGGAACGCATCGAGCGGATGCAGCCCGCGCTCGTCGGCGATCTGACCGAAGCTCTTGCCGATCAGTGACTTGTCGGGGCACTCGACGATCGTCGCGTCGTGGAAGTCGCGGTGCCACAACGACGGCCCCAGCTTCTTGCGGTCGAACGACTTGCGGAACCGGCGACGGTACTCGGTGTCGGTCAGCAGCTCGTTGCGCTCGAGCTGGTCGCGCAGATGCAGCGCGGCGGTGCCCGCACCGAACTCCTCGAACACCGGCAGGTCGATGCCGTCGGAGTACAGCTCGAAGGGCACAGGCAGGTGCTGGAATCGCACCAGCGAGTCGAACAACTTGTTGATAAGCCTTGTGCCGGGCCCGAATACGTGTACCGCGCCGGTCATGGACTTGGCGTCGGCGGAGACCAGCAGGCTCATCCGCACGCCAGGCCGGCGACCGAACATCCGGCTGCTGGTCAGGAAGAAGTTCAACGCCTCGAGCGGCTTCGTGGTGTTGGGTGCGCTCTGCAGAATGCGGCCCCGCTTGCGCAACACCGAGATCAGCTTGCGGCGCTCACGCCAGGTCGCGAACGTCGAGGGCAACGCCCGCGAGCGGAATCGGTCGCCGTCGAGCTTATCGATGGGTGCGTCCATGCCCGACATTCCGAGAAGTCCTGCGTCGAGCGCCTTCTCGAGCATCGCCGCCATCTGGTCCAGCTCGGCGGGCGTCGGCTTGACGCCTTCGGTGGTGGCGCGGTCCAGTCCGAGCACGCTGGTGCGAAGATCCGAATGTCCCAGCATCGAGCCGACGTTCGGGCCCAGCGGCAGATCCTCGAGTGCACGGACGTAGGAGGCCGGTTCGGACCACGTCTTCTTGGCTTCGAGTGCGCCGTGGACGAATTTGCGAGGCACGGCCTCGACACGGCTGAACAGATCGGCGGCGTCTTCGGTGTCGGCGTAGACCGTCGACAGTGAGCAGTTGCCGAGCAGCACTGTGGTGACACCGTGCCGTACCGACTCGCGCAGGCCCGGATCAAGGAGAACCTCGGCGTCATAGTGCGTGTGCACGTCGATGAATCCGGGGACGATCCACTTGCCCGTCGCATCGATCACGTCCGGGCATCCCGCCTCGTCGAGCGGTGCGGCAGAAACCGTAGCCACGATTCCGTCGCGGATGCCCAGCGTGCGGACCTGCGGGGCCGCACCGGTGCCGTCGAACCAGAGGCCATTGCGAACAATCACGTCGTAGGTCATGTCGGCGAGCCTACAATAGAAAGTAAGTACTCGCAATCTTTTTCTGGAACAGCCTCCTCACCGGCACAGGCCTCGCCGTTAGACTCACCCCGATGGCGTGGATGGTGACGGGTGGGGCGGGCTACATCGGCTCTCACGTGGTCCGTGCCCTGCTTGACGCCGACATCGGAGTCGTTGTCATCGACGACCTGTCCAGCGGGCTCGAGCAGTTCGTCCCCACTTCGGTCCCGTTCGTCCGCGGCAGCCTCCTGGACGGGGACCTGGTCGCGCAGCACCCTGGCAGACCACGACGTCGACGGCGTCATCCACATTGCCGGATTCAAGTACGCAGGCGTTTCGGTCAAGCGGCCGCTGCACACCTACGAGCAGAACGTCTCGGCGATGGTGACGTTGCTCAAGGCGATGGACGCCGCGGGCGTCGACAAGATGGTGTTCTCGTCGAGTGCGGCCACATTCGGCACACCGGACGTCGACATCGTCACCGAGGACACCGCGACCGCACCGGAGTCGCCCTACGGTGAGACCAAGCTGATCGGCGAATGGATCCTGCGCGACGCCGGACGCGCATCCGGCCTCAGACACACCAGCCTGCGCTACTTCAACGTGGTCGGCTCGGGTTGCGAGGAGCTGTTCGACGCCAGTCCACACAATTTGTTCCCGTTGGTCTTCGACATGCTCTATCGGGGTGAGACGCCACAGATCAACGGTGATGACTATCCGACACCCGACGGCACATGTGTACGCGACTACATCCACGTCGCCGATCTGGCGCTGGCTCACGTCGCCGCCGCGCTCCGGCTGGCGGCCCAGCGGCCGGTCGAACCCGTCTACAACCTCGGCAGCGGAGACGGCACGTCGGTGCGCGAGATCATGACGGCCATCCGCACAGTGACCGGGATCGATTTCGAACCGGCGGTAAAACCCCGGCGGCCAGGAGACCCGGCGCGCATCGTCGCGTCCGGCGACCTGGCCAGCCGCGACCTGGACTGGCGGATGCGGCATTCGCTCGACGAGATGGTGGCCTCCGCGTGGGCCGCGCGAAGCCGGGCCGGCGACAACTACCCCGCGTGAAAAGAATTACACCTCAAGCCAACTGGGTCGCCCGCACCGCTGTCGCGCTGATCGCGGTGCAGCTGATCGTCCGGGCGGTGCTCGCGTTCGGCGGCTACTTCTACTGGGACGACCTGATCCTCATCGGCCGGGCAGGTACCCAGGACCTGCTCTCGGCGGGGTACCTGTTCGACGACCACGACGGCCACGTCATGCCCGCCGCGTTTCTGGTCGCCGGCGCGATCACCCGTCTGGCGCCGCTGCAGTGGTTCCTGCCGGCGATCAGCCTGATCGTGCTGGCAGCTGCTGGCGTCGCTGGCACTGCTGCGGGCCCTGCACGTGATTCTGGGTTGGCGCCCCGTGCTATTGATTCCGTTGACGTTCGCGCTGTTCACTCCGCTCGCCGTGCCGGGCTTCGCGTGGTGGGCGGCCGCGTTGAATTCGCTGCCGATGCTGGCAGCGCTGGCGTGGGTGTGCGGCGACGCTGTTCTTCTGGTGCGCACCGGCAATCAGCGCTATGCCGTGACGGGTCTGCTGGTCTACGTCGGCGGCCTGCTGTTCTTCGAGAAGGCGGCCGTCATCCCGTTCGTCGCATTCGCGATCGCCGCGCTGCTGGCCTACGTCACCGGCACGGGCTCACCGATGGTGGTGTGGCGCCGTGGGATTCGGCTGTGGGTTTCATCGCTGGCGGTGACGGCCGCGTGGATCGCCGTGTACCTCACGGTCGTCGACCAGAAGCGGTGGAGCCTCGACTGGTCCATGACATGGGATCTGCTGGCCCGTTCGGTGACCCACGGCGATCGTGCCCGGTCTCGTCGGCGGACCCTGGGATTGGCAGCGCTGGGCGCCCGCCTCGCCGTGGGGCACACCGCCGCCGACCGTCATGATTGCGGGCTGGGTGGCACTGGCGGCGGTGCTGGTGGTGACGCTCATCCGCAAGCGGCGCATCGGTGCGGTTTGGGTGGTGGCGCTCGGCTACGCGGTGGCCTGCCAGATACCGATCTACCTGATGCGGTCGTCGCAGTTCACCGCACTCGAGTTGGCGCAGACCCTGCGGTACCTCCCCGATCTCGTCGTCGTACTGGCACTTCTGGCGGCCGTCGGCTTATGCGCGCCCAACCGCGAAGGCGCGGGCTGGCTGGACAGCTCGCGCGCCAGAACGACCGTGATCGTCATCGCGACAACCGCATTCGTGGCGAGCAGCCTGTACTCGACGACGACGTTCCTGACGAGCTGGCGAGACAACCCGGCCCAGCCGTACCTGCAGAATGCCACGGCCGGACTGGCCAGCGGCTTCACTGCAGTCCAGCGCAGTGATGCTCGACCAGGAGGTCGACCCGATGGTCCTGCAGCGCGTGGTCGGACCCGAGAACCTGGCCAGCCACATGTTCGCCCTGCTGCATGACAGGCCAGAATTCTCCTCGGCCACAACAGATTTACGCATGCTGGACAGCTCCGGCAGGTTGGTCGACGCGAAGGTCACATGGGTGCGCAGCATCGTCGAGGGACCCGCGCCGCAGTGCGGCTATCTGGTCCAGCCGGACTTCGGAGTACGAATGCCGCTCGACGGTCCGCTGCTGCCGGCCGACTGGACCGCGGAGATCAACTACCTGGCCAACAGCGACGGATCGCTGACGATGTCACTGGCCGACGGCGTCGAGGTGAAGGTGCCGGTGCGGCCCGGGCTCAACCGGGTCTTCGTCCGGCTCCCCGGCGCAGGCGATGCGATCGACGTCCGAGCGAACACGGCGGCGCTGTCGGTGTGCATCGCGGCGGGACCGGTCGGTTTCGTCGCGCCCAAATAGTCGCCCCGCATGCCACTCTGGTTCCCATGACCGATGTGCGTGATCAAGGTGTTCAGGTTTTTCGGGAGATGCTGCCCGGAATGCTGCCCGACGGAGATGTCGACATAGGGGAAGGATCGTTCGGAAGCGAGATGCTTGGGCTCGTGATGGACAACGTCTTCGGCCGATTGTGGACACGCGACGGTCTGAGCCGTCGCGACCGCAGCCTTGTCACTCTCGGCATACTCATCGCGTTACGGGCGACCGACGAACTGAAGATCCACGTCCAGATCGCGCGCAACAACGGTCTGACCGAAGACGAGATCGCGGAGGTCGTCTACCACTCCAGCGGGTACGCCGGGTTCCCGGCGGCGAACTCGGCTATGCGAGTCGCGGGCGAGGTACTCGCACGCTGACCTCGCATGGAGCCACCTAGGAGAATCGAACTCCTGACCTATTCATTACGAGTGAATCGCTCTACCGACTGAGCTAAGGTGGCGCGCCCTCTCAGGCCCGACGAGTCTACGACAGGGCGCAGCGCGCGCCCAAGTCAGTCGCGCAGGGCCTGCCCCACCGTGGCGACCATCGCGTCCACCGCGAACTTCGGCTTCACGTTCGTATCCAGCGCTTCCCGGCAGTCCAGAACCGCCTCGATGCAACGCAACAACTTCTCCGGCGGCGCGTGCGCGGCCATCGCGGCGACCTTGTCCTGCATATCGGGGTGGTTCGGCGCGATGTCGGCTGCCCCGGAAGACACGAGCAGCGCATCCCGGAAGTACGTCGCCAGGTCGATCAACGCCCGGTCGAGCGCATCGCGCGACGCCCGCGTCTTACGCGACTTCTGCCGTCGTTCAAGATCTTTGAGCGCGCCGGTGGCACCGCGCATCGTGCCCGCGGTGCCCTTTCCGGTACCACCGGCACCCAGTGCGGTGCGCAACTCCTCCGCCTCGACCTCGTTGCGGTCGACTGTCAACGACACCGCCTCCGCCTCCGCGGTGGCGACCAGTTCCTCCGCGGCCGCATAGGCCCGCGACGGGGTCGCGGCGTCGCGCGCGAGCGACAATGCCCGCCGCCGGCGCTCACGCGCCTGGACGTCGACGGCCAGCCGCCGTGCCCTTCCGACATGTCCGCCGCTCACCGACGCCGCCCAGCGGGCGTCCTGCTCGGTCAGGCCGTCGGTGTCGATCAGCACCTGGGCGATGGCATCGACCGGCGGCGTCACCAGCGCCACATGCCTGCAGCGCGACCTCAGGGTGATCGCGATGTCCTCGGGGTCGACGGACGGCGCGCAGAGCAGGAACACCGTCGACGGCGGCGGCTCCTCGACGACCTTCAACAGCGCATTCGCCGCGCCTTCGGTCAGCCGGTCGGCGTCCTCGATCAACACCACCTGCCAGCGCCCGGTCCCCGGCCGACGCGACGCGATCTGCACGATGGTGCGCATCTCATCGACGCCGATGGACAGCCCCTCGGGGACGATCCGTCGCACGTCGGCGTGGGTGCCGGCCATCGACGTCGTGCAGGCCCGGCATTCGCCGCAGCCCGGGATGCCGTCGGCGGTGCACTGCAGCGCGGCGGCAAAGCACAGCGCCGCGATCGATCGGCCCGACCCCGGCGGCCCGGTGATCAGCCACGCGTGTGTCATGGTGTGCGGCGCGGGCGCGCCGAGACCAACATTGTGAGCCGAATCACCGCGGGCAGCCCGCGCGGCGGCCACCAACTCGGCTTCGACGGCGTGCTGACCCACCAGACGCGAAAAGACACCGGTCATCGCAGATAACAGTAGTG
This sequence comes from uncultured Actinomycetota bacterium, assembly GCA_963843135.1. Taxonomy (GTDB): domain Bacteria; phylum Actinomycetota; class Actinomycetes; order Mycobacteriales; family Mycobacteriaceae; genus Mycobacterium. Next base: position 207,476 of record CAWJJA010000019.1, read on the forward strand.
CTGCGAAGCGACACGTCCGTCCCACAGGGCTCGTTTGCGCCTTTTGGAGTCCGTGTCGACCGATACGGTTGACCAGTGACCACCCGGGCCATACCCATCAGGCGAATCAGTGCATTCGTCCGCTGGGTGGCACGCACACCGTGGCCCGTGTTCACCCTCGGGATGCTGCAGGCCGACATCATCGGCGCCCTGCTCGTCCTGAGCTTCCTGCGTTTCGGCCTGCCGCCCGAGGACCGCATTCAGCTGCAGGATCTGCCCGCGTTCAATCTGGCGGTGTTCCTGGGCTTCCTGTTCATCTCGTTCACCACCGCGTCGTACCTGAGCCTGCGGCTGCTGATCCCGGTGATCCGCTGGCAGCGGCGCGACACGCTGCTCACCGACAGCGACCCGGCCGTCACGGAGCTGGCACGCGTGCGCGCGCTCAAGATGCCCTACTACCGCACGATGATCAACGTCGCGAACTGGCTGCTCGGCTCGGTCGTGTTCATCGTCGCCAGCTGGCCGGTGGCCAGCAAGTCGGCGCCGGTCGTCTTCGTCGCCAGCGGCCTCGGCGCTACCGCGACGGCGATCATCGGGTATCTCCAGTCGGAGCGGGTGCTGCGGCCCGTCGCCGTGGCCGCCCTGCGCGGCGGCGTTCCCGAGAACTTCCGCGCCCCCGGCGTGATCCAGCGCCAGGTGATGACGTGGGTGCTGTCCACCGGCGTGCCGATCCTGGCGATCGTGCTGGCGCTGGTGGCCAGCAAGTTCGAGGTCCTCACCGCGCCTGCCGACAAGCTCACCACACCGATCCTGCTGCTTGCCATCGCCGCGTTGGTCATCGGCCTGTTCGGCACGGTGCTGGTGGCGATGTCGATCGCCGACCCGCTGCGCCAGCTGCGCTGGGCGCTGGGCGAGGTACAGCGCGGCAACTACAACGCCCACATGCAGATCTACGACGCCAGTGAACTGGGCCTGCTGCAGGCCGGCTTCAACGACATGGTTCGCGATCTCGCCGAGCGGCAGCGGTTGCGTGACCTGTTCGGCCGCTACGTCGGCGAGGACGTCGCCCGGCGGGCGCTGGAACGCGGCACCGAACTCGGCGGCCAGGAACGCGACGTCGCCGTGCTCTTCGTCGACCTCGTCGGCTCGACACAGCTGGCGGCGACCATGCCCGCCAGCGAGGTCGTCAACCTTCTCAACGACTTCTTCCGGGTGGTCGTCGACACCGTGAACCGCCACGGCGGTTTCGTCAACAAGTTCCAGGGCGACGCGGCCCTGGCGATCTTCGGCGCACCGATCGAGCACCCCGATGCATGCGGGGCCGCGCTTGCGGCCTCCCGCGAACTCCACGACGAGGTGCTCAAGGTGCTGGGCCAGACCGAGTTCGGTATCGGGGTATCGGCCGGCCGTGCGATCGCCGGGCACATCGGCGCGCAGGCCCGTTTCGAGTACACCGTCATCGGCGACCCGGTCAACGAGGCGGCGCGGCTGACCGAATTGGCCAAGCTCGAGGCAGGACATGTGCTCGCCTCGGCCATCGCGGTCAGCGGTGCGCTCGACGCGGAGGCGCTGTGCTGGGACGTCGGCGAGATCGTCGAACTGCGCGGCCGCGTCGCGCCCACTCAGCTGGCGAGGCCGCTTAACCTGGTGTCGCCCGAACAGGCCGCCGCCGAACGCAGCAGCCTCTAAGCCTTCTTGGCCGCCCTCTTCTTCGCCGGCGCCTTCTTGGTCGCCTTCTTGCGCTTGACCGGACCCCGCGCGCGGCGGTCGGCCAGCAGCTCCGCGGCACGCTCGTCGGTCAGTGACAGCACGTCGTCGCCCTTGCGCAGGCTGGCGTTGGTCTCGCCGTCGGTGACGTAGGGCCCGAAGCGGCCGTCCTTGATCACCATCGGGCTGCCCGTGGCGGGATCATTGCCCAGCTCGCGCAGCGGCGGCGCCGAAGCACGCTGTCCACCACGGCGTTTGGGTTCCGCGTATATTTTCAGCGCTTCGTCGAGGCTGATGTCGAACATCTGCTCCTCGGTGGCCAGTGAGCGAGAGTCGGTGCCGCGCTTGAGGTACGGGCCGTACCGCCCGTTCTGCGCGGTGATCTCCTCGTTGGTGTTCGGGTCGACACCGACCACGCGCGGCAGCGAGAGCAGCCTCAGCGCGTCCTCGAGCGTCACCGTTTCCAGATCCATCGTCCGCAGCAGCGAGCCGGTTCGCGGCTTGGGCCCCGTCGGCTTCTTGCTCTTCTTGGCGGTCGAGCCGGCGTCGTCGTCGGGTTCCTCCGGCGCGGGCAACACCTCGGTGACGTACGGACCGTACCGGCCGTCCTTGGCGACGACCTCGTGCCCGGTTGCCGGATCTATGCCAAGCGAACGACCCTCTTGCGGTGTGCTGAAAAGCTTTTCGGCGAGTTCGAGTGTCAGCTCGTCAGGGGTGAGCTCATCTTTCAGATTCGCCCGCTGCGGCTTGAGCTCACCGGGATTGTCCGGGTCGGCGATCATCCGTTCCAGATACGGCCCGTTCTTCCCGACCCGGACGTTGATCGGCGTTCCCTGGTCATCGTCGAACAGCTTGATGGAGTTGACTTCTCGGGCGTCGATGCCCTCGAGGTTCACACCGACGAGCTTCTTGAGTCCGCCCGAGCGCGCGATCGAGTTCTCGACGCCGTGCTCGCCACCGAAGTAGAAGTTGGAAAGCCAGTTCGTCCGCCGCTCGTTGCCCGAGGCGATCTCGTCGAGCTCGTCTTCCATCGCCGCGGTGAAGCCGTAGTCCACAAGCCGGCCGAAGTGCTGCTCGAGCAGGCCGGTGACGGCGAACGCCACCCACGACGGCACCAGGGCGCTGCCCTTCTTGTGCACGTAACCGCGGTCCTGGATCGTCTTGATGATCGACGAATACGTCGACGGCCGACCGATTCCGAGGTCCTCCAACGCTTTGATCAGTGACGCCTCGGTGTAGCGGGCGGGCGGTGACGTGGTGTGACCGTCCGCGGTGAGCTCCTTGGCGTCCACCCGCTGGCCCTGCTCGAGCTGCGGCAGCCGGCTCTCGGCATCGTCGGCCTCGCCACCTGCCTGGTCGTCGATGCTTTCGACGTAGGCCTTCAGGAATCCTGCGAACGTGATGGTCCGGCCGCTGGCGTTGAACACGACGTTCTGCCCGCCGCCCGACACCCCCGAGATCCGCAGCGACAGTGTGGTGCCCCTGGCGTCGGCCATCTGCGACGCGACGGTGCGCTGCCAGATGAGCTCGTAGAGGCGGAACTCGTCGGTGTCCAGCTGTGCGTGCAGCTGCCCGGGAGTCTGGAAGACGTCGCCTGCGGGCCGGATCGCCTCGTGGGCCTCCTGGGCGTTCTTGACCTTGCGGGTGTACTGGCGCGGCTGCGGGTGCACATACTCCTGGCCGTAAAGCTGGCTCGCCTGGTTTCGCGCGGCGTTGATGGCCGACTGCGACAGCGTCGTCGAATCGGTACGCATATAAGTAATGAAGCCGTTTTCGTACAGCCGCTGCGCGATGCTCATCGTGCGCTCCGAGCTGAACCGCAACTTGCGGCCCGCCTCCTGCTGCAGCGTCGACGTCATGAACGGCGCGTAAGGCTTACGGGTGTAAGGCTTCTGCTCGACGGACGAGACCTCGAGTTGCGCGCCGCGCAGTCCAGTCGCCAGTGCACCGGCGGCGGACTCGTCGAGCACGAGCACCTCGTCGGGCTTCTTGAGCCCGCCCAGCGAGTCGAAGTCACGTCCGGTGGCCACCCGGCGCCCGTCGACCGAGTTGAGCTTGGCCGTGAAGGTGGGCGGTGACGCCTGCGCGTCGGAGACGCTGGCGTCGAGTTCGGCGCTCACGTCCCAGTAGCCCGCGCTGCGGAACGCCATTCGTTCCCGTTCGCGCGACACGATGATGCGGGTCGCGACGGACTGCACGCGGCCGGCGGACAGTTTCGGCGCGACCTTCTTCCACAGCACCGGGCTGACCTCGTAGCCGTACAGCCGGTCCAGGATTCGCCGGGTCTCCTGGGCATCGACGAGGTCGTTGTCCAGATCCCGCGGATCGGCTGCGGCGGCGCGGATGGCAGGCTCGGTGATCTCGTGGAACACCATCCGCTTGACGGGGATGCGGGGTTTCAGCGTCTCCAGGAGGTGCCACGCGATGGCCTCACCCTCGCGGTCGCCGTCAGTGGCGAGATAGAGCTCGTCGACGTCCTTGAGCAGGTCCTTCAACTCTGCGACGGTGCTCTTCTTCTCCGGGCTGATGATGTAGAGCGGCTCGAAGTCGGCATCGACGTTGACTCCCAGCCGGGCCCACGGCTCCGACTTGTACTTCGCAGGCACGTCGGCGGCCGCCCTGGGCAGGTCGCGGATGTGTCCCCGAGACGACTCGACAATGTAGTTGGAGCCCAGGTAGCCAGCTATTTTGCGCGCCTTGGTAGGCGACTCGACTATGACGAGTCGCCGCACGTTGCCGTTCGCTCTTCGCGCAAGCGGCTCATCGCCGCCATTACGGCCGCTGCCGCTGTCCCCGTCTGCCACCAGTGCCTACGCTCCACTTCTTCTGCTGCCTATGACGCCCTGAACCGCGCTCAGTGTTCTATAAGGCCTCGTCGGCAACTGACAATTTCGCACTCTGCGCGAGCCGACGCAAACTGACCCCCCTGTCGCGCGTCGTCAGATGCGGGGCCACTGGGCAAACGCGTCGACGTTGCCCGGGGGTTCCCCCACGTTCTCTACCAGGCGCGATAGCCGCCTGCGACCGCTGATCCGCAGCGCTGGACGAGACCCTCTGGTCCCGATCAGAGTCGGGGCTATCCCGACTCGCATCATCGCCGACGCGAGTGGCGAATGGGTGTCGGGAGCGTGTGGGTCCAGACCAAGTAGGTAGCGATCGGCTTCCGGGGTGCCTGCCGCGAGCGTCCAGGCCCGCAATTCCCGTGGCCCGGGCAACCACTGCGGTGGCACGGTCTTGACGGCGCCACGGGTCCAATCGCCCGCAATACCGAGCAGCCGAGCATCCACGGCGGTGCGAACCAGTGGGGTGTTCTCGTCGGTGTGGGCGATCTCGGGCGTAAGGCCGGCCTCGACGATCATCTCGGCGAGCGCCTCAGCGCGCCACACGTGCTCCACCACAACCGAGAGCCGCGCCCCCGCTTGCGAGCCCGAGCCCACGAGCACCACCTGACCCGGTGCGGCGAGTATCCCGGTCAAGTCGGCCACCGCGGGCGGGACCGACTCGGCCGAGAAGAAGGACAGCTGGCTCACGGTTCGACACTAGGCCCCAGACCGCCCGACCGAGGCGTCGCCGGGCCGGGCGACCCCACAAACGAAAACACCCCCGCTTGGCTCGTTGACGGAGCTGTGCGGGGGGTTTCCTCTAGGTGCGTCTAGGTACGTCGGTTAGACGGCGCGAACGCCCGTGGCCTGCGGACCCTTGGGGCTCTGGCCAACCTCGAACTCGACCTTCTGGTTCTCCTCAAGGGTGCGGAAGCCGCTCCCCTGGATTTCCGTGTAGTGGACGAACACATCTGCAGAACCGTCCTCGGGTGCGATGAACCCGAAGCCCTTTTCCGCGTTGAACCACTTCACAGTTCCCTGTGGCATCTCTCGTACTTTCCTTCTCTTCTACCGGGTACGGTTCACCGACTTCCGGTGTACCGGGCCCGTTCCGACCGCCATACCAACGCGTGTGTCGCCGGAACTTGACCCGACCTACAACTCTCGCAGGAACCGCGGGCGCAACGTCGATCCTGCGAGTGCATATACACGAACACAGAAGCTGCGACCGCCGTCAGTCAATCACGTTCTGGGCTGCGGCGACAGTGGAGAGGAAATCGATTGAGGAACAATTCACTCCGGAAGGCGTGAGGAGGGGCAGCCATGTCGGGATCGGAGGCCGATTTCGGCCGCGAGCTGCTCGCTTGCGCGGTCGACGGCGCAAGTCCCGGCGGGCACGACCCACTGCGGCATGTCGCCGATCTCCCCCCGCGGCGCGGACGCCGACTGAACTGGCCGCAGTGGGCCGATCCAGATGTGGTGCAGGCGTTTGTTGATCGCGGCATCGAGGCGCCGTGGTCGCATCAGGTCGCTGCCGCCGACCTCGTGCACGCGGGACGCCACGTGGTGCTGAGCACCGGAACGGCATCCGGCAAGTCGGTGGCCTACCAGTTGCCGGTACTTACGGCGCTCAAGGCCGATTCACGTGCCCGGGTGCTCTATCTATCGCCCACCAAGGCACTCGGCCACGATCAGTTACGCGCCGCGGTGGCGCTCACCGAAGCGGTACCCGCGCTCCGCGACGTCGCCCCGAGCTCGTATGACGGCGACAGCCCAACCGAAGTGCGCCGCTTCGCCCGGGAGCGGTCGCGGTGGATCTTCTCCAATCCCGACATGATCCACCTGTCCCTGCTGCGAAATCACACCCGCTGGGCGGTGTTCCTCCGGAACCTGCGATACATCGTCATCGACGAATGCCATTACTACCGTGGCGTTTTCGGATCCAACGTGGCCATGGTGCTGCGCCGACTGCTGAGGTTGAGCACTCACTATTCGGCAACCGGATCGGAATCGCCGGGACCCACTGTCATCTTCGCCAGTGCCACCACCGCGGCACCGGCGATCACCGCCTCGGAGCTGATCGGGCAGACCGTCGCCGAGGTCACCGAGGACGGATCACCGCAGGGTGCGCGCACCGTCGCACTGTGGGAGCCGGCGCTGCTCGACGACCTCGTCGGCGAAAACGGCGCTCCCGTACGACGTTCCGCGGGCGCGGACGCCGCACGGGTGATGGGAAATCTGATCGCCGAGGGCGCTCGCACGTTGACGTTCGTACGTTCGCGCCGAGGTGCCGAACTCACCGCGCTCGGCGCGCGCGCAAGGCTCGAGGAACTCGCGCCGGATCTCGCCGAGAAGGTGGCGTCCTATCGGGCGGGCTATCTGGCCGAAGACCGGCGCGCGTTGGAACGCGCATTGGCCGACGGCGAATTGCGGGGGCTGGCGACCACCAACGCCCTGGAACTCGGGGTCGACATCGCCGGCCTCGACGCCGTCGTGCTGGCCGGATTCCCAGGGACGGTGACGTCCTTCTGGCAGCAGGCCGGACGTGCGGGCCGACGGGGCCAAAGTGCACTGATCGTGTTGATCGCCCGCGACGACCCACTCGACACCTACCTCGTCCATCATCCGGCGGCACTGCTGGACAGACCGATCGAGCGCGTCGTCATCGATCCGTCCAACCCCTATGTCCTTGGACCGCAGCTCCTCTGCGCCGCAACCGAACTTCCGCTCACCGAAGCGGAAGTGAGGATGTGGAATGCCGAGGCGGTCGTGGCGTCGCTCGTCGACGACGGCCTGCTGCGACGACGACCCACCGGCTACTTCGCCACTCCCGGCGTGGATCCGCATCCGGCAGTGGACATCCGCGGTTCGACGGGCGGCCAGATCGCGATTCTGGAAGCAGGTACCGGCCGGATTCTGGGCAGCGCGGGCGCCGGCCAGGCACCGGCATCGGTCCATCCAGGTGCCGTTTATCTGCACCAGGGCGAGAGTTATGTCGTCGACTCACTCGATTTCGAGGACGGCGTCGCATTCGTCCACGCCGAGGACCCGGGATACACCACATTCGCCCGTGAGCTGACCGACATCGCCGTCACCGGCGAGGGCGAACGAAAGACATACGGGCCGGTGACAGTCGGGCTCGTGCCGGTCTCCGTCACGAACACCGTGATCGGTTACCTGCGCCGCGCATCGACCGGCGAGGTCATCGACTTCGTCGAACTCGATATGCCGACACGCACCCTGGATACGACCGCAGTGATGTGCACCATCGCACCTGAGACGTTGGGAGACAACGGGATAGAGCCGCTGCGGGTGCCCGGTTCACTGCACGCGGCCGAACATGCGGCGATCGGCTTGCTGCCGCTGGTCGCCAGCTGCGACCGCGGAGACATCGGCGGGGTGTCCACGGCGATCGGTCCAGTGCAGGGACTGCCGACTATTTTCGTCTACGACGGCTATCCCGGCGGCGCCGGCTTCGCCGATCGCGGCTTCCGCAAGATCGGCACATGGTGGGCGGCGACGGCGGCGGCGATCGAGGCGTGCGACTGCCCGAGTGGGTGCCCGTCGTGCGTGCAATCGCCCAAATGCGGCAACGGAAATGACCCCCTCGATAAGCAGGGCGCGATCAGGTTGCTGCGGCTGGTTTTGAATGAGCTCGGCGATACCGATCCGTAGGTCCGCCGCAAGGGGCGACCGACCCCTCTGACGGTCGCCCCCGCGGTTCCGCGGATCATCCACTGATCAGGCAAATACCCTGGTACCGCGGTTGCGGATGAACGGCCGGACAACGCGATCCGTTCCCTATCCCGAAGACGTCGGGTGCAGTGGAAAAGTACCTCGTCGGGGCGGGTATCGCAAGTTGCCCCGAGTTAACTGACGCCCGCGAAAGTGCCGCATTGCGCCGCTTCGACGGCGATGGACCACTGATTCCGTAGGCGTTGCTGGCTGCCGAGATCTGGACACACCGCCCTAAAATGCCCCTTATGAACCACGACTGGCTGCTCGTGGAGACGCTGGGCAGCGAGCCCGCCGTGGTCGCGCAAGGACGTCGAACCAAGAACATGGTTCCGGTCGGAGCGTTTTTGAGGCGAAATCCGCATTTGATGGCGATTCAGACGGCCATCGGCGAGACGGTACGCGCCGGACAGGGCCTGAGCAGCATCACGCCGAAGAACGACCGCGTGATCCGCACCGAGGTCATCCAGATGTCCGACGGACGAATCCACGGTGTGCACGTGTGGATCGGCCCACCCGATATGGAGCCGCCGGACCGTCCGGTTCCCGGACCGCTCGTCTGGGACCTGACCAACGGCACCGCCACCGACACCGCAGAGTCTCTTGTCAACGGCGGATGGGCCCCGAACAGCCAGGTGACGCATGGCAGGGCCTTCGCCGAAGATCTGCCAAAGCGCGATCTCAATCCGAGCGAGGCCGAAGTTCTGTCGATGACGATCACGCGCGAGCCCGGTCAGTCGCTCTGCAATTCCTGGGACGTCACCGACCATCGCGGCGAACCGATCACCATCGGATTCGTCGCGCGGGTGCTGGCCGAAGAGGAGGACGACGGCAGCCAACGGCTGGTCCTTCGGGCCATGAACTGGCGCGGCGAAAGCGACGGCCAATCGGATCGACACGACTACCTGGCCCAGCGCATCCTCCAAGGGCTGGCAGAGCCGGGCGCTTATCGCGTTCTCCTCGACCTGCAGCACTGGACCCTGCTGAAATGGCTGGACGAGCCCGTCCCGTTCTTCGACTGGCGCGCCAGCTTGGCCGGTGATCACAAGGTCCATCCAGACGATCGTGACCAGATGGCGAGAATGGCAGAAGAATTCACCACTGGCAGTACGTCGGGCACGTTGCGGATGGTGGCCAACGATGGCGGGTGGGAGCCAGTGCACGTGACGGTCAACCGTGTCGAGCTCGGCGACGGCGTATTCGCCGGGTTGGCGACGCTACGTCAACCGTGATCTACCGGGCCCGCCCGCGCGACGGCTCGGGCCGTACCCGACCCCAGCCGGCCCAGCGCTACGGGGACATCAACGGCGACAACGACATCCAGACCAACCACGGAGCAGTCCGCGAGAGTCGTATGCATTGCCTCGGCCAGAGCACCGGCATACGAGCAAGCGGTGTCTCGGCCCTGCGTCAGCCGTCCCGCCGCCGCCAAAGCGGCCAGATCGGCCGCCGCCTGTGCTCGGTGTCGCGCAATGACCGCCGATCCCAGGTACACGCACGCGACGGTGATCGCCAGCAGGACCGCCATCATCGCGAGGGCCACCGGAGTAGCAGAGCCCGCATCAGCGCTGCAGGAGACTCCACCGCCGCGACCGCCCGCCCCGCGACGGTGATCCCCGGCAGGAACGCCGATTTCGCCGAGACGGTAGCGAGGACGTAGTCGCCGTCGCGCCGCAGTTGTACCGCCGCGCCGTGCGGCGCGATGGCATGGGCGGCGGCCGATCCGTCGTCGCCCCGCGCGGCAAGACGCGCCGCCTCCCTGGCCGCATCGACACATCGGATGTGCATCGACACCGCGTTGAGGCTCGACGTACACACCAGCAGCACGACGACCAGGCTCGCGATGCCGAACGCCGCCTCGACCGTGGCACCGCCGACATCGCCGCCTAGGCGTTGGTGTTCAGCGCGCGGGTGATGATGTTGGTCAATGCGCTGACGATCGAGTCGCCCGTCACCACCGTGTAAAGGATGGCGCCGAACGCCGCCGCGGCGATAGTGCCGATCGCGTATTCGACCGTGGACATGCCGCTTTCGTCCACTATCAGTACGGTCAGTCTCGTCCTGACTGAACGGATCTCCCCGGTCAGTGCACGGAACCAGTTGCTTATCAATCGATTTCCTCCCCATCACTTGTCAGAACACACCAGAACGAAGCACATCGCCCGCCAGCCCGGCGACGACCGGCACGATGCCGAGGCACAGGAACGCCGGCAGGTAGCACAGTCCCAGCGGTCCCGCGATCAGCACGGATGCCCGTTCGGCCGCGGCACGGGCATCGTCTGCGGCGTTGTCGCGGGCCTGGGTGGCCAACTCGGCGACCCCCTGCGCGAGGGCGGTGCCCGAGGCCGCCGACCGCCGGGCCAGCCGCACCAGCGCTTCGGCCTGATCGTCGTGGCATCGCCCCTGCCTTTGCGCGCGGCGGGCCGGATCCGACCACGCCGATGCCGGATCGGCTCCGAGCGCCAGCAGGTCCGCGGCACGGGTCAAGATCCGTGCGAGCCGTGGCGGCGCGGACGGCGCCGTCGCCGCCGCGGCCGTCGACACCGCCATTCCCGAGCGCAGGCACGCGGCAAGCACCTCCAGCGTCGACGCGCCGGCCAGCGGGTCCGCGACCACAACAGCACGCCCCGCAGGCCGCGCGCCGACCCGCAGTCCCACCGCCCGCGCATGGATCCGAGCTCGCGACCTGTCGGTGCCGATCAGCATCGCTGCGGCCAATAGCATTGCAGCCCAGATCATTTCAATACACCACAGGTGATCCGGTCACACCACAGCAGCCCGGCGCAGGCCAGCAGCACCCCGACGACCAACAGCCATCCACCGAATCCCCCCGACAACAGGAAGCGCACCGGATCGGCACCGATCAGCTGGCCGAGTCCGACACCGACAGCGGGAAGGCACGCCAGCACTGCGGCGGTGGCGCGCGCTCCCGCCATTCCGGCATCGACGCGCGACGAGAAACGTTCCCGCTCAACCAGATCACGCTGCGCGGTCTGCATCAACGTCCCGATGGCCAGGCCATGGGTCTGCGCGAGCTGCCAGCAGACCGCGAGCCGCTCCCACTGCCCGGGCAACGACGAGCGGTGTGCCACGCCGCGCATGCCCGCGGCGACGTCGGCGCCCAGCCGGGCCCGCGCCGCGATCGTCCGCAGCGCCGTGGCGACGACACCATCGACCTCATCAGCGGCGACGCCGAATGCGGACGACGGGGTGGGCTCCGACGCGCAACTCCCCGACCAGGGTGTCCAGCGCACCGCGCAGCGCGGCGGCTTCGGCGCTGCGGGCCCGGCGTCGCCGGCTGCTTCTCCGACGAACCTCGACAGTCGCGCCCACCATCGCCGCGGCGAGCAACGACCCCTGACGACGTGGCGGCGGCCAACACAGCGGCGAGTACGACGACCGCGGCCCAGGCGCACGGGCCCAAGCTGCGGACTTGGGACTGGGGACTGCGCAGGGCTCTCGGCGGGACGGGTCCGCGCGCACGAAGTCGGCGCCCAGCCGTGCGCGGCGTCGACAGCAGCGCGAGGGCAAGCGCCAGGGCAGCGGTGCTCATACCGGCCGCCGCTCACGCACAAGCATGCGCAATTGCTCAGCGCCGCAGTCGAATCCTGTTCCGGCACGCCATGCGGTCATCGCGCGGACCCGGCCGTCACCGGCCGCGCAGAGCACCGCGATCTCGCTCAGGCGGCGCCGGCCGGCGTGATCACGGCTGACGTGCACGAGCACCTGCACTGCGGCCGCGAGCTGACTGTGCAGCGCACCACGGTCGAGCCCGCCGACCGCGGCAAGCGCTTCGAGCCGGGCCGGGACCTCGGCCGGGCTGTTCGCGTGCACGGTGCCGGCCCCGCCGTCGTGGCCGGTGTTGAGTGCGGCGAGGAGGTCGACCACCTCGGCGCCACGGACCTCACCGACCACGATCCGATCCGGTCGCATCCGCAGTGCCTGCTTGACCAGGTCGCGCACGGTGACCTCGCCGACGCCCTCGACATTGGCGCATCTCGCGACGAGCTTCACCAGATGCGGATGTGCGGGTTCCAGCTCGGCCGCGTCCTCCACGCACACGATGCGCTCATGCGTCGGCACCGCACCCAGGACCGCCGCCAGCAGGGTTGTCTTGCCGGCGCCGGTGCCGCCGGAGACCAGGAACGCCAGCCGCGCGGCGATGATGTCGTTCAGCAGCGCCGCGGCCGGCGGCTCGATCGTTCCCGTCTGCATCAGTGCGGCGAGATCCTGGGTGGCCGGTCGCAGCACTCGCAGCGACAAGCACGTGCCACCGGGGGCGATGGGCGCCAACACAGCGTGCAGACGGACGGTGCACTGCCCGCTGCCCATTCCGGTCAACTGGCCGTCGACCCAGGGCTGCGCCTCGTCCAGCCGGCGACCTGCGGACAGCGCCAGCCGTTGTGCCAGTCGCCGCACAGCGGCGTCGTCGGCGAATCTGATCGAAGTGCGGCGCAACCCGTTGCCGTCGTCGACCCACACCGCGTCGGGCGCGGTTACCAGAACGTCTGTGGTGCCGTCCGCACGCAGCAGTGGGTCCAGCACGCCGGCTCCGGTGAGTTCGGTCTGCAGCACCCGCAGGCCGCGCAGGACCTCGGCGTCCCCGAGCAGTCCGCCGGATTCGGCACGGATCGCCGCGGCGACCGCGGTCGGGCGCAGCGGCGTCGATTCGGCGGCCAACCGCTCACGGACGCGGTCGATCAACGACGCACTCATGCCGCACTCACCACCGGGTGCTGCTGCAGTACCGCCATCACCCGGCGCGCGGCACAGGCAAGCGCGGACCTGCGCCGCAACCGAAGACCCCCATGCTCGAGGCGAGCTGCGATACCGGCCTGTGGTCGCATCGAGGCAAGCAGCGGAAGGCCCACGATCTCGGCCACGTCGCGGGATCGCAAGCCCCCCGGTGAGGGTCCTCGCACCACCACGCCCGCGTTGGGGTTGACGGTCGACACCCAGCGCGCAACGCCTTCAGCGGCAGCGCAGGAACGCACGTCGGCAGGTGCGAGCACGATCACGAGATCCGCCGATTCAAGAGCAGTTTCGGTGGCGGCGGTGGAGCGCCTCGGCACGTCGCACACCACCGTTGCGCCGCCGCGACTGCCCGCATCGACAACGGCGCCCAGCGGCGCGGCATCGATATCACCGCCGCGACCACCCGACAGGACGGACACCCCGCGGTGCCGCGGAAGTGCCTCACGCAGCGCTGCGTAGTTCAAGCGTCCGCCTTGCAGCATCAGATCCGGCCAGCGCAGCCCGGAGTCGGACTCGACACCCAGCAGCAGGTCGATGCCGCCGCCCCACGGGTCGGCATCGATGAGTAGCGCTTCGGCAGACTCCGACGCCGTCTGCGCCAAGGCCGCCGCGAATATCGACGCGCCTGCCCCGCCCCGTCCCGCAATGACCGCGACAACCGCGCCGCGCGGACCGTCCGCGACAGCGGCCTCGGCCGCCTCGGAAAGTTCGGCCATCAGTTCACCGTCTTGGTCAGGCAGGGTGAGCACATGCTGCGCGCCGACCGCGATGGCGGCCCGGAAATCGGCGGGGCCGGGCTGCGCGTGCGTGACGAGGATGACTCGACCGCGGCGCGGCAGGGTCCGCTGCGCACACCGGTGGGCCGCATCGCGGTCGAGTAGGACGGCGACCGCACCCGTCCACACCTTGCGGCCGGACGGTTCTGCTGCGTGGACAACCTGGACGCCTGCCGCGGCGGCGATGCGATCGATGTCGTCGCGTAGCTCGGCCTCGCCGATCAGGGCGAGAGTTCCTGCGGTGGATCCCATGGGCTCACCATGCGCGGCGGCCGACGACTGAGCGCCATCGTCGCGACCGGCTCTGTGGATGAACACGAATATGGGGATAGCCGGGTCGGCGGCGCAGCGAAAATCAGATTCCGCAACCAACGCACATCGGATCGTCTATCCGAAAGACGAATCGCTCAGAAAGCGGGAGCCAAAGCGCGCCAAGATAAGGCGCAGCCGTAAGACGAAGAATCCCCCGGAAAAGGGACGACCCCCGCCAGGGGGGGAGGAGGCGGAGGTCGTCGTGTATCAGCCCCGGGGGGTCGGGCTGATGCACACTCAGCATAAGCCGAGTGATCCTCACTATACACACGCGACTATGGAATGGCGCAAGACCCGCGTGTGATGGAAAGCACCGCTAGAGCAGGAAAAATGCAGCCACCGACACCTGTCGGGAACTGCCATTTCGAAGAGTCTCTCGACTCCTGTCGCCCGGCCGGCCCTATGCTGGTGTCGTGGCCGCATCGCACCCCGGGGCAGAGGGGTCCACTGCTCGCCAAACGATGGCGTCGACCAATCGTCCGGTCCGAACCGCCGCGTTCTTCGACCTTGATAAAACGGTCATCGCCAAATCGAGCACATTGGCTTTCAGCAAACCTTTCTTCGATCAAGGGCTAATCAATCGGCGGACAGTTTTGAAGTCCTCCTATGCACAATTCTTCTTCCTGATGTCGGGTGCCGATCACGATCAGATGGACCGAATGCGCTCCTATCTGACGAACATGTGCACCGGGTGGGACGTCGAACAGGTGAAGTCGATCGTCGGCGAGACTCTGCACGACATCGTCAATCCACTGGTGTTCGCCGAGGCGGCAGAACTCATCGCCGACCACAAGCTGTGCGGCCGCGATGTGGTCGTGGTTTCGGCCTCTGGCGAGGAGATTGTCGCCCCAATCGCCCGTGCGCTCGGAGCCACGCACGCGATGGCGACCCAGATGGTCGTCGACGACGGAAAGTACACCGGCGAGGTCGCCTTCTACTGCTTCGGCGACGGCAAGGTGGAGGCGATTCGCGAACTCGCCGCACGCGAGGGATACGCACTCGAGCACTGCTACGCCTACTCCGACTCGGTGACCGATCTGCCCATGCTCGAGGTGGTCGGACACCCGACCGTGGTAAACCCGGATCGCGCGTTGCGCAAAGAGGCTGCGGGCCGCGGTTGGCCGGTGCTCACGTTCTCCAGACCGGTGTCGTTGCGCGACCGCTTCCCGGCGCCGTCCGGAGCTGCCATGGCAACCACGGCCGCGGTCGGCATCAGCGCCCTGGCCGCCGGCGCACTCACCTACTCGTTGTTGCGTCGCTTCGCGTTCTGATCCGCGCGTAACGATCTGGCGTCGCGCCGAATTTGCCCCTTGATGTGACCGCGGTCACGGAGTACAAAGGAGTCACGGAAGCTTGGGAAGGCCAAGGCCGAGCCGGAAGAGAAGGCTCGGATCTCCCGAACCAGGCTCCCCAGCACGGAACCCGGCACCCACGCGGAGCACATGCCGCGGAATAGGCAAAAGTGTTGCGGGCCTGCGTATTTGCGATAGCGGACGGCCACGACGGCCCCTTGGGTGGGGTTGCAGTCGAAGCGCACCGACAAGACGCCGAGGCTACCCACGCAACCCACAAGAGCACGCTTGGTAACCGGTGTCCGTGCTAGCGGGCGACGAGCCGAATCACTTCGGAGCGTCGCCCGCTTTACTTTGCTGGGACCCATCGTCGCCACCGCCGGCGGCGATACCAAGCGCCTCCCGCGCGCCGGCGTGCAGCGCACGACAGCTCAGCAGTATCCACGCGGTGAGGCCGTCGGGTGTGCCCGACGAGAATCCGCGCGCGGCCGCCCGGTAGTCGCCGGACTGGCGCATCCAATACACCTCGGGCACACCGAGTCCGTGCGGGTCCAATCCGCTCGTGATCGTCACCAAGCGCGAAACCGCCCGTGCCACCAGACCGTCGGCGGTGCCGAACGGCGCCAGCGTCAGGAGTTCACCGTGCACGACTGCGGCGAGCACCGGTGCGGGTACGCGCGTGCCGCCGGTCACCACGTCCGCCAGAAGTTCAAGCCGACGGCCGACGCCGGTATCCGGGCGCGGCCGGCCAAGCCCGTCGTCGTCGGCGATATCGGCCGCCGCCAGCGCATGCAGCCTCGCGATGGCTTGCAGCGGGGCGCGTTGCCACACCCCCACCAATGCCGTCGCGCCGCCTTCCAGCGCTTCCGATACCCGCAAGGCGCCGGCGAGAATCGGATCTGGGCCGGTGTCCGACAGCTGCAGCGAGCCGCCGTCCAGGACGGAGGACGCCCTGGCGGCCCGCAATGCCGCCTCGGCCGCGTTCGCCGGCCATCCGCGGAGATTGGCGCGGTGCCGGTGCGCACGTCCCAGTGCGTCGGCGGCCTCAGCACACGCCTCGGCCACGCCTGGCAACCGGGCCAGCGGAGCCAACGGGTCGGGGGCTGCGGCGGTCACGGCAGCACACGCTAGCCGACCGCTGGACCCGTGAGCCACGACGCTCGGCGCGCACCACGCGCCGGCCTGCGGAGCGGGCTGTGACTTGCCGTTCTGATCATGGACGTGGGTGACTACCCTCACAGATATGACAGGCACTTCGACGAAGCACACCGACGTTCCGTCCGTCTATCCCCCCTCCGAGGAATTCGCCGCGCAGGCCAATGCGACCGAGGACATGTACCGCGAAGCGGAGGCCGACCGGCTGGCTTTCTGGGCGAAGCAGGCCGAGCGGCTGTCGTGGGACACCCCGTTCACAGAGGTGCTGGACTGGTCGGAGGCGCCGTTCGCGAAGTGGTTCGTCGGCGGCAAGCTCAACGTCGCCTACAACTGCGTCGACCGCCACGTCGAGGCAGGCAACGGCGACCGGGTGGCGATCCATTGGCAGGGCGAACCGGTCGACGACACCAGGGACATCAGCTACGCGCAGTTGCAGGCCGACGTGTGCAAGGCCGCCAATGCGTTCACCGACTTGGGTCTGGTCGCGGGCGACAGGGTCGCCATCTACATGCCGATGCTGCCCGAGGCGATCGTCTCCATGCTGGCGTGCGCACGCCTAGGCATCATGCACTCGGTCGTGTTCGCCGGCTTCTCCGCGACAGCGCTTGCGGCCCGTATCGAGGACGCCGAAGCCAAGCTGGTGATCACCAGCGACGGGCAGTTCCGTCGCGGCCAAGCGGTGTCGCTTAAGGAGGCCGTGGATGAGGCGTGCAAGGGCCAGAAGTCCGTGGAACACGTACTTGTAGTGCGCCGCACCGGAATCGACACACCGTGGACCGAGGGGCGCGACCTGTGGTGGCAAGACACCGTCGAAACCGCATCGCCTGAGCACACCCCGGAGGCGTTCGATTCCGAACACCCGCTGTTTCTGCTCTACACCTCGGGAACCACCGGTAAGCCCAAGGGCATCATGCACACGTCCGGCGGGTATCTCACCCAGACGTCGTTCACGCACTACAACGTCTTCGACCTCAAACCCGAGACCGACGTGTACTGGTGCACCGCCGACATCGGCTGGGTCACCGGCCATACCTACATCGTCTACGGGCCGCTGTCCAACGGCGCGACGCAGGTCGTCTACGAAGGCACCCCCGCCTCCCCGAACGAGCACCGGCACTTCGAGATCATCGAAAAGTACGGCGTCACAATCTATTACACCGCCCCGACGCTGGTTCGCATGTTCATGAAGTGGGGTCGCGAGTTCCCGGACGCCCACGATCTGTCCAGCCTGCGCCTGCTTGGCTCGGTCGGCGAGCCGATCAATCCGGAGGCGTGGCGGTGGTACCGGGATGCGTTCGGCGGCAACAGAACTCCGATCGTCGACACCTGGTGGCAGACCGAGACCGGGGCGATCATGATCTCCCCGCTGCCCGGGGTCACCGAAGCCAAGCCCGGTTCAGCGATGCAGCCGCTTCCCGGCATCTCGGCGATGATCGTCGACGAGGAGGGCAACGAGTTGGTACCCGGCGCCGACGAGGCCGAGCATGTCACCGGTTACCTCGTGCTCGACCAGCCGTGGCCGTCGATGCTGCGCGGCATCTGGGGCGACCCAGAGCGGTACAAGGAGACGTACTGGTCGCGGTACGGAAAGCAGGGCTGGTACTTCGCCGGCGACGGCGCGCGGGTCGACTCCGACGGATTCGATCTGGCTGCTGGGCCGCATCGACGATGTGATGAACATTTCGGGACACCGGATCTCGACGACCGAGGTCGAGTCGGCGCTGGTCGGTCACTCCGGGGTCGCCGAGGCGGCCGTCGTCGGGGCCACCGACGAAACAACCGGTCAGGGCATCTGCGCGTTCGTCATCCTCGAATCGCATGCCAAGCACCGCGACGACGACGAGATGGTCGCCGAACTTCGCGAGCAGGTCGCCAACGGAGATCGGCAAGATCGCCAGGCCGAGGGAGATCCACGTCGTGCCCGAACTGCCGAAAACGCGCAGCGGCAAGATCATGCGCCGACTGCTGCGCGATGTCGCCGAGGGTCGTGAACTCGGTGACACGTCAACTCTGGTGGATCCCAGCGTGTTTGAGGCGATCCGCGCCGGCAACAGTTAGGGCCCCGGGGTGGCGGCGATGAGCGCCTGCGCGAAGAGCATCAAGCACCGACGGGGACGAAGCCGGACCCTGGCCGGTTCTTCGCGACGATGTCGGCAAGTTGCGTGTTGAACGACATGTTCACCGCCGGGGTGTGCAGCGGGATGTATTTGACGATGCAGGTGGGAAGTTCCTCGGAGAACGCGCCGTGGATCATGCCCACCAGCCGGTTGTTGACCGTCACCGGAGCGCCGGAGTCACCCGGCTGACCGCACACCTGGTTGATGAACGTGCCGGGCTCGTCGCCGGGGCCCCACGTGACGCCGCAGGAGTACCCGGTGCTGCGACCCTGTTTGCATGCGATGTCGCCCGGCCTCGGGTCGGGGCCGAGTCCGTCGATCTGAAATCCGTCGATGTTGTTGACCGGGCGCACCTTCTGCGGGTCGAACTGGATGACCGCATAGTCCAGCGCCTCGTTGCCGGCGACCATCGTGCCGAGCACACCGGCGTTCTCCACACCCTCGGCGGCCACCTGCGCGCCGGGACCGCCGCAATGCGCCGACGTGAATCCGATCAGGTTTCCCCGATTGTCATTGCCGATCGCGGTGAGAGTGCACAACATCTCCCCGTTGATCACCAGACCCGAACCGCCACCCAATGTGACGGGGTCCTGCGCGAAAGCGGGCACGGAGGTCGATATGAGCACGGCAATCAAGGCCGCGATCACCATTGGAATCCGCAGGCAGCGAGCGCTGCTCTTCAAGTGAAATACCTCCGTGAGTCGCCCGACCTGCGTTCCATTCGATCTTGTCAGTCTAACGTCGGCCGGAGTCGTTTAGCCGCCCCCCACATGGCAACATGAACTCCGACCGATATCCACGCGGGGAGGAACTGTCAGTGAGCGATCGCAGGAATGGCGTGCCGACCACCGTGACCTCGATACCTCTTGTCGACCCCCACGCTCCCAAGCCCGACCCGTCCATCGGTGATCTCATCAAGGACGCCACCGCGCAGGTGTCGACGTTGGTGCGCGCCGAGGTGGAGCTGGCCAAGGCCGAGATCACCCGCGACGTCAAAAAGGGCCTCACGGGCAGCGTCTACTTCATCCTCGCCCTGGTGGTGCTCTTCTACTCCACCTTCTTTTTCTTCTTCTTCGCCGCTGAGCTTCTCGACACCTGGTTGTGGCGGTGGGCGGCGTTCCTGATCGTGTTCGGCGTGATGGTCGTGGTGACCGCGATCTTCGCGCTGCTCGGCTACCTCAAGGTGCGCCGGATCCGGGGGCCGCAGCGGACCATCGAATCGGTCAGGGAACTCCCCGAAGCGCTGACACCGGGCCATGACAAGGCCGTGCCGCTGGAATCGACCGGCGAAGGGAAATCGGGAAAGCCGGCGGCGACCTCTGATCCCTCAGGCTGGTAATGCGGCCTGACCCGTCGGTCGTTCGCATCGACGGTCCGTGGCGTCATCTCGAGGTGCACGCCAACGGAATTCGCTTCCATGTGGTGGAAGCGCAGTCTCAGGACTCGACCACCCCTGTCACGGAGCGGCCCCTGGTCATCCTGCTACACGGTTTCGGATCGTTCTGGTGGTCATGGCGGCATCAGTTGCGGGGGTTGACCGGCGCCCGGGTGGTGGCCGTCGATCTGCGCGGTTACGGGGGCAGCGACAAGCCACCGCGTGGCTATGACGGTTGGACCCTGGCCGGCGACACCGCCGGGCTGGTAAGGGCGCTCGGTCACAACGCCGCGACGCTGGTGGGTCACGCCGACGGCGGACTGGTCTGCTGGGCCACCGCCGTACTGCATCCGCGGGTTGTCCGGGCGATCGCGGTCGTCAGTTCGCCACATCCGAACGCACTGCGCGCCTCCGCGCTGACTCGGCGTGACCAGGGCTTGGCACTGCTGCCGTGGATGCTGCGGTATCAGATTCCGATGTTTCCCGAACGATCCTTGACGCGCCACGGCGCCGCAGAGCTGGAGCGGCTGGTCCGCAGCCGATCGACCGGGAAATGGCTTGCCTCCGAGGACTTCTCCGAAACGATCTCCTACATGCGGCGTGCAATCCAGATTCCCGCCGCCGCGCACTCGGCGCTGGAGTATCAGCGTTGGGCGGTGCGCAGCCAGTTCCGCGGCGAAGGCCGGCGATTCATGCGGTCGATGCGGCGCCCGATCAATGTCCCCGTGCTGCACCTTCGCGGTGACGCCGACCCGTATGTCCTCGCCGATCCCGTGTACCGCACACAACACTATGCTCCGCACGGCCGCTACGTATCCATCGCCGGCGCAGGACATTTCGGCCACGAGGAAGCACCAGATGCGGTCAACGACCAGCTGTCGCGCTTTGTCGCGCAGGTCTACGGGTCCTGATCAGGTGACGCAGGCGCCGGTGGGTACCCGCTGGGTGTTGCCGAGCCTGTCGAGCTGACGCCCGACCTCCTCGGCGGTCAGGACGAAGCCGGTGTCGGCATCGTCGACCGCGGCACCGAAGACCACACCAAGCACCTGCCCGCTGCGATCGATCATCGGACCGCCTGAATTACCTTGTCGCACACTACCTCTGATGGTATACACCTGCCGCGTGACATTGGTACTGCGGTAAATGTCGGGACCGTTTAGTTCGATGGTCTCGCGGATGCGGGCGGGCGTCGCCGCGAAATCGCCGCCGCCCGGATACCCCATCACGACGGCGTCGGTGCCGGTCGCGGCCTCACCCTGCGCGAACTGCAGTGCCGGGGCCGACAGGTCCGGCACGTCGAGTATCGAGATGTCGGCCTGTGGGTCGTAGGACACGACGTACGCGTCGTATGTCCTGCCGTCGACCTCGACGGTGGCACTCTCCGCACCCGCAACGACATGCGCGTTCGACATCACCCGGTTGGGGGCGACGACGAATCCGGTGCCCTCGAGCACTTTCTGGCATCCGGGTGCGACACCACGGATCTTCACCACGCTCGGCCGAGCCGCGGCGACCGCGGGATCGGCGGCCAGCGCAGCGTCGGGGACGTCGACGGCGACGATCGGCGTGCGTCCGAACGGTTGCAACACGTCCGGCAGCCCTGAGGTGTCCAGCAGTGCCGACAGGCGTCTCGGCACCGACCTCAGCCACGGGGGTGCGACGTCATCGACTTCCTTCAGCACCACCGAACCGCGTACCGCCGCAGCCAAGTTGGGTTGGTCGGAGGTCTGCAACGGGTAGGTGAGCATCCACGCGGCGACCAACACCGCGACGATCTGCAGCGCCACCCCGATCGTCGAGTCCAGCGTCCGCATTCCGGAGTTGCGGATGGCGCCGCGCACGGCGCGCCCCAGCACCACGCCCGCGATCTCACCGATGACCACCAGCGCCAGGATCAGGAACAACGTGACGAACAGCTTGGTGCGTGGACCGTCGATGTTCGCGACGATGTGCGGGGCCAGCAGTACACCGGCCACCGCGCCGAGAACCACACCGACGAAGGACAGCAGTGAACCCAGCGCACCCGAGCGCCATCCCGAGATGGCGGCGATGAAGGCGACCGCCAGTACGGCGAGGTCGAGCCACTGCGACGATGTCATAGTTGGGTTTCACCGTAGTCGCCGTCGCCTCCGACTAGCGCCATTGCGTCCTCCAGTTCCCGGATGTCGTCGGTGTTCCACGGCTGGGCCCAGCCGGCGACGTCGAGCATCGCCGATACCACCTGCCCGGTGAACCCCCACACCAACATCTCGTTGAGCAGGAACGCGGGCCCGGCAAATCGCCGGGTGTTCTCCTTGCGGTAGACCATGATTCGATTCTCGGGATTGACGAACGCACGTACTGGGATGCGGGCGACGACCGCAGTTTCGGCATCGTCCACCACCGCCACCGGCCCCGGGTCGGGTGAGTATGCGAGCACCGGCACGACGTGGAAACCCGACGGCGGGATGAACAAGCGTTCGAGGGTGGCCAGCGGCTGCAACCGACCGGCGTCGATCCCGGTCTCCTCGGTGGCCTCACGCAGGGCGGTGTGCACCGGGCCGGTATCGCCCGGATCGGCCGCCCCACCTGGGAATGCGGCCTGCCCCGCGTGGTGGCGCAGGGTGGACGCGCGCACCGTCACCAACAGGTCGGCCTCGTCGGGGCCGCTTCCGGAATCGGCGTCCGGCGGACCGGAGAACAACACGAGCACCGCGGCATCCCGTCGTTCCCCGGCGACTGTGGCCTTGGCATTTGCCGCGGTCACCATGGCCAGCACCTCGGGCGGGACCCGTCTGCGGTAGGCGCGTTTGATGTCCTTGGCGTTGTCGACCAGCGGTTTGAGCCAGGGTGGGGCGGCATCAGCGTCGAGGGCGGCGAGTTCGTTCCCGTCGCTGACCCAACTCACGCAGGCTCCTTTTCGTCTATGGGCCGATGTGCTGCTCTACCGCCGCCGCTATCTGGTCGGCGTCGGTGAACGCCGCCGGCAGGATTGCGGCCACGCTACCGTCCGGACCCAGCAGAACGGTCGCTGGCATGACGTTGGGAACCTTGAGCGCCGCCGCGATCCGCCGTCGGCCGTCCTGCAGCGTCGGCAGGTGTACGCCCAGCTCGGCCAGCCGCAGCAGAGCCGCCGTTTCGTTCTCGTCCTGGTGCACCGTCAGTACCGTCACCGCAGAACCGGCCCGTCGCTGGTATTCGGCCATCGCGGGTAATTCGCGGGCACACGGCGCACACCAGTAGGCCCACAGGTTCAGCACCACCGTCCGCCCGGCGACGGCCTTCGCGACGTCGACGCTCGACCCGTCACCGATGCATTCCAGAACAATGCCGCGCAAAACCTCGGGCCCGTCGCCCTCGCCGGCAGCCGGGCATGGTGCGAGCTCGGCGCGGGCGCGGGGTCCCGCCAGGGCCTCGGCGGTGTCCGCGTCCCGCCGCTCGCGGGGCGCGCCGGTCCCGGTCGAGCCCGGCCGGGAGTCGTCTCCGCCGAGCTCAGCCCACAGGGCCGCGGCGAGGGCGACCACCACGACCACCACGGCCACGGTCCAACGAATCGAGGTACGCATCAGTTCGCGGGGCGATGGCCTAGAGACCGGCCAGCGCCAGCAGGTGTTCGGTCTCGGGGCCTTTGACCAGAGGCGCCGCGAGCAACGGGTCCGTCGGGCCTGCGCCGAAGGACGGGCAGTCCTTGGCGAGTACGCACACCCCGCAGGCGGGCTTGCGGGCGTGGCACACGCGGCGGCCGTGAAAGATCACCCGGTGGCTCAGGTCGGTCCATTCGCTGCGCTCGATGAGTTCGCCGATCGCGTGCTCGACCTTCACCGGGTCCTCTTCGGCGGTCCAGTGCCAGCGCCGGACGAGCCTACCGAAGTGGGTGTCGACGGTGATACCTGGAATCCCGAATGCGTTTCCCAAGATGACGTTGGCGGTCTTGCGGCCGACGCCGGGCAGCGTGACGAGTTCTTCGAGCGTCGCGGGCACCTGCCCGTCGAACCGCGCCACGAGTTCGGACCCCAACCGCATCAGGGAGTTGGCCTTGTTGCGGTAGAACCCGGTGCGCCGGACCAATTCCTCTAGCTCGGTGCGGTCGGCCTGCGCGTAGTCCAGTGCG
This sequence comes from uncultured Actinomycetota bacterium, assembly GCA_963843135.1. Taxonomy (GTDB): domain Bacteria; phylum Actinomycetota; class Actinomycetes; order Mycobacteriales; family Mycobacteriaceae; genus Mycobacterium. The sequence goes on from CAWJJA010000019.1 coordinate 231,591, forward strand.
GTGCGGTACTTCCTGAACAGCGCGGGGGTAGCGAGGTTCACCCCTTTATCGGTGCTTTGGGCGGACAGAATGGTGGCGACGGTCAACTCAAGGGGATTCGTGAAGTCCAGCTCGCAATACACATGTGGAAATGCCTGTGCCAGCTCGCGATTCATCCGCCGCGCCCGGCGTATGAGACCGAGGCGGGTCTCCCCGTCTCTCTTGCGGGCGCGCTTGGGCACAGTCACAAAAACAGCGTACGCAGCATTGCCGACATGCCGAGACAGACCCCGGTGCGGACCGGTGACAATTCGTAATCCCGCTGAGACCTTGGCCGTGTTTACTTCTGCCTTGTGTCTTGGTTGCTCGTGGCGCTGATTCCGGGGTTGCTGATGATGGCAACCTTCGCGCTCGAGCGTCTCGAGACGGGCCTGAGCCGCGACACGGTGTCGGCGAGCGACGTGGCGACGTTTCTCGAACAAGCCGAGGCCGACGACGTCAACACACTTGCGCGAGACGGGATGAGTCGCGCGCTGGCCCGCCAGAATCGACGCCTGCACGGGCAGGGGTCGATCCCCAACGGCCGAATGCCGGAAGCAGCTACCGCGGGTTTGCCGACGGACGAATACCTGCAGAGCGCAATGAATCCTGAATTTCAGCGGACTCGGCAACCGAATCGTGTGTAGCGTGGGCAGGTCACGCTGGAGGCGTAATGCCGACAACGTCGGCGAGACCTACCTCTAGACTGATCTCGCTAACCAAATTAGAGGTCGGCCTGCGCATGTCATATCAGCCAACAGCTTAAGAGGGGCAACGTGGACGAGATCCTGGCGAGGGCCGGAATCTTCCAGGGAGTCGAACCCAGCGCCGTTTCAGCGCTGACCAAGCAATTGCAGCCCGTCGACTTCCCACGTGGGCACACCGTATTCGCCGAGGGAGAACCCGGCGACCGGCTCTACATCATCGTGTCCGGCAAGGTGAAGATCGGCCGTCGCTCACCGGACGGCCGTGAGAACCTGCTCACGATCATGGGCCCGTCGGACATGTTCGGCGAGCTGTCGATCTTCGACCCCGGGCCGCGGACGTCCAGCGCCACGACCATCACCGACGTGCGCGCCGTCTCGATGGACCGCGACGCGCTGCGCGCCTGGATCGCCGACCGGCCCGAGATCGCCGAGCAGTTGTTGCGTGTGCTGGCCCGCCGGCTGCGCCGCACCAACAACAACCTGGCCGACCTGATCTTCACCGACGTGCCGGGCCGCGTGGCCAAGCAGCTGCTCCAGCTGGCTCAGCGCTTCGGCACTCAAGAGGGCGGCGCACTGCGGGTTACGCACGACCTGACGCAGGAGGAGATCGCCCAGCTCGTCGGCGCATCGCGCGAAACCGTCAACAAGGCGCTCGCAGACTTCGCCCACCGCGGCTGGATTCGGCTGGAAGGCAAGAGCGTTCTCATCTCCGACAGCGAACGGTTGGCCCGTCGCGCCCGATAGCTCGTCGCTAGGAACGTAGGTAGTCGACCTGGGCTTGGACGCTCCATTCGGCTGCGTCCCAGAGTTTTTCATCGACGTCGGTGTAGACGTGCTCAACGATCTGCCGCGCGGTCGCTTCGTCGCCCAGTTCGCACAGCGCTGCCCGCACCTGATCGAGTCGCTCTTCGCGGTGCGCCAGATACATGTCGCTGACCGCCTCCAGGTCGCCGAGATCCGGGCCGTGGCCCGGAAGGACCGTTCGATGACCCACATCGCGCAACCGCTGCAGCGATTCCAGGTACGCCCGCAGGCTGCCGTCTTCCTTGTCGATGACAGTCGTACCGCGGCCGAGCACCGTGTCGGCCGTCAGCACAGCATCGTCGAGCAGGAAACAGACCGAGTCCGCGGTATGGCCGGGCGTGGCCATCACGGTTATGCGCAGACCGGCCGCGTCGATGACCTCACCGTCGGACAAGGGCCCTCCGAGACCCCGCAGGAAGCCGCTGCCCACCGAGCGGACCACCGCGCCCGTCCGCTCGACGAGCTTGTCGATGGCGCCGGTGTGGTCCTCGTGCTTGTGGCTGATGAGCACCAGCGGGATCTTTCCAAGCCCTGCGATCAGTTCGATGTGCTCGTCGTCGTCCGGACCGGGGTCGACGACGACGAGCTCGTCACTGCCCGGCCCTTGCAGCACCCAGGTGTTGGTGCCCTCGAGCGTCAGCAGTCCGGGGTTGTCGCACAGCAGCACCGACGCGGTCCCCGTCACCGGACGGAGTTTTTTGTACGCGGGGTGCTCCGAGGCGTCACGCGACCTCTGCCCGATCGTCGCTCACGCGACCTCTGCCCGATCGTCGCTCACGCGACCTCTGCCCGATCGTCGCTCACGCGACCTCGACGATCACTTCGACCTCGACCGGCGCGTCCAGCGGCAGTTCCGAGACCCCGACGGCCGACCGGGCATGCGCCCCGGCGTCGCCGAACACCTCACCGAACAGCTGAGACGCACCGTTGATCACTCCGGGTTGTCCGTTGAAGCCGGGCGCTGACGCGACGAAGCCCACGACCTTGACCACCCGGGTGACCGAATCGATGCCGACCAGCGAATGGACCGCAGCCAGCGCATTGAGCGCGCACACCCGCGCCAGCTCCTTGCCGTCTTCGGGCGTGACTTCGGCGCCCACCTTGCCGGCCCGGACCAGACTTCCCGCCTCCATGGGCAGCTGACCTGCGGTGTAGACCAGGTTGCCCGTGCGCACGGCGGGCACGTAGGCCGCCAACGGCGGTACCACGTCGGGCAGCTCTATGCCCAGCTCGGCGAGCCTGGCCGAGGCGCTCATTTGGGCCGCTTGAGATAGGCGACGTGCTGCTCACCGGTCGGCCCTTGCAGGACCGACACCAGCTCCCAGCCGTCTTCTCCCCACTGGTCGAGGATCTGTTTGGTCGCGTGCGTAAGCAGCGGAACGGTGGCGTACTCCCAGCGGGTCGATTCGCTCATGCGACTGAGCCTATCGGGCGGCGAACCGCACTTGGATAGCATGCACGGGTGGGCACCACCTCTGAGGACCGCGGCGCGATCGGTTGGCCGTCCCGCCTGAACAAGGCGCGGCTGCACTTCGTCACCGGAAAGGGCGGAACCGGTAAGTCGACCATCGCCGCCTCGTTGGCACTGGCGCTCGCCTCCGGTGGCCGCCGGGTCCTGTTGGTCGAAGTCGAAGGGCGGCAAGGCATCGCGCAGCTGTTCGACGTGCCGCCGCTGCCCTACGAGGAGGTCAAGATCGCCACCGCAGATGGTGGCGGGACCGTCAATGCGCTGGCAATCGACACCGAGGCCGCGTTCCTCGAGTACCTGGACATGTTCTACAACCTCGGCATCGCCGGCCGAGCCATGCGGCGGATCGGGGCGGTCGAGTTCGCGACGACGATCGCTCCCGGCCTGCGTGACGTCCTGCTCACCGGCAAGATCCGCGAGATCGTGACCCGCGCCGAGAAGGGTAAGCAGCCGGTCTACGACGCCATCGTCGTTGACTCTCCGCCGACGGGCCGCATCGCCCGGTTCCTCGACGTCACCAAAGCGGTCTCGCAACTGGCCAAGGGCGGCCCGGTGCACTCGCAGGCCGAAAGTGTCGTCAAGGTGTTGCACTCCGACCTCACCGCGATCCACCTGGTGACCCTGCTCGAGGCGCTGCCGATCCAGGAGACGCTGGAAGCCATCGATGAGCTCAAGGAACTGGGGCTGCCGATCGGCAGTGTCATCGTGAACCGCAACATCCCCTCGTACCTGCCTGGAGACGACCTGATCAAGGCCGCAGAGGGCGTGATCGACGCCGACGCCGTGCGTGCCGGACTGAGCGATGCGGGAATCACGTTGTCCGACAGCGACTTCGCCGGTTTGTTGACCGAGACGATTCAGCACGCCACAAGGATCCAGGCACGAGCCGAGAGTGCCGAGCAACTCGATGAGCTCGACGTGGCACGTCTGGAGCTGCCGCAGATCGCCGATGGCGTGGATCTGGGCAGCCTCTACGAACTCGCCGAAGCGCTCGCCCATCAGGGGGTCAGATGAGCACCACACCACCCGTACTGGACATGGCCACGATCCTGACCGACACGTCCAACCGCGTCGTGGTGTGTTGCGGCGCAGGCGGTGTCGGCAAGACCACCACCGCCGCGGCCATGGCGTTACGCGCCGCCGAGTACGGCCGCACGGTCGTGGTGCTGACCATCGACCCGGCCAAGCGGCTGGCCCAGGCGCTCGGCATCAAGGATCTGGGCAATACGCCGCAGCGGGTGCCGCTGGCCCCTGAGGTGACCGGCGAGCTGCACGCGATGATGCTCGACATGCGCCGGACATTCGACGAAATGGTGATCCAGTACTCCGGACCTGATCGCGCACAAGAGATTTTGGACAACCAGTTCTATCAAACCGTCGCGACGTCACTGGCCGGCACTCAGGAATACATGGCGATGGAGAAGTTGGGGCAACTGCTCGCCGAGGACCGATGGGACCTCGTCGTCGTCGACACTCCCCCGTCGCGCAACGCACTTGACTTCCTCGACGCCCCGAAGCGGTTGGGCGGCTTCATGGACAGCCGACTCTGGAAGCTGCTGCTGGGGCCCGGTCGCGGCATCGGCAAGCTGGTTACCGGCGCGATGGGCCTGGCGATGCGAGCACTGTCGACAGTGCTCGGCTCACAGATGCTCTCGGACGCAGCCGCATTCGTCCAGTCGCTCGACGCCACGTTCGGCGGGTTCCGCGAGAAGGCCGACCGCACCTACGATCTGCTGAAGCGGCGGGGCACCCAGTTCGTCGTGGTGTCCGCAGCCGAGCCCGATGCCCTGCGCGAGGCATCGTTCTTCATCGACCGGCTCTCACAAGAGCACATGCCGCTGTCCGGGCTGATCCTCAACCGCACTCACCCGATGCTGTCGTCGCTGCATGCCGACAAGGCAGACGAAGCCTCCGAGGCCCTGGCGGCCGCGGATCCCGACTCGGTGACCGCCGCGGTGCTGCGGATTCACTCCGACCGCGCAGGAAGGTCCAAACGGGAGATCCGGCTGCTGTCCCGGTTCACCGGCGCCAATCCGAATGTGGCGATCGTGGGTGTGCCGTCACTGCCGTTCGACGTATCCGATCTGGATGCGTTGAGGGCGATCGCCGATCAGATCACCGGCGAGGATTCGGCGGCTTAGACAGCGCTGCGGTGCTTGCGCTGGGCGGCGAAGAATTCCGCCCAGGAGACGACCTCCGGGTGCTGCTTGAGCAGGGCACGGCGCTGACGTTCGGTCATACCCCCCCACACGCCGAACTCCACCCGATTGTCGAGGGCGTCGGCGCCGCATTCCAGGATCACCGGGCAGTGCCGGCAGATCACTGCGGCTTTGCGCTGCGCGGCCCCGCGGACAAACAGTTCATCGGGGTCAGCCTGACGACAACGTGCTTGTGAAACCCATGCGATACGTGCTTCGGCCTCGGCGCCTTGGACGACACTGGGGGCCGTAGCGGTCATGCTTGTCCTTCGCGCAGCGGGCCTAATACCGGACACACCGTTCCCCTTCGTTCCGGCCGCCCCCCGATGACGGCATACTCACCCTGGTGTAGCTCGCGCTATTGCGATCTACGTCACTGTGCATGGGCCTAGTGTGACCTGCATCGCACTGTCAGGACAACTTAAGTGGTCAGGGCACTTCTGCGCAATACGTACGTGCCCACTTTTTTGGGACGACCGTGCCGTCAGTGAGCAAAATTGACGCGGGCGCAGGTCGGCGGGCTGACTGAGCCCGGCAATCGACCGTTCGAATCCGTCAATTTTGCCGGCACAAACCTCTCGTTACTCTGTACGCATGCCGGAATCCCCACCGCCCCCGCCGCCACCAGCGGTCGCGGTGATCAAGCTCGCGTGGTGCTGTGTACTGGCCAGCGTCGTCCTCGCAGCATTGATGTTTCCCGTGGTCGGCGGATTCGGTCTGATTTCGAACCGGGCATCCGACGTCGTGGCCAACGGCTCGGCACAGCTGGTGGAGGGCGAAGTACCGCAGGTCTCGACCATGGTCGACGCCAAAGGCAACGTCATCGCATGGCTGTACACACAGCGCCGTTTCGAGGTGCCCAGCGAGCAGATCGCCAACACCATGAAGCTGGCGATCGTGTCCATCGAGGACAAGCGGTTCGCCGAGCACAACGGTGTGGACTGGCAGGGCACGCTGACCGGGCTGTCGGGCTATCTGTCCGGAAACCTCGACACCCGTGGCGGCTCCACACTCGAGCAGCAGTACGTCAAGAACTACCAGCTGCTGGTGATCGCGCAGACCGACGCGGAGAAGCGTGCGGCCATCGAAACCACGCCTGCCCGCAAACTCCGCGAAATCCGTATGGCCCTGACGTTGGACAAGACATTCACCAAGCCGGAGATCCTGACCCGCTACCTGAATCTCGTTTCGTTCGGCAACGGCGCGTTCGGCGTGCAGGACGCCGCACAGACGTACTTCGGCGTCAATGCCTCCGAGCTGAACTGGGAGCAGGCGGCGCTGCTGGCCGGCATGGTGCAGTCCACCAGCACACTGAACCCGTACACCAACCCCGAGGGTGCGCTGGCCCGTCGAAACGTGGTGCTGGACACCATGATCGCAGAACATTCCCGAAGAGGCGGCTGCGCTGCAGGCGGCCAAGGCGCAGCCACTGGGCGTCCTGCCGCAGCCCAAAGAGTTGCCGCGCGGCTGCATCGCGGCCGGTGACCGCGCTTTCTTCTGCGATTACGCGCTCGAATACCTCGCGCGCGCCGGCATCAGCAAGGAGCAGGTCGCCAGGGGCGGCTACATGATCAAGACCACCCTCGATCCCGATGTGCAGGCTCCGGTGAAGGCCGCGGTCAACGATATCGCCAGCCCCGACCTCGACGGCGTCGCCAGCGTGATGAGCGTGATCAGGCCGGGTAAGGAGTCCCACCCGGTGGTGGCGATGGCCAGTAACCGCAACTACGGCCTGAACCTGGACGCCGGGGAGACAATGCAGCCCCAGCCTTTCTCGCTTGTCGGCGACGGCGCGGGGTCGATCTTCAAGATCTTCACCACGGCCGCCGCGATGGACATGGGAATGGGTATCAACGCGCAGCTGGACGCGCCGGCGCGGTTCCAGGCCAAGGGGCTGGGCAGCGGTGGCGCCAGGGGTTGCCCACCCGCCACGTGGTGTGTGCAGAACGCGGGCAACTACCGCGGCACCATGAGCGTCACCGATGCGCTTGCCACGTCGCCGAACACGGCCTTCGCGAAGCTGATTTCGCAAGTGGGAGTGCAACGCACGGTCGACATGGCGGTCAAGCTGGGCCTGCGGTCCTACGCGCTGCCCGGAACCGCCCGTGACTACGACCCGGAGAGCAACGAGAGCCTCGCCGACTTCGTCAAACGACAGAACCTCGGCTCGTTCACGCTGGGCCCGATCGAGGTCAACGCGCTGGAATTGTCGAATGTCGCGGCGACGCTGGCGTCCGGCGGCATGTGGTGCCCGCCGAACCCGATCGCCGAGGTGATCGACCGCGACGGCAAGCAGGTGTCGGTGACCACCGAGACATGTGAACAAGTCGTGCCCGAGGGCCTGGCCAACACGCTCGCCAACGCGATGAGCAAGGACGACCACCGGCGGGGGCACCGCCGCAGGGGCCGCAGGCTCGGCCGGCTGGAACCTGCCGATGTCGGGCAAGACCGGCACCACCGAAGCCAGCCGCTCCGCGGGCTTCCTCGGCTTCACCAACCAGTACGCCGCCGCCAACTACATCTACGACGACTCGACCGCGCCGGGCGCGCTGTGCTCCTACCCACTTCGCCAGTGCGGCGGGGACGGCAACCTGTTCGGCGGTAACGAACCCGCCCGGACCTGGTTCACAGCGATGATGCCGATCGCCAACAACTTCGGTGAGATCGCGCTGCCGCCGACCGACCCCCGCTACGTCGACGGCGCGCCGGGTTCGAAGGTGCCCAGCGTTTCGGGTCTGAACGAGAGCAGCGCGCGCCAGCGGCTGCGCGAGGCCGGGTTCCAGGTCGCCAACGAATCGACGCCGGTGAACAGCACCGCGCCGTACGGCGCGGTCGTGGGCACATCGCCGTCCGGCCAGACGGTGCCCGGGTCGATCATCACGATCCAGATCTCCAACGGCATCCCGCCCCCACCGCCTCCGCCACCGCCCGGCGCTCCACCCGGCGTTCCGCCCCCGGTCGGGTCGACGGTCGTCCTGATTCCCGGGCTGCCGCCCATCACGGTGCCGGTCCTCGGCCCGCCGCCGCCACCCCCGCCACCGCCAGGGTTTCCGCCTCCACCACCGCCGCCGTGATCACGCTGTGGTTTCGCCCACGCTGACCCGCGTGGAATCGGTTGCAGCGGCTGGCTGGCAGTAAGCTCTCGTGCATGTCCGCGTCTTCGATCCTGAAGAAGTCCGCAGTCGTCACGGCCGGTTCGCTGGTCGCTGGGGTCGGCTACGCATCGCTGATCGAGCGCAACGCCTTTGCCATGCGCGAAGTGACGATGCCGGTCCTCTCACCCGGATCGTCACCGTTGAAGGTGCTGCACATCAGTGACCTCCACATGCGCCCCCAGCAGCGCCGCAAGCAGGACTGGCTGCGCGAGCTGGCCGGGCTGCAGCCAGACTTTGTCGTCAACACCGGGGACAACCTCTCGCACCCCAAGGCCGTCCCCGCGGTCGTGCAGGCACTCGGTGACCTGCTGTCGGTGCCCGGAGTGTTCGTGTTCGGCAGCAACGACTACTTCGGTCCGCGGCCGAAAAACCCGCTGAACTACCTGACGAATCCGCACCGCCGCCTCCACGGGGAGCCACTGCCCTGGCAGGACCTTCGGGCAGCGTTCACCGAACGCGGCTGGTTGGACATGACCCACACCCGGCGCGAGTTCGAGGTAGGGGGCCTTTTGATCGCGGCCGCGGGAGTCGACGACCCGCACCTCAAGCGTGACCGCTACGAGACGATCGCCGGTCCGGCCAACCCCGCCGTCAACCTGAGGCTGGGGCTCACCCATTCACCCGAGCCGCGCGTGCTCGACCGCTTCGCCGCCGACGGCTATCAGCTGATCATGGCCGGTCACACCCACGGCGGCCAGCTGTGCCTGCCGTTCTACGGCGCCCTTGTCACGAACTGCGACCTGGACCGGTCGCGGGCGAAGGGCGCCTCGCGCTGGGGGGCCCATACGCAGCTGCATGTTTCCGCGGGCATCGGCACCTCGCCCTACGCTCCCGTGCGGTTCTGCTGCCGGCCCGAGGCCACGATGCTGACGCTGGTCGCCACCCCGTTCGGCGGCTCTTACGAAGGTATCCGGGAGGGCCAGTCCTATCCGAGCGTTTCGGTGCGGTGAGCGAGCAGGCGTCAACTGCAACCCGTAGCCAGCCACGCGCGTGGGTGGACAATGCCGTCCGGCTGATCGAGGCCGACGCGCACCGTAGCGCCGACACCCATCTGCTGCGGTATCCGCTGCCTGCGGCCTGGTGCGACACCGTCGACGTGGAGCTCTATCTCAAGGACGAGACCACCCATATCACCGGCAGCCTCAAACACCGGCTGGCGCGGTCGCTGTTTCTTTACTCGCTGTGCAACGGATGGATCGACGAGAACACCACCGTCATCGAGGCGTCATCGGGTTCCACAGCGGTGTCGGAGGCGTACTTCGCGGCCCTGCTGGGTCTGCCGTTCATCGCGGTGATGCCCAGCTCGACAAGCGCGAGCAAGATAGCGCTGATCGAATCACAAGGCGGCCGTTGCCATTTCGTCGCAGAGTCGTCACAGGTGTATTCCGAGGCCGAGCGGCTGGCAGCGGAGACGGGCGGCCATTACCTCGACCAGTTCACCAACGCCGAACGTGCCACCGACTGGCGCGGGAACAACAACATCGCCGAATCGATCTTCGAGCAGCTGCGCGCGGAGACTCATCCGGTGCCCGAATGGATCGTGGTCGGCGCGGGAACCGGTGGCACGAGCGCGACGCTCGGCCGGTTCATCCGCTACCGCCGCCACGCGACCCGGCTGTGCGTCGTCGATCCCGAGAACTCCGCGTTCTTCCCTTCCTACGCGCAGGGGCGCGGCGACGTCGTGACGGGAATGTCCTCGCGGATCGAAGGCATCGGCCGTCCACGGGTCGAGCCGTCGTTTCTACCGGACGTGGTGGACCGAATGGTCGCCGTGCCGGACTCGGCGTCCGTGGCGGCCGCGTTGCACATGAGTTCGGTGCTGGGTCGGCGAGTCGGTCCGTCGACGGGGACGAATCTGTGGGGAGCGTTCGGCTTACTTGCGGAAATGGTCGCCAACGGCCGCAGCGGGTCCGTGGTCACCCTGCTCGCCGACAGCGGCGACCGCTATGCGGACACCTACTTCTGCGATGAGTGGCTGACCAGCCACGGGCTGGACCCGTCGGCGTGGGCCGAGGTCCTGGTCGAATTCGAACGCTCCGGGCGCTGGCCCTGATCATCGGATCGACCGGTGAGAGGCCCGTCTGAGGTCAGGAACAACCACAGCGCGGCCAGAGCAAAGAATCCCAGATACATGGAAGCCCCGAGCCCGGTCATGTGTCGCCTCACTTAATAGGTTTCTACCGTCAGTGTGCATAACGCCACCGACAAGCCGTATGCATCCCTCGGCGTGTCGTGACGTGCACCTCACGCACGGACCGTCGCTGTTTGGTGTCGAGTCGTGCCGGTGCGATACGCTGTCGTGGCTTCACGCGGGGTGTGGCGCAGCTTGGTAGCGTGCTTCGTTCGGGACGAAGAGGTCGTGGGTTCAAATCCCGCCACCCCGACTCATGTCGACAGGTGAGAGGCCCTTTCCAGTTCATCTGGTGAGGGCCTTTTCCGTGTCAGTATGTGCTGAAGCGCTGGTGCGGGTCGGGCACGGGCGCAGGAGGGCCCGAGTACATGCGCGACGAGCACGCTGTGGTCTGCGGTGCCAGTTTCGCGGGCCTGCTCGCCGCCAGGGTGCTCTCGGATTTCTATGATTCCGTCACCGTCGTCGAACGTGATGAATTACCCGACGGCATCTTTCAGCGACGAGGGGTGTCGCAAGGTCATCACCTGCACATGATGCTCAGCGCGGGCACGCGCCACCTCGTCGCACTGTTTCCGGATGTCTTGGACGAACTCCGCAACGCCGGAGCGGTAGTTCTCGACAATCCCGAGGACCCTGCGGATTTCCATATGAGCGTCGGCGGTCGCGTGTTCTGCCGAACAGGGCGTTTCACGCGGTCCGATGACATGGTCCTGCTGCTGGCGAGTCGGCCACTACTCGAGGCGACGATCCGGCGACGGGTCCGGTCGATTGCCAACGTCACGTTCCTTGACGGACACGATGTATCGGAGACGACAATCGACCCCTCCGGCCGCGTCACCGGGGCGCGCGTCGTCGAGCGTGCCACGCGCCAGGAGCGGCTGCTGACAAGCGATTTGGTCGTCGACACCACCGGTCGCTCCGCCCGCACACCGGCATTCCTGGAGGCGCACGGTTACCGTCGGCCGGCCGAACGGCGCTATTCGGTCCAGCTGACCTATTCGAGTCAATTCTTCCGTCTGGTCCCCGGAACGCTGCCCGAGAAAGTCGTCCTCGACTTTCCGACACTGGACAGGCCGCAAGGTGCCGGCCTCATGGTCAACGAAGACGGCACTGTGATCGTCACGATGATCGGACTGGCCGGCCGCAGCACTCCGACGGACCTGCCAGGGCTTCTTGATTGCGCAGCCGAGTTCTTGCCTGCACACGTCGCGGCCGCGTTACGCGCCGGGGAGCCGCTCGGCGAAGTGTCCGTGCAGCGATATCCGGCAAGCATCTGGCGCCGCTATCACAAGCTCGACAAGTTTCCGCACGGCTATCTTGTGATGGGCGACGCCGTATGCAGCCTCAATCCCGTCTTCGGTCAGGGGATGACCTCCGCAGCAATCCAGGCGCGGACGCTGCATGAGTGCCTGAACTCCGGAACCGCCGGCCTGAGCCACCGCTTCTTTCGCGCATCGGCCAAGAAGTTGACGCCGATCTGGTGGGGTAACCGGATCTTCGACTTCACCATTGTCCCGTCCGACGACTGGCGGTTGAACCTGCAGAAACTTCTCGGCGTCGGCATGGACAAGGTTTACGGTGCCGCGACGACCGACTTGGTGGTCGCCGAGACCATTTACAGGACAATCCAGCTCCTGGACCGGATCACCGTCCTCATGCGTCCTTCTTTGTTCAGCCGCGTTTTCGGCAAGCGCCGCAAGGCAACCGACCCCGCGGGTTTGACCGGCGTGCCCCCGGGAACCTAACTGCTGTGACATTGCCATCGACTCTTGTCGAACCTGCCCTGCCTCGCCCCGCCGGACCCGTGTCGGCGACGATCCTGGACATCCTTGCCCATCGGCGCCCGGCCCTGCATGTACGACCGGTCGACGTTCCCATCTATGAAGCGGACCCGTACGGACTCGACCTGCAACTCGCGTTGTGCGTCTGCTACGAGTTGCACTATCGCGGCTTCCGCTCGGTCAACCCGCGCTGGGAATGGAATCCGGCGCTGCTCCATGTACGCGCACGCCTCGAAGAGGTGTTCCTCGACGCCGTCCGGCGCGACGTCGGTGACATCACATCCGACGAAAACGTTGCCGCGGAGATGGATGCGCTTTCGCGCGAGCCCACCGATGGCACCGGCCCGTCCTATTACCTGCGTGAGGCCGGCAGCTGGGAGCAGATGCAGGAGTACTTCGTGCACCGCTCCGTGTATCACCTCAAGGAGGGCGACCCTCACGCGTGGGCGATCCCGCGCCTCACCGGACCCGCGAAGGCGGCCTTCGTCGCGGTCGAGTTCGACGAGTACGGCGCCGGCCGCGCCGATCGCGTGCACCAGCACCTCTATGCCGAGTTGATGGACGCCGCCGGGCTCGATGCGTCCTACCTGGCGTACCTGGACGAGGTATCCGCCGAGGCCTTGGCGTCGATCAACCTGATGTCGTTGTTCGGGCTGCACCGGGAGCTGCGGGGGGCGGCGATCGGTCACTTCGCCTCCACCGAGATCACGTCCCCACCGGGGTCACGGCGGCTGGTCGACGCACTCGAGCGGATGGGCGCCCCGGAGCCGTGCGTGACGTTCTACTCCGAACACGTCGTGGCCGACGCAGTTCACGAACAGGTGGTGCGCACCGACGTCGTCGGCGATCTGGTCGCGCGTGAACCCGAATTGGAGGCCGACGTCGTGTTCGGGATCAGGGCCCGAGACCACATCGAAGACCGCCTCGCCGACCATCTGATGGAGTGCTGGAAGGCAGGTCGCTCGTCGCTACGACGACGGCCGCGCTGACGAGCGTGGCGCGCGGACGGCACCGGTGGCTGGTGTCGCACATCGGATAGTCCTTGCTGCGGCGGCACGTGCAGATCGCGACCATGAATCGGTCGGATTCCACGACGGTGCCGTCGGGCATCTCGATACGCACCGGGCCCTCGACCATCAACGGTCCTGACGCGACGATGCGCACGGTGCGGGCCTCCGTCACGGTCTTTCCGCCCTGATCACCACGAGCTCTTCCTCACGCCTGCCGGGTTCCAGCCTGCCGGTCTCCTCCAGCCAAAGAGCTCGCGATGACAGTACAGGGCCGAACGGAATCCACTGGTAGGCAACTACTTCCGCATCCAGCCCGGCTTGGGCCAGCGCCGCAAGCGTCTGACGGGGCACCGCGAACTCCGACTGCACCATCAAGAAAGTGCCGCCGGGAGCCAGCAGATCGGGCACCGCGGCGCACAACGGGTCCAGAACAAGACGGCCGTCCTCGCCGGCGTCCCATGCGCGCGCCGGGCCGACGTGCGGCGGAATCGGTGCACATGGCGCGTAGGGATCGTGCGGGACATACGGAGGGTTGCTGACCACCAGGTCGAACGGGCCGAACTCCGCGGCACGCGCCCATGACCCCAGGTGGACATCCACGTCGACGCCTGCGCTCGAAACGTTCATCCGTGCACATCGGACGGATCGCGAACACACATCGAACGCCGTGACCTGCGATGCTCCCTGCTCGGCCGCGGCGATCCCCACCACACCGGTACCGGTGCACAGGTCTGCTACCCGGCGCCTGCGCGCCAACCCGCCCTTCTCCATCACATCGATGAGGAATTGGCTGTCTTCCTGCGGGGCGTACACGCCCGCCGACGCGATGAATCCATCTAGCGCATCGGTGTAAGCGGTTGTCACACATGGGCCTTTCGACGACTGGTCGCTGCGACGTAGCAGCAGTGCCGTGGATTAATGCCCGGTATCCGGGCCGCTAAACCGGCGCGCGCCGTTTCGCGAAGCAGACATTTGGGCACCCCACCGCCGTGCAGGTTTCTGACGTCATCGCGTTGCCCGTCAGGGTCGGCGCCGCGGTTCGCGGGCGACGTCTGTTCCATCCCGTGGGTGTCCTCGCGGAGGGGATGCTGGAGCGGACGGCGCTGGACAGCGACGGATTGCCGATGAGGTCCTGCGATGTCATCGCGCGGGTGTCGAAAGGAATCGGTGTGCCCGGCGGTCGGCCCGATATCGCGGGGTTGGCGTTTCGCATTCCGCCGCCGCAGGATCTGAGGTCGTGCGGCCCCTGGGATGTGCTGCTGGCATCGACTGTCGCGCGCAGTCGCATCATGCTGGCGCCGGTCACCTCGTGGTCCGGCGCCACGTTCTCCAGCCTGATGCCGCTGCGCTACCGCGGCCGAGTGTGGTGGTTGCGCGCACGACTTGCCACGGAGGTCAGCACCCACGACCTCGCCCTCGATACCATCAAGTCCCAAATCAACTCGGACGCAATCGCATTCGACATCGAGCAGGCGGCGGGCAGGAGTGAATTCCATCCGCTGGCGCGGCTGACTCTTCGCCACGTCGACCCAAGTCAGGACGACATCGCGTTCGACCCCACACTGCACCGTGACTGCGACGTTCAGCCCTTACCCCGTTGGCTCGCCGACTTCCGGCGCGCGGCCTATCAGCGAAGCCGCGAAGGGCGCAGGGCGCAATAACCGTCAGGCGGTGGGCTCACCGCTGGTATCAGCGACGTCAGGCGCCTGCTCGCGTGTCGCCATTCCTCCCTCGCCGCCGTTGTCGGTCGGGCCGGGCCGTTCGCCCTTCTTCGACTCGTCGGCTGGTTCTTCGTCGTAGATTCCCTTGCCCTTAGGCATGTTTCGCCTTTCAGTCTGATTCGCTTCTGAGCTTCTCCAGCAGGGACCCGGCCGCTTCCTTGAGGAACAGGTCTTGGCTCTCATCACCGATCTGGACGAGGGCGATATCGGTGAACCCCGCTTCCCAGTACTTGCGCACCGCTTCCACGATCACGTCGAGATCCGGTCCGCACGGAATGGACTCGGCGACATCCTCGGGCCGCACGTACTGTGTGGCGCCGTCGAAGCCGGCCGTCGTCGGCAGATCGGAGTTGACCGCCCAACCACCACTGAACCAGCGGAACTGATCATGCGCCCGGCGGATTGCCTTGTCGCGGTCGGGATCCCAGCAGATCGGAATCTGACCGATGACCCGCGCCTGTCCGGGTAGCCCGGTGGCACGCCTGGCGGCATGCCATGCGTCGACGATATCGGAGTTCGGTTCGACGGCGATCAAATGGTCGGACAGCGGTGCGAATGTCTCGACCGACCGCTCCCCGGAGACCGCTGTCGCGATGGCGACCGGAGTGTCCGGAATATCCCAGAGCCGGGCGGAGTCCACCTCGAAGTGCTCGCCCTTCCAGTCGACGAGCTCGCCGGTGAACAACTCGCGGATGATCTGGATGGCCTCGCGCAACATCTCCTGACGGCGCGCCACCGTCGGCCAGCGCTTGCCGACGACGTGTTCGTTGAGGTTCTCACCGCTGCCCAGCCCGAGGGTGAACCGGCCGTCGGCGAGGATCTGCAACGTGGCGGCCTTCTGCGCGACGACGGCAGGGTGGTAGCGAATCGTCGGACAGGTGACGTAGGTGAACAGCTCGACCTGCTCGGTCGCGTGAGCGACGGCACCGAGCACCGACCACGCGTATGGCGCGTGCCCCTGTGACGACAACCACGGGAAGTAGTGATCGGACGAGACCTCGAAGTCGAATCCGACTCGTTCCGCCGAAACGGCATAACGGACAAGATCTTTAGGTCCGCTCTGTTCGGTCATGAGGGTGTAGCCGAAACGCGTCATGGCACCCGGGTACCCGGGTGTCGGACGAACAAACGGCTACAACCTGGCCTTGACAGCTGCGGAGAGCCGGGAGCCGTCGGCCTTACCTGCGGCGATAGCAGTGGCGGCCTTCATCACCTGGCCCATCTGTTTCATGCCGGGGCGCTCCCCGATCTCCTCGGCCACCTGGGCGATCGCGGTGTCGACGACGTCGGCGACTTCGGCCTCGCTGAGCGGAGTAGGCAGGTATTCGTCGATGACGCGTGCCTCGGCGTGCTCGTTGGCCGCCAGCTCGCCGCGGCCGTTCTGGGTGTAGATATCCGCCGACTCCGCACGCTTCTTGGCTTCCTTGGACAGCACCTTGATCACGTCGGCATCGGACAGCTCTCGCGGCCCTTTGCCCGCCACTTCCTCGGTCTGGATCGCCGCGAGCAGCATCCGCAGTGTCGCGGTCCGCAGCTTGTCCTGCGATTTCATCGCCGCGGTCAGATCTGTGCGTAACCGCTCTTTGAGTTCTGGCTTTTCGGACATGTCGCAAACCTACGCTGCGCCGGTTGCCTGGAGATGTTTGTCAATTCGCAGAGTGATCGACAGGATGGTGGCCATGAGCACCGACGCCGGCCAACCCGGTATGGCCGGGCAGCCGACGCCGGGCTATCCGCCGCCGGGTTACGGTGCCCCACCGGGATACGGGCCTCCGCCCGGCTACGGACCACCCCCGGGCTACGCGCCACCCCCGGGATACGGACCCCCGCCCGGCTACACACCGCACGGCTATCCGCCGCCCGGTTACGGACCACCACCTCCGGGATACGGATACGGTGCCGCGTTGATGCCGCCCGTGCTCAAACCGGGCGTCATCCCGCTGCGGCCCCTGACCCTGTCAGACATCTTCAACGGCGCGGTCGCCTATATCCGCACCAACCCGAAAGCGACGCTGGGGTTCACCACCATCGTCGTCATCGCCACCCAGCTGGTGGCGCTCGTGCTCTCGGTGGGGCCGCTGGCCGCCACCGGAGCGCTGGAACAGTCGTTCACCGGTCGAGGAAATGCCGACCGGCATCCTGCTCGGCTCGTCGTTGTCGAGCCTCGCCGGGGCCGCGGCGACCTTTTTTACGGCGATCCTGCTGAGCGGGATGCTCACCGTCGTCGTCGGCCGTGCGGTGTTCGGTGCCGGCATCACCATCGGTGAGGCGTGGCAGCGGCTGAAGGGACGGTTCTGGGCCCTGATCGGCCTGGCGCTTCTGGAAGCCCTGGGCGTGGCGGTACTGGTCACTGTCGTCGTCGGCCTCATCTTCGTGATCGGGACCGCGGCGAACGCCGCGGCGGCGGTGATCGTCGGCATACCGCTGGGTCTGGTCCTGGTGGCCGCGCTGATCTACCTGTGGGTCATATTGGGCTTCGCGCCGCCGCTGATCGTGCTCGAACGCCTCAGTGTCTTCGCCGCGATCGAGCGGTCGTACAGGTTGGTCAAGAACGATTTCTGGCGGGTGTTCGGTATCCGGCTTCTCGCCACGATCGCGGTTCAGTTCATCGCGGGTGCGGTCACGATCCCGTTCAGCTTCGGCGGCCAGCTGCTGCTGATGACGGGGTCCTCCACCGCGACGACGCTGTTGGCATTCGTCCTGCTGTCCGTGGGCGGCGTCATTGCCCAGATCATCACCGCCCCGTTCGTCGCGGGCGTCATCGTGCTGCTCTATACCGACCGGCGGATACGTGCCGAGGCGTTCGACCTCGTCCTGCAGACCGGCGCCGCATACGGCCCGGCTGCACCATCCGATTCCACTGACCATCTGTGGCTGACCCGCCAAGCCTGACGTGCCGACGATAGACATCGACAGCGATGCCGCTCACGAAGCCGCGCAACGCGAACTGCAAAAACCCATCTACCCCAGGCCTTCTTTGACCGAACGGCTCGTCGAGTGGATCAACGAGCTGATCTACCGGCTGGCCAGTGCCGGCTCTTCGCTTCCCGGCGGCTGGTTCACCCTGTCCATTCTGCTGATCCTGCTCGTGATCGCGATCGTCGTCGCGATTCGGATAGCGCGGCGCACAATGCGCACCAACCGGGGTAGTGGTTATGCGCTATTCGGCGAACACGAACTCAGCGCCGCCGAGCATCGAACAACCGCCGAACAGTATGCCGCCGAACGCAATTGGGCTGCCGCGATCCGACATCGGTTGCGAGCCGTCGCCCGCGAGCTGGAGGACACCGGGGTGCTGGATGCGATCCCCGGCCGGACGGCCACCGAGCTGGCGCGCGACGCGGGCAAGGCCCTACCATCGCTTGCCGCCGAATTATCCCAGGCTGCAGGCTCTTTCAACGACGTCACCTACGGTGAGGTACCCGGAACGGAATCCGCCTACCGGATGATCGCCGACCTCGACGATCACCTCCGATTCCACACTCAGGCCTCAGGCGATACCGCCACCGTCGCGGCGACGCAAGCGGGCTGGGCGGAGGTGCGATGACAAGCGCGCTGAAAGCGCGCCCCGATTCGGCGGTCGGACCCACGCTGCTGCAGCGGTGGAGCGCCGCGAGATGGGTGCTGTTGGCGCTGGCCGTCATCGTCGGAATCGCCACACTGACCACCTATCTGACCGCACCGCGGCCCGGCGGTCCGATGGATCCGACGTCCACGTCCAGCGATGGCACCCACGCGCTGGTCACCCTGCTGCGCGAGGGTGGCGTCGACGTGGTCGAGGCGCCCGACATCGCCACCGTCGAAAGTGCCGCGCGGCCGGGCACACTCATCGCAGTGCTGCAGACCTTTCAGATGCTCGACGCTGACGTGCTGCGGCGGCTGAGCGACCTGCCCGGCGACCGGCTCCTGGTGTCGCCGACATCGAGTACCCGTGAGGCGCTGGCTCCGCGCGTCGACCTCGCCGGGACTGTTCCCTTCGGTGGCTCCGCACCGGACTGCGACCTGCGGGAAGCCACCCGGGCCGGAGAAGTTCAATTCGGTGTGAGCGACAAGTTCGAGTCCGCAGGCGGTTTCGGAATAACCAGCTGCTACGGCGGAGCGCTGGTCCGCTACTCCGACGACGGGCGCACTGTCACGGTCGTCGGCAGCGGTGACTTCATGACCAACGGCGGACTGTTGACAGACGGCAATGCCGCCCTCGCCATGAACCTGGCGGGCACCTCCCGGCGAGTGATCTGGTATGCGCCCCAGCAGCGCGAAGGCGATTCCGATGCCGCCGCCGACATCGCCGACCTGATTCCCCCGGCGGTGCGATGGATCGTCTTCCAGTTGTGTCTGGTAATCGCGCTCGTGGCGCTGTGGAAGGGCAGGCGGCTCGGTCCGCTTGTCGCGGAGCGCATGCCCGTCGTCGTGCGCGCATCGGAGACGGTCGAAGGTCGCGGCAGGCTGTACCGGTCCCGGCGCGCCCGCGACCGCGCGGCAGACGCGTTGCGCACGGCCACGCTGCAACGGATGCTGCCTCGCCTCGGCCTGTCCAACAATGCAGACCCGCCCGCGATCGTCTCGGCGGTGGCGCAGCGGTCCGGAGCGTATCCGCAGACGTTGGCGCACACGCTGTTCGGCCCCCCGCCGCACAGCGACGACGACTTGGTCAATCTCGCCCGTGAACTCGACAACATCGAAAGGCAGGTCGCACAATCGTGACTCAGCCATACCCAGGTCAGCCCACAGGTGCTCCGGCACCGGGAGATTCGGCGCGACAAGCGCTGTTGTCACTGCGCACCGAGATCGGCAAGGCGGTCGTGGGACAGGACGCGGTGGTCAGCGGGCTGGTGATCGCGCTGCTGTGCCGCGGCCACGTCCTGCTGGAAGGAGTGCCGGGAGTCGCCAAGACCCTGCTGGTGCGCACGCTGGCGGCGGCGCTGCAACTCGAGTTCAAGCGGGTTCAGTTCACCCCGGACCTGATGCCGGGCGACGTCACCGGTTCACTTGTATACGACGCCCGCACCGCCGAATTCGAGTTCCGCTCCGGGCCCATCTTCACCAATCTCCTTCTGGCTGACGAGATCAACCGGACACCGCCGAAGACGCAGGCCGCACTGCTGGAGGCGATGGAGGAACGACAGGTCAGCGTCGAAGGCGAACCACGGAAGCTGCCCGACCCGTTCATCGTCGCCGCGACACAGAACCCGATCGAGTACGAGGGCACTTACCAGCTGCCCGAAGCACAGCTCGACCGGTTCCTGCTCAAGCTCAACGTTCCCCTGCCGCCGCGGGACCAGGAGATCATGGTCCTCGATCGCCATGCGCGTGGCTTCGACCCTCGGGACCTGTCAGCGGTGCGGCCCGTTGCAGGGCCCGCCGAGTTGGCCGCTGGACGCGCCGCCGTGCAACAGGTACTGGTCGCCGATGAGGTGCTCGGATACATCGTCGACATCGCCGGCGCCACACGGCATTCCCCGTCGCTACAGCTCGGAGTGTCGCCGCGCGGTGCGACCGCACTGCTGGCTACGGCCAGATCCTGGGCGTGGCTTTCGGGTCGAAACTATGTCACCCCCGACGACGTCAAGTCGATGGCGCGGCCGACGTTGCGGCACCGGATCCAGCTGCGGCCCGAGGCAGAACTCGAAGGCGCCAATCCGGACGGCGTGCTGGACGGCATTCTCGCGGCCGTGCCAGTGCCGCGCTAGTGATCCTCACCGGCCGCGCCGGCCTGGTCGCACTCATCTGCGTGCTGCCGGTGGCGTTTTCACCCTGGCCGGCGATCGCGTTCGCGGTTCTGGCGAGCGCGCTCGCCGCGGCGGTGGCGCTCGACGTCGTTCTGGCCGCCAGCGCCCGACGACTGATCTTCACGCGGTCCGGTGATACCGCGGCCAGGCTGGGTCAGCCAGTCGACGCGGTTCTGAAGGTCCAGAATTCGGGGCGACGGCGCCTGAGGGGTCTGATCCGCGATGCGTGGTCGCCAAGCGCCCGCGCCGAGCCGCGGATGCACGATGTGAATATCGCTGTCGGACAACAGGTTGCGCTCCTCACCACGCTGCGGCCGCTGCGAAGGGGCGATCAGAAGTCAGCGTTGGTCACGGCCCGCTCGGTCGGACCACTGGGCCTCGCGGGCAGGCAGAGCTCACACCGGGTGCCCTGGCAGATCCGGATACTGCCGCCATTCCTGTCTCGTAAGCACCTGCCCTCCAGACTGGCCAGACTCCGCGAACTCGAAGGCAATACGCCGGTTCTGATCCGTGGTCAGGGCACTGAGTTCGACTCGTTGCGCGAATACGTGATCGGTGACGATGTCCGGTCGATCGACTGGCGCGCCACCGCCCGGCGCGCAGACGTCGTGGTGCGGACGTGGCGACCCGAACGGGATCGGCGGGTGGTGATCGTTCTGGACACCGGACGCACATCAGCGGGGCGCGTCGGCGTCGACCCCACCGCCAACGACCCCAGTGGCTGGCCGCGGCTGGACTGGTCCATGGATGCCGCACTGCTGCTCGCCGCACTCGCGTCGCGCGCAGGTGACCACGTCGATTTCCTCGCCCACGACCGAGCCACCCGGGCAGGGCTGTTCAACGCCTCGCGAACCGAACTTCTCGCGCAACTGGTCAACGCGATGGCGCCGCTGGAACCCGCACTCATCGAGTCCGACGCCCGGGCGATGGTAGCCGCGGTGCAGCGTCGCGTTCGCCGCCGCGCATTGGTGGTGCTGCTCACCGACCTGAACGCATCCGCCCTCGACGAGGGCCTGATGGCGGTCCTGCCCCAGTTGTCCGCCAAACATCAGGTTCTGCTGGCCGCCGTCGCCGATCCACGGGTCCAAGCCCTTGCGGCAGGACGTTCGGACGCCGCCGAGGTGTACGACGCGGCGGCAGCCGAGCGTGCGCGCAACGACCGGCGCTCGATGGCATCCCGGCTGCGGGCGGCAGGAGTCGACGTCGTGGACGCACCGCCGGAAGAACTGGCTCCCGAACTGGCAGACCACTATCTCGCGATGAAGGCCACCGGGCGGCTCTAGCGCGTCGGCACCACGTCCGGCGCATCGCTGACGTCGCCGGTCTCCCCCGCGGCGACGCCCTTGCGGCCGAAATAGATCACGTATGCGAGGAAGGCGACCTCGGCTGCCACGCCGATGGCGATACGGGCGAACGTCGGTAGCGGCGACGGCGTCACCACCGACTCGATCAGCCCGGCCACAAGCAACACGACGACCAGACCCGCCGCGACCGCGACGACGGCGCGGCCCTGTTCTGCCAGCACCTGTCCACGCGGCCGGTGGCCCGGCGACACCACCGACCAGCCGACCCGCATACCGACGGCCGCGGCCAGAAAGACCGCACTCAGTTCGATGAGTCCGTGCGGTGTGAGAAGACCGAGGAGGACATCGCCTTGGTCCGCATCGAACATGAAGCCCGCGATGACACCGAGGTTGAGGGCGTTCTGGAACAGGATGTAGGGAATCGGGATGCCGCCCAGGATGGCCATCGCGATGCACTGGACCGCGATCCACGAATTGTTGACCCACACCTGTAGTCCGAACGATCCGGCGGGATTCTCGCTGTAGTAGGCGGCGACGTCGTGGTTCACCAATTGCTCGATTTCGCTTGGTGTCTTGATGGCCGACTGCACCTCTTGGTTGCCCGACACCCAGAAGGCGATCAACACGGTGACGAAGAGGAATGCGATCGCCGTTGAAAGCCACCATCGCCACGCGCGATACGCGACCACCGGGAACGACACCGTCCAGAACCTGGCGAACTCGCTCCACAGCGGTGAGTGCGCGCCCGTCACCACCGAGCGTGCCCGCGCCACCAGACTCGAAAGCCGCCCGACGAGGACTGTGTCGCTCGACGAGCTGCGCACCATCGACAAGTGGGTCGACACCCGCTGGTAAAGATCGACGAGTTCGTCGACCTCCTCGCCCGTGAGTTTCCGCCGCCGCTTGACCAGCTGCTCCAGCCGCTCCCATGCCGGACGGTGCGCCACCACGAACGCGTCGACATCCACCTCAGGAATTCTAGTAGCGTCGGCGGGATGGTCAGCCAGCAAGAACCAGTGGTGACCGGCGACGCGGTGGTCCTGGATGTTCAGATCGCCCAGCTGCCGGTGCGCGCACTGTCGGCGATCATCGACGTCACTGTGGTGTTCATCGCCTACATCATCGGTGTGATTCTGTGGGCCGCCACGCTGACACAGCTCGACCCTGCCCTGTCGGCCGCGATTCTGATCATCTTCACCGTCGTGACGATCGTCGGGTATCCGGCCGTGCTTCGAGGCCGCCACCCGTGGCCGTTCGTTGGGCAAGATGGCGCTGGGGCTGCGGGTCGTCTCCGACGACGGCGGCCCGGAACGCTTTCGTCAGGCGTTGTTTCGTGCGCTGGCCGGCGTGATCGAGATCTGGATGTTCACGGGCGGCCCCGCGGTGATCTGCAGCCTGGTGTCCTCGAAAGGTAAGCGGATCGGCGATGTTTTCGCCGGAACACTGGTCATCAGCGAGCGTGCGCCGCGAATGTCGCCGCCGCCGCCGATGCCGCCGCAGCTGGCATGGTGGGCGTCGACCCTGCAGCTGTCCGGGCTGCGTCCCGAGCAGGCCGAGCTGGCCCGCCAGTTCCTATCCCGCGCATCACAATTGGACCCGCAGATGCGCGATCAGATGGCGTACCGGATCACCAGTGACGTCGTCGCCCAGATATCGCCGCCACCGCCTCCGGGTGCACCACCGCAATTCGTGCTGGCCGCGGTGCTGGCCGAACGTCATCGCAGAGAACTTGCCCGCCTGCAGCCAGCCGCGTTCCAACCCGCACCCCAGTGGCCGTTGACCCAGCCACCCACTGTCGGGTATCGGCCTCCACTGCAACAGGTTTCACCAGCGCACGTTCCACCACCGTCGTCCGACCCCGGTGGATTCGCGCCGCCCAGCTAGACACCCAGAGGCCGTGCTGTGCCTCGGCCTGACCGCCTGCTCCGGTGATTCCGGCGAGCGTCCCGTGGCGACCACAGTCAGCACGACGTTCGATGTCGGCGTGGGCCCACTGCCCGATGTCGCATCGGATCCGATGACCGGCAAGGCCTGTGTGACCAGCAGTGCCGACGACTCGCTCTACGTCCTCGACACACAATACCCGCGCCGCCACAATGTCGGTCGTAGACATCGCATCAGGCATCATCACCGGAACGATCGAGGTCGTCACGGACCCGATGGCATCGAGGTGGATTCGGATACTCAAACCGTTTACGTCGCGAACTCCCAAGATGATTCGGTCTCGATCATCGACGCCAAGAACCGGAAGACCACCGCGACGATCACCGTCGGCGACTCTCCGGACGAGATGGCCGTCGATCCCGAAAGTCACCTGCTCTATGTGGCCAACCGAGGGGCCGGCTCGATAACGGTCCACAAACCGGTGCGGCGGATCCGTTGAGGCACACCGCCTGGGTCGTCAACTTTAGCGACAACACGGTCTCGGTGATCGAAAGGTATTCCGCCTCAGCGGTATCGGAGCCCGACGAGCATCAAGGCGCCCGCGATGAAGCTGGCGGCGGCGCGGACGTGGTTCCATGCCGTCCACGTGTGCAGGTATGCCTGCCACTCGATTGCCGCATCGGGGACCGACAATCCGATCGGGTCCACGGTGTCGAGGTGGTTGTTGAGTGGCACGTTGAACGCCATCGTGATGATCGCCGCGAGTACCCCGAACACCGCGCCTGCGAGGATCCACCCGCTGCCCGGCTGCCCGATCTGGATCGCGGCCATGGCCCCGACGACCAGCGCCAACACCGTCGCACCGAAATAGGCCAGCAGGAATGCCGGATTCGAGTTCGCCATCACGTTGATGCCACGCATCGCCGTGATCGCCTCGATCGGACCGGTGCGGTCCAGACCCCGCATCACGAATGTCGAGAAGACGTACATCATTCCGCCGGCTGCGGCCGCTGCCAGCGCGGCGAGTCGAGGTCAGGAGTACAAAGGGGTTCATGTTCATGACCTGAAGTCAACAGCGGCACGGTGTGGACGGTCCATCGTTGTCCGTCCTGACCGCATACGCGCGCGTCTGTGCCTATCCGACAGACCGATAGTGCTTCACCGACACCGCGGCCAACCATACCCATGCGGCGACGAGCGCCGCGGTGAAGATCAAAATCGTTGCAGCTCCGCCAGATCCGGATGACAGCGCGGCAAAACTTGCCAAGAAGACGATACCGGTGATGCGTGAATACCACGCCCAGCCCGGTTCGTTCGCGCGCGCGAACCATGCGCCCGTCACCAGGCACGCCGCCACCAGACAGAGAAACCCGAGTCCCGCGACCGCGAAGTGGGCCAGCCCATGCCAGCTGACGTCGCCCATACCTGGCGGGGTGCCGGGAGGGAAGCCGTCGGACGGGTCGGCACGAAAGATGCCCCCGCAGAACACACCGAGCCCGTAGATGCCGAGCAGTCCGGATGCCCACGCCGACAGTGGGCCCGGCCCGAGTGCGCGTCGCATGCCGACGGCGGCCGCGATCGTCATCGCCCCGGTGAGCAGGAAGTTGGCGATCTGAATCCAGCCGAGGTCGCCATTCGACAGTTGGCTCACCGCATGCCTCGTGGGGTCGTATCCGGTGCGGGCGATGACCTGCGCCGCCGCGACGACAACGTAGATCGGGCCCGCGATGACGCCGTAGCCGAGCAGCGATTTGGTGATACGCACCGGTAAAGGCGGGCAATCGGTCTTGGTCATGGCATTACTCCCGCTAAATCAGACTAGACTGTCCAGTACTCTACTTACGACGGAACTAGACTGTCCAGTACCCAACGGAGGTGGCATGACAGAGGTGCTCGGCCGTTCGGCGCGTAAACGCGCGACGATCCTGTCGGCGGGTCGGTCGCTGTTTTTGACCAACGGCTATCAGGGCACCAGCGTCGACCAGATCGCCGCGTCCGCCGAGGTGTCCAAGCAGACGGTCTACAAGCACTTCGGCGACAAGCAGGAACTGCTGCTGGCAATCGTGAACGAGGCGTTGGAAAGTTCGGTGCCCCCATTTCTCGACCGGATCGCAGCGCTCGCCGATACTGCCGACCTGGAGGCGGATCTGGCCGCACTGGCAGGCGATTACTTCCGCCAAGTGTTACTGGAGCCGGGCGTGCAGTTGCGCAGACTCGTGGTCGGCGAAGCGAACCGGGTACCCGCGCTCGCGCTGCAGTACTACGAGCAAGCGCCGGCCAGGAGCGCTCGCAGCATTCGCCGACTGCTTCGCCCTACTGCATGACAGGGGCCTGCTGCGGGCGCCCCAACCGGCGCTTGCTGCAGAACATTTCGCATTCCTCATCGTCGGTAGGTACATCGACGAGGCTCTCTTCTGCGGAGCGCAGCAAGCGCTGGCGCGCATCGAGTCGACGAGTACGTGCGGTGCAGGCGTACAGGTGTTTCTCGCCGCCTATCGCGCTCGATAAGCTCCAGCGGTGGACGCCGTGGTCGGCCTGCTCGACGGTGTGCGAGCACGAAGTGCCTTCGTCTTGCGGATGATGATGGATCCACCCTGGTCGTTGAGCATCCGCGACGATGCGCCGCTGACCTTGATCTGCCAGACGCATGGAAGCGCTGCGATCGTCGGCGAGAGCACGGGAACCACCTGGCTGCATCCCGGTGACGTCGCATTGGCCCGCGGCACTGAGCACTACGTCTTGGCCGACGACCCGTCGACCGCACCGATGGCCGTGATCCACCCGGGAAACCGATGCACGACGCTGTCGGGCGAGACGCTGCAGTTCGAGATGTCACTGGGCGTACGCACCTGGGGCAACAGTCCGTCGGGCGCGAGTCGCTCGGTCATCTGTGCCTACCAGGGGCGCAGCGAGGTGAGCGCCCGGCTTCTCGACGTGTTACCCGCAGTGCTGGTCGTACGCGCCGACGAGTGGGACACACACGTGGTGGACCTCCTGGCCCGCGAGGCCGGCTGCGAGGGCACGGGCCAGGAGGCCTATCTGGATCGGATGCTCGATGTACTGCTGATCGCGGTGCTGCGGGTGTGGTTCGGCCGCGACGGCAATGCGCCGACTTGGTGGTACGCCGAGCAGGACGCGGTGGTGGGTCCGGCGTTGAAGCTGATCTACAACAATCCCGCGCATCCGTGGACAGTCGCGAATTTGGCTGCAGCCGTTGGCTGTTCGCGCGCGGTATTCGCGCGCAGGTTCACCGATCTGGTAGGTGAGCCGCCGATCGCGTTCCTGACCAGTTGGCGGCTTGCGTTGGCCGCCGACCTGTTGCGGTCGAGTCAGGCGACCATCGGCGCGGTCGCCCGCCAGGTCGGGTACAGCACACCGTTTGCGTTGAGCAGCGCGTTCAAACGGGCATACGGGGTCAGCCCGAACACCCATCGCAGCAATGCCGCACATTCGGCGGACGACCTGGACTCGTCTGCGCGTCTAGTCGCCTAGCTCCGAGCTCGGTGCCGACAGTCCTCTAGTCGAAGAGCCCGCCCAGGCTCTTCCACGACTGGCCATCTGATATCGGACGTTGCATCGTCGATAGTTTCCGATATATCGTCAACGTATCGGAAGCGCACGGTGTGCTTCCTGTCGAAAGAAGGACACGAACCATGAACACCCCATTCACACCCCCACAAGGCCCCTTCGAGGGGCGCGGTTTCGGCTTCGGCTTCGGCCCGGGCGTCACCCCCGAAGACCGCCGTGCGCTGCACGAACAGCGTCGGCAAGCACGTCGCGAGTTCCGCGACCACGTCCGCGAGCACCGCGGCGACGCAGGATTCGGCCCCGGCTTCGGCGGCTTCGGCCCCGGTGGCGGCTTCGGACCCGGCTTCGGGTTCGGACCCGGCTTTGGCCGTGGCGGCCGACGCGGCGGACCCCGCGGCGGCGGACGCGGACGGCGCGGCGATGTGCGTGCCGCGATCCTCAAGCTGCTCACCGATCGGCCCATGCACGGCTACGAGATGATCCAGGAGATCAACGAACGTAGTGAGCAGCTGTGGAAGCCCAGCCCCGGCTCGGTGTACCCGACGCTGCAACTGCTGGTCGACGAGGGCCTGCTCGTCTCCACCGAATCCGAAGGCAGCAAGAAGCTCTTCGAGCTAACCGACGAAGGCCGCGCCGCCGCTGAAAAGATCGAGACCGCTCCGTGGGACGAGATCACCGAAGGCGCCGACCCCGGTGCCGTCAGCCTGCGCAGTGCCGTCGGCCAACTGATGGGTGCCGTTGCGCAGTCCGCGCACGCCGCATCGTCAGAGCAGCAGCAACGCGTCGTCGACATCGTCAACAACGCCCGCCGCGAGATCTACGGCATCCTGGGCGAAGCCGAATAGGCCACCAACCGGAATAGGCCCGGCGGGAAGCGTGTACTCAGAGGTATGCCTAAGAACATGCAAACCTTCCCGCTGGGCTCTTTCAATGTCGGGCGCGTCGGCTACGGCGCCATGCAACTACCCGGTCCGGGCGTCTTCGGCCCGCCGCGTAACCACGACGAGGCGCTGGCCGTACTCCGGCGCACGATCGAGTTGGGCATCAACCACATCGACACCTCGCAGTTCTACGGACCGAACGTGGCCAACCAACTGATCCGCGAGGCGCTGCATCCCTACCCCGCCGATCTGGCATTGGTGAGCAAGGTCGGCGCCAAGCGCGATGACACCGGGGCGTGGCTGCCGGCACAGGAACCCGACGAACTCCGCGCGGACATCGAGGAGAACCTGACGACTCTGGGGACCGACCGTCTTGCGGCCGTCAACCTCCGCGTCCACGACGAGGCCACCGACCCCAACTCGCCGGCAAAGGTCAACAGAGAACTGTTCGACCGACAGCTCACGGCGATGATCAAGGCCCGCGACGAAGGGCTGATCGGCGGCATCGGATTGAGCAGTATCGTTCCCGAACATCTGCGAATCGCACTGGACCGCACCGAGATCGTGACGGTGCAGAACGCCTACAACCTCGTCGACCGCACCTCCCAGCCGGTGCTGGACGCCTGTATCGAGCACGGCATTTCATTCGTCCCCTTCTTTCCGCTCGGTTCGGCGTTCACGGCCGACAACCCCGTGCTCGGCCATCCCGCCGTCAAGAGTGAGGCGTCGAAACTCGGGCGCACACCCGCGCAGATCGCACTCGCGTGGACGCTGTCCGTTGCGCCGAACGTGCTGGTGATACCCGGCACGTCGTCGGTGGCGCACCTCGAGGAGAACACCGCGGTCGCCGACATCGAACTCGACGAGGACACCAAGCGACAGCTCGACGCCGCCGCCTAATTGCGATTCGGTGCGCGTACTGTCGCTGAGCGAACGTGCGCACCGAAATACTCGACGTCGACCCAGTCGAGCGTGCGCTGCACGGCCTTCTGCCAGCCGGCGTAGCCGTCTGCGCGCTGCTCGTCGCTCCACGCCGGAGTCCAGCGCTGGCCCTCCTGCCAATTGGCCCGCAGGTCGTCGGGGTTCTCCCAGAAGCCGACCGCGAGACCCGCGGCGTAGGCGGCTCCGAGCGCGGTCGTCTCGGCGACGACGGGTTTGACGACGTCGACGCCGAGGACGTCGGCCTGGATCTGCATGCACAGATTGTTGGCGGTGATTCCGCCGTCGACCTTGAGCACCTCCATGTGCACACCCGAGTCGGCCTCCATCGCGTCGACGACGTCGCGGCTCTGGTAGCAGATCGCCTCCAGCGTCGCGCGCGCCAGATGGGCGTTGGTGTTGAACCGTGACAGTCCGACGATCGCGCCCCGCGCATCCGAACGCCAATAGGGCGCAAAGAGTCCCGAGAATGCGGGCACGAAGTAGACGCCGCCGTTGTCGTCCACCTGGCGCGCGAGCGACTCGCTCTCCGAGGCGCCGCTGATGATGCCGAGCTGGTCGCGTAGCCATTGCACCGCCGAGCCGGTGACCGCGATCGAACCCTCCAGGGCGTAAACGGGTTTCGCTGGACCATCCTTTGACGCGAACTGGTAGCACACGGTGGTCAGCAGTCCGTTCTCCGAACGCACGATCTTCTCGCCGGTGTTGAGCAACAGGAAATTGCCTGTGCCGTAGGTGTTCTTGGCCTCGCCCGCGTCGAGGCAGACCTGACCGACCATGGCGGCCTGTTGGTCGCCGAGGATGCCCGTGATCGGCACTTTGCCGCCGAGGGGCCCGTCCTCGAGGGTGACACCGAACGAATCCGGGTACGACGACGGCTTGATCTCGGGCAGCATCCGGCGCGGAATGTCGAAGAACGACAGCAATTCGTCGTCCCAGTCCAGAGTCTCGAGGTTCATCAGCATCGTGCGACTGGCATTGGTGACATCGACGGCGTGCACACCGCCACGCGCACCGCCGGTGAGGTTCCACAGCACCCAGGTATCCGCGGTGCCGAAGATCGCGTCGCCGTTCTCGGCGTCGCGGCGCACACCGTCGACGTTCTCCAGAATCCATTGCAACTTGCCGCCGGAGAAATACGTCGCGGGCGGCAGGCCCGCTTTACGCCGGATCACGTCGCCGCGGCCGTCGCGGTCCAGCGCGGAGGCGATGCGGTCGGTACGGGTGTCCTGCCACACGATCGCGTTGTAGTACGGACGTCCCGTTTTGCGATTCCAGACCAGCGACGTCTCCCGCTGGTTGGTGATGCCCAGCGCCGCCAGGTCGCCGGCCGAGAGGTTGGTCTTGTTCAGCGCCGACGCGATGACCGACGCGGTGCGTTCGGCGATCTCGACGGGGTTGTGCTCGACCCACCCCGCCTTCGGCAGGATCTGCTCATGCTCGAGTTGGTGACGCCCGACCTCGGCGCCGTCGTGGTCGAAGATCATGCACCGGGTGCTGGTGGTGCCCTGGTCGATGGCGGCTATGAATTCGCGGATCTCAGCCAAACCTCGTGCTCCCTCCGGACGGCTTTGCAATCGTCCATCATGGTCCATATGTCCGGACCGATCGTCGACATTGACCGCATGCCCCGCGGCGGGCCGAACGCGTCATGCCTGGACCGGCTGCTTCAGACCGATCGGGCGGAATACCTCGATCGCGACGACGTAGACGACGGCGTGAAGCGCGGCATCGTTCGCGCGCTGGAATGGACCGGCGAGCGCTTCGGCAACACCGACAACTTCGCCCGAATCGCGCTGGACGAGGTCGCCGACGTCGCGGATCCCAAGATTCTCGAACTCGGGGCCGGCCACGGCGGTCTGTCGCGGAAACTGCTGGAGTGGCATCCCACCGCCGAGCTCACCGTGACCGACGTCGACGCGTCGTCGGTGGCAGCGATGGCGGACAGTGATCTGGGCCAAAATCCGCGGGCGACGGTACGCGAGATGGATGCCGTCGCCATCGACGCGCCCGACGGCCACTTCGATCTTGCGGTGTTCGCACTGTCGTTCCACCACCTGCCGCCATCGATGGCCTCTCGCGTCTTCGCCGAAGCCACGCGTGCGGCCGACAAGCTGGTGATCATCGATTTGCCCAGGCCGCCGGCACCGTTGCACCTCGTCCGCCTCGCCACGATGCTGCCGCTCGCCCCGTTCATTCCATTCGTGCACGACGGCCTCATCAGCTCGCTGCGCTCCTACAGTCCGTCGGCGCTGCGCGCGCTGGCCGAGCATGCCGATCCGGCGATCGAAGTGGAACTACACGGCGGACTGATGAATCCGCAGGTTGTCGTGGCACGCCGCTGATGGCTCACGTCGCGATACGTACGTCGTACGTGTAGACTGGACGCGGCACGGCCGATCATGGCGGAGGAAACTGATGCGCGGCAGCAACATCAAGTTGACCCCGAAGGGCCTGCAGACCAAACGACGAATCATCGAGGCAGCTGCGCGTCTGGTGGACGTGCGCGGCGCCGTCAGAATCAGCCTCGATGACGTCCGCGAAGAGGCGGGGGTGAGCAGTTCTCAGATCTACCACTACTTCTCCGACAAGCAGTCGCTGCTGCTGGCCGTCATCGACCAACAGCAACGTGACACTTCAGGTGAGCGCGACTCCATGTTCGGCAATTTCGAATCTGTGGCTGGGATTGAGGCCTGGGCCGACTCGCTCGTCGAGCAACAACGAGAAACGCAGTATCGGGGGTGCCCGATCGCGACCCTTGGAACGGCTCCCTCAACCGCCGACCCACGGGTGGCTATGCGCATCGCAACGAGTCTGCACCGGATCCAGCGTCATATGCGAGCGGGATACTGCTCGATGCAGGCAGGTAACCAGATTCCGGCGACCGCCAACCCGCAAGCACTGGCATCGATGACACTGACGTCTGTGATCGGCGGTCTTGTACTCACTCAACTCAACCGCGACACCGCCCCACTCAGAGAGGCGTTCACAGCACTGTTCGCCTTGATGCAGGATGAGAAGAACCTAAAAGTGCAGTCCGCCAGTCAATTTGGATTGAAGGATCCAAAACCGTGACCTACGGTCCGAGCCATGACCGATCTTAGGGACCAAACGACTGCACTCGTGACCGGCTCAACAAGCGGGATCGGCGCGGCTATCGCGCACCGACTCGCGAAGGGCAATGCGTATGTGCTGATCTGCGGACGTGATCGTCGCCGAGGTGACGCCGTCGTCGACGGCATCCGCGCCACGGGAGGACGCGCCGACTTCATCCAGTCTGAATTAACCGGCGCCGCGGGGGCCCGAGAACTGGCATCAACGGCCGTGGGCCTTGCCGGCGGCCCGATCGATGTGCTGGTGAACAACGCCGCCGTCGGTGCCGTCGCACCCACCGCCGGCTTTCCCGAGGAAGCCTTCGACGCCGTGATGGCCACCAACCTGAAGGCGCCGTTCTACCTGGTCAGCGAGCTCGCTCCAGCGATGGCCGCACAGGGTAGGGGCGCGATAGTCAACATATCCAGCATCGCCGGCAGCTTGGCCCTACCTGGCATGTCGGTCTACGGAGCGACCAAAGCGGCGCTAGTACTGCTGACGAAGAGCTGGGCAGCTGAATTCGGGCCTCACGGCGTGCGGGTCAACGCTGTCATCGTGGGACCAACGCGGACTCCGGGCTCCGCGGAACTGGGCGACGCTCTTGACCAGCTCGCCTCGCAGGCGCCCGCGGGCCGTGTCGCCCTCGCCGATGAAATCGCCTCCGCGGTGGACTATTTGGTCAGTGAATCGGCCAGTTTCATCCATGGGGCAGCGCTGCCTGTTGACGGCGGTCGCATGGCCGTCTAAATCGTTCTGCGCCACATCGGGTTGGCCTGAGGCGACCTGCACCCGCCGATGGGTGCGGGCGAGCGTGCACGAAATATGGGCCAATCGCGGCGTGTCGGCATACAAACACGGTCGCTCGCGGACAATGACGGGGTGGGCGAAGAAGTCAAGGACACCGAATACTCGCGCGCACACCGCCGCGAGTATCGGCGCAAGGTACAGCAGTGCCTCGACGTCTTCGAAACCATGCTGAAGGAGTCCAGTTTCGAGTTCGAGCGTCCACTCACCGGCATGGAGATCGAGTGCAACCTCGTCGACTCCGCATACCAGCCCGCCATGAGCAATTCCGAGGTCCTGCAGGCGATCGCCGATCCGGCATACCAGACCGAATTAGGCGCCTACAACATCGAATTCAACGTCCCACCGCGCCGTCTGCCCGGTCGTGCGGCGCTCGAACTCGAGGCCGAAGTGCGGGCCAGTCTCAACGCGGCCGAATCCAAGGCCAACGGCCACGATGCGCACATCGTGATGGTCGGAATCCTGCCCACCCTGATGCCCGAACACCTGACGGGGCGGTGGATGAGCGAGTCGACCCGCTATCAGGCGCTCAACGATTCGATCTTCACCGCCCGCGGTGAAGACATCCTGATCGACATCGGCGGGGCCGAGCGGCTGAGCCTGCAAACCGAGTCGATTGCGCCGGAGTCCGCGTGTACCAGCATGCAACTGCACCTGCAGGTGTCCCCTGCCGACTTCGCACACAACTGGAACGCGGCCCAGGTGTTGGCCGGACCGCAGCTGGCGCTGGGCGCCAACTCGCCGTACTTTTTCGGGCACCAGCTATGGGCCGAGACCCGCATCGAACTCTTCGCCCAGGCCACCGACACCCGGCCCGACGAACTCAAGACGCAGGGCGTGCGGCCGAGGGTCTGGTTCGGCGAACGGTGGATCACCTCGATCTTCGACCTGTTCGAGGAGAATGTCCGCTACTTCCCGTCCCTGCTGCCGGAATTGTCCGACGAGGACCCCCTCCGCGAACTGGCCGAGGGCCGCACGCCCAGGCTGGCCGAGCTGCGGCTGCACAACGGCACCATCTACCGGTGGAACCGCCCGGTCTACGACATCGTCGAGCAGGACGGGGTTCGCCGTCCGCACCTGCGCGTGGAGAACCGGGTGTTGCCCGCCGGACCGACCGTGGTCGACATGATGGCCAACGCCGCCTTCTACTACGGTGTGCTGCGCAC
Source organism: uncultured Actinomycetota bacterium (assembly GCA_963843135.1). Classification (GTDB taxonomy): domain Bacteria; phylum Actinomycetota; class Actinomycetes; order Mycobacteriales; family Mycobacteriaceae; genus Mycobacterium. The sequence goes on from CAWJJA010000019.1 coordinate 265,912, forward strand.
GCTGGCCGAAGACGACAGGCCCATCTGGACGAAGATGAGTTTCGCCGCGGCCCAACATAATTTCGTCGAATCCGCCAAGCACGGGATGAATGCGCGGCTGTACTGGCCGGGTCTGGGCGAGGTCACACCGGACGAGTTGGTGCTGCGGCAGTTGCTGCAGATGGCCGACGAGGGACTGCAGCGGTGGGAGGTCGCCAGCGACGTCCGCGACCGCTACCTCGGCGTGATCGAGGGCCGTGCGAAGACCGGCAAAAACGGATCCACCTGGCAGGTCGCGACGGTGCAGGCGCTGCAGGAGCGCGGACTGTCCCGGCCGAACGCGTTGGCCGAGATGCTGCGTCTTTACTGTGAGCGCATGCACAGCAACGAGCCCGTACACCTCTGGGCCGGGCCATGAGGCGGGGGTGGATCGTGATCGCGGTGCTGGCGCTCACCCTGTTGGGGTGCCAGAGCAACGCCGCACAGGCGGATCCCATCGAATCCGGGCTCGATCAGGAGTTCGTCCTGCACGGAGGCCAGGAAGTCAGGATCCGCGGCACCGATCTACGCCTGCATTTCACCGACGTGGCGGAAGACTCGCGCTGCCCGAAGCAGACCGAGTGCTTCTGGACCGGCCAGGCGCGCATCGCGATCGTCGCAGAGCAGGGGCAAGGCGCGACGACGACGCTCGAATTCAACACCAATCCGGCGCCTGGGCAGGGCGTGCTGACGCTCCCGGTGGGCGACTACACGGTCGAGCTGAAGAAGCTCGACCCATATCCGGAGACTCCCGACGATTCGACCGCACTCACCGATTACAGCGCAACGCTATTGGTCCGAAAGTCGGCCTAGACCACACCTTTTCAGCGTAAGCGAACCTCCCAGCGGATTTACAGCGAAGCGCCCGTGCATACCTGGGTTGATCGCGACTACGTTGGGTGGCATGGCATCAGATGACGTGATGGAGTGGGACGACGCATACCAGGAGCACGGGCCATTCGAGGGTCCGCCGCCGTGGAACATCGGCGAGCCGCAGCCAGAACTCGCCGCATTGATTTCCAGCGGCAAGATCCGCAGCGACGTGCTCGACGCCGGATGCGGATACGCCGAGTTGTCGTTGGCGCTGGCCGCCGAGGGCCACACGGTCGTCGGCATCGATCTCACGCCGACCGCCATCGCGGCCGCCACCAAGGCCGCCGACGAGCGCGGTTTGACCAACGCGACGTTCGTCCAGGACGACATCACGTCGTTCGGCGGCTACGACGGACGGTTCAACACCGTTGTCGACAGCACCTTGTTCCATTCGTTGCCGATCGACGGACGCGACGGGTACCTGCGGGCGGTACACCGGGCGGCCGCACCGGGAGCGGCCTTCTACATCCTGGTGTTCGCCAACGGCGCGTTCCCGCCGAGACGGAGTTCGGCCCGAACACCGTCAGTGAGGACGAGTTGCGTCAGGCCGTGTCGAAGTACTGGACGATCGACGAAATCCGGCCGGCGTTCATCCACGCGAACATGGGCGCCGCCATTCCCGCCGACGCCCCGTTCACAATGCCGACCTTCGACATCGACGAGAAGGGCAGGCAGAAGATGCCTGCGTTTCTTCTCACCGCGACCAAGAGCGACTAGACCGCGCGGGTAACGGTGGCCAGCGTGGTCGCGAACTGCTCGAGCTCCTCGGCAGTGACATCGATGTGCGGCGACGCCCGCAGCACCGGCGACGTCATTTCGAAAGGGGCACGCAGTGTTTCGGCATAGGTCGTGACGATTCGGTGCTCGGCGATCAGTTGCGCCCGCACCTGCTGCGGGTCGGCGCCGTCGACGGGCTCCAGCGTGGTGATCGCCGTCGGTTCGTCGACCGCCTCGACCACCCGCCATCCCTTCGACATCGGCAAGGGCCTCGCGGGTCATCCTGCCGACCTCGGCCAGGCGTTCGCCGATCTGCGCGGGACCGGCGGCCAGATACTCGCCGAGGGCCACCGAATAGCCAATGCGGGCAGCCACATTGGCCTCACCCTGTTCGATGCGTTGCAGGACCGACAATCTGGGGCCCCACTCCGGCGGCGGAAGCCGCGGCCGCAGACGCTGCTCCAGGTCGGGCCGCACGGCGAGGAATCCGACTCCACGAGGACCGGCCACCCACTTTCGCGACGAGCTGTAGATCGCGGAAGGTGTTACGGCGCAATCGAGATGGCCGAGCGCCTGCGCAGCGTCGATCACCAGCGGCGAGATCCAGGTCTCGACACACGCCTGCCAGCGCCGCCATCGGCTGAGCGATGCCACGGTGGCTGGCCAGAGCCGTCAGGTGCACCAGCGCGGGTCGGTCGGTGGCCAGCGCTTTGGCCGCAGCGTCGACGTCGAGACGGCCGTCCCCGTCGGCCGGCAATGCGCGCACGTCGAAACCGTTGGCAGCCATGACCGCCAGGTTGGGCCCGTACTCGCCGGGCAGGCATGCGACCGTGCGTTCACCGGGCCAGCTGGAAAGCAGGAGGTCGAGGGCGTCGTTGGCGCCGGTGGTGTAGGCGACACCACTGCTCTGCAAACCGGTCAACGCGGCGATGGCCGCACGGCCCGCGTCGAGCACCGGTGCGGCGGCCGCGGCGGCGACGTATCCGCCGACCTCGGCTTCGTGGCGGGCATGCTGTGCGGCGGCGTCGATGACCGCGAAGCTCTGCCGTGAGCACGCCGCGCTGTCGAGGTGCAGTCCGGCGACAATCGGCCTGGCCGCGCGCCACTGCTCGGAAAGACTCTCCGGTTTGGACATCACCGCGTCGCGAGCGACAGTCCGAAATCGCCTGCGCTGTCGGTCCACCAATGTGTGCGACGCAGCCCTGCATCGGCCAGTTCCGCAGCCACTCCGTCGGGGCGGAACTTGCTCGACACCTCGGTGAGCATCTCCTCGCCGTCGGCGAAGTCGACGGTCAGGTCGAGTGCTTTCACGTGCACCCGCTGAGAGTGGTTGGCGCGCAACCACATCTCGATGCGCTCCTCGTCGGCATTCCACTTGGCGACATGCTCGAAAGCGTCGAGCCCGAAATCCGCGTCCAGCTCGCGGTTGACCACCGCCAGCACATTGCGGTTGAACTGCGCGGTGACGCCTGCGCTGTCGTCGTAGGCCGCCACCAGCCGATCGGTGTCCTTGACCAGGTCGGTGCCCAGCAGCAGGCTGTCGCCGGGCTGCAGGGTATCGGCCAACGCGGCCAGGAATTCGGCGCGCGGCCCCGGCGTGAGGTTTCCGATCGTCGAGCCGAGGAAGACGACCAGCCGGCGGCCGACGCGCGGAATCTTGCCGAGATGCTCCTCGAAGTCGCCGCACACCGCATCGATCTCGATACCCGGGTATTCCTTCTCGATGGCGGATCCGGCGGCCTCGAGCACCGAGGCATCGACGTCGAACGGGATGAAACGACGAAGGGATCCGCTGTCGCGCAGGGCATCGAGCAACATGCGGGTTTTCTCCGAGGTGCCGCTGCCGAGTTCGACGAGAGTGTCGGCGCCCGACGCCGCCGCGATCTCGACCGACCGCGCGCGCAGGATCTGCGCCTCGGTGCGGGTGGGATAGTACTCGGGCAGGCGGGTGATCTGGTCGAACAGATCACTTCCGACGGAGTCGTAGAACCATTTGGGCGGCAGAGTTTTCGGTGTCCGCGTCAACCCGTCGAGCACGTCGCGACGCAGGGCGTCGCCCGCCGAGTTGGCCGGCAGATAGTTCGACAGTGACATGGTCGATGCGCGATCCGCATTCGCTTCTCGCTTGGCTGTCATCATGATCCTTTCAGCGGAATCAGCTCGACGTCCCGACCGACGACAGAGACCAGGTGGCGGTCGGGGACCTCCTGCCAGCCGGGGTCGTCGTCATAGGGTTCGCTGGCCAGTACGACGCCGTCGCCCCTCCGAAGCACCGACAGGGTGTCACCCCAGGTGGTGGCAAGCAGCCGAGAACCGTTGGCCGCCAGAATGTTCAGCCGGGCATTGGGATCGGCGGCGGCGACGTCGACGATCGTGTCCCCTAGTGCATCCAGGCCTCGGTCGAAGATCAACGCCGCCAACAGTGCGCTGTCACAGGTGGATTCGGCCTTCTCAGATAGCGGCAGCGTCGCGCGGTCGACGAGACCATTGTGCGACAACAGCCACTGACCGTCGGTGAACGGCGCGGAAGCCGAGGGCTCGATCGGCATGCCTACGCTCGCTGAACGTACGGCGGCGACAATGCATCCGCTGCGTAACGCGGGCGCCACCGATGCGAACGAGGCGTCCCCCCACAGCGGCGCCGCGCTGCGCCAGCGCCGTGGTGTTCCCGCGTCATAGAAACCGGCGCCCCAGCCGTCGGCGTTCATCAGACCGTGCTTCTGCCTGCGCGGTGAATACGACTGCACCAGAAGGCCGTTGGCCGGTTCCATCACCAGCGACGCGACGGAGATCGGTTCACCCAGCCAGCCGATATGCCTGCACATCAGGCGACATCCCAGGCCAGGCGCACACCCGAGAAGATCTGCCGCCGGATCGGATGGTCCCAGTTACGGAAGCTGGGGCGCACGATGCTCGACGCCACGGCCCACGACCCGCCACGAAGAACCTTGTAATCACCCTCGAAGAACGGTGCCGAGTACTGCTCGTAGAGCATCGGCGTGAAGCCCGGCCACGGCCGCAGCGGCGATGTGGTCCACTCCCACACGTCGCCGAGCATCTGCTCGGCACCGTAGGCCGACGCGCCGGCCGGGTACGCGCCCACCGGTGCGGGCCGAAGGGCGTCGCCACCGAGGTTGGCCAGATGTGGCGTCGGCGCCGACGAACCCCACGGATAGCGACGGCGCGCGTTCACGGCGGGATCCCACGCGCAGGCCTTCTCCCACTCCTGTTCGGTGGGCAACCGGGCGCCTGCCCACGATGCGTACGCCTGGGCTTCGAAGAACGTGACGTGTTGGACGGGTTCGTCGGCGGGGATGTCCTCGACATGCCCGAAACGGGTGCGCGTGCCCGCCAGGTCCCCGGTATTCCAGAATTGCGGAGCGCGCAGGTCCGCGTCTCGCCTGTGCTCCCAGCCGCGTTCTGACCACCAGCGCCGGTCGTCGTATCCGCCGTCGTCGACGAAGTGTTGCCACTCGCCGTTGGTGACGGGCACCGTGCCGATACGGAACGCCGGTAGGTCGACAACATGTGCGGACCGCTCGTTGTCCAGTGAATGCGGTTCGGTGACCGCGTCGACACCGAGGATGAACTCGCCGCGCGGGTACGAGCACCGACGTTCCTGCGGCTGAAGCCCTGCCCGGCGGTAGCGGCGCGCCGCGGTCCAGCAGTGCGGGCCCGGCACGCAGATTCAGCGCCTGCAGCATCGTTTCGTCGTGCTGGTTCTCATGGCTGATCACCAGACCGAACGTGAACTCGTCACCATCGGCCGGCAGCGCGTCGAGGCTGTCGAGCGCCTTGTTGCGGACCGTCGAGCAGTAGGACCTGGCCTCGGCAGGCGACAGCAGCGGTAGGTCGACTCGACTGGCACGGGAGTTGAGGAACGCGTCGTAGCACCGCTCGACCTGCGGATCGAGGAGCCCGGGGCGGCCGGGGTCGTTTCCGCGCAGCAGCCACAACTCTTCCTGCCAGCCGATGTGGGCGAGGTCCCACACCAGCGGGCTCATGAGCGGGTCGTACTGGCGGCGAAGTTCGGCGTCGTCGAACTCGACCAGCCGCAGCGTCCGGTCGCGGGCAGTCGTGAGTTCGCCGGCGATTGTCTCGCGTTGCGTCACAACTCCCCTTGCGCCAGTTGGGTGACCGCCGGTGCGATCCCGTATTTCACCACCCGGTCGGAGAAATCGTCGGCCGGGCACCGTCCCTGTTCGACCGAACGCACCAACCGCTGCATCGATTCCTCGAGTTCGGCCGGCGCCCGTTCGGCCGCCACCTGAACGCATCGTGTCGCGGCATCGGCCAGCCTGCGGTCACCGAGTCCGATCTGCGCGGCGCGGTCCCATGCGGTCGCCACCGCCTCGGTGGCCTCGGTGGCGATATCGGCGGCAACCGGGTCGTCGAGCAGCGTGACGAGGGTGAACACCACCGCGGGCCAGATGTCGTCGGGGACGCTGTCGAGATAGCGGATCTCCAGCCAGCGCCGCGGACGCACCGGCGGGAACAACGTGGTCAGGTGGTAGTCGAGGTCTGACTGAGTGGGCCTGCGATCGCCGAGCATCGCGCGGCCGTCGGCCCAGTCGGCGAACGGCACCCAGGTGGTCACCGGGACGACGTGAGGCGTGTTGACCAGCATTACGGGCGCCTTCAGCGCATACCGGGACCAGTCGCTGACGGGGTCGTCCCCGCTGGCACCGAGGACGGGGCCACAGCGCGCCGAGTCCAACTGGCTCCAGACGTGCTGGCGCGCCGACCGCCAGCCCGCGAACCTGCCGCCGAGCAGTGGTGAGTTGGCCGCGACCGCGATCATGGTCGGCCCGAGCGCGTGCGCCAGGCGCACCCGATCGGCCCAACCGTCCGTCGGCCCGGCGTCCAGGTTGATCTGGATGGAGGCCGTCGAGGTCATCATGGCCGCACCGGCGGCGCCGGTCTGGCTGGCGGTGAAGAACGTCTCCATCGCCTGGTAGCGGGGACCGGGGTTGACGCGTTTGGCGGGGCGCAGCGGGTCGGCGCCGAGTAGCACCAACCCGAGACCCGCCTGCGCGAAGGCCGCGCGCAGCGCGCCACGGTCGGCCTGCATCGCGACGATGGCATCCACCGGCCCGTCCATCGGCGGCCCCGACAACTCGACTGCGCCGCCGGGTTCGACGGTCACGGCGCTGCCGCCGGGCAACCGCGGGATGCCTGCGATGGTTTCGGTCAGTTCATCCCAACCGGGCCGCCTCATCGGATCGGTCAGGTCGAAGCAGTGCGCCTCGACCTCCAGCCCCACCCGACCCACCGGGCCGTCGTGCAGCGAGTTGTCCGCGATGTAGCTGGCGGCCTCGTTTGCGCTGGTCAGCTCCGCGTCAGCTGGCTGATGAATGCGCGTCGTCCACCTCGGACGTCATGGCGAAGGTCATATCTTCCGGCCCCTTCCGGGTAGGGAACGATCGCGTCCTTCACTACATCTTCCAGACGACACCGACAAAGTCCCATGCTTTTTCTTGTGACTTCGTGGTGACGTGTACCCGAATGGGTCCGGCGTTACTGCCCCAAGGTGTTTTGCATCGCACCGGCCAGCACATTCACCGCCGGACCCCCGTTGCCGGACTGACAGACTTTCGCCTGTAGCAGAACATTCTCACGTTTCCGGGTGGTGTTGAAGCAGCGGCGATCGGTGCCGGCCTCCTGCTTGACCCAGTCGGCGTCGGTCGCGGTGACAGGTCCGCCGGTGAAGGTCCACACCTGGGTGGTCATGTTGTCCAGGTGCATCGCGGTGGTCTGGCCGCTGCAGCCGACCGTCCGGTCGACGACGCGGTGGAAGGCGCGATCGGCGGCGTCGTTGGTGGCGAACACCCCGACTGCCTGCTTGACGAAGTTCCTCTGGTCGTCGGGCCCCGTCTGCGCCACCGCCCCGTTGAACGACGCCAGGTCCGGGTCGGCGTAGACGTCGGGCAGCCCGACATCCGCCCAGTTGTTACACGCGGCGTTGTCGACCCAGAACGACTGGAACGGCGCGGTATAGGTCCACTCGAACCGCATCGGGGCGCCGACGATGTTGCTCACCGAGCCCTTCGCCATCACCGCGTAATTCACCACACCCGGATCCGAGGGCCGCGCCGACGCCTCACCGGCCGGCGCGGTCAACGACAGGCCGACGGCAAGACCTACGCCTGCCAGCGCGGCGGGCCGCACGACGTTAGACCTTCGCCGACAGCTTGACGTCGATGTTGCCGCGCGTGGCCTTGGAGTACGGGCAGAACTGGTGCGCCTTCTCCATCAACTCCTCCGCGGCAGCCTGCTCGAAGCCGGGCAGATAGCCGATCAGATGGGCGTTGATGGCGAAACCGCCTTCGGGGTCCTTGCCGAAACCGACCTGGGCGGTGATCCCGCTCGCGTCGTCGATCTCGATCTTCTCCTTGCCCGCGACAGCACGAAGCGCGCCGAGGAAGCATGCGGCGTAGCCCGCCGAGAACAACTCCTCGGGGTTGGTGCCGACGCCGCTGCCACCCATCTCCTTCGGGTGGTTGGTGTTCAGATCGATCCTGCCGGTCGACGACTTGACGTGACCCTCGCGGCCGCCTCCGGTTGCGGTGGACTCTGACGTGAAAAGGACTTCGATGCTCATGGGTTCGATCATGCCAGCCCTGGTTCAGACGGCAAGACTCCCCGTGACCCCTACCCGCCGTCGCCGGTGCCTTTCGCGCGCACGCCTTCCTCGATCTGCTTGCCGAGGTCGGGGTCGACGTTGGTCCAGTACTCGAACACCCGCGAGAGCACCGGCTCACGAACACCGTCCAATACGTGGCCGATGATGTTGTGCGCCAACCGATCCCGTGCGTCGTCGTCGAGCACCTCCCGGACCATCGTGCCCGCCTGACCCCAGTCGTCATCCTCGGCGCGCAGCGCATAGGCCGTACGGACCATGTCGCCGTCGGAGGCCCAGTGCACCTCGGCTGCGCGCTTCAGATCGACTTCGGGGCCGCCCATCGAATTCGGCGTGTAGACCGGGTCCGTCGCATTGCGCATCCGCATGGCGCCGTCCTTGGAGTACGCGCGCACCTCGACGTGTGGCTCGTTCACCGGGATCTGCTTGTAGTTGACGCCGAGTCGAGCGCGGTGGGCGTCGGAGTAGGAGAACCCTCGGGCCAGCAGCATCTTGTCCGGACTCAGTCCGGTGCCCGGCACGATGTTGTTCGGCTCGAATGCGGCCTGCTCGATCTGCGCGTGGTAGTCCTCCACGTTGCGGTTCAGGGTCATCTTTCCGACTTCATGCAACGGGTAGTCGCCATGCGGCCACACCTTTGTCAGGTCGAACGGATTGAAGCGGTAAGTCTTGGCGTCCTCGAACGGCATGATCTGCACGTGCAGCGTCCAACTCGGGAAGTCGCCGTTCTCGATCGAGCTGAACAGGTCGCGCTGGTGGTAGTCGCCGTCCTCGCCGGCTAACCGGTCGGCGTCCTCCTGGGTCAGGAAGTCGATGCCCTGGTCGGTCTTGAAGTGGTACTTCACCCAGAACAGCTCATCATTGGCGTTGAGCCAGCTGTAGGTGTGGCTGGAGTAGCCGTTCATGTTCCGCCAGGTCTTGGGGATGCCGCGATCACCCATCAGCCAGGTGACCTGGTGCGCCGACTCGGGTGAGAGCGTCCAGAAGTCCCACTGCATGTGGTGGTCACGCAGGTTGTTGGCGGCCATCCGCTTCTGGGAACGGATGAAATTCTGGAACTTCATCGGGTCGCGGACGAAGAACACCGGGGTGTTGTTGCCGACCATGTCGAAGTTGCCGTCGCTGGTGTAGAACTTCAACGCGAAGCCGCGCGGGTCGCGCCAGGTGTCTGGGCTGCCACGTTCACCGGCAACCGTGGAGAATCTCGCCACCATCTCGGTTTTCGCGCCGGGCTGCAGAAATGCGGCCTTGGTGTACTGGCTGACGTCGCTCGTGACCTCGAACTGGCCGAATGCGCCACCGCCCTTCGCGTGTGGCTGCCGCTCCGGAATGCGCTCCCGGTTGAAGTTGGCCATCTGCTCGATCAGGTAGTGGTCCTGCAACAGGATCGGGCCGTCGGGGCCGACGGTCAGCGAGTGTTCGACGCTGGGGGCTGGAGCGCCGGAATCTGTGGTCGTGTACTTATCGGTCATACGGTGTCATCTCCTCGGCGAGGCCGATGGGCTGGGCCTCCAGTGCTGAGTTTCCCCCTAAATGGATCGATTCCAAACGTCCACACAACGCCGAAATCCACGTTTTGCAGGTCGGCTCTCGAAACTTCTTCTGCAAAACGTGGATTTCGACGTGTCTTAGGGGCGCTCCGGCGTGGTCGTCGACCCCGGGGACTGCGGACCACTGGGTGGTTGGGGCGGCGCGAACCGTGGGCCGTTAGGGCCTCCCGGTCCGAATCCGGGTCCGGGGGGTGGTCCGAACTCACCACGTGGCATCTGAAATCCCGGCGGCGGTCCGTGGCGGAATTCCATAACGCCATAGTCGCCCTTGTGGCCGCCCGGTCCCCGATGGCCACCGCTGTGCGCTCCGAGGATGAAGCCGGAGAAGAAGATCACGGCGACGGTGAACACCACACCTGCGACGATGCCGACCCAGGCGGCGACGGCGGTCAGCTTGGAATGGCGCGGCTCGTCGCGCACGAGTGGCACTGCGTCTGGCGGGGCGTCTGGCGGGGCGGCGACCGGGCCGGTCGCGGGTTCAGAGGACATCGGTGTTTCGTTCATGGTCACGATGATGCAGGCCGTACTGATGTGCCCGTCATGTATTGCCTATGAATCAGCTGTGTACCGACAGGCCCGGCAGCCCGTCGGCGTCGCTTCTGCGAGGGAAGGTTTCGCTATCCGTCAACCCAAGCACTAGGGCTTCAACGGGTTCACCGCGAATTGGACGACGCGGTAAGGAGTTCCGCCCCCTGCAGTGGTGTTCCATTGGCTGACGAACACCCGCAGTTCGTCCAGTGTGGAGCCCGGCGATATGTAGCCGCCATAGGGTTGCGCCAGCCGGTTGTTCTCCGGCGGCCCAAGGTCTTCCACCGGTTGCGGCCATTCTGTAGCGACGACGACCGTCGTCACCGGTGCATAGCCCAGTCCCGTCGGATCGTCGGCGACCCGTACCTCCATGTTGCCGGTGGTGGCATTGAAGTACGACAGCACCGTCTTGCCGTCGATCTGGCGGATGCTCATCTCACCGGTCCAGTCTCCCCACAACGGAGTCGGCGCATGTCCCCAGCCGAGCTCTGAGGACCAGCCCTGCCAGCTCGAGCGGTCAGTAAAGGTCGCGGGCTGCGCGCGGTAGAGCACCAGCGGTCCGGTGCGGTCGAAGTTGTTCGCGACGATGTACACCCAGCCGCTCTCGGAGTCCGGTTTCGGGATGGGGTCGTAGTAGCCGCTGATCTGCGACTGGCGAGAGTCCTGATAGGAGGCGTCGCGCTCAGAATCGGTAATTGTGGGCCAGTTACTCTGCGCCGGATCGGCTTTCACCAACCGGGAGGTGATCGGGTCGAGGTTGCGCACCGTGGTGACCATCATGTAGTTCTCGCGGTTGATCTGCACCACCCCGGCGGGCAGCTGCGACGTGCCCGACTCAGTGGGATCGGCCAGCAGCGGTTTGTCGATCCCCGTCACCCCGTCGTAGCGCACACCGTTGGGATCGTCGATCGAATCCGTTTCGACGTGCAGCGCGATCGGTGAGTACCAGCCACCGAAGCCGACGGCCTGTCCGGCGAAGCTGTCGCCGCAGACCTGCAGGATGCCACTGGGAAACTCCATGAACTCGCAGAGGTCCGTGGCGCCGATACCGTAATCCCTTGTCGGCGTGCCCGTTCCGGCTGTCGGAGCGATCCGGACGACCTGGCCCGGCGCAAGTGGATACAGAATCGGGTCAGGTACCGGCGCGGGCGGGTCGGCGTGGGCCACGACCGCCGAAACGGTATTCCAGCAGAGAAATACCGAGAAGAGGCCCGCTGGAATACGCCTGCGCAAGAGTCAGAGCTCGGCGGCCAGCAGCTCGGCGATCTGGATCGTGTTCAGCGCCGCGCCTTTTCGCAGGTTGTCACCCGACAGGAAGAGCGCCAGTCCGCGGCCGTCCGCCACGCCGGGATCCTGGCGGATCCGGCCGACCAGCGTGTCGTCAACACCCGCGGCTGCCAGCGGCGTCGGCACGTCGACCACCTTCACCCCTGGAGCATGCCTCAGCAACTCGGTCGCCCGCGCCACGGACAGCGGTCTGGAGAACTCGGCGTTGATCGACAGTGAATGGCCCGTGTAGACGGGCACCCGCACACACGTACCGCTCACGAGGAGGTCCGGGATGCCGAGGATCTTGCGGCTCTCGTTGCGCAGCTTCTGGTCCTCGTCGGTCTCGCCGGAATCGTCGTCGGTGAGTGCACCGGCAAGCGGCACCACATTGAACGCGATCGGCGCGACGTACTTCGCGGGCGCCGGGAAGTCGAGTGCGCCGCCGTCGGCCACGAGCTCCCTGCTGTTCGCGACGACGGCACTGGCCTGCGCGTGCAACTCGTCGACGCCGGCGATTCCGCTGCCCGAAACCGCTTGGTAGGTCGACGCGATCAGCCGCACCAGGCCGGCCTCGTCGTGCAGCACCTTGAGCACCGGCATCGCGGCCATCGTCGTGCAGTTCGGGTTGGCAATGATGCCCCGCTTGAGGGACCGGGCACGGTGTCGGACATCTCTGTCGAAGTTGACCTCGCTGACCACCAGCGGTACGTCGGGGTCCTTGCGCCACGCCGACGAGTTGTCGATGACCACGGCGCCCGCTTCGGCGAACCGCGGGGCCTGCACCCGCGACATCGTCGCGCCGGCCGAGAACAGTGCGATGTCCAGTCCGGCGGGATCGGCGGTCTCCGCGTCCTCGACCTCGATCTCCTGGCCGCGGAACGGCAGCTTCTTGCCAAGGGAGCGCGCCGAGGCAAAAAACCGCACGCTGGTGGCGGGGAAGTCGCGCTCCTCCAGCAGCGTGCGCATGACCTGGCCGACCTGCCCGGTCGCGCCGACTACTCCTATCTGCAATCCTGCGGTGCCCATCTTCAACGTCCCGTTCCCGCGTACACGACGGCCTCCTCGTCACCGCCGAGGCCGAATGCCTCGTGCAGCGCGACGACAGCCTTGTCCAGCTCAGTGTCCTTGACCAGCACCGAGATTCGAATCTCGGAGGTGGAGATCAGGTCGATGTTCACGCCGACCTCCGCGAGCGCCTCGCAGAACGTCGCTGTCACGCCGGGGTGGCTGCGCATGCCCGCGCCGACGAGCGACACCTTGCCGATGTGGTCGTCGTAGAGCACCTTGGAGAAGCCGATCTCGCTCTGCAGGGCGGTGAGCTTCTCCACCGCGCCCGGCCCGCTCTCCCGTGAGCAGGTGAACGTGATGTCGGTCTTACCGTCCTCGATCTTGGAGACGTTCTGCAGCACCATGTCGATGTTCACGTCGGCGTCGGCGACCGCGCGGAACACCTTGGCGGCGTAGCCGGGAACGTCGGGCAGCGCGACCACGGTGACCTTGGCCTCGCTGCGGTCATGCGCTACTCCGGTCAGGATGGCGTCTTCCATTCCGATGTCCTCCATCGATCCTTTGACGAGAGTGCCTGGTTTGTCCGTGTACGACGAGCGGACGTGAATCGGAACGTCGTAGCGACGCGCGTATTCCACACACCGCAGCATCAGCACCTTGGCGCCGCAGGCGGCCAGCTCGAGCATCTCCTCGAAGCTCACGGTGTCGAGGTGTTTGGCGTTGGGCACGATGCGCGGGTCGGCGGTGAAGATGCCGTCGACGTCGGTGTAGATCTCGCACACGTCGGCGTTCAGCGCCGCGGCCAGCGCGACGGCGGTGGTGTCCGATCCGCCGCGGCCGAGCGTGGTGACGTCCTTGCTGTCCTGGCTGACGCCCTGGAAACCGGCGACCAGGACGATCAGGCCCTGGTCGAGGGCTTGCTGAAGACGGCCGGGCGTGACGTCGATGATCTTGGCGTTGCCGTGGGTGCCGGTGGTGATGACGCCGGCCTGTGATCCGGTGAATGATCGCGCCTGCGCCCCGAGTGAATCGATGGCCATCGCGACCAGCGCGTTGGAGATGCGCTCGCCCGAGGTCAGCAGCATGTCCATCTCCCGGGCGGGCGGTGCGGGAGAAACCTGGCGAGCCAGGTCCAGCAGGTCATCGGTGGTGTCGCCCATCGCCGACACCACGACAACGACGTCGTGACCGGCCTTTTTGGTCTCGACGATGCGCTCGGCTACGCGACGGATCCGCTCGGCGTCCGATACCGAGGATCCGCCGTACTTCTGCACGACGAGCGCCACTGGGCCTGCCCTTTCAAATGGTTGGGACCGCGCTTTTCGGTCCGACACAGTCCAACCAAGGATAAGGGTTTGGCGCATCTGGTTTACCCCGCCGGTCACCGCACCGACGGGCGCTGTCATCTACCGCCGCTAATTGCAGGCATCCGCCAGCTGAGCGAGGCCGTCCGTGATGCGCTGGTTCACCAGCGTCATCTCGAAAAATGAGGGCGGCGCGGGTGCGCCGGGCGCGTGGTTTTCGGACTCGGCCCGCGCCCGCGGCAGCATGGCGACGAACTTGGAGGCCGCATCGGCGACCTGGATGGCGGTGGCCGCCAGGTTCGGGTCATTGATCTGCTGCGCGTGCTGAGCCATACCGTCGGCCCACTGTTGGTAGGCGGTGTCCTCGGCCACTGTCGGCACAGCCGGGTCGGTGTCGCTCTGCTTGGATTCGATCAACTGACCCTGTGATTTGTTGTATTCGAGCAGGGCCAGCACCGGCTCGCATTCCTCGGACGGCTTGTTGAAGTACGTCTGGGACAACACCAACATGACCGCGGCGACAATCGCGATGCCGATCGCGACCCGCCACCGTCGATCAATCCTCATCGCAGAAACTCTAGCGACCGGCCGCTAATTAACGTGCAGGCAACCTCACGAACCGATTCACGTAACAGAAACATCGGTTACTGACAGTGAACGGCCCTGTGGCGGGCCGCATCATTTCAGGAGACGTATATATGGACGTAGTGGACACAGGCACCACGGCATTCATGCTGTGTTGCATCATCGGCTTGACGCTGATGATTCCGGGGCTCGCGCTGTTCTACGGCGGCATGGTGTCAGTCAAGAGCTCGACGAACATGATGATGATGACCTTCGGCGCGGTCGCCCTTGTCGGCGTGCTGTGGGTGCTGTTCGGCTTCTCGATGGTCTTCGGCACGTCGTCCGGTGGGTTTGTCGGCAGCATCACCGAATTCGCCGGGATGACCGACCTACTCGAATCGCAGACCACCATCTCGGGTCTGCCGATCAGCCTGTTCGCACTGTTCCAGGCACTGTTCGCGGCGATCACCGTCGCCCTGATCTCCGGGGCCGCCGCCGACCGAATGAAGTTCGGCGCCTGGATGGTCTTCGCCGGCGTGTGGGCCGTGCTGGTCTACTTCCCGGTCGCGCACTGGGTGTTCGCGTTCGACGGCGTGGTCACCGAAAACTCGATCGGTGGCTGGATCGCCAACAAGCTGCACGCGATCGACTTCGCCGGTGGTACTGCGGTGCATATCAACGCGGGCGCCGCCGCGCTGGCCGTGGCGATCGTGCTGGGGAAGTCCGCGATGTTCGGGCAGCTGCGTAAGCCGCACAACGTGCCGCTGACCCTGCTGGGCGCCGGCCTGCTGTGGGCCGGTTGGTATGCCTTCAACGGTGGCTCGGCACTGGCCGCAGGCGATTCCGCCGCGATCGTCATGGTCACCACATTCGTCGCGACCTGCGCGGCCACCCTGGCCTGGCTGGCCGTCGAGAAGTTCAAGGACGGGCACGTCACCGGTGTCGGTGCCGCATCCGGTGCGGTGACCGGACTGGTCGCCATCACCCCCGCCTGCGGTGCGGTCACGCCTCTCGGCGCCATTGCCGTCGGCGCGATCGCCGGCGCGGTCTGCATCTATGCCGTCGGCCTCAAGTCGCGCTTCGGCTATGACGACTCGCTCGATGTCGTCGGCGTGCACCTCGTCGGTGGCGTCATCGGCACCTTGCTGATCGGCTTCTTCGCCAGCGAGGGCATGCCGAACGCCGTCAACGGCCTGTTCTACGGCGGCGGATTCGATCAGCTGTGGCGGCAGGCCGTCGCAGCGGGCGCGGTGATGATCTACTCGTTCGTCGTCGCCTTCATCATCGCGTTCGCGATCAAGAAGACGATCGGCATTCGTATCTCGCCCGACGAAGAAGAGTCGGGAATCGACGCCAAGTTCCACAGGGACGCGGCGTACGAGTTGCAAACCGTCTAGACCCGTAGGCCAACCGGCGCGGAACATTCCGCGCCGGTTGACCTATCGGCATCGTGTTTCCTGACAAGAGACAAGGTTTCCGCACAATGTCCAAAGATCTCGCGTCTCTGGCCGAGGCGGCCGGCACGAAGTTCATCCTCGCGCTGTTCGTCGACCTGAGAGGCAAGCCGTGCGCCAAGCTGGTGCCGGTCGAGGCCGTCGAGCTTCTGGCCACCGAAGGCGTCGGATTCGCCGGGTACGCCGTCGGCGCCATCGGCCAGGAGCCCAAAGACCCCGACCTGATGGCCATTCCGGACCCCGGCTCGTTCACACCGATTCCGTTCCTCAAGGACGGACTGGCCATCGTGCACTGCGACCCACACGTCAACGGCGAACCGTGGCCCTACGCGCCGCGGGTCATCCTCAAGGCGATGATCGCGCGCGCGGCCGACGCCGGCTTCGAGCCGTGGGTCGGCGCGGAGGTCGAGTACTTCCTGTTGCATCGCGGTACCGACGGGACGCTGTCCACCGCAGACACCGCCGATACCGCCGCACAACCCTGCTACGACGCACGCGGTGTCACAAGGATGTACGACCACCTCACCGCCATCTCGACGGCGATGAATCAACTCGGCTGGTCCAATTACGCCAACGACCACGAGGACGGCAACGGTCAGTTCGAGCAGAACTTCGCGTTCGCCGAAGCGCTGACCACCGCCGACCGCGTGGTCACCCTGCGCTACCTGCTTTCGATGATCGCCGCCGAGCGGGGCATGGTCGCCACATTCATGCCCAAACCGTTCGGCGACCGTACGGGAAGCGGCCTGCACCTGCACATGTCGCTGACCACCGGCGGCGCACCGGTGTTTCCCGCAGGATCAGGCGTTCCCGACGAGCGTGGACTCGGGCTGTCCGAAACCGCCTACTGGTTCATCGGCGGGATCCTCGAACACGCATGCGCGCTGCAGGCGGTCGTTGCACCAACGGTCAACTCCTACAAGCGAACCCGTGCGACCGGTACCGCCTCCGGGGCGTCGTGGTCGCCCAACACGCCGAGCTACGGCGGCAACGACCGTACCCATTACATCCGGGTGCCCGACGACCAGCGTGTCGAGCTGCGAGGCGGCGACGGGTCGGCGAATCCCTACCTGGCGATTGCCGCCGCACTGGGTGCGGGCATCGACGGCATCAAACGGAGCACCGACCCCGGTGGCGTTGGCTCCCAGGGACGTTCGGCGCTACCGCCGACTCTGCTGCACGCCGTCGACGAGCTGGAGGGCGACCCCGTCATCACCGGGGTGCTCGACGCCGCGGGCGAGGGGGTGTCGTCCTATTTCGCGAGCATCAAGCGCGACGAGTTCTTCGCCTACCACAGCACCGTGACGCCCTGGGAAATCGACCACTACCTCACCGCCTTCTAGCGAAAGGACCTTGTCGAATGTGCGGCATTGTGGGCCTGCATCTGCGCAACCCCGACCTGCGTCCGCAATTGGGGGAGCTGGTGAGCGGCATGTTGTGCGAGATGGGCGATCGCGGGAGCGACTCGGCCGGTGTCGCCGTGTACGGCGATCCGACCTGGTCACCTCCTGGCCACGGCTGCGTCTCGCTGCTCGAGGTCGACGCGAGTCCCGACGAGGTGGCCGCCGTGCTCGGCGTATCCGTGACTGCGCTCGACGCGACGTATCTCCTTACTGCACCGGCGTCGTCGGAAGACATCCTGGCCGCTGCCCGAACCGCGTATCCGGATGCGCTCGTCGCAGGCTTCGGCGCCGATCTCGCAGTGCTCAAGGGCGTCGGACACCCGCGGGTCCTCACCGAACGCTGGGGCCTGGCGAAAGCACAGGGCTGGCAGGGCGTCGGCCACACCAGGATGGCGACCGAGTCGGCCGTAACGCCCGCGGGTGCTCACCCTTATGCGGTGGGCCCGGAGCAGTGCATGGTGCACAACGGATCGTTCGCCAACCACGCCACCATTCGCCGTGAATTACGCGCGGCCGGAGTGTCATTCGACAGCGAAAACGATACCGAGGTGGGAGCGCGGTTCATCGCCGGCCAGTTGGCGGCCGGGCGCGACATCGAGGCGGCACTCAAGGAGCTCTGTGCCTCGTTCGACGGCTTCTACACCCTGCTGGTGTCGAACCGGGATTCGTTCGCCGTGGTGCGCGACGCCATCGCATGCAAGCCGGCGGTCATCGCCGAAACCGATGACTGGGTCGCCATGGGTAGCGAATACCGAGCGCTGGCAGGACTTCCCGGCGTGGAAGCGGCGAAGATCTGGGAGCCCGAGCCGGAGGTGATCTACGCGTGGAGACGCTAGTGGCGTTTGACCTGGCAACCACCCCGCTGCGCGAGGTGAACACCGCGCTGCACGCACCCGGCCTTTCGGGTGATTTCGTCATCGCCCACCCCGACGGCGCACACAACGTCGCGGTCGGACTGAACGCTCCGATACGGCTGAGAATCCAGGGCCACGTCGGTTACTACGCCGCGGGCATGAATCAGCAGGCCGATGTCACCATCGACGGCAACGCAGGCACCGGAGTCGCGGAGAACATGATGAGCGGCACCGTCTGGGTGAAAGGCAGCGCATCGCAGTCCGCGGGTGCCACCGCACACGGCGGACTGCTGGTGATCGAGGGCAAAGCGGCTGCGCGGTGCGGCATTTCGATGAAGGGGGTCGACATCGTGGTTGGTGGCGACGTCGGACACATGAGCGCCTTCATGGCGCAGGCGGGCAGGCTGGTAGTGCGCGGAGACGCCGGCGAGGCGCTCGGGGACTCGATCTACGAGGCACGCATCTACGTCCGCGGCGTTGTCGCATCGCTCGGCGCCGACTGCATCGCCAAAGAGATGCGCCACGAGCACCATGAGGAACTTGAATCACTCTTGGCCGCAGCTGGTTTCGATGACGACACCTCCGCCTATACCCGCTACGGATCCGCCCGCTCGCTCTACCACTTCCACGTCGACAACGCGACGGCCTACTGATGACCTACACCGCCGACGACCGCGCCCGATTGGGCCTACGCGAATCCGCGACGTTCGACAGATCGACGATCGCAGCCATCCATCGTGCCGCCGAGACCGGCATCTACGACATCCGCGGATGGGGCGCCAAGCGCCCACTGCCCCATTTCGACGACCTGTTGTTCCTCGGAGCATCGATGTCGCGCTATCCGCTGGAGGGATACCGCGAACGGTGCGACACCGATGTCGTGCTCGGCGACCGTTACGCCAAAGCACCGCTTCACCTGGATATCCCGGTCACCATCGCCGGTATGTCCTTCGGCGCTCTGTCCGGTCCGGCGAAAGAGGCGCTCGGCCGCGGCGCCAGCGAGGTCGGCACCTCCACGACGACCGGCGACGGCGGCATGACCCGCGAGGAACGGACGCAGAGCAAACATCTGGTCTACCAATACCTTCCGTCGCGGTACGGGATGAACCCCGATGACCTCCGAAAGGCCGACGCCGTCGAGGTCGTCCTCGGCCAGGGGGCCAAGCCCGGTGGGGGCGGCATGCTGCTCGGTCAGAAGATCTCGCCGCGCGTCGCTGGCATGCGCACCCTGCCCGAAGGCATCGACCAGCGCTCGGCGTGCCGGCATCCCGACTGGACCGGTCCCGACGACCTGACCATCAAAATCAACGAGCTACGGGAGATCACGGACTGGGAGAAGCCGATCTATGTCAAGGTCGGCGCCACCCGCACGTACTACGACGTCAAGCTCGCGGTGCATGCGGGAGCAGATGTCGTCGTGGTCGACGGGATGCAGGGCGGCACGGCCGCGACTCAGGAGGTGTTCATCGAACACGTCGGCGTGCCGACGCTGGCCGCGCTTCCGCAGGCGGTGCAGGCCCTGCAGGAACTCGGCGTGCATCGTAAAGTGCAGCTGATCGTCTCGGGCGGCATCCGTACCGGAGCCGACGTCGCCAAGGCACTGGCGCTGGGAGCCGACGCGGTCGCGATCGGTACCGCAGCACTGATCGCGCTGGGCGACAACCACCCTCGCTACTCCGCCGACTACGAAAAGCTCGGCAGCGCTGCGGGTTTCTTCGACGACTTCCAGGACGGCACCGACCCGGCGGGTATCACCACACAGGATTGGCAGCTGGCATCCCGGTTCGACCCCGTCGAAGGTGGCCGGCGGCTGGCCAACTACCTGCGGGTGCTCACCATGGAGGCCCAGACGATGGCGCGGGCCTGCGGGAAGTCCCACGTGTGCCATCTCGAACCCGAAGACCTGGTCGCGGTCACGATCGAGGCCGCGGCGATGGCCCGCGTCCCGCTGGCAGGTACCGAATGGATTCCGGGCCGATGAGCACCGCGGACGTCGTGATCGTCGGCGGCGGCATCGAAGGCGCCGCCGCAGCCTGGGCACTTTCGCAGCGCGGCGTTACGAATGTGGTTGTGGCCGAGCGCAGTACCGTCGGCGCGGGCATGACCGGCAAGTCCAGCGGCATCGTGCGCTGCCACTATGGCGTCAGCTCACTGGCCGCGATGGCCAACGTCGGCCTCGAGGTGTTCGAGAAGGCTGGGGATTTCCTCGGGGATCACGCACTCGACATCGGCTTCTGCCAGACCGGCTATGTCGTCGGTGTGGGTGAAGGGGATGCCTTCTCGTTGCGCAGTAGCCTTGCCGCGCAGCGCGCCGTCGGCGTTCAGACCGAGGAGATCGACGCCGTGGAGGTGGCCGGGTTGTGGCCGCACGCGGACCTGACGGCATTCGAGGCATTCGCGTGGGAGGCGCGCGGCGGTTACGGTGATGCCTACCGGACAGCGCAGGCATTCGCGGCGTCGGCACGGGCGGCAGGTGTACGGATTCGTCAGGGCGCCAACGTGACCGACCTGCTGATCAAGCGTGACAAGGTCGCTGGAGTGCGGTTGGCCGATGGAGACGAAATCGCCGCGGAAACCGTCGTGGTCGCAACAGGCGTCTGGACGCCACCGTTGCTCACGCCCTACGGCATCGACGTGCCCATCCGGGTTGTCCGCGAACAGCTGGTCATCATCGCGCCCGGCGTCCCGATCGGCAATGTGCCGGTGTTCTCCGATCTCGTCTCCCTGCAATACATCCGGCCGGAGCCCGGCGGTGAGCTGCTGTTCGGCAACAGCGATCTGTCCGACGTCGAGGACGCGAACCCCGACGCATACCTCAACCGCGCCACCGAGTCCTTCGTCGAGGACACCGTCGAACGCGTCGGCACCAGATTCCCCGGCTTCACCGGTGCGGCGATCACCGGAAGCTACGCCGGCTGCTACGACGTCACGCCGGATTGGAACCCGGTCATCAGCAGGACCGACGTGGAAGGTCTCGTCATCGCCGCCGGCTTCAGCGGTCACGGATTCAAGATCGCACCCGCCGTCGGCCGGTTGGTCGCCGATCTCGTCGTCGATGGCCGCAGCTCCGACCCCCGCATTCCGGAGAAGGACTTCCGGCTGTCGCGGTTCACGGAAGGGGATCTCCTGCAGAGCCCCTATCCGTATTCCGCTGCAGGACAGATGCGTTGACCCCGCACCGATCCATGTCTGACGTCCCGCTACTGCGCAACAGATCCGGCACAGCGCGTGAACGCGATCCGCAGGCGCCGGTCGAGGAACTCGAATTGGAGGCCGCGATCGGGCGCAATGTCCGCCAGCTCCGCCTCCAGCACGGGCTCACTGTCGCCGAAATGGCCACGCGCGTCGGAATCTCGAAGGCGATGATGTCCAAGATCGAGAATGCCCAGACATCATGCAGCCTGAGCACACTGGCCCTGCTGGCCAATGGTTTCGACGTTCCGGTCACCAGCCTGTTCCGCGGCGCGGATGTCGAGCGTCCCGCCGCGTTCGTCACCGCGGGCACGGGTGCACGCATCGTGCGCAACGGCACCAAGGAGGGCCACGAGTACCAGCTGCTCGGCTCGCTGCGCGGCGAGCACAAGCGCCTCGAGTGCCTCCATGTCACGCTGTCGGCGAAGAGCCAGACCTATCCCCTGTTCCAGCATCCGGGCACGGAGTTCATCTTCATGCTCGAGGGCGTCATGGACTACAGCCACAGCCGCACGGTGTACCGGCTGCAACCGGGGTGACTCGCTGCAGTTCGACGGCGAGGGTGCACACGGACCGGTGGACCTGGTCGAGCTGCCGATCCGCTTCCTGTCGGTGATCGCCTTCCCCGACTCGCAGGTCTGACCCGACACCGGACTGCCCCAGTTGGCAGGGCTGTAGAACAACCTGGGGTTTCGGGCCCCCGCGCTCGCTTGATACAGTGTGCACGTGCAGCGGGTGCTCCTTCTCAGCAGCCGCGACGGGGTCTGATCAGACCGGCTTCCCGTCGCGGGTGTTCGCGATGCGCCGGTCGTGATTCCATCGACAACCCGGAGCAACCATCGTGACCACCTTCTCAAGACCCGCACCAGATTCACCCGACGCCTTCACGTCGACTCGCACGCTCACCACGCCCTCCGGTCCGCCGAACCCCGGCCAACCGGGCTGGAACACCCAACGCGGCTCATCGATGCCGGTCGGGCGGTATCGCCCGTTCGCCGACGAGGTGTCGGGCGGAGTCCCGGCAGGAGCCGCAGCGTCCGTTCCGTTCGACCGCACGTGGCCCGACAAGATCGTCGACCGCGCGCCGATGTGGTGTGCGGTCGACCTGCGGGACGGCAACCAGGCCCTGATCGACCCGATGAGCCCTGCCCGCAAGCGCCGCATGTTCGACCTGCTGGTGCGCATGGGGTACAAGGAGATCGAGGTCGGCTTCCCGTCGGCCAGCCAGACCGACTTCGACTTCGTTCGCGAGATCATCACCACCGGGGCCATCCCCGAAGACGTCACCATCCAGGTGCTCACGCAGTGTCGGCCCGAGCTGATCGAGCGCACGTTCCAGGCGTGCGAAGGTGCGCCGCGAGCGATCGTGCACTTCTACAACTCCACCTCGATACTGCAGCGGCGGGTGGTGTTCCGCGCCGATCGCGAAGTGGTCAAAGCCATTGCGACCGACGGCGCGCGGATGTGCGTCGAGGAAGCCAAGAAGTATCCGGACACGAAGTGGCGGTTCGAGTACTCGCCCGAGTCCTACACCGGGACCGAACTGGAGTACGCCGTCGACGTCTGCAATTCGGTCGCGGCGATCATCGGGCCCACACCCGAGGTGCCGCTGATCGTGAACCTGCCCGCGACCGTCGAGATGGCGACTCCGAACGTGTACGCCGATTCGATCGAGTGGATGAACCGGCACCTCAGTCCGCGCGAGGCCATCATCCTGAGCCTGCACCCACACAACGACCGCGGAACCGCCGTCGCCGCAGCGGAATTGGGCTACCAGGCCGGCGCCGACAGGATTGAGGGCTGCCTGTTCGGCAACGGCGAGCGCACCGGCAACGTCTGCCTCGTCACGCTGGGCATGAACCTGTTCTCCCGCGGTGTCGACCCGCAGATCGACTTCTCCAACATCGACGAGATCCGCCGCACCGTCGAGTACTGCAACCAGCTGCCGGTGCACGAACGCCATCCGTACGGAGGCGATCTCGTGTACACCGCCTTCTCCGGCAGCCATCAGGATGCGATCAACAAGGGCCTGGATGCCATGAAGGTGTCGGCCGACGAGCAGGACGCCGACGTCGATGACATTCTCTGGCAGGTTCCGTATCTGCCCATCGATCCGCGCGACGTCGGACGCACGTATGAGGCTGTCATCCGGGTGAATTCGCAGTCGGGCAAGGGCGGCGTGGCCTACATCATGAAGGCCGACCACGGGTTGGCCCTGCCGCGGCGTCTGCAGATCGAGTTCTCCCAGGCGATCCAGAAGATCACCGACGGCGAGGGGGGTGAGGTGTCACCGAAGGAGATGTGGGACGTCTTCGCCGAGGAGTACCTGGCGCCGATACGACCGCTGGAGCGCATCCGGCAGAAGGTGACCGCATCCGAGGTGGACGGTGGCACCGACACCATCGAGGCGGTCGTCAAGGTCGACGGTGTCGAACGCGAAATCGTCGGTGCGGGCAACGGTCCGCTCGCGGCGTTCATCGACGCGCTCGGTGCGATCGGCATCGACGTCTCGGTCCTCGATTACTCCGAGCACGCGTTGTCGGCCGGCGAGGAGGCGCAGGCCGCGGCCTACGTCGAGACGTCGATCGGCGGCAGGACCGTCTGGGGCGTCGGTATCGCGACGTCGATAACCACCGCATCACTTCGCGCGGTGGTGTCTGCGGTCAACCGCGCTGCGCGCTGATCGGCCGAGGATCCCGCTGGTCCGTGATTAACTGACGGACACACGCAGGGTCGACTGCGTGCTCAGTCGTCAGTCAAAAAAGGAGCTGATCGTGAACTGGGGTTCTACCTGGGATTTCCTCTGGCATTTCCTGATCATTTTCGCCTGGATCGCATACCTGCTCGTGCTGTTCCAGATTCTCACCGACCTGTTCTGGCGTGACCACAAGACGTCGGGATTCATCAAGGCGATCTGGGTCGTCTTCCTGTTCCTGATCCCGTGGCTGACAGCGGTGATTTACTTGATCTTCCGTGGCCAGGGCATGGCGCAGCGCTCGCACGAAGCGGCCGCCGCGGCCAAGCGGGCCGCCGACGACTACATCCGCGAAGCCGCAGGACGGTCACCGGCCGAGGAGATCGCGCACGCCAAGGAACTGCTCGACGCCGGCACGATCACGCAGAGTGAGTACGACTCGCTGAAGGCCAAGGCGCTGGCCTGATCGACGTCCTCGCGTGGCTTAGAACAGCGCGAACTGGTCGCCGGCGGCCGTGGTGTCGGTGAACTCCTCGATGGTGCTGCCGCCGACGACGGCGTCGAGACCGAGCATGAAATCAGCGTCCGAGAGGAACGGAACGCCGAGTTCGCGGGCCTGGTAGCCCCTGCCCTGTTCGGGTTGGGCCTCGTTGCAGATGATGAGCGAGGTTTCGGCGTCGACGGCGTCCGTATACGACAGGCCGGCGTGCACGATCCGCTCGACGAGTTCCTCGTGCGTGCGGTCGACCTCTGCCGCAATCGGCGACCCGCATGCCCTGAACCAGCGGCCGCCCCACGACGAACCGGCCGGGATTGGCGTACGGGCAGGGCAGCCGCG
The DNA here is from genome assembly GCA_963843135.1 of uncultured Actinomycetota bacterium. Lineage (GTDB taxonomy): Bacteria > Actinomycetota > Actinomycetes > Mycobacteriales > Mycobacteriaceae > Mycobacterium. The sequence continues at coordinate 290,819 of CAWJJA010000019.1, forward strand.
CCGCCAGCTTCTTCAGTGGCCGCAACTCCTCATGTGTCACTTGGCCGTTGGGCCACTCCCGCCGTGACAGCGGGCGGACCGGCAGCCACACTTTGCGTTCGCGGGCGCGCACCAGTACCGGTTTGAGGATCTGCGCGAGCACCATCGCGTCGTCGAGGGCGTCGTGCGGCTTCAGTTGCGTGATACCCCAGTGCGCGGCAAGTGTTTCCAGCCGCAGGTTCTCGGTGCCCAACTCGAGTCTGCGGGTCAGTTCGACGGTGCACATGGCGGTGTCTATGGGCAGCTCCGCGTCGACCATCTCGGCCTCGGCGGTCAGGAACGAGTAATCGAACCCGACGTTGTGCGCCACCAGAGTGCGGCCACGGAGCAGATCGATCAGATCGCCGACGATGTCGGCGAAGCAGGGCTGGCCCTCCAGCATCTCGGCGGTCAACCCGTGGACATGGGTCGGTCCGGGATCGACTCCGGGGTTGAGCAGTGTGTAGAGGCTCCGTTCGACGTTGCCGTCGTCGCCCAGAGCCAGCGCCGCGATGCTGATGACCCGGGCATGTCCTGGGTGGAAACCCGAGGTCTCCACGTCGACGACGGCCCAGCCCGCGCCGTCTTCGGCTGCCGGGCGGCCCCAGGAGCCGGCCGGCCGGCGACATTCGGCACCTGATTGGCTCACGCTTTCGAGGATGGCACGGGACCGCTGACATCACCGGATCACTCGCCAGCGTGTCGGCTACCTGCTTCTGGCCTTTTAGACTTCCGGGGATGGTCACCATTCGCGGACGTACAGCGCTGGCCGCCGGTGCCGGTGCGCGCTGGGCGTCGCGGGTATCCGGTCGCGGCGCCGGCGCGATGATCGGTGGTCTGGTCGCGATGACGCTGGACAAATCGATACTCGGCCAACTCGGCGAGGGCCGTCGCACGGTGGTCGTGACCGGCACGAACGGTAAGTCGACGACCACCAGGATGACCGCGGCGGCGCTGGGGACGCTGGGATCGGTCGCGACCAACGCCGAGGGCGCGAACATGGACGCCGGACTGGTCGCGGCCCTCGCGGGAACGCGGGAGGCGGCCCTGGCGGCGCTCGAGGTCGACGAGATGCACGTACCGCATGTGGCCGACGCCCTCGATCCCGCCGTGATCGTGCTGCTGAATCTGTCGCGGGATCAGCTCGATCGGGTCGGTGAAATCAATCACATCGAGCGCACCCTGCGGGGCGGGCTCGCGCGTCATCCGTCGACGGCGGTCGTCGCGAATTGCGACGACGTGTTGATGACGTCTGCCGCATACGACAGCCCCGACGTGGTCTGGGTGGCCGCGGGCGGCGGGTGGGCCAACGATTCGGTGAGCTGCCCGCGCTCGGGCGAGGTCATCGTCCGCGACGGCGCCCACTGGTATTCGACGGGAACAGATTTCAAGCGGCCCACGCCGCAGTGGTCCTACGACGATACCCACATCCACGGGCCGGATGGGTTGTCACTGCCGATGCAGCTGGCGCTACCCGGAAAAGTCAACCGCGGCAACGCCACCCAGGCAGTGGCGGCGGCTGTCGCACTGGGCGCCGACCCCGCGGCGGCCGTGGCGGCGGTGTCCGGCGTCGACGAGGTCGCCGGTCGCTACAGCACACTGCGACTGGGGCAGCACACGGTGCGCATGCTGCTGGCCAAGAACCCGGCGGGCTGGCAGGAGGCGCTGTCGATGGTCGACACCGACGCCGGCTCGGTGGTGATCTCGGTCAACGGTCAGGTGCCAGACGGGGAAGACCTGTCGTGGCTGTGGGATGTCAACTTCGAGCATTTCATCGGCAAACCCGTCGTGGCCGCGGGCGAGCGCGGCACCGATCTGGCGGTACGACTGGGCTACGCCGGCGTCGAACACACCCTGGTGCACAACGCCGTTGAGGCGATCACGTCCTGCCCACCTGGGCACGTCGAGGTGGTAGCCAACTACACCGCCTTCCTCACCCTGCAACGATCGTTGTCGCGACGTGGCTGAGTCGACGGTGCGGATCGGGTTGGTGCTGCCCGACGTGATGGGAACCTATGGCGACGGCGGCAATTCCGTGGTGTTGCGCCAACGGTTGCGGTTGCGCGGTTTCGAAGCGGAGATCGTCGAGATCACCTTGGCGGATCCGGTTCCAGCCGAGTTGGACCTCTATGCCCTCGGCGGCGCGGAGGATTACGCGCAGCGGCTGGCCACCAAGCACTTGATCCGTTACCCCGGTTTGCAGCAGGCGGCGTCGAGGGGTGCGCCGGTGCTCGCGATCTGCGCGGCGATCCAGGTGCTCGGCCACTGGTATGAGACATCGTCGGGCGAGCGTGTCGATGGCGTGGGAATGCTCGACGTCACGACGTCCCCGCAGGACACGCGCACGATCGGTGAACTGGTGTCGCAGCCCCTGCTGCCGGAGCTGTCGCAACGCCTGACGGGTTTCGAGAATCACCGCGGCGGAACGGTTCTGGGTTCGGCGGCCCAGCCGTTGGCGCGAGTAATCAGCGGGGCGGGCAACCGTGCGGGCGATGGCATCGACGGCGCGGTACAAGGCGGCATCGTCGCGACGTACCTGCACGGGCCGTGTCTGGCGCGCAATCCGCAGCTGGCCGACTATCTGCTTTCGCGCGTGGTCGGCGACCTGGCCCCGCTGCAGAACGACGAGGTCGAGCTGTTGCGCAAGGAGCGCCTCGCGGCACCCCGCCGCGTCTAGGCCATCGCAATCCACGTTATGCAGCGAAAGTGCGCGTGAACCGCTGCAATTCGTTGATTTCGATGAAGCAGCCGCGGCTCACCAGGGCAGCCTCGACCCGTGCGATCACGTCTTGCGGCTTGTCCTCGGCGATCACGCGGATGACGATCCAGCCGAGTGCCTCGAGCATGCGTAGCCTCGCGATGTCCTTCACATATTGGCGGCGATTCTTGCGATGGTGATCGCCGTCGTATTCGACGGCCACCTGATATTCGGACCACCCCATGTCCAGCCATGCCACCGGAGTGACGCCGCGCAGGACGGCTATCTGCGTCTCGGGCCGAGGAAATCCCGCGTCGATCAGCAACAGCCGGATTCGCGATTCCCTGGGGGAAGACGCTCCCCCGTCGACGAGTGGAAGCAGTTCGCGCAATTGCCGGGTACCGCGGACGCGCGGGTACCTGTCACTGAGCGCCAGCACATCGTCGATCTGAAAGCGCTGGTTCCACATCAACGCGTCGAGATGCGCGAGCGCGTCCGGACGAGACAGGTGCCTGCCGAGGTCGAAAGCGGTTCGGACGCGCGACGTCACCGGTAGCCCCGAGATCCGGGTGATCTCGTCGGCGGCGATGCGTTCGGACCGCGGGATCAGGCCGTCCTGAGGCTGACTCTTGACGCCGACGAGCTCGATGGGTTCGTCGGGATCGATCCACGGCGCGCCGTGTAGAGCGGCGGCAGCCACGCCCGCGACGACGCCCTTGCGCCGCGTCGCGAGCCACGCACCGATCGCCCGGTCGCGCAGCGACGGCACGGCATGCTTTTCGATGTACACACCGCGGAAGAGCGGCCTATACCAACGTTGGAGACCGTGGCGCGTCACCACGCCCGCGGCCAATGCTTCACTACCGAGCAAGATTTCAGCCATGGGTGCATCGTGCTCCCTGCCACCGACACCAGCCGAAAGTCGACTTTTGCAGAGAAAGTCCGAGTAGACGTCGACAAAAGCCGGATTTGGGCGTGACGGGTCGCGCACGAGCCCCGCGGCACGAGACCAGGAAGCTAGGCCATGGCGCGGCGGCCCGCGAGCGCGCGGCCCAGCGTCAGCTCGTCGGCGAATTCCAGGTCGCCGCCCATCGGCAGCCCCGAGGCGATCCGCGTCACGGTGAGACCAGGGATATCGCGCAGCATCCGTACCAGATACGTCGCCGTCGCTTCGCCTTCGGTGTTCGGATCGGTCGCGATGATCACCTCACTGATGTCCACGCCGTCCACCCGTTCGCCGATCCTGTTCAGCAGCTCGCGAATCCGCAGTTGCTCAGGCCCGATTCCCGACAGCGGATCCAACGCACCGCCCAACACGTGGTAGCGGCCACGGAACTCGCGGGTGCGCTCGACGGCCTGCACATCCTTGGGCTCCTCGACGACACAAACCACCGATCCGTCGCGGCGGGCATCCGAACAGATCCTGCACCGATCGTCGTCGGAAACATTTCCGCACACCGCACAGAACGTCACCCCGTCGCGGACCTTGCCCAAAACCGCCGTCAACCGGTCGATGTCCGGCGGTTCGACGGAGAGCAGATGAAACGCAATACGCTGCGCGCTCTTCGGCCCGATACCCGGCAGCTTGCCGAGCTCGTCGATCAGATCCTGGACCGGTCCTTCGAACAAGTCAGAGTCCCGGCAGCCCTAAGTCGCCGCCCATGCCGCCGGCCAGTGGCCCCAGCCGGTCGTGCGCCAGGATCGTGACCTGCTTGGACGCGTCGGCGATCGCGCCGACCACGAGATCCTGCAGCGTCTCGACGTCCTCGGGGTCGACGACCTTGGGGTCGATCCGAACGGCGATCACCTCGCCGCTGCCCTTCATCGTGACCTGCACCAGGCCACCGCCCGCCTGTCCGTTGACCTCGGCCGCGGCCAGCGCCGCCTGAGCCTCCATCAACTGCTGCTGCACCTGCTGGGCCTGGGCGAGGAGCGCGGACATATCGGGTTGGCCTCCACCACCGGGTTGCATGACGATCCCCTTGCGTATTGGTCTCGATGTGGTTGCGTCGTCGGTTTGGTGTTCAACAGTAGCCGCGGTCGGCGCTACGGTGGCGCCCGTGCATCCCCGCCTGCGTGTCGGTACCACCAAGACAATGCGCTCCTGCGCCGCTGTCGCGACCGGACTGCTCATCGCCGCATCGACGCTCGCCAGCCCGGCATCGGCGGCGCCGGCCAATATCGCCGGCAAGATCGTCTTCCTCGACCCCGGACACCAGGGATCCAACGACGCCGCGGTGATCAGCAGGCAGGTGCCCACCGGCCGCGGCGGCACCAAGGACTGCCAGGCCAGCGGCACTTCCACCGACGACGGCTACCCCGAGCATTCGTTCGCCTGGGAGACCACGCTGCGCATCCGTCAGGCGCTCACCGCGCTGGGCGTGCGCACCGCGATGTCGCGCGGCGACGACACCGGAGCGGGGCCGTGTGTCGACGAACGTGCGGCGCTGGCGAACTCGGTGCATCCCGACGCGGTCGTCAGCATCCACGGCGACGGCGGGCCTGCGAACGGCCGCGGCTTCCACGTCCTTTACTCGTCCCCGCCGCTCAACGACGTGCAGGCCGGACCGTCGGTGCGGTTCGCCCAAATCATGAAGGACCAGTTGCAGGCCTCGGGCCTGGTGCCGTCGACCTATGTCGGCGACGGCGGCCTGAATCCGCGCGCTGACATCGCCGGGCTCAACCTGGCCCAGTTCCCGTCGATCCTGGTCGAACTGGGCAACATGAAGAACCCCGCCGACTCCGCGCTGATGAAGACACCCGAGGGACGGCAGAAGTACGCCGACGCCGTGGTACGCGGTATCGCAGGCTTCCTCGGCTCTTCCTAGCGGAAAGGCGGCGGGCGGCAGAGCCTGATCGCGCTCCTACGGTCGAAATCGACACCACGGTCGTGGGAAAGATGCTGCCGGCCGATTCACAGCCCTGGCGTCGATCTCGACCATAGGACCGCGCCAAGCACATTCCGATGGGCGCCGCCCCAAGGCGGCTAGCGGCCCTCCACCTGCTTCTTGAGATTGTCGAGGACCTCGCCCTGGATCTTGCGCAGTCCCAGCGGCGCGAACGTCTTCTCGAAGAAACCGCCGATGCCCCCCGCACCCTGCCAAGACGTCTTGACCGTCACCGTCGAGCCCGCCCCTGCAGGGGCCACCGTCCAGTTCGTGATCATGGTCGAGTTGGCGTCCTTCTCGATGACGGTGTGACCGGCCACGTCGACGCTGGCCTTGACCTCACGGACCCGCGACTTGGTGGCCTGAAGCTTCCACGACGCCACGGTGCCCGCCCCCCGGCCGCCCTCGAGCACCTGGTAGGCGCTGTAGTGCGGCGAGAGAATCTTCGGGCGCACGGTCGCATAGTCGGCGACTGCCGCCAACACGGTCTCCGGCGAGGCGGCGATCTCGACAGTGCTGGACGCGCTGACCTGTCCCATCGGTTACCAAACTCCTAGGTCGGGGGTGATCAAGGGTTGTGCGGTCGCATCGGTTGCGGCCGCGGACTAGCGTATATGCGTGTCTGTAGTGGAGACCGCCGCACGTACTGCTCACTCCGCCGGGGTCGAGCGGCTCCTCGCCAGCTATCGGGCGATCCCCCCGAATGCGACGGTTCGCCTTGCCAAACCCACATCGAACCTGTTCCGTACCCGTGCGAAGACGTCGACCAAGGGCCTCGACGTCTCGGGCCTGGGCGGCGTCATCGCCGTCGACCCCGAGAAGCGCACCGCGGACGTGGCCGGTATGTGCACCTACGAGGATCTGGTCGCGGCCACCCTCCCCTACGGGCTGGCACCGCTGGTGGTGCCACAGCTGAAGACCATCACCCTCGGCGGGGCCGTCACCGGACTGGGCATCGAGTCGACGTCGTTCCGCAACGGCCTTCCACATGAGTCGGTACTCGAGATGGATATCCTCACCGGCACCGGTGAAGTGCTGACCGCCTCGGCCGACGAGCATTCCGACCTGTTTCGAGCCTTCCCCAACTCCTATGGCACACTTGGGTATTCGGTTCGCATCAAGATCGAGCTAGAGCCGGTCAAACCGTTCGTCGAGATTCGCCATCTGCGGTTCCACACGCTGGCGGATCTGTTCGCGTCGATGGATCGCATCATCGAAGCCGGCGGCCATGACGGCAAGCCCGTGGATTACCTCGACGGCGTCGTGTTCTCGGCCGACGAGAGCTACCTGACGCTCGGGTTCCGGACCGCGACGCCGGGTCCGGTCAGCGACTACACCGGCCAGCAGATCTACTACCGTTCCATCCAGCATCCCGAAGGTGAGAAGCACGACCGGCTGACGATCCACGACTACCTGTGGCGCTGGGACACCGACTGGTTCTGGTGCTCAAGGGCATTCGGCGCGCAGGATCCGCGGATCCGCCGGTTCTGGCCGCGGCGCTACCGGCGAAGCGCCTTCTACTGGAAGCTGATCGGCTACGACCAGCGCTTCAACATCGCCGACAAGATCGAGAAGCGCAACGGCCGACCGCCATTGGAACGGGTCGTTCAGGACATCGAGGTGCCCATCAGTCGTGCGGCGGAATTCGTCGACTGGTTCCTGGACAACGTGCCCATCGAGCCGATCTGGTTGTGTCCGTTGCGACTCCGCGAAGACACCACCTGGCCGCTGTATCCGATCCGGGCCCAGCGCACGTATGTCAACATCGGCTTCTGGTCGTCGGTGCCGGTCGGCCCGACAGAAGGACACACCAATAAGCTGATCGAACGTAAGGTCAGCGACCTCGAAGGTCACAAATCGCTGTACTCCGATGCGTACTACAGCGCCGACGAGTTCGACGAACTCTATGGTGGAGAAACGTACAAGACCGTGAAGAAGACCTACGACCCCGATTCCCGACTCCTCGACCTGTACGCAAAGGCGGTGCAACGACGATGACCACGTTCAAAGAAGACTCGAAACACGCGCCGGCCGGGCGGCTCACCCTGGCAAAGATCCTCGAGATCTTCGCCGTGGGCGAGGTACCGCTCAAATTCACCGCCTACGACGGCAGCTCGGCGGGACCAGAGGACGCCACCGTCGGCCTAAACCTGCTGACGCCGCGCGGCACCACGTACCTCGCGACTGGGCTCGGCGAACTCGGGCTGGCCCGCGCCTACGTATCCGGCGACCTCGAACCCATCGGCGTCCATCCCGGCGACCCGTACGAGTTGATCAACGCACTCGCCTCGCGCGACAACATGGACTTCAAGCGTCCACCCGCGCGGGTGCTGGCCAACGTGGTCCGGTCCATCGGCTTCGAGCACCTCAAGCCGATCGCACCACCGCCCCAGGAGGCGCTGCCGAGGTGGCGCCGTGTCATGGAGGGCTTGCGCCACAGCAAGACTCGCGACGCGGAGGCCATCCACCACCACTACGACGTCTCGAACAAGTTCTACGAGTGGGTGCTCGGTCCCTCGATGACCTACACCTGCGCGAGCTATACGTCTGGTGACGCGACCCTGGAAGAGGCACAGGAGAACAAGTACCGGCTGGTGTTCGAGAAGCTGCGCCTGCAGCCCGGCGATCGCCTGCTCGATGTCGGCTGCGGCTGGGGCGGCATGGTGCGCTACGCCGCCCGCCAAGGTGTGAAAGCCATCGGCGTCACGCTTTCCAAGGAACAGGCGGAGTGGGCGCAGAACGCCATCGCCGAGCAGGGCCTGTCCGACCTGGCCGAGGTGCGCCACGGTGACTACCGCGACATCCGCGAGTCGCAGTTCGACGCGGTCTCCTCGATCGGGCTGACCGAGCACATCGGCGTGCAGAACTACCCGGCCTACTTCCGGTTCCTCCAGTCCAAGATGCGCACCGGCGCGCTCCTGCTCAACCACTGCATCACCCGCCACGACAATCGCACTGGCGCGAAGGCAGACGGGTTCATCGACCGCTACGTCTTCCCCGACGGGGAGCTCACCGGCTCAGGACGCATCATCACCGAGGCACAGGATGTCGGCCTCGAAGTGGTGCACGAGGAGAACCTGCGCAACCACTACGCGCTGACACTGCGCGACTGGTGCGCCAACCTCGTCGAACACTGGGACGAGGCTGTCGAAGAGGTCGGCCTGCCGACGGCGAAGGTGTGGGGCCTGTACATGGCCGGCTCACGGGTCGGCTTCGAGACCAATGTCGTTCAGCTGCACCAGGTTCTGGCCGTCAAGCTCGATTCGCGCGGTAACGACGGCGGCCTACCGCTGCGCCCGTGGTGGACGCCCTAGCAGCTCAGCCGCCCTCAATGCGACGGGCACCGAGTTCGTTCTGAAGTAGCTCAAGCGCCGCTTCCTCGGGGTCGCGCCGCGGTGTTTCCGAAGTATCGCTGCCCGCTTCGGCGAGCATGCTCTCCTCGTCGTCGCCGTCGCGCTGTGGTGACGCGGACGAGGCCGGCGGCTCCTCCGGTTGCGGCGCCGGCGCGCCGGGTGGCCCTGCCTCACAACGGATCTTCCAGTCCACCCCGATTGCATCCTTGAGTGCCTCACGGATCACATCGGCGTTGCGCTGTTCGGTCAGCCGCTTGGCCAGCGGCGCAGACTCGTGACTGAGCACCAGGGTGTCGCCCTCGACGGCGCGGACGATCGCGCCCGCCAGCATCACCTCGGTGGTGCGGCTGCGTTGACGGACCTTCTCGCGCACCGTCGTCCACATGCTGCGCACCGCCGCCGCGTTGGGCTCACCGGTGACGGCCGCCGGTGGGGGCGCCGTCACGACCGGGTCTGAGGGCTGGCGCACCGGCGGAGGAGAGACCGGCTTCGGTTCCGGCGCAGGCTCAGGGGTGGCCTCCGGCTGCGCCATCGGGGTCGGCTCAACCACCACGGTCGGTTCCAGTGCGGGCTTCAGTTCGGGCGTCGGCTCCGGTGCCACCTGGGGCTCGGGGGTCGGCTCTGGCGCCTTGCTCTTGCGGGCGAACTGCTTGGGTGCGCCGGACTGCTCACCCTGCGGGATCGACATGTCCAGCCGCGTCTCGATGCGTTCGACGCGTTGCAACAACGCCGACTCGGTGTCGCTGGCCGACGGCAGCAGCAGCCGCGCGCACACGACCTCGAGCAGCAGTCGCGGCGCGGTGGCCCCGCGCATCTCGCCCAGCCCGGCGTGCACGACTTCGGCGTAGCGGGTCAGCGTGGCGCTGCCCACCCTGGTCGCTTGATCTCGCATTCGTTCCAGCACGTCCTCGGGACCGTCAACCACGCCTCGCGCGATCGCATCGGGAACCGACTGCAACACGATCAGATCGCGAAATCGCTCCAACAGATCGGCGGCGAACCTCCGCGGGTCATGGCCAGCGTCGATCACCCCTTCGACGGCACCGAACAGCGCCGCGGCGTCGCCCGCCACGAGCGCATCGATCGCGTCGTCGATCAGCGCCACATCGGTTGCCCCCAGCAGTGCCAGGGCTCGCGGGTAGCTGACCTGATTGCCGTCCGCGCCCGCCAACAACTGGTCGAGCACCGACAGCGTGTCTCGCGGCGATCCGCCACCGGCACGGATGACGAGCGGGTAGACCGCATCGTCCACCGTCACGTTCTCCTGCGCGCAGATGCGCTCCAGAAGCGAGCGCATGGTCCGCGGCGCCAACAACCGGAACGGGTAGTGGTGGGTGCGCGAGCGAATGGTCGGCAGCACCTTCTCGGGCTCGGTGGTGGCGAATACGAAGATCAGGTGCTCGGGTGGCTCCTCGACGATCTTCAGCAGCGCATTGAAACCGGCCGTGGTGACCATGTGCGCCTCGTCGACGATGAAGATGCGGTACCGCGACTGTGCCGGCGCGTAGAAGGCGCGGTCGCGAAGCTCGCGGGTGTCGTCGACACCGCCGTGGCTGGCGGCGTCGAGCTCGGTGACGTCGACACTGCCGCCCCCGTTGGGCGCCAACGCGACACACGAGTCGCAGACACCGCACGGTGTGGCCGTTGGCCCCTGCTCGCAGTTCAGGGAGCGCGCCAGGATGCGCGCCGACGACGTCTTCCCGCATCCGCGCGGCCCGGAGAACAGGTAGGCGTGGTTGATGCGCCCGGCCGTCAGCGCGGTGGACAGCGGTTCGGTGACGTGCTCCTGGCCAACCACGTCGGAGAAAGTCGCCGGTCGGTACTTGCGGTAGAGCGCCACGCTCGCCCACGCTACCCAGAGCCGGTGACGCCGCAGCGCCGCGTGTAACCAAACGGCCGATTCTGCTCAGAAATGTGTCACCGACCGGGCCCGTCGATGCTCCTACCAACGAAGCGGGCGCCCAGCGTGGGCGCCGGCCTCCATATACGAGGAGACATCGATGGAGCGTTCCCAGAACCCCCTGTCGCTGCGTCGGCAGAGCATCCGCACGCTGACCCGAGACGAGCTCAGCACCGCCCACGGCGGCGCAGGCGGCGTCAAGACCGGCACCTGCATACCCACGAGGACGACCAACCGGACCAAGTAGCGGTACCCGCCGTCGCGATGGCTGATCCGGCCACGCGGCGCCACGGCAACAGCCACACTTTGGGGAGTCGATGTGACGAGAAACGGGGCCGTGAGGTCATGACCGACGACGGCGAAGTTCGCTATGAGTCGATCTTCCGCGCGAGCTGGCGAGACCGTCAGTCGGCGGGGGCCCGTCCCGGCGAGCTGATCAAAAACCCGGGTTGGATCGATGCGGGACTCATCGCTCTGACTGTGCTGTTGGCTGCGGGCGCTGTCGCCGCCGCCACGATCACCGTCGAGCAGACTGCGGCGTTGCCCGCGGTTGTGCAGGGCGCGACCGTGACCGCGGACCGCGCGGGAGAACCATCGCCGGCCCCTGGCGCCACTGTGGGGTTCCGCGACGGCGCCGGATCGACGGTCGACGCGGTCATCGTCGAGGTGACCGCCACCGATGTGACCGCCCAATTGGCGCAGCCAACCCCGGCGTCCTCCGGTGAGCTTCTGGTGCCCGCAGAACGCCAGCGGTTGATAAACGTTTTCCTGCCGAGGTTCTGGTGAGGTGGCGGCGGCGGGCGATCCCGCACATCGCGCAGGCCGAGATGGCCGATTGTGGTGCCGCCGCGATGTGCATGGCACTCGCCTATCACGGCCGCCACGTATCGCTGTCGGAGATGCATGAAGCCACCGGCACGGGACGCGACGGCGTGGACGCGTTGCGGCTCGCCGAAGCCGCGACGGCGTACGGTCTGCGCGCTCGTGGGGTGGCCACCGAACTCGACGATCTGCGGGCGCTGCCCCGCGGCACCGTATTACATTGGGGCGCCGCACACTTCGTTGTCCTGGACTCGACGTCTCGCCGGGGTGTGACGATCGTCGATCCCGCCGCCGGTAAGTACCGGGTCTCGTGGCAAGCCGTCGGCGATCTGTACAGCGGCGTGGCGATCATGCTGGAGCCCAGTGATTCGTTCAGCACCGGCGGGCGCAAGCCACCGGGTGCGGTGCACCATGCGCGACGCCTGCTGACCCGCTCGAATGGAATCGGCAAGGTGCTGGCCACCTCGGTGGTGGTCAGGCTGATGGCGCTGGCCGTGCCAATCCTGACCGGCGTGATCGTGGATCAGATCGTGCCTGCGGGTGACGACCGCTTACTGAAGATCGTCGCCGCGGTGATGGCCGCGCTGATCTGCTATTCGGCGCTGGCCACCTATCTGCGGGCCCACCTTCTGCTGCGGTTGCGCAGCCGGCTCGACGTCGAGATGACCCTGGGCTTCCTCGAGCATCTGGTGGACCTGCCGTACGCGTTCTTCCTCAAACGCTCGTCCGGCGATCTGATGATGCGGCTGCGCAGCAACGCGACCGTCCGCGAAATTCTGACCAGCGGAACCATCGCCGCAATACTGGACGGCGTTCTGGCCACCGCGTATCTGCTGGTGATCTTCCTCTTGTCGCCACAGCTGGCAGTGCTCGTGGTCGCACTGGGCGCCGCCCAGGTCATCGTTCTGCTTGCGGCCCGGCGACGCAATCAGCATCTGATGGGTGAGGCGCTGGCCACCGAGGCCCGCTCGCAGTCCTACGCCTACGAGATGTTCTCGGCGGTCGAAACCCTCAAGGCCGCAGGCGCCGAGCGGCGCGCGGTATCGCACTGGACGAACCTGTTCGTGGCCGAACTGAACGTCTCGTTGCGCCGCGGGCGCCTTTCGGCGACGGTCGAGACCGCGCTGCACGCACTGTCGCTGCTGTCCCCGATCGCAGTGCTGCTGTTCGGGGCCTACCTCGTCGGCAGCGGGCAGCTCTCGCTGGGCACCATGCTCGCGTTGGCCGCACTGTCCACCGCATTCCTGGAACCCCTTGGCGTCCTGGTCGGCACCGTCCTGCAGATCCAGCTCCTCGGCAGCTACATGGCCCGCCTCGATGACGTGTTCAACACGCCGACCGAGACCGCCGGACGCGAGCTGCGGCATGCGCCCCGCCTCACCGGTGCGCTGCGCGCCGAGGGGCTGTGCTTTCGCTACACCCCGCACGGCCCGCCCGCCATCGACGGAGTCGATCTCGACGTGCGCCCCGGGCAGGTTCTGGCCGTTGTCGGACGCTCGGGTTCTGGCAAGTCCACCTTGGGCAGGCTGCTGCTTGGGCTGTATCCGCCCGACGCGGGACGTGTGCTGCTCGACGACATCGACCTGGCCACGATGCACCCGCGAAGCGTGCGCTCGCAGATCGGGGTGGTGACCCAGGACCCGTACATCTTCGGGCTGTCGATACGGGAGAACCTCAGCCTCGGCGACCCGAGTCTGCCGCTGGAGCAGCTCGAAGCCGCTGCCGAGCAGGCCGGCATCGCAGAGGACATCCGTGCGATGCCGATGGGGTGGAACACGCCGCTGACCGACGCGGGCGCCTCACTGTCCGGCGGTCAGCGCCAGCGACTGGCCCTGGCCCGCGCACTCGCCACCCAACCACGGCTCCTGCTGCTCGATGAGGCCACCAGCAACCTCGACACCGTCACCGAGGCCAAGGTGCATGCCAACATCGCCCGGCTCGGCTGCACCGTCGTACTGGTCGCGCATCGGCTCGCGACGGTCGTCGACGCCGACACCATCGTCGTGATGGACGCGGGCCGGGTCGTCGAGGTGGGCCGCCACCGCGATCTCCTTGCCGCCGATGGTTATTACGCACAACTGGTCGCCGGCCAACTCGTCGTCGAGCCCGGGCGTTAGGGGACGAAATGAATGCACCGCTGAAGTCCAGTGGCTTCTTCGTGATGCGCGCCCCGTTGCTCCCGATGGAGGAATTGGACCGACTGCGCAGCGACCCCCAGTACTGGCAGGTTCTGGCGGAGCGACCCGAGGTCCGCGAAGCGCTGCACCTCGCGTCGCCGGGGCTCCTGCAGCGACTGGCGGCCGGCGAACCCGATGACCGGGTCGCGGCATCGGTGACCGCATACCTGGTTCGGATGTGCACCCGCGCGACGCCCTTCGGGCTGTTCGCGGGCTGCGCGCTGGGAGCGGTCTCAGATTCGACCGCGCTGCTGGTCGACGGCCCCGAGGGCACAACTCGGCACAGCAGACCCGACACCGAGGCGCTTGCCGGGCTCGTGGAGCGGCTGATGAAGGACCCGTCGGCCCGACCGGCGATGGAGGTCGAGCCCAACTCCAGCCGCTACCACGCCGGCGGCGCGATGCGGCTCATCGAGAGCAGATTGCGCGACGGGCGGCGCACCCATCATCTGGTCGTGATCGAGGATGACGCGCCTTTGCGTTGCGCGCTGGAGACGGCCACCGGCGGGTGTTCGGTCGAGAAGGTCGCGCAGGCTGTGGCGGCCGCAGCCGGAGTCGAACACGACGAAGCGCGCGAATACGTGGACGCCCTTGTCGAGGCGCATGTGCTCACCCCGATCGCGGAGCCCGCGGTCACCGGCCCTGAGCCGTTGGCACACGTGTTGTCGTCGCTGAGCGGACCGGATCTGGCCGCGACGTCGCAGGCGCTCGAGCGGGTGTCCGAGGAACTCACCCGCTTGGACGCTGCCGGGCTCGGCAACTCACCGTCGGCCTACGACAGCGTGGCGGCCAGCCTGCTCGACCTTGCCGGCGGCGGCGACAGCGCCCGGTTGGTCCAGGTCGACCTGCACCGCGCCGGCTCGGGCCTGATTCTTGGACCCGACGCGGTGGCACTGCTCGCCAAAGGGGTGGATCTGCTGCACCGCGTTTCGGCCGGTGGCGACGATCCGGCGTTGCGGCAGTTCAAGGCCGACTTCGCGACCCGCTATGAAGACCGCGAGATTCCCCTGATGGAGGCCCTCGACGAGGAGATGGGTGTCGGGTACGACCGGTCGTCGCATCCGGCAGCGGACGAGTCACCGCTGCTGGCCGGAATGGACCTGGGCGGCGTGGCGGGCAACTACGCATTCACCGCACGCGACGCGACACTGCTCGATCTCGTGATGCGCGCGCGTGAGAGCGGCGCCGACACACTCGAGCTCGACGCCGCCACCGTGGCCCGACTTGCCACCACGACGCCGCCGCCGCTACCCGACGCGTTGGCCGTCTTCGCCAGCGTGCTCGATGACGGCATCGAAATCCACAGCGCCAGTGGACCTTCGGGTGCCGAGCTGCTCGGACGCTTTTGTCACGGCGACGGTCGTCTGCACGACGCGGTACGGTCCCATCTGCGTGCCGAGGAGGCGCACGCGCCTGGCGTCGTGTTCGCCGAGATCATCCACCTGCCTGAAGGACGCGTCGGCAATGTGTTGGCCCGGCCGGTGCTGCGCGATTACGAGCTGGTGCTACTGGGGCGATCAGGGGCGCCGACCGACCGCCAACTCAGCGTTGACGAGCTGACCGTGCGTCTCGACGGCGATCGAGTGGTGCTCTACAGCCCGCGTCTGGGCGCCGAAGTCCGGCCCAGACTGACCACCGCGCACAATCCGGCGTGGCGCGGGTTCGGCGTCTACCGATTCTTGGCGGCACTGCAAAACGACGGACTCGCAGCAGGTCTCGCATGGGAATGGGGTGCGCTGTCGACTGCACCGACGCTTCCGCGCGTCACTGCGGGAAAGCTGGTGCTGGCCCGGGCTCGGTGGCGTCTGTCGACCGCCGAGCTCAAAACGGTCACCGGATCCGACCCGGTGGCCGGATGGGCGGCCCTGCGTCGCGATCGCGGGCTTGGAGCAGAGCTGCTGATCACCGACGGCGATAACCGTCTCTACGTCGACACCGCCAGCCCTGCGCTGACCGCCACCGCGGCCAAGGTGCTGCGCGGGCGGTCTGCGGCCGTCATCGAGGAGGTCCTGCCCAGCGCGGTCGCCACCGGCCCGCAGGGCCGGTTCGCGCACGAGCTCATCGTGCCCTTCCTCCGCAGCGGCGAACCCGCGCCGGTTCCCCGGCCGTGGCGGGCGCCAGATGCGCGACGCAGCTTCGCACCGGGCAGCGAATGGCTGTACGTCAAGGCCTACACCGGTACCGCGTCCGCGGATCGCATCCTCACCGACGCCGTCGGCCCCGTGATCACCCGGCTGCGCGGCGCCGGGATCCTCGACCGCTGGTTCTTCCTGCGTTACGCCGACCCGGACCATCACCTCAGGCTTCGCTTGCACGGGGAGCCTGCCGCGCTGCGCGAGCACGCACTGCCCGCGCTGACCGACGCGCTGTCGGGCCACCTCGCCGACGGCACCGTATGGAAGGTGTCGACCGACACCTACGACCGTGAGGTCGAACGGTACGGCGGCGACGCCGGAATCGATCTCGCCGAGCAGATCCACGCGGCCGACAGCGACGCCGTGCTCGACGTGCTCGGCTTGCTCGACGGCGATGCGTTCGGCGAGGCGGCACAGGACGCGCGCTGGAAACTGTGCCTGTACGCCACCGACCTCCTACTGGCAGACGCAGGTCTCGACATGCAACAGCGTCGCGACTGGGCGAAGGGCGGTGCCGCAGGCTATCGGCCCGAATACCCGAATGCGGCCAACCTGGATCCCGGCATCGGTGCGCGGTGGCGCACCGAGCGAACGGACGTCACCGCGCTGCTCGACGACACCATCGACCATCCGTACGAGCCCGCACGCCAGGCCTTCCGGCGTCGCTCAGAGAAACTGGCGCCCTTGCTCGCCGAGCTGGCGGACCGTTCGGGGCGAGGTGAACTGACGCAGTCCTACAGCTCGCTCTTGGGTAGCTTCAGCCACCTCAACGCCGTCCGGCTACTGCGTTCGGCCGCGCGCACCCATGAACTGATCCTGCTGAATTTCCTGGATCGCCACTACGCCAGCCAGATCGCCAGGGCACCGCGGGGCTGATAGCCGGGCCATTTGGTAAAAGTGTCCCCGCGCAAGGCGTTCGGCGCTCCTAGGGGTACAAGCGGCCCACCCGGGCAGCGACACAGGAGGGAAAACCAATGAACACCAACAACAAACTGGCCCTACGCCGGCAGAGCATCCGCACCCTGACCGCAGACGAGCTGCGCATGGCCCACGGCGGCGAAGGCGGCAACGGCACAGGCACCGGCAACGGGACAGGCACCGGCGGCGGCAAGACCACGAAGCACACCACAGTGCGCACCACAGGGACCCGCCAGCCGACGGTGACGTCCACCGATCTGCCCCCGCAGACGGCCACGATCGCCTAGGCGAGACATTTCGCAACGACTCACCCCCCACGCACCGCCCCACAGCCGACTGCACCCCGGTTGTGGGGCGGTGCTCTGCGTGCGGTGGCCCGGGGGTCGACCGGTTTCGAAAGTCCAACCAAAAAGCGTCCCCTCCCAAGGGGTTTGGCGCTCTTACCTATGAGCGTGGCCCACCCGGGGCGGCGATCACCACCAACGAGGAGAACATCAATGAACATCAACCGCAGCAAGCTGGCCCTCCGCAAGCAGAGCATCCGTTCCCTGACCGCCGACGAGCTGAGCATGGCCCACGGCGGCAAGGGCAACGGAACCGGCAACGGCACCGGAACCGGCACGGGCAACGGCACAGGCACCGGCACGCACCGCACGAAGTAACTAGGTGGGCGGCTACACCCGACGTAGCCGGCCACGTACGACCCGACCGCCCCTCACCGACTTTCGGTGTGGGGCGGTCGGCGTTTGAGACTTGCCCGGCGGATAGGAAACCCTTCCCTGTCGCAAGTGGAATCTGGCGTCGGGGCGATTACCGGCGACTCGCAGACAATGGACCCTTTATCAATGGCAACCACGACCACACCGCCGGTACGAATCATCAGCGACGCGGAACTCGCCACCGCCGCTGCGGCCGGCGACCGAGCTGCGCTTGGCGCGATCTACCACCGCTACGCATCTCGGCTGCACGACTACTGCGTGACAGTGGTACGCGATCACCACACCGCCGCCGACTGCGTGCAGGACGCTTTCTGCATCGCGGCCACGGAGCTGCCGAAGCTACGTGAGCCGGACAAGCTGCGGCCGTGGCTGTATGCCATCGCCCGCCGCGCCGCGCTGCGCACTTTGCGCGAACGGCACCGCGAACCCGCCGTCGACGAGATGCCCGACGCTGTGTCCGTCGGTCCTGGCCCGTTCACCCAGACCGCACAGAATGAATTGGCTGCGCTGGTCATGGCGGCCGCCCACGGACTGTCCGACCGCGATCGCGAGGTACTGGAACTGGCCTACCGCCAAGGCTTGGCCGGACCCGAGCTCGCGGACGCGCTCGGTGTCAGCCACGACTGCGCCAAGAAACTCCTGCAACGGCTGCGCCAGACCTTTGAGCGCTCGCTGGGTGCACTGCTGGTGGCCCGGCGCGCCGCCAACAACGGATGCCCTGAGCTCGCCGCTTCGCTGTCCGGCTGGGACGCACAGTTCACCGTTCTGGTTCGCAAACGCGTTGCGCGCCATATCGAGTCATGCCCGACCTGCGACGCCGATCGCTACAGCCTCATCAGCTCCGTGGCCATGATCGGCAGCGCAGTCATCAAGAAGCTGTCGTAGCCGCGCTCAGTCCTTCAACAACGACTCGGTGGCCGAAAGCAACGCGCACGTCGCCAGGCCGTCCATCGCCTCGCGCAGCTCGGGCAGCGGCGGAAACGACGGCGCGATTCGGATGTTCTTGTCCTCCGGGTCTTTTCGGTAGGGGAAGGTCGCCCCGGCCTCGGTCACCGCAATTCCGGCGTCCTTCGCCAGCGCGATGGTGCGACGCGCGGTACCCGGCAGCACGTCCAGGCTCACGAAGTAGCCGCCCTTGGGCTCGGTCCACGATGCGATCTTCGACTCGCCGAGGCGGTCGGAAAGGATCTCCAGCACAGTGGCGAACTTGGGGGCCAGCAACTCCTGATGGCGCTGCATCTGTAGGCGCACGCCGTCGGCGTCACCGAAGAACTTCAGGTGCCGAAGCTGGTTGACCTTGTCCGGCCCGATCGACTTCTTGCCGGCGTACTGCAGATACCAGGCGATGTTGCCCAGCGAGCCGCCGAAGAAGCTCACCCCGGCACCGGCGAACGTGATCTTCGACGTGGACGCGAACACCAATGGCCGGTTCGGGTTGCCTGCGGCCTCGGCCAGGCCGAGGACGTCGATGTTGGCCGCGAAATCGTGCGTCAGTGTGTGCACCGCGTAGGCGTTATCCCACATCAGTCGGAAATCGTTTGCAGCGGTCCGCATTTGGACCAGCCGCCGCACCTTTTCCCACGAATAGGTCGCACCGGTCGGGTTCGAGTACACCGGCACACACCACATGCCCTTGATGGCAGGATCGGCAGCGACGAGCTCCTCGATCAGGTCCACGTCCGGACCGTCCTCTTGCATCGGCACGGTGATCATCTCGATGCCGAGGGTCTCGGTGATCGCGAAGTGCCGGTCGTACCCCGGTGCTGGGCAGAGGAACTTCACCGCGGGTTCGGCTGCCCATGGTCGCGACGAATCGACGCCGCCGTGCAGCATCGTGAAGGTCACGACGTCGTGCATGAACTCCAGGCTCGCGTTGTTGCCTGCGATCAAATTGGGCACTGGAATGCCGAGCAACTCGCCGAAGATGGCCCGCAGTTCGGGCAGTCCGTGCAGGCCGCCGTAGTTACGGGTGTCGGTGCCGTCGGCGTCTTTGAACGCATCCTTGCCGGGGAGCTCCAGCAGGGCGTTGGAAAGATCCAGCTGGGCCGCGGACGGCTTGCCCCGGGTGAGGTCGAGCTTGAGGCCCTTCGCCTTCAGGTCGGCGTAGTTGCCCTTCTGCAACTCGTGCTGTGCGCGGAGTTCGTCTCCGCCGAGCGACTGGAACGACACGGGGCGCCTTTCACTGGGAGGCGGCGAACGCCGGAAATACAAGGGGACCCCGCGCACCCGCCAGAGCCCATTGACCCTTGCTGCCTTCCGGCCCTGGGGGAGTTCACAGGATAGACGCCGCGCGGGGTCCAGAACGGAGTCTAGTACCCGGTGCGCGCGCGACTCGACGGGTGCATCAGGGTGGTCGGCTACCATGACCGGCGGAGGATTCGCCTAGTGGCCTATGGCGCTCGCCTGGAACGCGGGTTGGGTTAATAGCCCTCAGGGGTTCAAATCCCCTATCCTCCGCACCCGGACCGAGGTGCGACTACATCGCGACTTGACTGGTCGCACCTCGGGCCACCCAACCTCAAGGAGGAGCATGCGGCGCTGGGTCGCGGTCTTGTGGCACGCGTCGTTCTCTGGTGTCGCCGCAGCCCTCTATTTCGCCTTCGTCCTTCCGCGCTGGTGGGAGTTGATGGGCGTCACCTCACACACACTGGGCACGGTGCTGCGCATCGTCGCGGGTGCGCTGGTCGGCCTGGCCGCTCTGCCGGTGGTCTTCACGCTGTTGCGCAGCCGAAGGCCGGAGTTCCGCACACCGCTCCTGGCCCTGCGGCTGCGGACGGCGTCGATCGTGCTGCACGTCCTTGCAGGCGTGGTGATCATCGGCGCGGCGATCAGCGAGATCTGGCTGTCGCTGGATGACGCCGGCCAGTGGCTGTTCGGGCTCTACGGTGCGGCCGCCGCGCTCGCGCTGCTGGGCATGTTCGCGTTCTACCTGGCGTACGTCGCCGAGTTGCCGCCACCACCGCCGAAACCGCTGAAACCGAAGACGCCGAAGCAGCGTCGCGGCCGCCGCCACAAGAACGAGGACGCGACCGAAGACGACGCCACCGACGACACTGGCGATGACGCGGCCACCACGAGGCGACGACGACGCGGCCACCGACGACGAGGAGGATCAACCCGAGGCAAAGCCGGCCGAAGTCACCGCCGACGCCGAGGAGCCCGAGTCGACTGCTGTGGAGCCTGAAGGGGCGTCCACGGACGACAAGGCCGACGCCGACGCGAAAAACGGCAAATCGCCTGATGGCGGCACATCCGAGAACGTCACGCCGACGCGCCGTCGGCGCAGGCGAATGCGCGGCGGTGTCGCGGTCGAGGATTAGGAACCCCGACTTCGGGCAAAATGAGCTGATGCGCATATTCCTCATGCGTCGCTCGCTGGCGACGCTGCTCACCGCACTTGCCGCGGTTCTGGCGCTCGTCGCGCCGGCCAACCCGGCAATATCTGCGGCCCAGCCTGGTGATCCCGTCGCCGCGGCGAGTCAGATCGAGCCCGCGGTAGCACGCATCGACACCGATATCTACTACCAGAACGCCGTCGGAAACGGCACGGGCATCGTGCTGGACCCCGGCGGTCAGGTGCTGACCAACTTCCACGTGGTGTCTGGAGCCGACCGCATCACCGCGAGCGTGGCAGGCAGATCATTTCCTGCTGAGCTCGTCGGTTACGACCGCCGCCGCGACATCGCCGTCCTGCAACTGTTCGGCGCCAGCGGGTTGCCCGCCGCGCCGATAGGTGACTCCGGCGCCCTAGTGGAAGGCGAGCCCGTCGTCGCCCTCGGTAACGCGCAAGGCAGCAACGCGCCGCTGACTCAGGAAGTCGGCACCATCATCGGATTCGGCCGCACTGTCTCCGCCGAAGACGCACTTACCGGCAGCAAGGACGAGGTGACCGGTCTGATCGAGTTCGCGGCGCCGGTGATCGCCGGGGACTCCGGCGGTCCGGTCGTCAACGGCGCAGGTCAGGTTGTCGGGGTCACGACCGCGGCCTCGGTGAATTTCCGGATGGGTCCTGGCGGTAAGGGCTACGCCATCCCGATCAACGACGCGATGGCCACCGCGAATCAGATCCGTTCGGGCGCGGCGTCCGCCTCCGTACACATCGGACCACCGGTGCTGCTCGGTGTCGGTGTGCGCACCATTCCGTCGGACAGACCGGGAGTGCTCGTCGCAGACGTCCTGCGCGGCGGTCCGGCCGACATTGCCGGGGTGAGGGGTGGCGACATTCTCTCGGTGCTCGACGGCACGCCCGTGAATTCGGCCACCGAGTTGACGTACGTGCTCGACCGCCACTATCCCGGCGATGTCATCGATCTGACGTGGATCGACCCCGGCGGCCAGCTGCGCACCGGAAAGGCCGTACTCACCCCCCTGTGAGGATCTGATCAAGGCCCGCGATGACCAGGTCGAGTTCGAACTGGAACTGGGTCTCGGCGTCGCGCGCTGTTGGTCGTGCCGATGCGAGTACCCGGCGCAGCGCCGGATAGGTGTCGCCCGGTTCACGCAGAAGCGCCTCGGTGGTTTGCGCGCGATGGCGGTGCTCGCCGGCCGCCGTCTGTGCGACGACAGTCTGCGCTGCCGATTGCGCAATGTTCGACGCGGCGGTGAGACCGTGCCGCGCGTTGTCGGGATCGAGGCCCGCCGACAACAGCGCATGCAGGACGCGGTCGGCCAGTGCGAGCGCCGCCGACGTGCTCAGGCCGCGCAGCTGCGTGAAGTCCGTCGCGTGATCGGCCGCCCCACTTTCGATGCCGATCCGGATCAGTCCATCTCGGTAAGCCACCGCGTATGCCCGCAGCGTGGCTCGCCAGTCGTCGCCGGTGGGCAGTTCGACCGGGGCCAGTTCGGCCTCGAACTGGTCGAGCACCATCAGCGTCAGCAGGCCGGCACGGTCGCCGACGTAGTAGTGCAGCGCTTTACGACTCACACCGAGCGCATTGGCGACCGCCTGCATGGTCAGGTCGCCGGCGGCCACGCTGCGCGCCGCGTCGACGATCTGATCTCGGCTGATCCGTGGTGGACGCCCCCGTGTTCGCCCGCTCATCACCGTCACCCTAGGCGATTTTTCGCCGGTCGGTAAAAAAGCCTTCCGAGACGCGCCGCGGTTCCCTATGCTGAGCGCGTGCCAAACACCCCTTACCGGGTCGTCCAGTGGACGACGGGAAATGTCGGAAAGAGCTCGGTCCAGGCGATCGCCAACAACCCGAACTACGAACTGGTCGGCCTCTACGCGTGGTCGGAGGACAAATCGGGCCGCGACGCCGGCGAACTGGCCGGCATCGAGCCACTGGGCGTGAAAGCCACCAACGATGTGGACGCACTCCTCGCGCTCAAACCCGACGCCGTGGTCTACAACCCGATGTGGATCGACGTCGACGAGCTGGTGCGCATCCTCGAAGCCGGGGTCAACGTCGTGGCGTCCGCATCCTTCATCACCGGAGAAAACCTGGGCGACGGGCGGGACAGGCTCGAAGACGCGTGCCAGCGAGGCGGATCGACGCTGTTCGGTTCCGGCGTCAGCCCGGGTTTCGCCGAGCTGCTCGCCATCGTGGCCGCGACGGCCTGCGACCGGGTTGACAAGGTCATCATCGCCGAATCCGCCGACACCACTCTTTACGACTCTCCGGACACCGAGCGTCCCGTGGGTTTCGATATGGCCATCGACGACCCGGCGCTAGGGCCGATGGCGGCGAGGGGCACCGCGGTGTTCGCCGAGGCCGTGCAACTTGTGGCCGATTCGTTGGGTGTCCAGCTCGACGAGATCACGTGCGTATCCGAATACGCCCAGACCACTGAGGATCTCCCGATGGCCTCGTGGACCATCAAGGCCGGCCGCGTCGCGGGGGTCTACGCCAGCTGGCAGGGAATCGTCGACGGCAAGACCGTCATCGACATCAACGTGCGATGGAAAAAGGGCACGACGCTCGAGCCCGACTGGCAGCTCGACGGCGACGGCTGGAAGATCACCATCGAGGGCCGACCGACGGTCAACATGACTGTCGGCTTTCTGCCGCCGCCGGACATGATCGAGAACGCCAAGACGCTCGAGGACTTCTTCGTGCTCGGCCACATCATGACCGCGATGCCGCCGATCCATGCCATCGGAGCGGTCGTGGCGGCAGCACCGGGCATCGCCACGTACACCGACCTGCCGCTGCCGCAGGCGCGCGGCATCGTCCCGACGGCCTAGCGCCTAGTTGAGGTCTCCGGCGGTGGTCGCGATGTCGTCGCCAAACCAATTTTCTTTGATCGTGTTGTAGGTACCGTCTTCGCGCATCCGGAAAAGCGTTTGATTGATCGGTTTGCGCAACGGGCTGTCGATCTTGGTCACGAAGCCTTGGTCTTCTTCCTGAAACACCGGACCAGCCATGACTGCCACGCCCTCACCACGATGGGCGACGTAGTAGCGAAGGACCGGGGCGTCGAAGACCACCGCGTCATAGCCCTCTGCGCGCAGCAGGTCGTAGGAGCCCTCGATGGTGGACGTCTCTGTGAAGTCGATGCCCATTTTGCGAAGAAATGTGGCAGCGGTGGTACCGGTGACGGTGGCAACTGATTTGTCGTATAGGTCTGCCGGGCCGGTGATCTTGGCATCCAGTTTCGCAACGGTCAATGTGGCACTGAGGTTGGCCGAGTAGTAGGCGACGAAGACGATGCCGGCAAAGCCCCACAGGATGGCCACGGCCTTGGTGACCGTCTTCGTCGCCGAGGCGCTGTTCTTGCCGACCAATGATCCGATGCCCCAACCGAACGACTGGAGGATTCCGGGGAAGTAGGCTCGCGCCACAACTGGGTCGGCGCTGCGTCGTTCGATGAGCCAGAAGAAGTGTGCGGGGACCACACTGACAACCACGGCGGCGCTGAGCCAGATCAGCATCGTGCGGGACAGCAGCAGATCGAGGTAGCCACCCAGGCCGGGAACCGAGGGCCGGGTGTCCTGCACAGGCACGATGATCTGCAAACCGGCATCCAGTGTCGGTTGGGAGAAATCGAAGGATTCCTCTCGATCAGCTGTCAACGAGATGCCTCCGACAGCCACGTCAGCCCTGTTGTCGGCGACAGCGGCCAACTGGCCGCGGACGTCATCGGTGTCGAGGTAGTCGGTGCTCCAGCCCAGCCGTTGGGCGAGCTCGTTCCACAGGTCGACGCTGAAACCTGTCAGCTCACCATCACCGGCCGACATGACGAACGGCTCCAGTGTGTGAACGGCGACAGTAACCGGCTGTGCGTCGGGTTTGGGTTGAGCCGAAGCGCGCGGCACCAACTGCGGTATTGCGGCGAAAAGGGCCACCCAGACGACGACCAGAGCCGACGCATACCACCGCGAACCCATAGTCGAAATGCCCCTTCCACCCTGCGGCCCTTTAAAATCTTACCGAGACGCCGGCGGATCACGGAAGCCGCACCGGCCGCCTCAACGACACAGCGGCCTAGCGCCTACCTGCCACTTTCTTCGCCACAGCCGATTCCCGGTAGCGCGCACCGTATTTCGGGACCACAACAGGTCCGGCGCGGCGCGCAGCGGTGATCGCATTGCGCAGTGGGCGGGCAATGCCGGCGAACGATCCCATGTCGAGGATCATCGGCGTGAGCAGCCGATCGTGGACGAATGCGAAGGCGCTGCCGGACGCCGGATCGGCCCAGCCGAGTGTTCCGCCGAGGCCGATATGGCCAAACCCCTTGAGCAGACCGGGAATCGGCGATTCGTGATAGCCGAGGTGGAACGGCATCGGCACGCCCATGTTCAAATCGGGCCACGGCTTCGGGTTTCCGACGAGCCCCCGCGTCAGCTCCGGGGACAGCAGTGCGACGTCGTCGATACTGCCACCGTTGGCGATCGCGGCGTACATTCTGGCCAGTCCACGCGCCGTCACCACGCCGTTTGCCGCGGGAATTTCGCCGTCCAGAAATGGGATATCGCCCTGCACAAGGGATTTGATGCCAGGAAAGTACATCGCGCCGAGCGGGCCCGACAGCGGTAATCCGGCCACCTTCGGCGCGATGAGATCGAACATCGGATTCGCTCGTGTGCCCTGTGGGGCCAGGATCTGCGCCACCTTGGTCGGTGAGCCGGCCGGCGGGCGACCGAGATGCAGGCCATCGGTGTTCAGCGGTTGCGCGACTTCGACTCGGATGAGTTCACGCATGCCCATCCCCGTGACGGCCCGCGCGAGGCCGGACAGGATCCATCCGTAGGTCAGCGCGTGGTAGGCCTGCCAGCCCTTCTGCCGATCGGCGGGTGCGGCGGCGAGCCGCTCTTCCATCAGCAGGTGGTCGAGAAGCTCATCCTTGGTGACGCCCTTGAGATGCGCCAGCCCGGACCGGTGCCGCAATACGTCGCGCACGGTGATGTCGTCCTTACCGTTGGCGCCGAACTCCGGCCAGTACCGTGCGACGGGCTCGTCGTAGGACAGCAGGCCGCGGTCGACCAGGCGGTGGATGACCATGGCCGCGACCCCTTTGGTCGCGGAGAACACCATCGCCCCCGTATCGGCTGTCCACGCCTGCTCGCCCAATCTGTCGGACCACCCTGTCCACACATCGACGACGGGTCTGCCGTCGATGTAGACGGCCAGCGCGCCACCACCGAACCGTCGGCCCGGGAACAGTCCGGTGAAGATTCGCACAACGTTTCCGAAGCGGGGGTCAGCAGCGCCACCGACGTCGCGCGGCAGACCTTCCCCGGCCCGCAGAAGTGACGCCTTCGTCATAGCGCCAACAATGATCCCGCGCGCACCACGGTGGGCCCAGAACCGCGATATTCAGCCGGCCACGCTCGTGACGTTGGCCTTCAGCTGCGCGCCGGGCGGGCCTTCAAGCACGACGTCCTGCATGATCTGCGCCTGGTTCTTCTGCACGGTGAACTCACCCTTCTGCGGTGCGTTCCCGCCCACGACCTCGTAGAACACTGTGAACGGCGTCTCCGGCAGGGGATGGCTGCCGATGTATTTCGGCTCGATCGTGTACGTGTAGGTGCAGGGGCCTTCGGGGACACAGGTCTGCTTGGTGACACTCACCCCGACGGCGAACTCGACAGGTATCGGGACCTTCGGCGGCGGCGGCGCCAGCGTCGTCCGCGGTGTCGCGGCCCGATCAGACGGCTTGGGCGCACTCGCACTGCCATAGATCATCATGGCCGCGACACCGACACCACTGGCGACGATGGCGAAGAGCGCCAAGCCCGCGGACCATTTCCGGACGGTCGACGAAAGCCGCATGTACCTACTTAACCCGAGTGGTCGTCAGTGCCCTGGACGCCGCCGCCTGCCGAGGAACACGGTCAACACGATCGCGCCGATGCCGACGGCCGCCGCCAGCACCGCTCCCACGATAAGGGTCATGTCCTTGCCGGACAGGCCGGTGGGCTTCGAGTCGCTCACCAACTGCAGGTCGTAGTTGCCCGGCAGCGGTCCTTCCGCGGGTGCTTCCATCCCGGGGAAGCTTTGAGTCTGGTTGACCTCGAATTGCGGTACGCCCTGCTCGTTCTGCTTCCATTCACCCCACGCCGGCGTCACGCCGTCGAGAAGCACCTTGTGTGCACCGCCCTGGGCCGGATCAGGACCGACGTCGACGATCTTGCGGACGACGATCGGCCGGTACGTCGCGCCGGTGTACTTGACCTGGACGGGGACGTCGGTCAGGGTGCGCACCGGCGGTGGCGGAGGCGGCGGAGGCAACCCCGGTCCGGGTAAGTACCCGCCGCCGAAGAAGTTGCCCACGGCGTAGTCAATGGGTACGCCGAAGGGGTTCAGCCGCATTGCAGAGAAGTTGTACGAGCCGATGTCGCGCACTTCGGTGACGATCCGCCCGAACGGCGGGATGAGCACCATCCGCGGCTCGCCGTTGACGTCGTAGACGAGCTGGAGCGGCTCAGGATAGGGATTGAAGATCAGTGGCCGGTAGTACTTGTCGTACTGCACCCAGTCCGGCTGCCATTGCACCACCTGCTGTTCCACGGCGGCGAGAGTGGCCTCGGGGGCTGCGGTGCCCCCGCCCTCGCCGTTCTCGTCCGGAGGCGACAGGATCAGGTTCTTGAGCTTGTCGATCTCGGCGGGCTCCGCGGGTGGCGGATCCTCGGAGACCGGCTTGGCGTCCTGGGCAACCGCGATGTCCTCTGGCGACGCCTCAGCCTGCTGCGGCTGCGGCGTCGAGGTGACCCCGGCGGCCGGTTCGATGCTTCCGGAGTCGTTGACGGTGGACTCACCACTGGTAGAAGTCCCGGCGGACTGCTCGGTCGAGCTGCCCGCGGTTGTTTCACCGGAGCTGGTCTCTTCTGCCTCCGTCGCCGACTGCGACGTGCTGCCCTCGGTCACCGTCGTGCTCGTCCCGCTAGTGGCCGTCGTGCTGGTCCCGCTGGTGGCCGACGTGGTGGCCGATGTCGACTCTCCCGACGTCGACTCCGTGGTCGCCGGCGCCGAGGTGGTCGCCGCAGCCGAGCCCGACGTCGTCGCCGCCGTCGTCGCGGTGGTCACCGCCGCGCTCGGAGTCGGTTGCGGCGCAGCCGATGTCGTCACGGCCCCGGTCGGGGTCGGTTGCGGCACGGCTTCAGTCGTCACGGCCCCGGTCGGGGTCGGTTGCGGCACGGCCTCAGTCGTCACGGCCTCCGTCGGGGTCTGGGCGGGAGCCTCGGTCACCACCGGCGCCTCGGTCACACAGGGCGGCTCCTCCGGTAGCGGCGGCACCTCGGTCTCGACCGGCACCTCTTCGGTCGGCGCGAACTCGGTTGGTTCCACGACCGTCGTTTCGTCGACCGGCTGAGCGGCAGCGGGAAACGCTGCGACGCCAAGCGCCGTCGACGAGACGGCCACAACCGACGCCAGCGCGACGGCTAATCCGCGAACACGTCGAATAGCAGTGGAATCAGGCATTGTCGTTCTCTCTTACCAGCAGGCGTGATGGAGCTCGGGCTCGGAACAGGTTGTCGGCGGCGCGAGACCGGCGCCGGCGCCGGCAACAAAAGTGGGCAGCGCGTCAGGCATCGACAGGCCCGCTTCGGGCCGACGAAACTCCGACATCAACTACCCCCTTCAAGCTGGTGTTCCCCCGAACACTCCAGATCGTCGAATTCTCGCAGCCTGCGCCCCGCGACGCTACACATTCATCGAAAACAGCAAATATTGACGGCGGATGGCATCCTCGTGGGATGTGATTGCCTCACACGGGGTGGTTGCTTTGCGTTCTCAAGGGATAGTCAGGCTTCGCACCATGCCTGACCTCACCTGGCGGCGACGGAGGAATGAAACTTGCGGATCCGGATCCCCCCTTGTGGGTTGCGGCATATCGACGGCCGCTTCAATGTCTAATACGGGACCGGGCGGCTGCCCGATCGTGAAGACTGTGAACCTGCAGGTTTGCCGCAGTCCCCAGGAGGCGTAGTGGAGGGCACGCCCTTCGGCAGGTACCGCCTCGTCGAGTTGATCGGCCGCGGCGGCATGGGTGAGGTGTGGAAGGCATTCGACACCGCCACCCGCCGTGTCGTGGCGGTGAAGGTTCTGCCGGCGCAGCTGGCCTCCGATCCCGTCTTCGAGGAGCGGTTCCGGCACGAGGCCTTCGCCGCGGCGGGTCTGAACAACCCACACGTCGTCCCCATCCACAACTTCGGCGAGATCGACGGCCGGCTGTATGTGGACATGAGGCTGATCGAAGGGCAGGACCTCGAGAACGTCCTCACCGCGGGGCCGATGGAGCCCACGCGGGCGGTGAAGGTCATCGAGCAGATCGCGTCGGCGCTCAATGCCGCGCACAAGATCGGGCTTGTGCATCGCGATGTGAAGCCCTCCAACATTCTCCTCGACGAGGACGACTTCTCGTATCTGATCGATTTCGGTATCGCGCGCGCGGCCGGTGAGACGAAGTTGACGGCCACCGGCAACGTGGTCGGCACGTGGCCGTACATGGCGCCCGAGCGGTTCACCACCGGCCAGTCCGACACCCGTTCCGACATCTACGCATTGACCTGCGTGCTCTACGAATGCCTCACGTCGAGCCGGCCGTTCCCCGGCGACAGCGTGGAGCAGCAGATCGCCGGTCACCTCACGACTCCGCCGCCGCGGCCGTCGATCAAACGGCCGGACGTGTCGCCCGAGCTGGACGCGGTGATCGCCGCCGGTATGGCCAAGGACCCCGAACAGCGGTACACCACGACGACAGAGATGGCCCGGGCGGCACAGGCGGCGATCGCCAACACCGGCCGAACACGGCCGGCCAAACCCGGGTCGCGGCAGACCACGCCCGGGGCGGCACCCGTGGCCCCGACGCAGGCCTTCCCCGACGAGGACACCGAAAAGCACTGGCACAAAACTCAGGCCCGGCCAGCGGAGAAGATCGAGCCGGACTCAGACGAGACTCAGGCCCGACCGGCCGAACAGACGCCGCCCCAATGGGCGCCAACCGAAGCCGGCACGCCAGAGCACGTCGAAAAGGCCTGGGCGCCAACGCAGGCTCAACCAGCCGACCAAGGCCTCCAGCCCCCATGGGCGCCAACCCACGCCGGCACGCCCGAGCACGTCGAAAAGGCCTGGGCGCAAACGCATCTCGGTGCACCGGCGGCGCATGCCGAGAACGCCGCGGCGCCTACGCAGGCCCAACGGGCGACGCCGTCCGACGTGTCTCCCCCAGGGACAGGCACCGACGACTCAGCGCCCTGGCCGTGGTACCGGCGCACGGCGATTGTGGTGCCGGTGGCGATCGTGATGATCGTCGCCGCGGTCGCCACGATCCTGCTCGTCCTCAGCGGAGGCGAGGAATCCGATCCCGGTCGCCAGGGGCCGGCACCGGGCGCGGGATTGAACGGCACGTTCACCGCCCAGTTCGGGGCCCCCACCCAGCCCAACGGCCAGCCGTTCCAGAATGCGTCGGGCGGCGATGAGACGTGGGTGTTCACATCGCCGTGCGACAACGGCAAATGCGTGGCGAGCGCGACGAAGGTCAATGGATCCATAAGCACGGCAACGACATTGGTGCTCGATCAGGTGGACGGTCGGTGGGTGTCGGTGACCGCGAAGCCGGGGACGTGCCAGAACGGCGGCTCGACTGAGATCTGGGAGTCGCTGTCGCTGGAGTCGCGGCCCGACGGGTCCCTGGAGGGCGAGTTGGTCGTCCGCTCGGCCGACCCCGGCTGTGCCAGCAACCGAACGGTGACATTCACCCGCACGGGTGACGCCGAAGAGGGGATCTCGGTGGCCGATCCCGCCACCCTGGCTGCCCGGGTGGCCTCGCCGGCGCAGGCGCTGTACGGCCGCTACCAGGAGGTCGACACCTACAAGGACGGCAACCGCAGCGCCGACGTGAGCTTCGACATCCAGACGTACTGCCTTCGCACCGGCGACCGCTGCCTGAGTTACTGGTTCAATCCCGACGGCGCCAAGATTCTCGTCTTCTCCGAGAACCAGTGGGTCTTGGCCAACCAGTCGTCGGATTCACAGTGCAAGAACGGCGGCCCTGCCCATCGCGACATCACCGCGCAGTACCCGCTGCCGTCGCCGCCGCAGGATCCGATCACAACACTCACCGGAAACGGGCACTACACCGTCACCGGTGGTTGTCCATTCAACAGCGACTTCGACTCGCGGGTTGAGCGCACCGGGGACTAGCGGCCCGGTTGCTCAGGTCGCCATGTCACAGCGCGCAGACAGTTTCTACTTCCGCAGCGTGAACTGGTTCAGGTCGATGTAGCCGGCCCGGAACGCATCCGCGCAACCGGTCAGATACCTCATATAGCGCTGGTAGACCTCTTCGGACTGAATCTGCACGGCCTCGTCGTGGTGCGCCTCCAATTCCGCGGCCCAGATGTCGAGGGTCCTGGCGTAGTGCAACTGAAGCGACTGCCTGCGGGCCAGGTTGAAACCCATCTTCGACGAATGGAACTCCACGATCTCGATCGCCGGTAACTGACCGCCCGGGAAGATCTCGGTGGCGATGAATTCGTTGAAGCTCGTCTGCTCCTCGGAGAATTCCAGGCCCTTTGCGACGATCTGCTCAGGGGTGAACATGGTGATCGTGTGCAGCAGCATCACACCGTCATCGGGGAGGACGCGGTGGGCCATCGCGAAGAAATCGTCGTAGCGGTCGTACCCGAAATGCTCGAAGGCGCCGATGGAGACGATCCGGTCGACGGGCTCGTCGAACTCTTCCCAGCCGTGCAGCAGCACCCGCTTGCTGCGCCCGGTGTCCATCTCGTCGAACATCTTCTGCACGTGGGCGGCCTGGTGTTCGGACAACGTCAGGCCGATGACGTTCACGTCGTACTTCTCGAGTGCGCGGCGCATCGTGCCGCCCCAGCCGCAGCCGATGTCCAGCAGCGTCATCCCCGACCGCAGGCCGAGTTTGCGCAGCGCCAGGTCCATCTTGGCGTGCTGCGCCTCTTCGAGCGGGATATCGCGCATGCGGTCGAAGTACGCACAGCTGTAGGTCATGGTCGGGTCGAGGAACAGCCGGAAGAAGTCATCGGACAGGTCGTAGTGCGCCTGCACCTCTTCGAAGTGCGGTGTCAGTTTCTCCGTCATGACGTTTACACGCCTTTCTGGACTCCGCGGTTCATCCGGAGTCCCCCCTGTACGTCCCAATGAAACCCCAACGCACAGAAGTTCGCGATCTAAATCCTTGCCGACCCCCATTACCGTTTTGTGACAAGTCAACTTTGCTAGATGTGCTAAACGGGGTTGCCCTCGTCGTCCCAGTTGGCGGCCACCCTCTTGCTGGGCTGGACGCGAGGCGGCTCCCCCGGCATCTTCGGATAGCTCGGCGGATACGGCAGATCCCCGAGTCCGCGCTCCTTTTCGTCGGCGCTGACCATCTCCAGAAGCGCCTCGAGCGACTGCGCCGTCGAATCGATGTCGGCCCACGGATCCGGCCGGGTGGCCAGGAAATCGGGCACCGTGGAGATGGTGTAGTCGTCGGGGTCGGCGTCGCGCAGTTCTTCCCAGCTCAGCGGGGTAGACACCGTCGCAATCTCGGTCTTTCGCGCCGAATACGCCGATGCGAAGGTGCGGTCGCGGGCGTTCTGGTTGTAGTCGATGAAGATCCGCTTTCCGCGTTCCTCCTTCCACCAAGACGTCGTCACCGCTTCCGGCGCCCGCCTTTGCACCTCGCGCGCCAGCGCGATCCCCGCGCGTCGCACCGCGACGAAATCCCAGTCGGATTTGATCCGCAGAAAGATGTGCACGCCGCGCCCACCCGAGGTCTTCGGGTAGCCCACGAGCCCGAGTTCGTCGAGCAACGGTTTGAGCACATCCACCGCGACGTCACGCGCCTGCCGAAAAGCGGTGCCGGGCTGCGGGTCAAGATCGATGCGCAGTTCGTCGGGGTGCTCGGTGTCCGGGCAGCGCACCTGCCACGGATGCAGGGTGATCGTGCCCATCTGCGCGGCCCACACGATGGCCGACGGATGGGTGACCTTGAGCGCATCGGCCGTGCGGCCCGACGGGAACGTCACCGTGCAGGTCTGCAGATAGTCGGGGTGCTTCTGCGGCACGCGTTTCTGGTAGATCTCCTCGCCGTCGATGCCGTCGGGGAAGCGTTGCAGATGCGTGGGCCGGTCGCGCAACGCGGTCAACATCGGCCCCGATGCGACGGCCAGGTAGTACTCGACCAGTTTGCGTTTCGTACCGCCGGAGCCCAGCTTCGGGAAGTAGGTCTTGTCGGGGTTGGTGAGCCGGACCTTGACGCCGTCGACATCGAGTTCTTCTGCAGGCGTGGCCATCTCAGGACTCCAGCACGTCGTAGAGGTCGTAGTTCAAGGGCACGTCGAGCTGATCAAAGGTGCAACTGGCGGGATCGCGGTCGGGGCGCCAGCGCACGAACTTGACCGCATGCCGGAATCGCCTGCCGTGGCCTGATGTCGCCGACCCTTCGGCTCCGGGCACCGTGTTTCCCTCCATCTGGTCGTAGGCGACCTCGCATACCTTCTCGGGCCGCACTGGAATCCAGCGCTTGTCGGCCGCGGAGTTCCACCGGCTGGCCTCGCCGTCGTTGACCTGGTCGCCCTCACGCAGCGGTTCGAGGTCGGCGAGCAGCTTGATACGGTCCTTGACGCTGAACGACGCTGCACCACCGACCATCTGGAGTTCACCGTCGTCGCGGTAGAGACCGAGCAGGATCGACCCCACGCCTTCACCGCTCTTGTGGATCCGGTACCCGATGGCCACGCAGTCCGCGTCGCGGGCGTGCTTGACCTTCACCATCTCCCGCTTACCGGGCAGGTACGGTCCGTCGAGTCGTTTGGCGATCACCCCGTCCAGACCCGCACCCTCGAAGGTGTCGAGCCACCGCGCACCCTGCTCGCAATCCTCGGTGGTGCGCGTGACGTGACACCACCGCAGCGGCCGTACCGCGTTCCAGAGCGCTTCCCGACGCACGCGGAACGGTTCACGCATGAGCGACGTGTCCCCGGTGGCCAGCGCGTCGAAACCGATGAAATGCGCGGGCGTCCGTTCGGACAGCATCCTGATGCGGCTCTCGGCGGGATGGATGCGTTGGGACAGCGACTCCCAGTCCAGCCGGGTACGGCCGTCGATCTCGCGCGGGACGACGACCTCACCGTCGAGCACACAGCGTGGCGCCAACTCCTCGCGCAGGGCGTCGAGCAGTTCCGGAAAGTACCGGCCCAAGTCCTTGCCGCTGCGTGACAGCAGCACGATCTCGTCGTCGTCGCGAAACACCAGTGCCCGAAAGCCGTCCCATTTCGGCTCGTAGGACCACACCCCCGCATCGTCGGGCACCTTGGCCTGGGCCTTGGCCAGCATGGGCTCCAGCGGTGGTTGCACGGGTAGGTCCACGGTCTCCATACTCACGTAGACCTCTGACGCCCGGCAATGTCATCGGGTGCAGGATCGAGGTGTGTCGATATCCCCGCTGCACGATCCCGACTGGCGCGCCTTCGCGAGCGACAACTACGCGGGCGTGCACGCCGAGGTGCTGACTGCACTCGTCGCCGCCAACGGCGGTCACCAGGTCGCCTATGGCGAAGACCTCTACACAGAAGGCCTCGCCCAGGT
This sequence comes from uncultured Actinomycetota bacterium, assembly GCA_963843135.1. GTDB lineage: Bacteria > Actinomycetota > Actinomycetes > Mycobacteriales > Mycobacteriaceae > Mycobacterium. The sequence goes on from CAWJJA010000019.1 coordinate 325,438, forward strand.
GATCCGCGCGCATTTCGGTCAGAGCGCCGAGACGTTCCCCGTCTTCAACGGCACTGGTGCCAACGTCGTCGCACTCACCGGCGTGTTGCCGCGCTGGGGCGCCGTCGTGACGGCGACGAGCGCGCACATCCACACCGACGAGGCCGGCGCACCTGAGCGGGTGACCGGCCTGAAATTGCTCACCGTCCCCACGGAGGACGGCAAGCTGACACCCGAGTTGATCGCTCGCGAGGCATGGGGCTGGGGCGACGAACACCGCGCTCAGCCGCTCGCGGTGAGCATCACGCAGACCACCGAACTGGGCACCCTGTACACGCCGGACGAGGTGCGCGTCGTCTGCGATTTCGCCCACCAACACGGTATGGCCGTCCATATGGACGGCGCCAGGCTGTGGAATGCGGCGGCCGCGCTCGGCATGCCGTTCCGGGAATTCACCACCGACGCGGGGGTCGACATCCTCAGTCTCGGCGGCACCAAGAACGGGCTCCTCGGCGCGGAGGCGGTGCTGGTGCTCGACCCGGACCGCTCCGGTGGGCTGGTGTACCTGCGCAAGATGACCATGCAACTCGCGAGCAAGATGCGCTTTGCGTCCGCACAGTTGCTCGCCCTCTTCGATGACGATCTGGGCCTGCGCAGTGCCGCCCACGCGAACGCGATGGCGCAGCGCTTGCGCACCGCACTTGCCGCGGGCATCGCCGGCGGCACACTGAGCGGTCTGGCCTTCACCCAGGCCAGCCAGGCGAACGCGATCTTCGCGACACTGCCGACCGAGGTCGCCGATCGGATCCGCGAGCGGGTGCGCTTCTACGACTGGGACCGCGCCCGCGGCGAGGTCCGCTGGATGACCGCGTGGGACACCACACCTGAGGACGTCGACCGTTTCGCAGCCATCATCGCCGAAGAGTTCGCACACCGATGACCACTGCCTTCACCGAGGCCGTGGACGCGGTCCGCCGTGGCGACAAGGACGCCGACGAAGCGGCCGCCGACCTGCTGCACATGCTGACCGACAAAGAGCTGCTGTGGCTGCTCGACGGCGACAAGCCGATGATCGCGTCCGTCGTCGATGGTGCGCGCACGCGGACGAACTTCCTCGCCGTCACGGCGGGCCGCATCGACCGCATCGGCATCCCCGGGCTGCGCTTCACCGACGGCCCGCGCGGTGTCGGAATCCGCACGTCGACCAGTTTCCCGGTCGCCATCGCGCGGGCAGCGACATGGGACGTCGACGTCGAACGCCGCGTCGCGGCGGCGATCGGAGCCGAGGCGCGGGTGCACGGCGCCAACTGGTGGGGCGGACTCTGCATCAATGTCGCACCCTTCCCCGGCTGGGGTCGCGCCCAGGAGTCCTACGGCGAGGATCCGTTTCTGCTCGGCGAAATGGGCTGCGCGGCAACCGAAGGTGCCCGGCCGTGGGTGATCACGAGCGTGAAGCACTTCGCCCTCAACTCCATGGAGGAGGCGCGATTTTCGGTCGACGTCCGCGTGCCCGAGGACGTCCTTCACGAGAGATACCTTCCACATTTTCGCCGAACCGTCGAGGCCGGCGTCGACTCGGTGATGAGTTCCTACAACTCGGTCAACGGGGAATGGGCCGGGCAGAATCACCACCTGCTGACCGACGTTCTCCGAAATCGTTGGGGATTCGCTGGTTTCGTACACACCGACTGGGTCTGGGGACTGCGCGATCCGGTGAAATCCGTTGCGGCGGGCCAGGACGTGGAGATGCCGTTCCGGCAGCAGCGCGCCCATGCCCTGCCGGCGCGCATTCCGCTCCGGTGAGCTGAGCCTGGCCGACGTCGCGAGGGCCGGAGCTGCGATCCTGCGCACCCAGATCGAGTTCGCGGTGCGCGCGCGGCCCACGCCGGCCCGCTCGGTGGTGGCCGGTGCCGAACATCGGGCGCTGGCGCGCGAGGTGGCCCACCGTGCCACGGTGCTGCTGCGCAATGAAAAGGCCGACGGTACAACGCTCTTGCCGCTTGCCGAGCAGGAGCTGCAACGCGTCGCCGTCCTCGGCCGACTCGCCGACCGAACCGAATCTGGGTGACACCGGATCGTCGAACGTCAAGCCCCCCAACACCGTCTCGGTGTGTGCAGGGTCTGCGGGAGCGGCTCGGGAGCCACCGCGTAGTCAGGGCCGGCGGCGACGCGACACCGCAACGCGCGGCCGATATCGCGCGGTCCGCCGATGTCGCGGTGGTCGTCGTCGGCCTGACGGCCAAGGACGAGGGCGAGGCGTTGATCGCACTCGGTCCCGACACGATGACGTTGTTCGGTGGGATCATGCGCCGGCCACGTGTCGCCACACTCGCCAGTGCGCTGTTCAATTTCTCGCAGCGCTGGTGGACCTTCGGGGGTGACCGGTCCGATCTGCGACTGCACGGCGAGGACGTGGCGCTCATCCGCGCCGTGGCCGCGGCCAACCCCCGCACCGTGGTGATAGTCATCTCGGGAGGCACCGTCGTCGTCGACCCGTGGGACGGTGACGTCGCCGCAGTGCTGATGGCGTGGTACCCCGGGATGGAAGGCGGTCGGGCGCTGGCGGACGTCCTTCTGGGGTATGCCGAGCCGGCAGGCCGGATGCCGGTCGCGACTCCTGCCCAGGATTCGCATCTGCCGCAAGTGGATTGGCGGGCCCGCGCGGTGACGTATGACCGTTGGTGGGGACAGCGCAAGCTCGACCACGACGGTGTGCGGGCGGCGTACCCACTCGGATTCGGACTCGGCTACACGACGTTCACCACGACCGACCTGACGCTCGGGACCATCAGCGGCGAGCGCTTCGACGCCACCGTGACCATCACCAACACCGGCGATCGCGACGGCCGCCACGTGCTACAGGTGTACGCAGTGCGCTCAGTGGACGGGCACCCGGTTCGTCATCTGTGCGGGTTCACGTCGATCGCCGTGTCAGCCGGCGAAAGTACCTCCGTGACGGTCGCCTGTTCGACCCGTCCGCTGCAACGCTGGACCGCCGAGGGCTTCACGCTCGACGATGGTGACATCACTGTGGAAGCCGGAGCCTATTGCGGCGATCCCGACGCACGCCGAATGCCGTTGAAGCACTAGTCGATTCATCGCCGAATCGCGGGCATCACCAACGTGTCGATCACTTGCCGCACGAACGCCGCGTCGACCCGCTGCCCGCGGATCACCTGCAGCAGGCTCATCGCGGTGGTGACGTCGGTGACCAGCGACCAGTCCTGGTCGGCGGCGATCTCGCCCCGGGCCTCGGCCTGGCGCAGGATCGCGGAGATCACCCGTCGCCCCCGCAGCAGCATGAGGTGATCCAGCGCGGACGCGAGTTCCGGGTCGTTGGCGGACTCGACCGCGACGCGCAGGATCAGATCGGTGGACACCAGGGATTCGTCATTTCGCTTCACCCGTTCGACCAGTTCATCGAAATCGCCGCTCAGGCTGCCGGTGTCCGGGGCATCGTTGTTCAGCAGATCGGGTCGCCAGTAGACAACGGCGTCCGTCATCAGCGCCGCCTTCGACGACCAGCGCCGATAGATCGCGGCCTTCCCGACCCCGGCGCGCTCGGCGACGTCGTTCATGTTCGTGGCGTTGTAGCCGTTCTCTGCCAGGCAGGCAAGGGCGGCGTCGAGGATCGCGGGGTCGCGTGAGCGGTCCAGCCGACCATCGGTGCGCTGGCGCAGCTTCGACTCCGGCTCCGTCATGGCGACGACCGCGGGATGGGCGCGGTGTGCGCCTCCCGCTGGGCCCGTCCGCTCGTCCGGTCGACGATCTGGAAGGTGTTCAGCGGCCACCAGAACCAGCGGCCGAGCGCCGCGGCGATCGACGGCGTCATGAACGACCGCACGATGAGTGTGTCGACCAAGAGGCCGATGCCGATCGTCATACCCAGCTGACCGACCACGCGCAGATCGCTGACGATCATCGACATCATCGTGAACGCGAACACCAGACCGGCGGCAGTCACCACCCGTCCGGTCGCACCCATGCCGCGGATGATGCCGGTGTTCAGTCCCGCGTGAATCTCCTCCTTGAGGCGCGACACCACCAGCAGGTTGTAGTCGGAGCCCACCGCCAACAGGATCACCACCGACAGCGGGATGACGATCCACTGCACCCCCAGGCCCATGATGTCCTGCCACAGCAGCACGGAAAGCCCGCACGCGGTGCCCAGCGACGCCGCGACCGTGCCGACGATCACCAGGGCGGCGACGACGCTGCGGGTGATCAACAGCATGATCGCGAAGATCAGGATCATCGACGCGATGCATGCGATCAGCAGGTCGGTCTTCACACCGTTCTGCATGTCGGCGTAGAGCGATGCAGTCCCCGCCAGTGAGACCTTGGCGTTCTCCATCGGAGTGCCCTTGACGGCATCGGCGACGGCGTCCCTGATACCTGCGACGTGCTCGATCCCGTCGACCGAAGCGGGATCGCCCTGATGCGTGATGATCATCCGCACGGCCTTACCGTCCGGTGAGACGAACATCTTCAGGCCACGCTGGAAGTCTGGATTGCCAAAGACCTCCGGCGGCAGGTAGAACGAGTCGTCGTTCTTGGCCTGGTCGAAGTAGTTGCCCATCATCGTCGACCCCTGGGCGGCCTCCTGCATCTGCTTCTGGATGCCGGCCATGGTGCTGTGACTCGACAGCATGAAGTCCCGCATGGTCTTCATCGAAGCGATGGTCGGAGGCAGGACCTCGAGCATCTGCGGCATCAGGTGGTCGAGCTGGTCGATGTCCCCGCTGAGCCCCTCCAGCTTGCCTGCCAGCGTATCGATGCCGTCGAGCGAGTCGAACAACGAGCGCAACGACCAGCACACCGGGATGTCGAAACAGTGCGGTTCCCAGTAGAAGTAGTTCCGGATCGGGCGGAAGAAGTCATCGAAATCGGCGATGTGATCGCGCAGTTCGTTGGTGGTGTTCACCATGTCGTGCGTTCTGGCGTTCATATCGTGGGTGACCTCCACGATCTGCTTGGTGATCTCGTACATGCGCTGCATGTTGGCGATGGTCTTGCTCAACTCATCGGCCTGCTCGAGCATCTGCGCGGTGTTGTCGTTGTTGTACTTGGCCGTCTGCAGAGTGGCCGAGTTCTGCATCGCGATCTGGAACGGGATGGAACTGTGCTCGATCGGCGCGCCGAGCGGCCGGGTGATGGTCTGAACCCGTTCGATCCCGCGAAGATGGAAGACGCTCTTGGCAACTCGGTCGATGATGAGCATGTCCGCCGGGTTGCGCAGGTCGTGATCCGCCTCGAGCATCAACAGTTCGGGATTCATCCGGGCCTTCGAGAAGTGCTGCTCGGCGACGGCCATGGCGATGTTGGACGGTAGGTCGGCCGGTGTGAACTTATCGTCGTTGTACTGCGGCACATAGGTCATCAGTGCGACGAAACCGATGACCGCGACGACCGATGTGGCGAAGATGATCGGTTTGGGCCACCGGACAACCACCGTGCCGACTTTCCGCCAACCGCGCGTCGACAGTTCACGTTTGGGATCGAGAAACCCGAACCGGGAACCAACGACCAGAACCGCAGGCGCAAGCGTGAGGGCCGCCGCCACGACCACCAAAAGCGAGATCGCGCAGGGCAGCGCCATGCTGGTGAAGTACGGCAGCGTGGTGAACGTCAGGCACATACAGGCACCGGCGATCGTCAATCCCGAGCCGAGGATGACGTGCGAAACACCTTCGTATGCCTCGTAGTACGCGTCTTCGTGGTCGAGTCCCCTGGCCCTGGCCTCCTGATATCGGCCGAGTAGGAAGATGACGTAGTCGGTGCCGGCGGCGATGACGAGCATCGTGACCATGCTTACCGCATACGGGGTGAGCCCGATGATGTTCAAATTGCCTGCCGTCGCGGTAATACCCTGCGCGGCAAAGAGTTCGATCCCGACGATCAACAACGCGATTATCGCGGTGAGGATCGAGCGGTAGACGATGAGCAGCATGATCAGGATGACGCCGATCGAGACGAGTGCCATCACCGCCAGGCTCTTGTGCCCGGCGATGCTGGTGTCGGCGACCAGAACCGCGTTGCCTGCGACGTGGGCCTGCACTCCCGGGGGCGCCTGCACAGAATCCACGATCTCCCGCACCGCCGCCACCGACTCGTGGCTCGGTGTAGTGCCTTGCGCTCCCGTCAAGAACACCTGAACGTAGGCGGCCTTGGCGTCCGGGCTCTGCACGCCCGCCGCAGTCAGCGGGTCACCCCAGAAGTCCTGCGCGAACTGGACATGTTCGTGGTCGGCCCGCAATTTCGCCAGAATCTGGTTGTAGTAGTCGTGGGCGCTGTCGCCCAGCTTGTCCTGCCCCTCGATGATGATCATGGCCGTCGAGTCGGAGTCGAACTCGTGGAAAACCTTGCCGACGTTCATCATTCCCTGAAACGCCGCGGAATCCTTCGGACTCATCGGCACGGAATGTTCATCGGCGACGGTGTCGAGCGGAGGCGAGACAACGGCCAGCACGGCGGCAAGCAATATCCAGCCAATGATGATCGGAATCGACAGGATCCGGATCAGGTGGGCGACGGCCCCGCGTCGAGGCGTCGAATGCGTTGTGCTCATACCGATTTGACCAAGCAGTAGATGAACGGCTTGTACTCGTCGGTGCTGCGGTCGTCACGCACCTGACCGTCGACGACGACGCGGCAGCGCAGATCGGAGACGCCGGTATCGGCCTGGGCGACGATGTTGGCCGACATCGACGGCAGCGTGGTGACGATCGTGTACGACCAGGGCAGCGTGCCGTCCACGTGATGCGGCTGACCGTTCTCGTCGAGATAGTCGACGCTGACCGGGCCGCCGGACGACGAACTCGAGATTTCGTAGGTGATGTTCTTGGGATTGAACGGGTCCGTGAAGCCGCCGCCCGATGCGGCGCCTCCGGTGAGTTCATGTCCGCCGATGTCGCCGCGGATGCGAAGCACCGCGTACGCACCGAGCGCGACGACCACGACGAGAAGCAGCGGCATCCACGCCTTTGTCAGTACTCGAATCACCCGAGCTCCTTGCCCCGACCCATAGGCGGAACTTGAGTTCCGTCTAGTGACGGATGAACCTTACTACTACGTGCGGCGTGGTGAGTGACGGCCTCGGCGGGACAATGGGCCGATGCGACTGCCCGTGATGCCGCCGGTGTCCCCGATGCTGGCCAAATCGGTGGCAGCGATCCCCCAGGGTCCCGCCGCGCTGTCCTATGAGCCCAAGTGGGACGGGTTTCGATCGATCTGCTTCCGCGACGCCGACGAGGTCGAGTTGGGCAGCCGCAACGAGCGCCCGATGACCCGCTACTTTCCCGAGCTCGTCGCCGCCGTCCGCGCCGAACTGCCGAAACGCACCGTGATCGACGGCGAGATCGTGATCCCCACCGACCACGGACTGGATTTCGAGGCCCTGCAACAGCGCATCCACCCCGCCGACTCGCGCGTGCGGATGCTGGCCGAGAAGACCCCTGCGGCGTTCATCGCCTTCGACCTGCTTGCTCTCGGCGAGGCGGACTACACACCGAGACCGTTCAGCGAGCGCCGCGCGGCGCTGGTCGACGCGTTGGCGAATTCGGGTCCGTCGATCCATGTCACGCCTGCGACCACCGATGCGCCGACCGCACAGCGCTGGTTCACCGAATTCGAGGGTGCCGGCCTCGACGGCCTGATCGCCAAGCCGCTGATGCTGACCTATCAGCCCGGCAGGCGCGTCATGTTCAAGATCAAGCCCGAACGGACGGCGGACTGCGTGGTGGCAGGCTACCGGGTGCACAAGTCGGGTGACGGGGCGATCGGTTCGCTGCTGCTCGGCTTGTACAAAGAAGACGGCACACTCGCATCGGTGGGTGTCATCGGCGCGTTCCCGATGGCCAAGCGGCGCGAGCTGTTCACCGAATTCCAGTCCCTGATAACCACATTCGACGAGCATCCGTGGAACTGGGCCGCCCATATATCGGGCGAACGCACCCCGCGCCGCAACGAGGGGTCCCGGTGGAACGCGGGCAAGGACCTGTCCTTCGTTCCGCTGCGGCCCGAACGGGTCGTCGAGGTCCGATACGACCACATGGAGGGCGAGCGGTTCCGCCACACCGCACAGTTCAACCGCTGGCGGCCCGACCGGGACCCGAGATCGTGCACCTACGACCAGCTCGAGCGGCCAGTCACCTATAGCCTCGGCGATATCGTCCCCGGACTTGGCTGATCCCGGGCGCACCCCATTCCCAGACAGGATCCCCTTGAAGACTCTCCACGCGGTCATTTCCGGTGCCGGCATCGCCGGACCCGCGTTGGCTAACCAACTCAACGCCCGCGAGGTCGTCCGTCGCATCGGTCTCGAGGACGAGATCCGGGCGGCCAATACGACCGAGGAGGGCACGCGTTTCGTCAGGGTGGACGGCTCGGCGGCGGCGTCGTTCCCCGTCGCCGCTGCGGGCGGAAGAGATGGGCCGACGGCCGAATTGGAGATACTGCGCGGAGAACTGTCGCGCATCTTCATCGAGCACACCAGCGAGCCGACCGACTACCGCTTCGACGCCCGCATCGCCGACGTCACCGACCACGGCGATCACGTCGCCGTCACACTTGAGGACGGCACCTGGATCGACGCCGACCTGCTCGTCATCGCCGAGGGTGCTGGGGGACGCCGCTTTCTGCAACGCGACCTTCGGCGGTGCCGGAACGAGCCTGGCGCTCATCGGCGCCTACATCCTCGCCGGTGAACTGGCCGGCGCCGGCCTGGCCGCGACCCGGTTCGGCAGGGCACTGTCGGCATTGACGGGCGTGGCGAACATCGGTGGCGACGGCGCGCGGCTGCCTACTTACCCGCGCCCAGAGATTGCGGCGTTTGGTCACTGCGGCGGCGCAAGCGTGTGATGCTCGCGTGGTGATGATTCGAGCGGTGGTGGCTCCCGGCATCCTGGCCGGAGTGCTGGCCGGTGCGGCCATCTTGCTGGCGGGCCCCGCATCGGCCGACGATCGGCTGGACGGAGACTTCCGCTTTATCAACGGTCCCACGACGAACACGTGGAGCATCACCACGCAGTGCAACGCCGAGATCACATGTGGAGGGACGATCTCGACTTCCACCGGACTGATCGAGCAGATCACCAGGGTGGCCGGCGGCTCGTGGACCGTCGAACGCACCGACGTCCCGAACGGCCGGATATGCGCCGACGGGAGCACCGGTCCCGCGGATCTGATGTATTCGTTCGACCCGGCGACTCTGGTGGGGGCCATCAGTTTTCGCAGCAAGCCCGGCGTCTGCGGCGATCCGGACTGGACCAGCGGCCAGAATCCGATCAGCCTGGTTCCGGTGTAACTACGCCGACAGGTCGTCGGCGCGGGCAAAGCTCAGGGTTTCGCCGCGCACGCCGCCCATCCACAGGTCCTGGCAGGCCGCGGCCATCTCGTCGAGTCCCTCGATGACAGCACCGAACACATTGCCAGGAACCCAACCTTGGTCGCCGTTGATCAGCAGGTTGTTTCGCCCGTAGAACAGCGCGAGATCGACGATCGCACCGGTGGTGCCGGTGCCGGTGGTGTTCTCGTAGCCGTAGGCCGGGTTCCCAAGTTGATCGGAGTCGAACGAGAACCAGCACAGATCGCCCGGGATCGGAGTCACCGTGGTGTTCTCCTTGCCGGGGTCAACGGGCGCGAACACGGGCATCAGCGTGTAGATCTCGTTGCGCGCGTACTTGCCGTGAAACACCGGCGCGGAAAGTGGCAATGCATCCCATACCGCTGCACAGGTGCGTGGCGCCGCGTCGTCGAGCAGCCGGGCCAAACAGCTGACGCCACGTTTGTCCAGGGTCACTTTGACAAGCCTGCTCATCGAACTCCTTGTGCCATCAGGGGCGGCGTGCGCCGATGCCAGTCGGTGGCCGACTCGTAGGCCCGGCCCGCCCGCAACACCAAACGCGTCCGCATGGCGGGGGCCGACGATCTGCAGCCCGATCGGCAGGCCGGTCGAGGTGAAACCACACGGCAGGCTCAGCGCAGGCTGCTGGGTCATGTTGAACGGATAGGTGTACGGCGTCCAGGTGGCCCAGTCCGGTGACGGCCAGCCGTCGGGCACGTCACGGCCGCCGGCGAACGCCGGCAGCGGCAGGGTCGGTGTGACGAGGATGTCGTATGACTGGTGGAACCGTCCCATCAACTGACCGAGCTGCATCCGCACGGCCATCGCGTCGAGGTAGTCCGATGCGGAGTATCCGGCCCCGACCGCGGCGATGCGCCGCAGGCCGGGGTCGACGCGGTCGGCCCAGGCTTCCCGGCCATACGCCTGCAATACCTTGGCCGCGCCCGAGAACCACAACACGTGGAAAGCCTCGAGGGGGTCGGTGAACCCGGGGTCTACCTCATCGATTCGTGCACCCGCATCGGCCAGCACGGTCACCGCGGCCCGCACCGCGGCGTCCACCTGCGGGTCATTGCCCACGAACCCCAGATCCGGCGAGAACGCCACCCGCAGGCCGTCGACGCCTGCCTCGAGGCCAGCCAGAAACGAGCCGGACGGCGTCGGCATCGCCGACCAGTCGCGGGCGTCGAATCCGGTGATCACGTCCATCAGCGCAGCGGTGTCGGCGACCGTTCGCGTCATCGGGCCGGGGTGGGCCAGCGTGCCGAACGGGCTTGGCGGGTAGTGCGGGATCAGTCCATAGGTCGCCTTGAGGGCAACCGTTCCGGTGAATGCCGCCGGAATGCGCACCGATCCTCCGGCATCGGTGCCGACGGACCACACCCCCATGCCGAGGCCGACCGCTGCTGCACTGCCGCCGCTCGATCCGCCTGCCGTCTTGGTCGGGTCCCACGGATTGCCGGTCACCCCGTACCGCGGTGAGTCCGTGACGCCCTTCCAGGAGTACTCGGGGGTGGTGGTCTTGCCGAGAAGAACGGCGCCCGTCTCTCGAAGCCGCGCGACGCTCGGGGCGTCCTCGTCCCACGGACCGGCCTCGCCGATGAGCCAACTGCCGCGCAGCGTCGGCCACCCCCTGGTCCACAGCGCATCCTTGATAGACGTCGGCACGCCATCGCCGGGACCGAGGGGCTGCCCGGCATGCCAGCGCGCTTCCGATGCCCGCGCCGCAGCCAACGCACCGTCGGCGTCCACCAGCACGAAGGCGTTGACGGCGTCGTCATGAGATTCGATGGCCGCCAGCGCATCCCGGGTGGCCTCTACGGGCGAGATGGCCTTTGTGCGATAGCCCGCCACGAGCTCGACGGCTGTAGGGATCATCGCGAGCTCCCCGGTACATAGCCCAGCTTTTTGTCCACCACGTTGACCAACGGCTCACCGGCCAGCCAACGCCGCACGTTCTGCGCGAACTGGTCGGACAGCGTCTCACGCCAGCCGATCACGTCGCCGGACATGTGCGCGGTGATCGTCACATTGGGAGCGTCCCACATCGGATGATCGGACGGCAGCGGCTCGGTGTCGAACACGTCCAGTGTCGCGCCGCCAATTCGCTTGTCCCGCAACGCCGTGAGCAGTGCCGCTTCGTCGACCAATGGGCCGCGACCGACATTGACCACATGCGCGTCCGGCGTCATCGCTTCCAGCACCGCCGCATCCACGAGACCGCGCGTCGAATCCGTCAGCGGCGCAGCGAGAATCAGGTGATCACACCAGCCGACCTCGGTGCACAGATCCGCACTGGCCGTCACCTCGCCGAAGTCCGGGTCGTCGGCCCGTCCGACCCGGCCCACCCCGCGCACCTGCATACCGGCCGCGCGCAGCAGTCGCGCGATTTCCCGCCCGATGCCCCCGGTACCGACGATCAGCGCACGCGCGCCGGCGATGCCACGCGTCTCGCGGTGGGCCCATTCTCGACGCTGCTGCAGCGCGAAGCTGGTGCGGCTGTCCTTGGCGTGGGCCAGCACGGCGCCGAGGACGTACTCGGCGATCGGGCGGTCGAACACACCGCGCGCATTGGTCACCACGACGTCGGAGTCGCGAAGCTGCGGGAAGTCCGGGGAAAGCAAGGTGTCGACGCCGGCGGCGGTGACATGGATCCACTCGAGAGTGCGCGCGTCATCCCACACGTCGCGGACCGCGCTGGAGAAGAAGTCCCACAGAAGCAGGGCGCGGGCATCGCGAACGGCCTCGGCGAGGTCCTCGGCGGTGCAATAGCGGAAGTCGACATCAAGCCCCGCGAGGCCCGGCGGGCGGTCGGTGGGCCGCTCGCAGAGGACGGCGATCACCGGTCGCTCAGAAACCGCCTTGACCTGGCCTGATACGTCGCCGCGCCGCGCACTCCGGACGCTTTCGCGGGGGCTCGGCACGCCACGAGGCTAGGGACACGCCGTATGATTGTCAACAATCTGTTGCCGGTTCGGCCTTCTGGCCTCACACTGTGGAAATGACGCTCGGGGAATTGGCTCAACCCCCACCATTGCAGCAGGTCGGCATAGGTGTCGTGACGCCGTACGACTTCGCGCTCGACCGCGAACTGTGGCGCTGGGTCCCCGACGATGTGAGCCTCTACGTCACCCGACTTCGGTACGCCCCGCTGGCGGTGACCGTCGACATGGCCGTGCACATCTCCGATCCGGAAAGCGTCGTCGCCGATGCCGCCAACGTGCTGGCCGTCGCACCGCTGGTCACTGCGTACGCCTGCACCGCGGGCAGTTTCGTCAAGGGCATGGCCGGGGAGGCCGCACTGGTCGCGGCGATGCGTGCGGCCGGCGCCCCGGCCGCGTTGACCACGAGCGGCTCCATGCTCGCAGCGCTGCAGCATCTCGGCCTGCGCCGAGTCGCGACTGTCACTCCGTACACCACGGATCTGACCGTGGGGCTGACCAGTTACCTCATGGAAGCCGGCGTGGAGGTGGTCGCCACGTCCGGACTGGGACTCACCTCGAACATCTGGGCGGTGCCGTACGAACAGACCGCCGAACTTGTCCGCGCCACCGACGTTCCCGACGCCGAGGCGATCGTCATCAGTTGCACCAACCTGCCGACCTACGACCTGATCGCACAGTTGGAAGCCGAACTGGAGAAGCCGGTGGTGACCGCCAACCAGGTCACGATGTGGGCGGCGCTTACGCGTCGCGGGGCGCAAAGCCGTCGGTCCGGGTCAGCGGCTGCTGGAGGCGTGAGCTCAACGCCCCGTTAACATTGTCGACAATCTGCTATCTACGAGCATTCAACGAGGAACCCCATGGCGACCGTAGGACTGCTCTACCCCGGGCACAGCGCCGAAGACGACTTCGGTTCGCTGGAGGCACGGCTGGCCGGGGATCTGCGCCTACCCGTGGTCATCACCTCGGTCGGTGAGGACGCTCATCGGGTGGACGCCCTGCTCGACCTCGGTAGCGCCGAGCGCCTCGCCGACGGCGTCACGCAACTCGCCGATGCCCAACCCGACGCGGTGATGTGGGCCTGCACGTCGGGCAGTTTCGTCTTCGGCCCCGACGGGGCTCGTGACCAGGTCACGAAAGTCGCTGCGGCCGCGGGGGTTCCGGCGTCATCCACCTCGATCGCGTTCGTCGACGCCCTGCGTCACCTGGGCCTCGGCAGGGTCGCCGTCGCCGCGTCGTATCCGCACGACGTCGCCGGGCACTTTGTGCGGTTCCTGTCGGCCTACGGCGTGGAGGTGGTGGCGATGGGCAGCCACGGGATCGTCACCGCCGCGGAAGTCGGCACCCTGGAGCCGCAGCAGGTCCTCGACATGGTCGTCGCGGCCGACCACCCCGACGCGCAGGCGGTGTTGGTTCCCGACACCGCCATGCACACGCTGGCCATCGTCGATGAGCTCGAAGCCGCTGTCGGCAAACCGGTGCTCACCGCCAATCAGGTAACCGTCTGGAAGGGTCTGCAGCTCATCGGCCGGGTACCGGCCACACCCGGGTTGGGTCGCCTGTTCGGGGAACACGGATGACCGACTTCATCGCGCCGGTGGAGCAGGAGTCCACGCCGAGCATCGTCGCCGACAAGCTGCGCCAAGCCATCGCACACGGTGAGCTCGCACCCGGCACGCAGCTGGGTGAGGCCGAACTGGCCCGCAAGCTCGGAGTCAGCCGCGGCCCGCTGCGCGAAGGCATGCAACGGCTGACCCAGGAAGGGTTGCTCATCGCGATCCGCAACCGCGGCGTGTTCGTGATCGACATGACCCCCGACGAGGCCTCCGACATGTACCTCGCGCGCGAGGCCATCGAACGCGCCGCCACCCGACGCATTCTGCAACTTGACCATGCCGCCGCCGGCGACGAGCTGCTGGCGATCGTGGAGGAGATGGCCGCTGCGGCCGATGTCGACGAGGGCAGCGAGGCCGACATCCGCTTCCATGAACGCCTCGTCGAGCTCGCCGGCAGCCCGCGGCTGTCGCGAATGCACCAGACATACCTCGTCGAGACACGAATGTGCGTGCACGCGTTGGCCGACACCTACGAAAACTCGAACGACCGGGTGGTGGAGCACCAGGCGCTGGCCAGTGCCATCAGGTCGGGCGACGTGTACCTCGCCGACAAGCTGCTGATCGCCCACATGGAGGACGCCGTCGATCGGCTGATTTCACGCCTCGCCCGCGGGGCGTGACGCCCGCCATCACGTCAAGGCGATACCGACGTATTTGGTCTCAAGGAACTCGTCGATCCCCGTAGCCCCGCCCTCGCGCCCGAGCCCGGACTGTTTGACGCCGCCGAACGGCGCGGCCGGGTTGGACACCACGCCCTGGTTCAGTCCCACCATGCCGGTCTCCAGTGCCTCGGCGACGCGCAGAGCCCGGCGCAGGTCGTTGGTGAAGACGTAGGCCACCAGTCCGTATTCGGTGTCGTTGGCGGCGGCGATCACGTCGTCCTCTGATGTGAACGGCGTCAGCGGTGCGACGGGGCCGAAGATCTCCTCCGCCGACATCCTGGCCTCCCGCGGGACACCCGTGAGCACCGTCGGCGGGTAGAAATAGCCGCTGCCGGGTGCGGTCGATCCCCCGGTCAGTACCCGGGCTCCCCGCCCGACGGCGTCGTCGACAAGGGCCTGCACCTTGTGCAGCGCTGCCTCGTCGATCAGTGGGCCGACGTCGAACCCCGCTTCGGTACCGCGGCCCACGGTCAACGCCGCCATGCGTTCGGCCAGCCGGCGCCCGAATTCGTCGATCACCGAAGCGTGCACGTAGATCCGGTTGGCCGCCGTGCACGCCTCGCCCATGTTGCGCATCTTGGCCGCGACCGCGCCGTCCACGCCTCGTCGAGATCGGCGTCGGCGAACACGATGAAGGGGGCATTGCCGCCGAGTTCCATCGAGGTCCGCAGCACCTTCTGCGCGCACTGTTCGAGCAGGATCGTGCCCACGCGTGTCGAGCCGGTGAAGGACAGCTTGCGGGCCAGGCCGGACCGGATCAGAGGTTCCATCACCGCGTTGGCGTCCATTGCGGTGATGCAGTTGACGGCCCCCGGCGGCACCCCCGCCTCGTCGAGGATTCCCGTCAACGCCAGCATCGACAACGGAGTCTGGTGCGCGGGTTTGATCACGCTGGTGCAGCCGGCGGCAATGGCGGGGCCCAGCTTGCGGGTGCCCATCGCCATCGGGAAGTTCCACGGGGTGATCAGCAAGCAGGGGCCGACCGGCTGACGGGCGACGAGAAACCGCGCCCCCCCGGCGGGCGCCGTCTGATAGCCGCCGTCGATGCGGGTGGCCTCCTCGGCGAAGTGGCGGAAGAACTCGGCGGCGTAGGCGATTTCACCACGCGCCTCGGCGAGCGGCTTGCCCATTTCCAGCGTCATCAGCAGCGCCAGGTCCTCGACCCGTTGATGCAACAACTCGAAGGCCGCCATCAGCATGTCGGCGCGTGCCCGCGGCGCAGTCGCTGCGAACTCGCGTTGCGCGGCGACCGCCGCGTCCAGCGCGGCCCTGCCGTCGGCAGCGGTGGCATCGGCGACCGCGCACAGTTTCTGACCGGTGGCCGGGTCGACGACATCGAAGGTTCGGCCGTCACTGGCGTCGATCCACTTTCCGTCGACGAACAGTCGCTTGTCGACGGCGTTGATCACTGTCTTCTCGCGGTTACCGTCCACGCGGGCTCCCCACTGGTCGAGATCCTCTGATTGTTGACAATCTACAGAGGCGCCTTCAGTATCTTGCCATGGCGGCTCCGCAGATTTCGCAGATTCTGAAACAGGCAACCGGTGTCCTCGCCTCCCGCGGCGAAGGTGTACTGCTCTACGACGAGGACGACCGTGCCTACCTCGATTTCACCGCGGGTATCGGTGTGACCAGCACAGGCCATTGCCACCCCCGCGTCGTCGAGGCCGCGCAGCGGCAGGTCGCCACGCTGATCCACGGGCAGTACACCACCGTCATGCACCGACCGCTTCTCGACCTGGTGGAACGGTTGGGTGACGTGCTGCCGCCCGGACTGGACCGGTTGTTCTTCGCCAACTCCGGCAGCGAGGCGATCGAGGCTGCGCTTCGGCTGTCCCGGCAGGCCACCGCCCGCCCGAATGTCATCGTCTTTCACGGCGGGTTCCATGGTCGCACCGTCGCGGCGGCGTCGATGACCACGTCCGGTACCAAGTTCCGGTCGGGTTTCTCGCCGCTGATGGCCGGCGTCCACGTGGCGCCGTTCCCCGACCCCGGCCATTTCGACTGGCCGGTCGAACAGGCCACCGACTTCGCGTTGAGCCAACTCGACTACGTCCTGCAGACCATCAGCGCTCCCGCCGACACCGCCGCTTTCGTCGTGGAACCGGTGCTGGGTGAGGGCGGCTACGTGCCGGCCAACGCACGGTTCTTCGCGGGGCTGCGCGAGCGTGCCGACGCCCACGGCATTCTGTTGGTGGTCGATGAGGTGCAGACGGGTTTCGGCCGCACCGGTCGGTTCTGGGGCGGCCAGCACTTCGACGCCCGCCCGGACATCCTGGTCACCGCCAAAGGGCTGGCGTCGGGGTTTCCTCTGTCGGGCATCGCGGCATCGTCGGCGTTGATGGAGCGCGCCTGGCCGGGTTCCCAAGGCGGCACCTACGGGGCCAATGCGGTGGCATGTGCGGCGGCCGTGGCGACACTCGAGGTGATCGCCGACGAGCAGCTGGTCGAGAATGCGGCCGAGCGGGGCAAGCAGCTGCGCGACGCGTTACGGACCGTCGGAGACAAGTTCGACGCGATCACCGACGTGCGTGGCCTCGGGCTGATGCTCGGCACCGAATTCCGTGATACCACAGGCAAACCCGACCCGGCGACGGCGATGGCCGTTCAACAGGAAGCCGCCCGACGCGGCCTGTTGCTACTCACCTGCGGCGCCTGGGGCCAGGTGGTCCGGTTCATCCCGGCGCTCGTCGTCACCGCCGAACAGGTCGACGAGGCGGCCGGGATCTGGTCCGACGCCGTCGGCGCCGTCGTGTAGCTAACCGCGACTTCCGGCCAGTTCGTATTCGAGCTGCGCGGGCGCTTCCGGTGTCCCCGGGGTCTCCGTGCCGTTGAGCGGACAGCGCGCTGTCTCAGGCACCTTGATCAGGGCGATCAGCCCGACCGCGCAGGCGGCCATCATGTAGAAAGCGGGCATCAGGTTGTTGCCGGTTTCGACCACCATCCAGTCGTTCACCGCCGGTGCCGTACCGCCGAAGATCGACGTCGACACGTTGTATGCGATCGCGAACCCCGCATAGCGAACCTGGGTGGGGAACATCGCCGGGAACGTCGCCGAGATGGTCGCCAACTGCGGCACGTACAGCAGCCCGAGAATGGCGAATCCGACGAACGCCCCGAGCGGGCCGGTCGACATCAGCATGAACATCGGTACGACGGCGACGAACAGGCCGACCAGCGAGAACCACCACATCGGTTTGCGCCCGATCCTGTCAGAGGCCAGCCCAGCGAACGGCAGGAGCACCATCATCGACAGCATGCCGATGATCGGGACGATCAACGACATGTCGGTCGAGAGGCCGATCGCGGTCTCCAGGTAGGTCGGCATGTAGGTCAGCAGGGTGTAGTTGACGACGTTGAGCGCGACGACCAGTCCACCGAGCTGCAGAATCGGAGACCAATAGCGGACGATCAGGTCCTTGAACTCGCTGCCGACGTTGCCTTCCTGCTTGCCCTTCTGCTCGAGTTCCTTGAATACCGGGGTCTCCTCCAGCCGCGACCGCAGGTAAACGCCGATCAGACCGAGTGGCGCGGCGACCAGGAATGGCAGCCGCCAGCCCCACACATTCATCTGGTCGTCGGTGAGCACCAGCGAGAATCCCAGCATCAGCAGCGCGCCAAGGGAGAAGCCGGCCAGCGTCCCGAACTCGAGGAAGCTGCCCAACAGACCGCGACGGCGCGCCGGTGCGTATTCGGCCATGAAGGTTGCGGCCCCGCCGTACTCGCCTCCGGTGGAGAAGCCCTGGATCATCCGCAGCAACACGAGCAGGACCGGCGCCCACAGCCCGATCGTTGCGTAGCTGGGCACCAGCCCGACGCAGAAGGTCGCGCCGGCCATCAGCAGGATCGTGATCGCCAGCACCTGCCGGCGCCCCAACCGGTCGCCGAGCGGACCCCAGACGAATCCCCCCAGCGGACGGACCAGGAACGACACGGCGAACGTCATCAAAGCCAGCAGGGTCGCGGTGGCCGTGTCGCCGGGGAAGATCGCCGCGGAGATGTAACTGACCCCGTATGCGTAGATTCCGTAGTCAAACCATTCGGTGGCGTTGCCGATGGCCGACGCCGCAATGGCCTTGCGCACGACGTTGGGCGGTTGATCCGGCGCGCTCGCGGCGCTTTGCGGTTCGGCGGTGTTCTCTGAGTCTTGTGCGTCCATCGGTTTCCTCGGGTCAGTCGACACGGCTCCACGCACTTCACACGGCTACCTCGTCTGTGATCACATCGCAGGACCAGGCCGTCGGATTTCCGCCGGTCGTTTGAGCGGCGTTTGGGGTAGTACCCATATTCACCAACGACACCGCGGTCGTGACCGAATTGTAACTTTTGCGCTTGCGCAACGGTTTAACACATACCGACGCGCGGGCACATCTCTGCCATGTCAGTAACGAGTTTTCAGGATCTGCCGCTGGCCGACCGGGGTCGGGAATGGGACGGCGGCGCCGCCGAGAAGCGGGTGCGCAAGTGGGCCGACGCCGAGGACGAGCCGAACCAGAAATATCGCGACGCCCACGTCTGGTACGACAGCGACAACAAGGAGAATTTCACCGCCTACAAGCTGCTGATCGCCGATGTCGTCGGCGGCAAGCTGGAGGTGGTGCCGCGCGGTGTGATGGCCGCAGGCGGCATCATGGACGGCGCCCGCGGCGGGGTCGACCTCCCGAAGGACGACATCGACCGCGTGAAGAGCCATCTGGCCAAGTACTACGAGAAGATGGGCGAGGCGCCGCCCTGGGAGCGTGGCTAGCTAGATTGCGTGGGTGAGTGCAGGCAGGTTCGCCCCGAGCCCGTCTGCCGATCTGCACATCGGCAATCTGCGCACCGCGGTGCTGGCGTGGCTGTTCGCCCGCTCGACCGGGCGCCGCTTTCTCATGCGGGTCGACGATCTCGACGACCGCACGTTCACCGATATCGCCAACCGCCAGCTCGACGATCTCGCCGCCATCGGGCTCATCTGGGACGAGCCCGCCGAATGGCAGAGCCAGCACTCTGACCGATACGACGCGGCGATTTCGGGCCTTGCGGATCGCGGGTTGCTGTACGAATGCTATTGCAGCCGAAAGGATATCGCCCAGGCGCCGCGGGCCCCCCACGCACCAGAGGGCGCATATCCGGGAACGTGTCGGGACCTCACCGACACCGAACGCGAGAGCAGACGCGCCCAGCTGGGACGTCCGCCGGCGCTGAGACTGCGCGCCGACGCGAACACCCACACGGTTCACGACCTATTGCACGGCGACTACACCGGAATCGTGGACGACTTCGTGGTGCGTCGTGGCGACGGCGTTCCGGCCTACAACCTTGCCGTCGTAGTCGACGATGCGGCTCAGGACATCGACCAGGTGGTGCGCGGCGACGATCTGCTGCCGTCGTCGCCGCGCCAGGCATATCTGGCCGGCCTCCTCGGCCACGCGGAGCCGACGTACGCGCACGTCGCACTGGTGCTGAACGAGGACGGCGTGCGACTGGCCAAACGCGACGGCGCCGTCACGCTCGCCGAGATCGGTGCCGAAGGCGTCGTCGCCCAAATCGCGGATTCCCTTGGCTACCAAGCAACGACCGTCGAGGACATGCTGGCGCAGTTCGATCCGGCGAAGCTGCCGCGCGATCCGTGGATCTACCGCCCCTAGCCCCCGCGAGCGGTTGGCGCAGTCACTCGGCGGGTGAGCGGCCCTTCGACGCACGCCGCGCGGCGGCAAGCAGCTCGTCGCGGAACTGCGGATGCGCGATCGCCGCAAGCGCCTCGCCCCGCTCGCGGACCGTCTTGCCCTCCAGCTCGGCGGCGCCGTACTCGGTGATGATGACGTCGACGTGATGGCGGGGCGTGGTGATCACCGCGCCGGGACCGAACCACGGCACGATCCGCGACTGCAGGCTGCCATCCTTCTCGAACGTCGAGCGCAGGCAGATCAACGACCGGTCCGACAGCTCGAGCCCGGCGCCGGCCACGAAGTCCTCGGCACCGCCGATCCCGCTGAACTGGTCACCGTTGATGGTGTCGGCGACCACCTGACCCTGGATGTCGATCGCGAGCGCACCGTTGACGGAGATCATGTTGGCATTGGCGGCGATCGCCTCCGGTGAGTTGACGATCTCCACCGGCAGGAACGCCACGTCGGCGTTCTCGTCCAGCCACGAGTAGAGCTCCGGCGAACCGAACGCGAAGGTCGTCACGCTCACCCCTTCGTACTGGCCCTTACGCGCGTTGCTGATCTTGCCCGCTTGGTGCAGGTGCATGCAGCCGTCGGTGAACATCTCACTGTGCAGCCCGTAATCGCCGCCGTCCCCCTCGGCCAGCAGCGTGGCTATCTGGTTGGGGATCGAGCCGATCCCGGTCTGCAGGGTCGCGCCGGAGGAGATGAAGTCGACAGCGTGCCGCGCGATCGCCTTGTCGGCGTCGGTGGGTGGCGCGTCGCCGCCGGGCAGTGCCAGCGGCGCGTCGGTCGACGCCACGAGGATGTCGATCTCGTCGACGTGCAGAGCGTGGCGATGCTTCTCACCCAGCCCGTACGTACGCGGGTAGGCGTCGGACACCTCGACGACCAGAAGTCGGTCGGGATCGGCACCCGCGCAGTGCAATTCGGCGATCGTGCCACCGGCGTGCAACGACAACGAGCACCAGCCGTCGGCATCGGGCGGTGTGGCGACCGTGGTCATCACCCGCGGCCGCTGCCGTTCCAGCAAAGGCGCGAACCGGCGGAAGTCTGCGGGTGCGAACTCGATGTCGGCGCCGCTGTCCCGTAGCGCCCGCTCGATCGGGCCGAAGAAGCCCGACAGGTAGTGCACGCCGCTTCGCGAGAACAGGTCGGTCAGGACCGCGACCAACGCGCCGTAGATACGCAGATCCGTCCAGTCATCCCGCTCGCCGAGGGCGCGCAAGAACGCGGGCGGCTGGCCGGGACCCAGCGGCATTCCCAGTGTGTCGGCGGCCTGAAGGCGAGCGGCGGCCTGCTCGGCGGTGAGCTCCTCGGGCATGGCGCTAGCCAACCACGCGGTCTAGGGCTGCGACCACCGGCCTCCGGCTATGACGTCGACGTCGCGAAGGCAGTCGCCGAGAAGCTTGGCGTAGAGGTCGAATTCGTGGAGACGCCGTGGGACGCCCTATTCGCCGCCCCGGAGGCCGACCGCTTCGACATCGTCGCCAACGAGGTCACGATCAGCGAGGAACGTGAGCAGATCCTCAACCGCTCTGGTGGACCGCCCTCGGGTATGAATTTCGTAGCAGATTGAAATCAATTGCGACTGAAACCGAAGGCCTGTGAGAAAGTGGCTCGATGGTGCAGCCATCGACCATGGATGCGGACGTCATCGTCGTCGGAGCCGGGCTCTCCGGGATGATCGCCGCGCGAAAACTACTCGAGGCCGGTCTCACGCCGCTGGTGCTGGAGGCCGACGAGCGTGTCGGCGGGCGGATCCTCACCCAGGAGGTGTTGCCCGGGGTTCCGGTCGAACTCGGCGCGCAGTGGATCGGCGATACGCACGAACGGATGTTCCGCCTTGCCGAGGAACTCGGCGTGCAAACCTTCGCCCAGTACGACGAGGGCGCCACGTCCTACGAACTGGTCGACACCGGTGTGTTGCGGGAGAACGAGTTTCACGCCCGCTTCGCATCGGAATTGGCAGAACTCGAACTGGTGTTGCGCCGGCTCGACGTGCTGGCCGAAGCGGTCCCTGTCGAAGCGCCCTGGACGGCTCCCCGCGCACTCGAATGGGACGCATTCACCGCGGGCGCCTGGTATGACGCCCAGGGGCTTTCCCCGGTGGCCCGCACTCTGCTGGAGATCTGCACCGTCGGGATCCTGGCGGTACCGACCGCTGAGGTCTCCTTCCTGCATCTGCTCTTCACTATCAGGACCTGCGGGGTGACGTCGGAGCTGTTCGCCGAATCCGAGGGTGGCGCGCAGACCACGCGGTTCATCGGCGGCACCAGTGAGATCCCGAATCGGCTGGCGGCCCTGATCTCCGACCGCATCGTGCTCGACGTTCCGGTCCAGCTGATCGAGCACTCCGCCGACGGCGTCACCGTGCACTGTCGCGGCGGATTGTCCGCGCGTGGTCGACGGGTCATCGTCGCAATATCGCCGACGCTCGCGGGGCGCATCATGTACGACCCGCCGCTGCCCGGTATCCGCGATCAGCTGACCCAGCGGCTGCCCAACGGGTCGGCGATGAAGGCGTTCTTCATCTACGACGAGCCGTTCTGGCGCAACGATGGATTAAACGGCCAGCTCATCTCCGACATCGGCCCGGCCCGGATGTCGAACGACACGTGTGTCCCCGGCGACGACCACGGGGTGATCCTGCTGTTCCTGGAGGGAACCCAGGCACGCACCTACGGGCTCCTTTCCGAGAGCGAGCGCCGAGCAGCGCTGACCGCCGAACTCGTCCGCCACTTCGGCAGCGCCGCCGCCAAGCCCGAGTTCTATGTCGACGGTGAATGGTCGGAGCGGCAGTGGACCCGCGGCTGCTACAACGCCAACCACGGGCCGCACGTGTGGACCACTTACGGTCCGGCCCTGACCACACCGATCGGCGTGATCCATTGGGCATCAACCGATACCGCCACCTTTTGGAGCGCCTACATGGAAGGCGCCGTCGACGCGGGTGAACGGGCGGCACAGGCGGTCATCGCGGAACTTTCCTAGCGAATTCGGCGTGCTGAGTCACGTCAGCGTTCACGCTCAGCGTGACCAGCCACGCCGAAATCGCAAGGTCACGCCGAGTAGTAGTTGCCCAGCACGTGTGCGCGCAGCTCGTCGAATTCGCCCGCCCTGATCGCCGCGCGAATCTGGTCGACCATCCGCACGACGAACCGCTCGTTGTGAATCGTGCACAACGTCGCGGACAGGATCTCCTTGGCCTTGAACAGGTGATGCAGGTAGGCCCGGGTGTAATTCGCGCAGGTGTAGCAATCGCAGTCGGCGTCGACCGGGGTGAAGTCGCGCCGGTACCGCGCATTGGTGATGTTGAACCGCCCCGTCGTCGAGTACACCGCCGCGTTGCGTGCCACCCGCGACGGCGAAACGCAGTCGAAGGTGTCGGCCCCCGCGGCCACGGCGTCGAACAGATCGTCGGGCTCACTGATACCCAACAGGTGCCGTGGCTTGTCGTCGGGCAGCTCGCTGGTGACCCAGCCGACGATGGTGGCCAGGTTCTGCTTCTCCAGCGCTCCCCCGATGCCGTAGCCGTCGAAGCCGATCCCGTCCTCGCCGACGATCGACGTCAGGCCGCGTGCGGCGGCTCTGCGCAGGTCTTCGTACTGTGCGCCCTGCACTACGCCGAACAACGCCTGGGTGGGCCGATCGGGAGCCGCCGCGGTGAGCTTGCGATGTTCGAGCACGCACCGCACCGCCCAGTCGTGGGTGCGCTGCACCGACTGTTCCTGGTAGCCGCGGGTGTTCACCAGCGTGGTCAGCTCGTCGAACGCGAAGATGATGTCCGCGCCGAGTTGGTGCTGAATCTGGATCGACCCCTCGGGGGTGAACCGGTGGGTGGTGCCGTCCAGATGCGACCGGAAGGTGACCCCGTCGTCATCGACATTGGCGAGCCGTTCCTTGCCCTCGGCGATGATGTCGTCGGCCTGGACGCGTTCGGTGTCCATCGCCAGCACCTTGCGGAAACCCGCGCCGAGGGAAAGCACCTGGAATCCGCCACTGTCGGTGAAGGTGGGCCCCCGCCAGTTCATGAATGCGCCGAGCCCGCCCGCCTCCGCCACGATGTCGGGACCCGGCTGTAGGTACAGGTGGTAGGCGTTGGCCAGAATAGCCTGTGCACCAAGGCTTCTCATGGTCTCGGGCAGTACAGCCTTGACGGTCGCCTGGGTGCCGACGGGAATGAACGCCGGAGTGTGAATGTCGCCGTGTGCCGTCCGGATCACGCCGGCACGACCGGGCCGGCCGGGCAGTTCGGCGTCAACGCTGAAAAACGGTGCCGACGAGTCTGTCGGAGGCGGGGTATTCGGCGCGACCACGCCGTAGATTCTGCACTGTGAGAACTCACCTGCCTGCCATCGCCGCGATCGCGCTCGTGCTCGCAGCTTGCTCATCGGGGCCGCCCGAGTACCAGCCGCCACCGGGTTCGCTCGTCGCCGGCACCGCGAAGGCGACCGTCAACGGCCAGGACGCGGGTACCACCGATGCGGTGCAGTGCATGGCCATCGGACCGTTGACCATCATCAGGACCGGCGACGACGCCGGTGGCGTCACCGCGTTGGTGACCAACAAAGACCAGCTCACGGCCGAATCGGTCGCCATCCGCGACCTCGGCGGGTTCACCGGCAGCTACAACGCCGGCCTCGGCGACAACACCGCGAAGGTCGGAATGACCGGCCGCACCTATGACATCAGCGGTACCGCCGAGGGCTTCGACACCGACAGTCCCAGCTTCCGGAATTCGGGGACTTTCACCATCAAGGTGTCCTGCTAGCGCTGCGCACGTTTTCGCCCAATCCGGTGTCGGGCCGTGCGCCGCGCACCATACTGCTGGAGATGATCCGCCGATCTTGACGGGTCACGACAACACAAAGGAGAACATGGTGAAGCGTGGGTTCGTGGTCGCCGTAGGCGGCGTGGCTATCCTCATCGCCGGTCTGTCCGGGTGTTCGAAGGATGAGAAGAAGGCTGACAACGACAAGCCCTCCACGTCGGCGTCCGCCGGCAGTGAAACGGCGACCGCCAGCTCAGGTGCGGGCGAAACCAAGGTCACCATCGACGGCGAGGATCAGCAGGTCTCGGGCACGGTCGTCTGCACCGCCATGGGCGGCAACATGAACATCGCCATCGGCGACGCCGCCACCGGCATCGCGGCAGTGGTCAGCGAGGACGGCTCCGCCGTGGAGTCCGTCGGCCTCGGCAACGTCAACGGTGTGACCCTCGGCTATCAGAACGGCACGGGCCAGGGTGACGCCAAGGCCGAGAAGGACGGCAGCAGCTGGACGATCTCGGGTACGGCCACCGGTATCGACATGGCCAATCCGATGCAACCGGTGACGAAGCCGTTCGAGATCGCGGTGGAGTGCCCGTAGTCAGACCCGAACCAATCGGCGGCGGCGTCCCGGACGGGGCGCCGCCGTTGTCATGAGTCGGGCCGGATCAGGCAGGAAGGGTGTAGCCGCCCGCGGACTGGCGCAGCTGCCAGATCTGCGCGGGGCACAGCTCGTTGACCGCCTGGTTGATCAGGTAGGCGCCCTGGTAATAGTCGGTGCTGTGGAAGTCGGCCTTCACCTGGTCGACGAGCTGCGCGTAACCCATCTTGGCCGCGACCCGATCGCAGATGGTGTTGCCGTAGCCGATCGCGGCGTCGGCGTTGGGGAAGTTATAGCCGGGCCGCACGTGCACGTTGACGAGGTAGGCGACGGCGTCGGCGTCGGCGGGAGGTGCCAGCCCGACCGCGCTCGCGGAGGTCGCGAGGACGGCTGACATGGCGGCGATGGCCAGCTTCATGACCCGAAACCCTACGCGCGCCGCGCCCGGAAACCTACGCTAATGCTCATGAAGATCCTCGCTGCAGTTGCGGTGGCGTGCGGGTTCGCGGCGGCGCCGATGGTGCTCGCGGCGAACGCATCGGGTTCCCCCGGGTACTGCGACGGCGCCGACTGTGTGCCGTACCTCACTCGCACCGCCGTCGCCGGCGACCACTGCACCCAGAACACCCGATACAACTTCGGCGTCGATGCGTCGGGAAACACGCTGGCCTGCAGTTCGCGCAGCGTCTGGATCTCGGCTCCGCCGCTGGTAGGGGTCCGTACGCTGCGGCTGCCCTGCGGCGACCAGACGGGTGTCGCGCAGTCGCCGGACGGAGTCCCGCTGTCCTGCATCGGCGGCGCATGGACCTCCGATTACAGCTGGACCTTCTACCGCTAGGTCACACACTGGTAACGCGCCGATCGCTTGCGTGAGATCTGGCCCCTTTCGGGGTACAACGACGTGCGTGGCACTCGAGGCATGTTCGCGACCGCAGAAGTCGCTCCGCATCGAGGTGCCGGCTTCCGCGGAACGGCTGGCCGAAATCCGTCGCCGGCTCGCCGACTGGCTCGCGCCGATCGGAGTGTCCAACGCCGGTATCGCCGACATCGTCCTGGTGGTCAACGAGGCGGCCACCAACTGCATCGAGCACGCCTACCGCGGCCTCGATTCAGGGCCTGTCTGTGTTGAGGCCAAACACGACCACGGACAGATCATCGTCGACATCGCCGATCACGGCGTGTGGCAGCCACCGCCGAGTCAGCCAAGCACCCGTGGCCGGGGACTGCCGATCATGCGCGCGGTGAGCGCAGGCGTGGACGTCAAGTCCTCCCCGAGCGGCACCACGGTGCGGATGAAGTTCGACGCGGCCCCTTAGGTGCTGGGGCAGCCGTACCACCTGGACGAAGAACTCGTCGATCTGGCGCACGGCCTCCATGAACTGGTCGAGGTCGACCGGCTTGGTGACGTAGGCGTTGGCGTGCAGCTTGTAGCTGCGCAGGATGTCCTCCTCCGCCGAGGACGTCGTCAACACGACCACCGGGATGTGGCTGAGGTCCGGGTCGGACTTGATCTGCTCGAGCAGCTGGCGGCCGTCGTACTTCGGCAGGTTCAGATCGAGCAGCACCAGGTCGGGCCGCGGGGCGTCCTCGTATGGGCGCCGCGCTGGTACAGGAAGTCCAGCCCTTCCTCACCGTCGTGCGCGACATGAAGGTTGTTCTTGATCTTGTTGTGCTCGAAGGCTTCCCGGGTGATCAGCTCGTCCCCGGGATCATCCTCGATGAGCAGGACGTCGATTGCGCGACCGGCGGGTGTCATGAAGGGTTCCCTTCCAGATTGGCTTCAACGGTGCTTGTCGACGGCGACGGGAACCGTGAAGCGAAATCTGGTTCCCCCGGTGTAGGAGTTGTCGATCCAGATGCTGCCGCCGTGGTGTTCGATGATCTTCTTGCACAGCGCGAGGCCGATGCCGGTGCCGCCGTAGACGTCGCGTCCGTGCAGGCGCTGGAAGATCACGAACACTTTATCGGAGAATTCCTCGGGAATGCCGATGCCGTTGTCCGTCACGGTCAGCATCCACGCGTCCACCGTCCTCGTTCGGACATGCTGCTCGCAGTCGATGACGATGCGCGGCGCGACGCCGTCGCGCTTGAACTTGATGGCATTTCCGATGAGGTTCTGCCACACCATCGTCAACAGGGTGGGATCACCGTTGATCTGCGGAAGCGGCTGCCCTTCGCGGACGATCTCGGCACCGGATTCGGCGATCGCGGTGTCGAGGTTCTCGATCGCGTCGTCCAGCGTGGCGCCGAGGTCGACGTCGTCGACGCGTCGCATTGAGCCTGCCCACTCGGGAGAACGTCAGCAGATCGTTGATCAGAATCTGCATACGCTTGGCGCCGTCGACGGCGAACGCGATGTACTCCGTGCCGCGTTCGTCGAGCTTGTCCCCGTACCGCTTCTCGATGAGCTGGCAGAAGGAAGCCACCTTGCGCAGCGGCTCCTGAAGGTCGTGCGACGCGACGTAGGCGAACTGCTCGAGTTCGGCGTTCGACCGCTGCAGTTCGAGAGCCTGCCCGGCCAGTTGGCTTCGCGCCGACCGAGTGGCTTCCAGCTCGTCGACGATCCGCTGGCGCATGTCCTCGACGTCGGCCGCGATGGCGCGGATGTCCTTGGGGCCCTGGGGCACGATCCGTTCGCTGAAGTCGCCATCGGTGATTCGTCTGCACGCGGCGGCCAGTGCCTCGAGCGGACGGGTGACCGCGGTTCTGATCACCAGCGCCGACAGGACGGCGGCGACGACCAGCGCGACGGCGATCGCCGGCCAGAACGGCGTTCCGCCACTTCTGCATGACCGCGAGGTCATGGTCTGCGGTGTCGCGCTCCTGCTGCAGGTGCGACAGCTGTGCGTCGAACTTTTGCCGAAGAGAATCGAACAGCACCTTGCCTCGGTCGGCCGTCGCGTTGTCCGCGACCGACGGCACCGTCGGCTTCACGTCGGCGATCAGCGGCTCGGCATAATCGCTGCGCCACGTCGCGGACATGCGCTCGATGGCTTCCACGTCATCGAGCACTCTGGTGCGCTCTCCGGCGTGCTCCCGGATCACCTGCGCCGCGGCCTGTTCGGCCTTCTGCCCGGCGACGTACGGCTCGAGGAACTGGGGGTCGGCCGAGATCGCATACCCACGCACCGACGTCTCCTGATCACGCAACGCGGCCTGCAGCTGGAATGCCGCGATCCGCATCGGCCCGATCTCGCCGGTGATCTCGTTCCATACTTTGTCCGTCTGGTTCAGCAGCACCGCACCGGCGATGGCTCCGGCGAGCACGACGACGCCCATGACCGCCAGCACGAGGTTCTGCCAACCCTGGACGGTCGGTTGCCACTTCCTCATCCGGTCGCCGTCCGCTGGACCCGCACCACCGCGATGTCGTCGCTTGTCCCACCGACGGACTGCGCGCGGCGCTCGACGTCGTCGATCAGCGCACTGACGAACTCGGCAGCCCGGAAGGTGCGCGTAGGACTGCGCCACCTCCAGCAGACCGGCCTCCATGAGGCGCTCGGCGCCCTGCCCGGAACGGCCCTCGAACAAGCCGTCGGTCAGCAACACCAGTCCGTACCCGGGCGGCAGTTCGAGGATGTTCAGCGGCCACTCATGGCCGTTGAGGCCAAGCGCCGGGCCCACCGCGGGCTCCAGCCACTTCACCGAATCCGGGCCGTGCAGCAGCATGCCGGGATGGCCGGCCGACACCGCGTTGAAGCTCAGGTCGTCGGGGGAGATCGCCACGGAAAGCACCGTCGCGAAGATGCTCGTGCCGGGACGCTCGGTACTCAGGATCCGTTCGAGCTGGTGCATCCGCTCGTTGCCGCGCAGGCCCGCGAATGTCAGCGCGCGCCAGCCGATGCGCAGCGCGACACCGAGCGCCGCCTCATTCGGACCGTGTCCGGCCACATCGCCGACCATGACGTGCACGGTGCGGTCTGGCGTTTGGACGAAGTCGTAGAAGTCGCCGCCGAGAAGCGCGAACTGGCGGCTGGGCCGGTACTGCGCGACGATGTCCACGCCCGGGTGGTCCAGCAACAGCGGTGACGGCAACAGCCCGCGTTCGAGGCGGGCGTTCTCCATGGCGCGCAGTTCACTGGCGTGCAATTCGACCGCGGTCAGTTCGGCGCGTTTACGTTCGACCGCGTACAGCAGCGCGCGGTGCAGCGTATCGGGCTCGACCCGGCCCTTGACCAGGTAATCCTGCGCGCCCGCAGCGACGGCGGAGACCCCGAAGTGTTCGTCGTTGAGACCGGTCAGCACGACGATCGGCATGGTCGCGTCTTGTTTGGCCGACCTGGTCGAGCGCCTTGATCCCGTCCGCGTCGGGAAGGTTGAGGTCCAGAAGTATGCAGTCCGGACGGGAGGCCGTCAACTGGCGCTCGGCGTCCTCGATCGTCGGCGCCCACACCACCTGGATGTCGGCGCCTGAATCGGCGATCAATTCCTCGACCAGCACCGCGTCGGCTCGGTCGTCTTCGACGAGCAACACCGAGAACGGACGCTGCGCCGCGGCGCTCATCCACCGACATGCTCACTACAGGGTTATACACCGAAGGCACACGCAACCACGTCTTTCGCGCTCGTCACCGTGGCCGCCGTGACCGCTTCTTCAGTGACGTAGGAGACAATAGCTGCTACCCCACCCCGGTTTCTCGCCGGAACCCGACATGGCTGCGAATCAAGGGCAACGTCGCCGAGGTGGCGAAACCAGGCGGCGCTTGGCAAACCGCGGACACGGCGTTGAGGACCTGCATACCCGTCGCGACGCTGGCCGAGCGCACGTGCTCTTCCATGGTGGCAGCGCGGGTGAAGCTGGCCAGCGACATGAAGTGGGTGCGCATCGACGGATCACCTTCGATGGTCAGCGTCCAGCCGTGCGCGGGCTTGGGCCAGTGGCCGGGGTACTCGCCGCCCACCGTCCACAGCGTTTCGATCTCGATGAGCGCTTCGTTGCCGCGGTGCCCGACCCAGTTCCAGCGCTGTCCTGCCGTCGTGCCCGCGGCCAGCAGATGATCGAAGATCTGATGGTCGTGTTCGGCTGCGATGGCCTCGACGGTGGCGGTGACGCCGTCGATGTCGGCGTTCAGGGCGTCGGCGAGAAACCAGACCTGTTCGGTGAAGATCGAGCTGTTGAACGCCAGGAAGTCGGTCGCGGTGGGGCTGATTTCTTCCACGGGCTGCCCGAATGCCATGTTGTCGAACGTGATTCCGGTGCTCTCGTAGACCGACCAGTCGGCGCGCTCCTGCAACGTGATCTTGTCGATCGTTCGGCTCATGCCCGACAGCGCCAACGGCAGCACACCCGATAGGTTGCCGGGGTTCAGGCCGCTGCCGTGCACGGAGCTGGCACCCTCGTCGCAGGCGGCGAGGACGCGGTCACGATCGGAGGCGGCGATCCGCGCTGGGTGGAACAGAAATGCTGTGGTGACAACGTTTTTGCCGCTTTCCAGCAGTCGGCAGACGTCGTCGAGACGCGCGGTGCGGGGGGTGTAGAGGACGCAGTCGGCGTCCAGCGTCAGAATCTGCTCGACGTCGGTGGTCGCGGTGACTCCGATCGGCTTGCGGCCGACGAGCGCACCGATATCCACACCGTTCTTCGCCTCGGAGTAGACCAGCGCGCCGACGAGGTCGAGATCGTCTCGGTGGTCGAGGATGGCGGTGATGATCTCGCCGCCCACCGCGCCGGTGCCCCACTGAATAACCCGATGCACGATCGGACCGTAGCACCGCTCCTAGAGCCGGCGGAGCGTGACGATGGTGACGTCATCGTCGGTTTCGCCCGACGCCATCGCCGTCGCGATCTCGGTCGCCGTCGAATCGCCTGCACGACCGAGCATTTCGCCCAGCCGATTGATGCCGTCGTCGATCGACTCTTCGCGCCGTTCCACCAGACCGTCGGAGAACATCACCAGCCCCTGGCCGGGCTCGATCCGCAAGGTGCTCGGTTCGTATGTCATGCCCTTCGCGCCGATCGGCGGCGAGAGTCGTATGGGCGCCGCAACGGCGACGCCCTCGCGCTGGGTGACATACGGGATCAGGTGGCCGGCACACGCGGCTTCGACGTCTCCGTTGGCCAGATCGATACGAGCAACGATCACCGTGGCAAACGCGCGGGACACCATGTGCACGCAGAAGTCGTTGAGTTGGTCGAGCGCTTCGGCAGGAGTGGCACCGGTGAACAGATACGCGCGCAACGTATTCCGCACCTGCGCCATCGTTCCGGCCGCGGTGATACCGTGCCCGGCGACGTCTCCGGTCAGCATGATCAACTGGCCGTCGCGAGTCTCGAAAGCGTCGTACCAGTCGCCGCCGACCCGCCCTCCCACCGCGGGTTCGTAATGCGCCGACAGCTGCCAGCCGTCGACAGTCGGGATCGACGTGGGCAACAGGCTGCGTTGCACGGTTTCAGCAAGGCGGAGCGCCCCCCGCGTGCGGCGGTACAGCGATTCGACAAGGTGCCGCCGTAACGCCTCGGCCGACTCGGTCTCGGTTTTCGTCCACGGTTCACAGCACCGGTCCACGATTTCGCGCCACCGCTCGAACGACTTGCGCGGGCTGAGGCGGATCCCGTCATCACCTTCGCTGACCGCGATCGCCTTGTTGTGCGGGTCGCCACCCCAATCGACGGATCGCAGCACCTCGCTTCGAAACCAAATCGCGTATTGCCCGTCGGGCAGGTTGATCGTGAGTGCGCCGGAGCTCACCTGCGGATCGAGGTCGAGATCCGGTAGCTCTCGCGAGAGTGAATCGCTGCTTGCGATCTCGTCACCCGCGTCGATCGCCCACGCGGCGACGCCGGCCACGACCGCCGGCGGCGGGACTGATCCCAGAACCCGGTACTCGCCGCCGATATTGACGACGACGCCGTCCGCCGGCACGAGGTCGAGCAGATTAGGGGTGCCGAGCAGCACCGCGGTCAGCGATTCGTGGTCGTCCAGTGTCGCGCCGGTGAGCTTGCTCAGGACGGCCTGCGCGGCCAACCGCCTGTGCAATTGTTCGTCTTCGAACTGGTCGACGAGTCGCAGTGAGAGCGTCGAGCCGAGGAATTCGGCGGCCGCCCTGGTGCCGAACGGTGGCAGATGCGGACCGGTGTAATGGTGACAGGCGATCAATCCCCACAGCCGCCCGTGTCGCAGCAGTGAGATCGACATCGACGCCTGCACGCCCATGTTCTGTAGGTACTCGATGTGGATCGGCGAGACGCTGCGCAGCGTCGCATAAGTCAGGTCCGTCGGCTCGCCCCGTTCCGGGTCGACCGCTGGGCACCAGGGGTGATGGCGTGTAACCGACGTCGGAGATGAGCCGCAGCCAGTTCTTCTCGTACAGCGCGCGTGCCTGGGCCGGAATATCGGTGGAGGGGTAGTGCAATCCGAGGAACGAGTTGAGGTCGTCGCGTTTGGCTTCGGCGACAACCTCGCCGTTGTAGTCCTCGTCATAGCGGTAGACCATCACGCGGTCAAAGCCGGTGAGCTCGCGGATTGCGCGCGCGGTGGCGTCGTAGAGCTCGGTCAGCGTGGCGGCGCGGTTGAGGTCGTCGACGGAACTGCGCGCGGCCTGGTAGGTGTTCGGGAACGAGAACGGCCGTTCGCCGTGGGCGATCTCGATTTCGACCAGCAGGGTGCCGCCCGGCTCCCGGCGCAGGATCGCGTCGAATTCGCGTGGCTCACCGGCGACGTCGATCACGCACTCGAGCGGGTTGCGTTGGCGCAGATCGCCTCCCGCCGTCGTCGCCTGCTCGACGCGAGCGGCCTCGTCGGCGCCGATCAAGAATGACAGGTGCCGACCGAGTACGTCCTCGGTGGAGCGACCGAGCAAGTCCGCGACGTTGGCACTGACCTGGCGCACCTCGAAGTCGGATTCACGCAACACCGCCAGGACACCTCGCTGCTGAACACTGCCGGGGATGTGGATCGGCTCCCGCGCGCAGTTGTCGAGGTCGACGGGCGTGCCGACCGGCACGAAATCCTCGCTGGTCACTTGATCGGCTCGTTCGGTTCAGCGGACAGACAACGCGCGGGCCTCCAAATGATCGGCGGATGAGCCCGCTGCTGGACCACGTGATTGCCAGTATGCAGGCTTCTCACAACGCCGGATCAGTGAGGTAGTGCGTCAGAACCGGTGAGAAGTTCCCATGGCTGCATGCCGAGGAGACCAGCAAGGTGGACCTGCATCCGGACGCCGGACGGCAGCGGGCGCCACCATATGGTCACCTCGACGATCTTGCCGTCCGTGTCGAGCAGGAAGCGGTCCATCCCGTCGACCACGGTGTCTTCGATCTGTAGCCGGAAGCACGCCGCGTGGTGGGTCTGGCCGCTGAAAACTTCCACGTAGGTGATGTCGGCCGCCACCGCGCCGACAGCCACTACGGCTTCCAGGACTGCCTCGCGGCCGGTGACTGGCGCATCGCCAAGCGGGCCGTACAGCACCACGTCCTCGGCCAGGATTGCCGAAAGTGTGTCTTTGTCTGCACCGCCGTGCATGGAGTCGACGAACAGCTCGACGGTGTCGCGGTGGGGGGCGAAGGTGGTCATATGACGGTGGTTCCGCCGTCGACGACCAACTCCATGCCATTGACATAACTCGAGTCGTCGGAGGCGAGGAACAGTGCGGCCGAAGCGATCTCTTCAGGGCTGCCCATCTCTCGCCGCGGGATCACGGATTCGAACTGCGCCTTCGTTTCCTCGTCCATCACCTCCGCCAACATCGGCGAGGCTACCTGGCCGGGGGTCAGCACGTTAACCCGAATCTTCCTGTCCCTCAACTCCGATACCCACACCCGTGCGTACGCCGGCAGCACGGCCTTGCTTCCCGCGTACACGCTCCAATTCGGGTAGCCCCGCAGCGATGCGTTCGAGCCGGTCATGAAGATGGAGCCGCTGTCGTTGAACAGAGGCAGCGCCTTCTGGACCGTGAAAAGCGTGCCGCGTGCGTTCAATCGGAAGGCAGCGTCGAAGTCCCCCTCCGTGATCTCACCGAGCCTGTTCTGCGCGCCCGTCCCCGCACTGGCCCACAACACGTCGATCGAGCCCTTTTCCTGCTTGACCGTGTCGTACAACCGGTCGAGATCGTCGAGGTCGGCCGAATCGCCCTGCACGCCCGTCACGTTCCGCCCGACCAGTTCGACGGCCTTGTTCAGCTCGTCCTTTCGTCGGCCCGAGATGAAAACGTGAGCTCCTTCGTCAACGAACAACTTGGCACCGGCCAGCGCCATACCACTTGTCGCGCCGGTGATTACGGCAACCTTGCCATCGAGTTTTCCCACGATCACTGCACTCCTTTGACGCCAAGGGAGAAGTCGAAATTCCCCACGCCATTGCGGGCCAGGCCCATCGTCAGCACACCCGCTGCCTCCACCCAGTGCGCCATGCTCAAGTCGCCGACGTCTTGTGGGCGCAGCCCGAGGCTCTTGACGAACGCCGACACGCTCATCTTGGCCTGGGCGTCATCGCCGGCCATGAACACGTCCACCGGGCCGCCCGCAGCCAGGACGTCCCGAAAGAGGGTGTTGAACGCCTTCACCGCATGGGCGCTTGCGGGGGCGGCCTCGGCGACCATTTGCGCGATGGAGGTGTCGGCCGGGATGGCCAGCCCGGTGCCGCTGTCGTTGAAGGGGTTGGTGATGTCGACGATGATCTTGTCGGCCAGCGCGTCGCCGTACTGGCTGACAATCGGTACGGCGTTGTCCGACAGCACGGCGAGGATCACGATGTCGCCGGCTGGTGCGGCGCCCCACGTTCCGGCCATGGCGCCGTTGCCGAGTTCGCTTGCCAGGGCTGCGGCCCTGTCCGCATCGCGACTGATGATTTCGACGGCGTTGCCGCCCCTGACGGCCAGGCCGCCGATGGCGCTCGCCATGTTCCCGGAGCCGATGATGCTGATGCTGCTCATGAAAATGTCCTCTTCGCGTTTAATCCCAAAGGTTGATACATCAACCACTATAGCAATAATGGTTGATGCGTCAACCAGTCGGGGTAGTGTGGAGGCCGATGGAAGCGAACTGGTTGGGTCCGCGCGAAGAACGTGCCTGGCGGGCCTTCATGCACGCGCATCATCAGCTCGTCGCCCACTTGAATCGAGGCTTACTCGATTCGGGACTGTCCGGCGCCGACTACGAAGTCCTGGCCGTGCTCACGAATGAGGACGAGGACCGGATGCCCTCCCGCGACCTCTGCAAAATACTGGACTGGGAGAAGAGCCGTCTTTCCCACCAGCTGCGACGCATGGAGAAGGACGGGCTGATCACCCGCGACCCAAATCCGGACGACGCCCGCAGCACCATGGTCCGACTGCTGCCGGCCGGACGCGCCGCGATCGAGAAGGCGGCACCCGAACACGTGGAGGATGTCCGCCGGAACTTCATCGACCTGCTCAGCCCGGCGGAACTCGACATCGTGGCAGCCCTCAACGAGCGAATCCTGCACCACCTGGCGTCACTCAACGACTCCCCCGCAGAAGACGAGTCTTCCTAGCGTTCCTCAGCCGTAGCCGAGTTATGGCGGTGGCGGAGGGATTTGAACCCTCGGACGGGGGTTACCCGTCACACGCTTTCGAGGCGTGCTCCTTAGGCCGCTCGGACACGCCACCGTGTGGCAGCCTACCGGGAGCCGGCCGTGTCACTGAAATCGCTGCCCAAGCTTTCGAGACCGAATCGACGCGCGGCGGCTGGGCGTGGTCGGCCGCCCATCCGGGTAGCCAAGCGTTAGAAAGGTGTCGATGAAGACCATTGCGCTCGCCGCCCTGGCGCTTGCCGGGGCAATCGCGTCAGTCGTGCATGCGCCGAGCGCCATCGCCGTCCCTGCATCGGACTATTGCGCGAGCTTGGCCAGTGCGGGATACCCAGGCGATTGCGCCACCTTGACCAGCCTCGCCAAGGATGTGTGCGCCCAATACGATCGCGGCCTTGATCTGACCACCATCGTGGGACGCCTGGATCTCACGACCAAGGATGAGGGCCTGTCGAACTACATCATGGCCGGCGCTCCGCTGTACTTCTGCCCGAAGTACGCCAGCCAGAACTGAGATCGCGACAACTCACCGCTGGTTGGCGAAGAACGCCTCGAGCGGCGCCGCGCACTCGGCGGCCAGCACTCCCCCACGGACGTCGGGACGGTGCGTCAACCGCCGGTCGCGCACAACGTCCCACAGCGAGCCGACCGCTCCGGTCTTGGGCTCCCACGCACCGAAGACCAGCCGCGCGACCCGCGCCATCACCAGCGCACCGGCGCACATCGTGCAGGGTTCGACGGTCACTGCCAACGTGGTGCCCTCCAGCCGCCAGCCATCACCCAGCACCGCCGCGGCGGCGCGCATCGCCAGGATCTCGGCGTGTGCGGTCGGATCACCGGTTTCCTCGCGGGCGTTGGCCGCCCGCGCCAATTCGGTGCCGTCGGCGGCCAGGACGACCGCGCCGATCGGGACGTCACGGGGTCCGGCGGCCGCCGCGGCCTCCAGCGCGGCGCGGACGAGGTCCTCGTCTGTCAACGGCTCCTGCCTGATGACCGGTTCACCTGTCGAGACGATCGAGCACCGCTGACAGTTCGTCGGCGAAGCCCATCTCACGCGCGATACGCCCGAGTTGTTCGTCGGCGTACAGGTCCGATTCGTCGAGGATGACCGACAACACCGCCTCGGGCAGGCCGATGTCGGAGAGCAGCCCGAGATCGCCCTCCTCGAACGGTTCCTCGGGATCGAGGTCGTCCTCGCTGATGTCGTTGTCCAGCTTCTCCAGCACCTCTGCGGCGATGTCGTAATCGAGCGCGGCGGTGGCATCCGAGAGAAACAACCGCGTCCCGGCCGGCGCGGGCCGCACAATCACGAAGAACTCGTCGTCGATATCGATCAGACCGAAAACCGCTCCTGCACTACGTATTTCACGAAGCTCGGTTTCGGCGGCGGACAAGCTTCTCAGCGCCGACGAGCGCATCGCGGCGCAACGCCATTTGCCGTCCTCGCGGATCACGGCCACCCCGAAGCCGTCCTCGCGGTCGGCGGTCCGCTTCTGCGCTGCGGGGCGCTGTGCTCCCATGGGGGCCAACGCTAGTCCCCGACCAGGGACTTGACCAGAAATCCGCAGCAAGGCTGACGCCGGTGGCGACCAGCGATATGCCAGGCTGAAGGGGTGACGAACACACCTGTCTGTGTGGTTGGTCTCGGTCTGATCGGCGGCTCCGTGATGCGTGCCGCTGCGGCGGCAGGGCGCGAGGTTTTCGGCTATAACCGCTCGGTTGACGCGGTGACGGCCGCGACGGCCGACGGCTTCGATGCGACCGAGGACCTCGACGACGCGCTGTCGCGGGCGGCTGCCGGCAACGCGCTCATCGTGCTCGCCGTGCCGGTGCCCGCGCTGTCACAGATGTTGGACCGCATCCGCGATTTGGCGCCCGAATGCCCGCTCACAGACGTCACCAGCGTGAAAACGTGCGTCATGGAGCAGGTCGGATCCGTTGGACTGCTGGACCGCTTCGTCGGCGGCCATCCGATGGCGGGGACCGCGCAATCCGGTTGGACTGCCGGTGACGCCCAGCTGTTCGTGGGGGCGCCGTGGGTCATCAGCGTCGACGATCACGTCGACCCCGGCGTCTGGACGCATGGTGATGGACCTGGCGCTGGATTGCGGTGCCGTGGTGGTGCCGGCCCGATCCGAGGAGCACGACGCCGCCGCCGCGACGATCTCGCACCTGCCGCACCTGTTGGCGGAGGCGCTTGCGGCCACCGCGGGCGAGATACCGCTGGCCTTCGCGCTGGCCGCCGGCTCATTCCGCGACGGGACCCGGGTTGCGGCGACCGCACCGGATCTCGTCCGCGCCATGTGCGAGGCCAACGCCGATCAGTTGCTTCCCGTCCTGGACCGAGCACTGGACAGACTCAACCTGGCCCGCGATGCGCTGGCCGAGGGGAACCCGCTGACCGAACTCGTCGAGGCTGGTCACGCCGCCCGGGTGCGCTACGACAGCTTCAGCAGGCCCGCGATCGCGGACACGGTGATCGGTGCTGACAGGTGGCGGGAGGAGCTCGCCGCCGCGGGCCGCGCCGGCGGGGTGATCAGATCCGCTCTGCCAGGTCTGGATAGTCGAGGATGAAGCCCTCGGAGTCGACGGTGACCGTGGTCTCGGCGACAGGCGAGTGCAGCTTGATGCCGTCCGCCGAGCTGCTGTAGCTGATCGTCACCTCCTCGACCGTCAGCTCGGGCAGCCTGACGTACACCACCGGCAGGGCAACGGACTCGCTTCGCTCATACAGCCCGGTGCGCCGGATGGGCAGCGCGTTGAAGAACGGGCTGAAGACCACGTCGACGTCCAGCGCGCCACCGTAGGAAGCACGACTCGTCTCTCCGGTGTGCTGCTGGACGAGCCACATGTTCTCCTCGTCCCGCGCGATGGACAGCTGGCGCTCCCGTTCGGCGAGGGTGACGGTCAGTGAGAGCCGCTTGGTGGCGCCCACTTCGTCGGTCACCAGGTCATAGGACGCGGAAAACGCCGGATGCGACGGCGTGGCCGCTGCGACGATCCTGCCGTGGGCCTTGATCCGGTTGCCCGAAAGCTGCACACGCACCGACTCCATCCGCGGTACGTCATGCGCGCGCCACGTCAGAGTCGCCGGCCAAGAACTCTGTTGCTCCGAGCGTGCTGCTTCACTCACTCATCTACCGTAATTGACGAAGACTCCCGTCCGACACCGGTTGAGCGTTTGGTCGGAGACCGGGACTCCAGCGCCACCTCGTCGCTGAGCAGTGGCTGCGGCATGCTCCGAAGCTTGAGAAGCCGGCCCGAGCCCGGCACCGACACCCAGACCGAGAACGCCAGCGCGGCGTCCAGTAGCAGCGCCAGCGCCGTCACCATCAATGCGCCCACCAACGCGAGGTAGAACTCGCGCACCTTGATCCCGTCGATCAGGTAGCGGCCCAGCCCACCGAGGCTCGCGTACGCCGCGACGGTCGCGGTCGCGACGATCTGCAGCGTCGCGGTCCGCAGGCCACTGAGGATGAGCGGCAACGCGTTGGGTATTTCGACACGCAGCAGGATTCGCCTCTCGGTCATGCCCATCGATCTGGCGGCATCCACCACAGCCGGGTCGACGTTGGCGATGCCGGAGTAGGTGCCTGCGAGCAGCGGCGGGATCCCCAGCAGCATCAGCGCGACAGTGGGCGGGATCAGTCCGAGACCCCAGAGCAGGACGCCGAGCAGGAGCACGCCGAGTGTCGGCAGCGCGCGCAGCGCGTTGACCCCCGTGACGACCAGGAAGGTGCCCCGTCCGGTATGCCCGATGAGCATGCCGAGCGGAACGGCGATGAGCACCGAGAACACCACGGCGATGACCGTGTACTGCAGGTGCTCGAGAATGCGCGCGGTCAGTCCTGCCGGCCCACCCCAGTTCGCCGCGGTGAAGATGTAGGACAGCGCCTCGGTGAGGAAGCTCATCGGGCTCATCCGGTCACCGCCTTGACCCGACTCGGGCGGGCGGCCCGTGGCGCACGTGTCCAGGGCGTC
Organism: uncultured Actinomycetota bacterium; assembly: GCA_963843135.1. Classification (GTDB taxonomy): domain Bacteria; phylum Actinomycetota; class Actinomycetes; order Mycobacteriales; family Mycobacteriaceae; genus Mycobacterium. The sequence continues at coordinate 365,474 of CAWJJA010000019.1, forward strand.
AGCGCCTTACCGGCCAACATGATCAGCGTGTCGATCACCACCGCCAACACGAAGATCGCGATGATGCCCGCGACGATCTGATCGCTCTTGTTGGCCTGGTAGCCCTCGGTGAACCAGGTGCCGAGACCGCCGATACCGATCACCGAACCGACCGACACCATGGAGATGTTGGTGACGGCGACGACGCGCAGGCTGGCGATCAGCACCGGAACAGCCAGTGGCAGTTCAACTTTCAGCATCCGAACCAGCGGCCTGTAGCCGACGGCGGTGGCGGCGTCGAGCACCGCGGGCGACACCGCGTCCAACGCCTCGGGTACCGCGCGCACCAGCAGTGCGACGGTGTAGAGGGTCAGCGCGACGATGACGTTCGCCTCGTCGAGGATGCGCGTCGGGATGATCAGCGGCAGCACGACGAACAGCGCCAGCGACGGGATGGTGAAGATGATGCTGGCGGTCAGCGTCGTGATCCGCCGCAACGTGGTGGTGCGTTGGACGAGCGCACCGACCGGCACCGCGATGATCAAACCCAGCACGATCGGGATCAGGGACAACCGCAAGTGGATCAGCGTCAGCGTCCACAAGTCGTCCAGGTGGGTGAACAGATAGCGCATCGGTCAACCCAGCTCCGGGACGCGTCGCTGCTCTTTGATTGCTTCGAGCACGTCGTCGGCGCGCACGCCGCCGATCAGCCGACCGTCGTCGTCGACCGCCACGCCCAATCCGCTTGGTGAGGACAGCGCGGCGTCCAGGGCCTGTCGCAGGGTGTTGTCCGGCCGGAAGAACGATCCGCCGCCGACGGTGCTGTCGTAGAGCGGGCTGCCCTTTCGATGCAGCTCGACCCCCTCGGCGTTGATCCACGCGTAGGGCTTGCCGTCCTTGGTCACCAGGGCCCACTCACCGGCACCCAGGGAAGCGCCGTCGAGATCGTTCTCGGCGACGTGGGTGATCTCATGCAGCGGTAGCCCTGTCGCTCCGAAGAACTGCAGGCCCCGATAGCCGCGGTCGGCGCCGACGAATGCCGAGACGTTTTCGTCGGCGGGGTTGGACAACACGAACGCGGGATCGGCGTACTGCAGCAGCACACCGCCGCGGCCGAACACGGCGACCTTGTCGCCGAGCTTGACCGCCTCGTCGATATCGTGGGTGACGAATACGATCGTTTTGTGCAATTCGCTTTGCAGGCGCAGGATTTCGGTTTGCAGATCCTCGCGGACCACCGGGTCGACGGCACTGAACGGTTCGTCCATCAACAGGATCGGCGGGTCGGCGGCCAGCGCCCGTGCGACTCCGACGCGCTGCTGTTGTCCGCCCGAAAGCTGGGCCGGATACCTGTTGGCGAGCTTGGGGTCCAGGCCGACGCGCTCCATCACTTCCAAGGCGGATTTGCGTGCGCTGCGCCGTGATTCGCCGCGAAGCACCGGCACCGTCGCAACGTTGTCGACCACGCGCAGGTGCGGCATCAGCCCCGCGCTCTGGATGACGTAGCCGATGCCGAGTCGCAGCTGAACCGGGTCGACCTTGGTGACGTCCCTGCCGTCGACGGTCAGCGTGCCCGAGGTCGGGTCGATCATCCGGTTGATCATCCGCATCGACGTGGTCTTACCGCAGCCCGACGGGCCGACGAAGACGGTGAGCGTGCCCTCCGGAACCTCTAGCGTCAGGTCATCGACCGCGACGGTGCCGTCGGGATACTGCTTGGTGACGTTGCTGAATGTGATCACTTGGCGGGCCCCTGGACCGGTTGATCGAAGCCGTTGTCCTTGATCCACTTGGCCGCCGCTTCGTCGGGGTCGATGCCCTGGTTGCCCTCCACCGAGGTGTTGAGCTCGATCAGCGCCTCGGTGGTCAGCTTGGCGCTCACCGCGTCCAGCACGGTCTTCAGTTCGCTCGACATCTTCTGCGATGCGACCAGCGGAACGACGTTCGCCGCGAGGAACACATTCTCGGGGTCTTCGAGAACCACCAGATTGTTCTGCTCGATCGACGGTGAGGTGCTGAAGATGTTGGCCGCGGTGATCGTGCCGTTGGTCAGCGCGTTCACCGTCGCCGGACCACCTCCGTCGCTGATCGCGACGAAGTTCTCCGGAGCTATGGTCAAACCGTATTTGTCCTTCAGACCCACCAAACCGGTCACCCGCGTCTGAAACTCAGACGGTGCACCGACTTTCACCTCCGGGCTGTGCTTGGCGAGGTCGGCGATGGACTTGAGGTTCCACTTCTGCGCCGTCGCCTCGGTGACCGCCAGGGTGTCTTTGTCCTCCGCCGGTGACGGATACAGGATCGACAGGTCGCCGGGAAGTGCTTTGAGCAGTGCCAGCAGCACCGCGTCGGGCGTCGTCGCGGTGGCCTCGGCGTCGAAGTACTGCAGGAGGTTGCCGGTGTACTCCGGAATCAGATCGATGGAATGGTCTTGCACCGCAGGGATATAGGTTTCGCGGCTGCCGATACCGAACTGTCGACGGATGGTGAAGCCGTTGGCCTCCAACGCCTGCGCATAGATCTCCGCGATGATCTTGCTTTCGGTGAAGTCGGCCGAGCCTACGGCGATGGACTTCAGGTCTCCCGATATCGCCCCGCCGCCGAGCGGATTGGAGCTACCGCACGCCGAGGACAGCGATGCGATCAGTGCGAGTAGGACCGCCAGAATGGCCAGATTCCAGCTCCGCCTGCTCAACATCGACATTGGTGAACCCCAGCCCTCTCGGCCCTGCGCCATTCCCGGACATTATCGACATGCACGCGTCAACGCCGCGCTTTAGCTCAGTGTGAGTACCGCGCGAGTACCCATAGTGGTTTCATTCGACGCGTGAAGGGGCAAGATGGACTCATGACCAGCGATCCGTCCGTCCCGCCCGATCTGCCGCCGCCGGCGTCCGGGAAGGGAACTCCACCGGATCCGGCCGGAGCCGCAGGCGAAAATCTCGTCCAACCGGAATCTGCGGTGAAATTCACCCGCGCGGCCGCACTGTGGGCGGCGCTGATCACCGGGTTCGTGATCCTGATCGTGCTGCTCGTGTTCATCATGCAGAACACCGAATCCACGACCATCCACTTCTTCGTCTGGGAGTGGAATCTGCCTGTGGGCGTGGCGATTCTGCTGGCCGCGGTGTGCGGAGGCCTACTGACCGTCGCGGTCGGCACCGCCAGAATCGTTCAACTGCGCCGCGCCGCGAAGAAGAACCTCAAGGCGCAACCGTTCTGACTCAGCGCGTCAGCGTCTCCAAGCCTGCGCTGATCAGTGGGCCGACCGCCCCCGCCACCTCATCGGTGTCATCGGCGACACCTCCACCCTCGCGGCCCCGAAAGGCGATGCCGGCGGAGATGATCGCCAGCTTGAAGTACGCCAGCGCCATGTAGAACTCCCAGTGGTCCAGTCCGACCCCTGCCGCCACGGAGTAGCGCTGCGCGAGTTCGTCGGCCGGCGGGATCAACGGCGACGACCACGCCGCATCCGCGTGCACCAGGTTGAACATCGGATGGCGGTACACGCACATCAGAGCGGCGTCGCTGATCGGGTCACCCAGAGTCGACATTTCCCAGTCGAGCACGGCGAGCACCTTGGTGGCGTCATGCGCGTCGATCATCGTGTTGTCGATCCGGTAGTCACCGTGCACGATCGCGCTGCGGCTCTGCGACGGAATCGCTTCTGCCAGAGCCGAATGCAGGCGCTTGACGTCAGCGTCGGACGGATCGTCTTCGGTCCGCACCAGGTCCCACTGCCCGCCCCAGCGCCGAACCTGACGTTCGAGATAGCCGGTGGGTTTGCCGAAGTCGCCAAGGCCCACCGCCTCGGGGTCGACCGCGTGCAGATCGGCGAGGACCTTGATCAGCGCGTCGACGCAATCGTTGATGGCGTCCTTGTCACCGAGCGCCTCGAGTTGGTTGGTGTGGCGCACGACGCGGCCGTCGACGTACTCGACCATCTGGAACGGGGCGCCCAGCACGGAGTCGTCGTTACGCATCGTGACCGCCCGGGCCACCGGTACCGGCGTGTCGGCCAATGCGGCCACCACCCGGTATTCGCGCGCCATATCGTGCGCCGACGGGGTCAGCCCGTGCAGCGGGGGCCGGCGCAGCACCCACTTGGACGCGTCGTCGTACACCAGGAACGTCAGGTTGGAACGGCCGCCCGAGATGAACTCGCCGCGCAGATCCCCGGAGCGGGGGATGCCCGCAGAGCGCAGGTGGCGGTCCAGTGCGTCGAGGTCAAGTCCGTCCAGCCGGGTGGTCACTGGACTTGTCTACCACTGCTGGTTTCGCGGAAGCAGGTCCCATACGTGCTCGGTCGCGTTGATGCCCGCGACGAAGAACGCCTTCTGCCGCGACGACCAGAGCAGCCGGGTCACGCCCGCGTAGTCGACCTGCACGCAGAGCAACCGCTCGGTTTTCATGACCGTATGGGCCAGCGCGTTGATGACCCCGCCGTGGGTGAAGACCGCGACGGTGTCCTCGTGGTCGGCGGCGGCGAGGATGTCGTCGACACCCGCCGTGACCCGCGCGATGAACGCAGGCTGGTCCACCCCACTGGGTAAGTCGCCGCTGGCCAGCCGCTTCATATCCTCTGCGGAGATCTGCTCGACCGGGGTGTAATGCGAGAGGTCGCGGTCGTATTCGGCGAGCCGGTCGTCGATGTCGACGGCGAGCCCCAGGGCATCGGCGACGGGCTGCAGCCGTCTGCCTGGCCCGGATCTGCGGGCTGCTGACGATGCGGCTTATCGGGAAGCGGGCCAGCGCATCGGGCAGCCTCTTGGCCTGCTCGATGCCCTCTTCGGACAGTTCGGGATCGGAGCCTTGTCCTGGCTCGCTGCGATGCGGCAACGCATGCCGGATGAGTAGCAACTGCACCGTGACACCATAGGACGCGTGCGCGCATTCGCCTGTCCCGTGTGCAACAACTTCACGCCGTTCGAGGCGCACCGCTGCCACACCTGCCAGGCCGCGCTGGGGCTGCACCCACCGACGATGTCGATGCTCGCGGTCGCCGACGACGCGGTCAGCGTCGACGGACGGCTGTGGATCCGGTGCACCCAGAGCGGGACTCTGGGCTGTAATTGGCTTGTCCCGGAGGAGGAGCGGGATGCCTACCAGCGTGGCCGCTGCCAGGCCGACGCCCTGATCCGCCGCGAGCCCGACGCCTCGGACACCATTGCGCGGGAGAAGCTGGTGTCGACGGCCGCTGCCCTGCGCCGGCTGGTCTATCAGTTGCTCGACATCGGCCTGCCCGTCGATCCGTTCTGGCGCCGCGACGGCGGTTTGGCCTTCGACCTGGTGTCCAGCTACAGCGAGGGCGAGCGCGTGGTGATCGGTCACGCGAACGGAGTGATCACCATCGACCTCGTCGAGTCGCTGGACGCGTATCGCGAGACGTTGCGGGTGCGACTCGGCGAGCCGTACCGCACCATGCTGGGCCACTTCCGCCACGAGGTCGGCCACTACTACCAGAACGTATTGGTCGAGACGGGCGACCGGTGCCGACAGATACCTGGCGCAATGCCGGGAGCTGTTCGGAGACGAACGCACCAGCTATTCCGACGCCTTGGACCGTCACTACAAGTTCGGTGCACCGCAGGGCTGGCGGGAAACGTTCATCTCGGAGTACGCGACCATGCATCCCTGGGAGGACTTCGCGGAATGCTTCGCGCACTATCTGCACATCACCGACGCCATCGAGACCAGTCGCGAGGCAGGCATGGTGTTACACGCCGACCGGCTGCGCTTCTCGGCACCCCGTGACGTGGTACCGCTCGAGTCCTACGCGGACGTACCTGTCGAGCAGATGCTGTACGACTGGAAATGGATGTCGCTGTTCTTCAACCGGGTCAACACCGCGATGGGCAAGAATCCGCTCTACCCGTTCGAGATTCCGCCACCCGTGGCGGCAAAGCTCGGGTTCGTGCAGAAAGTGATCCGCGAGCAGGGAGTGCTGACGTGAGCCAAGGACGAGGTTTCGCCGACGAACTGTTCGACCTCACCGACCGGGTGGTGCTGGTCACCGGCGGCAGCCGCGGGCTGGGCCGGGAGATGGCCTTCGGTGCCGCACAGTGCGGCGCCGACGTCGTCATCGCGAGCCGCAAGTACGACGCCTGCGTGGCCACCGCGGAAGAGATCGCCGCCGCCACCGGCCGCGCCGCGCTGCCGTATCGGTGCACGTGGGGCGCTGGGATGAGCTCGACGGGCTGGTGGACGCGGCATACGATCGCTTCGGCAAGGTCGACGTGCTCATCAACAATGCGGGCATGTCACCGCTGTACGAGTCGCTCGGATCGGTGACCGAGAAGTTGTTCGATGCGGTCGTCAACCTGAACCTGAAAGGCCCGTTCCGGCTGTCGGCGTTGATCGCCGAGCGGATGGTGGCCGCCGGCGGCGGGTCGATCATCAACGTCAGCTCGACGGGATCACTGCGTCCCGGGCCGCACGAGCTGCCCTACGCGGCGGCCAAGGCCGGACTCAACGCATTGACCGAGGGGCTGGCGCTGGCCTACGGCCCGACCGTGCGTGTCAACACGCTGATGCCCGGCCCCTTCCTCACCGATGTCAGCAAGGCGTGGGACATCGAGGCGACGACAGCCGGTGCGCAGCGCTTTGCGCTCAAGCGCCTTGGCCAGCCCGCCGAGATCATCGGCGCCGCACTGTTTCTGGCGTCGGATGCATCGAGCTACACCAGCGGGTCGATCATCCGGGTGGACGGCGGGATTCCTTAGGGAGTCAGGCGACCGGAACCCCTGCCCCGCGCAGACTGGCCGCGAGGTCGTCGGCCACCGACGTGAAGTGATGCATGGTGATCCCGCGGCCCTGATGGACCTGCCGCATCGGTGCACCGCTGTAGGGTTCGGGTCCGCCGAGTGCGGCGGCGAAGAACTCGACCTGCTTACCTTTGAGCCGGGCCATGTTGGTGCCGGTGAAGAAGCCCGCGAGTTCGCCGTCGGCGAGTACGCGGTCGTAGAAATCGGCGACGACGACTTCCAGCGCCTCCTAGCCTCCGATCTGATCGAAAATGGTTGGCATCCAACGATTAGACGGCATCGTCGTTGCACCACGGTTGCAGCGGGTTGCTCCCATGCAAAATCCGACTCACAAAGTCGAGAAATCACTAGGGCGTGACGATGTTGAACCCCGGGTCGGGCCGGTCGAGCACCCCGAGCAGCGACGGCAGCGCGTCGGCGTCGCCACTGATCTGGAGCCCCGGCGAATCGGCATCGCCCGCCGCAAATGCCAACAGCCGCAGCTTGTTCGCCAGTTTCACCGTGGCATGCGCGGTGGCCTCGTCGGCGGGCACCTTGCGGTAGACGAGCACCCCGTTGCGAAGCGTCAGCCGATAGTTGGTCTCGACGTCGAGGAAGGTGATGTCCACGGCGACATCGAGGTCCCATGCCCTGGGCCCGTTCACGTTGATGGCGAAGGTGTCGAACATCTGCTCCGGTGTGAGCTGGCTCAGAAGCGAGGGCGACGCGGTCTGGGTCGGGGTGCCGAAGTTGCCCTCCCGCAGCTCGGTCGCACCGCCGAGGAAGAAGTTGCGCCACACGGCGTTCTCGGCGCCGTACGCCAGCTGCTCGAGGGTGTCGGCATACAGGTCGCGGGCCGCCTGGTGGTTCTGGTCGGTGAAGATCGCATGATCCAGTAGCGTTGCCGCCCAGCGGAAGTCGCCGTCATCGAAGGCCTTGCGGGCGATCCCGACGACCTGGTCTACACCGCCCATCGCCTCGACGTAGCGCGGGCCGATGGCCTCCGGCGGGTGTGCCCACAACCGGCCGGGGTTACCGTCGAACCAGCCCATGTAGCGCTGGTAGACCGCCTTCACATTGTGGCTGACCGAGCCGTAGTAGCCGTGTGTGTGCCAGGCCTTGTGCAACTCGGGCGGCATCTGGAAGTTCTCGGCGATCTCGATTCCGGTGAAGCCCTGGTTGAGCTGGCGCAGCGTCTGGTCGTGCAGATAGGCGTACATATCCCGTTGCAGGGACAGGAATTCGACGATCTGGTCCTTACCCCAGGTCGGCCAGTGGTGCGACGCGAACACCACATCGGCGCGATCGGAGAACGTGTCGATCGCCTCGGTGAGATAGCCGGCCCAGCCGTGCGGGTCGCGCACGAGTGCGCCGCGCAGGGTCAGCAGGTTGTGCAGGTTGTGGGTCGCGTTCTCGGCCATGCACAGCGCGCGGAACTTCGGGAAATAGAAGTGCATCTCGGCGGGCGCCTCGGTGCCCGGCGCCATCTGGAACTCGATCTCGACGCCGTCGATGGTGTGCTTCTCGCCGGTCTCGCGGATGTCGAGCGTCGGCACGATCAACGCCACCTCTCCGCTTGACGGGGTCTGGCCGAGCCCGCAACCCACCTGGCCCTGCGGACCGCGCGCAAGGACCGCTCCGTACATGTAGGAGGCGCGTCGTGCCATCGCGGTCCCGGCGTAGACGTTCTCCTGCACGGCGTGCTCGGTGAAGTGTTCGGGCGCGATGATCACCGTCTTCCCGGCGTCGACGTCGGCCTGCGTCGTGACGCCGAGCACGCCGCCGAAATGGTCGACGTGGCTGTGGGTGTAGATGACCGCGACCACCGGACGATCGCCGCGGTGCTCGCGATACAGCGCCAGAGCCGCCGCCGCGGTCTCGGTGCTGACCAATGGGTCGATGACGATGATCCCGGTGTCGCCCTCGATGAAGGTGATGTTGGACAGGTCGAGACCCCGGACCTGGTAGATGCCCTCGACCACCTCGTAGAGGCCCTGCTTGGCGACCAGTTGGCTCTGCCGCCACAGGCTGGGATGCACCGTCGTGGGCGCATCGGAGTTCAGGAACGAGTAGACATCGTTGTCCCACACCACTCTTCCGTCGGCGGCCTTGACGACGCAGGGCTCCGAGCGCGCCGATGAATCCGCGGTCGGCGGCCTCGAAATCGGTGGTGTCGTCGAATGGCAGACCGCCCAGCTGCTCGCGATTGGCGGACTCGATGACGGCGGTCGGCGGCTTCTGATCCATGCCGCCACAGTATTGGCCCGTCAGGAGTGGCGTGCGCGATCTTCGTAGTCGCGCCGTTCCGGCGTGTCGATGGCATCGGCGAAGATCGGATCGGCGTTCAAGCGCGCGGTGACGGCTTCGCTACAGGCGCAGGGGCAGCCGTTTGTGATCGCCATCATCACGAGGCCTGGCGCGTGACGATCAGCCGGGCCTGGGTTTGCCGATGAGGCTGACGATGCCCGCCGCGATGTCCTCGGGTCGGGCGTTACGCATCCCCGGCATGCTGCGCGACCCCGTCGATCATCGCCGTGTTCGTCAACGTCGGCAGATACAGCGGAGAAGTTCACGCCGGTGCCGCGTAACTCCAGCCGCGCGGTGTCGGTGTATCCGACGCACGGCGTGTTTGGTCGCGCAGTAGGTCGCGATGCCGGGCACCCCGTTGAGTCCGGCCAGCGAGGCGACGTTGATGACGTGTCCCTTACCGCGCTTGACCATTCGTTCAGCCGCGAGCTTGGTGCCGAGGATGACGCCGAGAGACATTGATGCGATATGGGGCGCTCGGTGCACTTCGTCGGGCTCGTCGAGGAAGCGGCCCGGTCAGGCAGATCCCGGCGTTGTTGACCAGCACGTCGATGGGCCCCAGCTCGCGCTCGACATCGTCGAGGAACATGGTGAACGACTGCCGGTCGGTCACATCCAGGCGCGCGTAGAAACCGAGGTCGAATTCCGAACCGGACTCTTTGACCGCCGCTTCGTCGACATCGCCGATAGCGACCTTGGCGCCGAGTCCATGCAGGGTCTTCGCGGTGGCAAGGCCGATGCCCCTGGCTCCTCCGGTGATGGCGATGACTTTTCCGTTGACTGCGGACGCTCGTGACATGGCTGCCATTCTCCCGGCGAGAAGCGCAGACTAACGCCGACGGCGTCAACGCCGAGGCAACTCAGCTTCCTGTTCGGCCAACCACCGTTCGCCACGGCGTTTCGATGCCCGCGACAGCCACGCATCCTGGATCAGTTCCGTGAGCTCGGTCTTGCCGATCGCCGGTAACCGGCTGGCGCGCAGCAGAACAGACGGATGGCCTTCGAAGCGTTCCGTCGTGAAGAACGGCGACTGCGGATCCTGGATGAGCGCCAGCTTGTCGGCTTCGGACTCGACCCAGATCATGATCACATCGGCGTAGCGCTCACCGGTCTCGGGATCCTCCGCATCGGGCTGCGGCGTTCGGAAGAACACGAACGACTTGCCACCCACCTGGTAGATCGCGTTGCCCTTGGGGCCCTCGATGCGGGTTACGTGTGGCATCGCGGCGGCGATCTCGTGCACGTCGGCGACGCGGGCGGGCACCTCACGCATGGCGCTCCAAGCCGGTGCAGCACGACGTCGGTCAGCGCGGCGTCGTGCACGGTCGCGGTCATGTAGGTGCAGTACTGCTGGCGCCGGCGGTCCGTCGGGGAGCCCGGATTGAGCAGTCGCAGACCGGTATTCGGCGGACGAGTCCCATGGGATGTGGCTGTGACCGAAGACCAGGACGTCGGTGTCGGGGTATTCCCTGGCCATCCGCGCCTCACGGCCACTCGAGGCGCCTGTCTCGTGCACGACCGTGAATCGCAGCCCCGCCGAGCGTCAGCGTCGGCGCGTTCGGGGAGGCGGCGGCGCAACTCGTCGCCGTCGTTGTTGCCCCAGCAGGCGACCAGCCTCTCGGCGCGGGCATCCAGCGCGTCGAGCAGGTGCGGTTCCACCCAGTCGCCCGCGTGCACGACCACGTCGGCCGTGGCGACTTCGTCCCACACCTGGGCGGGCAGGTCGCGGGCGCGCTTGGGGACGTGAGTATCGGCGATGAGCAGAAGCCGCACCGCCTCAATCTATCGGCCCGACCGGGCTGCCATCCGGGCGGCGGGTCCTCGCCGACTCGACCGTCGACGGCCTCGCGGAGAAGGTCGGCGTGTCCGGTGTGGCTGCCGTACTCCTCGATCAGGTCGCACAGCAGCCGACGCAGGCTCGCGTGCGTTCCGTCGGAGTCGGAGACGTGGACCAGCTGATCCAGGCCGCCGCGGGCCAGCGCCGCATCGAGCCGGGTACGCGACCGTCGCCACCGCGTCCTCCCAGAGCGCGTACAGCGCTCGCGGGCTGCGTCATCGGCCGCCGATGTGAACTCCCAGTCGTCGGTGCCGTCCCACAGCCGACTCCCACGGCTCGCCGACCGGATCACCGGTCAGCTTCGGTGAAGATGAAGTCTTCGTTGATGGCCATGTGTTTGAGCAGACCGCCCAGGGTCAGCGACGACGCCCCGATGCGCGTCTGCAGCGCGGCCGCGTCGAGATCGTCGGCCTTCCAGCGGAATGTCGTGCGGAGCCGGTCGAGCGCACCGATCAAATGCTCGACCTCGGTGCCGGCCAGCGGCGGTTCCCACGGGGTGTCCGTCATATCGACACCGTAAGCGCCTACGTCGACTTGCGGCCGACGACAGGGCCAAGCGCCCTATAGACACCTTGAGTGCGCCCGAAGGGATTCGAACTCCCAACCTTCTGATCCGTAGTCAGATGCTCTATCCGTTGAGCTACGGGCGCATGTGTTCAGTTGTTGGCGGAGGCGAGAGGATTTGAACCTCCGGTCCGCTTTAAGCCGGGCAACTCATTAGCAGTGAGTCCCATTCGGCCGCTCTGGCACGCCTCCCGACGTTTACCGCCGATCCGACAGAGTACACAGGCCCGACAGCGCGAGGCAAAGCAGATCAGGGGCGCACTGGGCGCGCCCATAAACTGGTCGGGTGACCGCCCGCCTGCGACCCGAGATTGCCGATCTGCCGGCCTACACCCCCGGCAAGACCGTGCCGGGCGCGATCAAGATCGCAAGTAACGAGACCGTGCACGGGCCGCTGCCCGGCGTTCGGGCCGCGATCGAGAAGGCCACCGACAACATCAACCGATACCCCGACAACGGCTACGTCGAGCTCCGCGAGCACTTGGCCAAGCATGTCAACTTCTCCCCCGAGCACATCTCCGTCGGCTGCGGATCGGTCAGTCTCTGCCAGCAGTTGATCCAGATCACCGCCTCGGTCGGCGACGAGGTGCTCTTCGGCTGGCGCAGCTTCGAGATCTACCCGCTGCAGGTCCGCACCGCCGGTGCCACACCCGTGCAGGTTCCGCTGACCGATTACACCTTCGATCTCGACGCGATGCTGGCCGCGATCACCGACCGCACCCGGCTGATCTTCGTGTGCAACCCGAACAACCCCACCAGCACCGTCGTCGAGCCCGAGCGGCTGGCCCGGTTCGTCGAGGCGGTGCCGCCGCACATCCTGATCGCCGTCGACGAGGCGTACGTCGAATACATCCGCGACGGGCTGCTGCCGGACAGCCTCGGACTGGTGCGCTCCCATCGCAATGTCGTTGTGCTGCGGACATTTTCGAAGGCATACGGGCTGGCCGGATTACGCATCGGCTACGCCGTCGCCGACCCCGACATCATCACCGCGCTTGGCAAGGTCTACGTCCCGTTCACCGCGACCAGCGTGTCGCAGGCCGCAGCCATCGCATCGCTGGACGCCGCTGACGAATTGCTGGCCCGCACCGATGCCGTCGTCGCCGAACGCACCCGCGTGACGCAAGCCCTTCGCAACGCCGGCTACACCGTGCCGCCGTCTCAGGCGAACTTCGTCTGGCTGCCGCTGCCCGGCCGCGCCCAGGAGTACGCCCGCGCGGCAGCCGAGAGCCGGATCATCGTGCGGCCCTACGGCGAGGACGGCGTCCGTGTCACGATCGCCGCAGAGCATGAGAACGACATGTTCCTGGAGTTCGCGCGCAGCTGGAGCTAGCGCGACCTGCGGCCGGTGTACGCCAGGAGTCGCTCCAGTGAACCCGCTTCGCCGGGGAGCTCGATCGGATCGTCGAAGCCGGCCCTGCTGCGACCCTGCGGCGTGATGATCGTCTTCGCCAACGCCATGACGTAGTCGGACAGCGAATCGGGTGCATTCACCTCACGCCCGACCGCGGCCGCGTAATCCCAAGCGTGCACCAGGAATTCGAGTGACAAGATGCCCGCCATCATCGTGGCGGGTGCCTCACCGGAGCCGAACGGCACCGTCCCGTCGAGGCCGCGGCGCTTCCAGGCGTCCAACGCCGGCCGCCCCGCCATGACGACCTGCCGCTCCACCGAGTCCGTCCGATCCCGCTCGGGAAACTCGGCACCGGCCACGCCGCCGATCACCGTGATCGAGTTCATCAGATGATCTGTGAGGCTCGCGACGTCGAATTCGCGGCACGGCGTCTGCTTGTCGAGGTCCTCGTCAGCGATTCCATGCAGCACGTGCCCCAGCACGGCGAAGGTTGCTTCGGCGCATTCGAGTTCGTCTGCCGGCGGTGAATCCGGTCCGGGGCGCAGGTCGTCGGTCATGCTGCCACGCTACGTCGCGCTTACGCCTATCGTTGCCCAGATGAAGACGCACGTGCGGGTAGGCGCTGCGGCGCTGATCGTAGTGGGCCTCGCGACCGGGTGCTCGCGCACCACCGAGGGCTCGGTCGCCATGACCACCGAGCCGGGCCCGAGAATCACATCCGGGTCCTACCGCGACGGCGCAGCCGACGATTCCTGGGTTGCCGGGCTTCGAAATCCCCGACATTCAGATACCGGGCATCCCCGGGCTGCCAGGTTCCGACGTCCCCGACGTGCCCGCGCCGCCGAACGCGACGACCATGACGTGCGAGGAGTACGCCGACCTCGACGAGGCCACGCAAAAGGCCGTGATTCGCGCAATCCTCGGCGGGGAGGGCGGGACAAACGACACGGCGGAGATGACGGCGATGCTCCTGGCGGGCGCCATGTGCCAGTTCATGCCGGACCTCACGGTCAGCGACGTGGTATCGGGCTCGCCGCCGTGAGTCGCTAGCCTTCTGGCTCATGGGCGATGCTTATGAATCCGTCACCGTCGACGTCAAGGACCGCGTCGCGCAGGTGACGCTGGTCGGGCCGGGCAAGGGCAACGCCATGGGCCCGGCGTTCTGGGCCGAGATGCCCGAGGTCTTCGCCAAGCTCGACGCCGACCGCGATGTGCGGGCGATCGTGCTGACCGGTGCAGGCAGGAACTTCAGTTACGGACTCGACCTGCTCGCGATGGGCGGCACGTTGTCGGATGTGCTCGCCGACGGCGCGACCGCTCGCCCGCGCACCGACTTCCACGCCACGATCCTGCGCATGCAGGGCGCCATGAACGCCGTCGCCGACTGCCGCACCCCCACCATCGCCTCGGTGCACGGCTGGTGCATCGGCGGCGGGGTGGATCTGATCTCGGCCGTCGACATCCGCTACGCCAGCGCCGACGCAAGGTTCTCCGTGCGCGAGGTCAAGCTGGCGATCGTCGCCGACGTCGGCAGCCTGGCCCGGCTTCCACTGATCCTGTCCGACGGGCACCTGCGTGAGCTGGCGCTGACGGGCAAGGACATCGACGCGCAGCGTGCCGAGAGGATCGGCTTGGTCAACGACGTGTTCGACGACGCCGAAGCCTGCCTGGCCGCCGCGCACGGAACCGCCGCCGAGATCGCCGCCAACCCACCGCTGGTCGTCAACGGCGTCAAGGACGTGCTCGATCAGCAGCGCATCGCCAGGGTCTCGGAGAGCCTGCGCTATGTCGCGGCGTGGAATGCGGCGTTCCTGCCGTCCAAGGATCTGGGCGAGGGACTCAAAGCGACGTTCGAGAAGCGGCCGCCGAACTTCACCGGGGAATAGGGGTCCAGCCCAGTTCAGCCTTCGCTCAGCGGCCGGCCTTGTCCGTCGCTTCGCGCTTCATGCTGGCGCGCAACGCAATTGCGAGGATCACCGTCGTCACCACCAGGCCGCCCGCCTCGATCCAGCCGATCAAATCGCCCGCCCCGTGGTGCGGGTCGATGATGTGGCTGAGTGCGTGCAGCGCCCAGTGCAGTGTGGCGAAGGCCAGCGCGGGCACCCGCCACGACATCCGGCGCACCGCGGCCAGCAACAGCAGGCCCTGCGGGATCTCGAACGTCGCGCTGTCGAAGATGTAGTGATCGTTGCGCACGCCGAACGTCCCGAGGGTGTCGAAGAACGGTCCGGGCGCGAACAACATGAACAGCCCGATGCCCAGGGCGTAGAGCCCGAAGACGATCAGCGTCACCTCGACGTACGCGCCTCGTGTGCGGGTAGGTGTCGTCGTCATACCGTCGCGCTCATGGAGGAAGATTACTGCGCGTGGTTGGACACGTGGCGGTGGCGGAGGGATTTGAACCCCCGGACGGTTTTAGCCGTCTCTCGCTTTCAAGGCGAGTGCATTAGGCCGCTCTGCCACGCCACCGTCGACAAGGGTACGGGGATCAGACCCGGCCGAGTTTCGCGGGCGGTGCCGCAGTCTTGAGCGCGACGCTGATGCGTCTGCAGTTCTCCCCCATCGCCGCGATCTGCGGGCGCGACAACCGGCAGAGGAAATGGGTCCGCACGCCCTCGCTGTAGGTCGCCATCGCGTCGCGCACCACGATCCTGCCGTCGTCGGTGATGATGGCGAGCACTCCGCGGCCGTCGTCCGGACTTGCACCGCGACGCACCAGGCCCTGCAACTCCAGGCGGCGTATCTGACGGGTGACGCGACTGGGCAGCGACATCAAGCCGTCGGCCAGATCCCCCATGCGCGATGCGCCCGACCGCGGACTTGTCCAGGATGTCGAGCAGCCGCACATCGTTGAGGGTCAGCTCGTGCGCGTCCATGAGTGACCTGTTCAGGGTTGCGTACATCCGCAACGCCGAATCGAGGAAGTTTTGCCACGACCGCTGTTCAGCGATGTCCAACCCCGGCATGTCACTGGCCGTACGCCCCGCGATGATCTGATCCATCCGGCAATGGTAAATCTCTGAGGCGTTGCTGGGGCTCAAATAATCAGACTGTTTCCGCAGGCTAGTAGGCTTAATTGAATGCAAGCGATCATGGCCAGCAGCAAAGGCCGACTGACCTGGCAAGAAGTAATTGACGTAGCGCCCGGCGAGGGCGAGGTGCTCATCAAGGTCAGTGCCGCCGGCGTGAATCGGGCCGACCTGTTGCAGGCCGCCGGCAAGTACCCGCCGCCACCGGGGGCGAGCGAGATCCTCGGGCTGGAGGTCTCCGGCGTCATCGCCGGATTGGGCGACGGTGTCAGTGGCTGGAACGTCGAGCAACCGGTATGCGCTTTGCTCGCGGGCGGCGGCTACGCCGAATACGTCGCCGTGCCCGCCGGACAGGTCATGCCGATCCCGGATACGGTGGCGCTCCACGACGCCGCCGCATTGCCCGAAGTCGCGTGCACGGTGTGGTCGAACCTGGTCATGACCGCAGGGCTGTCGGCCGGCCGGTTGGTCCTCATCCACGGCGGGGCCAGCGGGATCGGCACGCACGCGATTCAGGTTGCCCGCGCCCTCGGGAGCCGGGTCGCGATCACCGCAGGTGCGAAGAACAAACTGGACCTGTGCGCCGAACTCGGCGCCGAGATCACCATCGGCTACCGCGATGAGGACTTCGTGGAGCGAGTGCGTGCGGAGTCCGGCGGGGCCGGAGCCGACGTGATCCTCGACATCATGGGCGCGTCCTATCTCGACCGCAACGTCGACGCGCTCGCTCCCGACGGTCGACTGGTGATCATCGGCATGCAGGGTGGCATCAAAGCCGAGCTGAACATCGGCAAGCTGCTCGGCAAGCGGGCCGGGGTGATCGCGACCGCGCTGCGGTCTCGTCCGGTCACCGGTCGTGGCAGCAAGGCCGAGGTCGTCACCGAGGTGGTCGCCAACGTCTGGCCGATGATCGCCGACGGCCAGGTGCGCCCGATCATCGGCGCTGAGTTCGGAATCGAAGAGGCCGGTGCCGCGCATGAATTGCTGGAATCCGGCGATGTTTCCGGGAAAGTCGTTCTGCGGGTGGCCGATTAGGGCGTCGGCCCGTCAGCCCAGCGACGCGAGCGCGCGTACCAGCTGATCCACTTCGGCGGTGGTGGTGTAGTGGGCCAGACCCACTGTGACGGAGCCGCCGATGTCGTTGACGCCGATCGCGTCGAGCACCCGTGAACCGGCGTTGGCGATAGCAAGGACGCCGTTGTCGGCCAGCCGCTGCACCACCCGCTCGGCGGGCACGTCGCTGACCGCGAAACTGAGAACGGGGATCCGCATTTCGGGCCGCCCGATCACCATGACCGCGGGCAGCGAACGCAACAAGGTCAGCAGGTAGTCGAAAAGTCGGCTCATATACGACGACGCCGATTGCATTGACAACGCCAGTCTTTCGCGACGGGTGCCATGCGCCGCCTCGTCGAGTGAGGCCAGGTATTCGATGCTGGCGACGACGCCTGCGAGCAGGCCGAACTGGTGCGCCCCGACCTCCAGTCGCGCAGGACCGCGTGCGTAGGGGTTCAGCGACACCGAACTGAAGGAGTCGATGACCGAGGGATCGCGAAACACCAGGGCGCCGATCGGCGGCCCACCCCAGGCGAGCGCATTGACCGCGACCACGTCGGCGTCGATCTCGTCGATGTCGATCAGCCGGTACGGCGCTGCGGCGGAATGATCGACGACGACCAGCCCGCTGTTGTCGTGCACCAGCTTTGTCACCGCACGCAGGTCGGTGACGGTGCCCAATGTCGAAGAGGCCGAGGTGATTGCGACAAGCCTGGTCGGCGCTGTGATCAGGCCCTCCCACTGCCAGTTCGGCAGTTCGCCGGTCTCGATATCGACCTCGCCCCACTTCACCTTGGCGCCGTAGCGGTTGGCCGCGCGCAGCCACGGGGCGATGTTCGCTTCGTCGTCAAGGCGGGTGACGACCATCTCGTAGCCCAGACCGACCCGAGCCGCGGATGCATCCGCCAGCGATGTGAGCAGCACCGCGCGGTCCGGGCCGAGCACGACCCCCTCCGGGTCGGCGCCGACGAGGTCGGCCACCGCCTGGCGGGCGGCCGTCAGCACCGCGGCGCTGCGCTGCGCCGACGGGTGCGGTCCGGTAGGAGTGGGCATAGAACCGCGGAAAGCGGTGGACACGGCCCTGGCCACGGCGTCGGGAAGGAGCATGCCGTTCTGTGCGTCGAAATGCACCCAGCCATCGCCCAGAGAGGGGTGCAGACCTCGCACCCGGGCGACGTCGTATGCCATGTCAGCCCACCTTCAGCGTCTGTGAATTGCACCACCGGACACGATCTCGGACGATGCCCGGCTGTTGCCCGTTGCTGTCCCAGCCGGGCCCGCGCGGGTCACCTGGCCAGCAATACTAGTCCAGTGCGCTTCGGGTTCGGGGTGGTCATACCACCGTCCTACCGCCCTCGTTGCTGGTGACCCCGGAGCAATCGGCGCGGTGGGCGGCGCGAAAGGCCCGACGAGCCTGACGGGCTAGTGTCGCTAAAGACGTGAGGGTAGGAACGACGCGGAGAGGGACATGACAGCCAATAGCGACGACGACGGCATCGAGATCATCGGCGGCGATCCCAGCGCTGTGATGGAGGATGGCGACGACGGCAAATCGCTGACCGACCTGGTCGAGCAGCCTGCGAAGGTGATGCGGATCGGCACGATGATCAAGCAGCTGCTCGAGGAGGTGCGCGCGGCCCCGCTCGACGACGCGAGCCGTAACAAGCTGCGCGAAATCCACCGGACCAGCATCGCCGAGCTCGAGGACGGCCTTGCGCCCGAGCTGCGCGAAGAGCTCGAGCGCCTGACACTGCCGTTCAGCGACGAAGGGGTGCCGTCCGACGCCGAGCTTCGGATCGCACAGGCCCAGTTGGTCGGCTGGTTGGAAGGTTTGTTCCACGGCATCCAGACCGCTTTGTTCGCCCAGCAGATGGCCGCACGCCAGCAGCTGGAGCAGATGCGGGGTCAGGGCGCGCTGCCTCCGGGAGTCGCCGGACCACGCGGCGGGCCCGGAACCGGCCAGTACCTGTGACACTCGACTAGGAGTCGGCTGGTGGGCCCGCACATCGAGACGCGCAACGCGTGGGTGGAATTTCCCATCTTCGACGCCAAGTCGCGGTCCTTGAAGAAGGCGTTCCTCGGCAAGGCCGGCGGCGCGATCGGCCGCAATGAGTCCAACGTCGTCGTGATCGAAGCGCTGCGGGACATCACGATGTCGCTGGAACTGGGCGACCGCGTCGGCCTCGTCGGGCACAACGGCGCGGGGAAGTCGACACTGCTGCGTCTGCTGTCGGGGATCTACGAGCCGACCCGCGGCGTTGCGACGGTGACCGGACGGGTGGCCCCGGTGTTCGACCTCGGGGTCGGGATGGATCCCGAGATCACCGGCTTCGAGAACATCATCATCCGCGGGCTGTTCCTCGGACAGACGCGCAAGCAGATGATGGCCAAGGTCGACGAGATCGCGGAGTTCACCGAACTGGGTGACTACCTGTCCATGCCGCTGCGCACGTATTCCACCGGCATGCGGGTGCGCTTGGCGATGGGCGTGGTCACCAGCATCGACCCCGAGATCCTGCTGCTCGATGAGGGCATCGGTGCGGTGGACGCCGACTTCCTGAAGAAGGCGCAGTCGCGGTTGCAGAGCCTCGTCGAACGCTCCGGCATCCTGGTGTTCGCCAGCCACTCCAACGAATTCCTGGCCCGCCTGTGCAAGACCGCGATGTGGATCGACCACGGCACCATCAAGATGACCGGCGGTATCGAGGATGTGGTTCGTGCGTACGAGGGCGACGACGCCGCCCGACACGTGCGCGAAGTCCTCGAGGAACACCGCGGCGATTGGTCGGCAACGGCAATGCCCGATGAGTGACGCGGTATGCGCCGTCGTCGTCACGCACCGACGTCCCGACGAACTGGCCAAGTCGCTGGAGGCGGTGTCGGCTCAGACCCGCACGCCGGACCATTTGATCGTCGTCGACAACGACAACGATCCGCGCGTCGCCGAGCTGGTCTCCGGTGCGCCCATTGCGACGACGTACATCGGCTCACGTAGAAACCTGGGCGGCGCAGGCGGTTTCGCACTGGGAATGCTGCAGGCGCTGGCACTTGGTGCGGACTGGGTCTGGCTGGCCGACGACGACGGACGGCCGGCCGATTCCGAGGTGCTGGGCGCGCTGCTGGCGTGCGCCGCCAAACACGGTCTGGCCGAGGTGTCGCCGATGGTGTGCGATATGAACGAGCCCGGGCGGCTCGCGTTTCCGTTGCGCCGCGGCCTGGTCTGGCGGCGGCGGGTCGAGGAGCTGCGCACGGATGCGTCCGATGACCTGTTGGCCGGCATCGCGTCGTTCTTCAACGGCGCGCTGTTCCGTGCGGCGACGCTGGAGGCCATCGGCGTGCCCGATCTTCGGCTGTTCGTGCGCGGCGACGAGACGGAACTGCACCGACGTCTGGCGCGCTCGGGGCTGCCGTTCGGCACCTGCCTGAATGCCACCTACCTACACCCGCAGGGCGGCGATGAGTTCAAACCGATACTCGGTGGGCGGATGCACACGCAGTACCCCGACGACACGGCCAAGCGGTTCTTCACGTATCGCAACCGCGGTTATCTGTTGTCGCAGCCCGGGTTACGACGACTTCTGTTCCAGGAGTGGGTGCGGTTCGGCTGGTACTTCCTGGTGTCGCGGCGCGATCCCGCCGGCCTGATCGAATGGATTCGGTTGCGGCGCATGGGTCGTAAGGAACGGTTCGGGAGGCCTGCACAGTGACGTTCACCGACGCGGCCGCGCAGTCGAAGACCATGGGACGCGCCTGGGGCGACCTGGTGGCGGGTTTCGGCAAGCGCGAGTTGTGGTTTCACCTGGGCTGGCAGGACATCAAACAGCGCTATCGCAGGTCGGTGCTCGGACCGTTCTGGATCACCATCGCGACCGGCGCCACAGCGGTGGCCATGGGTTTGTTGTACTCCAAGCTGTTCAAGCTTCCACTCGAGGAGCACCTGCCCTACATCACGCTCGGCCTCATCGTCTGGAACCTCATCAACGCCTCGATCCTGGAGGGCGCCGAGGTTTTCATCGCGAATGAAGGCCTGATCAAACAGCTTCCGACGCCGCTGTCGGTCCACGTGTACCGACTGGTGTGGCGACAGATCATCCTGTTCGGCCACAACATGATCATCTTCGTGATCATCGCGTTCATCTATCCGAAGCCGTGGAATTGGGCCGACCTCACGGTCATCCCGGCGCTGGGGCTGATCGTGCTGAACTGCGTCTGGGTATCGCTGTGCTTCGGCATCCTGGCCACCCGGTATCGCGACATCGGCCCCCTGCTGGCCAGCCTCGTCCAGTTGCTGTTCTTCATGACGCCGATCATCTGGAACGAGTCCACCCTGCAGCGGCAGGGCGCCGGTGAGTACACGAAGATCGTCCAACTGAATCCACTCCTGCACTATCTGGACATCGTGCGGGCGCCACTGCTCGGGGCGGACCAGGAGGTGCACCACTGGGTGGTGGTCATCGTGCTGACCATCGTCGGGTGGACGTTCGCCTTGCTCGCGATGCGGCAGTACCGGTCGCGCGTCGCGTACTGGGTCTAGCGCCCGGGTTATCCCCAATCGGGGATTCATCCACAGGTCGGCTCATGCGCGACTCTGAGCTGGGGTTTCGCGGCGGAGCCGTGGGTAGAGTCGAAAGTATGTTCGATTCCTTGGTGAGCAGCGACCATCAGCCCGGGTCCGGGTGCGGTGGGGGCGTGGGCGCGGGTGGAAAACGCCGCCTGCGCCCGCCGGCTGGCCGCGATGGCCGACGAACTCGACCGCCAGTTCTGCTGCCGACGGCTCCGAGGAACGCGAGCAGTGGTGCCTGGACAACTGGGACGCCGTCGCGGCCTCGGTGGCCGCCGCGCAGAACATCTCACTGGGCATGGCCGCCCATCAACTGTTGATCGCCGATGCCCTGCGCCACCGCCTACCCCGAGTAGCCGAGGTGTTCGCCGCCGGGGCGATCTCCTACCGTCTCGTCGCGGCGATCGTGTCGCGCACCCGCTTGATCAAAGACCGTGATGCGTTGGCGAAAGTGGACACCGAGATCGCCGCGCACGTCACCTCCTGGGGGTCGTTGTCGGTGGACAAGACCCACCGCGAGATCGACTACTGGGTCGACCGCTATGACCCCGCCGCGGTGCGGCGCAGCGAAGATCGCGCCCGGGACCGCTATGCCGATGTCCGTAGACCCGAGGACGGCTGCGGCACCGCCGACGTGGAGGCCCGGTTGTTGGCCACCGACGCCGACGCGCTGGATCAACGCCTGGATGCGATGGCGGGCGCGGTGTGCGAGAAGGATCCGCGCACCAAAGACCAACGCCGCGCCGACGCCCTGGGCGCACTGGCCCACGGCGCCGACCGCCTGGCCTGCGCATGCGATGACCCCGACTGCGACGCGGCCGGGACGCAGCCCAGCACCGTGGTCGTCCACGTCGATGGCCCACGAAGAATCCCTCGTCCGATGACACCCCGGTCGCAGTTGGACGGGGAAGGACCGCCTGGACCGACACGACGCAATTGCGGGCGATGACGCTCACGATGCACTGACCGATCCGAGCCACCGACCGGCCCGCTCCGCCGCTGCGCCGGCCGCGCTGCTGGGTGGCGGGATGCTGCCCGCACCGTTGTTGGCCGCCAAACTCGCCGGCACCGCCAAACTCGTGCCGATCCGCCATCCCGGCGATGCCCCGCCGCAGCCGCGCTACATCCCCACCGCGGTGCTGGCCTGGTTTGTGCGCTGCCGGGATATGACGTGCCGGTTTCCCGGCTGCGACGAACCCGCCCACCACTGCGACATCGACCACACCATCGCCTACCCCGCCGGGCCCACCCAGGCATCCAACCTGAAATGTCTATGCCGAAAACACCACCTACTCAAAACCTTCGGCGGCTGGCGCGACACACAGTTATCCGACGGCACCGTCATATGGACCTCACCGCACGGACAGACCTACACCACCCACCCCGGCAGCCGACTCCTCTTCCCGACCCTGTGCAAACCCACCGCAGCCGTGGTCGTCAGCGACATGCCCGACACCAACGACAGCACCAAGCGCGGTCTGATGATGCCGCGCCGCAAACAAACCCGAGACACAGAACCGCACCCAAGCCATCAACGACGAACGCCGACACAACCAACCCTGGGCAGCCGCACGCACCGCCGAACGCAACAAACCACCACCCTTCTAAGGTGGAAAGGCGATCGCGGCGGCACCCCTCTCACGCGATCAGAACCGAAGGTTTCGCAGAAGGTCGTAGACGCTGGCGATCCACAGCAGCAGCGGGATCACCGCGGCAATCGCCGCTCCGTCAAGCAATTCCAGGATCCGCTTGGTCACCGGCGACACCCGCTGCACATTGCTCGCCGCACCGACGACGATCAACACCACGATCCCGAGCGCCGTATAGATGCTGAGCACGAGCCACGCATGATCGGGCGACCACAGCGACAGCTTCACCATCAGGCCAGTCGGAATGATCACGACCGCCGCCAACAACGCCCAGGCGCACCACCGCTCAGCGTAGAGCCGGGACCGGAAGGCGCAGATCGAGGTCACAAGCCCGGCGACGATCATGCTGTGAATGAAGAAATGTCCTTGCACCACAACGGTGATCGCACCGATCGACAGAATCAACGCACCGGCGGTCACGAAGCCGATCAGCAACCGCGTCGCCAGCTGACTACGTTCGTGCAGCCGCACAGCGGAATCCGGCACCGACTCAATGATCGCCTGCCACGTCGGCGATTCGTCGCCGACGGGTGTGGCGACCGGGTCGAGGAGTTCCTCGCTGCCCACGGTCTCGCCCGGCGCCGGGATCGGTGGCAACGCGATCCGCGCGACCGCCACCGTCAGTTTGGCCGCGTTGGTCACGACGATCAGTCCGTAGGCGATCGCACCGGCGGGCACCCAGTACTGCCAGCCGTAGCCGAAGGCGACGGCAGCTGCGGTCGCGCCGATCGATGCAACCGCGAAAAACGAAGCCAGCTCAGCTCTTTTGCGCGGTCCGCCCCGCGTAGCCAACGTCAACAACAGCACCACAGCAGCTGCGCCCGCGGCCTGCGGTGCGCCCAATGAGTCGTAGCCCTGCGGTAGTGGGACGGCAAGCGCCGCCGCACCGGCGAGCACAGGCAGCGCAGCGACCAGCAGGCTCTCCGCCATGTCGATGTTCTGGTGGCGGTTGGTCGCCATGACGCTGCCGCCCAGCAGACCCATGCCGAGCACGCCGAGGGCCGCCGCCCACCACCAATCGTGGCCACTCTGAGTCCACGCCACCAGTGCCATCACGGTCACCGCCAGCGCAGCGAACGGAATCGCCAGGCCGACAAAGTGGTTCAATGCGGAGCGGTCGAACTCCGGCGATTCGTCGAGTACCGCGATCGCATCGATCACGTCTTCGACCAGCGGCCGATAACGCTCGGTCCTGCTCACGGACACCAGCGTCAGCAGGGACCCGTCGACCACGCCGGCTTCGTCCAGCGATTCGCTGAACTTCAGCGGGGGTGCGCCGGGCCGCGCGAAAGCCCACACCCCCTGTGCGGAGAAGTCGAACCCCGCCAGGACGTCCTTCGGGGTGTCCTCGTGAAGGTCGGCCAGCACCGACACCGTCTCATCGATATACGTTTCGATCGGGGCCGACGCAGGCAGCACCAGATCCGTCATCCGTCGCCCGGTCAGGATCGTCACACGCGTGGTCGACGGCCTACCGGGCGTAACGCCCGACGACGCTGGTGCTGCGGCGGCAGTGGAGGTCAACGCCGTTCGAGCCTGTCGAAGTCATCGGACAACGCCGCGGCCAACTCGATGATCCGCCTCCGGAAGTCCTTGCCGAGCAGGTCGAGCTGAATCTCGGTGCCGGCCGCGATGTGCTTGTCGTACGGCAGAACGATCACACGACCCGGTGGGACGTGGCGCTCGAACTGCTGCACCAGATCCTCGATGTCGATGTTCGGCTTACCCGGCACCACGTGATTGATCACCACACACGAGCGACCCAGCAGATCCTGATAACCGTTCTGCCGCAACCAGTCCATGGTTATCGCTGCCTGACGCGCACCGTCGATCGATGCGCTCGCCACGATCAGCAGACCGGAGACGGTGGAAAGCACACCGCGCGC
The DNA here is from genome assembly GCA_963843135.1 of uncultured Actinomycetota bacterium. GTDB lineage: Bacteria > Actinomycetota > Actinomycetes > Mycobacteriales > Mycobacteriaceae > Mycobacterium. The sequence continues at coordinate 390,439 of CAWJJA010000019.1, forward strand.
GGCAGGTTGGAACAGCCCCGCTCCGCAATCGGCCAGCACCAGGTTGTAATAGCGCGACACGATACTCGTCGCGCCTTTCCAGTCCTCGTCGTTGAACTCGCGGCGCGCGCCGCTGTAGTCCTCGGACGAGAGGACCTCGAGGTTCGAGCCATTCATGCTCGTGTACGCACGAATATCGTTGTACCGCGCCAATTCCTTGTCCGACAGCAGATCTCCGATCGTCGCTGCCGACTGCCGTCCCGCACGGTCGGCGAGGTTGCCGCCGTCCGGATCCGCGTCGATCGCCAAGATCCGGTCACCGCGCACCCTGCTCAGCGCGGAACCAAGCGATACGGCGATGGCGGTCTTCCCGACGCCGCCCTTCAGCCCAAACACCCCGATCTGGTACGAGTCGCGGGCATTTCGACGGATCCGGGTATGCAGATCCATTTCGTAGAGCTCATCGGGCGACAGCCCCAGGTTGATGCGCGTCAACACGTACAGCAGGTGCCGCCAGCCCCGCGCCGGCGGCATCTTGACCGCGGACTTCACCCCGACATGCGACAGTGCATCGATCGCACGGTGGTTACCGATCGTGGCCGCCGAAGTGGGCGCAGGCTGGCCCACGCGACGGACCGCATCGCTATCGGACTGCGTCTCGGCGAAGTGCTGCGAGGGCGCGGGCGGCGGCGCCGACCGCGGTGCGGGCGTCGGCGCCGACCGCTGCTGCTCGAACCGCGCGCCGGCCGGTCCGGTGGACTGCGGCGTCCTCATCATTCCGTTGGGTTGTGGCCGTGGCGAAGGGGCCGAACGCGTGGGCGGCATCTGAGTCGTGACCTCAGACTGATGCGGCGGCGGCGCGGGCGCGGCTTGAATCGTGGTCGGGGCAACGGGCATTGCCGGTGGCGTCACTTCGCTACGGCCCGGACCGCTGGTATGCATCGTGCTGTGGGCGACGGTGTCGCGATCAGCGTCGTCGTCCGCTGTTCGCACAGCGTCTCCCGAGGACCCTGACGAGTGGAAGAGCCGGTCATAGTCTGCCGACATGAGTACCTCTCATTGCTAGAAGTCGATGACGCACGCGGTGGGCGGGGCCGCCTGGGCGATCCGCCCACCTGCGCGCACCGTCGAGCGATCAGAACATTCCGGTGACGCCGGCTTCGGTCTGCGCCATCGACTGGCCGGCATTGCCGACGGTGTGCGCGAGATTCAGCAGGGCCGAGTTGAGCTCCGCCGACGTTGCGTCCCAACGCATCTGCACGGCCTGGTAAGCATCCGAGCCGGTGCCGCCCCAGACCGCGGCCAGCGACGCGAGCGAGGCCTTGCCTTCGTCGAGCAGGCTGTCGGTCCGTTGGACGGCAGAGCCGATCTCGCCCGCGCCGCCCTCGATCCCCGCGAAGTTCCATACCTGTTCAGTCATTGATTTCTCACCTGTCTTGAGTCGATTGGTTGGCGAACTAGAGGTTGATGTTCATTGACGACGCGAACGCGCCTGCCTGGTCGTCGTCGGTCGTCGTGTACTGGACGCCGCCGGTGTGGATGTTGGCCGAGATGTCGTCGAGCTGCTTCGTCTGCTGCGCAGCCGCCTCCTGGAAGCGGATCAGCGCCTGCTGCGCCGCGGTCCCTGCTTGACCGACCATCTGGCTCGCGAGCGCGCCCGCGGTCGCCTCAACCTGCGCGATGACCACCGAGAGCTCACCGGAGATTCGTCCGAAGTTAGCTGCCTCCTTGGCGAGGACAGCAACGTCTGTATTCATTGCCATGCTGGATACTCTTTCTCTCTTCCTGTGTCCTCACCATGAGATGGCGAGTCTTTCCGGCCAGCTGGCCGGGAAGTCTGTTGTAGATGCGATGAGTCCGTCACCACTCGTCGTCCTCGTCTTCGCCCAGGTCCTGAGGCAGCACGCGAGGTGCCGTCAGCCCGGTTTTGGAGCCCCCGCTCTTGCCGCGCTGGCCCATGCCGCCCATCGCGCCCGTGCCGCCGCCCGCACCGACGGGCGCCAGCCCCATTCCGTTCCCGCCTGCGGCGGCACCGGATGCCACGGCCACCGGCTTCGTTTCGCCGATCAGGTTGGCCAACAACGGAGTTCGTGCCGCGGTACCGCCCGCGCCGGGCAGCGACGCCGCGCGCACCAGACCGGCTCCGGACCCGAGTCCCGAGCCGCCGGCCAACGGGTGATTGGAAATCGGACTTGCGCCGATCAGACCCATCTGAGCCTTGTCGCCTCCCATGCTGCCCAACTGGCTGAACATCGAAGTCACCTGCTGTAGCGGCTGCGTCAACTGCTGCATCGGCTGCATGACCATCTGGCTGGCCTGCTGCGGAAGCTGCCCCAGGGTCGATCCCAGTTGCGAGGCCATCTGCATGCCCACTTGCATGCCCTGTTGCATCTGCTGGCCCTGGGGCGCGGCGTCGTCGGCCTTGGTCGCCTGGCCTTCGGCACGCTGGGCGGCCATGTTGCCCTGCGATGCCGCGTTGCCGGAGTTCAACCTTATGGATTCCATCTTCGACACCGCGCTGACCTGTGCGACCGCGGCGTTGCGCACCGCGGCCGCCGGTGCCATGGCCGCCGCGGCGCCGAGTGCCGCGCCGACCACGCCCTCGCCGACACCGGGGACGACGATCGGCTTCGGCGGCGCGATCATCTCGAACATCAGGTTCAACAGGGTCTCGGACTGGTAGACGTCCATCGCCCCGGCCGCCTGATTCCACATCCGGATGAAGTAGTCGGCCTCGTTCAGGCCGATCGGGATCGTGTTGACCCAGAAGAAGTTGGTGGCCTCCAGCACCGCATGGGTGATGTGATTCTGCTCGATCTCCGCCAGCGGCGGAGTGGTCGCCATCGCGGCGGTGTAGGCGCTCGCCTGCGCCGTCGCCTGCAGTGCCCTCTTCAACGCCTGGGCGGCAACCGTCCGCAGCCAGATGACCATGGGCATGGTCGCCGTCACGGCCTTCTCGCTTGCCGAACCACTCCACACCGATGTCAACGCAGCCAGACTCGCAGCCAACTCGTCGGCCTGAGTCTCGAGGGAAATGGCCAGGGCTTCCCACCCCGCGGCAGCCTGCAGCATGGGTGCCGGACCGGCACCCATCATCAGCCGCGCAGTGTTCAGCTCCGGCGGCATTCCATGCCAGAACATCGCTTATCGATTCCTCGCCTGTGGAGTCGGTTCGCGAAATATCAGAAGTTGGTGGCGTTGGCGCCGTCGACCGCTTCATATATGCCCGCGATCTCCATGTACGCCGCACCCGCGCGGGACAACTCTTCCTGCGCGAAGGTGTTCAACGCCAGGGCCTCGATGCCCTCCTTGGCGAAGACCGCAGCCGCCTGGGCGGACACCTCGTCTGCACCCGCAGGCACCAGTGCCGACACCGCCGCAGAGGCCGTGGTGCCGGCGGCCAGCCCCCTGACGCCGTTTGCGACTACCTGCGCGCCGATTCCCACCGCGCCCGGATTATGCTCCATAGGTTGCATTTGCGATATCTCCTTATATACGCAGAATTGCCTGCTCATTTACTTATGAAGGGTCCGGCAAGCATTGCCGGTGCATCTCGATTCTTCCCCCGACCCCTCTGCTAGCGCAAGAAGCGCTGTTTGCTAGGCGTCTCGTCTCATCTTAACCGCGTCTGAGGAGTGCTCAGAACACTTCTTCTTCCGGCGGATCCACATAGGCCGCCTGGATGACCTCCTTCGCGTCCGGGGAGACGAAAAATGCCTGGCCAGGTGGTCGACGCTGCACCTTGATCTCCCGTGACGGAAAGTCCTGCTTCTCGCCGGAGAGGAACAGGGTGGGAGTACCGGCGCCGTAGGCGGCGCCGACGAATTTGTCCATGGTGGCTCGGTGCGCCTGGCTCATCTGGCACGTCACGATGATGTGCAGACCGATGTCCGCCGCAGCCGGCAAAAGCGGGAACAGGGGTGCCATCGGGGGCACCACCCCGCTGGCCGCGACGATCATGTGCCAGTCGTCGACCAGCAGGACGACGTCGGGGCCCTTCCACCAGGACCGCGCCCGCAGTTGGGCGGTGGTGAGGTCGGGCGGTGGCAGCCGTTGCTTCAGATTGATCGCGAGCGCTTTGACGGCTTCGTCCAACGTCGCGCTGTTGCGGTTGACCGCCCCGGCATCCAACAGGTGGCTTTCGGGCACCGCGTCCAGAAGGCCAGAACGGAAGTCGGCCAGCATGAACCGCACCTGTGACGGGCTGCTGCGCGCACAGATGGCCTGCGCCACCGCATGCGCGATGCGTGTCTTGCCGGACTTGGGGGCTCCGAAGATGAGCAGGTGCGGCGTCATGTGCATCGGGTTGTAGGCCACCGAGAGATCCGACTCTCGCACGCCGATCGGGACCGCCCATCGCGTGCGGTAGTCGCTATCCGGGCCCGGTGGGCTCGGATCGAGCTCGTGCAGGTAGATGCGCTCGGGCAGCACCCGAACTTTCGGCGCCTGCTCGGTCGTCTGCGCCCCGATGATCTGCACCGCCTGTGACATCGCCCCGACGAGGTCGTCGGCGCTGTGCACACCATCGAGCCGCGGGACCCCCATCATCAAATGATGTTTCTCCATCGAGACCGCGCGACCGGGTCGGTTCTGCGGGATCTCGCGGGTGATGCGGTCGATCTGGGTCTCGTTCACATCGCCGAGGCGGAACTCGATCTTCGTGCCGAGGTAATCGCGAATTCGTGACTTCAGCTCGGTCCACCGCGGCGTGGAGATCACCGTGTGCACACCGAACTGCAGGCCCTGTCCGGCGAGATCCTGCACCAGGGGCTCCAGGTCACCGAACTCCGCGACGAACGCCGGCCACCCGTCGATGACCATGAACACATCACCGAAGGGGTCCGCGGCGGCTGGATGGTTCGGGTCTTCACGCAGCTGCCGGTAGGCCGCCATGGAACCCACACGCAGCTGTTTGAAAAGGGCTTCCCGTTGGCGCAGAACGGCTTTCATCTCTGCAACGACTCGGTTGACCCGGTCGGGTTCCGAACGCGTCGCCACACCGCCGACATGCGGGAGATCCTCGAGGTACATCAGACCGCCGCCGCCGAGGTCGACGCAGTAGAACTGCACCTGCCGCGGTGTATGAGTGGCGGCTGCCGAGAGCACGAGTGTCTGCAGGAATGTCGACTTGCCGGTCTGCGGCGCTCCGCCCACGGCGATGTTGCCGCCGGCCGACGCGACGTCGATACCCCAGACCTCCTGCCGGTGCCTGCGTGGCTCGTCCATGATCCCGAGGCCGATCCGCAGGGGTCGCCACTGTTGGTCACGTTCGACGAGCTCGTTCACCGGGGTCGGGTCGGTCAACGGCGGCAACCACATTCGGTACGCGCGGGTTTCCCCGGTGTCGAGCTGGTCGATGATGACTTCGCGAAGCACCCGCTGTTGCGGTTCGACCGTCATGACCGGACCGCCGTATCGAAGATCGGAGCCGCGGTGAAGCGGCGAATGCGTATCCGGTCGCCTTCCTGGCTCCGTGGCTCGACTTCGCCGTTGTCCTGCACCGTTACCGTCGGCACATAGTTGACGCCGGTGTACACACTGTGGAACTTGACGGGGTCTTCCATGCCGACACGGAGGAAGCCGACACCGCTTTCCTTGTTCGTGATGTATTGCGCCTCAGGCGTTCCGATCACTGCCTTGGATTCTGCCGAGCTCGTGGTCCGCAACGCGATACGGTAAGTGAGGTTGGGTTCCAGTTTGTCTATGCGCACGCCGCCGGTGTTCAGCGACTGGGTCGCGAGCAGCAGGTGCACCCGAAGCGACCGACCCACACGGCAGATCCGGTCGAAGAGCGCGATGAAGTCCGGGTGGTTCTGCAGCAGTTCAGCGAACTCGTCTACGACGACGAAAAGCGTTGGTAACGGCGGAAGGTCAGCGCCGCGTTCACGGTGCTTCTCATACTCGGCGACGCCGGAAAGCGCGCCCGCAGCGCCGACCTGCATACCTGCCTGCCGCAGGATGGACTGCCTGCGGTCCAACTCGCCGGTGAGCACCTCGCCCATGCGGCTGACGAGTTCGGCCTCTTCCTCCATGTTGGTGACAACTGCGGCGGTGTGCGGCAACCGCTCCATGCCCAGGAATGTCGAGCCCCCCTTGAAGTCGGTGAGCAACAGGTTGATCTGATCTGGATGGTGAGTTGCGGCCAGCGACAGAATCAATGTGCGCAGAAACTCCGACTTCCCGGAACCCGTTGTACCGATGAGCATCCCATGCGGACCCGCGCCGAACTCCGCCCCCTCCTTGATGTCGAGATGCATGATGTCACCGGTCTTCAGTTCGTGGCCGAACGGGATACGCAGCCTGTCGCGGTCGGTGTCGGTGAACATTCGCCACCGGTTGGGGCTGACCTCTTCGATCGTCTGTGCTCCGACAAGTTGGTGCCACTCGGTGGCGACCTTTTTCTGCACCCGCACGCTCTTGTCGATGATCGTTCCGGTGATTGACCAACCGGCGAGCTTACGGGCGATGCGGCTGGCCTGATCCGATGTCATCCGGTCAGTAGCCGAGGCCACCAGGCGGAACGTCTGATTGGGCAGTCGATCGTCGGCGGTGCCGTCGGCGTCGACCCGAATGCGATACGCCGAACCGCGGTGATTGCCGAGCGTGATGACGGTGACGCCGGCCCGACCGTCGACCGGGAACCCCGCCCTACCGCCCGACAGATCGATGACGACGACATACGGTCCGCTCGGGGTGGCGTCGGGTGTATGCGGGCCGCGGGCGGTCAGGTCGCTCAACCCGTCTGGGCGCGTGAACACCAGGCGCGTGGCGCCCGCGGCGTCGGTATCCGTCTGGTGCGCGACGTGCGGAAGCCACTTGAGCCAGGCCCAGTTCGGGTCCTCCGGGGTATCGGTGAGCACGCGGATCTGCAGCAGGTCCGGTGGATGAAAAACAGCGAGGTGGCAGATCATTGCCGTCAGCAGCCCCGCAGCCCCGTCCGGGTCGCCGCCAACCGCGATGGTCGGAAATGTACGCAGCTGCACCAGCTTCGGGCAGTCGTGGATCAAGCCGTGCGTACGCAGGAACTTGGTGACCCACATGTGGCTGACGGGCTCGAGATGGGGCTGCGGAGCTCCCTGCGGCCCGGCCAGCTCGCCGCCGACTGCGGGCTTCAGCAGGCGGTCGACGGCAGGCTCGGTGCCCAGACCGATGCGGACGGCCGAGAAGAAATCCGCGTTGGTGGGGCGCGACCACTGCCGGTTGGTCCCGATGATGGAGAGCAGATCGTCGGGATGTGGTGCGTGGTAATTGAAGAAGGTCACCTGAGCAGCCGCCGACGACGTCACCCGGGTGCGAAGTCCTGCCAGATACCGAAGGTATTCCTTGCGGTCGGCATTGATCTCGGGCACCCGCTTGCCGCCGGGACCGCCCCCCGCCATGAAGCCGACGGTGCCCATCACCATCATCAGCGGCATCATCAGCATGTACGGCGATAACTGTCTGATGCCGGTGAAGACCATGATCGCGATCATGCCGAGCATGCCCCCGCCCATGACCCATGGCAGCGCCTTCTGGATACCCGAGGGCGGGATCTCCACACCGAGGTCGTCGGGCGGGGTCACATTGATCTCGCCGGGCGTCAGCCGTGGCCCCCGCTTGATGATCGGGGTGAACTTCTTGGTGGTCATCCGCCCCCTCCGGTGTTCGCCGTAACGGGTTGTGCGCCGGATTTCGAGCCGTCGTCGACCCTGCGCGGGTTGGGATTTGGCGGCAACGTGTCGTGCTCGAGCAGGGCCGCCTGCTTGGAGAGCACGGGACCGTCAATCAGAAGGCTGACAACCTGCCACGGCGCGTTCACCGGCGCATTCAGGCCTATGGTGCTTCCCGTCTGCTCGTCGGGCAACCCGTAGCGCACCCCCTGCGGATCGATGTAGTAGAGGCTCTCGCCGTAGCGTGGGTCGGGTGATTGCAGTCGTATGTACTTGCCGCCATCGATGTAAACGGTTGCATCGCCGCCGATCTGGTCGATCCCGGTGGTCATCGCCGACGGTGCGATCGGCAGATGGCGCCCCGTGATCACCGTGGTCTTCGGCGCCTGATCGCCCGGCTCGCGCTGCCACGCCCAGCACAGCGTCGGGGCGTCCTCACGCAGCAGGATGTCGAGCGGCTCGTCCGGCAGCGGAGACACGAACACCTGCTCGGTGATCCTGGCGACCGTACTGGCCTCGACAGGCGGCGGCGTCACCAGCCCGAAGGAATTGGTCGCGCGCAGCGCCGCCGCTGTGGTGCCGTTGATCTGCGCGACGCCGTCGGGCAGGACCACGAAGTGTTGTTCGCCGTCCTCGGTGAGCGCCTTGAACACGGCGCCGATCACCATATTCGGCGGCAGGCCAAGAGTATTCGGCTCCCCGAAGCGGGGGATCGCCGGCAGGCGCCAGGGACCGGCGTTGGGAAGGGCGTTGAAGAGGCCCTCCGAGATCGGCGTCGCCTTGGACGTGACGGGGATGCCCACCGCCGAGGTCAGTGCGCGGTCGGCGAGGTCGATCTCGTGTCGTCCTGAGTCGGTCACGAGCCAGGTGTCGTTCTCGTAACTCACCAGCGCGGCCTCGTCGGCGCGCATCGGTCCCACCGAGCCGTCGGTAAGCAGCGGTTGCACGATCACCGATGTCGCGACCTCGGGGGCGATGCTCTCGGGCTTGGTCACGTTGTCGCACAACGTCCACATCGAGTTCGCGCCCCCGACGGGTGTGGCATAGGGCGCGCCGGGGATGCCGATCGGCTGCGCCTTGGACATCCGGTTCAGCTCATCCGACTTCACCGCGACCGGTGTGCCCGCGTTACCCAGTACCAGGCGCGCCGAGGTCAGGTTGTAGACGGGCCGCAGCTGATCGGTGCCGGGGAGCACGACGTAGAGTTCATTGGTGGTGCGGTCGACGAGAAGTGTGTCACCGCCACGTTTTCCGAGCGGTTTGAAGTACGCCAGCAGTGCCGCGCCCAGGCAGATCAGTACGGCGATGACGATGCCTGCCGACACCGCCCGGCTGTAGAACTGCAGCGGATCGTCGAACATGCGTGTATCGCGTCGCACGATCGCGTGCTCGACCCTGCGCAGCAAAAAGCGCCAGCCGCTGACCTGAACTTTGGTGGTTAGCCGAAAACTCGCCATGCGCTAATCCCCGATGCTCAGTCGGGAGTGCACGGCGGCGATCGCGGCCATCATGTCGTCACCGTTTATCTCACTCAGCTCATCGACACCGAGGCTCTCGAAGTCCGCCGACCGGGCGAGGCGCATGTCCCGGTTCTGCTCGCCGGCCTCCACAAGTTGACGGGCGTAGCGGCCGTTGCCCGCGATGTCCAACGCCGGCTTGCCATTCAGCGCCCGCTGGCGCAGCAGCGTCGCCGCCTCGAGCACGCGCTTGGCGGCCTCGTCGGCGAGCGTCGAATCATTGCCCTGCGCAAGTACCTTGGCGATGTCGACGATTTCGTCCGGTTGGTAAGAGTCGAACTCGATGCGGGTGGCGAAGCGGGAGCGCAGACCGTCATTGGATTCGAGTAGCCGGTCGATGTCGGAGCTGTACCCGGCAATGATCACCACCAGCCGGTCGCGGTCGTTCTCCATGCGGGCGAGCAGCGTATCCAACGCTTCGGTGCCGAACGGGTCGGCCCGTCCGTCGCGCTCCTGCACCAACGTGTACGCCTCGTCGATGAACAGCACCCCGCCGACAGCCCGGTCGATGGTGCGGCTGGTCTTCACCGAGGACTGGCCCTCGTATTCGGCGACGAAATCCTTGCGTGACGACTCGACCAACTTGGGTTCGCCGATGACGCCGAGTCCGGCGAGGATGTTGGCCACCACTCGGGCGATCGTGGTCTTACCGGTACCTGGCGGCCCTGCGAAGATCATGTGCTTGGACGCCTGGGCGACTTTCATGCCGCGCGCCGCGCGAATCTTGGCCATCTGCGTGGCCGCGCGATATGCCTCGATCTGTTCCTTGACTCGGGTCAGGCCGATCTGTCGGTCAAGTTCGGTCTGCGCCTCGGCGAGTAATCTCTCGCGACCCGAATTGTCCGCCTCGACGCTGGCCGCATCCCACGGGTCTTTGCGGGAGGCGATCTTGTCGGCATTGGTGGTGGACATCCGATAGTTCGGATCCTTCAACGCCGCAGCGACTTTGGGCTCAGGATGTGTCGCCTGCAACCATTCCAACAGTGCCACGGCGGCCTCTTCATTGCCTTGTCCGCGCCGCGTCATCGCGAGAAACCAGGCAATCGCCGGCGCGCATGCTTCGCCGGCCGGTGAGGAGTTCGATTCGGTCAACCGCCGCTCGGCCTCGGTGAACAGTCCGAGGTTGGCCGCCGCCACGCCGTGTGCGACACCTGCGGCAGCACCGAGAAACTTGTCCGGCCAACCGGCGGCGCCCTTGACCTCATCGATGACGTCCGTCCAGCGTTCGGCCGCGCCGTAGATCACCGCCTTCACCCATGCCACCAGATACTCCGCGCCGACGGCGGGAACGTCTTCCAGTGCCTCCATCGCATCGGCGTAGTTGCCCACCGCAGCCTCGTTGACTGCGAAGCCCATCGTGATGGCCAGCGGTGAATTGATCGGATATGTGATGTCGCCGAACTGGCCGCCGATCGGAATACGGGCGTTGACGCTGTTCATCGAGATCTCCGCGGACCCGGCCAGTTTTCCGAAGTTCGAGCGTGAATACCACGCGCGGAACAGGGTCACCCGGTCGGTGTCACCGCAACGGATCCTGCCGACCCATGCGTCGCAGGCGGTTTCGTCCATGGACGTGATCTCGGAGAAGATCTCGAATGACCTGGCGGGGGCACTCGGCAGCATCCCGACGGCACTCCCGAAGAGGCTGGTGAGGTGTTCAGACATCATCACCGGAATACCTTGTCGCGAAGACGTGCGCGCGCGCCGCCCTGGCCTCGTCGGGCGTGGGCAGGTCCAGGTCACGGGCCAGGAAGTCGCGGGTGACGGCATCGTCGTGGCCCTGTTCGCGCATGCCCTCGAGCATGAGGGCGTATTGCGCCGACTTGGCTTGCTGCGTGGCGAGACCCGCGATGACGACGATCTCGTCGGCGAGTTCGGGTTCGGTCAATTCGGCTGTCCCCGAAGACAGGTCGATCTGCTTGACCCGGCCGTCCATGAAGGTGGTGACCGTCACCGTACCCGGCGGATTGGTCACGGTGAACACGGGCACCGGCTTTCCGTCGCGCGCGTCTGCCCGGGGAGGTGAGAAGTCGAGCGAGGCCAGATCCTCGCGCTCCCCGGAGTCGAATGATGGATTATCACCCGCCATGCGGTGCTTGCCTCACTGCAGCTCAGTTCCATTCGTATCGGCTGGTTCGGTTGAGGTCTGCTCAAACCACTTGCCGGAGGGCAGGAATTCGAGCAGGCCGTCGAGTGCGCGCTGGAGATTCTCCGGGCTGCCCGGCAGGAAACTGCCGTACAACTCACCGTTCACGCGACGAGGAATGGAAACAATGCGGCCGTGCCGGGAGTCGAGCACTCCGGCCGCAACATCGGCCTGCGTGAACGTGCCACCGGGATGTCGTTCGACCGCAGTGATCTCCACCCAGCTGGCGGGGTCGGCGATGATGTCGGCGTAGGCACGTGCCGACGGGGGCGCGATGCCGTATTTCAGGAGCTGATTCGCATCGCGGCATTCGGCCAGTTCGTCCGAGATGCCCGTCAGCGGTTCGACATCGGCAGCGGTGGCGGTGCCGAGCACCGTGTTCACCATGCCTGCCAAACCGACTTGGCCAGCGACGCGCTGCAGCACCAGCATGTCACCGTCGCGCGCAGCAACTACGTGCCGATCCTCTTTGCGGCACACCACGAACCGGATCATCTTGCCGCCGACGTCGCGGCGCCACCACCGGGCTTCGAGAGTGCGATCGGACCGGCTCAGGGTGTCGACCATCGCCGCAACCTCGGGGTGGGGTTCGCCGAAGACGTCCAGGACGCCTTGCGCCGTCAGGTCGCGCACCACCTGTTCCCAGACGATGTCCCGCAGTTCCGGCTGCGGAATGTTGAGCCGGATGCCCAACGCCGTCGGGAACTCCGACTGGCCAAGGCGGTCGGCGATGACGAGCATCCCGTCGATCGTGACCTCGACCCCGACGACATCGTCGATATGCGTGGCCTCGCGACGTGCGGATTGTGCACTGCCCACGGTCATCCCGGGCGCACCTGTTCGTCCAGCATTCACTGCCCACCGACCGTCAATACTTTGCCACAAACCACACGCATGCCATTCGACCCCTTTGCGCCATCCCTTTCGCTGCAAAAGAGAGTACCAGCGGGGCGCAGGCACCCATGCCACCAATTTTCGGCATCACCACGCCTTCGGGACGCAAGGTGTTGAGCCTCTTCAGCAATGGACACGCCGCGCTGTACAGGCTCGTCTGGCCCTCTCCAGCCGGTTTCAGCGAATTTCCAGGTCCGTGGCTGCGACGGCTCCCCGGCCGTGCTTCGCGCCGGTGTACACGCAGCGACGCATACGGTTGAGACACCTGCCATGTGTCCCCGAGGCCCCCGTCCGGCGCTCCGCCTTGCTGATCGGTTGACGCTCAACCGTGTTTGCTGGCTACATCACCGCGGACGAGAGCTGACGCATCGGCGGCGCTGCCAGCGGCTTGGTTGATACTGGACAAGGGCGCCGAGACCCGCATGCCCGCGACATCCGGAGGAGACCAGCAGTGACCGACCGCGATGACGAGTTGCGGAAAGAACTCGGATGGACCGGCCCAGAGGAAGCCGATTACGAGCCGTCAGCTGCCGAACCGGAACCGTCTGCGCCGGTCACCCAGCAGCTACCAGCCCTTCCTCCCGTCGACACCTGGGACGAGGATCCGGAGCCGGACTCGGCACCGTCGGACCCTCCCCCGTATTTCAGGGCGCCCGAAAGGGCGGGCGGCGGCTTTCGTCAGCCACCTTCCCGTCCCCTGCCCTCCGGGCGTGCGCCCTACGGTCCGCCTCCCGGGACACCGCGCGACACCGGGCCGGTGCTGCCCCCGCCCATCCGCGCCGCCAACGCACCGTGGGGCCAGCAGCCTGGACCTCAGCCGCCGCGCCAGCAGCATCCGCCGTTCCCCGGGGGCCACCCTCCGCAGCCACCGGCCCAACCGTGGTTCCCCGGCGGATACGGTCCCGACAACCGAATGCCGCATCCGCCGAGCGGCTCATACGCCGAGCGGATACGTCCCGACGACCTGGTTCGGCCGCGCCGCCTCCCCCCGGGTCGCGGATGGCGTCTCGCGCTGTACAAGGCCACCTTTGGAGTCGTGAATCTCGGCCAGGGCCCCGAGGAGGTCCGGCAGGCCCAACTCGAGGCGAAGGTCCGCTCAGCGCTTCGCGGGCACTTCAAGGTCGGTGTGATGGGCAAGGGCGGAGTCGGAAAGACGACGGTGTCGGCGAGTATCGGATCGGTTTTGGCCGAACTGCGCCAAGACGATCGCGTGGTGGCCATCGATGCCGACACCGCATTCGGGAAGCTCGGAAGCCGCGTTGATCCCCAGGCGCAGGGGTCCTATTGGGAGCTGGCCGCCGATCAACACCTCGAGACGTTCGCCGACATCCGCAACCGGGTGGGCAACAACGCGGCCGGTCTGTTCGTCCTGGCCGGCGAGGGAACTCCGGCTCGCCGACGGGTTTTGGATCCGGCGATCTATCGGGAAGCGACCTCGCGGCTCGACCGGTATTTCACGATCTCGATCGTCGACTGCAGCTCGACCATGGATACCCCCGTCACCCAGGAAGTGCTGCGGGATCTCGACGCGTTGATCGTGGTCTCGTCACCGTGGGTCGATGGCGCGGCGGCGGCCGGGCAGACGCTGGACTGGCTGGCCGCGCGTGGACTCACAGCGCTGCTCGCGCGCACCGTCGTCGTACTCAACGACTCCGACGGGCATGCCGACAAACGGACCCGTTCGATTCTGGCGCAACAGTTTTCGGGTCAGGGCCAGGTCGTCGTCGAGGTGCCCTTCGACGGTCACCTGCGGCCGGGAGGCGTCATCGACCGCACGGGCGAGATGTCGGCGGCGACGAGGCTTCGTTTCATCGAGATCGCCGCTGCGCTCGCCGAGTACTACCCAACGCACGACGACCGGAACCGGGAACGCTACTAGCGCAGTTGGTAAATCAGGGATTCGATATCGCGGACGGCTTCCGCGGGCACGGGTTCCTCTGCCTCGGCGCCGACGATGTCTTCTTCGGAAACACCTGCGGCTTGTGCGGTTTCGAGGATCGTCAGGTTCGCGGCGCGCCGAGCGGCATACAGCCGCTGCCCCATGGTGGCGTGTGGTGCACGCGCGGCACGCAGCATGAGCTCGTCATAGCGGGTGCGCACCGCACTCAGCGCCCTGATCAACGCCGGCGACACCTTGCCGATCCGAGCCGCTCTCGCCGCGACCGCCTCGAGTTGACGCAGATCCGCCAGGATCTTCGTGGCGCGTGGTGTGAAGGCCGGGTCCTCGACGGGTGGCAGCGCCTCGAGGGCCGTGCCGAAAGTGCTCACCGCGGTGAGGACGGCCTGGGCGATCAGTGGAACGTCGTCGCGGCTCTGCACTTGTGATTCGTCGCGATCCTCGACGGCTACCGACTCGCCCCGCCGCAACCGCGAGATCGTTCCCGGAGGCCATCGCAACACCTCTTCGAGCTTTGCTCGTGTCCGCTCACGCGGCCAGCTTCGGCCTTTCTCGAACGCGATCAGCGCCCCGGCGTTGATGATTCCGTCCGCGGCCAGACTGCGCTGGCTGATGTCGAGTTCGCGACGACGGGCCGCGGCTGCCGCACCCGCGCGCAGCATCCCCTCGTCCAGCACCTCGATCGGCTCCGGATCGGTCATCTACGGGCATTCCTCGAAAACTCACGGGACGCAACGGCGAGGCAATCGTAGCCGTCATCGGGACCGCCGCTACGACTTAGGCTCGCGTGGTCGGCCCTGATATGTGGCGAAGCTATGACTCCTTCGCCTAGCCGGCTCCGACATCGCTACGGTTTCTGCGTCTATTCTGCCTGTTCAACGTGCTTGGACCGAAAGCCGGCTCACGGTTCGTAGCCATAACTGTTGCATTGCTACGGTTTATTCGCTAGCTTAGCGACATCGCGCGGCGCAGCGGCCGCGCAGCGCACGGAGGGACACGGGGATGAACACGACAGATTGGGACGAGACGCCGGTAGGTGCCTGCACGCGAGATCCTGAGCGGTGGACGACATCGGCGGACGAAGCGGCCAAAGCCATCTGCCGGGCGTGCCCGCGCCGGTGGCTCTGCGCCCGCGAAGCGTGTGAGCTACCGCGCGCAGAGGGGCTGTGGGCAGGCATCGTGATTCCTGAAGGCGGTCGCGGCCGTACGTTTGCTCTGCGGCAACTGCGATCGCTCGCCGAACGCAACGGCCAGGTGGTGCGCGCTCGTCGCTACTACGCCGAATCCGCCTGATCGTGTCGCCCGCCGCCGCATCGGGGGGCAGGCGGCGGGCGGCTACCAGGTGTCGACGAAGCGTCGCTCGCTGCGGCGCGGTTCATGCATGGTCGCCGCGGTCAAGGTGTCGATGATGAGCCGGCGCGTATCGGCCGGGTCGATCACATCGTCGATCTCGAAGAGCGCGGCGGCGTTGAGCGCCTTGGCATTGTCCTGTGCCGCCGCGGTCGCCTGGCGCACGCGCGCTTCCCGTTCCTCGTCATCGGCAATCGCCTCGAGTTCCTTGCGAAGTCCCAGTCGGACTGCACCTTCCAGTCCCATCGGACCCAGATGCGCTCCCGGCCATGCCACGGTGAGCACCGGTTCGTGCAGGCTGCCACCCAACATCGCCTGCGCGCCAAGGCCGTAACCGCGCCGCAGCACCACCGCGACGAGCGGCACGCTCATCGCGGCCCCGGCGACCAGCATCCGCGATGCGCGGCGCACCAGCGCCTCGGCCTCTGCCGCCGGCCCCACCATGTAGCCCGGGCAGTCGACCAGCGAAACGACGGGCAGCCCGAACGCGTCGCACAGCTGCAGAAAGCGCGCCGCCTTGTCGGATGCCGCCGCCGTGATGGCTCCTGCCATCACCATGCTGTTGTTCGCGATGATGCCGACCGCGCGACCGTCGATTCGGGCCAGCGCGGTCACCATCTCGGCTGCGAAGCGCGGCCGCAGGAAGGTAACCGACCCGCCGTCGGCCAGCGTCTCGATGATCGGGGCCACCGGGTAGGCACGCCGGGCGCGCTCGGGAACCATTGTGCGCAAGGGTGTTTGGTCGCCGGCATTCCCCGGCGTCGTCGTGCCCTGAAAGTAGGAGAGCAGCCGTTTGGTCACGGCCACCGCCTCGGCCTCGTCGGCGACGACGACGTCGACCACACCGTTGGGTTCCTGCATGCGGATCGGCCCGACCTCGTCGGGGTGGACGTCGCCCAGCCCACCGCCGGCGATCATCGCCGGCCCGCCCATACCGATGGAGGTGTCCTCGGTGGCCACGATCAGATCCGATGCGCCGGCGATCACGGCGTTACCGGCGAAACAGCGGCCCTTGACCACCGCGATGCGCGGCACCAGACCCGACAATGCGGCCCAGAGCTTGAACGCGCGGGCGTCGAGCGCGGAGACGGTGGGGTAGTCGGTGTCCCCCGGTCGACCGCCGCCTCCCTCGGTAAAGAACACGGTCGGCAGCCGCATGCGTTCGATCAATTCGAAGAGGCGGTCCTTCTTGCGGTGGCCCAGCGCACCCTGGGTGCCCGCGAGCACCGTGTAGTCGTAGGCGAGCACGGCACAGGCGGAGTGCCGATCGCCGAACAGATCGCCGTTGACGCGCGCCGTGCCCGCGACCAGCCCGTCGCCGGGCGTCCGGGCGATCAGGTCGGCGAGGTCGCGGCGGTGGCGCTGGGCGGCGATCGCGAAGCGTCCGTACTCGACGAACGAGTCGGCGTCGACGAGGTCGGCGATGTTCTCCCGCGCGGTGCGGCCGTTGCGGGCGCGCCTGCGCTCGACCGCGTCGGGCCGCGCCGCGTCCTCGGTCAGCGCACGGCGCGCCAACAACTCGGCGTGGTCGGCACGGATCGGCTCATCAGGCATGGCGTGGTGATGCTAGCAACCTGTGATACTTCGCACCCTATTAGTTAGGGCATTAATTAATTGAGTAGGGTGTTGTCATGAGCATGGTCGTGACCGACGTCGATCCCCTGGCCCTCGAACGGCAGGTGTGCTTCGCGCTCGCGGTCACCAACCGCGCCGTGTTGGCGGTGTACCGTCCGCTGCTCGAGCCGCTGGGCCTCACCCACCCGCAGTATCTCGTGATGCTCGCGTTGTGGGACCACCACAAGTCGAATGCCGATCAGCCGTTGTCGGTCAAGGCGATTGCCTCGGCGCTGCAGCTGGATTCGGCGACCTTGTCTCCGATGCTCAAGCGGCTGGAAGCGATCGGGGTGATCACGCGGACGCGCAGCGCGACCGATGAGCGCGCGACCGATATCGGCCTGACCAGGGCCGGTATCCAGCTGCGTCGACGAGCCCTCAAGATTCCGCCCGCCGTGGTGGAACAGCTCGGCGTCGGCCTGGATGAGCTCGAACGGCTGCACCACGTGCTCACCCGCGTCAACGCTGCGGCGCTGGCCGCGGGGGCGCTCGATGAAGAAAGGGATTCGCGATGAACAAGCCGGGCCCTCTGCAATACCTCACCTACATCTACGGTCGGCGGCTACCCGACTCGATGCGCGAGTGGGTAGCCCATGATCTTGCCGATCACGGCGCCGTCCGCAGGCACATGATCCGCATGGCGATACCACCGCTGTTGATTCTCGCGCCGTTCTGGCTGTTGCCTGCGTCGCTGTATGTGCATACGGAAATGACGGCGCCGATCTACATCTGGGCGATTCTGATATCGCTGGCACTCAACAAGGTGTGGCGCCGATACCGGCTCGCTCAACACAATCTGGACCCCAACCTGGTGGATGAGATCAAGCGCAAGAGAGACGCGCATATCCACGAGGCCTACATCCGCAAGTACGGGCCACGCCCGGAAGAAGCGCGCTGGCAGTCCAACAGCAGCCCGTTCTAGGCGTACGGCGACATCGGGTGTCGTTTACGCGAGAGAAGGATCGACGTTGCCGTTCAGACCGGCCAGTGCCGAGCGGTCGCCGACCTTGTCCGCAGCGATGACGCTGAGCGATCCGTCGGATTCCATTACCACTGCGGCGATTCGGCCCACATCGCCGTAACCGGACGACCGGATGGCCTGGCGTATGTCGTCCTGGCTGACGCGCTGACGGCGCAACGCGTCGTCATCGAATCGGCCATCTGAAACCAGCGCAGTCGGCCGCGACGTCACGGTCGCGCGTCCCAGCTGGGTGCGCGACGAGATGATCGCCGCGGTGAATTGCAGCGCAGCCAGCAGAGCGAACGCTGTGGCGCCTTGTGTGAACGAGACGTCCGCGCTCAACAAGATCGTGGCCAATGTCGAGCCGACCGCGACCGTGACCACCAGATCGAACGCGCTGAGCTTGGCCAGCGTGCGTTTGCCCGATAGGCGCAGCACCGCGACCAGCGTCACATAGGCGGCAGTCCCGACGAGCAGAGTTCTCCAGATCTCGCTCCACGAGTCGAACCACAAGTGGACCAACTCCTTTCCCACGTCCGGCGGCGGCGCCGAACCCGTGCGCTGAGGTGGCCGACCTGGACCGACGAACAACAACCAAGCAAGCTTCTTCGAGGGCTAGCGCTCACCTACCCGGCGAGGTGTGTGCGAAAACATCATTCACGGCCCCCCACACCCGTATCGCCATCGTTGTACCCGGGTCTGCCCGACGGAAGGTTGTCGGGAGGCTCGATCCGCAACATCTTGGCCACCGGTACGTCGGTGGACGAGTGCAGCACGATGGACAGCGCGATGGTCACAGCGATGAAATCGAAGAGCAATTCGCCCTCGGCAATGCCGGATTGAAGCGCCAACAAGCCGTAAACGACCGAGGCGAATCCCTTGGGCCCGAACCAGGCCGCGGCGAGTCGCTGCCCTGCGGGCAGCGGAGTCCACAGCAGCGACAGCAACATGGCAGCCGGACGCACCACCAGGATCGCCACCAACGCCAACAGCCAGCCCTGCCAGCCCAGATGCGAGAGCCGTTCCGGGGTGATGAGCGCCCCGAATACCAGCAGGGCGGCGAACTTGGTGAGTTCGGCGAGCAGGTCCCCGAACGGCTCGAACTGTTCCGCGGCGACATGGTCCAACGTGGCCAGCGTCGATCCGGCTGCGAAGGCGGCAAGGTAGGGATTGGCGTGCGTGAGATGACACGACGCGTACACCACGACGGCGATGGCAACCGGTCCTAGCGGTTGCAGGCGCGGTTCGGCGGTGAGAATTCGGGTCCGCCACGCGAACGCGACCGCCGCGGCGACGGCGATGCCGATGAGCAGCCCCAGTACGAGTTCAACTCCGACCGTGATCACTTCGGAGCCTTCGTGTTGGGCCGCGGCAAGGAAGATCAGCACGAACGGCAGCGCCAACCCGTCGTTGAGACCGGACTCCACGTTGAGAAGGCGCCTCAACTGCATCGGGATGTCCGACCGGCCGACCAGTGCGGCGGCGAACACAGGGTCGGTCGGCGACAGAATGGCTCCGAGCAGGAAGGCGGTCGGCCAGTCAAGACCGGTGAGGTAATGGGCCAGTAAGGCGATACCGATCATCGTCAGTGGCATGCCGAGGCCGAGCGCTCGACCAGACAGCTTCCAATTCTCTTTCAGCGCAGGGAGATTGGCCCGCTGTCCATCCGTGAACAGCACGGTGAACAGCGCCACGTCGGCGAGTTGCGTGACGATCGGGTCGTTGGGTCCGATCGAAACGATCCCCAGGCCGCCAGGACCGATCGCCGCGCCGGCAATCAGGAACAGCAGTGCTGTCGATAGAACCGTTCTGGCGGCAACACCCGACAATGAAACGCTGATCAGGAGTACCACACCGAACGCGAGTACTAGCGCCACATCGACCCCCTGGACTGCGATCGTATTGCACGGATCAGACTCGGGCGCCTCGCGTCACATCCGCCGGCGCGTGAAGTTTGTCGCCAATGGGTATCACATATCGCCCCGTGAAAACCTCTGGGCGCAGCGTCGGCCGAGCCGCCGTGTATAGCCGAGGAGCCGCAGTGACCGAAACGAACCAGCGTGATCTCGGCGAATCGGACAGCCCCGTCGAGGACGACCTCGAAGATGCCTTCAACAGAATGATCGACGAAGGAACGCAGCGCCTGCACCGAAGCTGGCGGGAGGTCCTCATCACGGGCTTCTTCGGCGGCACCGAGGTCGCTACGGGCGTGCTCGCCTACCTGTCGGTCCTGCACGCCACCCACGACCCGCTGCTGGCGGGTCTGGCCTTCTCGATCGGGTTCCTGGCCCTGCTCCTCGGAAGGAGTGAACTGTTCACCGAGGGGTTCCTGGTACCCGTCACCACGGTGGTGGCGAAGCGGGCGAGCAAAGGGCAGCTACTCAAGCTGTGGACCGGAACTTTGGTCGCCAATCTCGCCGGCGGATGGATCATCATGTCGCTGATCATGACCGGCCTCCCCAAGCTGCACGCCGACACGGTGGAGGCGGCATCCCACTACGCCACCGCCCCGCTCAGCGCGGAGACGATGGCGCTGGCGGTGCTCGGCGGGATGGTGATCACGCTGATGACCCGCATGCAGCACGGCACCGACTCGGTGCCGGGGAAGATAGCCGCGGCGGTCGCAGGGGCCTTCCTGTTGGCCGGTTTGCAACTGTTCCACTCGATCCTCGACTCGCTGCTGATCTTCGGTGCGCTGATCACCGGTGATGCACCGTTCGGCTACCTCGACTGGCTCAGTTGGTTCGGCTACACCTTGGCGGGCAACCTGGTCGGCGGTCTCGTCCTTGTGACACTGCTTCGCTTGGTGCGCACCAAGGACCGGCTGGAAGACGAGCGCAACGACGCCGAAACCTCCGACGCCGGGACCGACAAGCCGAGGCGTGAGGAACCCGACGACTGACCGGTCAAGGGTGTGAGCGCAGCCACATCGGGGTACGCCCGCTGCATGACCTGCGCGCAGCCGGAGCATCACCCGCCTCGTGCGTGGCCTTGTCGGGCGCGCCACCGAAGACTCGGCAACGGTCACGATCAAACCCGGATGGGGCCTCGCCGCAGACCATGAACCCGGCCAGTACGCCAGCGTCGCGGCGGCGGGATAGCGCCGGAAGAGCTCGCTCGTGACGACGCCGAGCCTTGCCTCACTGCGCGATAACCTGCGCTCACAGCTGTGGCCGCTACCCGTGGTGGGAGTGGTACTGGCGGTGGCGGCGGGAGTTGCACTGCCCCTCACCGACGCTTGGCTGGATGATAAATTGCCGCCCTGGTTGGCCACCCTGCTTTTCGGCGGGGACGCCGGTGCAGCGCGGACGTTGCTCGACGCGATCGCCAGCTCACTCATCACGGTCACATCGCTGACCTTCTCGCTCACCGTGGTGACCCTGCAGCTGGCCAGCAGCCAATTCTCCCCGCGCCTGCTGCGCACATTCACCAGCGACGTCTTCGTTCAGGCGACGCTCGCGATCTTCCTGTCGACCTTCACCTACGCGTTGACCGTGCTGCGTGCCGTGCGCAGCGGCGACGACGACGGGCAAACGGCATTCGTACCCCGGATATCGGTGACGGTCGCCTTCGGGTTGGGCATCGTCAGCGTCCTCGGCCTCGTGTTGTTCCTGGCCCATCTGGCCCGCCAGATCCGCGTGGAGACAATGTTGCGCGACGTTCACGACGACGCCAGCGCCACCCTGAAAAGCGCCACGAGCCCGCTCGAGGATGCGCTGCCGTCCCCTGAGATACCTTCTCCGCCGCGGAATTCGCTCGCGATCACCGCGCCGTCGTCGGGCTTCTTGACGAGCATCGACGAAGCCGCGTTGCTCGCTGCCGCAGTTGACGCCGATGCGCTCTTGATAATCGACTGCCATCCCGGCAGTTCCCTCGTGGAGGGCGTTCCGATCGGAGTGACGTGGTCGGTCTCCCGCCGACTCGACGACGACGCATTCGACCGCCTGCAAGATGCCGTTCGCGGGGCGATCAGGGTCGGCTACGAACGCACGGCCGCCCAGGATGTCGCCTACGGGCTGCGCCAGCTGACCGATGTCGCGAACAAGGCGCTTTCGCCGGGAATCAACGACCCGACGACTGCCATTCATGCGCTGGGACACATCTCGGCGATCCTCTGCCAGTTGGCCGACCGTGATCTGCGCGCAGTGGTACTCCGCGACGACGACGATCAGGTGCGAGTGGTGCTGATGAGGCCCAGCTTCGCCGAGGTGGTGGATGTCGCCATCACCCAGCCGCGGCGGTACGGTTCCTCGGATCCGCAGGTGCTGGCGCGGTTGTTCCGGCTGCTGGAGGAATTGGCCTGGCACGTACACGACCAATCGCCTGTCCGTGAACAGCTCCAGCGACTACGCGGCACCGTCATTCGGTCAGATTTCGACGACGTCGAGTTCGCTGCGCTGGAAAAGGCTGCCGGGCGTGTTGAACACGCCATCGCCCATCAGGTCGGACGGAGCATTCCGTGAACCGCCCTCACCAGTGCGGTGCCGAAGCCGGCTTCTCGAAGGACGGCGCTATTCGAGGAGCACCAGCAGGGCAACGAGCATGCCGATGAGCGCGAACGCGAGCGCCGACCCAAGCACGAACCCCCCGCCCCGAGCTCTGAGAATGGCGAACCCCACGCGGGTCTCCCGGGCGTATCGTCGCCGGGACGCCGCCGCAAGCGCGGATACGACGCCGGCGCAGATCAGCGAGATCCCGACCACACCGGTGACGTCGGCGTGGACGAGAAGGATCACGGTGACGGCGAAGACACCGCCCAGCCCAGCCAGCGCCATCGTGCGCTGCAGGTGGTTACGCTCGAATGGGTATTGGTCGCCCCACAGCTTTGCCGCGGTGGTGTTCATCCGCGCTCAGCGCCCTCGCGTGAGGATGAGGACGATGACACCCGCCCCAGCGAGGACGATGGCCATGACGCCGAGCAGCGGGGCGCCGAAGCCCGGCAACGGCTGACGCCGGCGCAACGCGCGCTCGGTTACCCACCAGCGCCGCACACTTAGGCCGCAGGTGCCGAAGGCGATCGCCACGAGGCCCAGGGCCAGGATCTGACTCCCGAACCAGGGGTTCTCGAGGAACAGCCGGTCGATGGCGACCGCACCGGCGAGCAGGGTCACCGCAAGACGCAGCCACGACAGATAGGTGCGCTCGTTGGCCAAGGTGTAGAGGGGATCGGGCTCTCGGCCGACGTCGTAGACCCCGCGCGGTGTCCGCGAACCGCGTTCGGCGTCGCCGTCGAAGTCCATCACCTCGTTGTCGGCCACCCCATCACGGTAGCCGCGGTGCACGACGCCGAAGGCACAGATGTGTTCGGGACGGTGTGCTTGGTTTAGGCAGCGACGGCAACCCCTGATTCGGGTAACGTCGGCAGAGTGTTTCTCGGTCTCTGGGGTGATCTCACGATCCTTGCCGCCGTCGTTGAAATATTCTTCGCCACTTGCGTATTCGTGTACATCAGTCGGCTGGAGAATCGCACCCCGGCCCCACTGGGCGAACAAGTCGGCGCGCATAAAGCGGTGCTCGCCAAACTGCGTAAGCGACAGCCGCTGTCGCAGGCTGAGTTCGACTACGCGACCGAATTGGTCAATGACGCTCGCTCTCCGCTGGCATTTGCGATACCCGCCGCCCTGTTCACCATCGGCTTCTTCTACGTGGTCGGCTGCCTGTTCATGCTTCAGTTCCACGGCGGTCATCCCTCCTTCCGGACGTTCATCGGAGGCATCCCGATGTTGACCTCGATGAACATGGCCGCCCAGCTGCGCAGAGTCGCCGGGTTGAAGGGACGGCTACAGGTCGTCGTCCCACAGCAGGAGTTGTCGCACCGACTGGCGTGACCCGTAAGGCTGAAGCATCTGGCTCGCGGGGCGGGGGCGCACCCTCAGCGGCCACCAGAACCAGCGCCCGAGCAGCGCTGCGACCGCCGGAGTCATGAACGAACGCACGATCAGCGTGTCGAACAGCAGGCCCAGGGCGATCGTGGTGCCGATCTGACCGAGAATCCGCAGGTCGGCGAACACGAAGGACGCCATCGTCGCCGCGAACACCAGACCCGCCGCCGTCACCACCGCACCGGAGCCGGCCATCGCCCGGATGATGCCGGTATTCAGGCCGGCGCCGATCTCCTCCTTGAGCCGGGAGATCAGCAGCAGGTTGTAATCGGATCCCACGGCCAACAACAGAATGACGGCCAACGCCAACACGATCCAGTACAGCTCGATACCGAGAATGTCCTGCCAGATCAGGACGGACAATCCGAATGACGCGCCCAGCGACAGGGCCACCGTGCCGACGATGACGAAGGCGGCGACGATGCTTCGGGTGATGAACACCATCACAAGCAGAATCAGACTGAGGGCGGCGATACCCGCGATCATGAGATCGTATTTGGCGCCCTCCTGAATGTCCTTGTACGTGGCGGCAACACCGGCGATGTAGATGTTGGACCCGGCCAGGGGCGTGCCCTTGACCGCCTCCTGGGCGGAATGTCTGATGGCATCGATGTGTGAAATGCCCTCGGGCGTAGCGGGATCGCCTTCGTGAGTGATGATCATGCGGGCGGCCTTGCCGTCCGGCGACAAGAACAACTTGAGCCCACGCTGGAACTCCGCGTTGCTGAACACCTCCGGCGGCAAGTAGAACGAGTCATCGGTTTTCGACGCGTCGTACGCAGCGCCCAGCGCGGTCGAGTTCTGCAATGCCGCCTCGGTTTGGGCGTTGATGCCGGAGGTGGTGGCGTAGTTGGTCAGTGTCAGGTCGCGATTGGTCTGCTGGCTGTCGATCTGCGGCGGGATCAACGCCACCAGCTTCGGCTGTAGCGCATCGAGTTTGGCGATGCTGCCCGCGACGTCGCCCAGTTGATCGGTCAGCGCGTTGATGCCGTCCAGCGCGTCGAAAAGAGAACGCAGCGCCCAGCAGATCGGGATGTCGAAACAGTGCGGCTCGAAGTAGAAGTAGTTGCGCAGCGGACGGAAGAAGTCGTCGAAATTGGCAATTTTGTCGCGCAGGTCCTGGGTCGTGACGACCGTCTGCTGGAATGCCTTGGTCTGCTCATCGGTCACGGCGGCGGTCTGTTGCTGCAGCGCGTATTGCCGCCTCAGGATGTCGATCGAGTTGTTGATCACGTCGACCTGCTTGAGTAGATCAGCACCGCGGGCCTGCTGGTAGGGCAGGTTCTGGATCTGCCCTGCGCTGCCCGCACTGATTTGAAACGGGATCGAGGTGTGGTCGAGCGGGGTGCCCAACGGCCGGGTGATCGACTGCACCTGCGCGATGCCCTCGGTGTGGAAGACAGCCTTGGCGACGCGCTCCAGCAGGATCATGTCGGTGGGATTGCGGAGGTCGTGGTCGGCCTCGATCATCAACAGTTCCGGATTCAACCGCGCCTCCGAGAAGTGCCGCTCCGCGGCCGCGTAGCCGACATTGGACGGCGCACTGGCAGGCATGTAGTGCCGGTTGTTGTAGTTCGTCTTGTATCCGGGCAGGGCGAGCAGGCCGATGAGCGCGATCCCGACCGTCGCCACCAGGATCGGACCCGGCCAGCGGACGACGGCCGTGCCGATGCGCCGCCATCCCTGTGTGCGCATCGGCCGGGCAGGCTCGAACAGACCGAAGTGGCGCCCGATGACCAACAGCGCCGGCGCGAGGGTCAGTGCCGCCACCACTGCGACGAGGACACCGGTTCCCGCAGGAACGCCGAGGCTGCTGAAATACGGAAGCCGGGTGAAGGTCAGGCAGAGCACCGCCCCTGCGATCGTCAGGCCGGAGCCCAGGATGATGTGCGCGGTCCCGTGGTACATCGTGTTGAAGGCCGAGACCCGGTCCTGCCCGTCGTAGCGCGCTTCGTGGAACCGGCCGAGAAGGAAGATCGCATAGTCGGTGCCGGCGGCGATGACCAGCAACGTCAGCAGGTTCGTCGAATACGTCGACAAGTCGATGATGCCGGCGTTGGCGAGTACCGCGACCACGCCACGGGACGCGGTCAACTCGATCATCACCGTGAAGATCACCATCAACACCGTGGTGAGCCGACGGTAGAGCCAGAAGAGCATCACCGCGATCACGCCGAGGGTGATCAGGGTGGTTTTCAGTGTGCCGTGGCGGCCCACCTCGAACTGGTCGGTGACTTGGGGCGCGGCTCCGGTGACGTAGGCCTTGACGCCCCGCGGTGCCGGAGTGTTGTTGACGATGTTGCGCACCGCGTCGACGGACTCGTTGGACAACGATTCGCCTTGGTTTCCCGCGAGGTACAGCTGCACCAGGGCTGCCTTGCCGTCAGAGCTCTGTGAGCCCGCCGCCGTCAGCGGATCGCCCCAGAAGTCCTGGACATGCTCGACGTGCTTGGTGTCCTGGGAAAGCTTGCGGACCAGCTCGTCGTAGTAATGATGCGCCTCGGCACCGAGCGGCTGGTCGCCCTCCAGGACCACCATCGCCGAACTGTCGGAGTCGAACTCGTCGAACACCTTGCCGATGCGCTTGCTTGCCTGCAGCGACGGCGCATCCTGGGGGCTCAGCGACACGTTGTGCGCCTCGGCGACGGTCTCCAGTTGCGGCACGAACACGTTCGTCACGACCGCCAGGCCCAACCAGAACAGCGCGATGAGCACCGAGTACCGGCGGATGAGGTCCGGAATGCGCTGACTGCTCATCCGGACTTGTCCAAGCAGTAGGTGTAGGCGTTCGCGGTGTTGACCGTCCTCTCGTCCTTGACCGCATCATCGATCTTGATTCGGCAGCCGATCGAGTCGCTGTCGCCTTGGGCCTGCACGTTGACGACGACCGCAGGCAGGGTTGTCGTGGTGTCGTAGGCCCAGGGCAGCGTGACGGCGTCAGCGCGCTGCGGTTGGGCGTCGACGTCCAGGTAGGTGATGGTGGCAACGGCGCCCGGCGGGCCGAACACCTCCAGCACCACGTGCTTGGGGTTGAACGGGACGATGCTGTTCGAGTTCCCGGGTGTCGCCGTGTCGTTGCCGGAGGCGAAGATGCCGTGCAGGCGATACACGGCGAATCCCGCCACTGCGAGAACCACCACCGCGACCAGGATCATCCACCGCTGACCGAGTCGCCGAGCGATCGAAACCCGTTGCATCCGTGACCTTTCCATCAGGCGCGGGCGGTGGACGATTTCGGCGGCAGGGCTTATCAACTAGGTTGACGGTACGACACCGGACCGTACTGCACAACACCGGCGCAACCAGGCCGGCGTTCCTGTGAGGTTGCTGAATCCGGCTCGATATCTGCAGCGGCGAGGTGCGGAATAGCGCCCTCGGCCCCCACGTTGGCCCGAAGGAGAAGACCACGACCATTCGGAGGCGCTGCATGAAAATCGGAATCATCGGGGCGGGTCAGATCGGTGGCACCCTGGCGCGTCGGTTCCGCGAACTCGGTCACGAAGTGAAAGTGTCGAACTCGCGCGCTCCCGAAACACTTGCCGACCTCGCGAACGAAACCGGTGCGACGGCGGTATGGGCCAAGGACGCCGCAGCCGACGCCGACCTCGTCGTCGTGAGCATTCCGCAGAAGAACGTTCCCGACCTAGCCGACGGAATCGTCGACACGCGTCAGCCGGGTGCCCCCGTGATCGAGACCAACAACTACTACCCCCAGCAGCGCGACGGTGAGATCGCGGGGATCGAGGACGGTCAGGCCGAGAGCGCATGGGTCGCCGAGCAGATCGGTGCACCGGTGTACAAGGTGTTCAACGGGATCTGGTGGAAGCATCTGCTGGAGAAGGGAACACCGAGCGGGACACCGAACCGGATCGCACTCCCGATCGCCGGTGAGGATGGACCGGCCCGTGACCTGGTCCACGACATCGTCGAACAACTCGGATTCGAAGCCGTCAACGCCGGTCCTATTTCTGAATCATGGCGCCAGCAACCTGGAACTCCGGTGTACGGCAAGGACTTCGACGCAGAGAAGACCCGCAAGGCACTCGCCGAGGCGACGCCCGAGCGAACGTCCGAATGGAGCGCACGCACTGCGTGAGCCGGGTCAGCGGCGTGGTGTCGTGGTGATGTGCACGTGGTCAAAGTGGCCGTAACCCGATCCTGCCGGACCGCTCGGGGTGTAGTACGTGCCGCGCCAGATCACATCCTGTAGCCCGAATCGGGACGCATTGGCCATCGCGAACGCCTTGATTTCGTCTCCGAGTGCGATGCCCTCGGGGCTTTCCGGGTTGGGAATCATGATGTCGATCGCCAGGCCGTTCGGATGCCACGGCTTCGAGTCCGGCCGGACACCGTCGATTTCGGCAATCTGGGGAAACCTCTGGCTGACGGCGCGGGCAGCCAGGACGGTGTTGGGCTGTAGGCCGGCCTCATAGGCGACGCCCACGGGCAACGCCGCGGGGACATCCATGAGGGCGGCCACTGCGGGAGGAGCGACGTCTGCGGGAGGCGGGGCGGGCATCGCGACGATCGCCGGGTCTGCCGCAGGGGGCACGGCCGGTGGCGGCGGGGGTGGCGCCGGCGGCAGCGCGGCCGAGTTGTCGACGATCGCCTGCTGCGCGGGTGTCAGCGCTGCGTACTGGGCCTCCGCGGCGGTGATCTGACGTAGCAGTTCACTCAGCTTCGCCTGCAAGTCTGCGCGCACCGCAGCAGACTGCTCCGCGGCGGCGCGGGCGTCAGCGGCCGATTTTTCCGACGCTTCGGCGGCGGCGGCCGCGCGCGCACGCGCTGCTTGAAAGGCCTTCATCTGATCGGCCGTCTGGGCGACCACTATGCGCTGAAGGGACAGCTGGTCGATCAGCTGCTGCGGGGAGCCGGCGGTCATCAGCGCCGCCAACTGGCCGGTGCGTCCATTCACGTACGTCGTTGCCGCCATCTTGTCAGCTGCGGCTTGACGTACGGCGAGCTGAGAATTCGCGGCGTCCAGGGCTGCCGACTCGGCGCGATGGCGGTCTTCGGCAGCGGTCTGGGCAGCCAGTTTGTCGTCGGCATCGCGCTGGGCGACGGTGACGGCTTCACGACTCTGCAGCGCTTGACGGGACAACTCGTCGAGCCTGGAAAGCGCGTCGGACGCCGGGTCGGCCCTCACATCGCCCGCTATCGGAATGCCCAGCACCAGGACCGCGGCCGCCAGAAAACCCGCCGTTCGCCGAACAGATTGGCGCACCCGGCTCATTCGGATCCCTTCACTGCAGGGACCGACCTTGGTCCGGCTACGTATGTCTCGGACAGGCTATGAACCCGCACCGACGATGTCCACCCGTCGGGTCAATGTAATCGCCTACGGGTTAATCGCCTACGGGAGGCAACGCCTCCCAGCTGCGAGCGCATCGATCCTGGCCCACTCCCACGAGGCGTCCCACGATGGGCAGATGCAGCACCACAGGCACATCGTGCGCAGCGCCGCGGCACTTGCCGCAGCCATGGGCATCGGCCGATTCGCCTACACCCCGATCCTGCCGCTGATGACCGCTCAGGCGGGCATCACCGCGCATACCGCGGCAACCTTGGCGACCGCCAACTATGTCGGTTACCTGGCCGGGGCGCTGTTCGGAACCGTGTGGCCAAGGCTCGCACGCTCCGTCGCTGCCTGCCGCGCGTCGCTGGTCGTCCTCGTCGCCAGCCTGGCGGGAATGTCGTGGGCCGTCCTCCCCATAGAGTGGATCTCGCTGCGTGCGGTGGCCGGATTCGCCAGTGCGCTCGTCTTCGTGATCGCCGTCAACCTGCTGCTGGAGCACCTCCACACGCGCCCGGCTCATCTCGCCGGCTGGGGACTCGGCGGCGTCGGGGGCGGCATCGCACTATCGGCAGTCGTGGTGATGGCCAGCGGAGAATGGCGGCTGGCATGGTGGACCGCGGCAGCTGCTGCCGCGGCGTTGGCCGCCGTCGCCTGGGCGATGCACCCCGCCGCGGAAGCCACCGCGTCGCCAACTTCGCCGACCAGCAACCGGGGCCGCCTGCCGCATCGTGCCTTCACACTGCTCGCAGCGAGCTACACCCTCGAAGGCATCGGATACATCATCGCCGGCACTTTCCTTGTCGCCGCCGTCGCTGCGGATGCACCCCCATGGCTCGGTGGCGGGACCTGGTTGGTGGTCGGTCTGGCGGCCGTGCCGTCAGCGGCATTGTGGGCCGCACTGAGCTCTCGCTGGTCGCACTCGGCGCTGCTGGTGATCGCGCTGTGCGTGCAGGCGGCCGGGATCGCCGCAGCGAGCCTGTTCGCAGGAGTGGCCGCCGCACTCATCGGCGCGGCGCTGTTCGGCGGCACCTTCATCGGTATCAGCACACTCGCCCTTGCGGCCGGGCGTCTGCTTGCCTATCCGCGCGCCGTGGCCTTGCTGACCGCGGGCTACTCGGTTGGTCAGATCGCCGGACCGGCGATGGTGAGCCCGTTGCTCCACGACGGGTTCCGGCCCGCCCTGCTGGTGGCGGCGGCAGTCGTACTAGCCGCGGCCCTCGTCGCGAGCCTGATGCGGATCGTCGGCAGGCAACCACACCGAAGCGTCGTGCAGGCCGAAATCTCCGCCACCACGGGTGAATTCGTCGATCAGGGCGTGGATCACCGGGTTGTCCTCGCTGCGTCGCCACACCAGCGACCATGTCCACAACGGTGACGGGTTGACGACGGGGCGGCGCACCAGATCGCTGGGCAGCGGATCGTCCTGCCCTCTGGGGTTGTTCAGGACGGGGCGACGTAATCCCCGAACATGCTCGAAGAACGTCGGGCCGGTGACCCCGCCGTCATCGGTGCGCATGATGCGGGCGCCGGTGGCGGCGGCGAACTGCTCGCCGTACCGATTCCACGACGACCAGCTGGCGGCATCGGCGTCAACCAGAACGACGGTGTCCGCCGCGTCGACCGGTGATTCGTCAGAGCGCACAGCAAGCGCATAGAGCCGGTCCGCTCCGAGAAGCCGCGCATCCAGCGACAGCGACTCCAGGTCGGCGTTCTGGACCCAGCAGATCGCGAGATCCAGGCTGCCCTCGGCGACCCGCGCAGCCTGGGCGTGCGATGGCATCACCCAGGTGTCGACCCGCAACTGGGCGACTCCCGCGGCTCGCTCGGCCAAGTCGGTCGGGCACCAGTTCACGTAACCGACGCGCACCGGCTGCGATACTCCGAGCCCCGTTGCCCGCCTGCGCAATTCGTCTGCTCCGGCAACCAGCGCCCGCGCGTCGGGCAGCAGTGCAGCTCCAGCCGGTGTGAGAGCGACGGACCGACGGTCTCGGTCGAACAGGGTCACCTTGAGGTCGCGCTCGAGCGCCTTGATCTGTTGGGAAAGAGACGGACCAGCGATGCGTAGACGCTGCGCCGCGCGACCGAAGTTCAGTTCCTCGGCCACGGCGACGAAGTAGCGCAGCTGCCGCAACTCCATCGGGTCAGCCTAGTAGGCGCAGCCTCCCAGCAGGGAGTCGATTCGTCGCGCCTGCCAGGCATCGACACCGCGCCGGGCGCGTTGAGCCAGACACACAGCGAGGAAAGGAACGGACATGGAGACTTCGACACGGGTAGCCGTCATCACCGGCGCCTCCCAGGGCATCGGCGCCGGACTGGTTCGGGGTTATCGCAAACTGGGTTATGCCGTCGTCGCCAACTCCCGAAACATCGGCGAGAGCGGCGATCCGATGGTGCATGCGGTCGCGGGCGATATCTCAGCGCCCGGCGTCGGCCAGCGTGTCATCGATGCGGCGATGCGGCGGTTCGGCCGCGTCGACACTGTGGTGAACAACGCAGGCATCTTCATCCCCAAGCCGTTCACCTCCTACACCGACGCCGACTTCGACGCCATCACAGGGGTGAACTTGCGCGGCTTCTTCGAGGTGACCCGCGCCGCGCTGGCAGTGATGGAGGCCGGCGGCCACATCGTCAACATCTCCACCAGCTTGGTCGATCAGGCCAACTCGCAAGCGCCGTCGGCCTTGGCGTCGCTGACCAAGGGCGGACTCAATGCCGCGACCAAGGCTTTGGCCGTCGAGTACGCGGCCCGCGGAATTCGGGCCAACGCCGTTGCTCTCGGCATCATCGACACACCGATGCACGATCCATCCACCCACGACGCCCTGGCATCGTTGAATCCCATGGGACGACTCGGTGATGTCGACGACGCCGTCGATGCTGTGCTGTACCTCGAGCAGGCCGGCTTCGTCACCGGGGAGATCCTGCACGTCGACGGAGGTCAAAGTGCCGGACACTGAGGACATCCTGCATGCGGTGCTCGACCGTTGGAAGCGCGGAATCGACGCGCATGATCCAGAGCTGGTCGCCGGCGCGTTCACCGACGACGCGATCTTTCAGGGGCTGCGACCGTTCAGCGTAGGGCCGCGAGGGGTTTTCGAGTACTACGAGTCACAGCCGCCGGGCATGACGGTGGACTACCACATTCTGGAGTCTCGCCGACTCGGCGCCGACGTGGCACTCGGCTACCTCGCCGCGGAATTCGGGTATCGCGATCGCGAAGCCGTGCACCTGCGAGTCGGCATCGTCGTCACCCGCACCGACGAGAGGTGGCGGATCGCGTTCTATCAGGCCGGCGCAGCACCCGCGTGATCTCTGAGCGCCGCCTACACATTTGATGCGGACACGGCTCGAGATTCTTCGCCGAGGGGCTCCTCACCGGCAGGGCCGAACCTCGATCCCGACTTCTGCAGACGGCGTCCGAACAGCCGCTGCAACGGTGTGGCGACGAATGTGGTGATGATCGTCATGAGCGCCAAAATGGTGTACAGCTTTGCGGAGATGAGGCCCGCCTCGAACCCGATGTTGAGCAGGATGAGTTCCATGAGACCGCGGGCGTTGGCGAGCGCCCCCATCGAACCCGCCTCATACCAACTCATGCCTTGCCAGCGCGCCGCCAAGCCGATGGCGCCGAACTTCGAGGCGAACGATACGACGAGTACGACACCTGCCATGAGGAGGGTCGACTGGTCGAAGATCAAGGTGAGCGACGTGTTCAGCCCCGAATAGATGAAGAAGGCGGGCAACAGCAGATAGGCGACCAACGGCTCGAATCGTTCGCGGATCGCCTCGATGCAGCGCGCCGCGCGGCATGACGGCGCCGGCCACGAAAGCGCCGAACACCGAATAGATTCCGACCGCATCGGTGACGCAACTCGCGGCCAGCACGACGAGAAGAACGACGCTCAGATGCGCAATCGGCAGACCGCCGCTGCGTTCGGTCTCGAAGCGGGGTGGTCTCCATGTGTCAAGTCTGCCGAGAAGCGGACGGCCGAGGAAAACCATGAACAAGAGGTAGGCCAACCCGCCTCCGACTGCCAAGATCGCCCCGAACACGCTTCCCTTGGCCGTCGCCACGACCGTCGCCAGCAGTACCCACGAGCAGGCGTCGTCGATGGCGGCGCAGGACAGCGCCATCGTGCCCAGCCGCGTGTTGAGTAGTCCGGAGTCGTAGACGATCCATGCCAACATCGGAAATGCCGTTATGGCGACCGCCGCTGCCACGAAAAGGCCGCCCTGCCAATGCACGACCTTGTCCGTGAAGTAGCCGCCGAGACTGACCATCCACCATCCGACGATGCCACCGAGGATGAGCGGGACCCCGACGCCGGCGGCTGAGGTGACACCGGCCTGCCGCGAATGGGCGGTGAGGATGTCGAGCTTGACGGACGCACCCACCAGAAACATGTAGAGCACGAGCCCGAGTTGACCGACGACGTAGATCACCACCAGATTCGGATGGGTGAACGATTCGGCGCCGATGGTCAACTCGGTGGGAAACAGCCACTGCTGCGCGGCAGGCCATAGCCACCCCAAAACCGAAGGGCCCAGCAGGAATCCAGCCACCATCATCGCCACTACCTGTACCTGCGCGAGTCGGCGGAACAACGGCCACAGCAGGCGATAGGTCACAAGCACGACAGCGACCTGGAGGAAGAAGTGATAGGTGATCGTGAGCAACGACGGCATTCAGGCTCCTAGGGCCGGGTCAATCCCGATCAGACCATCGGAATACGCCCAGGCACGCCACCAAACCGCCCACGCTCCACGTCGCCAGGACCAGGAACGTCCGCCAGTGCTCCCAACTGCCTGCCGGTTCGATAGCGACCATCTGCGCGGGCAGGAGCACCGACCGAAATCCCTGCGCCATCCACTTGACTGGGAAGATCGACCCGATGACCAGCATCCAGGTCGGCAAAAACATCAGTGGCACATAGGTGCCCGACACGAACTGCAAACCGACTGCGGGACCATTGGTGATGACGGCGGCGGACACGGCGTTGCTTGCGAAATTGCTGACGAAGATGCCCAGAAGTGCGCAACTCGTGATGCCCAGCATGAACACCCACGTGAGGGTGAACCAACCGAATGCGTCCGTCGGTAGCCGGAGCCCGAAGACCAAAACCCCTACCACCAGCAGGATGACTGCCTCGGCGAGACTGACGATGGCGACCAACATGATCTTGCCGATGAAGTAGGACGTCGCGGTCGCCGGCGTTCCACGGAGCCGCTTCAGCGCCCCGGTGTCGCGGTCCGCGGCGATACTGATGCCGAGATTGATGAAGGACGTCGACAGGATTCCGTAGGCGAGCATGCTCGCCGCGATCACAGCACCGGTGGTGATATCGCTGTCGGGCAGTCTCGTCGAGAAGATCGAACCCAGCAGCAGGCAGATCACCGCTGGCATCGAGAACGTCAACGCGACCTGTTCGGGCCGGCGGTAGAACATTTTCAGTTCGGGGACGACTCGCGAAAACCCGATGCGCCAAGCAGATGGGACCGCTGCAGCCGATGTGCGGACCCGATGCCGCGGAAGGGCTGCCCTGTCCTGGTGGCCGACCGACATCAGGCCTGGCCGATCAGGAGCAGATAGGCGTCTTCAAGAGTGGGACGCGTGACGGTCAACTGAGCCAGCTCTGCCCCTTGGGTGCTCCGCTGCCGGATCAGCTCGGTCGGAAAGTCGGTCCGCTCCTCGCGTACTTCGTTTCCGTCTATCCATCGGACGGTGGCGGCCGAATCGACGTGTCCGATCAACCGCGTCGGCGAATCCACCGCGACCACCCTGCCGTCGGCGAGGACCGCGACACGATCCGCAAGCGCGGACGCTTCCTCAAGGTAATGCGTGGTGAGCACGATCGTCATGCCATCGGCCGCCAAAAGCCTGATGAGGTCCCAGAATTGGCGTCTTGCTTCGGGGTCGAAACCGGTGGTCGGTTCGTCCAGGAAGAGCAGCTCGGGCATACCGACGATGCCGAGGGCGACGTCGAGCCGACGACGTTGGCCACCGGAGAGGTTTCTCACCCTCGAACCGGACACCTTGGCGAGCCCGACGAGGTCGAGCACGTCTTCAGGCGTTCGAGCGGTGCCGTAGCAGCTGGAGAACATCTGCAGGGTTTCGTGCACCGTGAGCATTCCGGCGTCACTGACCTCCTGCAGGACGATGCCGATCCTTGCGCGCCAGTCTCGGCCCGCTACCGCCGGGTCTTCGCCCAGTACTTGCACCTGTCCGGAATCGCGTTTCCGGTTGCCTTCGAGAATCTCGATGGTCGTCGACTTTCCTGCCCCGTTCGGACCGAGGATCGCGAATATCTCGCCATAGCCGATGTCGAGATCCAGGTCTCGCACCGCCGAGTGAACGTCCGTAGGTCTTCGACAGCCCGCGCACATGTACTGCGGAGGCGATCATGGTTGCGCCCCTCCCGTTTCAGGCTCGGTGGGCTGCGCCTCGAGCTCTGCAAGTAGCTCCCGCAGCTCGGCGTCCGACAGCTCGTCCATCAACCGATCCACCTCGGGGTCGGCGGTGGGCTCTTCGAGAGCCGTGGGTACATCGCCGTGGGTGAAGCGAAGCTCGGCCAGCACCCGTTCCGACAGTGAGTTCACGCTGACGCCCCGCAGAATCTCCAGCACAGGAACATCGATCGAGAACGTCGTATTGATCCTGACCCTGAAGTCCATCGCCATCATGGAGTCAAGGCCGATGTCATCGAGAATGTCGTCGCAATCGACGTCGGTCACGGCACAATCGAAAACAGCCGCGACGATGTGCCGGACTGTATCGGTGATCACAGCCGGCCTGTCGGCGTCGTGCAGTGGCCGCCAGAACGTCGAGTATCGTAGCCTCCGAATCGGTTTGATAGGGCGATGACTCGTCGGTCTCGAGTTCGGAGAACATCATCGGTAGCCGCCCGCCCAGTCCGGCGTGGCGGGCCCGGCCCCAGTCGGCGGTGATGGCAACGACGTTGGGTGTCGTCTGACTGATGAGTCGATCGAGAATCCGCCCACCCACTGCGGGGGTGATGAGCTCGATGCCCCGCGCCGCGTAGATCTTCTCCAGCTTGAGCTCTTCGACCATTCCCACCGACCATGGCCCCCATCCGATGGTGAGAGCCGGAAGGCCCTGCGCCTGCCGGAAGTGGGCGAAGGCGTCGAGGAATGCGTTGGCGGCCGCATAGTTGCCCTGGCCCGGCGAGGCGATGGTGGACCCGGCGGATCCGAACATGACGAAGAACTCGAGGTCGTGATCGGCGAAGGCGTCATGCAGGACGCGCGCACCGGCGATCTTGGGCCGCACCACCCTGGCGTAATCGTCTTCACTCATATTCACCAGAAGCTGGTCGGCCACCGCTCCCGCGGCATGGACGATTCCGCGGATAGGCCTCCCGCCGTGCCGTGCATGGTCGTGCAGCCAGGCTCTCACCTGCTCGCCGTCGGCGACATCGACACTCGCGGTGGTGATTCGGGCACCGAGACGTTCGACCGCCTGGATGGTTCTCACAGTCGCATAGTGCTGATCGTCTTCCGCCAGCGCCGCCCATCGGTCTCGCGGTGGGACGGCGCTGCGACTCAGCAAGGTGATGTGGCGTGCTCCGTGTTCGGCGAGGTGGCCCGCCACGACGCGGCCGAGCGCTCCTACTCCCCCGGTGACCACGTAGGTTGCATCCGGCGTGAGCTTGGTGGGAAACGGTTTCGTCAGACTGTGGCAAAGGCGCAGGCGCGGAACGAATGTCATGGCCTCGCGAATCGCGATCTGATCTTCGGCGCCATCGTCGAGAAGGTGCTCGCAGATGCGCGAAGCGGTCAGTTCGCGGTCGGGAGCCGAATCGGTGTCCAGGTCGATGTCGATCAGACCGCCCCAATATTCGGGGAGTTCCTGGTGACCGACGACCCGGCCGAGCCCCCAGACAGCAGCCGCCTCGACGGCACCCAGTCGGGTCCCGGGTGCCGGTTGCGCGTTGGCGGTGACGAGGTAGAGGCGGGGCTTGTGGATGTCGTGCTCAGCGAGGGCTTTGACGAGGCGCAGGACGGTGAATGCGCCCAGCTCATGGTTCTCGTCGACAGAGGAGCGATCAGAGATGTCAAGCGGCCAGCAGTCGACGATCCCCGCGAAATCGTCGCTGCGGCCCAGGAGGGCGACCAGGTCATGTATCTGTTCCGCAGAACGTGGGTTCAGCAGGTAATCGCCGTCGACCTCGGTGAGCGCATCGACGGGCCGGTGTTCGACCGTTAGTGCGCGGTTGCCGCGACTGCGCAGATCTTTCGCGACGGCCGCGCCCACACCGGCGGCATCGCAGAAGACGATCCACGGTCCGTGGTTCACATCGGCGCGCTGCGCCTGTTCGCCTGGGTCGTTCTCGCCGCTCTTCTGGCACCACTGAATCTCGTACAGCCCCTTGTCGATGTGGTCGACAGACATGCGGGATGAGGCGCTCAACGACTGAACGACAAAGCCGTCGAAGACGGCGAGGGGTTTGCCGAGGCGGTCGGTGATCGTGATGTCGCTCTCGACCGCTTCGCTGGTTGCCGACACGACACGGGCGTGGACCATCATCTGTTCTTCGGGCGGGCCGTAGACCGCACAGCGACGGATACGCGTGGGCAGATAGGGGTCTTCGTTCTCCTTCTGTCCGAGAAACGGTGCACCGAAGAGCGTTTGGAAAGCGCCGTCGATGAGCGCCGGATGGAATCGGTACTGATCGACCTCGTCGGCGATCGCAGATGGAACGGTGAGCTCGGCGACCGCCCAGTCCTCACCGGCGGTGACTCCCTGGATGGATCTGAACGCATCGCCGTAGTCGAATCCGAGGGACTGGGTGCGGCCGTAGAAGTCGTCGCCGCCGATGGTGGCGATGGGCTCGTCACCTCGCGGCAGGTCATGGCGGGGCGGGGCCGCCGGGACGGTGTTCAGCGCTGCGGTCGCGGTGATCGCCCACTTGGATTCCCCGTCAGCCGTGGCGGCGAATGCGGCGAACTCCAGCGTGCCGTCGGCCTCGTTGAGTGTGGTCCGAAGGATGGGGTCGCACGTGTCGTCCAGGATGACGGCGCGGTGCAGCACGAGGTTGTCCACACTGTGGTTCGACCCGTAGGTCTCCTTCGCCGCTGCGAGCGCCATCTCGACGTACACCGCGCCGGGGAGGACGACACTTCCCTGGACGCGATGGTCGGCGAGAAATGCGTTCAGAACAGTGCTCAGTTCGGCTTCCCAGGTCGGGTGCACGGCACTCACCGACTGCCCCAGGAGCGGATGCACCGGGTCGTAGAACAGGGCCTCTGTCGCCTCATGAGATTCGTTCCAGAAGCGCTTCGACTGCCACGGATACGCGGGAAGTTTGAGGAGCCGGCCACCGCCACGGGGGGTCACCGCCTTCCACGCGATATCACGCCCGCTGCGGTGCAGTGCGCCGACGCAACTGAGCAGTGCACGGCTGTCATCGTGGTCGCGTCGCTGGGTTGCCATCACCGAAACCCGCTGTTTGCCTGCGATTTCGAAGATGGAGGCCGCCAGAACAGGATGGGGCCCCAACTCGACGAAACAGGTGTATCCGTCGTCCAGCATCCGGCGAATCGCCGGTTCGAAGAGAACGGTGGCGCGGGTGTTCTGCCACCAGTAGGCGGCGCCGGCCTGATAGCTGTCCAATTGCTCACCGGTGACTGTTGAATACAGCGGCAGTGCAGCCGCTTTCGACGACAGGGCCTCGAAGGCGCCGAGCAGGTCGTCCTTGATCGCCTCCATGTAGTGCGTGTGATAGGGCACCTTCACAGCGAGGTACCTGTTGAAGATTTCGGCCTCGTCCAACTGCCGGGCCACGTCGGCGAGGAGATCGCTGTCGCCGGCGATGGTCACTGCCGACGGGCTGTTGATCGCGGCCACCGAAACTCGGCGCCCGACTTCATCGAGCGGCTTTCCGCTTATCGTCTGCATCAGCGACTCGGTGTCGAGGCCAACGGCGAGCATCCGGCCCTGTCCGGTCGTGCGCTGCTGCAGCCGGCTTCGGTGGTAGATCACCTCGATTGCCTGTTCGAAGGTGAGCAGACCGGCGATGTGGTGTGCGGCCACTTCTCCCGCACTGTGCCCGATGACCGCGTCCGGAATGATGCCGAATTCCGCGAGTTGCTCGGCCAGCGCGACCTGGATGGCGAAGTTGGCCGGCTGCGCGATCTCCGTCTCCCCCATGCGGGAACAGGTCTCATCGCGTCGGAGTTCCTCTATCAGCGACCAGTCCGCATGGCGAGACAGTTCCCGGTCGCTGCGCACAATGCTGTCGGTGAAGGTGGGAAAGGTGCCCAGCAGACCGCGGCACATCTTCCACCACTGCGGGCCCATTCCGGTGCAGACGAAGGCGAGCTTGGGTGCGGTGGAAGCGGTCCGGCCGGTGGATATCTGCCCGTCGTCGGCAAGGGCCCTGAGTTGTTCTCGCGCGTCGGTGATGCTGTCGGTGATCACGGTGTGGCGATGGTTGAGATGCGCACGTCGTTGGCCGAGCGTGTAGCGAGATCCGAGAGTGTGATGTCCGGGTGAGCGGCCAGGTGGTCGGCCAACTGAGCGGCGGTCGCGACGAGTGCTTCCTCGCTGCGTGCCGAGATCGGCAGGAGGGTCGGCAGCAGTGCGGGCGGGTCCTCGGTGGCAGAAACATGGTGCGGGGCGGGCGGTTCGCGCAAGCACGACATGAGCGTTGGTACCGCCGAAGCCGAATGAGTTCACGCCGACGACGCGTCGCTCGCAGTCGGGAAATGGCCGGCCTGTTGCGGGCACGTCGATCTTGAGATCTGACAGCGACACATGACGGGTCGGATTCTGCAGGTGCAGATTGGCGGGGATGTACCCGTGCTTGGCGACCAGCGCCGCCTTGATCAGTCCGGCCACGCCGGCGCCGGCCTCGAGGTGGCCGATGTTGGTCTTGATCGATCCGATGAGAAGGGGGTGGGTCGCCGGTCGATCCACTGCGAGCGAATTCGCGAGAGCGCGCATCTCGATGGGGTCGCCGAGAGGCGTTCCGGTGCCGTGCGCTTCGACGTAGCCGACCTCGGTCGGCGCAACACCCGCTCGCCCAAGCGCGGTTCGGACGGCGGCTTCCTGGGCCTCCTCGCGGGGGACGGTGATGCCGTCGGTGTGGCCGTCTTGCGAGACCGCCGTGCCGAGGATCTGGGCGTAGATCTCGTCGCCGTCTTCGAGCGCCCTCTGCAGTGGCTTGATGACGACCACCGCGCCGCCCTCGCCGCGCGCATAGCCGTCCGCGGAGTCGTCGAAGGCCTTGGAACGCCCGTCGGGACTGAGGAATCCGCTCTTCGACTCCGCGATGGCCGTGTTGGGGCCGATCATGATATTCACGCCGCCCGCTAGCGCGAGGTCGCACTCACCGCTCCAGATGCTTTGAGCCGCCAGGTGCACGGCGACGAGCGACCCGGAGCACGCGGTGTCGATCGTCATGCTGGGCCCGCGGAAGTCGAAGGCATGTGAGATGCGGTTCGCCAGCATCGTCATCATCATCCCGGTGGCCGAGTGTGACTTGAACCGGTAACGACTGGTACGGC
The DNA here is from genome assembly GCA_963843135.1 of uncultured Actinomycetota bacterium. Taxonomy (GTDB): domain Bacteria; phylum Actinomycetota; class Actinomycetes; order Mycobacteriales; family Mycobacteriaceae; genus Mycobacterium. The sequence continues at coordinate 431,150 of CAWJJA010000019.1, forward strand.
CTTGATTCTGCAGCAGTTGATAGTCGAGGGTGAAGCCGCCGATGAATACTCCGACATCGGTGCCCGCCAGGTCGTCTGCGGGTATTCCGCCGTCTTCCAACGCCTCCCACGTGGTGTGCAACAAGAGGCGCTGCTGCGGGTCGAGCGAGTGCGCTTCCCGCGGGGAGATGCCGAAGAACTGCGGATCAAACTGATCGATGTCACTGAGAAATCCGCCTCGGCGGGTGACGATCTTGCCCACCTTCGCAGGGTTGGGATCGTGGTATCTCGCCGCGTGCCAACGTGATTCGGGGACAACAGACGTGGCGTCGGTTTCATTGCACAGCAGGTTCCACAGGCTGTCGGCGGAGTCGGCGCCACCAGGGAGGCGGCATCCGATGCCGACGATCGCCAAGGGTTCGTGGCGGCTGTGTCCGGTGAACATGGTCACGTGGACTGCAGGATCGGTGACGTGACGACGATCCAATCGCCACTGAGCGGGTTGGTCGACTGTTCGTTCCGATAGGCCGATCGCAACTCTTGCAGCAGTGAATCCCGTTGCCACGCTTGCACCTGGCGCACGACGTCGTCGTCGTCGAACATCGACGACTTGTCCGCGATGACAGTTTCGGCCAGCTGGCCCGCCAGCTGGCGTAGCAATCGAGCGTTCGCCTCGAACTGTTCGGCGAAGTTCTCGCTGGTGTCCATCATCGCGGTGTGCAGCGTCACCATGAAGTTCAGAGGTGAGTACAAATCGACGAATCGCACAGAGGGGGTGCCGCTTTCGACTGCGGCCCACTCCCGGAAGAATCGCTGAACACGATTACTCAGCGCGATGAGCCCTTCGAGGTGGGGAACGAAGCCCGGGTCGTCGGCAAGGCCGACGAACTTGCCGTTCATGTACAGAAGGCCGATGAAGCCCCAGTAGAAGGCGACATCCCAGATGATCTTGGCCGACATCACTGCGGGCGTGCCCATCAGCGTGTATTGCCGTTCATACACCGCCAGCCACATCTCGGTGAGTGACCGGAAGAGAGTATCGCTGATTTGGGCTCGTGCGATGACGTCTTCGCCGTCCAGGTCCCTGGCGATCATGTCGGTGATCAGGCCGTTGCCGATCGCGACCAGATCCAGACCCGACGAATACAACGGATCGAGGAACACACCGGAGTCCCCCGTGAGGGTCCACCGGTCGCGTCCGTCGAAAACCTTTGTCGCGCCGTGGCTGTACTTCTTCATGACCCGGAAGTCTTTGATCAGGTGGGCGTGCTCAGCCACGACGGCGGCGCACTGGGGCTCATGTTCGCGAAGCCACGCTGATCGCCCTGTCCCGGGTGTTGAACTCGTCGAACCTGTGAAACGCAGGGTCGGCCACGATACCGACGCTGGTGGCACCGGACGCGAGTCGAATGAGCCAGACCCAATACCCCTCGCCCATGAGGTGGTTGGTGGACATCGCACGGTCACCCTCGATCAGGCGGCCCCGCCAGGTCGGGTCGTCGCTCCATCGACCGACGTCGATCTCTGTCGCGACGCGGAACCAGGCGGAATTGCAGTTGTGTTCGTTGGGCTGCCGCAGACCCAATTGTCTGCCCAGCATCCGGCTTCGGCCCGACGCATCGACCACCCACCGGTTGCTGATGTGGGTCACGGCGTCTGAAGTCTGGAACGCGATCGTGTGCGGGCCGCCTTCGGACACCGAATTCGACGGAACGGACCCGGCCGTTGGCGATGTCGATTCCCTGCGACACGCAACGCCGGCTGAGCTCGTTCTCCAGTCTGCCGCGATCGATCTGGTAGGTCACCTGCGGTACGAACGAGGAACTGCCGAGTTCCATCCGTTGGGCGATATCGGTGTTCTGCCCATGTGAGAAAAACATGCGCAAACCCATCTTGCGAATGTGTGCGGTGCTCAGGTGGTCGTCCAGACCTAGACGGTCGCGCAAATAGTGCGCCGACACCTCGACGGTCGACTCCCCTACGGTGTGGGTGATCTCCGGTACGGGGTGGACGTTCGGATCGATCAGCAGAATTCGCGTGGCGGGACGCGCGCGGCGAATCTCCAGCGCCAGCGTCAGAGCCGCCACGCCTCCGCCGATCACGCACACGTCGTGATCGGCTGCCGGGAGGTCGACGGGCGAGAGGCGCGATCGGATGCGTTCGGCAAAAGCCTGCCGTGTCTCTTGGTTCATCTGCCCGACCTCTGCCCGCGCGTCCACGCCTTGCCTTCCTCGAGTCGTGACGACGATGTGCCCAGCATTTCGACCCCTAAACAAACGATGCACGATCGATGCAACGCTGAACCTTTGACGAGGGAATCACAATTGCGGCATCGGGGGAATCGGGACAGGTATTACCGAATCCTGACGTTTCGCGGGATCGGCTTCTAATACACCTCGTGCGGAGCCTGCGCTGTGCCCGAAGTCGCCGCCGCCAGTGGAAGGTGATGGTGCAGCGCCTGCGCGAGCTCGGGGATTCGGCCCTGCGCTCTACCGTCGGTCATGGTTACTCCTCGGCGCCGATCGATGCCCGGTCAGTGGAACGCGTCGTCGTGAAGTTGTCGCCCCAGCTCCTCGTTGTGGCTGTAGTCGACTGGCACGTCGATGATGCTCACTCCCGGCTCGGCCAGCGCGGCCTTCAGCGTGCCGACGAACTCTGCCATCGAGTTCACGCGATACCCGTGCGCCCCGAACGCGGCGGCGTAGCTCACGGTGTCGTAGGGGCCGAGTTGAACGCCGGAGCTGCGGCCGTACTTCATCACCTCTTGAAACGCGACCATATTGTAGGTGTCGTCACGCAGGATGATGTGTGTCAGCGTCACGCCCAGGCGGTGGGCGGTTTCGAGTTCCTGGGCGGAGAACAGGAAGCCGCCGTCACCGGACACCGAGACGATCTGCGTACCCGGTCGTACCAAGGCCGCGGCGATGGCCCAGGGAAGCGCGACACCCAGCGTCTGTTGACCGTTGGAGAACATCAGGTGTCGGGGTCGGTAGCAGCGGAAGTGCCTGGCCATGAAGATGTAGTTCGAGCCGATGTCGCATGCGACGGTGGCATCATCGGTCAGATTGTCCCGAAGGGCGAGTACGACGGCGACCGGATTCAATCCGAGGTCGGATTCGCTTCTGGCTCTTGCATCCTCGTCGATAGTGGTCAGCCGGTCGCGCTGTTCTGCGATGGCGTTGTTGACCTCTGCGTCGAGTCGCAGGCCGGCCAGCTGAGGCGCGAGCTGATCCAGGGTCGCCGCAATGTCGCCGTGTAGTTCGATCTGCGGCTGATAGTGGTTGTCGATCGTCGCGGGCATTGCGTCGATATGGATGATCGCCCGGGTGTTGTCTGGGTTCCACAGCTGGGCGTCGTATTCCACGGGGTCATAGCCCACAGCGAGGAGGACGTCAGCACGTGCGAGCAGGACGTCGCCGGGTTGATTGCGGAAGAGTCCGACCCTTCCGAGGTAGTGCGACTCGAGTTCGCGCGAGATGACCCCGGCGGCCTGAAATGTCTCCACAACGGGAAGATCGGTGTCGGCGATGAGCCGGTGCAGCGCCTCGGTGACATCGAGGTCTGCCCCGCGGTCACCGATGAGCAGGACTGGCGTGCGCGCGTCGCGGACCGCCTCAGCGGCAAGTGTGATGTCCGCGGCGGGGGCGGGTCCCGGCCGCGGAATCGCCGGAATCGTTGTCAGAGTCGCCGCGGTTTCGGCCGCCGCCACATCGGAAGGTAGTACCACCGCGGTCGCTCCACGCGGATGGGCGGCCGCGATGCGGAAGGCGTTGGCGACGGTCTCTGCGACGTCATCGGCAGCGTTGACTTCACCGGTGAATTTGGTGACCGTGCCGAGTAGGCCTGCGGCGTCCATCGACTGGTGCGTGCGCTTGAGCCGCTGGTCGCGCGGTACTGCGCCGCAAATCGCCACCAGCGGATCCTGCTCTGTGGTGGCGGTGATCAGCCCGGTCGCCAGGTTGGTGGTGCCCGGCCCGGAGGTCACCACGACGACACCGGGGATGCCGGTCAGCCGGCCGATGGCCGCCGCCATGAAAGCGGCGTTCTGTTCGTGACGACACACGACGACTTCAGCCGAACTGTCGAGCAGCGCATCGAAGACGGCATCGATCTTCGCGCCCGGGATGCCGAACACGTACCGGACCCCGGCCAGCTCGATCGCCTCGACGACCCGCTGAGCTGAACGGGCAGGCGTCGAGTCCATCGGTTGTCTCCTGCGTCGGGTTCGGTAGGCAGCCAGATTACCGAGCAGAGTGTGAAGGGGCCGCGCTTTACCCGGGCAGCCGCGTGAATGGTTCCGCTGGCCAACCGTTCCGAGCACGCGACGGCAGCTTTCGAATAGGGTGACGTCAATGAGCGCTTTTGCCACCCGATACCACACGGCGACGATCGAAGGACTCGAGGTGTTCTACCGCGAGGCCGGCGATCCGAACAACCCCACATTGCTACTGCTGCACGGCTTTCCGTCCAGCTCTCACATGTTCCGCAACCTGATCAACTCCCTGGCCGACGCATACCACCTCGTGGCCCCCGACCACATCGGATTCGGCCGCTCAGCGATGCCGACAACGACCCAGTTCACCTACAGCTTCGACCGCCTCACTGAAATCACTGAAGGCTTGATCACTCACCTCGGCCTCGACCGGTTCGCCCTTTACATCCACGACTATGGCGCGCCGATCGGCCTACGGATCGCCAGCCGGCGCCCCGAACGCATCACCGCGCTGATCACCCAGAGCGGCAATGCCTACGTGGAAGGCTTCACCCCGTTCTGGGACATCCTGTTCGCCCACGCCAAGGATCGCGCCGCCAACGAAGACGGCGTGCGCGAAAAGTTCACTTCCGAAACCACATACTGGCAGTACACCCACGGAGTACCCGCCGATCGGCTCGATCGAATTGCGCCTGAAACCTGGCAGCTCGACCAACTCGGCCTGGACCGCAAGGACAACGACGCTATCCAGCTACAGCTGTTCTGGGACTACCAGTTCAACCTCGACGGCTACCCTGCGTTCCAGGAATACTTCCGCACTCACCAGCCGCCGCTGCTGGTCACCTGGGGCAAGAACGACGAGATCTTCGGCGCCCCCGGCGCGGAGGCGTTCCGCCGCGACTTCCCCAACGGCGAGTTCCACCTTCTCGACGCCGGCCACTTCGCTCTGGAAACCCACGGCGAGGAAATCAGCGGGTACATCCGCGATTTCATGCCGCGGGCATTGGGCGGCGCCGCGACGGGGAACTGATCCGGCCCGGACCGACCGCCATGAGTTCATCAAGTGCGCAGTGGAGTCCATCTCGACATCGGGCCGACACCGGCAGAATGCTTTCGCCCTACATCGTCGATCCCAGTCGACTTCTTTCGACTTCACCGAATAGCCTTCTGCCGAACATCATCAAGGCCCCGTTGTACCAATACCTCGACCGCAGAAGGAGATTCCGGTGGAGTACCGCAACAACGATACTGCAGTTGTCATCATCGACCCGCAGAACGACGTACTGAGCCCCACCGGAAAAAACTGGGACAGTGTCGGTGCCAGCGTGATCGAAAACGACACTGTCCAGCACTTGGTCGATATCCTTGCCGCCGCAAAGGCCACTGGCTACGGCGTGTTCATCTCACCGCACTACTTCTATCCCACCGACAGCACCTGGCTGGTCAACGGCCCGCTCGAATCAGATGAGTTCCGCACCAATACCTTCGCCCGCAATGGCGCGCTCACGCTGGAAGGATTCAAGGGTTCCGGCGCCGACTGGCTCGACGAATTCAAAACCTACATCGAGGACGGCGAGACGGTCGTCGTCAGTCCGCACAAGGTGTGGAGTCCACAATCGAATGACCTGATTCTGCAACTCCGCAAACGGGGCATCGCGAAGGTCATCCTGTGCGGCATGCTGGCGAATATGTGCGTTGAGTCGCACCTACGGGATCTGCTGGAGAATGGTTTTGAGGTAGCTGTCGTCCGCGACGCCACGGCCGGTCCGCGGCACCCCACCAGAGGGGACGGTTACCAGGCGGCACTGGTCAACTACGCCTTTCTTGCCCACGCCGTCGTCACCACAGGCGAAGTCGTGAACGCGATGTCCGCAGCCGTCGAGAAGACCGACACATGAGCCCGCCCCCGCTCAGCCACGCCCCACCCCCGACCACGTCGGATCGCTACGTCTACTCACAGCAGCCGGGCTACGGCGAAACCGGAAAGCGCGTCGCCTTCGGCATGGTGTTCGACATCGGCCGCTACGAACGTGAGGACTGAACGTGATCCCCAGGATCACAACGCCATTCGGCTTCGATTCCACGACCGGTGACGTGTCTCGGGGTGTGGACCTCACAGGGAAGCGGTCGGTGGTCACTGGCGCGACGAGCGGATTGGGTGTGGAAACGGCTCGCGCATTGGCCGCGGCCGGCGCAGAGGTTGTGCTGGGGGTGCGCCGCCTGGACGCAGGCCGGAGGGTCGCCGAAGAATTGCGGAGGGCCACTGGAAATGGGGCCATCGAGGCGGCGCCGCTCGACTTGTCCGACATCGCGTCGGTCTCTGCATTCGCGCGGGCCTGGAAAGGACCGCTGCACATTCTGGTGAACAATGCCGGAGTCATGGCTCTGCCCGAGCTGCAACGCAGTGCGCTGGGGTGTGAGATGCAATTCGCGAGCAACTTCCTTGGCCACTTCGTGCTCGTCGTGGAGCTGCGGCAGGCTCTCGCCTCAGCCAACGGTGCGCGCGTCGTGTCGGTCAGCTCCACTGGGCACCTGTTGTCGCCCGTGGTGTTCGACGATCTGCACTACCGATTTCGACCCTACGATCCGTGGACCGCTTACGGTCAGTCGAAGACGGCTTCGGTATTGCTGGCCGTGGAGGTGACTGCGCGGTGGGCGGATGACGGAATCGTTTCCAACGCGCTCAATCCGGGTGCGATCAACACGGGTCTGCAGAAGCACAGCGGCGGGTTGCGCACTCCTGAGGAGTTTCAGAAGACCGTCGAACAGGGCGCGTCTACATCGGTGCTGTTGGCGGCGTCGCCGCTTGTCGAGGGCGTAGGGGGACGGTACTTCGAGAACAACAACGAAGCCGACGTCGTTACCGAACGCGCCGCGGATCTCGGCCCTGCTGGCGGGGTTGCGAATTACGCGCTTGACGGTGACAACGCGAAGCGACTGTGGCGCGAGGCAACTTCCCTGACGGGAACCGGATTGCTTGCAGGGTAAGTGAGTTGGTGTGCGGTGGGCGCGCGGCCTTGATGCTGAGCGCAATGGCGATCGCGATCAACAGGACCGCGAACATCGCCGATGACACCGCCGGGGGGAGGCCGACGGCGAGGTACACCGCGGGCACTGATGTCGCGGCCGCCGTCACGCCGAGGACCAGTCCTGCGCGGACGTCAACGGCATTCCCATTCCCACCGCTGCCGCGGCGGTTGCTGATCGTGCCCGCGAGGCTGGTCGGGATGCTGACCAAGAGCGCTGTGCCCTTGGCGATCACGTCGCTCAAAGCGAACACCGCCCCCAACAGGGGCACGGAAATGATGGCGCCACCAATGCCGAACAGGCCCGAGGCGACACCGGTGAGGACTCCGAGCCCGAGGTAACCGACGGCGAGCAGGGGTGACATGGCCAGTGCGCGTTCGGGTTCGGGGGCGGTGACGGTGATCAGCAGGTAGGCGGCGATGAGAATGATGAATGCGATAAAGCCCCACCGCAACCACTCCAGCGTGAGCCGTCGCAACAGTCGGCTGCCGACGATCGCGCCACCAACCGAGCCTGTAGCGATCAGCGCCGCGGCGGCGAAGTCGATGTCGGCGTGGATCAGGTAGGTCGCCGAACTGGCCACGGCAGTGGGGATGATCGCGACCAGCGAGGTGGCCGCGGCTCGACGCTGATCCATGCCCGCCCGCGACACCAGCAGCGGCACCATCACTATTGCCCCGCCAATGGCGAAGAGCCCCGAGAGGATCCCCCCGACTGCACCAATGAGGATCAAAGCGGCCCAGGGGGTTGCGGCGGGCAGAGTAGGTGCGGACTCAGACGACGCCGCCGCGATGACGGTGGTTGGGGATGCTGTGCTCACGGGATGCTCCTGCAGGCGACGGGAATCTCGGCCTTTGAAGAGTGCGCGTCGGCGGGCGATGGAAAAAGGCGCAACCCGTTCACACACTGATCGGCTGGGTCGATGAATGGCTCGCCATGATCCCGGCGGCTCACCGCGCGCGGGTGGTTACCCGCCGTGGCGCAGATGTCCGGGTTCGAGGTGCCATCCTGGCGGGACGTCGTGGGTCAGGGCGAGTCGTACGAAGCGGGCCACCGCTGCGGTCTGCGCCCGTTCTGGGCTCCACTGCAGGGTGTAGGGAACCCGCAGCGCCGGGATGATCGGTCGGACGGTGGTCGCGGGTGGCGTTCCCAGCGACGCAGTGAGCAGAATCCACGTCGCCTCTGGCTGATTCGTCCAGCCCGACGCCGACAGATCGGTGGCGTCCAGGACTACCTCCGGTGGGGACAAGCCCACGGAGTCCAGGGCCTGCCGCTGGGCCAGAGCCAGCGCCGGAAACAGTGTTTCGCTGGGCACGGCGAGTCGACTTCGCGCCAGATCGTCGAGCTTGACCTCGACCTCGCCGACGAGGGGATGGTCCGCCCGCAGACCCACCAGCAGGGGTTCACTGCAGAACACCGTGTTCACCACTCCTGGTGCGTCGGGTAGTCGAGCGCACGTCACCGCGACGTCGGTGGTGCCCTCGGCGAGGGCTCGGGTGAGATCGGGCAGCCACATCCGTTGGATGGCCACGTTCACGTCGGGTAGGAGCTCGGTTGCGGCGCCGCGGAGGTGCGGTGCGAGCACGGGTGCCACCGGTGGGGTGATGGCCACCCGGACCGTGCCGGAGTCCCCTTGCGCGGTGCGCCGCACGGCGGCCGCAGCGGCAGCGACCTCGTCGAGAATGACCTTGGCCCGACCGAGGAGTTCCTGGCCGGCGCCCGTCAACGCGACCTTGCGGGTGGTGCGGGTCAGTAGCGGAGCACCCAGTTCGCGTTCCAGGCGGCGGATCAGGTCACTGAGCGTGGGTTGGCCGATGTGCAATTTCTCTGCGGCGCGCCCGAAGTGCAGCTCGGTGGCCACCATCGCGAACGCTTCGAGCTGCCGAAGCTCCATGACGCAGGAGCGTAGTGCGGGCCGATCGGACCAGCAGCGCATTCATCGTCATGGCCGATCAGTGTCGTGGCATATCGGCCCTTTGTCAGTCGCGGCGAACCGCGCACGATGAGCATCGAGGCCCCGCCTGGGAGCCGCAGTCAACTAAGAAGGACCAGACGCCATGACCAGCTCAGCACCCACCACCGACCCGGCCGCCACGCCGGTTTCCACCGGACACCAACTCGACGGGAAGACCGCGCTGGTGACCGGGGGCAACTCCGGTATCGGGTTGGCCACCGCCCAGCGCTTGGCCGCCGAGGGCGCCTACATATTCCTCACCGGCCGCAACCAGGACACCATCGACGCCGCGGTAGCGACGATCGGCGCCGGAGCCACCGGCATCCGCGCAGACGTGTCGAGCCTCGATGACCTGACGAAGGTCGCCGAAGCCATCGCCGCCCACGGAAAAGGTCTGGACGTCCTGTTCGCCAACGCGGGCGGTGGGGAGTTCACGCCGCTCGGGGAGATCACCGCCGATCAGTTCAGCAGCGTGTTCCTCGCCAACGTCGGTGGCACCCTGTTCACCGTGCAAGCGATGCTGCCGCTGCTCAACCCCGGCGCGTCGATCGTGCTGGCCGGATCCACTGCGGCCTACAACGGAACACCCGCATTCAGTATCTACGCCGCGACCAAGGCGGCGATCCGCTCGTTCGGGCGGACCTGGGCCACCGAGCTGATCACCCGCGGCATCCGGGTCAACACCGTCATCCCCGGCCCGATCGAAACACCCGGACTGACCGGACTCGCGCCGGCCGGACAAGAACAAGCACTCCTCGACGGCGAAGCGGCCAAGGTCCCGATGGGCCGCGTGGGCAGACCCCAGGAGCTCGCCGCCGCCGTACTTTTCCTCGCCTCGGATCAGAGCAGCTTCATCACCGGCACCGAGCTCTTCGTCGACGGTGGGCAGACCGACCTGAAGGTGCCTGCCCAGATCCCTGCCACAGCGCAGTAACTGTGCGCGGCCCATGCCGCGGTTGGCCCGCCCCGTGGACGTCGGGAGCGCGTCGGGCTCCGGCGTCCGGAAGCTAGCCGGAGCATGAACTTCGCGCCCGCCGATCGGGCGCAGCTTCAAAATCTGACGCGCGACTATTCGCTTTCGTTCATCAAGCGACCAGAACAATGGACTCTCACCGGTGTGCTGCAAAATCGCCGAGTTCCGCCTCAGCACCATTGTCCGCACGCAGGATTCGTGTAGGTGCCGCAACTCCTATGTACTCCCGGACGTCAGCCACCATTGCCCCGGAAGTGTCGCGGAAGCCTGTCAATTTTCGTTTGAGCTACACATGTTTGCGTCCTCTGGTTGCCGCCATATGGCCCGAGCGGGGCGGTTCACTGCACCGCCGCACGGCTCAGATTCTCGTCAGGCCAGTCGTCAGCTTGGCTCCTTGCATAGACGCTGTCCAACCGTCCAACTGACTGATCGCATCGGCGAGGTCGTCCTCGATCTCTTTCAGTACATGGTTCATGGCGGCCAGCAGATCCGGCATGTTGTCGATGAACGCATAACTCTCGAGGCCGTCCTTGACCCACGGATGGCGGCCGCGAAACTCAACCCGCTTGTGCCGGCGGCAGGCTCGGGGCCACCGTGGCGATGGGTGGCGGCACCGGAGCGAGCGTCGCCTCGCTGGGGCCGCGCGGCGCCTGGGTCAGAGGGCCCCGTGGTGGCGCGGGAGCATAGACGGGCTCTCCGGTGGCGTCGACGCAGTCGTCCACGCCGTCCCCGATAGACAGCTCAAAGCCGTATTCGTAGCAGCAGTCGGCCAGTTTTTCTTGCCACTGCTCGTGCGTCAGATAGCCCCTCACGAATTGCTCGTCTGCGACCCTCGCGCAACTGAGATACCCGTCACGGTCCGGAGCGGCGCACGCCGCCGGGGGGTTCTGCCAGTGTGCCGGTGGTGGTTCCCAGCATGGTTGCCGCCGCCAACACGGCGGCGGCCCCGACGCGGCGCAGACTTGCGGAAGCCGAAGTGCGGGTGACGCGCGATTTCATGATGATCTCCTTGGCGGATGGTCGTGCAGGAATTGCCGTGCGTGCGTGCCGACCTCTTCGGCGCGGTTGAGCCACGGCGCGTGGCCGCCGGCAACGACGCGTAGTTCCGCATCGGGCAGCAGCCCGGCCAACCGACGAGCGACATCCACCGACCCGAACGGGTCCCGGTCGCCCCAGATCAGTTGCAAGGGATGTCGTACCTGCGTCAACTGTTCGCCGGTCAACGCGATCTGCGGCCGCGCCTTCCCGACGTGCATCACCGCGTTCATCAGAGACAGCATGCTGGGGCCGTAGCCGGGCAGGCGTTCGCACGCCAGCAGTACGTCGCGGACCTCGGAGATCTCGGAGACGGCCTCGCCCACCATCTCGAACACCCGCTCGACCTGCCGCACCGAGGGGGGCTGCAGCTTCAACAGGAGCCGCCCAGCCGCAGGGATCGACATCATCCGCATCGGCAGCGGCGCCGACGTGCCGAGGATGAAGGCCGGGCAACCGACCTGGACCTGGGCGGTCACTCGTTGCGGCCGATCCAGCGAGAGCCACGTCGTCCACAGCGAACCCATCGAGTTGGAGAGGAACGGGCAGCGATCGACGCCGATCGCGTCGAGGACATGCGCCATGAAGTCGACCACGGTCGTCCGCATGGTGGCCGTGCGGTAGGCGACGGGATCGGTGAGACCGAACCCGGGCAGATCTATCGCGTAGAGCGTGTAGCCGGACAGTTGCGGCATCAGCGGGGCCCAGAAAGCAGCCGGTGTCGTCGCGCCAATGACCATGACCAACGGCGGCCCCTCGCCGGTGACGAGCACGTGGGCCTTGCCGCCGATCGCGGGCACGTCGATGAAGCGAGCCTCGGCGGCGATCCCGTAGCGGCTCAGCAGCCTGTGTTGCGCGGTCTCGAACTCCTCGACGGCGCGGCTGCACCCATCACGCGTCGTCCGGTTCCGGGGGGCCTGCGCCTTCTCCACTCGCGTCATGCGCCGACGGTACGGACGGGCCGGGCTGCGCCGCATCGGGCGTATTCACCAAGATGCCCGGGATCGTTGCATGGGTAATTCTGCGCAGTCGGCTACGTCAAGTCGTGCTGGTAGGCGTAAGCGGTGGCCGCGGCCCGGGACGAGACCCCGAGCTTGGTGAAGATGTTGCCCATGTGCCGGGCCACCGTCTTCTCGCTGAGAACCAGCGTGTCGGCGATTGCGCGGTTGGTCGCACCAGTGGCCACCAATCGCAGCACCTCCAGCTCTCGCACGCTCAGGCCCCCCGCCGATCGGACTGACCCGACCGCGGCGGTCTCGGCTGCCTCCGCCAGTGCCGGTGCGGCGCCGAGGCGCTGGAAGACCCGGCGGGCGGCGTCCAGCTCCAACTCGGCACCGTCATCGTCGGCCAGCCGCCGGTACGCCTGCGCCATCCGCAGTCGCACCCGGGCCTCCTCGTACGGGGCGTCCAGCTCCTGCCAGGCCGCCCAGGACCGACGTAGCACTGCGCAGGCCCCCGTTGCATCGTCGTCTGCCAGGAGCACACAGCCAAGCGCGTACTCGGCGGCCGCCCGCAGGTACGGCGAGTCGAAGTCTGCGGCGATCCTGCCGAGGTCATCGGCGGCCTCGCGGGCCCGTCGGACGTCACCGGCCGCGAGTGCGATCTCCACGAGCGCAGCCAGGAGCGGGCACCGCTCCACCGATCCCTCCGCCGCGGCGACCGTGCGGCGGATCGCGGCCATAGCGTCATCCACCCGGCCCTGGGCCAGCCGCAACAGCGCCAGTCCCGGCTGCGCAGGGTGCCCCCAGTCGCTGGCCTCGCGATACGACTTCTCCGCCCGCGCCAGCTCGCCGCGCAGCCGGAGCAGCTCGGCGCGCTGGTAATGCGCCATACCGAGAATCGGGTCACCGCGCGGGTCGGACTTCCCTTCGCAGACCCGCCGCACTTCCTCGATGGCGTCGGACCACTCACCGTGTAGCTGCATGATTTCCGAGCGGTGCACCAGGCACTGCCCGCGGTAGGCATTGAGATCCTGCTGCGCGGCGCACCAGTGGCTCATCGCCGCCGTCCACTCCACCGCCCGACGCAGGTCGAAGGCCCGACGACAGGCGACGATGACCCCGCAGTAGACGATTCCCGCGGCGATCGCCGACACTTCACCGGTGGTCGACGCCAGCATCGCCTCGTCCAGCATCGCCACCCCCCGCGCTACCTCACCCTGGGTGATTAGCGCCTGACCGCGGCCGAGCTGGGCGAGGCTCCGCAGATCGAGGTCGCCGAATCGCTCTGCGACCGCCACGACCTCGCCGAATTCGGCATACGCAGATGTGGGGTCACCTCCGTTCAGGGACCTGAGCGCCACGGGAATCCGCAGATACCCGCGCTCGACGCAGTCCAGTTCCGACTCTTCGAGGGCACCCTGTGCCCGGGCCAACCAACCGCCGCCGCGCGCGTGCTCGCCGCGCTGGACAAGGGTCAGTGCATGCCAGAACGAGCACCGCACGGCGCGGGCGACCTGGTCGCGCTCGATGAATGCGCGATACGCGCCCTCCCATGCCCGGCCCGCGGCGTCGAAGCGGCCGGTGAGGTAAGCAGCCACTGCCAACCGGTCGAGGTCCTCAGCCGGGAGTGGCTCGTGCTCGTTGGCGGCCGACAGCAGGCCGTACGCGTCACCCCACGACCATCGCTCATAGGCCGCGCGGCCTCTCGCGCGTGGGTCCTGGCCCCCAGTCACCGGTTCCCTTCCTAGTGAGCGATTGCCGTGGCCGGGCGCCTAACCTAACGGGCAACCGCGGGCATCAATCTCCCACCCTGGAACCGTACGTCGGCGGGGCCGACGAAGGCGAGCCTTGACAACGGGTCGGCCCGCTCGGGGTTGCCCCCGTACGAGTTGTGCATATAGCAAGGTGTCGAACCAGACCGGCACTTCCGGTCTCGGTCTGCAGCCCATGCAGAATCATCGGGCCCGAGGCACATAGCCACGGACAGCGCTGCCATGTGACGGTTAGCGTTCTCCGGCATCCGATGGTGTCGAGAACTGATGTGTGCGATGGCCGGCCCTGCTACGCGCTCCCCACTACATCCGCCGCAGCCACCGTTACGTCGACTCGCCGGTCAGAAGTTGGCCGACGAGTTGACAGTCGGCCGCCTCGTGAGCGTGACTAGCGCGGTCGCCGCTATGAGCGCACTGGTCAGCATCGCGATCGCCATCGGCACGGCGGTGTGGGCGCCGCCAATTCCTACGAGCGGGGCGATGATCGCGGCCATGCCGCATTGCAGCGCACCCAGTACGGCAGAGCCACTACCCGCGACGTGTCTCACTTCGTCGAGTGCCAGCGCGGTGGCGTTGGCAACCACCAGACCGATGCTGGTCACCGCACACCAAAGCAGGCCGAGCGTCACCCACAACACCGGACCGAGCGCAACGTCGACGACGAGCAGGGTGGAGAACACGACGAGCAGGCCAATGCCCAGGTGCAGCAGCCGGCGCTGGCCGAAGCGTCCGACGATCTTCGCGTTGACGGCGTTCATCACCACGAGCCCAACGGCGTTGGAGGCGAATGCGAACGAGTATGTGACGGTCGACAAACCGAGGACGTTCTGCAGCACGAACGGTGACGCGGCGATGTAGGAGAACATCACCGTGAAGCCGAACGCGAACGTCAGCGTGTAGCCGATGTAGCGACGGCTGTGAAACACCGACGCAGCATCACGCATCATGGCGCGGAGTCCGCCGGTGGTCCTATGCTCAGGCGGATGCGTTTCCGCCAGGACGAGAATCACTCCCAGGAACATCGCCACCGCGAGCCCGGTCAGGATCCAGAACACTCCGCGCCAACCGATGTATCCGACGAGGGATCCACCGATTAGCGGCGCCACCACCGGGGCGACACCGTTGATGATCATCATGATGCTGAAGTAGCGCGCCGCCGTGGCGCCACGGGCGCGGTCGGAAATCACGGCCCGGCTGAGCACCACGCCCGCCGCACCGCTGAAGCCCTGCAGGAAACGAAATCCGGTGAGAAGTGCGATGTTCGGCGCCAGAGCGCACGCGGCGCCCGCGGCAATGCACACCAGCGTGCCTGCCAGCATCAGCGGCCGTCGGCCGAACCGGTCGGAAAGCGGTCCAATGAACAGCTGCCCGAGACCCAGTCCCACCATGAACGTCGTCAGCGTCAGTTGAATCGTCGACGCGGAAGTGCCGAATTCTGCGGCCATTACTGGGAACGCCGGCAGGTACATGTCGATGGACAGCGGTGCCACCGAGGTCAGCAGCGCTAGGACGCCCAGCCAGCTCAAGGGCACCGGCGCTGGAGCCGTCGTCTCCGCCTCACCAGTGACGGCGCTCATGTAGGCCCCTCAATGGTTGCGCCTTTGCAGTCGACACAGCCTGGGATGTGGGCATGTGCGAGCACCCGCGCCCGGTCGCCAACGTCAGGTCGTGACAACGAGTTTCCCTGTCGCCAGGCTGTCCTCCATGGCGCGGTGGGCCTCGACGATCTGGTCGAAGTGGTACACGTGGCTTACCGGCACCACGGCCTGTCCGTTGGCGACCTGGTCCAGGTAGCCCTGAAGAACCGGGGTCGGCAGGTCGGCTGCGTCACCGCTGTAGGAGGTCAAGAACACTCCTCGGGGAATAAGGCCGGGGCTGAATTCAGGCACAATCCACTGGTTGGACAGCATCCCGGTGAAGCACACCACGCCATGTATCCGGGTCGCGCGCAAAGTGTCGAACAGCGTTGGAGTTCCTACCAATTCGAGGGCGCGGTCGACGCCATCGGGAACTATCCGGCGCACTTGTGCCGCGATGTCTCCGTCGTCGATGAGCACTCGCTCCACGCCGAGCCTGTGCAAGGCGTCCGCCTTCGCGGGATTGCGTGTGGTGGACAGCACCGTCATGTCTTGCTGCCCGGCGAGGACCGCTGCCGTCATCCCCACCGACGAGGTGCCGCCCCGGATGAGGATCGTCTCGCCGGGCTCAGCGGCCAATCCGATCGTCAAGGAGCCGTACGCGGTTTGGAGCATCTCGGGTACCGCGCCCAGCGTGGCCCAGTCCAGCTTGCTGGTGAAGGGCAGGACCTGTCGGGCCGGCACACAGGTGTATTCGGCGTAACCGCCGTCGAATGTCCGGCCCATTCCACCCATCATCGCCATCACCTGTTGTCCGACCGCGAACTCCCCGCCCGGGCATTCCGCAACCACGCCGGTGGCTTCGATGCCGAGAACGCGCGGAAACACGACTCCCTCAGCCAGACCCAGCCGGGTGTGCAGCTCTGAGCGATTCAGGCCGAATGCCCGCACCGCGATGAGGACCCAGCCCTCAGAAGGTCGAGGCACCGGAAGGCGCCGGATCGTGAGGGCCTCCGCCGGACCCGGCGCATCGAGCACGACGGCCCGCATCGACCCGGTGCTTGCTGCGGCCATCAGAGGTTGAATTCGCCGTCGACGTTCATGATCACTCGAGTCATGTTGCCACTCGGCGGCCCAGTTAGAAACGGGTCGACGGACGATGATCGTTTCGACGTCATTGGTTTTGCGGGAAGCCGAGTTCGATGCCGCCGACGTTGGTTAAGATCGCGGTGCTATTGCCGTGCGGGTTGAAGTTGATCAATCCCATTGCCTCATCATAGGTCTCGGCGCGCACCACCGAGAGGACCGGTCCGAAGATCTAGTCGGTGTAGACGCCCATCTCGGGGGTGACGTGGTCAATCAGCGCGCATGTCGAAAGCCTGTCGCCGCAGCGATCAGCATGGGTACGGCACGCCGCTGTGCCAGACTGAGGGCCATGGCGATTGCCAGGAGGGCTAACGCATGACGAGCGACACCGCATACAGCAGACCTCAGACGCGGCTGGCGCCCAACCCGACCGCCGAGTCAAAGGCGTTCTGGACGGGCGGACGCAACGGTGAATTATTGATCAACCGCTGTCACGACTGTGGGCACTACTTCCATCCACCGGGACCTGCATGCTGGCGCTGCCGAAGCACCGACGTCGCACCAGAGCCCGTCTCCGGCAAGGGCACCGTCGCCGCCTACACCATCAATCGGCAGCCGTGGATACCCGGGCTGGACCCTCCGTACATCGTGGCGATGGTGGAGCTCGCCGATGAGCCCGACGTCAGGCTCATCACGAATATCGTCGATGTGTCGCTTGACGACATCCGCGTCGGGCTGCCGGTCGAGGTCTTCTTCGAAGACTGGACGGCGATGTCCGGCGAAGAAGACAGCCGGGTGTGGCTTCCGTTGTTCCGTCCCGTGGGCTAGTTTTCGTTGCTTTGCAAACCGCGGAAATGCTTTGCGCCGAAATGGTATTCCGGCAGGCCCTTACTCGAACTTTTCCTGCGGCGTTGCAGTCTCGGCGAGATTAATCGCCCAGTGCGAAGCGAACGAGCGTCGTTTTCGCGGCGGCAGCGAGCAACTCTTGTCGATCCGGCTGGCGATCTCCCGGCAATCCCAGCATCAGCCCTTTCGCCGCTTTTGGTCCGTTGCGTTGGGCGAACTCACCAATGATGTCGGCTTTCTGGTCGTCTTGTCTTATGACGGTTGGTTCGGCATGCAACCAGCGTCGCTTGATGAGCACTTGGATGTTGTTGGCGCGATTGATCGTCTTGGGCCAGTTAGCCGAACTCAACATGAGCACATCTCCGTCGTCCCAGGGGAAATAGCCGACGGCGAAGACATACTTGCGGCCGGTCTTGGCGCCGACGTAACTCAACAGCATCAGGCGGCTGCTCAGTAGGGCGTGCAGCGGCGACTTCAACAGCGGCCGCATAACCGTGTTGGCTCGTGCGAAGAGCTTTACGAGGCGTTGTGGGTCGTCAGGCATCAGTGTTGTACCGGATCTCTCGTGTAGTCAGGCCGCGGCGTTGAGTTGCTGAAGCGTCTCGTCATCCAGTTCGATATCGGCGACAGCGGTGTTCTCCTCGAGGTGTGCCACCGACGAGGTGCCAGGAATCAGCAAGACGTTCGGCGCGACGGATAGCGTCCATGCGAGCACGATCTGCGCCGGCGTGCGTCCGAGCTTCGACGCTTCGCGCTGTACGGCTGGGTGGCCGAGCACCGGATTGTCCGCAGTGAAGCCTGAGCCGAGCGGGAAGAACGGCACGAACGCGATGCCGTTCTCCATGCAGGCGTCGAGCACCGGCTGTGACGCCCGGTCGACGAGGTTGTAGGCGTTCTGCACGCAGACGATCTCGGTGCGGTCGATCGCGATCTGCAGATGGTCGAGGCTGATGCCGCTCAGCCCGATCCCGGCGATCAGTCCTTCGTCGCGCGCCTTGATCATTACGGACAGCTGCCGGTCGAAACGGTCACGGTCGACTGTGCCGACTGAAGTCGCATCACCGGTGTCGATGGTGCGCAGATTGACCGCGGCGAGGCAGTCGACGTCCAGCGTGCTCAGGTTCTCCTCGATGCCGGCCCGCAACTCGTCGGGCTCCTGCGCGGGCAGCCACCCTCCGGCGTCGTCGCGGCGCGCTCCCACCTTGCTGACCAGAGCGAGGTCGGCGGGGTAGGGATGAAGCGCCTCGCGGATGAGCTCGTTGGAGACGTTCGGACCGTAGTACTGGGAGGTGTCGATGTGGTTGATGCCCAACTCAATTGCACGTCGCAACACCGCGAGCGCCTGGTCGCGGTCGCGCGGTGGACCGAATACCCCCGGCCCAGGGAGTTGCATCGCGCCGAAACCGACGCGGCCGACGTGGAATGAGCCGAGCGGGAACGTTTGCATTTGAATGCCGCGTTCACAGAGTCCGGGTCGGAGTGAACACCGTCAGGTGGACGCCGTCCGGCTCGGCGGGATCGAGGGGCCGAAACACGGCGGTGACCGCCATGTCCAGCACCAGCTCGTCGGGTGTGGCTCCTTCGATCGTCGTGATGAGTCGCGGGCCCTCGTCCAGTTCGACCAACGCCGCGATGTAGGGCAGGCGGTCCCGGAAGGGGGGCAAGTCGTTGGCATGGATGACCGAATACGTGTGCAGCGTCCCCTGGCCGCTGGCTTCGACGGGCTGGACTTGGTCACTCCAGCAGAACGGACACATCGGCCTTGGGTAGTGATGTTTTCTGCCGCAGGCTCCGCAGGCGGCGATCAGCAGTCGTCCCTCCCGCGCGGCCTCCCAGTACGGGGCGCTGGTTGCATCGACAGTCGGACGGTCAGCGCCGGGCACGTGCACCGCCCCAGTCCATCGAGTCCTCATCGGACCCGGATTGCCTCATTCTCAGTATTGCCATGGCGTCCCTTCTTCCTGCCTTCGCCGAGGGCGATGCGAAAACTGCTGGCTCCGTTACGGTCTGGTCGTGCGACGAGACTGGCCTCGTTCTCCGAACTGACGGACCAGGTCGCGGTGCTCGTCCGACAGCCCCAGAATCGAGTTGGCGAGCCGCTCAAAGTCGCGGGCGGTGCCACGATCCATCGAGACCGTCGCATCGATAGCCAGTTTCGCCACGCCGACCGCCTCGTGCGGCAGCTGTGCGATTCGTTGCACGAATTTGTCGACTTCGTCGTCGAAGCACTCTTGGGGATGGACCGCGTGCACCAGACCCATCTGCAGTGCCGCCGCCGCGTCTACGGTGTTGCCCGCCATGACGACCCACTTGGCCCAGTGAGGTCCGACGAGCCGCGTTAGTCGGCTGATGCCGCCTGAGCCCGGTATGACGCCCAAGTTGGCCACTTCGGGTAGGGCGAAGGTGGCGGTGTCGGAGGCGATTCGGAAGTCGCAGGAAGCGCCGAGTTCGACGCCGACGCCGACACAGGGTGCGTGTGCCGCGAGAATGATTGGCTTCTCGATCGATTCGAGCTCGTCGAACAACAGATGCAGCCGACGGTAGGACCGTCGCAGCGCGCTGCCTGACCCGTCCGCCTCACCGACCCTGGTGGCAAGGCTGCCGATGTCCAGCCCGGCCGTGAAGTAGCGGCCGGTGGCGCGGATCACCATGACCGACAGGTCGCGCCGATCGCCGAGGTCTTCAGCTGCCCGACGCAGCTCGTCAATCATCTTGTCGCTGAGCGCATTCAACTTGGAGTCTCTGTTGAATACGATGGTCAGGACGTTGCCCTGTTCGATACGCCTGATGTCGTCGCTCATGAGGGCTTGCCCGCCGCTTTCCGGTGACCGCGGCGGGCACCTGATCGATCTGTGACGACATCGGCGAACCGGCGTCGCAAGTCTTCCTTGTTGATCTTCATCATCGGGGTGAGTGGAAGTTCATCGACCAGGACGAGTTCGTCCGGGCACTTGTAGTCCGCGAGGTGCTCGCGGACGAAGCCACGCAGATCATCGAGAGTCGGAGGCCGCGCGGAATCGGTCGGAACGACGAAGGCGACGCCGATCTCGCCGATCACCGTGGCCGGCATGCCGACGATGCTGACCTTGGCCACCGCAGGATGTGTGGCCAGGACGCTCTCGACCTCCAACGGGTAGACGTTGTATCCGCCCCGGATGTACATGTCTCGTGAGCGGCCAGCCAGCACGAGGTTCTCGTGCTGGTCGAACCGGCCCACGTCGCCGGTACGCAACCATCCCCCATCGAATGCCGCCGTGGTTGCATCCGGATCGTTCCAGTACCCGCGCATCACGCAGGCACCGCGGACCTGGACCTCACCAGTACCTTCGGCGGCAACCGGCAACCCATCGGCCCCAACGATGCGGACCGACATGCCACCCTGTGGGCGACCGACAGTGCCGCCCCCCATGTTGGGCGGATCGTCTGGTTCGGTACCGGTGATGCTGGGCGATTCGGTCATCGCATAACGAACCACCAACGGGCATCCGAGCTTTCGTCGGACCGCTTCGATGAGCGCCGGGGACGCCGCTGCCGTCGCCGCGACACCGATGCGCAGATGCGCCAACCGCGAAGGTGTCAGGGTCGGCAGCTCGATCAGCTTTTCCCATTGGGTAGGAACGGCTCCCGCAACCGTGATCTGCTCCTCCATCAGAACCCGCGCCATCGACTCCGCGCTCCACGGCTGCGGTGCGAGCACGAACGTGGTGCCGTTGGCCAATTGCTCCCACACCTTGGCCATGTAGCCGGCATGGGCGAACGGCGTCGCCACCAGTCGTCGTTGGTCACGTCCGCCCAAGGCACCGGCAGAGGCGACCGCTGCGGCAAGGCCGGCATGGTCAAACCACGCGCCTTTCGGATGGCCCGTCGTCCCGCTCGTCCAGATGATGACCGCTGGAGCATCTGCGGTTCCCGACCACCGGATCGGCGACACCGGATGGCCTGCGCAGGCGTCGGTCAGCTCGTCGCGGTACATCACCGTGAGGCCCGTAGGCGCCGGAAGGCCGGTTGATTGGTCATAGATCACCAACGCCGGCGCGCATTGCGCAAGGATGCGGTCGACCTCAAGCGGGCCGAGCCGGGTGTTCAGACCGGTGACCACCGCGCCCAGTCGCAACGTCGCCACATAGGCCACCGCGTAATCGATCCCTGGCGCAAGCATCAACGCGACGACGTCGCCCGGACCGACGCCGCGCGATGACAATTCGGCGGCCAGCTTGCGGGACCTCGAAGCCCATTGCGCGAAGGACATTCGCGCAACTCCATCGACGTAGGCATCCCTGCTGCCGAATGTGAGGGCGGCTCGATCCATTTCGCTGCCCAACGTGGTGCAGTTACCCAGCGGTGGAATCAACGTGGTGCCCTGCACTCCGGTGCTGCCCTTCCTTCACGCCGTTCGCCAGTCCCGACTGGGAGCGATTCATGATCCAATCAGTCAGAAACAAGATAGAACGTATCGCACGAGTGTCCCGAATATTGACCTCAGCGACCAATTACTGTAGGTATCGATAGTACACTGCGTGTCAGAAATAGGAACCGGGTCCGCCCGTACGCCGCCCTGAACCGCGACGCGGACAGATCAACGCGAGAGGACCTTTGTGATCCGACATACCCTGTCCGGCACCGCCTCGAAGGACGGCCGACGGTGAGCGAGGAGGGCGACGGCGTCGTTGTCGTCAACGACGGCGCGATTCGACGCATTGTGCTGAGCCGGCCGGACGCGGCTAACGCTCTGCGCCCGCAGGATCGCGACGCCGTCATCGAGGCGTTGGCGGCCGCAGACAATGACCCCGAGGTTCGTGTCGTGGTGATATCGGCGGCCGGCAGACACTTTTGCGCCGGCGCCGACGTCAAAGCGCTCGCCAACAAGATCAAGACACAGATGCATGTCGGCGATGCCATGCGCACGATCATGACGGGGGCCCAGCGGCTCATCAGTAGCGTGTTGGACTGCGGCAAACCGGTGATCGCCGTGGTGCAGGGCGCTGCAGCCGGCGTCGGCGCCCACCTGGCCTTCGCGGCCGACCTCGTGGTGGCCAGCGAGAACGCGAGCTTCGCCGAATCTTTCGTCAAACGGGGAATCGTGGTCGACGGCGGAGGCGCCTACCTGCTCAGCCGCCGTATCGGATTGCAGAGGGCCAAACACATGGCGTTCTTCGGCGACGCGATTTCTGCCGAGCAGGCCCATGCGCTTGGACTCGTCAACGAGGTCGTCGCCGCCGAGGATTTGCCTGCATGCGCGGAGAACCTCGCTGAGCGGCTGGCCGCTTCGCCGACCAGCGCGATTGCGCTGACCAAGCGATTGTTCAACTCCGCACTGGACACCGATCGCTCCTCAGCGTTTCTCGCGGAAGCGATGGCGCAGGAGCTTCAGTCGCACGCGCACGACTCCGGCGAGGGCGTTCGCGCGTTCGTCGAGCGCCGCCCAACAAATTTTCTCGGCCGATGACACATGGAGGTTCAGTGAGAACATTTACCCAACCGGCACCGACGGGCGGTGCCCAGTGAGCGCCCTGCTGACCGGCAAGGTCGCACTCGTGACCGGCGCCGGACACGGCATCGGCCGTGGCCACGCGCTGGAACTCGCACGACAAGGCGCCGCGGTGGTGGTCAACGACCTGGGGTCGTCGGTCGCCGGTGAAGGCCAGGGCCGAGACGCCGACGACGTCGTCGACATCATTCGCGCGGCCGGTGGGTCGGCGGTGGCCGACTACGGCGATGTCGGCGATGAGGAGCAGGCCGATGCGATGGTGCAGCGGGCCCACGACGAGTTCGGCAAGCTGGACATCGTCGTCAACAACGCAGGCATCGTGCGTGACCGAGCGATCTGGAACATGTCTGCCGCAGATTTCGATCTGGTGATGCGGGTGCATCTCCGCGGCAGTTGGCTCACCAGCCGCGCCGCGGCCACCCGCTGGCGTGCGGCGGCCAAGGCCGGCGACGGCAAGATCTATGGCCGCATCATCAACACCACCTCAGGTTCGGGGCTGCTGGGACACTTCGGCCAGACGAACTACAGCGCCGCGAAGGCGGCGATCGTCGGCCTGACCCAGACATTGAGCCTGGAGTTGGCGGGGATCGGCGTGACCGCCAATGTGATCAGCCCCGGTGGCCAAACCAGGTTGTCTGCCGGCGTCACTGCGGCCGCGGACACGCCCGAACCTGACCAGCGTGATCCCGATGCGTTCGATCCGATGGACCCCTCGTTGTGCAGCCCGGTCGTGGCCTGGTTGGCCAGCCCGGAGGCCGGATACGTGAGCGGGCAAGTCGTCCGCGCAATCGGCGAAACCATCGATCTCATGTCGGGCTGGTCGAAGGCCGTGACCATCTCCAACGGGGCGACTCGCTGGGATGCCAACACCCTGGGCCAACGACTGGCGACCGAGGTGTTCAAGGTGCGCGCGCCCGGGTTGAGGCTGGGCTCATGACGCCGGCCACAGTGCGCACCCCGGTGCTGATCGTCGGGGGCGGACCGGTCGGCTTTACACTGGCCCTCGACCTTGCGCAGCGCGGCACGTCGAGCACGCTGGTGGAGCGAGACGCGGGGACGGCTCTCTATCTGCTTGCGAAGGCGGGCACGCTCTTTGAGCGCAGCATGGAGTACTGCCGCCGGCTCGGCATCGCAGAGAAAATTGCTGCGGTCGGATTTCCCGACGACTATCCACGCGACACGGTGTACTGCACTGCGCTGCACGGGTTTCCCATCGGACGCGATCCCCTGCCGTCCACCGCCGAGAGGCCACTGCACCCTGAGACGCCCGAGCTGTTGCGCCGGTGTCCGCAGTACGTCTTCGACCCGCTCCTCGCCGACGAGGTGCTGGCGCGCGGGCTCACCGACGTGCGCTACGACCACCGCCTCAGCGGACTGGTCGAGCACGACGACGGCGTCACGGCGACCCTGGAAACGGGCGACGGCGACGAGCTGATCGTGCACGCCGACTACCTGGTCGGCTGCGACGGGGCGGGGAGCACGGTGCGTCGGGCCCTGGGTATCCCGTTCGAGGGTCAACATCTCGACTATTCGGTCAGCCTGATGATCTATTGCGCCGACTTCGAGCGATACCAGCCGTACGGCCGATGCGAACGGTGGATGTTTATGGCGCCCGACGGCACCTGGGCCAACATCACCACCGTTGACGGCCGCGGCCTGTACAGGTTCAGCATCATCGGATCCCCGGACCGCATCGCCCCCGATAAGCTGGACGTCGACGCCCTACTTCGACGCGCCATCGGCGACGACACGATCGACATTCCGTGGCATGTC
>CAWJJA010000020.1:0-15002 GCA_963843135.1 uncultured Actinomycetota bacterium
CTGTTATCAGCCGGTGAGCTGGAGCTTCTCGGCGTTTTCGTACTCGTCGTCGACAAGAACGACCTTGCGCTCCGGCCGGTCGATCATCGAGGCCGCGATTGACGATCGGTAGCCCGATGCACAGTGCACCCAGACCTCGCCTTCGGGCACATCTGGCATCCGCTCGATCAGCCTGTGCAGCGGGATGTTCACCGCGCCGGGGATGTGGCTGCTTTCGTATTCCTGTTGCTGACGGACGTCGAGGATCGTGAGGTCCTCGGATTCGAGGACCTCGGCGAGGTCGGCAAAGGACCCGACGCGGTAGGAGCGCAGCGGGGTCCCGGCGCTGAAGCTGCCGATTTCGCCGACCGCTGCACCGTCGAGCTTGTCGATACCGATGCGCACGAGTTCCCTTCTAGCCTTTGCAATCTGGTCGGTGCTCTCGCCAATCAAGGTAAGGGGTTCGCCCCAGTCGTATAGCCAGCCCAGGTAGGTGACGAAGGACTCCGACAATTCGAAGCCGCGGGTGCCGGCCAGATGGCCGGCGGCGAACGCAGTGCGGTTCCGAAGGTCGACAACCCACTCTCCAGCCTCGATTCGGGCGGACAGTTCGTCGGGATCCACCGGTTCGGGAAGCGACAGGTCAACCGGCCGCGGACCGGCCTTGTTGATGACTCCCATGTGCACGTAGTAGGCGGGGTAGTCGGAAAGTCCAGCGAGCAGTTCGGTGACGTAGGTCTGCTCGTCTTCGGTCAGCGCCGGATTGGTGACGAGTTCGTCGGCGATGGTGGAGTCACCACCACTCGCGGGAGTGGCAGAACAGAAACTGCCGAAACCATGAGTCGGGAACACCCTCGTGTCGGCCGGCAGCTCATCTGCAAGGCGCCGCACCGAGTGGTACTGCGCGTGGGTCAGCGCTTCGGTGTGTTCGGCGCCGAGCAGGTCGGTGCGACCAGTGGTGCCGTGCAGCATCGACCCGCCGGTGAACACCCCATGGACGCTTCCTGTCGTGTCGCACAACACATAACTGACGTGGTGGTGAGTGTGGCCCGGAGTGTGCATGACCTGCAACTGAATTGGCCCGGCATCGATGACATCGCCATCGTGGACCGGCCGGCGGTGGTAGGCGACGTCGTCGCCGGCGGGAACCACGTACTCCGCCCCGACATTGCTCGCCAACTCCAATCCGCCCGTGACGTAGTCATTGTGGATATGGGTTTCGACCACGTGAGTGATCGTCACCCCGCGATCCCGGGCCAGCGACAGGACTCGATCGATGTCACGCTGCGGGTCGATGACGACGCCGGTGTCACCATCGTCGACCAGATAGCTGCGGTCGCCGAGCCCAGAGGTTTCGATGATGGATATGTCCATGGGATCTCCTTTCAGAGTTCTCAGCGAAGAACGATGGTGTCCAGCAGCACGTAGGCCGCCACGGCGAAGACAAGGTAGGCGAACCAGCGCTGGAGTCGGGCCGTTTCGAGCTTGGTGCCGTAGTGACCGGCGACGAGCGAGCCGACAATCGCGGTGCCGACGAACGCGGCGGTGATCGACCAGTCGATGCTGGCCCCTCCTAGATGGGAAACCACACCGGCGGCGGAATTGGCGACGATGATCAGGAGTGAGGTGCCGACCGCGACCGGCATCTCCACGCCAAGCATCAGCACCAACGCCGGGATGATCAGGAAGCCGCCCCCGACGCCGAACAGCCCTGTCAACAGACCGACGAGGAATCCGGCGGGGATCGACCGCGGGGCGCAACGACGCCAGTTGATTCCGGAGTCACCCACGCTGCAGGCGGTTCCGGTGTCGCCCGTGTCCTGCAGCATCCGAACGCCGGCGACCACCATCACCGACGCGAAGCCGATCAGTAGGACCGACTGCGGCAGGTGCTTGCCGATCGCGGTACCGATGAACGTGGCCGGGATACCGGCAGCCGCAAAGATTCCCGCCAGTCGCCACTGCACGTGGTGTGCTCGGACCTTGGGCAGCGCACCGACCGCGGAGGCGGTGCCTATCACTATCAGGGACATCGGAATCGCCTGGTCGACACCAAGACCCAATACGTAGACCAGTGCCGGTACCGCAAGGATGGATCCGCCGCCGCCGAGCAAGCCCAACAACGCACCGATCACGGCACCGAGCGCGAGGGCGATGCCGATGCTCACTTTTTCGACCTTCGCCCGCACATCGCAGGGCCTCGATTATTTCGCGGGCGTGGTCTGGGACAGCGCGTGGATCGCGGCATGCAGCTTTTCGGCGGCGTCGTCGGCGACCTCACGCAGACCTGGCTCGTCAGCCACCTGAACCATGATCTGGGGGTCCATTGCATCGACGATCACGGTGCCGTCATGGGCGGGATCCGAGCGGACCACCACGTTGCACGGCAACAACAAACCGATTTTCCGATCCACGTTGACCGCGCGGTGCGCGAGTGGCGGGTTGCACGCCCCGAGAATCAGATAGTTCTCCATGTCTTCGTCCAGCTTCGCCTTCAACGTGGCCTTGACGTCGATTTCGGTGAGAACTCCAAAACCCTGATCAGACAGTGCCTTTCGTGTCATCTGCACCGCGTCTTCAAACGACGCCCGCAGTGTGGTCGATATGGCCAGTGCCATGTTCGCCTCCTTTCACCGACTCTGCCCACGTTACCCATGGGGGTATTTTCTGTCCAGCGCGCCCTATTGGTTACCGCGAATGGCGGACTCGACCTCCTGCGCGGAGATCTCCTTCGTGCAGAAGAACCAGTCCTCACACTCGACGCCGTCAACGTGACTGTCCATCCGCTCCTTGGCAGTGCCGCAAGAGCCGGCAGGCGGCACGATGACCCGGTCCCCCGGGCGCCAGTCGGCCGGTGTCGCGACAGCGAAGTGGTCTGCTGTCTGCAGGGCCTGGATGACGCGCAACAACTCGTCGAAGTTGCGACCCAGGCTCAGCGGGTAGTAGATGACGGCGCGGATCGTGCCCTTGGGGTCGATGACGAACACTGCGCGCACGGCCTTGGTCGAATCCTCGCCCGGCATGATCATCCCGTACTTGCGGGCGACCTCCATCGAGACGTCCTCGATCAGCGGGAAGGTGACCTCGACGTCTTTCATGTCGCGGTAGGAGATCTTGTCCTTGATGGTCCGCAGCCAGGCGATGTGGCTGTAGAGCCCGTCAACCGACAGCCCGACGAGTTCGGTGTGGTAGGCGGCGAACTGTTCCTGCATCGTCGCGAACGTCATGAACTCGCTGGTGCAAACCGGAGTGAAGTCGGCGGGATGTGAGAAGAAGATGACCCACTTGCCTGCGTAGTCGGCGGGGAAATTGATTTCGCCCTGGGTGGTCGGGGCGGTGAAGGCCGGGGCCGGATCACCGATACGCGGCATAGTGTTCACGGGGCTGGGGGTTTCAATGGTGGTCATGTCGGTCCTCTATCTTGGTCGGCGGTGAAATGGCGTTTTGGTGATTGCGGATCTGGGGGCGAGCGCGGAATCGCCGTCGCAGGTGCATCGTTGAGCCGGGGGCACCGAGCTCATCACGTCGTCGACGTGTTGACCGCAGCCGGCCCATCCGGTCTTTCCGCAGCGAGGACACTTCTCGGGGTAGCACATTGGATCGTCCTTCCTTGTGAATGCGATCAGGACTTCGCCGCTGCGATCTTGGCGTGGACCTCGGCCATGTCGAGCGCCTTGACCCGGGTGATCAGGTCCTCGAGCGCGGCCGCAGGCAGGGCACCGGGCTGGCGGTAGACGAGGACGCCGTCACGGAAGGCCATGACGGTCGGGATCGACTGGATCTCCAGCGCCGCAGCCAGCTGCCGCTGGGCTTCGGTGTCGACCTTGGCGTGCACGACGTCGGGGTGAGCCTGCGCCGAGCGGTCGAATACCGGGGCGAAGGATCGGCACGGTCCACACCATGAGGCCCAGAAGTCGACCAACACAATCGGGTTGTCGGCGATCGTGGACTCGAAGTCGGTTCCGGACAGGTTCTTGATCGTCATTGCTGTGTCCTTTCTTTTCGTCTTTACAAGTGGCGCAGTCGAATTGCTAGGCCAGGCCCTTGAGCATCAGGTTCCAGTACATGAAAGGGAGCCCGTACTTCTTCAGGTACCAGTACGCCCGGTGCGGCTTCGTCGGATCGAGCAGCGGGAACGAGGGCTCGAGGTTCAGGTCGTAGTCGAACTCGGCGAGCAGCATCGCGTGCGACGAGGTGACGATCGGGCACGACGAGTATCCGTCGTATAACGCGCGCAACGGTTGTCGCTTCAGGAACGCGTCGATGTTGTCGACGACGACGGGGGCCTGTTTGCGGATCGCGGCGCCCGTCTTCGAGTTCGGCGACGACCCGGCGTCACCGAGGCTGAAAACGTTGGGATACCGAACGTGTTGCAAGGTGTGCTTGTCGATCTCGACATAGCCCGTGGGGTCGTCGGTCGACAGCGGACTGGACTTGATCCAGTCCGGCGCCGACTGCCGTGGTACGGCATGCAACACATCGTAGGACAGCATCGTGTCGGTACCGCCGGGGCCGACGCTGGTGATGCCGACCTTGTGCGACGCGGTGTCGACGGAAGTCACCTCGGAGCTACTGTGCAACGTGATGCCGTAGTCGGCGATGACCGCGTCAAGGCTATCGGCGATCGCGGGGATGCCGAAGGGTCGCGGTCCCGGCATGACCAGGTGGACGTCGATGTCCTTGAGCACGCCTTGTTTTCGCCAGTAGTCCGACGCCAGGTAGGCGATCTTCTGCGGCGCTCCGGCGCACTTGATCGCACCGGACGGAACGGTGAACACCGCGGCACCCGACCTCAGGTTCCGGATGAAGTCCCAGGTGCGCGGCGCGAGGTCGAACCGGTAGTTCGATGACACGCCGTCGCGGCCCAGGGCCTCCTCCAGGCCTTCGGTGGCCTTCCAGTCGAGCTGGATGCCCGGGCACACCACGAGCACGTCGTAGCCGTAGGTGTCCCCGTCCGCGCACGTGACTGTGTTGTTCTCTGGGTCAAAGGCGTTGGCGGCCTTGTGGATCCATGTCGCACCTTTCGGCATGACCGAGGACTCGGGCCGTTCGGTGGTCGAGGCCTTTGCTTGCCCGCCGCCCACCAGCGTCCACAGCGGCTGGTAGTAATGCGTGCTCGACGGCTCGATCACCGCGACGTCGGAATAGCCCTTGCGTAACAGGCGGGCCGCCACGGTGATGCCCGCCGTTCCGCCGCCGACGATCATGATCTGGTGCTTGGCGGTGGTGGTCATGGTGCTCCTCTCCTTGGATTGCTCAGGCGTTCTGGTGGGATTCGTCCCAGGCGCCGAAGCCGCCCAGGATGTCGCTCACGTCGGCGAAACCGCGCTGCCGCAACAGGCTTGCCGCCACCGAGGACCGGTAGCCGCCTGCGCAGTACACGACGGTCGGCTTGGCGGCGTCGAGCTCGCCCAGCCGGGTGGGCAACTGCCCCACCGGGATCGGGGTCGCGTTCGGGATGGTTCCAGCCTCGACCTCGCCGGGGTTGCGGACGTCGACGATCTGCAGGTCGGTGAGCTCCGATGCCCGCCCGTCGAACGCCTTTGCGGTCAACCTGGAGGCCATCTGGACGTCGTCCTGGTGGAAGAACATCACCTGGAACGGCTCGGCCAGGTAACCGGTCACCCGGTCGAAGCCAATGCGGGCGAGTCGATTCTTGCCCTCGAGTTCCTGGCCCGGTTCGGTGAACAGCACGACGTCGACGTCGGACGGCAGCACCGAGCCGGCGAATTCGGCGTAGCGGCCTTCGAGCCCGATATTGATGGCGCCGCGCAGGTGGCCCTGGGCGAACTCTTCGGGCGTGCGGCCGTCGACCAGGACAGCACCGCCGTCGACCGCTGCGCGGACCTGTTCATAGGTCATCGCGGCCGGCATCTTGGACTCGTCGAGCAGTTCGCGATCCTTGCGGTTGAGGATCGCGTCGTAGACGAAGTACCCGGGCGCGGGCGGCTGCCCCTCGGTGACCAGGTTCATGAACGTCGCCTTGTCAGGTGCCCGCAGCGCGTAATTGGTCGCCTTCTGGTCACCGATCGTCGACCACAGGTCGGTGGAGAGGTTCTTGCCGCATGCCGAACCGGCGCCGTGCGCCGGGTACACCCGGGTCGCGTCAGGCAGCGTCATCAATTTGTTGTGCAGCGAGTCATAGAGCTTGTCCGCCAGTTCCTCGCGGGTGAAGCCGATCGATGCCAGCAGGTCCGGGCGCCCGACATCGCCGATGAAGAGCGCGTCGCCGGTCAGCACACCGTAGGGGACCTTGTCGTCGGCATGCTCATAGACCACGATGCTCAGCGACTCCGGAGTGTGCCCCGGGGTATGGCGGAACTCCAGCGTCACATCCCCGAGCGAATAGCGTTCGCCGTCGGCGACCCCCATCGACTCGAACTCGGTCTCGGCGACCGAGGAGTAGACGATCTTCGCCCCGGTGGCCTGCGCCAGTTCCAGGTGTCCGGACAGGAAGTCGGCGTGGAAGTGGGTCTCGATGACCAGTTCGATGGTCAGGCCCTGCTCCTTGGCATCGGCCACATACTCGGCTACATCACGTTGCGGGTCGACAACGACTGCGCGGCCGGTGGTTTCGTCGCCGATCAAGTAAGAAGCGTGGGAGAGGCAGTCCAGGTAGTACTGCTGCAGGATCATCGTCGTCTTCTTTCTCTCGGAAGCTTGGCAATGCCATCCTGGCATATACCCCTATGGGTATTTCAAGTACCCACCGGGGTATTTTATTCCGGCATTGCTGATACCCCGAGGGGTATGTCTCATATTCTTCTCAAAGATACCCCTGGTGGTATTGGAGCCCTAGAGGCTTTCGTCACCGCCGACCCGCCGGAAGGACCCTTCCCATGACCGCCCCCACCGCCTTGACCGTTGTCCTCGCCGTGTCCGTCGGCATCGCGCTGGGTCTCCTCGGCGGCGGCGGATCGATTCTCACCGTCCCGCGACTCGCCTAAGTGGCAGGTATGGATGCCAAGCAGGCCATCGCGACGCCGTTGCTGGTGGTCGGCGTGACAAGCGCGGTCAGCGCCGTCTCACACGCCCGCGCCGGGCGCGTGCAGTGGCACACCGGACCGGCCGAGCCGGCAGTGGCCCGAGCCGCTGATATTCGGCGGCGCAGGCATGGCCGGCGCCTATCTAGGCGGCCTACTGGCCCGGTTCATTCCCGGGACGGTGCTGCTCATCGGGTTCGCGCTGATGATGATCGCCACTGCCGTTGCAATGCTGAAGGGTCGCAAGAACGGCGTCTCAACCGGCCCCTCGCATCGCCTGCCCGTCCCCAAGATCCTGACCGAGGGTCCCGTGGTGGGGCTGGTCACCGGACTCGTCGGCACCGGCGGCGGCTTTCTCGTAGCGCCCGCACTTGCGCTCCTCGGCGGCCTGCCGATGCCCATCGCCGTTGGCACGTCATTGATCGTCATCGCGATGAAGTCCTTCGCAGGCCTGGGCGGGTACCTCTCGAGCGTCCACATCGACTGGGCAGTGACGCTCGCGGTCACCGCGGCAGCCGTGGTGGGCTCCCTCATCGGCGCCCACCCACCTGCCAAGGTCGAACCCGAAGCGTTACGAAAGGCATTCGGCTGGCTCGTTCTAGCCATTTCCTCGGTCATCCTCGCGCAAGAGATTCACCCTGCCGTGGCCTGGTTGCGCACTGGCAGGATGGCTCAGCGCAATCGATCACTGCAAGTGGACCGGCCTTACCGCGGCTGTTACGAGTTTCCCTGCGCACCTGTGGACTTTCTGAACCATCTCTTCCGGGCGGGACTGACCTCACCGCTCGAGTGGCCGGCGCACCACTGGCCGGCGGGCACGCTCCGCCTGACGGCGTCGATGTGCATCCCACAACCCGACCAAGTGGTCTTGCCGCAAACGCGGCATTGAACGCCACGACACATGCGAACTCCCTTTCCCGCGAAGGTCTAGGCGAGACTCAAGAACAACTTTTCCAGTTCTTGGATGGTCAACACCTCGCCATGGCCATCGCCGCCATCGGTGGCATCGAGGCAGTTGCGCAGTCCGGAAGCGATGATCGTAAAGCCCGCACGATCCAACGCCTTTGAAACCGCGGCAAGTTGAGTCACGACGTCTTTACAACTGCGGCCCTGCTCGATCATGGAGATGACTCCGCCGAGTTGGCCCTGCACGCGACGCAGCCGGTTGAGCGTCGCCGCCAAGTCGGCGTCCCTCCGTGGTTGTTGCTCACTCATGTTCGCGGCGTCCTCCTCGGCCGATTTGTTCACAGACTTCAGAATACCATACCCCCCATGGTATTTTTATCCCGTCCAGTCATTCGTCGCGATTAAACTCCGTGTACTCCATTGGAAGTTCGGGGTTGCTCCAGATCGCGCGATTGGTTTGGTCACTCTTCTGAGATGGGGCATGAAAGATGGCGAAGCCGCAGATAGTCGGTTGGTTGAAGCGGTACTGGGTTGTCGTGGTGGTCGTTCTTGCGCTCGTAGTAGCCGGGGCGGTTGTGGGCCGACTGCGCACCTTCTTCGACACCGATCAGCCCCTCGCGCCGGCAACCGGTCACGCCGACGCCATCGTGCCGTTCAACACCAAACGGGTGACCTACGAGATCGTCGGGCCCCAGGCAGCGACGGGCCGGGTCAGTTATCTCGACGTCAACGGGAAGACCCTGACCGCGGGTTTCACCAGCCTGCCCTGGTCGGTGACCGTGACCACCACGGATCCAGGGATGCTGGCCAACGTGGTTGCCCAGGGCGATAGCGACAAGCTCGGCTGCCGGATCCTGGTCAACGACAAGCTGGTCGACGAGAACCACGCCGAAGGCCGCGACGCCCAGGCCTTCTGTCTGGACAAAGCGGCATGAGTGCTCACGGCACGCGCCCGTTCATCCCCCGCGCGATCCGGATCGCCACCGTGCCGATCATCCTGATCTGGGTGGCGATCGCCGCAGCGCTCAATCTACTTCTCCCGCAAGTTGAAACGGTCGGCAAACACAACGCGGTGTCGATGTCGCCGCAGGATGCGCCCTCGGTCATCGCCGCGAAGAAGATGGGCGAGAAATTCCAGGAATCAACGTCGGACAGCATTGCGATGGTCGTGCTGGTGGGCGAGGACAAGCTGGGCGATCCCGCGCACCAGTACTACGACACCCTGATCGAGAAGTTCGAACGGGATACCGAGCACGTCCAACACGTCCAGAACTTCTGGGGTGACATGATCACCGCCGCGGGTGTGCAGAGCAGCGACGGCAAGGCCGCCTATGTCCAGCTCAACCTCGCCGGTGATCAGGGCAGCACGCAGGGCAACGAATCGGTGGAGGCGGTCCGCGGCATCGTGCATGCCACTCCGCCGCCCGCCGGGCTGCACGTGTATGTCACAGGACCCGCACCACTGACCACAGACACACTCGACAGCGGCGACAAGAGCATGATCAAGATGACGGTGGTCACCATGATCGTCATCACGATCATGCTGCTGATTGTCTATCGGTCGATCAGTACCGTGCTGCTGATCCTGGCGGTCGTCGGCATCGAGATGGGGTCCGCGCGCGGCGCGGTCGCCCTGCTCGGGCACGTCCGACTGATCGACTTCTCGACGTTCTCAGTTCCCTTGCTGACGGCCCTGGCGATCGCCGCGGGCACGGACTACGCGATATTTCTCATTGGCCGCTACCAGGAGGCGCGTCAGAGCGGCGAAGACCCAGAGTCCGCTTACTACACCGCATTCCACGGCGTCGGTCACGTGATTCTCGGCTCGGGGCTGACCATCGCCGGAGCGGTACTGTGTCTCCGGTTGACGCGACTGGCCTACTTCAAGTCACTGGCGTACCCGTCGGCGATCGGGTTGATCGTGGTCGTCGCCGCCTCCCTCACCGTTGCGCCCGCCGTCATGGTGGCAGCAACCCGTTTCGGCTTGTTGGAGCCGAAACGAAAGATGAAGACCAAGGGATGGCGGAGGATCGGCACCGCCGCAGTCCGCTGGCCCAAACCGATTCTCGCGGCCGCGACCGCGGTCGTCCTCCTCGGCATTCTCGCGATGATCGGCTACAAGACGAGCTACAACGATCGTTTCTATGTGCCGGCGAACGTCCCAGCCAACGTCGGGTACACCGCCGCCGAAAAGCATTTCAGTCCAGCACGACTGAACCCCGACATCATGATGATCGAATCCGATCACGACATGCGCAACCCCACCGACATGATCGTGCTGGACCGGGTCGCCAAAGCGTTGTTCCGGATCCGGGGGCTTGCCATGGTGCAGAGCATCACCCGCCCGTTGGGCTCGCCGATCGCACACAGTTCGATCCCCTATCAGGTCAGTATGCAGTCGGTACCGATCACCCAGAACCTGCAGTTCCTGAAACAGCGCGTGGGCGACATCAGCAAAATGTCGGACGATCTCGGCGGAATGATCGCATCCATGACCGAGATGCAGAACTTGATGAACCGGTTCTCCGACGCCATGCACCGCACAGTCGACAGTGCTCACGGCACGCTCGACACCGCGCACCGCACGGTCGATGACTTGAACACCATGAAGACTTCGGTGGACGAGATGCGAGATCACCTGGCCGATTTCGACGACGCGGTGCGACCTTTCCGCAACTACTTCTACTGGGAACAGCACTGTTTCAACATCACGGCCTGCTGGGGAATCCGGTCGGCATTCGACGCCGTTGACGGCGTCGACGCGCTCAGCGGCAACATGGCCACGGTGGTCGGCGATATGGACGCGATGGTGCGAGGGATGGACGGCGTGGTCAACGGCATGGACGAGATGGACGCGCTGGCCCCGCCGATGGTCGCGCAGTTTGGGCCCATCATCCAAACGGCCACCGCGATGCAGCAGACGCTGCTGACGATCCACAGCAGTTTCGACGGCCTCATCAACCAGATGCAGCAGATGACCGACACCGCGACCGCGATGGGCGAAGCGTTCGACGCCTCCAAGAGCGACGAGTACTTCTACCTGCCACCGGAAGTCTTCGCCAACCCCGACTTTCAAAAGGGACTGAAATTGTTCCTGTCGCCAGACGGCAAGGCGGCGCGCATCATCATCACCCACGACGTCGATCCGGCGACAGAGGAAGGAATTTCGACCGTCGACGAGGAGGTCGTGGCTGCACACGAGGCGGTCAAGGGCACCTCCCTGTCCAACGCCAAGGTCTACCTGACCGGCACCGCGGCTACCTACCGGGACATCCAGTCCGGCGCGAAGTACGACACCATGATCGCCGCATTTGCCGCCCTCACGCTGATCTTCCTCGTCATGCTCGTCATCACCCGGGCCTTCATCGCGTCGCTGGTGATCGTCGGCACCATCGTGTTGTCGCTGGGCGCCGCGTTCGGCATCTCGGTCATGGTCTGGGAACGCATTGTCGGCATCGAATTGAACTGGATCGTGCTTGCCTTCGCCGTGATCATCCTGATGGCTGTCGGCAGCGACTACAACCTGCTCCTCGTTTCACGCTTCAAGGAGGAGATAGGCGCCGGCATCAACACCGGGATCATCCGCTCGATGGGCAGCACCGGCAGCGTCGTCACCGCAGCCGGCCTCGTGTTCGCCTTCACCATGGGATCCATGGCCTCCGGCGATCTGCTCAACGTGGGCCAGGGCGGTACCACCATCGGCATCGGGCTACTGGTCGACACCTTGATCGTTCGCTCACTGATGACGCCGTCCATCGCGGCTCTGCTCGGCCCCTGGTTCTGGTGGCCGTTGAAGGTCCGTTCACGCCCCGCGTATCAGGCGAGGACTCAACCGCTCCCAGACGCGCAGTCGCCCTCGGAGGGTGACGCTGTGTCTCCCGGACCCGGCTGACATGGGGCCGCCCTCGACATCCGACGACATGGAGTCTTCGATCCGCGTGAAAGGCAATGCATGATGCAGGTATTAGAAGTTGATCCGATCGGGGCGATGGGACTTGTCGACGCGTCCGGCGCCATTCTGCTCGACGTGCGGGAGGATGACGAGTGGACAGCCGGACATGCTCCCGGCGCGGTCCATGTGCGCCTTGGCGACCTCGACGCGCGCACCTTCGACACGGCCGCCCCGGTTGTCGCGGTTTGCCGGTCGGGCAACAGATCCGGCTTGGCGGCAACAAAACTCGCGGCGGTCGGGGTCACCGCCTACAACATGGTCGGCGGGATGGGCGCGTGGCAGCGGACCGGGCAGCCAGTGATTCGCGACGACGGTACCGACGGCACCGTCCGCTGACCGAGAATCCACCGCGCTTCGCCGTAAGCCGTTCAGGCTCACCCGAATACTCGTTCGACGATCGCCTCCGTGCCCTGCTTCCAGGCGACGATGAAGTTGCCGACGTGCTCTCGGCTGATGGCCAAGCCGGTGCCAGAACAAGTCCTTGCCGTCGTCGGTGAACAAAAGTATTGCGGGCGCGTCAGCAGATCTGGCGGCTCGAGTCGCCCTTTCCCGTCACGTCGACTGACCTTCGCCGGTATCAGCGAACTCGCAGAAGGCGGCGTAGGCACGCGCTCCGTAGATGGTGGCCGGTCCGCCGTGCATCATGATGCTGACACCGATGACTTCGGCAGCCTCCTGCTTACTGGCACCCGCGCGGGCCGCACCTCGCGCGTGCGAAGCGATGCACCCGTCGCAGCCCTCGACGACTCCTATCACCATCGCGATCAGTTCCTTGATCTTGGCATCGATGACGCCGGTGCCCAGGGATGCCCGGCTCAGCGCCCCGAAGCCGTCATAGACCTCGGGAATCATCTGCCGAAGCGCGCGTTGCTGCGGCTTCAGCTCATTGAGCACAGCGGACTGGTGATCGTGATCTGCCATACGACGAAACATATGCCGCGCAGGGGATGCAGCAGCAGAGACTTATGACCCTGGTGTGGTCCTCGCACCGGATTCACACTGGCGTGGTGGTACGCGTCGATTCGCCATCGGAGAAGGGGACGACCACATGCCCACCACGACTGTGAGCGGCGGCACGTCCGCTGCGCCACTACCAACCTCGCCACTGCTCGAGCGGGTCCGGCGCGGGGTGATCGGCGAGGACGCAGTCCTCGACGGACCCTACGGGCGCCGGCGGATCACCTACGCCGACTACACGGCGTCGGGGCGGTCGCTGGACTTTATCGAGGACTTCATCCGCGAGCACGTCTTGTCGCACTATGCCAACACCCACACCGAAAGCTCCGGGACTGGTCTACAGACCTCTGTGCTGCGAGAGGATGCACGTCGGCTCATCCACGATGCCGTCGGCGGCACCGAGGAGGACCTGGTGATCTTCTGCGGGTCCGGCGCAACGGCCGCGGTGAACAAGCTGATCGACATCCTCGAACTGCGCGTCCCGTCTGCGCTGGCCCAGCGCTACCGATGGGACGAACAAATCCCCGCCCTGGAGCGGCCGGTGGTCTTCATTGGCCCCTACGAACACCACTCCAACGAGCTGCCGTGGCGGGAGTCCGTCGCTGACCTGGTGGTAATCGACGAAGACGCTGACGGTCACATTGATCTGAACCAACTCACACAACGGCTCATCCAATACCAGGATCGTCGACTGCGCATCGGCAGCTTCTCCGCCGCCTCCAACGTCACCGGGGTGTTGTCCGACACCGACCGGATCGCCGCACTGCTACATGAGCACGGTGCGCTTTCCTTTTGGGACTACGCCGCTGCCGGGCCCTACGTCCCGATCCGTATGCGGGACAGCGTATTCGGCCGCGGCGATCACAAGGACGCCATCTTTCTGTCACCGCACAAGTTCGTCGGTGGGCCGCAAACACCTGGGGTTTTGGTGGTCCGCCGCGAGTTGGTGCGCAATGCCGTACCCACTGTGCCGGGGGGTGGAACCGTGGCCTTCGTCGACGAAACCGAACATCGCTACCTCGATGACCCCGTCGCCCGCGAGGAGGGGGGTACCCCGGCCATAATCGAGTCGATCAGAGCTGGAATGGTTTTCGGGCTCAAGGAGGCGGTGGGCGCCGGCCTCATCGAGCAACGTGAACAAGGACTGTGGTGTCGAGCCCTGGACCGCTGGCAGCATCACCCAAACATTGACATCCTCGGGCATCCCGAGGCCCGACGACTCTCCATAGTCTCATTCCGAATCCGTTCCGGCGCTGATCAATACCTGCACCACAACTTCGTCGTGGCCGTGCTCAACGACCTGTTCGGCATTCAGGCCCGTGGCGGCTGCTCGTGCGCCGGCCCCTACGGCCACCGGCTCCTGACCATCGATGCTCAACGTTCCCGGGCCTTCCGCGACGAAATCGCACTGGGCTGCGAGGGGATCAAACCCGGATGGACACGCATCAATTTCAACTACTTCGTATCCGAGACTGTTCGCGACTACCTGATCGACGCGGTCGAGCTGCTCGCCCGGTACGGCCACCGTCTCCTGCGCGACTACGTCTTCCATCCGGACACCGGCCTCTGGCGTCATCGACGAGGTCCTTTGCAACCTGCACTTCGACTCACCGACGTGTTCTACGACGATGCAGGAATCCTGCAGTGTCCGGCGGTAGTCGGAACTCTCGGCGAGGAGTGCCTCGCCGATCATCTGCGGGAGGCCCGCGCCCTGCTGGATGCCCGCCCCGACGAAGTCACCGACGGGGCCACCGACCTACCTAAGCACTTCGAATCACTGCGCTGGTTCCCGCTCCCCCAGCAATGCTTGTTGGTCGATGGATGACTGAGCCGACTGAATCTCCTGCTGCAGTGGCATCATCCGAAGTTCCTGGTGTCCTGTGGCCGCCGAGCCACTGCTCACGGTTGAGTGCCGCCGGAGCTCGTCAGCCGGCAGCTCTGTCACCACAATCAAGGCGAGCCGTCATCCGGTCGTGCGACTATCGTCGCGTGACTCGCTGCGCCGGAACACGTGCCCATTGCCTGGGGCTCTCAAGGCTGTGACGACCGATCGTGGCGCCGGTTGCAGGAACGGCGAGAAGTCTTCGGCCACAACGCCTTCCAGTGTGTCTGCGCGGCACGGACCGCGTCCCTCTTCAGCAACAGGCTCTGCGCATGAGCGGCTTCCTCTGCCGCGGCGTCTCCACTGTGTTCGGCCAACGCCTTCAACGCCGCCACCAGCTCCC
>CAWJJA010000021.1:0-12478 GCA_963843135.1 uncultured Actinomycetota bacterium
GCGGTCAAACCGCAGCACAGTCGCGATTTCGGCGTGTTTGGCTGCGCTCAGCGCGCGTTTCCACGCCGAAATCGCTTTCAGGTGAGGGTCGCCTCGAGCGAAACTCGGCAGTTGGGAATCTTGATGCAAGTGTGACCAGTGGCGTCAGAGTGAAAATAGAGGTTTCTGTCGTATCCTGTGGCACGTGTTCATGTCCCGACGGGACCTTCTGAAGTGCGCGGCCGCGGCCCCGGCGATTCTCGCCGCGTCGTCGTTGGTCGCGCCTGCGCAGGCGGCAGCCGCGCCGCTGGGAATCCTGCTGGATTACGCGGCCGGCGTGATCAAAGCCGCGGATATCCGCGCCGCCGGCGCGCACGGAGCTATCCGCTATGTGTCGGACCGAAGGCCCGGCGGGCAGTGGATGCTGGGTAAGCCGATCCAGCTTCCCGAGGCCCGCGACCTCTATCAGAGCGGCCTGAAAATCGTCTCCTGCTACCAGTTCGGCAAGCAGGACACCGCCGACTGGCTCGGTGGCCAGAACGCAGGCGTTCTGCACGCCAAGCGCGGCTGGCAGTTACACGTCGCCGCGGGCGGTTCCTATGGCGCACCGATCTATACATCGATCGACGACGATCCGTCATACGAGCAGTACAAGGCCCAGGTTGTGCCGTATCTGCGCGGTTGGGAGACCGTCCTGGGACATCAGCGGGTGGGTGTCTACGCCAACTCCAAGACCATCGACTGGGCGCTCCAAGACGGCCTTGGCTCGTATTTCTGGCAGCACAACTGGGGATCACCGAAGGGTTTCACCCACCCCGCAGCACATCTGCATCAGGTCGAGATCGACAAGCGCAACGTCGGCGGCATCGGGGTGGACATCAACCATGTCCTCAAGCCGAGCTTCGGTCAGTGGGACTGAATATTACCGATCAGTAAGTAACAGCAGCAAACGTTTTTCGTTGGTTGGCGTTCCCGACTAGACAAATTCCGTCGAGTTGTCGCGTCTGATCCGGCCGCGCGGACGCCGCGAACGAGACCAAATTTCTACATAACGATTTGGTCACAGTCATGCTTTGATCTGCACCGTTTCGCCTACTCGACCGTAACCACTTGCATGCAGGACGTTTGTCCCGGATGTCTTCAGGCGTTTTCGTACCACGTGTTACACAACACATGGTTACCCGAGCGTAGAACTCGCCAGTAACCATTTCGGGCGTGAAAATAGTGCTTGCCCTTATGACACTCTTAGTACAGCTGGAATGTCCGAGGGACGGTCCACGAAGGGCCGTCAGACCATCCGATCGCGGGATGAGTCCGAAGCCAGTCGGGATTCGACGACGAATCAAGTGTGACCCCGCAGGGGAGCCGGGTCGCACGGTCCCCAGACAGCGACAGCCCACATAAGACGACGTACGACGTGAGACGTGCATGAAGAGGACTTGAGGAGATTACGAGACGTGACGATCAATGAACACGACAGAGTGTCCACCGGCCGCGACGACGAATCAGGAGTACCTCAGTCGAGCCACGCCCTTGTCGATCGTCTGACCGCAGGCGAGCCCTACGCCGTCGCGTTCGGCGGTCAGGGCAGCGCCTGGCTGGAGTCCCTGGAAGAGCTGGTGTCCTCGGCCGGGATCGAGGCCGAGCTGGCGACGCTCGTCGGCGAAGCCGAGCTGTTGCTCGGGCCGGTTGCGCGCGAGCTGATCGTCGTGCGTCCGATCGGGTTCCAACCGTTGCACTGGGTCCGCTCGCTGGCGGCAGAAGAAGCCGTGCCGACCGCGAAGAACCTGACCTCGGCCGCCGTATCGGTGCCCGGGGTGCTGCTCACGCAGATCGCCGCTGTGCGCGCGCTCCACCGCCAGGGCATGGATCTGACCGAAACCCCGCCCGTCGCCGTCGCAGGCCACTCACAGGGCGTGCTGGCCGTCGAGGCGCTCGCCGCCAAGGGCGCCAAAGACGTCGAACTGCTGGCGATGGCGCAGCTGATCGGTACCGCGGGCACGCTGGTGGCCCGCCGCCGCGGCATCTCTGTGCTGGGTGACAACCCGCCGATGGTTTCGGTGACCAACGCCGACCCCGCGCGCATCGCCGAGCTTCTCGAGGAGTTCGCGCAGGACGTGCGCACCGTGCTGCCGCCGGTGCTGTCGATCCGCAACGGCAGGCGCTCCGTCGTCATCACAGGAACGCCCGAGCAGTTGTCGCGCTTCGAGCTCTACTGCCAGCAGATCGCTGAGAAGGAAGAAGCCGAGCGCAAGAACAAGATTCGCGGCGGCGCCGTGTTCAACCCGATGTTCGATCCGGTCCAGGTCGAGGTCGGCTTCCACACGCCGCGGCTGTCCGACGCCAT
The DNA here is from genome assembly GCA_963843135.1 of uncultured Actinomycetota bacterium. Classification (GTDB taxonomy): domain Bacteria; phylum Actinomycetota; class Actinomycetes; order Mycobacteriales; family Mycobacteriaceae; genus Mycobacterium. Next base: position 2,327 of record CAWJJA010000021.1, read on the forward strand.
CGACATGGTCGGCAACTGGGCGCAGGCCGTCGGCCTCGACGAGGCGATGGCCCGCGAGATGGCCGAGGCCATCCTGGTGCGCCGCGTCGACTGGGTCAAAGAGATCAGCGACCTGCACGCGGCGGGCGCCCGCTGGATCCTCGACCTCGGCCCCGGCGACATCCTGACCCGGCTGACCGCACCGGTCATCCGCGGCCTCGGCATCGGCATCGTGCCTGCCGCCACCCGCGGCGGGCAGCGCAACCTCTTCACCGTCGGCGCGGTGCCCGAGGTGGCCAAGCCCTGGTCGAGTTACGCCCCGACGCTGGTCACCCTGCCCGACGGTTCGGTGAAGCTGTCGACGAAATTCACCCGGCTGACCGGCCGGTCGCCGATTCTGCTTGCGGGCATGACCCCGACCACCGTCGACGCCAAGATCGTCGCCGCGGCCGCCAACGCGGGCCACTGGTCCGAGCTGGCGGGTGGCGGACAGGTCACCGAGGAGATCTTCGACGCCCGCATCGCCGAGTTGACGCAGCTGCTCGAGCCCGGCCGGGCCGTCCAGTTCAACTCGCTGTTCCTCGACCCGTACCTGTGGAAGCTCCAGGTCGGCGGAAAGCGACTGGTGCAGAAGGCGCGCCAGTCCGGGGCCCCGATCGACGGCGTCGTCGTCAGCGCGGGCATCCCCGAGCTGGAAGAGGCCGTCGCGCTCATCGAAGAGCTCAACGAGGTCGGCATCAGCCACGTCGTGTTCAAGCCCGGCACCATCGAGCAGATCCGTTCTGTCATCAGGATCGCCGCCGAGGTGCCGACCCGGCCCGTCATCATGCACATCGAGGGCGGCCGCGCAGGCGGTCACCACTCGTGGGAGGACCTCGACGACCTCCTGCTCGCCACCTACTCCGAACTCCGTTCACGGTCGAACATCACCGTGTGCGTCGGCGGCGGCATCGGCACCCCGGAGCATTCGGCCGACTACCTGTCGGGCCGCTGGGCGCAGACCTACGGCTTCCCGCTGATGCCCGTCGACGGCATCCTCGTCGGCACCGCCGCGATGGCGACCAAAGAGGCGACGACGTCGCCGTCGGTCAAGCAGATGCTGGTCGACATCGGCGGCACCGATCACTGGATCAGCGCCGGAAAAGCGCAGGGCGGCATGGCTTCCAGCCGCAGCCAGCTCGGCGCGGACATCCACGAGATCGACAACACCGCATCGCGTTGCGGCCGGCTGCTCGACGAGGTTGCCGGTGACGCGGAGGCGGTCGCCGCGCGGCGCGACGAAATCATCGCCGCGATGGCCAACACCTGCAAGCCGTACTTCGGCGACATCGGTGAGATGACGTACCTGCAGTGGCTGCAGCGCTATGTCGAGCTCGCCATCGGCGACGGCAACAGCACTGCCGACACCGCCGCGCCGGGCAGCCCGTGGCTCGCCGACACCTGGCGCGACCGGTTCGCCGACATGCTCAAGCGCGCAGAAGCCCGTCTGCACCCGAAGGACTTCGGGCCGATCGAGACGCTGTTCGCTGACGAAGCGCTGCTCGAATCGCCGGAGCAGGCCATCGCCGCGCTCGTCGGCCGCTACCCCGACGCCGACACCATCAAGCTGCATCCAGCCGATGTGCCGTTCTATGTCCAGCTGTGCAAGACGCCGGGCAAGCCGGTCAACTTCGTCCCCGTCATCGACAAGGACGTCCGGCGCTGGTGGCGAAGCGACTCGCTGTGGCAGGCCCACGACGCCCGCTACGACGCCGACCAGGTGTGCATCATCCCCGGCACCCAGGCCGTTGCGGGTATCACCACGGTCGACGAGCCCGTCGGTGATCTGCTTGACCGCTTCGAGAAGACCTCGATCGACGAGGTACTCGCCTCGGGCGCCGAGCCCGTCTCCGTGGTCACGCGCCGCCAGGCGCGCGGCGACGTCACCGGTGCGCTTGCCGTCGTGCTCGACGCGCCCGACGTGCTGTGGGCGGGCCGCACCTCCATCAACCCGGTGCACCGGATCGGCGCGCCGGCCAAGTGGCAGGTCAACCAAAACCGTTCTGCCACACACCCGTCCACGGGCGCGCGGTTGGAGCTGTCCGATGACGAGACGGTCACGCTGAGCGTTCCGCTTTCCGGCACCTGGATCAAGATCCGTTTCACGTTGCCGACCGCGACGGTCGACGGCGGTATGCCCGTGGTCACCGTCGACGATGCCTCCGATGCGATGCGCGCAGTGCTGGCGATCGCCGCGGGCGCCGAAGGCCCCGATTCGCTGCCAACGGTGGTGAACAACACCGCACAGGTCACCGTCGACTGGGACCCGGAGAAGGTCGCCGACCACAAGGGCGTCACCGCGACGTTCGGTGCGCCGCTGGCGCCCGGTCTGCGGCTGGTGCCCGATGCGCTGGTCGGCCTGTGCTGGCCCGCGGTGTTCTCGGTGATCGGTTCGGCCGTCACCGACGAGGGCTTCCCCGTCGTCGAGGGACTGCTGAGCCTGGTCCACCTGGACCACGCCGCGCACCTGCTCGCCGAGCTGCCGAAGACAGAAGCCGAATTGACGGTCGTCGCAACGGCTTCGGCGGCTACCGACACCGAGGTCGGACGTGTGGTGCCCGTTGAGGTCACCATCTGCGATGCCGATGGCACGGAGCTGGCCAAGCTCGAGGAACGGTTCGCGATCCGCGGCCGCACCGGCGCGCTCGAGCTGACCGACCCGCCGCGCGCAGGCGGCGCGATGACCGACAACGCGACGGATACGCCACGGCGTCGTCGTCGGGACGTCACCGTCACCGCACCTGGCGACATGAGTGCGTTCGCGGTGGTCTCCGGTGATCACAATCCGATCCACACCGACCGCGCAGCGGCGCTGCTGGCGGGCCTGGAATCGCCCATCGTGCACGGCATGTGGCTGTCCGCAGCCGCGCAGCAGGTCGTCACCGCCACCGACGGCAGGGCCGTTCCGCCTGCCCGGCTGATCGGCTGGACCGCCCGATTCCTGGGCATGGTGCTGCCGGGTGACGAGGTCGATATCCGCGTCGACCGTGTCGGAATCGACCGTGGCGCAGAGATTCTCGAGATCGCCGCCCGCGTCGGATCCGATCTGGTGATGGCGGCGACGGCTCAGCTGGCCGCGCCGAAGACCGTGTACGCCTTCCCCGGGCAGGGCATCCAGTCCAAGGGCATGGGCATGGACGTTCGCGCCAGGTCGAAGGCCGCCCGCAAGGTGTGGGACTCCGCCGACAAGTTCACCCGCGAAACCCTTGGCTTCTCGGTGCTGCACGTGGTGCGCGACAACCCGACCAGCCTGATCGCCAGCGGTGTGCACTATCAGCACCCGGAGGGCGTGCTCTACCTGACGCAGTTCACCCAGGTCGCCATGGCGACCGTGGCGGCCGCGCAGGTCGCCGAGATGCGCGAGCAGGGTGCGTTCGTCGAGGGCGCCATCGCCTGCGGCCACTCCGTCGGTGAGTACACGGCGCTGGCCTGCGTCAGCGGCGTGTACGAACTCGAGGCGCTGCTGGAGGTCGTGTTCCACCGCGGCTCGAAGATGCACGACATCGTCCCGCGCGACGAGTTCGGCCGGTCCAACTACCGGCTCGCCGCGATCCGGCCGTCGCAGATCGATCTCGACGACGACCTCGTCGTCGACTTCGTCGCCGAGATCTCCGAGCGCACAGGCGAATTCCTGCAGATCGTGAACTTCAACCTGCGCGGCTCGCAGTACGCCATCGCGGGTACGGTCCGTGGCCTCGAGGCCCTCGAGGAAGAGGTCGAGAAGCGCCGCGAGATCAGCGGCGGCAAGCGGTCCTTCATCCTGGTGCCCGGCATCGACGTGCCGTTCCACTCCTCTGTGCTGCGGGTCGGGGTGGCCGACTTCCGCCGCTCGCTGGAGCGGGTCATGCCGCGCGACGCCGATCCTGACCTGCTCATCGGCAAGTACATCCCGAACCTGGTGCCGCGACCGTTCACGTTGGATCGCGACTTCATCGAGGAGATCCGCGATCTGGTGCCCGCCGAGCCGCTCGACGAGATCCTCGCCGACTACGACACGTGGCGGAACGAGAAGCCGCGCGAGCTGTGCCGCAAGGTCGTCATCGAGCTTCTGGCATGGCAGTTCGCCAGCCCGGTGCGCTGGATCGAGACGCAGGACCTTCTCTTCATCGAGGAGGCCGCAGGCGGTCTCGGCGTGGAGAGGTTCGTCGAGATCGGGGTGAAGTCCGCACCGACCGTCGCAGGCCTGGCCACCAACACGCTCAAGCTGCCCGAGTATTCGCACAACACAACGGAAGTACTCAACTCCGAGCGCGACGCGCCGGTGCTGTTCGCGAACGACACCGACCCCGCGCACGAGGACGACGACGAGGCAGAGGCGGCGACGCCGGCTGCCGAGGCAGCGGCCGAACCGGCCTCTGCAGCCGCGGCTCCCGCACCCGCCGCCGCTCCGACGGCGCCCGCAGGTGCTCCTAGCCCCAATGTCGCGCCCAGCGGCGCTCCTAGCCCCAATGTCGCGCCCAGCGGCGCTCCGAGGCCCGACGACATCACCTTCGACGCCGCCGATGCGACGATGGCGCTGATCGCGCTGTCGGCGAAGATGCGCATCGATCAGATCGAGCCGCTGGACTCCATCGAGTCGATCACCGACGGTGCGTCGTCGAGGCGCAACCAGCTACTCGTCGATCTCGGCTCCGAGCTGGATCTCGGCGCCATCGACGGCGCCGCGGAGGCCGATCTGTCCGGGCTCAAGGGTCAGGTCACCAAGCTCGCCCGCACCTACAAGCCTTACGGCCCAGTGCTTTCCGATGCGATCAACGACCAGTTGCGCACGGTGCTCGGCCCGTCGGGCAAGCGGCCGGCGGCGATCGCCGAGCGCGTCAAGAAGGCGTGGGAGCTCGGCGACGGCTGGGCCAAGCACGTCACCGTAGAGGTCGCGCTGGGCACCCGCGAGGGCACCAGCGTGCGCGGCGGCGGTCTGGGCGGGCTGCACGACGGTGCGCTGGCCGACGCCGCGACGGTCGACAAGGTCATCGACGCCGCGGTGGCAGGCGGTGGCAGGCCGGCGCGGCATCTCCGTGGCGCTGCCGTCGGCTGGCGGTGCTGCAGGCGGCGGGGTCGTCGACTCCGCAGCGCTGACCGAGTTCGCCGAGCAGGTCACCGGCCGCGACGGTGTGCTGGCTTCTGCCGCACGCACCATCCTCAACCAGTTGGGGCTGGACAACGCCGTCTCCACTCCGGAGGCCGCGACCGACGCCGAACTGATCGACCTGGTCACCACCGAACTCGGTTCGGACTGGCCGCGTTTGGTGGCACCGGTGTTCGACGGCCGCAAGGCGGTTCTGTTCGACGACCGGTGGGCAAGCGCACGCGAGGATCTGGTCAAGCTCTGGCTGATGGACGAGGGCGAGATCGACGCCAACTGGCAGGAGCTCTCCGAGCGATTCGAGGGTGCAGGCCACGTCGTCGGCCAGCAGGCATCGTGGTGGCAGGGCAGGTCACTGGCCGCCGGACGCAACATCCACGCGTCGTTGTTCGGGCGTGCCGCAGCCGGCGCGGAGAATCCGGGCAAGGGTCGCTACAGCGACGAAATCGCTGTGGTGACAGGCGCTTCCAAGGGTTCGATCGCGGCTTCGGTGGTCGCCGGTCTGCTCGACGGCGGCGCTACGGTCATCGCGACGACGTCCAAGCTCGACGACAACCGTCTCGAGTTCTATCGCAACCTCTACCGCGACAACGCCCGCTTCGGCGCGGCCCTGTGGGTGGTGCCTGCGAACATGGCTTCCTACTCCGACATCGATGCGCTGGCGCAGTGGGTCGGTAACGAGCAGTCCGAAAACCTTGGGCCGAAGTCCATTCACCTGAAGGATGCGCAGACGCCGACCCTGCTGTTCCCGTTCGCGGCACCGCGGGTGGCAGGCGACCTGTCCGAGGCGGGCTCTCGCTCCGAGATGGAGATGAAGGTTCTGCTGTGGGCCGTGCAGCGGCTGATCGGCGGGCTTTCGCACATCGGCTCCGAGCGCGACATCGCGTCGCGTCTGCACGTCGTGCTGCCCGGTTCGCCGAACCGCGGCATGTTCGGTGGCGACGGCGCGTACGGCGAGTCCAAGTCCGCGCTCGACGCGGTCGTGACCCGGTGGAGCGCCGAGTCGTCGTGGGCGCAGCGCGTCAGCCTGGCGCACGCGCTGATCGGCTGGACCCGCGGCACCGGTCTGATGGGCGCCAACGACGCGATCGTCAACGCCGTCGAGGAGGCAGGCGTCACCACCTACTCGACCGAGCAGATGGCCGCCATGCTGCTCGACCTGTGCAGCATCGAGTCGAAGGTGGCCGCCGCGCAGGAGCCGCTGAAGGTCGACCTGACCGGCGGGCTCGGCGATATCGACATCGACATGTCCGAACTGGCCGCCAAGGCCCGCGAGGAGATGGCTGCAGAGGCCGGCGAGGAGACCGACGAGCAGGACGGCACCATCGCCGCGCTGCCGTCGCCGCCGCGCGGCTTCACCTCCGCGCCGCCGCCGGCATGGGACGACCTCGACATCGACCCCGCCGACATGGTGGTGATCGTCGGCGGCGCCGAGCTCGGCCCGTACGGCTCGTCGCGGACCCGCTTCGAGATGGAGGTCGACAACGAGCTGTCGGCTGCCGGTGTGCTCGAGCTGGCCTGGACCACCGGCCTCATCAAGTGGGAGGACGACCCGAAGCCGGGTTGGTATGACGCCGAGTCCGGCGACATGGTCGACGAGTCGGAGCTGGTCGAGCGCTACCACGACGCGGTCGTGGAACGCACCGGCATCCGCGAGTTCGTCGACGACGGTGCGATCGATCCCGACCACGCGTCACCGCTTCTGGTGTCGGTGTTCCTCGACAAGGACTTCACCTTCGTGGTGTCGTCCGAGGCCGACGCTCGCGCGTTCGTGCAGTTCGACCCGGAGCACACCGTTGCCACCCCGGTGGCAGACAGCAGCGACTGGCAGGTGACCCGCAAGGCGGGCACCGAGATCCGGGTGCCGCGCAAGACGAAGTTGTCGCGGACCGTCGGCGGTCAGATCCCCACCGGGTTCGACCCGACGGTGTACGGCATCAGCGCGGACATGAACACGTCGCTGGACCGGGTCGCGGTGTGGAACATCGTCGCCACCGTCGACGCGTTCCTCGGAGCGGGTTTCACCCCGAACGAGCTGATGCGCTGGGTTCACCCCGCGATGGTGGCCAGCACGCAGGGCACCGGCATGGGCGGCATGACCTCGATGCAGACCATGTATCACGGCAACCTGCTCGGGCGGAACAAGCCGAACGACATCCTGCAGGAGGTTCTGCCGAACGTCGTTGCGGCCCACGTCATCCAGTCCTATGTCGGCAGCTACGGCTCGATGATCCATCCCGTCGGCGCGTGCGCAACCGCGGCGGTGTCGGTCGAGGAGGGCGTCGACAAGATCAAGCTGGGCAAGGCGGAGCTCGTCGTCGCAGGCGGCTTCGACGACCTGACGCTCGAGGCGATCATCGGATTCGGTGACATGGCGGCGACCGCCGACACCGAGATGATGCGCGCCAAGGGCATCAGCGATTCGAAGTTCTCCCGCGCCAACGACCGTCGCAGGCTCGGCTTCCTCGAGTCGCAGGGCGGCGGCACCATCCTGCTGGCCCGCGGCGATCTCGCCCTGAAGATGGGTCTGCCGGTGCTGGCCGTGGTTGGCTACGCGCAGTCGTTCGCCGACGGCGTGCACACCTCGATCCCGGCGCCAGGGCTCGGCGCTCTCGGCGCGGGCCGCGGCGGCAAGGAGTCGCTGCTGTCCCGGTCGCTGGCCAAGCTCGGCGTCGGCGCCGACGACATCGCGGTGGTGTCCAAGCACGACACCTCGACGCTGGCCAACGATCCGAACGAGACCGAGCTGCACGAGCGGCTCGCGGACTCGATGGGTCGATCCGACGGCGCGCCGCTGTTCATCGTGTCGCAGAAGAGCCTGACGGGTCACGCCAAGGGCGGCGCTGCGGTGTTCCAGATGATGGGCATGTGCCAGATGCTGCGCGACGGGGTCATCCCGCCGAACCGCAGCCTGGACTGTGTCGACGACGAGCTGGCCGGTTCCGAGCACTTCGTGTGGGTGCGCGAGACGCTGCGGCTGGGGGAGAAGTTCCCGCTGAAGGCGGGTCTGATCACCAGCCTCGGCTTCGGGCACGTGTCGGGCGTCATCGCGCTGGTGCACCCGCAGGCGTTCATCGCTGCGCTCGATCCCGAGCAGCGGGAGGCCTATCAGGAGCAGGCGGGCGCGCGGATCTTCGCGGGGCAGCGACGGCTCGCCTCGGCGATCGCAGGTGGCAAGTCGCTGTACGAGCGGCCGGCGAGCAACCGTCGACTCGACGATGAGGCGCCGGAGAACCGCGAAGAGGCGGACATGCTGCTCGATCCGGCGTCGAGGCTTGGCGAAAACGGTGTGTACACGCGATGAGCGCTTGCGCGAAGCGCAGATAGCGGAAGCTAGTGTTCTTCGAATGAGCATCGTTGGCGTTGGCATCGACCTGGTCTCGATCCCCGAGTTCGCAGAGCAGGTCGACCAGCCCGGCACGGTGTTCGCCGAGACGTTCACCCCCGGTGAGCGCCGCGACGCCGCGGACAAGAGTTCGTCGGCGGCGCGGCACCTGGCGGCCCGGTGGGCGGCCAAGGAGGCGGTGATCAAGGCGTGGTCGGGGTCGCGGTTCTCCAAGCGGCCCGTGCTGCCCGAAGGCATCCACCGCGATATCGAGGTGGTGACCGATATGTGGGGTCGGCCGCGGGTGCGGCTGACCGGCGCCATCGCTGAACACCTCGAGAACGTGACGATCCATCTGTCGCTGACGCATGAGGGCGATACCGCCGCCGCGGTCGCGGTGCTCGAGGAGCGCTGAGCCACCTCGCCACCGCTGAGCGGGCATCACCTCTGCCGCGCGAGCGTGCGTGTTTGCACACGACACGCCGCAGTTTTCTGTACAACTGCGCACGCTCGCGGTGGAAAAGTGACCGGCTAACCTCGTTGACATGAGCGATCTCGTGGCGCGCGTGCGCGACGTCCTGCCGTCGGTGCGGCAGGACCTGGAAGACCTGGTACGCATCCAGTCGGTGGGCGCCGACCCGGCGCGCCGCGGCGAGGTGCAGCGCAGCGCGGAAGCGGTGGCAAAGCTGTTGTCGCAGGCCGGGTTCGGTGACGTACAGATCGTCAGCGAGGACGGTGCGCCCGCCGTCATCGCGCGGCATCCGGCGCCCGACGGCGCGCCGACGGTGCTGCTGTACGCCCATCACGATGTGCAGCCCGAGGGCGACCCTTCCCAGTGGGTGTCGCCGCCGTTCGAGCCGACCGAGCGTGACGGTCGGCTGTACGGTCGCGGCAGCGCAGACGACAAAGCAGGAATCGCAACACATCTCGCCGCGTTCCGCGCGCACGGCGGTCAACCACCGGTCGGTGTGACGGTGTTCGTCGAAGGCGAAGAGGAGACGGGATCTCCGTCGCTGAGTCGGCTTCTGGCCGCGCACAAGGATACGTTGGCCGCCGACGTCATCGTCATCGCCGACTCCGACAACTGGAGCACCGAGATCCCCGCCCTGACGGTGTCGCTGCGCGGGATTGGCCGACTGTGTCGTCGAGGTCGCCACCCTCGACCACGGCCTGCACTCGGGTCTGTGGGGCGGCGTGGTACCCGACGCCCTGAGCGTGCTGGTGCGCCTGTTGGCCTCGCTTCACGACGACGACGGCAACGTCGCGGTGGACGGTCTGCACGAGGCGAGCGCCGCCGACGTGGACTATCCGAAAGAGCGGGTGCGCGAAGAGTCGGGAATGCTGGACGGAGTGACCGAGATCGGCTCCGGCTCGGTACCGCAACGACTTTGGGCCAAACCGGCGATTGCGGTCATCGGTATCGACACCACGCCGATCGCGTCGTCGTCGAACACCCTGATCCCGCGGGCGCGGGCGAAGGTCAGCATGCGGGTGGCGCCGGGCGGCGACGCGCGGGCCCATCTGGACGCGCTGACCCGTCACCTGGAGAAGCACGCACCATGGGGCGCGAAGGTGACCGTCACACCAGGCGATATCGGCCAGCCGTACGCGATCGATGCGAGCGGGCCGGTCTACGACGCCGCACGTGCCGCCTTCTGCCAGGCATGGGGCCGTGAGCCGGTGGACATGGGAATGGGTGGCTCGATTCCGTTCATCGCCGAATTCG
>CAWJJA010000022.1:0-9943 GCA_963843135.1 uncultured Actinomycetota bacterium
GCACACGTTGGGGACATTACCCGAATTGACGGGGTGGAAACGGGTCGAGGATGTGACCTGCGACGCCCCTAGTCGGTATGGCCCTTGAGAATCTCGTCCTCGATGGTCCCGCCGAGCCCTTCGGCCTCGGGATCGAAGCCGTGCAGACCGCCTGTCACCGCGTACTCCTCCTCGGGTGAGAGGACCAGTCGGTGGCGACCGTAGAGACCGAACACCAGAAGTCCGATCACGTAGAAGATGGCGATCGCGATGACGGCGCGCGTGTAGTCCGGGTTGATCAGGATGCCGACGAACGTCACCGCGGCGATGACAAGGGCGACGATCGCTCCCGCGTTGCCGGTGGGACTGACCCATGGCCGTTTCGCGTTGGGGAACTTGCGACGCAGCAGCACGAACGAGATCATTTGCAGGCCGTATGCCAACACTGCGCCCCACACCGCGATGTTGAGCACGACGGCGCCTGCGCCCTCGTTCGCGTTGACGATGAGCAGGGCGACGAACCCGATGATCGCGCCCGCCAACAACGCCACGTACGGCGTCTGCCGAGAACCGGTGAGCGACAACGTCTTCGGGTAGTATCCCGCACGGCTCAATGAGTACATGTTGCGGCCGTATGCATACATGATGCCCTGCAGGCTGGCCAGCAGGCCGATCAGCGCGAATGCCGACAGAACAGCAGCCAGGTTCGTCGGAAGGAACGCGCGGAATCCGTCGAGCAGCGGCTCATCGGACTCGCCTAGCGCGGCGGACCCGGTGACTGCCGGGTTGAGGAAGAAGACAATCGCGCCGCAGCCGACCAGGGCGACCATGCCCCAGATCCCGGCTTTGGGGATATCGCGTGCAGGATTGTGTGCTTCCTCGGCGGCAAGGGGCAGTTCCTCGATGCCGAGGAAGAACCACATCGCGAACGGAAGGGCGTAGAGGATGGCCACCCAGCCCATCGGCAGGAACGTCGACGAACCGGCCACCGCAGGATCGGCGGGCATATCGAAGAGTCTGTTGAAGTCGACCGCGCCGTTGACGATCGCGAGGATGCCGAACAACACCAGGATGCCGATCGAGATGACCGCCACCACCAGCGCGAATTTGAAGGAGATCTCCGCGCCCCACGAGTTCAGGCCGACGAATATCGCGTAGAGGATGATCCACCAGACCCACATCGGCATGCTGAGCCCGAACAGGTCATCGGTGACCGCATTGGCATAGGACGCGGAGAAGAACACCACAACAGCCGTCGTGAACACGTACTCGATCGTCTCGGCGAATCCGGTGACGAAGCCGCCCCACGGCCCCATCGCAGCTCGCGCGAAGGAATACGCGCCGCCCGTGTGCGGCATGGCCGCCGACATCTCTCCGATCGAGAACAGCATGCCGAAATACATGATGATGATCACGATCGAGGCGATCGCCAGACCACCCCAGCCCGCCGCGCCTATGCCGAAGTTCCAGCCGGAGAAGTCGCCCGAGATGACTGCGGCGACGCCGATGCCCCACAGGCCCCAGAAGCCCGCCGTCCGCTTCAGCTGCCTCTTCTCGAAGTAGCCCTCGCCGGCTTGGCTGTACGTCACGCCGCCCGAGCTCGTCCGTTTTTCGTCGGCCATGCGTTCGCTCCCTTATTTCGCGGATATGCGCATACGGAGAATAAACTGGCCAAAGGTCTGGTGTCCTACCTTTGGAAGTGACAATCTTGTAAAACACCCGGGAATCACCAGGCTGCGCGGACTTCAATGGTTGACTAATCGTCAAATCTCTATCGTCTCGAAGGCTTACGAAGGGCAGGGTTTCAGAGGATGAGCGCCGCATCGGGCATGTTGTCGCAGGCCGACCTCGAACGCCTGGTGGCCGCAGGCGACATCGACACTGTGATCGTCGCGTTCTGCGATATGCAGGGCCGGCTGACCGGCAAGCGGGTTTCGGCCAGGCTGTTCGTCGACGACGTCGCCGAGCACGGCGCCGAATGCTGCAACTACCTGCTGGCGGTCGATGTCGACATGAACACCGTCGACGGATATGCCATATCGAGCTGGGAGACCGGCTACGGCGACATGGTCATGACGCCGGACTTCACGACGTTGCGGCTGCTGCCGTGGCTGCCCGGCACGGCCATGGTGATGGCCGACCTGTCGTGGACGGACGGCCGACCGGTCACCCAGGCGCCTCGAAGCATCCTCAACCGCCAGATCGACCGGCTCACCGAACACGGCTTGGTGCCGTATGTCGGTACCGAGCTCGAGTTCATGGTTTTCGACATCGGGTACCGGCAGGCCTGGGCCGCGGGCTACCGCGGGTTGCCGCCCGCCACCGACTACAACGTGGACTACGCCATGCACGCCTCGACGCGGATGGAGCCGCTTTTGCGCGACATCCGGCTCGGCATGGAGGGGGCCGGCATGTACTGCGAGGGCGTGAAAGGCGAATGCAATCTCGGGCAGCAGGAGATCGCATTCCGCTATGACCATGCCCGTACCACCTGCGACAACCACACCATCTACAAGAACGGCGCCAAGGAGATCGCCGACCAGCATGGCAAGAGCCTGACCTTCATGGCCAAATTCGATGAGCGCGAAGGCAACAGCTGTCATATCCACATCTCGCTGCGCGGTGACGACGGCGCCGCGGTGTTCGCCGATAGCGACGACGACCTCGGCATGTCGCAGATGTTCCGCAGTTTCATCGCCGGTCAGCTGGCGACGTTGCGCGAGCTGACGCTGTTCTACGCGCCGAACATCAATTCCTACAAGCGGTTCGCCCTTGGCAGCTTCGCGCCGACCGCGATCGCATGGGGGATGGACAACCGGACGTGCGCGCTTCGGGTCGTCGGGCATGGGCACGGGATGCGGGTGGAATGCCGGGCGCCGGGCGGCGACGTGAACCAGTACCTCGCCGTCTCGGCACTGATCGCAGGTGGACTGCACGGCATAGAACAGGAGCTCGAGTTGCCAGAGGCGTTGGAGGGCAACGCCTATACCAGCGGAGCCGACTGTCTACCGACAACGCTGGCCGAGGCCGCCGACTTGTTCGACAAGTCCGAGATCGCGCGCTCGGCGTTCGGCGACGGCGTCGTCGACCACTACCTCAACAACGCCCGCATCGAGGTGAACGCGTTCAATTCCGCCGTAACCGATTGGGAGAGGGTGCGCGGCTTTGAGCGGCTTTGACGCGAGTAGCGAAGGCGGATCGCGCAGACTCCGCCCTGTCATCGGGTTGACGACGTATCTGCAGAAGGCGCAGACCGGCGTGTGGGATGTGCGGGCGAGCTTCCTGCCCGCGATCTACTTCGAAGCAGTCGCTCTTGCGGGCGGCATCTGCACGCTGCTGCCGCCACAGCCCGTCGACGCCGACATCGCCGAACGGGTGCTGGACGGACTCGACGGTTTGGTGATCACCGGCGGACGAGACGTCGACCCGGGCACCTACGGCCAGCAGCGTCATCCCGCAACCGATGTGCCCGTGGAGGACAGCCGGTTACGCGACGCATTCGAGTTCGCGCTGTTCGCGGGCGCAGTGCGCCGTGGCATGCCCGTCCTGGGGATCTGCCGTGGCGCCCAGGTGGTCAATGTCGCCATGGGCGGCACGTTGCACCAGCATCTCCCCGACGTGCTCGGCCATACGCGCCACCAGCAGGGCAACGCAGTGTTCAACACGTCATCGGTACGCACCGTGGCCGGGACGCGACTAGCCGCACTGATCGGTGAGTCGTCGGACGCGCAGTGCTATCACCATCAGGCCATCGACCGGATCGGCGACGGCCTGATCGTCAGCGCCCAGGACGCCGACGGCGTCATCGAGGCGGTTGAGCTCGATCCGGCGAACGATCCGCACAACTGGCTGCTGGCAGTTCAGTGGCACCCCGAGGAGCGGCTGGACGACCTACGGCTGTTCGCCGGTGTCGTGCAAGCCGCCGCCACCTATCGGAGAGGAAACGTGAACGCGTGACCGCAAGCGATCTGATCAACCCCGCCACCGAGGAACTGCTGCGCACCGTCGAGCAAACCGAGGTGGCGGGTGTCGATGACGCGGTGGCGCGCGCCAAGGCGGCGCAATGGGATTGGGCACGACGGGCCCCTGCGGAGCGCGCCTCCGCGCTGCGCGATTTCGCGGCCGCGGTCGACGCGCATGTGGACGAACTGGCCGCGCTGGAAGTCACCAACTCCGGACACCCGATCGGGAACGCGACCTGGGAGGCCGGCCACGTCCGCGATGTCCTGCAGTTCTACTCGGCTACGCCGGAGCGTTTGTCGGGCAAGCAGATTCCGGTGGCGGGCGGTCTGGACGTCACGTTCAACGAACCGCTCGGCGTCGTGGGTGTGATCACGCCGTGGAACTTTCCGATGCCGATCGCGGTGTGGGGCTTCGCGCCTGCCCTGGCCGCGGGGAACGCAGTGCTGGTCAAGCCGGCGGAATGGACGCCGCTGACCACCATCCGGATCGGCGAACTGGCGGTCGAGGCCGGCCTGCCGGCGGATCTGTTCCAGGTGCTGCCGGGTAAGGGGTCGGTGGTGGGCGAGAGGTTCGTCGCTCACCCCGACGTGCGCAAGATCGTGTTCACCGGTTCCACCGAGGTCGGCACCCGTGTCATGGCGGGCGCGGCGGCTCAGGTCAAGAGGGTCACCCTCGAGCTGGGCGGCAAGAGTGCCAACATCGTCTTCGACGACTGCGACCTGGAGAAAGCCGCGGCCACCGCGCCGTACGGGGTGTTCGACAACGCCGGCCAGGACTGCTGCGCCCGTAGTCGAATCTTGGTGCAGCGCAATGTCTACGACCGCTTCATGGAATTGCTGGAACCTGCTGTCAAAGGCGTCGCGGTCGGCGATCCGGCGTCCAAGGACACCGAGATGGGCCCACTGGTGTCGAAGTCGCACTGGGACACCGTCGTGTCATATGTGCCCGACGACGCGCCGATCGCGTTTCGCGGTGACGCACCGTCGGGACCCGGCTACTGGTTCCCGCCGACCGTGCTGACCCCGCAGCGCTCGGATCGCACCGTGCGTGAGGAGATCTTCGGCCCGGTGGTCGCGGTCCTTCCGTTCGACGACGAGGCCGACGCAATCGCGCTGGCCAACGACACGCCTTACGGCCTGTCTGGGTCGATCTGGACGGACAACCTGTCGCGGGCCATGCGTGTGTCGCGGGCGGTGGAAGCAGGCAACCTGTCGGTGAATTCGCATTCGTCGGTGCGGTACAACACGCCCTTCGGCGGATTCAAACAGTCGGGCCTTGGCCGCGAGCTCGGGCCGGACGCGCCGCTGTCATTCACCGAAACCAAGAACGTCTTCTACGCGATCGGAGCGCCCTGATGGATCTGACTCAACGACTGGCGGGCAAAGTCGCCGTGATCACCGGTGGCGCCAGCGGAATCGGACTGGCGAGTGCCAAGCGTATGCGGGCCGAAGGTGCCACCATCGTCATCGGTGACATCGATCCGACCACTGGAAAGTCGGTCGCGGACGATCTCAACGGAACCTTCGTCGCGGTGGATGTCGCAGACCAGGCGGCCGTCGATGCGCTGTTCGACAGCGCGGCCGAGACGTACGGATCTGTCGACATCGCCTTCAACAACGCGGGCATCAGCCCGCCGGAGGACGACCTCATCGAGAACACCGGCATCGACGCCTGGCAGCGGGTGCAGGACATCAACCTGAAGTCGGTGTTCTTTTGTTCCAAAGCCGCGCTGCGCCATATGGTTCCGCAGCAGAAGGGCTCGATCATCAACACCGCGTCGTTCGTCGCGGTGATGGGGTCGGCCACCTCGCAGATTTCCTACACCGCGTCCAAGGGCGGGGTGCTCGCGATGTCCCGTGAGCTGGGAGTGCAGTTCGCGCGTCAGGGCATTCGCGTCAACGCGCTGTGCCCGGGACCGGTGAACACACCGCTGCTGCAGGAACTGTTCGCCAAGGACCCTGAACGCGCGGCACGCCGCCTCGTCCACATCCCCGTCGGCCGGTTCGCCGAGCCGGAGGAACTGGCGGCGGCCGTCGCATTCCTGGCCAGCGACGACGCTTCCTTCATCACCGGGTCGACCTTCCTGGTCGACGGTGGTATCAGCTCGGCCTACGTGACCCCACTGTAAAAATCATGACTGCCGACCCGGACGTACCCCTGGCGAGCGACGCTCTGCTGCGCCCGGTGCGGCCGGGGAACGCGTTCGAGGACACGGTCGGGCGACTGCTGCAGACAATTCGGCTCGGCCTTCTGCAGCCCGGGGAATCCCTACCGCCCGAACGCGAACTCGCAGCCAGGCTCGGGGTCAGCCGCGACACCGTGCGGGAAGCGATCAAGTCGTTGGCCGATGCGGGATATCTGGTGCCGCGGCGCGGACGGTACGGCGGCACCTTCCTTGCCGAGGAACTGCCACGACAAACCGGTGACACCGACGGGGTGACGCGAGCGGACATCGACGATGCGTTGCGGCTGCGCGAGATCCTGGAGGTGGGCGCCGCGCGGATGGCGGCGAACCGCACCCTGACCGCCGCGGAGCGCGAGGAGTTATGGGCACGGCTGTCCGATGTCCGCGGTGCAGCACCCGTCGACTACCGGCGGCTGGATTCGCGGCTGCACCTGGCGATCGCCGAGGCGGCCGGATCGCCATCGCTGGTGCCGCTGGTGGCCGAGAACCGGATGCGGCTCAACGGTCTGCTGGATCAGATTCCGTTGTTGCCGCGCAATATCGCTCACTCCGATGAACAGCACGAGGCCATCGTGATGGCGATCCTGGCCGGCGATTGTGATGGCGCGGCCACCGCGATGCGGGCCCACGTCGCAGGTTCGGCGACGCTTCTGCACGGATTCCTGGACTGAGCCGGATAAAATCTCCAGCCATGGTCCCCACCGGTGGTCACGCGCATTCCAAGCGCGTGACGTCGGCCCTGGCCGATGTGGACACCCCGGGATGGACCCAGCGCTTCGACCTGCTGTCCGACCCCAACCGGCTCGAGATCCTGCTCGTTCTGCACCGGGCGCCCGGGATCAATGTAGGCGATCTCGCGGCCGCACTCGGGCGGTCGGAAAACGCCGTATCTCAAGCGCTTCGCGTGCTTCGCCAGCAAGGCTGGGTGTCGTCGTCGCGTGTCGGGCGCACCGTGAGCTACCGCCTCGAGGATGAGATCGTGCACGACCTGCTGCACTGGATCGGCGCTCGGCACAGCTGAATTTCGCGCCGGTCACCAATCGGGAACGCGGTGCGTCGGGGCGAAGGTTTCACCGAACATATGGACGGCCTGGGGAAGGCTGTAGGCCGTGCCGGTCACCGTCACGAAGCGTTAGGACGCCTGAAACCCACACATGAACATGTGTTCAGCTAGACATGTGTTCAGTGTGGGCTCTAGGCTCGTCGGGTGACATCCAACTACGTCGCCATGCATATGAGCGACGGCATCGTCAACGCGCCGACGTCCGCGATCTTCGGTGTCATCGCCGTCGTCGCCGTCGGGCTGTGTGCGATGAAGGCGCGTAACGAACTCGACGAGCGCACGGTGCCTCTCGCCGGCCTGGTCGCGGCGTTCATCTTCGCGGTGCAGATGGTCAACTTCCCGATCCTGCCGGGCGTGAGCGGGCATCTGCTCGGTGGTGCGCTCGCCGCAATCCTTGTCGGCCCGTACACCGGCGCGCTGTGCATTGCGGTCGTGCTCGTCGTGCAGTCGCTGCTGTTCGCCGACGGCGGGATCACGGCGTTGGGCACCAACATCACCAATATGGCCCTCGTCGGTGTCGCGGCGGGGTACGCGACGGCCGTCGCGCTCTACGCGATCGCGCGGCGGCGGAAGCCCGATGTACCGGTGGCCGGGCTCGGTGTCATCTCGTTCATCGCCGCACTGGTCGGAACGGTATGCGCGTCAATGGCGTTTGTCGTCGAATACGCCATCGGCGGCGCCGGTGCCACATCGCTCGGGACGGTGGCCGCTTACATGCTCGGCACCCATGCGCTGATCGGCATCGGGGAGGGAGTGATCACCGCCGTGACTGTGGTGGCGGTTGCCCGATCCCGTCCCGACCTGGTGTACCTGTTGCGCGGCGCGCGGGCGGAGGTGTCGGCATGAAGCGATGGTCGTTCTGGATCGCGTTCGCCGCGGCCACCCTGGTAATCGCCGGGGCCGTGTCGTATTTCGCCAGCTCCAGCCCGGACGGACTGGACTCCGCGACGCTGCAGGGCTGCCAGGTCACCGAAACCGCCGGCGGTGAGGTGCTCACCGGTGATTGCATCGCCCAACACGCCTCCGATCACGCAATGGCCACGTCGCCACTGGCCGACTACGCGATCGGCGGACAGGACGGCACCGGAGGAATCGCAGGCATCATCGGTGTCCTCGTCACCGTCGCGGTGGCCGGTTCGGCGTTCTGGTTGATCGCACGCAGCCGACGTACCGCCGACAAGCAGACCTGACACATGGGCGCTGGCGCGCACCCGCTCTACCGGCACGACGACTCCGTTGTTCACCGGACACCCGCCGAGGTCAAGATCGTATGCCTGGTGGTATTCGTCTTCGCCGTCGTCGCAACACCGCGAGAAATGTTCTGGCCGTTCGCGATCTATGCGGCGATCATCGTCGTCATGTGGCAGTTCGCGCGGATACCCCTGCGGTGGGTGTTACCGCGGATGCTGATCGAGGCACCTTTTCTGGTACTTGCGATTCTGCTGCCGTTCGCCGAGGGTGGCCAACGCATCGATGTCGCGGGCCTGCAGCTTTCAGTAAGCGGCTTGTGGGCAGCATGGGGCATCGTCATCAAGGGCACCCTCGGTGTGGCGGCCGCACTGACCGTCGCCGCCACCACATCCGCTACCGAGCTACCCGCTGCACTGAGCCGACTGGCGGTTCCCGCAGTGGTGACATCGGTGCTCGTGCTGATGATCCGCTACATCGACCTGCTGTCAGCCGAGGCCAGCCGCATGCGGATGGCCAGGATCGCGCGCGGCGATTCGCCGCGCGCACTGCATCAGGCCCGAGCGATCGCGACCGGAATCGGTGCGTTGTTCCTGCGCTCCTACGAACGTGGTGAACGGGTGTATGCGGCGATGTTGTCACGCGGATTCGACGGCAAAGCACCGGATCTCGCGGTGATAGGGGCCCCGCCAAGGGCCGCGGCGACCCAGTGGGTGGTGGCCATGATTCCCGCGGCAGCTGCGGTTGCGGTGTCGGCGACGGCGTGGATGACCCTGTGACCGCCATCCGCATCGAAGCTCTTCGTCACGTCTATCCGGACGGGCACGTCGCCCTAGACGGCGTCGACCTGACGGTGGCAATGGGCGAGCGCGTCGCGGTGCTCGGCCCCAACGGAGCAGGTAAGACGACGCTGATGCTGCACCTGAACGGCGTCTTGACGGCGACCTCTGGGTCGGTGCAGATCAGCGGAATTCCGCTGGACCGCAAAAGTCTTCACGACATCCGCAGGCGCGTCGGGCTGGTGTTCCAGGACCCAGACGATCAGTTGTTCATGCCGACGGTCGCTCAGGATGTCGCGTTCGGCCCGGCGAACTTCGGGCTGCGCGGCGAGGAACTCGCCGCCCGGGTGGCGAGCGCGTTAAAGGTCGTATCGCTGACCGATCACGCAGAGCGCAGTCCGACCCATTTATCCGCGGGTCAGCGGCGACGGGCTGCGCTCGCGACGGTGCTGGCCTGCGAGCCCGACATCCTGGTGCTCGACGAGCCGTCGGCCAACCTTGACCCGGTCGCACGGCGCGAACTGGCCGAAACGCTGACGAGTTTGAACGCCACCATGCTGATAGTCACCCATGACCTGCCGTACGCGGCGCAGCTGTGCGATCGGGCGGTCGTGATGGACGGTGGCGTGATCGTCGCGGACGGAGCGATCTCCGACATTCTGTCCGACCCGGAATTGCTTGCTGCGCATCGCCTCGAGTTGCCGTGGGGCTTTTCCGTTCAGCGTGGGTGAGACGACGGCCAGGATGTGACCACCGACGACGGTGTCGGCGGTCAATGCCTCTTTG
>CAWJJA010000023.1:0-20216 GCA_963843135.1 uncultured Actinomycetota bacterium
TAGGATCACCCCCCACAATTGCGTGGGGGGTGATTCTATTTGCGGCGATTCAATCTCGAATTCTCAATTGCTGCGGGATCGGGTAGAAAGGCATACGTGGTCCAGGACGGAAACGGCGACAACCGCGGGCGCGGCCCCCGACGCTCGCCGCCGCGCTCATCGGGTCCCAACCGGGCCCGAGGGGCCCAGTCGGGACCCGACAACGAGACGTCGGCAGACGATGGCCCGCCGTTGCCCGCGGATATCGAAGCCAAGCAGTTGGCACCGGAAATCCGCGGCGAACTCACGACTTTGGATAAAAGCACCGCCGACACGGTCGCGCGGCACTTGGTGGCCGCAGGCCTTCTCCTCGATGAGGATCCCGACGCCGCGCTGGCTCACGCTCGTGCGGCACGCGCCCGATCCGGCCGCATCGCTGCGGTTCGCGAAGCCGTCGGAATCGCGGCCTATCACTCCGGTGACTGGGCTCAAGCGCTGGCTGAACTGCGTGCCGCCCGCCGAATGGGCAGCAAGTCGGCGCTGCTTCCACTCATCGCCGATTGTGAACGCGGCGTGGGACGTCCGGAACGGGCGATCGAGCTGGCCCGCAGCCCCGAAGCTGCCGAGCTCACCGGGGACGATGCCGACGAGATGCGCATCGTCGCTGCCGGCGCCCGCTCAGACCTCGGTCAGCATGAGCAGGCCATCGCGCTTCTGTCGACGCCTCAACTGGATCGGACGCGAACCGGCCAAACCGCCGTGCGACTCTTCTATGTCTACGCCGAGACACTGCTGGCACTGGGGCGGAGCCAGGAGGCACTGCAATGGTTCATCAACGCCGCTGCCGCGGATGTCGAGGGACTGACCGACGCCGAGGACCGGATCACGGAGCTGACCTGACGTGAGCGCGATTGTGCAAGGACATGATTGCCTGCTGCTCGACCTCGACGGCACCGTTTTTCGTGGGACAGAAGCTACCGAGGGTGCGGTCGAGACGTTGTCCACCGTCCGCTCTCGAACCCTGTACGTCACCAATAACGCCTCGCGCAGCCCGGCTGAGGTGGCCGAGCATTTGCATGAGCTGGGTTTCGCGGCCGAACAAGACGACGTCGTCACCAGTGCGCAAAGCGCGGCAAACCTATTGGCCGCCCAATTGCCCTCCGGCGCAGCAGTTCTCATCGTCGGGACCGACGCGCTGGCCGCCGAGGTCCGGGCGGTCGGACTCGAACCGGTGCGGCAGTGGTCCGACGGACCGAAGGCGGTGGTCCAGGGCCATTCCCCGCAGACGGGCTGGTCCGACCTTGCCGAGGCGGCGTTGGCGATCCGCAACGGGGCGCTCTGGATCGCGGCCAACATCGACCTGACGTTGCCGTCTGAGCGAGGCCTGCTACCCGGGAACGGGTCGATGGTCGCAGCGTTGCGCGCGGCGACCAACCAGGAGCCGCAGGTTGCAGGCAAGCCTGCGCCGGCGCTGCTCAATGATGCCCTGGCCCGCGGCACGTTCCAGACGCCGCTGGTCGTTGGCGACCGTCTCGACACCGATATCGCGGGCGCGAAGGCCGCCGGCCTGCCGAGTCTGATGGTGCTGACGGGGGTGAGCACCGCGGTCGACATGATCAGGGCGGCGGCGTCGGAGCGGCCGGACTACCTCGCGGCCGATCTGCGCGCGCTCAATGCCCGCGCCGACATCCTTCGTGTCGGGCCGCATCCCGGCTGGCGCATCGACATCGAGCCGTCCGCGGTCACCGTCCATGCCACCGGCAGGGACACCGGGGATCCGCTCTCGGTCGTACGCGCCACCGCCAGCGCGGTCTGGGACGCGAGCCTCGACGGTCGTCCCTTGACCATTTACGCGGGCGACGACACCGCGCGACAGGCACTGGAGGCGTGGTCCGTGCTCGACTCCGCGAATCCGCTAGCGTGAACAGCGACATGAGTACCGACCCGGACCAGATACGCGCCCGAATCGCCGAGTTGCTGGCAGATCTGCCCGACCCCGCGCAGGAGGGCTCCGGCTTTGATCAGCTCGCCGACTCCGAGATCGACACCATCGCCGCGCGACTCGAAGAGGCGCACGACCTGCTGGTGCAAGCTCTCGAGTCGGTCGAGAAGGGGTGACCCGCTCGTGGCGCGTCGGGCGCGGGTTGACGCCGAGCTGGTGCGGCGCGGGCTGGCCCGCTCCCGCCAGCAGGCTGCTGAGCTGATCGGCGCGGGCCGGGTCAGCATCGACGGCATGCCCGCGGCCAAACCGGCCACCGCCATCGCGGTCAGTGCCGCGCTCACGGTCGAGGACGCCGACGAACGTGGCTGGGTCTCGCGCGGTGCACACAAACTGATCGGCGCGCTGGACGTGTTCGGGCTGGCGGTCGACGACCGTCGGTGCCTGGACGCAGGAGCGTCGACCGGCGGATTCACCGAGGTATTGCTCGACCGCGGCGCCCGCGAAGTCGTCGCCGTCGACGTCGGATACGGCCAGCTGGCATGGTCGCTGCGCAACGATTCCCGCGTCACCGTCATGGAGCGAACCAACGTGCGCGAACTGACGGCCGACACGATCGGCGGCGCGGTCGACCTGGTGGTCGCCGACCTGTCGTTCATCTCGCTGTCCACGGTGCTGCCGGCACTGACGTCGTGTGCGGCGCTCGACGCCGATATCGTTCCCATGGTGAAGCCGCAATTCGAGGTCGGCAAGGACCGGGTGGGCGCGGGTGGCGTCGTCGCCGATCCGCAGCTGCGTGCCGAAGCGGTGCTCACCGTTGCCCGCCGCGCCGCCGCGCTGCAATGGCACACCGTCGCGGTCACCGCCAGCCCGCTGCCCGGTCCGTCCGGCAATGTCGAGTACTTCCTGCGGTTGCGGTCGCGTACCGACAGCCCGCTGCAAGGGGAGTCGCTCGACGACGCGGTGCACCGAGCCGTCGCGGAGGGCCCGCAATGAGCTCCGAGCGCAACATCCTGCTGGTGGTGCACACCGGCCGCGACGACGCCACCGACGTAGCTCGGCGTGTACAGAAAATACTCGGCGACAACGAGATTCGTGTGCGAGCGCTGTCGGCCGAGGCTGTCGACGGCGCACCGGCGCAGCCAGCGGGAGTGCGCGGTATCGGAACGGGAATCGACGTCGTCGACGCCGACGAGCGCGCCGCCGAGGGCTGCGAGCTGGTTCTGGTGCTCGGTGGCGACGGGAGCTTCCTGCGCGCGGCCGAACTGGCCCGTAACGTTGAAATTCCGGTGCTGGGCGTGAATCTGGGCCGCATCGGCTTTCTCGCCGAAGCTGAAGCCGAGGCCATCGACTCCGTGCTGGAGCACATCATCAAGCGCGACTACCGCGTCGAGGAACGGATGACGCTCGACGTCGTCGTTCGTGCCGAGGGCGAGATCATCGACCGCGGCTGGGCACTCAACGAAGCCAGCCTCGAGAAGGGTCCACGACTTGGAGTGCTCGAGGCCGTGCTCGAGGTGGATGGACGTCCCGTCTCCTCGTTCGGCTGCGACGGCGTGCTCGTCTCGACCCCGACGGGTTCGACGGCGTGGGCGTTTTCTGCGGGCGGGCCGATCGTATGGCCCGACCTGGAGGCAATCCTCGTGGTGCCCAACAATGCTCACGCGTTGTTCGCGCGTCCGATGGTGACCAGTCCCGACGCCTCGATCGCGATCGAAGTCGACGCGCGTGGTCACGACGCGCTGGTGTTCTGCGACGGTCGCCGCGAGATGGTGGTACCTGCGGGTGGCCGGCTGGAGGTGACCCGGTGCGGCACACCGCTGAAATGGGTGCGACTGGACAGCGCGCCGTTCACCGACCGCCTGGTGCGCAAGTTCCGGTTGCCGGTCACGGGGTGGCGCGGGCAGTAGTGCTATCCGAGATCCGTATCGAGTCGCTGGGCGCGATCAGCACCGCGACCGCCGAATTCGATCGCGGTCTTACCGTGCTCACCGGCGAGACCGGCACCGGGAAGACCATGGTGGTCACGGGTCTGCACCTGCTCGGCGGTGCGCGCGCAGACGCCACGCGGGTGCGGTCGGGCGCTGAGCGGGCGCTCGTCGAAGGCCGGTTCACCACCAGTGAGCTGGGCGAACACGTGACTGCCCAGATCGACGAGATCCTGGATTCCTCGGGCGCAGAGCGTGACGACGACGGAAGCGTCATCGCGGCCCGTTCCGTTGCCCGCGACGGCCCTTCGCGCGCGTACCTCGGCGGGCGCAGTGTGCCCGCCAAGTCGTTGGGCACCTTCACCACCGAACTGCTCACGTTGCATGGCCAGAACGATCAACTCCGGCTGATGCGCCCCGACGAGCAGCGCGCGGCCCTTGACCGCTTCGTCGACGTCGAGAAGCCGTTGAAGCGATACCGGAAACTGCGCGAAGACTGGCTGGCCGCCCGCCGCGACCTGGTCGACCGCACACAGCGGGCGCGCGAACTCGCGCAGGAGGCCGACCGGCTCAAGTTCGGCCTGAACGAGATCGACACCGTCGCACCGCAACCCGGTGAAGACGATGCACTCGTCAGTGACATTCAGAGGCTGTCGGAGCTGGACGCGGTGAAGGAGGCGGCGCAAACCGCGCGTGCCGCGCTGGCAGAACCCGACGATCCGTCACCCGGAGCCGCGTCGGCCGTTGGCAGTGTGGGGCAGGCGAAGTCGGCGATGGAGGCCACCGGCGATTCCGCATTGCGCGCGCTTGCCGCACAACTCGACGGAGTGCTCGTTGTGATCGGCGATGTGGCAAGCGAACTCGGCGACTATCTGGCCGCGCTGCCCGGCGATGCGAGCACGCTGGACGCGAAGTTGCTTCGCCAGAGCGAACTGCGCACACTGACGCGCAAGTACGCCGCCGACATCGACGGTGTCCTGCGATGGGCGCAGCAGTCGCGGGACCGGCTCGCACAGCTCGACGTGTCCGAGGAGGCGCTCGCCGATCTGGAACGTCAGGTCGTCGCGCTGCACGACGATGTCGTGCTGGCGGCCAACGATCTCACCAGGGCGCGGACGAAGGCGGCCAAGGGGTTGTCGAAGGCGGTGACCGCTGAACTCTCGGGTCTGGCGATGGCCGACGCCGAGTTCACGGTGTCGGTGTCGCCTCTTGCCGCGCGCGTCGATGACGCCGCACCGCTGACCGTGTCCCCGGGTGTGACCGTGCACGCCGGGCAGTACGGCGCCGATGCCGTGGAGTTCGGCTTCGCGGCGCACCGCGGTATGGATGTGCTTCCGCTCAACAAGAGCGCGTCCGGCGGCGAGCTGTCTCGCGTCATGCTCGCGCTCGAGGTCGTGCTGGCCGCGTCGACCGAGGGAACGACGATGGTCTTCGACGAGGTCGATGCGGGAGTCGGTGGCCGCGCGGCCGTGCAGATCGGCCGTCGGCTGGCCCGTCTGGCCAGTACGCACCAGGTCATAGTCGTCACCCATCTGCCCCAGGTGGCCGCCTATGCCGACGTCCACCTGGTGGTCGACAGCGGTGGGCGGGGCAAGGCGAGCGGGGTTCGCCGGCTCGACGACGAGGACCGCGTGGCCGAACTGGCTCGCATGCTGGCGGGCCTCGGGGAGTCGGACAGCGGGCGAGCGCACGCCCGTGAACTGCTGGCGGCGGCGCAGCAGAGCCACGAATAAGCCCAGGATACCTGTGACAGATGTGAAACAAGGTAACTTCTGGGGCGGATGTTACGGCGCGCCTCCGACAGGTAGGGGGTGCCTGTCGACAGAATCGGCGCATGAAGATGTCAGCGCTGCTATCTCGTAATGCCAGCTCTCGCCCGGGCATCACCGGCACAGCCCGGGTGGACCGCGACATCGATCGGCTGCTGCGCCGCATCAACCCTGGCGACATCGTCGTCATCGACGCCCTGGATCTGGACCGCATCACCGCAGATGCCCTCGTCGAGGCCGGTGTCACCGCGGTCGTCAACGCCTCACCGTCGATCTCCGGCCGCTACCCCAATCTCGGTCCCGAGGTTCTGGTCGCCAACGGCGTCACCCTCATCGATGACACCGGCGCCGAGGTGTTCAAGAAGGTCAAAGACGGCGCCCGGGTGCGACTTCACGAGGGCGGGGTCTACTCCGGTGACCGGCGGCTGATCCTCGGCGCGGAGCGGACCGACCACGAGATTCACGAACTGATGCACGAAGCCAAGAGCGGGCTCGTGGCACATCTGGAGGCCTTCGCGGGTAACACGATCGAGTTCATCCGCAGCGAGAGCCCGCTGCTGATCGACGGCATCGGCATCCCGGACATCGACGTGGACATGAACCGCCGCCACGTCGTCATCGTGGCCGAGGAGCCGAGTTCGGCCACCGATCTGAAGGCGCTCAAGCCGTTCATCAAGGAATACCAACCGGTGCTGGTCGGTGTCGGCACCGGAGCCGACGTGCTGCGTAAGGCCGGCTACCGCCCACAGCTGATCGTCGGGGACCCGGACCGAATCAGCGCCGATGCGCTGCGATGCGGTGCGCAGGTCGTGCTGCCCGCCGACGCCGACGGGCACGCTGCGGGACTCGAGCGGATTCAGGACCTCGGTGTCGGGGCGATGACGTTCCCGGCCGCCGGTTCGGCCGCCGACCTGGCGTTGTTGCTCTGCGACCACCACGGTGCGTCGCTCATCGTGACCGCAGGCCACCGCGCGAGCATCGAGGAGTTCTTCGACCGGTCGCGCCAGCAGAGCAATCCGTCGACCTTCCTGACCCGGCTGAAAGTCGGCGAAAAGCTGGTCGACGCGCGAGCTGTCGCCACCCTGTATCGCAGCCGGGTGTCCGGCGGTGCCATCGCACTGCTCGTGCTCGCCATGCTGGTCGCGGTGATCGTCGCGCTGTGGGTGTCACGCGCAGATACGGCACTGGTGGATTGGGTCGTCGACTACTGGAACCGGTTCGCGCTGTGGGTCCAGGGCTGGGTAACTTAGGGGTCGCGATGAGCGCCTGCGCAAAGAGGAGAATATGAAGTGATTTCCCTGCGCTCACACGCGATTTCACTCGCGGCGGTGTTCCTCGCGCTGGCCATCGGCGTCGCGCTGGGTTCTGGTCTGCTGTCCGACACCGTGCTGTCCGGCCTTCGCGACGACAAGACCGATCTGCAGAACAAAATCGAGACCCTCACCGGGGAGTAAGAACGCTCTCAACGAAAAGCTCAGCGCTGCAGGCGAATTCGACGGACAGATGGCACCCCGTATCTTGCGTGATTCACTCGCCGACAAGTCGGTCGTGGTGTTCCGGACCCCGGATGCGACAGACGACGACGTCGACGGGTTGGCGCGCCTGGTGGAGCAGGCAGGCGGGACGGTCACCGGGACCGTGGCGCTGACGCCCGAATTCGTCAACGCCAACTCGGCCGAGAAGCTGCTGTCGGTGGTGAACTCGCCGATCGTGCCCGCGGGCAAGCAGCTGAGCACCATGGCGGTGGACCAGGGCACGCAGGCGGGTGACCTGCTGGGCATCACGCTGCTGATCAACAGGGACCCGAAGGTCTCGGTCGTCGACGACGCGCAGCGCGAGACCGTCCTGTCGACGCTGCGCGACACCGGCTTCATCACCTACGGCAACCAGCGCATCGGACCCGCCAACACCGCCCTGATCGTGACCGGCGGCGCGCTGGGTGACGACGCAGGCAACCAGGGCGCCTCCGTAGCCAGGCTCGCCGCCGGGATGGCTCCGCACGGCTCCGGCACAGTGCTGGTCGGGCGCGACGGGTCGGCTTCCGGGTCCGCCGCGGTGGCCGTCACGAGGTCCGACTCCGCCCTGAGCACCGCCGTCAGCACCGTCGACGACATCGATTCGGAGTCCGGCCGGCTCACCTCGGTGCTGGCCCTGGGCAGCCTCGCCGCCGGCGGCAAGCCCGGTCAGTACGGCATCGGCCAGGGCGCCGCATCGGTAACCGTCCCGCAATAATCCCCTAGCGAGCTGGGGGCCCATTCGACGGCGCGTCAGCGACGGCTTGTCGGAGTCGGTGTTAGGGTGGGGTTCCGTGGGTCGGCAGGCCCCAGCTATTGACAGCGAGCCCCTGCCGCGTCGTCACGGAGGTTGCCGTTGCCTGACCATCCAGCACGGTTACGCAAGCACCCGCAGGCCCCCACCAAGCACCTCTTCGTCACGGGCGGCGTCGTTTCCTCCCTCGGGAAGGGACTGACCGCATCCAGCCTCGGACAGTTGCTGACGGCGCGCGGCCTGCAGGTGACGATGCAGAAGCTGGACCCCTACCTCAACGTCGACCCCGGAACCATGAACCCGTTTCAGCACGGCGAGGTGTTCGTGACCGAGGACGGGGCCGAAACCGATCTCGACGTCGGCCACTACGAGCGGTTCCTCGATCGCAACCTGTCCGGATTGGCGAATGTCACGACAGGACAGGTGTATTCATCGGTGATCGCCAAGGAGCGCCGCGGCGAGTACCTCGGTGACACCGTCCAGGTCATCCCGCACATCACCGATGAGATCAAGAGGCGCATCGTCGCGATGGCCGAACCGGACGCCGGCGGGCACCGCCCCGACGTCGTTATCACCGAGATCGGCGGCACCGTCGGCGACATCGAATCGCTGCCCTTCCTGGAGGCCGCCCGGCAGGTCCGTCACGAGGTGGGCCGGGAGAACTGCTTCTTTCTGCACTGCTCCCTGGTGCCCTTCATGGCGCCGTCCGGCGAACTGAAGACCAAGCCGACGCAGCACTCGGTGGCCGCACTGCGCAGCATCGGTATCAGCCCGGACGCGCTGATCCTGCGTTGCGACCGTGACGTGCCCGAACCATTGAAGAACAAGATCGCGTTGATGTGCGACGTGGACATCGACGGCGTGATCTCCACACCGGACGCGCCGTCGATCTACGACATCCCCAAGGTCCTGCACCGCGAGGAACTGGACGCCTATGTCGTGCGCCGCCTGAACCTGCCCTTCCGCGACGTGGACTGGACCCAGTGGAACGACCTGCTCCACCGCGTGCACGAGCCCCAGGAGACGGTACGAATCGCTCTGGTGGGCAAGTACATCGACCTCTCCGACGCCTACCTGTCGGTCGCCGAGGCGCTGCGGGCCGGTGGGTTCAAGCATCGCGCCAAGGTCGAGATGAGGTGGGTGGCCTCCGACGACTGCGAAACCGAGAGCGGTGCGGCGGCCGCGCTCGCCGACGTCCACGGCATCCTGATTCCCGGCGGCTTCGGCATCCGCGGCATCGAGGGCAAGATCGGTGCCATTCGCTACGCGCGCAAGCGGCATCTCCCGGTCTTCGGGCTATGTCTCGGATTGCAGTGCATCGTCATCGAGGCGGCGCGCTCGGTGGGGATCGCCGAGGCCAACTCCGCGGAGTTCGATCCGAAGACCCCCGACCCCGTCATCTCCACGATGGCTGACCAGCGCGACGCCGTCGCCGGTGAGGCCGACCTCGGCGGCACCATGCGCCTGGGCGCCTATCCGGCCGTTCTTGGAGACCAATTCCATTGTGGCGCAGGCCTACGGCGCCAGGGAAGTCTCCGAGCGCCACCGCCACCGCTACGAGGTGAACAACTCCTACCGCGACCGGATCGCCGAGAGCGGGCTGCGGTTCAGTGGGACGTCGCCGGACGGCCACCTCGTCGAGTTCGTCGAGTACTCCGCCGAGGTGCATCCGTTCATCGTCGGAACGCAGGCCCACCCGGAGCTGAAGAGCAGGCCCACCAGGCCGCATCCGCTGTTCGTCGCATTCATCGGCGCTGCGCTGGGCTACAAGGCGGAGGAGCGACTTCCCGGGATGGACATTCCGGAGCATCCGAACGGGTCGGAACGTTCCGAGGAGGTCGGAGCAACAGCGCCACGATGCCGAGTTGCAAAAATCTGAAGCCCGTGGCTGAACACGACTTCGAGACGGTTTCATCCGAAACCATCTATGTCGGAAGTATTTTCGCACTGCGCGCCGATGATGTGCGGATGCCCGGCGGCAACGTCGCCAGAAGAGAGGTCGTCGAGAACTTCGGGGCGGTGGCCATCCTCGCGATCGACGAAGACAACAACATCGTCCTCGTATACCAATACCGGCAGCCATTCGGCAGACGGCTGTGGGAGCTGCCTGCCGGACTGCTCGATGTCAGTGGTGAGCCACCACACGTGAGCGCCGCGCGTGAACTGGAAGAAGAGGTCGGCCTTTCCGCCAAGGACTGGAGTGTGTTGGTCGATCTCGATACGGCGCCGGGCTTCAGCGACGAGAGCGTTCGCGTCTACCGGGCGACGGTGTTGTCCGACATCGGCAGGCCCGATGCCCACGACGAGGAAGCCGACCTCGTGGTGAAGTGGCTCCCGTTGAGCGAGGCCGTGCGGATGGTTTTCAACGGTGAGATCGTGAACTCCATTGCGGTGGCGGGCATTCTGGCTGCTTCCGCGATGCCGGACACGGACTTGATGCGGCCCGTCGACGCGCCGTGGACCGACCGGCCGACATCCTTCCCGCGTAGGAAGGAACACCGATGACGACATTCAGGTCGGCCCTCGATGACCAGCTCCAGGGCTACCTCGACCACCTGACCATCGAGCGCGGCGTCGCGGCGAACACCTTGAGCTCCTATCGGCGGGACCTGCGGCGCTACTCCGAACACCTCGCCCTGCGCGGCATCGACGATCTGGCGAAGGTCGCCGAGGTCGACGTCAGCGACTTCCTGGTCGCCCTGCGGCGTGGCGATCCCGACGCCGGAACCGTCCCGCTGTCAGCGGTGTCCGCCGCGCGGGCCCTGATCGCGGTCCGTGGGCTGCACCGCTTCGCCGAGGCGGAGGGCCTCACCGCGCTCAACGTCGCGTCGGCGGTCAAACCGCCCACCCCGAGCCGACGGCTACCCAAGAGCCTCTCCATCGACGAGGTGCTGGCGCTGCTGGACGGCGCAGGCGGCGACAGTCAGGCCGACGGCCCCCTCACGCTGCGCAACCGGGCACTGCTCGAACTGCTGTACTCGACCGGCGCGAGGATCTCCGAGGCCGTTGGCCTGGACATCGATGACATCGACACCAAGGCGCGGGCGGTGCTGTTGCGAGGCAAGGGCGGCAAGCAGCGGCTGGTTCCGATCGGCCGACCGGCAGTCTACCGCGCTCGACGCCTACTTCGTGCGAGGGCGCCCCGACCTGGCCCGTCGTGGGCGCGGCACCCCGGCGATCTTCCTCAACGCCAGGGGCGGACGGCTCTCGCGCCAAAGCGCCTGGCAGGTGCTTCAGGACGCCGCCGAACGCGCGGGCATCACCTCGGCGGTGTCGCCGCACGTGCTGCGCCATTCGTTCGCCACCCACCTGCTCGACGGCGGCGCCGACGTCCGCGTCGTCCAGGAACTGCTGGGGCACGCGTCTGTCACCACGACGCAGATCTACACGATGGTCACCGTGAGCGCGCTGCGCGAGGTATGGGCCGGAGCCCACCCACGCGCACAGTGACGGTGGCACTAGGGAGCGTCATGGTCACCATCCGAAGTGCCAAGCTCAGAGCGACAATGTCGCTTCATCGGTAGGCGTGCGAAGTATGCGGCGACTTTGTCGCTCATAGCTTGGCACCAAGTCACGATGGGTGGGCGAGGCGATGCCGTCGCGTGGCGCCGCCGACCTAGCCCAGGTACTCCGACTCGAGCACGAGGTCTGGCGCGAGCGTCTGATACTCGCCGTGGGTCTTGTGCTCGGCGGTGTCGAAGAGCGTGCCCTGCTGCTCGCGCATGTATTCGCGGTACTTGGGGGAGCCGGGGATCAGCATGTTGTCGGCGACGACGATGGATCCCCGGTGCAGCCATCCGCGGTCCAGGATGCTCTGCAGATCGGGCAGGTAGGCGGCCTTGTCGTGGTCGATGAACAACAGATCCAACTTGCCGGGGGCGAAGCCGTGCTCGATGGCCAGCGCGTCGAGCGTCGTCCCGCCGTCGCCGATCGTGCCGACCACACACGTCACCCGGTCGGCGATTCCAGCATGCGCCCAGATGCGTTGTGCCACTTCGGCATTAGCGGCAGCGAGTTCGACGGAAAATACTTTGACCGTCGGAGCCGCCCGGGCGATCCGCAGCGAACCGTAACCGCAATAGGTGCCCAGCTCCAGCGCCAGCCACGGGTTGGCGCGGCGCACGGCGGCATCGAGCAGCTCGCCCTTCTCGTCACCGATGTTGATAAGGAAGGACTTCTCGTAGGCGAACTCGTCGATCTTGGCGATCACGTCATCGATATCGCCCTGACGCGCATTGGCCACCACATAATCGGCAACGGCCGTCTCTCTTCCGTCGCCGATCTGGCCGGTCCTGGTGATGTTTCGGGACCCGATCGCCAGCCGCCAGAACGACCAGCGCAAGAACGGGACGCGCCGCTTGAGGCTCACGACCGCCAGCCTAGGCGGGCCGCCGGGTTAATCACGACAAAAGTCGCGCGCGGGTCTGGCAGACCAGGCCGTCACCTGCCGTTAAACTTGCCCGGATGTTCGCCATGCCTGTGTGTTGCTTGACCAGCGACGGTCGGGTATGACCGACCCCGGCGAAGCCGCCGACCCCGGCCTGACCGGCCGACAGCCGCGAACCATTCCCATACCCCAGCCCAAGACGTCGCACGGCCCGGCCAAGGTCATCGCGATGTGCAACCAGAAAGGCGGGGTCGGCAAGACCACCTCGACCATCAACCTGGGCGCCAGCCTGGCCGAGTACGGACGCCGCGTGCTGCTGGTCGACCTCGATCCGCAGGGTGCGCTGTCGGCGGGCCTCGGAGTGCCGCACTACGAACTCGAGCACACGGTCCACAACATGCTGGTCGAACCGCGGGCGTCGATCGACGAAGTGCTGATCAGCACCCGCGTCAAGAACCTCGACCTGGTTCCGAGCAACATCGACCTGTCGGCCGCGGAGATCCAGCTCGTCAACGAGGTGGGTCGCGAACAGTCCCTGGCACGCGCGATATTTCCGGTGCTGGACCGCTACGACTACGTCCTGATCGACTGCCAGCCCTCGCTGGGGCTGCTCACCGTGAACGGCTTGGCCTGCAGCGACGTGGTGATCATCCCGACGGAGTGCGAGTTCTTCTCGCTGCGCGGCCTGGCACTGCTGACCGATACCGTCGAAAAGGTGCATGACCGGCTGAACCCGAAGCTGTCCATCGGCGGCATCCTGATCACCCGCTATGACCCGCGCACCGTAAACTCCCGCGAAGTGATGGCCCGAGTTCTGGAGAGGTTCGGCGATCTCGTATTCGACACCGTCATCACCCGCACGGTGCGCTTCCCCGAGACCAGCGTCGCCGGCGAACCGATCACCTCGTGGGCGCCGAAATCCGTTGGTGCTGAAGCGTATCGGTCGTTGGCGCGCGAGGTCATCGACCGGTTCGGCGCGTGACCGGGGCGGTGACTACGGCCGGACCCGCCGAATCGGCGACACCTGACACGCAGCAGGCGGGCTTCCAGGTTCGGCTCAGCAATTTCGAGGGCCCCTTCGACCTGCTGCTGCAGCTGATCTTCGCGCACCGACTCGACGTGACCGAGGTGGCGCTGCACCAGGTCACCGACGACTTCATCGGCTATACCAAGGCGATCGGCCGCCAGCTCGAACTCGACGAGACGACCACATTCCTGGTGATCGCTGCCACGCTTCTCGACCTCAAGGCGGCTCGACTACTGCCGGCCGGGGAGGTACACGACGAGGAAGATCTCGCGCTGCTCGAAGTGCGCGACCTGCTCTTCGCGCGACTGCTTCAGTACCGGGCGTTCAAGCATGTCGCGGAGATGTTCGCCGAACTCGAGGCCGCGGCGCTGCGCAGCTACCCGCGAGCGGTCGCGCTCGAGGAGCGCTACCAGGAGCTTCTGCCAGAGGTCATGATCGGGGTCGACGCCGACGCGTTCGCACAGATCGCCGCGTCGGCGTTCACACCGCGCCCGGTGCCGACGGTGGCGCTCGAGCACCTGCACGAGGTGGGGGTGTCGGTGCCCGAGCAGGTGAGTAATCTGATGGCGCTGCTGGAAATCCGCGGGGTCGGTCAATGGGCGTCGTTCCGCGACCTGGTGGCCGACTGCCAGGCACCGATCGAGATCGTCGGCCGGTTCCTGGCGCTGCTCGAGCTGTACCGGGCCAGAGCGGTAGCATTCGAACAACCAGAAGCGCTTGGTGCGCTCCAGATTTCGTGGACCGGGGAACGGCCGAGCCATCAGCACCTGGCGGTGGAAGAAGACCACTATGACGGATAACACGTCGACGGACGTCTCGACCGACGTCGGGGCAGAGGTCCCGACGGAGACGGACACACCGACGGATCTCGATGACGCGACGGATCTCGACTCGGGGCTCGGGCTGGGCATCGATGTCGCCAACGCACCGGAATTGGAGGACTCCGAACTCGGGGCGGTGCTGGAAGCGCTGCTGTTGGTGGTGGATACGCCGGTGACGGTCGAGCAACTCGCCTCCGCGACCGAGCAGCCCGCCTACCGTGTCGGGGCCAAGCTGCAGGTGATGGCCGATGAGCTGCGCACCCGCGAGAGCGGTATCGATCTGCGCGAGGCCGGCGGTGGTTGGCGGATGTACACGCGGGCGCGGTTCGCACCGTACGTCGAGCGCCTGCTACTCGACGGCGCACGATCCAAGCTGACGCGCGCGGCGCTCGAGACGTTGGCCGTGGTGGCCTACCGCCAACCTGTCACGAGGGCACGTGTCAGCGCCGTGCGCGGCGTCAACGTCGACGCGGTCATCCGGACACTCATCGCGCGCGGGTTGATCACCGAGGCGGGCGTCGACCCCGACTCCGGTGCGGTGACGTTCGCAACCACCGAACTGTTTCTCGAACGGCTCGGCTTGACGTCATTGGCTGATCTTCCCGACATTGCGCCGTTGCTGCCCGATGTCGATGTGATCGACGATCTGAGCGAATCTCTGCACGACGAACCCCGTTTCATGAAGCTCAGCGGTGGCCCGGCAGCCGCGACGCCGATGTCGTTCGATGTGGACCGCGATGCAGATGGCTGAATCGGAGGGCGTGCGATTGCAGAAGGTGTTGTCGCAGGCCGGAATCGCATCGCGTCGAGTCGCCGAGAAGATGATCATCGACGGCCGGGTGGAGGTCGACGATCGGATAGTCACCGAACTGGGCACCCGCGTGGATCCCGAGGTATCGGTGATTCGGGTCGACGGTGCCCGGGTGACCGTCGACGACACGCTGGTGCACCTGGCGATCAACAAGCCCAAGGGCATGCACTCGACGATGTCTGACGATCGGGGTCGCCCGTGTGTCGGGGACCTGGTCGAGCACCGGGTTCGCGGGAACAAGAAGCTGTTTCACGTCGGCCGCCTGGACGCCGACACCGAAGGACTGATGTTGTTGACCAACGACGGCGAGCTGGCGCACCGCCTGATGCATCCGTCGTACGAAGTGCCCAAGACCTACTTGGCGACGGTGCTCGGCGCGGTGCCGCGCGGACTGGGCCGCAAGTTACGCGACGGGATCGAACTGGACGACGGACCTGCACGCGTGGATGACTTCGCCGTGGTGGACACGGTGCCGGGCAAGACGCTGGTGCGGGTGACGTTGCACGAGGGCCGTAAACGCATCGTGCGGCGGATGCTCGCCGCGGTCGGGTTCCCGGTGCAGGAGTTGGTGCGCACCGACATCGGAGCGGTATCGCTGGGGGATCAGCGGCCCGGGAGCATCCGGGTGTTGACCCAGAAGGAGCTCGGCTCGTTGTTCAAGGCGGTGGGAATGTGAGCCTGTCGTTGGTCATCGCGGTCGACGGTCCCGCTGGAACCGGGAAGTCTTCGGTGTCAAGGGGTTTGGCGCGATCGTTGGGTGCGCGCTACCTGGATACCGGCGCGATGTACCGCATCGTCACCCTGGCCGTGGTGCGGGCGGGTGTGGACCTGGCGGACACGCCGGCGATCGAGGCGGCTGCGGCGGGTGTTCCGTTGTCGGTGGGCTACGACCCAGGCGAGGTCAAGGCTTACCTTGACGCAGAGGATGTTTCGCGGGAGATCCGTGGCGACGAGGTGACAAAGGCGGTGTCGGCGGTGTCGGCGGTACCGGCCGTGCGGGCGCGGCTGGTCGGGCTCCAGCGTGAGCTAGCGGCGGGACCGGGCAGCGTCGTGGTCGAGGGTCGCGATGTCGGCACGGTTGTGCTCCCCGATGCGGATCTCAAGATCTTCCTCACCGCGTCGGCCGAAGAGCGGGCGCGGCGACGCAACGATCAGAACATCGCCGCCGGGCGCGACGATGACTATGAGACGGTGCTGGCCGATGTGAAGCGGCGCGACCATCTGGATTCCACCCGCGAGGTGTCACCGTTGCGTGCCGCCGACGACGCGGTGGTGGTCGACACCAGCGACATGAGCGAGCCCGAGGTGATCGCGCACCTGACGGAACTCGTGCAGCAGCGCGCCGGTGCGTCGAGGTGACCTCCTCGGATTCGGACGGCACGTGGGCCGACGAGGGCGATTGGGAAGTCGGGGCAGAGGACGTCGCGGAAGCGATCGAGGAGGCGTCGGCGCCGCCGCCGGTGGTGGCCGTGGTCGGGCGGCCGAATGTCGGTAAATCGACGCTGGTCAACCGGATTCTGGGGCGTCGCGAGGCGGTGGTGCAGGACGTACCCGGTGTGACGCGCGATCGGGTGTCCTACGACGCGAACTGGTTGGGACGACGCTTCGTCGTGCAGGACACCGGAGGTTGGGAGCCCGACGCCCAGGGGCTGCAGCAGCTGGTCGCCGAACAGGCGTCGGTGGCGATGCGGACCGCGGACGCGATCATCTTCGTGGTCGACGCCGTGGTCGGCGCCACGTCGGCCGACGAGGCGGCCGCGAAGCTGCTCCAGCGCTCCGGTAAGCCGGTGTTCTTGGCGGCCAACAAGGTTGACTCCGAGCGCGGAGAATCCGAGGCCTCAGAGTTGTGGTCGCTGGGGCTGGGGGAGCCGCACCCCGTCAGCGCGATACATGGCCGCGGAGTGGCCGACCTGCTCGACAGGTTGATCGACGTGCTGCCGACAGTGTCGGAGATGGCGTCGGGCGGGGGAGGACCTCGCCGCGTGGCACTGGTCGGCAAGCCGAACGTCGGCAAGAGCTCGTTGCTGAATCGCCTCGCGGCAGAGGAACGCTCGGTGGTCCACGATGTTGCGGGCACGACCGTGGATCCGGTCGACTCGCTGATCGAGATGGACGGCAAGGTCTGGCGATTCGTCGACACGGCGGGGCTGCGGCGCAAGGTCGGGCAGGCCAGCGGGCACGAGTTCTACGCCTCCGTGCGCACACACGGGACGATCGACGCCGCGGAGGTGGCGATCGTGCTGATCGACGCATCGCAGCCGCTGACCGAGCAGGACCAGCGAGTCCTGGCGATGGTCATCGAGGCCGGGCGGGCGCTGGTGCTGGCGTTCAACAAGTGGGACCTGGTCGACGAGGATCGCCACTACCTGCTCGAGCGCGAGATCGACCGCGAGCTTGCGCAGTTGCAGTGGGCGCCGCGGGTCAACATCTCGGCCAAGACCGGCAGGGCGGTGCAGAAGCTGGTGCCCGCGTTGGAGACTGCGCTGGAATCGTGGGATACCAGGGTGCCGACGGGCCGGCTTAACACGTTCTTCAAGGAGATCGTGGCCGCGACTCCACCGCCGGTGCGCGGCGGTAAGCAGCCGCGGATTCTGTTCGCGACCCAGGCAACCGCACGTCCGCCGACGTTCGTACTGTTCACGACCGGATTCCTGGAGGCCGGCTACCGGCGCTTCCTGGAGCGGCGGTTGCGTGAGACGTTCGGATTCGAGGGCAGCCCGATCCGGATCAATGTGCGGGTGCGCGAGAAGCGCGGCTCAAAATCACGCTGATTCCGAACCTGGACGGGCGCCCAGAACGCCCAGACCCGGTCGACGAGGCGCGCTGATCAGGCGCTAAGCCCCGGGCAGTAGGCTCGCTCCAGTGCCCGTTATCGACATGGTCCTGATTGCCCTGGCGGGCGTCGGGGCAGGTGCGATCAACGCGGTCGTCGGGTCAGGAACCCTCATCACCTTCCCCACCCTGGTGGCGCTGGGCTATCCGCCGGTCACCTCGACGATGTCGAATGCCGTCGGCTTGGTCGCGGGAAGCGCGTCGGGAACGTGGGGCTACCGACGCGAGCTGCGCGGCCAGTGGCATCGGCTGAAGTGGCAGCTGCCTGCGTCCTTCGTCGGCGCAGGGGTGGGCGCGTGGCTGCTGCTGCATCTGCCGGAGAAGGTGTTCCAGGAGATCGTGCCGGTGCTGCTGATCCTCGCGCTGGTGCTGGTGGTGGTGGGGCCGAAGATTCAGGAATGGGCACGGCGGCGGTCCGACGCCGCCGGCGAATCAGCGGAGCATGTGTCGCCTCGAAAGATGGTGATGCTCGTTCTCGCGACGTTCGCGGTCGGCATCTACGGCGGATACTTCACCGCCGCACAGGGAATTATGCTGATCGCCGCGATGGGCGCGTTGCTTCCCGAGAACATGCAGCGGATGAATGCGGCGAAAAATCTGCTCTCGCTGGTGGTGAATATCGTTGCGGCAGTGGCATACACCGTTGTCGCGTTCGACCGGATCAGCTGGGCGGCCGCCGGGTTGATCGCGGCGGGCTCGCTGATGGGCGGCTTCCTCGGCGCGCACTACGGACGACGGTTGTCGCCGACCGCACTGCGCGTAGTGATCGTTGTGGTCGGTCTGATCGGGCTATGGCGGTTGGTGACCGTTTAGAAGCTGCGTCCGTTTCGCTTCCTGCTCCACGACGGCATCGACGTTCTTGAGCCTTTCCATCGAGGAGACGGCGCGACGAGTTCGGTTGTTGCGCGCGAGTCGATCCCGGTGACGATGTACGAAATCCCAGTAGCCGGCGGTGAACGGGCACGCGTCGTCGCCGAGTCGCTTCTTCGGGTCGTAGGCGCAGTCGCCGCAGTGGTCGCTCATCTTGTTGATGTAGGCGCCGCCCGACGGCGTACGGCTTGGTGGCGAGCTTGCCGCCGTCGGCGTGCTGGCTCATGCCGATCGACGTTGGTCGGCATCACCCAGCGAAAGCCGTCGACGTAGGCCGTCGCGAACCACTCGGTCAACTGGCCGGGCGAATATCCGCGCTGCAGAGCGTGATTGCCCAGCACCATCAGCCGCTGGATGTGATGCGTCCAGCCGCGGTCGCGCACGCCCGCCAGCGCCTGCCGCAGGCATTCGGCGGTGACGTCGTCGGCGTCGAGCGTCGTCCACCAGTCGGGAAGCGGCGCGTTGGCGGACAGCTCGTTCTCGCGCGTATACGTGGGACCGAAATGCCAGTACAGATGCCACATGTACTCGCGCCAGCCGAGAATCTGCCGGATGAATCCTTCGACCGCTGCCAGGGGAGCCTTGTTGTCCCGATACGCGTCCTCGGCGGCATGGACGGCGTCAAGTGGATGCAGCACACCGAGGTTCAGCGGCACCGACAGCAGCGAGTGCGACATCGCCCAGTCCTGGCCCATGATCGCGTCTTCGTAGCGGCCGAAGAGCGGCAGGCGGTGGTCGATGAATCGCGTCAACGCGCGTTTGGCCTCGGCGGGTGTGACGGCGAACAGTCGCGGCCCGTCGACGCCGACGGTGTCGCAGGTTCATGCGGTCGAGGTCGACGCGGACCTGCTCGTCGATGTCGTCCTCGCGTGGTTGGTATGGCTTCGGAGCGCCGAGGGTCGTCTTGCTTCTTCGGTGGGGGCTCGCGGTTCTCCTCGTCGAAGTTCCAGCGGCGCGCCGACCGGGTCGGGTCCGTCCATCAGGACGTCGAAGCGGCGGCGCTGGTCGCGGTAGAAATCCTCCATCCGGAAGCGTGTCCGGTCTCCGGCCCATTCGGCGAACGTCTGTGCGGGGCAGCGCGAACGTCGGCGTGGGCAGAACGTCGGCGACCAGATCCTGTCTCTTGAGCCGGTGGACGAACCGTTCGGCGGCGTGTGAGGTCGGCTCGTGCACCAGAACGGGACGCCCGTACCGCTCCAGCGCGTCGGTGTAGGTGTCGGCCTTCAGCAGTGTCGCGCGGTCGCCGAGATCGCGTTCGGCGTGCCGCAGTGCCGACAGCACCAGATGCAGCTTCTGGCGGTGGTAGCGGCCGCTCGAGCCAGCGCCGAGGTGGCCTCGACGAGCAGGACCTCGCGGTGCGAGTGCTCGCCGCCGTAGACCGCTGGCCCGAGCTGATCGGCGAAGAGCCATAGCGGAGTGTCATCGCGGGTGGTCACGCCGCGTCGGGTGACCCCGGCGGCGGTTGGGTTCGCACGCAAGCGCTGAGGTAGGCTTTCGATCTGCTGCCGGCGATCCCGGCAGCACCGCGGGCTGTGGCGCAGCTTGGTAGCGCACTTGACTGGGGGTCAAGTGGTCGCAGGTTCAA
>CAWJJA010000024.1:0-1322158 GCA_963843135.1 uncultured Actinomycetota bacterium
ACTATGACGGATAACACGTCGACGGACGTCTCGACCGACGTTCCGACGGAGACGGACACACCGACGGACCTCGATGACGCGACGGATCTCGACTCCGGGCTCGGGCTGGGCATCGATGTCGCCAACGCACCGGAATTGGAGGACTCCGAACTCGGGGCGGTGCTCGAAGCGCTGCTGTTGGTGGTGGATACGCCGGTGACGGTCGAGCAACTCGCCTCCGCGACCGAGCAGCCCGCCTACCGTGTCGGGGCCAAGCTGCAGGTGATGGCCGATGAGCTGCGCACCCGCGAGAGCGGTATCGATCTGCGCGAGGCCGGCGGCGGTTGGCGGATGTACACGCGGGCGCGGTTCGCACCGTACGTCGAGCGCCTGCTACTCGACGGCGCACGATCCAAGCTGACGCGCGCGGCGCTGGAGACGCTGGCCGTGGTGGCCTACCGCCAACCCGTCACGAGGGCACGTGTCAGTGCGGTGCGCGGCGTCAACGTCGACGCGGTCATCCGGACACTCATCGCGCGCGGGTTGATCACCGAGGCGGGCGTCGACCCGACTCCGGTGCGGTGACGTTCGCCACCACCGAACTGTTTCTCGAACGGCTCGGCTTGACGTCATTGGCTGATCTGCCCGACATTGCGCCGCTGCTGCCCGACGTCGATGTGATCGACGATCTGAGCGAATCTCTGCACGACGAACCCCGTTTCATGAAGCTCAGCGGTGGCCCGGCGGCCGCGACGCCGATGTCGTTCGACGTGGACCGCGATGCAGATGGCTGAATCGGAGGGCGTGCGATTGCAGAAGGTGTTGTCGCAGGCCGGAATCGCATCGCGTCGAGTCGCCGAAAAGATGATCCTCGACGGCCGGGTGGAGGTCGACGATCGGATAGTCACCGAACTGGGCACCCGCGTGGATCCCGAGGTATCGGTGATTCGGGTCGACGGTGCCCGGGTGACCGTCGACGACACGCTGGTGCACCTGGCGATCAACAAGCCCAAGGGCATGCACTCGACGATGTCTGACGATCGGGGTCGCCCGTGTGTGGGGGACCTGGTCGAGCACCGGGTTCGCGGGAACAAGAAGCTGTTTCACGTCGGCCGCCTGGACGCCGACACCGAAGGGCTGATGTTGTTGACCAACGACGGCGAGCTGGCGCACCGCCTGATGCATCCGTCGTACGAAGTGCCCAAGACCTACCTGGCGACGGTGCTCGGCGCGGTGCCGCGCGGACTGGGCCGCAAGTTACGCGATGGGATCGAACTGGACGACGGACCCGCACGCGTGGACGACTTCGCCGTGGTGGACACGGTGCCGGGCAAGACGCTGGTGCGGGTGACGTTGCACGAGGGCCGTAAACGCATCGTGCGGCGGATGCTCGCCGCGGTCGGGTTCCCGGTGCAGGAGTTGGTGCGCACCGACATCGGAGCGGTATCGCTGGGGGATCAGCGGCCCGGGCAGCATCCGGGTGTTGACCCAGAAGGAGCTCGGCTCGTTGTACAAGGCGGTGGGAATGTGAGCCCGTCGTTGGTCATCGCGGTCGACGGCCCCGCGGGAACCGGGAAGTCTTCGGTGTCAAGGGGTTTGGCGCGATCGTTGGGTGCGCGCTACCTGGATACCGGCGCGATGTACCGCATCGTCACCCTGGCCGTGGTGCGGGCGGGTGTGGACCTGGCGGACACGCCGGCGATCGAGGCGGCTGCGACGGGTGTTCCGTTGTCGGTGGGCTACGACCCAGACGAGGCAAGGCTTACCTTGACGCAGAGGATGTTTCGCGGGAGATCCGTGGCGATGAGGTGACAAAGGCGGTGTCGGCGGTGTCGGCGGTACCGGCCGTGCGGGCGCGGCTGGTCGGGCTCCAGCGTGAGCTCGCGGCGGACCGGGCAGCGTCGTCGTCGAGGGTCGCGATGTCGGCACGGTCGTGCTCCCCGACGCGATCTCAAGATCTTTCTCACCGCGTCGGCCGAAGAGCGGGCGCGGCGACGCAACGATCAGAACATCGCCGCCGGGCGCGACGATGACTATGAGACGGTGCTGGCCGATGTGAAGCGGCGCGACCATCTGGATTCCACCCGCGAGGTGTCGCCGTTGCGTGCCGCCGACGACGCGGTCGTGGTCGACACCAGCGACATGAGCGAGCCCGAGGTGATCGCGCACCTGACGGAACTGTGCAGCAGCGCGCCGGTGCGTCGAGGTGACCTCATCGGATTCGGACGGCACGTGGGCCGACGAGGGCGATTGGGAAGTCGGGGCAGAGGACGTCGCGGAAGCGATCGAGGAGGCGTCGGCGCCGCCGCCGGTGGTGGCCGTGGTCGGCGGCCCGAACGTCGGTAAATCGACGCTGGTCAACCGGATTCTGGGCCGTCGCGAGGCGGTGGTGCAGGACGTACCCGGTGTGACGCGCGATCGGGTGTCCTACGACGCGAACTGGTTGGGACGGCGCTTCGTCGTGCAGGACACCGGAGGCTGGGAGCCCGACGCCCAGGGGCTGCAGCAGCTGGTCGCCAAACAGGCGTCGGTGGCGATGCGGACCGCGGACGCGATCATCTTCGTGGTCGACGCCGTGGTCGGCGCCACGTCGGCCGACGAGGCGGCCGCGAAGCTGCTCCAGCGCTCCGGTAAGCCGGTGTTCTTGGCGGCCAACAAGGTTGACTCCGAGCGCGGAGAATCCGAGGCCTCAGAGTTGTGGTCGCTGGGGCTGGGGGAGCCGTACCCGGTCAGCGCGATACACGGCCGCGGAGTGGCCGACCTGCTCGACAGGTTGATCGACGTGCTGCCGACAGTGTCGGAGATGGCGTCGGGCGGGGGAGGACCTCGCCGCGTGGCACTGGTCGGCAAGCCGAACGTCGGCAAGAGCTCGTTGCTGAATCGCCTCGCCGGCAGAGGAACGCTCGGTGGTCCACGATGTTGCGGGCACGACCGTGGATCCGGTCGACTCGCTGATCGAGATGGACGGCAAGGTCTGGCGATTCGTCGACACGGCCGGGCTGCGGCGCAAGGTCGGGCAGGCCAGCGGGCACGAGTTCTACGCCTCGGTGCGCACACACGGGGCGATCGACGCCGCGGAGGTGGCGATCGTGCTGATCGACGCATCGCAGCCGCTGACCGAGCAGGACCAGCGAGTCCTGGCGATGGTCATCGAGGCCGGGCGGGCGCTGGTGCTGGCGTTCAACAAGTGGGACCTGGTCGACGAGGACCGCCACTATCTGCTCGAGAAAGAGATCGACCGCGAGCTTGCGCAGTTGCAGTGGGCGCCGCGGGTCAACATCTCCGCGATGACCGGCAGGGCGGTGCAGAAGCTCGTGCCCGCGTTGGAGACGGCGCTGGAATCGTGGGACACCAGGGTGCCGACGGGTCGGCTGAACACGTTCTTCAAGGAGATCGTGGCCGCGACTCCGCCGCCGGTGCGCGGCGGTAAGCAGCCGCGGATTCTGTTCGCGACCCAGGCAACCGCACGTCCGCCGACGTTCGTGCTGTTCACCTCCGGATTCCTGGAGGCCGGCTACCGGCGCTTCCTGGAGCGGCGGCTGCGTGAGACCTTCGGATTCGAGGGCAGCCCGATCCGGATCAACGTCCGGGTACGCGAGAAGCGCGGCTCAAAATCACGCTGCTCGAACCGGGCGATTTCGGTGCGCGCAGAACGCCCAGATCGCCGACGAGTGGGCGCTGATCGGGCGCTGAGCCGCGGGCAGTAGGCTCGCTCCAGTGCCCGTTGTCGACATGGTCCTGATTGCCCTGGCGGGCGTCGGGGCAGGTGCGATCAACGCGGTCGTCGGGTCAGGAACCCTCATCACATTCCCCACGCTGGTGGCGCTGGGCTATCCGCCGGTCACCTCGACGATGTCGAATGCCGTCGGCCTGGTCGCGGGAAGCGCGTCGGGAACGTGGGGCTACCGTCGCGAGCTGCGCGGCCAGTGGCATCGGCTGAAGTGGCAGCTGCCGGCCTCGTTCGTCGGCGCAGGGGTGGGCGCATGGCTGCTGCTGCATCTGCCGGAGAAGGTGTTCCAGGAGATCGTGCCGGTGCTGCTGATCCTCGCGCTGGTGCTGGTGGTGGTGGGGCCGAGAATCCAGAACTGGGCGCGGCAGGCAGTCGGAGGCCGCCGGCGAATCAGCGTCGCACGTGTCGCCTCGAAAGATGGTGATGCTCGTTCTCGCGACGTTCGCGGTCGGCATCTACGGCGGATACTTCACCGCCGCACAGGGAATCATGCTGTTCGCCGCGATGGGCGCGTTGCTGCCCGAAAACATGCAGCGGATGAATGCGGCCAAGAATCTGCTGTCGCTGGTGGTGAATATCGTTGCGGCGGTGGCATATACCGTTGTCGCGTTCGACCGGATCAGCTGGCGGCCGCCGGGCTGATCGCGGCGGGCTCGCTGATGGGCGGGTTCCTCGGCGCGCACTACGGCCGACGGTTGTCGCCGAACGCACTGCGCGCGGCGATCGTCGTCGTCGGTCTGATCGGCCTGTGGCGGTTGGTGACCATTTAGAATCGCGTCCGTTTCGCTTCCTGCTTCACGACAGCATCGATGTTCTTGAGCCTTTCCATCGAGGAACACGGCACGACGAGTTCTGGTGTTGCGCGTGAGTCGGTCTCGGTGACGAT
The DNA here is from genome assembly GCA_963843135.1 of uncultured Actinomycetota bacterium. Classification (GTDB taxonomy): domain Bacteria; phylum Actinomycetota; class Actinomycetes; order Mycobacteriales; family Mycobacteriaceae; genus Mycobacterium. Next base: position 4,596 of record CAWJJA010000024.1, read on the forward strand.
GCACGAAATTCCAGTAGCCGGCGGTGAATGGGCACGCGTCGTCGCCGTGTCGCTGCTTCGGGTCGTAGGCACAGTCGCCGCAGTAGTCGCTCATCTTGTTGATGTAGTGCGCTGCCCGACGGTGTACGGCTTGGTGGCGAGCTTGCCGCCGTCGGCGTGCATCCCCATGCCGATCGACGTTGGTCGTCATCACCCAGCGAAAGCCGTCGACATAAGCCGTCGCGAACCATTCGGTCAACTGGCTCTGGCGAATATCCGCGCTGCAGAGCATGATTGCCCAGCACCATCAGCCGCTGAATGTGATGGGTCCAGCCGCGGTCGCGCACCCCCGCCAGCGCTTGCCTTAGGCATTCGGCGGTGACCTCGTCGGCGTCGAGCGTCTTCCACCAGTCGGGCAGCGGTGCATGTGGCCGCGAGCTCGTTGTTCGCGCACGTACGTCGGGACCGAAATGCCAATACAGATGCCACATGTAATCGCGCCAACCGAGAATCTGGCGGATGAATCCTTCGACCGCCGCCAGGGGAGCCTTGTTGTCCCGATACGCGTCCTCGGCGGCGTGCACGGCGTCAAGTGGATGCAGCACACCAAGGTTCAGCGGGACCGAAAGCAGGGAGTGCGACATCGCCCAGTCCTGACCCATGATCGCGTCTTCGTACCGGCCGAAGAGGGCAAGGCGGTGGTCGATGAATGGCGTCAACGCGCGTTTGGCTTCCGGAGGCGTGAGCGGCGAACAGCCGCGGCCCGTCGACGCCGACGGTGTCGCAGATTCATGCGGTCGAGGTCGACGCGGACCTGCTCGTCGATGTCGTCCTCGCGCGGTTGGTAAGGCTTCGGGGCGTCGAGGGTTGTCTTGCTTCTTCGGTGGGGGTTCGCGGTTCTCCTCGTCGAAGTTCCAGCGGCGCCCCGACGGGGTCGGGTCCGTCCATCAGGACGTCGAAGCGGCGGCGCTGGTCGCGGTAGAAGTCATCCTCCATCCGGAAGCGCGTGCGGTCTCCGGCCCACTCGGCGAACTCTGCGCGGGGAAGGGCGAACGTCGGCGTGGGCAGGACGTCGGCGACCAGATTCCTGTTTCTTCAGCCGGTGGACGAATTGTTCGGCGGCGTACGAGGTCGGCTCGTGCACCAGAACGGGACGCCCGTACCGTTCCAGGGCGTCGGTGTAGGTGTCGGCCTTCAGCAGTGTCGCGCGGTCGCCCAGATCGCGTTCGGCGTGCCGTAGTGCCGACAGCACCAGATGCAGCTTCTGCCGGTGATAGCGGCCGTCGAGCGCAACGCGGAGGTGGCCTCGACGAGCAGGATCTCGCGATGTGAGTGCTCGCCGCCGTAGACCGCGGGCCCGAGCTGGTCGGCGAAGAGCCACAGCGGAGTGTCATTGCGGGTGGTCACGCCGCGTGCGGGTTACCCCGCGGCGGTTGGGTTCGCACACAAGCCCTGAGGTAGGCTTTCGAGCTGCTGCCGGCGATCCCGGCAGCACCGCGGGCTGTGGCGCAGCTTGGTAGCGCACTTGACTGGGGGTCAAGTGGTCGCAGGTTCAAATCCTGTCAGCCCGACAAAACGAAGAACCCGCCGGCGTAGCCGAGCGGGTTTTTGTTTGTCGGGAGACGTGATGCAGGGAGCCGAGGCGCCCGCCGAAGTACGAGGCGGTCGCGCCGGCGGCCCCTGTCAGCCCGGCTGGGATGTACGCATGAATTGCGTCAACCCGGGGCATCTGCCCACAGCGCTTTCGCGGTCTCGAGAAACAGCGCCTGCTCACATGGCAATACCCGGGTGTCGGGTCGCTGGAAAATCGGAGATCGTGAATCGGAGTTGGCACGCAGCGGGATTTCCCGGCATCGGGATGGCTCACCGGTACGCGGTCTAGCATCGCCTGGTGCGGCGGCAAGGGCAGGTCACCGGGTTGGCGGCCACTATGACGACGGTGGCCATGGGGCTTGGCAGCGCCGTCGCCGTCGGGGATCTGCGGATCCTGGCGGCGAACATCTCCATCGTCCGCAATGGGCTGCAATTCTCGCCCGGCACCACCATCTTCGTGTCGTCGCTGGCGACCCTGACGCTGGCCGCCTCGGTACTGGGAGCGGGCGTGCTGGGCGACAAGTACGGCATGAAGCGGATGTTCGTCGCCGGCGCTTGTGGCGCGGTCGTGTTCGGGTTCATTGGGGCGGCGGGCCCCAACGTCGTGGTGCTGATGATCGCCAGGGCCTGCATCGGGGTGGCGTTCGCGTTCCTGACCGGTCTGTCGCTGGCCATCATGAACGCCGTCTTCCCTCCCGAGCGCCGGGCGGTCGCGATCGCGTGGTATCTCGCCGCGGTCTACGCCTTCGGCGGTGGTGCCGGCGACGGTGGGCAGTCTGCTGGCCGAGCGCATCGGTTGGCGCAGCGGCCTTCTCGTCACCCCCGTCCTCGCGATCCTCGTGTTGGTGATCACTCTGCGCTATGTCCCGGAAACGGAGAGCTCGCACCGCAAGACCGACATCCTCGGCCTGCTGCTGGTGGCGACCGCGCTCATCGGCGTGACCTACGGCATCTCCGTGCTGCAGAGCGGATTGAACCTCGCGGCGATGGCACCGATCGTGGCGGGGGTCCTGGCCGGAGCCGCCTTCATATGGTGGGAGCTGCGCTGTGACGATCCGGCGCTGGATCTGCGAATCTTCCGCTCGCCTCGCTTCAACGCCGTGGTGACCGCGGGCGCTGCCAGCAACCTGGTGCAGGGCGGATCGATGATCATGGTCACCTTCTACCTCGTCATCATCCGCGGCCAGTCGACCTGGGCTTTCGCGTTGCTCCTCATCCCGGCCACGCTGTTGTCCGCGCTAGCTGCTCTCGGTGCCGGCCGGGCCGCGGCACGCTTCGGCAACTGCGCAGTGCTCGTGGCGGGCCTATCGGTGTTGGCGGTCAGCCTGCTGGTGCGGCTGTCCTTCAAGATCGACACCCCGATCATCGTCGTCGGGGCTGTGATCGCGCTGACGACAATTGGCGGCGCGATCGTGCAGACACCGCAGGCGACGGTCATGATGTCCAGCGCGCCAACCAATCTCGGTGGCGTGGTCTCGGCGGTGAAGGCGTCAGTGGGCGGAACCTTCTATGGCCTGGGTTCGGCGCTGTTCTCGATGTTCGGCATCTTGTTGTTCATCCGTGACGCTGAGCCGAAGCTGGCCGGTACCGGCATCAGTGCCCGGCAGGCCGGCGATATCCTGGGCGCAACGGGCAACGCCCCGGGTGGCGTCACACTCGATCCGGAGCGCACGGCGTGGGTGATCTCCGAGGCAACCTCGAGCATGCTCAACGCGGCGAACACGCTGAATTTGATCATGACGGTGATACCCATAGCGGCGATCGCCGTGGCGTTAGTGCTGTTTCGCCGCGAACGCGATGTGCCGCCGGTGTCGTCGCTGGCTATCGGGGACTGATTCAGCGCACCGCCGCTCGGCCTCGGATCCGGCCGAGCACGATGAGTGCGATGAGGGTGACCGCCAGCAGCAATGTGGTGCTGGCAGCGGCCTGGAACACCTGGCCGCGGTCGGTGAGCCCGAAGATGGTCACTGGCAAGGTCTTCCACGTCGCCGGGTACACCATCACCGTCGCCCCGAGTTCGCCCATCGACAGTGCGACGGCGAGCCCGGCGGCAGCTCCCAGCGCCGGCATCAGCAGCGGCAGCGTGATGCGCAGCAGCACTCGTGCCGAACCTGCGCCCAGTGACTCGGCTGCCTGCCGGTACGCCGGGTCCAGGCGATCCAGCGCGGCGGACACGGCACTGAAGGCGAACGCCAACACCAATACGGTGTGGGCCAGGATGACGATCCAGCGTGTTCCACCCAGCAGCAACGGCCTGGAGTTGAACGCGATGAGCAGCCCGAGTCCGATCGCCACGGACGGAACCGCGATCGGTAGATGGAACACGGCATCGGTCACCCGCCGCAGCCACACTGGCGCCTCCCGCGCCGCCAGCGCCGCCCACGTACCCATCACGAGCGCGATCCCGCCGGCGATGAACGCCGTCTGCAGGCTCACCGACAGGCTGGCCAGATCCTCGCCGGACAGTGCGTCACCCAAACGGGCGAAACCGAGGTCCGACGGCAGTGGTCCGGTCCATGACCCGGCCAGGCCGGCGGCGACCACCGTGCCGAGCGGCAGCACGAACACCACCAGGACGACGACCGTGAATACGGCCAGCACGACCGCCCTACTGCGCGCGCTCCACAGCAACATCGCGCACCTCCCTCCGCGCGGTGAGACGGGCGAAGATCACCCGATACAAGCCGTACAGCGCCAGCGACAGCAGTACCTGCACCGTCGCGATCACCGCGGCGCCGGGCAGGTCGAACGTGACGATGCCGCGGGTGTAGATCAGCACAGGAAGCGTGATCACGCCCTTGGCGCCGGTGAACAACACGATGCCGAACTCGTTGAGCGTCAACAACAGAACGAGGCTGCCGCCGGCGGCCAACGCGGGCCACGCCTCGGGCATGACCACGGTGCGCAGCACCAACCACGGTGAACCGCCCAGGCTGGCGGCGACGTCAAGCTGGGCGCGCGGGATCAGCGAGAACGCCGCCAGCAGCGGGCGTACCACGAACGGCGTGAAGAACGTGATCTCGGCGGTGATGACTCCCGCCGGTGTGTACAGGAAATCCAGCAGGGGAGAGGACGATCCGGTCATCGCCGACAGTAGGGCGTTCACCGCACCCGCACTGCCGTAGAGAAACGTGAATGCCAGCGTGATGAGAAACGACGGCAGCGCCAGCACCGTGTCGATGAGCCGGCCCACGATCGTCGACCCGGGAAAGGGAACGAAGGCCAACACGATCGCCAGGAACGTGCCGAGGATCAGGCAGCCCAGCGTCGACGTGGCCGCGATCGCCACAGTGCGCCACAGTGCACCGCGAAAGACCTGCGATCCCAGCACGCCACCCCAGGAACCCGCTGCCGCCGATTCCCAGAACACCCGCAGCAGCGGGTACAGCACCGCCAGCAGCACCAGCGCCAAGGGCGGCACCACCCAGAGTCCCGCGAGGGATCGCCGTCGCGTCGGGGTGGGGGCATCCGAGACACCTGGTGCCTCGAGAAGCGCTGTCACGCGGCCCTTCCCGTGGAGACGAGGACCCCGGCGGGCTCGGGTAGCAACAGTCCGACGGGACTGCCGATCTCGAACGGGGTGTGACCGGGCACGTCGACGTCGACCAGCATGTCAGGCAGACCTTCGACATTGAGCACCAACCGGGTCACCGCACCCCGCCACACCGCCGCCGTCACCGTGGCCGGCAGCGCCCCGCGCTCGCGGGTCGAGACGACCTGCATCGCGTGCGGGCGCACGCACAGCAGCGCCGGCGATCCGGGCCCCCAGTCGTCGTGCCCGAACGCGGGATTCGGAGCCTCGGCGTTGACGGTGCGAGGGCCCGACGGTCACCAGCGCGGAGTTCCCGATCACCCGGCCCACCGTGCACGGCAGCAGGTTTGCGCCGCCCAGGAATGCGGCGGTGAAGCTCGTAGGTGGTCGCTTCCAAAGGTTCTCCGCGGTGTCGACGTCCATCAGCCGGGCGTTGTTCATCACCACGATCCGGTCCGCCAGGGCCAGCGCCTCGGCCTGGTCGTGGGTCACGTAGAGCATCGCGGTGTCGGGCAGCGCTTCTTTGAGCAGCTGCAATTCGGCGAGCATGGACTGGCGCAGCTGCGCATCCAACGCGGCCAGCGGCTCGTCGAGCAGTAACACGGCGGGCCGGATCGCCAGCGCGCGCGCGATCGCGACGCGCTGCTGCTGACCGCCGGAAAGCTCACGCGGAAGGCGCTTCTGGTAGCCGGACATGCCGACCATGTCCAGCGCCTCCGTGACGCGCGGGCCGATCTCGCGGCGAGCGATCCGCTGTGCCCGCAGTCCGAAGCCCACGTTGTCGGCGACCGACATGTGCGGAAACAGGGCATACGACTGCAGCACCACGCCGATACCGCGCCGCGCGGGCGGCAGGTTGGTGACATCCCGCCCCGCCAGCCGGACCGCCCCCGACGTCGGGCGGACGAATCCGGCAAGCGCGTTCAGTGCCGTCGACTTGCCTGACCCGCTCGGCCCCAGCAGCGCCACGGTCTCGCCGTGGGCGACCCGCAGGTTGAAGTCGATCAGCGCGCCCGTCGCCTTCTTGCCGCGGCCGTAGGAAACTCCGACGCGGTCGAAAATGATTGCCGGAGTTCCGGGTTCGGCAACAGCCGGGCTGCAGGCGCTGCCCAGCCGACTTGACGCGGGTGTCGGCCATGTCAGCTACCGGTGGCCTGCTGGTAGGCGGCGAGATCGGCGTCGAGGTCGGCGAGTACGGCGTTCCAGTCCGGCACCCACACGTCGACGCCTTCGAGGACCGCACCCGGGGTGTTGGGCTCGTTGCTGCCGGAATCCTTCAACGAGTCGAGGACCGGAATCCCCAGTGCGTCAGGGGCGACGGTCTTCTGGGTGTCCTCCGAAATCAGGAATGCCAGCAGCTTCTTGGCGTCCTCGGCGTGCGGCGCACCGGAGGTGACACCGGCGACATAAGGCACCGAGATGGTGGTGCGCTTATCGTCGGCACCGGCCGGGATGAAGATCTCGAACTTCGAACCGTCGTCCTTGATCGAGGCCAGGTTCATCTGCACATCGCCGTTGGCGACCAGCAGTTCGCCATTGCTGACCTTGGGCTGCAGCTTGCCGGTGGACGACGACGGGCCGACGTTATTGGCCTGCAATGCCTTCAGATAGTCCAGCGCACCGGGCTTGCCGAGCAGATGCTGAAGCAGCACCAGCACCGCGGTCCCGTCACCGGCCTGTCCGGGCGTGGAGTACTGCAGCTTGCCCTTGAACTCGGGCTTGAGCAGGTCGTCCCAGGTGACCGGCGGCGGGTTGGCGCCCGGATTGGCGATGAAGCTCAGTGCGTTGTCGACGATCGGCACATAACTCGCGTCGGGGCCGACCTGGTCGGCGGCGATGCCGCTGGCATCGACTCCACTGGGCTGCAACAGATTCGACTTCGCGGCCCGCTGGATGAACGGGGGCAGGGTGACCAGGAGGTCGGCCTGCGGATTCGACTGTTCCTTCTCGACCCGGGACACCACCTCGCCGGAGCCGGCCTCCACCAGGTTGACGTTGATTCCGGTCTCGTCGGTGAACCGCTTGAAGGCGCCCTCGTACCAGGAGGCCAACCCGTCGGCGCTGTAGACGGTCAGAGTCGTGCCGTCGCCGGAGCCCGAGCTACCGGTGCCACCGCAGCCGGCGGTGAGGATCCCGATAGTCACAGCGGTGACCGCTGCGAGTGTGGTGCGTAATTTCATTGTCAGCCTTTCAAGAGGAGGTCGGCGAAATCGGTTACAGAGGAGACGATGTGGGTGGCGCCCGCTGCCACCAGCTGCCTTTCGTCATGTGCACCGGTGAGAGTGCCTGCGGCGATCACGCATCCGGCCCGCAGCGCGCTGTCGATGTCATTGCTGGTGTCGCCGAGTGCGGCGACAGATTGCACACGGGTCGCGCCGGTGCGCAGCAGTGCAGCCAGGATCAGGTCGGGGTAGGGGCGGCCCCGCGCACCCTCGCCGGGGGCCAAGACCAGATCGGCGAGGTCGTGCCAGCCCAGCGCCGCGATGAGCTTGCCTTGGGTGTCGGCGCGAGAACCCGGTGGTCAGGGCGACCTTGATGCCTGCCTCGCGCAACCGGGACAACGCCTCTGGCGCGCCGGGTATCGGCTCTGCGCGGCCGGCCGCGATGAGTGCCTGCGTAGGCGTCCTCGAAGGCAGCGTTGGCGCGCTGTGCGGTGGACTCGTCGTCGAACAGCGCGCGGAACACGGTGATCTTCGACTGGCCCATCGTGTCCAGCACGTACTGCCTGGCGTGGTCGCGCTCGGGTCCGCTGTCGGCCAGGCCACCCGCAGTGGCGGCTGCCTCGAAGGCCTCGACCACCAGGCCGTCGTCGGCGACGGTCGTACCCGCCATGTCGATGACGGCCAGCTCGATATTGTTGTTGCTCATAGGGTTACAGTCCGATCTCGTCTGCCGTTTGTTCACCGATCACCGGGCCCAGCGTCATCCCGCGCCCGCCGGGTCCGGTCACCACCCACACGCCGTCACCAACCTGCTCGCGGAACACCAGACGGTCGGGGTCGACGCACTGGCTGTAGACGCCCGCCCAGCGATGCCGGATGGGGGGAAGCTGCCTGCCGAGAAGTTCCTCGACCACGTCGGCGAGGTAGGCGTACGGGGCTTCGGTGACGTCGAAGGCGAACGGCTCGGTGTATTCGTGGGTGTCGCCGATCGTCAGTCCGCCGTGCAGGCGCTGTACGCACAGCAGCTGCATCGCGTGCGTCTCCGCGACCGGGTCCTGATTCTCATTGCGCCGCAGCGAATCCAGTGCCTGTCCGGCGTAGGCCGGGTAGTAGCGCAGGCTGTCGCCGTCGGCGATCGCGGTGGTCAACGGTTCGTCGAACGGTGCGGTTTGCATCATCTGCAGCCGGACCCTTCGCACCGGCAGGTCGCCTGCGAGTTGACGGACGAGGCCACCGTGCGCAGCGCCGGCGCAGACGACCACGACGTCGGCGTCATAGAGCGTGCCGCTGTCGTCGACGACGCGTGTGCCCGTCACGTCACGCGCTTCGGTGCCCGCCCGGAACTCGTAACGGCCGGTCGCGTGCAGAGCCGCCCGCACCGCGGGCAGCGCCTGCCTCGACTCCACCGCGCCATCGCGGGAACAGTGCAGGGCGGCAAGGAACTTGCCGCGCAGCGCGGGATTGACACGGCGTGCTTCGGCCGGCTCGAGGAGGCGGAACCCGCGGCGATCGGCATCGGTGCGCAGGCACACGTCCTCGGCCACCGCCACCTCGGACGGGGTGCGCAGCAGGGTCAGTGATCCACACGCGCGGAAGCCGATATCGGGCACCTCGGCGCCGATTTGCTGCCAGAGTTCGCGTGAGCGCAGGCTGGCGTCGAGTTCACCCGAACTCCGCCTGATACCCAGACCAGGCCGAAGTTGCGCACGGTAGCGCCGCGCGCCTCCGTCTCGCGTTCGAGCTGGACCACGTCGTGGCCACGGCGCACGGCGTGCCAGGCGTGGGCGGTGCCCAGAATGCCTCCGCCGACGATCGTGACCCGCATGGGAGCTGACGTAACCCGGCCAGGGCGTCCGCGCCGCAATCGGCCGATGTTGGCGGCGGGAACAGCGGGTTAACAATTGGTATAGACCAATTGCGGGTATGATTTGGTGCCATGCCGACCCGAGCGGAGGAGATCCGCGCCGAGACCGCGGCCGTGCTGGAATCGCTGCGCGGTGTGTGGGACGAGGAAGCCGTCGACGAATGGGACCATGCGCTGCAGGCCGCTGCGCAGGCGATCCAGGACGGCGCCGATGACGAACTGGTGCTAGCGGCCGCGCTGCACGACATCGGACACAGCCCACTGCTCGGTGGTCCGCACGTCGATGACCATTCCGGGCTGGCCGGGCGGTGGATCACCCCCCGGTTCGGGTCACGGCCCGGCTGGCTGGCCGCCGCGCACGTCGCCGCCAAGAAGTACCTGGCCGCCACCGATCCGCAATACGCGGCTGCGCTGAGTCCGACGTCGGTGGAGTCGCTGGCCGCTCAGGGTGGCGCGGGCGCCGACCCGGAGTTCGCCGCACATCCCTGGCATCAGGACGCGCTGCGGCTGCGGCGCTACGACGACGCCGCCAAGGATCCCGAGGCCGTCGGCGCGCCCGTGGCCGTCATTCTCGACATCGCCGCTCGTCTCGCGCGATGAGTCTGCCGAAGCCCTATCTGGTCCGCACCGGACTCGATCAGATCCTCGACGACCTGCATGAGGGGGACACCTTTCCGCCCGAACGCGAGCTTGCGACGCGGTTCGGTGTCGCGCGCGAGACCGTGCGTCAGGCGCTGCACGAGCTGCTCGTCGAAGGCCGCATCGAGCGGCGCGGCAGGGGCACCGTGGTCTCGCGACCCAAGCTGGTCCAGCCGCTGTCGCTGAAGTCATACACCGAGGGCGCATTGCGGATGGGGCGGACCCCGGGTCGCCTTCTGGTGGCGTGGGAGACCGTCACCGTCGACGACGAAATCACTGCGGCGCTTGACCGTCCGGCATCCGAGCGGGTGATGCGGCTGGAACGCGTGCTTCTCGCCGACGGTGTGCGCATCGGGCTCGAGAGCACATACCTACCCGTACACCGGTTCGGTGACCTCATCGACGACTTCGACCCGACAAGCTCGCTGTACGCCGCGATCCGTGCACGCGGGGTGGAGTTCGGATCTGCCACCGAGCGCATCGAGACAGTGCTGCCGTCCCCGCGCGAGGCCGAACTGCTGGAATCCACGACGGCGATGCCGATGCTTCTGCTCAACCGGTGCTCGGTGGATATCCACGGGGTGCCGATCGAATTCGTGCGCGCGCTCTATCGCGGCGACCGCGTCGCATTCGAGGCCAGACTCACCGACCGGTGAATCGCGAAATCAGTTTGACGGCGCTGGGCTCATCGAGCTCATGTAGTACGTCTCGTCCCCGGTCGGGTATCCGCCGCCGGCGGTGGCGATGTGCACGTGGTCGAAGTGGTTGGCGGTCTCGTTGCCGTAATCCGCGGTCCAACTCGGTGCGCCGATGCCCGGGTAGAAGCCTTGGCGCCAGATCACGTGCAGGACGCCCCACCGCTTCGCGTTCGCCAACGCCAGCCCGGCGATCTGGTTGCCGAGTTCGATGCCCTCTTCGCTGTTGTGGTTCGGGATCATCACGTCGATCGCCAACCCCTCGGGATGCCACCGCAGCGCATCCTGGCGAAAGCCTCCGATCGTGGTGATCTCGGGGAACATCACGCTGATGGCGCGGGCGGCCCAGATGGTCCTGACCTGCAATCCGCTCTTCAGGGGCGATGCCTTTGGGCAGCGTCGAACGGCAGCTCCCGCGCAGCGGCGGGCGCGCTCGCCGCCAGCAGCTCGGCCTCCGCGGGGATGGTGATCGGTGTGCTCGGCGCAGGTGCGGCCTCCTCGGAGGACGGTGCCACTGCCGCGACGTCCTCGCTGTGCGGCTTCGGCGGCACTCTGCGCATACAGCATCGCGCCGGAGACGACCAGCGAGACCACGACCGCCAACCAGCGGCCACGGCCGTTAGCTAGCAGGTTTCTCGCCACGGGTCAGCACTTTACTGTCGTCTCTGCCGCCGCACGGCAATCTTCATGGTCTCTTATGGTTTTCCCCCCCACGGTTACGTCGGCGGCCAGCGGGTTCGGCGCCGTTGAAACCTCCACAAAAGGTCGCCGGGACGGAGTGTTGGGTCGCGACGCGCGTAGTACTACTCATCCACGGTCGCCGACTGGACGGCATGCTGAACGCATGACGCTCAACAAGCCCGTGTCCGGTGTCGGCAAGGTCGCTGCCGATACCCCTCCTGACCGCGACCGCGCTGTTGACGTCGCCCGGCTCGGCGCGCTGGTGGTGGTGATGTTCGGGCACTGCGCGCTGCTGCTCGCCACCATCGACGGCGGACTGCGGATCGGCAACCTCCTCGGCGAGATACCCGCGATCGCACCGATCACGTGGATCGTCCAGGTCATGCCGCTGTTCTTTCTGGCAGGCGGTGCCGCGGGCGCCTACGGCTGGCATCGGGGCTCGTCGTGGGGCACCTGGCTGGTCAAGAGAGCGCAGCGGCTGTGCCGGCCCGTGTTCTGGTACCTCGCCGCATGGTCGATCGGCATTCTGGTGACCTATCAACTCCTCGGGGCCGACTCCGCCGCCAGCATCGGACGGGAGTGTGTGGCGCTGCTGTGGTTCCTCGGTGTGTACCTCGTCGTGCTGGCCTTCGTTCCGGCCCTGACGCGCATGGCAACGGGCCGCACCGTAGCCGTCGCGGTCGGCGCGCTGATCGCAACAGCTGCAGCGTTCGACGCGGTTCGATTCGCCACGGGCGAGCCGATGGCGGGCGTGGCGAACTTCGTTGTCGTCTGGCTGATCCCGATGGTGATCGGAGTGGCCTACGCCCGAGGGCTGATCGGCGCGCGCGCGGCGTTCGTCACCGCCGTATCGGCGTTCGCCGCGCAACTGGTGGTCTCCGCCGTCGGACCCTACGACGTCTCCCTGGTCGTCACGGGGACGGAGCGGATCTCCAACGTCTCACCGCCCACGCTGTTGCTCGCGCTGCACTGCACCTGGATGTCGTGCTTGTTCGTTGCAGCGGCGGGCCCGATTCGGCGATGGGCCGAGCGGCCCCGCGTCTGGTACGTCGTCGCGATGGGCAACGGGGGAGCGATGACGCTCTATCTCTGGCACATCCCCGCGATCGCGGTCGCCACGTTCGCCCTGCAACGCCTTCGGGCTCGATGCGTATGACGTTGACGCGCCGTACTTTTGGGCAAAGCTTGCGCTGCGTGGGGTCGTGTTCGCGGTCGTGATGCTCGGCATGTTCATCGCGCTTTCACCGCTCGAGCATCGGCGGCTGCTGTGGTGGGACGCGCCCGTTGCGGCCACCGGTGCACCATCGACCGTCGCCGGTGCGTTCATCGTCATCGCGGGGGTGGCGCTGGTGCTGCTCGCCAAGAACGGTCTGGGCGATCTGGCGGGGGTGGTGACACTCGGATGCTTCATCGCCGCCGCTGCTGCCGCGCGGGTCTGTGCCGGATCAAAGCTGCCCGCTTAACGCCCTGCGACGTGTGCCGGCGGCTTCGGCCACGGCGCCGGTCTCGGTCGCGTGCGCACCAACTGTGGCCACCAGAACCACCTGCCGAGCAGCGCTGCGATCGACGGGGTCATGAACGCGCGGATCACCAACGTGTCGAAAAGCAGGCCCATTCCGATCGTCGAACCGACCTGAGCGACCACCGTCAGCTCGCTCACCGCCATCGAGATCATCGTGAACGCGAACACCAGACCTGCCGCTGTCACCACGGACCCGCTGCCGCCCATCGCGCGGATGATCGCGGTGTTCACCCCCGCGGGCAGTTCCTCCTTCAACCGGGCGACAAGGAGCAGGTTGTAGTCGGCGCCAACGGCCAGCAGGATGATCACCGCCATCGCCATCACCATGAACTGCAGTTCGATGCCGAGAACGTGCTGCCAGATCAGCACCGACAGCCCGAACGACGCCCCCAGCGACAACACCACCGTGCCCACGATGACGGCCGCCGCGACGAGACTGCGGGTGATGATCAGCATGATGGTGAAGATCAGCGCCAGCGCCAGGATGCCCGCGATCAGAAGGTCGTAATTGTTGCCTTCCTGCATGTCCTTGAAGGCCGACGCGGTGCCGCCGACGTAGATCGTGGACCCCTCCAGCGGCGTGCCCTTGATCGCCTCCTTGGCCGCGTGTTTGATGGCCGCGATGCGATCGATCCCGTCTGGGCTGAGCGGATCACCCTCGTGCTGGATGATCATCCGGACCGCGTGACCGTTCGGCGAGATGAAGCTGTCCATGCCCCGTTTGAACTCTGCGTTGTCGAAGATCTCCGGTGGCAGATAGAACGAGTCGTCGTTCCAGGAATCGTTGAAAGCGTCGCCCATGGCCGACTGGTTCTCCGACATCGCGGCCTGCTGATCCTGCAACCCGCCCTGGCTCGCGTGCATGGTCAGCATCATGTTCTTCATGGTCTTCATGGTCTCGATCTGCGGCGGCATCAACTCCAGCAGTTGCGGCATCAGCGAATCGAGTCGTTCCAGGTCGGGGAGCAACTCCTGAACGTCTTTCGTCGTCGTATCGACGCCGTCGAGCGTGTCGAACACCGACCGCATGGCAGAACACACCGGGATGTTGAAGCAGTGTGGTTCCCAGTAGAAGTAGCTCCGGATCGGACGGAAGAAATCGTCGAAATTCGCGATGTAGTCCCGTAATTGAGCGATATCGACAGTCATGTCGCGGGTCTTCTGGACCATGCTGTGGGTGGTGGCGCTCATTTCGGCCATCAACGACGACATCCGGGTCATCGTGTCGATGGTCACCTGCATCTCGTCGGCCTGCTTGAGCATGTCGTCCATGCGGTCCTGGTTGTATTTGCGATTCAGGTCCTGACCGACACCGCCCAGACTCATCTGCGCGGGAATCGTGCTGAACTTCACGGGTTTACCGTCCGGCCGGGTGATCGCCTGCACCCGTCCGATGCCGGGCACGCGATAGATGGCCTTGGCGATCTTGTCGATCACCAGGAAGTCCGCCGAATTGCGCAGGTCGTGATCGCTCTCGATGAGCAACAACTCCGGGTTCATGGTTGCGGCCGAGAAATGGCGTTCTGCCGCTGCGAAACCCTCATTGGCCGGCAAATCCTGCGGTAGGTACTTGCGGTCGTTGTAGCTGGGTTGATACCCGGGCAGGGTGAGCAGTCCGACAAGGGACAGTGCAACGGTCCCGAGCAGAACCGCACCCGGCCAGCGGACAATCGCGGCACCGATCTTGCGCCAGCCTCGGATGCGCATGGCGCGCTTGGGCTCGAGCATCGTGCCGAACCGGCTCGCCACGGTGATGATCGCCGGCCCCAGCGTCAACGCCACGAGCACGCCGGTGGCCATACCCACCGCCAACGGAACGCCCAGCGTCTGGAAGTAGGGCAATCGGGTGAACGACAGGCAGAAGGTTGCACCCGCGATCGTCATACCCGAGCCCAGCACCACATGCGCGGTGCCGTGAAACATCGTGTAGTAGGCCGATTCTCGGTCCTCGCCGTTCGATCGCGCTTCCTGGTACCGGCCGATGAGAAATATGGCGTAATCCGTCGCCGCCGCGATCGCCAACGTGACAAGGAGGTTCGTCGCGAATGCCGACAACCCGATCAACTCGTGATAGCCGAGGAACGCCACCACGCCGCGCGAGGCGGACAGCGTGAGAACCACCATCACCAGCACGAGCAGGACGGTTCGTATCGATCGGTAGACGAGCATCAGCATCGTGATGATCACCACGAACGTGACAATCTCGATCACCTGAACGCTGCGGTCGCTCGCGATCTGCTGGTCGGCGGCCAGCGCGGAGCCCCCGGTAACGAACACCTTGATGCCCGGCGGTGGAGGGAACTCGTCGACGAGCTTTTTCACCTGCAGCACAGACTCGTTGGACAGCGCCTCACCCATGTTGCCTGCGAGGTACACCTGCACGTAGGCGGCTTTGCCGTCGGAGCTCTGCGCGCCCGTGGCGGTCAGCGGATCGCCCCAGAAGTCTTGAACGTGCTCGACGTGCTTGGTGTCGGCTTCGAGCTTGTCGACGAGTTCGTCGTAGAACCGGTGCGCATCCGCGCCGAGCGGTTTGTCTCCTTCGAGAAGGATCATCACCGCGCTGTCCGATTTGTACTCTTCGAAGACCCGGCCGACGCGCTGCATCGCGATCACCGACGGCGCCTCGGACGGACTCATCGACACCGACCGCATCTGGCCGACCACTTCGAGCTGCGGCACGGTGGAGTTCATGATCCCGACGATCACCAGCCAGCCGATGATGATCGGGACGGCCAGCCGGCGAATCCACTTGGCAATGCCCCTGCGCCGTTCGTCTTCGGGCGGCGCGGCGGGATCGACGGTCGGAGCGCTCATCGGGCGGTCATTCGGCGCGACGCGCCCGCTCCGCGGATATTGCACCCAGCCAACACAGATGGGCACTCGCGGAGCTCCTCCCTACAGTGTTAAGCCTGTCTTAGTTTTTACCAGATCGAGCATGTTTGCGGTCACCTACAGCCGCCCCGCAGCGAACGAGGCGGCCTGATCGACCAATCCCGACTGGATGTACGCGCCGTGCGCACCCCAGTCCCGTCCGCCCTCGGAGCAGATCGGATCGTCAGGCACACACAGTTCAACGGTCTTGCCAGCGTAGAGGGGTCCGACAGCGGGAAGCGGACCGGGTGACAGTGCGTCCGCCAAGCTGCTCCTCGGGCCGCCGAACATGGCGGTCGCGGCTACGTGGTCGGCGACCGCGGGTGGCATTTCGCTGGTCGCCAGATCGACGACGGCGGCGCCCTGCGAGTAGCCACCGAGCACCATCCGCGTGTTCGGACAACTGGCGGCCATCGACTGGACGTGAGCGCTCATATCGTTGCCGCCCGCGGGAGTGCTGGTGCTGAAATCGCGGCTTGCGGGGTAATTGACCGCGTAGACGCCGACAGAGCGGTCACCGAGTCGTGCACGCAGTGCGTCGACGAACGATTGTCCGATGCCACCGACACCGGGCGGTTCGGTGGTGCCACGCGCGAAGACGATCTCGACGTCGGGGCAGGGAGCTGCGGCGGCGGGCCCGACCGTGGCCAATCCGATGGGCAGGACGGCGGCCGTCAGTCCGAGAAGCCCGAGCATGCGCAAGATCGTTGTCATACCTGTACGTCGCTTCGAGGGCCGGAGATGTCACATCATCGAGCGGGCGGCGTCCGAGCTGCCCGAAGTAATACGACGCGCGGGATGGCGATAGATGGCTTAGCGTGTCGGTTGTCGCAGGTCACCGTCGACCGCGCCAGGTAGGCAAAGGCTCGAATCATTTGTCGCCGACGAAGGTGGGAAGCGGTGGAGACGGTACTGGGACTGTCGATGACGTCCAGCAGCGTGGGCTGGGTCGTGCTCGAGATAGCAGGCGCCGACCCCGCGACCCTCGACCACGACGTGTTCGACTTCGCAGGCGGATCGGCAGTCGATGGTGACATCTCCAACCACGTAGCGGCTGTGCGCGGAGTGCAAGCGATCGCGGCGGCCAGCGGTCACGTACTGACGTCGATCGGCGTCACGTGGACAGATGACGCCGCCGCGACGGCGAACCTGGTGCTCAAAGCGTTGCCCGGACTGGGTTTCGACAAGGTCGTACCGGTGCGCCCCGCCGAGGCCAAGGCCCTCGTATCGGACGACGAACAGGTGATGCTCGCGCGGGGCGCGGCGCTGGCGGTGATGTCGAACGCCGAGACGGTTCCCGTGCCGTTGCTCGCTGTCGTCCCGGTGCGCAAACCTTCCTGGTTCGCGTCGCCGATCCGCGCCGCCGCGCTTGTCGCGGGCTTGACTGCGCTGTTCGTCGTCGGTCCTGAGCTCGGCGGACTGCCGGAGTCCCAGTCGAGCATCCCCAGCCCGCATCCGATTCGTCGGCGACCTCGGTGAGCATTTACGCCGTTCCGGTACCCGCAACGGCACCGCCCGTCGAGGACGCCATCCAGCTGGTGGTCGGGCACGCCGAACCGGAACCGCGACGACGCAGCGCCCCTATCACCGCCCTGCCGACGGCCGATGTGGCACCGGTCGTGCAGGGTCCTGTCGTGGAGGTGTCGAACGAGGTTGCGCTGGCGCCCGCAGAAGTCGCGCCGCAACCAGCTCTCGCTCCGCCATTGCCGGGGCCGGCTCCCGCACCATCGCCCACAGCAGGGCCCGCGGCGTTGCCTGCAGCGCCTCCGACGGATCCGGCTGCGGTGGTGATGAGCCCGCTGCTGAGCGCTCTCCCGTAACCGGGCCGCTAGCGGTTTACCAGGTCCAGACGGTCGGATCGGCCGGCGGGTAGTTCATGCAGACGTCCGTGGCATGTGCGACGACGCCCTTGTTGTTGAAGAACAGCTTGGCCCAGTTGCCCCAGCGGGTTGCCATGAACTCGTAGTAGACGTTGGTCGCGGTGTTCTCCGAGTACTGCCGGCGACCCGCGTAGTCCAGCGAGAAGAACCAGTAGATCCGGTTACGGGCACCCGTCTGGACGTCGGCCGGCCGGTTCTTGTAGTCGATCATGTACCGCTCGTAGTAGATCGGGTCGGTATCGCGCGTGGCGGCCATGTACTGGTCGACGGTGCAGGTGGTCCGCATTATCCGATTGGGGATCGGGTATTCGTCGGTGGCATCTGCTGCGGCAACGCTCGGGAAGATCATCGCCGCGCACGCCAACGCGGCCGCCGCCATGCTCGCTCTGCGTAACATCACGTTCTCCTTACTGCGCCGGTTGGGTGAGAATCGGCAACTTGTCGGGGCAGTACATGCGCAGAGCGCCACCAAGGAACTGATAGGCCTGCTCGGTGGTGCTGTCCAACACCAGCTGATCGTGAATGAACTTGGCCGACTGGGTCGCGTTGGTGTCAAGGCCCCGGTTCAACCGCTTGCACGTGATCTTGGCGATCCAGGCATTGTAATCCTTCTGCCCGTAGATGCCGTATGTGTGCAATTCATTGGTGAAATCGGTGTCAACATCGGCTTGCGCTGGCGCCGCACTCAGCAAAGCTGCTGCGGTGAGAGCGACCCCGGCCATCAAACGCTTCACTGCTGTCCTCCCTCATCCCCGACGTGCGCGTACTGCTGTGGTGGTTGCGGCCACGGCGAGGGCACCGGCCGTGCCCGAACTCGCTGTGGCCACCAGAACCACTTGCCCATCAATGCAGCGATGGACGGTGTCATGAACGACCGGATGACTAGCGTATCGAACAATAGGCCCAGACCGATGGTGGTTCCAACTTGTCCGATAACTGTGAGTTCGCTGACCGCCATCGACATCATCGTGAAGGCGAACACCAGACCCGCCGAGGTGACCACCGAGCCACTACCGCCCATCGCGCGGATGATTCCGGTGTTGACCCCGGCATGCAGCTCTTCTTTGAGCCGTGACACCAGTAGCAAATTGTAGTCGGCGCCGACGGCCAACAGGATGATGACCGACATTGCCAGCACCATCCAGTGCAACTCGATCCCCAGCAGGTGCTGCCAGATCAGTACCGAGAGCCCGAACGAGGCGCCGAGCGATATCAACACCGTGCCCACGATGACCGCGGCCGCCGCCACGCTTCGCGTGATGATCAGCATGATCACGAAGATCAAGCCGAGCGACGCGATCGCCGCGATCAGCAGGTCGTAGGTACTGCCGTCGGACATATCCTTGAACACCGCCGCGGTGCCGGCCAGATACACCGTCGATCCTTCCAGCGGTGTGCCCTTGATGGCTTCCTTGGCCGCCTGTTTGATCGCGTCGATCCTGGCGACACCCTCCGGGGTCATCGGATCACCTTCGTGGGCGACGATGAAGCGCACCGACTTGCCGTCCGGAGAGATGAAGTTCTCCATGCCCTTTCTTGAACTCGGCGTTGTCGAAGACCTCCGGCGGTAGATAGAACGAGTCGTCGTTCATCGACGCGTCGAATGCCTCACCCATCGCCGACGAGTTCTCCTGCTGCGCCGCCATCTGATCCTGCATGCCCTTCTGCGTGGCATACATCGTCAGCATCATGGTGCGCATCGTCTCCATGGTCTCGATCATCGGCGGCATCAACGTCACCAGCTGTGGCATCAGCTGATCGAGGCGCTCCATATCGGGGATCAGCTGCTGGATGTCGTCGGTCATGATGTCGATGCCGTCGAGGGTGTCGAAGATCGACCGGATCGAATAGCAGACCGGGATATTGAAGCAGTGCGGTTCCCAGTAGAAGTAGTTGCGGAGCGGCCGGAAGAAATCGTCGAAATTCGCTATGTTGTCGCGTAATTCGGCCACATCGACAGTCATGGATTTCATCTTGGTGACCATGGAGTGCGTCGTTGCCGCCATCTCCTTGGTGAGCGCCGACATCTTCGTCATGGTCGCGATCGTCTTGTTCATCTCGTCGGCCTGGACGAGCATGTCCGCCATGCGGTCCTGCAGATACTTCTGATTCATCTGCTGGGTGGTGCCCTGCATGCTGATCTGGAACGGGATCGACGTGTGCTCGATCGGCTTGCCGTCGGGCCGGGTGATGGCCTGGACCCGCGAGATGCCCGGTACCCGGAACACCGCCTTGGCGATCTTGTCGATGACGAGGAAGTCAGCGGAGTTGCGCAGATCGTGGTCGCTCTCGACCATCAGCAACTCGGGGTTCATCCGCGCCTGCGAGAAGTGTCGATCGGCCGCTGCGTAGCCTTCGTTCGCCGGCAGGTCTGCGGGCAGATAGTTGCGGTCGTTGTAGTTGGTGCGGTAACCGGGCAGCGTCAACAGGCCGACCAGTGAAAGGGCGATCGTCGCCACCAGGATCGGGCCGGGCCACCGGACGACGGCAGCGCCGACCTTCCGCCATCCGCGCACCCTCAGGGCGCGCTTGGGCTCGAGCAGCTTGCCGAACCGGCTCGCGAAAGAGATGATCGCGGCGCTGAGCGTCAGTGCGGCCAAAACACCGACAGCCATGCCGATCGCCAGCGGTACACCGAGCGACTGGAAGTACGGCAGCCTGGTGAAACTCAGGCAGAAGGTCGCGCCGGCGATGGTGAGGCCGGAGCCCAGCACCACATGTGCCGTCCCGCGGTACATGGTGTAGTAGGCCTGCTCCCGGTCTTCGCCGGAAGCGCGGGCTTCCTGGTATCGGCCGATGAGAAATATCGCGTAGTCCGTACCGGCGGCAATGGCCAGTGTCACCAGCAGGTTCGTGGCGAAGGTCGAGAGACCGATGATCTCGTGGTATCCGAGGAACGCCACAAAACCGCGCGCCGCCGCCAGCTGCAGGACGACCATGACGAGGGTCAGCAGCACGGTGATGATCGACCGATAGACGAGCAGCAGCATCACGATGATCACCGTGAAGGTGACGAGCTCGATCATCTGCATGCTTCGGTCGCCGGCGATGTGCTGGTCGGCGGCGAGCGCGGCCGGACCGGTGACGAACACCTTGACACCCGGCGGCGGCTTCATGCCGTCGACGAGGGTCTGCACGGCCTCGACCGACTCATTGGCCAGGGCCTCACCCTGGTTGCCCGCGAGGTAGACCTGGACGTAGGCGGCCTCGCCGTCGCTGCTCTGTGCGCCCGAGGCGGTCAGCGGGTCGCTCCAGAAGTCCTGAACGCTCTGGACGTGCACCTTGTCGGCTTCGAGCTTTTTGATCATCTCGCCGTAGAACGCACGCGTGTCGTCACCGAGCGGCTTGTCGCCCTCCAGCACGATCATGGCCGAGCTGTCGGAATTGAACTCCTCGAATACCTGGCCGACGCGTTTCATCGCGATCATCGACGGCGCGGAATCCGGGCTCATCGACACCGCACGGATCTGCCCGACGGTTTCCAGCTGGGGCACAACGACATTGAGCACGGCGATCACGCCGATCCAGATCAGAATGATCGGGACCGCCAGCATGCGGATCATCCGGGGGATGAACGGCCTGGCAGTGTCCTTGGCGGGCGGAAATGCCTCGGTGGGCGCTTCGCTCGTCGGTGTGCTCATGCCGACTTTACAAAGCAGAACGTCTGAGCGTTCAAGCCGTTGGAGGTTCTTTCGTCCTTGATCTCGTCATCGACGGTGATGCGGCAGGTGATCGAGGACCCGTCGCCCTGAGCGACGATATTCGGTGCGGCCGACGGCGCCGTGGTCTGAAGGGTCAGCGACCACGGCAGACCCGCGCCGTCAATGCGCTGTGGCTTGGCATCCAGATCCAGATAGTTGATGTCCGCATATGAGCCCGAGCCGAAGATCTCGTACTTCACGACCTTGGGATCGAACGGCTCAGGGTCGTCGGCGAAGACCTTCGGGGTGACGATGATGCCGTCGGCGCCGAAGAAGGTGCGGACGCGGTGGACGGTGAATCCCGCGACAGCCACCACAAGCACGATGACAAGCGGAATCCAGATTTTCTTGGCGAGGCCGATCAAAACGATCGCCCCCGGCCCGTGCCACCCATATATGCGCCCTCGAGTTCGTGTTGGTTGCTGAAATTCAGCTGTGCATAACTTAGCCCATATAAGTTCTCACCCGCCACACGTTAACTCAAGTTTTTGTGCTGCTGCTCACTACCTGTATGAGCATGAGGTTTGGGTCACGTTGCAGGTCAAGACTCGGGCAGTTCGAAGCGTTCAAGATGGTGCTTAATGAAGGCTTCGGCCTCGTCGTGACCACGGGTGATTCCGAGTCCACGTTCCAGCAGCACAATGCGCGCCAGGCTTGTGACGATCATAGACATCACCACCGGCGGATAGGCCGCCACGTCGACGCCGTGCGCATGCATCGCCAACATCACGGCGCGCTCCTCGGCATCGCCGAACCGCTCCGCATATGCGGCGATCTCACTGCGGATGGCTTTGCGGTGATTGGCCAGCGCCATGAACTCCATGAACAGGCGCGCTCCGTGCGTGCTGTTGAGCCGCCACAACGCGTGAAGGGGCTCGTGATCGGCGAGCGCCTGGCGCTGGCGAGCCAGGTTGGTCTCGGCCCCGTCGCGGAGCACGGCCAAGAACAGATCGTCCATGCTCGGGAAGTAGTAGTGCACCAGTGCGGGCTTGACGCAGGCCTTCGCCGCCACCCTCCTCGACGTCGCCGCGGCGTAGCCCTCCTCGAGCATCACCTGCGCGGTCGCCTTGATGAGCGCATCCCGTGTCGCCGACGCGCGCCCACCTCTTGACCGCTCGCCAACGGTGCTGCTAGACATGGCCGCAGTCTAGATGTTGGGCGATCGCCCAACAACGAGGAGCGTCGGATGGCTGGTCGGGTAGAGGGCAAGGTCGCATTCATCACCGGGGCGGCGCGCGGCCAGGGCCGCAGTCACGCGGTGCGCCTGGCCCAGGAGGGCGCCGACATCATCGCGATCGACATCTGCCGGGGGTTCGACGACTCGACAGCGCCTGCGGCCACACCCGGGGACCTCGCCGAGACCGCCGACATGGTCAAGAACCTGGACCGGCGCATCGTGACCGCCGAGGTCGACGTCCGCGACTACGACGCACTGAAGGAAGCCGTCGACAGCGGTGTCGAACAACTCGGCCGGCTCGACATCGTCGTGGCCAACGCGGGCATCGGTACGACCGGCGTCAAATTGCACAAAATGCGTGAGGACATCTGGGACGAGACGATCGACATCAATCTCGGGGGCGTGTGGAAAACCGTCAAGGCCGCTGTTCCGCACCTGCTCGCCGGCGGCAGCGGCTCGGTCATCATCACCAGTTCGGTCGGCGGCACCAAGGCCTACCCCCAGGTCGGCCACTACATCGCTGCCAAACACGGTGTCGTCGGCCTGATGCGGACATTCGCAGTAGAGCTGGGCGCCAAGAACATTCGCGTCAACACCGTGCACCCGACCCATGTGTGCACCCCGCTGTTGATGAACGAGTCGACGTATCGACTGTTCCGGCCCGATCTGGAGAATCCGGGACCCGATGACCTGGCCCCGATCTGCCAGTCGTTCCACTTCCTTCCGATTCCGTGGGTGGAGCCCGTCGACATCAGCAATGCGGTGCTGTTCCTGGCCTCCGACGAGGCCCGTTACATCACCGGTGTCACCCTGCCCGTCGACGCCGGCAGCTTACTGAAATAGGGGATTTCGCGTGACGACCACAAACGACACCGGCGTCTATTACGACCCCTACGACGTCGGCATCGTGGCGAGCCCGTATCCGACGTATGCGCGCCTACGCGTGGAGGCGCCGCTCTACTACAACGAGCGCTACGGCTTCTGGGCCCTGTCACGCTATGTCGACGTCGAGAAGGCGCTGAACAACTGGGAGACCTTCTCCAATCAGCGCAGCGACATTCTCGAGTTGGTCAAGTCCGACTTCGACATGCCGAAAGGCGTGATGATGTTCGAGGATCCGCCGATCCACAGCATGCTGCGAGGTTTGATGTCGCGCGTGTTCACGCCGCGAAGAATGGCCGAGATCGAGGATCAGATCCGTCGTTACTGCATCAATTGCCTTGACCCCCTTGTCGGTTCGGACAGCTTCGACATCGTCGCCGAGCTGGCCGCAATGATGCCGATGCGCGTCATCGGCATGTTGTTGGGCATCCCGGAATCCGATCAGGTCGGATTCCGTGACCGCAACGACGCCAACCTGCGTACCAAGCCAGGTGCGCCGATGAAGGTCGCCAACCCCGATGCGATCGCCGACGGCCGGATGTATGCCGACTACGTCGAATGGCGCTCCAAGAACCCGTCCGACGACCTGATGACGGCCCTGCTCAACGTCGAGTTCACCGACGAGGAGGGTGTGACGCGCAAGCTCCATCGAAAAGAGGTGCTGCACTACACCCAGGTCGTCGCGGGCGCGGGTAACGAGACCACCGGCCGGCTCATCGGCTGGCTCGCCAAAGTGCTTGCCGAGCATCCAGATCAGCGCCGCGATATCGAGCGCGACCGCTCGTTGCTGAACCCCGCGATCGACGAGACGTTGCGCTTCGAGCCGACAGGCCCGCACGTAGCCCGTTACATGGCAAGGGATTTCGAGGCCTACGGCCAAACGGTGCCTGCAGGGAGCGCAATGCTCCTTCTGTTCGGGGCCGCCAATCGCGATCCGGAGCGTTACGAGGACGCCGATTCCTTCAACATTCACCGCGGCGGTTCGCACCTGACGTTCGGCAAGGGCCTGCATTACTGTCTCGGCGCCAACCTCGCGCGGCTGGAGGGGCGGGTGGCGCTCGACGAGTTACTCAACCGCTGGCCGGAATGGGGCATCGACTATGAAACGGCGCAGCTGGCACCGACATCGACGGTTCGCGGCTGGGAGCGGCTGCGCATCGTCGTCGGCTGAATGCCCACGCCCGCCGGTTTGAAATCGTTGATTTTCGGGCAGCTGATGAGCATGTCAAAGTTACTTCGTACGGCGATCGTCGCGGCTGTCTCCGCCCCGATCGCGGCGCTCTCGGTCGTGACCGCGGCTAGCGGTGCGGCGCAGCCCCAGCCCATCAACTGCCCGCCTGGGCAGTACTGGGACCCGGGTTCCAACTCCTGCAAGAACGCGGTCGCGCTGAACTGTGCGCCAGGGCAGTACTGGAATCCGATTACCAACCTCTGCCGGCCGCTGGGCCAGTACTAGGCGCGCGTGTAGCGGGTACCGCGCGGTTCGCGGACCCATAGCTCGCCGTCGCCTGGGGTCGCGCCCTGCGCCGCGAGGTCGCGTTTGAGCACCTTGTGGGTGGCGGTCGTCGGCAAGGCGGGCGCGATGCGGACATACCTCGGCCATGCCTTGGGGGAGAGGTCCGACTGCGCTGCGAGGAAGGACTCCAAACCGTCGGGCGTGAGAGTGGCGCCGTCGTTGAGCACGAGCGCCGCCATGATCTGGTCGCCGACATTCTCGTCAGGCACCGCGTAGACGGCCACCAGGTTGATGTCGGGCAACCGAATGAGAATGCGCTCGATCGGGGCGGCCGCCAAGTTCTCACCGTCGACGCGCAGCCAGTCACCGCTGCGACCGGCCAGATAGATCCATCCGTCGGCATCGCAGTACGCCAGATCGCCCGACCAGTACATGCCGTGCCGCATGCGCTCGGCGGTCGCGTCTTCGGCGTTGTAGTACCCGGTGAAGAAGCCCTGCCCTTCGGTGTTGACGAGTTCGCCGATCGCCTCGTCAGCGTTGATCAGCGCACCGTCGGCGTCAAAGCGTGCACGCGGACACTCGGTGACCGTCTCGGCGTTGTAGATCGCCACACCCGGAAACCCTTTGCCCAGTGAGCCTTTTGGCGTGCCCTCTTCGCGGGTGATGATGACCGCGTTTTCGGTGGACCCGAAGCCGTCCCACACCGTGCAATCGAACCGCCGCTGGAACGCCTCGATATCCCGGTCGCTGGCCTCGTTGCCGAATGCGATCCGCAACGGCGTGCTCGCATCGTCGGGCGCCTCAGGCGTGGCCAGGATGTACGCCAGCGGCTTGCCGACATAGTTCATGTAGGTGGCGCCGTAGCGGCGGATGTCCTCGACAAAGTTCGACGCCGAGAACTTGGCGGGGGCCATCGCGGCGCCTCTGGCCACCGCCACACCCCAGCCCGCGACGAGTGCGTTGGAATGGAACAGCGGCATCGCCAAGTAGCAGGTGTCGTCCTCGGTGACCTCGAACTTCTCGACGAGCGCCTGGCCCGACATCAACACCATGAAGTGCGACACCCGCACGGGTTTCGGGTTGCCGCTTGTTCCCGACGTGAAGATCAGCATGTAGGTGTCCATCGGGTCGACCTCGCGGGCCGGCGTCAGGTCGCCGGCCGACGCGATCATGGGTGCCCAGTCGTCGCTCGAGGTGTCCAGAACAGCCACACCGTCGAGGTCAAGACCGTCCAGTAGCGGCCGGTGTTCGGCATCGGTCACCACGATCTGGCAATCGGCGCGCCGGATGTCGGCGGCCAGCGCCTCGCCCCTGCGCGTCGAGTTGATGCCGCACAGCACGTAGCCGCCGAGGCCCGCGGCCGCCATCTGGTTCAGGAATTCCGGGGTGTTGCCCAAGAGCACTCCGACGTGCAGTGGGCGCTCGTGATCGGCGAGCGCAAGCAGTGCTGCGGCCCGCGCCGACGCATCGCCCAGATGCTCGCGCCATGTCCAACTTCCGTCGCCGTACTTCACGGCGACGGTGTCTGAGGATGCGCGCTCGCGCAGCAATTGCTGGATTGTCTCGCTTCCCATGCTGGTAGTTCTAGCATCCCCCCATGCGGATCATCGACGCCGACGGTCACGTCGCCGAGGGAGCATCGCTGGCGGTCGAGGCGATGCAGCGCTGGCCCGAACTCATCGTGCCCAGACCGGACGGGCGCGCCCTGGTCATCGAGGGCCGCAACTATCCCGAGGCAGACGGCCCCGGAGCAGGCTGCCCCCGTGAACACGGCTTGTCGACGGCACCCGGCATCGACTACTCATCCCCGGACGGGGTCCTGGGAGACGCCGACCGCGACCACATCGACACGATGGTGCTATATCCAAGCCTGGGACTGTGCGCGCCGACGCTGGAGAATCCCGAGTTCGCCGCGGGATTCGCGCGGCTCTACAACCGGTGGATCGCCGACTACTGCCGCCCGACGGGCGGGCGCCTGCGCGGCATCGCGGTGACTCCGATCGAGCACGGCGCCGTGGCGATCGACGTCATGCGGGAGGCCAAGGAGCTCGGACTCGTTGCGACCCACGTCCCGCCTGCGTTGAAGACGCGGAATCTCGACCATCCCGACCTCGACCCGTTCTACGTGGCCGCCGTCGAACTCGACATGCCGCTGGGCATTCATGGCGCACCGGGCATGCACCTGCCGAAGGTCGGCGTCGACCGGTTCACCAACTACATCCAGGTGCACTGCGTGAGCTTCCCGTTCGACCAGATGACGGCCATGACCGCGCTGATCTCCGGCGGCGTCTTCGACAGGCACCCGGGTCTGCGGGTCGCGTTTCTGGAGGCAGGTGTCGGATGGGTGCCGTTCTTCATCGACCGGTTGCACGAACATTTCGAGAAGCGCGGCGATTGGATCGAAGGCGGCTGGCAGCGCGAACCGCAGGAGTATCTGCAGGCAGGCAACATCTGGACGACCTGTGAGCCCGAGGAGCCGATCCTGCCCGGCGTGATCGACGTGCTCGGTGACGACTTCATCATGTTCGCCAGCGACTATCCCCACTGGGACGGCGAATGGCCGCACAGCACAGAGCGTTTGAGGAATCGCGCGGATATCGGCGACGAGTCGCGCGCGAAGATCGGCGGGCTCAACGCTCAGCGCTTCTACTCCCTGAACTGAGAGGGCGCCGCCCGATTCGCCACGGGCGCTGGGGTCAGTCTTGCTATTTTTGCTAAGATACGAAAACCGGCCGTCGCGGCGTGATGGGGGTGAGCACATGGCTGACGTGGAGTGGGCACCGCTCCCGGTGCCGTGGGCCGTGCGCAGCGTCGATCGCATCCCCAAGCAGCGCTATTACGACCCGGACTTCTACGCCTTGGAGACCGAACTGTTCTGGCCGCGGGTGTGGCAGATGGCGTGCCGCCTGGAGGAAATCCCCAAGCCCGGCGATTTCGTCGAATACGAGATCCTGGACCAATCGATCATCGTCGTGCGTGTCGACGACAGCAGCGTCCGTGCCTATTACAACTCCTGCCGCCACCGCGGTATGAAACTCGTCGAGGGCAGCGGGTCACGACGCACCTTCGTCTGTCCCTTCCATGGGTGGTGCTGGGGACTGGACGGCAAGAACACGTTCGTGCTGCGGTCCGAGATGTTCGACGACGCCAATCTCGACGCAGGAGACCTCGAGCTTGCGCAGGTGCGGTGTGAGCTGTGGGGCGGTTGCGCGTGGATCAATCTCGACGACGACGCACCCCCGCTTCGTGACTGCATCGACCCGTTCGCCTCCCGGCACGACGAATTCAAGGTCGAGGCCTTGCGCACCGAGTGGTGGAAGTCGTGCCTGCTTCCGGTGAACTGGAAGCTGGCCGCCGCGGCCTTCATGGAGGGCTACCACGTACCGCAGACCCATCCGCAGCTGCTGCCGTCGGCATACAGTCTCGATTCGTCGTCGGTGCACCCGGTCGTGCAGGCAAGCCTGTATTTCATGCGGACGCTCGGGTCCGGCATGGGCGGTATGACGCACGAGAACGACATCCGGATAGCCGAAGGGCTGCAACACATGTCGTTACCGGACGATCCCGCTGCAGCGATGGCGACCTGGCGCGGCGCGGTCAACGACGCGGTCACGAAGTGGCACAGGGCCCGCGACTGCGACTTCCCCGACCTCAACGACCTGGATCGCCGCAAGGCGATCGATGCGATCGGGTTCTGCTTCCCGCACTACTTCATCCTGCCGCAGTACAGCAGCGCATCGTCGTACCGGATTCGTCCGCTCGGCCCCGAGGAGACGCTGTTCGAGGTCTGGTCGCTGACCCGCTACCCGAACGATCGTTCGCAGGGCAAGCCGACGCCACCGCAGCCCTTGGCGCCCGACGATCCAAGCTGGCCGATGATTCCGGCCCAGGACTTCTCCAACCTTCCCAAGCAACAGAAAGGTCTGCACGCCAAGGGATTCGAATACATGCGGTTGTCGGATCAGATCGAGGGGTTGATCTCCAACTTCGAGCGCGTCATCGACGGCTTCCTTGCGGGCTTGCCGTACGAGAGCCTCGTCCCGGCGATTCAGAAGACGAACACGACCATCGACGTGCCCGTCGCGCACCTGGGGCTGTCGGAGAAAGTTCGGGCATGGTGAATTGGGATGAGTCCGTCGACTTTCTGATAGCGGGAAGCGGCGGCGGCGGGATGGTCGCTGCACTTGCCGCCCTCGACTCCGGGATCGAACCGTTGGTTGTCGAGAAGCAGGGCCTCGTCGGTGGGTCGACCGGGATGTCGGGCGGCATGGTGTGGCTGCCGAACAACCCATTGATGCGCGCAGACGGAATACCCGATACACACGAGGACGGCCTGGCCTACTTCGACAACGTGGTCGGCGATATCGGCGAAGCGTCGTCGGCCGCGCGGCGTGAGACGTTCCTGACCGCAGGCAACGAGATGATCAATCTGCTTGTCCACAAAGGCGTCCGTCTCGTACGGTGCCCGGGGTGGAGTGATTACTACCCCAACCACAAGGGCGGTAACTCCGCTGGCCGGTCGATTGAGGGCGTTCCATACGACGCCGCGGCGCTCGGGGACTGGAGCGATAAGGTCCAGCCGTCCATGGGTAAGAACTACGGCTTCGTGATCAAGACCAACGAGTTGCGCGCGGTGCAGTACTTCAACCGTTCACCCAGGGCGTTCGCGGTGGCCATGCGGGTGTTCCTGCGCACCAGGGCAGCCCGGCTCCGGAACCGCGAGATCCTCACCAATGGAGCGTCGTTCATCGGCCAGATCCTCAAGGCCGTGATGGATTTCGACGGCGAGCCGTCAGTGAGAGGACGCGGGGATCCCCCCATCTGGATCAACACCGCGATGGACGACCTCATCGTCGAGGATGGCCGCGTCGTTGGCGCGCGCGTCACTCGGGACGGCACCGCTCTCAACGTCGAGGCGCGTAAGGGAGTTCTTCTGGCGGCGGGCGGGTTCAGCCGCAACGCGGATATGCGTCGTCGCTATAGCGGCGACCAGCCCAACGAGGGCAAATGGTCGATCGCCAACGCCGGCGATACCGGCGAGGTGTTGCAGACCGCGATGGCGCTCGGTGCGCGGACCGACCTGCTGGATGAGGCCTGGTGGCTGCCGATGGTATTCATTCAGGATCCGGGCGCGGCATCGCTGGGATCGGGGCGGCAGCGCCCAGGCGCGATCTATATCGACGGCAGTGGCGAGCGGTTCTGCAACGAGTCGAACTCGTATGTCGAGGTCGGCAAGGCGATGTACGCGAACAAGGCGGTGCCGTGCTGGCAGGTCTTCGACGAGGGCTACGTCCGGCGCTACGTATCGGGCGCCAATCCACTCAAGAAGCGCACCATCCCCGATGCGCTGATCGAGCAGGGCGCGATCAAACGTGCCCCGACGATCGCCGAGCTGGCACGTCAGATCGACGTGCCTGCAGCTGCTTTGGAACATACCGTCGCCCGCTTCAACGAGTTCGCGGCCAAGGGACTGGACCCCGACTTCGGGCGCGGTCAGTCGGCGTACAACGTCTGCCTCGGCGATCCGGGATACAAGCCGAACGCCGCGGTCGGTCCACTGGATACGGCCCCGTACTACGCGACCCGGGTTTTTCCGGCCGACGTCGGCACCTGCGGGGGAGTGATCACCAACGAGCACGCCCAGGTGTTGAATGAACAGGACCAGGTCATCGAGGGCCTCTATGCGACAGGCAATATCACCGCGACGGTGATGGGCCGCAACTATCTGGGCGCGGGCGGAAGCATCGCCAACACGATGATCTTCGGCTACGTTGCCGCCCGGCACGCGGCAGGCAAGTAACTATTCCTACCGCGAGCGCACGCTTGTTGGCACGACTACTCGACGATTGCGTACATCAAGCGTGCGTTCGGCGCTAGGAACCCTCGTCCTCGATGAAATCCCTTGGCTTCTTGCCGGATTCGATCAGCAGACGCCGGCGCTCCTGAACGTCGGTGGCCGCCCCTACCATGTTCGTCAGGATATGGCTGACCTGAAGATGCACACGCATACCCATCAGCTCATAGGCGCGCTTGACGTTGTTCTTCACCGCCATCGACGTGGTCAGCGGGATCTGGCCGATCTTGCGGGCCATCTCCTCGACGGTGTCCTCAAGCTGATCGCGCGGCACCACCTTGTTGAGCAACCCCCACTCCAGCGCTTCCTCGGCGGAAAGCGTGGGCGCCAGCAGAAGCCAGTCCATGGTGCGATGCCAGTTCATCAACAGCCACGGTTCGATCATCGTGTGACCGCCGGGCTCGCCGAGGCTCTGCGCGAGCGGCATCTGGAAGTAGGCGTCGTCGGAGGCGACGCAGAAGTCGGTCAGGAGCCCGAGGTAGATCCCGCCGCCCATGCAGTAACCGTGGATCTGCGAAATCGTGGGCTTCGGGAACTCCCACAGGTACAGCGTCGGCCACAGGAAGAGATCGGCAGTGCCCTTGTACAGATCCTCGAACGTGTCCCCGAAGTCCGGGTAGGGGTTCTCGTCAGCACCCCACCTGGCGACATGGCCGCCGCAGAAGCCCTTGCCGTTCGCCTTCAGGATGACGACCTTGATCTCCTTGTCGCGGTCGGCCTCGTGTAGGCACGCGTCGACCTCCTGCACGAGCTGGGCATCCTTGGTGTTCGCCTTGTCCGGGCGGTTGAGGATGATCCGCGCGATCGGTGGTTCACGCTCGTAGATGACCGCTTCAAGCTCGCGCCGCTCCAGTGTCATTGCCGTCTCCTAGAGAATCGCGCCGCTGTCCTTGGCCGCCGAGATGTCGTCCCAGTCGAGGTCGAGCTCCAGCAGGATCTCCTCGGTGTGCTGCCCATGTTCGGGTGCGCGCGCTGCCGCCGGCGGGGTTTCGTTGAATTGCACTGGTGCGGCGACGATCTGGTACTCATTGCCCTGGTCGTCGACATTGGGTACAACGTATCCGTTCGGCCTGACCTGAGGATCGTTGAGAGTCTCCTTGGGCGTTGCCAGCGCCGCCCATACGCCCGGTTCGTCCGCGAGCACCTTGCGCCAGTGGTCCAGATCCTCGCTGGCGAGTCTGTCCCCGACGAGCGCGCACGCTTCCGTTGCGTTGGCGATCAGGTTGCTCGAGGGGACGAACCGCTCATCGGTGGCGAGTTCGGATAGGCCGATCCGCTCACAGAAGCCTGCCCAGAATCGATCCGGCTGCAGAAAGACCATCTGGATCCAGCGGCCGTCGCGCGTCTTGTAGCGGTTGACGAGCGGGTTGATCGCCAGACCCGGTGGCGCGCCGGGGATGCCGTCGATGTCGAAGAGGTCGGCAACCGAGATCGACGGGGCGATCGTCCACATCGCCTGAGCCAGCAGCGACGAGTCGACGATGCTCGGCTCGTCCGGTGCGTTCACGGTGGAACAACGCGGCGCATACACCGCCCGCCAGGGTGATTCCGCCCTGCAGGTCACCGAATCCGGGTCCCTGCACGGCGGGAGTGTCGGTGCCGAACGGTGTCATCGTGTACGACACGCCGCCGCGCGACAGGTAAGTGGCCGCATCGAACCCGCCCTTGTCTCGGTCGGGACCGCGCACACCCGTGCCGGTGCCGCGCGCGATGATGATGTTCGGGTTGAAGGAGCGGACATCCTCCACGGTCAGCCGGGCCCGCTCCAATGGTGCGGGTAACCAATTGGTCAGGAACACATCAGCGGTGGCGAGCAGGCGACCGAAATACTCGCGGCCGGTGTCGGATTTGATGTCGATGGCGACGCTGCGCTTGCCCCGGTTGCCGATCTCGAGGATGAAATCGATGTGCGCGCGGGCGTTTTCCTTCGTGAAGCCGCCGATGACCAGCGCACGGCCGGGATCGCCCGCCTTGACGTCTTCCACCTTGATGACATCGGCGCCCCAGTCGGCCAGCGCTGCACCGGCCGACGGCACGTATGTCCACGACGCCAGTTCGACGACGCGCACTCCGCGCAGAACTCCGGTCATAGCAACCCCTTTCCGACTGCTTCGAGATAACGGTCGGGCGCCCCGAGGAATCCGCTCCAGCCCAACAGTCGCTTCAGATACAGGTGCGCGTCGTGCTCCCACGTGAAGCCGATTCCGCCGAACACCTGGATCGCCGTATCGCCGACCGCCGTCAGTTGCCCGGCGAATGCCTTGGCGCGCAACGCAGCCAGATGCCGTTCTGCGGGTTCGGCCGCATCGGCCGCCCACAACGCGTGGATCACGCCGCTGCGCGCGAGTTCGGTCGCCTCATACATGTCGACGCACAGATGCTGGACAGCCTGGAAGCTTCCGATCGGCTGGTCGAACTGCTTTCGTACCTTCGCGTATTCGACGGCGAGAGTCATCACGGCGGTCGCCGCGCCAAGTGCGTCGGCGGCGTAGGCGATGATCACGTCGTCGACGACCGCGCCGATGTCATCCGCTGACGCCGGCGCGAGCCGTTGTGCGGGCGCATCGTCGAACTCGACATCGGAGAGCTTGCGCGTCGGGTCGATATGGGCGCACGGCGTCACAGCTACGCCGGGCGATGAGGTGTCGACGGAGTACAGGCCTATGCCGTCGCGTTCATCGGCGAACACCAGGATGACGGCGGCAGCGGCGGCGTCGGGAAGTCCGGTGACGGTGCCACGCAGTGTCGCGCCGTCGCTCGCCGTCGGCCGCGGTCCGGACAGCGGGCCGACGGTGGCGACGGTGGAACCCGCCGCGATTCCGGTCAGCAGCCCGGCCGCATTCTTCTCAGCCCCCGTGCGCGTGAGTGTGCGCGTCGCCGCTACGGCGGAGGACAACCAGGGGCCCGGGTACAGCGCGGCCCCGAGTTCTTCGGCGACCACTCCGGCTTCGACCATCGTCATACCCGCGCCGTCGCAGCTCTCGGGGACGAGTAAGCCCGTGACGCCCATCGCCGCCAGTCCGCGCCAGACATCGTCGCCGCCGGTGACCGTGTCGTCGAGCAAAGGCCGCACATAGGTTGCCAGGCTTGCCTTTTCGGCCAGATAGCGCCGGACGGTGTCCCGCAGCGCAACCTGTTCGTCGTCGAGTTCGAGGTTCATCGCCTTGGCAGCCCCAATACGCGTGTCGCGGTGATGCCCTTGTTGATCTGGGTCGTCCCGCCGGCGATGGTCAATGAGCGCGACGAGAGCCGACGGTCCATCCACCGCCCACCGCTGCCGAGCGGCCCGAAGACGTCGAACGCGAGCTCGGCGAGTTCCTGACCCAGCTCGGCCCACACGCTCTTGGCGAGGCTGGCCGATCCGAGCGCGTCGCCACCGTGCAACATCGCCGATATCGAGCGCTTGCACAACAACTCGAGGTACTTGATGCGCACGGCGACCTCGCCGAGCCGGCACAACGTCGCACTGTTCTCGAGTGCCGGCTCACCGTCGACGACGTGCTCCGCGAGGTCGGCGACGAGGTCGGCGAGCTGCACCTCCATCTGCGCGTACAGCCGCGCGGCGCCCGCCCGTTCGTGGCTCAACGTCGTCGTGGCGACCTGCCAGCCCGAGTTGAGCGGACCGAGCAGGGCATCGACGGGCACTCGGACATCGGTGAAGAAGACCTCGGCGAAGTCGGCGGCGCCGTTGATCGTCACCAACGGCCGGACCTCGATGCCGGGCAATTTCATGTCAACAATGAGGCAGGAGATGCCCTTGTGCTTGGAGACGTCGGGATCGGTGCGCACGTACAGCTGACACCAGTCGGCCCGGTGTCCCAACGATGTCCAGATCTTCTGGCCGTTGACGACGAAGTCGTCGCCGTCGCGGGTTGCGCGGGTACGCAGGGATGCCAGATCGCTGCCCGCTTCGGGCTCGGACATGCCCTGACACCAGATGTCGTCGGCACGCACCATCCGGGGGAGTAGCTGCCGCTTTTGCGCGTCGGTGCCGTACTGCATGATCGCGGGTGCGATGTTGTTGATGCCGATCACGTTGAGCGGCATGGGAGCTCGCGCGCGTGTGGTCTCTTCGGCGTACACCAACTGCTCGAGCACCGTGGCCCCGCGTCCGCTGTACTCCGTCGGCCAGGAGACCGCGCCCCAACCTGCGTCGGCCACTGCCGCATCCCACCCGCGAAGCAATTCGAACGCCTGTGGATCGCGGCCGCGATGCCGGTCGGCCGTCTTCATCTCATCCGTCAGGTTCGCCGACAGCCACCCACGAAGCTCCTGGCGGAACGGTTCCACCTCCGCCGGATATGAGAAGTCCACGGTGTCCTGTTCGCGATCGGCCTGGATTGGTTTCTTTATAATTTTAGGTAGTATAGCTACCGCTGCGGTTACAGTTGCAGCGATGTTGCGGCACGGGTATCGGGGATATTTCGGGGCGGCCGCTTGCCGTCGGGCCGTCACGCGCAGAAGGGGTCGGCCATGGGCAGAGTGACGGGCAAAGTGGCGCTGATCAGTGGTGCTGCCCGCGGTCAAGGGCGTTCACACGCGCGGACGCTGGCCGCAGAGGGCGCCGACATCATCGCCGTCGACATCTGCGCCGACATCGAGACCAACGACTACCCGCTTGCCCGGCCCGAGGACCTCGATGAGACCGCGAGGCTGGTCGAAAAGGAAGGTCAGCGGGCCTACACCGAGATCGCCGACGTCCGCGACCGCATCGGACTGGCGGCAGCGATCGACCGAGGCGTCGCGGAGTTCGGACAACTCGACATCGTGGTCGCCAACGCAGGCATCTGCCCGATGACCGCCGGCCTGCCGCCGCAGGCATTCGTCGACGCGGTCGATGTGGACCTCATCGGCGTCATGAATCTCATCCACGCCAGCATCAAGCATCTGAGCGCAGGCGCGTCGATCATCGCCACCGGTTCGGTTGCGGCGTTCATGGCAACGGCGGTGAACACCAGCGGAATGGAAGGCGGGCCCGGCGGCGCCGGGTATGCGTTCGCCAAACAGGTTGTCGCGCATTATGTCAACGATCTGGCTCGCACACTGTCACCGGATCAGATCCGCGTGAACGCCGTTCACCCGACGAACGTCAACACTGACATGCTGCACAGCCCGCCGATGTACAAGGCGTTCCGGCCGGACCTGGACAATCCCACCCGCGAGGATGCCGAGCTCGTCTTCCCGATGATCCAGGGGATGCCGATTCCCTACGTCGAACCCGAGGACATCAGCGAAGCCGTGCTTTTCCTTGCCAGCGATGCCGCCCGTTACGTCACCGGCCAACAGTTGCGCGTCGATGCGGGTGGCTTCCTGAAGATCAAGCCGTGGTCGGGCGTGTAGTGGAGGTGTTCCTATGCCAAGGGGAATCATGTACGTGGAGACGATGCCCGTCTCGTCGGATCGCGAAGCCGAGTACCACAAGTGGTACAACGACACGCATCTGGCGCACATCCTCTCCGTGGAGGGGATTGTTTCCGCCCGCAGGTTCGCACCGAACGACGGCGACGGCCCCTTCATCGCGATCTACGAGCTCGACTGCGACGACCTCGATGCGGCCGTGCAGCGACTGGGAGAACTCGGCGCCAGCGGGAACATGACCGGCCTGGAGAACCTCGCGATGGATCCGAAGCCTATTCCCAAGGTGTACCGCGAGATCGGGTCGCTGGGCCCGTGACATTCTCCGCAGATCTGCAGCGGCGCGTCTATGCGCTGATGGTGTTGATGAAGTCCGCCGACGACCGGCTCTCGAAGGGCATCGGGACCGGCGAGTTCATGTGCGTGTACTGGCCATCGCGCGGGCAGGAGGCGATCGCGGCCGCCATGGGGGTGACGCTGCGCGACGATGACCAACTCGTGACCACCTACCGCGGGTTACACGACCTGATCGGCAAAGGTGTACCGCTGGTAGAGATCTACGGCGAGATGATGGGACGCACCGTCGGGGCCAGCCGCGGCAAGGGCGGCACAATGCACATCGCGAAACCCGAGAAGGGCGTGATGCTCTCGACGGGCATCGTCGGAGCCGGACCGCCGGTCGCGGTGGGGCTCGCGATGGCGGCCAAACGCAAAGGCCTCGACCGCGTCACGGTCGTGAGCTTCGGTGACGGCGCGACCAACACCGGCTCGTTCCACGAGGCCGCCAACATGGCCGCGCTGTGGGACCTGCCGATGGTGTTCGTCTGCCAGAACAACCTCTACGCGGAGATGACGCCCACGCACGACACCATGAAGCTCGAGCGTGTCGCCGACCGGGCCGCCGGATACGGCATGCCCGGTGTCCAGGTGGACGGCAACGATCCGCTCGCCGTGATCGAGGTCCTCGCCGAGGCGATCGGCAGGGCACGCAACGGCGACGGTCCGACGTTCGTCGAATGCGTCACCTTCCGGTTCCGCGGCCACTACTTCGGCGACCGCATGCCCTACATCCCCAAGGAGCAACTCGCGGCGGCGATGGAGGCTGACCCGGTCCCGAAATTCCGGAAATACCTGATAGACAACGGAATCTGTAGCGATGACGACCTCAGCAGGATCGACGAGGGCGCCCTGACCGAGGTCGAATCGGCACTCAAGACCGTCATCAGTGCCGAGGCGCCATCGATTGACGAACTCGACCGCGACGTGTACGCGTCCCCGATCCGCTATCCGGTCTGAGGAAGACGCATATGGACGAGAAGGAAATGACGATGCGCGAGGCGCTGAACCTCGCACTCGATCAGGCGCTGGCAGCCGACGACAGGGTGTTCCTGCTCGGTGAGGATATCGCCGACCCCGGCGCCTCAGGTCCGACGGCCGGGCTGTCGACGAAGTACGGGCATGACCGCGTGTTGGACACACCGATCTCGGAGGCTGCCATCGTCGGCGCGGCAATCGGCGCGGCGATCGACGGACTGCTGCCGGTCGCCGAGATCATGATCATGGATTTCATCGGCCTCGCCGCGGATCAGCTGATCAACAACGCCGCCAAACTACGGTTCATGACGGCGGGCCGCACGACGGCGCCGATAACCGTGCGCACGCAGGTGTACGGAGGACTGGCCACCGGCGCAACCCATTCGCAGACGCTGGAAGCCTGGTTCATGCACATCCCGGGGATGAAGGTCATCGTCCCGTCGACACCGCGCGACGGGAAAGGGCTGCTGACGTCGGCGATCTTCGACGAAGATCCGTGCCTGTTCGTCGAGACCATCCGTCTGCAGGGTCAAAAGGGGCCAGTGCCAACCGATCCTGGCTTCGCCATTCCGCTCGGACTGGCAGAGGTCAAACGTCCCGGCTCTGACGTCACCCTCATCAGCTACGGCCGCAGCGTGCTCGAATGTCTCAAGGCCGCCCAGCAGCTGCAGGAACAGGGCGTCAACGCTGAGGTCGTTGACCTACGAACGCTGGTGCCGCTGGACATCGAGACCATCGTCGAGTCGGTGCGTCGAACCCGACGAGCGGTCGTCGTGCACGATGCCGTCCAGTTCGCAGGCCCGGGTGCTGAGATTGTCGCCACTCTGCAGGCCGAGTGCTTCAGTGGGCTCACCGCGCCGATCGAGCGGGTGGCCGCACGATTCGTTCCGACGCCGGCAGCAGCGGGGCTGGAGGCGCAGCTGTATCCGTCGGCAGCACGGATCGTCGAGGCTGCTCAGCGGACACTTGCGACCGCGGGTGCGCATGGCTGACTTCGTCATCCGCATCCCGCGGGTCTCGGTGGCCGTATCGGAAGCCGAACTCACCGAGTTTCTGGTCTGCGCCGGGGAGCACGTCGAGGAGGGTGCGCCCATCTACGTCATCGCGACCGAGAAGGTAGAGCAGGAGATCGAGGCGGGCGCATCGGGCACCGTTCAGTGGACCGGACAGATCGGAACGACCTACGACATCGGCGCCGAAATCGGCGTTATCACGTCATAAATTTAGGTAGCGAAAGGTAGTCAATGAATCTCGACGAGACCCGCGAACGGATCATCTATCAGAAGGACGGCGCGATCGCGAAGATCACGCTCAACTGGCCGGAGAAGGCCAATGCCCAGGACCAGAAGCTCGCCGAGGAGATTGATGCGGCGCTGCTGGACGCCGATCGCGACTACGACATCAAGGTGTTGGTGCTGAAAGCGAACGGCAAAGGGTTCTCCGCGGGGCACTGCATCGGCGACAACGCCACCGATTACCCGGCGTTCGTCGAAGGTGCCATGCGGATGGGTCACCCGTGGAAACCGCAAGTCGATCTTTTCGTCAAGCCGACCCTGAACCTGTGGGAGTTCTCCAAGCCGACGATCGCGCAGGTGCACGGCTACTGCGTGGGTGGCGGCACGCACATGGGACTGACCACCGATATCGTGATCGCCTCCGAGGACGCCTACTTCTCCTACCCGCCGCTGCAGGGCTTCGGCATGCCGTCGGGCGAATGCTCGATCGAGCCATGGGTTTTCATGAACTGGCGCCGGGCGGCGTACTACCTGTTCACCGCCGAAGTGATCGACGCCAGGAAGGCGCTGGAGGTCGGACTGGTCAACGAGGTGGTCAAGCGCGAGGATCTCGACGACCGTGTCGATGCGATCGCCCGCCACATCGCCCAGGCTCCGCTGACGACGCTCATGCTCACCAAGGCGAATCTCAAGCGGGCGTGGGAGCTGATGGGTATGCGGGTGCACTGGCAGAGCTCCAACGACCTCGTCGCGCTTGCGTCGATGAGCAAAGATGTGCAGCAGCTGATCGGTCAGGTTCTGCAGGGCAAGATCAAGCCTCAGGAGATGGCGGACCGCCAAGCTGCCGCGTCGGTGTCCACGGACGGCGCGACGACCTAGGCGATCCGTGAACATTGGCGACCACGCGACCGGCGCCGCGGACTCTCCGGCGCTGGTCGTGGCGGAGGGCGAGGTGATCAGCTACGGCGAGCTGTACGCGAACAGTCGGCGGGTGGCGGCCTTGCTCCACGAGGCCGGGCTACGGCCGGGCGACGGTGTCGCGCTGATACTGCCGAACCGCCCGGAGTTCTTCGAAATCACCTGGGGCTGCCAGCTTTCGGGGCTGTACTACAGCGCCGTGAATACCCACTTCACGGCGGACGAAGTCGCCTACGTCGTCGGCGACTCCGAAGCCAAGGCGGTGTTCGTCGACGAGTCGATGGCCGAACTGGCGAAGCATCTCCTCACCTCCAACCCCGGCGTCGAGGTGCACATCAGCGTCGGCGCCGCGCTGCCCGGCTGGCGCCCCTACCGCGACGCGTTGTCATCCGCGGGCGAGGCGCCACCGATCTCCGACGGCTCCGAGATGCTCTACTCGTCGGGGACCACGGGACGCCCCAAGGCCGTTCGCCGGCCGCTGCCGACCGATGGCGGGGGATCGTGGGCGCAGAAGGTGCTCGAGTACTCGCTGGGTCAGCGCTATGACATGACCGCGTCAAGCGTGTACCTGTCGCCGGCGCCGCTCTACCACGCGGCGGGCATCAACTACACGATGGCGGTGCACAGGGTGGGCGCGGCCTCGATTCTGATGCGCAAGTTCGACGCCGAGGCGGTGCTGCGGCTCATCGAGACCCACCGCGTCACCCATGCGCAGTTCGTGCCGACCATGTTCGTGCGCATGCTGAAACTGCCCGATACCGTGCGCGAGGCCTACGATCTGTCGAGCCTGCAGTGCGTGATCCATGCCGCCGCACCGTGCCCGGTCGACGTCAAACACAAGATGATGGACTGGTTCGGACCCGTGATCCACGAATACTACGGGGGAACAGAGGGATTCGCGGGCACCGGGATCGGGCCGCAGGAATGGCTCGCCCATCCGGGGTCGGTCGGCAAGCCGATCACCCCCGTACACGTTCTGGACGAGCAGGGAGAAGAAGTTGCGGTCGGCGCATCCGGAGAGCTTTTCTTCGAGGGTGGGCCGGAGTTCGAATACTTCAAGGATCCGGACAAGACCGCGTCGGTGTCCAACGATCGTGGCTGGAGATCGCTGGGGGATATGGGATATGTCGACGAGGACGGCTACCTGTACCTGACCGACCGGTCGACGTTCATGATCGTCTCGGGCGGAGTGAACATCTATCCGCAGGAGGTGGAGAACCTTCTGGTGATGCACCCGAAGCTCGTCGACGCCGCGGTGTTCGGGGTGCCGAACGACGAATTCGGCGAGGAGGTCAAGGCTGTCGTACAGCCGGCCGGTGGAGTGCAGGCGGGACCCGCACTCGAGGCCGAATTGATCGACTACTGCCGGACAAATCTCGCCACCTACAAGTGTCCTCGCACAATCGAGTTCGACCCGGAACTACCGCGCGACCCCAACGGCAAGCTCTACAAGCGGCGTATCCGCGACCGCTACTGGCAGGGCCGCGCGTCGCGCATCGTGTGACTCAGTCCAGGCTGAAGTCGATGACGCCGCGGATGATCTCGCCATTGAGCTGGTCGCGGTAGCCGTCGTTGATCTCATCGAGCCGGTAGCGACGGGTGATCATCTCGTCGAGTTGCAACAGCCCGGACTCATACAGCCGGGCGAAGCGGGGGATATCGACTCTGGGGTTGCACGAGCCGAACACCGTGCCGACGAGGTTCTTGTTCCACAGGATGAACTCCTGCAGGTTGATCGACACGGAACTGGTGAGCTGCTTGGTCATTCCCGTCAGAACGCACGTCCCGCCCTTGCGCGTCAGCGTCAGCGCCGCCTGTACGTCCTCGCCCGAGATCAGCGACGGCGAGACCACCACGCTGTCGGCCATCACGCCGGAGGTGAGGTCGCGCACCAGGTCGGCGGCTTCCTCGGCCGTCGAGACGCTATGCGTGGCACCGAATCCCAGCGCGGATTTCTGTTTGAACTCCACCGGGTCGACGGCGATGATCTGGGCCGCACCGTTGATGCGTGCGCCCTGGATGGCGCCGGTGCCGATGCCGCCGACACCGATGACGACCACGGTGTCGCCGGTCTTGATGTTGGCACGGTTCTCCGCCGAGCCGTATCCCGTCGGAATCCCGCATGACAGCAGCGCCATCGGGAGCAGCGGCAGATGCGATGGGATCTTCACGATCGAATCCGTCGACACCACTGTGTGTTTGGAGAATGCACCGACCTTCGACAGGTGACCCAGTTGGCGGCCGTCCGTGGTGTGATGGCGGAACGTTCCATCCGTCGGCATACCGGGAATCATCACCTGCGCACCCATATCGCAGATGTACTCCATGCCGGAATTGCACCAGTGGCAGCTGCCGCAGACCGCGACGAAGGACGAAACGACGTGGTCGCCTGGCGCGAACGCAGTGACGCCCTCACCGACTTCGGCCACCACACCGGCGCCCTCGTGGCCGCCGATCAGGGGGAACATCGACGGCAGGCCGTAGGCCTCCATCACCTCGTTGGACGCCGACATGTCGCCGTTGCGGATGTGTTCATCGGAGTGGCAGAGCCCGGCGGCGGCCATCTCGACGAGCACCTCGCCGGCCTTCGGCGGGTCGAGGTCGAACTCCTCGACCGACCACTGCTGGCCCATATCGTGCAGGATCGCCGCGCGGCTCCTCATGCGACCGGGCGGAAGGTCACGGGCAGGCGCGTGGGGGAGCGGAATGGCATACCCACGATCTTCGTATCGTCGCCTTCGATTAGTCGGAAATCCGTCAAACGATCGAAGAGGCTGGTCAGCATCGCCTTGGTTTCCACCCTGGCCAGATGCATCCCGAGGCAGCTGTGGATGCCACCGGCGAACGAGATGTGCGCCCGCCGCGGACGGTGAATGTCGAACTTGTCGGGATCGTCCCATCGCTTGTCATCGCGGTTGGCCGAACCCATACACAAGGTGATCGACGCGCCCTCCGGGATCGTCATGCCGTGCATCTCGACATCGCGGGTGGTGTTGCGCGCCACCAGGACCAGGGGGGTCTCGAATCGGATCCCTTCCTCGATGGCGGCGGGAATGAGGTTGCGATCGCGTTGGAGTGCGGTGAGTTGGTCCGGATGGGTCAGCAACAGCTGCAACAGGTTTCCCGATGACCGGTAGGTGGTCTCGAGTCCGGCAGGCAGCAGCAAGCGCAGGAACGAGATGATCGCCTCGTCGGTGAGCTTCTCGCCGTCGATCTCGGCGGTGACGAGGTCGCCGATGACGTCGTCGGTCGGCTTGCTGCGCCGTTGATCCACCTGCTGTTGAAAGTAGGTGCCGAGTTCTGCCGACGCCGTCAGTCCCGCTTCTATGTTCTCGGTGATCGAGATCAGGTCCAGGGACAGCTTCCGGAACAGTTCCAGATCCTCCTGCGGTAGGCCGAGTAGGGCGGCGGTGACCCTGGTGGGGAACTCGAACGTCACCGCCTTGACCAGATCCACCTCGCCGTCGCCAGAGAACTCGTCGACCAGCTGGTCACAGATCGGGTCGATCACCTCGGGTTCCCACGCAGTGAGGGCGCTCTGCTTGAATGCCTTGCTCACCAGGCTGCGATGGTCGTGGTGCTGCTTGCCGTGCATGCCGAGGATCGTCGGCCCGAAGACCAGCCCGATC
The DNA here is from genome assembly GCA_963843135.1 of uncultured Actinomycetota bacterium. Lineage (GTDB taxonomy): Bacteria > Actinomycetota > Actinomycetes > Mycobacteriales > Mycobacteriaceae > Mycobacterium. Next base: position 47,535 of record CAWJJA010000024.1, read on the forward strand.
GTCTGGTTGTACATCTCCGACGCGAACACGGTGTCCTCGCGGAACGCGGTGAAGACACTGTCGAAGTCGAACAACGTCCAGTTCTCAGGGTTCTTGAGCTCCTCGGGCATCAGGTCGCTCTCCATGAGCGTGCCGCGCCATACCGGCGCGGTCCTGCGCATGTGGTCGAAATGGGGATAGGGATCGTTCACCAAATCGGGCGTTTGCGGCTGGTCGTGCGCGTCGGTGCTGGTGGTCACACATGCCTCCCGGCGGCATCGTCGAGCGGGTGGGTCGCTCTATCTTTACTATTTTAGTATTCTAGGTCAAGGGAAGTGGAGGTCACATGCAGCGCCGACCGGTGTGCGCGATCGAGGACTTGCCGCCAGGAACCATGAAACTGGTGCAGGCCGGGAAGTTCGGCGTCGGCGTATACAACATCGGCGGCGCGCTCTACGCGATCGCGAACTACTGCTCGCACGAGGGCGCTCCGCTGTGCCTCGGCTACACCAGGGGCACCACCGAGTACGCCCCCGAAATGCCCGACCAGATTCGCCACGTGCGTGAAGGTCAGATCGCGCGCTGCCCGTGGCATCAGTGGGAGTTCGACATCACCACCGGGGAAAATCTCGCGGACCCCAAGAAGCGGGTTCGCACCTACGAGGTGGATGTCGCCGACGGACAGGTGTATCTCACGGCATGAGCGAAGCTTGCGAGCGAATCAACAGCCTGACATGCGGCGGCCGAGCCTGCGAGGAGGCGGCATGACCATCATCGATGCGAACGTCCAACCGCATTTCCGGTACAACTCGGAGATCCGGCGCTACCTGTCGGCGCCGCACAAACTGCGCGCCATTCCCGACGTCGAACAGCAGTGGTATCAGGCGCCCGGCGGGGACTACCGCAAGGATCTCTACGGCGACGGCTATCCCGGTTCCGACCCCGAGACCATGTCCCGTCATCTCTTCGACGACAACGGGGCCGACTACGCAATCCTCAACCCGCTGACCCGCGGCAACATCGCCGACTACCTGTTGAACAGCCGGATCTGCGCCGCGGTCAACGACTGGCTGCTCGACCGATGGCTCGACCCGGACACGTCGAACCGGTTCCGCGGCACCATCCGCGTCAACCCCGAGGACGTCAGGGGTGCGGTCGCCGAGATCGAGCGACTGGCCGACCATCCGAAGATGGTGCAGGTCGGCGTTCCGTTGCAGTCGCGCGAACCGTACGGCAAGCCGATGTTCGAGCCGATCTGGGAAGCCGCCGCCGCGCACGGCCTGCCGGTGGCCGTGCACATCAACGGCGGCAACGGCGTCGACCATGCGCCCACATTCGCCGGTCACGCCTACACCTATCCGGGCTACGGCGCGTTCATGCCGTTGAACTCGTTCGTCCACCTGGCGACCCTGATCATCGACGGAATGTTCGGTCGGCACCCCGACCTGCGGTTCGTTTTCGCCGACGGCGGCTACGACATCCTCACACCACTGATGTGGCGCCTGGACACGTTCTGGATGTCGATGCGGGACCAAACCCCTTGGGTGGACCGGTTTCCCAGCGAATATCTCCGCGACCACGTGCGGTTCTGCACGTCGGCACTGGACGGGCCGACACAGGAGAACCAGGCTGAGCGGTGGATGGACTTCACCGATAAGGCCGACCTGCTGATGTACGGGTCGAGTTACCCGCATTGGTCGACTACCACCCCCGACACCGCCGTCGCCGGTCTCAACGGTGCCCAGCGGGAGAAAGTGCTGTGGCGCAATGCAAGCGACCTCTATGGGGTCGCCGGCTGAGCGGCAATCCAACAGTCGCCACCACCGAAGGGAGCCTGACATGACGACTGTCGAGGATGTTCAGGAGAGGACCGCCGCTGCGGACATCGCGGTGACGATCGTCGACACCGACGTCCACCCGCTGCCGGTGTCGGCCGACGTGCTCAAGTCGTATGCACCCGCGCAGTGGAAGGACCAAGCTGTGGCCGACCGGCAATGCGGTGTCGCCGGTGCCGCATTTCTACGACACGCCCGACTCCTACAAGACGAACTCGCTTCGTGTCGATGCCGGTCCACCGGGAGGCGGTGTCGCGGGCAGCGATCCGGACTTCGCCGCCAAACAGTTGCTGGTCGATGCCGGTGTGAGTATCGCTGTGCTGGAACCGATGTGCGACGCACAACTGCCGCAGGCCGAACACGTCCTGAAGGCCACCCACAATGACTGGCTCGCAGACGTCTGGCTCGGCGAGAACAACTGGCATGGCCGGTGGCGGGGCGCGATCAGTGTCACCGCCCAGGACGCCGACGCGGCGGCGCGGGAAATCGAGCGGTGGGCCGGGCATCCCTACATGGCCGAGGTCCTGATCACACCGCAGACCCGTGGGATCCCGTTCGGGAGTCCGCATTTCGACCCGATGTACACGGCCGCTGCCCGCAACGGTCTTCCCGTCGCCACGCACCTGATGGGGCAGACACCCTTCGAGTTGATCCCGATCTATCCGGTCGGCAACCCGGCGCACTGGCACGACTTCTTCGCATCATGGCCGCTGCTGTACGTATCGCATCTGATGAGCCTGGTGTTCGACGGCGCCTTCGATCGCCACCCCGACCTGCGGATCGTGTTCGTCGAAGGCGGTTTCACCTGGGCACTGCCCGCGATGTGGCGGATGGACCGAATCTGGGAGCAGCGCAAGGCAGATCTACCGCACGTGCGCCGCAAGCCGTCCGACTACGTCCGTGAGCATGTGCGATTCACCACCCAACCACTCGAGGAAGTCGACCTCGGCGAGTACCGCCAGTATCTCGAGATGATGGATCTCGGCGACAACATCATGTTCTCGACGGACTATCCGCACTGGAGCTACGACTCTCCGGACTGGGCGATCAGGCGGTTTCCCGCCGACCAGCGTGAGCGGATCATGCGCGGCAACGCCACGGCGCTGTACGGCCTGCCGTCGACGGTCAAGGCGCTTCCCTCGGAACTGTCGGGCGCAGGTGACGTCGCCGAGTGACTGCGGTTTCGGCGTGGCTGGTCAACCTCAGCGTGACTGAGCACGCCGAAATCACGCTCGAGCGCCAGCGGAACCACGGGGTTGCGGGCGTGCGGGCCGCGCGTGATCGCATTCAACCGGATCTCCGGCAGGTCGACGGACGGGTCGAGGGTGTCGAGCCAGGCCACGGCCTCGGCGACGTCGACCGCACGGATCGCATACATCTCGAACGGCACGTCCTGCAGCATCTCGGTCTCGACGGGGCCCGGCGTCACGATGTGTACATTGATGCCGTCGCGGTCGACCTCACGGGCAAGGGCCCCCGCGAACGCATTCATTCCGGCCTTCGATGCCGAGTAGGCCGTCCGCGCGAGCATGGGTTCATGCGCGGCCGACGACGAGATGAACACGAAGCGCGACCCCGCCTTCATCTTCGGCAGCGCCGCGGATGTCACCACGAAACACGAGTCCAGGTTCGCCGACATCGTCGCGCGCCACTGAGCGAAAGTCTGCTTGCGGGCGTAGGTTCCGCCCAGGATGCCGGCGGCGTGCACGACGAGATCGATCTCGTCGAGCGCCTCCACCGCGGGAGCGAACGTCTCGGGTTGCGCCGCATCGGCGACGGCGTAGCGTGCGCCCATTTCGGCGGCCGCGGCGCGCAGTGGTTCCTCACGGCGGGCGGTCAGGACGACGTCGTAGCCGAGTTCGACGAGCTTGCGCCCGCATGCGTTTCCGATTCCGCCGCTGCCGCCGGTGACCAGGGCGCTACGCACAGCCACCCGTTATTACTTGCGTCGGGCCAGTGCTTGCGGCGACAGTGCCACGATCCGCTGTTCGGGATCGACTGCACTGAAGTAGGTCTGGGTGTCGGCGATGTGACGGGCCGACAGCTTGCGGGCACGCTCGCCATCCCCGGCTTCGATGGCGTCGGAGATCTTGTTGTGAATGGACATGGCGATCCGGCGCTGACTCATCGACGGGTACTCGCCGCGCGCCGTGGTCTCCTGGGCCCACCAGTTGAGGTGACCGGTCCAGAGCGTCTCGAGGCTGCCCACCACGGCGATCATCGTGTGATTACCGCAGCCGCGGACGACCTCGTCGTGGAACTGTCCACCGATCTCGGTGAACTTCGGGCCGTCCTCGATGTGCTCGGCCATCGACGCGTTGATCTCCTTGAGCTTCGGAACGAGCTCATCGCCTCGGTCGGCACGTCGCGCCGCCAGCGCCGCGCACATCGGTTCGAGTTCCTGAAGCGCGGCACCCAGATCGGAGAGGGGAACGGTGTCGCTCTGCAGGAGCAGTCCGAGCATGTAGGCCGCGCTGGCTTTCGCGGGTGCGTGCACGACGGCGCCACCGCGGTTGCCTCGGCGCACCGAAACGAGACCCTCGGTCTCGAGGATCCGCAGCGCTTCCCGCAACGACACCAGACTCACCCGGAACTGCTCGACGAGCACCTCCTGGCGCGGCAACAGGTCGCCGTCGGAAAGCTCGCCCTCGATGATCTGTCTGCGAAGTTCGTCCGCGACGATCTCGGCCGTCCGGCGCGAGCCGAGCCGGCGGCGAGCCTCGGGGCCAATTCCCAAAGTGGTCATGTCGTCGATAATGCTAACAGTGAAAGGCCCGCTACCTGGGGTCTACGGGCTCGCTATCTGGCAAAAATTACTAATATGACAAAGAAACCACGGGAGGTCCCTGGCGCGTGAGTGCCGTTAGTGATTCAGCACCGACCCCGCTGCATGAGGTGCGCGTCGTCGAGATCAGCGATCGTATCGCGGGGGCCTATTGCGGGAAGTTGCTCGCCGACGCGGGCGCCGACGTCGTCACGGTCGAACCCGTTGGCGGGGACCCACTGCGCCGGTTCACCGCGACCGGTGCCGCGCCGCCCGTCGGTGCGGACGCACCGCTGTTCACCTACCTGAACGCCGGAAAGCGCAGCGTCACAAGCTTTTCCGACGAGCTGCTGAGCGGTGCGGATATCGTGATCGTCACAGCGACCAGATCCGCGGCGTTCGAGCGGGGAATCGATCCGCAGCGCCTGCTGGAACTGGCGCCCCAGATCATCGTCGTCACCATCTCCGACTTCGGCTGGACTGGTCCGTGGGCACAGCGACCGGCCACGGAGTTCACCCTTCAGGCGGCGTCCGGGCTCACCGGGTTTCGCGGCGATCCCGGCGGGCCCGCCGATCTCGATCGGCGGTGATCTGGGGGAGTACCAGGGCGGCGTCTGGGCGGCCTACGGCGCGCTGGCCGCACACCGCGGGGTCGTCAAGGGCGGTCGCGGCGCGCACCTCGACATGTCCATGCTCGAGGCGATCACGCTGATGCAGAGCGGCGAGTGGCTGCACTCGCAGCTGCTGCAGAAGCCGCACGTTTCACGGTCGGTCGAGGTGCCCTCGATCGAACCGGCCAAGGACGGGTTCGTCGGCATCAGCATGGTCACCGGGCAGCAGTGGCTGGACTTCGCCGCGATGGTGGATTGTCCGGAGTTCACCGAGGTGCCGCAGCTGCAATTCCAGATCGGGCGCTGGGATTACCGCGACTGGATCCGGGAGCGCATCGACCCGTGGATGCGCGAGCGCACCGTGGAGGAGATCGTCGAGCTGGGTCAGCTGTTCAGGCTGCCGTTGGCCCAATTGGGAAACGGCGCCACGATCCCCGAGATGGACCACCTGCAGCAGCGCGGCGTCTACGTGGACAACCCGGCCGGGTTCCACCAGCCGCGCCCGCCATGGCTGATGTCTGCTTCCGCGCCGGCCCCGATCCGCACCGCGCCCGCAATCGGCGACAGCGACACCGAATCCCTATGGAAGCCAGGGAAGTCCACATCTGCTACCGCGTCAGCGGGACGGCCGCTGGCCGGGCTTCGGGTGGTCGATTTCACCGCGTTCTGGGCGGGTCCGTCGGCGACGCACTCGCTGGCGGCCTTCGGTGCCGAAGTCATCAAAATCGAGTCGATTCAGCGGCCGGACGGAATCCGCTACTCGGGTGGCATGCGCAAGGATGTCGACGACTGGTGGGAGTACGGCTGGGTCTTCCACGCCATGAACACCAACAAGCGTTCGGTCACGCTCGACCTGCAGACCGATGTCGGCATCGGCTTGGTCAAGAAGCTTGATCGAACAGGCCGACGTGGTGATCGAGAACTTCTCGCCTCGGGTGATGGATCAATTCGGTCTCGGCGCCGAGGTACTGCTCGAACTCAACCCGCGATTGGTGATGGTCCGCATGCCGGCATTCGGGTTGACCGGTCCATGGCGGGACCGGGTGGGCTTCGCACCGACGATGGAGCAGATCGCCGGCCTCGCCTGGGTCACGGGAATGCCCGACGAACTGCCCGTCGCCCCGCGTGGCGCCTGCGATCCGTTCGCGGGTACACATGCGGCGTTCGCACTCATGGCGGCACTCGAATTCACCGATCGCACCGGTCGCGGCCAGCTCGTCGAGGTGGCGATGATCGAGAGCGTGCTCAACGTGACCGCCGTGCAGCCAATGGAATTCGAGATGTTCGGGTCGATCCTGGAGCGGCGCGGCAATAAGGGACACCACCCCGGCGTGACGCAGGACATCTATCGATGCGCCGGGGACGACAACTGGATCGCTATCGCGGTGCGCAATGACGATGAGCGGGACGCGCTGGCCACACTGATGGGTGGTGCGGCTAGCGATCCCGCGCAATGGTTGGCCACTCAGGACGCTGCCACCGTCGTCGAGCGACTCGTGGCGGCCGGTATCCCGGCGGCCGTGGTGATTTCGCCGTCGCTGGTGATCGAGAACCCACAACTGATCCACCGTGGCTTCTTCGAACCCCTCACTCATCCGAGCACCGGACCCGGCCTGTATCCGTGTCCGCCGTTCGCCCGCCCGGACGGTGTGGACGCACTGGCTGCACCGTCCGCCCCCGACGCTGGGCCAGCACAACACCGAGGTGCTGACAGAGCTGTGCGGGCTGAGGAAGATCCGATCTCGAACGCCTCGCCGCTGACGGCGTCATCGGCACCAGGCCGAAAGGGCTTTGAGTCAGCGGGGTGTCAGGGAGATCGACATTCCGTCGAAGATCGACATGTTGTTCGCCAGGTTGGGATGGGTGACCTTAGGGGTGCCCAGATGGATGTCGTCCGCACGCATCGAGCAGCTCGTCGAGCGCCGCGCGAATCTCGGCGCGCGCGAGCATGGCGCCAAGGCAGTGGTGGGGTCCGCCTCCGCCGAAGGTGACGTGGGGATTGTCTGTGCGGCCGATGTCGAAACTGAACGGGTCGACGAAGACCTCCTCGTCCCGGTTGGCCGAACGCAGCATCGACACCACCCGATCACCCTTGGGGATCGTGATGCCATCCATCTGCACGTCGACCTTTGTCGTGCGGGTCCAGAACGCGACCGGCGACGACCAGCGCAACACTTCTTCGACCGCGCGCGCCCGAATCGACTCGTCGTCGCGATAGCGCTGTATCTCAACAGGATTGGCCACGAAGGCCTGAAGTCCGGCCGCCAATGCGTTCTTCGTGGTGTCACTGCCGGCGAGCGTGAGCACGAAAAAGAAGATCTCCAGCTCGTTGGCGGGGATCGACAGCTCTTCGCCACTGTCGTCGGTGACCACCGCGGTGGTCAGCGTGCTCCAGATGTCGTCGGTGGGGTTGCGCCGCTTCTCGGCGGTGAGCTCGAGCGCGTAGGTGAAGATCTCCCCGAACAGCGCCATGTGCTCCTCGGGATTCGTCTGGCTCTCCGATGCGCCCGCCTTGAGGATGCGATCGAGGGTGTCGAAGATGTGCGGCCGGTCCTCGTCGGGGATGCCGACGATGTCGCCGATCACCGACATCGGCAGTACGTCGGCGACGTCGTCGATCCAATCGCCACCCCCCGACTCCAGCAGCCCGTCGATCATCGAGGCGGCGCGCCGCCGAATGCCGTCCTCGAGCTTGCCGATGGCTTTCGGTGTGAACGCATGGGACATCACCCGACGACGTTTCGTCAGAACCGGCGGATCCATGGTGATGACATTCGGGAAGGAGCCGATGGGCCCGATGCCCTGAATCAGCGGTCCGTCTGCCGCGGTGAACGCGTCCGTGTCCCGGTGGATGCGCTGGGCGTGGCGATGCTTTGTCGTCATCCAGAAGTTGCGTTTGACCGTCTGGGCCACACCGTCGGTCAGCTCGTGGTGGAAGATCGGCAGCTCACGGCGCCATTTGGCGAACAGGTCGTCGGGAAAACCGTTCTGCCACAACGCAGAATCCGACAGATCGACCGGAGTGGTCGTGGGCATGCGGTCTCCTCGCGTCGCCGTCCTTGACCTAGAATGCCTAAAATAGTAAAAATAGGCAACGGGCAGGTTTCGCGACCTGCGGTTATAGCGCGCGCGGACGGAGAGATGGCATGACGGCAGGATCTTTTCAACAAGAAGAGGTTGACGACCCGAAGATCGATCCGTCTGAGCGGGAGTTCGGCCCGAGCGGGATCAGCCTGTCGACGTACCGCTTCCCGACGGGTTGGTTCATCGTCGGATTCGCATCCGAGCTGGAAGCCGGTCAGGTCAAGCGTGCCCACTATTTCGGCGAAGACCTGGTCATCTTCCGGACCAAGTCCGGCAAGGTGAACGTGCTCGATGCCTACTGTCTGCACCTCGGCGCGAACATGGCCGTCGGCGGCACCGTCGAGGGTGAGCACATCGTGTGCCCCTGGCATGGCTGGCAGTGGCGCGGCGACGGCACCAACGCGCTGATCCCCTACAGCAAGATCGGCTGCAAACAGAACGTGCGGATCAAGTCCTACCCCGCGCAGGAGTGGTACGGCTTCATCATCGTGTGGCACGAACGTCACGGCCGCGCGCCGTACTGGCAGCCACCGGTGCTGCCCGAACTCGAAACCGACGACTATTACCCGCTGCATCCGCACTCGCGGATGCTCAACCGGGTCAAGGTGCACGCGCAGATGATCATCGAGAACGCGGCCGACCCATACCATGTGCAGTTCGTCCACAAGGCGGACAGCGCGGCCAACACGACGTCGTTCGACGCCAACGGCTATCACCTGCACGCGACGGTGACGGCGAACTTCGGCGGCGGCCGCCCGTCGACCTGGCTGACCCCGCAGGGTCCGGTCGACGCCAACATCATCTACGACAACTACTCGCTGGGGCTGGGCATCGTGCGGTTCCCCAAGGAGCTCGTCGCGACGATCGAGGTGACGGGGCAGACGCCGGTGGATGAGGACTACACCGACTACTTCTACACCCAGGCCTCGGTGCGCGAGCCGGGCGACACCGGCGACAAGCCGGCCGGACGCGCCGCGAAGTTCCTTGCGCTGCAACAGGAAGTCATCAAGCAGGACTTCTTCACCTGGGAGAACATGAAGTACCTCGAGAAACCCAACCTGGCGCCCGAAGAGGCGCGCGACTACGCCGCGTTGCGGCGATGGGCGCACAGGTTCTATCCGGGCGAAGAACCGTCTCCGATCGACTTCGGCTACACCGCCGACGGTGAGCCCGACCCGGCTGCAGCGAGGGTGTGATGCCCCGTGGCCGGGGGGTGTTCGACCCGGCGGCGTTCGGCGTCGAACACTTCAGCGTCCCTGCGGTACTCGACCGTCGCGCCGAACAGTATGGCGACCACGTGATGATGTCGATCGCAGGAACCCCGGTGACCTTCGCGCAGATGCGAGACCGTTCGTGCGCCGCCGCGCACATGCTCACCGAGCTCGGCGTCGAACGAGGCGAAACGGTGGCGCTGTTCACCGGAAGCTGCCCGGAATGGGTGTACTTCTGGCTGGGCGCGACCAGGATCGGGGCGGTGTCGGCCGCGGTCAACGGGGCCAGCAAGGGTGAATTCCTCGCACATGCGCTGAACCTCTCCCGCGCGGTGGTGGTGATCGTCGACGCCGAGCGTGCAGACCGGCTGGCCCAGGTCGCCGACGACGTGGCGACACTGAGATCCACACTCGCTGCGGACCATTCGCTCACCGATGCGCTGACAACCGCATCCGTCGCCGCGCCCGACGTCGAGCCCGTCGGGCCGTACGACATCGGCGCGCTGTTCTTCACCTCCGGTACGACCGGGCCGTCCAAGGCGGTCGCCACGAGCTGGCACTACCTGTTCACCGCGGCGGCGACCGTCGCGTCGTCGTGGGAGCTCGGGCAGGGAGACACGCTGTGGACCGCCATGCCGTTGTTCCACCTGAGCGCCGCCCCAACCGTCCTCGCGCCCATGCTGCTCGGCGGCACCAGTGTGCTGGCCGCCAGCATTCCATCCCGGCGAGGTGTGGGATGAGATACGGAACTGCCGCGCAGCGGGTTTCGCCGGTGCCGGAGCCATGGTGTCGATTCTCCTGCGGCCTGCCGCCGGATCCGCGAGACGCCGAGCTCGGTATTCGCTTCATCTCGGCGGCGCCCATCGCCGCCGACATGTACCGGGAGATCGAGCAGCGCTACCGGTGCCGGATAGTGACGATGTACGGCCTCACCGAGGCATTCCCGATCGCCTACAAGGTCGGTTTCCGATGAAGGTCGGCCGGGTACCTCGGGCCAGGTCAACCCTGCCTTCGACGTGCAGATCATTGACGGGCAAGGTCGGCCACTGCCTACCGGAGCGGTCGGTGAGATCGCCTGCCGGGCGCGGACAGCACATGCAATGAGCGAGGGGTATCTGACATCCGCACCCGACAGTGCCGACCTGCAGGTCGAGCGGCACCCGGAGTGGTTCGGCACCGGCGACCTCGGCTCGCTCGACGGCGACGGGAACCTCACCTTCGTCGACCGCGCGAAGGACTCGTTGCGACGCCGCGGCGAGAACGTATCCTCCGTCGAAGTCGAACAGACCGTGATGGGTCATCCGGCCGTATCGGAGGCAGCGGCGGTCGGCCTACCCAGTGAGCTCGGAGAGGACGACATCCTTGTCGTGGTGACGTTGCACAAAGGTGCAACAGTGGATTTCGCCGAACTACTGGATTTCTGCTCGGCCCGGATGCCGTACTTCTGTGTGCCGCGATACCTCGAAACGCTCGACGAGATTCCGAAGAACGTCATCGGACGCGTCCGCAAGGACGTGCTCCGCAGCAGGGGACTGGGCGCCGATGCCTGGGACCGCGAAGCGCACGGCTACGTGCTCAGCCGGTAGGAGATGAAGATGTCATTGACGTACCAACAGCAGTTCGTGCTCGACGGACTGGCGGGCCGGGCAGCCATCCTCAATCTGGACGCGAGACACAACCGGCTGTACTCGGCCGGTGACCTCGTCGGTTGGATCACCACGTTCCGTCATGCGGGTGCGACGTACACGCGGGCAGGGGAGTCGTTCACCGATCTGCGCAAGGCTTTCGACGGCGGTGGTGGCGCGCGGCTGGTGACCGTCGACCACGAGATCGTCGTCGACGGGGTCGACGCGACCCAGAAGTGTGTGGCACTGCTGCTGCGCGACAACCAACTTCAGGCCTCCGGAACGTTCACCGACCGGCTCATCTACGAACGCGGTGGCTGGTACTTCACCTCGCGCGAACTCGAGTGGGATCATGGTGCCGCACGAGAGCGCGCTGTCCGTGTGAGCGAAGGCATTCGGTACGAGTTCGCATTCGGCACTTACGAGGATGCGCTGGGCATGGTCGGCATCCGGACGGCGCCGAGATATGCCGGGACGGCGGTGAGCGGAGCGCGCATTCAGCATTTCGCGTCCATGGTTCGCGATCCCAACCCCGCGTACTGGGACGCCGATTTCGCTCGCGAGGTGTGGGGCGGGCTGCTCGCTCCGCCGGCGCTGCTGATGGGCTGGCTGATCCCGCCGCCGTGGCTACCCACCGACGAGCCGCCGGTACCCTCGATCGCCATCCGTGTGCCGTTGCCCGGAACGACGTTCATCAACGCCTCCAACGATGTCGAGTTCCCCGCGACCATCCTCGAGGGCGATAACCTCCACGTCGTCGAGGAGGTCGTCGCCGTATCGCCGGAGAAGACTACTCGTGTGGGAACCGGTCATTTCGTCGAGACATGTGACCATTTCCACCGCTCGGACGGAGCATTGGTCGCCATCAACCGAAACACCTTGTTCCGGTTCACCCCTGGGGTGCAGTCGTGACGCCGTATCGCGGGCTGTCGTGGGACGACATCGCCGTACCCACCGAGCTCGCCGAAGTGGTCGACACGATCGACTACCAACGTGTGGTGATGAACCCGGGGACGACATGGGATTACTTTCCCGGTCATTACGATCCCGATTACGCCCAACGGCACGGCCATCCGACGATTTTCGTCAATACCATGCACACCGCGGGTTTCGTGGATCGGATCGCGACCGGCTGGGCGGGGCCCTACAGCAGGGTGGTGCGGCGCAAGGTCTCGCTGCTCGGCTCGTTCTATGCCGGGGATTCGATGGTCGGGCGGGGCCGCGTGGTCGCCAAGCGTGTCGACGCGGCGGGCGATGCGGCCCGACAGCTCGTGGACCTCGAGATCGCCGTATACAACCAACGCGACGAATTGTGTTGTCCCGCAGAGGTCACCCTCGAACTGCCGAGCTAGCTCGGTGAAAGGTCAGGGCAGGTCGGGCAGCTTGCTCGCGCTCACCGTCGATTGCAACTCGACATACTCCGAGAGTCCCTCGGTGCCGAATTCGCGTCCGATTCCCGACTGTTTGAAACCGCCGAACGGCGCCGTGGTGTCGAGTGTGTACATATTGATGCCGTAGGTGCCCGTCCGGACCTCGGCCGCGATCTCCAGACCACGCGCGACGTCCGCGGTCCAGACCGAGCCGGCGAGTCCGTAGTCGGTGTCGTTGGCGATGCGCACGGCATCGGCCTCGTCGGCGTACTTCAGGACGGTCAGGACCGGGCCGAAGATCTCATCCCGGGCGATCGCCATGTCATTGGTTGCGTCGGCGAACAGCGTGGGCTGGACATACCAGCCGCGATCGTGCGGTTTGTCGGTGCCGCCCAGGACCATTCGCGCCCCCTCGTCGATACCGGCCTTGATGTAGCCCTGCACGCGTTGCTGCTGCCGTTGCGCCACGAGCGGGCCGATATCGGTGGCGTCTTCGGCGGGGTCGCCGACCTGTAGAGAGGCCATCATCTCCGCGAGCGCGTCGACGACCTCATCGTGTTTGCGCTCACTGACCAGGATGCGGGTCTGCGCGACGCACGCCTGCCCGTTGTTCATCAGGCTGGCCATCTTCAGGTGCTTGACGGTGTCGGCGATGTCGGCGTCGTCGAGGATGATCGCGGCCGACTTGCCGCCGAGTTCGAGGCTCACTCGCTTGAGCTGTTCACCGCACAGCGCGGCGATATGCCTGCCCGTCGCCGACGAACCGGTGAAGGAGATCTTATCGACACTCCGATGCCGCACCAGGGTCTCGCCGGTCTCCCTGCCGCCGGGAACAATCGACACGACGCCTTCGGGAAGGTCGATCTCCTCCAGCATCTCGGCCAACCACATGGCGTCCAAGGGTGTTTCGGGCGCAGGCTTCACGACGACGGTGCAGCCCGCGATCAACGCGGGAATCATCTTGGGCATGATCAGGAACTGCGGCACGTTCCACGGAACGATCGCACCGACGACACCGACGGGGGCACGCCGCAGATGAACATCGCCGAACAACCCCGGCCGCCGTTCGACCCACGGAAAGTCCTTGGCCGTCGCCATGTTGAGGTGCATCTGGGCGACGGCGCCGGCGCCCTGTCCCAACCGGCTGAAGCTCTTGGGTGAGCCCATCTCCGCGGTGATGAGGTCGGCCATCGCGTCCGTCTCGGCCATGTAGATGGCGGCAAGCTTCTCGATCTTCTCCATCCGCTCGCCCACACTCAGCCGCGGCCACGGGCCCTCGTCGAAGGCCTTCCTTGCGGCTGACACCGCCTTGTCGACGTCTTCGGGGCCCGCCTCCGGCGTCTCGCCGATCGACTGTTCGGTATGTGGCGAGATCACGGACAAGCGTTGACTCGTCGACGGCGCCTGCCAGCGGCCGCCGATGAACAGCTTGTCGTAATTGAGGGATCTCATGCTGTCGCCTCCAACGCCTAAAGTTGCTATTAATATAAACATAGACAAAAAGGCAGGTCCCGTGAACCATCCGCAAGCAGACGATTGGCGCCGGTACCCGTTCCAGCTGGTGCCGGGAGATCCGCAGCTCGACTTCCCGGCCGCTGAGGCCAACCACCCGGACTGCGAGTCCGACACCTGGTTTCTCGCGGGCGAGCTGACCGGGGAAAGCGGACGCGGTTACGCGTTCCTGTCGATCTTCAACAAGAACAGACCGGGACTCGGCGATATCGCCGCCGACTTCTATACGTTCGCGCTGTTCGATCTCGACTCAGGCACCTATGGGACGTACACCGACTACGACATGCCGCCCGCGAACATGGCCCCGGGCGCCGTGGCGAAGATGTCGGTCGCCGACGAATGCCTCGACATCACCTACGACAGCGGGGCGGGCACCGCGGTCTGGCGGACATGTCGTGACGAGCGGGGCGACCTGCTGCCCTACACCTACGACGTCACGTTCGTCGGCACCGACGCGGACGGGTGCGGCGATGCGAGTGGACCTGCACGTCACCCCGACACGCGCGCCGGTGCCGTTGGGCGCCGCGGATTTCGGCGGCAAGATCGAATGCTTCGGCCAGCCCGACACGTACTCCTATCTGCAGACCGGCCTGACGATGACGGGAATGCTCACGTGGGGTTCGTCCTGCGAACCCGTCACCGGGAGCGCGGGTCACGTCGACCGGCAGTGGTTCCCGTTGATCGCCAACAGCGGCGGGGTCGACGGCGATGTGCGCTGGCGCGCCCACGAGTGGCGCACCATCAATCTCGACAACGGCGTGGACCTGAGCATCTGGCGACAGTTCGACCGCACTGATCGCAATGCACTGCGACCGTTTTCGGGCGCGACCACCAGCTCCCCGACGCCCGGCGCAGACCCCGAATACGCCGACGACATCGAGGTCTCCATCGACAGCTATGTGCGCTGGCCAGAAGAAGTCGCGACGTTGTACCGGCCGCCTGCCGTCGCGAGATACCTGCCGGACCGGCACCGGCTGACGTCGCGCAAGCTCGATCTGGACCTGACGGGCGAGCCCTTGGTGCCCGCGCCCGGGCACGGCTTACCGCTGGAGTACATGGAGGGCCCGTTCCACTATCGCGGCACACTTCGCGGCGAGCCGGTGGCCGGCTTCGCGTTCTACGAAAGATCACTGGCGCTGTACCGCGACTGGGAGTTGGTCGATGTACTCGCCAGCGTCGTGGGTGATGCGCGCGTGGCGACACTGCGCGAACTGGTCGAGGCCGGGCGTCGCGATGAGGCAGTGGCACACCTGCGGAACGAGATCCCTCGGGCATGGGGATAACTCAGCTGGTCGACGATCTCATCGCGGCGCTGTCCGATTGATGCGATGATGCGAGGCCGACCGCCTCGGACCACGTCGTGTGACGGTGCTGCAGACCCGGTTCGTTACGGCCGAAGACCAGATGGTCGCGCACTCCGGATTCCAGGTTGGCCTGAAGTCCGGCGACGAGTGCGTAGTCCTCGTCGCGAACCGTCGAGTGGGCGTACTCGAATACCGCCGCCGCACCCGCGGCCATGGATTCCTCCGATACGTCCAGCGGCGTCGAATTCTGATGGACGGTGATCGAACGTCCCGGCACATCGCCGGGGTAGACGCGGAACAGCTCGCCGTTGGCCACCGTGCACGAGATGACGATGTTGGGAAACAGCGCGTAGATGACAACCATGGCCTGCAGCGGTTCCCACTGCTCCTCGGGAACATCCTCGAGGTCGAGAATTCCGTTGAGCGGGAAGATGAGTCGGTGGTGGGGGCCGAATGAGTCGAACACCGTGCAATTGCTGCGGGCGATCGTCGCGAAGGTCGTCTTGTGCACCGTCGCGAAATGGTAGTTCTCCGCGAAGGTGTCGATCGCCAGCTTCCAGTTGATCGGGCAGTCCAGTACCTTCTCACCCAGCGGCGACCACCGTCCGATACCCCAGGAGTCCAGTTCGTCTGTCAGCGGCCCGAGAAATGTGGGGATGTCCAGCGTCGCCCCCGGCTCGAGCGAAATCCACAGAAAGCCTGCACATTCGGCCGCCGGCAATTCCGTCAAACGCGATGTACCCGAGGATGTCTCGGGAAAACCCTCCTTGCCGGGCACCCCGGCCAGGTTCCCCTTGAGGTCATAGCTCCACGAGTGATAGGGGCAGGCCAGCCGGCGCCCGGCGCCGCAGCCGTCGGCGATGCGCGACTGGCGGTGTAGGCACACGTTCTCGAACGCGCGCACCACCCCGTCGGCGGCACGCGTCAGCAGAATGGACCGGCCCATCACCGTTTTGGTGCAGTACGTGCCCGGCCGGGGCAGTTCGGAGACGTAGCCCACCAATTGAGGGCTTGTCAGCAGCATCGCGGTGTCCTCGACATGGCGCCCGACCGAGGTATAGGTGTCTGCGGCGACGGTGCTTTGCGCCGGCATGAGGTCGGTGGTCTTGTCCCGCGCGAGCTTCAAGGCGCGGCGCGTGAGATCGATGAGCTGGTCGCGGTCCATCATTGTTTCCGGGTGGTGAGCTGGTCGACCATTTGCCTATTTTTATGATGATAGCTCTGGTATGTCAAAAACTGCTGGTGAGCGGCGTGCTCCGCGTATCGTCCGCAGCGGGGCGAGCCGAGATGCGAAGGAGGGCCTTCGATGGTGCTGGCGGCGAGGAAGCCGGCCGGCGGCTTCGTGCGCCTTTCGACCGCACTGGTGGCGGCCGCACTGGTCGCGGGAGTCGTCGACGTCGTCGGTGCATCCGCGTCGGCCACGGCATTCTCCAATCCGAATCTGCCGGTGGAACAACTCGAGGTGCCGTCGGCGGGCATGGGGCGCAGCATCCGCGTCGAGTTCCTGTCCGGCGGAACGGACGCCCCCGCCCTTTACCTGCTCGACAGCATGGAAGCGGGGGAGGACTTCAACGGCTGGGACATCAACACCAAGGCATTCGACTGGTACAGCGGGTCCGGATTGTCGGTCGTCATGCCCGTGGGAGGCACGTCGAGTTTCTACAGCGATTGGTACGCACCAGCCGTCGGTAATGGTCAGACGCATACCTACAGGTGGGAAACCTTCCTTACGCAAGAACTTCCGGCATGGCTGGCAGAGAACAAGCAGGTTCGGCAGACCGGCAACGCCATCGTGGGATTCTCGATGGGAGGCTCGTCGGCGCTGACCCTGGCCGCTTTCCATCCGCAGCAGTTCGTCTACGCGGGATCGATATCAGGATTTCTCAACCTGTCCGCTCAGCCGGGCCAGGTCAGCACGGCCATGATGTGGAACGGTGGTTTCAACCCCGACGCCATGTGGGGACCGCCGGGCGACCCGGCGTGGGCGCGCAACGACCCCACGGTGCAGGCAGGCAGGATCGCGGCCAACGGCACGCGCGTCTGGATCTATTGCGGGAACGGCACACTGACGGACCCCGCACTCGCGAGCCCGGATGCTCCCATCGCCGGTCTGGGCTTTCTCGAAGGGTTCGCGGTCGAATCCAACCGCGCGTTCGTCGAGGCCTACATCGCCGCGGGCGGGAACAACGGCGTCTTCAACTTCCCCGAAGGTATCCACAGCTGGGGCTACGCCGGGCAGCAGTTGCAGCAGATGAAGCCAGATATGCAACGGGCGCTCGGCGTCACCGACACGGGCCGAACCTGAGTCACGGCAATCGAATTCGCGATAGATGAACATGCGTGCGCAAAGAGTGCTGACCGAAGACGTGCCCGCGTCGCCGGACGACGTCCGTGCGTTCTACGTCGACCTCGACAACATCAAGACGGTCCACCCGCTGGTGGTCTCGGTACGCGTCATCGAACGGACCGAACTGGCGGACGGCTACTGCCAGAGTTACCGCGTGAAGGACCGAATTCCCTTCGGCCCGTTGACCCTGCCGACGAGTTACACGGCGCACCTGAGGGTTGCGTCAGTCGGCCCGGTGACCACCGAGGCGCGTCAGTTCCCGCGCGTCCGGCTATACGGTGTGGTGTCATTCGATTCCGTCGGCGCCGGAACCAGGATCGTCGAGCGCCTCACGATCCACGCGCCCCGGCCGCTCGCGGCGATCACCACGCGTGAGGCGGTCAAGGCCCACATCGAGATGCTGGCGGGTATCCGCCGCCATTTCGGGGGCTAGGGGCTAGGTGTCCTCTGACGGCGAATCGGATGCGTCGAGCACACTGACCGCGATGCCGTAGGGCAGGAATCGCACCTTGCGGGTGGCGTCGGTGTTGTTCTTGTTGGCGCGAAGCGCGTCCAGTTCGGAGGGGTACACCTGCTCGATGTGCGCACCGCCGTCACTGTCCACGGTGTAGATCGCCCAGACGCCGTCGCCGGTCTCGCCGGCAGTCTCCGGCTCCCGTTTCGGCCGCGAATAGCGGGTGAACTCATCGACCAGATTGACCCAACCTGCGCGTTCACCGGAGGTGTTGAGAAACTTGCCGACGCCGTCCAAAGCGTCGCGCAGCCCTTCACCCGCCTCGCGGACGACGCGATCGAACTCCTCGGGGTCGAACCCGAAAGGCCGGTTGCTGCTCATAGCGGTTCCTCCTGACGCACATGCGCTGGCCCCAACTGGCGCGGGGGCTCAGCACGGCGGTCATTCCAGTGTGCCTGCAGGTGGCGAAGTAGTCGACTAGGGGCGACGCGGGTGGTAGGGATCGTTATGGCCTTCACACGTTCGGACGCTCTGGCGACCGCCGAAAAGTCGCCGGCGGCGGCAAGCGCACGGGACAGGGACGGGTGGGTCGGTCTGTTCACCGCCGAAGGGCGGGTCGAGGATCCGGTCGGCTCCCAGCCCCACCTGGGTCTGAGCGCGATCGGACGGTTCTTCGACACCTTCATCGCACCGCGCGACATCACCTACCGGCCCGACGCCGACGTCGTCACCGGCTCGACGGTCGTCCGCGACGGCGAACTCGACATCACGATGGGGTCGATCGACCTTTACGTGCCCGTGTATATCCGCTACGACCTGAAGGAAGGTGATGGCGCGCTGAAAATTGCTGCGCTGTCAGCCTTTTGGGAGTTGCCCGCCATGGTCGGCCAGTTCCTCCGGGGTGGAGTCGGCGGCCTGCCCGCCGGCCTGGCTCTGTCGAGGAGTCTGCTCGTCAACCAAGGCTTCGTCGGGGTGCTGGGCTACCTCGGCGGACTGCGTGGGACAGGGATGCAGGGAAAGCGGCGGTTCCAGGAGTTCCTCGCTGACGCACGGGCGGGCGACGAGGTCGCGGTCCGCCGCCGGCTCGGCAAGGGTGCCCTCGTGACCAGCGGCGACGATGTGCCGTTGAGCACCGCAGAATTGCTGTCGCGCATCGCAACCGCCCGCCCCCGAAAAGTGATCGCGTCGGGCTACAGCGTCGTCGTCGGGTTGGACCGAGAAGGGCAACGCGACATTCTCATCGCCGAGGTGGATGCCAAGCCGTTCGCCATCCGCAGAATTCGATACTTCACAGAAGACACCGCAGGGTGATTCACTGCAGACCCGCCGTTTGACCCTGTCAACGCCGGGTAAACCGCAGCGCATGAGCCCGCGCGAAGACAACAAATCCGAAACCGACGTCGAGGACGACGACCACGTGGCCGCATCCGAGCCGGCAAGGAGGATGACGACGACGGCACCTACGTGGGCCAGACAGCCTCCGACGATGCGATCGACGTCGGCGAGTCGGGAGCCGAAGCCCGCAGCCAAGAGGGCCGCTAACTGCGGTGTTGTCTCGATTCGGTCGCGTTGGACACTGTGCGACGGCTCGACGTGAGACGGTATGAGCACCATGCCCGTCGACGATGAAATGACCTACGAACAGTTCGGTCGCGAGTTCTTCGAGATCGCCGTGACCGAAGACCGTGTCGGCGGTGCGATCGCCGCGATCGCCGGTGACGAATTCGAGATGGGCCCGATGGCGCAGGGCCCCGGCAAAGTCGCCAAGGTGACGGCCAAAGTCAGGATTCAGGAGCCCCGCCTGACCCGTCACGTCGGCGAGATGATCACCTTCGACATCAAGATCCCGTTGGAGATCGACCTGGTCGTCGACCTGCGAATCGACAAGCCGAAGTTCATGGTGTTCGGCGAGATCACGCTTCGCGCGACCGCGCGTGCCGCCGCACCGCTGCTGCTGATCCTCGACGTCGAGAAACCGCGCTCGTCCGACATCTCCATCCACGTCACGTCGAAGTCGCTTCGAGGCGAGCTGGTGCGGATAATCGGTGGCATCGACGCCGAGATCAAGCGGTTCATCGCGGCTCATGTCGCGGGGGAGATCGACAGCCCGGCTTCGCAGAAGGCGAAGATCATCGACGTCGCGGAGAGCATCGACGGGTTCTGGTCGGTCAACCACCTAGGCCGCCACACCCTCGAGCCGGGGACGTTTGGGGCCGCGATCGTCACCGCTGGACTTGCCGCGGACGTGGTACCAGAGCCATGGCATCAGCATGTTCTGCGTCCACAACACCTGCGAATACGCCTGCGAGCGCAGCGACGGGCGCCGCACGGGGCCATCGATCAACGCCCAGTCGTGGTTACTGCCGGGCAGGCCCAGTGCCTCGGCGGCCGCGGCGGCGAACAGCCGGTGCCCCTTGGCCGATCCGTGTACCCGGTCCGCGCTCCAGGTGTCCGGCTGCGTCATCGACGGTGCGTCGTAGAGGTCGACGAGCCGAAACCCGTGTTGCACTGCGGCTCTTCTGATCTCATCGTTGATCTGTTCGACACGCGATGCGATGAACCGTCCGATCGGGAGGATCTTCGCGATGTCCGGGAACGTCGTCGTCACGACGGTCGCGCCGGAGGACGCGAGTTGGGTGTACAAGTCGTCCAGTTCGGCAAGGGCGCCACTGAAATATGGGCCGGGGCGCGTCACATCGTTCATCCCGATGCAGACGGAGATCAGGTCCGGCTGCAACGCCAGTGCAGCGGGCAGTTGTTCGTCGAGCAGGTCTTTGATACGCCGGCCGCGTACGGCCAGATTGGCGTACGTCATGCCGGGGTGGGCAGCATCGACCATCATGGCGAAGCGATCGGCGAAGCCGACGAGACCGAGTCGAGTCGTCGCCGTCCCACAGTCCTTCTGTTTGGCTGTCGCCGATCGCGACATATCGGGAGTACCGAGGCACACGCCGAACTCTAACGGCGAAGGGCCGTCTCGACCTCCGACGCCCCGGCGTCCGCCGCGAGCCCTCGGTGTCGCTGAGACACCTGCGCGCCGCCGGCACGCAGGATCTCGATCACCGCCGCGACCTCGCCGGCGCGGTACCCATTGAGCGTCGCGCCGGCAGCCCACCACGCCATCAGCGAGTCCAAAGCCGCGATTGGGGTCGGCGCCGAGGTCGACCATCGCGGCAACGGTGGCAGGCAGGACCATTCGTGCCGCGAGTTCGATCGGCTGGGCTCCGCTCGGCAGCGGCGCGTCGATCGACGCGCCCGCCCGCACCAGCGTGCGCACCATCTCGGAGTTGGCATCGTCGGCGGTGGCCTCGATCACGTGCATCGGGGTGGCGCCGTCGGAATCGACGAGGTCGGGGTCGACGCCGTGCGCGAGGGCGTGCTTGAGCGCCACGGTGCGCCCCCGCCGCACGATCTCATGCAAGATCGTGGTGAATCTCTCACCACGGGCGGACAATTCGATGCGGCGTCCCGCATCGGCATCCTCTTCGATCAAGGCGACGACGATGCCGGCGGAGTGCGAGCGCACGGCGTACCACAACGGTGTCGCACCGCAGGGGTCGACAGGATCGGGATCTGCGCCCCAGGCCAGCAGTTCGATAACCCGTGTGTCGCCGCGATCAGCGCGCTCGAAGAGATCCAGCACGCTGGGCGTCAGCGGTTCGGTCCAGGCGGGGCGGCCGGCCCCGAGCGCGTCGAGCACCTGCAGCGTTGCGTCGCGTTTGTCGCCGAGGTCGAACCACGGCCAGGGCCCCGGCCCTTTCCGGACGAAGTCGGCGGCGGGGATGCGGAATTCCTCGGTGATCGTTGCGCCGAAATCGTGCACGGGCCGATGAGAAGGTCAGCTCGTCGCCGTCGAGCACAACGGTGACCTCGGCGGGCCCCTCCTGGTATCGCGCGATTTCGGTCACAAGGAACGCATTCTCCCAAATGAGGAAGACCGGACTAGAGCAGACGCGTCAACCGCGTCAGGTTCAGCGGAACCCCGGCGACGCTCAGTTGACCGAGGATGTCCTCCAACCGCTTGCGTGGCATGTCCATCTGCCATTCCGACACCGACGCCGATAGGCACACCGCATCGGGGGCGAAGGCGATGCCGGTGAGCCGCAGACCGTGGGGCAGGTCGGGAAGGCGTACGCGATAGGCCGGGGTTCTGGCGGGCAGCGTCCAACGTGAGCGGCGCGCGACGAGGACGCGTGGTCGCAGCCACAGCGTCGAACCGTCAAGCCGCGCGTCGACCTCGATGTGACCGAGCATCGGGCGCCGCGCCATCCGCAGCCGGGCGACGCCGTCGCTGCCGACCTCGCCCGACAACCGCGGCGCCGCCCAACGGAACAGGTCGTCCAGGGCGGCCGTGGGCACCTCGACGGTGAGATCCACCGGAGCAGCCACCAACACGGGCGGCGTCGTCGGTCGCATGTGCACGTTGTGCAGCACCGCCGTCGCGCGATCGAACGTCCTGCCCTCCCAGGAGATATCGCGGGCAGCGATGCGGACATCGTTGAGTTGTCCCACCGACAGGCCCCGTACGTCGAGCGTCGAATCGAATTCCGTCACCGTCAGATTCAGTACGCCGTCGTCGAGCCGGATCGCGAGGCGGCGGCCCACCACCAGCCTGCGCACGGTCGTGAACAGGGTCCGGTACGCCATCGCCGCGCCGCTGCTCACCGGAGCGACCGCCGCTGACGACCACAGCGACGTCAGCATGTCGATCGGCCGGAACGGATCGAACCGGCGCAGCGGACCCGTCATGGCATCCAGCATCCGCCATCCGCGCCTCGGAATGAAATGCACGTCGGGTGAATGATGATCGGCTTGCGGGGGTATGTCAGCGCCGGGACCGTTTTCTGTTTTCCGTAAGGTGGAATCTGATGACTTCAGTGGTGGTGGTCGGCAGCGGGTTCACCGGCTTCGAATGCGCCCGTCAGCTGGCGCGAAAGATGCGCAGGCACGCGAAAGACGGAGCCTCGGTCGATATCACGATCATCTCGCCTGTCGACTACATGCTGTACACGCCGTTATTGCCCGACGTGGCCGGTGGGCTGGTGGACGCGCGGTTCGTCGCGATTCCGCTCGCCAACGCGCTGCGTGGCGTGCGGGCCATTCGCGGGCGGGTCGATGACGTCGACTTCGACGGCCGCACCGTCACGCTACACCGACCCCGAGGGGCGCGTCCGCAGCATCGCGTGGGATCGGCTGGTACTCACGCCAGGTTCGGTCACGCGACTGTTCGACATCCCGGGACTCGCCGAGCACGCACGTGGTCTCAAGTCGACGGCCGAGGCGCTCTACCTGCGTGACCATGTGCTGGAACAACTGGAACTGGCCGACGTCGACGACGATGCCGGCCGGGCCGAGGCGCGGCGGACCGTGGTGGTGGTCGGCGCGTCGTATTCGGGCACCGAGTTGGCCATCCAGCTGCGAGCGCTTGCCGATTCCGCGGCCAAACAGATGGGCTTCGACCCATCCGAGGTCAAGTTCGTCCTCCTGGACCTCGCCGAGCAGGTGATGCCCGAAGTCGGCGAGAAGCTGGGTGCCGCAGCGCAGCGGGTGCTCAAAGCGCGTGGCATCGACGTGCGACTCGGTGTCACGCTGGCCGAAGTCCACGCCGAACACGTTGTGCTCAGCGATGACTCGCTGATCCGCACGCACACCGTCGCCTGGGTCACCGGAGTCACCGGCGCACCGCTCATCGAGAAGCTCGGACTGCCCACCGAGCGGGGTCGCCTCAAGGTGACCACGGAGCTTCAAGTTCCAGGGCATCCCGACGTGTTCGGCGCGGGCGATGCGGCGGCGGTCCCGGACGTCACGCAGCCGGGCAAGATCACCCCGCCCACCGCGCAGCACGCCACGCGACAGGGAAAAACGTTGGCCCGCAACATCGCAGCGAGCCTCGGCTACGGTAAGGCGAAGGCGTACAAGCACCGCAACATGGGCCTGGTTGTCGATCTCGGACCCCATAACGCCGTCGCCAACCCGCTCAACGTGCAGCTGTCGGGATTCCCGGCCAAGGCGGTGACCCGCGCCTACCACATCTATGCGATCCCGCGGTTCGTCAACAGGTGGGCGGTGTCCCTGGCGTATCTGACCGACGTGTTCTTCGATCGGTCGGTCGTCTCGTTCGGACTATCCACGCAGGAGGACGCGCGGTTCTCTGCCAGCGAGGGCATCCCGATGCCCAAACCGGACTGATGATTGGATTCTCGGGCAGCGGGAACGTAGACGGGTATGGCTACATATCGTGTGTTGAACCCCAAGGGTGACATCGTGGACACCAAGGACATCGAGAGCGCCGGCGACGCGCACGCCTGGTTCGTCGACCAGAAGGCCGATCCGGAACTCGGATGGCGGATGGAGGTCAAGAGCGATGACGGTGACTGGACGTTCTTCGACAGCAGTGAGGGCGACCGCAAGTACTGACTAGCGCGAGTACTTACTAGGCTTGAGCCGTGCCCAAACTGAGTGCGGGGCTGCTGCTTTACCGCATCGTCGACGGTGAACTCGAAGTGCTGATCGGCCATCCCGGCGGGCCGTTCTGGGCTCGCAAGGACGACGGCGCGTGGTCGATACCCAAGGGCGAGTACACCGAGGGTGAGGATCCGTGGACGGTCGCGCAGCGTGAGTTCTGCGAGGAACTCGGGAAGAAGGCACCCGAAGGCGCACGCATCGACTTCGAACCGGTGAAACAACCCAGCGGCAAGGTGATCACCGCGTTCGCTGTTCGCGGCGACCTCGATCTCGAGGGCACGTTCTCCAACACGTTCGAACTGGAGTGGCCCAAGGGCTCGGGGAAGGTCAGGGAGTTTCCCGAAATCGATCGCGTGGGTTGGTTTTCCGTGGCTGCGGCTCGGTCGAAGCTCCTGAAAGGCCAGCGGCCGCTGCTCGACCGTCTGATGACGGCGCTCGGAGACGACGTACCGGGTGTGTCTCGATAGCGTTAATCGTCAATGCGCGACCGTGGATACGCCAACCGGCCGGCGTCCGCATGTATTCGTCGTCATACCGCAGATGCCATACCAGATCGGTGATTTGACCGTCTGCCAGCGTCCAATGATGCGCGATGCAGGTGATCCTGCCCAATGCGTAGCCGGCCTCCTCGCCCGCGGCATACACCTCGCCGACGATGGCGTGTTCGGTTCGGGTCACCCCGGCCAGGGCCGCCATCGCGGACCGGACACCGTCGCGGCCATGGTGCGTGCGCACCGGCTCCAAAGACCGAGGTGGATCCGGCAGGCGCAGTTCGGCTGTCTGCGTGAACAATTCGATCACATCATCGAACCGCCGGTCGTCAACGGTCGACGCATAGAGATGCACCAAGTCGGCGATGGCCAGCCGGTCGGAAGTCCGCAGGCTCATGGCAGCACAGGTAATCCGTTGCTTTCCCGAATATCCCTGCGGCATTCGCGACGGGTCTGCCCGGTTTGTTGCATACACACCAGCACCGGGGACTCCTCGGCGGCCGGCAGTGGTTCTTCGGTCGGCTCGGTGGTGACGGTCGGGCTGGGGATAACGCCTTCAGTCAGCGACCAGACCGAGGTACCGGTGGTCTGCAGGGTGGAGCAGTACGCGGTCGAGCCGTCAGACGTCGTGCCCGTGCTGCCGAGCGGCGTGCAGTTCGCGCCGATCACGACGGCGGCAGGCGCTGCCGATGTCGTGGTGGTGTCGGTGGTCGTCGGTGGTGGTGACGGCGGCGGTTCTGGCGGCGGGGGCAGCGGCGTGAAGCTCGGTCTGGTGACCGCGGGCGATGTCGTGGTCGGGGCGGCAGCGGGGCGGTCGTCGTCGGCGCGCCGCGTCTCGAAAGCGGCCACCGCAACAGCCGCCACGAGCAGTACCGCCAGGATTGCGGGGACGATCACGCCGACGCGCAGCAAGGGCCGTCGCGGCTTCTGCCGGGCCGCCGTGGCCAAAGTGGTGCGGTCGTCGCCGGGCGGGTCCGATCCGAGCTGATGCGACAGTGCTCGCGCGAAATCTGAGCACCGCTCGAACCGGTCCGCCGGAGCCTTCGCAAGGGCCTTGGCGAGGACCGGATCGAGTCCAGCCAACTCCGGACGCTGCTCGCCGATCGCCGGTGGCGCGGCCGACAGGTGCTGGCTGATCACGACGGCCGGGTTCGAATGCTGGAACGGCGGCCTGCCGGTCAGCAGGTGAAACGCGGTCGCCGCCAACGCATATTGATCGGCCCGACCGTCGAGGCGATCTCCCATCAGCTGTTCGGGTGCGGCGTAGGACACCGTGCCGACCGTCATGTTGGTCGCCGTCAGTCCGCTGATGTCATTCACCCAGCGGGCGATTCCGAAGTCGGCGAGCAGAATCCGTTGATCACCGGACTCGGGATAGGCGAGCAGGATGTTCGCGGGTTTCACGTCGCGGTGCAACAGGTTGCGCTGGTGTGCGTAGTCCAGGGCATCGGCCACCGCGGAGATGATCTCGGCGACTTCGCGTCTGGGCATGCCGTCCGGGTAGCGATCGCGCAGCAGTTGCGACGCGTCGGTGCCCTCGACGTAGTCCATCGAGATCCACAGCTGGCCGTCGAAGTCGCCGCGGTCGTGTACGCCGACGATGTGGGGATGCCACAGCGTCGCGGCGATGTCGGCCTCGCGCTCGAAGCGTTCCCGGTACTCGGCGTCCGAGGACACCGACGCGGGCAGCACCTTCAGCGCGTCGCGGCGCGGCAGCCGCGGATGCGCAGCGAGATACACCTCACCCATGCCGCCGGCGCCGAGCTTTCGCACGATGGTGTACCCCGCGAATGTCGCACCATCGGCCAACGGCATGGGCGAATAGTACGAGATGCCGCTATAGGTCGACTGTGAGACGCGAACCCTCGGCGGCACGGGATATGCAGATCAGCATCATCGCGTTCTCGTGCTCGGGCGCCGTGAGCAGCGTGTCCCGGTGGTCGACGTCCCCTCCGGTGACACCGAGCACCCGCGTCCGGCACGTCCCGCAAAAGCCCTGCCTGCACGAGTACGGCGCGTCGACCCCGGCGCGGTTCAGTGCCGCGAGCAGGGTTTCGTCGGCGCCGACGTCGATCTGTTGTCCAGTGGACGCCACGGTGACGGCGAATTTCTTACCGTCCACGACGGGTGGCGCGGCGAACCGCTCGAAGTGAAGTTCGACCTTGTCGCGGCCGGCCAGTTCCGACCGGATCGCGGTCAACATCGGGGCCGGACCGCACGCGTAAACGGCCGTGCCGTCCGGACAGTCGTCGAGCAGATCGGACGCCGACGGCAGCCCGTCCTCGTCGTCGGTGTGAATGCGCACCCGGTCATCTGCTGAACTGCCGGCTCGGCCGGCATCTGTTGAACTGCCGGCTCGGCCGGCGGCGTACCGCGCGACCTCGTCGAGGAACGGCAGACTGTCGCGGGTGCGTCCGGCGTAGACCATCGACCAGTCGACGCGGAGGCGCTCGGCGGTGGCCAGCATGGGCAGGATCGGGGTGATCCCGATACCGCCGGCGATGAACCGGAACCGCCGCGTCGGCGAACCGTAGCCGGGAACGGTCAACGGGAAAGCGTTACGCGGACCCTGCGTCGTTACCGTCGCGCCGATCTCGAGAACGTCATGCACCTCGACGGAGCCGCCACCACCGTCGGGAATCCTGCGCACCGCGATGCGGTAAACGTCGGGCACGTCGGGATTTCCGCACAGGGAGTACTGGCGGAGCCGTCCACTGGGAAGCAGCACATCGATGTGGGCGCCGGGGTGCCAGCGGGGCAGACGCCCGCCGTCGGTCGCGACCATCGTCAGCGCGATGACGTCCTGATCGTGGGCGACGACGTCGCGGTCCGTCACGGTCAACGCGATGGTGTTGTCCGGTTCGGATGGGGGCGACAGGTTCCGGATGTTCCCGGTCATCCGCCATACCCCGGAGATGACTCCGTCGATGAGGCTCACGAAGACGTCGTGGCGGGACCGACCCGACAGGCTCGGAGGCACGTCGCGGAATCGGTCGCGACGCGCCATCAAAGATGCGCCGCGCGAGCGGCGGGGGACCGGGCGAGATAGGCGACCGCCTGGGCGGTCGACCCCATCTGGTCGGGAGTGAAGCCGGGCTTGAAGTACGCCAGCGTGTTGGAGCCGAAGAGCTTGCGGTACTTGGGCAACAGGCCGAGCTTGGAGTCTCGGGCGCGCAGACGCTGCATCTTCCACCAGCCGATGTCCACGTTCGGATCGACTTTCATGAGGAACGCCGCCCCGCGAGTGAAGAACGAATAGATGCCTATCATCGCCATCACCATGGCGCCGATCCGATCGACGTAGCTGTTGTG
Organism: uncultured Actinomycetota bacterium; assembly: GCA_963843135.1. Taxonomy (GTDB): domain Bacteria; phylum Actinomycetota; class Actinomycetes; order Mycobacteriales; family Mycobacteriaceae; genus Mycobacterium. The sequence goes on from CAWJJA010000024.1 coordinate 75,899, forward strand.
GAAATAGACGGCGACATCGTGGGCGACGCTGCGGTGTTCTACCTCCTCGCTGCCATGCCAGCGGAACACGTCGGCCATCGTCGGATCGGCGGCGTAGTCGTCCCAGGTGCAGTTCAGGGCGAAATCCCCCATTACGGCGGTGTAATGCTCGATTGCCGCGATGAACCAGAGCCGGTCACATAGGTGGTTCATCCGCTTCTTTGGGTCATCCGATGTCGACGGCGCCAGCACCTTGGTGAAGACGTACTCCATCTGCTCCAGCATCGGTGTTGGATCGACGCTGCGTTGCTCCAGGAATTCGTGTAGCAGCCGCTCATGTACCTCGGCGTGCGCACCTTCCTGCCCGATGAAGCCCCGCATGTCCTCGGCCAGCTTCGGGTCCTTCACCAACGGCAGCGCCTCGTTGTACGTGGCGACGAACCACCGCTCGGCCGCGGGCAGGATCAAATTGAGAAAGCTGATCACATTGGAGGCCACCGGGTGGTCCGGAATCCAGTGCAGCGGGACGTCGGAGACGTCGAAGTGCACCGTGCGGGCCTGGATCTGCACCGGCCCCGGGTCGATCTCGTGGTCGAAACGGCGTGGTCGCAGCGCCGCCGGCCGAGCCGGCAGTCCAGTCATTGCGGTCCTTCTGTTGAATTAGCCGATTTTCGAAGTTTACGGCCAGTAGGTGGGAACGGAGGTTTCAGGTAGCGGGGCCACGTCAATACGTCCGCCATGGCGGGGCTAGGCGACGTTCTGAATTGGGCCAGGCATCAGGTCGCCTCCCGTGTTCCCAAGGCTGACCTGGACCAACGCGACCCCGACTACATCCGCGAGCAGTTGCCTGGACTGTGGCTGCTGGCGTCGCTGTACTTCCGCGCCGACGTCCGTGGCCTCGATCGGATCCCCAAAGACGGGCCCGTGCTGCTTGTCGGTAATCACAGCGGCGGCAATCTTCCGCCGGACACGTTCGTGTTCACCCTGGCGTTCAGTTCCTACTTCGGTGTCGAGCGGGGTTTCTACCAACTCGCGCACAACCTCGTGGTGTCGATGCCCGGACTGGGATCGCTGCGCAAGTTCGGCACCGTCGCCGCCAACCATGACAACGCCAGGCTCGCACTGGAATCGGGTGCAGCGCTGCTGGTGTACCCGGGCGGTGATTACGAAGTGTTCCGGCCGTTCTGGGAACGCAACAGGGTCGACTTCGGTGGGCGCAAGGGCTACGTCAAGCTGGCTCGCGAGGCCGGTGTGCCGATCGTGCCGGTCGCCAGCGTCGGTGGGCAGGAGGCCGCTCTTTTTCTGGACCGTGGCCAGTGGCTTGCCAAGCTGCTGATGGTCGACAAAATGGCGCGACTTAAGAGCGTGCCGATTCTGTTGGCACCGCCGTGGGGTCTGACCGTCAGCGATATGGTGCCTCGCCTTCCCCTGCCGACGAAGATCGCGATCGAAGTGCAGGACCCGATCGACGCCGACGACATCGCCGTCAGCGACGACGACGTCGTTCACGAGAAAGTGGAGGCCAGCCTGCAGGTCGGGGTCGATCGGCTCGCGGCGGAACGTCGATTCCCGGTGCTGGGCTGATGATTCGATGAGGGTTCAACGGCAGTGCATCGTCGATGCCGATCGCGAAGCGGTATGGAAGGTGGTCAGCAATCCCGACTGCTACCCGGAGTTCATGTCGAGTCTCGAGCGCTGGGAGACGGCCGATGACGGCGCTGCCAGCCTGGGCGCCCGCTATACCGTGCACTGGAAGGTCGGGTCGGTGCCGATCGGCGGTGACATCGAGATCGTCGAGTTCGATCCGCCGCGCGAATTGTCCTGGGTTGGCCTCACCGGCGTTTCCCAGCGCGGACGTTTCCGGTTGCGCGGGACCGATGACGGCCGCACCAAGGTGACTTTCCGGCTGTCCTATGAATCTGCAGGCAACCTGCTCGGATTGATCGCGGACCGGGTCGCCGCCGGGCAGGTGGGCAGGAATATGGGCGAGACGCTGAAAAACCTGCGCCGAATGGTCGAAAGCTGATATGTAAGCCATTTTGTCAAGGGGCAGGGTGAAGCGGCGGCCGCGACCGTCGTCGTGGCCGCCGCTTCGTTGACCAGATGAGTTCCGCTGCGGGTCGAGCGTGTCGTGTCGACGCGTGTCAGTCTGAAATGCGCGGGTTGGTTACCGCAGGACGGGACCTTCGAAGCGGAGTTGGCCAGCGGGTCTAGCGTCGAGCGTCATCAGTTGTCTGGCAACGCGATTGCTCATAGCTTTCACGCGGGTCACTCCAGGACGCTTGCCGCCCTCAGTGTCGTTCATCTGGACGATTGTGGGTGGGTCAGTCCGGCATCACTGCCAGCGACCAACACCAGCCGGCCAGTTCACGGGCGATTGCCACGTTGGCGATCACGGCCCGCTTTTTCCGGGCATCGAAACCGCTCCAGCGGGTGTGCAGGCGCCGGTTGGCGGCTTGCCCGCGGGCCCGGACCGCTGGCGAGGCCAGATCCCAACGGCGCCGAAGCTCAGCTCCGGGCCGATACGGGCTGCGGTGATGCCAGGCAGCTTCGACCAGCAGGCGACGGACGTGTCGGTTGCCGGTCTTGGTCACCCCGCCCTGGGTGCGACTGTCTCCCGAGGAGTACTCGCTGGGCACCAACCCGACATAGGCGCCGATGCTGCGCCCGGTCAACCGATGCCAGTCGCCGATCTCGACGGCCAACCCGAACGCGGTCAATGTCGCGATACCGCGGATACAGCCCAACCGATGCACGACCGGGGTGAACTCACTGTCGGCAGCCAACTTGGTGATCGCGTCATCGAGCCGGGTGCGTCGGTCTAGGCAGGCCAGCATGGCGTCGAATGCCGCCTCGTAGCTCAGCTGAAGCGCCGGGTTGTCAAACCGCTGAGCACGTAACCACAGTTCGTGCTTACCTGTCCAAGCTTTTCCTCCGGAGTAGACGATGCCTTGGCGCAGAAGCAGTTTCGAAACGCGATGACGGGCAGTCATCAGATCTCCGCGGCAGTCATCGCGGGCACGCACCAGGTCACGAGCTGCCTCTTGGGTGGCGGTGGGGACTGTCACTGCGGTGATCTGCCCCAGATGCAGCAGTCGTGCCAAATGGGCGGCATCACGGGCATCGGTTTTGACGCGGTCCCCAGCTGGGCGGATCAATTTCGACGGTGCGGCCACCTCACAGGTGATTCCGGCCGCACTCAAGGCCCGGGCTAACCCGAATCCGGTCGGGCCGGCCTCGTAGGTCACTCCCACCGGACCGGGTAGATCGCCGAGCCAGGCCACGATCTCCCCGTGATCGGGAGTCAATCGTCGTTGGAACACCTCACCGGTGTCTCCGTCCAAACCACATCCGAGCACCGAACGTGCGTGCACATCCAACCCAACACTCGTACGCTGAATCTTCACTGGGGCCTCCCACATCTTGTGGCTCTACCGGCCAGGACCCGTTTCCTGTCGGCAACCCACGTTCACATGTGAGCGGGGCCCCAGCCCCCCATACCAACTTGTGTAATAAGCCGCAGGTGATCCGGGTCTGCAGCCATGATCGCCGAGCACCGATTCGAGATCGCCCGCCTCATACCTGCCGTCCGTAACCGGCTTGGCTCCTAGACGGCTTGCGCCTCGGGTCGGTGCGCCCGGCGTGGAGTGGCTGAAGAGAGGCCTGCAAAGCCGAAAGTTGGTGTGCCCTCCTCGCTTTCCATCCCGGAATCATGGTGAGGAGACAAGTTTCGTGTCAGTGATATCGAAAGCCCCGGACAGCGTGGTGATCGCGATCGATCCCCACAAGGCATCCTGGACCGCCGCGGCGGTCGACGCCTCGTCGCAACCCGTGGCCACCATTCGGGTCCCGGTCAGCCGTGACGGCTACCGAGCGCTGCTGCAGTTCGCGAGCCGGTGGCACGACCCGACATGGGCAATCGAAGGCGCAACCGGCTTGGGCGCCCCACTCACCGCGCGGCTCCGCGCCGACAGGATGGATGTCGTTGACGTTCCCGCGAAACTCGCTGCCCGGGTGCGGATGCTGTCGACCGGCCACGGCCGCAAGAACGATGACGCCGATGCCCTGAGCGTGGGAATCGCCGCGCGAAGCGCACGCACGTTGACTTCCGTCACGGTCGAGGGCACCGTCACCGCCCTGCGCGCAATCGTGGAACACCGCGACGACCTGGTCAAAACCCGTACCCAAACCGTCAACCGCCTCCACGTCGTGCTCACCAATCTCATCCCGGCCGGGGCGCAGCGTGAGCTCACCGCCAACAAGGCTGCCGAGCTTCTGCGTGGCACCCGTCCACGCGATGCCGCCGGCAAGACCCTGCGAGGTCTGGCCGTGGACCTGGTCACCGAGATACGCCACCTGGACCGGCGCATCGCCAAAGCCGCCACCGACATCGAGACCGCCGTCACCGCGTCGGGCACCACCCTGGTCGAACTGTCCGGTATCGGCACCCTGACTGCGGGCACGATCCTCGGCCGGGTGGGCTCCATCAGCCGATTCCGCTCAGCTGCCGCGTTCGCCACCTATACCGGTACCGCCCCAATTGACGTGTCCTCCGGCGACGCTGTCCGCCACAGGCTCTCCCGCGCCGGGGACCGACAACTCAACCGCTGTCTTCATGTCATGGCCCTCACACAAATTCGGCTCGATACCCCAGGAAGGACCTACTACCTGCGGAAACGAACCGACGGCAAGGGGCACAAGGAAGCGATGCGATGCCTCAAACGGCGACTATCCGACGTTGTCTACCGACAACTCCGAAGCGACGCAAACAGACTGGAGGCAGGTCCGGGAGGACACTCGGGGGCGGCTCTAGAGTCCAGCGCGGCCAGCTCAAACCCCGCACGCTGACGCTTCGGACAAGTCACTTCCCGGACCTACCAGCAGCCACCATACAACTGAAACAACACAACACCTCTTGACACAGAGAGGCGCCGTCTAGCTTGGACTAACCGGGAGGCGCGGTGCCGGCGCCGGGAGCGCCCTGGATGGGTACCACAGGCGTCGGGGTCACGGTCGTTACGCCGTTACTGCCAACTGTCGGGCCACCCGTCGGGCCCATCTCTGCGAGCTTGTCGGCGGCAGCCTGAGTGCAGTCGAGGAACAGCTGAACCTTTGCCGACGGGTTGCCCTGGCTCGAGGACTTGATCAGTTTCTGGCTGCTGACCAGGCACTGAGATTGCTGCAGAGCGCTGCCGGTCTTCCCGCCGAAAATCGGCTTGAGGCCCTGGCTCTCGAGTATCTGGATGGCTTTGCCATACGGCTCGTCGACGACGTTCGAGTAGGCTCCGCCGCCCGGCTGGGACATGGCGATCCCCGCGCCGACGAGCGCGAAGGAGCCGACAGCCACGAGTCCCCCACTCAGCACAACGAGCTTCTTCACGTGATCTCCCTATGTCGGTGCGGTGCGAACATATCGCAGACGTGTCGATAGTGAAACCGGAGCAGGGCGCCGAAGCGTTACATCGGCGCGCTCACCGCGACCCGCATGACCTCGGCCAACGCGGCCGCGCGCGGATCGGCGAAAACCGCTTCAAGCAGCACCTTCTTTCCGTCTGGGCCCGCCAGCGGCACTCTCCAGTTCGGATACTCGTCCGTGGTCCCGGGCTGATTCTGCGTGCGCAGGTCGCCGACGGCGTCGGCCAGCGACAGCGCCAACAGTCGCGACCGTGTGCGGCCCAGATATTGGTATAGCGCCCTGACCACTTCATCGACGCCGATCTCGTCCAGCTCACCGCTCAACAGCCCGACGCGGCGCAGTTCGTCTAGCCAGGCGGCCTGCTGCCGACGATCGGCGGCCAGTTCGTCGTCGGCCGAGCGGGTAAGTAGCCCTAGTTCGTCGCGCAGGCGGACGTGTTCGCCCGCCAGGTAGCCGGGGGTCGGCGGCAGGTCGTGGGTGGTCACCGAGGAAAGGCAGTACTCGCGCCAGCGCTCGGCGGGCAAAGGTCCGCCGTCACCGTCTCGGTCGAATTCGAACCACAGGATCGACGTGCCGAACAAGCCCCGTTCGCGCAGATAGTCGCGCACCCAGGGTTCGACTGTGCCCAGGTCCTCGCCGACGACGACTGCGCCGGCGCGGTGTGCCTCCAACGCGACTATCCCGAGCATCGCTTCGTGGTCGTAGCGCACGTAGGTGCCGTCGGTCGGCGGGGATCCCTTCGGAATCCACCACAGCCGGAAGAGCCCGATGATGTGGTCGATGCGGACGCCACCCGCATGACGGAGCAGTGTGTTGACGAGTGCGCGAAACGGTTCGTACGCCTGATTCGCGAGTTCATCGGGCCGCCACGGCGGCTGCGACCAGTCCTGGCCCAGCTGATTGAACTCATCCGGCGGCGCGCCGGCGGTGACGCCGAGTGCCAGCACATCCTGCATGGCCCACGCATCGGCTCCGTTCGGGTCGACGCCGACGGCGAGGTCGTGCATGATTCCCAACCCCATGCCCGCGGCCAGCGAGGTCGCCTGGGCCGCGGTGAGCTGATCGTCGAGCTGCCACTGCAGCCAACGGTGAAAGTCGACGTCCTCGGCGTGATCGGCGGCGAACTCGGCGACCGCCGCGGTTTCGGGATGACGTAGATCCTCCGGCCAGTCGTGCCAGTCGGCACCGTGCTTCTCGGCCAGCGCGCACCAGATCGCAAAGTCATCGAGGCTGCGGCCCTGCCGTTCCCGGTAGGCGTCGTACGCCAGCGTTCGGCCGGCCGACCGTTTGACGCGGTACACCAACTCCAGCGCGGTTCGCTTGTATTTCCACCCGGCGTCCCGGTCGACGAGGCGCGACTTCTGTGCACGTGAGTGCGCAATCTCGCGGGACTTGCGAATTCGCCCACGGTGGCCGACGTCGGCGAATTCCCTGATCGCCTCCACCCGCAGGTACATCGGATTGACGAATCGCCGTGAGGTGGGCAGGTATGGCGACGGCTCCATTGGTGCGGTGGGCGCGGCCGCATGCAGCGGATTGACGAGGATGAAACCCGCGCCGTGCCGGGTCGCCGACCACACGGCGAGATCGGTCAGATCCGTCAAATCGCCGATTCCCCAGGATGTTTGGGATCGGACACTGTACAGCTGGGTGGCCAGACCCCATGAACGTCCCGGCGGCGGCTCCAGCGACGCGGGGGAGACGACGACAGGCGAACTGATGTCGGACGACCCCAGTTGGAGGTGCAGTTCGTGATATCCAAGGGGTAGATCGGCGGGCAATTCGAAGCTGGCTTCGCCGATCAGGCGACCGTCGAGATCATAAGGGCCCCTGTTGTTTTCCAGCTGACGCAGACCCGTTCGAACCGACCCGTCCTCCAACCGGATCCACAGCCGCACCGAGTCGCCGTGGGTGACGTGCACCCACAACGGTGAGGTCGCCCCGGAGCGACCCACGATCACCGGTGGTAGTGAGCGAGACCAGTAGTCACGATCGTGCTCCGCCAACGCGGCGGTGCGCTGATCGTCCGTCGTTGCGGGCACACCGAGGGCATCGAGCACGCCGGTCAGGGTGGATTCGGGAACAGTGCAGCGCCTGCCGGTCCAGTCGTCGTATTCGGTTGCGACGCCATAGCGTCGTGCCAGCTCGACGAGCGACTCGGGAAGGTCAGCCATGCAGCCCATCTTGCCCGCCGTCAGTCGACGTCGCGCATCAACAGGTCGTCCCAGGTGTCGCGGCGAACCACCAGTCGGGCGGCGCCGTCGCGTGTGAACACCACTGGAACGCGGCGCGCGCCGTTGTACTGGTTGGACATCGTGTAGCAATAGGCCCCGGTGACCGGCACGGCCAGCAGATCTCCGACAGCGGGATCGCGCAGCGCGACACCGTCGACAAGTTGGTCGCCCGATTCGCAGTGCCGCCCCACGACGCTGACGGTTTCGCCGCCGCCCACCCGGTCGACGATCGTCGCCTCGAAGCGCTGGCCGGTAAGGGACACCTCGAGGTTGTCGGCCATGCCGCCGTCCACTGCGACATGCGTGACGACGCCGCGCTTGAGGGTCGTGACGCGATACAGCGTGCACGCGCTGTTGGCGACCATGCTGCGGCCGGGCTCGACGATGATGCGGCTGCCGTCGGGTAGCAGCGCCTTCGCCTGCGCCACCATCGCGTCGGCGTACTCGTCGAGTGTCGGTGGGTGCTCGCCATAGGTGTATCGCACGCCGAGGCCACCGCCCAGGTCATAGACCTCGAAAGTGCCGAGCTTGGCGATGGGTTCGACGGCCTGCGCGAGTTGTTCGACGCTGAGCAGCTGCGATCCGACGTGGGTGTGCACGCCGTCGAGCCGCATCTTGGCGCTGTGGTCGATCCGCGCGATCGCGGTGCGGGCGTCGTCGGGCAGCAGGCCGAACTTCGACCCCGCGTGCCCCGTCGCCTGCGATGCATGGGTGGCGGCCTGCACCCCGGGGATGACCCGGACCAGGCACGGCTGCTGACGGCCTGCGGGAACAATGCGCTCGAGCCGGTCGATGTCGTCGAAGTTGTCGACCACGACCAGGCCGACGCCGCTCTCGACGGCGAGTTCGAGTTCTTCGTCGGACTTGGCATTGCCGTGCAACAGGATCCGCGCAGGATCCGCGCCGGCCTTGATGGCGGTCAGGATCTCGCCGCCGCCTGCGACGTCGATGACCAGTCCTTGTTCGACCATCACCCGCTGAACGGCGGTGCAGGGGAACGACTTCGATGCGAACGCCACATCGCACCGCGGCCAACGACTGCGGAAAGCGCTCAGGTATTCGCGGGCCCGCATCCGCAGTGCGTCTTCGGAGACGACGATCGCGGGGGTGCCGAACTGTTCGGCGACATCGTCGAGGCGGCAACCGCCGACCATGAGCGTGCCGTCGTTGTCGGTTCGGGTGCCCGGCGGAAAGAGACCCAGCAGTTCGTCCGCCTGCGCGGTGTCCAGCACGGTGCTCAGCCTGCCACCGCACGCGCGAGTGTGAACTCACTGCGACAAAGTCCGCGAAATCTCGCGGTGGCGACAGGTCCCTTATGTGTTAGCCTATGTCTGTAATGATCCTTACAGAACGTCAAATGACGAAGAAGCAGCAGCAGGGCGAGCAGTCCCGCGAGCAGATCCTCGACGCGACGGAGAAGCTGATGGGCACCCGCGGGTACGCCGCGACCTCGATCAGCGACATCCGCAAGGCCTGCGGTCTGCCGGCCAGTTCGATCTACTGGCATTTCGGCTCGAAGGACGGCGTGCTGGCGGCGGTCATGGAACGCGGCGCGCAGCGCTTCTTCGCGGCGGTCTCGGCCAAGGTCGGCGTCGAAGCCCGACTGGCCGAAGTCGCGGATCAGCAGGCGCAGCATCCCGACTTTCTGCGGCTGTTCCTTCTCCTGTCGTTGGAGCGCAGCGACGACCCCGGGGTCGCCGAGGTGGTGCGCCGAGTTCGCGACAGGGCCATCGCCGATTTCCGCGACGCGATCGCCCAGTTGGTGCCTGCCGAGGTCCCGGGGCCCAAGGCCGAGCGCGTCGTCGCTGAACTCTCCGCGGTCGCGGTCGCGCTGTCGGACGGCATCTTCCTGGCCGAACATCTCGAACCCGACACCACCGACGTCGCACGCATGTACCGGCGCCTGTACCAGACGATCACGGCCCTGATCCCGATTCTCTTGGACGAGAAATGACCGGCGTACCGAAGAAGACAGCGATCATCACCGGTGCCAGCGCCGGACTCGGACTGGAATGCGCGCGCTCGCTTCTGGCGAGCGACCCGTTCTGGCATGTCGTTTTCGCCGTCCGCGATACCGGCCGTGGGGCCGATGCGGTGCAGCAACTCGGGTATCCCGACCGGTGCACGGTCCTCGAGATGGATCTCGCGTCACTGAGGTCGGTCCGCAGGTTCGCCGAGGACTTCCGCGGCCAGGGACTGCCACCGCTTCGCGCGATCGTCTGCAATGCCGGCGTTCAGGTGGTGTCGGGCAACGGGCGGACGGCCGACGGCGTTGAGATGACGTTCGGCGTCAACCACCTCGGGCACTTCGCCCTGGTGGCCGACCTGCTCGCCGAACTCACCCACCCGGCTCGCATCGTCGTGGTCAGCAGCGGCACGCACGATCCGGCGAAATTCACGGGCATGCCCTCGCCGCAGTACACACGCGCCACCGAACTTGCGTCTGCCGCCGACCCCGCCGGAGGTCGCCGTAGGTACACCACGTCCAAGTTGTGCAATGTGCTCTTCGCCTACGAGCTCGACCGCCGATTGGGCCAGGGGAGCGGCGGCGTCACCGTCAACGCCTTCGACCCCGGACTGATGCCGGGTTCCGGTCTCGCCCGCGACTACTCGCCGATCGGGCGGTGGGCGTGGCGGTACGTGTTTCCGATGCTGCGCGTTTTCCCGAACGTCAACAGCACCCGGACATCCGGTGCGCGCCTGGCGGCGCTGGCGGGCGATCCGACGTTCGACGGCGTGACCGGCGCATACTTCGAAGGTAAGCGGCCGATCCGGTCGTCGACCGACTCCTATGACCGTGAGATGGCGCTCGACCTCTGGGAGACCAGCGAACAGCTCGCGATGCAGGCAACCTAGAGCACTACGAACACCACGATGAGAGCCGCGAAACCCGCGGTCGCCCAGCCGAGTAGAACGACTTCGGTGCCGGGTTCGGCCGTAATACGGCGTGCCCGTCTGTGCCCCAGCCAGACGACCAGAATCGCCAACGCGGCCCCGACGATCGGCAACACCGTCTGCGCGGCGTCCAGGGGTCCCCGGCCGAGCAGCGGAAGCGCTCCCGCCACGAGAAAGCTGAAAGCGCTTCGTTCCCAAGATAGTTGGGTCCGCTCTGCCTGCAATCCTGGCTTCTCCGGTCGCGTCATGATACTGGACGGGCTAGGGCTGGACCGAGATCACGACGATCAACACGATGGTCAGAACGACGATGGCACCGCCGAGCAGCACCGGCATCCACGATCGAGGAAGTTCGGCACCCGCACGCATCGCGGCCTGCACAGCCTGCCACCGCCGAACCGCCAACACCGCAAGAACGCCGCCTGCCGTCGTGAGCGCCATCCCGAGGCCGTGGCGTACTCCAGGAATGGACATGGCGGGTACCAGCTGGACGACCGCGACACCACCGGCGATCAGTGCCAGTGCCGTGCGGACCCAGGCGAGGAACGTGCGCTCGTTGGCGAGTGTGAAGCGATAGTCCAGATCCTGGTCATCGGCTTCTGCGCTCACGAACAGTCAGCCTAGAGTCCGAGATCGGTAGTGTCCGGTAGATGGCGTCCGAACGGCTGGGTGTGGCCGCGGCGCAGAATCGCAAGGCCCGCGTCGCCGTCGCGGCGCTGTTCGCAAGCAACGGAGCCCTCTTCGCCAACCTGCTGCCTCGTTACCCCGAGATCAAGGCCGATCTGCACCTGTCCAACGCGGTCTACGGCGCCGCCATCGCGGCGTTCTCCGCGGGGGCGCTGGTGGCCGGCCTTGCCGCGGGGACACTGATCCGGCGATACCGGTCCTCACGCGTGGCCGTCGTCGGCACCGTCGGTATCGGCGTGTTCGTGGTCGCTGCGGGCGTGGCGCCCTCGCCTGTGATCCTGGGGGCCGCCCTCTTTGTGGCAGGCGCGTGCGACTCGATCACCGACGTCGCGCAGAACGCGCACGGGCTACGACTACAACGCCACTACGGCCGATCGATCATCAACTCGTTGCATGCCGTGTGGGCCGCGGGCGCCATCCTCGGTGGGCTGATGGGCGCGGCGGCGATCGCGCTACACATATCGCGGACAACACATTTGGTGTTCGCCGCGGCGGCATTCTCCGTCGTCGTCGCGGTCGCCTACCCGCATCTGCTCAAGGGGCCAGATCACGACGACGATCCGTCGACGCGGGCAGGCGACGGATCAGGCGCGGGGTTGGCGGTATACGCGACGCTGGCCGCGCTGGTGGTCATCGCCGTCGCGGGTGCCACGGTGGAGGATGCCGGAAATACCTGGGCGACACTGTATCTGCGGGACAGCCTGGGGGCACCGGGTGCGGTCGCGGTGTTCGGCTATGTCGCCCTGGTCGGCTTCATGTTCATCGGCAGGTTGATTGGGGACAGGCTGGTCGATCGGTTCGGTGAACGCTCGGTGGCGCGCGCCGGTGGTCTCATCACCGCGGCGGGTATGGGGGCGGCACTGGCGTTTCCGTCCACGGCAGGCACGATCGGCGGTTTCGCCGCCGCCGGCTTCGGGGTGGCCACCCTGGTTCCGGCCGCGATGCACCACGCGGATCAGCTGCCCGGTATGCGCCCGGGCAGTGGGCTGACGGTGCTGACGTGGCTGATGCGGATCGGCTTCTTCGGCGCACCGCTTGCTCGTCGGCCTCGTCGCCGACGCGACGAGCCTGCGAGTCGGGTTGTTGGCGGTTCCGATCGCGGGGCTGGTGGTAATCGCACTCGCCGGCGTGCTCAGTGCGCGATCCCGGCCACCTCGATCATGAGCACTCCGCCGACGATGAGCGCAATGCCTGCCCCCATCATCCACGTCAGCGGTTCGGCGAACAGAAAGCGTGCGATGACCGCCACCAATGCGACGCCACATGCCGACCACACGCCGTACGCGATGCCGACCGGCATCCCCAGCCCAAGCGACACCCACAGCAGATAGAACGACACCAGGTAACCGGCGACGATGGGCGCGATCCACGCCTTCTTGCGAAAACCGTCCGAAGCGCGCAGCGCCAGGGTCGCGACCACCTCGACGAGAATCGCGCCCGCAAGCGCGAGCCACATCACGACTCGACCGCTTCGGCACGATGCGATCCGAACTCGACGAGCAGCACCCCGGCGATGATCAGCCCGATGCCCGCCAAGATCGGCCAGGTGAAGGGATCGCCGAAGAGCACCGCGGCGAGCGCCGCGGTGGCGGCCGTGCCCAGCGCGGCCCAGATCCCGTAGGCGACCCCAACCGGTACGCCGGCCCGCAGCACCATCGTCAGCAGAATGAAGGAGGCGACATAGCCGGCGAAGACCAGCATGAGCCACGCCGAATGGTCCTGCGACGCGCGCAACGAGAGCGTCGCGGCGACCTCGGTGAATATGGCCCCCGCAAGTAGCGCCCACTTCTGCACGTGGACAAACTATCCGACCGCGCGCTCCACCATCGGCGTCAGGACCTCGTGCGCGAACCGCCGAAGTTCGGCGTCATCGCCGAAGTCCGGATCCGTCGGCGGTAGGGAGATATACGTGAAGAACAGGCGGGCGAAAACGTCGGCGACCCACCGGACCTGCTGCGACGGTTGCCCGGGTGTGTCCCCGTGGATGTAGTTGGCGATGAACGCCGCCCCCATCTTCAACAGTTCTGTCGAGTCGGCCGGTTCGCCGTGGCCGGCACGGCGCAGCATCGGGTTGTCGCGGGCGAATGTGACCGCGGCGATGAATGCCTCGGCCACCCCTTCGTGCGGATCGTCGGTGGCATCGATGGCATCGGCGACCGCGGCGAGGAACCGTTGTGTCTCGCGGCGAACGAGTGCTTCGACCAGATCGTCACGCCGGGGATAGCGGCGGTAGGCCGTCATCCGGGAAACTCCGGCGCGCCGCACCACATCTTCGACTGTAATCCTTTGCAGCCCAACCGATGCCGCTTCTTGCAGGGCGGCATCGAGGATTCGCTGGCTGGTCCGGTCGGCCGCTTCGTCGACGCTGCCGCGCGCTGAGGCACCGCCGACGATCTCGATGAGCTGGGCGTCGATCATTGCGCTGCGGCGTGGGGAAGCCGTGCGCCCGCGGCCCGTTCGCGGGCGAGCTGGACGTAGCGGGGCGTGCCGAACGCCCACCGCGTCTGCCGCGCGTCGAACTGAAGTGCCGGCCCCATCAGTCGACGGGTGAGCATGGACGGGCGGTCGTAGCCGATGAGCTCACGCGCCCACATCGGTGCCCTGCTCATGCCGGCATAAATGGCGAATCGGTGCAGTTGCCGATCCACCGGTGCAGGCAGATCGGGAAAGAACGGCGAGGTCATCAAGAAGTCGATGAACTCCCGCGTCTGCGCGTTCACGCTGAGCTTCGGCCGCATTGCCTCCACATAGTCGTCGAGTTCGGCGGCCGTCGTCGGCACCCGGTCGGCGCCGCCCATCCTGCCGATCACGGCCTGCTCGGACAGGTAGCGGTCCTGTTCTTCGGCCGACAGCGGGCGTTTGGTCTGTTCGAACGTGCGCAGAATCATCCACGGGATGCAGGTGTGTACCCAGGTGATGAGCTCGGGATCCATAGCGCGGTACGCCACGCCGTCGGGGCGGGTCCCGTTGACGAACGAGTGCACGTGCTTGACGTGTTCGATGACGCGGGTGGCGGCTTCGGTGTTGCCGAACGTGGTGGTCAGCACGTATCCCAGGGTGGCGCGGGCGCGTTGGAACGGGTCCTCGCGATAGTTGGAGAGGTCCTGGACACCGGCGACCACGGACGGATGCAGGATTTCCAGCACGATCGCGGGCAGACCGGCTTGAGAGACGGAGGCCAGGTCGGCGTTGATCTCCCACGAGATGCTGTCGGGCCCGAGCAGGCCGGGATCGCCGGGCGGCCCGCCGTAGACGGCCGGATCATCGTGGCGACCTGCGCCCTTCTCGAAGTCCTCGATGATGCGACGGCGAAGTTTTTCGGCAACGCCGGTCCGTTTCGGTATGGATGTGACACTCACAGCCATCATGTATACCACTCCGGGCGCGTCCGCGTAATCTGGTTTGGTTGTGTCCACTCGGCTCAAGGAGGCCCATCGGTGACGGCGGAGGCCAACACGAGACGCGCTGCGGACGACCGGCCCGTCGTCGACACCGTCCACGGCCCCGTCCGTGGCGTCGACAACGGAACGATCAAGGCGTGGAAGGGGATTCGTTACGCCGCCGCGCCGGTCGCGGACCTGCGGTGGCGGGCGCCGGTGGTCCCTGCGCGGTGGTCGGAGCCTGCCGACGCCGACGCGGGTGGGACCCGTGTGCCGACAACCGACAGATCCGAGGATCCCCATCGACCTCGGTGCGCCGCAGGGCGACGATTGCCTGACGCTGAACGTATGGGCGTCATCGGACACCGAGGCGGGAGACGCCAAGCCGGTCATGGTGTGGCTGCACGGCGGCGCCTACATCCTGGGCTCATCGGCGCAATCGCTGTATCACGGCGGGGCGCTGGCGGGCAGTGGAGACGCGGTGATCGTCACCGTCAACTACCGGTTGGGCGCCTTGGGATTCCTGGACCTGTCGTCGCTCGGCGACGGGTTCGACACCAATGTCGGACTACGCGATGCGCTGTTCGCGCTGCAGTGGGTGCGCGACAACATCGCCGGATTCGGGGGAGACCCGGACCGCGTGACGTTGTTCGGCGAGTCCGCCGGTGCCGGCATGGTCACGACATTGATGGCCAGCCCGCCCGCCGCGGGACTGTTCTCCGCGGCGATCGCCCAGAGTTCGCCGGCGACATCGATTTACGACCACGACCGCGGCCAACGTACGGCCGACATGTTCCTCGACGCGTTGGACCTCGGCCCCGGCGACGCCCAGCGTCTGACCGGCCTGCCGATCGAGGCGGTCCTTGCCGCCTCCAAGCAGGTTTTCGACCAGGTGCCGGTCCGCACGCCGGGGACGTTGGCGTTCGCTCCGATCATCGACGGCGACATCGTCCCCGCGCATCCGGTCAGACTGGCCCGAGAGGGGCGCACACATCCCGTCCCGCTGATCATCGGCACCAACAAGCATGAGGCGGCGCTGTTCCGCTGGATGAAGTCGCCGTTGATGCCGATCACCCCGAACGCGCTGCGGACGATGTTCACCGAGATCGCCGCCGAGCAGCCGGCTCTGCAGCTGCCGAGTGAAGCGCAGATCCGGACCACGTATCGCGGCCGGCCCAAGACCATCGGCATGGGCGTGGCCCGCGACATCGGCTTCCGGATGCCGTCGATCTGGTTTGCCGAGGGTCATCGCGACGTCGCACCGGTGTACCTGTACCGCTTCGACTTCGCGACCCCCATGTTGCGCCTGCTGCGACTGGGTGCCGCCCATGCCACCGAGTTGCCGTACGTGTGGGGCAACCTCGTGGCCGGACCCAAGGACCCGACGTTCAAACTGGGTGGGCTCAAGGCGGGCAAGTCCGTCTCGTCGCGGCTGCGCAGGCGGTGGCTGAACTTCGCGGTGGGGGGCCACCCGTCGGCCCCGGCGGGCGACCCGAAGTGGCGGCCGTACCGCAAGGAGGACCGCGCGACGCTGGTGATCGACGCGGCGGACCAAGTTGTCGACGATCTGGACCGCGATCTGCGGTTGGCCTGGGGCGATGAGGTGCTCAGCTTCCGTTAGGTCGTAAGATTTGCCGCGGAGGTGTCACTGTGGACTGGACGCGTGTTTTCGCCGACGTGCTGCCGCCGCTGATGCACGACCCCGTGACGTTCGCCATTCCGTTCTTCCTGATCCTGCTGATCATCGAGTGGGTCAGCGCGGGCAAGCTGGTGCACGACGAGGCCGAGAGGGCCCCCGCGGGTTCCTACCTCAAGCCCGACGCGTGGGCGAGCATCAAGATGGGCCTGGTGTCGATCGCGACCAGCGGAGTGCTCAACGCGGTCGCCCTGCTGGCCTACGCCGCGCTCTACGTGTACGTCGCGCCGTGGCATCTGCCGGCCACCGCCTGGTACACGTGGGTGATCGCCATCGTCGGTGTCGACATTCTCTACTACTTTTATCACCGGATCGCGCACCGGGTCCGCCTGATCTGGGCGACGCATCAAGCGCATCACTCCAGCCAGTACTTCAACTTCGCGACGGCGCTGCGCCAGAAGTGGAACATCAGCGGCGACGTGTTCCTGCGGGCGCTGCTGCCGCTGTTCGGCGTGCCGCCGTGGATGGTGTTCGCAAGCTTCTCGATCAACCTGGTCTATCAGTTCTGGATCCACACCGAGCGCATCGGAAAGTTGTGGCGGCCAATTGAATTCATCTTCAATACGCCATCGCACCACCGTGTTCATCACGGTATGGACCAGCAATACCTCGACAGGAACTATGGCGGCATCTTCATCCTGTGGGATCGGATATTCGGCAGCTTCAAGGCCGAGAATGTCCGCCCGAACTATGGGCTCACCAAGCAGGTCGACACCTACAACATCTGGACGTTGCAGACCCACGAATACTCCTCGATCTTCCGCGATGTCCGGAGTGCGCCACGATGGCGGGACAAGCTGGGTTATGCCTTCGGTCCGCCAGGTTGGCAGCCCGCGCGGCCGCTGGTCGGCGACGAAGCCACCAAAGTGCGCGTCTAGAGGCCCGGGAATGAAGCTTCGGTGAAGACCGTCTTTGATGCCCCCGTCGACCCACAGTTGGTCGAACGGTCGCTCGCGGCGAGCACCCTCGGCTCGATGTGGCTGGACATCTCCAGACCCGACTACCCTGCGCTGAGCGCACCGCTGCACTGCGACCTGGTGGTCGTCGGTGGCGGCTACACCGGGCTGTGGACGGCCCTGCACGCCGCCGAGCACCACCCCGGC
This sequence comes from uncultured Actinomycetota bacterium, assembly GCA_963843135.1. Taxonomy (GTDB): domain Bacteria; phylum Actinomycetota; class Actinomycetes; order Mycobacteriales; family Mycobacteriaceae; genus Mycobacterium. The sequence goes on from CAWJJA010000024.1 coordinate 93,289, forward strand.
CGCCGAATACTCCTGATCGAGGCGAACCGGATCGGGTGGGCGGCGTCGGGACGAAACGGCGGCTTCGTCGACGCCAGCCTGACGCACGGGTCCGAGAACGGAAAGTCCCGCTGGCCCAACGAGTTCGACACCCTCGATGAGATGGGTTTGAAGAACCTCGACGGCATGGGATCCGACATCGAACGCCTGGGGCTGGACGCGGAGTGGCAGCGCACCGGGATGCTCTTGGTCGCCACCGAACCGCATCAGGTCGACTGGCTGCGTGAGGCCGCAAACTCCGGAGAAGGCCGCTTTCTCGATACCCGGCAGGTGCGCGCGGAGGCGAGCTCGCCAACGTACCTGGCGGGCCTGTTCAGTCCGCAGACGTGCGCCATCGTCCATCCCGCCAAGCTGGCACTCGAACTCGCCCGCGCGTGCACGGAAGCAGGCGTGCAGATCTTCGAACACACCAATGCCATCGGGCTGGACACCGGCGGGGATGCGGTGCGGGTGGACACCGGGACGGCGAGCATTACCGCGCGCCAGGCAGTGCTGGCCACGAACGTCTACCCGAGCCTGCTTCGGCGCAACCGGCTGCGCATCGTGCCGGTGTACGACTACGTACTGGCCACCGAGCAGCTCACCGATGCCCAGCTGGAGCGCATCGGGTGGCAGGGTAGGCAGGGAATCGGGGACTGCGCCAACCAGTTTCACTACTACCGCCTGACGATGGACAACCGCATCGTTTGGGGCGGTTATGACGCCGTCTACCACTTCGGGCGCAAGGTCGACCCCGCGTACGAGGATCGGCAGGCCACCTATCGCCGCCTGGCGGCGCACTTCTTCATCACCTTCCCCCAACTCGACGACGTCCGGTTCACGCACCGCTGGGCGGGGCCCATCGACACCAACACACGATTCTGTGCGCACTGGGGTCTGGCCGGCGGTGACAAGGTCGCGTATGTCAACGGGTTCACCGGCCTCGGGGTGGCGGCGACCAGGTTCGCCGCCGACGTGTGCCTGGACCTTCTCGAGGGCAGACCCACACCGCGCACCGAGTTGGCTATGGTGCGCCAACGCCCACTGCCGTTCCCGCCTGAGCCCTTCGCCAGCATCGGCATCCAGGCGACGCGGTGGTCACTCGATCGCGCCGACCACTCGGCGGGTCGACGCAATATCTTCCTGCGAACCCTCGACGCGCTGGGTCTCGGTTTCGACTCGTGACAAGCCGGCGCGCCGACCGTTGCCATTCTGTAACGTCTCCGTGATCCTGACCGATGGGCATGAGTAGGTACGCCTGTCGTGTAGTTACTGCTGGTCGGACGTGGTTATCGGTACTCTCACTCGGCCGCGGCGCTTCGCTGTACGCCGGTACCCTTTACACACTTGAGACCCAAGGAGGCGACAGTGCGCCGACATTGGTTACGCGTATTCGCGACTGTGGCGGCACCGCTAGTCGCGCTCGCTACCCCCGGCGCGCCGGTGCAGGCCGACCCTGGGGTAGTCGTGTCCCCGGGCATGCAGATCATCCAGGGGACCAATGCCTGCACGGTGGGATTCGTCGACGAGCAGGCGCGGGTCGCCTATTCCGCAGGTCATTGCCGCGGCGACGGCGCCGTGCTCGACCAGGGGCGCCGATTCGTTGGGCACCTGGCGTCATTCCGGGACAACACTCCCAACGGCGCGACCATCGACACCAATCATCAGATCACCGATTGGGAGGTGATCAGCCTGGCCCCCGACGTCATGGTCAACGACATCCTGCCCCGTGGTCTGGCACTGGTGTCAGATCCTGGCGTAGTGCCCTCGGCCGGTCTTCCCGTGTGCCATTTCGGTGTTGTCACGGGTGAAAGCTGCGGAAACATCCAGGCCGTGTACAACGGCTGGTTCACGATGGCCAACGGTGTGGTCAGTCAGAAGGGTGACTCCGGCGGGCCGGTCTACTTCGTCACTCCCGACGGAAGGGCCGCAATCGTCGGAATGTTCAACAGCACCTGGGGGCAGTTCCCCGCCGCGGTCTCCTGGCAGAACATCAGCCAGCAGGCCCAACAGGACGTCATCTCCGCGGCGTCGGCTCCGGTGTCCTAACGCTGTAGTTCGAACACGGGGATCGACGCCGCGGCCGCGCTGAGTTCGGCTTCGGAAGACCCGGGCGTGAGGCCGCCGACGTGGCCCTTGACCTCCCAGAACCAGCGGTTCAAATAGCGCCTCAGCAGTTCCGGCTTGTCGTGGTCGGCCACCTCGCTGATCCGAACCTCGCTGCGGTGCCACCGCGGACCCATCTCGATGAGACCTGCCGCCCGCGCGTTGCGAACCCACTGAGTGTTGCCACGGGGTGAGACGAGGTAGTCGCGGCCGTCGACTGTCAAAAGATTGACCACCACGCCGCGCCAGTTTCCGGTCTTTCGGCCCCGTACGCGAATCGCCACGGTGCCTGCGATGCTGACGCCGGCCTCTGCGAGCAGCCGGAACAGTTCGTTCAGGGTCCTGGCGGCAAGGGTGGGCTGGTCGTAACGGACAGTCATCACATCCTCCTGTTAATCGAGAGCGGTGCTCTTTTATCAACAGTGCCCTGTCTCGCCGCGGAAATCAAGAGCAGTGATCTCGTTTCATGCGACACTGGGCGATATGGGCAAGCGGCAGGACACTCGCGACAGGATCGAGCGCCAGATCATCGAGCTCGGCCGTCGTCATCTGGTCACCGAGGGCGCGGCCGGGCTGTCGCTGCGGGCCGTCGCCCGCGACCTCGGGATGGTGTCCTCGGCGGTGTACCGGTACGTGGCCAGTCGCGACGAGCTTCTGACATTGCTGCTCATCGACGCCTACTCGGAACTGGCCGATGCCGTAGACCAGGCGCATGCACCCGAAATGTCGTGGCGCGACGGCATGCGCGCCATGGCGCACGCGGCGCGCGGGTGGGCCGTCGAGCATCCCGCGAGTTGGGCGCTGCTCTACGGCAGCCCGGTACCGGGCTACCGCGCGCCCGCGGAGCGAACCGTCGGCCCGGGTACCCGAGTGGTGGGTACGTTGTTCGACGCTGTGGCCGCCGGGATGGCCGCCGGCGAGATCTCGAAGACCGAAGTCGCTGTGACACAGCCGTTGTCGTCGGATTTCGACGGCGTGCGCGCGGAGTTCGACTTTTCCGGCGACGACTCGGCGGTCGCCAAGTGCTTTCTGCTGTGGGCGGGCCTGATCGGGGCGATCAGCCTGGAGGTGTTCGGCCAGTACGGGGCGGACACGCTCACCGACCCCGCCGCCGCCTTCGGCCTCCAGGTGAATCTGTTGATCGAGATGCTGACCAAATAAATCAATTGCCGTCGGTGCCCAGATCCAGGACGAGTTCGCGATAAGCGGGCCCGTGCGATGTCGCAGCGATGCCTGGGGGCGTACCTCGGCGAGGAATAAAACTAGAACACGTTCTAGCCATCCGGGTCGGCCGGAGATATCCTCGACGCGATGCATGCCCAGACACCTGTCCAGATTGCGTGGGTGACGCGGGACCTCGACGCCACGGAGAAAGCGCTGTCCACGATGTTGGGCGCGAAGAAGTGGGTGCGAATACCCGACGTCCACTTCGCGCCGGACACGTGTACCTACCGTGGTCGGCCCGCCGATTTCACCGCGCACATCTCCTTCAGCTACGCAGGGGATATCCAGCTCGAGTTGATCGCGCCACAGAGCGGCGAGAGCGTGTACTCCGAGTTCCTCGACACCGCAGGTCCTGGACTGCACCATGTCTGTATCGAGGCACTCGACTCAGCGGCGTTCGACGCGGCAGTGCGCGATGCGCACAGTAACGGCACACCCGTCGTGCAGCAGGGGGTCATGCCCGGTGGCATGCGGTTCGCCTACCTCTCGGCGGCCGACGCCGGCGTGCCCTACATCGAGATCGCCGATATCCCCGGCGAGATCAAGCAATTCTTCGACTACGTGAAACAGGAGCAACAGTGAGCGGTCTCGACATTCCGGACGCCGTCGACATGGCCGATGTCACGTCCTGGTCCGAGGAGGTCGACGTCCTGGTCATCGGCTTCGGAATCGCCGGCGGCTGCGCGGCGGTCAGCGCCGCAGCGGCGGGGGCGAACGTCCTGGTGCTGGAGAAGGCGGCCGCGGCGGGCGGCACGAGCTCGATGGCGGGCGGTCACTTCTATCTCGGCGGCGGCACCGCGGTACAGGAAGCCACCGGTCACGAAGACAGCGCCGACGAGATGTACAAGTACCTCGTCGCGGTCTCGGCGGACCCCGACCTCGACAAGATTCGCCTCTACTGCGACGAAAGCGTCGAGCATTTCGATTGGCTTGAAGCGCTTGGCTTTCAGTTCGAACGCAGCTACTGGAAGGGCAAGGTGGTAGTCCCGCCCGGCACCGAGGGGCTGTCCTACACCGGCAACGAGAAGGTGTGGCCATACTGCGAGCAGGCCAAACCCGCGCCGCGCGGCCATTCGGTGCCGGTACCGGGGGAGTTGGGCGGCGCCGCCATGGTGATCGACCTGCTCGTGAAGCGAGCCACCGATCAGGGCGTCGAGATCCGGTACGAGACCGGGGTGACCAATTTGGTCATGGAGGACCACAAAGTTGTCGGAGTCAGCTGGAAGCACTTCGCCGAGAGCGGTGCGATCAAGGCCAAGGCCGTCGTCATCGCCGCGGGAGGATTCGCGATGAACGCCGAAATGGTCGCCGAGCACACCCCGGCGCTGGCGCAGAAGCGGCGAACCAAACACCACGGCGAGGTCGAGCCCTACATTCTGGGCAACCCCAACGACGACGGACTCGGTATTCGGCTTGGCGTATCGGCAGGGGGAGTGGCGCAGAACCTCGACGGGCTGTTCATCACCGCTGCCGCCTACCCGCCGGAGATTCTGTTGACGGGCGTCGTCGTCAACAATCGCGGACAGCGGTTCGTCACGGAGGACTCCTACCATTCACGGACGTCGGCATACGTGTTGGAGCAACCAGATCAGCAGGCCTACCTGATCGTCGACGAGGCGCACATGCAGATGCCCGAGATGCCGCTGATCAAGTTCATCGACGGCTTTGAGACAGTGGCGGAAATGGAAGCGGCCCTGGGCATTCCGGCGGGAAACCTGGCCGCCACCCTTGACCGGTACAACGAGAACGCCGCCCGCGGTGAAGACCCCGACTTCCACAAGCAGCCGGAATACGTTGCTGCACAGGACAACGGCCCGTGGGCGGCATTCGACCTGTCACTGGGCGTCGCGATGTACTCAGGATTCACCATGGGCGGTCTCGACGTGTCCATCGACGGGCAGGTACTGCGCCAAGACGGCAGCGCCATCGGCGGCCTGTACGCCGCAGGCGCGTGCGCATCCAATATCGCGCAGGACGGCAAGGGTTACGCCAGCGGCACGCAGTTGGGCGAGGGTTCGTTCTTCGGCAGGCGCGCGGGCAACCGTGCGGCGCAGGCCTAGACGGGCGCCGGTTCCTCGCCGCCGACCCGGCCGAATCGCCATTCACCGTCGCCGAGCAGTACGAGTTCGTGCGTGTGGTGCTGCTCGACCGCCTTACGGTGGCTGACACTGACCAGGATGGTGTCGGGCAGCTCGGTCCGAATGAGGCTGTACACCAGGAATTCCAGGCCTTCGTCGAGTGCCGACGTGGCTTCGTCGAGGAAGACCGCCTTGGGTTTGGTCAGCGATACCCGGGCGAACGCGACTCGCTGCTGTTCGCCAGGGGACAGGACCTTCGCCCAGTCCTGGACTTCATCAAGCCGTCCGACCAGGTGCGGCAGCGCCACCTTCTCCAGAGTGCGCTTCAGCGTCTCGTCGTCGACGTCGCCCTCCTCGAGCGGGTAGTTGACGACGGCGCGCAGATTGCCCAGGGGCACATAGGGCATCTGGGACAGGAACATCGTCTCGTTCGGTCCACACGGCCTTGTCAATGTTCCGGTGGTGAACGGCCACAACTCCGCGAGGCTGCGCAACAACGTGGTTTTGCCTGACCCCGATTCGCCAGTCACCACCAGCGTGTCCCCGACCTCCAGACGCAAGTCGAGCGGGTTCACGAGTTGTTTTCCGTCGGGCGTCCGGACCTCGATGGCCTGCAGTTGCACCGTGCCGTCTTTGCAGGGCGTGGTGGTGATCTCCGGCAGCGCCCGTCCTTCTTCGTTCGCGGTGAGCAGGCCGTCGAGGCGGATGATCGCCGCTCGGTAACCGGCGAACGCGTCGTAGGCGTTCCGGAAGAAGGACAGTCCCTGTTCGATCTGGCCGAACGCCGAGGCCGACTGGCTCATCGCGCCGAGGGTGATCTCGCCGTTGAGGAACCGCGGGAACTGGAACAGATACGGTGGCACGACGATGATCTGACTCATCGAAAGGTTCCAGCCGTAGAAGCCAATCATCCGGTTGATCCACCGCTTGTAGTTGGCGACGACGGGCGCGAAGAGCTTTCGCAATCCTGTGCGCTCGGCGATTTCACCGCGGTAGAACGCTACAGCCTCCGAGGCGTCGCGCAGCCGGACCAGCGCATAGCGGAAAGCCGCGTTGAACTTCTCGTTCCGAAACGACAGCCAGATGATCGGCCGGCCCACCCAGAACGCAATGATCGACGCGAAGACCACATAGGTCAGCAGGATCCAGAACATCGCCTTCGGGAGCGGGTAGTTCACCAGCGGAAGTGTCAGCGTTCCTGACAAATTCCATAGAATCGCGGTGAACGAAATCATCGAGGCGATGGCGTTCACCGAGCCGAACAACAGCGTCGACGTCGAAGTGTTTCCCGGCGTGTTCGGAAGTCCGCCGACGCCTGCGGTGAAGATGTCGATGTCGTACTGAATTCGCTGGTCGGGGTTGTCGATCGTGTCGTCGATGAAGCGGCCGCGGTAGTACGCCTTTCCATCGAGCCAGTCGCCCGTCAGCCGATCGGTGAGCCATGCGCGCCAGGCCAGCATGAACCGCTGCGTGATGAACAGGTCGAACATGATCCGTGCGACATGCAGGAATGCCAGCGCCGAAAACACCCACATCGACAGATAGAAGCCGTCGCGGCCGGAGTTCCTCATCGCCTCATCGCCCGCGGCAACGCCTGACGCCACGACCTGGAAGCTCGTCATCATGTCGCTGCCCTGGAAGGTGAAGAGCACCGAGAGCCGCACGCCGAAGACCACCGACGCCAGGATCGCGGCGAGCCACAGCCACACCCTGACGCTTTCCGGGCCTTTGAAGTAGTCGCCGGTGATACGCCAGAACTGCCTACCCCACACCGTGTACTTGGCGAGCAGGACACAGATCACCAGCGTCGCGACCGCGGCGATCAGCCATGCCTGGCCGATCCACTTCAGCGATGTGAGGAGCTCATGTCCCCAGTCCAGCGTCGGGGCGAACATTCCCTCTTCCACTGTGGCAAGGTACCTCGCCTGCAGGCTACGGGCGTGCCCGTGGTCTGGACTGCGTGTTCACCGCGACTAGCAGAACGTCGTCCGCAGGTGCGCAACCAAACCGTCGACGTCAGCGTGCCCGCCGGCGTATCCCAGGTAGCCGTCGGGCCGGACGACGAAGGCACTCCGGCCGCCGGTCGAGTACGCGCCTGCGAATTCCGACTCCGCGTCGCGGATGAGCGGCAGCACAGTGGTGGCTACGTCGGCGCCTGGCGCCGCGATCACATAGACGTTCGCATCGCCCTTCGCGGCCGCGACCGCGGCCTCGCCCGCGGCCTCGAAACGCTCGACGTCGGCGGGGCCGGTGTCGTCGCCGGCGTACAGCAGCACGGTGTGCGAGGGCCCGAACAGTGAGAACAGCCGTAGGGATCCGTTGACCGCATCGCGGGTCAGGCCGGTCGCGTCGGGCGCCCGCCCGCCGGCACGCGGGCCTGATGTCGGCGGCTGACCGGCACGGCCGGACACGATGGGACTGTCTCCGTAGTCGATCAGCAGCTGCGCCTCGCGACGGATGACGTAGTCGACATCGGTGGAATCGGCGCCGATGCCCTCGCGCGCACTGCGCACCGTCCGGCCGACGACCTCCTCGCCGACCGGCCGCCGTTCGGCGTCATAGCTGTCGAGCAGATCCGGCGCCGCTTTTCCGGACACCGCGAGCGCAAGCTTCCACGCCAGGTTGTGGGCGTCCTGGATCCCGGTGTTCATGCCCTGCGCGCCGGTCGGTGGGTGGATGTGTGCGGCGTCGCCCGCGACGAACACCCGGCCCCGACCGTAGGCGTCGACTATGCGGTGGCTGATCCGAAAGACCGAGGACCAGCGCAGGTTGCGCGCCGTGGTCGACTCGGGCGACAGTCGGTCCAGCACCGCCTGGATATGGTCCAGGTCGGGTTTGACGTCACCTTCGAAACCGTGCGCGATCCCTTGCGATGGCGCAGCGGACAGGTCGGGCGGCACCAGCATTGACATGCGGTAGCGGCCGCGCCCCGGCAGCGGAATGCACACCAGCAGGTCGTCGGTCACGCCGTCGGTCTGATGCATCGCGCGGATGGCGTAACCACGTGGCATGGACCAGTCCACCTCGACGTCGCCGAGCATGTACTGCTCCTCGAACGCCGCGCCCTCGAACGTGAGGCCAAGTCCCTTGCGCACCGCGCTGTGCGCACCGTCGGCTCCGATGAGGTAAGCGGCGCGCACCGTCTGCTCGCCGTCGTCGCCGGCCAGGATTGCGCGCACGCCGTCGGTGTCCTGTTCGAACCCGCTGAGCCGCAGGCCGCGCTCGACCTGTACGCCGCGCAGGGCCAGTTCCTCACGCAGGATTCGCTCGGTCGCGTACTGGGGGATAGCGGTGAAGCCGAAGGGTACGTCGGCCGGAATGGTGAAATCGACCTGGGCGACCCGCTCACCGTTGACATAGACGATCTGCCCGTGCATCTCGATGGCCGCGTCCAGGACGCGCCCCAGCAGGCCCATGGATTCGAACACTTCGAGCGTACGTGGTTGCACACCAACGGCTTTGGCGTACTGCGGCGCTTCCAGGAGAGGATCGACGACGCGGCAGTCGACGCCGCGCCGGGTCAATTCGATGGCTGCGGTGAGGCCGATCGGCCCGCCGCCGGCGATGAGTACTTGCGTCTGTGAGGTGTTCGGCACGCGCTGATTATGCTGCCCCCATGAGCATCGACGCTCCATCGGACGACTCGACGGTCAACGCCGGACACCTGATCGCCCGGCGACTGCGCGCCAGCGGAATCGACACGATATTCACCCTGTCCGGTGGGCACCTGTTCTCGATATACGACGGCTGTCAGGCAGAGAATGTCCGCCTGATCGACACGCGACACGAGCAGACCGCGGCGTTCGCGGCCGAGGGCTGGTCGAAGGTGACCCGCGTACCGGGTGTCGCGGCGCTGACCGCCGGGCCCGGCGTCACCAACGGGATGAGCGCGATGGCTGCCGCTGCGCAGAACCAGTCGCCGCTGGTGGTGCTGGGTGGCCGGGCACCCGCATCTCGCTGGGGACAAGGGTCGCTGCAGGAAATCGACCACGTGCCGTTCGTGGCGCCGCTGACGCGGTTCGCCGCGACCGCGCAGTCGCCGGACGAGGTCGGCCCGCTGATCGACGACGCGCTGCGGGCCGCGGCAGGCGTCGGCGGGCGGCCGACCGGGGTGTCATTCGTCGACTTCCCCTTGGATTACGTGTTCGGTCAGGCACACGACAATGGCGGACCCGGCGCGCTGGCGCATCCGTCCTCCGGCGGGCAGCCGGACGGTAACGCGGTGGACGCCGCCGTCCGCCTGCTCACCGACGCGCGGCGGCCCGTCATCATGGCGGGCACCAATGTGTGGTGGGGTCATGCCGAGACCGCCCTGCTGCGGCTCGCTGAAGAGCTACGCATCCCGGTGCTGATGAACGGTATGGCGCGCGGCACCGTGCCCGCCGACCACGACCTGGCGTTCTCCCGTGCACGGTCGAAAGCATTGGGGGAGGCCGACGTTGCCGTGGTCGTTGGCGTCCCGATGGACTTCCGGCTCGGTTTCGGCGGCGTGTTCGGAGCCGAGACCAAGCTCATCGTGGCCGACCGCGTCGAACCCGAGCGGCCCCACCCACGCGAAATCGCCGCCGGTCTGTACGGGGACCTGACGACCATCCTGTCGGCACTGGCGGGTGCGACACCGACTGACCACACGGCCTGGATCGCCGACCTGCGCACCACCGAGACGACCTCCCGTACAGGGGAGGCTGCCGAGTTGGCCGACGACCGAACGCCGTTGCATCCGATGCGGGTCTACGCCGAGGTGAGCGCGCTGCTGGACCGGGATGCGATCGTCGTGATCGATGCGGGTGATTTCGGTTCCTACGCCGGCCGGGTCATCGACAGCTACGTGCCGGGCGCATGGCTGGACAGCGGCCCGTTCGGCTGTCTGGGTTCGGGACCGGGTTACGCGCTGGCCGCCAAGCTGGCGCGACCCGACCGACAGGTCGTGCTCCTACAGGGGGACGGCGCGTTCGGATTCTCCGGCATGGAGTGGGACACGTTGGTGCGTCATGGGGTCCATGTGGTGTCGGTGATCGGCAACAACGGGATCTGGGGTCTGGAGAAGCACCCGATGGAGGCCCTGTACGGCTACTCGGTGGTTGCAGAGCTTCGGCCGGGCACCCGCTACGACGAGGTTGTCACCGCATTGGGCGGTCACGGCGAACTGGCGGCGACGCCGGCCGACCTGCGGCCCGCGCTCGATCGGGCGTTCTCCGCCGGACGGCCCGCCGTCGTCAACGCGCTGACCGATCCGACGGTGGCCTACCCGCGTCGCTCCAATCTCGGCTGAGGCTAGCGAGCGCGACCCTCTTCGGCGAGGGTGCGTGTCCGTGCGCATCGACTTCAGCGAATGAGCGTGCACGCTAGCGCAAATGGGGGCCGCGTACCGTAAAGCTGTGGCGAAGACCAAGACCCGCACCTCAGGTGGTGTCAGCAATCGGTTCTGGCGGCTGCTCGGAGCGAGCACCGATAGAGATCAGGCCTCGTCGATGGCCCAGGTTCGCGACTCGGCAGAGTTCGACGAGAAGGCCGCCGACCTCGACGACGAGGAACTGCTCAAGGCCGCCAAGCTGCTGAACCTGGACGATCTCGCCGATTCCGCCGACATCCCGCAGTTCCTGGCGATCGCGCGGGAGGCATCCGCCAGGGCCACCGCGCTGGGACCGTTCGACGTGCAGCTTCAGGCAGCCCTGCGGATGCTCGCCGGCGACGTCGTCGAGATGGCCACCGGTGAAGGCAAGACGTTGTCGGGTGCGATCGCCGCGGCGGGCTATGCGATTGGCGGCCGCCGTGTGCACGTCATCACCATCAACGACTACCTGGCTCGCCGCGACGCCGAATGGATGGGTCCGCTGATCGAAGCGCTTGGCCTGACCGTGGGCTGGGTCACCGCCGATTCGACGGCCGGGGAGCGGCGCAAGGCATACAAATGCGACGTCACCTACGGTTCGGTCAACGAGATCGGCTTCGATGTCCTGCGCGACCAGCTGGTCACCGACGTGAACGATCTGGTGTCGCCGAACCCCGATGTGGCGCTGATCGACGAGGCCGACTCGGTGCTCGTCGACGAAGCACTGGTGCCGCTGGTGCTGGCAGGCACCAGCCATCGGGAAACGCCGAAGGTCGAACTCATTCGGCTCGTCGGCGAACTCGTCGCGGACAAGGACTACGAGACAGACTCCGACAGCCGCAACGTGCACCTCACCGAGACTGGCGCCCAAAAGCTCGAGGCCAAGCTCGGCGGCATCAACCTGTATTCCGAGGAACACGTCGGCTCGACCCTGACCGAGGTCAACGTCGCGCTGCATGCCCACGTTCTGCTCCAACGCGATGTGCACTACATAGTCCGTGACGACGCGGTGCATCTCATCAACTCGTCCCGCGGCCGCATCGCGCAGTTGCAGCGGTGGCCCGACGGCCTCCAGGCCGCGGTGGAGGCCAAGGAGGGCATCGAGACGACCGAGACCGGCGAGGTGCTCGACACGATCACGGTGCAGGCCCTGATCGACCGGTACCCGACGGTGTGCGGGATGACCGGCACCGCCCTGGCCGCGGGCGAGCAGCTGCGCCAGTTCTACCAGCTCGGCGTGTCGCCAATCCCGTCGAATATGCCCAACATTCGCGAGGACGAAGAGGACCGTGTGTACGTCACCGCGGCTGCCAAGGCCGACGCGATTGTCGAGCACATCGCCGAGGTGCACCGGACCCGCCAGCCGGTGCTCGTCGGCACCCGCGATGTCGCCGAGTCCGAGGACCTACACGAGCGGCTGGTCAAGGTCGGGATACCGGCCGTCGTGCTCAACGCCAAGAACGACGAGGAGGAAGCCGCCGTCATCGCCGAGGCGGGCACGCTGGGATCGGTGACGGTATCCACTCAGATGGCCGGTCGCGGCACTGACATCCGGCTCGGTGGATCCGACGAAACCGACCACGACGAAGTCGCCGAACTCGGCGGGCTGCACGTCATCGGAACCGGCCGCCACAACACCGAGCGGCTGGACAATCAGTTGCGCGGGCGTGCCGGACGCCAGGGCGACCCGGGCTCGTCGGTGTTCTTCTCCAGCTGGGAGGACGACGTCGTCGCGGCTCACCTCGATGCGAGCAAGCTGCCGATGCAAACCGATGAAGACGGCCGCATCGTCAACGCCAAGGCGGCCAACCAGCTCGATCACGCGCAGCGCATCGCCGAAGGCCGGATGCTCGACATCCACGCCAACAACTGGCGCTACAACCAGCTGATCGCCCAGCAGCGCGCCATTCTGGTGGAGCGCCGCGACACATTGCTGCGCAGGCCGACCGCGCGCGACGAGCTGCGGGACCTGTCGCCGGACCGCTACGAAGCGCTGGTGGAGGAGGTCGGCGAGGAGAAGCTCGAGAAGATCTGCCGCCTGATCATGCTGTACCACCTGGACCGCGCCTGGACCGATCACCTGGCGTACCTGGCCGACATCCGGGAGAGCATTCACCTGCGGGCGCTGGGTCGGCAGAACCCGCTGGACGAGTTCCACCGGATGGCCGTCGACGCCTTCGCCTCGTTGGCGGCCGATGCGATCGAGGCCGCACAGCAGACCTTCGACACCGCCCCGTCCATCGAGGACGAGCCCGGTGTCGACCTGTCCAAGCTCGCGCGGCCGACCTCGACGTGGACGTACATGGTGCACGACAACCCGCTCGCCGATGACTCGATGTCGGCCCTGAGCCTGCCCGGGGTATTCCGCTAGGTTTACCCCATGAGCGGTGACGCGCAGTCCGAAGCGCGCGACCGGGTGCTCACGGTGCCCAACGCGCTGAGCGCGCTGCGATTGGTGCTGGTGCCCGTCTTTCTCTGGCTGCTGCTGGTGGTGCACGAAAATGCGTGGGCGGTGGCCGTGCTCATGTTCAGCGGATTCTCGGACTGGGCCGACGGCAAGATCGCGCGGCTGATCGACAACCAGTCGTCGAGACTCGGCGCGCTGCTGGATCCCGCCGTCGACCGCATCTACATGGTCGCCATTCCCATTGCGATGGCAATTCACGGCTCGGTCCCGTGGTGGATCGTGCTGACCCTGCTCGGGCGCGATGTCGTACTGGCCGCCACACTGCCGCTCCTGCGCAGCCGGGGACTGACCGCGCTGCCGGTCACCTACGTCGGCAAGGCCGCGACCTTCGCGCTGATGTCCGGACTCCCGCTGATTCTGCTCGGACAATGGGACGCGCTGTGGAGCCGGGTGATACTCGCGTGCGGGTGGGCGTTCTTGATCTGGGGCCTGGCGATGTACCTGTGGTCAGGTGTGCTGTATCTGATTCAGGTCGGGATGGTGATGCGCCACATGCCCAAGGTGGGGCGCTGAGGAGATGACGCACCTCGGCGGCTATGACCCCGAAGCCGGGCGCAGCGCCCATCGGGCGCGCAAGCCGACGCTGATCCCGGTGCCGTCGTTGTTGGCATCCCTGTTATCGGACCACCTGGATCCGGGCTACCAGGCGGCAGCCGACGCCAAACAGCACGGAAACCAGCGGACGTCATGGCAGTCCCGGGCATGGCAGATCGCAGGTGCGGTGCTGATCGCGGCGGTGTTTGTTGCCGCGGTCGCCCAGGCCCGGTCGACCGCACCCGGCGTGCGCGAGTCGCAGCATGTGCTTTCCGGCAGCGTGCGCTCCGTGCAGGCCCAGGTTTCGGATGCCTCCGGCCGACGCAATGCGCTGGCGGCGCAGGTAGACACCGAACGGCGCCAGCGTCTCGAAGGCGACGCGCGGGGCCGCCTGCTGCTCGGCCGACTCGACGAGTCGAATCTCGACGCGGCGGCCACCGCTGTGATCGGCCCGGGTCTGGAGATGACCATCACCGATCCGGGTATGACCGAGGACCTCACCGACGTGTCCAAGGAGCGCGTTCCGGGCAGCCAGCAGGTGATTTTGGACCGCGATCTGCAGCAGGTGGTCAACTCCCTGTGGCTCAGCGGCGCGGAGGCGGTTTCGGTGGGAGGTGTCCGGATCGGACCGAACGTGACGATCCGGCAGGCGGGCGGGGGGATCCTGGTCGACAATCAACCGATCAGCAGCCCATACATCATTCTCGCGCTTGGGCCACCGCACTCGATGCAGGACGTGTTCGAGCGCAGTTCCGGACTGCAGCGCCTGCGGCTTCTGGAGACCTCATATGGTGTGGGAGTCAACGTGAGCACATCCGAGGCCCTCACCCTGCCGGCCAGCCCGGTTCGGGATGTCAACTTCGCCAAGGAGATTGGGCAGTGACAATAAGATGAGTCCAGACACGTGATCGGGATCGTCGCACTCGTCATCGGCATCGTGTTGGGTTTGGTGTTCCACCCCGAGGTGCCCGAGTTCGTTCAGCCGTACCTGCCCATCGCCGTCGTCGCCGCGCTCGACGCGGTGTTCGGTGGTCTGCGGGCATATCTGGAACGCATCTTCGACTCGAAGGTGTTCGTGGTGTCCTTCGTGTTCAACGTGTTGGTCGCCGCGCTCATCGTCTATCTCGGAGACCAGCTGGGTGTCGGCACGCAGCTGTCGACCGCCATTATCGTGGTGCTCGGCATCCGGATTTTCGGAAACGCAGCTGCCTTGCGGCGCAGACTGTTCGGCGCGTGACGTAAGCGATGACTGACGAGTCGCCGCAGGACCCGGCCGAGCCTGATCAGCACGGCCGCCACGAACTGCCCCCCGATGCTCCGCCGCCCGAGATCGGCGATCTGCACGGCGGCGGTGTCGCGGGCATCGTGAGGCGCGGCCGGTCGCAGATCGTGTTCGGTGCACTGGCGGTGCTGTTGTGTGTGTTGTTGGGTCTGGCGATCATCACGCAGGTCAGGCAGACCGAGTCGGGCGATTCGCTGGAGACCGCCCGCCCTGCTGATCTGCTGGTCCTGCTGGACTCGCTGCAGCAACGCGAGGCGGCACTGAACACCGAAGTCGCCGACCTGCAGCGCACGTTGGCCCAACTCCAAGCCTCGGGGACCAGCGATCAGGCGGCTATCGAGAACGCGCAGGCCCGGCTGGCCGCACTGTCGATTCTGATCGGCACGGTGCCCGCGACCGGCCCCGGCGTGAAGCTGACCATCACCGACACCACCCCGGGCGTACCTGCGGAGACCATGCTCGACGTGATCAACGAGCTACGCAATGCCGGGGCCGAAGCCATGGAGGTCAGCGGCGGAGGATCGGCGGTGCGGGTGGGCCTGGACACCTGGGTCGCCGGCGCTCCCGGCGCGCTGGTCGCCGACAGTGTGACCCTGAACCCGCCGTATTCGGTTCTGGCGATTGGTGATCCGCCGACCCTGGCCGCGGCCATGAACATCCCCGGTGGAGCAATGGACAGCGTCGAGCGGGTCGGGGGCACGATGGAGGTGCAGCAGTCCGACCGAGTGGACGTCACCGCCTTGCGGCAACCGAAACCTCGCCAATACGCTCAGCCAGTCAAGTGAGATGTGCGCGAGGCAGTAGCGAAAATGCGGACAACAACGCCGCGGTGAACCGCGAATGAGACCAAAGCGGTGAACCGCGAAAGAGACCAAGGAGCGCCGTGAGCGAAATCCCAGCCGACCTGTACTACACCGAAGAACACGAGTGGGTTCAGCGCACCGGCGATGACACCGTCCGTGTCGGTATCACCGATTACGCACAGTCCGCGCTGGGGGATGTGGTTTTCGTCCAGCTGCCCGACGTCGGCGTCGAGCTGACGGCGGGGGAGTCCTTCGGCGAGGTGGAATCGACGAAGTCGGTCTCGGATCTTTACGCGCCCGTCAGCGCGAAAGTCGTTGCGGTCAATGGTGATCTGGAGGGGAATCCGCAGCTCGTCAACTCCGACCCCTATGGCGGAGGTTGGCTGCTCGACCTGCAGGTCGACGGCGCCGCGCTGACCGACGGGTTGAGCAAGCTTCTGGATGCCGACGGCTACCGCACCTCAGCGGGCGAATGACGGGTTGTTAGGGTTCTGCAGAGCGGATACCAACCAGAGGCGGATCCGGCGGTGGTGGACACAACGACGTCCACCTCACGGTACGGTCGACATCAGACCACTTTCGGCTGAGGTTCGGCCTGATTGCACTGAAACGCCACAGCAGCCAGTGAGGAGCAGCGGGTGACGGATAAGGACCAGAATTCTGGGGCGGACCAGACGTCTGACGATGTCACCGTGGAGACGACATCTGTTTTCCGCGCTGACTTCCTCAACGAGTTGGACGCTCCGGCGTCGGCGGGCACCGAAGGGTCGGTTACGGGCGTCGAGGGTCTGCCCGCGGGTTCTGCGCTGCTTGTCGTCAAGCGCGGCCCCAATGCCGGCTCACGGTTCCTGCTGGACCAGCCCACCACATCGGCGGGTCGGCACCCCGACAGCGACATTTTCCTCGATGATGTGACTGTGAGCCGACGTCACGCCGAGTTCAGACTCGAAGCCAGTGAATTCCAGGTCGTGGACGTCGGCAGTCTCAACGGCACCTACGTCAACCGTGAACCCGTTGATTCCGCGGTGCTCGCCAACGGCGACGAGGTGCAGATCGGCAAGTTCCGCCTGGTTTTCCTCACCGGGCCCAAGGGTGACGACAACGGCGGCGGCTAGTGGCCGATGAGCGCAGTCGCGAAGAGTAAATGAGCCAGCCCGACACCCCCGCTCTGACAGGGATGTCGATCGGGGCGGTTCTCGATCTGCTGCGGCCGGACTTCCCGGACGTGACCATCTCGAAGATCCGCTTCCTGGAGGGCGAAGGACTGGTCACCCCGGAGCGCACGGGGTCGGGGTATCGGCGGTTCACCGCCTACGACTGCGCTCGCCTGCGATTCATCCTGACCGCCCAGCGTGACCAATACCTACCGTTGAAGGTCATCAAGGCCCAGCTGGACGCCCAGCCCGACGGGGAGTTGCCGCAGAGCGGATCCGCCTACGGCATACCGCGTTTGGTGCCGGTGTCAGACGAAGAGGGTAGGCGCGGAGTTTCGGCGGTGGCGCCGACCCAGGTGCGCCTGTCGCGCGAAGATCTGCAGACCCGTTCGGGTGTCGACGACGAACTCCTCACCGCACTGGTCAAGGCGGGTGTGATCACCACCGGGCCTGCCGGCTTCTTCGACGAGCATTCCGTGATGATCGCCCAATGCGCTCGTGCGCTGGCTGAATACGGCGTCGAGCCGCGTCACCTACGGGCATTCCGGTCGGCGGCCGACCGCCAGTCCGATCTGATCGCACAGATCGCGGGACCGGTGGTCAAGGCAGGCAAGGCGGGGGCACGGGATCGCGCCGACGATCTCGCGCGTGAGGTGGCGGCGCTCGCCATCACCCTGCACACGTCGCTCATCAAGTCGGCGGTGCGCGACGTACTTGATCGCTGAGGATTAGACTCAAATTTTGCAGGGTTACCGGTGCGAAGGGCGGACACAGATGGGTGAGGTTCGTGTGGTCGGCATCCGCGTGGAGCAGCCCCAGAATCAGCCCGTCCTGCTGCTTCGAGAATCCAACGGGGACCGCTACCTGCCGATCTGGATCGGCCAGTCTGAGGCCGCCGCCATCGCGCTCGAACAGCAGGGTGTGGAGCCCGCGCGACCGTTGACGCACGACCTGATCCGAGATGTCATTGGCGCCCTTGGTCATTCGCTCAAGGAAGTGCGCATCGTCGACCTTCAAGAGGGCACCTTCTACGCGGACCTGATCTTCGACCGCGATATCAAGGTGTCGGCGCGCCCGTCGGATTCGGTGGCGATTGCGCTGCGGGTAGGAGTGCCGATCTACGTCGAAGAGGCGGTACTCGCCGAGGCCGGCCTGCTGATTCCCGACGAGAACGACGACGAAGCCACCGGTGCGGTTCGCGAGGACGAGGTCGAGAAGTTCAAGGAATTCCTCGACAGTGTTTCGCCCGACGATTTCAAGGCCACCTAGCCTTTAACAGGCCTTTCTACGGCCTTTTCGGCCGGTTTTTCGTGCAGGTTTGTCACGGAATCGTCTCGTCGTCCTCGACACGCGGGCCGGGTTTGTCCCAACGGCGAATTGGGCAGCCATACTTTGAGAGTCGGACCTGCTGATGGGCAGTCGCGGGCCCGGCAGAAGCGTATGCTCGACACATTCAGGCTTGGGCAAACGTGCTGCCATGCAGGTCACAGACGCGAGTTCGACCGGCGAGAGGATTCGATAGTGGGAGACACGCCACGCCAAGAGGAATTCGACCTATCCTCTTCCAGCGGTCCCGCCGAATCGGGAGTCACTGTATCCAGCGCCCCCGTCCAGGGAGGCCTTTTCCCGGACGACTCGGTACCTGACGAACTGGTCGGCTACCGCGGTCCCAGTGCGTGCCAGATCGCCGGCATCACCTATCGGCAGCTGGACTACTGGGCACGTACGTCGCTGGTGGTGCCGTCGATCCGTAGCGCCGCCGGTTCGGGTAGCCAGCGGTTGTATTCGTTCAAGGACATCCTGGTCCTCAAGATCGTCAAGCGACTGCTGGACACCGGGATATCGCTGCACAACATCCGGGTCGCCGTCGATCACCTGCGTCAGCGTGGCGTCCGCGACCTGGCCAACATCACGCTGTTCTCCGATGGCACGACGGTTTACGAGTGCACCTCGGCCGAAGAAGTGGTCGACCTGTTGCAGGGCGGTCAGGGTGTGTTCGGCATCGCTGTTTCCGGCGCGATGCGTGAACTCACCGGCGCGATTGCCGACTTCCCAGGCGAGCGCGCCGACGGTGGCGAATCGATCGCGGCGCCCGAGGACGAACTGGCGTCTCGGCGTAAGCACCGTGACCGCAAGATCGGCTGAATCTCTCGCCGAACTGTCCGGGGACGGCTTCGTTGCCGGTGCCCGGTAGACTCGGCGTCGCATCGCCCTTGTGCGGGAGAGTTCCGTGACCGCCAGCCACGGACGCCGAAGGAGCAACACCTCTCCGTCAACCTCTCAGGCACCCAGGACCGCGCACGGCCCCGATGCCTCTGGAAAGTGGTAGGCCAGGCCTGCCCGCCCATGGGGAAAGGCGTTCACCGCGAACGCCGAATCTCTCAGGCACCGACGACAGAGGGAGAGGAACCCAACGGTTCTGAACCCTCACGCGTCTGGAGTTACCGCCGGTGCCCGACTCCGAGAACTTCACTTTCGCCGCACGTCATATCGGACCTGATGCCGACGCCATCGCGACCATGCTCGCGACCATCGGTGTGGGCTCGCTCGATGAACTCGCGGACAAGGCGTTGCCGGCAGGCATCCTCGACCCGCTGAGCGCAGATCAGGTGGCGCCGGGCCTGGATCAGCTCCCGCGGGCCGCCACAGAGGACGAGGCGCTGACAGAACTGCGGGCGCTCGCCGATTCAAACACCGTCGCGGTGTCGATGATCGGGCAGGGCTACTTCGACACACTCACGCCACCCGTGTTGCGCCGCAACATACTCCAGAGCCCGGCCTGGTACACGGCCTACACGCCATATCAGCCGGAGATCAGTCAGGGTCGGCTCGAGGCATTGCTGAATTTTCAGACCATGGTCTGTGACCTCACCGGGCTCGAGGTCGCCAACGCCTCGATGCTCGACGAGGGCACCGCCGCCGCCGAGGCGATGACGCTCATGCGTCGCGCGGTGCGGTCGACGTCGAACCGGTTGGTCGTCGACGTCGACGTGTACGCCCAGACTGCCGCCGTGGTGGCCACGCGCGCGCGACCGCTCGGCATCGAGATCGTCAGGGCCGATCTGCGGCAAGGCCTGCCCGACGGCGAGTTCTTCGGTGTCATCGCCCAGCTGCCTGGCGCCAGTGGCGCCATCGTCGACTGGAGCGACGTGGTGAGCCAAGCGCACGACCGCGGTGCGCTGGTCGCACTCGGCGCCGATCTGCTCGCGATGACGCTGATCACCCCGCCGGGTGAGATCGGTGTCGATGTCGCATTCGGCAGCACCCAGAGATTCGGGGTGCCAATGGGATTCGGAGGGCCGCACGCCGGCTATCTCGCCGTGCACGCCAAGCACGCCAGACAACTGCCCGGCCGCCTCGTGGGAGTTTCGCTCGACGCCGACGGCGCCCCGGCGTACCGGCTGGCGTTGCAGACCCGCGAACAGCACATCCGGCGGGACAAGGCGACAAGCAACATCTGCACCGCACAGGTGCTGCTGGCGGTGATGGCCGCGATGTACGCGAGCTATCACGGTGCGGACGGGTTGACCGCGATCGCGCGGCGGGCGCATGGGCACGCCCGCGCGCTGGCCGCGGGGTTGACGAATGGCGGTGTGGAGGTTGTCCACCGCGCGTTCTTCGACACCGTGCTGGCCCGGGTGCCGGGCAGGGCGGCGGAGATCCGCGACGCCGCCAAGGCGCACGGGGTGAACATCTGGCTGGTCGACGACGACCACGTCTCGGTGTCCTGCGACGAGGCCACGACGGCGCAGCATGTGGAGGCCGTGCTGTCGGCCTTCTCGGGTGGCGCGGCGGGCACGTTCGACGGACCGGACATCGCGACCCGCACGTCGGAGTTCCTGACGCATCCCGCGTTCACGAAGTACCGCACCGAGACGGAGATGATGCGGTATCTGCGATCCTTGGCCGACAAGGATATTGCCTTGGACCGCAGCATGATTCCACTCGGATCGTGCACCATGAAGCTCAACGCGGCCGCCGAGATGGAACCCATCACCTGGCCCGAATTCGCCAGGCAGCATCCGTTCGGCCCGTCGTCGGACACGCCTGGCCTGCGCAAGCTGATCGCCGATCTCGAGACGTGGTTGATCGGAATCACCGGGTATGACGCGGTGTCGCTCCAGCCCAACGCGGGATCGCAGGGGGAGTACGCCGGTCTTCTGGCGATCCAGGCCTACCACGCCGAGCGCGGGCAGCCCGCCCGGGACGTGTGCCTGATCCCGTCGAGCGCGCACGGCACCAATGCCGCATCGGCGGCGTTGGTGGGCATGCGGGTCGTGGTGGTGGGGTGCCGGGCCAACGGCGACGTCGACCTCGACGATCTTCGCGCGAAGGTGGCTGAGCACGCGGATCGGTTGTCGGCGTTGATGATTACCTACCCGTCGACCCACGGTGTGTTCGAGCATGACATCGCCGACATCTGCGCCGCGGTTCACGACGTCGGCGGCCAGGTTTACGTCGACGGAGCCAACCTCAACGCCCTGGTCGGTCTGGCCCGGCCGGGCCGATTCGGGGGCGACGTCAGTCACCTCAATCTGCACAAGACGTTCTGCATTCCGCACGGCGGCGGTGGGCCCGGTGTCGGACCGGTCGCCGTGCGCGCGCATCTCGCGAGGTTCCTGCCCGGCCATCCACTGGCCGACGTGGGGGCACCACCCGCCGGAGGGCAGGGGGATTGGGCGACGAGTACGCGGTGTCGTCCGCGCCGTACGGTTCGGCGTCGATCCTGCCGATCAGCTGGGCCTATATCCGGATGATGGGCGCGAACGGTTTACGCGCGGCGTCGCTGACCGCGATCGCGTCTGCCAACTACATCGCGCGCCGACTTGGCGAGCACTACCCCGTGCTCTACACCGGCGAGAACGGCATGGTCGCCCACGAATGCATCCTGGATCTGCGTGCCATCACCAAGGAGACGGGCGTCACCGTCGACGATGTGGCAAAACGGCTGGCGGACTACGGCTTCCACGCTCCGACGATGAGCTTCCCGGTGGCGGGCACGCTGATGGTCGAGCCGACCGAAAGTGAGAGCCTGGCCGAGGTCGATGCGTTCTGCGAGGCGATGATCTCGATTCGTGGCGAGATCGACGCGGTCGCCGCAGGCACCTGGCCGGCGGACGACAATCCGATGCGCGGCGCACCGCACACCGCGGAATGTCTGCTGGTGTCGGACTGGGATCATCCGTACAGCCGCGAGCAGGCTGCGTATCCGCTCGGTAAGACCTTCCGCCCCAAGGTGTGGCCGCCGGTGCGTCGGATCGACGGCGCGTACGGCGATCGCAACCTGATGTGCTCGTGCCCGCCGGTGGAGGCGTTCGCGTAGTCGGCGGATGCGGCGGGTCAGCCGAACCGGTCGATGATCGCCTCGGCGATCTGTTGTGGCGCATCCTCCTGGATATAGTGGCCGGCGTTCGGCAGCTCGACAAGCACGTGATCGGGAAACGCGCTGCGCATGCGTGGCAGGTTCGGCCCTGGCCGGAAGGCGAAGTCCTTCATCCCCCAGGTGAGCAGTGCCGGTTTCGCTCCGAGCTTCGCGGGCACGTCGCGGGCAAGCCTCTCCAGAAGTGGACGGGCGGCCAGAATCTCCTTCGGCATCCGCGCCACCCCGGCACGGGCCGCTGGTGTGGGCTGGACTCTGCGGTAGTGCTCCATCGCCGCATCGTCCAATGCGGTGTTGGTGCCTGCCGGAATCAAGCGCTCCACGAAGAAGTTTCGCTGTGTGATCGCCCACTGCATGGGCGGACTGCCCATCACCCTGCTGAACATCTTGGTCGAGAGGTCCGAGGTAGGCCAGAACCACGTGTTGCCGAGCACGACTCCGCGCACCCGGTCGGCACGATCGGTGGCGACGGCCATGCTGATCGGGCCTCCCCAGTCCTGGCCCATGCTCAGATACTGCTCCAGCTCGAGGTGATCGACGAGCTCGCCCATCACGGCGGCGTGCTCATCGATTCGGTACGTGAACGCCGGGGGCCGCTCTGAAAGCCCGAAGCCCAGGTAGTCGGGTGCGATGCAGCGGAAACGATCGCGCAACCCGGCGATGATGTTGCGGTAGAGGAAACTCCACGTCGGATTGCCGTGAAAGAACACGATCACCGGACCCGCACCCTCGTCGATGTAGTGCACGCGCCCGCGTGAACTGTCGAACCATCGGGAGGTGAACGGGTACAGCGCCGGATCCGGCGTGAATTCACCCAGCAATTCCGGCCCCGCTTTCCTCGGTGTTGATACCGTTCGACACGTGTTACCCCCTAGCGTCGCAGAGTGGCGCGACGGCGGCACCTCGTTGAGCACGCCCGCAGGTCGGGTGTTCGTCCGCTCGGCGCCGGGCCACGGCCCGACCATCCTGCTGTTGCACGGCTATCCGTCCAGCTCCTATGACTACCACCAGGTGGTGCGGCATCTGGACGGCAGGGCGTGGGTCACGCTGGACTTCCTCGGCTTCGGTTTGTCGGACAAGCCACGCCCACACCACTACAGCCTGTTCGAACAGGCCGACATCGTCGCATCGGTGGTTTCGCAGGCGGCTTCGGGCCCGGTGGTGTTGATCGCGCATGACATGGGCACCTCAGTGGCCACCGAACTGCTGGCACGAGATCTGGAGGGCCGGTTGCCCTTCGAGCTGCAACGGGCGGTGATCGGCAACGGTAGCGTGATCCTGCACCGGGCCAGCCTGCGGCCCGCCCAGAAGCTACTTCGCGGTCCGCTTGGCCCAGTCCTGGCCCGGCTGTCCAATGCGTCGTCGTACACCCGGGCCTTCGGCCGGCTCTTCAGCGCCGACCATCCGATGACCGAAGAGGAGGGACACGCACAGTGGGCGCTGTGGTCGGCCAACGACGGGCACCGCATCGCGCACCTGCTCATCTCCTACCTCGACGAGCGGGTCCGCTATGCCTCGCGATGGCACGGCGCCGTGCGGGACTGGCCCAAGCCGGTGGGCTTTTTGTGGGCGCTCGAGGATCCGGTCGCGACGACGAACGTGCTCGACGGCTTACGCGAACTTCGGCCGGCGGCAACCGTTGTCGAGCTTCCCGGTGTAGGGCACTATCCACAGGTCGAGGTGCCTGAGGAGTTCACAAGCGCCGCGCTGAGCCTGCTGTCGGCGGGCTCGCACTAGGCCAGCAGCTTCGCGATCGCCGTCGTCAACTCCGGGCCCGTGGAGCCGGCAAGGTTCTGATAGCTGCCACGGCTGACCTGTGCGACCGCTTCCCACGTGGCGCGGTCGGAGTCGGAGCCGAAGTCGATCACGTTCACCGCGACCGGGCGGGCGGGATCGAACGCTCCGCGAATGTATTGCTCCAGCCCCGCACCGCTCAGCGACTGGTCCGTGTGCGGCCCGGTGGTGATCACCAGGATCGAATTGTCCTGGCCCTGCCGGAAATTCGTCTTGGCCTGGTCATAGACCAACCGCAGCGTGGTGAAGGATACGGCGCCGCCATCCGATGCGGTCTGCCCGTCCAGTTCGTCGGTCAGCACGGCCGACCGGGGTCTGCCGTCGACCTGATCGGACAGCGGGCCCATCGGCACCTCGGACCGACCTTCGACGCCGTCGAACGTCCACAGGCCGACCGCGGAGTTAGGCGGTAGCGCCTTCAGCCGGGCGTCCAGCGCAGCGGTCACATTGCCCAGCCGCGGTCCTTGGCCCTCGACCACTGGCATCGACTGGTCCAGCATGATGGTCACCGCGGGGCTCTCGGCGGGGGCCGTCAGCGTGTCGGCCAGGGCGACGCGCGTGGCGTTGTCACCCACCGACAGTGGAGCCGAAAGCGGTGCGAAGTCGGTGACGTCGCTCTGTGGCGTGGTTCCGCCGTTGGTGCGGAAGCCTGCTTTCGCCAGTTCGGCCAGTTGTTCGGGCTTGCGCATGAATCGCGCGAACTCGCTGGCCGCGGCCACCTGCTCCTGAGACAGCCAATCGCCCGCCAGCAGGACCGTGGGGTAGTCCGCGATCACTGCGGGGCCCGGCGGCACCCACGAGGCCACCACGCTCTTCGCGTCGGGCAGCGTGGTGCCGCGCGCGAAGAGCTGCTGCTCGGTGGTGACGACCGCATGCACCGGTGCCGCAGCGGGATCTCCTGCGCTCAACAGCGCGTCCATCGCCGTCGAGGCCTTTTTGTCGGCCAGCTCGGGTTGGCCCGCCACCAGAGAGTTCACCGCGCCGATGCCTGCGCTCGGTGGTGACCCGGCGGGCGCGGATTCCGTCGCCACCGCTTCCGCGGCGAGGTATGAGGCATCGCTGTCGCCGGACATCGGTAGCGCCAACCGCAACGAGCCCCAGCCTTCCAGTCCGAGCCCGTCCAATGCGCTGGGGTTTGTCTGCAAAGCCGGCAATGACGCCCAGTTCTGTTGTCCTAGAGCGGGTTTGAGTTCGGGTCGGACCGCAAGCAGTACCGGTGAGGTGACCAGGGAGCGGCTGTCGCTGATTGTCTTCTCTCCGGCGCCCGCCTCGAGGCGGGCCGCAGAGACCGAGCTCGCGGGGATCCACAGGGCCGGCTGCCCACCGAGTGAGGCGGGCCACTTGCCGGTGATTCCGTTGACCACCTGATCGGATTCGGCCGGTGTGACTCCGACCTTCACGCAGCGGTCGCCGACCGGCGCAGCGTCGTGGTTGTAGTTGTCCGCCAGTGTCTTGATCTGGTCCGCGACCGAAGGGTCGGCGACGACCGCGACGGCGAGTTCACCGTCCACGCATCGGGCGGCCGCGGCATCGCTGCGATTGGACAGCGCGTCGCCGAAGAAACGCCACAGGATGACCGCGCCGACCACAACGATGACAGTGACGAGGGCGACGATCACGCCGATGCTGACCCCGCGCCTGCCTGCGGTCACCGCGCGGTGGCTGCCCGTCCATTCGCCGCCGTCCCAGTCGCCGCCGTGTTGGGGCCCTGACCGCGGACGGTCGGGCGGCGGAGCGGACGATCCGACCCGCTGAAGGTCGAAGCCGCCGCCGGATTCGCCTTCGAAGGGCGGTTTCCGGTAGTCGGGTTCGTCGTAGGTGAACGCGTCCGGATCCGGCCGCGCGAAGTCGGGATCGTCGAGATCCCCGGCGCCGTAGCCGGGTTCGCGCTGCTGCGGTGCGCCGTATTGCGGCGGACGTATTGCGGCTCGTCGAAGCCTGACCCGTAATCCGCCTCGGATCCACCGGCGTGGCCGAAGCTCGTGGTCTCTGGTTCCTCGTGGTGCTCTTCTCCGACCGAATCCTCGGGGTCGGGAATGCTATGCCTGCCCACGGATGCCCTTGTGCTCGCTACGTCGACGGGTCATCGGGTCAACCACCGTTATTCGCTGCCTTAAATTCGCGTCGCTTGCGGTGCAGAATCGGTTCGGTGTAGCCGCTCGGCTGGGCGGCACCCGACAGGATCAGCTCCTGCGCGGCGGTGAACGCCACGCTGCCGTCGGGATCAGGTGCCATCGGCCGGAATTCGGGATCCTTTTCGTTCTGCTGGTCGACCACCGCGGCCATGCGCCGCAAACTGGCCTTCACATCGTCCTCGGTGATCACTCCGTGGCGCAGCCAGTTCGCCAGCAGCTGACTCGAAATACGAAGGGTGGCACGGTCTTCCATCAGCGCGACATTATGGATGTCGGGCACCTTGGAGCAGCCGACACCGGCGTCGATCCAGCGCACCACGTAGCCGAGGATGGACTGACAGTTGTTGTCGACCTCTTCGCGGATCTCCTCGGGCGCCCACGCGAGTTCCTTGCCCAACGGGATGGTGAGCAGCTCATCGACCGTGGTCCGCGTCTTGCCCTGCAGGTCCTTCTGCACCGCGTGCACGTCGACCTCGTGGTAGTGCATCGCGTGCAGCGTGGCCGCCGTCGGCGACGGCACCCACGCCGTCGTGGCGCCCGCCTTGGGCTGACCGATCTTCTGCTCGACCATGTCGGCCATCAGTTCGGTCATCGCCCACATGCCCTTGCCGATCTGCGCGCGCCCGGAGAACCCGGTGGCCAGGCCGACGTCGACGTTCTGGTCTTCGTACGCGAGGATCCACGGCTGCGTCTTCATGGCGCCCTTGCGGATCATCGGGCCCGCCTCCATCGACGTGTGGATCTCGTCGCCGGTGCGGTCCAGGAAGCCGGTGTTGATGAACACGACGCGGTCGGAGGCCGCTTTGATGCAGGCCTTCAGGTTGAGGGTGGTGCGTCGCTCCTCGTCCATGATGCCGACCTTGATGGTGTTCGGCGGCAGGCCGAGCACGTCCTCGACCCGACCGAACAGCTCGACGGTGAACGCCACCTCTTCGGGGCCGTGCATCTTGGGCTTGACGATGTAGATCGAGCCCGTGCGGCTGTTGACCCTGGGGCCGTTTCCGTCGGCGGAGCGCAGACCGTGGATGGCGATGAGGCTGGTGAACAGCGCATCCTGGATGCCCTCGGGCACCTCGTTGCCGTCCGAGTCCACGATAGCGTCGTTGGTCATGAGGTGGCCGACGTTGCGCACGAACATCAGACTGCGTCCGGGCAACGTCAGCTCGCCGTCACCGTCCGGGGTGGTGTACGTGCGGTCCTCGCTGAGCACACGGGTGAAGGTCTCGTCGCCCTTGGCCACCTCTTCGGTGAGATCGCCGCGGTTCAGCCCGAGCCAATTGCGGTAGCCGAGCACCTTGTCGTCGGCGTCGACGGCGGCCACCGAGTCCTCGAAGTCCATGATCGTGGTGATCGCGGATTCCAGGACGACGTCTTTGATACCTGCCGGATCGGTTGCGCCGACGGGGGAGTCGGGGTCAACCAGGATTTCGACGTGCAGGCCGTGGTTGCGCAGCAACACCGACCACGCGGGTGAGCCGAGTTCGCCGGTGTAGCCGACGAATTGCTCGGGTGATGCGAGGCCGGTGTACTGCCCGTCGCCCAGCGTGACGAGCAACTGCCCCTCGTCGATCTTGATGCCGGTCGCTTCGTTCCACGCGCCACTGGCCAGGGGGGCTGCGCCATCGAGGAAGCGGCGGGCGTACGCGATGACCTTGTCGCCGCGGACCTGGTTGTAGCTGGTGCCCTTTTCGGCGCCGTCGTCTTCGGAGATGACGTCGGTGCCGTACAGCGCGTCATACAGCGAACCCCACCTGGCGTTCGCGGCGTTGAGCGCGAACCGCGCGTTGAGGATGGGGACGACGAGCTGCGGGCCCGCGGTCTTGGTGATCTCGTCGTCTGCGCCCGCGGTGGAGATGGTGAAGTCGTCGGGTGCGGGCAGCAGGTACCCGATCTCGGTGAGGAACTCCCGGTAGGCCTCGGTATCGATCGGCTCGATGACTCGCTGACGATGCCACTTGTCGATACGGGCCTGCAGATCGTCCCGGCGGGCGAGCAAGTCCTGGTTCTTCGGGGTCAGATCGGCCACGACCTTGTCGACGCCCGACCAGAAGGTGTCGGGATCGAGCCCGGTCCCCGGCAGCGCCTCATCGTTGACGAAGTCGTACAGCACCTGGGCAACACGCAGGTTGCCCACCTTCACGCGATCGGTCATATTTCCTCCCTCGCCTGTAAAGGCGCGTCGAACGCAGTGCCGTCGATCCAGCTTACCCGCGGGTAATGGCGGCCATTCCTTCGCGCACCACGCCGGCCGGTTCGCGGTCCGCCGCATCAGCCGGTTCGCGGTCCACGGCGGTCAGCAGCAACTCGCAGTGTTCAGCCAGCCGCTCGCGCAGCGGTGCCGCCAGCTCGGCGACGCGCTGCTGGATCCGAACGTATTCGGCACGCCCTGCCGGCGTTTCGATGGCTATCGGCTCGAATCCGTAGTCGCGAAGATCGTAGGGGCTGGCCCTCATGTCGAGTTCGCGGGCCTGCGCCGCAAGCTCCAGGCATTCCATCACCAGCGCCGAATCAACCAGGGGACCCAACTTGTAGGCGAACTTGTAGCAATCCATGGCCACGTGCACGCAGCCCGGTTGTTCCGCGCTGACCTGGCCCTGCCGGGTCAGCTGTTCGCTGTTGCGCTCGGTGGCCGCCTCGGTGAAGAACCTGAAGGCATCAAAATGGCTGCACCGCAACGGCATTGATTCGACGACTGCGTCGGTGCCGGCGCCCCCGAGCCGCAGCGGAACCCGGTCGTGGCGCACGGACCGCGTGCGGTAGACCATCGCCCACTCATGCAGTCCAAAACAGTTGAGCCGCGCCGGCCGCGACGCCGTCGCACGCAGCAGTCCGGCGATGAAACGCACGGTATCGGCGCGGTCCCGCAGGTGTTCGTGGGTCACCGACACCCCGGCCGCTGTGC
Organism: uncultured Actinomycetota bacterium; assembly: GCA_963843135.1. Taxonomy (GTDB): domain Bacteria; phylum Actinomycetota; class Actinomycetes; order Mycobacteriales; family Mycobacteriaceae; genus Mycobacterium. Next base: position 122,498 of record CAWJJA010000024.1, read on the forward strand.
GTCCGTAGCCGCTGCGGCCGAGATAGCGCGCCGCGGAGTCGCCGGCCAGCGCCACACCGAACCCCGGATGCCATATCCGCAGCTGCCGGGGGCGCAGGCTGTAATAGGTGAACAGGAAGTCCCACACGGGATGGGGCTTCGACGCCGGGGCATGGAACGACCGAAGGAAATCGTCGACCCGCTCGCGATGCCCGCGCTCTCGGAGCGTCCACTCCCGCTCGTCGATTACGACCTGCCCGACGCCGCTGTGCGCAGCCTCACACACGGTGCGTTCCGTCGCGCACCGTGCCGACGAGGTCCTCGACCAGGTCCTCCAGCGCCACCATCGCGGACACGCTCCCGTCGGATGCGGTGAGAAGTGCCAGGTGAGCGTTGTCCCGTCGCAGCCTCGAAAGCGCGTCGGGCAGAGACATCGACGCCGGAACCCGCGGCAACGGACGCACCATCGAGGCGTCCAGTACTGCTTGATTGGCGTCGGGTTCATGCACGAGCGGCAGCACATCCTTGATGTGCAGGTATCCGACGAAGTCGCCGGAGGCGTTGCTGACCGGGAAACGCGAGTAGCCGGTTTCGGCGAGCGCCTCTTCGATCGCCCCCAGGGTGGGCCCTGATCCCTCGCGCGCCACCGGGACGGCGCGTATCTCGCTCAGCGGTACAGCGACGTCGTTGGCGACGCGGTTTCGGATCTGCAGGGCGCGGGTGAGCCGGCCGTGCTCCTCCTGGGTCGAGCAGACCCTCGGACAGCGACTCGGCGATCATTTCGGACAGCTCGACGGTCGAGACCGCGACGTCGAGTTCGTCCTTCGGCACGACCCCGAACGTGCGCAGCGTGATGTTGGCGCACCAGTTGTAGAAGGCGATGAACGGCCGGGCCAGGCGTATCCACACCAGGTAAGTCGGTATCAGCAGCATCGCCGACGATTCCGGTCCGGCGATCGCGATGTTCTTCGGCACCATCTCGCCGAGCAGGACGTGCAGCGTCACCACGACGGCCAGCGCGACGAAGAACGAGACCGTGTGCAGCACGGAGTCGGGGATGCCGAACAACTCGAAAGGCTTTCCCAGCAGGTGTGCGACCGCGGGTTCGCCGACCCGGCCCAACAGGATCGAACAGATGGTGATGCCCAGCTGCGCACCGGCAAGCATCAGCGACAGGTTCTCGCCCGCGCGGATGACGGTGACGGCGCTCTTCTTGCCCTGCTCGGCCAGCGCTTCGAGCCGGTCGCGGCGCGCCGAGATCAACGAGAATTCCGAGGCGACGAAGAACGCGTTGGCGCCGAGCAAGAGGAAGGTCAGCAGTACGCCGAAGATGTCGCCGCCCATCAGCTCTCATCTCCCACGCCGCTGCGGCCCAGTTCGGTGAGTTCGAGCAGGTCGATACGCCTGCCATCCATGCGAACCACCGTCGCCAGCCAGCGAATCGGATCATCCAGCGCGGCGCCGTCGGGATCGAATGCCGTCAACTCGACCGACTCGGCCGTCTCGGGAATGTGTCCGAGCTTTTCCAGGACGAGTCCGCCGATCGTTTCGTAATCGCCTTCGGGCGCGCGGAAACCGGTGCCGTCGGCCACCTCGTCGATGCGCAACAGGCCCGACACCTGCCAGCCGCGGCCGGCGGGCACCACATCGGGCGGTTCGACGTCGTGCTCGTCGCGCACGTCGCCGACGATCTCCTCGATGAGGTCTTCCATGGTGACCATGCCGGCGGTGCCGCCGTATTCGTCGACGACGAGTGCGGTCTGCAGGCCGTTGGCGCGGATCTGAGTCATCACCGCGTCACCATCGAGGGTGGACGGCACCTTCGCGACGGGCAGCGCCAGGCTGGACAGCAGGGTTGCGGCCCGCCGCTCCGGCGGGACCTCGAACACCTGCTTGACGTGTGCGATGCCGACGGTTTCGTCGAGGTCGCCGTCGATGATCGGAAAGCGCGAGTATCCGGTCTTGATGGCCGCCGCCACCAGGTCGGCGGCGGTGTCATCGGATTCCAGTGCCTCGATCTTGGATCGCGGAGTCATCAACTCCTCGGCGGTGCGTTCGCCGAACTGCAGGGATCGGTCCACGAGAACCGCGGTGGCCTGATCCAACGCCCCGCTTCGCGCCGAGCTGCGCACCAGCGACACCAACTCCTGGGGGGAGCGGGCCGAGCGCAGTTCCTCGGCGGGCTCGATGCCCAGCCTGCGCAGGATCCAGTTGGCGGTTCCGTTGGTCATCCGGATCAGCGGGGTGAATATCGCCGAGAACAGCAGCTGCGGACCCGCCGACCAGCGCGCCGTCTGCACCGGCCGGGCTACCGCCAGATTCTTGGGCACCAGTTCGCCGAACACCATCGACAACGAGGTGGCGATCACCACCGCGAAAAACAGTGCCAGTCCGCCCGCGAACCGCTCGGGTATTCCGATCGCGTCGAGGCCGGGGCGGACCAGCCGCCCGACGACGGGTTCGGCCAGGTAGCCGGTGGCCAGCGTGGTGATCGAGATCCCCACCTGGGCGCCGGAGAGCTGAAACGACAAGGTGTGGTGAGCCCGTCGCACCATCTGGTCACGACGGTCGCCGCTGCGCGCGTTGGATTCGACCGTGCTGCGTTCGAGAGCGGTCAGCGAGAACTCCGCGGCGACGAACACCGCGGTGCCCGCGGTGAGCAGCACGATCGCGCCGATGGCGAACAGGGAAGTCGCGAGATTCATGGAGTGCTCGGCGTCCTCGCGGATAGTGCGCCGGGCCCGTCGCCCGGCCGGCTAGGGGAGGGCTCGGCGTCGGCCGGTTCGTCGCCGGGCCGCTCGGCCCGGAAGCTCACGGCCTCAACGGGTGCCTGCGGCACAGGGTCCCTTTCGAGTAGACGCATGAAGAGTGGAATCCATGTTAGCCGGTGACGTCAGGCCGACGGACTCACCAGCCCGTCGGCAGCGGATGTCCCTCGGCGAACCCCGCCGCGGACTGCACGCCGAGCACGGCCTTCTCGTGTAGCTCGGCGATCGTGTCGGCGCCCACGTAGGCGCAGGTGCTGCGCACCCCCGAGGTGATGTGGTCGAGCAGGTCTTCCACCCCGCCGCGGGACGGGTCCAGACCCATGCGCGACGTCGAGATGCCCTCCTCGAACAAGGACTTGCGCGCCTGGTCGAACGGGCTGTCGCCGGCAGTGCGTGCGGCGACGGCCCGCTTGGATGCCATGCCGTAGCTCTCCTTGTACGGCCGGTCCTCGCGATCGCGCATGAGATCGCCCGGCGACTCGTAGGTGCCGGCGAACCATGAGCCGATCATCACGTTCGACGCCCCCGCGGCAAGCGCCAGCGCAACATCGCGAGGGTGCCGGACACCGCCGTCCGCCCAGACGTGGCCACCGAGTTGCCTTGCCGCCGCAGCACATTCGAGTACCGCCGAGAACTGCGGCCGGCCAACGCCGGTCATCATCCGGGTGGTGCACATCGCGCCCGGTCCGACGCCGACCTTCACGATCGACGCCCCGGCGGAGATGAGGTCGCGCGTTCCCTCTGCCGACACCACGTTGCCCGCCGCCAGCGGCACCCCGAGATCCAGCGAGGAGACCGACTTGATGGCGTCCAGCATCTTGAGCTGATGTCCGTGCGCGGTATCGATCACCAGCAGGTCGACACCCGCCTCGGCCAGAGCCCGGGCTTTCGCGCCGACGTCGCCGTTGATACCAACAGCCGCGGCGATGCGCAGCCGGCCGTCGTCGTCCACGGCGGGTGTGTAGATACCCGCACGAATTGCGGCGGTGCGGGTCAGCACGCCGGCCAGCGTGCCGTCCGGCTCGGTCAGCACCGCCACATCCACCGGCGCGTACTCGAGCAGGTCGAACACCTTCCTGGGGTCGGTGCCTGTCGGCGCGGTGACGAAATCGGTCACCGCGATGTCGCGCACCCGGGTGAACCGGTCCACTCCCACGCATCCTGCCTCGGTGACCAGCCCGATCGGCCGTCCCTCGAAGAGCACCACCGCGGCTCCGTGAGCGCGCTTGTGAATCAGCGCGATGGCATCCGACACCGAGTCGTCGGGGGAGAGCACGACCGGGGTATCGACGACGAGGTCGCGGCTCTTGACGAAGTCGACCGTCTGCTGCACGGCTGAGATCGGAAGATCTTGTGGCAGAACGACGATGCCGCCGCGTCGCGCGATCGTCTCAGCCATGCGCCGGCCCGCCACCGCGGTCATGTTGGCCACCACGACCGGGATCGTGGTGCCCGAGCCGTCCGACGTCGAGAGGTCGACGTCCATCCGGGACTGCACATCCGAACGTCCGGGAACGATGAAGACGTCGTTGTACGTCAGGTCGTAGGCGGGCTCATGGCCGTGAAGAAATCTCATCTCGTCACAATTCTAGTTCGGCCCGCCATTCCCGCAGTTCAGGGCGACGTTGTAGGCGAACTAAGCCTCGACCTCGCTGCGGTCACCACTCCACAGCGTGTGGAACCGCGCAGAGGGGTCGGCGTCGATGCGGCCGTAGGTGTGGGCGCCGAAGAAGTCGCGCAGGCCCTGGGTGAGCGCCGCGGGCAGCCGCTCGGTGCGCAGGCCGTCGTAGTACGACAGCGCCGAGGAGAAGCCGGGAATCGGGATGCCCAGTTCGGTTGCGGTCACCACGACCCGGCGCCAGCTGTCGATCGCGGACTCGATGGCGCTGCGGAAATAGGGGGCGACGATCAGCGACGGCAGGTCGGGGTTCTCGTCGAACGCCTCTTTGATGCGATTGAGGAACTTGGCCCTGATGATGCAGCCGCCGCGCCAGATGGTGGCCATGTCGCCCGGGGTGATGCCCCAGTCGTACTCGGCACTACCGGCCTGGATCTGGTTGAAGCCCTGCGCGTAGGCGATGATCTTGGATGCGTACAGCGCCTTGCTGACATCGTCGATGAACCGCTCTGCGTCGCCGGGCTTCTCGCCGAGCTCGCCGGATGCCAGACCCGTCGTGGCCTTGCGCTGGGCCACCGAGCCCGACAGCGCGCGGGCGAACACCGCCTCGGCGATCCCGGTCACCGGCACGCCGAGGTCCAGCGCCGACTTCACGGTCCACCGGCCGGTGCCCTTCTGTTCGGCCTCGTCGAGGATGAGGTCGACGAGCGGCTTTCCGGTTTTGGCATCGTTCTGCCGCAGCACCTCTGCGGTGATCTCGATGAGGAAGCTGTCCAGGTCGCCGGAGTTCCATTCGGAGAACACGTCGGCGATCTCGGGTGCGGTCAGCCCCAGCCCGTCGCGCAGCAGCTGGTAGGCCTCGCCGATCAGCTGCATGTCGGAGTACTCGATGCCGTTGTGCACCATCTTGACGAAGTGCCCCGCACCGTCGGGACCGATGTGGGTGCAACACGGCACGCCGTCGACGTGGGCGGAGATCTCCTCGAGCAAGGGGCCCAGCGACTTGTATGACTCGGCGGGACCGCCGGGCATTATCGACGGGCCCTTCAGGGCGCCTTCCTCACCGCCGGAGATGCCGGCGCCGACGAAGTGCAGGCCACGCTCGCGGATCGCCTTCTCGCGGCGGATGGTGTCGGTGTAGAGCGCATTGCCGCCGTCGATGATGATGTCGCCTTCCTCCATCGCATCGGCAAGTTCGTTGATGACGGCGTCGGTCGGATCGCCCGCCTTGACCATGATGATCACCCGGCGCGGCTTCTCCAGGGCCGCAAGGAATTCACCGATGGTCTCGCTGCGCACGAAGTCGCCTTCCGAGCCGTGCTCGGCGAGCAGCGCATCGGTCTTGGCGACAGAACGGTTGTGCAGCGCCACGGTGTATCCGTGATGGGCGAAGTTGCGCGCGAGGTTGGAGCCCATGACCGCGAGGCCGGTGACCCCGATCTGAGCAGTGCCGGTCGTGGGTTTTTCAGACGAGCTCATTCGGGCAACCTTTCGTTGGTTGTGCAGTACCGGCCTACTACAGAAAAACGCCTATGCGGTGAACAAACGATTCAACTCGGTCAACCATGGCAGGACCACCGCAACAGTAGGCAGCACCAGCACGGCCGTGGCGGATGCGTAGGCGCAGGCGGCGAGCGCCAGACTATTGCCGCGACCGCCGAGGCGGCGCACGCGGACCACGGTGGTCGGTCCGCCCGCCGCCAGCGCACCCGCAGGTGTGCGGCCGGTGGCGCAGGTGACCAGTGCGCGAGCCAGGGGAGTGGGACCGGCGGCGCGCACCGCGGCGTCGTCGGCCAGCATCTCGATCAGCAACCGGACGGCGTCCAGCGCGCTGGCGCTGCGCACGAACCGCGGGAACGCGGCATGCACCGCCGTGAACATCTCGAGCACCAGGTCATGCCGGGCCCGTAGGTGGGCACGTTCGTGCGACAGGATTGCGGCAATCTCGTTGTCAGCCAACGACGTCAACGTGCCCTCGCTGACCACCACGCGGCTTCGTACGCCGGGCAGACAGTAGGCCAGCGGCTCCTCGACGTCGAGAATGCGCAGCCCGGCCTTTTGCGATTTGCCCACCAGATCGACGACCATCCGGTGATGCGCACGCCGGCGCCGCGTTGCTATCGCGACCAGCACGATGGCCACGGCGAGGCGCGCCCCGATCACCAGCGTGAGCGCGAACACCGCGAGATAGGTGATCCACAGCGGCCAACCCAGAACGTCGATCTCGTTGGCGACCGCCGCGGTCGGTCTGCCGTCGTGGCCGGGCGCGAAAAGCCTGCTGGCTATTGCGATTCCGGCGGAGAAGGCCGACAGGACAGCGGCCAGCGCGATGGACTGCCACAGCACGATGGCGGCGCGCGGCGCCCGCGACGGCCATGTTGCCCGCGCCAGCATCGCGGGCACCGGTCCCGACAGGACCAGCGCCATGACGGTGAAGGCCAGCGCGGACACGCTGTAAGTGTCTCTCAGCCGGTGCCCGGACCGCCAGCGGGTGGCGGTATCCGGACCTTGCTTTCCAGCTCGGCGAGTGCGCGACGCAGCGCTGCGGCCTCGTCGGCGCCGACACGCTCGACGAAATGCACGAGCGCCGCCTCGCGGCCGCCGGAGTCCGCGGCCTGATCCAGGGCGTCGACCATCAGCCCGGCGACCAGTTCGTCGCGGCCATGCGTCGGGGCGTATCGATGGGCGCGGTCATCGCGGTGCTGGACGACAAGGTGCTTCTTCGCCAGCCGCTGGAGCACGGTCATGATCGTGGTGTACGCAAGGTCGCGGCTGGTCGCGAGCGCCTCGTGAACCTGCCGCACGGTTTGGGGTTCTCGCGCGGACCACAGGTGGTCCATCACCGCGCGTTCCAATTCCCCTAAACGCGTCATCTTGGCCATTCTTCGTTCATCTCCTAGAGACGGTAGGTCCAGCGTACTACGGGTTTACTACCGTGCGTCGTATCGCGTAAGGCCTACGTCGTGCGGCTCGGCGCCGCGCGTGCCCGACGAAATGTTTGGGCTTCGTTTCTCCGAGGTCACCGCCCCCTTCGCCCACCCTTGTGAGTCCGATCACAGGGTCTGGCTCCGACGGTCGGTCTGATTATAGTAAGGCTAGCCTAAGTCACTTCGGGAGGTCCCATGACGGTTCTGGTCGACGACCCGCTCATCGCGAGCATGGCCATCGAACAGTCCCTGCCGCTACACGAATCCAGCCGCCGCCTGCGCGAGCTTTATCCCGAATGTCCTCGGGTCTATGGCGTCGCGGTCATAGGCGACCTGTCGCGCAGGCGTTGGTGGCCGCTGACGCAGGCGCTGAGCAGCGACCGGCTGCAATCGATGTTCAAGCTCGCGGCCGAGGAGACCGAAAGCCGGGCGGCAGTCGCCCAGCAGCTTGCGGCGACCCTGGCCCACGTCGTGATCGGACGCGTGATCCCGCTCCTCGTGATCGAGGGCCGAGCCTGGGATACCGGCCTGGAGAACTTGTGGGTACATGTGGATTCCGAGGCGGCGATCGATTGGGTCGGGGTCGTCGATCCGACGCTGCGCGCCCTGCCGGATGACCCGTTCTTCGGGAGTCGCACGACGGTCCGGGCCACTACCGCACGGGACGGAATCGTCGCCCTGCCCAGCGAGGCGGCGCTGACGACGTGGATCGCACACCGCAGCCATCGCACTCTCGAGCCGTTGTTCGGCAAGCTCGCCGAGGTCTGCGGTTCGGCGATTTCGATCGCGTCGATGTGGCACATCGTCGGCGCAGCGGTGGTGGGCGCGGCGACCCAGGTGCCTCTGCTGGCGGGTTCGAGCGAGCTGACCAGCATGCAGCGCGGCCAGGCCGTTCTCGACGCGCTGGTCGGATTCGGGCTGCCGGTGCGGGGCGGCACAAGGTCGGCAGCGGGATCGGCAGGAAAGGTATTGCTAAATTAGGCCAGCCTTGCCTATGCTGGGCACGACGCGAACTCGTACCACCGGACCGCACCGGAGTCCTGAGGGCTGCAGAGACTCCCGGTCCACACCAAGGATGGGCCCCGCACTCGGTGCGGGGCCCATCCGCATTTCCGGGTCTCGAATTCCGATCTGCCGAGATCACGGTGTAGACAAATCTGCGTGACCACAGATATCCGCTCGGCCCTTGGCGCCGGATTCGACTCGGAGATCGGTCTCGAATTCCTCGAGCTGACCCCCGACGGCGGCTGCGCCCGTCTTCAGATCAACGACAAGCTGCTCCAGCCCTGGGGAATCGTGCACGGCGGCGTGTACTGCGCGATCATCGAGAGCCTGGCCAGCGTGTCGGGGCAGATCTGGCTCACAGAGAACGGCGGCGGGAACGTCGTCGGCGTCAACAACAACACCGACTTCCTGCGCGCAATCTCCTCGGGCACGGTGACGGCGGTATCGACACCCATCCACCGCGGCCGTCGGCAGCAGCTGTGGCTGATCGCCGTCACCGACGACAAAGAGCGGGTCGTGGCACGAGGCCAGGTACGGCTGCAGAACCTTCCCGCTGAGTAGCAGCCCGCCTTCCTCGCGCTGCTGAGCTGTGCGGGCCGTGGCAGTATCCCCGACTATGCGATTAACGCCGCATGAACAGGACCGGTTGCTGCTGTCGTACGCCGCAGAACTTGCGCGCCGACGCCAGGCGCGCGGCCTCAGGCTCAATCATCCCGAGGCGGTCGCGTTGATCACCGATCATCTTCTCGAGGGAGCGCGCGATGGACGCACGGTCGCCGAGCTGATGACCAGTGGCCGTGAGGTTCTCGGCCGCGACGACGTCATGACGGGCGTTCCGGAGATGCTCGACGACGTCCAGGTCGAGGCGACATTTCCCGACGGTACGAAACTCGTCACCGTCCACCACCCGATCTCATGATTCCAGGTGAGGTCGTCTACGGGGACGGCGAGATCGAGATCAACGAAGGCGCGCAACGGCTGGAGATGGACATCGTCAACACCGGCGATCGCCCCATTCAGGTCGGCAGTCACGTACATCTTCCACAGAGCAACGCCGCGCTGCAGTTCGATCGCGCAGCGGCTCACGGCCACCGGCTGGACATTCCTGCTGGCACGGCTGTGCGGTTCGAACCCGGTGTCGCCCAACGGGTCTGGATGGTCCCGCTCGGCGGATCGCGCGAGGTCTACGGGCTGAGCCTGCAGCCGCCCGGTCGATTGGACGGCTCATGACTCGGGTGTCGCGGCCGAGATATGCGGCGCTGTACGGGCCGACCACCGGCGACCGCATCCGGCTGGCCGACACCGATCTGTTCGTCGAGATCACCGAGGACCGCAGCGGCGGACCGGGATTAGCGGGCGACGAGGCGGTTTTCGGCGGCGGCAAGGTACTGCGCGAGTCGATGGGGCAGAGCCGCGCCACCCGGGCGGAGGGCGCACCCGACACCGTGATCACCCGCGCGGTTATCCTCGACTACTGGGGAATCATCAAGGCCGACATCGGTATTCGCAATGGTCGCATTAGCGCGATCGGCAAGGCCGGCAACCCCGACATCATGACGGGCGTGCACCCCGACTTGGTGATCGGACCGTCCACCGAAATCATCTCCGGCGACGGCCGCATCGTCACGGCCGGCGCCATCGACTCGCACGTCCATTTCATCTGTCCGCAGCTGATGGAGGAGGGGATAGGCAGCGGAATTACGACGATGGTCGGCGGTGGCACCGGGCCCGCAGAAGGCAGCAAGGCCACCACGGTCACCCCCGGCGCCTGGCATCTGGGACGGATGCTGGAGGCAATGGACACGTGGCCGATCAACATCGCGCTACTGGGCAAGGGAAACACCGTCAGCGCCGAGGCGTTGTGGGAACAGTTGAGGGGCGGTGCTTCGGGTTTCAAGCTGCACGAAGACTGGGGGTCGACACCAGCGGCGATCGATGCCTGTCTAGCGGTGGCAGACGCGTCGGGGGTGCAGGTTGCGTTGCATACCGACACCCTCAACGAGATGGGTTTCGTCGAGGACACGATCGGCGCCATCGCCGGCCGGTCGATCCACGCCTACCACACCGAGGGTGCGGGCGGCGGGCACGCGCCAGACATCATCCGCGTGGCCGCCGAACCGTACGTGCTGCCCAGTTCCACCAACCCCACGCGCCCGCACACCGTCAACACCCTCGACGAGCACCTGGACATGTTGATGGTGTGCCATCACCTCAATCCCGCGGTGCCAGAGGATCTCGCGTTCGCCGAAAGCCGCATCCGGCCGTCGACGATGGCCGCCGAGGATCTGTTGCACGACATCGGCGCGATATCGATGATCGGCAGCGACTCCCAGGCCATGGGCCGCATCGGCGAGGTGGTGATCCGCACCTGGCAGACCGCCCATGTGATGAAGCGACGCCGGGGTGCACTACCCGGCGACGGGAGCGCCGACAACAACCGCGCCCGCCGATACGTCGCGAAGTACACGATCTGTCCGGCCGTCGCGCACGGGCTCGACCACGAGATCGGTTCGGTGGAGGTCGGCAAGCTTGCTGACCTTGTGCTGTGGGAGCCCGCGTTCTTCGGTGTGCGTCCTCATGTGGTGCTCAAGGGCGGCATGATCGCCTGGGCGGCAATGGGCGACGCGAATGCCTCGATCCCCACTCCACAGCCGGTACTGCCGCGGCCGATGTTCGGTGCGGCGCCCGCGGCCGCGGCGGCGACGTCTGTGCACTTCGTATCCCAACAGGCTGTCGACGACGGGCTTGCCGACCGGCTCGCCGTCAACCGCAGGCTGGTCGCGGTCAAGGACGTCCGCGGTGTCGGCAAGGCCGAAATGCCGCTCAACGATGCCCTTCCCGAGATCGAGGTCGATCCCGATACCTTTACCGTGCGGATCGACGGCGACGTCTGGCAAGAGGACCCTGCTGTCGAGTTGCCGATGGCACAACGCTATTTCCTGTTCTGAGGGGTCTGTAGTCCGATGACGAGCTTGGCGACGCTGCTGACGCTGTCGGACTCGCGGCTGCCGACGGGCGGTCACGTTCACTCCGGCGGCGTCGAGGAGGCCGTCACCGAGGGGCTGGTCCGCGATGTGGTGACACTGCGGGCCTTCCTGTGCCGGCGGATCCGCACGACCGGTTTGGTGACCGCCTCGGTGGCCGCGGCCGTGCACAGCGGAAGCCTGACGGTCACCCGGGCGGATCACGAGATCGATGCCCGCACACCGGCGCCCGCCGCACGCCAGGCATCCCGCGCTCAGGGGCGTGGTCTATTGCGGTTGGCGCGGCGAGTCTGGCCGGCCGAGACGCTGGGATGAGCTCGGCACGACACCGCATCTCGCGGTTGTCGTCGGGTGTGGTCGGCGAGATGGGCGGGCTCGAGCCCGAACACACGGCACTGACGGCCGTGTACACGACGATGACCGGATCGGCGACCGCAGCGCAACGGCTGCTCGCACTCGACCCGGGCGATGTCGCGGCGCTGACCTTCGAGCTGGCGACGTTGTGTGAGCAGACCTCCGCATCGGCCTGCAAGGAGCTTGCCGATCTGTCCGACCCGCTGCTCGATGTGCTGGCCCAGCGGCACAGCCAACGCGAGCGACCTCTGTTCGCATCTTGAAAGAGAGCCCTTACATGCCACCGCATTTCCTCGACGGCCAGCCACATGGCCACTCCGACCGCCCCAAGCGCCGGCGGGCGCCGGGGGAGCCGCTGCGCATCGGCATCGGCGGCCCCGTCGGATCGGGTAAGACGGCGCTGGTGGCCGCTTTGTGCAGGCAACTGCGTGACGAGCTGTCGCTGGCGGTGCTCACCAACGACATCTACACCACCGAAGACGCCGATTTCCTGCGCCGCCATGCCGTCCTTCCCGACAGTCGCATCGCTGCCGTGCAGACCGGCGGCTGTCCCCACACCGCGATCCGTGACGACATCACCGCGAACCTCGACGCGATCGACGACCTGATCGCGGGCAACGAGCGGCTCGATCTGATCCTGGTGGAATCCGGCGGCGACAACCTCACAGCGACCTTCTCGTCCGGGCTTGTCGACGTGCAGATCTTTGTCATCGACGTCGCCGGTGGCGACAAGGTGCCGCGCAAGGGCGGACCGGGCGTGACCTACTCAGATCTGTTGGTGGTCAACAAGACCGATCTGGCTCCGCTCGTCGGAGCCGACCTGGAGGTGATGCGCCGTGACGCGGCCACGGTCCGCGGCGACCGCCCGGCCCTGTTGATCTCGCTGACCGAAGACCCGGGCGCAACGGCAGTGCTGACGTGGGTGCGCGAACAGCTGCGGGTCCCGGTCTAGTGCGATCCGACGTGCTCATCGTGGCGCGTCGCGATCGGCGGCCGCGCATCGAATCCCACGGCGGGCTCGCCGCGCGGGAAACCGAACCCGACACGGTGCACCTGGTGTCGGCGGCGGCCACCCCGCTCGGCGGTGACTCCGTATTCGTGCGCATCGTCGTGGAACCGGGTGCACGGCTTCGGCTGCGCACGGCGGCGGCGACGATGACGCTTCCCGGTCCGACCACGCCTGAGTCACACGCGATCTGGACTCTCGAGGTAGCAGGTGAACTCGACGTCGATCCGCAACCCACGGTCGTCGCGGGCGCCTCCCGACACTTCACGTCGACACACCTGGCTATGGACGGGTCGGGGCGCGTGAGGTTACGCGAACGTATTCAGATCGGCAGAAGCGGAGAGCGGCAAGGCTTTTGGTCCGGGTCGCTACACGCCGACGTGGAGGGATCGGCACTGCTGCGGCACCGCATCGAGCTGGGCCGCGGCTCGGTGGCCGACGACGAGCTCGCTACGCCCATGGCGTGCATCAGCGAACTGCATTATCCCGAAACGGAAGCCGACACCGCCGGCTTGGCGCTCGCGTTGGCCGGCGGCGGCTGCCTGTCGACGTGGCAGGGCGAGCGGCTCTAGACCGCCGCTTTCTCCGGAGGATCCTGTACCAAGGCCGCGATCTCCTCGAGTTCTTCGATCCTGGTGCGGGCGTAAGCCTGTTGCTCCGTGATCGTGAGGTTTCCGCGCTTCTTCGACAGGAACGTCACCGTCCACAACAGCAGTGTGGTGATCTTGCGGCGGAAGCCGACCAGATACACCAGGTGCAGCACGAGCCACGCCAGCCAGGCGATGAAGCCGCCGAATTCCAGTGGCCCGATCTTGGCGACCGCAGAAAAGCGCGACACCGTGGCCATCGAGCCCTTGTCGAAGTACTGGAAGGGTTCGCGCTCGGCGGGGTTGGCACCCTTGAGCTCGGCTTTGACGGCCTTGGCGGCGTACTTGCCGCCCTGGATGGCGCCCTGCGCCATACCGGGAACGCCCTCGACGGCGGCCATATCGCCGACGACGAATACGTTCGGATGGCCGGGAACGGTCAGGTCGCCCAGCACCTTCAGCCGTCCCGCACGGTCGACCTCGGCGTCGGACTGATCGGCAATATCGCGGCCGAGCGGACTGGCCGATACGCCGGCCGACCACACCTTGGTCGAGCAGTCGATGCGACGGAACGTGCCGTCGGGATCCTTGACGGTGATGCCGTTTCGGTCCACGTCGGTGACCATCGCACCGAGCTGGATCTCGACGCCCATCTTCTCCAGGCGCGCCTGCGCCTTGTTGCCGAGCTTCTCACCCATCGGGGGCAGCACGGCGGGCGCAGCGTCGAGCAGGATCACCCGCGCCGTCGTCGAATCGATGTGGCGGAACGCGCCTTTCAGCGTGTGATCGGCCAGCTCGGCGATCTGCCCGGCCATTTCGACGCCGGTCGGTCCGGCCCCGACCACGGTGAAAGTCAGCAGCTTCTCGCGTCGGGCGGGGTCGCTGGACCGTTCGGCCTGTTCAAATGCGCCGAGGATGCGGGAGCGTAACTCCAGGGCGTCGTCAATTGACTTCATGCCAGGCGCCCACTCCGCAAAATGATCGTTGCCGAAGTAGGACTGGCCCGCCCCGGCCGCGACGATGAGCGTGTCGTACGGGGTGACGTAGGTGTGCCCGAGCAACTCCGACCTGACGGTCTGGTTGGACAGGTCGATGTGCGTCACATTGCCGAGCAGCACCTGTGCGTTTTTCTGGTTGCGCAGGATCATCCGGGTCGGGGGTGCGATCTCGCCCGAGGAGATGATGCCGGTGGCGACCTGGTAAAGCAGCGGCTGGAACAGGTGGTGGGTGGTCTTGGCGATCATCTTGACGTCGACGTCGGCCCGCTTGAGCGCCTTGGCCGCGGTCAGTCCGCCGAACCCCGAACCGATGATGACGACTTTGTGCCTATCAGTTGCAGTGGCTCCGGGATGGCTCATATTCGGGCTCCTCGACGGTGCGTCACGTGCATGTCCTACCCCCTACGGTAGCCGCCTGAACCTCCGATAGCCGCATCGTTGCGCTGTGTTGTTTCCCACGTCAAGGGGTGGAATCAAGCGTTGAGAAGTGGGCGCAACAATTTGCCGACGGCCGTGATGCCTCCGGGGTGGTAGCCGTCGATGTTGGTGACCGGACTGAGAATCACGCCGTCGACGCCTGCGGCGAGCACTTTCGTCTCGATTTGTTCGGCGATCTGTTCTGCACCGCCGAAGACAACGTTTTGCCGGAAATCTTCGGGAATCAGATCCTCAGTGGCGTTCTCGTTGATCACCGCCATCACGAGCATGCTCGTCTCGAGGGTGGCCGGGTCGCGGCCGATCTTCTCGCAATTCTGCTTGACCACATCGACCTTGCGGGCCAGCTCGTCGAATCCCGCGATGATGTTCAGATGGTCGAAGTGCTTGGCGGCCAAGGGAATCGTCTTCTTCTCGCCGCTGCCGCCGATCATCAGGGAAATATGGTCGCGGAAGCGTGGTTCGGCCATGGCCTCCACAGTCTTGTAGTACTTGCCGTCAACAGTCGGCCGCTCGCCGGAGAGCATCGGCAGGATGATCTGCAGGGCTTCGCCGAGCTTGTTGAAGCGATCGGTGAATGTGCCGAATTCGTAGCCGAGTGAGTCGTGCTCGAGTTCGAACCAGCCGGTCCCTATGCCGAGGATGGCGCGTCCCTGACTGACGACGTCGAGGGTGGTGATCGCTTTGGCCAGCAGTGTCGGATTGCGGTAAGTGTTTCCGGTGACCAAGGTGCCCAATTGGACACGTTCGGTCGCGGTCGCCAACGCGCCGAGCGCGGTATAGGCCTCGAGCATCGGCTGGTCCGGGGTGCCAAGCCCCGGCAGTTGATAAAAGTGGTCCATCACGAAGACGGAGTCGAAGCCGGCGGCCTCGGCTTCCTGAGCCTGGGCGATGACGGTGGGAAAGAGTTCGGTGACGCCGGTGCCGTAGGAGAAGTTGGGTATCTGGAGTCCGAGTTTGATGGTCACGCCTTCACGTAACCACAACTAACCGGGGCGGTCACCCCGCATTAGCTATCGGCGAACGAAGGAATATTCAGCCGAAGTTCGCCAGCGCACCGTGGCTGACATGCAGCGTCTGACCGGTGATGTGCCGGGCGGACGGCGTGGTCAGGAACAACGCGAGCCGGGTGATCTCGTCGGCTACCGGCGGGGGCGTGCGAGACAGCCCGTCGTAGCCGGGCTCGGCGCGTCTGCCCGATGCGACCACGTTCGCGGTGATGCCGCGGATGCCGAAGTGCGCGGCCTGCCCGGCGGTCCAATCGGAGAGCGCTGCCTTGATGGCCGACTCCGCACCGCCCTGCGCCGCGCTTTCCGGCAGTACGCTGATGATCGAACCGCCCGACCGCAGGTGGTCACCGAGGATCTGCACCGTGAGCACGGCCGACAACACCGTTGTGTCGAGCCCGTTGCGCCAGGCCGCGGCTTGATCCGTGAGGGAGTAGGTGCGCGGATCGCCGGAGTCCCATCGGGGGGCGGGCACGTTGACGATGGTGTCGAGATGGTGGGGGAACTGGTCCCGTGCCTCTTCCAGGCTTGCCGGGTCCGTGTTGTCGAAGACGATGGCGTCGACTTCGAGTTCTTTCGCCGCAACGTCCAGGTCATCGCGTCGTGCGCCCGCGATCACGACCCGGTGGCCCGCATCACGGAAGCTCTCCGCGATCGTGCGCCCTAGGTCGGTGTCGCCGCCGGTGACAAGCACCTCCATGGCAAGGACCTCCTCGTGTTCAACGCTGAACCCCAGTCGTTGCACGAAATGTTACTGGACAGTAGCTACAGGACGAAACGCGGCGCGCGAACAAGCCGCCACATCGCGGCCGAAGTGCCATAAGGTCGTGATCTGTGAAGCCCATTGCGGCACCGACGAGCCCGAATTCCGCAGCTCTCGCCACGCCTTGACCCCGTCGGCCGCCCTCCCACGCTGGATCTACCTCCCCGCCGCGCTCGGGGCGCTTTTCGTCGCGGTTCCTCTTGTCGCGGTCGCCACCAAGGTCGACTGGCCGCAGTTCTGGTCGTTGATCACCAGCCCGGCGTCACGGTCCGCCCTGGAACTGAGTATGCGCACCGCGGCGGCGAGCACGGCGCTGTGCCTGGTTCTCGGGGTGCCGATGGCTCTTGTGTTCGCCCGCAGCGACGCCCGGCTGGTGCGGATGACCCGGCCGATGATCCTGCTGCCGCTCGTGCTTCCGCCCGTGGTCGGCGGCATCGCGCTGCTCTACGCCTACGGCCGGCTGGGCTTGATCGGGCAGTACCTGAACGCCGCGGGGATCCAGATCGCGTTCACCACAACGGCCGTCGTGTTGGCGCAGACCTTCGTGTCGCTGCCGTTCCTGGTTATTTCGCTGGAAGGTGCTGCGCGTACCGCAGGGGTCGAATACGAGGTCGTCGCCGCGACCCTGGGCGCACGGCCGACCACCGTCTGGTGGCGGGTGTCGCTGCCACTTCTGGCTCCCGGCCTGGTGTCTGGCGCGGTGCTGGCCTTCGCCCGCTCATTGGGCGAGTTCGGCGCCACCCTGACGTTCGCCGGTTCGCGCGAGGGCATCACTCGCACCCTTCCGCTCGAGATCTATTTGCAGCGAGAGAGCGACGCCGACGCGGCGGTCGCACTGTCGTTGCTGCTCGTGGTCGTCGCCGCAGTCGTCGTCCTCGGCCTGGGCAGCAGGCGCCTGCGCGCGGGGGGCGTCAATGCGTGGTGATCGATCGTGACCGACGTCAGCGTTCGGGCGGTCGTCGAAAACCGTGGTGTGGACATCGAATTCACGGTTGCCGCCGGGGAGGTCCTGGCCGTACTCGGCCCCAACGGCGCGGGTAAGTCCACGATCCTGCACGTGATCGCGGGTCTGGTGCGGCCCGACGACGGTGTCGTACGCGTCGGCGATCGGGTGCTGACGGATACGGCTGCGGGTACACACGTCGCCACCCACGACCGCCAGGTCGGGCTGCTGCTGCAGGATCCGCTGCTGTTTCCGCATCTCAGCGTCGCCGCAAACGTCGCGTTCTCGCCGCGCAGCTCGCGGGCGGATGCGGCACGTTGGCTGGGCGAGGTCGAGGCCTCTGAGCTGGCCGAACGCATGCCGCGACAGCTCTCAGGAGGTCAGGCACAGCGGATCGCGCTGGCTCGGGCGCTGGCCGCCGACCCCGCCGTGCTGCTCCTCGACGAGCCGTTGACCGGACTGGACGTGGGCGTGGCAGCCACGATGCGCAAACTGCTGAGCCGGGTGCTGGTCCGCGACGGGCGATCGGTGGTGTTGATCACCCATGACCTGATCGACGTGCTCACCCTCGCCGATACGGTGCTGGTCCTCGAGGACGGCCGGATTGTCGAAAAAGGCTCCACCGCAGCGGTGTTAGGCGCACCTCGCAGCAGATTCGGAGCGCGTTTCGCCGGAGTGAACCTGGTCATCGGCACGGCCGGTTCAGGGGGTGTGCTGACGACGCATCAGGGTGTGGTGTGGCACGGAGTGCCAGGACCCGACACTGTACTCGGGCAGCAGACGGTGGCGTTGTTCTCACCGGCGGCCGTCGCCGTGTACCGCGACGCGCCGCACGGCAGTCCTCGCAACACCGTGGCCGTCACGGTCGCCGAACTCGACAGCCGAGGGCCCGCGATCCGCGTCCGCGCCGAGGAACAGCCAGACGGTGTGCCGGGCATCGCCGCGGATATCACCGCCGACTCGGCGGCCGAATTGCGACTGACGCCGGGGGAGCGGGTCTACTTCTCGGTGAAGGCGCAGGAGGTAACCCTTCTCCCGAGCCCGTAACGGCGTGGCGCATCGCCGCGAAGTACCGACTGGATAGCATCGAGGACCGGCGCCAGCCCGCCGTGTGCGCACCCCCGCGCCACGCGCGGAAGCTTGTTTTCTCAGCAATCGGCTATCTCCGAGTAGGCTGGAGGTTTAACGTGCACAGCAATGTCACAGTAAAGCACTTTTGGAGCAACTCGCACTTGCGTCACGGCGGCAACACGGTAGTTTCTTTCCCATGAATGAGCCGGACGCGATACGCGGACACCGCAAGGGCCTCTCGAAGTCGCTGGCGATCGCGGCGCTGACCGGCGCCACGGCAGTGGCGCTCACGCTGCCGTCGATCGCGCAGGCGCAACCCGAGCCCACGCCGACGCCACCGCCGCCACCGAGCGGCAACACGTTCATGCAGGGGCCGCCTCCGCCGGCCGATCCGAACGCGCCGCCGCCTCCGCCGGCCGATCCGAACGCGCCGCCGCCTCCGCCGGCCGATCCGAACGCGCCGCCGCCTCCGCCGGCCGATCCCAACGCGCCGCCGCCTCCGCCGGCTGATCCCAACGCGCCGCCGCCGGTCGACCCGGGACGCGTCGACAATGCCGCCGGCGGCCTGAGCTTCGTGGTGCCCGCGGGTTGGAAGGTCTCGGATTCCACCCAGCTGTCTTACGGCCAGGCGTTGCTGACGCGAATCGCACCTGAAGGCGCGGAACCGCCGAACGATACGAGCGTGCTGCTCGGACGCCTCGACCTGAAGCTGTTCGCTGGTGCTGAAACCGACAACACCAAGGCCGCCCAGCGGTTGGCGTCGGATATGGGCGAGTTCTTCATGCCGTTCCCCGGTACTCGTATGAATCAGCAGACGTTCCCGCTCGATGCTGCCGGCATGCCGGGTGTGGCGTCTTACTACGAGGTGAAGTTCACCGACACCAACAAGCCCACCGGCCAGATCTGGGCGGGCGTGGTCGGTGAGCCGGTCGAGCCCGGCACACCCCGAGGCCAGCGCACCCCGCAGCGATGGTTCGTCGTGTGGCTCGGGACGGACACCAACCCGATCCCGAAGGAAGAGGCCGCCACACTCGCCAACTCGATCCGGCCCTACGCCGCGCCGGTGGCTCCGCCGCCTGCGCCGGCGGATCCCAACGCGCCACCGCCGCCTCCGGCGGATCCCAACGCGCCACCGCCGCCTCCGGCGGATCCCAACGCGCCACCGCCGCCTCCGGCGGATCCCAACGCGCCGCCGCCGCCGCCTGCGGCGCCAGCAGTGGGGGTGCCCGTACCGGTGGCACCCGAGGCAGCCCCAGGAATGCTCCCGCCGCCCTGACGGCGGGGCGTTCCGCCCCGGGGCGGAACGCAATGCCTAACTGTCAGTTGGTGTTCAGGGGCCGACCCACGGCGGCTGGGCGCTGCCGACGTTGACGATGAAGCAGTTGCCTCCGCCGAACCCGAGGACTCCGGTGGTCTGGCAGCGCTGGAAGTTGCCATCGGGTGCGATCGGTCCGTCGCAGATCTCGCCGCCGCCCCATGGGGTCCAACCCGACTGGCACCCGGCGTTCGCCGGAGCGGCCAGGGCGATGGCGATACCACTGGCCGTCATGGCACTGATCGCCAGTGCAACAAGTGCTTTCATGCCCTCCACCTTTTCCGTCCGGTACCGGTGCCCCGCCCGGTACATGGCTGGCCCGCGGCCCGCACCGCGTTATTCACAGGTTATGCGTTCGTGACCGGTTAGGAATCCCATTTCGGCGACAGCTGATCTTGACCTTGGTAGCCGCCGAATCGTTACCCGCGTCCGGTATAGGTAGTGGTGGTCCAGCGGCCGCGCTGAGCCACGGCCAGGGATAGGCAGGAGATCGGAATGGACATCATTGCGGCTACCGAATTCCTCGGAGAACGGTCAAGCACGCTGACAAGCGTCGGCTGGATCGGCTACATCATCATCGGAGCGCTCGCCGGCTGGATCGCCGGAAAAATCGTCAAGGGCGGCGGATCCGGCATTCTGGTGAACATAGTGATCGGCATCGTCGGCGCCTTGATCGGCGGCTTCCTCCTCAGCTTCTGGTTTGATACGGCCGAGGGTGGCTGGTGGTTCACGTTCTTCACCGCGATACTCGGTTCGGTCATCCTGCTGTGGCTCGTCGGCCTGGTGCAGAAAAAGACCTAGCGTCACGATGGGGTGGTGAACACCCCAACGATGACGGCCTGGCGGGTTCGTCGGCCGGGGCCCATGAGCAGCGGGCCGCTGGAGCACGTGACTGCCGAAGTACCACGGCCAGCGCCCGGCGAGCTTCTCGTCGCAGTGCGGGCTTGCGGCGTGTGCCGCACCGACCTTCACGTCGCCGAGGGTGACCTGCCGGTACACCGCTCCGGAGTGATTCCGGGTCACGAGGTGGTGGCCGAGGTTATCGAGGTGGGCCCCGATGTCGCGCCAGGGATCGGGGGCGAGTTCGCGGTGGGCGATCGGGTCGGTATCGCGTGGCTCCGGCACACGTGCGGCCGGTGCAGGTTCTGCGAACGCGGCAACGAGAACCTCTGCCCGGAGTCGCTGTACACCGGATGGGACGCCGATGGCGGATATGCCGAATTCACCACTGTCCCAGCTACTTACGCATATCTCCTTCCTGATCGGTACTCCGATACGGAACTGGCGCCGCTGCTCTGCGCGGGCATCATCGGTTATCGCGCGCTGATGCGTGCAGAACTGCCCGCCGGCGGCCGGCTGGGCATCTACGGGTTCGGCGGAAGCGCACACCTCACCGCGCAGGTGGCACTCGCACAGGGCGCCGAGGTGCACGTGATGACGCGCGGAGAGAAGGCGAAGGAGTTGGCGCTGGCGTTGGGAGCCGCATCGGTGCAGGGCGCCTCCGACCGTCCGCCGGTGGCACTTGATTCCGCGATTCTCTTCGCGCCCGTCGGCGATTTGGTGTTGCCCGCGATGGAGGCGCTGGACCGCGGCGGCACCTTGGCCATTGCCGGTATCCACTTGTCCGATATCCCGCCCATGAACTACCAGCGCCATCTCTTCCAGGAGCGCCAGGTGCGGTCCGTGGCATCGAACACCCGCGCCGACGCACGCGAGTTCCTTGCCTTCGCCGGTCGCCATCGCCTCGAGGTGACCAGTCCGAGGTACCCGCTGGGCAAGGCCGACGATGCGCTCGCGGATCTGGGCGCCGGGCGCATCTCCGGCGCGGCTGTGTTGGTTGTCTAGAGCGCCGCGAGAGCAGCGCCGAGTCGGCCCCTCAGATCGCCACGCCCATACCGGTAGAACGGTCCGGTCCCGTCGCTCAGAATCTGGCGCAACCGCGCCATGCCTCGCGCGTTCACCGGGCGGGGTGAGTGCAGTCGCAAGGTGACCGCGTCGATCACGTCTTCGGTCGCCGTGATGTTGGGAATGTGGACGGGAAGCCGCGAGGACAGTACGAGGCCACCTACCTGCGCGTCGCGCAGCGCCAGGCGCAGTGTTCGCGCGATGGCCTGCCGTTCGACAGGTGACGTCAGGCGCGCCTCGTGGGCTGCGAGCGCACTGCCTTCCGGGGCGGGTACGCCGACGGCGATCTGCCTGTCGAGCCGGTAGGCCAGAAGTCGCGCGGTCAGCCGGGCCGTCAGCGAGGGTCGCGGACGCGCGTAAGGCCTGGCAGTTGTGTGGATGGTGGAAACAACGTCGGCTGGGAACCTGTTGTCAGCCATGCATATCAACCTCTTTGCCGCGTCGCGGCGTTCGTATGTTTTTCGTGACTGTCTAAGACGCTACAGCGGTCATGCATGACCAGTCAAGTTGATATGCCGGTCATGCAGGCCTACCATGGATTCATGGTTGCGGACGCGATGCCTTGGCTGGCCGACGAGGAATCCAAACCGGCGCCCGGGCCGCTTCTTCGAGTTCAAGCGCTGGTCAACACCGTGGAGCTGCCCGCGGGCCCGGATCGACTCGCCGACCCCGACGATGCGCGGCCCTGGCTGATCGACAACGACCTGATGGGACCCGAGGGCAGTCTGAGCGCCGCCGACCTGCAGACGCTGCGGAATGTCCGTGAGGCGATCCGTGCACTGTTGATGCGCAATGGCGGCGGACGTTCGCCGACAGATGCCGAGTTGGCGCCGCTTCGCGCGGTGGCCGCCGACGGTGTCGCGCGTGCCGAATTCGACGCGGATGGTTTCATCCACCTCGCCGCGGCCGGTGATTCTTTGGCCGGGCGGCTGGTCGAGCTGGTGATGATAATCCGCGACGCACAGCGCGACGGCAGCTGGATGCGTCTGAAGGTGTGCGCAAACGACGAATGCCGGTGGGCGTTCTACGACAGGTCCCGCAACCACGGCGGCACATGGTGCGAAATGTCGGCGTGTGGCAACAAACTCAAGAACCGTGAGTTCCGCGCACGCCGCCGAAAGGCGAACTGACTTGTGGGGCGGGCGCAGCGACGGGATTGATGTCAGTCAGGTCGACAGATGCCACACCACGGCGGCAGCCAGCGCACCCAGTCCGTTGAGCGACCAGTGCAACGCGATAGGCGCGATCAGACTCCCACTGCGCCGACGCAGCCAGGTGAACACGAACCCGGCGAAGGCCGTGGCCGCGACCGCAAGGACCACACCGGCCACCGTGCCCAGCAATCCGCCGCCGAACAGACGCGTGAATCCGACGTTACTGCTGGTGAGGCCGAATGAGGTGGCGATATGCCACAGCCCGAACAGCAGCGACCCCGCCGCCGCCACCCCACGGAAACCCCACGCGCGGTTCAGCGCACCGTGCAGTACGCCGCGGAACGCCAGCTCCTCCGGAATCACCGTTTGCAGCGGAATGATGATCATCGACGCGATCAACGCACCGGAGATCGTCGCGTAGTTGTTGTTCATGAACATCGGCCGCGTCCACGGCAGCAGCGCACCCACGGCGATCACCGAGACCACCAGCACGACGGCGGCCAGCGCGTAGCCCGCACCAGACTTCCAGTGCTCCCGGCCCAGGCCCAGCTCGGCCCAACCCAGACCGCGTGACCGCACGAGTAGCAGCAGGCCTACGGCGGCCGCCGGCACCGTCGCGAAGCTGGCCCACGGGGTGGTGAAATGCGCGATCAGGTTGGTGAGCGCAAGTACCACCACCACGACGGCGATGTCGGCATAGATACGGAAATGATGAATCGCTGATAATTGGCCGATCAGCGGGTGCGGAGGCTCAGCTACCAGCGCTTGATCGGACACGGGTCGGAATCCTACCGGTATTCGCTGAGCGTCTCCTGAGACAGCGAACGCGTATCTCACGTCGGCCGGTAGCCGAGGAGTGAACAACTCTCACACGTCGGGCACAACGTGGCCTACGGGCGTTTGATGGGTATGGGAAACCCGAACGCGACGCGACAGGAGCACGGTGCGATGACCGCCTTGACGCACAATTGGACCTCCGCCGAATCGCGCTCGCTGAGCGACGAGACGGTCGCCCAGATCGACGGCTGGTGGCGCGCCGCGAACTACCTTTCGGTGGGCCAGATCTATCTGCTGGCCAACCCGCTGCTGAAGACACCGCTGTCGCGCGACGATGTCAAGCCTCGTCTGCTCGGGCACTGGGGAACCACGCCCGGCCTGAACTTCTTATATGCGCATCTCAACAGGGCCATCAAGGAGCGTGCGCAGTCGACCATCTACATCACCGGTCCCGGGCACGGCGGTCCCGGACTGGTCGCCAACGCCTACCTCGACGGCACCTATTCGGAGGTGTACCCGGACATCCCCCAGGACGCCGAGGGTATTCGGCGGTTGTTTCGCCAATTCTCCTTTCCCGGCGGCATACCGTCGCACGTTGCGCCGGAAACGCCGGGCTCCATCCACGAGGGTGGCGAGCTCGGGTACGCGCTTTCGCATGCGTACGGCGCCGCCTTCGACAACCCGGACCTCTTGGTCGCGGCGGTCGTAGGCGACGGTGAGGCCGAGACCGGCGCGCTCGCGACGAGTTGGCATTCGAACAAGTTCGTCAACCCCGCCAAAGATGGGGTGGTGCTGCCGATCCTGCACCTGAACGGGTACAAGATCGCGAATCCCACGGTTCTGGACCGCATCCCCACAGATGAACTTCGGAGCCTGATGGTCGGTTACGGCCACAACCCGTATTTCTTCGAGGCGAGCGAGGACGACGACATCGCCGACGTCCACCGGCGGTTCGCGTCGTTGCTCGACGAGGTGCTCAACGAGATCTCGGAGATCAAGGCCAGAGCAGCCGAGCGTGATGAGCGGCGCCCGGCGTGGCCGATGATCGTGTTCCGTACTCCGAAGGGATGGACGGGGCCGCAGTACATCGACGGAAAGAAGACCACGGGATCCTGGCGTGCACATCAGGTTCCACTCGCCAGCGCCCGCGATACCCCCGAGCATCTGCAGGTGCTCGCTGACTGGTTGGGCTCCTACCGGGCCGACGAATTATTCGGCTACGATGGCAAACTCGACCCCGCCATCGCCGCGCTGGCGCCGGAAGGCGCGCTGCGAATGAGTGACAATCCGCACGCCAACGGCGGAATACTGCTGAAAGATCTGCGGCTGCCCGACTTTCGGTACTACGGCGTGGACGTACCCGCGCCGGGCGCGACCATCGCCGAGGCGACCAAGGTGCTCGGCCAGTGGCTCACCGAAGTGATTCGGCTCAACCCCGACAACTTCCGGATCTTCGGGCCCGACGAGACCGCGTCCAATCGCCTTCAGCCCGTGTTCGAGGCGACCGCCAAACAGTGGAATGCCGAATTCGTCGGGCCTGAGGTGGACGAGCACCTCGCGCGCGCCGGGCGCGTCATGGAGATGCTGTCCGAGCACCAGTGCCAGGGCTGGCTGGAGGGATACCTGCTGACCGGCAGGCACGGTCTGTTCAACTGCTATGAGGCGTTCATCCACATCGTCGATTCGATGGTCAACCAGCACGCCAAATGGCTCAAGGT
Organism: uncultured Actinomycetota bacterium; assembly: GCA_963843135.1. Lineage (GTDB taxonomy): Bacteria > Actinomycetota > Actinomycetes > Mycobacteriales > Mycobacteriaceae > Mycobacterium. The sequence continues at coordinate 147,812 of CAWJJA010000024.1, forward strand.
CACCAACCACATACCGTGGCGCCGGCCGATCGCCAGCCTGAATTATCTACTGTCAAGCCACGTTTGGCGGCAGGACCACAACGGCTTCAGTCATCAAGACCCCGGCTTCATCGACCACGTGGTCAACAAGCGAGCCGAGGTCGTCAGGGTGTACCTCCCGCCGGACGCGAACACCCTGTTGTCCACCTACGACCACTGCCTTCGCTCTCGCCAATACGTGAACGTGGTGGTGGCGGGCAAACAGCCCCACCCCAACTTCCTCACCATGGACGAGGCGATCGCGCACTGCACCAGGGGATTGGGCATCTGGGAGTGGGCAGGCAGCGAGGAACTCGGCACCGACCCGGACGTCGTCATCGCGACGGCCGGGGATGTGCCGACTCTGGAAGGTCTGGCGGCGGTCGACCTGCTCAGGCAGCACCTGACCGCGTTGAAGGTGCGCTTCGTCAACGTCGTCGACCTCATGCGACTGCAGGACGACACCGAGCACCCCCACGGTTTGTCCAATCGCGCATTCGACATGATCTTCACTCGCGACAAGCCGGTGATCTTCGCCTATCACGGTTATCCGTGGCTGATCCATCGGCTCATCTACCGCCGCGACGGTGCCAACAACGTGCACGTACGGGGCTACAAGGAAGAGGGGACCACGACCACCCCCTTCGATATGGTCATGCTCAACGATCTCGACCGATTCCACCTGGTGATCGACGTGATCGACCGCGTGCCGTTCCTGCAGTCGCGGTGCGCGACGCTTCGCCAGCGCATGGTCGACATGAGGATCACCGCCCGCCAATACACCCGCGAGCACGGTGACGACCTTCCTGAGGTTCGCGATTGGGTGTGGCCCGACGCGCGCGAACTGGCGGGGCGCACCAATATCGCCGCCACGGCCGCGACCGGAGGCGACAACGAGTAGTCGCGGTCGCGCGCATTACCCTGTCGGTCGTGCTGGGATTTGCAGTGCCGCAATATGGGGCGGGCGCCGTCGCCGAGCTGGCCCGCTTCGCATCGGCGGCCGAGGAATTCGGCGCCGGCAGCCTCTGGGTCGGGGACCGGCTGTTGGCCGCGGTGCACCCCGGCGTCGGTTATGCGGGCAAGGACACCATTCCCGAGCAGTTCCGTGCCGGAATCGATCCGTTCATCGCCTTGGCCGTGGCCGCGACCGCGACGACGAGCGTCCGCCTGGGTGCCAGCGTGTTCGTCGCTCCGTGGTATCCGCCGGTTCAGCTGGCCCGGCAGTTGACCAGCCTGGATGTGGTCAGCGGTGGGCGACTGCTCCCCGGCTTCGGCATCGGCTGGTCGCCCGAGGAGTACGAGGCGGCGGGTGCCCCGTTCCGTCGCCGCGGCGCACAGCTCGACGAGCTCCTGGACGCGCTGGACAAGTTGTGGACGACGAATCCCGTTGCGCACCATGGCGATCGCTGGACGATCCCGGAATCGTGGGTTGACCTCAAACCGGTTCAGGAGCCGCACCCGCCGATCTACCTGGCGGCGTTCAACCCCGCCGGCCTGAGGCGGATCGGTGAACGCGCCGACGGCTGGAGCGCCGTCGTGCAGGTGCCGGGCGGAGTGAGCCTCGACATGCTGAACTGGCAGCGCCGGTCGATCGACGACGCCGCCCGTGCCGCCGGACGCGATCCGTCGACGATCCACACCTACGTTCGGATTAATGTCGCCGAGGGCACTCCTGTCGACGAGGTGGCCGAGGCGGTACAGGTGCTGGCCGCCAACGGTTATCCCGACGCGTTCGTCGACCTGCTCTACGTCGCCTCCACCACCGACTCCCATCTCGAATGGGTGCAACGGTTGCTGGCCCGATGAGTGGACTGCTGGCGTCCGTGCGCGTGCTGGACCTGGGCGGAGCATCATCGGACGGCGTCGGTCGCCTGCTCGCGGACCTGGGCGCCGACGTCTTGAAGGTCGAGCCTCCCGGGGGAAGCGAGGCGCGTCACGCATTGCCGGGCGTCGCCGGCGCGAGCATCGCGTTCGCGGTGAACAACGCGAACAAGCGCAGCGCGGTGCTCGACCCGGACCGTGCCGAAGATCGGCAGCGGCTGATCGAGTTGGCAGGTGCCGCGGACATCGTTGTGGACGGCGGCAACCCCGGAACCGCTGCGTCGTTCGGAACATCGTGCGCCGCTCTCGCGGGCCAGTTCGGACACCTGGTGACATTGTCTGTGACCGACTTCGGCGCCGCCGGTCCATATCGTTCGCGGCGGGCCACCGACGCCGTGTTGTACGCGCTGTCGACCGCGCTGTCGCGAACCGGTCCGACGACCGGCAGACCGGTACTGCCGCCCGAGGGGGTGGCAACGGGGACGGCGGCGGTCCAGGCCGCCTGGGCAGCGCTGGCCGCGTTCTACCGCCGATTGCGCGACGGTCGCGGCGATTACATCGATTTCTCGCGTTTCGAGGCGGTCCTGCAGTCGCTCGATCCGCCGTTCGGGTCGGAGGGTCAGGCCGCCGTCGGCCTCAAGTCAGCGGGGGAGTTGTGGCGCGGCAGGCCGCGCAATCAGCACATCTACCCGATCTTCGCCTGTAAGGACGGTAACGTCCGCATCTGCCTGCTGTCGCCGCGGCAATGGCGCGGGATGCGTGGCTGGCTCGGCGAACCAGCGCAATTCGCCGGCCCCAAATTCGACACCATAGGCGCGCGCTACGCGGCCTCGCGCGAATTGAACGCCGCGATCGCCGGCCTGTTCGCATCGCAGACGATGGCCGAGTTGGTCTCCGGCGGACAGGCGCGAGGGGTGCCGGTGGCCGCGGTCCTCACCGCGGCAGAGGCCTTGGCGTCAGAGCACTTTCGCGCGGTGGGCGCGCTGACCGACCTGCCGCTCACTGGTGACGTGACGCTGACCGTTCCGGTTGGGCCCGTCGTCGTCGACGGTCGCCACGCCGGATTGGTACGCCCTGCTCCGGAGGTGGGCGGCGATGACCCCGCTTGGGCCGCAGCGCCGTTCGCCAGCCAACCGCCTGGCGCTGATATTCGACGGCCTTTCGATGGCGTGCGAATCCTCGACCTCGGAGTGATAGTCGCAGGCGGAGAACTGGGCCGGCTTTTCGCGGACCTGGGCGCCGAGGTCATCAAGGTGGAGAGTGCCGCGTATCCCGACGGGCTTCGCCAAACCACGCCGGGCACGACGATGAGCAGATCGTGGGCGCTGACGCACCGCAACGAAAAGAGCCTCGGTCTCGACCTGCGGCACCCCGACGGCGCCGAGCTTTTCCGGCGCCTGGTCGCAGGCGCAGACGCCGTATTCGCCAACTTCAAACCGGGAACGCTTGACTCGCTCGGCTTTTCATACGAGCGTTTGCGCGAGATCAATCCGCGCATCGTGCTGGCGGAGAGTAGCGCGTACGGGGCGACCGGCCCGTGGAGCGACCGCATGGGTTACGGCCCGCTGGTGCGCGCGGCGACCGGCGTCACCTGGCTGTGGACCTCCGAGGACGCCGAACCGGAAACCTTCTATGACGCGACCACCGTCTTTCCGGACCACGTTGCAGCCAGGATCACCGCAGTCTCGGCGTTGGCGGCAATGATTGCGCGGGAACACACCGGGACCGGTGCGCACGTACACATCCCGCAGGCCGAGGCGGCAGTCAACCAGCTCACCACTGCGTACGTCGCCGAAGCCGCACGCACTGTGGGGGTGCGGCTCACCGAGGACGAGGGTGTCCACGGCGTCTATCCGTGCGCGGGAGAGGACGAGTGGTGTGCCATCTCGATTCGGTCCCACGTCGACCGCGTCGCCATCGCCCAGGTAATGGGCCGCGTCGATCTTCCACATGAGCGGGCTGCGTTCATGACCGCCATTTCGGAATGGACGTGCGCCAGGGACAAGGCAGATGTCGCCGAAACGCTGCAACAGGCAGGCATTCCCGCGGGGCCGATGAACCGTGCCGTGGACGTACCCGCCGATCCGCAGGTGGTGTTCCGGCGGGTTTATGCCGATATGGCGCATCCGTTGTTCGACGCGCCGATGCTCAGCGAGACGGGGCCAGCGCCGTACACGAGAATTCCTGCCGCAGAACTCAGGCCCGCCCCGATGCCGGGGGAGCAGACCCGCCAGATCTGCCACGAGGTGCTCGGGTTGAGCGCCGACGAAACCGAGCGGCTCATTGCCGACGGCGTACTTTTCACTCAACAAGGGAGCCCATGATGGATCCGCGGACACCCGTATTGATCGGCTACGGCCAGGTCAACCAGCACGACGAGAACCCCGGGGTGGAGCCGGTCGACCTGATGGAGTCGGCGGCCCGCGCCGCCGCCGATCCACGCGTGCTGGCGGCCGTCGACTCCGTTCGCGTTGTGAACCTGCTGTCCTGGCGGTACCGGGATCCGGGACTGCTACTGGCACAACGTATCCAGGCCGACAGCGCCGCGACGCGCTACACCGGCATCGGCGGCAACGTGCCTCAGACACTTGTGAACAAGGCGTGCCTGGATATCCGAGCGGGCCGATCGGACGCTGTGCTCATCGCGGGCGCCGAGACGTGGCGCACCCGCTCACGAGTGCGGAAGGCAGGCGCCAAACTCGACTGGACAAGCCAGGACGACTCCGTGCCGATCGCCGCAGGTTCTGACGAAGGCATCGAACTCGCCGGCCCGTCGGATCTTCGCATCAAGCTGGACCGCCCCGCCTACGTCTATCCGATGTTCGAGCAGGCACTGCGGATCGCGTCGGGCGAATCCCGCGACGACCATCAGCGTCGCATCGGCGAACTCTGGTCACAGTTCAGCGCGGTGGCTGCAACGAACCCGCATGCATGGAGCCGAGAGGCGTTGTCGGCCAGCGATATCGCAGAACCCGGGCCGAGTAACCGGATGGTCAGCTGGCCGTATACGAAGCTGATGAACTCGAACAACATGGTTGATCAGGGTGCGGCGCTGGTGCTGACGTCGGTCGACAAGGCGACGTACCTCCAGGTCCCTCGAGACCGGTGGGTCTTCCCCTACGCGGGCACCGACGCCCACGACACCTACGCCATCAGCGATCGTGCCGAGTTCCACACGTCGCCGGCTATCCGGATCGCGGGCAACCGGGCATTGGAACTCGCGGGCGCCGGCATCGACGACATGGCACTGATCGATCTCTACTCATGCTTCCCCTCGGCCGTGCAGGTGGCCGCCAACGAACTGGACCTACCGACCGGTGACCCGACCCGGCCCTTGACCGTAACGGGTGGGCTCACCTTCGCCGGCGGTCCCTGGAACAACTACGTGACGCACTCCATCGCCACAATGGCCGAACGACTGGTCGCCAAGCCGGGCCTGCGGGGCCTGATCTCGGCCAACGGCGGCTACCTCACCAAGCACAGCTTCGGTGTGTACGGGACCGAGCCGCCGACGCATGAATTCCGCTGGGAGGACGTACAAGAGGCCGTCGACCGCGAACCCACGCGCGAGGCCGTGGTGGAGTGGTCGGGGGTGGGCACGGTCGAATCGTGGACGACCCCGTTCGACAGGAACGGATTGCCGGAGAAGGCGTTTCTCGCCGTCCGCACACCCGAGGATGCGCGGGTGCTCGCGGTGGTCCACGACGGCGTCGAGGCGACGGTCCGCGATGACATCGCCGGAGCCAAAGTTCAGGTCAACCAGGACGGCACCGCGATTCTGCTGTGACGTCAATCCAAGTCGGACAGCAGCGCCTCGACTCGCTGTCGGGCCACTTCGGCCGCGCCGGGTCCCACGACAGCATGCACAAGCCCCGCCTCCACGGCGGCGATCGCCGCTTGCGCCACGACCAGGGGACTGATCGCACCCAGCGCCGCCATATCCTGGCCCTCGACAGCAATCGTCGCCGCGCCGGGCGGTGCCAACGCGGCGGAGTTCGCGCCGAGCGGGGTGTCCACCATGCCCGGACACAACACGGTGGCGCCCAGATTGTTTGACACAGACTTGAGTTCGACATCGAGCGTCTCGGTGAGTCCGACGACCGCGTGCATGGTGGCGTTGTAGGGCGCGAGGGTGGGCAACGCCATCAATCCGCCTGCTGATGCGGTGTTGAGGAAGTGCCCCGAGCCGGCGGCGATGAACAGTGGTGCGAAGGTCCGCACACCATGTACGACGCCCATCAGCTTGACGTCGATCAGCCACCGCCAATTTTGCAGCCGCTGCTCCCACATGGGTGCCTGCTGACCCACCACCCCTGCGTTGTTGCAGACGAGGTCGACCCGGCCGAACTGTTCGATCGTCTCGTCGGCCAGCGCATCGACATCGGCATCGACGCTGACGTCGGCGTGCACACCGACAACTCGGCCAGGGTGCCGCGACAGCGCGTCGACGGCGTCCGGGATCGCGTCCTCGCGCAGATCGGCGATCATCACGTTCACTCCGCGCCGAGAAAGCACGGTGGCCAAGCCGAATCCGATCCCGCTGGTTCCTCCGGTCACCACGGCGACCTGTCCCGCTTCGATTTTCATGACTATGGGGCCTGCGGGGGCACGTCGGTGTACTGCGGCACGAAACCGTCAGGGGAGAACGTGAAGCCCTTCCCCGTCAATTCGCTCAGACACGACACACCGGTCGCTTCCTGTATGTTGCAGCGGAATCCGGCCACCGCCAGGATGCTGTTGAACGGCAACACCTTCGCGGGTCCGGGATCGAGTGAGAATTCCGGCTGCGCAAGCTCGACGAACTGGGCGTCACCGTTGCGCGGAATGACGAGCGCGTTGGGGGTCGTCGTCTCCCCGGTGGCGTCGGTCGTTGAGTCTGGCTCGCCCGCGACGCCCATTGCCGACGGCCAGTTCGCCGCGGACTGACAGCCCACCTTCGTGCGCGGCAGGATCGCGCACGCCCACGCGCCGCTGGGAGAGGTGAAGTAGTAGGTCGTCCCGGTCGGCGGATATGCGACGTAGTCGAATGCATTCGCCAGATGCTCGTTGCTCGGTGGCCCGGGGGGAGCCGCGGCTGAGCTGACCGGGCCCGTCGCCGGTGCCTCATCGGTGTTGGTGATCGCCGCCCCCGAACAACCCGCAGCCAACGCCACCACCGCTGGGAGGGTCATGGAAAATCTGCGCACGTTCACCTACGTGCCGACAAGCTGATCCGGGTCGATCGGCTCCCGGGATCGGATCAGCGATTTGATGTCGTCGAGCCCTTCCCAGATATTGACGTTCATTCCCGCGAGCACCCGGTTCGCACCATCGAGCCAGAAGGCCGTGAACTCTCGTCTCCCAAGGTCGCCGCGGGTCACCATCCGGTCGTATTCCGGTGCATGCCCGACGTACTCCATTCCGAGGTCGTACTGATCGGTGAAGAAGTAGGGCAGTTCGGTGTACTCCTGCGGCTTGCCCAGCATGCCGGCGGCCGCCACGGCCGGTTGTTTGAGCGCATTCGCCCAGTGCTCAGTGCGTATCCGGGTGCCGAACAGCGGATGCGCGGCCGCGGCGATATCCCCGACCGCGAAGATGTCCGGGTCGCTGGTCTGCAGGGCCGCGTCCACAAGCACGCCGCCATGCCCGATGGCCAGGCCGGCTCGCTCGGCCAGCCCGATGTTGGCGACGGCGCCGACGGCCACCAGGACCGCATCGGCGGCGACGGTCGAGCCGTCGCCGAGCTTCAGTCCGGTCGCCCGGCCTCCCGATGTGGTGACCTCGTCGACCGTCGTATCCAGCCGAAGGTCCACGCCGTGCTCGCGGTGCATCGCGGCGAACACCTCACCGGCCTCGCGGCCCAGCGCGCCCATCAACGGCACCTCCGCGGTTTCCACGACGGTGACGGATACCCCGCGTTCGCGAGCGCCGGCGGCCACTTCGAGTCCGATCCATCCTGCGCCGACGATCGCCAGTGAAGCACCTTCTCCCAGAAGGGCGTTCAGGGCTTGAGCATCATCGATGGTGCGCAGGTAGTGCACGCCATCGGCATCGGCACCGGGGATCGGCGGCCGGCGTGGAGCGGACCCGGTCGCCAGTAGGAGCTTGTCGTAGCTCGCGGTGGTGCCGTCGGGCAGGGACACAGTATGGGCAGCGGGGTCGATTGCCGACACTTCGGTGCCCAGCTGCAGCTCGATATGGTGGTCGCGGTACCAGGCCGACGTGGCGGCGGTGAAATCCGCGAGCTGCTTCTTGCCGAGGAGAAACTCCTTCGACAGCGGGGGACGTTCGTAGGGCAGATGCTCCTCTGCGGCGAACAGGACCACGTGGCCGTCGAAATCCTTGTCACGCAATGCTTCTGCGGCCTTGGCGCCGGCCAGGCCGCCGCCCACGATGGCGAATGTCGACGACGTTGTCATGACACCCGAGCTTACTCGTGACCGGATGCGGCGGGGTCAAGCTAACAGCTCCTTGAGCTTTCGCGCGTTATGGATGGCGTGTCCGCCCAGGTCGTTGTTGAAGTAGACCAGGACCCGGCGTCCCTCGTCGTGCCAGCAGGCCACCCTGGCGGCCCATTCGCGCAGCTCGTCATCGGTGTAGGAGCCTGCATAGATCGAGTCGTGCGGCGGTCCGTGCATGCGGATATACACGAGATCGCTGGTTGCGCGCGGGACACTCGACAAGCCGGCGCCGCTCATCACCACATACGCGGCACCGTGTCGTTCGAGCAGCGCGAAGACGGCGTCGTCGTCCCAGGAGGGATGTCGCAACTCCACGGCGACCGGGATCCAGTCGGGCATCAGGTTCAAGAAGTGAGCAAGCCGTTCGTCGTCGCGTTCGACCTCAGGGTGCAGCTGCACGAGCAACGCCTCCCGCCTGTCACCGAGCGCGGTCCAACAGCGTTCGAAGCGCTCCACCCACGGTTCCGGCGAGCGCAGCCTGCGGTAGTGGGTGAGTCCCCGCTGCGCCTTGACCGACATCGTGAAGCCGTCGGGCAACCGTTGTCGCCAACCCTCGAAGGTGGCGTCCTTCGGCCATCGGTAGAAGCTGGCGTTGAGCTCGACGGTGTCGAACTCCTCGACGTAGGTCGCCAGCCGCTTGGCGGCCGGTAACTTGGGTGGATACAAAACGCCAGCCCAGTGGTCGTAGGACCAACCTGAGGTGCCGATGCGGATCACGTCGCGGCCAGCAGTTCGTCCCGGAGATCGGCATCGAGTGAAACGTGGACCAGGGCCGCGGCGAGTTTCGCGGTCGAACGCGGCGCCAGGTCGCGGAGTTCGCCCGCGCTGCCGGGGAGGCCGAGTTGTTTGGCAGCGGCCAGGGTGCGGTCGTCGAAGAAGGGGCGCACCCAGGTCCACTGATCCTGTATCTCACGAAGGAAGATGTCGGCGCCGGTGTCGCCAATCCCCTTGAACTGCTTCAACAGTCGCCGAGCTGCTGTGGGGTCGTGCTCGCTCCTGTCGGCGAGCCCACGCAAATCGTCGGCGTATTCGTCATGGACGGTCTGTGCGATATCGGCCAGCCGTGTCGCCGAGCTTTCGTCGTAGCGCACGTAGTGTGCACGCCCGAAGGCGGAGATCATCGTCGATCGGTCGGCCTCCAGAACCGTCTTAGGGGTTCGCAGGCCGGCCGCGAACACCTCGCGGGCGGCCTGCGTGGCGATGGCCGCATCGATGGGCTTGCTCGCAAGCATGCAGAGAACAAGCAACTGGAACAGCGGCATCGGCTTGTCCTGCAGCCGAATACCGGCTTGCTGCGCATAGGTCGTGCCGGCCCGCTCAAGCAGGCGATTCGCGAGCGTCTTGGTCGATGCCGTTGGCACACGTCTGGCGTACCCGTGCTATTTGGCAGGGAAACTCTTCGCGTGGTCGACACCGCGGCTCACCCACGCCTGCAGCTGTCGTTTGGTCTTGACACCCTCGACGCTGACCCGTAACCAGCCGCGGGTCTCACGTCCGGCCATCACCATCGGCTCGACGTGCTCGCGGGCCAGCAGCCTCTCGGTGTCGTCGCGCGGCACCCTGACCATGAGCCCGCCGTGGCCGCTGACGCACACCGACATGTTGCCGTCGATGAGGAATGCCAGCCCGCCGAACATCCGCTTCTCGGCAACACCGCGCTCGCTCGCGATGAGTTCGCGGACACGGTCAGCCAGGTCTTCGTCATAGGCCACGTGCTCAAACTACTGCCGATGGTGCACTCAGGGTCGTGACCCGCAATGGAATCACGACACTGAGTGCACTTTCGCGGCTAGGCGGCGGCCGTCGCCTCAGCCTCCGCGGGCGCGAGCGCCTGCGCGATGATGTCCGCGACGTCGACCATCGGCTTGACCTCCAGCGACTCGAGCACGTCGGCCGGGACGTCGTCCAGGTCGGCCTCGTTGCGCTGGGGGATGAAAACCGTTGACAGCCCTGCTCGTTGCGCGGCCAGCAGTTTCTGCTTCACCCCGCCGATCGGCAGCACGCGCCCGTTGAGTGTCACCTCACCGGTCATGCCGACGTCGGAGCGGACCTGCCGCCCGGTGGCCATCGACACCAGCGCCGTCACCATCGTCACGCCGGCCGACGGACCGTCCTTGGGAACCGCGCCCGCAGGCACGTGCACGTGGATTCTGCGGTCCAGAGCCTTCGGGTCGACGCCCAACTGCTCGGCGTGCGCACGCACGTAGGACAGCGCGATCTGCGCCGACTCCTTCATCACGTCACCCAGTTGACCGGTCAGCTGCAGCCCGGCCTCACCGTCGGTCGCTCCGGCCTCGATGTAGAGCACATCGCCGCCGAGTCCGGTCACCGCGAGCCCGGTGGCGACGCCCGGCACTGCGGTGCGCTCGGCCGACTCCGGCATGAACCGCGGACGGCCCAGGTAATCAACGAGATCGGGCTCGTCGATGGTCAGCGGAGCCGCTCCGGCGGCGACATCAGAGGCAGCGGCGCGTTCCGCCAATTTGGTGGTGGCCTTGCGCAACGCCTTGGCCAGCAGTCGTTCGAACTGCCGCACACCCGGCTCGCGGGTGTAGTCGGCCGCGATCTTGCGCAGCGCGTCCTCGGTCACCGCCACCTCGGACTCGGTCAGCGCCGCACGCTCGCGCTGCCGGGGCAGCAGGAAGTCCCGTGCGATGGCGACCTTGTCGTCTTCGGTGTAGCCGTCGATCTGGATCAGCTCCATGCGGTCCAGCAGCGCCGACGGGATGTTCTCGATCACGTTGGCCGTCGCCAGGAACACGACATCGGACAGGTCCAGATCCAGCTCGAGGTAGTGGTCGCGGAACGTGTGGTTCTGCGCTGGGTCCAGCACCTCGAGCAGCGCGGCAGACGGATCGCCGCGGTAGTCGGAGCCGACCTTGTCGATCTCGTCGAGCAGTACGACGGGGTTCATCGACCCCGCCTCGCCGATCGCGCGCACGATGCGGCCGGGTAGTGCACCGACATAGGTGCGACGGTGACCACGGATCTCGGCCTCGTCGCGGACGCCGCCAAGCGCGACGCGAACGAATTTGCGGCCCAACGCTCGAGCCACGCTCTCGCCGAGCGATGTCTTGCCGACACCCGGGGGACCGGCCAGCGCCATCACGGCGCCCGAACCGCGGCCACCGACGACGGTCATCCCGCGCTGGGCGCGCCGGGCACGAACCGCCAGGTACTCGACGATGCGGTCCTTCACATCGTCCAGCCCGTGGTGGTCGGCGTCGAGGATCTCGCGTGCCGACTTCAGGTCGGTGGAGTCCTCGGTGGTCACGCTCCATGGCAGGTCCAAAACGGTGTCCAGCCATGTCCGGATCCAGCCGCCCTCCGGGCTCTGCTCGCTGGCGCGTTCCAGCTTGCCGACCTCGCGCAGTGCGGCCTCGCGGACCTTCTCCGGCAAATCGGCCGCCTCTACGCGGGCACGGTAGTCATCCGACCCATCGGGCTCGCCCTCGCCGAGTTCCTTGCGGATGGCGGCGAGTTGCTGGCGCAGTAGGAATTCCTTCTGTGTCTTCTCCATGCCCTCACGGACGTCGTCGGCGATCTTGTCGGTGACCTCGACCTCGGCCAGATGATCGGCGGTCCACTCGATGAGAACCTTCAGCCGCTCACCGACATCGGGGGTCTCCAGCAGCTGGCGCTTCTGCACCTGCGTCAGGTACGACGCGTAACCGGCCGTATCCGCGAGTGCGGACGGGTCGGTCAGCTGGTTGACGAAGTCGATGATCTGCCAGGCTTCCCGCCGCTGCAGCATCGCAAGCAGCAGCTTCTTGTACTCGGCGGCCTGTGCTTTGACCTCGTCGGTCGGTTCGACCTCTTCAACCTCGGTCACCTCGACCCACAACGCGGCACCGGGGCCGTTGGCGCCTGCGCCGATGTGCGCACGCTTGGTGCCTCGCACTACCGCCGCGGTCCCATTACCGCCGGCGATCCGGCCGACCTGGACGATCGATGCGAGCACGCCGTACGAGGCGTACCGGTCCTCCAGACGGGGCGCGATGAGCAGCTCACCGGACTCGGTGGCCTGTGCTGCGTCGACGGCTGCACGGGCGGCGTCGTCGAGCTCGATCGGCACAACCATTCCCGGCAGCACGATCGATTCGTTCAGGAACAGCACCGGCACTGATTTGGCTTCAGCCATGGTTCCTCCAAAGTTCAGTCAGATCGACTCAACCCTGGGGGCGCCCTCTTTGTTCCCTCCGCGGCGGACCGGGCCCAGCTCGCGGTGACGAAGTGACGGAAATGACAGAGAGCCTGCCGTCGGGGGGTAACGGCAGGCTCTCTGTTTGTGGGTGGATCTCAGGTGGTCGCTTGGGCTCCGAGCACCCGCTGGATATCGGGCTTCATCTGCTCGAGCTGCTGACCCCAGTAGCCCCAGCTGTGTGTGCCCTGCGCCGGGAAGTTGAACACCCCGTTGGTGCCACCGGCGGCGACGTAGTTGTCCTTGAAGCTGACGTTGGTGCGCAACGTCAGACCCTCGAGGAACTGCGCAGCCATCAGGTTGCCACCGCCACCGGAGGTGTCCAGATCCGACGGCGTGCCGGACCCGCAGTAGATCCAGATGCGGGTGTTGTTGGCCACCAGCTGATTGATGTTGACCATCGGATCGTTGCGCTTCCATGCCGGATCAGACGACGGACCCCACATGCTCTCGGCGTTGTAGCCACCCGCGTCGTTCATCGCGAGTCCGATCAGCATCGGCCACCAGCCCTCGGAGGGGTTCAGGAAGCCCGACAGTGATGCGGCGTAGATGAACTTCTGTGGGTAGTAGACCGAGTATGTCAGCGCCGTGGAACCGCCCATCGAGAGGCCGACCACGGCGTTGCCGTTCTGCGACACACCCTTGTTGGCTTCCAACCAACCGGGGAGCTCCTGCGTCAGGAAGGTCTCCCACTTGTAGGTGTAGTCCTGGCCGTTGCCCCGTGACGGCTGGTACCAGTCGGTGTAGAAGCTGGACTGGCCGCCCACCGGCATCACGACCGACAGACCGGAATCGTTGTACCACTCGAACGCCGGGGTGTTGATGTCCCAGCCGTTGAAATCTTCCTGTGCGCGCAGACCGTCGAGCAAATACACGGCGTGTGGACCGCCGCCTTGGAACTGCACCCGGATGTTGCGGTTCATCGACGGTGAGAACACATCCAGATACTCGACGGGCAGACCCGGCCGGGAGAACGCACCAGCAGTCGCCGAACCCCCGACGAAGCCGATCAGGCCGGGCAGCGTCGCCGCTGCAACGGCGCCAGCCGCCAGCCGGCGCAACCACTTACCTCGAAACCTCTCATTGAACTTCATAACGGCAACCAACCCACCTTTCATCACCTGGCGCAAAGCATTTGCCGTTGCTCTGCCTGCGTAATGAAACACGTGGTTCGGGTGAGCCTCCGTGCTCGACACCCGATTGCGATATCGCGGTTGGCTAACGATTCCGACTCGGCGAGGACTCACTGACCAGCGATTTTTGGTGTGACCTGTGGGAACAATGTGACTTGAGTGAAATGACGCGCGGCTACGACGACGCCGGGTGCGAGCCGGTGCAGCTGTGTCACGTGCCGCGGCTCCAATTCCTCTAGCGACGTCACCCCGAGCAACCGCATCGTGCGGCTGACCTGCCCCGACAGGATCTCGATGGCGCGGTCGACACCAGCCTCTCCACCGGCCATCAGCCCATACAGATAGGCGCGGCCCACCAACGTGAACCGCGCCCCCAACGCAACAGCGGCCACGACATCCGCACCGGACATGATGCCGGTGTCCAGCAAAACCTCGGTATCGCGCCCGAGTTCTGCGGCCACGCGTGGCAACAGGTGAAACGGCACCGGTGCGCGGTCCAGTTGGCGGCCGCCGTGATTAGACAGCACGATTCCGTCGACGCCGAGGTCGACCACAGACTTCGCATCCTCGAGGGTCTGAATTCCCTTGACCACCAACTTGTTCGGCCACTGTGACTTTATCCAGGCCAGGTCGTCGAACGTCACGGTCGGGTCGAACATGGTGTCCAGGTACTCGGCGACGGTGCCGGGCCATCGGTCCAGCGACGCGAACGACAGCGGTTCGGTGCTCAACAGGTCGAACCACCAGCGGGGATGCGGCACCGCGTCGAGCACGGTGCGCAGTGTCAACGCCGGAGGAATCGACATTCCGTTGCGGGTGTCGCGCAGGCGGGCTCCCGCGACCGGCACGTCGACCGTGACAAGCAGTGTGTCGAACTCCGCGGCGGCGGCCCGCTCGACCAGCGCCATCGACCGGTCCCGGTCCTTCCACATGTACAGCTGAAACCAGTTGCGCCCATGTGGGTTTGCAGCCTTGACGTCCTCGATGGACTGCGTTCCCAACGTCGACAGCGAGAACGGGATACCCGCGCGCGCGGCGGCGTGTGCGCCCGCGATCTCGCCTTCAGTCTGCATCAACCGGGTGAATCCGGTCGGCGCGATCCCGAACGGCTGCGCCACCCGACCGCCGAGCACGGTGGCGCCCGTGTCGACCTTCGCGACATCACGCAGGATCGTCGGATGGAATTCGATGTCGCGGAACGCCTGTCGCGCCCGAGCCAACGACAACTCCTCTTCGGCGGCACCGTCGGTGTAGTCGAACGCCGCCTTTGGCGTGCGGCGTTTGGCGACGCGGCGCAAGTCTTCGATCGTCAGCGAGGTGTCGAGTCGACGACGCGTCAGGTTCAGTTGCGGCTTGCGGAACTGCAGCAGGGCCGCCAGTTCTTGGGGACGGGGCAGGCGGCGCTTCATCGCTGCTGCGCTCAGTCCTCGACCGCGGCCAACGCCCGCCGCAGGCTGTCGCGCCGCCCTTCGAGTGCGGAAGCGATGAGGCCGCCCTTGTTAAGACCGGTCGATATCGTCATTGAATCGCAAAGACTATCTTGCAAAACTTGCAAGCGAGGCTGCTGTGGACAAATTGTCGTCATCCGAGCGCGCAGATCCATTCGATCTGCGGCGCTTCGTCGACGCCCAGGACCGCGTGTACGACACAGTGCTCGAGGAACTGCGCAACGGTCGCAAACGCAGCCACTGGATCTGGTTCGTGTTTCCCCAGCTGAAGGGGCTCGGTCACAGCCCGACGGCGATCCGCTACGGCATCAGTTCACTCGCCGAGGCCAAGGCGTATCTCGACCACGACCTGTTGGGTCCGCGACTGCGGCAATGCACACAGGTTGTCGCCGGGATCCAGGGAGCCTCGGCCGACGACATCTTCGGCTGGCCGGACAACTTGAAGGTGCGTTCGTCGATGACGCTGTTCGCCCGCGCCACTGACGAGGGGGCTGACTTCCGCGCCGTGCTGGAGCGGCTTTACGACGGCGTGGAGGATGCGCTCACGATCGAACAGCTGGCGCAATGATCAGCCAGCCGTGTGGCTCGACCTCCACCGCAGAAGCGACGTCCTGGGGCGGTGCACCCGAGCCTGCGACAATTGCGCCGTCGACGAAGCCGTGCTCGGGTAGCGAGACGGACAATGGTGCGTCGTCGATGTTGAGCGCCACCACCAGCGCGTCGGCACCGTTGCGCGTCTGGTAGACGTACTGACGGTTGGTCAGCTGCAGCGGCGATGTCCGCGCCGTGTGCAGCCACGGATGTCGCCGTCGTAAGCCGATCAGGTACTGGTGCAGCCGAAAGATGTCCAGCCCGTGCCCCTCGACTCCCATTGGCGGAGAACCAAATTCGGGCCGCACGGCATCGTCGCCCCCGAACCGCTCCTCCTTGACGCCTTCGTAGGCGGCCTCGTCGCCCGCGTATACGCTCGGCGTCCCGCCGGTCGTCATCAGAATCACCAACGCGTGCTCCACGTGGCGGGGGTTCTCCAGGCGGCTGGCGATCCGCGTGACATCGTGATTGCCCACAAAGGTCATCGGCACGAACACATCGAGAAATTCGTTGTGACGCACCAGCGCCCAGTCGAGCTCGTGGAGGTTACCGTCATTGAGGCTGCTCCAGATCGCCTTCCACAATTCGTACTGGGTCACCGAGTCGAACGTCGCGGCGCGCACCGTCGCGGCGTAGTCACCGTGGATGACCTCACCCACGAACCAGGCGTCGGGAGCTTTCGCGCGCACGCGCGGCAGCACCTGCGCCCAGAACCGGTCTGCCACCGAATACGCCGCGTCCAGACGCCAGCCGTCTGCGCCGCGCAGCAACCAGTGCGTCATCACGTCGACGACGTAGTCGACGACCTCGGGGTTGTCGTGGTCGAGTGCGATCAGCTCGCCGTGACCCTCGAAGGTGTCGAAGCCAGAATCGTTGCCCCGCTTGCGGAACCAGGACGTGTTGGCGAAGTCGGTTGCGACGTGGTTGAAGACTCCGTCGAGCAGAACCCGCAGGCCGCGTCGTCGGGCCTCGTCGATCAGATGGTCGAAGTCCCCGTCGTCTCCCAGACGCGGGTCGATCCGGTAGTGGTCGATGGTGTCGTAACCGTGCGTGCGCGATGCGAATATCGGACCGAGTGCCAGGCCCGACGTACCGAGTTCGATGGCGTGGTCGAACCATTCGGTGATGCGGCGCAGCCGGTGCTCATCGGGGCCCGGAGGGGGTTCGCCGGGGTAGGCGCCCACGAATCCCAGTGGGTAGACCTGCCACCAGATCGTGTGCTCGATCCAGGACGGCTCAGTCATGCCCTGAACTTCGGCTTCTCCGTCATCGATGGTCACAGCCGGTGAGTCTACGGACTTTGGATGAGTTCCGAGCCTTGCGAGGGTCGTTCCCATAGCGGGTGAGCATCAATGGCAGTCGTCGGCCACCTCGAGTCGGCACGCGCACGATGCCTCGATCGGCACGTCGGCCCGGGCCTTTGCCAGCTCGAGTTGCTGGCCGATGATCGTCGCCTCGGCGGTGCGACCGAGCCGTTGCAGGCATTCGTGGTAGCCGTGCAGGCTCCACACATTGCGGGGATGCTGACACGGGCGGGCCAGCGTCGGGTCCAGACCGAGGTCGGCGGCATACACCTGCGCCGCTTCTTCGACGCGGCCCTGTTCGAGCAGCAGTGCACCGTACGCGTGCCGGCTTGGCTGCATCCAGCCCCACGGCTCGTCGTAAGGAAGGGCGTCGTCCAGCTCGATCGCGCGCCGCAGGTGGGCGAACGCTTCCTCGAATCTGCCTTCACGGTAAGCGATCTCGCCGTCGAGCATCGCACCAGCAACCGCGAGGATGTCGAGTACGGTGTTGTTGAACAGATACCGGGTATCCGGGATGCGACCGTACGCCGCCGCGAACGCCTCCCGCTCAGCGCGTGCCTGTGGCAGCTGTCCCTTCGCGGCGTGCGCGACACCGCGTCCGTAGTGGATGGTCGCCGCGGTACTGCAGTACAGCTCGACGTCGGACGGAAGAGGCTCGCCGACCAGGTCGTCCCATCGGCCGAAGCGGATCAGCACGTGGGTCCGCATCGGCACAAATGCTTCCAGCCAGTCCGCCATGGGCGGTGATTCGATTGCCAGCAGCTCAGGGGTGAGCTGACTGCTGAGTTCGGCTGCGGCGTCCAAGGCGGCGCGCGAATTGCCTTCGAACATCGCGGAATACACGACGAAATGGAGGTTGTGCGCGCGGTACAGCGAGTAGAAGTTCAGCGGCCCCTCGCGCTCGACGAAAAGCCGATCCACCTGCACCGCAGACAAGTTCGACACCACCGAGTCGCGGTAGTTCCCGCACAACACATCGATATGACTGGGCATGTGCCGCAAGTGACCCGCGTCGGGCACCAGATTGCGCAGCAGGTCCGCGGCAGGCAGTGCGTCCTGCGGACTCGCCGACATCTCCATCATGTGCAGGTAGAGGTGCAGGACGCCCGGATGTTCACGGCCGGCGGGTGTGGCCAGCGCGTCGTCGAGAATTTTCTTGGCGGCCACCACCCGTGAGCCGGGAGCGGGCTCGCCGGTTCTGGTGTCCCACAGAGCCCATGCCGTGACGTTGACGAGTGCATCGGCGGTGAGTGTCTGGACGTCGATATCGTCGGGGTAGGCGTCGGCCAGCGCGGTCATCGCGTCGGCATAGGCGGCGTTGCCGGCCTGCAAGGCGTCGGCGTCATCGGGATTGTCGGTGGGGAAGCGGGTCCGTAGCGCTTGGATCAGACTGTGTTCGACGGCCGAGGCGCGGCACTTGGCGGCCAGGTCCAGTTCCATCCGGGCGCGTGCCAGCGATGCGGCGAGATCGACCGGGTCGAACGCTTCCCACGCCTTGTTGTAGTTCGGCCCGATCGCATAGGCGACGCCCCAGCGCGCGATCGCCAGGTCGGGGTCGAGTTCCAGCGCGCGGTCGAAGCAGCGGACAGCCTCTTCGTGGTTGAACGCATAAGACCACACCAGTCCGCGGTCGAACCAGATCTGCGCCTGCGGCGACGGCGACTCAATCGGCCGGTGATAGGACCCTAGGTCGTAGTACGTTTCCGGCTCGCCCTGGCTGGCTATCGTCATGGCTCGCAATATAATTCAGCGCCGGTCCAAACGTGCCGGATCTGATCGCGGCGGCGCCGACGGCCAGCACGCAGCCGGCTGCGGCCCAGCCGAGCAGGGTGAGGAGCGGGGTCATCGCCCCGTTGGTTCCGAAGTACTCGACACTGCGAAGCAGTGCCACGCCGGAGCCCTGTGGCACGATCGCGTTGAACGTCGTATAGAAGCCGGACAGCAGTGGTTTGCCGACCGGGCCTGCCGCTGCGGCGTTGCCGATGATCACGAGAAACGCCGTGAGTGCGGCCGATGCGATGGTGCCGAACGCGGCCGCAACGCCGGTCACCGCTCCCGCGACGGCCATGGCGTAGACGAACAGCGCGCCGAACACCTGCCAGGTGTGTCCGGTGAGCGCTGAAAGGATCACGTCGACATACAGCGTCACCCCACCCGCCAGCACCGCCGAGTATGCGGCGAGGCTCAGTGTGCGCCAGGCAAAGGTGGACGGTTTGTGCACGCTGCCCATCATTCGGCCGAAGATCGTGGCGCCCACCGACGCGCCGATCGACAGGAAGATGACGGCGTAGAACACGACTGTGCCCTGCGGGTCGGCCGCGTTGGTCGGGGCGACGTCGGTGACATCCGCTGCCAGCCCGGCCTTGGCGGCGATGCCGCGCCCGACCGTCTCGGCGGCGGCCGCGACGCTTCGGCCGCCGCCACCCGCCACATAGATGTCGAGGTGGCCGGGAGCGCCGACGACGAATGCGGCGTCTGCCTTGCGGCCGAAGACCTCGATCGCGTGCCGCGGCCGCGTCGGCAACCTGGGTGACCTCCAGAGCATCCTGCCCGCGGACACCGTCGATGAGTTGCTGTGGTGCTGCGACGGCGACGTTCAGGTGGTGCAGTGTCGGTTTGGCGAAGGCGCCCGAGTAGCTGGCGATCATCGCGATGACGAACACCGCAAGCGCCGACATGACCAATGCCATGTTGCGAATGTCTTTGCGGGAGGGCCGGATATCGGTCGCCTCGATGACGGGAGCGTGGTGCTTGCCCACGGTGCTTCCTTTCTGTTTCAGGTCGTGATGGCGGGGCGGGAGAGCAGCGCGTCGACGGTGTCGAGCGCGGCGGTCACTCGGGCGAGGAGATCGGTGGCCTGACCCGATTCGCTGGGGTCTTCCATCCAGGACCGCAGCACCTCTTGGAATCCACCCACCAGGAAACGGCTGACCGCATCGGGCTCAAGGCCCGTGATCGATCCGAGGACGGCTCGGGCGGCCAGCTCCTCACACGCGGGGAGGAGTTCGGCGCGAAACGCCGCGACCACGCGCTGCGCCACCGCACTGGGCACGACGTTGCGATACATCGAGCGGTGTTCGGCGGCGAGCCCGAAGATTCGCAGGATCTTCGATCTCGGGTCGCCGTCCAGATCGGCGGCCGCGGCCGCGAAGGCGATGGCAAACGCGGTGGCGACCGCATCGTCGCGGTCGGTGAAGTGCCGATAGAAGACCTGTCGGCTGACGCCGGCCCGCGCGACGAGATCACCAACGGTGAGCTGATCGACCGGGCGTTCGTGTGCCAGCGCGAAGGCCGCGTCGTGCAACTTGGCGCGGACGCGTTCGGCGCGCGGGTCGGCGCTATGGGTGCGGGTGGCCATGAGTCGAGCGTAAGCCACTTCATGGACAGGTGACTACGAAAAGCTAGGTTAGCTAAGGCACCATCGAGAGCTGGTGTGACGCCCGCCTCAAGAGGTCACATGGTGTGCAATACGACCGTCGCCACGGCGAGCCCAAGTCCGATCACGGACGGCGCCGCTTCGCTGATGCTGTCCGACGATCGAACGTGACTGGCGATGGCCCCGACGGCCAGCAGCGCGAGGCCCGTGGCCGCGGCGATGCCGAGTGCCGGCCATTTGAGCCCCGCCAACACTCCCGCTACGCCTGCGAGTTCGAGGAGGCCGATCAATCGCCATAGCGAAGGGGAGATCTTCAGGTGATCCCGAACCGCGAGCGACTGCTTGACTCCCAGCAATTTGATCGAGGATGCGAACAAGAACAGCGCCACGAGCAGGATCGACACGATCACCGTTGCCATCGCCATGTCGATCAACGTAAAGGCGGGCACGTGACGGGAGGCCGAAATGACTTATGCGCCGTTCGACGGCGCCGCCGAGCCGATTTCACCAACGAGACACCAAGCGCATTCGCGGTGATGTAACTATGTATCCGCCGGTCTCCCTAGGACCGTTCAATTCTCTGAAAGGGAATCCATGGATATCGCGCGTTTGTCCGCCACAGGCGTGGCCGTCGCCGCTCTGGTCATAGGCGTGACCGCCGCCGGCTGCAGCAAGAGCGAAGAAAAGTCCGAGTCGTCGACCTCGGCCGCATCATCGACCACATCCGCCGCGGCCTCTTCGTCGGAGGAGAGCACCGCCGAGGAAACAAGTGCACCGCCGGCCGAGCCCAGCGACTACGGTTCGCTTCTGATTCCCCCGACCGACGTGGGCGCCGACACCCAGACTCCGGGCGGCGTGCAGTTGAACCCGGGCGGCAACCCGGGCGCGGCCCAGGTCTATTCAAGTCCCGATGGCACCCGGCAGATCATTGACACCATTCTGGTCTTCCCCGATGTCGCTGCCGCTGACTCGAATTTCCAAAGCAACTCGGCGACGATGAACACAGAGGTGACCGGCGCGCCGGAGACAGTGGAGATCGGCGACCAGGGCGTGATGGCCACGGGCACCTCGCCCGATGGCAGCAAAGCGGTGACCGAGTTCCTGTTCACGGTGGGCAAGGCACTGGTGAATCTGAGCTTCGAGAGCGCTCCAGGTGACCCGGTGCCGCCGGAGGTCGCCAACGACATCGCACAGAAGCAGGCCGCTGCCGTGGAGGCGGGTCTGCCGGCGGAGTAGCCGTCTCGACATCATCGCGGGTCACTGACCCGCGACCTGCGTTTGATCAGTGGCCCGCCACTATGTCGGATTCGTCCACCTCGACCGGGTCGTTTGCACCCGGCAGGAACGAGTATGCGACGCAGACGGCTCCGAACAGCACCTATCCCAGCGCGACCGCCGGGCTGGCCGCCCACGCCACCTGGGGTGCGTGGATGAGGCCGATGAACGAGAGCGCCACGCTGACGGCCGAGGCGATCGCGGCGTAGAGGAATTCTGCTCGAGGATGAACGTCACCATCGTCCCGAGGATAGGCCGACGAGCAATCGCGGTACCGCCTGGAACGCCTGTAGCGCCGATCAACAGGCCGATGTAGAGCGGGGATCACACCATCGGCCACTTCCACCAGCGTCGCAGGCAGCGCGCTGCGCGCGTCGTCGATCGGTGGCGCGCCATGGCGGTCAATCGTAGGAACTTCTCGTCGAGTTCGCTTCGTTGGGGACGGGCGGGTGGCGTCCTCGCCACCCTGGCGAACCTGCCCGACCAGGCCGAACGACCGATCGAACCCGGTGTCCACCAGATTGCGGGCACTGAGCGCGGAGTTGATTCGACAACCCCCGCTAGAACGTGTTCTAGTGCTGAGGTGGTGCAGTTCACCGACATCGGAGATGTCTCCTCCGCAGAGGTCGAGCGCATGCGCAGCGTGTACGAGCCCCTCGCCGAATCGGTTCGCGCGCTCATCGACGCCACGATCCGTACCGAGGTCGATGCCGGCACCGTGGCCGCGGTGAGAGCCGAGATCGATGCGGCGACGGCTCGGCTGCGTTCGGCGCAGTGCGATGGCCCGTTCGGGGTGCGCTTCACCACCGGTGGCGATCGCATGGCGTGGGGAAACCCTGTGATCGGGATCCGCAATCCGATCGCACCGCCGCTGACCATGCGGCGAGATGCCGACGGAGGGGTTTTCACCGACTTTGAGCTGGGTGCGGCGTACGAAGGTCCGCCAGGACACGTGCACGGCGGTGTCTCGGCGCTGGTACTCGACCATGTCCTCGGGGAAGTCGCGGCCGATGCGGAGAATCCACGATTCACCGGCACCATCACGCTGCGCTACCTGCGCCCCACCCGCCTGGGGCGGCTACACGCCGAAGCGGCGATCACGCGGACCGACGGAGTAAAGGCTTACGCGTCAGGCCATCTCGCCGACGACGAAGGGATCACCGTCGAGGCGCAGGGCGTGTTCATCCAGCCGAAGTGGGCTCGCGGCTAGGGGCGATGCCGACGAGGCTGCGCGTGATCGTCGCGATCTCGGAGACAAGGACCCGCCCGGCGCCGTTGTCACCGGGGATCATTGCCGCATGCTCTCGCACCTGCTTCTCGGTCGCCGTCAGCGCGGCGACATCGACCGTCCACGGCAGGGCCGGATTCGGCGGTGCGCCCCGCAGTGCTTCGACATAGTCGTCGACCGCCGCGATGAAATCGGGTGTCAGCGCGGAAGGCGACTCCGCGGGCAGGCTGCGTTCCAGCGACGTGCAGGCACTCGTGACCGCGTTGAGCGCCGCGCGGTAGGACCGCAGCCATCGACGTAGCTCCCGCGAGTCCATCCGCGCTGCGCCGGATGCGGCTTCGAAGGCGGCGCGTGCCCGGAACGCTCGCTGCCATGCCGCCGCCATCACGTCGGCGGGATGATCCAGTTCATGGACAAATGCTCGCACCACCGTTGCCGCGTAATCGATTTCGGTCTTCAACAGTTCGCCCGCACGTTGTTGCAGACGCGTCAACGCGTGGTCGGGCAGCACTACGTGTGCGACAACCGCGAGCCCGCCGCCTATCACCACCGAGAACAGCCGGTCCTCCACCGTCGCGCCGGCCACCGCGGCGTTGATGTCGAGCATGAACACCAGCGCCGCGGCCACCCCGACGCTCGCCGCGATATAGCCGAACCGCATGACCCAGAACGTGATCGCGAGGCACACGACCGTTATTACCGCGGCGACGCGCGCCCGTTGGCTGCCAGATCGTGGTGATCAGCGACGCGACGATGATCCCGCCGGCGGCACCACCCACGCGCCCGACGCATCGGGTGTAGGTGTGCGCCGTTTCCGGCCGGAGGACGAACAGGACGGTCAGCGCGATCCACTCACCGTATGCAATCGGTGCGAACCGGTCGGCGGCAATCGCCAGCGCGACCGCGGCCGACAATCGCACAGCATGGCGAAGGATCGGCGACGCCCAAGTCAGATGCTTTCGGACTTCGGTGAGGGCCGCCCGCAGCGGATTCATCACGTCGGGTTGGAGGAGATCCGGAAATCGGAACTCGGCCGCTTCCTGCAGCTGTTTCGAGAACCTTTGTGCCGCTGACGCTTCAGGCCCTTTCAGGGCGGTGACGGCGGTGTCGACGCGAACCAGGGCGTGCTCGGCTTCGCGTCGCGCGTTGTGCTTGTTTTCGGCGATTGCGTCGAGTGCCACCGCCGCGTCGCCGAGCATCTTCGAAACGCGGTCACGCTCGTCGCCCTGGGTCCCACGGAGTGCGAGCAGTGCCCCCATCAACCGTTGGGGCAGCCGATGCCCGCCGTGGTAGGCCTCCGGTCGCCTGGTGGCCTGGGTGTCAGCGAACGCATCCCGGAGCCAGGTCAGTTGGGCTACCTCCAGCGGGGAGTCGCGATCCGCGGCGATGCGGCGGGCGTCGGCAGCCAGGGACCGATAGGCCCACGCCAATGCATCGCTCTGCGTGCGCCAACGTTGCGGCGGCCAAACGGCGATCAATGCTGCCTGCACAAAGCCTGCGGCGATCGTCAAGATCGTGGGTAGCGCGACAGACGTCACCGACGGCACGTCCGGCGGCGCAACGACGATCAGGGCGCTGCCGGCAGCCCCGACGAGGCCCGCATGGTTTCCCAGCGCCCACTGCATTCCGGACGCCAGACACCACACCGCGATCACCACCAGGAACACGACGGTGTACGCCGACGTCAGCGAACCGACGAAGACGGCGACGCCCATTTGCAGTGCCACGATGACGACGAGTTGCACGCGTCCGCCTGGGCTGTCCTGCAAGGCGATGGCAGAGCAGACCACTCCGGCGCCCGCCGCCCACACTGCTGCGGCGCCGTTGTCGACGGCAAGGGCGAGGACGGCCATCGCGAGGACGCCGATGTGGCTGCGAGCCACCGCGCCGATGTCCGGCGTCGGCGGCTTCAAGGCGTCGAAGACCCGGCTGCCAGTGGTCACCCACCCATTCTGGCCTCAACGACCTCGCCGGATGGTCGAACTTGGCTCGAATCGCACTTCAATCTCGGAGTAAATCCCGGCGACCTCTCAGGCGGCGGTGATGTACTCAGAAAGGGTGGCGCGGTCAGATCGCCTGCGGCACAGGATAGAACCGGGGTTTCCAGTTACGGATGCGTCAATCAATCAGGCGCAGTTCGTTTTCGATTAGGCTGTATAGATTCAAGCTCACAGATAGAGTCAGCGTTGGGTCAACAGAGCAGCTCGGAGGTGCCGATGACCAACGATGCTGTCGTATTCGACGGCGTTGCTGGAGGTCTGCCCGCTGTTCTGGATTCCGCTCGATTTGCCGCCGATCAGCATTGCGCACTGACGTGTCCGACCGACGAAGGGACCCTCGATGAGCACAGCAGCAGAGCGCGCGGCGCAACTGGAACTGACCTCCCGACTGAAATCGGCCTATCCCGAACTCCCGGACGCGCCGACTCCCGACATGTTGGACCACGGTCGTATCACCGCGTACCTGAAGCCCGTCCACGACGTCGGCGGCGAGCCCGACGCGCCGATGAAGTACGAGAACAAGCAGTACGAACTCTGGGAGCACATGACCTATGTCATCTGTGAAGTTCTCGGGTGGCGCGGCATCTGGCTGTCGGAGGAACGACGCCGGATCGGCAATGTAGATGTCGGGCGGGCGGAGTACCTGGGCCTTCCGTATTACGGCCGCTGGCTGATCGCCGTCGCGCGCGTTCTGGTGGAAAAACACCACATCGGACTGACCGAGCTGAGCGAGCGGATGGCCGAAGTCCAGCAGCGCTATGCGGGTGGGCTCGAGGGCAAGACGCTCGAGGCCCAACCGAAGTCCGAAGGCGACGGATCGCACGTCAAGCGCAATGAGCATGCGGAGGAAGCGGACGGCAAGGGCGATCCACAGTGCTACTCCGGCCAGGCCGCACCGGCGAAGTTCAAGGTCGGCGACCCGGTGGTGGTGCGCGAACTTCCGGTGATCTTCTACACCCGCACCCCCGAGTACGTGCGCGGTGCGACGGGCGAAATCGAGGCCGTCGCATATGAAAGCCCGGCCGCCGAGGACGAAACCTGGGACCGACCAGCTCGGCCGGAGTGGTTCTACGTCGTCAAGTTCAACATGGCCGACCTCTGGTACGGCTACACCGGCACGGCCGACGACGTCATCTCGACCGAGATACCCGAACACTGGCTGGAAGCCGCGAAATAGGCCCTCGCCAAACAGGCCCTGAGGAAGGAATTCGCATTGTCTGACCACGGTCACGACCACGACCACGACCGGACCGTCGCCCCGACGGTCGACGAGATCACCGACTTCGAAGTCTTGGAGATCGCTCTGCGCGAGCTGTGCATCGAGAAGGGGATCTTCACCGCCGAGGAACACCGCCTCATGACCGAGTTCGCCGAGCAGATCGGCCCGACTCCCGCCGCCCGTCTGGTGGCCAAGGCGTGGCTCGATCCGAAGTTCAAGGAACTCGCACTCGCAGAACCGATGACGGCGAGCAAGGAGGTCGGTGTCGACTGGATGCACCCCACGGGGTGGGGGACGCCGAGCGACTTCACCGCGTTCCAGATCCTCGCGGATACACCGACGGTGCACAACGTGATCGTCTGCGCACTGTGCTCGTGCTATCCGCGGCCGATCCTCGGCAACTCACCCGAGTGGTACCGGACCCCCAACTACCGTCGACGCCTGGTCCGTTGGCCGCGACAGGTGCTCGCAGAGTTCGGCCTCTACCTGCCCGACGACATCACAGTCCATGTGCAGGATTCCAACCAGAAGCACCGCTTCATGGTGATGCCCCTGCGGCCCGAGGGCACGGAGGACTGGACCGAGGATCAGCTTGTCGAGATCCTCACCCGCGACTGCCTGATCGGGGTGGCGCTGCCGAAGGCGGGCGTCACCACCAACATGATCGTCGACACCCGTCCGGCGATCCACCCGGGCAACGCGGGATGAGCGCAGCGCAGGAGCCATCGGCTGCTCGCATCGCACCGTTGGAGGAGATCGTCGAGCGCGACCAGGTCTGGTCGCGCATGGCCGCCAAGTGGGGCGTCGAAAACCCGGTGCCGCCGTGGAAGACGAGCCTGGACGGCATGTGTGACGCGCTCGACCGGGCTTCGTGTGATGACAACATCCCCGATTTCAAGCAGCGGCGCGATGAAGAGGATGCGCTGTCGGCCACGGTGTACGCGGACCTGCCGTATCCGGAGAATCAGCTGATGTCTTTGGCGCACTCGCTGGTAGCGCGCGGCGTCATCGACGAGGCCGAACTCAAGGAGCGGCTGGCGAGCATTCGCGCGAGGCTGGAAGCCTGACCACGTCCACGCGCTAGGTTCAACCCGTGGAGAAAGTGATCATCGCGCTGCGGCGTGCGGATGCGGATGACGCATGGTGCATGAGAATGCGCACTGATGTCGTGGCCGACCTACTCGAACTCGAATTGCCGGGCCTTGCCGTCAACGTGCGCGACGACAAGGTCCGCCACTCGCTCATGACGCTGACGACCCTTGACCCGCCGGTCGTCGGGTTCGTCACCGTGTGGGCACATCAGTCGTACGGCGAGTCGGTTACCTCGGCGCTCACGCGGCTGACGTCGGAGGTGGATCATGTTGCCGCGTATCTGGTCACCGAGTCGGTGCCCCTTCCGCCGCCTGCGACGGCCCCGGGTGCGCGCACGGATGGCTTCGCCAACATCGCACTGCTGCGCAGGCCGGCAGACCTGGACGATGCGACCTGGCGGCAGCGTTGGCACATCGACCACACGCCGGTGGCCATCGAAACCCAGTCGACCTTCGGCTATACCCAGAACGCGGTGGTGCACGCGCTGACGCCTGCGGCGCCGGTGATCGACGCAATCGTCGAAGAACTCTTCCCCGAAGGTGCGATCACCGATCTGCACGCGTTTTTCGGCGCATCCGACGACGCCGAGCTGGGTCGGCGGATGGACCGAATGGTGGCAAGTACGTCCGCATTCGGGGCGAATCGCGATGTCGACACGGTGCCGACGAGCCGGTATGTCTACCGCACGCCGTTCGTCGCCGACAACAGGATGGGATGAGAAAGATGACGACGCTTGACGAGGCATTCGCCCTGGCCGCCGACGACAGCGGCCTGGCCGTGGTTTCGACCGTGCGTGCCGATGCAACCGTCCAGGCATCGCTGGTCAATGTCGGCGTGCTGGCGCATCCCGCGACCGGCGAACCCGCTCTGGGATTCGTCACCTACGGCAAGGTGAAGCTGGCCAACCTGCGGGCGCGCCCGCAACTCGCGGTGACGTTCCGCGACGGGTGGCAATGGGCCACCGTGGAAGGCAGAGCCGAGTTGGCAGGTCCCGATGACGCGCAAGGCTGGCTCACCGGCGAAGATACAGCCGAGCAGCTTCGCCTGCTGTTGCGCGAGGTGTTCACCGCCGCCGGTGGGACACACAGCGATTGGGACGAATACGACCGGGTGATGGCCGAGCAGCGCCGCACCGTCGTGCTTATCGCACCCACCCGGGTGTACAGCAACGGTTAGCGCATACGCTGCTGGCGTGATTCTCCAGATAGCCGACGACCAGCGGGTGCGGACGCTGACCCTGAATCGGCCCGAGGTACTCAACGCGTTCAACGAAGAGCTGTACCACGCCACGGCGACCGCGCTGAACGAGGCGGCGGCCGATCCGGAGGTCGCCGTGGTGCTGCTGACCGGTGAGGGGAGGGCTTTCAGCGCGGGCAACGACCTCAACGAAATGCAAAGGCGCATCACCGATCCCACATTCAACGAGCAGGGTAGCCACTTTTCGACGATGATCGATGCGCTCGCGGACTTGTCCAAACCGCTGATCTGCGCGGTGAACGGTGTCGGGGTGGGTATCGGCGCGACGATCCTGGGCTACGCGGATCTGGTGTTCATGTCCTCGACCGCGCGGCTGAAGACCCCATTCACCAGCCTCGGGGTAGCGCCGGAAGCAGCGTCGTCGTATCTGCTGCCACGATTGATGGGCCGTCAGAACGCCGCGTGGTTGCTGATGTCCTCGGAGTGGGTGGATGCCGACGAAGCCCACCGCATGGGTCTGGCGTGGAAGGTGTGCGAGCCCGACGATCTATTGCCGGAGGCGCGTCGGCACGCTGAAATCCTTGCCTCGCGGCCGATTTCGAGCCTGATGGCGGTGAAACAGACGATCATCGCGCCCACTCGGGAAGGGATCACCGCGGCCACCGCAAGGGAAATCGAGCACTTCGCCGTGTTGATGGGCGCCGCCGCGAACGCCGAAGCTCTAGCCGATTTCACCGGTAAACGCGACCCGGCCGAATAGCCGTCGCACCACCAATTACCTTGCGCCACTTTGGTATTAGTTAGTCCCAACGGCCACATTCGCGTCCGGCTTTGTCGGTGGTCGAATGTATGTTCGAAGCATGTTGGCGAGTCCGGTTCAGGTGGCGATGGCCGCGCTGCGGGCCGCGCATGAGTCGCTGGCCGCCTGCGACCTCGAGATGTTGACTCACCGCGAACTGCTCACGGTCCTGGACGAGTTGGAAACGCTGACCTGCCAACTGCCCGCGCAGTGGCACCGTGCCCTGGCCCGTGTGCAGGCCGAAACCACCCCCAAAGAGTTGGGCGCCAAATCCTGGAAGGACGTGCTGCGGATCCGGTGGCGCCTCTCGGCGACCGAGGCCAATCGGCGGCTGTCCGACGCTGAGGTGCTGGGAGAACGGCGCACCCTGACCGGGCAGCCGTTGGCCCCGGTGCTGGCAGCCACCGCGGCCGCCCAGGCCGGCGGGCAGATCAACGGTGAGCATGTCGACAAGATCCGCGACGCCATGGACCGCCTCCCCGGCTGGGTCGATACACCGACGCGCGAGCAGATCGAAACCGACCTCGTGCGACATGGCTGCCGGTGTCGGGCCTGTCGAGTTGAAGAAAGCCGCCGACAGGATGCTGTTCCTGCTCGACCAGGACGGCCCCGAACCCGATGACACCGAACGCGCGAGAAAACGCGGCCTGCACTGCGGTCCACAAGGGCGCGACGGCATGGTGCCCGTCAAGGGCCACCTCACCCCCGAAGCGTGGGCGATCTATGAAGCCATCTTCGCCAAATGGGCCGCACCGGGCATGTGCAACCCCGACGACGAGAACCCCTGCATCAGCGGCACCGCGTCACAAGAACAGATCGACAACGACCACCGCACGCCGGCCCAGCGCCAACACGACGCGCTGGAAGCGGTCGGACGCCACGCCCTGCAATCCGGGGAACTGGGCCAGCACAACGGACTGTCGACCTCGATCATCATCCGCACCACCCTGCAAGACCTCGAGAGCCGTGCCGGAGTCGGCACCACCGGCGGCGGCACGATCATGCCCATCAATGACGTCATCCGAATGGCCGCCCACGCCAACCACTGGCTGGCCATCTTCGATCGAGGCCACCGGACAAGCCCTGAACCTGTTCCGCGCCCGACGCACCGCCACCGCGGCCCAGCGGATCATGCTGATCGCCCGCGACGGCGGCTGCACCAAACCCAGCTGCCCCGTGCCGGCCTACGGCGCCCAGGTCCACCACGCCCTGCGCGACTGGGCTGACGGCGGCAACACCAACGTCGACGAGATGACACTGGCCTGCGGACCCGACAACCGACTCGTCGACAAAGACGGCGGCTGGAGCACCACCATCAATACCCGCGGCGACGTCGAATGGACCCCACCACCAGGCCTCGACACCGGCCAAACCCGCATCAACCGCTACCACCGCCCCGAACTCCTCCTGCGCCCACCAGAGAAGCCAGACGGCAACACCGAACGCGGACCCTAGAGTTCTTTCGCAGGGCCGAGCCGGGGTAGGTGTGGCGGCTCTTACCGGTCGACGCGGCCCGGCCGAACAGCCAGCCGGTCAGTCGTCCCAGATTTTCTCGCGCAGTTGTTCTTTGACGGGCAGCCGTCGACCTCGTGATGGGTGGCGATGATGGCGCGCAGAGTACGGCGGCAGCGCCCGCAGTCACCGCCGGCCCCGCAGGCTTCGGTGATCTGCTTGGAGGTGCAGGCGCCGTTGGCCACGGCCTTGTCGACGTCGTGACTCGTCACTCCCACGCACAGGCAGACGAACATCGGCGGCTCAGCTCTGCTCGTCGATGCTCATGATGTGGGTGAACCTGCCCACGAACTGTGTGGGGTAGGGTCCGAGCCCCGCATTCGACATCCACTCCGCGGCGGCGTCCGGGTGCTCGATCCATTGCCGGGCGGCATCCTCGTCCTCGATCTCCTGCAGGATCAGCACCTCCTGCCCGTCGTCGAGTGCGCGGTAGACCCAGATCTTGCGAACGCCGCCGCGCTTGAAGCGCTCGAGGCCGTCGCGCACCTTGACCATCAGTGCGGATACGTCTTCGACGGAGGACATGACGCCGAGGACGACACGGCCGACGCGCTCGTCGGGCGACGGGGGATACAGGTCGATCTTCTCGACGACTTCGCCGCCGAATATCGGCGGAATGTCGTCAACACCCGAAATGTTGAACCACTCGAAGATCGCGGGCGACCGCAAGACATCACGCATGGAGCGGACATGCCGAATGCCAATGGTCACCAATACTCGATGCGGCTCCGAAATAGATGTGTAAACAACGACGTGGTGGGCGCCTACTGATGCGAGTCCGGCGGAATGCTTTTTCAGCCACTGCCACATTCGATCGACATCGTCGATGCGGTAGTCGCAAGCGAGAATAAGAGAGTGCAGATCGAAATCACTCATTTCCTATTCCCTGTCCCTTAGGCGAGGCTAGCAACCGTTAGCGCAGTCTAACCTTACTTAGCCTAGCCAGTCCAGAGTGGGGCCCTGATCTGCACCCCCCGGCACCAGGATCACTCTCAATCGCTCGAAACACGCGCCTCGCACAACGAATAAATTGGGCGAATTGACATTCCCTGCACTAGGTTGGTTACCGCACGACAGGCAGTCACAGCTGACAAGCCCTCAAGTTGCTTAGGAGCGATGATGCAAGGGGACCCGGACGTTCTGAAATTGCTCAATGAGCAATTAACGAGCGAACTCACGGCGATTAACCAATATTTCCTACATTCGAAGATGCAGGCGAATTGGGGATTCACCGAACTGGCTGAGTACACTCGTAAAGAGTCGTTCGAGGAAATGCAGCACGCCGAGTCGATCACCGACCGAATTCTGCTTCTTGACGGGCTCCCGAACTATCAGCGGCTGTTCTCCCTCCGAATTGGCCAGACGCTGCGCGAGCAATTCGAGGCAGATCTCGCGATCGAATACGAGGTGATAGGCCGCCTGCGGCCGGGCATCATCATGTGTCGCGAGAAGGAAGACGCCACCTCGGCGAACTTGTTGGAGGGCATCCTGGCCAACGAGGAGGAGCACATCGACTACCTCGAGACCCAGCTCGAACTGATGGACAAGCTCGGCGTCGAGCTGTACTCGGCTCAGTGCGTGTCCCGCCCGCCCACCAGCGGCTAAGGCCGCCGCACAGACGTTTCGCACACGTGTGTGCGTCTACTCTCCTTTGGTGACGTAACTTCCATAGCCTATCTAACGATAGGTGTGGTGAGTACGTCGTCAACGGAAGGTAGGTATGTCGAGCACGCCCATCGATGCGGCTGTCACCGACCAAGAATCTCCCAGCGCGCAGATCAGCCTTCAGCGCCGCAACGTCATCTTCGTTGCGGTGCTGCTCGGCATGTTTCTCGCCGCACTGGATCAGACCATCGTCGCCACCGCGCTGCCGACCGTCGTCGCCGACCTCGGGGGGGCCGGCCACCAGTCGTGGGTGGTGACCAGTTACCTGCTCGCGTCCACCATCGTCACCGCCATCGTCGGTAAGCTCGGCGACCTCTTCGGCCGCAAGACCGTTTTCCAGGTCGCCATCCTGTTCTTTCTGGCAGGGTCCGTGCTGTGCGGGCTGGCCGGGTCGATGTCGATGCTGGTGGCCTCGCGGGCACTGCAGGGCATCGGCGGCGGCGCGATGATGGTCACGGCGATGGCCGTCATCGGCGAAGTCATCCCACTGCGTGAACGAGGCCGGTATCAGGGTGCACTCGGCGCCGTGTTCGGAGTCACCACCGTCATAGGCCCGTTGCTCGGCGGGTTCTTCACCGACCACCTCACCTGGCGATGGGCATTCTGGATCAATGTCCCGATCGCAGTACTCGTGCTCGCCGTCGGAACTGTGGCCATACCGTCGTTGGCAAGGGGCGCCAAGCCGGTGATCGACTATGCCGGCATCTTTTTCATCGGCGTCGCCGCCTCGGGTCTGACGCTGGCCACGAGTTGGGGCGGCGGCACGTACGACTGGTCATCGCCGGTCATCATTGGCCTCTTCATGGGTTCTGTCCTTGCGCTGGCGATCTTCGTATGGGTCGAATCCCATGTCGCGGAGCCGATTCTGCCGATCCGCCTGTTCGCGAGCCCGGTGTTCACGGTGTGTTGCGTCCTGGGGTTCATCGTCGGGTTCGCGATGCTGGGTGCGCTGACGTTCCTGCCCACGTTCATGCAGTTCGTCAACGGCGTCTCGGCGACGGAGTCTGGAATGCGCACCCTGCCGATGGTGGCGGGAATGCTCATCACCTCGATCGGTAGCGGCAACATCGTCGGCCGCACCGGACGGTACAAAGTGTTCCCCGTGGTAGGTACCGCAACGATGGCACTGGGCTTCCTGTTGCTGTCACAGATGGGTGCGGCGACACCGATCTGGAAGCAGTCGGTGTACCTGTTCATCCTCGGCGCAGGTATCGGCCTCTGCATGCAGGTCCTGATACTGGTCGTCCAGAACACCTCCAATTTCGCGGACCTCGGCGTTGCGACGTCCGGCGTCACGTTCTTCCGGACCATCGGGAGTTCTTTCGGCGCGGCGATCTTCGGCTCGCTGTTCGCCAACTTCCTCGCCGCCCGGATTCCGTCGGCGTTGGCGGCAGCCGGCGCTCCCGCTCGTGCCGCGGATTCTCCGCATGCACTGCACGCGTTGGCGCCGGAGGTGGCGGCACCGATTGTCGATGCCTATGCGGACTCGCTCGGCACGGTGTTCTTGTGGGGCGTACCTGTCGCGATTGTCGGCTTCGTCGTTTCGTTGTTTCTCAAGGAGGTGCGGCTGCGCGAAATCGAGACGGTCTCGGCGACCGACCTCGGCGAGGGATTCGGCATGCCGAGCACCGAATCGCCCGAGCAGATCCTCGAAGTGGCGATCGGGCGGATCTTCCGCGACTCACCCGAGCTTCGACTGCGCAGTCTCGCCCAACTTCCCGGATGCCAACTCGACGTCACGCAGATGTGGGCGCTACTGCAGATCTACCGCCATAACCAGATGTTCGGTTCGGTCACGCTGACCGATATCGCCCAACGTCTGCGGGTGCCCTATGAGGTCATCGCACCGACCTTCGACGGTCTGGTCCTCAATGGCCTGACACTGCGGACCGGTGACCGACTGTGGCTCACCCAGTCCGGGATGAAACAGGTCAATGCGATATCCGCGATGATCGTCGGGCGCATCATCGACAAGTTGGCCACGTCGTCATCGTTCGAGGGGCGGCCCGACCGCGCTGCGGTGGAGGCTGCTCTGGAGCGCATCGTGCATCGTATGCTGGCGCAACGCGGTTGGACGGAGGACCGAGGCGAATTGATGGCCGCCCGCTGACGCACGAATCACGGTGGGCGTGCTTCCTTATCCGCTACGGCACAGGGCCACCGCGGTGACGTCGTCGGCATCGACCATGTCGCCCGCATTCGCGCACAGGGCGTCCACGAACTCCTGCGGGCCCATCCCGTCACTGCTGTTGGCGCACAGCACTATTGCGTCTTCGAGACTCTCCACCGAACCGCCCCACAGGTCGAGTACTCCGTCACTGACGAGCAGGATCATGTCGCCCGGGGCGAGGCGATCGGATAGTTCGCGCCAATGGTGGCCCAGTCCCATCGGCATATCGTCGGACGAAAGCCTTTCGACTCGACCGGAACTGGTCCGGACAACGAAGTGCAGGCCGTGACCCGCGTCTGCGAATCGGAAGTCGCCGGAGTCCATGTCGACCAGGACGTAGGCGAGCGTGACGAATGCGCTGATGCGGCGCAGATCTCCGTCGAGGATGCCCGCAGCACCGTTGACGACATCTGAGGGGGTGGCGCCGGGATCGTGGGAGCGCAGCGCGGTGCGCGTCGCGGCGGCGAGCATTCCGGCGTCCATTCCCTTGCCCATGACGTCGCCGAGGCTCAGCACGATGGATGGTTGATGTACGCGCACGTCGTAGAAGTCGCCGCCGACCTGTCGGGCCGGGCTGGTCGACGTGCCGAAGGTCCAGCCCGGGGTCGCGGGCAGAACGCCCGGCACCAGTGCGCGTTGAACGGCGGCGGCCCGGTCCATTTCGTCCTGCTCGAGCTGGCGCAGCCGCTCGGACTCGGTGACGTCGTGGAAGTGCATGACGTACTGGGTTCCTTCGGGCTTCTTGCCAATCGGGGCGATACTCACGTTGAGGCTGCGGCCATCGGTCAGCCGGAGGGTCAGACGCGCGTTGTCGTCAACGAGAGAGTCTGCGACGGCCGAAAGCTCGGCCATGCCGGCCTGACCCATCAATGCCTCAAGGTTCGTTTCGCCCTCTCGCAGACCGGGCAGCAGGTCCTGTGCTGAGGGGTTGGAGCGCTCCACTATCCACTGGGTGGACGTACGGACAACCATCAACTTGCCGGCGACCGAGGAATTGAAGCTCTTGCGGAACAACTCCTCGCTCTCGTAGAGCTCGGCTCGTGCTGCCTGGGTTATCTCGAGCTCGTTGACGATGCGCCGCCGCATATCGTTTGCATCCAGTGCAATACCCCGAATATCGCTGGGTCCCTCAACCGGAATCGTCGCGGCAAAATCACCGTTCGCGATCCGCCGGCATGCCGCCGCGACGGCGGCCACCGGCCCGGTCACCGCGCGGCGCACCCAGAGAGCCAGCGCCATCGCGGCGCCCAGGATCACCACCAACACGGCAATCAGCTCCCGGTTGCGCCAGGTCTGGGCCTCTCGCAGTTCAGCGCGGGCGGCGTCTCTCGCCGCATAAATGTCAGCATTTTGTGTGTCGAACAGGGCGCGCAGTTCATCGAACTCCGCCATGCCTTGGTCGGCCTCAGCGACGTTGAGCGGATAGGGTTGACCGGGCGAAACCCTTGCGATCAGCGGTTGGGCGTAGCTGTTGCGCCACTGCTCGGCAACCGTTTCGATCGCGGTGACGTCGGCCAGCAGATCGTCGTGATCACTCAAGTTCTGACGAAGTTCAGCGGCGGCGGCCTGCTCGCCCTGCTTGCCGGTGTAGTACGGCTCGAGGAACCGGGGGTCTCCGGTCATGACGTAGCCGCGCACGCCGGTCTCCTGGTCGCGCAGTGCCGCTTGCAACTGAAAGGCGGCAGAACGTGCTGGCTGAATATTGTCTGCCAGCTGGTCAGTGGCAGTGTCGGTGCGGTGAAGCAGCATGGCGATGGCCACCGAACTCACGATGACAATCACACCCATCATGCTCAATGCGACTGTCAACCAACCCTGCACAGTCAGGCGCGAATCAATGCGCCGCTGACGTGGGATCGCATCATCGGCGTGCTCTGCGGAGGTGTTGACCGAGTGGGCGCTATCTGGAGTCTGAGGCATGATTTCGGTCACCCGGCACGGCGTAAGGCCACCGCGGTGACGTCGTCACCATCGATTAACTCGCCCGCATTCGCGCATAGGTAGTCGACGACGTCCTGTGGACCCGTCCCATTGCCGTTGGCGCACTGTGAGATTGCGTCCTCGAGTCCCTCCACCGAACCGCCCCACAGGTCGAGTACTCCGTCACTGACGAGCAGGATCATGTCCCCAGGGGCCAGGCGGTCCGAAAGTTCCCGCCAGTGGTTGCCCACTCCCACGGGCATGTCGTCGGATGAAAGCCGTTCGATTCGGCCAGATCTGGTCCGGACAACGAAGTGCAGGCCGTGTCCCGCGTCTGCGTATCGGAAGTCGCCGGAGTCGACGTCGACCAGGACGTAGGCGAGCGTGACGAATGCGCTGATGCGGCGCAGATCACCGTCGAGGATGCCCGCCGCACTGGTGACGACCGCCGACGGGGTCATACCTGGATCGTGGGACCGTAGCGCCGTGCGCGTTGCGGCGGCGAGCATTCCGGCGTCCATGCCCTTGCCCATGACGTCACCGAGACTCAGCACGATGCAAGGTTCGTGGACGCGCACGTCGTAGAAGTCCCCGCCGATTTGTCGGGCCGGGCTGTTGGACGTGCCGAATGTCCAGCCCGGGGTCTCCGGCAGGTTGTCGGGAAGCAGTGCACGTTGAACCTCGACGGCCCGGTCCATTTCCTCCTGCTCGAGTTCGCGTAGCCGTTCCGATTCGGTGACGTCGTGGAAGTGCAGGGCGAACTGGGTTTCTGCGGGCTGCTCGCCGATGACTGCGATACTCATGTCGAAGCTGCGTCCATCGGCCAGCTTCACCGTCAGACGCGCGTTGTCGCCAACCAGAGAATCGGCGGCTTCCGAAAGCTTGGTAGTGGCGTCCTCACCCATCAAGGTGCCGAGTCGCCTGACGCCCTCTCGCAGCCCGGGCAACAGTTCCCGTGCCGTAGGGTTGGCGCGCTCGACAGTCCATTGGGTGGCTGTGCGGATAACCATCAGCTTGCCGGCGACCGATGCGTTGAAGCTCTTACGGAACAACTCCTCGCTCTCGTGGAGCCGCGATGACATCTCCCGCTCGGACCCCACAAGAAGGGACAGCGTGAGCAAGACCGCGACTATCGATAACTGGTAGGCCTGTAGCAAGGCGACACCCGTCGCCCTACCGATCTGATCGAATGCGAATGGGCCCAAACCGATCACGCTGCCGTGCGATGCGATGCTTGCAACTCCGACGAGGACGAGAGACAGCTGCCGGGTCGATAATCGAAGGGCCGCGGCCACCAAGGACGGAAAAGTCAGAAACGCCAACGGCAGCAGCGTGTGGTTGAAAATGAACACACCGGTGGCGGTTCCCAACGTCCAGATGGCGTGGCCTACCGTCTCGGCATAGCCTGCCCGCTGTTTCCGGCGGGCTGGCGCCATGAGCACCGGAGTGAGAAGCGCCATTCCAGCAACGTGCTTGAGCACACCGGTCTGGAGCGTTTCCACCGCCGCGGCTGGATTCCCGGACAGAATGAAGGCGGCAGAGGCCAGCAGGCCGTAGAGAGTCGTCGAGACCAGAGCGATGGCCAGAAACCTGGCCAGATCGCCCGGAGTGAACAAGCGCGGTCGGCGATCCTCGCTGCCGCGCAGGAGCACTGTGCCGACCACCATCTCGACGGCGACGGCCACGGCCAACGCGGCAGCGAGGGGCGCTGGCCGTCCCACCCACAGCAAGATCGGGAACGTGACGGCCGAAACGGCCAGCGCAAGCATCCAGGTATAACGTCGCCGAAAACAGATGCCCAGGCCCAGAGCTATGCCCGAGGCCGGCCACCATGGCGGCGTCATGAGGCCCGACGGTTGGAGTTTGAGGGAGAGCGCCGTCGCCACTGCCAAAGCGAGCAGCATCGCGATGATGAATACGGCGTCGGGAATCTGCCACCTGGCAATGCGGAAACGCGGTGTGTCCGAGCCATGACCGGCTCGCGCCAGTCGTGGGGTCGATGTGACCTCGTCGGACAAACCAGCGGTGCCCATCAGCGGCCGCCGCCCACGCTCATTCAGACCGACGCCGAATCAGGGTCCAGTGATTGCCCTGTTGATCGCGCCAGTACGACAGCTCGTCAAGTACGCGATGCGCCAGGGCCAATCCGCGGCCGCTTTCCGAGGCCTCGTCGGCCATGGTTATCCGATCCAGGTCGACCGGCGCAGGATGGCCGTCGTCGGTGAACGTGACGGTCACGTTTTCCGGCCGCACGTTGACCACCATGCGCAATCGCACTGGTTGCCCGTCACCTGAATACGCGATGATGTTCGTGGCGATCTCGCTGACGGCGAGTTCTATGCACATCCTGGTTGTCTCGTGGACGTCATCTTCCGACCAAGCCAGGTCGAGTGTTCGCTGGATCTCCTCCAACGTGTCGGGACCGGTCTGGGCCTCCATCGCGTGCTCAGTCATCGAAAGCGCTGTCCGCAGAAGCGTACGAACGCAGGACCCGGTCGAGGTTGCTCAACTCCAGTACGGTGCAAATCTGCTGTGTGGGAGCAGCGATGCGCAGATCGCCACCCGCCTTACGAGCGATCTTCAGGGCCGCGATCAGCGCGCCCAGGCCCGACGAATCGATGAATTCCGTGGCGCTGAGGTCGACGACGATTCGACTCACCCCACCATCGACTATGTCGTTCAGCTGTTTGCGAAGTGTCGGGGCGGCGACCATGTTCAGTCGCCCGGTCGGCTGGACCACGACAACACCCGACTCCGTTGTGCGAGTGGAATAGTCGCTCATCACGTTCTCCTTACTTCGTCGTAGCTGCCATTGGCACAGCCCGCACTCGAAGCAGAACCAACGGCCAGACAAAGCCCGGCTTAGCTTGCCATGTGCGCGCAGTATTGGGATCAAAGCGTGAAAAACACACCGGCCCAGCGTCGAATCCCACAAGTACCGTGGTCCTCAGATTCCGCTCTTCACACCCAGGACAGTCCCGGCGACCTAGGCTGAGGCCCGTGGACGACGCAATGCCGTCAGACCAGGGGCGACCTGCGGCGGGGCTCTCTGAAGCTGAACGGCGCGAACTCAAAGAAGGGCTGATAGCCACTGTCGTCGGCGTCGGCGTCGACGACGCTGGTTCCAGCTTGTTGATTCAACAACTTTCGGCCAACCCCGACGCGCTGGCGCCCCTGATTGCACTTTCGTTGAGTGATCCCGCGCGATTGGCTGCTCTGCGCAGCACGCGACTCATGGGCAGTGGCCCCAGCAGCACGCTTGACACCGTTGCATTGTTGACAGCGGAAGCGCTTGCGACGCCTTTCGCCGCGATATCACTGCTCGACGACACCGTGGAATTGCTTGCGGGGTGCAATATCGATGACGCTGCTTTCGAGAGGGTGCGCTCAGCCGACCGGTCGATTGCCAAGTTCACGGTGGTCAGCGGCATTCCTTTCATCGTTGACGACACAACAGTGCACCCGTTGCTGGCCAACCATCCGCTCGTGCTCAGCGGTGAGGTTGGGGCGTACGCAGGCGTGCCAATTTTCAGCGACGACGACGACGCGATCGGTTCGCTCTTCACCTGGGCTGCCCGTCCGCTCAATTGGTCGGGCGGTCAGATACTCGTTTTGCAGGACATGGCCGACCTTGCGAGCGCAAAGATATTTCATCGACCGATATGACGAAATCGCAAACAATCCTGGCGGCGTCCGACGACCACGTTGATCGGCGACATCTCGGTGCCCGCGAGAAAAGCAGGGCACTCGCCGGTGTGGTTCATATCGGCCTGAACGGCACGGTCATCGCCGTCGCCATCGACATTCTGTCAGCATCGGCGGCAGTCGGTCTCGGTTTGTGGTGGTCGTCGTCGGAGCGACTTCCGTCGTGGATGGTCGGACTGTTCGTGCCCTTTGTCGTCGTGCTGTTCGCCGTGCAATCGCTGTATCGGCACAAACTGGGCCGCAATTTCATCGACGAGGTCGGGCCGATCGAGACCAACATCGCTCTGGCGTCGGTTCTCGTTCTCGGGCTCATGACCCTTACCCACACGGGTCGTCTTGCCGGGGACGTCGTCTCCAAGACGTGGCTGTGTGCCGCCATCCTCGTGCCGATACCGCGCTTCATCCACTCGGTGATCCAGAAGCGAATGAGGAGAAATCATCACTTCATGGCTCCCACTCTCATCATCGGGAGCGGCGAAGTCGCCCACCGAATCGTTGAACGTTTGCAGGCCAACCCCGAGTACGGCCTGAAACCGATCGGTCTCCTCGATGCCGCCGAAGCACCGGGAGCGAGATTGGATGCGAACCCGGATATTCCGATTATCGGACCCCCCGAGTCAATTGGCGCAGCGATAGAGATGACCGGCGCAGAGGCCGTCCTGATTGCCTTCTCCCAGGTACGCGACGAGTCTTTGACCCGCGTTGTTCGGGTTGCTCACCGGTACAAAGCGCGGGTGTGGGTCGTGCCCCGCATGTTCGACGCAGTGGGTGAGCGGGCATCGGTCGATCACCTGGGCGGCCTGCCGCTGATGTCCTTGCCGAGCGCCGACCCGCACGGCTGGCAGTTCAACGCCAAACACGTCATCGATCGTGTCGCGGCTGCGCTGGGGCTGCTCGCAATCTCCCCGTTGCTGATCACCCTGGTCGTGTTGGTTCGGCTCAGCTCACCGGGACCGATCTTCTTTCGACAGGACCGGATCGGACGAGACGGACGAGTCTTCGGTTGCCTCAAGTTCCGCACGATGCGGCCGGAGAAAGCTTCCGACGCTGACTTCGAACTGAAGTCGAGTTCAGCCCCCGGCGGTGTCGAAGGCATCGACAGGCGGACGCGCATCGGCAAGATCATGCGGTCGACATCGCTGGATGAGTTACCGCAACTGATCAACGTGCTCAACGGCGAGATGAGCCTGGTCGGTCCGCGTCCAGAACGACCGCAGTTCGTCGAGTTCTTCGAAATACAGGTCCACCGCTACGGCGAACGTCACCGCGTGAAGGCCGGCATGACCGGCTGGGCGCAGGTGCACGGGCTGCGCGGCCAGACCTCGATCGCAGACCGGGTGGAATGGGACAACTACTACATCGAGAACTGGTCACTCGCGCTTGATCTCAAGATCCTCTTGCTGACGGTGCCGGCTGTCTTGCGCGGTGCCGACTGAGGATCAGCCGACGCACGCTGACGCGCCGCCCGGAAAACTAGAACGTGTTCCAATTCGGGGGGTTTCCGGCGTACGATGCCGTCATGAGCCGAATTGGACCTTTCGCCGACGACGACGCCGCTGCCTGGGTGGTGAAGTCGCCCGATATCGGCGTTGCGATGGCCGGATTCACCCACGCGGTCTACAACAAGAACCGCCTGCCGATGCGGGTTCGCGAGTTGGCGCGGATGGTCATCGCACTCGACAACGAGTGCGTGGTGTGCCAGAACACCCGCGACTCCGACGGCATCGCGGCGGGCGTCGACGAGGACCTCTACGACCACGCCGCCGAATGGCGGACGTGGCCCGGCTACAGCGCGCAGGAGCGGGTCGCCGCCGAGTTCGCCGAGCGCTTCGCCGGCGACCACACCGGGCTGCGCGACGACGAGGATTTCTGGGCTCGCTGTAGCGAACAGTTCGACGACGAGCTCCTGACCGACCTCGCGCTGTCCTGCGCGATGTGGCTCGGCATGGGCCGGATGCTGCGGACGCTGGACATTGGTCAAACCTGCAAGATCACGCTGTAGTCCGGCGCGCCACCGCGCACAATGGCGGCTATGACGTCGCGGGCCGCCAAACCCCTAGCCTCAGCCGCCATCGCCCAACTCGAGGCCGACGGCGTTGTCACGTTGATCGGTACGGTCGTGAATCCGGCCGGCCTCACACATGCCAAGACCGTTCCGCTGCGCCGGATGAGTGCCTTCGCCGACCCCGGACTCGGGGCCAGCCCGGTCTTTCACGTCTTCACCATCGATCAGACCGGCATCGTGTTCGGCGACGCCCTCGGCGTGGTGGGAGATCAGCGGATACGGATCGATCTGGACGCAGTGCGTGTTCTCGGCGACGGATTGTGCTGGGCACCCGGCGCTTTCTTCAATCAGGACGGCTCACCGGACCCCTATTGCGGTCGCGGCACGCTGCGCAGGGTCACGGAACGTCTTTCGCAAGCGGGCATCGATTCGGTGGTCGGGCATGAGATGGAGTTCGTTCTCGTCGGACCCGACGGCAGCGAGCTCCCCTCGCACATGTGGGCGCAGTACGGTCTGGCGGGAGTGCTCGAGTTCGAAGGGTTCGTCCGGGATGTCACCGATGCCGCGACCAACTCGGGGGTCATGATCGAACAGTTCCACCCCGAGTACGGCAGGAATCAGTTCGAGATCTCGTTGTCTCCGCAGGCGCCGGTAGCGGCGGCCGACGAACTGGTGCTGATGCGCATCATCATCGGGCGGGTCGCGCGGCGGCACGGGCTGCGTGTCAGCCTCTCACCGGCGCCGTTCGCAGGGAGCGTCGGATCGGGTTCGCACCAACACTTCTCGATGACTCGCGACGGATCCCCGCTGTTCTCGGGCGGGTCCGGAGCGGCGGGGATGACACCGGAGGGGGAATCCGCAGTAGCCGGACTACTGGAGGGTCTGCCCGAAGCACAGGGCATCCTCTGTGGCTCGGTGCTCTCCGGAATGCGGATGCAGCCCGGCCACTGGGCCGGTGCATACGTCTGCTGGGGTACCGAAAACCGAGAGGCGGCAGTCCGATTCCTCGTGGACGGCCCAGCCAATCCGAATGGCGCCAACGTTGAGGTCAAGGTCGTCGACCCGTCGGCGAATCCATACCTCGCGAGTGCGGCGATGCTCGGCTTGGCGCTCGACGGTATTCAACGCAAGCTAACGCTGCCGCCAGAGGTCGCCGTCGACCCCGCCTCACTGAACGATGCCCAGCGTGAGGCGGCGGGAATCGCCGAGCTGCCGAGCGACCAGGCGGCCGCGCTCGACGCGCTCGATCAATCCTCCTTGCTGAGGGACATTCTCGGTGACGAGGCCGTCGACGCCGTCGTTGCGGTCCGGCGTTACGAGCAGCAGAACTACGGCGATCTGCCGCCGGACGAGCTGGCCGCGAAATTCCGTCTGGCATGGAGTGTATGACGTTGTCGGCACTGGCCGAGCACATCGACACTGTGCCCCTGGTCGACCACCATGTGCACGGCTGCCAGCTGCGACCGGTCGATCGGCGCCGGTTCGAAAACAGCCTCAACGAGGCCAACGTCGAGCCACTGGCCGAATTCGATTCGGCGTTCGACACCCAACTCGGATTCGCGGTTCGCGCGCATTGCGCACCACTGCTGGGACTGCCGCGTCATGCAGATGCCGATGCGTACTGGCGGGCGCGCGGTGAACACACCGAGACCGATCTCGCGCGGCTGTTTCTGTCGTCGGCGCAGGTGTGTGACTGGCTGGTGGACACCGGATTCGCCACCGGTGTAGCCGATCTGGATGAGCTGGCAGCTTTGAGGGTGGGCCGGGTTCACGAGATCGTCCGACTCGAGTCGGTGGCCGAACAGGCAGTCCACGCGTCCGGCGACTACGCGTCGGCATTCACCGAGATCCTGCACGAGCGGGCGGCGACCGCGGTCGCGACCAAGTCGATTCTGGCGTACCGCGGCGGGTTCGT
This sequence comes from uncultured Actinomycetota bacterium, assembly GCA_963843135.1. GTDB lineage: Bacteria > Actinomycetota > Actinomycetes > Mycobacteriales > Mycobacteriaceae > Mycobacterium. Next base: position 191,846 of record CAWJJA010000024.1, read on the forward strand.
CGGTGACTTGTCCGAACCCTGCGCCGCCGAAGTCGCCGAGGCCGCCAAGACTTGGCGCGACAGCGGGGAACCCCGCCTCACCGACCGGGTTCTGTTGCGGTTCGGCCTGCATCAGGGATTGCGGTTGGGCAAACCGCTGCAGTTCCACGTCGGCTTCGGTGATCGTGACTGCGACCTGCGCACCACGAACCCGCTGTATCTGTTGGACTTTCTGCGGCGCAGCGGCGACACGCCGATCATGCTGCTGCACTGCTACCCGTACGAGCGCGAGGCCGGCTATCTGGCGCAGGCGTTCAACAACGTGTACCTGGACGGTGGGCTGGCCATCAATTATCTCGGCGCACGGTCGGTGGCGTTCATCGGCCGGCTGCTGGAGATGGCGCCGTTCCGCAAGATCTTGTTTTCGTCCGACGGCTACGGACCGGCCGAGCTGCATTTCCTCGGTACACGACTGTGGCGCAACGGAATCCGTGATGTGTTGCAGGGTTTCGTCGATGCCGACGAATGGAGCGAAGCCGAGGCGATGCGAGTAGTCGACCTCATCGCCAGCGGCACTGCCGAGCGGGTCTATGCGCTGAGCTGACTCAGATCAGGCCCGTTGCGTCGAACATCGGCACTGTATACGCCGCCGTGACGTCCTCGAGCCAGGTTGTGGGCGCGGTGTTGGTAAGCCCGCCCATGTCCCAGTAGTCCTTCCACACAGTGATTTTGCCGTCGAGGACCTTATGCACCGTGACAAACCTCAGCAGAGCGGTTTCTCCGCTGGTCCACTTCCACGTCTCGGAGTGCTCATAAAGGACGTCGTCGCCCTTGCTCACCAGAAGCCCGTCATGATTCTCATATGACGCCAACGGGTCGAGCCCGACCTTGAGTTTGGCGATGATGTCTTCGGGCCCGCGAGTGGAAAGCGCAGGCCCTAAAGGCATATCGCAATAGATGCAGTCGTCCGACAGAAAGGTCTTCAGCGTTTCCCAGTCACGGGCCGACAGGGTCTTCCACATCCCCAGCACCGTATCCTCAACTGACACTTGATAACTCCGATTGTTTAATCGTCTGGGCCCGCGCCTTGTGCGCGGCCCGCAGGAACCTTCCGGTGCGCGTATTGCCGACGAGGTCAGTCGCTTCGGCATCGAGGAATACGGGGCGCCCGCCGACGAACACCGCGCGCACCGTGTCGTCGTTGCGGTTGACCATCCGCGACAGGCCGCCGTACTGCTCGACCGGCGCCTCGGCGTAACCGTCCAGCGATTCATCCAGCCGTTCGGGATCGATGATGACGATGTCGGCGCGGTCGCCGATGCGCAGGTGTCCCGCATCGATGCGATACCAGTCGGCGAGTTCACCCGTGAGCCGGTGGACCGCGGCCTCGACGGTCATGAATGGTCTACCGGCCTGCTGCGCCTGTTGGACGTGGCGCAGCAGTCGTAGGCCCATGTTGTAGAACGCCATGTTGCGAAGGTGGGCGCCCGCATCGGAGAAGCCCATCTGGATGCCGGGATCGCGAGCGAGCTTCTTGAGCACCTCGGGTCGGTGGTTGGAGATCGTGGTGCGCCACCGCAGCGCCTTACCGTGCTCGAGGACCAGGTCGAGGAATGCGTCCACGGGGTGCAGACCGCCCCGGTCGAGGCCCACCTGGCCGAACGATCTGCCGACAACAGACTGGTCTGGGCAGGCGACGATCTCGGCGTCGAAGAAGTCGCGCTGCCACACCCGCATTCCGAACTTGCTTTCGTACTCCTTGCGGAACTGGCGGCGGTATGTCTCGTCGCGAAGGAGCTCGTTGCGTTCGACCTCGTCGCGCAGATGCAGCGCCGCGGCGCCTGCCCCGAATTCCTCGAAGACCACCAGATCGATGCCGTCGGCATAGACCTCGAACGGCACCGGCAGGTGCTGCCAGCGGAAGTTGCCACCGAGGCTGTTGACCAGCCGCGCCAACGGTCCAAGCATTTTGATCGCATACGGATTCGACTTGACGTCGGCGGCCGACAGCAGGCTCGTTTTCAGAGGATTGCGGAAGACACCCAACGACTGGAGCACCTGCGAACCGAGGTTGAGCGGGTTTGCGATGTCGGGTCCGGACTGCAGGACCCGGCCTGCACGCCGCAGCTGGGACTTGAGGCGTCGAAGCTCTCGCGGCTTGGCGTAGGTCGAAGGCAGCGTGCGGGACCGGCAGATTTCTCCGTCGAGCTTGTCGAAAAGTAGTTGCTGAGAGGACATTCCGACGAAGCCGGCGCGCAGTGCCTGTTCCAGCCACTTCTCCATCTGCGCCTGTTCGCTTGTGGTCGGCCGTTGCCGTTTCTGCGTCGCACGGTCGAGCCCCATGGTCGCCGCACGCATATCGGAGTGCCCGATGAACGCCGCCACGTTGGGCCCGAGCGGGCGCGCCTCAAGCGCCGCGATGTACTCCTCGCAGTTGGTCCACGTCTTGTGGTCGTCGACCACACCGATCACGTGCTCGCGGGGGATCGCCTCGACGCGTCCGAAGATGTCGCCGGCGTCGACACCATCGACATGCACGGTGGACAGCGAGCATGATCCGAGCATCACGGTCGTCACGCCGTGGCGGAGCGACTCTGTCAGCTCCGGCCCGACCAGCACCTCGACGTCGTAGTGAGTGTGGATGTCGAGCATGCCGGGCAGTACCCATTTGCCTGTTGCGTCGATGACCTGCGGGCAGCCGGTGCTGTCGAGATCGGCGGACGATATCGCGGCGACGTGACCGTTGCGCAGGCCGATGTTCCGCACCGCCGAGGACGCGCCCGTGCCGTCGAACCAACGGCCGTTCGTGATGATCGTCTCGTACGTCACCACGTCATAGAACAGGGCCGGTCCGCGGGTGTCAACGATATTGGTGAACAGATTTCAATTACTGTCTACTTTTGGCTCTGAGCTGCGGCGTTACTATGCCCATCCGTCTGGCTGGCGGCCGTCGGTGTCGGTGAAGGCGTACTCACGCGCGAGGTCGGCAGACGTGACGGACTGCTGGTTGAACCGGGATCGGCCTGGGTCCGCGGCGATCGCAGCCACGCCGCGCCCGACGTAGCGCGGCGTCTCGGATTCGGCGAAGCCGGGGGGAGCGATCGGGCCGTCCGAGCGGCGCGGGTCCAGGGCCGCATGCCAGGTCTCTTCGGTGACGGCCCAGTTTTCGAGCATCATCTCCGATCGCAGCCAACCCGGCGTGACGGCCACCGCGGTGCCACCGAAGACCTCCAGTTCGTGGCCGTGGCTGTAGGCCAGCCGGTTGACCGCGGTCTTGGCCAAGTCGTAGAACACCGATAAGCGGTAGTTGAGGTCGTTGAAATCCTTTGTCCCGTCGGTCACTTCGACGAGTAGGCCGCCCGGCCTGCTCGCCAGCAGCGGCAAGAGCTGGTGCGAGGTGATGAGGTGGGTGTCGATGCCGAGCCGCAGGATCCGAAGACCGTCGGTGATGTCGTGCTCCCAGATCGGCTTGTTCCACTGCGGTGGTCCGCCCTTGAGGACCTCCGCACCCCAGATGTCGTTGACGAGGATGTCGATGGTGCCGTGGTCGCCGCGGACCCGGTCGGCGAGCCGACCGACTGCCGCGATATCGAGGTGGTCGACCTGCACCGCAATGCCGGTGCCGCCCAGTTGGGTGACGAGCTCGGCCGTCTCTTCGATGGTTTCCGGTCGGTCATAGTCGGACTGGTCGTTGCCGGACACGCTGCTTCGACCGGTGCAGATCACCGTCGCCCCGGCTTCACCGAGTGCAGCCGCGATACCGCGCCCTGCGCCGCGCGTCGCCCCGGCCACCACGGCCACTCTGCCTCGCAGCGCATCTGTGTCCGGGGTCCAGTCCATGAGGGCATACTCGCGAATGTGACCCCGCTAAAGCGGTATATCGCCGAAGAAATCGCCACTGACCACGTTGACGGGTTGATGTCGAGACGCGAGGCTCTGCGTCGGCTCGCGTTGCTCGGCGTCGGCACCACCGCGGCCACCGCGTTGATCGCGGCGTGCGGCAAGAACAAACAGGCCACGTCCGACGCCCCGGTGACGTCGAACCAGCCGGCGACCGTCAGCGCACCTCCGCCGGGATCGGAGAACAGCGTCGCGACTGCACCGATCACGTGGACCGGACCCCGCGGTGAACTGCAGGCGGCCTGGGCGCGGGCGGCCGATCCGCGCGGCGGGGTGCTGGTCATCCACGAGAACAAGGGGCTCAACGACTACATCCGCTCCGTGGCCGGGCGGTTCGCCGGCATCGGCTACTCGGCGCTGGCAATCGATCTGCTGTCGGCCCAAGGCGGTACGGGTACGTTCGCCGATCCCGCCGAAGCCACCGCGGCTCTAGGCAACCTGCCGCCCGACGAGGCGGTGGCCGATCTGAAGTCGGGAATCGACGAACTGCAGCGACGTCTTCCCGGAAGGAAGGTCGCCGCGGTCGGCTTCTGCATGGGTGGCGGCTTCGTCTGGCGATTGCTGGCCTCCGGCGAGCCGCGGCTGGCCGCCGCCGTGCCGTTCTACGGTCCGACTCCTGACAATCCGGACTTCGGCGGATCCAAAGACGTTGCGGTGTTGGGAATCTACGCCGCCCAGGACCAGCGGGTCACCGCTACTGAGCCCGTTGCGCGGGCGGCGCTGGAAAAGGCGGGCCTGGTGTTCGAACTGGTCACCGAACCCGACGCCAACCACGCGTTCTTCAACGACACCGGCGATCGCTACAACCCCACCGCGGCCGGGGATGCCTGGCGCCGCGTACAGGACTGGTTCACCAAGCACGTCGCCGCCTGACGATCCCCGCGTGGGGCCACGCGAAGCTGGGGACGACCGCTTTTGTACGCCTGACTTCGGCGTGTCGCAGTACTGGGCCCATCGGCAAACACGGGGAACGCGACCACTCGCGGTGTTCACGGCGTGTTTTTCCGATCGTTGGTGTCGCGTTGTCGACCGCACATGCGTCCAGGTCAGATTCAGCTCATGCGGGTGGTACAGGTCGCAAACTTCTACGGCCCGCGTTCGGGTGGCCTGCGGACGGCAGTGGACCGGCTCGGCGCCGAGTACTGTGCCCGCGGCCACGAGGTCTTCCTGGTGGTGCCGGGCCGGATTTCCGAAGTGCATGAGCTTGCGTCGGGAGTCGTTCGAATCTCCTTGCCTGCCCGCCTTATCCCATTCACCGGCGGCTATCGTGCAGTGCTGCCACGGCCCGTCACCGACCTGCTGACCCAGCTCAGGCCAGACGCTCTCGAGGTGTCCGACCGGCTCACTCTTCGTTCGCTGGGGGAGTGGGGGAGGCGCCGCGACGTCGCAACCGTGATGATCTCGCATGAGCGACTCGATCGTCTTGTCGGGCAGATACTCCCGTCACGCGCCGCCCGTTCGATCGCGGACGCGGCCAACCGGCGCACCGCCGAGAGTTACGACGCCGTTGTGTGCACAACGGCGTTCGCGCGAGAGGAATTCGACAGAATCCATGCCGCCAATGTGGTCACGGTGCCGCTCGGGGTCGACCTCGACCAGTTCCATCCCAGCAGGCGGTCCACCTCGGTTCGGCAGCAGTGGGCCAGTCCGGAACAGACGCTGCTGGTGCATTGCGGCCGCCTATCGGTGGAGAAGCACGCGCATCGCAGTATCGATACCGTTGCCTCCCTGCGAGACTCGGGTGTAGATGCCCGGCTGGTCGTCGTCGGCGAAGGTCCGATGCGTGCCCGGCTGCAGCGCCAGGCCGCGCGCCTGCCCGTCGATTTCACCGGCTACATCGGATGCCGCGACACCGTCGCCACCATCCTGGCGACCGCCGACGTCGCACTCGCCCCCGGCCCACACGAGACGTTCGGCCTGGCAGCACTGGAAGCCCTGGCATGCGGTACTCCCGCGGTGGTCTCGCGTACCTCCGCGCTCGCCGAGATCCTCACCGCCGAGAGCGGCGCCGCCGCGGACAACGACCCCGACGCCATCGCGCAGGCGGTGGCATCCATCATCAGCCGTCCAGAACGGCTGCGCCGCAACGACGCACGACGCCGCGCCGAACAATTCACCTGGCCACGGGCGGCCGCAGGCATGCTGAACGCACTGGGCGCGCGGGGGTTAGGCACCGACACGTCACAGGGATAGGTTGGCTGCATGGGTGGCGTGCCGAGTAGCCCACAGGACATCGAGCGAACGCGGACCCTGTGGTTCGCCCTGCTGCTCACGCTGGCCAACGGATTCCTCGATGCGCACACCTACATCGTCCGCGGCGGCGTGTTCGCCAACGTCCAGACCGCCAACGTGATCTTCTTCGCGATCAACTCGTCGGAGGGCAAATGGGCCGCCGCGCTCGACCGCGTCTGGCCGCTGCTGGCGTTCATTGCCGGCATGGCGCTCGCGTCGCACATCAAATCCGGCCGTGTCGAGCGCTTTGTGCCACATGCGCTGCGCTGGACGATGGCTGTGCAGGCCGTCGCGCTGGGCATCATCGGATTCGTCCCCGCGTCCGTGCCCCACGGTTATGTGACCGTCCCGATCTCGTTTCTGGCGGCGGTGCAGATCGGCCTCTTCCGCAACATCGGCGACCTGGCATACCTTCCGGTCGCAACCACGGGCAACCTCATGCGATTGATGGAGTCCGGGTATGACGCCTTCGTCGAGAAGCATGCGGAGTCGCGGCGGGCGTTCGGGGTCTACGGCGCGCTGATATCCGTGTTCGGGCTCGGTGCGCTGGTGGGCTCGTTTGCGAGCGTGGCCTGGGGAGTGCATGCGATCTGGCTGCCTGCGGGATTCATCGCCGTGACACTGGTTCTGTTCATCGTCGATGAGGACCACCTGCGGTGATCTACGATCCATCAATGGTCCGGTCGCTGATGTTCCTCATCGCCGCAGTGCCTCTGCTCGCCGCCGGAACGGCCGCTGTGGCCACCGCCGAACCCCCGACCACGTGCACCTTCAACCTGTCACCGCCGCAGGTGGTGGCCGTCTCCGGCACGGACATGGTCACCGCCACAGTGTCGCCGGGCGCATGCGAACGATCCAACGCCTACCTGTCGGTGGCCTGCGTCCAGATGCTGGGCAGCCCCGAGCCGCCCAAATGCGAGCAGAACAACGGCGTGTTGACGGCGCAGGTTTTCTACGCGCCGTATCGTCCGGGCGCCACCTACGTGTCGACCGGCAGGGGATGCGCCAGCACCGGGAATCCGCCGCAACCCGTGTGCACGCCGGTCGGGCCTGTCACTGCGACGTTTTAATCAGCTTGATCGGCGTCGTTGCCGAAGGCGACTTGGTCGGAACCGTATCCGGTTGATAATCGTGTCATCGAGGGACACTCCTGGGGAGGCGCGATGACGAAGATCCTGCTGTTGTGCGTGACCGTCTGCCTGGCCGCCGCGGTCGCGGCGTGTGGCAGCGAATCGAGTTACTCCACCTCGGAGGGCGACACCGGCACGGCCACCGCCACCGCCAGCCCGGAAACCACCGGCGAGTCCTCCAGCGCCGCTCCTGATGCCAGCGGTGCGATGATCACCATGGCCGACATGAGTTTCGGCGCCCCCATCACCGTGGCGCCGGGGACGCAGATCACTGTCAAGAACGACGATTCCGCCGAGCACTCCGTGACGTCGCAGGCCGAAGGCACGTTCGATGTGCACGTCGATGCCGGTGAACAGGGCACGCTGACCGCACCGACCATGCCGGGTGAGTACGCGTTCTACTGCGTGTACCACCCGTCGATGAAGGGCACGTTGATCGTCAAGTAGGCCCTCAGGCGCTCGGCTCCCGCGACCAGATCGCAGACGATCTATCCGGGTTCAGTCGGCATTCGTGCTGGTTGGCCATTGGGCGGGCTCCGTGACTGCGTATGCCTGACTCAGGGCGCACCACGGCCCGGCTGAACCTCTGGAACAAGCCCTTCGTGAGATTGCTAAATCTCACAGAGCGACGTACATAACACCCTTATTGCAGACTGGCAAGCTGATGAGCCTGTCGCTAACCTGACGGAAAGTATGTTTGCTAAAACTGCGGCGAGTCGCACGTCTTTGGCAAGCAGATCAGCACAACGCTCTCGGCTCGAGCCACCTCACTGCAACGTCGAGATATATACGCAGTTAACTGAGTAATAGCCGTCTTCGCTGGCTCGTCGGGGGCGAGTCTTCCGGATTCCGGGTTGAATGATCTTGATAGGAATGTCATTCGGATAGCTTGTGTGCTTCGTGATCCAGTGATACCGTGCGGGCACAGCAAAAGTCGGGGCGGGGGTCGGATTTGCAGTAGGAAAATGAGCAGTCTTTGCTAAATCAGCAGTGTCGTGTCGCATTTTCGTCCGGGAGGGGCGCCGTGTTGAGAGAAGGTAGCGCTGGCCTTATTTGGGCGCCCGAGATCAGGGACGCCCGATGAGCAGCTCGCTGGATTCGTTCGAAATGGCGCCGGCACTCGGCAGCAAGGTCGATCTGGTGCGGCCGATCGACGCGACCGAGCCGAGGGCGGCGGTGGACGTGCCCACCGGCGTCTTCGCGCGGTCGACGTGGGTTCGGAGGTACGCGGCGACTCTGCGGATCAGTGACTTCTTAGTAGTGTCGGCTGCTGTCCTGCTCAGCCAGTTTGTCCGGTTCGGTCCGACCTGGGCACCGGCCGATTATCCGCATTACTACGTCACGACCTACTCGGCACTGTTCATCACCGCCTGGTTGTGCGCGCTGGCAGCTTTCCGCACCAGATCCCCGAGGCTCATCGGCACCGGGCTCGAGGAGTATCGGCGCGTGGTGACAGCCTCGCTGAGCACGTTCGGCGTCATCGCCATCGTCTCGCTGCTCCTCAAACTCGACATTGCCCGCGGTTATCTCGCGCTCGCCCTTCCCGTCGGAGCGATCGGTTTGGTGCTCACACGATGGGCATGGCACCGCCAGATCATCAGCAAACGTGCAAAAGGACATTGCCAGACAGCGGTTCTGGCCTTTGGTGAAATCGACGCGGTAGAGCATCTGGTCGGGGAACTGACGCAGGATCCGACCGAGGGTTACCAGGTCGTGGGCATCGCGGTCCCAGGCTACGGTTCTTCGCGGGGCGAACATCTCACCATCGGGGGTCACGCAATTCCCGTGGTGGGCGGTGAAGCCGAAATGCTCCGCGCGATTCGAACCTATGGCGCCGACACTGTGGCCATCGCCGGGACCGAACATTTCGGTGTACGCGGAATCCGCAGGCTGATATGGGATCTCGAGCCGATGGGTGTCGATCTCGTGGTCTCGACCGGAGTCATGGACGTCGCTCTGTCCAGGTTGGTCATGCGTCCCACCGCCGGGATTCCGCTGCTCCAGATCGAGGGACCGCAGTATCGAGGCTCAAAGAAATTTCAGAAGAGAGCGTTCGACCTGTGCTTCGCGCTCGGCGTACTCGTCGTGATGTCGCCGGTGCTGCTGGCGATTGCGATCGCCATCAAGCTCGACAGTCGAGGGTCGGTCTTCTACACATCTGAACGAATCGGCATCGACGGCCGCCCGTTCTCGATGGTGAAGTTTCGGACCATGGTTCAAGACGCCGATCGGCAGCTCGCGAGCTTGCTGGCGTCAAATGAGAGCGACGGCGTGCTCTTCAAGATGAAAGAGGATCCTCGGATCACCAGGGTTGGCTCAATTCTGCGCCGGTACAGCCTTGACGAGCTTCCGCAGTTCATCAATGTCCTTCTCGACGACATGAGTGTCGTGGGGCCGCGTCCGCCACTGCGACGGGAAGTCGAGGCCTATGACTGCGAGGTGCTGCGCAGGCTGCTCGTCAAACCCGGCGTCACCGGCCTCTGGCAGGTCAGCGGCCGTTCCGATCTGTCGTGGGCTCATGCGGTCCGCCTCGACCTGTCCTATGTCGACAACTGGTCGATGGTCGGGGACCTGCTGCTCATCGCGAAGACGGTGGGCGCGGTCGTGCAGAAGAAAGGCGCGTACTGACAGTGGCGCCCCTGATCGACATATCCACGGCGGGCTCATGGGCCGCCGATCACACCGTCCGGTCTGAGAGGGAGTAGCGCAATGGCGGATCGAGTTTCCACGGGAGTGTCCTTTGCAGGACTTGGGGCGGTAACCGGTTACGGCTGGGGCAGTGACAAGTTATGGAGCGGTTTGATGAGCGGCAAACCCGCCGCTCGGCTTACCCAGATAGATGACGATGGCGGTGACGAGTCGGGCTGGGTGGCGCGAATTCCCGAGGGCGGGAACTCCGAAGATGGCGACGGTCTGTTCATTCGGTCTTATATATCTTCATGCCGCGAGGCGATCGCGGACGCGCGCTGCCCGGGGCTGGGTTCCTGGCAAGCGCGTCGGCGTGATCCGCGGCACCACCTTCGGCGACAGCTATATCTTTCGCGAGTTCTACCGGAACTACAGCGGAAGTCGCCGCGAATTCGTCGGTGGCATCCTGACGTCGACTGCGATCTCGATGATCATGAAGGAGAACGATTTTCACGGCCCGGCGACGGAAATCAGCGCGACATGCTCGACAGGTCTGGTTGCGTTGCTCACTGCCAAGATGTGGATCGAGACAGGCATGGCCGATGACGTCATCGTGTCGACGACGGACCTGTCATTCACACCCGAAATTCTGTGTGGGTTCGTCAATCTCGGCGCGGCCGTCATCGACGAGGAACCGCTGGTCGCGTGCCGGCCGTTCCAATCGGGCACGCGGGGATTCTCTCCCGGCGAGGCGGCTATCACGTTCGTGATGTCGAATCGTGTTGATACGCCCTACATGCAACTGCTCGGCGCCGCAATGACAGCGGACGGCTATCACCCGACGGGGATGCATCCGTCCTTCGCGATGGTCAAGGAGAGCGTCACCGGTGCGCTGGCGAATGCCGGCGTCGATAGTTCGCAGATCCGATATCTCAATGCCCACGGCACCGGTACCGAACAGTGCACGAAAGCCGAACTGACGGTGTTGGACGACATCTTCGCCGGTGACTTCGACCTCTATGCCCTCAAGCCCCTGGTGGGACATTGCCTTACCTCGGCAGCCACCATCGAGATCGCGGGTGACGGCACTTGCCCATCACCACAGAACGATTCCCGCCGCTCCTGTTGTATCAGAGCCCCATCCTCGGCTGATCGACGGGCCGACGGCGATCGAAAGACGGCCTGACTCTCAAGCTCTCGATGGGTATGGGCGGATACAACACAGCAGCGATCCTCGGATCACGATACGAAGGCGAGGCGTGAGCCACGGTGTCTACGAATAATACGAATAAGGCGAAGGTGGGCTGGGCGGACGTCGCCTTTGCGGGCACGAGGACGTCACTGTTGGCCGGTCCGCTGGACCACAAGGGCGAGGACTACGCCAAGGCTGCCCTGCGCGCTGTCGCGATGCGCGGGCCGTCGGCACGAGTCGGGCTGGTGCCGTCTGCGGACACCAACAAGTGGTCCTTCAACCCGGACGTATTCGCCCGAATCTCCACCATCGATCCCCTTCCCGAAACCGAGATGCTTCGGCGCTACGAAGAGATCACAGCCGAGGCATCGGTGGGAAACCACCCCTTCGTGCTGGTGTTCTGCGGGGATTATGTGATGTTCAGCGCCGACCACGGCTTCGGTGACGCGACCGCATGCCTGGAAGTGGTCGCGCTGGCTTCCGGCGGCGATATCGACGACTACCCGATGTCCAACAATGACCGTCCGCTGAAGGCGGCGCTGAACGCCGTCGTTTCGAAGTCACCGTCCGCGGCGCTGAAAGCACTCCGCGGGCAACCTGTTCCGTCGTCGGTTGAGGCGCCGAGCACGCGTTCGTATCCGAAGCCGGATGTGCGCAATATCGTGAAGTCGTTCGTCCGCAGCGAACCGGGCACGTTCAACGTCATCCGGCAACTGCGCAAGGAGTCGTTCCCGGACGTCAGTATGAGCGCGGCCGTCTCGTTCTTGATCAGGCGCGCGTTCACCGAACACGGTGTGCCGCTCACCGGCGATCTCGGCGTCCTGGTAGACCTGAGGCGCTTCCTGCCGGAAGGGCAGGTCACGCTTGCCAACCTTCCCGGGATCGCTGAGGTCGCCGCGCCGGCGTCATTCACACTCGAGGAGTACGGAAAGGCCTACAACGCCGCGGTTTCCACCCCGGCGCCGCTGGTGAGGTTGGCGGCATCCCTGCTGAAGAAGAAGATCCTGCCCGCCAAGCCGGCGGCTGATCTGTCGACCGAGTATCCGGATCGGGCCAGGACGGTGTTCTCCGATCCCTCGCTTCATCCGGCGATGAAGAAGATCCGCTGGATCGACCGCGGCGACGGGTGCATGTACATCCTGATCAACGATCCCGGCGTTCCTCACCAGATTCCGATCACGACGATGTGGGACGCCCAGGGGCGACTGAACATCACCGCCTCGTACTACTCGGGTTCTTACGACCGCGCTGTGATCGACGCGATACTCGAAGACGTTGCAGCTCAACCGACTCGATACCTTCAGTCGGCTGTCGTCTCCTGACATGACCGAGAACGTTCTGGAGGACGAGGTCGTCACGGCGAGTCCGCCGAAGGGCTTGCCGCGAAAAATTGTTGGGCTGATTTCGTCGCAGCCGCTACTTGTCGCGCAGATGTTCATGAGCGCCTCCGGCGCCGGCGCGATGGTGATGGCTGCGGCGGCGATGCGCGCCGACGAGTTCGTACTCTTCTCGCTGCTCACCCTGATCACGGTCACGCTCATCGGGGCCGTTCGGTCTGTGCTGTTTCAGCCCGCCCTGATCGAGATGCGGCGGAACAGAGACTCGCACATCCATGTCCGTACGGCCCTCATCGCTGCCCTCGCGGCATCTGGGATCTTTGCCGTCTCCGCCTTCGCACTCGGCGTTCGACAGCCACTCTGGCTGGCGGTTCTCGCGCTCACCAATGTTCTGCCGATCCTGGCGGAGTGGCTGAGAATTCGCGGGATGGCGCTGGACGAACGCGTGTCGGTCGCGCGTGGCGACGTATTGCGTTTTGTTGCAACACTTTTCGGTGTGGTCGTTCTGTTCTGCAGCACCGATGCGTTGGTGTTCGCCTTGTTCATCAACCTGACCTACCTGACCACCATCGCTTATCTGGTTTTGCGGTTGCCTGCGGTTTCGGCGCACGTGTCTCCGCTGGAGTTCTGGCGTCCGGCCTCGGCTCAGTTGGCAGATTTCTCGTTCGGGCAAGCAGTCTCGACGATTCCGCTGTTGGTGCTCGGCGGCTTCGGGCCGTCGGTGTACATCGGTGGGCTACGACTTGCGCAGACCCTGTTGGGGCCGCTGAACATGGTGCTTTCCGCCGCGGCGGTGAATCTCCTGGCTGACGGTGCGACCAAGGAAACTCACACCGAACCCAAAGAACTGATCCGCCGCGGACGGAGGCTGGCACTCGGACTCGGCATCGTCTCGCCGGCGTTGGTGCTCGTCCTGTTGGCGTTCCTGATGACGACAGGCTTCAGCTTCCGGGGTGTCGACAATCATTCACTGGTCGTGGGGGTGGCCCTTGTCGGCGCGCTGTTCACCACATCAGGCCTGGGGATGATCGATACGTTCATCGTGCGCCTGCTCGGCCACCACGCTGGACCGACGGTGGGCCGTTTTCTCCTGGTCGCGGTGACCGGTGCGGCCTATGTGTGGGGCTATCACGTCGGCGGTACGGATTCGAGCCTGGTCTACGGCTTCATCGTTGGGGCGGTTGCCAATCCGTTGTTCTTCTCCCTTCCCGCCGCCGTGCTCTACCATCGCTACAAGACGGGATCCATGACCGCGACGACCTGACTCTGCCTGGGACCGGTCATGGGGTCGCGGGGACCAAGTCGTGCGAACGCAGTGATTGCTCCATACGCGCCGCGATGATTCGGGCTCCGTCTGCGTTCGGGTGCACCTTGTCAGCCGACACCAGCGTGGCGACGTCGGCGTTCTGGTACCAGCCTTCGGCGATGGGGTCGATCAACGTCGCGCCTACCTTCGACGCACTGCTGGAGAAGCGGTCGAGTACGTCCCGATATCCGTCGAACGGCCGTAACGTGATGAATGCCGGAACGACCACCACGATGTCGGCCGTCGGCCATTGAGTCCTGGCGCGGTCGAGGTAATCGGACACTGCGCTGCCCACCTCGTCGACGGGATAGCGGAGGTCGTTCCGGCCCGCGTCGATCACTACGACGGAGGCGTTCGGGAATTTCTGTCCGTCGGCGACCAGTCGGTCCATCATTTTCGAGGTGTCGCCGTTGCCGGTGCCGTGGGCATCGCTGATGAAACCGGTGCCTCCCTGGCCGTCAACGGACAGCCGCATGCCGGTGGCGTGTGCCAAAAGAGCGGGGTAGGACTGCGCGGGATCGGTCACACCCGCACCTGCGACGAAGCTGTCACCGATGACCAGAAGAGACGGTGGCGTATCCCGGTGCGCGACTGCTGCCTCGGTGTCGGTTTTCATGACCGCTACGGCAAATGTGACACCAAACAGCAAAACAAGCAACGCGATAAAAATTCGCAAGCGTGTCCGTGTCATACCCTGGGCCCCTGTTCGTCGCGATATCCATCCGGCGCCGGCCACGTCCTGTCGCCGCTGCTCCGCACTTCCTGTCAGACTTCCGGCAAATCCTCGGTTCGCCATCAATATCTGCACTATAACGCCCAAAATAGGCAGCGCGATACCAGCTGTCCAACTGGACGGCGCCTAGTCGGAGCCTGTGAACATGCGGCAGATCTCCGCGGAGTACGCCAGCTGGGCGGTTACGAGATGTGCGTGCCTAAATTATTTGCTAGGATCATCGCTGGTTACTAAGTTGTATTTGGGATCGCAGATCGCTCGGGTGATTCCTTCCAGTCGATGAGGGGATTTCCGGGGTGGCAGGTTCAGTCGGTCTGGTCGTGGACCGGAATGGTTCGGATGTAGCCGATGGCGGTGCCATCGATGCCTCCGGCGTCGACCGGCGACCGCTGTCCGCATGGCTCCTCGCCACGTGGGTGGCCATCGCGATGGCCGTTCTCGTCCCAGTGGTGCTCGTGTACTCGACGCCGTCCGACGGTCAGCCGGTCTGGGCCGTCGCGTTATCAGTGACAACGCTCTCCAGCCTGCGGTACGCGTGGATCATCGCCGACGGGCAACGCCGGCTGCATGAGATGTCGTTCTGGGTCTTCGTCTACGTGTTCCTCGGGCTCGCACCATTGGTTCAGTTGCGCACGGACCAGAATCCCGGCACAACGCCACGGATCGATCCCGCGCTGAACATGCCTGCGATGGTGGTGGTGCTTGTCGGCATCGCCGCGTTCTGCATCGGCCTCGCCGCATCCATGCCGACACGCAAGTGGTCCAGTGGTTGGACCGTATCGGACAGGCCGCATCTGCCGCGCACGGTCACCCTGGCATTGTTCGCCCTGGCAATCGACGCATACTTCATCTCCAAGGTCGGTGTGGGGACACTCCTTTCGAGCCGTGGTGAATTCATCGAAGCGGTGGACGGAATCTGGGCCGAAAGAGCTATCTCGGCACTGATCAGTGCTGTGACCACCATGTCGCTTTTGGTGGCCTTCATCGCTCTGGTGAACCTCGTTCGGCGCCAGCAGACCCGGGAATGGCCGCTGATCGCGTTGACAGTGGTCGTCGGGTTGGCCCTGGTGATCACCGTCAATCCGTTGAGTAGCGCACGCTACGTATTCGGCACGGTTGCGCTCGCATTGGCGGCGACCTTCGGATTGTTCGCCACCGCAAAGCGGTTCCGGGTGATCGCGATCCTCTGGGTGGTGGTCCTGATCGTCGCGTTCCCGTTGGCAGACGCGTTCCGGTACTCCTCGACGGCCGAATTCAAGTCCGGCTCGGTGGTCGAGTCGCTGACCTCTCCTGACTTCGACGCCTTCGCTCAGATCAACAACACCCTTCTGTACGTCGACAACCACGGCATCACAAACGGCAACCAGGCTGCCGGGGTGCTGTTGTTCTGGGTACCGAGAAGGTTCTGGCAGGAAAAGCCAAGTGATACCGGCATTCTGCTGTCGGAGAGCCGCCGGTACACCTTTGGGAATCTGTCGGCGCCGATATGGTCTGAGCTGTTCATCAACGGCGGCTGGGTCGCGTTGGTGCTGGGGATGGCCGGTCTGGGTTGGTTGGTACGAACGCGTGACACCAGGATTGAAGCCAGCCTGCAGCGCGCTCGCGCGCCGGGCATCATCGACTGTGTTCTGCCCTTCTACCTGATGATTCTGCTCAGAGGTTCACTGCTGCAGGCGATGTCATATCTCATCGTCATCGTCGGGTCGACCATCTTTGTCAGCCGCTGGCAGCGGGTGTCGTCCCGATGAATTGGAAACTGATGTCGACTCCCACGGGCGTGCCTTCGTTGCGCGCGGTATGCGCCTGTTGTCTCGTCGCTGTGTTGTGCCTGGGTTCGATCGTGCTGTGGCGTTCATCGAGTGATGACGTGGTGAGCGTCACAACCGCAAGTGGGCTTCAGCCGCCGGCATCGATGGAACTCACCCACCGTCCTTCTCTTCTTGTCGTCGGCGACGACTACGCCTCAGGCTATGGCGGCGTCCCGAGGAATGCCTACCCCTACATCCTGTGCAACGCGGTGGGCGTCAACTGCAACGTCGATGCCCAGACCGGTACAGGCTTGTTGAACGATGGCCGGACATATTCGCCTGGCTTGCACAGGCTGATCGATCGCCTGGCGACCGACGACGAGCGTTACAGCGTTGATCTGGTCATCGTCGATGCGGGTCGTAACGATTTGCAGGCACCCGTGGCTTCTCTGAGCAGCACGCTGGACCGGTACCTGACGCGCGTCGAGCAGTTATGGCCTGACGCAAAGGTTGTCGTGCTTGGGCCGGCGCATCTGACCAACGTGCAGGCACCCGACTACCCGCTGCGCATCGCCGCGATGGGCGAGGTCGTCGCCCGGCACGGCGGGATCCTGATCGATCCTGCGGCAGAGGGCTGGTACAACGACGTCGACCTTTCGACGATCAGGGCCGAGGACGGGTTACACCCGACACCACTTGGGCATCAGTTGATTGCCCGCAAACTCGGCGAAGCTCTTCAACGGTACGGAATCATTGAAACGGATGTGGGTTGATGGATTTTCGACGGTATCTCGATTTCCTACGCAGCCAATGGGAATGGATCGCAATCGCGACCATTGCCGGCGGCGTCATCGCGATGAGCATCGCGCTGTCGGCAACTCCCAAATACGCCGCAACCGCCGAGCTGTTCCTGGCCACTCCGGGGTACAGCAGTGTCGCCTCCATCGACACCGCCGACAACAGCCCTTTCCAGGCCGATGCGTTCTCACAACAGCGCGCCCGCAGCTATGTCGAGCTGGCGACACGACCTGATCTGGCCCAGCGGGTGGTGGACAAGCTTCAACTCGCGATGAGCCCGACGGATCTGGCCGCTGCGGTGTCGGCGAGGGTTCGACCCGATACGGTGCTCATCGCCGTGACCGTCAAATCCTCCTCGGCTGTCGACGCGCAGAACCTGGCGAACGCGGTCACCGTCGCGCTCGCCGACGACATCAGGCGCTTGGAAACTCCTGCCGGAATGCGGATTCCCAACGTCGACCCAGTGATCACACAGCTTGCCGAGGCCCCAAGCGGGCCGACCGACCCCAACATCGTCGTATACGTGGTGCTGGGGATATCCATCGGCTTCCTCGTCGGCGTCACCGGTGTTGCCCTGTTCCGTCGTCGGCGAGTGGTCACAGACGCGCGAATGGTCTCCGGGGCCGCCGGAATACCTGTGCTGGCAGTGCTCGGCGGCGAGGCCGATGAGCGAGAGCAGGAATGGAATCTGGCCGCGCTGGCGATAATGCGATCTCTACCTCGTGAGCGGCCTGTCATCGTCGCGGTCACCGCCGTGGACGGGGATGCCGGCGAATCAGCGGCGGCAACCAGTGAGCTGGCGTCAGCGCTGACCCGAAGCGGTTCCGTGGTCACCTCGATGGTCACCGTCTCCGGTGTACGCCAGTCCGCCGACATCGCCGTGGTCGATGCCTCGAACATACTGGGGCGCAACGGCACTGATGACACAGACAACGGGCTGGGCGATCAGAATGCTCATGCCGTTGTGATCGTGGTGACCGGACAGGTCCGTGAGAACGAACTGCGCGCGGCCCTCGATCGACTGAGATCACAACGAATTTCGATCCTCGGCGCTGTGCTGACGCCGGGAATCCGCTCCGCCAAGAGCGGCGTTCTACAACTCATTTCGTCAAATAGGAGGACCGCCGAATGAAATGGCGACAGATCACACGACGCACATTGCCCCTGGTCGCCGGCGCGCTGGTGGGGTTGGCCGCATCGATTGCGATCAGCTCGGCGCTACCGCAGACCTATGAGGCGAGTTCGCGACTGTTCCTCGGGTCTCCGGCGAGCGCAGACTCGGCGGGCGCCTACAACGGAGACCTGTTTTCCCAACAGCGAGCTGCGACCTACGCCCAGTTGGTGAGTTCTCGCGACCTCGCTGTCAAAGTCATCGACGATCTCGGACTGGGGGTGTCTCCGGACACGCTGGCAACGCAGGTCACCGGCGCCCAGGTGCCGAAGACGGTATTGATGGAGATCTCGGCGACGGACTCGTCTGCGCAGGGCGCTGCAAATCTTGCCGACGCCTACGCCGACAACCTGGTTGCCTACATCGCGAGGCTGGAGACCCCGTTGGACTCCAATCAGCCGAGCTCCGTGTTGACCGTTGTCCAGAAAGCCGAAGTGGCCAGCAGTCCGGTATCGCCGAATTACGTGCTGAATGCGATCCTCGGCTTGGTGGCGGGGATCTTGGTGGCGATGTTGGCGATATGGTTGGTGCGCAAGCTGGACAGGTCCGTCAGAAGCGAAGCGCAACTCGCCGATGCCACCGGTGTACCGGTGCTGGGCACGTTGCCCCGTGATCCGTCCCGCCTACGGGCACCCATGGACAACACAGCCGATGCCGCGACGCCGTATGCCGAAGCGGTGCGGAGGCTCCGTACCAATCTTCTTTATTCGGATCGGCGTTCGAAGTCGACAACGGTCGCCTTCACGTCGCCGCGGTCTGCAAAGTCGACCACCGCGACCATGACCAACCTTGCCATTGCTCTCGACGGCATCGGTCACCGTCCGGTGATCGTCGATGCCGGCCTGCACGAATCACGCCTGGCGCAGTACCTGGGCGACAACTCGGACAAGGGGCTTGCAGAGGTGCTGGCGGGCGAGGTCGCTATCGAGGATGCCGTCTACCATCTGCCCCGTACCGATGTGCGCGTGGTATTCGCCGGCAGCTGCGCAGGTGCCTCGAGCGACCTACTCGCGTCCCCGGAAATGACGAGAACGCTTGCTTCCCTGGAACAGACGTACGACCAGATATTTCTCGACACTCCAGGCGTGCTCGATTCCACCGATGCGGCCGTAGTCGGACTCGCTTGCAATGAGGTCGTGCTGGTCGCGGTTGCCGGGCAGACCCGGGTCGACGAACTCGCGCAAGCCAAGGACGCGCTCGGCAACGTTGGTGTCCGAGTTGTCGGCGCGGTTCTCGCCGAGGCACGGTAGTTGCAGGTGCCGCCAAGCCATGCACGTCACTCTCGCACAGCCGAACCGCGCCGACGACGGCTGCGGGTCGCTGGTCGGGTCTGCGTGGTGGCGACGTTGGTCACCTTGTTCCTTGTCACCTCGGTAGCCAGCCCCGCAATGAACGGGTTACGGGGAGAGGGCATCCGGGCGGCTGCACCGCCTGGACAGGTCGGGAAGGGAAGTCGACTGGTCTTCGCACATTACTTTCCGCCGTTTCCCATTTCGCTGGACAACCTCGATCCCGCCGTCGACTACTACTCGGCCAACTACCTCAATCCCGATGGCCTCAATGGCCAGTACTCCGACGTCGGGGGCATGCTTCGCGATCGGCCGTTGCCACGTGCGCCGCGGCCGGATGCGAACTGGCAGGAGTTGGACCTGATGCAGGAGGTCACTTCGGCATCCAAAGCAGGGATCGATGGCTTCAGTGTGGACATCCTGACTCCGGCAGCGAGCCAGAACTGGGTGGCCGAGGTGCCGGCGATGCTGCTGCGCGCTGCGCAATCGGTCGATCCGGACTTCAAGATCATGCTCATGCCCGACATGCACGGCGACCTGAAGTACCTGACGCCGGCCCAGCTCGCCGACGAGATCGCCGCTCTGGCGGCGAGTCCGTCGGCGTTCCGGCTGCAGGACGGTCGAATCGTGGTGTCGCCCTTCTACGCCGAGAACTGGCCCCCGAAGATATGGCAGTTGTTCATCGACGACATGAAGGCCACCCACGGATTGCGCGTCGCGCTGGTGCCGGTTTTCCTCGAAGCTCGCGACGACCTCATCGACTCCTTTGTCGACATCTCTTACGGAATGTCGGCGTGGGGCGGCCGCAACCCCGCCTTCAATCCTGTGACCGGATTTCCGCTGGCGCCAATCAAGCGGGCACGTGCACTGAATCAATTGTGGATGCAGCCTGTTTCGATGCAGGACTACCGACCCGTTCAGAAGATCTACGACGAGGCCGAGAACACCACGAACCTGCGGAACACCTGGCAGATTGCCATCAACGGTGACGCGGACTGGGTGCAGCTGATCACGTGGAACGACTTCGGTGAAGGCACGGCGTTCGCGCCGTCGGTCCAGCACGGAACGGCGCTGTTGGAGCTCAACGCCTACCTGATCGCGGTGTACAAGAACGGGCAACCACCCCCGGCGGCCCTCGATCGCGTATTCCTCACCCATCGAACCCAGTTGGTCGGCACCGATTCCTACCCGAAGCAGAAGGCGGTGGCGGCTCTGCGTGCGGGAAGTGTGCCCGGCCGCGACAGCGTCGAGGCAGTGAGCATCTTGACCGCTCCGGCAACAGTCATCATCGACGTCGGCGGCCGGCAGACATCGTGTGACGGAGAAGTCGGCCTCAACACGTGTGTGGCGACCATCGGCCCGCTCGACGGGGACGGTGTCGAGGTGAGTGTTCAGGTGTCCCGCGACGGACACTCTGTCCTGGACTTCGTTTCCCCACACCGGATCACCACGGCGCCGGCCGTGCAAGACCTGACCTACACCATGTCCGAAGCGGGCTGAGGCAGTGACTGAGCGCTTCGAATCGATGAGGGAGACAATCGTGATCGTAAGGAAGAAGCCCGTTCGGGTACTGGCGACGGTGCTCGCGGTCGGCGTGGCAATGGCCTCGCTTCAGGGGTGTTCCACCACCGGACCTGATGCGCAGCAGGCCGGCTCGGCGACGCATTCAGGCGAGCAGAAAATCGAGATCTCGCCGGACGCCAAGCGGCTGCGCGGTTCGGTCGTGGATTCGGAAACCGTGCAAGCCCCTTCTGCGCCACTTGCCGATATCGGCAGTACGCAGCTCAAGGTCGTATACCGGTCGGTCTCAGGCGTCGATGGCGGCGAGCGAGACGTCTCCGGAACGGTTGTGGTACCCGCCGGACCGCCACCGCCCGACGGCTGGCCCGTCATCGCCTACGGCCATGGCGTGACCGGTATCGGCAATGGATGCGGCCCGTCGGGGTATCCGGATCTCCTGGGGTACGACCTGGTGGTCGCCTCCTTGGTGTCCCTCGGATTCGTCGTCACGTTGCCCGACTACGAAGGGCTCGGCCGCGCCGGTAATCATCCATTTCTCGAACCGAGGACCGCGGCCTTCAACATGATCGATTCGGTGCGGGCCGCTCGCGAGCTCGTCCCGTCCACGTCGGCGAAGTGGTTTGCGGTGGGAATTTCACAAGGCGGTCAGGCGAGTTGGGCAGCCAACGAGTACGCCTCCGAATATGGAGAGGGTATGGACTTCCTCGGATCCGCATCGATGGCGCCCGTGGTCGACGTGACCAAATTCGCAACGCTTGCCGAGTCGGGATGGCTCAGCAGGGAGCAGCAGGTGCTGCTGCCGATGCTCGTCCACGGGCTGCGCGCCACCCACGGCGACCTCAACCCGGACGACTATCTGCATGGAGTGTTGGCGCAGAACACCGAAGCGTGGGTGGCATGTGCAGGACCTCTTCTCGCGCAACGATCGGCATCCGCCGCAGAGCTCAGAGAAGCTGACAGCCAACCTGTTTCGGAAGCCGCCGCCGACAAGTTGGAGCAGCTCCTCTCCGATTACGCGATGCCTCAGCGCCCTGCGTCAGGGCCCATGCTGGTGATCACCGGTGCGGATGACCAGACCATACGTGCGCAGTGGGTGCGCTGGGCCGTCGAGAAGGCATGTGGGATGGGAGATGTCGTCGAGTTCATCGTGCGACCGGGCGAAGGCCACGGGAATCTCAACGGTGGGCCCCGGCTATCGCAATGGCTGACGGAGCGCCTCAAGGGCACGCCGCCCGTCGATAACTGCGGCGAAGTCTGACCTCAGTGCACGGCGGCGCGTGAATCGATGGCGCGCCGGTAGTTCTGTTCCAGTATGTCGGCCACGGCCGGCATACCCAATCGCTGCAGCGACTGTGCGGCGGGAATTTTCACCCATTTCGCCGGCCAGCCCGGGCGTTTGGAGAATCGTGCGAACTGCAACGGTGAGCGATTCGATGTCATCGGACCCGACGACGATGCCGCATCGGGATTCCGTGACGAGCGGGGCCAGCCCGCAGGTGTCGGTGACCACCACGGGACAGTCCCACCGACATCGCCTCGAGCACACTCATGGGATAGGGCTCGTCGACCGAGGGCAGCACGTATACCTTGGCGCGTCGCATCCGCGAAATCGACTGTGCCGGTTTCAGTGGACCTTCGTAGCTGACGCGCGATTGCAGCGACGACTGTTCGATCAGCTTCGCGACAGCGGCACCCTCGCCCTCGTCCGGGCCGACCAGAGAGAAATGTGCGTCGATCCCGGCCTCCACGAGCGCGGCCGCCATCCGTACGAACATCGTCGGACGCTTGCGCGGGTGCAGGCGGGCCAGGAACAGCACCTCGTCGACGCCCGTCCGAGGTCGGCGTCGTCCGAATCGCCGGCCTCGGGAACGCCGTTGTGCAGTTCGCGCAGCGCAATGGGGTCCCCGGCCACGCCGGTCAGGTCGTCGAATTCCCTCGGCGGTGAGGTGGAAGACGGATAGAGGCCGCACGGAGCACCGGTTTGGTGAGGAAGTGATCCAGCGGCTTGGCGAGAAGCCGGCCGCTCTCGTCGATCATTCCGTGCGGCTGCACCACCACTGGCGTGCCTGCCCGCAGAAGAGCAAGTGCTGCAGGCAAAGTGACGAAGTCACGGGCCAGATGCACATGCGCGACGTCGAACTCGCCGGCGTGATGACGTACCCATTGCACGAGCCCGGCGGCGCGTAGTCCCGCGAAACCCACCCCGGGAATCGTCGTCCTGGCGGGAAAAAGGTGAGCCGGTACCGCACCGACGGTGTCGGGAACCGTTCCGTAGCCGCGGGCCCCCGCAACTATGTGGACGTCGTGGCCGCGGCTGAGCAACTCGGTGCACTGGTTCTCCGCGACGCGCACCGGACCGCCGTATGCCGAATCCGGTGACACCAGGGTCACGACATGCAGGATGCGCACGGGAGCAGTCCTCCGATCAACGATCTATCGTCGCGGCTTGCGGAGCAAGAACCACGACGTTGGGTGCGACGTCGGACGTCACCAGAGCGGTGGCGCCGACGACGGCATTGCTGCCGATGCAAGTACCGCGAAGCACCGTCGCACGCGCGGCAATCCATGCGCCGTCGTCGATCCGGATGGGTGCGTTGTCGAATTCGAATGTGGGCGAACGCCGATCGTGGCTGCCGGTACACAACAGCGCATCCTGGGAGATGCAGACGTCATCACCGATGGTCACCGGCTCCAGATTGAGGATCCATGCACCTTCGCCGATCCAGGTATCGGCACCGATCACAAGCTTCCACGGCCAGTGGATACGCACACGATGACGAATGAGCGTCCCCGGGCCGATCTTGGCTCCGAACATGCGTAGGACCGCACACCGCACGACGTTGGGGCACCACCAATGTGTCAGCAGCAATCCCGACACCGTGAACCAGAGAATCTGTGTGAGCGGGCCTCGTCCCTTGTCGTAGCCTGCGCCGGTGAAGCCGCGTAGGGACCAATTCGCCTCACTCATGCGCGTACGGCGCCCCGGTTGGCGCGATACCACTGGACCGTTGAGCCGATACCTTCGCGCAGACCCACTCGCGGTTCCCACCCGGTGCTGCGCAGGAGGCTGACATCCAGCAGTTTCTGAGGGGTCCCATCCGGCTGGGACGCGTCCCACTCAGTGTCACCCTCGAAACCGACTGCCTCTGCGACAATTTCGGCCAGCCCGGCAATGGTGATGTCCTTGCCCGTGCCGACGTTCACCTGGCTGGGTCCGTCGTAATGCTCGAGCAGGTGAATGCAGGCGTCGGCCATATCGTCGACGTGCAGGAACTCGCGCCGCGGAGTTCCCGATCCCCAGTTCGTCACCGCGGGTAAGCCTTCGGCGAGCGCTTCGTCGTAGCGCCGGATGAGTGCCGGGAGTACGTGTGAGCCTGTGGGTGAGAAGTTGTCGCCGGGCCCGTAGAGGTTCGTCGGCATGGCAGAGATCCACGGCAACCCGTACTGGCGGCGAACCGCCTGGACGTGGAGGATGCCTACGATCTTCGCGATCGCGTACGCGTCGTTGGTCGGTTCGAGGTGACCGGTGAGCAGGGCGCTCTCTGTGATCGGTTGTGGCGCGAACTTGGGGTAGATGCACGACGAGCCGAGGAAGAGCAGACGCGGTGTCCGGATCGCGGCCGCGGCGTCGAGCACGTTGGTCTGTATCTGGACGTTCTCCGACAGGAAGTCGGCCGGGAAGTCGTTATTGGCCTTGATTCCACCGACTTTGGCGGCGGCCAGGATGACAACCGACGGTCGCAGATCGGAAATGAAGCGAAACACCGCATGCCGATCGGTCAAATCCAGTTCGCCGGAAGTGTTCCCGACGAGATTGTAGAAACCGCGGCGCTGCATCGTCCGCCAGATCGCCGAGCCCACCAGTCCCCGGTGGCCGGCCACGTAGATGGTCTCACCACGGTCCAGGGTGAAAGATCGATCAATCATGAAACCGCCAGCTCGGCAGGTCGGGCGTGTCGATCCACTGGCCGCCGGCGTGCTTGAGGGCCTCACGATCGGCGTCGACCATGATGCGAGCGAGTTCGGGGGTGTGCACCAGCGGCTTCCAGCCTAATTTCCGTTCAGCTTTGAGTGCATTCCCGATCAGGGCATCAACTTCGGTTGGACGTAGGTAGCGTTCGTCGAACCGTACGTGGTCCTCCCAGTTGAGTCCGGCATGTTCGAACGCGATGGTCAGAAAGTCGCGCACGGTGTAGGCCTCGCCGGTGGCGAGTACGTAGTCGTCGGGGTCATCTGCCTGCAACATGCGCCACATGCCTTCGACGTACTCGGGGGCATAGCCCCAGTCGCGTACCGCGTCGAGATTGCCCATGTACACGTGCTGGTCCAGTCCGGCCGCGATGCGCGCGACGGCCCGAGTGATCTTGCGGGTGACGAATGTCTCGCCGCGGCGCGGTGATTCGTGGTTGAACAGGATGCCGTTCACGACGAACATTCCGTAGGCCTCGCGGTAGTTCCTGGTGATCCAGTACGAGTACACCTTGGCTGCACCATATGGCGAGCGAGGGTAGAACGGTGTCTCCTCGTCCTGGGGAGGCGGTGTGGCGCCGAACATCTCAGAACTCGAGGCTTGATAGAAGCGACAGTTGAGTCCAGCCATCCGGACCGCCTCGAGCAGGCGGACAGTGCCGACGCCCGTGGTGTCCGCGGTGTGCTCGGGTTCATCGAAGCTGACCCGCACATGCGACATGGCGGCCAGGTTGTAGACCTCGTCCGGGTTGATCTTGGCCAGCAAGGTGACAAGCCGGACGCCATCGCTGAGATCCCCATAGTGGAGGAACAACTTGGCATCGGGATCGTGTGGGTCGACATAGAGGTGGTCGACTCGCGCGGTGTTGAAGGTCGAGCTGCGACGGATGAGGCCGTGCACTTCGTATCCTTTGCGAAGCAGCAGATCGGCGAGATAGGAGCCGTCCTGACCCGTGATGCCAGTGATGAGCGCGCGTTTCGTCATGCCTGGAGTACTCCTTGTGTGTTGGCGCGGCGAGCGGATGTGGACTTCGCGAGTTGCTGGATCCACTCCTCGAATTGGTCCACAGCGTTGGTCTGGGAGAGGGTGCGGGTGCAAAAGTCCATGCCGGCTTGACCGAGTTGCCGGGCCAAGGCCTTGTCGCGGCCGAGTTTCTCCACTGCCGCAAGCAGATCGGCCGGAGATTCGGGTGGCACCACCAGGCCGCCGCCGGACGTCTCGATCTCCGCGGCGGTGATGCTGTCGGCGCGGCTAGCCGCGATGACCGGGTTCCCGGAGGTGAAATATGAAGTGATCTTGCTGGGCACCGCCATATCGCCCACGGTCGCCTTCTCGTTGACCAGCAACACGTCGGCGGCCAGAAGCGCTTCACGGTACCGCGCGGCGGGCAAGGGGGCGATCATCTCCAGAGTCGAGATCCCGGCACCGAGCTGCTCGAGCTTGGCTCGTTGGTTGCCGTCGCCCAACAGCACGAATCGCACCGGCTTCGTGAGAGATTCGGCCGTCTTCGCGGCAGAGATGACGTTCTCGAGAGCCTGCTTGGCGCCCATGTTGCCCGCGTGTAGTGCCACGATCTCGTCGTCGGTCCAGCCGAAGCTACGGCGTGCCTCGATGCGAGCCGCCCGGTCCAGGGGGCGGAGGTGGGTCCAGTTCCTGATCACGCTCACATGCTCTTCGCGGACACCAAGTGCGTCCACCACATGGGATTTGAACCGTTCGTGGATGACGGCCACCTGATCGGCTGACCGCAGGACGGTCGCCTCGACACGGCCGATTGCGCTGGCTGCCAGCCCGTTGCCTGCACCGGTCTCGGCAACACCGAGTCCGTAAAGGTCCTGCACCCAGACCCCGACGGGCGGGCGGTGGCGAGATGCGCGGGATTTAACGATCGCCGCCGCGGTCGCCAGCAGCGCCGGGGTGACGGCGACGACCGCGTCGGGTTCGTCCCAGTCCGCCCGCGAAAGGCTGCGACCGTAAGAGAGTTCCATGGCGATGCGACCACGCATGCTGGGGGGCGAAGGGACGTGATGTCGCAGGCGGTTTACCCGAGGGTTGGTGTCAGGGCCGGTGTCCGACCCCGTTTCGTAGCCAGGCGTCACCCGCCATTGGGGGTAGTGCGGTAGCCCCGTGAGGACCCGTACTCGATGCCCTCTGGCCGCGAGCCCGTCGGCCAGCCCGGATGTGTACAGCGCGATTCCGGTGGGCTCGGGAGCGTAGTTGAGTCCGAGTACCAGCACTCGCAGCGAACCGTCACCCATGTGAATACCCCTTCATCTCTTGCGGCGTATGACGCAAAGAGTATGGCATTTGCTAGATCTATGCAATTGGTGGCATTTGGTAACCACTAAAGTGCCGATGTACTGGTGATTTAGCCAGCTTAAAATGATCTTGATTGGATTCTTACAAAACAAACAAAGCTAAAACTGGCAAATCATGACAGATCGCGGAGGTGCTGTGATTTCGGCTCGTCGGCACCGACGGCAACTGGGTCAGGTCCCGGCCGCTGCCGGGTTGGATCGTCGGGCGCCCGGCGACGTCGGCTAGTCATGCATCGCTTGTCTGGATCGGCAGGGCGCCTCGATAGGAACTCTGGATGCCGGCACAACAACGACGCCGGCGTCAGCGTTCGATCCGTTTAGGCGCCCCAACAGGCGGGCATTCGCAGAATTAGCGGGTTCGTCAATCGTCGTGACCCGAGAGCAGATCTGAAGGAGCCGACATGGACCGCAATGTGATGATCTTGATCATTGTCGCCGTCGTGGCAATCGCCGTGATCGTGTTCGTCGGGTGGACCGTCCGCAACTCGCGTCGCCGCGCCGAAGCCGAAAGATTGCGCGGTGAGATCGGGCACCGGGCCGAACATCTCGAGAAGCGCGAAACAGTCGCGGCCGAAACCGAGGCGAGGGCCAAGGCCGCCCAGGCGGAAGCCGAGGCGAAAGCCGCCGAGGCCGCCCGCCTGCAGAACACCGCGCGCTCCCACCGCGAGGCCGTGACCACCTCTCGCGAGGAATTGGACGCGCACCGGGAACGGGTCGACCAGTTGGATCCGAAGGGGAGCACCGCCGAGCCCGCGCCCGGAGAGACTGACGAGGTGCGCACCGACGCCACCGCACCGGAGCAGCAGCGACACTCGCAGGAGAACCTGCGTTCGTGAGACACCGCAAAGGCGCACCCGTGGCGGCCGTGCTGTTCGACATCGACGGCACCCTCGTCGACTCGAACTATCTACACGTCCACGCCTGGTATCGCGCGTTCACCGATGTCGGAATCTCCGTTGACGCGTGGCGCATCCACCGGTCGATCGGCATGGACGGCGACACGCTGGTCGCCATGCTCGCCGAGGGCGCGGATGAGGAGACCCGGTCGCGGGCCAAGGATCTGAATTCTCGCTACTACAAAGAGTCGGCTTCGCTGCTGCGGCCGCTTCCCGGCGCGCTGGAACTCATGGAGGCTGTCGAAAAGCTCGGGATTCAAGTCGTTTTGGCCACCTCGGCTCCCGAGGACGAACTGGCCATTCTGCGGGACGTGCTGGATTGCGACAACCTGGTATCGGCGATGACGTCGTCGGAGGACGTGGACACCGCCAAGCCTCGCCCCGACATCGTCAACGTCGCGCTCGATCGCGCCGGCGTGGATGCCGCGCACGCCGTCTTCGTCGGCGATGCGGTGTGGGATGTCGAGGCGTGCAGGCGGGCCGGCGTGGTCACCATCGCCTTGCTCAGCGGCGGGGTGTCGAAATGCGAACTCGAGGAGGCCGGCGCCCACCAGGTTTTCGACGATGCGCTCCATCTCTGTCAACACCTCGACGACACACCGATCGCGGCACTCGCCAACCTGGTGGGAGCACGTCGATCAGGGTGAAAAGCTCAGCTCGGTGGTGTCCAGGACACCGATAGCCGCTTGATCCCGTGGATGAACGGCGACAACAGCCGCCGCGGTTCCTCTGTCGCGGCGATGTCGGGTATCCGGCGGTGAAGCTCTTCGAAGGCGACGCTGATCTCGCGGCGTGCGAGGTTGGCGCCCAGACAGAAGTGCGCACCGCCGCCACCGAAACCGGCGTGCGGGTTCGGGTTGCGACCGACGTCGAACAAAAACGGATCGGCGAACTTGTCCTCATCGCGGTTGGCTGAGCAATACCACATGGAGACCTTGTCACCTGCCGCCATTCTGGTCCCGCTCAACTCGCAGTCCTGCGTCAGTGTGCGGCGCATGTAGATGACCGGCGACGCCCATCGGACGATCTCCTCGACGGCGGTGGGTGCAAGCTCTTCGTAGTTCGCCCACCATCGCTCGCGCTCGTCGGGATACCGCGTCAGCGCGAGGACTCCGTGGCTGATCGCGTTCCTGGTGGTCTCGTTGCCCGCGACCACCAGCAGAATGAAGAATGAGGCGATCTCGGCCGACGTCAGTCGCTCACCGTCGACCTCGGCCTGTACCAGTGCGGTCGTCAGGTCTTCCTGCGGGTTGGCCCGACGATCGTCGGCGTGCGCCGTGGCGTACGCGCCGATCTCCATCGCGACCTTGACGAACTCCTCGTAATCCGTGGCGATGTCCTTGTCGCCGAATCCGAGAATCACGTTCGTCCAGTGAAAGATCTTCTGATGGTCCTCTTCGGGGAGGCCCATCATGTCGCAGATCACCTGGAGCGGCAGCGGCCCTGCCAGGTCTGCCACCACGTCACCCGAACCGTCGGGATGATCGGCGATCATCTTCTCGACAAGGCGGCGCGCCCTGTCTCGGACCGATTCTTCGGTGCGGGCGACCACACGCGGAGTGAACGCCCTGCTGACGATGTTGCGAAGCCGCAGGTGCTTCGGGTCGTCCATGGCGATCATCGACCCGAAGAACTCCGATACGTCGGGGTTGGCGTCGTTGATGGTGATGCCCGGACTGGAACTGAAGATATGAGGATGGCGGCTCGCGAAGTGGACGTCCTCGAACCGGCTCAACGCCCAGTGGCCGGGCCCAGGCTCCACGCCGGGTGTCTCCAGCGGCTGATGAAACGAGATCGGCGCCTCGCGCCGCAGCGTGGTGAACGCCCCGTCTCGCATATCGTCGTCGAGGACCCAGAATTTCCAGTCGGCGAGGTCGATTTCGGACAGCGGCACGTCCGGGGGAGCGGTGCCGTTCACGCGCGTCGCAATGCCCACTCATCGAGACTAGGTTCAGGTCGACCCGCCGTCACGGATTTCTGAAACATGTTCCAATTCTCGTTTTGGCGTGGTAGCACCGATGGGTGCGTAACCCACATGCCGGACAACCTTTTACGACGACGGACGACGAGATAGCAGATGCGTTGCTCGATGTCAGCATTCCGACCCTGATGCTGTCGCTGGTGCACATGTCCGGCGATCCCGAGCTGATCCGCGGCGATCTGAAGCCGGCGGGCCTGTTCCTCAACGAGGTGCAGGGATACATGTCCGAAGAGGACAAGGCCGCCGTCCGCAAGATCGCATTGGGGGTCATCGCCGACTACCGCGACCGCGGTTGCCCGGAGCCGCAACCCGTCAGCGCCGAGTTGCTGCACGAGATGATGCAATGGCTGGTGTGCGAACAGGTGCCTGCCGAGTACGTGCCGATGGTGCTCGAGGAAATGGAGCTCGACGGTCGAGACGCCAGGGCGACGGGCGCGGTGGGGAAGTCCGCCCGCGAGGACTTCGAAGTGGTCGTGATCGGATGCGGTGAATCCGGCCTGCTGGCGGGGATCCGGCTCAAGGAAGCCGGCATTCCGTTCACCATCGTGGAGAAGAACGCAGGGGTCGGGGGCACCTGGTACCAGAACACCTACCCCGGCGCACGGGTCGACGTCGGTAATCATTTCTACTGCTACAGCTTCGAGCCGACCGATCACTGGACGCACTTCTTCGCCGAACAGCCTGAGCTGCAAGCCTATTTCCAGGGCGTGATGGACAAGTACGACATCGCGCCGCACGTCCGCTGGGAAACCGAGGTGACCGAGGCTGCGTGGGATGACGCCACATCGACGTGGACGGTCCTGGCGCGCGATCGCGACGGCGCGGTCACCGAACTCTCTGCGCGCGCGATCATCAGCGCCGTCGGACAACTCGACCGTCCGCACCTGCCTGCGATCGACGGGCAGCATGACTTCGCCGGGGCTGGCGTTCCATTCCAGCCAGTGGGACCATTCGGTGGATCTGCGCGACAAGACGGTCGCGATGATCGGCGCGGGTGCCAGCGGATTTCAGATCGCCCCGACGATCGCTCCGGACGTCAACCGCCTCACGGTGTTTCAGCGCACCGCGCAGTGGATGTTCCCGAATCCGAACTACCACGAGAAGGTAGGGCCGGGCGTGCAGTGGGCGCTTCGCCATCTGCCGTTCTACGGGCGGTGGTATCGCTTCCTGATCTTCTGGCCGGGGTGTGACAAGGGACTGGACGCGGCCCGCGTCGACCCCGACTATCCGGACCAGCAGAAGGCCGTGAGCGAGATCAGCGAGATCACGCGGATCATGTTCACGGAGTGGATCACGAGCCAGGTCGGCGATGATCCGGAACTGGTCGCCAAGGTCGTGCCCGACTATCCGGCGACCGGCAAGCGCACCCTGCAGGACAACGGCAGCTGGCTGAAGACACTCACTCGAGACAATGTCGAGTTGGTGCGCACCGGCATCGACCACATCGAAGCCGATGCGGTCGTGACCGAGGACGGCACCCGGTATCCGGCCGACATCATCGTGTACGCGACCGGTTTCGAGCACACGAAGATGTTGTGGCCCATGACTATTCGCGGCCGGAGCGGGGAGATCCTCAGCGAGCGCTGGGGGGAGCGGCCGTCGGCGTATCTGGGTATCACGATTCCTGGCTATCCGAACTTCTTCTGCATGAATGGGCCGGGCACCTGGCTGGCAAGCGGCGGCAGCCTGATCTTCCACTCCGAGTGCCAGATGCGTTACATCAGCGAATGTCTGGAACTGCTGATCGGCGGTGGTCACGCCACGATGGAGCCGACCGCCGAGAAGACGACGGACTGGCACGAACGTAGCCAGGCGGAGATGCGCACGATGGTGTGGTCACAGCCGACGATCAAGCATTCGTTCTTCAAGAACAGCTTCGGCGAAATCCACACGCTGAGCCCGTGGCGTCTGGTCGACTACTGGGGCTGGACTCGCGAACCCGACCCCGAGGACTTCGTGATCCGTTAGGTCAGTTGCCAGTTCATGTTCTTGGCGAACGTCCGGGCGTCGTCGGAGATGGTGCCGAGTTCGTGGCTGCGCTTGATGTAGCCCTGGACCATCGGCAGGAAATTCGTCGGGTTGTAGGCGTCTTCCTCGTTGCTCCACATCCCATTGCCGCCGTACCGCAAGATCGTGATGCACGGCGCCTCGTAGATGGTGCCGTCCCCGGGATCCTTCATCCGGTTCATGATCTCGCTGAAAACCCAACCCTTTTCCACGTCTATCGAGTACCAGGTGACCGGGTAGAACGGCATCTCGCTGCCGGGGAACGTGTCCATCGTCGACGCGATCCACTCGCTGATTTTGTCGCGGCCCGCCATCTTGCCGTAGAGATGTTCGACATAGGTCGCGTCCTCGGTGAACAGCTCGCCGTACCGGGCCCACTCCCAAGATTTCCCGATCTCGACCACCAGCTGCTGGTGGCGCTCGAACGTCTCCTCGATCTCCTCGCGTGACCAATTGCCAGTGGCAGACACCGTGTATGTTCCTCCGTCGTGATCGGTTAGGTCAGTTCCCAGTTCATGTTCTTGGCGAACGCGCGCGCGTCGTCGGAAATGGTGCCGAGTTCATGGCTGCGCTGGATGTACTGCTGGATCATGAGCATGAAGTTCATCGGGTTGTACGCGTCTTCCTCGTAACTCCATTTGTCATCGCCGGCGTACTCCAGCACGGTGATCACACCGGCCCCGTGGACGCTGCCGTCCCCGGGGTCTCTCATCGTGTTGATGTTCTTGAAGATGACCCAGCCTTTGTCGGTGTCGATGGAGTACCACTCGACCGGGTAGGTCGGCATCTCGCTGCCGGGGAAGGTGTTCATCGTCGAGACGATCCACTCGCGGATGGTCTCGCGGCCTTCCATATTGCCAAGGGCGTGCTCGACGTAGCGCGCATCCTCGGTGAAGTGGTCGGCGTAGCTGGACCAGTCCCACGTCTTGCCGACATCGACAACGGACTCCTGGTAGCGGCGCCAGGCCTCTTCGAGTTCCTCGCGTGACCATCTACCTTTTGAAGACCCCATCGCCGTACTCCCTCGGCTCGCGGAAAGGTGGCCCACGCGCGCAGCGCAGGGGACTAGAACCTGTTCTACCAAAGGTGGTGGGGCCGGGGAGGGGATTCAGGACACCTTCAAGGTGCGCAACTGTGTCCAGAGCGCCTTCCACGATTGGCGTTGTCCCGTCAGCAAATACACGCCCATGTCCTCACTGATGTCGGCGACCTTGCGGACGTCGGCGAAGTACGGCCGGAAGTCATCGGCGTCGCTGCCCACGTAGAGGGCGGTATCGCTGTCGGCCGGCGGTGGCGGGAAGTACCCGTAGCTCCGATTGACGCTGAATGCCTTTGGCAGCGAATAGTCGTCGGAGTACCCATCGAGGTAGGCCGCGACGATATAGGACTGGCCGAGCACCACCGTCCGTTGACGCTGCTTGTCGGGCAGTGCGTGGTAGGCATCGCCGGTGCGTGCGGCGATCCGCTGACCGGCATCGTCGCCGACGAGCACCACCGAAAGGACCAAGGTGGCGATGGCCAGGGCCGCACCCATCGCGACGGTCGGCCAGAGCAGCCAACGGGAACGGGTCGCGCCGCCCTCACGGCGCCTCTGCAATGCGAGGGCACCCACCGCGGCCAGCGGCGCATACAACCCGGCCAGGTAATACGGCCGGCCCGCGGTGGCCACGAAGAACACATAGAGCACGACGAACGTCACACCGAGGAACCGGTAATCGCGCAGCGCGGGATCACGAAAGACCCGCCACAACCCGTAGAGCACAAGCATCACTCCGGCCACGCCGGCGTATGCGATGAGCTGGATGGCGATACCGGGTCGGCCGCCGTACAAGGCCTCGGCCTCGCCCACGACGACCGACGCCATGCGCAACTGCGGCCATCCGTTGGCGTACTGCCACACCATCGTCGGCGCGGTGACCAGCACGGCGATGCCAACGCCCACCCATAGCAGCGGCCTGCGCTGGGCCCCCCGCCGAAGGCATGGGGAAATATCGCGCGGACCGACGGCCGCCAGCGCGACCAGCAGCACCGCGCACAACAGCAGCACCTGGAACTTCGTCAGCGCGGCGACCCCCGCGACGGCACCTAGCGCCAGCAACAGCCGGTCCCGTCGCAGCCGTAGCCACCGGACCAGTAACCAGATCAGCAGCAGCCACTGCACCGGTTCGAGGGTGTAGGGGGTCAGCCAATGGCCGGTGAGTGTGGTCCACAGCGCCGTCGCCTGTGCGGCTGCGGTGAAACCCTGTGCGCGGCGGTCACATCCGAGTTCGCGGGCGATGAGGCCGGCGAGGACAACCGCCCCGGCGGTGGCCAGTGCGGCCGGAATGCGCAACGTGAGTATCGAACCGGGCGCGACGGCGTCCATCATGGCGGCCAGCAGTGGCGTCACCGGTGGCTGATCAGCCGAACCCCAGTCGAGGTGGCTGCGGCCAATGGCCAGCATGTACACCTCGTCGAACCAGTAGCCGCCCCCGAAAGCACCTGCAGCGCACTGTAAAACAGCCACAACGCCTGCGATTCCCAACACCGCACCCGTGGCCAACGGTGCGATCTGCCGATGCGAAGCTGTCTCGGTTTCCGTCGTCGTCACGTACATCCACGTTACTGTCGCAGCTATGACACTCGGTATCGACGAGCAGGTGCTCGCCGAGATGGCGCCCTTGTTTGCGGCCGTCGGTGAGTCCGAACCTGCACCCGTCGGCGATGTCGAAGCGCGCCGTGAGAGCGGTCACCGGATGTTCGATCTCGTCGCCTCCCGGCGAGCGCCGACCGCCGGCGTCGACGTCGCGCAGCACTCCATGACCGCCTCGGACGGCGCGGTGCTGGATCTCACCTGGTATCAATCGTCCGGAGCCGACGCACCTGGCAGCGCTGCGCTCTACCTTCATGGCGGTGGCATGATCTTCGGCCTCGAGCACGTCGGCGCCATGTACGACCTCGCGGTGCGGGAGTACGTGGCCGCGTCGGGCGTGCCGATGCTGATGGTCGACTACCGGGTGGCCCCCGAGCATCCGGATCCGACTCCTGTCGGGGACTGTTACGGCGCGCTGGTCTGGCTTGCCGAGCACGCACGCGACCTCGGAGTCGACCCGGCCCGCGTCGCGGTGATGGGTGACAGCGCAGGTGGCGGCCTCGCAGCGGGGGTCTGCCTGATGGCGCGAGATCGCGGTGGACCGGCCGTCGCACAACAGGTGCTGATCTATCCGATGCTGGACGACCGGCCCGTGACACCGGATCCGCAGGTGCAGCCGTTCCTGACATGGACCTACGACGACAACCTCACCGGTTGGGGTGCCCTGTTGGGCGACAACGCCGGAGGTGACCACGTGTCGCCGTACGCGGCACCTGCCCGTGCCGACGATCTGACCCGCCTACCCGATGCCTACATCGACGTCGGTGACCTCGACGTGTTCCGCAACGAGGACATCATGTACGCACGGCGGCTCGCCGACGCAGGTGTCCCGACCGAGCTCCATGTGTACCCGGGTTGTCCGCACGCATTCGAGGCACTCGCCCGCGAAGCCGCGGTGTCGCGGCGCGCGATCAGCGATCGGATACGTCGGCTGCGCGCGCTCTGAACGTCAGCCGGCGACCGGCTCCTCAACGACGGCCTTGATCCGCTCCAGCGTCTTACGCATGTCGCGGATGTTGCGGCGGCGACGCAGCTGCCCGCCGAATATCGAGAAGAGCTTCATGACGAGCGAGTCGTCGAGCCGAAAGGATTCGGTGACGTCGGTGCCACCGTCGACGGGCGTGAGCCGGTAGTGCCAGTTGTTCAGTGCCCTCTCGCCGGCCAGCACGGCGAACCCGAATTCGCGTCCCGGCTCGCAGGCGGTGACCTCGCAGGTCGTCCAGTACACCGGTCCGATTTCGTTGCGCTTGACGTGACCGCGGAAGCGGGCGCCAAGCGCAGGCCCTGTCGCGCCGCCGAGCCACTCCGCCTCGATCACCTCCGGCGAGAAGCGGCCGGTGTTGCGTACGTCGGCGATGAGATTCCAGATCTTGTCCGCGGGTGCCTTCATCGACACCGTCACCGATCCGTCCATGGCTACTCCTGTTTCGGTCAGCGCCTTGGCTGTCACGCGCGGTGCAACGGTAGCAAGGCCTCGACCACGCAGTCCGTAGCATTGGCGACGGAGTCCAGGAGGCGCGGTTGAAGATTCGCTTCGGTATCGGATTGGGCGCGGAAACAGGCCCGGACGAACTGCCTGCCATCGTCGACCACCTCGAGTCGAGGCGCGTCGATTCGCTGTGGTTCTCCGAACTCGTCTACACCAAGGCGGTGGACCCGTTCATCGGCATGGCTCACGCGCTGGCGCGAACAAGCGAGCTGAAGGTCGGCACGTCGGTCGTGGTGCTGCCGGGCCGGCACCCGGTGTTGGTGGCAAAGCAGCTGGCGTCACTGGCTGCCCTCGCACCCAAGCGGGTGTTGCCGGTGTTCGGCCTGCGCTCGGCCATTCCGACTGAGCGGGAGATCTTCGTGGTCCCCGACGGCGAGCGGGCCGCCGTTTTCGACGAATCACTGAGATTGCTGAGATCGGTTCTGGAACAAGATGATGTCTCGTTCGGTGGTGACTACTTCTCCGTGAGCTCGGTCGACGTCGCACCTCGTCCCGTCAAGCCGTTGGACCTCTGGCTGGGAGGGTCGGCACCGGCCGCATTTCGCCGGGTCGGTCGGCTGGGTGACGGCTGGCTGGGCAGCTTCCTGACTCCGCAGGAGGCACGTCAGGGCCGTGAGCAGATCCAGCGTGCCGCCCAGGAAGCGGGCCGCGAGATCGAGCCCGACCATTTCGGCATCAACCTCGCCGTCACGGACGGGAATGTGCCGGTCGAATTGGCGGCCGCCGCAAGGCGCCGTCGACCTGATGTGGATCCCACAGAGCTGATAGCCGCAGGCTGGTCGGGCCTTCATCGCCAACTCGACGCCTATAT
Source organism: uncultured Actinomycetota bacterium (assembly GCA_963843135.1). GTDB lineage: Bacteria > Actinomycetota > Actinomycetes > Mycobacteriales > Mycobacteriaceae > Mycobacterium. The sequence continues at coordinate 228,914 of CAWJJA010000024.1, forward strand.
CGACGCGGGACTGACCAAGTTCGTCATCCGGCCCGCGGGACAGTCGCGCACAGCTGACTTCATCGACCGCTTTGTGGCTGAGCTTGTCCCGAGGCAGAACTGAGCAGGCTCATACCGTGGTCCGATGACGTGGTTCGGGACGGCCGGGCGGCCGCGGGGTGTCTGGACTTCGCGCTGTCGGCCGACCTCGTCGACCCCGGCCGGGTGAACATTCTGGAGCGGTGGGAATCCGTGGCCGCGATCGAGGCGTTCCGCGGCAGCGGAGTCGGCGGCGAGCAGGGTGCGGCAATCATCACAGCGTCAGTCGCCGAATACGAGGTGGGCGTGACGAGGAATCTCAGCTGACGAAATGCCGCCGCGAGTAGTCATTAGGTGTGACGAGTTCCTGACGTTTGCGGCTGGTCCATTCGGACACCCTGTGCATCGGCTGCGAACAGCGACTCCCGGCGGGCGAGGACTGCCCCAATGAGCCCAGGACCAGTCGCCGAACTGGGTGAATTCACGACGTCGGCGGCAATTTCGAGGCTAGTTGATAGGTCAGCTAGCTAGTTGTTGGCGCCGACCACCACAAGATCAATCATCGGCGATGACGACGAATGGGTAATATTCGCTGGCGTCAGCGAGCCAATCCAGCCCATAGGGCCGGATTCGCTGATGAGGCCAATGCCGGTTGTCTTAGGTAATGTGCGTAAACTGCGGACGACGGGATGGCGCCCGCACTAATGCGGAGCCTTCGCAAACACTCAGAAACAAAGACGTCAGAGGCCACGAACTTGCCAGAAACGACCAGCGACGACCAGGGCCTTGAGCCGCATTTCGAGAACGTACAGGCGCACTACGACCTGTCGGACGAGTTCTTCCGGCTTTTCCTTGACCCGACGCAGACCTACAGCTGTGCGTATTTCGAGCGTGAGGACATGACGCTGGAAGAGGCGCAGATCGCCAAGATCGATCTGTCGCTGGGCAAGCTGGGTCTGAAGCCCGGGATGACGCTTCTCGACATCGGCTGCGGATGGGGCGCAACGGTCAATCGCGCGCTGGAGAAGTACGACGTCAACGTCATCGGCCTCACGTTGAGCGAGAACCAGAAGGCCCACGTCGAGAAGGTGTTCGCCGCATCGCCCAGCACGCGCACCAAGAAGGTGCTGCTGCAGGGGTGGGAGCAGTTCGACGAACCGGTTGACCGCATCGTGTCGATCGGCGCCTTTGAGCACTTCGGCGCGGACCGCTACGACGACTTCTTCAAGATGGCCTATGCCGCCCTGCCGAGCGACGGCGTGATGCTGTTACACACGATCGTCAAGCCCAGCGACGAGGAGTTCGCCGAGCGCGGGTTGCCGCTGACCATGACGAAACTGAAGTTCTTCAAGTTCATCATGGACGAGATCTTCCCCGGCGGGATGCTGCCCTTTGTATCGACCGTCGAGGAGCACGCCGCCGAGGTCGGCTTCGAGGTCACCCGAGTCCAGCCGCTGCGCTTGCACTACCAGCGCACGCTTGAGATCTGGGCCGAGAAGCTATCGGCCCGCAAGGATGACGCCATCGCGGTTCAGTCCGAAGAGGTCTACGACCGCTACATGAAGTACCTGACCGGATGCGCCGATCTCTTCCGCGAGGGCTACACCGATATCTGCCAGTTCACTCTGGTCAAGAGCTAGCGTCGCCGCAGCCGCCGCCAGATACGCAGCGGCAGTAGGCCTATCAGCGGCGCTCGCTTGCCGAGATCGTCGGTATCACGTTTGTTGAACGCGGCGGCATAGCCGCTGGCTTCGGCGTCGCTACCGTATTCTTTTGCCCCGCTTGACCCCCCGCACCGCTCGCACGCCCATCGCATGGTGCGCCCCTCCGCGCGGAACGCCGGCCGGTGACCGAAAACCCGGCACGCGAACGTCACGCAGACTTCTCGTCGGCCGTGGTGAGCGGTGCGGCGAGGTCCTCCAGATTCCGGCCCTCGGCCTTCACGCCGAAGATCAACTCGACGACGCCGCCCACCGCCATCACCGCCGCTCCGATGAGGAACGACATCGCGACGAGGCCGCGATCGCCGGTGTCGATCATCGTCCCGAAAAGCAGCGGCCCGGTAATGCCTCCGATGGCCGTACCCACCGCGTAGAAGAAGGCGATGGCCAACGCTCGCGTTTCCATCGGGAAGATCTCACTGACCGTCAGGTAGGCGGCGCTGGCACCCGAGGACGCGAGGAAGAAGCAGGCGGACAGCACCGCGATGAAGACCACCACGCCGCCGGTCTGCGAAGCGAACAGCGCGGTGAGACCGACGGCGACCGCCGCAGAGCCCAGGTAGGCCAGCGAGATCATCGCTTTTCGGCCGACGGTATCGAACAGGTGCCCGAGAAGGAGTGGCCCCGCGAAGTTGGCCAGCGCCCACACCACGAAGAACAGCGGGACGGTGCCGGATGCCACGCCGTAGAACGTGCCGAGCAGGGTGCCGAGGTTGAACGTGAAGGCGTTGTACAGAAACGCCTGCCCGATGAACAGCGCCAGGCCGAGGATGGCGCGTTTGGGGTAGCGGGTGAACGCGACCTTGGCGATTTCGACGAACGAGATCGTCTTGCGGGGCCGGATCGTCAGTGACCCCTCGGGCTCCGCCAGGGTCTGGTCGGTGTCGCGCGCCACCTCGTCTTCGATCTCGCGGACTATCCGCTCGGCCTCCTCCTGGCGCCCGTGAATGAACAACCAGCGCGGGCTTTCTGGGACGTTGCGGCGGACGACGAGCACAGCGAGTCCGAACGCCGCGCCGATACCGAACGCGAGTCGCCATCCGATGTCCTGCGGGAAGAGCGACGTGTTCAGCAGCAACAGCGCGCCCGCCGCCCCACCCGCGGCGCCCAACCAGTAGGACCCGTTGATGATCAGGTCGACGCGACCCCGCACACGCGCAGGGATCAACTCGTCGATCGCGGAATTGATCGCGGCATACTCGCCGCCGATGCCGGCACCGGTGAAGAAGCGTGCTACGAAGAAGTACCACGGAGCAAACGCGAATGCCGTTGCGACCGTGGCGGTCAGATACACCACCAAGGTCAGGATGAACAACTTCTTCCGGCCGAAGCGATCGGTGAGTTGTCCGAAGAACAACGCACCCAGACACGCTCCTGCGATGTAGACGGCGGCCGCGACGCCGATCTGGGCGGCGGACAGTTCGATGCCGCTGCCGGGCTCGGTGAGCCGTTCGGCGACGTTGCCGACCATCGTGACCTCGAGGCCGTCCAGAATCCAGACCCCGCCCAGTCCGATCACGACTCGCCAGTGGAAACGTGACCAAGGCAGGCGGTCCAGCCGGCTCGGCACCTGCGTCGTGACGGTCTCCGTCGAAACATCCGCGCTCATGCGCCGCCTCCTGTCGTCGGAGACGGAGTACCCGCCTCAAGGCGAATAACTCACGATGGAACAGGTCAGCGCGCGGCGGCTCCCACCGCGATGATCGCGCCGATCACCGCGGACGGCGCGTCCAGGGAGACGAAGGTTCTCGCGTCGGGCACCTCGACCAATGTCGACGCCGGGAAGAGGGCCGCCAGCCGTCTGCCGAGCGCAGGGGTGAACGCGCGGTCGCGCTGACCCCAGACGATGGTGACCGGTTTGGTGAAGCGGTGCAGCCGGGTCGACACGTCGGTCAGATCGGTCTTTCCGACCGCCCGCAGCAGCCGAGCCAGATCGCGGCGGATTCGGACATCGGTGCGGCCGGGTTCAAGCCACGAGGCCGTCAGTTGCGGATCCGGTGTGACCAGCAGGCCGAAGCCGAGCGGAGAGTGCCGCAGGGCCTTGAACCTCATCTGCTCGAACAACACCTTGATCGACACCGGTCCGCGCAGCAGCGCGAACACGAGATCGAATGGGAACGGGGGGAACTTGTCGAACGCGTCGCAGTTGGTCAGGACCAGCCGTCCCGCGAGGTCGGGATACGCATCGATGACCAGCTGACACAACCCGCCGCCGGTGTCGTTGCCGACCAGCGTCACGTCCGACAAGCCCAGCTTCTCGACGAAGTCGTGAATCATGGTCGCGACCGAGCGCGGTGACAATTCGACGCCCGCATCGACGGGAATCGTGTGCGAGCCCAGCGGCCAGTTCGGCAGGTAGCACCGGAATCCGCGGCTGGCCAGACCGTCTGCCACGCGATCCCACAGGCGACTGTCCACGAGGATGCCGTGTACGAACACCACGGGCGGGTGCGGCGAATCCTCCGGACCCAACACGCGGTAGGGGATGGTGGCTTGATCCAGTACGACCTGGGGCATGTTCGCTATCCTTTCCGTAACTTACAAACACCTGGTATGAAAGTTACGTGCAGACTGTATGAAAGTCAATGATCCGGTGGCGCCGCGGCGCACCCAGGCGCAGCGGACGGCCGCGACGCGTGCGCTGTTGATTGATGCCGGCCGAAAACTGTTCGCCGACAGGGGTTTCAATGACATCTCGACGCAGGCGATCGTGGCCGCCGCCGGGGTCACACGCGGGGCGCTGTATCACCAGTTCGACGACAAGGTGGGCCTGTTCGCGGCGGTCTATGAACGGGTCGAGCAGGATCTGGTCAACGACATCGCCCGCCAGATCATGGAATTGCAGCCTCTTGATCCGCTGGAGGTGATGCGGGTCGGGGCGCGCTTGTTCCTCGACGGCTGCTCGGCGCCCGATGTGCAGCAGATCGTCCTGATCGATGCCCCGGCGGTCCTGGGGTGGGACCGCTGGCGGGCGGTGGGTGTCAAATACGGGCTCGGCGTCATCGAGGGCATGCTGGCTCACGCGATCGCCGAAGGTGCCATCCCCGAGCAACCTCTGCGTCCGACCGCCCACGTCCTGCTGGGCGCGCTCGACGAGGCGGCGCTGTTCGTGTCCCGCGCCACCGATCGCGAAAAGGCGCGCAGTGAGATGGACACCGTGTGTGAGCGATTGATCAGCGGGATAGCCGGGAGCGGATAGCTTCCGTCATGGCCGGCACTGACTGGATCCGCCCGCCACAGGCGAAGGCATTACTGTGGACCGCGCTCATACTTTCGTTGGCCTTCGGGGCGGCCCTCGTCTTGATTGATGGGCGAAAGGTCGACCCGGCCGACCGGATCGCTTCGCCTTTGACCGACGAACAAGCCATCGGGCAGGTCGTCGGTTCGGCCAGGCAGATCGTCGCCGCAGCCCATTTACAGGAGCCGACCGGTGGCTACACTTTCGTGCCTTGCGCGCAGGAGAACGAGGCGCCCTATCAGGCGGCCTTGTACATGAGTTTTCTTCTGCCGCAATCTGATTGGGTGAGCCATCTGGATGAGGTCGCCTCGGAGATGATCGCCACAGGTTGGGTGGACGCACCCACGCAGGCCGAGCACTTCGGCCGCAAGCTCACCAATGGCGGTGTCACCGCGGTGCTGGGCCGCAACCTGGACGACCCAACCTCTGCGACCATGCGTCTGTACGGAGAGTGCCGCAACATCGCAGACCATCGAAACGACAACCCGGCATGGACGGAAGTCAGTCTGTGACGTCACCGATACTGCGTTGCAGAAGGAGAGTGTCCAGCCACCTACCGTGTTTGGATTCGAAGTCCATCGCGCTCACCGCCGCGGGTCAACAGGCAACGGGATGCGACTCGCAATAGGGAGTCTTGCCGGGGAAGCGGTAGCGATGGTCGGCGACCCAGCGGTACACAAGGTCTTGAAGGGACCGGATGCCGGGGATGCGGTAGATCACCAGCGGAAGCCGTGTACCCAGTGCGGCCGACACCGCCGCGTTCGCCGCCTCGGCGCCGGCGTAGACGTCACCGGATGCGTCGAGCCAGCGCACTGCGTCGAGGAGTCGTGCCGCCGGCACACTGAGCCGGTCGGCAACACCGTCGCCTTGCAGCGGTTCGGTGTTCAGCGCGCCTGTTCGGTTCCACGTCAGCAGGCGGTCGCGGGCGCGGGTGCACATTCCACAATTACCGTCGAAGAACAAGGTTCCGCTCATACCGTGATTGTCCTCTCCGCGTCCGCTCGGCAACAGGCTGCCGGGCCGAGATCACAGGCGTGAGCCACAGCACCATCGTCTGTTACCGCGCGGGCGGGCCCGGCGGCTTGGCGTCCGGCGCGGCATCTCGGCGGCGCGCAGCCATACCCCCCAGCGCTTCGAACACCACGCGGTGTGCAGCGTTGACGGTCAGCTCCGCGTGGTCGTAGGCGGGCGCCACCTCGACGACATCGACGCCGACGACATCGTGTTCGCGGCAGAGTTGCCGCACCAACCGCAGTAAGTCCGCGGTGGTGATGCCGCCGGGCTCGGGTGTGCCCGTGCCGGGCGCGTGCGCGGGGTCCAGGACGTCGATGTCGACCGAGACATACAGCTTCTCGGCCTTGGCCAAGGCCTCACTCACGGCGTCACGCATGACTTCCTTGAAGCCGCGCTCCCAGATCTCCTGCATGGTGTGCCACGTCATGCGTTGTTCCTGCATCCACTCGAACGTGTCCTGCGGCGGCCAATAGCCGCGCAGTCCCACCTGCACGAAGTGGCTGCCCGGCACCGCGCCGGACTCGATGAGCCGACGCATCGGTGTGCCATGGCTCGCCAGGTTGCCCTCGATTTCATCGGCGGTGTCGGCGTGTGCGTCGAAGTGCACGATGCCGACGTTGCCGTAGCCGTGCACATCGGCGACGGCGGTCGCGGCAGGCCAGGTTATCGAGTGGTCGCCACCGAGAACGACCGGCACGATGCCGCGCGAGGCAATGGCGTGCACGCGTTGGCGGATGTTGTTGTGCGAGATCTCGGTCTGTCCGTGAGGGCAGTACGCGTCGCCAAAGTCGACGACTTCGAGCCAATCGAATATCTCGAGACCCAGATCCAGGTGATAAGTGCCCGGCTCATAGGCGGTGGCACGAATAGCGCGTGGGCCGAAGCGCGCACCGGGCCGGTGCGTGGTCCCCACGTCGAACGGCGCCCCGACGATCGCCACATCGGGCCGCCACGACTCCAGCTGTTCGACCTCGGTGAGGAACGGCCGGTGCCCGAACGAGGTCACACCCGCGTAAGCAAGTTCGAGCTGTTCGACCATCCCCGGTGGAAGCTCTCGCTGATGATCGTGATCGTGCCCCATGGTTTGACCGTACCGTCCCCTGACGTCGGCGTGGGCCCAGTCGGCGAGGAGATCGGACGCGTTACGGGCTTGACGCTCAATCGAAGTGAGCGGAAGTCGTTTCACCGCCCGACGAACATGGCAGCGTCCTGGCCGCGGGGACCGAAGTCCGCAAGACTGGGTCCGTGGACATGGTGACCATCGACGACATCAGCTCGGCGGCGATGCGGATTCGCGCGTTCGTGGTGCGCACGCCGCTGTTGCCTGCGCTGTGGTCCGACGAGGAGCGTCCGCTGTGGATCAAGCCGGAGAACCTGCAGGCGATCGGCGCGTTCAAGGTCCGCGGCGCCTTCAACGCGATCGGCAACTTAGACGAGTCGGTCCGGACCCGCGGGGTGGTCGCCTACTCGAGCGGAAACCACGCCCAGGCCGTGGCGTATGCCGCGGCGATCTACGGCATTCCGGCGCACATCGTGATGCCGAAGGAGACGCCCGCGGTCAAAGTGGAGGCCACCCGGGGTCACGGCGCCGAGGTGGTGCTGTGCGAGGCAGGGCAGCGCGAGCGGGTCGCTGCAGAAGTCGTCGAGCAGACCGGCGGGGTGCTGGTCCCGCCTTTCGACCATCCCGACATCATCGCCGGGCAGGGCACGATCGGTTTGGAGATCGCCGAGGACCTGCCCACGGTCGAGAACGTGCTCGTCCCGGTCAGCGGCGGCGGTCTGGCTTCCGGAATCGGCACGGCCATCAAGGCGCTATGCCCGCAGGCACGGGTTTTCGGCGTGGAGCCCGAGCTCGCTGCCGACACCGCCGAATCACTCGCGCAGGGTCATCGAGTCGATTGGTCGATCGAGGATCGCAATCGCACGATCGCCGACGGTCTGCGGTCGCAGCCCTCGGATTTGACGTTCGCCCATCTGCAGAAGGTGCTGGACGGTGTGATCACCGTGTCGGAGAACGAGATTCGCGGCGCAGTCCGTGAGCTCGCCACGAAGGCACATTTGGTCAGCGAACCCAGTGGCGCTGTCGCCCTGGCCGCCTATCGCCGGGGCGAGACACCGCCTGGCCGCACCGTGATGGTGTTGTCGGGTGGGAATATCGACCCACTGGCTTTGACCGACATCCTGGCGGGCGCGCCCGCTGACGGCTAGTGCACACCCTCCATGAGGCGGCTTACCCACGGCGACAGCGCGAATACGATCACTCCGGTGACGATGGCGACCGCACCGAGGATGCCGAAGTAGGCAAATTCGTGTGCAGGATCGTAATAGCCAGACAGCACGCCCGACATCGCTGTGCCGAGTCCGACCGAGAAGAAGTACAGAGCCATCATCTGCGCCCGAAACGCTTCGGGGGCAAGCTTTGTGGTGACCGATAGCCCGATCGGGGATAGCAACAGTTCAGAAATCGCGAAGACGGCCATGACGCCGACCACCAAGAGCGCCGGGACAGTTCGGCCCGTCGTGCCCGACATCGGCAGGAACAACAGGAACGCCGCGCCCATGCCGATCACGCCGTAGGCGAACTTTCGCGGAGTGGTCGGTGCGCGCCCACCCAGTCGCGTCCACATCACCGCGAACAGCGGTGAGAGCAGGATGATCCACACCGGCTCGATCGAGCCGATCCAGCTCGACGGGGCGGTCCAGCCGAAGATCGACCAGTCCATCCGCTCGTCCGAGTAAACCGCGAGCACGGTGAAGATCTGCTGGAACAGCGACCAGAACACCGCGTTGGCGATGAACAGCGGAATGAATGCCCGAAGCCTGGTCCGCTCGATCGGCACCACCTTCGAACTCCTCAGCATCACGACGAAATAGACGACCGAGGCCGCGATGATGACTCCCGTCGTCACCTGCGACAGATTGGCCAGCTTGACCAGACCAGTGGCAAACGCCGCCGCGACTAGCGCGATCGTGACGACGGCGATACCCGCAACCCAGCCGATTGCGCTGCGGGGTAACGGGTTCGGGACGGTACGGCCGTGGTCACCGAGGTTGCGCCTGAAGACGACGTATTGCGTGAGCCCCAGCGCCATCCCGACGGCTGCGGCGCCGAAGCCCCAGTGGAAGCCGATCCTGGTCTGCAGCAGGCCGGTGATCAGCGGTCCGGCGAACGCGCCCAGGTTGATGCCCAGGTAGAAAAGGGTGAAGCCGCCGTCGGAGCGCGGGTCGTTCTTGTCGTAGAGCGTGCCCAACAGCGATGACGCGTTGGCTTTCAGAGCGCCTGAGCCCAGCGCGACCAACCCGAGACCCACGGCGACACCGGCAAGATCGGGCACGACGGCGAGGGCGATGTGGCCGCACATCACCACCACGCCTCCGTAGAGGACGGTGCGTTCCATTCCGAGTACCCGGTCGGCGATCCAGCCGCCGAGGACCGTGGACAGGTAGACCAGCCCCCCGTAGGCCCCGACGATGCCGGTTGCGGTGGCCTTCGGCAGCTCGAGACCACCATCGGTGAGCGAGTAATAGAGGTAGTAACCCAGGATCGTGAGCATCCCGTAGAACGAGAACCGCTCCCAGAGCTCGACGCCGAACAGGTTGGTCAGGCCGATCGGATGGCCGAAAACCGTCCGTCCGGCGGGCCTCCTTCGAGTTGTTCTGCAGCTGTCATGGGGGTCAGGATGCCACTCGGCCTGACTTCCGGTGACCGATCGAATGAGCCGGTAATACCGGCAACGGCACAGGTGGAGGACTTGCAGTAGGTTTGGAAACCACAGCACATTTCGATGCGGACGTGCCCGTGTGCATGCGGCCGCCGGAACAATACCCGGTGAGCCGGCTCACGCCGGCGCCTGTAAGGTCACCCCGAACAGGTGGATGTCCCCAACGGTTGCAGGTGGACGTCCGGAATGGTTTCAGAAGGGCAAGAGTGGACACCGTACTCGGCTTATCGGTGACGCCGTCCGCTGTCGGTCTCGTTCTCGTCGAAGGGCAGGACGCCGACGGCTCCACCGTCGACCGGGAAGCGTTCGAGATCGTCTCCGGCCGGCATGCGACGCCCCACCAGGCCTCAGAGCAGGCGGCCGCGGCAGTGTTGCGGGCTGAGGCGATCGCGGCCTCGCGCGGCCAGCGGCTGCATTCGATCGGCGTGACCTGGAGCGATGGCGCCGACAACGAGGCCTCCTTGCTGCTGAAATCGTTGAGTGATTGCGGTCTCGACAACGTCGTTCCGGTGCGCCTGCCCGAGGCGACGGAGGCCCTCGCATGGGGTATCGCCGAGGTGATCGGTTACCAGGTCACCGCGGTGTGCGTGATCGAACCCGACACGGTCTTCATGCTCATAGTCCATGCCGGTATCGGCGCCGTTCAGACGGCCATCAACCATGCCATCGACACCGAAGAGGCCCTGATCCGGTGGTTGAGCGGCGTTTTCACCAAGGCCGACTGGCGGCCTGAGGCGTTGGTTGTGGTCGGTTCCGGTGGCGATCTTCATTCGGTTGTTCCCCTACTCGAGGACATCTTGTCGGTGCCTGTGTTCGTCCCTGCGGAGTCCGAGCTCGCGTTGGCCCGCGGCGCGGCGCTGGCGTCGGCGCACAACACTGAGTTCATCCAGATGGGCCAGACGTCGGCGCCCGCGGTGCCACGCGAACGCCGTCGACTGGCTCAGACCGGCCCGCTGGCCATGCTCGTCGTCGGTGCGGTGACGTTTGTCGGATCGGTCTCTGTCGCGATCAGCCTTCAGATGGCACCCGAGCGGAACGTCGCCTCGGCCGAGCCGCAGCCCGCAGCCAAGGCCTCCCCGGTGATCGCGGCTGCAGCTGCCCGCGCGGCCCTCCCGCAAGCCTCGATCCCGACTCCCGTCGAAGAATTACCGTTGCCCCCGCCGGAAGCTCCGCCCATCGAGGTCACGCCTCCGGAAGGCACCGTCGACGTGCCCGTGGCTCCGCCGGTCGAGGCGCCGCTGCCGGAGGCTCCGGCGTTGCCCGCGTCGGACGCCCCGATCGAGGCGCTGCCCCCAGTCGCCGCCCCGCCTGCGCCGGGTCTGGTGCCCGCGCAGCCGACCCCGGTGCCGCAGGAGAGTCCGGGCCTGCTGAGCAGGATCAGAGACCGGCTGTCGAACATCGGCAGAAACGACGATGTTCCTGCCGCGCCGGTGCCACCTGGTGCGCCGTTACCGCCCGACGCCGTCGCGCCAGTCCCCGACGCGGCACCGCCGCCAGAGGCCGCTGCGCCGGCGACGGAAGCACCGCCCCTTCTACCGCCTCAGTGACGTCGCCAGGCACCGGTCCCGCGATTCTGCGCCTGGTGCTGCGCATCGGGATCGTCGCGGCGGTGATCGCCGCCGTCATCGCCGTCGAGATTTCGTCGCGATCCGGGGTGGCGTGGCGGCTGATCACCTTCACCTATCAGGTCAATGTCCTCGCCGCGGCGTACTACCTGTGGACACTTGCGTCGCCTCGCGCCGATGCGAGGGTGGGCCTGCGCGGCGCGGTCGTGCTCTACGTCGTGATCGCTGGCGTCATCTGGAATCTGCTGCTCACGGGCCACAGCATGGGTTACACGGTCGCGAACGTCCTGCTGCACGTCGTCGTACCCGTCCTGGCGTTTAGCGACTGGCTCCTCGTCGGGCGTGGGCGTGGACGGGTGCGTTGGTGGCATCCGCTGGCCTGGTTGGTTTATCCCGCTTTGTATCTCGTACTGGCCGTGGTGGTTCTCAACCAGGTGGGCCGGCGTGCACCGTATTACTTTCTGGATCCCGGCAGCGTCGGGGTGGGCACGGTGCTGCTGAACGTTTGTGTGCTGGGGGGCGCTGTGATCGCCGTCGGCTATGCGTTGCTGGCAGTGAACCGGCCGGCGACTCCGCCCCGAATCGACGCCGTATGAAACGTTCTGAACGGCGGAGTCGATCAAAGATGGTGAAGACTCGACGACATGCGGAGTCGCGTGCAACTTGCGGCTACCCGGTCTACTCCGACGGACGAACTAGGATGAAAGTGTGCTGAAATTTCGGTTCGTTGCCATGGTGGGCCTCATGGTGGCCGCGCTGTCAGGGTCGGTTGCGACCGGTTCCGCGGGCGTCGCCGATCCCACCGATGTGGTGAGCATCTCGCCGTCCCTGATGACGGTTGGCGTGGCGCATCCGATCACGGTGACCTTTGCCGGGGACATCGTCGACCGCACGACCGCCGAGCACAGCGTCTCGATCGCGGCGCCGACGGTGCCGGACGGGAGCTTCACCTGGCTCAACGATCGAGTTCTTCAATGGACGCCGAGTGAATTCTGGCCTGCACACAGCACCATTTCGCTGAGTGCCGGCGGGGCGAAAACGAGCTTCGAGACCGGGGGCGCCACGGTAGGGGTGGCCAGCATCAGTAATCACACCTTCACCGTCAGCATGGACGGCGAGGTCTTACGTGAGATGCCGGCATCGATGGGCAAGTACGGCCACGCCACACCGGTCGGGAGCTTCACCGCCCTCGAGAAGCAATCAGTGGTGATCATGGATTCGCGAACCATCGGAATCCCGCTGGACGACCCGGAGGGCTACAAGTTGACCGTCTATGACGCAGTGCGTGTCACCTGGGGCGGTGTGTACGTGCACAGCGCCCCGTGGTCGGTCGGTTCACAGGGCTATGAGAACGTCAGCCACGGTTGCATCAACCTCAGTCCGGACAACGCGGAGTGGTATTTCGACATGGTCCGGATCGGCGATCCGATCGTCATCGAGGCGTAGCGCGCTAGCTCTACCCCGGTGCAAGTCGGCGTGCAGGGTCTTCACGGTGGGCGAATTCTCGACGGCACCCGGATCCGGATAGGTCCGCAACACGCGGTCGGCGGTGCCTGAGCTGGTGACCGTGAACCAGTAGTGCTCGTTCTTGTAGTGATGGTTGCGATGGTTACGCCAAATCGACCGGTAGAAGCGGCTTTTGGGCTTGTAGTCGGTATGAATCAGGTAGTGGGTCCACTCGTAGCCCAGACCGGCCACCGCGATGCACACGAGGTACGTCAGGCCCATGCCGGGCCGCGGAAACGCTAACAACGCGACTGCGATCGCGAGCGGAAGCACCCATGTCGCAAGCGATTTCCACGGTATGAAGATCAGGGGGATACTGCGCGGATCGACGTGGTGGGCGCGGTGCTCTCTGGCCAGCAGCGGGTCGATCGTCAATCGGGCGACCTGCTTCGGGCGCCAGTGCAGGATGAACACGTGGATCATCCACTCGAAGAATGGAAAGAGCGCGAACATCACCAGCGGTAGCACCGCGTCGGTGAGCTGCCAGTCGCCTACGAGGGCCCGCGCGATGACCGATGCGACGAGGACAACGCCAATCATCCAGGGGGAGGGGTGTTTAACGAACTCCCTGGCCGCATCTGCCAGTGTGAGCTTCTTGCGTGCGGTACGTGCGGCCGTGTTGGTCATGACTGATTTCCTAAGTCGTCGAGGGCGGCGAGAAGTGCGGTGGTTGCCGGTTCGAGAAGATCCTGTGCGGCCTGACTCGCGCGTGCGGGGTCGCCGGCGGCAATCGCATCGGCCAATTCACGGTAGGCCTGCGGGCGCCCCACCTCGTCGGCCATCACACCGGCGAGGGCTCCCAGCGCAGGTTCGTAGGTCGCGCGCAGCGTGTTGTACATCAGCCGGAACGCAATGGATTCCGCGCCGTCGACGATGTGGTCCCAGAACGTCAAGGCGCAGCGCTGCTGCTCGACGGGATCTTTCTCGTCGGCCAGTGCGTCCAGTGCTTCATCAAGGATTGCGGCCAGTTCAGGATCGCGACGCCGGGCGGCGAGTTCGGCGACCTTGGGCCCGTTGTGCAGTCGGGTCTCCAGGATGCTGCGGACAACGGACACGTCGAGTTCGCCGGCGCGGATGAGCAGGCGGGGGAGCAGGTCGAGACCGGCGTGCCGACGGAAATCACGCACGGTCGTGGCGTCGCCCTGACGCACCTCGACCAGCCCCGCCGCAGTCAGCCGTTTGAGCGCCTCGCGCACGGCGGGCCGCGATACGCCCAACACCTCGGCCAGCCTGCGCTCACTGGGCAGCGATTCGCCGGGCTGCATCTCACCGCTGAGTACCTCGGCGACGATCTGCTCGAAAACGTCCTCGGGCACCGATCGGCGGTTCACCGGTTGAAGGGCCATGCCGCCGAGAGTGCCAGGCGACTGGCCAGAGGTCAAGTGGTCAGACCAGTTCCTATCCGCCTGTGAGGCGCACCTTCATCGCTTCGGCCAGCGCAAGCATGGCTTGCAACGGCCGCACCATCACGGTGAACTCCTTGATCGCGCCGTCGTCGTCGAGGTGGATGAAGTCGCAGCCCTGCAGCTGTTTGTCGCCGACTCTCGCTTCGAACACCAGGGCGTGGTCGCGCGCACCGTCAGCACCGATCTCGCGCACATAGCGGAAGTCCTCGAAAACCTCCATGACGGCGCCCAGGATCTGCCGCAGTGCCTCGCGCCCCTCATATGGCGTGAAGACGACCGGGCTACGAAAGACGACGTCTTCGCGAAGAAGGGCGACGGCAGTGTCCAGGTCGCGGGCTTCGATCGCCGCGCGGAACGGGTGCACCACTTTCAGCAGTTGGCTTCGATGTGGAACGTCGCCGTCACGGCATTGCTCGGATTGTCCTTGAACGACCCGTCGGCCGAACCGTCGATCGTGAACCTTCCGCTGTCGCCGGTCACCTCGGCTTCGCCGATGCGGCCGTTCCAGAAGGTGCCGGTGAAGCCCGAGAAATCGTGGAAGGCGACCGACTGAACCGTGACCTCGCCGTCGGTGTTCAAGAATGCGGTCAATCCTGTCGGATCGCCCGGGGTCTTGATGTTCCACATCCATCCGGTCTGCGAGCACACCACGGCATGCGCGTCACCGGTGCTCTTGCCGTTGATGGTCACTTTCGCGGTCGTGCCGCCGAGCGCGGGCGACGGCGTCGAGCAGCCTGCCGCGACGGTGGCGAACGCAACGGCGGCTGCCGCAACGAGTCGGTTGTCCATGTCGGGTGACTCTATTGGTGTTGACGGCCGCACACGTGCGTTTCACCGCAGCGCGGCGGCGGTCACCTCGTCGGCGGGAAGAAATGCCTCGATGGACAGTTCGGCCGCGGTGAGGTCGAGCGCCGTGCCGAATGTCGTCACCATGGACAGAAATGTCAGCAGGTTTCCCTGCGGGGTGTAGAGCTCCAACGGAACCGCGACACCGCCGAGATCGCGCGTGTCGTCGAATTCGCCTGGAAACGACTCGATCTCCGCCAGCAACGTCGACAGTTCACCGGACCCGCTCACCGCGACCTCACGGCGGAGCCGCTCGACCAGATGGTGTCGCCACTGCGGCAGGTTCCGGATCCGCGGAGCCAGCCCCTCGGGATGCAACGCGATACGAAGGGCGTTCGGCCGCTCGAGAAGGCTCGGCGCGACGCCTTCCAGGAGCACTCCCGCGCCCGAGTTGGCGTGCACGATGTGCCAGCCGCGGTCCACCACGACACAGGGAAACGGGTTGTATGCGTTCAGCACACGCTCGACGCCGTCGCGTACGGCGGCCATATCCGGGTCGTGCAGGGACCGCTCGCCATACACCGGGGCGAGTCCGGCGGCCATCAACAATTGATTCTGTTCGCGAAGGGGAATATCGAGCACCTCCGCCAGGCGCAACACCATGGCACGACTGGGACTCGACCGGCCAGTCTCGATGAAGCTGACATGGCGGGCCGATACGTCGGCCTCGATCGCCAGGTCGAGCTGGCTCAGCCGGCGCCGTTGTCGCCAATCGCGCATCAACGTGCCGAAGGGCGGAGACTGCACATGGGCGGTGGTCACGGCCCCAGTGTCGCCCACCTCATGCAACGGGGCCATTACGTATCAGGTAATTGCACCGCTTACCTGGTACGGGGACCGTGGATGGTGACAGTCGAGCAGAGGGGAACGCCATGCGAACCGCATCATCCGCCGACCGGCCGATCCCGCGGTGGCTGCCTTCGTGCTGATCTGCGATCGCGCCGGGTCGTCGTGGCACATCGGCCTCGGGTTCTTCTTCGCGCCGTTGCTAGTGCTGGTGTCGCCGTGGCCGACCGTCACCGTCCCCTGCCTTCGGCGTGGGCCCAGTCACCTGGGTCGTCATCGGGATCGCGGGCCTGTGGCTCGGCCTGCTCGGTGTGGCCATGGCGACCGGACTCGCGATGGCAATGCGGTCGAATGTCGATATCCCCGAGGACTATTGGCGTTCGTTGGTCAACTACCCGGTCAGGTAGCGCCTGCGCCGGTGTAGTCGACCTGCCAATGCTTGATGCCGTTGAGCCAGCCCGACCGTAGCCGCTCGGGCGGGGAAATCGCGGTGAGGTTCGGCATCTCATCGGCGATCGCGTTGAAGATCAGATCGATCGTCATCCTCGCCAGATTGGCGCCGATGCAGTAATGGGCTCCGGTGCCACCGAACCCGACGTGCGGGTTGGGATCGCGCAGAATGTTGAAGGAGTAGGGGTCTTCGAATACTTCCTCGTCGAAGTTGGCCGAACGGTAGAAGATCACCACGCGGTCGTCCTTCTTGATTTCGACGCCGCTCAGCTCGGTGTCCTCGAGCGCGGTGCGCTGGAAGGACGTGACCGGCGTTGCCCAGCGGACGATTTCGTCCGCGGTCGTCGCGGGCCGCTCACGCTTGAAAAGTTCCCACTGGTCCGGGAATTCGGTGAACGCCATCATGCCCTGGGTGATCGAGTTGCGGGTGGTCTCGTTGCCGGCGACCGCCAGCAGGATCACGAAGAAGCCGAACTCGTCGTCGGTGAGCTTGTGGCCGTCGACGTCGGCCTGCACCAGCTTGGTGACGAGGTCGTCGCCTGGGTTCTTTCCGCGCTCGGCAGCCATCTGCATGCCGTACATGATCAGTTCGACCGATGCAGCAGTCGGGTCATTCCTGCCGTATTCGGGGTCTTGGTCGCCGACCATCTGGTTCGACCACTCGAACAGCTTCATCCGATCTTCCTGAGGGACACCCATCAGCCCCGCGATCGCCTGAAGCGGAAGCTCACACGACACCTGCTCGACGAAATCACCGGATCCCTCCGCTGCGGCCCGCTTGGCGATGTCACGTGCCCGAAGGCGAAGCTCTTCGCGCAGAGACTCGATCGCCCGCGGGGTGAATGCGCGCGAGATGATCTTGCGTAGGTGGGTGTGGTGCGGGGCGTCCTGATTGAGCAGCACGACCTTGCCCGCCTCCAGCGATGCGGGGTCGGCCTCATCGCGGTAGCGCGGCAGCGCGGTCTTCTTGTTGCTCGAGAACACGTCGCTGCGCCGTGACACCTCCTTGACGTCCTTGTGCTTGGTCACCACCCAGTAGCCGTTGTCGCCGAACGCGAGATTGCCCTTCTCCTGGTCCTGCCACCAGATGGGAGCCACCTTCCGCAGATGGGCGAGCTCGTCGACGGGCAGCCGCTCGGCGTAGATGTCAGGATCGGTGAAGTCGAATCCTGGCGGAAGGTTCGGAGTTGGCATCGATGGGCCCCTTGTATGACGTTGTCTAGTACCGGTAATTCATTGCTACACCACAGTTGGGGCCCGCTGCGGTCGGTTACAGATACTCCGAAGTGGAACGTGTTACCGCGACGCCGTGTTTATTGACAGGTTGTTCACATGGGACTCAGGTGTAACAATTTTGGTGATCAAACTGAAGCACTCGGTAGGCCGGATTCGGGTCAGTACGCGGAAGGGGCTTGGGTGAGGATCGACATCGAGGTGAAGGCGGCGACGACGGCTACCGCCGGCCTGGGAGCGCTCGCCGCGCTGCTGGTCGGGGCGACGACGGCGCAGGCCGATCCCGGTGTTCCGCCTCCGCCTCCGCCAGCGCTCGTCGCCCCCGCCATCGGGGGACCGCCGCCGGCTCTGGCGCCTGTCCCTCCGGCTCCAGCGATCCCCGTCGCTGCACCGGCGCCGGTAGCTCCCGATGCGCCCGCGCCACCACCCACCGCGCCCGCGGTCGGCGATGCCGCGCCCGTTGCGACCGATGCCGCGCCGCCCACGGAAGTCCCGCATCTGGTGAGCCCTGAGAATCTGCCGCCCGGCACCAGCAGCGCGCCGGTCGGCCCCCAGGAAAGCAGGAGCGGGTCGTATCTGCGTGAACTCTGGCACGCTGTCCAGACGCAGGAGGTGAGTGGTAAGGACGCCCTGCTGCTGCTGACGCAGCGACCGCTGAACGCCAACGCCACGCCACCTCCTGGACTTTCCGCGAATCCGGCGCAACAGCTTCCTGCGGCCCCGCCGCCACCTCCGGGTGAAGCGCTGCCGCCGGCCGCTGCTGCACCGCCGGCTCCGGTACCGCCACCGATCCCCTAACGGGTCAGCAGTTGTCAGCGCGCGCCAACAGCGTGCGCACCGTCCGCACATGCATGGGCGCCACCCGTGCCCACAGCGACCGGACCAACGGATTGTCTTGGCGCACAAAGGTACAGAACAGCAACCGGTCAGCCTCACGTCGCAGGTACAGCTCCGCGGGCATGCCGACCCGCGACGCGGCCCCCAGCAGTACGGAGTCCGGTTCGGCAGCACGGATCTGCCAGCCGAGGACCGCTCCCTCGGCGCCGGGCCGCCTCAGCGCAAGACCGAGTCCGGACCAGCCGGAGAGCAATTGCAGCCTGACGGTCGTCGGCGCCTCTTCGAGAATGCGGCGGATCCACTGCTCGGCGGAGAGTGCGAGTGGCGCCTCGACGTTGACCACGAATGCATCCTCGTAGTCGACGCGGCCGAGTGTGCTCACCGTCCGGGTGCTGGGCGACGGCGTGACCTGCGCTACGTCGGTCTCGGTGCGCATCAGAGGGTTTCGCGTTTCCGTGGAGCGTTTCCGGCTGAGTCCGCACGCCACGCCCGACCGATGTCGCGCATCATCAGCGGGTACACGATCAGATGACGAAACGGAGCGATCGCTGCGAGATACGCGGCACCGAGTGCGCCGTTGGGTCGCACGAGAACAGCCATCTGCCCACGAAATCTTCCAGAGCCTGCGGCCGCATCGGGAACCCAGCCGACGTGCAGCACCCCGTGCACCGTCTGGTTGGCGATCTCCATCGCGAACTCATCGTCGGTCAGATACAGCGGGCTGAACGCAGATCCGTCGGTCGCGAGATCCGTTGGGGCGTCGCGTAGGTCGGTGGGCAGCCGATCGCGCAGCGTCTCGACGCGTGCTCCGAGACCGGTCTGCGGTCGGTCGAGGCCGAGGACCCGGCCCAAGGTCCACCGGATGGAGAACAGGGCCCGCACCACGGGAGACGATCGCTTCGGGTCGAACCTCGACCACAGGTCGACCAGTCGCGCGAAGTCGCCTGCACCGCCCGGTGTCGGCAA
Organism: uncultured Actinomycetota bacterium; assembly: GCA_963843135.1. Taxonomy (GTDB): domain Bacteria; phylum Actinomycetota; class Actinomycetes; order Mycobacteriales; family Mycobacteriaceae; genus Mycobacterium. The sequence continues at coordinate 248,222 of CAWJJA010000024.1, forward strand.
CGCCCACACGTCGAGAATCTGGAAGTCCTTGGTGAGTTCGTGGATTCGCCACGGCTGCATCGTGTGTTCGTTCTTGTCGAGTGGCGCAAAACCAAGCATACAGTACTGTATGCTTGACGGACGGCGTTCGTCAAGCCCGTCCACGAATTGGAGAACCATGGTCGCCCAGACCCGCACACCGCGGAGTACGTGGATCGACGCAGGCTTGGCCGCCCTCGCGGCTGGTGGTCCGGAGGCGGTGCGCGTGGATCTCCTGGCGAAGACGCTCGCAGTCACGCGCGGCGGTTTCTACCACCACTTCGAGAGCAGGGCAGTCCTTCTCGATGCACTCCTCGAGACGTGGGAGCACCGCAGCACCGACGAAGTGCTCGACCGAGTCGAGGCCGAGGGCGGCGACGCCAGGGCCAAGGTACGCAAGGCCGGCATGCTGACCTTCTCCAAAGACCTCCTGCCGATCGACCTCGCTGTGCGCGACTGGGCACGCCGCGACAAGTCGGTGGCCCGGCGGCTGCGGCGCGTCGACAATCGGCGCATGGCGTACCTGCGCGCCCTCATCGGCACGTTCAGTGACGACGCCGAGGACGTCGAAGCCCGCGGCATGCTCGCATTCTCGTTGGCCATCGGCAGTCACTTCATCGCCGCCGACCACCCGGCAAGCAGCAGAGCGCAGGTGCTTGAACGAGCTACTGGGCTGCTGTTGACCTAGGGTCCGAGCCGCGAAACTGAACTTATGTATGCAATTTCGGAAGATATTCCTGCACAACTTCAGTTTCGACGCGCTCGACTAAACGGTGCTCAGCGCGGGCACCGCTTCGATCCTGGCCGGAACGTGCTTGTGCCATGGCGTGCCGGCATATGCGTCACGCCAGTTGCTGGACGTCAGCGCGTTCGGCGCCACGCCGGGGACGTGGGCTTGGCCTTCGCCATCGGTGAAGTCGAGGCCGAAGCCATTTGGCAGTGAGGCGTGACCGGGAAGCATCGCCTCGCTGATCTCGACAGTCGCCTCCGCGTTACCGGCCGCGGTGGTGATGCGGGCCCGCCCGCCGTGCACCAGGTCGAGGGCTTCGGCGTCCTCGAGGCTGACCCGCAGCGCACCGTCGGCGTCGCGTTTGCGCCAGCTCGGATCGCGGAAGATGTCGTTGGCCGTGTAGGCGCGACGTTCACCCGCCGACAGCACAATCGGGAAATCGGGTGTGGTGAAATGCGGTTGCGCGTCGGACAGTGCGCGGACCTCGTCGAGCATCTCGGGCATGTCGAGCGCGATCTTGCGATCGGCGTGTGTGATCAGCGCGAAGTCGTCCTCGTACTCGTGGACGGTGAACGTGATGCCGGAGCGGCTCGCCAGGATCGCGTCGAACAACGCATTGCCGTCGGCATGGCCGGCTCGGCGGACCGCCTCGGGGTAGGCCATCGCCGCCTTCTGAGCGAGTCCCCACAGCGCAGCCGCGCCGGAAAGTCCCTCGGGAAGAGTCGGTCCCAGCGTCTCGTACAGCACGTAGGGCAGGACCTTGCCGAGCATCGGACTGGCGCCGACCGCCTGCAGGAACGCCGCGGTGAACGCTTCGCGACCCTTGTGCGCGGCGCTCCGCAACGGTTCGAGCTCGGCGTCGTCGACGATGCCCAACGCCCGTACCAAGCGCGCCCATATCTCGGGCTCTGGGAGGGTGCCGTCGAGCGGCTCCATCAGTCGATGCCGCAGATGGAATGTGTTGTGCGGGAATTCGAGGTTGAAGAACGTCGATTCCGCCTTCTCGTACTGCGATGCGGCAGGTAGTACGTAGTGGGCCAATCGCGCGGTTTCGGTCATCGCGACGTCGATCACCACCATCAGCTCCAGCGAGCGGAACGCTTCGCGGCACGCATTGGAATCTGCCAGCGAATGAGCGGGGTTGCTGCTTTCGACGATCATCGCGCGGAATCTGTCCGGGTGGTCGCCCAGGATCTCCTGGGGGATGACGTTGCTCGGGACCAGCCCGCCGACGATGGGGGCGCCGGTCACCGGTGTCCGGCCGACGTCGGGGGTGTGCCGGAACAGCGGCCCGAACGACGAATGCAGATGCTGGCCACCGCGTTTGGCGAAGTTTCCGGTGAGGATCCACAGCAGCTTGTTGAGGTAGGAGCACAGCGTGCTGTTGGGAGCCTGCTGGATGCCCAGATCCTCGAACACGGACACGCTGGCCGCGTTGCCGATGCGCCGCGCGGCCGTGCGGATCAGCTCCTCGTCGACCCCGCACCGCAGGGCATACTCGCCCACATCGACGGTGCGCAACACGTCCAGGACGGAATCGACACCGGTGACACGTTCAGCGAGAAACGCGTTGTCGCATAGATCTTCCTGCACGACGACAGCGGCCAGCGCCGCCAGGGCCCAGGCGTCGGTTCCCGGACGTACGCGCAGGTGCATGTCGGCCATCTTGGCGGTGTCGGTGATCACCGGGTCGATGACGATCATCGATCGCTTGGGGTCCTTGGCGATCTCGTTGAGCACCGTTCTCGCCCGCGGAAAGCTCTGCGACATCCACGGGTTCTTGCCGATGAACACCGACACCTCGGCGTGCTCGAATTCCCCCCGGGTGTGGCCGCCGTAGAGGTGGGCGTCGATCCAGGCCTCGCCCGTCTTCTCCTGCGCGAGCGCGTTGGAGCGGTAGTACGAGCCGAGTGCCTTCAGGAAGGCGCCGCTGTATGCGCCGCCGAGATGGTTGCCCTGTCCGCCTCCGCCGTAGTAGAAGATCTTGTCGCCGCCGTAGATCTCGGCGATGCGTTTGAAGCCCGCCGCAATCTCGGCAATGGCCGTGTCCCAGTCGATTTCCTCATAGCTGCCATCGGGACGTCGACGCATCGGAGAGGTCAGCCGGCTGCGGTTGTTCTGGTAGTGGTCCAGTCGTAGCGCCTTGTTGCAGGTATATCCCTGTGAGGCAGGGTGTTCTCTGTCGCCGCGAATCTTCGCCAGCTTGCGGCCATCGAGTTGGACGACGATGCCGCAGTTGCATTCGCAGAGAATGCACGCGGTCGACTGCCATTCTTCTGGAGCCGCCACGGCGGCGACGTCCTCTTCAGCCATCTCCGGACTTCCTTTCAGGGGTCTCCGCCAGTACGAGGGCGCGTAGCTGGTGGTGGACAAGATCGAGAGCGTTGAGGTTTCGGGACGCGCGCGCAACGACGATGGCGCCTTCGAACGATGCGATGGTCAGCGTCGCGAGTTCTTCGGCACGCTTCTTGGAGACGCCCTCGGAGATCAGTTGGGTGGCGATGAGGTCGGTCCACCGTGCGAAAGCCGCCGCCGCGCACTCGATCACCGGTGTGGCGGCGCCGGGTTTGTCGGGGTCGCCCGACTCGACGCTCACGGCGACGATGGGGCAGCCGGCCCGAAAGTCGGTTCGCAGCAGCTGCTTTCGATAGTCGGCGAAGAGGACGTCGAGTGCGTCCACACCGGATTGCGCCTTCGCGATTTTGGCCGCGACGTATTCGCCGGCGTAGTCGATCGCCTCGCACAACAGCTGTGTGCGGCCGCCAGGGAAGTAGTGATACGCCGACCCGCGCGGGGCTCCGCTGTGCTCGAGCACATCGGCGATGGCGGTCGGATGCGCGCCACGTTCGCGGATGAGCAGAGCGGCGGACATCACCATCCGCTCGCGGGGACTCGGCACGACTGGATCCTCCGTCCGATCGACTATGTATGTCACCTTACATAATCGATGGGCGATGTCCAGAGACGGCGCGTTCGGCCCGGCCTCGTCGCGGTCAGCCCGCCAGGGTCAGCCAGACAGCGAGAAAGCCGAGCAGGAACAGAAGGCATACGCAGTGGTCGAGGCAAATCGATCGTGCCAGTCGCGACTGCGACACGTCATCGCCGGAACGCGCACCCAGACGTACGGCATTGCCGACCGTACGGCCTGCTGCCAGCGCAATCGGAACGACCGCGAGGACCGAGGTGAGGGCGACCAGCCACCCGGGTTCGTCGCCGCCCACGAACCGGACGGTCAACGTGACCAGCAGGATGACCATCACCAATGCGATGAGATGACTCATCGGCCGCGACGTCGTCGTGGCTCGGCGGTAGTACGCCGAGATCGATGCCAGGACCGGCTCTGGTAGCACCTCAGCACCGCGGTGTCGGAGGACCTGACTGTCGAACATCAGGTCCATCCACAGGACTGCGACGAGAAAGCCCGCGCAGGCTGCTGCGATCAGAGGCACGCGGCGAGCCGCGAATCAGACAGAAGCGGCCTCGTTGATGTCGTTGAGCGTGCTGGTCGCCTCGAGGTACTCCTGCACCCATCGCTGGATCACCGCTGAGGACTTCTCCACCTTGGTGAACTGGCCCACGACCTGGCCGATCGGATTGAACGCGACGTCGACACTCTCGTTGGGGAACTTGTGGGTGGCCGCGACCGCCATACCGGACACCATGTACTGCAGCGGCATTCCGAGCGGCTTCGGGTTGTCCGGGTTCTCCCAGGCTTCGGTCCAGTCGTTCTTCAGCATCCGCGCGGGCTTACCGGTGAAGGACCTGCTGCGGACGGTGTCGCGGCTGGAGGCCTTGACATAGGCGGCGTGCTGGACCGGGGTGTGCTCGGACTCCTCGACGATCACCCACTGCGAACCGGTCCAAGCGCCCTGTGCGCCGAGTGCCAGCGCGGCAGCGATCTGCTGGCCACTGCCGATCCCGCCCGCGGCGAGCACCGGAACCGGTGCGACCTCCTTGACGACCTGCGGCCACAGCACGATCGAGCCGATCTCGCCGCAGTGCCCACCGGCCTCGCCACCCTGGGCGATGATGATGTCGACGCCGGCATCGGCGTGCTTGCGGGCCTGTGACGGCGATCCGCACAGCGCGGCGACCTTGCGCCCTTCGGCGTGGATGTGGGAGATCATGTCGGCGGGCGGGGTGCCGAGCGCGTTGGCGATGAGCGTGCACTTCGGGTGCTGCAGCGCGACCTCGACCTGCGGCGTCGCGGTCGCCTCGGTCCATCCGAGCAGCTGGAGTGCGTCGTCGTCGCTGTGGTCGACCGGCACGCCGTGCTCGGCGAGGATCTTTTTGGCGAAGTCGATGTGCTCCTGCGGCACCAGGTCGTTCAGGGTCTTTTTGAGCACCTCCGGATCCAGGTCGGTGGAGTCCATGCCCTCGTATTTGTTCGGGATGACGATGTCCACGCCGTATGGGTGGTCGCCGATGTTCTCATCGATCCACTTCAACTCGATCTCGAGTTGCTCGGGGGAGAACCCGACCGCCCCGAGGACACCGAATCCGCCGGCCTTGCTGACGGCGACGACCACGTCGCGGCAATGCGTGAAGGCGAAGATCGGGAACTCGATATTGAGTTCGTCGCAGATGGGGGTGTGCATGCCTGCTCCTCGGTGGGCCGGATCACGAATTAGAACGTGTTCTAGTTTAGCCCATTGCTCAGGTGCTCGAAGAAGGAGACCTCGTTACCGTCCGGATCGGCGACGTCGACGACCTTGAAGCCCGTCGCTATGCCCCCTCGAAGTCGCCGGGCACCGCTTGTCCCTAGTCCTAGCTGTCAGTCGTAGCTGTCAGTCGTAGCCGACGAGCCTGCGCAACGACGGGCGCCTGCGCCCGCCCGTGCCGACGACCCGAAGGACCGGCCAACCGTGTTCGGCGGCCAGCGCGGCGAGTTTCGGACGCGGATTCACCGGCCGGGGATTTCCGACCTTGACCATCAACGCCGCGTCCTCGTCGCCGTCGGCATAGAAGTAACTGCGCCGCAGGTCAACCTCATTGATGTTGCAGAAGTCCATTACGGCGCTGGCCTTGTTTCGCCCCCAGACGACGGGTTTCGCGATCTGACCGCTCAGGCGCCCGGCGCTGTCGAGTGCGAAGTGGTTGCACAGCACGTGGTCGATCTCCAGGTAGCGGGCCACCGGATTGGCATGAATGGTCACCGCTGAGGTGCTGAGTACTACCGTATGGCCGCGTTCCTGATGCGCCGCGACGATCACTCGCATGGCCGGGAACACGCGGGTGGCCAGAGTTTCGACGAAGATCCTCTCGCAAACTTCGTCGAGGTCGGCCAAGGTCTCGCCCTCGAGATAACCCGCGGCCCTGGTCAGTAGGTGCTCGAACCGCATCCGGCGGAGTCGGTAGCGCATCGCCGCTTCGAAAACCCCGAGGACCTCGCCGATGCCCGCTTGCCTGCGCCGAATACGGTCGCTGGCATGGGCCGCCGCGGTGAAGCCGTCCACCAGGGTGCCGTCGAGATCGAAGAATGCGCCGACGTGCGGCCCCGGTTCGCTTGCGGCGATCTCCGCAATCGGGTTCTGTGCCACGGGCTGCGCCGTCATCGCGTTCCAGCCTACGTCGCTGCGTACAGACCCTTCCCGGTCACCAGCGGCATGTCCAACGTGGTCCGGATGCCCGCGGGTGCGGCCACGACGTCGGGGATCGCGTTCACGATCCGGCCCGCGGCGGCCAGGATCGCGGCATAGGGCGCTCCGCCGTTGCGGCTCATCGGAACGATGTCGCAGAAGTACGACGGTTCACCGGTGATCTCCACGCGGTATGAGCCGCCCGGATGCGCGGGCTGTGCCCAGTCCGGACGAAGATCGGCGTGCAGGCGCGTGACGTGCTCGACGACGATCACCGGTTTGCCGCCGACCATGCCCTCGATCAGGAAACGGACCGCGGCGACCGTGCCCTTCTTGATGGTGCCGACCGCGACGTTCAAGTCCTCGGGTGCGGGCTCCTGCTCGACGGAGTCGCGGATCTCGTCGACCTCGATGCCGAGGCCGGCCGCGAGTTGGCGGATCGCGGTGCCCCACGCGATGGACAGCACGCCCGGCTGATACAGAATCGGCAGATCGCCGATGTCGTTGCCGAAACCCATCACGTCGAACATCACCGTCTCGCCGTCGTAGGTGGCGTAGTCGGCGATCTCCATGGTGCGGATCTGCTCGATGCTCTGGCAGGTGCCTGCCAGAGCGAAGGGCAGCAGGTCGGTGCAGAAGCCCGGGTCGACGCCGGTGAAGAAGACGGTCGAATCACCCTCGCGCGCAGCATCTTCGACCTTCTGGATGGCCTTGTCGGGAAGTAGTCCCCACGGGTATTGCAGCGCGCCGACGCTCGAGCCGACGACGTTGATGCCTGCGGACAGGAGCGCGCGTACGTCGGCCAATGCCTCGCGTGGACGCGTGTCACCCATCGCCGTGTAGACGATGCAGTCGGGCTTGGCCGCGATGATCGTGTCGAGGTCGTTGGTCGCGGTGATGCCCGTCGTGACGTCCAGGCCGGCCAGGTCACCGGCGTCGCGGCCCACCTTGGCCTCCGTTGACACCCAGACACCGATCAGGTCGAAGCGCGCGTCGCTGATTAATTGCCGCAGTGCCAGACTGCCGCAGTTGCCGGTGCCGATGAGCGCGACGCGAATAGCCATGGCCAGCAGTATGCGTGCTGGCAATCGCAATTGGAACAGGTTCTAGTTCCTCACCGTCGTGCGGTAACCTGTCGCCCCATGGGACGCGTGGACGGAAAAGTCACACTGATCAGTGGCGGAGCTCGGGGAATGGGAGCCGCTCACGCCAGGGCGCTGGTCGCCGAGGGCGGAAAAGTGGTCATCGGTGACATCCTCGACGAGGAGGGCAAGGCGCTGGCCGACGAGCTCGGAGAATCCGCGCGCTACGTCCATCTGGACGTCACCGATGCCGAGCAGTGGGAAGCGGCGGTCAACGTCGCCGTCGAGGCGTTCGGCAAGCTGACGGCGCTCGTCAACAACGCGGCGATAGTCGCCCTTGGCCAGATCGGCAAGTTCGATATGGCCAAGTGGCAGAAGGTCATCGACGTCAACTTGACGGGCACGTTCCTCGGAATGCAGGCCGTCGTCGAAGAGATGAAGAAGGCGGGCGGGGGCTCGATCATCAACGTCTCGTCGATCGAGGGACTGCGCGGCGCACCGATGGTGCACCCATATGTCGCATCGAAGTGGGCGGTCCGCGGGCTGGCCAAGTCGGCCGCGATTGAACTGGGCCCCAAGAACATCCGGGTCAACTCGATCCACCCGGGATTCATCCGTACCCCGATGACCAAGCACTTCCCCGACGACATGGTCACCGCGCCGCTGCGCCGTCCCGGTCAGTCCGAGGAGGTCTCGCCGTTCGTGGTGTTCCTCGTCAGCGACGAGTCGTCCTTCGCCACAGGCGCTGAGTTCATCATGGACGGTGGACTGGTCACCGACGTTCCGCACAAGGCGATACCGCTGGGTTAATCGACGGCGGCGAAGTTGACCGTCGCGGTCGCCCCGATCTGGTCGTCGTTACCGCGGTAGATATCCACCTGGACAACGACGGAGCGCTTGCCCGTGCGCAGGATTCGCGCGACCGCACGCGCCGGTCCGACCTTGATCGGTCGCAGATAGCGGATGAACAGATCGGTGGTCGCGATCGCGTGCCCGAACGGCGTCACCCGGGCGGCGAGCTGGCCCGCGGTCACATCGGCCATCGTCGCGATCAAGCCGCCCTGCAGACCACCCGCGCTGTTGACCGTCCGCTCGTCGACGGGCATCTCCATGATCACGCTGTCATCGGTCGACGGAACTTCGGCGAGGCCGAGTTGATCGAAGAGCTCCCGCAGCGATCTCGGCGCAGTCATGGAGAACGACATTACCGACGTTCATCTCCCACGTCCGGTGTGCGTAGTGTCGTACGACGTGAGTGCGCGCGCGGGCATCGTGGTGACGGGAACCGAAGTCCTCACCGGAAGGGTGACCGATCGCAACGGTCCATGGATCGCCGACCGGCTGCTCGAGCTCGGTGTCGAGCTGGCGCACATCACCATCTGCGGCGACCGGCCCGACGATATCGAGGCGCAGCTGCGGTTCCTGGCCGCCGAGGGTGTGGATCTCATCGTCACCAGCGGTGGCCTCGGTCCGACGGCCGACGATATGACGGTGGCGACGGTGGCGCGATTCTGCGGCCGAGAGTTGGTGTTGGACAGCGATCTCGAGGCCAAGATCTCTGACATCGTGGCGCGGCTGATGGCGCGCTTTCCCAACGTCGACCTGGAGGCTGTACGAACGGCGAACCGCAAGCAGGCGCTGGTTCCGGCCGGCGCGCATGTCATCGATCCGGTCGGTACGGCGCCGGGTGTCGTCGTGCCCGGCAAGCCGACGGTCGTCGTGCTGCCCGGACCCCCTGGCGAGCTGCAGCCGATGTGGCCGTCGGCTCTGCAGACAGCCGCGGTGCAGGAAGCGACGGCGGGCCGCACGACGTATCACCAGGAGATGGTGCGGATGTTCGGGCTGCCCGAGTCGGGTTTGGCCGACACGCTGCGCGACGCCGAAGAGCGCGTCGCGGGCTTCGAGCGGCTCGAGATCACCACGTGCCTGCGGCGTGGCGAGGTCGAAATGGTCACCCGATACGAGCCCGACGCTGCGTCCGTCTACGCCGCCCTGATGACGCTGCTCCGCGAGCGCCACGGCGGCGAGATCTTCTCCGAAGACGGTTCCAGCGTCGACGAGCAGGTGGCGGCGCTGCTGGCCGGGCGGCGGATCGCCACCGCGGAATCCTGCACCGCGGGCCTGGTGGCGGCGCGGCTGACGGATCTTCCCGGGTCGTCGGCGTACGTCGCAGGGGGAGTGGTGTCCTACTCGAACGAAGCCAAATCCGAGCTTCTCGGAGTGGACCCGGCGCTCATCGAAGCGCACGGGGCGGTGTCCGAACCGGTGGCCATCGCGATGGCCGACGGTGCGTTGCGCCGCTTCTCCGCCGACACGGCCGTGGCCATCACGGGAATCGCCGGACCGGGCGGCGGCACCGAGGACAAGCCCGTGGGGACGGTCTGCTTCTGCGTGAAGCTGGCCGACGGCGCAACCGATGTCCGCACCATGCGGTTACCCGGCAACCGGTCCGACGTCCGCGAAAGGTCGACGACCGTCGCGATGCACCTCCTACGCCGCGCCTTGGGGTGAGTTTCGGCGGCGGTGCGATGACGTACGCTGCTCGGCAGGAGGAATACTCAATGACCGCAGTTGACCAGCGCAAAGAGCTGTCGGAGCGCGCCGATCGCGGCCGGGTGGCAGTGTCGAGGCGAAGAACGCGCCGATTACTACAGCCGAACCCCGGTACGCATCCACGTGATCTGGCAGGGAAACGACGCGATCAGCGGGGGCGCGCTGTACCACGACGATTTACTCATGACCTATTCCAGGGATCTCGACACCGTCGCGGGCTGGCTGAAGCGCTGATCAGCTGAGAGCGGCGACGACCCCGAGCTCATGGCATCGCCGCCGACGTGTGCGTCGAGCTGGGTTTCGGATTCTAGGAGCGGGCTTCGCCGTACTCGTCCCACACCTTGAGCATCGTGTGCAGGATCTCCTCGGCGCGGCCCAGCCCGGCGAGGTGGCTTTCGCCGGGCATTGGATAGAGCTCGGCATTGCTCAGCCGCGACACCACGTGCTGTCCGTGTGCGTACGGCACGATGTGGTCGGCGTCGCCGTGCCACCAGCGGACGGGCACCGTGATGTCGCTCAGCCGGAATCCCCAGTCCCTTGCGAAGACGACGACGTCGGAAAACGGGGCCGAGAGCTGCTTGCGGCTGCCGTTGAGCAGGTCGTCGAGGAACATGGCCTTGATTTCCGGGCGGGCCAACAACTTGCGGTCGGCTTCCGGTGACACCCGGCCGTACAGGTCGGCGGCGGGGGAGGCGACCGGGCGGATCAGCCGGATGATGGCACTGGCGATCAGTCCGATAGGGGTGCCCGCCACCTGAAGCAGCGGGGCAACGCGCGTACCGAGGGTGCCCATCAGACCCCCGGAGATGGCGTCCGAACCCATGGTCGGCGCGACGCCGCCGATGACGCCGGCGGCGACGACGCGGTCCGGCATCGCCGCCGCGCAGCCGAGCGTGTACGGCCCACCACCGGACAGCCCGACGACGACCATCTTGTCGATGCCCAGCGTGTCGGCGATGGTGCGCAGATCGTCGGCGAAGGCGACCACGGTGTCATAGCTGTGCTGTGTCGACGAACCGATGCCCGGCCGGTCCAATCCGATCAACCGGATGTGCTGTTGTTCGGCGTAGACCCGCGCTTCCATCGGGATCTGGCGCCTGGCCCCGGGCGTTCCATGCAGCCAGAAGACCGCCCGGCCCTGCGGGTCACCGAACTCGGCGAATCCGATCTGGCGGTCATCGCCTACGGCGATGTTGCCTTCGAGCTTGGGGCGGGCGATTGCGACAACCATGGCCAAAGTGTCTCATGTCGCGTGCGGCGCGCTTGCCGCTACACCCGACGGACCGGATACCGCGGCCGACGGTCGCGCCCGGCGCTCCTCAACCCCCGACAGCGATCACGTAGCCGACGCCGCCCAAGAACACCGCGACCGCGCACAACACAAGGGTGGCAACCGCGATCGGCCAGCCGCGCTTTCGCCGGACCAGTTGCACGATCGTCGCGATGAGACCCGCCACTCCGATGGCCAAGGCCAAACCGAGCCCCGCCATCACCGCCGTGATCGCGCCTTCCACGCTGCAGGTCTCCGGTGGGCAGTTGTCGAGAAACGCAAGGAAGAAGAGCCCGAAGAACGAGGCGGCCGCACCGAAGAGTGCGGTCACGACGAGAACGACAATCGAGACGGCGATGTCTGCTCCGGAGGCCGGAGGCTTCGGCGGTGGCATCGCGGGATAGCCGGGCTGAGCCATGCCAGGAGATGCTACGGCCACGTTGGTCGTTTCCCGCCGAACGGCTGTGGGCGTCGGCGATCATGAACCCCTGTCGACTCACGCGTTGGGGGTGTTATGGACAGCACGATGCAGGACTTTCCGCTGACCGTGACGGGGATTCTGCGCCACGGCACCACGTGGTCCTCGTCGCGCAAGGTGATCACGAAGACGCCCGACGGCTACCGCGAGATCTGCTTCGGCGAGCTGGGCACGCGGGTGGCGCAGCTCGCTCACGGGCTGCGCGATATCGGGGTCGCTGATGGTGACCGCGTCGCGACGTTCATGTGGAACAACCAGGAGCATCTGGAGACGTACTTCGCGGCACCGTGCATGGGCGCGGTGCTGCACACGCTCAATATCCGGCTGGCCGCTGAGCAGATCGCGTTCATCGCGAACCAGGCCGAGGATCGCGTTGTGCTGGTCGACATGTCGCTGGTCCCATTGCTGGCCGCAGTGCTCGGCGATCTGACGACGGTGCAGACCGTGGTGGTCGTCGGCGCAGGCGACGTGGACGTGCTCAGGTCGTCGGGCAAGGATGTGGTCCGCTACGACGACCTTCTGCAGGGTCGGCCGATGGACTACGACTGGCCCGACCTCGACGAGAAGAGCGCCGCCGCAATGTGTTACACCAGCGGCACCACCGGCAACCCCAAAGGCGTTGTCTACAGCCACCGGTCGAGCTATCTGCATTCGATGAGTGTCTGCTCGGCCAACGCGATCGGCCTCGTCGACGGTGACCGGGTGCTGCCGGTCGTGCCGATGTTCCATGCCAATGCGTGGGGCCAGCCTTATGCGGCAGTAATGGCCGGCGCCGATCTCCTGATGCCCGATAAGTACCTGCAGGCCGAACCGCTCGTCGACATGATCGAGCGGCAGCGGCCCACCGTCGCGGCCGCTGTGCCGACGATCTGGAACGACGTGCTGCAGTATCTGCACGCCAATCCCGGGAAGGACATCTCGTCGCTGAAGACGGTCTGTTGCGGCGGGTCGGCCGTGCCACTGTCAATGATGAAGGAGTACCAGGAGCGTCACGGCGTGGTCATTCTGCAGGGCTGGGGTATGACCGAGACCTCGCCGTTGGCCGCGCTGGCCACCCCGCCGCCGGAGGTGACCGGCGAAGATGCGTGGAGATTGCGCGCCACAGCGGGCCGGGTGGCAAGTGGAGTCGAGATCCGCCTTGTCGACGACGGGGGTGACGTGCTGCCCAATGACGGTAAAGCTCGTGGGGGAGATAGAGATTCGCGGCCCCTGGATCACGGCGTCGTACTACCGGAATGCCGATTCCTCGAAGTTCGACGATGGCTGGCTGCGGACCGGCGACGTCGGTCGCGTCGATCCGCAGGGGTTCATCACGCTCACCGATCGCGCCAAGGACGTCATCAAGTCGGGCGGTGAGTGGATCTCGTCGGTCGAACTCGAACTGTGCATCATGGAACACCCGGCAGTGCTGGAGGCGGCTGTGGTCGCCGTACCGGATGAGCGCTGGCAGGAGCGGCCACTGGCCGCCGTCGTGATCAAGAGCGATGCTTCGGCCACGGCAGAGGAGCTGCGAAAGCATCTGTGCGACAGAGTCGCCCGGTTCTGGCTGCCCGAGCGGTGGACGTTCATCGACGAGGTGCCGAAGACCAGTGTGGGCAAGTTCGACAAGAAGCACATCCGCGCGCTCTACTCCGACGGCGCCTACGACGTCGTCGAGTGCCGAGCCTGACGTCAGCGGCCCGCTGGAATCGCCAAACTTGACGCTGATCGGTGCTTTACTCGGGACTATGCGGCAGACGACACGGATTTTGACGCTGGTGACGGCGATGATCTTGGCGGCGCCCCCGACAGGAGCACTCGCCGACGGCACCGGCACCGTGGGGGTATCGGGCGGCGGTGGCGGCACCGTACTGCCGTTCTCGCAGATGCTGCGGCGATGCGATTTCAGCGAGACCGATTACAACGGCCCGACGGGAATGGCGCGGCCCCTTGGCACCTTGCGATCGGACGGAACCACTCTGACGGCAGATGTGCAGATCGCGTCCGCCAAACCGAACATGCATTACGACATCAGGATGATCCAGATGCCGCGGTCGGCCGCGGTGCCCTGTTGGGGTGCGGATCCCGGCGTCGCGCAGGGTTCGTTGAACACCGACGGGGCCGGGGCCGCGGCGGTGACTCTCCAGGACGGGATCGAGCCGGGCGCGACGGGTGCCTGGGTGTTCATCAGTCGCCCCGACTTGTACTCCCAGAACCCGGCGGAGTTCTACACGACGGACTTGATCGCACCGATCTAGCGCGAGTCGCGTTGGCGGAGAAGCCTCTTCGCCGCGAGTCACGCAGGCACGACAACCGTTAGCCGACTGCCGTCGCGTTCCACGCGCATTCCCGCGCGCCGCGCGATCGTGGCGACTGCGCTCGCCTCGTCGGGCTCGGATCGGGTGGAGGCAAGGATGCGGGCCAGTCGACCCTTGTGAGCCTTGTTGAAGTGACTGACGACGGCGCGCTTTCCGTCGGAGCGTTCGGAGACGACTTCTACCGCAACAGCGTCGTGCAACCTGCCAAGCGATGCGTACGAGCCTGACCGAAGGTCGACGACCAGCTGTTCTGTTGCGATGTGGGCCAGCATCGGTTCCAGCAGCGGGCGCCAGCATGTCGCCAGTGGGGGTTGTCCGGGCAACTTCGATGTCGCGGAGAGCCGGTAGGCGGGAATGGCATCGTCGGCGCGCAGGTAGCCGAAGAGCGCCGAGCCGACCGCAAGCCGCGCCCGTGCACGGCCCGCGGCGGCACCCTTGAGCGATTCGACGTCGAGCGCGTCGTACAGCACGCCGGTGTACCGGTTGATCGCGGGCAGGGTCGGAGCGCTGCGAAGCGCGGCATTGCGTTCGATCTCGGTGTGTTGCGATGCCGAGAGCCCGAGCGCACGCATGCACGCCGACTCGTCGGTGGCCAGTTCGACCAGCTCGTCGACCAACGCGGTGCGCAATGGCGTGAGCTCGGGGTGGGACAGCGCGTCCAGGCGTATGGGTGGCCCGTCGCCGCCGGGGTGCTTGGTTTCCGACGGCGGCAGCACAACGATCACGCCGCAGACGTTAGCCGGCGCTTCCGGGAGCTCAAGCCGGCGGCATTGGCGCCGGCGGCATGCCCGGTGCGGGCGGCGGAGCATCGGTGCAGCGGGTGGCGGTGGAGGAGCCATCGGCGGGGCGGGCGGCGGCGGCGGAGCCATCGGCGGGGCCGGCGGCGGCGGCGGAGCCAACATCGGGTCCAGCGCGGGAGGCGGAGCCATCGGCGGTGCGGGTGGCGGGGGAGGCGGCGGTGCCATGGGCGGCGCCGGCGGCATCGGGCCCTGCTGGCCGACGAATACGGCCGGGGCGCCGGGAGGCGGGGGCGGCTGGTCGGCCGGCATCGGAAGGAACATGTGCTTGGTGAACTGCGGCTGGAATGCGCCGCCGCCACCGACGTGCACTCCACCACCTTCGCCGGAGGACACCGGAGTGCCATCGGGCAATGTCACGGCGGTGTGGCCGCCGTTCCAGCCGACCACCAGGGCGCCGGGCTGTGAGCCGTACTCGAACCCACGTGCTTTCAGGGCACTCTCGATGTTCCCGGTGTGGAACCGGTCCCCGTAAATGGGGCGGCCGGTCGCCGCGTTGGTGACCCAGGAGACCAAACCGGAGCAGTCCGTACCGGCCGGTGAATCACCACCGGTGATGTACGGAGTGCCTGACACGGAGTTGACGAGCGTCAAAAGCGTCGCGACAGCAAACATGAAGAGGGACGTTAACAGAGCGTTTTGCGCCCCGCCAAAATCTGTGACCACGTTCACCGCAAATTGTGTGACTCCGTTCACAATGCCTGAAATGCATGGCCTGATTCACTGAATCTTCATCAGAAGAGGGCATATTCGGGAGGACATTTGCTGGTGACGCTGGCGTAGATAACGATTTGGCATGGCCGGGGCGACTATTCGCGTTCAGCAGTGCTATCCACTACGGCGTCGTCATCGAAAACAGCTGTGCGCCAACAATATAGAGCTATGCACTACACGCCCGTTGACACCGCTCAGCCGTAGGCAAGAAGTAACGGAACGTTCTGTTCCGCGGTTGTCAGTGAACCGTGGTGTCCGACCAATGACGACTCGAGTGGCTCCACTGTCCGCCTCAGCAAAGCTGCCGAGCCCCGGGCGGCCGCCACCACGTCGCCGATGCGGCGCCGGGTCGAGTCGCTGACGCGCTCGCCGAACCACCCCGCGGCGATCGCCTCATCACGCGACACCACCCACGCGCGTTCTGTCAGCTTCTCCTGCCAGGTGGCCAACACGTCGTCGTCGGCTCCCTGGGCTACATATATATGTCGGGCCCGGGGCTCGCCCCCGATATCGGTCACGCCCTCGGTGAGCGCGTCGTCGTTGTCGATGTCGACCGCCTCCGCGGTATCCACGGAGACCATCCCGTGGTCGGCCACCACCGCAAGCAGTCCGCCGGGCGGCAGGCCCTCGACGATCGATTCCACCAGGCGGTCGACCTGCCGCAGCTGCATCCGCCACGCGGGCGATCCGGGTCCATACAGGTGCCCCAGCTTGTCGACCTCGCTGTGGTAGCCATAGCAGAACCCACCGCCGACGACGCCCTCGTGTACGCGCGCGGCCAGATCGCCCAGCCCATGCACGCCGACGTACCGCCCACCTCGTAAGACCGCACGCGTCAGCCCGGAACCGGTGAATTCGGCTCCGGAGATCACGCTCACCGCCGCCCCGGCCGAGGCAGCCCGTTCGAACGTCGTCGGCATGGGCTGAACCTGCTCGGGTGGCGCGGTCTCGCGCAGGTCGTCGCCCCATGGGTGCATGCTCCACCGCAATGTGTTGACGACACCGACATCCGGCAGTCGGAAGGAGTAGCCGACCAGACCGTGCTCGCCGGACCGGCAGCCGGTGCCCAATGCCGCGATCCCGGCGGCGGTTGTGGACGGGAATCCGACCTGCAAAGTGCGGCCACGCAGGCCGGCCATGACCGGCGCCTCGGTCGCGTAGGTGTCCAGCAGTTCTGCGCCGAGTCCGTCGATGAGCAGCACGCACGCACCGGCGACGTCGTCCCGCAGCGGGATTCGGCCGTCAAACCCCGCAACCCCCATCGCGGAAAGGACCGACGGAATGACGTCGGCGAGGTGCGGTGTGTCCGGATCCGGCTGTGGCACGTCCACGAACCGAGCCTGCCACACCGGTCGAGACGTCTTTACTAATCCTTTACCGCCCATTGAATCGCCGACCTCACGATGATGACATGACTACGCTTCAACACGTGGAGCTGGGGGTTTTGGGGCCTCTGCAGGTCCGGCAGCATGGTCTGCCGGTCGCAGTCCCCGGCGCCAAACCCCGGGCCGTCTTGACGATGCTCGGACTCCATGGCGGATCGGTCGTCTCAGCCGACACCCTTGCAGAGCTGCTTTGGGGCGCTCATCCACCGCGCACCTCCGTCAAGGCGCTGCAGACCCACATCTCCTCTCTGCGCCGCGCCCTGGGCGACGGCTTCGTCCTGACGGAGGGGACGGGCTG
Organism: uncultured Actinomycetota bacterium; assembly: GCA_963843135.1. Classification (GTDB taxonomy): domain Bacteria; phylum Actinomycetota; class Actinomycetes; order Mycobacteriales; family Mycobacteriaceae; genus Mycobacterium. The sequence continues at coordinate 265,423 of CAWJJA010000024.1, forward strand.
GACCCTGAGCACGACCGACATCGATGCCGCCCGCTACAAGCTGGCCGCCAGACTGGGCCGCGAAGCCATCGCCGCCGGGGACGCCAGCCAGGCGGTGGCCCGTTTCGACGAGGCCCTCTCGCTCTGGCGCGGCATTCCCGAGCTTCCCGACGGCCCGCGCGCGGCAGCGGAGAAGACGCGATGGATCGAGGGTCACGCCGCATTGGCCGAGGACCGCGCCGATGCGCTGCTTGCGACGGGTCGCGCGGCCGAGATCGTCGGCGAACTGGAGGCCGCGATCGCCGATGCGCCGCTGCGGGAGAGGCGCTGGGGACAGCTGATGCTCGCGCTTTACCGCGCCGGCAGGCAGGGCGAAGCCCTGGCCGCGTACCAACGCGCACGGTCGTTGCTCGCCGACGAGCTGGGCGTGGACCCGGGGCCGAACCTTCGCCGGCTCGAGGCGGCGATCGTGTCGCAGGATGCCGCACTGGAAATACCTGTTTCCCAACAACTTTCGACGGTCACCAAGGCGGTTACCTTCTTGCTCACCGATATCGAGGGGTCGACCGCGGCGTGGGAGGCGCAGGCCGATGCCATGGCGGTGGCGCTGGCCCGGCATGACGAGATCGTCGAACAGGTCGTCACGTCCCGCGGCGGGCGGCTCGTCAAGACCCGCGGCGAGGGCGACGCGACGTTCTCGGTCTTCGACCGGCCATCAGCGGCGGCCGCAGCCGCCATCGCACTGCAGGAAGCGATCCGTCATGAGCCGTGGGCGTTGGCAGAACCCATGCGAATCCGGGTAGCGCTCCACACCGGCGAGGTCGAGCTGCGCGACGGCGACTACTTCGGTCGGGCGGTCAACCGCGCCGCCCGCCTGCGGTCCCTGGCCGACGGAGGCCAGATCCTGTGTTCGGGCGCGACAGCCGAACTCGTCATCGACTCTCTTTCGGACGATGTCATCCTGGCCGATCTCGGGATGCGCAAGCTGAAGAACCTGGCCCGTCCGGAGCATGTATTCGAACTCCGGTTGGAGGCAGCCGACGATTCCCCCGCACAACCGACCGAGGCGCCGATCCAGCGGCCCGCGCTGCCCGCCGTGCTGACGGGCCCGGGGCCGTTCGTCGGACGGGGTACCGAACTCGCGGGGCTTTTGGCCGCATGGGAGTCGACGCTCGCGGCCGGTGCGCGCGCGGTGTTGGTCGCGGGCGAACCCGGCGTGGGCAAGACGCGACTGGCAGGCGAATGGTCCCGTCAGGCCTATGAACAAGGCGCGGTGGTTCTTTACGGCCGGTGTGACGAGGACCTCGGTGCGGCATACCAGCCGTTTGCGGAGGCCTTGCGGTCGTTGGTGCCGTGCCTCGGCGCCAAGCGGCTGCGCGGCCTGCGCGGTGTCGAGGCCCTGCTCGCATTGGTTCCCGGACTCACCGAGGTTGTCCCTGATCTACCGACGCCTTCGCGCGCCGACCCGGACACCGAACGCTACGCACTGTTCGATGCCGTGGTCGCGCTGTTGGCAGCAGCCTCGACGAGTGCACCTGTCGTCCTGATCCTGGACGACCTTCACTGGGCCGCCAAGCCCACGTTGTTGCTATTGCGACACCTGCTGCGCTTCGGGGAGCACGCTCATGTGCAGATCGTCGGCACATACCGCAACACCGACCTCGACCGTTCCCACCCGCTGGCGGCGATGCTCGCCGACCTTCACCGCGACGGCACCGCCACTCGCCTTGCGCTGAGTGGCCTCGACGAGGACGACGTCACCGCCTATGTCGCCGAAGCAGGCTACGACGACGAGGAGTTGGCCCGGGCCTTGGCGTCAGTCACCGGCGGCAATCCGTTCTTCCTCATCGAGGCGCTACGGCATGTCGATGAAAGCGGCGGCCGTTGGGATCCGAGCACCCTTCCACAGGGGGTTCGGGAAGCGGTGAGCCGCAGGCTGTCTCGGCTTCCGGTGGAGACGAACAAGGCCCTGGCGGCGGCCGCGGTCGTCGGCAGCCGGTTCCCGCTGGCGTTGGTCGAGAGTGTGGTCGGCGATGATCTGGTCGACGCGTTCGACGAAGCGAGCAAGGCGGGCATCGTCATCGAAGAGCCCGGCGGTCGATATCGCTTCAACCACGCCATCGTCCGGCAGTCATTGCTCGCCGAGCTTGCCTCGGTGCGTCGGATGCGGCTGCATCAGAAGATCGCCGTGACGCTGGAAGCCGAGTCGGGAGCCGACGACGAACTCCTGGCCGAACTGGCCTACCACTACTTCGAATGTGCGTGGGCTGGCAACGCGGCCAAGGCAGTTGAGTACTGCCGGCGCGCGGCGGACCAGGCGATTGCGCGCCTCGCCTACGAAGGTGCGGCCGACCTGTACGACAGGGCGTTGCACGCGCTGGAGGAACTCGACGAGGAGTTGCCTGATCGCGACGCTGTGCAGGCCGAGCTTCTGGTCGCTCGATGTGAGGCACTGCTGGCCGCGGGCGATGTGGTTTCGGCGGCGGGCGCGGTCTCGCAATTGCAAAGGGCTGCAGGCGATTCCGTGCGACTGTCGGCCTGGGGTACATGTTTCGATGGGCAGCTTTCGATGCTGACCAGCCCCGAGCGGCTGGACGAAATCGAGTCCGCGGTGGGCGCGGCCGCCGAACAGTTGGCCGGACTGGAGGACGCGGCGGGGGAGGCCAACGCCCATACGGTCCGGGCCGCGTGCCTGGCCCGCCTCGGGCGAATCGGTGACGCCGAGACCGCTCTGGACCAGGCGCTCACCGCCGCGCGGCGCGCGCATGAACATCGCCGGGTGAACGCCGTGCTGGCGGGCGCACCGCTTGCGGCACTGTGGGGCCCTAATCCGGTTCCGCGCGCAGGCGGGCGGTGTCTGGATGTCGTTCGGCTACTTCGCATCACCACCGGATCGCCGGTGGTCGAGGCGACGTCGACGAGATGTCAGGGAGTGCTGGACGCGCTACGTGGGCGAGCTGCCGCGGGCCGTGCGCTGATCGACTCCGCGCGACGCTCACTCACTGAGCTCGGGATGCGGCACGCGTTACTCGAGGTCGAGCAGTTTGCGGGGATCGTCGAGTTGATCGCCAACGATCCCGCGGCGGCCGAGAGGCACCTGCGGCGAGCGTACAGCGGCTTTCGCCGCATGGGTCTGGACGCCGACACAGCTGAGACCGCCGCGTTGCTTGCCCGGGCCTGTCTCGCGCAGGACAGGGACGCCGAAGCCGACGAGTTATGTGCGGAGAGTGAACGTCTCGCCGGTCACGCGTTGAAGGCGTCGATCGCATGGCGAGCGGCTCGCGCGCAGCTGCTGGCGCGCGGTGGCGCTCACGACGAGGCCAGGAGGGTTGCCGAGGAGGCCGTCGCCGTCGCCGAGCGCACGGACCTTTTGGTCGACCACGGCGATGCCTGTCTCACACTGGCGATCGTGTCGGGCGCCGCCGGCGACACTGCGGGCGCACGGGCTGCAGCCGCGCAAGCGGTCGAGCTGTACGAGCGGAAAGGGGCTGCGGCACTTGCCGAAATAGCGCGCGGTGTTCTGGGGCAAGGCGAGCCGTCCGTAGTGGCTGTATCGGCCGCGTCAACCGTCGATCCGGATAACGAGTGTGTGCGAGTGCTTCGCCGCGTAGACGCGGCTGTCCTGAACGTAGCCTGGGACGAGGTCGAGCGCGAGTATGCCTCCGTCGGTTCGATCGAGAGTCGTCGGAAGATAGTGGGCTTCGGGCGGGTCGACTTTCAACCTGGCGAATTCGCAAGCCAAGCCCGAGATTTCGGTCGTGGCATGGGGGCAAGACGTGCGCTGCGTGAGGTCGTTGCAGTGCGCGGTGAGCGGTTGGCTCTAACAAGGTTGGGGGTCGGCACCGCTGACACAAGTCCCGGAGCCCCGCAAGACGAGATGCTCCAGCTTGTCGGCCTCGACGATGAAGGTCGAATCGCGCTGCAGATCTGGTTTGATGTCGAAGACATCGACGCCGCGGTCGAAGAGTTGGATGCCCAGCACGCACGGCTCGAGCTCGAAAACGAATGTGTGCGAACGCTGCGCCGCGTCGAGGATGCGGTTAATCGCCAAGCGTGGGGCGAGGTTGAGCAGGCGCACGCACCCATCGGCTCCATCGAGAGTCGCCGCAAAATTGTCGGTTTCGAGAAGATCGATCTCCCTTCAATCAAGATGGCAAGCGGGGCAGAGAGTTTCATACGTGATATGCGCGTCGGGCAATCTCGCCGCCCGATCCTCGCCATCCGGGGTGAGCGCCTGGCACTTACCCGAACAGAGGTAGGTACGGCCGACGACACTCCCGGTGCGCCGCGAGACGAGATGCTCCAGCTTGTCGGCCTTGACGACGAGGGCCGGATCGCACTGCAGATCTGGTTCGACGTCGAAGACATCGACGCCGCGATGGTCGAACTCGATGCCCAGCACGCGGGGTCGGAGCTGGACACCGCATGTGTGCGGTTGATTCGCCGGCTTGATGCTGCCTACGACCGCGATGCCTGGGACGAGGTAGGACAATGCATCGCAGCCGTCGTCAGCGTCGAGAGCCGCCGCAAGATCGTCGGCGTGGGTCGCAGCGACCATTCTCATGGCGAATGGCTTGACGCAGCAAGGCATTATTGTCAAACCCTTGCCGAAGTGCGCTACCAGCACACTGTTGTGGCGGTGCGGGGGGAGCGCCTGGCTCTGACCTCGTTGGAAGTAGGGCTTGATGATCAGAGCCCTGGTGCGCCGCGAGATGCGTTGCTCCAGCTGTACGGCCTCGACGAGGCGGGCCAACTCACGCTGCATGTGCACTTCGACATCGACGACTTGGATGCCGCGATGGCCGAACTCGATGCCCAGTACGCGCGGCTCGAGAATGAGCGGCCTCCAAAGCCACTGGAGAACGAATGTGTGCGTGTCGGCAACCGGGTGCTGGCGGCGGTAAATCGCGAGCTCTGGGACGAATTCGAGCGGCTGTATGCGGCCGAGACAACCGTCGAGAGCCACCGAAAGCTCGTCGGCTTCAGTCAGATCGACCTAGCGTCGACGGAGTGGCCGCAAGTGAACAGGCGTGCTCTTGAGGCGGGCGCCGTACGAGGCAACCAAGAGGTCATCGCAGTGCGCGGCGAGCGCTTGGCCCTCGGTCGCGTGACGCTTCGAACTGCGGACGACGAGAGCCCCGGCGCACCGTCCGACGATTATCTCCAGCTTTACGGGATCGACGAGGAGGGTCGAATCGCGCTGCAGGTGTTCTTCGATGCCGATGACCTCGACGCCGCTCTCGCCGAGCTCGATGCCCGATACCTCGCCGGCGAAGCTACCGCTTGTGCGCACGCGTGGTCGGTCGTCGTTGGCGTCTTCGTTGCGCTTGGTCGTCACGAGATACCGCCTGCAACGCCAGACTGGGTAAGCATCGATCACCGGCGAGGGACACCGCTCGCCCAAACCGACCTCAAAGAGATCGTCGCCACGCTCAACGAGCTCACGCCGAACCTCAGCAATTACGTCGAGTCGGTGCATCTACTGCACGATTGCGGAGCGCTCTTCACCCAGGTGTCTCGTGGGACATCGCCGGAAGGGTTCGATGCCGAGTGGCGGATGCTCAATCTGCTGATGGTCGAGGGCGACAAGGTCAGCCGCTGCGAGCTGTTCGACGAAGCCGACATCGACGCTGCCCTAGAGAAATTCGCGGAGTTTAGCCGCCCGGCGCCGCAGCTGGAAAATGCCGCGAGCCGAGTCGCCGATCGTTTCTGGACGTATTTCGCGGCCAACGACCGCGACCGGATAACGGACATCCTGGCCGGCCACGTTTCCATCGACGATCGCCGTCCGGTGGTGAATTCCGGGGTCCGACGCGGCCACAAAGCCATATTCGACGATATGCAGTTGGGCGCCGACTTCGGCAACACCAAGATGTCGCCGACCGTCGTTGCGACCCGCGGCTCACGCCTCGCCCTCAGCCGTACCCGGCACGTGGGTAGAGACCACGGCCCTCAGGCGTTCGCAGTCGAGGTCATCCACATCATCGAGACCGATGCAGACGACCGGATGTCGGCGCTCATTGTGTTTGACATCGACGATGTCGCCGCCGCCGTTGAGGAGCTCGACGCCCGGTATCTCGCGGGAGAAGCAGGGGCGCACGCGGACACGTGGGCGGTTGTCGCCGAGGCATACGCCCTGATGAATCAACGCGGCATGCCGGCGACAACGACAGACTGGGTGAACATCGACCACCGCCGTGGAGCCACTTTCGCGCCTGGCGACATGACTGCGTACGTCCAAGCCGCGTGGGACGACCTCGAGCGAGACCTCCGCATTTCCGTTGAGGCTGTGCATCGGCTGAATACGATTGGAACGGTCGTGACGCAGGTGCTCAAGGGGACCACACAAGAGGGTTTCGACGCGGAGTGGCGGACGATCAACCTCTTCACTGTGGCGGACGAGAAGTTCAGTCGCTGCGAACTGTTCGACGAGGCGGATCTCGGCACCGCGCTCGCGCTCTTCGACGAATTGAGCCGTCCCGCAGTGCGGTTGGAGAACGCGGCAACTCGCGTTGTGGAGCGCTTCAATGCGTATTTCGCAGCGCGCGATTGGGATGGCGTGGCGGGCATTCTGTCCGCTGACGTCTACGATGACGATCGCCGACGCGTGGTCAATAGCGGCATCCAGCGCGGTCGCGATGCCCAGATCGCGAACCTGCGGGCGATCGTTGATCTCGGAATGGGAAACTACACCCCAACAGTCGTGGCGACCCGTGGAGACCGCCTCGCGCTCACTCGTACTCAGATTACGAGCGCCGACCAATCCGATATGTCTGCCTTAGAACTGCTGAGCGTCGCCGAAATCAACCCGGAAGGTCAACTGTTGGCGACCGTTCACTTCGACGACTTCGAAGACGCCATCGCGGAACTCGACGCCCGCTGCGCCGCCGGCGAAGCGGCGTCGCATACGCGCGGGTGGTCGGTCGTTACCAACAACGTCGCGGCGTTCAACAGGCACGAACTCCCGGCAACGACGCCCGACGTCGTCAACATCGACCATCGCAAGGTGACGGCGTTCGGACCCGGTGATCTAGCCGCGTACGTCCGCGCAACGTGGGAGCAATCGCCGGATCTGCGAATTTACATCGAGGCGGTTCATCGACTGAGCGACGTCTGCGCAGTTTTCACCTATGTAGCGACCGGGACCGTGCGACAGGACGTCGTAGCCGAGTGGCGGGCGATCTCGGCCTCGATCCTCGACGGCGATTTGATCAGCCGGACCGAGCTGTATGACGAGGCAGACCTCGACACCGCGCTCGCCAGGTTCGACGAGCTCAGTAGCCAGGTGCCGCGACTGGAAAACACGGCTGGCCTAGTGGAACGACAGGTCCAAGCACACATCGCTGCTCGAAGTTGGGACGCGATGGCGGCGCTTTTGGCCGATGACGTCTCCCTTGATGATCGTCGACGCGTGGTCAATGCCGGCCTTCGGCGCGGTCGAGATGCCGTCATCGATGATCTGCGTATCGGCGCTGAGATCGGTCTCACAGAGATTACGCCGACCGGCATTGCTGTCCGGGGCGAGAACCTCACTCTTGGAAATACGCGCTATTGGGGGCGAGGCCGGAGCCCCGACCCGAGTTTCATTGAGATTGTTCAACTCGTCGAGATCGACGCGGACGGGCGAATCAAGGCGATCGTCCTGTTCGACCCCGACGACATCGACGCGGCTTACACCGAACTCGACTCCCGTTACGTCGCGGGCGACGCGACGGATCACGCGAACACGTATTCGGTCATCGCGGGGGCTTTCGCTGCAGTCAACCGACGCGAATTTCCCCCGATCACATCGGACTTGGTGAGTATCGATCACCGGCGACCTATCGCGTTCGCACCAGGTGAATTGATCCCTTATCTCCAAGCCACGTTGAACGACGCGCCCGAAATCCGTATCGACATCCACGCCGTACATCGACTCAACAACGTCGGCGCCGTCGTCACTCACGCGTGGCACAACACTTCGCAACAGGGATTCGACGCCGAGTGGCGGGTGATCGGTATCTCGACAGTCGACGGCTCTCTGATCAGCCGCTACGAGCTGTACGACGAGGCCGACCTCGACGCTGCACTCGTGAGGTTCGACGAGCTGAGCCGCCCGACGCAGCCGATGGATAACACGGCAAGCCAAGTAGCCGAACGTTTGTGGACGTCCTTTGCACAGCGCGAATGGCACACGGTGGCCGACGTGATGGCAGAGGAAATTGTTGCGCACGATCGCCGTCATGTCGTGAACGCCGGGATTCGCCGCGGTCGGGAGGTCCAGATCGCGGATCTGCGCGCCGCCGTCGAGGTCGGGGCGGAAAGCGTCGCGGTGAAAGTTTTGGCAACGCGCGGCGATCGCCTCGCGCTGAGTCATCTCCATTTCTCAAACCGCCGAATGGAATTCGCCGGCGACCTGCTCGCAATTGCCGAAATCGATGTCGACGGCCGGATCGTGGCATATTTCTCGTTCGACGCGGACGACTTCGATGGCGCTTTCGCGGAGCTCGACGGCCGTTACCTCGCCGGCGTACCCGCCGACCACGCGCACACCTGGTCGCTCGTCACGAGAGCCTATGCCGCTCTCAATCGGCACGAACTCCTTCTGAGTGCGCCGGATTGGGTGACTATTGACCACCGCCGCGGGATAGCCGCCGGTCCCGGTGACCTGATGGCGGCTGTTCGAGCCTCCTGGGAGGTCACGCCGGATATCAGCTATCGCGTCGTGGCTGTGCATCGAATGAGTAGCCTCGGAGCAGTCGTCACCCACGGGTCGAAGGGCACCTCCCAAGAAAACTTCGAGGCAGAGTGGCGCACTGTCGATGTTCTGATCTTCGAAGGCGAGTTACTCGGTCGGGTTGAGGTATTCGACGAGGACGCGCTCGATGTCGCGATCGCCAGATTCGACGAGCTGACGGCCCAGGCGAAGAATCTCGAAGGCGCTGGGACTCGACTCGACAACGCCGCGACCCGCGTCCGTACTCGGCTAGCCAGCGAATTCAATCGGCGCGACATGTCCGCTTTCCTCGCCCTGGCCGCGGTGGACGGAAGTTTTGAAGACCGTCGAAAAGGGTTGCGCGACAAAGCGACTGGCGGGGGACTGATCAAGGTCACAGAGGCGCTGTTCGAGATTGTCCCCACTGATTGGGTATTCGAGGTGAAACCTTTCGTCCACAGGGGGGCTCGCCTTGCGCTCACCCTCGACACGTACCGAACTACCGACAACGACCCCACGACTACCGCCGAGCACTTGACGCTCACCGAACTCGATGACCACGGACTGGTGGCCAAGACTACACTTTTCGATCCCGAAGACATCGGCGCAGCCTTCGAAGAACTTGAAAACCGCTACATTGCTGGCGAAGCCGCAGGCGATAGCCACACTTGGTCGGTCATCGCGAACACCTACGCCGCTCTGAATCGATACGAGATCTATCCGACGACAACGGACTTGGTGAGCATCGACCATCGCCGGGGAGGACCGTTCGCACCCGGCGAGATCCTCGAATACGTCCGGGCCGCCTGGGTTCAAATGCCGGATCTCACGTTCCGCATCGACGCTGTGCATCGGCTCAGTAACCTCGGGGCGGTCTTCACCCAGGTGATGACCGGAACCTCGCTAGCCGGCTTCCAGGCCGAGTGGCGGCTCGCCGAAATCATGACCGTCGATGGCGATCGGATAAACCGCGCCGAAATCTTCGACGAAACAGATCTCGACGCCGCGCTAGCCAGGTTCGACGAACTCACCGCGTCGACATCTCGACTCGAGAACGCCGCGACCCGCGGAAATGCCCGACTCGTCCACACTTTCAATCGGCGGGACCTGGAGGGCTATCTCAAAGTCTTGGAGGCAAATGCGCAATACGACGATCGACGGAAAGTCTTGAAGAACGTGGGCCCGATGGACCGCGAATTCGTAGGTGCGATGTTTGAGCCCGCGTCGTTGATGAATTGGCAGTTGGAGATCCAAACCGTCGGCATTCGGGGGCGCCACTTGGCGCTCACTCGCCACATCTTTCGCGACGCCGCTGAGGCCGACCGATCGATCACGCTTGAGGCGTTGGTGCTCGCAGAGGCGACCGACGATGAATTGCTATGCCGTTGTACCCTTTTCGACCCCGAAGACATCGATGCCGCAATGGCTGAGCTCACGGCTCGCTGGATCGCTCGGGGAGAGGTGGCGCATCCTGCGGTGATCGAGGCGGCGTGCCGATCGGGCGACGCCTACAACCGTCATGCCTGGGACATCGTCGCCGCAATGGAGGCCGGCGCCACCTACGTCAATCACCGTCAACTCGTCGGTGCAGAACCGGAGACTATCGAAGATCATTGGCGGTCCATTCGCACGCTTGAGTTGCTGATCGCCGATATGTGGATCGAACAGGCCGAGGTGATTGCGCACTCGGCGACTGGCCTTGTCAGCCATGTCGTCGTAAAGGGCACCACGGCTCAAGGCGCCGCAATCGAGCTTCCGGCGATCACCCTCATTCTTTTCAACGGAACCCGCGTCATCCGTATGGAAGCCTTCGATATCGACCAGCGCGATCTGGCCGTCGCCCGATTCCAGGAATTCAGCCGCTAGGCAAACGAATCGCTCAATCCCTCAATGTGTTAAGGCTGCGAGCTAGTTGTTGTCTGTTGGTGGTGGTTGGGGTTCGAAGGGCTGGTAGTACCACCAGTCGGCGCGTTCGCCGATGGGTCCGGTGCACGGGGCGACGTCGGGTGGGGGTTGGGTGGGTGGGCGTGCCAGTGAGCCTGGGTGCAGTGGTCGGCCGTTGCTGTCGGTGACGGTGAGCCGGTCTGGGGGCCCGGTGATGGTGATGACGCCGCGGTGGTGTAGCCGGTGGTGGTAAGGGCAGAGCAGCACCAGGTTGTCCAGCTCGGTGGGCCCACCGTCTTCCCAGTGCCGGATGTGGTGGGCGTGCAGCCCGCGGGTGGCCCCGCAGCCGGGCACCGCGCACGTCCGGTGGCGGTACTCCAGGGCGCGACGCAGCCGGCGGTTGATGGTGCGGGTGGTGCGGCCGGCGCCGATGGGTTGGCCGTCGCGGTGAAACCACACTTCACAGGTGGCATCACAGGTCAGGTATTGGCGCTGCGCGTCGGACAGCAGCGGTCCCAGATGCAACTGCGCGATACGGTCTTTGACGTCAAGGTGCGCGATCACCGTGGTGCGCTGACCGTGGGGGCGGGCAGCGACGTCGGCGTCCCATCCGGATTCGATCAGCCGCATGAAGGCGTCGATGGTGGCGGGTAGTGGGGGGCGTTGATCGGAGACGGGTTCGGTGTCGTCGTCGTTGTCGGTCTCGTGGTCGCGTTTCCACTCGGCGATCAGCGCATCGAGGTGCGAAGCCAGCGCGGCGTCGAACGTCGCCGCATCCTGTAGGGGGAGTGTAATTTTCCAGGTGGTGGATTGCTCGTCGCTGGTTTTGGTGATCGAGCGCGGCGGCTCTCGCCACGGCTCGGGGTCGGGTTGGGGGCGTGGTTCCAGTTTCAATGCGGTGCGTAACTGGTTGACCGTGGCTACTTCGGCCAGTGAGACATAGTGCTCGTCAGATCCGTGTGCGGCCTTCTCGGCGATGATGCCCACTTGATCCAGCGATAGCCGGCCGTCGCGCAGGCCCGCCACGCAGCGCGGAAACTCATGCTCGCGGTGGGCCAGGGTGGCGATCGTCTGGGCATTTCTCGGTGAGCAGCCCGTCTTCCAGGCGATCAGCGCTGACATCGAGCGTGCCCCGGTCATCCCGATCAGCTCATCGCGCTCCAACTCGGCGGCGATCGCCACGATGCGGCCATCGATGGCGTTGCGTTGACCCGTCAACTCCGCCAACTCGCCGAACAACACCTCGAGACGCTCCTTGGGTGCGATCGCCAACATGACCCCATCAAAGCACCCAGGTCCGACACGTCCCGGTCCATCAGACCGTCCCTGACCATTGACACGCAGCCGAGCAGCTGCATATGGTGAATATGCAGCCGACCAGCTGCATGAATCGAAATGGCAGAGATGGACGAGGTGTTCAAGGCGCTGGCGGATCCCAGCCGGCGCCTGCTGCTCGACAGCTTGAATACGCGCAACGGACAGAGTTTGCGCGATCTATGCGCCGAGCTGTCCATGGCACGACAGTCGGTCAGCAAGCATCTCGCCGTGCTCCAATCGGCGAACCTCATCACGACGGTGTGGCGAGGCCGCGAGAAGCTGCACTACCTCAACGCCGAACCGATCAACGCCATAGCCGACCGCTGGATCAATCAGTACGACCGCGCGCGGGTGCAGACGCTCGCCGACCTCAAAACCGCATTGGAGACCGAATCGATGAGCAATAGCGCCGATTTCGTATATACGACCTACATCCGCACCACCCCGGAAAAACTTTGGCAGGCGATCACCGACCCGGCGTTCTCGCACCGATATATGGGACACGCGATGGCCTCGGATTGGCAGAAGGGCTCCACCTACGTCTGGGAGGACCGCGAGCTGAGAATCGAAAACCCGGAGCAGGTGATCCTTGAATCCGACCCGTATCGCAGGCTGGCCTTTACCTTTCACTCATTCGTACCCGAGCTGACCACACTCGGCCTCGATGCCGACGTGATCGCAAGGGCGGCGACCGAGCGCCGGTCAAAGGTTTCTTTCGATATCGAACCCGTCGACGACGGTCAGGTGAAGCTGACGGTCATCCACGACGACTTCCCGCCGGAAAGCGCTGTGCGCGAGCTTATTTCCGGAGGTTGGCCGTGGAAGCTCGCCAACTTGAAGAGTGCACTTGAGGAGGAAAGATGAAGACGCCACCGATCGTAGCGGCAGGGGAGTGGGATGCCGCGCTCCAGGAGATGCTGGTCAAGGAGAAGGAAGTTCAACGGGCGCGCGACGCGCTGGCCGCACTGCGGCGCCGCATGCCGTGGACACCCGTTGACAAGGAGTACGTGTTCGACGGCCCCGACGGCAAGCTGACCCTGCTCGACATGTTCGATGGCAGACGTCAATTGATCGTCTATCGCGCATTCGTCGAACCCGGTACCGGCGATTGGCCCGAACACGGATGCACGGGTTGTTCTTTGATGGCCGACCACGTGCCCAACCTGGCTCATCTCAACGCCCGCGACACCACGTTCGTCTACGTATCGCGTGCCACCCAGCCCGACCTCGAGCGGATGAAGCAGAAGATGGGCTGGCGGCACCCGTGGTACACGATCACCGACACGTTCGACGAGGACTTCGGCTGCGACGAGTGGCACGCCACCAACGCGTTCATCCGTGACGAGAATGACCGCGTATACCGCACGTACATGACCAAGGGCCGCGGTGACGAGGTATTCGTCGGCACGTGGAATCTCCTCGATATGACTGCCCTGGGGCGCCAGGAAGATTGGGAGGATTCACCCGATGGTTATCCGCAGAGCCCACCGTATGAGTGGTGGTCCTGGAACGACACCTACGCCGAGCACACACCGTGGCGATGGTTCGGAGACCCGGACCCCAACGACCCGAATGACGAACGGCCGCCGCGTTAGAACGGTGACGGTGCGTGTTGCTGAACTCGTGCAGCGGACGCCTCGCGTGAGAAGAATGCGCGTCACCGGCGGGAAAGATGGTGTCGCCCGTGAACAAGTATCGTTCGCCGCCCGCACCCGTCACGAGATAGCCGCACCGTGCTACCTAAACCATTGTCGAGGTCAAGCGCGTCGCGCATACCGTTCGACAAATCGTCGCAGGATGGTGTGCGGATGCCGGACATTCCATTGCCGGGCTTCGGTTTTCAACTGCTCTGCGGACTCGGGCGCGAAGTAACCGTGGTTCTTGTAGGCATTGAGGCGGACGTCGATGCCGTCGAGGTCGAGTTCGGGATGGAACTGCGTGGCATAGACGTTCTCCCTGACCCGGAACGCCTGCACCGGGCATTGCGGCGAGGTCGCCAGACACAATGCATCCGCCGGCAGGGTCGTCGCCGCTTCTTTGTGCCCGCCGTAGGCATCGAAGACGTCGGGCAGGTCGGCGAAAAGCGGGTCGTCGCGTCCCGCGTCGGTGACCGTGATCGCCATGCCCCCGACCGGTTCCGGATACGTGCGGTCGATGACAGCCCCAATGGCAGTGCCCAACGTGCCCACGCCGTAACAGCATCCGAGGAACGGGTAATCGGCGTCGACAATGTGCCCGATCAAAGCGAACAACTCTGTCTCAACCCGTTGTTGCGTCGGGGACTTGGTCTCTGGCGCATCGCTGACGTTGTAGGGCCCGCCGCCGAGGATGATGCCCGACCAGTCAGCGAGATCGATGGATCCCAGCGGCTGATGGGTCAGGCTGATCCGATGCACGCCCGTCGTATCCAGACCGGCAAAGCGCACCACCGCCCGGTACTCGTCGTCGGCGGCTTCGTCCTCGCCACGGATCGACAAGAGCAGGAACGGTGCGTTCACGGTACAGAATTTACCGAGCACAACGCCCCGCGAGTCGTGATGACTCGCGGGGCGTGTGTGTAGCTATGAACCGGTCAGGCGAGGTCGAACCGGTCGCTGTTCATGACCTTGACCCACGCGGCGACGAAGTCCTCGACGAACTTCTGCTTGTTGTCGTCCTGGGCGTAATGCTCGGCCAGCGCCCGCAGCTGCGAGTTCGAGCCGAACACCAGGTCATTGGCGGTCGCCGTCCACTTCGGCTGGCCCGTCGCACGGTCGGAACCCTCGTAGACGTTCTCCGCGGTCCCCGACTTCCACTGCGTGCCCATATCGAGCAGATTGACGAAGAAGTCGTTGGTCAGCACGCCCGGCTTGTCGGTGAAGACGCCGTGCTTGCTACCGCCGTGGTTGACGTTCAGCGCTCGCAGCCCGCCGACCAGCGCCGTCAGTTCCGGCGCCGTAACCCTCAGCAAGACGGCCTTCTCCATCAGCAGCTGCTCCAGCGGAGCCTTCTCGCCCGGCCGCACGAAGTTGCGGAACCCGTCCCACCGGGGCTCGAGCACCGCGAACGACTCCACATCGGTGTCCTCCTGCGTCGCGTCGGTGCGACCCGGCGCGAAGTGGACATCGATCTCGAAGCCGGCGTCCTTGGCCGCCTTCTCAACCGCCGCCGAGCCTCCCAGCACGATCAGGTCGGCCAGCGACACGTTCTTGTCCCCAGCGCCGTTGAACTCCTGCTGGATCTTCTCCAGCACCGGCAGGACCTTGGCCAACTCGGACGGCTCATTGGCCTCCCAGTTCTTCTGCGGCTCAAGGCGAATCCGGGCACCGTTGGCGCCACCGCGCTTGTCGGTGCTGCGGAAGCTGGCTGCCGACGACCACGCCGTCTTCACCAACTGCTGCACGGTCAGCCCGGAGTCGAGCACCTTGGCCTTCAGCGCCTTGATGTCGGCCTCGCCGATCAGCTCACCTTCGACGGCCGGCACCGGGTCCTGCCACAGCTGCGGCTCGGCGATCCACGGGCCGACGTAGCGGCTGATCGGACCCATGTCGCGGTGCAGCAGCTTGTACCAGGCCTTGGCGAATGCCTCGTTGAGTTCCTCGGGGTGGTCGAGCCAGCGGCGGGTGATCGCGCCGAACTCCGCATCCTCCCGCATCGAGACATCGGTGACCAACATCGTCGGCTTGCGGTTCGGACCACCGAACGGATCGGGGATCGTCGCCTCAGCGTTGGTGGCCTCGAACTGCCAGGCGCCCGCCGGGCTCTTGACCAGTTCCCACTCGTTGCCGTACAGGATTTCGAGGAATCGGTTGCTCCACTGCGTGGGCTTGTCTGTCCAGACCACCTCGAGACCGCTGGTGACCGTATCGCCGGCCTTACCGGAGCCGAACGGGCACTTCCAACCAAGGCCCTGCTGCTCGATCGGAGCGCCCTCGGGCTCGGGGCCCATGCCCTCGTCCGGGCCGGCTCCGTGGGTCTTGCCCAGCGTGTGGCCGCCGACGATCAGTGCGGCCGTTTCCTCCACGTTCATGGCCATCCGGCCGAAGGTCTCCTTGATGTCGATCGCCGCGGCGATCGGATCCGGCTTGCCTTCCGGGCCTTCAGGATTGACGTAGATCAGGCCCATGGTGGTGGCGCCGTACGGCTCGGCCAGGTCACGCTCGCCGGAGTAGCGCTTGTCGGTTCCCAGCCACTCGTCCTCTTCGCCGAAGAGGATCTCTACGGGCTCCCACACGTCGGGGCGGCCGAAACCGAAGCCGAAGGTCTCAAAGCCGGCCGACTCCAGCGCCACGTTGCCGGCGAACACCAGCAGGTCGGCCCAGGAGATCTTGTTGCCGTACTTCTGCTTGACCGGCCACAGCAGACGACGCGCCTTGTCCAGGTTGGCGTTGTCGGGCCAGCTGTTAAGCGGGGCGAAGCGCTGCATGCCCTCGCCACCGCCGCCGCGGCCGTCGTAGATGCGGTAGGTGCCCGCGGCGTGCCAGCTCATGCGGATGAAAAGGCCGGCGTAGCTGCCGTAGTCGGCGGGCCACCAGTCCTGCGAGGTGGTGATGACCGACATGACGTCGGCTTTGAGAGCCTCTGGGTCGAGCTTGGCGAATTCCTCGGCGTAGTTGAAATCATCGCCGTACGGGTTGGAGAACGACCCGCGCGCGTGCAGTTTCGACACGTCGACCTGGGAGGGCCACCAGTCCTGGTTGGTCCGGGGCGCGTGGTCCTTCGGCTTCGGCGTATCGATTACCGGGTTTTCGCTCTCGCTTCCGCTGCTCGCCGTGGGCTTCTCGGGTGACGGCGGCTTGGCGTCAGGTGAATCAGACACAACTTTCCTTCCGATGGGTGAAATGGGCTGTGATCACGGAAGTGATCGCGACGTTTGCGATGCGGAACAGTCGGGGCACAGGCCCCAGTAGATGACCTCGGCCTCGTCGAGGATGAAGCCGTCGAGAGAGCCGTCCGGATCGGACGGGGTAAGGCACGGCGTATCGCCGACGGCGCAGTCGACATCGGCGATGACCCCGCAGGAGCGGCACACGACGTGATGGTGGTTGTCGCCGACGCGTGACTCATAGCGTGAGACAGAGCCAGAGGGCTGGATGCGACGAATCAGCCCGGAGGCCGACAGCGCGGCGAGAACGTCGTACACCGCTTGACGCGACACCTCGGGCAGGCCGGCGCGCACGGTCGAGAAGATCGTCTCGGTGTCCGCGTGTGGCAGCGCATATACCGCCTCCAGGACAGCCAACCGGGGCCGGGTCACCCGAAGATCAGCCATCCTCAGCTGCTCTGCGTAGTCCGGCGCCGACGACATAGGACCATCATGCTCCTTTTCTGGAATGGGTCAAGACTTGATCATGGCCGTGTCGGGGCGCGCCGAAGCCCCGACAGCTGAGTCTCATCGGCCGTTCGGCCAGAGTGCCTGGTTAGCAACGATTTTGGTGATCACACAGCGAATTGACAGCGTGTCCGAGCGTGCCGTTCCGGTGATACCGCTGCTAACCTGCGATGCTGCAGGTGCATGGTCGCGGGGAGGCGTACCGCCCGGCAGGCGAATGCACACGTGTGTCACCCGACCGAAACTGCTCGAGTCCCTCACGAAAAGAGTGTTGTGCGTACCGGCGAGATCAAGGCCCTATCCGGACTGCGCATCGTCGCCGCCGTGTGGGTCGTGCTCTTTCATTTCCGGCCGCTGCTCGAGCAGGCGGCCCCGGGATTTAGGTCGGCGCTCGCTCCGGTGCTCGACTGCGGCGCCCAGGGTGTCGACCTGTTCTTCATCCTCAGCGGATTCGTGCTGACGTGGAACTATCTCGACCGAATGGGCGAGTCCTGGTCGTGGCGATCCACGCTGCGCTTCCTATGGTTGCGACTGTCCCGCGTGTGGCCGGTGTATCTGGTGACGATGCATCTGGCCGCGCTGTGGATGATCTTCACGCTCAACGTCGGCCATGTTCCCTCCGAGGCCGCCAATCAGCTCACCGCGGGGAACTACGTCCGTCAGTTCCTGCTCGTGCAGCTGTGGTTCGCGCCCTACTTCGACGGCACCAGCTGGGACGGACCCGCATGGTCGATCAGCGCCGAGTGGCTGGCCTACCTGCTGTTCGGTGCGCTGGTGCTGGTGATCTTCCGGATCGCTCGTGCGACGCGGGCTCGAGGCCTTGTCTACCTGGCCGTCGCGGCCGCACTCCCCCCGGTGGTGCTGTTGATGGCCACCGGCCTGTTCTACACACCGTGGAGCTGGTTGCCGCGGATCATCATGCAGTTCACCGCCGGCGCGCTGGTGTGTGCCGCGGTTCGCAAGCTGGACCTGACCGACCGGGCACGCAAGAGCGCAGGTGTCGCGTCGCTACTCATCGCGGCGGCCGTCGTCGGCATCCTGTATCTGCTGGACGCGCATCCGGTACCGACGATCTACGACTCGGCCGGACTGGTCGACCTGCTGTTCGTGCCGCTGGTGTTGACCCTGGCGATGGGCGTCGGCACCTTGCCCGCGCTGCTGTCCCTACGTCCGATGGTCTACCTCGGGCATATCTCCTTCAGCCTGTACATGGTTCATGAGTTGGTGCACACGACCTGGAACTGGACGGTCTTGCAGTTCGGACTCTTGCTCGGGTCCGACCTGGCGGGCAAGGCCGTACTCCTCGGGCTGCTGGCCGTCGCAATCACCGGCGCGGTGTTGCTGTACCACTTCGTCGAGGAACCGGCGCGTCGATGGATGCGCGGCATGATGAGCCCGCCGCGCGGGTCTCGCTCAGAGGCGGGCCACGGGACGCTGCATACGATCGACGCCCAGCGCGAGGAGCGGACACCGGTGGTTTCTGCACGTGCCGGATGAGTTCGCGCGTCGTCTACGCCGATTTCGTCGGTTGAGCCCTAGGCTGATGCGGTGAGCCGGTTGATCACGGCCATGGTCGCGTTCGCGCTCCTGGTCAGCGTGGGCGCTGGATGCCCCATAGGTGTGAGCCACAACAGCACGGTGGCGCTGAACACCTCCCTTAACCGCGTCGCAGTGATCGGCGATTCGTACACGACGGGCGGCGATCTGGGCGGCCTCGGTCCGAACGGATGGACTGCCCGCGCATGGGACGAGCTGGCCGCACGTCGGGTACCGATCACTGCGGATGTGGGCGCCGAGGGCGGAGCGGGATACGGCACGCGAGGCAACCGGGGCAGCCTGTTCGAGGATCTGACCGCCCGCACGGTCAGGCCCGATGACGTGCTCGTGGTGTTCTTCGGCTCGCGCAACGATCTGGGCGTCGACCCCGTGCAGGTGTCAGTTTTGGCCTACGGCACCTTCCAATTGGCCCGCCGTACTGCGCCGTCGGCGACATTCCTGATCATCGGCCCGCCATGGCCGACCGCCGACCCTCCCGCCGACGTCGTGCGGATCCGCGATGCGCTGCAGTATCAGGCGCAGCTTGCGGGCGCGACGTTCGTCGACCCGATCGCCGAACGCTGGTTCGTGGGAATGCCGGAGTTGATCGGCGCCGACGGAGTGCACCCCACCGATGCCGGCCACGAATACATGGCGGACAAGATCGCGCCGCTGATCGCCGCTCATCTGCCCAGGCACATATGAGCGCCGTCCGCGCTTTCTACGAGTGGTTGGCGCGCGTGCTGTCGCTGCGCGTGATCGTCATCGTTGCCGCGCTCTCTGTCGTGGTGCTGGTGATCACGCTGGGCGCGTGGGTGTGGTTCGGGGTGACGAACGACCAGTACAGCCAGTTGGACCGGCGACTTGATTCGGTGAGCAGTCTGGGCGACATCGGCACCCTGCTGCGCGCAGCACAACAGACGGGAACCGATCAGCCCCAGGCGCCCGACGGCAATCTCGTGCGCACCGCGCGCATCGACGGCGTCACGGTGTCGATACCCCGGGAAGTGGTGCTTCCGGAATTCAAAGTCGGCTACGCCAACACGAGCATCGGCGGCGTCGAGTACCGGGTTCGCACCTTCGCTGCCGGCGACGCGATGATCGCGGTTGGTGCGCCCCTCGCCGAGACGCAGCGCCGCATCAACGAACTACACAGGCGCGTGCTGTTGATCTGTTCAGGCGTGATCATCGGCACCGTGCTCATCGGCTGGGTGATGTGGTCGATCATGATCAACCCTTTCCGGCTGCTCGCGCAGCAGGCGCGGGCGATCAATGCTCAGTCCAATCCCGACGAGGTGCAGGTGCGCGGTGTGCAGGAAGCGGTCGAGATCGCCGAGGCGGTCGAGGGGATGCTTGCCCGCATCGGCGACGAACAGCAGCGCACCAGGGCGGCGCTGGAATCGGCCCGCGACTTCGCCGCTGTCGCCTCCCACGAATTGCGCACACCACTGACGGCCATGCGCACCAACCTCGAGGTGCTGTCCACCCTTCAGATGCGCGACGATCAACGCCAGGAGGTGATCGCCGATGTCATGCGGACCCAGACCCGGATCGAAGCGACCCTCACCGCGCTGGAACGCCTGGCACAAGGCGAGTTGACGACGGTCGACGACTTCGTCCCCGTCGACATCACCGAGCTGCTGGATCGCGCCGCGCACGACGCGGTACGTAACTATCCCGATCTGCGTGTGTCGTTGGCATCGTCGACGACGGTGTTGATGGTGGGATTGCCCGCCGGTCTGCGACTGGTCATCGACAATGCCATCACCAACGCGGTCAAGCACGGCGGTGCAACCGAAATCCAGCTCAGCGCAGACAGTTCCGGCGAGGGAGTCGAGATCGTCGTCGACGACAACGGCTCCGGCGTGCCGGAGGAGGAGCGGGCGACGATCTTCCAGCGATTCTCCCGTGGATCGACGGCGGCACGCTCTGGTTCGGGGCTTGGACTGGCCCTGGTCGCTCAACAGGCAGACCTGCACGGCGGCACGGCGGCCATGGAGGTCAGTCCCATGGGCGGCGGGCGGTTGGTGCTGCGGCTGCCGGCGCCGAGTTAGTTTGTGCTGCTGATGAATTGGGCGATGACACTACCCAGCTCTTCGCCCTTCTGCTCTGCGATGAAGTGCCCGGTCCCGGAAATGGTTATGTGCTCCTGGTTCCGGGCGCCGGGAACATGTTCCTGGAATACCTTTTCCCATCCCCGAGTCGCGGCGTCGTTGTCGGAGAAGGCCGTGAGGAAGGGGCGCTCCCACTGGCCCAGCGCAGCCATGGTGTTCCGCCCGATCGCTGCGCCAGGGTCGTTGCGAGTCAGCGGGATGAGCGCCGTCATGTGGCGTAGCCCGGCCTTGTAGCTGCGGTCGGGGAAGGGTGCATCGTAGGCGGCGCGCACGTCGGCACCGAGCGGACCGGCCTCCGCGTCGACGAACAGGCTCGGATCGATGTCGGGCGAGCGTTGATAGAACGTGACGTAGTCGAGGAGCTCTTCCTGCAGGACCATCCGGTCCCCGTCGATGCTGTGGTGCGCCCAGGTGAGCTTGCCTGCCAACCCGGGGTCGCAGGTGAACAGGACCGTGTTCGTCGCAACGACTCCCGCGAACCGGTCGGGTTCACGAGCCAACGCGCTCAACCCGATCGGTCCGCCCCAGTCCTCGACGGCCAGCGTCACATCGCGCAGGTCGAGCCCGGCGATCAGACCCTGGACCCAGTCGACGTGCCTGCGAAAGGTGTAGGCCGTGGGTTCGGCGAGCTTGTCCGAGCGGCCGTATCCGATGTTGTCCGGTGCGATGACGCGGATGCCTGAGTCTGCAAGTTCGCGAATGACCTTGCGGTACATGAACGACCACGTCGGCTGTCCGTGCAGCAATAAGGCGACAGGTCCATCGGCGGGTCCGGCGTCGACGTAATGCATCCGCACCGAGGGCAACCTGCTGGTTTCGACGTCGATGTAGTTGGGTGGGTACGGATAGTCCGGCAGGTTGTCGAAGCGCTCGTCGGATGTTCTCAAGATGTCCATGGACTCGTGGTGGCGCTCCGATCAGTCTTCCTTGCGGATCAACCGCTGCAGCGCTTCGTGATCGGGTGCGAGTAGCTCATCGATCCGCGCCTGATTGACATCGGCCACGATGATCTCGCCGACCTCCTGGTAGACGTTGCTGAAGATGCCGTGCGACTTCATCTTCTCGGTCTGATAGATATTGTCCTCGGTCGGCGTGACGTAGTACACGATCTCCGGCTTGAATCGGTGGATCAACCACAGGTGGATGACATCCATCAGGCGCTTCTTGCGCATCTTCTCGGCGAACGTGTTCTGGTCGCGCACCGTGAGAATGTTGCGGCCGTGGCGGTCCTTGATGGGGTCGACGACCACATTGGCGAGTGGCTCCTCCCCTTCCCCGAGTATCTGCAGGTCGAGCACGTCGGAACCGGCGCGCCGCGGGCGTAGCTGCACTCGGAGCTTCTCGCCGATCTCGTAGTGCTCGCTCCAGAGCGCCAGCCATTCCTCCAGCAGCTTCTTCGGCACCTCGGTCTGCACGAGATGCTGATGCTGGGTTGACCCCTCGCCCATGGACTTGGTGGTCGCCGTGCGTCCCGACGACGCGGCCAGCGCGGCGTCGCTGCGGGGTCCGCCCACCAGCGTTTGCGGTGTGCGGTAAGGAGATTCGACGAGGCGCATCTTGCGTTGGAGGCGTGCCAACGCGAGCATGCCCTCCTGCCGCAGCGACGTGGCGAACTCCTCGCAGGCGACACCGTCGACCTGGTGGCCGCCGTAGGTGATGAAGTTGAAGACGAATCCCATCTTGCCGAGTTCCTCAGGGAACGCGCGCATCTCGTCGTCGGTCATCCCGGTGGTGTCCCAGTTGAACGAGGGGGAGAGGTTGTAGGCCAGCATCTGGTCGGGGTACACCGCGTGAATGGCGTCGGCGAACTGCTTGGCGTCGGCCAGATCGGCGGTCTTGGTCTCCATCCAGAGAATGTCGGCGAACGGTGCGGCAGCCAGCGACTTGGCGATCGCATATGGAATACCGCCGCGGATCTGGTAGTAACCCTCCGGCGTCTTCGCGCGCTCGGGGTCCCACGCGACGTCGGCGCCCAACTCCTTGGCCTTCTCCCGCGCGGTGTACATCGGAGCCGTCGCCGCGAACTTCCGCCAATCGGCGGCGCTCACGTCCGCTGCCTCACCTTCTCGCTCGCGGAAGTCGAGCAGGTCGCCGACGGCCTCGCCGTAGGTCTGCAGCCCGGCGTCGATCTGCCAGGCGTCGACGAACTTCGATTCGACGGCGTCGAACAGCGAGTCGACCGGGTCCTCGGCGCTGTCCTGCCACGACTTGGCGGCCTCGGCAATCGCGCCCTGGATGCCATGGCGCTGCAGCCAAGCGTCGGCGGCCGCGTACTCACCGTCGGGAAGCGCATACAGCAGGTGGCCGTTGAG
Source organism: uncultured Actinomycetota bacterium (assembly GCA_963843135.1). Taxonomy (GTDB): domain Bacteria; phylum Actinomycetota; class Actinomycetes; order Mycobacteriales; family Mycobacteriaceae; genus Mycobacterium. The sequence continues at coordinate 288,571 of CAWJJA010000024.1, forward strand.
ATCCGTGAGGTCCGGCGTTGTAGAAGTTCCGCATCATGGCCAGGAAGCAGGCCTTGTACGACGGGATCTTCAGGTTGGTCGCGCCGAGCAGGAAGGGCTGATCGCGCTCGTCGGCGCGACTGTCGAGCAGGTTGGCCGCCTCGGCGTCCGTGCGTGCCACGATGATGCCCGGCACCCGCATGATGTCGAGCTGGAAACGGGCCGTGTTGAGGCGCTTGATCTGCTCGTCGGACGGAACCAGCACCTTGCCACCCTGATGGCCGCACTTTTTCGTTCCGGGGCGCTGGTCCTCGATGTGATATCCGGGCACGCCTGACTCGACGAAACGGCGAATGAGGTTGCGTACGTGGGGATCACCACCGTGACCGGTGTCGGCGTCGGCGATGATGAACGGACGATAGTCGTATGCCGGGCTGGCGGCGCGTTGCTCGTCGGTCATGCGTAGCCGAAGGTATTGCTGATTGCGGTCCGCGGTCAGCAGGGCGCGCACCAGTCCCGCAGCCTCGTCGGGCACCTGGCTCAGGGGATAGCTGGCCAGGTCGGGGCCGGGATCCTCGCTGATCGAGCCCTTGGCCGACGTCGCCCAGCCGCCGAGGTAGATCCCCTCGATGCCCATGCGCTTCATGACCACGGCCTGCCCCGGCGAGTAGGGGCCGAAGGTGGTGATGCTCTTCTTATGGGCGAACAGCTCGCGAAGGCGCGGGTAGAAGGCCGCGGCCGCCTCGCGTGCGACCGCGTAGTCGGTCGGGATCGTCCCGCGCTGCTCGACCACCTGGCGGGCCGAATACAGGCGAATGATCCCGTCGAACCGCGGGCTGTCGAAGTACTGCTGGGTGTCGGCGATGTCTTTTTCGAAGGCCCGCACTACCTGGGTCTGGGGCGCTGCATCCGCTTCGATAATGGCCATAGCCTCACAGTACGACTGAGGCCAGTGAGGCGATGGCGTTATCGCTGACGGGCGCCCGTCCGGCCCTGCGCCGAACGTGCGCTCACTGCGGATATTCGGCCAATCAATCGCAGTGGGTTCACGTTCGGCGAGCCCACTCCCTGGTGAGGCGGGCGATGATGACGGCTTCAGTATCGAGGGATGTGACACGGATATCGGCCCACCCCAGCTCCGTGAGGTCATCGTGACGGCGAATGTCTTTGTTGAAGCGGGCGGGGGTTCGGTGGTGCTCGCCGTCGTAGTCGAGGGCGATCTTGATGTCTTCCCACCCCATATCGGGCACAGCCACACGGGCGCCGTATTCGTTGTAGATCGATAATTGGGTCTGCGGCCGCGGAAAGCCGTGGCGGATGACGAGTAATCGGAGCCATGTCTCTCTCGGCGACTCGGCGCCTGGGTCGACGAGGCCGAGAACCTTGCGGGCATTGCAGATGCCACGCCGGCCCTCGTAGCGCTCGGCAAGCAGTTCAACATCAGCCAACTTGAGGTGCGTCGCGCGGGCCAGTGCGTCGATGGCTGCGACGGCCTTGCCGAGCGGATACCGGCATGCAATGTCGAGTGCTGTGCGTGCCGGCGTCGTCACCCGAATTCCGTCGATCATCACGATCTCATCGTCATCGACCTCGTCTGACCAGACCCGAATGCCAACCGGCGACCGACGATTACGCCAAAGGACCTCCGCGGGCCGCTGGTCGTCGACCCACTTCGCACGATGAAGAGCTGCCGCTGATTGGCCGGCGACCGCCCCGTGACGTCTCGTCCACAGAAAACCCGCTCTAGCGCGAATGGGTGCGGTTACTTCTGCGTCTGTCGCGATATATACGTCGGGATGCATCGCAACGAATCGGCTGCGTAGTGCATATGGCGTCAACCGTCCGGCCCTGAGTGCTTCACTTCCAATAAATGGCTCCCCCATGGACGAAGTGTGCCGAGGGCCGCCGACACCTCACCCAACGTGCGGTCACTGCGAAAAATCGGCCGCGATTTCGCACTGAACGCACGCTCGGCGCGATTACTTCACTTGGGTATCTGGGATACGACGTGTTCTGCGATCGCCAGCGAGGACGTCGCGGCCGGCGAAGGCGCATTGCGGAGCAACACGATGCGATCGCGGATGCTGATTCGAAAGTCATCGACCAACGCACCGTCGGCCTCGAGGGCCTGCGCGCGGACTCCAGCCGGTCCCGGCACGACGTCGTCGTCGCCGATCTCGGGCACATAGGCGCGTGCCGCCGCGACGAAACGCCGCTTGCGCAGCGAGCCGTGCATCTCGCGGATGCCGGTGCGCCAGTGCCGACGTGCGAATCGCCAGAACGCAGGTGTGCGCGCGATCTCCGCGAGGTCGTGCGAAGAGACCGTCCGCCAGGTGTACCCCTCGCGGGCCAGTGCCAGTACCGCGTTGGGGCCGACGAGCACCTCGCCGTCCACGCGTGGGGTGATGTGGACTCCGAGGAACGGGTATCGCGGGTCGGGTACCGGATACACCAGCCCGTTGACCAAACCGCGCCGCTGCGGCTTCAGCGCGTAGTACTCGCCGCGAAACGGCATGATGACGGGATCCTTTTCATCCCCGGCGATTTCGGCGAGGCGGTCGCTCTGCAGCCCGCCGCATGCGACGATCTGGTCGAAGGTGTTCTGGTAGGCACCGCCCGCTGTGCGCACGGTAACGATGACCTCGGTGGTGGTCGTCCGGAGCCCGATAACCTCTTGTCCGAGAAGGATTGTCGCACCCGCGGCTTCGGCGTCCGCGGCAAGCGCCCTGGTCACTTCGGCGAAATCGACGATGGACGTGGTGGGTGAGTGCAGCGCGGCGACACCGCGCACGTGCGGTTCGAGTTCGCGCATCTCCTCGGGGCCGATCGTGCGGACACCGGGGACGCCATTGGCGAGTGCTCGCTCTTCGATGTCGGCGAGCCGTGCGCGTTCGGCGTCGTCGAGGGCAACGACCACCTTGCCGCATTCGATCCGTCGGATTCCGCGCTGCGCGCAGAAGTCTTGGAGAAGACCGACGCCGCGACGGCAGAGCCTGGCCTTGGCCGAACCCGGTTGGTAGTAGAGGCCCGCATGGACCACGCCGCTGTTGCGCCCGGTTTGGTGGGCGGCGAGGCGGTCCTCCTTCTCGAACAACGTCACCTGCGCGTCGGGTCGGCGCGTGAGGATCTCGCGCGCGATGGCGACACCGAGGATCCCCCCGCCGATGACGGCAACCCGGTCGGTCATCGGCCACTTCCTGCACTTCGCAACGTCAGCACCATCGTTTCGCGAACCTGCTCCCAGTCGTAGATAACGTGACGCGAGCCACTTTTCGGTAGCGAGCGGTCACTGTTCGATCACGGTACGACAACTCATTGGCCATGTGCCGCGAGCGAATTGGGCTGGACGCATTATCAGGCTGTACAAGTGGAGTAGCGAACTATTGATCAAAGTAGATCCAGACGGTTCGCGTCGTATTCGAGAAAGTAGAAAGTCCGATGAGAAGCATCTACGCCTTGGCAATCAGCCTGGCGTTGTTGGTCGCAACGCCAGGGCTAGCAACCGCTCAGCCTTCCCCCCGGCCCGCCAGTCAGCAGCAGGCGGTCCAGTTGGTGATTGCGCGCGGACTCGCCCAACGCGGTGTGCCCTTCTCATACGGCGGTGGCGATACCTCGGGCCCGACCCGTGGCAGCGGTCCGGCCACCAACGCCGTGGGAGTGAGTCCCGAGGGCACGGTCGTGGGACTGAACCCGGCCGCGGATGTCGTCGGATTCGACGCGTCCGGCCTCATGGTCTATGCCTTCGCGGGAGTCGGCGTCAAGTTGCCGCGCTCCTCGGGTGCGCAATACAAGGTCGGCCAGAAGGTCACCGCGGCGCAGGCACTCCCAGGAGACCTGATCTTCTACGGGCCGGAGGGCAATGACAGCGTCGCCCTGTTCATCGGCAACGGGCAGATGCTGGAGGTCGCCGATACGGGCGTTCAGGTGTCGCCGGTGCGCACCAACAACATGACGCCGTACCTGAGCCGCATCATCGCCTAAGCGCGGGTCAGCGTTCCGTCCACGACGAGTGCGCGTAGTGCCTTCCGATCGAGTTTTCCGCTCGCGAGGGTGGGGATCTGTTCACTGGTCGCCAGCACCCACAGCGTGGGAACTTTATAGGAAGACAACTGATCTCGCGTACGCGCCGCCAGCGATTGCACGTCGATCTGCGCATTGGCAGGGACCACGACGGCGCACACCTGCTCGTCGCGCACCGGATCGTCGATCCCGACGACAATGCACTGTGACACGTCGGTGAACTGTTCGATCACCGACTCGACTTCCAGCGGCGACACGTTCGCGCCCGCAGACTTGATGAGTTCGCTGGTGCGGCCCACGTAAAACAGGCGTGGATCGCCGTCTCGGCGGTAGACCTGGTCGCCGGTGTGGTACCAGCCGTCCTCGTCGAACGTCTCGGCCCGTTCACGTTTGTTGTACCCAGCCATCACCCCGGTGCCGCGAACCAGAAGCTCGCCGACGCTGCCGTCCGAAACGCGATCGCCGTTGTCGTCCACGATGCACATGTCCGTGTATGCGAAGCCGCCTGCAGTTTCAGACATGGTGCGGTGTACGGGAAAACCGTCGGGAACGTCGGTCATCGCAATGTCCAACGGGCCATCGCGCAGCATCGGCGCGCTCGACAGGTCGCGGTGGGGGAAGGTCGGATGCTCGCGGAGCCGTTGGGTGAAGGCGGGCCATCCGACGATGCCCGTCGCCCGCTCGCGCTCGACGAGATCCAGGGCCGTCTCGGCGTCGAGTCCAGGCAGGACGAGGAGGGTGACCGGCTCGTGGAGCGCACCCGTGGTGGCGAGGAGCCCGCCGATCCAGAAGAACGGCATCGCGCACAGAATCCGGGGACGCGCGCCCGACCCCGTGACCGCGCGGATGGCAGCCGGCCACGTCGATGTCTGGCGGACCAATGTGCCGTGGGTGTGCAGCACACCCTTCGGGTCCGCCGTCGACCCCGACGTATGGACCATCACGGCCAGGTCCGCTGGGGAGACCTCCGCTTCCACGGCTGCCAGAATGTCGTGGGGGACAGCGGGCAGGGTTTCATCGTGATGCGTCGCCCATCGGCGTTCCGATTCGCCGGTGAACACGATGCGACGCAAGTACGGCGCCGCACGGATCGTGAGACGGTCCGGTTGATCGCACAGTTCGGGAAACGCTGCTTCAAAACGTTCTGCGACATCGATGGTGAGCACCCGCGTCGGCGCGATCACCATTCCGACATCGGCCAGCCGGACCACCTTGGCGATCTCTGCCGGTGCGTACAACGTGCTCAACGGGACCGCCAGTGCACCGATCCGGGACACGGCCAGCCACCAGGCGACCCAATCGACATCGTTGGCGAAAAACAGCCCCACGCGCGTGCCCTTGCCGACACCTTGAGCCAGTAGCCATCGGGCGAGTCGGGCCGACCGTTGATCAGCCTCTGCATAGGTGAGTCGATCGGTGGGAGTCACCACATAGGTCTCCCGGCCGAACTCCCGCACACTGCGCTCCAGAAGCGCGGGGACGGTCAATCGGGGCAGATCCACGGCCGAAGTCTATGGTCCCGAAAAATTACGCGTCGGTTGGTATCGAAATTCCCGGCGGGCGGTTAAGGTCTGCACATGACGTCGACAGTCGAAGCGCCTGACCGGGTTGTCGGACTCGCACGGGGCATGCGGGCGCTCGTGAGTGAACAAGCCGAGGAATCCGAGCGGGCACGCACCCTCACGAAGGCGATCGTCGATCAGATGTGGGCCACCGGGCTGATGACGGCGTTCAACCCCGTCGAGGCAGGGGGAGCCGAGCCGTCGTTCGGCGAGATGATCGAGACCTGGATCGAAATGGCTTGGCAGGACGGCTCCTTCGGATGGGTCGGGATCGCGAACCTGCCGTCGGCTTTCGCAGCGGCGGCGTATCTGCCCGAGGAGGGTTTCGCGGAGGTGTTCACCGCGAACCAGAACCAAGTGACGATGGGTGGCCAGTTCTTCCCGAACGGGCAGGGCCATGCCACCGACGGCGGCTTCACCCTGAGCGGATCGTGGAGTTTCGGGTCCGGGACCGGCCATGCGGAATACGTCGCGGCAGGCTTCTTCCCGATGGACGACGGTGAGATGCGCTGGATCAGCGAAGGCGTGCCCGATATGCGAGTGGCTGTGCTGCCTCGCGATCAGGTCACCTTCACCGACGGGTGGTATGTGCAGGGGCTCAAGGGGACCGGATCCTACGACTACAGCGTGGCGGACCTTTTCGTGCCTGAGCACCGGACCTTTGAACTGTTCTCGCGTGATCCGCTGCGAGGAACATCGCCGGCGACCCGCATGGGACTGATGCCCGTCACGGCTGCCGGGCACGCGTCGTGGGCGCTGGGTGTCGCCAAGAGCATGCTCGACGACGTCCAGGAGCTCGCGGCGACCAAGTTCCGGATGAGTGACATGGCGTCGCTGGCCAGTCGGCCGACGTTCCAGAAGGGACTCGCGCATCATGTCGCGGCCTGGCGCGCCGCGCGGCTGCTCGTGCTCGAGGCGTTCACCACCGCCGAAGCCGCCGTCGCATCGGGGGAGGCGTTGACGCCCGCGCTGCGCGCGGATATGCGTGTGGCCGCCGTCTATGCCACCGATGTCTCGCGAGAGTGCGCAGAGTGGGCGCATCTGGTCGCGGGCACGAGTTCGATCCGGGAGGGCAGCCGCCTCGAGCGAGCATTCCGGGACATCTACACCGGCAGTCAGCACGCATTCATCAGCGAGAAGGTCGCGATGGACGCGGCACAGATCTGGCTCGGCATCATCGAGGATCAGTTCGGCCTCTGATCAGGCGATTACGAGAGTGTGACCTGTCGCCGGTTATCGCGGGCAGGGAGTACCGTCGCGGCAGGTTCTTCCACAAGCTGGTCGGCATACCTGCTGTTGCGAAAACCGGAATCCGGGTACTGGACAAGGTCAGCCACTCGGGGTTCCGGTCCCAACTTCTGTTCTGGGAAACATGGCGCGATCCCAAGGCTGCTGGAAATCACGTGCACCAACGCGGTTAGCCGGCCCGCCGCCACAAGTCGGCCGGCATCGGGTAGGCGAGCGCCCGCGCGACACTGCCTGCGACGGTCTCCCCGAGCTCTCGTTGCACCAGCCACAGCGCCAGATCGATGCCTGAGGTCACGGCCCCGGCGGTCACCACGTTTCCGTCGTCGACGACGCGATTGCGCCGGATAACCGCGCCATACTGCGAAAGCTCCTCCAGTGCTGCGGGATTCGTGGTGGCGTTGCGATTGCGCAGGATCCCGGCCTCGCCGAGCAGGAGTGCGCCCGTGCACACCGAAGCCACCCACTGAACGGAGGTCGACAGATCTGCGATGATGCGTGGCAGCGTGCCGCGCCGAATCTCCCGCGGCACACCGGTGTCCGTTCCGTCCACCCAGCTGCCACCGGGCACGAACAACGCGTCCGGCGTGCCCAACTCGTCGACGACATGCAGTTGCAGCCCGTTGGCGGCAGACACCACAGGCGGACCGTCGACGCGGACCACCGCGACGTCGAACGCCGGATCGATGGTCGCGGCACGGGCGAACACCTCCCACGGCGCAACGACGTCCAGGGCGTCGAACCCCTCGAACACCACGATCTCAATTCGCATCTGCTCAGTCTGGTCCTGCCCTAGGCTGCACGCCATGCCTCTGGACCGTGCAGCCCTCGCCGTTGGCGGCATTCGCCTCGCGTCGGGTATCCACTTCCTCGTCGACCCGCTCGGCGCCAACCGGCTGTGGGGGGATTCCGAGAAGCCCGCCCCCACGGCACAGCTTCTCCTGCACTCGATGGGTTATCGCGATGCGCTCATCGGGGGCCTGATGATCGCCGCCGCGGTACGCGGCAAGAACACCCGCGGCTGGTTTCTGGCTTCTGGCGGAGCCGACGCCTCCGACCTGCTGGGCGGGATGAGGGTTCACGACGAGCTGAAGCGCTCACAGCAGATCATCGGGCTCGGCGGCGCCGTCGTGGGTATCGGGGTCGGGCTGTGGGGCGCGACGCGTCGCGGGCCTAAAACGCCTCCGCCCGAATGACTTAGGCCTGTACACGACGACGCGCAAAGGCCTTGAGCTCCGACGAGAGGGCATCGGCGGCCAACACCTGCGGAAGCAGGTCGGGGTCTGACATTCGGGCGCGGAAGACCAGACCGATCGTCACGTCATGGTCGGGCCGGTCTTCGATTGATATCGCGTCTCCGGCCGCCACCGGTCCCGGCGACACAACCCGTAGATACGCACCGGGCTTCGCGGCGGCGGTGAACGTCTTGATCCAGTCGTTCAGGTTGAGGAAGGCAGAGAACGTTCGACAGGGAGTACGGGGCGCGGACACCTCGAGTACGAGGCCGCCCGTGCCGACGCGCCAACGTTCACCGATCAGCGCGTGCGTCACCTCGACGCCCGTGGTGGTGAGATTCTCGCCGAACATACCGTCGGTGAGCGGACGCTGGAGGCGGGTCTCCCACGCGTCGAGGTCTTCGCGGGCGTAGGCGTATACGGCTTGGTCGTCGCCGCCGTGAAGTTTCTGGTTGCCGATGGTATCGCCGACCAGACCACTTCCGAGCCCACCGCGCATCGGACCAGGCGGTCGAACCATGACGGCTTCGGAAGTCGCGGACTTGTCGATGCCTGTCGGCCGCGACGGCGCGTCGGGATTCGCCCGGACCCGCGCGAGGTTGACCGACAACACGTTCGCCACGCGTTAAGCGTAGTGGCGGCCCAGGTGCGTCGCCCGTTGCCGAGTCCTAGGACCGCGGAGCGAACGCGGGATCCGGTGGAGGCGGCGGCCCCATCGGCATCTGGCGCGCCGGTGTATACGGAACCGACGGGTTCGGGAAAAGGTTGCCCATGATGTCGTTCGGATTGCTGAAGATGTCGCTGATGGACCCCAGCGCACCGGGCTGCTGGAGTTGGCCGGCGGGGATAGCAGGCACGGTCGGCGCTCCGGGTGGGGGCGGGGGATTCACGGGCAGCGGCCCATCGGCAGTCACGATGTTCGTCACGACGCCCGGAATCTGGGGGATGACGGGGTCCACGGGTGGTGGCTGTGCATGGGCGATACCCACTCCGACCACGGCGTCCGCCACTGCGATCGCGAAACCCCCGACACCAATCGCCCAGCCGGCCGATGTGCGGTGACGTCGCTGCATGGACCCTGCCTCGATTCTGGAATTGATGGGTCCAGTCGAGTGTCCCACGCGGTGCCGGGTACGCGCGGCGTTACAACACCTGTCAAGGAATTTGTGGACCGTGTGACCACCGGCCGAACCGTCATCAACGGCGGCGCGGCCGGCGGTGCCGATCAATTGACGGTGTAGTGCAGAGTTGGCGAGATCGATGCCCGCTCAGCGCAATTGGTGCTACGCAGCTAGTGCGGCTCGCCGGTCGTGCTGGTGTAGGGCGCGGTGGCGATCAACGGCACCGCCCTGGTAGTTTCCGGTGTCGAAGGAGCCGTCGTCGCGGTAAGCGTTTGACCGCTTCCTGATCCGAACGGAATCGGCTGGGGGACAGCCGCATTGACGCCACCGATCGTGGAAGTCAGTACCCCCATCGCTGGCAAAGCTCCGGTTCCAGCCGCGGCCAACATGAATTTCAGTCGCTTCGAGTCCACTTCTGATTACTCCAATCGGTGCCTGCCGGTGTGGATTACGGCAGGCCCTCGTACCTCGACTATCGGCCCCCTGCAATACGAGCCAACTGGGGCGGGTGCAGGGAAAATCCCTGCACCCAGGAGGGCGCGGACGGGATCACGGGTGGCACACGGAAATTTTTGTGTACGTGCGTCCAGCTTAACGGTTGCGTCATTTCTCGGCCGACCCGAGAGTAAGAGGACAGTGTTGGCTCAGTCTACTACTGGGCGTAGTATCGCGAGCGAGGCCGACGACCGTTGACGGAGGCGCACCGTGAAGTGGAGTTTCGCCCAGTTCGGACTGCTGATCATCTGCGTGTTCCACGTCGTGCAGGCCGTCATCGGCTTCATCGCCGAACCGAGCTTCGCCGTGGGGCCCAACGCACCGACTGTGCAGATCCTGGGGATGGACTACAACGGCTGGCATGCGGTCGCCGGCCTTGCGCTGTTTGCGCCCGGCCTGGTGTTCGCGACGCGCAAGTCATGGTCGGTGCTCTACCTGCTCGTCGCCGCGGTGGCAGGAGCGTTGCCGGGCATCTGGGCGTTCTTCTCGAACCAGGTCGCCTACATTTTCACGTTTCCCAACAACGTCACCGATGCGGTGGTGCACATGGTGACGGCGGCGGTGATGCTCGCAGTGGCGGTCGTGCAGATCCGCCTCGACGGTGGCATTCGAAACTCACTGGCCGATCTCCGCAAGGCGCGATAAGGGGGCGCCGTCAGTTAGGCACGTAGGCCACGCCGACATCCTGCGCAAGTAGATCGAGGGCGCAGCCGGTCGCTGAACTGCGATCAGCTCGAGGCGTTGAGGATCTTGATCGCGAAGACGAGCGTGTCGCCCGGCAGGATTCCAGCCGCCGGCTGACCGTCGGCGTAACCGTCGGCGGAGGTCATCGCGACAGCGACCGTGGATCCCACCTTCTGTCCTGCGATGGCCTTCTGGAAGCCGGCCACAACTCCGGTGAGCGGGAATTCCTCGGGAGCGCCTCGCTGGTAGCTGCTGTCGAACACAGAGCCGTCGCGTCCGTTGACACCCATGTAACAGACTGAAACCGTTGCCGTGTCGGCAACGACGGGTCCGTCACCGGCCTGCAGCGTGTGGACCTGGGTCTCCGTCACGCTGAAGGGCGTGCCCACCTTGATGTTTGGCTCCGTCGTATCCGTAGAGCCGGTGACCGCGACATTGCCCGTCGCGCCATTCAGCGTCCACTCCGGCGTGCCGCCGTCGGCCGGCGCTTGCGTCGGGCACGTGCTGGCTGCAGCTGGGGTAGCCGGTGTTTGGGCTGGCGCCTGGGTTTCGGTGACCGAAAACGGGTCCGCAGGGGCGACGGAGGACGTGCTCGTCGAGGACGAAGCAGCCGAGTCGGAGTCGGAGCCGCACGCGGCGAGCGCGGTGAGGAGCAACGTGGCACCGGCTGCGAGTGCGACGGACGAGGACACACGAGAGAAGTTCACGGTCGTCACGCTACAGAACGATGAGCTCCTCAGGCCCCGCCGGTCTACTGAGAGGAAACGAGTTGGAAGGTGGAAGTGATGGGAACGACGCCTACCCACGGTGGTTACCTGCCTGTCAACGGGTTGAACCTGTATTACGAGGTGTACGGCGACCTCGGCACGTCGAAGCCCCCGCTGTTGTTGATCCCCGGTGCATTCATGGCCACTGACTCGATGAAAGTGTGGGCGCAAGCCTTCGCACGCGAGCGCGCCGTGATCGTGTTCGACCAGCAGGGACACGGCCGCACGCCGGATATCCCGCGGGAGATGTCATACGAGCAGTTCGGCGACGATGCTTCGGAGTTGTTGCGAGCATTGGAGGTCGAGCGCGCGGACGTGATGGGATACTCGCAAGGTGGTGGGGTTGCGTTGCAGCTCGCGATTCGTCACCCCGCGCTCGTGAGCAAGCTGGTCTCGATGTCGGCTACCTTCCGCAAGGACGGCTGGTATCCGGCGGTGTTCGACGCGATCGGGGGTCTGCGTGCCAAGGACTTCGCGGGGACACCCGTGGAGGCAGCCTTCAAGGCCCATACGCCGGACACCGATGCCTACGACGCCTACCTCGAGAAGATGAAGGTCTTGAACGTCAACGACCAGAACATCAGCGACGAGGAGATGCGCTCGATCTCGGCGAAGACGATGGTCATCGTCGGTGATGCGGACGGCGTGACGCTCGAACATGCGCTGGCGATGTTCGGACTGCGCGGGGGACGCGATGAGCAGGCGGCGGCCTCAGGCGTGCTGCAGGAGGCACCCGCCGCGCGCTTGGTGGTTCTGCCGGCGATGTCGCACATCGGAATCTCGGGGGAGTCCGAGCTGCTCGTGCCTATGGTGAGTGCGTTCCTTGACGACGTCGACCCGAAGACTCCTGATCTGTTCTAGCTCAGCAGAACTGGTACTCCACGTCCCAGTAGTTGCCCGCCCACCGTGCCGCGAACGGACCGCCGAGATCGGGGTTGGCGTCATGAATCATTCCGGTACCGCCCTCAGGGGTGAATCCCGGTGGATCCCAGGTGACTGACTCGAACACAGGGGGCGAATCCGGAGTGCAGTCCATCTGCTTGACGATGTAGCCGTCCGCTATCGCGAACTCCGCGTTGTCCTGCGTCTGCACCGGCGTGTAGGGATCTGCGCCCGCTGCGGGAGTATGGGCGATCAGTGCGCACACGGTGACCGCGGCGGCCAGCATGGCGACGACCCTGCTGTGGAGTGACTCCCGCATGACGTTCCCCTCGAATTGATGTTGTCAGGGGAGTATCCACTGCATTCGTTGTCACCGTTGAGGAATCGGAGTCGCGGTCAGTAGTCCCAGACGGCCGGTACGCACCGGAACACGTCGCCGTGGGTCGCCACGTGGCAGACCGACGGGAACGGTAGGTGAGTGGCCACCATTGCCTCGCCGGTTGCTGCCAGCTCCCGCAGGAGGTCGATCCGGACGCGGGCGGACTCCTCGGGATCGTGTTCAAAGCCGTTGTGCCACTCAGGGTTCTCGAACCCGGGCGCGAATACCGAGTCGCCGGCGAACGTCAGTGCATCGCCGCCGGACGCCAGGCGGACGATGCTGTGTCCGGGGGTGTGGCCGCCGTTGCGGGTGACGAGCACTCCCGGGGCAATCTCGTAATCCGTCTCGAACGTCCGTATCTGGCCGCGGTACTCGTCGAGGAATCGCGAGGCGATAGACCGAAGCGCGTCGGGCACCGGATCCGGCATATCGGTGTGGGTGAAATCGGGGGCTTCCCAGAACTCGGCCTCACGGGTTGCGACGTGGACCCGCAGATCCGGACGCAGCCGTTCCTTCAGGCCCTGGGTGAGCAGACCGCCCACGTGGTCCATGTGCAGGTGGGTGAGTACCACGTCGGTCACGCCTGAGGGATCGATACCGGCGGCCTCGAGTCGGTGGACCGTCTGCCCGGCCCGCGGGAAGTCGGGGAACTCCACGCCCAGCCCCGCGTCGACGAGGATCGTCCGGCCGCCGCTGCGCACCACGACCACGTTCAGCGGCCAGTCCAGCACGTCCTGCGGAAGAAACATGCCGTTCAGCCAGTTCCCGTACTCGGCCGGGTCGGCGTTGGTCGCCATCGTTCTGGCGGTGATGGGCAGCACCCCGTCGCTGATCACCAGCACCTCGATATCACCGACCTGTACCGCGTAGCGCGACGGAACCAGTTCGTCGAGTCCCGTGGCACCGAGTGAAATGCTGTCCGCGCTCATTGTTTCTCCTTTGGGCTACCGCAAATGACCTGTCATTTCTGGAGAACGCCCCCCTGCGCCGGGATTCATCCCACCGCGCAATGCAATTGGCGGCACAAGACGATCCTTCCGCGTCCCGCGACGGAGTTGCCGAATCGGTTGGGCCAGGGGGTTGCTGTGAGCAGCTTCTGGCTATTCGGGGGTAGTAACTGCGCATTACGATGCGGCAATGCGAGACTGCCATGGAGCTGTATTAGCAAGAATAGGAATGTGAGTATCCGTTCCCATCGAGACGAGACCCGCCGGGGGTGAGGATGGCCCGACAGCCTGATGAGCGGTGGTGGAAGCAACCGGATCAGTACGACTGGCTGAGCGCCTATCTGAATGAGCGCGGACTGCAGATACTCTGGCGTCGCGCAACGTTTGGCTTCACCCTGGCGACGGGGGCGCTGCCGATCGTGATGCTCTGGAGCCCGTTCGGACCAGACAATCCCGCGACCGTCGCGATCGCCTTCGCCGCCGCAGCAACCGCCGTCGCCGGTGGTTTCCTCTGGCTGCTCAGTTGGCCCACACGGCGGCAATCCGTCATCTTTTGGGCGATGTCAACGGCGGCAATAGCGGCAACCAGCTTCGCATTTTCAAACCCGTACTCCGGGTTGGGTGCGTGTGCGACCTTCGCCGTCATCGGTGGTTTCGCTGCCTACTTTCACACGATGGGTCATGTGGTCGCCAACCTCGCCGTCGCTACGGTGTGCTCGGCGATCCTCGCGTACCGACTCATTGCCGCCACCGGTGACGTCGCGCTGACGATCGCAACCTTGGTCACGGTGGCATCGCTCAATATCGGCGTGCCGTTTGGAATCGAGTCCCTGGTGCACACGTTGCGGTCTGACTTGCGGGGTTCTGACCGCGATCCTCTGACAGGGCTGCTGAATCGGCGCTCCTTCCGCAGCTCGGCCTACGAACTCATGATGGTCCATCAGAGTCCCGCAGGAATCTACCTGGTGATGGCGATGATCGATCTGGACAATTTCAAGCACCTGAACGACACCCGGGGCCACGCCGCGGGGGATCAGGCGTTGGTCGGTGTCAGTGAGGCGCTTCGTGAGAACTGCAGTTCGGCAGCCGTTATCGGCAGGGTGGGAGGCGAAGAGTTTGTGGTCGCAGACATCGATACCGCTGGCAACCCCGCCAGCATGGCAGAACGACTACGCCAAGCAATCGACAGACTCCCATTCCCGGTGACAGCGAGTATCGGTACCGCGGGCGCTCCGCTCGAAACCGACTCGGCCGGAGCCAATCTCCAACTCATCGACGATCTGATCCGCACATCAGACACGGCAATGTATGAGGCGAAACGCGCGGGTGGAAATCAGGTCTGCCACTATCCGACGCTTGTACCCCCAACAACGAGTTGAGCCACCGGCGCGCCTGATCATCGGTTGTCTCCGGTCGCCGTGACGATGGCGGGCGTCGGAATTGCGGTCCTCGCGCTCGGCGCGAAGTAAGTACAGAGAACATCGCTTTCGACTGAAAGCTTGCTCCGGGCCGGCCCGGCATATGCCGACTTGGCCCACCACATGGCGGACGTCAGGAAAAGGCCGTGTACCAGGACGACGGGCACACCGCGCAGGATTGCGCTTCTTACCTAGCGGATAGCAAATCCTTCCCTTTCGGGAGTGGAATCTGGCGTCACAGCGATTACGGAGGGATAGCCCTCCGTCGGAGACTTACTTCCACCACCGAAGAAAGCGGCTTCCGCCGGAAGCCGAGACCCAAGACCTAAGGAGACACCAACATGAAACTTTCCACCACCAACCGCCCCGTCACAGTTTCCGCACCTGCACGTTGGATCGTGCGCGGCGCCCTGTCCGCAGGTGTGCTTGCCCTCGCGGCCGGTCCGCTCGGAGCTCTCGCCGTCGCGAACGCCGACTACAAGGAATCCGACTTCTCATCGTGCCTGGAGCGCGACATGCCGACGGACTACTGCTGTGAACACGCCGGCGGCGTTATCCGCAACGGCGCCTGCATCAATCCGGACGACCTGAGGCTCCCAAGCGGAGGAGCCGTTCTGGAGGTCCAGCCGACTCCGCCGACGAAGGTTCCGACGCAGGTATTCGGTGATCTGTCCTCAGGAACTGTCCTGGAGGTCCAGCCGGCACCGCCGAAGAGGGTTCCGCCACGCGTAATCGCCAACGGGCCCGTGTTGACCACCTCTCGGTGAAGCTCGCCTCGAGGGGTGCCGCGCAGATCCGGGCGCAACCGTTCCCGCAGTCCCCCGGTGAGCGGCCCGCCCACCTGGCCCACGACGCTCGGCGACTACATAGGCGCCGGGATCAGCATCAGGGGTAACAGGTGGGTGACCGGACTGGGTGCCCAAGTGCCGGTCACTGTTTACGTCCATAACGTGATCGCCACCGCGGTTCCGAGGTGGGTGCTCACGACGGTGATCACCCGATTAATGCAACGCGAAATCGAGCGAATCTGACCGGCCCGGGGGGAAGGAGAGGTAAACAGACTTGAACAAGAAAAATCCCCGCTGGGTGTGGAAGTTCTCTCGGGGAGGCTTTTCTAGTGGCAGGGGGCGCTGTGTCGAAGGCACAGACTCACGACGGTGTGCCTGCGGCGCCATCCTCGGCAGTGGTGCTTCGGTGTCAAGTAAACCGCGGTTTCGAAGCAGACCTCGACACCTGGGTTACCAAAGTGGCTTCCAGTGCGATCAACGCACCGGGATTCGTCGGCGCGATGATCGATTCGAGGATTGTCGAGAATCGGGAACGCGCATTGGCGCTGACGTACCGCTTCTCGACGGGTGACGAGCGTGAGGCATGGATGTCCTCTGAGGGTTACCGCGCCGCACTGGTCGATCGCCCGGAGCTCTTCGTTGTCGCACCAGTAGCAGAACGCGTTGATCGCGGTGAACGACCGACGGCCACCGAGGCCGTCGTCTGCGTGGTTCCGGCACGCCGCGCAGGGGAATACAGGGCGGCCCGAGACGAGATCGACCGCGCCGCTGCAGAGTTCCCCGGCTTCGTACGGATAGAGCATCACCCACCCTCGGACCCCCGGGACAGGACATGGACGACGGTGCTCGCCTTCGAAACCGGTGAGGATCTCTCCCGATGGCGGGACTCTGCGGAACGAGCGCGCAGCGTCAGCCGGATTCGCCAGATCGCCCCAGATGTCGCCAAGGTGCTGCCGTGGGGGTTCGGTCGATGGTTCGCGGTCGACGCGGCGACCGGCGAACGCACTCCCGCGTGGAAGCAGGCGATGGTCGTTCTCGCCGTTCTGTACGGGATGGTTTCTGTTCTGGACATCACGCTCGGCAATTACCTGGGCGCCGGAATCACCGTCAGGGGCGACACCTGGTTAGCCGGGCTGGGCGCGCAATTGCCGATCGTCGTTTTCGTTCTGAATCTGATTGGCACAGCACTGCTGACATGGGTACTCATGCCGGTGATCACGAAGGCAATGCAATGGTGGTTACGCCCCGACGCCAGCCTTGCGCGCACTATTCAAGGGTCCGTGCTCATCATTGTGATCTATGCCGTGCAGATCGCAATCTTCGTCGCAATCTACAAAAGCTACCGAATCTGACCGGTCCGCCAGGAAGAGGAGCATGTGGTGGCACGAAAATGTGACCGGTTGATAATCGCCGAGTCGGTCGCCGAAGCCGTTGCCGCCAAACGCGAACAACCGGAAGCCCGCTTTTTGAGCGGGGGGACCGCGATGTTCGCTGATGTCGGTCCGGCCGGTGATCATCGGGTGAGTCTGATCAGCGTCAGAAAGGCAGCTGAGCTCACCGGTATCACGCCGACCGACGACAGGTTGGACATCGGTGCCAATGCCACCGCGGCGGAGTTGTTGCGCCACCCCGACATTGCGCACGGTTGCCCATTACTTGCCCGGGCGGCCCTATCGTTGGCGACCCGCCAGGTCCGCAATCGCGCCACGATCGGAGGCAACATATCGACCCCCCGTGCGGATCAGACACTGGTGCCCGCGCTCTTGGCGTGCGAGGCGTCGGTGCGGGTAGCGAACTCCACCGGCGAACAGCAGATAGCCCTGCCGGACTACTTGAAATCGATGCGCGCCGCACAGCCAAGCGCCGGCCTGGTCATTGCCGTCTCGATCAACCAGGTCACCGGATTCACTGCATTCACGCGGGTGGGACCCCGTAACGGACCGTGCTACGCGGTCGTGAGCACGGCCATAGTGGTTGATCCGCAGCGGCGTACGGTGCGGCTGGCCATCGGTAACGCGAAGCCGACGGCGTTCCGTGCCACCATTGCTGAATCTCTTGCCGAACAGGGAATCAACTGGGATGCAACAGATCCCGATCCGGAGCTGTGCGCGGAGTTCGGGGCCGAGGCGGCACGTGAGTGTGATCCAGTTGCCGACGTTGCGGCAAGTTCCGACTACCGCAGACACGCAGTAGGCGTCATGGCCCGGCGGTTGCTCGAACAAGCGCTGCAGGAGCGGTTTCAGGAAAGCGGGCAATGATGGCTACGGAGAAGATCGACCTGACGCTCAACGTCAACGGGGAGGAACGGCATCTGCCCGACGTCTGGTACTTCGAATCGCTCTTGAACGTCCTTCGGTATCACCTCGGGCTCACCGGGACGAAATACGCCTGTGATACCGGGCAGTGCGGCGCGTGCACTGTCCAAATCGATGGGCAGGCGGTGAATGCATGTATCGAGTTGGCTGCTGCGACCGAAGGCACTCGCATTCGCACGATCGAGGGATACTGCTCTGCCGATGGGGCTCTGCGCGGACTCCAGAATGCGTTGATCGCCGGGCGCGACCTGCAGTGCGGCTACTGCATACCTGGCGTGATCATGTCCGGCGACGCAATGCTGACCGAATGTGCCGAACGAGACGAGCAACTGACTGAGGACGATGTCCGAATTGGAATGAGCGGCAACCAGTGCCGATGTACAGCCTACGACAAGATCGTTCAAGCTGTACTCGATGCGGCGAGGCGAACGATATGACTGACGAGGACCAGATCGGCATCGGGGCATCCCGGGTTCGCCCGGATTCTTGGGCGAAGGTGCGTGGGGAGTACGAGTTCGCTCCGGATATTGCCGAAGTGGGAATGTTGTGGGGGGTCACTCTTCGGTCACCACACCCCCTCGCCCGAATAAGGACCATCGACCTGCAACCGGCCAAGGAGATGGCGGGGGTGCACGCGGTGCTCGGCGGCTGGGATGTGCCAGACAACCGGTACGGGGTCGTCGAGCGGGACGCGCCGGTGCTCGCTGACGAATATGTCCGTTACGAGGGTGAACCGGTGGCGATCGTGGCAGCCGAGAACCTCGAACTCGCCCGACGGGCGGCCGCTGCTATCGATGTCGACTATGAGACCCGCGGACCGGTGACCGACCCGATCGATGCCTTGAATGCCAACCGGGTCTACCGACAGGTGAAATACAGCCACGGAAATCCCGACGCCGTAGGCGATGTCGTTGCCGAGGGCGAATACACGACCCCGAGGCAGGATCACTCATTCCTCGCCCCCGATGCCGGTCTGGCGCGTCCCGATGGTCGGGGCGGGGTGGAGATCATCGGCGCCACCCAGTGGCTCCAGAGCGATCAGCGGCAGATCGCAGAGGCACTGTGCCTGCCGAAGGAAATGGTGCTCGTCCGGAACTCGGGAATCGGGGGCTCATTTGGCGGAAGATTCGTCCTGTCCTGGCAGATTCACGGCGCCTTGTTGGCCATGCACACTCTGCGGCCGGTGAAGATGCTCTACACCCGACGGGAGACTTTTCTGGCACGCTATCACCGGCAGCCGTCCCGCATCTGGATCCGACACCACGCCAAACGTGACGGAACGTTGGTCAAGTTGGAGGCCAAGATTCTGCTGGAGAACGGGCCGTACATGAACACCGCAGGCTCGGCGACCGGCAATGCCTCGACGCTCATTCAGGGCCCCTATCGCATCCCGAACGCAGCTATCGAGGGCTGGTCCGTCGCGACCAATAACGGGATGACAGGCTCATTACGCGGTTTCGGCGTCGTCGAGGCCATGTTCGCCTGTGAATCGAATATGGACAAGCTCGCCACGATGCTCGGGATGGATCCGACGGAGTTGCGACGGAAGAACGCGATGCAGCAGGGGCAGCGCTGGATCTTCAATCAACTTATGGACCGTCCGGCTCCCGTCGAGGACGTCATCGACGAGTGCCTCTCGATGCCGATGCCTGCCGAACTCGGTCAGCACGCGCCCGACGTCGGGCTACCCGGTGGCGTATGCACTCCGACCCGGCCGCGCGACGTTGTCCGCGGGGTCGCACTCAGCGCGGCTGTCAAAAACGTCTGTCTGTCCGAAGGCGCGCCGGTGGAGACGACCGCGCTGGTGCGACTCCGCGATGGGCGAGTGTCAGTCGCCTGCGCCGCCGCCGAGGTGGGTCAGGGCTTCGTCACCGTCGCCATCCAGGTCGCGCAGACAACGCTGGGAATCAGCGACGTGGAGATCAATCCGACCAGCGACACCACGCTGCCACCGGCTACGACGACGGACGGCCAGGAACAGACCATGGCGTCCGGCGGCGCTGTCGCCAAGGCATCCGCGGCGCTCAGGAAACGGTTTCTTGAGTTCTGTGAACGCGAATACCGTTGGTCAGAAACAAAATTGGATATTCGAGACGATTGCGTTGTGAACGGCCGAGGAGAGCCACTCATGTCGGTCAAAGAGGCGGGGATGGGGCTGGAATTCCGCGCCACCGAGACGTTCGCCGTGCGCAGGACGCGGCCCATCGATGAGCTGGATTCGGAGCATCCGATGCACGTCACGTTCAACTTCTCCGCGAGTCGCTGTGTTGTCGACGTCGACGCGGAACTCGGCCTGGTCCGAGTAGTGCAGATGGATGTGGCGCAGGATGCCGGCCGGGTGGTGAATCCTGCACAGGCCGCAGGGCAGATACGCGGGGGTTCGTTGATGGGGATGGGTCTGGCGACCATGGAACATCTCCAGGCCCGCGACGGTCACATTCTGAATCCCAGCTGGGAGACGTACATGGTGCCCAGCACCATTGACGCGCCCACGATCAATGTGAGATTCCTCGAGAATGCCGAACCAGGAGTCCCATACGGTATGCGAGGTATTGCTGAGCTGCCGCACGTGCAGGCACCTCCGGCGGTGATGGCGGCAATCCGTGCCGCCACCGGTCGGCAACTCAGCGGGATGCCCGCATCTCTTGACACAGTGTCCGGCGTCACCAGTGGATATCAGGCGGTGGACGTCGTCTCTGCGGGCCAGCACCCGACACTCGGGCCATGGAAAGCCCCCATCACGCGCGGCGAGTACGGCCCCTGGCGTGCCCGCGTGCCCGGCCGAGATTGAACGCGCAACGCGGCGGATCTGAACGAGAGCGAGCGGGGCAGGCCGGGGCGCAGGCCTCGATTGAGCTGATGAAGGCTGAATCAACTATTGGTACCCGCCGTAGTCGAAGTAGCGGTGTTCAAGCCAGCAATTCCGCCCGTCCGCCTGACGACGGGCAGCCCCTAGCTCGGCGTTACATGTAACATAACACCATGGCCGTGAGGGAAAGGGTCGGCGAGTACCGGCGACGGATGCGCGAGCGTGGCCTCCGGCCACTGCAGGTCTGGGTGCCCGACGTGCGGACCGAGACTTTCGCGGCCGAGGCGCACAGGCAGGCCGCGCTGGTCGCAGGGGCGGACGAAAACAGCGACGACCAAGACTTCGTCGAGGCGATCTCGACGCTCTGGGACGAGGAGTGAATCGAGGGGAGATCTGGACCGTGGCCGGAGGTGCTTACTCGGCGAAGCCGCGTCCGGCGGTAATCGTTCAGGATGGCCTCTTCGATGCCACGAGTTCGGTGACCATAGCTCCCATGACCGGCACGCTGTTGGATGCTCCGCTGATGCGAATTCGCATCAGCGGGGCAGACGGGCGACTGTCGGGACTCGACCACGATAGTGACGTGATGATCGACAAGCTCACGACGGTGAGAAGGTCGAACGTCCATGCCCGGGTCGGGCGACTGACGGCGGAGCAACTCGTTGAGATCGAGCGAGCGATCATGGCATTCCTCGGCCTTGCTCGCTGAACTCAGCCACGCCACGGGGGACTGCGGTCACTGACCTTCGTAATTCAGGCCGACCATTGTCATCGATGTCCCAGACGATCCCGCCACGCGCCCGCTCGCCCGATTCAGATACCGATCCTCCTGTCCGCGCTCGGCCCCAAGGGGCTCGCCATCGCCAAGGACGTCGCCGCTGGCCTGCTCACCGTCAACGGCAAGACCAAGCACGCCAAGGACTTTCCGTCGTCTGCACTCGGGGTTCACCGTGTGAGCTCCAGAACGAGCGGCCGCGGCCCTGGCAGTCCCGCGCGCCACCGGCCTGATCGTGGTCATCCGTTGTCCCGCCATGTGAGCACCTGCTTGAGAGACGTGAGATCGTAACCGTCGTCGGAGGACAGTTCGATCTGGAACAGCGTGACGCCTTCCTCGCGGAACGCATCGGCGCCATGGGCGTTTTCCCAGAGCGTCGAGCGTTCGATATCGGCTCCGTTGCGGCCGAACGTCGCTGCCAGCTCGTCGACGCGGTCGCTGGACCTGCGGAATGCGTCGAGGTCCTGGAACGCGTGCCAGATGTCGGCGTGCCGGGCAACTGCGGGCAGCGAGCGCTTGGGCCCCGTGCCGCCAATGAGGATCGGCAGCTTACGCACGGGCGGCGGAATCAGTGCAGCGAGCCGGTTCTCGATGCGGATCAAGCTCTCGTCGAACAGATCGTAGCGGGAGCCGAAGGTGCCGAAGTCGTAACCGTAGGTCGTGTAATCCTTTTCGTACCACCCGCTGAGCCAGTCGGTGATCTCGTCACGGGGTCCCACGTTGCCCAGCGGTGCTGAGGAGTAGTCCAGGATGGCGTCTTCGGTGAACAACGAGCGGTAGAGCTCCCAGTCCTTGGTGTCGACGGCACGTGCGTATCGCGTGAGCAACCGTTGGATCTCAATTTGATCCTCGATGTCGTGGTCATGCATGGGGATGCTCGTCTGCGGATGGTCTTGTGCGGTCAGGTCGGAAAGGACGACGGGCGCGCATTGACGACCGCGGACAGGATGGGCACCAGTTCGCGGCAGGCCCGTCGGCGTCCGCGTAGCGTGTCCAGCTCGCCGCGTCGTTCGTAGTCGGCCATCAGCGCGAACATTGTCGTGGCCATCGAGCCGATACGCCGGGATAAGTCTCTCCGACCATAATTCGTCAGCAAGGAACTCAGTCGCCGGGTGAGGGCCATCGTCGCAGGCCAACTGTCGCTGCGGGGAACGGCCGAGGCAATGATGGGATGGGTTCGGATCTGCTCGACGAACCGGGCGTAGTGAGTGGCTCCGCTGCAGTAGGGCAGCTCCAATGCCGGCTCGATGATGGCTCGCAGGACGTCGTCGAGGGTGTAGTCGACTCGGGAATCGAGTTCGGCCAACGCGAGGTGGCGGCGCTCGTCGATTTCGCCCATCCGGCGTTGCAGGGTAGCTGCGATCAAACCGTCGTGGTTGCCGAAGTGGTAGATGACCGCCGAGTTGTTGCGTTGTCCTGCCTGCGCGGCGATCTCGCGAAGGCTGACACCCATACCCCGCTCGGCGATCAGCCGCTCAGCGGTGTCCAACAACGACTCCCGCGCATTCGACTCGCCCGCGTCGCCGGATTCAGCCTTCGCGGATGCCGTGCTCACGTGCGTATTGAAGCACACCTGCCAGGATCGGTAAAGCACGTGCTTTGTTGACTCTGGTGAAGCAGATGCTTTAACGTGTCGATCACCGCACACTGCGACCTCAAGGATCCCGATGACCCACCTGTCGATACCGTTGGAGCCAGAAGGATTTGACGTACCCGTGGTGCAAGAACTGATCCGCACGCGGTACCCGCAAGCCAGCGTCGACGCCGTCCGGGTGGTCGACTTCGCGCTATCCACCGATGGCGAGCAACGGGTCTCGACGGCACGACGAATTACCGTCGACGCCGAGGTCGACTTCGGCTGCAGCGCCTCGGACCACCTGCCGCGGCGTTTGACGATCAAGGTCGCCCGACCCGGTCTGGGCGACATTCCGTTGTACGACAACGAAGTCAACGTCTACGCCCACCTCGCCGACGAACTGCCGGTCCTGATGCCCAGATGCGTCGGGGTCACACGCGACAAGGCCGGCAGCTCATTCGCACTGGTGATGGAAGACCTCCGCATCCGCGGCGCGGAATTCCCCAACGTGCTCACGCCCACCGATGCCGACGACGTGAAGATCCTCTTGCGCCAACTCGCCGCGCTGCACGCCCGCTATTGGCAATCACCACGATTCAACACCGATCTCGACTGGGTCCTGCCCCACACCCGCGGACCTATCCACGATCTGTTCACCCACGAAGGTGGGGTGCCGATGCTGGTCAACTGGGAAGTGAACACCCAACAGTTCAAACGCGAACTGGTCGAATCGGTCAGCGAGACCACCGAGTCGTTATTGCAGAAGGTGAACGCGGCCCAACTGCACCAGGCCACCTTGCCGACCACCCTCGTGCACGGCGATTGTCATGTCGGAAACACGTTCACACTGCCCGACGGCAGTCGCGGTCTGCTGGACTGGCAGCTAACTGCCCGCGGGTACTGCATGCACGACGTCAGCTACCTGATCATCACCGCTCTGTCCGTGAAGGACCGCCGAGCACACCAAGACGAGCTGATCGCCTACTACCGTCAGCACCTCGTAGAGGCCGGCGTCGCCGAAGCCCCTTCCGTCGAGCAGCTCCGCTACGAACACCGGCTCGCGGCGGCATGGTGCTTCTACATCGGCTGGCTTACCACACCGCTGGAGAACTACGGCTGGGAGATCAACGTGGCCAACCAGATCAGGCTGGCGATCGCCTACCGCGACCTCGACAGCAAGACGGCACTGGAAGAACTGCAGGGCGACACACTCACCACCCACGCCTAAGATCACTACCCGTCCTCGACATGCTCTCCACTCCGTATAAACCGTTGAGGTCAAGGCGTTTGGCCAAATCGACCCGTGTGGCGGGCCAGCCGATGCCGACGAATTCGACTCGATGCAGGAGACGCTGACCTCGTCTCGGTGCAGCCCGGAACTCTGGGGGAGCTGGCGCAAGCCGACAGAGATTGCGCAGCGGGGCGAACCATTAGCGGCGATGAACTTCGCGTGCGATATAGCCTTCCGGAACGCCGAAGAAAACGTTCGACTTCAAGAACTGATGGCACGTCATGAATTTCAACCAGGAACAACGCGTTTAGCGCTGGACGTATCTGAACCAGGTGTTGCCGGCCTCGGCGGCGTGCTTCTGGGCGGAGGGTGAGGGCAGCTCCAATGCGTCCCTGATTCATCAGATGAAAACGACGACGTTACTTGACATAATGTGGCTTATCGGCACATTACCGACCAGGCTGAACCCCGCGAAGTGCACGAACGCCGTCGATGGTCAGTTCTCGCCCGTGCTTCTCTGCCACATGCTTTGGCGATGCATCGCTGCCGCGCGCCTTGATTGGCTTCCTCCGACGGTTCATCGCAATCCCGTGATGTGTGGATCCCACTCGGCGGCGGCCCGCCGGTTTCTTTCACAGCTGCCACCCCCCGTCTGGCTGAGTGTCCGCATTACGTCACAGTGACGAATTGCCATGTCCCGCTGGTCCATTGACGGTTCGATATGCGACATCACAATCGACCGCGCGGTGACGTCGATCGACTTGAGCAGGCGAGTGAGAAACGAGAAAAGGGATGGTGCGCCGAAGGTGTCAGCGAGCAAGCCGGGCGGCCACCACCGGCTGCCCTGGACCAGTCAGCTCACCAACGGCGCATGCCCGACCGGTGATCGCCATCAGCATGGCCTCCGCCGGTCCTGAAACCTCTGGCCCTGAGCCGTGGCTCCAGTCCAGATCGGAAGTGGTGAGGTGTACACCGCGAGCGATGCGCCACGCCGGTAATTCCAGGCTGCGCAGACTGGAGTCCAGGACCGAGCGCAGCCGTTCAGCGGGAATCTGCCGTGGCAGACCGAGCGGTCTGCGGATGTCTTGATGATGGATGGTCACATCGAGCAGGGCGAGCCGTCCTCCGAATGCTGTGGCCAGTCCCTGTGGGCGCAGGTGAGTACGCAGCCTGTCGAGGAGCTGGTCCGTACTCAGAAGCGCAAGTTCGTCGACGCCGGCTTGGTTGATGTGGACGATCCGACCGCGAATGGCACGGCGAAGCATCCGAAGTGGACTGACGTCGAAGCTCATCACGTGAGCGACCACGTCACGGACACGCCAGCCCTCGCACAGCGAAGGGCCTTCCCACTGCTCGGGCATCAGCGTCGCCAGAAGATCCGCCAGGTCGGTTCGCTCGGCCGTCGCCATCTCGAGCGCGTTCACGGCATCCCTTCTCAAGACAGGACCTTTCTTGGAAGGTGGTCCTTGCCGGGTTACCGCACCGGACGGCCAAACCAGTTGTCCTTGTCCGGGGTTACCCCGCAAACCACGTTACTTCCAGCGCCAGCCTAGCGCCAGCATCGATCGGCGACTTCCGATGATCCACACGCCAAAGTCGTCGAGGAAGACGTTGGGTTCGTCGGAGCCGAGGCAGCGGTTAGAATCCAACATCCGCCAGAATCGGGACATCCCGTTCCGTGTTGGGTCGCAGATTTGCCCTATCTGGTCACTTCGGCTAATCACTATGGAACGCAGTGCTATTGGGATATCACGCATCTTTCGTCAAGGCCTGCTCTGCATCCTCGCCCGACAGATCGTCGGTTCACGTTCGTGTCGTTTGGTCCGACGACGTGTCACAGTGGAACTCATGCCTATTGCGCCACGCGTTGTGTACGGCGTACTCGCCCTCGCGACTATTACCGCGTGCGGTGGCGGTGACGGCGCAGGCGAATCTGACACCGCTGCCGCGACCAGCGCGGGCAGCGCCGGGACGGTCTGGCGCCCGCCTGTCGGCACTACATGGCAGTGGCAGCTGTCCGGCTTGCCTATCGATACTTCGGTTGACGTGGCCGCCTACGACGTAGATCTGTTCACCACTAACGACGAGGAACTGGCGACGCTGAAAGCCGACGGCCGCACCGTCATCTGCTACTTCAGCGCCGGCAGCTTTGAGGGGTTCCGCCCAGACGCCGCCGACTTCGCCGCGGCAGGCAAGGGCAAACCGCTCGGTGCTCCATTTGAGGACGAACTGTGGTTGGACCTACGCAGCGCCGAGGTTCGCACGCTCATGCAGCGACGACTCGATCTCGCGGTGGCACGCGGCTGCGACGCCGTCGAGCCCGACAACGTCGATGGCTACCGCAACGACACCGGCTTCGAGCTGACGCAAGCCGATCAGCTCGACTACAACCGCTTCATCGCCGCGCAAGCTCACGCGCGTGGGCTCTCAGTGGGGCTCAAGAACGACATCGACCAGCTGGCCGATCTTGAGCCCGACTTCGATTGGGCGCTCAACGAGGAATGCTTCACGTTCAACGAGTGCGCGCAGTATCAAGACAACTTCCTGGCCGCCAATAAGGCTGTGCTACACGCAGAATATGTGAACCCCAGCCAGCTGGCTGAGGTATGCGCGGTGACGGAGCCGCTCGGCCTCTCGACGGTGGTCAAAAATATTGAGCTCGACGCGTTTCGGCTCCCCTGCCCATGATCTTCCCCCTGCCCCGCCGCATCGTCACAATTCGTCACTGTGATGAATTATCCTGGGGCGCAAGGTTATTAGGCTGTCGCATAGATCCTATTTTGGGCCTTCCTCGGCAGGTTGAACCGGTTCGCGAGGCGCTTCGTCGTCGGACACCTGATCGGCCAACTCCAGACCCGCGCCCGCATAGACATTGAACGCGATGTCCACACCATGGTCCTTGGCCCACTGAACTTCATCGTCGTATCTGGCGACGGCGGCGACCTTGCCACTGAATCCGGACTCGCGCAGACACGCGAGCGCGGTGACGTTGGCGCCGTGACGCGGCATGGCCAGCACGGCGATGCGCACCGACTCGGAGTGACGTAGTTGGTGCCAGAAATCCAGATCGGTGGCATCACCTTCGATGACCCGCAGGCCGTCGGCCGCGAGCCGCTGGATTCGGGGTCCGTCGAAGTCGACACCGACCACCCGCAGACCGTAATGGTCGGTCATTCGCTGGTAGGCGGCGAACCCGACGCGCCCCATGCCGATGATCACGACTTCTGCGTCGCCGGCGTCGCCCGGGCGTTCCTCGGGGTGCAGGGCGTTCTCGTCCTGCGCGGGTAGTCGCGCCGCGATCTTCTCCACCATCAGATGTCCGCGACCGTTGACCAGCGCCGCGAGGACGAAGCTCAATGCCACGGCTATCGACATCTCGACCAGCCAGGCTTCCGCCAGCAGCCCTGCCGAGACTCCGACCGACACGACGATCAATCCGAATTCGGAGTAGTTCATCAGGCCCAGCCCAGCGAGCAATGCGGTGCGATATCGCAGCTTCATGCGCGACAGCAGGATCACATACCAGCCCGCCTTGAACGGCAGCAGCAACACCATCAGCACCGCGACGCCGATGGTGGGCCAATCGGGCAGGCCGGTCAGACCGATCGACACGAAAAACCCCACGAGCAGCAGTTCCTTGATGTGGAACAACGAACGTGACAGCTCGGAGGACGCCGAGTGCGACGCCAGCAGCACGCCGATGATCAGGGCGCCGAGGTCACCCTTCAGCCCGACCGCAGAGAACAACGCATACCCCGGCACCAACGCCATCACGATGCCGAACAGGGACTGCATCTCACCATGGCCCAACCGAGTCCAGATCCTGCGTGCGAATCGGGTCAGAGGCCACAGGCCTACCAACGTCAGTGCCCATGGGCTGGGCAGGTGACCGCTGGTGGCGGTGAGAAAAACGACGGCGACGATGTCCTGCATGACCAGGATGCCGATCGCGACGCGGCCGTAGAGCGCGTGCGATTCGCCCCTCTCCTCGAGCACCTTGATTACGAACACCGTGCTGGAGAACGACAGCGCGAAGGCGAGCAGGGCGATCGTCTGCAGTCTCTGCCCGGACAGCATGGCCACCCCGGCCACGGCTGCCAGCCACAGGGCGATACTTCCGAGGACGACGCTGACCAGCATGTGCACGGATGTGGTCAGCCACACCTCGCGGCGCAGCAGGATTCGGACGTTGAGCTTGAGTCCAATCGCGAACAGCAACAGCGTGACGCCTAAATCGGCCAGCACTTCCAGTTGCGGCACGTCCTCGACATTGAGGGCGTTGATGACGAATCCCGCCGCCAGGAAGCCGACCAGAGGAGGAAGACGCAGCGCCATGGCGAGGCCGCCGAGACCGAACGTGATGACGAGATAGATGGCGACTACTGTCACGCGCGGCCCCTCGCTGTCGGTGAAGTTGTACAAGTATCCCGGCAAGCACCCGATTCGTCATGGCCATCGGCTCCACACCCCTCCGGGACGACGAACACCCCGGGGGGCTGATACTGTCGCTCCCCCGTAATGACACTGCACCGCAGGCGAATACGTCACCGCGACAATTTCCCCCTCCCAGCCGGGCAGAAAGACGACACGCCTATCGGCCAAAGTGCAGAAAGTCCGATCGACGTGCGGCACAGTTGTTAGATGGCGAGCAGGGTTCCTACACCGAAAGACATCAAGGCCGCGGCGCAGGCAGCCGCGGACACCGCCCAGGCAGCCGCGGACACTGCGCAGGCCGCCGTGCAGTCGGCGGCCGAGAATGCGCAGGCCGTCGCCGGTGCGGCGTTGCGCATCCCGCCCGCGTCGATACAGCTCGCGAGCCAGCTGCCGGATCTGATCGAGAATCTGGCGACGGCGACGGAGCGCCTCAACACGGCGATCGACCGCGCCGAACGCTACCTCGCGCTCGCTGACCCGATGATCCGCACGATGGACGCGATACTGCCGCAACTCGAAGCGCTCGTCTCGACGGGTAACGAGGTCTACGGCGCCGTGTCGTCCCTGCCGGGCGTCGCCACTCTGAGTCGACTCGCCACTCGCGGGTCAGCCCCTGCCGCCGAGAAGCCGCCGAGAGGCCGCTCGACACCGAAAAAGACCGGTCGCGGTTAGGTCTGGTGAAGCCAGTCTCGTGACCGTATTCGCCAAGTCGCCCGGGCGTAGTCGAGCTCCGAATGCGGCCACTGGGTAACGATCCGTCCGGTCGGCGATCGGTAGTAGCTGTCGCATTGTGTCCAGATCGTCCGTTCCAGGTCCGCGGAAACCTGCTCGTTGAAGCGTGATTCGACCTCGGGTCGCAGGACGAGATGGCCGCCACGCCTCGCCAACAGGCTCACCGCGCTGGCCACCATACGTGCGCCGGCCTCCAGGATGTAGATGATCGAGTTCGCGCCCTGGTTGGTGTTGGGTCCGTACAACATGAAGAAGTTGGGAAAGCCGCTCACGGCGACGCCCAGATAGGCCCGCGGATCCTGACCCCACAGGTCGTGCAAGCTCTGGCCGCCGGCCCCGACGACCTCGAGATCCGAGAGATAGTTGCTGGTCTCGAATCCTGTCGCCAGCACAATGGCGTCGACGTCGACGACACGCCCGCTCGCGGTGACGATGCCAGTCTGCGTGACCCGCTCGATCGGATCCGTCACCAGATCGACGTGCGGGTATTGCAGTGCCGCGTAATACTTCTCACCGAGCAGTACGCGCTTGCAGCGGAACGGATAGCGAGGAGTCAATGCGTCGCGCATCGTCTCGTCGGTGACATGGCGTATCAGAAAGTTCTCCGACAACTCCTGGACCACCGCCATTCTCGGATGATCGGGCGTCAACGCGGTGTTGTCGTGCTGCATCTTCCACAGCCGCCACCGTTCACGCAGCGCGGCCCACGGTATCCGCCGGAACCGGGCGAGCTCGTCACGGCTGTATGGCCGATCCTCCTTCGGCACCATCCACGGTGGCGTGCGCTGAAATACCGTCAGCACTGCGGTCGTGGTGGCGAGTTCGGGGATGACCTGCACACCACTTGCCCCGGTGCCGACGACAGCCACCCGCTTGCCTGCCAAGTCGACGTTCGGGTCCCACTGCGCGGTGTGCATCAGCGTGCCCGAAAACTCCGTGATGCCCTCGATGTCGGGATAGCGTGCGGCGCCGAACAACCCGACCGCGCTGACGACGACATCGGCGACGATGCTCCGGCCGTCGGTGAGTTCGACGTCCCAGTGGGCTTTCTGTTCGTTCCAGATGAGCCTCTGCACCCCGGTGCCGACCATGAGGTGGCGACGCAGGTCGAAATCGTCAGCGACCGACTCGAGGTACGAAAGGATCTCCGGTTGGTAGGCGTAGGTACGGGTCCAGTTGCGGTTGGGTGCGAACGAAAACGAATACAGGTGGCTCTGGATGTCGCATGCGGCGCCCGGATAGGTGTTCTGCCGCCAGGTGCCACCGACACCGTCGGAGCGTTCGACAATCGACAGATCGTCGATGCCTTTGCGCCGTAATGCGACCGCTGCCGCGAGTCCGCCGAAGCCGGCCCCGATGATCACCACGCGCGGCGACCTACCGCGGCGAGTCAGTGCCCGAACACGACCGGTGAGGTATCGGCCGCGCCTCGTCATCGATGGATACCTGTGCGGATCTCGAACCCTTCCGGTGTGCCGTGCGCTCGAGATGCCTCAAGGATGTCGGCGTATTCGGTCGGGGTGCCGTAGAAGAAGCTGCCCTGACGTGTCTTTGCGTTCGCCTGACCTTCGCGGTTGTAGTAGCCCGGAGTGCAGGTTTTAGCCCGGTCCGCACTCGCCGCCGACCGTGCGACGATCGTGTCGACCCAAGCCGACTCGGCGTCGGCTGATGCCTCCACCGCGGTGACGTCATTGCGCAGCGCCCACGCGATCACCTCTGCGGTGTGACGTGCCTGCACGTCGAGCAGATATGGGAAGTTCACGGTGAACCCCGACTGCGCGATGGAAAGGATGAAGCAGTTCGGGAAGCCGTGGACCGTCAGGCCGTGCAGAGTTCGCACACCGTCTCGCCACGTGTCGGTGAGCGTGACTGCGTCCCGTCCGACGATCTCGAAGCCGGTTCGCTGCGAGTACTCGGTGCCGACCTCGAAGCCGGTGGCGAAAATCAGGCAGTCGACCCTGTATTCGGTGCCGTCGACCACCACGCCGTCGCAGGTGATGCGCTCCACACCATTGCCCCGCGTATCGACCAGCGTCACGTTGTCCCGGTTGAATGTCTGCAGATAGTCGTCGTGAAAGCAGGGTCGCTTGCAGAAGTAGCCGTACCAGGGTTTGAGCGCTTCGGCGGTGGCGGGATCGGCGACTATCGAATCGACGCGGCCGCGGATCTCGTCCATCTTGGCGAAGTCGGCCATTTCCACTGCGCGCAAACGTTCTTCGTCGGACATCCCGACGACTGCGGTCTGCCGCATCACGAACAGCTTTTTCACGATGCTCGTCCACGCGTCGTCGACCAGATCCTCATCGGCCTCCCCGCCCGCGGTGAGCAGCTGAAAATTCTCGATACGGCGGCGTTGCCATCCCTCGTACAGCGACGCCGACCATGCCGGGTCGGTCGGCCGGTTGCCACGCACATCGACGGTCGAGGGCGTGCGCTGAAAGACGAGCAGTTGTTTGACCGCCTTGGCGATGTGCGGCACGCACTGGATGGCCGTGGCACCGGTGCCGATGATCCCGACCCGCTTGTCCGCCAGCTTCGCCAGATCGGAGCCGGTGTAGTCGTAGTCCCATCGGCTGGTATGGAACGTGTGCCCTTCGAAGGCCATGATCCCTTCGATGCCGGGCAGTTTCGGCTTTTGCAGATATCCGTTGGCCATCGCGACGAAGCGCGCGCGAATGGTGTCGCCGTGATTGGTTGCGATTACCCAGCGCTGGAGTTCGGGTTCCCAGCGGATCTCGTGGACCTCGGTCTGCAGGCAGATGTCGCGGTACAGGTCGTAATGCTCTGCGATGCTCTTGCAGTGCGCGAAGATCTCAGGGCCCTTCGCGTATTTCTCGGTCGGGACGTAACCCAGCTCCTCGAGCAGCGGCATGTAGACATACGACTCGACGTCGCAGGCGATGCCCGGATACCGATTCCAGTACCAGGTGCCTCCCACATCGGCGGCCTTGT
Organism: uncultured Actinomycetota bacterium; assembly: GCA_963843135.1. Classification (GTDB taxonomy): domain Bacteria; phylum Actinomycetota; class Actinomycetes; order Mycobacteriales; family Mycobacteriaceae; genus Mycobacterium. Next base: position 320,917 of record CAWJJA010000024.1, read on the forward strand.
CGATCAGCCGGATGCTTTCCACGCCCAGATCCCGCAGCCGGGCGCCGGTGAGAAGCCCACCGAATCCGGCGCCGATGATCGCGACGTCGACCTCGTCGGACAGTGGCGCGCGGGTGAAATCCGGATCGCACCACGGATCTTTCGCGAAGTCGGCGAATGGACCTGAGATCTCGACGTACTGGGCGATGCCGTCCGGGCGCAATCGGCGGTCCCGCTCAACGGCATATTTCTGCCGAAGAACATCTACGTCGATCGCCACCCCCGGCATCTTGCCGCGAAACGGTATTCCAGCACGTTGTTTCTCGCACTTTGGCTGCTGGAATATCCCCGAATTCGTGTGGGCCCCGTTTCGGGCGGAAAGTGGTCGCGATGGTCTAGCGCAACTCCTGAATGCGGACGGTGTTGCCCGCGGGGTCGCGGAAGGCGCAGTCGCGTGCGCCCCACGGTTGGTCGGTCGGCTCCTGCATCACTTCGGCGCCGGTGGCCTGCGCCCGCTCGAACACGGCGTCGAGGTCGCCGGTGGCCAGCATGATGCTGGCGTAGGTGCCCTTGGCCATCATCTCGGCGATGATGCGGCGCTCGTCTTCGGTGATCCCGGGGTCGGCGGCAGGCGGCGTCAGGACGATGTTCATGTCCGACCGGCCCGACGGGCCGATGGTGATCCAGCGCATGTCCTGGTACCCGACGTCCTTGCGGACCTCGAAGCCGAGCGCATCGCGATAGAAGGCCAGGGACTGTTCCGGGTCGGTGTGCGGCAGGAAGCTCGAATTGATCGTGATGTCCATGGCCGTCACGTTAACTGCGGCGCGGAATCCGACGCTTCTCGATTCCTGATCGGTCGCGTCACCTGCTTGGCGACGCAGGGCGGTATTCCCGCCGCCTCGTCGACCGCCTCGCGCCGGTACGTGCTGGGCGGCACGCCGACCAACTCGGTGAAACGGGTGCTGAACGTACCAAGCGACGAGCAGCCGACGGCGAAACAGACCTCGGTCACGGACTTGTCGCCGCGCCGCAACAGGGCCATCGCCCGCTCGATGCGCCGGGTCATCAGATAGGAGTACGGAGATTCTCCGTAAGCGCTTTTGAATTGGCGCGATAGGTGCCCGGCCGACATGTTCACCCCGCGGGCGAGCGCCTCGACGTCCAGCGGCTGGGCGTACTCGCGGTCCATCCGGTCACGAACCTTGCGCAGCAGCGTGAGGTCTCGCAGGCGCTGTTCCTCCGCTGCCGCGCTTGTCATGCGCGCGATCGTACGTCGTCGCGAGCGGGTTGCCGACGCCGGCGCCTGAATCTTCTTGGTGCCAATCGGTTTCGGGTTGATAATCGCGGGTTTCTATATGCACACCGCAGACCGTTAAAATGGGCGCATGGCCGAGAGCGTCGCCCTATGGGGAAGGGATATCGATGAGTCGCCGGCCGATCTTGACGACACACAACTCACCGATGGCCAACGCGAGCCGATCACCGAGCCGATTCCGGTGACCAGCGACGTTTTCGACGACTACGACGGCCCGGTCGTAGTGGTTGACGAGCCCGGCGGCTACGTCGAGGACCGATCCATCGATCGCGAGGAGAACGTCAGGGTCTATGCGGAGCCGGTGATCGACCGCGGGCCTTCGGCCGGCAGCATGCTGACGTTCAAGCCCGCACCCGTGCCGTGGTACCGCACCAAGCGGGCATTGATCGCCCTGATCGCCGTCATGGCCGTCGCTGCGGCGTTGGCGCTCGTTTCCATGCTGCTACGAACGCCGGGCCCGGTTTCCGAGGAGCCGACGACCGTGACACCGACGACGGGACCGGCACCCGGCAATGCCCTGCCGACGACCGTGAGCGTCGCGCCGACGCTCACGAGTCGGCCCGCACCACCACCGGCTCCCCCGCCCGACCGCCGCCGGCGCCGACCGGCACCGGCACAGGATGCCCCGGTGTATGTCCCGCAATACCAGTCGCCACGCGTCGGGTCGTCGGAGCAGTCGAAACCTGACATCGGTGTCACCCGCGCGCCGATCAGCGTGGCGCCCAAGCCCGTGACGCCGCCGTCGACGGCGGCAGCCGGTGATAACGGCGGCAATAGCACTCCCAGAAGGCGTTGGCACTGGTGAGGCACGCACACCGCACTATTCGTAGTCGAGTCCTCGCTTCTCGAATGACCTGGTCGTGAAGTCGATCTGGGCGGCGGGGTTGGCCACCGCGGTCGTCATACCCGATCCGAATGCCCCCTTGTGGTCGAACAGGGTTGCCGTTCCTACAGCGATGCCGCCCGACGCCCAGTGTGAATCGCCCTGAATGCAGATCCATTCGTCGACCGGCAATCGAGATAGGGCCACCGTCAGATCACCGTTGATGTAGCCGATGCCTGCGGTGCCGAGGTTGGTCACCAGACTCGTCGCCTCGGAGACCATCACCGCCCGTACGAACGGCGAAATAAACTCCCCCGCAACGACATTGATGCCTCCGTAACAGAACGTCTTGCGTGACTCGTTCTGGTGTGCCGCCGGCGTGCGGGTCCAGCCGGATTCGCTGCCGACGAACGGCATCAACTGATCGTCCGGGGGCGGCGGCGTCGGGTGCGGCATTGATGCGGCCCATTGACGCCCGGGCGGTGCCGATGAGCGCCGGTACTGGACCAATGTCGCACGTGCAACGGCCCGACCGTCCTGAAGCACATCGCATTCCGCACTGCGCACCCGGCGCCCGTCACGAACTTCGCGCACATCCACCGTCGTCGGGGCGCAGCGGGCCGCCCTGAACAGGTCGACCGTGATGCGGGTCGGCATGAAGTCGGGCGATCCGAAATGATTCTCCAGCACCTGTGCCGCCAGACCCACGACGGCGGGTCCGTTGAGATGATCGTCGCCCCAATGGCTCAGCGCATAGCGGGTAGGCGTGAACTCGCCGTCCCCAGATTGCGTGAAATGCGCAGGTTCCGTGACCATTCGCGCATCCTCGCACAGTGCCGCTCCTCAACCAGAAGTGGCATCTTCCTCTTCGCGCGCCGCTTCGTCGGCCGGGTCGGTGTCGCTGCGTCGGCGCTCCCGCAACACATAGGCGTCGCCAACCGTTCACGATCGGGTGGCACTCACCGCCCACACCGTACGGCGGCCCCGACCGTGTTGACCAATCGCCACGTCGGTGAAGCCCGCTGTGCGGCATTGGGCCGCAAAAGATTCCGCCTGTTGTTGCGTCCACCCATGGCTCGCGAGCCCGGTCGCCCCCGGTTGTGACCGGCGCTCGATGGCAAGCAGTCGCCCTTTCGGCGCAAGGACCCTGTACGCCTCATTGAGCCCCAGGCCGACGTCCTTCCAGTGGTGCACGGTCGCCAACGACCACAGGACCGTGGCCGATCCGTCCGGCAGCGGCGTCTTCTCCGCAGTGCCCTCGACCCACTCGATACCCGCATCCCGGGTGAAGGTGCGGGCCAGTCGCAGCATCACAGGCGCCGGCTCTACGCCGGTCACACGGGCACCACGTCGCGCGGCTTCCCGCACCGCGCTTCCGGGGCCGCACCCGACGTCCACGACTCGGTCGCCGGTCGAGACATCGGTGACCGTGCAGGCCAGACAGGCGTTGGCCCGCCCCATCCACAGCAGCATCAGTCCGACGATCACCCCGGTCATACCCGAAAAACCGGGGTGGTCGGCGTGATGGTTGACCGGTAACGGCTCTGGAGCAGTCATGCCCAAAGCTTGCACGTCCAAGCCCGCTTGAAGTCAAGTGACTTCTTCAACAGCTGGATGTCCCCGATGACGCACTTGCTGGACCCGGCTCGTCGACGGCATGACTGTCCCTCAACTGACCGACGAACACGCCGAGGAACCGGGTCCGCCCTCGTCACTCTGACCTCGATGCAACCGTTCCCACGGCCAGGTCATCGCCGCCCACACCGCCGCCACCAGTACCGCTCCCACAAGCACGTACCACGGCCACGGGCCCATCACATCCAGTAACGACGCGGTGCGCGGGTTTCGCGTTGAGGAAGCCGTAGTTGCTTCCGGCGAAGCTGTTGAACGTCATGGTGACTACCACCCATGTCACGGTCACCACCACCACGAACCGGTAGCTGCGCCACCCGGGCCGCATGCCCCGGCCCCAGGTGAGATAGATCGCGGCCCAGACGACCAGCAGATGAATCGACCAGAATCCGAGGAACTGGTAATTCGGAAAGTCGGGTCCGGTCAGCACCGGCGAGATCAACGCCTGCACGCTGAGGACCAGACCCCAGTAGTAGGTCAACACATAGGCCCAGTGCCGTTGCGACCACATGGCGTAAGCGGTGACAACGGTCGCCAGATCGGTGAGGTGCAGCGGTACCGACCACCGCAGATCGGGTGGGATCAGCGCGTTGACGAACGCAGCGGCGTAGATCGCCGCCGTGATCGCGCCGACGACCCGGCCGAAGCGGCGCGCCTGACGTTCGGTCTGCCTGCGGCCGAGCCACACCAGGGCCACCGCGCCCGTCGCGAACACGGCCAGCACGACCCAATGCGACGTGCCATACGTCGTGAACTCGGCTTGTGTGGTGATGTCATAAGTCTGGCCGCTGCGCTGGCGTGGCGCAGTCGTAACTGCCGACGATGTGACCCTGGGCGCAATATCGCGCAATAGTGACGCGATCCCGCGCTACGAATGGCCCGGTTACCAAGCGACTTGGCTTTACCTGTCGCGGTTTCGGGGTAGACAGGAACCGAACATCATTAAGGGGTCGAATCGACATGGGTGAGATCGACATGGGTGAGATGAAGTACCTCGAGCTGCACGGCGATCGCGTGGCTTACCAGGATGTCGGCGCGGGCCCCGAGACATTGCTGCTCATCCACGGAATGGCGGGAAGTTCGGGGACGTGGCGAGCGGTGATCCCCCAGCTGGCCAGGAAGTATCGCGTCGTCGCGCCCGACCTGCTCGGCCACGGACAATCCGCGAAACCGCGGGGCGATTACTCGCTCGGCGCGTTCGCGGTGTGGCTACGGGATCTGCTCGACGAGTTGGCGGTGTCGCGGGCGACGATCATCGGCCAGTCGTTGGGCGGCGGTGTGGCGATGCAATTCGTCTACCAGCATCCGGACCTGTGCGAGCGGCTGGTTCTCATCAGCAGCGGTGGTCTGGGTCCGGACGTCGGCTGGACACTTCGAATGCTGTCGGCGCCGGGGGCTGAGCTGATCCTGCCGGTCATTGCGCCTCGCCCCGTTCTCACCGCGGGCAACAAAATTCGTTCGTGGTTCTCGACGGCAGGGATACAGTCGCCCCGTGGTGCCGAGATGTGGAGCGCCTATTCATCTTTGGGCGATTCCGAGACGCGACAGGCGTTCTTGCGGACACTGCGCTCGGTTGTCGATCATCGCGGTCAAGCGGTGAGTGCCTTGAACCGCCTGTATCTGACCTCCGATCTGCCGACGATGGTGATCTGGGGAGATCAGGACCGCATCATCCCCGTCGAGCACGGCTACGCCCTGCACGAAGCGCGAGAGGGCAGCAGGCTGGAGGTACTCGAAGGCGTCGGTCATTTCCCGCATGTCGAACGGCCAGGCGACGTAGTGGATCTCATCGACGATTTCATCGAGACCACCGGTCATCAGACTGATGCGCGGCGCCTGCCCACCAATCGATAACCGCCGTAAAGCGCGGCGGCGACCAACAGATTGACGAAGTAGGCGACGTCGGCGCCGTGCCACGCGAGGGCGACCGGCCCTTGGAATATCGACGTGTTCATGAACGGGATCGCCGCCGCGTATGCCACCACGAACACGACCAGCGCAACGGCGGCATCGCGTCGCACGGTCGGTTCCTGGGCCGGGTTGATGCTTGCCCTGCCACGGATGCGCAGCGCCCAGTCGATGACGACGACCGCGACGAACGCGGGAATCCAATAACTCACAAGCAGCAGCACGTCGGTGAACCGTGTCGCGGTGTCGGCCGCGTGCAACCAGAGGATCAGCGAGAATGCCAGCGCTGCGACGATCACCGCCGACACCGGCCGACGCACCCTGACCCCGATGGTTTGCAATGCCAGCGATCCGCTGTAGTCGTTCATCACTCCGGATCCGACGGACGCAACCGCGATTATCAGCAATGTCAGAGCGCCCAACACCCCGCCGCCCATCACCGAGCGCAATCCCTCCGCGGTGTGGTCTCCGATCGCGCCGGCGGCCGCGATCCCGATGGCCTGCACAAAGATGTAGGCCGAAACGATCCCCGCGAACGTGAAACCGAAAACTCGGGCACGCGACGAATTCGCGGGCAGATAACGACTGAAGTCGGCGGCGTAACTGGCCCACGACACCGCCAAGCTGAAGGCGACGGTGACCTCGAGCACGAACGCGCCGAACAGGTCAGGCCCGGACACCTCGGCCGGCGTGATGATGTCATGTCCGCCAACGAGTTTCACTGCGAACACCACAAAGGTGGTGAACAAGACGACGGTCAGGACCGCCTGCAGCCGGTGGATGAGTTCATAGCCGAAATAGCCGACCGCGCCTTGAACCCCGAGGACGATCAGCACAGCGATCCAGAACGGGATATCGAGCAACACGGCCAGGGCTTCCCCACCGAACAATCCGACAAGTGCATCCCACGCGATCGACGACAGCCACTGCAACGCGGCGGGCAGCACGACGCCTCCGCCGAACGCCATCCGCGAGTTCGGCAGCTGACCGGTGCCGGTTCTCGGACCCCACGTCGACAGGTAGCCCACGACAAGCGAACCCAGGACGGTTCCGATCACCATCGCGGCCAGACCCAACCAGAATCCGAGGCCGAAAACTATTGCCAGCGTTCCGGTGAAGACTCCGGTCATGTTGACCTGCGGAGCGAACCAGACCGTGAACAACCTGCCGGGACTGCCGTAACGCTGATCCTCGGCGACGGGCGTGATGCCGTGCGTCTCGACCGACAGGTCACCGGCGCCTGCGGGACGATGGCCGCTGAACGTCGATTGTGTGAGCGGACTCGAAATGCTCCGTTGTGACATGGGCCTATTCGATCATGCGCGGGCACCCGCGAGCCCGCTACGGGTCTAGGCACATAATCAGAGAACCAAAGATGAGCTAACGATCGGAGCGGTGCGTGGTCGAGACCGATGCGACCCGGTCGGCCATGTCCAACGACGCGAGTGGGCGCCACAGGCTGCTGGTCGCGGGTTTGAGCATCGTGGTCTTGACGGTCGCGGTGTTGCAGACCGCCGTCGTCCCCGTGCTGGGCATCATCGCCGATCAGCTTCACGCGTCCGATGTCGGCGTCAGCTGGGCGGTCACCGCCAACCTGCTCGCCGCAATCGCCGCGACGCCGCTGATCGGACGACTCGCCGACCTGCACAGCAAGAAGCGGGTACTGCTGAGCGTCCTCGCGGTCGTGCTCGTCGGTTCGCTGCTCGCCGCCACCACGACGTCTCTGCCGTTGCTGATCCTCAGCCGCGTCCTGCAGGCCGCCTCCTTCGCCCTATACCCGGTGGGCATCGCGATCCTGCGCGAAGAGCTGTCTCCCAACCGGCTGATGTCGGCGATGGCAGTGCTGTCGGGCACGCTGGGCTTCGGCGGCGGCAGCGGTCTCGTCGTGGTGGGACTGTTGATGAGCGGCAACGCGGGCTACCACCGGGTCTTCTGGCTGACCACCGTGTTCACCGCCGTTGCCATCGTGATCGCGGCTTTCGTGATCCCGCACAGGCCACGCGACGTCAGCGGGACCATCGATTGGCTCGGCGCGATCGGGCTGGCGTTGGGCTTGTCGACCGTCCTGCTCTCGCTCACGCAGGGGCAGTCATGGGGCTGGACATCGCCGGCGACGCTCGCCTGCGGTGTGGGCGGTGTGGTCGTACTCGTCGGCTGGTGGCGGTGGGAACAGCGTGCCAAACAACCGCTGGTCTCGACGGAAATGCTGCGGCGGCGTCCGATTCTGCTCACCAACCTTGCCACCGTTTTTGTCGGGATGGGCCTGTACTTCGCCTTCCTCGGCTTGACTCAGTTCGTCCAAATCCCCAGGGAGGCTGCGGGGTACGGCTTCGGTGCCACCGTCCTGGAGGCCAGCGTGGTCTTCCTGCTTCCCGGCGTGGCCGTCGGCTTTCTCATCGCCTTGTTCAGCGGGAGGTTCATCGACCGCTTCGGGGCCCGCCCGGTACTGCTGGTCGCGGCCCTCGCAGGGATCGCCGGGTTCCTGTTGGCCGCGTTCGTCCATTCGCAGGCGTGGCAAGTCATCGTCGCGGGCATCCTGGCCAACGCGTACATCAGCCTCGGTTACGGCGCCCTGCCCGCACTGGTGGTCAACGAGGTCGACGCCGGCGAGACCGGTATCGCCACGAGCATGAACGCGATCGCCCGCACGATCGGGAGTTCGACGGCGGCGGCGCTGGTCGCGGTGTTGCTCAGCCGGGTGGCGGCCGGTACGGGTGCGCCGTTGGAGAGCAGCTTCTTCGCCATCTTCATCGGCGGCGCTGCGACCGCGGCGCTGGCGATGGTGCTCATCGCTTTTTCGCGGCTGGGCACACCGCCGCCGGAATCCGTCGAGGCGCGCTACGAATCCCGCGCCATGAACCACGAATGGGGCTAGCGCAGCGCGGCCAGGTTCGTCACCGACCGGCGGACGTCGGACTCGAGGACCTTGGCGACCAGGTTGCCGACGGGGGTGTTGAGCAGTCCGCCGGTGAGATCGGCGACCACCTGAAAGACGGAGCCCGGGGCGACATCGTTGGAAGCGCCAGGACGTGCTTCTTGTACACATAGGCGCAACGCGATGCAGACGGCCGGCTTACCGCGGCCGACCATCTCGATCGCCTTGGGCTCGTCGTAGCGGGTGACCCGCCAGTGGATGACGTTGCGAAATCCCTTCACCTTGATCGTTGACGACACGGTGGTGCCGACCTCGACCTGCTTGGGAACCTCGCTCCGCCACCCGCCGAATATGGTCAGCCACTCGTCGAAGCGGCTCAGATCCGATGCGAGTTCCCACGCCTTTTCCGGGCTGAGATCGGACGACACCGAGACATCCACCGTGGCCATGGGTGTCCACTACCCGGGTACGCGCCGGGCGTAAACGGGCGAGCGGATTTCTCCGACCTGGCGGCCGGCGGCTGCGAGACTGAAAATGCGCCCTTTGTCGCCACTCCCGCAGCCGGCTGCCCAGACAGACCGGCCGTGGACCGTTACGCTCGCTTCAGCGGATTCTCGTGGTTTGCCGCATCAGCAACAAAGGATTCCATTGTCGAAATGTAAATTCGTTACGGAATCGCTTGCGAAGGTCCGCTTGATCGGCGATTGTTTTATCCACAGCTCCGGGGGCTGCTTTGAGGAGGATCCGCTCTGACCGGCTCACACACCACCGCCGTTGACCAGCCGACGGGACGAGAAGGGGACGCCCGCCCCAAGGGCGGCCCGGTCATCGAGATCGACCATGTGACGAAGCGCTTCGACGCCTACGTCGCGGTGCTCGACGCGGATTTCTCCATCGCATCGGGCGAGTTCTTCTCGCTGCTCGGCCCCTCCGGCTGCGGGAAGACGACCACCTTGCGGATGATCGCAGGCTTCGAGACGCCGACCGAAGGCGCGATCCGGCTCGAGGGCTCCGACGTCTCACGGGTGCCACCGCATAAACGCAATGTCAACACCGTGTTCCAGCACTATGCGCTGTTCCCGCACATGTCGGTATGGGACAACGTCGCGTATGGACCGCGGAGCCGCAAGAAGGACAAGGCTGAGGTCCGCAAGCGGGTCGACGAACTGCTGGAGGTCGTCCGGCTGACCGACTTCGCCGAGCGCAGGCCCGCACAGCTGTCGGGCGGGCAACAGCAGCGGGTGGCTCTGGCGCGCGCGCTGGTCAACTACCCCAGCGCGCTGCTGCTCGACGAACCGCTCGGTGCGCTGGACCTGAAACTGCGACACGCCATGCAGTTCGAGCTCAAGCGAATACAGCGCGAGGTCGGGATCACGTTCATCTACGTGACGCACGACCAGGAGGAAGCGCTCACGATGAGTGACCGGATCGCGGTCATGAACGCGGGCAATGTCGACCAGATCGGCACACCGACCGAGATCTACGACCGTCCCGCGACGGTGTTCGTCGCCAACTTCATCGGCCAGGCCAACCTCTGGGCCGGCCGACAGACGGGTCGCACCAACCGCGAATTCGTCGAAGTCGAGGTTCTCGGAACAACGTTGAAGGCCCGCCCCGGCGAGACGACGATCGAGCCCGGTGGTCATGCGACGCTGATGGTGCGGCCCGAACGCGTCCAGGTGTCGATGGACGCGCCCACCGGCGACGTGGCCACCGTGCAGGCGACGGTCAAGGATCTGACGTTCCAGGGTCCGGTGGTGCGGTTGTTACTGGCCGCTCCCGACGATTCCACGATCATCGCCCACGTCGGCGCCGAACAAGATCTCCCGATGCTGCGTCCGGGAGACCGTGTGCACGTCTCGTGGGCACCCTCCGCGTCGCTGGTCCTTCCCGCCGCGGACATTCCCACCGCAGAAGATCTCGAAGAGATGCTCGACGACTCCTGACCGGCTCGATCGTTTCCCCTCTTCCAATCGACGAAAGGCACAGTTGCCATGCCCTCCAAGAACATCGAAGCGATCGACCTCGAACTGGCCGCCAGGCTCGCCGCCAACAGAACCTCGCGTCGACGGTTCATCGGTGGCGGTGCTGCGGCCGCCGCCGCGCTCGCCCTCGGCCCGTCCTTCCTTGCCGCGTGTAGTTCGGACGGCGGTGGGTCCGGTGAAACGGCTACGCAGGACGGCGGACCCGCGAGCGGCACATTGAGAGTTTCGAACTGGCCGCTTTACATGGCCGACGGTTTCGTCGCCGCCTTCCAGACCGCGACGGGTATCACCGTGGACTACAAGGAAGACTTCAACGACAACGAGCAATGGTTCGCCAAGAACAAGGAACCGTTGTCACGCAAGCAGGATATCGGCGCCGACCTCGCAGTGCCGACCACCTTCATGGCGGTGCGACTGCACCAACTCGGTTGGCTCAACGACATCAGCGATGCAGGCTGGCCCAACAAGAAGAATCTGCGGCCCGACCTACTCGAGGCAAGCGTCGATCCGGAGCGTAAGTTCAGCGCGCCCTACATGTCCGGTCTCGTCGGCCTGGCTTACAACCGTGCCGCGACAGGCCGCGACATCACGAAGATCGACGACCTGTGGGATCCGGCGTTCAAGGGGCGCGTCAGCCTGTTCTCGGACGCGCAGGACGGGCTCGGAATGATCATGTTGTCGCAGGGTAATTCGCCAGAGGACCCCAGCACCGAGACGGTTACCAAGGCCGTGGACCTGGTCCGTGAACAGAAGGACAAGGGGCAGATCCGCCGCTTTACGGGCAATGACTACGCTGACGACCTCGCAGCCGGCAACATCGCTGTCGCACAAGCGTATTCGGGTGACATCGTGCAGCTGCAGGCGGACAATCCGGATCTGCAGTTCGTGGTCCCGGACTCGGGGGCGACGACCTTCGTCGACACAATGGTCATTCCCTACACCACCAAGAACCAGAAGGCCGCCGAGGAGTGGATCAACTACGTCTACGACCGAGCCAACTACGCCAAGCTGGTGGCCTTCGTCCAGTACATCCCGGTGCTGTCCGATATGACCGAGGAACTCGAGAAGGTCGACCCCGCCGCGGCCAGCAACCCGCTGATCAATCCGTCGAAGGAAACCCTGGAGAAGTCGAAGAGCTGGGCACCGCTGTCCGACGATCAGACGTTGGAATACAACACGCTGTACGCAGCGGTCACCGGCGGCTGACCGGATGGCAGGTGTAGCCAGCAGCGGCCGGCAGCGGAGCAAGATCGCTCCGTATCTGTTGGTTCTGCCTGCGCTCATATACCTCGGAGTGTTCTTCGTGGTGCCGTTCTTCTCGCTGGCGCGGACGTCGCTGTCGGAGTCGGGTGGTTCGGTGTACATGCCGACGCTGACGTTCGGGTGGGATTTCGCCAACTACCTCGACGCGTTCAGCCTGTACCGCGAACAGATCATCCGATCGTTCGGCTACGCGCTGGTGGCCACCTTGCTGTGCGTGCTGCTGGCCTTCCCGCTGGCTTACGTCATCGCGTTCAAGGCCGGCCGCTTCAAGAACCTGATCCTGGGTTTGGTGATCCTGCCGTTCTTCGTGACGTTCCTTATCCGCACCATCGCCTGGAAGACGATCCTTGCCGACGAGGGGTGGGTGGTCAGCGCCCTCGGCCACATCGGTCTGCTGCCCGAGGAGGGCAGGCTGCTGTCCACCAGTTGGGCGGTGATCGGCGGCCTCACCTACAACTGGATCATCTTCATGATCCTGCCGCTGTACGTCAGCCTCGAGAAGATCGACCCGCGGCTGATCGAGGCATCCAAGGATCTCTACTCGTCGAACGTGCGCAGCTTCACGAAAGTCATTCTGCCGCTGTCGATGCCCGGCGTGCTGGCCGGCAGCATGCTGGTCTTCATCCCCGCGGTCGGCGACTTCATCAACGCTGACTATCTGGGGAGTACGCAGACGACGATGATCGGAAACGTCATCCAGAAGCAGTTCCTCGTGGTCAAGGACTATCCTGCCGCGGCGGCCCTGAGCCTTGTGTTGATGCTCATCATCCTGGGCGGAGTGTTGCTGTACACCCGCGCACTGGGCACGGAGGACCTCGTGTGACTGCCGCCGCCATCAAGTCCGCCACCAGCCCGAAACCGGCGAAAGCCGTTAGGGGCAAACCGCGCTGGGGCGACCTCCTGCTTCGGTCCGCAGCCGGGTTAGTGCTGCTCTACCTGTTCCTGCCGATATTCGTCATCATCTTGTTCTCGTTCAACAAGCCCTTGGGCAAGTTCAATTACACCTGGCAGGGCTTCACGCTGGAGAACTGGGCGAACCCGTTCAAGTATCCGCCGCTGACCGACGCGCTCAAGCTGAGCCTCAACGTCGCTGCGGTCTCCACCGCGATCGCGGTGGTGCTCGGCACAATGGTGGCCATTGCTCTTGTGCGGCAACGCTGGCGGGGTCAGCGAGCCGTCGACACCTTCCTGATCCTTCCGCTCACCGCTCCCGAAGTCGTGATGGGCGCGGCGCTGCTGACGCTATTCCTCGACTTCGGATGGGCCGCGGGCTATACGACGATCCTCATCGCACACATCGCCTTCGAGGTCAGCTTCATCGCGATGACGGTGCGAGCACGGGTGCGGGGGTTCGACTGGACGCTGGAGGACGCGTCGCTGGACCTCGGTGCCAGCCCGATGCGTACTTTCTTCAAAGTGACGCTGCCGCTGATCATTCCGGGGATCGTGGCGGCAGCGATGTTGTCGTTCGCTCTGTCACTGGACGACTTCATCATCACCTATTTCGTCAGCGGACCGACGGTGACCTACCCGCTCTACGTGAATGCCGCCGTCAAGGCCGCTGTGCCCCCGCAGATCAATGTGCTGGCAACTGCGATCCTGCTGATCAGCCTGATTCTGCTTGCGGCCGGAACGCTACTGCGACGCAAGAGGTTCGAGAGCTGACTACAGCCTGACGGCGACCGACACGCGGCCGGCGGCATCGCGGGTGGCGACGGCGTGGCCGGTGCGGTCACGACCGTCGAATTTCAGCAGGGTGATCTCGGCGCCGTCGCCGAGGAAGTTGCGCCACCACGTCTTGTTGTCGGGCGACATGACGTTGATGACCACCCCGTCGCCGGTGCGGCGATAGCCGATCGGGGTCTCGATGGTTCGGCCCGAACGCCGTCCGACGTAGCGGATGTTGATCATTCCGCGCCGTACCACCGGTCCGACGACCGGCGCATCGATGAGCGCGACGAACAATTTGTTCATGAGTCCGACGATCGGCGTACCGAAAAATCCGCGTGCCACGTCGCGCACGCTACCAGTGTGGTGGACGTGCTAGTTTTCGGTCATGGCAGACGCTGCCGGCACGATGCCTTGGTGGAAAATCATCGCGATTCTGGTGGCGGTCGCCCTCGTCGTGGGTGCCGTCATCGGTCTATTGGGCAGCCTGCTGGGCTTCTCGACGACGTGGGTGGGTGTCGGCGCCGGCGCCGCTCTCGGGGTCGTCGCCGCGACGCTGCTGGCCCGTCGGCGCAACCAGAAGCCCTAGCGGCAAGCTAGGAACCGACCTCGGCGGGCACGGCCGGCGGCGTACGGGCACCCGAGCGAGCAGCGCCGATTCCGGCCAGAACCACGAAGCAGATCCCGACGATCCCCTCGTTACCGGGCACCTGGTGCAACACGATCAGGCCGACGATCATCGCGAACGCCGGTTCCAGCGCCATCAGCGTGCCGAACGCAGCGGTGGTCAAGTGCCGCAACGCCATGAGTTCCAGCGCGAACGGCACCACCGGCAGCAGAATCGCCAGGCCGATACCGATCAGCAGAATCTCGGGAGTCATCCGCTCGAACACCGCGGGGCCCACCGTGATCGTGGCCACCAGACCGGCGACGGGCATCGACACCGCGAGGCCGTTGATGCCCGCGACCTGATCGCCGACGCGCTGAGTGAGCAGGATGTAGCTGGCCCAACAGGCGGCCGCGCCGAGCGCGAACATGACACCGATCGGATCGATGACGCCCGCCCACGGCTGGGTCAGCAGCACGACGCCGAGCGCGGCCAGCCCCGGCCAGACGAACCGCTGCCTGCCCTCGCCATGTGCCACCGCGACGCAGAGCGGGCCCAGGAACTCCAGGGCGCTGGCGGTTCCGAGCGGAATCCGGTCGAGCGCCGCCATGAACAGCAGCGTGATGGCCGCGGTCACGACGCCGAGAAGGACGCACATCGCGAAGCTGGACCGGGTGAATGCCGCACGCTTGGGTCGCACGATGAGCAGGAGCAGAATCCCGGCCCACGCCAGCCGCAGCCACGCCGCGCCTTCGACGCCGATCCGGTCGATCAACGTCACCGCGATCGCCAGGCCGACCTGAACACAGAGCATCGAGCCCATCGCCATGAAGGCTCCGGTTCGCGCCTGGTTCGTGTTCACTCCTGCATTGAACGGGAGGCGTACCGTTCACGTCCACGTGATTTTCGCGGACATACCGTTCAACAATCATGAACAATTGCGGCATGGATACCCGCCGACTCCAGCTTCTGCTGTCACTCTCACGCCTGGGCTCGATGCGGGCGGTGGCCGACGCGCATCACCTCACCACGTCGACGGTGTCTCAGCAGATCGCCGCGCTCGCAAAGGAAGCCGGCGCACAACTGGTCGAACCCGACGGTCGCCGCGTTCGGCTGACACCCGCAGGCCTGCGGCTCGCAGACCACGCAGTCACGATTCTCGCCGCGATCGACAGTGCGCGGCTGGACCTCGATCCTGACGCCGATCCGTCA
Source organism: uncultured Actinomycetota bacterium (assembly GCA_963843135.1). Classification (GTDB taxonomy): domain Bacteria; phylum Actinomycetota; class Actinomycetes; order Mycobacteriales; family Mycobacteriaceae; genus Mycobacterium. The sequence goes on from CAWJJA010000024.1 coordinate 336,187, forward strand.
GGCACGGTGCGCGTCGGCGGATTCGCCACCGGTATCCGGGTGTCGCTGCTGCCGATCGTCGCCGACCTGGCCGAGCAGTATCCAGATGTCCGCTTGGTGATCAGCGAGTACGAGCCCATCGAGGCGTTCGCGCTGTTGACCGACGACGACCTAGACCTGGCGCTCACCTACGACTACAACCTGGCGCCCGCCTCACCCACCCAAGTGCTTCAGGCCGAGGCGCTGTGGTCGATCACGTGGGGGTTGGGCGTCCCGTCGAGGTTTCCCGATGGGCCCGCCGATATCGCCGCGTATGCGGACCAGACGTGGATTGTCAACTCCCGCAATACAGCTGACGAAACCGCCGTTCGTACATTGGCGTCCCTCGCAGGATTCGCACCCCGCATCGCCCACGAGATCGACAGCCTGGACCTCGTCGAGGACCTGATCGCCGAAGGCTTCGGCGTCGGCCTGTTGCCCATCGGCCGGCCGACCGGCATGGGCGTGAAAGTGCTACCTCTGTCGAAGCCCGAGGCCGTGCTGACCGCCTATGCGGTGACACGCCGCGGTAGAGCCGAGTGGCCGCCGCTGAGGGCGGTTCTGGACCGGATGCGACCTCCGCCGGGAACGGGGTTACCGCGTCCGCGATGGCCGCGCCCGGAGGCGGACAACTAACAGTCAGGCCGCGCGGCGCTGTCGCCGCGCACGTTTCCGCGTGTCGGTCGACCAGAGGTAACCGCAGTCGGAGCATTGCAGATGGACCACCATGCCCTTGTTGCTGAGCAGGTACTGCCAGTGCGTGGCACAGTTCCTGCGTTGGCGGCAGTCGTCGCATTTGGTGGCGTGGCCGCAGCGCGGGCAGGGCAGCCACGCGCGTCGTGAGCGGTCGGCGGTGGGATCAATCGGCAGCACGGGTCACCGTCCGATCGGGCAGGACACCGGCGCGGACGAGGTCGTCGTAGGTCCGTTGCTGTTGGGCGTCGAGGTCGGAATACAGCATTTCCTCGGCGCGCTGCTCCTCGGCGAGGACAGCGATCGGGTCCCAGTCCTCACCGAGCGCCTCGAGTACGGCGCTGCGTCGTCGCGCCTCGTCGAGGGTCAGGTCATAGGCGAAGTCGAGGTCGGTCCTCATGGCATCTCCAGCCGTTCGTAAGCAAAGCGAACGGTAAGGGTGACCTAATTAGAGCTGCTCAGGCAATGACCCGCGTCACAGTTGCCGGTGGGATTACATCACACGTCCCGCGAGCCACCGCTGCTGGCGACGCACGAAATCGGTGTCGACGGTCGCGCCGTGGCCGGGCACGTAAATGGCGTCATCACGCCCCGACGCGAGCAGTCGATCCAGAGTGCCCGGCCATGCCGCCACGTCGGAGTCGGCGCCGATGCAGGGGTCACCGGACTCCTCGACGAGATCACCACAGAACACCACGGTCCGATCGGCGCCTTCAACGACGGCGATGAGGTCATGATCGGTATGGCCGAGGCCGGGATGGCTGACCGAGACCACCCGATCGCCGAGATCGATGACGGCAGACCCCACCCGGTGTTCCGGTGTCCGAAGCGCGGCGACGGCGTCGTCAACCCTGCGTGGATTCGCGCCGTACTGCCTGGCTTGCGCCCGCAGTCGTTCTGGGTGGTCGGACATCGTCACGGCGACGGCGGGTGCGCAATACACCGCGGCACCGTCGAACGCCGACGCTCCCAGCACATGGTCGAAGTGGTGGTGCGTCAGCACGATATGGCTGACCTCGCGGCCCGCAAGCGCTTCGGCGTCGGCGCGGATCGCCTCTGCCTCGGTGGTGCCGGTGTCGATCAGCAGCGCTCCTTGGCTGCTCCACACCAACCCGACCGTGACGTCCAGGAACGGAAGGCGGCAGCGAGAAACCCCATCCGCCAATGATTCCCACGCGAAATTCATTGACCCAGCGTCAGTGGCTGCGCGGCGCGGTACTGCTCGAGCACATTGGGTGTGGGATCGGCGGTGTACGTCGACGTGATGCCAAAAGACCATGGCGGCGGCGAATCATCCTGCGAGAGCGTCCAAGCGGCCTGCCGGGCGGCGCCCAATGCGACGTACTCCGCGGGTGTCGGCACATGCACGGGTGCCGCCAAGAGCGCGGGCGCAATATGGCGCACTGCCGCCGACCGCGCTCCCCCGCCTATCAGGATGATGCGATTCACGTCGACACCGTGAGCGGTGATCCTTTCGGTGCAGTAGGCCATCGAGCTGAGCAGGCCCTCGACGGCCGCGCGAGCGATATTGGGGGCATTGAGGTTTCGGGTGGTCATACCGTGCAGCGCGCCCGCGGCCGCTGGCAGGTTTGGCGAGCGTTCGCCCTCGAAATACGGCACCAGCGTCAGTCCCCCGGCGCCGGCCTGCGCCGACAGCGCCAACCGATCCAGTTCCTCGAAGTCCACACCGAGCATCGTGGCGATGGCCGCAAGCACCGGGGCGCCGTTGAGCGTGCAGACAAGCGGCAGCTGCCGTCCGGTGCCGTCGGCGAAACCCGCCACGATGCCATCGCGATCGTGCGGCGCGACGTCACCGACCGCGCTGACGACGCCCGACGTGCCGAGCGAGACGACACAGTCGCCCGGCTCGGCGCCCAATCCAAGGGCCGCCCCCGCGTTGTCCCCCGCGCCCGGCCCCAGCACGGCACCCGTCGGTGTGCGCCCCGCCTCCTGCGAAGGACCCAGCACGGTGGGGACTTCGGGCCGCCGACCCCGCATCGCCATTTCGAGCAGATCGAGGTGATAACTGCCGGACGCCGCTGAGAAATAACCGGTTCCGCTCGCGTCGCTTCGGTCGGTGCGCAGATCGGCGATGTCGGCCGAACCGCTCAACCGCCAGGTCAGCCAGTCGTGCGGTAGGCACACCGCCGCCGTCGCATCGGCGTGCGCGGGTTCGTGGTCGGCGAGCCAACGCAGTTTGGCCGCCGTGATCGCCGCTACAGGGACGACGCCGATTCGTTTGGCCCACTCGTGCGCACCCAACTCGGCCACGAGCGCATCCGCGGCGGCGCTTGACCGAGTGTCGTTCCACAGCAACGCATCTCGAACGACCTGGCCTGAGCTGTCCAGACACACCATGCCGTGTTGCTGCGCCCCGACGGACACAGCCGCCACGTCATCGAGACCGCCCGCGCCGGTGATTGCCGACTGCATGGCCGACCACCACTGCTGCGGATCGATCTCGGTGCCGTCGGGGTGCGGCGAGCTCGCAGAGCGCGCAACCGCGCCGGTGTCCGCATCGCAAATGACGACCTTGCAGGACTGGGTGGATGAGTCGATGCCCGCGACGAGAGCCACGCAGCCGACGCTACGCCGATGCGGACCTGGTCGCGGAATCGCACCGTCAGGGCGCCGAGGCCGATGCGTGTTCGCGCGGGCGGACATTCGAGGACTTCCGCAGGTACTGGCCCGGGCGAAGCGATGACCCGACGGGCGTCACACTGCTGCGCTACGGCGCGACATAAAGGCAATCAGGCGCGGACCGCCATGTGCTTTGGGACAATCGGCTGTGGCCAGCGAACACCCGAATGTCGAAGGGCATTCTGACGACGACCGCGACGAAACGGAAGCGCAACGGCTGGACCGCAATTGGTCGAGCCTGCTCCAGGAGTTGCGCGTCGCACAGACCGGTGTCCAGCTACTGACCGGCTTCCTTCTCATCCTGCCCTTCCAGCCACGCTTCGCCGGACTCGACTCCGCGATGCGCACCGTCTACCTCATCACCGTCTCCTGCTCGATCGGCGCGACGGTGTTGCTCGTCGCCCCTGTCAGCATGCACCGGGTGCTGTTCCGGCGACATCGGCTGAAGACGTTGGTGGCCGTCTCACACAAGTACGCGATCGTCGGCACGATGTTGCTGGGCACGGCCCTCTCCGGTGTCGCCGTCGTCATCTTCGACAGCGTCGTCGGCCGCGCCGGCGCCTGGATCGCCGGCGGATGCACCCTGGTGGCGCTCATCTGTTTCTGGTACGGGCTGCCCCTGCGGGATCGACGTTTGCGCGACACCTCGTACTGAAGTTTGTGACCACACTGGTCGGGGAACACCTGGTCCATGTTGATCCGACGTGTTGCCCGCCCGATGTTGTCAGCAATCTTCGTCGCCCGTGGTGTCGATGCCCTGCGTAGTCCCAAACCGGCCGCTGACGCGGCGCGGCCCACACTCGACGGGCTCAGCAAACTACCCGACCCCGTCGGCCCCAACGTGCCATCCAACGCGGAGACCGTCGCCCGGGTGACCGCAGGCGTTCAGATCGGCGGCGGCGCACTCCTGGCCACCGGTAAGTTGCCGCGGCTGGCGTCGGCGGCGCTCGCGCTCAGCGTGATACCCGGCAGCCTTGGCGCACACAGCTTCTGGAATGAGTCGGACCCGCAACGCAAGGCCGACGAACGTCGCGCTTTCCTCACCGACATCAGCCTCATCGGCGGGCTGATCATCGCCGCGGTGGACACCGAGGGTAAACCGTCGCTCGGGTGGCGTGGCCGCCGTGCGGCACACAAGGTGTCTGATGCCGTCAGTGCCGCGCTACCGGTCGGCGCCGCGACCGGCGGGGCGCTCGCGGACAGCCAACTCGCCGAGAAAGTCGGTCAGGGCCTGCAGGTTGGCGCCGACCGCGGCCGTGAATTCGCGCACGTCGCCCGCGAACGGGCTCCGGAGATCGCCGAGTTGGCGCGCAAACGCGGCGCCGAAATCGCCGACGTCGCCCGCGAACGCGGACCGGAGATCGCCGAGTTGGCGCGCAAACGCGGCGCCGAAATCGCCGACGTCGCCCGTGAACGCGGGTGGGAATGGGCCGATGCGGCGCGAGATCGCGCGCCCGAGCTGGCCGAGACCGCACGCGACCGCGCAACAGATCTCGCCGAGGCGGCGCGCACGCAAAGCCGCAAACAGGTCAAGCAGGCGCGCAAGCAGATCAAGCAGGATCGCAAGCGCCTGACCTCGTAATCACCCCGCGTCAAACCCCTTCCGATCCGTCGTGTCGGCGGTAAGTTGACTCCACCATCCCCGCGGTTGGATCCCCCATCCGCGCAGCGGACACGAGGAGTGCGAGATGACTACCCCCGACCACAACCCTTCGCCGGGCCAATACGGTGAGCACGGCGCCACCGCCGGCGGTCAGCAGCCCGGCGGACTGCTGCTGCGCTGGCTGGCCCGGATCATCGACGGCATCCTCGTAGCGATTGTCAGCTACGCCCTGATCTTCGTCTCGGACTCCGTGTCGAACTACTTCCTCACCGGCCTGTTCACCGGCGCGCTCACGTTCGTGTACTTCGTGCTGTTCGAGGTGTCGATCGGCGCCACGCCGGGCAAGAAGCTGCTCAGCCTCAGTGTCCACGGGCCTGCCGGAGCACCCAAGCCGACGGCCGCGCAGTCGGCGATCCGTAACTCGTGGACGTTGCTGCCGATCATCCCGTTCATCGGTGGGCTGCTGGGAGTCGTCGCGATCATCATCATCGCGGTGACCATCAACGGCAGCCCGACCAAGCAGGGCAAGCACGACGAGCTCGCGGGCGGCACTCAGGTCGTCAAGGGCTGACGACTCGTCTGACCGAACTCCCCGATGCGCCGGCGCAGTAGGGCCGGCGCCCCTGCGATAAATGACCGCATCAGGTCACGACCCACAGGGCCAGGGCAATCACGAAGGCGGTGAGCCCCAGCGTCGTCTCCATGACGGTCCACGTCTTCAGAGTCGTTTTCACATCCATGCCGAAGAAGCGACTCACCAGCCAGAAGCCCGAGTCGTTGACGTGCGAGAGCACGGTCGCGCCCGCAGCGATGGCGATCACCAGCAGCGTGAGGTGAAAACTGCTCAGGTGTGCGTCGGCGGCGGCTGCGCCGAGCAGGCCGGCAGTCGTGGTCAATGCGACGGTGGCCGAGCCCTGCGCGACGCGAAGCAGCGTGGCGATGATGAAGGCCTGCAGTATCAACGACATACCCAGGTTCGAAAGCGAACCGCTCAACGCGTCCCCGATGCCGCTCAACCGCAGCACGCCGCCGAACATCCCCCCGGCACCGGTGATCAGGATGATCGCGCAGATCGGGCCGAGGGCGTTGTCGAAGATGCTGCTGACATCGGCCATCGACCGGCCCCGCAAGCCCAACACGAGCGTTGTGACGATCACCGTGATGAGCAGCGCAACCGAAGTGTTGCCGAGCAGCATGAGGTACTCGGCCCAGGCGGCCCCGTCCTCGATCACGCCAGCGCTCGTGAGGGTTTTGAGCACCGTGTTGAACGAGATCAACACGAATGGCAGCAGCAACAGACCGAGCACCGTCCCGAAAGCCGGTGCCGTGCGAGTCGTCGTCTGCGTCGCGGTGAGTCCGTCGCCGCCGCCGCCGGCAGGCTCGCCGCCGCCACCGTCGCCGGCAGGCTCGCCGCCGCCAGCTTCTGTGTCGACGCTGCGGCCGCCGTTCATCTCACCGAACAACGCCTCAGGGATGTCGACGCTCACACGGCGTCCGATCACCTGGGATACGAGATAGGCGCCGACGTACCACGACACCACGGCAATGGGCGCCCCGACAAGCAGCGTGATCCCGATGTTGGCGCCGAGTGCTTCGGCGGCTGCGACGGGTCCCGGGTGTGGTGGCACCAGTGCGTGCATTACGGCGAAGGCGCCCGCGGCCGGAAACGCGTACAAGATGAGTGAGCCGCCGAAACGCCGCGCGACCGTAATGATGATCGGCAGAAACACCACCAGGCCGGCGTCGAAGAAGATCGGGAATCCGAAGATCAGCGCGGCGACACCAAGCGCGAGCGGGGCCCGCTTCTCACCGAACCGGCCGATGAGAGTGTCGGCGAGGACCTGAGCGCCGCCGGTCAGCTCGAGGAGTCGGCCGATCATGACGCCGAAGCCGACCAGTAGTGCCACCGAGCCGAGCGTGCTCGAGAAGCCGAAGGAGAGCGCATCGGGTATGTCGCCCACCGGGATGCCGGCGGCCAGTGCGGTGAGCACACTCACCAGCACGAGCGCGATGAAGGCGTGCAACTTCACCTTCATGATCAAGAACAGCAGGACGGCGACAGCCACCGCCGCGATCAGCAGCAAGGTGGTGGTGCCGTATGCCGGTTCGATTGCGTCCACTAGTTCTCCTGTTCGGTTGAGGCGACGTAGGTTTCGACGATGGAATCGATGTTCTGGTCGACATCGATGGTGGTTCCGGGCTCGTCATCGGCGAGCGGCTCGAGCGTGTCGAATTGGGAAGCCAACAGGGATGCGGGCATGAAATGGCCCGGACGACTGGCCTGGCGTCTGGCGATGACGTCCGGAGTGCCACTGAGGTGGAGGAAATCGACATCGGGGCAATGGCGCCGGAGCTGATCTCGGTACTTGCGCTTGAGCGCGGAGCAACTCATCACGCCACCGGTGTCACTGCGCTCGGCCAGCCACTGCCCGATGGCTTCCAGCCATGGATAGCGGTCGTCGTCATCGAGGGGTTCGCCGGCGGTCATCTTGGCGATATTGGCCGGTGGGTGAAAGTCGTCGGCGTCGGCGAACGGCACCCGGAGGCGTTGGGCCAGTGCTGCGCCGACCGTCGATTTTCCTGAACCGGAGACTCCCATTGCGACGATTGGTGACACCATCTTTCCCACCTACCCCGTTGTGCTTGACGTCACACAGCATCGCTGAATAATCAGATGATTGCAAGCAGATATCAAAATAATATGTTTTTAGTCATGTCGGCAAAGCTATGACAAGATGTATGAGTGGCGGCAGAACCAAACGTCGGTGCTCTGCACGACAGTTTGCTCAGGACGCTCGGCGCCGCCATCGTGTCCGGGGACTACCCGGCGGGTCAGGTCATCACCCTCGACGGGGTCAGTGCGCACCACAAGATGTCGCGCAGCGTCGTCCGCGAGGTCGTCCGGGTGCTGGAATCGATGGGGATGGTCGAGTCCCGGCGTCGGGTGGGCGTCACGGTTCAGCCGGCGCAGAAGTGGAACGTATTCGACCCCAGATTGATTCGCTGGCGACTCGAATCAGGTGACCGTACCGCCCAGCTGCTGTCACTTTCGGAGCTACGGCGGGGGTTCGAACCGGCTGCAGCAGCACTTGCGGCGCGGCGAGCCGATCCCCATCAGTGCAGGATCATGGCGGCCGCCGTATCGGACATGGTGGTCCACGGACGGTCTGGCGACCTTGACGCATATTTGTTGGCCGACAAGATCTTCCACCAAACGATGCTCGAGGCCAGCGGTAACGAGATGTTCCGCGCGTTGAACGGTGTGGTTGCCGAGGTGCTCGCCGGGCGCACCCACCACGGGATGATGCCCGACATACCCAACCCGGCGGCCATCGCTTTGCACGATGAGGTTGCGCGCGCCATCCGGCTGCGTGATGAGCCGGCGGCCGAGCGAGCGATGCGTGCGATCATCGACGAGGCGGCGTCCGCTGTGACCGAGGAGTTTTCGCCGTCGGATGGCTAAGGGGTGACTGCGAAAGTGGACAGGCAACCGAGACTGGCGCGGCGCTTCTTCGATCGGCTCGAACCGGTGCATGCGGTGACGTATTTCGCCCCCGAGTCTCGTGCCGCCCTCGATGGGCTCGGATTCCGCGGCTTCTGGATGGGCTACTTCGCGGCCCGTTCCGCCCCGCTGGGTATCGTGCCGCCGGAAGTGGTGACCGCGGCGTTCTACAACTTCGCCCCTCACCGTGTCGCGAAGGCGTTGCCCGCGGCGTGGGAGATCGCCTCGCCGGCCGATACCCTGCGAGCCCGCGAACATTCGGCGGTCGAAGCGCTGCGCCGCTACGGCGTCGGCGTGGACCACGAGGTCGGCACGGCCGCAGACCTGGCAGCCAAAGCCGCCCAAAGTGCTGCATTGGACGGACGCCCGTTGTTCGCGGCCAACCTGGCGCTGGACTGGCCTGAAGAACCGGTCGCCAAGCTGTGGCATGCCGTCACGCTATTGCGCGAGCAGCGCGGCGACGGACACGTGGCGGTGTTGTCGTCGCTGGGAGTCTCGGGGCGCGAATGCAACGTCCTGCATGCGGCGGCGGGGCGGGTGCCCAAGGAGTTCATCATGCGTAGCCGCGACTACGACGACGATCAATGGGGCTGCTACCGCGACCGGCTGATGCGTCGGGGCGTCCTCGACGAGCACGACGAACTCACCGCAGCGGGACGCGAGCTCAAACAGCGCATCGAGGACACCACCGACGCGCTGGCACTCGGCGCTCTCGATGCGCTCGACGATGACGAGGTCGAGTTGCTCTTTCGCTGCCTGACGCCGATCACACGTAAAGTGGTGTCGGCGGGCGACGTTCCCGCGGCGACGCCGATGGGCCTGAGCCGAGACGACCTCGACGACGACAGCGCCCGATTGGCAGGCTGACGGTCGTGGTCGGTGACCGCTCAGCGCGGCGCGTACATGACGATCCCGACGCCGAGCAACGCGACGACAGCGCCCGTCACATCCCATCGATCGGGACGGAAACCGTCGGCGACCATTCCCCACAACAGCGACCCTGCGATGAAGACACCCCCGTAGGCCGCGAGCACCCGCCCGAAATGTGGATCGGGTTGAAACGCCGCAACGAACCCGTATGCGCCCAATGCGATGACGCCGGCAGCGATCCACGCCAGCCCGCGATGCTCGCGGACACCTTGCCACACGAGCCACGCCCCACTGATCTCCAGCAGCGCGGCCAAGACGAACAATGCAACCGATTTCAGCACCATCACGACTCCCAGCCTTCCGCCGAGCGTGCGCAAAATGGAGTCAGGAGACGGCGTGTCGGCCGCAAACACGCACTCTCGCGCGAGTCAGGCGTGGGGGTTGTTGCGGTTCCATTCCACCCAGCCGACTCCGGTGCGGCCGTCGGCGGTGGTGACCGTCGCCCATGCGCGCGGAAAATGGCTGGTCCGCCCGTCGGGCGACGTGAGCAATACCGGTGCGTGGCCACGGATGTCGATGGTCGCGACGACTGCACCCGGATTGAACGCGATCGTGGTCGAGGCCGGTAGATCGTCGTCGGCGAAAGTCGCTTGAGCGCTGACCGCCTGCAACTCGACCAACGCCTCGCCAGCCCGTTGCGTGTAGCCGATACCGATGGGCGGGGCGCCGGGTATTCGGATATCCACGCCGTGGACGTGGGTACCGTCGTCGAGATGCAGTGCGCTCCAGACCCAGTCCATCGACCACCAGTCGCGTACGCCCCAGGAGTGGTCGCGCTGTCCCGGTACGCCGCTCAACATGTACCGGCGACCGTCGACGGTCACCGTGCCCGACACGGTGCACGGGATCTCGTAACGCGGCGTGATCCGGTACTGGTACGGGACACCGGCCGTCGTCCACACCAGCTCCATGGTGGCCTCGACGGGCCTGCCCGCCTGTCCGCGCAGCAGCGCAGCGGGGTCGTCGAACGCCTGACCGGTCCCCCGCACCGTCACCGCGTAGGTCTGTAACGGTTCGGTGGCTTGCAGGGTCAGCTCGATCGCCCCGGTGTTCTCGAAATCGAGCAGAGCGATCGTCGGCATGTCCGGTCCGCACAGCAGTGCGTTGACCCAGGTGGTTTTCTCGTTGGGCATCAGGCCCAGTCGCACCCATCCGCCGATTCCCTGCGCAGCATCGGCGAAGTCGAAATACCAGCTCTCGCTCCACAGCGGCTCGTCGCCCGCGGCGTGCGCTTGCTCGTCGGCAAGATCTGGTGTGAGTGGTTGCACCACAACAGGTTCCGGAAGCGAATCCAGCGCGCCGGTATCGAGCACATGATCGCCGTGCCGCGTCAGCATCGTCATGAACATCTCGTCGCCGCGGTCGGTGCGCTCGACGAGCATCGAGCTCACGATCGCCATCATCACCCCGAAGAAGCTCTGCCGCCTCACCCCGTCACGGACCTCGTCGAGCGAGATTGGCGTGTTCGCGCCGAGCGCCTCGTGATAGGTGCGCAGCAGCTCGTCATAGTTATCGCGACGAAGCCCGCTGGGCAGCGCGCAGCCGAGGAAGTAGGCCACGTCGGTCATGGCCGGACCCCATGTGACGGTCTGCCAGTCCACCACCGTCAGCGGCCGGTCGGCATCCGCCTCGCCGAAGAGCATGTTGTCCAGCCGGTAGTCGCCGTGGACGAGACCCATGATCCGGTCGCCGGCACCCTCGGCCTCCAGGTAGGCATCGAAGCTGCCGACGAGGCGCTGGCACACCGCGCGATGCTCGGGCGCGATCTGATCGCTGTACCGGTCGATGAATCCGGCGTACAGCGCGGCGATGAGCGCCTGGTTCATCGGCGCCTCGCGGTTGAGCCAGTCCGCCTGTGCCATCGACGCGTCACCGAACGCGGGCGCGTGCAACCGGGCGAGTTCGGCCAGCGCCAGCACGGCCTGTTCGATTGTCGCGCCGCGCAGTTCGTCGCCGACGACGGCGGGGCCTGCGTCGCCGAGCAAGAGGTGGAAGGCGCCTGTATCAGGGTCAAAGCCTGACGAATAGCAGGCGGCCACCGGGCCGGCACCGATGTTCGGCGCGATGTCGGTGTAGAAGCGCACCTCGCGCTCGTACAGTCCGAGCGCAAGCCCGGTCTGCCTACTCACCGGATCGGTCGCCGCCACCTTCAGCACGACCGACGAGGGTCCCGAGTCACCGGAGGGACGGTTCAGCTCGACGCGATAGCATTCGCTCATCTGCCCGGTACCGATGCGTTCGAACGCGAAATCTGTGACGGGCACGCCGAGTGCGGTGGTCAACCACTCGGCAGTCAGATCCGACGGCCGCTCCACCACCTCAGTGCGCTGCACTGGTCGATGTGGTGTGGCACATATCGGGCGGGGTCCCGACGACGTCCAGCGAAGGATTGCGGTCGAAGAATCCAAATGGCTTGAGCCAGAACGACACGATGTCGACCGGCATCACGGGCCAGTCCTCGGGCCGGGTGATGTGGTGAATACCGAACACGTACCACATCACGACGTCGGTGTTGTCGATGGAACGGTTGGCCAGCGTCCATTTCGCCAGCCCGGTGTCCGTGGCGGACTGATTGACGAATTCGCCAGCAGGCCAACGCTCGTCGGGATGGTTCGGGGTGACCCACAGAGTATGGCCGATGACGCTGGCCCGCTCGATGACCGGTGAGTCCGGATCGAACATGGGTGGGATCGCCCCGCTCGGCACCAACTTGTACGACGGGTGGGTGCCCAGCCCGTTGACGACGTTGGGGTTGACGATCTTCCAGGTGCGCTGAGTCGCATAGTTGACGTCCTGCTTGCCCTGGCTCTCGGTGCGCAACGGATGGCTGCGCGTCACCAGCGACAGGCCGTATGGATTGTCCGGACCCATCGGCTCGGCGTGCGATTCGGTCATGCAGACGGTGTTGTCGGTGCCGTCGATGTCCATGTCGAGCCGGGCTACCAGGAAGTGCTGGTGGTACGGCGCGTAGGTGCGCTCGTCGACCAGAGTTCCGTTGGGATGCGGCTGCCCGGGAGCCACCGGAGTGGTCACCATGATTCCGGTGGCCCGTATCTCGCACTCGATGTTGCCGTCCTGATAGAACCGCCAGTAGATCAGGTACTCGTAGTTGGCGACGGTCACGTGCGACGACACCGTGAGCCTGCGCATCCGGCGCACCTCGGCGCCGATGTCGTGGTCTACGTGCTTCCACAGCACGGCGTTGTCTTCCTCGTGGATGCAGACGGCATTGGTGATCGTGTACGGCTCGCCTTTGCTGTTGTGCAGCACCGCATCGAGGTATCGGATCTCCCCCAGACAATCGCAACCCAGCTCCAGCGATGTGGTCATGAACCCGAGACCCCACTCGCCGATGTCGAACGCGGTGCGCCGGTAGTGGTCTTCCGACGAGTCCCGGTACGGCACGATCATCTCGGCGAGCGATATCCGGTGTGCCACAGAGCGTTCCCGGTCACCATCGCGATAACTGATGGTGTGGAGCGTCATCCCTTCGCGGTGGTTGAAGCCGATCCGCAGAGACCAGTTCTGCCACTGCAGCAGGTTGCCGTCCAGGGTGAACGACGGCCCCTCGGGCTGTTCGATGTGCAGCGGCTTGAGTGGCTCCCGGCGCGACGCCGACCGGATGGCCTCGGGGATCATGCTCGGCACGTATTCGCCCATCACGTCGGGCTTGTCGACGCCTCCGAAAGTCCGTCTTCGACGCGTAATAGTTCCATGGCGTTGAGGTCGATGACACAGTGCAGCCCGCTGAGGAGATTCGCATACGGGCTGCCGCCTGCCGCATCCCTCATCCAGGTGTCCGACCAGCCGATCCGCCGGTCGCGGTACTCCGGTGGTGCGACCGCGTTGCCGTAGGTCCAGGTGTCGAAGAAGACGAGGTCCATATCCGTGACACCACGCTTGCCCAGCGCAGCCGCAACGTCTGGGTGCCCCCGCAGCAGCTGGTCACACTCGGCGAACTCGTCGACGGTGAAGTTGGACTGCACCCCGGGAATGTGCTCGAACGTCTCCACCCGGTCGTCGGTCAGCGACACCGTGGCCTTGTACGTGGCGTTGGCGGAGCGCTGGAAGCACGTCACCCGCGCGCGCCGCGGCGGCGGCGCTGCCCCGCTGTCGAACGCCCGCAAATCGTCCTTGCCGGGTTCGATCAATTCGATGGACGCGTACCGCCAACCGTCTCCGACTCCGTGCTCACGTTGCAGGATCGATACGACCGCCGTGAACTCGTCGCCGCTGAGCGGATCCAGAGGGTAAATCACGGGAATCACGCAACCATATCGGCGGCCCGATGCGCAGCGGTTTGAAGCAGCGCAACGGATTCAGCGGCCGGCCAGTGTGAAGCCCTCCCATGCCTGTCGCCGAGAGGCATGGGGGTCGTACTCGACGCGGGGCCTACGGTCGAACACGCGTACCGCCCGCTCCGGGCTTGCATAAGCAGGCCACTCCTCGCCGGGGACTCCGGTCTGGGCGAATGCGCGCCAGCGCGTCTGGATGTCGTCGCTGACCCGCAGAGCCCTCTTGCGATCCGCGGCGGCGGTGAGCAGCTTTCCGAAAGTCGTTCGGTAGACATCGAACACCGCAAGCAGCTCCGTCGCGTGCGTGGCGCCCAGGCCCGACCACCGCAGTGTCCGTGGCGCGTAGTCGTAGCGGTAGAGGTAGGTCGGCGCGTGCCTGCAGTGCGCCTCGGCGATCTGCCACGCCGCTGATCCGAACGCGAAGTCCCCGCCGAACTGGATGCACGCCGCCGGGTCCGGATAGCCGGGATATGCCGAGGTGATGCGTTCGCGCTCAGCGGGTTCGGTTCCAGAGAGCAGCCGCTCGATCATCGGCTCGGTCATCGGCAGCAGTTTGAGGAACCGGCCGAACAGCCGGGCCTCGTCGGCGTTGGTGCCCACGATGAGCGGCACACGGTGGGCGTGCCCGTCGCGCATCGCCTCGACCGGGTCCAGCGGCAGATACTCGGTTCCGGCGGTCGGGCCCGCGGCGAAGGCACCCAGCATCTCGCGCTGGCCTGCGACGATGAGCCGTTCGAACGCGGTCACCAGTTCCGTGGGCCGCGCCGCCATCACCGCTGCGGCGCCGTCGGCCTCGCCGTCGCCGACAAGCTCGGCGAATGTGGTGGCGTACTCGGCCGCGATGTCTGGTGTGCGAACCATTCCGGCGGCCGGACTCTCCGAAATCGCATGGGCGAACAGCCCTTCAGCGGCAGGAACCGCCAGCAGTGTCGCGACCGCGTGGGCGCCTGCACTCTCGCCGAAGATCGTCACGTTCTCCGGGTCGCCACCGAAAACCGCGATGTTCTCGCGGACCCAGCGAAGCGCCATCACCAGATCGCGCAGGTAAAGGTTGTCGTCGAAGGTGTGGTCCTCATCGGACAGCGACGACAGGTCAAGACACCCCAGAGCGCCCAGTCGGTAGTTCACCGACACATACACACAGCCCTGCCGTGCCAGTGCGGCACCGTCGTAGATCGGCGTGGCCGAACTCCCCATGAAATAACCGCCGCCGTGGATGAACACCATGACCGGCAATGACGTATCGGGCGGCGAGGTGGGGGTCACGACGTTGAGCGTGAGGCAGTCCTCGCTCATGGGCTGGTACTTCCCGGGGGCGAGGATGGTGTACATACGCTGCTGCGGCGAGCAGTAACCGACTCCGTGGCAGTACCGAACTCCTGGCCACGCCTGGACGGGTTGGGGCGCGCGCAGTCGTAGCTGGCCAACCGGCGGACGGGCGTACGGGATCGCGCGCCAACGGTTGACTCCGTCGCGGGTGAAGCCCTCGACGGTGCCGGAGGCGATGGTTGCGCGGACTGTATGTTCGTGCATCACCCGACGTTAGCGAATACCACTCGCCGCCGCGCCTGGACTCCTTCGGCGCGTCGGCCCGCTAGCCTGGCCGGTATGCGAATGGCTGGGCTGATCGCGATCTTGTGGCTGGTAGCAGGGTGTTCATCCTCGACGGACGGGGAGGCGGACCGGATCACCCCGATACCGCCCAACACCAGCAGGCCGTCGTCGAGCACGACTCCGTCGTCGACGCCACCCACCACACCGCCGGTCCCCGGTGCGCCGGTGGCCGACGTCATCGCATGGATCGAGGCGGGTAAGACGGTCGACTCCGCGCAGTATCACGTCGCCGCGCGAGACGGGACGACCACAGAACTCGGTGAGGATGTTGCGTTCGTCACGCCGTCGGGCAAGACCAACTGCATGACCGACTCCAAGTACAGCGGTGGGGCGTTGGCATGCCTGGTCGATCTCATTGACCCGCCGCCGCAACCGGAGACCGTGTACGGGGAGTGGAAGGGCGGGCTGGGTCGACTTCGACGGGAAGAGTGTCGCGGTCGGATCCGTGCACGGCGACCCTGGCCGATTCACTGCCGGGACGGGTCCCGAACTGCCCTACGGCGCAGCGCTCGGCTTCGGCGACTACCAGTGTCGCGTCGATCCCGCCGGCTTGTTCTGTGCCAACCGCGCCCGCGGCACCGCGGTGCGCTACAGCGACGATGGCATCGAACCGTTCGGATGCCTGCAACCCGTCACGGCGCCGCCGCAGATCGGCGAGATGTTCAGCTGCTGAGCATTTGATCATGCGCAGGTAGGCGTGTATAACCAACTAGCTTGACTTCGGGAATCGCTTGCGCCAGTTCATGTTCGGCGACGTGCACCAACTGCATGTGCATCGGCGAGAGCAAAGACGGATCGGCGCCGAGTTCGGCGCCGGGCCTCCAGCGCGATGATGCAACGATATGGGCCCTGCCGATGTGAGGTGCACACCGGCAGGGCCGTTGGGTGGTAAGGCTTTTCAATTTCAGCCGAGACGGAAACTCCCGTTGACCAGAGTCGGGGTCACATCCTTGCCATTGATCTTGGAGCTCATGCGGCCATTGGACAGCCGCGCGATCTGTTGGGCCTGCTGAAGTTGCCGCTTGTTGCGCACTCGGAGCGGAACTGCGCGTCATTGAGCTGCTGCACATCGACCGCGTCGAGGACGGCGACAGTGTGAGCTGAACGCCGATCGCCGAGCCGTCCTCGCGGACCACCCACGAGGCCCGTACACCGTCGAGGTCAGCGGTGTACATTCCCGCATCGCCGGTCACCGGCTTCGCAGTGAACTGATATGCCAAACCGTTCATGTTCAGTTCGCCGTCGACGTTCCCGCCGTCGAACTCCGCTTGCAGGGTGTCGCGGAATCGCGACTTGATGTCGATCGAACCGTCGGTCTGGTTTCCGAAGAACCATGCTTCGTCGTCGGTTCCGTTGCAGGCGTATGCCGCAACCTCGTCTCCGTCGACGGAGATACCGATAGTCATGGTTTTGCCGTCGGCCGCCGTCATATCGGCGATGTAGCGAGCCGACTGCGGGAAGGCGGCAGCGGGTGTGGTCGGCGACCCCGATGAGGAGGTCGCTTGATTCGATGATCCGCCAGAGCAGGCGGAAAGGGTACCAAGAGCGACGAGCGCACTGATACCTACGAGCAGGGTGCGAGTGAATTTCTTCATGTGACCCAGCATGATTGGTTCCGACCGGAATTGCATGAAGAATGTATGGAGATTGCGTGGAGATATGAGCTGTGCGGCGGGCACGCCGGTTCACATCGTCAGAAATGCGTCGATCTCGGTCCGGAACACCTGCCACGCCGGCTCGGATGCGGTCAGCAGATGATTGTTGCTGGAGAGCGCCACCAGGCGGGAATCCGGGATCAGCGAAGCCAGTTCCTCGCCGAAGCGCAGCGGGACACGGTGATCGTCACGTGAGTGCATGATCAGCGTCGGGCAGACGACATCGCGCGCGAGATCCCGTACATCGATCCGGCCGAACTCCTCGAGAAAACGCACCGCGTTCTCCGGCGACGTGGTGCGCCGCTGCAACTGATCGAAGGCAGCCCAATCGGCGCGGGTGCCGTCGGGCAGGAACTGTGCGGCGAAGACCTGTCGGAACGCCGGATCGTCGCGGCCCCATCCGACTCGCGCGAGTTCGAGATCGAGTGCCGCGGCACGCTTTTCGTCCTCTCCGGACGCCCGCACGGCCCGCCCGCGCGCATACGCACTGCACAGCACCAGGCGGCTCACCCGCTCTGGATGACGGGCCGCGTAGGCCACCGCGACGGCACCGCCCTGGGATACGCCGAGAAGTGGAAAGCGTTCCAGGCCGAGCGCCTCCACCACCGACTCCAGGTCGTCAACCCAGTCCTCAAACGTGAAATCTGTTGCATCCCAATCGGATAAACCACAGCCCCGCTCGTCGTACCGAATGAACCGGTGCTTGTTCGACAGGTCGCGCACCCAGTGATTCCACACCGGGCTTTCGATGTCGTACCCGAGGTGGGTCATCCAATTCGCCGCCCGCACAAGCGGCGGTCCCTCCCCCGCCACGGCGTAGGCGAGTCGAACACCGTCGGCGGCCCGGCAGAACGCGATGTGCTGGCGCGGCGGCGGTGGCTCGTCGTACACAACGGCCTCGGATGGCGCCGGGGCCGGTGATGGTGCATCCGCGATGAGGGTGGCCACGAACTGGTAGCCGCGCCCGCGAACCGTTCTGATGAACCGCTGCGATTCGCCGTCATCGCCAAGGGCGCGGCGGGCGGCCTTGATGCGACTCGTCAACGCGGCCTCGGTCACGAAGCGCCCGCCCCACACGGAGTCGAGCAGTTCTTCTTTCGACACCAATCGATCGGCGTTGCTCACCAACTGGGTGAGCACGTCGAACACCTGGGGCTCGACACGAATCACGTCATCGCCGGAGCGCAGTTCGTAGCGTTGGGCGTCCAGCACGAAAGACCCGAATCGCCACACGCCGGTCGAGGTGGGCAGAGAGGATGAAGACTCAGGTGTTGACAACGTCACAGCGGGTCCCATCGGGAGGTTTGCAGGTCATCGTAACGACGAGCGACCCCACCTGATGGTTCGAAACTAACGCCAGCCGTCCGCCGCCTTGGCCGCGCGCATCAGCGCATCGCACAGCTGACGTAACTCGGTACCGTCCGCGCCCTCGTCAACGGCGGTGGAAACGTCCTCAGCGGCACATCTGACCTGGTAGACGCGGTCAGCAAGTTCTGCGGCCTCATCGGCGGTCAGCACAACGGCGTCCGGTGCCAGTGACGTGCCCTTGACGATCGAACGTTGTTCATATGCCCGCTGGCGGCACGATTGCCTGCAATACTGCCTGCGCCTGCCCAGCCCGGCATCAGCGACTTCACGACCGCACCAGCGACAGGGTTGAGAACGCAGACGACGTACCACGGACCCGACTGTAAACCGGCGGCCGCGCGAATCCCGGTATCATGAGGGGTCGAGTCGGGAACTGCGTGCCCTTCCGCTGCGTTGATTCCCCGGATGACTTGCACTGATTTGAGGAGAGCTGACCATGGCTGATCGCGTCTTGAGAGGCAGTCGCCTCGGGGCTGTGAGCTACGAGACCGACCGCAACCACGATCTGGCGCCGCGTCAGGTTGCTCGTTACCGCACCGACAACGGCGAGGAGTTCGACGTCCCGTTCGCCGACGACGCCGAAATCCCCCACGCCTGGCTGTGCCGCAACGGCATGGAGGGCACCCTGATCGAGGGCGACGCGCCCGAGCCCAAGAAGACCAAGCCACCGCGCACCCACTGGGACATGCTCCTGGAGCGCAGGTCGGTCGACGAACTCGAGGAACTGCTCAAGGAGCGCCTCGACATCATCAAGGCTCGCCGCAGAGGCTGATCTGCCGCTCGGCCGCTGGGCTGATCTGCGGCTCGGCCGCTGGGGCTGATCGCCGTGCCTAGCGGGACACACCGACGCCGCGGGCCCGATCGAGGCGCCCGCGAACACCCCATTCCGCGACCTTGAACAGCGCTTCGCGGATGTTGGACCCGCTCATCTTGGATTGGCCGAACTCGCGCTCGGTGAAGGTGATCGGTACCTCGACGACGACGAACCCATTGTTGATGGTGCGCCAGGTCAGGTCGATCTGGAAGCAGTACCCCTTCGAGTCGACGGCCGACAGGTCGATCTTTTCCAGCACCTCGCGGCGGTAGGCGCGATATCCGGCGGTGATGTCGTGGATGTCAACGCCCAGCAGTATGCGCGAATAGCCGTTTGCGGTGCGGGACAGGAGCATTCGCCGTCGCGGCCAATTGCGGATTTCGCCCCCCTTGACGTATCGCGAGCCGATCACCAGGTCCGCGCCCGCGTCGATGCTGTCGAGCAGGCGGTGCAGGTGTTGGGGTGGGTGGCTCCCGTCGGCGTCCATCTCGACCAGGACCGAATACCCGCGCGCCAGGCCCCACTCGAAGCCGGCCAGGTATGCCGCTCCCAGACCGCCCTTGGTGGCGCGATGCATCACGTGCACCCGGTCAGGATCGGCGAGTGCCAGCTCGTTCGCCAACTCGCCGGTTCCGTCGGGGCTGCCGTCGTCGACGACGAGAATGTGCACGTCCGGACACGCTTCCTGGACGCGGCCAACGATCAACGGCAGGTTTTCCCGCTCGTTGTAGGTGGGGATGATGACCAGCGTGTGCTGGCTTGGGCGCTCCCCCGAGCCCGGGCCCGTCGTCATGTGGCTCCTCTATCTTTCGTCGCCTTTCCTAGCCGACGCACGAAACTCCCATTGTGCAGCATCGCTGCGATCACAGCCCCAAGCCCGATTGCGACGAGCACGCCCTCCACCAGCGGTGCCCATCGTGTCGCGGCTGTGAGCTGGGTCTTCAGCCGCACCTGTGTGTCGAGGTACGCAGGTTCGAAGAAAGAGGTGCGGGCAAGCTCACGTCCGTCAGGAGCGATGACCGCGCTGATACCCGTGGTTCCCGCGACGACGACGTAACGGTTGTGCTCGACGGCCCGCAGCCGGGCGAAGGCGAGTTGTTGTTCGCTCATCGCCTCGTCGAAGGTGGCGTTGTTGGTCGGCACGGTCAGTATCTGCGCCCCGCTTCGGACCGACTCGCGGGTGGCACGATCGAAGATCACCTCCCAGCAGGTGGCGACCCCGACGGGCACTCCGGCGGCGTGCACGACCCCGTTCCCGCTGCCGGGGACGAAATAGCCGGCGCGGTCGGCATACGACGACAAGTGGCGAAAGACGCTACGCCACGGCAGGTACTCGCCGAACGGCTGGATGATCTGCTTGTCATGACGATCGGCCGGCCCGGTCTCCGGGTTCCACACGATCACCGAGTTGTTGGAGACCGGGTTGTCGGCGCTGTAACCGGGTGCCGCGACCACGCTTCCGACCAGGATCGGCGCGTCGATCGCCGCCGCCGCCGCCGAGATCTCGGCCTTGGCGTCCGGATTCGCCAGCGGATCGATGTCCGAGGAGTTCTCCGGCCAGATGACGAACATCGGCCGCTGCGCCCGGCCTGCGCGCACGTCGTCGGCCAGCCGCATCGTTTCGCGGACGTGGTTGTCCAGAACCGCGCGACGCTGGGCGTTGAACTCCAGGCCGAGTCTGGGCACGTTGCCCTGCACAGCGGCCACCGTGATCGCCTGCTCGTCATCGGCGCCCACCCCAGAGTGCCGGACCTGGGGCCAGGTGAGCGCGGTCAGTAACAGGACGACGGTGATGCACGCCCCTGGGACCACGACCGCAGGTGGCCCCGTGGTGCGGGTGGTGCCGAGACGCCACCATTTGACGATTTCCAGGGTGATTGCGGCCAAGCTGCATCCGACCAGCACCACGGCGAACGACAACAGCGATGCTCCGCCGACCTGGACCATCGACAACAACGGCCCGTCGGTCTGGCTGAACGCCACAACACCCCATGGGAATCCGCCGAATGGCACGGTCGACTTGAGCCACTCCGACGCCACCCACAGCCCCGCAAACCACAGCGGCCATCCCGGGAGCCGCCGGACGACGACCGCCAACGCGCCGAACAAAGCCGGAAACAGTGCCTGCAGCGCCGATAGCGCGATCCACGGAATCGCACCGACCAGTCCGCTGATCCACGGCAGCAGCAGTAGATAGAACACCAGCCCGAACAGAAATCCGTACCCGAATCCGCCTGCCACAGTGGTCGTTTCGCGGGTCAGGACCCACGACAACAATGCGAACGCGACGAACGCCAGGTACCACCAGCCGAACGGCGGGAAACTCAGGCACAGCGCCATACCAGCGACGATCGCGACGCCCAACTGCGGCAGACGGTCGACGACGGCCCGGCCGAACCGCTGTGCGCGCGAGCGACCACCGGACGCTATGGCCGGCGCATCAGTTGCGTCGTCGGCCTCACTATCGGCATCGTCGACGACGGGGGGACTCACCTCGTCAGCCATGGATGACAACACCCCGGTGCACCGTCTGACGGCAGCGCGGCAACGCGGCGTCGAGCCGTGGAAGCGCGGGCACTCGTGAGCGCGCATCGGTCGACCAGCGCGTCACCGCGGCCGACCCGGATTGGCCGGGTGCACCGACCTCGAACTCGTCGGCCTCCCAGACGGCGTAGCTCGCCGGGGCCCCGGGAACCAAGGTGCCGGTTTCACCGTCGGTGACCCCGGCGGCGCGCCAGGCTCCACGGGTGGTCGCGGCGAACGCCGCCCGCGCGGACAGCGCGCTGCCGTGGGTCTGATGCTGAGTCGCCGCACGCACCGTCGCCCAGGGGTTCATGCTGGTGACAGGGCTGTCGGAGCCGAATGCGAGGGGCACGCCTTGGGATGCTAGCAGCGCGAAGGGATTCAACGACCCGACTCGTGTCGGGCCGAGACGCTGGGCGTACATGCCGTGCTCGCCACCCCACAACGCATCGAAGTTGGGCTGCATGCTGGCAACCACGCCCCACGCGCCGAGGTGGTGCGCCTGCTGCGCGGTGACCATTTCGAGGTGCTCGAGGCGGTGTCCGCAACGCGCGACTGCGGGCGCGCCGAACTCCTCGACAACGCTCTCGAACGCGTCGACCACGGCGCTGACCGCCGCGTCGCCGATCACATGGAATCCCGCGGTGATATGCGCCTCGGTACATGCGCGCAGGTGTGCTGCGACCGCGTCGGTATCGAGATACGCGTTGCCGCAACAGTCTGCTGCGTCGCTGTAGGGCTGGTGCAGCCATGCGGTGCGTGAGCCGAGTGCGCCGTCGACGAAAAGGTCGCCCGCCAGCCCACGTGCGCCTGTGCGGGCCATCAATTCTCGCGCCTCGGCGGCGCTGCCCACCGCTTCACCCCAGTAGCCGACGACCTCGACGCCGTGCTCGATGCCACGCACCTCGTTCCAGTCGGCCAGGCCGCCGATGTTCGGCCCCGCGCACTCGTGCACCGCGACGATGCCGAACGCGGCCGCGGTGTCCAGGGCGGCCAGCTGGGCTCGCCGCCGCTGATCGGGAGTCAGCCCGTCACGGGCGGCCGACCGCACCAGATGATGTGCGTCGCCGGTCAACGGCTGCGCAGCCGAGAAGCCGCGCGCACCGGCCAGTCCTGGTGCGAGCCGGCGCAGTGCGGTCGACGCGGCTGCCGAATGGACGTCGACCCGGGCCAGGTAGGCAGGCCTGCTCCCGACGACGCCGTCCACGTCGGCGGTGCTCGGCGGTGTCCGTTCGGGCCAGCCCGATTCGTCCCAGCCGTGCCCCCAGATCGGGCCGGGATGGGTGCGGGCGAAGTCACCGAGCAGCTGCAGGCAGTGCCGTAGCGAGGTGGCCGTCCGCAGATCCAGTCCGGCGACCGTCAATCCGGTCGCGGTCAGGTGCACGTGGCTGTCGACGAAGGCCGGTGCGACGAAGCCGCCGTCGAGATCGACGATCGCAGCGTCGGGAAACTGCGCGCGGCCCACGTCGTCGCTGCCCAGCCATGCGACGACGCCGCCGCGCACCGCCATTGCGGACGCGTCGGGCATCGCCGGGCTGTGCACCCGGCCGTTCAGCAGGAGGGTCGTCACTTAGTCGGGTTTGTGCTCCACGGCATGAGGTTCGACTGGGGGTACCTCCCCGCGTGCAAGGGGGACCGTTACATCGATGACCTCGCCGTCAATGTAGTCACCCCGCGGCGCCGTGTACCCCGCGGTGCCTGCGACGGTGATCAGCGGCATGCGGCGAGCGGCCATCGCCTTCACCAGTGGACGGGCGGCCGCGCGGGAGGGCGGAAGCAGGAGCAGTGCGCCGATGACGGAGCTGGCCAGTCCGGGAATGGCAACGAGAACGGTGCCCAGCGCGACGAGCACGCTGTCGGCCGCGGCACCCTGAACCGTCGTCGCGTCCAGGCCTGAGCGCAGTCGGCGGATGTGTCGCCTGACCTGTGATCCGGCCAGGGCCATGCCGACCAGGAAGGCGCCCAGCAGCAGCAATACGGTCCAGCCGAGGCCGATCGTCGACGTCAGCGCGACGACGACCGCGAGCTCGATGACCACGTAGAGGACAAACAACCGGACCGCCATGTGATGAGAACGTTCGGGAGGGGGGCCTGGGTTCCGTAGATTGGCGATGTGACAACGATCAAGATCGAAACGGCGGACGGCCCGATCGAGGCGCTGCTCGCCATCCCGGACGGGCACGGGCCGTGGCCGGGTGTGGTGGTGGTTCACGACATCATCGGTTACGGGCCCGACAACGCGGCCACCGCGGCGCGAATCGCCGCCGCGGGCTTCGTCGCGATCACCCCGAACCTCTATTCGCGAGGCGGGCGCGCCCGGTGCGTCACCAGAGTTTTCCGGGAGTTGCTGAGCCAGCGCGGGCGCGCGCTGGACGACATCCTCGCCGCGCGCGACCGCGTGCTGGCTCTGCCCGAATGTAACGGCGCGGTGGGCGTGGTCGGCTTCTGCATGGGAGGGCAATTCGCTCTGGTGTTGGCGCCCAGGGGTTTTGGCGCGTCGGCCCCTTTCTACGGGACTCCACTTCCGCGGCATCTGAGCGAAACGCTGGACGGCGCTTGTCCGATCGTGGCCAGCTTCGGTCGCCGCGACCCGATCGGCATCGGTGCAGCCGCACGGCTACAGAAGGTCGTCGAGGAGAAAGGCATCACGGCCGACATCAAGGCCTACCCGGATGCCGGACACAGCTTCGCGAACAAACTGCCTGGGCAGCTTCTGATCCGCATTGCCGGTTTCGGATACGACGACGCGGCCACCGAGGACGCCTACGGGCGGGTGTTCGCGTTCTTCAACGAACACCTGGCGGCGCGTTAAGCCGCCTTGACCTCGATGGCGCTGTGCACTTTGTCGATCCCGCCGCGGATGAGGGCCTGCGGTATCCACCACCACGCATGCCACCAGTACTTCCTGGTGACCATGTCGAAGACCCGCCGATTGTCCGACTTGGGCAGATTACGGGCCACCGCCTCGACCGGTTCGCCCTTGGGCTTACCAAGGGCGGTGGACCGTTGGATGGTCACGCGTGGGGTGTTGTTGATGCGTTTGGTCTTCCACGACCCGTCGTCGGTGGAGATCAGCAGCTTGTCGCCGTCCTTCACACCCCACACGGTCGTCGGCTTCGGCCTGCCGTCCTTGGTGAATGTCGTGAGCAGCAGGTACTTGGACCGCGCCACGTCGTCAAAGGTGTCTGTCATGGGTTCAGTGTCTTCTTTCGATGCACAAACGAAGCAATTGAACGGTACGCGCTGAAGAGTTTGCTGTTACACCGGCCTCAACTCGATCGTCACGTTGTTCTTCTCGCCGCCGCGCAGCTTGGAGAAGAGATTGAACGTCTTGCCGAGCAGTCCGTAGCGCTTTCCGATCGCGTCATAGGTGGCTGCGTTGGCCGATTTGTCCAGGATGGCGGCGACCGCGTCGACGGCCTCGCTCTTCGGGTTACCGCTGCGATCGCAGGTGGCGATCGTGACGCGGGGGGTATTGCGGATCCGCTTCACCTTCCAGGACTTCTCCTGTGTGATCGCGATCAGGCTGTCCCCCTGCGAAACCGCCCAGATGGCGGTCGGCTTGGGCCTGCCGTCCTTGGTGAAGGTGGTCAGCAGGATGTACTCGGACTTGGCGACGTCGGCAAAGGTGGCGGGCATGCCCCAAACCTATCGGCTCAGCCCTCCAGTTCGCCTTCCGTCTCCAGCAGCACCTGCCGTAGGCCGTCGAGCGTGGCCTGATCAGGTTGGGCCCACATGCCGCGGCCGGCGGCCTCCAGCAGGCGCTCGGCCATTCCGTGCAGGGCCCAGGGATTCGACTCCTCCATGAACTTGCGGTTCTCGTCGTCGAGCACGTATTCCGCCGACAGCCGCTCATACATCCAGTCGGCCATCACACCCGCGGTCGCGTCGTAGCCGAACAGGTAGTCGACGGTCGCGGCCATCTCGAACGCGCCCTTGTACCCGTGCCTGCGCATCGCGTTGATCCAGCGCGGATTGACCACCCGGGCGCGGAACACACGGGTGGTCTCCTCCGAGAGCGTGCGGGTGCGCACCGCATCGGGCCGGGTGTTGTCGCCGATGTAGGCGGCGGGAGCCTTTCCGGTCAATGCCCGCACCGTCGCGATCATGCCGCCGTGGTACTGGAAGTAGTCGTCGGAGTCGGCGATGTCGTGCTCTCGAGTGTCGGTGTTCTTGGCCGCGACAGCGATGCGCCGGTAGTTCTGGTTCATATCGTCGGACGCCGGCCTGCCGTCCAGGCCGCGGCCGTACGCGAAACCGCCCCACGCGGTGTAGACCTCTGCGAGGTCGGCGTCGTCGCGCCAGTTGCGGCTATCGATCAGTTGCAACAGCCCTGCGCCGTACGTACCGGGCTTTGACCCGAATATTCTTGTGGTAGAACGCCTTTGATCGCCGTGGGTGGCCAAATCGGCCTGTGCGTGGGTGCGGACGTAGTTGTCCTCGGCCGGCTCATCGAGGCCGGCGACGAGTTGGACCGCGTCGTCGAGCATCGTGACCACATGCGGGAACGCGTCGCGGAAGAAACCCGAGATGCGCACGGTGACGTCGATGCGCGGGCGGGCCAGTTCGTCGAGCGGTATCGGCGCCAGATCCACCACCCGCCGAGATGCGTCGTCCCACACCGGCCGGACCCCCAGCAGAGCGAGCACTTCGGCGATGTCGTCGCCCGCCGTGCGCATGGCCGACGTGCCCCACACCGACAACCCCACCGACCTCGGCCAGTCGCCGTGGTCCTCCCGATAGCGCGCAAGCAGCGAATCCGCCATCGCCACACCGGTTTCCCACGCGAGCCGCGACGGCACCGCCTTCGGATCGACGGAGTAGAAGTTGCGGCCGGTGGGCAGCACATTGACGAGGCCTCGCAGCGGCGACCCCGATGGGCCCGCCGCAATGAAGCGACCGTCGAGCGCGCGCAGGATCTGGGGGATCTCGGCGGCGGTGCCCGCCAATCGCGGCACCACCTCGGTCGCCGCGAATCGCAGGATCGCCGCCACCTCGGAGCTGTCGGTGATGACGTCGACGGCACCGGGGTCCCATCCCGAGGCCGCCAGTGCCACAACGAGTCCGCGGGCCCGTGCCTCTGCGGCGTCCACTGCGGCGCGTTCGTCGTGGCCGTCCTCGGCGAGACCGAGCGCCTGGCGAAGGCCGGGCACGCTCTGCTCACCGCCGAACAGCTGGCGCGCGCGCAGGATGGCGAGTACCAGGTCGATTTCCGCTTCGCCCGTGGGCTTTTCGCCCAGGATGTGCAGCCCGTCGCGGATCTGGACGTCCTTGATCTCGCACAGCCAACCGTCGACGTGCAGCAGCATGTCGTCGAACGAGTCCTCGTCGGGCCGGTCCTCGAGTCCGAGGTCGTGATCCATCTTCGCCGCTCGCATGAGCGTCCAGATCTGCTGACGGATGGCGGGCAGCTTTCCGGGGTCCAGCGCGGCGATGTTGGCGTGCTCGTCCAGCAGCTGTTCCAGACGCGCTATGTCGCCGTAGCTTTCGGCCCTGGCCATCGGCGGGATGAGGTGGTCGACGAGGGTCGCGTGGGCGCGACGCTTGGCCTGGGTGCCCTCCCCCGGGTCATTGACCAGGAACGGGTAGATCAGCGGCAGGTCGCCGAGCGCGGCGTCTGTGCCGCAGGCGGCCGACATGCCGAGCGTCTTACCCGGCAACCATTCCAGGTTTCCGTGCTTGCCCAGGTGCACGACGGCGTCCGCACCGAATTCGGCGTCGAGCCAGCGGTAGGCCGCCAGATAGTGATGGCTGGGCGGCAGATCGGGGTCGTGGTAGATCGCGACGGGGTTCTCCCCGAAACCGCGTGGCGGCTGAACCATCAGCACGACGTTGCCCGCCCGCATCGCGGCGATGACGATCTCGCCGTCGGGGTCACCGCTGCGGTCGACGAACAATTCGCCGGGCGGCGGACCCCAATGCTCGACCATTGCGTCCGTCAGGGCAGCAGGCAGGGTCGCGAACCAGTCCCGGTACTCCTTGGCCGGTATCCGGATCGGATTGCCCGCCAACTGGCCGTCGGTCAGCCATGCCGCATCCTGGCCGCCGCGCTCGATCAACGCATGGATCAACGCGTCGCCGTCGCCGGCGTCGACGCCCGGAATGTCACCGATCTGGTAACCGTGTTCGCGCATCGCGCGCAGCAACGCGATCGCGCTCGCGGGGGTATCGAGGCCGACGGCGTTGCCGATGCGGGC
This sequence comes from uncultured Actinomycetota bacterium, assembly GCA_963843135.1. Taxonomy (GTDB): domain Bacteria; phylum Actinomycetota; class Actinomycetes; order Mycobacteriales; family Mycobacteriaceae; genus Mycobacterium. Next base: position 364,039 of record CAWJJA010000024.1, read on the forward strand.
GTGTTTGGTGGGATACGCCGAGAACACCAGCGCGACCCGTTTCTGCGGGGCCGCGATGGCGCGCAGTCGCGCGTGCCGTACCGCGAGACCCGCGACGCGCGCGCAGCGCTCCGGATCGGCGACATAAGAGATCAGGCCCTCGTCGTCAATCTCCTTGAACGAGAACGGGACTGTGATGATGCGGCCGTCGAACTCGGGGACGGCAACCTGCGTTGCGACGTCGAGCGGCGACATCCCGTCGTCGTTGTTCTGCCATTGCGACCGTGAGCTGGTCAGGCACAGACCCTGAAGGATCGGGACGTCGAGGGCGGCCAGATGCGCCACGTTCCAGGTGTCGTCATTTCCGCCCGCCGAGACGGTCGCAGGGGTGGACCCGCCCGCGGCGAGCACGGTCGTCACCAACGCGTCGGCGGTGCCGAGCAACTCCAGCAGCTCGGCGTCCGCGGTGCGCAACGACGCGCAGAACACGGGCAGCGGCCTGCCGCCGGCGACCTCGATGGCACGGCACAGCGCTTCGACGTAGCCGGTGTTACCGGCGAGGTGCTGCGCGCGGTAGTACAGCACCGCGACCGTCGGCCCCCCGACAGTCCGCCGATGCATGCTCGAGGACACCCCAGTTCGGGGTTGCGGCCGGTGGCGCGAAGCCGAAACCGGTCATCAACAACGTGTCGCAGAGGAACGCGTGAAGCTGCCGCAGATTTTCAACCCCGCCCTGCGCCAGGTAGACGTGGGTCTGCAGCGCGACACCCGCGGGTGTTGTGGAATGGCCCATCAGTTCGGCGTCAGGGGACTGCTCTCCGCTGACCACCACGGTCGGTACCCCGCCGGCCTCCAGCGCGTCGATTCCGTCCTGCCAGGCGCGGTAGCCACCGAGAATGCGGACCACCACGATGTCTGCGGCGCCGACGAGGTCGTCGAGCTCACCGTCGACGAGTCTCGACGGATTCGCCCAGCTATAGCCCGCGCCGCTGGCACGGGCGGTGATCAGGTCGGTATCGGATGTCGACAACAGCAAGACCGTCGGCGATGGAGTCGGCTGAGTCACCCACCATTACTACCGCACCGGCTGTCCTGGCCGCGGACTAGCGTGGATCGGGTGAGCGCGATGTTCGCGGCCGGCACACCTCATCCGTCGTTGCGCGGCGTGGTTTTGCGCTACGAGGGCTATGCGGACCGATCGGGCGTTCCGGTCATGATGCGCCAACTGCCGTGCACGTTTGTGCCCATCATCATCGATCTCGACGCGGGGTGGACCGTCGCACACCGGGAGCAGACAGGCAGCGCGCCGCTGCGCCTCGACTCGTTCGTCGCGGGCATCACGGATGGGCCGGTCCTGGTCGGACACGGCGGGTCGGCGCGTTGTCTCCAGGTCGACCTGACGCCGCTCGGCGCTCGCCGGCTGATCGGTATGCCGATGAGCGAGTTGGCCAACCGGACGGTGCCCATCGACGATGTGTTGGGCCGTTTCGGCGCCGAACTCGTGGCGCGTGTCGGGGCGGCGCCGAACTGGCCTGAGCGATTCGCCCTTGTCGACGCCGCGATTCGGGCGCGTCTGGCCGACACCGCGCCCGTCGACGCGGGAATCGTATGGTCGCTGCGCCGCATCACCGACAGCGGCGGCGCGGCCACGATCTCAGACTTGGCGGCCGAACTGGGCTGGAGTCACCGCAGGCTGATCGCGCGCTATCGCGACGCCGTCGGGCTTCCGCCGAAACTCGTCGCGCGGATCGTGCGATTCGAGCGCCTCGCCGCACTGGTGGCCGACGATTCGGTGACCGACTGGGCGGGCGCGGCGCTCGCGTGTGGGTACTTCGACCAGGCCCATCTGGCCCGCGAGGTACGGGTGCTGGCCGACATCACGCCGACCGAACTGCGTGTGCAGACCGTAAATTCCGTCCAAGACGACGCACCAGCGGTCGGCCTAGCGTCGACGGTATGACCGAAACACTTACCGCCAATGGCGCCGTGCCGATCATTCCGTTCACCGACCCGCGCGCCGGGATCAGTTGGCTGGAGCGGGCATTCGGCGCAGTAGCGACCCTGATGGTCCCTCCCGAGCTCGACCAACCGCTCAAGCACGCCGAGGTGAAGGTCGGCAACGGCCTGGTGATGATCGACGACGCCGACCGCACCGACAGTCCGTTCGCCCTGCCGGGCCCCGTGGTGGTCTACATCGTCGTGGACGACCCTGACGGGCTGCACGCCCTGGCGGTCGCCGGCGGCGCCGAGATCGTCATGGGGCTGACCGAACAGGATTACGGCTCACGCGAATTCGCCGCGCGTGATCCGCACGGCAACGTGTGGTGCTTCGGTACCTACCGTCCAAGCGGAGGTTAGTGCCGGTTCCAGCGGCTGTAGGTGCTCTGCGGATATCCGAGCCCGAGGGCGCCGATGAGGACAACCACGAGGCCGGCGAAAACGATGAGTTCGAACATCGTTGTTCCTTCCTGAAATGCTTACTACACACGCGTGCAGTTATCAGGAACGTACTGCTCAAGCGGTGGAAAAGCAGCAACATGTGTGGCACGGATCACTAGAACCAATAGTGTGTCGACCATCACATTCAGGCGGTTCGGACGTCAAAATCGTCGAGCTCAGGTTTGACCAACAGCTGGCGGTGACGCTGGGGTACCCACGGGAACAGCTCTGGCAGCCCGTCGGAGCCGATATACCAACTGTTGCAACCGGACGCCCAAATCGTCTGTGGAAGATCAGCTTTCATCTGTTCGTTGTAGTCCTTCGTCGCCGCCTCGGTCGGTGAAGCGGAAACGACGCGGCCTTCGCGAATCTGGTTGATCCACCATATGGCGTAATCGGCTTGGTTCTCGGCGATGATGATCAGGGACTGGTTGCCGATCGGTGAGTGCGGCCCCATCAGCATGAACATGTTCGGAAAACCAGGAACCGCCACTGATCGGTACGCGTGCGGCCCGTCCTCCCAGGCCTCGTCGAGACTCACGCCGTTCTCGCCGACGATCTCCATCGGGCGGACGTAGGCGCGGGCGTCGAATCCGGTGGCTAAGACGAGAAGATCCAGTTCGTGCAAGGTGCCGTCGGCGGTGACGACGCCGGTTGCCTCGACGTGATCGATTGCCTCACTGACCACGTGCACTCCCGGCTGCTGCACCGCCCGGTAGAACCTGCCCGCGAAGACCTGGCGTTTGCACATCGGTTGATGGTTGGGGGTGAGCCTGCGGCGAAGCTCGGGATCGCGCACCGATAACCGCAGATTCCATCGGCACAGCGCCGAGACGAGCCGTCGGTTCCAACCCGGTTTGACCACGGCGGGCGCCAAGACGTGCTCATAGCACCCCTGCCAGAAGCGGTAGCCGATGATGCTGAGGGCGGGCCAGCGGGACAGTATGGCCTTTGCCGGTCCGTGAAAACCGTGGGTTGGCGGCCGGGAACACCCATTGCGGCGTGCGCGAAAGATCTTCAGCTCCCGCACGTTGCCACCGAGGTCAGAAGTGATCTGGACACCGGTTGAGCCCGTCCCGATCAACCCGATCCGCTTGTCGGGCAATGAGACCGAGTGATCCCACCGGGCAGAATGAAACGACGGACCTGCGAATGCATCGAGTCCGGGGATGTCGGGGTACCGCGGGACACGCAGCACACCGGTTGCGGTGATCAGCACGTCGAACGCTTCCTCGGCGTCGGCGGTGCCGACCCACCACTGTCCGTCGCGGTAGCGCGCGGATGTGACGGCCGTGCCGAACCGGATATGCGGACGGATACCACGTTCGGCGGCGACCTGACGGAAGTAATCGTGGACCTCTGCTCCCGGTGGAAACATGTGCGACCACTGGGGATTCGGCCGGAACGAATACGTGTAGTAGCGCGACGGCACGTCACACGTCAACCCGGGATACGTATTGTCGCGCCAGGTGCCGCCGACCTCGCCGGCCGACTCGAAGATGGTGAACGTGTCGATGCCTGCGTCCTGCAATTTGGCCGCCATGCAAATACCGGACATCCCAGCACCGATGATCGCGACTTTCAGTGTGCGTGTCTGCGACACCACGGCCCCCTCGTCCTGGCGGCACCGTACGCCTCGGTGCCGCGTCGGTTTGACGGATTCGGCATACCGGTCACAGCCGGTGCATCTCGCGCGCCATCACGCTGTTCTCGAGGTAGACCGACCGCCGCGGGACATAGCGCTGCGCCGGCGGACGCGATGCCCTGAACAGTGCGCTCATCGCGCTGGACACCGAGTTGATCGCGATGGCCCGGCGACTGGTCTTCACACGTGGCAGTGCGACTGCGGCCGCAGTGCTCAACAGCACCTGCTGTTCGGTGATCAGCGCCGGCCCCGCGGCCGGGGGCAACACGGGCACCACCGCTAAAACTGGAGTCGCCTGCGATGTCGTACGAACGGTCGTCATCAAATCGGTCATGACTCTTTCTCCCACCGTGTCCGCCCGGTGCCCGGGCTCCTACCGAGAAAGTTACGAACGGCGCGCGAATAACACACGCGTAGGCGACTACTCCAATTCGTGGTTAACACGCAGGTCAGACGTGTGTGCAGGCTGGGGGCGGTAACGACGTGCCGGATGAGCCGGCCAGCAACTCGGGCGTACCGTGAACGGGTGGCAAGGGCCCGCGACCAGGACGCCTGCCCCGGAGCGCTGCAGGTTCATCCGGCGGCAGACGGGGCGCTGGCCCGTGTGCGCCTACCGGGCGGAATGATCACCGCACCGCAACTGGAAGCCCTGGCACTCGCGGCGACGCAGTGGGCGTCCCCTGCAATGGAACTCACCTCACGCGGAAACATCCAGATCCGCGCGGTTACCGACACTTCTGCAGTTGCACAAGTGCTGGCATCCTCGGGCCTGCTGCCGTCGGACACCCACGAGCGGGTGCGCAACATCGTCGCGTCGCCGCTGTCGGGCCGCGTCGGTCCGTATGCGGACATCCGCGGAATGGTCGCCGAACTGGACCATGCGATCCGCGCTCAGGCCGCCCTGGCCGGGCTGCCGGGCAGATTCCTGTTCGGTATCGACGACGGACGAGGCGACGTCAGCGGACTGTCGGCCGACGCGGGGATCCAGATGGCCGGCGACTCGGCGGCACTGCTGCTGGCAGGCCGGGATACCGGCATCCGGCTCTCGTTACCGGCCGCGATATCGTCGCTGCTGATCGTGGCGGGCCGGTTCGTCGAAAGCCGCGGAACATGCTGGCGGATAAGCGAACTCGATGACCCGCAGGTGCTCCTTTCGGGATTCGAGGTGACGGCGGAGCCCGTTGCGACGTGGGACCCGGTCACTCGGGGCCCGGTCGGGTGGATCGAGCAGAACGACGGTCGCGTGGCTCTGGGCGCGGCGGTTCCCCTGGGTGTGTTGAACGCCCGGGTCGCCGAATATCTCGCGGCGATCAACGCACCGATGGCGATCACGCCGTGGCGATCGGTGCTCGTCTTCGACCTCGAGGAAGGGGTCGCGGACGTCGCACTGCGGGTGCTGGCGCCCATGGGGCTGGTGTTCGACGAGAACTCGCCCTGGCTGTCGGTCAGCGCGTGCACCGGCAGCCCCGGTTGCGAACACTCCGCTGCCGACGTCCGTGCCGATGCGGCAGCGGCAATGGCCGAATGTCGCCGGCCCTCCGGCTCCGTCGATGAGCAGGCAGCGGCTCATCGTCACTTCGTCGGCTGCGAACGTGCGTGCGGCAGTCCGCCGGCCGGCGACGTGCTGGTCGCGACCGGAGACGGATACCGGCGCCGAGGTGCCCACCCGTAGGGTGAGCGGGTGCTCGACTACACCCGCGACGCCGCCGAGATATATCGGCAGTCGTTCGCGACGATCCGCGCCGAAGCGGACCTGTCGCGGTTTCCTGAGGATGTCGCGCGCGTCGTGGTCCGGCTGATCCACACCTGCGGGCAGATAGACGTCGCCGACCACATCGCCTACAGCGACGATGTCGTCGCGACGTCCCATTCCGCGCTCGCGGCCGGAGCGCCGGTGTTGTGCGACTCGTCTATGGTGGCCGCCGGCATCACCAAAGCCCGACTGCCGGCCGGCAACGAGGTCGTTTCACTGGTCGCCGATGAACGGGCGCCCGCGTTGGCCGACCGACTCGGCACCACGCGATCGGCTGCGGGCGTCGAACTGTGGGCCGACCGACTCGGCGGCGCGGTGCTCGCCATCGGCAACGCGCCGACCGCGCTGTTCCGGCTCCTCGAACTCGTCGACGAAGGTGCCCCCACCCCGGCCGCAGTGCTGGGTGGTCCGGTGGGGTTCGTCGGCTCCGCACAGTCCAAGCAGGAGCTGATCGAGCGGCCGCGAGGGATGTCGTACCTGGTGGTGAAGGGCCGCCGCGGCGGAAGCGCAATGGCCGCCGCGGCCGTGAATTCGATTGCTACCGAGCGCGAATGACGATGCAGCCGAAAGGGACATTGTGGGGTGTCGGCCTGGGTCCCGGCGATCCGGAGTTGGTGACGGTGAAAGCGGCCCGAGTCATCGGCGAAGCCGATGTCGTCGCGTACCACAGCGCACGGCACGGAAAAAGCATCGCGCGCGGAATAGCCGCACCGTATCTACGCGCTGGCCAGATCGAAGAACACCTGGTCTATCCGGTGACCATCGAGACCACCGAACATCCCGGCGGCTATCCAGGCGCGATCGAGGACTTCTACCGCGAATCCGCCGATCGGATCGCCGCACATCTGGACGCCGGTCGCGACGTCGCGCTTCTCGCTGAAGGCGATCCGCTGTTCTACAGCTCCTACATGCATATGCACACCCGGCTGACCGAGCGGTTCGACGCGGTGATCGTCCCGGGGGTGACATCGGTGAGCGCCGCGTCGGCGGCGACGGGCGCTCCCCTGGTCCAGGGCGACGAGGTGCTGTCGATCCTGCCCGGCACTCTTCCGGCGGATGAGCTCAAGCGCAGGCTGGCCGACACCGACGCGGCCGTCATCCTCAAGCTGGGACGGTCGTATCCGGCGGTGCGCGAAGCACTTTCGGCGAGTGGCCGGCTCGATGAGGCCTATTACGTGGAACGCGCGAGCACCGCGGCCCAGCGGGTGCTGCCTGCGGGCGACGTGGACGAGACATCGGTGCCGTACTTCTCGCTGGTGATGCTGCCGGGAACGCCGCGGCGCCCGTCGAAGGTGGGCAGCGTCGCGGTCGTCGGACTCGGGCCGGGTGACACCGAGTGGATGACACCGCAGAGCCGTCGCGAGCTCGCCTCGGCCTCCGACCTCATCGGCTATGGCCCCTACCTGGACCGTGTCGGCACGCGCGACGGCCAGCGGCGCCATTCCAGCGACAACACCGACGAACCCGCGCGCGCCCGGTTGGCGTGCACGCTGGCCGAGCAGGGCCGGGCCGTCGCGGTGGTGTCCTCCGGCGACCCGGGCGTTTTCGCGATGGCGACGGCCGTACTCGAAGAGGCCAAACAATGGCCCGGCGTAGCGGTGCGGGTCATTCCGGCGATGACCGCCGCGCAGGCCGTCGCCAGCCGGGTCGGCGCGCCGCTGGGCCACGACTACACCGTCATCTCGCTGTCAGACCGGCTCAAGCCGTGGGAGGTGATCGCTGCACGGTTGACCGCGGCGGCGGCGGCGGATCTGGTGCTGGCCATCTACAACCCCGCCTCCAAGAGTCGTACCTGGCAGGTCGGGGCGATGCGCGACCTGCTGCTCGAACATCGCGATCCCGGCACTCCCGTGGTGATCGGCCGCGACGTGTCGGGTCCTGGCGAGGACGTCAGGGTGGTTCGGTTGGCCGACCTCGACCAGGCCGACGTCGATATGCGCACTCTGCTGATCGTCGGGTCGTCCCAAACCCAGTGGTACCTGAGCGACACCGGCGACACCGTCTACACGCCACGCCGCTACCCCACCTAGGATCTGACGACCATGGGCATTCCACACGGACCCGAAGATGTAACACCGGCCTGGCTGGGATCGGTGCTGAACGCAGACGTGGCTGAGGTCGACGTCACAGCCATCGGTACCGGCCAGACCGGTGCGACGTATCGCGTGTCGGCGGCGTATGCGACTCCGCGGCCCGAGCTGCCGGATTCGTTCGCCGTGAAGCTGTCCGCACAGGACGACGCGGTCCGCGAACGTGTCGCGCTCGGCTATCGGTCGGAGGTCGAGTTCTACTCGCACGTCGCCGACAGCATGCGCATCCCGGTCCCCCGCAGCTTTTACACCGAGATCTCCGAGGATGGCGCCGATGTCGTGCTTCTACTTGGTGATATGGCGCCTGCGGTGCAGGGTGATCAGATCGCCGGCTGCACCGAACAGGAAGCCCTGCTGGCGGTGGAAGCCCTCGCGGGTCTGCATGGCCCGAGCTGGTGCGACCCGAAATGGATGAGCCTGGCCGCTATCTCGATGCCGAAACCCGGCGACGACGACGCCGCCAAGGGCCTCGGTGATATCTCGAAGATGGCCGCCGACATCGTGATCGACAGGCTCGGTTCGCGCATCAGCGGTGAAGATCAGGAAACCCTGGTTGCCGCAATGTCTTCGGTCACGCCGTGGCTCAAGGCCGAGCCCCAGCGGTACGCTCTGATGCACGGCGACTACCGACTCGACAACATGCTGTTCGACCCTGACCGTACGCGCATCACCGTCGTCGATTGGCAGACGGTGGGAATCGGCTTGCCGGGCCGAGACCTCGCGTATTTCACCGGGACCAGCCTCGAATCGGGATTACGCTCCAAAGTCGAGCGCGGCCTCGTCGAGAGCTACCACACAGCGCTGAAGGCCTACGGCATCACCGACTACGACACCGAAACCTGCTGGCGCGACTACCGCCTCGGCGCCGTGCAGGTTCCGCTGCTCGTCGCGCTGGGTACGGCCTTCGCGGCGACCACCGATCGCGGCGACGACATGATGCTGGCCATGCTCAGCAGAGGCTGCCAGGCGATCCGCGACCTGGACACACTGGAACTCATCGCGTCGTACTGACCCACGCGGCCGCATCAGCGGTGGTGGCCACGGTCACGACTCCGGGCGGCAGTGGCGGACGGTCGACCATCACCACAGGGATGCCAAGGGCCGCAGCGGCGTCGAGCTTGGGTCGGGTCATGGCGCCGCCGCTGTTCTTGGTCACCAGTGCTTGGATGCGGTTCGTGCGAAGCAACTCGAGTTCGTCCTCGTACCGGTACGGCCCCCGCGACAGCAGTACCTGGTGGTGCCGCGGCAGGTCCGCGGAATTCGGCGCTGTCACCGCGCGGATGAGAAACCACGCGTCGGCGTCTTTGAACGCCGACGCTCCGGTACGTCCAGTCGTCAGAAAGACCCGCGAGAATCGATTGTCGGCAACTACTTTCGCCGCATCGGTGTCAGAGGGCACCACGCTGGCGTCGTCGGTCGTCCAGGCGGGCCGGACCAGCACCAGATGTGGCACCCCCAGCTCGCGGCACACCGTCGCGGCGTTCGCCGTGATCGTCGCCGCGAACGGATGGGTGGCGTCGACGACGGCATCGACGCGTGCTTCGCGCAACCAGTCCCGCAGTCCGTCCGCCCCGCCGAACCCGCCGATTCGGACCCGACCCACCGGAAGTGCGGGATCGGGCACCCGGCCCGCCAGCGAACTGATCACCTCGACGTCGGGATGCAGCTGTTCAGCCAGGGCGCGAGCCTCAGACGTGCCGCCCAACAACAGGATCCGCATCAGTGCCGTTCCCTGCGAGTCCGTCCCGCGGAGTAGAGATAACTATCTTGGAACTCCTCGGCGGCCAACACATCGCCGACGATGATGACCGCGGTTCGGCTGATATCGGCGCCGTGCATCTGCTCGGCAAGGTCGGCAAGCGGACACCGAAGCACCTGCTGTTGCGGCCACGACGCGAACGCAACAACTGCGCACGGTGTTTCGGGTCGGTATCCGCCATCCAGCAACTGGGGCACAATCGCGTCGATCTGCGCGGCAGCCAGATGGAGCACGAGTGTGCCTCCCGCGGCGGACAGGGTCGCCAGATCCTCGCCGGGCGGCATCGCCGTCGACAGTGTCGCCACCCGTGTCAAGGTCACCGTCTGCGCCACCCCTGGGACGGTGAGCTCGCGGCCCAACACCGCCGCCGCCGCCGCGAAAGCCGGTACGCCGGGCACTATTTCGTAGTCGACACCGAGTACGTCCAGGCGGCGGCGCTGCTCGGCGACCGCGCTGTAGATCGACGGGTCCCCGGAATGCAGCCGAGCCACGTCGTGACCTGCGGCGTGCGCATCGACGATCTCGGTGATGATCACGTCCAGTGACAACGGACCTGTGTCGACGATCCGGGCGTCTGGCGGACACAATGCGAGCAGGTCCTCGGGCATGATCGAGCCGGCGTATAGGCAGACCGGGCACCGGCCCAGGAGTCGATGACCGCGCACGGTGATCAGGTCGGCCGCGCCGGGTCCGGCCCCGATGAAGTAGACCGTCATCGCTTGGTCACCGACCATTGGGTCACCGGCATCGCGGGCCGCCAGCCGGTGAACCCGCCGAGCGGTTCGCCCCGCTGGTGCTCGAAGCGCCGAAGCTCCCCGCCCCGGCGTGAATACCACTGGGCAAGAAGAGCTTCAGATTCGACGGTGACGGCATTGGCGACCAACCGTCCGCCGTTGGGCAGCCGATCCAAACACGCTTCGAGCAGTCCGGGCTGCGTCAGCCCGCCGCCGATGAAGATCGCGGCCGGCGGCGGCGCGGAGTCGAACGCTTCCGGCGCGTCGAAGTCGCACCTTGACGCGGGCGCCGAAGGCGGTTGCGTTCTCGATGATGCGCTTGCGTCGCCCTTCGTCGCGCTCGAATGCCACGGCATGGCAACCGGTTCCGCTGCGACACCATTCGATCGCGATGCTGCCGGATCCCGCCCCGACGTCCCACAGCAGCTCACCCGGCCTTGGCGCCAGCGCGGCGAGCGTCAGCGCCCGCACGGGCTGTTTGGTGATCTGTCCGTCGTTCGCGAACGCGTCGTCGGGCAGTACCGCCAAGCGCCGCTCATCGGGTAGGTACCGCACGGCAATCACGTTCAGATCATCGACATCGCCGGGCGGCCGTGCCGACCATTCGCGTGCGGTGGTCGAGCGGCGCCGCTCTGCCGGACCGCCCAGCTGCTCGAGCACGGTGATCTCCGAGTCGCCGCGTCCGGTGTCGGTGAGCAAGCGTGCCAGCGCCGCCGGGCTGGTGGCGTCGCGCGACATCACGACGGCCTGCCCGCCCCGGCGAACCGCGGTGTGCGGTTCGGCCGTCACCAGGCTGATGATCTCGGTGTCCTGCACCGCCCATCCGACGCGCGCACACGCCAGCGTCACCGACGACACGTGCGGCAGGACGACGACCTGCTCAGCGCCGTACAGCCGAATGAGCGAACTGCCGACCCCGTGCAGGAGCGGGTCACCGCTGGCCACCACGTGGACGTCGCCCGAGGCCCCGTCGAGCAGCGTGCGAAGGGCGGGCAGCATCGGCGTCGGCCATGCCCGCCGTGCGGCGGTGACGGAATCGCCGAGCAGGTCCAATTGGCGTTTTGATCCGTAAATAACTGTGGCCCTGGCCAATTCAGAAATAGAGGCCTGTGCCAACCCCGACATGCCGTCAGCGCCGATACCGATGACAACGATCATGTCTGTCTGTTCTTCGCGCAGGCGCTCATCAGATTTCTTTACCATCACCGCGGCATCTTTCGCCAAACGAACGGCGGTAGCAACCGCAACACCGCGAACAAGGGTTGCAGCACCGGCGGTATCCACACCGTGCGGCGGCCGGAGGCGAGCGCGCGCACCGTCGCGGTGGCGACCTGTGCGGGCGTGCTGGAGAACGGCGCGGGTGTCATGCCCTCGGTCATCCGCCCGACCACGAACCCGGGCCGCACCAGCAGCAGGCGTACCCCGGATCCGTGCAGCGCGTCGGCCAGCCCGCTGCAGAACCCGTCTAGGCCCGCCTTGGCCGAACCGTAGACGTAGTTGGCCCGCCGCACCCGGACGCCCGCAACCGACGAGAACACCACGATGCGCCCCGATCCGGCTGCTCGCATCGTGGTGGCCAGCAGGGTCAGCAGGCCGGCCTGAGCGACGAAGTCGGTATGCAGGATCGCCGCGGCATGCGTCGGGTCCTTCTCGGCTCGGTCCTGGTCCCCGAGAATGCCGAAGGCCAGCACCGCGGTGCCGATGGGTCCGTGATCGGCCACGATCGTGTCGATGAGCGCACGGTGGGACTCCAGGGCGTCGGCATCGAACTCGCACACGGCGACCGTGGCCGCTCCTGCGGCCCGCACCGCGGCGACCTGATCGGTGAGATCATCAGCGCGGCGCGCCGCCAGGACGACCACAGTGCCGGGCGCCAGCCGCGTCGCCACCTCGAGCCCGATCTCGCTGCGACCACCGAAGACCACGACCAACCCCGTGTCCGCCGTGTCCTTCATGGCAGCGATTATCGCCTGCGCTAAGTTGGGCCCGATGGCGAAGGCAACAACCCGACTCACCAACGACGCGATCGCGTTCCTCACCGAACGCCATCTGGCCATGTTGACCACACTGCGCTCAGACCATTCGCCGCATGTGGTGGCCGTGGGTTTCACCTTCGATCCCAAGACGCACATCGCCAGGGTCATCACCTCGGGCGGCTCTCAGAAGGCCGTCAACGCCGAGAACCAGGGTGTCGCCGTCCTCAGTCAGGTCGACGGTGCGCGGTGGCTGTCCCTGGAAGGCAAAACGCAGGTCAACGGTGACGCCGACGCGGTCCGCGATGCCGAACTGCGGTACGCACAGCGATACCGCACACCGCGGCCCAATCCCAAGCGCGTGGTGATCGAGGTCCGCGTCGAGCGGGTGCTCGGATCGTCGGACCTGCTGGACCGCCAGGTCGACTAGCTTGCGGCGGCTGGACCCGCGGGCACCACGACCAGTTCATGTGGGCGGTTGTTGACCGGCAGCGCGCCGTCGGCGGTGACGATGACGATGTCCTCGATCCGGGCTCCCCACTGCCCGGGGAAATAGATTCCGGGCTCGACGGAGAACGCCATACCCTCCTCGAGTATCAGGTCGTTGCCCGCGACGATGTAGGGCTCCTCGTGTACCGACAATCCGATGCCGTGGCCGGTGCGGTGCACGAACGCCTCGGCCAGCCCTTCGGCGGCCAGCATGTCGCGCGCGGTGGCGTCTACCTGCTCGGCGGAGATCCCGGGCCGCACCACCTCGATTGCGGCTTTTTGTGCACTCTGCAGCACGGCGTAGCGCCGTGCGACGTCCGCGTCGGGCTCGCCGATGCTGTAGGTACGGGTGGAGTCGGAGTTGTACCCGGGTTCATACGGCCCACCGATGTCGACGACGACGATGTCGCCGGCCCGCAGCTCACGGTCGGAGCACTCATGGTGCGGATCGGCGCCGTGCGGCCCGGATCCGACGATGATGAAAGCCACCTCCGAATGTCCTTCGGCGACAATGGCCTTCGCGATATCGGCGGCCACATCAGCCTCGGTACGCCCAGGCACCAGAAACTCCGGCACGCGGGCGTGCACGCGGTCGATCGCAGCCCCGGCCTTGCGCAGGGCGTCGATCTCGGCGGCGTCCTTGATCATTCGCAGGCGGCGCAGCACATCGGTGGCGAGTACGGGAACGACACCGAGGACTTCGGCGAGCGGGAGAAGGTGCAGCGCGGGCATGGCGTCGGTGACAGCGGTGGCGACCGCGAGGGGTCCAGAAGATCCAGCCGGTGCGCCGCCGAGCGCGTCGGCCACCAGCCGGTACGGGTCATCACCGTCGACCCAGTCCCGCACCGCCACAGGTAGTTCGGTTATCGCCGACTCCTTCAGCGACGCCAGTTCCAGACGCGGCACCACCACCGTGGGCTCGCCGGAGGCGGGCAGCACCAGCGCGGTCAAGCGCTCGAAGGTCTGCGCACGCGAGCCCACCAGGTACCGCAGGTCGTAGCCCGGGGTGATGACCAGGCCTGCCAGGCCGGCGGCGCCTGTCGCGGCGGCAGCCGCGGTGAGGCGTTGTGCGTATACGTCCGTGTCGAATCGGCCAGCGGTCATGATTTTCAGGCTAATCGGGTGTCCGATAGCTGGCGACCTCGATCAGGTTACCGTCGGGGTCCCGGCAATAGTGCGACCTGAGATACGGGTTTGTTCACCGCTTGGTCGTTGCATCAACCGAATGAGAACCGCTCGCGTAACCGTGCCACCGTATCGCGCTGTACCGCATCGGTAAGTCGCATACTTTCGTCGTCCTCCGGGTGGCTGCCCTGGTCGTCGATGGGGACAGTCTCGCCAGTTTCGGGGGTGTGGGGTTGGTCCATAGTGATCCCGACGTGAGGGTGTCACCGGAATGGTCGGCTCGAAGCTATTGCTTGTGAAGACAGCGGCGTGAACTGGCGGCTGGTGTGATACCGATCTAGGCTGAGTTTTCAACCGCTCTCGATGCTACCGAAGAACGCTGCGTCGCAGGGAAGAATTTCCTGGCTGTGCCGTCCAATCGCATCACTCGCCCATGACAGGATGAGCGGCGTGTCCGCTCCCCTGCTATTGCTCGACGGCGCCAGCATGTGGTTCCGCTCGTACTTCGGTGTGCCGTCATCGATCACGGCGCCCGACGGGCGACCGGTCAACGCGCTGCGCGGCTTTTTGGACGCCGTCGCGACGGTCATCACCCGTGAACGGCCGGGTCGCCTCGTGGTGTGCCGCGACGACGACTGGCGCCCACAATGGCGCGTGGACCTGATCCCGTCCTACAAGGCGCACCGGGTGGTCGAGGAGAGCCCCGGTGAAGAACCCGACATCGAGGAAGTGCCCGACGAGCTGACACCGCAGGTCGACATGATCATGGAGATCCTGGACGCGTTCGGTATCGCGACGGCGGGAGCGCCCGAATGCGAGGCCGACGACATCCTGGGCACGCTGGCCTGCCGCGAGACACGCGACCCGGTGGTGGTGGTCAGCGGTGACAGGGACCTACTGCAGCTGGTGCGTGACGAACCGGTGCCGGTCCGGGTGCTGTACCTGGGCAGCGGGCTGGCGAAAGCGATCAAATGGGGACCGGATGAGGTCGCCGAGAAGTACAGCGTCCCGATCGATCGTGCCGGCCCGGCCTACGCCGAGCTCGCGTTGCTGCGTGGCGACTCATCCGACGGGCTGCCCGGAGTGCCCGGCATCGGTGAGAAGACCGCCGCGACGTTGCTGGCCCAGCACGGCTCGCTGGAAAAGATCCTGGCTGCAGCGCACGATCCGAAAGCCAAAATGTCCAAGGCTTATCGGACGAAAATCCTGTCCGCCACCGACTACATCGAGAAGGCCGAACCCGTGGTGCGGGTAGCCAGCCACCTCGCACCGGACGCAGATATCGACTGGTCGACGGCGTCGGATGTACTCCCACTGGCCGCCGAACACCCGCGTAAGGTCGCCAAGCTCGCCGAGCAATACGGTGTGACGTCGTCGATAGGCCGTCTGCAGAAGGCGCTGGACGACCTGCCCAGCCGCTAGCCCCGCCCTACTTGGGACGACCGACCTCATACGTGCCGTCGTCGTCCTGGAACGTGACTGTCACCTGACGCTTGGTGCCGTCGATGCTGACCTCGCAGTCGAAGGTGCCGCCCTTCTTGACCGTGGGGTTCTGACCGTCATTGCACTTGACGTTCTTCACGTTCTTGGCGCCGTAGCCGTTGGACTCGTCGGTGAGGATCCGCTGTACGCCGGTCTGCGCCGCGTCGATGTCGAGCTTGGTGGTGACGAAGAAGCCGGGCTTCCAGAAGCCCAGAACCAGCACCACCGCGACGATGATCGCCGCCAGCAGGCCGATGACACCGCCGATCACCGCCAATGACCGCTTCGACCCCTCCGGGGCGCCGGGAGCGCCGAACTGGCCCGGCTGCTGCCCGTACTGTCCGGGCTGCTGCGGGTACTGCCCCGGCTGGGCGTACTGCCCTGGCTGCTGACCGTATTGGCCGGGCTGCTGGCCGTACGCGTACTGACCCGACTGGTCGTACCCGGCGGGCTGCGGGTATTGACCCTGCTGCGGGTAGGCCTGCGGGTTGTACTCGGTCGGCTGTTGATACTCCTGCGGCGGCTGGTAGGCCGGCTGCTGCGGGTACTGCGGATACTGCTGCTGTTGCGGGTCGTAGGCAGGGGGCTGCCACTGCGGTGCGGCAGTGGTCGGCTCGCTGCCCGACGGCTGTTGCTGCCAGGGCTGATTGGCCGACGGGTCGCTCGACGGCTGCTCCGCCGGCTGCTCCGCCGGCTGGTCCGACTGCTGGCCGGTCCAATGCTGCGTCGGGTCAGATCCCTGCGGTCCGCTCATTTCACTCCTTGATCACCGCGGCGAGCCGCGAATCCAATCACGCGGCCGAGCCGCTCCTACACCATGCCTTGCCTGCGCACACCCTACCCCGCATCAACAGCTACGACGCCGCGCCGAACATCGTTGATCGCGCGTTTCGCCGTAGCCCGCAATGCGGGAGTGGGTGCCGCGTTTCGTACCTGGTCGAGCAGGTCGAGCACCTGGCGGCACCAGCGTACGAAATCGCCTGCCGACAACGGGGACCCGGACCCCGCGGCATCCGACGCGGCCAACGCACTGGTGAGGTCGCCGGTCGCAGCCCAGCGATAGATGGCCGGAACGAAGCCTTCGTCGGGCTCGCGGCTGTGACTGATTCGATGGCGCTGTTCGTCGGCACGCAGTTCCGTCCACAACCTGCGAGTCTGGTTCAGCGCACGCCGCACCTTTCCTGTCGGGATGTCGACACCACCTGGGGTGGTCGGGGTGTCGCCGCGCGACTCGTACAGCACCGCCGACAGCACAGCGGCCAACTCAGCGGCGTCCATGCCTTCCCACACGCCGGTGCGCAGACATTCGGCGACCAGCAGGTCGCTTTCGCTGTAGATCCGTGCCAGCAGACGACCGTCGTCGGTGACCTTCGGGTCTGCGCCGTCAGGCGCTGCCGCATCGATGAAGCCGCGTTCGGTCAGCAGCACGACGATGCGGTCGAACGTGCGCGCCAGCGAGTTCGTGGCCGCGGCGACCTTCTGCCGGATCTGTTCGTTGTCGCGCTCGATTCGCAGATACCGCTCGGCAATTCGTGCCTTCTCCTCGCGATCGGGCAACTGGTGTACGGGATGCCGCCGCACCTGTTCACGTAATGACGCCAATTCGGGGTCGACGTCGCGTTCCACAGGCTCTCGGCTGCGCTTGCTTTTCGACGGACCGATATCGAGATCGGTGGCCGCCGATCGCAGTGCCGAAGCCAGGTCGCGACGTGCGCGCGGATTTCGGTGCTCGACCCGCTTGGGCAGGGTCATGGACCCCAGCGGCGCAGAGGCGCCCGAGTAGTCCGCGGACGAAATCCGGCCTGCCCAACGGTGTTCGGTCAACACCAGAGGTCGCGGATCATCGCCGTCTCGGTCGGGTTCCAGGACGACGGCCAGGCCGCCGCGCCTACCGTGGGTGATGGTGATGATGTCGCCGCGGCGAAGCGCTCCGAGCGCATCGTTGGCGGCCTTGCGGCGGTGCAGCCGTGATGCTCTGGACTGGGCCCGCTCGCGTTCGGAGATCTGCTGGCGCAGCCGCACGTATTCCAGTACCGGACTGTCACGGCCTTCTCGAATTGACGGCTCGCCGTCGTCAAGTTCGGCGGCTATCACGTCGAGCATCCGCTCGCCGCGCTCGATGCCACGCACCAACCCGACGACCGACCGGTCCGCCTGGTACTGCGCGAACGAACTCTCCAACAGCTTGTGCGCCTGCGCAGGCCCCATCTGGTGCACAAGGTTGATGGTCATGTTGTACGACGGCGCAAAGGAACTGCGCAGCGGGAAGGTCCGGGTGGACGCGAGGCCTGCAACTTCGGCCGGCTCGACATCCGGAGTCCACAGCACCACCGCGTGGCCTTCCACGTCGATGCCCCGGCGCCCGGCGCGCCCGGTCAGCTGCGTGTACTCCCCCGGGGTCAACGGCATGTGCTGTTCGCCGTTGAACTTGACCAGACGCTCCAGCACCACCGTCCGTGCGGGCATGTTGATACCCAAAGCTAGTGTCTCCGTCGCAAATACGGCTTTCACCAGTCCTGCGACGAACAACTCCTCCACGGTGTGCCGGAACACCGGCAACATGCCGGCGTGGTGTGCGGCGAGTCCGCGAAGTAGTCCCTCGCGCCATTCGTGGTAGTCGAGCACTACCAGGTCGGCCTCGGGCAGATCGGCGCAGCGGCGATCGATCACCTCGGCGATGCGTGCGCGCTCATCGTTGGTGGTCAGCCGCAGCGACGAGCGCAGACACTGCTTGACTGCAGCATCGCAGCCGACCCGCGAGAAGATGAACGTGATCGCAGGCAGCAGGCCCTCGCGGTCCAGAGTGCCGATCACATCGGGGCGTGACGGCCCCCGGTAGATACTCGGGCGGCCCCGGTTGCGCCCTCGGCTGCGCGGTTGCCAGTCGGCAAGCCGGTCCGCCTCCAGACGATGTGAGATGTGGCGCAACAACTCTGGATCGACAAGCAGCTCGCGTCCGGATTTCTTCGCGCCGGTGGAGCGATAGTCGAACAGGTCGAACACCCGCTTGCCGACCATGACGTGCTGCCACAACGGGACGGGACGGTGTTCATCAACCACCACCGTGGTGTCCCCGCGCACCGTCTGAATCCAGCCGCCGAACTCCTCGGCGTTGCTCACCGTCGCCGACAGACTCACCAGCAGTACGTCGTCGGGCAGGTGCAGGATCACCTCCTCCCAGACCGCACCGCGCATCCGGTCGGCCAGGAAATGGACCTCGTCCATCACTACATGGGAAAGACCTTGTAGCGCAGGAGAATTCGCATAGAGCATATTTCTCAGCACTTCGGTGGTCATCACCACGATGTCGGCGTTGCCGTTTATCGACTGGTCGCCGGTGAGCAGGCCGATCTTCTCCGCACCGTATCGGCGCACCAGATCGCTGTGCTTCTGGTTGCTCAGCGCCTTGATGGGTGTGGTGTAGAAGCACTTCCGGCCGGCCGCCAGCGCCAGGTGTACCGCGAATTCGCCCACCACGGTCTTGCCCGCTCCGGTCGGCGCGCAGACCAGGACACCGTGGCCGTTCTCCAGTGCCTCGCACGAGGTCCGCTGGAAGGCGTCGAGACTAAACGGCAGCGCCTCGGTGAAGCCGGCCAGCAGCGGGCCGCTAGGTTGCGTCGTCATCGATCACGTGCCGCGAAGACGTCGGCACGGCGGTAGGCGTCTGGATCTGCTCGACATCGCCGATCGGCGCCGCCTGTTCGTCGGGAACCTCGTCCAGGGCGTCACGACGCGCCTTGCGCCTATCGTGAATTCGGGTGATCTGGATTGCGAACTCGAGCAAGACCGTCAGGGCCAGTGCCAGCGACAGCATCGAGAACGGATCCGAGCCGGGCGTGAAGAACGCGGCGAATACGAACAACCCGAAGATCATGCCGCGTCGCCACGACTTGAGCCGTTCGTAGTGCAGGATTCCGACGAAGTTCAGCATCACGATGAGCAGCGGGAATTCGAAGCTGAAGCCGAATACCAGCAGCAGGTTGATCAGGAAACCGAAGTACTGATCACCTGCCAGAGCGGTCACCTGTACATCGCTGCCCACGGTCAGCAGGAACCCCAGCGCCGTCGACAGCACCACGTAGGCCAGAACCGCGCCGGTGATGAAGAGCGCGGCACCGATGACGACGAACGCGACGGCGAATCGGCGTTCCTTCTTGTACAGGCCAGGAGTGATGAACGCCCACAGGTGATACAGCCAGACGGGGCACGCGAGCACGATTCCCGCGGTCAGGGAGACCTTCAGACGCAACATGAACTGGTCGAACGGCGCGGTGGCGAGCAGCCGGCATTCACCGTCGGGCGCGATGGTGGCACGTGACGACGCCGGTAACGCGCAATAGGGGCCGCGCAGCCAATCGCCCAGGCTGGGCAGGCCGAAGACCCCGTGGGTGTACCAGAGGAACCCGAGGATCGTCGTCACCACGACCGCGGCCGCGGAGAGCAGCAGCCGCGTACGCAGTTCGTGCAGGTGCTCGACAAGCGACATGGTGCCGTCGGGGTTGACCCGAGAACGACGCCGACGAGGATCGAGCTTCTTGAAGATTCCGGGGGTTTGCACGGCGATGCCCATTACGCGGCGCTAGGCCGCGGTCGGTTGGTCTGCGTCGGTCAGGCCGGTCGCTGGTCTGGCGGCGGCGCAGCCTCCGGAGCCGGCGCGGCAGCAGAGTCGGCGCGTTCCGAGGCGATCGGGGTCGGCGACGGAGCCGCCCGGCCGGCGCCATCCGATGACGGCGTGTCCTGCTTGGAGTCGGACTGCATCTCCTTGATCTCGGATTTGAAGATCCGCATCGACTTGCCAAGCGAACGCGCGGCGTCCGGGAGCTTCTTGGCACCGAAGAGCAGGACGAATACGGCGATGACGATAAGCCAATGCCACGGTTGAAGACCGCCCAATTTGGTCACCTCCAGACGACGTGCACAGTCTACCCGGCGACCCCGTAGGCGTTCAGCGCCGCGGCGGCAGATTCCCTCACCCGGCGGGCCAGCGACTCGGGTGTGAGCACCCGGACCGCCGAACCGAAGCCGAGCACAAACCGTGTCATCCAGTCTTCGGAGGCGTATGTCATCGCCGCCTCACAGGCGCCGTCGGGCAGCTCACGGATCTCCCGCAGCGGGTAGTAGTCGAACATCCAGGACGCCGATCGCTCGATGAGCAGCGTGGCCGACGGCAACGAAGGGTCGGCGTCAAACAGCGAGGTGTCCGGTCCTGCTTGGACTGCGGGCGGTGGCGGCGCCGACGCTTCGTCGAGGACGTGCGCGTCGACGATGCGGTCGAAGCGGAACAGCCGGACCCCCTCGGCCGACCGGCACCACGCCTCCAGGTAGCTGTGGTCGGCGACCAGGACGACCCGGATGGGATCGACGATGCGGCTGGTCAGAACGTCGTGCGACGCCGAGTAGTACTCGATCGACAACGCACGTCCGTCGCGGGCCGCGGCGCGCACCGCGGCGGCGGCGTCACTCTCGATGGGCGCAGGCTCGTCGACCGCCGCCACCGGCGTGCCGTCGCCGTGGCTCACGACCCCCGCGGCCGATTCGATCTTGGCGATGGCACTGCGCGCTGCCTCGGGGTCGACCATGCCGGGCACGTCGGCCAACGCACGCAGTGCGACCAGCACCCCCGTCGCCTCGGGCGATGTCAGCCGCAGCGGGTGATCGATGCCCGCACTGAAAGTGACTTCGATTGTGTCGCCGGAGAACTCGAAGTCGATCAGGTCGCCGGGACCGTAACCGGGCAAGCCGCACATCCAGAGCTGGTTGAGATCGTCGCGCAGCTGCTTCACGCTCACGCCGAGATCCGACGCCGCTTCTGCGTAGGTGATCTTCGGGTTGGCCTGGAAGTACGGGACCATGTTCAGCAGTCTCACCAGCCGCGTCGATATCGCGGTCACGCGCGCACCTCGTCCGTCTGTGTCGCCTGGGCGCGCAGCCTGTCGACCACATCGGCGCGCAAGCCCTCGGGTTCCAGGGCGACCGCGTCGGGCCCGTAGCTCGCGATCTCACGGGCCAACCTGTCGATCATCCCGATGTCCAGTGCGATCTCCTCGCCCGCTCGTCCCCCCAGCGTGCGCGGGCCGATCACCGTCGCACGGCGTCGTAATGCGGTGGCGCGGCCATCGGCGACCCATACCTTCGCCACACCGCTGGCCGGCCACTCTCCCACCGCGCGATCGACGATCTCGCGCAGATCAGCCCCTGCGGGCCGCTGCACCGTCCCGGCTGGGCCGATCGGCTTGACCTCCGCGCCGATGCGGGACAGCCGGAAGGTGCGGACGGCGTCGCGGTCGCGGTCGTGCCCGACCAGATACCAGCGGCCCTTGGTGGTGAGAACTCCCCACGGCTCGACGGTTCGCGTCGCGTAGGGATCGCTGCGCGAGGGACGATGCTGGAATTGGACCGCTTGGCTGGAATCGATGGCGGACAACAGGATTCCCAGCACCTCCTCCGAGCCACGCATACTCGGCAGCGCAGCGGTCGAGGTGATCGCCACGTCGGTGTGGGGCGCATCGACGTCGACCCCTGCGGCCCTCAACTTGAGCAGTGCGCCCTGAGTGGCGGTGATGAGCTCCGGAGACTCCCACAGCTGGGTTGCCACGGCGACGGCGGCAGCTTCGTCCGCGTTGAGTTCGACGGCAGGCAGCGCGTACGCCTCGCGGTTGATGCGATAACCCTCGGTCGGGTCGAACTGCGAGACGCGGCCCGTCTCCAGCGGGATGCCCAGATCGCGAAGTTCGTTCTTGTCGCGCTCGAACATGCGGGAGAACGCCTCGTCGCTGGAGTTGTCGGCGTACCCCGACACCGTCTCGCGGATCCGGTCGGCGGTGATGAAGGTACGGGTCGACAACAGAGCGATGACGAGGTTCATCAACCGTTCGACTTTGGAAATCGCCACTCCTAAGAGCTTAGGGTGAGCCGTGGGCAGCCGTTGGCAGGACACCGGAGCGCCCCGCGGCGACGCCTACGACAAACGGTGGCAGCGACTGGCCGCCGCAGGTCAGGGCATCCACGGTGAGGCCGACCTGATCGAATCCCTGGCGCGCGAGACCGGCGGCAGCCGGGTTCTCGACGCGGGATGCGGGACCGGCCGGGTGGCGATCGAACTCGCGGTGCGGGGCTTCTCGGTGGTCGGCATGGACCTCGACGAGGACATGCTTGCGACGGCCCGCGTCAAAGCACCCGAACTGCAGTGGATTCGCGCCGATCTCGCCGATGCGTCTGTCCATCTGAGAAGCGAGTTCGACGTCGTCGCGCTGGCCGGCAACGTGATGATCTTCGTCGACACCGGTACCGAAGACCGTGTGCTGGATCAGCTGAGTTCGGTCCTGGCGCCCGCAGGGCTGCTGGTGGCCGGGTTCTCTCTGCAGCCGGCCGGTCTGACGCTGGCGACCTACGACCGGCTGGCCGAGGCGGCGGGCCTGCGGATTGCGCACCGATGGGCTACCTGGGACCGGCAGCCCTACGACGGCGGAAACTACGCGGTGTCAGTGCACCGCCGGGTCACATAGAGGCGATCAGCCGCTTGACCCGTTCGTCGACCGACCGGAACGGGTCCTTGCACAGCACGGTCCGTTGCGCCTGGTCGTTCAGCTTGAGGTGAACCCAGTCGACGGTGAAGTCGCGGCCGGCTTCCTGTGCGGCGTAGATGAACTCACCGCGCAGTTTGGCCCGGGTGGTCTGCGGCGGGGTGTTCACCGCGGCCTCGATGTCCTCGTCGGTGGTGATCCGTGCGGCCAGGCCCTTGCGCTGCAGCAGATCGAACACGCCGCGGCCCCGCTTGATGTCGTGGTAGGCCAGGTCGAGCTGGCTGATCTTCGGGTCCGAGAGCTCCATGCTGTAGCGATCCTGGTACCGCTGGAACAGCTTGCGCTTGATCACCCAGTCGATCTCGGTGTCGACCTTGGCGAAATCCTGACTCTCGACCGCGTCCAGCTGCCGCCCCCACAGGTCGACCACCTGCTGGATCTGCGTGTTGGGTTCGCGACTCTGCAGGTACTCCACCGCGCGGGCGAAATACTCGCGCTGGATGTCCAGTGCGCTGGCCTGCCGCCCGCCTGCGAGCCGCACCGGCCGCCTGCCCGTCAGGTCGTGGCTGACCTCGCGGATCGCCCGGATCGGGTTGTCCAGCGAGAAGTCGCGGAACGCGACACCGGCTTCGATCATCTCCAGCACCAGCGACGCCGTGCCGACCTTGAGCATCGTGGCTCGACTCGCACATGTTGGAGTCGCCGACGATGACGTGCAGCCGCCGGTACTTCTCGGCGTCGGCGTGCGGCTCGTCGCGGGTGTTGATGATCGGGCGGGACCGCGTTGTCGCCGACGAGACGCCTTCCCAGATGTGCTCGGCGCGCTGCGAAAGGCAGAACGTCGCCGCCTTCGGCGTCTGCAGCACCTTGCCCGCGCCACAGATCAGCTGGCGGGTCACCAGGAAGGGCAACAGCACATCGGAGATACGCGAGAATTCACCCGCGCGCACGATCAGGTAGTTCTCGTGGCAGCCGTAGGAGTTGCCCGCCGAGTCGGTGTTGTTCTTGAACAGGTAGATGTCCCCGCCGATGCCTTCGTCGGCGAGTCGCTGTTCGGCGTCGATCAGCAGGTCTTCCAGCACCCGCTCACCGGCGCGGTCATGGGTGACCAACTGGACGAGGCTGTCGCATTCGGCTGTTGCGTACTCGGGATGTGAGCCCACATCGAGATAGAGCCGCGCGCCGTTGCGCAGGAATACGTTGGAACTGCGGCCCCACGACACCACCCGCCGGAACAGATACCGGGCGACCTCGTCGGGGCTGAGCCGACGGTGGCCGTGAAACGTGCAGGTGACACCGAACTCGGTCTCGATGCCCATGATTCGTCGCTGCACGTCATCGAGACTACTGGGTACTGGCCGAGGGCGGCGGGCTGCCGCGCGAATCGGAATGGTTGACAGTACCGACGGCATGCGTCAACTTCGGCCGTCGACTTTGCCAGGCGTGGCTGCGGTCGCGGTCCGGCACTCGATGGTCACCTGTCGCCGTGATCTTGCTGCTCGCGCGCGGCGAATTGTTGGCTAAATCCGGCATCTGCTCCCTGGCCGCTTTCTGGACTTCCCACGCGCCACTGCCGGCGTCGTCCTCCGATCCTCGACCGGCGCGCCCGCAGGCCCGGAACTGATTCGCGCACCGGGTCGCGATCGGCTCGATCAGCGACGGCATATTGGTCGAAATGCTCAATGGTCGAACATGATTGGTCGGCTGACAGGAAACAGGATTCCGGGCAGACGCCGTCCATGTGCTGACGATGAACGCCGGCCGGTGAAAAGACATGCACAGCGACGGAATGGCCGAGGTGGTGGTGCTCGCACTGCAGGGTGACGGCGAGACGAACGTCCGTGGCGAATGGGTACGGTGCCGTCCCGGCGAATTCGCCGTACTTCCCACCGCCCGTCGAGAATGCCGTTCGCGCACCGCCGGAGCGACCGGGACTGGTTGCGGTAGCCGCGATCTCGCCTCCGGCCGCCTCGACTCACCTGTGGATAACTCGAGCGCGCCTGGCCGCTGATCTGTCAGCATGAGGCATGGGGGGCATGACGCGTCCGACTGTGTCCGATGCGCAAGCGTGGCAACCGAACTCACTGCGCGAGGCCGCGGTCAGCTGGCAGACGGCCGCCACAGATATCCATGCCGATGTGGATGTCGCGGTGCAGGGAGTCGCCGCAACTCGCGAGGTGTGGACCGGGTCGGCGGCCGAGGCCGCACGCGCCGAAGTGCTGGCGGTCGGGCGGACGTCTGATGCGCTGGCGCGCGCGATGGTGCTGGCCGCGGTCGCGGCCCGCGACGCGGCCGAACAGATCGCCATCGCCCGCGCTGCGGTGCTCGATCTGGTATCGACGGGCCAGGCCGAGGGCTTCGCGGTCGCCGACGACGGCTCCGTGTCGCTGCATGACGGTCCGTCGCCTTTGCTTGTTGCGCTGTCAGGTGGCGATGCGGGAGTGGCAGGCGAGCTACTGGCGATGCGAGCCGATGAGCTGACGGTGCAGCTAGTGGGCTCGCTGGAGCGGCTGGGTGCCACGGATGCCGACGCCGCAGCCGACATCGAGGAGGCATTTGCCACACCGGTTTCGCATGCGGCCGCGACAGTGCCCGCTGGAGCTCAGCCGGTCCCGCCCGGCGACCTGGTAGCCGGATGGCCGGTGATGAGCCAGGACCGGATCGCCGACCAGATCGCCGCGCTGACTCCGCAACAGCGTGATCGCCTGGTCGCCGACTTTCCTCGTCAGGTCGGCAATACCGACGGCGTGCCGTGGGAGATGCGAATCGCTGCGAACCGGACCAATATCGCCCAGGCGGTCCTTGACGAACCCGATCCTGACCGGGCCGTCTTTTACCGGACGCTGCTCGGTGAGGTCGACGATCCGGCAGGCGGCGGCCACCGCATCGACCGACAGATCGTGGCGTTCGATCCGGCGCGGGCCTCCCTGGTCGAACTGAACGGAGAGCTGGCGACGGCCGACAGCATCGCGGTGTTGGTGCCCGGTATGAACACCACGATCGAGGGGTCGGCGGCCAACACCGCGACCGCCCGCCGGTTCGTCTCCGCCACCCACGGCGACGTCGCCGTCCTCACCTACCTTGGCGGACCGTTCCCCCGCGGCAACGTCGTCTCGGGCGTGGTCGACGCCGCGAGCCCCCGGTATGCGCTGGATATGGCACCGCGGCTGGTCGCGTTCAGTGAGGATGTCGACCGCACCGTGGACGCCGGGGCCGCGGGCGGCACACCCGTGCCGGTCACCTACATCGGCCATTCGTACGGGGGCTCGATTCTCGGCACCGCCGAAGCCATGGGTCTGACCGCCGACCAGACGATGTACGTCGCCGCGGCGGGGGCGGGCGTCGGGGTGGACGACCCTGGCGACTGGCACAACCGCAATCCCGACGTGGTTCGGTTCTCGATGACCGCGCCCGGCGACTTGATTCAGGCCGTACAAGGAATCCCAGGCGGCCCGCACGGAGCCGATCCGGATGAAATGCCGGGCGTAATCCACTTGGCGACAGGGTCTTACGACGACGGTCGGGTGATGGCCGGATGGCAGGCGCACAGCGACGTCCTGAATTCGCCGTCGGACTCTTGGCGCAACATCCTGGCGGTGATCACCGGCGACCGTGAGCACATCCGCCGGGCCGGGTGAAGGCGGTAAAACCAGGCATTGGCGCCGATCGGCGGGCAGAATGGGCCGATGCGGTCGCGCAGAACGTGGCCCGGATGCAACCCGGCCTGGCGTCGGCGTTGGTGCTCTCTCCCCCGCTACCCGGTGCCGGTGACCGGGTGCTGACGGCTCGGGCGCAGAGCGAGTTTCTGGTATCAGGCTGGTAGCGGACTATGCGCTGCCGGGAGCATTCACCGCATCGATCGCGTGGTACCGCGCGGGTGCGGGAATGATCGCCCAATCACTGACCGAACTGCCGCCGGATCGCGCCATCAAGATGCACGTGCCCCTCCGACGTTTTGTGGCCGCAACACGATCCACTGTTCCCGCGTGAGTGGTCCGACCGCCTCGACGCCTACTTCACCGACGTGGCACTGCCCTTGGCCATCGACGCCGGGCATTTCACCCCACTGGAATGCCCTGACCAGTTCGCAGAGCTGATCCTCATCCGGGCTCGACCAAGCGACACCGGGTGAGAAGGCTACGTGGTCTCCGGCTTACCTTCGTCGGTCGAGTCTTCGGGCAGCAGAACTTCCAGCGCTGAGCCGGTGATTCGCCGGAACGCGCGGCGTGGCCGGTTCGCGTCCAGGATCGCCACCTCCAGCGTCGACGCATCGATCGGGCGGGATTCGCCGTCGCTGCCGGCCTTCAACGCGTCGATCGCGACCTTCGCGGCCGCCGACAGGCCTGAAATCTCGGTGTAGTTCTCCTTGAGCTTCTCGGCGATCGGTTCCGTCACGCCGCCCATCACGACGAAATGGGGCTCGTCGTTGATGGACCCGTCGTAGGTGATCCGGTACAGCTCCGGGGCTTTGGACTCACCGTGATGCGCGACCTCAGCCACGCACAGCTCGACCTCGTAGGGCTTGGCCTGCTCGGTGAAGATCGTGCCCAGCGCCTCGGCATACACGTTGGCCAGCTGACGGCCCGTGACGTCGCGCCGGGCGTAGGCGTAGCCGCGGGTATCGGCGAACTGGATGCCGCCGCGGCGCAGCCTGTCGAACTCGTTGAACCGTCCGACCGCGGCGAAGCCCACCCGGTCGTAGAGCTCGCTGACTTTCTGCAGTGATCGCGACGGGTTCTCGGCGACGAACAGCACACCGTCGGCATAGGCAAGCACCACCACGCTTCTGCCGCGGGCGATGCCTTTACGTGCGAGCTCCGAACGTTCGCGCATCGCCTGTTCGGGCGAGATGAAATATGGAAAGCTCACGAGTCTCCCCGCGCGTCGGTGGATCGATGTACGGCATCTGGACCGAAAGTATCTGCCCGGGAACGGTTTTCGATGACTTGCCGCGCGAAGTCCGCAATGCGCTGCTCGGGCACTTCCTCTGCCCCTTGCGCGCTGATGACCACGGCGGTCGGGTAGATGCCCCGCACCAGATCCGGCCCACCGGTCGCGGAGTCGTCGTCGGCGGCGTCGTAGAGCGCCTCGACGGCCACCCGCAGCGCGGAATCCGCGTCCGCCACTTGCGTATACAGCTTCTTCATCGACGACTTGGCGAAGATCGACCCCGACCCCACCGACTGATAACCCTCGTCCTCGAAGTTCCAGCCGCCCGCCGCGTCGAAGGACACAATGCGACCGGCGGCCTCCGAGTTGGGGTCGTCGAGATCGTAACCGGCGAGCAGCGGCAGCGCGACGAAGCCCTGCAGTGCGGCGCCGAGGTTGCCCCGCACCATCGTCGCGAGCCGGTTGACCTTGCCCGCGAATGTCAGTGCGACGCCTTCGAGTTTCTCGTAGTGCTCCAGTTCGACCGCGTACAACCGCGCGAACTCGACGGCGATGGCCGCGGTACCCGCGATGCCCGTCACCGTGTAGTCGTCGGTGATGTAGACCTTTTGCACGTCCCGGCCGGCGATCATGTTGCCCTGCGTGGACCTGCGATCACCCGCCATGACGACGCCACCGGGGTACTTGAGCGCCACGATTGTGGTGCCGTGCGGCAGGGAATCGGACGGGGCATCGGTTGGGACGACGTGACGATTCACCGGTAGGAGTTCGGGCGCCTGACGCCTCAGAAGTTCAGAAAATGACGACAAGTCCACAGGAAGGGGGGGTGCTCCAGGTAGCGGTGACGGAAAGGTCGGCGGTTCGCGGTGCTGCCAGGTCACTGGCCGCCCTTCTGGACATATGCGCGCACAAAGTCCTCGGCGTTCTCTTCCAGCACGTCGTCGATTTCGTCCAGCAGGTCGTCGGTCTCTTCGGCGAGTTTCTCGCGACGCTCCTGGCCTGCGCCAGCGCTGCCGGTCGGGTCATCGTCTTCCCCGCCGCCACCACCACGCTTGGTCTGCTCCTGCGCCATCGCCGCCTCCTGCGTATGTCTGTGCCATTGACGGCTGGGCGCACTGCCTGCCCGCCGTGAGTCCACCCTACCGGTCAGAGGGCAGATTGCCGCGGATAGCCCGCCTAATTAGTGAGCTGTTCTACCAGTTCCGCGGCGCTGTCGACGGAGTCCAGCAGCGCCCCGACGTGAGCCTTGCTGCCGCGCAGCGGCTCCAGTGTTGGAATCCGGACGAGCGAATCGCCCCCGAGGTCGAATATCACCGAGTCCCAGCTGGCCGCGGCGATATCGGCGCCGAACCGCCGAAGGCATTCGCCACGGAAATACGCCCGGGTGTCGGTCGGCGGGTTGTCCACCGCGTCGATCACCTGTTGTTCGGTGACGAGTCGCTTCATGGACCCCCGGGCGACCAGGCGGTTGTACAACCCCTTGTCCAGCCGGACGTCGGAGTACTGCAGATCGACAAGGTGCAGTCGCGGTGCAGACCAGCCGAGGTTTTCCCGGCTTCGGAAACCTTCGAGCAGGCGTAGCTTGGCGGGCCAGTCGAGGATCTCTGCGCACTGCATCGGGTCGCGCTCGAGCATGTCGAGGACGCCTGCCCAGGTTTCCACGATGTGTGTGGCGCGCGGATCGGGGTCACGGCTGTCCACCAACTTGGCCACCCGATCCAGGTAAATCCGTTGCAGCGCAAGGCCTGTCAGCTCACGGCCGTCAGCGAGTGCGACCGTCGCGCGCAGCGATGGATCGCGACTGATGACGTGCACGGCGTGCACGGGCCGGGCCAGCGCAAGATCGGTGAGGTCCATGCCCTCTTCGATCAGGTCCAGCACCAGGGCCGTGGCACCGACCTTGAGATACGTCGACGTCTCGGCCAGGTTGGCGTCACCGATGATGACGTGCAGCCGCCGGTACTTGTCGGCGTCGGCGTGCGGCTCGTCGCGGGTATTGATGATCCCGCGCTTGAGCGTGGTCTCCAGCCCGACCTCGACCTCGATGTAGTCGGAACGCTGCGACAGCTGGAAACCGGGCTCGTCACCCGACGGGCCGATGCCAACCCGACCGGAGCCGGTGATCACCTGGCGGGACACCAGATGCGGCGTCAGGCCCGCGATGACCGCCGAGAACGGCGTCTGCCGCGACATGAGGTAGTTCTCGTGCGACCCGTAGGAGGCACCCTTACCGTCCACGTTGTTCTTGTAAAGCTGCAGCTTGGCGGCACCGGGCACGCTGGCGACATGTCGCGCCGCCGCCTCCATCACCCGTTCTCCGGCCTTGTCCCAGATCACCGCGTCCATCGGGTCCGTGCACTCCGGCGCGGAATACTCGGGGTGGGCGTGGTCGACGTACAGCCGGGCGCCGTTGGTCAGGATCATGTTGGCCGCACCGACCTCGTCGGCGTCCACCACCGGCGGCGGGCCTGCCGAGCGGCTCAGATCGAATCCGCGGGCATCGCGCAGGGGCGATTCGACCTCGTAGTCCCAGCGGGTGCGCTTCGCGCGCTGGATCCCCGCCGCCGCCGCGTACGCCAGCACCGCCTGGGTAGAGGTCAGTATCGGATTCGCGGTGGGATCGGACGGCGAGGAGATGCCGTACTCGACCTCGGTTCCGATAATCCGCTGCATGTGGCCAGCCTAGGCGACGGCTCGCAGTAGCCTGCGACCGTGCCATCTGACTGGTATGACCCCGCCGCCGACCGCGCCGCATCCGCGAGGCGGCTCATCGCCGCGGCTCGGCGCCAGGATGCCGGCCGTGACCACCCCGCAGCGACGGACGCTCCATGATTGATGTTGCGCAGCGGCGGGCGGCCGACGCCTGGTTCCTGGATCACGGGCTGCCCGCGGTGCTGCGCCCCGGTCGGCTGGTCCGTCGCCTCTGGCCGCGGTCAGCGCCCGCGCTGGCGGCATTCGCGGTGTTCATGGTCAATTCCGCCGCGGTCGTGCTGGTCACCGGCCAGTACACCATCAACATCGAGGGCGAGCCGACGCGGGCCGAGTGGTTCGTTTTGGTGTTGCTCGTCCTGGTTCTACCCATCGCCTCGCTGGTCGGCTGGCTGGTGTCCAGGATCTCCACTGTGCGGGGCCGGACCATCGCGGCGGCCGTTGCGATGGTGGTCGCGATCGCCGGTGGAGTCATCGGCGGCCCCAGCCACCTGGTGCTGGCCGATCTGATCTTCGAGGCGATCGTGATCGCGGCCATTCTGGCGCTCACCGCGTCCGGCCTTGGGTCGATCCTGTCCTGGGCCGCGCGGATGACGCTGACTCATCTCACCGCCATCGGGTCGCTGATGGTGCGTGCACTGCCGGTGTTGCTTCTGACGTTCCTGGTGTTCTTCAACTCGCCGGTATGGCTCATGGCGGGTGTCGTCACGCGCACTCGGATGTGGCTCGCGATTCTCTTGCTGTCGCTGATCGCCGCGGCGTTCGTCGTGGCCGTCACCATTGACCGGTTCAAGCCGGTTTTGGCGGCTCCCGATGTCGCCGCCGGGCGTAACGAACAACTGGCCGACACGCCGTTCTCTGCGATGCCCGATCCGCCCGAGACTGCGGACCTCAATCGCGGCGAGCGGCTCAATGTGATGTTCGTGCTGGCCGTTTCGCAGCTCGCGCAGATCTTGGTGGTCGCCGTCGCCATCGCGCTGATCTTCTTTGTTCTCGGCCTGATCCTCCTCTCTCCTGAGGTCCTGGCGGCCTGGACGCGCAACGGGTCGAGCGACGGAACGCTTCTGGGCATGACGATCCCTGTCCCGCAGGCGTTGATTCACGTCACGATGTTCCTCGGCGCGCTGACGTTCATGTATGTCAGCGCACGGGCCACCGGCGACGGTGAGTACCGCACGATGTTCCTCGACCCGCTGAGCGACGACCTGCGGCTCACTTTGGTGGCCCGGGGACGTTATCGGGCCGCCGTTCCGGCGCGCTGACGCAACCGAGGTCCCCGCTTCGCGCACAATATGCGCGTGGCCGACATGCGGGGTGTCCACGAATGGTTTCTCCATCGGGGGCTGCCGCTGGTCCTGTCGCGGCGGGTGCGGTCCCGTGCGCTCATCGAGCGGTCGGCACCGATGGTCAGCGGTATCGGCGCGGTGATCGCGCTGACCATGACGTTGACCGAACTGACCGACGGCGACCCGGACTACAGCCTTGTGATCCGGCTCGGGGTGCTGACGCTGCTGCTGATCGCGGCGCCTTTCGCGCTTTACCTGCTGCACCGTTCCGGGACCACGCGCGGTGAGGCCGGCCGGACGTCGGCCGCGTTACTCGTGATGGCGCTGTTCGTGTTCGGGCTGCCGTTCGCCGACAGCGGTTTCTCCGGGATCGCGGCGGCGGAGATCGTCGGATTCGCGATGGTTGCGGTCCTGGCGATCTGGCTGACGTACATCGGTATCGGGTCAATTGTGTTGTGGGCGTTCAGATTCGCCTGGCTGCAGGTGGGTGCGCTCGGCACCCTGATGAGCCGGGCGTTGCCGCTGCTGATGCTGACCGTGGTCGTGTACTTCACCGGCGAGCTGTGGCAGTTGGCGTCCCGAATGACCCGCCAAAGACTTTGGCAGACCATCGGATTCCTGGCCGTCGTGGCGATCCTCTTCATGGTGACCACCATCCGCGATGAGGTGAAGGCGCTGCGCGACGATAGGGCAGGGCAGACAGAGCCGGCCAAACTCCTCGAAGGCACGCCGCTGGCCACCGCGGAAGGTCAGTCGCCCGTGCGCACCCCGCTGTCGTTCGCCGAACAGGTCAATGTCGTTGCGGTGATGGTGGTTGCGCAGGCTATTCAGGTGGTGCTCTTCACTGCGGGCTTGTTCGCGTTCTTCGTGGCGCTCGGAATCGTCGCAGTGCCCGACGACGTGGCGGTGCTGTGGTCGTCGGAGGAAACCTGCGCGGTCGGAGTACCGCCGTGCGCAGGTACGTGGTTCGGCATCCACGTGCCGATAGCGCAGACCGTCGTGCATGTCTCGCTGTTTGTCGCGGTGCTTTCCGGCTTGTACTTCACCGTCAGCACCAGTGTCGATCCGATCTACCGGGAGCGGTTCTTCGACCCGCTGATCTCCGACGTGGCGGTGAGCCTCGCCGGCCGCGACGCCTATCTCGAAATGGACGGATCAGGCAGAAGCGAGTAGCTGTTGGCCAGGTCGTCCTGCGTCACGCTGGCGATCTGGTTGGTGGTGTCGACGCGAAGCTCAGAAGTCGGTGTTCGCGGCTCGTAGCGCCAACCGGCCGGCAGCGAAAGGCGGCTTGCCAGCCCCGCCAGATCGGCGAGTGACAATGCGGGATCGACCGTTTGACTCCACGTCTGCATGACCCAGCGCCGACCGTCCGGGTCGACGAGTTCATAGATCTCGCGGCCGGCGTCAAATGTGAACACTGCCTTGCGGTCGACCCGGTTGGGTTGGTACGGCGACGGATTCATCGACGCCAGCTTCACCGTCGCCTGCCTGATCATCTCCAGGCCGCCAAAAGTCTTGTGTTCAAGATCCCGGTCGCGCTTTCCGATGCCGCTCATCAACCAATATCGCGGCCCGTTGAGTAGTGCAGCCACCGCCCCGTTTTCCGCGGCGATGGCTTTTGCGTCCAATTCGTCCCACAGTTCCGCCGGGCAGTCATTCAGCGGGAATGTGTTGTACACGCTTGCCTCGGGTCCCGATTCGGAGGCATGGACCAGAAGCACTTCGCCGTAGCGCTTCCCGAATACATCGCCGATCAGGGGGACATCGCCGTCAGACATATTGCGAAATTACTTCTATCCCCTTCACGAACGTGGCCAAATTGTTACTTCCCGGGACGTGCTGGAACAGGAATGCATGATCATGTCGGCGTCACTGCAGGTAAACCGCCCCATCTGCCCCTAATTGACGACAGCGACCATTTCGGTGGCGCGTCTCAATTGGATAACTTAAACTCGCGGCAGCAACGTACCCGAGTGGTCAGCCTGACCACACCCAGGCTCGGTAACGCGATGCAACCACAGGGTGAAGGATTTCAACAATGAAGAAGCTTCTGGTCTCCACAATCGGGGCATTGGCAGTTGGTGTGGTTGGTCTGGCGGTAGCGGCGCCCGCTTATGCAGATGACGCCGCCTTCTACGACGCAGTCCAGGCGGGTGGCATCGAACCCAACGACGCGGCACTGCAAATGGGCCAGGCGGTATGCAATGAGATCTCC
The DNA here is from genome assembly GCA_963843135.1 of uncultured Actinomycetota bacterium. GTDB lineage: Bacteria > Actinomycetota > Actinomycetes > Mycobacteriales > Mycobacteriaceae > Mycobacterium. The sequence goes on from CAWJJA010000024.1 coordinate 398,130, forward strand.
GAGGGCATCCCGGAGGGCACCACGGTGGTTTCCATCTACACCAACACCGGCAACGACATCACTGCAGAGCATGCACAGGTGCTCTACGACGCAGCAGCCGCCAACCTCTGCGGCTGACCTGGGAACGAACCTGGGCCGTACCGCTACAGGTACTGGCCCAGGTTCGACTCGGTGTCGATCGCGCGTGAAGCGCTCGACGATTTACCGGTAACAAGCGTGCGGATGTAGACGATCCGCTCACCCTTCTTGCCCGAAATCCGTGCCCAGTCATCGGGATTCGTGGTGTTGGGCAGGTCTTCGTTCTCGGCGAATTCGTCGACGATTGAGTCGAGTAGGTGCTGTATGCGAAGACCAGGCTGCCCCGTTTCCAGCACCGACTTGATCGCGTTCTTCTTCGCGCGGTCGACAACGTTCTGGATCATGGCGCCGGAGTTGAAGTCCTTGAAGTACATGACTTCCTTGTCGCCGTTGGCATAAGTCACTTCCAGGAACCGGTTGTCGTCGATCTCGGCGTACATCCGGTCGACGACCTTCTCGATCATCGCCTTGAGGCATGCCAAACGGTCGCCGCCGAACTCGGCGAGATCCTCGGCGTGCACGGGCAGTTCCTCGACCAGGTACTTGGAGAAGATGTCCTGGGCCGCTTCGGCATCCGGGCGCTCGATCTTGATCTTGACGTCCAGGCGGCCGGGCCGCAGGATCGCCGGGTCGATCATGTCCTCGCGGTTGGAGGCGCCGATCACGATGACGTTCTCCAGCCCCTCCACGCCGTCGATCTCCGAAAGCAACTGCGGGACAACGGTCGTCTCGACGTCCGAGCTGACGCCCGTGCCACGCGTACGGAAGATCGAGTCCATCTCGTCGAAGAACACGATCACCGGAGTGCCCTCGGACGCCTTTTCACGGGCGCGCTGGAAGATCAGCCGGATGTGGCGTTCGGTCTCGCCGACGAACTTGTTCAGCAGCTCGGGACCCTTGATGTTGAGGAAGTAGCTCTTCGCCTCGCGCGCGTCGTCACCGCGCACCTCGGCCATCTTCTTGGCCAGCGAGTTGGCGACCGCCTTGGCGATCAACGTCTTGCCGCAGCCGGGAGGGCCGTAGAGCAACACACCCTTGGGTGGCCGCAGGGAGTACTCCCGGTAGAGCTCCTTGTGCAGGAACGGCAACTCGACAGCATCGCGGATCTGCTCGATCTGCCGGCCGAGACCGCCGATGTCGTTGTAGCTCACATCCGGGACCTCTTCGAGGACCAAATCTTCGACCTCGGCCTTCGGAATGCGCTCGAACGCGTATCCGGCCTTGGTGTCGACCAGAAGCGAGTCGCCCGGCCTCAGCTTGCGCGGACGATTGTCGTCATCGTCGTCGTACTCCTCGGTGTCCTCGGGCAGGAATTCGGCCGCGACCAGGGGCTCGGCCAGCCACACGATGCGCTCCTCGTCGGCGTGTCCCACCACGAGTGCGCGATGCCCGTCGGAAAGGATCTCGCGCAGCGTGCTGATCTCGCCCACGGCCTCGAAGTGGCCCGCCTCGACCACCGTGAGCGCCTCGTTGAGGCGGACGGTCTGGCCCTGCTTGAGCGTCTTGGTGTCGATATTCGGAGAGCACGTCAATCGCATTTTGCGGCCGGAGGTGAACACGTCGACGGTCTCGTCGTCCTGGACCGAAAGCAGCACGCCGTATCCGCTCGGCGGCTGACCGAGCCGGTCGACCTCCTCACGCAGCGCCAGCAATTGCTGTCGCGCCTCCTTGAGGGTTTCCATCAGTTTGGCGTTCCGGGCCGCGAGCGAGTCGATCCTCGCCTCGAGTTGATGCACGTCTCGAGCGGTGCGCAAACCGCTCTGCGGTCCTACGGCACTCTCGAGTTGCTCACGTAAGAGGGCTGCCTCGCGGCGCAGCTCTTCGAGTTCGGCCGCCTCGTCGCTGGACATACCGGACTCGTGGGGTGTCCCAAATCCTTCAGAACGCTCGGACTCGCTCATTTTGCGCCCCTCCCCGCACCGGATGTTGGTGCAGTAACAACTTCAAAGCTACCGGCGATTCAGCCTTTGTGTGCGCTCTAGGAATTCGACACACCAGCAACACTTGTTAACCTCATTCCTGAGTTGGGCCCATCGAAAGGACAATTGTGACCCTGAAAGCCCTCGTTAGCGGGGCGGCAGCAGCCGTCGCCATCGCCGGAGCCGCCGCAGGTGTGACGTCCATTGCATCCTCAGATGTGATGAACGCCCCGCGCGTTGTCCCGGTCGTATGGGACATCCCGATGCCAGAGTCGCCAGCGCCCGATCTGCAAGGTCCGCTGCTCGCCACGCTTCAGGCGCTCGGCGGACCAGGTCTGTCTGCCAGCAAGGCGCCCTACATCCAGGGCGGTATCGGCCGTCTCGAGGGCCGCGTCGCAGACTCGAAGTTGCAGCAAGCGCAGGCCGACGGCAAATTTCCGCTGTCGTTCAGCCTGGTGAACATCGACCAGAACGGCCCCGTGGTGACCGCTGACGTCACCGCGACCGCCGCAAACGGCGGGGTCGCGAGCGAGAACATCGCGTTCGTCCCCGGCCCGAGCCCCACCGGCTGGCAGATGTCCAAGCAGTCGCTCATGGCGTTGATGTCGGCTGTCGGCTAAGCCGCCTACGCGCCGCGCTACCGGTGCCGTGATCCTGAGCGCCGTTGCAATTGCGACGGCGCTCGGGCTTGGCGCATGTGGTGCGAAGAGCGAGGAAAAGCCGGCCGACGCGGCGATCCAGACATCGCCCCCCACCGTCGAAGACCAGCAAGCGGAGGTCCCGCCCGCCACTCCGCTGCCGCCAGCGACCGCGCTGTCGGACGTGATGAACCGGATCGCCGATTCGAACGTCCCCGGCGCGGACAAGACGGCACTGATCGAATCCGCTACGCCCGCCGATGCGACCGCGATGGACAAGTTCGGCCAGGCGCTGCGCCAGAACGGCTATACCCCGCTCAATTTCGAGGCCAGAGATCTGCGGTGGGTGCAAGGGACCCCCGACGCTGTGTGGGCCCTGGTGTCACTCAAGTCCGCCAACGAGCAGGCCGGTGACTTCTCTTACCCGATGGAGTTCATCCTCACCGATAACGCCTGGCAGCTGACGCGCCGCGCCGCCGACGAGTTGCTGGCGCCGGATGCGGACACACCGCAGACGCCGAGTGCGACGGCGCCTCCCACACCGCCGCGCTAAGCGAGATTCGGATGTGGATCGGCTGGCTCGAATTCGATGTGTTGCTCGGCGATGTGCACTCGCTCAAGCAGAAGCGATCCGTCGTTCGCCCCGTCGTCGCCGAGCTGGGCCGCCGATTCGCGGTATCGGCCGCCGAGACCGGTTCCCATGAGCTGCATCGCCGTGCAGGTGTTGGCATCGCGGCGGTGTCGGCCGACCGGGGTCACCTCGTCGAGGTGCTCGACGCCGCTGAGCGGCTGGTGGCATCGCGACCCGAGATCGAGCTGCTGTCGGTCCGGCGGGGTCTGCGGCGCAGCACTGACGACTAGACACGTCAGCGGAGCTGACAGTCAGACACGTCAGCGGAGCTGACAGTCAGACACGTCAGCGGAGCTGACAGTCAGACACGTCAGCGGAGCTGACAGTCAGACACCGCCTCCGAGTTGGCGTTTTCGCCGCAGCGGCATGGGGGCGATCACGCCCGGCGCCAATTTGCGTACGTTGATCAGAAATGCCGTGTGCCCGCGCATTGTGTGTTGCGGGCGCACGGCCAGACCGACGACGTGCCACCCGCGCTGCATGCTCTCCCATGCCCGCGGCTCGGTCCAGCATTTCTGTTCGCGCAAGGCTTCCACCGTCCGCGAGAGTTGGGTCACCGTCGCGACGTAAATCATCAGCACCCCGCCCGCGACGAGCGCCTTGGCCACGGCCTCGAGCACCTCCCACGGCGCCAGCATGTCGAGCACCACCCGATCCACCTCTGGACCCGCATAATCGCCGACGTCTGCGATCACCAGTGACCAGTTGGCCGGGCACTCACCGAAGAACGTGGTGACGTTGCGCATCGCGTGGTCGCCGTGGTCCTCGCGCACGTCGTAGGAGGTGACCTGTCCTTCAGGCCCGACGGCACGCAGCAGCGAGCACGTCAGCGCACCCGAGCCTGCGCCCGCCTCCAGAACACGTGCGCCGGGAAAGATATCTCCCTCGTGCACGATCTGCGCCGCGTCCTTCGGGTAGACGACCTGTGCGCCGCGGGGCATGGACATCACGTAGTCCACAAGCAGCGGTCGCAGCACCAGGAATTGGTCGCCGTTGGTGGACTTGACCACGCTGCCCTCGGGCAGTCCGATGACGGCGTCGAGGTCGATGATCCCGCGATGGGTGTGAAATTCGCCGCCGGGCTTCAGCAGCATCGTGTAGTGCCTGCCCTTCGCGTCGGTGAGCTGCACTCGATCACCGACGGCGAATGGCCCGGTCTTGTTCACAGCAGTTCAGCCTGCCAGCCAGCGGGCCGTGCCGCGTGCGCGGGGTTGTCCTGGTTGTTGTCGGGGTGTCGCCATACGCTGGACTCATGTCAGATGCGCCGGAACCGACCGCCGTTCGGCGTCCGGCGCTGTCGCCATCGCGGGCTGCGGACTTCAAGCAGTGTCCCTTGCTCTATCGGTTTCGCGCCATCGACCGGCTGCCCGAACCGTCTTCGACGGCGCAGGTGCGCGGTTCGGTCGTGCACGCCGCCCTGGAGCAGCTCTACGCGCTGCCGGCAGCTGACCGCGGCCCCGCCACGGCGGTGACGCTCGTCAATCCGGCGTGGCAGCGTCTGGTTGCCGCCGCGCCCGAACTCGCCGACGAGTTCGAACCCGGGTTGCGGGCCGAACTCCTGGATGAGGCGCGCGCCCTGCTTTCCGGCTACTACCGACTGGAAGACCCGACCCGGTTCGAGCCGCAGAGCTGCGAGCAGCGCGTAGAAGTCGAGCTCGAGGACGGCACGTTGCTTCGCGGATTCGTGGACCGCATCGACGTCGCGCCCACCGGGGAGCTGCGGATAGTCGATTACAAGACCGGCAAGGCTCCTCCTGAGGCGCGGGCACTGGCCGAATTCAAGGCCATGTTCCAGATGAAGTTCTATGCCGTGGCACTGTTGCGCTCCCGAGGAGTCCTGCCAGCGCGACTTCGACTGATTTATCTGGCCGACGGCCAGATGCTGGACTACTCCCCCGATCTCGACGAGCTGCTGCGCTTCGAGAAGACATTGATGGCGATCTGGCATGCCATCCAATCTGCTGGTGCCACAGGTGATTTCCGTCCGAGCCCATCGCGCATGTGCGACTGGTGCGCACACCATTCCCGCTGCCCGGTGTTCGGTGGCACCCCGCCGCCCTACCCGGGCTGGCCTGCGGTTCCCGATGAGGGCGCCGCCGCCGAGACGGATGTGGTGTTGCACGCCGCGGAGCCCGCTGCGTGATCGACTGCTACTACCGGCGAGTCGGCGCCGAGGGTGAACTGACCGTCTTCGACTCCACCGACGGGACCCGCAGCAACTGGGATCCCGAAATCCAGCACGGCTCACCACCTCTCGCTCTGATGACCAAGCTGATCGAGGAGTTGGCGAGCGGTTCGGGGCTGCGTATCGGGCGTCTGACACTCGACATCCTCGGCGCCATTCCTGTCACCACCGTGAAAGTGCGGGCGTGGGTCGAACGTCCGGGCAAGCGGATCTCGCTGATGATGGCCGAGATGCTGGCGACAAGGAGCGACGGCGTCGACCGTGCCGTCGCTCGGGTCACCGCCTGGCTGCTCGCCACCAGTGACACCGCCGATGCGGCCACCGACCGCTATCCCCCGCTGGTCGAAGGTGAAGCGATCGCGGTGCCGCACGGCTGGGTTGGCGCGAAGGGCTATCTGGAGACGGTGACCTGGCGGCGGCAGCCCGAGGCGGGCGAAAACGGCAACGTGGTGTGGATCAGCTCCCTGGTGCCGCTGGTCGATTCGGAGCCCACGACGGATCTGCAGCGGCTCGCGATGGTCGTCGACTCGGCCAACGGTGCGGGTGCGGCCCTGGATCCCGAGGAGTTCATTTTCATGAACACCGACACCGCAGTACACCTGCACCGGCTGCCTGTCGGCGAGGATTTCGCGCTTCGCGCTCGCGGCTCGATCGGACCCGATGGGATCGGTGTCACCGCCGCCGACCTGTTCGACCGCCAAGGGTTCATCGGCACCTCCGCACAGACATTGCTCGTAATGCGTCGCTGACCGCTGCTTTATATGCCGTTGCATCTATATAGATAGTTTGTAATACTGGCGGCGTGGATGTTTTCGAAGCGGTCGCAGAGCCGAGTCGACGGACGCTGCTGGACGCACTGGCCGACGGTGAGCGAACGGCGGGCGAACTCGTCGCGACCCTGCCCGAGCTGACGCAGCCGACCGTGTCTCGCCACCTGCGTGTGCTGCGAGAGGTGGGCCTCGTCGAGGTCCGACCCGACGCGCAACGGCGCATCTATGCGTTGCGTGCCGACGGGCTGGTCGCGATCGACGAATGGATCGAACGGTATCGCCGCTACTGGGCAGGTCACCTCGACGCCCTGGAACGGCACCTTCAATCAAGCAACTGGGATCAAGAGTGACTGGACGTGACGGACACCTCACGGTCGAGGGCGATCGTGCCGTGATCACCTTCGAACGCCGGCTGTCCTTTCCGATCGAGACGGTGTGGTCGGCGATCACCGACCCGGATGAACGGGCCAAGTGGTTCGGCGTGACGACAATCGACCGCCGCGAAGGCGGGACGATCGACATGGTAGCGACGGGCCCACCGCTGCCACCCGAACGCAAGCGGATGACCGGCCGCATTCTGGTGTGGGATCCGCCCAATGTGCTCGAGCACGAATGGAAGCAACCGATCGTCGAGGACGGTGTCGTGCGCTATGAGCTCACCGCCGACGGCGACGGCACCCTGCTGCGCTTCTCCCATCGTGGACTCGGTGTGCGCAATGCGAGCGGATTCCGCGGTGGCACGCATGCCTTTCTTGATCGCTTGGAAGCGCATCTGGCCGGTGAGGAACTGCCGGAATGGACGGTGCGGCGCCTCGAGGTCATCGACTCGCACAGCACAAGAGGCGAACACACATGACATACAACGGTTCCGACATCGCCGCGCCCGCATTGGCGATCGCGTACCACTCGGGGTTCGGGCACACCGCCACACTGGCCCAAGCGGTGGCCGCGGGAGCCTCCGAGGCGGGTGCGGACGTCGCGGTGATCGCCGTCGACCTCATCCGCGACGCGGACTGGGACACGCTCGACTCCGCCGACGGCATCGTCTTCGGCTCACCGACGTATATGGGCAATGTGTCGGCGGCCTTTCAGTCGTTCGCCGAAAAGACCGGCCGCCGCTGCATCAATGGCACCTGGCGCGACAAGGTCGCGGCGGGGTTCACCAATTCCGGGGCCAAGAGCGGCGACAAGTTGAACACCTTGGTCTCGTTGTCCGTGTTCGCCGCGCAGCATCACATGCATTGGATCACCTTGGGTTTGGGCCCGGGCTGGAACAGTTCGGCCGGTAGCGAGAACGACCTCAACCGCCTGGGCTTCTTTCTCGGCGCGGGCGCTCAGACCGATGTCGACGCGAATCCCGAAGGGGTCCACCCCTCCGATGTGCGCACGTGCGGCCATCTCGGGTGGCGCGTCGCACACGTCGCGCGGCAGCTCAATGTCGGTCGTGCCGCTAGCCCAGCGGTTTCAACTCCTGGAGCATCGTCGGCACCAGCTCACTGACCGTGGGGTGGATATGCATGGTGCGCGAGATAGCGGTGTATGGCCGCTTGGCCGCCATGACGTCGAGGATGGAGTGGATCACTTCATCGCCGCCGACACCGAAGATCGCGGCGCCGAGAATCAACTCGGTCTCGGCATCGACGACGACCTTCATGAAACCCTGCGTCTCGCCCTTTTCGACAGCGCGCCCGACGCGTGACATGGGCCGCTTACCGACCAACGCTTTTCGTCCCGACCGACGAACCTCGTCGACCGTCATGCCTGCGCGGCCCAGCGGCGGGTCGATGTAGAGGGCATATGTGGTGATCCGGTCGCTGACCCGCCGCGGATCGTCGTCGAGCAGATTCGCCGCGACGATCTCGAAGTCGTTGTACGAAGTGTGGGTGAATGCGCCACGTCCGTTGCAGTCCCCCATCGCCCAGATGTGCTCGACATTGGTGCGCAGCTGGTCGTCGACGACGATGTAGCCGCGGCGATCGGTTTCGACGCCCGCCGCCTCGAGCCCGAGGTCGTCGGTGTTGGGCTGACGCCCCACGGCCATCAGCAGATGAGTCCCGGCGATCGGTTGCGAACCTTCGCGTGGGGTCACTTCGAAACCGCTGCCGCGCTTGGCAAATCGGATGTCGCTGGCGTCGACGACGACGTCGATGCCCTCGGCCTCCAAGATTTCCTTGATGGTCGCGGAGACGTCCTCATCCTCGCGGGAGGTCAGTCGCGGGCCTTTCTCGATCACCGTTACGCGAGCACCGAATCGGCGGTACATCTGCGCGAACTCCAGAGCGATGTAGCTGCCGCCGATGACAACCAGATGCTCTGGCACCGTGTCGAGTTCGAGGATGCCCACATTCGTCATGTACTCGATATCGGAGAGGCCGGGCATGTCGGGGGCTACCGCACGACCGCCGACATTGAGGAAGATCTTGTCTGCCTCGAGTACCCGGTCGTCCACCCTGATGGTGTGCGGGTCTTCGAAACGGGCATGGCCGCGGATGAACGTGGCGCCCTTCATGCCGGTGAGCCAGGACTCGACGCCTTCGCGGTCGCCGCGCACGATCTTGTCCTTGCGTGCCTTGACGGCCGCCATCTCGACGCTGATATCGCCTGTGCCGATGCCGTATTCGGCCCCGCGACGCGCGACTTGGGCGGTGTGCGCACTGGCGACCAGTGTCTTGGTCGGGATGCAGCCGGAGTTGACGCAGGTGCCGCCGACGAGCTTGCGTTCGATCACCGCTACCGTCTGTCCGGCCTCGGTGAGCCTGTCCGCCAGCGGTGGACCGGCCTGGCCGGCACCGACGATGATCGCGTCGAATTTTTCTGCCATAGACCGCGGGTCAGACCAGGCTGACCAGGAAGGCGATCAGGAAACCGCCGCCCACCGCCACCGCGTCTTCGATGAACGCGCCCGGCCGGTCCTTACCGTTGTTGGCTTCGTAGAGCTTCGTCCTGACAGCGGCCCCGCCAAGCGTGCCGAGCACCGCACCGACAATGCCTGCACCGGTCGCACTGAAGGTGTGGAAGAACGCACTGCCGATCACCGCACCTGCGAACGCACCCATGATGAGCCGGGCGGCGAATTGCGGCGGTGTCTTGCGGCTCGGCGTCTTCGGAAGCTGATCGGTGACGAGTTCCACCAGGAGGAAGATCGTGAGGACGGTGACGGTGATCGGATGGGCCACCCACTCCGACCATTTACCGTCGACGTCGATCCAGCCCAGGAATGCCCCCCACGCGACCACCGCCGGGGCGGTCATTGCCCGCAATCCGGCGATCACGCCGATCAGCAGAGCGAGCACGATCACGAGGACCTGCGTCATGCGAACCTCCGTACCGGTGAAAACGACACCCGGACGCTAACACGCGTACAGCGCGGTGACCTGTCGAATCAGAAGCGGCAGAACCGGATGTCGGACGCCAGGATCGCCTTTGCGCCGATCGCCGCGATCCTGTCCATGATCGCGTTGACGTCCCGTCGTGGTACCAGCGCCCGCACAGCCACCCAGGCCGGATCGGCGAGTGGAGCGATGGTGGGCGATTCCAGTCCGGGGGTGACTGCGGTGGCCTCCTCGAGCACCGTGCGCGGGCAGTCGTAGTCGAGCATCAGATACTGCTGCCCGAACACCACACCCTGTACGCGCGCGGCCAGTTGGTCACGGGCGGCCGTGTTCTCGGCCGTCTCATCACCAATGTCCTCGCGTTCGATGAGCACCGCCTCCGAATCACACAGGGGTTCACCGAATGCCGCCAGGTCGTGCAGTCCGAGCGTGCGGCCCGAGCCGACCACGTCGGCGATGGCATCGGCGACACCGAGCTGGACGGAGATCTCGACGGCGCCGTCGAGCCGGATGACCGTCGCCTCAATCCCCCGTTCGGCAAGGTCTTTTCGCACCAGGTTGGGGAATGCCGTCGCGATTCTCCTGCCTGCGAGGTCTGCGACACGCCACTTCCTATCGGCGGGAGCCGCGTACCGGAACGTCGACGACCCGAAACCCAAGGCGAGTCGCTCCCGAACCGGCGCTTCGGATTCCCAGGCCAGATCGCGGCCCGTGATGCCGAAGTCCAGCTGTCCCGACCCGACGTAGATCGCAATGTCCTTGGGCCGCAAGAAGAAGAACTCGACGTTGTTGGCCGGATCGATGACCGTCAGGTCCTTGGGGTCGGTGCGGCGCCGGTATCCGGCCTCCGACAGGATCTCGGCGGCCGATTCGGAGAGCGTCCCCTTGTTGGGTACGGCGACGCGCAAGGTGCCCGTCACAGTCGTGAGTAGACATCGTCGAGGGACAGCCCGCGGGAGAGCATAAGCACCTGCGTCCAGTACAACAGCTGGCTGATCTCGTCGGCCAGCGCCTCGTCGCCTTCATGCTCGGCGGCCAGCCAGACCTCGCCGGCCTCTTCCAGGATCTTCTTGCCGAGCCCGTGCACGCCACCGTCGAGCGCCGCAACCGTGCCGCTGCCCGGCGGGCGGGTGCGCGCTTTCTCGCTGAGCTCAGCGAACAACGCGTCGAAGGTCTTCACGGGACGCGATTGTGTCACGACGCCGCGAGCAAAGTCACGGCGGTTTCGCCGCTGACCCCGCGCTCAGGTGGCGGCCTTGGGCGACGCTTGGTGCAGGATCTCGCCGTGCATATCCTCCAGCGACACGCCCTTGGTCTCCATCACCCACCGCCAGACGAACAGGCCGGACAGGACCGCACAAAGCCCATAGAAGCCGTAGGCGATTCCAAGGTGCTCACGCAGCCCGGGGAAGGTGACGGTGATGATCCAGTTGGCCGCCCACTGGCCCGCTGCGGCCAGGCCGAGGGCTGCCGCACGGATACGGTTCGGGAACATCTCGCCGAGCAGCACCCAGACGACCGGGCCCCAGGACATGCCGAAAGCGACGACGAACAGGTTCGCGGCGATCAAGGCGATCACGCCCGAGGCGCCGGGGAGGCTGGGACTGCCGTCGGGGTTGACCGTCGCATTGGCGAAGATGACGGACATCGTGATCAGCGTGACCGCCATGCCCGACGAGCCGATCAGCAGCAGCGGTTTGCGTCCGATCTTGTCGATCAGCGCGATCGCGATCAGCGTGGTGAGCACGTTGATCACCGAGGTGATCACGGTGTAGATCGCGGACTCGTCGGCGCTGAATCCGACCGCCTGCCACAGCACGTTGGAGTAGTAGAAGATCACGTTGATGCCGACGAACTGCTGGAAGATCGACAGTCCGAGGCCCACCCAGACGATGCCGTAGATGCCGCCGGTCGGCTTCTTCAGATCGCGCAGGGACGGCTTGTCCTCGCGTTCCAGGGACTCCTTGATCCTGTCGATGGTGATCTCGAGGTTCTTCTCCCCGAGCAGCATGTTGAGGACCCGCCGGGCCTCCGGAATCTTGTGGCTGGCAACCAGATACCGCGGTGATTCGGGAATGGTGAAGGCCAGGACCCCGTAGAGGATGGCGGGCAGCGCCATCGCAAGGAACATCCAGCGCCAGGCGTCGATACCGAGCCACAGAACTTCGTTGGGCCCACCTGCCAGCCATTGCAGCAGATAGTTGATGGCGAATGACGCGAAGATGCCCAACACGATGGCCAGCTGCTGCAAGGACCCCAGTCGGCCCCGAATGCGAGGCGGCGATGTCTCGGCGATGTAGGCCGGCGCGATGACCGACGCCACGCCGACCCCGATTCCGCCGACGATGCGGAACAGCACCACGGTCCACACGTCGTGTGCAAAACCCGTTCCGATCGCGCTGACGAGGAAGAGCACCGCCGCGATCTTCATGACCGAGATGCGGCCGATCTTGTCCGCGATCCACCCTGCCGTCATCGCGCCGAATGCCGCACCCAAAAGCGCCGAGGCGACCGCGAATCCGAGTTCGGCATTGCCGATGCCGAAATCCTCTTGGATCGAGTCGACTGCGCCGTTGATCACCGCGCTGTCGTAGCCGAACAGCAGGCCGCCGAGCGCGGCCACCGAAGCAATTCGGACGGCAGTGCCGCCCGATGAGAAGTCATCATCGGCGATCGGTAATGAGGATTCGTCTCCGACGGGGGCATTGGAGCCTGCCATGGGCGTCCCTTTCGCAGCGGTGCGTGATCCGGGTCACGTGAGTACCCCCCGTCTTACCACTGGCAAGCACGCTGCGGGTGGAGTTACGCCGAGCGTTCTCCGCTTCCGGGGCTGAGGTTGTCATAAACCTGGCGGAGATCGGCGACGCCGACCCCGGCCAGCGAACTCAGATGTGCCCGGCGTCGGCCTGTGGGCACCTCGACGTCGTTGGGCACCACCAGCACCGGGCATCCCGCGCTCTCGGCCGCGGCGGTGCCGGTGACCGAATCCTCGATCGCCAGGCATGCCGACGGCTCGAGGCCGAGTAACGCGGCTGCCCGCTGATAGACATCGGGTGACGGTTTGCCCCGCGGAACTTCGTCGCCGCAGACCGATGCCGAAAAGTAGTGCTCACCAATGCTGTTCAAGGCACGCGCGGTCAATGCTCGCTGCGTGTTGGTGACCAGTGCCATCGGAGTCCGTTCGGCAGCAAGAGCTTCCAACAACTCGCGCGCGCCGGGACACCACGGCAGGCCGCCGTCGAACAACTCGGCGGTGTATTCGTGCAGCCAACGGTCGGACTCCGCCATCGCCGCCGGATCGGGTTCCAGATCCAGATCGGTATAGACGGTGCGAATAGTGTCTTCCGCCGAACCGCCCACCATCGACGCCCGTACCTGCGGGGTCAGCGTGCCGCCGTGGTGGTCGTACAACGCGGCCAGCGAGACGTCCCAGAGCTTTTCGGAGTCGACCAGGGTGCCGTCCATGTCCCACAGCACCGCGCGCACCCGGCCATTCTGACACGTGATCCGCGCCGTGCGTGAACCGCTCGACGTCTCGAGCCCCCCGGTCGTCAGGTTTGTGTTTCGTCCGCGGCCGGTGCCCTCGGGTTGGACCGTCGACGCAACAGCACCATCGCGACGACGATAGCCACCGCGGGCACTACCGCCATGATGAGACTGAGTTCGTGAATGGCGTTGAGCCAACTGTCGGTGGCCTCCGAGACCACCCATCGGGCCTGTTCGGGATCGAGCACCTCAGCGCCGGCCGCGGGGTTCGGCGCCCCGCCATGCGCCACCTGCAGCGCGTCGCGGGCCTGCTCCTCGCTGATGCCCGAACCTTCGAGTTTCCGACGGCCCTCCCGCAGGAACAACGTGGTGCCGACGAGCGCGAACAGTGCCGGGCCAAGCGAGTAGGCGGCCTGCCCGACGGCCGGCTTGACGGCCGACACCACACCACCGAGTTCCGGCGGGGCGCTGGACATCATGATCGTCGATTGTGGAGTCTGCACCACCGCTCCCCCGATCGCATTGAGCGCGACCGCGATGCCGAGCACCGCGACCGGGCTATGCGCATCCAGCGTCACCAGGATCAGCATGCTGACGAGCAGGATCAACAGTCCGGCCACCAGCACCGCCCGCTCACCGAAGCGTGCGACGGCCCGACCCGCCGCGATGGCCGCCGCCGACGCGATCAGCATGGCCGGGATGAGCAGCAGGCCGAGCACCTCGGGTGACTTCCCGCGAATGGTGACCAGATAGTAGGCGAACAGGATGGTGCCACCGCCACCGAGGAAGTTGAAGGTGGCGCCGGCGGTCAACGCCGCATTGAACCGCCCGGAGCGGAAGATTCGCATATCGAGGGCGGGGGCCTCGGTGTGCAGTTCCCAGCGCACGAACGCCACCCCGAGTGCCAGACCGAGCATGATCAGCGCCACCGCACCGACGTTGAATCCGCCCTGTAGTTCGGTCAGCCCATAGATGACCGTGATCAGCGCGGCGGCGACCAGCAGGATGCCGGGCACATCAAGTTTGCGTTGGTCCCGGCCGGTCTCGGGCACGTACCGCAAAGTGATGACGAGAGTGAGAACGGCCAGCACCGGGGTGACCAGAAGGCAGGCCCGCCAACCGAAGTGGCTGGCCAGCCAGCCGCCCAGCGCGGGCTGAAACACCGCCAGCGCGTGACCCGCGCCGAGGTAGGCGGCGATGGCGGCGCCACGGCGGCCGGGCGGGAAGACCGCGTTGACGATGGCCAGTGACAGTCCCAGCACGAACGCGAAGGCCACACCCAGGCCGGCCCGGGCCACGATCAGCACGCTGACGTGCGGGGCGAGCGCACCGAGCACCCCGAAGACGATCGAGCCGTAGATGCCGAGCACAAACATGCGCTTCATCCCGTGCAGATCGCCCAGCGCGCCCGCGCCGAGCACCGCCGCGGCCAGGGTCAGCGTGCACAGCGATGCCAGGAAACTGGCTGTGGCAGGGGTGAATTGGAGGCCGCGGCGCACTTCGGCGAGGTTCGCCGACAGGGTGGTGGGATCCGCGGCGGTGATGCTGTAGCCCAGGCCCATGGCAAGGGTGGTCATGGTGGCCGCCCGGCCGGTGACATGCGGTTGCTCCACCATCGAAGGTGATGCTAGCCCTCGAATGGGTGACCGTAGCCAGATTGTTACCAGCTGGACTCCTACTTCCCCGATCACCCGGTGCTCGATCTTCGACATCACCGGGCACGCCTGTACTTCAATTCCCTGCGCGACACAGCTGTTCGGCTGGACCAATGCGATCCCGCCGAAAGACACCCCGGACGCGCGGTGGAGCCGTCGCCCCGACGGGAGCGCCGGTGGCGTGGGCTACGAGACGCAGGCACGTTGATGGCGCTCGGGGCCTTCCTGCCCGGCGTTGTCCCGTCGCCGCTGACGCAACCTCGGCGCATGGTATCGACGTTGGCGCGCAACGGTTTCACCGCCGTCGGCGACCTCGGGTTTCATCAGCAAGCTGCGGGCGCCGATGGAAGCACTGGCGGCCTGCCCGACTGTCCGGTGCGCTATCGCTGTACCAGACGACGTATGACGCCGACAGCGCACTCGGATGATAGATTTCGGTGAGCTCTCCGGCATGATCCGACGGGTCGGCTACAAGATCTGGATGGACGGCAGCCCGTCGATCGGCACGGCAGCGATCAGTGTGCCGTACCTGGACTCGGCGCGCGCCCGCATCGCCGATGTTCCGGTCGGGACCGCGCCCGGGTTGTCGGTGCTGAACTACACCCCCGATGAATTCCTCAAGCTGATCGGTCAGTTCGTCGCACAAGGGCTCCAGATCGCCACCCATATCAACGGTGACGCCGGCATCGACGTGGTGCTCGGACGGCTACGAACAGGCGCTGGCGCCACGGGCTCACCGGAACCGATCACCGGTGGCGGCTCGAACACTTCGCCACGCCCAGCCGCCGAGCAGTGCACGCGGGCCGGAGAATTGGGCATCACCGCCTCGATGTCGCCGTTTCAGGCGCTGTACTGGGGTGACCTCTACGACGGGGTGATCTTCGAACCGTCCTACGGGGCGCGCTGGCAGCCGTACCGCGACGCCTACGACGGAGGGGTGCGAGCCGACCTTCCACAACGACGGCTACCTCTCACCGCCGTTGCCGTGGCTGAACATTCAGAACGCGGTCAGCACCAGTGCTGAGCGGCCCGCCGCCCGGGAGACGCTCATCGATCCAGTAGGCCTCAGTCCTCCGGGTTGTAGCCGAGGTTGGGGCCGAGCCAGCGCTCGGCTTCGCCCAGGGTCCACCCTTTGCGCTTCGCGTAATCGGCGACCTGGTCCTGGGCCATCCTGCCGACCACGAAGTACTGCGACTGCGGGTGCGAGAAGTACCAGCCGCTGACGGCTGCACCGGGCCACATCGCCATCGACTCGGTCAGCTCGATGCCGGTGCGCTCCTTGACGTCCATCAACTCCCAGAGCGTCGCCTTCTCGGTGTGCTCCGGGCAGGCCGGGTAGCCGGGGGCAGGGCGGATTCCCACGTACTTCTCACCGATGAGCGCATCGTTGTCCAGCTGCTCGTCGGGCTGGAATCCCCAGAACTCCTTGCGGACCCGTTGGTGCATCCGTTCGGCGAATGCTTCTGCCAGCCGGTCGGCGAGCGACTCCAGCAGGATCGCGCTGTAGTCGTCGTTGGCCGCCTTGAACTCGGCGATCTTTTCACCGCTGCCGAGTCCCGTGGTGACCGCGAAGGCGCCGACGTAGTCCCGGAGACCCGTTTCTTTGGGGGCGATGAAGTCGCCGAGGCTCCGGTTCGGGATGCCGTCGCGGTGCTCGCCCTGCTGGCGCAGGTTGTACAGCTTGGTCAACACCTCGGTGCGAGTCTCGTCGGTGTAGACCTCGAAGTCGTCGCCCACGGCGTTCGCGGCGAAGAAGCCGATCACGCCGTTGGCGGTCAGCCACTTCTCCTTGATCAGGGTGTCGAGCATCTCCTGGGCGTCGTCGTACAGCTTGCGGGCCGTCTCGCCCGAGACCGGGTTGTTGAGGATGTCGGGGAAGCGGCCCTTCATCTCCCAGGCGTTGAAGAACGGCTGCCAGTCGATGTACTCGCGCAGCTCGGCGAGGTCGTAGTCGCCGAACTCCCGCACGCCGAGACCCTGCGCGGGCACCGGCGGCGTGTATCCGTCCCACTGGATCGGCGTCCGGTTCGCCCGGGCCTTTTCCAGCGTCAGCATCGGCCGTTCGCTCTTCTGCGCGTGCCGTTCACGCAGGGCTGCGTAGTCGGTCTCGGTGGCCTCCAGCAGCGCTGGACGCTGCTTGTCATCGAGAAGCGCCGCAGCCACCGGCACCGAGCGGGACGCGTCCTTGACCCACACCACCGGACCGCTGCGACGCGGCGACACCTTGACCGCCGTGTGGGCGCGCGAGGTTGTCGCGCCGCCGATCAGCAGCGGGATGTCCAGCCCCTGACGCTCCATCTCGACGGCGAAGTTCACCATCTCGTCCAGGGACGGGGTGATCAGGCCGGACAGCCCGATGATGTCGGCGTTGTGCTCCTTCGCCGCGTCCAGGATCTTCTGGGCGGGCACCATCACGCCGAGGTCGATCACTTCGTAGTTGTTGCACTGCAGGACGACTCCGACGATGTTCTTGCCGATGTCGTGGACGTCGCCCTTGACGGTCGCCATCACGATCGTGCCGTTGGTGTCCTTGCCAGCGACAGCGCCGGACTCTTCCTTCTCCGCCTCGATGTATGGCAGCAGGTACGCGACGGCCTTCTTCATCACCCGAGCCGACTTCACGACCTGGGGAAGGAACATCTTGCCTGAGCCGAAGAGGTCACCGACGACGTTCATACCGTCCATCAGCGGGCCCTCGATCACCTCGATCGGGCGACCACCGGCGGCCTCGATCTCGGCCCGTAATTCCTCGGTGTCCTCATCGACGTTGGCGTCGATGCCTTTGACCAGGGCGTGTGTGATTCGCTCGCGGATCGGGAGGCTGCGCCACTCAGCCGCCACTGGATCCCCATTTCCTGAGGCCTTCCCTGCCTTGCTGAATCGTTCGGCGATCTCCAGGAGCCGTTCGGCCGCGTCCTCGCGCCGATTCAGGACGACGTCCTCGATCCGGTCCCGCAGCTCGGCGTCGATCGAGTCATACGGCACCAGCGCACCGGCGTTGACGATGCCCATGTCCAGGCCTGCCTTGATGGCGTGGAACAGGAACACCGCGTGGATCGCCTCGCGGACAGGGCTGTTGCCCCTGAACGAGAACGACACATTCGAGATACCACCGGAGATGTGCACCCCGGGCAGGTTCTCCTTGATCCAGGCGCAGGCCTCGATGAAGTCGATCCCGTATGTCGCGTGCTCCTCGATACCGGTCGCCAGCGCGAAGCAGTTCGGGTCGAAGATGATGTCCTCGGCCGGGAAACCGACCTCTTCGGTGAGGATCCGGTAGGCGCGCCCGCAGATTTCCTTGCGGCGCTCCAGGTTGTCGGCCTGACCCTGCTCGTCGAACGCCATCACGACGACCGCGGCGCCGTACTTGCGGCACAGGCGTGCCTCGCGGATGAACTTCTCCTCGCCCTCCTTCATGGAGATCGAGTTGACGATCGGCTTGCCCTGCACGTTCTTCAGGCCCGCCTCGATGACCTCCCACTTGGAGGAGTCGATCATCACCGGGACGCGGCTGATATCCGGCTCGGACGCGATCAGCTTGGTGAACCGATCCATCGCGGCGACGCCGTCGATCATGCCCTCGTCCATGTTGATGTCGATGACCTGCGCACCGACCTCGACCTGCTGCAGGGCGACCGACAAGGCGCTGTCGTAATCCTCGGCCTTGATCAGGTTGCGGAACCGGGCGGAGCCGGTGATGTTGGTGCGCTCACCGATGTTCACGAACAGGGAATCCGCGGTGATGTTGAGCGGCTCCAGGCCCGAGAGCCGGGTGGCCACTTCGATGTCCGGCAGCTGGCGGGGCGGCGTGCCCTCGACGACCTTCGCGATCTCGGCGATGTGCGGCGGCGCCGTTCCGCAGCAACCACCGACCAGGTTGACCAGTCCCGCCTCGGCGAAGTCGGCGATGTAGGAGGCCTGACGCTCCGGAGTCTCGTCGTACTCGCCGAAGGCGTTGGGCAGGCCGGCGTTCGGGTAGCAGGAGACGAAGGTGTCCGCGATCCGCGCCATCTCGGCGATATACGGCCTCATCTCCGGCGCGCCAAGGGCGCAGTTGAGGCCCACCGCGATCGGCTTGGCGTGCCTGATCGCGTTCCAGAAAGCCTCGGTGACCTGACCGGACAGCGTCCGCCCGGAAGCATCGGTGATCGTGCCGGAGATGATCACCGGCCAGCGGCGTCCGCGCTCCTCGAACAGCGTCTCGACGGCGAACACCGCCGCCTTGGAGTTCAGCGAGTCGAAGATCGTCTCGATGATGATGAGGTCGGAACCACCGTCGACCAGGCCATTGGCAGCTTCAAGGTAGGCGGCGACCAGCTGGTCGTAGGAGACGTTGCGGGCTCCGGGGTCGTTGACGTCGGGCGAGATCGACGCGGTCCGCGTCGTGGGCCCGAGGGCGCCCGCGACGTAGCGGGGCTTGGACGGGGTGCTGAACTCGTCGCAGGCCGCCCGCGCCAGGGCAGCGCCTGCGTAGTTCAGTTCGTAGGCCAGCTCGTGCATGTCGTAATCGGAGAGCGAAACCGCGTTCGCGTTGAACGTGTTGGTCTCCAGGATGTCAGCGCCCGCCTCGAGGTACTCGCGATGGATTCCCTCGATGATCTGCGGTTGCGTGAGGTTGAGCAGGTCGTTGTTGCCTTGGAGGGCGGTCGGCCACTCCGTGAACCGCTCGCCGCGGTAACCGGCCTCATCTGGCCGGTCGCGCTGGATCGCCGTGCCCATCGCGCCGTCGATCACCATGATCCGTTGGCCGAGAGCAGCCGTCAGCTCGTCGGTGCAGTCGGGGCGGATATTCGGTTCAAAGGCGTCCACGTGCACTCCTTCCATAGCGGAAGGCGTCCTTAACTCTGCCGAGCGTGGCGGATACCGGAAGGGGACTGCCCCCCAAGTAACCGTTGCAACGCCTCTCGACCAGAAAAGTCTACCGTCGTCACCTGATCGACGTCTGCGACGTCCGACTCGTTGCCGCAGTCGGTCTACTCAAATCCCACGTTAGGCCGACCCGCCACGCGATGACACTCGCGGGTGCCTGACAGGGCTTACGCTGGCCTGGTGACAGACCTGCCCGATCTGCACGACACCATCATCGTCGCGGCCTTCGAAGGATGGAACGACGCAGGCGACGCGGCCAGCGACGCACTGCAGCACCTGGACGCGATATGGGAAGCCGAACTGATCGTCGAGATCGATGACGAGGCGTACTACGACTACCAGGTCAATCGGCCCGTGATTCGGCAAGTGGACGGGGTGACCCGCGAACTCGTGTGGCCGTCGATGCGCATTTCGCACTGCCGTCCCCCCGGATCAGACCGCGACATCGTGTTGATGCACGGCGTGGAGCCCAACATGCGTTGGCGAACGTTCTGCGCGGAGTTGTTGGCGATCGCCGACAAGCTCAACGTGCAGACGGTCGTCATCCTGGGGGCGCTGCTGGCAGACACTCCGCACACCCGCCCGGTGCCGGTGTCGGGCGCGGCCTACTCCCCCGAGTCCGCCGAGGTGTTCGGGCTGGAGGAGACGCGCTATGAAGGGCCGACCGGCATCGCCGGGGTGTTCCAGGACGCGTGCGTGCAAGGAGGTATCCCGGCGGTGACGTTCTGGGCGGCGGTACCCCACTATGTGTCGCAGCCGCCGAACCCGAAGGCCACCGTGGCGCTTTTGCGGCGCGTCGAAGATGTGCTCGATATCGAGGTGCCCCTTGCCGACCTGCCGACGCAGGCCGAGGAGTGGGAGTTGGCGGTGACCGAGATGACCGCCGAGGACGACGACATCGCCGAGTATGTGCAGTCGCTGGAGGAACGGGGCGACGCCGAAGTCGACATGCACGAGGCCGTAGGCAAGATCGACGGCGACGCGCTGGCCGCGGAGTTCGAGCGTTATCTGCGCCGGCGCGGGCCGGGCTTCGGGCGCTAGCCCGAAGAACCAGCACAGCGGGCGCTAGCCCGAAGAACCAGCACAGCGGGCGCTAGCCCGAAGAACCAGCACAGCGGGCGCTAGGGGTCAGGCCTTCTCCGCCGTCGGCGGCTTCCAGGTTCCGTTGAGGGCATCGGGCTTCGGCCAGTACAGCCGCAACACCATCTGGAACGGACCCTTGGGCGCCGGAAGCCAGTTGGACTCCTTGTCGATGCCAGGAGAAGCATTCTGGACGTAGATCGTGTAGCCGCCGTCGGGGTCGGGAACGAGGCTGGGCAGCATCGGTGAGTTGATCAGGTAGCGCGCTATCGGGTTGGCGACCAACAGGCTCTGCGGCATCCCGTACATGGTCAACGACCAGAACGCATTGACGGGCGGCAACTGACCGGAGGCGAACTTGACGGTGTAGTTGTTCGCACCGGTCAACGGCGCACCCGTGCTGTCGTGGGCGATAAACGGGTACAGCGCTTCGGCGGCAGTGTTGCCGTAGATGCCATACACAGCGCCCGCCATGCGATACAGGTAATTGCCTTTGAGATCGGATGCCGTGCCGAAGAATTGGGCCGCGCCCACTTCACCGGTGTCCAGCTTCTCCTTCTTGAGCGTGTCCAGGTCTGCCCAGGCGTCGGCCATTCCGCCCTCGATCGCCGATCGCATCTCGGGCGTCAACGTGTCGGCATCGAAACCGCCGTCGGGACCGATGCCGATGGTGGCGAACCGGGCGCGCAACTCCTCTTCGGACGCTGGCGTCGGCGCGAACCGCATCGCGAAGTCGAGGATCTCGAAGAACTGAGGCGAAGTCTTCTGCTGATCGCGGGTCAGTGGCGGCACGAAGTCGATCGGCGGGGCAGGCGCCGGCGGTGGTTGGTTCAGGAACGCCGACAGCGGCGTCACCTGGTAACCGGCCTGGATCTTCTTCACCTGGTCGATATCCGACGGGCCGAACAATTGGGTGCGATACAGCACCAGCGCAAGATCAGTGTCGGATCTGATGACCTCGTCGATGCCCTCGGGTTTGTCGCCCTGCCAGTTCGGGCCCACCAGAAGGTATTTCCCACCGCCGTTACCGGTCGTCCGGCTTCCCACGTAGGCCATGTTGAAGGTGTAGAGGTCGACGAACTGCAGCGAGTAGTAGCGCTCCTGCTCGATCGGCGGAACGGTCAGCACCAGCGGTTGGGTGCGTAGGTCCGCGCCGACGGCAGAGTACGGCGTATCGGAGTTGGGCGTCTGGACCGCCTTGTCTTCAGGTGTGTAAACCTGTGCACTGCTGTGCATTTCGTTCCAGGCGCCCTTGTATTCGGGATCGTCTTTGTTGACGAAATACGAGTACATCACCCGGTAGTTGTCGACCATCGGGAAGCCGTAAAGATAGGCCTCTTTAGCGATGGCTCGGGTCTGTTCTGAGGACACGGCGCTGGGGCCTTCCGGTGGTGGGTCGGCGCATCAATTCTTTTCCAGCGCATGGGTGCGCGCGCTCATCGAGCGGCCGTGCGCGGCCACTTCGGCGTCCATCTTCGGCAACAGTTCCGGAACGTGCTTGCGCGTGGTCGACTCGCCCAGCCGCGACGACAGCAGTGGTTTCAACCAGCGCAGCAGGCCGACGAAGCCGGGGCAGTTGATCTGGCGCTTGCGGCCTTCGATGCCCTTGATGAACGCTTCACCACACTTCTCGACCGATGTGGTCTTGCCGAGGGGCCCCGGCAGCTTGCGCAGCATTTCCTGGAAGGCCGCGGACTCGTCCCTGCTATCCCGTACCAACGGCGTGTCGATCCACAGCATGTGCGCGGATCCGACGTCGACGCCACGATGGGCGAGTTCGAGTCGGAGTGCATTGGCGAACTGCTCCACGCCCGCCTTCGACGTGTCGTAGGGCACCATCCCCGCCGCGGGCGCATAGGCGGCGGCCGACGACACGATCAACACGTATCCCCGGCGCTCGATGATCGAGGGCAATGCGGCGCGCACGGTGTGGAAGACGCCCATGACATTCACGTCGATGAGCGTCTTGAAGGCCGCAGGATCGACGGCCAGCAGCGATCCGTGGGTGGCGATACCGGCGTTGGCCATCACGACGTCGATGCCACCGAACCGCTCGATACCCGCGTCTGTGGCCTTCTGCATGGCGGCGAGATCGCGGACGTCCGCGACCGCGGTCAGCACGCGGTCCTCGCCGAGCCTGGTGGCGAGGTCTTTCAGTTGGATCTCGTCGAGGTCGGTAAGTACCAGCTTGGCGCCCTTGTCATGCAGGCGGCGGGCCACCTCGGCCCCGATGCCGTTGGCCGCACCGGTGATCAGGACGACTTTTCCGTTCACAGAGCCCATGGCCGTCAAACGTACTCCGCGCCCAGTCCATGCGGAGCGGGTCTACAGCTTGATACCAAGCAGCGCATCGACAGCGGCAGCCACGACCTGCGGCGCGTGTGGGTCGTGGCCTCCGTAGGTGAGCGCATCCGTCGTCCACCCATCAAGTGCGGCAAGCGCTTTCGGGGTGTCAAGATCGTCGGCGAGGTAACGGCGTACGCGGGCGACCACGTCGCCGGCATCGGGCCCCGCCGGCAGCGCGACGGCACTGCGCCAGCGCTTCAAGCGGTCGTTGGCCTCTTCGAGAACGGAGTCGCTCCACGACCGATCGGCCCGATAGTGGCCCGCGAACAGTCCTAGCCGGATCGCCGCGGGGTCGACGCCGTCGGCACGCAACCGAGAGACCAGCACCAGGTTGCCCCGGCTCTTGCTCATCTTGTGCCCGTCCCAGCCGATCATGCCTGCATGCACGTAGTGGCGGGCGAATCGCCGCTCCCCCGTGACCGATTCGGCGTGTGCGGCCGAGAACTCATGGTGCGGGAAGATCAGATCGGAGCCACCGCCCTGGATGTCCAGACCCGTTCCGATGCGGCTCAGTGCGATCGCTGCGCATTCGACGTGCCAACCGGGTCGCCCGGCTCCGAACGGCGACGGCCAGCTGGGCTCGCCGGGGCGCTGGACCCGCCACAACAAGGCGTCCAGCGCGTCACTCTTCCCCCGGCGGTCGGGGTCGCCGCCGCGCTCGGCGAACAGAGCCATCATGGTGTCGCGGTCGTATCCAGACTCGTAGCCGAATTGGGGCGTGGCATCGGCGCGGAAGTAGACGTCGGGATATTCGGCGTCATCGGCGATGTAGGCCGAGCCTGCGGCCAGTAGCTTCTCGACAACCTCGATGACCTCTGCGATGGCCTCGGTGGCCGCGACGTAATCGTGCGGGGGCAGCACCCGCAGCGCTGCCATGTCCTCGCAGAAAAGCTCGGTCTCCCTGTCGGCCAGTTCGCGCCAATCGATGCCGTCGCGCTCCGCCCGTTCGAACAACGGATCGTCCACATCGGTGATGTTCTGCACGTAATGCACCCGATGGCCGGAATCCAGCCACACCCGATAGACGAGGTCGAAGGTCAGATAGGTGGCGGCGTGGCCCAGGTGGGTGGCGTCATACGGGGTGATTCCGCAGACGTACATGGTGGCGATCTCCGCGGACGTCACCGGGCGGACCTGCCGGTCGGCACTGTCGTACAGGCGCAGCTGCGGAGCGCGGCCGTCAAGTGCCGGGACAGTCGGCGCCGGCCACGATTTCATAGCGTCGACTTTAGGCATCAGGGGATGCGACACCACGAGGGGCCGATTCATTCCCGCTCAGCGTTGTCGGTAGGCCGACAGAATCCCCTCGAGCAGCACATCGGCCAGCTCCGCCCGGCACATCAGGAGATCGGGCAGGTAGGGATCGGGCCGGTTGTAGATCAAGGGCGAGCCGTCGAGCCGTGTCGCGTGCATACCGGCCGCCGCCACCACACCGGCCGGTGCCGCCGAATCCCACTCCCACTGGCCACCCGCATGGAGGTAGGCGTCGACGTCGCCGCGGACCACGGCCATCGCCTTGGCGCCCGCCGAGCCGATGCGAACGAGCTGGATGTCGAGCCGGTCGCGTAACCACCACAGCACCGGCGGCGGCCGGTTCGCGCTGGCCGTGATGCGGATCGGCCCCTCGGTCCGAGGCGGCGGGGCGGGCACGGTATCGGTGCGGTACACCTCGCCGCGGGCGGGCAGTGCCACGGCGGCGTCGGTGATGCCGCCGGTTGGCCCGCGGGTATGAAACGTCACCGCCCCCGCGGACCCGAAGCGCTGCCAGAGCGCGATGTGAACGGCCCAGTCCGCTCGGCCGGGCATCGAGAACTCGTGGGTGCCGTCGACGGGATCGACGATCCAGACGCGATCCGCCTGAACACGGGAAATGTCGTCTGCGGCCTCCTCGGACAACACGGCGTCGTCAGGGCGTTCCTCACGCAGCCGGTCGAGGATCAGGGTGTTGGCGCGCCTGTCTCCGGTGTCGCCGAGGTCGTACGGATCGTAGAAACCGATCTCCTCACGCACCGCCAGCAGCATCTCACCGGCCTCGCGGGCCACATCGGCGGCCAGCGCCGCATCGGTGAGAGTCATCCGGTCAGTATCGCCAACCGCCGTGCGGCATTCACCACAGGATCCGCTTGCGCCAGTGGCGACTAGAACGCGGGCCACGGGATCGGGCGTCGCCGATCCGATGTCGGCATGACCGGATCATCAAGCAGTGCATCCGTTCTCGCCCGCAGAGCGGCGATCTCGCGCTCGGTGATGTGCTCGCCGAGCCGGTTCGCCAAACCGCTGCGCAGCTGTTCACGCAGACCTGCGACCGCCGCCATGGTCTCCTCGTCCACCGGCTTGCCGGCCCAGCCCCACAAGACCGTCCTCAACTTGTCCTCGACGTGCAGACTCACGCCATGATCGACGCCGTACACCTGCCCATCGACACCGGCCAGGATGTGGCCTCCCTTGCGATCGGCGTTGTTGATCAACACGTCGAAGACGGCCATCCGGCGCAGCCGGATGTCATCGGCATGCACCAGGGTGACCTCGTTGCCGGCGTAGTCGTATGCCTGCAGGATCGGCAGGAAGCCGGGCGGGATGTCACCGGCAGGAAGAAGGTCGACCAGATCCGGTCCTGCGGCGGGCTCGTCACCCACCTCGCCGAGACTTTCGCCCGGTTGGTCCACCCACAGCTGAAGCATGCCCCGCCCGGCCGGCCCGTCGCGAATGATGGTGTACGGCACGATGTTCCATTCCAACGCGTCTGACACCAGGTACGCCGCGAGTTCACGCCCGGCCAGTGTGCCGTCGGGGAAATCCCACAGCGGGGCCTCGCCCTTGATCGGCTTGTAGACGCAATGCGCTTGCCGCTCATCGAGATGGGCTTCACACAGGAAGGTGGCGTTGCTCGCCGAGCGAATTCGTCCGATGACGGTCAGCTCGCCGCTGTGCAGCACCTCATCGGATTCACGAGCGGAGTCCTCTCCGCCGCTACGCGTCGTCGGCGTCATCGTCGGAACCGGCGATGGCGCCGCGCAGGTAGCCATTTGTCCGCACGCAAATGTGGCCCTCGGGGTCGAGCGGTTCGTCGCACAGCGGGCACGGTGGCCGGCCCGCCGAGATGACGCGGTTGGAGCGCGTCGCGAACTGACGCGCCGATTCGGGCGTCAGGAAGACACGCACCGCGTCGGGGCCGTCTTCGGCATCGTCGAGCACCACGGACGCGTCGAACTCGGTCTCGGATACCGCGAGCAATTCGACGACGACGGTCTGCGCCTCGGAGTCCCAACCAAGTCCCATCGTGCCGACCCGGAATTCGGCGTCGACGGGGGTGACCAGCGGGCTCAGATCCTCCACGTCGCTGGTTTCGGGTGGGACCGGAGTGCCGAATCGCCGGTTGATCTCGAGTAACAATGCGGCGATCCGCTCGGCGAGCACGGCGACCTGCTGCTTCTCCAAGATCACGGACACCACGCGTTTGTCGTGCACGGCCTGCAGGTAGAACGTTCGATTGCCAGGTTGCCCGACAGTCCCGGCCACGAAGCGGTCGGGTGTTCGGAAGACATGAATTGCGCGAGCCATGGCATCTCCAAAATACCGGTAACTGCGGCGTGAGCCGCAATCGGCGGTTGTGCACCGACTAACCGGTCGAGCCACCCACCACCGCGTCCTCAGGCGGCACGTCACCATCTTTCGACGCGTCCTTCGGCGGTTTTGCGAGCAGTCCGGCGGTTAATTGGTCACCGGTGTGGTTGACATGGATGACGAATGGGCGCACCGCCGTGTAACGGATCACACTCATCGATGCGGGATCCGCCGTGATGCGCTGGAAGCTGTCGAGATGCGTACCCAGTGCGTCGGCAACGACGGCCTTGATGACATCGCCGTGGGTACACGCGAGCCACAGGACGTCGCCGTCGTGGCGTTCGGCGAGCCGACGATCGTGCTCTCGTATCGCACCGACCGCGCGTGCCTGTACCGCGGCCAGCCCTTCCCCATCCGGAAACACCGCGGCGCTCGGCTGCTGCTGCACCACCGCCCACAGCGGCTCGGAGACGAGATCGCCGATCTTGCGGCCCGTCCACGCGCCGTAGTCGACCTCGGAGATGCGCTCGTCGACGACGGGGTCCATGCCCAGCGCGGCAGCCAGCGGTGCCACCGTGCGTTCGCAACGCAACAGCGGGGACCGCACGATCGCGCGGATGGGCAGCATTCCGATCCGCGCAACGAGTCCTTGGGCCTGTTCCTGGCCTTTGTCGTCCAGGTCGACGCCCTCGCTGCGGCCGGCCAGCGTATGGGCGGTGTTCGAGGTCGACCGCCCGTGACGCAACAGGATGACCGTCATACCGCTGATACCACGCCGGTGCCGAGCAGGACCAGAACGACGGTTCCGAGCGCGACGCGGTAACCGACGAACCAGTACATGCTGTGCCGTACCAGGAATCGCAGGAACCAGGCGACGGCCGCGAGTCCGACGAAGAACGCGATCACGGTCGCCACCAACAACTGTGGACCACTGGCGCTCATCCCCTCACCGACCGGGTGAAAGGCGTCGGGCAGCGAGAACAGCCCCGATGCGAACACCGCCGGGATCGCGAGCAGGAAGCCGAACCGCGCGGCGAGCTCGCGGTCCATCCCGAGGAACAGCCCGGCGCTGATCGTCGCACCGGATCTTGAGACACCCGGTACGAGTGCGAGGCACTGCGCGAGGCCCACGATGATGCTGTCCTTCCACGTGAGCTGTTCGACACGGCGAGTCTGGCGGCCGAAATACTCCGCCGCGGCGATGACAGCCGAGAACACGATCAACGCAATCGCGATCAACCACAGATTGCGCGCGCCCGTTCGGATCTGGTCCTTGAACAACAGGCCGAACACGCCGATCGGGATCGTGCCGATGATGACCCACCAGCCCAGCCAGTAGTCCGGATTGCGGTGCGACTTCACGAAAAGACCGTTGAACCACGCCTTGACGATCCTGGCGATGTCACGAGCGAAGTAGACGAGCACCGCTACTTCGGTGCCCAGCTGTGTGACGGCGGTGAACGATGCCCCGGCGTCCTGGGTGAAGAACACCCGCGAGGCGATCGCCAGGTGTCCCGACGACGACACAGGCAGGAACTCGGTCAGCCCCTGCAATATCGCGAGAACGATGACCTGGACCCACGACATCGCAGCCACGTCCGTCACGACGACGACCGTACCGTGAGATGGGTCAGCGGCCGGCCCGCGTCACCGGCTGCGCGGCGGCCACCGCGTCACGCACCGCCGCTGCCAGGCTGCGCTCGTCGCAGATATCGATGTCGATCAGCTTCCGGTTGGTGACCGCGACGACGTCTTCTTGCTGCGGCACCGGCCCGCTCAAGCCGCGGGCGGTAGATCTCCACGAGCAGAACCTGCCGCTCGACGTGGAACGAAAAGCTACGACCGTCGCCCACCTGGCCAAACCCGCTAGCGTGTACACCAGTAAAAATATCCTCGATAGCAAACTCTCGGCTGCCCAATTCCCGTTCTTCGGCAATGGTCATGAGACGACCATAACTCGACTGATGCGGCCGACGCAGGGGGCGCGACGAGCGGCGAGCGATCCACGAGTTTCGCTCTGCCTAGACTTGCTGGTCACGAGTCCTCCATTCGCACCTACGAGAGTTACCCCTTGCCAATTCGAATAAACACCTTTATTCAGGTTTTTCGACATTTGGGCTGCACGCTGGCAATTGTCGGGCTGGCGGGGTGCTCGTCGAACCCGTCCGATGCGCCACCGCCGACGATCGTGCCGGCGCAGGCCGCCGTGTCACCTCCTCCGGCGGGCGCACCCGCCGGCGCGGTGCGTCCGCTCGCCGGCCATGGGCAGGCCGCAGTGTTCGACGCCGATACCGGATTGTTGGCCGTGCTCAGCCCGCAGTCCACCGGACAGTCGGTGATCACCGCGCTGCGCGGGGCGGGCGAAAGCCGGTCGGTGCCATTGACCGAGACCGCGACGGCGATGACCGGAGACGGCAGGGGCCTGGTGTACGCAGCGACTCGCGGCGGCTACTTTCGGGTCGATCTCGCCAAGGGCACCGCGACGCTCGTTGGCGTCGACGGGCAGCACGAGACCGACTTCACCGCAATCGCGCGCCGCGCGGACGGCAGGCTGGTGCTGGGAAGTGCGGATGGCACTGTGTTCACCCTGAGCTCCGACACCGCTGTCGGCGCGCAGCTGCAGATCTTCGCCCGGGTGGATGCGCTTGTCACTCAAGGTAATACCGCTGTCGTGCTGGACCGGGGACAGACATCGGTGACAGCTCTGTCCGAGGACGGCGCCAAGGATGAACATGCCCTGCGCGCCGGCGAGGGGGCGACGACAATGGCGTCCGATGCGGCCGGGCGGGTCCTGGTCGCCGATACTCGCGGCGGCCAGTTGCTGGTGTTCGGTACAGATCCGCTGATCCTTCGCCAGAAGTATCCGGTCGGCGAGGCACCGTACGGACTGGCTGGGTCGTCGACGCTGGCGTGGGTGTCGCAGACTGCTTCGAACTCCGTTGTTGGCTACGATTTGTCGACCGGCATCCCCGTTGAGAAGGTGCGCTATCGAACCGTGCAGCAGCCGAACTCCCTGGTATACGACGAATCGTCTGGCACCCTGTATGTGGTGTCGGGCTCGGGAGCGGGTGTCCAGGTGATCCCCGGCGCGGCGGTGCCCCGATGAGCGCTTGCGCGAAGTGGGCCCACGCCCGAAGGGCAGGGGAGCGATGGAGCCGATGACGACGATTCAGCGCGGCCGGATGCCGCAGGGCTGGGCCGACGTGATCGCGGCCGATCTGTCCGACGACTACGAATGGATACCGTTGCGGCTGCCGCCCGATCTCACTCGGATCAACGCCTCGACCCGGTTGTCCATCGAGGCCGAATACCGGGGATGGGAACTCACCCACGTGCGGCTGTACACAGACGGATCGCGGCGGGTGCTGCTGCGCCGCAAGAAGTCCGCGGTCCGCGGGGCGGCGGGCCCGGAGCAGCCCGCGCTGTGAGCTCGTGATGTACCGCGCACTGCAGCGGGTGCTGTTTCTGTTTGCGCCCGAACGCATTCATACCTGGGTTTTCGCGCTGTTGCGGGCGGTCACCGCCGCGGCCGTCACCCGCCGCCCCCTGGCGCGGTGGCTGGCGCCACGCGATCCGGTACTGGCCTGCACGGTCTTCGGGGTGCATTTCGATGCCCCGCTCGGCTTGGCCGCCGGGTTCGACAAGGACGGCCGCGGGCTGAAGACGTGGGGCGCGCTGGGGTTCGGATACGCCGAGGTCGGCACGGTGACGGCGGTGGCACAGCCGGGCAACCCCCAGCCGAGGATGTTCCGACTGCCCGACGATCGGGCGCTGCTCAACCGGATGGGGTTCAACAACCACGGGGCGGGTGAATTGGCCATCCAACTGGCGCGACACTCTCCCGACGTGCCGATCGGCGTCAACATCGGCAAGACCAAGACCACCCCGGCCGAATCGGCGGTCGAAGACTATGCCGAAAGCGCGCGTCTGCTCGGACCGCTGGCGGCGTTCGTGGTGGTGAACGTCAGCTCACCGAACACCCCGGGACTGCGTAACCTGCAGGCGGTCGAATCGCTGCGTCCCATCCTGGCCGCGGTCCGCGCCGAGACGACCACGCCCGTGCTGGTGAAGATCGCGCCCGATCTGTCGGATGACGAGGTCGACGAGATCGCCGACCTGGCAGTCGAATTGGGATTGGCAGGCATCGTCGCCACCAACACGACGGTCTCCCGGGAGGCACTCACCACTCCTGGCATCGACGAACTGGGTTCGGGCGGGGTTTCCGGTCCCCCTGTCGCGCGGCGGTCCGCGGAGGTGTTGCGCCGGCTGTACCGGCGCGTCGGCGACCGCGTCACGCTGATCAGCGTCGGCGGCATCGAAACCGCCGACGATGCGTGGGACCGCATCGTGTCGGGCGCGTCACTCCTGCAGGGCTACACGGGTTTCATCTACGGCGGCGGACTGTGGGCCAAGCGCATTCACGACGGCGTGGCCCGTCGCCTGCACGACGGCGGTTTCAGCTCGCTGGCCGAGGCGGTGGGCTCGGCCGTCCGCGACTAGTTCTGCTCGTATGTCGCGGTGATGAGCGCGCGGGCGATCGCGTTTCCGAACAGGTTGAAGCCCAGGTACGCCGGAGTGGCTTCGGCGGGCAGGTCGAGCTTCTCCACGCCGACGGCGTGCACGGCGATGATGTAGCGGTGCACGCCGTGCCCCGCGGGCGGCGCAGCGCCGATGAAACGCTTCACGCCGGCATCATTGGCCAAAGTCAGTGCGTCGCCTGGGAATCCGCGACTACTGCCGTCACCGACTCCCGCGGGCAGATCGGTGACGGTGGCCGGGAGGTTGGCGACCGCCCAGTGCCAGAACCCCGAAGCTGTGGGGGCATCGGGGTCGTACATGGTGACCGCGAAGCTGCGTGTCTCCTCGGGAAAACCGGACCAGGACAGCTGGGGTGAGACATCGGATCCGCCCGCGCCCATGATCCCGCTGACCTGGTCGTTGCCGAACGCCTGCCCGTCGGTGAACGTCTCCGAGGTCAGCGTGAACGTCGGAAGCTCCGGCAGGAAATCGTAGGGGTTGTAGTCAAAAGCCATGGTTACCCTTTCGTCTGGTCAGCAGCGTTGTCAGCAGTGGATCAGGAACTGTTCGAGAACCCGGGTGCCGAACGTCAGCGCTTCAACGGGTACCCGTTCGTCCACGCCGTGGAACAGCGCGGCGAAGTCGAGGTCCGGCGGCAGTTTGAGCGGTGCGAACCCGAAGCACCGAATCCCCAACCGGGCGAAGTGTTTCGCGTCGGTACCCCCCGACAGCATGTATGGCACGGTGCGGGCGTCAGGGTCGGCAGACAGGATCGCGGCGTTCATCGCGTCCAGCAGTTCGCCGTCGAAGCCCGTCTCATAGGACGGCAGGCTGGTGATCCACTCACGGGTGATGTCGGGGCCGATGATTTCGTCGATCTCGCGCTCGAAGGCGGCCAGCCGACCCGGCAGCACACGGCAGTCGACGACCGCCTCCGCCGTCGCCGGAATGACGTTGGCCTTGTATCCCGCCTTGAGCATCGTCGGATTGGCGGTGTCACGCAGCGTCGCGCCGACGATTCGCGCTATCGGACCGAGCTTGGCGATGGCCCCCTCGAGATCGGGCGAGTCCACGTCGAAGTTGTATCCGGTCTCCTCGGCGACGGCGGTCAGGAACTGCTCCACCGCGTCGGTCATGACCACCGGAAACTGGTGACGGCCGAGTTTGGCAGCCGCCTCGGCGACCGCGGTGACGGCGTTGTTGTCGTGAATCATCGAACCGTGGCCCGCGCGACCGCGCGCCGTCAGCCGCATCCACATCATCGCCTTCTCGGCGGTCTCGATCAGATACAGCGTCCGGTCACCGCCGTCCCGGCGCGGGACCGTCAACGAAAAGCCGCCGACCTCTCCGATCGCCTCGGTTACGCCCTCGAACAGGTCGGGCCGGTTGTCGACCAGCCACTTGCAGCCGTAGTTGCCGCCCGCCTCCTCATCGGAGACGAATGCGAAGACGAGATCGCGTGGCGGGATGATTCCTGAGCGCTTGAAGTGCCGGGCGACCGCGATCATCATCCCGACCATGTCCTTCA
Source organism: uncultured Actinomycetota bacterium (assembly GCA_963843135.1). Taxonomy (GTDB): domain Bacteria; phylum Actinomycetota; class Actinomycetes; order Mycobacteriales; family Mycobacteriaceae; genus Mycobacterium. The sequence goes on from CAWJJA010000024.1 coordinate 430,729, forward strand.
TGTCGACCGCACCGCGGCCCCAGACGTAGCCGTCCTCGACCGCGCCGGAGAACGGATGCACGCTCCAGTCGGCGGCCTCGGCGGGAACCACGTCGAGGTGACCGTGCAGCATCAGGGCACCGCGTTCACGGTCTGCACCCTCCAGCCGCGCGAACACGTTGGCGCGTCCTGGGGCCCCCGCTTCGATGTACTCACATGTGTAGCCGACCTCCTGCAGCTGTTCAGCCACCCAGCGGGCACATTCGGCCTCGCCTTTGGTGGTTTCGGGCTCGCCGGTGTTCGACGTATCGAAGCGGATAAGCGCGCTGACGAGATCAACCACCTCGTCTTCGGCTTGAGAGGGAGCTGTCACAGTCACCATTCGTACCACTCGCGGTTTGGGTCCGGCCTGGGTGATCCGATAACCTAAGCTGCCTTCGAACTGGTCCGAGTGGCGGAATGGCAGACGCGCTAGCTTGAGGTGCTAGTGCCCTATTAACGGGCGTGGGGGTTCAAGTCCCCCCTCGGACACACAACAGCCAAACGCATCGACGCAGCTAGACAGCGGCTATGCGGCTCCTGCGGCGACGGTCGGCAGGCTCGTTGGACACGCTTTGGACACTCTCCGCGGTCTTCGCGTCCATATTGACGGCAACCGCATCGAGATCGCTGTCGAACAGATCGGCATGAATCCGCAGCGTCACGCTCGGGTCCTTGTGGCCCAGCATCCGCGACACCGCAAGGACATTCGGGCCCGAACTGACCGCCATACTCGCGCACGTGTGCCGCAAATCGCGGCGCGTGATCGTCTGCACCTTTGCGCGCTCGAAAGTCGAGTCCGACCTGGACAGCGTTGCGGTGCAACGAGATACGCCGGTTCAGACACTCAACATCGGCGACGGACGGCGCAATCGCTCCCCCAGCGTAAGCCGGTGAATGCCAGCGTCAGCATGAGGTCCGCGTGTCGGCCCGACTCCTCGGCCAACCGACACACGTCGGCCTCGGTGAGGTGAACACGGTGCTTGGGGCGACAGCGACTGCTCCTGCCGGGCCGGCCATCCGACCGACAGATCGCCGACGGTGCGCCGCCTGCGAGCCAAACTGTGGAAGGTCAACTGCTGACGTTCGCCACCAAACTCGCTACGATCGTTCACACCAGATTGGAGATCCTCTGAGGACCGACCGCGGTACATCCGTGCCGCCGCCGTCCAGGTGAGGATCGTGGGGGAGAACATCGTGATTGGCCGGGTTAGACAGCCAGCCCGCCGCGTGGGGTCAGTAAATGCGCAGCATCAATGTCTGCGAAAAATGTGGCGTGCCGACGTTCATTGACGAGCGGCGGTGCATGCAGTGCGCGGCGCGACCGCGTTTCGGCGGCATGAATGGGAGTGTTCGCATCGCTCGTCTGCGACGGTTGTGGCGACCTCGTTGACCTGCGATTGCCGACGCCCCCGACGCTGGTCGCCACCCATGTCCGCGGGATGGACACTGACGATCGGGCTGCTGACAAGCCGTGCCGTCTGGTAACTGCGGTGATGTACAGTGCTAAGTTTTAGCAGCTAGGAGCACTTTTCGGTTCATGAGCAGGAGGCCCTGTGGGGGTTCAAGTCCCCCCTCGGACACAAGATGTACATCCCGTCTTTCAACCGGATCGACGACGACGACGAGATCCGACGTTTCGTCGCCGCGGCGCGATCGGCCGAGTTAGTCACGGTCGCTCCGGACGGGATGCCCGTCGCTACCCTGCTGCCGATCATGTGGCTCGGCGATGTCGTCCTCGCGCATATGGCGCGCGCCAACCCGCAATGGAAGACGATCGCCAACGACAGCCCGGTGCTGTTGATCTGTTCGGGGGCCGAGGCCTACATCAGCCCATCGTGGTATGCGGCGAAAGCCGAACACGGCAGGGTGGTACCGACGTGGAACTACAGCGCCGTCCACCTGTCCGGGACCGTGCGGGTGCATGAGGACCGCGACTGGCTGCGCGATGTGGTCACCCGCTTGACCGGGATGCACGAGAACGGGCGCGACCAACCGTGGCATCCCACGGATGCGCCAGAAACGTACATCGAGGGACAGCTCGGCGGCATCGTCGGGCTCGAGATCACCGTCACCCGCGTCGAGGGCAAGGCCAAGCTCAGCCAGAACCGATCGGAGGACGACCGCCGCGGAGTCATCAAAGGCCTTCTCGAAGAACACGACTACGAAGCAGCCAAAGTCGCGGCGGCGATGGAAACCGAGCTGTAGGAGAGTCGAAGACGAGGCGGACTCTCATGGCCATAGCCGGATGTGGTGACGAAAGCCCCTAGTCGTTCCTACCGGCGCCGGTGTTGAACTGAATCGCACAGTCACACATCGACTATCACAGCGAATGGGATGCCATGACGGCGGAAGCGCCCCCGGTTACAGATCTCCAGGCCCGTCGTCCGTTTCCCGCCCGGCTCGGCCCGAAAGGCGGTCTGGTCTACAAGCTGATCACCACCACCGATCACAAGTTGATCGGCATCATGTACTGCGTCGTCTGCTTCATCTTCTTCTTCATCGGTGGGCTGATGGCGCTGTTCATCCGTGGCGAGCTCGCGATGCCAGGGCTGCAGTTCCTGTCCAACGAGCAGTACAACCAACTGTTCACCATGCACGGCACGGCGATGCTGCTGTTCTACGCCACCCCGATCGTGTTCGGGTTCGCCAACCTGGTGCTGCCGCTGCAGATCGGTGCGCCCGACGTGGCGTTCCCACGCCTGAACGCGCTTAGCTTCTGGCTGTTCCTGTTCGGCGCGCTGATTGCCATGAGTGGTTTCATCACCCCAGGTGGTGCCGCTGACTTCGGTTGGACCGCGTACTCGCCGCTGACGGACGCGATTCACTCGCCCGGGGTGGGCGGTGACTTGTGGATCTTTGGTCTCGGGATCGGTGGTCTTGGCACCATCCTGGGCGGCGTCAACATGATCACCACCGTGGTCTGCATGCGCGCACCGGGTATGACCATGTTCCGCATGCCGATCTTCACCTGGAACATCCTGGTGACGTCGATCCTGGTGTTGCTGATCTTCCCCCTGCTGACCGCAGCGCTGTTCGGCCTGGCCGCGGACCGCCGCCTTGGGGCGCACATCTATGACCCGGCCAACGGCGGTGTGATCCTGTGGCAGCACTTGTTCTGGTTCTTCGGCCACCCCGAGGTGTATGTCATCGCGCTGCCCTTCTTCGGGATCATCAGCGAAGTGGTGCCGGTGTTCTCCCGCAAGCCGATCTTCGGTTACACCACGCTTGTGTATGCGACGTTCAGCATTGCGGCGCTCTCGATGGCGGTGTGGGCCCACCACATGTTCGCCACGGGCGCCGTGCTGCTGCCGTTCTTCAGTTTCATGACGTTTCTGATCGCAGTGCCGACCGGTATCAAGTTCTTCAACTGGATAGGCACGATGTGGAAGGGCCAGTTGACGTTCGAGACACCGATGCTGTTCTCGGTGGGCTTCCTCGTCACCTTCCTGCTCGGCGGTCTGTCCGGCGTGATGCTGGCCAGCCCGCCGCTGGACTTCCACGTCACGGACTCCTATTTCGTCGTCGCGCACTTCCATTACGTGCTCTTCGGCACGATCGTGTTCGCGACCTACGCTGGCATCTACTTCTGGTTCCCGAAGATGACGGGCCGCCTGCTCGACGAACGCCTGGGCAAGCTGCACTTCTGGCTGACCCTTATCGGCTTCCACACCACCTTCCTGGTGCAGCACTGGCTCGGCAACGAAGGCATGCCTCGGCGTTACGCGGACTACCTGTCCTCCGACGGCTTCACCACGCTCAACGTGATCTCGACCATCGGCGCGTTCATCCTGGGTATCTCGACAATTCCGTTCGTGTGGAACGTGTTCAAGAGCTGGCGCTACGGCGAGCCGGTCACGGTCGACGATCCGTGGGGCTACGGCAACTCGCTGGAATGGGCCACCAGTTGCCCGCCGCCGCGGCACAACTTCACCGAGCTGCCCCGAATCCGTTCGGAGCGGCCCGCGTTCGAACTGCACTATCCGCACATGGCGGATCGAATACGTACCGAAGCACACGTCGGCCGCGCGCATGGGCCGACACCGGCCACCACGTCTGCGAAAGGGCCTCAGTACACGTCCCGGACATAGCGTTTCGCGGCGACGAGTTCGCGCTTGAAGTCATGCGCCTGCTCGTGCGACATGCCGCCGTGCTTCTCGATGATCGTCGTCAGCGCCGCATCCACATCCTTGGCCATCCGGGTGGCGTCACCGCAGACGTAGAAGTGTGCGCCCTCGTCGAGCCAGCACCATACGTCGGCACCACGGTCGAGCATCTTGTGCTGCACATAGATCCGGTCGGCCTGGTCACGGCTGAACGCGACGTCGAGTCTGCTGAGGAATCCGTCGCGAGCCATGTCCTCCAAATCGTCTCGGTAATAGAAGTTTTCGCTGCGATGCTGATCGCCGAAGAACAACCAGTTGCGACCCGCATGACCGAGCGCGCGCCGCTCCTGCAGGAAGCCACGGAACGGGGCGATACCCGTCCCGGGACCCACCATGATCATGGGGGTGGCCCCGTCTTCGGGTGGGCGGAAATTCGGCGACCGCTGCAGAAACACCGGTGCTGAAGCCGCGCGGTCAGCCAAGAACGTCGAACACACGCCACCGCGACGACCGCCGTCGGAGCCGTTGTATCGCATCACCGACACGGTCAGTTGCACCTCGTGTGGGCTGACCAGCGGGCTCGACGAGATCGAATAGTTCCGCGGTGTCAGCCGCACCAAGACCTGCAGCCATTCGACAGGGTCGGCGTGGACGGCGAACTTGGTCACGAGGTCGATGCCGTCATTGTGTTCGAGCCAACGCTTGAGCTTGTCAGACGATGCCCGCAGCGGGCGCGCGTCTCGACTGTGCTCGGCAACGAACCGTACGACGTTTGGGGTGACCTTGAGGAAGTCGTAGCTGTTGATCAGCGCATCGCGAAGGGATTGCTCTTTGCCGTCGACCTCGACCGTCGTCTCGCCGCGCAGGCCTGTAGCGTCGAGCCACACATCGACCATCGCGGGGTCATTGGAGGCGAAGACGCCCAACGAGTCGCCGGCAGCGTAGGCGACCTCATGCTCGGAGATGTCAAAGCCGAACTGGCGCACCTCTTTCGCCGAGGCGGGGCCGGTCAACACGGTATTGCGGGCCAGCGAAACCAGCACGGGCTGGGCGCGGGTAAACGGTTCGGCGACGGTGGTGGCCCGGGTGATGGTGGTGGTGCCGCCACCTGAGGACGGGGCTGCGGCCGTGTCCGACAGCAGCCGCGACACCTCGTCGGCCCACTCGTGCATCGGTTCGTCGTCGTAGGCTTCGCATTCGGCTCGCTCGAGCATCTTCGTCGCCCCGAGGGCGGACAGGCGGGAGTCCAGCGACTTGGCGTGACCGCAGAAGTTCTCGTAGGACCGGTCCCCTATACCGAGCACGGCGTAACGCACACCGGCCAATTCCGGTGCATCACTGCCGCTCAGTCGATCCCAGAAGGCGGCGCCGTTATCGGGAGGTCCGCCGTCGCCGAAGGTGCTGGTGACCACCAGGACGTCATGCGCAGCAGCGAGGTCTGGAAGCGATACGTCATCCATGTTGACCAGTTGGGCGCACTCGATCCGGTCAGCCACCCGTTCAGCAAACTCTTCAGCGTTGCCAGTTTGGGATGCCCACAGCACAAGCGGGCCATCAGCGGGAACGGTGGCCGCCGGTTGCGCCGCGCCTTCGACGGACCGGATGTAACGCCCGGCGAGCAGCCCGTCAGTCCAGAGCCGAACCTCATTTCGCACCGGCGCGCTGTCCGGCAATACGGGAACTCCGGCATATGCGTCCCCGATGCCGGTAAGAAAGCCTGCAAGGTAGAGCTTTTCGTCATCGATGAGGTTGGGTCGGGGGTTGCCGAGGCCGAGTTCGGCGACGATCAGGTCACTCGCGGACGGCGTGCCTACCACTTTCACCGGGCGCAGGCTGACGGCGCAGACCTTGAATTCCGGTTGCAGGGACTCGGGATCGACTGCGTCGTTGGTCAATGCGTTGATGGTGAGGTACTCGCCGTGCTCGTCGTTCCAGTGGAACGGAACGAAACAGTTTCCCGGCCGAACCCGGTCGGTGACAACGGCAGGCAACACCGCTCTGCCGCGGCGGGAGCTGAGCTCGACCGCCTGGCCCTCGGAGATGTCGAGGGCGACGGCGTCGACCGGATGCACTTCGACGAATGGCCCGCTGTCGAGCTTGTTGAGCTTGTCGACCTTGCCGGTCTTTGTCATGGTGTGCCACTGGTGCTGCAGGCGCCCGGTGTTCAGGACGATCGGATAGTCGCCGTCGGGCAGTTCGTCGGCGTCGACATGTGGCCGAGCGAAAAACACCGCGCGCCGGGAGGCAGTCGGGAACGCCAACCGCGGTTGATTGCCTTTTTGGTCGACGAAGAGGTGTTGACTCACACCGTCATTGAGATAACGGATCGGATGCCGGTCGTCATCGCCGCCGGGCAGGCCGTCGGGCGGCACCGGCCATTGCAGTGGTGTCGAACGAAGCCGGTCATAGCTGGCGCCGCGCATGTCCCACCCGGTGCGCAAATTGGTGAACTCGCATATCTCGTCGAATATCTCGCTGCTGCCGGCGTATGTGAAGTGCTCACCGAAGCCCAGTTCTTCGGCGATCTGACAGATCAACTGCCAGTCCGGCCGCGACTGGCCCGGCGCCGGGATCGACTGCTGGAGAAGCGTGATGTTTCGGTCGGAGTTGACCATCACCATGTCCGACTCCGCCCACAGCGCCGCCGGCAGCACGATGTCGGCGTAGCGATTGGTGGCGTTGCTCCGATATGTGTCCTGAGTGATCACGAGTTCGGCGGCTTCGAGCCCGGCGATGGTGGTCTTGCGGTTGGGCATGGTGGCCACCGGGTTGGTGCAGATGATCCAGCAGGCTTTGATGTCTCCTGCGGCCAGCCTCTCGAACATGTCCACCGCACCTGGTCCGAAGTCGTCGCGAATGGTGCCAGGCGGCAGTCCCCATTTCTCCTCGACGAACGCCCGGTCTTCGGCGGACGTCACCGAACGCTGCCCAGGCAGCCCGGGTCCCATGTACCCCATCTCACGGCCGCCCATCGCGTTGGGCTGGCCGGTCAACGACATCGGGCCGCTGCCGGGACGACAGATCGCACCGGTTGCCAGATGCAGATTGCAGATCGCGTTCGTGTTCGCAGTGCCGTGTGTGCTCTGGTTCATCCCGACCGCCCAGCAGGTCATCCAGTCGCCGGCTTCGGCGATCATCGCCGCCGCCAATCGCAGGTCGGACTCGCTGATACCGGTGATCTGACAGACCCGGGCCGGTGGATAGTCGGCCAGGAACGCAGGCATCCCATCCCAGCCCTCGGTGTGTTCGGCGATGAATTGTTCGTCGATGTCGCCGTTTTCGACCAACAGGTGGAGCAAGCCGTTCAGCAAGGCCAGATCTGTACCGGGCTTGATCTGCAGATAGAGGTCGGCCTTGTCCGCTGTGGTTGTGCGGCGGGGGTCGACCACGATGAGCTTGGCGCCGGCTTTGAGACGCTCGGCCATCCGCAGATAGAGAATCGGATGGCAGTCAGCCATATTCGACCCGATTACGAAGAAGAGATTCGCCAGATCGAAATCCGTGTACGAGCCGGGTGGCCCGTCAGAGCCCAGTGACTGTTTGTATCCGGTGCCTGCGCTGGCCATGCACAGCCGCGAATTGGACTCCATGTACTTGGTGCGAAGGAATCCCTTAGCCAATTTCGTTGCCAGATATTGTGATTCGAGCGACATCTGGCCGGACACGTACAGCGCCACCGCGTCGGGTCCGTGCTTTTCGATGATCGCGCGGAGCCGCCGGCCCGCCTCGGCGATCGCATCGTCAACCGGCGTGGGCACCGGCTCGTCATTTCGGCCCGGTCGCAGCAGCGCCGATTTCAGTCGGCCGTCGTCAGCCCGCATCATCTCGGCGTGCGTTGCGCCCTTGGTGCACAGTCTGCCGAAATTGGTGGGATGCAGCTTGTCTCCCGACACGCGGGCTATCACCGCGCGGCCGCCCTCCGTCTTCGTCTCGACGGAGATACCGCAACCCACTCCGCAGTACGAGCACGCGGTTCGGGTGACGGTCATGTATCCATCGTGGGCGCCGGCTGTTCCGGGATCTTTCCGGACGCGTTATCCGGAGGAAAACGGATGCTCACCGCAACGGCGATGGTGCGGTGAGCATCCGGGGCCTTTCTCAAACTCCGGCCTGGGCCATCCGGGTGCCCTTGCGCAAGTACGCATACCAGGTGACCCCAAGCAGCACGATGAAGAAGACGACGTAGAACCACAGGGCCGGGCGGATGTTGCCGAAATGCGAATTGGACCAGGCGTATGCGAGCGGAACGACGAAGCCGCCGAATGCTCCCACCGACGAAATGATGCCCAGCGCCCCGGCGGCTTGTCTGCGCATATACGTCATCGTCTCCGGGGAGCCACCGGCGTCCTCGCCCTTGACCTTGAAGATCTTCGAGATCATTCGGTACGTCGAGCCGTTGCCGATTCCGGTCGCGATGAACAGCAGCATGAAGCTCGTGAAGAACACCGGCATGTTCTTGGTCTGAACGGAATACAGAGCCACGCCGGCGCCGACGGCGAGCATCGCGAAGCTTATTGCGGTGATACGCGCCCCGCCGACACGGTCAGAGAGCCAGCCGCCGAACGGGCGCGCGATCGAACCGATACCCGCCCCCAGAAACGCCCAGGCGAGCGCGATGTCACCACGACCGAACACTGCCTTCAGAAGGGTCGGGAACGCCGATGAGTAACCAATGAACGATCCGAACGTCCCGATGTAGAGCAGCGACATCACCCATGTATCGGTGTGACGCAGCGACTGCCAGACCGGCTTCACGTCGGCTTTCGCCTCCGACAGATTATTCATGAACAGAAAGGCACACACCGCGGCGGCGACCGCGAAGGGGATGTAGAACAGACCCGCGAAGGACAGGGTGACGCCGGCGCCGACGGTCACGACGACCGGAATGATCTTCTGCGCGACGGCAACACCGATGTTGCCACCGGCGGCGTTGAGTCCCAGCGCCCAGCCTTTCTCCTTCTCCGGGTAGAAGAAGGAGATGTTCGCCATCGATGACGCGAAGTTGCCTCCCCCGAAGCCGGCCGTAGCGGCGACGACGAGAAGCAGCGGGTAGGGGATGTCGGGATTGCTCACCGCCCAGGCCAGGAGCAGGCATGGGATGACCAAAAGCAGTGCGGAAACCGTCGTCCAGTTCCGGCCGCCGAAAACGGGGACTGCGAAGGTGTATGGCAGGCGCAGGAATGCGCCCACCCCGCTGGGCACTGCGACCAGCCAGAGCGCCTGCGATGTGGTCAATGCGAACCCGGACGCCGCCGCCGCGCCGTCGGCTCCCGCGGTCATCTGTACGACGACAATGCTCCAGAGCAACCAGATCGAGAAGCCGATGTGCTCTGCGAAGATCGAAAAGATCAAATTGCGGCGGGCGATCGGCTTGCCCACCGTCCCCCAGAACTCGGGATCCTCCGGACGCCAGTCATCGATCCAGTGCGCGCCCTTGTGGGAGCGTTCCGCTCCGGGCCTGGCGACCGGTTCGGTGGTTATTGCCATCTGTCGATCTCCTGACGTTACACGGGCAGCGCCGCGGCCGAATCGTTCTGATCAGCGGTGATGGCTCACGCTAGGAAGGGCGTGTTACGCAGCAAGCAGGTCGCTGTTACGCCGCAGGAACGATGTCCTCAACGTTGCGTCATCGGCGTTGTCAGATTGGGTATTCATCCCGGTGTTGTGTTCGAAACGAATCGGAAACAAACTCCCCCTATTTTCAGGGAGGGCGAGCGAAGGCAGCACTCCCCGATTCCTGCAGGGCCCCTTCGACTTCGAGGGCAACGGGTTGGACAAACCGTTGCCGATCGACGATTCACTGCGCTACGTGGTGCCCGCCGGCTTTGTAACCCAGCCGGTGTACTTCCGCGGCGGCAATCTCAGCGACGACATTGTCACCGCGGTGTTGTTCCGTAACCGAAAGCCGATGCGCTACTTTCCCATTGCGCCCGCGGCTGGTGGTCGGCGGCAACGGCATGGCCGGAGCGAGGCCTGATCTGAATTTCGCGGGGCAGCGCACGCCGCCACCTCGAGCACTACCCGAGCGGCGCTATGACCTACGCGGCGTGTAGGTCCGCGAGCTCGATGCCGATTCTGACTTCGACCTCGCTGATCGTGATCGACGACCCCGGCAGCGGCGGTGCGGTCGAGCAATAATGTGCGCCTGTCGGCGTCACGAATTCGGCGGTGTGGATACCGCCCACCTCGCTCGGAGACACCCGCCAGTCCGGTGACTCCTTGACGAAGTTGCAGTGAGCGCACATGCCGAGTCCGTTGAGAGCACTCGTAGGTCCGCCGCGGTTTCTCGGCACGGCGTGGTCACGATGCCGAATCTGCGCATCGCAGTATGGAGTTCGACACGTTTGATCGCGCAGGCCGATGAACATCGCCAGTCCCTTGGGAAAACAGCGCGATCGCGATTCCATGGCCACTAGAGCTCCGCTCTTCGGCTGCCTGTACAGGCGCCGCAACGTAGCCCTCGACCGCTCGTCATTGACCGCGCATTCGACCAATCGGAGCGCGACGGCGGCAGGAACCGGCCCGTAGCCGTCGACCAACGCCGGAGTGTTCTCCCCTCCCAGTAGTGCCCCATCCGATATCACGAGGTTTACCGCAATAGGTTGCGGAACTTCGGCGGGCCGGCCCGTCAACCGCCCCACGAGTGTGTCGGCCATGACCTGTCCGCGTGACCGACCATCGAATGTAGTGTCGGCAGCCCGCTTCAGCGCCGCATACACCCCGACACCCTGCGCCACAGGTAGCAGCGCGGTCACGTAGGTCATGGTGTCCGGTGCCGGACGACACGTCACTGTCCGGTCGGCCTCGGCTTTGGCGGCTCGGTCGACAAACGCCTGCGGATCGAGCCGATATGCGATCGCCTTGGCGTCCGCGGTGATCCTTGCGTCACCCATCCCGTCGAGCTTGCTTGCATCAGAGCATAATTCGGCATCGAGCGCCCGTCGGTGCCGAATCTCCAGGCATGCTGACTCGCGCACGATCAGGGTCGCTCGCCACTCCGAGAGCGCGCCGCACTCCAATGCCGCCAGCGTGTAGGGCATTTCATGGACCAGCGCCTTGGCGAAGCCGAGATGCCGGTTACCCCTTGACGGGGAGTCGCGCCGAGCCAATGCCACCTCGCTGGCTACGCCTCTGCCCCGCTTCGCGGACGTAATACCCGCGGCTGCTTCATCGGTGCGTCGACGCTCATCCAACGCGGCGGTCGCACGTGCCTGACCGGCGGCGGCCGCCGACTTGAGCAGCTCCAATTCGGCGATACGCGCGATCAACCCCGCCTCGTCGGTGAGGAGATCAACCGAGATCACATCCGCCAAATCGAACATACATTCGACTCTAGACCGCCCCTCCGACAGGGTTTATCCCCGGCGGAACAATCGCCGAAGGCGACCGCGGCGCTCTTCTGTCCGGGGCGCGGATTCCCCTGTCGCGGGCTGCTCGACTGGGACCTCGGTGTCCGGAGCGGGAGAATCGGTCTCGGTCTCTGCTTCTGCTTCGGTTGCGTCGTCGTCGGGCTCGTCGGCGACCTCGTCTGCTACTTGTTCGGCCTCAGCGACACCCTCGAGGGCAGCCTCATGCACCTGCGGCGCAACCTCCTGCGCCTCGACGGCATCCTCACCCTCCACAACACCCACACCACCGACAAAGTCGGCGTCATCCCCCGCTGTGTCCTCGTCGGACTCAGCGTCCTCGTCCGGGCTCGTCGGCGACCTCGTCTGCTACTTGTTCGGCCTCAGCGAGACCCTCGAGGGCAGCCTCATGCACCTGCGGCGCAACCTCCTGCGCCTCGACGGCATCCTCACCCTCCACAACACCCACACCACCGACAGGCTCGGCGTCATCCCCGGCTGTGTCCTCGTCGGACTCAGCGTCCTCGTCGGGCTCGTCGGCGACCTCGTCTGCTACTTGTTCGGCCTCAGCGACACCCTCGAGGGCAGCCTCATGCACCTGCGGCGCAACCTCCTGCGCCTCGACGGCATCCTCACCCTCCACAACACCCACACCACCGACAAACTCGAGCGTCATCCTCCACTGGTCCTCGTCGGACGCAGCGTCTTGCGCGCTCGACGGACTCCTCACCCGTCTGCACTATCGGCCCAGCACCACCGAGGCAGCCTCGGCATCTGCGGCCAATCTCGCTGCGCCTCGTCGGATCCTCAGCGTCCTCGACCGACTCACCGTCACTCGCTCGTCCTCGGCGTCCTCGTCGGACTCAGCGTCCTCGTCGGACTCAGCGTCTTCGTCGGGCTCGTCGGCGACCTCGTCTGCTACTTGTTCGGCCTCAGCGACACCCTCGAGGGCAGCCTCATGCACCTGCGGCGCAACCTCCTGCGCCTCGACGGCATCCTCACCCTCCACAACACCCACACCACCGACAGGCTCGGCGTCATCCCCCGCTGTGTCCTCGTCGGACTCAGCGTCCTCGTCGGGCTCGTCGGCGACCTCGTCTGCTACTTGTTCGGCCTCAGCGACACCCTCGAGGGCAGCCTCATGCACCTGCGGCGCAACCTCCTGCGCCTCGACGGCATCCTCACCCTCCACAACACCCACACCACCGACAGACTCGGTCTCGTCCTCCGACTCAGCTTCTTCACTCGCCGCGGCAGCCGCGAGCAGTTCGGCTAATGCAGCAGACTCCGTCTCGTCGGCCGAATCAACCTCGGCGCCGGGCTCTTCCAAATCGTCGGCGACTTGTTCGTCCAAGTCTGGGCCAGTGTCTTCATCTTCGTCGGCACCCGCCGCCTTGGCCGCTGCCACCACACCCGATGTCGCGGCGACCGCGACGAGCTCATCGGCCACCTCGTCGATGACCGACCCATCGCGCGGCTTGCCCTTGAGCGAGTTCGGGTCCTCGCGACCCTTGGGCGCGACCATGATGTACACCACCGCGCCGATGAACACGAAGGTCGACGTGAACGAGTTGACCCGGATGTCAGCTATGAGGCTGGCGTGGTCGCTGCGCAGCAGTTCGACCCAGAACCGGCCCAGGCAGTAGCCGGCGACATACAGGGCGAACAACCGACCGTGACCGATTTTGAAGCGGCGATCGACCCATATTAAAACCGCGAAAATCAAGACATTCCAAAGCAATTCGTAGAGGAACGTCGGATGGACCGTGGCATACAGCTCACCCGTCGAAACACCGTTGGCCAGGTCCGGGCTGACCACTCCGTTTGCGCCTTGGCGTTCGTAGATCTCCAGAGCCCATGGCACGTCGGTCGGCCGACCGTACAACTCCTGATTGAAATAGTTTCCCAACCGGCCGATCGCCTGTGCAAGTACTATTCCCGGCGCAATCGCATCGCCGAACGCAGGCAGCGGGATGCCACGTTGCCGGCATCCGATCCACGCCCCGACGCCGCCAAGCGCAACCGCACCCCAGATACCAAGCCCACCGTCCCAAATCCGCAAGGCACCGAGAAACCCGGCGCCGCCTTCCCCGAAGTACTTCGGCCAGTCCGTCATGACGTGGTAGAGGCGGCCGCCGATCAGACCGAAAGGCACCGCCCACAGCGCGATGTCGTAAATGACACCGCGTTCGCCGCCCCTGGCTTCCCAGCGCCGATCTCCGATGACCAACGCCGCGACGATCCCGACGATGATGAACAACGCATAGGCGCGGATCGGGACCGGGCCGAGATACCACACGCCTTGCGAGGGACTAGGAAACGAGGCGAGCACGGTCGTCGTCACGTGGAAACCCTCTGCCGCACTCCGTCGGCGAGCTCAGCAGTCAGCGTCCGCACCGCGTGCACCCCGTCCTGTAATGCCGACACCAACGCCGACCCCACGATCACTCCGTCCGCGTAGGCGCCGATCTCTGCCGCCTGTTCGCGAGAACGCACACCGAGTCCGACACCGACCGGAATGTCAGACACCGCCTTGACTCTTCTGACCAACTCAGGTGCGGCAGTCGATACGGCGTCGCGTGCGCCTGTCACACCCATCGTTGATGCGGCATAGACGAATCCGCGTGATGCCTCGACTGTCGCGGCCAACCGTTCCGGAGTTGATGCAGGCGCCACCAGGAAGATGCGGTCCAGATCGTGAGCCTCTGACACCGCAAGCCACTCCGAGGCCTCATCCGGAATCAGATCGGGTGTAATCATCCCGAGCCCGCCCGCCGCAGCGAGGTCGCGTGCAAAGGCGTCGACACCCCAATGCAGCACGAGATTCCAATACGTCATCACCACGGCCCGGCCACCAGCGTTACTGATCGCCTCGACCGCGGTCAGCGTGTCACGCACCCGCACACCGCCGCGCAGCGCCACTTCGGTGGCCGCCGAGATTGTCGGGCCGTCCATACCGGGGTCCGAGTACGCAATACCCACCTCGACCAGATCGCAGCCGCTTTCGACCAACGCCGTCATCGCTGAGATCGAGGTCGGCACATCGGGAAAGCCTGTCGGCAGGTAACCGATCAGCGCCGAGCGATTCTCCACCCGGCACGCGTCGAACAGTCCCGCCAACCGGCTCACGACTCACCGTCCATCAGACCGAACCATTTCGCCGCAGTCTCGACGTCCTTGTCGCCGCGACCCGACAGGTTGACCAAGATGATCGCGCTGGAGCCGAGTTCCTGACCCAGCTTCAATGCGCCCGCGACCGCGTGTGCCGACTCGATGGCCGGGATGATTCCCTCGGTGCGGCACAACAAGCCAAATGCGTCCATCGCCTCCACATCGGTGATCGGTCGATACTCCGCGCGACCGATGTCTTTCAGGTACGCATGCTCGGGGCCCACGCCCGGGTAGTCCAAACCGGCTGAAATCGAATGGGATTCGACGGTCTGCCCGTCGTCGTCCTGAAGCAAATACGAGAATGACCCCTGAAACGCTCCCGGCGATCCGCCGGTGAACGTCGCTGCGTGACGCCCGGTTTCGACACCATCGCCCGCCGCTTCGTAGCCGACGAGTCGAGTGCCTGGATCGTCGATGAACGCGTGGAAGATACCGATCGCATTCGACCCACCGCCCACACATGCCGCCACCGCGTCGGGCAGCCTGCCCGCTTGTGCCTGTATCTGCGCACGGGCCTCCAGGCCGATCACCCGTTGGAAATCGCGCACCATCGTGGGAAACGGATGGGGTCCAGCGGCGGTGCCGAAGCAGTAATAAGTGTTGTCAGCGTTAGTGACCCAGTCCCGGAAGGCTTCGTTGATCGCGTCCTTCAGCGTCTTTGAACCCGACTCGACGGACACAACTTCCGCGCCAAGCAGGCGCATCCTCGCGACGTTCAGTGCCTGACGCGCGGTATCGACCGCACCCATGTAGACGATGCACTCCAGACCGAGCAGCGCGCACGCGGTCGCGGTCGCCACCCCATGCTGTCCCGCGCCCGTCTCGGCGATGACGCGTGACTTGCCCATCTGCCGCGCCAGCAGCGCCTGCCCGAGCACGTTGTTGATCTTGTGAGATCCGGTGTGGTTGAGGTCTTCTCGCTTCAGGAAGATCCGTGCTCCACCCGCATGCTCGGAAAGCCTCGAGGCCTCGTACATCGGCGACGGCCTGCCGGTGTAGTGGCGCTGCAACCGATCCAATTCGTCGAGAAAGACCTGATCGCCACGAGCCTTCTCGTACGCGGCGGTGACCTCTTCGATCACCGCCATCAACGCCTCGGGGACGAATCGTCCGCCGTAGACACCGAAGTGGCCGCGTGCGTCGGGATCGTGGACTGTGGGCTCGGCGACGGCCGCACTGGAACGCGGCAACTCCGGCCCGGCGAGGTCGGCCACGTGTCAGCGCGAGGGTTTCGGGCAGGACGGATGCGTACCTGCGGTGACCAGATCGGCAACGGCGCCGCGGGGATCACCACTGGTGACCAGACCCTCGCCGACGAGTACGGCATCGGCGCCTGCCCCGGCGTAGGCGAGTAGATCGGCCGTTCCGCGCACACCCGACTCGGCGATCCGGATGACACCGCTCGGTAGGCCAGGCGCGATGCGCGCGAAGCAGTCCCGATCGACTGCCAGGGTCTTGAGATCCCGCGCATTGACCCCGATCACCTTTGCGCCGGCTTGCAGGGCGCGATCCGCTTCCTCCTCGGTATGCACCTCGACAAGCGCTGTCATACCAAGGGACTCGGTGCGATCGAGCATCGATTCCAATGCCTGCTGTTCGAGCGCCGCAACGATCAACAGAAGCATGTCCGCTCCGTGCGCACGCGCCTCGTGGATCTGATACGGACCGACAATGAAGTCCTTGCGCAGCACCGGGATTGACACCGCGGCACGCACTGCGTCGAGATCCTTGAGCGAACCGTTGAAGCGCCGCTCCTCGGTCAGCACGCTGATGACGCGCGCGCCCCCGTCCTCGTATGCACAGGCCAGCTTCGCCGGGTCCGAGATAGTGGCCAGTTCTCCGCGCGACGGGCTGGCGCGCTTCACTTCTGCGATCACACCGATGCCCGGTTCCCGCAACGCAGCCAATACATCCAGCGGGGACCGCGCCGCCTTGGCCTTCTCCTTGATCTCGGCAAGCGGAAGAGCCGCCTCGCGAGCGGCGACATCAGCGCGAACACCCTCAATGATGGTGTCGAGCACGGTTGCCGAACTCATGGCGTGTCGATTCCCCTCGATGCTGCCTTCAGTCTTAAACGAAGGGTAACCGTCGCCGCGTCATCGGGTGTCACCGCCCCTTGTTGTCTGTATTGGTCGGGTCTTGGGTCGGATCGGTGCCCTCGTCGAGTGCGTCCCACAGCTGCCGCTCCGACATCGCATCCTCCGGTTCGCCGGTCGGAACGGCGCTGCGACGTGCGTAGCGAGCCGCACGTGACCTCTCCTTGGTCGCCGATCGCAGGAGCAGCGCGGCGCACGCGAGTGAGACGGCTGCGGCCACCATCGTGGTCACCGCCCCCCCGTAGTGCCTCTGCGTCGCCACCAGATCGGCCACCGGCGCGTCGGCCAGATGTGACGCCCGAACGCCGACGTCGCGGACCACCCACAGGCCGATCGCCAGGTAGGCCGTTCCCGCGCTGGTAATCGCGACGATGACGGCAAGCACCCGCAGTGGCCAGCCGCGCACCGCCAGCGCCGCCACAGCGGTCGCCAACAGCAGCACTGCCAACGGGACCAGCGCCGTCGACCACGAGCTACCCGTCAGTGCCGTGGTCCGAGGCTGCCCCAGCCCGTCGAAGGACGTCACGTCGACCCATGTCATCCGCGACGCGATCCACAACGCCGCCGCGGCCAGCACGAGCCCGAGTTGGGCGATCCGGATCACGGTTCGGTCAGGGTTTCCGCCGCGGCGATCGCGTTCAGCACGGCACGGGCCTTGTTGGCCGCCTCGGTGTACTCATAGGGGCCGTTGGAATCAGCCACGACTCCCCCGCCGGCCTGTACATACGCCGTGCCCCCGCGCATCAGCGCCGTGCGAATCGCGATCGCGAAATCGGCGTTACCCGCGAAGTCCAGGTAGCCCAGCACGCCGCCGTACAGACCACGACGGGTCTTTTCGACCTCCTCGATGAGCTCCATGGCGCGCACCTTCGGAGCCCCTGACAACGTTCCCGCCGGGAAGCACGCCAACACGGCGTCCAACGCGGTCTTGTCCTCCGCGAGCTCGCCGTGCACCGTCGACACGATGTGCATGACGTGGCTGTAGCGCTCGATGTGGCTGTAGTCCTCGACGCGCACGGTGCCGGGCCGGCAGACGCGGCCGAGGTCGTTGCGGCCCAGATCGACCAGCATCAGGTGCTCGGCACGCTCCTTGTCGTCGTGCAGCAACTCCTTCTCGAGAAGCTGATCCTCCTCCTCATCCTGACCACGCCAGCGCGTACCGGCGATCGGATGCGTCGAGGCTCTTCCGTCCTTGACGGTCACCAAGGCTTCGGGGCTCGAACCGACGATCGAAAAGTCCAGTCCGCCAGCATCATCAGGCACATTGAGCAGATACATGTACGGACTGGGGTTGCTCACCCGCAGCATCCGGTACACGTCGAGCGGGTCGGCTTCGGTGTCCATCTCAAAGCGCTGCGAGGGCACCACCTGAAACGCCTCGCCCGCCTCGATGTCGCCGACGAGCTTCTCGACGATCGCCGTGTATTCCTCCACGGTGCGCTGTGAACGGTGCAGCGGCTGCGGGCCTGCCGAACGTCGCAACCGTCGACGACAGGTGCTCACCGAGCGCCGCGGTCATCACGTCGAGCCTGGCGACCGCGTCGTCGTAAGCCCAGTCGACGCGTTCGTCGGTACCGTTCCAATTCACGGCGTTGGCGATCAGCGTGATGGTGCCTTCGTGGTGGTCGACGGCGGCGACGTCGGTGGCCAGCAGCAACAACATGTCCGGCAGCCCGAGGTCGTCGACAACCAGTTCGGGTAGTCGCTCCAGGCGTCGCACCATGTCGTACGCGAAGAACCCGACCAGGCCCGACGAAAGCGGCGGCAGACCCGCCACCGGCTCGGTCTTCAGCAGCTCGAGAGTCGCGCGCAGCGCCTGGAGCGGATCGCCCTCCTTGGGCGCGTCGTTCGGGGTTGTGCCCAGCCACACCGCCTCGCCGTCACGGACCGTCAACGCCGACGGCGCACCGGCGCCGATGAACGACCAGCGCGACCAGGACCGGCCGTTTTCGGCCGATTCCAGCAAGAACGTCCCGGGCCGGTTGGCGGCCAGCTTGCGATACGCCGACAGCGGGGTCTCACTGTCGGCGAGCACCTTGCGGGTCACCGGCACCACGCGGTGCTCGGCGGCCAGCGCCCGAAAGTCCTCGCGTGACGTGGTGAGCGCGAGATTGGCGGTCGTTTGCACTCACCGATTCTCCCAGACGCATGCCAGCGGCGACGACGACGCGGGTGTCAACGGGGCCGTCAGCACGATCGGCGCCTGTGCCATGAAGCGCGGCGTGGTGCCGCGGTGTTCGTCGGCGGCGTGCACCGTGAACGGGTGCACGACGTACATATCGCCGGGCTCACCGGTGGCGTACACGACAGCCCGGTCGGCGCTGGCGTCGTCGACCAGACACCCCATCTCGGCCAGCTCCACGGCGTCCGGTCCCAGTACGCGGGCCACGTCGCGGTGCGACCCGGCCCGGATTCGCGTCGGTGCGTCGTCTGGGCCGACGTCTGAGAGCAGCGTCAGCAGTAGCACCGTGTGCGGACGACCGGTGACCACCCACGACCCGTCGGGCAGCGGCGTATTGGCGTCGATGTGCCAGCCACGGTCATCATTGGGAGGCGGGGCGGTCTCCGACACCGCAAAGCGGACGGGAATGTTACCCAGTGAGCCCCGCGGCGCCCAGCCGCCGCTGCCGCAGACCGCATCGAGTGCAACAGCAAGCCAGCGACTTCGGACGAGTTCACCAAAGGGGCCGTCGCCCATCAGATCTGACGCCCAGCGCACGGGTTCTGACCAACCGTCGCGATCGTCAGGTGAGAGACCCAACTGCTGCCACAGACGCGCTCGCGCCTCATCGGCGACGCGGCGGGGGGCCGCCTGCTCGACCTTGGCGAAGCCGTCGGTCTTGAATGCGTCGAGATCCAGCATCGAAGGCACAGTCCCATGGAAACGACAGACGGCGCCAACGATTTTCGGTGCAGGTAGCGTAGAGAACTATGAAACGTGGTGACCAGGTAGCAGAGTTCGAATTGCCGGACCAGACAGGCACGGTGCGCAGCCTTACGGAGTTGCTCGCAGGTGGCCCCATCGTGCTGTTCTTCTACCCCGCCGCGATGACGCCGGGCTGCACGAAGGAAGCCTGCCACTTCCGCGACCTGGCGTCGGAGTTCGCCGCCGTCGGTGCGAACCGCGTCGGCATCAGCACCGATCCCGTCGAGAAGCAGGCGAAGTTCGCCGACAAGCAGAGCTTCGACTACCCGCTGCTGTCGGACGTCGACGGCACCGTCGCCACGCAGTTTGGCGTGAAGCGCGGGCTCCTGGGCAAGTTCATGCCGGTCAAACGGACGACGTTCGTGATCGACGCCGATCGCACGGTGCTCGAGGTGATCGCCAGCGAGGTCAGCATGGACACCCACGCCGACAAGGCGCTGGAGGTGCTGCGACAACGGCAGTCGGCGTGACGCCGGTTCTCGAACTCGCCGATGTGACGTTCCGTCGCGACGGCAAGCAGATCATCGACGGCGTCTCCCTCACGGTGAACTCCGGTGAGCACTGGGCGCTGCTTGGCCCGAACGGCGCAGGCAAGAGCACGCTGTTGGGGTTCTGCGCGGCTGTCCTGTTTCCTACGTCGGGCACCGTGCACATACTCGGTGAGCAGATGGGCCGCGTGGAGCTCGCGCAGCTGCGCCGCTTCATAGGTCATGTGAATCCCCGCCACCGGCTGCAGTATTCGTTGACGGTGCACGAAGTGGTGCTGACAGGTATCACCGCGACCATCGACACCCCGATGCGCTGGACGCCCAGTGCCGAGGAGCGCGATCGCGCCGACGCGATGATCGATGCGGTCGGCTTGTCGCACAAGATCACTGACGTGTGGCCGACACTCTCACAGGGTGAGCGGGGCCGAACCCTCATCGCACGCGCATTGGTGTCCGGGCCACGGCTGTTGCTGCTCGACGAACCCACGACTGGGCTCGACGTCGCCGCTCGGGAACAGCTGTTGGAGACCATCGATTCGCTCGACGAGACACATCCGGAGGTGGCGTCGATCCTTGTCACGCACCATCTCGAAGAGCTGCCGACCACCACGACGCACGCCCTGCTGATCGCCGAGGGGCGGACTGTCGCCGTCGGTGCCGCGCGTGCGACGGTGACAACCGACAACGTCAGCGCCGCATTCGCCCACCCTGTGGTCGTCGGCTACGACGAAGGCCGGTGGACCGCCCGCGCCAAAGTCTCGAGGCTGGGCATCACAGATAGGTCTTGAGATGGTTGTCGATTCCGGCGGTGAACTCTTGCATTGACCGGGCTTTCGCACACCGGCGAGCCTAGGCCTCGGCTGCCAACAGCACGTCCGCATCGAAGCAACTGTGGTCACCGGTGTGACATGCCGCGCCCACCTGATCGACCTCGAGCAGCACGGTGTCGCCGTCGCAGTCCAGCCGCGCCGAATGCACGTGCTGCGTATGGCCCGACGTGGCGCCCTTGACCCACTGCTCACCGCGGGAACGTGAGTAGTAGGTCGCCTCACGGGTTTCCAGCGTCCGTGCCAGTGCCTCGTCGTCCATCCACGCGACCATCAACACCTGGCCGGTACCGCGCTCCTGCACCACCGCGGTGAACAGCCCGTTGGCGTCACGCTTGAGCCGCGACGCGATGTCGGCGTCCAATACGCTCATCTCACGACAATCCCTTCTGCCGCCATCGCCGTCTTCACCTGGCCTATCGTCAGCTCGCGGAAGTGGAACACGCTCGCAGCAAGTACGGCATCAGCACCTGCAACAACGGCGGGTGCGAAATGTTCCGGCGCACCCGCGCCACCACTGGCGATCACCGGGATGTTGACGGCCCCGCGCACCGCGGTGATCATCGGCAGGTCGAAGCCCGCCTTGGTGCCGTCGAAGTCCATCGAGTTCAGCAGGATCTCGCCGACGCCGAGCTCGGCACCCCGAGTTGCCCATTCGACGGCGTCGATGCCGGTGCCACGCCGTCCGCCGTGCGTGGTCACCTCCCACCCCGACGGTGTCGGAGCCTGGTCCTGCGGCACGGTACGCGCATCGACGGACAGCACGATGCATTGCGAACCGAACTGACGGGACAATTCGGCCAGCAGCTCAGGTCTGGCGATGGCAGCGGTGTTGACCGCAACCTTGTCCGCGCCCGCGCGCAGCAACACGTCGACATCGGCCACCGAGCGCACACCGCCGCCGACGGTCAGCGGAATGAAAACCTGCTCGGCCGTGCGTCTGACGACCTCGAGCATGGTGGCGCGGCCCGCCGAAGATGCGGTGACATCCAGGAAGGTGAGCTCGTCGGCACCTTCGGCGTCGTAAGCAGAGGCCAATTCCACTGGATCACCTGCGTCGCGAAGGTTCTCGAAGTTCACGCCCTTCACCACCCGACCGTCGTCGACATCAAGACATGGGATGATCCGAACCGCGAGATCCATCAGAAATCCTCCGGCGCGCCGACGGACTTCAGCAGGTCGAGCAGCTCCCCGTGGACACCCGGCGCCCCGGCCAGTGCCGATCGCGAATCGGTGGTCCAGTCGCTGCCATCCAAGTTCGTGACGATACCGCCGGCCGCCCGCACCAATGCGACGCCGGCGGCGTGATCCCATACGTGTGCGCCAAAACTGATGGCTCCGCCGAGCACCCCCGATGCGGCGTAGGCGAAGTCGATTCCGGTGGCACCGTGCATACGCATCCGGGAGCACTTGCGGCTGAGGTCTGCGATCACCGCGAGCCGGTACCGTCCCGGCACCTTGCCGCGCGAGTCCACGTTGAATGTGCTGACCCCGACAACGGAGTCAGCCAATTGCACCGGCTGCAGCGCCGGCTGCTCGACACCGTTGCTGCGCAACGGCTTATCGACCACGCCCGTGAACCGCTCGCCGGTGAACGGAACCCATGTCAGCCCCGCCACGGGTTCGCCGTCCCGCAGCAGGCCCAGCAGGATAGCCGCCATCGGCGAGCCGGCCGCATAGTTGAACGTCCCGTCGATCGGATCGAGCACCCATACGAGCGGCGATTCGACGTCGGCTCCCCCGAACTCCTCGCCGTGTACCCCGACGCCGGTCTCGCGTGTCAGCGCCTCGACCACCTGGCGTTCGATCGCAAGGTCGACTTCGGTCGCGAAGTCGTTGCCCTTCTTCTGAACTGCGGAATCCGCGCGATGGCCCTCGATGAACGGCTTTACCGCATCGTCGAGGATCCTGGCGGCCACGGCGACCATCGCATCGAGGTCGGCCGTATCGAGTGCCATCTATCCCGCCACCGCGGCCAGCGCCTCAGGAAGCGTGAATCGCTGGGCGTACAGCGCCTTTCCGACGATCGCACCTTCAACACCGCGGTCGCTGAGGGTCGCGATCGCCCGCAGATCGTCAAGACTGGAGACCCCGCCCGAGGCGATCACCGGTGCGGCGGTGCGGTCGGTGACCTTCCCCAACAGCTCCAGGTTCGGGCCGTTGAGCGTGCCGTCCTTGGTCACATCGGTGACGACGAAGCGTGAACATCCCTCGCGGTCAAGGCGTTCCAGCACCTCCCAGAGGTCACCGCCGTCGGTTTCCCAACCGCGACCGCGCAATCGGTGATCGTCGCCGACGATCTTCACGTCCAGACCTACGGCGACCTTTTCCCCATACTCGGCGACGACCTTCGCGCACCACTGCGGATTCTCCAGCGCTGCCGTCCCGAGGTTGACCCGCGCGCACCCGGTGGCCAGTGCCGCCTTCAGCGAATCGTCGTCCCGAATCCCGCCCGAGAGTTCCACCGCGACGTCGAGCCTGCCGACCACCTCGGCGAGAAGTTCACGGTTGTCGCCACGGCCGAACGCGGCGTCCAGATCGACCAGGTGGATCCACTCGGCGCCGTCGCGCTGCCAGGTCATCGCGGCGTCGAGTGCCGAGCCGTATTCGGTCTCGCTGCCCGCCTTGCCCTGCATGAGCCGAACGGCGCGACCCTCGACCACATCGACGGCGGGAAGGAGTATCAATCTCACGGCGGTCAACCTAGAGCCCTTCCACCCAATTGCCCAAAAGCGATGCCCCCGCGTCGCCGCTCTTCTCCGGGTGGAACTGGGTGGCGGACAGCGGACCGTCTTCGACTGCGGCCAGGAACGGCACCGTGTGCGTGGCCCACGTCAACCGTGCATCGGGACTACCTTCCCACTGCTGGGCGGCGTAGGAGTGCACGAAGTAGAACCGGGTGTCGGGGTCGAGCCCCTCGAACAACCGCGTTCCGGAGGGTGCCTCGACGACGTTCCATCCCATGTGCGGGACCACCGGGGCGTCCAGCCTGATCACCGCCCCCGGCCATTGACCGCAGCCGTTGCTCTCCACACCGAACTCGACCCCCCGTGCGAACAGGATCTGCATGCCGACACAGACCCCCAGCACCGGGCGGCCAGCGGTAATGCGCTCGGCGATGATCTTCTCGCCACCGATCTTTCGCAGGCCCGCCATACAGGCCTCGAATGCGCCGACACCGGGCACCACGAGTCCGTCTGCGTTCATCGCCGCGCCTGGGTCAGCGGTCACCTCGACATCAGCGCCGACACGTTCTAACGCGCGCTGAGCCGATCGAAGATTTCCGGAGCCGTAGTCGAGAACGACGACTCTGGGCGTCACAGTGCGCCTTTCGTCGATGGCACTCCGGTGACGCGCGGGTCTAACTCGACGGCCTGGCGCAGAGCGCGCGCGACTGCCTTGTACTCCGCCTCGGTGATGTGATGCGGATCCCGACCGTAGAGCACCCGGACGTGCAGCGCGATGCGCGCGTTCATGGCGATCGTTTCGAATACGTGCCGATTCACCACCGTGTGGTACGGCGCCTCGGATCCCGCGATCGTGAAGTGCAGCATGTGATCCGGCTCGCCGGTGTGCACGCAGTAGGGCCTGCCTGACACGTCGACGGCGGCATGCGCGAGAGATTCGTCCATCGGGATCCAGGCATCGCCGAACCGCCGGATGCCCTTTTTGTCGCCGAGCGCCTGGCCCAGCGCCTGGCCGAGCACGATCGCGGTGTCCTCGATGGTGTGGTGGCCTTCGATCTCGACGTCGCCCTTGGCCTTCACGGTCAGGTCGAAGCTCGCATGGGTGCCAAGGGCGGTGAGCATGTGGTCGAAGAACGCCACACCGGTTTCGACGCTCACGACGCCGGTGCCGTCGAGATCGAGCTCGACGGCTATGTCTGATTCCTTGGTCTTGCGGTCGATCTTCGCGATACGAGACTTGGTCACTGTGCTCCTATGGATACGAGTTCGGTACGCGCGAGGCGAGCGCTTGCATCGAGCAGCGCATCGTTCTCGTGGGCAAGTCCGGTGGTGGCGCGCAGGTATCCGGGGATACCGACGTCGCGGATGAGGACCCCGGCATCCAGATAGCGCTGCCAGGTGGCGGGTGCGTCGGCGAATTCGCCGAACAGCACGAAGTTGGCGTCGCTGTCGATGACGCGAAAGCCCATCCGGTTCAGGGCCTCTGCGACTCGTTCACGCTCGGCGATGAGTTTGGCGACGCTGCCCAACGTGTCGTCGGCGTGCCGCAGCGCGGCCCTTGCGGCGGCCTGGGTCACCGACGACAGGTGATACGGCAGCCGGACCAACAGCATTGCGTCAATCACCGCAGGAGCGGCGATGAGATAACCGAGCCGTCCCCCGGCGAATGCGAACGCCTTGCTCATCGTTCGGGTCACGACGAGCCGCCTCGGATATTCGTCGATGAGGTTGACCGCGCTGAGCTGGCTCGAGAACTCACCATAGGCCTCGTCGAGGATGAGCAATCCGGTTGTCATTGCCTCCAGCAGGCGGCGCAGGTCGTCGAGTGAAACGCTCTGTCCTGACGGATTGTTCGGGCTGGCGACGAACACGATGTTCGGGTTGTGTTCCTTGATCGCCTGCACCGCGGCGTCGGCGTCGAGGCTGAAGTCGTCGGCGCGATTGGCCACCAGCCATTGCGTCTGTGTGCCATCGGAGATGATCGGGTGCATCGAATACGACGGCACGAACCCGATCGCGCTGCGTCCCGGCCCCCCGAATGCCTGCAGAAGCTGCTGCAGGATCTCATTGGAACCGTTGGCGGCCCAGAGGTTCTCGACGTCGAGGTCGACGCCGGTTTGCGCGGCGAGGTACGCGGCCAGATCGGTGCGCAGCGCCGCGGCATCGCGGTCCGGGTAGCGATGCAGCTCCCCCGCGACCGCGCGGACAGAGGCCGTCACGTCGTCGATCAGTGCCTTGGTCGGCGGGTGCGGGTTCTCGTTGGTGTTGAGCCGCACCGGCACAACCAGCTGCGGCGCACCGTAAGGCGACTTGCCGCGCAGGTCGTCACGCAACGGCAGGTCGGCCAGGGTCACCTTCTTGCCGGCTGTCACGCCTCGAACCTCCGCCGGACCGCTTCGCCGTGCGAGGGCAGGTTCTCAGCCTCGGCCAGCGTGATCACATAGCCGGACACGTCCTTGAGCGCGGCTTCGTCGTAGTCGACGACGTGGATGCCGCGCAGGAATGTCTGCACCGACAGCCCGCTGGAGTGCCGGGCGCAGCCGGCGGTGGGCAGGACGTGATTGGACCCGGCGCAGTAGTCCCCGAGGCTCACCGGAGAGTAGGCGCCGACGAATATCGCACCGGCCGAACGGATTCGGCTCGCGACTTCTCGGGCATCGACGGTCTGGATCTCGAGGTGCTCGGCAGCGTAGGCATTGACGGTGCGAATGCCGGCGTCTAGGTCGTCGACGAGTACGATCGCAGACTGCTTCCCGCTCAGTGCGGCCTCCACCCGCTCGCGGTGGACGGTGGTGTTCAGCTGCTTCGCCAGTTCCCGGTCGGTGACGTCGGCGAGATCTGCGCTGGGGGTGACCAGCACGCTGGCGGCCATCTCGTCGTGTTCCGCCTGGCTGATCAGATCCGCGGCCACATGCACAGGATCCGCGGTGTGATCGGCGAGGATGGCGATCTCGGTCGGGCCGGCCTCCGCGTCGATGCCGACCTGTGAACGGCAGATCCGCTTGGCCGCCGTCACGTAGATGTTTCCCGGTCCGGTGATCATGTCGACCGGCGCCAGTTCGGCACCGTCGGTGTCGGTGCCGCCGTATGCCAGCAGCGCGACGGCCTGCGCGCCGCCGACGGCCCAAACCTCGTCGACGCCCAACAGCCGCGCGGCGGCCAGGATCGTCGGGTGAGGCAGCCCGCCGAAGTCGCGCTGCGGTGGGCTGGCGATCACCAACGAATCGACACCCGCAGTCTGCGCGGGCACGACGTTCATCACCACGCTGGACGGATAGACGGCGTTGCCGCCCGGCACGTAGAGGCCGACGCGCTCGACCGGCACCCAGCGCTCGGTCACAGTGGCGCCCGGAGCGAGGGTCGTGGTGGTATCGGTACGACGCTGCTCGGCGTGCACCACACGGGCGCGATCGATGGCCACCTCTAGCGCGGTGCGGACGTCGGGCGGCAGTTCACCGAGCGCGGTCTGCAGATGACTCGCAGGCACCCGAACCTGTGCGGGTCGCACGCCGTCGAACGATTCACCGAACTCGAGGGCGGCCTCGGCACCACCGGCGGCCACAGCGTCGACGATGGGGCGAACCTTGGGCACCACCGCGTCGACGTCCACGCCACCCCTGGGCAGGGCTGACCGCAGGCCGGCAGCCGAAAGCTCGGTGCCCCGCAGGTCGATGCGGGCCATCTTCGATGCACTCACGCAGCCATTGTCCCAGAACAGGCCAAATCGATATCGCCGCGGCGAACGGCGGCGAACGGTGTCTCGGGTCAGGTGTCGCAGCGTTTCACTTGCACAGATTGGTGATCGTGGCGTTGGAGGCGTCGGCATCCTTCAGCCTCGCGGACTGGTCGGGATCCGCGTTCGGAGTACCCGCGATCGAGCGTGCCCCGATATCCATGAGCTGGTTGCCGAACTTGCGCACGGCGTCCGCCAGCTCCGGCGGCGTATCCGGCTGCAGACGGGCAAGCAGGTACTGCCCGCCCTCGAAGAGCGACAACCGCGCATTGGCCCCCACTGCCAGTGAGCCGGTGACGTCCGTCGGTCCGCCCGGGAGTTGCAGGTTGGTGTTGAGCTGGACGCCCTTACGTACGACGTCGAAGGCCTCGCAGACGCTGCCCTTGGGGTCATCGGTCGTCGCGCCGGTGAAGACCGAGGCCGGCTGCGCCTCGGCCGACTCGGACGCCGCCGGCGGCTCCTTGACCAACGCCCAAACCGCCACGCCAGCCGCGGCCAGCGCCACGATCAGCGCCAGAACGGAAACGAAGGACCCCCGATGAAGACTTCGATGTCTCAGACATGCGGCCGATAGTAGCCGCTATCTCGAGCCGCTGCAGCAAACTTGGCATCCGCAATGCGAGCGGATGGCCAAATGGTGACCATTTCGACGCTCGATGCGGATCGCGACTCGTGTCAGCAAATGCAGATCGTAGACAGCTGCTCCGGCGGCGAATAACAAGATCATTTCCCTATAGCGCTGACGACACGATATTTGCTTATTCAAACTGCCGATCTTGATAGTTAGCTGTAGCCCAGCCTATGTCTCGGACTCTCGGTGCGCGGACCGACTATTTACAGTGCCGTCAAATATCGGTGCCTGGGTGGGCGCTCGCGAAGTCAATGAACATCGGATCGGACGCTGCCAGACCATTAACTGACGCGAACGTTACCTCCAGGTAAACCGCGATTTTCATCTGCTCTTATCGGTGTTTTATCCGCTCTTTGTGCTATTGATCCACATTGCTATAGGTGGATAGACCCTCCGGTGTCTATTTTTGCATCAGCAAGCTTCTAAGGGCATGGTAATTTACGGCTACGTCAGAATTCTTATACTGGCTGAACGCACTTTTTTCTGACTGATTTTGAAAAGTTGCTAGGCAAACTCAGTCAGAGGTGTCAATATAGTCTGTGATCGGTATCAACTGATTAGCTGACAATGAGAGCGAACACTGTGGTCCAGCCACTCGGCCACAGGCTTCGCGAACGGATGTCGGAGTCGTCGGGGTAACTGGATCGCTCGATCCAGAATCGATAGAAGGGGAGAATGAATGTCCAATACAACGTTCCGCCGGTAAACACCGCGCGGCATCAACGCGAGGTACCGTCGTCCGGCGGGCGGTCGGCGGCGCCATGCTCGGGGGGGCCATGACCGCGGGCGTTCGTCGGGCTAGGCTCGATCGGTACGGCGCAGGCAGACACGTGTACTGCGCTCGACTGCTCTGATACCGACGAACTTGACGGCGGGCTTGATCGGCGGCGGTGCTGACACCAGTTCCAGCAGCAGAAGTTTCTACGATCCAGGCGCCTTCATCAGCGCGGCCGATCCTTTCCTCGACAACCCGCTGGTCATGGCGTTCTCCTTCGGGATGATCGGCAATGGCGCCGACGGCAATGCGCTTCACCCCGACGGCTACAGCGGCGGATTCCTGTTCGGTAGCGGTGGTAACGGCTACAGCCCGACCGCGCTGGATGCGGCGCTAGGTATCCAACCAGGCAACGGCGGCAATGCCGGCTTCTTCGGCGGCAACGGCGGCAACGGCGGCAACGGAGCCGACGCGGGCGTCCTTAGCGCCTTGGGCTTGGGCACCGCACAGAATGGCGGCGACGGCGGCAGTGCCGGCGCCTTCGGCAACGGCGGGCGTGGCGGCGACGGCGGCGACGACGACAATCCTGGCGGACTCGGGAGCCTGGATCCGCGGAGGCCGGCGCCGGCGGCGAAGGCGGCTCAGGCGGCTACTACGGAATCGGCGGCGACGGCGGCAACGGCGGTGACGCATCAGGCCCCGATGACAACGCAACGGCCGGCGCCGGTGGCGACGGCGCCAACGGCGGCACGGGTGGCGGTACAGGTGGTAACGGCGGCAACGCAACTAGCACCGGTGACCTGGACACCGTGGCGACTGGCGGCACGGGCGGCAGCGGTGGAGACGCCGACTATGGTCGGCGATGGCGGTGGCGGCGGAAACGGCGGCACCGCGAATAACCCCACCGGTACAGCCAACGCCGGCAACGCCGGCAACGGCGGCAACGGCGGCGTCGTCTTCGGGAACGGCCGCAACGGTGGCACCGGCGGCAACGCCACGACCACTACCGGCACAGCCACCGGCGGCAGCGGCGGGGGCGGCGGAGGCGGCGGCGCCATCTTCGGTGACGGCCGCAACGGCGGCAACGGCGGCAACGGAACTGCCACACGGCGCAGGCACCGGCAACGGCGGCACCGGCGGCAACGGCGGCAACGGCGGCGCCGTCGCTCCGACGGCGGCAACGGTGGCAACGGCGGCAACGGGACTGCCGGCGCCGGCGGCACCGGTAACGGCGGCAACGCCGGCAGCGGCGGCGGCGGCGGTTTCGGCGGCAACGACGGAAGCGACGGAAGCGACGGCAACGACAGCCCGTAGTCGTCGAAACGGCTGATACCGCACGAGAAATGGCGATGCCCGTCCCCACTGGGGGCGGGCATCGTCACGTAATGTCCAGAATACATGTCCGCAAAGGATCACCCCAACAACGCCCCCGGCGTCCCGATGGTTTATCCGCCTGCGTTCGAGCGCCTGCAGATCAAATACATGAACCCCATGGTCAAGCGCATCGCGGGCGTCATGCCCGGCATCGCCAAGATCCAGCATCGGGGCCGCAAGTCCGGCAAGACCTACGAAACCGTGGTCACCCCGTTCCGCAAGGGCAATACCTTCGCGATCGCACTGGGCCACGGAAAGACCGACTGGGTGAAGAACGTGCTCGCCGCCGACGAGGCCGACGTGCTCTACGGCTCGCGCGCCGTCCACATCGTCAATCCCCGGATCCTGCCCGCGGGCAGTGGCGGTGCCGAAGGCCTGCCATTCATGGCCCGTGCACAGGCGAAGAGGATGGCCATCTTCGTCGCCGATATCGCCTGAGCCCTACCGCGTGAAGACCGTCTTGCCCGTCATCGTGGGCCAGACGTCTGAGGCGGCCTCCCATGGCGCCACGCGCGCGACCGCGGGCGTGAGATCACAGCCCGCCTCGAGGAGTTCGACGACCTGGGGAATGACGGCACGCGCATTGACCCGACCCGTCACGAACCGCACACCGCGGGTGTACATCGGCAGCAGTGGCATCTCGACCGCCCCCTGGTAATAGATTCCCGTGTCGGTGCACACACCGTCGGGCCAAGTGACGCGTAACGTCGCCGCGAGCACGGCCGGGTCCGCAGAAGTGTGGACGGTGACCGGATAGGGGCCCAGCGACTTGTCCGGTTTGGGCCTGTCATGCACTGTGGCGCCGAGCTTCTCGGCTGCGGCCAACCGCTGCGGGTCAGTGTCGACGTAGTCGACGCCGTAGCCGAGCGCCGCGGCCAATCCCGCCGCGTACAAGCCGATCGACTGCCGTCCGGCAACGAGAATTCGTCGATCGGCGTCATCGAGCGCGTCGAGTTCGGTTCGGTACGGCCCCACTGCCCGCCAGCCGTCGACGACGTTGTCCGACAGTGACGCGATGCCGACGAGATCGACGCCGTGCGGTATCGGTACCAGCATCGCGTCGGCATACGGTACGAGCACCAGATCCGCCATGAACCCGCCACCGTCCAGCCCGGCGAGCGGGGCCATGCCGTACATCGCCATGAGCGGCAACGCGCCGCATGACCCCGTCGCGCCGCGTCGGCATTCGCGGCACTGCCCGCAGCTGATCTGGAAGGGGATGACGACCCGGTCGCCGGGCGCGACATCCTGCACCGCTTCCCCGACGGCGACGACCTCGCCAATGCCTTCGTGACCGACGGCGTGTCCCGGCGGCATCGGCAGCCTGCCTTCGGCGACCGCCACGTCGAGGTCGCAACATGCCACCAGTATCGGGCGGACAATGGCCTGCTCAGGGGCGTCGATCTCGGGTTCGGCGGCCTCGTGCCAGGCATACGAGCCCGCACGTTCGAATATCAACTGCTGCATCGTCGGCCCTTCTTTAGTGAGTGTTCAACTATTCTTGAGTGACCTTTCAAGTAAAGTCAAGGGATGCCTCGCCCCGACCGCAGCCGAGCTGCGCTCGTCGATGCCGCGGCACTGCTCTTTCGCAGGCAGGGCTACGCGGCGACCGGTGTGAACCAGATCCTCGAGACCGCTGCCGTAAAGGCCGGTTCGCTGTACCACCACTTCCCCGAGGGTAAGCAGCAGCTGGCCGCGGCCGTCGTGGACAGCGCGGGAACCGACATCGAAGCGCAGCTGCGGCAGTTCCTCGACAGCGGGTTGCCTGTGGTCGATATCGTCGACGGCTGGATCGAACTGATGTCGTCGGGACTTGCGATAGACCGACGCGACGGCTGCCCTATCGAACCGATCGCGACCGAATCGGTTAATGCGAGCCCGCTGGTCCGCGAAGCATCGGCACGGGCGTTTGGCGCATGGCGCCGGGCGATCGCCGACCGGTTGCGCAATGACGGCTGGGGCGAAGCCGAATCCGACGAGACGGCACTCGCCGTCATCGCGCTCCTCGAGGGGGCACTGATCCTGTCGCGCATTGCCGGTGACGGTGCCGCGCTCGACGCCGCCAAGGCGGGCGCACGCACGCTGCTCAGCAAATAGCTACCTGCACAACTCGGTGAGGGTGTCGCTTGTGCGGTCGGCGTTGTTGAGGCGCTCGGTCTGCGCGGAATCGCTGTTCGGAATGCCCGCTGTCGCATTGGCGCCGATGTCCATCAGGTTGTCGGCGAAATCGTGGACCTTCTCGGCAAGTGGTTCCGGGGTGGCCGGGTCCAGCCGCGCAATCAGGTACTGCCCGCCGTCGTAGAGCGATAGCCGGGCGTTGGCGGCCACCGCCTGGGCGCCGGTCACGTCTGCGGGACCACCCGCCGGCATGAGGTTCGTGTTGAGCGAAACGCCGCGCCGCACAACGTCAACAGCGGTGCAGGCCTTGGTCTTCGCGGCTGCGATCTGATCGGAGCTGTATTCCGTCTTGGCGAACTCCGACCGGAACAGCATCCAGCCGACCAAAACGAGCGCAACAACCGCTACCACCAGACTGATGACGGTCAGCGCGCTGACGCGACGCGATGGGGCGTTCACGACGGCCTACAGATCCAGGCCGATGTCGAGCACCGTCACCGAGTGGGTGAGAGCACCGACTGCCAGATAGTCCACGCCCGTTCCCGCGTACTCGGCCGCAGTGTCGAGCGACAATCCGCCGGAAGATTCCAGTTTGGTCGCCGGGGACGCAGAATTGCGGCGCTGCACCGCGATTTGTGTCTGCCAGACCGGGAAGTTGTCGAGCAACACAAGTGCCCCGTCCGCCAGATTCTCGGCGAGCACCTCATCGAGTTGCTCTAAGGAGTCGACCTCGACTTCGCACGGCAGATCCGGCGCTGCCGCGCGCACGGCCTGCAGTGCGGCCACCACCGAGCCCGCCGCGGCAACGTGGTTGTCCTTGATCAGCGTGGCGTCGCCCAATCCCATTCGGTGGTTCACACCACCACCGACGCGTACCGCGTATTTCTGCAGCGCCCGCAGTCCGGGCAGGGTCTTGCGGGTATCCCTGATTCTGGCGGCCGTGCCCTCGACGGCGGACACCCAGTCCGCGGTGGTCGTCGCGATGCCCGACAGGTGACACACCAGGTTGAGCATCGTCCGTTCAGCCGTCAGCAATCCCTGAGTGGGCGCTTCGACGGCGAGCACCACACCGCCGGGCTCGAGTCGTTCGCCATCCTCGACACGGTGCTTGACGACGTATCTGCCAGAGCCGAGCACTTCGTCGAGTACGAGCAGTGCGACGTCGACACCGGCGATGACTCCCGGCTGCCGGACGACCATCGATGCCGTTGTCGTCGCGTCGGCGCCCACCGTCGCCAGCGTGGTGACATCGGGTCCGTACCGCAGATCCTCCTCGAGGGCACGGGCGATCACCCGCCGAGCTTCGGTGAGCTCATCGGCGTTGAGTTCCATCAGGCGCAGGCCACCGCGGGCACCAGGCTGCGGGCCATCGCCGGATCGGTGTCCGGATGGTCGGTGCGGTGATGGCAGCCTCGTGTTTCCGTCCGGGCCAAAGCGGCCACCACGACAGCGCCGGCCACGGTCGTCAGTGCGACATCCTCGAAATTCCTGCGCGAGTTGAGTTTTCGTGAGGCGGCGGTTTCCAGTACCTGCGACAGCATGCGCAGGCCGGGGTCGTCGCGGACCACCGATGCGTGCTGTGTCATCGCCCGCTGCAGGTCCGCCCGCGGCAACGCGCGTCGGACGGCAGGCTCGGGCATCGTGGCGGTCGAGGGTCCGGCGTCGGAAGCGTGTGCGGCAGCCGCTTTTCCGGCTCGGCCGCCGACCACCAGGCCCTCGAGCAGGCTATTGGAGGCCAGCCGGTTAGCACCGTGCATTCCGGTGCGCGCCACCTCCCCCGCGGCGAAAAGGCCCGCGAACTCGGTGCGGCCGTGCGAATCGGTGACCACACCACCGCAGCTGTAGTGCGCGCCGGGGACAACGGGGATGACTTGGCGCGTCGGGTCGATGCCCGCCTCCCGGCACGCCGCGGTGACCGTCGGAAAGCGCTTCTTGAAGCCCCTGATGCCGCGAGCGTCCAGATAGACGCAGGGGTCACCGGTCGCAGTCATACGGGCGTCGATGGCCGCGGCGACGACGTCGCGCGGCGCCAGATCGCCCATCGGGTGCACCCCTTTAGTGACCGAACGACCTTGAGCATCAAGAAGAATCGCGCCCTCGCCGCGAACGGCCTCGGTGATCAGCGGCCGGCGACCGCCTTCGTGCCCGTCGAACAGCATGGTGGGGTGGAATTGGATGAACTCGAGGTCGGATACCGGCAGTCCGGCCCATATCGCCAGCGCGACGCCGTCTCCGGTGGACCCTTCCGGGTTAGTGGTCGCCGAATACAGATGCCCCAGCCCGCCGGTCGCCAGGATCACCGATCGCGCATGGACGATGCCAGGGCCGTCGTCGTTCAGCGCGAGCACACCCGTGACCGCGCCGCCTTCGTGAAGGATCTCAAGCGCAATATGGTTGCGACGGATGTCCAGCCGGGCCGCAGCATCGTCGAGGGCGCGCTGCACCTCCGCACCGGTCGCGTCGCCGCCGGCATGGATGATCCGCCGCCGCGAATGGCCGCCCTCGCGAGTCAGTGACCACTGCCCCGGCGTTGCTTCGTCGAATCGGGCGCCGTCGTCGACGAGTTCGCGTACCGCGCGGTAGCCGTCGGAGACAATGGAACGCACGACATCCGGATCACACAGGCCGGCGCCCGCAGCCAACGTGTCAGCGACATGCGCGTCCACCGAGTCTCCGTCTGCCCGTAGGGCATCCGGCAACACGACGGCGATGCCGCCCTGCGCGTAGAACGTCGCCGTGTTGCCGGCCTTGCTGAGCAGCATCACCTTGCGGCCACGGCGGTGCGCCGCAAGGGCAGCCACCAGGCCCGCAACACCGGTGCCGATCACCACCACGTCGGCGCGCTGCTGCCAGTACCCGCGGCCTCCGCAGGCCGGCCGCCCGGTCATTCGCCGCCGCCGGGTTGACCGATCTCGATCATCCGCAACACGCTGTCACGCCCCAGTCGGGCGGTCTGGTGATCGACGTGGACTTCGTCCTTGCCCTCCACCAGGCACCGCAGCAGCGCGGCAGGCGTGATCATCTTCATGAACTTGCAC
Organism: uncultured Actinomycetota bacterium; assembly: GCA_963843135.1. GTDB lineage: Bacteria > Actinomycetota > Actinomycetes > Mycobacteriales > Mycobacteriaceae > Mycobacterium. The sequence continues at coordinate 466,003 of CAWJJA010000024.1, forward strand.
GATGCGCGGTCGTTGACCGCACGGAAGTCGACTTCCGGTGCGGCGCGACGCAATTGGTGCAGCATCCCGACCTCGGTGGCGACCAGCACCTGGCGCGCCCGGGTCTCCCGAGCAGCGTCGAGCATGCCGCCGGTGGACAGGATCTTGACCCGGTCCTCGGGGAAGGCGCCTTCGCCCGCCAGGTACAGGGCCGAAGTGGCACAACCGCATTCGGGGTGCACGTACAGTTCGGCGTCTGGGTGGCTGCGGGCTTGGTCGGCGAGCTCGTCGCCGTTGATGCCGGCATGCACGTGGCACTCCCCGGCCCAGACATGGAGATTCTTGCGGCCGGTGACCCGGCGCACGTGGGCGCCCAGGAACTGGTCCGGGCAGAACAGCACCTCGCGGTCCGCAGGGATCGAAGCGACGACCTCCACGGCGTTCGACGAGGTGCAGCAGATGTCGGTCTCCGCTTTCACTGCGGCGGTGGTGTTCACGTAGGACACGACGACGGCCCCGGGGTGCTCGGCCTTCCAGGCGCGCAGTTCGTCGGCGGTGATCGAGTCCGCGAGCGAGCAGCCTGCGCGCTGGTCGGGAATGAGCACGGTCTTGTCCGGCGACAGGATCTTCGCGGTCTCGGCCATGAAGTGCACCCCGCAGAACACGATCGTGTCCTCTGGCACTTCGGCCGCGATACGCGACAACGCCAGCGAGTCGCCGACGTGGTCGGCGACGTCCTGGATGGCGGGCAACTGGTAGTTGTGCGCCAGCAGCGTCGCGCCACGCAGATCGGCCAGCCGACGCACCTCGTCGGCCCATTCCTGATTGCCGTCGACGCCGGAAAAGCCGTTCGGACCCGCGATTATGCGGTCCGCCAGATCGTTAGCGGGCATGCGATCCAAAACCGTCACAGCCGCCTCCTTCATCCCGTCGAGGTTTTCGACTTATAATCGAAAACATGGTCCATATTAGCACCGCGCACGAGGTGCTTGCTGCCGTGTTCCAGGTTCGCGGCCTTCACCCACACGGCGAATCCCCGAAACCCGCACTTCACGTGCTGTTGTGGCAGCGTGCACTGGAACCGGAGGCGCGAAAGTGGGCCCTGCCGGGCGGCAGGCTTCGCAACGACGAGGACCTGACCAGCTCGGTTCGGCGTCAGCTCGCCGAGAAAGTCGACCTGCGTGAGGTTGCTCACCTCGAACAACTCGCGGCGTTTTCCGACCCGAACCGAGTGCCGGGCACGCGCACCATCGCCTCGACGTTCCTCGGCCTGGTGCCCTCCCCCGCAATTCCCGAACTCCCGTCGGACACCCGTTGGCATCCGGTGGACGATCTGCCGCCGATGGCTTTCGACCACGGTCCGATGGTCGAGCACGCCAGCACTCGACTTGTCGCCAAGCTGTCCTACACGAACATCGGATTCGCCTTGGCGCCAACTGAATTCGCCGTGTCGACGCTGCGGGACATCTACAGCGCCGCACTCGGCCACCCAGTGGACGCGACCAACCTGCAACGCGTGCTGGAGCGCCGAAACGTCATCACCCGCACCGGTACCACCGCTCGCTCAGGTCGCAGCGGCGGCCGGCCCGCCGCGCTGTACAGGTTCACCGACTCCCAGCTACCGGGTGACCGACGAATTCGCCGCATTGCGGCCGCCGGGGTGAGTCGGGCTGGCTTCTTAACGCTTCCTTAAGTAAGAATGGCCGGATGGATCTGGGCAGCGCCGCACCAGCAGCAGGTGCAGAGTGGATCGGGCACGTCCCCCACGAGGACCTGGTGCGCGGTACCCGCCCGCAGCTGCCGTCCGACGACCCGTTCTACGAACCTCCGACTGGCTACCAGCACGCCGACCCGGGAACCGTCCTGCGCAGCCGGGACGTCGAGCTGGCGTTCATGGGCCTGATCCCGCAGCGCGTGCGGGCCACCCAGCTGCTGTATCGCACCACCGATATGCACGGTAAGCCCGATGCGGCTGCGACCACGGTGATCGTGCCCGCAGAGCGCGCGCCCGCCGCCGTCACGCCCGTGATCTCGTATCAGTGCGCGATCGATGCCGTCACCTCGCGATGCTTCCCGTCGTATGCCCTTCGTCGCCACGCGCACGCCACAGGTGCGGTCGCGCAGTTCGAGTTCCTTCTGGTCGCCGCCTGCCTCGCTGAGGGCTGGGCGGTGTCGGTGCCCGACCACGAGGGCCGCCTCGGCATGTGGGGCGCCCCGTACGAACCCGGATACCACGTTCTCGACGGGTCTGCGCGCCGCGCTGGGTTCCAAGCGGCTGGGGTTGAAGGCAGATGCGCCGGTCGGCCTCTGGGGATATTCGGGCGGTGGACTGGCCAGCGCATGGGCCGCCGAGATGAGCGGCTCCTACGCGCCGGAACTGAACGTCGTCGGTGCGGTGCTCGGATCGCCCGTCGGGGATCTCGGCCACACGTTCCGCCGTCTCAACGGCACCTTCGCGTCCGGGCTGCCCGCACTCGTCGTCGCCGCGTTGGCGGATCATCTATCCCGACCTCGACCGGATCATTCAGGAGCACGTCACCGAAGAGGGCAAGGTGCTTCTCGAGCGCCTGCACAACGATGACGACCGCCGAGGCGATGGTCCGGATGGCCAAGAAGGACATGGGCGACATGCTCGACTGGCCCCTCGAGCAGATCCTGGGCACCCCGGAGGTGCAGCATGTGTTCGCCGACATCAAGCTCGGCGTTGCGGTGCCGACTCCGCCCGTGCTCATCGTGCAGGCGGTTCACGACCAGCTGATCTCGGTCGGGGACATCGACGAGCTGGCCGACACATACAAATCCGGCGGCGCCTCGGTGACCTACCACCGGGACATGTTCAGTGAGCACTTGCTGCTCCACCCGATGTCCGCCCCGATGGCGCTGCGCTGGCTCATCGATCGGTTCGCCGGAAAGCCCCTGTCCGAGCACATGGTTCGGACGAAGTGGCCGACGTTGCTGAACCCGATGACCTATGTCGGCATGGCGCGGCTCGCGAAGATCGTCGCCAAGGTGGTCACTGGCCGGACGGTAGAACGCGCCCCGCTGTAAGAGTTGCGCCGTCGAGTTCGCTTTCGACGGGCGGCCACGCACCCAGATCGTCACGTGAGACCGACACCGCGATGAGCGCGTAGACGAGGGCCGCGATCGCCGCCGGAAACAGGATCGTCAGTGCGACCAGCATCGGCGAGTGCCCGAAGAACACCGGTGGCGCCTCGATCACGTAGTGCACGCGATGGTCGGGTGAAATCGGTGCCGCGCCCACGTCGATCGTGCCGTACCGCCAATGCACCAGTGCTGCACCGACTCCCGCGGCCACACCAGCCGCGGCGGCGCCTCCTAGACCAAGTGCCACGACCATGAGCGGGCCGCGGTGTGCACGCCACTGCCACACCAGCACCGCCGCGATGACGGCCATGGCGGACAGCATGCCGACCACCAGGAAGGAGGCGACGAAGAAGTGGTCGGCCTCGGCACCGAGATGTGCCCTGACGCGCTCACCGCCCTTGGTCAAGGCCACCACGCCATGCACCGCCGGGGCCAACCACGCCCACAGCACGCCGATCACGACGCCGGCAATTACGAGTCCGGCGATCACGGTCGTCGCTGCGCGGCCGCGCGAAATCCGCGGTGGAGCCAAGTCATTCATCGCTCATCCAGATCTTTAGAGTCGGTGACACCGTGTCGCGAGCATTTCGCCGACCAGCCGTCGGGGCGCACCTGCACGATCATCCGGCGACCGCACTCCGCGCAGAACCGGGGCGGCTCGAGTCCCAGCCGCGCAGCCGCCGGCAGGGCCGTGCCGTCGGGTTCACCCGTGTAGACGTTGAACGCCATCGCTTAATCGTGCTACAGGCTGGCGTTGAGAGCCTTGATGGGCATCTGCAGATCCTCGAGGAGCTCGAGATCGGCTTCAGCCGGCCGGCCCAGTGTCGTCAGGTAGTTGCCGACGATCACGGCGTTGATGCCGCCGAGGATGCCCTGCTTGGCGCCCAGGTCACCGAGCGTGATCTCGCGGCCGCCTGCGAACCGGAGCATGGTGCGCGGCAGCGCGAGACGGAACGCGGCGACAGCCTTCAGCGCCTCTGAGGCCGGCAGCACCTCCAGATCACCGAACGGCGTGCCGGGGCGTGGGTTGAGGAAGTTCAGCGGCACCTCGTGCGGATCGAGTTCGGCCAGGTTGGCGGCGAACTCTGCGCGTTGTTCGGTGGTTTCGCCCATGCCGAGGATGCCGCCGCAACAGACCTCCATACCTGCTTCGCGGACCATCTGCAGTGTGTCCCAGCGCTCTTCCCAGCTGTGGGTGGTGACGACGTTGGTGAAGAACGACCGGGCGGTCTCGAGATTGTGGTTGTAGCGGTGCACGCCCATCTCGGAAAGGCGCTCGACCTGGTCCTGGCTAAGCATGCCCAGTGAGCAGGCGATCTGGATGTCGACCTCGTTGCGGATGGCCTCGATGCCCGCGGCCACCTGCGCCAACAGCCGCTCGTCGGGCCCGCGGACGGCGGCGACGATGCAGAATTCGGTGGCACCGCTCTTGGCGGTCTGCTTGGCGGCCTCCACCAGGCTCGGGATGTCCAGCCACGCGCTGCGCACCGGCGAGGCGAAAAGCCCTGACTGCGAACAGAAGTGGCAGTCTTCGGGGCAGCCGCCGGTCTTGAGGCTGATGATGCCCTCGACCTCGACGTCGGGACCGCACCACTTCATGCGGACGTCGTGGGCAAGCGCGAGCAGTTCGTCGAGATTCTCGTCGGGCAGCCGCAACACAGCCAGCGTCTGATCCTGGTCGAGGCCTTCGCCGCGCTCCAATACCTGGTCGCGTGCCTTCGCCAGAATGTCGCTCACCGGTTGATCCTCCTCATCGAACTTGAACAGCGTTCAGGTTAGGCTACCGGTGTGCAGCTCCACAAACGCGACGTGGTCGAGGCGGCGGCAGGCCTACTCGACGAATACGGGATCGCCGATCTCACGATGCGACGACTCGCACGCGAGCTCAGCGTCTCCCCCGGGGCGTTGTACTGGCATTTCGCCAACAAGCAGGAACTCCTCGGCGCCATCACCGACCGCATTCTCGAAGGTGTGCCGTCCGCACGTGGCATCGCCGACGTGTGCAATCGCCTCCGCGATGCGCTTCTGTCGCACACCGATGGCGCTGAGCTGGTGTCCGCCAGCTTCGCGGCCGGCCAGTCGCCGGCGATGAAGCAGATTCTGGCGGTGCTGACCGAAGCGGTGTCCGATATCGGCGTCGACTCGGCACATGCCGAGTTGGCCGCCCGCACCGTCGTCTACTACGTGCTCGGCTTCACCGTGGACGAGCAGTCCCGCCTGCAGTGGGACGCCGCAGGCGCCGAGCTGCCCGAGTGGCAGTCCGTGCTCTCCGATGATGCCAATGCGCGGTTCGGGTTCGGCCTGCGCCTGTTCGTCGACGGAATCAACGTTTCGCAGAGGATTTACGAGTAGACGTCCGCAGAATGTCGATTCCTTGTCGTGGTCCGCGACTAGCGTTCTGCGCGTGATCACCGTCGACGATGTGCGACGTATCGCCTCGGCATTGCCGAGGTCCTACGAGGCCGTGGTCCGCGACTCGATCAGGTTTCGCGCCGGGCGGCTGGTCTACGCCGCGTTCTCTCGCGACGAGACGGTGATGGGAGTCGGCTTTCCCAAGGAGGAGCGTGCGGCGGTGGTCGCCGCGGAGCCCGACAAGTTCATGCTGCCCGGCAAATCGGAGATGCGATACAACTGGATTCTGGTGCGGCTCGACGCGATCGACCACGACGAGCTCCGCGAGCTCGTGATCGACGGGTGGCGGATGTGCGTACCGAAAAGCGTTGGTGCGACCGTCCCTTAGCCTTCAGATCTGGTATTCGCGTTTGGCGTTACCATCCCAGCGCCGCAGCCCGGCGACGGTGCCGATGATTTCGGACGGTTCCGCGGCGATCTGCACTGCGCGGCCCATCTGGTCGGGCGCGATGCGGCGTGCCATGGTGACGTGAGGCGTCCAGTCGTTCGGCAGCGCATTGGCCATCGGGCCCGGATGCAGGTGTGGCAGGCATAGCCGGTGCACGTTCGCGTGCATGTCGAGCAGGGCCGCGGTCGGCACCACAAGCCGGGCCAGCACGGCCTTGGCGCGTCCGAAGAACAGTGGTGCCCCGATCCGGCACGGCAGCGGGAACCGGTCCGCGAGCGACGCCAGGACCCCCTCAACCTCGGCGTCTATCCGCTCCGCGACCGTCAGCGTGGCATGCGGGCGGCTGGCGGGGGCCTGACTCGGGATTCCCGCCTCGCGAAGCCCATCCCAGATCCGGCGGACCGCGACCTCGGTGTGCGAGTCGAAAACGAGCTCGACGGTGTGCACCATCTCTACCCCAGCCCTGCGACCCACGCCGGGTCGAACGCCGACACGCTGACTGACTCGAACTCGGTGGCGCTCACCCTCCCAAGCCCCGCAGGCAGTACCGCGCGAAGCGGAGCGAGCCTGCTCAGGGCCTCACGATTGCCTTCCTCGGCCGGACCCGGGCGCGACGGCCACGCGCCGATGATCAGTCCGGCGCACGGAACCCCTTGCCGAGCAAGGGCTTCCAAAGTCAGCGATGTGTGGTTCAACGTACCCAGCCCCGCGGCGACGACAAGTAGTACCGGCGCGGCCAGGTCCGTCGCGACGTCACGCAGCGTCACGCCGTCGGCGCCCAGCTCGACGAGCAGACCACCGGCACCTTCCACCAGCACCAGCCTGGCTCCCCCATCGCCGGCCTCGCGCACCGACCCGACCAGTTCGGCGCGTGTCGGCAACGCAAGGCCCGCCCGTTGTGCTGCTGCCACAGGCGCCAGCGGTTCGGGGTATCGCCACAAACCACGCAGGTCGGTCACGCCGGAAAGTCGGGCGATATCGGCGAGGTCGTCGTCGTGCGGGCTGCCGGTCTGCACCGGCTTACAAACCGCGACGTCGATGCCGGCCAGCCGTGCATGACATGCCAGGGCCGCGGTCGCCACCGTCTTACCGACACCGGTATCGGTACCGGTGACGACCAGAGTGCTCACGCGCCGCCAGAGAGCACGTCGGTGAGAACCTCGCGCGCCAAAGCCATTTCGTCCTCCGATAGTGACGCGCGAGCCGTCAGCCTCAGTCGAGATGTTCCGGCCGGGACGGTCGGCGGCCGGAAGCAGCCGACCCGAACGCCACGATCCAGACACGACACCGCCGCGGCCAGTGCCACCTGCGGCTCACCGAGGATCACCGACACCACTGCAGAGTCGGGTCGCTGGGCGACACCGCACACCGCTGCGAGGGCCGCCGCGTGTTCGGCCACCGCCTGCGCGCGCCACGGTTCGGCGATCAACACGTCGAGCGCCGCCCAAGCCGCCCCCACGGCGGCGGGGGCGAGTCCCGTGTCGAAGATGAACGGCCGCGCGGCGTCGATCAGGTGTTCGCGCACTGCGGCCGGCCCGAGTACAACGCCGCCCTGGCTCCCCAGCGCCTTCGACATCGTCGTCGTCACCACCACGTCCGGCGCGCCGGCCAGACCGACCTCGTGCACCAGCCCGCGGCCCGCGGCCCCCCGCACCCCGAGAGCGTGCGCTTCGTCGACGACCAGCAGCGCGCCGTGTCGTCGACACACCTCGTGCAACGCCCGCAGCGGAGCAAGCACGCCGTCCGCGGAAAACACCGCATCGGTCACCACGACCGCGCGCTCCTCATTGCGGTCGGCCAGCGCCGCCTCGACGGCCGCGACGTCGCGGTGCGGGGTCACCACCACCTTGGCCCGTGACAACCGGCACGCGTCGACAAGGGACGCATGCGTCAGGGCGTCGGACACCAACAGCGACCCGGCGCCGGACAGCGAGACGACCGCGCCCAGGTTGGCGGTGTAGCCCGACGAGAACACCAGCGCCGACTCGGCGCCCGTGAAGCCCGCGAGCGCCGACTCGAAGGCCTCGTGAATCTCGGTGTTGCCGGTGACCAGTCGTGATCCGGTCGACCCTGCGCCCCATGTGCGCAGCGCAGCGACGCCGCCCTCGATCACGTCGGGGTGCTGCGACAGGCCGAGATAGTCATTGGAGGCCAGGTCCAGTTCGGCGCCGACGGGCGGGCGGATGCGCAGGGACCGCCGCAGACCGGCGCCGCGGCGCCGCTGCTCGACGTCATCGAGCCACGCCAGCGGCGAAAGACCCGTACGTGTCACCGATTCACCCTGCCCGAAGCCGACCATTGAACACCGTTCAGGTTAGTGCACGGGCGACACCGACCATCGCCGAGGTGATCTGTCCGATCTCCTCCGGCATGCAGATGTACGGCGGCATTGCGTAGATGAGGTTGCGGAAGGGTCGCAGCCATACGCCGTGGTCCAACGCGACGGGCGTCGCCACCCGCAGATCGACCGGCCGATCCATCTCGATGACACCGATCGCCCCCAGCACCCGTACGTCAGCCACGCCCGGCAGCTCGACCGCCGGCGACAATCCGTCACGCAGACCCGCCTCGATCGTGCGCACCGACGACCGCCAGTCCCCGGCGAGCAGCAGCTCGACCGACGCCACCGAGACCGCGCATGCCAGCGCGTTGGCCATGAACGTCGGGCCGTGCATCAGCGCCCCTGGCTCTCCAGTGCTGATCGTCTGCGCGATCTCGCGGCTGCACAGCGTCGCGGCCAGGGTGATGTAGCCACCGGTCAGCGCCTTTCCGACGCACATGATGTCGGGGCTCACCTCGGCATGATCAGCGGCGAACAACTCGCCGGTGCGGCCGAAGCCGGTGGCGATCTCGTCGAAGATCAGCAGTACTTCGTGGCGGGTGCAGATCTCGCGCAGGTCGCGCAGATACGCCGGGTCGTGGAAGCGCATGCCTCCTGCGCCCTGCACCACCGGCTCGACGATGACGGCCGCCAGCTCATCGGCGTGCTCGGCCAATTGCTTCTCGAAGGCCGCGATGTAGGCGGCGTCGTATTCGGTGGGCACCGCGGGAGCGAACTCCTGGTGGGCCAGCACTGAGTTTTCGCCGGTCCACAGCTCATGCATTCCGCCGTCGGGGTCGCAGACGCTCATCGGCGTGAACGTGTCGCCGTGGTAGCCGCCGCGCCAGGTCATCAGGCGGAACTTGCGCCCGCGGTCGATACTGCGCCAGTACTGCAGCGCCATCTTGACCGCGACCTCCACCGAGACCGAGCCCGAGTCGCTGAAAAAGACGGTGTCGAGCCCCTCCGGTGTGAGCTCCACCAGCAGCGCGGCGAGCCTGGCCGCGGGTTCATGGGTCAGCCCGCCGAACATGACGTGGTTCATGGTGGCCAGCTGCTCGGTGATCGCGGCGTCCAGCACCGGATGCCCGTGTCCGTGGATAGCCGTCCACCAGGACGCCATCGCGTCGAGGACGCGCACGTCTTGCTCATCGCGGCGCAGAGTCAGCCAGGCGCCGTGGGCGCTTAGTGCGACGAGCGGCGCCAACGCCTCGGCCCCGATCGTGCTGTAGGGATGCCAGACGTGGGCGGTGTCGATGGCGCCGATCTCGGCGGGCGTCAATGCTGCCACCTTCGGTAGATTATCCGTCGACCATGATGACGATCGCCCCTCCCCGGCCGACACCAGCCACAAAACCGGGACCCCCGACACGCCAAGCGCGTGCTTCTCAGGGAGCGCGCGCAGCGGATCACTACCGCCATGACCTCGACGGCCTGCGCGGCGTCGCGATCCTGCTCGTCGCGGTGTTCCACGTGTGGTTCGGCCGCGTCTCCGGCGGTGTGGACGTTTTCCTCGCGCTGTCGGGGTTCTTCTTCGGCGGCCGCGTGCTGCGCACCGCGATGACGCCGGGCGCATCGCTATGGCCGGTACCGGAGGTCACCCGCCTCGTGCGGCGGCTGCTACCCGCACTGGTGTTCGTGCTCGCGGCGGCCGCGGTGCTGACCATCCTGATCCAGCCCGAAACCCGTTGGGAGACATTCGCCGATCAAAGTCTGGCGAGCCTGGGTTACTACCAGAACTGGGAGTTGGCCAATACCGCATCGGACTATCTGCGCGCTGGCGAGGCCGTCAGTCCTCTGCAGCACATCTGGTCGATGTCGGTGCAGGGCCAGTTCTACATCGGATTCCTCGCGCTGATCTTCGGGTGCGCCGTCGTCTTCCGCCGGATCTTCGGCCGCCATATGCGGATCGCCTTCATCGTGCTACTCAGCGCCCTGACCATCGCGTCGTTCGTCTACGCGATCTTCGCCCACAACGCCGATCAGGCCACGGCGTACTACAACAGCTTCGCGCGGGCGTGGGAGTTACTCCTCGGCGCCCTGGTCGGCGCCGTCGTCACGCGTCTGCGCTGGCCGATGTGGCTGCGCACGGTGGCAGCGGTGATCGGTTTGGCCGCGATCCTGGCGTGCGGTGCGCTGATCGACGGGGTCCACGAGTTCCCCGGGCCGTGGGCGCTGGTGCCGGTCGGCGCCACGATGCTGTTCATCCTGTCCGCGGCGAACCGGATGGCCGATGCGCACACCGCCGGCCGCATGCCCGCGCCCAACCGTCTTCTGGCCACCGCACCGTTCGTGGCGCTGGGCGCCATGGCGTACTCGCTGTACCTGTGGCACTGGCCGCTGCTGATCTTCTACCTCTCCTATACCGGGTACCCCCGGGTCAACTTCGTCGAAGGCGCCGCCGTGTTGGTGGTGTCCGCAGTACTGGCCTGGCTGACCACGAGATTCGTCGAGAACCCGCTGCGCTACCGCACGACCGCCGCAGCGACCCCGGCCGTCCCGCTACGGGCCCGGTTGCGCAGGCCGACGATGGCGCTCGGCTCGGTGGTCGTGTTGCTGGCGGTGGCGTTGACCGCGACATCGTTCACATGGCGCGAACACGTGACGATCGAACGCTCCAACGGCAAAGAGCTGTCCGGCCTTTCGTCACGCGACTATCCAGGAGCCCGCGCACTTCTCAACAAGGCCAAGGTGCCGAAGCTGCCGATGCGCCCGACGGTGCTCGAGGCCCGAAATGACCTACCCCGCACCACCGAGGACGGGTGCATCAGTGACTTCGACAACGTCGGTGTCATCAACTGCACCTACGGCGACAAGTCGGCTACCCGCACCATCGCACTCGCGGGTGGGTCACACGCCGAACATTGGATCACCGCCCTGGATCTACTCGGCAGGACGCACAACTTCAAGGTGGTCACCTACCTGAAGATGGGCTGCCCGCTGACCACCGAGGCGGTTCCGCTGGTCATGGGTGACAATCGCCCCTACCCGAAGTGCCACGTGTGGAACGAAAGGGTGATGGACAAGCTCGTCGCCGACCATCCCGACTATGTCTTCACCACTGCGACGCGACCGTGGAACATCAAACCCGGCGACGTGATGCCGGCCAACTACATCGGTATCTGGCAAACGTTGTCCAACAACAACATTCCGATCTTGGCTATGCGCGATACCCCATGGCTGGTGCGCAACGGTCAGCCGTACTTCCCCGCCGACTGCCTGGCCGAGGGCGGTAACGCCATCTCATGCGGAGTCAAGCGATCCGACGTACTGTCGCCCTATAACCCCACACTCGATTTCATCGCGCGGTTCCCGTTGCTCAAGCCCTTGGACATGAGCGACGCGGTGTGCCGCCACGACATCTGCCGCGCGGTGGAGGGAAATGTGTTGCTGTATCACGACGCCCACCACATCTCGAGCACCTACATGCGCACGATGACATCCGAAGTCGGACGGCAGATCGCGATCGCCACCGGTTGGTGGGACAGCTGATGACATCCGACGCGCCGGCGTCGGTGCCCACCGTCTGGCCGGGAACCAGCTATCCCCTCGGGGCCACCTACGACGGCGCAGGCACGAACTTCTCGTTGTTCTCCGAGGTCGCCGAGCGGGTGGAGTTGTGCCTGATCGGCAAGGACGGCAGCGAGGAGCGCATCGAGCTCGACGAGGTCGACGGCTACGTCTGGCACTGCTATCTGCCCACCGTCACACCGGGCCAGCGGTACGGCTTCCGGGTCCACGGGCCGTGGGACCCCGCCGCCGGGCACCGCTGCGATCCGAGCAAGCTGCTGCTCGACCCCTACGGGAAGTCCTTCCACGGCGACTTCGACTTCGGCCAGGCGCTGTTCTCCTACGACATGCAGGCCGACGACCTGGCGAGCGGCGGCACACCGCCGATGGTCGACTCCCTCGGCCACACCATGACCAGCGTCGTGATCAATCCGTACTTCGATTGGGCATCCGATCGCGCGCCCCGCACGCCGTATCACCAGACGGTCATCTACGAGGCGCATGTCAAGGGTATGACACAGACCCATCCCGGCATTCCCGAGGAGATACGCGGGACGTACGCAGGACTTGCGCATCCGGTGATCATCGACCACCTCAAGGCGCTGAACGTCACCGCGATCGAGCTCATGCCGGTTCACCAGTTCATTCACGACCATCGGCTGATCGATCTCGGACTGCGAAACTACTGGGGCTACAACACATTCGGATTCTTAGCACCGCATTACGAATACGCGGCCAACAAGCACGCCGGCGCGGCCGTTGCGGAGTTCAAAGCGATGGTGCGAACCTTCCACGAGGCCGGCATCGAGGTCATCCTCGATGTCGTCTACAACCACACCGCAGAGGGCAACCACCTCGGGCCGACGATCAATATGCGCGGCATCGACAACGCGGCGTACTACCGGCTGATGGACGACGACAAGCGGCTGTACCGCGACTTCACCGGTACCGGCAACAGCCTGAATCCGCGGCATCCGCATACGCTGCAATTGATCATGGACTCACTGCGGTACTGGGTCCTCGAGATGCACGTCGACGGATTCCGGTTCGACCTGGCTTCCGCGTTGGCGCGCGAATTCTACGACGTCGACCGACTGTCGCGCGTTCTTCGATCTGGTGCAACAGGATCCGGTGGTCAGTCAGGTCAAGCTGATCGCCGAACCGTGGGACGTCGGCGAGGGCGGCTATCAGGTCGGCAACTTCCCAGGTTTGTGGACCGAATGGAATGGGAAGTACCGCGACACTGTGCGCGATTACTGGCGGAGCGAGCCCGCAACCCTTGGTGAATTCGCCTCGCGGCTGACCGGGTCGTCGGACCTCTATGAGGCGACGGGCCGGCGTCCCGGTGCGAGCATCAACTTCGTCACCTGCCACGACGGCTTCACGCTCGCGGACCTGGTGTCATACAACGAAAAACACAACGAGGCCAACGGCGAAGACAACCGCGACGGCGAGAGCCACAACCGGTCGTGGAACTGCGGTATCGAAGGCCCGACCGACGACCCAGAGATCCTCGCGCTGCGCCACAAGCAGATGCGCAACATCATGGGCACCTTGCTGCTGTCGCAGGGCACCCCGATGATCTCCCACGGCGACGAGATCGGGCGCACACAGCGGGGCAACAACAACGTCTATTGCCAGGACTCCGAGATCTCGTGGATGGACTGGTCACTCTGCGACAAGAACGCCGATCATCTCGACTTCACCCGCAGGGTGATCAAGCTGCGCAAGCGGCACCCGGTATTTCGGCGGCGGCGCTTCTTCGAGGGCGAGCCGATCCGCAGCGGAGACCAGGTCCGCGACATCGCGTGGCTGACGCCGACAGGTTCGGAGATGACCTCGGAGGACTGGAATTCCGGCTTCAAGTGCGTGGCGATGTTCCTCAACGGTGAAGCCATCACAGCGCCCAACGAACGGGGCGAACGCGTGGTCGACGACTCGTTCCTGCTCTGCTTCAACGCGCACGGCAAGACGGTGGATATCGTCGCGCCCGATATCGGATATGCCGCCGAGTGGACCGCGGCGATCGACACCGCCGACCCGAGCGGCCACACCGATCTCGTGATCGCGGCAGGCGAGAAAGTGACGCTTGCACCGCGGTCGCTGCTGGTGCTTCGTAAGACGTCCTAGCGCATGCCATCTCGCCCGCTTGCGACGTACCGGCTGCAGATGCGCGGTGACTCCTTCACATTCGCCGACGCCGAGAATCTGCTCGTCTATCTCGACGCGCTCGGTATCTCCCACCTGTACCTGTCCCCGATTCTGACGGCGGCGCGGGGGTCGACGCACGGCTACGACGTCACCGATCCTTTGACCGTCTCGGCCGAACTCGGCGGCGCCGAGGGGCTGGCACGGTTGTCGTCGGCGGCGCGGTCACGCGGTATGGGCCTGATTGTCGACATCGTGCCCAACCACGTCGGGGTGGACGATCCACAGCAGAACAAGTGGTGGCGCGATGTGCTGACGCACGGCCGGAATTCTCCCTATTCCTCCTATTTCGATATCGACTGGGACCTGGACCCGCAGGGCCGGATCGTGCTGCCGGTCCTGGGTGCCGACGGCGACGACGCACCCCCGGGGTATCCCGCCGACAGCACCCACTACCGGGCCATCGGCTGGCGCAACGGAATCTGCGGCTATCGGCGATTCTTCTCGATCACCTCGCTGGCCGGGCTCCGGCAGGAGGACCGTGCCGTCTTCGATGCGACGCACACGGAGGTCAAACGCTGGTTCGACGAGGGCCTCGTCGATGGCATCCGCATCGATCACCCGGACGGATTATCTGACCCCGCAGGCTATCTCGCCTGGTTACGTGAACTCGTCGGGCCACAAGCGTGGATCGTCGTCGAGAAGATCCTCGCGGTCGACGAAGCATTGGAACCCACGTTGGCGGTGGCCGGGACCACCGGTTACGACGCGCTGCGCGAAATCGGCGGCGTGTTCATCGACCCCGCGGGCGCAGGCCCGCTCACCGATCTGTTCGACTCCGTCGGTCCGCCGTACGCCGACATGCCAGAGCTCGCCCGCGAGCTAAAGGCCCAGGCCGTCACGGACACCCTCAGAAGCGAACTCGCGCGGCTGTGCCGGACTATCACGGCCGCGACCGGCACAGAGCACCCTGGCGTACCCGACGCCATGGCGACACTGCTCAGTCATATCGAGGTCTATCGCTCTGATTACCAGGCACTTTCAGCGGTGCTGCCCGTCGCGTTCGCCGACGCAGGCGCCGAACGGCCCGATCTCGCCGAGGCGCTCGCGATCGTCGCGTCGGCGCTGGCCGTCAGCACCGAGACCAACGTACGACTGCAGCAGTTGTGCGGTGCGGCGACGGCGAAGTCCATGGAGGACTGCTTGTTCTACCGCGACGCCCGACTGGTGTCGCTCAACGAGGTCGGCGGCGAGCCCGGGCGCTTCGGTGTCGGCGTCGCCGAGTTCCATCAGCGTGCCGCGGTGCGGGCGAGCGAATGGCCGCACGCGATGGTCGCCCTCACGACCCACGACACCAAGCGCGGCGAGGATGTCCGTGCCCGCATCGGCGTGTTGTCGCAGGTGCCGTCGCTGTGGGCCGAACTCGTCGGAAAATGGATACGCGCGGCCCCGCCGCCCGACGCGACGACAGCACTCTTCCTGTTGCAGAACATGTTCGGGGTGTGGCCTGCCGAAGGCTCGATCGATGACGCGTTACGCGAGCGCCTGCACGCATATGCCGATAAAGCAATTCGCGAGGCCGCCTCACACACCTCGTGGAATGAGCCGAACGAGGAATTCGAGTCGTCGGTGCACCGATGGATCGACACCGTGCTCGACGGTCACGTCGGTGCCGAGATGACGTCTCTGGTAGCCAGGCTGGACCTCCACGCGCGTAACGACTCGCTGGGCCAGAAGCTGATCGCACTCACCGCACCCGGCGTACCGGACGTGTATCAGGGCACCGAATTATGGGAGGACAGCCTGGTCGACCCCGACAATCGGCGCCCGGTGGACTACCCGACCCGCGTGAAAGCGCTCGACGTGCTGCGCCATCCGAAGATTCGGATCGTGGCCGCGGCGTTGCACTCGAGGCGCGAGCGCGCGGCCACCTTCACCGACGGTGGTTACACGCCGATACTGGCCGACGGCCCGTCAGCCGAGCATTTGGTGGCGTTTCTTCGCGGCGGCGACGTGCTGACCGCCGTCAGCCGCCATACGGTCCTGCTGTCGGAAACCGGCTGGGGCGACACCGCATTGGTTCTCCCGGAGGGGCAATGGACCGACCGGATCTCCGGCGCGCGGTTCAGTGGCCGGACTCTTGCGGCCGAGTTGTTCGCCGACCTGCCGGTGGCCCTTCTGGAGCGCACCGATGGCTGATTTCGAGGTGTGGGCGCCGATCCCCGATCGCGTCAGGGTCGACGTCGACGGCACGTTGCACGATATGGCCTCCTCCGACGACGGCTGGTGGCATGCCGACGTCGATGCCGCCCCCGGTGCGCGCTACGGGTTCGTCCTCGACGACGATCCGACGGTGCTGCCGGATCCGCGCTCGGCGCGCCAGCCGGACGGCGTGCACGAGCGGTCCGCCCTGTGGCGACCGGATCCCGATGCGTGGACCGACGGCGATTGGGCGGGCCGATCGATCGAGGGCGCGGTGATCTACGAGCTGCACGTCGGCACGTTCACCGGCAGGCGCGACATTCGATTCGGCGATCGAGAAGCTCGACTATCTGGTCGATCTCGGCGTCGATTTCGTCGAAGTGATGCCCGTCAACGCCTTCGGCGGAACGCACGGCTGGGGCTACGACGGGGTGTTGTGGTACGCGGTGCACGAACCGTACGGCGGCCCCGACGCGCTGGTGCGGTTCGTCGACGCCTGCCACCGTCGCGGCCTCGGTGTGCTGATCGACGCGGTGTTCAACCACCTCGGCCCCTCCGGTAATTATCTGCCGCGTTTCGGCCCCTACCTCTCGTCGGGCAGCAATCCGTGGGGCGAGTCGATCAACATCTCCGGTCCTGACGCCGACGAAGTGCGGCGCTACATCCTCGACTGTGCGCTGCGCTGGATGCGTGACTTCCACGCCGACGGCCTGCGCCTGGACGCGGTGCACGCCCTCGTCGACACCACGGCGATCCACATTCTCGAAGAACTCTCGGCCGACACCGACGCACTGGCCGAACAGTTGGGCCGCCCACTGTCGCTGATCGCCGAGAGTGACCTCAACGATCCGCGGCTGATCACCCCGCGTGACCGCGGCGGCCTGGGGATGACCGCACAGTGGGACGACGACATCCACCACGCCATTCACGCCGCGGTGTCGGGTGAGCGCCAGGGTTACTACTCGGATTTCGGCTCGCTGCAGGCGCTGGCGCAGACGTTGAAACACGGTTACTTCCATTCCGGCACGTATTCGTCGTTCCGGCACCGCAGGCATGGGCGGCCGCTGGACACCGCGACGATCCCCGCAACCCGACTGCTGGCCTACACGCTGACACATGACCAGGTGGGCAATCGAGCGTGCGGAGATCGTCCTTCGCAGAACCTCACATTCGGCCAATTGGCCGTCAAGGCCGCACTGGCGATCGGATCGCCCTACACCGCAATGCTCTTCATGGGTGAGGAGTGGGGCTCGTCCTCGCCGTTCCAGTTCTTCACGTCACATCCCGAGCCTGATCTGGCCAGAGCCACCGCCGAGGGCCGCAAACGCGAATTCGCCGAGCACGGATGGGACGCCGACGAGATCCCCGATCCGCAGGACCCCGCCACCTACGAGCGCTCCAAGCTGAACTGGGATGAGATCGACGAGGGCGGACACGGCCGGCTGCGCCGCGTGTACCAGCAGCTGATCTCGTTGCGGCACAACGAACCCGACCTGGCCGACCCGTGGCTGGACGATATGCGTGTCGATTTCGACGAGGACCGGCGGTGGATCGTGATGGAGCGCGGCGCGCTGGCCATCGCCGCCAACCTCGGCACCGAAGCCGTCGACGTCCCGGTCACCGGCGACGTGGTTCTGGCATGGGAGGACCCGGTCGTCGGCCCGCGATCGACGACCCTGACGGGCCGGACGTTTGCGATCCTTCGCCGTTCTCAGAGCAGGTAGCGGTACGCGGGCGAGTCCGGCTCCAGCGCCTCGACATGGATGTCGGATGCGCGCATTCGCTCGAGCAGACCGTCGAAATCGGCGGCCGAACCGAGTTCGACGCCCACCAGCGCCTCACCGGTTTCGCGGTTGTTGCGCTTGACGTACTCGAACAGGGTGATGTCGTCGGCGGGGCCGAGCACCGTGTCGAGGAACCGCCGCAGCGCGCCCGGCTCCTGTGGGAAGTCCACCAGGAAGTAGTGCTTGAGCCCGAGGTGCACCAGCGAGCGTTCGAGCACCTCCCCATAGCGGGACACGTCGTTGTTGCCCCCCGAGATCACGCACACCACAGTCGATCCCGGTTCGATTCGTGCCTCCAACAGCGCCGCCACCGAAAGCGCACCCGCGGGTTCGGCGATGATGCCCTCGTTCTGGTACAGGTCGAGCATCGCGGTGCACACCGCGCCCGGGTCGGTGGTGGTGATCGACACCATGTCCCCCGCCGCGGCCAGCGCCGCATAGGTCAGGGTGCCTGCACGGTTCACCGCCGCGCCGTCCACGAACTGGTCGACATCCTCAAGGGTCACCGGCTCCCCCGCGGCCAGCGCGGCGATCATCGCCGCCGCACCCGCCGGCTCGACGCCGAGCACCGATGTGTTGTTGGTGCGTTCGGCGAGATACGTGGTGATACCGGCGATGCAGCCGCCGCCGCCGACCGGAACGATGACCAGGTTCGGTTCGCCGTCGAGCTGGTCGAGGATCTCAGCGGCGATCGTGCCCTGCCCCGCGATCGTGCGCAGGTCGTCATACGGCGGAACGAGGGTTGCACCTGTGCGCGCGATGTCCTCCAGCGCGGCCGCCGCGGCCTCGTCGTAGGTGCGACCGCAGACGATGAGCTCGATGAACTCACGACCGTGATAGCTGATGCGGTCGCGCTTCTGCTTGGGCGTCTTGCCCGGCACATAGACCCGGCCGTGGATACCCATCGACCGGCAGGCCATCGCGAACCCCTGCGCGTGGTTGCCTGCCGACGAACACACCACACCGGCCGCGATCTCCTCGGCGGACAGCTGCATGAGCAGGTTATGGGCACCGCGCAGCTTGTAGGACCGCACGGCCTGCAGGTCTTCGCGCTTCAGATAGACATTGGCGCCGGTGGCCTCTGACAATCGCTCACTGAATTGCAGCGGGCTGCGCTGGACCACGCCGGAAATTCGGCGAGCAGCCTCATCGATGTCGGCCGCAGTCAGCGGCGACGTTCTCTGAGGATGGCTCAGTTCAGCGGACACCGGTCAATGGTGCCACCAACCAAGGCGGTTCTCTTAAATGGACCCGTCAGTTGACGGGGGTCAGCACGAACACCGGGATCTGGCGGTCGGTCTTGGTTTGGTACTCCGCGTAGTAGGGCCATGCCTCGACGGCGCGCTCCCACCACGTGGCCCTCTCCTCATCGAAGACCTCGCGCGCCTCGTAGTCCTTGGTGACAGGACCGTCCTGCAGCTCGACGCGGGGATGGGCTTTGACGTTGGAATACCAAACCGGGTTCTTGGGCGCCCCGCCCCGGGACGCGACCGCGGCGTACTCGCCATCGTGTTCCACCCGCATCAGCGGCGTCTTGCGGATCTTGCCGCTCTTGGCACCGATGGTGGTCAGCAGGACGACCGGCCTGCCCCGCAGTTCGGTTCCGTCCGTCCCGCCGGACTCCATGTACTTCTCGGCGGCCTCGCGGGCCATGTCGGACGTGCTCGGTGCGTATTCTCCGGAGAGCGGCATGTCGACAAGCGTAAGACGACAGGCAAACCTGCTAGGAAAGTGAGTAGCCTCATCCGGCGTTTCGGTTGACCGAAAACTTACTTGCGAGCTATCGTCAAACCATGACCGTGCGTGACCAAGTCAGCATCGCCGGAGTGCCCTGGCCCGTATACAAGGTGCTCGCACTCGCCGTGGCGACCATTGTGCTGGTCATCGTCGCCCTCGCGACGACGAGCGCCGGAGCCGCCGTGCTGGCCGCCGCGGCCGCCGGCACCGTTGTCTGGCTGGGGCTGGGCGCCTTCCAATCGACTGACTGAGCCCGCAAAGAAATCAGGCCCTCCCGAGATCGGGAGGGCCTGACTTGTGTCCGGGCTCAGCGGTGGTATCCGGGAACCATCCCCGCGATGTGGGTGACTCCGCTGTGGTGATGCGTCTGTCCCGCCGCGGCGGCAGGGGCCTTCACGGCCGGCGAGAAGGAGTAGCCCGGGCCGTTCGGCGTGGTCGGTGCGGCGTTGGCCATGCCTGCCAAGCCGAGGGCGGCCCCGCCGATGATGCCGGCCGACATGAGCGGCAGTGCGATGTAGCGGGCCATCCGGCGGGTGATCGTGGTGTTCGTCATTTGAGTTCTCCTCTTCGAGTCTTTCTTGGCCGGTGTGCCGGGCAATGACTAAAGAATGCCGCGGCCAGGCTCCGCGGTCTGTCCGCTGATCGGCCGCTGAACGGGGGGAATTCCCGTGTCCCCCGATCGGGGGAACCGGCTAGGCCGCACCAGTCGCGCCAGCGTGGCCAGATCCGCAGCGACCGCCGCGGCGTCGGCGGCGAACTCGTCGTCGGTCATCCCCGGACGTCGCCGCACCGTGAAGACCACCTCGCACTCGGCCGCACCCACCCCGCCAGGGACCACCCGAAGCGGGTTGTACACCTCTTCTCCGGACGGCATGCGCACGACGTGATCCAGCACGCCGAACCGGTTCGGCGGCGAGAACTCCACGGTCACGGTGCCCATCGGCGAGTCGGCGACCCACCCTTCGGCCTCCTGGCGCAGCCCGCCCGCCGCCAGGCCGGCCGCCCACCGCGGCCAGGTCTGCGGATCCGCGGCGAATTCGTAGACCACCTCGGGCGCAACGTCGATCCAAATACTGACGTGTCGCGATTCCATACGTTCATGGTGGCGCACACACTTGCCTGATGGACACCACACCCGATCCCCCGAATCCGGTTGAGGAGTTCGTCCGCCGCGCCGAGCGCCTGGCCTCAGGCGCCGAATACCGCATGCCGTCATGGCTGCGTCCCGGCGACCCGGAGAACCGGATACCCGTGTTGTTGGCCCTGATCGTGGCGATCGCCCTGCAGCTCGCCATCCCCAAGAGCTACACGGTGGTGCCCCGGTGGCCACTGATCAGCCTGGAGATGCTGCTCGTCGTTGTGCTGGTAGGCCTGAACCCGCTGCGACTGTCGAGACGGACAACCTTCGGCCAGTGGGCCAGCTATGTGTTGTTGGCCGCGATCACGGTGGACAACATCTTGTCTGCGGCGGTCCTTGACATCCGCATCCTGTCCGGAGAGGTGAGCAACAAGCCCGCGGTCCTGCTCGGCAGTGGCGGCGCGATCTACGTCACCACCGTCATCGTTTTCGGGATCTGGTACTGGGAGTTGGACCGCGGTGGGCCGTTCGCCCGACGCGAAGGCAGCCGGCCCTACCCCGACTTCATGTTTCCGCAAATGACGGAACGTGAACTGGCACCGCCGAACTGGCGCCCGGAGTTCTTCGACTATCTGTACGTCAGCCTCACCAACGTGGTGGCGTTCTCACCGACCGACACCATGCCGATGACACATCGCGCAAAGGCGATGATGACCGTCCAGGCGATGATCTCGTTCACCACGTTGGCGCTCGTAATCGCAAGGGCGGTGAACGTTTTGGGCTGAACGTTCAATGACGAAATTGGAGTACGGTCGCATTCATGGGGATCGCGACGACCGAACTGTCACCGATTGAACAGACCGCCTTTCTCACCGAGTACGCCCGCGCGCTCGACAGCCTGTGGCCGCAGCCGATTCTGGGCGACCGCCTCGCGCACGACGTCGTCGGCAAGATCGACTACGACTTCACCGCCCTGGGTGTCCAGACCAGCGTGGTGTGTCAGACCGCGCTACGCGCCAAGATGCTCGACGACCGGGTGCGCGCATTCACCGCCGACCATCCCGATGCGGTTGTCGTCGATCTCGGCGCCGGCCTCGACAGCGGCTGCTACCGCGTCGATCCGCCACCGTCGGTCGATTGGTACAGCGTCGATCTGCCCGGAATCATCGCGCTGCGCGAACAGGTGCTGCCCCCGAATGCGCATGCGCACTCCGTGCCGGTGTCGCTGACCGACGCACAATGGCCCGACACCATCCCGGCCGACCGTCCGACGATACTCATTGCCGACGGGCTGTTCGCATTCCTGTCCGAACCGCAGATCGCCGAGATCTTCCGCGGCATCACCGACCACTTCGCCTCCGGAGAACTGGCGTTCAACGACTACGGCCGCATCGGCTGGGTGAGCCGATTGGCGGTCAAGGTGTCCCCGCAGAAGATGTTCAAGGATGTCGGAAGCCAGTGGGGCTATGCCGGTTTCAAGGATGCGCATCATCCGCAGACCTGGAATCCGCGGATGACTCTCTTGGAGGAGGCCAGCCTGACGGATCAGCCCGAGGTCGACCTCTTCCCGGCCTGGATCCGGGTGCCGACGAAGCTGATGGGCAAGACGAAATCCGGCGCCCGCAAGGCCCGAATCCTGCGCTACGGGTTCTAGGCTGACCGCCTAGCGGGTGTGCACGGCCCCGAACAGCCCGTTGAGGTCCTCGAAGCTCGCACCCTCGGCCAGTCCGGCGAAGGAACCGTCCTGTGCGATTCGGCGGGCGGCCGACAGGAACGCGCCCCATGCGACGCGCGTCAACGCCGATCCGACGCTGATCCGCCGCACACCGAGCTCCGCCAGATCGTTCACCGACAGGCCGGTATCCGACGACATCAACACGTTGACCGGGGCAGGCCGGAGTGCGTCGACGATCGCGGCGATGTCCTGCCGCGTGCGCACACCCGGCGCATACAACACCTCGGCGCCGGCCTCCGCGAACGCCTGCAACCGGGTGATCGCCTCCCGCAGCGGATCAGGGTGGCCGTACAGGAAGCACTCCGCTCGTGCGGTCAAGAGCACGTCGGCACCGTCGATCGCGGCGTGCGCCACGCGGATGCGCTCCACCGCCTCCGGCAACGGATACAGAGGATCCTGCGCGCCACCTCGCGCGTCCTCGATGGACAAACCGGCGACACCGGTGGCCACACAGCGCCTGACATTGGCCGCCAGACCCTCCAGATCACTGGCGTAGCCCGCCTGGAAGTCGGCGTTCACGGGCAGCTCGACAGCACCGACGACCTCGGCGATGTTGCGCAGTGCCCCCTCGACACCCAGTGCGCTGGGCGTGTCGGGCAATCCCTGCGCGAAGCATGCGCCCGCGCTGGTGGTGGCCAGCGCCGGAAAACCCATGGCCGCCAATGCGATCGCCGTCCCACGGTCCCACGGGTTCGGAATGACGAAGCATCCCTGCTCGTGGAGTTCGCGAAACGACATCAACCCAGGCAGCCGGGTCCGAGCAGTGCCTTCAAATCGCCCATCAGGGCCGATGACGCCGTCACCCGCAGTGACGCATCCAGTTCCAGTGTGGTGATGCGCTCGCCGCTTATCAGCCGCAAGTGCACCTGCGCGGTTCCGGGATGACGGGCGAGCACCTGCTTGAGCGCAGTGACCTTGTCGACCGTGCACTGGCGCGTCGGCAGGGTGACAGCTACCGGTCGATTGACCTGGGCACTCGAAAAGTCCGGTACGACAAGGTCGTTGGCGATCAGGGAGATACGGTCGTCACGGATTGCGACCTTGGCGCCGACCAGGACGACGGCGTCGTCGGCGATCTCGGCGCCGAATGTGGAGTACGTCTGCGGGAAGAACAACACCTCGATGCCGCCAGTGAGATCTTCCAATTGCGCTGAGGCCCAGGGCAGCCCGTTCTTGTTCACGCGCCGGTTGACCGATGCGAGGATGCCACCGATGCGTACCTGGGTGTCGTTGGCGACATCGCCGTCGAGAATGGCGGGAATCGCCGTGTCGACCTGCGCGGCCAGCAGATGGGCGATGCCGTTGAGCGGATGTCCCGACACATAGAGGCCGAGCATCTCGCGCTCCAGCGCCAGCTTGTGCTTG
Organism: uncultured Actinomycetota bacterium; assembly: GCA_963843135.1. GTDB lineage: Bacteria > Actinomycetota > Actinomycetes > Mycobacteriales > Mycobacteriaceae > Mycobacterium. The sequence continues at coordinate 489,766 of CAWJJA010000024.1, forward strand.
TCGTCCCACTCTTCCTCGGGCACCTTGATGGTGAACACCGCATCGGTTGCCGTATCCGCACCGCCGAACAGGTCGAACTGTCCCATCGCCTCGGCTTTCTTGGTGCCGAGAACCGAATCGACCGCGTCCGTGTGGATCAGGAACAGGCCCTTGCGGGGATGCCCCAGCGAGTCGAACGCACCCGCCTTGATCAGCGATTCGGTGACCTTCTTGTTGCAGGCGCCGATGTCGATCTTGTTGAGGTAGTCGGAGAAGTCGACGTACTTGCCCTTGTCGGTGCGCGAATTGATCAGTGCGGCGACGACATTCGCGCCGACATTGCGCACCGCGCCGAGGCCGTAGCGAATGTCCTCACCGACCGAGGCGAAGTTGAGGCTCGATTCGTTGACGTCCGGCGGCAGCACGGTGATACCGAGCCTGCGGCAGTCGGCCAGATAAACGGCCGCCTTGTCCTTGTCGTCGCCGACCGACGTCAGCAGTCCGGCCATGTATTCGGCCGGATAGTTGGCCTTCAGGTAGGCAGTCCAGTAGGACACCAGTCCGTAGCCCGCGGCGTGTGACTTGTTGAAGGCGTAGTCGGCGAAGGGCAGCACCGTGTCCCACAGCGCCTTGATCGCGGCGGCCGAGAACCCGTTGGCCTTCATGCCTTCCGAGAAGCCCTCGTACTCCTTGTCGAGCACCTCGCGCTTCTTCTTGCCCATCGCCTTTCGCAGAATGTCTGCTCGGGCGAGCGAATAGCTGGCGACCTTCTGCGCGATGCGCATGATCTGCTCTTGGTAGACGATCAGGCCGTGGGTCTCGGCGAGGATCTCTGCCAGGGGTTCGGCCAATTCGGGATGGATGGGTTTGATGGCCTGACGGTTGTTCTTACGGTCGGCGTAATCGTTGTGGGCATTCATGCCCATCGGGCCGGGCCGGTACAGCGCGATCACCGCGACGACGTCACCGAACTCCGTGGGCTGCATGCGGCGCAGTAGGTCACGCATCGGTCCGCCGTCGAGCTGGAACACCCCGAGCGTGTCTCCGCGGCCGAGCAGTGCGTATGTCGCCTCATCGTCGAGCGGAACCGCATCGAGGTCGAGTTCGATACCCCTGTTGGCCTTGATGTTCTCCAGGCAGTCCCCGATGATGGTCAGGTTCCGCAGCCCGAGGAAGTCCATCTTCAACAGGCCGATGGCCTCACACGACGGGTAATCCCAGCCGGTGATGATGGCGCCGTCCTGCGCCCGCTTCCAGAGCGGAATGGCCTCGGTCAGCGGTTCACTGCTCATGATGACTGCGCAGGCGTGCACACCCGAGTTACGGATCAGACCCTCGAGGCCGCGGGCCGTCTCGTAGATGGTGCGGACGTCGGGGTCGTTGTCGATCAGTGCGCGGACCTCGGCGGCCTCCTTGTAGCGCTCGTGCGTCGGATCGGTGATCCCCGAGACCGAGATGTCTTTGGCCATGATGGGCGGAGGCAGCGCCTTGGCGATCCGGTCGGCGATGGCGAAACCCGGCTGACCGTAGTGAATGCGTGCCGAGTCTTTGAGTGCTGCTTTGGTTTTGATGGTGCCGAACGTGATGACCTGAGCGACGCGGTCCTGGCCCCACTTGTCGGCGGCGTAGCGCACCATCTCGCCACGGCGGCGGTCGTCGAAGTCGATGTCGATATCGGGCATCGATGCACGCTCGGGGTTGAGAAAGCGCTCGAACAGCAGACCGTGCTCGATTGGGTCGATGTCGGTGATGCGCAGTGCGTAGGCGACCAGCGAGCCCGCGGCCGATCCGCGCCCGGGGCCCACCCTGATGTCGACCGAACGTGCATAGTTGACCAGGTCGGCGACGATCAGGAAGTACGACGGATAGCCCTTGCCGCAGATGACGTCGATCTCGTAGGCCGCACGGTCGACGTACGCGCCGGGAACGCCGCCCGGAAAGCGCCGGGCCAGGCCCGCGTCGACCTCGTGCTTCAGCCACGTGGCCTGATCGTGTCCCTCGGGCACCGGGAAGATCGGCATCCGGTCGCGGGGTGTCCACACATCCTCGTAGGACTGCACCCGCTCGGCGATCAGCAGCGTGGAGTCGCAGGCCCCTGGGAGTTGGTCGTCCCACAGGGCGCGCATCTCGGCGGCGGATTTGAGGTAGTAGCCGTCGCCGTCGAACTTGAACCGGTTCGGATCCGACAGCGTCTTGCCGGTCTGCACGCACAGCAGCGCCTCGTGGTTGTGCGCGGCCTCGCGCGTCACGTAGTGGCAGTCGTTGGTGGCCAGCGCGGGGATCCCCAGCTTGCGGCCGATCTCCAGCAGCCCCTCCCGCACCCGGCGTTCGATGTCGAGGCCGTGGTCCATCAACTCCAGGAAGTAGTTGTCGGCTCCGAAGATCTCGCGCCATCTGGCCGCCGATTCCAGCGCCTCGCGCTCATGCCCGAGCCGTAGCCGCGTCTGCACCTCGCCGGACGGACAGCCGGTGGTGGCGATGATTCCCGAGGCGTGCTCGGCGATGAGTTCGGCGTCCATGCGCGACCACTTGCCCAGCTGGCCCTCGAAGGAGGCCAGCGACGACAGCTTGAAAAGGTTGCGCAGACCGGTCGCGTTCTCGGCGACCATGGTCAGGTGGGTGTAGGACCCGCTGCCCGAGACGTCGTCGGACTTCTGTGACGGGTCACCCCAGAGAATGCGCTTGGTGTCGAACCTGGATCCGGGGGCGATATACGCCTCGACACCGATGATCGGTTTGATATCCACTTCGGTCGCGGCGTTGTAGAACTCGCTGGCGCCGAACATGTTTCCGTGATCGGTCATGCCGATCGCGGGCATCTCGAGCCGCTGCGCCTCGGCCAGCATCGGCTTGACCTTCGCGGCGCCGTCCAGCATCGAATATTCGGTGTGGTTATGCAGGTGCACGAAGGACCGCGAGGAGGAGCCGCTCATAGGGTGGCCAGTCTATGACCGCGCCCCGACAGATCTCGGCGTGTCGGGCTGCGTGTCTCTGCCGCGATGTCGGTTATCGCGGGTCGGCGACCACTGCGGGCGTGGACGCACGCACGGACTCGTGATCGGACCGCAGCCGGTCAAGCCGCAACATCCGCTTGACCTCAGCTTTCTCCGGCAGCTGGAATCCGAGTTGGGCCACAACACCCGCCACCACGAGGGCCGCGATCGTCGCTGCGAACCAGAAGCCGTTCATGCCGTCAACGCTAGGACGCGAAGGGTGCCGAGGAATCGGGTGTTTCCCTACGTTCGTCGGCTCGGGCCCTTGATGAAGTGGCCCGCGCCCGTCGCAGCGCGTCGGCGCTGAACACCAGCAGCGCGAGCCAGATGAGCGCGAAGCCCAGCCACCTCGCGGGCGGCATCGGTTCGTTCCCGACGAGAACGCCCCAGGTCAGTTGCATCGCCGGCGTCAGATAGAACATCAGCCCCATCGTCACCAGCGGCAGTCGCTGTGCCGCTGCGGCGAACAACAGCAGCGGCAGCGCCGTCACGATGCCCGAGAGAATGAGAAGCGCGACGTGGACCGGGCCGAAATCGGTGAAGGTTCCCGGCCCACCGACCTCCAGAAAAGCGATGTAGGCCAACGCCAGGGGTGCAACCACCGCTGCCTCTATGCCGACGCTGACCCGCGGATCGGTCGGCACCACCTTCTTCACCGCACCGTAGAGGCCGAACGACAGCGCGAGCCCGAGCCCGATCACCGGTGGTGCGCCCACCTCGACGGTGAACACCACCACGGCGGCCACGGCGATGGTCAACGCGCTCCATTGCGCGCGATTGAGCCGCTCGCGAAAGATCAGCAGTCCCAGCGCGACAGTCACCAGCGGGTTGATGAAATAGCCCAGCGCGGCATCGACGACATGGCCGTTGTTGACGGCATAGATGTAGATCCCCCAGTTGATGGAGATGAGCACCGATGCGCACACCAGCAGCAGCCAGACCCGCGCTGTGATAGCGCGGATGTCGCGAAGCCGGCGCGCCGCCGCGATGACGACAATCATCAGGACGCACGTCCACACAATCCGGTGCGAGAGCACCTCGAGCGCGCCTGCGGGTTTCAGCAGAGGAAAGAACGCCGGGAACACGCCCCACATCGCATAGGCGCCGATGCCGAAAAGCAGCCCGCTTCGTCTCACAATTCGTGCTGCCGCAACACCTCGAGTGCATGCTGAAGGTCCGCCGGGTATCCGCTCGTGATCTCGATGCGCCGCCCGTCGGCAGGGTGGGCGAAGGCCAGGGACCGCGCGTGCAGCCATTGGCGTTGCAGCCCAAGCTTTTTCGCCAGCGTGGGGTCTGCACCGTAGGTGAGGTCGCCGGCGCACGGGTGGTGCAAGGCCGCGAAATGCACCCGGATCTGATGGGTGCGGCCGGTTTCCAGCTCGATGTCGAGCAGGCTCGCGGCCCGATGCGCCTCAAGCGTGTCGTAGTGGGTGACGCTGTGCCTGCCGCCTTCAGCGACCGCGAATTTCCAATCGTGTCCGCGGTGACGCCCGATCGGCGCATCGATCGTCCCGCTGGACGGATCGGGGTGGCCCTGCACCACAGCGTGATAACGCTTTTCAACGGTACGCTGCTTGAACGCGCGTTTGAGCACCGTGTACGCGCGTTCCGAGAGCGCCACCACCATGACACCCGAGGTGCCCACGTCCAGACGTTGCACGATCCCTTGGCGCTCGTGGATTCCTGACGTGCTGATGCGGAAACCCGCCGCGGCCAGTCCGCCGAGCACCGTCGGCCCGCTCCAGCCGACCGTCGCATGTGCCGCGACACCAGGCGGTTTGTCGACAGCGACGATGTCGGCGTCGGAGTAGAGAATCCCCATACCTTCGATCTCGACGGGCGTATTCTCCACCGGTGCAGGCGCTTCCGGCAGCTGGACTTCCAGCCAGGCGCCCGCGGTCAGCTTGTCGGACTTACCCGCCCGCGCGCCGTCCACCTCGACACCGCCGTCTTCGGCGAGCGCAGCGGCCGCCGTGCGCGAGAGCCCGAGCAGCCGCGCCAGGCCCGCGTCGACGCGCATCCCCGCCAGCCCCTCGGGGACCGGCATCGAGCGGGTGGTCACTATGACGGATCGCCACTTCTGCGGCCGACCGTGTCGAAGTCGAAACCGAACACCGAAAGCGCGACGAGCAGGATCGCGCCTCCGACCACCGAAGGGTCGGCGACGTTGAATACCGGCCACCACCCGACCGAGAAGAAGTCGACGACGTGGCCGCGCAGCGGGCCGGGTGAACGGAAGAACCGATCGACAAGGTTGCCCATCGCGCCGCCCAGGATCATGCCGAGGCCGAGCGCCCACCATGGCGACACCAGGCGGCGGCCCATCCAGACGATGCCGATCACCACCGCGGTCGCGACCAACGTCAACACCCAGGTGTAGCCGGTGGCCATGGAGAAGGCGGCACCCGAATTGCGAACCAGGGTCCAGGTCACCGTGTCACCGATGATGGACACCGGTTGACCGGGCGTCAGCAGCCTGACGGCGAGGACCTTGCTGACGATGTCGGCGACCAGCACGATCCCCGCGACGGTCAGCAGCATGCGCAGTCGGCGCCTGGGGGCGGGCGCCTCCTCGGCCGGCGGTGCGTCGGTGCCTGTCACCGGTTCGTCCGACGCCGAGGGTTGATCAGTCACTCCCCCATCATTCCAGGGCCGGAATGGGCGAGAATTCCACCCATGGCTCGCCTCGTCGTCGTCACCACCGGTGGCACCATCGCCACCAGTGCCGACAACCACGGTGTGAAGCGTCCGACCCGCACCGGAGCCGACCTGACCTCTGGGCTCGACGTGCAGGTCGTCGACCTGATGGCGGTCGACAGCTCGATGCTCACACCCGCCGATTGGGACCGCATCGGCGCGGCGGTGCGCGCGGTGACGGACGCCGGCCGAGCCGGCGATTCGGCGCCCGCCGACGGCGTGGTGATCACCCACGGCACCGACACGATGGAGGAGACGGCGCTGTGGCTCGAGCTGACCTATGAGGGGCGGGTGCCCGTCGTGCTCACCGGCGCTGCGCGCAGCGCCGACGCACCCGATGCCGACGGTCCGGCCAACCTGCGCGATGCGCTGACGGTTGCCGCGAGCCCGCACGCGCAGGGTCTCGGCGTGCTGATCGTTTTCGCGGGCACGGTGTGGCAACCGCTTGGTCTGCAGAAGATCGCCACCGCAGATCTGCAGGGGTTCGCGGGGACGGCGATCGGGTCCGTGTCGGATGCGGGGTTCGCGCTGCACGAGAACAAGACTCGCCCGTTTCTGGCGGCAGGCTCGGCAGCGGACGCACCTCGGGTCGACACCGTCGCGGTGTACCCCGGCTGCGACACGGTGGCGATGGACGCCTGCGTGGCCGCGGGCGCGCAGGGTCTCGTGCTGGAGGCGCTGGGATCCGGCAATGCCGGCGCCGCGATGATCGACGGTGTGCGGCGGCACTGCCGCAACGGGGTGGTCGTGGCGGTCTCGACGAGGGTGCCCGGTGGGCGGGTGCGCCCCGGCTACGGTCCGGGCCGCGAGCTCGCGGACGCCGGGGCCGTCGTGGTGCCGCGGCTGCGCCCACCGCAGGCCCGGGTGCTGCTCATGGCCGCGCTGGCGACCGGATCACCCGTCGCGGACGTCTTCACGCGCTGGGGCTGAGGCAGGCGGACCAGGCGCACCCTGGTCGCGGCTGCTCAGCTCGTCCACGTAGGCCGGCCAGTCCAGGCTGTCGACGGGGTTGGCCCTGGCGATGTCGGGATCGCGCTCGGGCAGCGTATGCACCGGACCGGGTCCGGTGCCGCGGGTCTCGAACCGCACCGTCATCACGCCGTGGCCGGCGCCCTGGATCCAGCCATGCCCATGGGTGGTGTGCACGACGTCGTCACCGATTCGCCAGGCCGGCGGTGTGGCGGCGGCTTCGGTGAGCGTCGGGGGCAGGCTGGTGGCCGACACCTCCTCGGCGACCAATTCCAGATCGGGGAACAATGACTCCTGTTGGAGCTCGGAGAGACCCGAAAAGCCAACGCCGACAAGCCGGATGGGCCCCACTTCGATCGGGTCGAGCAGCAGCCGGCGAGCAGTGGCTATCAGGGTGGCGGCATCCGTGGTGGCATACGGCAATGTCGCCGATCGGGTCAGGATGCCCATATCGGACTTCTTCAGCTTGACGGTGATGGTGCGTGCACCCCGGCCGTCCTTCTGCAGCCGGGTATGGGCGTGCTCGCCGATGCGTGCCGCCGCGTCACGCAGCTGGTCCAGGGTGGTCAGGTCTTCGGGGAACGTCGATTCGGCGCTGATCTGCTTGGCGGGCGAGTTCTCCGCGACGGGCCGGTCGTCGATGCCCCTGGCCAGCCGATGCAGTGCCGCGCCGACGGCGCCGCCGAGGATGTCGGCGGCTTCGGCATCGCGCAGCGCCGCGAACGCGCCGATGGTGTCGATACCGAGCCGGTGCAGCTTCTCCTCGGCGACGGGCCCGATGCCCCACAACCGCCGCACGGGCAACCCGTCGAGCAGCGTGCGCTCCTCGCTGCCCGACACGACCCGGACACCGTCGGGTTTGGCCAGATCCGAGGCGATCTTGGCGACCTGCTTGCCCGATCCGGCACCGACGGACGCGACCAGTCCCGTTTCATCGAGGACCCTGGACTTCAACATGCGGCAGAACGCTTCGACGTCGTCGGCCCCGGCGCCTGCGAGTTCTGCGGGCTCACCGAACGCCTCGTCGAAGGAGAGCTGCTCGAGCACGGGCACGACGCTGCGCACGGTGTCGAAAACCCGGCGACTCGCGACGCCGTATACGACGCCGCGCGGCGGCAGCACCACGGCGGCCGCGCCCACCATCCGCCGGGCCTGGTGCATGGGCATCGCGGAGCGGGCGCCGAACACCCTGGACTCGTAGCTGGCACCCGCGACCACACCGCGTCCGCCCAGCCCGCCGACCAGGACCGGCCTGCCACGAAGGGTAGGACGGGTCAGCTGCTCGACCGACGCGAAGAACGCATCCATGTCGAGGTGCAGCACCCATCGACCTTCCACACCCGCCGATGCTATTTCGCTAGCCTGACGTCATGGCGCAACCGGTTGGTGACGTGCCGATCCGGGATGCATCGATTCGCCTCGGCCAATTCCTGAAGTTGGCCGATCTGATAGATCGAGGCTCTGACGCCAAGGCCGTGATCGCCGATGGGCTGGTTCTCGTCAACGGTGCGATCGAGACCCGCCGCGGTCGGCAACTGCGCCACGGCGACACCGTCTCGTTCGGCGGCCGGTCGGCCCGAGTCAGCCGGGAGTCGACGTCGTGGACGTAGTCACGTCGCTTCCCGGCGGCACGCGGCTGAGCGATGTGGCCGATCGGGTTCGGCGCATCGAAGAGATGGGCTTCGACGGCGTGCACATCTCCGAGACCGTTCGGGATCCGTTCGCCGTATGCGCCCTCGCGCTCGAGCACAGCTCGACGCTGGTGGTGAGGACCAGCATGGTCGTCGCATTCGCCCGCAGCCCGATGGTGACCGCCTGCGCGGCGTGGGAGCTGGCGCGCTACTCGGGTGGCCGCTTTCAGCTGGGCATCGCCACACAGGTGCGGGGCAACATCGTCGGTCGGTTCTCGATGCCATGGACCGACCCCACCGCGCAGCTGCGTGACTACGTCGCGGCGCTTCGCGCGATATTCGCGGCGTTCGCCGACGGGCGGAGTCTGGATTACCACGGCAGCCACTACACGTTCACCCGCCTGCAGCCGTACTTCAACCCGGGGCCCATCGATGGCGCTCCCCCGTCGATCTGGACCGGCGGCGTAAACCGCAGGATGTGTGCCCTCGCCGGCGCCGTCGCCGACGGCTTCGTCGCGCACCCGACGAGTTCGCACCCGGCAGTGCTTCGCGAGTACGTCCTGCCCGCGCTTGCGGCGGGCGCGGCGAAACAGGCCCGCACCGGCCCCGGTCCGCACCTGGTCGTCGTGCCGCGGGTGATCTCCGGCCGTGACGGGGTGGCCGTCGCCGCCGCTCGCGACGAGCTGCGTTCAGAGCTCGCCTTCTTGTACTCGACCCCGGCGTATCAACGCACGCTCGAACTGTTCGGTCTGCGCGAGAAAGCAACCCGCCTCAGCGACCTTGCCCGTCGCAAGGAATGGTCCGCACTCGCCGCCGTACTCACCGATGACATTGTCAGCCAACTCGTTCCGCAGGGCACCTATGCCGAACTTCCCGACGTGCTCGCGTCCTGGTATGACCGGTTGTGCGACGGTATCGCACTCGATACGCCGTCCGATCCTGGCGACGACGGCGTGTTCGCCGCGATGATCGATCGCATCAAATCGATCCCCGCCCGCGTCAGTTGACCTTCGCGATCCTCACCTGCACACCGTCACCGATCTCGCTGCCGTGCGCAGGCTCACCGAATTCCAAACTGGTGGCCAGGATTTCGCGCGCGATGAGCTCGCTGTGCGTCTGCGCCCACTCCTGGTAGGAAGGCGGCACCGACATCACCACGGAAATGCGGTCCGAAACGTCCAGCCCCGTCGACTTGCGCAGCTCCTGCAGCTCGCGGATGCGGTCCTTGGCCCAGCCCTCGGCCTCCAGCTCTTCGGTGAGCGTGCCGTCGAGCACCACCAGCCCTGAACCGTCGGGCAGCGCGGCGGTGTACTCGGGGTCGGCGGCCACCAGCCGGGAGCTGTACTCATCGGGCGTCAGCACAGCGGGTCCCGCCGTCAGCGTCCCGTCGTCGTTGACGACCGCCTCACCTGACTTGACGGCCTTGATCGCGGCCTGAACGTCGCGCCCGAGCCGCGGTCCTGCCACCTTGGCGTTGACGGTCAGCTCGAAGCGGCCGTAGGCCGCGATATCGTCGGTGAGTACGACCGACTTGACGTTGAGTTCGTCGGCGATGAGGTCGCGGTACGGCTCGAGGCGCTGCGGATTAGCCACGGCCACAGTGAGTTTCGGCAAAGGCAGCCGCACTCGCAGCTTCTTTGCCTTGCGCAGGGATGAGCCGACCGACGCGACCATGCGAACCAGGTCCATATCGGCGACCAACTGTGGATCCCTGGGTGCCACGTCGGCGGCCGGCCAGTCGGTCAGATGGACCGAGCGTTCCCCGGTGAGCCCGCGCCAGATCACCTCGGTGACCAACGGCAGCAGCGGTGCAGCGAGCCTGGCGGTCACCTCCAGCACGGTGTGCAACGTGTCGATGGCGTCGGGGTCTTCCTCCCAGAACCGCGAACGAGACCGTCTCACATACCAGTTCGTCAGCGCATCGGTGAACTGGCGCAATTGGTCGCAAGCTCCGGAGATGTCGCAGACATCCATTGACTCGGTGAGGTCGTCACGCAGTTCGGCGAGCTTGGCCAGGATGTAGGTGTCGAGTACGTTCGACGAGTCGGTCCGCCACGTCCCCTTCTTCGGCGCGTAGAGCGCCAGAAACGTGTAGGCATTCCACAGCGGTAGCAGCACCTGGCGCACACCTTCGCGGATCCCTTGTTCGGTGACGATCAGGTTGCCGCCGCGCAGGATCGGCGACGCCATCAGGAACCACCGCATCGCGTCGGAGCCGTCACGGTCGAACACCTCGTTCACATCGGGGTAGTTCCGCAGCGACTTGCTCATCTTCTGCCCGTCGTTGCCCAGCACGATGCCGTGCGCCACACAGGTTTTGAACGCGGGTCGGTCGAACAGCGCCGTGGCCAGGACATGCATCGTGTAGAACCAGCCACGGGTCTGGCCGATGTATTCGACGATGAAATCGCCAGGGAAGTGCGTATCGAACCACTTTGCATTCTCGAACGGATAGTGCACCTGGGCATACGGCATCGAGCCCGAGTCGAACCACACGTCGAACACGTCGGAGATGCGGCGCATCGTCGAGCGGCCGGTCGGGTCGTCCGGATTCGGCCTGGTCAGCTCGTCGATGTAGGGCCGGTGCAGATCCGTCGGACGCACGCCGAAGTCGCGTTCGAGCTCGTCGAGGCTGCCGTAGACGTCGACGCGCGGGTATGCCGGATCGTCGGACTTCCACACCGGAATAGGGCTGCCCCAGTATCGATTTCGGGAGATCGACCAGTCGCGGGCTCCCTGCAGCCACTTCCCGAACTGGCCGTCCTTGACGTGCTCGGGGTACCAGGTGATCTCCTGGTTGAGTTCCACCATCCGGTCGCGGAATTCGGTGACCTTGATGAACCAGGACGACACCGCCCGGTATATCAACGGGTTCCGGCACCGCCAGCAGTGCGGGTAGGAGTGTTCGTAGGTCTCATGCCGCAGCAGCACCGCCCCGTTCGCGGCGGCGGAGCGGGACTGGTTCTTGAGGTCGCGGATGATCTGCGCATTAGCGTCGAAGACGTGCTGGCCCGCGTATTCAGGCACCGTCGCGTCGAACCGGCCCTTGCTGTCGACCGGGGTGACGGCGACGATGCCCGCCGCCGAAGCGGTGGCCATATCGTCCTCGCCGTAGGCAGGTGACATATGGACGATGCCCGTGCCGTCCTCGGTCGACACGAAGTCGGCGGGCAGCACCTGAAATGAGTTCGCAGCGTCCATGAAGTACGGGAACGGCGGTAGGTACCGCACGCCGAGCAGCTCACTGCCGGTGTAGGTGCCGACGATCTGCGGCTCTTCGCCGAGTTCGCGCGCGTAGGCGCCCAGCCGCGCCCGCGCCAGGACATAGGAGTTCCCGTCCGGCGCCGCCACCATCACGTAGTTCACGTCGGGATTCACCGCGACGGCCTGGTTGGACGGCAGCGTCCACGGTGTCGTCGTCCAGATCAGTAGGTAGGCGCCTTCGAGTTCGCCCTCGGTGACCTTGAAACCGACGGTGATCGCCGGGTCCTGGCGACTCTGGTAGACGTCGTCGTCCATGCGCAGCTCATGGCTGGACAGTGGAGTCTCGTCGTTCCAGCAGTACGGCAGTACCCGGTTGCCCTCATACGCCAGACCCTTGTCCCACAGTTGCTTGAACGCCCAGATCACCGACTCCATAAAGCCGGGATCCAGTGTCTTGTAATCGTTTTCGAAATCAACCCATCGCGCCTGCCGGGTGACGTAGGCCCGCCATTCGTTGGTGTACTTGAGCACCGATGCGCGGCACGCGTCGTTGAACTTCCCGATACCCATCTCTTCGATCTGGGACTTGTCGGTGATGGCGAGCTGACGCTGGACCTCGAGTTCGGCGGGCAGTCCGTGGGTGTCCCAGCCGAACCGGCGATCCACCTTGTAGCCGCGCATGGTGCGGTAGCGCGGCACGATGTCCTTGACGTAGCCGGTCAGCAGGTGGCCGTAATGCGGCAGGCCGTTGGCGAACGGCGGACCGTCGTAGAACACGTACTCCGGGCTTCCGTCGCGCTGTTGCACGCTGGCACGGAACGTGCCATCGGATTCCCAGTAGTCAAGAACACCGGCCTCGATCGCCGGGAAGTTCGGCGCGCCGGCGGCCGGCTTCGGGTAGGCGCTCACGTGTCTCCTGTGCCTATGCGGGCTTGGGAGCCCAATCGTCAAGGCACGGGGACGACGTCGCGCGGTGCGCGAGCGCCGCGGTACCACCCCGCTTGCGCACTATGAGTACGCCGCTCATTCGGGCAATGACGGGCCCACCCGTTCGGGTCTACTGAGCTGGATTCAGCCGTTCTTCCGAAGACTCCCCGGTGATGGCCGGATCAACGCCCTTGTCGTCGATTCTAATGCCGCGCGCAAATCACAAGAATTGCACGTTCAACAGCGCTTACGCGGTCGGCAGCGCGTCCGAGGTCATCTCGTAGAGCGCGCGCGGGAACTGCTCGGCGAGCTCTTCGATGGTGTAGGGCTCGAAACGGCTGGTGTCGTACCACCAGTCGACGTGTACCTGTCCCTCGGTGCGGTAGATCCGCAGTTCGAGGGCGTGTCCCAGCCCGGGCGGCGCTTCCTGAACGGGCACCGGTATCGACTCTTCGGGGACCTCGCCCAGGTAGTTGAAGTACACCTCAGACATTCCGTCGACGGCGCTCTCGGTGGCCGAGGCCAGTAGGAGGTGCACGCCGCGGAGTACCTCGGTGGCGTCGGCCTGCTGCGCCGTCGCGCACAGCAGCGGGACCGCGTCGAGCATGCTGCCGCGCTCGCTGGCGACATCGACCGGGACGAGGCCGTCACCGAGAGTCTTCGCGACCGTGCGGGCCAGTGCAGCAAGGAGGAGTTCGTCGGATGCCACGCCCAGCCACTCGGTGGCCCCGTCGACCTCGGCTGTGAGTTCTCCGGTATCCGGCGTCGAGACCCGCACCATGCCCGCGGGACGGCTCACGTCCGGGGCGTCGTAATCGACGATGCGGATCGTCGCTAATGCAAATTCAGTAACGGACTCAAAGGCCTCTGTATCCGCCATCGGCAACTGGGAAGCAACCATGTCGCCAACGATAGCTCAAGTGTCCCAAATATGGGATACCGCTCCCGAAACTGTGACGCCAGTGTCAATTAAGGCAAAGCCTTACGGTTTGCGGTTAGCCCTGCCCATCTGAAGGAATTTGCTTTATCGTAAGTGAATGCCCCGCACCGACGAGAATGGCAGACAGCTAAAAGCCCTGCTCGACTACTTACTCGACGGCGATATTGACGCTAAAGATATTTACGACGCGCTCGGTACATCGAGCAGTACGTACTATCGGCGCATCAAGGAAGTCGACTACCCCCACGCCGAAGAATTGCGCCGCGTGGCAGATAGATTCGGTCTCAGCTACCCCGATCTGCAAATCCGGTTCGGCCTCATGAGCGAACAAGAGGTGTGGAGCTACATCGAGTCCATGCCGGTCGCCGGAACGGCCCTGCGAGAGACCACCACCGTCCAAACCACACATAGGACCCGAGCGCCAAAGCTTTCAGAGCTAAAACCGCGCAGTGACGCACCGCCGCTGTAGCTCTATACTTTGCTGAGTACACAGCGGCCCGAAAGCGGTACTTATGGCTCTCACTTCTCTGATTGCGATAACACTTTGCTGTATCGCGTGGAGTTTGTGGATTCGCCGCGTCACCTGGTCGTCTCGCTGGGAGTTCGCCGCAACGTTGAACATCGCGCTGCAGGGCGGTGCGGTGCTTCTGATGTCCCCTTGGGCGTCGGAGACTCTCGGCGTTTTCCTTCACTCACTGACAGGTAAGTGGAATCTCGAGGACTACATCGGCCACGACCTCTACATCGTCGCCGCGTCCGCTGTCGTCTACAACTCGCTCGGCAGGCTGCAGCAGGACCACGACCTGAGGCGCTCGTTCAGGCAGTACGTCGAGTTACCCGCGACGCTGTGCATACCGCTGCTGCTGGTCGCGTTCACACTGGGCAACGGCGCCGAGATCTACAAGGCCGACTTCTTCCAGGTGCCTACCGACCTCTGGCTGAACATCTACTGGCTGCTCCTGTGCGGGACCCTGATCTATCTGCTCGGGTACGGGTGCCGGGCGCTGCTCGTGCTCCGCAAGGATCCGCGCTCTCGCTCCGTGGCCAACATCTACCTCGTATCGTCGTCCGCAGGCATCGCGGCCTGCGTGGTCCGGCTCGCAACGGCGTTCATCCCGCAGCTGCAGGCGATTGACGCCGGCACCACGCTGGTATGGGTGTTCGCGTGCATGTGCGGCGCCGGCTTCGCCATCACCTCGGCGGAGTCCTGGCGCAAGAAGAACAGGTGGTTCTCGGCCGCCGGCCGCTGAATCGGGTTCGGGCTAACCTGCGGCGGACCGCGTGATCTTCTTGAAGGGCGCACCGAGCGCGGGCATCGTCTCGTAGCCCCGCTTGCGGGCGCGGGCGGCATCGCGGCGAATCAATGTTTGAAGGCCGGCGAACGTCGCCTGATCGAGCACCATCCGCGTCAGCAACCGGTTGTGAACGAACCCGAACGACATCCCCGACTCCGGATCAGCCCAGCCCACCGAGCCGGCCAGCCCGGCGTGCCCGAAGCCCGGCATCACGCCGGGCATCGGCACGGCGTGGTAGCCGAGGTGGAAAGACAGCGGCACCCAGATGTTGCGGTCCGGCGCGTAGCTCGGCTCGCCGGTCAGGCCCTCCACCTTTTCGCGGGACAGAAACTGCGTGCCGTCGACGCGACCGCCGTTGGCGATCGCGCCGTACATCTTGGCCAATGAGCGCGCGGTCGTCACACCATTGGCAGCCGGGATCTCCGCATCCAGAAACGGGGTGTCTCCCTGCACGACGGACTTCATGCCCGGGAAGTACATCGATCCGAATACACCGGAGACGCCGAGCGCAGCCAACCTGGGTGCCACGAAGTTGAACACGGGATTGGCCAAGGTGCCCTGAGGTGCGAGGATCTGCGCGGCGCGCGTCGACGCGCCCACTGGTGGCCGACCCAGGTGCAGTCCGTCGGTATCGAGTGGTTCTGCCAATTCCTCGCGGATCAGGTCCCGCATCCCCTTGCCGGTGATGGCGCGGCCCAGCCCTGACATCAGCCAGCCGTAGGTCAATGCGTGATATGCCTGATGGCCGTACAGCAGGCGGTTGACCGGTGCCGCGGCGATCCGCTTCTCCATCGCGACATGGTCGAGCAGTTCGGCCTTGGTGACCCCGTTGAGCTGAGATAACCCGGCGCGGTGACGCATGACGTCACGCACCGTGATGTCGGCCTTGCCGTTCGCACCGAACTCGGGCCAGTACTCGCTGACCGGCGTGTCGTAGTCGACGAGGCCACGGTCGGCGAGACGGTGGATCACCGTCGACGCCAGGCCCTTGGTGACCGAGAAAACCATGGCGCCGGTGTCGGCCGTCCAGTACTCGGTGCCGCGGCGGTCGGCGTAGCCAGTCCAGACGTCGACGACGGGCTCACCGTGCAGGTAAACGCAGAGTGCGCCACCGCCGTACCGGCGTCCGGGGAACAATTTGGAGAAGGCACGCAGGGTGCAGGCAAAGCTGGAGTCTGCTGCGCCCTGGATACCGTGCGGGAGCGCTGCGCTGCGCTCCGCGGATTTGACACCCGTCACAATGCATTGAATTTACCTGGACCCCCGGCAAATAAACGGGGTGTTACCAAAAAGTTAGGTTATCGCATATCAGATGCGTCCAGGATGCGTTGTGCAGCAAGCGCGGGCGTCAGTTCACCGTCACGTACCCGGCGCTCCACCTCGGCCCTGATCTCCTTAACCGCGGGGTTCGACAGCACACGATCCAACACGGTGTCGCGGACCATCGACCATGTCCAGTCGACCTGTTGGGTGCGCCGTCGGGCCTCGAACTCGCCGGCGTCAGTGAGCACCTGGCGGTGCTTGAGCACTGTCTCCCACAGCTCGACAAGGCCGTCGCCAGTCATCGCACTCATCGTGAGAACTGGTGGACGCCAGAGTGTTTCACGCGGATAGATCAACCTGATCGCGCCGGTCAGCTCGCGGGCGGCGGCCTTGGCCTCGACCGCGTGGTCACCGTCGGCCTTGTTGACCACCACGATGTCGGCCAGTTCGAGCACACCCTTCTTGATTCCCTGGAGCTGATCGCCGGTACGCGCCAGGGTCAGGAACACGAACGTGTCGACCATGTTGGCAACGGCCACCTCGGACTGCCCGACCCCGACCGTCTCGACCAGGATCACGTCGAATCCGGCCGCTTCCAGCAGCACGATTGTTTCTCGGGTGGCCCGGGCGACGCCACCCAGGTTGCCCGAGGTCGGCGACGGCCGGATGTATGCGTCGGGATGCACCGCCAGCTTCGCCATGCGGGTCTTGTCGCCGAGGATCGATCCACCGGTTCGCGTGGACGACGGGTCGACCGCCAGCACCGCGACGCGGTGTCCCTGCTCGATCAGGTACATGCCGAGCGCCTCGATGGTGGTGGACTTGCCGACGCCTGGCACCCCGGTGATCCCGACGTGCATGGCGTTACCGGCGTCCGGCATCAGATCCAGCAGCAGTTGCTGCGCCTGTTCGCGGTGATCGGCACGGGTGGACTCGACGAGCGTGATGGCCTTCGGCAGCGCGGCACGGTCGCCGCAGCGAACGGCTTCGGCGAGTTCAGAGACCGGGAGATTCATCAGGGTCAGGGCTATGACAGCTTGTAGCCCAGCCGCTCGGCGAGCTTGCCCAGCAGGCCGATGGCGGCGTCGGCGATCACGGTGCCCGGCGGGAAGATCGCGGTCGCTCCCGCCGCGTAGAGCTCGTCGAAGTCACCCGGTGGGATCACGCCGCCGACCACGATCATGATGTCGGGCCTGCCCGCCTCTGCGAGCGCCTCGCGCAGCGCGGGCACCAGTGTCAGATGGCCGGCTGCCAACGACGACACCCCGACCACGTGCACGTCGTTGTCGGCGGCCTGGCGCGCGACCTCCTCCGGCGTGGAGAACAACGAGCCGACGTCGACGTCGAAGCCGATGTCTGCGAACGCCGTTGCGATCACCTTCTGTCCACGGTCGTGGCCGTCCTGGCCCATCTTGGCGACCAGGATTCGGGGCCGGCGGCCGTCGGCCTCGGCGAACTTGGAGACCAGTTCCGTTGCGGTAGAGATATTGCTGACCTTCCCCACCTCATCTCGGTAGACGCCTGCGATCGTACGGATCTCGGCCTGGTGCCGGCCGTAGACCTTCTCAAGCGCGTCGGAGATCTCGCCGACGGTCGCGTGCGCACGAGCCGCGTTGATAGCCAGCGCCATCAGGTTGTTCCCGAGACCGTCTTGGCCCGCGGCCTCGGACTCACCTGCAGCCCTTGTCAGTTCGGCCAACGCCGCCTGGGTTGCGGCTTCGTCGCGTTCGGCGCGCAACTCTTGGAGCTTGGCGATCTGTTCGGCACGCACCCGGCTGTTCTCGACCTTGAGCACCTCGACCTCGTGGTCCTCGTCGACCTGGTACTTGTTCACACCGATGACCGGCTGCGCGCCAGAGTCGATGCGCGCCTGCGTACGCGCGGCGGCCTCCTCGATACGCATCTTTGGAATGCCCTCGCCGATCGCCTGGGCCATACCGCCGTGCTCGGCCACCTCGAGAATGTGTGCGCGGGCCTTCTGGGCCAGCTCGTGGGTAAGCCATTCGACATAATACGAACCGCCCCACGGGTCGATCGGACGTGTCGTTCCGGATTCCTGCTGCAGCAGCAGCTGGGTGTTACGGGCGATGCGCGCCGAGAAGTCGGTCGGCAATGCGAGCGCCTCGTCGAGCGCATTGGTGTGCAGGGACTGCGTGTGCCCCTGGGTTGCGGCCATGGCCTCGATACAGGTCCGCGCGACGTTGTTGAACGGATCCTGGGCGGTCAACGACCATCCCGAGGTCTGCGAGTGGGTCCGCAGAGACAGCGACTTGTCGTTGTTCGGCCCGAACTGCGCGACGAGTTCACTCCACAGCAGCCGGCCGGCACGCAGCTTGGCGACCTCCATGAAGAAGTTCATGCCGATGCCCCAGAAGAACGAAAGGCGCGGCGCGAACTTGTCGATGTCCAGCCCCGCGTCCAGGCCCGCCTTGATGTATTCGACCCCGTCGGCCAGCGTGTAGGCGAGCTCGAGATCGGCTGTGGCACCGGCCTCTTGGATGTGGTATCCGGAAATCGAGATCGAATTGAACTTCGGCATCTTCACGCTCGTGTAGCCGAAGATGTCGGAGATCACGCGCATCGAGGGCTTGGGCGGATAGATGTAGGTGTTGCGGACCATGAACTCTTTGAGGATGTCGTTCTGGATGGTCCCGGCCAACTTCTCCGGAGGTACACCCTGTTCCTCGGCGGCGACCACGTATAGCGCGAGGATGGGCAGCACAGCGCCGTTCATCGTCATCGACACCGAGACGGTCGAAAGGTCGATACCGTCGAACAGCTGTCGCATATCGAGAATGGAATCGATTGCCACACCGGCCATTCCGACGTCGCCCGCCACCCGGGGGTGGTCGGAGTCGTAGCCGCGGTGGGTGGCGAGGTCGAACGCAACCGACAGACCCTTCTGCCCCGCGGCGAGGTTGCGGCGGTAGAACGCATTGGACTCCGCCGCCGTCGAGAAGCCCGCGTACTGGCGGATGGTCCACGGCTGGTTGACGTACATGGTCGGATACGGGCCACGGACGAACGGCGGTGCGCCGGGGAAGCTGTCGAGCGGATAACCCGCCTCGACCACGGCATCGCGGTCGGCGGCGATGTACACCGGTTTGACGTCGATTCCTTCTGGGGTGGCCCAGTCCAGCTGATCGGCGGTATAGCCGTGTGCGGCCGCCGCTGCGGCGACATGCTCGCTCACCGCGGCCTCGGTCGCGGGTTCGGCTGTCTTCTCGCCGTAGAGCGGAACGTCGGCGAAGTTGGTGATAGGACCCGGCGTTACGCCCGGAGCCGGTTGGCCGGCGACATTGGAAACAGTCATCTCAGGCCCCCAATCGTGTGAGAAGCGTCGACAGCGCGGCGATCGCGTCGATCTTGGCGGTCACGTATGCGTCCGGCTTGCTGGACGGCATCGGCGACCGCCTTCTCCGGTCCGGCCAGATACACCTGCGCCACCCCGGCCGCACGGGCCGCGTCGACGACGCCGGACGCCTCGGCGCCGTATCGGGCGTCGGTGCCGCAGATCACGGCGACGACGACGCCGCCCGCATCCGCAATCGCCTGCGCCACCCCCGCGGCATCCACCGGGCCCGGGTTGACGGTCTCGACGCCGCCCGATGCCAGCAGGTTCGCTGCGAACGTCGTGCGGATGTTGTGTTCGGACAGCGGGCCGAGCGGCAGGAGCAGTGCGGTGGGCCGACGGCCGTGTTCTTCGAGATACGCATCGGAACGGTCGCGCAATTCTTCGAAACCCGCCGCGTAACGCTGCACGCCGGGGATCGGATCAGCTTGGGGCAGGGGTATTTCCGAGAGGTTTGGATACTCGTTGACGCCGGTGAGCGCGGTACGCCGGTGGGCGATGTCGTCGCTGCGCTTCTCGCTCACTTCTGCGATCCGGGTGGCCAGATAGTCGGTGGCAGCCGCGAAGCCGCCGCGGGATTCGATATCGCGGAAGTGCTTCCACGCCTCCTCGGCAAGCGAGCGGGTGAGGTCTTCGATGAACCACGAGCCGCCGCCAGGGTCGAGTACGCGCCCAATGTGCGACTCCTCCAGCAGCAACAGTTGGGTATTGCGTGCCATCCGCCGCGCGAAGCTGGCTGCGGTGCCGGGCCATCCACCGGGGATGGCGCTGTCGAACGTTTGCACGGCAACGGTGTCGGCTCCCCCGACCCCCGCCGCGAACGCGGCAACGGTGGTGCGAAGCATGTTCACCCACGGATCACGTTGCGCCATCATCGGTTTGGATGTGACCGCGTGGACGGTCGCCGCGCCGGCGTCGGCGGCATCCACCACTTCGGCCACCCGCGCCCAGATCTGACGCGCCGCGCGTAGCTTGGCGATCGTCATGAACTGATCGTCGTCGGCGGCGAAGCGGAAGCTGATCTGACGCAACGCTTCCGGCACCGGGATTCCGCCGTCGGCCAACAGCCGCAGGTAGCTGACACCCGCGGCGATCGCACCCCCCAGTTCCCATGACGCGTTCGCGCCGAGATCATGGAACGCGGGGCCGTCGACGGTGATCGCACGTACGCCGCCGTCGTAGGCGACGGTCTTGGCGGCGGTGGCCAGCACTTCATCGGTCGACGGTGTGGCACGGCCGCTGAGGGTCGCAGTGAGGGGGTCCGCGCCCAGGTCTACCGAAAGGCGTGCCCGCCGTTCATCGTCCAGGTCGATCACCAGCGCCAGCACCGCGTCGGCAGCGGCCGCGAAGTCAGTCCCGGCATCGAGCGCAACCGGGACCAGTTCCAGGAACACACCCTCGAGGAGCCGGTCGAGTTCGTCGGCACTCACACCGTCGCGCCCGACCTTCAGGACCAGTGCGCTCGTGCCCTCGGTGAGCGCGGCCAGCACCGCACCGTTTCCGTCGACCACCGAGACCTGCCCCGGCGCCGGAAATGTTTCGGCGACCTTCCAGCCGGACTTGACGTCACGGCGCCCATCGGAACCGCGGGTGTACGGCCACCGGCCAGGCAGCGGCGCCTCGGGTTGAGAGTCGAGGATGGTGTAGAGCGGCCGGATCGGGAAGCCTTCATACGTCGGCGAGTCGAGAAGCTGCTCAGGCGCCTCGCCGAGTTCGGCGGGATCCTTGCGACTGCTCTTGGCGAGCACCCCGGCAACGGCGGCGCGCCACTGCTCGCGATCCGACTCCGATCCCACGGACGTATCTACCGACACCGGTTTTCTCCTGTTGTCGCAGTGTGTGACTTCTGTGTCTAACACGACCGTTCACCAGGCTAAATGATCCGGGTCACGGTGTTGACCGCCGGGCAGCCGACTCACGCACGCGCCGACCGGTGTCGGGCGGCTGCGGCACGTAGGGTTGGTAAGCGTGAATAGCGTCGTCAGCACCCTGCGCGCCCTGCGTCGCTCGGTGATCGCGACCGCATCCGCGGTCCCGCGACGACGCGTGTTCGCGATCCTGGTAGCCATTGTGATTCTCGTCGCAGTCGCGCTGCTGGTGGACTTGCCCACCGCGGTTCAACTGCGCGATTGGGCGAATTCCGTCGGCCCCTGGTTTCCGTTGGCGTTCCTCGGCGCGCACATCGTGGTCACGATCTTTCCGTTCCCGCGCACAGCATTCACCCTCGCCGCGGGCCTGCTGTTCGGTCCGGTTCTCGGTGTCCCGCTCGCTGTCGCGGCCGCCACCGTCAGCGCGGTCATCGCGATGCTTGCGGTCCGCGCCGCGGGGTGGCAGCTCAACAAGCTGGTGCGCCACCCCCGGATCGAGTCGCTGGACGCCCGGATGCGCGACCGCGGCTGGCCCACGATCGTCTCGATGCGCTTGATCCCCGCCGTGCCGTTCTCGGTGCTGAACTACGCAGCCGGCGCGTCGGCGGTACGGGTACTCCCCTATACGCTCGCCACCCTGGTCGGGTTGGTGCCCGGCACCGCAGCGGTGGTGATCCTCGGCGACGCGCTGACGGGAAACGTCAACCCGCTACTGGTCCTTGTCTCGTTCTGCACCGCGTGTGTGGGCGCGGCCGGGCTGATCTACGAGATCCGCGCGCATCGCGTCAGACGCCGTGACGGCCGGGACCCGGCGGATTCTGCGACGGATGATTCTGTGACTGCTGCGACAGCGGCGGATACTGCATAGGCGGGTCGATCGCCGGTTCCGGAATGGGAGGAGTGCCCGAAACGGGAGTACGCGCCTCGGCCACTGCCTGCGCGACCGCCTGGGCAATCTCCGGATCGGTCTGGGTGTTGAACCACTCGGCCACCTCGGCTGAGTCGTCCTCGGGCTTGGGCAGGTTCTCCTCCACCGGCGACGGCTGGTAGCGGAACACGCCATCGTCGCCGGGCGCGCCGAGCATCTTGGTGAAGCCCTGCAGCGCGGTCCCGAAATCGCTGGGCACCAGCCACACCTTGTTGGCTTCACCCTTGGCCATCAGCGGCAGCGTCTGCAGGTATTGGTAGGCCAGCATCTCGGGCGTCGGCCGGCCGGCCTTGATCGCGGCGAACGTCTTCTCGATGGCTTTGGCCTGGCCCTGGGCCTGCAGATACGAAGCGGCCCGCTCGCCTTGAGCGCGCAGCATGCGGGACTGCCTGTCTGCCTCGGCGGCCAGGATCGCCGCCTGCTTGGCACCCTCGGCCGAGAGGATCTGGGCCTGCTTCTGGCCCTCGGCCTGCTTGATCGACGCCTCGCGGCTGCCTTCCGCCATCAGGATCATGGCGCGCTTCTCGCGGTCGGCGCGCATCTGCTTTTCCATCGACTCCTGGATCGACGGCGGCGGGTCGATACTGCGCAGCTCGACGCGCGCGACCCGAAGGCCCCATCGGCCGGTGGCCTCGTCGAGCACACCGCGCAGCTGGCCGTTGATCGAGTCGCGGGACGTCAGCGTCTGCTCCAGCGTCATACCGCCGACCACGTTGCGCAGTGTCGTGGTGGTCAACTGCTCGACGCCGACGATGTAGTTGCTGATCTGGTAGACGGCGGCCTGCGGATTGGTCACCTGGAAGTAGACGACGGTGTCGATGTTCACCGTGAGGTTGTCCTCGGTGATCACCGGCTGCGGCGGGAACGACACCACCCGCTCACGCAGGTCGACACGGGCGCGGATCTTGTCGACGAACGGCAGGAGCAGCGTCAGCTGCCCCGACACGGTCTTGCTGTAGCGGCCGAGCCGCTCTATCACCGCGGCCTCGGCCTGCGGGATCAGCGCAATGGACTTGGCGACGATGATGGCGGCGAACACCACCAGCACAGCCACCAGAATCAGGCCGGCGACGGCACCATCCATGAAAGTTCCTTCCGTAGTAGCCGAGGCTCGGCTAGACGACCTTTTGGACGACAGCGGTTGCGCCGTCGATCTGCACAACGGTCACGTGATCGCCGGGTTCGTAGACATCGTTCTCGTTGAGTGGGCGCGCGGTCCAGACTTCACCCTCGAGCTTCACCTGTCCCTCGTGGCGCCCGATCCGGTCGAGCACCAGCGCGCTTTTGCCTTCCAACGCCTTGACGGGCTCGGGCAGGCCCTTGCCCGACAGAAAGTGCCTGCGCAGCGCCGGCCGAACGAGCACGAGTAGCAGCACCGACGCGACCGCGAACACTGCTCCGTGGACCCAGAGGTCGTCGAAGATCAGGCTGGAACCCGCGGCTGCCAGGGCCCCGCCGCCCAGCATCAGCAGGAACAGATCGCCGGTCAGCGCCTCGGCCCCGGCGAGGGCCAGCGCGGCGATTAGCCAGATCAACGCTGCAGGCATGACATCAGCCTAGCGCGTAGCTCACCCGATGAGCGGCTAACAACTACACTGCGGAAATCATGTGGCGTCCGAGTGTGTCGTTGTCGGTGTGGGCGAATGCCTGGCTTGCAGGCGTCGCCGCGCCCGACGATGTGTTGGACGCGCTATCACAATGGGCACCAAGACATTCCGTCACCGCATACGATTCGGTGGCCGCCGGTCGCACCGGCCTGCCGTGGCCGGATCTGACCGACGCGGGCGCGGTCTCGCTGCTGCAGACACTGCGCACCAGCGCGGGCCGCGGCGGCGGAGCGCCCGTGATGGGCGTGGCCCTACCGGTGCCCGGTGACGTCCGCGGGCTGCCCGCGGGCACACAATTTCAGCGCGACGCCGTGGCCGCGGGCGAGGCACTCATCGTGGCAGGTGACCCGTCCGAGGCGATCGGCTTGGTACCCGACTACGAATACCCCGATGGCGACGAGGACAGCGACGACCCCGACAGCGCCCCCGATCCGTGCGGACTGTCCTGGACGGTGTACTCGGTACCGGGCGCGACGCCCACCGACGGCCTCGACCTCGGTGAGGCGGAGTACACGATGCGCTCTGCCGTTCGCTCGGCGGCAGACGCGTTGGGCGCCCTGCACGCCGAAGCGGCAGGCCGCGATATCGAGGATCCGCGCAGTCTCGTCGAGCAGGTCGTGGAATCCGAACGGCGGCACAGCATCCCCGACCATGCCCCAACGCGTGCATTGCGCGTACTGGAAAACGCGGCGTACATCGACGCGATCATCACGGTGAGTTCGGGACTGATCCCCATCGGGCTGACCAGCTCCGCGGACGTACAGACCGCAAGCGAGGCGCTGCGTCCGCTGAACGGGGTCGTGCGATCTGCACGGCTGGCGGCCGTCAGCGCGATCCTGCAGTCCGCCTGGAAAGGCTGACCGGGTCCGGCAGCCGCGACACCGGTAGCGAGGCCCGGGCTAACCGGTATCGCACCGAGGTGTGCACACGACACCGTCAACCGAGAACCCCTGCAGTGGTGGAGCATCCGGGCCCGGCACGCGAACCGGGTCGCGATCTGTGCGCACCTCGTCGAGTAGGTCGGCGACGACACGCGCAAGGTCGGCGTTGGGTGTCGTGGCCCGTGCGAATGCGATGTGGAGGTCCTGCGCCTGCAGCTTCAGTTCGTGGTCGAGATCCCAGACCACCTCGATGTGGTCGGCCACGAAGCCGATCGGGCAGACGATCACCGCGCCGGTGCCCGCCCCGGCGAGCGCAGCGAGATGATCGGCCACGTCGGGCTCCAGCCACGGCACCTGCGGCGGCCCCGACCGCGACTGCCAGACCTGGTCATAGTCGTCGTACCCCGCGGCGTCGGCGACGAGCTTGGCGGCGTACGCCACCTGCCGCTCGTATAGCTCTGTGCCACAACGGGATCTGGCCGACAGCGGAATGGAGTGTGCGGTGAACACCAACCGCGCATCGTCCGCGACGCCCTGCGCCGCCGTCGGTGATTGCGTCGCTGAACATCGCCACGAAGAGCGGATGGTCGTAGAACTGACGCAGTTTCACCAGCTGTGGCGCCGCATCGCCTGCGGCTCGCCTCGCCCTCGCGATGTCCTCGACGTACTGCGTGCAGCCCGAGTAGCCACCCCACGCCGACGTGGCGAAAACCGCAGCGCTGCGGATGCCGTCGGCGGCCATGGCGGTGACCGCATCTTCGATATACGGCTCCCAGTTGCGGTTACCGAAGTAGACCGGGATGTCGATGAGTCCGCGCAGCGCATCGATCAGCGCTCGGTTGATGCCGTTGATCGGCGAGACGCCGTCGAAATGCAGGTAGTGCTCGGCGACGGCAGCGAGCCGCTCCTGCGGAATCCCGCGGCCCCTTGTGACGTTCTCGAGGAACGGCATCACCTGGTCGGGACCCTCCGGACCGCCGAAAGACAGCAGTAGGAGGGCGTCGATATCCATTACAGCAACTGGGTGCTCGCGCCGCCGTCGGCGTAGACGATCGTGCCGGTGGTAGCGGGCAGCCAGTCCGACAACAGTGCGCACACGGTCTTGGCGACCGGCGTCGGATCCTTCATGTTCCAGCCGACGGGCGCCCGCTGATCCCAGCCCTCTTCGAGCAGCTTCATCTGCGTGCCGGCCTCCTCGCCGAGCGCGCCACCGACGATGGCGCTCATCGCCAGCGTGCGGATCGGCCCTGCGGCAACGAGATTCGAGCGCACACCGTACGGACCCGCCTCGCGTGCCACGAACCGGTTGACCGACTCCAGCGCACTCTTGGCCACCGTCATCCAGTTGTAGGCAGGCATCGCGCGCGTCGGGTCGAAGTCCATCCCGACGATCGAGCCGCCCGGATTCATGATGGGCAACACCGCTTTCGCCAGCGACGCATACGAGATACGCCGAGATGTGGATGCCCTTGGCGACGTCCTCGTACGGCGCATCGAAGAACGGGTTGATGCCCATCCCCGTCTGCGGCATGTAGCCGATCGAGTGCACCACGCCGTCGAGCTTGTTGCCGTCGCCGATCACCTCGGCGACGCGGTCGGCGAGCGTGCTCAGGTGCTCCTCGTTCTGCACGTCGAGCTCGAGCAGCGGCGCCTTCTCCGGGAGCCGGTCGGCGATCCGCTGGATCAGCCTCATCCGGTCGAACCCGGTGAGTACCAGCTCGGCGCCCGCCTCCTGGGCGACCTTGGCGATGTGGAACCCGATCGAGGCGTCGGTGATGATCCCCGTGACGAGGATCCGCTTGCCTTGCAGAAGTGTCATGTGAAGCTCCTTGTTCTTTCTAGTGGCCCATGCCCATGCCGCCATCGACGGGGATGACTGCGCCGGCGATGTAGCTGGCGTCCTCGGATGCCAGGAAGCTGACGGCGCCTGCGACCTCCTCTGCGGTGCCGACCCGTTTCGCGGGGATGAAATCCAGCGCACCCGCCTGGATGCGCTCGTCCAGCGCGCGGGTCATCTCGGTGTCGATGTAGCCGGGCGCGACCACGTTCGCGGTGACTCCGGCCTTGGACATCTCCCGGGAGATCGAGCGGGCCATGCCGATCAGGCCCGCCTTGGAGGCCGCATAGTTGGTCTGATTGCCGATGCCCCAGCTGCCGGAGACCGACCCGACGTAGATGATCCGGCCGAACCGCTTGCTTCTGCATGCTGCGCGCGGCCCGCTGGGTCACCCGGAACGCGCCCGTGAGGTTCGCGTCGATGACCTTCTCGAACCTCTCCTCGGTCATCCGGATGAGGAACGCGTCCGCGGAGATGCCCGCGTTGGACACCAGCACCTCACCGGACCCTGGTGCTCCTCGACCTCTTTGAAGGCACGGTCGACGGCGTCGTTGTCGGTGACGTCGCACACTGAACGCCGAACAATGCCTCAGGTGCGCCCGAACCTCGGTGGGTGACGGCGACCTTGTGGCCGTCGGCCGCCAGACGCTGTGCAATGGCCAGGCCGATGCCGCGGTTGCCACCGGTGACCAGAACGGAGCGCGCTACGAATTCCGGCATGCCCGCCAACCTATCGTTTAGACGGCATTGATAAGAAATCGCCTCAGAGTGGCAGCCGGCGGTTGATCAACAGGCTCGCCACGGCCGCCATGGCCGCGATCAGTGCGCCGAGACGCAGCCAGCCGGTGGTCGCCTCACCCCGGACGGTCTCGTAGCCGATCTGATCCTGAAGCGTGGAGTAGACCTTGTTCAGCTCGTCGACGTTGGAGGCGGTGTATGACTCTCCACCGGAGAGCTGGGCGATCTTCTTCATCATTTCGTCGTCGACGGGCACCGGAACCCGCTCGTTGTTGACCTCGACCGAGCCGTTTTTGGTGCCGAAGGAGATGGTCGAGATCGGTACGCCCTGGTCCTTGGCGGTCCGCGCCGCCGTGAAGGCGCCCTTGGGGTTGTCCGGGTTCGACGGCACCGTTTCCTTACCGTCGGAGAACAGCACGATGCGTGCCGGGGGTGGCGTGTCACCGCCGCCGATCACGGCCCCGACCGTGGCAATCGACGACAGTGCGGTGAAAATCGCTTCGCCGGTAGCCGTGCGGTCGGCCACCTGAAGATTCTCGATGGCGCGCCTGCTCGCGTCCCGGTTCGTGGTCGGCGAAACCAAGACCGTCGCGGTGCCTGCGTAGGCGATGACTCCAAGGTTGATCCCCGGGGTGAGCTCGTCGACGAACGTCTTGGAGGCTTCCTTGGCGGCGGTCAGCCGATCGGGATCCACATCGGTGGCGCGCATCGACTGTGACACGTCGATGGCCAGCATCACGACAGCGCGGTTGCGCGGTAGGCGTTGATCGTAGGTGGGTCCGGCCAGCGCGATGGTCAAGAGCAACAACGAGATTGCGAGCAGCGCCGCCGGCGCGTGACGCCACCGGCTCGGCCGCTTGGGCGCCACGCTGTCGAGCAGTTCGGTGTTGGCGAACTGCTGCAGCCGCCTGCGCCTGCCGAGCTGGGCGACGACGTACAGCGCGACCAACCCCGCGACGATGATGAGGAAGAGCACGAGCCACCAGATGTGTTGGAATCCGGTGAGCGAGACAGGCCCCAGTAGCGGAATCGTCATATCAGTTCGTCGTCCCTAGTTCGGCAGACGACGGTTGATGAGCAGGGCCGACAACGCGGCCAGCGCGAGCGCCAGCGCGCCGAGACGCAGCCAGCCCACACTCGCATCGCCCCTGATCGTTTCGTAGCCGATCTGCTGTTGCAGGTTCGCATACACCGCACGCAGCTGCTCGAGGCTTGACGCGGTGAACGCCTCGCCGCCGGACAGATCCGCGATTTCCTTGAGCATCACGTCGTCGACGGGCACCGGCTGACGTTGGTCGTTGATCTCGACATATCCGTAGGGCGTCCCGAACGAGATCGTGGAGATCGGCACCCCCTGGTCCTTCGCGGTGCGTGCCGCGGTGAAGGCGCCCTTCGGGTTGTCCGGGTTCGACGGCACGGTCTCCTTACCGTCGGAGAACAACACGATGCGTGCCGGTGGCGGTTCGTCGCCACCGCCGATCACCGCCCCCACGGTGGCGATCGCCTGCAACGCGGTGAAGATGCCTTCGCCTGTGGCGGTTCGGTCGGCGAACTGCAGCTTGTCGATCGCCGCCTTGGTGGCCTCGCGGCCGGTGGTCGGTGAGACGAGCACGGTCGCCGTCCCGGCGTACGCGATCAGTCCGAGATTGATGCCTGGGGTGAGTTCGTCGGCGAACTGTTTGGACGCCTCCTGGGCCGCGGCCATGCGGTTCGGTGAGACGTCGGTGGCGCGCATCGACTGCGACACGTCCATGACGAGCATCACGACGGCACGGTTGCG
The DNA here is from genome assembly GCA_963843135.1 of uncultured Actinomycetota bacterium. Lineage (GTDB taxonomy): Bacteria > Actinomycetota > Actinomycetes > Mycobacteriales > Mycobacteriaceae > Mycobacterium. The sequence goes on from CAWJJA010000024.1 coordinate 518,655, forward strand.
CGGAATGCGGACGTCATGCGTCGGGCCGGCCATCGCCACGGTGAAAAACACGAGCGCGATCACGAGCAGGATCGCGGGAAGATGCCGCCGCCGTGTCGGCCGCTTGGGCGCAACGCTCTCCAGCAATTCCATGTTGGCGAACCGCAGCATCCGCCGGTGCCGAGCCAGCTGGACGACGATGTAGAGCGCGACGACGCCGAGCACGACCAACAGGAACAAGAAGAACCAAGCGTGCTCGAACCCCGACAGCGTTATCGGTCCAAGGAGCGGTAATGTCATGTACGCCTTAACATTTCAGGTCAATCGCCTCAGGCGCGGCCAGCCAGGGCCAAGCGGCGGGTGGCAACGAACCGGACAACATCGGCGATCCAGTCCCTGTCGGTGCGCAGCGAGAGCAACGGTGCGTCGCAACGTCGCAGCGTCCGCGCCACCTCGGCTCGATGGGCCGCTGCGGCCTTGGCGAAGTCGTCGCGCAGCTGCTCGTCGATGGTGAACTCACGGGTGCGGCCGGTCTCGGCGTCCTGAAGGATGACGTCGCCGACGGCGGGCAGTTCGACGTCGCGCGGGTCCAGCACTTCGATACCGAGTACCTCGTGCCGTCCGGCGATGGCCCGCAACGGCCGTATCCAGTCGATCGGGCCGAGGAAGTCGCTGATGATCACGGCCATCCCGCGCCGGCGTTCGGGCCTGCGAAGGGCGTCGATGGTTGCCGCCAGGTCGCCGCGCACGCCCGCGGGCGCCTTCGGCATGGTGGCGATGGCCCGCAGCATCTCCTGCTCGTGCATCCGGCCCGACAACGCAGGCACCCGCCGCACGGAGTCGCCGTTGGCGATGATGGCGCCGATCCGGTTGCCGCCGCCACTGTTGAGGAACGTGATGGCCGCAGCGGCCGCCACTGCCAGGTCACGCTTCTCGCAGCCCACGGTGCCGAAGTCCAGGCTCGCCGAGATGTCGACGACCAACCAGGTTTCCAGTTCGCGGTCGGCGATCATCTGCCGCACATGCGGATGCGTGGTGCGGGCCGTCACCGACCAGTCCATCCGGCGCACATCGTCGCCGGGCTGGTAGAGCCGCGATTCGCCGGGTTCAGAACCCGGACCTGGAAGCAAGCCGAGGTGGTCGCCGTGCAGCACGCCGTCGAGCTTGCGGCGCACGGTCAACTCGAGCTTGCGCAGCGCCGCCGTCAGCGCGGGGTCGCGAATCTCCCCACGCTTGAGCGACGGCAGATCGACTTGCCGCGTCGGTCGGCCCGGTGTTCGAGTCACCGACCGCTGGCCGCAGCGGCAGCGGCAGGCATGACGGGCGGTACCGAATGACCTTGCTGCGGAATGGCATTGACCTGCGGGAGACCGACAGTCTGCAAGATCCGGTTGATCACCGTCTCTGCGGAGATCTCGTCGGCCAGCGCGTCGTAGGTCAGCACGAGACGGTGCCGCAGAACATCCGGGATGACCTCGACGACGTCCTGCGGGACGACGTAGTCACGTCCGCGCACCAGCGCAAGGGCGCGAGCGGCGGCGATGATGCCGAGCGAGGCGCGTGGGGATGCGCCGTACGCGATCCACGCCTTCGCGTCGGGCATGCCGAACTTGTCGGGCTCACGCGTTGCGGTGACGACGCGCACCACATAGTCCACGAGCGCGTGATGCACGAAGTTGTTGGCGGCAACGTCCTGCAGACGCAGGAGGTCGCCGGGGCCGAGCACCTGCTTGGGCTCCGGGGGCTTCACACCCATCCGGTAGATGATCTCGCGCTCTTCTTCCGGCGTCGGGTAGTCGATGTTGAGCTTGAACAGGAAGCGGTCGCGCTGCGCTTCGGGCAGGGCGTACACACCCTCCTGCTCGATCGGGTTCTGCGTGGCCATGACCAGGAACGGTGCGGGCAGCGGGAACGTCTTGCCGCCGATGGAGATCTTGCGCTCGGCCATCACCTCGAGCAGCGCCGACTGCACCTTGGCCGGGGCGCGGTTGATCTCGTCGGCGAGCAGGAAGTTGACCACGACAGGGCCGAGTTCGATGTCGAACTCCTCCTTGCCCTGTCGGTAGATCCGGGTGCCGACGATGTCGGTGGGCACCAGGTCGGGGGTGAACTGAATACGTGCGAAGGTGCCGCCCACGACCTTGGCGAACGTCTCGACGGCGAGCGTCTTGGCCACGCCGGGCACACCCTCGAGCAGGACGTGGCCCTTGGCGAGCAGGCCGACCAGCATCCGCTCGACGAGTTGGTCCTGGCCGACGATGATCCGCTTGACCTCGAAGATCGCGCGCTCCAGGGTGTGCACCTCCTGTTGGAGGCCCCCGTTGTTGCCCGGTGCGGCATGCGTTCCGGTCGGACCGGGGGGGTAACCCTGCGCGGGGCCCTGCCCGGACGGGGCCTGTCCAGGGAACCCTCCGGCGCCCTGCGGCGGCCCACTCGGTGACGTCATCAACGGTCCTCCCACATCTGTGTATGGCCAATATCCGGCCTCTGCGACACCTTGTCCGCCGCACGCTCGTCGTCAACTATTCCAGGCACTTCGGAATCCGTCGACGTTGCCCGGGGTTGGCCGCGCCGGACACCGATATTCACCACTGGTGCTCAGCTTTAACTCAGACCACACTCAGGTTTCGATAATGCGCGCCACGTAGGGCTGCAGACCCGCGGTCCGCACCGGGCTGACGGCGACCCCGCCTGCCGTGCCCCCGGACTCCAGCATCTTGCCGCCGCCGAGGTAGATCGCGACGTGCTGGGTGCCGCCCGGGCCCCAGAACAGCAGATCGCCGCGCTTGGCCTGGTTCGTCGGAACCTTGCGACCGGTGTTGTACTGATCGCCGGAGTACTTCGGGATCAGCACACCGACCCCGGCGAAGGCGAACTGCGTGAAGCCGGAGCAGTCGTAGCCGACGATGTTGGCACCGGAGTCGACGCCGGTGCTGGGGCCGGTGGGCTTACCACCGCCCCAGGAATACGGGGTGCCGATCTGGGAACCGCCGCGCCGGATGACGTACTCGACGGCCTGTGGGCCGCGCACCCGGCCCGGTGCCACGCTGGCCCCTGCGGGCGGACCGAAGCCGAGAGTGGACAAGAACTTGCGGCCGAGGTCCATGGTGGCCTCGGTGGCCTGCGCGGTCGCCGCCAGCGACGCGTTGGCGATGGAGAGCGGATCCCCCGGCGCGCCCGCGCTGAGAACTTTCGGCAGCGTGGGGTCCCACTGGCCGTCGTCGGGAGCGGCATTGGCGGGCATGGCCGCACCGATGGCGACGGCGAGCGCCACGACCATCATGCACAAAGCCGGTAAAGAAGCGAAAACGCTTGAAGTGCAATGTAATCCTTCTCGTCACCATTCGATGAGACGTGTCGCATACGGGGTCATGCCACTGGTCCGCACTGGCGAGACCTTGACGACGGATCCGGTGTAGGGGGCCTCGAGCATCTGGCCGTCACCGAGGTAGATCGCGACGTGCTGACTGGCGTTGGGCCCCCAGAACAGCAGGTCGCCACGGCGCGCCTGCGCCGACGGGATCTTGCGACCCGCGTTGTACTGCGAACCCGTGTAGTGGTCCAGCTTGATACCGACTCCCGCGAACGCGTAGAGCGTCAGCCCCGAGCAGTCGAATCCGACTGTGTTGGAACCGGAATCGATGCCGGTGCTCTTTCCTGCGGCGTTGCCGCCGCCCCACGAATACGGCACGCCCCGCTGCGCCATGGCGCGCTGGATCACGTACTCGCTGGCCTGCTGGCCCCGGACGTTGGGAATCGCACCGCCGTTGGTGTATCCGCTCGGGGTGGGCAGCAGGCCCAGACTCTGCAGGAACTTGCGTCCCAGATCCTGGGTGACCTGCGCCGAGGTCGACGCGTACCCGAGGATCGTGTTGATGATCGCGATCGGATCACCACTGACGAAGGCACTGGGGATGGCGGGCAGGAACGGATCCCACGCCGTGGCCCAGTTACCGGTGCCCGGATCGATCTTGTGTGGCGCACGGTCCCAGTCGGCGGCGGGGTTCGACGGACCTGTCGCCGCGGCGGCCGGCTGGGCTCCGACACCACGTGCAGGCGCCGACGCCGTGCGGACCTCGTCGAGCTTGGCCTGTGCCGCGGCGCGTTCGGCCGTCAACTTGTCCAACTCGGCCTGCTGAGTCTTGAAAGTCTGTTGGGCATCCGTGAGCGCCGACACCGCGGTCTGCTGGCTGGCCTCGGCGTCGATGACCGCCTGGTCCGCGTTCTGCTTGGCCAACCGCGCGGCCGACTCCTTGTTGACCTGTTCGGTTCGCGCCCGCTGCAGATCGGCGATCACGCGCTGCGTGCTGACCTGCAGTGTCTGCGCGGTCGTTGCCGTGTCGAGGATGTCACTCGGATCCGATGCGGTCAGATACGAGCTCGAGGGACCGTTGACATACGTTGCGACGGCGTAGGTGTCGAACCGGTCCTGCGCCGCCCCGATGGCGATATTGGCATCCTTCACGCGCTGCGCGGCGGCGTCGACCTCACGCTGCGCGGTGGCGGCGTTCTCACGTGCGGTCTGCACATCGACGATCGCCTTGTTGACGCCTTCCTGCTTCGCCTGGATGGCGGCGCCGAGATCCTGCAGCTTCTGATTGACGTTGGCGACTTGGGCGACGAGCGCCCCCAGGCTGTCCGCGGTGCCGGGTTGTGCCACAGCCAATCCCGGTGTGACGAGCAGCATGCCGGCGGTAAGTGGAATCACGCAGACCCGCGTGCATAGCCGCGAAGCAGAGGCGCTAGAGGTGCGTCTCATTGACAAGGTCTCCTATGGCTCACGCGAATGCACAGAAGTCACATGAGTCACATCTGCAACATCAGCTACAGATTGCACCGTACGTCACATCTGACGCCAAAGAAACTTTAGTCACAAACTACAAGTTTGTAATTGCAGATAGTGTTATACCGCTGTGACTTTTCGTCCGCCGGAAGTTCGCAAAACCGCAGCGCCAGGCGGCTTTTCGGGTGTCTCTAAGCGTCCTCGCGTTTGGCGCGGTTTTGCAACATTCGCGTTGCCACGACGGCGGCAATCACTGCCAGTACGACCACAATCGTGAATGTCGTCCACGGGAAATGTTGGGTCGTCAACTCGCTGACGAAATTCTTCGATCCCTGCACCGAACCGCGGCCCTCGGCGACGTCCTGCCCCGCCTCGAGCGTCACCCGGTCATAAGTCGTGCTGAAGGTGCCCGACTCCGTCGGGCTGAGCACCAGCACCGTCGACCCCGGGTACGCCTCCCCCACCTCGGTGGCGATATCGCGCAGCGGTGTGTCGATCGGCGGGTTTTGCTCGACGACGACGACCTTGAGGTCGATACCCTTGGCCTTGGCCTCGGCCACGACGCCGGCCAGGCCGGCGTTCTCCGGAGTCGGCGCAGCGCTGAAGCCGTCGTCCTTGATATCGGCGATCACCATGTTCATACATGCCTCGACCGGCGTCGTCGCGGGATCCTGTCCAACCGGCCCGCACACATCGGGCGGGATATAAGTCGGTGGAAACGGCATGACATGCGATCCGATCACAGGTGAAACCGTACGGGATGGGTATTCCTCCGGGTGGCAGCACGCGCACAGCAGGTGAAGACTCGAGTCACCCATGGGGTGGCTTACAGGACAAGCGTACTGTTAGAATCGAGACCGCCGTCGACACAGCCCGTCGCGGCGATATCTAGCCGGGAGTTGATGTGAGCAGCAAAGATTCGGTCAATTCGTTCGGAGCCCGCGACACGCTGAAGGTCGGGGACCGCAGCTACCAGATCTACCGCTTGGATGCGGTGCCAGGAACCGAGAAACTTCCGTACAGCCTCAAGGTGCTCGCCGAAAATCTGCTGCGCACCGAGGACGGCGCCAACATCACCAAGGACCACATCTCCTCGATCGCGAAGTGGGATCCCTCGGCGGAGCCCAGCGTGGAGATTCAATTCACTCCTGCGCGGGTGATCATGCAGGACTTCACCGGCGTGCCGTGCATCGTGGACCTCGCGACCATGCGTGAGGCGGTCGGCGAGCTCGGCGGCGACCCCGATCAGGTGAACCCGCTGGCACCGGCCGACCTGGTGATCGACCACTCGGTGATCGCCGATCTGTTCGGAACCGCCAACGCGTTCGAGCGCAACGTCGAGATCGAGTACGAGCGCAACGGTGAGCGCTACCAGTTCCTGCGCTGGGGACAGGGCGCCTTCAACGATTTCAAGGTGGTGCCGCCCGGCACGGGCATCGTGCACCAGGTCAACATCGAGTACTTGGCGAGTGTCGTGATGGAGCGCGACGGCGTCGCGTATCCGGACACCTGTGTGGGTACCGACAGCCACACCACGATGGAGAACGGCCTCGGCGTGCTGGGCTGGGGCGTCGGCGGTATCGAGGCCGAGGCCGCGATGCTGGGACAGCCGGTGTCGATGCTGATTCCCAGGGTTGTCGGGTTCAAGCTGACCGGCGAGCGTCCGGCCGGCGTCACCGCCACGGACGTGGTGCTCACCGTCACCGAGATGCTGCGCAAGCATGGCGTGGTCGGCAAGTTCGTCGAGTTCTACGGCGACGGTGTCGCCGAGGTCCCACTGGCCAACCGCGCCACCCTGGGCAATATGAGCCCCGAATTCGGCTCCACTGCAGCGATTTTCCCGATCGACGAGGTCACGATCGACTACCTGAAGATGACCGGCCGCAGCGAGGAGCAGCTGGCGCTGGTCGAGGCGTACGCCAAAGAGCAGGGCATGTGGCACGACCCCTCGCGGGAGCCGAAGTTCTCCGAGTACATCGAGCTGGATCTCGGCGATGTCGTCGCGTCCATCGCCGGGCCCAAGCGCCCGCAGGACCGCATCGCGCTGACCGACGCAAAGACGGCCTTCCGCAAGGACATCCACAACTACGTCGAGGAGAACCTGCCGCCCGAGCACACCAAACTCGACGAAGCGGTCGAAGAGTCGTTCCCCGCCAGCGATCCCGCAGTGCTGTCGTTCGACGACAGCGACACCCCTGTGCCCTCGGCGGCTGTCAACTCGAACGGCAGGCCGAGCAATCCGGTAGATGTCAAGTGCGAGGGTCGCGGCGAGTTCGTCCTCGACCACGGTGCGGTGGTGATCGCGGCGATCACGTCGTGTACCAACACGTCGAATCCCGAGGTCATGCTCGGCGCCGCGCTCCTGGCCCGCAACGCCGTCGAGAAGGGGCTGATGTCCAAGCCGTGGGTGAAGACCACGATGGCACCGGGCTCACAGGTGGTCACCGACTACTACGAAAAGGCCGCGCTGTGGCCATATCTGGAGAAGCTGGGCTTCTACCTGGTCGGCTATGGCTGCACGACGTGCATCGGCAACTCCGGCCCGCTGCTAGAGGAGATCAGCAAGGCCATCAACGATTGCGATTTGTCGGTGGCGGCCGTGCTGTCGGGTAACCGCAACTTCGAGGGCAGGATCAACCCGGACGTCAAGATGAATTACCTGGCCTCGCCGCCGTTGGTCATCGCATACGCGCTCGCCGGGACCATGGACTTCGACTTCGAGAGCGATCCGCTCGGTAAGGATACCGACGGCAACGACGTCTTCCTGAAAGACATCTGGCCGTCGCAGAAGGACATCAACGACACCATCGCATCGGCGATCAACACCGAGATGTTCACCAAGAACTATGCGGACGTGTTCAAGGGCGACGAACGCTGGCGCAACCTGCCGACGCCGGAGGGCAACACCTTCGAGTGGGCCGACGATTCGACCTACGTGCGCAAGCCTCCCTACTTCGACGGGATGCCCGCCGAGCCCGAGCCGGTCACCGACATCGCGGGCGCCAGAGTGCTGGCCCTGCTGGGTGATTCGGTGACCACCGACCACATCTCCCCCGCAGGTAGCATCAAGGGCGGCACCCCGGCCGCGCAGTACCTCGATGAGCACGGTGTCCAGAAGGCGGACTACAACTCCTACGGTTCGCGGCGGGGCAACCACGAGGTGATGATCCGCGGCACGTTCGCCAATATCCGGCTACGCAACCAGCTGCTCGACGACGTGTCCGGCGGGTACACGCGGGACTTCACCAACGGCGGCGAGCAGGCGTTCATCTATGACGCCGCACAGAACTACGCGGAGAAGAACATCCCGCTGGTCGTGCTCGGCGGCAAGGAGTACGGATCGGGCAGCTCCCGTGACTGGGCCGCCAAGGGCACCAGCCTGCTCGGTGTGCGCGCGGTGATCACCGAATCATTCGAGCGCATCCACCGCTCGAACCTGATCGGGATGGGTGTCATCCCATTGCAATTCCCGGAGGGCGAATCGGCGGCGTCGCTGAAACTCGACGGCACCGAGACATTCGACATCACCGGCATCGAGGCGCTCAACGACGGTAAGACGCCGAAGACGGTGAAGGTGAAGGCCTCGAAGAAAGGCACGGCGGACGGCTCCGACAGCACCGTCGAGTTCGACGCGGTCGTGCGCATCGACACACCTGGCGAGGCGGACTACTACCGCAACGGCGGCATCCTGCAGTACGTCCTGCGCAATATGCTGCGGTCGTAGCATGCCCCGGGTCACCGAGGACCATTTGGCGGCGCGCCGCCGTCAGATTCTTGACGGTGCCCGGCGATGTTTCGCGGAGTACGGCTACGACAAGGCGACCGTGCGGCGGCTCGAGCAGACGATCGGGCTGTCGCGCGGCGCCATCTTCCATCACTTCCGCGACAAGGACACCTTGTTCTTCGAGTTGGCGCGCGAAGACGCCGAGCGGATGGCGGATGTGGCGTCCCGTGAAGGTCTCGTCCAGGTGATGCGCGACATGCTGGCAGCACCGGAACAATTCGACTGGTTGGCGACGCGCTTGGAGATCGCCCGCAAGCTGCGTAACGACCCGGAGTTTCATCGAGGCTGGATGGAGCGGTCCGCAGAACTGTCGGCGGCCACCACCGCGCGTCTGCGCCGCCAGAAGCAGGCCGGCCGACTACGCGATGACGTGCCCAGCGCGGTGTTGCAGACTTACCTCGATCTCGTGCTCGACGGCCTTGTCGCGCGTCTGGCTTCCGGTGATGATCCCGAAAAGCTCAGTGGCGTACTGGACCTGGTCGAGGCATCGCTACGGCAGGTTCAAAAGGAAAAGCCGCCGGAAAATCAGCCGTAGTGCCGTCGGCTGCGGTGATTCGGCCCCCCACGGCTGCGCATCGTGGTCCCCGACTCACGCAACATGGAGTGAATCGATCCGTACGATCGGCCCGTCGAGGCAACAAGTGTGCGAATACTCGCTCCCCCCTCGTATGCGCTCTTCAACTCCGTGATGAGTTCATCTCGGGCCTTGGTCAGTTTCTTCATCGGCAGCCTCCCCAGCGCGTTCGTTCCCCGACGCATACCCAGCGTAGGAAGCAGATACACCAGCGGTGCGCAAAATTGGGTGAAACGGTTGCGCTGTTCTCGGATCAGGCGAGCTCGATGAGGTCCCGATAGTCGGCGGACCAGAAGTCCTCGGTGCCGTCGGGCAGTAACACCACTCGTTGCGGGTCCAGCGCCTCGGCAGCTCCCGGGTCGTGGGTCACCAGCACCACTGCGCCGAGGTAGCTTCGCAGCGCATCGAGAACCTGTTCACGCGACGCGGGATCGAGATTGTTCGTCGGCTCGTCGAGTAGGAGAACGTTGGCCGTCGACGCGACGAGACCGGCCAACGCCAGTCGGGTCTTCTCGCCACCGGACAGTGTGCCCGCGGGCTGCTCGAGCTGCGGGCCGCTGAACATGAACGCGCCCAACAGTCCCCGCAGATCCTGCTCGCCCGTGTCGGGTGCCGCATGGCGGATGTTCTCCCACACCGTTGCGCGGTCATCGAGCGTGTCGTGCTCCTGTGCGAAGTAGCCGATCTTCACACCGTGTCCGGGCTCCAGGGCGCCGGCGTCCGGCGTCTCGGCTCCGGCCAGCAGGCGCAGCAGCGTCGTCTTACCGGCGCCGTTCAGTCCGAGCACCACGACGCGCGATCCACGGTCGATGGCCAGGTCGACACCGGTGAACACCTCCAGCGAGCCGTAATTCTTCGTCAGGCCCTTGGCGACCAGCGGGACGCGGCCACAGGGCGCAGGAGTCGGGAATTTGATCCGGGCCACCTTGTCGGCAACCCGCTCCGCGTCCAGGGATGCCATCATCCGGTCGGCACGACGCAACATATTCTGCGCGGCAACGGCTTTGGTGGCCTTCGCTCCCATCTTGGCGGCTTGGGTACGCAGCGCGGTGGCCTTGCGTTCGGCGTTGGCCCGTTCGCGGCGACGGCGCTGCTCGTCGGTGGCGCGCGCGTCGAGGTATTTCTGCCAACCCATGTTGTAGACGTCGACTTCGCCACGCACCGCGTCCAGGAACCAGACGCGGTTCACGACGTCGGCGAGCAGCTCGACGTTGTGGCTGATCACCACGAGCCCGCCGGTGTGACCCCGAAGAAACTCACGAAGCCAGCCCAGCGAGTCGGCGTCGAGGTGGTTGGTGGGTTCGTCGAGCAACAGGGTGGTCGTGGACCCTGAAACGCCGGCTCCGCCTTCCGACTGCGGCGAAAAGGATGCGCGACAGCTCCACCCGTCGCCGCTGGCCGCCGGAGAGCGTGCGCAGGGGTTGGGTCAGAACGCGTTCGGGCAGGCCCAGACTGGCGCAGATGCGGCCGGCGTCGCTTTCCGCGGCGTATCCGCCGAGCGCGGCGAACCGTTCTTCGAGCTGGCCGTAGCGTCGCACGGCCTTGTCACGTGCGGCGTCGTCGGCGACCTCGGCCATCAATGCCTGCTGCTTCTCCAGATCGGCCAGCAGCGTGTCCAGTCCCCGGGCCGACAGCACACGATCGCGGGCCAGGACTTCGAGGTCTCCCTCTTTCGGATCCTGTGGGAGGTACCCGATCTCACCGGTACGCACGATCGTGCCCGCATAGGGTTCACCCTCGCCGGCCATGATCCGCATCGTGGTCGTTTTGCCCGCGCCGTTGCGCCCGACCAGTCCGATCCGGTCGCCGGGTTGCACCCGCAGCGCGGCCCCGTCGGTGGACAGCAGCGTGCGCGCGCCGGCGCGGACCTCGAGGTCCGTTGCGGTGATCACGCTGCTCTCCTGGGGTTACTTGTCGTCGGTGAAGACCGGGGACCGCTGTTCTGCGCGCGCGGCTACCGCTTCTTCGAAGTTGGCGGTGAGCAGTCGGACGAAGAGTTGTCCCAGGCCTTCGGCCTGCATATGTGCCTCAAGGCTACCGGCGTCCAGTCCACTCCACAGTGTGCGTTTGGTCAACTCGATTCCCGGCCGCGAGAACGATGCGATGCGCTCGCCGAGCTCGTAGCAGGCATCGAGCAGTTCATCGTCGGGCACGGCGCGGGACACCAGCCCGATGCGCTGTGCTTCCTCGGCGTCCACGTCGCGGCCGGTCAGCATCAGCTCGAACGCCCGTGAGCTCCCAATGGCGCGGGGCAGCAGGTAGGACAGACCGAGCTCGCTGGCCGTCAGCCCGTTGTTGATGCCGGCGGCGCGGAAGTAGGCCCGTTCGGCGGCGACGCGGATGTCGCAGGCCAGCGCCAGACACAATCCCCCGCCGATCGCCGCCCCGTTGACCGCGGCGATGACGGGCTGATGCATCTTTCTCAGCGCCAGGATGACGTCGTCGAGAACCTGCATCGACCGCAACGCGAAGGTGGGCCGGGTCAGCCCGTCGATGTGGGGTACGGAGCCTGCTGACTTGTGGTCGGCGCCCGAGGAGAATCCGCGTCCCGCGCCGGTGAGCACTACCGCTCGCACGGAGTTGTCGTAGGTCAGCTCGTCCAGCACCTTCTTGAGCGGCACCATGACGTCGAACGCCATCGAGTTCATTCGTTCGGGGCGATTGAGGGTCACCAGTGCGACGCCTGGGCGCGGCTGGTCTACGAGGACGAACTGCTGTTCTGCGGCGCCTGTCTGCTCACTCACGGACTGCACGCTATCGCGTCGCCCCCGCGGGCAGCGCGAAGCGCTTGGGAGTTGTCAGTCGCCGTTATTCCGGCTGGCCGTTCTCCTGAGCGGTTATCGCGGCGTCCACGTCGAACTCCTTGACCTTCTGGACCAGGTCCTCCAGAGCAGCGGGTGGAAGGGCGCCGGCCTGGTTGAACACCAGCTTGCCCTTCTTGAACACCATCAGCGTCGGGATGGAGCGGATATCGGCAGCGGCCGCCAGCTGCTGCTCGGCCTCGGTGTCGACCTTGGCGAAGACGACGTCGGGATGCTCCTCAGAGGAGGCGGCGAACGTCGGGGCGAATGCCTTACACGGGCCGCACCACGACGCCCAGAAGTCCACCAGCACGATGTCGTTCTCGGTGATGGTGTCGTTGAATTGTTCGGCGGTGATGTCCTTGGTAGCCACGTTTCTCCTAACGTCAGGCTCGGACCGTCTGTTCCCAGTATGTGGTCACGCCAAAACCGACGCCACCGTTCCGCCGGTTCAGTGAAAGTCAGTGAAAGTCTCGGAAGGCGTCGAGCAGACGTTTCCGGAAGGCCGGATCGAGTTCGTCGTCGCGGATCTTGCCGACGGTACGAACGGTGTCGCGGAACTGCGCCAGGTAGTTCTCACAGCCGTCGCATTCGAGGAGATGCATGTCGAAGAGGGTCCTGGTGTCCGGATCGAGTGCACCGTCGAGGTATGCCGTCACCAGTTCGACAAGTTCGTTGCAGTCCATCGCATAGTCACTCATGAGGCTGCCTCCGCCAGATAGTCCTCGAGCACCTGCCGGACCGCGGCCCTGCCGCGGTGTAGCAGCACCCGCTGGTTGGCTGTGCTGATGTCGAGGAGCTCGCACACCTCTGCCGAGTCGAACCCGAGCATGTCGCGCAGCGTGACGACAACACGCTGCCGCTCGGGCAGCCGGTCGAGTTGGCGGCGAGTGACGTCGATGAGCTCGTCGCCCAACACGGAGCCCTCGGGGGTGTCGGGAAATGCCGACGGCACATCGTCGGGCCTCCAGTGACCCGGATACGGGTCGTCGGTCCCGCGGAATCGGGCCGGGTCCACCGTGCCGCCGGTGTACGCCGCGATCGCGGCATCGGCATCACGCCGCTCCCGGATGCCCCGCGCCTTGGCGATATTGATCATCACGCTGAAAAGCCAAGTGCGCAGCGATGATCGGCCCTCGAAGCCGGCTATCCCCTTGACCAAGGCGATCCACGTTTCCTGGACCACCTCCTCGGCGATCTCGCGGCTGGGCACATACCCGCGGGCGACCCGCAGCATCGAGGGTGTGTGCTGATCGACAAGCTGCGCGAACACGGCTTCGTCGCCGTCGCGCAGTGCCGCGATGAGCCCGGATTCGTCGACCGCAGCGGTCATGGTTGTTTCGTCAACTCGCGGCGGCCCTGCTCGAAGAAGTCGGCAATGAGCGTGGCGAGACCATCGACGCCGGTGGCGCGGTCGAGCGGATAGATCGCACCGAACGACGCGTTCCAGAACGAACCGGTGGGCACGGTCCACGGACCCACATACGCGTACGGCATCGGATGCCCGTCGTCGCCCGCGGATACGCCGTAGTTCACTTCGCCCTCAGTGACTGCGACGTCGAAGTGTTCGGGCCACAGCACCGGATGGCAGTCGGGCAGAAAGCTCTTCAGCGCGTACCCGCCAGCGTAGTGGCTTCGGTTGACCCATTCGGTGGCGTCGGCGTTGAGCCTGAGGTCGGCATCGGGCGGCAGTGGATCGACGATGGTGTACGCCCCCTCGGGTGGACCGGCCACGATGCCCGCGGCCTCGGCGACCGAACTCATCGGGCCGTCCAATCGCACCGCGTCGTTCGGCAGGACCAGCTCGGTGCCGTGTACCGCAAGGGGGATCGTCACCGCGGCGAAGCCGTCGGGGCGCACCGCCAGTCGGATCGTCCCCGACGACCGGTACTGGGGGCCGGCGATCAGGCTTTCGGCCACCCCGCGCAGCTGACGGCGCGTGCCGACGTAGGTCGCCTCGAAGCTCACACTGACTGAGTTACCAGATAACGCCCGGCGTTACAGAGACTTTTGGGCCAATGTCGCCGTCCGGTCGGCGTTGGACAGCAGTCGCGCCTGCGACTTCGGCATCCAGAACACTTCGACCAGCAGTGCGACAACGCGTCACAGTGTGACCATCTCGACGGTTCACAGGTCCAACACAACACCGGAACGCGGTTGGGCCGAACAGATCAGCACGGTCCCGTCCGCAGGCAATTCGAGCGGGTGCTGCGTGTAAGCGATGGCGCCGTCCACCAACGGAGTGACGCAGATATGGCATACCCCGCTGCGACAGGAGAACCGTGTCGGGACGTCGCACGCCTCGGCGAGTTCGAGAATGCTGTCGTAGCGGTCCGACCAGTTGACGGTGATCCCGCTGCGCGCGAAGGATACCGGCAACCCGGTGCCCGGCGGCCCGTCGGGTACATGTGGTGTCCGGTGCGGCGCATCCTTGATCCCGGGGTTGATGGGGGGCAGCGCGCCGAAAAGCTCGGTGTGGATCCGGGCCGCGTCGATCCCCGCCCCCGCCAGTGCGTTACGCATGTCGGCCATGAACAGCTCGGGACCGCACAGATAGGCGATCGCGTCGTCAGGAAGACCGAGCGCGGCGATCGCCGTGGCGTCGGGTCTACCGGCCTCAGCCGTGTGGAACACGTGCTGACGTGCATGGGTCAGCGTCTCGATCAGCTCGCCGACTTCCCGGCCGAAGGCCAGCGTCTGCGCGTCACGCGTGATGTGCAGCCACCAGATCTCACGCTCGCTGTGGTGTGCAGCGAGCGCGTGCAGCATTGCGAGCACGGGTGTGATGCCGATGCCCGCCGAAACCAGGACGACAGGAACCGCCTCGTCGCCCAGGTAGAAATCACCACGGGGGGCGGCAGCCTCCACGACGGTGCCAGCGCGGACGTTGTCGTGTATCCACCTGCTCGCGAAGCCATCGTCTTCGCGCTTCACGCTGATCCGATACCGCGGGCCGGTGTTCGACAGCGAATAGCTGCGTAGAGGCGCCGGATCGCCTGACGGAAGCCGCAGTGTCAGGAACTGACCCGGGCGCGCGACAGGCAATGTCGAGCGATCGGCGGCTTCCAGCTCGATCGACAAGACGGTCCGGCTTTCACGGCGGGTTTGCGCGACGCGCAGCGAGCGGAATCCGTTCCAGCCCGGTTCGACCCCGACTGCCGGTGGCGTTGCCCCCGAACGGTTCTCGTGGGCCGCGAGCAGTTCAGCGAAGGACTGCTGCCAGCCCGGGCTCAACGCAGGAACATCGATCGCCTGGCGGAGCATGTCCACGTCACGGTCGGGTAGATACAACAACGCGTCGATATCGGCGACACTCAGTTCGTGCCGGCCGCGCCGCGTCCGCACGATCTCGTCGCCCGCCGCGACGAACCCTTCTTCGATGACGCGGAAGTAGAACCCCGGGCGATGATGGGCGACAAGGAGATTTGGCATCTCGGGCTCGCCGAGGCGCATGCCGACCCGAAAGCACGTCACCCGCGGCTGCGTGACCTCGAACTCGGCCTCGCCGATGCGATAGCGATCACCTATGCACACCTCGTCATCGCCGAGACCGGTGATCGTGAAGTTCTCGCCGAACGTGCCGGGCGCCAGGTCGTCGCGCCCGAAGTGGCGCTGCCAATGCTCGTAGGACTCTGTCTGGTAGACCATGACCGCGCGTTGTTCGCCGCCGTGACCGTTGAGGTCGCCCTGCCCATCACCGTCGATGTTCAGCCGGCGCACCATCACCGGGCCACCCACCGGGTTCTTGTAGATGCCGGTGTGCACGGTCTTACCTCGCCACGCCACGTCGGCGGGCATCCCGACGTTGACGGAAACCAGCAGGGCACGCACAGGTCACCTCCAGGCGGTCGTCCTGCGGTTGGTCATGCCTCGGCCGTGCGCGCGCGTCGGTAGTGCCTACGGGCCTTCATCCGATTGCCGCAGATAGCCATTGAACACCACCGCGCCGTGTTCGGCTTGCTGCGATCGACGAGGAACAGCTGGCATTCGGAGTTCGCACACGGTCGCAGCCGGCCGGGACTGGATATCCGCAAGGCATCCCACGCCAGCACCGCCCTGGCCGCACCGGTGGCACCGCCCTCGGCGTCCAGTCGCCAGTCCAATCCGTCGCCACCTGAGACGGGCCGCAACCGGATGTCCTCGACGAACCGCTTGAGCACTTCGGGCCCGGCCTCACCACGCACCACCTTCTGCAGAGCCGACCGCGCTTGCAGCAGGGCCGCGGCCTCCTCGTTGGTGGGGGCGACGCCGTGTTCGCGAATCCAGGCTTTCGCCGCAGGCGAATCGGCGAGGCCGTCGTGCACGATTCCGTCGACCACAGGCGTTGTGTTGAGCAGGTCGAGCAACAACGTCTCATCCGACGGGTCAGTCGCCACCAACTGCATATCTAACCTCCAAATTGCTATTGACAGGTTACATCAGGAAGGGTTCACTGTCACTAACCGATAAAATCAATCAAAGGAGTTAGGATGGAGTGTCCAGGTCCACCATCGCTACGCCACCGTCGACGGCCATCGGCTGTTCTATCGCGAAGCGGGTCCGCAGGACGCACCGGCGCTGGTGCTGCTGCACGGCTTCCCGACGAGTTCGTTCATGTTCCGCGACCTGATCCCCCGGCTGGCCGACTCCTATCACGTGATCGCGCCGGACCACCTCGGCTTCGGACTGTCCGACGCTCCTTCCGCGGACGGAGTTCGAGTACACCTTCGATGCGTTGGCCGATCTCACCGAAGGACTGCTGGACCAGCTGGGCGTGCCCCGATATGCGATCTACGTCCAGGACTACGGAGCTCCGATCGGATGGCGGCTGGCCCTGCGGAGTCCGCACGCGATCACCGCGATCGTCACGCAGAACGGCAATGGCTACGAGGAGGGCTTCGTCGAGAGCTTCTGGACGACGGTCTGGGATTACCAGCGCGAGCAGACCCCCGACACCGAGGCCGCGGTGCGCACTGCGCTCAGCCTCGAGGGCATCAAATGGCAGTACCTGACCGGCGTCAGCGACGAATCGCTGGTGAGCCCGGACGCATGGATACACGACGCGGCCCTGGTGAGCCGGCCGGGTAACGACAAGATCCAGCTCACGCTGTTCCGCGACTATGCGACCAACGCGCCGATGTATCCGTCGCTGCACGACTACCTGCGAACCAGCAAGGTGCCGGTGCTTGCCGTGTGGGGTGTCGGCGACCCGATCTTCGGGCCCGACGGCGCGCGCGCATTCGGCAAGGACGCACCGGACGCCGAGATCCATCTGCTCGACGGCGGCCATTTCCTGCTGGAAACCGCAGGCGGCCAGGTCGCCGATCTGATCCGCGGCTTCCTGCACCGAATCAATCCATAGGTATCGAGAGAAGGGACAGGACAATGGGATTGGCATGGCAACAGGGCCCGCTGGGCGCGGCAGCGATCGGCCGCTTTTTGACCGCGCAACCGATGCCCGAACACCTGCTGTTCGCCGAGCCGCTGCGCCGGCGGATGCGGGTGCGTGTCGGTGACGAATGGATCGCCGACAGTGAGAACGTGTTGGCGCTTCACGAACCGGGCCGCTACCCCGTCGCGTACTTCCCGATGGACGACGTCGCCGCCGGGGTTCTGGTCGCCGAGGACCGGATCACCGGCCACGGTGAGCTCGGCGACATGCAGTGGTACACCGTGGTGGCCGGAGAGCGACGGCTCCCCCACGCCGCATGGCAACACACAACGCTGCCGGAGTACGCCACCGAGCTGACGCACCGCGTCGCGTTCGCATGGCGGGCGATGGACGGCTTCTACGAAGAGGACGACCGCATCGTCGGGCACGCGGCCGACCCGTACCACCGGGTCGACATCCGCAGCACCTCACGCCATCTGGTCGTCCGCGACGGCGA
Organism: uncultured Actinomycetota bacterium; assembly: GCA_963843135.1. Taxonomy (GTDB): domain Bacteria; phylum Actinomycetota; class Actinomycetes; order Mycobacteriales; family Mycobacteriaceae; genus Mycobacterium. Next base: position 536,443 of record CAWJJA010000024.1, read on the forward strand.
CCGGGTGATCGCCGACACCCACCGGCCGGTGGTCCTCTACGAGTCGGGATTCGCGCCGCGCTGGTATGTCCCGCGCGAGGATATCGACGAGGCGCAACTCGAACACGTTGACGGCCAGACGTTCTGCCCGTACAAGGGGCTGGCCGACTACTACACGGTCGGTGAGAACAAGCGGGCCGCCTGGTCGTATCTCGACGCGTGGCAGGAGTCCGCCGGCATCGCCGATCTGGTGTCCTTCGAGCCCGACAAGATCGAGGTCTGGCTCGACGATCAGCGCCTGCACCTCGAACCGGGGCAGACCGTCGTCGCCCACGGCGTCGACCGCGGCCTCGACTCCGATGAGGTTCTGGCCAGCCGGGCACGGAGTTCATCGTGAACGCCACACTGGAGGTCGTGATCCTGCCCGTCTCCGACGTCGACAAGTCCCTGGATTTCTACCGGGACCGACTCGGCTTCGCGCTCGACGTCGACTACGCACCCACACCGGAGTTTCGCGTCGTCCAGCTCACTCCGCCCGGGTCGAGCACCTCGATCCAGTTCGGCGTCGGAATCACCGACGCGCACCCCGGTTCGGTGCAGGGCCTGTACCTCGTCGTCGACGATGTCGTCGCGGTGCGCGACGAACTCGTCGACCACGGCGTCGGCGTGACTTCCATCCGGCACAAAGATGTCGACAACGGGCAGTGGCGTGGTCGTTTCAACCTGGGGGTGGATCCCCAGAGGTCCGACTACGCCAGCTTCGCCGACTTCAGCGATCCGGACGGCAACACCTGGGTCCTGCAGGAGAGGGGCCACAGGCATGGGTGAGGGACCATCGGTCCTGGTGTTCGACGTGAACGAGACCCTGATCGACATCACATCACTCGAGCCCCACTTCGAGAAGATGTTCGGCGACCGCGGCGTGCTACGCGAATGGTTCAACCAGCTCGTCATCTACTCGATGACGGTCACCGTGTCGGATGCCTATGTCGACTTCTTCACTCTCGGACAAGCGGTTCTGCGGATGATCGGCGACAGCCGTCAGGTGCAGATCGCCGAAGGTGATGTCGACGAACTCGCGCACGGAATGCGCACCATGCCCGCCCATCCCGATGTCGCCGACGGCCTGAAAGCGCTGAGCGCGCAGGGCTATCGCCTTGTCACCCTTACCAATTCACCGTCGAAGCCGGGTGTCCCCACACCGTTGGAACATGCCGGCCTCGCCGAATTCTTCGAAAGGCAGTTCAGTGTCGACGCCTGGCGCGCGTTCAAACCGTCCCGGCAGCTCTACACCGGCGTCGCCGAACAACTCGGGGTGGCGCCCTCGGACTGCATGATGGTCGCCGCCCACGTCTGGGACACGATCGGCGCGCAGTCGGCCGGGTTGCGCGGCGCGCTGATCACCCGTCCGGGTAACGCACCGCTGCGGTCTCCCGAATTGCCTCAGCCGGACGTGGTCGCCGCGGACCTGCTGGACCTGGCGCGGATGCTCTCACGACATTTCAACAATTCCTAGGGTCAAACCGTCAAACTGACGGGCATGACAGCGAGCTCGATAACGAAACAGGGGCGCAGCGGAAAGACGCTGCCGTTCGATATGTCCGGCGTGGTTCGCACAGACGACGGTGTGCTGCGCTACTCGACTCTCGCACCCTCGCTGGTGGACATGTTCCGGGAGTCGGTGGGTCGCCATCCGGATCGCGAGTGCATCGTCGTCGTCGGCGGCTAGAGCGGCTGACCTATCAGCAGGTGTGGGATCGCTCGACCCGGGTGGCGGGCGGGTCTGCGCGAGGCAGGCGTGCGAGCCCGGTGATCGCGTTGCCAACCGCCACGGCAACGGCATTGCAGTGGTGTCTCGGGTTCTGGGGAACGTTGATGGCCGGCGCTGTGACCGTGCCGGTCAACACCAGGTTCTCGGAGAGCGAGGTGTCCTACGTCGCTCGACCGACGCCGGAGCGGCGATGCCGTCCTGCACCCCGAGTCGCCACTGCCCGACGGCGAGCCCTACGTCACCGCCGATGCAGAGCAGCAGCACTCTCGCCGCGTTGATGTACACCAGCGGCACAACGGGTTTCCCCAAGGGGGCGATGGTCACTCACGAGAACTTGTTGGCGAACTCCGAGACATGTGTCAGGGTCATGGACCTTCCGACGGACACCGTTCATCCGGAATCTGATCTCGGTACCCCTCTTCCACGCCACCGGATGCAACAGTCAGCTTCTCCCGACCCTGCAGCTCGGCGGTACAGCGGTGGTCCTGCCGGCGTTCGAAGTACAGGCCTTCCTGCGCGCCATCGTCGATGAACACCTGAACGTGCTGACCTCCGTGCCCGCGATCTTCTGGCTCGCGATGAATCAGCCGAATTTCTCCGACTTCGACATGAGCGATGTCGGCTGGCTCACCTACGGCGGAGCGCCGACCGCGCCCGGTGTGATCGCGCGCTTACGCTCCTCGTTCCCAAATGCACGCCTTGCCAACGGTTTCGGTCTTACCGAGACCTCGTCGGTGTCCACCTTGCTACCCGATGAGTACGCGGCGCAGCGGCCGGAAACCGTCGGCTTTGCCGTGCCGCCGGTCGAGGTCGACCTGCTCGATCCGGATCCCGTATCGGGGGTCGGTGAGCTGCTGATCCGCGGCCAGAACGTCGTCGCCGGCTACTGGAACCAGCCGGACAAGACGGCCGAGACGTTCGTCGACGGCTGGCTGCACACCGGCGATCTCGCGCGCATCGACGAGGACGGCTTCGTCCAGATCGTCGACCGGCTCAAGGACATGATCTGCCGAGGCGGCGAGAACGTGTACTGCGTCGAGGTCGAGAACGTGCTGGCCCAGCACCCCGGTGTGTTCGAAGCGGCGGTGCTGGGTGTGCCCGACGAGATGATGGGCGAAAAGGTCGGTGCGGTCGTGGTTCCGCTGCCGGGGACCGAGCTCGATGCCCGCGAGATCCACGCTTTCGTCAAGGAACGGATCGCGGATTACAACGCGCCGCAGTTCGTCAGCTTCAGAAGTGAGCCGCTACCGCGCAACGCCGCCGGCAAGGTGCTGAAACCCGTCCTGCGTGACGCCGCCGTATGGGCCGAGGAGATCCGCTAGACCGTGAAGCCCAGTGCGCGCAGCTGTTCGCGGCCGTCCTCGGTGATCTTGTCCGGGCCCCACGGCGGGTTCCACACCCAGTTGATCTTGATCTCTTTTACCAGGCCGCTGCCCACCAGGGCGGTCCGCGACTGGTCCTCGATCACATCGGTCAGCGGGCAGGCCGCCGACGTCAGCGTCATGTCGATCAACGCGACGTCGCCCTGCTCCCCTTTTTCGATGTTCAAGCCGTAGACGAGACCGAGGTCGACGACGTTGATCCCGAGTTCTGGATCGACGACGTCACGCATCGCCTCTTCCAGGTCGGCGAGCATCTCCTCGCTAGGCACTGCGGTGTCGCTCATCTGACATCTCCTCACTGGCCTGCACTAGGGCATCCTTGAAAGCCATCCAACCCAGCAGCGCGCATTTCACCCGCGCCGGGTACTTCGAGACACCCGCGAACGCGATGCCGTCTCCGATCACATCTTCGTCACCCTCGATGGCGCCGCGGGACGAAATCATCTCGGTGAACGCCGCGACCGTCTTCAGCGCCGCACCGATGTCCTGCCCGATCACCTGATCGGTGAGCACCGAGGTCGCGGCCTGGCTGATCGAACAGCCCTGGCCGTCATAGGAGATGTCGCTGACGTGTTCACCGTCTTCGGACAGCGTCACACGCAGCGTGACCTCGTCCCCGCACGTCGGGTTCACCTGATACGACTGCGCGTGGTACGGCTCGCGAAGCCCCCGGTTATGCGGGTGCTTGTAGTGATCGAGGATCACTTCCTGATACATCTGCTCGAGCCTCATGCGAAGAACTCCACGGCCCTGCGCACACCGGCCACCAGCCGGTCGACCTCGTCGAGGGTGTTGTACACCGCGAAGGACGCCCGCGCGGTCGCCGCGATGCCGAACCGGCGATGCAGAGGCCACGCGCAGTGGTGCCCGACGCGCACCGCGACACCCTCGTCGTCGAGGACCTGGCCCACGTCATGGGCGTGGACCCCGTCGAGCACGAATGACACCGGCGAACCGCGGTTCTCGAGTGACGCCGGTCCGATGATGCGCACACCGTCGACGGCCGAAAGCCCCTTCAGCGCAGCGGCCACCAATTCCCCTCGTGCGCCTCGACGGCGGGCATCCCGATCTCGGTCAGATACCGTGCGGCCGCGGCAAGTCCGACGACCTGAGATGTCATCGGCGTGCCCGCCTCGAAGCGCTGCGGCGCAGGGGCGTACGTGGTGTGCTCCATCGTCACCGTCTCGATCATCGATCCGCCGGTGATGAACGGCGGAAGCGCATCGAGTACCTCGCGCCTGCCGTAGAGCACGCCGATCCCGTTGGGCCCCAGCATCTTGTGCCCGGAAAAGGCGGCGAAATCGACACCCAACGCGTGCAGGTCGACCGGCTGGTGCGGCACCGACTGGCAGGCGTCCAGCAGCGTCAATGCGCCTACCGCCTGCGCTCGCGCCACCAACTCGTTCACCGGGGCAACGGCGCCGGTCACGTTGGAATGATGGCTGAAGGCAACAATCTTCACGCGATCGTCGAGCTCGAGCGAATCGAGGTCGACCTGCCGGCGTCGCCCTCGGAAGTGACGCCGTACCACTTCAACGTCGCGCCGGTGCGCCGCGCGAGTTCCTGCCACGGGATGAGGTTCGCGTGGTGCTCGAGCTCCGTTGTGACAATGACATCGCCAGGGCCGATGGCCCTGGGGAATCGGTCGTCGCCGACCGCGTAGGACACCAGGTTGATGGCTTCGGTGGCGTTCTTCGTGAACACCAGTTCGTCGGTATCGGCGCCGACGAAGGCCGCGATGTCGGCGCGGCCGTTCTCATAGGCGTCGGTGGACTCCTCCATCAGCTGGTGCGCACCGCGGTGCACCGCACCGTTGGACGTCGTCAGGAAGTCACGTTCGGCGTCGAGCACCTGCAGAGGCCGCTGCGAGGTGGCCCCGGAATCCAGATACGCCAACCGATTTCCGCCGCGCATCACGCGCTGCAGAATCGGGAAGTCCGCCCTGATCCGAGCGACATCCAGGTTGAGATCGAGGGCCTGCGCCGACTTCTCGACCGACGTGGTCATGTCAGGCTCCGACCGCCTGGGTGAAGCGTTCGTATCCGTTGGCGTCGAGTTCGTCGGCCAGTTCGGGACCACCGGACTCCACGATGCGCCCGCCCACGAACACGTGCACGAACTGCGGCTGGATGTAGCGCAGGATGCGGGTGTAGTGCGTGATCAGCAGCAATCCGCCGTCGGCGGCCTCGGCGTAACGGTTCACACCTTCGCTGACCACCCGCAGTGCGTCGACGTCCAGGCCGGAGTCGGTCTCGTCGAGGATCGCGATCTTCGGCTTGAGCAGTTCGAGCTGAAGGATTTCGTGGCGTTTCTTCTCGCCGCCGGAAAAGCCTTCGTTGACACTGCGTTCGGAGAACGACGGATCGATGTCGAGGCCTCCCATGGCGCTCTTGACCTCTTTGACCCAGTGCCGCAGCTTCGGCGCCTCGCCGCGCACGGCGGTGGCGGCGGTGCGAAGGAAGTTCGACATCGACACGCCGGGCACCTCGACCGGATACTGCATCGCGAGAAAGAGGCCGGCGCGGGCGCGCTCGTCGATGCTCATCTCGAGCACGTCCTGACCGTCCAGCGTGATCGAGCCGGATGTCACCGTGTACTTCGGATGCCCCGCAACGGCGTAGGACAGTGTCGACTTCCCCGAACCGTTGGGGCCCATCAGGGCGTGCGTCTCCCCCGACTTCACGGTGAGTGTGACGCCCTTCAGGATCGGGATGTCGGTCCCGTCTTCCTTGGAGACGACGCTGACGTGCAGGTCCTTGATTTCCAGTGTGGTCATGAGGTGGCCGTCCTTGATTCCGTTAGCTCTAGTTCGTGTTCGATGGCCGCGGTGAGGCGCTCTCGCACCGCGGGCACCGCGATCTTGCCGATCAGTTCGCCGAAGAAGCCGCGGACCACGAGGCGCCGGGCCTGGTCTTCGGGAATACCGCGCGCCTGCAGATAGAACAACTGCTCGTCGTCGAAACGTCCGGTGGCGCTGGCGTGGCCGGCGCCGGCGATCTCGCCGGTCTCGATCTCGAGGTTGGGCACCGAGTCGGCACGTGCGCCGTCGGTGAGCACCAGGTTGCGGTTGGTCTCGAAGGTGTCGGTGCCCGTCGCCGCGGCACGGATCAGCACGTCGCCGATCCACACCGTGTGCGCATCCGGCTTGGCGGAGTCCGGATCGCCTTGTAGCGCACCCTTGTACGTGACATGGGAGCGGCAGTTCGGCTGCGCATGGTCGACCAGCAGACGAGACTCGAAGTGCTGGCCGTCGTCGGCGAAGTACAGTCCGAGCAATTCGGCGTCGCCGCCGGGCGCACAGAACTTGGTCCGCGCCGTGAGCCGCACCAGCGTCGCCGCCGAGCGTCACCGCGACGTGCCGCAGCACCGCATCCTTGCCCAGCGCGGCGTGATGGCTGCTGACGCTCACAGCGTCGTCGGCCCAGTCGGCGATCGAGACGACGGTCAGCCGCGCGGCGTCGTCGACGACGAATTCGATGTTGTCGGCGTAGGTTCCGCTGCCACGTTGATCGATGACGACGACGGCTTCACCGAGCTCGCCCACCCGCACCTGCAGATGGCCGTATGCCGTCGCACCCTCGCCGGGCCCCGTGACGTCGATCTCGATGGGCGGTTCGCACACCACGCCCTTGGGGATCGTGACGACGGTGGCGTTGTTGAACGACGAGAATGCTTGAGCGGCAACTCGATCGGCCGGCACGCCGGCTTGCCCGAGGCGCTCGTCGCCGCGACGCACCGTCTCCACGGTGACGCCGGCGCATTCGGAGACCTCGATAGGGGCACTGCCGGTGGCGGCAGCTGAGCCGTCGTGAAGTCCGCGCAGGCGCTTGAGCGGGGTGAAGCGCCAGATCTCGTCGCGACCGCCGGGCACCTCGAAGGCGTCGACGTCGAACGACGTGAACAGCTCGCCCTTGTTGGCGCCCTCGACCGCACTGGTGAGGTTCTGAGTCACTAGCCGACCGCGCCTTCCATCTGCAGCTCGATCAGACGGTTCAGTTCGAGCGCATACTCCATCGGCAGTTCCTTGGCGATCGGCTCGACGAAGCCGCGCACGACCATCGCCATCGCCTCGTCCTCGGTCATACCGCGGCTCATCAGATAGAACAGCTGGTCCTCGCTGACCTTGGACACCGTGGCCTCGTGACCCATCGTGACGTCGTCCTCGCGGATGTCGACGTACGGGTAGGTGTCGCTGCGGCTGATCGTATCGACAAGCAGCGCATCGCATTTGACCGATGGAGCGCGAGCCGTGCGCGCCCTTGTTGACCTGAACAAGGCCACGGTAGGACGCCCGGCCGCCGCCACGCGCGACAGATTTGGACACGATGTTGCTCGACGTGTTCGGCGCCAGGTGAAGCATTTTCGCGCCGGTGTCCTGATGCTGGCCCTCGCCCGCGAACGCCACCGACAGCACCTCGCCCTTGGCGTGCTCGCCGGTCATCCACACGGCCGGGTACTTCATCGTCACCTTGGAGCCGATGTTGCCGTCGACCCATTCCATCGTGGCGCCCGCTTCGGCGCGGGCCCGCTTGGTCACCAGGTTGTAGACGTTGTTCGACCAGTTCTGAATGGTCGTGTATCGGCAACGGCCACCGGGCTTCACGATGATCTCGACGACCGCCGAGTGCAGCGAGTCGCTCTTGTAGATCGGCGCGGTGCAGCCCTCGACGTAGTGCACGTAAGCGTCCTCGTCGACGATGATCAGCGTGCGCTCGAACTGACCCATGTTCTCGGTGTTGATCCGGAAGTACGCCTGCAGGGGGATGTCGACGTGGACACCCTTCGGCACGTAGATGAACGAGCCACCCGACCACACCGCGGTATTCAGCGCGGAGAACTTGTTGTCGCCGGCGGGGATCACCGTCCCGAAGTACTGCTTGAAGAGTTCCGGGATGCTCCCTCAGTCGCGGTGTCGGTGTCAAGGAAGATGACGCCCTGGGCTTCTCCAGATCCTCGCGGATGGAGTGGTAGACGACCTCCGACTCGTACTGCGCGGCGACACCGGACACCAGGCGCTGCTTCTCCGCCTCGGGGATGCCGAGCCTGTCGTAGGTGTTCTTGATGTCGGCGGGCAGATCGTCCCAAGTGGCGGCCTGCTTCTCGCTGGAGCGCACGAAGTACTTGATGTTGTCGAAGTGGATGCCCTCGAGGTTCGACCCCCAGTTCGGCATCGGCTTCTTGTCGAATGTGCGCAGCGCCTTCAGCCGGGTCTGAAGCATCCACTCGGGCTCGCTCTTCTTCGAGCCGAGATGTCGCGCACCACTGCCTCGGACAGTCCGCGCTGCGCGCTTGCGCCCGCTACGTCCGAATCCGCCCAGCCATAGCCGTAACGACCCAGCGACTCGATGGTCTGCTCCTGGGTGAGGGCTTCGGGGGTGGTCGTCATGTCGACGCTCCTAGCTTGCTCTGTGGTTCCGTGGCTTCGGCTCTGGGCTGTGTGCCGAAGGTTGTTGCTCTCGGCGAGCGGCACGTGCGTCGTGCACGCGCAGTCGCCGTTGACGATCGTGGCGAGCCTTTGTACGTGCGTACCCAGGATCTCGGCGAAAGCCTCCCGCTCGGTCTCGCACAATTCCGGGAATTCCTCTGCGACGTGCGACACCGGGCAGTGATGCTGGCACAGCTCGATTCCGTGCAGCGGTCCGCTCACCTTGGTGGCGGTGGTCGCGTACCCGGCCTCGGTCAGTGCCACCGCCATGCGATCGACGGTGGATTCAACGTCATCGGCTCCCTCGGTTACTCCCGAGAGGATGGTGTCGATGCGGCGACGCGCGAACGTGCGGATGGCATCGTCGCCGGCGATCTCGCGCAGCTGGCGCATGGCCGCCGCCGCAAGATCGTCGTACGCGTGGCCGAGCTTGGCCCGACCTGCCGCGGTGAGCCGGTACCGCTTGGCGGGTCTGCCGCGCCCACTGTGCTGCCAGGCCGCCGCCGCGCTGGACTGTGCGTCACCCGCGTCCATCAACGCGTCGAGGTGCCTGCGCACGCCGGCAGCCGAGATTCCCAGCTGTTCGCCGATCTCACCTGCGGTGACGGGTCCGGACTCCAGCAGATGCTGGACGATCGCGCCACGCGTGTGGCGGTCGGTGCTGGATGTCGCCGCCGTAACGGCTCCAGCGTGGTCCGGAATTAATTTCACAACACTATTGTGTCGGAATTCGGAAACCGGGTCTAGCAAGGCGACCCTTACGTGAGCGCCGTCATACGATCGCCTTGTGAGCAACACTAACCGGCGCGTGATCCTGGCCAAGCGCCCCTCCGGGCTCGTCGACGACGAGACAGTGCGCATGGAGTCCGAACCGGCACCCGCCCCGGCCGACGGTGAGGCCCTGGTGAAGGTCCGGTATCTGTCGATCGACCCGACTATTCGCACCTGGATGGACGATGTGCCCAGCTACCTGCCGCCGATTCAGATCGGCGAGGTCGTCCGCAGCGGTGGCGTCGGCGAAGTCGTCGAGAGCCGCACCGATGCGTATCAGGCCGGCCAGCTGGTCTTCGGCATGACGGGTTGGCAGGACTACGTGATCGCCGATGCTGGCGAGAAGTCGATGCAGGTGCTGCCCGAGGGCGTGCCGCCGGGGATCGCGATCGGGATCCTCGGGGTCACCGGCATGACCGCCTACTTCGGCATCACCGATGTCGGGCAGATCAAGGACGGCGACGTGGTGGTCGTCTCCGGGGCCGCGGGGGCAACGGGCTCCGCCGCAGGACAGATCGCAAAGATCCGGGGCGCGAAGAAGGTCGTCGGTATCGCGGGCGGTGCCGAGAAGTGCGCCTACATCGTCGACGAGCTCGGATTCGACGAGGCGATCGACTACAAGAACGAGAACGTCGCCGCGCGTCTTCGCGAAGCCTGCCCGGACGGTATCGACCTGTACTTCGACAACGTCGGCGGCTCGATCCTCAACGACTGCCTGGCCAACCTGGCGTTACGCGGCCGGGTGGTGCTGTGCGGGGCAATCTCCACATACAACGACGACGGCCCGCCAACGGGACCGAGCAACTATCTGACCCTGCTGGTGCGCCGTGGACGCATGGAGGGCTTCATCATCATCGATTACCTGGACCGCTTTCCAGCCGCGCAGATGGAGATGGCGGGCTGGATCGCCGAAGGCAAGATCCGCTCGTCCGAGCACATCGTCGAGGGCCTCGAGAACGCGCCTGACGCGCTGAACCTGTTGTTCAGCGGCGGAAACACCGGCAAAGTGATCGTCGCGCTCTGACCGCTACGCTGCACTGATGGCCGCCCGCCCCCGGTCCCTCAGCTCGTCGATTGCCCGTTGGCATGCCGACGAGCGCGCCGTGGGCTCACCCCTCAACGACGCCGAGGTCATCGCGATGCGGCGCACGCGGCTGTTCGGCGCGACGGGCACCGTGTTGATGGCGATCGGTGCGCTCGGCGTCGGCGCCCGCCCCGTGGTGCAGGATCCGACGTTCGGCGTTCGGCTTCTCAACCTGCCGTCACGGATCCAGACGGTTTCGCTGACCATGACCACCACCGGCGCGGTGATGATGGCGCTCGCGTGGCTGATGCTCGGGCGATTCGCCCTCGGCCAGCGGCGCATGTCCCGGAGCCAGTTGGACCGCACGCTGCTGCTGTGGGTGCTCCCGCTGCTCATGGCGCCCCCGATGTACAGCCGCGACGTCTACTCCTATCTGGCCCAGAGCGAGATCGCCATGAAGGGCCTTGATCCTTACCGAGTCGGGCCCGCTCCCGGCCTCGGCCTGGATCACGTCTTCACGCTGTCGGTACCGAACATGTGGCGCGATACGCCTGCGCCGTACGGACCGTTGTTCTTATGGATCGGCAAGGGCATTTCGGCGATCACCGGTGAGGACATCGTGGCTGCGGTGCTCTGTCATCGATTGGTCGTTCTGGTCGGTGTCGGCCTGATCGTCTGGGCCACACCACGTTTGGCACGGCGGTGCGGCGTGGCCGAGGTGAGCGCGCTGTGGCTGGGCGCCGCCAACCCGCTGCTGATCATGCATCTGGTCGCCGGTATTCACAACGAGGCGCTGATGCTGGGCCTGATGCTCGCGGGCACCGAATTCGCGCTGCGGGGAATCGATGCCGCCCGCCCGCTGATCCCGAAACCACTGGCCTGGCCGCAGGGACCCGAAGCCTGGGCGCGCTGGCGGCCGTCACTGATGCTTCTGATCGGCGTGGTGCTGATCACGATGTCCTCGCAAGTCAAGCTGCCGTCCCTGCTCGCGCTGGGGTTCGTGGCGATGGCGCTGGCATGCCGATGGGGTGGCACGTTCAAGGCGTTCATCCTGGCGGGCGGATCACTCACGGCGGTGTCGGTGGCGGTGATGGCCTTCATCGGCTGGGTCAGCGGCCTGGGATTCGGCTGGCTCTTCACACTGGGCACCGCGAATGTCGTGCGCAGCTGGATGTCGCTGCCGACCCTGGCGGCATTGGGCACCGGTCAGGTCGGAATTCTGCTAGGGCTGGGCGACCACACCACCGCGGTGCTCGGCCTGACGCGTGCGATCGGCGTCGTCATCATCGCGATCCTGGTGACCTGGCTGCTCCTTGCCGTACTCCGCGGGCGCCTGCATCCAGTCGGCGGCCTCGGCGTCGCGCTCGGGTTCACCGTGCTGCTGTTTCCGGTGGTTCAGCCCTGGTACGTGCTCTGGGCGGTCATCCCGCTTGCGGCGTGGGCCACCCGCCCCGCATTCCGCACGACGACCATCGTGGTGACGCTCGTGGTGGGCATATTCGGTCCGACGGCCAACGGCGACCGGTTCACACTGTTCCAGATCCTGCTGGCGGTCGTCGCGAGCACGGTGATCGTGACGCTGCTCATCGCCATCACCTACAACCATCTGCCGTGGCGGCGAATGTCTGCACCCGACACCGGTGACACCACCGACGACATCACTCCCCCCGCCGAGCGGCCGTCACTACCGCCGACACCACCGGTGAAGCCCGACGCCTACGCTGAATCCCCGTGACCCACCCAGGATCGGGGACTTCCCCCGTCCCCGTGCGCCTACGCGGGGTCAGCAAGCGGTTCGGGTCGACGACGGCGGTCGCGGGACTGGACCTCGAAGTGGCGACCGCCGAGGTGCTCGCGTTGCTCGGCCCCAACGGCGCAGGCAAGACCACGACGGTGGAGATGTGCGAGGGGTTCATCAAGCCCGATTCGGGCACCATCGAGATCCTCGGACTGGATCCGTTCGGCGACAACGCCGAGGTGCGTGAACGCATCGGCGTGATGCTGCAAGGTGGTGGCGCATACCCCGCGGCGCGGGCGGGCGAAATGCTCGATCTCGTCGCCGCATACGCCGCGAACCCGCTGGACCCGAAGTGGTTGATGGACACGCTCGGCCTGACCGAATCGGCGCGTACGACGTACCGCAGGCTTTCGGGAGGCCAACAGCAGCGGCTGGCGCTGGCGTGCGCAGTAGTCGGCCGCCCGGAGTTGGTCTTCCTCGACGAGCCCACCGCGGGCATGGACGCTCACGCACGAATCGTGGTGTGGGAGTTGATCGATGGGCTGCGCCGCGACGGTGTGACCGTGGTGCTGACCACCCATCAGCTGGCCGAGGCGGAGGAACTGGCCGATCGGATCGTCATCGTCGACCACGGTGTCGCGGTGGCCACCGGAACCCCCGAGGAACTGATGCGTAGCGGCGCGGAGAACCAGTTGCGCTTCCGTGCGCCACGCATGCTCGACCTGTCGCTGTTGGTGTCGGCCCTTCCGGAGACGTACACCGCGACAGAGACGGCGCCAGGCGAATACCTCGTCGAGGGTGACATCGACCCGCAGGTGCTGGCCACGGTGACCGCATGGTGCGCGCGGGTCAACGTGCTGGCCACCGATATGCGGGTGGAGCAGCGCAGCCTCGAAGACGTTTTCCTCGAGCTGACCGGGCGGGAGTTGCGCTCGTGAATCGTTTTGCGCCGGGCACCTTTGCGCCTGACCCGCGCCCGGCCACGGTGCAGAAGATGTTGACCGCGCAGTTCGGCCTCGAGCTGAAGCTGCTGCTGCGAAACGGCGAACAGCTGCTGCTGACGATGTTCATTCCGATCACCTTGCTAGTGGGGCTCACACTTCTGCCGTTCGGATCGTTCGGCGAGAACCGCGCGGCGACGTTCGTTCCCGCGATCATGGCCCTCGCGGTGATTTCGACCGCCTTCACGGGACAGGCCATCGCGGTGGCATTCGATCGCCGCTACGGCGCACTCAAGCGGCTCGGCGCCACCGCGCTGCCGGTGTGGGGAATCATCGCGGGTAAGTCGCTTGCCGTACTGGCTGTCGTGTTCCTCCAGTCAATCGTGTTGGGCGCCATCGGATTTGCGCTCGGCTGGCGGCCAGGAATCACCAGCCTGGCGTTGGGCGCGGTGGTCATCGCGCTGGGGACGGCCTGTTTCGCCGCACTCGGCCTGCTGCTGGGCGGCACGCTGCGCGCGGAAATCGTATTGGCGGTGGCCAACCTGCTGTGGTTCGTCTTCGCAGGCCTCGGCGCGCTGACGCTGGAGGGCGGCCTGGCGCCGACCGCACTGGCATGGGTCGCGCGTCTCACACCGTCGGGGGCGCTGACCGAAGCGCTGTCACAGGCGATGACGCCGTCAGTTGACTGGTTCGGCCTGGCGGTGCTCGCGGTGTGGGGCGCCGTTGCGGCCTTGTGCGCGCTGCGCTGGTTCCGCTTCACCTGACGATGTCAGTTGCGGAAGAAGATATTCCAGCTGCCCGACTTCTTCGATGTTGTGCTTGATCCACGCCTGGACCTTGTCCTCGTAAAACCGTCGACGCACGATGCGGTTGATAGCGGCCAGCCAAGGGGACCGGACACCGAGGTCCATCACCGTGACGTAATGTGCGCCGTCGCTGCCTGCCGACCAGGTGTGCTCCAGTTGGAAAATCGGAATACCGGCAACCCGCTTGACCAGCCGGATACCCGTCTCGTCGAGTTTCTCGACGCGGGCGATCTCGTCGATCTTGTATTCGGGCCTGGCGCCGAACGCCTCGACCATGCGGAACCGCGCGCCTTCGGCCGCACCCCCACCCGGCGCCGGCCGCGCGAGTTCCCATTTGATGTGGTCGACGGGATGCCAGGCGAGGTAGCGGTCGACGACCTCACCGCCGTACGTCATCGTGCCGCCGATGTTGGTGAACCAATCGAGCAGCATGGCCGGGTTCAGTCCGGCCAGCGGCCGGTGGTCGATGGTGATGCGTCGCCGGCCGTGCGGAAGGTCGCTGCATCGAATCGTCGCCGTGCCGACGGCGCGGAATGGGTAGAGCACCGGACAGGTCATCGGAACCTCCAAGATACGTTAGCGTTTCTTATATCGTGAGATTAGGCTTCGCGCTTAAGATACGCAAGCGTTTCTCTTAGGAGGTCTCATGCGGCGGCGTCATGGCGACGAACTGGACGCGGCCATCCGCACCGCGGTGCTGGATCTGCTGGCCGAACACGGACCGACCGGCGTCACCATGGAGGCGGTCGCCGCGGCCGCACAAACCAGCAAGCCCGTGCTGTATCGGCGCTGGCCCGATCGCGCCGCGCTGTTACGCGACACCCTGCTGCGGATCGCTACCGCGGCGATCCCCCACGATGACACCGGCAGCTACCGCAGCGACATGCTCGCCATCCTGCGCGGGTGGGCGGCGCTGTTCACCGGACCGCAGGCCGCCGTGCTTCGCGCCGCCGTCGCGGCCGCGGCCCACGACCCCGAGCTGACAGCGGCGTTTCAGCAGGATGTCATCGGCTGGCGCAAAAAGGAGATGGCCGCGCTGCTGGCCCGCGGCATCGAACGTGGCGACGTGCGGCCCGACGTCCCCGTCGAGATCGCTCGCGAACTTGGACAGAGCGTCTTGTGGCACCGGCTGTTGATCACCGGCGATCAGATCAGCGACGATCTCGTCGTACAGCTGGTCGACGAGGTCCTGGTGCCATTCGTGGCGCCTCGCGGGTGACCCCGCCCCTACTACGGCCTGTAGTTATATCTGCTCTACCATCGAGCCGTGCCCGTCGGACGAATCTTCCTGCGGCTGGTCGACCTTCTGCCCTTGCCGAGCCTGCGGGTCCAGCGCGCCATCGCCGCTGCCGTCATCCTGAGCCAGGGCGGTATCGCAGTGACCGGTGCGATCGTCCGCGTCACCGCTTCGGGCCTGGGCTGCCCGACCTGGCCCCAGTGCTTTCCCGGCAGTTTCACACCGATCCCCCACCCCGAGGTCGCGGGTATCCACCAGGCCGTCGAGTTCGGCAATCGGATGCTCACGTTCCTGGTGGTGTTGACCGCCGCGCTGGCGGTGCTCGCCGTCACGCGCGCACGCAGGCGCCGCGAGGTTCTGGTCTACGCGTGGCTGATGCCGGCGTCGACGGTCGTTCAAGCCGTGATCGGCGGCATCACAGTGCTCACCGGCCTGCTGTGGTGGACGGTTGCCGTCCACCTGCTGGCGTCGATGACCATGGTGTGGGTGTCGGTGCTGCTCTACGTCAAGATCGGCGAGCCCGACAACGGCGTAGTCGGCCATCGGGTTCCGAAACCCTTGCGCCAGTTGACCATTCTGGGAGCCATCACACTGGCCGCCCTGCTGGTGACCGGCACGCTGGTCACCGGCGCGGGCCCGCACGCGGGCGATAAGAGCGTCACCCAACCGGTACCCCGGCTACAGGTCGAGATCACGACGCTCGTGCATCTGCATTCGACGTTGCTCGTGGCGTATCTCTCGCTGCTCATCGCGCTCGGCTTCGCATTACTTGCCGTACACGCGCCACGGCCGGTCATGCTGCGGCTCGGGGTGCTCATCGCGCTGGTGTTGCGCTCAAGGACTGGTCGGCACCGTGCAGTACTTCAACGACGTCCCCGCCGCGCTGGTGGCCATCCACGTCGCCGGCGCGGCCGCCTGCACCGCTGCCACCGCCGCGCTATGGGCGTCGATGCGAGAGCGGGCCGAGACCGCGGCGCTCGAGGGTGTCCTCGACGCCGACGACGAAATCGCGCTGCCTGCGCGCCCGCGTGGCGGCATCTAGCTGCCGCCAGCCCAGCGACGGCTCGACGAGCTCGAGCTCCAACAGTTGAGGATCGGATGCGCCGCCGATGACATCGACGCGGGCGTACAGCAGTTCGGCCACGTCGATGTCGAGGTGCGCTGCGGCGGCGGCAACCGCCGCTTGTCCGACATCCCACAGCTCGAAATCCGGCTCGGCCGGTGT
This sequence comes from uncultured Actinomycetota bacterium, assembly GCA_963843135.1. Classification (GTDB taxonomy): domain Bacteria; phylum Actinomycetota; class Actinomycetes; order Mycobacteriales; family Mycobacteriaceae; genus Mycobacterium. The sequence goes on from CAWJJA010000024.1 coordinate 552,742, forward strand.
CAGCGACTCCTCGGCGAATGTGCCTGAGTCGTCGAAGGCAGGCCGGCCGCCCGGCGCGGGCAGAATCGGCGCCTTGGTGAACGCATGCGACTGACGGCCGCGCAGGAAGACGAGCGCTGTCTCACCCTCTTCGACCCGCTCGTCGTAGGGCTGTACAAGTGCAGTCCGGCCGTCGGCGTGCAGCGCCGCGACGTGGTGACGGGCTTCGTCGCTGTCGGTGAATCTCTGTGCACCAACCGATCCCGCACCCACTGCGGGTTTGACCACGACCTCGCCGGCGGGTATGCGCGCCCGCTCGCCTGGTGCGAAAAAGCGGCTCGGCACGACCGGCACACCGGCATCGGCGAGGTCGGCGAGGTAGCGCTTGTCGATGTTCCACGCGACGACCTCGGCGGCGTTGACCAGGTTGCGGACCGTCGTGGTCCAGGCCAGGAATTCGTCGAGGCGATCGATGTAGTCCCATGTCGCCCGAAGGATGACGAGGTCCGCCTTCAAGGTGTCCGGGTCGTCCCAGGGCAGCCAGCGAGCGTGCAGACCGCGTGTGCGCAGCTCGGCGACGAGTTCGGCATCGTCGCCGTCCCCCTCTGGTAACGCCGCGCATCCGGCCAGCACTATGCGCGGATGGAGGACATCGGGGCGGGCGAGTTTCATATCAAGGCAGGATAGAAGGATGCATGCCATCGAAGTCGGTGAGACCGGCGGACCAGAAGTCCTGACCTACGTCGAGAAGCCGCAGCCGGTCCCGGGCCCAGGCGAGGTGCTGATCAAGGCCGAGGCCATAGGTGTGAACTTCCTCGACACGTACTTCCGCTCCGGGCAGTACCCACGCGAGGTGCCCTTCGTCCTCGGCAATGAGGTGTGCGGCACCGTCGAGGCCGTCGGCGACGAGGTCGCGGCCCTGGCCGTCGGCGACCGGGTGGTCACCGCCCAGGCCGACGGCGCGTACGCCGAATACGCCTTGGCACGAGCGGATTACTGCGCCTACGTGCCCGACGGGGTCAGCTCGGATGTGGCCGCCGCGGCCCTGCTCAAGGGGATGACGGCGCATTACCTGATCTTCTCGACCTACCCGGTGCAGCAGGGTGACGCCGTTCTTGTGCATGCAGGGGCGGGAGGCGTCGGCCTGATCCTGACGCAATGGGCCACCAGCTTGGCCGCCAGGGTGATCACGACGGTGTCCACACCCGAGAAAGCAGAGCTGTCACGGAAGGCGGGAGCCGTCGAGGTGCTCGACTACCCCGACGATCCTGCGGAATTCGGCGCCAAGATCAAGAACCTCACTGACGGCGGCGTCGCCGCGGTCTACGACGGCGTCGGCGTCGATACGTTCGACGCCAGCATCGCCAGCCTTGCCATCCGCGGCACGCTGGCGCTGTTCGGCGCTTCCAGCGGACCGGTGCCGCCCTTCGATCCGCAGCGGCTCAACTCTGCGGGCTCGCTGTTCCTGACGCGGCCGACGCTCGTGCACTACACCCGCACGCCCGACGAGTTCGCCTGGCGCGCGGGGGAACTGCTCGACGCCATCGCCAACGGCACCATCACCGTCACGGTCAGCGAGCGCTACCGCCTGGAAGACGCCGAGCAGGCCCACCGCGACCTGCAGAGCCGCAAGACCGTCGGGTCGGTCGTGCTGATTCCCTAGCGGCTCAGCAGCGTCGGCAGGTCCAGCGCCGAGTCGATGGCCAGCGCGCAGAACACCACGGCCAGGTAGTTGTTCGACTGCAGGAACAGCCGCAGCGGTTTGACCGGTTCGCCGCGGCGCACGCCGCTGTGGAGCTGATGCGCCATCACCAGGAACCACGCTCCTGCCAGCATGGCGACGGCCGCGTACAGCCAGCCGGTGGCCAGCGTCAGCGCGAGGGTGGCCGCCACTGTCAGCCAGGTGTAGATCAGGATCTGCTTGGTCACCTGGCGCTCGGTGGCCACCACGGGCAGCATCGGAACTCCGGCCGCGCGGTAGTCCTCCTTGTAGCGCATCGCCAGCGCCCAGGTGTGCGGCGGCGTCCAGAAGAAGATGATCGCGAACATGACCAGCGCGGGCCATTGGATGGTCCCGGTCACCGCTGACCAGCCGATCATCACCGGCATGCAGCCGGCCGCGCCGCCCCACACGACGTTCTGCGTGGTGCGCCGCTTCAGCAGCAGGGTGTAGACGAGCACGTAGAACGCGATCGTCGCCCCGGCAAGGTGGGCCGACAACATGTTCGTGGTCCACCACAGCCAGAAGAACGAGCCGACGGAGAGTGCGAGCCCGAATACCAACGCATGGCTACGCGGGACGGTGTCGCGGGCCAGCGGCCGGCGCTCGGTGCGCTTCATCTTCTTGTCGATGTCGGCGTCGGCCACGCAGTTCAAGGTGTTGGCGCCCGCCGCGGCCAGCAATCCACCGAACAGCGTGTTCAGGATCAGCAAGGGGTCGACGGTGCCGCGGTCGGCGAGCAACATCGCCGGAATCGTGGTGACCAGCAGCAGTTCGATGACGCGCGGTTTGGTCAGCGAGAGGTAGCCCGACAGCGTGGTACGCACTCGGCCGTGCGCCCCAATAGGGAGCTCGCTCTCGCGAATATCCACGCAGTACTCCTTGAAATGGCTGCAGCGCGCGCGGCGTCTACTACAGAGGATGGTAGACCGCTGCTGAACGGCCGCCTAATCGTCCCCCAAGCGGCCTGCAACGAATGACAATCCCGCACTAGGCTGTTCAAAGAGGCAGCTTGGAAGAGCTCACCCGTCAACCAGGAGAGGGCGCCTGTGACCACGCTCGAAGAGATTTCAACTCTTACCCGTCCCCATCACCCCGACGACTGGTCCGGCGTGGACTCCGAGGCCGTCGACACCATACGGGTGCTGGCAGCGGATGCGGTCCAGAAGGTGGGTAACGGTCACCCCGGTACGGCGATGAGCCTGGCACCGCTGGCGTACACGCTGTTCCAGCGCCAGATGCGCCACGACCCCAGCGATGTGCACTGGCTGGGCCGCGATCGCTTCGTCCTGTCATGCGGGCACTCCAGCCTGACGCTGTACATCCAGCTCTACCTCGGCGGCTTCGGCCTGGAGCTCTCCGATATCGAGTCGCTGCGCACGTGGAAGTCCAAGACGCCGGGCCATCCGGAGTTTCGCCACACCAAGGGTGTGGAGATCACCACCGGTCCCCTGGGCCAGGGACTGGCCTCGGCGGTCGGCATGGCGATGGCATCGCGTTACGAGCGCGGGCTGTTCGACCCCGACGCGCCGGCCGGAGAGAGCCCGTTCGACCACTTCATCTACGTCATCGCCTCCGACGGCGACATGGAGGAGGGCGTCACCAGCGAGGCCTCCTCGCTGGCGGGCACTCAGCAGCTCGGCAATCTCATCGTGTTCTACGACCACAATCAGATCTCCATCGAGCACGACACGAATATCGCTCTCTCCGAAGATGTTCCGGCGCGCTATCGCGCGTACGGCTGGCATGTTCAGGAGGTCGAAGGCGGCGAGAACGTCACCGGGATAGAGGAAGCCATCGAGGCTGCCCGCGCGGTCACCGACAAGCCGTCGTTCATCTCCGTGCGGACGATCATCGGCTACCCCGCACCCACCAAGATGAACACCGGCGGCGTGCACGGGTCGGCGCTGGGCGACGAAGAGGTTGCGGCCACCAAGAAGGTGCTCGGCTTCGACCCGGACAAGACGTTCGAGGTACGCCCCGAGGTCATCGAGCACACCCGCAAGCTCGTGGAACGCGGCAAGGAAGCCCACGAGAAGTGGCAACCGCAGTTCGACGCCTGGGCCGAACGCGAACCCGAGCGCAAGGCGCTGCTGGACCGCCTGCTGGCCCAGGAGCTGCCCGACGGCTGGGACGCCGACCTGACGTACTGGGAACCGGGCAGCAAGGCGCTGGCCACCCGCGCCGCGTTCGGTCAGGTACTCAACGATGTGGCACCCAAGCTGCCCGAACTCTGGGGCGGTTCGGCCGACCTGGCGGGCAGCAACAACACCACCATCAAGGGGGTGAAGTCCTTCGGCCCGCCGTCGATCTCGACCGAGGACTTCACCGCGGACTGGTACGGCCGGGTGTTGCACTTCGGCATCCGCGAACACGCAATGGGCGCGATCCTGTCCGGCATCGTGCTGCATGGCCCGACCCGGGCGTTCGGCGGAACGTTCCTGCAGTTCTCCGATTACATGCGGGGGGCGGTTCGGCTGGCGTCGCTCATGGACATCGACACCATCTACATCTGGACCCACGACTCCATCGGACTGGGCGAGGACGGGCCGACGCACCAGCCGATCGAGCATCTCGCGGCGCTACGCGCGATCCCGAACCTGTCGGTGGTGCGGCCGGGTGACCCCAACGAGACGGCCTACGCGTGGCGCAGCATCGTCGCTCGCGGAAACGGCAGCGGTCCGGTGGGTTTCATCCTCACGCGTCAGGGCATCCCAGTACTGGACGGCACCAGCGCCGAGGGTGTCGAAAAGGGTGGTTACGTGCTCGGAGGCGGGAATCCCGCCGATGACGCCGACGTCATCATCATCGGCACCGGTTCGGAGCTGCAGCTCGCGGTGGAAGCCAAGAAGCTCTTGGCCGAAAAGGACATCACGGCGTACGTGGTGTCGATGCCGTGTGTCGAGTGGTTCGAGTCGCAGCCGAAGGAGTATCGCGATTCCGTGCTCCCGCCTTCGGTTTCGGCGCGGGTGGCGGTCGAGGCGGCCGTCGCGCAGAGCTGGTACAAGCTGGTGGGCGACACAGGAGAAATCGTGTCGATCGAGCACTACGGCGAATCGGCCGACGATAAGACGCTGTTCCGCGAGTTCGGTTTCACGCCCGAGGCCGTCGCGGCCGCCGCCGAGCGATCCATAGACAACTGACCGTTCAACGGTCGAAGACAACTAGATCTCGAAAGAAGGGCATCAATCATGACGCAGAACCCTAATCTGGCCGCTCTGTCGGCCGCCGGCGTCTCGGTATGGCTCGACGACCTGTCGCGTGACCGATTGCAGACCGGCAATCTGCAGGAGCTCATCGACACGAAGAGCGTGGTCGGGGTGACCACCAACCCGTCGATCTTCCAGGCGGCGCTGTCCAAGGGCAACGCATACGACGCTCAGGTCTCCGAGTTGGCCGAGCGCGGCGCGGACGTTGACGCGACGATCCGCACCGTGACCACCGACGACGTGCGCAACGCTTGCGACGTGCTCGCCAAGCAGTACGAGCTGTCCGACGGTGTCGACGGCCGGGTTTCGATCGAGGTCGATCCGCGGCTGGCCCACGACGCCGACAAGACCATCGCGCAGGCCATCGAGCTGTGGAAGATCGTCGACCGACCGAATCTGCTGATCAAGATTCCGGCGATGGAAGAGGGCATACCAGCCATCACTTCCGTAATCGGCGAAGGCATTTCGGTGAACGTCACGTTGATTTTCTCGGTGGAACGCCACCGGGCAGTCATGGACGCGTATCTCGCCGGCCTGGAGAAGGCCAAGGAAGCCGGCCACGACATCTCCAAGATCCATTCCGTCGCATCGTTCTTCGTGTCCCGGGTGGACACCGAGATCGACAAGCGGCTCGAAGAGATCGGATCGGAAGAAGCGCTCGCTCTGCGGGGTAAGGCGGGGGTCGCGAACGCGCATCTGGCCTATGCAGCCTACGAAGAAGTGTTCGTCGGTGGTTCACGCTTCGACGCACTGAAGGCCGACGGGGCACGGGTCCAGCGGCCGCTGTGGGCATCGACAGGCGTCAAGAATCCCGACTACTCCGACACCATGTACGTCACCGAGCTTGTCGCGCCCAACACGGTGAACACCATGCCGGAGAAGACGATGGACGCAGTCGCCGACCACGGCGTCATCACCGGCGACACCGTCACCGGCAAGGGCAACGAGGCACAGGCCGTATTCGACAAGCTGGAGGCCGTCGGCATCGATCTCCCGGATGTCTTCAAGGTGCTCGAGGACGAGGGCGTGGAGAAATTCGAGAAGTCTTGGCTTGAACTCCTCGAGGCGACGCAGGAACAGCTCGACGCCGCCAAGAAATGAGCGGATGGCGTAATCCGCTGCGCGACAAGCGCGATAAGCGGATGCCACATATCGCGGGCCCGTGCGCGGTGGTCATCTTCGGTGTGACGGGTGACCTGGCGCGCAAGAAGCTGATGCCCGCGATCTACGACCTCGCCAACCGGGGACTGCTTCCGGCCAATTTCGCCCTCGTCGGGTTCGCCCGACGCGACTGGGCGGACGAAGACTTCGCGAAGCTGGTCAGCGAAGCCGTCCAGGGCCACGCCCGGACGCCGTTTCGCCAGGAGGTCTGGGACCGCCTGGCTGAGGGAATCCGCTTCGTGCAGGGCACTTTCGACGATCCGAAGGGGTACGAGAGACTCGCCGAGACGCTGCAGAAGTTGGATGCAGAACGCGGAACGGGCGGCAACCACGCCTTTTACCTGTCGATTCCGCCGAATGCGTTTCCCGTCGTGTGCGAAGAGCTCAAGCAGTCCGGACTGGCCAACAAGCCCGAGGGCTCCTGGAGCAGGGTGGTCATCGAGAAGCCGTTCGGGCATGACCTGCAGAGCGCGCGAGACCTCAACGCGGTGGTCAACAGCGTCTTTCCCGAGGACTCCGTGTTCCGCATCGACCACTACCTCGGCAAGGAGACTGTCCAGAACATCCTGGCGCTGCGCTTCGCGAACGAGTTGTACGAACCGATCTGGAACAACAATTACGTCGACAGTGTCCAGATCACGATGGCCGAGGACATCGGCCTCGGCGGCCGCGGTGGCTATTACGACGGTGTCGGCGCGGCCCGCGACGTCATCCAGAATCACCTGCTGCAACTGATGGCGCTGATGGCCATGGAAGAGCCGGTGAGCTTCGGGCCAGGTGAACTGCAAGCCGAGAAGATCAAGATTCTGTCGGCCACCCAGGTGATGCAGCCCCTGGATCAGACCACCGCGCGTGGTCAGTACGCCGCGGGATGGCAGGGCAGCGAGAAGGTCGTCGGGCTGCTCGAGGAGGACGGGTTCTCCAAGGACTCGATCACCGAGACGTACGCGGCCATAGCCCTGGAGATCGACACTCGCCGCTGGGCTGGTGTGCCGTTCTTTCTTCGCACCGGAAAACGGTTGGGACGCAGGGTCACCGAGATCGCGTTGATCTTCAAGAGGGCGCCGCATCTACCGTTCGACAAGACGATGACCGAAGAACTCGGCCAGAACGCACTGGTGATCAGGGTGCAGCCCGATGAGGGCATCACCACGAGGTTCGGCTCCAAGGTGCCAGGAAGCGCCATGGAGGTCCGCGACGTGAACATGGACTTCTCCTATGGCTCAGCGTTCGCCGAAGACTCCCCCGAGGCCTACGAACGACTCATCCTCGACGTGCTCCTCGGCGAGCCGTCGCTGTTCCCGGTCAACCGCGAGGTCGAATTCTCTTGGGAGATACTCGATCCCGTGCTGGAATACTGGGCTGGCTCTAATGGGGCATCGGGGCACCCTGAGGCCTACGAATCAGGTACCTGGGGACCTGAATCTGCCGATGAGATGCTGCATCGCATGGGCCGGGAATGGAGGCGCCCGTGATTGTCGACCTGCCGGGTACGAACACCAACGACATCAACAAGAAGATCACCGGGCTTCGTGAAGAGGGTGGCGCGATCACGCTGAGCCGGGTGCTCACGCTCGTCATCTCGCTGCATTCCGACACCTTGCTCGAGGATTCGATCGAGGCGGCCAACTTCGCGAGCCGTGAACACCCGTGCCGTGTCATCGTGGTGGTGGCCGGCGACAGGAATGCGAATCAGCCGCGTCTCGATGCACAGCTACGGGTCGGCGGTGACGCAGGAGCGGGTGAAGTCGTGTCGTTACGCCTGCACGGCGAGCTCGCCGACCACGCCAACAGCGTCGTGCTGCCGTTCCTGCTCCCGGACACCCCGGTGGTGGCTTGGTGGCCCGCCGGAGGGCCTGATGATCCCTCGCGAGACCCACTGGGGCAGTTGGCGGTTCGCCGGATCACCAACGCGACCGATTGTGCCGATCCCATGGCAGCGATCAAGGGTCGCCTGGCCGGCTACACCGCGGGCGATACCGATCTGGCGTGGGCGCGCATCACCTATTGGCGGGCGCTGCTGACGGCCGCGCTCGATCAGTCGCCATACGAGCCCGTCACCTCGGTGGTGGTATCCGGGCTTCGCGATGAACCGTCACTCGACGTTCTCGCCGGTTGGCTCGCCGCCCGAATCGACGGTCCCGTGCAGCGAGAGGTGGGCGAATTGAAGGTCGAGTTGATCCGCAGCACCGAGACCATCACGCTGCGTAGGCCGCAGACCGGTGTCACGGCGACAATCAGCAGAACCGCCAAGCCGGACTCGCTGATCCCGTTGGCACGCAGGGAGGCCAAGGAATGCCTCGCCGAGGATCTACGAAGGCTCGACGCCGACGAGATCTATCACGAAGCACTGAAGGGGATCGAGAAGGTGCAATACGTATGAGCACCGTAGTCGAGAAGTACCCGGACACAACCACTTTGGTGGCGGCTGCCGGCGACCGGCTCGTCGCGGCGATCGGCGATTCGATCAAGCAACGGGGCCGCGCGCTGATCGTCCTCACCGGCGGCGGCACCGGGACCGGCCTGCTCAAGCGGGTCCGCGAGCAGGCCGACGCGATCGACTGGTCGAAGGTGCACCTGTTCTGGGGCGACGACCGTTTCGTAGCCGCAGACGACGACGAGCGCAACGAGAAGCAGGCGCGCGAGGCGCTGATAGACCACGTCGACATCCCCGCTGCGAATGTGCATGCCATGGCACCCAGCGGTGGCGAATTCGGCGACGACCTCGACGCGGCCGCCGATGCGTACGCGCAGGTGGTCGCCGCGAGCGCCGGCGAAGGCCAGTCCGTGCCCGACTTCGACGTCCATCTCTTGGGCATGGGAGGCGAGGGACATATCAACTCGCTGTTCCCGGACACGGCCGCGGTCAAGGAAACCGGCCGGATGGTGATCGGGGTGACCGACTCCCCCAAGCCGCCGCCACGACGAATCACGTTGACGCTGCCGGCTGTTCAGCGCTCACGTGAGGTGTGGTTGGTGGTGTCGGGTGAGGCGAAGGCCGAGGCGGTTGCTGCGGCGATCGGTGGCGCCAAGCCGGTCGACGTGCCCGCCGCCGGTGCGGTCGGCCGTGAGGCGACTGTGTGGTTGCTCGATGAGGACGCGGCCTCCAAGCTCTAGATTCTGAGTTATCCCCAATCGGGGATTGATCCACAGGTCGGCTTTGAGCTGGGCTTTCTCGGCGGAGCCGTGGGTAGAGTCGCAAGTATGTTCGATTCCTTGGTAGCAGCGGCCATCAGCCCGGGTCCGGGTGCGGTGGGGGCGTGGGCGCGGGTGGAAAACGCCGCCTGTGCCCGCCGGTTGTCGGCGATGGCCGACGAACTCGAACGCATGCTGGCCGCCGACGGCTCCGAGGAACGCGAACAGTGGTGCCTGGACAACTGGGACGCCGTCGCCGCCTCAGTCGCCGCAGCCCAGAATATCTCACTCGGCATGGCCGCCCATCAACTGTTGATCGCCGATGCCCTACGCCACCGCCTGCCCCGGCTGGCCGAGGTGTTCACCGCCGGCGCGATCTCCTACCGCCTGGTCGCCGCGACCGTGTCGCGCACCCGGCTCGTCCGCGATCCCGACGCACTCGCCAAGGTAGACACCGAAATCGCCGCCCACGTCAGCTCCTGGGGATCGTTGTCGGTCGAGAAAACCCGCAACGAGATCGACTACTGGGTGGACCGCTATGACCCCGCGGCGGTGCGGCGCAGCGAAGATCGCGCCCGGGACCGCTATGCCGATGTCCGTCGACCCGAGGACGGCTGCGGCACCGCCGACGTGGAGGCCCGGCTGTTGGCCACCGACGCCGAGGCCCTCGATCAGAGGTTGGATGCGATGGCCGCCGCAGTGTGCGAGCACGATCCGCGCACCCTCGACCAGCGCCGCGCCGACGCCCTGGGCGCACTGGGCCACGGCGCCGACCGGCTGGCCTGCGGCTGCGATGACCCCGACTGCGCGGCCGCCGGCGCCCAGCCAGCGCGGTGGTCGTGCATGTCGTGGCCAACGAGGAATCGCTGTCCGAGGACACCCCGGTGCAGTTGGACGGGAAAGAAGAATCCCCAACGGCCGGCGAGCCGCTGCGGGAAATGACCTTGCGAGAAGCGTTGACCGATCCGCGGCCACCACCGGCCTGCCCGGCAGCGACTCCACCGGCGGCGCTGTTGGGTGGCGCGATGCTGCCCGCCCCGCTGCTGGCCGCCAAGATCGCCGGCACCGCCAAGATCGTCCCGATCCGACACCCCGGTGACGCCGCACCGGAGCGGCGCTATATTCCCTCGGCGGTGCTGGCCTGGTTCGTGCGGTGCCGGGATATGACGTGTCGCTTCCCCGGCTGCGATGAACCCGCCCACCACTGCGACATCGACCACACCATCGCCCACCCCGCAGGGCCCACCCAGGCGTCGAATCTCAAATGTCTCTGCCGAAAACACCACCTGCTCAAAACCTTCGGCGGCTGGCGCGATGAACAGCAACCCGATGGCACCGTCATCTGGACCTCGCCGCACGGACAGATCTACACCACTCACCCCGGCAGCCGATTGTTGTTCCCCGCCCTGTGTAAACCCACCGCACTCGTCGTGACAGTGGACCTACCCGATGCCGACAGCACCCACCGCGCTCTGAAGATGCCGCGCCGCAAACAAACCCGAACCCAGAACCGCACCCAAGCCATCAACGACGAACGCCGACACAACGAACCCCGCGCAGCCGCACGCATCGCCGAACGCAACAAACCACCACCCTTCTGACACAGCGTCAGTCCCGTTTGGCGGCCCGGCGTTCGCTCTCACCATCCCGAAAACCGGCGTCATAGTCGGCGGTCTGCCTCGTCGAATCCGATGCCAACGATCTGCGCCACGAATCACTTGGGCACTGGCGGGACGGCGTGTCCCCTCCACACGTGGTCACATCTGGTTCAGACGACCACTGCGCCTCGGCGGTTCCCGCGCGTGTGGTCAAATGACTTACATGGCAGACAAGGGTGTTGGCCGGCCCGGCCCCCGGAGTGGCAGGGAACGGATCCAGAAACTGGCACAGGCTGCCCTGAACGCCGACGTCACGGTGGAGCAAGTCGACACCATCCTCGCCGGGCTGACCGAAACTCTGGCCGACCTGGACAACTCGACGTCGAACCTCGACGCGACGTTGGAACGCTTCAACGTCACGATCAACAGCATCAACGAGCTAGCACCTCGCCTCATTGCGGTAGTCGATCGACTGGAAGGCATCGTGGCGCGCGTCGAGCGAATCGTGGGCATCGGCGAATCCGTCATTTCACCGTTGGCCGCGACCGAGCAGGCGGTCCGCGGCGCCGTGAACAGAGTGCGCAAGACCACCGGCCTCTAGTGCCCGCCGCCCTTCCGGTTCCGGCGCCTCCGCTCGCCGAGGGAATCGGTCTTCCCTGGGACGTCTCGGTCGACGATGCCGTCGCCGCGATCGCGACGGCGCGCGCTCGCCACGGCGACACCTTCGCCGTACGCAGCGGCGACGACCACTACCTGTTCACGTTCTCCCCGGCGGGAGTCGAATCGTTCTACGGGCTTCCCGAGAAGGACGCCAGTAAAGGCGTTGCCGATTACCTGATGCTGCGGCGCAAGCTTCCCGATGAGATCTTCGACGGCAGGCGCATCCTGCCGACGTCGCTGTTCCGCCGAGACAACGTCGCCTCCTATCTGGCCAACCTCGATCGCGCCCTGGATCAGACCGTGGCCGAACTGGGGTCGCAAGGAGTCGTGGATCTGTTCGCGCTGACGCGACGCCTGGGGCACCGCATGGGTCTGGCGTCGTGGGCGGGACCGGGCTCCAGCGAGGGAGCCCCATTCGAGCGGCTGGTCCTGGCATTCGAAACCCTGGACGGCTCGGACGCTTTCGTTCATCCCGATGCGATGGCGGCTGTCGACGCGACGGGCAAGCAGGCCGAGCGAGCCGCACTCGAGGACATCGTCACGATCGTCGAAAAGGCGGCGCGCGCCACGGCTTCCGACATCGACGAAGGGGACCTTTTCGGCCGGATAGTGCATGCGTGGTCGTCGGAGCCCGATGACGTGCGGCTGCGCGGAATCGCATTCGACGTCGCGCTCATCCACATCGCCTCCATGTCGAATCTGATGGCCGCCCTGGGCTGGGCCCTCGTCGATCTCCTCGAGCATCCCGCGCAGCGTGAACGCGTGGCCGCAGGCGACACCGAGTTCGCACAGCGGTGCGCTCTGGAAAGCACGCGACTCGCGCAGCGATCCATCATGTCGCGCACAGTATTGGCACCCGTCGATCTCGACACCGGCGATGTGACCTACAAAGTGCCCACGGGCTGGACCATCGCGACACTGTTACCGCTGCTCAACACGTCGGCGGCGCCGGGCCTGCAGACCTGGGACCCCGACCGGTGGCAGCGCCACCGACTCGCCGACACCGCATCGCTTCCGTCTCCCATGTTGGTCACGGCGTTCGGACACGGGAAACACTCGTGCCCCGCCCAACCGTTCTCGCTGGCGGCCATGAGTGCGGCGATGACTCGTCTGCTGGGCACCTACGAGGTGGCGCCGGGTTGGACGACCTACCCGCGGCCGGTGCCCGCTCAGATCGGTGGCGTCGCGCGATCCGACGATCCGTGTCCGATGACCTACACCCGGCGCTGACGATCAGACGAAGTCCGAGCCGCCGTCGACGTTGACCGTCGCCCCGGTGACATAGCCGTTGCGCCTGGACGCCAGATAGACCGTGATGGAGGCAATCTCCTCGGGCAGGCCGGCCCGTCCGAGGTCGCACGGTTGGTGGAAGTTGTTGTCGATCCAGGTCATCACGTCGGTGGGATCGGTGGCGTCGAGGCCGTCGGCCGCCAGAATGTCGGAGAGCACCTCGGTGAAGCTCGCGGTGACGATGGTGCCCGGGCATACGCAATTGACCAGAATGCCATCCTTGGCAAGGCTTTTCGACAGGTTTTTGGTGATGCTGCTCAGCGCAGCCTTCGATGCGGTGTACGCGACGATCCGTGGGTTCTGTCGCTGAATCGAGTGGGCCGACAACGTCACGATCCTGCCCCATTCCGCGGCCCGCAGCATCGGTAGCGCGGCGCGGATCGATCGCACCCCCGACATCGTGCCGAGGGCGAACGTCTCCTCCCACTGCGCGTCGTCCATCTCCTCGAAATAGCCGTCACCCGGACCGATCGTGTGGACAAGGCTGTTGAGCTGACCCCATCGCTGCGCGACGGTCTCGAAGCCCGCGGCGATCGACTCGGCGTCCGACATGTCGACGCTGATCCCGACGGCCTCGGCGGCACCCGCATCGCGCAGGGTGGCCATCGCGTCGTCGAGGGCCTCTGCGCCCCTGGCCATCACCGCAACCTTGGCGCCCTCTTCTGCGAACGTCGTGGCGATCGCCAGGCCCATCCCCTTGCTGCCGCCCGTCACAACTGCGGTCGAGCCCGCCAAACCCAGGTCCATCGAGTCACCTTTCCTAGGACTGCGCTACGCCGAGTCCGCGTATGCAGAAACGGACGATCTGTTCGCGAACGGCGTTGCGATCGCATTCACCGGTCGCCCATTGGCGTTCGACACCCGCCCAGATCGCGCCATGGATCGACCGCGCGTCGGCCGCCGGGTCGATGCCAGGGAAAAGCCCGGCGGCCCTTCCTTTCTCGAGCTGTTCGACAAGGGGTCTCAATATCTCCCCGTAGGCATCGCCGACTAGTTCGGGAGCTGCGAACATCTGGGTCTGCGCCTCCAGCGACATCTGCCGCAGATCGGATCTGATCTGAGCGTTGAACGCCAGGTCCAGGCGGCCGTCGATCCAGGCGACCACGGCGTCGGCGGGGTTCGACGTAGCGGCCATTTTCCGTTTCAACCTGCGCGTCTCGATGCGGGCCATCTGCAGGAAAACCGCGGCCACCAAGGCGTCCTTGGAATCGAAATGCCGGTAGAAGGCGCGTGTGCTCATACCGGCGCGCTCGAGCACGCGCGCGATGTTGACCGACGGGATCCCCTCGTCGCGCATGATCTCTGCGGCGGCCTTCACCAGCGCGTCGCGTACTCCGGGATCGGGGTCCAGCTTCTTGCGGTTTCGCCGAGCGACGCGTTTCCATCAGGCGGTGGCGTCGTAGGTCGCGAGGTAGTCGACGAAGGATTCCTGCACCTGCTCCCGCGTCAGGCCGTAATCGGCGAGATCGTACGCATGCTCGCCGCGCGCTCCGGGCTGATGCCCATCGGCCCATTGGAGCACCCGACGGCGTGCCTCGTCGGTGAATGTCAGGCCCAGCCGGTCATAGCCACCCTCAAGGGTGCCGATCGGGTCGGCGTTCAGGTCGGCGAAGGACACATCGACGAAGCGGTTGTCGCCGAAGCGCGTTCGGAAATCCATCGCCCGCCGGACACCTTCGGCCCAGCACGCCAGCTGCTCGGCGCCGAGTTCGTGCGCGTCGTCGCGATCACTGCTCCAGCTCCGTACGTACTGGATCAGGCTGCAGACCGACGCCAGCACTTTCGCCGGATCGCGGTGACTCCACAGGAACTTGGCGTTCGGGTAGGCCGCCACGAGCGCATCGAGGCTGAACATGTGAACCGGAGTCTTGAGGTGCCACAGGTTCGGCGGGCAGTGCCACTGAAGAAGTTTGAGCACCTGCCGGTGGAATGTGTACGTCTGCGCCATATCGCACTGCATCAGCCACGCCAGATACCCGGGCACGCGCACGACCCCGTCGAAGTGGAAGGTGCGAAAGCTCATCCCCATCAGGTCCTGGCATTCGGTCGCCGCCTGCGGCTCTGAGTTCATCATGGTCCGCATGCGCGGAAACATGTTGTCCATCATGGCGATTCCCTCGGCTGCCGCAGCGATGCGCGGATCCGCATACTGGGTTTCGGCCTCCGGCGGGGGCGTACACGCCTGAGACTCCCACATCCGCAACGACCGGAACTGCGGATCGTTGGCGACCAGCTGGCTCAGCGCCGTCGTTCCGGTGCGCGGCAGCCCGATCACGAAGACCGGGCCCTCGATGACTTCGTCGTCTATCTCGGGATGCTGCTTGTAGGTATCGACGATCCGCAGGCGTTGAATGAGGGCGTTGCTGATGGTCGCGTGCTGTATCACGCCGCCCAACTCGTTGAGGTCGGCTTCGTTGTTCAGCGCGTCGACGGTGCGCTCCAGTCCCTCGCGATAGTAGGGCGACCCGAAATCGTCGAGCCCGGCGGCGACTCGTGCGCCGTCTTCGAGTTCGTCCACGGTGAACGTCATACGGCGAACCTTTCGTGAATCGCGCGCTTACGCCCCGCGATGATTGCCGCGCGTTCGGTGGGGCTGATCGTCGCGGTGCCCGTCGGCAACTCCGACGCGACGTCGGCGAACTTGACCACTTTTCACGCTCGGCGTTGGCGCGGTCTCGGTCCGCACACAGCGCAGAATCATCGCGCCGTTGCTATGTCCTGCGGTATCAAGCCAATTCGCGATACCGGGATCATGCGAGCTGATGACCACTCGAAGTACACCGTCGGAGTCGATCTTCGCCTGATGGGCGTTGAGGCTCGACTGGTGCCGACCGTAGTGAATGGTCTCCCACCATTGGTTGCCCAGCGAGTAACTCCAGTACACGCCCTTGGGTGGTTCGACCTCCAGGATCAACGCCTCGTCCGGTTCGAGTTCATAGCGCCCGATGACCGGCCGGTTCTCCGCCGCGGCGCCCATGTCGGAGCGGTCGATCGGCGGCATGAACCCGTTGGCCGGCGGGCCCGCATTGAAGTCGAGGAAGAACTTCAGGTTGTCGTGGACGAAGTCGCCCAGCGCGTAGATCTGACGTGCGACCGCCACATCGGCAGCCACTGCGCGGTCCTTCGGGTTCGACCTCGTCGCCGATCCGCTCGATCTGCAACGACGAGGGCGTCTCGGTATCCCAGTCGTAGAAGAAGTGCCGCACCACCAGCATGGGATGGTCGCCGTCAACGCGCATCCAGTTGCCCTCGTGCTCGTCGGCCGAGAGCACGACCTCGAAGTCGCCGTCCGCGTCCGTCTCGAGGTCGTCCACCAGGCAGTTGGTGATGGAGGAGATTCCGTTCATGGTCTGCAGACCGACGTAGCGCGCGGTGCCCCGGTTGCCGAAGAGCCGATAGGTTTCACCCCCGCGCAGCGTCGCCCGCAGGTAGATGCAGTCCGGACACTCCATGCCCCAGGTCAGGATGTCGTCGGTGCTCGTGCGGGTCACCGCCAGCACCGGATCGGGATCGACCCGCAGCGCCTCATCGACACCGACGGCCAGCAGCACCATCAGGTGCCTCATCCCGGACGCGTAGTCGACGTCGTTTCGGTTGACCTCACTGGACGCG
Source organism: uncultured Actinomycetota bacterium (assembly GCA_963843135.1). Taxonomy (GTDB): domain Bacteria; phylum Actinomycetota; class Actinomycetes; order Mycobacteriales; family Mycobacteriaceae; genus Mycobacterium. The sequence continues at coordinate 569,106 of CAWJJA010000024.1, forward strand.
ACGAGTTCGCCCGCGGTCTTCAGTCGATCGAGAAGGTGCGCCCAGGCCCCGCTCAGTTCACCAGCGCCGCCACCCTTCCCGGACAGCGCCGCCTCGGCGATCGAGAACGGCAGCCAGGCCATCGGGTTCGCGTCGGTCACATGCCTCTCCAGTCCTGCCGACCTTAAATGAAAATATGGTTTTCATTTAAGACGCCACGACTGTGACATCCGGGCCGCGCAAGTTGTCAACGTTTCGCACCAGAGTGCTGCGAATCCCCTAGCCGCTGTTGCGCAGAGCGGTCGCGAGTCCACTCATCGTGAGCAGGATGCCGCGCTGGACGAGTTCGTCGTCGTCACCCGACCGGTAGCGACGCAACAGCTCCACCTGCAGGTGGTTCAGCGGTTCGAGATACGGGAATCGGTTGAACACCGATCGCGCCAGCGCCGGGTTGTCGGCGAGAAGGTCGTCCTGACCGGTGATCAGCTTGTGCATCCGGATCGTGCGGGCGTGCTCGGTGACGATCTTGTCGAACACCCGACGCCGCAATTGCTCGTCTGGCACCAACTCCGAGTACAGCGCCGCCAGGCCCATATCGGACTTCGCCAGCACCTGGGCCATGTTCGACAGGACGGTGCGGAAGAACGGCCACCTGCGATACAGGTCCCGCAGCACCTCCAATCGCCCGTCGCCCTCGTTGATCCATCCTTCGAACGCGGCTCCGGTGCCATACCAGCCGGGCAGCATCACCCGCGATTGACTCCAGGCCAGGACCCACGGAATCGCGCGCAGGTCGGAGATGGACGTGGTGGGCTTGCGCGAGGTCGGCCTGCTGCCGATGTTGAGCGCGCCGATCTCGGTGACGGGTGTCGACGCCTTGAAATACTCGACGAAACCCGGTGTCTCGTGGACCAATTCGGAGTACGAGCCTTGCGCCCGAGCGGCCAGTTCGTCGAGCACGTCGTAGGCGGGACCCGCGGCGTCGCCGAGGCCCTCGATGTCGAGAAGCGTGGCCTCCAGGGTCGCGGCCAACAATGTCTCGAGGTTGCGATGCGCGATCTGCGGCTCTGCGTACTTGGCGGCGATCACCTCGCCCTGCTCGGTGATTCGCAGGGACCCGTTCACCGCGCCCGGAGGCTGTGCGCGGATGGCGTCGTAGCTGGGTCCACCACCTCGCCCTACCGTGCCTCCGCGACCGTGGAAGAGCCGCAACCGAATTCCCGTCTTGCGGGCGGACTCGACCAGGTCGAGCTCTGCTCGATACAGCGCCCAGTTGGCGGCGAGGTACCCACCGTCCTTGTTCGAATCGGAGTAGCCGAGCATCACTTCCTGGCTGCTCCCCCGGGCCGACACGATGGCGCGATACACCGGAAGGTCCAGTGCCTGTTCGAGAATCGACGAGCCGCGTTGAAGGTCGTCGATGGTCTCGAAGAGCGGGACGATCCCGACAGGTGCGCGAACATCCGATCCGGAAACGTCCAGTAGGCCGGCCTCTTTGAGCAGGACGGCGGCCTCGAGCATGTCGGACACCGACTGGCACATCGAGATGATGTAGTTCGGCACGGCCTGCGGCCCGAACACCTTGACGGCGCGCGCGGCCGAGGCGACGATGTCGAGCTCCTTGCGTGCCAACTCGGAGAGATCGGCTCCGGCGCCGACGAGCGGCCGGCGCGTGGCCACTTCCGCCGCGAGCATCTCGACACGCTCGGGTTCGGACAGCGACCGGTAGTCGGGATGCACTCCGGCCCATGCCAGCAGTTCGGCGACGACCTCCTCGTGCATTTCGGAGTTCTGCCGCATGTCCAGCCCGGACAGATGGAAACCGAATACGTGCACGGCTTCCCGCAGTCTGGACAACCGGTCGTCGGCCAGTACCGCGCTGCCGTTCGCGCGCAGTGACTCGTCGACCACGTCGAGGTCGGCCAGCAGCTCGACCGGGGTCTCATACCTGTGGAGCCCGAGGTCGAGTTCGTATTGGGGCTGCCGGTCCAGGATCTCGGTGGCGGTGGCGGTCAACCGCGCGTGGATGACCCGTAGCGCCCGGCGATATGGCTCGTCGGCGCGGGCGGGCTCGTGACACTGGTCGGCCAGCGTGACGAGCGCGTCGCTGACCTTCACCAGCCGCGCCGACATCGACAGTTCCTCTTCGAGCGCGGTGATTTCGGTGAAGTAATGCCCCAGTGCGGTGTAGGCGGCATCGCCCGTCGCCTTCCGCACCACCTCGGCGGTGACGTTCGGATTGCCGTCGCGATCCCCGCCGATCCACGATCCGGGCCGCAGAATCGGCTCGCTCAGCAACTCGGTATCGCGCCATCGGGACCGCAGGGCGTTTCGCACCTCCGCGTTGACCTGCGGGACGACCTCGAAGAACGCCGCCGGGTAATAGCGCAGACCTGTCTCGATCTCGTCCTGAATCTTCAACCGCGACAACCGGATCAGTGCCGTCTGCCACAGCATGAGGATGTTGCGACGTAGCTCACGCTCGACGTCGCGGCCGTCGTCGGTGAGGTCATGTCCCTTCATTCGCAGCCGCATCAGTTCGGTGATGCGGTGCTGGGTGTCGAAGATCGTGCGCCTGCGGGTTTCGGTGGGGTGCGCCGTGATCACCGGCGACACCAGCGCACCGGCCAGCGCCTCGGTCACCTTCGCCGAATCGATTCTGGCCGAATCGAGTTTGGCGTACGTCGCGGCCAGGCTGCTGTCCTGTGGCGGTTCTCCCGCGGCTACGTGGATCACGCGCCGACGCTCGCGGTGGATGTCCTCGGCGACGTTGGCCAACAACGCGAAATGGGTGAATGCGCGGATCACGGGGATGGCCTGGTGGATGTCGATGCCGTCGAACATGGAAGCCAGCTCGGAGCGGTCGATCTCGGAGCGCCGCACCCGAAACGATTCCACCCGGGCGCGTTCGACGAGGTCGAAGACGTCCTCACCGTTCTGCTCGCGGACGGTTTCGCCGAGGATGGTGCCCAGCAGCCGGATGTCGTCGCGCATCGGTTCGGTGGCCTCGCGGCCTACCTTCGTGCGCTGTACCGCACCGATGGGTTCCAGTTCCCCGACGTCTGCCATGCCCCCAGTATCGGCGTGAGCTCAGTCGGCTGCAGGCCGAGCGCGCAGCACAGGACTAGCTGTACTTGATCTGCAGCGCGACGCCGACGATCGAGATCACCCAGATGGCGGTGACGAAGTACGTCAGACGGTCCAGGTTCTTCTCCACGACGGTCGAGCCGGACAGGCTGGACTGGACGCCACCACCGAACAGGGTGGACAGACCGCCGCCCTTGGCGCGGTGCAGCAACACGAGCAGCACCACGAGCAAGCTGGTGATGATCAGCGTGATCTGCAGGGCAAGAACCATGGCCGACAGCCTACAGGCCGAAAAGTGCCGCTACGGCAAGGGCCCACCAGCGGCGATGGCCGAAAGGGTGGCGAACTGCTCACCATCCAGCGATGCCCCGCCGACCAGCGCACCGTCGACATCCTCCTGTGCAACGATCTCGCCGACGTTCTTGGCGTTCACCGAGCCGCCGTACAGGATGCGGACACCAGCGGCCAGCTGCGGTGACGCCAGCTTGCTCAGCTCGTCTCGGATGGCCTTACAGACCTCCTGCGCGTCGGAGGCGCTTGCCACCCGGCCGGTGCCGATCGCCCACACCGGCTCATAGGCGATGACGGCCTGGCCGATCTGCTCGGCGGTCAGCCCCGCCAGCGAGCCACGCAGCGATTCGGTGTTGTATTCGACATGGTTACCGGCCTCGCGGACCTCGAGCTGCTCACCGATGCAGATGATGGGGATCAGGTCGTGTTTGAACGCGGCAGCCGCCTTCGCGGCGACCAGGGCGTCGTCTTCGTGGTGGTACGTGCGGCGCTCCGAGTGCCCGACGACGGCGTAGGTGCAGCCCAGCTTGGCCAGGAAGGCACCGCTGATCTCGCCGGTGTAGGCACCCGAATCGTGCTGGGACAGATCCTGCGCGCCGTACGTCAGGCGCAGCTTGTCGCCGTCGACGAGGGTCTGAACGCTGCGCAGGTCGGTGAACGGCGGCAGCACCGCGACGTCGACCTTGTCGAAATACTTGTCCGGCAGCGAGAAGGCGATCTTCTGGACCAACGCGATCGCTTCGAAGTGGTTGAGGTTCATCTTCCAGTTGCCGGCGATCAGCGGCGTACGGCTCACGGGGTGCCTCTCTAGGTTTCTCGAGTACTACTGGAGTATTTCGATGCCGGGCAGTGTCTTGCCCTCAAGGTATTCCAGCGACGCCCCGCCGCCGGTGGAAATGTGGGAGAAGCCGTCCTCGGGCAGGCCGAGCTGCCGCACCGCGGCCGCGGAGTCGCCACCGCCGACGACGCTGAACGCGCCCTTCTCGGTCGCGCCGATGATGGCCTCGGCCACCCCCTTGGTGCCGTCGGCGAACGCGGGAAACTCGAACACCCCCATAGGGCCGTTCCAGAAGACGGTCTTGGCGTTGGCGAGCAGGGCGGTGAACCGCTTCACCGAACCCGGCCCGATATCGAGACCCATTTTTCCGTCCGGGATCTGGTCGGCAGGCACGCGTTCCGGCGGTGAGTCCGCGGCGAATTTGTCGGCCACCACGATGTCGACGGGCAAGTGGATCACGTCGCCGTAGTCCTCGAGGAGCTTGCGGCAGGTGTCGATCATGCTCTCTTCCAGCAGCGAGTTGCCCACCGAAACACCTTGCGACGCAAGGAAGGTGAAGCACATCCCGCCGCCGATGACGATGCTGTCGGCCTTCGTCGCGAGGTTCTCGATGACTGCGAGCTTGTCCGACACCTTCGAACCGCCGAGCACGACGGCGTACGGCCGCTCGGTCGAGCTGGTCAGCTGCTCGAGAACCTTGATCTCGGCCGCCACCAGCGTGCCCGCGTAATGCGGCAGCAGGGTGGCGACGTCGTAGACCGACGCCTGTTTGCGGTGCACCACCCCGAAGCCGTCGGATACGAAAGCACCGTCATCACCGACGAGTTCGACGAGCTGCGTGGCCAAGGCCAGGCGCTCGGCGTCGTTTTTGCTGGTCTCGCGGGGGTCGAACCGGATGTTCTCCAGCAGCAGGATGTCGCCGTCGGTCAGTCCCTCCGCACGCGCCAGCGCATCGCTGCCGACGACATCGCCCGCAAGTTGGACATGCCTGTCGAGCTGCTCGGACAGCGCCTTGGCGACCGGGGCCAACGAGAACTCCGGAGCCGGACCGTCTTTGGGCCGGCCGAGGTGCGCGGTGACGATGACTTTCGCACCGGCTTCGGACAACGCCTTCAGCGTCGGCACGGACGCGATGATGCGTCCCGGGTCGGTGATGTTGCGACTGTCGTCAAGTGGGACGTTCAGGTCGGAGCGCACCAGGACGCCCCGGCCCGAAACCCCTTCTGCGAGTAGGTCGTCGAGCGTCTTGACGGCCATCTGGCTAGAGCGACTTGCCGACCAGTGCGACCAGGTCGACGAGGCGGTTGGAGTAGCCCCACTCGTTGTCGTACCAGGACACGGTCTTGGCCTGGTTGTCGATCACCTTGGTCAGGCCGGCGTCGAAGATCGAGCTGTGCGGATCGGTGACGATGTCGCTGGACACGATCGGCGCATCGTAGTACTTCAGGATGCCCTTGAGCGGTCCATCGGCGGCCGCCTTGAACGCGGCGTTGATCTCGTCGGCGGTTGGCGACTTCTTCAACTCGGCGGTCAGGTCGGTGCACGAACCCGTGGGGATCGGCACGCGAAGGGCGAACCCGTCGAGCTTGCCCTTCAGTTCGGGCAGCACGAGTCCGATCGCCTTGGCCGCGCCGGTCGAGGTCGGCACGATGTTCAGCGCGGCGGCGCGGGCGCGGCGCAGATCCTTGTGCGGACCGTCCTGCAGGTTCTGGTCCTGGGTGTAGGCGTGGATGGTCGTCATCAGGCCCTTGACGATGCCGAACTCGTCGTTGAGCACCTTGGCCAGCGGGCCGAGGCAGTTCGTGGTGCAGGACGCGTTGGAGATGATGTTCTGGCTGCCGTCGTACTTGTCGTCGTTGACGCCGAGCACGATGGTGATGTCCTCGTCGCTGGCAGGCGCGGAGATGATGACCTTCTTGGCGCCGGCGTCGAGATGGCCCTGCGCCTTGGCGCGGGCGGTGAAGATGCCGGTGGACTCGACGACGACATCGACGCCCAGATCACCCCAGGGCAGTGCCGCCGGACCTTCCTTGACCTCGAGCGCCTTGATCTTGGTGTTGCCGATGACGATCGTGTCGTCGCCTTCGAGGCTGATCTCCTCGGGATAACGGCCCAGGATCGAGTCGAACTTCAGCAGGTGCGCCAGGCTGGCATTGTCGGTGAGGTCGTTGACCGCGATGATCTCGATGTCGGTGCTCTTGCCCTCGGCCTTCTGTGCCGCCAGAGCCCGGTAGAAGTTGCGTCCGATTCGGCCGAAGCCGTTAACGCCAACCCGGATTGTCACTTGCTTCTCCTTTTAGCCTCGATACTCAAAGGCCAGCCTAGTGCTGTGACAGCGGCCACGCTCGGCCTGGTCAGTGCACGGCCAGGCTCTGGTCGGCGTACGGATTACCCAACCATTTTTCGCGGATACCCTGCAGCGTGCCGGCGGCCTCCAATTCGGCCTGCGCGACGGTGAGACGCGCGAGGAGCACCTGGTCGTCGAGCGGGACGGCGATCGCGATGTTCTCCACCGAGATGCCCCGCTGCACGACATGGACTCCCGCCACCGGCTTGACCAGTTCGGTGAGCACGGGTGCGAGCTTCATGAAGACGTCACATTCGCCGGTGGTGAGGTCGGTCATCGCGGTGCGGATGGTGCCGTAGTCGTAGACGCGGACCGCGCCGGCTCGGCCGTCGGCGACGATGCGCTCGGCAATGGGCTGGCTGGTGTTGCCCTGCTGCACGCCGATGGTCAGACCCTCGAGGTCGTCGATCGACCGAACGTTGGGCAGGCGCCTCGTGTCCACGGCCAGCGATTGGCCGGAGATGAGATAGGGCGGGACGAACCGTGCCTTGCGCTCGCGTTGGGGGGTGACGGTCGTTCCGGCGATGACGCAGTCGTAGCCGCCGGCGCCGAGCCGGTCGAAGACCCCCTCGAAGTCGGCGCCCTCGTGGTCGATGAACTCGACGCCCTCGCCGAGGGCCTGCGCGAGGGCGGTCATCAGCTCGATGTCGAGGCCCGTCCCGCCCGGCATCGAGTTGAACGGTGGGTCGGGACGGACGACACCGACCTTCACAGTCTTGTCTCGGTTCACTGCGAACCACGGTACTGATCGCCGTTCCGGTGGCGATACTCATTCGATGACAGACTGGGTGATTCCGGCTATCACCGCTTCGGCGAGCATTCTCGGGACGACGGTGGGCGGGTTGGCGACGTATTGGACGTCGAAGAAGACTTACGAACGGCAGAGCGTCGCCGAGGAGGACCGGCAGAAGTTCGACCTGCTGCGGGACTCGACGATCCGGTTCGTCGCCGCGATGACCGAGATCTCCGTGGCCAGCGCCGGTCTCAAACAGATCTCGGCGGAATGGGCGGACGTGACGCACCGGCTGGCGCACGCCGAGGACCATGACCAATTCCTCGCGATGGCGCGCGAGATCGATCCGTCGATCCCCGACAACCTGAACCGTCTCGCGGTGATGTTCCGGGTGGTGCGGGTCACCGGGGCGCTCGAGGACGACATCAAACGCGCGATCACTCTGCTCACCGAACTGCGACTGGTGGCCCCCTCCGACATCGCCGATAGCGCTCAGCGGGTGATCTACGCCGCGTTCGCGCAGGAGATCACCTCGGCCCTCTCACCCGAAAAGCGCAACGCGGCGACCGACGCGTTCAACTCGGCGATCAACGACTTCGTCAACCGGGTGCGCCATTACATGCACGTCGAAGACCACGAATTCGACACTCTCGACAAGAAGGCGCTCGAGCACCTCCTCGACCTCTAGGATCCAATCGCCACGTGGATCAGGCGTCTTCGAGCAGATCTGGAGTCACAGCCGACTCCGTATCGGGAATGCCGTCTTGTTTGGCCTTGCGATCAGCCATGGAGAGCAGTCGTCGAATACGGCCCGCCACAGCATCTTTCGTCATCGGCGGGTCGGCCAGCCGACCCAACTCTTCGAGCGATGCCTGCCGGTGCTCGACGCGCAGCCTGCCGGCGGCAGAAAGGTGGTCGGGCACGGTGTCGGCGAGGATCTCCAGCGCCCGTTCCACTCGCGCGGCCGCGGCGACGGCTGCCCGTGCCGAGCGCCGCAAGTTGGCGTCGTCGAAGTTGGCCAGCCGGTTGGCGGTGGCGCGCACCTCGCGGCGCATCCGCCTTTCCTCCCACGTCAGCCGGGTGTCCTGGGCCCCCATGCGCGTCAGCAGTGCACCGATGGCCTCGCCGTCGCGCACCACCACCCGGTCTGCACCCCGGACCTCGCGGGCCTTGGCGCTCACGCCCAATCGTCGCGCTGCGCCGACGAGCGCCAGCGCAGCCTCCGGCCCCGGACAACTGACTTCCAGCGCCGAGGACCGGCCCGGTTCAGTGAGCGATCCGTGTGCCAAAAATGCTCCACGCCAAGCGGCTTCAGCATCGGCGACGCTGCCGCCGACTACCTGGGCGGGCAGACCCCGCACCGGTCGGCCGCGTAGATCGAGAAGACCTGTCTGCCTCGCCAAGGCTTCTCCATCTTTGGCGACCCGCAGCACGTATCGGGTGCTCTTGCGGATCCCGCTCGCGGACAGGACATGCACTACCGCGTTGTAGCCGTAGAGGTCGTAGATGTCCTTGCGCAGGCGCCGCGCGATGATGCCCAGGTCGACCTCGGCCTCGACGACCACCCGCCCGGATACGATGTGCAACCCCCCGGCGAACCGCAGCAGCGATGCCACCTCGGCACGGCGAGCGCTCACCGAATTGACCACAAGGCGGCTGAGCTCGTCTTTGACCTCGGCTGTCATCGCCACGGGTCGTCACCTCTCGGTCCGTTCGCTGTCGGTGTCGGCACAGTCGGCGCCGCGGGCGCCGGCGGCGCCGTTCCGCGCAACCGCACACCTTCCAGAGCCGCGGCCAACCTCGCCGGGTCATGTAAAGGTGTACCAGGTCTGGACACGTCAGCAAACTCAACTTCGGCATCCAAAATTTTGGCGGTACGGCGCAATTGCCCACGCTCGCGTTCGCTCGGTACTCGGCTGGCGTCGACGATGACCTCGTGCATCGAGAACCCCGGCGCGTGCTGCGACAACACATGGATGTGCCGTTCAGTCGAGAACTCTGCCGTCTCCCCCGGTTCGGCGACCAGGTTCACCACCAGTGCCCGCCGCGCCGTCGTCGCCTGAAGGGCCGCCGCCAGCTGTGGAACCAGCACATGCGGGATCACGCTGGTGAACCACGACCCCGGCCCCAGCACGACCAGGTCGGCGGCCATGATCGCGTCCACCGCCTGACGGGTGGCGGGCGGATCGCCCGGCAGTAGCCGCACGCGCCGCACCTTGCCCACGGTGGTCGCGATCGCCACCTGACCTCGAATCACCCGGCTCATCCGCGGATCGGATTCCAGACCCGCCACGTCGGCCTCGATCTCCAACCCCATCGGACACATCGGCAGCACCCGCCCGTGTATACCGAGCACGCGGCCCAACTCGTCGAGCGCCGCAACAGGGTCCGCCAAGACCTCGTTGAGGCCCGCGAGCATGAGATTGCCGATCGGGTGACCCGCCAGTGCGCCGTTGCCGCCGAAACGATGCTGCAGGATCGTGGCCCACAGTCGTCCTTGCGGACTGTCGGATGCCAACGCCGCCAAGGCCATTCGCAGATCACCCGGAGGCAGCACATCAAGTTCGCCGCGGAGCCGACCCGATGAGCCGCCGTCGTCGGCGACGGTGACGATCGCGGTGACGTGCGGGGTGAGCCTGCGGGCGGCCGACAACGTGGCATAGAGGCCGTGCCCACCCCCGAGGGCAACGATCCGTGGGCTCATTCGCGCCCCAGATCCCGGTGCAGTACTCGCACTGTCAGGTCGTCACCGCCCTGCAGTCGGGCCGCCAAAGCCTCGGCGATCGCCACGCTGCGATGCTTGCCTCCGGTACAGCCAATGGCAACAGTCATGTAGCGCTTTCCCTCGCGGCGATATCCATCGATGACGAAGTCCAGCAGCCGATGGTACGTCTCGAGGAATTCGCCTGCGCCTGGCTGCCCGAGTACATAGTCACGAACCGCCGGGTGCTGACCCGTGTGGGGCCGCAGCGCATCGACCCAATGCGGATTAGGCAGAAAGCGCACGTCCATCACCGTATCCGCGTCCATGGGCAGTCCGTACTTGTATCCGAACGACTCAACGGTGACATTCGTGTGAGCGACGGTTTCTCCGCCGAAGGCCCGCTCGATGCTTTCCCGCAATGCCGGCACCGGCAACGTCGACGTGTCGATGACCAGGTCGGCCACCGCCCGCACCGGCGCGAGCATCGCCCGCTCGGCCGCAATTCCTTCTGCAAGAGTCTGATTGCCCTGCAATGGGTGGCTGCGACGGTTCTGCTCGTACCGACGAACCAGGATGTCGTCGGAAGCCTCCAGAAACAGCACCCGTGGAGTGATGTTGCGGGTGGCCAGATCGTTGCGCACCCAATCCAGGTCCCCGGTGAACCCGCGTGAGCGCACATCCATCACCACGGCCAGCTGAGTGATCCGCGAACCCGCCGCAAGACCGAGTTCGACCATGCGCGCGATCAACTCCGGCGGCAGATTGTCGGCGACGTACCAGCCGAGATCCTCCAGCACCTTGGCCGCAGTGCCCCGGCCTGCGCCGGACAGCCCGGTAACCAGTACGACGTCGATGCCGGATTCAGCCTCATCCCCGGTTCCGGTGCCATCTTGCAATTCTTCGTGCATACCCTGATCTGTCATCCGGATGCTCTGCTCTGATCATCGCCGATAACCGGTGCGGGCGCTGCCGAATCGGGGCGGGACACCGAGGGCCTCCAGGACGGCCGTCGCCGTCGCGACCCCGATACCGGGCACGGCGGTGATCTCCTCGATGCTGGCCTCCTTCAAGCGCGCCACCGATCCGAAGTGCGTGACCAGCGCTTTACGGCGATGCTCGCCCAATCCGCGGATCGAATCGAGTGCTGAGGCCGTCATCCGCTTGGACCGCTTGCTGCGGTGATACGTGATCGCGAACCGGTGCGCCTCATCGCGTACCCGCTGCAGCAGGTATAAACCCTCGCTGTTGCGCGGGAGAATGACGGACTCGGGCGCTGATCCGTCCTCCCCAGGCACCCACACCTCCTCCAGTCGTTTCGCCAGACCCGATGACGGCGACATCGCCGATACCCAGATCGTCGAGCACCGCTTGGGCGGCGTTGACCTGTGGAGCGCCGCCGTCGACGACGAAAAGGTTGGGCGGATAGGCGAACTTTCGCGACTTTGACCGGCGGAGCCGCCTCGGCGGCGACATTGTCTTGGGCTGCAAGTCCTTTCACCTCCTCCAGGTCGTGCAGATGCCGATAGAAGCGCCGCCGGGTGACCTCGGCGATCGACGCGACGTCGTCTGAGCGGCCCTCCCCCGCGGCAGCCCTGATCGCATAGTGGCGATAGTCCGACTTGCGCGGCAGCCCGTCCTCGAACACCACCAGCGACGCCACCACATCGGTGCCCTGCACATGGCTGATGTCGACACATTCGATCCGAAGCGGCGCGTCGGCGAGACCCAGTGACTCCTGAATATTCTGCAGTGCAGCACTTCTCGCGGTGAAGTCGCCTGCCCGCTTCAGTTTGTGTTGCGTCAGAGCATCTTGTGCATTCCGCCGCACTGTCTCGGCGAGCGCACGTTTGTCGCCGCGCTGCGGCACCCGCACCGACACCCGTGAACCGCGCAGTTGCGACAACCAGGTCTCCAGCTCTTCGGTGTTGTCCGGCAGGCAGGGAACGAGCACCTGTCTGGGCACCGGTGTCAACGACATGTCGGCCGCACCGTCGAGTTCGGCCTGATCCCCGTAGAACTGGGTGAGGAACTGCTCAACCAGGTGTGCCTGGCCGGACTCGCCCGGCTCACCGGATTTTTCGACGATCCATCCGCGCTGGCCCCGTACCCGGCCGCCACGCACGTGGAACACCTGCACTGCCGCTTCCAGATCGTCATCGGCGAAGGCGACAACGTCTGCGTCTGTGCCGTCACCGAACACCACGGCCTGCTTCTCCATGGCCCGTCTCATCGCAGAGATGTTGTCCCGCAACCGGGCTGCCCGCTCGAAGTCCAGCGACTCGGCGGCCTGGTTCATCTGGGTTTCCATGTCACGGACCAGCCGATCGGTCTTGCCGGCCAGGAAGTCGCAGAAGTCGTTCACGATCTGCCGGTGTTCCTGCGCGGTCACGCGGCCGACACAGGGGGCCGAACACTTGTCGATGTAGCCGAGAAGGCACGGTCGATCGATCTGCCTGTGCCGCTTGAATACTCCTGCCGAGCAGGTGCGGGCCGGAAAAACCCGGGTCAGCAGATCGAGCGTCTCCCGGATCGCCCACGCGTGGGAATACGGCCCGAAGTAGCGCACTCCCTTGCGCCTGGCCCCTCGGTAGACCATCAGACGCGGGTATTCCTCGTTCAGCGTCACGGCGAGTACCGGGTAGGACTTGTCGTCGCGGTATCGCACATTGAACCGCGGGTCGAATTCCTTGATCCAGTTGTACTCGAGCTGCAGCGCCTCGACTTCGGTGTTGACCACCGTCCACTCGACCCCGGCGGCCGTCATGACCATCTGACGGGTGCGCGGTGCCAGGCCGGAAAGGTCGGCGAAGTAGGAGTTCAACCGGCTGCGCAGGCTCTTGGCCTTGCCGACGTAGATCACCCGGCCGTGCGGATCCCGGAACCGGTAGACGCCCGGCTCGACCGGTATCGACCCTGGCGCGGGTCGGTACGTCGCTGGATCGGGCACGGATCCCAGGTTACTGCCGACCTCGGACGGGTCCGATGAACTACCGTCGGGTGATGCGGATCTCGTCACTGATCAAGGTGATGTCCCCGCTCACCGGGGTCGTCGTGATTCTCGCGGGATGTGGCGCCGAGCAGAGCCCTGCGCCCAGCGCCGCCGGGCCATGCGCAATCGTCGCCGACGGGACGCCGGCTCCCAAAACCTCGGCCACCACCGGCGGGACGGCGACCACCTCCCGAAACATCTCCACCAATCCAGAGATGGCGACGGGCTACCGCGCGGACATGACCGCCGTAACCACCGGCAGCTACTCGGTGGCCACCGCCAACCCGCTGGCAACCCAGGCGGCATGTGAGGTGCTCCGCGACGGCGGGACCGCCGCCGACGCACTGGTCACCGCGCAGGCCGTGCTCGGCCTGGTCGAGCCGCAATCCTCAGGCGTGGGCGGCGGCGGATTCCTGCTGTACTACGACGCGGCAGCCGATTCGGTGCAGGCCTACGACGGCCGCGAGATCGCGCCGGCCGCAGCGACCGAGAACTATCTACGCTGGATCTCCGACGCGGACCGAACCGAACCCAAACCCGATGTCCGCGCATCCGGCCGCTCCGTCGGTGTCCCCGGCATCGTGCGCCTCCTGCAGGCCGTCCACACCGAGCACGGCAAGACCGGCTGGCGTGAGCTGTTCGGCCCCGCCATCACCCTCGCCGACGACGGCTTCGACGTGAGCCCGCGACTGGCGGCCGCCATCGCCGACGTCGCGCCGCAACTGAAGGCGGATCCCGCGGCCGCCGAATATCTGCTGAACCCCGACGGCACCTCCAAGACCGACGGGACGCGACTGACCAACCCCGCCTACGCAAAGACGTTGGGTGTCATCGCATCTGATCCGCAATCGTTCTACACCGGCGCAATCGCCGACGATATCGTCGCCGCGGCGGGCGATACTTCCGGCGGGCGGACACCGAGTCAGATGACGACTGCAAGACCTGGCCGGCTACACCGTCAAGAAGCGCGAAGCGCTATGCGCGCCATACCGCGGAAAGCAAATCTGCGGTATGCCACCGCCGTCGTCGGGCGGCATCGCGGTCGCCGCGACGCTGGGCATCCTCGAACACTTCGCGATGGCCGACCATAAGCCCGGCGGCATCGACCTCAACGGCGGCAGACCTGCCGTGATGGGCGTCCACCTGATCTCAGAGGCAGAGCGGCTGGCCTACGCCGACCGCGACAAGTATGTCGCCGACACCGATTTCGTGCCGCTGCCTGGCGGCTCGCCCAATACGTTGATCAATAGCGACTACCTGGCGACCCGTGCGGCGCTCATCTCCGAGCAACGTTCGATGGGGACGGCGAAACCAGGCGAATTCGGTCCGCCGACGAGCCCGTCGCCGCCGACGCGCGAGCACGGCACGAGTCAGGTCAGCGTCGTCGACGCACAGGGCAACGCGGCGTCGCTGACCACGACCGTCGAGTCGTCGTTCGGTTCGTTCCACATGGTGGACGGGTTCGTCCTCAACAACCAACTCACCGACTTCTCGGCCGAACCCGCCGGCTCCGACGGCGCTCCGATAGCCAACCGAATCCAGCCCGGTAAGCGACCGCGCAGCTCCATGGCACCCACGTTGGTCTTCGACGGTCCAGCCGCGGGCCAGCCGCCAGGCCGAGGTCCGCTCTACGCGGTGCTCGGTTCGCCGGGCGGGTCGGTCATCATCCAATTTGTCGTGAAAACCGTTGTCGGCATGTTGGATTGGGGACTTGATCCGCAGCAGGCGGTGTCCATGGTCGACTTCGGCGCGGCGAACACCCCGAAGACCAACGTCGGCGGTGAACATCCCGTCGTCGACACCTCCGATAACGGCGATCGCGACCCACTCGTCGTCGGCCTGCGAAAACTCGGACATCAGGTCGACCTGGCCGACCAGTCGAGCGGACTGTCGGCGATCATCCGCGAGGGAGCGGGTCTGATCGGTGGCGCAGATCCTCGCCGCGAGGGGCTGGTGATGGGAGACACCGGGTGAGGGCGAGCGTCACCCGCTTTGCCGAGTCCGACTGGAGGGTCTTCGCCGTGATCCGGTTGCGGGCCTTGACCGACTCTCTTGGCCCCAACGATCCGCAGTACCAGAAAGAGGTCGGATTCACTGCCGCGCAGTGGCGGCGGAGGCTGCGCGATCATGCGCAGTTCGCGGCGATGGTCGGCGATCGTGCGGTCGGATTGATCTCCGCGCAGCGGGAAAATCCCGATTCGGTATATCTCTACTCGCTGTGGCTGGATCCCACCGCCCGAGGTCGGGGCCTGGCCCGCCTGTTGGTCGCCGCCGCGGTGGACTGGGCACGCGACCAAAGGGTGCGTGTGGTCAGGCTGCGGGTGGCATCGGATAACGTCGCGGCCCGCGGCGTATACGAAAGCCTGGGATTCGCGGCCCAATCGCTGGAAGGATCCGGCCCCGGAGACGAAGTCGCGATGACGCTCAGCGTGAGTTGATGGCTTTGTAGCGCTCGAGAAGCTTGCGCACGGTGTCCATCGCAGCGACCGCCCTGTCCTTGTCGACCGCCTGTATCGCCAGCACCGGGACGTACTCGTCGTCGGCCAAATCGACGCGCGCCCAGCGAGCACCGCGATGGAAGGACACATCGACAACGTCCGACCAGGGAATCAGCCGGTAGGTCAACAAGTTCCGCACCGCAACCCCCTGAGGTCCGACGCGCAGCCGCGGGCGGGCGAACAACAGCACAACCGCAGCGATGACGGCGCCGAGCAGAGCGATCGCCACCTGGTCGGCGGTCTGGAAGATGACGCCGGTCGACGCGATCTTCAGCAATACGCCGACAGTGATGTGTGCGGCCAGGATCAGTGCCGCAGCGCCGTATGCGAAATACGGAGTGAGATGGGGCCGTATCTCCACATCCCATTCGCTCATGATCGTGCGCGCAGGTCTCGCAGCGTCAGCGCGGTGGAGATAGCTGCCGCGGCGGCCTGCGCACCCTTGTCTTCGGCCGAATGCGGCAGCCCGGCGCGATCAAGGGCCTGCTGCTCGGTGTTCGTGGTGAGCACGCCGTTGGCGACCGGAGTCGAGATGTCCAGGGACACCCGGGTAAGCCCCTGGGTCACCGCGTCGCAGACATAGTCGAAGTGTGGGGTTTCCCCGCGGATCACCACACCCAGCGCCACCACCGCGTCGTGGCCGGCCGCCAATGCCTGTGCGACGACCGGAATTTCGATGGCGCCCAACACACGGACCACGGTCGGGTTCTCGATCCCGGCGTCGGCCGCGACCTTGCGCGCACCCTCGAGCAGGGCATCGCAGATGGTCGAGTGCCATGTGCTGGCGACGATGCCCAGCGTTACTCCCGGGGCGTCGAGGTCGGGCAGATCGGGGACGCCGGCGCCTCCGCTCAACTCAGGACTCCGTCCTGGCTGCTCACAGGGCTCCACCGAGATCGCGTTCGGGTGGGGTGCGATCACCGAGCAGATACACGCCCTCTTCGTAAGAGTCCATCGTGAGAGCTTCGTGATACTCGTCGAGGCCGATGAGGTCGTGGCCCATCCGATCACGCTTTGTCATCAGGTACCGGATGTTCTCCGCGTTGGCGCGAACCGGCAGCGGAACACGTTCGATGATGTGCAGCCCATAACCGTCGAGGCCGACGCGCTTGGCCGGATTGTTGGTGAGCAACCGCATTGACCGCACGCCGAGGTCGACGAGAATCTGTGCGCCGATGCCGTAGTCGCGAGCGTCGGCGGGCAGGCCGAGCTTCAAGTTGGCGTCCACCGTGTCCTCGCCGGCGTCCTGCAGCTGGTAGGCCTGCAGCTTGTGCATGAGGCCGATACCGCGGCCTTCGTGCCCACGCATGTACAACACGACACCGCGGCCCTCGCGCGCAACCATCGCCAGCGCCGCGTCCAGTTGCGGACCGCAGTCGCAGCGCCGGGAACCGAACACATCGCCCGTGAGGCATTCCGAGTGCACCCGGACAAGTACGTCGTGCCCGTCGCCCGCCGGGCCTGCGATGTCGCCGCGCACCAGCGCGACGTGCTCGACTTCGTCATAGATGCTGGTGTAGCCGACCGCCCGGAACTCGCCATGCCGGGTGGGGATGCGCGCCTCGGCGATGCGCTCGATGTGCTTCTCATGCTTGCGCCGCCACTCGATGAGGTCGGCGATCGAGATGAGCGCCAGGCCGTGCTCGTCGGCGAAGACCCGCAGCTCATCGGTCTGCGCCATCGCGCCTTCGTCCTTCTGGCTGACGATCTCACAGATGGCCCCGGCGGGCTGAAGGCCTGCGAGCCGGGCCAGGTCGACAGCGGCCTCGGTGTGACCCGGGCGGCGCAACACGCCACCGTCCTTGGCGCGCAGCGGAACGACATGGCCGGGCCGGGTGAAGTCATCGGCGACGCTGGTCGGGTCGGCCAGCAACCGCATCGTGGTCGCGCGATCAGAGGCCGAAATTCCCGTTCCGACACCATTTTTCGCATCCACGGTGACCGTGTACGCGGTGCCGTGCTTGTCCTGATTCACCGCATACATGGGCAGCAGGCCCAGTTTGTCGCAGATCGCGCCGTCGAGAGGGACGCACAAATAGCCGGATGTATACCGGACCATGAACGCGACGAGCTCGGGAGTCGCCATCTCGGCGGCGAAGATCAGATCGCCTTCGTTCTCGCGGTCCTCGTCGTCGACGACCACCACGGCCTTACCCGCGGCGATGTCAGCAACCGCCCGCTCCACCGAGTCCAGCCTCGTCACCACATCAGTATGAACCACCTACCCCCGACACTTATTGCCGCTCCCCTGACCTGGGGCTTCGAGCATCAATCACCCGAAGAATCGCCCGTGCCGAGCAGCCGTTCGACATACTTGGCGATGATGTCGACCTCGAGGTTGACCTGCGTGCCCACCTCGGCCCGTCCCAGCGTCGTCAGGTCAAGCGTCGTCGGAATCAGCGAGATCTCGAACCAATCGTGCCCCACCGCGGACACCGTCAGCGATACTCCGTCCACGGTGATCGAGCCCTTTTCGACGACATACCGCGTCAAGGCCATCGGCAGCGCGATCCGCACCACTTCCCAATGCTGTGCCGGAGTGCGCGCGATGACATGGCCGGTGCCGTCAACGTGACCCTGCACGATGTGGCCGCCGAGGCGGCTGTTCACCGCGGCCGCACGCTCCAGATTGACGCGGCTGCCTACGCCGACGGCGCGCAAGCTTGACCTGTTCAACGTCTCGCCCATGACGTCGGCGGTGAACGCACCGTCCGAACGCACCTCGACAACGGTCAGGCACACACCGTTCACCGCAATCGAGTCGCCATGTCCGGCGTCGGAGGTGACGACGGGGCCTCGAATGGCGAACCGCGCGGCATCGCCGAGGTCTTCCTTGCCGACGACCTCGCCCATTTCTTCGACGATTCCGGTGAACACGCCGCCAGACTAATCCCCTGACAGTCGCTTCTCACCGGAGGAACGTCGCCACACACGGCTCTGCCATCGCGGTACCCGCCCGGGACCGTCCCAGCTGGCGCGCTGAGCCCTCTTCGGCGTAGGCATGGCGAAAGTCCAGTTCAGCGGCCACATTTCTCCTTCGACCCGTGCCCGGCCACCTCGTCCAGGTGGGCCTACCGACTACGATGCAGACATGCCGACCCGCCTCTTGGCGATCTTCGCCGCCCTCTTCACTGCCGTCGCTCTGCTCGCAGGGTGCTCGAGTTCCGAGGACAACAAGAACCTGCCCGACGCCGCGACGCTGCTCAAGCAGTCCGCCGAAACCACCAAGGGCCAGACCAGCGTGCACCTGCTGCTGACGGTGCAGGGTGAGATCGCCTCGTTCCCGATCGAGACGCTCGAGGGCGATCTGACCACCACGCCCGCGGTCGCCGCGCAGGGCAAGGCCAACATCCTGTTCCTGGGCCAGCGGTTGGAGGGCGTCAACTTCGTCGTCGTCGACGGCATCCTGTACGGCGCAATCACGGCGGGCACATTCCAGGACTTCGGGCCCGCTGCCGATATCTACGACGCCTCGGCGGTCCTGTCGCCCGAAAAGGGTCTGGCCAACGTGCTGGCCAACTTCTCCGATCCCAAGGCCGAGGCCCGCGAGACCATCAACGGCGTCAAGACCGTCCGCGTTACCGGAACCATCAGCAAGGACGCCGTGGACAAGATCGTTCCTCAGGTCGGCGCGACCGGCCCGGTTCCCGGCACGGCGTGGATTGCCGAGGAAGGCAACCACGAACTGGTGCAGGCCAAGATGGACCCGACCAAGGACAACAGCCTCACGATGACGCTGTCGGACTGGGGTAAGCCCGTGACGGTCACCAAGCCGGCGGTCTGATGCACGCCCCGCCCGAAGCCACCGCGCCGGCGACGTCCGGCCGGCGTATCGCGATCAGCGCGGGCAGCCTTGCGGTGTTGCTCGGCGCCCTCGACACCTATGTCGTGGTCACGATCATTCGCGACATGATGTTCGACATCGGCATCGGCATCAATCAGATCCAGCGGGTCACGCCGATCATCACCGTCTATCTGCTCGGCTACATCGCGGCGATGCCGTTGCTGGGCCGGGCCTCGGACCGCTTCGGCCGAAAGCTGTTGTTGCAGGTCAGCCTCGCCGGATTCGCCGTCGGCTCGGTGGTAACGGCGATGTCCACGGACCTCGACATCCTCGTCACCGGCCGGCTCATCCAGGGCATAGCCAGCGGCGCCCTGCTGCCGGTCACCCTGGCGCTCGCCGCCGACCTGTGGTCGAGCCGTAACCGCGCGGCGGTGCTCGGTGGTGTCGGCGCCGCCCAGGAACTCGGCAGCGTGCTCGGACCCATCTACGGCATCGCCCTGGTCTGGGTGTTCCACCACTGGCAGTCGGTTTTCTGGATCAATGTGCCGCTCGCGTTGATCGCCATGGTGATGATCCACTTCAGCCTGCCGTCGCGCCAGCAGTCCGAGACACCGGAAAAGGTCGACGTCGTCGGCGGCCTGCTTCTCGCCATCACGCTGGGTTTGGCGACCTTCGGCCTCTACAACCCCGCGCCGGACGGCAAGCAGGTACTGCCGAGCTACGGCGCGCCACTGATCATCGGCGCGCTGGTCGCCGCCGCGGCGTTCTTCGTGTGGGAACGGTTCGCCAAGACCCGGCTGATCGAACCGGCCGGCGTGCATTTCCGGCCGTTCCTCGCTGCGCTGGGCGCCTCGCTGGTCGCGGGCGCGGCGCTGATGGTGACCCTGGTCAACGTCGAGTTGTTCGGTCAGGCCGTGCTCGGCCAGGACCAGAATCAGGCCGCCTTCCTTCTACTGCGCTTCCTGGCCGCGCTGCCGGTCGGGGCGCTGCTCGGCGGCTGGATCGCCACCAGAATCGGCGACCGGATCGTGGCGTTCGCCGGGCTGTTGATCGCTGCAGGCGGCTACTACCTGGTCTCGGGTTGGCCCGCCGACGTGCTCTCCGCCCACCACAACCTCGGCTTCATCAACTTGCCCATGCTGGATACCGACCTCGTGATCGCCGGCCTGGGACTGGGCCTGGTCATCGGCCCGCTGACGTCGGCGACCTTGCGGGTGGTGCCCGCCGCCCAGCACGGCATCGCCTCCGCGGCGGTGGTGGTCGCGCGGATGATCGGCATGCTGATCGGTATCGCGGCGCTGTCTGCTTGGGGTCTGTACAAGTTCAACCAGTACCTGCAGGAGCGTCTCGCGGCGCTACCACCCGTGGACCCCGACAGCCCCGGCGGCCTGTTGGTCGCCGAAACCTCGCGCCTGGCGCAGGCGTCCCGCGAGGCCTATGTGCTGCAGTACGGCGAGATTTTCAAGATCACGTGCGTCGTGTGCGTGGTGGGTGCCCTGCTCGCCCTGCTGATCAGCGGGCGTCATGAGCACGCCGACGAACCGGCCGAACCGGTTGACGCCGCCCCGAGGCGCGCCAGCGCCGGCTCACCCGCCGATGACAACCCGACGCAGGCCTTCGAGGCGCAGACACATCAGATATCGCGTCAAACAGCGGATGAGACAGCCCGGCTAAAGCAGCCGCGCGGTCACTACCGACCGGACTAGACGCTGCTCAGCAGCGCTCGAGTCCGCGACCCATCAGGGTCAGCTCGGGAAGTACTTCCGGCTCGTCGGCCGAGCGGCCGCGAATCGCGTCGCGGATCAACGTCGTAATGGTTCGGGGATCCATCGGGCGATCACTGAGCCAGTCCTGCAATGCAGTCATGCTCGTTGTCCTTCGTTCGTGCTCACACGCGCAGCTCGACGGTGAAAGCGCGATCTCGCAGCCCACCCACATTGGCCAGCTTTGGTACAAGTGTACCGACGCCAGGGGCCCTGTTTGTCTCTCACCACGCCGGGTATGCGTGGTGAACGCAACAATTCGAAGGACGAGAATTCATGGCAACTTCACTGAATGGCAAGAAAATTGCGTTCCTGGTGGCGCCCGAGGGCGTCGAGCAGGTCGAGCTGACCGAACCCTGGAAGGCAGTTGAACAGGCAGGCGCTACACCCGAACTCGTGTCCACGGAAGTCGGCAAGGTACAAGCGTTCAATCACCTGACTCCGGCCGACACGTTCGAGGCGGACAAGGCCGCCGACAACGTGTCCGCAGCTGATTACGCCGCGCTGGTACTGCCGGGAGGCGTGGCCAATCCCGACTTCCTGCGCACGAACGGCGACGCTGTCGCCTTCGCCAAGGCCTTTTTCGACGAAGGCAAACCCGTCGCGGTGATCTGCCACGGTCCGTGGACGCTGGTGGAGGCCGATGTGGTGCGCGGCAGGACGATGACCTCGTGGCCCAGCGTCAAGACCGACCTCGTCAACGCCGGGGCGAATTGGGTCGATGATGAAGTCGTCGAATGCTCGCGCGGCCCAAATACATTGGTTTCCAGCCGTAAACCCGATGACCTGCCTGCGTTCTGCAAGACCTTGGTCGGAGTCGTCGCAAAGGTCACATCGTAGCCAAACCCGACCCGCGAACGTCGCTGCGTCGGTAACGTCGAAACTATGCTGATGGCCGCGCTGCGCGACATGCAGTGGCGACGACGGCGATTCGTCATCGCGATTCTGTCAACTGCCATCATCTTCGCGATGACCCTCGTTCTGACAGGTCTGGCCAACGGGTTCCGGGTGGAGGCCGAAAAAACCGTCGATTCGCTGGGTGTCGACTTGTTTATCGTCAAGGCCGGCGCATCCGGTCCGTTCGTCGGGGCGACACCGTTCGCGCCGGTGGAACTGCGCAGAGTCGCACAGGCCCCCGGCGTGGAGGCGGCCGCTCCCCTCGCATACGCAGGCGGCACGGCCACGCTCGACGGTTCAACTCGGAATGTGGACATCTTCGGTGCGCCCGAGACACGGGCCCGGCATGCCTGCGGTCTCCGAGGGCCGTGCGCCGTCGACGCCGGACGAGGTCGCGGTGTCGAGCACGCTCGACAGAGGGATCGGCGACAAGGTCGAGATCGCCTCGCGCACGCTGCGTATCGTCGGCATCGTCGAGAACTCCACCGCGCTGGCGAACCTCCCGAACGTCTTCCTCACCACCGAGGGTGCACAACGACTCGTCTACGCCGGCGAGCCTCTGGTCGCGTCGATCGGACTGCGCGGCACGCTCGAGCAGGCTCCCCGCGGATACCGCGCGATCGACAGGAACGGAGCCGTCGAGGATCTCCTACGGCCGCTGAAAGTGGCCGTCAACTCGATTACGATCGTGGCCATCCTGCTCTGGGTCGTCGCCGCACTCGTCGTGGGATCGGTGATCTATCTGTCGGCACTGGAGCGGCTGCGAGACTTCGCGGTGTTCAAGGCGATTGGTGTCACCACCAAGAGCATCGCTGCCGGACTTGCGATGCAGGCGGTCATCGTGGCGCTGCTCGCGGCACTTGTCGGTGCCGGACTTTCCATGTTGCTCGGGCCGCTGTTTCCGATGCAGGTCATCGTTCCCGTCGAGGCGTTCGTCGCTCTTCCCGTCATCGCCATCGTCATTGGGCTCATCGCCAGCGCGACGGGACTGCACCGGGCTGTTTCGGTGGATCCCGCGCTCGCGTTCGGAGGTCCCTGAGCCATGGGTGATCTCAGCATTCAGGACCTGGTGGTCGAGTACTCCAGCGGCGCCGACACCGTCCGCCCAATCAATAACTTCAATCTCGATGTTGCCGCCGGTTCACTCGTGATCCTGATGGGTCCCAGCGGTTGCGGTAAGACGACGCTGTTGTCGTGTCTCGGCGGCATCCTGAAGCCCAGCGAGGGGGCCATCAAATTCGGCGACGTCGACGTGACCTCGCTTCACGGCCACGAGATGTCGAACTATCGACGCGAAACCGTCGGCATCGTGTTTCAGGCATTCAATCTGGTGCCGAGCCTCACCGCACTGGAGAACGTGATGGTGCCGCTGCTCGCCGCGGGCCTGCCGCGTCGCGCCGCCCACAAGCGCGCCGGACAGTTGCTTTCGCGAGTTGGCCTCGAGGAGCGGGTATCTCATCGGCCGGGCGATCTCAGCGGCGGTCAACAGCAACGAGTCGCGGTCGCGCGCGCCATTGCGCTCGATCCGCCTCTGATATTGGCCGACGAACCCACCGCGCACCTGGACTTCATCCAGGTCGAGGAGGTACTGCGACTGATCCGCGAACTCGCCAGCGGCGACCGGATGGTGGTCGTCGCGACCCACGACAGCCGGATTCTGCCGTTGGCCGATCGCGTCGTGGAACTCGTCCCTGACTTCGCGTCCACGGAACGGCCTCCCGCCACCATCGAGTTGGAAGCCGGCGATGTGCTCTTCGAGCAGGGGACGATGGGCGACCTGATCTATGTCGTCGCCGAGGGCGAGCTCGAGATCATCCGCGAATTGGCCAGCGGCGGCGAGGAATTACAGAAGGTTGCCAAACGCGGAGACTACCTCGGAGAGATCGGCCCGGTCTTCCATCTGCCACGGTCGGCTACGGTGCGAGCCCGCACCGACGCGATGGTCATCGGCTACACGGTGCGTGCCTTCCGGGAACGCCTCGGCGCTGGCGGTATTCGCGATCTGATCGAACACCGGCCGCTGAAACCCGCTAGCCCGGAACCAGACTGAGCAGGACGTCGGGTCCGATCGAGTCAACGCCGTCGAACCGCCAGCGTTGCGCGTGCGCGATGGACAGCACCCCGACGTCGTCGATCGCGGTGACAGGGCCGCCCAGCAGAATCGGCCCGATGTAGGCCAGGATACGGTCGATCACGCCGGCCCTCAGAAATGCGCCTGCAAGCGTCGGTCCACCCTCCAGCAACACATCGGTACGGTCCGACAGCGCCTTGAGGACCTCGTGCGGATCTCGGGTCCGAATCACCATGGTCCTCGAGTCATCATTCAAAACCTTGGCCTCGGAGGATATTTCGCGTTCACCGACCACGACGCGCAACGGCTGGCGTTCCGCGAGAGAGCCATCCGGCAATCTCGCGGTGAGCAGCGGATCGTCGACGAACACGGTTCCCGTACCGACCAGAACCGCGTCCGCGACGGCCCGCCTGCGGTGCACGTCGGCGCGCGCCGCCTCGCTGGTGATCCATTGGCTGGATCCGTCCGCCGCGGCACTTCGGCCGTCGACACTGGTGGCGAATTTCCACGTCACATGGGGCGAACCAGTGCGCTGCTTGTGCAGCCACTCACGCAACGGCCCACCCGCGACCTGGTCGGCCAGCACGCCGGCGGTCACCTCGAGCCCGATCTCGGCCAGTCGCGATGCGCCCCCTGCCGCTTCCGGATTCGGGTCGGGGACCGCATAGGCAACCGCCGAAACCCCCGCCGCGACAAGCGCATCCACGCACGGCGGAGTTCTGCCATGGTGATTGCACGGTTCCAGGGTGACCACCGCCGTACCACCGACGGCGCGCTCCCCCGCTCTGCGCAGTGCGAGCACCTCGGCGTGCGGGCCCCCTGGCGGCTCCGTCGCCCCGACGCCGGCGACGTCGTTGTCACTGTCCAGGATCACCGCACCCACCGGTGGATTGGGATAGGTGGCGCCCTTGACACGATCGGCCTGTTCGATCGCCAACCGCATCGCGGTGTCGAGATTCATATCCGAAGGTGCTTGGAAGCCGCGGCCGCCTGACGGCGCAACGATTCCACGGCGACGGCGGGATCCTCGGCGCTGTAAACCGCCGAGCCGGCCACAAAGCAGTCCACCCCGGCCAGCGCCGCCTCTTCGATGGTGTCGGCGTTGATCCCGCCGTCGATCTCTACCACGATCGTCAGCTCACCCGAGTCGACCAGGCGGCGCACGGTGCCGACCTTCGGCAACACCTCGGAGATGAACTTCTGCCCACCGAACCCCGGTTCCACGGACATGATCAGCACCGTGTCGAACTCCCGCAGGATCTCGAGGTATGGCTCGATCGGCGTACCAGGCTTGACGGAGAGTCCTGCCTTCGCACCTGCGGCACGGATATCGCGGGCCACACCGATCGGATTGTGGGTCGCCTCGGCATGGAAGGTGACGTTGTAGGCGCCCGCCTCCGCGTACGGCGGCGCCCAGCGCTCGGGGTTGTCGATCATGAGGTGGCAGTCCATCGGGATCTCGGTCCGCCTCAGCAGCGCTTCGACGACCGGCAGCCCGATAGTGAGATTCGGCACAAAATGGTTGTCCATCACGTCGACGTGCAGCCAGTCCGCGCCGGCCACGGCGGCGGCCTCGTCGCCCAGCTCGGCGAAGTCGGCGGCCAGAATCGACGGCGCGATCAGCGGCTTCGACATGGCCTCACCCTATCTGCTGGCTCTTCCTAAATGGCTCTTCGCGCAGGCGCTCATCGCTGCGCCAGCGGCTCATCGCACTTTGAGCGCTGCGGCGAACATGGCATCGGTGCCGTGCCGGTGTGGCCACAACTGCACGTATGGCCCGTCGCCGAGACCGTCCACCGGGTCGAAAAGTTCTCGCGCGTCCAGCGCCGTCACGGGGTGGCGGCGCAACGCATCGGCGACGACGCCCACGGTCTCGACAAGATGCGGCGAACAGGTCGCATACAGCACCACGCCGCCCGGCCGGGTCAGCCGGATCGCCGACGCCAACAGCTCGCGTTGCAGTTTGGCCAGCTGGGGCACGTCGCCGGGCACCCGGCGCCAGCGCGCCTCGGGCCTGCGCCGCAGCGCGCCCAGCCCGGTGCATGGCGCATCGACCAGAACCCGGTCGAAACCGGGGTCCAGTCCCGGATCGCGGCCGTCGACGCGAAGCACGTCTACCGGCAGGCCTGCGGTGTTCTGTTCGACGAAGTCCGCGCGCCGCGCGGTGGGTTCGACGGCGGTGACCCGCCCGTCCCCGGCGAGCGCCGCGAGCAGCGCCGTCTTGCCCCCGGGCCCGGCGCAAAGATCCAACCAGCGCCCGGTGTCAGGGCCGTCCAACTCGGCAAGCGTCAGGGCTCGGGCCACCAACTGGCTGCCCTCGTCCTGGACGAGCGCGGCGCCCTCACGTATCGGCGCGAGCTGTCCGGGATCACCGCCGGACAGATAGACCGCGTACGGCGAGTAGCGGCCGACCGTGCCGTCCACCTGCTCGGCCAGCTGCTCGGCGGTCAGCACACCGGGCCGCGCGGCCAGGTGAACCAGTGGCCGCTCGTCGTCGCTGGCAAGCAGTGCGTTCAGCTGCCCGGCCTGCGCGCCGAGCGCGTCGGCGAAAGCCTGCGCGATCCAGCGCGGGTGCGCGTTGACGAATGCCGCATGCCCGACTGGGTCGGTGACGACGTCGGGAGCCAGTTCCTCGACCCACGCCTTTTCGTCGCGTCCGGCGATGGTGCGCAGCACACCATTCACGAAACCAGCTCGCGCTGAATCGAATTCGATACCAGCCTGCTCCACGGTGGTGGACACCGCGGCGTGTTGTTCGACGCGGGTGCGCATGAGCTGGTAGGTGCCGAGGCGCAGCAGATCCAGCAGTACGGGGTCGATGTTGTCCGGCGAACGTCTCGCCGCTGCGGCGATGATCGCGTCGAGCAGGCCGCGGGTGCGGCAGGTGCCGTACGTGAGTTCGGTCGCGAACGCGGCGTCGCGGCCGGTGATTCCGCGGTCACGCAACATCGCGGGCAGCGCAAGGTTGGCGTAGGAGTCCTTCTCCGACACGGCACGAAGAACGTCGAACGCGGCGCGGCGCGCGGGGTCGAGTTGTTTGCGCCGCGCGTGACGCTTGTTGTTGCGGGGCCTAGTCATTGCGCTCGCGCAGCCTCGTCGAGGCGTGCGCCGCGGGCCCAGTCAGAGGCGTTCATCGGCTTCTTGCCAGGGGGCTGGATGACGCCGAGCACCACCGGCCGCGATCCGGTGCCGATGTGCACACCGTGGCGCTCGACCCGGATCGCACCGGGCGCCAGGGTGCCGGCCGATTCATCAGATTCCGCTATGGCGACGGGCCCGAGCTTCACTCGCAGATCCCCGATCATGGTCCATGCACCCGGGTTCGGTGTGACCGCCCGGATACGGCGTTCGACCACATGGGCGGGCAGATCCCATCGCACCCGTGCCTGCTCCACGGTGATCTTCGGTGCGATGGTGACGCCGTCGGCGGGCTGCGGTACGGGTTGCAGCGACGCGTCGGCGATCCCGTCGAGCGTCGTCGCCAACAGTGCGGCACCCGAGATCGACAGCCGCTCAAGAAGTTCCCCGGCGGTGTCGGTGGGCCGGACCGTCTCGGTGACCACGCCGTAGACCGGCCCGGAGTCGAGCGCGGGTTCGATGAGGAAGGTCGTCGCGCCCGTCACGGTGTCGCCCGCGGCGATGGCCGCCTGCACCGGGGCCGCACCGCGCCAGGCAGGCAGCAGCGAGAAATGCAGGTTGACCCAGCCGTGTTCGGGCACCGCGAGCAGTCGCTCACTCAGCAGTGCGCCGTAGGCGACGACGGCACAGCACTCGGGTGCCAGTTCGGTCAGCTCGCCGATGAACTCGTCGGAGTTCGGCCTGCCCGGCCGCAGCACCGGGATGTCGTGCTCGGCCGCGTACCGGGCCACCGGCGACGGCGACGGTTTACCGCGCCGGCCTGCGGCGGCGTCGGGGCGGGTCAGTACGGCGACGACGTCGTGACGTGGCGAGTCGACGAGCCGCGCGAGGGAGGGCACGGCGGGCTCTGGGGTGCCTGCGAAGACGAGACGCACCGCGTCAGTGTAGAAGCGCCCGCTACCGGGGCGTCTGGTAGTACTCCTGCTCGCCCACCCCGGTCAGCGGCGCGACGAACATCCACGGGATGGTGCTGATCAAGCCGTTCAGGGTGGCCACGGAGTCGT
Organism: uncultured Actinomycetota bacterium; assembly: GCA_963843135.1. GTDB lineage: Bacteria > Actinomycetota > Actinomycetes > Mycobacteriales > Mycobacteriaceae > Mycobacterium. Next base: position 597,169 of record CAWJJA010000024.1, read on the forward strand.
TGTAGTACTGACGGGCGAAGGCGAGCTTGTTCTCGGTGTCGGCCAGGTTGTCCTGCAGGTTCAGAAAGTTGTTCGACGAATTGAGCTGCGGATAGCTCTGGCCGAGCGCCAGCAGCGGCACCAACGCGGAGTCCAGGTCCTTCTCGGCGCTGCTGCGTTGCGCCACTGACTTGCCGCCGGTCGCCGACGTCAGCGCGGCACGTGCGTTGGTTACATGGTCGAGGATGCCCTTCTCATGGACGGCGAACGTCTGCACGGTGTGCACCAGGCTCGGGATCAGCGATGCCCGCCGCGTCAGCTCGACGTCGATACCTGACAACGCCTCCGCGACGCGCACCTCCGCCGAGCGGATCTTGTTGTAGCCCAGGACGAAGATCACCAGTGCGGCCAGCGCGAGCGCCAGCACAACGACAAGCAGCAACCTCACCATGATCCGCCTCCTCCACCCCCGCCGCCTCCGCCGCCACCGCCGGAGCTGAAGCTACTGCCGCTGCTGCTGCCGCTCGAGGACGAGGACTGCGAGGCCGTGTACGCGCCGATCGACGACGACAACGCCGACTCGAAGCTGTCGAAGTCCGGCCCACCGGAGCCGCCGATGAAGCCGGAGCCGGTGGACGACGTCGACGATGAGTTGTACCAATCGGGTTGCGGCGCAGCCGTACCCGTCGCCATCTCGTACTTCTTCGCCCACAGCGCGGCGACACCGGCGGCGACCGCGAACGGGACGTAGGCCATGTAGAGGTCCTTGCGTGCCCCGAAGTCGAAGCGCGCCTCGGCCGAATCCGTGGTGAGCATCCGATGGAATCCGCCTGCGCGCGACCACAGTTCGCGGCCGCTTTGGGTTCGCCGGGAACCCACACCATCTTTCCAGGAGGCCGCGGAGAACAGGAAGAACGCCGCGAAGGGCAGGGCCCACATGGTGGCGGGAAAGCCCCAGCGGAAGAAGCCGAACAGCATCAGGATGAAGGCGATGGCGTTGGCCACACGCACCCACAGTTCCTTCTTGTGCTTGACCATGAACCCGTCGTCGTAGGCCCACTTCTGCACTGCCGCGTTCATATCCGTCTTGGCCGTGCTCAGTTTCTTCCCCGCTGAGACGGTCTTCTTGGCCTCGAACTCTTTGCCGGGGCCCATCACCTTGAGTGCCGACCCGACCGCCACGCTGACGGGGTCGACGTCGGCCCACGCGCCATGGCCGGCCTTGCCGCGGAGGGTCCATTGCTTGTCGTTGACTTGCCGCATATCGATCAGGCCGCGATCGGCGAGGTAGAACAGCGTGGCTGTGAGGCCGTTCTTCGGCACGCTCTCGGTGCGGATGTATTCGCTCTGCACCGGCCCCAGACCCGGTGGTGGCGCGTACTGCAACGGGAATCCGGGTGAGGGTTCAACGGTCGTGCGGTACCAGAGGATTGCGCCGAGCGCGGCCGCAACGGTGAGTGCGAGCACCCACAGCACTCCCGCGACGGACTGGCCGAGGATGCGGTCCCACGTGAAGGACCACGGCACCTCGGATCTGAGCGGGGTCATCACATCGACACCCGCACGCAGAGTCACCGGGGTACGTGGCGGCAGATTCGTCGCCGACAACTCCACCCTGTTGCCGGCGATGGTCAGATCCTCACAGGCCCGACCGACGCCGAACCCCACGGAGCACTGCGCGCGGCCGACCTCACCGGGCATCGCGACCGTGATTTCGGCACGCTCGATCCTGTTGTTCCACGCTTGGGGGACAACGTTCCAGAAGAAGACGGACGGTGATGCGGCGGTGTCACCGGCCGAGCCCGCGAACGTCTTGCTGGCGCCTGTCGTACCGGGGTCCAGGACCCCGTCGATGGTGTAGCGGATCTCGAAGACGTGCGTGCCGTAGCGGAGGTATTGATCGGGATCGCCGATCTTCGCCACGCGGAATCGCTCGCCGCCCTCCCAGAGCATGTCGTAGGGCACCCGTTCGCCGTCGAGCAGGATCGACGTGACCTCCGGTGTCTGCCGCACCCCGGAATCGTTCTGGTTGTCGACCGCCCAGTACTTGAAGAGCCCGTGCCGTCCGCCGGGGAACTCGGCGGTGATCGTCTCCACCGCATCGAGGCGACCGCCCGCACTGACGATCAAGTCGACCTTGTAGTTGCTGAAGACGACCGGGTCAGAGGCGTCAGAGGCCTCCGATGACGGGCGGATCACGACCGGCCACAGCACTCCAACGGCGATGAGCGCCAACGGAATCAGCATCAGAACGAACCGCCGCACGCCGACCTCCTGTCCGATGCTCCCGAGGGTGCCCGCATTACCCTATGTGCAAGGGGTCGATTTGCACACGAACCGGCTCTTGATCACGCCTCGCGCTGAGCACCCCGGCGGCGCGGCGCAGCGCCGCGGCAAGCGGTAATCCGGCATCGCGCGGCACCCGCACCAGCATCCTGTTGACCGGCTTTTCCGGCGGCGTGCCGGGCGGACGGCGCGCGCCGGGCGGCAGGTCGACGGGTCCCAGCAGGTCGGCTCCATCGGGGAGTTCGGCGGTTTCGATCATTGCGTGCACCGCATCGGGCGCTCCGTCGACGGCCGCCATGTGCACCGCGGGCGGCAGACCGACCTCGGTGCGGGAATCGAGTTCGGCATCGGCATGACCGACGGGGTCCCACCGGATCAGCGCCTGCACGGTGGGAATCGCGGACTCGGCCACCACGGCGACCACCCCGCCGTCGTTGCGGCAGCGGACGAGGGCGGCTGCCGCCATCCAGCGGCGCAGCGCGTCCTCGGACGCCCGGAGGTCCTGGCGCCCCAACAACGCCCACGTGTCCAGGAGCAGCGCGGCTCCGTAGCCGCCTGCGGCGACGGGTTCCGCGCCGGGTGTCGACACGACGACGGCCGGTTCCGCGGGCACCGCGGCAACCATCCCGTCACCGCCCGACGTCACGACGGTGGTGCCGGGAAAGGTGCGGCCCAGTTCCTCCGCGGTGCGCCGGGCGCCGACGATGACCGCGCGTACCGCATCGGAGCCGCAGCGCGTGCACCGCAACGCCGGTTCGCCGCGGCCGCACCACCGGCACACCGCGCCCGCGGTGTCCCGCGCCGGCAGCGACAACGGCCCGGTGCAGTGTCGGCAGCGGGCGATCGTGCGGCAGCGGTTACATGCCAGGGCGGGCACGTAGCCACGGCGAGGCACCTGGACGAGCACCGGCAGTCCGGACGCCAGCGCCGTGCGTGCCGCCCCCAGCGCCATCGAGGGCAGCCGGGCCGTGCGTGAGGCGGAGTCACGTTCCTGAGCGAAGCCACTGTCCTCGACCGCGAGAACGCGTGGAGACCGTGCGCGCACCTCCTGCCGGGTCGCCACCAGATCGTGCGCCCAGCCGCTGCGCACCAGCGCCTGCGCCTCGGCGGTACGGGCATAACCCCCGATCAGCGAGGCGCAGCGCAACTGATGAGCGCGCAGCATCGCCACCTCCCTGGCGTGCGGGTAGGGAGCGCGTGGCTCGGCAAGCGAGTCGTCGCCGTCGTCCCACACCATGACGAGGCCGAGATTCGCCACCGGCGCGAACGCTGCGCTGCGGGTCCCGATGACGATGCGGGCCCCGCCGCGCAACACCGAGAGCCAGCGCCGGTAGCGCTGTGCGGGGCCGAGACCCGCGGACAGCGCAACCACGCCGGGCTCGCCGACAAGCTCGACGGTCGCGGCGTGCAACGCATCGACGTCGCGCTGATCCGGCACGATGGCAAGGGCGCCGCGGCCGGAGTTCGCCGTCACAGCGGCCAGCTCCGCTAACCGATCGGTCCAATGCTCCCCCGGCAGCGCCTGCCATGCGGCGCGGGCGGCACGCCCGTCCCCGAGGGCGGCGACATACTGCTCGCCTCCCCGGTAGGCCGCCCACGCCGCGGTGTCCACGCTCATGACCGCCAACGCCGCCTGTTCCGGTAGCGGTTGCTTCTCGACGTTGGCATGGCGGGGCGGCACGGCGAGCCGCAGGACGTCCGCGCGGGTGCCCGCATAGCGCGCGGCGACCGCGTCGGCGAGCCTGCGCACATCCGGCGCAAGCACCCGCTCGGCCGATATGACCCGGTCCAGCCAGCCGAGCTTCCCGACGTGGTCTGTATCGGAACGCCTTTCGAGGACGAATGCGTCGACAAGCCTGCCGTGGAAACGTACCCGCACGCGCACGCCGGGCTGCGCGTCGTCGCTCTGATCGGCGGAGACCAGGTAGTCGAACTCGCGGTCGAGGTGCGGCACGGACAGCATCGGGAGCACACGAGCGATCGGCTCGTGCTCCGCCTGCTGCCGGGTGGCGCCCGGCCGAGCCGGGCTATTGCGCTCCGTCACCTATGCAGTGGTAGCAGACCGCGCCGACTGCACTGCCGCGCGGCCGAAGAACAAGCCCGCCGTGATGAACAGCAGCGACGTCGCATACGCCCACCAGATCGGGACCGCGAGCGTCTCGTTCCCGAGCACGAACTTGGAGATGCCGATCATGCCGTCGGAAACCGCGAAGCACACCGCTCCTAGCGCCGTCCACGGGGTCGGCAGCCTCGCCATCAGCGCGGTGCACACCATGGCCCCGAGGACAGCGATGTAGAGCGTGACGGGTACCGCCATCCCCTCGGCGATCAGGCGTGGCCAGAACCACACCAGCAGGGCGATGCAGGCGGCGACGGTGACCGCTGCGGCCGCGAGCCGCGGTGCCGACCGGACTGCCAGCGGCAGCAGCGCGGCCAGGAAACACAAGTGCGCCACCAGGAATGCGCCGAGGCCCAGCACGAACGACGGCTCCCACCACGGCATCGCCAACAGAAAGTCGCCTGCGGCCGAAAACAGCAGCGCCGCGACGAGCCATCGGCGTTCGCGGTCGATGGGATGCGTCAGTGCCGCGACGGCGAGCAGCACCGCCGTCGCGGCCTTGACCTCGGGCTGCAGCGCGAACTGGCCGGTCAGCTCGGCACCGGACGGCAATCGAAGCGCGGTGAAGATCAGGAATATGCCGTAAGCGGCGCCGACGGCCGCGGCCGTCACCCACAGAAGCCTTGTTCGTGGGTGTGCGTACCGTGTCCCCATGTCAGTCACTGAGGAGAAGCCGGCCGTCGACGCCATCCTGCTGAAGGTAATGGAAGCCGTGCCGTTTCAGTTGACAACCGACGGAGGTGTCGAGGAGGCACGCCGGCGGTTCCGCGATATACCCCGTCGCGAGGTCCATCCGGAGGTGCACAGCGAGGATCGCGTGATCGACGGACCCGGCGGCCCGATCCCGATCCGCATTTACCGGCCACCCGCCGAGGGCAACGCACCGTTGCCGGGCGTTGTGTTCATCCACGGAGGCGGATGGTCGGTCGGCGATCTGGACACCTACGACGGCATGGCACGTCGTCACGCCGCCGGCGCCGCCGCGATCGTCGTGGCGATCGACTACCGGCTGGCGCCCGAGCACCCCTACCCCGCTGCTGTCGACGATGCCTGGGCCGCAACGCAATGGGTGGCCGAGCACGCCGTGGAACTTGGCGCAGATCCGGATCGGCTGGCCGTCGCCGGCGACTCGGCGGGCGGCAATCTTGCCGCTGTGGTCTCGCAGCTCGCACGCGATGCCGGTGGGCCACGAATTGTGTTCCAGCTCTTGTGGTATCCGTCGACGACCTTCGACACATCCCTGCCGTCGTTCACTGAGAACGCGAACGCCCCGATCCTGGACGTCGACGGATGCAAAGGCTGCACCCGTTGGTATATCGGTGATCTGGACCTGTCCGACTTGCCCGCGACGCTGGCGCCTGCGGTGGCCGAGGACTTGACCGGATTGCCGCCGGCCTATATCGCTGTCGCGGGCCATGACCCGCTGCGCGACGACGGGATGCGGTATGCCGAACTACTTTCCGCGGCAGGCGTGCCCGTCGAACTGCACAATGCCCAGACGCTCGTCCACGGCTTCGCCGGATACGACGGGGTGGTGCCGGCGGCGACGGAGGCCGTCGAGAGCGCAATTCGCTCGCTTCGCAGGGCGCTGAATTCTGGGTGAGCTCGCGACCGGGTCGGCGATTTGAACTGAGCCGCGAGCATCCAGTGGTACAAATCGAAGCAACACTGACGTTGCGGCCCGAGGATGGACTACAGGTCATCGCCCAACGACGGGAGGAGCGCCAGACATGACATTGCCCGACTACGACACCGTCATCGTGGGCGCCGGATTCTCCGGAATCGGCACCGCCATCAAACTCGACAAATCTCAGATGGGTGACTACCTGGTGATCGAGGCGGGTGACGGACCGGGCGGCACCTGGTACTGGAACACGTATCCCGGTATTGCCGTGGATATTCCGTCGTTCTCCTATCAGTTCTCGTTCGAGAAGAGCGCGGACTGGACACGCACCTATGCGCCGGGACGGGAACTGCAGGCCTACGCCGAGCACTGCGTCGACAAGTACGGTCTTCGCCCCAGGATCCGATTCAACACCAAGGTGCTCGGAGCAGCCTTCGACGATGACGACAGCCTGTGGCGGGTCGAACTCGACACCGGCGAGTCGGTCACGGCCAGGTTTCTCGTCAACGCCAGCGGCGTGCTGATCACCCCCAATTTTCCCGACATCGATGGGGTCGACTCGTTCGCAGGCGTGACGATGCACACCGCGCGATGGGACCACGAGCAGGACTTGACGGGTAAGCGGGTCGCCATCATCGGAACCGGCGCCTCCGCGGTGCAGGTCATCCCCGAGATCGCCCCCATCGTGGAGCACCTCGAGGTTTTTCAGCGCACACCCATCTGGTGTCTACCCAAGCCCGACGTGCCACTGTCGCCGATGACCAGGCGCCTGATGCGGCTTCCGGGAGGCCACGCCGTGCAGCGCGCCCTCAGCCAGGCCTACGTCGAGCTCACCTTCACACTGCCCGCGCAATACTTCACCCTCAATCCGCTGGCCAGGAAATTCTCAGAGGCAGGTGTCTCATACCTGCGCAAGCAGGTCCACGACCCCGAGGTGCGAGACAAGCTCACGCCCCGCTACGCCGTCGGTTGTAAACGTCCCGGCTTCCACAACACGTACCTGTCAACGTTCAACCGCGACAACGTCGAATTGGTGACGGAGCCGATCGACAAGATCACCGGTTCGGGGGTGGCGACCGCCGATGGCGAGACCCGCGATGTCGACGTGCTCATCCTCGCGACCGGGTTCAGGGTGATGGACGTCGACGACAACCCGACCTTTCCGCTGACCGGGTCCGGCGGCAGATCGTGGAGCGAGCACTTCAGCGAGCGCCGACTGCAGTCGTATGAGGGTGTCGCGGTGCCCGGCTTTCCCAATTTCTTCACGGTGTTCGGCCCGTACGGCTACGTCGGCAATTCCTACTTCGCGCTGATCGAATCGCAGACCCACCACATCGTGCGCTGCCTCAAACACGCGCGCCGTAGGCACGCCCGCCGCGTCGAGGTCAAACAGGAAGCCAACGACCGCTACTTCGCCGAGATGATGCGCAAGCGGCCACGGCAGATCTTCTGGCAGGACACCTGCAAGGACGCCAGGAGCTACTACTTCGACAAGAACGGCGATGTGCCACTGCGTTCGGCCACCACGCTGCATACGTACTGGCGCGCCCGCCGCTTCCCGCTCGACGATTACGAGTTCAGTTCCTGAGCGCGAGCAGACACAGAATCGCGCTACTCGGGTTGCAGGCGTGCGATTCTTCGACTGCTCAGCGGACACTTGGGCCCGGTCTCGACGGTGAATGCGTTGTCCCCAAACGGCACTTGATCCCCAAGTCGACGCCGGCACGCCCTGGTCATCGGGTCGGTCGCCGATCGTCGTTCTTGTGCACACCGATGCAGTCGCCCTTCTCGAACGGGCCGGAGGGTTCGCCACCACATCGCAGTTGCTGAGCGTGATGACCCGTCAGCAGCTCGACGTCCAAGTCCGGAAGGGCGGACTTGTCCGTGTCTGGTACGGGGTGTATGCCGCAACTGAGCCAGATCTATTGGGGCGCTTGACGGCTCTCGATCTCTGTGTCGGAAGATCTGTGGTCGTCTGCATGGGAACGGCGGCCAAGCTCTATGGGTTCGATACCGAGAACACCACGGCCCTGCACGCCCTGGATCCAGGCGTTCGCATGCGGTCAACAGTTGGGCTGATGGTCCACCAACGCATCGGCGCACCGCTGCGACGCATCTCGGGGCGACTCGCAACCAGCCCGTCGTGGACCGCGGTCGAGGTAGCGCGGGATCTGCCGAGACCGCGTGCGCTCGCGGCCCTCGATGCAGCACTGCGCTCGCCTTGGTGCACGCGAACCGATCTCGAGTTGGCAATCCGCGAGCAAGTCGGTCGCCGCGGCATTGTGGCCGTCCGCAATCTTCTGCCTCACGCCGACGGCCGCGCCGAATCTCCGATGGAGAGCGAGGCTCGCCTGGTCATGATCGATTACGACCTGCCGATACCCGAGCTTCAATACGAGATTCGCGGCCACAATGGCCACGTGTGGCGGGTCGACTTCGCCTGGCCGGAATTCCGTCTCGCCGCCGAGTACGAGAGCGTCGAATGGCACGCTGGTCGTACCGAAATGGTCAGAGACAAAAGGCGCTTTGCCGGCGTGCAGGACAGCGGATGGACGATGATCCCAATCATCGCCGACGACGTTCGTCGTTACCCAGCGGACCTGGCGCGCCGGATTGCCAGACACCTTCAGCGAGCAGCCGCAGAGTCGCACGCCTGAGCGCTTGTCGATGCGATTCTGCGTCTGCTCGGCGGCTCGACGCGAAAACCTAGACGGCGCTCTTGAGCTCCTCGACCTTGTTCAGCTGCTCCCAGGGCAGGTCGACATCCGTGCGGCCGAAGTGGCCGTAGGCCGCCGTCTGCGCGTAGATCGGACGCAGCAGGTCGAGATCGCGCACGATCGCGCCAGGTCGCAGGTCGAACACCGAGGTGATCGCCTTCTCGATACGGGCCGGGTCGACGGTTTCGCTGCCGAAGGTCTCCACGAACAGCCCGACCGGGGCAGCCTTGCCGATCGCATAGGCGACCTGGACCTCGACGCGCTCCGCCAGGCCCGCGGCAACCACGTTCTTTGCCACCCAGCGCATCGCATACGCGGCGGAACGGTCGACCTTCGACGGATCCTTGCCCGAGAAGGCGCCGCCGCCGTGACGGGCCCATCCGCCGTAGGTGTCGACGATGATCTTGCGGCCGGTCAATCCGGCGTCGCCCATCGGCCCGCCGAGCACGAATACGCCGGTCGGGTTGACCAGCAGGCGGAAATCCGACGTGTCGAGGGTGTCGTGGTTCAGGTCCGCGAGCACCGTGTTGACGACCTTCTCGCGGATATCGGGCGTCAGGGTCGCGTCAAGGTCGATACCCGCGGCGTGCTGTGTCGAGAGCACCACGGTGTCGAGGCGTACCGGGGTGGTGCCGTCGTACTGCACGGTTACCTGGGTTTTGCCGTCGGGACGGAGGTAGTCCAGCACCCCGTTCTTGCGGACCTCGGTCAGCCGGCGGGACAGCCGATGGGCCAGCGCGATCGGCAGGGGCATGTATTCGGGGGTGTCCTTGATGGCGTAGCCGAACATCAGCCCCTGGTCGCCGGCGCCCTGGGCGTCCAGCGGGTCACCCGCGCCTCCGACCCGTGTCTCATGGGCGGTGTCGACGCCCTGCGCAATATCGGGTGACTGCGCGCCGATCCCGATGTTGACGCCACAGGTCTCGCCGTCGAAGCCCTTCTCCGAGGAGTCGTAGCCGATATCCAGGATGCGTGCCCGCACGGTGTTGGTGATGTCGGCGAAGGCTTCCTTCGCGGTCGTGGTGACCTCGCCGACCACGTGTACCTGACCGGTGGTGACCAGCGTTTCCACCGCGACGCGGGATCTGGGATCGTCCGCGAGCAAAGCGTCGAGCACCGAGTCACTGATGGCGTCACAGATCTTGTCGGGGTGGCCCTCGGTCACCGACTCACTGGTAAACAGCCGAGCATCGCTCACGGGTTGATCCTTCCGCCCAAGTTGTCTTGAGATACTTAGTTAATCAAATTTTATGCGGGCCCTGGTGCACCCAAGCGTGTGGGCCGGTTCCGCGCAAGCCTTACGTGCAGCGTGCGCCTTACCCGCCGCTCTGTAGGGTCGCCGCGATCGCGTCCACGATACGGCTGGCCATCAGAGTTTTCGAACCGTGCTCCAGCGCGGACTCAGCGCCGTCGGCCGCAAGCAGCCACCCGTCATTGTTGTCCACTTCGAACGCCCGATTCTCTCCGACGGCGTTGACCACGAGCAAATCGCACCCCTTGCGCTGCAATTTGGCTCGGGCGTGGAACAACACGTCTCCGTTCGCATCGCCGGTCTCGGCGGCGAATCCGACGATGGCGCGCATATTGGGCAGCTGACCGTCGGTCCGGGCACGGACGGCGCCCGCGAGGACGTCGTCGGTCCGGGTGAGTTCGATCACGGGTGTCGCCGCATTGGGGTCGGCGGACTTCTTGATCTTGTTGGTCTGCACCTGCGTCGGGCGGAAGTCGGCGACCGCGGCGGCCATCACCAGGACATGTGCGTCGGGCGCGTGCTTGGAGACGGCGTCCTTGAGCTGGGCGGCCGAGCCGACGTGGACCACATCAACCCCGGCCGGATCGATGAGTCCCGCCGTATTGCCCGCGATCAGCGTCACGTCCGCTCCGCGTTGGGCCATCACCCTGGCCATCGCGTAGCCCTGCTTGCCCGAACTGCGGTTGCCGATGAACCGCACCGGGTCGATCGGTTCGCGGGTGCCGCCTGCGGTGACCAGAGCCCGTACGCCGGCCAGGTCATAGGGCAGGGCGTCTTCGCGCTCGAGCAACAGATTGGCGAGCGTGGAGATCTCCTCGGCCTCCGGCAGCCGGCCTGCGCCGCTGTCGGCGCCGGTGAGCCGACCTGACGCCGGCTCCAGCACCACCGCACCCCGACGGCGCAACGTGGCGACGTTGTCCACGGTGGCCGGATGGAACCACATCTCGGTGTGCATCGCAGGCGCGAAGAGCACCGGACATCGCGCAGTGAGCAGTGTGGCGGTCAGCAGATCGTCGGCGCGCCCCGCGACGGCTCGCGCCAGCAAGTCGGCGGTCGCCGGGGCGACCACAACGAGGTCGGCCTCCTGCCCGATCCGCACGTGCGGCACCTCGTGGACGTCATCCCAGACGCCGGTGTGAACCGGGTTGCCGGAGAGCGCTTCGAACGTCGCCGCACCGATGAAGCGCAGCGCGGACTCGGTCGGAACGACACGAACGGAATGGCCCGCCTCGGTCAGCTGACGGACGACCGTGGCCGCCTTGTAGGCGGCGATGCCACCGGCGACGCCGACGATGATCCGCTTGTGTTCGGTCACTTCAGCTCTCGCCCCAGAGGCTCATCGCGCCCGGTTCTCCGCTACTCGCCTTCGGTGTGTTCGAGAAGGTCGCCGTGGATCTCACGCATCGCGATCGACAGCGGCTTCTCCTGCAGGCCGGGCTCGACCAGCGGGCCGACGTATTCGAGGATGCCGTCGCCGAGCTGGTTGTAGTAGTCGTTGATCTGGCGCGCGCGCTTGGCCGCGTAGATCACCAGGGCGTACTTGCTGGAGGCGCGGTCGAGCAGCTCGTCGATGGGCGGATTGGTGATGCCCAGCGGCGTGTCATAGGCGCCGGCGCCGGACTCGAGGTCGTCGACAGCAGTCAACTGGGCGTCGGCGTGGGGGGTGCTCACGTAGAAGGTCTCCTGGCGGTTTGCGTGAAATTTGAGTCGCTCTGGGTTAGATCCTGGCCTCATCGCACCGTGCCCGGCGCTGGGGTTACCTGTGGGCCACCAGCAAGGATACCAATTCGGAGCAGGCAGACTCCAATTCGCTGTTCACGACGACGACGTCGAAGTCATTCTGAGCTGCCAGTTCCTCCCGTGCCGTGGCCAGGCGGCGGGCCATCGCCTCGGGGCTTTCGGTCCCACGGCCGGTCAACCGGCTCTCCAACGCGTCCCAGCTGGGTGGCGCGAGGAAGACCGTCACGGCTTCTGGCATGGACTTCTTGACGGCACGGGCTCCGGCCAGGTCGACCTCGATGAGAACAGGCTGACCAGCCTGGATGGCATCGCGGATGGGTTGCGCGGGGGTGCCGGAGCGATGCAGGCCGCTATGGATCTCGGCCCACTCGAGCAGGGCGCCGTGATCGATCAGTTCGGCAAACCGCTCGGCGGTCACGAATGAGTAGTCGACGCCGTCGACCTCGCCCGGGCGCGGGGCCCTGGTGGTGACGGACACGCTGAAGTGCAGGTCGGGAATGCGGTCACGCAGGCAGCGGACGACGGTCGATTTCCCGACGGCAGAGGGGCCAGACAACACGATCACCCGTCCGGCCCCCCGGCCGGCGCTCAACTTATGCGCCCGGGATTACTGGTCGAACTTTTCCAGCAGCGCCTTGCGCTGGCGATCCCCGAGGCCGCGCAAGCGGCGGGTGGGGGCGATCTCGAGCTCGGTCATGATTTCCTGCGCCTTGACCTTGCCCACCTTGGGCAATGCCTCCAGGAGCGCAGAAACCTTCATCTTGCCCAAAACCTCATCGGTTTCGGCATCCTTCAGCACCTGCTTGAGGTTGGTGCCGCCGCGCTTGAGCCGATCCTTGAGCTCGGCACGAATACGACGTGCGGCAGCAGCCTTCTCCAACGCTGCCGCGCGCTGTTCGTCGGTCAACTGGGGAAGGGCCACGGGTTCCTCCGTCTCTCACCATCATTGTTTCTGTCACGGCTGATCAGGAAAAATTCCAGAACAGCCAGCGACGACGACCGTACCCACGCAACCTGATGAAAGCTAACCCCACCCCCTGGTTACGGCGTCAAAAGCCCAGCGTGTAAAGCAGTGCCGCGCCAGGCGCGGAAGCGCCTCAATCGGCTCGAAAGCCGTGATTTGCGCCCTCGCAAGGCCGGATTTGACTGCATATCAAGGGTTTTCGCTGGCTTGAGGCCCGGCCACCGACCCCCACGAAGTGTGGCCTGGGCCACACTTGCACCCCGGGTCGAGGCCGCGGAAGAAAATTTCGCCTGGTCATCGCGTGTCGGGCGTGTCGCAGCCGCGCTTCGCACCCTTCCGAAGCGATTGCGGCCACGAACGTCACCAATGAATTCAAAAAGCCACTCAAAGGTGTGGCAGGAGATGCTGGTTAGACAGACGTTGCAGGTGTTTCGGGTGTTGTTGGCCGCTCAAAGCGTCCGATCAACGCCGGGAGCGAAATAGGATCGCCGCGAGGAGGTCGCGATGGTCTTTCGTGCGCTTCGGTCCATTGCCCTGGCGTTCGCCCTGTTGGCCGCGGCGGCGTCGTTCACCGTCGCGAACCCGGCTTGGGCCTGCGGCTGTGGCGCCTATGTGCCCGACAACCCCGGCCCCGCAGTCGCCGACGAGCGCGCGTTGATCGCCTGGGACGGCAGCACCGAGGACATCCTGATGTCGTTGTCGGTGACTGGCGCATCGGAGCGGGCCGCATGGGTGATGCCGGTGCCCTCGGCCGCTCACATCACCCTCGGCGACACCGAGGTCTTCGAAGCGCTCGGCAAGCTCACGGCACCACGAATCGAGTACCGAGACTCATGGTGGCCGACGTTCCCCTGGTTCGTAAGGGCCGGCGAGTCGCCGGAGTTGGATACCGCGGGAGCACCGAGCGGTACGGTCAACGTCCTCGAGCGCCAGCGCCTCGGGCCGTTCGACGTCACGCGGTTAGCTGCCAATGATCCCGCTGCGCTCGTAAATTGGTTGAGAGACAACGGATTTCCGTATCCCGATGGGCTGGACGACAATCTCGCACCCTATGTCGCCGACGGCTGGGAGATCGTTGCAGTTCAATTGGTTCCGGCCGAAGCCGGCGGCTCGCTGACGGGGGCTCTTCAGCCGCTGCGGCTGTCGTTTGACTCCGACCGCGTCGTCTACCCGATGCGGCTGTCGCGGTCGGCGACGATGTCGCAGCACATCGACCTGTACGTGTTGGCCGATCATCGGATGGATCCGTCGGCACTACCCGTCGCCGGCGAGGCGCCGTCTCTGGAGTTCGCGGGGCGCATCGAGCCCGGCGACTCCCCCGCCCTGGCCGACTACGTCGGCGATTCAGCGTTTCTGACCCGGTGGCAGAACACCATCTACGACCCGGCCGCGATCGACGGCGACTACATATTCGAGCAGGCCTCCTCGGACACTCCGTACCAGCAGGTCATCTACCGCACGCGCGACCACGGCGAGCTGTCGGGTTTGATACTGCTGGCGGCGCTCGGCGTCGGCGGACTCGTAACGATTGTGCTGCTGACGCGCCTTCTCCCGCGCAGATCGGCCCGGCAATAGCCCGTTACGTCAGGTAGGCGACGGCGTCGCGGAACCGCTCCGCGGCGGCCCGCACCGGGGCGACACCTGGCCCAGCCCGCAACACCTCGCGCGACACTGCGGGAAGCAATTGACCGGGTTTCGACCCGCCGAGACCGCCCAGGGCCTCTGGACGTCCGCCCTGCGCACCGACGCCGGGCACCAGCACGGGACCGCCCAGGGCGCTGACGTCCGGTGGTTGCGCGAGCGTGGCACCGACAACGACGCCGATCGATCCGGGCTCGTGCGAGCGGTCGCCGTTGACCGCGGACGCGGCGTCGACGATCGACTGCGCAACCGTCCGTCCGCCGGTGTCGGCACGCTGCACGGTCGCGCCTTCCGGGTTGGAGGTCGCGGCGAGGACGAACACACCGCGGCCATTGGCGCGAGCGGTGTCCAGTAGCGGCTGCAGTGATCCGAAGCCCAGATACGGCGATGCGGTCACGGCGTCGGCGGCCAGCGGCGAATCTCCCACCCACGCGTCGGCGTAGGCCGCCATGGTCGAGCCGATGTCACCGCGTTTGGCGTCAGCGAGCACCAACACGCCTGCGCCCCGCAGCGCCGCAATCGTGTGTTCCAGCACTGAATAACCCGCGGCACCATATGCCTCGAAGAACGCCACCTGGGGTTTGACGATCGCGAAGCCGGAGAACGCCTCCACGCAGGTCCGGCAGAACTGCGCCAAACCGTCGGCGTCGGCGGACAGCCCCCACGCGTTCAGCAGCTCGGGGTGCGGATCGATACCGGGGCACAGCGGCCCGCGCGCCGCGATCGCCGCCGCCAGGCGCGCACCAAAACCCGTCACGGCCCCAGCACGCTGTGTAGCTCTTGAAGCGACATCACGCCGATGTCCCCTCGGATTCCCGCTTCGATGCCCTGCACGGCGGCCGATGCCCCCTGCACGGTGGTCACGCAGGGAATGTTCATCGACACCGCGGCCGAGCGGATCTCATAGCCGTCGATACGCGGACCCGAATTGCCGTACGGGGTGTTGATCACCATGTCCACTTCGCCTGAGCGAATCAAGTCAACAGCAGATGAGACGGGGCGCCCCTCCCCCGGCTGCTCGAAGTGTTTGCGCACCTCGTCACACGGAATACCGTTGCGCCGCAACATCTCCGCCGTTCCCGCGGTCGCCAGCACCCGGAAGCCCAGATCGGCGAGCCGTTTCACCGGGAACACCAGTGAGCGCTTGTCGCGGTTCGCCACCGAGACGAACACCGTGCCCTCGGCGGGCAGCGATCCGTAGGCCGCGGTCTGACTCTTGGCGAACGCGCTGCCGAAGTCGCGATCGATACCCATCACCTCGCCCGTCGACTTCATCTCGGGGCCGAGCAGCGAATCGATCTGCGTGCCGTCGGATTTCCGGAAACGGTGAAACGGCAGAACAGCTTCCTTGACGGCCACCGGTGCATTGCGCGCCGTCGTCGCACCATCGCCGGTCCGCGCCAGCACACCTTCCTCGCGCAGTTGGGCGATGCTTGTGCCCAACATGACTCGAGCGCAGGCTTTTGCGAGTGGAATGGCGGTGGCCTTCGACACGAACGGCACTGTCCGGCTGGCACGCGGATTGGCCTCGAGCACGTAGAGCACGTCGTCCTTCAATGCATACTGCACGTTGAGCAGGCCGACCACTCCGATACCGTGTGCGATCGCCTCGGTCGCGCGCCGGACGGACTCGATGTCGCTGCGGCCCAGGGTCACCGGAGGCAGTGCGCACGCCGAGTCGCCGGAGTGAATGCCGGCCTCCTCGATGTGCTCCATGATGCCGCCGATGTACACCTCGGTGCCGTCGCACAGCGCGTCGACATCGATCTCGATGGCGTCCTCGAGGAACCGGTCCACGAGCACCGGATGTTCGGGCGAGAGTTCGGTGGCACGGGTGATGTAGCCCTGCAACGTCTCCTCGTCGTAGACGATCTCCATGCCTCGGCCACCGAGGACATAAGACGGCCTGACAAGCACCGGATAACCGATGTCGGCGGCGATCCGGCGGGCCTGCTCGAAGCTCGTCGCGGTACCAAAACGTGGCGCAGGCAGGCCGGCGATGTTGAGGACCTCTCCGAACGCGCCGCGGTCTTCGGCCAGGTCGATCGCCTTGGGGCTGGTGCCGACGATCGGCACACCCGCCTTCTCCAGACGCTCCGCGAGACCGAGCGGAGTCTGGCCGCCGAGTTGCACTATGACACCGACGACACCGGGGCCGCCTGCGCCGGAGGCGGACTCGGCGTAGTACACCTCGAGCACGTCCTCGAATGTCAGGGGTTCGAAGTACAGCCGGTCGGCGGTGTCGTAGTCGGTCGAGACTGTCTCCGGATTGCAGTTGACCATGACCGTCTCGAATCCGGCCTGGCTCAGCGTGGTGGCGGCGTGCACGCAGCTGTAGTCGAACTCGATGCCCTGCCCGATGCGGTTGGGTCCGGAGCCCAGGATCAGCACCTTGGGCTTCTCGGTCTGCGGCGCGACCTCGGTCTCCGCAGCGGGGTCGAGCTCGTAGCTGCTGTAGTGGTAGGGCGTCTTGGCCTCGAACTCGGCCGCGCAGGTGTCGACGGTCTTGTACACCGGGTGAATGCCGAGCCGGGTGCGCAGTGCACGCACGCCGATCTCGCCGGCCAACTCCGGTCGCAGGGCGGCGATTTGGCGGTCCGACAGGCCGTGGTACTTGCCGCGCCGCAGGAGTTGCTCGTCGAGCACCGGCGCGTCCAGCAGTTCGGCGCGCAGCGTGACGAGTCCGGCGATCTGTTCGACGAACCATGGATCAACGCCGGAGGCCTCCGCCACCTGCTCGACGCCGGCACCCTTGCGCAGGGCCAATTCCAGGTCGTACAGCCGCCCGTCGGTCGGCGTCCGCAGCCCCTCGAGCAGCTCGTCGACGGAAACGTCCGGATCGGGTTTGGTCCAGAACCCGGCGCGACTGGTCTCAAGCGACCGCATCACCTTGCCGAGCGCCTCGATGAAGTTGCGGCCCAACGACATGGCCTCGCCAACCGATTTCATGGTCGTGGTCAGCGTGGCGTCGGCGCCGGGGAACTTCTCGAAGGCGAAGCGTGGCGCCTTCACGACGACATAGTCCAGGGTCGGCTCGAAGCAGGCCGGTGTTTCCTTGGTGATGTCGTTGACGATCTCGTCGAGGGTGTACCCGATCGCCAGCTTGGCGGCGATCTTCGCGATGGGGAAACCGGTGGCTTTGGAGGCCAGCGCGCTCGACCGGGACACCCGTGGGTTCATCTCGATGACGACGAGGCGGCCGTCGGCCGGGTTGACGGCGAACTGGATGTTGCAGCCACCGGTGTCGACGCCGACCTCGCGCAGGATCTCGATGCCCAGGCTGCGCATCGTCTGGTACTCGCGGTCGGTGAGTGTCATCGCCGGCGCCACGGTGACCGAATCACCGGTGTGCACACCCATCGGGTCGACGTTCTCGATCGAGCACACGACGACCACGTTGTCGTGTCCGTCGCGCATCAGCTCGAGCTCGAATTCCTTCCATCCGAAGATGGATTCCTCGATCAGCACATTGGCGCTGGGAGACGCGGTCAGCCCTTCACCGGCCATGCGGTCCACGTCCTCGGCGGAGTAAGCCATGCCCGAGCCAAGGCCGCCCATCGTGAACGACGGTCGCACGACGACCGGCAGGCCGAGTTCCGCGACGGTCTCGCGTACCTCGTCCATCGTGAAACACACCCGGGAGCGGGCTGATTCGCCGCCGACCTTGCCGACGATGTCCTTGAACTTCTGCCGGTCCTCACCCCGCTGGATCGCCTCGAAGTCGGCGCCGATCAGCTCGACGCCCCAGCGCTCGAGCGCACCGTTCTCGTAGAGCGCCACAGCGGTGTTCAGCGCCGTCTGCCCGCCGAGAGTGGCCAGCAGCGCGTCGATCTTGTTGCCGCGCTCGGCATGCTGGGCGAAGATCTTCTCGACGAACGCCGCGGTGATCGGTTCGACATAGGTGTGATCGGCGTACTCCGGGTCGGTCATGATCGTCGCCGGATTCGAGTTGATCAGACTCACTTGCAGGCCCTCGTCACGGAGCACGCGGCACGCCTGCGTCCCCGAGTAGTCGAACTCACATGCCTGGCCGATGATGATCGGCCCGGAGCCGATTACCAGCACGTGGTTGAGATCGCTGCGCCGCGGCATCTAGTGACTCCCCCATGTCCCGCGACCGACCGTGTTTGTACACGACTCGCCGTCGATTCTTGTACAAAAGAGGTCGCCCACAGCTTCGCGGGGATCCCACGCGGATGACGGCATCAGCCCTCCCCTGCCATCAGGTCGACGAACTGGTCGAACAGGTAGTTGGCGTCGTGGGGGCCGGCTGCGGCCTCGGGGTGGTACTGCACCGAAAAGGCTCTCCCATCAACCAGTTTGATGCCCTCGACGACACCGTCGTTGGCGCAGGTATGACTGACGATCGCGGTACCGAAGGGGGTGTCGAACGTCTCGCCGGCTTCGCCCTCGAGCGCGAAGCCGTGATTCTGCGCGGTCACCGCGACCCGCCTGGTGGCGTGGTCGATGACGGGCACGTTGATCCCGCGGTGGCCGAACACCATCTTGTACGTCGACCGCCCCAACGCGCGACCGAGGATCTGATTGCCGAAGCAGATGCCGAAGAGCGGGATACCCGCGCCGAGGACCTCCCGTGTCACACCGACGATGCGGTCGGCGGTCGCGGGGTCGCCGGGTCCGTTGGAGAGGAACACGCCGTCGGGCTTGAGGTCGGCGATCTGGTCGAACGTGGCAGTCGACGGCAGAACGTGGCTGCGGATGCCGCGGCCCGCGAAGTTGCGGGGGGTACTGGTCTTGATACCGAGGTCGATCGCCGCGACGGTGAAGCGTTGCGCTCCATCGGGTTCGACGACATACGTGGCGTCGGTGCTGACCTCACCGGCCAGGTTGGCACCCAGCATCGAGGGCTGGTCGCGGACACGCGCCAGCAGTTCGTCGGCGTGGGTGAGCGCCTCTCCGGAGAACACCCCGGCCTTCATCGAGCCGAGGCTGCGCAGGTGCCGTACCACCGCACGGGTGTCGATCCCGGCGATACCGACGATTCCCTGACGGACGAGCTCATCGTCGAGAGTGCCGGTCGCGCGCCAATTCGACGCACGTGGGGATGGGTCACGAACGGCGTATCCCGCCACCCAGATCTTGTCGCCGCGGCTCTCGGCGTCCTCGTGGTTCCAGCCGGTGTTGCCGATCTGCGGGGCGGTGGCCACCACTATCTGCCCGTGATAGCTCGGGTCGGTCAGGGTTTCCTGGTAGCCGGACATGCCAGTGGAGAACACTGCCTCGCCGAGAGTCTCCCCGAGCGCCCCGAACGCGGTACCCGTGAAGATTCGTCCGTCTTCCAGAACCAGCAGCGCCCTACTCATACCTCGGCTCCTCCCCGCTCGAGCCACGGCGTGTACGCGGCGCGGTTGTCGGCGCGGAATCCGGTGTCGATCTCGGTGCCCGACGGCAATCGCCATCTGATGGCGAGGATGCCCTCGTGCGTCAGTGCCTTCCCGGCGACTCCGCGCTCGGTGCGGATAGCGGTGATGGACTCTTCCGGTATCCATATCGGGCCTGCGCCGGTGCGCTGCAACATTATTCCTTCGGGGTAGCGGGTCAGCACCGCCTTGTGACGGAAGCCGAGATCGCCCACTGCGACGCGGTCGTTCCAATTCGGGACGAGCGTGCTGCCAACGTACAGACCCTTGGTGGCGGGAATGATCGCCGGTCCGACGGTGTCGGGCATGGGTGGCAGCGTGCCGATCAGTTCGGCCTGACGCTCTGCGCGGCGACGCCAGCCCCGCAACATCCCCTGGATGATGAAGGCGATCAGCACGGCCAGTACCGCGGCCACGATCAGCGACCCGACGAGGGTTCCGGTGTTCATGCCGGGCTCTTACCGTCGCGGGCGGTGACCTTGCCGCGCAACAACGTCAGCGTCACCGTCGCGGGTAACTCCATCGATTCGTACGGGGTGTTATCGGAGCGGCTTGCCAGCGCCGTACCTTCGACCGTCCAGGTGGCGTCGGGATCCACGACGGTCAGGTTGGCCGGTTCGCCGATTTCCAACGGTCGGCCCTGATCCGGCAACCCGACGATGCGCGACGGGCTTTCACTCATCACGCGCGCGACGTCGCGCCACGTCAGCAGCCCGGGACGCACCATCGTCTCGACGACCACCGACAGCGCCGTCTGCAGACCGAGCATGCCCGGCCGGGCGACGGAGAATTCGCAGAACTTCTCGTGCTCGGCGTGCGGCGCGTGGTCGGTTGCCACGCAGTCGATGACACCGTCAGCGAGTGCCTGGCGCAGCGCCTCGGCGTCCGTCACTTCGCGAAGCGGTGGGTTCACCCGGTTTCGGCCGTCGTAGGTGGCCAGGCGCCGGTCGTCGAGCAAGAGGTGGTGTGGTGTCACCTCGGCGGTGATCGAAATACCTTGTTCCTTCGCCCATCTGACGATCTCTACGGTGCCCGCCGTGGAGGCGTGACAGATGTGCACGCGCGCTCCGGCGTCGCGGGCCAGCAGCGCGTCCCTGGCGACGATGGACTCCTCGGCGGCGCGGGGCCAGCCCGCCAGTCCCAGCAGCGCCGCGTTGGGGCCCTCATGCGCGACGGCGCCGACGGTGAGGCGAGGCTCTTCTGCATGCTGGGCGATGAGGACACCAAGGCCTGTCGCATATTCCAGCGCGCGGCGCATGATCAGCGGATCGTGCACGCAGATGCCGTCGTCGGAGAACATCCGCACCTGCGCGGCGCCGGCCGACATCATGCCCATCTCGGTGAGCTGGGCGCCGGCCAGGCCCATCGTGACGGCACCGACAGGATGCACATCGACGAGTCCGACCTGCCGGCCGCGGTGCCAGACGTGGTCGGTGACGACCGGGCTGTCCGCGACCGGGTTGGTGTTGGCCATCGCGAAAACCGCGGTGTAGCCTCCCAAAGCTGCTGCCGCCGAACCGGTTTCAATATCCTCGGCGTATTCCCTGCCAGGTTCGCGCAGGTGGGTGTGCAGGTCGACAAAACCGGGCAGCAGGATCTGGCCGGTGGCGTCGACGACGTCGGCATCGTCGGGAACGGTCAACCCTGGACCGATATCGGCGATCTGGCCGTCCGACGCGAGGACATCGACCCGGTCACCCTCGCCGTAGAGAAGCACACCACGAATCAAGACACTCATGCGCTGATCTCTCCCGTCTCAGCGCCCACCAGCAGGTGGAACAGCACCGCCATGCGGATGTGCACGCCATTGGAAACCTGTTGCAGGACCGCGGATTGCGGGGAATCGGCGACCGAGAACGCGATCTCCATACCGCGCACCATGGGTCCGGGGTGCAATACCACCGCATGGCCCGGGAGCATGGCCTGCCGCTTCTCGGAGAGTCCGTAGCGCACCGAGTACTCACGCGCCGACGGGAAGAACCCGCCGTTCATCCGCTCGGCCTGCACTCGCAGCATCAGCACCGCATCGGCGACGGGCAATTCGGCGTCGAGGTCGTGCGAGACGGTGACCGGCCAGCCGGCGATCCCCACCGGCAGCAGTGTGGGCGGTGCGACGAGCACGACTTCGGCGCCAAGCGTGTCGAGCAGCAGCACATTGGAGCGCGCGACCCGGCTGTGCAGGACATCCCCGACGATCACCACACGCTTGCCCTCGATGTCGCCCAGCCGCTGGCGGATGGTCAGCGCATCGAGCAGCGCCTGAGTCGGGTGCTCGTGGGTACCGTCCCCGGCGTTGATCACCGCGGGCCCGCCCTGTTCGGTGGCCGTCCACTCGGAGAGCTGCTGGGCCGCCCCCGATGCGGGGTGGCGGATGATCAGTGCGTCGGCGCCGGCGGCGCGCAGGGTGAGGGCGGTGTCACGAAGCGACTCACCTTTGGAGACGGAGGATCCCGATGCGCTGACGTTGATGACGTCGGCGCTCATCCACTTGCCCGCGACCTCGAACGAGACCCGGGTACGGGTGGAGTTCTCGTAGAACATCGTGATGATGGTGCGGCCGCGCAGCGTGGGGAGCTTCTTCACCTCTCGGCCGAGCAACGCCTGGCTGAACCGGTCGGCGTTGTCGAGGATGGCCACGGCGTCGTCGCGGGACAGGTCGGCCGCCGACAGAAGGTGCTTCATGATTGTCTCTTCTTCGCGCAAGCGCTCATCAGCGTGGCGGCCCTCCGTGCGGTGCGATCCAGATACCGTCGACTTGATCGTCTTCGATGAGACGCACCTTCACGTTCTCGCTGCGCGAGGTCGGCACATTCTTGCCGACGTAGTCGGCGCGCAAGGGTAGCTCCCGGTGGCCACGGTCGACGAGGACGGCCAGTTGGACGGCGCGCGGCCTACCGATGTCCCGCAGCGCGTCCAGTGCCGCGCGGACCGAACGTCCGGTGTACAGCACATCGTCGACGAGGATCACGAGGGTGCCGTCGATGCCGCCCTCGGGAATCGAGGTGTCCTCCAGCGGCCGCGGCGGCTTGCTGTCGAGGTCGTCGCGGTAGAGCGTGTTGTCGAGCGCCCCGCAGGGCACGGTGACGTCGGCGAATTCCTTGATCTTCTCCGCAAGCCGCGCAGCCAGGGTGACGCCGCGGGTGGGGATGCCGAGCAGAATGACGTGTGGCGCATCGGGACCGTCGAGAGCGGTCTTCTCGATAATCTGATGAGCGATGCGGGAGATGGTCCGGCCGACGTCCGCTGCGGACATCAGTTCCCGGTCGGTGCCAGGCGCGCCCAAGTGACCCTGACCTCCTTCTCCGCCTCTCGGGACGGCTCTTTAAAGGATGTCGAAACTGCGGGGAGCTTAGCACCAGCGATCGGACTCGCCGCACACGACACCACCCGTCGTACGCTGACGCCGATGAATCTTGACGGTAACCACGCGTCCATCCAAGAGGCGATCGACGCCGGACTCCTCGCCGGCGCGGTCACGCTGGTGTGCCAGTCCGGCGAGGTCCTGCAGGTCAATGAGCTCGGTTACCGGGACGTCGATGCGGGCCTTCCGATGCAACGCGACACCATCTTCCGTATCGCGTCGATGACCAAACCGGTCACCGTCGCGGCCGCGATGAGCTTGTTGGAGGAAGGCAAGCTCGCCCTGACCGACCCCGTCGCGACATGGCTCCCCGAGCTGTCGGACATGCATGTGCTACTCGATCCGCGCGGCCCACTCGACAAGACCACGCCCGCCCGTCGGCAGATCACGGTCGACGATCTGATGACGCATCGCAGCGGGCTGGTCTACTCGTTCTCAGTCACCGGGCCACTCAGCAAGGCGTACGGACGGATGTCGTTTCGGCAGGACCAGGACCGCTGGCTGGCGGACCTCGCGACACTGCCGCTGGTGCATCAGCCCGGGGACCGGCTCACCTACAGCCACGCAACCGACGTCCTGGGTATCGCGCTGTCGCGGATCGAGGGCAAGTCATTGGCTGATGTCTTGTCCGAGAGGATCTTTCAACCGCTTGGAATGGTCGACACCGGCTTCTCGGTGGGCACGGCCGGGCGGCGTCGTGCCGCGACGATGTACAAGCTCGACGCTGATATGACGCTGCAGCATGACGTCATGGGTCCGGCGCCGATCATCGATCCACCGTTCTGCACCGGCGGCGCCGGTCTGTGGTCAACCGTCGACGACTACCTCCGGTTCGCCCGGATGCTACTTGCCGGCGGCACGCTCGACGATGTCCGGGTGCTGTCCGAGGAATCCGTGCAACAGATGCGCACGGATCGATTGACCGATGATCAGAAGCGGCAACCCTTTCTGGGCGCACCGTTTTGGGTCGGCAGGGGTTTCGGGCTCAACCTCTCGGTAGTGACCGACCCCGCAAAGTCACGGCAGCTGTTCGGACCGGGCGGACTCGGCACATTCGGCTGGCCCGGCGCGTACGGCACCTGGTGGCAGGCCGACCCGAGCGCCGATCTGATTCTCATCTACCTGATCCAGAATCTCCCCGAACTCACCGCCGACGCAGCCACAGCAATCGCCGGCAACACTTCGTTGGCGAAACTGCAGAGCGCGCAGCCCAAATTCGTCCGCCGGACCTACCAAGCCCTTCACATATAGCGTTACGGTGAAGGTATGACAAATCCCACCGTAGTGATAAGCGGCGCGGGAATCGCGGGGCCTTCGCTGGCATTCTGGCTGACCCGCAACGGATATCGCGTCATCATCGTCGAGATCGGACCCGGGATCCGGCCCGGCGGGCAGACCGTCGATCTGCGCGGCGCAGGCGGCGACGTCGTCGAGCGAATGGGCCTGATGTCCGAGATGGAGCGGAGGTCGCTGTTCCAGCGCGGCATCGCGTGGCTGAAATCCGATGGCAGCCGACGCGCCGAGATGCCCGTGACGGCATTCGACGGCAACGGCCCGGTCTCCAAGCTGGAGATTCTGCGCGGCGACCTGGTGGATGCGCTGTACCAGGCCACCAAAGATACGGCGGAGTACCGCTTCAACACCCGAATCTCGGCTATCGCACAGGATCCCACCGGGGTAGACGTGACGTTTTCCGACGGCACCGCCTTAAAGGTGGACCTCGTAGTCGGTGCCGACGGTCCACATTCCGCGGTGCGGCGCCTGGTGTTCGGGCCCGAAGAACAGTTCGTCAGGCCGATCGGCGGCTATAACGCGTGGTTCTCGGCTCCCGACCACGCCGGCCTGGACTCCTGGTATCTGATGTATCAGGCGCCGGGTGGTCTCAACGCCTCATTGCGGCCTTCACACAATCCCGCAATAGCGAAGGCGGGGTTGGCCTTTCAGTCCCCTCCGATCAGCTATGACCGGCATGATCTCGATGAGCAGCGCAGGATACTCACCGAACGGTTCGCCGGCGCGGGCTGGGAATGCGATGCGCTGCTCGCCGCAGCACAGGAAGCCGACGACTTCTACTTCGACTCGCTCGCGCAGGTGCACATGCCGTCGTGGTCGTCGGGGCGGGTCACGCTGGTCGGCGACGCCGGCTACTGCGCCTCGCCGCTCAGTGGTATGGGCACCAGTCTCGCGCTGGTGGGCGCGTACCTGCTGGCCGGCGAACTTGGTCCTGCGGATTCGCTTGATGCCGAACACCTTCAGGCCGCGCTGGAGCGCTACGGAACTCTGATGCGGCCCTATGTCGACACCTGCCAGGACCTACCCAACAACATCGACCGGTTCGCACCCATGACGGAGAAAGAGATCGCGAGCAATGCGATGGCGATGAAGTGGATGCAGCGCTGGCCGTTGCGGCCAATCGCCTCCAGGCTGTGGTTCCGGGTCGCCGATTCCATCGACCTTCCGGATTACGTCGCATCCGACGGTTAGCCGACCGCGTTGTTCCATAAAGCGCGAGAGCACGCGACCGAACTGAAGCAGGCGCTGCATTTGGGCCAGAGGTGCTCGCCCCACGACCCCTCGCTGAAGCCACGCGACATGATGAACGATCTGATCGCGGGAAGGTCCACGACGGAACGCAATTGGTAGGGCGCAGTTCGGGATCACGCAGGTATACCTTGGCCGCCTCGTACACACTCGCATACGGCGCCCAATCCTGCGGTGCTCCCACTACGCTTCCGCGCCCCCGTCTCCAACCCCCCGGACTGCTTGCGCGGCCGCCCGGATCTGCGGTGTCACCAGCATCACCTGACCCAGCACGCCGTTGACGAAACCCGGTGAGTCGTCGGTGGATAACTGCTTGGCCAGCTCGACGGCTTCATCGACCGCGACGGGTTCGGGAACATCATCGGCGTGCAGCAGTTCCCACACCGCCACCCGCAGGATCGCGCGGTCCACGGCGGGCAGCCGCTCCAGCGTCCAGCCCTGCAGGTGCGACGCGATCAGGTCGTCGATGTGGGCGGTATGTTCGGTCACTCCCCGCGCCACCGTCACCGTGTACGGATTCAGCGGTGAGACATCGGACTGCGTCTGCGCCAGGGCATTCCGCGAGTCGGCGATATCGGCAGGTGTGAGTCCGCGCGCCTCGGCCTCGAACAGCAGGTCGACGGCCCGCTTTCGGGCCTGATGGCGCCCGCGGTCCCGCCCAATCCGGCCGGAGTCAGCACCCCGGTGGTTAGGCATTCACCCTTCCCAGGTAGCTACCGTCGCGTGAATCCACCTTCAGCTTGTCGCCCGTGTTGATGAACAACGGCACCTGGATCTCTGCGCCCGTCTCCACGGTGGCCGGCTTGGTGCCGGCGCTGGAGCGGTCGCCCTGCAGACCGGGCTCGGTGTGGGTGACCTCGAGTTCGACGGTGACCGGCAGTTCCAGATACAGAGGCGCGCCGTCATGGAAGGCGATCTGTACCGGCAGGCTCTCCAGCAGGAACTTGGCGGCATCGCCGACAAGCGACTCGGGAAGCGGGTGCTGCTCGTAATCCTGGGAGTCCATGAACACGAAATCCGAGCCATCGCGATACAGGTAGGTGGCATCGCGGCGGTCCACGGTGGCCGTCTCGACCTTCACACCGGCGTTGTAGGTCTTGTCGACGACCTTGCCCGACAGCACGTTCTTGAGCTTCGTGCGGACGAAGGCGGGGCCCTTGCCGGGCTTGACGTGCTGGAATTCGATGATCTGCCAGAGTTGGCCGTCAATCTGAAGGACGAGCCCGTTCTTGAAGTCGGCGGTCGATGCCACGGTCGGTTGTTCTCCTGTTCAGAGGATCGCCAGTTCTTTGGGGAACCGGGTGAGTAAGTCGGGGGTCTGTTGCGAGTCACTGCCGACGACAAGCGTGTCCTCGATCCGGACACCGCCGCGGTCTGGCAGATAGACACCGGGTTCCACGGTCACCGCGGAGCCAGCAAGCAGTGTACCGGCGGATGACGCGCTGATTCCGGGCGCTTCGTGGATCTGCAACCCCACCCCGTGACCCAGTCCGTGGCCGAAGTTCTCGGCGTATCCCGCGTCGGCGATGATCTGCCGCGAGGCCGCGTCGACGTCGGAGAGCGTGGCCCCCGGTGCGAGTGCTTCGGAGCCCGCCCGCTGGGCGGTCGCGACGAGTTCGTAGATGTCGAACTGCCACTGCGCGGCCGGGGACAGCACGAATGTGCGGGTCATATCGGAGTGGTAGCCGCACACCAGGGCGCCGAAGTCGATCTTGACGAAGTCTCCTGCGGACAACACCGCATCGGTGGGCCGATGGTGTGGGATCGCCGAGTTGGATCCGGCCGCCACGATGGTCTCGAACGACACGCCGTCGGCACCGTGATCGAGCATCAGCGCCTCGAGCTCGCGGCCCACCTCTTTTTCGGTGCGGCCCGGCCGTAACCCCCCGCGCTCGACCAGATCGTGCAACGCAGCGTCCGCCGCTTCGCACGCAAGCCGCAACAACGCGATCTCGCCCGCGTCCTTGACCTCACGTAGAGCCTCCACCGTTCCGGAGGCTCGGATCAGTTGGGTCATCTCACCGGCGGCCTTGGTGAGCACCCCGAAACTGTCGACGGTCACCACATGGCTTTCGAAACCGAGGCGTGGCACCCCATCGGCGGCCGCGCGTGCCACCAGGTGGGGTCCGCACGCCCGCTCGATGACGAGTTCGGCGTCGGGAGCCTGCTGCGCGGCCTGGGTGCGGTAGCGCCCGTCGGTGGCGAGCACCGGTGTCGCGTCCTCCGCCCGAATTAGCAGCGCGGCGTTCGACCCGGTGAAACCCGACAGATATCGGACGTTGACCAGGTCCGACACCAACATCGCATCCAGGTCGGCGGCGACCAGTTGCTGACGCAGCCGGTCCCGACGCTGTGAAATCGTCACGGTTGATGAACCTACTCGCTAAGGTGTGGCCCCATGAGTAAGTGGTTGCTGCGCGGACTGGTATTCGCGGCCCTGATGGTGATCGTGCGATTGCTTCAGGGGGCGTTGATCAACACGTGGGAGACCAGGGCGGGGCTGATCAGCATCGTTCTGGTGGTCCTCTACGCCGTCGCAGTGTTCGTGTGGGGACTGGCCGACGGTCGCGCCGACGCGCGTGCCAACCCGGATCCGGACCGCCGTGGCGACCTGGCGATGACGTGGCTGCTGGCCGGGCTGTTCGCGGGCATCGTCAGCGGCGTCGTCGCGTGGGTCATTCACCTCTTCTACAAGAGCCTCTACGTGGAGGGGCTGATCAACGAGGTCACCACCTTCGCGGCGTTCACCGCCCTGCTGGTGTTCCTGGTGTCTCTCGCGGGCGTCACGATCGGCCGCTGGCTCGTCGACCGCAAGGCGCCGGAATTTGTACGCCACGGCGTACATGAGGATGAGCGGACGGATACGGACGTGTTCGCCGCAGTCCGCCAGCCGGATGGCGAGCAGACAGAAGAGTACGAGACGACCGACGCGCGTCGCGACAGCTAGACCTGGCCACATCCCGACGTCCTGACCGTCGCCCATGAACCCCGACGAATTCTGCACGTCCGATCAGTGGAGTGCGCTGACGTCGGCGGCATCGCATTCCCAATTCGCCGGCGTGCTCGGCGGATTCCTGATCGCCGCGATTGCCCTGCTGTTCGATAAGAACAGCCGCGAAAACGTTCACACGCTTGCGCTGTTCTCCTCCGCGGTGCTGATCCTCATGCTGGACAGCTTCCTGTTCAGCTTGATCACCGGCACCGAGGTGCCGTCCGACGGCGACCGGCGTGGCATCTGCGCGATCGTGTGGACTCAGGGCGCAGTGTCGACGGGGATGCTCGCTGCGGGCGCGACGGCCCTGTTCGGCGGCTTGGGCTGGATGCTCGCCAGTCATGCGGTCAACAAGGTGTCCGAGCAGGACGCCGAGGACGTGGACACCTACTGCTTTCTCGCCGAGCTGGGAGGCTGGCTGACGTTCGCCTCGGCGATGACGATGACGCTCATCCTTTCCGAGACGTCGATCGACTATCTGCATTTCATGTTCGGTCGTAGACCCGCTATCTGGGTGACGGGCCTCATTGTCACGGGCGTCGCCGTGGTGATCGTTGCCGATTTCATGCTTGTGTATGTCCGAACCAGGACGCTGCGCAGGTCGTTGGCCGACAGCGCCGTGCCGACCCGGCTCGTGCTGCGCTCGATCAAGGTCGCGACAGTGTGCACACTCGTCCTGGCGATCGTCGCGTCGTGGCTGGCCCTCAGCCTTGCCCGGTTCCCGAAGGTCTGGCTGACACAACCGAATACCGGCGTCGTCGCGGGGGTATTGGTACTCACGCTTGTGCTGCCCACCATCGTCGCGACAGCGATCTGCTACTCGGTGGCCAGCACCGACGAGCGCATCTCTATCCGAGGGTTGCGAGGTAGCGCAGCGCCAGGACATAGCCCTGCGTCCCGAGGCCGACGATGACCCCGGTCGCCACCGCGCTGACGTAGGAGTGGTGCCGAAACTCCTCGCGCTTGTGAACATTCGAGATGTGCACCTCGATCAGTGGCCCGCCGAGTTCGGCGCACGCATCGCGTAGCGCCACCGACGTGTGGGTCAGCGCGCCGGCGTTGAGGATCACCGGATCCCCGGCATCGGCGGCCGCATGAATCAAGTTCAGCAGCTCTGCCTCGCTGTCGCTCTGTCGCACAACCGCTTTCAATCCGAGGTCCTCGGCTTCGCTTTCGATCAGCGCAACGAGCTCGTCATAAGTGGTGCTGCCGTAAACGTCGGGCTCTCGCTTGCCGAGCCGACCCAGATTGGGCCCGTTGAGCACAAGAACAGTTGACGGTCGCTGATGCTCTTCGGCCACGTCGCTCATCTCTAGGTCACCTTCCCGATCACCGAGTATGCCGCCGCCAGCAGCGATGGATCCGGCCCCTCCAGGCGCCCCGGCTTGCCAAGTCCGTCGAGCACGACGAAACGCAGCACACCGGCGCGGGTCTTCTTATCGCCCGCCATGTACTCCAGCAGTTGTGGCAGCGCGTCGGCGTCATATTCGACCGGAAGCCCCAGCGCCTCGAGGACGGTTCGGTGCCGGTCCGCGGTGTCGTCATCCAGACGTCCCGCCAGCCGTCCCAGTTCGGCGGCGAACACCAGGCCGACCGACACCGCCGCACCGTGACGCCATTCGTAACGCTCGCGCCGTTCGATCGCGTGAGCAAGAGTGTGGCCGTAGTTGAGGATCTCGCGAAGCGCAGACTCCTTCTCGTCGGCCGCGACGACCTCGGCCTTGACGGCGATCGAACGCCTGATCAACTCGGGCAGCACTTTTCCCGTCGGGTCCACTGCGGCCTCGGGATCGGACTCGATCAGGTCGAGGATGACAGGGTCGGCGATGAAACCCGCCTTCACGATTTCGGCCATACCCGCGACGAGTTCGTTGCGCGGCAGCGTTTCCAGCGTCGCGATGTCGACGAGCACAGCCGCGGGCTGATGGAAGGCGCCGACGAGGTTCTTGCCCGCATCGGTGTTGATCCCCGTCTTGCCGCCGACCGCGGCGTCGACCATGCCGAGCAGCGTGGTGGGCACGTGCACGATGTCGATTCCGCGCAACCAGGTGGCGGCGGCGAAACCGGCGACGTCAGTGGCCGCTCCCCCGCCGAGACTGACGATCGCGTCCTTGCGGCCGACACCGATGCGGCCCAACACTTCCCAGATGAACCCGAGAACCGGCAGGTCCTTACCCTTCTCGGCATCCGGGATCTCGACTCGGTGCGCGTCGATCCCTTTGTCCGCCAAGGCGTTGCGGATGGCCTCCGCCGTCTGCGCGAGCGTCGGCTGGTGCAGGATGGCAACCTTGTGCCGATCAGCCAGCGTACGTTCGAGTTCACCGAGCAATCCTGTCCCGATGATCACCGGGTACGGCGGATCGACGTGTACCTCTACGGTTACGGGTTCAGCCATGGGGACCCGCCGCTTTCTTGGCCGCCAGCTCCCCGGGCGACGGGGGCGCCCCGGTCGTCGGCGCCGGTGTCAGGGTCGTCGGGGTTCGACGCCACGGTGGACGGCGGCGGCGCCGGTGTTGCCGCGACGATTCAGAGTTCTCGAGCCGCTCGACGATGTAACGCACCACCGCGCCGGGGTTGCGGCGGTTGGTGTTGACGCGCAAAGTGGCGACCCGCCGGTAGAGCGGAACGCGCTGGGTCATCAACGTTTTGAACTTCTCGCCGCGATCTTCGCCAGCCAGCAGCGGGCGCACCGTGGGGCCGCTGGTGCGGCGTACGCCCTCTGCGGCGTTGATCTCCAGATAGATGACCGTGTGACCGGATAGCGCGTCGCGCACACCCGCCGTGGTGACCGCTCCCCCGCCCAACGACAGCACACCGTCATGGGAGTCCAGCGCGGACCGGATGACGGACTCCTCGATGCGACGGAACTCCTCTTCGCCGTCGGCGGCGAAGATATCGGCGATGGTGCGGCCGGTGGTCTCCTCGATCGCGGCGTCGGTGTCCAGCAGCGTGAGATTCAGCGCCTTGGCCAGCCGTCGGCCGATGGTCGACTTGCCCGATCCGGGCAACCCGATCAGCACGGCTTTCGGCGCCATCAGCCCGACGCCTGCGCGGGCTGCGAGGAGGGTTCCCGGTCGGCGACCGAGCGCAGATAGCTGTCGATATTGGCGCGGGTCTCCGTCAGCGAATCGCCACCGAACTTCTCCAGTGCCGCACGCGCCAAGACCAGCGCCACCATGGTCTCGACGACGACGCCCGCGGCAGGCACCGCGCACACGTCGGAACGCTGATGGATCGCGACGGCCTCGTCACCGGTGGCCATGTCGACTGTGGCCAACGCCCGCGGCACGGTCGAGATGGGCTTCATCGCGGCACGCACCCGCAGCGGCTGCCCGTTGGTCATCCCGCCTTCGAGGCCGCCTGCCCGATTCGTCGAGCGCATCACACCGTCGGCGCCGGGGTACATCTCGTCGTGGGCGACGCTACCGCGGCGGCGTGCGGTCTCGAAGCCGTCGCCGATCTCCACACCCTTGATCGCCTGGATGCCCATCACGGCGCCGGCCAGCTGGCTGTCGAGGCGGTTGTCGCCGCTTGTGAACGAGCCGAGCCCGACGGGCAGCCCGTGGACCACCACCTCGACGATTCCGCCGAGTGTGTCGCCATCCTTTTTGGCCGCTTCGATCTCGGCGATCATCGAGTCGCGCGCCGCTTCGTCGAACGCACGCACGGGACTGTCGTCTATCGCCGCCAGATCGGAGAACTGCGGTGGTGGCCCGTCATACGGTTTCGAGGCGCCGATGGAGATCACATGCGACAGCACCTCGACGCCGAGTGCTTCCCGCAACAGCGCCCTGGCGATGGTGCCTGCCGCGACCCGGGCGGCTGTCTCGCGTGCGCTGGCCCGCTCCAGGACGGGCCGTGCGTCGTCGAAGCCGTATTTGAGCATGCCCGCGTAGTCGGCGTGACCTGGGCGCGGCCGGGTAAGCGGCGCGTTGCGCGCACTCTCCTCGCTGAGCAACGATTCTTCGACCGGGTCGGCGGCCATCACCGTCTCCCACTTCGGCCATTCTGTGTTGCCGATCTCGATCGCGATCGGACCGCCGAGCGTGACGCCGTGGCGGACTCCGGCGAGCACCGTGACCTGGTCCTGCTCGAACTTCATCCGTGCGCCGCGGCCGTAGCCCAGTCGGCGCCGGGCCAGCTGACCGGCGATGTCGTCGGAGGTGACGTGGACGCCGGCGATCATGCCTTCGACAACGGCCACCAAGGCGCGGCCGTGGGATTCACCAGCTGTAGTCCATCGCAACACGCGTCCCATTTTCGCACGTCGCGCCCAGAGCCCCGAATCAGCCGATGGCGAGGCCGTCCAGGACCCGGCCGATCTCGGCGAGCGCGTCGCGTTGCGCGGACTTCTGGTCGTCGGCCCGCGCGACGATCATCGCCATTTCACAGATCGCACCGAACAGGAACGAAGCCAGCGGGCCGGGGCGCCGCGGCGCGATCCGGCCGGCATCGGCCGCGCGGGATATCGCCAGCTCCATCATTTCGAGCAGCGGAGCTTCCAGGCGGCGGATGCCCTCCCAGCCGATCGCTGCGTGGGCGTCCAGAAGAACAATGCGCCGCAATCCGGGGTCCAGACACTCGTCGAGGAAGGCTCGGCAGCCGGCGCCGAAGGCGTCCCACGGATCCCTCTTCCGTGTGTACGCCGCCGCGAGCGGTGTCGTCATCCGTTCCACCTCACGGCTGAACACCGCCTCGAACAACTGACGCTTACCGTCGAAGTGGTGATACACCGCGCCTTTGGTCACCTTGGCGCGCGCAGCGACGGCGTCAAGCGAGGTCGTGTCGTATCCGTCGCAGGCGAACAGTTCACGTGCGGCATCCACCAGCGCGGCGGTGGTCGCCTCGGTACGCTCCGCCTGAGTTCTTCTGGCCACCCTTGTCGCCACGGGCAGACCATAGTCGAACATCACGCCCGGCGGATCACAGCACGTGATAGACGCGGTAGTCGATGTGGTTCGGCGAAAGAATGTTGTAGCCGACTGCGACCACCTCGGACAGCCACAGGTAGCGATCGTCGGCGGTCTCGAACTTCGGCGTGGTCCGCACGTACGTGTCACCGAACGGCAGTACGTCCCCTGCGGCCAGCCGTTCGATTCCGTCTGCCGGAATCTTGATGATCCCACGTGCCTCGTAGTGGATCAGCACGTCGTCGTGGGTTCTGATGGTGGCGCGGACGTCCACACGTCCCACCCCGTCGGACCCGACGAGTAGCCAGTCACCGCCGCCGGGCAAGATCTCGCCCTGCAATCTCGGCCCGTCGATCACGCCGCCGGTCGTGATGAACGTCATCCGCATGCCGACCGGCGTCATAACCGGTTGCGCGGGAGCAAGATCGACGTGCATGTCGAACAGATGCTCAGCGGGCAGCGCGTCGATCAGCGGCAACTGATCGACCGCTGTTGCGGTGGTCACGCGCTTATCCCCAGCGCGGTCTGAAGCTGCATGCCGTCCACGAAGGTGTCCTTGCGGGCGACGAGCCCGTCCGGGGTCACGTTGACGACATCGAGGCAGTCGAATCGGATATCGCCCGAGATCAGTGCCCAGTCGAGAATCCAGTAGCCCTCACCGAGGAGCACCCGGTAGGTCTGGAAGGTGAGATCGGGGAATTGCGCGAAGATTTCGGCGAAAGTGGCGCGCACTGCATCACGGCCGACGACGGGGTCACCGCCCATGTGCATCCAGAATTGAGTGTCTGGCGTGTGCAGTGCCACGATCGCGTCTGGATCGTGGGCCGCCCACGCGGCGAAATAGCGCTCGGAAACGATTGTCAGATCCAACTCGGTAGTTTGCATACTTTGAGTATGCATTACCATACCGAGAGTATGCAATAGTGAAGTCACAAAACCACGAGCGCGGCGGCCGCGGCCGCCGCGCACATCGACGGACCGTGCGGCGCAGTTTGTTCCGCGCTCCTGACTCTGAGGACCAGTGCCCATCCCGCCGTAAGCAGCGGCGCACCCAGTGCGGCGAGCAGCCAGACATCGACGCCGAATGCTCCGGTCAACGCCCCGATCCCGACCGCCAGCTTGACGTCACCGGCGCCCATTCCCGCGGGACCGACCAGATGCAGCGCGAGATAGATCGCGAACAGCGATACGGCGCCCGCCACCGCGGGCGCACCATGGCCCACGGCCGCCGTACCCGCAAGGATCGCAACGCCACCAGGCACCGTCAGCCAATTGGGCAGCCGGCGCTGCGTGATGTCGTACCAACTGAGCCCGACAAACCAGGCCAGCACACACACGCCGGCCGCCCCCGCCACCATCCATCGAGGCTAACTTCGGTCCAGGGCCGCCCTCATCGCCTCTTTCGGTGCGGGCATCCCGGTGAACTGCTCGACCTGGGCGAAGGCCTGATTCAGCAGCATGTCCAGACCACTGATCACCCGCCCGCCCTCGGCTGCGACTGCCGCCGCCAGCGGTGTGGGCCACGGGTCGTAGATGGCGTCAAGCAGCAGCGGGGTACGGGCCAGAGTGCTGGCATGTGCCGCTGCCACCTCGGCGGGAATGGTGCTCACGAGGACATCGACGTCGATCAGCGGAGTGCCGAGCTGGATCCAACGAGCCTGCATGTCCATTCGCTCTGCCAGTGCGAGCAGCGGAGTGGCTTTGTCCCGGTTCCGCGCGACAATCGAAATATCCTGCACGCCAAGCTCTGCCAGTCCCACGACGACCGCGGGCGCGGTGCCACCCGAACCGAGCACAGCGGCCCTGCCCGAAGCCTCCCCCAACGCGCCGGTGACACCGTCGATATCGGTGTTGTCGGCGCGCCATCCGCTCTCGGACTGCACCAAGGTGTTGGCCGATCCCACCAGCTCGGCGCGCGCGGTGCGGTCGTCGGCGAATCTCAGTGCCGCGAATTTAGCGGGCATCGTCACCGAGACGCCGACCCACTCAGGCCCGAAATCGCCTACCAGCGTGGGCAACTGCTCGGCAGTGCACTCGATACGCACATAGGTCCAGTCGTCGAGGCCGAGCGCCCGATACGCGGCAAGATGTAACTCCGGCGACCGGGAATGCGAAATGGGCGACCCGAGCACCGCGGCCCTTCGTGGACCGCGCCCGGGCCCCGGTCGCGCGGCGGCCTCATTCGCGCTCACCGCGAGGAATCGAGGACACCGTTGCGCATGGCGAGTTCGATATTCGCCAGATGCTGCTGATAGTCCCGGGTGAACAGTGTGGTGCCCTGCATGTCGATGGTCACGAAGTACAGCCAGTCCCCCGGTTCCGGCTTCTCAGCCGCGGCGAGTGCGGGCTGCCCCGGCGAGCAGATGGGCGTTGCCGGAAGTCCTGGGCGCACATAGGTGTTCCACGGCGTGTGCTGGCCGCGGTCGCCATCCGTGGTTGCTACTTCGATCCTGTCGAGCGGGTAGTTCACCGTCGAGTCGAACTCAAGCGTGCGGTGTTCGGCCAGTCGGTTGTAGATGACCCGCGCCACTTTGCCGAAGTCCTCCGGTGCGGCTTCCCGCTGCACAAGCGAACCGACAGTCAGGATCTGATACGGCGACATCTTCATCGCCTTCGCGGTATCGAGTAACCCACCCTGCGCGTATTGGGTTGCGCTGGCGCCGATCAACGTCGACAGGATGTCCTGAGGCTGTGCGGAGGGATCGATGTTCCACGTGCCAGGGGCGATCAGACCCTCCAGCCGACGATGGTCGGCGCCCATCGCAGTGACCGGATCGACGGCCCAGTCCGGAACCGACAGCGCGGACAAGTCGGCCGTTTTCGCCGATTCCCTGAGTGCGTCCGGTGCGACACAGTTGCGCTCACCGTCGAGATCCACACATGTCGCCTTGGAGATGAGGCTGAGGATGCCGTCGGTGACAGCGTCCGTCTTGACGTCTTGGACGTCGTCGAGCTGACGTCCTTCGGGGATCACCAGCAAGCCCACCCGGTTCTGCGGATCGGCAAGCCGCTCAACGGCATTGGCCGCTGGTATTTCGGTGCGCACCTTGTAAAAGCCTGGCTGGATCGCCGAGATCGCGGCATTGCCGTCCGCAGCCTCGACGAATGCGGTGGAAGTGGCCACCACGTTCTGGTCCTGAAGGGTCTTACCGATCGCGGTCGTGGAATCCCCTTCGTGCACCTGGATCACCACATCGTTCACGCCGTCACCGGTGAAGTCGCTGCCCGTGCCGAACACGTTGTGCCACAGTTTCGAACCAAGGAACACCACTCCGATGACGACCACGACCAGGATGCCTAGCGCCAGTCCGCTGGCCATGCGGCGCTTGCGCCGCCCGCGCGCCTCGCGCAACCGGTCGGCACGGGTCCTTCGACGCCGTGGTGGGCCGACCGCCATGGGCTCCACCCGTTCCCGGCGCCAGTTGGGCTCTACACGTTCGCGGCCCCAGTTGTCAGACATCTCCGACCTCTCCATGCGCGGCCAACACCGCGCGCCGCTGGTCCAGCCAGTTCTGCAGGATGCCGACCGCGGCGGCCTGGTCGATCATCGATCGTTGCCCCTTGGCGCGGATTCCGGCCTCTCGCAGCGACCGCGCAGCCGCAACGGTAGTGAGGCGCTCGTCGGTCAGCCGTACCGGCACCGGCGCGATGCGTGCCGCCAGTTGATCTGCAAGGCCGACCGCGTCTTGGGCGGCCGAACCCGACCGGTCCGCCAGCGTCCGCGGTAGCCCGACGACCGCTTCGACCACATCGAACTCATCGACCAGCGCCGCCAGCCGACGCACATGCTTATCCGAACCCTTCCTGCGGTCCCGCACTACCGTCTCCACCGGTGTAGCGAGGATTCCGTCCGGGTCGCTGACCGCCACCCCGATGCGGACACTTCCCGCATCGATACCCAACCGTCGGCCGCGGCCAGGATCGGGCGGATCCAGCGTGGGGCCCGGCCGATCCGGGAGACGGTCGTCTGTCTTCGGCACGCGGTCAGCTCCGGCCCAGTTCGGCGCGCAGTGCGGCCATTGCCGCGTCGATCCCCGCCGCCCCTTTACCGGCACCCTGCGCCAGATCAGCCTTGCCGCCCCCGCGGCCGTTGACCGGTGCACCCAGTTGCTTCACCAGATCGTTGGCGCTCAGCCCGAGATCCTGCGCGGCCGCATTCACCGCCACCACGTAGGGAACGGCGT
This sequence comes from uncultured Actinomycetota bacterium, assembly GCA_963843135.1. GTDB lineage: Bacteria > Actinomycetota > Actinomycetes > Mycobacteriales > Mycobacteriaceae > Mycobacterium. Next base: position 634,860 of record CAWJJA010000024.1, read on the forward strand.
CGTCCTCGCCCTCGGCGATCAGCGCGACGACCGAGGGTTCGCTGCTCAGCCTGCCCTTGATGTCGCCGACGAGGGTACGCAGGTCGCCCGCCGACATTCCGCCGGCCATCCGCTGCGCCACCAGGTGGACCTTACCTACCTGCTCGGCGCCGGCGGCGGCATTGGCTGCTGCGGCACGCGCGTTCGCCAGCCGCATCCGGTCGAGTTCCTTCTCGGCAGCGCGTAACCGTTCGACGATATTGGCCACCCGCGCGGGCACCTCGTCGGATGGCACCTTCAGCGATGACGCCAGGCCGGCCATCAGGGCTCGTTCCTTGGACAGGTGGCGGAACGAGTCCAGACCGACGTAGGCCTCCACCCGACGCACGCCGGATCCGACCGAGGATTCGCCAAGGATCGTCACGGGGCCGATCTGAGCCGAACCGCGCACGTGCGTACCGCCGCAGAGTTCCAGCGAGAAGGGACCGCCGATCTCGACCACCCGAACCTCGTCGGGGTAAGCCTCGCCGAACAGCGCCATCGCGCCCATCGCCTTGGCCTTTTCGAGATCGGTCGTGAAGCTGTGTACCTCGAAGTCGGCTTCGACCGCCTCGTTGGTGACCTCTTCAATTTGTGAGCTCTGGGTCTCGGTTAAAGCGCCCTGCCAGTTGAAGTCGAACCGCAGGTAGCCAGGACGGTTCAGCGAGCCGGCCTGAACGGCGTTGGGACCCAACACCTGCCGGAGCGCAGCGTGCACCATATGGGTTCCGGAGTGCCCCTGGGTCGCACCGTGGCGCCACTTCGGGTCGACCGCGGCCGCCACCGTGTCGCCCTCCACGAATTCGCCGGACTCGACGTTGACGCGATGTGCCCACAGTGTTTTGGCGATCTTCTGCACGTCGGTCACCGCGGCCTTGGCTGCCGCGGATGCGCCCGCGCCGGTGATCGTGCCCTCGTCGGCGATCTGTCCGCCCGACTCTGCGTAGAAGGGACTACGATCGAGTACAAGCTCGACACGGTCGGCGACGTGCGCCCCGTGGCCGATCACAGGTACCCGCTTGCCATCGACAAAAATTCCGAGAATTCTTGCCTCGGAAGTCAATTCTTCGAATCCCGTGAACTCGGTCGGAGCGGTGTCGACGAGTTCGCGGTAGGCCGACAGATCGGAGTGCGCCTGCTTGCGGGCGGCCGCGTCGGCCTTGGCGCGCTGGCGCTGCTCGGTCATCAAGCCGCGGAAGCCTTCTTCGTCCACCGACAGGCCGGCCTCCGCCGCCATCTCGAGTGTCAGCTCCAGCGGGAACCCGTACGTGTCGTGCAGGGTGAACGCGTCGGTTCCGGACAACCTGGACTTTCCGGCGGCGCGCGTCGATGTGGCCGCCTCGTCGAACAGCCGTGACCCCGACGCGAGCGTCCGATTGAATGCCGTCTCTTCGGCGACCGCGATGCGCTGGATCCGATCGAAGTCGGTGACCAGTTCCGGGTACGACGGTCCCATCGTGTCGCGCACCGTCGTCATCAGTTGCGCCATGATCGGTTGCTCGACGCCCAGCAGCTTGGCAGCGCGGATGATCCGTCGAAGCAGGCGGCGCAGGACGTAGCCGCGACCTTCGTTTCCCGGGCTGATGCCGTCGCCGATGATGATCGCGGCAGTACGGCTGTGATCGGCGATGATCCGATAACGAACGTCGTCTTCGTGGTTGCCGCGACCATACCCACGCGGCGCGACCGCGGCGATCACGTCGATCACCGGACGTAGCAGGTCCGTCTCATAGACGTTGTCGACGTCCTGCAGCAGACAGGCCACCCGCTCGATACCCATGCCGGTGTCGATGTTCTTACGCGGCAGCGGGCCGAGAATCTCGAAGTTCTCCTTGGATGTGCCCTCGCCCCGCTCGTTCTGCATGAACACGAGGTTCCAGATCTCGATATAGCGGTCCTCGTTGGCCTCGGGCCCGCCCTCGATGCCGTACTCGGGCCCGCGGTCGTAGTAGATCTCCGATGACGGCCCGCACGGACCCGGGATGCCCATCGACCAGTAGTTGTCGGCCATCCCGCGGCGCTGGATGCGCTCCTGGGGCAGTCCGGCGACCTCCTGCCACAGCCCGATCGCCTCGTCATCGTCGAGATAGACCGTCGCCCAGAGCCTTTCGGGGTCCAGGCCGTAGCCACCCTGGCCGACGGGGTTCGTCAGCAGTGTCCAGGCGAACTCGATGGCGCTCTTCTTGAAGTAGTCGCCGAAGCTGAAATTGCCCGCCATCTGGAAGAAGGTGTTGTGGCGGGTGGTGATGCCGACCTCGTCGATGTCCGGGGTGCGGATGCACTTCTGAACGCTGACCGCGCGATTCCACGGCGGTGTGCGCTGCCCCAGGAAATAGGGCACGAACTGCACCATGCCGGCGTTGACGAACAGCAGATTGGGGTCGTCGAGGATCACCGAGGCGCTCGGCACCTCGGTGTGACCCGCCTTCACGAAGTGATCAAGGAAGCGCTTCCTGATCTCGTGTGTCTGCACGTTCTTATTGTTCCTCGTCACTAGGGGTGGTTTCGCAATTACCTGCGACTATTCGACCGCACCACAGTACCGGTCGCGGTCACCGGACCTGAAAGGCCAACGAACCGGCGGCGCTTCTGGTGCGGGTTACCCGTCGATGAAGCTCAGCCGCACCTTGCGCTGCGGATTGTCGCCGTTCAGATCGACCAGCAGCACGCTCTGCCAGGTTCCGAGCAGCGGCTTTCCGCCCTGCACCGGCACCGTCACCGACGGTGAGACGAGCGCGGGCAGCACGTGGTCGGCCCCGTGCCCCGGGGATCCGTGGGCGTGGCGGTAACGGTCGTCGCGTGGCAGCAGGCGTTCGAGCGTGTCGAGAAGATCGTCGTCGGAGCCGGCGCCGGTCTCGATGATCGCGACGCCGGCCGTCGCGTGCGGGACGAACACATTGCACAGGCCGTCCTGATGCCTGTTGCAGAAGGCGCGCACCGCATCGGTGAGGTCGACGATGCGGCGCCGGGTCGTGTCGATATCGATTACATCCGTGTCCACGCCACGAGCCTACGAGCGTGCACCCGGATTGACGCGAGCGTTTATTACCGCGGGGGCACGGGTATCGCTGCCTCATCAGGGTGATCTACGACCGGCCCTGCCCCACCAGACACCGGAGGCATCGTGACCATCACCAGCGTCATCACCGCAATTCTCATCGGCATCGTGGTCGGCGTCCTCGGCCGACTGGTCCTGCCGGGCAAGCAACCGATCGGCATGCTGTTGACCGTCCTCGTCGGCATCGTGTCCGCATTCATCGGCACAGCGCTCGCCAGGGCACTCGGCATCCCCACCGTGACCAATGGAGTGGACTGGCTGGAGCTACTGGTTCAGGTCATCGTCGCCGCGTTGGGCGTCGCGCTGGTGGCGTCCTTGATGGGGCGCAGGCGCTCCGGCTTGATGGGTGGCAGGCGCTCGGGCCTACTTCGCTAACCCGAAGCTGTACCCACACCACCCCGAATGGCGATCCCGGCTGAACCCCTGCAGCCGGGATCGCCCCCTTTTTACGACTGGCGCGGAAGCAACGGTTCGTCGGCGCGAGCCCTGATCTGTTGCACCAGCCAGGTATTGCCGTCGGGGTCGGCGAATCCGAACAGGGCCCGCCGTCGCGGTCGTCGAGGATCTGCATCTCGTCAGGTGACCACCACCACCTCCGGCGTCCAGTCCATCTACAAACTCTTCAGCAGTGCGTCGAGCTTCTCGTAGCCCTCGGTCATTCCGCCTTCCATACCCGAGGACAGCAGTGCGTCGCGGGCCTCGGTGTTGGGGCATATCGAGCGGCCGCGTAACCGGGAACGACCGTTGCCGAGGTCCTCGAACCACACGTACTCGATGTTCACCATGTCAGGCGCGCCCTCGAATTCGAACGTCTGCAGAATGAACTCGTTGTCGCGCACGGTGTGAAACGTGCCGTTGAAACCGAACATCCCGTGGTCATTGGAATGCGTATAGCGATAGCCCCCATGGCTTTTGAAGTTCCACTCGCTGATCTCCATCTCGAGACCGTGCGGGCCGAGCCACTGCTTCATCAGGTCGGGCTCGGCGTGCGCCCGGAACAGCACCTCCACCGGTGCGTCGAAGTCGCGGGTGAATTCCATGGCCAGGGTGTCGACCGGAGCGGTGAGGTCCAATGCGTTCGTCATCTTTTCATTCCCTTCCCCTGTGTATCCGTCATGTCGGCCAGCAGGGTGTCCAGCCGGCGGTAACTGCGTTCGGCGTCGAGCCGATATCGGTCGATCCATGCGGTCAGCCTCTCCAGCGCGGCCGCGTCGAGGTGAACCGGCCGTCGCTGCGCATCGCGGGTCCGGGTGACCAGTCCCGCGTGCTCGAGCACCTGGATGTGCTTGGACACCGCTTGTTTGGTGATGTCGAACGGCGCGGCCAGTTCGTTGACCGTGGCCGGTCCCCTGGACAACCGCGCCACGATCGCGCGCCGAACCGGGTCCGCGAGCGCGAGGAAGGCGCGGTCAAGCCGTGCATCTGCGTCCCCATCACTCTCCATTATCAACCTTGTGCTTGATCAATGCTTTAGTTGATTACAACGGTAGGAGGCTATGTGCTGACTGTCAAGGGGTCAGCGCCGGTAACGCTGCTGTCGAGGTCACGTAGGACGCCGAAATCGGACTTTGGTAGAAGAAGTGCGAGTAGCCGTCTACAAAACTCGGATTTGGGCGTGAATAGTCGCAGGAGAGAGATCGATGGCTACCGCTTCTTGCGGATGATCGCGCGCAGCTTGTCCAGGCGCGTCGCGATTTCGCGTTCGGCACCGTGGGTGGTCGGCCGGTAGTAGTCGACGCCGACCAGCTCGTCGGGCGGATACTGCTGGGGCACAACACCATCGGGGTCGTCGTGGGCGTACTTGTAGCCGATCGCGTTGCCCAGCTTTTCCGCGCCCGAGTAGTGGCCGTCGCGCAGATGGGTGGGCACCTGACCTGACTTTCCGGACCTGATGTCGTTCATCGCGGAGCCAAGAGCGGTCGTGACGGCATTGGACTTCGGCGCGGTCGCCAGGTGAACGGTGGCGTGCGCCAGCGTGAGCTGGGCCTCCGGCATGCCGATCAGCTGCACCGTCTGCGCTGCGGCGACGGCAGTCAGCAGCGCCGTCGGATCGGCCATGCCGATGTCCTCACTGGCGAGGATCATCAGGCGCCTGGCGACGAAGCGCGGATCCTCCCCCGCGACCAGCATTCGGGACAGGTAATGCAGGGCGGCGTCGACGTCGGAGCCGCGGACCGACTTGATGAACGCGCTGACGACGTCATAGTGCTGGTCGCCGTCGCGGTCGTACCGGACGGCCGCCTTGTCGAGCGATTGCTCGATGACCTCGACCGTCACGTCCTCTCCTGATTCGGCGGCGACCTCCAGCGCCGTCAGCGCGCGCCGGGCGTCGCCCGCCGACAGCTGGACCAGAAGCTCGACGGCTTCGTCGGTGACCTTGACCTTGCCGCCGAGGCCACGCGCATCATCGATCGCGCGGCGCACGACAGCGCGGACCGCCTCGGCGTCCAACGGCTGCAGTTGCAGAATCAGCGATCGCGAAAGCAGCGGTGCGACGACCGAGAACGACGGGTTCTCGGTGGTGGCCGCGACCAGCAGCACGACGCGGTTCTCGACGGCAGACAGCAGTGCGTCCTGTTGCGTCTTGGAGAACCGGTGCACCTCATCGATGAACAACACGGTCTGCTCGCCGTGCGCGGCTGCGCGTCGCGCCACGTCGATGACGGCACGAACCTCCTTGACGCCGGCCGAAAGGGCCGACAGCGCCTCGAACCGGCGGCCCGTCGCCTGTGAGATCAGCGACGCGAGCGTGGTCTTACCCGTGCCGGGCGGACCGTAGAGGATGACCGACGCCGCTCCGGAACCCTCGACCATCCGGCGCATCGGCGAGCCCGGCTGCAGCAGGTGATCCTGCCCGACGACCTCATCGAGGGTCGCCGGCCGCATCCGTACCGCCAAAGGGGTCGACGCGCCGACGAGAGCACCCCCTGACGAGGACTCTTCGCCGGGGACGTCAAACAGACCGTCGGCCACGCTCTCTGCTTACCACGACGCTATGACGCGACGGTGGAACCGTCATTCAACGGAGGTGTTGTGACGAAGTCGATCAATTCCTCGACCCGCCCGATGAGCGCCGGCTCGAGATCATTCCAGTCCCGCACGCGGCCCCTGATGCGCTGCCACGCCCTCGCGGTGTCAGCCTGCTGGGCGTGTGGCCAGCCCAGCTCTTTGCACACACCCCTCTTCCAGTCCACGCCCTTGGGGATGACGGGCCACGCCGCGACACCGATCCGTCCGGGTTTGACCGCCTGCCAGATGTCGATGAACGGATGGCCGACGACGAGCGTGTGCGCGCCGCCGGGCCCCCGGCGGACGGCGTCGGCGATCCGCGCCTCCTTAGAGCCGGCGACCAGGTGGTCGACGAGCACCCCTAGCCGCCGGCCGGGCGCCGGGCGGAAATCCTCGACGATCGCGGCGAGATCGTCGATCCCGCCGAGGTATTCGACAACGACACCCTCGATGCGCAGGTCGTCGCCCCACACCTGCTCGACGAGTTCGGCGTCGTGGCGGCCCTCGACGTAGATCCGGCTTGCCAAGGCCACCTTCGCGCGGGCGTCGGGCACCGCCACCGAGCCGGACGCGGTGCGGGAGGCCTTCGGAGCGGCGCGTCGCGGCGGGGTGAGAATGACCGGTCGGCCGTCGATCAGGTAGCCGGGGCCGACTGGAAACGGCTTCTTCCGCCCGCGCCGATCCTCGAGTTCCATCCGGCCGTATTCGATGCGCATCACCGCGCCGACGAATCCTGTTTCTGCGTCCTCGACCACCATGCCGATCTCCACCGGCAGCTCGGCCGAACGGGGTTTCGAGTGCGGATTGGTTGCGAGAACGTCAGAGCCATAGCGATCAGCCACCGGGTGATCGTAGGGCCAGCGGCCTGCTGCTCAACCGCGACACGACCGAGGAAATCGCCAACGGCAGCATCACACTTGTGCTGCCGTGCCGAGGGCAACCGTGAACGGGGCGCGCCGGATCTGGCCGACCGGGTCTTGACGTGGGTTACCGACTGCCGCCGCGCGGCCCGGCGTTGTTCGCCTCAGCGCACGCTAGTGGTGATCTCCTCGATGACGGTGTGGACGAACTTCATCTTCTCCAGCACCGTGGCCGGCAGCACGAATGGATAGAGATCCACTTTGCCCATCGAGCGATTGATCATGTTCAGAGACCAGGCCAACGGAAGCCACATGTCGATGATCGTCTGGAATCCACTCGGCCCCAACACGCCTCGCTCGAACGTCGCAGAGGCAGGAGCGAAGCCGAACGCTGCTGCGGTGTCCAATGTGTCGCGGATGTGCAGGTAGTGCGCGAAGGTCTCGGCCCAATCCTCGGCGGGATGCATCGTGGCGTAGGACGAGACGTAGTCCTTCTTCCAGTCCTGCGGCGGGCCCTCGTTGTAATGACGGTCGAGCGCAGCCTGATAGTCGGCGTCGGCGTCGCCGAACAGCTCGACGAACTGAACCTTGTAGTCCGCGGAAGGGTCGACGAGCCGGTAGTAGTAGTAATGCCCGATCTCGTGTCTGAAATGTCCGAGCAGTGTGCGGTAGGGCTCCTCCATCGCCACCCGCAACTGCTCGCGGTGCACGTCGTCGCCCTCGGCGAGGTCAAGCGTGATCACGCCGTTCTCGTGACCGGTGAACACCTTCTCCAATTCGCTGGACAGCAGGTCGAATGCGAGACCAAAATCCGGATCTTCGTCACGCCCGACGATCGGCAATTTCATTTCGTAAAGTTCAGCGATGAGTCGCCGCTTCGCCTTCTCGGCCTCGGCGAACGCGACCATGGCCTTGGTGTCGGCATCGTTGGGCCGAGTCCGCGTCAGCGCGCACGACGTACACAGCCGTCGGACCGGCGCTCTCTCGACCAGCCAATTGCACTTGGCGCGATACAGATTCGCGCACAACTGATAGTTGCTCTGAGCCACAGCCCCAGCGTGTTCGCTCTCGTCGTCGGGCGCGATGACCAACAGCGCCATGTCCTGCAGCGAGAACCCCAACGAGCTCCCGCACGACAGGCACACCGAGTTCTCGAACGCCAGCCGCTGGCCACAGTTCGGGCAGGTGAAGTCACGCATGCAGCACGCCACCCTCGAAGGGCGCGACGTCGACCGAGACATCGATCACACTGCGTTCGGAGTCGGTGTAGATGATTCCGCGCAGTGGCGGCACGTCGGCGTAGTCGCGGCCGAAACCGACGGTGATATAGCGCTCGTCGACCATCTGGTCGTTGGTGGGATCGAAACCGAGCCAATGATTCTGCGGCGTCCACACGGACGCCCACGCGTGAGTGGCGTCGACGCCCACCATACGTTCCTTTCCGGGAGGTGGGTCGGTCGCCAGGTAGCCGGACACGTAGCTGGCTGCCAACCCGTTGGCACGCAGGCAGGCGATGGCGAGCCGCGCGAAGTCTTGACATACCCCCTCGCGCGCCGTCAAAACCTCGCTCACCTGAGTCGACACCGTCGTCGAGCCCGAGCGGTAGGTGAAGTCGGTGTAGATCCGCGACGACAGGTCACGCAGCACCTCGACAAGAGGCCGCTCGGGCTCGAAACTCGGTGCGGCATAATCGCGTAGCTCGTCAGTGATCTCGGGTGGCCGCAGATCCAGGGTGAATTCGGTTGCCAGTGCACCGTCGGGGCCCACCGGCCTGGCGATCTCCCACGGCGCACGTGCCGATCCGCCGTCGTACAGATCGGCGGGGGGCGGATCCACCTCGATCACCGAGCTGCTCGTGATCGACAGCGTCTGGTGCCGCTCGGTGACATGGAAGTACGAGCTGATGTTCCCGTAGGCGTCCCGGCTCGTCGAGCTGTCGGCCGCCTCCGGGTCGATCACCAACTCATGCGAAAGGCAGCGCTGCCGCGCGGAGTCGCGCGGGGTGAGAAAGCCCCGGCCGTAACTGCTCGTGACGACATCGGAGTACCGGTACACCGTGCGGTGCGCCACCTGGTAGCACCGGCTCGATCCCGAGGCGGTCGGCCCATCGGGCCCGAACACATCAGGAGGGGCCGTCACGGCATCACCCTGCGCTCGTCGGGTCCCCACAGCGGCTGCATGCCGCCGGGCAGTGACAGATGGGTCGCGGTGATGACGCCGGACAGGTCGCGCAACGCGGAGTGCGTCTCGTTGAGCAATGCGGCGAGATCCGCGCGGCGGCCGTCGGGCGTTACGTCTTCGAGGTCGGCGGGCTCGACCCGGCGCAGCCGGGTGACGATCTCCTCGACCAGCCTCTCGGGGCGGGACGAGCCCGACGATCCCGGCAAGGACTTCAAGCCAATACGGAGCCGCTCGAGCTGGTAGGCCAGCGACCGCGGATTCTCGGCGTCGAACAACACCAGATCGGCCACGGCAGCAACCCTAACCGTGCCGGGGTTGCGTCGCCGGTAGATGACCGGCGACTCACACGCCACCAGCGTGGATTCCGTAATCGTTTGCTCAGCACCTGCGCTGCGGACCGTGGTGAGGGTGGCGCGTAGTAATGCCGTCAACCCCAGACCTCGTTCGATGCGTTTGCCGATGTCCATCATCGTCCAGCCGACATCGTGGACCATGGACTCGGCGGCCACACCGGACAGCGCCAGCATGCCCGCCAGTGTGAGGTTGCTCGTCGAGGACAGGAACGCGTCGCCCTCGGCCCTGGACTCCGGCGGTGAGTCGGGGGCGTGCAGCAGCGCGCGCTCGACCGCTGCCAACACCATCCACGTGTCGTTGGACATCTGGTCGCGCACGGCGCGGGTGGCGAGGCCAAGACGCTCGACTGATTGTGCGAGGGAGCCCGAACGGTGCCGGTCGGCGGTCAAAGACCACAGCGTCGTCGGCGCCGTCGCGACCATCTCTGCATAGTCGCCGTCGCCGGTGCCGGTTCCGGTGATCTTGCCCAGTGCGGTGAGTAACACCGGCACGCACTCACTGCCCGCCAACTCACGGCGGTAGCGGAATTCGTGGTAACGCTCGCGGGTCACGGTGAGCAATCGGGCCATGTGCTCCGCGCGTTCGGCGTAGCGGCCCATCCAGAACAGATCGGACAGCACGCGCGGCGAACTGACCGCCCCGGTGGGGCTGGACATGAGGGCGGGCAGCTCGACCGGCGGTGCAGTCGGAATGCGCTCGGCCGTCACCCGCGTCGGCGTGCATACCCAGATATCCTTGGCTGCAACGGTATTCAGCTTGAATCCGGGGTTCCCAGGTGCGACGAGGTATCCCAGCCCGCCGATCATCGGTGCGTATCCGCTTCTTTGCGACACCGTGAACAACCGCATACCCACATTGGCGGCCGACAGCCCGCCGGCGTAATAGTCGGTGGGAGCCGACGAGAACTGCGGCAATTCCTGGCCGACCCATTGCCACGGCGTCGCCTCGATACGCACTCCGAGAGCTTGGCACTGCGCGGATGTCAGTGCAGGCCCGATAATCGCGTCCCCGCCCGTCACCGGTCGGATCAGCAGCGAAGACAGGTTGCTCAACAGGTGCGAACGTTCGGTGTTGATGCCGCCCCAGTACATCGGCGCCGTGCGCAACAGCGGGGTCTCCCCCAGCAGCCGCTCGGCGAGTTCCGGCAGAAAGCGAAGCAGCCCAGGGCTTTCCAGGATTCCACTGCCGAGGGTGTTGACGACCGTCACTGCACCGCGCCGCAGCACTTCGACGAGCCCGACGACACCGAGTCGCGAATCTTTGCGCAGATCAAGCGGATCCGCATAGGCGGCGTCCACTCGGCGCAGCACCACATCGACCCGTTTGAGCGTGCCCATCGATCGCATCCACAGCTTGCCGTCCCGTACCACCAGGTCCGCGCTCTCCACCAGCGGGAAGCCCAGCACGCTGGCCAGGTAGGCCTGGTCGAAGGCGGTCTCGGAGTGGATTCCGGGGCTGAGGACCACGACGACCGGTTCCTCCGCGGACTCGGGTGCCGCGTCGATCAGCGCCAGACGCAGCGCCTGAGCCCATGGTGACGCCGGACGCGGTCCGATGCGCTCGTACAAGTCCGGAACGGTGTGCGCCACCACGCGGCGGTCCGCCAATGCATAGCCCGCACCAGACGGCGCCTGCGTCCAGTCGGCGTTGACTTGGAAACTGCCGTCTCGCACCCGACTGATGTCGCAGCCGTGCATGAACAGCTGGTGTCTGCCGGGCACCTCGATCCCCCGCGCCGCCCGGATATAGCCCGGGTGGGCGAAGAGCAACTGCGGGGGGAGTACGCCGCTGGTCACCGACATACGCGGGCCGTAGAGGTCGGTCAGCACGGCGTCGAGCAGCCTCGAGCGCTGCAGCACACCGGCTTCCAGGATGTCCCAGTCGGGCGAACTGATCACCAGCGGCAACGCATCCAGATGCCACGGCCCCGGCTCCGCTGCCCCGTTCCCGTTGGTGACGGCGTCCCCGTTGCGGTCCACCTGGACATAGGTGATGCCGTCGTTGTCGACCAGGCTGCGCACCGTCGACCGAAGCTGATTCAGGCCGGCGCGTCCACGCTCACCGACACACTCGGCGACTTCCTGCCAGTACGGCCGGATATTGCCTGCGGCGTCGACGAATTCGTCGTATCCACCGCCTTCTCCATCGCGTACGTCGAACAGCGCCTGCTGGGCCCGAGCGGTGCGATACCGGGACAGCAGGTTGTCGATGTCGTGTGGACTCGCCGCGGGTAGGACCATCACTGCAGAACGGTACGCACCCGGCGCAGATCCAAGATCCCCGGCGCGCCCACGTCGGTGGATTGGCGCGCCTGCTTCTCCCGGATGTCGGACAGGTCGACCTTGCCCGGGGTGAAGCCGGTGGTCTCGAAACGGCGGCCGCGTCGCGACTCGGCTTCCACGGCGTTGACGGGCGGAGTGTCGTAGGACCGGCCGCCGGGGTGTGACACGTGATAGGTGCAACCGCCACGTGACATGCCGGTCGCGGTGTCCACCAGTTCGAAGCGCAGCGGTCCGTCGACGGTGATGGTCGGGTGCAGCGCGCTCGGCGGCTGCCACGCCCGGAACCTCAGCCCGCCCACCTGAATATCGGGGTTGTCGGTGGCGAGCATCGGCACCGGGTGGCCGTTGGCGGTGACGACATAGCGTTGACGGTCGGCGCCGATGAGCCGTATCTGGATGCGTTCGATGGACGAGTCGACGTAGCGCGCCGTCCCCCCCGTGGTCGACTCCTCCCCCAGCACATTCCACGGTTCGATCGCACCGCGCAGCTCCATCTCCACACCGTCGAAGACAGCCGTCCCGATACGGGGGAACCGGAACTCGGTGAACGGATCGAGCCAGCTGGTGTCGAAGTTGATGCCTTGCGCCCTCAGATCGGCGGCCACATCGGCGATGTCGTGAATGATGAAGTGCGGCAGAAGGTATCGTCCATGTAAATTGGCACCGTGACGGATGAGAGGTGCACGCAGCGGTTCATCCCAGAACCACGCGACCAACGACCGCACCAACAGTGACTGCACCATCGCCATCTGATAGTGCGGCGGCATCTCGAATCCGCGCAGTTCCAGCAGACCGAGTCGGCCGCGTGGACCGTCGGGGCTGTACAGCTTGTCGATGCAGAATTCGGCCCGGTGGGTATTGCCGGTGATGTCGGCCAGCAGGTGTCGCAACGCCCGGTCGATGATCCACGGTCTTGGCTCGCCCTTGTCCGCCGACAGCCGCGCGATCTCGGCGAAGGCGATCTCGAGTTCGTAGAGTGCCTCGGCGCGACCTTCGTCGGCGCGGGGCGCCTGCGACGTCGTACCGATGAACCGCCCCGAGAACAGATAGGACAGTGACGGGTGACGCTGCCAGTAGGTCAGCATCGACACCAGTAGGTCGGGACGACGCAGCATCGGCGAATCCGCGGGTGTGATGCCGCCGAGAGTGATGTGGTTGCCTCCGCCGGTGCCACCGTGAGTGCCGTCGAAGTCGAACGACTCGGTCGACAGTCGGGCCAGCCGGGCTTCGTTGTAGAGGGTTTCCAGCTGCTGGCGCTGCTCGGCGAAGCTTGCCGTTGGCGCGACGTTGACCTCGATGACACCGGGATCGGGTGTGACGCTCATCGACGTGATTCGCGGATCCGGCGGTGGCCCATACCCTTCGAGGACGACGGGGCAATCGATCTTGGCCGCCGCGGCCTCCAATCGGTGAATCAGGTCGACGAAGTGCTCGGCCTCATCGGTCGGCGGCAGATAGACATAGAGAAGCCCAGCTCCATCCTCTTCTCGTCTGACCTCCGCCACGATCGCGGTGGTCGGCATGGCGTCGGCGTCCACGACATCCGCTTCGTCTGCGCCGGATTCGACGGGCAGCGCCCCGCGGCTGGCCAACGTATCCGCTGCATATGTCGGTTCTGGCGGCTCCCAGCTGATCGACTTCAGCGGTAGCCGAAGTCCGGCCGGTGAGTCGCCCTCGAGCAACACGATTCGCCCGCGTCGCAGCCGCCAGTCAGCGCTGGCCCACCCGGAGCCGTCGTCGGTTCGATGCAACGGCAGAACATACGCGGCGGGTTCGGCGACGGGATCCTCCAGCCGCGCTATCAGGGCGGCACGGGCTTCTGCGGTGTCAGCCTCCAGATCGTCTGCCGCGCCGACGGGTTCGCCGTCGGGCAGACGCACTGACGCGGCCAGTCGGCTCAGCGCATCCTCATACGCGGGCCGAATCTGGGACGCCGGCAGACCGAGTCCGTCGGCGAGCGCGGCGAGGAGCTGGAATCCGGCGTCGGGCGCCACCTCGATCGTTTCCGGCGTCGACGGCCACGGGTCGGCCAGCAGCGAATCATCGCGCCACAGCGGCTCGCCATCGGTGCGCCAGTACAACCCGATTTGCCAGCGCGGCAACGGCTCTCCCGGATACCACTTGCCCTGGGTCCGATGGACAAGGCCCTGCGGCGCCCACACCTTCTTCAGGCGGGCGGCGAGTTCGGAGGCCAGCCGGCGTTTGTGCGGGCCGTCGGCGTCGGTGGTCCACTCGGGGTCGACCTGGTTGTCGATCGAGACGAACGTCGGCTCGCCGCCCATCGTCAGGCGAACGTCACCGGCGGCCAACTGCTCGTCGACGCGGCTGCCGAGCGCACAGATGGCACCCCAGGCGGCCTCGGTGTACGGGAGCGTGACACGCGGGTCCTCGTGGATCCGCGTGACGATGTTGGTGAAGTCGAGCGTCGTCTCACACGGCTCGGTCGCGCCGGTGATGGGCGCCGCGGACTCGGGGTGCGGCGTCGCCGACAGCGGGATGTGGCCCTCGCCTGCGAACAGCCCGGACGTCGCATCAAGGCCGATCCAGCCGGCACCCGGGATGTACACCTCGGCCCATGCGTGAAGATCCGTGAAGTCGGCGGCCGGGCCCGACGGTCCGTCAAGCGCCTCGACGTCTGAGGTGAGTTGCACGAGGTATCCCGACACGAAGCGGGCGGCGAGTCCGAGCTGGCGCAGGATCGACACCAGCAGCCAGGCCGAGTCGCGACACGAACCGATACCGGTTCGCAGGGTGTGGTCGGGCGTCTGCACGCCTGGTTCCATCCGCAGGCTGTAGCCCACGTCGGCATTTATGGCGCGGTTGAGGGCGACGAGGAAGTCGATGGTGCGCGTCCCGGGTGCGACGGAGAAGTTCGACACCCACGCCTGGACGAGGTCACCGGGTCCGGATCCCTCGCCATTTTCGTCCACCGGGCGCAGATAGGGTTTGAGGTCTTCTGCGAGCGCCTTGGGGTAGGAGAACCCGGTCTGTTCGGCGTACTCCTCGATGAAGAAGTCGAATGGGTTGATCACCTTCAGGTCGGCGATCAGGCCGACGGTGATCGTCAGGCTATGGGCCCGCGTGGGGAAGACCAGTCGGGCCATGAAGTTGCCGAACGCGTCCTGCTGCCAGTTGATGAAGTGGTCGGCAGGTTCAACGGTCAGCGAGTAGGCCTCGATCGGCGTGCGCGAGTGTGGCGCCGGGCGCAGCCGGACAACATGGGGATGCACCTCGACCAGCCGGTCGAACGTGTAGCTGGTGCGATGCTCCAGCGCCACCTTGATGCCCATCGCAAGATCCCATCACAAGGTAGGAGGGCGCGCATTGCGGCGTGGCTCGCCTGGCGCCCCGTGTCAGGTCTGGACCACGCGCGCAATGAGTGTGCCCTTTGGACGCAGCACAAGCACGAGTACCCCGGCAATGACGATGCCTACCAGGTTCACCGCCAGCTGGAGAGCCGATTCGTCGAGAACATCCTTGCGCATCTTCTCGGGCGCTATCACCCGCAAATGCAGCACTGGTGAACCCTAACCGCGCACAATCGTCTCCCGTGGCCACCTGGAAGGACGTCGGGCGAATCGTCGGCCAGTTGCCGGAGACCGCCGAAGCGTCGCCGCGAAACTGGCGGGTCCGCAAGAAGCTCATGGTCTGGGAACGGCCGCTGCGCAAGGCCGACTACGCCGCGCTGGGCGACGACGCCCCTGTCGGTGACATCCTCGGCGCGCGAGTCCCGGATGAAGGCGTGAAGTTCGCGCTCGTTGCCGAGGACCCCGACGTGTACTTCACCACGCCGCATTTCGACGGCTATCCGATGGTGTTGGTCCGGCTGGCTGCGATCGGAGTTCGCGAACTCACCGAACTCATCACAGAGGCGTGGTTGTCGCAAGCGCCCAAGACACTGGTCAAGGCGTTCCTCGCCGAGGAACGCTAGCTCCTGACGGCACGCACGATCAGCTCGTCGGGCGGCACAACATGTCCCTTCGCGCAACGGATCTCGACGGTGGCTTCCGCCCCGCAATCGGCATGCGCCAGGCGCAGCGGTGAGCGGTTGGGCAGATGCCGTCGGCCCCACTCGAACATCGCCCACACCACGGGCATGAAGTCCACGCCCGCGTCGGTCAGCACGTACTCGTCGCGGCTGCGCTGTCCGGGCTCCTGATAGGGCCGCCGCTCGAGCAGCCCGGAATCCACCAGTTCCGACAGGCGCGCGGCGGCTGCCGCCTTGGTCACACCGATGCGGCGCCAGAAGTCGTCGAACCGGGTGGTGCCGTAAAACGCCTCCCGCATGATCAGCATCGCCGATTTGGTTCCCAGCAGCGCCATCGTCTTCTCGACCGGACACTCGCCCACCGCCGACCAGGCGTCGCGGTCGGCCAGCCGCCCCTGCAGCACCGTCATTGGAATTCACCCTCCCTCTGAGTTGTTCTAAGTATACCCAGGTGATATAGCTGGGTATAGGACGCAGTACTCAGAGACGAGTTTCAGGAGGCCGAAATGGCTGGATATACAGGTCGGGACGCGGTCATCGTGGAGGCGGTACGCACGCCGATCGGGAAAGGCAAGGCCGGCGGCGCGCTGCACGACGTGCTGCCCGTCGACCTCCTGGCCCACAGCCTCAAGGAGCTGGTGGCCCGCACGGGCGTCGACCCCGCCCAGGTCGACGACGTCATCACGGGCGCCGTTTCGCAGGTGGGCGATCAAGCCGTCAACATCGGACGCAACGCGCTTCTCGCGGCGGGCTTCCCCGAGACCGTGCCGGGTACGACAGTCGACCGTCAGTGCGGCAGCAGCCAGCAGGCGATCAGCTTCGCCGCGCAGGGCGTCATCGCCGGCGCATACGACATCGTCGTCGCCGCGGGCGTGGAATCGATGTCGCGCGTTCCCATGGGCTCGGGTGTGCTGCCGGGCAGTGACCCGTTCGGCGCCATGGCGCAGCGCTATCCGGAAGGCCTGGTTCCGCAGGGCATCAGCGCCGAACTCATCGCGGCGAAATGGGGCTTCTCACGTCAGCAGCTCGACGAGTTCTCCGCGGGCAGCCACGAAAAGGCCGCGCAGGCAACCAAAGAGGGCCGATTCGACAACGAGCTCATTCCGATCGCGGGGCTGGCCACCGATGAGATCATTCGTCCTGGCACTACGGTGGAGACGCTGGCCGGTTTGAAGCCGGCGTTCTACAACCCCGGTTACGAAGCCCGGTTCCCCCAGATCAAGTGGGAGATCACCCCTGGCAACTCGTCGCCGCTGTCGGACGGCAGCGCGGCGGTGCTGATCACCACGAGTGAGGTCGCCCAGCGGCTGGGCCTGCGCCCGCTGGCCCGCATCCACGCGACGACGGTGGTGGGATCGGATCCGCTCTACATGCTGACCGGTGTCATCCCCGCGACGGAGAAGGTCTTGCAACGGGCGGGACTGACCCTGGCCGACATCGACCTGTTCGAGGTCAACGAGGCATTCGCGCCCGTCGTGATGGCATGGGCGCACGACGTCGGCGCTGACCTGGCCAAGACCAACGTCAACGGCGGGGCGATCGCCATCGGTCACCCGCTCGGCGCGTCCGGCGCTCGCATCATGACGACGCTCGTCAACGCCCTGGAGCAGCGCGGTGGGCGCTATGGCCTGCAGACGATGTGTGAGGGCGGCGGCATGGCCAACGCCACCATCATCGAGCGGCTCTAGTCGGCGATTTCGGCGTGGATGGTCACGCTCAGAGTGACCCAGCACGCCGAAGTCAGGCCTTCTGGAGCTCGAAGAGCGGGATGACTCGGCTGGTCTTGGCCTGGTAGTCACCGAAACCCGGCGCCAGGGCAACGACCTTCGGGTAGACGTCGTCCCGCTCGGCGGACGGCAGCTCGCGCGCGACGACGTCGTAGGCGTCGGTTCCGAGTTCGATGTGTGCGCGCGGGTTGGCCCGCAGGTTGTGCACCCAGTCGGGATTCGTGTCGGCGCCGGCCTTCGAGCCGATGATGACGGTCTTCCCGTCGATCGTCAGGTAGGCCAGCGGGGCAAGCCGTGGCTAGCCCGACTTGGCGCCCGTCGTGGTGAGCAGCAGCAGGGTCGCGCCCTCGAACGGTCCCCCGACCTTGCCGCCGTTGGCGCGGAACTCGTCGGTGATGCTGGTGTTGAACGCCTACATGGCCTCGGCGTCAGGTATCTCGGTCATTGTTGAACTATCCCCTGCGCGGCCGCATATATTCCACGGCCGCATAATCACCAGTCATGCGGGTGATCGTCACGGGCGGCAACAGCGGTGTGGGCAAGGCGACGGCGACGGCGCTCGCCGCGCATGGACACAGCGTCGTCATTGCGTGCCGCACCATCGACAAGGGTCTACGGGCCGCCGCCGAGATGCCCGGTGACGTCCAGGTGGGCTCTCTCGATCTCGCGGACCTGGCCAGCGTGCGGGCATTCGCCGATTCAGTGGAAACCGTTGATGTGCTGGTGAACAACGCGGGCGTGATGGGCATGCCACTCACCCGCACCGTCGACGGTTTCGAGGCGCACATGGGCACCAACCACCTCGGCCATTTCGCACTGACCTGTCTGCTCGGCGACCGGATCAAGGACCGGGTCGTGTCGGTGGCGAGCGCGACCTACCTGTTCACCCGGCTCGACCTGGCCGACCTCAACTGGCATACCCGCCGGTACTCGAAGTGGACCGCCTACGGCCAGTCCAAACTCGCCAACCTGCTCTTCGTCCGCGAACTCGCCGCGCGCGGCATCCGCGCATACGCCTCCGATCCCGGTGCCACCGATACCGACATCACCCGGTCGTTGGGCATGGGCGAGCACGGCCGGGCACGCCGGTTTCTGCACACACCGGAACAGGGCGCGCGAGCCAGCCTGCAGGCCGTATCGACCGATCTGCCCAGCGGTACCTATCTCGCGCCGCGTTTCAATCAGTTCGGTCCGCCGCGAGTGACCACATTGCGGCGCAAGGCGATGGATCCTGTGATGGCCCACCGGTTGTGGGAGCGCTCCGCCGAGCTGACGGGATGCGATTGGCCGGGCGTCTAGTCCGACCGTCGCGATCGCCACCACGCTACGACGTACATGACCATGGCCGACGCCAAGGCGAGCAGCACCCACAACACCACCAGCTGATCGATCCAGGCGCCCGCAGGCGGCGCACCGGGCAACAGGTTGCGCAGCGGGATCACCGCGAAAAGTACAGCGGCGAACCAGGTCATCACCGGGGGCAGGAACGGCTGGCGACCGGCCAGTGTCTGGATCGCGACGAACAACGCGGCCGCCGGCAACGCGATCAGCACGAGGATGAGGCCGATGTCGAATGAGAGTGCGGCCGAGGACCGCTCCAATGTGAGACGCAAGGTCTGTGGCGGCGCGGGCGGAGAGGCGATGGTTCCGGGTTCGCTGCCGATTTTCCAGCCGTTGACATGCCCGGCGACGATGATCCCCGCCGGAACAGCCTGGCGCTGCGCACCAGTGCCACTGAAGAGTTCGACCCCGATGATGTCGGTGGTGTACGAGTCGAAGGGCCAGTTGTCGGGGTCGCCGATCGCAATCAGCGTCGTGGCGGCGCTGTCGGGGGCAACGTCCGCGCGCAGGTAGATCAGTTGGCCGGACGGCGTCCAGGAGCTCAACCGAATGGCCAGCTTGTCCACAGATTGCGGGTCTTCACTCAGTAGATCGCGGCCGGGATGGACCAGGACGTCGACGGAGAGGCTGTTCTGCAACGTGTCGAGTTGGCGCAATCGAATGATGACCGACGTCTCGGCTTCCGGCGATGTCTCGGTGAAGGCGAAAACGCGATACGTGTCGACATTTGCGCGATATCCGAGCACCGATGCGAGATACAACGCGATGACCGCGCCCACTGTCGTCCACACGACGATGCGCCATACCCGTCGATTCGCGGGACGCGGCACGGGTTCTTCCGGTTGTTCCACCTGCGCCTGGTGTGCCTGTTCCTCCACGCGCGGATCGTAGCCTCGTGCTCGACGCGCTCGACGCCGATTCGGTCAGTCGCCGTCCTTGCGCGGCTTGGCGTCGATGCCCGATTCCTTGCGCTGCTGCGCGGTGATCGGCGCGGGCGCATCGGTCAGCGGATCGACACCACCACCGGACTTCGGGAACGCAATGACCTCGCGGATCGAATCGAATCCGGCGAGCAGCGCGGTGATTCGGTCCCAGCCGAACGCGATGCCCCCGTGCGGCGGGGCGCCGAAAGTGAACGCGTCCAACAGGAATCCGAACTTCTCCTGGGCCTCGTCGCGGTCGATGCCCATCATCTCGAACACGCGCTCCTGGACGTCGCGCCGATGGATACGAATCGACCCGCCGCCGATCTCGTTGCCGTTGCACACGATGTCGTAGGCGTTCGCCAGCGCCGAACCGGGGTCGGTGTCGAAGGTCGCCTCCGATTCCGGCTTGGGCGAGGTGAACGCGTGGTGCACCGCCGTCCAGGCGCCGGACCCGACCGCCACATCGCCGGCCGCAGCGGCCTCGTCGGCAGCCTCGAACAGCGGCCAGTCCACCACCCAGGTGAATGCCCATGCGCCGGGATCGATCATGTCGAGGCGTTTGGCGATCTCGATACGGGTCGCACCGAGCAGCGCACGCGCCGCCTTCGTGGGACCCGCGGAGAAGAAGACGCAGTCCCCCGGCTTCGCTCCGACATATGCGGCGAGCCCATCACGTTCGGCGTCGCTGAGGTTCTTGGCCACCGGTCCGCCCAGTGAGCCGTCGTCGGCGACAAGCACGTATGCCAGCCCCTTGTGCCCGCGCTGCTTGGCGAATTCCTGCCAGCCGTCCAGCGTGCGCCGCGGCTGGGATGCACCACCGGGCATGACGACGGCGCCGACGTACGGCGCCTGAAACACCCGAAAAGTGGTGTCGGAGAAGTACTCCGTGCATTCGACGAGTTCCAGCCCGAAGCGCAGGTCGGGCTTGTCGGAGCCGAACCGGCGCATCGCATCGACGTAGCTGATCCGCGGGATCGGCGTCGGCAGGTCATAGCCGACCAACGCCCAGAGGGCCTTGAGAACTTCCTCGGACACGGCCATCACATCGTCGGCCTCGACGAAGCTCATCTCCATATCCAGCTGGGTGAACTCGGGTTGGCGGTCGGCGCGGAAGTCTTCGTCGCGGTAGCAGCGAGCGATCTGGTAGTAGCGCTCCATGCCCGCCACCATGAGCAACTGCTTGAACAGTTGCGGACTCTGGGGCAGCGCGTAGAAGCTGCCCGGCTGCAGCCGAGCCGGCACCAGGAAGTCCCGCGCCCCTTCGGGGGTGGAGCGCGTGAGCGTCGGCGTCTCGATCTCGACGAAGTCGTGCCGCGCCAGCACGTCGCGTGCCGCCGCATTCACCTTGGAACGCAGACGAATCGCGTTTCCAGGGCCCTCGCGGCGCAGATCCAGATAGCGGTACTTCAGCCGCGCTTCCTCACCGGCCTGCTCGTCGAGCTGGAATGGCAGCGGTGCGCTCTCTCCCAGCACGGTCAGGGATGTGGCGTTGACTTCGATGTCACCCGTAGGGATTTCGGGGTTGGCGTTGCCCTCGGGGCGTATCTCGACAACCCCTTCGACGGCGATGCAATACTCCGCGCGCAACCGGTGCGCGTTTGCGAGCACGTCCGCCTCCCGGAACACCACCTGCGACACGCCGGACGAATCGCGAAGGTCGATGAAGATGACGCCACCGTGGTCGCGGCGGCGCGCTACCCACCCGGCCAGCGTCACCTTCTGACCGGCGTCGGCGGACCGCAACGAACCGGCGGCATGACTGCGCAGCACGAACTCTCCTGTGAATGGCCTGACGGAGGACTGCCACAGTCTAGTGGGGGCGCGATCGCCGGTAGCTTGGCGTTCGTGGATGAGCGCTTACGCGAAGACCGTGTGCCAGGCGCACGCATCGCACTCGTCGGACCCGGCGCAATCGGGTCGACGATCGCCGCCCTTTTGTACGCCGCGGGCCACCCCATCACCCTGTGCGGGCGCACCCCCCGCGAGTCGATCGAGGTCAGGCCGGACGACAAGGAGCCGATCGTCGTGCCGGGACCGGTGCTTACCGACCCGGGCGAAATCACCGAACCTGCCGACGTCGTCCTGCTCGCGGTGAAGGACACCCAGAACGAGCAGGCCGGCGCGTGGCTGGCGAGGCTGTGCGACGACCACACGGTCGTGTGTGCGCTGCAGAACGGCGTCGAACAGACCGAGCGGGTCGGGCGGTACTGCCCGTCGTCGGCCGTGGTGCCCGCGGCCATCTGGATCTCAGCGGAACCGGACCCACAGGGCTGGATACGGCTGCGCACCGGGGTACGACTGGTGCTGCCTGCCTCCCCCGGAGATCGAGCCACCGAAGGGCTATCCGAACTGTTCGGCGGCGCGGGTATCTCGGTCGAGCTCGACCCGGACTTCGTCAGCGCGGCCTGGCACAAGCTGCTGGTCAACGCCGTCGTCGGGTTGATGGTGCTGACCGGGCGGCGCATGGGCATGTTCCATCGCGATGACGTCGCCGCACTGGCACGGCGTTATCTCGCTGAATGCCTCGCGGTCGCGCGCGCCGATGGTGCGACCCTCGGTGACGACGTGATCGACGAGATCATGAACCTGTTCAGCCAGTCCCCTGCCGACATCACGACATCGATGCTGACCGACCGGGAGGCGCACCGGCCACTGGAATGGGACATCCGCAACGGCGTCATCTCCCGCAAGGCCGCCGCGCACGGACTGGCCACCCCGATCAGCGACGTCCTCGTGCCGCTGCTGGCAGCTGCCAGCGACGGGCCCGGATAACACCGGCATGCAGTTCGGCGTGACGATCCAGCCGGCTAGACACTGTCCGCTACCGTGTATGCCCATGCACGCATGTGAACGGGTTGGCCTGGACTTCATCGACAGCGCGCCGTTCCGATTCGTCAGCACGGTGGACCTCAACATCACGCCCGAGCAGTTGTTCGAGGTGCTCGCCGACGCGCAGTCCTGGCCGCAGTGGGCCCCGGCGATCACGAAGGTCACCTGGACCAGCCCCGAACCGCGCGGCGTCGGCACCACCCGCACGGTGAACATGCGCGGCGGCATCACGGGCGACGAGGAGTTCCTGGTATGGGAACCGTTCACCCACATGGCCTTTCGGTTCAACGAGGCATCCAGTAGCACCATCGCCGCATTCGCCGAGGACTACAGGGTCGTGCCGACGACCGCCGGTTGCCATCTGACATGGGTGATGGCGATGAAGCCGAAGGGTGCTGCGGGACGCATCGGGATGACGATCGGCAAGCCGATTATGGGACGCACGTTCCAGCAATTCCTCTATAACCTGCGCAAGTACTCGGATAGGCGTTTTGCCGTAAGGGGTTAGCCCGCCTCGTCCTCGCCCCAACTTCAAGATCGAATCGCCGTATACGGGACTTCGCCTTGGCTTAGAGTGGCCTCGTGGCGAAGATCGATAATTCGCCAGCAGCCTGTTTTAAATGCAAAAGAGGCAGACAGTCATGGCCGAGCACATGCATCACTTCATTCGCTACGAAGAGCAGTTCTGCGATAGCGACGGGTGCCTGACGGAATACCGTGTCAAGCCCCGTTGCTCGTGTGGCGCGGTCCTCGCGGTCGAGTCCTACGGCCCAGATGCCAAACGCAATTACTGATCGTGCGGCGGAACACGGTGCGATGTTTCGCGGCTGGATTTTCCGTTTCGCGCATTAGTACAGGCCCGCCCACGCCTTTCGGCGCTCGGCGTCGGGGTCCTCCGTCACGGTGTCGCGGGCGGTCATGATGATCCGCGTGACGCGACGGTCCGTGTCGTAGGCCGGCCAGTCGTGGCCGTTGGACCACTGAATCTCACCTGTTTGACGCTCTTCGCGCGAGCGCTCATCACCGGCGTCCCAGCCGTTGGCTGCGAAGTCCAGCCAGGCCCTTTGCATCCGCCTGCCCACCGGCGGCTGCAGCCGGCGCCCGAGTGGATGGAGCTTTCGCCCGATGAACGACGCATAGCTGTGTTGGACGTGCACGATCTCGCTGCCGTGGGTGGCGCCCAGCCTCAGCACCCGCAGGCTCCAGCCGACATGGTCGAACCGGTACATGTGGGTCGGGGCGATGGCGCTGTATGCATCGGCGAACGCCCACGCCGGACCGCCGAACATCGCGTCGGACCCGAAAGCGATCAGTGCTCGCCGTCTCGGATAGTCCGGATATGCGGCCAACACCCTGTCCTTGGCATCCGGCGCGACGCGGTCGAGATAGGCCTCGATGGACGCCGTGGTCGTCGGCAGCATCGGCGGCTTCGTCCAGGCGAACATCGACGCCTCATGGCTGTTGGTCCCGATGATCAGCGGCATTCGCTCGATCACTCCGTCCCGGGCGGCATCCACCGGATGCTTCGGCAGCAGGTCGACTCCGTAGGTCAGTCCGTAAGCCAGATTCGGTGTGCTCGAAGCACTCTTCAGCTGGACCATGCCCGCGGCGCGCCGCAGTTGGCGCTGCGGCAGAGCCTTGATCTCGTTGGCCTGCACACCCAAACGCTTCAGGAATTCGTGTGCCTGCCTGGCCCGGGTCTCGCGTTCACCGATCAGCGGCAACGGCGGACTCTGTGCGATCGCCCTGCTGAACAGGCCGTTGGCCGCCGGACTCGCCAGGAGTGCCAGCACCGAGGTAGCGCCGGCCGACTCACCGAAAACGGTCACCCTGCCGGGATCGCCGCCGAACGCCGCGATGTGGTCGCGGATCCAGCTCAGCGCCGCCATCTGGTCGCGTAGCGCAAGATTGTCGTCGAAGCCGTCACCGAGGTCGCTGAGCTCGAAACCCCCGAACACCCCGATCCGGTAGGTGACATTGACCACCACCACATTTCCGTTGGCGGCCAGCCGCGAGCCGTTGTAGAGCTGAAACTGCCCGGCGCCGTACACGAACGCGCCGCCGGGAATCCACACCATCACGGGAAGCGACGCGCTGGTGTCCGGCGACCACACCGTCAACGTCAGACACGCTTCGTCGCGGACCTTCGGATCGTCACGGCCGCCGCCGACGAACGATTTGGTCTGCGGCGGCAGCGGTCCGTGTTCGAGAGCGTCCAGCACACCGGTCCACGGCTGCGGCGGAGCGGGCGCCAAAAATCGACGATCCCCCACCGGCTGCTCCGCATACGGCACGCCGCGCCAGACCCCGACATTCCCTTCGGTCGTTCCACGCAGCTCGCCCAGGTCCGTGTACACGACGGTGGAATGTCCGACAACGACTGTCACGTCTGAATCGTAGTGTGCGAAGCTGACTGCAGACCCGCGCGGCGAGTGCCTCCCATCGAGAAAGTAGGTGCGCGATGACCTTCCGCGAAGGCATGGAGATCGACACCAGCACCACCTCGACCAGCGGCGGCGGTCGCGGGCCTGGGCGCGGTATCGCGGTCGGAGGCGGCGTCGGCGGTCTCCTCATTCTCGTCGTCGCGCTGTTTCTCGGCGTCGACCCGAGCACGGTGATACCGCAGCAACAGATCGACACCGGCAGTGTTGACACACCTGGCTTCGACACCAGCCAGTGCAAGAACGCCGAGGATGCGAACACCATCGTGCAGTGCCGGGTGATCGCGACGGGAAACTCGGTGGACGCGGTGTGGCAGCAACTGCTGCCGGATTACACACGGCCGCGCGTGACGCTGTTCACCGGCTCGGTCGACACCGCATGCGGGCCGGCGACCAGTGATGTCGGGCCGTTCTATTGCCCCGGCGATCAGACGGCCTACTTCGACACGGACTTCTTCGACGTGCTCACCCAGCAGTTCGGTTCCAGCGGCGGGCCGCTGGCGCAGGAGTATGTGGTCGCTCATGAGTTCGGCCATCACGTGCAGGATCTCCAGGGTTCGCTCGTCAACGCACAACGGGATCCCCAGGGCGCCACCGGCGGCGGCGTACGCACCGAACTTCAGGCCGACTGCTATGCGGGCATCTGGGCGCACTACGCCGCCATCACCAAGCAGGAGAGCACCGGGGTGCCGTTCCTGGAGCCGTTGAGCGACAAGGACATTGCCGACGCGCTGTCTGCCGCAGCCTCGGTGGGTGACGACCGTATCCAGCAGTCCGCCACCGGACGCGTCAATCCCGAGGCATGGACACACGGCTCGTCGGAGCAACGGCAGAAGTGGTTCACCGAGGGATATCGCACCGGCGACATCAAGAGCTGCGACACCTTCACCACCAACAATCTGGGATAGATTTCGCCGCTAGCTGATTAGGTTCTCCCGCCGCACCAGGCGTTCTAGCGTCGAAGGTATGGACACCGTCACCGTCACACCGAACCTCACGATGCTGCACGTGCGCGGATGGCAGGTCTACGTATGGCGCGACGGCGATGCAGTCACCGTCATCGACACCGGGGCACCCGGTTCGGGTGCCGAGATACTCGAGGCAGTGCCGCGAATCGACCGGATCGTGCTGACCCACGGCCACGTCGACCACTGCGGTTCCGCCGCCGAACTTCACGATGCCACTGGTGCAACCGTTTTCGCCGGCGCCGGCGACGCCACGAACATCAGGAGCGGTGCGGCCATGCCTGCCCCGGTGTTCGAGGACTGGGAAATCCCCATTCACCAACGGGTTTCGGCCGGCCTGCCCGAGTCAGCGCCGCCGATCCCCGCACTGCGAGAACTGCACGACGGCGACGTGCTGGACTTCGGCGGTGGTGCCGAGGTGCTCGCAATTCCCGGCCATACAGCCGGCAGCATCGCGATCCATCTGCGACGCCACGGCGTGCTCTTCACCGGCGACACGATCGCCAACGTCGGGACAGTCATGCTGGGGACGTTCAACCAGGACCGGGCACAGACCGTCGCGTCGTTCAAGCGACTGGCCACCCTCGAGGTCGAGACGGCCTGCTTCGGCCACGGAGAGCCGATCACCGCGGCAGCTCGAACGCGGATCCGCGAGACGGCTGCCACACTGATCGAGTGACGTCAGAGGACGACTCCATCGAGCCCGACACATACACGGGGGTACCAGCGGACGCATGGCCCAGGCGCGGCCTGCGCAGCAACGGCAGCGAGTTCACGATCGCAACAATTGCGGTCTACCACTTGCACGACATCGTCCATCACGCGCACGATGTCGACCATGGCTGAAGACACACCGTTGGCGGGCAAGGTCGCCTACGTCACGGGAGCGGCGCGCGGACAAGGTCGTTCACACTGCATCCGGTTGGCCCGGGCCGGTGCCGACATCGTCGCGATCGACGCCTGCGGGCCGGTCGCCGAGCACAACGGCTATCCCGCCGCATTGCCCGAGGATCTCGCCGAGACGGTGAGTCTGGTCGAAGGCGAGGGGCGCAAGATCCGCGCCGAAGAGGTCGACGTCCGCGATCTCGAAGGCCAACAGCGAGTGGTGTCCGACGCGATCGAACAGTTCGGCCGGCTGGACATCGTCGTCGCCAATGCTGGTGTGCTGAATTGGGGTCGACTGTGGGAGATTTCGGCCCAGCAGTGGCAGGACGTCATTGACATCAACCTGACGGGCGTCTGGAACACGATCAAGGCGGTCGTCCCGGCGATGATCGAGGCGGGAAACGGCGGGTCGATCATCAACATCAGCTCAGCGGCAGGCATCAAGGCCGTCCCCGGCGGCGGGCACTACTGCGCAAGCAAATTCGGTGTCGTTGCATTGACCAACTCACTGGCGATCGAGCTGGGCGAATTCGGAATACGAGTTAACTCGGTTCACCCGTATGGCACCGATACGCCGATGGGCAACGACGTGTCGATGTACCAGATGTTCGCCGACCATCAGACGTACATCCACAGCTTCTCGCCGGGGGCCCTACCGACCGACTCGCTCGCCGCCCCCGATCTCGTCTCCGACATCGTCGTGTGGCTGGCCAGCGATGCGTCATCCCTTCTCACCGCGGCTCAGATCCCGGCGGACAAGGGCTATCTGAAGATCTAGAGCGCCGCCGAAAGTTAGAGCCGCGACTGCTCCTTGATGCTGGTGTCGGTGGTGCGCAACGGGCGGATCAACGCGTCCTGACCGAAGGATGCGATGAGCTCACCGCTTTCGGTGTGAACGGCGCCGCGCACATACGACATGCCCGCACCCACCTGGGTGCTCTCGTGGGTGTAGAGCAGCCAGCCGTCCCACGTGAACGGCTCGTGGAAGCTGACCGTCACCGTCATGGGCGCCGTCGACACGGTCAGGTGCGACAGCGCGGTCCCGATGCCTTCGTGAGCACGCATCGTCGTCGAAATGCCCAAGGTGGCCGGTGAAATAGGCGATCAACGCCTTCGCGAGGTCGTCGCGGGTGGGGATCGGATCGTAATGCAGCCACGCATACAGTTCCGGCGGACCCACCTCGTCGGGGCTATTCACGTCGACGACGTCGACCAGCCGCAGTTGCCGGCCGGCCATAGGCATCTCCGACTCGTTCGCGCCATCGGGACCCGTGACATCGGGCCGTGGCAGGTTATGGCGGATGACGTCGGCGGTGGGCACATCGGTGAGCACGGTCGCCGTGATGCACCGCTTGCCGTTCTGTTTCGCCGCGACGATCGCAGTTGCCGTCGACCGCCCCTCGCTCACAACGTCGAGTTCCAACTCGACCGGACCCGCACCGACCATGACCGCACGGGCGAAGACAGCGGACACCGAGCGAACCGACTTCTCCGGAAAGCGTTTGGCCACAGCGACAATCGCTTGAGCGAGCACCTGTGTTCCCTCGACGACCTGACGATCATCCTGACCCGCAGGGCCCGCATCGGCGGTGAATTTGTTCTCGCCGTCGGGCTGCACGTCGAACAGGTCGAGCAGGCTCTGAACGGTCCAGGGCGTCTGCGCTGAGTCTGTGGTCATGGGAGGGAACAGTAACCGAGCACCGGCAAAAGCGGTAACGTCGTTACCAACATTCGCACACGACCGGAAAGGTGCCCCATGGCGAAGCGCAGCGGTCCGTCGTCGGGTGGAGCCGCCCGTCCGGCGACGTCGGACGGGGTCGCCGACCTGGATCCGGAATCACGCCCGAAGCGATTCATGAAGTCGGCCTTGGCGATTCTCGGCGAGACCGGCCGCACCGACTTCACCGTGCTGGAGGTCGTGGAACGCTCCAAGACCTCCCTACGGTCCTTCTATCAGCACTTCTCCACCAAGGACGAGTTGCTGCTCGCGTTGGTCGACAAGATCATGTCGGAGTCGACGCGCAAATGGCGCGAGGACACCACCGGCCTGCCCGCCGTCGATGCCCTGCGCATTCTCATCGACCGCATCTGCACGCCCGCCGAAACGACGACACAGGACAAGGTCAATCGGGGCCTGACGTTCTACAACGATCGCTTGGCCGAAGCACTGCCCAGTGAGTACGCACGCGTGCTCGCTCCGGTACACGAATTGATCAAAGACATCATCCACAGCGGCATCGACGAGGGTGCGTTCCGAACCGACCTCGACATCGACGCCACCGCCGCGCTGATCATGCAATCGGCGCTGGGGGCCATGCGACTGCGGGCGCTCGGCGCCGAATTGAGCGGTATCCCCGTGGAGGCCGAGGCGATCTACGACTTCTGCGTCAACGGCCTCACCGGCGGGCACAAACTCGCCTGACCTGCATGGTCGAATGTGAAAAACACCTCAACCAGCGGTGGTGTTTTCGCTGGTCCCGACGTGGTAATGTCATTACCACCACAGCCACAAGAGACTTCCAGGAGGCGGAACCATGACCCGCGAACTCCCCTATCCGGTGTTCGATGCCGATAACCACTTCTACGAGCCCAAAGAGGCGCTGACGCAATTCTTGCCCGACCACCGAAAGGGCGTCATCGACTACATCGACGTCCGCGGCCGCACCAAGATCATGGTGCGCAACGTGGTAAGCGACTACATCCCCAACCCGACGTTCGAGGTCGTCGCCCGACCCGGTGCCCAGGAGGAGTACTTCCGGCACGGCAGCGGCGGCAAGACCTTCCGCGAGGTGATGGGCAAGCCCATGAAGGCGATTCCGGCCTTCCGAAACCCAGAGGCACGCCTCGAGGTGATGGACAGCCTCGCGCTGGACTACACCTTGATGTTCCCGACACTGGCCAGCCTCGTCGAGGAGCGGCTCAAGGACGATCCCGACCTGATCCTCGACATCGTGCATGCGCTGAATCAGTGGATGTACGAGACGTGGCAGTTCAATTACGAGGACCGCATCTTCTCCACTCCGGTCATCAACCTCGGCAGCGTCGACCGCGCTCTCGAGGAACTGGATTGGTGCCTGCAGCGCGGCGCCAAGACCGTCCTGGTCCGACCCGCCCCGGTCCCCGGCTATCGCGGCACCCGCTCGATGGGCGTGGAAGAGTTCGACCCGTTCTGGGACGCATGCGTCAAGGCCGGTATCCCGGTGTCCATGCACGCCTCGGACAGCGGCTACTCCGAATACCTCAACGACTGGGAGCCCGGCGACGAGTTCAAGCCGTTCGCACCGACGTCGTTCCGGATGGTCGCGATGGGCAAGCGCCCCATCGAGGACACCATGGCGGCGTTGGTCTGCCACGGCGCGCTGACCCGTAACCCGGATCTGCGCATCCTGTCGATCGAAAACGGCGCCGACTGGGTGCCTTACCTGTTCAAGCAGTTCAAAAATGTGTACTCGAAGATGCCCCAGGGCTTCCTCGAGGATCCGATCGAGGCGTTCCGGCGCTGCGTCTACGTCGCGCCGTTCTGGGAGGACGACTTCGCGCAGATGGCCGAGCTGTGCAGCGTCGATCGCGTGATCTTCGGTTCCGACTGGCCACATCCTGAGGGCCTGGCACAACCGACGCACCTGATCGACGATCTTTCCGGACTCGACGCGGAGGGGCAGCGCAAGATCATGGGCGGCAACATGATCGATTTGTTCAAGATTCCGAACGAGGTCGTCCACAAGCCGGGCGTGCCAGCTATGGAATTCGCCTGACCCCAACGGTATCTATCGTGAACGTGCGTGCCGGTACTCCGGCACGCACTTCGCGCGTTAGTGAAAGTGAGTTCGCGCCGTGACCGACGCCGCAAACCCAGAGGTCCTGCTGTTCGCCTCGACCACCCAGTCGTTCCTCGAAAAAGGCGCCTCCCTGAGTCGGCTGCGTGAACTGCACGACGCCGGAACATCGTTCGAAATCGACTGGTGGCGGCGCGCCGCCGAACTCGGCTGGACAAGCCTGCTTGTGCCCGAGGAACTCGGCGGCGGCAGCGTGTCCGGTGACGGCGTCGCCGACCTCGCTCTCGTCGCGGAGTTGTGCGGCCGAACCGTCGCACCCGGTCCGCTGCACCCGGTCAGCATCGTGCTGGCGGGTCTGGCGGAAGCACCCGAGAATCATGAGCAGACCATCGAATCGCTGATCTCGGGGGAGGTCGTGGCCTCATGGGCGGTCTACGAACCCGGAAAGCAGTTCTCACCCCTCGATGCGGCAGTCACCGCGACACGCACCGACACCGGTTACCGCATCGATGGCGTGAAGGATCGTGTCGAGGCCGGCGCCGAGAGCGCGGTGCTGCTGGTGGTCGCGAACTGCGACGGCGCGGTGATGCAGTTCATGGTTCCGACAGAGGCATCCGGCGTCAGGGTCGAGTCGCAACGCTCCATCGACATGGTTAAGTCCTATGCCCGAGTGCATTTCGACGGCGTCGAGGTCGACGTCTCCGCTGTCGTCGGCTCCGCCGTGCAGACACCGGCCCTCATCGCCAGGCAGAGTCAGATCGCCGTGATCCTCCAGTGCGCCGAGATCGTGGGGATTCTGGAAACGGTGCTCGACTTCACCATCCAATGGGGGTTCGACCGGCATTCGTTCGGCAGGCCGATCGGTTCGTATCAGGCGCTGAAGCACAAGTATGCCGATCTGAAGATCTGGTTCGAGTCATGCCGGGCGACGACGAACGCCGCGGTGGCGGAGGTGGCCGTGCGCTCGGCCGGAGCCGATATGGCGGTGAGCGTCGCGAAATCCTATGTGGGTGAACATGCTCCGGGCATGCTGCAGGACTGCATCCAGTTGCACGGCGGCATCGGCGTGACCTGGGAGCACGATCTCCATATATTTCTGCGGCGCGTTACGTTGTACCGCTCGTTGTTCGGCACACCCGAGGAGCACAACCTCCGCGTGTACACGCTGACCAAGAACCTGGAGCACGCATCATGACCGAGACCGCGACACCACCGACCGAGACGACGGAGTCGGTTGAAGAGTTCGCCACCCGGGCCCGAACCTGGTTGGCGGAGAACATGCCATCGATCGATCCGGTCGACCCGCCCGCGCACGACCGCGGCGAAGAGGAACCGTGGCAGCGCGCCCGGGAATTGCAGAGGAAGCTGTACGAGGGTGGGTTCGCCGGAATCTGCTTCCCCCGCGAGTACGGCGGCCTGGGCCTTCCCATCGCCTACCAGAAGGCTTTCAACACCGAGTCACGCTGCTACGAACTGCCGGTCATCCTGAACACCCCGACCTTCACGATCTGTGCGGCGACGATCCTCGACACCGGGTCCGAGGAGCAGAAGCAGCAACACATCTCGGCCGCGCTGCGCGGTGAGGAGGTGCTCGTGCAGCTGCTGTCGGAACCCAGCGGCGGGTCGGATCTCGCCGGTGTCATCACCCGCGCCGACCGCAAAGGCGACAAATGGGTGATCAACGGCGCCAAGACCTGGAGCACCAGCGCGTTCGCCGCGGACTACGGGCTGATGCTCGCCCGCACCGACTGGGACGTGCCCAAGCACGAGGGCCTGACGATGTTCATGGTGCCCATCAACAGCCCGGGTATCACCCTCCGGCGCATCAAGCAGGTGAACGGCTCGGTCGAGTTCTGCGAGGAGTTCTTCGACAACCTCGAGCTCGGCGACGACGCCGTCGTCGGTGAGGTCAACGGCGGCTGGCACGTGGCTTCCCGGCAGCTGTACCACGAGCGCCGCGCCGTCGGAGGCGGGTCGGAGTTCGCGAGCGGGATTGGCGCCGAAGGCAAGTCCGATGTGCCGATCGACTACGTCGCGCTGCTGGAGACAACCGGACAGGCGCACAGCGAACGGGCACAGGAGGCAGCAGGCCGCGCGCTGGTGCACCGTGCCGTGCGCGAGCAGCTGATCGACCACGTGTATCACGGTGTTCTCGACGGCTCGCTGCCACCGGCCGCCGGCTCGATCATCCGGATCGCGCACGCCGACGTGCATCATCTTGAGTTCGATACCGTCCTGTCGCTCACCGGGAGTTCCGGCGTCGTGGATGCCGACGACGACATGATCCGTTTCGGCGAGCGATACCTGTCGCGGCAGGCCGCTGCGCTCGGCGGTGGCACGACCGAGATCGCGCGCAACATCATCGGTGAACGCGTGCTCGGCTTTCCTCGCGAGCACGCCGCCGACCGGGGCGTGCCGTTCAATCAGGTCAAGCGCAACAAGGGCTGAAACAGCGGCGCCATCGAACGCTGGTGTGCGTTCAGATCGTGAAATCGCCTGAAAACAGCCCGAATCGCGATCTCACCGCACACTAGAAGCTAGTTGCCGCTTCAGGGGTGCGGCCGCACCTTCAGAGCAGGTCGCGGTTTTGGCGCCCCTTCGCGGAATCTGCTTTCGAGGCGGTCTTTCGTCGATTCGTAGGCCGCGGCCAGCCCGGTGATCGCGTCGGCGACGATCGGGCCCGCGTTTTTGAGTGTCGGAACTTTGTATGACGGCGGGTCGGACATCATCTCGCGATAGCTCTTGAGATCGTCGCTCGACGGTGCGTTGAGCCGTACGGCAGCGGGCTCGATGAAATCCTCGAGTGTTTGGAACATCGAACGCAACCGCACCCAGCGATGGTTCTCGAAGTCAAAATTGTCGGCCCGCTGTCCGGCGAACCGTCCGCGTTCCGCGAGCAGAGCGACGGCGGAGCTGTCCATGTCCAGGTTCAAGCCACCCTCTTGCTTGGTGTGATGTACCGCGACGATGCGGTCGCGGTATCCGGGGACCCGGGCCTGCATCGAATCCGACCAATTCTGAATGGTGTTGGCCAGTGCGCCGACGAAGTCGGCCAGCGTCCCGATGGTCCTCGTGCGGGCCAGCATCCCGTCCCGGTTGGTCGCCGGCATCGACACATTCTGGGCAGGGTTCGCGTTCAGGCTCGCGACCGTGACGAGGTCTATGCCGAAGGTGGGCCTGCCCGGGATCGCCGCGTCAAAGAAGTGGATCGGAAAGTTGCTTGTGATTCCGCCGTCGGAAAATCGATGCACCACGATCGGGTGACCGTCTCGCGTGTAGTCGACGGCGTGCAGCGGCACCGCGGAGAGCAGTATCGGGAAGCTCAGGCTCATCCGCACCGCGACGATGACCGGAAGATCGTCGGCCGTTGGCAGCGGGCACAGACCGTTGGCCCTGAAGCGCTCGAACACTTTGCGGTCATCGTCTGACTCGGGAACCGCGGGATGCGCGGCCATCCACTCCACGATCCGCGACGGGAACAACCGACCGAACTCCTGCGGATCGAATGCCCACACCCGGCTGCGGAACGGCAACTGATTCTGGGTGCCCGCACAGAGATCGGTGGTCAACATCGCGAGGGTGACACCGCGACTTGTCAGGTCGCCGAACGTCAATGGACCCTCGACTGCCGGCTTGCCCGAGATCTGGTCGAACTTGTCGGCCAGCCACTCGGTGAGTGGCGGATGACTGCTGCCGGGCCCGCCCATCCCCGAGCACATACCGTATCCATTCTTGGGGACGTCTTGCGAAAGTCGGATGACGACGCTGGCCGCCACCGCCGCCAGCGTTGCGACCAACAGCACGATCAGGCCGACGACCAGGAGGACGGCGGCCACCGAGACGCCCACACCGCTACGATCGGCGATCGCATGCGCCAGCAGGATGGCGGGTGCCAGCAGTCCCGCCAGGCCGACCGCGAGTACGAGAATCACAGGCAGCGGTCGCAATGTGAGTAGCGCTGGGATCAACGCCCGCCCGAACTTGCTGCGACCCGTTCCCCGACCGATCAGCACGGACACAAAGCGGTACAGCGTCCGTGTCTCGGCCTGAGCCTGAAAGAGATGGAACAACCGGGTGTGCCCGTCTGCGGTCTGCTCGGCGAGTTGGCCTGGCAGCGAGGCAAGTTGCGGAAATCCCGACGCCGAACTGTGAGTGTCGCGGCCGTATTCGGCCGCCGCCGCGCCGCCGGCAGCGATGGCGCCTGCCGATGTCCCGCCGACCTGGACGAGCCGTCGCGCGGTAGCCAGTTCGCACACGGTGTGGGGGTAGATCACCCCGCTGGTGATCCCTCCCTTCATCACCAGATCACAGGTTTCGGTCAGCTCACCCCGGCGTGGGTAAGAATCGGGATTCAGCAGATCCGGGATTTCGGCAGCCGTCGTCGGCTCAGTTGATGACATGCGGTTACCCCCTCAGGCCCTGCGGTCAGGCTATGCCGAAGACGATGCAGGGGTGGCACATTCAACTAGAACAGCGTCGGCTGCGACGCCGCGGCACAGTCGACCGCCGGAGCCGCCGCCGCCCGAAACGGTCTGCGGTCCGGCGCGAGACCGTGCTTGGTGATCAACGGCGTCACCCTGTCGTGCAGCATCTTCTTGTATTCAGACGGCAGATATGCTCCGCGCCTGTACAACTCGCGGTACACCGACACCAGTTCGGGATGGGACCGCGCAAGCCACGCCATGAACCACCCGCGTGTGGAGCCCCGCAGGTGCAGACCGAACGCGGTCGCTCCCGTCGCTCCCGCCGCGGAGATCTGACCCAACAACGCGTCGAGATGGTCCACGGAATCCGTCAGATGCGGCAGCACGGGCGCGACCATGACATGGCAGTCCAGGCCCGCTTCGCGGACGGCAGAGATGAGTCCCAGACGGGCCTGCGGTGTCGGCGTTCCGGGTTCGACGTCCTTGTGCAGTTCGGGATCGCCGACGGCCAGCGACACCGCCACGCTGACGTCGACGCGGCGGGCCGCCTCGGTGATCAATGGCATGTCACGGCGCAACAACGTGCCCTTGGTCAGGATCGAGAATGGCGTACCGGAATCTGCAAGCGCCGCAATGATTCCCGGCATGAGTGCATAACGTCCCTCGGCGCGCTGATACGGGTCGGTGTTGGTGCCGAGCGCCACCGTCTCGCGTTGCCACGACCGCCGGGACAACTCACGCCGGAGCACGTCGGCAACATTGATCTTCACCACGACCTGGGTATCGAAGTCCGAGCCGGAATCCATCTCCAGGTACTCGTGGGTGGGCCGGGCGAAGCAGTACCTGCACGCGTGTGAACAGCCGCGGTAGGCGTTGACGGTGAAACTGAAAGGGAGCATCGACGGAGCCGGTCGGCCGGCGACATCAGGCCGAGCGTTCGGCACCCTGTTGAGCGCGGATTTGCAGAGCACCTCATGAAACGTGATGCGCTCGAACTGCGGCGTGCGCACACTGCGGACGAACCCGATCCGCTGCAGTCCGGGCAGAGCGCCGTCGTCGACGCTGACGCCCTGGCCATCCCACCGCATACATTCATTCGAACTTATGTTCGATAGAATGTCAAGGTAATTACGCCGATGACACGGCGTCGATCAGGAGTTTCGCCGCCACGGCGGCGCCGTCGGTGCGGATCGTGCCCGCCAATTCCCCTGCCCGCACGCTCACCTCGGGGGCCAGGGCGCTCTGGAGTACCGCCGACAGGGATTCGGTCGTCGGATTCGGGCCATCGTGCGCCGCACCGATGCCGAGGGCGACCACCCGGCCGGCCCAGTACGGCTGGTCTGCGATCTGCGGCACCACCACCTGGGGCACGCCTGCGCGGGCCGCTGTCGTGGTCGTACCCGCACCGCCGTGGTGCACGACGGCCGCCACCCTGGTGAACAGCGCCTGGAGGTTGACCTCGCCGACGACGAAGCAGTCGTCCCGATCGTCGATCAATGCCAGGTCGGCCCAGCCACGACTCAACACCACACGGCGGCCGTGCGCGCGAATGGCCTCGATCGCCACCCTGCCGACGTCCTCTGGGGCGCGGACGCTGCTGAAGCCCGCATACACCGGCGGTGCGCCGGCCGCCAGGAACGCCTCGAGATCCGGGAGTAGCGGCCGTTCATCAGGCAGGATCCACGCGCCGGTCTGCACGACGTCGAAGTCCGGCGAACCCGGCCACGGGCCCAGCGTCGGGTCGCACGCCAGCCACGGCCGGTCGCCATGGACGTGGTCGCGGACGTTGTGCACCGCTGGCAGTCCCAGTGCTGCACGCCGCTCGTTGAGCGGGGCACCGTAGAGCGCTTGAACGCGCTCAGCGTCCACTTCCCACATCGTCCGGTTATCCGCGTCCGGCGGAAAAGGCTTACCTGGCCGCGATAGTGGCGCCTGATGCGGCGACGGCAGGACACCCGGCATGAACGCAACGCACGCGTAGAAGACGCCGAGCGACTCGGCTATCGACCGCAGCCCGGCGGGCATCAAACCCGTCGCCACCAAAGCGTCACAACCCTCGGCGGCCGGGGCCACCGTCTCGAACTGACTGGCCACCAATGCGGCCGCGACACGAGGCGCATCGGCCGGCGTCGACGGCTTAGTGCCGGAGGCCTTCACACCGTGGACCAAATCCCGCACAGACTTCCCGGCCTCGATCATCGGAACACCGACGCGGGCGACATGCTCCGCGAAGTCCGGCGGCGCGCACATCAACACATCGACGCCCTGCGCGCGCAACTGCACCGCCAATCCCAACATCGGTTCGACGTCTCCGCGTGACCCCCACGTCGACAACAACACCCGCATTCCGCCACCCCAATCCCGCTGGTTATTTGGTACGGCTGGGGACCCCGGCCGTAGGACAGGGGATCGATTGTGCGGCATCACCGGGGTCTTGCGGCAAGCCCCCGGGTGCGATATAAGTTGAAAGTGGAAGGGGTGTGCACTCCCCCTGACTCTCCCCCGCTTTCGTTGTCTCCCTTGTGGTGTCGCTGGTGGCAGAACTGTTGTTCTCCTACGGCCCGCTGCGACAGCCGGGCGTTCCGCGCGACATCTTCGGCCGAGAATTCGACGAATGACCACGAGCGAATTGCGATACCGCTGCGGTCAGGCGATAAGCCTGGGTCTACGTGTTCGCCATGCGGTGAATCACCAGCGACTCAGCTGGCAGAAGGCAGTGGTGGGGCCGGTGTTCTGGACGGCCAGTTGACCGTCGACCCAGATCTCGCAATGCGCGTTCGGCGGAGCCTCCATGGCATGGCCCGCCCGAGCCACACTGATGTATGCCCATTGCGGGTCGGCGAGCGTCGCGGTGGCCTCCCACGGCGTAACGAAGCTGCCTCTGGTCGAGTAGAAACCCGCGTCGGCATTGAATGCCTGCAAGTCCGCCGGCGAGCTGATCACATAGTTGATGTCGAAGCTCAACGGGGCATCCGCGCTGACGACGTATCTGACGTTAGGCCCGTCCTGCGCGTCCGCTGTTGCCTGGCTGACGGCGATTGAACCTGCCGCCAGCACGAGCGCCGCCCCGACCATAGATGTCGCTTTTCGCATGTTGGTCACATCGCCGCACCGTACCCGACCGTTACCAAACGCGGCCGATCAGCTAAGTCGGCATCGCCAACGGCAAAGAAACACTCGTCTGCCTACAGGTTAATTTGTTCGTCACACACAGACATTTTGCAGAAACACCGCCGCTCTAACGTCCCGATTCGACACCTGCGCGGTGTCACAAATTCCGCACTCCAGTCGACGCCATCCGCCGATGTGCGCTGCTGATATAGGGAAAGGCTGTCAATGCGACTACCACGACGCTCCTCGTTGAGAAGGTCGGCGTTAGCGACCGGAAGCATCGTCGCTGTGAGCGCACTGCTGTTGGCGGGCTGCGGAAGCAAGGCCACCGAGTCCGACTCGGCAAATGCGACGTCGTGTGTGGACACCTCGGGTCCGACGATCAAGGTGGGCTCGCTGAACTCGTTGTCGGGCACGATGGCGATCTCCGAGGTGACGGTGCGCGACGCCATCGCGTTGGCCATCGAGGAAATCAATGCCGCCGGTGGTGTGATGGGCAAGCAGATCCAGGTCGTGGGCGAGGACGGCGCGTCGGAGCCCACCGTGTTCGCCGAGAAGGCCGAGAAGCTGATCAGCAGCGACTGCGTCGCGGCGGTGTTCGGCGGGTGGACCTCGTCGAGCCGCAAGGCGATGCTGCCGGTGTTCGAGAGCGCGAACTCGCTGCTGTACTACCCCGTGCAGTACGAGGGCCTGGAGTCGTCGAAGAACATTTTCTACACCGGCGCCACGACCAATCAGCAAATCGTGCCCGCGTTGGACTATCTGAAGGAGAAGGGCGTCAAGTCGCTCTATCTCGTCGGCAGTGACTATGT
Source organism: uncultured Actinomycetota bacterium (assembly GCA_963843135.1). Lineage (GTDB taxonomy): Bacteria > Actinomycetota > Actinomycetes > Mycobacteriales > Mycobacteriaceae > Mycobacterium. Next base: position 673,847 of record CAWJJA010000024.1, read on the forward strand.
GTTCCCGCAGACGGCGAACCGGATCATCAAGGCCTATGCAGGCGCCAACGGTATCGAGATCAAGGGTGAGGACTACACGCCTCTGGGTTCGACGGACTTCTCCACCATTGTCAATAAGGTCCGCACCGCCGACGCCGACGCTGTGTTCAACACGCTCAATGGCGATTCGAACGTGGCGTTCTTCCGCGAGTACCGCAACGTCGGCCTGACACCGCAGGCGATGCCAGTGGTTTCGGTGTCCATCGCCGAGGAGGAAGTCGGTGGTATCGGCGTGCAGAACATCACCGGCCAGCTGACGGCATGGAACTACTACCAGACGATCGACACCCCGGTGAACGATGCGTTCGTCAAGGCCTACAAGGCCAAGTACGGCGCCAGCAAGCCGACGTCGGATCCGATGGAGGCGGCTTACGTCTCGGTCTACCTGTGGAAGAACACCGTCGAGAAGGCGAAGTCGTTCGAGGTGGGCAAGATCCAGGAGGCCGCCGGAGGTGTCACGTTCGACGCGCCGGAGGGATTGGTCACGATCGACGGCGAGAACAACCACATCACCAAGACGGCACGCATCGGCGAGATCCGTCCCGACGGACTGATTTACACGATCTGGGAGTCCCCGGGTCCGATCGAGCCGGACCCCTATCTCAAGTCGTACCCGTGGGCCGCAGGTCTCTCCGGCTGATTCACCGACGAGCGAAGCGACGGAAGTATGTGTAAGTGGATGTTCTAATCGGGCAGCTGGCAACGGGATTGAGCCTCGGCTCGATCCTGTTGCTGGCCGCCCTCGGGCTGTCACTCACCTTCGGTCAGATGGGCGTCATCAACATGGCGCACGGCGAGTTCATCATGGCCGGCTGCTACACCGCCTACGTGGTACAGCAGATGATCTCCAATGCCGGTGCTTCCCTGTTGATTTCGCTGGTCATCGGCTTCTTCGTCGGTGGCGCCATGGGTGCGCTACTGGAAGTCACCTTGATCCAGCGGATGTATCACCGACCGTTGGACACCTTGCTTGTGACATTCGGTGTCGGTCTGATCCTGCAGCAGATCGCCCGCGACATCTTCGGCGCTCCCGCGGTCAACGTCATCGCTCCGGCATGGCTCTCAGGTGGTGTGGAGGTCCTCGGCGCGGTCGTCCCCAAGACGCGCATCTTCATCCTCGTGCTCGCGGTGGCGTGCGTGGTGGCGCTGGCCACTGCGCTCAAGGTCAGCCCGATGGGCCGTCGTATCCGGGCGGTCGTGCAAAACCGCGATCTCGCCGAGACCAGCGGCATCTCCTCGCGAAAGACCGACATCACGACGTTCTTCATCGGTTCGGGTCTCGCTGCCGTCGCGGGTGTCGCGTTGACGATGATCGGGTCCACCAGTCCCACGATCGGGCAGAGCTACCTGATCGACGCATTCCTGGTCGTCGTGGTCGGTGGGCTCGGACAGATCAAAGGCACCGTCATCGCGGCGTTCTCGCTTGGCTTCCTGAACTCGTTCATCGAGTACAACACCACCGCGTCGCTGGCGAAGGTGATCGTGTTCGTCATCATCGTGATCTTCCTACAGGTCCGGCCGCAGGGCCTGTTCACCGTTCGCACAAGGAGTTTGGTGTGAGGACTGTTTTGGGCCGCTGGCAGACCTGGGCGGGTTTCGGTATCGCGGCGGTGGTGTTGTTCGGCGTGGCCCCGGTGGTGCTGTCGGAATTCAGACTGTCCCTGCTCGGGAAGTTCCTGTGCTTCGCGATCGTCGCGGTCGGCATTGGACTCGCGTGGGGCCGGGGCGGAATGCTGGTTCTGGGTCAAGGCGTCTTCTTCGGCCTCGGCGGCTACATGATGGGCATGCACCTCAAGCTCGCCGACGCCGAGATCTTCGGCAACGACGTGCCCGACTTCATGCAGATCGCCGGGGTGCGGGAGCTGCCAGCCTACTGGCAACCGTTCGCCTCCCCCGCCTTCACGCTGCTGGCGATCGTGCTTCTGCCGACGGCCATCGCCGCCGCATTGGGCCTCGGCGTCTTCAAACGTCGCGTCAAAGGGGCGTACTTTGCGATCCTGAGCCAGGCACTGGCCGCCGCGCTGGCGATCCTCCTGGTCGGACAGACCAGCATCGGTGGCAGCAACGGGCTCAACAGGTTTCGTACATTCTTCGGATTCACACTTAACGACCCGGCCAACCGACGAATGTTGTACTTCATCGCCGCCGGGGTACTGCTTCTAGTCGTCGCCGTGGTCCGGCAGCTCATGGGAAGCCGATACGGCGAGTTGTTGGTTGCCGTGCGCGACGGTGAGGAGCGGGTGCGATTTCTGGGCTACGACCCCGCCAATATCAAAGTCGTCGCCTACACCGTCGCCGCGCTGTTCGCGAGCATCGCCGGCGCGCTGTTCGCCCCGATCGTCGGCTTCATCGCACCGTCCCAGGTCGGCATCCTCCCGTCGATCGCATTTTTGATCGGTGTCGCGATCGGCGGACGCACGACACTTCTGGGGCCGGTACTGGGCGCCGTCGGTGTGGCCTGGGCCCAGACCCTGTTCTCCGAACGCTTTCCATCGGAATGGACATACGCCCAAGGTCTGCTGTTCATCGTCGTCGTCGGCTTCTTCCCCGCGGGCTTTGCCGGGCTGGCGGTATTGCTGAAACTCCGCCGGAAGGCCGAACCCGAACCGCAGTCAGAGAAGACGTCTGACTCCGACCCCGACGCAGAGAAAATTGGCGCGAGCTCATGACCGAGACCGAAGCGAGCGTCGCCGGCAGGGAACCTGTCGTGGGCGGCAACGTCGGTATGGGCACCCACTACCTCGAAGTACGCGGTTTGACAGTCGATTTCGACGGTTTCAAAGCGGTCAGCGACGTCGATCTCACGCTGTTCCAGGGAGACCTGCGATTCCTGATCGGCCCCAACGGCGCGGGAAAGACGACGGTGATCGACGCGATCACCGGCCTGGTGCCGGCATCCGGTTCGGTGAACAAGTCCGGCATGGAACTGCTCGGCAAGAAGGTGCATCAGATCGCACGGCGCGGGGTGGGGCGCACCTTCCAGACCGCGAGCGTGTTCGAGCAGCTCACGGTGCTGCAGAACCTCGACATCGCGGCAGGTGCGGGCCGATCGGCCTGGACCCTGTTGCGGCGCCGCAGCGGCGTGCTCCCGGCGATCGAACAGGCTTTGCACACCATCGGACTCACCCACCTGGCCGATAGGCCCGCCGGGGTGCTCGCCCACGGGCAGAAGCAGTGGCTGGAGATCGGCATGTTGCTGGTTCAGAACGCCGAGGTGCTTCTGCTCGATGAACCGGTGGCGGGGATGAGTGCCGAGGAACGCGAAGAAACCGGAAACCTGTTGCGCCGCATCGGTGCTGAGCGCACCGTCGTCGTTGTCGAACACGATATGGATTTCATGCGCGCGTTCGCGACGTCGGTGACAGTGCTCGCGCGGGGGCGGGTGATCGCCGAGGGCTCGGTGGCCGACGTACAGGCCAACCCGAAGGTGCAGGAGGTCTACCTGGGGACCGCCGCGGCGGGCGCCGACGGTATCGAACTGGTCGAGGAGAATTCCTGATGCTGCAACTGGTCGACGTGCGAACCGGTTACGGCCGCAGCGAGGTCATTCACGACGTCAGCATCGAGGTACCGACCGACGGAGTGGCCGCCGTGATGGGCCACAACGGCGCCGGTAAGACGACGCTGCTGCGGGCAGCAGTCGGTCTCCTCAAATGCACGGCGGGCAAGGTGCTGTTCGACGGCGACGAAGTCACCAAGCTGCGGCCCAGCGCGCGCGTCAAGCGTGGCCTGGCCTACGTACCGCAGGGACAGCAGTCGTTCGGCCAGCTGTCGACGGCCGAGAATCTTCAGGTGGTCGCCGACGGCCGCAAGAACGGCAAGCAGCTCATCGACGAGCAGCTCGACCTGTTTCCCGCGTTGAAGGAACTCCTCACGCGGCGCGCAGGCCTTCTGTCGGGAGGCCAACGCCAACAACTGGCGATCGCACGCGCACTGATCACCACCCCCAAATGCCTGATTCTCGACGAGCCGACGGAGGGCATCCAGCCGTCCGTCGTCGCTGAGATCGAAGGCGCGATCACCGCCCTGACCCAGCGAGGCGGTCTCGGGGTGCTACTCGTCGAACAGCACATTGGCTTCGCGCTGGAATCCGCACAGCGCTACTACATCCTGGAGGCGGGCCGCGTCACGTCCAGCGGCACCGGCGGCTCGGCCTCCGAAGCCGACGTCCGCGCTGCCATGGCCATCTAGCGCGCAGTCAACAGAACCGACGCTGGGCCGCCGAGTGACCCGTCGGAGCCCATCGTGGGTTGCGCGGTGGTCCGCATGAAGTACCCGCCGCCGGTGAACTGGTCTGCACACCGCCTACCCGGTCGAGCACGAAATCCCGGCACGCCTCCCAACCGTTGCGTAATCGCAACAATTTCAGGATCGGGCACGCTCGATTACTTCAAGCTCATGCGAAATGTACGGACCGCACAGGATGTTCTCAGGCTGGCACCTGGTACGTGCCAACCAATACTGCGCCAGCACTGGCCTGCGGTAATGAAACCGAGAGCGGCCGCGCCACAATCGGTGGTCACGAGTCGGCTGACCATGTATAAATTCGTCGGCTCAGGGTAAGCGGTTCGTATGGTTACCCGACTGATGATCGCATTCGTAGGAGCCGTAGCTCTGCTGGTCGCCGGCGTGGGTCTGCTCGCACCGGTGTCGGTCTCGGATGAGCAGCCGATTGTTGACTGCGGAAGCCCGATAGCTCCTGATTTATCCGCCGCTCGTAGCCACGATGACGGCAACCCCGCGAATGTGCCGGTTGGCGATGAAGTCGTGACCGACACGAACTACACGCGGCTGTGTGAAATGGAACTCGAGGATCGACGACTGTGGACCCTGAGTCTGGCGGCGCTGGGCACGCTCGCCATGGCTACGGCTGTCGCGTTGTGGGCGCGATCTCGGAGAGCGGATTCAGGGGTAAACGCAGGACCTTCAGCTGAGCGCTAGGTCAGACGAGTATTGGCCGAGCGCAGAATCGAGCCCTGGCAGCCGTCTGATGTTTGCCAAAACCCGAGTATTCGTCGCCGTTGAGATGGCACGCTGCAATGCGTGAACGCACCCGCACAGGTCCAGGTAATCGTCGATACGGGCGGGCTCATCGTCACCGACGACGGCCGCCGGGTCAATATCTTCGACCGCCGCACGAGTGCGCTGGCGATAGTCACATTCGTACTGGGCATACTCACGCTTGTCGTCGGCGGCTTCGGCGTGGTGGCGCTCATCGCAGGAGTTCCGTCCACGGCGCTCGCCACGATATTCGTCGCGGTCGGAGTCGTGTTCGCTGTCGCGTTGGTTCTCTCGGTCCGCAAGATCCGCCGGCGTCGCAGCCAACCACTGCATGACTGCCGCTCGGTCGCGGTGATCGACCGCAAGCTCGGGTTGTTCAGCTACGGCGGCGGCGCCATCGTCCCGCTGGACCAGGTGCGCTTCGCCCGCAGGATGCAAATCGGTTCCGCCTCTCCCAAACTCGTCGCCCTGACACCTGGTGGAACGAAAGTCCTCAAGCGCGGCAACCCTTTCGACGGTGGGGTCGGAAACGCCGACGAGGTTCTCAGCGCGGTCATCCGAGGCGTTTGATCACCGCGTTCACGTGGCGCTGTTCAGCCTCGATGACTCCTACTACGGCAACCGGTTCCTGCCCAACTACCCGACGAGTTCGCACACCTCAGCCGAGCAGGTAGGTGAGGTGACGGCCAGGTCTTCGCGCTCTGACCGGTTCTCAGGCGCCTAGAACGGCGGGAATTCGCTCGCCGAACAGCTTTATCGCGTTTTCGGAGCGGACCTGCCTTCGCGTTGCGTCATTCATCGGGTAGGACGCCAGGAAGTCGGCGCCGGCCTGGTTGTCGTCCATCGGGTAGTCCACCGAGAACATCACCCTGTCGGCGCCCATCACCTCCAGCGTGCACGCGAACGCCGGCGGGCAGAAGTTGCCGCTTGTCGTGACGTGAAAGTTGTTACGCAGATAGTCCGAGGGCAGGTGCTGCAACCGGTGCCCAGAGCCGTCGCCGCCGAGCCCGTAGTACCGGTCGACCCGGTAGGCGGCGAACGGAAGCATCTCGCCGAGGTGCCCGATGATGATCTGCAATCGCGGGAACTTGTCGAACAGCCCCGAATAGATCAGGCGCAACACGTGCGTGCCCGTCTCGGCGGCGAATCCCCACGATGCCAGGTGCAGACCCTCGCCGACATATGGTGCGAACCACGCGTCCATCACGGCGGGATGCGGCGTCGTCGGGTGAAGGTAGACGGGTGCTCCCAGCGCTTCCGCGCGCGCAAACAGCGCCTCGTAGGCCGGATCGTCGAGGTAACGACCCTGACAGTGCCCGTTGATCAGCCCGCCGACAAGCCCTAATTCGGTTACTGCACGGTCGAATTCAGCGGCTGCGGCATCCGGGTCCTGAGTTGCCAGCGTCGCGAAGCCGCCGAATCGCCTCGGATTCGCGCGCACCGACTCGGCAAGGTCGTCATTGGCGCGACGCGCGAGGTCCACTGCCGTAGCGACGTCGGTCTCGTCCTGCACGCCGGGATCGAACAACGACAGGATCTGGAAATCGATACCCGAGGCATCCATCTGCTCGATCCGAATTGGACCCCTGTCGTACAGCCGGTCATAGGCGACGGTGTTGTTGGCATGCAGCCATGTCGCCACGACGTTGCCGTCGCTGGCCGGATCCCAGGCGTAGTGCTCCTCGAGCGCGATCAGCGACATGACACCTCCGTGTTCGGGTCGAACGAACCGAACCCTACGCGGCGCGTTCGGAAGGCTGGACGCAATGAACGCACCGTGCTCGAGCGTGCCGTGCGCAGAAGGTGCGGTGACTCGTTGCGCACGACTTGCCGACGTCTACGTTCACGCTCACACTTGTTTAAACCGTTGACCTGAGTCAATGGCTTACCTTGAGCTCTCGACACCAGCCGCACCACGAGGAGGCCGACCATCGCCGCCGCAGAACCGCAGAGCGACAACGCACGGCGGCGTCAGATGAGGCGCGCCGCTGATCGGCGTCCGTCGAATGCGCGCTGGCGCAAGATCCTCGAGGGCGCGGCCGTGGTGTTCCTGCGCGACGGCTATGCCCGCGCTCGGCTCGAGGACGTCGCGGCCGAGGTCGGTATCAACCGCGCCTCTCTCTACTACTACGTCGGTACCAAAGAGGAGCTCATGGTCGCGCTCATCGAGGCGCCGGCGTACGAGATGACGCGACATTGCCGCGACGCAGTGAAGGCTGAACTGCCCGCCGACGAGAAACTGCGCCTGGCACTGCGCGCGTATATCGAAGACCTGCAGACCCATCCCGAGCTATTCGTGCTCTTCAACGAGAGCCAGCACCTTTCGACCATCCCGGAGGCAAAACCGATCGTCGCCAACGCCGACGCCTACGGTAAGACGCTGCTGTCGATCGTCCAAGAGGGCGTCGACTCCGGCGCCTTCCGCTCCGATCTCGATGCGCGGCTGGTGATGCTCGGCATTCTCGGGATGCACAACTGGATTCACCGGTGGTACGTGCCGGGTGGCCGCAACTCGCTGAACGAGATTGGCGAGGTCTTCGCCGAACTCGTGCTCTCCGGCCTGCGGCCGTAAGCGTTTCTAGCCGCGACTCAGGCGCGAAAGCATCACGCTCAGAACGTCTTCGACTGGCACGTCGATCTGCTCCCCTGTCGCCAGGATCTTGACCCCGATGGTGCCTGCCTCGATATCCCGGTCACCGGCAATCAGGGCTATCGAGGCGCCTGAGCGGTCCGCCGCGCGCATCGCAGCCTTGATGCCGCGGTCACCGTAGGAGATATCGACACGGACCCCGGCGGCGCGCAGCCTGGCGGCCATGACCGCCAGCGTGGTCTTGGCCTGTTCGCCCAGCGGCACGCCGTAGACGTCGACGCGCGATGTGCCGCCGACCGTCTTACCCTCCGCTTTGAGGGCAAGCACAGTCCGATCGACGCCGAGACCAAAGCCGATGCCGGACAGGTCTTTTCCGCCCAGCTGTTGCATCAGACCGTCATAGCGGCCACCGCCACCGATGCCCGACTGTGCACCGAGTCCGTCGTGCACGAACTCGAAGGTGGTCTTGGTGTAGTAGTCCAGGCCGCGCACCATCCGGGGATTGATGACATAGGGCACGCCGAGCGCATCCAGATGCGCCAGGACGGTGTCGAAGTGCTGCTTGGCGACGTCGGTGAGGTGATCGAGCATGACGGGAGCCTCTGCAGTCATCTCCCGCACGGCAGGACGCTTGTCGTCAAGTACCCGCAACGGGTTGATAGTCGCCCGGGTGCGCGTTTCTTCGTCAAGATCCAACTTGAACAGGAAGTCCTGCAACAGTTCCCGGTATTGCGGGCGGCACGTATCGTCTCCCAGCGAGGTGATCTCCAGACGGAACGCGTCGAGACCGAGTGACCGGAAGCCGGCGTCGGCGATGGCGATGACCTCTGCATCCAGCGCGGGGTCGTCGACGCCGATCGCCTCCACCCCCACCTGTTGCAGCTGCCGGTAGCGACCGGCCTGTGGACGTTCGTAGCGGAAAAAGGGGCCGGCGTAGCAGAGTTTGACCGGAAGCGGCCCGCGGTCCAACCCGTGTTCGATCACTGCGCGCATCACGCCGGCGGTGCCCTCGGGGCGCAGTGTCACCGAGCGGTCGCCACGGTCGGCGAAGGTGTACATCTCCTTGGACACCACATCGGTGGACTCCCCCACCCCGCGCGCGAACAACGCGGTGTCTTCGAAGATCGGCAGTTCGACGTCGCCGTAGCCGGCGCGGCGGGCCGCGTCCAGCAGACCGTCGCGGACTCCGACGAACTGCGTCGAGTCCGGCGGCAGATAGTCCGGGACGCCCTTGGGCGCCTGAAAGTCACTCACTAGTTCAGGCCTTCGAGGAACGGGTTGGTACGGCGTTCGTCGCCGATCGTGGTCTTCTCACCGTGCCCAGGTAGTACCACGGTGTCGTCGTCGAGCACCAACAGTTTTGTGACGATCGAGCCGAGCAGATCTCGGCCGCTGCCGCCCGGCAGGTCGGTACGGCCGACCGACTGCCGGAACAGAGTATCGCCGGTGAAGACCAACTCGTCCGTGCCTTCGGAAACTCGGAACACGACCGAGCCGCGAGTGTGGCCCGGGGTGTGGTCGATGGTCACCGTGATATCCCCCAGATCGACCTTGTCGCCGTCTTTGTCCAACTCGATGACCTGCTTGGGTTCCGAGAAGAGCGCGCCGAAGGCGATCTGCGCGAGGCGCGGCCCGAAATCTTTGATCGGGTCGGTCAGCATGAATCGGTCTTCGGGGTGGATATACGCCGGGCAGCCGTACATATCGGCCACCTTCTGCGCTGACCAGATGTGGTCGACGTGGCCGTGGGTGAGTAGCACCGCCGCAGGTGTCAGGTGGTTCTGATCCAGAATCCGGCGCAATGGGCCCATCGCCCGCTGTCCCGGATCGACGATGATCGCGTCCGCTCCTGGGCGCTGGGCCAGCACGTAGCAGTTGCACGCCAACATGCCCGCCGGGAATCCGGTGATCAACACAGCGTCCAGTTTTCCATCCCCGATGTCGCGGGTGCTAACGCCGCACTCAGCAATGCCTGGCACACTCGTTGCCGACCGATCAACACAAGGAGGACGACGGCGGTGCCGACCAACGAACAACGGCGGGCGACGGCGAAGCGCAAGCTCGAGCGACAGCTGGAGCGCCGGGCGGCCAAGGAGCGTAAACGTCGCATTCTCACGATCGTCGGATCCGTCGTCGGCGTGATCGTCGTTGTTGGCGCGGTCGTGGCCACCGTCGTGCTCACCAGGGATGATTCCGACAGCCAGACCACCGCAGCGACCGGCACATCCACCGCGACAAGCGCGACGCCGGCGGCCGACGGCAAACTGCCTGCATTCACCGCACCCGCCGGTCTCGGGGACAACTGCCAATACCCGGCCTCCGCGGAAAAGGCCAGCAAGCCGGTCAAGCCGCCGCGGACAGGCAAGGTGCCGACCGACCCTGCGCAGGTCAGCGCCAGCATGGAGACCAATCAGGGCGATATCGGCCTGATGCTCGACAACGGCAAGTCGCCGTGCACCGTCAACAGCTTCGCGAGCCTGGCGAACCAGAACTTCTTCAAGGACACCACCTGCCACCGGCTGACGACTTCGGAGTCACTGTCGGTGCTGCAGTGCGGCGACCCGACCGGCCAGGGCACCGGCGGGCCCGGCTACCAGTTCCCCAACGAGTATCCGACGGACCAGTACCAGCCCGACGACCCCAAGCTGAATGAACCGGTGCTGTATCCGCGCGGCACGCTGGCCATGGCCAATGCCGGGCCGGGCACCAACGGCAGCCAGTTCTTCCTGGTGTACGGGGACTCGATGTTGCCGCCCAACTACACGGTGTTCGGCACCATCGACGAGACCGGCCTGGCCACCCTGGACAAGATCGCTGCGGCGGGCACGGCCGACGGCGGTCAGGACGGTAAGCCGAAGACGGACGTCAAGATCACCTCGCTTCTCCTGGATCCGTGACGAACCCACCACCGCCGCCGTACGGCGCCTACCCGCCGCCCTACGGCGCGTACCCGCCTCCCTACGGCTATCCGTCGGGATACCCCGGCTATCCGCCGCCCCCGCAGCCCACGAACACGATGGCCATCGCGGCACTGGTGTGCGCGTTCGTGTTCGCACCGCTGGGGATCGTGTTCGGGCACATGTCGTTGGCACAGATCAAGAAGACCGGCGAAGAGGGTCGTGGCCTGGCCCTTGCGGGCCTGGTCATCAGCTACCTGATCACCGTGTTCACGATTCTGGTGGTGGTGATCAGCGTGTTGCTTGTCATCGCTGTGGGCCGCAGCCTCAAGGATTTCGACGGGATGACCGACTATCCGCCTTACACCGCATCGCCGATGCCCGGGATCAACGCCGAGCCACTGCCCGAGTTCAAGCCGCCCGCCACGCTGGGGTCCAACTGCCAATACCCGGCGACGACGGAACCGGCGAGCAAGCCCGTCAAGCCGCCCCGCACCGGACGGGTCCCGACCAAACCCGCATTCGTCAGCGCCGGCATCAAATCCAACCGCGGGGGCATCGGGCTGCAATTGGACAACGCCCAGACCCCCTGCACCGTCAACAACTTCGCGAGCCTGGCCCAGCAGGGGTTCTACGACGACACGTCATGTCACCGCCTGACCACAAGCCCGTCGCTGAAGGTCCTGCAGTGTGGTGACCCGACCGGAGAAGGCACCGGAGGTCCGGGCTACCGGTTCCCCAATGAGTACCCGACCAACCAGTTCCGGCTGTCCGACCCGGCACTGAAGACACCCGTGCTGTACCCGCGTGGCACGCTCGCGATGGCCAACAAGGGCCAGGGCACCAACGGCAGCCAGTTCTTCCTCGTTTACGGGGACTCGATGCTGCCGCCGACCTACACGGTGTTCGGCACCATCGACCAGACCGGCCTGGTGACGCTGGACAAGATCGCCGATGCCGGTGTGGCAGGCGGTAACGACGACGGTGAGCCGATCCAGACGGTGACGATCGAATCGGTGCGGGTGGACTGAGGCCGAATCGGCCTAGGTCGGATGGGTCTCGATGTAGAACTCGACGTCTTCACCGTCGACCTTGGTGATGCGCATGTCTGCGGTGTACTCCGTGCCCTCGGGTCCGGTGAACTTGCACTCGAACTTCGTGCCCACCTTGGCTTCGACACCTTCTGGACATTTCACGTCTTTGGGTTCGAAACCGGTTTGCTTCTTTACAAGATCAACGACCGACTGGGCGGCGCCGTCGGGTTTGATCGTCGATCCGCAACCCGTGATCAGCAAGGCGACGGCGGCCAGAACTGCCACGAGTGCGGTGCGCATCGCCGAATTATGACAGAAATCGACGTTCGCGAGATTGTTTGCTCTAAACCTCACGCCGCGGAGGTCACGCGGTAGACGTCGTAGACGCCCTCCACATTGCGCACCACGTTGAGCAGGTGTCCCAGATGCTTGGGATCACCCATCTCGAATGTGAACCGGCTGACCGCCACGCGGTCGTCGGAGGTGGTCACCGACGCGGACAGGATGTTGACCTTCTCGTCGGCCAGCACGCGGGTCACGTCCGACAGCAACCGGTGCCGGTCAAGCGCCTCGACCTGGATGGCCACCAGGAAGACCGACGACGGTGACGGCGCCCACTTCACATCGATGATTCGCTCCGACTGCTCTTGCAGCGATGAGGCATTCGTGCAGTCGGTGCGATGCACGCTGACCCCGCCGCCGCGGGTGACGAATCCCATGATGTTGTCGCCGGGCACGGGGGTGCAGCATTTCGCCAGCTTCGACAGCACTCCCGGCGCGCCGGGCACAGCGACGCCGACATCGTCGGTGCTACGTTGACGCACCGTCATGGTGGACGGCGTCGAGCGCTCGGCGATCTCGTCGGTGGCATCCTCGTCACCACCGACTTGGGCAACGAGTCGCTGCACCACGTGGCGGGCAGACACATGACCTTCACCCACCGCGGTGTAGAGCGCGGACACGTCCACGTAGCGCAACTCGCGCGCCAGTGCTGCCACTTGCTCGGCATTCATCAACCGCTGCAACGGAATTCCGGCACGACGTACTTCGCGTGCGATGGAGTCTTTGCCGGACTCGAGGGCCTCTTCGCGCCGTTCCTTGGCGAACCACTGGCGGATTTTCGCCTTGGCCCGGGGCGAGACGACAAATGTCTGCCAGTCACGAGACGGGCCGGCATTGGGCGCCTTGGACGTGAAAACCTCTACCTGATCGCCATTCTCGAGTTTGCGCTCCAACGCAACCAGTCGGCCGTTGACGCGGGAGCCGATACAGCGGTGCCCGACCTCGGTGTGCACGGCATACGCGAAGTCCACCGGAGTGGACCCGGTGGGCAGCGTGATCAGATCGCCCTTCGGCGTGAACACGAAGATCTCCTGCACCGCAAGGTCGTAGCGCAACGATTCGAGGAACTCGCCAGGGTCGGCGGCCTCCCGCTGCCAGTCGAGTAGCTGGCGCATCCAGGCCATATCGTCGATCTCCGCGGCGGCGTAGCTGGCCGGAAGTCCGTTGCGGCCCTTGGCCTCCTTGTAGCGCCAGTGCGCCGCGATGCCGTACTCCGCGGTCTTGTGCATATCGCGGGTGCGAATCTGCACTTCGAGCGGCTTGCCCTCCGGCCCGACGACTGTGGTGTGCAGCGATTGATAAACGCCGAACCGGGGTTGGGCGATGTAGTCCTTGAACCTCCCGGCGATCGGCTGCCACAGCGAATGCACCACGCCCACAGCCGCATAGCAGTCGCGCAACTCGTCGCAAAGGATGCGTACACCGACGAGGTCGTGGATGTCGTCGAAGTCACGGCCCTTGACGATCATCTTCTGGTAGATCGACCAGTAGTGTTTTGGCCGGCCCTCGACGACGGCGTTGATCTTCGACGCATTGAGCGTCGCGGTGATCTCGGCGCGCACCTTGGCCAGATAGATGTCGCGCGACGGCGCCCGATCGGCGACCAGCCGGACGATCTCCTCATACTTCTTCGGGTGCAGAATCGCGAACGACAGATCTTCGAGTTCCCATTTGACAGTAGCCATACCGAGGCGATGTGCCAGCGGCGCAATAACTTCCAGCGTTTCGCGGGACTTGCTGGCCTGCTTCTCCGGAGGCAGGAAGCGCATGGTGCGCATGTTGTGCAGCCGGTCGGCGACCTTGATCACCAGCACTCGCGGATCCCGGGCCATCGCGAGGATCATCTTGCGGATGGTCTCGCCTTCGGCTGCGGTACCGAGCGCGACCTTGTCCAGTTTGGTCACGCCGTCGACGAGGTGGCCGACCTCGGTGCCGAATTCCTCGGTCAGCGCCTCGAGCGTGTAGCCGGTGTCTTCGACGGTGTCGTGCAGCAGGGCCGCAATCAGCGTCGTGGTGTCCATCTCGAGCTCGGCCAGGATGCTGGCGACGGCAAGCGGGTGGGTGATGTACGGGTCACCGGAGCGGCGCAACTGATCGGCGTGACGCTCATCGGCCACCTCGTACGCGCGCTGCAGCAGCGTCAGGTTGGCCTTGGGATAGAACTGCTTGTGGACCGCGATCAATGGTTCAAGCACCGGGTTGACGGTGCTGCGCTGTGCGGTCATCCGCCGCGCCAGCCGGGCCCGCACCCGGCGCGACGCGCTGGTCGACGCTTTGGATGAATCTGTCTTGGGGATCTCCAGTGGCTGCGTCTCGGGCGCCTGGCTGTTCGGGGGCGACTGCACGGCATGGCCCGTGCCGGGAGCATCCCCATTCGAAGCCATGGTCACCTCCCTGAAATCGGTCAGACTTTCAGGATACGGCTCAGACCACGAGCAAGGACGTGACCGGTAGCGGTTCGAGCACGTCACGGCCGCTCAGCGCGGTCAGCTCGAGCACGACGGCAGCGCCGGTGACGATCGCACCGCAGGTTCGCAGCAACTTCTCCGTCGCCGCGACCGTGCCACCGGTGGCGAGCACGTCGTCGATGATGACGATCGAGCGTCCGGCGAGCTCGATGCCGTCGGCCGGTAGCTCCAGCGTGGCGGAGCCGTATTCCAGCTGGTAGGTCTCGCTGTGCACCGGCGGTGGCAGCTTGCCGCCCTTGCGGACCGCCAGCACGCCGGTCCCGAGCCGCAGGGCCACCGCGGCGCCCAACAGAAATCCGCGCGCATCGATGCCTGCGACCAGGTCGGCACCTCGAGCGGTCTCTGCGAGCGCATCGGTGACAGATGCCAGCCCGTGTGCGTCGGCCAGCAGCGGCGTCAGATCCTTGAACTCCACACCCGGCTCGGGAAAGTCGGGCACTTGCCGCATCAGCGATGAGATCAGCGCGGCGATGTCTGAGCCTGTCGGCGCGCCGGCGGCTGGAGTGCTCATTGGCCCAGTACCCACCGATCCATGTTCCATCCCGCACCCCATCGAGTCGGACTGCTACTCACCGCGTACATGTCTTTCGACGTCAGCACGGTTCGCTGCTGACGATAGAGCGGAAGCGTCGGCATGTCAGTCCACAGGATCGTTCCGCCCTCACCGAGCAGGCGGGACAGTTCCTTGGGGTCGGAGGTCACCGCTATCGTCGTGATGATGCCGTCGACCTGTTCGTTGGTGAAGCGGGACAGATTGTTGCCGTTAGCGGAGTGCAGATCGTAGGCGTCCATCGCGTTGGATCCGCTCGACCCGCTGCCCGCGGCGCCACCCGTGCTTGCCAGCAGAACGTCGATTTCGTTGTTGCGCAGCGTCAGCGGGCCCGTTTCGTTGGTCGCGACATCCTGCACGGTGATCCCGGCCGGCGCGCATGCCTTGGCGATGGCACCGACGGTCGCCGCCAGCCGGGCGTTGGGACTCTGGTATCCGATCCGGACGGTCAGCGGCCGCCCGGCGATATCGGTCCGCGCGACAGCCGGATTGGCGATGGTGAATTGGCCGCCCTCGACCTTGCCCTCGGCCGCACTGTAGGCGTCCTCGGTGACGGGGTTCAGACGCGAGTTGGCGATCGGCACCTCTGCGTTGCGGGCGATCACGTCACGCGGTGTGCAGTGCGCAAGTGCACGCCGTGCCGGCGGCGCAGACATCGCGCCCTGCGAGGCGAAGATGAGTTGCTCGATTCCGGCGGACGGGGCGTCGGTACGCACGTAGCCGTCGGGCAGGTTCAGCGTGCCCGACGAGCCGGCAGCCACATCGACGACGTCGTAGGCGCCCTGGTTGATGCGGTCCTGGATGTCGGCGCCGCGTGGCCACACGGTGATCTTGGAGGTGATGGGCGGCGCGCCCCACCATTTGTCGTTGGCAACGAGCACGACGGCGCCGTCCTTGGTCACCGAATCGAGCTTGTAGGGACCCGACGACGGGAACTTCTTGATGTCGATGTCGGGCGTCAGATTCCAGGTGGTGTTCCACACCTGAGCGATTCGTTCGACTGTCGGTCCGTCGTTGTTGATGATGGCGGTCGTCACGCCGCCATCTCCGAGTCCGAGTACGTCGGCGATCACGTGCGACGGCATCATCGATGTGGCGGCGAACAATTGGCCGTAGTCGACGAAGGCGCGATCCTGTGCGAAGGACACCCGAGCCTTCTTCTGCCCCGGCGCACAGTCGACGGACGCGATGTCGGAATAGCCGGCACGGCTTGCCGCGTCGAAACCGGGGAACTGTCCGGACTGGGACGCCCACGCCAGCACCATGTCGTCGCACGTGATCGGCTTGCCATCCGAGTACACCGCCTCGGAGTTGATCTCGTAGTCGAGAATCAGCGGCGCCCGGCCGACGACGGAGATCTTGCCGAAGTCGTGGTCGCCGACGATCTGGCCGTCGGGACCGTGGTAGTTGAAGCCGGTGAGCACACGGGCAAACGCTTGCGGGCCGCCGGAAGCCGCGCCGGCAACGGTGTTGGTGTTGTACGTCGTGAGCAGGCCGTCCATCGCGAAGTCGATGCTCTCGGCAGGGCCACGCGAACAGGACGACAGGCCCGCCGCCACAACGATCAGAGCAGCCGCCAGAACGCCACCACGCCGGCTCCAGGCCTTGATCATCTCGCTTACCGCCGCCGGGTGTTGCGCTTACCCGACGGTCGACCAGTGCGGCTGCTCGTCGGCCGGACAGGCCGCGCGCCCGGTGCCGGCTTATCGGGGGCCGAGGTGGCGCTCGCCACCGCAGCCGCCGTTGCCGTCTCGGGCGCCGACTCGTCATCGTCGGTATCCAACGTCCTCGCAGCACTTCCCTTGCGGCGGTTCAACACCCGGCGGGTGTGTGTCCGCACGAGCGTGGTGCGCTCGCGCAGCGTCACCAGAAGCGGCGTGGCGAAGTAGATCGACGAGTACGTTCCGACGATCACACCGACCAGCTGCACGAGCGCCAAGTCCATCAGCGTGCCGACCCCCAACAGCCACACCGCGATCACCATCAGGGCGAGGATCGGCAGCACTGAGATCAGGCTGGTGTTGATCGACCGCATGAATGTCTGATTGACGGCCAGATTGGCGTGCTCCGCGAACGTCCGGCGGGTGGTGTGCTCGAAACCGTGGGTGTTCTCCTCGACCTTGTCGAACACGATCACCGTGTCGTAGAGCGAGAAACCCAGGATGGTCAGCAGGCCGATCACCGTCGCAGGCGAGACCTCGAAGCCCACGATGGAGTACACACCAGCGGTGACGACGAGGTCGAACACCAGCGTGGCCAGCGCAGCGAGGGCCATATACCGCTCATACCGAATGGTGATGTACACCGCGGCCAATGCCAGGAACACCACCAGGGCGATGAGAGCCTTATCGGTGATCTGCCCGCCCCAGGTCTCCGATACCGCCGAGTCGCTGATGGCGTTCTTGCCGGGCTTGCCGTCGGGGCCGCGCGGCTGGAACGCGTCGAAGAGCGCTGTGCGCAGCGCTTCGATCTCCTCGTTGTTCAGAGTCTCCGAACGGATCTGCACCGTGGCCGAATCGCCGCTGCCGACGAGGACCACCGCGTCGGCCGGCTTGCCCAGCGCCTTGCTGAACACGTCTTCGACCTGCTGTGTGGTGACGGTGCCCGATGCGGTCTGCGCCGGCATCGAGACCTTGGTGCCACCCTCGAAGTCGATGCCGAACGTGAAACCGCGAATCAGAATGCTCGCGATGGCGACGGCGACGATCAGACCGCTGATCGTGTACCAGAGCCTGCGCTTACCGATGACCTCGAACGCCCCGGTTCCGGTGTAGAGCCGGGTGAAGAAACCGTGCCGCGGCGCTGTGTTGCTTTCGAGGTCGGCTGCCTCGACGGCTTCCGTCGTGACGTCGCCTGAGTCGTTGTCTTTGGCGGCCATCTCGCTATCCCCGTCCCGTCCCGTGTGCGGCCGCTCGGCGTTCGCGGGCGATCTGCTGCACCGCGCCCAGACCGTTGAGCCTGGGCTTGGCCATCGTCGGCGACTTCGACGCGATGTACACGACCGGCCAGGTCACCAGGAACACCACCACCACGTCGAGGATGGTCGTCAGACCCAGCGTGAAAGCAAAGCCCTTCACCTGGCCGACGGCCAGCACGTACAGGACCGCCGCGGCCAGGAAGGTGACCGCGTTGCCGGACAGAATCGTCTTGCGCGCACGGTTCCAGCCGCGGGGCACGGCCGAGCGGAACGAACGACCGTCGCGAATCTCATCCTTGATGCGCTCGAAGAACACCACGAACGAGTCGGCAGTCATACCTATACCGATGATCAGACCCGCGATGCCGGCCAGGTCGAGCGTGTAGCCGATGTATCTGCCCAGGAGCACCAGAATCGCGTAAACCATTGCGCCGGAAGCCACCAGCGACAGTGCGATCAGCACCCCCAGAATTCGGTAATAGAGCAATGAATACAGCAGCACCAGCCCGAGCCCGACCGCACCCGCGATCAAACCCGCCCGCAGCGACGTCAAACCCAGTGTCGCCGAGACGGTTTCAGCCTCCGACGACTCGAAGGACAGTGGCAGGGAGCCGTATTTCAATACGTTGGCCAGTTCACGTGCGGTCGTCTCGGTGAATTGTCCGCTGATCTGCGTGCGCCCGCCCGGAATGGGCTCCCGCACCTCGGGCGCGCTGACCACCTCGGAATCCAGCACGAAGGCGGTCTGGGTTCCGACGTTGGCCGCGGTGAAGTCGGCCCAGATCTTGGTGGCGTCGCTCTTGAATTGCAGGTCGACGATGTACTGGCCCTGCTGCTGATCGAGGCCCGAACTGGCGTTCTCGATCTGCTCGCCGTTGATGATCGACTTGTCCAGCAGGTAGACGTTGCCGTCCCTACCGCAGGTGACCAATGGCAGATTCGGGTCGTCGTTACCGGCCAGCACGTCTTCCTCACCGCAACGGGTGGCCTGGAACTGCAGCGCGAGGATTTGGATCTGCTGATCGGTGCTCTGCCGCAGTTCCTTCTCGTCGGCGATGCGCTGCGCGAGCGGGGCCTCCCCAGGAGGCGGCGGCGGTGCCGGCTGCTGTCCCGGCGATGGCGCCGGTGCCGGCTGCTGTCCCGGCGATGGCGCCGGCTTGGGCGACGTGGGAGTCGGCGCGGGCTGTGCCGGCGGCTCGGGATATGGACGTGGCTGCGGCGCCGGCGACTGCGCTGGCGGAGCCGGCGGCTGCTCGGCTCCTCCAGAGGGAGGCATCCCGGGAACTCCAGGCGGCGTTCCGGGGACCCCGGGCGGTGCTCCCGGCGGAGCACCGGGAGGTGCGCCCTGTGGCTGTTCGGTCGGAGGTTGGCCCTGCCCCGCGGCAGGCATCGCGTGGATCACAGGCCTGATGTACAGCCGTGCGGTCTGGCCGAGGTTGCGGGCCTCACTGCTGTCGTTACCGGGCACGGTGATGACCAGGTTGTCGCCGTCGATGATGACTTCGGACCCCGACACGCCGAGGCCGTTGACGCGGTCACTGATGATCGATTGCGCCTGGTTGAGGGCGTCGCGAGTGGGGCGCGAGCCGTCCGGCGTGCGAGCGGTGAGCGTCACCCGGGTGCCGCCCTGCAGGTCGATGCCGAGTTTGGGATCGGCTTTCTTGTCCCCCGTGAGGAACACCAACAGGTATGCGCCGACCAGCAGTACCAGGAAAAGCGTCAGGTAGCGGGCGGGGTGCACCGGCGTCGAAGACGATGCCACGTTTTTAGGGTCTCCTCGAGATCAGTTCGTCAGCACCGCAAAGGGTACGTGTAAAGGCTGAGTTCTCAGCCCTCAGTCCGTCTTGTTCGGGCTTTCGGTGATTTCGGAGGCGGTCGACTCCTCGTCGTCGATGTCCTCGAAATCGTCGTCCTCATCGACATCCGGCCCGACCTTGTCGCGCACGGCCAGCTTCATCCACGTGGTGACGACGCCCGGCGCAATCTCCAGGTCAACGGTGTCGTCGCCGAGGCGGGTGATCGTGGCTTCCATGCCCGACGTGGTGTGGATGCGATCGCCGATCTGCAGCGACTCATGCAGATCGATGGTGGCCTGCATCGCCTTCTTCTGCCGGCGCGATGCGAAGAACATGAATAAGCCCATGATGATGATGAGGGGCAGGAAGATGACCAAATCCATGTCAGCAGCCGTCTTTCGTGTCGGGTCTCGGTGTCACTGCGCAGACCGGCAGGTCAGGCGCTTCGTCAGATACCAGTGTGCCATTGCGGCCAGGGACCACCGAGCGCCCCCGTCACTGCGGCCCGGTGCTAGCTTCGGTGAGTGCTCGGGCACCTCGGCATCAACGTTGAAGACCTGAGGGCGTCCAAGGGGTATTACGACGCGGTAATGCCGCTGCTGGGATTCGACGAGTTCTTCACCGCCGAGGACGAGTTCTCATACCGGCCGGCGGGCGGCAAGCCGGGGACATACCTCTTCTTCTATTCGTCGGCGGAGCCCTCGCAGTACTCGCGGCACAAGACCGGGCTTCAGCATCTGGCCTTCAGGATGCGAACGCGATCGCTGGTGACCGAGGTCCACGGGCTTGTCACCGACCTGATACCGCAGTTCGGTGGCGAGGTGCTGCATCGGCCGCAGACTTTTCCGCAGTATCCGCAGCCCTATTTCGCGACGTTCTGGCTCGACCCTTGGGGAGTGATGCTCGAGGCGGTGTGCCATCACGACCGGGAATGAGCGATCGCGACGAAATCCGTTGCGTCAATCCACGGCAGCCGATGGATCCGACAGAAGGTGCCGAAGTTTTCGACAGGATCGGTGCGCCGCCGACTAGGCTCGAACCGCGGCGCGTCGGGCGCCGAAACCAGGTCGTCAGGAGGCGGAATTGAGCACCGTCGAGCAGAGCCGCTACCTCGCTACCGCGATACCCGGCCCTCTGTCGGAGGCGCTGATCGACAGGAAGACCGCTGCGGTGTCCCGCGCGGTGGGCAACACCATGCCGGTGTATGCATCGCGGGCGTTCGGCGGGATAGTCGAAGACGTCGACGGCAATCGGCTCATCGATCTGGGCTCAGGCATCGCCGTCACCACCATCGGAAACTCATCGCCCGCCGTCGTCGCGGCGGTTGCCGATCAGGCGGCCCGGTTCACCCACACGTGTTTCATGATCACGCCCTACGAGGGTTACGTCGCCGTCGCCGAGCAGCTCAACCGGCTTACCCCCGGAACCGGCGAGAAGCGGTCGGCGCTGTTCAACTCGGGCTCGGAGGCGGTGGAGAACGCGATCAAGGTCGCCAGGACCTACACACGTAAACCGGCGGTCGTGTCCTTCGATCACGCGTATCACGGCCGCACCAACCTGACGATGGCGTTGACCGCGAAGTCGATGCCCTACAAGCACGGCTTCGGGCCGTTCGCACCCGAGATCTACCGCGCGCCGCTGTCATACCCGTTCCGCGACGCGGAGTTCGGCAAGGAGATGGCCACCGACGGTGAGCTTGCCGCCCAGCGCGCGATCACCGTGATGGACAAGCAGGTCGGCGCCGACAACCTCGCCGCGGTCATCATCGAACCCATCCAGGGTGAGGGCGGGTTCATCGTGCCCGCCGACGGCTTCCTGCCCGCACTGCTGGACTGGTGCCGCAAGAACGACGTCGTGTTCATCGCCGACGAGGTGCAGACCGGGTTCGCCCGCACCGGGGCAATGTTCGCGTGCGAACACGAAGGCGTCGAACCAGATCTGATCGTCACCGCCAAGGGCATCGCCGACGGAATGCCGTTGTCGGCAGTCACCGGCCGGGCCGAGATCATGGACGCACCGCATGTCAGTGGACTCGGTGGCACCTACGGCGGCAATCCGGTCGCGTGCGCGGCGGCGCTGGCAACCATCGAGACCATCGAGGCCGACGGGCTCGTCGAGCGCGCTCAACAGATCGAAGCGCTTGATGAAGGATCGGCTCGGGCGCCTGCAAGCCGAGGACGACCGGATCGGCGACGTGCGCGGCCGCGGCGCGATGATCGCGATGGAACTGGTGAAGCCGGGCAGCATCGAACCCGATCCCGATCTGACCAAGGCGCTGTGCGCCGGATGCCATGCCGCCGGCGTGATTGTCTTGTCCTGCGGCACATTCGGCAACGTGCTGCGGTTCCTCCCTCCGCTGACCATCAGTGACGACCTTCTTGTCGAAGGTCTCGATGTTCTTGCTCTTGTGCTCAAAGATCTGTAACCGAAAGGAGTGAATGAACGCGACCTCCGACAACGCAGCGGCGGACGCCGACCAGCTGCTGCGCATCGACTGGGGCGCAGCGGATTTGGCTGCCGCGTCCTATTCCGACGACACAAATAGGTGCAGACAACTACAAGTATGGAGTAAGGCGGATACCGCGCGGGGTGGACACAACGTCATGCCGTCGGCACTGCCACCACCTCCACACCGAGATCCAAACCATGGGTAAGGGACGTGACATGAGTCAGTACGCAGTGGTCGACCCCGCGACCGGGGACGTGGTGAAGGAATACCCCACTACGACCGACGAACAAATGGAACAAGCAATGGCGTCGGCGGCCAAGGCGCACCGCGAATGGGGTCGCACGTCGACGGTGGCCGAGCGGGCGGCGCTGATCAAGCAGGTCGCCAAGTTGCACACCGAGCGGCGTGACGAGCTCGCCAAAATCATCCAGCGCGAGATGGGCAAACCACTCGACCAGTCGGTCGGTGAGGTCGACTTCAGTGCGGCGATCTACGAGTACTACGCCGACAACGCCGAGAAGTTCCTTGCGGACGAGCCCATCGAACTTGCGGATGATAGTGAGGGCAGCGCGCTGATCCGTCGCAGCTCGGTCGGCCCCCTGATCGGGATCATGCCGTGGAACTATCCCTACTATCAGGTCGCGCGGTTCGCGGGCCCGAACCTGACGCTGGGCAACACGATCATCCTCAAGCACGCACCGCAGTGTCCCGAGTCGGCCGCCGCGATTGCGCAGATCTTCACCGACGCCGGCTATCCCGAGGGTGCCTACGTCAACGTCTATGCCACCAATGAGCAGGTCGCCGAGGCCATCGCCGACCCCCGGGTGCAAGGGGTTTCGCTCACCGGTTCGGAGCGCGCGGGCGCCGCTGTCGCCGAGGTCGCCGGCCGCAACCTGAAGAAGGTGGTGCTCGAGCTCGGTGGGTCGGACCCGTTCATCGTGCTCAGTACCGACGATCTCGACGGCACAGTTGAGGCGGCAATCGCGGGCCGCATGGAGAACACCGGTCAGGCCTGCAACGCGGCGAAGCGCTTCATCGTCGCCCAGGACATCTACGACGAGTTCGTCGACAAGTTCACCAAGAAGGTGCTCGAGACCGCGGGCGACCTGGCGCCGTTGTCATCGGCCGCCGCGGCCGAACGGCTCGACGAACAGGTGAACCAGGCCGTCGAGAACGGCGCGAACCTGGCATCCGAAGGGCAGCGCAAGGGTGCGTTCTTCCCGCCCGGTGTGCTCACGAATGTTTCACCCGACTCACCCTCGTACAAGGAGGAGCTGTTCGGCCCGGTCGCCACGATTTACAAGGTGGCATCCGAGGAAGAGGCCATCGAACTGGCCAACGACACACCGTTCGGGCTGGGGTCCTATGTGTTCACCACCGACAAGGAACAGGCCAAGCGGGTCGCCGACCGGATCGACGCGGGCATGGTCTACGTGAACTTGGTCGGCGCCGACAGCGCCGAGTTACCGTTCGGCGGGGTGAAGCGGTCGGGCTTCGGTCGCGAGCTCGGCAGGTTCGGCATCGAAGAGTTCGTGAACAAGAAGCTCATTCGCGTCGGCTAGAGCATCTACCAAACATGTAATGGCCTACCCAGGCCAGGTGTCCGCGCATGTGTCTCGCGCCTCGTCGGGACGCCATCCGGTGGCGTCGTCGCGCACGGGCATCACAAGTGTCGGCACCCTGATGCTCGGCAACAGATGTTCGATGCCGGTGCGCTTCAGCATCATCGACCGCATCGCGTGGACTTCACGCAGATGACGCGCACCATGCAGCGCCTCCTCGACGCACTCGACCCGAAGGACTCGCGGAGCTAACGGGCTCCTGGGCTCGGCCGATGCACTGCGGCGACGAATGGGAGCTGTGCGTCTGAAGATCTTCGATCCAGACCACGACGCAACCGTCGCGGCGATTCGTAATGCACTCGGCGACAATGAATTCGAGTCGGCGTGGCAGGAGGGCGCGGCACTGTCCACCGAGGAAGCAATCGCCTACGCGCAACGCGGTCGCGGCGAGCGCAGGCGCCCGGCCACTGGCTGGGATTCGCTCACCCCGACCGAACTCGACGTGGTGCGTCTGGTCGCCGAGGGCATACCCAACAAGGACATCGCCGCGCAGTTGTTCATCTCGCCGCGCACGGTGCAGTCACATTTGCGCCACGTCTACAACAAGGTCGCCTCGACCTCCCGCGTGCAGCTCGCACAGGAGGCGGCACGCCAGATGGCTACGCCGCAATGATCACTGGGCGGGCGTGCGCCGCAGGCCGAACGTGTCACGCCAGGTGTGATGCCGATCCGTCGTCGCCCCCGTCGGCTGGATTTGGGTGACCTCGTCGGTGTCCGAGAACGCCGACTGCGACTCCGCGGCGGCCACGGGGCTGTCGACGTGTTCGACATCGCGCACGCTGCGTATCGAGATGCGACCCAGCGCCGCCGCACCTAGGAACACGACCAGGGCGCCGAGTCCGTAGAAGTAGGCCAACTCCAGCACCAAAGCCTTGGTGTCTGTCGCCGCAACCGGTGCGCCCACCTCGCCGATGCCCAACACCGCCGCCGACTCGCGCCCAACGACGAACCACGCGCCGGCGAGGACGCCCAGCCACCCGCCAAGCATCGCCGTGGCGCGGTTACGCGAAATCACCAGGAGAACGCCCCCGGCAACGGCGACGGCTCCGGGTAGCACCTGTAGCCAACCGCGTGCTTCGCTCCACGCCCAGGCCCTGTCCGGGCTGAAGGCGAAGTCGAAGTACGGTCCGACGAACGGGATGAGGGCACCCCAGACACCCAGCAGGATCAACAGAAAGCCGCTCAGCGCGCCGCGGCTGCGCTGCATCTGAAGGCGCCCGCCCCTGGCCCGACCTCGCGTGACTGTCATGGAAAGCGGGATACCCGAACGGCGGAACGCGTAATCGGCGGCGCCGCGCGGTCACCGCCCGAGACGGCTGTGATTGCCGACACCGTGCGCCTGCTTGACCTGGCAATCTGCCGTTTTCACAGCGAACTGCCAGCGACTTAGCGGAATAGCTTTAGCAAAGCTAACGATATTTCTAGTAGCTGGGCCCAATGAAGCGCCCGATTCAAATCCGCTGTGTTGTCGAAGGATTGCGCCATGTCCACTGATACCCGTGAAACGCGCCTCGGAGGCCGCATCTCAGATCTTTACGATACCGACCCACAATTCGCCGCCGCCAAACCCGACCCGGCCATCAACGAGGCGATCGCACAAGCGGGGTTGGCCCTCGATGAGCTCACGCGCACGGTGATGGAGGCCTACTCTGACCGCCCCGCACTCGGTGAGCGCGGCGTCGAATACGTCAGCGACGCGCAGGGTCGTTCCGCCGCGCAGCTTCTCCCCCACTTCGACACCATCACCTACGGCGAGCTGTGGGACCGCGTCGGAGCAGTGACCAATGCCCTGGCCGACGTGCATCCCGGCGACCGCGTCGCCATCCTCGGCTTCGCCAGCACCGACTACACGGTGATCGACATGGCGACCATTCCGCTCGGCGCAGTGTCGGTGCCGCTGCAGACGAGTGCGCCGATCACTTCGCTGCGGCCCATCGTCACCGAAACCGAACCTGCCGTCATCGCCTCGAGCATCGCCTATGTCGACGACGCCGTGGAACTCGTGCTGACCGGGCATGCGCCCAGGACGCTCATCATGTTCGACTACCACCCCGAGGTCACCGACCACCGTGAGGCCTACGACGCCGTGCGCGCACAGCTCGCGGAAGCCGGCAGCACGGTAGTGGTGGAGACGTTGCAGGACGTGTTGGAGCGCGGAAAGACGTTGCCCGCCAGTCCCGCTGCTCAACGTGACGCAGATGACTTGGCGCTGCTGATTTACACATCCGGCAGCACCGGTGCGCCGAAGGGGGCGATCTATACCCAGAGCTTGGCAGCCAAGATGTGGCGCCCGGCAGCGTGGGGCTGGGCAGACAGCCCCGACCCGTTCATCACGCTGAACTTCATGCCGATGAGCCACGTGATGGGGCGCGCCAGTCTCTATGGCACCCTCGCTCACGGCGGGACGGCCTACTTCGCCGCCAAGAGCGACCTGTCGACCTTCCTGGAGGACCTGGCGCTGGTGCGGCCCACCCAGCTGAATTTCGTGCCGCGCGTTTGGGAATTGCTGTCGGCGGAAGTCCACAGCCAGCTGAACCGGCTGTTGCCGGAGGGCGCCGACGGCGCCACCGAGGCCCAGATCGTCGCCGACGTGCGCACGCATCTGCTCGGCAACCGATACATCACCGTGGTGACCGGCTCTGCTCCGACTTCACCGGAACTGACACAGTGGGTCGAGGGGTTCCTCGACATGCACCTGGTCGACGGCTACGGATCGACCGAAGCCGGCGGCGTGTTGGCCGACGGGCAGGTGCGCCGGCCACCGGTGATCGACTACAAGCTCGTCGACGTTCCCGAGTTGGGCTACTTCAATACCGACCGCCCGTATCCTCGAGGTGAGCTGCTTCTCAAGACGATCAACATGTTCGGGGGCTACTACAAGCGGCCCGAGGTCACCGCCGAGGTTTTCGACGCCGACGGGTTCTACCGAACCGGCGATATCGTGGCCGAGCTCGAGCCGGAGCGCCTGCAGTATGTCGATCGCCGCAACTTCGTGCTGAAGCTTTCGCAGGGCGAATTCGTCACGGCCTCAAAGCTGGAAGCGGTGTTCCAGAACAGTCCGCTGGTCCGTCAGATCTACATCTACGGCGACAGTGCGCGCTCGTATCTGCTGGCAGTGGTTGTGCCGACGGCTGACGCGGCTGCGCGGGCTGACACCGAAGAGCTGCATCGCTCGATCGGCGACTCATTGCAAGATGTCGCGAAAGCGGCAGGCCTGCAGGCCTTTGAGATCCCGCGCGACTTCATCATCGAGCCGACGCCGTTCACATTGGAGAACGGTCTGCTGACTGGTATCCGCAAGTTGGCACGGCCGAAGCTCAAGGAGCTGTATGCCCCTCGGCTGGAGCAGCTGTACACGGATCTGGCCGATGGCCAGGCAACCGAGTTGCGCGAGCTTCGCCAGAATGCCGGCCAGCGTCCGGTCGTGGAGACCGTCAGCCGCGCCGCGGCGGCGCTGCTGGGCGCGGCGGCCTCCGAGGTGCCCGCCGATGCACAGTTCACCGACCTGGGCGGAGACTCGCTGTCGGCGTTGACGTTCGCCAACCTGCTACGCGATATCTTTGACATCGACGTACCCGTAGGCGTGATCGTCAGCCCCGCCAACGACCTTGCCGCACTTGCGGAGTACATCGACACCGAACGGGCGGGCACCAAACGGCCGACGTTCGCGACGGTACATGGCCGGGGAGCCACCGAGGTCCATGCCAGCGATCTCACGCTGGACAAGTTCCTCGATGTGCAGACGCTCTCTGCGGCCGCGGCGCTGCCACTGCAGAGCCAGGAGGTGCGCACGGTTCTGTTGACCGGCGCGACCGGATTCCTCGGCCGCTACCTGGCCCTGGACTGGCTGGAACGGATGGACCTGGTCGACGGCAAGGTGATATGCCTGGTTCGCGCCAAGGACGACACCGCCGCGCGGCAGCGCCTCGACGACACCTTCGACAGCGGCGACGCCGAGTTGCTCAGCCACTACCGGCGCTTGGCCGCACAGCATTTGGAGGTCCTTGCCGGGGACAAGGGCGAAGCCGGACTCGGACTTGATGAAAGAACCTGGCGGCGACTGGCCGACACCGTCGACCTGATCGTGGATCCCGCCGCACTGGTCAACCATGTCCTGCCTTACGACCAGTTGTTCGGACCCAACGTGGTCGGGACAGCCGAGCTGATCAAGCTGGCGCTGACCACGAAGTTGAAGCCCTTCTTCTACCTGTCGACCGTCGGCGTCGGCGATCAGATCGAACCGTCGGCCTTCGTCGAGGACACCGACGTTCGCCAGATGAGCGCGACGCGCGCGGTCAACGACGGTTACGCCAACGGTTACGGCAACAGCAAGTGGGCCGGCGAGGTGCTGCTGCGCGAGGCCCACGATCTGAGCGGTCTCCCCGTGGCGGTGTTCCGCTGCGACATGATCCTGGCGGAGCCCAGGTACGCCGGCCAGCTCAACGTGCCCGACATGTTCACCCGGCTGCTGCTGAGCCTGGTGGCCACCGGCATCGCACCGGGGTCGTTTTACGAGCTGGATGGCGCGGGTAATCGACAGCGGGCCCACTATGACGGCCTGCCAGTCGATTTCATCGCAGAAGCGATCTCCACGCTGGGTGCACATCAGGTACACGGGTTCGAGACCTACCACGTGATGAACCCCTACGACGACGGGATCGGGCTCGACGAGTACGTCGACTGGCTGGTCGACGCCGGCTATCCGATCGATCGGGTCGCGAGCTACGGCGAATGGCTGCAGCGGTTCGAGATGAGTATGCGGGCCCTTCCCGACCGTCAGCGTCAGGCTTCGTTGCTGCCGTTGCTGCACAGCTACGCACAGCCCGCCAAGCCGCTTCGCGGTTCGTTCGCCTCGACCGAGCACTTCCGCGCCGCGGTGCAGGAGGCGAAAGTCGGCCCGGATAAGGACATCCCGCACATCAGCGCGGAGATCATCGTCAAGTACCTCACCGACCTGCAACTGCTCGGACTGTTGTAGGGCCAGCGCTAGCCGCCCTGGCGAACCCGGTCTACCACGCCAATGATGGTGTCGGCCACGAACTTCGGCTCATAGAGCATGACGTTGTGACCGGCGTCGGGCACGACGATATTGCTGGTGCCCAGTGCGGCGGCGAGCATGCTGTTGGCCTGGTGGATCTGCGCCTGCGTGTAATTGTCCGGCTTGAGCACCTCCGGGGACGCGAACTTTGCGGAGCTCAGCACGATCGACGGAACCCGCGGTAGCGGGGGCGCAGCGCTGATGCGGGAGAATGCGTCGTCCATCAGGACCCCTTCGCCACCGGGTTCAGGTGGCACCGCGCCGTCGCTTTGGAATGCCGCATTCTGGGCCGGGGTGCCCAGCGTCATCAGGAATTCCGAAACTCCGTCGACCATCACCATGCCCGCGACCAATTCCGGATGCGTACGCGCCAACAAGTCGAGCACCAGGCCGCCGTAGGAGTGCGCGACGAACACGAGCGGTGTCGGCAACTGGGCGGCGTTGATCAGAGCAACCACATCGTCGACATCCTGCTGTACACCGTGCGGTTGCGGCCCGGGAGTGGACATGTCTTCGCCATCTGGCCGCGTGTTCGGCCGGTCGTAGGCGCATATCCGTGTCGTCCTGGCCACAGTGGGCTGCACTGCGTCCGGGCTGGGCTCCAGCTGGGCCTCGGTGATGATGTCGTAGGGCGACGATCGGATCGGATCGTCCGGCGGCACAATGTAGTTCCAGGCCTCGGCATAGCTGCCTTTGCCGGGAATGATGAACACCGTCGGAACGCCCTGGCCTTGGCATTCGAGATACAGCTGGCGGCCCTGGCCGACATCGAACAGACCGGACGGCGCGCCGATCGGGTCGGCCGAACTCGTTGCGCATCCGACGACAACCACCAAAGCCGACAGGACGGCCACCAAGCGCATCACACCGTGACGCTATATCGCCAGACCGACTCCCAGAAGCACGACCGCGATCAGCGGCAGGATTCCCTGGGTGATCGCTGCGCGCGCCTTGTCGGGCGACGACACCAGCAGCACGATCGCCGCGGCGAGCATGGAGCCCGTGCCCGCGAAAATCAGCGCGAGCCCGATACCGCAGTCCGCGAGCCCGCCGATGACGATGCCCACGAAGGTGACGATCGCCAGAAACAGGTTGTAGAAACCCTGATTGAAAGCGAGTTCCTTGGTGGCCACAGCTTCTTCTTCACTGATCCCGAACGTCGCCCTGGTTCGGGCCGACGTCCAGGTCAGGGATTCCATCACCCAGATATAGACGTGCAGCAGCGCCGCGAGACCCGCGAAGCCCAACCCTGCGTAAATCATCGGCATCCCTCTATTCGAACAGACCGGGCTGCCCGAAGCCGGTGGTTCCGGCAGGCGGCGTCATTCCGAGGTGGGTCCAGGCTTGGGCGGTGGCGACGCGCCCGCGCGGCGTACGGGCGATCATGCCGGCACGCACCAGGAACGGCTCGCACACCTCCTCGACCGTGGTCGCTTCCTCTCCCACCGCGACCGCCAGCGTGGACACCCCGACGGGGCCGCCGCCGAAGCTGCGGGTGAGCGCCGACAACACGGCGCGGTCGAGGCGGTCCAGCCCGAGCTCGTCGACGTCATAGACCGCCAGAGCGGACTTGGCGATGTCGCGGGTGATCACACCGTCGGCGCGCACCTCCGCGAAATCGCGAACCCGCCGCAACAGCCGGTTGGCGATACGCGGAGTACCCCGTGAGCGCCTGGCGACTTCGGCGCCGGCGTCATCGTGTAGCTCGATGCCGAGGATGCCCGCCGAGCGGGTCAACACCCTCTCCAGTTCTGCGGGTTCGTAGAAGTCCATGTGGGCGGTGAAACCGAACCTGTCGCGCAACGGACCCGTCAGTGCGCCCGAGCGGGTGGTGGCGCCGACGAGGGTGAACGGCGCGACTTCCAGCGGGATGGACGTGGCGCCGGGACCCTTGCCGACGACAACGTCGACGCGAAAGTCCTCCATCGCGAGGTAGAGCATCTCCTCGGCGGGCCTGGCGATGCGGTGAATCTCGTCGATGAAGAGCACGTCGTGCTCCACGAGGTTCGACAGCATCGCCGCCAGGTCACCCGCGCGCTCCAGCGCCGGGCCCGAGGTGACCCGTAGCGAGGTTCCCAGCTCGGCCGCGATGATCATCGCCAGCGATGTCTTGCCAAGGCCGGGCGGGCCGGACAACAGGATGTGATCCGGTGTGCCACCGCGGTTCTTGGCGCCTTCCAGGACCAACTGCAGCTGCTCGCGGACGCGGGGCTGGCCGATGAACTCCCCGAGTGATCGCGGCCGAAGGCTGGCGTCGATGTCCCCTTCGCCGACGGTCAGGGCGGCCGAAACCTCCCTGTCGGCGGTGTCTTCGGATTCCGCGTCCTCGAATCGACCGGTCACTTCTTGCCCAGCATCGACAGCGCCAAGCGCAGCGCACTGGTGGTGTTGGCTTCTGGATCATTGGCGAGCACCTTGTCGGTGGCCTCCTCGGCCTGCTTGAGCGCAAAGCCAAGACCGACAAGCGCTTCCACCACGGGGCCGCGCACGGAATGGCCGTTGAGCGCGGCGGCGCCGGAGGGTGTGATGGCCCCCATCTTGTCGCGCAGGCTCAATGCCATCAGTTCGGCGGTCTTCTTGCCGACCTTGGGAATCCGGGTCAGTGCGGTGATGTCGCCGTCGGCGATCGCGCGTCGCAGCGTCGGCCCGTCATACATCGCCAAGGCACCAAGGGCGATGCTCGGCCCGATGCCCGACACTGCGAGCAGTGTCAGGAACAGGTTGCGGGCGTCGGCGTCCGAGAAGCCGTACAGCGTCATCGAATCCTCGCGCACGATCATCGCCGTGATCAGCCTGGCCTCGTCACCGCGGTGCAGCGCCGCCAGGGTGGACGGGGTCGCCATCACCTTGTAGCCGACGCCTGCGGCCTCGATCACGACGTGGTCAAGGGCGATGTCGAGGACTTCGCCACGAACGGATGCGATCATCGTGCTGCCTTCGCTTTCGCCTTGATCGTCGCTTTGTACTTGCGTTGTTGCTCAGCGGCCATCGCCTCGGCCGCCGCCATCCGCGCGATCATCGGGGCGCGCCAGCAGTGACAGATCGCCAATGCGAGCGCGTCGGCGGCATCGGCGGGTGTCGGTTTTGTCTGCAGCGCAAGGATTCTCGTCACCATCGCGGTAACCTGCGCCTTATCGGCCCGACCGTTACCGGTGACGGCGGCCTTGACTTCGCTCGGCGTGTGGAAATGTACGTCGATGTTGCGCTTGGCTGCGGCGAGCGCTATGACACCGCCGGCCTGCGCGGTGCCCATTGCCGTGTTCGCGTTCTGGTTGGCGAACACCCGCTCGATCGCGATGACATCGGGACGGTGGGTATCCATCCAGTACTCGACCGCATCGCTGATGGTCAGCAGTCGACGATGCAGCGGCTCATCGGACGGGGTGCGGACGACGTCGACGTCGAGCGCGATCACCTGCCGCCCCGTACCGCCCTCTATGACGGACAGCCCGCAGCGCGTCAACCCCGGGTCGACACCCATCACCCGCACGGGCCAGCTCCTTGGTCTGTGAACACCTGTTCGAAGAGCTTAACGCCGACATGGGACACCTCAGCGCCCCGACACGCCCCGTCATAGCTACCCGGTGAAATGCCCGCAACGGGCTACGGGGCGACGATTGATCGACCAGACGGTCCGTCGGGCGCTGTCAGAACGGCCACGGGTTTACTCTGCTTGCCGCATCGGGTATTCCCTGCGACAAGGGAATTGCGACCTGGGCCACGTCGATGTGACGTTCACGATATGCGCGGCTACCGTCGCGAAAGACCTGCCCTCAAACCCCGTGGAGCTGAACACACTTTATGCCCGACGAGCAGAAACTGGATACCGCGACGAACATGGCCGTCACCTTGGCGTGGGCCGCAGGGGCAGTTGCCGCTGTATACCTCCTGGGGGTGATCGTGACCTGGGTGCTGACGCGAATCAGCCGTCGCAGCGACCTGATCCGGGACATCGAGGTACTGACTCGACTGCCCGTGCGCACGGCGATGATGATCGTCGCCGCCTCGATCGCGGTGCGGCGGACCACCGATGCCGCCGATTCATGGCGCAACTTGGTCGATCACACGCTGCTGATCCTGTTGATCGCCGCGGTGACCTGGCTGCTCACCGGGCTGGTTCGCGTCGCCGAGCGGCGCATGATCGCCCGCTACGGCGGCGGCGGAGAAGAGATCTCCGACGCCGATCGCCGGTGGAGGCGCGTGCGTACTCAGGTGACCGTGCTGCGCAGGCTCGGCATCGCCGCCGTCATCGTGTTCGGCGTCGCCGCGATCCTGATGACCTTCCCGTCGTTCTCCGATATCGGCACCACGGTGTTCGCGTCGGCCGGTGTGCTGTCGGTCGTCGCGGGCCTGGCCGCGCAGACCTCGCTGGGCGCGGTGTTCGCCGGCATGCAGATCGCGTTCTCCGGCGCCATCCGGGTCGGCGACGTGGTGCAGTTGGAGAACGGCCAGTGGTGGGGACGCGTCGAGGAGATCACCCTGAGCTATGTCGTCGTACGCCTCTGGGACGAGCGACGACTCGTGCTGCCGTCCACCTACTTCACCACCGAGCCGTTCGAGAACTGGACCCGCAGTGACACCGAGATCATGGGCAGCGTCGAGTTCGACGTCGGCTTCGCCGTCCCGTTCAACGACATGCGCACCGAATTGGACCGGCTGCTGGCCTCCAGCGAGCTGTGGGACGGCCGACGCGGCGTCCTTCAGGTGACCGACGCGGTCGGCGGTGTCGTCCGGGTCCGCATCGTGGTCAGCGCACCCAACGCGGGGGCTCTATTCGACCTTCGCTGCGCGGTGCGCGAGGGCATGGTCGACTGGGTCCAGCACAGGCAGGTGGTGCCGATCCAGCGCATCGAACCCGCCACCCCTGCCGAACCCCGCGGGCGCAACTACGACGACGGCGCGACCCCGCGGGTGGCGTCCGGCATGTTTTCGGGAAGTCCCGAGGCCGAAGAGCGCGCCCGGGCCTTCGACGAACACTCCGACTACGAGGACGACCTCGCCCGGACCAACGGGCGCGGCTGAACCGGTTCGGTCAGCACGACACCTCGGTACTGCGGTGCCAAAGCCCTGCCCGCGGCCATCAGCGGCTCGGCGTCGCGCAGCGTCCGCGCGAGGACAAACGCGCCCTCCAGCGTTGCGATGAGCGCCAGCGTCACCTCGCGGGCCAGTGCCGCGTCGAGGCCGCGGGCGGCGAAATAGGCCGCGCCGCCGTCGATCCACCCCGTGAAAACGGCGGCCGAAGTTTCTCGAAGTTCCTCGACGGTGTCGGCGACCTCGGCGGCCACACTCGCGACCGGACACATATTGGCGAAGCCCGTTGCTGCCATGTCTTCGGCGGCCTGGACGAACACCGCATCGATCGCCTCGCCGAGGTCGGTGTAGGCGCCGACGATCGAGGGGATGAGCAGCGCGTAGGCGGCCCCGGCGTTGATCAGCGCCTCGCGCGCGATCTGGACCTTGCCACCACGGAAGTGGTGATACAGCGAGCCGATCGGCGCACCCGAGGCCTGCGCGATCTCCTTCATGCCGACGTCGGCGTAACCCTTGCGCCGCATCAGCTCGACTGCGGCGGTCAGGATCGCCTCTCTGGTGGACCTTGCCATTTCCGCCTCCTGCAGACAGACTAGAGCATACGTTCTAGAATTAACGTTCTAATTATAGGAATGAAGATGGAGCTAACTGTTTCCGCAGGGACCATCGAATATCGCGAGGAAGGCGACCCCAGCGGCCCACCGGTGGTGCTGCTGCACGGCCTGCTGATGAACGACACGCAGTGGAACCTCGCCCTGCCCCACCTGCCGACGGGCTTTCGCTACCTGCTGCCGGTACTGCCGATCGGCGCGCATCGCATCCCGATGCGCGCCGATGTCGATCTCACGTTGCCCGGCATGGTCGACGTCGTCGCCGACTTTCTCGACGCCTTGGACCTCACCGATGTCGCGCTGGTCGTGACCGACTGGGGCGGTCCGCTCTTCCTGACCGACAGGGGTCGCGACAAACGCGTCGCACGCATGGTGATCTGCCCCTGCGAAGCCTTCTCCAACTTCCCGCCCGGATTCCCCGGCAAGGTCACCTGGGTGGCAACCCGCACCACAGGCACCGTCAAGATGGCGATGCAGCAGCTGCGCATCGGCTGGTTACGCAGACGGTTCTTCCTGTTCGGCATGATGGCCGCCAAGCCCATCCCTCAGAACATTGTCCAGGCATGGACAGAACCGGGCCTCGCGGACGTCCGGATCCGTCGCGACCTTCTGAAATATGCGCGCACCACATTCGACAAGTCCGAACTGGTGCGCGCCACCAACCGGCTCGGCGACTTTGACGGGGACGTGCTGGTGCTGTGGAGCCGCAACCGCGTCATGCCCGTCGCGCACGCAGAAGCTCTTGCCCAATTGACCGGCGGCACACTACGTTACGTCGACGACGCCAAGGTGCTGATCATGCTCGATCAACCCGAGGAGACCGCACGCGCGATCGCCGATTTCCTTGTTACCTCGGCGGCGGACAGCTGACGGCCCTTACTGGTCCTCGTCGAGTTGAGCCGCGACGTCGTCGGGGATGTCCATGTTGGTGTAGACGTCCTGGACGTCATCGCTGTCTTCGAGCGCGTCGACCAGTTTGATCACCTTGCGCGCGCCGTCCAGGTCGACCGGCACTGTCACCGACGACTGAAAGCTCGCCTCGGCGGATTCGTAGTCGATGCCCGCATCCTGCAGAGCGGTCCGGACAGCCACGAGATCGGTCGGCTCGCAGATGATCTCGAAGCTGTCGTCGAGATCGTTGATCTCCTCGGCGCCGGCCTCGAGCACCGCGGTCAAGACATCGTCCTCGGTGAGTCCGTTCTTCTCCAGGGTGACCAGTCCCTTGCGGGAGAACAGATAAGCCACCGAACCCGGGTCGGCCATGTTGCCGCCGTTGCGGGTCATCGCGACGCGCACCTCGCCCGCGGCGCGGTTGCGGTTGTCGGTGAGGCACTCGACCAGCACCGCTACGCCGTTGGGGCCGTAACCCTCGTAGGTGATGTTCTGGTAGTCGGCACCGCCGGCTTCCTCACCGGCGCCGCGCTTACGGGCACGCTCGATGTTGTCGTTGGGTACCGACGACTTCTTCGCCTTCTGGATCGCGTCGTAGAGCGTCGGGTTTCCGGCCGGGTCGCCGCCGCCGACTCGCGCGGCCACTTCGACGTTCTTGACCAGCTTTGCGAAGTTCTTGCCGCGGCGTGCATCGATGACGGCCTTCTTGTGCTTTGTGGTGGCCCACTTGGAATGGCCGCTCATGCGTGTACTACTCACTTCCTGAGATCGTGCTCAACGTCCGACCGACGAGTCTACGTGGATGCGGTTTCGGCGTGCCTGGTCACGCCACGCGTGACCCAGCACGCTGAATCGCTACGTCAGGTCGCCCCGGATGTAATGCTGCAGATTCGGCGCGATGGCCGCGACCAGCTCGTCGTCACTCATGGACGCGACCGGCTCGACCTTCCAGACGTAGCGCATCATCGCCAGGCCCATGATCTGCGACGAGATGAGGCCGCTTCGCCGCAGCCGGTCGCACTCGTCGGCACCGAGTTGAGACACCCCGATCAGGCTGCCTTCGACGACGCGACGCAGCTTCTCGCGCGTCGCGTCGTCATGCGCCGCAGTCAGCAGGACCGCACGCAGCACGGGGCCGATCTCGTCGTCGACCCACGCCGCCAGCATCTGCCGCAACAACGCCGCGCCCAGTTCGTCGACCGGCGTGTTCCATGTCGCGGCGACATTGTCCAGCCAGCGCTGCGGCGGGTTGGTGGCGGCGTCAAGCAGGGCCTCCTTCGAGCCGAAGTAGTGGTAGACGAGTGCCGGGTCGACGTCGGCGGCCCGGGCTACGGCCCTAATCGTGGTGCCGGCCCAACCATGTTGGGCGAATTCGTCGCGCGCGGCCGACAGGATGCGCGCGGACAGCACTCCCCGCTCATCGCGAGGTCCGGGCGCTGCGGTCTTCGGCACGATGAGGAGCCTACCAAAAGTTTCACGTTGCGTTGAAACTAGTTTCACCGTACCGTGAAACTCATGACGAGCGAACGCCCTCTCAACGGACCGCAGAGCACCGGTCGGCAGTACCGGAATCTCAGCCGGCCGCAGTTCACGATTCGCAGCGACGACAACATCCGGGTGCCGATGCGCGACGGTGTCAGCCTGCTTGCCGACGTTCACCGCCCGACCGCGGACGGCAGGTACCCGGCGTTGATCGCAGCGTCGCCCTACCCCCGTCAGATGCAGGACTTCGGCGCTCCGGCCGGGTTCATCGAGGCGGGCGCCACCGACTTCTGGGTCTCACGTGGATATGTCCACGTGATCGCGAACGTCCGCGGAACGAGCGGCTCCGGCGGCACCTTCGGATTCTTCGACCCGCAAGAGCGCCAAGACATGTACGACCTCGTCGAGTGGGCAGCCGCACAGCCCTGGTGCGACGGCAACGTCGGGATGATCGGCATCAGCTACTTCGCGATGACCCAACTCGAAGCGGCCGTCGAACGGCCCCCGCACCTCAAGGCGATCTTCCCCGTCGCGGTGACCGCCGACCTCTATGACGCGGCAACCCACCACGGCCTGGCCAGCACGTCGTTCATCACCCCGTTCCTGTCGATGATGGGCCTGACATCTGATCGCAGCGACGGGTTCTGGCGCCGCAACCCTGTGATCGCGGCGGCCCGCAAGATCCTCAACACGGGTCCACTACATCGCAAGTTCGCGACCATGAACGGCGAAGCGGCGGTCACGATGATGCGGGCCCTGCTCAAACTGCCGCACAGCCCCCACCCGTGGGATGAGCTGTGGCTGGACACCATCGTGAAGCACCCCATGCGCGACGACTGGTGGGAGGCGCGAAACCTGTTGCCACTCCTGAAGAACGTCGACATACCCGTCTATCTGGGGTGCGACTGGGAGAATGTGCCCCTGCATCTGCCGTCGACCTTCACCGCATGGGAAGCCTTGGCGGACAACACGAATGTGCGAATGGCGCTCCTGGGCCAGTTCGGACTCACCTGGCCCTGGGAAAGCCTTCATCACGAGGCGCTCGCGTGGTACGACCACTGGCTCAAGGGCCACGACACCGGCGTCTTGGACGGTCCCCCGATCCGCTACGTGCTGCCCGGCGCCGACGGCTGGCACACCACCGATCAATGGCCTCCCGCAGCAACGACTCTCAAGGAGTTCGCCCTGCGCGCCGACGGCACGCTCGATGCCGCAGAGGGCGCGCCGGGTCGTCGTGAGTACCTGACTCTCGGCGCGGGGCTGAATCGGGTCAAGCCCAGCCCCATCGACCCGCCGTCGCTGCTCTCGTGGACCAGCGCGCCGCTGACCGGAGCGATCGACATTGTGGGCGATGTCGAACTACGCCTCGTGGCATCGGCCACCGCGTCCGACACCGCATGGATCGCAACGCTCGAACACGTCGCCGCCGACGGCACCACCAGCGAGGTGACCGCCGGATGGCTGAGGGCCAGTCTGCGCGAGGTCGACGAGGCCGCGAGCCGGGACGGAGCGCCGGTCCTACCGTGCCGCACATTCGCGCCCGTCCCGATAGGTGGGGACGTCGAGTACCGGATTCCGCTGGTGGCCAATGCCCGCCGTTTCGCCGCCGGTGATCGCATTCGACTCACCCTCACAAGCGACGACCAGGACCCGCAGACACCGGCGATCATGAACTTTCGCCACGCGAGTGTCGGCACCAGCAGCGTCAACGCCGTCGCTTCGTCGTCTCGACTGGTGCTGCCGATTCAGCCCTGACGTGTTAAGTCGAACACACAGGTCTTTCGCACCGATCTTACTCCGGAGTAAGATGTCGGTATGCCGTTCGACCTCGAGCTATCCGCCGACCTCGTCCACATCCGGGACTGGGTGCACGAATTCGCCGCCGACGTGATC
The DNA here is from genome assembly GCA_963843135.1 of uncultured Actinomycetota bacterium. Classification (GTDB taxonomy): domain Bacteria; phylum Actinomycetota; class Actinomycetes; order Mycobacteriales; family Mycobacteriaceae; genus Mycobacterium. The sequence goes on from CAWJJA010000024.1 coordinate 712,498, forward strand.
CGGCCGGCCGCTGCCGAATGGGACGAGCGCGAGGAGACGCCCTGGCCGATCATCCAGGAAGCGGCCAAGGTCGGCGTCTACTCGATGGAGTTCTTCGCCGAACAGGCCGGCGAGCCGTCCGGCCTGGGAATGCTCGTCGCGTTCGAGGAGATGTTCTGGGGTGACGCCGGGATCGCCCTGTCGATTCTCGGCACCGGCCTGGCCGCCGCATCACTGGCGGGCGGCGGAACTCCCGAGCAGATTGGCGAATGGCTACCTCAGATGTTCGGCACCGTCGACGACCCCAAGGTGGGGTCCTTCTGCTCGTCGGAGCCGGGCGCAGGCTCTGACGTCGGCGCGATCCTCACCCGTGCGCGCTACGACGAGGCGACCGACGAATGGGTGCTCAACGGAACCAAGACATGGGCGACCAACGGCGGCATCGCCGAGGTGCACATCGTCGTCGCATCGGTGTATCCGGAACTGGGCAGCCGCGGCCAGGCGTCGTTCATCATCCCGCCGAACACACCCGGATTCCGGCAGGGACAGAAGTTTCTCAAGCACGGGATCAGGGCGTCGCACACGGCCGAGGTGGTGTTGGAGGACGTCCGTATCCCCGGCCGTTTGATCATCGGTGGCAGAGAGAAGTTCGAGGAGCGGATCGCGCGGGTACGCGAGGGCAAGAGTTCGAAGGGGCAGGCCGCAATGGCCACCTTCGAGCGCACCCGTCCCACCGTCGGGGCGATGGCGGTGGGTGTCGCCCGTGCCGCCTACGAGTACTCGCTGGATTACGCGCTGCAGCGTGAGCAGTTCGGACGCAAGATCGGCGAATTCCAGGCGATCGCCTTCAAACTGGCGGATATGAAGGCCAGGGTCGACGCCGCTCGGCTGCTCGTCTGGCGGGCGGGCTGGATGGCTCGCAACGGCAAGGCCTTCGACAACGCCGAAGGATCGATGGCCAAGCTGGTCGCCAGCGAGGCTGCCGTCTATGTCACCGATGAGGCGATCCAGATCCTCGGCGGCAACGGCTACACACGTGAGTATCCGGTTGAACGGATGCACCGCGATGCCAAGATCTTCACCATCTTCGAGGGCACCAGCGAGATCCAGCGGCTGGTCATCGGCCGCGCGGTGACGGGTCTGCCCATCCGCTAGTTGCGGTTTCGGCGTGGCTGGTCACGCGCAGCGTGACCCAGCACGCCGAAACCGCTCCTTAGAGCAGGTCGACGAACAGTTTGTGGATGCGGCGATCGCCGGTCATCTCGGGATGAAACGACGTCGCGAGCATCTTGCCCTGACGCACCGCGACGGTATGTCCGGCGGCCTGCCCCAGCACCTCGACGTCCGGGCCGACCCGCTCGACCCACGGCGCCCGGATGAACACAGCGTGCACGGGTTTGTCGAGACCGGTGATGTCGATGTCACCCTCGAACGAATCGACTTGGCGGCCAAAGGCATTGCGACGCACCGTCATATCTATCGCCTTCAGCGGCGTCGCATCGCGCCCTGCGGTGCCGGCGTCGAGGATCTCGGTGGCCAGCAGAATCATGCCGGCACACGACCCGTAGGCCGGCATGCCGTCCGCCAGCCTCGACCGCAACGGCTCGAGTAGCTCGAGTTCGCGCAGCAGATGGCTCATCGTGGTGGACTCCCCGCCGGGGATCACAAGGGCGTCAACGGCTTCGAGCTCACGCAACCGCCGGACGGTGGACGCCTCGGCGCCCGCTTCCCGCAGCGCCGCAAGATGTTCGCGAGTGTCGCCCTGCAGCGCCAGCACACCGACGTGTGGCGCGCTCACGGCGTGTAGTCGCGCTTGTAGCGGGTGAGCCCTTCCTGCGTCACCGCCGCCACCATCTCACCGGTCTGGGTGTAGATCTTGCCCTGGGTCAGCGAGCGCCCGCCCGACGCCGACGGCGACGACTGGTCGTAGAGCAGCCATTCGTCCGCACGGAACGGACGCATGAACCACATCGCGTGATCCAGCGACGCGACCTGCAGATGTTGGCGCTCCTCGGCGTGGTGCACCTGCGCCGATCCGAGCAGAGTGAGATCGCTCAGATAGGCCAGCGCGCAGACGTGAAGAACGAAGTCGTCAGGCAGCGGGTCCCGGTGCCGGAACCACACCTGCTGCTGAGAAGCCTTGCCCGGCAAGCGTTCCAGCTTCTCCTGCGGCACCACGCGCACATCCCACTCGGCAAACTGCCGAAAGCCCGCATCGTCGAAAGCCTTGACCTCGGTCAGGCCGGGCAGATCGTCGGGCGGCGGCGCCGAGGGCATGGTGTCCTGGTGGTGGATGCCGCTCTGGTCGGCCTGGAAGGACGCCGACATGGAGAAAATGGTCTCGCCGTGCTGGATCGCGTTGACTCTGCGGGTGGCGAAGGACCCACCGTCGCGCAACCGCTCGACGATGAACACCGTGGGCGCCTTGGCGTCTCCGGGCCGCAGGAAGTAGCCGTGCAGCGAGTGCACCTGGTACGTCGGCTCGACAGTGCGCACCGCCGAGACCAATGACTGGCCGGCTACATGGCCGCCGAACGTCCGCTGCCAGTTACCCGATTCGGGGCTGAAGACACTGCCGCGGTAGATGTTGACCTCGAGTTGCTCGAGATCAAGGATCTCTTCGATCGCCATGCAGTTATCTTGGCTCTTCGCCCGAGAGGTTCATCGCGGCGGGGCCTACCATCCCCGTTCGGCGAGCCGATGCGGGGCGGCGACGTCCTCCACGTTGATTCCGACCATGGCCTCCCCCAGCCCGCGCGACACCTTCGCCAGCACGTCGGGGTCGTCGTAGAAGGTGGTGGCCTTCACGATCGCGGCGCCGCGGCCGGCCGGGTCGCCGGATTTGAAGATGCCCGAGCCCACGAAGACGCCCTCGGCGCCGAGTTGCATCATCATCGCCGCGTCCGCCGGGGTGGCGATGCCGCCCGCGGTGAACAGCGTCACCGGCAGCTTGCCTGCGCGTGCCACCTCGACCACGAGGTCGTAAGGCGCTTGCAGTTCCTTTGCGGCGACGAACAACTCGTCCTCGGACAGTGAGGTGAGGCGACGGATCTCGCCACCGATCGCCCGCATATGGGTGGTCGCGTTGGACACGTCGCCGGTGCCCGCCTCCCCTTTGGACCGGATCATGGCCGCGCCCTCGGTGATGCGGCGCAAAGCCTCGCCGAGGTTGGTCGCACCGCACACGAACGGCACCGTGAACTTCCACTTGTCGACGTGGTGGGTGTAGTCGGCGGGGGTGAGCACTTCGGATTCGTCGATGTAGTCGACACCGAGACTCTGAAGGATCTGCGCCTCGACGAAGTGCCCGATGCGCACCTTCGCCATGACCGGGATGGTCACCGCCTCGATGATGCCTTCGATCAGGTCGGGGTCGCTCATCCGCGCGACGCCGCCTTGGGCGCGTATGTCGGCGGGCACCCGTTCCAGCGCCATGACGGCCACGGCGCCTGCCCCCTCGGCGATGCGTGCCTGCTCGGGCGTGACCACGTCCATGATGACGCCGCCCTTGAGCATTTCTGCCATGCCGCGTTTGACCCGGGCGGTACCGGTCTGGGTCACCGACCCGTTAGGTGCGGTATCCACTGCTATCTCCTCCGAATCGCTACTGATCCAGTCTAAAGGCGCCCGCAAATACAAAAGAATCCGCACATCAGCGGATAGATTGCAACTCCCGCTGAGGCACTCCGCCCCGCGCATCGGCCAGTGCGTTTGCTTCGTTCAGCAGCTCGCCGAGCTGCACGGGATAGACCTTTTCGCCCTTGGCGACCAGCTCACCGATCATTGTCTCATCGCACCACCGGTGCCCATGGATGTAGGCCCGTTCCAGGCCGGACCGCCCGGCCGCCGAGGGTTCGAAGCGATCGGTGCGGTGGAGGAAGAACATCTCCTCGCTGTGAATGACCGATCCGTTGAAGTCGATAACCGCGTCGCGCTGCCAGACGGGACCGAACATCTCGACGGGGTCGACGCATAGGCCGGTCTCTTCCTCCAGCTCGCGCACCGCGGTCTGCGCCAGCGTCTCCCCCTGCTGTGTCGCGCCTCCGACGGTGAACCACCATCGCGGCGCCGGACCGTCTGAGCCGTCCGCAACAGCCGGGTCGGACCCGCAGAACAGCAGCACCGCACCCGTGCGGTCGAGCAGCACGACGCGTGCGGACGTCCGCTTGCTGACCGTGGGCGCGACATCGTTGGACGACGACGCCGATGCGGCTCCATGAGCCCGCTCGGCGATCTCGAAATAGGTTGGCAGCGCTGCGGTTCCACCGAGACGCAGCATTCTCACGGCGGGACGCTCTCGCAGCGCGAGCGTGTCGCGAACGGCATCGTTGTGGAATCGGCGGGCCAGTTGTACCCGCGCCTCGGCGTCGGCCAGTTCGGCAATCAACGCAAGCGGCAGTGACGACGGGTCGACCAGCGCCAGCGCCGCGGATAGATCGTTCTCAGCGGCCTCCCGCTTGTCCCGCGGCGCGCATTCGGCGGCATCGGCCAACGCTGCCAGTCGCTTCCCCGCCGGCCCACCTCCATAGGAGTCGACGGCCACGGCACGTGCGACCACCGCCCGTCGCGCCAGGAGACTGTCGAGCGCCTGCCAGGACAGGTCGTAGCGCACGTGCAACCGGTCCAGGCGGTTGGCGGTCTGAAACGCCCATGCCCCCACCCCAAGCAAGATCACCAGCACCACCGCCAGCGCGGTCACAACGATCCAGGTGGTCACTTAGATCCCCTGGCCTTCGCCCGGAATGCGCCCGCGGTATTGCCCGCCGTGCCTGCGACCTGTACCTTCGCGCCCGCTCCGGCGACGGTCTCGTACACGCGCATGATCTGGCCGGCCACCACCGACCAGTCGTAGCGGCGCACGGCCTTGGCCGCCACCTCGATGTAGCGCGCCCGGACGACGTCGCTTTCCAGCACCTCGATGAGCCCGGCCGCCAAAGCCTCGGGGTCGTCGATGGGCACCAGTCGGCCCGCCGTTCCGTCCATCAACACACGCCGGAACGCGTCCAATTCGCTCGCGACCACCGCGGTGTGCGCAGCCATCGCCTCGACAAGCACGATGCCGAAGCTCTCGCCGCCGGTGTTGGGCGCGCAGTACACGTCCACGCTGCGCAGCGCCGAGGCTTTCGCGGCGTCGTCGACCTGGCCCAGGAATCGCAGATGCGTTGCGAGTTTCCCCGCGGATTTTCGCAATTCATCCTCGTCGCCGCGCCCGACGATCAGCACCTCGATGTCGTCGAACCGCTTGACCAGGCGCGGCAACGCGCGTAGCAGCACGGCCATGCCCTTGCGGGATTCGTCATAGCGCCCCAGGAACAACACCGACTTGCCCGGGCGTGGGTAACCGTCCATGGCAGGCGCCGACTCGAATGCCGCGACGTCCACTCCGTTCGGTATCTCGACGGCATCGCTGCCAAGGGACTCCATCTGCCAACGCCGCGCGAGATCCGACACCGCGATGCGGCCCACGATCTTTTCGTGCATCGGCCGCAGAATCGGTTCGAACACGCTGAGCGTCAACGACTTCGTGGTTGACGTGTGAAACGTCGCGACGATAGGGCCTTCGGCGATGTTCAACGCCAGCATGGACAGGCTGGGCGCGTTGGGTTCGTGGAGATGCAGTACATCGAATTCGCCCTGCGCCAGCCACTTTTTCACCATCCGGTGCGTGGCAGGGCCGAACCGCAGCCGTGCCACCGATCCGTTGTACGGGATCGGCACCGCCTTGCCGCCCGACACCACATAGTCGGGCAGCGAGCCGTGCGATTCGGAGGACGTCGGCGCCAACACGCTGACCACGTGGCCGCGGTCATGCATCACCTCGGCCAACTGCAGGACGTGGGATTGCACGCCTCCGGGCACGTCGAACGAGTACGGGCACACCATCCCGATGCGCATCAGGTCACCCCGAGGTGCGCGCGCCGCTCGTCGGACAGGTCTGCCAGCCACTGCGGCTGCATCATGTGCCAGTCGGCAGGGTGCGCGGCGATGTTGCGCGCGAACCGATTCGCCAACGCCTGAGTGACGGCCCCGACGTCATTGGAGCTGGTGTCGAGCGGTTCCTGAAGATCGATGACGCAATCGTCACCGTCGTAGTAGACGTGCGCCGGAATCAGGTGGGCCCCGGTGGTGATGGCCAACTTCGCCGGCCCCGCGGGAAGACGGGTCGGTTCTCCGAAGAAGTCGACTTCGACCCCGGACCGGGTGAGGTCGCGGTCGGACATCAGACAGACGAGCTTGTTCTCGCGTAGCCGCTCGGCGAGAAGCTCGAAAGGTGGGTGCTCACCGCCTGATGCGGGGAAGACCTCGAACCCGAGGCTTTCGCGGTATTCGATGAAGCGGCGGTACAACGATTCCGGCTTCAGCCGCTCGGCCACGGTGGAGAATGTTCCGTGTTTGTGAACGAGCCACACACCGGCCATATCCCAATTGCCACTGTGCGGCAGGGCCAGGATGCCGCCGCGGCCGGCGTCCAGCGCCGCCTGTGGCCTATCGGTGCCGATGCTCACGTCGTCGAAGTGGCGTGCGACCTCGGGCAGATTCATGGTGGGCAACCGGAACGCCTCCCGCCAGTATCGGGCGTAGGAGGCAAGCGAAGCACGAATGAGCCCGTCCGGCACGCGGGCGGGTTCGACGCCGAGGACGCGGGCCAGATTCTTACGGAGTTGTTCGGGTCCGCCGCCGCGGGCAGCATAGTGCGCACCGGCGCCGAAAGTGTTGCGCGCCACCACCTCCGGCATCGCCCGGGTAAGCCGCCAACCTGCGGCGTATCCCCAGTCCGCGAACCGGCCACCCAGCGAGGAGCCCTGCCGGCTCTCCGTCACGGCTCATCCCCCTGCCCTTCGGGCGGATGGTGGCCGGACGCCTCCTGGGTATCGTCGGGCTTCGTCAGCCGATCCATCGCACCCGGCGAGGTCCGCACGCTGTGCACGCGCTGACCGAGGGTGATGAGGCTGGTGACCGCCAGCAGCCACATCGCGACGGGCAGCAGCCACGGCAGGCCGAACAGTCCCGACAGCCCGGCCCCGAGCAGCACGATGATCAAACGTTCGGGCCGCTCGATCATGCCGCCTTCAGCGGACAGACCGCTGGCCTCGGCGCGCGCCTTGATGTATGAGATCACCTGCGAGGTGACCAGGCAGATCAACGTCGCAACCACCAGCGACGTGCTCCGCACGCCGAATGCTGCCCACCACAACAGACCACAGAAGATCGCGCCGTCGCCGATCCGGTCGCAGGTGGCGTCGAGGACCGCGCCGAAACGCGTACCGCCACCGCGCTGACGGGCCATCGCACCGTCGAGCATGTCGGCGAGCACGAAGACGAAGACGGTGAAGCCGCCCCACCACAGCTGGCCGATGGGAAACAGCGTCAGTGCGCCCAGCACTGTGCCCGCGGTGCCCAGGATGGTGATGCTGTCGGGCGTAAGCCCTGCCCGCAGCGCGGCTTTAGCTACCGGCCGGGAGAGTTTCTCGTACGCCGCGCGGGTCATCAGGTAGAGATTGCTCACTGCTGCTTCGTCCACTCGGTCGCCAGTAACTCACGTGTTTCGCTCAGCAGCTGCGGCACAACCTTTGCGCCACCGATGATGGTGATGAAGTTCGCGTCGCCGATCCAGCGCGGCACCACGTGCATGTGCAGATGGTCGGCCAGTGACCCGCCTGACACCTTGCCCAGGTTGAGCCCGACGTTGAACCCCATCGGATTGGACACACTCTTGATGACGCGAATCGCTCTCTGGGTGAACGCCATCAGCTCGGCGCTCTCCGGCTCGGTCAGATCTTCGAGCTCGGATACCCGGCGGTACGGGACGACCATGAGATGACCCGGGTTGTACGGGTACAGGTTCAGCACGACGTACACCACCTCGCCGCGCGCCACCACCAAACCGTCCTCGTCGGACAATTTGGGGATGTCGGTGAACGGCCGCGACGGCTCCGAATCGTTGCGCCGCAACGGCGTCTCCGCGATGTAGGACATCCGGTACGGCGTCCACAGCCGCTGCAGGTGGTCAGGCTCGCCCACGCCGTGGTCGACGATCGAACGGTCATCGGGCTGGTTCACGACTGCGCGCCCACCTTGACCAGTTCAGCTGTCGGAGTGGCGTTTTCCCGATTCGCGATCCACTCGGCGATGGCGGCCACCGCAGCTTCGCGCGGCACGCCGTTGATCTGGGTGCGGTCACCGAAGCGGAAACTGACGGCGCCGGCTTCGATGTCTCGATCGCCTGCCACGAGCATGAACGGCACCTTCTGATTGGTGTGGTTCACGATCTTCTTGGCCATCCGGTCATCGCTGACGTCGACCTCGGCGCGGATGCCGGCCATCTTCAGTTGAGCGGCAAGGCCGTTGAGGTACGGGATGTGGTCTTCGGCGACGGGGATGCCGACCACCTGTACCGGCGCCAACCATGCCGGGAACGCGCCGGCGTAGTGCTCGGTGAGGATGCCGAAGAACCGCTCGATCGACCCGAAGAGTGCGCGGTGAATCATCACCGGACGCTGACGACTGCCGTCGGCAGCGGTGTATTCCAATTCAAAACGCTCGGGGAAGTTGAAGTCCAGCTGGATCGTCGACATCTGCCAGCTGCGTCCAAGAGCATCCTTCACCTGCACTGAGATCTTGGGGCCGTAGAACGCGGCACCTCCCGGATCGGGCACCAGCTCGAGGCCTGAGGCGGCGCCCACCTCGGCCAGCACGCTGGTGGCTTCCTCCCACAGCTCGTCGGAGCCGACGGACTTCTTCGGATCCTTGGTGGACAGCTCGAGATAGAAGTCGGTCAGACCGTAGTCGCCGAGCAGGTCCAGCACGAAGCGCAGCAGCGACGTCAGCTCGGCGCGCATCTGGTCGCGCGTGCAGTAGATGTGCGCGTCGTCCATCGTCAATCCGCGGACCCGGGTCAGGCCGTGAACCACACCGGAGAGCTCGTATCGGTACACCGTGCCGAATTCGAAGAGCCGCAACGGAAGCTCGCGATACGACCGACCGCGCGAGCGGAAGATCAGGCAGTGCATCGGGCAGTTCATCGGCTTGAGGTAGTAGTCCTGGCCCGGCTTGCGCACCGTGCCGTCCTCGTTGTACTCCGCATCGAGGTGCATGGGCGGGAACATGCCGTCGGCGTACCAGTCGAGGTGACCCGAGATCTTGAACAGCTCACCCTTGGTGATGTGCGGGCTGTTGACGAACTCGTAGCCGGCCTCGCTGTGCTTGCGCCGCGAGTAGTCCTCGAGCTCTCGCCGGATGATGCCACCCTTAGGGTGGAAAACCGCTAGCCCGGAACCGATTTCATCGGGGAAGCTGAATAGGTCGAGCTCCGCACCGAGCCTGCGGTGATCGCGTCGCTGAGCCTCTTCGATGAACTCGAGGTGGCGGTCGAGCGCGTCTTGCGACTCCCATGCTGTCCCGTAGATGCGCTGCATGCTCGCGTTGTCCTGATTGCCCCGCCAGTAGGCGGCCGAACTGCGGGTCAGTTTGAACGCCGGAATGTAACGCGTCGTCGGGATGTGCGGTCCGCGGCACAGGTCGCCCCACTCCCGTTCGCGGGTACGGGGATTGAGGTTGTCGTATGCCGTCAGCTCGTCGCCGCCGACCTCCATCACGTCGGGGTCGCCGGACTTGTCGTCGACGAGTTCGAGCTTGTACGGCTCGTCGGCAAGCTCCTCGCGCGCTTGATCTTTGGACTCGTAGACCCGCCTCGAGAACAGCTGACCTTCCTTGACGATCTGCCGCATGCGCTTTTCCAGCGCTTCGAGATCTTCTGGGGTGAAGGCGCGCTTGACGTCGAAGTCGTAATAGAACCCGTCGGTGATGGGCGGTCCGATACCGAGTTTTGCCTCGGGAAAAATCTCCTGCACCGCCTGGGCCAGCACATGGGCGGCGGAGTGGCGTATGACGCTGCGGCCGTCGTCGGTGTCGGCGGCCACCGGGATGACGTCGACATCGGCATCAGAGACCCACGACAAGTCCCGCAATCGCCCCTCGGGATCTCGCACCACCACGACAGCAGCCGGATCGCCGCGACCAGGCAGTCCCGCCTCCCGGACCGCCTCACCCGCGGTCGTCCCGGCAGCGACCCGGATAGGGGCTGCTGGGGCGGGGCTGACGACGGCGCTCATCGGTGTGTCTCCATTCCGTCGGGGGGCTATGCGGGGGGTTGGCCGAACGCGACCATGCTATCGGTGCGTGTCCTCAGGACCCCAGGCCAATAGGACTGTTCAGCCACGGCCAATCGAAGCCGAAGAGTTCGGCGGTCCAGTCGGCCGCGCCGAGCAGCCACAGTGTGACGGCCACGATCAGCGCGGTGAGGATGCCGCCGAGGACCTGGATGGACCAATGTCGGGCCTGGAACCAGTCCATGACCTTGTCGTAGCGCTCCTTGGCATAGGCCAGCAGCCGTCGCGCCCATTCGAACTCGGTCGCCAGAATTCCCAGCCCGACGAACACGATTGCCCAGCCCGGACCTGGATACGGGATCGCGACGATGCCGACGGCCAAGACCACCAGTCCGACGATTCCGACACCGATGCGGTAGACGAAGTCGACTTTGCGTCGATCGCGCAGCTTGTCGCGCCAGCGGGCCCATCGGCGGGCGCGGCTCGGCCGTTCGTCTTCGTCCTGTTTCACGGTTGCCCGGGCAGCAGTTTGACGAACAATGCGTGGGATTCGGCGAGGACGTCGTCCCCGTCCAGCAGCCGGCCCGACACGAAGATCTTGCGGTCGACGATGCTGTCGATGCGGGCGTCGACCTGGAATTCCTTCTCGACAGGCGCGATCTTGCGGTAGTCGACGTGCAGGAACGCGGTGCGCTGGGCGCGGCTGCCGCTGAGCGTGAACGCGGCGTACCCCAGCAGCCCGTCGAACAACTGTGCCACCGCGCCGCCGTGCGTGGCTCCATTGCGGCCGAGATGGAAGCGCCGGAACTTCGCCGTGCCCTCGATGCGCTCGTCCGGTGTCTTGTGCAGATCCAGCGGGATGGCCAGGAGATTGCCGCGGTTCGGCAGATCCATCCGGCGTCCGGACGGCGAGGCCCACTCGTCTGCGTAATAGGGCGCCAGAAGTTGCGTCACCTTCTTGACGAGGTCGGCGGCCTCGGAGATCACGTCGTCGGGTGCGTCCGCCGCACGCGCATGGTCCTGCAGGGTGCGGACAGCCTCGACAAACCGCCCGTAGTCGGGTCCACCCTGGGTGGTCGGTACCGGCGGATTGAATCCTCCGCCGGGATGCGCACCCGAAGGTTGGTCGGTGATCACACGACCACCGTATTGCCTGGCTCAGGCTTCGGTTGGACTGCCCGGCTCAGGTGGAAGCCGACCCGGCCTCGCTCAGCGTCTCGAACTCGTCGTCGGACAACTCGATACCCGCGGCCGCCACGTTCTCCTCGAGATGAGCGACCTTTGACGTGCCGGGGATCGGCAGCATCACCGGCGACCGCCTGAGCAGCCAGGCCAGCGCCAGCTGCGACGGCGACGCGTCGTGATCGGCGGCGATGCGCTGCAGTGGCCCGTCGGCGGCGGCGAGAGGTCCGGCGGCCAACGGGAACCAGGGAATGAAGCCGATGTTCTGAGACTCGCACGCTTCCAGCACCGGTTCAGCGGTTCGCACCGAAAGGTTGTACATGTTCTGCACCGACACGATGGACGCGACCTTCTGGGCGGCTTCGAGTTGCCCGACGTTCACCTCGGACAGCCCGATGTGGCGGATCTTGCCCTCCTGCTGCAGCTTCACGAGTTCACCGACCTGATCCTCGGCCGGGAATTTGTCGTCGATGCGGTGCAGCTGAAACAGGTCGATGGTGTCCACGCCAAGTCGGCGCAGGCTCATCTCGCATTCCTGACGCAGGTACGCCGGGAAGCCGAGGACGGGCCACTCGTCGGGCCCGGTGCGCAGCAGGCCGGCCTTGGTCGCGACGACGAGCCCGTCCGGGTAGGGGTGCAGCGCGTCTTTGATCAGTTTCTCTGCCACATACGGGCCGTAGGAATTCGCGGTGTCGATGAAGTTCACCCCGAGCTCGACGAGGCGGCGCAGCACACGGATGCACTCGTCGGGGTCCGACGGTGGACCCCATATCCCCTTACCTGTCAGGCGCATCGCGCCGAATCCCAGACGATTGACGGTGAGATCACCGCCGATGGCGAAGGTGGTCATCTGTGAAACCGTACGCCGACATCGTTAACGAAGCCTGGGTCGCGGTAGCGTCTGGCGGCAATGAAACTGAGTGACCTTGCCGCACTGCCGTTGACGTATTCGGAGGTCGGCGCCACCGCCGGAAGCTTGCCGCCCGGATACCACCATGTGCAGAAGTCGGCGGTGATCGGTCGGGGTCGGCAGCGCTTCGAGGACGCCGCCGCGGCCGGGATGCGGTGGGGCATGCTGCGCGGCGCCGGCGTCAGCGTTGCGGCGACGACCGAGGTCGCCGACGTCGGATCGGAGGTGATCGTCCACCTGGGTCCAGTGCAGGCGCCGTGCCGTGTCGTCTATGTCGTCGATGAACCCGATCGCCGAGGGTTTGCTTACGGAACGCTGCCCGGCCATGCGGAATCGGGCGAGGAGCTGTTCCTCGTCCGCTACGACCCGGGCACCGAGAACGTGTTCGCAGACGTGACGGCGTTTTCCCGGCACGCCACGTGGTGGAGCCGGCTGGCCTCGCCCCTCACGTCGCTGGTGCAGCGGATCGTCACCTCGCGCTACCTGAACGCCCTGTAACGCTCGTTGTCGCTGCCGCGCACGTGGCAGCGCAATTCGATCTTGCTCCTGCCCGCTCGATAGCGCGTAACCTAGTGAAAATTGATCAAGTCGTCCGGGGCGGTGAACAGTGAACAATCCAAGCGTCTTAGAGGGCACCCACCTGCGCATTGCGGAGCTCGTCCAGGCGTTGCACGGTCGCTCCGATACCGACTCAGAGACCGTGATCGCCGAGCTGGCAGAGCACGCCGCGGTGGAGATCCCGAGCGCGCAGTACGCCGGCATCACGATCACCCGCAACGGGAAACACATCGACACACCTGCGGCCACGCACATATATCCGATGTTGCTGGACAAGATCCAGCAGCGGCATGCCGAGGGACCATGCCTCAGTGCGGCGTGGGAAGAAAAGACCGTTCATGTCGCTGATCTCGAGACCGATGAACGCTTCCCGCTCTACCGGAAGGACGTGCTCGCCGAAACGCCGATCCGATCGATCATGGCGTTCCAATTGTTCATCGCCGGCGAGACGATGGGCGCCCTCAACGTCTACTCCGAGACACCCAACGTCTTCGACAGCGAGTCGAGGAACATCGGCTTGGTCTTCGCCGCTCATTCGTCGGTGGCGTGGAATTCGGCGCGTCGTGACGCGCAGTTCAAGCAGGCGCTGGCCAGCCGCGACATCATCGGTCAGGCCAAGGGCATGATCATGGAACGCTACGGCGTCGACGCGGTGCAGGCGTTTGAACTGCTGCGCAAGCTGTCTCAGGATTCCAACGTGCCTCTGATCAAGGTCGCCACTGAACTCGTCGCCGACACTGCTGAATAGCCTCGCACGAGGCTATTGATCACAAGCTGGTCTCGATTGCTATTTGTTGTTGCCACGCCAGCCTGTCGCGCCAGACCTCGCAGCGTGTGATCACGTTGGGTAATTCGCGGGTCGTTGCCGAAGCGTGACGAACCCTTGATCGAATTGCGAAGTCCCGCCTGCGCTTTGAATCGTGTTGGCACCCCTACGATCGGATATTGACAAGGTTGTAATTTCTAAGGAATCGGAAGCCATGCGTGTGGTTGTTGGGCGTGTTCTCGCGGCGATCGTGATGACCGCGAGTGTGGTTACGGTGCCCGCGGGCACCAGCGCAGCGGCGAGCCAGTCGTATCGGCCCGCTATCGCATCCCTTATGCCGGCGCAGGGCGCTGTAGTAGGGGTCGCGCACCCGGTGGTGACGACGTTCAGAGCCCCCGTCGCCGACCGGCGCGCGGCGGAGCGCTTACTTGACATCAAGTCTGTGCCCGCCATGACCGGCAAGTACGAATGGGTCGAAAACAATGTCGTGCAGTGGATTCCGGACGAATTCTGGCCCGCGCACAGCACGGTGGCACTGTCGGTGGGGAACCTGCCCATCACAAATTTCCAGACGGGACCGGCCGTCATCGGCATCGCCAATCTCTCGGACCACACCTTCACGGTGACCATCGATGGTGCACCGCCGTCTGAACTCCCTTCGCCGCACCACCGGCCCAACTGGGGGAAGCCCGGGGTGTTCCCGGCCTCGATGGGTCGGCCACAGTACCCGACGCCTGTCGGCACCTATACCGCACTGTCCAAGGAACGCGACGTGGTGATGGATTCGAGCACCGTCGGTATACCTGTCGACGCTCCCGACGGCTACGTGCTGGACGTGGAATATGCCGTCCGATTCACTCAGCGCGGCCTTTTCGTGCATTCGGCGCCGTGGTCTCTCAATCAGCTCGGGTACGAGAATGTCAGCCATGGCTGCATCGGACTCAGTACCGAGGACGCCGAGTGGTACTTCAACACCGTCAACGTGGGCGACCCGATCATTGTGCGGGAGAACGGCATCGAAGTTCCTCGAACGGTTTCGGGCTAGTTCTTCAGCTTTCCAGCCACCCTGGGTAGTAGGCCGGTAGCTGCTGACCATTCCAACGGCTCGCTGGGCAGTGGAGCCGACGTCGCCGTGCCTGGCAGTGAGCGGCGCTTCGCTAAACACAAAGGTGTGCAGGTCATCTGGCGACAGTGTCGCGCGTAGCTTGGCACGGTCACCGTCTGTGCGGCATCCCGACTGGGCACACCGCAGACCTGTGTGGCTGCGGCACCTTTCGCTCATGGTTGGTGTCGGTTGCTTCTATTCCCCGTCCGGGCATAACCGAACGACCCGCCCCCACTACTGGGGACGGGTCGTCGGGGAGGTTCTGAGTTAGTGCGTGCCAGCTGCAGGACCAGGCGCAATCGGCTGACCGGCCACTGGCGCTCCGCTCGGCGCCGGACCCACGGGATCACCCTTACCGGCGGCGGCACCACCCATCGTGGTCAGCGGAAGCCCACCCGCCACGGGAGCACCAATGGGAACCAGCGGCGGAACGATCGGGACCGGCGGAACCAGAGGCGGAACGATCGGCGGCACCAGAGGCGGCGGAACGATCGGCGGCACCAGGGGCGGCGGAACGATCGGCGGCACCAGGGGCGGCCCAGGCAGTGCCATCGGCACACCCGCCATCTCGGCGACTGGCGCGCACACCGCTCCCGGGACCGCCGCACTGGCCTCGCCTGCCGATGTCTGGTAATCGCACCCACCCGCTGCTGCAATGCCGGGGGTCAACGTTATGGCGATGCCGCATAACCCAACTCCGGCAGCAATCACTCTGATACTGACTCGATCAAAGATCGCCATTACCCATCGACTCCTTCAGTCGCGCTCAAACATTCCGCTGCACGTAGTGCAGAACCACATGCCGTTCCAAAGTCGTCTCGGACGACGCCGTCAATTTATCGGCACAAAAGGCGATGGCGGGACACGCCGCACCGTGCCGTTTCCAAATGGTGACGTTCGACTTTGCCTGAACCTCGGTTCGACCGGAGTTCCGTTGCAAATGAGACGATTTCGTCACCGGACCGTGTCCCAAACGTTGACGAAGACCCGCGTTGTTCTTGTAGTTATACGTCGTCCGGAGGCGAGGTCGCCGGCTTCTCTTTCGGGAGGAACACCGCGGGGATGAAGGTCAGCGCAAGTAGCACGATGGCCACCGCAAAGACCGTTGCGTAGGCATGGGAAAGATCCTGCTGCACGCTGCTCATGAAATCGGGAGCAAGGGTTGGCCGCGGTATCGCAGACGGGTCGACGGGCATCCCGTTCTCGTCGGCCTTCTGTTGGAGTATCGCCATTTGGTTGGCGGCGGAGATGTTTTTGCTGCGGTTGAACTGATTGGTCAGGATCACCGACATCAGGGCGCCCCCCACGGATCCGGCCACCATCTGGTTGACGGTGATCAGCGTTGAGCCCCGCGCGAGCTGACGCTTCGCGAGCGTAAGCACCGCCGATCCGGACAGCGGCAACAAGGTGCAGCCCGAGCCCATGCCTGTGATCACCAATGCAGCGAGCAGGGTCGGCGAGTAATCCGTTTGCGTGGCAACCCCGTAGGTGAAGGTGCCGAGGCCCGTGACGACAAGAGTGAGGCCAACGAGCACGATCTTGCCCGGACCGTATTTGTCCATGAGCGTTCCAGCAAGCGGCAGGGTCAACATGGCGCCGAGTCCTGCGGGGATGATGTGCAGCCCGGCCTGCAGAGGCGTCTGGTGCATCAGCTGCTGGAAGTAGCTCGGGACGAGCAGGCCGATGGAACCCGCGATGACGTAGAGAAGCATCGCCACGTTGGCCAGCCCGACAGCTCGATTGGTCAACAACCGGAAGTCGATCAGCGGATGGTCCGCACGGTACAACGAATGCAGGACGAACGCAGTGATCAACGCAAGGCCGACCATCATCGGTATCCATACATGACGGTCAGCCACCGTGCCGCGCCCGGGTATCTCGGACACCCCGTACAAGAACGTCGCCACTCCGGGCGACAGCAGCAGCATGCCGATGAAGTCGAAGGTTTCCGATGGTGTCGATTGATCTGGCGGGAAGAGGATGGCTGCCAGGACGACTGCCATCAGACCCACCGGCAGATTGATCAGGAACATCCACTCCCATCCGTAGGTTCGGATGAGCCAACCCCCCAGCAGGGGTCCACAGATTGGGGCGAGTAGCAACGGGATGGCCCCCAGCGCCATCACGCGGCCGAATCGATTCGGGCCGGCCTCGCGCGTCATGATGGTTAGTGTCAGTGGCATCAGGGGACCTCCGCCGATGCCTTGTACGACACGAAATACGATGAGTAGCAGAATGTTTGGAGCTATCGCGCACAGCAGCGATCCCAGCGTGAACGCCAGCACCGACGCCATGAAGAGTCGCTTGGCGCCGAATCGGTCGGCCGCCCAACCGGTCATCGGAGTTGAAGTGGCAAGCCCGAGCACGTAACCAACCATCGTCCAGCCGACGACGGCCTGGGTGGATTGGAACTCGACAACGAAGGTGCGTTGCGCGACGGTCACGATGGTGGCATCGAGGCCGGCCATGACCGAGACCAGCAGGCACACGCTCCCGATCTGCAACAGTCGGGCGTCGAGTCGGTCAGGATGTTGGTGGCCGGTTGTCGTGGACTCCCTGGGCGTGCGCGTCGAGGGCCTCCGTGAGCCCGGATCGACGGCGCGGTCCTCCATGGCCATCAGCATCCCACCACGTCGCTGCCTATTGGGCTCGCAGTAAGGTGTCGTCACGTTGTCGCTGGGAAAATGCTTGTGGTCCCGACTGGGATCGAACCAGTGACCTTCCGCGTGTGAGGCGGACGCTCTCCCCCTGAGCTACGAGACCGGGGAGCCCGACCGAAGGGTCGAACGACGTCGAAGACTAGCACGGTGGCGGCTTCGACCCGAATTTTCTTTCGTCACGAGGACGGACGCTTTTCCCATGTTCGTCAGCCCTTCCGCAATTGCCCGGCTATCGTCACGCCGTGGCTGAACTCGACCGATGTCTTGTGTCCGCGGTTGCGGGTTTGACCGCGCTGCTCACGCTCGCCGCGTGCGCCGCCTCCCCCGACCCTGCGCCCCCACGAGCGCCAGTCAGACCAAGGCGGCTGCCACGGGATCAGCGCCCGCGACGGCGAAGCAGCCGACGGCCGAGCCGCAGGACCGAGAGGTGTTCGAGTACACCGGCTTCCTCTCCCCGACGGGCAACGTTGCCTGCGCGATCGACGCGGACCTGGCCCGTTGCGACATCATCGACCACGACTGGTCACCGCCGCCCCGCCCCGCGGACTGCGAGTTCGACTACGGACAGGGGATCTCGGTCGCGCCCGGCGAGCCCGCCGCGTTTGTGTGTGCCGGCGACACCACCTTCGGTCCCGACGAGGTTCTGCCGTACGGACAATCGATCACCGCCGGATCGATGAGCTGCGAAAGCGCCGAGTCGGGCATCACGTGCCGCGACACCCAATCGGGCAGCGGCTTCACAATTTCGCTCAAGGCCTACCGGGTGTTCTGAGGGATTTGTGGTGTTTCCCATGGGTCGACTATTGTCGTCCTTCGCGACGGACGACGATGCCGTTCGGGGCGCGCGGATGTAGCGCAGTTGGTAGCGCATCACCTTGCCAAGGTGAGGGTCGCGGGTTCGAATCCCGTCATCCGCTCGAAGGGTGTGGTGGCGTCAACCCAATGGTGGAGTGGCCGAGTGGTGAGGCAACGGCCTGCAAAGCCGTGCACACGGG
Source organism: uncultured Actinomycetota bacterium (assembly GCA_963843135.1). Taxonomy (GTDB): domain Bacteria; phylum Actinomycetota; class Actinomycetes; order Mycobacteriales; family Mycobacteriaceae; genus Mycobacterium. The sequence continues at coordinate 730,762 of CAWJJA010000024.1, forward strand.
TTCGATTCCCGTCTCCACCTCAACGATTGTCTAGGCGCGATTAGCTCAGCGGGAGAGCGCTTCCCTGACACGGAAGAGGTCACTGGTTCAATCCCAGTATCGCGCACCAGCGTTACTGCAGTTCAGGAGTGGATTTTCTCGGAATGAAATCGAACGGCATGAACTGCATGTGAACTGGCCTGTCAGGGTGCTAGCAACTCACACGAGAGGTAGCTAGCCATGACCACCACCACGCCACCAGTCCCCGATCTTCCGTTTCCGGCCGGCGTCACCAGTGCCGACGACTGGCACAACGATGAGCCGCCGTACCGGATCATCCTGGGCGAACTCCGTAACACCGACGGCGTCGAGCACACCGCAGTCCAAGCGACTGCTGTCCAATATCCCGACGGCCTAATCGACGACGGCAGCGTGCACGAGCCGCCATACGTCTATCTCGGCGACGACGGTCTAACCTCCGCGCAGGCTCGCGCACTGACAGCCGCGCTGATCGAGACAGCCGACGAGGTCGACGGATGGGTGACACGATGACCGCAATTGACTGGCCAGCTGGCGCCACTGAGGTCTCCGATTGGGCCGACGTCGGACACCCGGCGAGTTCCGGTCTTTCGACGGGCCGATATGGATGATCCCCGAAGTTCAGTACACGAACGACACACCCGCCCGGGTGTTCGTGTCCGGAACGCAGCTTCGTGACGGCACTGGCGAGGAACGATGCATCCGCCTCGAAGGCGTGGCATGGGAGGACATGCTCACCAGCAGCGTGGCGCGGAAAATCGCTACCGCGCTCGCCGAGGCAGCGGATGACCTTGACCGCCTGGAGTGCCCCCGCCATGACCACGATTCGGATGGAACCACTCTGACCTACTGACGTCCTACCTGTTGTTTGGCCCGCCCTCAACCTCTCCAGGGGCGGGCCGAACCATGTCCGCGGCTCAGCCTGCTCGGTGCATTGAGAATCTGTTGAGGGCAACCCGCGAGTCTCTTCTCAACCACAAACGCTTTGGCTCCAAAGAGAAGGAACTCCAATGAGCAACACCCCGACCACCACCAACAGCACCGTTCACGCGATCAAGAAGCTCGCCACCGCTGCGGCCATCGCGGGGGCCCTGGGTCTTGCCGCCCTCGGCATGGCCAACGGGACCGCGGCCGCAGCACCTGCCGACGACTCCGGGTCCACTACTTCGGCCGCTTCCGAGCAGGCCGGTCCGAGCTCCCCTTCAGCCGGTCCGAGCTCCCCTTCAGCCGGTCCGAGCTCCCCTTCAGCCGGACCGGCCTCCGCAACGGGGGACTCCGGCGATTCGGCCGACCCTAGTTACGTCGCAGGGGTGACCGGCGGCTTGCCCTTTCTGGAATTCAACTCGGCCCCGACCGCCGGTCAGGCATCGAAGACCACCCACACGCCGACCTCTACCGTCGGCAACGGGCGGCAACCCGGCGATTCGGCCGACGACACCAGCATCCGCGACACGGATCCGGAGGCTGTGCGTAGGGCCCAGGAGTGGGAGTCACCAGGTGAGAAGCAGTTTGTTGTCGTTTACGATGAGGATAACGACAACTCGTTATAATCCGAGATGACCACCGGATCTGGGACAGCGAGGGTCTCCTGGAGGAGATCCGCGTAACGGCGAAGATAGCGGCGGTGCTCCCCGTCGTCGGCCCGCCACTGCGACATCACCAGAATCGACCTTCATCGGCTGACGGAACCATTCTGGACTAGCCGGCGTCCAACAGGTTGGTCGGCCCGCCCTCACCCCACAGGAATCATCTGGTCGACTATTGATCCCAGTATATTGGTCGATCGCGCCGGATTCGAGCCCTTGTAGCTATCGTCGGGCTACTGCCCGCGGTGGTCACGACGTGACGAAAGCCCGCCCCTACCCTCTAGTGGCGAACTACTTGTTAGTGCAACTCCAGCAATGGACTTAAATGAGCATCATGAGCGCCACATTGGATTGGTTGGTGTTCGGTGCGGATGAGCACGGGACACCGACGACGGACGACGGAACGTCATACAGCGTCTATAAATGGTCCGGCCAAGATGTGTGGACGGTCCGTCAGACCCTTAGCTGGCCGAGAACCCCAGGCAGGCCGATCCCCGGCCCTCCGCCACCGGGCGCACGCTACGTGGAGGCGACGGACTACCGAGCCGACACGCAACGCCCACACGTTCCACCCCGGGACCGACATCGGGCGCGTCGAGTGGACGCAAATGCGCGACGGCAAAGCTGACGAGGTTGGCGCAAGCTCACTACACCGCGGCCGCGGCGCGCAGACATGTCGAGGGTCTGCTGTTTATGCGAGCGCCAGGGCTATCTTTCGACAGCGTGTACGCAGAAAGATCTGACATCGAGAGCGTCGCTGGACGTCTCCGCCTACATGTTCGGCCCCGCCCTCACTCCACAGGGGCGGGGCGAACATGTGAGGTTGTCGAGCCGCCATCAATGCCGCCCCTGATCTTTACGTACGACCGCTTAACTTTGAGCAACGCTTGCGGATGAGCCGAAGACTCATCGTCTACATCATTGAGAACGCTGCCGCCGCTCTGGAATGGCGGCCCGAACCGGTCTAGGGCGCCCCGCACCCGGCGTTGCTCTACCTTCCGAACCATGTTCCACCTTCCTGAGCCAAGAGATTTGAGCGTCACGTGCTGAGTCGACACTCGCGGCCCGGGCTTGGAATTTCCTAAAGGGCGCGATGGCCGCCCATCCTCTCCACTGGGCGGGGCGGAACCGTGTCCGCGGCTTAGCCTGCTCGGTGCATTGAGAATCTGTTGAGGGCAACCCGCGAGTCTCTTCTCAACCACAAACGCTTTGGCTCCAAAGAGAAGGAACTCCAATGAGCAACACCCCGACCACCACCAACAGCACCGTTCACGCGATCAAGAAGCTCGCCACCGCTGCGGCCATCGCGGGGGCCCTGGGTCTTGCCGCCCTCGGCATGGCCAACGGGACCGCGGCCGCAGCACCTGCCGACGACTCCGGGTCCACTACTTCGGCCGCTTCCGAGCAGGCCGGTCCGAGCTCCCCTTCAGCCGGTCCGAGCTCCCCTTCAGCCGGTCCGAGCTCCCCTTCAGCCGGTCCGAGCTCCCCAACGGGAGACTCCGACGGTTCTGCGATCCCAGCGCCCAAGTCGGCCCCGACCGCCGGTCCGGCAGCCAAGACCACTAACACCCCGACCTCTACCGTCGGCAACGGGCGGCAGCCCGGCGATCCGGCCGACAACGCCAGCTCAGCCGTGACCCCATCGACTGAAACCACCATTGTGTTAAAGCAGAGCATCCCGCATACCGTCAACCAGTTCGAGGGCAGGCCGGACCAGCAATACCCGATTGGGACCCCGTTGTGGAACCTGACGCCTCAGCAGTAGGACGACGTAGCGGAACTTCCTGGGATGAGTCTCGGCCAGCTCCTCTCGGTAGGTGTTGTCGCGGTATCCGATGTCTTCTTGCTGCGCATGGCGAAGGTGACGATGGCAACCTGCTCGGCCCCAGCCTGACGACCGACGCCACAACCGCAACCGCTGTCGGTACCCGCCGGTACCGTCCCTCCGTGATCGTCAAGCTGGTGACCCGGGGACGGGCCGATTTTTGTGTTTAAACCCACGCCCGCGCGCCCTGGGCAACCAATTGACCTATGCCAGGAGTGCCCGTGATCGCAGGAGGAACAGCAGGGCCGGATTTCTTGCCGGTTACCGCCGGATCGGCACACAAATGGTGGTGATCGTCCAAAACGAAGGCACCCAAGACGAGAAGCGAATCGAAGCGGAGGCTTCGTACAGCCGACAGGAATTGTCAACGCCGTCCGGCTAGACCTGTCGCTGATCTCAGCATTACCGAAAATTCGGTTCGGGCGCGACTACGCCGACGTCATGCTCATCAACGACGGCCATTTCTCTTCCGTCGCGCCAACCGCGACGCTGGTCACCGATCTCGACCACACACAGATGCATCATCAGCAGGGCCCCTGCCTTGAAGCCGCCGTAGCCGACTCCGTCGTCCGCAGTGCGGACCTTCGGCTGGAACAACGCTGGCCCGCATTCGCAGCTGCGGCAGTCGAACTGGGCATTCGCAGCACCCTGTCCTTCCAGCTGTACACACACCGCAAAGGCGCCGGCGCGCTCAACGTGTTCAGCAGGCGGCCACACGCATTTGACGTCAAAACCGAAACTGCGCTGGCAATGCTCGCGGCCCACGCAGCGATAACCCTCGTCGCCAGCGAGAAGGAAACTCAATTTCAATCCGCGCTGGCCAGCCGGGACATCATCGGTCAAGCCAAAGGCATCGTCATGGAACGCTTCAAGGTCGATGCCAGCCGCGCCTTCGCCCTGATCACCAAACTCTCGCAGGACTCCAACACCCGCCTCCGGGTGGTCGCTCAACAACTGGTCGATTCGACCAACCCGCGCGATGTCCCCGAACGCGGTGAATGACTGCTCACGCGCTGCACTCCCGCCGATAGGTAGTCCGGAACCTTCCCCGCTCGTGAGCCAGACCCCGAACTCGCTTACGCCGCAGGCGAGTCGGTCGATCCGCCCGTCGGCCCCGGCCCACCGCCAAGAGGCAACACCCGATGGGTCTGGGGGCTTTTAGAAACTTCCAAGGTCTCGTGCCAATACTCGTGCCGCTACAGGTGTCAGGCGACACCGAGCCAACAGGAGGCAAGGCAATGAACTTGAAAAGAATCGCGTTCGCAGGCGCCGTCTCAGGCGCGCTGAGCTTGACCGTCATCGGACTCGGCGCAGGCACGGCGAGCGCCGATGACGGCGTGGATGCGATCTCACCGCTGATTCCCGGTGGAGTCACTGACGGACTTGGTGGAGTACCTGCCGTTGATCGAGAGCGTCGGAGAGATCGGCAGCATCGCGGGTCTCGGCGAGCTGAGCAACGTCCCGGTTCTCGGAAACCTTGGAGACCTCGGACAGCTGCCGGATCTCCTGGCGCTCGCCGGAGGGTTCTAAGGCTCTCGGCGAGAACACCAGCCCGCGACGGACCACTCGGCCCGCCACGATCCCCCACGTGGCGGGTCGAGCCGCGCCTGGATCGTCTTCCAAGAAAAGTCCAAGATCGCCGGCGGATGCTCATTGCAGCCACTAACCCAGCCCCAGAACCAGAAGCAGGTAGTCATGAGCATCAAGCACATCGCCGCCGCCACCGCCGCCGTCGCGGCCGTCGGATTCGGAGCCGTCGCGGGGGCGGTCAGCTTCAGCGAGTCGGCCACCGCGAGCACGACTCCGGAAATGGCCAGCGTCCACTCCTGGGGCAGTCTGCTTGCTTCTGCTCCACAGCCCGAGTTTCGCCGCTGACCCGACGACGCCCGCCGATCCGGCCGCCAAGAAGTTTGCTCAGAGGATTAGATCAGAGTAAAACGGGCTATTTGAGTTAGCGGGAGCGCCGCCGCCACTGGCTCGCACACCCGGCGCCGGCGGCTGGTCCGGCGAAGCCCCCGCGCTGGGGTCGGGGGCTTCGCAACAACCTTCAAAACCGCATCGCCGTTGTCAGCGACGGCGCTGACGGTCGAAAGCGTCGTAGGCAGCAATGGTGGCGGCAGCGTCGGCGTGCGGGTGCGCGCCGGCCACGATCACTATCGCGGCGACGGTTCCCGGGCCCGGGAGCGTCGAAAAGGTTGAGCCGACGGCGGTTTGGGTAGATCCGCGTGCCGCCGGCGACGATTCAGATAGCTCTGGGTTTACTGGGTGTCGAATACGACGCGACGGGTATCCGTTCCGCATGGCGAGTGAAGCGTTGTTCGCGACGGCCGGTCTGTTCGGACTGTTTGTCGCCGCGTCGGCTGGCGCATTGTGGGACACGCCGTTGGTGGCGTCGCCCATCCGGTACTTCCGGTCGGAGGGCCGCCACATGATGCCACGTTGATGTTCGGCGTGAATTGCGCTGGGAATCAATTGCTGACGCATCCGTCATCACCGCGAAACCGCTCGTACGCCGCGATGCACCCATTAGGCTTGCCGAAGGCCAACCGGTCATGACGACCTAGGGGTGGGACATGATTCGCCAACTCATCGCCGCCGCCGCGATCGCCTGCGCTGCCATCAGCGTCGCGCCGACCGCCACTGCCGACGATCTGATGTATCCCGACACGTCGGGGCGCTACCCCTCTGACGTGCCCGGCATGAATTACGAAGCTCACCTCACCGCGCCCTGCACCAACCTGGACCGCTTCACCTTCGGTCGAGGTCCTGGCGGCGAGGTGTTGCAGTGCCGCTGGATCGTCAACCAGTGGCCGCCTCAGTACACAGGCTTCTGGGTTGCGACCTATGAGTTGTTCGGCGTCCAGGAGATTGGCGCGCCATGCCCCAAACCTCAAGCGGCAGCCCAACATCCGGATGGGCGCCCGATGCTGTGCCTGGGCGCCAAGGGGTGGCAGCCTGGCATCTTCACCCGGGACGGTTTTTTCCCGGTATAGAACGCTAGCTGCGCAGCGTCCGGCTGGGCGACGTGCCGAACGTGCGCTTGTACATGCTGCTGAAGCGTCCCGCGTGCCCGAATCCCCACCGCCCGGCGATCGCCATCACGGTGTCGACAGTCGGGTCGGCGGCCTGTAGCTCACGGTGGGCGCGGTTCAGCCGCAGGGATCGCAGATACTCCAGCGGTGTCGAGCCGACATGGCGCCGAAACGTGTACTGAACCGATCGCGGTGTGACGTTGACGGACGCCGCGATGTCGCTCAGCGTGATATCGCGATGTGCGTTGTCGTGGATGAACGCGATCGCTTGCCGCAGCAGCAATGGCTGCGCGGTCGAGGGTTCGACTTTGTTGGGGGACATTTCGTCTTCGATTACCCGATCAGGTATCACCAAAACGGGCTCGACGCAGATCACACCTTGACACGATCTGCCCATGACCGAACGCCTCGAAGTCCCCCGCGCCATTGCTGCTTCCGCCGCCGACATCTTCGCGGTGCTCTCAGATCCGCAGGGCCATGTCGCGATCGACGCCACCGGCATGCTGCAGGGCGCTGACGGCAATCGGGTCAAGGCGGTCGGCGACAGCTTCGTCGTGCACATGGATCGCGAGTCGCTCAACGACTTTCCAGAGCTGGGCCGTTACGAGGTCACCGTCTCGATCAGTGAGTTCGAGCAGGACCGGTTGATCGCGTGGACCATCTTCGGCCAGATCAAGCCCGACATCGGCCACGTCTACGGCTATCGCCTTGAACCGTCCGACGGCGAAACGCTGGTCACGTCGTTCTACGACTGGTCGGCCATCGACCAGCACTGGCGGGACGCCAACATCTTCCCGATCGTCTCCGAGCTCGCGTTACGTGCCACGCTGGGCATCCTTGACCGCACTGTCCGCCGAGGATATCCCCAAGCGTCAACCCTGGTTGACGATGAATCGGCGTCAACCTAGGGTTGACGTCATGACCGAGCCCGCGAAGATCGAAAACCCCGTCCGCCTCGACGACCTCATCGACGTCATCAAGAAGGTGCACGACGAGCCGCTCGAGCAACTCACCGACGCTATGCTGGCCGCCGAGTCCCTTGGCGAGATCGCCGACCACCTCATCGGCCACTTCGTCGACCAGGCCCGTCGATCCGGTGCGTCATGGACGGAGATCGGCAAGTGCATGGGCGTCACCAAGCAGGCCGCCCAGAAACGATTCGTCCCCAAGGCGCCCACCGACACCGACGCGCTCGACCCCAACGCCGGATTCAGTCGATTCACGCCTCGAGCACGCAACACCGTCGTCGCCGCCCAGAACAAGGCGCACGAGGCCCGAAACACCGAGATCAACCCCGACCACCTACTGCTCGCACTCTTCGCCGACCCCGACGGGCTGGCCGTCAAGCTGCTCGCAGGTCAGGGTGTGGACGCCGACACGATCGCCGACGCGGTCACGCTGCCGCCACGCATCCGAAGCTGATCTGCCCGCGCTGACCCCATTCGACGGATCAGCGAAGAAGGTCCTCGAATTGACGTTCCGGCAGGCGCTTCGCCTGGGCCACAACTACGTTGGCACCGAACACATCGTTCTCGCCCTGCTCGAGGCCGAGGACGACGACGGCCCACTGCACCGCCTCGGCGTCGAGCGGGAACGCTTCGAACAGGATCTCCGGACCGCGTTGGAACCGTTCACCAAAAGCTGATCTCACATCGCACAGTGGTACGGCGTCTACACAATGTGAAGGTGCGCCCATTCGAAGCGGTAGTCGTCGAGCACGGCGCAACCGTGCTGCGGGTCTGCCGCGCTGTCGTCGGACCACTGGACGCGGAGGACGCCTGGTCGGAAACCTTCCTCTCTGCGCTGCGGGCCTATCCGGAACTGCCCGACGACGCCAACGTCGAAGCGTGGCTGGTCACCATTGCGCATCGCCGCGCGCTTGACGTCGGCCGCGCCCGCTCCCGTCGACCTGTGCCCACCGACACCATTCCGGAACGCCCGACACCGCACGCCGATCCCGCTGCCCGCGACCCCGACCTGTGGACGGCGCTGCAACGACTGCCGACCAAACAACGCCAGGCCGTCGCCTACCACCACATCGCCGGCCTGCCGTTCGCCGAGATCGCGCTCTTGCTTGACAACTCCCCCGATGCCGCCCGCCGCGCGGCCGCAGACGGCATCAAATCTCTGCGGCAGACCTATCAGAAGGACGAAACACCATGACCGCCAACATTTTCGATGAGCTGAAGACTGACGACGAGACGATGTCGAGGTTGCATCTGCGACTCGAACAGGCCGCCGAGGCAGACCGGGCGCTCGATATCGCGTACCGCACGATCGACACCCCGGTCGGCACGCTGCTGCTCGCCGCGACCCCCGTCGGGGTGGTTCGGGTGGCGTATGACATCGAAGGCCATGACGCCGTCTTGTCCCGGCTCGCCGACGCCGTCAGCCCCCGCATTTTGCGATCACCGACCCGGCTGGAAGCGGTCGTGCGGCAGATCGACGAGTACTTCGCCAAGCGCCGCACCATTTTTGACGTTCCGGTCGACCTGCGGCTGTCCAACGGATTCCGACGTGAGGTCGTCGAGCACCTGCGCGACATCGGCTACGGACACCGGGAGAGCTATGCGACCGTCGCCGCCGCCATCGGTCATCCCCGCGCGGTACGCGCCGTCGGCACCGCCTGCGCACACAACCCGCTTCCGGTGGTGGTGCCATGCCACCGGGTGGTGCGATCGGACGGATCCACCGGCCAGTACGTCGGTGGCGTGCTGGCCAAGTCGACACTGCTCGACCTGGAGGCCGGCTGAGGGAATGAAACTGGGCGCTCAGTGGTAGAACAACGCATGAGGCTCAACGCCGCCGCACGCGATCTCATCGGCGCGGGCACCGACGCGGTTCTGGTCACGCTCAACCCCGACGGCAGCCCGCAGGTCTCCACCATCTGGATGGCGCTGGACTCGACCGCCGAAGGTGACGAGCTCGTCTCGGCGCACCTGCAGCGAGTATCGCAAGACTCGCAACGTCCGCCGCGATCCACGCGTGTCCGTCACCATCCTGGGTCCCGAGCGGCCGGGCCAACTCAGGGACTATCTGACGGTCACGGGCTCCGCGCGGATCGTCGAAGGTGGCGCTCCCGACCTGCTCAAGACGCTGGCCAAGGTGATGTTGGGCAGCGACGAACACTTTCCGCCTCCCAACGCACCGGCGGGACTTCTCACGCGCGTGCGCATCGAGAAGATCGGCGGGTCCGGACCGTGGGTGTCCTGAAGCGGCTGTAACAGGTTTCAGTTTGTGCCATAGTGCGTGCATGCGTCGCTGGTTCGTTCTCCTCGTCGCCGTGCTGGCGACCGTCGCCGGTCTCACGGCGATGCCCGCCCAGGCTGCGCCCGACGAGGCGCAGGCCGCACCCTCGCCGATCGGCCGCCTCGGCGAAACGTTGCGGGTGAACTTCGAGGGCCTCGTCGCCGACATCACCGTGAACAGCCTGGACCCGTCACCGATCCCCCCTGGCTTCGGATATCCGCCACGGGCGCCCCGCTATCAGGTCTGGCGCGCTCAGATCACCGTGCACCCGATTCAGGTGCCCACCCCATACGCCCAGGCCATCACCTACCAATTCCGCGGAGTCACCGCGACAGGTGATTCCTACGAGCCGCGCAACACCGACGCACCCGACGCGTTGTCGCGCGCGTTGGTCAACGCCCCCGCCGGGTCGACGGTCAGCGGCGGAGTCTGGTGGGACTGCTACCGCGACCTCATCTCGAATGTCGTGTTGCTCGACAAGGTCACCGGCGAACACCTCGCACAGTGGAACGTCGCCTGACGATCGGGCACTTGTATTGCGCATTGATGTGACCGCGGCCGCCGTCGCCGACCTTGCCGAACTCACCGACGTCGCCGCACGAACGTTTCCGCTGGCGTGCCCGGAGTCGGTGAGCGCCGAGAACGTCGCCGCGTTCATCGACGAGAACCTGTCCGAGCAGCGTTTCCGCGACTACCTCGCCGACTCCGAACGTTTGGTGCTCGCTGCCCGAGAGGAGCTGCGAATGATCGGTTACGCAATGCTGATTCGCGGTGTTCCCGACGACGACGATGTCCAGCGCGCCGTCACGCTGCGCCCGGCGATCGAACTGTCGAAAATGTATGTGCTGCCCGACAGCCACGGCGCCGGCGCCTCCGCGGCGATGATGAGCGCCGCTCTCGCGTGGGCCGGCGACCAGCACGCACAAGCCATGTGGCTGGGCGTCAATCAGAAGAACCTTCGCGCGCAGCGCTTTTACGGCAAGCACGGCTTTGCGATCAACGGCACCAAGACTTTTCGACTCGGCGACGCGATCGAGAACGACTACGTGATGGTGCGCCCGGTCTAGCGCGGGTAACCCACGTTCGGCGCTAAGAGGACGCCGCCGTCAGCGCGAGCAACCGCGATGTCGCGCGCAGGTACTTCTTGCGGAATCCGCCTGCCAGCATGTCGTCGCTGAAGATCGTGTCCATCTTCGCGCCGGACGCCACCACGGGGATGCCCGCGTCATATAGCCGGTCGGTCAGCGACACCAGACGCAGCGCCACATTCTGGTCGTCGATCGCGTGTACGCCGGTGATGAAGACCGCGGGCACACCCTCGATGAGGGCCAGGTATCGCGACGGGTGCATGGTGGCCAGGTGGGCGCACAGCGCGTCGAAGTCATCGAGCGTCGCGCCGGGCGTTTGCGCGGCGCGGGCGGCGACCTCGTCGTCGCTCAACGGCTGCTGATGCGGCAGGCAGGTCGCGATGCCGGTAGTCGGGTCCATCGATCCGTACGGTCGTGAAAATCGCTGCAAGAGTGTTGATCTCGCGCAGAAAGTCCTGCGCGGCGAATCGGCCCTCACCGAGTTGCTCGGGCAGCGTGTTCGACGTGGCCGCCACCGACACCCCACGTTCGACGAGTTGTGACAGCAGCCGCGAGATCAGCGTCGTGTTGCCGGGGTCGTCGAGTTCGAACTCGTCGATGCACACCACGACGTAATCGGCCAGCAGCTCGATGCATTCGACGAAACCGAAGACACTCGCCAGTTGCGTCAACTCGCCGAAGGTGGCGAACGCCTTGGGTTCGGGCAGTTGGTAGTAGGACGACGCCAGCAGATGTGTCTTGCCGACGCCGAAGCCGCCGTCGAGATAGATCCCGACGCCGGGCAGCACCTCGTGACGGCCGAACAGCTTCTTCTTGCCGGCCCGTCCGCTCGACCGCCTGGGCGCAGAACTGCTGACAGATCCCGACGGCCGCGGACTGCGTCGGTTCCGCCGGATCGGGGATGTAGGTGTCGAAGCTGACCTCGGCGAAGGTCGGCGGCGGGGTGAGCTGAGCGATCAATCGTTCCGGTGTGACCTTGGGATGCCGGTCGACCAAATGTCCGACATCGCTGGACCCGTGCATGCAGGCACCTTAACGGCGTGTTGCAATGCTGTTCATGGCCGATACCGCCGCCGGGATGCAGTTCACCGTGTTAGGGCCCAATGGCGCCCTGATTGACGGAGCCGACGGCAGCCTCGCCGACTTCTACGCCTACCCCGAACGGCTACAGAACTGTTGGGTTCGCGCCAACATGATCGCCAGTCTCGACGGCGGGGCAACTGCCGATGGTAAGGCCGGCGGTCTCGCCGGACCGGGCGACCGCAGCATGTTCAGCCTCATGCGCTACGCAGCGGACGTCATCCTGGTCGGCGCCGCCACGGTGCGGGTCGAGAACTACTCCGGTGCTCAGGTGCCACTCGCGCAGCGACACGACCGACAGCGCCGCGGGCAGGCTGAAGTGCCGCCGATCGCCGTCGTGACGCGCAGCGGACTCCTCGATCCCGAAGCGCTGTTCTTCACCCGCACCGAGGTCGCGCCGCTGATCCTGACGTCGGCCGATTCCTTCGACGACACGCAGCTGCGGTTGGGAGCGGTGTCCGAGGTGCTGAACGCATCCGGGCCGCGATCCGATTCCGTCGACGGGGCCACAGTGCTGAAGATCCTCGCCGAGCGCGGGCTGTTCCGCGTGCTCTCCGAAGGCGGCCCGCTGCTGCTGAGCCAGCTGATCGAAGACGACCTGCTCGACGAGCTCTGCCTGACGGTGGCGCCCGTCCTGGTCGGCGGGTCCGGCCGCCGCATCGCCGCGGGCGCCGGCGAGGTCCACACGAGAATGCGGCCCGCGCACCTGCTGTCCGACGACCAGGGCTACCTCTACACCCGCTATGTCCGGGCTCGATGACGCGCGATCAGGCCTAGCGCGACGAGGATTCAACTTCCGAATCAGTACTGTGGTCGGCATGCAGGGGCGTCGTCCGATTCGGATGCTGGGCACTACGGCCCTCGTACTGTCGGTATTGCTGGCCGGCTGCGCACCTGGTCTGGCTGCCAATCCACGCTTCGCCACGGACTCCGGCGCGCATGCCCAGGGCCAGCCGCAGACCACCCCGGTGCAGCAAGGCCCACCGCCGATCGAGCCTGTAAAGAACGACCTGTCCTGGCGCGAATGCACCTCCCAGGTGTTCTCCGATGCGTCCATCACCCCCATCCCCGGAGTGCGACTCGACTGCGCGACCTACGACGCCGACCTCGACCCGATCAAGGGCGCGTCGGGGTCGATCAGCATCGGTGTGGTTCGCGCAACGACCAACGAGACCCCCGGCGATGCCGGGCCGCTGGTGATGACCACCGGGTCCGACCTGCCGACCTCGATGCAGCTGCCGGTCTTTTTGACGCGGTCCGGCGCCGACGTGCTCAAGGCCCGGCCGATCGTGGCGGTGGATCGTCGCGGCATCGGCATGTCGGGGGCGCTGGATTGCCGCGACCTGTACGACCGTCAGGCGATGCTCGATCAGGCCCAGTTTCAGCCCGGTGACGATCCCGTCGCCAACCTGGGCGAGATCACGCAGGCCGCGACCACGAGTTGCACCGACACCATCGCACCCGGGGACTCCGCCTACGACAACGCGCATGCCGCCGAGGACATCGAACGGCTGCGCAGCACCTGGGATGTCCCAGCACTGGCGCTGTTCGGTATCGGCAACGGCGCGCAGGTGGCATTGGCCTATGCGGGCAGCCATCCCAACAAGGTGGCCAGGCTCGTCCTTGATTCCCCGCTGCCGCTGGGCATCGCCGCGGAAGCCGCGATGGAACAGCGCGTCAAGGGCGAACAGTCCGCACTCGATGCGTGGGCCAGTCAATGCGTAGCGGTCAATTGCCCGCTGGGTTCCGACCCCAAGGGCGCCGTCGATGCGGTGCTGAAGCAGGTGCGGGGATTCGATGCGACGAGTTCGCACTCGGTGGCAACCGTTGCCGACGCGATCGCCACGGCGCTGGCGTACCCGCGCGGTGATCGCGTCGCCTCCACCAACAGGCTGGCGTCGGCACTGGCAGGCGCCCGCTCCGGGGACTGGAACGCGATGGACACGCTGATCGCCGAAGCCGAGACGCTGCGCGGCACCGACGGTCAGTTCGTCAACAGTTGCAGCGACTCGCTGAACCGCCCCACCCCCGACCGGGTCCGCGAGCTGGTGGTCGCGTGGGAGAAGCTGTACCCGCAGTTCGGCCAGGTGGGCGCACTCGAGTTGGTGCAGTGCCTGAACTGGCCCAGCGGCTCGGCTCCGGAAGAGCCCCAGAATCTCAAGACTCCGGTCCTGCTCCTGGGCACCCAACACGACCCGATCGTCGGTAATGAGGGGGTGGCCGCCGTCGCGGCGACGGTCATCAACGCCGGCGCGGCCAACAGGCGCGTGATGTGGCAGGGCATCGGCCACGGCGCCTCCGTGTACTCCCCCTGCGCGCTGCCTCCGGTGATCGCCTATCTCGACAGCGGCAACCTGCCCGACACCGACACGTTCTGCCCGGCGTGACACCTAGCCCCAACGGGGTCGGGTACGGTTCGCTGGTGCGTGATCGTGTCCTGGCCGCGTTCCGGCCCCGCACCTCCCCGCCGGCTCTGGCCACGGTGTTGCGGTCGATCCTGTGGCCGCTGGCCATTCTGTTCATCATTCATCGCAGCTACGTCCTGGCCACCAATGGCTACATCACCGACGACTACGGACCGGTGTACCGCGCCGTCGTGAATTTCAAGATGGGCTGGGACATCTACAACGAGCACTTCAACCACGTCGACCCGCACTACCTCTACCCTCCCGGCGGCACGCTGATCATGGCGCCGTTCGGATATCTCCCCGTCGACGCATCACGATATTGGTTCATCACCTTCAACACGATCGCGATCATTCTCGCCGCGTACTTCCTCATTCGGCTGTTCGGTTTCACGTTCGACTCGGTGGCACTGCCTGCCCTTCTGACGGCGATGTTCATCAGCGAGAGCGTCGTCAACACACTGGTTTTCGGCAATATCAACGGCTGCATCCTGCTGCTCGAGGTGCTGTTCTTCCGGTGGCTGCTGGACGGAAACCGCAACCACGAATGGTTGGCGGGCACAGCCATCGGTCTGACCCTGGTCGTCAAACCTCTGCTGGCACCGCTGCTGTTGATTCCGCTGCTGAATCGACAGTGGCGGGCGCTGATCCCCGCGGTACTGGTGCCGATCGCGTTCAACCTCGCCGCCTGGCCGCTGGTCAAAGATCCGATGAACTTTGTGACCCGCACCGCCGAGTACATCTTCACCACCCGCGACTACTTCAACAGCTCCATCGCGGGTAATGGGCTCTACTACGGCCTGCCGATCTGGCTGACGCTGTTGCTGCGGTTGGCCTTCGTCGTGCTCGCGGTGTTGTCGCTGTGGCTGCTCTACAAGTACTACCGGACCCGCGATCCGCTGTTCTGGATGCTGACTTCGTCCGGCGTGCTGCTGATCACGTCGTTCCTGGTGTTGTCACTGGGTCAGGGCTACTACTCGATGATGTTGTTCCCCTTCCTGATGACGGTCGTACGGCCCAACTCGGTGCTGCGCAATTGGCCTGCGTGGCTGGCGATCTACGGGTTCATGAGCGCAGACCGATGGCTTCTCGGGCATTGGCCGACCACCGGCCGTTTCCTCGAGTACATGAAGTTCACCTACGGCTGGTGCCTGATGCTGATCGTGGTGTTCTGCGTGCTGTATTTCCGCTATTTGGACGCCAAGGCTGAGAACCGGCTGGACGACGGCATCGACCCGCCCTGGATGAAAGATGCTGGGAAAACGCCCGCACCCGTGCAAAGGGCTGAGAATCGCTAACGTGGAGACATGACCACCCCTGCTCCCAAACTGCAGCTGACCGACGACGAATGGCGCAAGAAACTCACCCCCGAGGAGTTCCACGTCCTGCGCGATGCCGGCACCGAGCGCCCCGGCATCGGTGAGTACACCGACACCAAAACCGACGGCGTCTACGAGTGTCGAGCCTGCGGGGCCGAACTGTTCCGCAGCAGCGAGAAATTCGAATCCCATTGCGGCTGGCCGTCGTTCTTCGATCCGGCCAACTCCGACGCGGTGATCCTGCGCTCAGATGACACCATGGGCATGCATCGCGTCGAGGTCATCTGCGCCAATTGTCACAGCCACCTCGGCCACGTTTTCGAAGGCGAGGGCTATCCGACGCCGACCGACCAGCGCTACTGCATCAACTCGATCTCACTGCGCCTGGTGCCCGCCGAGTAACGCGCTAGGCAGGGTGGACGGCGAACTCTGCGCTGTCAGCGGAGTCGGCGCGATGGCCCGATCAGGTCGACGGGTATTCCGGCAGCCAGCGCACTTCGGCAACGCGCGCAGCCAGTTCGTCGTCGCTGCGCTTGGGAGCGACACCGTCGGCGACGGCCTGCCGCCCCACGGCGAGCGCGATCTTCACCGCGATGTCGGGAACCTCCGTCCACGACGGCAGCAACGGAGCATCGGGATCCGACAGAGCGGGTGACGCATCACCAAGGCTTGCCGCCGCCGCCCGCATCATCTCGTCGGTCACCCGGGTGGCCTGCGCCGCCGTCACGGCCAGCCCCATCGCCGGGAAGATGTAGGCGTTGTTGCACTGCGCCACCGCACGCTCGACGCCGTTGCGCCGCAACGCTGCAAACGGTGAACCCGTCGCGATGAGCGCCCGCCCGTCGGTCCACTCGTCCAGCTCAGCTGGGTGCGCCTCCGCCCGACTGGTCGGGTTCGACAACGGAAAGATGATCGGTCGCTCGGCCTTGCGTGCCATTTCGCGCACGATCTCCTCGGTGAATGCCCCTGCGGCTGTCGAAAGCCCAAGCAGCACACCGACATCGACGTGGTGCACGACGTCTGTCAGCTGGGCCGGTCCCGACAGGCCCCAGGCGGCGACGCCGTCGGCAGGCTTGGCGAACTTGCGCTGCCCCTCCGACAGGTCGGTGCGGTCGTCGGTGAGTAGACCCACCACGTCGACCACCCAGATACGCGCCGCTGCCTCGGCGTCGGACAACCCCTCCGACATCATCTCTCGGTGCACCATGTCCAACACCCCGATGCCGGCCGAGCCCGCCCCGAGCATCACGACCTGCTGTTGCGACAAGGGCTTGCCCGCGACTTTCGCCGCACCGTGCAGCGCACCAACGGCAACGGCTGCGGTGCCCTGGATGTCGTCGTTGAAGGTGAGCAGCTTGTCCCGATAGCGCGCGAGGATCGGTTGCGCGTGCGCCGTCGCGAAGTCTTCCCACTGCAGCAGCACATTCGGAAGTTCGTCGCGGACCGCGGCGACGAACTCGTCGATGAACGCGTAGTAGTCATCGTCGTCGATGCGCCGATGCCGCCAGCCGAGGTAATGGGGGTCTTCGAGCAGCTCGACGTTGTCGGTGCCCACGTCGAGCACGATCGGCAGCGTGCGCGCCGGGTCGATTCCGCCGATGAGGATGTACAACGACAGCTTCCCGATCGGGATGCCCATGCCGCCGATGCCCTGATCGCCCAGGCCGAGAATTCGTTGGCCGTCGGTCACGACGATCACGTCGGGGTCGCTGTGCGGGCGGTTGCGTATCACCTCGCGCAGGTACTCCCGGTCGGGATAGCTCACGAAAAGTCCACGGGGCCGACGGTATATCTCGCTGAAGCGCTGGCAGGCCTCCCCGACCGTCGGGGTGTAGACAATTGGCATCGTCTCGGCGATATGGTCGTGCAGCAGCCGGTAGAACAGCGTCTCGTTGCGATCCTGTAGCGCGCGCAGATAGATGTGTTGGTCGAGACCCTCGCGGCGCGTGGAGAACTCATTCCAGCTGTGAGCGACCTGCTCGTCGAGGGTCTTCTCCGCAGTCGGCAGCAGTCCCAGCAGACCGAACTTTCGACGCTCGGTATGGGTGAAGGCGGTGCCTTTGGTGGTCAACGCGTCGAACAGCTTGTCCTGTCCGGTTTTCTGCTCGGGCAACTGCACCCATCCCCTCGTCGGTCGGCTTCGATTCAGCGGTCGGCATCAGCGGCTATTGGATTGCCAGAGCCAGGATCTCGTCGACCGACCACTGGTCGTCAGCATGCGTGCCGTATTTGCATGCACGGACGATGCCGTCAGGGCCGATGAGGAAATCCGCCGGCATACCCAGATGCGCCTCACGCAATCCCACCGCACCGCCCGGCGTCGTCCATCGCATCCCGCGCGCGCCTGCGCGCCACGCCTTGGGATTCAGTATCGAACGGATCGAGGACTCGATTCCGAACTCCCGGTAGAGCTCGCGTCCAGGATCGGCGACCACCTCGAACGGAAGGTCGGCCTGATAGCGGCGCAACTCCTCGGCAGAAGAATGAAACACGGCGACCTCGACGATCCCGGCGGCGGCAATCTCGTCGAGTCGACGTGCGACCGTACGGATGTGCAAGTTGCAGATCGGGCAACCAGCGAACCTTCGGAACTGCAGATGAACAATGGCATTCGGCGACGGCACGGCAACCTTCGCGCCGCTGATCGTCTCCAATTCGCGCGCCTCTACCTTGCTACCGACTTCCAGCACGTCGACCTCGTTTCTGCGGCTACGGGAGTCTGGTGACCAACTCTTCCACCCCGACCCGCGGGCCGGTGAAGA
Organism: uncultured Actinomycetota bacterium; assembly: GCA_963843135.1. Taxonomy (GTDB): domain Bacteria; phylum Actinomycetota; class Actinomycetes; order Mycobacteriales; family Mycobacteriaceae; genus Mycobacterium. Next base: position 749,126 of record CAWJJA010000024.1, read on the forward strand.
ACGGCGTCTCCTCACGGACATGGCGGCGCGCATCAGTGGCGCGCAGATCGCGCATCAGGTCGACGATGCGGTGCAACTCCGGTGCCTCGAACGCCAGGATCCACTCGTAGTCACCGAGCGCGAACGCGGGCACGGTGTTGGCCCGCACGTCCTTGTAGCCGCGCGCGGCCATCCCGTGGTCGGCGAGCATCTGGCGGCGCTCCTCGTCGGGCAGCAGATACCAGTCCAGCGACCGGACGAACGGATAGACGCAGATGTAGTTGCCCGGCTCCTCCCCCGCAAGGAATGCCGGGATGTGGCTCTTGTTGAACTCGGCGGGCCGGTGCAGCGCGACGTTGCTCCACACCGGCGTGCTGGCCCGGCCCAACGTCGTCGTGCGGCGGAAGTCTGAGTAGGTGGCCTGCAGTGCCTCGACGTTGTCGGCATGCGTCCACATCATGAAGTCGGCATCAGCCCGCATGCCCGCGATGTCGTAGAGCCCGCGGACCACCACACCGTTGTCTTCCTGCTGCTTGAGGAACGTCGCGGTCTCGTCGATGACGGCGGCGCGTGCCCCGTCCTCCACGCCAAGCACCCCTTGGCGCACCGAGAACACCGAAAACATCAGGTAGCGGATCGAGGCGTTGAGAGAGTCGAAATCGAGCTTGGCCATGCGCCTATCGTGCCACGCGCGCGGTAACCAAAGACGTCACTGCCTTGGTGGCCGACGCCACGCACGCCGGGACGCCGATACCGTCCAGGTAGCCGCCCGCGACGGCCAGTGTCGGCGGCAGACCGGCGCGCAATTCGGCAACCAGTTCGCCATGGCCGGGTCCGTACTGCGGCATCGCGTCGATCCAGCGCTGCACGCGGCAGTCGACCGGCTCGACCGCGACCTCGAACAGCATTGCCAGGTCCTGCGCCGCCCACGCCAGCAGGTCCTCGTCGCCTGCGTTCATCGCGAGGTTGTCACCGAACCGGCCGTAGGACAGTCGTACCAGCTCGACGTTGCCGCGGCCGCCCCACTTCTTCGTCGTCAACGTGACCGCCTTGGCGCGCAACCGTTCTCCCCCGGCGACCAATACACCGGATTGCTCCGGAAGCGGTGTGCCACCCGGCAACGCCAGCGCCACCAACGCACTCGACGCCACGCCGATACGGCGCGCCGCCGCCGCGGTACGCGGGGCGACCGCCTCAGCCAGACGTGCGAGCCGCGGCGCGGGAACGGCCAGCACCGTCGCGTCGGCGTGGTGGCGCCCACCTTCGTCGTCGACGATTTCCCAGCCCTGCTGCGTGCGGCTGACCTGCTCAACGGCAACCTGGAGCCATCGGATACCCGCCCGCCGGACGAGCTCGTCGACGAGCACCGCGTATCCGCCCTCGATCGCCCCGAATACCGACCCGGCCGCGGGCGGCGCCGACGCCGCCAGCGCGTCACGCACCGCATCGGTCAGACTGCGCGCACCGCGGTCCAGCGCCGCCGCCAGCGGCGGAACAGCCGATCGAACACCGATGGTGGCCGACGACCCTGCGTACACACCGGCCAGCAAGGGATCGACCGAGCGCGCCACCACCTGGTCGCCGAACCGGTGCCCGACCAGCTCCGCGACGGCGGGATCGGCACCCGGACGCCAGCTCAAAGGCCGGCCACGCTCGTCGCGAATCCGGGCCAGTGTCGCGTCGTCCACGAGCCCGGCCAATGCCGCGGGATGCGCCGGAATGCCCTGCAGGGTGTCCTTGGGCATCGGGTGCAGACGTTCCTGGCTGTAGATCAAGGGGCGCACCCCTGTGGTGCCGATCTGCCTGTCGCCAAGGCCCAACTCGGCCAGCAGCGCGGGCACCTCGGGGCGGCGCGCAACGAACGCTTCCGCGCCGACATCCATCAGCTGGCCGCCGATCCGCTCGGTGCGCAGCACACCTCCCAGCCGGTCGGCCGGGTCGAACAGGGTTATCGATGCGTCCGCACCCGCCGAAACACGCAGCCGGTAAGCGGCGACCAGTCCCGAAATACCGCCGCCGACAATGCAATACGATGCGCTCACAGCGAATGCACCAACGCCACCAGTTCAGTGATCACGCCGGGGTCCGTGCCGGGCAGCACGCCGTGGCCGAGATTGAAGACATGTCCGCCGGCCCCGGCATCGATCGCACGGCGACCGTCCTCGACGACGGCGCGGGCCGCGCGTTCCACGACCGGCCAGCCCGCGAGGAGAACGACCGGATCGAGGTTGCCCTGCAATGCCGTCTTGGGCGCCACACGTGCCGCGGCGTCGGTCAGCGACGTGCGCCAGTCCACGCCGACGACTGTGGCGCCTGCCTCACCCATCGCACCCAGCAGTTCGGCGGTGCCGACCCCGAAGTGGGTCATGGGAACACGGGCGTCCTTCAACGTCGAGAACACCCGCGTGCTGTGCGGCAGCACGTAGGCGCGGTAGTCGGCCAGCGACAGCGTCCCGGCCCATGAGTCGAACAGCTGGATCGCGTCCACACCGGCCGTCAGCTGCGTCTGCAGGAAGGCGATCGTCACATCCGTGAGCGTCGTCATGAGCGCGTGCCAGGTCTCGGGTTCGCCCAGCATCATCGCCTTGGTGCGCTCATGGTTGCGGCTCGGGCCGCCCTCCACGAGATAGGAGGCCAAGGTGAACGGCGCCCCCGCGAACCCGATGAGCGGTACGTCGTCCAGCTCGGCAACCAGAGCCGTGACCGCTTCGGCGACCGGCGCGACCTGCTGTGGCTCAAGCGGTCTGATCGCACTGACATCAGCGCGCGTGCGCACCGGATGATCGATGACCGGTCCGACGTCAGGCACGATGTCGAGCTCGATGCCGGCAGCCCGCAGCGGTACGACGATGTCGGAGAACAGAATGGCCGCGTCCACGCCATGCCTGCGAATCGGTTGCAGCGTGATCTCGGTGATCAACTCGGCGTCGAAGCACGCCTGCATCATCGTGTTCTTCGCCCGCAGCGCCCTGTACTCGGGCAGCGAACGTCCGGCCTGGCGCATGAACCACACCGGCACGCGGCTCGGCTTGTGGCCGCGAGCGGCGGCGAGATACGGCGAGTCGGGCAGCTCACGGCGGTTCGTCATCGTCTTCAATGCTGCCATGAGCCCCCTGCGGCGCCCCAATTCCCGGCGCGACGGTATCCGATTTCGCCTTCTGGACAGGTAAGACCTTGCTCGGGTGCAGCAAACATCCTCTGACCACCGACGATCCCCTCGGCCGCCGAAATCGGCGCGCCTGCGCACAGACCTGGCGGAATGGGGCTAGCGTCGAACGGTGACCACCGCCGCCGAACCGGCTCAGTTCCGCGAAGCGGTGGCGGCGATGAATGCCACCACCGTCCGTGCAGAAATCGAGCTCGGCCCGATTCGCCCGCCTCAGCGGCTGGCGCCGTACAGCTACGCGCTCGGCGCGGAGGTCCGTCACCCCGAAACAGCCATCGTTCCCGAACGCTCCGAGGGAGACGCATTCGGACGTCTCATCCTTCTGCACGACCCCGAGGGCGCCGAAGCGTGGGACGGCACGATGCGTCTGGTGGCCTACATCCAGGCCGACCTGGACTCCAGCGAGGCCGTCGACCCGCTGTTGCCTGAAGTCGCGTGGAGTTGGCTCGTCGACGCGCTGGAGGAGCGGGCCGAACACGTCACCGCGCTGGGCGGCACCGTCACCGCGACCACGTCGGTGCGTTACGGCGACATCTCCGGTCCCCCCCGCGCCCATCAGCTGGAACTGCGGGCGTCGTGGACGGCGACCACGCTGCAGTTGGGGCCGCATGTCGAGGCATTCTGCGAAGTGCTCGAGCATGCCGCCGGTCTGCCGCCGACAGGAGTGACCGACCTGAGCTCCCGCACGCGCGCCTGACGGATGGCCGACTCCCAGGAGGAGAGCCCCGAGTCGGGCTCGGAGGACGAGCCGGAAGCCACTCCACTGCTGGCGCCGCGCGACGGGGTACCCGAGCTGGCTGTCAGCGCACACGACATCGAAAATGCTGCCGAACTCCTGGCGTCCGGCAACGGCCCCTTCGCCGTCGATGCCGAACGCGCGTCAGGTTTCCGTTACTCGAATCGCGCTTACCTGCTGCAAATCCGTCGGGCCGGCGCGGGCACGGTGTTGATAGACCCCGTCAACCACGGCGGGGACCCGGTCGCCACGCTCGCCCCGGTCGCGAAGGTGCTGGCCACCGACGAGTGGGTTTTACACGCGGCCGACCAGGACCTGCCCTGCCTGGCCGAGATCGGCATGCGGCCGACGAAGCTGTACGACACCGAACTCGCCGGCCGGCTGGCGGGGTACGACAAGGTGAACCTCGCCGCGATGGTGCAAAGACTGCTTGGCCTGCAATTGATGAAAGGCCACGGCGCCGCGGACTGGTCCAAGCGGCCGCTGCCGGCGGACTGGCTGAACTACGCCGCACTGGACGTCGAAGTGCTGCTCGACCTGCGATACGCCATAGCCGCGGTGCTCGAGGAGCAGCACAAGTCCGATTGGGCCGCACAAGAATTCGATCATCTGCGCATGTATGAAGCCATGCCGACACGACGGGACCGCTGGAGGCGCACGTCGGGCATACACAAGATTCGTGACGTCCGCGCACTGGCGGCGGTCCGGGAACTGTGGACCACCCGCGATCACATCGCGCAGCGCCGAGACATCGCGCCGGGGCGCATCCTGCCCGACGCGGCGATCGTCAACGCCGCCACCACCGACCCCGACACAGTCGAGAAACTCACCGCGCTACCGGTATTCGGCGGCTCGCGACAACGCCGGTCGGCGAATGTGTGGCTGGAGGCGCTCGCCCGCGCCCGCACCACCGACGATCCACCCACATCTGCGGAGACATCCACCGGCCCTCCCCCCGCGTCTCGGTGGGCGCGTCGCAAGCCAGAGGCCGCAGCCCGCCTGGAGGCGGCGCGAGCCCGCATTACCGAGCTGTCGCAGCAGGTTTCGGTACCTGCCGAAAACCTCATCACCCCGGAGATCGTGCGCCGGTTGTGCTGGGATTGGCAGCCGCTCGCGACCGCAGAGGAGACCGCGTCGGCGATCGATGAGTTTCTGCGGGAGGCGGGGGTGCGGCAGTGGCAGCGCGAACTCACCGACCCGGTGCTCACCGAGGCGCTCTTCCCCGACCCCGCTTCGCTCCAAGAGTGAGGCGCGATCAGCCGATTCGGTCGATGTGCGCCAGGAAGTGCTCCAGTACCGCGTCAGGGGCTTCGATCTGCGGCCAGTGACCGATGTCGTCGGCCAGCATCACGACATCCGCGTTGGGAATGACCTCTGCATACCGACGCGCCATGTGCGCACCGGAGTTGGGGTCGATGGGTCCGTCGATGAGCCGCATCGGCACCGCGGTTTCGCGCATGGCGCGCACCCATCGGTTGCGGTGCGTATAACGATCGCCCAGGAATCGTCCGACCTTGTGCAGCACCCGCTTGCCGTCGTTGTATTCGAGGATCTCGTGGAATCGCCCCATCAGTTCACGCGAAGGCTTGGTGTTCGGGCCGAACATCTCGTTGATCGTGGGCTCCACGATCCGCCGCGACAGCGGGCTGCCCTGCAGCGGGCTCATGAGGTCCCCCAACGGTGTCGCTGACATCAGTTTCTGCATGGTGCGCGGCGTGTAGGCCTCGTTGAACATCCCGCCGTTGAGCCAGGTGATCGACTGATAACTCACCGATCCGTACGCCTGCTGACCGAATTCGCTGCGGGCCAACAGTTCCTGGCCGACCGAGTCACCGAGGTCATGGGCGAGCATGTGGCATCGGTCGACATTCAGATGGTCGAGCAGCGCCTCGTGCATATCCGCGTGATCGAGCACCGAATAGCCGTATGCGACGGGTTTGGCCGAGAAACCCATGCCGACCATGTCGGGCGCGATGACGGTGAACCGTTCGACGAGGCTGGGCCAGATCAGCGACCAGTCCCATGAGTTGAAGGGATACCCGTGAACGAGCAGCAGATTCGGGCCGCTGCCTTCGACCCGGTAGAAGATGTCGAAGCCCAGGTAGTCGAAGTACTGGCCGGCGGCTTTCCAGCGTTCGAGTTCAGCATCCATATCTGGAGGCTACTGCGGCCGGTCTAGTCGAACCGCTGGCTGACTTCGCGCTCGGGAGCGGCGGAAGCGCCCTGGGCGGCTACCCAGCCCGTGATCTGGCGGGCGATGTTGCGGTCGGTCAGCCCGACGTCGGCGAGCACCTCACCACGCGACGCCTGGGCGAAGAACTCCTGCGGCAACCCGACATCGCGGCAGGGCACGTCGATCTCGGCCCTGCGCAGGGACGCCGATACCGCCGACCCGACGCCGCCGTTCACGCCGTTGTCCTCGATGGTGACGACCAGCTTGTGCGCGGCCGCCAACTCCCCCACGGCCGCAGGTACCGGAAGCACCCACCGCGGGTCGATGACCGTGACGCCGATGCCCTGGTTGCGTAGCCTTTCAGCGACCGCAAGTGCCATCGCCGCGAAGGGTCCGACCGCCACCACCAGGACGTCATCGGACAAACCGTCGGCCGGGACCGCCAGCACATCGACGCCGCCACGGCGTTCGATCGCCGGAATATCTTCGCCGACATCGCCTTTCGGGAAACGAATGGCGGTCGGTCCGTCCTTGATCTTGAGCGCCTCGCCGAGTTCCTCGCGCATTCGGACGCCGTCGCGCGGCGCGGCCACCCGCATGCCGGGGACGATGCCCAGCATGGACAGGTCCCACATGCCGTTGTGGCTGGCGCCGTCCGGACCGGTGACACCCGAGCGGTCCAGCACCATCGTGACGGGCAGCTTGTGCAGCGCGACGTCCATCATGATCTGGTCGAATGCCCGGTTGAGGAACGTCGAATAGATGGCCACCACCGGATGCAAGCCACCCATCGCCAGACCGGCGGCCGATGTCATCGCATGCTGCTCGGCGATGCCGACGTCGAAGAATCTGTCGGGGAATCGCTTGCGGAATTCGGACAGACCCGTCGGGCCGGGCATCGCGGCGGTGATGGCCACGACGTCGCGGCGCCGGGCGGCATAGGAGATCAGGGCTTCCGAGAACGCCGACGTCCAACCGGGGCCCGGCACCGACGTCGCCAGCCCCGTCTCGGGGTCGATGACACCGCACGAGTGCATCTGGTCGGCTTCGTCGTTCTCGGCCGGGGCGTACCCCATGCCCTTGCGGGTGACGGCGTGCACGATCACCGGCGCGTTGAACCCACGCGCATGACGCAGCGCGTTCTCCACTGCGTGCTCGTCGTGACCATCGATCGGACCGACATACTTCAGGCCGAGGTCGGTGAACATCACCTGCGGCGAGAGCGCGTCCTTGATGCCGGCCTTGATGCTGTGCATGCACTGGTAGCAGAGCTCGCCGATGATCGGCACCTTCTGGACCGCCTTGCGGCCCTCCTCGAGCACCTTCTCGTAGCCCGGTTGCAGGCGAAGCCCCGCCATGTGCTCGGCGAAGCCGCCGATCGTCGGCGCGTAGCTGCGGCCGTTGTCGTTGACGACGATCACGACCGGGCGCCGGGCCGCGGCGATGTTGTTCAACGCCTCCCAGCACATGCCGCCGGTCAGCGCGCCGTCGCCGACGACTGCGACCACGTGGCGGTTGCGGTGCCCGGACAGCTCGAAGGCCTTGGCCAATCCGTCGGCATAGGACAACGCGGAGCTGGCGTGGCTGGACTCGACCCAGTCGTGTTCGCTCTCGCTGCGCGACGGATAACCCGACAGGCCGTCCTTCTTTCGCAGCGTGTCGAAATCGTGGCTACGACCCGTCAGCATCTTGTGCACATAGGACTGGTGTCCGGTGTCGAAGATGATCGGATCGTGCGGCGAATCGAACACCCGATGCAAGGCAAGGGTGAGCTCGACCACACCGAGATTGGGGCCGAGGTGCCCACCGGTCGCAGCAACCTTGTGAATCAGGAATTCGCGGATTTCCTGCGCCAGGTCACCCATCTGGGACTGGGTCAAGTGCTGCAGATCTGCGGGACCGCGGATCTGTTCAAGCATCCCGTCAGTCTACGCACCGGGCTTGGTTCAGTCCTGCTGAGCGTTGTAGATGTCGGGCACACCGTCGTGATCGGCGTCGGCGGTCTCGATTTCGTGGATGCGCCGGTACGCCGCGTTTCGGCTCAGCAACACCACAGATGCCAATACACCTGCGAGAACGGAGCCGATGAGTACGCCGATCTTGACCTCGTCGCCGGCCGGGCTGCCGTGCTCGAACGCCAGTTCGCCGATTAATAACGAAACTGTGAACCCGATCCCTGCCAGTAGCGACACGCCGAGGACGTCGCGCCAAGCGAGGTCATCGTCGAGGGCCGCATGGGTGAATCTGGCCAGCAGAAAGGCGGTGAGAAACACCCCGAGGGGCTTGCCGATCACCAAGCCCGCGATGACGCCGTCGGTGACCGGGTGGATAAGCGAGTCCCCGAGGCCGGACCAGCCGCCGACCGTCACACCCGCGGCGAAGAACGCGAACACCGGCACGGCGAAACCCGCCGATATGGGCCTGACCGTGTGTTCGAACAACTCTGCGGTCGGGTGCCCGTGTCGGCCGAGCACGGGAACCGTGAAGCCGAGGACGACGCCGGCCACGGTGGCGTGCACACCGCTGGCATGCACCAGCGCCCACGCCGAGACCGCCAGGGGCAACAACAGCCACCAGTGGTGCACGCCTCGCTGTACCGCCAGCCCGAACAGTCCGATCGGAATCAGGGCGAGCGCGAGTGGCACCGGCGCGAGGTGGTCGGTGTAGAAGATCGCGATGACGGTGATGGCCAGCAGATCGTCGACGACGGCAAGCGTCAGCAGAAAGGTGCGCAGCGCGGTCGGCAGATGGGTGGAGAGCACCGCCAGCACCGCAAGCGCGAAAGCGATGTCGGTGGCGATGGGGACCGCCCAGCCGCCGATGTTCTCCGGATGGCCGGCGAACACGTTGATCCCGATGTAGATCGCCGCGGGCACAACCATGCCGCCGATCGCCGCCGCGATCGGCAGTGCCGCGCGCCGTGGATCACGCAGATCGCCCGCCACGAATTCGCGCTTGAGCTCGAGCCCGACGACGAAGAAGAAGATGGCCAACAATCCGTCGGCAGCCCACGCAGACAGCGAAAGGTTCAGATGCAGTGCCGCTGGCCCGATGCTGAACTCCGAAATCGTCTGGTAGGCGGCGGACCACGGTGTATTCGCCCATACCAGTGCGACACCCGCGGTGGCGAGTAGCAGGATGCCGCCCACCGTTTCTCGTCGCAGAATCTCGGAGAACCGCTGCGTCTCCGACCACGAGCCACGCGCCAGAAGTCGCAAATTGGTTGGCATCAACCGAATTCTAGTGAATGCGGCGACGGCGTCCATTCTCGTTATTGGCTGGTGCGCGGCGGCGCGTGGAGGTAGATTACCCCTGGAGCGCCGGGAAGTCGGGTCGGCAGTGAGTAGCCCGACTCGTGAAAGGCTTCCGGTGCCCGCTTCCTCCTCGGTACATGCAGGGTCTTCCCCCCAGTTCGCTGTCTGCGTCGAGCACCTGACGAAAAGGTTCAGCAAGATCGTCGCCGTCGACGACGTCAGCTTCGCCGTCGAGCCGGGTGAGGTGTTCGGGTTTCTCGGCCCCAACGGCGCAGGGAAATCGACGACAATTCGCCTGCTGCTCGGCCTCATTCGCCCCACCAGCGGTGGCGCCCAGATATTCGGTATCGATGCAGGCGACGTGGGCACTGCTCACCGATACGTGGCATACGTGCCTGCTGACGTCGCACTGTGGCCCGCGTTGACCGGTGCCGAAATCCTAGAACTGCTCGGCAATGTGGGCCCTAGCGTCGACATCGACTACCGGACCGAACTTGTTGCTCGTTTTCAGCTCGACCTCGACAGGCCCGGGAAGGCGTATTCCACCGGCAACCGTCAGAAGGTCGCCCTGGTCGCCGCGTTCGCCACCCGCGCGCCGCTGCTCGTGCTCGATGAACCCACGAGTGGCCTAGACCCTCTGATGGAGCGCGAGTTTCGCCGCTGTGTCGTCGCGGCAAAGGAGCGTGGCCAGACGATCTTCCTGAGTTCCCATCAACTCGCGGAGGTCGAGGCGGTGTGCGACCGGGTTGCGATACTGCGATCCGGACGGCTGGTAGAGATCGACACCATCGCCGACCTGCGCCAGCTGCGACGAACCGTCGTCGACGTGTCCTATCGCGGAGCCCCACCCGCGTTGGACAACATTGCGGGAATCTCGAACCTCGATCGGGTCGACGCGAATCGGCTGCGCTTCAGTCTCGCTGGCGCGCCGACGCAAGCATTGCGCGCTCTGGCTCTGGCAGACATCACTGCGCTCGCGATGCGAGAACCCACACTCGAAGAGATCTTCCTCGACTACTACGGCGAGACGGTGCGATGACAGCCGCCGCTTTCGCGCCGAACATTGCGCCACCTTTGTCGGATCCTGGCCGCGCGATCACGATGCTGAGCGTTCGGCAGTTGCGCCGCGGCACGCTGATCGTCGCCACTGTCTGTGGGGGAATGTCGGCGCTGGTGGCATTTCAGTACCAAACGACATTCGAAGGTGCGCTTGATGAGACCGGCTTGCGGGCGCTAACGGAGAACCCCGCGATTCGCATTCTTTTCGGAACACCCGTCGCGCTCGACGACGCCGGCGGTTTCACCGTTTGGCGAACCGGAATGCCGCTGCTGGTACTCGCGGGTGTGTGGATTCTGCTTGCGGGAACGCGGATCACGCGGGGCGAGGAGGATGCCGGCCGCATCGACCTTCTACTCGCGGGCAGATTGTCCATGGCAGGTCTGATAGCGCGGTGCCTGATCGCCATCGGCGGCGCCTCGGTGGTGATCGGGGCTGCCGTCGGCGTGGCGCTCGTCGCCGCCGGTACGGACCCCACCGGCGCCGCCGTCTACGGGGTCGCAATCCTTGCGTTCACGCTGACCTTCGGCAATGGCGCCGTCCTCGCAGCCCAGATCATGCCGACCCGCTCCGCCGCGGTGGGCGTCAGTGTTGGCTTCCTGGGCCTGGCTCTGCTCATGCGCATGCTTGCCGACGGTGCGCCGGCACTGGCCTGGACGGCATGGATGACACCATTCGGGCTCACAGCACGAGCGGCGCCTTACGCCGACAACCGGATCGGCCCGCTGTTCGTCATGCTCTGCGTGGCGATCGCATTCGGACTGGCTGCCCTATGGGCGGCGCGGCACCGGGATGTGGGCCGCGGCTTGATTCGGGTGGCGACCAGCAGGGCACCGCACACCATGCTCCTGGGTTCGCTCACCGGATTCGCCATTCGCCGCGCGATCCGGCCAACCGCCGCCTGGACAATGGGCGTCGCCACGTACTTCGTTCTCTTCGGTGCGCTGATCGCATCGATTCTCGAGTTCTTCGACACCAACGGCCGCTTCGCAGAGCTGGCGGCGGCCGCGGGGTTCGGCGGTCTCGATTCCGCGAACGGATTCGCGGCCGCCCTGTTCGGTCTGCTTGCCGTACCGACCAGCCTGTACGCCGCCGCCCGGCTGGCCACGTTCGTGACCGACGAGCGGGACCGCCGCTGGACAACGGTGTTCGCCACCGACATTCCACGAATTCACTTGGTGGGTAGGGAGATAGCCGTGACGACGGCGTGCATGCTACTGCTGCATGCGACCGCTGGGCTCGCGATGTGGGTCGGCGCCGCGATCACTGGGGCACCTCTGACGATAGGTCACGCATTGAGCGGCGCGCTGTACTCCGCGTCGGTCGCCTGGCTCGCGGTCGGCGCTGCCACCCTGGCTGTCGGCTGGCTGCCGTCGGCTGTCGGTGTCATCGGGGCGGTGCCGGTGGCGGGCGGCTTCTTGCTCTACGTCCTCGCCGACAGTGCCGGCGCGCCGGCGTGGGTGGGCGGCATGTCCCCGTTCGCCCACCTTGCGCCGGTGCCCAACGCTGCGCCGAACTGGGCGGCCACCACCGCATTCCTCGTGATCGGCGTAGGTCCTGGTCGCTGTGGGTATCACCGGATATGCCCATCGTGACCTCACCACATAAATGGAGCAGAGAGTCCGACGCGATCGTAAGGTGCTGATATGCACGCCGAAGACATGGCCGAGGATTTCCCGGTGATAACCGCTGACACGAACGCACTGGACGCCGCGCGAATCCTCGCCGAACACCGGCTACCGGGGATTCTCGTCACCGATGTGGCCGGAAAGCCGTATGCGGTGCTGCCCGCCTCCCAAGTGGTGCGTTTCATCGTGCCCACCTATGTTCAGGACGACCCGTCCCTAGCCGGTGTGATCAGCGAGTCATGGGCCGACAAGGCCGCCGAAAACCTCGGCGACAAGAAGGTTCACGACGTGCTGCCGGAACACCTCACCGACATACCGGCCGTCAATGCGGACGACACAATAATCGAGGTGGCCGCCCTCATGGCCCGGTACAGGAGTCCACTCATCGCAGTCATGAAAGACCACAAGTTACACGGCGTCATCACTGCGTCGCGGCTACTTGACGCCGCGTTGAGGCACTAGCACGTATGGCAACCATAGCGATCGCCGTATTCGTGGTCGCCTACATCCTGATTGCCAGCGATCGCATCAACAAGACCCTGGTGGCGCTGTGCGGTGCGGCGATAATTCTGGCCCTCACGATCGTCGACGCCCAGGACGCGTTCTTCTCCCACGAAACCGGAATCGACTGGAATGTCATCTTCCTGCTGTTCGGGATGATGATCATCGTCGGCGTGCTGCGGCAGACCGGCGTTTTCGAGTACGTGGCGATCTGGGCCGCCAAGCGCGCCAACGGTTCCCCATTGCGAATCATGATCCTGCTCGTCTTGGTCACCGCGTTCGCATCGGCGCTGCTGGATAACGTCACCACGATTCTGCTCATCGCGCCCGTCACGCTGCTGGTGTGCGAACGGCTCGCAATCAACCCGATTCCGTTCTTGATCGCCGAGGTCCTCGCGTCGAACATCGGCGGCGCGTCCACTCTCGTCGGGGATCCCCCCAACATCATCATCGCCAGTCGGGCGGGACTGTCGTTCAACGACTTCCTGATCCACATGGCGCCGATCGTGGTGATCGTCCTCATTGTCTTCATTGCGCTTGGTGCCGTTCATCTTCCGCGGGTCCTTCGACGTCGACCCGGCACGGGTGGCGGACGTGATGACACTGAACGAGCGTGAAGCGATTCGCGATCCGAGACTGCTCATCAAGTGCGCGGGCGTACTCGTGGCGGTGTTCGCCGCGTTCATCGGACACTCGGTGCTGCACATCGAACCTTCCGTGGTCGCACTCCTCGGCGCAGGGATCTTGATCTTGATATCGCGGCTTGAACAACGCGACTACCTGGGCAGCGTCGAGTGGGAGACGCTGCTGTTCTTCGCCGGGCTGTTCGTCATGGTGGGCGCATTGGTGAAGACCGGAGTCGTCGAACAGCTGGCCCGGTCGGCCACCGAAATCACCGGCGGGAACGGCTTACTGACGACGATGCTGATCCTCGGCATTTCCGCGCCGGTCTCCGGCATCATCGACAACATTCCCTTCACGGCGACGATGACGCCGATCGTCGCCGAGTTGTCCACCAGCATTTCAGATCTCGCGGATCCGCATGTGCTGTGGTGGGCACTTGCGCTGGGCGCCGACTTCGGCGGAAACCTGACAGCGATCGGCGCGAGCGCCAATGTCGTCATGCTCGGAATCGCCCGCCGGGCGGGCCATCCCATCTCATTCTGGGAGTTCACCCGCAAGGGTGCGCTTATCACGGTGGTGTCCATCGCGCTCTCCGCCCTCTATCTCTGGCTGCGCTACTTCGTCTTGGCGTAGGGAGGAAATCGCTATGACGATCGCGCTCACGATCCTCTTGATCGCCTTCTGCATCCAGGGTCTGGTGAAATTCGCTGTCGGCTTTCTTGTGCCGTATGACACCCGGATCAAACGCATATCGTCCTACTACGAGCGAGATGGCCGCATCATCAGCATCTACGACAGCGCCACCCTCGCGATCATCATGGTGCTCGTCGTCCTGCTGTTCCTTACCGATATGCAGGAGCTGAGTTTCATCACGGGCCTGATCGTCGGGATGCTGGTGATCCAGATCTTCTTCCACCGCTTCAGCCGGCCATTGGATCCCGAGCGGGCACCTGAATCACCGACTTCGCCGAGAAGACTCATGTCCTATGCGATTCAGGCCGGTCCAGGTCTGGCCTGGCGGGAGATCGCGTTGATGACCTGCTTGTTCTTGTGGGCCCTAGTCGCGCTCATTCGAGAGCTCGCCTCATTGCGGTGAGCCGGTCACGTGTGCTTGGCCAGAAATCGACGGAACAGCGGCCATGCGACGGCGAGGTTGTAGACGACGCCGCCGACGAGGTACGGCCACCACACGCCGTGCTCGCCGGCGACCCAAAACGCCTTGGCGGCCCAATACGGTGGCAGCACGCCGAAGGCGAGATTCCATTCGGAATGGATGAACCACGGCAGGCAGGGCAGCCCGGCGATGAGCATGCCCAATGCCCGGACGGCCGCCAGGCCCTGAATCTTGTTGCTCGCCATGGCCAGGATCAACAGCATGCTCACCACGGCGGACAGCCCCGCGAGCAGTCCGATGGGTATCAGCACGGGAACCAAGCCCGGCTCGAGGATTCCGCTGAAGGACATCGTGGCGATCACATACACCGTTGTCACTGCCATCACCGTCGCTGCGCGATAGCCGAACAACGCCGACATCGGCACCGGGGTGACCCTCAGTACCGTCAACGTGCCGGCATCGATCTCGTCGAGTACGAGAAAGGCAGCCAGCCCGCCGACGATGATGATGCTGGTCAATAGCAGAAATGCGGTCAGAATCAGCGGGTAGTACGGCACCAGGTCGAACCGGTATCGCTCGGCGAGCATTTCGGTGAACAGCGGCGTGAGGATCGCGACGCCGGTCGTCCAGATGACGGGGGCGGCGACGATCATGACGAGCAACGGGTCGCGGTAGGTACCGCGAAGGTCGTTGCGGCCGAAGGCCACCAACGCCCTGGCATGCAATGTCGAGGGTTTCGCCATCAGGCGCCACCCGCCGCAGCGACGACGTACCGGGTGAACATCGCTTTTGCCAGCCAACACAGGCCGACTATCCACAGCACGGGGTACACCGTCGCATAACCGGTCTGCCACGGCGTCAACGCGACTTGGTCGAATGCAGCGCCCAGCAGCAGCATGGGTCCCTGCGTCGGGACCGCGTACAGAGCCGGACTCGGCCATACGCCGGAGTGGTAAAGCACCGGCGGGACGGTTAACACTGCCAACGGAATCGTCGCCGCCAGGAACCAATCGCTGATCGACGCGAACGGGAGCGATGAAATGAAGCCGACCAACAGCATCAGCAAAGTGCCGAGCACCACGCCTGCGATCAACACCATCGGGCGAAACGTGAATCCATGTGCGATGGCGGGAACCACGAGGGCGACGAACACTGAAACCAGCACGAGCAGAGCCAGTTTCGCGCACAAGTATTCCCAGAACCGCAGGGGTGTGGAGATTACAGCGCCCAGCGTGCGCTCCTGCTTCTCGAAGAACACCGTGCCCGCGATGAAGAAGAACCCGATGATGCAGGTGTCGCCGAGCAGCACGTAGGGTTCGACCACCGGCCGCAGACTCTTCGACAACGGCAGCAGCACCGCCAACCAGATGAGCCCCGAGAAGATGGCCGCGTGCAGGAACCGTTGCCGAATCTGCAGGGTCAGCTCGAGCCGGAGCGCGCTCACGAGCCTGGTCATGACAGCTGCCGCCCGGTCGCCTCGACGAAGACGTCGTCGAGGCTTGCTTCCTTGCTGTGGATCGTCTCGATATGTTGTGCGCGAAGCAATTCGTGAAACGACGGGTCGTCGGCCAAACCGTCCATCGGAAAATCGGCTGTCGCCAAATGGCCGCCCTCGTGCCGGTACTCCACGCGCACCAGTCGCTTACTGCGCGCGATCTTGAGCTCGGTCGGTGTGTTCAGCGCGACTATCCGGCCGTCGACGACGAAGGCCACCCGGTCACACAGTTCGTCGGCCGTCGCCATGTCGTGGGTGGTGAGGAAAATCGTCCGGCCACGCGCTTTGAGATCCAGGATGATGTTCTTGACCTTGCGCGCGTTCACCGGGTCGAGCCCGGATGTCGGCTCATCGAGGAAGAGCAGCTCCGGGTCGTTTATCAACGCCCTGGCGAATGTCAGACGCATCTGCATTCCTTTGGAGTACTTGCCAACTCGCGTGTCGGCGGCGTCGGCCAGACCCACGGCGTCAAGCAGGACGCTGGCATCTGTCGTCTCGCCGTCGTACAGCGAGGCGAAGAATCGCAGGTTCTCCAGCCCGGTGAGCTTCTGATAGTGATTCGGCAACTCGAACGAGACCCCGATGCGCTGGTAATAGTCCGGGCCCCATTTCAGCGGTTCCCGACCCCACACCGTCGCCTCGCCACCGTGGCCACGTAGCAGGCCGATGAGGAGTTTCTGCGTGGTGGATTTGCCCGCGCCGCTGGGCCCGAGAAAGCCGAAGATCTCGCCGCGGCCGACAGAGAAGTCCATACCGCGCACGGCGGGCCGGGCCGACTTCGGATAGGTGAACGTCAGGTCCCTGACACGGATCACCTCGGACGACGAGGGTCCTGCACTGACGGTCGCCATGATTGGTCTCCTCCGGACACGTGGATGCCAGTTCCGACCAGACTTCCCGGAGCGCCGTCGCTGACCATACTGACTTTTCGGAAATCTTTGAAGACTACGCGGGGATCGCTGTGGCCCCGGCGACACAGGAGGCGGCCGGGCAACTCGCACTCGTCCTCAGCTCGCACGGGCTTCGGTAATTCATCGTATTTATGCGGCCTGGGCGCAGAGTCAACGCCGAGACGCATCAGCGGGTGAGCACTGCCACGCACTCGACATGGTGCGTCAAGGGAAACGAATCGAAGACACGTAGCTCCTCGACCGCATACCCATGAGCACGGTAGAGCCCGATATCGCGAGCGAATGACGCTGCCTCGCAACCGATGTGAATCACCCGCGGTACCTGCGCATCGGACAGCAGGTCGATCACCTCGCGGCCGGCTCCCGATCTCGGCGGGTCCAACACTGCGACATCGGGTCGACGCCGTTGCGAGGCCAGCGCGCGCCGCACGGAATCGGTCAGCACCGAAACCCAACCCAGATCCGCCAGCGCCTCGCGCGCCGACCGGGACGCCCCTCGCGAGGTGTCGACGGTGACGACCTTCCCCGTCTCACCGACGGCCTGCGCCAGTACTGCCGCGAAAACCCCTGCCCCACCGTACAAATCCCAGGCGGTCATTCCATCGCCCAGCTGGGCCCAGTCGGCCACCAGGTCGCTGTACATCTGCGGAGCGTCGCGGTGCGCCTGCCAAAAGGCTGTCACCGGGACCCGCCACACCCGCTCCCCAACCCGCTCCAGCGCCTCGTACTGCCCTTCGATCACGTGCGTGGTGAGCTTTCGGCCCTCCCGTGGCCCCGACTGCACCACGTGCCGGTCTCCGTCGTCGTCGACTGCCACGTGCACGTGGGCGCCATACGGCCAGACCCAGTCGTGAATGCCGTCGAGCATGCCGGGCGGCAGCTGCGCGCAGCCGAGGTCGGCGACCAGTTCCTCGCTGTGATAGCGATGGAATCCGGCCCGGCCCTGTGGCGAGGTGTCCAATCGCACCCGGGTCCGCCAGCCCGTGACCCCGCGATCGCCCACCGGCTCGGCCATCGCGTCGTCCTCGTCACGCCAAACGTATCCACCCAGGCGAAGAAGCTGGTTGGCGACCACCGCGCCCTTCAGCCGCCGAACCGCGGCGGGCTCGGCGAACGCCATATCGCAGCAGCCCGCGCCGTCCACACCGGCGATTGGGCAGATCGAGTCGACGCGGTCGGCGGACGGCTCGATGACCTCGACGACGTCGGCGTGCCAATACGATCCGCGGTCGGACATAACGCGAACCCGGACCGTCTCACCGGGCAACGCGTAGCGGACAAACACCACACGACCGTCGTGGCGAGCGACACAGCTGCCGCCATTGGCAGGCGGCCCCACGGTCAAAGTGAGCTCCGACGGCAACCCCGGCTCGTCGATCGTTCCGTCGGCGCTCAATCCAGAAAGCCCCTGCGCGCGTCGCCGGGAGCCGACTGTGGCTCCAGCGTCTTGAGCCGCTCCGACGAACTCAACTGCCACGGAACCGATGTCACCATCACGTTCGGCTCGAACAGCAGCCTGCCCTTGAGCCGCAGTGCACTCTGGTTGTGCAGCACCTGCTCCCACCAATGACCGACCACATACTCGGGGATGAACACCGTCACGACGGTGCGTGGCGACTCCTTGCTGACCCGCTTGACGTAGTCGAGCACCGGGCGGGTGATCTCCCGGTACGGCGAGGCGATCACCTTCAGCGGCACACTGATATCGCTGCCTTCCCACTTGTGCACCAGCGCACGCGTTTCCCCGTCATCGACGCTGACGGTGATCGCCTCCAGCACGTCGGGCCGGGTAGCCCTGGCGTAGGCCAGCGCTCGCATCGTCGGCAGATGCAGCTTGGACACCAGCACGATCGCGTGGTTGCGGCTCGGCAGCACCATGCTGTCAGCCTCGGCCGCGGCCTGCTCCTCCAGTTCGCGCGCCACGGTGGTGTAGTGCTTCTGGATCGACTTCATGATGAGGAACAGCGCACCCATTGCCAAGATCGCAATCCAGGCCCCTGCCATGAACTTCGTCACCACCACGATGATCAACACAGTTCCTGTACAGGCGAATCCGATGGTGTTGATCACGCGGGAACGCTTCATCTTGGCCCGCACGGCAGGCTCGGACTCGGTGCGCAACAGTCGTGTCCAGTGCCGAACCATGCCGATCTGGCTCAACGTGAACGATACGAACACCCCGACGATGTAGAGCTGGATGAGTGCGGTCACCTCCGCACGGAACGCCACGACGAAGGCGACAGCGGCGAACGCCAG
Source organism: uncultured Actinomycetota bacterium (assembly GCA_963843135.1). Lineage (GTDB taxonomy): Bacteria > Actinomycetota > Actinomycetes > Mycobacteriales > Mycobacteriaceae > Mycobacterium. The sequence continues at coordinate 768,020 of CAWJJA010000024.1, forward strand.
GAACAGAATGCCGTTGGAGAACGCCAGCCGGTCCCCGCGAGTGTGCAGCTGCCGGGGCAGGAAACGGTCCTGTGCCAGAATCGACGCCAGAACGGGAAACCCGTTGAAAGCGGTGTTGGCCGCCAGAACCAGGATCAACGCGGTGACTCCCGCGATCAGATAGAGCCCGACCGTGAAGTCGTGGAACACCGCGTCGGCGAGCTGGGCGATCAGGGTTTTCTGGTGGTAGTCGGGCGGGGCGCCGCCCAATTGCTCCAGCGGATGCTCGGCGACCTGCACACCGGTTTCCTTGGCCAACAGGATGATGCCCATGAACAACGTGATGGAGATCCCGCCGAGCATGGCCAGCGTCGTCGCGGCGTTGCGCGACTTCGGTTTCCGGAACGCCGGCACGCCGTTGCTGATCGCCTCGACTCCGGTCAGCGCCGCGCTGCCCGACGAGAAAGCCCGCGCGACAAGGAACACCAGGGCGAAACCGAGGATTTGACCGTGGTCGGAATGCATCTCGAAATCGGCGGACTCGGCCTTCAACGGTTGGCCGAGAACGTGGATCTGGAAGAAGCCCCAGCCGAGCATGACGAAGATGCCAACCATGAACGCATAGGTGGGAATCGCGAACGCGGTTCCGGACTCTCGGATGCCACGCAGATTGATGGACGCCAGGAGAAGGATCGCGATGACAGCGAAAATCACCTTGTGGTGGTTGATGAACGGCACCGCTGACCCGATGTTCGACATCGCCGAGGACATCGACACCGCGACCGTCAGCACGTAGTCGACCAACAACGCACTGGCCACGGTCAGACCGGCGGTCGGCCCCAAATTCGTCGTCACTACTTCGTAGTCGCCACCGCCTGATGGGTACGCATGCACGTTCTGCCGGTAACTGGCGATCACGATGAGCATGACCACCGCCACCGCCAGCCCGATCCAGGGGGCCATCGAATAGGCACTCAGGCCCGCCACCGACAACACCAGGAAGATCTCCTCCGGCGCGTACGCCACCGAGGACAACGCATCGGAGGCGAACACCGGCAGGGCGATCCGTTTGGGCAGCAGGGTGTGTGACAGCTTGTCGCTGCGGAACGGCTTGCCCAGGAACAACCGCCTCGTGACGGTCGAAAGCTTTGACACGAGTGCCAACAGTATGCGCAGCAGGGAATGGTTGTAGCGTTCTCCAGTGCGCAGGTTCGACCGGAAAGGACCAACTGGTGCGAGTAGTGGTGATGGGATGCGGCCGCGTCGGCGCGTCGCTGTCGGACAGTCTGGCCCGCATCGGCCATGACGTCGCGGTCATCGACCGGGACAGCACCGCCTTCCACCGGCTGTCTCCCGAGTTTCCCGGCGAGCGGGTGCTCGGCATGGGCTTCGACCGCGATGTGCTGCTGCGGGCAGGTATCGAGGACGCAGGGGCGTTCGCGGCCGTGTCCTCGGGTGATAACTCCAACATCATCTCGGCGCGCGTGGCCCGCGAGACGTTCAGCGTCGAGCGCGTCGTGGCACGCATCTACGACGCCAAACGCGCCGCGGTCTACGAGCGGCTGGGCATCCCCACGGTGGCCACCGTGCCGTGGACGACCGACCGGTTGCTCAACGTGCTCACCCGCGAAACCGAGACCACCAAGTGGCGTGACCCGACGGGCAACGTCGGTGTGACCGAGCTCTCACTGCATGAGCAATGGGTAGGTCATCGCTTGACCGCCCTCGAGACCGCCACAGGCGGCCGTGTGGCGTTTGTGATCCGCTTCGGCGAAGGCCTGCTGCCCGAGGCGAAGACGGTCGTCCAGGCCGGCGATCAGGTGTTCATGGCAGCAATCGCCGGGCATATCGCAGAAGCGCTGGCGATAGCGGCGCTGCCGCCCAGTGAGGACGTCGAAGAGTAATGAGAGTCGCCATCGCCGGAGCCGGCGCGGTCGGCCGGTCCATCGCCCGCGAGCTCGTCGACAGCCACGACGTCACGCTGCTCGAACGCAACACCGCTCACATCGACGTCGATGCGATCCCGGCGGCGCACTGGCGCCTCGGCGACGCATGCGAGCTGACCGTGCTGGAATCGGTGCAGCTGCATGACTTCGACGTCGTCATCGCCGCGACCGGCGACGACAAAGTCAACGTGGTGGTCAGCTTGCTCGCCAAGACCGAGTTCGCCGTACCTCGCGTCGTGGCCCGGGTCAACGATCCGCGCAACGAGTGGCTGTTCGACGAGAACTGGGGTGTCGACGTGGCCGTGTCGACGCCGCGCATGTTGGCCTCACTCGTGGAGGAGGCCGTCGCCGTCGGCGACCTGGTGCGGTTGATGGAGTTCCGCAAGGGCCAGGCGAATCTGGTCGAGATCACGCTGCCCGACGACACGCCGTGGGGCGGTAAGCCGGTCAAGCGCCTGGATCTGCCCCGCGACGCCACGCTGGTGACGATTCTGCGTGGCCCACGCGTGATCGTGCCCGAGGGCGACGAACCACTCGAGGGCGGCGACGAGCTGCTGTTCGTCGCGGTCACCGAGGTCGAGGAACGACTGCAGGAGTTGCTCCTCAATCCCGAGGCGCGCTGACTCAACGCTGGAAGTACGCCGGCGGTGGGGCGGCCCGGTCGTGACACTGCGCCGTCGACTCCGCCGAGATGCGCTCGGGGTCGCACTGTTCATTGCGGACGCCCAACCCCGAGATCAATCCGGCAACCGTGAACAGTGCGGCCGTCACCAGCATGCCCTGCCGAAAACCTTCGAAATCGACCGCGCCGCCGATGATCACGCCTGTAAACGCGATGGCGATCAGACCCGCGATACGTGCGAGCGCATTGTTGACCGCCGATCCGATGCCGCTCTGCGCGGGATCCACGGCGGCCAGGATCGCCGCCGTCAGCGGCGAGACCGTGATCGTCAGGCCGAGACCGAACACCACCAACCCGGGCAGCATCTGCGTCCAGAAGTCGAACGGCTCGACCGCTCTGGCCATCAGCAGATAGCCGAACGCCGCGATCACCGGCCCGAGTGCCATGAACAGTCGCGGCCCGTGCGCGCCCGCCAGCGTGCCGAACCGACGCGCCAGCAAGAACGACAGCACCGGGACCGGCAGAGTGGCCAGACCGGCCTCGGTGGCCGACAGGCCTGCGGTCTCCTGCAGGAACAGCCCCACGAGGAGCATCCCGAGTGAAACCCCGGCGTAGAGGAACACCGTCGCCAGGTTCCCGACCGCGAAATTGCGGACGGCGAAGATCTGCAGCGGCATCATCGGCTCGGGGGTTCTGCACTCCCACAACGGGAACGCGATCAGACACACGAGACCGGTCGCGAGACCGACCACCACCGCTGGGTGTGAGAAGCCCAGCCGCTGGCTTTCGATGAGGGCGTACACCACACCGGTGAGGCCGAGCGCGTTGAGCGCCGCCCCGACGAAGTCGATGCGAGCCGGTCGTTCCGCAGAGGGGAACTGGCCCGCAGGCAATCTGCCCGCCAGGTACAGCGTGATCGCCAGCGGCACGATGTTCATCCCGAAGATCCACCGCCAGTTCAGCGCGTCGACCAATACTCCGCCGAGTAGCGGGCCGATGACGAAAGCCGTTCCGGTCCAAGCGGTCCACGTGCCGATCGCACGGGCCTGGGCCGCACCGGAGAAGCGGGCGTTGATCATCGCCAGCGAACTGGGTACCAGGAACGCCGCGCCGACGCCCTGAAGGCACCGCGCGCCGACAAGCACCCAACCATTGGGCGCGATCGCGCACAACACCGAGGAGAAGGCGAACACCACAAGGCCCATCCGCAACACCGTGAGCCTGCCGAACTGGTCGGAGATGGCTCCCGCGACGAGGATCAGCGCGCCGAGGGTGAGCAGATAGCCGTCCACGACCCACTGCTGCAGCGCCAGCCCGGCCAGGCCCTGGTGCGCGAACTCGCGCCCGATGGCGGGCAATGCCAGGTTGACCACGGACCCGTCGAGGAAGGCGACGAATGAGGCCAGCACGGCGACCGCGATGAGCGGTTTGTCAGTGTCGGCGGCCTCAGCGGGCATCCGGCTGCGCCACACCCGGATTCTCGCTGTGTGCGTCATCCGGGAGGGCTTCGACCGCCTGGGCCTCCCGGACTTCGGCGACGTCATGCGCGTGCATCGCGCGCTGCGCCGTCCGGATGGCCAGATATGTCACGAGCGCCGCGGCCGCCGTCAAGCGGCCAGCCCATCGAGATGCGGGCGACGCCCAGCCAGCCCGTCTGGTCGGCGTCATACAGGTGGTGCTGCACGACGAACCGGGATGCGAACACCAGCACCCACACCAATCGTCGCGATATCGAATGCGAGGACCGCCTTGCGAACGGTGCGCCAGTCGCGGTCGTGATCGTTGACCCACCCCCAGACGTAGCCGACCACAGGACGGCGGATCAACACCGACAAGGTGAAAACCGACGCCCACACCAGCGACGACCAGATCCCCAGCAGGAAGTAACCCTTGGATTCGCCCATGAAGTAGGCGATCAGCGCGCAGACTCCGACGCCGATGAAGCCCGAGATCGCCGGCTGGATGGTCTCGCGACGCACCAGGCGCCAGACCAGAATGACGGCCGCCACCCCCAGTGCCGAGACGATGGCCGCGGTGAGCCCGAAGAATTGCGACGCCGGTACGAACGCCACCACCGGCAGCGATGAATAGATCAGGCCGGTGAAGCCGCCCATTTGCTCGAGGACGGCGTGCGCCTTGCTGGAACGCTTCCCCGGGTCGGTACCGGGATCACTCACTTCTGGATCTCGTAATGCGGGTTGTAGATCGCCTTCGTGCCGTTATCGAGTTTGCCGACCCGACCGTGCACCTTCAGCGTGCGACCCGATTCGATACCCGGGATGCGGCGCTGGCCGAGCCAGACCAGCATCACGGTGTCGGTGCCGTCGAACAATTCGGCCTTGACGCCGCCCGCGCAGCCCTTGCCGTTGCATTCGACGCTGCGCAGGATGCCGACCATCGTCACTTCCTGGCCGCGTTGACAGTCGATCGCCTTGGAGGCGCCGGTGCTGGCGGCTTCATCGCTGAGCTCTTCGACGTCGTGTTGTTCCGGGGCTTCCGTCAGCCGCCGCGTGAGCCGGCGTAGATATCCCTCGGCCGTGGCCATGGCCTCTCCTGACGTTCCGCAGATCCACCGTAGATTTACCCGATCTGATCTACCCAATCAACGCCACGGTAGACCTCTTGGTTCCGATCTGCCACGCGGGGTGGGTCGACGCGCCGATAGGAGCCTTCGCAGGGCACCATCGTGTGATGGCGGTGGATTTGCGCGGTGTCACGACGGTGCTGCTGCCCGGTACCGGATCCGACGACGACTACGTCTACCGGGCGTTTTCGGCCGCCCTACACAATGCAGGCGCGGTCGTCGTCACCCCGAAACCCCAGCCGCAACGACTCGTCGACAGCTACCACGACGCGCTGGACAACGCCGCGCGCACGGCACCGATCGCCGTCGGCGGGGTGTCGATAGGCGCGGCGGTGGCCACCGCGTGGGCGATTGCTCATCCTGACCGCGCGGTCGCGGTTCTCGCAGCCCTGCCGGCATGGACGGGCGCGCCGGATTCGGCGCCCGCGGCGATAGCTGCGCACTACTCCGCGAGTGTGCTGCGCCGCGACGGGCTGGCGTCGGCCGTCGCGCAGATGCGGGCGGGCAGCCCGCAATGGCTGGCCGAGGAGTTGACGCGGTCATGGGTCGGCCAATGGCCGTCACTGCCCGATGCAATGGAAGCCGCCGCGACCTACGTGGCGCCCACGTCCAGCGAGTTGGAGCGGCTCACGGTCCCCATCGGGATCGCCGCGGCGACGGACGATCCCGTGCACCCCGTTGAGGTCGGCGTGGAGTGGATGACGGCGGCGCCGCGCGCGGCGTTGCGCACGTTCACGCTCGACGAACTGGGCGCCGACCCGGCGGTGCTGGGCGCCGCGTGCCTGTCCGCGCTGTTGGAGGCCTAGCCGCCGGTGATGGTGCGCAGTTGCTGCATCGCCGAGCCCTGCTCGCTGCGGCGCGCGGCCGGCGTCGGCGCCGGTGGCGGTTGTTCGCCCGTCTGCTCCCCCTGCTGGGTCGCGGCCTGTTCGGCCGCCGCCCGCAACTGGTTCGCCATCGGCTCCGGCAGCTCCACGGGCAACGGGGTGCGAACCGGCAGCGGCGTTTCGCCTCGGCGAACCACCGTGTCGGCCAACGCGTCTCGCGCCTCTTTCGCCAGCGCGTCGGCGTTCTCCTCGGGGCCGTTCACGACGCAACGGATCATCCAGCGATATCCGTCGATGCCGATGAACCGCACCACACCGGCCTGACCCTGTGCGCCCGGTGCCGCGCCGACGACCTCACGGCCCCACCGGCCGTCCTTGATCGCGACCTGGCTGGCGTCCTTGCGCAGCGATTCGGCCAGTTCGGAAGCGACATCGCGCCACAGGCCCGCAGATTTGGGCGCAGCGTAGGCCGCGACGGTGAAGCGGCCGTTCGGCGTGACGACCCACACGGCGCTGGGCACGCCCTGCTGCGTGAGCTCCACCTGGACCTGTCCGGCCTCCGGGAGCGGAATCAAGACCGATCCCAGATCGAGGCGTCCTTCGGTCGCGGTCGACGGGTCGTCGAAGTCATCGATGTCGAACGGGCCGTCCAGGTCATCGTCTCCGCCGGGTGCCGAGGTGGTCTCATCGCCACTGTCACCGCTCACGTCGCCTTTTTGCTTACCGAATGCCATTTCACAAACTCGCATGTCCGCCGGAGGAACCGTGGCCGCCGTCGCCACGGGAAGTTTCGGCCAGGCCGGCCTCGTCGAAGGATGTCACCTCGACCAGCTCGGGCAGCTCGACCCGCTGAACCAGAAGCTGTGCGATCCGATCTCCGCGGTGCACGACGATGGGTTCGGTCGGGTCGAGATTGATCAGCGCCACCTTGATCTCACCGCGATACCCGGCGTCGACGGTGCCGGGGCTGTTTACGATCGAAAGTCCCACGCGGGCAGCCAAACCCGAACGCGGATGAATCAGCCCGACCATTCCGTGCGGGATGGCGACCGCGATGCCGGTCGGTACGAGCGCGCGCCTGCCGGGCGCAAGTTCAACGTCGAGCGCGCTGCACAGATCGACGCCGGCGTCGCCGGCATGGGCACGGCTCGGCATCGGGAGATCAGGGTCCAGGCGCACGACCGCGAGAGTGGTGGACACGACGTCAGAGATTACTCTTGGCCCCGTGTCCGACACGCGCGCCACGTCACAAACCGTGCGCTACCGCGAACGGCTGATGGTGCCGTGGTGGTGGTGGCCGCCCGGCCTGGGGTTGGCCGCGCTGATCGCACTGGAGGTCAACCAGGGCGTGCCCGCGCTGCCCGTGTGGCTGCCCTACGCCTTGTTGATGCCGGTCGCCGCGGTGGCGCTGCTGTTGCTCGGCAGCACCCAGGTGCGGGTGGTCGGTACAGGCGGCGATATCGAGTTGTGGGTCGGCGACGCCCATCTGCCCTTCAGCGTCGTCTCCCGGTCGGCGGAGGTGCCGCGCAGCGCCAAGTCGGCCGCCCTGGGCCGTCAGCTGGACCCGGCCGCCTACGTCGTGCACAAGGCATGGGTGGGCCCCATGGTTCTTCTGGTTCTCGACGACCCCGACGATCCGACGCCGTATTGGCTGGTGAGTTGCCGCCGCCCCGGGCGGGTGTTGTCCGCCTTGACCGCTTAGCCGTCAGGCCGCACAGTCCGTGCAGATCATCCGGCCATTCTTCTCGCTGGCCAGACGGCTGCGGTGATGCACCAAAAAGCAGCTCGAGCAGGTGAACTCGTCGGCCTGCTTCGGGATGACCCGAACCGACAACTCCTCGCCGGACAGGTCGGCCCCCGGCAGCTCGAATGATTCGGCGGATTCGGACTCGTCGACGTCAACAACCGCCGACTGGGCCTCGTTACGCCGCGCCTTGAGCTCCTCCAGCGAATCCTCCGAAACATCATCGGTTTCGGTGCGCCGCGGGGCGTCGTAATCGGTAGCCATTCTCGTCCCCTCCATCAAACCTTGCAGCAGTGCTTTGTACCAGCGTCGAACGCATCCACCAAATGATTCGTGCCCGGATTGAAACCCGTTGCACTGTGATTTACATCACACTCTCGTCGATGCCACCGCTCGGTCGCAGCGGCGGGGCCTCTAGAGTGCTCTCGTGGTCGCGCAAATCACAGAGGGTACGGCATTCGACAAGGATGGTCGTCCATTCCGGCATCGCAACTATCTGCCGGGCATCTTGCTGCTTGTCGCCCTGTCCGTCGTGACACTGACGGTGTGGGTCATCGCCCTGAACCGCCCGGCCGATGTCGAGCAGACCGCCGCGTGCAATCCTCCCCCGCCACCGGCCGACCCGAACACCCCGCCGACCGCGCTCGGCGAGCGGGTCACGCGCAGCGAGATGATCGATGTCACCCCGGCGAAGCTCGCCGACACCACGATCCGGGTGCTCAATGCGAGTGGGCAGGGCGGTCAGGCCGCCGAGGTGGCCGGGGCGCTTCGCGATCTGGGTTTCTCCGAGCCGAGCGCGGCGAACGACGCGGTGTACGCGAGCGCGCGGCTGACGTGCCAGGGCCAGATCCGGTTCGGACCGTCAGGGCGGGCGGCCGCGGCCGCGGTCTGGCTGGTGGCGCCGTGCACAGAGCTGTTCGAGGACGAGCGCAGCGACGACACGGTCGACCTGGCCATCGGCACCGAGTTCTCCGCCCTGAGCCGCAGCGACGACATCGAAGCCGTTCTCGCCAGCCTGCGTCCGGACGCGACGCAGGCTGCCGACCCTGCGCTACTGAGCAAGATTCACTCGACCACCTGCTAGGCGCGTATTCCGCTGGCACCCAATGAGTTTCGTGGCCTAGAAGGCTCCGGATCTTTTCAGCGCCGCGACGAACTCATCAGCTACGGCGGGTGCCGACGCGACGATGAACCCCGGCGCGTCGTCGGCGGGCGGCAGTCGCAGCGTCGCGCCGGACTCGGAGGCGATCAGCGCGCCGGCGGCCCAGTCCCACACATGCACACCATCCTCGTAGTAGGCGTCCAGGCCGCCGGCCGCCACCATGCAGAGATCGAGGGCACACGATCCGATACGGCGGATGTCGCGGACACCGGGTATGAGCGCGGCCAGGACCTCGGCCTGCCGCGTGCGCTGCTCGGCCGAATAGGAAAACCCGGTGCCTACCAACGACATTGACAACTCAGAGGCGCCACTGGTTTGCAGCAGCGTCGTCACTCCCCCGCGCTGCAGCCGCGCCCCGTGGCCGACCGCGGCGGAGTACAGCGCCCCGGTGGGCACGTTCGCCACGGCCCCGGCCACCGATGCTCCATCGCGCTGTACGGCGACCGACACCGCATACGTCTCGATGCCGTAGACAAAGTTCACGGTGCCATCGATGGGGTCGAGCACCCACGTGAGTCGTCCGTCGCGGCCGTCCGCCTGTCCGCCCTGCTCCTCGCCGAGCACGGGTTCGCCGGGGCGCAGCACGGCCAGCCGGTCACGCAGCAGTGCCTCGGTCTCGGTGTCGACGACCGTCACGGGGTCGGTCGGTGTGCTCTTGGCGCGCACCGGCGACGCGGCGTTCTGGATCGTCGGCGAATCACCGAAGACCTCGGTGCGACGCTTTCGCACGAACTGCGCCGCCTCGGTGGCCAGTTGCTCGGCAACCACACGCAGCCCTACGGGATCGGTGAATGATTCCCGGCCCGCCGGAGTGACTGATTCCACCACCCGCCTATCGCAACACAGTCCGCCGGTACGCGGGGACCCGGTCGCCAACCGGTCGCACGACTGCCGCACATGAGATTTCCCGAGCCATTAAGGTGTGTGGCGCGTCGCACTGCCGGGCTGAACTAGAGGAGCGCCCATGACTGCCACCGATTCACCCGCTGCGTCCTCCGCTGAAGGCGGCCAGCGCCGCGGCTTCGGCATCGACGTCGGCGGAAGCGGCGTCAAAGGGGGCATCGTCGACCTCGACACCGGACTGCTGATCGGTGACCGGTTCAAGCTCGAGACCCCCCAGCCCGCCACCCCCGACGCCGTCGCAAAGACGGTCGCCGCGGTGGTTCGCGAGTTCGGCTGGACGGACAAGCTCGGCGTCACCTACCCGGGCGTCGTACAGGGCGGGATCGTCAAGACCGCGGCCAACGTCGACAAGAGGTGGCTCGGCGTCAACGTCGAGGAGGCGTTCGGGTCCCACCTCGACGGCCAGCAGGTGACCGTGCTCAACGACGCGGACGCCGCAGGACTGGCCGAAGAGAGGTTCGGCGCAGGCAAGGACAACACCGGCGTGATCGTGCTGCTGACCTTCGGTACCGGAATCGGTTCCGCGGTGATCCACAACGGCGTGCTCCTGCCCAACACCGAATTCGGCCACATCGAGGTCGGCGGCAAGGAAGCCGAACATCGCGCGGCGTCCTCGGTCAAGGAAAAGAAGGACTGGAGCTACGAGCGCTGGACCCAAGAGGTGACAAAGGTGCTGGTAGCGATCGAGAACGCGATCTGGCCCGATCTGTTCATCGCCGGCGGCGGCATCAGCCGTAAAGCCGAAAAATGGGTCCCGCTGCTCAAGAACCGCACGCCCGTGGTCGCCGCAGCCCTGCAGAACACCGCCGGCATCGTCGGCGCCGCAATGGCCGCGGAGATCGACGTCACCGCTACTGGGAAGTAGCCGCGCCGAAACCCTCGAATTTGCCGCTCAGCGCGGCAGTGGCACACACTGTCGTTACAATGGTTGACGGCGGCCGCAGCCCGGATAGCAGCGAATCAAACCGCCGATATTCGATAGCCGACATTTTTCGATGGCGCACGACCCCGACCTGCGGTGGGGTCGCCACAGACCACCGGAACCAGAGCAAGACGAAAGGGTGTACGTGGCAGCGACCAAGGCGGCAAGCCCGGCAACCGATCAGCCGGTGAAGCGCACCGCTACCAAGACCGCGGCCAAGAAGGCCCCAGCAGCCAAGTCCGCCAACGGTTCGGCGCCCGCCAAGCGGGCCACCAAGTCGACCGCGACGAAGGCCGCCGCGAGCAAGCCCGTCAAGGCGGCGACCAAGACTGCCGCCACCAAGGCCGCGCCGGCCAAACGAGCCGCGAAGGCCAAGGCCGCCGATGCGGCGCCCGCCGCCCGCGGACGGGGCAAGAAAGCCACCTCAGCGGAGCCGGATGCGACCAAGACCGACGTCGACGCCGAGGGCGTCGAAACCGAAGAGCTCGAGGCCGAGCCCGACGGCGACATCGAGGTGGATGAGGCCGATATCGATCTGACCGATATCGAGGTCGAAGACGACGACGCCGCCGAGGGCGGTGCCGCCGCCAAACCTGCCGCCAAGGTCGCCGTCGCTGCGCCCGCCGACGACGACGAGATCGCCGAACCGAGCGAGAAGGACAAGGCATCCGGCGACTTCGTCTGGGACGAGGAGGAATCCGAGGCGCTGCGGCAGGCCCGCAAGGATGCCGAGCTGACGGCGTCGGCCGACTCTGTACGCGCCTACCTGAAGCAGATCGGCAAGGTGGCGCTGCTCAACGCCGAAGAAGAAGTCGAGCTCGCCAAGCGCATCGAGGCAGGCTTGTTCGCCACTCAGCTGATGGCCGAGAAGGCCGATCGCGGCGAGAAGTACTCGCCGAAGGACCGCCGCGACATGGCGTGGATCTGCCGTGACGGCGACCGCGCGAAAAACCATCTACTGGAGGCGAATCTGCGCCTGGTGGTGTCGCTGGCCAAGCGTTACACGGGCCGCGGAATGGCGTTCCTGGACCTCATCCAGGAAGGCAACCTCGGCCTGATCCGTGCGGTCGAGAAGTTCGACTACACCAAGGGCTACAAGTTCTCCACCTACGCGACGTGGTGGATTCGGCAGGCGATCACCCGCGCGATGGCCGACCAGGCGCGCACCATCCGCATCCCGGTGCACATGGTCGAGGTGATCAACAAGCTCGGCCGCATCCAGCGTGAGTTGCTGCAGGACCTTGGCCGCGAGCCCACGCCCGAAGAGCTGGCCAAAGAGATGGACATCACGCCGGAGAAGGTGCTGGAGATCCAGCAGTACGCGCGTGAGCCGATCTCGCTGGACCAGACCATCGGCGACGAAGGCGATTCTCAGCTCGGCGATTTCATCGAAGACTCGGAAGCCGTTGTCGCCGTCGACGCGGTGTCGTTCACGCTGCTGCAGGATCAGCTGCAGTCGGTGCTGGAGACGCTGTCCGAGCGCGAGGCCGGCGTCGTGCGGCTGCGGTTCGGCCTCACCGACGGTCAGCCACGCACCCTCGACGAGATCGGTCAGGTCTACGGCGTGACGCGTGAACGCATCCGCCAGATCGAGAGCAAGACAATGTCGAAGTTGCGTCACCCCAGCCGTTCTCAGGTGTTGCGCGACTACCTCGACTAGCAATTGCCGGAGAGTGCCCACCGCCGGTAGGGTGGCGCTCCGTGCCCGAGAAGCCCGCGAAAGTTCCGCCCGCCCGCATCGCCCGCATCGTCGAATCCGCACGCACCGCTCTCCAAAAGGTGACCGGGGCGATGGTTCCCCCCAACGTCGCGCTACTGGAGACGGCGCAGGGCGCATGGGTGAGCCAGGCTCTCTACGCCGCGGCCAAGCTCGGCATCGCCGACGAGCTTGCCCACGGACCCAAAACGGCCGACGAAGTCGCCGCGAAGGTGGGCGCACACCCGGATTCGGTGTTCCGCTTGATGCGCATGCTGGCGGGCAGGTCGGTGTTCAGCCACCGCGCCGACGGCAGGTTCGAGCTGACCGCGATGGGCCGGGCCTTGCGCGCCGATACCCCCGATTCCATCCGTCCGATGATCCTGTTCATCGGCTCTCCCGAGCATTGGGCAGAGTGGGGCGAACTGCTGCACTCGGTGCAGACAGGCCGACCGTCTCCCGAAAAGCTCTACGGCAAGTCCTATTTCGACCACCTGGATGAGGCACCCGAGCAGGCCGCGATCTTCAACGATGCGATGTCAACGATGGCGTTGCTGGCCAACGGCCTGGTGATTCCTGCCTACGACTTCTCCGCATTTCGCCTCATCGTCGATGTCGGAGGAGGCCATGGGCGGCTACTCAGCGCCATTCTGCAGTCGGCTCCGACAGCGCGGGGCGTGCTCTTCGACCTTCCGTCAGTCGTCGCCGGCGCCGGACCGGTGCTCGACGACGCCGGTGTCACGAGCCGTTGCGCCATCGAAGGGGGCTCCTTCATGGATTCGGTCCCCGACGGTGCCGACGCCTACGTGCTGAAGTCGATCATCCACGACTGGGACGACGACATTTCCGAGAAGATCTTGCGCAACGTTCGCACCTCGATCGCCCCGAATGGCCGACTGCTGCTGCTCGAAGTCGTGCTGCCCGAGCGGGCGACGGCGAATTGGGGAGGTGTGCTCGATGCAGAAATGCTGGTGTCCACCGGAGGCCGGGAACGCACACGCGCAGAGTTCGCCAATCTGTTGGCCCGGTGCGGATTCCGGCTCACCCGCGTCGTCTCCACCGCAACGCCGATGATGTCGATCGTGGAAGCTGCGCCGGCCTAGCGTTTCTTCTCGCGCACCTTGTACGTCGAGGGCCATGACTCGCGGGTCTCGTCGCCGACGAGCGGAACGCCCTTGCTGCCGATCCTGATGTCGAAGGCTTCCTTGCCCGCGCCGACTTCGCGGTTGGCGTGTTCGGTGGCCAGGTATATCAAGTTGTCGATCTCCGCCTCGGCGAACGCGACGAAGGTCGTGTTGCGAACGATCTCCTCCTCGGGCGGGGCCATCCGTTCCGGTAGCACGCGCGAGGCCAGCGCCGCCAAACCCAGCAGCGAGAATGGGACGACCCAGTAGCAGACGAACGACAGCGGCGTCTTCGTGTCCAGGATCGTGGCGTCTCCGTAGACAATGGGCGGTATCGCCGACGACACCGTCATCCCGCCGAATGCGGCCACCCAGATCCAGGTCAACACGTTGGTGATCTTCTTGAACAGTTCCGTCTCGATGACGTCCTTCGACTGGCCGACCTCGGCGAACTCACGGACGAACGGCTTGCCGACCAGGACGCTGCCTAACGCCACGAGGAAGATCCCCGCAGTGCTGAGCGGCTGAAGCCACTGCTCCATGAATGACTGGCTCAGCGTGAACGTCAGCACCGCCAGAATCAGAAACGTTCCGACAGCTCCGATTTCAAGAGTGCGGCCTGCCGCACCTCTCATGCGGCCGATCACAAGCGAGCCGACGGCGACCGCCAGGGCAACCAGCACGGCGGTTCCGAACGGAACGTTGCCAACCAGGACCCAGTAGACGATCCACGGCGCGAAGCCAAACAGAATTCCCACGAAGGGCAGTTTAGGTTGTCAGTCAAGGGCGTGACTGTAAACCTGTTGCGCAGGCGAACGTCACGAATAGGTTGTACCGATGGTGCGCCGCAACGTGTCCTCGGGCTCGGAATTCGAGTCGACCGTCGGGTATTCGCGGGCAGTGCGGATCGGGCCGTACATCGCGGTGGCGGGTACCACCGGCGCTGGCGATGATATCGCTTCACAGGCACGGGATGCGTTGCGCCGCATAGACACTGCGTTGCAGGAAGTGGGCGCATCGATGTCCGATGTGGTTCGCACTCGAATGTTCGTCACCGACATATCGCTGTGGGCGCAGCTCGGCGAGGTACACGCCGAGGTATTCGGGCAAATCGGGCCCGCGGCCAGCATGGTCGAGGTGACGGCGCTTATCGCACCCGAGCTGATGGTCGAGATCGAGGTCGACGCCTACATCGCCGGGCAGCCCTAGGGCGACACCGGCGCGAATCCGCCGTGCACATCTGGCTCATACGAGGTGACGCTAATCACAGCTGTCGCAGGTAGTGGCCCGTACAGATGTGGGAACACCATCCCATCGGGATCGGTCGGAACGCCGGGTGCCCAGTGGATCGGGGAGGACAACCGTGCGGGATCGATACGGAGCAGCACCAGGTCGGTGCGGCCGGTGTAGAGCCGGTTCGCCGGCAGATGCACCTGTTCAGGCGTTGACAGGTGCACGAAACCGTTCGTGGCCAGCGAGTCGGGCCGGAGTTCGCCCTCCATCCGGGCCGACCGCCACTCTTCGGCGCCGCAAATGTGGACCAGAACGGCCGGCAACGGTTGCATACCGTCAGCCTGCCGGGTCGGCAACTCGGTGTAACGGTGAGACACGACACACCGGTAAACCCCTAGGGAACAAGGCCGAAACCGAAAGCGTCTGACACAGTAGATGCACGCGAGCAACCAGGAGGTGGGTGCCATGACCGCAACGCTCATTAGCCCGGAACTGACCAAGGCTGACCGCTGCGATCGCTGCGGAGCGGCGGCTCGCGTACGGGCAACGCTTCCGTCGGGGGGCGAACTGCTGTTCTGCCAGCACCATGCCAACGAGCATGAAGCCAAGCTGGTGGAGGCTGCCGCAGTTCTGCAAGTCAGTACGCAGGACGCGTAGCACCCGACACGCCGCCGCCCGGCTGGGCGGGAGCTGCCCTCGTCAGGAATGCTGGACAGGTCATGAGTGATGAGTCCCAGCCCTTGCCCGTTCGCCCATCGCGCCATCACATCAGGCACATCGTGGGCCGGACACTTTCAAAAAGCTGGGACGA
This sequence comes from uncultured Actinomycetota bacterium, assembly GCA_963843135.1. Lineage (GTDB taxonomy): Bacteria > Actinomycetota > Actinomycetes > Mycobacteriales > Mycobacteriaceae > Mycobacterium. Next base: position 783,570 of record CAWJJA010000024.1, read on the forward strand.
TTCGATCTTCTCCGAGTCGGCACAGGCGGCGTTCTGGTGCGCGTTGTCGCTGCCACCGTTGCTCCTCGGGATGCTGGGCAGTCTGGCCTACGTCGCGCCGTTGTTCGGTCCAGACACGTTGACCGTCATCCAGGATCAGTTGATCGGCACCGCGGAGCGCTTCTTCTCGTCGAACGTCGTCAACGAGATCATCAGCTCCGACCGTGCACGACATCGTGAGGAACGCCCGGGGTGAGGTGGTGTCGATCGGTTTCGTGATTTCGCTGTGGGCGGGATCGTCGGCGATGTCGTCATTCGTCGATTCTGTCGTCGACGCCCACGACCAGACACCGCTGCGCCACCCGGTGCGACAACGGTTCTTCGCGCTTGGACTGTATGTCGCAGGTCTCGTGGTGGCGATCGCGGCAGCGCCGCTCGTCGCGCTCGGGCCTCGCAAGATCGCCGGGTACCTGCCCGACAGCTGGGACAACGTGTTGGGGTTCGGGTACTACCCCGTGCTGATCGTCACGCTGTTCGTCGGGGTGACCATCCTCTACCGGGTGTCCCTGCCCGAGCCGCTGCCATCGCATCGACTCGTCCTTGGCTCGCTGCTGGCGACGGTCGTGTTCCTGCTTGCGACGCTGGGTCTGCGGTTTTACCTGACGTGGATCACCAGCACCGGTTACACCTACGGCGCACTGGCGACACCGATCGCGTTCCTCCTCTTCGCCTTCTTCCTCGGCTTCGCGATCATGATGGGCGCCGAACTCAACGCCGCGGTCCAGGAGGAGTGGCCCGCGTCCACCACCCATGCCAAACGGTTCCGGTTGTGGGTCACGGGCAAGGCCGAGTCCCTCAACGACGCTGAGGCGCCCGCACCAGATGCAGATGGCACCCCGCCCGGGGAGACCGCAGACGCGAAGGCCGGATTGCCGGCTCGGCCGACGGGTGCCGACGCCGCTACTTCTTGAGCTGCTCGTAAATCCGCTTGCAGTCGGGGCAGACCGGCGACCCCGGTTTCGCGGCCTTCGTGACCGGAAACACCTCGCCGCACAGCGCAACGACGTGCGTACCCATCACCGCGCTCTCGGCGATCTTGTCCTTCTTGACATAGTGAAAGACCTTCGGGGTGTCGCTGTCGGTCCCGTCGTCGACCTGTTCGTCGGTGTCGGTGCGTTCGATCGTCTGGGTTCGCATGCCGCCCATTTTGCCTGTGAGAATTCCAGACCGTACAGCCGACGACGAGTGTGGAACAGTGGAGATATGAAACAAGGCCCAGAGCTGAGTTTCGATGATGACGGTCGGCCCGTCCTGATCACCCGTGCCGCGCCCTCGTACGAAGTCCAGCACCGGCAGCGGGTACGCAAGTACCTGGCGTTGATGTTCTGGCGTGTGCCCGCGCTGATCGCGGCCGCGGTGGCGTACGGCATCTGGGAGAACGGACTCATCTCCCTGGCGATCCTGGTGGCGTCGATCCCGTTGCCGTGGATCGCGGTCCTCGTCGCCAACGACCGTCCGCCGCGCCGCGCCGAGGAGCCGCGTCGCTACGAGTCCGCACGGCGAATTCCACTCTTCCCGACTGCCGAACGGCCCGCCCTCGAATACCGCCCACATTCATCGCGGCAATCCGACGAGGACCAGCAGCCCCCCGATGTTGCGGGCTGAGGAATTTCTTTCGTTTTTCTCAGCACATTCTCAGGTCAAGCGTCAATAACCGCAGATCAGAAGGTGTGAACCGGCCGTAGCGCGGGAACTCTTGGGACTACGTGGGCGTTATAGCTCATGAACAGATAGACCCGATCAGGAGGCCGTCATGGCAAATGCCACCATTAGCCGCTTCGAGGGCGATCTGGACGCCCAGAGTCCAGCCGCCGACCTCGTTCGCGTGTATTTGAACGGCATCGGCAAGACGGCCTTGCTCAATGCTGCCGATGAGGTCGAGCTCGCAAAGCGCATCGAGGCTGGGCTTTACGCGCAGCACCTGCTTGCCACGCGGAAGCGCTTGGGCGAGAACCGCAAACGTGATCTTGGTGCCGTCGTCCGCGACGGCGAAGCCGCTCGGCGTCACCTGCTCGAAGCCAACCTTCGCCTCGTGGTGTCGTTGGCCAAGCGCTACACCGGTCGTGGCATGCCACTGTTGGACCTGATTCAGGAAGGCAACCTCGGCCTGATCCGCGCGATGGAGAAGTTCGACTACGCCAAGGGATTCAAGTTCTCGACCTATGCGACGTGGTGGATCCGTCAGGCGATCACGCGCGGTATGGCCGATCAGAGCCGCACCATCCGGCTGCCGGTCCACCTGGTCGAGCAGGTCAACAAGCTGGCGCGGATCAAGCGCGAAATGCATCAGAACCTGGGCCGCGAGGCCACCGACGAGGAGTTGGCCTCTGAATCAGGCATCCCCGTGGAGAAGATCACCGATCTACTCGAGCACAGCCGCGATCCGGTGAGTCTGGACATGCCCGTGGGAAGCGACGAGGAAGCCCCGCTGGGTGACTTCATCGAGGACGCCGAGGCCATGTCGGCCGAGAACGCGGTGATCTCCGAATTGCTGCACACCGACATCCGCCACGTGCTGGCCACACTCGACGAGCGCGAACAGCAGGTGATCCGGTTACGTTTCGGCCTGGACGACGGCCAGCCGCGGACTTTGGACCAGATCGGCAAGCTGTTCGGGCTCTCGCGCGAGCGCGTGCGTCAGATCGAGCGGGAAGTGATGGCTAAGCTCCGCAATGGCGAGCGCGCCGATCGGCTCCGGTCCTACGCCAGCTAGAACATTCCCCTGAATGCCCGCCGGTGCGCCGGCGGGCATTCTTGCGCGCACGTGTCGGTCTGCGTAGCGCCGCTGTTCAGGCAACTCGGCCGGTAGACTCACCCGTGACGGAGGGTTGTGAAATGAACGATCTGGTCGATACGACCGAGATGTACCTGCGTACCATCTACGACCTCGAGGAAGAGGGCGTAGTGCCGCTGCGTGCGCGTATCGCCGAACGCCTCGACCAGAGCGGTCCCACCGTCAGCCAGACCGTCTCCCGGATGGAGCGCGACGGCCTGCTGCACGTTGCAGGCGACCGGCACCTGCAGCTCACCGACAAGGGCCGCGGCCTCGCAGTCGCCGTGATGCGAAAGCACCGGCTCGCCGAGCGGCTTCTCGTCGACGTGATCGGGCTTCCGTGGGAGGAAGTGCACGCCGAGGCGTGTCGCTGGGAACACGTCATGAGCGAGGACGTCGAGCGCCGCCTGGTTCGGGTTCTCGACAATCCCACCACCTCCCCCTTCGGCAATCCAATTCCCGGCCTCGGCGAGCTTGGTCTCGCGGCCCCGTCGGGCGCCGAGCAGATCAACCTGGTTCGGCTCACCGAGTTGCCCGCCGGAATGCCCGTCGCCGTTGTGGTGCGGCAGCTGACCGAGCACGTCCAGGGCGACGTCGAGCTGATCGGGCGGCTCAAGGACGCCGGCGTGGTGCCCAACGCCCGTGTGACCGTCGAAGCCAACGACCACGGCGGCGTCATGATCGTGATCCCCGGGCACGAGCAGGTTGAGTTGCCCCACCACATGGCCCATGCCGTGAAGGTCGAAAAGGTCTAACCCGCACGGCGCCCGAACGCGCGTCTCGGTGGCAGTCTGACACCCAGTCGACTGGCCAGCCGATATCCGGTCGAGGCCAAATCGCGGATCTGCTCGGGCCGCATACCCGATTGCAGGGCAGTGTCGAGCATGCCTGCCATGCGATGGGTGGCGTCGCACCGAAGCGCCGCCTCCAACGACACCCCCGCCAGTGGCCCGTCTCCACGCGCATATGCCGAGAATGCCAGCAGCACAAGGGCTTCGGCCCGCCAAGGCTCCGGGAGTGTTCGCGACAGCTCGGCCCACAGCGATTCGGCCTGTCCCGCGCACTCCCCGACCGCCAACGCGTAGAGCGTGTCGCGCACCAGCGGGTCGGTCAGAGCACACGCCAGCCGCGCGGCAGTGTCATCGGGCAACGGCTGCCCATCGGCTACCTGTTCGGCGGCCGCGATCGCCATTTCGACGTCGCGTCGCGCGTCGGCATCCGAGGTGCCCACGCCGCAACCATCGATCGTCGCGGCCAGCGCGGCACTGCGAGCCGGGTCGGCGACGGCTATCACCTCCTGCAGCTCAGCACGCCGCCCATAAAGCCTGCGGCCATCCAGCACAGCGGCCACGGCCAGGGGCGATGCAGATGGATCCTCGACGGAGCCCGCGTGCCCGCAACCGTCGGCACAGTGCCACCGACCTCCGGCGGCGACCCGGTCAACGATGTGCGCGGCGAGCAGTTCAATGCCGCGTTCGGCCAGCATCGAGGACAGCGTCGCGGCCAGCCGGCGGTATTCGTCGTTGCACATCCGGCAGCTTGCGGCCTCTTCGTCGATCACGACGGCGATCGCGGCGTCGGGTTCGGAGGTCGCAGCCACATCAGCGATGTGTTCGACCGAAGCGGTCAGCTCGTCGGAAAGATCAATGCGCATAACACATCCCATCTCGCCACGATCGACCGTCACCAGGACGAGAGATTTCTCGGGCACGAAGCCGAGGACAGCGGGCAGCGCGGCGATCAGGACGCCGGGCCGGTTGAGATGGAAATCGGATGATTGCGATGTCATGCCCCCACCGTTGTTCCCGCGACAGACTCCCCTGGGCGCCACGACGCCGTGCGGCGCATCGCTGGGGAGAAAATCGCGGTTGGGGATGGATCAACGGCGCAAGCGCGCAGTCAGCCGCTGCGGCGCAGCTTCACCACCGCTTCCCTGAACAACGTGTCCAGCGACGACGTATCGGCCTCGTCGACAGCGGGATCTTGCAGCCAGGTGGCGCTCACCCGCGTATCACCGATCTGGGCGGCGAACGTGAGCGTCACGCGCTCGGCGTCCGGTGTCGTCACCGTCTGCTCGACGGCAAAGGTGGCGTCGGCGTCAGCCGGTGGAGCCGGCAGCACCGTCGCGTTCACCGTTGATGCGTCCTCGCCCTGGCCCACCTGGAACGAGGAACATCTGCGCATTTGATCCAGCCGATCGCTCAACGGCGGAGCCGGCCGGATCACCAGGACGACCAGCCTGCTCGCCGTCGCACTGTCGACACCCTCCACACCCACGACCTCGCTGTGCCATAGGGGCTGCGGCCCGCAGTCGGCAGGAGTCACCACAGCGCCCGTGGGGACGCCGTCGATGTCGTGCAGCGCCCGGTCCACCGCCGCGTCGTCGAGCACCGCGGCTCGATACTGCGGTGGGAACTGGTTGGGTTCGATCAGTAGTTGCGCGATAGGAACCGGGGGCTTTTCGCTGGGCGCCGCGACGGGCTCTACCGAACCGACGATCACTCGACTGCATCCGCCCAGCAACGCCACCGTCAGCAGCGCACATCCGCGCAGGCACCACGACCGGTCCATCAGCGCCATCGTCTCATCGGCCGGTGCGGACGACGGTCAGGCGCGCGCACGGGACCCGAGATGCCGAACAGGCGATTAATTTCACGTGCTGGTGAAGCTTGTCGGCGTGCGAGATCCGCGCAACCGGCGTAGACCTTTTGCCATGGGTTCCATGGTGGAGTACGACCTCGTCGTCATCGGTTCGGGTCCGGGCGGCCAGAAAGCCGCGATCGCGGCGGCAAAGCTCGGCAAGACGGTGGCGGTCATCGAACGCGGCCGGATGCTCGGCGGGGTTTGCGTGAACACCGGAACGATTCCCTCCAAGACGCTGCGCGAGGCGGTGGTCTACCTCACGGGCATGAGCCAGCGCGAGCTGTACGGGGCGAGCTACCGCGTCAAGGAGAAGATCACTCCCGCCGACCTGCTCGCCCGCACCTCCCACGTGATCAACAAAGAACAGGACGTCGTGCGGTCGCAGCTGATGCGCAACCGGATCGACCTGATCGAGGGCCACGGGCGGTTCGTCGATGCGCACTCGGTGCTTGTCGAGGATCCGACCAGAGGCGAACGCACAACGGTCAGAGGCGAATACGTCGTGATCGCCACCGGTACCAAACCTGCCCGCCCGGCCGGAGTGGAGTTCGACGAAGACCGTGTGCTGGACTCCGACGGCATCCTCGACCTGAAGTCGCTGCCCACAACGATGGTGGTGGTGGGCGCCGGTGTGATCGGCATCGAGTACGCCTCCATGTTCGCGGCGCTGGGCACCAAGGTCACCGTGGTGGAAAAACGCGACAACATGCTCGACTTCTGCGACCCCGAGATCGTCGAGGCGCTGAAGTTCCACCTGCGCGACCTCGCGGTCACGTTCCGATTCGGCGAGGAGGTGACCGCCGTCGACGTCGGTGCCGCGGGCACGGTCACCACCTTGGCCAGCGGTAAGCAGATCCCGGCCGAAACGGTGATGTACTCCGCCGGCAGACAGGGCCAGACCGAACGTCTTGATCTGGCCAGCGCCGGCCTGGAGACCGACAACCGCGGCCGAATCGTCGTGGACAGCAACTTCGCGACGAAGGTCGACCACATCTACGCCGTCGGCGACGTGATCGGCTTTCCCGCGCTGGCCGCCACGTCGATGGATCAGGGCAGGCTGGCCGCCTACCACGCATTCGGTGAACCGGCCAAGGGCATGACCGACCTTCAGCCGATAGGCATCTACTCGATCCCGGAGGTGTCCTATGTGGGCGCCACCGAGGTGGAACTGACCAAGAAATGTATGCCCTACGAGGTCGGAGTGTCGCGCTACCGCGAGCTGGCTCGCGGTCAGATCGCCGGCGACTCCTACGGCATGCTCAAACTGCTGGTGTCGACCGACGATCTGAAGCTGCTCGGTGTGCACATCTTCGGCACCAGTGCGACCGAGATGGTCCACATCGGCCAGGCCGTGATGGGCTGCGGCGGGACCATCGAGTACCTCGTCGACGCGGTCTTCAACTACCCCACCTTTTCGGAGGCCTACAAGGTGGCGGCACTGGACGTAATGAACAAGCTGCGCGCGCTGAATCAATTTCGCGTCTAGCCCGCAGTCGTCTACGAAGGCGGCCCGTGGACGACCGGATCGCGCCGATCTTGCCGTCGAACGCATGGGTGCGGGCCGAACGGGAACGCAACATGGGCCAGACTGGTTGTCACGATGGAAGGCGATCAACGCCTTCGCACCGTCGAGGAGGCGTGGAGATGGCGGACCAAGCGGATCAACCCGAGCAGCAGTACCAGCCGGATCAGACCGGCATGTACGAGCTGGAGTTTCCCGCACCGCAGCTGACCTCACCGGATGGCCGTGGACCGGTCATGCTTCACGCGCTCGAGGGATTCTCCGATGCCGGACACGCCATCCGGTTGGCCGCCCAGCACCTCAAGAACACGCTGGATACCGAATTGGTCGCGTCGTTCGCGATCGACGAACTGCTTGATTACCGGTCGCGACGTCCATTGATGACCTTCAAAACCGACCATTTCACCCACTATGAGGACCCCGAGCTCAATCTCTACGCGATGCACGACAGCGTCGGCACACCGTTTCTGCTGCTCGCGGGCATGGAGCCGGACCTGCGCTGGGAGCGTTTCCTCACCGCTGTGCGACTGCTGGCCGAACGACTGGGCGTGCGCCGGGTGATCGGCCTGGGTGCGATCCCGATGGCCGTCCCGCACACCAGGCCGATCACGCTGACGGCACACGCCAACGACAAGGAGCTGATCGCCGAGCATCTGCCCTGGGTGGGCGAGGTGCAGGTGCCGGGCAGCGTGTCGAACCTGCTGGAGTTCCGGATGTCCCAGCACGGGTATGAGGTCGTCGGATTCACCGTTCACGTGCCGCACTATCTGGCCCAGACCGACTACCCCGCCGCCGCAGAGGTGCTTCTCGCCGAGGTCGCCAAGAGCGCATCTCTGCAGATCCCCCTGGAGGCACTGGACGCGGCGGGCGCCGAAATACAGGCCAAGATCAACGAGCAAGTCGAAGGCAGCACCGAGGTGGCCCAGGTCGTGACCGCGCTGGAACAGCAGTACGACGCCTTCGCCGCCGCTCAGGAGAACCGGTCGTTGCTGGCCCACGATGAGAACCTGCCCAGCGGCGACGAGCTTGGTGCGGAATTCGAGCGGTTCCTCCGGCAACAGGACGGCGGCACGCGACGACGCCAAATAGCGCCCATCGGTAGGGGGAGCTAAGTTGTCGCAATGGCCGCGCGAACCACCAACCTGCGAACCGTGCGGGAACTCACACCCGAGCTGGAATTCCGCACCATCCACGGATACAAGCGCGCGTTTCGAGTGGCGGGCTCCGGTCCTGCGATCCTGTTGATTCACGGCATCGGCGACAACTCCACCACCTGGAGCACCGTCCAATCCAAGTTGGCGCAGCGGTTCACCGTCATCGCGCCGGATCTGTTGGGCCACGGCAAGTCCGACAAGCCGCGTGCCGATTACTCGGTAGCCGCCTACGCCAACGGCATGAGAGACCTGCTGAGTGTCCTCGACATCGACAAAGTCACCGTCGTCGGTCACTCGCTGGGCGGTGGCGTGGCGATGCAGTTCGCCTATCAGTTCCCTCAGCTGGTCGAACGGCTGATCTTGGTGGGCGCCGGCGGCGTGACCAAGGACGTCAACGTCGCACTGCGGATCGCCTCACTGCCACTGGGCAGCGAGGCGCTGGCCTTCCTCCGCCTACCTCTGATTTTGCCGGCGTTGCAGGTCGCCGGCCGCATGGCGGGCACGGTGTTCGGATCCACCCCGCTGGGGCGCGACTTGCCCGACGTGCTTCGGATCCTCGCGGACCTACCCGAGCCCACCGCATCGTCGGCGTTCGCGCGCACACTGCGCGCCGTGGTGGATTGGCGCGGCCAGGTGGTCACGATGCTCGACCGATGTTATTTGACGCAATCCGTTCCGGTGCAATTGATCTGGGGAAGCGGAGACTCGGTAATTCCGGTGAGTCACGCCCGAATGGCACACGCGGCGATGCCCGGCTCACATTTGGAGATCTTCGAAGGTTCTGGGCACTTCCCGTTTCACGACGACCCCGACCGATTCGTCGAGGTCCTCGAGCAGTTCATCAGTTCCACCGAGCCCGCCGTCTACGACCAGGACTATCTCCGCGGCCTGCTGCGCACCGGCATCGAGGCGGACACGATCACCGGCTCGGTCGACACACGGTTCGCGGTTCTCGACGCGATGGGTCACGACGAACGCAGCGCCACCTGAGCATGACGGCGCAACCTCGGTAAGAAGTAGCATCGGGCCATGGCCATCGATGTGACAGTTCTGCGCGTGTTCACCGACCCCGACGACAACCACGGAAATCCGCTGGGCGTCGTCGACAACAGCACCGTCGAACCCGCCGACCGCCAACGCATCGCCACCCAATTGGGTTACAGCGAAACGGTATTCATCGATCTGCCGAAAGTCGGAGCCAACACGGCGCACGCACGCATCTTCACACCGGCAGTCGAGTTGCCGTTCGCGGGACATCCGACTGTGGGGGCCTCGTGGTGGCTGCGTGATCAGGGGTCTGCCGTCAACACCCTGCAGGTACCCGCGGGAATCGTGCAGGTGACATACGACGGCGATCTGACCGCCGTGAGCGCACGCGCGGAGTGGGCCCCGGACTTCGCGATCTACGACCTTGCGTCCGTTGACGATCTCATGGCGGCAGATCCCATCGATTACTCCGACGACGTGGAGCACTATCTGTGGACCTGGCTGGACGAATCCGGTGGAAAGATCCGCTCCCGGATGTTCGCCGACCACCTCGGCGTCCCGGAGGACGAGGCCACCGGTGCCGCCGCAGTGCGCATCACCGACTACCTGAGCCGCGATCTGGAGATCGTGCAGGGCAAGGGCTCGATGATCTACACCGAGTGGAGTCCCGAGGGCTGGGTGCGTATCGCAGGTCGCGTCGTCAGCGACGGGACCAAGCAGATCGAATGACCTGGCCCGATCAGCCCGGTGCCGGCTGCGGAGACTTCCGATGCTCCCGTAGCGCCTGGATTTCACGTTCGAAATCCTCAGCCGATGTGAATCCGCGGTAGACCGAGGCGAACCGGAGGTACGCCACCTCGTCGAGTTCGCGGAGCGGGCCGAGGATGGCCAGCCCCACCTCATTGCTGGGCACTTCCGGCGCGCCGGCGGCGCGCACAGCGTCCTCCACCTGCTGCGCGAGCAGGTTCAGTGCGTCGTCGTCGACCTGGCGCCCCTGGCACGCGCGGCGCACGCCTTTAATGACCTTCTCGCGGCTGAACGGCTCGGTGACGCCGCTGCGTTTCACCACGGCAAGCACCGCGGTCTCGACGGTCGTGAAGCGACGACCGCATTCCGGGCACGATCTACGGCGCCGAATCGCCTGGCCTTCGTCGGTTTCCCGGGAATCGACCACTCTGGAATCGGGATGACGGCAGAACGGACAGTGCATCACCGCTCCTTCGCCGCGCCAACAAACGACCAACTCGAACGCCTTCGAGCGTACCTGCGCGGCGGTCCGCCAGCCCGGATTGGGGTTGTTTGGAACATGTGGGGCGGACACTGTCCCGAATTCCTCCGAATGACCTTGTACGGTAGCCGTTTTCAACGCCCACGGCGCCGTCAGCCGATCGGGGCGATCAACGTCTGGCCGGCGTCCACCGCGACGGAGTCAAGCTTGTTGAGTTCGCGGATCCGGTCGACGACCTGTCCGACCGGGGCGTCGGGCGCCACTCGGCCCGCGACCTGCTGCAGCGTCTCGCCCATCTGGACCTGGACCACCGCGAGGCGGTCCGGAACCGGCGCCGATACCCCGACAACTCCGCCGAACTGAGCCACCAACCCGAGCCACACGGTGATGCCTGCGGCAACCAGCGCGAGCAGCACGGTGGCAGTCGGTGTGATCGGGCGCCGCCGATGCGACGTGCGTGACATCCGGACACCGGAGCCGTGGTACCGCATCGGCGCGCCGCCCGGCCGCCGCGAGGGCGGCCGGCGCCGTGCCTGACCGGGCCGGATTGCCGGCCTGACCACCGGTGCTGCCTGGATTTCCCGCGTATCGAGAATCGTCATCTTCTTACCTTCCGGTCCGAGGTCGTTCGCTCTTGTGTTCGAACATACTCGCTCACCTGTTCGATTAATAGAACATGTGATCGAACTGTTGCCAAACGATATCGGGACCCACCGACAAGTCCCGCGCCCCGGATCTGCCGACCCGGCCGCATGCGACACGCCTCGAACACATGTTTGATTTCTGGTCGTCCGCGGGCTACATTCGCGCCATGGATTCCAGCAGCGATACCCCGGGCGGCACGAACAGCACCGGCGGACGCGGCGGGCTCGACACGGGTCTGACCGAGCGTCAGCGCACCATCCTCGACGTGATTCGCGCCTCGGTGACCAGCCGTGGCTATCCCCCGAGCATCAGGGAGATCGGCGATGCGGTCGGGTTGACGTCGACCTCGTCGGTGGCCCACCAACTGCGCACCTTGGAGCGCAAGGGCTATCTGCGCCGCGATCCCAACCGGCCGCGCGCAGTCGATGTCCGCAGCGCCGAGGACGTCGCAGCGGCTTCCATCGTCACCACCGATGTGGCCGGGTCCGACGCCCTACCGGAACCGACGTTCGTACCAGTGCTCGGCCGCATCGCCGCCGGCGGCCCGATCCTGGCCGAGGAGGCCGTCGAAGACGTCTTCCCCCTGCCGCGTGAACTGGTCGGCGAGGGCTCGCTCTTCCTGCTCAAGGTGGTGGGTGACTCCATGGTCGACGCGGCTATCTGTGACGGCGACTGGGTGGTCATCCGTCAGCAGAACGTCGCCGACAACGGTGACATCGTCGCCGCGATGATCGACGGTGAGGCCACGGTGAAGACGTTCAAACGCACGCGCGGTCAGGTGTGGCTGATGCCCCACAACCCCGCGTTCGACCCGATCCCCGGCAACGAGGCTGCGGTGCTGGGCAAGGTCGTGACGGTCATCCGCAAGATCTAGCGGGGCTCGTCGTCGGAGACAAAACCGTTGACCTGCGCGAGTTCTTCACTCGCGAACCAGATTTCGGCACTGGCATCGTCGTAGAGCGCACTACCGGGTGCCCAGTAAACGCCCGACTTGGTGTTGGCCTTGATCGGATATCCCTCGGGCGCCTCATTGAGGTCGTCCAGCGGTAGCTGGAAGGCCACGTGCGGCTCGGGTTCGTCGATCTCGATCCGGGCGTGACGCCCGGTATCGGTGAGCGGATCGCGGGTGACGACGGTGGGAATGGTGAGAACACGGGTGGGTGCGGTGTCGACCGCGTCGGTATCTTCGTCATCCTCGGGCTCGTCATCCTCGGCGGGCGGCTCTCCCTGCTCGAGGTTCGCCGGGGCGCCCCACGGATCGTCATCCGGTGCCGCAAAGTCCTCACCGTGTGGCAGGTCGTCAGGTGGCAGGTCCTCGCCATGTTGCAGGTCCTCGCCATGCGGCGGTGAGCCCAACCCCTGACCGGCGTAGCGGTCGCCGAACATCGCCGCGGCGTACTCGTCATCAGTGGTGACCCGCTCTGGTCCACCGCCGGCGCTGTAGTCATGTTCGGGGTCGCCGCTGAACCGGGCGTCTTCGGTTACGTAGGAACCGTCCGCGGCGAACGGGTCCTCGTCCTTGCGTCGCCGCAGCAACGTCGCCAACAACACCACGCCGATGAGGGCCACCAATGGCACCAGGGCCAACAGCCACCACCAGCTGAATTTGAACCACTTGCTGCCCTTGGAATCTGATGCCTGGGAGGTGCCCGGCGTATCGGGCCCCTTCTGCCCCGGCACCTCGAGCCCGGATAGCTCGGAGGCCAGATTCGCCGGTTCGGTGCTGAATTCGTTTGTCGAACGGTCCCACGAGACGACGCCCCCGCTGAATCGCTGCGTGACGACATCACCGGCCTCGGTCTGGTCAGCCGACGGTGCGCCGAGCTCACCCTTGGCCCCATCCAATTTGTCCCAGGCCGCGGCCATCGCACCACGCACGATCACCGCTCCGTACTCGGGCGTCCAGAAGATGATCGGCTTGTCCTCGGCGGCAAAGCTGACCATACGGCTGTCGGTGGCCAGGCCACCGTCAACCTCGCTGGTGATCGGGAACCCGAGATCGCCCTCCGGCCCGCCCACGCTCTCGTACTTGGCCAGCACCTGCCCGGTCACCACGTGCGCCCCGGTGGCAGGCGTGTAGAAGATCGAGCCGCCGGCGAAGTTCTGCCTCAATCCGTCCGTGCCGACGGGAACAGGCGCGCCGTCGGCTGCGCCAAGGGGGCCAAGCGCTCCCCCGGCGGCGCGCCGAGCCGCGTTGATCGCCGCGACAGGATCGTCAGGGAACTGCAGGTCGCCCAACTGCGCGGCCAGGTCTGGCGGCACGGTGGTGAACGTCTTCTCCCGGGTGTCGTAGGACAATTCGCCGCCCGTGAACTTCTGGCTGACGATGTCGCCGCGGTAGACCTCGTCCTCGGCGGGCACGCCGAGCGCTCCGGCCGAGCCACCGAGCTTGTCCCACGCGGCGTTGATCGGCCCGCGGACCACTCGTGCGCCGGTCGCGGGGGTGAAGAAGATGACTGGCTTGTCCGACGCGCTGAATGTGGTGTTGAGGCTGTCCGGGGCCAGGCCGGGTCCCTCGTCGATCGTTGGGAAACCCAGATCGCTATCGGCGGGACCGCCCAGCGACTCATACTTCTCCAGGATTGCGCCGCGCATGATGTGCGCACCGGTCGCAGGGGTGAAGAAGATCTTGCCTGAAGCGAAGTCCTGACCGAAACCGTCGCCTGCGGGGTAGACGTCGCCGTTCCTGGGTCCCAACGTGCCGCCGTCCCCGCCGCTGGCTTCCCATGCCGCCGTGATCGCCGCGTTCGCGTCCACCTCCGGCTGCGCCGCCGCGTCCGGCGACAGCAAAACAGTCGTCGACAGCGCCAGCAAACCGATGATCACCCGATTGATCACCGTCCGGCGCCGACTCTTCTGCCCGCTCATTCAGCCTCCCGCGGTCGGCGAAAATTCCATGAAAAGTATCTCGCCCGTCAACTGTCTGTCAGATCACGGCAAATAACCAAGGGACACACCCAAACTCTCGGAGAGAAATTACCCCGGCAATGCGCAAAAACTTCGGATCTCGCGCCGCGAAGCGCCGAATCGATTGCCCGGGCACCCATTACTGGGCTCCGATATCGCTGATCTCGATGCCAGCTCATACACGGTCCTAAACTCGGGACCCATGGCGCCCACGACGACCAGCCTTGCGCATTGGGGCGCATTTACCGCGAGCGTCGACGCAGGCGAAATCGCCTCCGTCACCCCGTTTGACGGCGATGCCGACCCATCTCCTCTATTGGGGAATCTGCCGGGCTCGATCCGTCATCGATCCCGAATCGCCACTCCGGCCATTCGGCGCGGCTGGCTGCGCGACGGCCCGGGGGCCACCGCCTCGCGCGGCGCCGACGAATTCGTCGGGGTGTCATGGGATGAACTCACCGAACTGCTGGCCCAGGAACTTCGGCGCGTCGTCGATACCCACGGCAACGAGGCGATTTACGGCGGCTCATATGGGTGGGCCAGCGCGGGCAGGTTTCACCACGCCCAAAGCCAGGTTCACCGCTTCCTGAAATTTCTTGGCGGTTACACCTTTTCGCGGCACTCCTACAGCCTGGGCGCGACCGGTGTGATCATGCCGCGCGTGATCGGCACCCATGACGACCTGTTCAAACGCTCCACCGACTGGGAGGTCATCGTCGAACACACCGATCTTCTCGTGTGTTTCGGCGGGCTGGCCCTGAAGAACACAGGAATCAATCACGGCGGCACCACCGCCCATCCGGCCCGTGATGCACTGGGCCGCTTCCGCGATAAGGGTGGCCGTATCGTGTCCTTCTCGCCTCTGCGCGCCGACGTCGACGGGGATTGCGAATGGTTGACGCCGGTACCGGGCACCGATGTCGCAGTCATGTTGGCACTTGCGTACGTGCTGGCCACCGAATCCCTGGCCGATCGCGCCTTCCTGAGCAAGTACTGCACCGGGTACGAACGCTTTGAGCAATACCTGCTCGGGGTCGACGACGGAGTGCCCAAATCGCCGCAGTGGGCCTCGGATATCTGCGGCCTGCCTGCTGACACCCTGATCGTGCTGGCTCGGCGGATGGCGCAATGCCGCACGATTATCACCGTCAGCTGGTCACTGCAGAGAACACGGCACGGTGAGCAGGCACCTTGGATGGGACTGACCCTCGCGGCGATGCTCGGCCAGATCGGGCTCGCCGGAGGTGGTTTCGGCCACGGGTATGGGTCGATGAATGAACCCGGGCTGCCACCGCTGCGTTGCAGACTGCCGTCGCTGCCGCAAGGACTCAATCCTGTCGAGACGTTCATTCCCGTCGCCGCGATCAGCGACATGCTCCTGCACCCTGGCGAGCAGTTCGACTACAACGGACGACGTTTGACCTATCCCGACATCAAGCTGGTCTATTGGGCCGGTGGCAACCCGTTCCACCATCACCAGAACATCCCACGGTTGCGCCGGGCGCTGGGCCGTGTCGACACCGTGGTGGTCCACGAGCCGTACTGGACGGCAATGGCCAAACACGCAGACATCGTCGTCCCGTCGACTACCGCGTACGAACGCGATGACTACTCGGGTTCACGAAACGACCCATTGCTCATGGCGATGCCCGCGCTCGCCGAGCCGTTCGCCGAATCCCGAGACGACTACACGACATTCGCGGCGCTGTCTGAAAGGCTGGGATTCAAAGAGCAGTTCACCGAGGGCCGCACGGCTCGGCAGTGGTTGGTTCATCTCTACGACAAATGGTCCTCCGAACTGGATTTCGCCGTACCGACCTTCGACGAGTTCTGGCGTCTGGGGCGACTGCGGCTGCCGACCGAACCCGGGCTGACCCTGTTGGGCGACTTTCGCGCCGATCCTGTCGCATGTCGACTCGGCACTCCCAGTGGGCGCATCGAGATCTTCTCCGAGCAGATCGACGGCTTCGCCTACGACGACTGCGCCGGTCACCCGACCTGGTACGAGCCGATCGAGTGGCTCGGTGGCCCACGTGCAGTGGACTATCCCCTGCACCTGATCGCCAACCAGCCTGCGTCGCGACTTCACAGCCAGCTCGACGGCGGCGCGACGAGTCAGGCGTCCAAAGTGCAGCAGCGCGAGCCGATCCGAATGCACCCGAACGACGCGGCACGTCGCGCGTTGGCCGACGGCGACGTGGTACGGGTGTTCAACGACCGCGGCGCCTGCCTGGCAGGCGTGGTGATCGACGATCGGGTGCGGCCCCACGTGGTGCAACTGTCGACGGGCGCGTGGTTCGACCCGCAGGACCCGTCCGATCCGGACGCGATGTGCGTACACGGAAACCCCAACATGCTCACCGATGACGTCGGGACGTCATCGCTGGCGCACGGTTGTACGGGTGCTCATGTGCTCGTCGAGGTGGAGAAATTCGACGGCGTCCCTCCGCCGGTGAAGGCGCATGAACCGCCGGTGATCAGGCCGCGCACATGACCGAAAAGCTGACCGTCGAAGAGCATGGGCGGATGATCGCGTTCACCTTCGACGACATGATCCGCTACCACGGGCCGCATTCGCCCGCCGGCGTGGCGGTGGCATTCAAAGCCATGCTCCGGGCCTTCCCGTTGCTGTCAGCGCAGACGCCGATACCACGGCGCTCCGTTGTGGTGCGGACGGCCTTTCGCGGTCCGGGTGCCCGCGACGGATTCGAAGCGGTCACCCGTGCAGTGTCCGACGACCGCTATACCGTGGACCGCTCACTTGTGCGGTCAGATCGCGGCGAACTGCTCGAGGATTTCGTTTTCGTTCTCTCCCTTGGGGATCGGGAGGTGACCGTGCTGTTGCGTGACGGCTTCGTCACACACGGGTTCATCGAACTGGCCCGCGCGCCGCATCGCACCATTGAGCAGGAGAGCCAACTCGAAGCGTTGAAAGCGCGACTCGCATACAGGGTGCTCAGTGGCCGAACCGAGCACGTGTTCGATGCCGTTTCAGCGTGATCTGCCCCACCAATGGTTTGCCGGGAAGAGGATTGGGGCAATCCCAGGTCACCAACGAAGCGAGGAGGAACCTGCGCATGTCCGAGAAGAACAGCGGGCCTGAAGAAGCAGTCAAGGGCGTCGTCGAAGGCGTGAAAGGCAAGGTCAAGGAAGTTGCCGGTGCCGTAACCGGGCGCGATGACCTGTACCGCGAGGGCCAGGCCCAGCAGGACAAGGCCGACGCGCAGCGCAATGCCGCACAGAAGGAAGCCGAAGCCGAAGGTGCACGTGCAGCGGCCAAGACCGCTGAGGAGCGTCAGAAGACCGAGCAGCAGTAATCCGTACCCGAAAAGGTCCTGGATCCAGAAGGGTTCGGGACCTTTTCGTGTGTCTGGATCAGGCCAGGGCCTGTCTCAGAGCGTCGGTCAGTTCCTGCGGGCAGTCCACGGTCAGCATGTGGTTGGCGCCGGGTATGAGTTGCGTCTGAACAGCGGGAATCAATTTCTGCGCCCTGGCAAGCGCGGCGCGCGGACCACCGCGGTAGATGACTTCGCGGTCCCCGATCACGACCGTCGTCGGCGCGCTTATTCGCCGCAGCGTGTCGTCCGAAAGCACCGTCGGTGGCGTCAACCCGGTTTGCAGAGCTTTGCCTGAGAGCACAGCTGTCACAATCAGGTCGACAGTGGGATCGGATTCGACATTCGGTGTGTTCGACAACCATTGTGCGAAGCGTCGAGCCCGTTCGGGCGAGCGCCGCAGGTTGGCCGAGAGCACTCCCCGGTAGAACTCGAGCGTGATCGGTGCGAACGTCGCGGCGGGGCACAGCAATACAAGCCGATTCACCACCTCGGGTGACTGCACCGCCAGGTTGGCGGCGAGCCACCCGCCATACGAAAGCCCGACGACCCTCGCCTGCTCGATGTCGAGCGCCGCGAACACCTGGCGCAGCCATGCGACGAGTTTCGCCTTCCCCAGGCTCCGCCTGGCGGCAATGCTCTTGTTGCCCTCGATGATCGTATCGACGCAGTAGCAGCGGTATGTCGCGCTGAGCGCCTCGATGACTGGGTGCCACATCAATGCTGTGGCGCCGGCGCCATGCAGCAGTACGACCGGCGGCGCCGATACCGGACCACTGACGATGACGTGTGTCGTACCGAATTCGGTTTGGAGATCACGCTCCTCGCAATCAACCGGCCAGTCGGCGACGATCGCGTCGTACTTCTCGATGAACCGCGCCCGAGCCTGGGGGCTGCGAAACGGGTCCAGCTTCGTCATGCGCGAAAGCGTAGACGATGCAGCGTTCTAGAACGTCGTGAACTCACCGAGCGTGGCCGCCAAGGAAATCGGCACACGGGCCTTGATCCTGGTGCCGTCGGCGGTGTGCTCGGTCGCGTCCACCCGGCCGTCGGCATGCACCTTGTTGACCAGATCGCCGCGGTGGTACGGAATCGTCACATCCACCGCGGTGTCTGTCGGAGCGATCAGTTCGGCCATCCGCTGCTGCAGTCGCACCAGACCCTCACCTGTGTGCGCAGAGACGAACACCGCATCCGGGAGCGCCCGCCGAAGGTGGGCCAAGGCGAGGTCGCTTGCGGCATCGATCTTGTTGACCACCACCAACTCTGGTGCGGGCCTGCTGTCGTGGTCGACAGTGACCTCGTTGACCACCTTGCGCACCGCATTGATCTGGTCCAACGGCTTGACGTCGGAGCCGTCGACGACGTGCACCAGCAGGTCGGCGTCGACGACTTCCTCCAGCGTGGACCGAAACGCCTCCACCAGTTGTGTCGGCAGATGTCGTACGAACCCGACCGTGTCGGTCAGGACGAAGGCTCTGCCATCTTCGAATTCCCCACGGCGCGTTGTCGGTTCGAGAGTCGCGAACAACGCGTTCTCCACCAGCACACCGGCGCCCGTCAGCGCATTGAGCAGGCTGGACTTGCCCGCATTGGTGTAGCCGACGATCGCAATCGACGCGACGTCGCTCGACAACCGACGGCTGCGCTGCGTGTCGCGGATCTTCTTCATGTCCTTTATCTCGCGGCGCAGCTTGGACATTCGCTCACGGATGCGTCGGCGGTCGGTTTCGATCTTCGTCTCGCCGGGTCCGCGGGTACCCACGCCTCCGCCGGCTCCGCCGGCCCGACCGCCGGCCTGCCGCGACATCGACTCGCCCCAACCACGCAGCCTGGGCAGCATGTACTCCATCTGCGCGTACGCCACCTGCGCCTTGCCTTCGCGGCTGGTGGCGTGCTGGGCGAAGATGTCGAGTATCAGCGCGGTGCGGTCGATGACCTTGACCTTGACGGCCTTCTCCAGCGCGTTGAGCTGCGCGGGGCTCAGCTCACCGTCGCAGATCACGGTGTCCGCGCCGGTGGCCAGCACCACTTCCCGCAGTTCGGCGGCCTTACCCGAGCCGATGTAGGTCGATGGATCCGGCTTGTCGCGGCGCTGGACGAGCCCCTCGAGCACCTCCGAACCTGCGGTCTCGGCGAGCGCCGCGAGTTCGGCCATGCTTGCATCGACATCGGCGGCGCTGCCCTCGGTCCAGACGCCCACCAGCACGACGCGTTCGAGGCGCAGCTGGCGGTACTCGACCTCGGAGACATCGGTCAGTTCGGTCGACAAACCGGCCACGCGACGTAGCGCCGTGCGGTCTTCGAGGGCGAGTTCACCCGCGCTGGGTGTCTCGTGGGGTGGGAAATTGGGATATGTCATAAGCGAATACAGCGTTGCACGGGTATCGCGGCCGCTGCACGTGATTTAGCGCTGGGCAGCATGCCACCATTCCTCGGACAGCTCGCCGCGGGCAACCAGAATCGACGGGCCACGCAGGAAACTGCTGGCGTCTGTCACCGTGACGGTGACGTCCCCACCGGGGATGTTCACCCGCAACGTGCCGGTGGACGTGCCGGCGAATGCCAACGCCGCAACGGCCGCGGCCACGGTTCCGGTGCCGCAGGACCGCGTCTCGCCGACACCACGTTCGTGTACCCGCATCGACACCGCCCCGTCCGCAGGGGCGGTAAGCACCTCGATGTTGACACCCTCGGGGAACTGCGTGCGGTCGAACGAGACGGGCGCCGCGACGTCCAGTGCTGCCAGGTCGTCGAGCGTCATGACGGGATCGACGCAGGCGAGATGGGGATTGCCCACATCGATCGCCAGGCCGGCGAACGGCCTGCCACCGACAATCGCCTCGCCGATGCCCAATTGGTTGGTCTTGCCCATCTCGACGGTGACGTCGGCGCCGGTGGCGTCCCAGTCATGCAGCACGACCGGCCGCGGTCCTGCCAACGATCCGACGACGAACTCGTCGCGGCTCTCCAATCCGGAGACGCGCAGATAGTGCGCGAACACCCGTACTCCGTTGCCGCACATCTGCGCGATCGAACCGTCTGCGTTGCGGTAGTCCATGTACCAGTCACCAGGTGCGACACCTTCGGGAATCCGGTCGAACACACCCGCCGCCTGCGCAGCCACCGCCGTGGTCACCCGCAGGACACCGTCAGCGCCCAGACCCCGGCGCCGGTCGCAGAGCGCGGCCACCGCGGCAGGCGTCAGCGTCAGCCGGCCTTTCGGGTCGGGCAGCACCACAAAGTCGTTCTGCGTGCCGTGTCCCTTGGCGAACTCCACCTGCTCAGGATACGTCGCGCCAGATACGCAGCGTTTCGGAGACATTGTCGGCCGCCGCGCCGTCAAGCCAGGTGATGCGGTGGTCACGACGAAACCACGACCGCTGCCTGCGCACGTAGCGGCGGGTTCCGAAGAATGTCGGTTCGCGCGCGGCCGTTCCGTCGCCGCCGTCATCGAGGTCGGCGATCACCTGCGCATATCCCAGGGCCCGAGAAGCTGTCACGCCGTCGCGCAGGCCGCGACCCAGGAGTGTGCGTACTTCGTCCACCAGCCCGTCGAGGAACATCGTGTCGGTGCGCTGGGTCAGGCGTTCATCGAGAAGTGTTGTTTCCCAATCCAGTCCGACGATCGCGGTGTCCCATCGAGGCGTGCCGATCGCCGGGAAGGACGCCGCGAAAGGCCGGCCGGTCAGTTCGACCACCTCCAGCGCCCGCACGATGCGCCGTCCATCGGTGGCCAGGATCGACCTCGCCGCCTCGGCGTCGGCGTGCGCCAACTCCCGGTGCAGAGCGCCGACGCCGACCTCGGCGAGCCGCTGTTCGTACTTGGCGCGAACCTGCGGGTCCGTGGCCGGGAACGTCCATTCGTCGAGCAGTGACTGGACGTACATCATCGAACCGCCGACCACGATCGGCACCGCGCCACGGTCGGCGACGGCCTCGATGTCGACTGCGGCCGCGTGCTGGTAGCGGGCCACGCTGGCGGTTTCGGTCACCTCCAGGACGTCGAGTTGATGGTGTGGGATGCCGCGCCGCTCGCCAGGCGTCAACTTCGCGGTCCCGATGTCCATACCGCGGTAGAGCTGCATCGCGTCGGCGTTCACGATCTCGCCGCCGACGCGCTCGGCGACGGCGAGCGCGAGCGCCGACTTTCCGGTCCCGGTAGGGCCGACGATCGCGATCGGTCGCATCACGGCTGCCAGACACCGACGAAGTAGCCGACTCCGTAGGGCGCGCCGCGGTAGAGCTGGGTGGCCGACCGCGGTCCGGGCTCGGTCAGTCCGGCGAGCACCTGGTAGGCGACCCGTCCCACGATCGCGGCGGGCAGCCGCACCAGTGCGGCCGCGTCTCCCGCGGCCAGCGCATCGTCGAGCTCAGCCTGCACGGGAATCGAGTCCGGGTCGTAGCCACCGGGGGCGGGGTGGGTCAGTGTGTTCGCCCCATCCGCGATGACGAGCACACCGATGGGATCGGCGGCTTCGTCGATCTCGGCGCGCAGCTGCCTGCCACGTGACAGTGCCGCGTCGGCGTCGTGATCGTCGGCGTAGACCCGCACCTCGGCCTGCGCGTCGGGCTCGACACGGCCGCGCAGCCATCCTGCGACCAGCGCGCACAGTGGAAGCTCCGCCGGCGGGACGGCCGGGCCCGGCGACAACGCGACGGGAACGTCGACGCCGTAGCCGGCGAATGTCCCGGTCAGCCGGGACTCGACCACGGCATCGGATCGCCCCACCCCGATGGCGATCCATCGTGCGGGCAGCGCCGCCGCGGCCGTAAACACCGCCTCCCTCAGGTCTGTGAGCTCGGCTGCTGCGCCGGAGGCCAGTTCGGGCACCATGACGGGCGTCGACGGGACGATCGCGATGGCGCTCAGCACGTGACCACGCTAGTGCCGCGTCGCCTTCTTGCCTGCGCTGGCCGCTTCGCCGCGGGCCAGCGCGCCGGTCGCCACGACCATCACTGCGACCGCGACGATCAGGGTCAGCCAGCCCTCATCGTCGGGCTGCAGCGTCTCACCGAGCACGACGACGCCGAGCACCGATGCCACCACCGGTTCGGTGACGGTCATCGTCGGCAGGGACGCAGTCAGCGATCCCTCCCGGAACGAGAACTGCTGCCAGGCTGTACCCGCCACCGCGATGAGGACCCAGAAATACAGCTCCGGTCCGCGCAGCAGCGCGATGACGCCGTCATCGAGGCGGTCCACCACGCCCTTCGTCAACACCGCGAATACGCCCCAGAGCGCGCCGGACACAACGGCCAGCAGCACGGCACTGAGCGGCCCCTTCACCATGCTGCCGCCGATCACGCACAGCACCAGGACGGGCCCGAGCACCGCGACCACCGCGGCCCACGTCTTCAACGAGGCATGGGAATGCCCCGCGGTCGGATTGCCGACGGTGACGATCACCGCCACCGAGGCCGCCAACAGCGCCGCCCACGTCCACTCCCAGCGCGTCACGGCCCGATGTGACAACCGTGCGTTTACCGGAAGCGCGAACAGCAGCGAGGTCACCAGAAGTGCCTGTACCAGCAGCACCGAGCCAAAGCCCAGCGCGGCGGCCTGCAACGCGAATCCAACGGCGGCGACCATGCTGCCCAGCCACCATTTGCGATCGCGCAGCAGCTGGAGGAACAAGGCGACATGGCCCACCTGCTCATCGGTCACCTCGTGGGCCTGGCGCTGATGCATGACGTCGCCGATCGCGATGAACAACGCAGCGCCGAGGGCGAGCAGGGCGGCAATATCCGCGGGCTCATCCAGGGCGGTCATCGGGATCCTTCCGTCGTCGTTGATCAGAGCGTAGGCAGACGCATCGCGAAAGCCGTGCGCACACTGCGCGGCGACCTGTTTGAATAGCGTGCGAAGTGAGCTATCAGGCGCCGCGTCGCGCGGCAGGTGCGCGGATCACCGCGTGGAAAGTACGAGAACAGATATGACGATCAGCGAGCCAGGAGGGCAGCCCTCCTCGCCGAAACCCGCTCCCCGGCCGGGACCGCCGCGACCCGTCCCGCGTCCCGGCAGGCCGGCGGCGACGATTGCGGCGCCCCCGTCCAGCGACCCGCATCGGTTCGGGAGAGTCGACCCTGACGGCACGGTGTGGCTGATCACCGGTTCCGGCGAGCGCGTCATCGGGTCGTGGCAGGCGGGCGACACCGAAGCTGCGTACGCGCATTTCGGACGTCGCTTCGATGACCTGCACACCGAAGTGGCACTCATGGAGAGCCGGCTGGAGTCCGGGACCGGCGATGCCCGCAAGATCAAGGGGGCCGCGACGGCGCTCGCCGAGACCCTGGCAGACGCCCATGTGCTGGGTGACGTCGATGCCCTCGCGGCGAGGCTGGCCACCATCGTCGAGCACGCCGATGAGCACGCACACGCCGACAAAGCGAAACGTGAAGAACACCGCGCCGCCCAGATCGCGCGCAAGGAGGCGCTGGCCGCCGAAGCCGAGGAATTGGCCGCCAACTCCACCCAATGGAAGGTCGCAGGCGACCGGTTGCGCGAAATCCTCGATGAGTGGCGCACCATCACCGGGCTGGACCGCAAATCCGACGATGCGCTCTGGAAGCGGTACTCCGCGGCCCGCGAGGCGTTCAATCGCAGGCGCGGTTCGCATTTCGCGGACCTCGACCGCGAGCGCGCCGGTGCCCGGCAGGCCAAGGAAGCGATCTGTGAGCGCGCGGAGGCGATGGCGAACTCCACGGACTGGGGGCCGACGGGCGCCGCATTCCGCGACCTGATGAACGAGTGGAAGGCCGCGGGACGGGCGGCCAAGGACGTCGACGATGCGCTGTGGCAGCGGCTGAAAGCGGCCCAGGACACCTTCTTCTCGGCGCGGAACGCCGCGACCGCCGAACGCGATACCGAGTTCCGCGCCAACGCCGAGGCGAAGGAAAAGCTGCTCGCGGAAGCCGAGAGGCTCGACACCAGCGATCTCGACGCGGCCAGGGCCGCGCTGCGGACGATCGGCGACAAGTGGGATGCGATCGGCAAGGTGCCGCGCGAGCGAGGAGCCGACCTGGAACGTCGGCTGCGTGCGGTGGAGAAGAAGGTGCGCGACGCCCCGACCCGTGGCGTCGACCCGGAGGCGAAGGCGCGCGCGGACCAATTCCGTTCCCGTGCAGAACAATACGAACGCCAGGCCGAGAAGGCCGTGGCCGCCGGGCGGGAGAAGGACGCCGCCGAAGCACGGGCCAACGCCGAGCAGTGGCGCCAGTGGGCCGACGCGGCCGCCGAGTCCCTCGGCAAGCGTTAACGCACTCCCGCCTGTGCCGCTACCCGTTGCGGTATCACGCGGCGGTACAGGATCGGTTGTGCTGCAATACCGTTCGAGGCGAACGTGGCCAGGACGAAACTCCGGAAAGACGGTCGCAGGATCAGGCTCGGCAGGAACGTCCGGTAATGTGGCCAGCTCGCATGGTTGATGATGCCGTATTCGTTCGGCTCGCCGGGTAG
This sequence comes from uncultured Actinomycetota bacterium, assembly GCA_963843135.1. Taxonomy (GTDB): domain Bacteria; phylum Actinomycetota; class Actinomycetes; order Mycobacteriales; family Mycobacteriaceae; genus Mycobacterium. The sequence goes on from CAWJJA010000024.1 coordinate 808,262, forward strand.
CGGCTCGAGGAGCGTGGAGTCGGGCAACGACGTCTTCGCGACGAACCAGCCCGCGGTGTTCTCCCACACCGATAGCAGCCGTTCGGGATCATCGGCATAGAAGTAATTGAAGAAGAACACCGAGTCCCGGCCGTGGTCAACATCGGCGATGCGTCGGCTGTTTCGCGCGGCGACCTCGTAGATGCGCGCGGCCTCGGCCGTGAGCCGCGCCTTCATCGCCCGATATGCGGCGCTGTCCCGAAGTGTCAACGCATGTGCCGGATCGACCGTTTCGATCAGCACGACGACGTCGAATTGTGCCGGAGCGACCGAGCGCTTGCGAAGCAACTCGCGCCCCATGCCCGGCGGCACCAGTTGCGCGTCGAAGAGGTTCGCCTGTGTCACGCCGGGCGCGCGGGCGACGCCGGCGACATGCTCGGACAGCGCAGAGAGCAGCGCTTTCTTGCGGCGACTGTTCGGCAGGAACGGCAGCCTGGAATCCACCGTTGCCGCCAACATCAGGTAGCCGTGACCGTTCGGCGGCACCAACCGGGCCGGCATGGTCTCTGAGCGAGGGGCCGGATCAGGCATTTCATACTCCCATCGATATTTATTCAACGCTGATGAATTCAGTCTAGAGCGCGTATCCCTATAATTCAACCGTGATGAATAAACGGCCCGTCGGGCGTCCCGGCCGCCGCACCGGGGGCCCCGACACCAGGGCGGAGATCCTGCGAGCCGCCCGGGCACGTTTCGTCGAGGTTGGTTTCCGCGCGGCGACGATGCGCATGATCGCCGCCGACGCGGGCGTAGACCCAGCCCTGATCAGCTATTTCTTCGGCTCGAAACAACAGCTCTTCGGTGAGGCGTTCGCCCTTCGCGCCAACCCGGTGGCCGTCATCGCCGAGCAGATCGCCGGCCCGATCGCCGAATTGCCTCGTCGATTGTTGACCGCGCTGGTGCAGACATGGGACGTGCCCGAGAACCGGGCGACCCTGTTGGCCATCGCACAGGCCGGCGGTGGCGGAGAAAGCCCGGCACTCACAAGGGGTTTCGTCGAAGCGGCACTCGACGCGCCGGTGGTGGCGCGGTTGAGCAAGGAAGGCGTGCCCGCCGTGGACGCCCAGCGATGCTCCGCCGTCCTCGTCACCCAGTTGGTCGGCGTCATCTTCGCGCGCTACGTCCTGGAGGTGGCCTCAGTCACCGAACTATCGACGGAGGAGTTCATCGACGCGTATACGCCTGCGGTGAGTGCCGCGCTGGCGCGCTGCCTGCATCGGCGCGGCTAGGGCACTCAGTGGCCACTTATGGGACGCAATTGCGAAAACGCCTCCCAAATGTGGCCGCTCGGCGGTCAGGCCTCTGGCTTGTTCTTGTCCTTGTCCAGACCGTCGAGTAGACCTTTGCGCTGCTCTTCGGCGACCCGGCGGCGGCGCTGTTCCTCGGCGGCGAGTTGAAGGGCGGTACGCGCCCACACCGCGCGCGCCAAGTGGTAGGTCACCACGATCACCGCGAGCCAGGCGACGATCAGCCCGATACCGGGACCGGGATAGGTGCCGGGCGCTGTCTGTCGCGACCACACCGCCAGCAGGCCGATCAGCGACGCCACCGTCGACCCGGCCAGGGCGATCCACGCCAGCGCCCAGCGCCGCGTCAGCAGCGCCAGCATCGAGAAACCGACGCCGAACACCAGCACCAGCCAGGTGAAAACCCGCGACGGAAGCGAGATCCCCTCCCGGATCGCCGCCTCACTGCCGATGAGCACGTCCAGCCCCTTGGCTCCGCCGGTATGCGGCAGGACGAATGACAGTAGGAGCACGAACACGCCAATGGCGATGACCAAAGCTCTGGCACCAGGGTCGATTTCACGTGCTACCCGGCGTTCGGCCGCTTCGATATCACCCTTGAAGCTCTCGAAGGCGCCGTTGTCTGGCTTGCTCACAGGCCGCACCCAGTCGACGCTTGCGGCTCGGCGGGGACGCCGACACCCGGCATACCCAGGCCGACACCCGTGCGCGGACTTTCCCCCGCAGCATGGGCATCGCCCGCCCGGGTGCGCCGGTGGGTGCCGATCGCGGAGTCGGCGATCAGGTGGTGCGGTGCGGCGCCGGTGATCGTCGTCGTGACAACGTCGCCGGGGCGGATCTGCAGGCCATCCGGGTTGAAGTGCACCAGCCGGCCGTCGCGTGCCCGCCCGGACATCCGCGCGGTGGCGGCGTCCTTGCGCCCCTCGCCGGTGGCGACCAGCAGCTCGACCGTGCTACCGATCAGCGCGGTGTTCTCTTCGAGGGAGACCCGCTCCTGGAGTTCGATCAGCCGTTGATAGCGCTCGGCCACAACGTGTTTGGATACCTGGCCATCCAGCTCGGCGGCGGGGGTTCCGGGCCGCTTGGAATATTGGAAGGTGAATGCGCTGGCAAACCGCGCCTGCTCGACGACATCGAGCGTGGCCTGGAAGTCGGCCTCGGTCTCGCCGGGGAATCCGACGATGAGGTCAGTGGTTATCGCGGCGTGCGGAATGGCGGCACGGACGCGGTCGATGATCCCGAGGTAGCGCTCGGCACGGTAGGACCGTCGCATCGTCCGCAGGATTCGATCCGATCCTGACTGCAGCGGCATGTGCAGTGTGGGGCAGACATTCGGCGTCTGCGCCATCGCATCGATCACGTCGTCGGTGAACTCTGCGGGATGCGGAGAAGTGAAGCGCACCCGCTCAAGTCCGTCGATGCGTCCGCAGGCACGAAGCAGTTTGGCGAATGCTGCGCGGTCGCGCGGCTCGTCAGGATCGGCGAAGGAGACACCGTAGGCGTTGACGTTCTGGCCGAGCAGGGTGATTTCCAGGACACCCTGGTCGACGAGCGAGGTCATCTCGGCGAGAACATCGCCGGGCCTGCGGTCGACCTCTTTACCGCGCAGCGCGGGCACGATGCAGAACGTGCAGGTGTTGTTGCAACCAACGGAAACCGACACCCAAGCGGCATAGGCGGACTCGCGTGCGGCGGGCAGCGCGGACGGGAACTCCTCCAGCGCCTCGACGATCTCGACCTGGGCGGCCCTGTTGTGACGGGCGCGGTCGAGCAGCGTCGGCAGCGACCCGATGTTGTGGGTGCCGAAGACGACGTCGACCCACGGCGCTCTTTTCAGCACCGTGTCGCGGTCCTTCTGCGCCAGACACCCGCCGACGGCGATCTGCATATCGGGGTCGGCCTGCTTACGAGGTGCCAGATGGCTGAGGTTGCCGTAGAGCTTGTTGTCCGCGTTCTCCCGGACCGCGCAGGTGTTGAACACGACGACGTCGGCGTCGGTATCGTCGGCGGCCTTGCGGTACCCGGCGGCCTCCAGCAACCCCGCCAGCCGCTCGGAGTCATGGACATTCATCTGGCAGCCGTAGGTGCGGACCTGATAGGTGCGCACCGACGAGCGACTGAGCGTGGAGGCGACGGCGTCAGCCTGGCGAACACCGCTGTCCGCGGTCGCCTCACGCGTCACCATCGAAGTCACGGCTCAATGGTACGGACAGGTCAGAGCAGCGATTCGAGCGGATTGACGAGTTCTGAGCACGCTGGGCGTTACCTGGGTAAGGTCTGCACCCATGGAGGCAGGCGGGTCGGAAGTGAAAGAGGTCGATCCGACTCCGGGAGCCGTGCCGATGATCTCGATGGAAGCGGTCAACAAGCATTTCGGCAGCCTGCATGTGCTCAAGGACATCGATCTGAAGGTGGGCCGCGGGCAGGTCATCGTCGTGCTGGGTCCGTCCGGCTCGGGCAAGTCGACGCTGTGCCGCACCATCAACCGTCTCGAGACCATCGACTCGGGCACGATCGCGATCGACGGCGAGGTGCTGCCCGCCGAAGGCAAGAAGCTCGCGCAGCTTCGGTCAGACGTGGGCATGGTGTTCCAGTCGTTCAACCTGTTCGCGCACAAGACAATTCTGGAGAACGTCACGCTGGCACCGATGAAGGTGCGCAGGGCATCCAAGGACAAGGCCCGCGAGAGCGCCATGACGTTGCTGGAGCGGGTCGGGGTGGCGAATCAGGCGGACAAATACCCGGCGCAGCTGTCGGGTGGTCAACAACAGCGGGTGGCGATCGCGCGGTCTTTGGCGATGAACCCGAAAGTCATGCTGTTCGACGAGCCGACGAGCGCGCTGGATCCGGAGATGATCAACGAAGTCCTCAACGTCATGACGTCCCTGGCCAAGGAGGGCATGACCATGCTCGTCGTGACGCACGAGATGGGTTTCGCGCGGGGTGCGGCCAATCGCGTGGTCTTCATGGCCGACGGAGCGATCGTCGAAGCGGCCGAACCACAGGAGTTCTTCACCAACCCCAAGAGCGATCGCGCCAAAGACTTCCTCAGCAAGATCCTCAAGCACTAACCGAAAGGAATTCGAAAATGCCGTCATTGCGAATCCGGTTGGCCGCAGCCGTCGCAGCTGTCGCACTCCCCCTCACTCTGACCGCCTGCGGCGGCGGCGATTCCGGAGGCAGCGCCGCGTCGGGCGACAAGGACAAGGTCGTCATCGGGATCAAGTTCGACCAGCCCGGTCTGGGGCTGAAGAACCCGGACGGCACCTACAGCGGATTCGATGTCGACGTCGCCACGTACGTCGCCGAGCAGCTGGGTTATGGACCCGACAAGATCGAGTGGAAGGAAGCGGTCTCCGCGCAGCGCGAGAACCTCATCGACAACAATCAGGTCGACTACGTCGTGGCCACCTACTCGATCACCGACGAGCGCAAGAAGCGCGTCGACTTCGCCGGCCCCTACCTCGTCACCGGGCAGAGCCTGCTGGTGCAGGCCGACAACACCGACATCACCGGCAAGGATTCACTCGAAGGCAAGATCCTCTGCTCCGTGAAGGGCTCGACGCCGGCGCAGAAGATCAAGGACGAGTTCCCCACGGTGCAGCTGCAGGAATACCCGAACTACTCGGCATGTGTGGAGGCGCTCAAGTCGGGCAAGGTGGCGGCAGTGACCACCGACGAGGTGATCCTGGCCGGTTACGCCGCGCAGTCCCCGGGCGCGTTCAAGCTGGTCGGCGGGACCTTCTCGGAGGAGCACTACGGCATCGGCCTGAAGAAGGGCGACACCGAACTGCTCAACAAGATCAACGACGCGCTCAAGAAGATGGAGGCCGACGGAGCCTGGGCGGCAGCGTTCGAGAAGAACCTCGGCCCGGCGGGCATCGAGACGCCGGAACCACCGGCCATCGCCGCGACCAACTGAGCCCCGGCGGCGGTCTTTCAGCGGAGCGAGTATGGAGGTCTTCAGAGCCGGCGCGTTCTTCGACGCGTTCTGGGTCACCATCCAGTTGACGTTGTTCTCCGCCCTGTGGGCGCTGATCATCGGCACGGCATTGGCGGCGATGCGGTTGTCACCGGTGCCGGTGCTCAACTGGCTGGGCACCAGCTATGTGAACATCGTGCGCAACACCCCGTTGACGCTGATCATCCTGTTCGCCTCGCTGGGTCTCTACACCTCGCTGGGTGTCGTGTTGGCCGATCCGGGTTCGCCGACGTTTCTGGTGGACAACAACTTCCGGCTGGCGGTGCTCGGCTTGTCGATCTACACGGCGTCGTTCGTCTGCGAGACGCTGCGTTCGGGGGTCAACACCATCCCATTGGGCCAGGCCGAGGCCGCCCGGTCGCTGGGCTTCACATTCAGCCAGAACCTGAGGTTTGTCCTGCTCCCCCAGGCCTTCCGCGCAACCATCATCCCAATGGGATCGGTGCTCATCGCCCTGACGAAGAACACGACGATCGCGTCGGTGATCGGGGTGGCTGAGGCCTCGCTGCTGATGTCGGAGTGGGTGGAGAAGTCTTCGGCGCTGCTCATCGTCGGCAGCCTGTTCGCGGCCGGATTCCTGGTGCTGACACTGCCATTGGGCCTCCTGTTCGGCTGGATGGGCAAGCGGATGGCGGTTGCGCGATGATGAGCGCTCGCGCGAAGAACAGAGGACCCCAATGAGCGGATCGTCAGTCCTCTTCGATGCCCCCGGCCCGCGCGCCAAGGTCCGGAACCTCATGGCTACCGCGGTCACCGTGCTGGTCGTGGCCTTGATACTCGTCTACATCGGAATTCAACTCTGGACCAAAGACCAACTGCAGTGGGCGAAGTGGGAGCCGTTCGTCACGCCGAACGTGTGGGAGAACTACATCCTCCCCGGTATCGAGGGCACGTTGAAGGCGGCCGGGCTGTCCATCCTGCTTGCGGGGATCCTGGGCGTCGCACTCGGAGTCGGGCGTCTGTCGACACACGCGTGGATCAGCCGGCCATGCGCGGTGTTCGTCGAGTTCTTCCGCGCTGTACCCGTGCTGATCATGATGATCTTCGCGTACTTCCTCTACTCGAGATACAACCTCATCGACTCCGAGTACTCCACGCTGGCGGGCGTGGTGACCGGACTGACGCTGTACAACGGCGCTGTCATCGCCGAGATCGTCAGGGCGGGAGTGAATGCGCTGCCCCGCGGACAGTCGGAGGCCGCATCGTCGCTCGGCATGCGGTGGGGCCAGACCATGCGGTCGATCCTGCTGCCGCAGGCGATTACGTCGATGCTGCCGGTGCTGGTGTCGCAGTTGGTCGTCGTGCTCAAGGACACCGCATTCGGCGTCGCCATCACGTACCCCGAACTGGTGTCGCGGGGGCAGAACATCGGCGCGGCGTTCAGTAACTACCTGCCTGCGCTCATCGTCGTCGCGGTCCTGATGATCGTCGCCAACTTCACGCTGTCGTCGTTCGCGGTGTGGCTGGAGGCGAGGCTGCGCCGATCACGCCGCGGGTCGGCGCCGCTGGACCCGGAGACGATCGAGCAGGAGGGAGCACCCGGCGCATCGGTGCGGCCGGGCGGCACATCGCACTAGATCAGGTCCGCACAACGCTGTAACTGCTGCGCCGACGGCGGCTGATAGAACGACAGCACCGCGTGATCACAACCGGCACCGTCCAGTTCCGGTAGCCGGGCCAGTTGCTCTTCGAGGTGGCCGTCCACGGCGGGCTGGATGAAAAGTTGTATCGAGCGCCGGATCTCGGCCGGGTCGCGGCCGAGATCTGCGCACGCCTCGTCGAGCAGGGCACTGGTGCGCGACCACGCCGCCACGTCGCCGTGGCTCGGAACGTTCCATTCGTCGGCGTGACGGGCGATGACCCGCAACATCTTCGGCTTTTCGCCACCGACGACGATCGGAGGATGCGGCTTCTGAAGCGGCTTCGGATTGGCCAGCGCCTCCTGCATGCGATAGTGGCGGCCTTCGAAGGTGACGGTGTCCTCGGTCCACAGTCGTCGAATGACGGTGAGCGCCTCGTCAAGCATCTCCACCCGCACCCCAGGGCTCGGAAATTCGAGACCGTATGCGCGGTGTTCGTCTTCGTGCCAGCCGGCTCCCAGTCCGAAATCCAGTCGTCCGTTGCTGATGTGGTCGACCGTCACCGCCATCTTCGCCAGGATCGCCGGGTTGCGGTACGTCACACCGGCGACCATGCATCCGACACGGGCACGCGAGACCACGCAGGCCATTGCGGCCAACGATGTCCACCCCTCATACGTCGGATCCGAGAAGTCCGCCAACCCGTAGAAGTGGTCGTAATTGGCGACCGAATGGAATCCCAGTTCATCGGCCCTCGACCAGAACTCGTGTAGCACCGGATAGTCGAATGTCGGGGCGATCTTTGCCGAAAGCAGCATCTGCGCAACCTACCTCGCGGCACGCCTGCTCGCGGTCAGACCAGGCGTCGCTCCCGCTCGTTGGCCAATTCGAGGGTCACGACGTCGACGGCCATCGACTGGCTGTAGCCGCGGCGTGCCAACATTCCGACGAGTCTGCGCATCACCTTGGCGTGGTCATCGTCGCCGAGGCGCTCGCGGCGCAGCTTGTCGCGGACCAGTTGTTCGGCCCGCTGCCGCTCAGCGCCCGCATCGATATCGGCAAGCGCAGCGGTGATCACCTCGCTGTCCACGCCCTTGTTGCGTAGTTCGGCGGCCAAGGCGCGCTTGCCTTTTCCGGCATTGACCCGGCGCGAGCGAACCCACTGTTCGGCGAAGTCCGCGTCGTCGACCAACCCGACATGCGCGAGTCGATCAAGCACCTTGGCGCTGACGTCATCGGGGTAGCCCCGCTTGGTCAGCTGTCCCTCGAGTTCGGCGCGGGTGCGTGCCCTCGCGGTGAGCAGGCGCAGACACAACGCCCGCGCCTGCTCCTCGCGAGAAGCCTCAGAAGTCGACGGGGACGGGCAGGGCTTCGACATTGGCCGGGCCATTGCTGTCCTCGGTCAGCACGGCGCCGATACCGAGTTTTTCCTTGATCTTCTTCTCGATCTCGTTGGCCACGTCGACGTTCTCCAGCAGGAACGTGCGGGCGTTCTCCTTGCCCTGCCCCAACTGCTCACCCTCGTAGGTGAACCAGGAGCCGGACTTACGGACGAAGCCCTGCTCGACACCCATGTCGATGAGCGAGCCCTCCTTGGAGATGCCCTTGCCGTAGAGGATGTCGAACTCGGCCTGCTTGAACGGAGGCGACACCTTGTTCTTGACGACCTTGACCCTGGTGCGGTTACCCACCGCGTCGGTGCCGTCCTTGAGGGTTTCAATCCGTCTGACGTCCAACCGAACCGAGGCGTAGAACTTCAACGCCTTTCCACCCGTGGTGGTTTCGGGAGAATTGTGCACCATGACACCGTCGACGAAGTAGTTGTGGTTGCCCTCGACCTCGATATCGAAGCGATTCATCGACCGGGTGTGCGGCTTAACGTGGACGTCGAGGATCCGCGCCGGCACCAGTCGCTGAGAGGATTCCACGAACTGGGGCCTCACAGAACTCTGGCCACGGAAACGCGGGAGCATTTTGTACTCCATCGACGGCGCCATATAGGGCGCCACCATTTCCTGGAACTTCGCAGTAGCAGCCGTCGAGAACACCAGCACTGCCTTGCCTGCCGTTCCCGCCAGTCGCAGTCGCACATCCAAATCGTGTGTGTCGCGTAGATAGTCACGAAGACGGACCTGCGATCCTTCGCCCATCGCCTCGACGCAGATCTCGATGCGGCCACTGCCACCGGTAGTGCGCTGCTGCAGCCCCTTCGAACGCAGGCTGAACGAGCCGTCGTCCATGTACCAGATGGCCAGTGCCAATGGGGTGAGCGCTTTCAGGTACTCCTCGGAGAGGAACTTCTTACCGTCACCCAGGTAGACGGCACGCTGTAGTTCCGCCAGTTCAGGAAGTGGAGTGAAGTCGACAAACCCTGCACCCTTGGCATTTTCACTGACGGAGTGCGCGATGTTACCCATCAGCGCCGTCTTCCATTCCAGGTACTCCACCTGCTTGGCGCCATGTCCGAGCCGGAACCGAACACCGTTGCGATCACGACGATTCGGTGAAAGGTTCCCATCGCCCATCAACGAGCCGAGCACCACCTGGAACTGCTGATCGCTGAGCCGATGCGGCTCGGAAGCCAGCACCCGGTCGCCGGCGATCAGGTCTCCAGCCTCTGTCCAGCCAGCCGGAGTGCGGATGAGGTGGTTGGGCGTTGCGGCGAACTGCGACTTACCGTTGCCACCCGACTTCTCAACCGTGAACTGCAGGAACTGCTCGGCGGGCCCGTTATTGAACCAGTTCACAATCTTGCGCGGGACGATCTGGTCGGTGTCCGGATCGTAGGACATCACCTCAACGTCCAACTTTTGATTGACGATCTTGCCGATCTTCTCGGTAGTCCCATCGGCCAGTTGCACTCGCGTGCTGTAGTTAAAGCACCCGAACATCACACCGATTTTCTCGCGGAGCTGGTTGATGAAGATCGCGGTGGTGCCCGAATTGCTCAGGGCGCCGGTGATCTTGCGGAGCGCCTGGCTCATCAAGCGGGCCTGCAGACCGACGTGACTGTCTCCCATCTCGCCCTCGATCTCGGCGCGCGGCACCAGCGCGGCGACCGAGTCGATGACCAGGATGTCCAGGGCGCCGGACCGGATCAGCATGTCGGCGATCTCGAGTGCCTGTTCGCCGGTATCGGGCTGAGAGACCAGCAGCGAATCGGTGTCCACGCCCAGCTTCTTGGCGTATTCGGGATCCAGCGCGTGCTCGGCGTCGATGAAGGCCGCGATGCCGCCGGCGGCCTGCGCGTTGGCCACCGCGTGGAGCGCGACGGTGGTCTTACCCGAGGATTCCGGGCCGTAGATCTCGACGACTCGGCCGCGCGGCAGCCCGCCGATGCCCAGCGCCACGTCCAAGGCGATGGAGCCGGTGGGGATGACCGAGATGGGCTGGCGTACCTCGTCGCCGAGCCGCATCACCGAGCCCTTGCCGTGATTCTTTTCGATCTGCGCGAGTGCCAGGTCAAGGGCCTTTTCGCGATCGGGGGCTTGCGCCATGGTGGTGTCTCCATCCTCGTACGTGATCGGTTCTCGATCGGTTGGCCGTGACGCTAGAGGTCGGCACCGACAAGTCGGCGGCCCGAGCATCCCGCGCTTCCACCAAAAGTAAGCCGAACACCTGTTCGATTCAAGCTGACACGCCGGGTTCTGATCAGTTGGGCCCACACCTCGCCCAGAAGAGGATCCCGCGCCTATGGTGGGGTCATCCGGCCAGAGCGGACAAACATGCACGAGATGGCGCTGACGCAAAGTGTTGTCGATGCGGTGTGCGAACACGCCGCAGGCCGTCGGGTGCACAGCGTCAGGCTGGAAGTCGGTGCGCTGTGCGCCGTCGTCCCCGATGCGATGACGTTCTGCTTCGAACTCGCCACCGAGGGCACCGTCGCCGACGGCGCCAGCCTGATGGTCGATCTGCGCAAGGGCGAGGCGCGCTGCCGCACGTGCGGCGCCGGCTTCGAGCTGAACGACCTGATCTTGTTGTGCCCCTGCGGCAGTGCGGATGTCGACGTGACCGCCGGCCGTGACCTGAGGATCCTCTCGATGGAAGTGAGTTGAGCATGTGCGCAACATGCGGCTGCGGCGACGACGGTGCGACCGTCACCTTGTCCGGGCATGGCCATTCACATGACCACACCCATCCCCACGATCACCAGCACGAACACCCACACACCGAGACCATCTCGCTGGAGCAGAAGGTTCTCGCGAAGAACGACGTGCTGGCCGAACTGAACCGGCAATGGCTGGCCGAGCGCGGGATCCTCGCGTTCAACGTCACGAGTTCACCGGGCGCGGGCAAGACGACCCTGCTCGAGCGAACCATCCGCCACCTCGGCTCGCAGCGTCGAGGTTTCGGTGATCGAAGGTGATCAGGAGACGCTGCTCGACGCCGACCGGATCACCGCCGCCGGGGCACGCGCGGTTCAGGTCAACACCGGCGCGGGTTGCCACCTCGACGCCGAGATGATCGACCGCGCGCTTCATACCCTGGAGCCCGACAGCGGTTCGTTGCTGTTCATCGAGAACGTCGGAAACCTGGTCTGCCCCGCGCTCTTCGATCTCGGTGAGCACAGCAAGGTGGTCGTCATCTCGGTGACCGAGGGAACCGACAAGCCGCTGAAGTATCCACACATGTTCGCCGCGGCGGGATTGGTGCTCATCAACAAGATCGACCTGCTGCCGTACGTCGATTTCGATCTCGATCTTTGTGCGCAGCATGCGCGTTCGGTCAATCCCGACGTCGAGATCCTACCCGTCTCGGCTACCAAAGGAGACGGAATGGACGTCTGGTTCCAGTGGATTGACGCGCGCGCAAATGAACTGCGTAAGACCGTCACTTAGGTGTGATTGACAACACACTTATGCCGGAGTAGACCGAGAACTAGCGACGCGCAAGTGGGCCGAAGGGCGACTCCTGCGTCGCAGGGATCCCAGCCCGATCCCGGAAAGCCGCAAGCATGCTAAGTGAAGCTGCCCAAAAAGCGGAAGAGACACTGATTCACGTTCTGTGGATCAACGCCGGACTCAGTTGTGACGGCGATTCCGTGGCATTGACAGGCGCCACCCAACCAAGCATCGAGGAGATCGCGCTCGGAGCACTTCCCGGATTGCCTCAGATCGCGGTGCACTGGCCGCTGATCGACTTCGAGTGCGGACCAGCGGGTGGGGCGGACGACTTCCTCGAATGGTTCTTCAAGGCAGACCGCGGCGAATTGGAGCCGTTCGTACTGGTCGTCGAGGGGTCGATCCCGAACGAGAACCTCCATCAGGAGGGGTACTGGTGCGGGTTCGGCAACGACCCGGCGACCGATCAGCCGATCACCACCAGTGAGTGGCTCGACCGGCTGGCCCCGAAGGCCACCGCGATCGTCGCCGTCGGTACGTGCGCGACGTACGGCGGCATCCACGCGATGGCCGGGAACCCGACCGGCGCGATGGGTGTGCCGGACTACCTCGGGTGGGACTGGAAGAGCAAGGCGGGCATTCCGATCGTGTGCGTGCCCGGCTGCCCCATCCAGGGCGACAACCTCTCCGAAACGCTGACCTACCTGCTCTACATGGCCACCGGACAGGCGCCGATGATTCCGCTCGACGATGCGCTGCGACCCCAGTGGCTCTTCGGCAACACGGTGCACGAGGGGTGCGACCGGGCCGGCTACTACGAGCAGGGCGATTTCGCGACCGAGTACGGTTCGCCGAAATGCATTGTCAAACTTGGCTGCTGGGGGCCGGTCGTCAAATGCAACGTGCCGAAGCGCGGCTGGATCAACGGCGTCGGCGGCTGCCCGAACGTCGGCGGCATATGCATCGGATGCACGATGCCGGGCTTCCCTGACAAGTTCATGCCCTTCATGGACGAACCTCCCGGTGGAAAGATCTCCACGACCGCGTCCGGCCTGTACGGCTCGGTGATTCGCAATCTGCGTCACATCACCGGGAAGACCGTTGACAAAGAGCCGAAGTGGCGGCACCCGGGCAAGGAACTGACCACAGGAGCGAAGCGCACCTGGTAGGTGCGCAACGCAGACGAAAGGCAAAAACTCAATGACAACCACAGTTCCCGGACCCCAGCACACCAAGAAGGACCCGAGCACGCTCGTCGACATGTCGTGGGATCCGATCACCCGGATCGTCGGCAGCCTCGGCATCTACACCAAGATCGACTTCGAGAACCGCGAGGTCGTCGAGTGCCACAGCACATCATCGATCTTCCGTGGCTACTCGATCTTCATGAAGGGCAAGGATCCTCGCGACGCGCACTTCATCACCAGCCGCATCTGCGGAATCTGCGGCGACAACCACGCCACATGCTCGTGCTACACGCAGAACATGGCCTACGGCGTCAAGCCGCCCAATCTCGGCGAGTGGATTGTCAACCTCGGTGAGGCCGCGGAATACATGTTCGACCACAACATCTTTCAAGAGAACCTGGTAGGCGTCGACTACTGCGAGAAGATGGTCTCCGAGACCAACCCCGGTGTCCTGGCCAAGGCCGAGAACACGTTGGCGCCGAACTCGGATGCGCATGGTTACCGCACGATCGCCGACATCATGCGTGCGCTGAATCCGTTCACCGGTGAGTTCTATCGCGAGGCCCTGGTCGTCAGCCGTTGGACGCGAGAGATGTTCTGCCTCATGGAGGGCAAGCATGTCCATCCCTCCACGCTGTATCCGGGCGGCGTCGGCACTGTGGCCACCATCCAACTGATGACCGACTACATGACCCGGCTGATGCGTTACGTCGAGTTCATGAAGAAGGTCGTCCCGATGCACGACGATCTCTTCGACTTCTTCTACGAGGCGCTTCCCGGCTACGAGCAGGTCGGCCTGCGGCGGACACTGCTGGGCTGCTGGGGCTCCTTCCAGGATCCGGAAGTCTGCAACTTCGCCTATAAGGACATGGAGCGCTGGGGCAACGCGATGTTCGTCACCCCGGGCGTCGTCGTCGACGGCAAGTTGGTCACCCATTCCCTGGTGGACATCAATCTCGGCATCCGAATCCTTTTGGGCAGTTCCTATTACGACGACTGGACCGATCAGGAGATGTTCGTCAAAAACGATCCGCTGGGCAATCCCGTCGACCGGCGCCACCCGTGGAACCAGCACACCAATCCCAGGCCGCAGAAGCGCGACATGGACGACAAGTACAGCTGGGTCATGTCGCCGCGTTGGTTCGACGGCAAGGATCATCTGGCGCTCGACACCGGCGGCGGTCCACTTGCCCGGCTGTGGAGCACCGCGCTGGCCGGGCTCGTCGACATCGGCTATGTGAAGGCGACCGGCAGCAGCGTGCAGATCAATCTGCCCAAAACTGCGCTCAAGGGCCCGGTCTCGCTGGAGTGGAAGATTCCCGAGCACGGGAGCAACACGCTCGAACGCAATCGGGCGCGAACCTACTTCCAGGCCTACGCCGCGGCGTGTGCACTGCACTTCGCAGAGCAGGCGCTCATCGAGATCCGCGCCGGGCGCACCAAGACGTGGGAGAAGTTCACGGTGCCCGACGAGGCCATCGGTTGCGGCTTCACCGAGGCGGTCCGCGGTGTGCTCAGCCACCACATGGTGATTCGGGACGGCAAGATCGCGAACTACCACCCGTATCCCCCGACGCCATGGAACGCCAACCCGCGCGACAGCTACGGAACCCCGGGCCCGTACGAGGACGCCGTTCAGGGTCAACCGATCTTCGAGGAGAACGATCGGGAGAACTTCAAGGGCATCGACATCATGCGAACGGTCCGCAGCTTCGACCCGTGTCTGCCGTGCGGGGTGCACATGTACCTCGGTGAGGGCAAGACACTCGAGAAACTGCACTCACCGACCCAGTCCGTCACTGGGGAGTAATACATGGCCTCGACAGGACAACAAAGCCCGGAGGCACTCGACGACGAAACGCGATGGCGTTGCGCAGGTGATCGAATCCAGACCCTGCTGGACGCCAGCGCGGGCAGCGGCACGGTCGTGCGTGAGCGGACCGAACAACTCGCCGCCGAACTGACCGATCTCTACGGGGCTGCGCTCGAGCGGATCATCTCCGTCACCGCCGAAGCGGCCCCCGAACTGGTCGATCGATTCGCCGCCGACGAACTCGTCGCCAGTCTCATGCTCGTACACGGGCTTCACCCACACGGCCTGGAGCGCAGGATCTACGATGCCCTCGACAGTGTCCGCCCGTACCTGGGTTCACACGGCGGCGATGTCACGCTCTCGAGGTGGCAGACGGCCAGGACGGGCCGGTGGTCCGCCTGCGAGTTCGCGGGTAGCTGCAAGAGTTGCCCATCGTCGGCGGTGACCCTCGAATACGCCGTCGAGGATGCCGTGCGTGCCGCAGCCCCCGAGATCACGTCGATCGAAGTCGTAGCCGCGGAGCCCGATCGGCTGCATCGTCCGGTCTCATCTCGGTGGATTCGTTGATGAGCCGCGTCCACACCAAGGACGACCGCGCGCCGCCTGGCACCCGATTCCCGACATCGGGGATCTCGGCGCCAGGCGAGGTCGGCGGATTCCTGGTCGCAGGGGTGCCCATCCTGGCGTGTCGCGTCGGCGACGACCTGTTCGCCTATCGCGACCGGTGCGGCCGGTGCCGTGACTCGATGGCCGGCGCTGCTCTGCATCGTCCAATGGGCGCCCCCATCGGGCAGGCGGTCCTCCGATGCCCGCGCTGCCAAGCACATTTCGACGTGGTGCACGCGGGTGCGGGCTTAGGCGTCACTGCCGACGCGTCCGCTCAACCTCACCTCGACCCGATCCCCCTACTCCGTCGCGACGGTGTGCTGTCGGTCGCGGTGCTCGCCGAGCCGACCGGGGTGATGTGATGGCGGACCCGAGCGCTTACGACGTGCTGGCACGCATCCGGGCCAACAAGCGTCCCGCGTCGCAGGACGGCGAACGCTGCGAGATGTGCGCCGAGCCGATCGCCGACGAGCACCAGCATGTCGTCAATGTCGCAGCGCGCCAACTGATGTGCACGTGTCGCGGCTGCTATCTGCTGTTCACCGATCCGGAGGCCAAGCTCCGATACCGCGCGGTGCCCGACCGGTACCTCACCTTCTCCGACTTCACGCTGGACCGGCGCGCCTGGGAGGCACTGCAGATACCCGTCGGGCTGGCGTTCTTCTTCCACAATTCCGACATGGACAAGACCGTCGCCTTCTATCCGGGCCCTGCCGGTGCCACCGAGTCCGAACTCGATCTCGACGCCTGGGGCAGCATCAGCGGCGCCGACGGTCGACTGGACATGCTCGCCGACGATGTCGAGGCGCTGTTGGTGCGCGTACCCGATCGCGACCATGCCGATCCCGAGCTCAACGCCCCCGCGGAGTGCTACCTGGTGCCCATCGACGCCTGCTACGAGTTCGTGGGCAGGCTGCGAATGTTGTGGCGGGGCTTTGACGGTGGCCACGAGGTCCGCGAGTTCGTCGACGATTTCTTCGAGCAGATCAAGGCGCGCAGCAAGGTGGCCAGCGCATGAACGGATCAACGTGAGCAGTTTGACGTTCACCGTGCGCGACGTCGCCGCAGAACAGTTCTCGGTCACGCCGCGACTGATCGCGCGCATCGGCATCGCGGCCGGCGGGCCCGACTCAGAAGCCGAGCCGATCCAGGCGATCGCGCTGCGCTGCCAGATCCGCATCGAACCACTGCGGCGGCCCTACTCCGATGAAGAGGCCGCGGGCCTGCTCGACCTGTTCGGTCCGCGCGAGCGGTGGGTCAACACCCAACGCACGTTCCTGTGGCAGCACAGCACCGCGATGGTGCAGGGCTTCACCGGCGCCACCGAGATCTCGCTGCCGCTGGATTGCACCTACGACTTCGAGGTCGCGGCGTCGAAATATCTTCACGCGTTGCGCGACGGAGCCGTACCGCTGTTGTTCCTCTTCAGCGGAACGGTTTTCGTCCAGGGCGAGCGCGGATTCTCAGTCCGTCAGGTGTCGTGGGAGTGCGAAGCCCAGCACGATATGCCGGTTGCCGTCTGGAACGACCTGACGCGACTGCACTATCCGAATGCCGGCTGGGTGCGACTCGGCCACGACACCGTCGCCGCGCTGGCCGCCTACAAGTCGGCCCGCGGCATGCTCGACTTCGAGGATGCGGTCACCACGCTGCTCGCCGAGGCGCCCCGGGTCACGTTGCCTGATCCCGCAACCCGAGGAGGTCCGATGACACCAACCTGGGATCGGGCCCGCGCCATCGCCGACGCGGTGCTCTACGAGGGGTACCTGCTGTATCCGTACCGGGCGACGTCAGCCAAGAACCAATCCCGTTGGCAGTTCGGGGTACTCGGACCACCCGGAGCCTCCGACGCGGGTGCCGGCGAAGACCACAGCCTGTCTGCGCAATTCCTGATCGACGGCGACAGTGAACTGACGCTCATCGTGCGCTTCCTGCAGTTGCAACACCGCAGCGCCGAACGTGAGGTCGGCGACGGACGGTTCGAACCCGTCGACGAGTTGACCAGCGGCTTGAAATCATGGGTCACCTGGGACGAG
The DNA here is from genome assembly GCA_963843135.1 of uncultured Actinomycetota bacterium. Lineage (GTDB taxonomy): Bacteria > Actinomycetota > Actinomycetes > Mycobacteriales > Mycobacteriaceae > Mycobacterium. The sequence goes on from CAWJJA010000024.1 coordinate 825,593, forward strand.
GCGGTTGAATGCGAGCTGCCCTTCGGGCCCTTCCACCTGGCCGACCTCGCAAAGCCCCGCACGTTGGCGGTCGCGGTCGCCGAGGGCACGAGACACCGAGGACGTCGACGGCGGCCGGCTGATCAGGACCAGGGCGGCCATCAGCGCCGAACTCAACATCGCCGTCGAACACGACGATGGTCTCCACAGGGTCAGCGTGTCGGTCAACAACACCGGTGCGGCCACAGCGGACAAAGCTGCAGCCATCGCCACGTCCCTGATCGGAACTCACATCATCGCCGAAGTGGTTGGCGGAGAGTTCGTCTCACTGCTCGAACCCCCCGAGTTCGCGGCCGGTCCGGTGTCCCGCCTCGTCCAGCACCGCTGCTTCCCGGTGCTCGCCGGGCGGCCCGGCGAACGCGACCTGCTGCTGATCTCGCCGATCATCCTCTACGACCACCCGGAGATCGCCGAGCAGAGCGACGGCGCCCTCTACGACTCCACCGAGATCGACGAGATCCTCACCCTGCGCGTCATGACGATGACCGATGAGGAGAAGGCGCAGGCGCGGGCCACCGACCCGCTGGCAGCGGCCATCATCGACCGATGCGACTCGATGTCGCCAGAAGCCATGCAGCAGTTGCACGGCATCCTGCGCAACCCGCATGCCGGCACGCATGCAGACCCGAGGCTCGACGAGTTGGACGAGCAGATGAGGTCGGCGGGCCTGATCCCGGAGATCCCCGAAGGCGTCGATTGGTGGGATCCGGTGGCCGACAACGCTGTCCGCCCCGACATCGATGCCGTGCTGGTGAACGGGGTGCGGGTGGCGGCGGGCAGCCGAGTCCGGCTGCGGCCGAATCGCCGCGCCGACGCGCAGGACATCTTCTTCGCGGGCAGGAGCGCCCGCGTCACTTCCGTTCATGAGGACGTCGACGGCCAGCAATACGTGGGCGTGATCGTCGAGGACGATCCAGACGTCGAGATGCCCGACTCCTACGGCCGATATCTGTACTTCGCCCCGGACGAGGTCGAACCGATCGATGCAAGAGTAGTCAGCCCAGATAGGAGTTCATGATGGATGTAATTGGTTGGGTAGCAACAGGTGTCGTGGCCGTTGTGGTTGTGGGAGGAGTGGTGGTCGGGCTCCGCTCAATCCCGGACGTGCGACGGTACATGAAGATTCGCAATATGTAGTTGGGAGTTCGTCAACCAGATGACAGCCCGCATCCTGGTCGCCGGAATCGGCAACATTTTCCTCGGAGACGACGGTTTTGGACCCGAGGTGATGCGTCATGTCGTCGGGCAGGCCTCTCGGCTGCCGATGTGCACCCGGTGGACTACGGAATCAGGGGCATGCACCTCGCCTACGACCTTCTCGAGGACTGGCGCGCGCTTGTCCTCGTCGATGCATTGCCCGATCGCGGGGCGCCCGGAACACTTCACGTTTTCGAGGCCGATCACGAAACCCTCTCGCCCACCGCCGGTCTCGAAGCGCACAGCATGGACCCGGCTGCTGTGTTCGCCACGCTGCGGGCACTGGGAGGCACTCCGCCGCAGACCATCGTCATCGGCTGCGAGGTAGAGAACATCGACGAGGGCATGGTGCCTGTCGGCACCGGTGAGCGCCGCGGTGCCCCGGCGCCGTCGCAGCGATCAACGAGGTCCTCGCCGACCTGGCCACCCGCGCAACCGCACCTGCGGAGGGCTGACACATGTGTCTGGGAATCCCAGGGCAGGTCGTCGGGATGCTGGAGGGCTACGGCGACCAGCTGGCCCTGGTCAACGTCGCGGGTGAGAACCGCAAGGTGAACATCGGCATGCTGCCCGAGGAGACATTCGATCCGGGTGACTGGGTGATCATCCACATGGGATTCGTCGTCGAGAAGACCGACAAGGCCGGTGCCGACGAGGCGATGGCCGGCCTGGAGATGATGGGCAGGGGCTCTGACCCGGGAGAATACCCCGAGGCATTTTCCATGACCGGCAGGCGCAGGCTCCGTGTCTGCGTGCACGGCGTCGTTCAAGGCGTGGGCTTTCGGCCGTTCGTCTACGCGTGCGCGGCCGCGCTCGGCCTGTCGGGATCCGTGCGCAATGACAGTTCCGGTGCGGTGATCGAGGTCGAGGGCGACACCGACGCAGTCGACGAATTCCTCACCCGGCTGCGCGATCGCCCACCACCGCTGGCAGTCATCGAATCGATGGAGACGCAGGACATCGCCGTCGTCGGCGGTACCGGCTTCACCATCGCGGACACATCGCGATCGGCAGGCGGCCGCACACTGGCCTCCCCCGACGTCGCCATGTGCGCCGAATGCGCCGTCGAACAGCGCGATCCGACGAACCGGCGCTACCGGCACGCATTCGTCAACTGCACCAACTGCGGCCCGCGATTCACCATCATCGCGTCACTGCCCTACGACCGCGCGTCGACGACCATGGCGCCCTTCCCGATGTGCACCGACTGCACAGCCGAATACAACGACCCGAATGACCGGCGATTCCACGCCCAACCCGTATGCTGCCCGAACTGCGGACCCACACTTCGCTACCGAGACCGCAACGGCCACTCGACCGAGTCAGAGGCTGCGCTGCGGCAGACACGGCGACTGCTGAGCGACGGCGGCATCGTCGCGGTCAAGGGTATCGGCGGATATCACCTCGCCTGCGATGCCGCCAACGAGCGTGCGGTGGCTGAGCTGCGCACCCGAAAGCAGCGCGGCGACAAACCGTTCGCGGTGATGGTGGCGGACCTGGCGACGGCGCGCACCATCGCCGAGATCGACGACGGATCTGCGCGGCTGCTGTCCGGCGCCCAGCGGCCGATCGTCCTGATGCCTCGGCGCGAGGGTGCCGCAGTGGCTGACGCCGTGGCCCCGCGCAACCCAGACCTCGGCGTCATGCTGGCCTACACCCCGTTGCATGCACTGCTCTTCGGGTTGCCTGGCGACGAGCCCGGCCCGACCGCACTCGTGATGACATCGGGCAACCTCGGCGGTGAGCCGATCTGCTTCACAGACAGCGATGCACTGGAACGACTTTCGCAGCTGGCCGACGCATGGCTGATGCACGACCGGGAGATCCTGGTCCCGTGCGACGACTCCGTCGTGCGGGTGGTGTCCGTCGACGGCGCCGACAATCAGGTCCATTACAGCGAGTTGCCGATCAGGCGCTCCCGCGGATACGCACCGCTGCCCGTCGCGCTGCCGACGGCGCTGCCGCCGACCCTCGCGGTCGGCGCCGACCTCAAGAACACACTGGCGGTGGCCGACGGAAAGTACGCCTGGCTCAGCCAGCACATCGGCGACATGGACGACCTCTCGACGTTGTCGGCGTTCGACTCGGCGCGACAACACCTGCAGGCACTCACCGGGGTGGAACCGGACGTGCTTGTCGCCGACGCCCATCCGCTGTACCGGTCGACGGCCTGGGCGCACCGAAACGCAGCGGGCCGGCCCGTGCGGACGGTTCAGCACCACCATGCCCATATCGCTTCGGTGATGGCCGAACACGGCCTCGACGGATCGCGGCCGGTGCTCGGATTCGCCTTCGACGGAACCGGTTACGGGCCCGACAACGCGGTGTGGGGCGGTGAGGTGCTGCTCGCCGACTACAAGGGTTACCGGCGCCTTTCGCACCTGCGGTATGTCCCGCTGCCAGGCGGGGACGTCAGTGTCCTTCGCCCGTATCGGATGGCCTTGGCGCACATGTGGGCTGCGGGCTTGGGTTGGGATCAGGATCTGGCACCCGTGCGGGCGTGTCCCAAAGACGAACAACGCGTACTGGTCCACCAGCTCGAGACGGGTCTGGGGTGTGCTCCGACGTCCAGCATGGGACGGCTGTTCGACACTGTCGCGGCGCTGGCGGATGTCCGCCAGGTTGTCGCATACGAGGCACAGGCGGCCATCGAGTTGGAGGGGATGTCCCGCGACGCCGCCTGTGGCACAGACACTTACCAGTTCACCGTCGACCTCACACAAACACCGGCGGTGATCGATCCGGCGCCCGTCGTCGCCGCTGTCATCGCCGACACCCGATCCGGGGTGGCCGCAGGTGTGGTCGGCGCCCGGTTCCATCGCGCAGTCGCGGATGTGATCGTGCGACTGGCCACCACCGTGGTGACCGATATGCCTACCATCGCACTGTCGGGCGGAGTGTTTCAGAATGCACTCCTGCTACGCCTGACCATGCGCGGTCTGCAGGACAAGGGATTCGACGTGATCACGCACCGCCTCGTACCGCCGAACGATGGCGGGATCGCATTGGGCCAGCTGTTGGTGGGGAATTCCTCATGAGGAAGGGAGGCCGCTGATGTGTCTGGCGGTACCGGGGAAAATTGTCAGCATCGACGACCGTGACGGCACTCTGATGTCCGTCGTCGACTTCGGTGGTATCAAGAAGGACGTCTGCCTGGAGTACATACCCGATGCGGAAGTCGGCCAATACGTGGTCGTCCATGTCGGATTCGCGCTTCAGCGACTCGACGAGGAATCGGCGATGCGGACACTCGCCGAATTCGAACACCTCGGAGTGCTGAAGGAGGAGTTCACCGACGGTTTCGAGCTGGCCGCCCAGCAGGCCGGCCTCGACAACCCCAACGCGACCAACGGAAATTCTGAGGTGAGGTCATGAAGTACCTGGATGAGTTCAGCGATCCACAACTCGCGCGCCATCTCATCGACGAGATCAAGTCCGCCACCAGCCAGCGCTGGTCGATCATGGAAGTATGCGGCGGACAGACGCATTCGATCATCAGGCACGGCATCGACCAACTCTTGCCGGATACCATCGAGATGATCCACGGCCCCGGTTGCCCCGTCTGCGTGACTCCGCTGGAGATCATCGACAAGGCGCTGGAGATCGCGTCACGACCCGATGTGATCTTCTGTTCGTTCGGCGACATGCTGCGGGTTCCGGGCAGTGAGAAGGACCTGTTCGGTGTCAAGAGCAGGGGCGGCGACATACGGGTGGTGTATTCACCGCTGGATGCGCTGAAGGTGGCGCAGGACAACCCCGACAAACAGGTGGTGTTCTTCGGCATCGGTTTCGAGACCACCGCGCCCGCCAACGCGATGACCGTCTACCAAGCCAAACGCCTTGGCATCGAAAACTTCTCGCTGCTGGTATCCCACGTCCTCGTGCCGCCGGCGATCTCCGCGATCATGGAATCGCCGTCCTGCCGGGTGCAGGCCTTCCTGGCTGCCGGTCATGTCTGCACCGTGATGGGGACCGAGGAGTATCCGTCGCTGTGCGACAAGTACGACATTCCGATCGTCGTCACAGGCTTTGAGCCGCTGGACATCCTCGAAGGAATCCGGCGCACGGTGCTGCAGCTGGAATCAGGACGTCACGAACTGGAGAACGCCTATCCGCGTGCGGTCCAGGCCGAGGGGAACTCCGCGGCCAAGGCAATGCTGCTCGACGTCTTCGAGGTGACCGATCGGTCGTGGCGAGGTATCGGCATGATCCCGAGCAGCGGGTGGCGGCTCTCCCATGCCTACCGTGATTACGACGCCGAGCATCGGTTCTCCGTCACCGACATCCACACCGAGGAATCGTCGGTGTGCCGGTCGGGCGAGGTGCTCCAGGGGCTGATCAAGCCGCACGAGTGTGAGGCGTTCGGCACTCTGTGTACCCCGCGCAATCCCCTTGGAGCCACGATGGTCTCGTCGGAGGGGGCCTGCGCCGCCTACTACCTGTACCGGCGGCTGGAGGTATCGAATGCCTGAGACCCCCGCGGAGGCCGGCGCCACCATCGACATGGAGTCGTGGGTGTGTCCGGCCCCTCTTCGGGATTCACCGAACATCGTGATGGGTCACGGTGGTGGTGGCGCGATGTCGGCCGAACTCATCGAGCACCTCTTCCTGCCCGCGTTCGGTCCCGCGGCCGATGCAGGCATGGGCGATTCGGCGGTGCTGGACGTCGGCAACGTCCGGCTGGCATTCTCGACCGATTCCTTCGTGGTCAGGCCGCTGGTTTTCCCCGGCGGGACGATCGGCGACCTCGCGGTGAATGGCACCGTCAACGACCTGGCGATGGCGGGTGCACGGCCACTCGTCATGTCGACAGCGTTCATTCTCGAGGAGGGCACCCCGCTCGATGAGCTCGCCCACGTCGCCCACGCAGTGGGGACGGCCGCGCTGGCGGCGGGCGTCAAGCTGGTGACAGGCGACACCAAGGTGGTCGATGCCGGTCACGGGGATGGCGTGTATATCAACACCGCCGGCATCGGGCTGATCGACGGACGCGCCGACATTCGGCCGCAGCGGGCTGCCGAAGGCGATGTCGTGATCGTCAGCGGGGACATCGGAGTGCACGGTGTGGCGGTGATGAGCTGCCGCGAGGGCTTGGAGTTCGGCACCACTGTTGCGAGCGACACCGCGCCCCTGCACGGGCTGGTCGCCGCGATGATCGACACGGGTGCCGATATCCACGTGCTGCGCGATCCGACCAGAGGTGGGGTCGCGGCGACGTTGAACGAGATTGCCAAGACGGCTCGCGTCGGAATCTCGCTCGACGAACGGACATTGCCGATCCCCGCCGAAGTTCGCGACGCCTGCGGGCTGCTGGGCCTCGACCCGTTGTACGTGGCCAACGAAGGCAAGCTGCTCGCGTTCGTCCCGCCCGCGGACGCCGACAGGGTTCTCGCCGCGATGCAGGCGCACCCGCTCGGTGCCCACGCGACGGTGATCGGCCGCTGCGTCGGCGAACATCCGGGGATGGTGTCTGCCAAGACCGCACTGGGTGGCACCCGCGTCGTCGACCTGCCCATCGGTGAACAATTACCGCGGATCTGCTGAATGAACGGGCACGAGACCTTCGCATGCTTCGCCTACCCGCCGAACGAACTGGGCTATTGCGGCCCCGCCGATGTCGCTCACACCGAACTCGCCTCGCATGCGCGCGAGTTCGACGGCGCATGGCCGTATCTGCAGGCCATCGCCGATGCCGCGGGGATTTCAGACCCGCTTGATTGCGACGTCGTCCGCAATTACTGGGTCGGAGGCCCCCTGCTGGACAAGGTCGATCCCGCCGAGCTGTTGTCACGACTGCGCAGCGCCTTCACCGGGCAGGTCACCGGACTGCTGACCGACCTTCCAGACCGGGCTCACGCGTTGGCGCACCATAGTTTTCACGTCTTCGTCGTCTACCCATGGGTGCGGTTCCTGGATCGCGATCCGACGACGCCGCTGCGGGTGATGCAGGACTGCCGGATTCGCTGGGGCACCGTCGAGTCCGTCGCGGGCGAGGTCGCCCAGATTGTCTGTCGTCCCCTGGCATTCGATGCCGGTGCACTCGTGCTGGGAGAACCCCGCGTCGAAACGGTGAGGTGGAGCAAGCACGGTGAGTCGTTGGCCCCGCCTCCGACCCCCGGAGATACGGTCTCGGCGCACTGGGACTGGGTGTGCGGGTCGTTGACCGACGCGGACGCCGATGCCCTGGCCGACACGACGCAGGCGACGCTCGACCTGGTCAACGCCGCCAGAAGCCGGGCCTGAGTACCTGCCTGAAAGTCACCACTGGTCGCGCGGGACGTCGAAATCCGCGCACAGCGCGCGCCAGACATCGCGCGGGTCGACGCCATCCTCGATGGCCTGCACGGGGGTGCGCCCATCAAGTCCGGTCAGCACGTGGTCGACGAGCAATGATCCGCCACGCACCGGACCGAACTGGGCTTGAACAAGTTCATTGAATTCCGTCAACCGCACGTCGCCCAACCTACGCCGACGATGCGACCGCTTCATGGCACACCCGTACCGGATCTTCGACACCGGCAAGAGATGCCCCGGCGCGCCGCGCCGCCTCCCGGTAGCGGGGAGAGGACAACACCTCGCCCACCGCCGTCGCCAACGCTTCGGCGGTCAACGGGCGTACAAGCAGCGCACTGCCCTGCCGCACAACGCGATTGGCGATCTCCCACTGGTCGCCACCGCCTGGCACCACCACCAGCGGCACGCCCGCCAGCAACGTCTTGGACACCATGCCGTGCCCTCCGCCGCAGATCACCACATCTGCTTGTGACAGCAGCTCATCCTGGCGGCCGAGCCCGACCACCGCCCACGGCGGCACCGGCCCGTCCGGACCGTCCAGCCGCGACACCACGACCCGCGCGCCGTCCGGGAGCAGCTCCCCCGGCCTCAGCGTGTCCAGAGCCAGCTCGGCCAGGCCTCGGGCGCCGGTCGTCGCCGTGGACGGCGCGACGACCACCACCGGACCGGATCCGGCCGGAATCTGAAGCTGCGACGACGTCGGCTCGAAGTGCAGCGGCCCCACGATCACGGCCTCGGACGGCCAGTCGGGTCGCGGCAACTCCAGTGCGGGCAATGTGGCGATCAGCCGTCGCTGCGGACCGGGATCGACCGCAGGCAAACCGATCTCGACACGGACCGCTTCGCGCTGCCGCTGCCCTTCCCGCCACGACCGTGCGGACAGCGCACGCAGCACCGCGTCGCGGACCTTGCCGCGCAGGCCGGTACCCGGTGCCAGCCCGCTGCCTATCGGCGGAAGTCCTTTCGACGGCCGATACAGCGGCTGCGGGTTCAGTTCGGCCCACGGCAACCCGAGCAGCTCGGCGGCCAGCCCGCCGGCGACGGTGATCACGTCCGAGACCACCAGGTCCGGCACCAGCTCTGTCAGCTGCGGCGCGTTGAGCACCGCCATCCGCGCAGCCCGCTGATGGATCTTGGCTCCGGCATCGGCATCGTCGTCCACCTCGGTCGCGTCCAGACCAAGCAGTTCGACCGCGTCGACCCCGGCCTCTTTGGCCGTGGCCAGCCATTGCGTGCCGGTCAAAAGTGTTGGCGAATCCCCGTTGGCCAGAAGCCGAAGGCACAGCGCAATGGCCGGAAAGGCGTGCCCGGGATCGGGTCCGGCGACGACCGCGACGCGCATTGGGCCTACCATGCCACAGCGCCAGCCCATAGGCTGAGGACATGACCGACCAGGCTTCACCAGTGAGATCAGACCTCGACAACGTCCGTGCGGTGGAGACGTTCCTGTACGCACTGCAGGACGAGGACTTCGACACCGTCGACCGCCTGCTGGCGGACAACGTCGAGTGGCAGAACGTCGGGTTCCCCACCATCCGTGGCCGTGAGCGCATCGTCGGCATGATGAGGCGGGGCGAAGGCCGCATGGGCTTCGAGGTGAAGATTCACCGCATCGCCGCCGAAGGCAATGCAGTGCTGACCGAGCGCACCGACGCCTTGGTGTTCGGACCGCTGCGCCTTCAGTTCTGGGTCTGCGGGGTCTTCGAGGTGCACGCGGGCCGAATCACCCTGTGGCGGGACTATTTCGATACGCTGGACTTTGTGAAGGCGACCGTCCGGGGAATCGCTGCGACGGTGTTCCCTTCGCTGCGCGCGAGGATGTAGCTCGCCGGATTGCTATCATTCGGGTTCCACATGAGCACCGAATCCGCACGCACACGGCCGAACGCCGTCGAATACATCGGCTATTGCTACGGCCGAGGGCTGCCCGCCTCGATGCACGACTGGGTTCGCAACGATCTGGCGGGCAAGGGCGCGACGGTTCGCATGATGATCCGGGTCTTCGTCCCGGCGTTCGTGGTGCTGATCCCGTTCTGGTTCATCCCGACCACCCTGGACGTGCACCTGTCCATGACGCTGCCCATTCTGATCCCGTTCGTATTCTTCTCGCACGCGCTCAACAAGGTCTGGCGCCGCCACATGCTGCGAAAGCACGGCCTGGACCCGAATCTGGTCGACGAACGCTCCCGCGCGAAGAACGCCCACATCCATGAGGCGTATGTCGAGCGCTACGGTCCGAGGTCAGGTCCCTCGAGTTCGCACGACGTCTAACGGGTCGCGGACACCCCATCCGCACTGATGGCGGCAACGAATACGAATCGTGGATATCGATGAGGGCGTGCGCGGCGGGGTCCTCGTGCTGCCGGGCGGCAAACCCTCCGACACCTCGGCCGCGCGATCATGGCAGCTGGCCAATCAGCGCATGGAATGGCTGGCCCGGTCCCTGCGACGCCATCTGGGCAGCTCGGTGCAGGTGCAACGCGTGCAGTATCGGAAGCGGGGCTGGAACAGTCCCGAACTCGATGCGCTTCACGACGCAGAAGCCGCGCTCCAGACGATGCTGCGCAACGTCGATTCCGATCGTGTGGTGTTGGTCGGCCACTCGATGGGCGGCCGCGTCGCGGCGCATCTCGCGGGACGCGTCGATGTCGCCGGAGTCGTCGCGCTTGCACCTTGGTGGCCGCACAACGATGCCGATCTGGTGCCGGTCGGCTGCCGACTGCTGACTCTGCACGGAACCGCCGACAACTGGACTGATCCCCGCTCGTCGCAGGCGCAGACCCGCCGGGCCGGCGATCGTGGTGTGGACGCGCGGTGGCTGGGATTTCCGAATGCCGGCCACTACCTGCTGCGCGACGTCGACACGTGGCACCGGTTGACGGCGGAATTCATCGCCGAACAGCTACAGATACCGAGTACGGGGACGTGACCCAGCTGTCCGCTAGGCCCGCCGCAGGTGTCCGAGTTCGTCGAAGGCCTGCGCCCATCCGAGCAGGCGATCGGTGGCATCGGACAGCTCGTTGCGGTAGCGCTGCTGCGCCATCGGTGAGCTCGACATCGACCCGGTGTTGGCCGCAGACACCAATTGCGCTGCTGCGGTGACCATTTCGTTGTACTGACGGCTGCCCTGATCCAGCTGTGCGGTGAAGGCCTGGATTGTCGGGGCCAAATGTGCCCGCGACTGCGGAGCCGAGGCGATCGCCCGTTCCATCGACACCACCTCATTGGCGGTCGCGGTCATCGTGGCGGCCGTCTGGTTGGCCGCCGACGCCAGCTCGCGAAGTTCGTCGGCGGGCAGCATCCGGCCGCGCTCCATCACTCCGAGCAGCGAGAACATACCGCGCTCAGAGGCGGCCAGTGCGGCCATCGGCTGGCGGGCGGCCGAACCCCACGCCGGAAGCCGACGAGCGGTGCGAGATCGCTGTGGCGGCAAGGGCTCACCCCGCAGCCAGCGCCAGCGCAGGAACGACAACGTCGCCAGGAACGCCGCACCGACCGCGATGGGAGCCGGGATGAACAACGCCCAAAACGGCGTCTCCCACGCGGACAGCAGGCCGGTGACGCCGATCCAGAACACCGACGACACCGCGAAGAACACCCCAAGCCGCAACGCCCAGCGCCGCTTGCGCAATAGCTTGGCGCGCGGATCCGCTGCGGCATTCAGCTTTTCGGCCAGCACGTCGGTCCACTCTGCGGCGGTGTCCATACCGCGCTGCGCCAACGAGCGCCAGGCCTGGAGTCTACCCGCTCGCGATTTCACTGCTGTTCCTCACCGAAGTTATTGCGACAGCGGATTTTCCGGCGTCGCTTGGGGGTTGGTAGCGGGCGGCGCCGGCGCGGCGGGCGGCCGTCGCCACCGGCGGGCAGCTGCTCACCGCGCATGGACGCGCGGATCTGCTCGAGCCGCGAGTGCCCCGCCATCTGGACGCTGGCCGATTGCACCTCCATCATCCGGCCCTGCACCGAGTTCTGCGCCAGCTCGGCCGAGCCGATGGCATTGGCGTAGCGGCGCTCGATCTTGTCGCGCACCTCGTCGAGGCTCGGCGTGGTGCCGGGCGCGGCCAGCTCGCTCATCGACCGCAGCGACGCGCTGACCTGCTCCTGCATCTTGGCCTGCTCAAGCTGGCTGAGCAGCTTGGTGCGCTCGGCGATCTTCTGCTGCAACATCATGGCGTTCTGCTCGACGGCCTTCTTGGCCTGTCCAGCGGCCTGCAATGCCTGGTCGTGCAGTCCCTTCAGGTCCTCGACGCTCTGCTCTGAGGTCACCAACTGCGCGGCGAACGCCTCCGCGGCATTGGTGTACTCGGTGGCCTTGGCGGCATCACCAGCGGCGGTCGCCTGATCCGCCAGCGTGAGCGCCTGGCGGACGTTGACCTGGAGCTTCTCGATGTCGGCGAGTTGGCGGTTGAGCCGCATCTCGAGTTGACGCTGATTGCCGATGACCTGGGCGGCCTGCTGCGTCAACGCCTGGTGCTGGCGCTGGGCCTCTTCAATCGCCTGCTGGATCTGCACCTTCGGATCGGCATATTCGTCGACCTTGGAGCTGAACAGCGCCATCAGGTACTTCCACGCCTTGGTGAACGGATTGGCCATCGGTTCGTTCCGCCTTCGTGTCTGTCGTTGTCTCGGCCTTGGGCCGCCGGCTTACCGTGCTGCCCAATCTATCGGGTCGGCGACCGCTGCCGCACCTACACGGGCTCGCGCTTCTTAGGCGACCGCCATCGAGACAACCTGCGGAATGACGACCTTGGTCGCGGCGTCGATGTTGGCCGCGCCGACAGATTCGCGCTCGTAGGCGGCGAGTTCCTTGAGGGCCATCGCGTCGCCCGCCTCGGAGAGCACCCGGGACAGCGGAACGTCCAGCGCATTGCAGATGGCGCTGAGCAACTCGCTGGAGGCCTCCTTACGTCCGCGCTCGACCTCCGAGAGGTAGCCAAGGCTGACCCGAGCGGAATCGGACACCTCGCGCAGGGTGCGGCCCTGCTCGGTACGGGCACGGCGCAGAACGTCGCCGATCACCTCGCGCAGCAATGCCGTCATCGTGATCCCCTTCCAGGAGCCGTCGCTTGGCTTTGTATTAGGGCAACGCCGCAAGCATTCGAGTGGTTCCCGGATCCCGCAGATCTTTGCTACTCGACGGAAACCGCATGACGAACGGCCCGGCCGTCAGCCAGAAGCGGGGCGCTCGCGCGAATCGCGGACCGCCGAAACGATGTAGTCCACGCCTGTGACCACTGTCAGGACGACCGCCAGCCACATCACCACCCAGGCTCCAGTGAGCCACGGGCCCGACAACGGCAGCACGAACAGGCCGATGGCCACGCCCTGGACGAGGGTTTTCAGCTTGCCGCCGCGGCTGGCCGGAATGACGCCGTGGCGAAGGACCGCGAAGCGCAGCACTGTGATGCCGATCTCGCGCACCATGATCACCACGGTCACCCACCACGGCAGGTCGCCGAGGATCGACAGCCCGATCAACGCGGCGCCGATGAGGGCTTTATCGGCGATCGGATCGATCAGCGTGCCGAATTCGGTGACCATTCCGTAGCTGCGCGCCAGCGCACCGTCGAACCGGTCCGTGATCACCGCGATGGTGAACACGATGAATGCGGCTATCCGCCAGAATGTTTCGTGGCCGTCACCGACGAAGAGGACGACCAGGAATACCGGCACCAGCACCATCCGCACACCGGTGAGCACGTTGGCGATGTTCGCCACCCGGGCGCGCGGAACGACTGGATCAGTCGTGGGTTCGCCCGGCACCGCAACAGAATATCGGTTGCTTGGACGGATACTCTCCTCGTGTGAGTGCAGATCCCGAAAGGGTCGCCATCCGGCGGGCCAGAACGTCGGATGTGCCCGCAATGAAAGCTCTGGTCGACATCTACTCCGGCAAGATCCTGCTGGAGAAGAACCTGGTGACGCTGTATGAGGCGGTCCAGGAGTTCTGGGTCGCCGAGATCGACGGCGAATTGATCGGGTGCGGCGCCCTCCATGTGCTGTGGTCCGACCTGGGTGAAGTGCGCACGGTGGCGGTGCACCCAAAGGTCAGGGGTCAGGGCGTCGGGCACACGATCGTCGACCGTCTGCTGGACGTGGCCAGGGATCTGCACCTGTCGCGGATCTTCGTGCTGACCTTTGAAGTCGCCTTCTTCAGCCGGCACGGCTTCCAGGAGATCGATGGCACGCCGGTCACGGCGGAGGTCTACGAGGAGATGTGCCGTTCGTATGACACAGGTGTGGCGGAATTCCTCGACCTGTCCTATGTCAAGCCCAACATCCTGGGCAACACCCGAATGCTGTTGACGCTGTAGCCCAGTCTGTGCATGCCCGGTCTGCGGCCCTTAGCGGGTTGATTCCATGCACCTGGTGGTTGCAATCCACCCGTTAAGCGTTCGCGCCTTTACTCGTCGCCGTCGTCGCCGGCGTCGCCGCCGCGGATCAACATCAGCGTCCCCGCCAGCTCATCGGGTTTGACGAGCACCTCGCGGGCCTTGGAGCCTTCGCTCGGGCCGACGATGTTGCGGGTCTCCATCAGGTCCATCAGACGGCCGGCCTTGGCGAAGCCCACCCGCAGCTTGCGCTGCAGCATCGAGGTGGAGCCGAACTGGCTGGACACCACCAGCTCGACGGCCTGCAGGAACACGTCCATGTCGTCGCCGATGTCCGGATCGACGTCGGTGCGCTCGCTGTTGGTCTTGGCGGCCGTGACGCCCTCGGTGTACTCGGGCTCCGCCTGGTCCTTACACGCGCTCACGACGGCATGGATCTCCTCGTCGCTGACGAAGGCGCCCTGCAGCCGGATCGCCTTATTGGCCCCCATGGGGATGAACAGGGCGTCGCCCATCCCGATCAGCTTCTCGGCGCCCTGCTGGTCGAGGATCACCCGGCTGTCGGTCAGAGACGAGGTGGCGAACGCCAGCCGCGACGGCACGTTCGTCTTGATCAGCCCGGTGACGACGTCCACCGACGGTCGTTGTGTGGCGAGCACCAGATGGATGCCGGCGGCGCGCGCTTTCTGGGTGATGCGCACGATGGCGTCCTCGACATCGCGCGGGGCCGTCATCATCAGGTCGGCGAGCTCGTCGACGATCGCGACGATGTAGGGGTAGGGCTTGTACTCGCGCTGACTGCCGAGTGGAGCGGTGATCTCGCCCGACCGCACCTTCTTGTTGAAGTCGTCGATGTGCCGCACGCGGCTTGCCTGCATGTCCTGGTAGCGCTGTTCCATCTCCTCGACCAACCACGCCAGCGCCGCCGCCGCCTTCTTCGGCTGGGTGACGATCGGGGTGATCAGATGCGGAATGCCTTCGTAGGGGGTCAGTTCCACCATCTTCGGGTCGATCAGGATCATCCTGACCTCTTCCGGAGTGGCCCGCGCCAGCAGCGACACCAGCATCGAGTTGACGAAGCTCGACTTGCCCGACCCTGTCGAACCCGCCACCAGCAGATGTGGCATCTTCGCGAGATTGCACGAGATGTATTCGCCCTCAATGTCTTTGCCGAGGGCGATCACCAGCGGATGATGGTCGCTGCGTGTCGACGGGTCGGTGAGCACATCGGCCAGCCGCACCATCTCGCGGTCGACGTTGGGGACCTCGATGCCGACGGCGGACTTGCCCGGGATCGGCGCCAGCATCCGTACGCTCTCGGTGGCGACGGCGTACGCGATGTTCTTCTGGAGCGCCGTGATTTTCTCGACCTTGACGCCGGGGCCCAGCTCGACCTCGTACCGCGTGACGGTCGGACCGCGGGTGCAGCCGGTCACGGCTGCGTCGACCTTGAACTGCTGGAGCACCTCCGTGATGGATTCCGACATACGGTCGTTGGCTGCAGTACGCCGCTTCGGCGGGTCGCCGGTGGCGAGCAATTCCAGCGGCGGCAGCGTGTACGGCCCCTCCACGACGCGATCGACGATCTTGGGCTTGGCCTTCTTTTTCCGTGCCCTGGCGGCGGGCTCGGGAATCGTCGGCGTCTCGTCCTCGATCGGGTAGTTGTCCATCGGTGTGGCGCCGTTGAATGTCGCCGGCCCTCCGGCTCCGGTGGGCCAGGCCTGGGCCCCGTCGTCGGAGTACCCGTCGTCGTAGTAGCCGTCGGAGAAGTCGTCGGCGTCGGCCGTGACGGCGGATTCCTCGTCGTCGTAGTACCCGTCGTCGTAGTCGTCGCCACGCAGCGCGCGGGGGGAGAACATGGTCCGCACGGTGTCGGGCACCTCGCGGATCGTCGTTCCGGTCACGAGAAGCAGTCCGAACAGTGCGCCGATGAACAGCAGGGGCACCGCTATCCACGCGGTCAGGCCTTCTGACAGCGGACCACCGATCGCGAAGCCGACGAAGCCGGCGGCGTGCTGTCGCGCGAGGGAGTCCGCCGGGGATCCCGCCACCAGATGCCACAACCCCAGGACGGGCAGCACGATCATTGCCACGCCGAGAATCAGCCGCGGTCGGGCCTCCGGGTCGGGCTCGGTACGCATCAGCAGCACACCGACGACGGCCAGCGCGAGCGGCAATAACGCCACCGAGGAACCGATCAGTACCCGCAGGAAGGTGTCGATCCACGCCCCGACGGGCCGCGCCGCGTCGAACCACGAACTCGCGGCGATCACCACGGCGATACCGAGCAACGCCAGGGCGATGCCGTCACGGCGGTGGCCGGGCTCGAGGTCACGGGCCCTGCCGACGGACCGCGCCGTCGAGCCGGCGCCCTTGGCCAGCATCAGCCAGCCCATGCGAACGCCGCGGCCGACGGTGGCGCCCGCCGACGAAATCGGTGAGAGATTCCGCCGCGGCGCCGGCTTCCGCTTCTGCGTGGTCCGCGCCCCTGCTCGTGTACCGGTCTTTGACCTGCTAGAACGGCTGCCGGAACGTGCGGCGGTCTTACTGGGCATGCCTGTAAGCCTAGTCGCAACAGCCCCATATTCACCATCAGCCACACGGGTCACAGAAGGGTATCAATCGCTTACCTGCAGGCAGATGGACTACCAGCCCCGAGCTGGATGCAATGCGCCATCCGCGCGCCCGCCGGGGACCGACCGATTCATGAGCGATCTGGCGTGAGCGCCGGGTAGCCGGAATTTAGTTAGGTTCGCTGAGTAGGGTGAGCTCACGTCCGGCCGCACTCACCGAGGAGTTCACCGCTTATGCCCATCGTCGTCGTCGCAACCATGACCGCAAAGCCCGAGTCGGTGGACGCCGTCCGGGACGCCTGCACGAAAGCCGTCGAGGCGGTGCACCAGGAGCCGGGCTGCGAGCTCTACTCGTTGCATGAGGCCGACGGAACCTTCGTCTTCGTCGAGCAATGGGCCGACGCGGACGCGCTGACCGCGCACAGTAAGGCGCCCGCGGTCGCCGAACTGTTCGGCACTGTCGGCGAGCACCTCGACGGTGCACCCGATATCAAGATGCTGCAGCCCGTAGTCGCCGGAGATCCCGCCAAGGGTGCACTACGTCCGTAATGGGTGCCCTCGACGGCAAAGTCGCGTTCATCACCGGCGCCGCCCGTGGTCAGGGCCGCGCCGAAGCGATCAGACTGGCCTCCGACGGCGCGAACATCATCGCGGTCGACATCTGCGACCAGATCGCGTCGGTGCCCTATCCCCTGGCGTCGCCCGACGATCTCGCTCTCACGGTCAAACTCGTCGAGGACACCGGAGCGCGAATCGTCGCGCAGCAGGCCGATGTTCGCGACCAGGCGGCTCTTCACAAAGCGCTGGCCGCCGGACTCGACGAACTGGGACGGCTGGACATCGTGATCGCCAACGCCGGTATCGCCCCGATGGATACCGGTAATGACGGCTGGCGTGACGTCCTCGATGTGAACCTCACCGGAACCTACAACACCGTCGAGGTCGCGATCCCGACGCTGGTCGAGCAGGGCGAGGGCGGGGCGATCGTGCTGATCAGCTCTGTCGCGGGCCTCATCGGCATGGTCAGCGACGACCCAGGCGCACTCGGCTACACCGCGGCCAAGCACGGCATCGTCGGCTTGATGCGGCAATACGCGAATATCCTTGCCGAGCACAGCATTCGAGTGAACTCGGTGCACCCGACCGGTGTCAACACGCCAATGATCAACAACGAGTTCGTTGCGAACTGGCTTCAGCGCATGGGTACGCGCGCCGCAGGTAACCTCTTGCCGGTGCCGGTCGTCGAGCCAGAGGACGTCGCCAACGCGGTCGCCTATCTGGTTTCAGATGCAGCCCGCTACGTCACGGGCGTCACGCTGCCCGTGGATGCGGGCGCGGTCAACAAGCACTGATGGCGCACAACCCCGCCGCGCAAACGGCTTTCGGCCCGATGGTGCAGGCCGCAATCGAGCAATACGAGCCGCCTGATCGCCGCTTGGTCGACGACGATCTCGCGCTGTCGATCTTGCCCACCGGCCAACGCGCTGTCGTCCACGCGATGCGTTGGCCACTCCTGCGGCGCCTGACGATCGCGGCGGGCGAGCGGGCCGTAGCCGGTTCGTGGGCGCTCATCACCTGCCGCAAGCGCTACATTGACGACAAGCTGAACGAGGCGCTGGAGACCACCGATGCCGTCGTCAATCTCGGCGCAGGCATGGACACCAGGGCGTACCGGCTGGCCCGCCGATCCGACATCCCCGTCTTCGAGGTGGACCTCGCGGTCAACATCACCCGCAAGCGGGCCGCTGTCGAGCGCGCGATCGGCGCGTTGCCCCCCTCAGTTCGGCTGGTGCCCTTCGATTTCGAAAACGGTGATCTGATCGGCGCGCTGACAGAACACGGTTATCGAGCTGACATGCGGACGTTCTTCATCTGGGAGGGAGTGACGCAATACCTGTCCGGGGATGCGGCGCGGGCCACCCTCGGCGCATTGCGCGCGAGCCCTGCCGGAAGTCGGCTGGTGTTCACCTACGTTCGCAAGGACTTCATTGACGGGGTGAACATGTACGGCGCGGCCATCTTGTACAAGCGTTTCAGGCAACGGCGGCAGGTGTGGCGCTTCGGGCTGGACCCCGACGAAGTGTCCGCATTCGTCGCCGAATGCGGCTGGCGGCTGGTCGAGCAGGCGGGCCCGGACTACTTTGTGCGGCGCTACATAGAACCGACAGGCCGCGATCTCACCGCGTCCCAGATCGAGTGGTCGGCCTACGCGGAGAAAACATTGGTCTGATCGCGTTGTCGATGGCGGGATCACTGAATCCTTACGTGGCGGTGACTTTGTCGCGAATCTTGCACTCTGTGAGGTCTGCACGGGCAATATCGAGGTAGCAGAGGTAGCGGCCAACCTGCAGGCGATACCACCTCCCGAATTGCATACATAGGTCGCAAACGTGATGACCGATGAGCAAGGAGACTGAACGAGTATGAAGAAGCACACTCGCGCACTGGTAGTGGCTGCGGGCGCGATCATCACTCTGGGCCTATTCACCGCGTGTTCCAACGGCGCCAGGGAAGAGGCACCAGCCGCGAGCGCGACGACCACCACGGCCGCCACGATGCCGGAATCGGCGACCTTCATCGCTGATATGCCCGAACCCGACGGCAAGACGATGACGATGGCGATCGCGGTCGAGGGCGACAAGGTTGTCGCATACGCAACCAACGGAACCAACGACGAGGCCTATTTTGTCGGCACCCAGGACGACGGCCAAATGGAGCTGATGTCAACGTACGGCGACACCATGAAGGCCTCGTTCGACGAGGGCGAGGTCAACGGCGAAATCACCATGAACGAGGCCAATGCCCGGCCGGTGAAGTTCGTCGCGTCATCGGTGGCCGCTCCTGCCGGGATGTACACCGCCACCCACGGCAGCGCCCGCGCAACGTGGGTCGTCCGTCCCGACCACACCATGGTCGGCGTAATGGACAACAGCGCTCCCGGCGACCACAAAGTGACCGACGCGCAAATGGCCCAGGCGCAGGAGTTCAAGGACCGCGTGCGACAGATGCGACTGGACCGGCAGATGCAGCAGGCCCCGCAGTTGAAGATGGACACCATGGAGGCCGACATGGACGGCACCATGGTGCGGGCGACGCGCGTGACCGGCAATGTGTCCTTCTGACGCAGAAAGTTTGGACGCCCCGGGCGAGCGCGCGGCTAAGTTCGCTTTCCGCAGAGGACCATTCACCAAATCAAGCGCTCGTCGGGGCCCGGTTACATAGACTGCGCCAGAGTGATAACCGCCCCAGCGCTGTGTCGGTGCTGGCCCGGCGTCTTTCAAGTACGGAGGGGCCATGGACAACACTGCAAGCCCGATTACCCCAAGACGCCGCCTCGTGCGACGACTCCTGGTGGGATTCGGCCTAGCTCTGATTGTGCTAATAGCGATCGGCGCCTATTGGCTTCAGCCATGGAAGCTGTGGACCAACACGACAGTCAACGAAGCGATACCATCCGCGTCCGATTCGGCGGCGGCTTCGACGGTGCTGTCCGAGGGCAGATTCATCAGCCAAGAACATTCCACGACAGGCACGGCCAAACTAATCCAGCTGTCGGACGGGACGAAGATCCTGCGTCTGGAGGACTTGGCTACGAGCGAGGGCCCGAAAGTGCAAGTCCTGTTGAGCGACGCTCCCGTCCGCCCCGGGTCCGGTGACTACAACGTCTTCGACCAGGGCCGATACGTGGACTTGGGGCCCCTCAAGGGGAACAAGGGCAACGCCAACTATATGGTTCCCGGCGGCGTCGATGTCGACGGCCTCAACAGCGTCAGCATCTGGTGCGACCGCTTCGACGTGTCGTTCGGCGCCGCCGAACTGACCCCGCCTCCCGGCGCGACCGCGAACGTGAGTCCCACCGGCTGATGTTCGAGATTGTCACCAACGAGCGGGCGCTGGAGCCCCGTCAGCCGCCCGGCAGGTGGTAGGGCCGGGACCGGTCCGACGCTGACTTGCGGCCGCGCAGAGCGCTCTTGACTAGATCTCGATGACGGTGGGCACGATCATCGGTTGGCGGCGATAGGTCTCGCCGACCCATTTTCCGATCGCACGTCGTACGGCCTGGGCGATCCGGGCGACATCGGTGACGTGTTCCGCGGCAAGGGCTTCCAGCGCTTCGGCGACCTTGCGAGTGGCGGGCTCCAGCGATTTGGGATCCTCGGAGAAACCGCGCGAATGCAGGTGCGGCGCAGCCGCCAACTTGCCGGTTCCGCTACGCAGCACCACCGTCACCGCGATGAAACCCGAAGACAGCGTCAGCCGTTCACCGATCACCGTTTCGCCGACATCCCCGGTGACGAGACCGTCGACGAACATCTTGCCCGTCGCGACAGCACCGGCGATCGATGCCCGTCCTGCCACCAGGTCGACGCTGACACCGTTCTCCGCGATCACGATGTTCTCCTCCGGCACCCCGGTGCGCGCCGCCAGCGCCGCATTGGCCCGAAGCATCCGCCACGTGCCGTGTACGGGCATCACGTTGCGCGGCCGCACGCCGTTGTACAGAAAAAGCAGCTCCCCGGCATACGCATGTCCGGAGACATGCACGCGGACATGGGCATTCGTCACCACTCGCGCGCCGATCTTGGCCAACGCATCCAAGACGCCGAAGATCGCTTCCTCGTTGCCCGGTATCTGGGACGACGACATGATGATCAGATCGCCCGACGTCAGCGTGATGCTGCGATGCTCACCGCGCGACATCCGCGACAGTGCGGCCATCGTCTCGCCCTGGGTGCCCGTCGTCACAAGCACCACACGCTCGGGCGCCATCATCTCCGCGGCGCCGATGTCGACGATGTCGTCGTCGTTGGTGAGTGTCAGATAGCCGAGTTCCTTCGCGATCCCCATGTTGCGGACCATCGACCGCCCCACGAACGCCACCTTGCGCCCCAGCGCCACCGACGCATCGATGATCTGTTGCACCCGACCGACATTCGAAGCGAAGCAGGCAACGATGACACGCCCTTGCGCCCCGCGCATCAACCGGTGGATGTTCGGGCCGATCTCACTCTCCGAGGGACCGACGCCGGGTATCTCGGAATTCGTCGAATCGCACAGGAAAAGGTCCACTCCGGAGTCACCGAGCCGCGACATGCCAGGCAGGTCGGTCGGCTTACCGTCGGGCGGAGACTGGTCGAGCTTGATGTCACCGGTATGCAGGACGGTGCCCGCGCCGCTGTGGATCGCGATGGCCAAACAGCCGGGAATGGAATGGTTGACGGCGAAGTACTCGCACTCGAAAACGCCGTGCGTCGAGCTCTGCCCCTCGTCCACCTCCTCGAACACCGGCTTGATGCGGTGTTCGCGGCATTTCTCCCCCACCAGCGCCAGCGTGAACTTCGAACCGACCACCGGAATGTCTGGACGCATCTTGAGCAGAAACGGAATGGCGCCGATGTGGTCCTCATGCGCATGGGTGAGCACAAGGGCCTCCACGTCGTCGAGGCGGTCGGAGACCAGACGCAGATCCGGAAGGATCAGGTCGACACCGGGCTCATCGTGCGTGGGAAACAGCACCCCGCAGTCCACGATCAGCAGCCGGCCCAGATGCTCGAAAACCGTCATGTTGCGGCCGATTTCGCTGATACCACCCAGCGCTGTGACCCGCAGTGCGCCCGGGGCCAGTGGCCCCGGTGGCGCGAGTTCTTCGTTCACTGGCGCAACACCGTCGCGGACCGCATATCCGCGGCTAACGCCTCGATACCCTCCGGCGACGCCGGAATCTGCGGTAGCCGTGGGTCACCGGCCTCGAAACCCTGCAGCCTCAGGCCTTCTTTGGCCAACGTCACACCGCCCAGCCGGGCCTGTGCCTGCGCCAGCGGGCCGAGAGTCACGTTGATCTTGCGCGCCGTAGCGACGTCACCGGAGTTGAACGCCGACAACATGTCCCGTAGCTGACTCGCGGCCATATGTGCCCACACACTGATGAAGCCGACAGCGCCCATCGCCAGCCACGGCAGGTTCAGCGCGTCGTCGCCCGAGTAGTAGGCCAAGCCCGTCTCGGCGATGATCTGCCCGCCACCGTGCAGATCGCCCTTGGCGTCCTTGATCGCCACGATGTTGGGATGACGGGACAGTGTGCGGATCGTGTCCCACTCGATCGGAATGGCCGACCGCGGCGGAATGTCATACAGCACGACCGGCAGTGGCGTGGCATCTGCGATGGCGGTGAAATGCTCGATCAGCCCGGCCTGCGGCGGGCGCGAGTAGTACGGCGTCACCACCAGCAGTCCGTGCGCGCCTTCGCCCTCGGTCGCCATGGCGAGCTCGACGCTGTGCGCGGTGTCGTAGGTTCCCACGCCGGCGATGACGCGTGCGCGATCGCCCACCGCATCCAGCACCGCGCGCAGGAGCGTCAGCTTCTCGCCGTCCGTCGTCGTCGGCGACTCACCGGTGGTGCCCGAAAGCACCAGGCCGTCGCAACCCGAATCGACCAGACGGATCGCCAGCCGGGCCGCCGTCTCGGTGTCCAGGGAGCCGTCCGGCTTGAACGGCGTGGCCATCGCGGTCAGCACGGTGCCCAACTGGGCCGTCACGTCGAATCCGCCTGTGCTCACGCAGAGCAGATTACTCGCTCGGCCTCACGCTTCTGTGGCTAGCGGGCTGGTTGCCACCTCTGTGCCGTCAGCCAGCGCATAGATCTCGAAGTCCGAGAACACCTGCGGTGCGACGTCGATCAGTTGGCGCAGACATTCGATCGCGAGCCGGCGAATCTCCACGTCGGCGTGCTCGCTGGCCCGCATCGCGATGAAATGCCGCCACGCGCGGTAGTTGCCAGTGACGACGATGCGGGTCTCGGTGGCGTTCGGCAGTACCGCACGGGCGGCCTGTCTGGCCTGCTTGCGTCGCAGTACAGCTGACCTGTCGCCGGGCTCATCGCCCATGAATTTCGCTTCGAGCCCGCTGAGCAGTTCCGTATACGCCGCTCGGCTGGCGTCGGCGGCGGCGGCGAAGATCTCCGCAAGCTCGGGTTGGTCCTCCATACCCGGCGGCAGGACGACGTCGGCATCCTGCTCGGGGACGTAGCGCTGCGACAGCTGCGAGTAGGAGAAATGACGGTGCCGGATCAACTCGTGGGTGGCCGACCGCGAGATCCCGGTGATGTAGAACGACACCGACGCGTGTTCGAGCACCGAGAAGTGGCCGACGTCGATGATGTGCCGCACGAAGGAGGCGTTGGTCGCCGTTCGCGGATTGGGCTTTGACCAGCTTTGATAGCACGCACGTCCGGCGAACTCGACCAGCGCGGGCCCCCCGTCGGCATCCGTGCTCCATGGCACGTCGGGCGGCGCCATGAACTCCGTCTTGGCGATCAGCTGCACGCGCAGCGGCGCGATCTCGACCACGGCTCACCCTAACGTGGGCGCATTTCCGGCGTGATTACCACGGATGCGTTTGGGCGCCGTGTCGGAGGGGAATTATGCGGTCCTCGGTCGGCGTTAAACGCAGCACCGATCTTGGAGGGAGGGCGGTCCAATGCCCACTGATTACGACGCACCTCGCGCCCGGAATACCGATGACGCCGGCGACCAGTCTCTGGAGGAACTGGCGACGCGCCGGCGCGAGCAGGCCGACGTGGCGGTGCTCGACGTCGACGACGGCGATGCCGTCGACGCGATCGACCTGCCCGATATGGACCTGTCCGGTGAGGAGCTCACCGTTCGAGTGATACCCAAGCAGGCCAACGAATTCACCTGCTCGAGTTGCTTCCTGGTGCAACATCGCAACAGGCTCGCGCTGCAGTCAGGCGACCGATTGGTGTGCGCCGACTGCGTCTGACACTGCGGCGGCGCCATCGGCGTTAGGGTGGCGCCATGGCAGCCCAGCCGGTAGCGTCCCGCCTCCTCGACGTCGTGGAATTCGACATCCTGCCGATGACCGAGCGTGGTGTCGCGGCGGGAAACAAGGTCTTCGGTGCCGCACTACTGCGTAAGTCGGACATGGCGCTGGTCCTCGCCGGGACCAACAGCGAAACGGACAATCCGTTGTTGCACGGCGAGATCAGCACGCTGAATCAGTTCTATGAATTACCTGACCGGCCTCCGACTCGCGATTTGATGTTTTTGTCCACCCACGAGCCGTGCCCTCTGTGCTTGTCGGCCATCACCTGGGCGGGGTTCGATAACTTCTACTACTTCTTCACCTACGAGGATTCCCGGGACGCCTTCGGCATCCCCCACGACCTCAAGATCCTCAAAGAGGTCTTCGGGGCCGACGACGGCGAATACCGGCGGTCCAATGCGTTTTGGACCTGCCATTCGATTCGCGACCTCGTCGAAGCCGAACCCGAGCCACTACGCACCCAGCTGCGCGAACAGGACCAGCGGATCCGTGACGTCTACGCGGGGCTCTCCGAGAAGTATCAGGACGCCAAGGGCAACAACGACATTCCGTTCAACTGACGCGTCAGCGCAGGGCGTGGGCCAGCGGTGCCACCACGTCGCCCCGCTGCCCGACCGTTACATCGCTCAGCCCCAGCCAGGTCGCCATCTTCTGCAATTCCGGAGCCAGCGCCGCCGCCACCCGTGCCGGCTGCTCCCCCGCTTCGGCGAATGCGCCGACGACGTTCAGCGCTCCCGCTAAGCGGTCGGCCTTCAGGTCGACCCGCCCGACGAGCCTGCCGTCCAGCAGGAACGGCCATACGTAGTAGCCGAATTGACGCTTGTCTTGCGGCACATAGATCTCGATGCGGTAGTGAAAATCGAAGAGCCTCGCGACCCGCGGCCGGAAGAAGATCAACGGGTCGAACGGGCACAGCAGCGCCGTTCCACGATCTCTGCGAGGGATCTTTTGGCCCACAGGCAGATACGCCGGCGCCGTCCATCTGTCTACCTCGACGGTCTCCAACATCCCGTCCGCCACCAGCTTCGCGACCGCCGGCTTGCTCTGCTTCGGGCTGAGCCGGAAATAGTCACGAATGTCGGCCTCCGTTGCCACGCCGAGCGCCCCCGCGGCGCGCAGTGTCAGCTCCCGCACCGCTTCTTCGTCATCGACGTCCCGGGCGACGACATCCGGCGGCAGCACCCGCTCGGTGAGGTCGTAGTGGCGGGCGAATCCGACGCGGGTGGCCGTCGTCAGCGACCCGGCCGCGAACAGCGCCTCCGTCACCCACTTCGTGTCGCTGCGGTCCCACCAGGGCCCCTTCCTGCCGCGCTGTTCGGCGCCCAGATGTGCCTCGATCTGGCCAGCGGTCGATGGGCCGAGCTCGGCGACCGCGGCGACGACGTCGTCGGCCAGCCGCCGGTTCTTCTTGACGATCTCCTTGCCCCAGCGGCCGTCGGTGTACTCCCGCATGCGCCACCGCATCAGCGGCCAATCGTCCACCGCCATCAGTGCGGCCTCGTGTGCCCAGTATTCGACGAGCAGCCGCGGTGAGCGTGCTGTGTGACTCCATGCCGCACGATCCAGCACGTCGCGGTCGTAGGGACCGAGCCGGCTGAACACCGGCGCATAGTGGGCACGCACCGCGACAGACACCGAATCCAGTTGCAGCACTTGGATCCGCGAGACGAGGCGGCGCAGGTGGGCGCGCGTCACCGCACCGGCCGGCGGTGGCTCCGCGAAGCCCTGCGCGGCGACGGCGATCCGGCGGGCTTGCGTTGCGGTCAGCGAGCTCACGGCCGAACGTAGCTGAAGAACCGGTAGCGCAACCCCGAGGAGCTGGTCTGCCACTCCCCTTCGGTGCCTATCCAGTGTTCATCCAACATGGGCGCCATCGCATCGCCGTCGTCGCGGGGCAGATCGACCTCCACTTCGGTGACCTCGCACCGCGTCGCGAGCGGCAGCGCGAGCCTATAGATCTGCTCACCGCCGATAACCCAGGTGATGTCGTCGGTCAGAGCGTCCTGAAGCAGGGAAACCACGTGCGCACCGTCGGCCATGTAGTCAGCTTGCCGCGTGAGTACGACATTTTTGCGACCAGGCAGCGGTCGCACCTTTGCGGGTAGCGACTCCCAGGTCAACCGACCCATGACGACGGTGCGTCCCATCGTGAGCTCTTTGAATCGGGCCTGGTCCTCGGGCAGCCGCCACGGGATGCCGCCGCCGCGGCCGATGACACCGGAGCTCGACTGGGCCCAGATGAGCCCGACCGTCGTCATACGGCTCTCATACTGCGACGGGGGCCTTGATCGCCGGGTGCGGGTCGTAGTTCAAGATCGCGACGTCATCGTAGGTGTAGTCGAAGATCGAATCACGTCGCGCGAGAACAAGTTCGGGGTAAGGTCGCGGGTCGCGGCTCAGCTGCTCGGTGACCTGCTCGACATGATTGTCGTAGATGTGGCAGTCGCCGCCGGTCCAGATGAACTCGCCCACTTCGAGGCCCGCCTGTGCGGCCATCATGTGTGTCAACAGCGCGTAGCTGGCGATGTTGAACGGCACGCCCAGGAACAGGTCGGCGCTGCGCTGATACAACTGGCAGCTCAGCCGGCCGTCGGCCACGTAGAACTGGAAGAACGCGTGACACGGCGGCAGCGCCATCTGCGGGATCTCACCGACGTTCCACGCCGACACGATGTTGCGTCGCGAATCCGGGTCGGTCTTGAGCAACTCCAGCGCCGCGCTGATCTGGTCGATGTGCTCACCCGACGGCGTCGGCCAGGACCGCCATTGCACGCCGTAGACCGGGCCGAGATCGCCTGTGTCGGAGGCCCATTCGTCCCAGATCGTGACACCGTGCTCCTGCAGCCAGCGCACATTCGATTCGCCTCGCAGGAACCACAGCAGCTCGTAGACGATCGACTTGGTGTGCACCTTCTTCGTCGTCAGCAATGGAAATCCGGCCGTCAGGTCGTAGCGCATCTGGTGGCCGAACAGGCTGCGGGTGCCGGTGCCGGTGCGGTCCGATTTCGGCGTGCCGTGCTCGAGCACCAGGCGAAGGAGGTCCTCATACGGCGTGCTTATAGACCCAGTGACCGGCACTCGGTCAGTTTACGTCCAGAGGGCAGGAGTAGAACCGAAGGCATGCCGACGATCACCGACTCCATCACCACCGCCGACGGCACCTGCCCGGTCACCCTGCACACCCCCGACGGCGACGGCCCGTGGCCGGGGATCGTCATGTACCCCGACGCCGGCGGCGCGCGCCAAACGTTCCGCGATATGGGCGACCAGTTGGCCGCCTACGGCTACGCCGTACTGGTCCCCGACATGTACTACCGCGACGGCGATTGGGCACCCTTCGAGATGGCGTCGGTGTTCACCGACGACGCCGAGCGCAAGCGGCTGTTCTCGATGATCTCCAAGGTGACGCCGGACATCATGGCGGCCGACGCGGGCGCGTTCTTCGACTATCTGGTGTCGCGGCCCGAGGTCAGCGGCGAGACGTTCGGGACCACCGGCTACTGCATGGGCGGGCGGACGTCTTTGGTGGTCGCGGGCCGGGTCCCGCGAGCGGGTGGCGGCGGCGATGTCGTTTCACGGGGGCGGCCTGGCCGCCGATGACCCCGGCAGCCCTCACCTGCTCGCCGATCAGATGAAGGCGGCCGTCTACGTCGGCGGCGCGGAGAACGACGCGTCCTTCACCACCGATGCGGCCGAAACCCTGGCCAAGGCACTCACGGCGGCCGGTGTCGAATACACCATCGAGTGGTACGGGGCCGGGCACGGCTTCGCCGTCCCCGACAACGCCCCGTATGACCCGGCGGCAGCGCAACGGCATTGGGACGCCATGGAGTCGTTCTTCGGCGTGCACCTCGGCTGACCCCGCGTAACGCCGCGCGGGGCCGGTGCGCCACCATGAACGGATGAGCGACCAGGCGACTTCAGAGCATCCGGATACCGGCGAGGGATCGCGTATCGACCCGGTACTCGCACGCAGTTGGCTGTTGGTCAATGGCGCGCAGTACGACCGCTTCGCGCCGGCGACCGCATCCCGCGCCGACATCGTCGTCCTCGATATCGAGGACGCGGTCGCCCCGAAGGACAAAACAGAAGCACGCGACAACGTCATCCGGTGGCTGAGCGAGGGCAACAGCGACTGGGTCCGCGTCAACGGGTTCGGCACCCCGTGGTGGGCCGATGATCTCGACGCCTTGAGCAAGTCGTCGCTCGGCGGGGTGATGCTCGCGATGGTG
The DNA here is from genome assembly GCA_963843135.1 of uncultured Actinomycetota bacterium. Taxonomy (GTDB): domain Bacteria; phylum Actinomycetota; class Actinomycetes; order Mycobacteriales; family Mycobacteriaceae; genus Mycobacterium. Next base: position 854,102 of record CAWJJA010000024.1, read on the forward strand.
GAGTCCGTCGACCACGTGACCGAAACCGCCAAGCGGCTACCGAACGTGCCGATCGTGGCACTGGTGGAAACGGCGCGCGGTCTGGAGCGCATCACCGAGATCGCGGCGACCAAGGGCACGTTCCGGCTGGCCTTCGGAATCGGCGACTTCCGGCGTGATACCGGTTTCGGGGACAACCCCACGACACTGGCCTACGCGCGTTCGCGGTTCACGATCGCGGCGAAGGCGGCACATCTGCCCAGCGCGATCGACGGACCGACAGTCGGCTCGAGTGCGCTGAAGCTGAGCGAGGCGACAGCGGTGTCCGCGGAATTCGGCATGACCGGAAAGATCTGCCTGACACCCGACCAATGCCCGACGGTGAACGAGGGGCTGTCGCCTTCCCCCGAGGAAATCAGTTGGGCCAAGGAGTTTTTCACCGAGTTCGAGCGCGACGGCGGAGAGATCCGCAACGGCTCCGATCTGCCACGCATCGCCAGGGCGAACAAGATCCTCGATCTGGCGCGCGCGTACGGCATCGAGGTGTCGGAGTTCGACGACGTCGACGACCCCGCGCACATTCCCGCGCCGTCGGATACCTACCACTACTGAGAATCGACTACTTGGGGTCGTCGTCGTTTCTGTGCATGTAGTTGCTCACGGCACGCGCAATGCCTCGGCCCGCGTAGATGGCGGCAACCACGGACAGGATGATCATCGCGATGAACATCACCAGCCAGTTGGACCGGCTGTGGCTGACGTTCCACCAGATGACCGTGAAGAGGATCGCGCAGATGAACACCACGATGTCGCGCCAGTTTCCGCTGTAGGAAACGGCGGCCTCGCGCATCGCGCGCGTCCGCTCCGTGCCCTCGACCAGATCCCCGATGCGCTCGTTGATGCTCGCCTTCATGCGGGCCTTGAGTTCGGGCTGATCGTCGGGGATCCGGTCGAGCAGGTCCATGTCCTTGGCGATCAAGGCGCGAACGTCGGGGCCCTTGAAGCCGCCTGCCGCGGCGCCCAGCAGCGCACCGCCGGCGATCGGCGCTGCGCCCAAAGCGAGTTCGGCAATCCCAGGCATGTGTCTCCTCCGTCGGTCAGACTTGTGTTTCGGCGAGCAACGTCTTGGCGAGCTCCTGCGGTCGCGTCGTCATCGCCTGATGGCCGGCGTCGATCCGGACCACCCTGTCAACCCGCAGCGTTTGGGCGAAACGTTGCTGCCACGCCGGCGGCAGGCTCATATCCCGTTCGCACAACACGTATGTCGACCTGATGGGCCCCAAATGGTCGTAACGCCAGTCACGATAGGTGTAGGAGCTCATCGGCCAATTGTCGTGTCCCAGCTTCGCGAGGAACGCCTCCCGATCGCGTGCCGACATGTCGTTGCAGAACATGACTGCGAATCGCTCTTGAAAAGACGTCGTCCTCGGGTCGAGCGGGTATCCGACCGCGTCCTCCCGGTCGCCATGGCTGCAGTTGCCGATCAGTTCCAGCACGCTTGTACCGGCAGGCGGTGCGGAACACGTCACGAAGACGAGCATGCTGAACATGGTCGGCGCGAATTCGACCATCCGCGGAATCGGCATGCCCGCCTGCGAATGTCCGACCAATACGACGTCGCTCATACCTGTCGCTTCGATATCGGCGATGAGTTCTCGGGCGATGTCGTCGAATTCGATTGCGGACGTGTCCCGCTCACGTTTGGCGCCACAACCCGGCACGTCGAGCGCGATGCACTCGACTTCTCCTGATGCCGACAGCGCACCGATGACGTCGTCCCACAGCCAGCTGCCCTGCCCGCCCCCGTGCAGCAGGGCAAAATTCGTCGCCGCCACCATCGCTTCCGTCCGCCCGCCGGTCGTGTCCCGGGCCATACTAGTTCGCAACAATGGCCGCCGGACCGTCTTCGGCTACCCCATCAGCTGCGCGGCGATGCCGGCGCCGAGTTCCCAACACGCATTCAGGTCGTCTTTGCTCGGCTTGCCCGCCACCACGACGTATTCTGCGGCCTTCACCCAGCCCAGCCCGGCGGTGATTCCGTCCACAGCGCGCTCGGCTCCCTCGGTTCCCTCATTGCCGTGCAGGTACAGGCCGAAGGGCCGCCCCTTGGTCGCGTCGAGCAGTTGGTAGTAGGCGCAGTCAAAGGCGTGCTTGAGGGCCCCGGATATGTAGCCCAGATTCGCCGGGGTGCCCAGCAGGTATCCGTCGGCCTCCAGCATCTCGACCGGTGACACAGTGAGCGCCGGCCGCCGCACGACCTCCACACCCTCGATCTCGGGGTCGCTGGCGCCGGTAACCACGGCTTCGAACATCTCCTGCGTGTGCGGCGACGGAGTGTGATGGACGATCAGCAGCCTCTTGATCGATTTCGCGGTCATGTGCGTTCCTCCATCTCGACCGCCTTCTTCATGGCTTCCCGCGCGCGGCTACGATCGCCCGCGTAGTCGTAGGCGCGAGCCAGCCGATACCAGTGTCGCCAGTTGTCCGGATCGTTTTCCAGTTCGTCGCGAACCGTCGCGAAGAGCGCGTCGGCGGCGTCACGCTCGATCCGCCCCGATGCCATCCGCGGCAGCGAGCTGACATCGAGTTCCATTCCCTCGTCTTTGACGATTCTGCCCAGCCGCTGGTGCGTGAGCCCCGCCCGCAACGTGGCGACCATGACCCAAATGCCGATCAGCGGCATGATCATCAATGCCAGGCCGAGCCCGATCGCGGCGGGTTCGCCAGAAGTGATGAACGCCATCGCGATTCGGCCCAGAAGAACGAAATAGACGATCAGTGCCAGGCACATGAAGCCGATCAGCAGCTGAGTGCGCAGCGCTTGGGATCTCTGGCTCATCAGAGGTCGAGCAGCGGCTCGATACCCACGGTGAGGCCGGGACGGTCGGCCACCTTGCGCACTGCGAGCAGGACACCGGGGACGAAGGATGTGCGGTCGAAGCTGTCGTGCCGGATCGTCAACGTTTCGCCGAGCGTGCCGAAGAGCACCTCCTGGTGCGCGACGAGGCCGGCCAACCGCACAGAGTGCACGGGGATACCGTCGACGTCGGCGCCGCGGGCTCCGTCGAGGCCGGTGCTGGTCGCGTCGGGATTGGGCGGAAGCCCTTTCCGCGCGTCGGCGATCAGACGGGCGGTGCGCGCGGCGGTGCCCGACGGCGCGTCGGCCTTGTGCGGGTGATGCAGTTCGATGACTTCGACGGATTCGAAGAACCGGGCGGCCTGTTGCGCGAAATGCATCGACAGGACGGCGCCGATCGCGAAATTGGGGGCGATGAGCACCGCGCCATCTGGCTTGGCGGCCAGCCACTCTCGGACCTGGCTCACCCGCTCGTCGGTGAATCCGGTGGTGCCGACGACGGCGTGGATGCCGTTGTCGATCAGGAATCTCAGGTTGTCCATCACGACGTCGGGATGGGTGAAGTCGATGACGACCTCGGTGCGCGAATCGACCAATTGACTCAGCGGATCGCCAGCGTCGACGCCCGCGGTGAACGTCAGATCCTTGGCGGCCTCGACGGCAGCAACCATCGTCGCACCGACCTTGCCTTTGGCTCCCAGGACTCCGACTCGCATGGGGGCAACCCTAGTTGGTGACCCCGACCGCCTGGGAACCCAAGGCTCTGTACGCTCGCCACGCCTTCGCCATCCCGTACTCGGCGACCAGGAGCAGCACCGCACGTATCTGGTCACGACCGGCCCCCGCGGCGATGGCGAGATCGACATGCAGAGCAAACGATTCATCGAGAGTCTGATTCAGCACGTCGGCAGCCAGGCACGACAGCGCTCGCTCCCGCGGCGACAGATCACCGGTGCACCAACGCTGGTTGAACTGCTCGGCGAAGAACTGGGCGAAATCGGCATCGAGACCGGTGAGTTCCTCGACTACGTCGTTGGGAATCTCTTGACCGTCGCCGCGGTTGGCGGGTTGCGTTGGCACCGAGTCATCGCGGAGCTGCTGCAGCGCCACCGCCGCGGTCGGATAGCCCACATACGGCGCGAGGTGGCGTATCGCCGCCACGCAGTCCTGCACCGAAACGCCATTGGCGCCGGCCATCTGGACATGTGTCACGAGGGGGAAGCCGAGATTGGCCGTGCACATGTCGGCCGCGAGGAATACAAACGTCTTCTCCCGCATCGTCAGCTGCGGAAGCGACCACGCGTGCATTCCGAGTGCGGTCGCCATTCGGCCGAATTCGGGATCGAGCGCCTGCACCTGCTCCTGATTGACCAGCTTCATCGGAGCACTCCAGTCCCGACGGGCGCGACAACCCGTGAGCCCGGTGCCGGCAGATGAAACACCCTGCGGCGCAGCGCGTCCAGGGCCGGCGCGGAAAGGAACCTGGCCACATTGGCCAGCAGGTGTGCGTGCTTGCCCACCAGATACGAGGCACGCGGACGGCGTGTCGTGAGCGCCGTGAGCACGGTGTCCGCCACCACCCGCGGGGGGCTGCCGTTTCGTTCCTGCTTCGCCGCCACCGCGACCATCGAGAGATAGCCATCCCGGTACAGTTCGCGTCCCCGGTCGCCGAGCTCCTCCACGACGGCAGCGGAATCAGTCTCGAGCTTGTCGACCGCCCCACTATTGATGCTCGCCGGCTTCACCACCACGACTTTGATGTCCCACGGCGCGAGTTCCTGGCGGAACGCTTCGGCAATCGACGCGATCGCGGCCTTCGACGCCGTGAGTGGTCCCCCGAACGGCGGAGTGAAGCGGTCACCGATCGAGCCGATGAACACCACGCGCCCTCTGGCCTGTCTGAGCAGCGGCAGAAAAGCCTGGGTCACCGCGACCTGCCCGATCACATTGATCTCGAGCTGTCGTCGCAGGGACTCGAGCGCCACCATTTCCATGGGAGAGGCGACCCCGATTCCGGCATTGTCGACCAGCGCGTTCAGGCCCGACGAACCAACGTGTTCGGCCACACTGCTCATCACCTCGGCGATCTGGTCGGTGTCGGTGATATCCATCAGCACCGGCGTCACCTCCGCTGCCGCCTGTCGCAACGAGTCGCCGTCGGCGGGTCGGCGAACGCCGGCATATACGTGCCAGCCTGCGTCGGCCAGGCGTAGCGCCGTTGCACGTCCGATGCCGCTAGACGCCCCGGTGACCACCACGTGCCGCTGGGTACAGGTCATGATTCCTCCGATAAGGGCGCAGTCGGATGTCGACGCGGAATGTTCATGCCCTAACCATGGCCTCGCCCGGGGTTCACCGAATCTGTCGTGTGACTGTATTTAGCGCAAGTCGAGGCCGGCCAGTTCGTGCCGGTCGGCCACCCCGAGCTTCGGGAAGGCCTTGTAGAGGTGGTAGCCGACGGTCCGCGGGCTGATGAACAGTTGAGCGCCGATGTCCCGGTTGCTCAGGCCCGTCGCCGCCAGCCGCACCACCTGCAACTCCTGGGGCGTCAGGAGCCCGTCCGCACGCTCGCCGGCGGTGGCCACAGTTTCGCCCGCGGCCCGCAGCTCGGTCCTGGCGCGTTCGGCCCATGACCGCGCGCCGATATCGTCGAACACCGCCAACGCGGCGCGTAGCGGTTCGCGGGCGTCGGACCGGCGACGTATCCGGCGCAGCCACTCCCCGTAGAGCAGTTCTGTGCGGGCCAGCGCCATCGGTCGGTTGATCTCGCGGTGCAAGGCCAGCGACGCCTGATAGTGCCGTTCGGCCTCGTCATCGGCGGCCAGCAGTGCCCGGCATCGATGCAGGCCGGCCAGGGCCAGTGGAGTCGGGCGGTGCAGCGCCCACGACTCGTAGAACGCGAGCACAGCCGAGGCGCGCTCCGGCGCACCGCTGCGGGCGGCCGCCTCCACCCAGTCCGGTGCGGCGAGATGGGCGAACAACGCGTGGCGGCGTAGCCGGGTGGGCACTGACTCCAAACGTTCGAGCGCTGCGCCATACCGTCCATAGCCGAGGTCGAGCGATGCCAGGGCGAGCACGATCAGCCCGACGTTCGACGAATGTCGCTGTGTGCCAATGCGAATCGCTTCCTCAGCCAGCTCCCGGCACCGGTCCTCGTCTCCGGTCATGGCGGTTATCCGGGCCAGCACGCCACGCATATTGGCAGCCGAGTGAGGCTGGCCCGTATTTTCCGCGATGTCCACACCTTCGCTGGCGGCGCGCAGCGCTTCCTGCAGCCGACCCGTCGCCAGTGCAGCCTGTGCCAGAGTCAGCAAGATGTGCGGCAGCCCGCCGATCATGCCTCGCTCGCGCGATTCGGCCAGCATTCGCGCACTTTGTGCCAGCGCCTCATCCGCCTCTCCGATGACCATGCGCAGAAAAGCGCTGTGCCCGGGAAGATTGCCGACCGTGGCGCCGAGCTCGTCGGGGTGGATCGCGTGTACCGCGGGGGCCAATGCGGGCACCTGGTCGTCGGGCCAACCGGCCTGCAGCTTGGCGAGGATGGCCGTCGCGGCCAGCATGGGCTGCAGCGGATGGCCCCGCGGCAGCTGCAACGTTTCGATCATCTCGATGGCCTCGGCAAGTTTGGGCGCCTCGTCGGCGAACTGGGCGATCCGCACCGATTCGATGAGCAATCCAGCCGCTTGCTCGCGATCGTGGCCGTAGACGACCGAGGCCCCCTCGAGCATGATCTCCGACGCCCGACGGGCTGTGCTCCGCTCGAACTCGACCCGCGCCCGCACCCGGGCCAGCCGCGCCAACGTCGCCGGGTCCGACGTCATCCCGGCCGCCTCGCGCGCGAGCGCCTCGGCCCGGTCGAGCTGCGCGCATTCGCGGGCGCTGAGTGCCGCCGCCGCCAACCACCGACCACGCAGCGCCGGATCGGTGGTCAGGCGGGCCGCTCGCTCATGTGCCGCTGCGCTGGCGGCGTATCCGCCTCGCCGGTCGGCCCGCAGCGCGGCGGCCTCCAATGCCTCTGCGGCGGCATCGTCATAGCCGATCGCGGCTGCGGCCAGATGCCAGGCGCGACGATCGGCGTACTCGGGGGCGGACATCACATCAGCCAGCACCCGATGCGCCGAGGCCCGGTCGCGTACCAGCGAGCGACCGTAGACCGCCGAGCGGATCAGGGGATGACGGAACCTGATCGACTCATTGAGCAGAGTGACCAACCCGGCATCTTCGGCGGGCTGCAAGTCGTTTAACCCCAATCCCATTCGGTCGATCGAGGCCAGAGCGATACCGAGGTCGCCCGTGTCCTCGGCGGCTACGACCAGCAACGCCTGGCGGGTCTTCGGCGGTAGCCGATCCACCTGCGATCCGAACTCGTCCAGCACTCGCCGTCCGGCGGTCGAATGCCCCGCCATCAGCGCAGTCGGGCCCGCGACGGGCCGGCCGCCGCGCACCGCGCCTGCGAGTTCGATCAGCGCCAGCGGGTTACCCCCGGCTTCCTCGATGAGCCGGTCGCGCACGCTCGGAGCGAGGTCGGCGGCCCGGTCGGCCAACAGCTCGGCGGCAGCCGCCGCGCTGAGACCGGCGAGCGGCAGCACCCGAAGGCCATGCAGGTCTGCGGGAACCTCGTCGCGGACTGCGACGAGCAGCACCACCCCCTCGACGCCCAGGCGCCGACCGACGAACGCCAGCGCGTCGCGCGACGCACGGTCGAGCCACTGAGCATCGTCGACAACAACGACCAGCGGCGCTTCGGCGGCGACTTCGGACAGCAGCGTCAGCGTGGCCAGGCCAGCCAGGAACCGGTCCACACCAGGGGCTTCCGCCAGTCCGAACGCAGCCCGCAGGGCCGCCGCCTGCGGATCGGGCAGTGCGTCCAAGCCATCCAAACAGTCCCGCAAAAGCAGGTGAAGCGCCGCGAACGGCAACTCCGCCTCTGACTCGATTCCCGTGCAGCGCAGCACACGCATTCCCTGAGCGCCCGTGGCGACCTGCTCGAGCAAGGCGGTCTTACCGCTGCCGGCCTCGCCCTGGATGACCAGCGCTGAACTGGTGCCCGCGTGGGCCTTACGGAGCAGCTCGTGGATGTCGGCCAGCTCGGCCGCCCGTGCGTGCAGCACGAGTCAAACCTAGCCACCCCCGGCATCGGGGGAAACAGCCGCTACAACGGGGAGGCTCCCCGCAGGTGCTCGAATATCAGCGACGTCTGTGTGCCTGCGACGTCGGCGTCGGCGTTGAGGTTCTCGACAACGAACGAGCGCAGGTCGTCGGTGTCGCGCGCGGCGACGTGCAGGATGAAGTCCTCCGCGCCCGCCAGGAAGTACACGTCCATCACCTGTGGTTTGCGACGGATCTGCTGAATGAAGTTGCGAATCTTGCCGCGGGCGTTGGATTGCAGGCTCACGGAGATCATCGCCTGCAGGGTCAAGCCGATCGCCGCCGGATCGATGTCGGCGTAGAAGCCCCGGATCACCCCTAACTCCTGCAGCCGCCTCAGCCTCACGTGACAGGTCGACGGGGCGATGCCGACCAGGTCGGCCAATGCGCTGTTGGAGATGCGGGCATCGGCGTGCAGCGTGAGAAGGATCCGCCGATCCACATCGTCGAGGTCGACGCCCCGAACATCCTTCGGCGAACGCGGGAGACGCGCCGACGTTATCGATGTTTCTTCACTCATAGCGGCACTTTATCGAATGATCAGACAGAGTTATTGCCATTCTAGTCGAAGATTATTCACACTTTAGGGAACAAATCGATTTTAGGAGCGATCATGCGCGTCGGCATCCCGACCGAGATCAAGAACAACGAGTTCCGTGTCGCCATCACCCCGGCCGGTGTCGCCGAGTTGGTCCACCGCGGCCATGAGGTGCTCATCCAGGCCGGCGCGGGCGAGGGGTCCGCGATCGCCGACAACGACTTCAAGCGCGCCGGCGCTCAGATGATCAACAGCGTCGACGAGGTGTGGGAAGAAGCCGAACTGCTGCTCAAGGTCAAGGAGCCGATCGAGGCCGAGTACTCGCGCATGCGCGCGGGCCAGACCCTGTTCACCTACCTGCACCTGGCAGCTTCGGCACCGTGCACCGACGCACTGTTGGCTTCGGGAACGACCTCTATCGCCTATGAAACCGTCCAATCGGCCGACGGATCGCTGCCGCTGCTCGCGCCCATGAGCGAGGTCGCGGGGCGCCTGGCCGCCCAGGTCGGCGCCTATCACCTGATGCGCAGCCACGGTGGCCGCGGTGTGCTCATGGGCGGCGTGCCCGGTGTCGCACCGGCCGAGGTCGTCGTCGTCGGTGGCGGCGTGGCCGGTTACAACGCCGCCCGCGTCGCCAAGGGCATGGGTGCTCACGTGTCCGTCTTCGACGTCAACATCAACACGCTGCGCAAGATCGACAACGAGAACAGCGGAGCCATCGAGACCCGCTACTCGTCCATGCTCGACCTCGAGGACGCGGTCAAGCAGGCCGACCTGGTGATCGGCGCCGTGCTGGTGCCTGGCGCGAAGGCGCCCAAGCTGGTGAGGAATTCGACGGTCGCACACATGAAGTCCGGTGCGGTGCTCGTCGACATCGCAATCGATCAAGGCGGCTGCTTCGAGGATTCGCGGCCGACCACACACGATGACCCCACTTTTGCGGTGCACGACACCGTGTTCTACTGCGTGGCCAACATGCCCGGCGCAGTGCCGCGCACGTCGACGTACGCGCTGACCAACGCCACGATGCCGTACGTGCTGAAGCTGGCCGACAAGGGCTGGCAGGCGGCCTGCGAGGTCGATCCGGCGCTGGCCAAGGGCTTGTCGACGCACGAGGGTTCGCTGCTCTGCGAGCAGGTGGCCGCCGCATCTGGATCTGACCTTCACCGATCCGGCCGCCCTGTTGAGCTGACGTCAGCGCAACAACTCCCCGTCTACGTAAAACCACCGACGGGCTCTGACGGCGAAGCGGGACCGCTCATGCAGCGTCCCGCCTCGTCTGCTCTGCAGGTAGTGCGCGCGGAATTCGACCTCACCCGATGCGTCGCCGGTTCGTCCATCGACGGTGTCCACGATCTCCAGACCGGTCCAGGTCAATCCGGCTTCCGGCGTCAACGCGTCGGGCCGCGTCCGCGGATGCCACGTCTGCCAGATGTAGTCGACGTCCTCGACGGCGTAGGCGCTGTAGCGCGCCCGCATCAGTTGTTCGGCGGTCTCTGCCTGGCGTTCGCCGACATGCAGCGGCAGACAACAGCGACCGAACGGTTCACCGGACCCACACGGACACGACGCGGCTGGCACGCCATGGGCCCTTCTCTACGCGAGAAGCGTCGGCATCACCAGTGCCGTCAGCTCCCCGATGAGCGGGCGCATGTTCTCGGCCTTCGGGTCATTGGCCACCGAACGCGTCAAGATCGCGAGCAGCACACGTTGTCCCTGCGGCCCATACGCGATGCCGACGTCGTTCGTGCTGCCGTAATCCCCGCTTCCTGTCTTGTCGGCGGTCGTCCAGCCCGGCGGAAGTCCGGCCCGCATGCTCGACGTCTGATTGGCACGCATCCAGTCCTCGAGCAACCCGCGTTGAGGTGGCGCGAGGACGTCTCCGTCGAGTAGCACGCGAAAGCCCCCGCCGAGCGCCTCTGGCGTGCTGGTGTCGCGGAGGTCACCGGGAATCGCCGAGTTCAGCTCCGTCTCAAATCGATCCAGCCGTGACCGCTCGTCTCCGATGCTGCGCGCGAACGCGGTGATCGCCTGCGGCCCGCCGATCCTGTTCAACAGGATGTTGGCGGCCGCGTTGTCACTGTGCTGCAGCGCAGCCTGGCACAGCTCGGCCAGCGTCATCTCACCGCCGGCCCGCGGTCCCGGTAACGGGCGAATTCGGCAGGATCGAAGCCGGGTCGACGAACATCTTGTCGTCGATCCAGAGCTCGCCATGCTGGGCCATCTGCAACACCCGCGCCGACGCGTAGACCTTGAACGTCGAGCACATGGCGAACGGATCCTGCGCGCGATGGGCAATGGTCTTGCCCGACACCAGGTTCGTCGCGAAGACGCCGATGGCTGCGTTGCGCTGCTGTTCGAGCCCTTGGATCGACGCTTCAACCGAAGATGGCGGCTGCGCGAACGCTGGTCGTGCTGGGTATGTGGCCGCTACTGCGAGCGTGAACCCGCCGAGGAGAACGTTGCGCCGAGACAGTCGAGTCATCGACACCAGCGTAGGCGGTCAGTTGGTCATGGCCCGAAGCGGCTGCGGCAACGCTCTTTTCGAAGTTTGCGGGCCGAGCACAGCGCCACCGTATGGACGGGTGAGCAGTTTGCGCGCGACAGAGTTGACCTCATCGAGCGTCACCGCTTCGATCTTGTCGAGGGTGTCGGCGATGCTGCGATGTGTGCCGAAGTTCAGCTCGCTGCGGCCGATCCGGTGCATCCGGGAGCCGGAGTCCTCGAGCCCGAGCACCAATCCGCCCCGTAGAGAGCCCTTCGCGATGCGGTATTCGGTCTCGGTGATGCCGTCGCGGGCCACCGCACCGAGCACGTCGGCCGTCACCCGGGTGACTTCGTCGAAACGCTCCGGCAGGCACGCCGCGTAGATCGACAGCGCGCCGCTGTCGGCGAAGGTGTCCACCGTCGAGTAGACCGAGTACGCCAGCCCGCGCGTCTCCCGAATCTGTTGGAACAGGCGCGAACTCAAGCCTCCGCCCAGCGCCGTGTTGAGCACCGATAGCGCCCACCGATGCTCCCAATGCCTGCCCGGCGTCCGGACGCCCAGCGATAGATGGGTCTGCTCTGCGTCCTTGTGGACCAGTTGCAGCGTCGGCCGACCCGCAACTCGGCCGGTCCCCTTGCGCGGGGGCACGGGCTTGCGGCCGCGAACCAGCCGAGGGCCGAAGTGTTCCCGCACCAGAGCCATGACCTCGTCATGGTCGACGTTTCCGGCGACCGCAACCACCATCCGCTCCGGCGTATAGCGACGCATGTGGAACGAATGCAGTTGCGTGCGCGTCATCGCCGCGATCGAATCCGAGCTGCCGATCACCGGACGCCCGACAGGATGGGCGCCGAACATCGCCGACAGGAAGACGTCACCGAGGGTGTCCTCGGGATCGTCGTCGCGCATGGCGATCTCCTCGAGCACCACGTCGCGCTCGATCTCGACATCGTCTGCGGCGCAACGCCCACGCAGCACCACGTCGGCAACCAGGTCGACGGCCAGTTCGAGATCGGTGTCGAGCACATGCGCGTAATAACAGGTGTGCTCGCGGGCGGTGAACGCGTTCAGCTCACCGCCGACCGCGTCGACGGCCTGCGCGATCTCGACCGCGGTGCGCGTCGGCGTCGACTTGAACAGCAGGTGTTCCAGGAAGTGCGCGGCACCGGCAACGCTGGGCCCCTCATCGCGGGAACCCACGTCGACCCACACCCCGACCGATGCCGAATGCACCGATGGGATGTACTCGGTGACCACGCGCAGGCCACCGGGCAACACGGTGCGACGCACCTTGGAAAGATCCCGAGTAGAAGCTTCCGCTTTACCTGCGCCGCGGCGCAGCCCTCTAACTGGTGGCCGCTGCGGCATCTGCCGGTGCAGCGTCAGAGGGTGCTTCAGCTGGTGTCTTCTTCGGCGACGAGGACCAGCGAGATCTTTCCGCGGTTGTCGATGTCGGCGATCTCCACGCGCAGCTTGTCGCCGACCGTGACGACGTCCTCCACCTTGGCGATCCGCTTGCCACGGCCCAGCTTGGAGATGTGCACCAAGCCGTCCCTGCCGGGCAGCAACGACACGAAAGCTCCGAAATCGGTTGTCTTGACTACGGTTCCGAGGAACCGCTCGCCGATCTTGGGTAGCTGCGGGTTGGCGATCGCGTTGATCTTGTCGATCGCGGCCTGGGCCGCTTCGCCGTTGGAGGCGCCGACGAACACGGTGCCGTCGTCCTCGATCGAGATCGATGCACCGGTCTCTTCGGTGATCGAGTTGATCATCTTGCCCTTGGGCCCGATGACCTCGCCGATCTTGTCGATCGGCACCTTGATCGTCGTGATGCGCGGCGCGTACGGGCTCATCTCGTCGGGCTCATCGATGGCCTCGGCCATCACCTCGAGGATGGTGATCCGGGCATCCTTGGCCTGACTGAGAGCACCTGCTAGGACTTGGGAAGGAATCCCGTCCAGTTTGGTGTCGAGCTGCAGCGCGGTGACGAAGTCCTTGGTGCCTGCGCACTTGAAGTCCATGTCGCCGAAGGCATCCTCGGCGCCCAGGATGTCGGTCAGAGTGACGAAGCGGCGCTCGGTCTTGCCGTCCACCTCGACATCGTCAGACACCAGACCCATCGCGATACCGGCAACCGGAGCCTTCAGCGGCACACCGGCGTTCAGCAGCGACAGCGTCGACGCGCAGACCGAGCCCATCGACGTCGAACCATTGGAGCTCAACGCCTCCGACACCTGACGGATCGCGTACGGGAACTCCTCGACGCTCGGCAGCACGGGCATCAGGGCCCGCTCGGCCAGGGCGCCGTGGCCGATCTCGCGGCGCTTGGGCGAACCGACACGGCCGGTCTCACCGGTCGAATACGGCGGGAAGTTGTAGTGGTGCATGTACCGCTTGCTGGTCTCGGGTCCCAGCGAGTCGATCTGCTGGGCCATCTTCACCATGTCCAGCGTGGTGACGCCCATGATCTGGGTCTCGCCGCGCTCGAAGATCGCACTTCCGTGCGCCCGCGGTACGACGGCGACCTCGGCCGACAGCGCCCGGATATCGGTGATGCCACGGCCGTCGATGCGGAAGTGGTCGGTCAGGATGCGCTGGCGCACAAGCTTTTTGGTGAGCGATCGGTATGCCGCACCAATCTCCTTCTCGCGGCCGGCGTACTGCTCTGCCAGCCGGTCGAGCACCTCGCCCTTGATCTCGTCGGTGCGATCGTTGCGCTCTTCCTTGCCTGCGATGGTCAACGCCTTGGACAGCTCGTCGGTGGCCACCGCGGACACGGCCTCGAACACGTCGTCCTGGTACTCCGGGAACACCGGATACTCGGCGGTGGGCTTGGCGGCCTTGTCGGCCAGTTCCTGCTGGGCGGCGCACAGCGCGGCGATGAACGGCTTCGCGGCCTCCAGGCCCTCGGCGACGACGGATTCCGTCGGGGCACCCGCGCCGCCGCCGATCAGCTCGATGACCTTGTCGGTCGCCTCGGCCTCAACCATCATGATCGCCACATCGTCAGCGGTCTTGCGGCCCGCGACGACCATGTCGAAGACCGCTCCCTCGAGCTGCTCGACGGTCGGGAACGCCACCCACTGGCCGTCGATCAGCGCGACGCGCACGCCGCCGACAGGACCGGAGAACGGAATTCCGGAAATCTGGGTCGACGCGGACGCGGCGTTGATGGCCAGCACGTCGTACAGATCCTTGGGATCCAGGCTCAGGATGGTGACCACGACCTGGATCTCGTTGCGCAGACCCGAGATGAACGTCGGGCGCAGCGGCCGGTCGATCAGGCGGCAGGTCAGGATCGCGTCAGTGGAGGGGCGGCCCTCACGCCGGAAGAACGAGCCGGGGATGCGCCCGGCGGCGTACATCCGCTCCTCGACGTCGATCGTCAAGGGGAAGAAGTCGAAGTGGTCTTTCGGGGTCTTGCTGGCCGTGGTGGCCGACAGCAGCATGGTCTCGTCGTCGAGGTAGGCGACGACGGCGCCGGCGGCCTGCTTGGCCAGCCGGCCGGTCTCGAAACGGATGGTGCGGGTGCCGAAGCTCCCGTTGTCGATGACGGCGGTGGATTCGTACACGCCTTCTTCAAGTTCAACTACAGACATGGGTGTCCGTATGGCCTCTCTGGATCACAGTCTTCACTGTTCAGCTGTTTTGCAATGTCACAGTGTGTGAATCACCGGCCTCGATTTGGCCACGGCCATCGATCGAAGCTGTCGGGTATCAGACCCGGCAGCCACTACCGAAGACCGCGCGATCAGGCATGTCGTTGATCCAACACAGTTCGATGTGACACGCGGGAACGGCGCTCACGGTACTGCGAGGGCCGCACCCAAATCATTCGAGCCGTAACCGGCTGTCGAACTCCGCCATCCTACATTGCAGCAGGTACGGCACCGAAATCAGTGGGCGATCCCGCGAAGTCCCTCAGGCCACGTCCTCCACGCACACGGTGAAGCTGCGCTCGTCGTAGGGATAGCCGACACCGCTGGCGCACTGGTCGGCGTCCGCGACGTTCAGGATCTGCGTGGCACGCTGGCGGTTGGGCACCGAGGTGTCGTCGCAGTCCACCTGCAGCGGATCCTTGTCGTTGGTCGGGTCGATGCTCATACAGTTTCCGACCACCCAGTCGATGTCCATGCAGATCGTGGTGACCTTGTCGGAAAAGGTGCCGCGCATCGAGTAGTACGAGTCGACGTCCGCCGGGCATTGTTCGCTGGTCTCGACGGTGGCGGCCACCTTGAAATTGGACTCCGGGCTACCGCATTCGACCTTGGTCACTTCGGGCCGCTCCGGGGTGCCGCCCGTCTTCAGGCAGTCACCGACCGCCAGGTTCGCCGACGAGTGCGAGCACCCGGCCAAAGCCCCGATCGCAAGGATCGCCGCCGCGGCGACCGCGGGCAGGTTCCGCACGTACGTGACTTGCGAGCGTCAGCGACGCAGGCCGAGCCGGTCGATCAAGGAGCGGTAGCGCTGCCACGTCGACCGCAGCGACGTACTTCAGCAGACGGCGACGACGACCGACGAGCAGCAGCAGACCGCGACGTGAGTGGTGGTCGTGCTTGTGCATCTTCAGATGCTCGGTCAGATCGGAGATCCGCTTGGTCAGCAGCGCGACCTGGGCCTCCGGCGAGCCGGTGTCGGTGTCATGCAGGCCGTACTCGCCCAGAATGGTCTTCTTCTGTTCGGCAGTGAGCGCCACGAATCAACTCCATCTTTTCAGTCCGCGAACATGGGGCTTGCGGGCCCCTCAAAAAAGCGCAGCCACCGCGAACTGCAGCACACGCTCGGTCGGCGCAGAGTTTAGCAGCGCCGCGGCTGAGCTGCGAAATCGAGCACAGCGGCTGAGCTGCGAAATCGCAGGCTCACTGGGCGGCAAGGATGGACCGCGCCCGATCGGTATCGACACCCATGGCGGTGACCAGGTCCTCGACCTTGGCGAACTTCTCCTGCCCGCGAATGCGCGCGACGAAATCGACGGCCACGTGCTGGCCGTACAGATCGGCCGACGCGTCGAGAACGAACGCCTCCACCGTGCGGGTCCGGCCCGAGAACGTCGGATTCGTCCCCACCGACACGGCGGCCTGATAGCGCTCACCTGGGACGACGGCCCCCACGATCGGCCCGTGGCCCAGCACCGTGAACCACGCCGCGTACACGCCGTCGGCGGGAATGGCCGAATACATCGGTGGTGCCACATTGGCCGTCGGGAAGCCGAGCACCTTGCCGCGACCGTCGCCGCGGACCACGACACCCTCGACGCGATGCGGGCGGCCGAGCGCCTCGGTGGCGGCGACGACGTCTCCGGCGTCGACGCAGGACCGGATGTAGGTCGACGAAAACGTGACGGTCTCGTCCCGGTGGTGCTCGGAAACCAGAGACATGCCCTCGACCGCGAAGCCGAACCGCTCGCCCGCCTTGCGCAGCAGGCTGACGTTGCCCGCCGCCTTCTTTCCGAACGTGAAGTTCTCCCCCACCACGACCTCCACCACGTGCAGGCGCTCGACCAGCAGTTCATGGATGTAGCGGTCGGGTGTCAGCTTCATGAAGTCCGAGGTGAACGGCATCACCAGGAACACGTCGACGCCCATTTCCTCGACCAGCTCGGCCCGCCGGGTCAGGGTCGTGAGCTGGGCGGGATGGCTGCCGGGGAAGACGACCTCCATCGGATGCGGGTCAAAGGTCATCAACACCGTCGGCACCCCGCGCGACCGACCCGCCTTGACAGCGTGGTTGATCAGCTCCTGATGGCCGCGATGAACACCGTCGAACACGCCGATGGTGACGACACATCGGCCCCAGTCCGTCGGGATCTCGTCCTGTCCCCGCCAGCGCTGCACAGCGCAAGCCTACGGCGCGAACGCCGCGGCGGCCGCGCTAGATCGCCAGATCAGGACAGGACTGCCTAAACTTTGTAGTTGTGAATCCGAACGGTAACCCGCGCGACCTGACGATGGTCGCCCAGGATTACCTCAAAGTGATCTGGACGGCCCAGGAGTGGTCGCGGGAGAAAGTCAGCACCAAGATGCTGGCCGAGCGGATCGGCGTATCCGCGAGCACCGCGTCGGAGTCCATCCGCAAGCTGGCGGACCAGGGGCTCGTCGATCACGAGAAGTACGGCGCCGTGACGTTGACCGACGCCGGCCGAGAGGCCGCGCTCGCGATGGTGCGCCGGCATCGGCTGATGGAGACCTTCCTCGTCCGCGAACTCGGCTACAGCTGGGACGAGGTGCACGACGAGGCCGAGGTGCTCGAGCACGCGGTGTCCGACACGATGCTGGCCCGCATCGACGCCAAGCTCGGCCATCCCACCCGCGATCCCCACGGTGATCCGATTCCCGCCGCGGATGGCCATGTCCCGACGCCGGATGCGAGGCAACTGTCGATGTGCCGCGACGGCGACACCGGAGTCGTCGCCCGCATTTCCGACGCCGACCCGGAGATGTTGCGGTACTTCGACAGCGTCGGCATCACCCTGGACTCGCGACTGCTGGTGCTGGCCCGCAGGGACTTCGCGGGAATGATCTCCGTCGCCGTCAAGTCCGCCAGCTCAGGCGAACATGAAAAGGGCGCCACGGTGGATCTGGGAAGCCCTGCGGCAGAAGCGATCTGGGTCGTCGGCTAGCGCACCGGATTACAAAGTGGCCGGACGCAACACGACAACGGATTTCGTTCGCGTCGTTTCGTCGGTTAACAGTGCGAGCACCCGACCGTCGGGTGATGTCGCCGCGTAGGTGCCGCTGATCCCGGCCGGGCTCAGCGCCCTGCCGTGCCTGGTGTCCTCGGCTTCGTCGTCACTCAGATCGCGGCGCGCGAACATCATCAGGCACGCATCGTCGAGCGAATACGACAGGCGCGGTTGTTCGGCGAGATCGTCGAGAGTCGCGGCCTGCTCGAGCCCGAAGGGACCGACGCGGGTACGCCGCAGCGCGGTGAGGTGTCCGCCGACGGCCAGCGCCTCGCCGACATCTCGCGCCAGCGCGCGGATGTATGTCCCGCTGGAGCAGTGCACCTCGACATCGACATCGAGGAGGTCGCCCTCACGCCGGACGGCAAGCACGTCGAAACGGTCGATGCGAACCTTGCGTGGCGTCAGTTCGACCGTGTGCCCTTCGCGGACCAGTTTGTAGGCCCGCTGGCCGTCGACCTTGATGGCGCTGACCGCAGACGGCACCTGGTCGATCTCGCCACGCAGCGCGGCCACCGCCGTCTCGATCTGCGCTTCGGCGACGCCCGCCGCGGAAACCGTCTGCAGCACGTCACCTTCGGCGTCCTCGGTCGACGTGGTCTGGCCCAGCCGCATCGTCGCGGCATAGGACTTGTCGGTCACGGTCAGCAGGCCGAGGATCTTGGTGGCCCGTTCGATGCCGACGACCAGTACCCCCGTTGCCATCGGGTCCAGAGTGCCTGCGTGGCCGACCTTTCGGGTGCCGAAGATGCGCCTGCAGCGGCCGACCACGTCGTGGCTGGTCATGCCCGCCGGCTTGGCCACGACGACAAGGCCGGGTTCGGTCATAGGACGATCGCGGTGAGCGCAAAACCGTCGCGCACCGACCAGCGGCCCGACAGGGTGTGCAGTGGTGGCCCCATAGCCGCGGAAGGATCGATCAGAATCCGCGATTCGAACCCACCCGCGGTGCCGCTGTCGTCGACGTCGAACGTGATGTGCGCGTCCTCGAACCCAAGCCAGCGTCGCGTGACCGGAAACCACGCCTTGTAGGTTGCCTCCTTGGCGCAGAACAGGATTCGATCCCAGTGCAATCCGTCGGGCAGCGCCCGCAGTGCGGCGCGCTCCACCGGCAGGCTGACGGCGTCGAGCACACCCTTGGGGAGCACGTCGTGCGGCTCGGCGTCGATGCCCACCGATCGAACCTCGTCCCGTCGGCCAACGGCAGCACCGCGAAAGCCCTCACAGTGGGTGAGGCTGCCGACGATTCCGTCGGGCCAGCACGGTTCGCCCTTTTCTCCCTTGAGGATCGGCACCGGTGCAACGCCGAGCTCGCCAAGCGCCTCACGTGCGCAGTAGCGCACGGTGATGAATTCGTTGCGCCGCTTGGCCACCGACTTCGCAATCAGCGGCTCTTCTTCGGCCAGTGGCGTGAGTTCGGGCGGGTCGGTGTACATCTCGGCGGCGGCCAGCGCCTGTGCGCCGCCGGGTAGTACGCCCGAGAGCAGGAACGCCGCAACTGTCATGGCTGCCTGGCCCTGATGCGCTGCTGAACCTTCTGGGCATGCTCGCGCATCTCCGCGGTGATTTCGAAGTGTCCGCCGAACTCGTTGAGATAGCCGGGCGCATACTTCGGGTCGGGCAGCACCTGCCGTAGCCATCGATATGGCTTGCGGCGGCGCCATTCCCGCGGGTATCCAACGGAAACCTCTTCGTGGCGGACCCCGTCGTACCACGTGGTGCGCGGGATGTGCAGGTGCCCGTACACCGAACAGATCGCGTTGTAGCGGCTATGCCAGTCGGCGGTCGCGGTGGTGCCGCACCACATCGCGAACTCGGGATAGAACATCGCGTCGCAAGGTTCGCGCACCAATGGGAAGTGGTTCACCAGCACGTTGGGCGTCATCCAGTCGAGTTCCTCGAGCCGCTTGCGGGTGGAGGCCACCCGGTCGCGGCACCACGCGTCGCGCGTGGCGTACGGCTCAGCGGACAGCAGGAATTCATCGGTGCCGACGATGTTGCGCTCGCGGGCGATGGCGAGGCCTTCCGCCTTTGTCGCGGCCCCCTCCGGCAAGAACGTGTAGTCGTACAGCAGAAACATCGGCACGATGGTTGCCGGGCCGCCTTCTTCGGTCCACACCGGGAAAGGGTGCTCTGGCGTGATGACGCCCATCTCGTCGCAGATGTTGACGAGGTAGTCATAACGCGCCTTGCCGAAGATCTGCATCGGGTCGCGGTTGGTGGTCCACAGCTCGTGATTGCCGGGCACCCAGATCACCTTGGCGAATCGTTTACGGAGCAGATCCAGCGCCCAATAGATCTCGTCGGTGCGTTCCCCGACATCGCCGGCGACGATCAGCCAGTCGTCGGGTGTGGACGGGTAGAGCGACTCGGTGACGGGTTTGTTACCGGTGTGACCAGTGTGGAGGTCGCTGATAGCCCACAGTGTTGGACGTCGCCGGCCTCCCGGCTCCCGTGGGGTTGCCGGATCATCGCGTGTCACAGCCCTCCAGCCTACGTGCGGGCGACGAACCTCTCGAACCCCAACTAGAACAGGTTCTCGTTTCCGCTTCGGCCTCTCGTGGCGGACCGCTACACTCCCCGGGCAGGGTTGGACCACAAGCCGGCGTCGCCGCCGCCACGACAGCAGGGGGTGTAATGGTCGCCAAGCTGCGCATTCTTGCAGCGCTGTGTGCGCTAGTCGCGGCGGTGATCGTGGTGTCGGGGTCCAATACCGACGGCCCCCTGCAGGTGCGCGCAATCGACATTCCGATGACGAACGTCACAACCAGCATCAAGTACCCCGTCATCGCGACAACCGACCCGGACCCGTTCAGCCCGTGCCGCGACATCCCGCTCGACGCGGTCGCGTCCCTCGGACTGGCCTTCACGCCGCCGTCCCCCGAGGAACAGCTGCGGTGCAAGTACGACGCGGGCAACTATCAGCTGACCATCGAGCCGTTCGTGTGGAAGACGTTCGAGGAGGCCCTGCCCGCCGACGCCATCCAGCTCGACATCGACGGTCACCGCGCCGCGCAATGGTGGGTGATGAAGCCGACCGACTGGAACAACCGCTGGTGGATCACCTGCGCGCTCGCGTTCGACACGAGTTACGGCTTGATCCAGCAGACGCTGTTCTACTCGCCGATCTACTCCAACCCCCCACCCGACTGCATGCAGACCAACCTGCAGCGCGCACACGATTTGATCCCGTACTACAGGTTCCAGGCGCCTCCTAGCGAGTGAGCTGGTCCTTGGGGATCGAGCGTTCGAGCATCCCGTAGGTCTCTTCGCCGTTCCACCGATAGCGCACGCCCGCCTGCTGCAGCGCCGGGAAGGGCCAGTTGGCCGCCATCTCCCGCAGATCGTCGGGCACATCGTTCAGATCGGTGATGTCGTGGGTGGACAGCACCGTCTCCCCCTCGATCCGCTCGACGCCGTCGGCGGTTTCCAGTACCAGTGAGACGTCCTCCCCCAGTGCCTGCAGTCTCGTGAGCCATGGCGCCTCGATCACCCGCGCCGCCACCAGATCGCCGTCGCCGGAGTACACGTAACCCTCGTTGAATGTCGGCTCGCCGTCCGGGCGCGGCGGATAGGCGATGTAGCCGAATGCGCGACCGCTGGGGAACAACGCTGATTGCCAGCAGTGGCCCCAGAAGCCTTCAAGTCTGCGCACACCCTGGCGGCGAATCCGCAGCCCTGTGCCGGCGAAGCGGATACTCCCGCCCGTCGACATACACCGAACCGGTGGCCCGGAACAGCTGCTCGTAGCGCTCACCGCCCATCAGGTCACCCTCGATCGAAGTCTTCAGCGCCGCATCCGCGTCGGGCTGCAGTGCGCCTTGCACCCATGGCGGGGTGGCGAGCTTCGCCTCGACCTCGAATCTCACGTCGACAAGCGGACCGTCTTTGCGGCCGGCGGCCAGATCGGCCGAGGTGGTCTGAACGGCCTTGCCGTCGTAGGACACGGTCCAGGTGTCGAAGGGCCGGACACACGTGAAGGCCATGGGGCCGGCGCCCAGCACGCACGCCTGGCCGTCGGGGCCTTCGACCGGGCGGCTGGCGGCGTCCTCTCGGAGTCGGTAGACCCTGCCATCCGCGAACGCGACGTTGACCTGAATGTTGTGGGCGTCCCAATTGGACGCCAGCGCGTCGATGCCGATGCGGGGCAGGCCCACCTCACCGCGGTCGTCGGACACCCAGAAACTCACCGCGTCGCGCATCTCGGGGTTGTCCGGCTTCTCGGCGAACATGTACTCCCGGGCCGCGTCGATGCCTCCGGTCAGGTCGATTGCCATGCAAGTCCTTCTCTCTCAATCGTTTTCAGCGAGCGAGCCAGCGTCGCGAATGACCGACGTATTGCGCGAACAGCGGACGAATCACGTCGAAGTCGAGTCCGAAGTCCTGCGGGTCCGCACGTGGACTGGGTTCGCGGTTCTCGGAGTTCTCCGCCCACCACGACCGCATCCGTGCCTCGAACTCGTCGGTGACCGGTTCGCCGAGCCAGTCGTAGAGCCGTCGCACTTCGCCGATCGGGTCGGCCTGCATGGCCCGGAAATCGATGTCGAAGAAACGGTCGTCCGCGCCGCCGTCGCGGAACTTCATCACCCGGTCCACCCCGGCCGACCACTGGACGACGTTGAGCTCACCGAGGTAGCGGCGGTCCACGTGGTCGGTGAGACTGCCGATGATGTCGGCGTAGAGGTCAGACACCGACAGCATCACATCGGTCGGATCGCGGTGGGTCATCACGAAGCGGGCGTCGGGGAATGCCCGATCGAGGGACTCCAGCGACAGCATGTGCGCCGGGCTCTTCAACCGCCAAGGCCGCAGCGGTTCACCCCACTGGAGCAGCTTGAGTGCCCGCTTTTCGTAGGCGTAGGCAGACGTGAAGTCCGCTTCGTTCGCGAACCACTGCGAGTACGACGGCACCTGGCCGAACGCCTGGAGGACCTGCGATTTGAATTCCAGCGACATCAGGTCCAGGCATTCCATCGGGCCGTGGATGCCGAAGGGCACGTGACGCCTGGTGCCCGAGGATGATCTCGTCACGCTCGTCGGCGGGTATCCGCGGGTCGGCGCCGCGCACCGTCGACGGCGGTGGACACGGCTGCGACGATTCCCACGCGCGCAGGTAGCGGATGTCGGGATCTTGCGCCAACAGAAACGACAGCGCCGTGGACCCGGTGCGGGGCAAGCCGAGACCGAACAGCGGCGCGACGATCGGCTGGTCGTCGATCTCGGGGTGGCGGCGGTACCAGTCCTCGATCTGCAGCCGCTGACTCAGATGCAGGCCGATGCGGTCGTAGACGAACGCCTCGCCCCTGGCATTGAGGCGCGCCTCGTCGCGTAGCGAGCGGAGGTAGATCTCCAGCCCTTCGCGGAAGGAGTCATCGCCGAAATCGTCGAGGCCGGTTCGCTCGACGGCGGCGGCCATCAGGTCGCCCGGTGATGCCACGGCGCACCTCCCCAATTTGATGACAGTATACTGCCGTGATTATGAGCGACTCGTCAATAGCGCGTCGGCGCACGTACGACAACCGTGCGCGCCAGGAGAAGGCGGCCCAGACGCGAGAACGCATCGTCGAAGCGGGCACCGACCTCGTCCGCGCCTTCGACACCTGGAACTGGCGCGATCTGACGTTTCGCGGGGTCGCCGAGCGCGCCGGAGTCGGCGAGCGGACCGTGTACAGGCACTTCCCGACCGAGCGACACCTGCACGACGCGGTGATGCAGCGCCTGGAGTCCGAAGCGGGGATCTCGTATGAGGACGTCGACCTGACCAACCTCGCCGAAGTGACGGGACGTGTTTTCGCGGCGCTGCAACGGTTTTCGGTGCACGAATCCCTCGAGATGCCAACCGGGCCGACGTTCGTCAGCGTCGACGTCCGCAGGCGTGAGGCCCTCATGCGTGCGGTGTCGGCATCGACCCCGGACTGGTCGGACGCCCAACAGCGCGTGACGGCCGGCCTTCTCGACGCGTTGTGGCACGTGCCCACCTACGAGCGACTGGTCGGCACGTGGGGTGTCGACGGTGCCGACGCCACCCGCGCCATCGGCTGGCTGATGGGCAAGGTCGTGACCGCAATCGAGGACGGCGATCCGCCGCCTGCGTAGCCTGTGTGACGTGACCGCAGTATCCGATCCCGTTACCGCCTCGCCGGTCCGAGGGAAGCTCAAGACGTTCACCGGGCGCACGCTGAGCAGACTGCTCCGCCTGCCGCCGCAGACCAGCGACTACACCGTGCATCGTGGCGTGCGGGTGCCGATGCGCGATGGTGTCGAATTGCTCGCCGACCGCTACGAGCCGACGACGGCCACCCCGGCGGGCACGCTGTTGGTGCGCTGCCCGTACGGTCGGCGTTTCCCGTTCTCGGCGCTTTTCGCCGGCGTGTACGCCGCACGCGGTTACCACGTCGTATTCCAAAGCGTGCGCGGCACATTCGGCTCCGGGGGCGACTTCGACCCCATGGTCAACGAGATCGCCGACGGCGCAGACACCGTCGAGTGGCTACGTCACCAGCCATGGTTCACCGGTTCGTTCGCCACGATCGGCCTGTCGTATCTGGGCTTCACCCAATGGGCCCTGCTCGCCGATCCGCCACCGGAGATGAAGGCCGCCGTCATCACGGTGGGCCCGCACGACATCAGCGGCCCCCGTTGGGGTAGCGGCTCGTTCGCGCTGAACGACTTTCTCGGCTGGAGCAGTCTGGTCGCCCACCAGGAGGATCCGGGCAAGCTGCGCGCGGTGATCCGTCAAGTTCGCGCGCGGCGGGCGCTGGCCCGCGCGACGAGCGGGTTACCCGCAGGAGAGGCGGGCCGAAAGCTGCTGGGCGACGGTGCGGGGTGGTGGGAGGAGTGGCTCGACCACCCCGAGGCCGACGACCCGTTCTGGTCGAGCATCAAACATCCGGGATGCCTTGAACCGCACCGAGATTCCGGTGTTGCTGATCGGCGGTTGGCAGGACCTGTTCCTCGAACAGACCCTCACCCAGTACGACACCTTGAAAAAGCGTGGCGTGGACGTCGCCGTGACGGTCGGTTCGTGGACGCACACACACGTGATGTCCAAGGGCGCGCCCACGGTGATCCGCGAATCGCTCGATTGGCTCGACGCGCACCTGCGTGGCCGGGGCACGACACGCAGTCCGGTCCGTGTGGAGGTGAATCAGAAGGGCTGGATCGACCTGCCGGAGTGGCCACCGGCGATGCCCGAACGCGTGCTCTACCTGCAACCCACCGGTCGCCTCGGCGATGCGGCTCCGCCGGACACCGCGCCGCCGAGCAGATTCACCTACAACCCGGTGAATCCGACGCCCACGATCGGCGGACGGCTGCTCTCGCCCGAGGGCGGCTACCGCCGGGATGGGAAGCTCGCCGAACGGCCCGACGTGCTGTGCTTCACCGGCGACAGGCTGCCTTCCGATCTCTATGTCGTCGGAACACCGGTCATCGAGCTGTCGCATTCTTGCGACAACCCTTACCACGACCTGTTCGTGCGCATCAGCGAAGTGGACGCCAAGGACGTCTCCCGCAATGTGAGCGACGGGTACCGCCGCAGCCCAACGGTTTCGCGGGGCAGCGACACCATTCGCATCGAACTCGATTCCACCGCGCACCGGTTCCGTGCCGGATCGCGAATCCGGGTTCTGATCGCCGGAGGCTCACACCCGCGGTTCGCGCGCAACCTGGGCACCGGCGATGCGTTGGTCAGCGGCCGCGAGCTCATGGTGTCGACGCATACCGTCCACCTCGGCGAGGGTGGTGTCTCGCGGCTCGTGCTGCCTGCCGGCCCGGCGTTGCCGTCAGGCCACTGAGTGACGCACCCGCTCGGCGATCTCGGCAAGGGACTCATCGGAGTGCACCGGCGGCGCCCAGTCCGGATCAACGGGTAGCGGAACCCAACTCTTGCAGCCCGCGTAATCGGGGCTGCGGGCCAGCCGCACCGGCGCCCGCAACGGGCTGGCCTGCACCACCAACACGGTGAGGCGGTGCTTTGGCCGGAAGTCCAGCCGGTCGGCCCGCACCGACTCGGCGGTCCAGATGTGTAGGGGCTCGATCTCGTCGAGGCGCTGCGGTCGACTTACCTCTATGGCGGCAACGACTTTGGCGCCGGCGCGCAGGACGACCTCGTCATCGGTGCTGTCGGCAGCGGCGGCATCGAGGAGATCGCGATGTTCGGCCCGCACCCTCTCGGCATGGCTGTGCGCGACCGTCGGAAAGAACAGGAAGCGCGACGCGGTGAGTGCGAACCGCTTCTCGTGGATGCCGCCCTTGCGCAACAGCACGGTCTGCCTGCCGTCGAGCAGACCGTGAACGGCCGCGCTCCACTCCTTGAGCGCGGGCCGGGTGAGGGTGGCCGTCATGACGTGGCTATTTGGCTGCGGCCTCGAGCCGCGCCCGCACCTCGGGACGCCGCAGCGGCGGAACGGTCTTGGGCGGCTGGCGTCGCGGCGCCAGGCCGGCCAGCAGCCGGGTGGTGATCGACGGTGACCTCGGCGACCGCTTCCTCGAACGCCTCGACGTTCGCGCCCGACGGCCGCGTGATGCCGCTGACCTTGCGGACGTACTGACGTGAGGCCGCCTCGATTTCCTCTGCGGTGGCCGCCGGCTCCAGGCCGCGTAGCTCGGTGATGTTTCGGCACATGACCCCACGATAGGTTCGAGCCATGACCAACCCCAACAACACCGATGTGCTGCTGATCGACACCCAGGATCGGGTACGGACACTGACGCTGAATCGCCCGCAGGCCCGCAACGCCCTGTCGTCGGCGCTTCGCACGCAGTTCTTCGGCGCACTGCGCGATGCGGAGAACGCCGATGACGTCGACGTCGTCATCTTCACCGGGACCGATCCGGTGTTCTGCGCGGGGCTTGACCTCAAGGAACTCGGCGATTCCACCGAGCTGCCCGATATCTCACCGAAGTGGCCGGCGATGACCAAGCCGGTGATCGGCGCCATCAACGGCGCCGCGGTGACCGGCGGGCTCGAGCTCGCGCTGTACTGCGACATCCTGATCGCATCGGAGAACGCCCGGTTCGCCGACACCCACGCCCGCGTCGGCCTGCTGCCCACCTGGGGGTTGTCGGTGCGTCTCCCGCAGAAGGTCGGCGTCGGTATGGCCCGCCGGATGAGCATGACCGGCGACTATCTCTCGGCGACCGACGCGCTGCGCGCCGGGCTGGTCACCGAGGTCGTGCCGCACGACGAGCTGCTACCCACCGCACGGCGGGTGGCGGCGTCGATCGTCGGCAACAACCAGAAGGCGGTACGCGCACTGCTGGCGTCGTATCACCGCATCGACAACGCAGGCACCGCCGACGGCCTGGCGATCGAGGCCGAGTCGGCCATCGACTGGATGCGCTCGGCCAGCGGCGACGACATCGCCGCCAACCGCGCCGCCGTGTTCGAGCGGGGACGTGCGCAGGTCCGTAACTGCGATTCGGTGCGCAGGCAGCCGGGAGCGATCGCGCACCGAAATCCTCAGGGGCTGGGTGGGTCCCCGATGTCGACACGGACCACCTGCTCAATGCCCGGCTGATACGTGACGGGCTCGGACGGGGTCGGGCCGAACGTCGGACTCATCTCGCCGCCGGGACCGGCGAACTGGACGTTGAACGCCGGCATGACCGGGGCGCTCGTGATGTAGAGCACCTCGCAGACACCGTCGCGCAGCCTCGAGCGGAAGAACTGACCGACGGCAACCTTGCGGGTGTCGGCCACCGGGGCGCCCTCGGAGAGAACCACCGACGATCCACGGCGAACGGGTCCCAGCGCTGAGGTCCCGACACACTGGTCGGCGTCGTCGACCGTTGCGAACGACTGGCGGATCTGCACGTAGACAGCGGTGGCCACGGTCGGCTCCGCCGTCGATGGCGGCGCCACGACCAGGTTTGCCGATGCGAGGACGGAAAGGCCGTACGCGAGCGCTTTCATGCCGTTGACACTAGCCAGTCCCCGGAACCAGCCAGCGACCGGAAAAGGCCCGCCAGCCGACGAACACGAGCCGAAGCACCATGAAGGTGGACAGCCCGGCCCAGATGCCGAGCAGCCCCCAGCCGAACGCCAACGAGAGCCAGATCAACGGCAGGAACCCGACCAGTGCGCTGATCAGCGTGGCGTTGCGCATGAACTTGGCATCACCGGCGCCGAGGAGCACACCGTCGAGACCGAAAACGATTCCGGCGACGGGCAATTGAGCCACCATGAACCACCACGGGACGCCGATCGCGTCGAGCACCGAACGGTCGTCGGTGAAAACGCTCGGAATGACCGACGCGCCGACCGCGAATACACCTGCCAGCACCGCGGAGGCGAGCGTCGAGAAGATGGTGACCCGCCACGCCACCGACTTCGCATGCGCCAATTGGCCCGCCCCCAGCGCGGCGCCCACCAACGACTGCGCGGCGATGGCGAGCGAATCCAGGACCAGGGCAAGGAAATTCCACAGCTGCAGGACCACCTGATGCGCCGCGACGGCGGCGGCGCCGAACCGGGCGGCGACGGCTCCCGCCGATACGAAACAGGCCTGGAACGCCAGGGTCCGCACCATCAGATCGCGCCCCAGCACCACCTGTGCGCGCAGCACGGCCGGCTGGATCCGCAGGGATACCCGCTCGATGCGCAGCGCGCGCAGGAACATCACGCCGGCGAGCCACTGCCCGACGAGGTTCGCAATCGCCGAGCCCTCCAGGCCAAGCCTCGGCATGCCCAGCCACCCGTACACGAGCAGCGGGCAGAGCACTGCCGAGGCTGCAAAGCCCGTCACGACGTAGCGCAGTGGGCGCATGGTGTCCTGCACCCCGCGCATCCAGCCGTTTCCCGCCGCCGATACGAGGATCGCGGGCACGCCGAAAATTGCGATCCGAACCCACGGCAACGCCGTGTCGGCGATCTCTCCTCCCTCAGAGGCCCCAGCCAGCACGGACACCAGCGGTACGGCCGCGACCTGCACCACCACGACGAGCAGCCAGCCAAGACCCAGGCCAAGCCAAGTGGCCTGGATGCCCTCGCCGACCGCAGCCGGCCGGTTTCCGGCGCCGAAGAACCGCGCCGAGCGGGCCGTGGTGCCATACGACAGAAACGTCATATTCGAACTGAGCGTGGCCAGGATCAGCCCACCGATCGCCAGGCCCGCCAACGGAAGAGCGCCCAGCCGACCGACGATGGCGATGTCGAACAACAGGTAGATGGGCTCTGCGGCCAGCACCCCGAGAGCAGGTAGCGCCAGCCCGGCGATGCGGCGGCCGGTCGTCCCCGGCTGACGCGTGGGCCCATGCGGTACCGCTGGGCCTTCGGCCTGTTCAGGCAATGCGCCGGCGGTGGAACTCAGCGAAGATGCCCGCTGACGCAGTCAGCGAAGAGCCTTGCGAAGTGCCTGCACGACCTCATCGGCAGTGCCGGACGCCGAATAGCCGGCCGCCAGTCGGTGCCCGCCCCCGCCGAATGTGCTCGCCAGGGAGGCCAGGTCGTAGGACTTCGCGCGCATCGACACCGACCAGTGCCCTGGCTCGATCTCCTTGAAGACCGCCGCCACCTCAGCCTGCTGGGTGGTGCGCACGATGTCGACGATGCTCTCGACTTCCTCCGGCCTCGCGTTCTCCCACTCCTGATGTCCCACAACGGCATACACGAGTCCGCGACCGCCCGCGGCATCGGGCAGCAGCCGCGCCGAGCCCAGCACGCGCGACAACATCGGTAACCAAGCGAACGGATGGGTGTCCATCAGCGCGCGGCTGATCGACGCGTTGTCGACGCCGAGTTCGACAAGTCGGGCGGCCAGCCGGTGCGCGCGGGGCGTGGCCCAACGAAACGATCCGGTATCGGTGGTCAGCCCGGCATAGAGACAGTGCGCCACGCCGACATCGATCGGTTTGCCCCACGCGTCGAGGAGGTCGGCCACCAGCATCGTGGTCGAGTCGGCCGACGGGTCGACGAAGTTGGCGCTGCCGAACAACAGGTTGGAGGCATGGTGGTCGATGACCAACACCTCGCGGTCGGGGTCGGCCAGGTCACTCAGCGCACCCAGCCGGTTGACGCTGGGGATGTCTACGGTGACCACCAGATCGGCGTCGCGTCGCATCGCGTCGGGTTCGACGAGAAGGTGTGCGCCGGGCAACGATCGAAGCGATTCGGGCAGGCTGGCCGGGGCCGCGAAGCTGACCTGAACGCTTTTGCCCGCATGGTCGAGCACCAGCGCCAGCGCCAAACCGGCACCGAGCGTATCGGCGTCGGGATACACGTGGCAGACCACGCAGACGGTATCGCGCCGCGGACAGCAGGTCGGCGGCGGTACGGGCGTCGACACGATCGCCCGTAGCGGCTGCGTCAGTCGCTTTGTCGATCGCGGTCACCGGTGTCCTCAGCGTCGAACTCGTCGTCTCGGTCCCCACCGCCTGCCAGCGCCCCGTCTACACGGTACGGGTCGGCATCGCCCGCATGTTGGGCGCCTTCTCGAACTCTGGCCAAATCCTCATCTGCGGCGCGGGCACGAGCCAGCAGTTCCTCCATCCGGTCCGCGGCCTCGGGAACGGTGTCACGTTCGAACGCCAGCGTCGGAGTGAACCGCACGCCCAGCGCGGCACCCACCCGCGTACGCAGCACACCAGTGGCGCTGTCGAGCGCAGCCGCCACCCCCGCGTAGTCGGGCTCTTCGTCGAGATTGCGACCGAACACCGTGTAGAACAGCGTCGCGTCGTGCAGGTCTCCGGTGACTTTGCCATCGGTGATCGTCACTCCGGCCAGCCGCGGATCCTTGATCTCGAACTCGATCGCCGAGGCGACGATCGTCGCGATGCGTTTGGCCAGCCGCCGTGCCCGTGCCGGATCAGGCATGTCGGACTGTCTGGTCTTGGCCCGAGAGGCTCATTGCGCCCACGCCCCTACACACGCTCTTTTTCGACCAACTCGTACGCCTCGATGACGTCGCCTTCCTTGATGTCGGAGTACGTCAGCGTCAGACCACACTCGTAGCCGTCGCGCACCTCGGTGACATCGTCCTTCTCCCGCCGCAGCGACGAGATCGTGACGGTCTCGGCCACCACCACGCTGTCGCGAAGCAGCCGTGCCTTCGCGTTGCGCCGGATGAGACCGGAGGTGACCAGGCAGCCCGCGATGTTGCCGACCTTCGATGAGCGGAAGATCGCGCGGATCTCGGCGCGACCGAGTTCCTTCTCCTCGTAAACCGGCTTGAGCATGCCCTTGAGTGCGCTCTGGATCTCGTCGATGGCCTGATAGATCACCGAGTAGTACCGGATGTCGACGCCCTCGCGGTTGGCCAGCTCGGTGGCCTTGCCCTCGGCACGGACGTTGAAGCCGATGATGATCGCATCCGACGCCGATGCCAGGTTGACGTTGGTCTCGGTGACACCGCCGACGCCGCGGTCGATGACGCGCAGTTCGACCTCATCATCGATCTCGATACCGAGCAGGGCCTCCTCCAGCGCCTCGACGGTGCCGGAGTTGTCGCCCTTGAGGATCAGGTTCAGCTGTGACGTCTCCTTCAACGCCGCATCGAGATCGTCCAGGCTGATCCGCTTGCGCGTGCGCGCGGCCAGTGCGTTGCGCTTACGCGCGCTGCGCCGGTCGGCGATCTGCCGGGCGATGCGGTCCTCGTCGACAACGAGCAGGTTGTCGCCGGCGCCCGGCACCGACGTGAAGCCGATGACCTGCGCCGGTCGCGATGGCAGTGCCTCCTCGATGTCGTCGCCGTGCTCGTCGACCATGCGACGAACGCGACCATAGGCGTCACCGGCCACGATGGAGTCACCGACGCGTAGCGTGCCGCGCTGGATGAGCACGGTGGCCACCGGACCGCGACCGCGGTCCAGATGCGCCTCGATCGCCACACCCTGGGCTTCCATGTCGGGATTCGCCCGCAGGTCGAGCGCGGCGTCTGCCGTCAGCAGCACCGCCTCGAGCAATGCCTGGATATTGGTCCCCTGCTTCGCCGAGATATCGACGAACATGGTGTCGCCGCCGAAGTCCTCGGCGACGAGGTTGTACTCGGTGAGCTGGGACCGGATCCTGGCCGGATCGGCGCCCTCCTTGTCGATCTTGTTCACCGCCACCACGATCGGCACGTCAGCCGCCTGCGCGTGGTTGATGGCCTCCACCGTCTGCGGCATGACGCCGTCGTCGGCCGCGACCACCAGGATCGCGATATCGGTGGCCTTCGCGCCGCGGGCACGCATCGCGGTGAACGCTTCGTGGCCCGGGGTGTCGATGAAGGTGATCGGCCGCTCGCTGCCGTCGTGCTCGACGGCAACCTGGTAGGCACCGATGTGCTGGGTGATGCCGCCGGCCTCGCCCTCACGGACACTGGCGTTACGGATGGTGTCCAGCAGCCGGGTCTTGCCGTGGTCCACGTGGCCCATGACGGTGACCACGGGCGGTCGCTGCTCGAGATCCTCTTCGCCGCCCTCGTCCTCGCCGTAGGTGAGGTCGAAGGATTCCAGCAGCTCACGATCCTCGTCCTCAGGACTCACGACCTGGACGACGTAATTCATCTCGCCGCCGAGCAGCTCGAGGGTCTCGTCGCCGACGGACTGCGTGGCAGTCACCATCTCGCCGAGATTGAACAGCGCCTGCACCAGCGCCGCCGGATTCGCGTCGATTTTCTCGGCGAAGTCCACCAGCGACGCACCGCGGGCGAGACGGATCACCTCGCCATTGCCGTGCGGCAGCCGCACGCCGCCGACGACGGGCGCCTGCATGTTCTCGTACTCGGCGCGTTTCGCCCGCTTCGACTTGCGTCCGCGCTTCGGCGCACCGCCGGGACGACCGAACGCGCCGGCCGCGCCACCGCGCTGGCCCGGGCGACCGCCGCCACCGGGACGACCGCGATAACCGCCGCCGCCGCCCGCAGGCGCGCCGGCACCGCCGCCGGCGCCACCGCCGCGGTAGTTACCGCCACCACCGCCGCCGCCGGGACCACCGGGACGGCCGCCGCCACCACCGGGGCCACGCCCACCGCCGCCAGGACCTGGACGAGGTCCGCCGGGGCGACCAGCGCCACCGGGACCTGGCCGGGCACCGGCCGGACGCGGAGGCATATTGCCCGGCGACATGCCGGGTCGTGGCGCACCGGGCCGCGGGGCACCGGGACGGGGTGCCTGCGGACGCGGAATCGGCCGGTCGACCGGCTGCTGGGACGAGAAAGGATTGTTGCCGACGCGCGGCGCACGCGCGGCGGGCTTGGGCGCACCGGGCACCGGACCGGGCCGGGGACCGGGCGTAGCGCCGGGCTGGTGCGCCGGAGGTGCGGCGGGAGCCTGCGGCTCCGCCGCTGCGGCTGCCGGAGGTGGTGCGGGTTCGGGTGCGACCGGCTCCGCAGGTGCGTGCCGGCTTGGGTGCGGCCGGCTTCGCGGGTGCTTTCGCGGCCGGCTTGGCCGGTGCGCCTGCCGCGGAACCGTTACCGGCGGCCGGAGCCTTGTCCGCGGCGGCCGGCTTGCCGCCGCCGAACGCTTCGCGCAACCGGCGCGCAACGGGGGCCTCCACCGTGGAGGACGCGGATTTGACGAATTCGCCCTGATCGCTCAGACGGGCGAGAACTTCCTTACTGGTGACACCGAGCTCTTTCGCCAACTCGTGTACACGGGCCTTACCTGCCACTACAACTCCTGTCTAGGAGGCGGCAGCGGTGGTCGGCGCCGCGCCTCGGGTTAGCTATGACGCATGGTCATCGAGACTTCACGGTGTGCTCATGTTCTTCGCTACCTGTTCTGTTGCCGGCTGTGGCAGACCACTTAAGTGCTGCTAGCAGCGCTTACGTGCTCCACCACCGCGGTGGTATCCGGTGAACCGTTGATGCGCAGCGCTCGGACGAATGCTTGCCGCCGGATTGCTGCGTCTAGACACTGCGGATCGAGATGCAACCAAGCACCCCGCCCCGGCAGTTTCCCTGCTGAATCAACGGTCACGGCGCACTTGCCGTTCCCGCCGTCCACAGCGACTACACGAAGCAGTTCGACGGCCAGCTCTCGCTTCCGGCAGCCGACGCACGTCCGGACCGGTCCTTTAGGGCCGTCTGTCGCCGGTCGAGCCTCAGCAGCCGAAGTCTCGCGCTGGATCACGGCTCAGTCTAGCCACACCTGGTCGCGTGCGCCGAAATGGCCATCAGCACCGCTCAGTCGTGTCCAGGCGGCGATCACCCTGCCGGTACTGCCTCGGCATCACTGCGGATGTCGATGCGCCAGCCCGTCAACCGGGCCGCGAGCCGGGCGTTCTGCCCCTCCTTGCCGATCGCGAGCGACAGCTGGAAATCCGGTACAACGACACGTGCGGCGCGGGCGGCCTCGTCGATGACGTTCACCGACACCACCTTGGCCGGCGACAGGGCGTGGGCAACGAACTTCGCCGGGTCGGGATCGAAGTCGATGATGTCGATCTTCTCGCCGGACAGTTCGCTCATCACATTGCGTACCCGCTGACCCATCGGCCCGATGCAGGCGCCCTTGGCGTTGAGCCCCGGCACCCGCGACGTCACCGCGATCTTCGAACGGTGGCCGGCCTCGCGTGCGACCGCGACGATCTCCACCGACCCTTCGGCGATCTCGGGAACCTCCAGCGAGAACAGCTTGCGCACCAGATTCGGGTGTGTGCGCGACAGCGTGATCAGTGGCTCGCGGGCGCCGCGGGTGACGCCGACGACGTAGCAGCGCAGGCGTTCGCCGTGTTCGTAGCGCTCCCCCGGCACCTGTTCGGCCGCCGGGATGACACCCTCAGAACCCTTGGTCTCGCTGCCCATCCGCACGACGACCAAACCGCGCGCGTTGGCGCGGTTATCGCGCTGGATGACACCGCCGACGATGTCACCTTCACGAGCCGAGAATTCGCCGTAGTTCTTCTCGTTCTCGGCATCGCGCAACCGCTGCAGGATCACCTGGCGCGCGGTGGTCGCCGCGATGCGGCCGAAACCCTCTGGCGTGTCGTCCCATTCAGAGATGACGTTGCCGTCCTCGTCTGTTTCGCGTGCCAACACCTGGACCATGCCGGTCTTGCGGTCGATCTCGATGCGCGCGTCCGCCTCGTGGCCCTCGGTGTGGCGGTACGCCGTCAGCAACGCAGACTTGATGGTATCGACGACGACGTCGACCGTAATTCCTTTGTCAGCTTCGATGGCATGCAATGCCGCCATGTCGATGTTCACTGCGAAGCCTCCTTTCCAGACCTACCGGCCAGCTCCAACTCACGTTGATTCGGAGGCGAGAACTCAACCTGCACAACCGCTTTGGCGATGGTGTCCAGCGGTATTTCGCGGATCGCGAGATCGGCGCCGCGACGTTCGCGCAGCACCAATCGCACGGCGCCGCCGCGCGGTTTCACCCAGCCGGCCGATCAGTTGGGTGCCGTCGGACATCGTGAGTTCGACCTTGCGGCCGCGGGCCCGTCGGAAGTGCTTCTCTGCGGTCAGCGGGCGGTCCACTCCTGGCGAGGTGACCTCGAGTACATAGGGTGTCGCGCTGTCGTCGACACGGTCGAGCAGTTCGGACGCCGATCGGGACAGTGCCGCGGCGGTATCCAGATCAAGGCCTTCGTCACCGTCTGCCACCACCGTGATGCGAGGTGGCCGCGCGGCGGCGTCGATGACCACACTCTCGATCTCGTAGCCTGCGCGTGCGAACTCCCCGTCAAGTAGCTCGACGACCTGTTTCTGCGACGGTAAACCCGCAGACCCCTCCGTCACGGCGAGCTCCTCATCTTGAATTGTCTCCGACACCGGTTCGGCGTGTCCTGGACCAACACAGCGACAGACACTGGAACCGCGTAATCAACGATACGCCAGCCCCGCCGCCGCAAATGCCAAAAAGCGCGGTCGCCGACGGCGGTCCACACAATGGCAAGATGTTGCACGTGCCGAGTCCCAACCCGACCTTGTCCAGGCGGCGAGCGCTCGTCGGGGCGGCGGCATTGGCACTGCTCAGCGTGCCGGTCGCCGCCTGTGGGTCGTCGCCACCCCCGCCGGAGGTCGACGAACTGGCGGCCCAGCTCGAGCGGGCACGCCGCGACAGCCAACTGGCGACCGACGCGGCGGCCGCCGCGCGCGGGGACACGGCCCTGGCGCTGACTGCGGTCGCGTCCGAGCGGTCGGCGCACGCACAGGCGCTGTCCGACGAGCTGGTCAGGATGCGCGGGACGGATGCCCCCACCAGCACCACGGCCGCCAGCACCACGGCCGAGCCCGCCAAGGCCCCGACCGCGCAGGACGTCATTGTCGCGCTGCGCGAGTCTGCGGCGAGCGCGGCGGAGCTGGCCGCCAAGATGTCGGGTTACCGCGCCGGCCTGCTCGGCTCGATCGCGGCGTCGTGCACCGCGGCGTACACCGTCGCCCTGGTTGCGCCGGAGAAACCGCAATGACGTCCCCCGAACCCACACCGACGACGACGTCGTCGCGGGCCGCCGAACCGACCAGCCCGACGCGGCCGCTCAACGCCGCCGACGGCGCGCTGTTCGACGCGATCGCGACCGCGCAGGCGACGATCTACGGCTACGGCGTCGTGTCGGCGCATTCCACGCCCGACATGAACCCTCTGGTGTCGTCGTCGATGGCCGAGCACCGGCAACGGCGCGAGGAGGCCCTGGCGATCCTGGAGTCGCGCTCAGTGCAAGCTCCACTGCCCGCGGCGGGTTATCAGCTGCCGATCGAGGTCGACAACCCCACCGATGCGGCGAATCTCGCGGTGCGAATGGAAGAGGACGCCGCCGTCGCGTGGCGGGCCGTCATCGAGCAGGCCGCCGACCCACA
Organism: uncultured Actinomycetota bacterium; assembly: GCA_963843135.1. Lineage (GTDB taxonomy): Bacteria > Actinomycetota > Actinomycetes > Mycobacteriales > Mycobacteriaceae > Mycobacterium. The sequence goes on from CAWJJA010000024.1 coordinate 890,519, forward strand.
GGAGCGCGCGTTCGCGGTCAGCGCGCTGTCGGAATGCGCCGTCACCGCGGCACGGTGGAGCCGCGTACTCGGCACGACGCCGATCACGGTCGCCTTCCCCGGCGGCAGCGAGTAGGCCCTCGAGTCGGTCCCCTGCCGAACGTGCGTCCACTGCGAAATTTGGGCTCGGAATTCGCAATCAGCGCACGTTCGATGCGCACCTAACCAGTCAGTGCCGTCGCGATGTCGGCGGCCGCATCGGCGACGGGGAGTTCGCGGGTTTCGCCGGTGAACCGGTTGCGCAACTCGACCACGCCGTCGGCCCAACCGCGACCGACCACCACGATCCACGGCACTCCGACCAACTCGGCGTCCTTGAACTTCACCCCGGGTGAGGCCTTCCTGTCATCGAACAGCACCTCGAGACCTCGCCGGTCCAGCTCGGCGGCCAACTCGGTGGCGCCTTCGCGGGCGGCGTCATCCTTGTTGGCGATCACGACGTGGACATCGAACGGCGACACCGAAGACGGCCAGCGCAGGCCGATCTCGTCGTGGTGCTGTTCGGCGATCACCGCGACCAACCGGGACACCCCGATGCCGTAGGAACCCATCGTCAACCGCACCGGCTTGCCATCCTCGCCGAGCACGTCGGCCTCGAAGGCGTCGGCGTACTTGCGGCCCAACTGGAAGACGTGGCCGATCTCGATGCCGCGCGCGGCCACCAGCGGACCCGCGCCGTCCGGCGAGGGGTCGCCCGTCGCGGACTTCGGCGGCCTCGATGGTTCCGTCGGGAATGAAGTCGCGGCCCGCCACCAGATTCACAACGTGCTTACCCATCTCGTCGGCGCCGGTGATCCATGACGTGCCGTCGACAACCCGTGGATCGACGAGATAACGAACATCATTGGCCAGCAAACCTTTCGGGCCGATATAGCCGCGCTTGAGGAACGGATAGCGGCCGAAGTCGGCATCGTCGAGCATCGCGTACTCGGCGGGTTCGAGCGCCGCGCCCAGTCGCTTGTCGTCGACCTCACGGTCGCCCGGCACACCGACTGCCAGAAGTTCCCATTCGCCGCCAGGTTCGCGCACCTTCAAGAGCACGTTCTTCAGCGTGTCGGCCGCGACGATCTCGCGGCCGAGGCCCGCGCCGTTGGCCCACTCGACCAGCGTCGCGATCGTCGGGGTATCGCCGGTGTCGTACACCTGCGGATCGGGCAGACCGTCGAACGGAATCGCGTCGGGCACCGCGGTGATCACGGCCTCCACGTTGGCGGCGTAGCCCGACGCCGGACATCGCACATACGTGTCCTCGCCGATCTCACTCTCGGCCAGGAACTCTTCTGATGCGCTGCCGCCCATGGCACCCGATGTCGCCGACACGATCACGTAGGACACCCGGAGCCGGTCGAAAATCCGCTGGTAGGCCTCGCGATGTGCGTCGTAGGCCTTCTTCAGCCCGTCGTCGTCGACGTCGAAGGAGTAGGAGTCCTTCATGATGAACTCGCGGCCGCGCAGGATTCCCGCGCGGGGACGCGCCTCATCGCGGTACTTCGTTTGGATCTGGTACAGCCGCAGCGGGAAGTCCTTGTACGAGGAGTACTCCCCCTTCACCGTCAACGTGAAGAACTCCTCGTGCGTCGGCCCGAGCATGTAGTCGTTGCCCCGACGGTCCTTCAGACGGAAGACGCCGTCGCCGTATTCGGTCCATCGGTTCGAGGTCTCGTACGGTGCACGTGGCAGCAGTGCGGGGAACAGGATCTCCTGCCCACCAATGGCGTTCATCTCGCTGCGCACGATGTGTTCGATCTTGCGCAGCACCCGCAGCCCGAGCGGCAGCCAGCTGTACAGCCCCGGTCCGACCGGCCGGACGTAACCGGCCCGGATCAGCAGCTTGTGGCTGGGCACCTCGGCGTCGGCGGGGTCGTCGCGCAACGTGCGCAGGAATAGCTCGGACATGCGGGTGATCACAGCCGACAACCTTACTGATCGCCCCCGTTAGAGCTCGCCGGCCTCCACCGCCTCGCGGGTGTGCTGCGCGGCTGCGATCTGGCGCGCCGAGAAACCGATCCAGAACGCCGTGACACCGACGATCACCGCGACGCCTGCGACCCACAGCAACGAGTAGGTGTATCCCAGGCCCAGCGCGTCCAGTTGAGCGGGAGTCATGTCCTTGACCGGACCCGTCGTACCCCCGAGGTAGAGCGTGCGCGACGTCTGCACGGCCTGGATCACGACCAGCACCACGGGGCCGCCGAGGTTCTGCACCATCAGCGTGATCGACGACACGGGACCGATCTCGCGCGGGCCCACCTCGGCGACCGCACACAACGGCAGGATGACCGCGATCGACCCGATACCGAAACCGCCAACGACGATGGGCCCGAACAGATCAGGGAAATACGGGATATCGCGCGTCAGCGTCGAACCGAAGAGCATCGCGCCGACCACGAACAGACCGGAGCCGATGAGCAGCCAGCGGGGAGCGACATGCGGGGCGAGCTTCGCCGCCACGATGCTGCCGACACCGAACGCGAGCGCGAACGGCACAAAGCAGATGCCCGCCCTCAGCGCCGAGTAGCCGAGCACGTCCTGCACGAGAAGCCCGATCATCACAGTCAGCGTCAACATCACGCCACCGGCCAAGAACAGCGAGATGAACGTCATCACCCGGTTCCGGTTGTCGAACACCGAGAAGGGCACGATCGGGTGGGCGGCGGTGCGCTCGACGATCAGGAATGCGATGAAGAAGATCGCCGACGCGATACCCGCGCCGATCACCCAGGGGTCGATCCAGCCCCGCGGTGGGCCCTGCGTGAACACCAGCACCGCCGAGGTGCAACCCAGTGTGGCCAGGATGGCGCCGGTGACGTCGAGCTTCAGCCGTTCGTGATGGGTCTCGTTGATCTTGAGGACGGCGACGATGATGATCGCGATCCCGATCGGGATGTTGATCAGGAAGGCCAGCCGCCAGGAGATGACGGTCAGGGCGCCGCCGAGCACCAGGCCCAGCACCGAGCCGATACCCTGCATCGCCGCCGACACCGCCATGGCGCGGTTGCGGGCCTGACCGACCGCGTACGTCGTCGCGATGAGCGCCAGGCCCGTCGGCGCGGCGATCGCTGCGCCGGTGCCCTGCACAGCGCGCGCGACGATCAACGTGACTCCGTCAGTGGCCAGCCCGCACACCAACGAGGCGATCGTGAACACGCCGACACCGGACAGGAATGCGCGCTTATGGCCGATGGCGTCGCCGATACGCCCGCCGAGCAGCAGCAACCCGCCGAAGGCGAGTACGTAGGCGGTGATGACCCAGCTCTTGGACGCATCGGTCAGCCCCAGATCCGCCTGCATCCGCGGCAGCGCGACGATGACGATGGTGCCGTCGAGCGTCGACATCAGCTGCATGCCGGTGATCGCAACGATCGCGATACCGAGCACCGACGACGACAGCGGTGTGGTGGCCCGGTCCGACCCTGAGGAACCGCCCACCGCAGACATGGCTCGCCAGCCTACCGAGCGCGGGGATTTCGGCGTGGATAGTCACGCTGAGCGTGACGCGTCACGCCGAAACCGCAGAGCTAAAGCTCGCCCTGGTCGATCGCGTCCTTGACTTCCTGCGCATGCGCCACCTGCGACGGCGGTGTAGCCGATGAACAGCGCGGCGGCGCCGACGATCACCGCGACCGCGGCCACCCACAGCAGGCCGTAGGTATAGCCCTGATCCAGGGCGTGCAGTTGCGCACCGTTCATGTTCTTGACCGGCCCGTTGGTGCCGCCCAGGTACAGCGTGCGCGACGTGATGACCGCCTGGATCACGGCCAGTACGACCGGGCCGCCGAGGCTCTGCAGCATCAGCGCGATCGCCGAGACCGGGCCGATCTGATCGAATCCCACCCCTGCGATCGCCGACACGGTCAGCGGGACGACGATCATGCCGATGCCGAATCCGCCGACGGTGATCGGAAGGACCAGGTTCGGGAAGTACGGGATATTCGCGTCCAGCGTGGAGCCGTAGATCATCGCGGCGAGCACCAGCACACCGCCTGCGATCACCAGCACGCGCGGCGGGAACTTGGACACCAGCGCGGACGACACGCCCAGGCCGATGCCCAGTGCGATCACGAACGGGATGAAGCCGACGCCGGCGCGTAATGCGCTGTAGCCCATGATGTCCTGGACGTACAGCCCGATCAGCACGGTCAGCGTGAACATCACACCGCCGGCCAGGAACACCGCGGCGAACGTTGCGACCCTGTTGCGGTCCTTGAACAAGTCCAACGGCACCACAGGGTTCTCTGCGGTGCGCTCGACGTAGACGAAGGCCAGCATGAAGGCGCACGCGGCCAGGCCTGAACCCATCGTCACCGGCGACACCCAGCCCTGTTCGGGCCCCATGGAGAACGCGAACACCGCGGCGGTGCAACCCAGGGTCGCCAGGATGGCGCCGGCGGCGTCGAGCTTCAGCCGCTCGCGGTGGGTTTCACGCAGCGTCCTGCGGGCCAGGTGGATCATCAGCAGCCCGATCGGGACGTTGATCAAAAACGCCCACCGCCACGACACCTCGGTCAGCGCACCACCGACGATCAGGCCCATGACCGATCCGATGCCCGTCATCGCCGCGAAGATCGCGGTCGCGGCGTTGCGCGCAGGCCCCTTCGGGAACGTGGTCGCGATCAGCGCCAGAGCAGTCGGCGACGCGATCGCCGCGCCGACGCCCTGCAGCAGCCGAGCGGTGACCAGGGTCGCCTCATTCCAGGCGAGACCGCACAGCACCGAGGCGATGGTGAACAGCGCGACGCCGACGATGAACGTGCGCTTGCGCCCGATGATGTCCCCGAGGCGGCCGCCGAGCAGCATCAGCCCGCCGAAGGTCAGCACGTAGGCGGTGATTACCCAACTGCGCCCTGCATCGGACAGGCTCAGTTCGTCTTGAATCTTAGGAAGCGCCACGATCGCGACGGTGCTGTCCATGGTGGCCAGCAACTGCATGCCGCCGATTGCGATCACCGCGGCGAAGAACCGCCGCGACGGCAGCCAAGCCGGGTACCTGCCGGTTCGCTCCTTCGCGGAGTTGCCCACGTGTAGCGGTGACGACCGATTTGCCCCGCCCTCGGCGTCGCGGTACATGGCTGCCCGCTCTGCGTCATTGAGAGCCGTCATAGCGGGTTACCTTACAGTAATCTTAAGAATCCTTTAACCGCCGAAAGCCGCAACGGGGCCGATCACGATGATCGCCGGGGGCCGAATGCCCTCTTCCCGGATGCGCTCCGGGGCATCGGCGAGAGTGGCGCGCAATGTCCGCTGTGCCGCCGTGGTGCCGTGCTGGACCACCAGCACGGGCGTATCCGCAGGTCGTCCGCCCTCCAGCAGAATCTTGGCGAACTGCTCGATGCGCTCGACGGCCATCAGCAACACGATCGTGCCGGACATCGCGGCCAGCGCATCCCAATTCACTAACGATTCCGGGTGGTCGGGCGCGACGTGCCCGCTGACCACCACGAACTCGTGCGTGACGCCCCGATGAGTGACGGGAACACCCGCAAGCGCAGGAACCGCTATGGCACTTGTCACACCCGGCACAACTGTGACAGGAATCCCAGCGTCCGCACACGCGAGCACCTCTTCGTAGCCCCGCGCGAACACAAAGGGGTCGCCGCCCTTGAGACGCACGACGAACTTGCCCGCCTTGGCCCGGTCGATGAGCACCTCGTTGATCGCGTTCTGCGCCATCGCGCGTCCGTACGGGATCTTCGCGGCATCGATGACCTCGACGTGGGGCGACAACTCGGCGAGCAGTTCCGGCGGCGCCAGACGATCGGCGACGACGACGTCGGCGTGGGCCAGCAGGCGTCGTCCGCGCACGGTGATCAGTTCCGGGTCTCCCGGGCCACCGCCGACCAGTGCCACGCCGCCGGGCAGCACGCCGGGCGTCTCCGCCGCGATGAGCCCCTGCTGAAGCGCCTCGTGGATGGCCGACCGTATCGCCGCGGACCGACGGTGCTCCCCGCCGGCCAGCACGCCGACGGACAGACCCTCGTAGTCGAACGACGCGGGAGTCACCGCGGTGCCCTCGCGCGCCACGTCGGCGCGCACGCAGAAGATCTGGCGGAGCTCGGCCTCGGCGACGATGGCGGCGTTGACATCCGGATCGTCGGTGGCCGCGATCGCATACCAGGCGCCTTCCAGGTCACCATCACGAAATTCTCTGAGCTCCAAAGTGATTCCGTCCATCGCCTCGACCGCCGGGGTGGCGCTACGGGCAATGACGTGCACGTCGGCGCCGTTGGCCACCAGCAGCGGCAGTCGTCGCTGCGCAACGGTGCCACCACCGACAACGACGACCTTCCTGCCGGTCAGGCGCAGGCCGACGAGGTAGGCGTTCTCGCTCACCCGGCGAGCTTAGAGGTTGCGGCCGCGAGAGTAGAAACGCGACTCCGCCGCCGCTACGAAGCGGGCTATGGCATCTGGGTGCGCGGCCGGATGGGTATGCAGATAGCTCGCGTGTACCCCGGCATCGACTGCGCCGTCGCGCACGGCATCGACATCGCGGCCGTTGTAGACCCAGGCCGGCGAATAGCTGTCGTTGAACGTGACTGCGGTGCGGTGGAACTCGTGGCCGACGGCACGGTCTCCCACCGCGTACAGCGACGATTGGGTCACCGCGACCGCGTTGCGATAGCCCAGCGCGAGGCGGTCGGTGAAACGTGCCGAGCCGGACAACACGCCGCACATCGGATACCCGTCGAGGTCGTCGACCAGGTAGGTCAGCCCGGCGCATTCGGCGTGCACGGGTGCACCTGATGCGGCGAGTCCTCTGATCTGCTGTCGTACAACTTCATTGCCCGACAGTTCGGTGGTGAACTGTTCCGGGAAGCCGCCGGGCAGGACCAGCGCGGCGGTGTGCGGCGGCAGCTGTTCGACCAACGGGTCGAACTCGACCACCTCGGCGCCGGCAGCGCGCAGCAGTTCGCGATGTTCTGCGTAGCCGAAGCTGAAGGCCTTCCCCGCTGCCAGTGCCACCGTCACGTCGTCGTCGACGGGACGGACCACGGCCGGATCCCATGGTTCATCGGCGACCCGGCTGGCCGCGATTGCGGTGATCCCCGCGAGGTCGACATGGCGGCCGACCTGCTCGGTCATCGCCTCAACGGCGATGCGCGCCTGTTTGCCATGCTCGACGGCGGTGATCAGGCCGAGATGCCTTGATGGAACGGACAATTCGCCTACCCGTGGGATGACGCCGAGTACCGGTGTCCCGGCGTGTTCGCACGCCTGACGCAGCACCTCCTCGTGGCGCGGCGAGCCGACGCGGTTGAGGATGACGCCGGCGATCCGGATGTTCGGGTCGAATGTCGAGAAGCCGTGCAGCAGCGCCGCGGCGCTGTGACTCTGGCCGCGTCCGTCGATCACCAGAATCACCGGCGCGCCAAGCAGGGCGGCCACCTGCGCGGTGGATCCGTCGGCGGTGCCCGTGAAGTTGTCGGCGATCCGGCCGTCGAACAACCCCATCACGCCCTCGATTACCGCGATGTCGGCACCCGCGCTGCCATGCCGGTACAGCGGTCCGATCAGCTGCTCGCCGACCAGCACGGGGTCGAGGTTGCGGCCCGGCCGCTGTGCCGCCAGCGCGTGGTACCCGGGGTCGATGAAGTCCGGCCCCACCTTGAACGGTGCCACAGTGCGGCCCGCTCGGCGCAGGGCGCCCATCAAACCCGTTGCCACGGTGGTCTTTCCGCCGCCCGATGTCGGCGCGGCGATCACGACGGCGGGTGTCGACGCGCTCACCTACCGCCACCCCCTGCCGCGAGCGTGCGTGTTTGAAGGCGACACGCCGTGCGAATACACGAGTTCGCGCACGCTCGCGACCGGGCCGGACACGTTCAATGGGATCGCGTGATACCTGCCCTGCTCGGCCACCCTCGACGCGAGCGTGCGCGAAGCGGGGAAACTTGGCGGCGTGTCGGCCGCAAACACGCACGCTCGCGGAGAGGGGTTCACCACTCGATGCCCTTCTGACCTTTGCGGCCGGCGTCCATCGGGTGTTTGACCTTGGTCATCTCGGTGACGAGGTCGGCGGCGTCCAGCAGCGCCTGCGGTGCGTCTCGGCCGGTGATGACGACGTGCTGAGTGCCGGGCCGCTCCGCTAACACCGCGATGACGTCGTCGATGTCGACCCAGCCCCACTTCAGTGGATACGTGAACTCGTCGAGCACGTAGAAATCGTGTCGCTCGTCGGCCAGTCGGCGGGCGATCTCCGCCCAGCCGTCGGCCGCGGCGCCGGCATGATCGTCTTCGCTGCCGTGCTTACGCGACCATGACCAGCCCGCGCCCATCTTGTGCCATTCAACAGGGCCACCGACTCCGTGCTCGTCGTGCAACCGGCCCAGTGCGCCGAACGCAGCCTCCTCGCCGACCTTCCACTTGGCGCTCTTGACGAATTGGAACACCGCGACCGAAAAGCCCTGATTCCACGCCCGCAGCGCCATGCCGAACGCGGCCGTCGACTTTCCCTTGCCCGCCCCGGTGTGCACCGCGAGCAGCGGGGCATTGCGACGGATTCGGGTGGTCAGCCCGTCGTCGGGGACGGTGGCCGGTTGACCCTGTGGCATGCGCGACTCTCCAGGCTCAGGCGGCGGTGCGCACCACGTCGGTGAGGTTGTCGGCACGCAGCTGCGCCAGCCGCACCGCAGGCGCACCAAGCTGTCGCGGCCAACTGTTCTGCCAAACCCAGTCGCACGTAGGAAGTCTCGCAGTCCACCACCACCGCGGCCGCGCCTTCGGCCACCAGCCGTGCCGCCGCCTCACGGGCGCGCCCAAGCGGATCCGGGCCACCGGTCGCGCGACCGTCGGTGAGCACCACCACCAGGCTGCGGCGTGCGCGGTCGCGCGCCTTCTCGCGGATCACCACGTCGCGCGCGGCCAGCAGGCCTTGAGCCAGTGGAGTTTTGCCGCCGGTGTCGAAGCCGGCCAGCCGGCGACCCGCGATGTGCACCGACGAGGTCGGCGGCAACAGCAACCGGGCATCGGATTGCCGGAACGTGATCACGGCGACCTTGTCGCGTCGCTGATACGCGTCGCGCAGTAGTGACAGCGCGGCCCCGCTGACCGCCGACATCCGGTCGCGAGCGGCCATCGATCCCGACGCGTCGACGACGAATATCACCAGGTTGCCTTCGCGACCTTCGCGAACGGCATGTCGTACGTCCTCGGGGGTCGGTCGGGGCCGGCCGGGGACTCGCTGGTGTCCGGCCGCGGCCAGCAGCGTCCCGAATACGTGCAGCCCGTGGCCCTCGGTGACGTGCGTGGTCGACGAGATAATGGTTCCGGTGCGGTTACGCGCTCGCGACCTGCGCCCCGGCGCCCCCTCTCCCACGCCGGGAACAACGAGTGCGCGGGTGCGAAACACCGCCGACGGCGGCGCACTGGGGCGGGTGGCCGAGCTCGAATTCCGCTGCGGCACAGGCTGCTCAGACGGCTCGCCGTTCGACGGCGATTCACCGCCACCGGGCGGATCGGGATCCGGTTCCTGATCGGCGGACTCCCCCGCCTGCTGCATCGCCTCGTCGAGCTGTTCGGGATCCAGCCCGGGATCGTCGAACGGGTCGCGGCGTCGCCGGTGCGGCAACGCGAGTTCGGCCGCGACCCGGATGTCCTCTTCGGTGACCGTGTGTGCGCCGCGCCATGCGGCGTGCGCGACCGCCGTCCGTGCGACCACCAGATCGGCACGCATACCGTCGACGTCGAATGCGGCGCAGAGTGCCGCGATTCGCCGTAATTCGCTGTCGGGCAGCGTTACCGAGCTGACCGCCTCGCGTGCCGCGGTGATGCGGCCGACGAGTTCGGCGTCGGCGTCGGCGAAGCGCTCGGCGAATCCGGCAGGGTCGGCCTCGAACGCCATCCGCTGCCGGACAACCTCGACACGCACGTCGACATCGCGGGAGGCGTGCACGTCGACCGTCAACCCGAATCGGTCAAGCAACTGCGGGCGCAGTTCGCCCTCTTCGGGATTCATCGTCCCGACAAGTACGAAACGCGCATCGTGGCTGTGCGAAACCCCGTCACGCTCGACGTGTACCCGGCCCATCGCAGCGGCGTCGAGAAGCACATCGACGAGGTGGTCGTGCAGCAGGTTGACCTCGTCGACATAGAGCACGCCGCCGTGTGCACGGGCGAGCAGACCGGGCGAGAACGCATGCTCGCCGTCGCGCAGCACCTTCTGCAGGTCCAGTGAACCGACGACACGGTCCTCGGTCGCGCCGATCGGCAACTCGACCAGCGCGGCGCCGTCCACCGCGGACAGCACCCCGGCGAGGCCGCGCACCGCGGTCGACTTCGCCGTGCCCTTCTCGCCACGGATCAACACGCCGCCGATCTCTGGACGCACCGCGCACAGCAGTAGCGCCAGCCGCAGGCGGTCGTGGCCGACGATCGCGCTGAAGGGGTAGATCGTCATGATTTGACCATCGGGACATGCGGGATGCCGTCGTCGAGGAATTCCTCGCCGTCGCGGACGAATCCGTGGTGGGCGTACATCTCCTCGAGATAGGTCTGCGCATCGATGCGGCACGGGTAGTCGCCGACCTCGGCGAGCGCCGCCTGCAGAAGCCGGGTGGTGTGGCCCTGACCCCGAGCTTCACGCTTGGTGCAGACGCGCCCGATGCGAAAAGCCTTCTGGCCGCCCGGGTGCTCTTCCATCAAGCGCAGGGTGCAGATGACTTCACCATCGGGTCCCTCGAGCCAGAAATGGCGGGTCTCGGTGAGCAGGTCGCGACCGTCGAGTTCCGGATAGGGCGTGGCCTGCTCGACGACGAACACCTCGACACGCAACTTGAGCAGCTCATACAGCGTCGCGGCGTCGAGGTCCTTGGCCCAGCTGCGGCGGAGCGCGACCGTCATCGGGCGGCCACCGTCCCCGACAGCCAGAACTCATATCGGTTGTCAGACACCGGGTGATAGGTCCTTAATGGTCGCCGGTCGTTCGCATGCGCGTTCTCAGGTTATCCCGCGAGGACGGTCCCCCGTCCGCGCAGGTCGGACATGACCCGACGATAAGGTGGCTCGTGTGACTGGCTGGGAGCCTGACGTGCTGCCTGGTTACTGGCAGCAGACATTCGCGCTCGGACCCGATCCCGACGGCGAAGGCGATCTCTTCGCCACCCTGGTGCGCCGCGGCGAGCCCGATCGCAGCGCGCAGCGCGCCGTGCTGGCCGTGCACGGATTCACCGACTACTTCTTCCACACCGAATTGGCCGACCATTTCGCCGCGCGCGGGTTCGCGTTCTATGCGCTGGACCTCCACAAATGCGGACGGTCCTGGCGCGACGGGCAGACTCCGCACTTCACCACCGACCTTGCCCGCTATGACGACGACCTCGAACGCGCCCTCGACGTAATCTCAGCGGAGACGTCGGCAGACATGCTCACCTACGGGCACTCGGCGGGCGGGCTCATTGTGGCCTTGTGGCTGGACCGGCTGCGCAAGCGTCAGATGACGCAACGCAGGCGTGTCACCGGCCTGATCCTCAACAGCCCGTGGCTGGATCTTCAGGGGCCGGCCATCCTGCGGACCGCGCCGACGGCCGCGGCGATCGCCGCACTGTCGCGGGTGCGCAAGAAGACGGTGGTGCGCCCGCCGACCGCCGAGGGTGGCTATGGCGCGACGCTGCACCGCGACTACGGCGGCGAGTTCGACTACGACCTCCAATGGAAGCCGATCGGCGGATTTCCGGTCACCTTCGGCTGGATCCACGCGATCCGGCGCGGGCACGCCAAACTGCACCGCGGGCTCGACGTGGGTGTGCCGAACCTGATCCTGCGGTCCGACCGTAGTGTGCGCGAGGTGGTGGACCCTGACATCATTCAGCGCGGCGACGCGGTACTCGACGTGTTGCAGATCGCGCGCTGGGCCGGATGCATCGGCAACCGGACGACTGTCGTGCCCATCACCGACGCCAAGCACGACGTGTTCTTGTCCGTTCCCGAATCACGGCAGGTGGTGTACCGCGAGCTGGACCGCTGGCTCGACTGGTACATCACCGAAACCGCTGACCAGGCAACCCAATCCGAACGAGGGTGACGCTATGACGCACTTCGACATCGCGGTCATCGGTACCGGCTCTGGAAACTCCATCCTCGACGAACGCTATGCCGGCAAGAAGGTGGCGATCTGCGAACAGGGTGTGTTCGGCGGTACCTGCCTGAATGTCGGCTGCATACCGACGAAGATGTTCGTCTACGCCGCGGAAGTCGCCGAAAGCGCCAGGCAGTCATCGCGATACGGGGTCGACGCGCGTGTCGACGGCGTGCGGTGGACCGACATCGTGTCCCGCGTGTTCGGCCGCATCGACCCGATCGCCATGGGCGGCGAGAACTACCGGCGCTCCTCGCCGAACGTCGAGGTGTTCGCCAGCCACACCCGGTTCGCGCCCACCAAATCCGATGGCAGATACGCGTTGCGCACCGACGACGGCGACGAGCTCACCGCAGACCAGGTGGTCATCGCCGCGGGCTCGCGGGCAGTGGTACCCGACGCCGTCACCGCCTGCGGGGTGCCCTATCACACCAGCGACACCATCATGCGCATCGACGACGTGCCGGAGCGCTTGATCATCGTCGGCGGTGGCTTCATTGCGTGCGAGTTCGCACACATCTTCTCCGCCCTGGGCAGCCACGTCACGATGATGATCAGGGGCAGCACCCTGCTTCGCGGTCACGACGACGACATCTCCATGCGTTTCACCGACATTGCGTCCAAGAAGTGGGAGATCCGTAGCCACCACGAGCTGGCCGATGCGCGGAAGGTCGGCGACTGCGTCGAGGTCACCTGCCAGGACGGCTCGATCGTGCGCGGCGACGCCCTACTCGTCGCTACCGGACGCGTGCCGAACGGTGATCTGCTCGACGCGGAGAACGCCGGCGTCAAGGTGAATGCGAACGGTCAGGTGGTGGTCGACGAGTTTCAGCGCACGACCGCACGCGGCATCTTCGCCTTGGGCGACGTGTCATCGGATTTTCAGCTCAAGCATGTGGCCAACCACGAGGCCCGCCGGGTCAAACACAACCTGCTGCAGGACTGGGATGACACCGACTCGCTCATGCCGTCGGACCATCGCCACGTACCCTCGGCGGTCTTCACCGACCCGCAGATCGCCAGCGTCGGACTGACCGAAAATGAGGCTCGGGCAAAGGGTCTACAGAATCAGGGTGAAGATCCAGGACTTCGGCGACGTCGCCTACGGCTGGGCGATGGAGGACACGACGGGGATCGCGAAGATCATCGTCGACGACGACAGCGGCTTGATTCTCGGTGCGCACATCATGGGCTATCAGGCATCGTCACTCATCCAGCCGTTGATCCAGGCGATGGCGTTCGACCTGCCGGCACAGGACATGGCCCGCGGCCAGTACTGGATTCATCCGGCGCTGCCCGAGGTGATCGAGAATGCGCTGTTGGCGTTATGCGGCGAGCCGCCCTGGCCGCCGTCCAAGAGGCATTGACACCTAGTCGACGGCCGGGGCCCAGCGCTCCTCGACGTGTGCCGAAGCGCCAGACGGCCAGCGCGATCACCCAGGCCGCGACGAACAGGCCGACGATCATGAAGCCGACGAATTCGAGGTCCAACGACCCGATCGCGGCCAGCGGACCGGAGTCGACACCGAGTCGATCGGCCAACAGGCCCGCGAGCACGATGACGCCGATGACCAGCGCGACGACGACCGACAGCACCGTCACGGTCAGGTTGTAGTACACCTTGCGGACCGGCTTGAGGAACGCCCAGCCGTAGGCCCGCGACATGAGGATGCCGTCGAGCGCATCGAACAGGCTCATGCCGGCGGCGAACAGCACCGGCAGCACCAGGATCGCGTACCAGGGCAAGCGTGAACGCCGCCGTTCCCGCGGCCAGCACCAGCAGCGCGACCTGCGTGGCGGTGTCGAAGCCCAACCCCATGAGCAGCCCGACCGGGTAGAGGTGCCACGGCTTGCTCACCCGCCGCATCACCTTGGCGGAGCAGCCGCGCCAGGAAACCGCGCTGCTCGAGGTGCCGCTCGAGTTCGGCCTCGTCGAAGTCGCCGCTGCGCATGCGGCGGTAGACCTTGGCGATGCCCACCGCGGCGAACAGATTCGACAGTCCGATCAGGATGAGGAAGGTGCCCGCGACGAGCGAGCCGACCAGGCCGAGGGTCTGCAGCAGTCGGCGAACCCTCGTCCTGCACGGGACCGACGACCGCGCGAACGCCGATCGCCAGCAGGAACGCCAGCCCGAACACGACGCTGGAATGGCCCGAGCGAGAACCAGAAGCCGGCCGACAGGGACCGCGTGCCCTCGCCGACGAGCTTGCGGGTGGTGTTGTCGATCACCGCGATGTGGTCGGCGTCGAACGCGTGCCGCACGCCCAGCAGGTAGGCGGTCACGCCGAGCCCGACGCCGAAGACCCCGGCCGATCCGAGCGTGATGTGCTGCGGCGCCACCCCGAACACCAGCACACCCCAGCCGAAGAGGTGCAGGGCGAGCACGACGCCCCCATCGCGGCGATCGTCGTCCAGTCGGTTCGGTCGAATCGGGTCAAAGACGGGTGCTTGCGGCTGCTCGACGACACTCATCCAGGCCAGCCTATGACGACGCCCGCTCATCTGTCTAGCTGTACAGATGAACAGCACAGTGACCTTCGCGTCCGGACGGCCGAGTCCTAACGCTTGGTGGCGGTGACCAAGAGGTATTCGGCCTCCCAGTGGGCACGCCGCCCGTCGCCCCGGTTCGTAGCGACAAGGAAGTCGAGGAAGGCGCGGTCGAGGGCGTCGACCCGTTCGGGTGCGTCGGCGTTGAACTTGTAGGCGGCGATCGTCGGCCCGTAGTTTCGCTTCCAGTACGCCAGAAACTCGGCCGGTTGCGTGCAGTGGTCGAACACGACCGTCTGCCGGCGCACAGTGAGGTCGTCGACCCGGTAGCCGAACAGCTCGCGCACGTGATCCTCTGCGCCCCACAGCGGCGCCGGGCTGGCGCCGGGCGGAGGCGGCGGAGCGTACGGCTTCATGGTTTTGAACAGGTTGCCGATGAAGCCTTCGGGCGTCCAGTTGATCAACGCGATCGTCCCGCCGGGCCGAACCACGCGGATCAACTCGTCGGCGGCCGCCTGATGATGCGGTGCAAACATCACCCCGACACAGGACATCACGACGTCGAAGCCGTTGTCCGCGAAGGGCATCTTCTCCGCGTCCGCCTCCACCCATTCCAGTTCGACGCCCCGCTGCGCTGCGAGGGCGGCGACCGGCGTCGAACAGTTCGGGGGTCAAATCGCTCGCGGTCGACGATCCGCGCCGGCTTCCGCCGCCGGAATGGCCGCATTGCCTGAACCGGCCGCGACGTCCAAAACCCTGTCCCCCGGTCGTATCCCGGCGGCTCTGACCAGCTCGTGCCCTAGCGCGGGAATCAGTTCCGCGGCGACCGCGGCGTAGTCACCCGACCCCCACAGCGCTCGATGCTTGGCCTTGAGAGCGCGGTCGGCATCCTGGTCAGGTATCGCTGGTTCTCGGACACCGCTCATCGTCGTCCTCCTTGCAATGATCCGGCTGTCCGCTGTTGACCCGTTTTCGGCCGGCCGTTGTTCACGGTCACGCAGAACAGCTTCCCCGAGGTCGGCCTGGGCTACGGGCGAATTCGCCCGTTCGTCGGGTCGTACAGCGGCCGCAGCGATACCGAGACCGGGTGCAGTACGCCCACCGACATTGACCTCGTAGATCCCCTGCTTTGATCCAGTCGGCGTTGATGACCCCGCCGTCTGCGGCCCTCACGATAGGCCAGCCCGACGCACGACCCCGTCGTCTCGCCCCATGCCGCCGATGTCACCTGCCCGGCGACGGCGCCGTCGCGCAGGATCAGTTCGCCACCCCACAGCATCGCTTCCGGGCGCGTCGACGCTGAACCCGACGAGTTTGCGGCGCGGCCCCTCGCGCCTTGGCCTTCTCGACGCGCCTCACGGCCGAGGAACGCGATATCGGAGTTCAGCTTGCACGCGAACAGCAGGCCGGCCTCGACCGGGTTCTCGCTGGGCGTCAGTTCCCTGCCGAACGCGCGGTAACCCTTCTCCAGCCGCAGCGACTCGATCGCGTAGTAGCCGCCGCGGCCGACGCCGAACGTCGGCACCGGCCGTCATCAGGTCCTCGTAGACACCGACGGCGAACTCGGCGGGAACGTAGAGTTCCCAACCCAATTCGCCGACATAGGTGATACGGGTCGCGCGCACCGTCGCGTAGCCGAGCGAGATCTGTCGACTGGTGCCGAACGGGAAGGCTTCATCGGAGAGGTCCGCCGATCGTCAGCGTCGGACAACAGGTCCCGCGAGCTCGGGCCCATCACCCCGAACACCGCGTAGGCCGACGTCACGTCGACGAGTGTCGCGTTCGTGCCGGAGGGCAGGTTCCTGCGGATGTGGTCCTTGTCGCGTTCGGTGGTGGCCGCGCTGCTGACGACCAAGAATTCGTCTTCGGCCGGTCCGGGTGACCGTCACATCGGATTCGTAGGTACCGCGCTCGTTGAGCATCCCGGTGTAGACCGAACGTGCCGACCGGCGACCGCGACGTCGCGCGGTGCACAGCCACTGCAGCGCCGCCTCGGCGTCGCGGACCAACGACGAGGTATTTGGAGAACGACGTCTGGTCGAACACGGTGACGTTCGTTCGGGTGTTGGTCTGCTCGGCGGCCGACCACGGCAGCCAGTTCGGCTTGCCCCACGTGTATTCGATGTCGGCTCGACGCCGGAGGGTGCGAAGAAGTTGGCGCGTTCCCAGCCCATCCTGCTGCCGAAGTTCGCGTTCGCGGCCTCCAGCAGGTGATGTACCGGTGAGCGCCGGAACGGCCTGGCGGTCGTCATTTCCCGGTTGGGCCAGGGTATTTCGTAGTGCAGACCGAGGACCTCGGCGACCCGGTCGTGAAGCCAGCGGTTGTTGCCGTTGAACGGGGCGAACCGGCGGATGTCCACGCCGGTCAGATCGCTGGTCGGCGCGCCGTTGACGATCCATTCGGCGAGCGCGCGGCCGGCACCACCTGCGGTGGCGATGCCGACCGAGTTGAATCCGGCGCCGACGAAGAAGTTCGCCAACTCGGGCGCCTCACCGAGGACGAACTGGTTGTCGGGCGTGAAGCTCTCCGGGCCGTTGTAGAACTTCTTGATACCCGTCACGTCGAGCGCCGGAATGCGCAGCAGCGCGTTGTTCATCAGGATCTCGAAATGCTCCCAATCCTCGTCGAGGAGTTGGAATTCGAACGGATAGGGAATCGCGTCCGGGCGCCACCCAGGGCTTGGCTTCGGGCTCGAATCCGCCGATGACCAGGCCGCCGACCTCTTCCTTGAAGTACGTGTAGCCGTCGGGATCGCGCAGGATCGGCAGATCGGGGTGCACGCCGTCGATGCGCTCGGTGACGACGTAGAAGTGTTCCGCCGAATGCAGCGGGACGTTGACGCCGGCCATCGCGCCGACCTGCTTGGCCCACTGGCCGGCGCAGTTGACGACGATCTCGGCCTCGATGTCGCCGCCGTCGGTCCGCACTCCGGTCACCCGGCCTCGCTCGGTGAGAATGTCGAGCACCCTGATCTTTTCGATGATCCGGGCACCGCGCTTCCGCGCGCCCTTGGCCAGCGCAAAGGTCAGATCGGTCGGGTTGGCCTTGCCGTCGCCGGGCAACCAGATCGCGCCGACCAGGTCGTCGACCCGCATCACCGGGTAATGCTCGAGCGCCTGCTCGGGGGTGAGCAGTTCGCATTCCATGTCGAATGCCGCGGCGTTGGCGGCGGTGCGGCGCAGCTGGATCATCCGGTCTTCGGTGCGCGCGACCGTGACTCCCCCGCACTGTTTGTAGCCCGCCGACAGGCCGGTCTCGTCCTCGAGTTCGGCGTACAGCCGCGTCGAGTACTGCACCAGCCGGGTGCCGCTCTCCGACGCGCGCAGCTGGCCGACCAGACCGGCGGCATGCCACGTCGTGCCGCATGGACAGTTGCCCCTGTTCGAGCAGCACGACGTCGGTGAAGCCGAGCTTGGTCAGGTGATAGGCGACGCTGGTGCCGATGACGCCGCCGCCGATGATGACGACGCGTGCGCGGCCGGGAAGGGTTTGTGGTCATAGGGTCGTGGATTCCTTGCGTCAGTCGGCAGCCTGCACGTCATCGAGCAGCCGGGCGAAGTTGGGCCCCTTGAATTCGGCAACCGCGCCTTCATAGCGTTCCATCGCCCATTCCCAGAAGTCGAAATCGATTGCGCTCGAACCGCTCTGTATGCAGCCCCACAGCGTCCAGCCGTATTTGCCGACGATGCCCTGCAGGTGGGCCCGCGCGATCTTGTTACGCAGCCGCCGTCCGTAGTACGCGGTGACGAACTCGTCGAGCTGTCGGTCGACAATCCGCACTCAGCCCAGTGTTGCCCAGCTCGAAGCACGGGTCGTTGTTGCCCGAGTACTCGTAATCGATCAGCCACATCCGGTCGCCGTCTTCGATGAAGTTTCCGGCCAGCAGATCGTTGTTGCACGGGACGGTGGTCTGATCGGTCGCTGTCAGCACGCGTCGCGATCTCGTCGAAAGTGTCGGCGTGGTCGAGATAGTCATGCGGGATCCGGAATCCGTTGTCCATGCACTGTTTTCAGATATGCGGCTGGCGTTCGAACATGTCGAATCGCCGTGGAACCGCGGCCCGCCATGCAGGGCCCGGCACCGCTGCGGCCGCCTTGGCGATCACCCCGGCCGTTGAAAGTCGTCGTTGCACAGCGTCTTTCCGTTGAGGTAGCCCAGCAGCAGGATGCCAAGATCGGGGCGGTAGTCGACCACCGGCGCACCGACGCCGGCCTGTTCGGCCGCCCTGGTGTTGTAGACATCCTGGTCGCGGTCGATTCCGAACATGTTCGACGACGTGTCGGTGCATCGCGCGACATAGACGGCATCCGGGGTGGTGATCTTGACGTTGCGATTGGTCAGCCCGCCGGAAAGCTCCTCGAGGTGCCGCGGCCGTCCGGCCAATGCAGGGAACTTCTCGAACAGCTCGTTGAGCTGGTCGTCGGTCAGTCGTCAGCGGCATGCGGCCTGCTCGTCAGCCGTGCCGGGCGCCGATCCAGTGCAGTAGGTCGTGCACGATCTCGTCTTCGAGGCGGTAGCTGACCGCGCGGCCCACCCGGGTGGAGCTCACCCAGCCCTGCTGACGCAGCACCCGCAGCGCCTGCGACACCGCGTTCTCCGACCGGCCCAGCACGGCGGCGAGGTCGCCGACGTTGATACCGGGCGCGCGGTGCAGCACGAGCAGGATCTCCAGGCGATGAGGGTCGGACAGCAGGTCGAAACGCTGCGCCCAGCCGGCGGTGTCGACGTCGGCGAGCGCCGACGCGGCCCGCTGCACCACCGCCTCGGCGTCCGCTTGGCCTGCTTTCACCATCCGTCAAATCTAAACCCCCGGGGCCCGGAATGGTGGCGATGACGTCTGCGTTTGCGGTGCCACTGGATTCATCTAATCCAGGAAGCCGTGCAGAAGCGTGGCCGAGCCCTCGACGTGAGCCCGCATCGCCGCCGCCGCTCCTTCGCAGTCGCCGGCCAGGATCGCCATCACGATCGCCTCGTGCTGCTCGTCGGAGTGGGCGATGTTGCGCGGCAGCAGCGGGATCTGGTCCAGCAGGCCGTTGAGCCGCATCCGGTTCTCGGCCACCAGCGGCACCAGCGACGGCGATCCGGCGGCCTCGCGCGATCGCCAGGTGCAGCCGCGAGTCCAGCCTGCGGTAGTCGTCGGGCGCCGCACCGCGGACATCGGCCAGCCGCGCCCACAGCACCTCCCGCTCGGCGGCGGTCAGCGTGCGGTTCGCCGCCATCCGCGCCGCACCGACCTCGAGGATCTCGCGCAGCCGCAGCGCGTCGTCGATATCCGCGCGGCGTGACCCCGTCGGTGTCGCCGGTGTGCGCGGGCAGCTCGTCGGCCAGGAAGGTGCCGCCGTAGCGGCCCCGCCGCGACACCAGATAGCCGGCGTCGGCCAACGACTTGATCGCCTCGCGCACGGTGTCGCGGCTGACACCGAGCTTGGCGGCGAGTTCGCGCTCCGGCGGCAGCGATTCACCGGGGCGCAGCACGCCGAGCCGGATGGTCTGCAGCAGCCGTCCGACGGTGTCCTCGAACGCATTGCCCGGCCGCACCGGGCGCAGCAGGGCGTCACTGGCGAGCTGGCGGACGTCCGGGTCGGCGGTCATCGATTCCTACAGCGGGGTCACGTAGGCCGAGCTGATACCGCCGTCGACGAGGAACGTCGACCCGGTGATGAACGAGGCGTCGTCGCTGGCCAGGAACGCCACCGCGGCGGCCAGCTCCTCGGGCTCGGCGAACCGGCCCACCGGCACGTGCACCAGCCGGCGCGCCGCCCGCTCCGGATCCTTGGCGAACAGTTCCTGCAGCAGCGGCGTGTTCACCGGTCCCGGGCACAGCGCGTTGACCCGGATGCCCTGGCGCGCGTACTGCACGCCCGAGCTCACGCGACATCGCCAGCACCCCGCCCTTGGAGGCGGTGTAGGAGATCTGCGAGGTCGCCGACCCCATCACCGCGACGAACGACGCGGTGTTGATGATCGAGCCCTTCTGCTGCGGCACCATGTGGCGCAGCGCGGCCTTGCAGCAGAAGAACACCGACTTCAGGTTGATGTCCTGCACCCGCTGCCACGCGTCGATGCCGGTGTTCTCGATCAGGTCGTCCTCCGGCGGGCTGATGCCGGCGTTGTTGAACGCGATGTCCACCGAGCCGTGTGTTTCGGCGGCGGTGTCGAACAGCGTCGTCCACCGCCGCCTGGTCGG
Organism: uncultured Actinomycetota bacterium; assembly: GCA_963843135.1. Taxonomy (GTDB): domain Bacteria; phylum Actinomycetota; class Actinomycetes; order Mycobacteriales; family Mycobacteriaceae; genus Mycobacterium. Next base: position 911,305 of record CAWJJA010000024.1, read on the forward strand.
AGACATCGACCGGGACAAAGGTTCCGTTGAGGTCGTCGGCGACGGTCTTGCCCGTCGCCGGATCGATGTCGCCGATGACGATGGTCGCGCCCTCGGCCGCGCATCCGCTTGGCGCTCGGCCAGTCCGATGCCGCTGGCGCCGCCGGTGATCACGGCGACCTTGCCCGCCAGTCGTTGGGTCAGATCCATCAGGCTTCTCCGATCGCGAAGAAGACGTTCTTGGTTTCGGTGAAACGACAGCGGTGCGTCCGGTCCGAGCTCGCGGCCCAGGCCCGACTGTTTGAAGCCGCCGAACGGCGTGTTGTAGCGCACCGACGAGTGCGAATTGACCGACAGGTTGCCCGATTCCACCGCCCGCGACACCCGCAGGGCCCGCGACAGGTTGTCGGTCCAGATCGACCCGGACAGACCGTAGGGGGTGTCGTTGGCCAGCGCGATGGCGTCGGCCTCGTCGTCGAACGGCAGCACCGTCACCACCGGGCCGAAGATCTCCTCGGTGACGGTGCGGTCGGTGCGCTGCGGCGTCAGCACGGTCGGCGGGAACCAGTACCCGGGCCCGATCGGCGCGTCACCGCGGAACGCCACCGGCGCATCGTCGGGCACGTAGGACGCCACCGAGTCCCAGTGCGACTTCGACACCAGCGGACCCATCTCGGTGTCCTTGGACGTCGGGTCGCCGACGACGACGCCCTTGACGGCCGGTTCCAGCAGCTCCATGAATCGGTCGTAGACGTTGCGCTGCACCAGGATTCGGCTGCGCGCACAGCAGTCCTGACCGGCGTTGTCGAACACGCCGTACGGCGCGGTCGCGGCGGCCTTCTCCAGGTCGCAGTCGTCGAACACGATGTTGGCGCTCTTGCCGCCGAGTTCGAGGGTGACCCGCTTGACCTGTCGCGGCCGCGCCCGCCATCACCCGCGTGCCGACCTCGGTGGATCCGGTGAACACGATCTTGCGCACGTCGGGGTGGGTGACGAAGCGCTCCCCGACCACCGACCCCTTGCCCGGCAGCACCTGGAACAGGTCGGCGGGCAGGCCCGCCTCGACGGCGAGTTCGCCGAGCCGGATCGTGGTCAGCGGCGTCCACTCGGCCGGTTTGACCAGCACCGCGTTTCCGGCGGCCAGCGCGGGCGCGAAACCCCATGCCGCGATCGTCATCGGGAAGTTCCACGGCGTGATGACACCGACGACGCCCAGCGGCTCGTTGAACGTGACGTCCAGGCCGCCCGCCACCGGAATCTGCTTGCCCGACAGGCGTTCCGGGCTGGCCGAGTAGAACTGCAGGACGTCGCGGACGTGGCCGGCCTCCCACTCGGCGTTGCCGATCGGGTGCCCGGAGTTGGCGACCTCCAGCGCCGCCAGTTCGTCGACGTGGGCATCGACGACCGCCGCGAAGGCGCGCAGCGCCGCGGCCCGCTCGGCGGGCGCCAGCCGCGCCCAATGCCCGCTGCGCCGCCTTGGCGCGCGCCACCGCGTCGTCGACGGCGGCCACGTCGGTCTGCTCGACGGTGCGCAGCAGTTCCTCGGTCGCGGGATTGATCAGGTCGTCGACTAACGCGTCATCGCGTGTCACCTTTCCTCTTCGAGTACGCCGCGGCCGCCTGCGACCACGCCGGCGAACAGCCGCAGATCGTCCAGCCGCTCCTCGGGATGCCATTGCACGGCCAGCACGAAGTTGTGCGATCGTCGCCGGTCAGCTCGACCGCCTCGATGACGCCGTCGGCGTCCTGCGCGCTGACGATCAGGCCCGTCGCCGAGCCGGTCGATGGCCTGATGGTGATAGCACTGCGCATCCGACGACTCGCCGATCAGCGCGGCCAGCCGGGTGCCGGGCACGGTGCGCACCGACGACGTGGTGAACACCGCGTTGCCCTGCTGGTGGCGGGTGTGACCGAGCACGTCGGGCAGATGCTGGTGCAACGTGCCGCCGAGCGCGACGTTGACCACCTGCGCGCCGCGGCAGATACCCAGCACCGGCATGCCGCGCCGGAGCGCGCCGTCAGCAGCGCGAACTCCCATGCGTCGCGTAACCGGTTGTCGTCCCGGGCTCGTCGGTGGCGGGATGCCGCTGCTGGCCGTAGCGTGCCGGGTCGACGTCACGGCCGCCGGTGATGACCAGGCCGTCCAGGCCGTCCAGCACCCGCTCGGCGATGTCGGCGTCGACGGGCTGCGGCGGCAGCAGCAGCGAGATGCCGCCGGCCAGCGCGACTGCCCTCGAAGTAGATCGCGGGCAGGAAGCTCGCCCGCACATCCCACACCCCGGTCTGCGCCTGCTGCAGATAGGTGGTCAGCCCGATGACAGGGCGGGCTCTGCGCGTCCGCCTCGCGACTGCTCAGAGCCGCTCAAAGCCGCGCACCCTCTCCCAGTCGGTCACCGCGGAGTTGAAGGCCTTCAGCTCGACGCGGGCGTTGTTGAGGTAGTGCGTCGACGACCTCGTCGCCGAACGCCGCGCGCGCGACCTCGGAGTGCTCGAACAGGTCGGCCGCCTCGGCCAGCGTGGTCGGCAGGCAGTTCGGCCCCGCTGGTATAGGCGTTGCCCTCCAACGCCTCCGGCAGCTCGAGCTCCTGCTCGATGCCGTGCAGCCCGCCGGCGATCAGCGCCGACACGGCGAGGTACTGGTTGACGTCGCCGCCCGGCGCGCGGCATTCCATCCGCATGCCGTGGCCGTGCCCGACCACCCGCAACGCGCAGGTGCGGTTGTCCATCCCCCACGCGATCGCCGTCGGGGCGAAGCTGCCTTCGACGAAACGCTTGTAGGAGTTGATGTTCGGCGCGTAGAACAGCGTCAGCTCGCGCAGCGTCGCCAGCTGGCCGGCGATGAAGCTGCGGAACATCTGCGACATGCCGAGTTCGTCGTCCTCGTCGGCGAACACGGCGCTGCCGTCGTCGCCGCGCAGCGAGATGTGGATGTGACAGCTGTTGCCTTCGCGCTCATCGAATTTCGCCATGAAGGTCAGGCTCTTGCCGTGCTGGTCGGCGATCTCCTTGGCGCCGTTCTTGTAGATGGTGTGGTTGTCGCAGGTGACCCGGGCGTGGTCGTAGCGGAATGCGATCTCCTGCTGCCCGAGGTTGCACTCGCCCTTCACGCCCTCGCAGTACATGCCGGCACCGTCCATGCCGAGCCGGATGTCGCGCAGCAGCGGCTCCATCCGCGTCGAGGCCAGCATCGCGTAGTCGACGTTGTAGTCGGTGGCGGGCGTCAGCCCGCGGTAGCCTGCGGCCCACGCCTCGCGGTAGCCGATGTCGAAAACCATGAACTCCAGCTCGGTGCCGACGTAGGGCACCAGGCCGCGTTCGGCGAGCCGGTCGATCTGGCGGTTGAGGATGCTGCGCGGCGCCTGGGTCGACCGGACGGCCGTCGGTCCACGACAGATCGGCCATCACCATGCGCGGTGCCCGGCAGCCACGGCATCAGCCGCAGGGTGGTGAAGTCGGGGGTCATCACCATGTCGCCGTAGCCGGTCTCCCAGCTCGACATCGCGTAGCCGTCGACGGTGTTCATGTCGACGTCGACGGCGAGCAGGTAGTTGCAGCATTCGGCGCCGTGCGCGGCGACGTCCTCGACGAACAGCCGCGCGGATACCCGCTTGCCGGTGAGCCTGCCCTGCATGTCGCAGAACGCGACGATGACCGTGTCGATCTCGCCGGCGGCGACGAGTCGTTCGAGCTCGGCCTGCGACAACATGCCGGATTGCGGGCTCATAACTGCACCTCCCTCGTCGGATCTGACGATCAATGACGGGCAGTCAACCATTGGAGTTTGCCTTGCCGCGCGATTCCGCGCATGCTTACGAAAATGTCACTCCAAAGGTAGGACACCAGACCAATGGCACTCTATTGTCCCTAGGCAGTGAGCGCGATCCCGCCCGCCGCAGCTAGGGCTCGCCACAGCGAACGAAGGAGAGCCGCCGTGCCAGAGGGTCACGAATATCTCGACGACGACGAAAAACATCTCGCAAGCCTCGGCTACACGCAGGAGCTGAACCGCGTCCTGGTCCGGCTTCTCCAACTTCGCGATCTCGTTCTCGATCATCTCGATCCTGGCGGGTTGCTTCACGTCGTTCGGTCTCGGCTGGAACAACGGTGGCCCCGCCGCGATCGCCTGGGGTTGGCCGATCGTTTCGGTCTTCATCCTGCTCATCGGACTGTGCATGTCCGAGCTGGTGTCGGCCTATCCCGACCTCCGGCGGAATCTATTGGTGGGCAGCCAAACTCGGCGGCCCCAAGGCCGGCTTCTACACCGGATGGCTGAACCTGATCGGTCTGATCGCCATCCTGGCGTCGGTCGCGTACGGGTGCGCGACGTTCCTCGACCTGACGCTCGGCACCTTCAGTGAGACCTGGCTCAACGGTTACAGCCTGACCCGGACGTTCCTGATGTTCGTGGTGATCCTGGTGGTCGTCGCGGCCATCAACATCTTCTCCAGCCACCTGCTGGCGGTCATCAACAACATCTCGGTGTGGTGGCACGTTGCCGGCGCGGCGATCGTGATCGCGCATCCTGTGGCTCCTGCCCGAGCAGCACGCGAGCTTCGCCGACGGTGTTCGCCAAGACCATCAACAACAGCGGCATGTTCGGCGGCGCGACGTCCGGCTGGCGGCTTCCTGCTGTTCGTGCTGCCGATCGTCGGCGATCCTCACGCAGTACACGATCACTGGCTACGACGCGTCGGCGCACCTATCCGAGGAGACCAAGAGCGCGGCCAACGCGGCGGCCAAGGGCATCTGGCGGTCGATCTTCTACTCGGCCATCGGCGGCTGGATACTGCTGCTGTCATTCCTCTTCGCCGTGCAGGACGCCGACGAGGTATCCGCGGGCGGCGGCGCCGTCGCTGTGATCTTCAGCCAGGCGATGAGCTCGAAGTGGGTGGCATCGTTCTATTCATCTCGACCGCGGGGCAGTTGTTCTGCACCACCGCGTGCCAGACCAGCGCGTCGCGCATGCTGTTCGCGTTCAGTCGCGACCGCGCGGTGCCCGGCCATCAGCTGTGGTCGGCGCTCAGCGCAAAGAAGGTGCCCGCGAACGGGTGATGGTCACCGCGGTCATCGCGCAATCATCACGCTGCCCGCCCTGGTCGAGGTGGACATCAACGGCGCGCCCGTGCCCGTCGCCTTCTTCGCGGTGGTGTCGATCGGCGTCGTCGGCCTCTATCTGTGCTTCGCCGTTCCGATCTACTACCGCTGGAAGGCTGGGGGACGCGTTCCAGCGGGGCAGTGGAACCTGCGAGGACACTACAAATGGATGGCGCCCATCGCGATCATCGAGATCATCGTCACGTCGATCATCGCGATGTTCCCGACATCGTCGGTGGCGTGCCGTGGAACGACGGCTTCGAATGGAAGTTCGTCAACTACACCCCGCTGCTGGTCGGCGGCGTGCTGATCCTGCTCTGGATCTACTGGCACGCGTCGGTGAAGAACTGGTTCACGGGGCCGATCAAGCAGGTCGACGAGACCGGCGAGCAGTTGGAGGGCGTTCCTGAGGTCCTGAAGCGCGCATCTCAGGGGCGTCGCAGGTCACACGACTCGGCGTTTCCACCCCGTCAAGTTCGGGTAAGGTCCCCCCGTGTGCGGAGCCACCGGCGAGGTACGTCTCGACGGCCATAACACCTGACACCACCGCGGTCTCGGCCATGGCCGAGGCGATGTCGCCCCGGGGTCCCGATGGGGCGGGCGTGTGGTCGCAGGGCAGGGTCGCGCTTGGCCATCGTCGCCTGAAGATCATCGACCTGACCGAAGCCGGGTGCCCAGCCCATGGTCGACTCGGAGCTGGGGCTGTCCATCGCCTGGAACGGCTGCATCTACAACTACAAGCAGCTGCGTCGAGAGCTGAGCGAGCGCGGTTACCGCTTCTTCTCCACCAGCGACACCGAGGTCCTGCTCAAGGCCTACCACCATTGGGGCGACCGGTTCGTCGACCGCCTGCACGGCATGTTCGCGTTCGCGATCGTCGAACGCGACAGCGGCCGAGTGCTGCTCGGCCGCGATCGGCTGGGCATCAAGCCGCTGTACCTCACCGAGGACGCCTCACGCATCCGGTTCGCGTCCTCGCTTCCTGCACTGCTCGCCGGTGGCGGCGTCGACACCCGCATCGACCCCGTCGCGCTGCACCACTACCTGTCGTTCCACTCCGTCGTCCCGCCGCCGCGCACGATCCTGCGCGGGGTCGCCAAGGTGCCGCCCGCGTCACGTTGGTCGCCATCGAGCCGGACGGCCGCAAGACGACCACCACAGTACTGGGAACCCGACTTCACGCGGCGCGAGGACCGGGCCGACTGGTCCGAACGCGACTGGGAGGACGCCGTTCTCGAGTCGCTGCGCGTCGCGGTCGAGCGCCGGCTGGTCGCCGACGTACCGGTCGGATGCCTGCTGTCAGGCGGCGTCGACTCCAGCCTCATCGTCGGGCTGCTCGCCGAAGCGGGCCAACACGGCCTGCCGACCTTCTCGATCGGCTTCGAATCGGTCGGCGGCGTCAAAGGCGACGAGTTCAAGTACTCCGACATCATCGCCAAGCATTTCGACACCGACCACCACCAGATCCGGATCAACACCGACCGCATGCTGCCCGCGCTCGACGGCGCGATCGGTGCCATGAGCGAGCCGATGGTCAGCCACGACTGCGTCGCCTTCTATCTGCTCAGCCAGGAAGTGGCCAAGCACGTCAAGGTGGTGCAGTCCGGCCAGGGCGCCGACGAGGTGTTCGCCGGTTACCACTGGTATCCGCCGATGGCCGACGCGACCTCGCTGGACGGCGCGGTGGCCAGCTATCGCAACGCGTTCTTCGACCGCGACACCGACGGCATCGCCGGGCTCGTCACGCACGATTATCTCGCCGCAGAGCGATGCCAGCGGGCAGTTCGTCACCGAGCGCTTCGCCCGCCCCGGCGCCGAGACCGGTATCGACCGCGCCCTGCGGCTCGACACCACCGTCATGCTGGTCGACGATCCGGTCAAGCGCGTCGACAACATGACGATGGCCTGGGGTCTGGAGGGGCGCGTCCCGTTCCTCGATCACGAACTCGTCGAGCTGGCGGCCACCTGTCCCCCCGAGCTGAAGATCGCGCACGACGGCAAGGGCGTGCTCAAAGAGGCGGCCAGAAGGGTGATTCCCGCGGCGGTCATCGACCGTCCCAAGGGGTACTTCCCCGTCCCGGCGCTGACTCACCTCGAAGGGCCCTACCTGGAGATGGTCCGCGATGCCCTGTACGCACCGGCGGCCAAGGAGCGCGGACTGTTCCGGCCCGACGCCGTCGACCGGCTGCTCGCCGACCCGAACGGGCGGCTGACACCGTTGCGCGGCAACGAACTCTGGCAGCTCGCACTGCTCGAGCTGTGGCTGCAGCGGCACGGCATCAATGGGTCGGCGGCGTGACCACCTTGGACCCCGACAACCACCGAAGCGATCACGCTCGGCCTCCACGACGCGTCACCGCAGCACCTGGTCGACGCGATGGCCGACGATGTGGTCGTCGAAATGGGCTGGGGCCGACTGATATTCGGGCAGACGTTCGCGGACCCGGCCAGGCTCGCCGAGGTGTTGCGGTACGAGGGCCCGGGACGTCGCGATATCTGCATATACGCCCGCGAACCACACGTCCTTGTCTCGATGGCGCCGGCCGAGCTGTTCATCGACCCCAGCCATACGTACCGGCTGAGGTTCTCCGACGACAGCGAGCCACCCCCCACGCCTACGGGATTCACGGTCCGCTCCCTCGAACGGCCCGAAGACGCCGAGGAGATCAATCGCGTCTACATGCGGTGCGGAATGGTGCCCGCGCCCATCGAGGTGCTGTGGGACAACAGCGAACACAATGATGCGCTCGACTATCTGGTGGCGGTCCGCGACGACGACGGATCGCTGCTGGGCACCGTCACCGGCGTCGACCACAAGCGGTTGTTCGACGATCCCGAGAACGGCTCGAGCCTGTGGACACTGGCGGTCGACCCGACCAGCAGCCTGCCCGGCGTCGGCGCCGCTCTCACTCGCATTCTGGCCAACCTCTACCGCGAGCGGGGCCGGGCGTACATGGACCTGTCGGTGGCCCATGACAACGGTGCCGCCATCGGACTGTACGAGAAGCTGGGTTTCGAACGCGTCCCGGTGATGGCCGTCAAGCGCAAGAACGCGATCAACGAACCGTTGTTCACCCATCCGCCCGAGACCGTCGACGATCTCAACCCCTACGCGCGGATCATCGCCGACGAGGCGATGCGTCGCGGTATCTGGGTCGAGGTTCTCGACGCCGAAGCCGGCGAAATGCGGCTGTCCCACGGCGGGCGCGGCGTCATCACCCGAGAGTCGTTGTCGGAGTACACCTCTGCGGTGGCGATGGCTCGATGTGACGACAAGAGGTTGACGCGTCGGCTTGTGTCCGAGGCGGGAATCCAGGTGCCGAGAGGTCGGCTCGCCACCTTCGACGAGCACGACCACGCCTTCCTCGAAGAGGTCGGCGATGTGGTGGTCAAGCCCACCCGAGGAGAACAGGGCAAGGGCATTACCGTCGGTGTCGTCGGCCGCGAGGAGCTGGACGCCGCGCTGGCAAGGGCCCGCGAAGAGCACCCGGCGGTGTTGATCGAACAGCGCGCTCCCGGCGACGATCTGCGTCTGGTCGTGATCGACGGCAAGGTGGTGGCCGCCGCGCTGCGCAGGCCTGCCGAGATCCTCGGCACCGGCCATCACAAGATTCGCGAACTCATCGAGGCACAGAGCCGGCGCCGAGCGGCCGCCACCGGCGGCGAATCGCACATTCCCATCGACGCCGTGACCGAGGCAACCGTCGCCGAAGCCGGCTATTCGTTCGACGACGTGCTTCCCGAGGGCGAGGTCCTGCGCGTGCGGCGCACGGCGAACCTGCATCAAGGCGGCACCATCCACGATGTGACGGCGACGGTGAACCCACAGCTGTGCGAGGTCGCAGTGACGGCCGCAGACGCCATCGGCATCCCCGTGACGGGCATCGACCTGTTGGTTCCCGACGTCACCGCACCGGATTACGTGTTCATCGAGGCCAACGAGCGACCCGGGCTGGCCAACCACGAGCCCCAGCCCACCGCAAAGGCTTTCGTCGACTTCCTGTTCCCTGGCAGTCCCGCACTGCCGCAGGCCTGGATCCCCGACGAGGCCCCTACCGGCTAGCGCTACCAGGTGCTGGTGCGCATCACGATCTCGGCTGCGAGCTGAGCCGTGGACTCCTGCGCGTTTCGCCGGCCCAGCAGATCGACCATCCGGTAGTCGCCGTACACGTAGCGCTGGCTGGCTTTGGCGACGGCACGTGCGGCTGCCGTACTGACCAGCGCGGTGGTGTTCATCTCCACGGGCGGACAATCGCCGTCGCGGATCACCCCGGTCTGGTCGGCGACGCGCGGGTGGCCGCGATCGATGACCACCAGCCCGATGAACCGGTCCAGCCGAGTCGCGGCAAGCTCCCACGCCAGTTCACCGCCGGCTCGGTCACCGACGAGCAACGCCCATTTCACTTCGAGCGTATCGAGGACGCCGATCACCGATTCGGCGGTCAGCCGTGGGTCCGGGGCGATGACCACCGTTCGCAATGACGCGGTGTGCAACCGTTGACACACCGCGTCATACGCGGCAGGGGCATGATGCGCGGCGCCCAGCACCACGACGACAGACCCCTTTTCGGGGCCGGCAACGTTGATGGACACGCCAATGCCGTCGACGGTGACCGTGGTGGGCGGCATTCGGCCACGCTACAGGCCGGTCACCAGGCAGCGGGTGGTTTTACGCGTCGAGCTAACGCGTACATCACACCGATCGCGCGCGGTCTGCCTGCTTTGTGGTGATATCCAGAAACGTCTGCGGCAGCGAGCCTTTGACGGGGATCGACGGATTGGGTGTCGGAAACGCGACACCGAATACCGCAGCGTCCCCGATGTTCTCGAACGAGAAGTAGACGCTGTCCTGTGCATTGCCCAAGCTTCATGGTCTGCTCGAGCACCAGCGCGTCGGCCCGCTCTGTCTGCATTCTCGTGGTGGTCATCGGAATACCAGGGGTCGACGGGTCGAAGAACGTCTCGAACCTGGCGCACCGATCGGCCTCCGCGGCCAACCGGTCGAGGTCCAGCCGCCATGTCAACACCGTGATGACCATCCGTGCACCGTCGTAGGCGACGAGGTACTCCGCCGCGCTGCCAGGGCCGCGTTCGGCCGAGTCGGCGATCACCCGGGTCAGCCCGTCCGCGCAGCCTTTCGGGCGAGACAGCATCGCGGGCGGCGCGCCGGCACCGTCGGCCTGGCCGGGCTCGCGGGTGATGCGTTCGTAGTGCACTCCCTCGCGGGAAGTCCGCCGGGGTGAGCACCACCTTCTCGAGTCGGGCGCCGGGCCAGGTCGCCGTGCCCGCGATCGGCTTCGCGCAGCCCCCCGCGAGTAGTGCCGTGGCGACGAGGACCAGTAGCTTGCGCCAGGTCATGGTGTCAGCCTAGTGGCGATAGACGGCAATCTCGGTGGTGGCCCGTGCTCCAGCAGGTCGATCACGGCGTCGACGTCCACGTGGCTGGTGATCAGGTCGGCCATCACGTCGAGTTGCGCGTCGCGGCGCGCGCGGACATCGACGTCGTCGGCGACCACGAATCCGCTCCGGCCCGCCGCAGCGGCGGCAGCGACGAGCCATTGCCCGCCGCACCTCGTCGTTGTCGAGCAGACCGTGCCAGTGGGTGCCGTAGACGGCGCCGCTGCGAATTCCCACCGGGATGCCGCAACTGAGCCAGTCGTCCTCCGTCGAGCGGCGCAGGCGCCCGTGGTGAATCTCGTAGCCGCGCATCGGCGCTTCGTGGTGGCGCAGGATCTTCTCCGGAAGCGAACTCGATGTCGGCGTCGAGCATCGCGAGTCCGTCGACGCGGCCCGCCCGTGATTCCACCGTGTCGTCGATGTGCCGGCACAGCATCTGGAATCCCCCGCAGACGCCGAGCACAGGTCTGCCCAGTCGGGCATGGGCCACGATCGCGTCGGCCAGTCCGCGCTCCCGCAACCAAGCCAGGTCAGCGACGGTTGCCTTGCTGCCGGGCAGCACGATGACATCGGCGTCGGCCAGATCGGCGGGGTCGCTGGCCCAGTGCACCAGCACGCCGGGCTCGCAGGCGAGCGCCTCGACATCCGTGGAATTGGAGATTCGCGGCAACCTGACCGCCGCCACCCGCAGCCACTGGAGGCCGCGCGGAGTCGCTGGATCTCCGACCACGCGATGCGCGAGCACGGAGACGGAATCCTCGGCGTCGAGCCAGAGTCCGTCGCTGTGCGGGATGACGCCATAGGTCGGGCGTCCGGTCAGGTCGTGCAGCGCGCTCAGACCCGGCGCAAGAAGCGCGGGGTCGCCGCGGAACTTGTTGACCACGAACCCACAGATGAGCCGCTGGTCCCCGGGTTCGAGCACCGCGACCGTGCCGTACAGGTGGGCCAGCAACCCACCGCGATCGATGTCGCCGACGATGACGACCGGAAGGTCGGCGGCACGGGCAAGTCCCATGTTGGCGATATCGGTTGCACGCAGATTGATCTCGGCGGGCGAGCCCGCACCCTCGACGATCACGGCGTCGAAATCGTTTCGCAACGAGTGCAATTCGTCGGCCACCACGGCCGCCAGCCGCTCACGATGAGTGAAGTAGTCCCTGGCGCCGACGGTGTCGACGACGCTGCCGCGGACCACCAGTTGCGAGGTGCGGTCGCTTCCCGGCTTGAGAAGCACCGGGTTGAATCGAACGCTGGGCGCCAGACCCGCAGCCCTGGCCTGCATCGCCTGGGCGCGGCCGATCTCGCCGCCCTCGATCGTGACCGCCGAGTTGTTCGACATGTTCTGCGCCTTGAACGGCGCGACACGAATGCCCTTGCGAGCCAATAGCCGGCACATTCCGGCGACGACCATGGATTTACCGGCGTCGGAGGTGGTGCCCGCGACCAGCAGCGCGCCCGCGGTCACGAATGCGCCGAACGTGCGCTCACCGCGAAAATCCGGCCGGAAAATCGCACTGGATGCACGTTCGCCGTCGAACTCACAGCTGGGTCAGGATCTCGGCGCCGTCGTCGGTGACCACCAGCGTGTGCTCGAACTGCGCGGTCCACTTCTTGTCCTTGGTGGCGACCGTCCAGTCGTCGTCCCAGATCTCGTAGTCCAGCGCGCCGAGGTTGATCATCGGCTCGATCGTGAACGTCATGCCGGGTTCGAGCACCGTCTGCACGGCGGGCTGGTCGTAGTGCAGCACCACCAGTCCGTTGTGGAAGGTGGTGCCGATACCGTGACCGGTGAAGTCGCGAACCACGTTGTAGCCGAACCGGTTTGCGTACGACTCGATGACGCGGCCGACCACCGACAGTGCGCGGCCAGGCTTGACGGCCTTGATCGCCCGCATGGTGGCCTCGTGGGTGCGTTCGACGAGCAGCCGGTGCTCCTCGGACACGTTGCCCGCCAGGAAGGTGGCATTGGTGTCGCCGTGTACGCCGTCGATGTAGGCGGTGACGTCGATGTTGACGATGTCGCCGTCCTGGACCACGGTCGAGTCGGGTATGCCGTGGCAGATGATCTCGTTCAGCGACGTGCAGCAGGACTTCGGATAGCCCTTGTAACCCAGCGTCGACGGGTAGGCGCCGGCCTCGATCATGTACTCGTGCGCGATGCGGTCCAGTTCGTCGGTGGTGACGCCCGGCGCGACGGCCTTACCCGCCTCGGCCAGCGCCGCCGCCGCGATACGCCCGGCGACGCGCATCTTCTCGATCACCTCCGGGGTCTGTACCCACGGCTCGCTGCCCTCTTGCGCCGTCGCCTTGCCCACGTACTCGGGGCGGACGATCGCGCGGGGCACCGGAAGCGTCGGTGACACCACGCCGGGACGAAGGGCGGTACGAACTTCCATGACGCCAGAATAGTCGGCTCAGGCCGCGGTCTACTCGACGTGCAGTGCCGAAAGGGCTGACCGCACGCGGTCGGGCAGCGATCCGCCGTGCATCAGCCAGTCGTCGAGCGCGATCCGCACCGACGCCATCGCCATCGCGCCGATGAGCCGCGGGCGCGGATCATCGGCCGACAGATCGCCGATACGCGGTGCCACCAGGTCCGCGATGACGGCCTCATAGCGCAGGTAGATCTGCAGCGTCCACGCGCTGAGCACGGGCGAAGACCGGGTCATTGTCGCCAGGTCACGCACCTGCGCGCTGACCGCCTCGAACCCGTCGCCCAGATCACCGAAACCCGCGACCACAGCCTCGCCCGCCGACAACTCCGCCGGTTGATTGCGCGATGACCGCGGTGATCGCATCCAGCCAACGGGTTGTCATCCCTTCGGCGACGGCGTCCTCTTTCGAGCTGAAGTACCGGAAGAACGTGGCGCGCCCGACTTCGGCCGCCGCAGCGATCTGTTCGACGGTCACTCCTGCCAGGCCATTCTCAGAGACGCCCTGCGCCGCCGCCGTGGCGATCCGGGTGCGTGTCGCGCGCTGCCTGCGGACGGTCAGACTTTCCCGAGATTTCTCTGGTGAGACGACGTCCATGATGAGACTATGTCTCACCATGAGCACCGTTGGCAACGCTTCCGCGCCGAAAACCCTCGAATCTTGGCAGTTCGTCCAGCAGGTTCTTGCCGATCTCACCCAGACGGTGACGCAGGACGCGATCGACGAACGAGAGTTGATCGAGGGCCTTGCGGTCGTGGCCAAGGTGACCGGGCTGTGCGCGGAGCTGTCCGTACAGGCTGATACCGAGCGACCGCAGTTCTTCGACATGTGCTCGGACACCCGGATGATCGGCGGACCCAACCCCGACGGCCGGTACCTGCTCGCGATGATCCGGGGCGACCGCGCCTACCGGGTGACCGGAACGCGCGGCAGCACCGCCTACCTCGGCCTGCAGGTGCTCGCAGGCACGGGCCTGACCCCGCGCCGCATGTCCGGCTACGTCAGCGACACCGATCTCGTACTCGATTCCGGGTCGTTCACGCTCCTGTTCTCGGCTGCCGAGCCGCCGCCCACGGTCCTCGGCTCGGCACAGTGGGTCCCGATGCCCGCGGACGCCTCCTCGATCGTCGTTCGCGAATACGTCGGCGACCCCACCACCGAAGAACCCGCGACCATTCGCATCGAACCCGTCGACCCCGCACCGCTTGGCGCCATCACCGATGCCGAAGCGGCGGCGCAGTTCAGCGCGATGGGCTGGACCATCCTCAAACTGTCGACGCTGCACCGCACGATCAAGCCCGAGATGTTGACCCAACCAAACGTCCTTTTCACCGCGGCCGCCGCCGAACTCGGCGGCGCCGACACCACACCGGACAACCTGTACATGATCGGAACCTTCGGCCTCGAACCAGACGAGTCGCTCGTCCTCGAATTCCGCCCACCCGACACTCGGTACTGGAACGTCACACTGGAAAGCATCTGGCACGAGTGCCTGGAGCCCAGGGTCCGCAACAGCTCCGTCACGAATAAGGCACTTGCGCCGGACGACGACGGGGTTGCGCGAATCGCTATCGGCGCCAACGACTTCGGACACGGACATTGGCTGGACACCGGCGGCAGGCGCCGCGGCTTCATCGTCCTTCGATGGCTCGACAATCCCGACCCGCCCGACGTGCAGACCACCGTCCGGCGCGGGGGAAAGCCGTCATGAGCGCCGAGCACTTCCAGCCCGAACTGCTCGTCGAGCACGCCTGTGAGCTGGCGGGAAGCGACGACTTCGGCGGCGACGACAGCTGGCGCGAAGGGCTGGCCCTGCTGTGCGACGGCCTCCTCTCCGAGGCGCGCCTGTCCGATCTGGGCGTCGAAATCGCCCTATCGGATCTCGTGCGCCCGATGGTCAACAGGCTGCAGATCATGAAGTGGCGCAGGGATAATCCCGACATCGCGACGCAGCACATCAGCAGGCCGATCTTCATCGTCGGTCAGCCACGGACCGGCACCACCATCCTGTTCGACCTGCTCGCACAGGACCCCGAGCTTCGCCCTCCGCTGACCTGGGAGGTGGACAACCCCCTCCCCCCGCCCCAACTGCAGACATACGACACCGATCCGCGCATCGCCGAAACCCAGGCGAGCATCGAGATGTCCGAGCAGATCGTCCCCGGGCTGCTGGCGTTCCACCCGATGGGGGCACTGGTCGGCCAGGAGTGTGTGCGGATCACCGCCGGACAGTTCTGCAGCATGATCTTCTCGGTGCAGTACAGGCTGCCGACCTACTATCGGTGGCTGCTGTACGACGCCGACCACCACCCGGCCTACGCCTATCACCGAAAGTTTCTGCAGCACTTGCAGTCCGGTGTGCCAGGCCAATGGCTGTTGAAGTCACCCGCACATCTGTGGCAGCTCGACGCGCTGGTCGCCGAGTATCCCGATGCGCTCATCGTGCAGACCCACCGTGACCCACTCAACGTCATCTCGTCGATCAGCGCTCTGACTCACCATCTTCGCGGGCTCGCGTCCGACGACAGTTCCATCGCCGACTGCGCGGGCCAGTCGTGCGAGGAGATCGTGGTGGGACTCGAACGCGGTATGAAGCTGCGTGATTCGGAGGCCCTGGCCGGGCATCGGATCGTCGACGTGCAGTTCACCGACTTCATCCGTGACCCGTTCGCCACCATCCGCGGCCTGTATGCCGAACTCGGCCGCGAGCTTTCACCCGTCGCCGAGGAGAACATGCGCGCTTTTCTGGCCGCCCATCCCGGCGATGGCGGCGGGAGCCGCTATACGTGGGCCGACACAGGTCTGGACGCCGGCCTGGTACGTGAGCAGGTGCGCGAATATCAGCAGCGGTTCGGGGTGCCCGACGAACCGCTCAAGTGATCCGTCCGAACCGAAATCCCTTGCGCGGGCCACGGATGTCCACCGACCCGCACACCACCTTGCCGGTCAGCACGACGTGTGGTGTCCCTTCGGCGGGCGCGTCCTTGCGGTGATCGTTGGCACTGCCGACAACCACTTCCACGTCGTCGATCGATGCGCTGGCGCCGTCGGGCAGCCGAAGGTCGAGCCCGCCGAACTTCAAGTCGAGTTCCACGACGACCATCGGGCCTGCAAAGCGTGCCTTGGTCAGGTCGAGATCGACCGAGCCCATCCGCCGGTGCAGCGCCAGCCGCGTCGGCACGATCCACTCCCCCTGGCGCTTCAGCGAGCCCAGGACGCCGCGCAGTTCGACCCGATCGGTCGCCGTCGTGACGATCGCGCCCGGCCCCGGCAGATCGCCGACGAGGGAGTCGAGGTCGGAATGGAGCCGGGCGCGCGACACCGCCGCCGAGCGCTCCTCGAATTCTTCGATGTCGATCAGCCCGAGGGCGACGGCATTGTGCAGCCGGCGCAGCGTGCCGTTGCGGTCCGCATCCGAGATGCGCATCGCGGCCTGCGCGTCGGAGGCGCGCATCCCACCGTGGTCATCGAGCCCTGTCATAACGGTTCAACGGTACCTTCGCGACCGTCGGCGATCGAGCCGCGTTGGCTCAGGCCAGATAGCTCGGCGGCAGCGAGTCGAACATGGTTTTGAGCATCCGCACCGCGTATTCAGAGGACCCGCCCCCGACGATCAGGGCCGCGAACGCCATGTCGCCGCGGTAGCCCGCGAACCACGAGTGCGAGCCGCCCGCGAACTCGGCCTCACCGGTCTTGCCCCGGACGTCGCCCGAATCCTGTAGATCCTTGGCGGTGCCGTTGGTGACGACCAACCTCATCATCGGCCGCAGCGCGTCGAGAATCTTGGGGGTGATCGGTGTCTGGTCGCCGGTGATCTCCGTCTGCCGTCCTTCGATCAGTTGTGGCACAGGCGTTTTCCCGGCTGCGACGGTCGCTGCGGCCATCGCCATACCGAATGGGCTCACCACCACCTTGCCCTGCCCGAAGCCGTCCTCGGTGCGCTCGGCGAGGTTCACCGTCGGCGGCACCGAGCCCGTCACCGTGGGCAGACCCTCGATCACGTAGTCCGTCCCGATGCCGTACTTCGCAGCCGCTTGTGTGAGCCCACGCGCCGGCATCCGGCTGGCCAGTTCGGCGAAGGTGGTGTTGCACGAACTGGCGAATGCCCGCGACATCGGCACGGTGCCGAGGTCGAAGCCGCCGTAGTTGGGCACCGTGCGATGGCCGATGTCCATGGTGCCGGGGCAGGGCAGCAGCGTGTTGGGGGTCGCCATGTCACGTTCGATCGCCGCGCCCGCAGTGACCATCTTGAACGTCGATCCCGGCGGATAGAGGCCCGTCGTCGCGAGTGGACCCTGCGCGTCGGCAGAGGAATTCTGCGCGACGGCGAGGATCTCGCCGGTGGACGGTTTGATCGCCACGATCATCGCCTGCTTGCCGGTGGTGTTCACGGCATTCTGGGCGGCGTCCTGCACGGCCCGGTCGAGGCTGATCGTCACCGACGGTGCGGGTTCGCCGGGCACTTCGTTGAGCACGTCGACGTCGACGCCGTTCTGGTTGACGCTGACCACGCGCCAGCCCGCCTGACCGTCGAGTTCGTCGACCACCGCCTTCTTGACCTCGCTGATGATGGCGGGCGCGAACGTCTCATCGGTCGGCAGCAGTTCGGCTTGAGGCGTGATGACCACGCCCGGCATCGTTCCGATCGCGGCGGCCACCCGGTCGTGATCGGACTGGCGAAGCGTGATCAGGTACATCGGCTGTTTCGACGAACTGGCCTGCTCGGCGAGACGCTGCGGATCCAGTGTGTTGTCGAACGGCCGCAACGCGTCGACCACGGCCCGCGAGGTCGTCATCAGCCCGCCGCCCGCTGCCTGGGCGTCCAGCGAGACGCTGTACAGGTAACCGGGCACCAGCACATCGGTGCCGCCGCGTTCGTTCACCGAGGCTCGCCGTGGCTGGTCGGCGCGCAGTGCCAGCGTCTGGTTCTCGCCGAGCTTGGGATGCACGCCGGTGGCGTTCCAGCGCACTTCCCAGCGGCCCTCGTTGCGGACCATGTTGAGCTGCCCGTCGTAGGTCCAGGTGCGGTCCTTGGGCAGATGCCAGGTGTAGCGGTAGGTGACGCTGCCGGTGTCCTCGGCATACTTCGAGCTCAGGATCTGGGCGTCGAGCGAGGTGGCCTGCAGTCCCGCCCACGCGTTGTTGAGCGCATGGCGCGCATCTGTCGGCCGGTCACTCAGCTCAGCGGCGGCCGCGGTGTCCCCGGTGGCCAATGCGGCGAAGAACTGTTGCGCCGTCGGCTCGGGTCCGTTGGGTTTGGGTGTGCAGGCCGTGACCGCCCCGAGGGTGACGCCCACCGCCACGGTCATCAGGAACGCCAGGACACGTGATGCTGAAGTTGCCATTGAGGCAGATGTTACGAATTCGAGACCCCAACATGACGGAGGCGCACCGTGGTTTGTGCGCGAACGTTCGTTACCGCTCGAGAATCTCGCGAGAGCTCGCACGGTAGAAACGTTGCGCAGTGAAGCGGCGTGCGTCAGGACCCTGCCGCCGGTGTGCGCACCACCAACGGCACCGCCGGGAAGTAGGCGGCCATCTCCGAACGCGACTTGCGAAGTACAGCTGTGCCGTAGCCGTGCTTGCGATGGTCGGGGTGGATCCAGATCCGCACATTGACCTCGCCGGAGATCAGATCGCCGAAGGCCATGCCGATCTTTCGTGAACCGTGGACGGCGACCAGCCATGCCGCTTCTTCGACGTTCATGCGCTCGAGGCCCGCCCGGATCTCGTCCTCGAGGTCTCCGGCCGGCGCCCGCGACCCGTCGCCGGCCTCCCGCATATCGGCGGTGCGCGCGGCGAAGATGTCTCGGTCGGTGTCCGGCGAGAAGGGACGCAGCACCATGCTGTCCACCGAACTCGCGGGCTCGCCCATGGTGAAACTCAGCTGGTTGTTCAGATCCTCGAGTTCGGCGGCGATCCTGCGCCGCGACACCTTGGTGAGCCGATCGAACGACAACCGAAGCACGGCCTCAGCGGCAGTGGCCGACGTGCCGAGATGGCTTGCGATCGCCTCGATTGCGGCGTCGTAGTCCTCGGCCGCGACGACGACGTCGAGGAGCTCGTGGCGCCGCTCGAGCGCACGCACCATCGCATCGGCGATCTCGCGGCGTGCAACTCTTGGATCCTCGTTGGTCATGGCACCGAGCGTAAAGACCATTCCGCCGCCCCGGTCACGCCGGGTGCAGGCTCACAGCGATACCGGAATATCTCACCATGCCCGTCACGACATCGATGTCGTCCTTGTTCGTCAGATGGTTGACGTTGGCGCCATGGTGACCACGCGGAATCGACACGGCGCCACGGCGTATCGAGTCGTCCACCTTGGCGTGCACGGCCAGCTCGGACCCGCCGAGGCGGGCGTCAGTCGAGAAGAACGGTCGCGAACGTGCCGACCTGAGTGAAGCCGATGCGGTCGTAGGTCGCCCGGGCGACGGTGTTGAAGCTGTTGACGTACAGGCTCGCGGTGCGCCCGCTGCGCACCACCGCGGACGCGAGCGTCGCCGTGCCCGCGGTCCCGATCCCGCGACCCCGCCAGTCGGGATCCACCCACACACCCTGGATCTGGCCGACCGACGGCGACTGGGATCCCACCTCGGCCTTGAATACCACCCGACCGCGTTCGAAGCGCGCCCACGCACGGCCGGCGGCGATCAACCCCGCCACCCGGCGGCGGTAGCCGCGGCCGCCGTCACCGATCCGCGGGTCGATGCCGACCTCGCCGATGAACATGTCGATCGCCGCGATCAGGTAGGCATCGAGTTCGTCGGCGCGAACCTGGCGCACGGCAGGGTCCGTCGCACACGACGGGCGGCGTGCTCAGCGCCATCAGCGGTTGGTGCTCGCGTACGTCACGGGCCGCACCCCAGGCGTGCTCGAGTCGCTGCCACATCGGGAGCACCATCTCGGCGCGGCCGACCAACGACGAACAACGCCGCGCTGTACTCATCGCCTTATCGGCGAAGGCATACATGTCGTCTGTTCCGCCGCGCAGCGGAATCAGATTCGCCCCGGCGTAACAGAGGGATTCGGTAGGCCGCTGACGGGTCCAGAGCTCGCCGCCGATGGCGGCCGGCTCGATTCCGTGTTCGACGACCCGCGCGGCGACCATGCAGGCGCCGACCGGATCCTCGTCGAGCACGCGATAGACCTCGCCGGCTTCGCGTACGACAGAAACCCGTCGCTCATCGACGCGGCGAAATAGCGGCGGAGCCGACATGGAGACTCTTTCTAACCGATCCCGGGCGGTGCGGTGACCCCTGTTCGATGTCGCCGCCGAAGCGGCTCCGTGCTCACAGGGCCATGCTCAGCTTACGGTCACAATCGGCGAACCGCTTGCGTCTGATTCGGGCGATGTCCCCATTTGTTCGGCGAGTCTCAACGCTTCTTCGATCAGCGTCTCGACGATCTGCGCCTCGGGCACCGTCTTGATGACCTCGCCCTTGACGAAGATCTGGCCCTTGCCGTTGCCCGAAGCCACGCCGAGGTCGGCTTCGCGTGCCTCACCGGGCCCGTTGACGACGCAGCCCATCACCGCGACGCGTAACGGGACATCCATGCCCTCGAGGCCGGCGGTCACCTCGTTGGCCAGGGTGTAGACGTCGACCTGCGCGCGCCCGCACGACGGGCACGACACGATCTCCAGCCCACGCGGGCGCAGGTTCAGCGATTCGAGGATCTGGTTGCCTACCTTGATCTCCTCGACCGGGCGGCGCGGACAGCGAGACGCGGATGGTGTCGCCGATACCCTTGGACAGCAACGCGCCGAACGCGACGGCGGATTTGATGGTGCCCTGAAATGCCGGCCCCGCCTCGGTGACGCCGAGGTGCAGCGGGTAATCGCTCTTGGACGCCAGCAGTTCGTAGGCGGCGACCATGACGACGGGATCGTTGTGCTTGACGCTGATCTTGATGTCGCCGAAGCCGTGTTCCTCGAACAACGAGGCCTCCCACAGCGCGGATTCGACCAGCGCCTCCGGAGTCGCCTTGCCGTACTTCTCCATGAAACGCTTGTCCAAGGAACCGGCGTTGACGCCGATGCGGATCGGAATGCCCGCTGCCCCTGCCGCTTTGGCGACTTCTTTGACCCGGCCATCGAATTCCTTGATATTGCCAGGGTTGACGCGCACGGCCGCGCAGCCCGCGTCGATCGCGGCGAAGATGTACTTGGGCTGGAAGTGGATGTCGGCGATGACGGGGATCTGCGACTTCTTCGCGATGGCGGGCAACGCGTCGGCGTCCTCTTGACGCGGGCAGGCGACGCGCACGATGTCGCAGCCCGACGCGGTCAGCTCGGCGATCTGCTGCAACGTCGAATTGATGTCGTGCGTCTTGGTGGTGCACATCGACTGCACGGCGATCGGATAGTCGCTGCCGACGCCGACGTCGCGCACCATCAGCTGGCGCGTCTTGCGGCGTGGTGCCAGGGTCGGCGCCGGCGGCGCCGGAATCCCCAGCCCTACGCTTTGGGTGGAGGCCAAGAGTCTCTCCTACTGGAACAACCTGATCGGGTTGACCAGGTCAGCGGTAACGGTCAGCAGCATGTAGCCGACCACCACGACCAAGATCACGTAGGTGGCGGGCATCAGCTTGAGGTAGTTGACGGGCGCCGCGGCCACCCTGCCGCGCGCCGACCGAATCATATTGCGGATCTTCTCGAACATCGCAATCGCGATGTGGCCGCCGTCGAACGGCAGCAGCGGAACCAGGTTGATCGCGCCGAGGACGAAGTTCAGCTGGGCCAGGAAGAACCAGAACGCCACCCACAACCCGGCCTCGACGGTGTCGCCGCCGATGATGCTGGCGCCGACCACGCTGATCGGCGTCTCGGGGTCACGCTCACCGCCGCCGATCGAGTGCACCAGCGCCCCGACCTTGGTCGGGATCTTGGCCAGCGACTTGCCCAGTTCGACGGTCAGGTCGCCGGTGAACGCGAAGGTGGCGGGCACCGCCGACAGCGGGTTGTACTGCGTCGGCCCGAAATATGCGGCCGCGATCCCGATGGCGCCAACGGTCGACGGCACATCGCCATCGCCGGTGAAGCGCTGCGTTCTGGTGACATCGACGACCGTGCTGGCGGGTTGCCCGTCACGCTCGTAGCCGATGGTGGTCGGACCCGACGCCCCTTGCAGTGCCGTCCGAGCTTCGTCGAAGGTGGCGACGGCGGTGTCGCCGACCTTGACGATCACATCGCCCGCGCGGATGCCGGCTTGCGCGGCCGGACCGGGTCCGCTGCAGTCGGCCACCTTGTCCTTGGCGATTTGGTCGGCGACACAACCGGTTTCGCCGACGATCGCCTGGGTGGGCGGGTGCAGGTTGGGCAGACCCCAGATCACCGCGATGCCGTAAATCAGCACCAGGCCGACCACGAAGTTCATGGCGGGACCCGCGGCCAGCACGGCGACCCGCTTCCACGTCTTCTGCCGGTACATCGCGTAGCGCTCGTCCTCTGGAGCGATTTCGTCGATCGAGGTCATGCCCGCGATATCGCAGAAGCCGCCCAGCGGGACGGCCTTGACTCCGTACTCGGTCGATCCCAGCTTGTTGGGCCTGCGAGTCGACCACAACGTGGGGCCGAAGCCGACGAAGTAGCGACGCACCTTCATTCCCGTGGCACGCGCCACCCACATATGGCCGCATTCGTGCAGTGCCACCGACAGCAGGATGCACAACGCGAACGCGATGATGCCGAGCACGAACATCATGTGGTGAGTAGTCCTTTTCTAGAAATCGCCTTCTCGACTTCACGCTTTGCCCGGTCGCGGGCCCAGCGCTGTGCGTCGAGTACGTCATCCACGGTAGCGGGTTCGGCGGCCCACTGGTCGGCAGCGCGCAGGACCTCGGCAATTGTTCGCACAATGACGGGAAATCGGATCCTCCCGTCGAGGAAGGCGGCCGCCGCTTCCTCGTTCGCTGCGTTGTACACCGCGGTCAGGCAGCCTCCGCGCTGCCCCGCCTGGCGTGCGAGGTCGACGGCTGGGAACACCTCGGCGTCCAGCGGCTCGAACTGCCAGGTCGAGGCCGTGCCAAAGTCGCATGCCGGCGCCGCGGCGGGTACGCGGGCCGGCCAGCCCAGCGCCAGCGCGATCGGCAGCTTCATATCGGGCGGGCTGGCCTGGGCGAGGGTTGAACCGTCGGTGAACGTCACCATCGAGTGAACAATCGACTGCGGATGGACGACCACCTCGATGCGGTCGTAGTCGATGCCGAACAGCAGGTGCGTCTCGATGAGTTCCAGGCCCTTGTTGACCAGCGTGGCCGAGTTGAGGGTGTTCATCGGGCCCATCGACCAGGTGGGATGCTTTCCCGCCTGATCGGGGGTGACGGCGTCGAGGTCGGCCGCCGACCAGCCGAGGAACGGGCCGCCCGACGCGGTGAGCACGATTTTCGCGACTTCGTCAGGCGTACCGCCGCGCAGACACTGCGCCATCGCGGAGTGTTCGGAGTCGACGGGGACGATCTGGCCGGGCTTGGCCGCCTTCACCACCAGCGGACCGCCCGCGACCAGCGACTCCTTGTTGGCCAGCGCCAGCCGGGCACCGCCGGCCAATGCCGCCAGCGTGGGTTTCAGACCCAGCGCGCCGACGAGCGCGTTCAGGACGACGTCGACACCGGATTCTCGCAGGCGTTCTCGACCAGGCGGGTGACGGCGTCAGGACCTGCATAGGTGACGTCACCGACCTGCGCCGCGGCCTTTGCGTCGGCGACCGCGACGTCCGTCACCCCTGTCTCGGCACGCTGCTGGGCCAACAGGCCCGGATTGCCGCCACCGGCCGCCAGCCCGACCACCTCGAAGCGGTCCGGGTTGGCGGCGATGACCTCCAGCGCCTGGGTGCCGATGGAGCCGGTGCTGCCGAGTATCAGCACACGCACTCGATCACTTCCCGAGTCGTCCCCTGCGCTGCGCGCGGGGGCCCACCGCTCTCCCACTGTGGCCCAACCCTCGAACCCGCTCACCGACCCATTGTCGCGCAGCGGGCGGGCGCGACGCGAATGTGACGCAAGTGTGACGCGCGCCATCCGAATCGACGCCCCCTACGAATCTCATGCGTTGGAACCGCAAGGGCGACGAGGCGTGTCGTCCGTGACATGGATGGGGTAGTGATGAGGACAGTTCACCGAAAGGCAATCGCCTCGGCGGGACTCGCCGGACTGGCGATTTTCGGGATTTCCGCATGTTCGAGCGATTCGTCCACCGAGGCCACGAGCACCGCCTCGATGACGAGCTCCGCGCCGGCAATGTCAGGTGAGGCGCCGGCGATGACGGCCGAGGCGCCACCGGCCACCACGGCGAACGCCGATCCTGCGGCTGATCTCGTGGGTGCGGGTTGCGCCACCTACGCCGAACAGGTCCCCAGCGGTCCGGGTTCGGTTTCGGGTATGGCTCAGGATCCGGTGGCCGTCGCGGCGTCGAACAACCCGATGCTCACGACACTCACGTCGGCTCTGTCGGGGAAGCTCAATCCGAACGTGAACCTCGTCGAGACCCTGAACAGCAATCCGGGCCTCACCGTCTTCGCACCCACCGATGACGCCTTCGCCAAGATCGACGCGGCGACGCTGGAGAAGCTGAAGACCGATTCGGATCTGCTGACCAGCATCCTGACCTATCACGTCGTCGAGGGGCAGGCCAGCCCCGCCGCCGTCGTCGGTGACCACAAGACGATGGAGGGCGGATCAGTCGCAGTGACCGGCGCAGGCCCCGACCTCAAGTTCAATGACGCCGGCCTGGTCTGCGGCGGCGTGAAGACCGCCAACGCGACGGTCTACATGATCGATACCGTGCTGATGCCGCCGGCCTAGCCTGCGATGTAGCACCGCTACAACACGTTCCGCACGAGGCGGCCCGGCGCTATGCCGGGCCGCCTCTTCGGTTATGTGCTCATTACCAATCAATGACGCTGCCGCACAATAGCGTCCGGGCCGACCTACGCTACGAAGTACAGACATGACGACACTCATAGCCATCGGCTTTCTCGGCGGGCTGATCACCGGCATCTCGCCGTGCATCCTGCCGGTGCTGCCGGTGATCTTCTTCTCCGGCACACAGGGCGCCCGATCCACCGAGGCCGACGGATCGGGCACGGTCGCCACGAAGGTCGCGACCCGCCGCACGCTGTCGGAAACCCTGCGGCCCTATCGCGTCATCGCCGGACTGGTGCTGAGCTTCAGCGTCGTCACCCTGCTGGGTTCGACGCTGCTGTCGCTTCTGCATCTGCCCCAGGACGCGATCCGCTGGGTGGCGCTCATCGCTCTGGTGGCCATCGGCCTCGGATTGATCTTCCCGCAGTTCGAGGCGCTGTTGGAGAAGCCGTTCTCCAAGCTTCCGCAGAAGCAGTTCGGTTCGGGGAAAAGCGGTTTCGGGCTCGGGTTGGCGCTGGGCGTGCTTGTATGTGCCATGCGCAGGCCCGGTGCTGGCCGCCATCGTCGTCGCGGGCGCAACCGGAACCATCGGGCTGGACACCGTCGCGCTGACGCTGTCCTTCACGGTCGGCGCGGCCCTGCCGCTGCTGTTCTTCGCCTTGGCGGGGCAACGGGTGGCCCAGCGCGTCGCCGCGTTCCGGCGCAGGCAGCGCACGATCCGCGTCGTCGCGGGCGTCGTCACGATCCTGTTGGCCGTCGCACTGGTTTTCAACCTGCCCGCCGTGCTGCAACGGGCGATCCCCGACTACACCGGCGCACTGACCGAGCGGGTCGGCGGCGAGGACCAACTCCGCGAGAAACTCAACCTCGGCGGCCTCGTCAATGACCAGAACGCCGCGCTGTCGAACTGCACCAACGGCGCACCTGAGCTCGAAAGCTGCGGGACCGCGCCCGACATCAAGGGCATCACGAAGTGGATAAACACTCCCGGAAATTCGCCCATCGACCTGAAGTCGTTGCGCGGCAAGGTCGTACTCATCGACTTCTGGGCGTACTCCTGCATCAACTGCCAGCGCGCGATACCGCACGTCGTCGGTTGGTATGACGCCTACCGCGACAAGGGTTTCGAGGTGATCGGCATCCACACGCCCGAGTACGCGTTCGAGAAGGTCGAGTCCAACGTCGTCAGCGGCGCCAAGGACCTCGGCATCACCTACCCGATCGCCATGGACAACGGGTACTCGACGTGGACCAACTACCGCAACCGGTACTGGCCCGCCGAATATCTCATCGACCAGCAGGGCACGGTACGGCACATCAAGTTCGGCGAGGGCGACTACGACGTCACCGAAAAGCTGATCCGCCAACTTCTTTCGGAGGACGGCAGCGGACTCCCCGCCGCAATCGACGCACCCGACACCACGCCCACGTCCGCGCTCACCCCCGAGACGTACTTCAGCGTGGGCAAGGTGGTGAACTACGGGGGCCTCGGCGATTACGAGGAGGGCACCCGAATCTTCGTGCTCCCCAAGCAGCTTCCCGCCGACAGCTTCGCGCTACGCGGCACGTGGGCGCTCGACTATCAGGGTGCCACCGCCGTCAACGCTGATAACGAAATCGCACTGAAATACCACGCGCGCAACGTCTACCTGGTTGTCGGCGGCACAGGCACGGTGACGGTGACGAGGGACGGCACGACCACGACCATTCCGGTCAGCGGTCCCCCGAACATGCGTCAGATCGTCGCCGATGACCAAGACGGAGCCGGGAACGTGGATGTCTCGTTGTCCAAAGGGCTGCAGGCATTCTCGTTCACCTACGGGTGATGACCGTGCGACGCTTAGGTTGCGCGAAAGGTCATCGCAACGCCGTTCATGCAGTAGCGCAGGCCGGTGGGTTGCGGACCATCGTCGAACACGTGGCCGAGGTGTCCACCGCAGCGGTGGCACAGCACCTCGGTGCGCGACATGCCCATGGTGCCGTCGGACTGCTCGACGACCGCTCCGGCGAGCGGCTGCCAGAAGCTGGGCCACCCCGTGCCGCTGTCGAACTTCGTGTCCGACGAGAACAGGTCCAGCTCACAGCCCGCACAGGCGAAAACGCCCTGCCCATGCTCGTCATTGAGTGGACTGCTGTAGGGCACCTCGGTGCCGGCCAGCCGAAGCACGTCGTACTGCTCGGGAGTGAGCAGTTGCTGCCACTCGGCGTCGGAGTGCGTGACCTCGAATGTTTCGTCGGGGCTCGCCTCTGCCGAGCGTGTGCATGCGCCCACGGCGAGCACCCCGAGAGAGGTCACGCCGACGCAGGCCAGGAATCGCCTTCTCGTCACGTCCATCAGAACCCCGATCGTAGTCCGCCGACGGCGCTATGTTGTTGCGCCTGAGTCGCTGTCACAGTCTTGTAAGGAAGGGTCGGGCGCAAAGTCGCTACCCTGAACAGGTGTCGGTAACCAAAGCGGCGGGGCGGCTGGTCGTCGCCGTCGCCCTGATTCTGGGCGTTGTCGCGTGTGCCGGATCCGGGCCATCGCCGAGTGCCGCCGCATCGGTGACGATTCCCGGGCCCGCGATCGACGAGCCCACCGGAGCCCCCGGCACCACCGAGACCGCGGTGCTCGCGGGCGGCTGCTTCTGGGGTGTGCAGGGTGTCTACCAGCACGTCAGGGGCGTTTCACAGGCGGTGTCCGGCTATGCGGGCGGTGACGCGTCGACCGCCCAGTACGGGACCGTCGGGACGGGCACCACAGGTCACGCCGAGTCCGTACGCATCACCTACGACCCCAGCCAGGTGACGTTCGGTGCGCTGCTTCACGTCTTCTTCTCCGTCGTCCACGACCCCACCGAGTTGAATCGGCAGGGCCCCGACGTCGGCAGCCAATACCGTTCGGCGATC
This sequence comes from uncultured Actinomycetota bacterium, assembly GCA_963843135.1. GTDB lineage: Bacteria > Actinomycetota > Actinomycetes > Mycobacteriales > Mycobacteriaceae > Mycobacterium. The sequence goes on from CAWJJA010000024.1 coordinate 938,959, forward strand.
TTCCCGCAGAGCGATGCGCAGAAGAAGATCGCCGACGCCTACATCGCGCAGCTGAACGCCGCCAAGGTCTTCGATGCACCGCTTGTCACGAAGACCGACGCCGACAAGGGATTCTTCCCGGCCGAGGACTACCACCAGGATTATCTCGACCTGAATCCGACCGCGTCCTACATCGCCATCAACGACATGCCCAAGATCGACGCGCTCAAGCAGACATTCCCGGACCTGTACCGCGAACAGCCCGTCTTGGTGCATCCGCAGACGTGACCGTACTGCCTGATTCACAGGTGTTTTCGTTGAAGTACGGGTGAGGACCCATCCGCATCGCGTCCCGCTCCGAATACCCGTTGGAAGTGATCGCGGCGGCACCTGTCGCCCCCGACGAAAGGATGCGAATTCATGCACGCAAAGAAGACTCTGGGGGTTGGCTTCGCCGCTGTAGCCGCTCTCGCACTGTCCCTCGGCACCGCAACAAGCGCCCAGGCCGAAATGGTGGGGACGGGTTGTTCGGCCTACGCGCAGCAGGTACCGACCGGGCCCGGCTCTGTCCAGGGCATGGCGATGGATCCCGTCGCGGTGGCCGCGTCGAACAATCCAATGCTGACGACATTGACCAAAGCGATTTCTGGCCAATTGAATCCGCAGGTGAACCTCGTCGACACACTCAACGGCGGCCAGTTCACGGTGTTCGCTCCCACCGATGACGCCTTCGCCAAGCTCGACCCGGCGACCATCGAGACGCTGAAGACCGACGCTCCGCTGCTGACCAGCATCCTGACCTACCACGTGGTGCCCGGACAGACCGCGCCCACCCAGATAGTCGGTACGCACAAGACGGTTCAGGGCGCTGACGTGACGGTCACCGGCATGGGCAACGACATCAAGGTCAACGACGCGTCCGTCGTCTGCGGAGGGGTGCAGACGGCCAACGCCACGGTGTACATGATCGACACCGTCCTGATGCCGCCGGCGAATTAGCCTGCGGCACAAACCGAAGCAGGAAAGCAGCCCGCGCCACCCCCATGCCGGGCTGCTTTCCGTTTTGTGTCAGCGCGTTTGTGTCAGCGCGTTGTTGCGGCCGATGGGTCGACGGTTGCCTCGATCTTGCGGATCAGGCCGTCCCGCAGGGTGAGCACAAGGACGGCGAACAGCCGGCGGTCCGTGAACGCCAGCAGCGCGGGCTGACCCGCCGGGCCGCTGACCAGGGTCGCGCCCTGCCCGAGGTAGCGCAGCAGATTGACCGCGACATCGCGTGGCCCGTGGTTGACCGCGGGAGGCGGGGCCCCGTCGCCGAGCAGGGTGCCGACACCCCACACCGACGGATCGAGCACCGCCGTCAACGCCTGCAGATCGCCGTTGGCGCACGCGGTGATGAACGTCTCGGCGACCACCTGATGTTCGGCTTGGCTGACCTCGCGGCCGCGAGGTGAGGCTTCGGAGAACTTCGCCCGAGCCCGCCGCGCCAGTTGCCGACATGTACCCGCCGGCCTACCGACCGTTTCGGCGATCTCGGTGAAGGGCATCTGAAATACGTCGTGGAGCACGAATGCGACCCGTTCGCCGGGACTCAGCCGTCGCAACACCTCCAGCAGCGCGGTCCGTACCTCGTCATCGAGCGTGACCCGGTCGGCAGGCTCCAGCTCGGGTGAGGTGGCCACGCGGAGTTCAGTCGCCTCGTCGGCGCTTTCGTGCCGGGCGCGAGCAGAGCGCATCCGGTCGAGACAGAGCCGCCCGGTGACCACCGTCAGCCAGGCGCGGGTGTCGTCGATCTGCGCAAGATCCGTGCGGGCCAACCGCATGAACGCCTCCTGCACGACGTCCTCGGCTTCACCGACGTCCCCGAGCATCTGGTAGGCCAGATTCACCAGGTATGGCCGATGACTGCGCCACGCGGCATCGACGGTTGCAGAACTACTCATGACTCACAGACGAGACGCGACGACGAAAAGTTACGACCACGCCGTGTAACTTTCCCAGACTCGGCGCCGTCCTTTCTGTCATGAACGCAATTCTCGTCACCGGCGCCACCGGCAACGTCGGCCGTCCTCTCGTCACGCAGCTCGTCAATGCCGGGGTCGAGGTCCGTGCGGTGACCCGCCGTCCGGATGCCGCCGCGTTTCCCTGTGGAGTACGGGTCGTCGGTTCGGCCGTCTCCGGACTCGACGGTGCCTGGGCGGTGTTCCTGAACTCCCGGGCGCTCGGCGATGAACTGGAGTCGGTGGTGAAATCGGCGCGGAGGGCAGGCGTCACCCGGCTTGTCGCACTCTGTGCGATCAACGCCGACGACGACTTCTCGCGTCAACCGTCGCGATTCCGCGGCGACCGCAACCGGGAGGTCGAACAACTCGCCGTCGACTCCGGCCTGGAGTGGGTGAGCCTGCGCCCGACGGTGTTCGTCAGCAACTTCTTCGGCATGTGGGCGCCCCAGATTCAAGCGGGCGACGTTGTCGCGGGCCCGTACGCGGAGGCGTCGACCGCGCCGATCGTGGACCGCGACATCTCCGCAGTCGCCGCGCACGCTCTGCTCACCGATGACCTTGTCGGACAGAAGATTCCGCTCACCGGTCCGCAGTCGCTGACGAATACCGAGCTTGTCGATGTCATCGGAGGCGCCCTCGACCGTCGGTTGACCTACCACGAGGTCCCTGCACAACAGGTGCGGCAACGCTTCGTCGCCGCGGGTTTGCCTGCCCGATTCGCCGATGCCTACATCGCGATGTTGTCCGAGACCGTGGGGAAGCCTGCGGTGGTGACCCACGACGTGGAGAAGATCCTCGGGCGTCCCGCACAGTCCTTCGCCGGCGCGGTGTCGGCGAACCGACATCTGTTCACGAGTCACCGAAGGAGCACACATGTCTGATCATCGTCCGCCGCGCTATCTCAAGCCGATGAACCGCCTGGTGAAGGCGATGGCGAAGCTTGGCATCCCCGCAGGTCCCGCCCAGATTCTGACCGTGCCGGGGCGCAAGTCGGGCAAGCTCCGCAGCACTCCGATGACACCGTTCGAGCACGACGGCGGTCTGTACACCGTCGCGGGCTATCCCGGTGCCGACTGGGCGGCCAACGCACGTGCCGCCGGAGTCGGAACCCTCACCCGGGGCCGTCGCTCCAGACGGGTCACGATCGTCGAACTGAGTCCGTCCGACGCCGCCCCGGTGCTGCGCAGCTTCGCGGTCGAGGTTCCGGTCGGCGTCGGTTTCGCGAAGCGGTCAGGGCTGGTTCGCGAAGGGACACCCGACGAATTCGAGGCGCTTGCAGGCGAACTTGCGGTTTTCCGCTTCGACCCGGGCGACTAGGAGGGTTCAACGCCTTCGAGCTGCTGGTAGAGCCGGTACATGTCGAGCTGGCCACGGTGGGCGACGAGCATGTCGCCCTGAAATCGGTCGATGTGGATACCGGATATCGACACCGCGACGCCCGTCGGCGCGACACCCCGGTACTCGCCGGTGTGCGTGCCGACGAACCGGCATCTAGACACACCGTGTGAACCGTCGACGAGAACCTCCTCGAGTTCGTGGCGGCCGTCGGGAAAGGCGGTGAAGAACTCCTGCAGGCGAGAAAGCCACGCGTCCCAGCCGACCCCCGGGCCGCCGTCGGCCTCGACGACCACCCGTTGGGACACCAGGGCTTCCAGCGTCGACCAATCGTGCCGGTCGATCGTGGCGTAGAGGCACTGCACGAGATCGCGGACCTCGCCACCTTCGAAACTCACTAGCGCACCTTTCCGATGATGTTCTCGGCGAATCGTTCGATGGGCTCGCGGTAGCGTTGCACGTCGGTACCCGGCATTTCGATCCCGCCCCACGGGCTGCACATCACTGCCGTGATACCGATGTCCTCAGCACGCTTGTAAAGGTCCGGCGTCGCGGGCTCCAGCAGCGCCAGTTTGATATCGAAAGGCTCTGTGTCCCGTCCGTATTCGCGTCGGAACTCCTGGACTCTGCGCACGTACGACGCCGCCTCGTCCCATCCGTACGCGTAGCCGACCCAGCCGTCGCAGAGTTTCGCCGCACGTCGCAGGGCCGCATCGGACTCGCCTCCGCAGTGAATGGGCACCGGCGCACCCGGATGGGGTTCGATCATCAGCTCCGGCACCTGGTAGTACTCCCCATCCCACGAAACCCAACCACCGCCCCACAGCGCACGCAACGCGGGGATCATCTCGTTGAGCCGCTTGCCGCGGGTCGTGAAGTCCTGGCCCAACAGGTCGTACTCCTCCCGCATCCACCCGACGCCGACCGCCAGCGACACCCGCCCGTCGGACAGCACTGCGGCAGTGGCGACCTGTTTGGCAACCTCGAGCAGGGGTCGCGCCGGCGCTATGTACACGGCATTGGAGAACCGCAGCCGACTCGTCACCGCCGCCATCGCACCGATCTGCACCCAGCAGTCCGGCCACGCTGTCTCCGGTGGCCAAGGAGGCTTACCACTGGGGTGGTCCGGATATGGCGACGACAGGTTACGGGGATAGACGAGGTGGTCGGCGGACACCATGCCGTCGTAGCCGGCCTCGTCGAGCATCTTCGCTACGGGCAGTATTTCTGACGTTTTCATGAACGGGGTGCCCGACCAGAACTGCATCCTGTTTCTCTACAGGGAAATTGGGGCAGCATCAATGGCATGCCCGCACTGATGTGGTTTCGGCGCGATCTGCGACTGGCTGATCTGCCCGCGCTGCTGGACGCCGCGACCACCGACGGCGAGGTACTCGCCTGCTACGTTCTGGACCCGCGACTGAAGGCATCGGCGGGGCAGCGCCGGCTGCAGTACCTCTACGACGCCCTGCGGGATCTGCACGAGCGCCTTGACGGTCGGCTGCACGTGACGCGCGGACGTCCCGAGAAGCGAATTCCGGCCTTGGCCAAGGCGATCGGCGCCTCGTCGGTGCATGTGTCCGCGGACTTCTCACCGTTCGGCCTGCGTCGCGACGACGCGGTGCGCAAGGGGCTGGGTGACATAGAACTTGAAGCCACCGGATCGCCCTACCTCGTATCACCCGGACGAGTCACCAAGGACGACGGCACGCCCTACAAGGTGTTCACCCCGTTCTATGCCGCATGGCAGAAGCTCAGCTGGCGGCCGCCGGCGTCGTCCGGCCCGAAATCCGCGCAGTGGATCGACCCCAAGGATGTTCCCGGCGGGGTGCACATCCCCGATCTCGGGATCGAGCTGGAACTGCCCGCCGGAGAGGACGCGGCCAGGCGCCAGTGGAAGTCGTTCGTACAGAAGCGACTCGACAACTACGCCGAGGATCGCAACCGGCCGGACCTGCCCGCCACCAGCCGCATGTCGGCACACCTGAAGTTCGGCACCATCCATCCGCGCACCATGGCGGCCGACCTCGGCAAGGGCACGGGCGCGCAGGCCTACCTGCGCGAGCTGGCGTTCCGCGATTTCTACGCCGCCGTCCTCCGCGAATGGCCCGACAGCGCATGGTGGAACTGGAACACCTCGTTCGACAAGATTGCAGGTCGACGACGACAAGAATGCTCGCGCGCTGTTCGACGCGTGGAAGGCCGGCCGCACCGGGTTTCCGATCGTCGATGCCGGCATGCGGCAGCTGGCCGAAACCGGCTTCATGCACAACCGTGTACGCATGATCGTGGCGTCGTTTCTGGTCAAGGACCTGCACCTGCCCTGGCAGTGGGGGGCGCGCTGGTTCCTCGACCAATTGGTCGACGGCGATATGGCGAACAATCAGCACGGCTGGCAGTGGGCGGCGGGGTGTGGCACCGACGCCGCCCCGTACTTCAGGGTGTTCAACCCGACGACGCAGGGCGAGAAGTTCGATCCCGACGGCGATTACGTCCGCCGGTGGGTTCCCGAAATCGACGGTGACGACTACCCGGACCCGATCGTCGATCACAAGGCGGAGCGCGCCGAGGCGCTTCGACGCTACGGCGCGATCACTTGACCGTCTGACCGCCGTCGACCGGCAACGCGACACCGGTGACGTACCGGCCCGATGCGCCGCACAAATACACCATCGTGTCGCTGATGGCCTCCGACTCGACCGGCGGAGTGTCCAACAGCGGCTGTTGCGACGGACTGAACGACGGATGCGCCGCTGACCACTCCGCCATCGCCTCGTTGTAGATCATCGGCGTCGCCACCCCGCCAGGATGCACCGTGTTGACGCGAATGTTCTTCTCGGCCAGGGCTATTGCGAAATGTCGCATCACCCCGATAACCCCGTGCTTGGCGGCGGTGTATCCGGCCGCGCCGTGGCTGGCCGTGCCGAAATCGACGGTGACCGGTTTGAACCCTGCCGCCGAGCTGGTGATCACGATCGCCCCGCCGTCTCCGTGGGACAGCATCGCGGGCAGCGCGGCCACGATCGTGAAATAGACGCCGTTGAGCATCACGTTCACCGCATCGACGAACGCCCCGATGTTGCTGCCGGGCTCCCCCGCCACCGGCAGTATCCCCGCATTGGCGAGCACGAAGTCGATCCGCCCGAATTCGTCCACCCCCTTGGCCACGGCGGCCTCGAGTCGTTCGAGATCACGGACATCGACGTGCTCGGCCACGATCCGGCGGCCCGTCTTCTCAACCAGGTTGACCGTCTCGTCGAGATCCTCCGGTGTCGCCATGGGATAAGCGACGCTGTCGATCTGGTCGCACAGATCCACCGCGATGACGTCGGCTCCTTCTTCGGCGAACCGCACGGCGTGCGCACGGCCCTGCCCCCGTGCCGCGCCGGTGACGAAGACGACTTTTCCCTGGAACTGGTTGGCCATGACGCACGACCCTACGGGCGCTCGCAGCCACCCGGAAAGGCGCGTATGCCAGAATGTCGGCAGTTGTCCGCCCATCGTGAGGAGCAGCCGTGGCCACGACCGAGGTCGAGCTACACCCCGGCAGAGACACTGTTGACATCGAGGATGTGCCGTCCGCCGAATGGGGCTGGTCCACGGAGAACCATAAGGCGATCCATATCGGCGGCATTGTGGCGGCGCTGTTTCTGCTGGCCATGCTGCGCGGCAACCATGTGGGTCGCGTCGAAGACGCATTTCTCATCGCCTTCGCCCTACTGATCTTCTTCGCGGTCGGCCGCGACTGGTGGCTGCGCCGCCGCGGCTGGATCCGCTAGACCGAATACAGCGGGCGAAGCGCGTCCGGGCCGAGGCTGAAGAGCGTCTCGGTTCCTGCGACCGGTTCCTTCGACACCGTCGCGGCACCGAGGGCGTGCGCCTTGAACGCCCTGGCGGCCGAACTCAGTGTGTGCTCGATCGGATCGGCCTTTCGGCTGAGCTCGGTCGGCCAGTCCTGACCCCAGACCGTCACCTCGGTCAGGCCGCGCTTCAAGATGCCGAGCACGCCCGCGCGGATTCGCTCGTCCTCGAGTACCCCCGCGCTGACGGCGAGTGCGCCGCCCCGGAAGGCCGCCTTCATCACGTCGGCCAGCTCTGCGTCGGCATCCAGCGGCGACGCACCGAGGATCGCGAGGGGCCGGGTGTCGTGGTCGTCGGTGAGCACCACCTTGACGTCCCACCCGGCTCTCGCCTTGTCACACATCCATCCGCCGGCGGATCCGACCAGGTCGACAACGCTGGAGGCGACCACAGTCAGCTGATACCGACGGCTCCCGATGGAGTTCGATTCGTCGAGAGGCAGGGGCACCTACGAAGCGTGACACTTTCCCGAGGATCTGTAAAGGATGAGTTTTGGCGGCGACATGACGAAATGCGCAAATCTGTAAACCACCCCGGGGCGGGCTGTCGCGCGTAGCGAGAGGTCAGCCCGCGGCCGCCGCCAGCGGCATGACGGCGCCCACCTCCGTCAGCTCGCCGGGCAGTCCTGCCGCCCGACGTATCTCGACGAACGCGTCGATCATCGCGTCGGTTGCCTCGTGCGGGTCGCCGAGGGTCACGTCGTCGGTCAGCACCGAGATCGCGAGCTGATCGACATAGCTCCACACCGTGACGTTCATGCCGCTGCCCGCGACCACGGGCCCGACCGAGTAGACCTCCGTGACCACGCCGCCTTCGATGGAGCCCCGGTCGCGGGGTCCTGGCACGTTCGACACCGTCAGGTTGAACACGCTCGCCGACTCGACTCGCCTGGCCTGGCGGCGGAATATCGGCGGCGACATCGCCGGCGGAAGGTAGGACATCCACGCGGGCAGCAGCGCAGGTCCGAGCAGCTGGTGGTTCTCCTTGGCGATGCCCGTGGACACCGCAGTCAGCCTCACCCGCTCCAACGGATCGTCGATATGCACCGGCAATGACGGGGTGATGTAGGTGAACTCGTTGCCCGTCAATCGCTCGCGCGATGGGTTGGTGCTCACCGGTACGCCCGCGATCAGTGGCGATTCGGCCTTCCCGTCGTAGCGCAGCAGCAGGCTGCGCAGCGCGCCTGCGACCGTCGCCAGCACGATGTCGTTCAACGTCACGCCGAGGTGCTTGGCGGTCTCTTTCACATCGGACAACGCCAGCGGCGCCGTCGCGAAGCGCCGTCCCGGTGTCACCACGTGATTGACGAAGCACGACGGTGGAGCGAAATTGCGGGCCAACTCGGGATGCACCCCGCGCTCTTTGGATCGTCGGCGGACCCGCGAGACGCCCGCGGCGGTTTCACTCACCAGCCGTGGCAACTTCCGGATCAGCCCCACGTGATCGCGCCCTGCCGCCGCCAGCAGGCCGCGCCGAGTGCGGGGCACCTCTTCGCGGGGCGGCGGAACCACGTCCGCGGGTTCATGTGGCGTGATCGCCATGGCCATCTGGTTGGCCGACGCGACGCCGTCGGCGAGGACGTGATGAACCTTGTGAACGATGGCTATTCGGCCGTCCGCCAAGCCCTCGACGAAATACATCTGCCACAGCGGGTGGTCGCGGTCCAGCGGCGTACTGGCGATCTCGCCGATCAGCACATCGAGTTCTCGGCGACCACCGGGGGCAGGCACACGCTGCCGGTGCAGGTGATAGTCCAGGTCGACGTCATCGTTTTCCGTCCACATCGGGTGATGAAGCTTCAGCGGGATGTCGACGAGCTGGTAGCGCAGCGGAGTCAGAGCCATCAACCGCGGGTAGGCGACCCGGCGGAACATCTCGAAGTTGAAGCCGTCGACACCCGAGACGTCGAGGATGCCGATCTTCAACGTATGCATGTGGACCTCGGGCGTCTCGCTGTAGAGCATCAAAGCGTCGACACCGTTGAGTCGTTTCATATCCCCCCGTTCGACAACGAACTCTCTGCTCCCCCGATTGCACTCCTTCGGCGGCCCGGTCATGCGACTTCGACAAAGAAATGACACTTCTGCACGCCTTTGTAAAGCTGTGTTCATGAGTCTCGTTACCGGGCGTGGTCCGCTGAGTCAGGATCCTGCCGGATGGTTCTCTCCACCGCTGGCCCCGGGCACCGTCTTTGTCGAACCCCACCCTCGACGAGTGCAGGCATTGCGCGACGGTCACGCGGTGATCGACACCGAACGGGCGCTGTTGGTGCACCGGCCCGACCGCCCGCTGAGCTATGCGTTTCCCGTCGACGAGATCGCGGACCTCCCCGGCGAGCCGGTGGCCGAGGCCCCCGGCTACATCCAGGTCCCCTGGGATGCGGTCGACGCGTGGCTGGAGGAAGGCCGCCGCCTTGTGCACTACCCGCCGAATCCGTATCACCGCGTCGATTGCCGGCCCACCGATCGCGCATTGCGCGTCTCACTCGGCGACGAGGTGCTGGTGGACACCACCGACACGGTGATCGTCTTCGAAACAGCCCTGCAACCCCGCCTGTACGTTTCCCCCGCGCTGGTGCGCACCGACCGGCTGCGGCGCTCGCAGACCAGCAGCTATTGCAACTACAAGGGTTACGCCACCTACTGGTCGGCGATCAACGGCGACGGCGTCGTCGACGACATCGCCTGGAGTTACGAGGAACCGCTTCCCGAAACCCGGCCCATCACAGGATATTTCAGCTTCGACCCCGACCGGGTCGACGTCGTGGCGGCGCTGCCGAAGCCTTGAGCGCAGACGGCCGAAAACGGCCAGCTATGACCCACGTCACACAGCGCGCGATGACCTCGTTTCCTACGGTTGCGTCACCGTAACTTACGGTTGCGTACGTTTTCCCTGCTCAGCCACACTTCCATGGGCTACACGGAAGGGGAAAACGGTGGGGCACTACATCGCCAATGTGCGTGATATCGAGTTCAACCTCTTCGAGGTGCTCGGACTGGGGAGCGTTCTGGACTCCGGAGGATACGGCGACCTCGACGCCGACACCGTTGCCACCATGCTCGACGAGGTCACCCGACTGGCCGAAGGACCGGTCGCCGAATCGTTCGCCGACGCCGACCGCCATCCGCCCGTGTTCGACCCGCAGACGCACTCCATCAGCGTGCCCGGTGGACTGGCCAAGTCGGTACAAGCGGTCAAGGACGCCGAATGGTGGCGCATCGGAATCGCCGAGGAGATCGGCGGAGTAGCAGCCCCCGCACCGCTGGTATGGGCCATCAACGAAATTCTGCTGTCCGCCAATCCGTCGGCCGGCTTCTGGTGGGCGCTGGGACCCACAATGGCCAATGCGCTCTACATCGAAGGCACCGACGAGCAGAAGCGTTGGGCCGCAGCGGGTGTGGAGCGCGGTTGGGCTTCGACCATGGTGCTGACCGAGCCTGATGCCGGTTCGGATGTCGGGGCGGGCCGCACCAAGGCCATCCCGCAACCGGATGGCACCTGGCACATCGACGGCGTCAAACGCTTCATCTCCGGCGGTGATGTCGGCGACACCGCGGAGAACATCTTCCACCTCGTCCTCGCCCGCCCCGAGGGCGCGGGTCCGGGCACGAAGGGTTTGAGCCTGTTCTACGTCCCCAAGTTCCACTTCGATCCCGAGACATTTGAACTCGGCTCTCGCAACGGCGTTTTCGCGACCGGCCTGGAACACAAGATGGGCCTCAAGTCGTCGCCGACGTGCGAACTGACTTTCGGCGCCGACGGTGTGCCTGCCGTCGGATATCTGGTCGGCGACATTCACAACGGCATCGCGCAGATGTTCACCGTCATCGAGAACGCCAGGATGACCATCGGCGTCAAGGCGGCGGGCACGTTGTCCACGGGCTATCTCAATGCGCTCGCCTACGCCAAGGAGCGCATCCAAGGCGCCGACATGACGCAGATGACCGATAAGACCGCGCCACGTGTGGCGATCATCGCCCATCCCGATGTTCGGCGGAGCCTGATGACCCAGAAGGCGTACGCCGAAGGTCTGCGCGCGCTCTACATGTACGCCGCCGCACACCAGAACAGCGATGTCGCCCAACATGTCTCGGGGGCAGACCCGGATCTGGCCCATCGGATCGACGACCTGCTGCTCCCGGTGGTCAAGGGAGTCGGCTCGGAACGTGCATCCGAGGTCCTGATCGAATCGCTGCAGACGCTCGGCGGTTCCGGGTTTCTGCAGGACTACCCGATCGAGCAGTACATCCGCGATGCGAAGATCGACTCGCTGTACGAAGGCACCACCGCGATCCAGGCGCTGGACTTCATCTTCCGCAAGATCTTCCGGGACAACGGTGCGGCACTGGCGCATGTGGCGTCGCAGATCAGCGAGACCATCGAAGGTTGCGACCCGGCGCTGAAACCGCACGCGGATCTGCTGCGGGTAGCGCTCGCCGACGTGCAGGCGATGACGGGCGCGCTGACCGGATACCTGATGGCCGCGTCCGAACAGCCTTCGGAGATCTACAAGATCGGCCTGTCCTCGGTGCGCTACCTGATGGCCGTCGGGGATCTGATCATCGGGTGGCGGCTTCTGGCGCAGGCCGACGTCGCGCACGCGGCACTGCAGGCCGGACCGGGCGCCGATGACGAGGCCTTCTATCAAGGCAAGATCGCGACCGCCGCGTTCTTCGCGTCGAACATGCTGCCGAGAATCACGACGACCTGCAAAATCGTCGAGACCATCGACGACGACATCATGAGCCTGCCCGAAGCGGCGTTCTAGTGGCGTTGGTGTGCTGGCCCACCCCGAGCGCCATGCCGAATCCGAGTTCTTTGACCCGCTGATAGGACGCGGTCATGTCGTCGAGGTCGGCGACCTGGATGTTGAGGTGCTGGATCCGCGTCCGGATGGGGTCGATCGGAAGACGGTTCACAGACGGCGATCGCCACCGAGTGGTGGCGCTGATTGACGCGCAGAAACCGGATCTTGAACTTCACTCCGCTGATCGTCTCATCGATGTAATCGCTCAGACGGGCGTCGAAAACGGTGTGGTAGTAGCCGCACATCTCGTGCGGCTTCTTCGTGGTGAGTGCGACGTGGCCGATCCCGGTCTCCCTGTGACGAAGCCGCCGCGCACCGCCATGTCCAACGGTGCGGCACCGAGAACGGCGCGTACGAAGATCTCCTGGGCGAGCCCCTTGGGTCCCGGGAAATCGCCAAGCCGTTCGACCCCTCGCAGCGCCACTTCGTCGTCGGTGCCCTCGGTGACGGGCACGCCGTGGCCCGTGACGCGCGAAGACGATCTCGTCGAAACTGTGATGGTCGTCGACCTGCCAACCGAGCGCGGTGGCGTCCTCGGCAGGCCCGCGCTGCAGCAGGAAACGACAGTCGTTGTCGTCGAGGCGGAATCGCATGACGTCGAGGCAGCGTCTCGTCGAGGTGCATGCCGATCGCATCTCGGCCGAACCGGCGCCAGTCCGCGAACCGCTCGGTCTCGATGACGACATAGCCGAGGTGCACCGAGCCGAACACGTCAGAGCATGAGCAAGTCTCGACTCGGAACCGAGGAAGTCGATGACGAGGTCGTTGAACAGGTCGGCGCGCTCCCACTGCACCCAGTGCCCGGTGATGTGAGGTCATACACGAGCTCGCAGTTGGGCATCGTGTTGAGACAGCATCGGACCGCCCGCGGGCCGGTTGACCTTGTCGTCGCGACCCCACAACACCAGGGTCGGAGTGTGCAACGGTATAAGTCGAGAATCGCGGGTGAGATCCATTCGCCACAGTGTGCGCAGCGCTGCGGGACCCGACGGCCGGCGCAACGGTGGATCCGCAAGCACTTCGGGATCGATGCGAGGCCTTGATAGCGCTGGTCGATCAGCTCGTCGGGAACCGAAGTGCCGTCGTAGACAAGGTAATTACGGATGAACGCGGCCAGCTTCTCGCGGCTGGGTCCGTCCCGCCGTAGTAGCCGAAGGAGGCTGTTCAGGCCAGCGGTCGGAAGCGACCTCGTAGTCCCGATACCGCCGGGCCCCATCAGCACCAGCTTGCCGACACGGTGCAGGTGAGTCCAGAGCCAGCCGTAGTGCGGCGGCGCCGCCGAGGGAGTTTCCGATCAGATGGGCGGTACCGACGCCCAGCTCGTCGAACATGCCGCGGATCATGTCGGCGAGATAGCCGAACGGATCTGCACTGATCGACGCCCTTTCCTGAGCGGCCGTAGCCAGGCATGTCGGGGACGATCACCCGGAAGTGCGCGGGCGAGCACGTCGATATTGCGCGAGTAGTTGGACACTCCCGACGCACCGGGCACGCCGCCGTGCAGCAGGATCAACGGCGGGCCCGATCGCCGGTTTCGGCGACGAAGATCGGCTTACCGTTGACCACGACGGTGCGTTCGGCGAGATCGGTGACTGCTCATGCGGAGCACTCCGTTATCGGGTATACGGTCTGATGAGTTCTTGGGAGGTGCGGGCAGTCTATGGCCGGATTGCGCTGCGGCATAGATGAATCCGTCGGGACGCACGACGGCGCGCGGCTACCTTCTTGCGGCTGCAGCCACCGACGAGGATGCTTGACGTTTGCGGTGGACCCTGCGGACCGACGGGATCACGGCCTATTTCCGTCCAAAGGCATCGGCCACGCCGGCAGAGATTCGGCGGCCGGTGTGCAGGACAGTCCACCGGACACCGAGGAGGTCGTCAAGGCGAACGAGTGACGCCGGCGGCGTCTTTGACTCTTGGCTGCGGGAGCTGCCAGCCGATGGCGCGGTGTTAGCCCTCGGCGAAGAAGCCCTCGGCGTAGCGGGCGGCGGGTATCCACGTCGTGCTTCACGAGAACAGCACCCGCGCATGGCAGCTTCATGAGCGCGACGGAACGCGCGATTGCGGACCGCGGCGATGAACGCGGTTGCGCTCGGTGATGATCCGGCCGATCAGGACATGCACGCCGCGTGACCTCGATGACGTGGGGTTTGCGTTCCGCCTGATAGGAGTCGAGTAGCGCAGTCGGGCGCCTGCCCCGCAGCACGGCGGCGAGTTTCCAGCACAGGTTGGCCACGTCGCGCACGCCTGCCGACATCCCCTGACCGATCCATGGTGGCATCGCATGGGCGGCATCTCCGGCCAGGAAGACCCGGCCCACCCGCCAACGGTCTGCGACCGGACATGGTGGCTGTAGATCACGGCGCGCAGGATCTTGACGTGTTCGGTAGGTGATGCCCTGGTCGCTGAGAACCTTCCAGATTGTTCTCGTCCGCAACAGCGTCTGCTCGTCCTCATCCAGTGCGGGCGGGATACTCCCAGCGGTGGTGGCCCAGCGGGGTTGGGCAGTCGACGGTAGGGCCGAATCGGGATTGCAATGGAAGCGAAAGACGGTCGTGTGCAGTCCCATTGCGTGAGCACCTCGGTGTCGATGACGACCCAGCGCTCGGTGTATGTGCGCCCGGAATAGCCGACACCGAGCTGGCCGCGGGTAAGCGGACGAGCCGCCGTCGGCGGCGATGACATATGAGGCATCGGAATCCGCTTGAGGGTACGGTGCGCAGATCGGCGAGCAGGAGCTCGACGACGATCGTCCGTTGTCTAGCATGCGGAGGCATTCGTGTTCGAGTAACACGTCGACATTGGGAAACCGCGTGACGCCGTCGCGGAGAACCTGGTCGACTGCGGGTTGATACAAGAAACTGCTGCGGCGGATGCCCGGTCCCGCGTGGTGTGAGTTTCAGTGTCGATGAACGGTCGCCCCGCTCGGCGATCCACGAAGTTCAAAGGCCGGTCGGGCAGCATGTCCTGCTGCAGACGATCCGACAGGCCGACCGACTGCCAGACACGCATGCACTTCGTCGTCGGTGGATATCGCGCGGGCACGGCCGTAGACATCGGGATCACGCTCGATCACAACGCACTTTCAGGCCCATCTGACCCAAGGAGGTTGGCTGCCGTGGCGCCGGTGGGGCCATACCCGATCACTGCGACGTCGTACTTGTCTTCAGCTGCTCACGGTCCGCTCTCGTCGATCGAGGGGCTGTCGTAGTGATCGCTACGGTAATGTAGTGATCGCTACAGTGTCAAGACCGGATCAGGAGCTGAGTTGGCCGACACGGAAAGACGTAAGGACCGCCGCAAGCGCGCCGACGGCGAGCTCTCGCGTGAGCGAATTCTCGCCGCGCGACCGAGATCGCCGCCGAACGCGGCTACGAAGGCACAAGCATCGGCGCAGTCAGCGCGAAATGCGGATTGCCCGCCAGCTCCATCTACTGGCACTTCAAGGACAAGGACGACCTGATTGCGGCGGTCATCGAACGAAGCTTCGCCAGCTGGCTGGCGGCGTGGCAACTCCCGACGACGGCGATGCCGAGGAACGGTGTGCGTTCAGACCGCAAAAGCGCTGCGGTAAGCCCCGATTCGCGATCTGAGTGCACACTACTGGCCGACGGTCAGGCCGCCGAATTCGGTTCGCCCACGCTGTCCAGGTCCGGCAACGGTCGCCGGCAGATTTCGCGAGCTTCGTCGGCGGGCAGACCGAACAACCGCAGCACGTCTTCGGTGACGCGGTCGGTTGCTTCGGCGTCGTCGCGGTCGGGCTGGTTGCGCAGCAGATTGCCGAGCCCGAGCAGCGCACCGCCCGCCACCGCCAGTGCGACTTCGGGGTCGTCGACGCGTGAACCGCCCCACCCGGTTCGCCTCTTGGATGTCGCGCAAAGCCCGTGGCGCCAAACCCTTCTCGGATGCCAACAACGTCATGCCGTTCGCCAGCAGGATTCGACTTTCTTGCGGTCGACGCCGGAACAACCGGCCGGTCAACCGGTAGCTGCGGGCAAAGGTTTCGGCGGGATCCTCGATCGAAGACGTGAGCTGGTCCAGGAGCGCGCCGTGGGCGTCGAGCGCCTCGGTGATCGCAGCCTCGAACAGCTGCTCTTTGCTCTCGAAGTGGTTGTAGAAGGAACCCATTCCCACATCGGCCGCCTGGGTGATCTCCAGGACGGGCACGTTGACCTTGTCCGCCGCGATGAAGCTCTGCGCCGCCTTGATCAGTGCCGCCCGCGTGCGCTGTTTGCGGCGCGCCAGGCGGTTGCCCGACGCCTCCGATTGATCACTCACCCACTCAAGGTAGCAGAGTTCCTCACTTTTGATGATTTCGTCAGAAAGTATTGACTGAGTGTTGCGTCGTATGTGACGATTTCGTCAGATCATGAGGAGCTGGATATGAGCGACACTGTCGGCACCCACAGTGACCTGCACAGCGAGCAGGGCGCGCGGGATGGTGAGCACATCGGGCGGTCACGAAATCCGGTGATAAAAATCGCCGATATCGCCTGGCTCGAGTTCGAGAAGCCCGAGCTTGCGCGCGCGGAGGCGTTCGCACGGGCCTTCGGCTTCACCACCGCGCTGCGCACCGAAGACATGCTGGCGCTGCGGGGCACCGATCCCGGCGCACCGTGTGTGATCCTGCGCCGCGGAGACCGGTCGAGGTTCGTCGGAACGGCGTTCAGGGCGCAGGACGAGGCCGACGTCCTGCGACTCGCGGACGCCTCGGGCACGACCGCGCGGGCGCTCTCCGAAGCGCTCGGGGGCGTATCGGTCGACTTGGTGGACCCGAGCGGATTCCCCGTGAAGGTGGTGGCGGGTATGCATGCACTGCCCGCACTGCCCGGGCCAGGACGCGCATCTCTTCAACTTCGGCGACCGCCTGCTTCGCACCAATGCCACGCAGCGTCCGAGCCGCGCGCCGGCCCGGGTTCGACGCCTGGGCCACGTCGTCGTCCAGACCACCAGGTACACGCAGGCGCTGAACTGGTATCTCGACAACCTGGGGATGATCGTCAGCGACTTCCTCTATTACCCGGGCCAGCGTGATCGCGGGCCGGTGATGAGCTTCATGCGCTGCGACCGGGGATCGCACCCCAGCGACCACCACACCTTGGCGATGGCGTTGGGGCCGAGCAACCGCTACGTGCACTCGGCCTACCAGGTCTGCGATCTCGACGCGCTGGCGGCGGGCGGCGAGTACCTCGGCGACCACGGCTATTTCCGCTCCTGGGGTATCGGTCGCCACATCCAGGGCAGCCAGCTGTTCGACTACTGGCGCGATCCCGATGGGTTTCTCGTCGAGCACTTCGCCGACGGTGACATGTTCGACAACACCCTGGAGCCGGGCTGGGCACCGTTCACGGCTTCGGGCCTGGCCCAATGGGGTCCGCCGGTGACGAAGGACTTTCTCGGCATCAGTCCCAAAGCCATTCCACACGAGGCGCTTTCAATGATCAACGCCCTACGCGACAACAACGAATTCACCCTGACCCGCCTTCGCGGCCTGCTGAAAGTAGCCAACTCATGACCACTTCCGTTCTCCGCACGGCCGACGCATGGTGGGTCCAGACCCCCGCCGGTGCAGCAAAAATCGCCACCACGGCAGCCACCACCGGCGAGTTGATCACAGACCGCGAAGCCATCGAATGGGCCAGCCACAGCACCGACACCGTGCCGGTGGACACCCTCGAATTGCTCTCCCCCGTGACACGACCGTGCCGCGTCGTCGCGCAGATGACGAACTTCGCGTCGCACGTCAAGGACGCGGGCATGGACCCCAGAGTCGATCCCGCTGACCTTCTTCCGCAAGTCCTCGGCGTCGATCAGCGGTCCGTTCGCCGACATCGTCAAGCCCGACCACGTGAAGCTGCTGGACTACGAGGTCGAAATCGGCCTGGTGATCGGGCAGGACATCCCCGTCGGCACCGCGATTTCCGAATCCAGGCTGTCGGACTACATCGCCGGGCTCGTTGTCACCAACGACGTCTCGGCCCGCGACATCCAACTCCCCCAAACCCAGTTCTACGAGGGCAAGTCCTATCCGACGTTCACACCGGTCGGACCCGCACTCGTGCTGCTCGACGCCGACGAACTGAAGCGGTTCACCGATCTGCGGCTGCAACTGCGCGTCAACGGCGAGGTGCGGCAGAACATGGTGGTCGGCGGCGACATGATCTATCCACCGATGCGGGCGCTGGCCTCGCTGGCTCGATTTCAGGATCTCGCCGCCGGCGATCTCATCATGACGGGTACGCCGGCAGGCACAGCGCTGTCCGCACCGCCGAAAGTGGTCGAGATCATCGGGTCACTGCTGCCTCCAGCAGTCAAATGGAAGGCGTTCTTCAAGCGCCAGGCCAACAACACGAAGTACCTCAAGCACGGCGACGTGGTCGAGCTGAACATCGCCACCGACGACGGCACCATCGATCTTGGCGTGCAGCGCACAGTCGTGAGGTACTCGTGACGCGGGAATCCTCACACCCCGTCGTCATCGTGGGGGCAGGTCCCACCGGCGTCACCGCTGCAACCCTGTTGGCGCAGTACGGTATTGGCTGCCTGGTCCTGGACCGCTGGGCGACGGTATACGCACAGCCGCGCGCGGTGCATCTGGACGACGAGATCTACCGCGTCCTGGCCCGGCTCGGTATCGCCGACGAGTTCGCCGCGATCTCGCGGCCCGCGCTGGGCCTGCGACTCCTCGACCCCGCGATGCGCGTCCTGGCCGAGTGGCGGCGCGACACCGCGCTCAGCACCAACGGTTTCCCCCAGGCGAACATGTTCGACCAGCCTGACCTCGAGACGCTGCTGCGCGCCAATCTGAAGCGATACCCGAACGCCGAACTACGCGGCAACGTCGAAGTCGCCGGTGTCGCCGAGAGGCACGACGGGCGGATCCGGGTCACGTATCGCGACCGCACCGACGAATCCGTTCACTCGGTGGACGCGGACTACGTACTTGGCTGCGACGGCGCCAACAGCATCGTGCGCACGCACATCGGATCCTCGATGCACGACATGAGATTCGAGCAGCGGTGGCTCGTCATCGACGTGGCCACTGAGGCCGAGCTCGACCAGTGGGACGGCGTACATCAGGTATGCGACCCCGTACGCGCGGGCACCTACATGCGGATCGGGCGGGCGCGCTACCGCTGGGAGTTCCGGCTGCTGCCGGACGAGACGGCCGCCGACTTCCGAACACTTGCGGCACTGAGGCCGCTTATGGCTCCGTGGATCTCGCATGTGCACGACGACGAGCTCGAATTGATTCGCGTGACCGAGTACACCTTCAGGGCGCAGATGGCCGACCGGTGGCGACGGGGCAACATCCTGTTGCTCGGCGATGCCGCTCACCTCACTCCTCCATTCATCGGGCAGGGGCTGGGCGCAGGTGTACGTGACGCGATGAACCTTGCATGGAAGCTCGCAGGCGTCATCGCGGGCGATCTTCCCGGTACCGCGCTCGACAGCTACGAGCAGGAACGCATACCCCACGCCCGGCACATGATCCGCCTCGCACTGGGCGTCGGGTGGGCGATGACGGCCGGTGGCGAATTCGGCAATCTCATCCGGCGACTTGTCGTCACGCGCATCAGGTTCGTCCCCGGGCTGCGAAACAAACTGACCGAAGGCCGTACACCAGCCCTGTGCAGCTCGGCGTTCGTCCGCCGACGCCGCACTGCTCGGCATCGGGCCGGAACGCTGTGCCCCAATCCGGTGCTCGCCGACGGCCGCAGACTCGACAGTGTCCTCGGCGATGGCTTCGCGCTCGTCACCACAGCGACGCCATCCGACGCACAGCGCGCGGTACTCGACGAGCACGGCGCCGTCGTCCACATCGCCACCCTCGACGGCGAACTCGCCGGCTGGCTGGGCCGCGCACGCGTCACGGCGGCGATCATCCGGCCCGACCGCACCGTGATGTACGCGGCTCGCGACCTGGACAGGATCTGCGAACTAATTCCGACCTTCCGCCCGCACAAGAGGATTCGATCGAATGCCTAGACTCGCCAACGGTGTCCCCGTCCACCGATCGAGCATCTATACAACCGATGCGATCGTCGACCCGCACCCGCACTACGCGGCCGCTGCGCAGGCTTGGGTCCGTCGTGTGGCTGTCCAAGCATCGGGTGTATGCACTGCCCAGGTACGCCGAGTGCAAGGCGGTCCTGCGCGACGACAAGACGTTCATCTCCGGCAAAGGTGTCGCGCTCAACCGGCTGACCAACCGCCTCTCCCGCGGCACCACGTTGAGCAGCGACGGAGTCGAACATGACCAGCGCCGCAAGCTCGTCGCACACCGCCTGCTCCCCCGCGCTCTGCGCAGGATCGAGGACGACGTGCAAGCGCAGGCCGGCCACGTGGTCGACGCTGCACTCGGGCGCAGCGAGATCGACGGCGTCGAGGATCTGGCGTGCGCATTGCCGATGGCCGTGGTGCCCGATCTCATCGGCTGGCCTCGCGCACAGCGCGAGAACCTCTTACCATGGGGTGCAGCGACATTCGACGTTCTCGGGCCGATGAACCGACAGGCGCTGAAATCGCTGCCGGCGTCGTTGCGCATGCTCGGCTACGCCAAACGCGTCGTCCGCCAACGCACCCTCATCGAGGGCAGCGTCGGTCATGAAGTACTTCTGGCCGCCGATGAGGGCCGGGTGGCGCACGGAGAACTCGCAGCGCTGATGATCGACTACATCGCGCCGTCCCTGGACACCACGATCAGCGCCATCTCCAACGCGCTGCACCTGTTCGCCACCAACCCCGAACAGTGGCGGATCCTCAAAGAGGACCCGGACCTGATACCCGGCGCCGTCAACGAGGTCGTCCGCTATGAATCTCCGTTGCGCGCGTTCTCCCGCCACGTGCTGTCCGACACCGACATCGCCGGGCGCCGGATCCCGGCCGGTGCGCGGGTCTTGATCATCTACGCGTCGGCCAACCGCGACGATCGCGAATGGGAATCACCCGAGCACTTCGACATTCGGCGCGACGCGACCCGTCAGCTCGGCTTCGGCCACGGCGCGCACGCCTGCGCGGGACAGGGGTTGGCGCGGCTGGAAATCCAGGCCATGCTGCGCGCTCTCGTCGAACGGGTGGACCGGATCGAGCTGGTGGCGCCGCCCACGTGGGCGCGCAACAACATCATCCGCCGACACGAGCGGCTACCGCTGAAGCTGATCGCGGCCTGACCTACGCCGATCGATAGGGCCCGCGCTCAACTCGCAGCCTTGATCACCGAACTCCCGAAGCGTTCGATCGTCTCGAGCACGTGCGCCAGATTGTCACCGGGTAACCCGACCTGCACCCAGGTAACACCCACTGCCGCAAGCTTTTCCAGGCCGGCCAGATAGGCGTCGGCATTGAAATCGTCGCTTCCCGGGCTGCCACCGTCGGCGTTGGTGAACGTGATGTCGATCCCCGTGAAGTCCCGGCCCGCGGCATCAAACCTGCGTCGCAGATCGTCGACGCCCTCTGCAAGGACGTCGGCGTCCATGACCGCGGTGCGCGCGGTCGCAGCGAGCATCGCCGGCGCCGGGAACGGGCACCAGCCGTCGCCGTGGAGTACCACGCGCTTGCGCGCGGCCGCGGTGTTGCCGCCGATCCAGATCGGCGGATGTGGTGTGCTCACCGGCCTCGGATGTGCGGTGATGCCCTTGGCGCTGAAATGCCGGCCCTCATAGGAGAAGTCGTCGGTGGTCCAGATTCCCCGGATCACCTCCAAGGCTTCCTCGAACAGCGCGGCGCGCTCGTCGAAGTCCACTCCGAGGGCGGTGAACTCCCGCTTGAGGTAGCCCACACCGACCCCGAGCGTGAACCGCCCGTCGGACAACAGATCGAGCGTCGCGCCCGCCTTGGCCACCACGAACGGGTTGCGGTACGGCAGCACGACGATGTTCGGGATCAGCCGAAGCGTCGTGGTCCGCGCCGCCGCGTAACCCATCGCGACGAACGGGTCCACCGCGTCGTGCCCGCCGGACTCCAGCCACCGTTGCGACGGCGCCGGATGATCGGTGAACCCGAAGCCGTCCGAACCCGGCCGCCTCGGCCGCCGCCGCGACAGTGGCGATGCCCGAACCCGGTCACCAATTCCCGGTTGTACGGATGGCTGTGCATCGGGTGGGTGAACGTAAACCGCATGTAGTGCTCCGCCCTAGAATAATCTTCTCGATTTCTGAGAATGTCGTTACCATGCGAACCACGGAAAGTACAGGGTTCGCGCCGCAGAAGGGTCACCGGAGATGAGCGAGATGGCGGTGGCCTCGGTCCGGCACGGCCCGTTCGACGGCAGTCTGGACCGCGACCGGATCGCCGCGTATGCGCACGCCACCGGCGATCAGACGCCCTCAGTGCGCAGCGGACTCGCCGTGCCCGCGGTGTTCCCGGTGATCCTGGTGTTCACCCCGAACGAAGCCGCGCGCGCAGACCTACCCGATGCGGCGTACCAGGGGGCCCGGGGAGGTGTTCACGGTGAGCATGACATCGTCCTTCACCGGCCGCTGATCCCCGGAGAACGGCTGCAGACCTGGTCGCGAATTTCGGCGGTCCGCACGTCAAGGGCGGGCACGCAGGTCGTGATGGCGTTCGAACAGATCGACCGGCACGGCGATGTCGTCGTCGAGCAGTCGTGGACGATGATGCTGCTCGGCCTGCGAGGGCATGGCGGATCTCGGCAGGACACCGGCCGAGCACAGGTTTCCCGACGAAGCGCGGGCCCACCCACTCGGCACCGTGCGCCAGCACATCGATGGGGACATCACACGTCCGCTACGCCGAGCTGTCCGGAGATTGGGCGGCCCACCATTTCGACATCGAGGTCGCCCGCGCTGCGGGTTTCGATTTCGTGTTCACCCACGGGCTGTGCACGATGGCGATCTGCGCGCACCGCGTGCTCGGCCTGGTGGGCGTCGACGATCCTGGCCGGGTTCGGCGCGTCGCCGTACGGTTCGCCGCGCCCACGCCATTGGACTGCGATCTGACGGTGAACGCCTTTGGTATCTCAGAGCATTCATTCGCCTTCGAGGCGACCGCCAACGGCACGACGACGATCACCCACGGAAGATTGGAACTTCGTACGTGAACAAGACAGAGATCGGTGTCTATCTGCCCCAGATGGGCTTCACCTATGAGCAGGTCCTGCACCGCACTCTGCGCTGCGAGCAACTCGGCATCGACTCGGTCTGGCTCTACGACCACCTCTACGCACCTGGAATGCCGGACTACCCGTCGATGGAGGCGTGGACTCTGGCCACCGCGCTGCTCAGCCGCACCGAACGTATCCAGATCGGACATATGGTGCTGTGCAACCAGTTCCGTCATCCCGCGGTGCTGGCCAAAATGGCGACGACGCTCGACCAGATCTCGGCGGGCAGGTTGCAGCTCGGCATCGGCAGCGGCTCCATCGAGGACGAACATTCCCGCCTCGGGCTGGAGTGGGGAACGTTCGCCGAGCGGTCCGAACGTCTCGGCGAAACACTGCAGATCCTCCATCAGGCGTTCGCCGACGAGGTGATCGACTTCACCGGAAAACATTTCACCGTCAAGGACATGCCGATCAAACCAGGGCCGGTGCGCAAGCCAAGGCCACCGATCGTCGTCGGCGGCGTCGGCGAGAAGTACACACTGCCGTTGGTCGCGCGCTATGCCGATGTCTGGAACATCCCGACGTATGCGCTGGGCGACCTCGAGCGCAAGATTTCGGTACTGCGGTCGATATGCGACGAGGTCGGCCGCGACCCGTCGACAATCGTGATGTCGATCGAGGCGGTGATGGCCCTGGCAGCGGACGACGCTTCACTGCCCGAAGTGCGGCGGCTCGCCGAGAAGCGTTTCGGCGTACCGGCGTTCGGACTCAAGGAAGGCGGGCTCATCGGCACGCCGCCCGCGATCGTCGACCGCCTACACGAGTTGCAGGAGCTGGGGTTCGGCCAGATCGTGTTGTTCACCCACGACCGCGGATCCGACGAGACGCTCGATCTGCTGGCCTCCGAGGTGATCTCGAAACTCTAGGTCGGCTGCTTCGTCTTGGCGACCGGCGGCGCGTAGGCGGGCCGCCCCAGGCCGAGGGCATGCTGCGCGATCATGTTGCGGAATACCTCGAGGGTGCCGCCGTAGATACCCGTAGGACCCGCCAGCCGGAAGACGTACTCGGCTCCCCCGTCGGCCTGGGCGCCCTGGGCATCGACAGGAAGGGTCGGACACAGCTCCCTGGATGTCCATCAGCTCGAGCGATACATCGCGCATGGTCTGCGCGTTGGCGACCCGACCGAACATGTCCGGCGTACTCATCGCCGCTTCCATCCGGGCGATACCGCGACCCAGCCGGTACTTCACGGCATCGTCGTCATCGGCCACCGCGGCGACTTTGTCGATGGCCTCGGCGAGCAACACCAGGTGCTCGGCCATGGCCGCGACCTTCTGCAGACCGTCTGCTCCGCGTTCGACGGTGCCGTGCTCGTCGTTGAGCGCGTCACGCAGCACCGTCCAGCCGCCGTTGACCTCACCGATGCGGTACCTGTCATCGACGCGGACATCGCTGTAATACGTGATGTTGGTGCGGTCGCCATCCACGGTGCGCAGCGGTTGGATCTCGACTCCCGGCGAGTCCAACGGCACCAGGAACATGGTCAGGCTCTGATGCTTCGGCGCGGACGGATCGGTGTTGGTGATCAGGAAGACATATGAGGCGTTCTGCGCGTTGGAGGTGAACATCTTCGAGCCGTTGATGATCCAGCCGTCTCCGTCGCGCACCGCACGCGTCTTGCAGGTCGCGACGTCGGATCCGCCCTCCGGCTCGGTGTATCCCAGGCACAGCCGGATTCGCCCCGACAATGCCGGCTCCATCACCTCTGCTTTGAGCGCAGGTGAGCCGAAGTCCCGCACCGCACGTGCGACCATCGCCGTCGTGCCCCAGTGGAACCACGGTGTGTGGGCACGACCGAGCTCGAGATTCCAGAGCCGCCGTCGTAGACGACTGAAGCCGCCGTCGGCCTCATCATTGAACTCGGCGGCCAGGTAGCCGGCCTCGCCCAGCGCGAGGTGAACGTCTTCGTCGAAGTTCTCGCCGGTCTCGCGGTCTCGCCGGATGACCTCATCGGTCACAAGGGTCTTCAGCAGAGCCCGGAGCTCGTCGGAGAAGGCCTGGTCGTCAGCGGACAGTTCGACGCGGGAGAAGTCCACTCACTGAGCGTGACAGTTTGTGATTGATCTGTAAAGTCACGCCTGATGTGGTCAGTTCTGAGCCAACTTCTCGCACCGGCGATGGTGGTGGCGATATCGCCATTCTCGATCATCATTGCGATCTTTGTGGTGCTCCACACCGATCGCGCCCTGGCCAACGGCCTCGCGTTCCTGGTGGGCAGGCTGCTCGCCCTCGCTGCCGTGACAGCCGTATTCCTGCAGATACCGCGGATGATCAGCGGCCTCAACCGGCCTGTCTCACCGCCGGTGCTGATCGTCATGGGCGGCATTCTCTTCGTGATCGGCGTGTGGGTCTGGTTGCGGCGCGACGCGATGACCGAGGAACCGGTGTGGCTCACCAGGTTGCGCCGACTCACACCGGTCGGCGCGCTGGCGATCGGGGCCCTGCTCGTGGTGTCGAATCCGAAGATGCTGGCCGCCTCGGCGGCGGCCGGGTTGCTCATCGGCACCGCGGGCGTCAGTGTCGCGGGCGCGAGTGGAGCCGTCGTGTACTACTCCGCGGTCGCGAGTTCGACGGTCGCCGTCCCGGTGCTGGCTTACATGGCCGTCGGTGCACGAGCCGAGGACCAACTCACCCGATTCAAGCGGTGGCTGCACCGACGCAGCGGACTCGTCTCGGCCGTCATCCTCATGGCGATCGGAATCACCCTGCTGTTCATGGGAATCAGCGAGCTCTAGACAGAACTGGACAGAGAAGGAGAATGACCGTGGGCATCGTCACCACCAGCTCGGAGACCGCATTCAGCCAATCAGCCGAGGCCATCTACGATTTCGTGACAAACCCTGCCAACTGGACCAAGACGTATCCGGGCGGTCCGGACATCCGTAACCTCCCGGACCGGTTGCCGCTGCAGGTCGGCGACACCTGGGACGAGGCCCACCCCGATCCGGCGAAGGACCGCGTCTTCACATGGCAGCTGGCGATGGCGGTGCGGCCCAGTCTGTTCGTGTTCAGCTCGGTGGGGCGCCTTGGGCACGACAGTCGGGGCTACGGCGGACTCGAAGGGCGGATGACGATCGAGTACCACTTCACCCGGCCAGGCGATGGCGTCACGCTCTTCGGCAGAACGATGACCATCGAGGCCTACCGACACGCCCCACTGACCGACGGCTTCTTCCGGATGGTCAACCCGTCCCACATCGACGCGTACCACACCGCCGTCGCTCGGGAACTCACTGCGACGTAGACGGCCGCGAGAACGCGTTCCGCAGCGCTGCTCCCTGGAGCTCGAACAGGCGCACGCTCGTCTCCCAGTCCGGCATCAGCGAGTCGAACCCGTGGCAGGTGCCGGGAAAGACATGAAGTTCGGTGGCTACCGAAGCCCACATGAGTCTGCGCGCGTAGTCGATGCCTTCGTCGCGCAGCGGGTCGAGCTCCGAGCAGGTGATCAACGCGGCTGCGACACCGGATAATTCGCGCGCACGGCCGGGGGCGGCGTCGACGGAGACGAATTCGTCACCGACGTGGTCTCCGTGACCGAGATAGTGCCGCCACATCTGCTCGACGGCGGGGCCGTCGAACCCCGGCGTGGTGTGGAACTCGTCCTTGGACGGTGTCGGCCGGTCGTCGAGCACGGGCTGATGCAACAGCTGGAACACGAGGGACGGCACGGCCCCTTCGGCCGCACACTGCGCCAGACGCGCGGCCAGTGCCGCACCGGCGCTACTGCCTGCAACCGCGATGCGACCGATGTCCAGACCCAGTTCGGACGCGTTCTGCGCGACCCAGTTGAGCACCGTCGACACATCGTCGAGCGCTGCGGGATACGGGTGTTCAGGAGCCAACCGATAGTCGACGGACACCACCGTGCAGCTCCCCTGCCTGGCGAACTGGACGCACTGGCGGTGATCGGTGTCGAGATTGCCCAGCACGAAAGCCCCTGAGTGACAGTAGATCACCACGGGCGACGGAGGGCCTGCACCTCGATAGATCCGCACAGGCACCGACTCCACGTCACGCTGCTCGATCTCCACGCCCGCGGCGTTGACACCTCTCGTCGTCTCCGCACGGCGCTGGTTCAAAGAGTCACGGACGAAGCCCAGCAGGCTCGGCGACAGGTCGGTTCGGGCCTCCGCCAGGTGGCGCAGTGCAGGATCGAGCCGCGCCACGATGTCCGCGTCCATGCCCGCCGCCATGCTGCTACTGCTTCGCCACAGGCCGAGCCGGCAATCGAGCTGCCGCCGCGTGCGATCCCAGCTCGACGGCGGGCAGCCGCGCAGGAGGTTCGAAGGTGTAATCGGCAGGCCGGAAGCGGCGCGTCATCTCCCAGAACGCGCGCGCGCTTCGCGGCCATTGGGTGACGACGCGACCGTTGGGGGCGCGGAAGTAGTTGCTGCACCGGGTAAGCCACACGGTGCCCTGCATCCACTCGTCGATTCTGGCGATGAAGTCCGTCATGGTCGTGTCCCGCACCGCGACGTAGGCCTTGCGTTTGCGCCGCATGTACTTCAGCGCGCGCACAACGTAGTGGGCCTGCGCTTCGAGCATGAAGATGACGCTGTTGGACCCGACATTGGTGTTCGGGCCGTAGAGCATGAAGAAGTTGGGGAATCCCGGGACGGCCATACCCAGATACGCATACGCCCCGTCGGTCCACGTCTCGCGCAGCGTGGCGCCGTCTTCGCCGACGACGTTGATCTGCCCCAGGTAGTCCGCCGCCGCATAACCGGTCGCGCACAACACGACGTCGACGTCGAGTTCGCGACTGTCGGAGGTCACCAATGAGCGAGCGCGCAGCGCTGTGGCGGGGCTCGACACCACCTCGACATGCGGTAGAGACAGAGTCTGCAGGTAATCGGTCGCGAAGACCAGCCGCTTGCAGCCGAACGGATGCTCCGGAGTCAGCCTGCGGCGCAACTCTTCGTCGGGCACCGCGGCGTCGAGAGTGCGCAACGCGATATCCCTGAACTCCTGTGTCTTTTCGCTGCCGTTCTCGATCACGCCGATGTTGGACTCACTGCGTAGCCACAGCCGCGTCCGGTAGATCTTCTTGGCGAACGGAACATGCGCGAACAGCCACTTTTCGCGATCGGTGTACGAGCGGTCGGGTTTCGGCAGGATCCACGTCGGCGAGCGCTGCACCGAGTAGACCTTCTTGGCCACCTTGGCGACCTCGGGAATCAACTGTGCCGCGGTCGATCCGGTCCCCAGGATGGCCACGCGTGCATCCGTCAGGTCCACAGAGTGATCCCATCGCGCGGTGTGCATCAGAGTCCCGGTGAACGGCTCCTCCTCCGCGAGATCGGGAAGCACCGGCTGGGTGAACAGGCCGATCGCCGAGACCACCACATCGAACGTGAAGTGCTCGCCGCTCGTGGTCGTCAGCAGCCACGTCCTGGTGTCGTCATCCCAACGCGCCGAGGCGATCTCGGTGCGCAACCTCAGATGCCGAGCCAGCTGATGGCGCTCTGCGCAGCGCTCGAAATATCCGAGGATCTCCCGCTGCCCGGACCACAGGCGCGACCACCGGGCGTTCAGGTCGAACGAATACGAGTAGAGGTGCGACTTCACATCGCACGCCAGTCCCGGATATGTGTTGATCCGCCAGGTGCCCCCGACCCCATCCTCACGGTCGAAGATGGTGAAGTCGCGAAAACCGTTCTTTCTCAGAAGAATTCCAAGCGCAATTCCGCCGGGACCGGCGCCGATGATTCCGACGGACGGACTCATCCGAGCCGCAGACATTGCCCTCCGTCCACCACGATCTCGGAACCCGTCATGAAGGACGCTTTGTCGGAGACCAGGAACGCCACCACATTCGCGACCTCGACCGGCTCCCCAAGCCGCCCGAACGTGGCAGTCAACCTGCTTTGCGTCGTGTCGTCGAGCATCGGCGTCGCGATCGGACCGGGGAATACCGCGTTGACCCGGATGCCGTCGGGGGCGAGTTCAGCGGCGACGGCCTGGGTCAGTCCGCGTAGCGCCCATTTCGACGATCCGTAAGCGGTGTGGTTCGGGAACGGCCGAATGGCACCGGTACTCACCGTGTTGACGATCGCGGCACCATCGGCCCGCCGCAGTTCGGCCAGCGACGCTTGAATTCCCAGGAACGGTCCAAGACAGTTGAACCGCCAACTGCCTTCGAAGCCTTCGGGCGTCTCATCATCGAGCGACGCCCGGTGAAGCACCCCGGCGTTGTTGATCAGCGTCGACAACGAGCCGAACCGCTCCACGGTGGCGCGCACGGCACTGTCCCAGTCCCGCGCAGGAGGTCACGTCGAGCTCGAGGGCGATCACGTTGTCACCCATGCGCTTCTACGTTCGCTTTCAGCTCATCGATGCGAACATCACCTGCAGCCACCCGGAAGCCGTCAGCGTGCAATCGCTCAACGATCGCCGCGCCCTGCCCGCGGGCCGCGCCTGTGACGAGAGCCACCCGGTCGGTCACTGCGCCTCCCTGAGATGCTCGGCAGCGCCGCGCCGCAGTGCCTGCGACTCCGATGCCAGGGTGATCATCCGAAAGCCCATTTCAGCCATGGCCTTTCCGGGCTTACCCGCATTGGCGTGGATGCCGGGAACCAGCCCCGCATCCGATACGGCGGACGTGATGCGTGCCACGGCATCGAGCACCACTGGAGCAGACAGCGCTGTGATCGGGTTCTCTCCCAGCGTGATCGCGAGGTCGGCCGGGCCCACGTACACACCGGCCAGTCCGGGCACCGCGCAGACCTCGTCCAGTGCGGAGAGTCCTCGTGCGGTCTCGATCATTGCGAATACGCTCGCCCCGGTCTCGTGTTCGGCCGGGTCGAGCCCGATGTCGGCACGCAACGGCCCGAAACTGCGTACTCCTGCGGGCGCGTACCGGGTCGCGGCCACCGCCGCCGCCGCGGCTTCGGCGGACTCGATCATCGCGATGATCACCGCGTCGGCGCCGGCATCGAGAACGCGACCGATCGCCGCGGGATCCGCCGAGGGCAGCCGCACCGCGGTCGCAATCGGAACGTGCTCGAGGCGCCGCAACAGGAGGGCGACGTCCGCGTCGTCGAGATAGCCATGCTGCACATCGAATCCGACGTAGTCGTAACCGGCCCTGGCGAACTCCTCGGGGCCGATGATGGTCGGCCCGACCACCCATCCGCCCCAGACATGCGGCTTCGCGGCGAGCGCGTCCTGCAATCTGCTGGTCATTCGGCGATCGCGATCTTCACGCGTTCCGGGACCGGCCTGCAGGCCAGGTCGAACGCCGACTGCACCTCGTCGACGCCGAAGGTGTGGGTGACGTAGGCGGCGAGCAGGTCGGGGTGGTCTTTCGCGAATTCATTGGCAGCATCGAGAACTCGTCGCCGGTCGAGCGTCACGCCGGACTTGAGCGTCAGGTTCTTGCGCAGCATGGCGCGCATGCTGATCGGGTAGCTGTCGTCGTCGGGCACCCCGAAGTAGAGCACTGTGCCGCCCGGCGCCGCGGCGTCAATGGCGTGACCGAGGGTCGCGACCTGGTGGCCGACGGCCTCGATCACGACGTCGGGCCGGTCCCCCGGGTCCAGATGACTGACCCACCTGTCGCTGGTGGCGCGGACAATGGTGTCGACGCCGAATTCCTTGCCGACGCCATCACGGTCGACGGGGTCGACGCCGGTGACGTGACCCGCACCCAGAACTTTTGCCGCATAGGAGAACAACAGCCCGATCGAGCCCTGGCCGATGACGGCGACATGCCGACCCTTGAGGTCGTCCAGTTGCTCGAGGGCGTACAGAACACAGGCCAGCGGTTGCAGCGCGACGGCGTGCTGGGCGCTCAGCGCCGGATCGTAGGGCGCCAGGCCGTCGCCGTCGGCCACCACGAGCCCCATCAGACCGTCGAAGCCCGAGGCCCAGCCGACGACGCGGTCGCCAACCCGATGGCGGCTATGACGGCTCGCCAACACTTCGCCGACGACCTCGTGGACTGGAAAGCCCACCATCTCGGCCGCATTGCGCCCGGTGTCTCCGACGATCTTCCCGCGCACGCCCCGGAACGGGGGCAGGTCGCTGCCACAGACCCCTGCGGCCATGAAGCGCAGCAGGACGTGGCGGTCGTCGAGGTCCTCGGCGGTCTTATCGGGAACGTCCAGTCGCTCAAAGGTGTACGGCGCGACAAGTCGGTATGCCCACACCTCACACCTCCACCGGCACGAAGGGATTGTTCCAGCCCCATTGGAAACTCGACGGCGGGCGCGCGGCGCCCTCGCGCAGTATCCGCCAGGCCGGCACCCGCTTGAGCCATTCCGCCACCATGATGGCGATTTCGAGGCGGGCCATGTGCACACCGAGACAGAAATGCTGCCCACGGCCGAACGCCAGCAGACGCTCGATGCGTCGGTCCCAGATGAACTCGTCGGGATCGTGGTATTCGCGCTCGTCGCGGTTGGCCGATGCAAGCAGGGTGATGATCCGCTGGCCCGGATTCATCGTCGTGCCGTGGAGGGTGAACGGCTTGCGCAGTGTGCGCGCAAACCACTGCGCAGGCGCGCAGTAGCGGATCATCTCCTCGCGTGCGAGGGGAATGTTGGCGTCGAGATCGCTGCGCACGGCGGCCATCTGGTCGGGGCGCAGGCCCAATTCCCAGAGGCCGTGCGCAACGATCTTCGGCACGGTTTCGGTGCCGCCGATGAAGACGCCGAGCATCTGCACGGCGGCCTCCATATCGGAAAGTGCCGAACCGTCGGGTAGGCGGTAGCCGATGAGGTTGTCGGCGATCGGCAGCTCGCCACCGTCACCGGCGCGCCTGCGCTCGATGATCGGCACCAGGTACTCCAGATAACCGGGTCGCGCATTGGCCACCTCTACCCCGCTGCCCGGCTGGGCCAGGCTCCCGGCGTTGACGGTCGCCAACACGTCGGCCGCCAGATCGACTGGCAGTCCGACCAATTCGCAGACCACCGAGGCGGCGACGATGCCGCCGTAATCCTGGGTCAGGTCGAACGTGCCTCGCGGCAGCAGTTCGTCGAGCCGCTCGTTGGCCAGGGTGCGGATTCGATCCGCCCACGTGGCCGCGGATTTGGGCCGGAACTGGCCCGAGGTGCAACGCCGGACCGAATCGTAGATCGGGGCGTCGAAGTTCGCGTGGAACGGCAGCGGGTGCAGCGGCGGATCGGCGACCGGGCCGTCGTTGCGCGTCGCCAGAACCGTTGCCGCGGGCAGGGTTCCCTCCGAGGCGACGAATGTGCCGTCGTTGATCGCCAATACCTGCCAGATGTCCTCGAAGCGCGACAACGCATAGGTGTCCCACTTGTCCATGTAGTACACCGGATGTTCGTCGCGCAGCACCCGGTAGTACGAGGGCGGATCGGCCATCACTTCGGGGGCGAACGGATCGTAGGAGAAATTGGCCGTCATCTTCGTCGCGTGCGGGCTCATTGCAGCGGAGACGGGGGTAGCGCGGCCAGGATCGAATCCTCCCATCCATCGCGCAGGGCGGGCGCGACGCTCATCCACGTGACGATCTCGGCAGGCGGGCTGTCCTTCCACGACGGATAGTGGTTTTCGAAGCAGTCCCAGCCGCCGTCCAGTGCCCAGTAGTGGATCACCTCGTTGAATCGGAAGGTCGTGATGAACGATCCGAGCCACCGCTTTCCGGTGCTCTCCGACCACGGCACGTAGAGGCGTTCGAGTTCCCGGATGTAGTCGTCCTGACGACCCGGTTTTGTCTGCATGATCTCCTGAATCACCAGCCCCGCCCCGAAGCGGGCCTCCTTCAACTGGGCCAGCGTCCTGTTGAACTTGCCGGCGTACATGATCCGGCCCTCGCCGGAGGCACGGATCTCCGCCAGGAACGTCGACCATTTCGCCGCCGCCTCGGCGTGGCTGCCGCCGGGCGCCTGCGCCCTGCCGATGCGGGCGTAGTCCGAGAACGCGTCGATCTCCCAGATGATCGTGACCTGCGGCCAGTGCCCGTTGTACGGAGTGCTCTCCCACATCGCGAACAGTCGCGCGCCGAGGTCCTCCATCATCGGGTGATAGACATCCCCGAATTCCTTCGTGAACCGATCGCTTCGGCCTTCACCCAGTGCAATCGTCTCGTGAAGGTAGAGAAGCGTGTGGCCGTAGAACTTCTTCACTACCAGCACCCAGTTGACAGTCGCACCCTGCGAGCGTGACACTTGTGGCGTGATTTGTAAAGGTGCCGACACGCTGACGACACTGACCGAAGGTTTCTGCTTCGGCGAGGGCCCGCGATGGTTCGAGGGATTGCTCTGGTTCTCCGACATGCTCGGCGAGGCGGTGCACACGGTCAACCTGCAGAGCGACCTGACCACCTTGGCGCTACCCGGGCATCACCCGTCCGGACTGGGTTTCCGGCCGGACGGGACGCTGCTGATCGCGTCCGGGGTGAAGCGCCAGTTGCTGCGTTATGACGGGTACACCGTCGAAGCGATCGCCGATCTTTCGGACGTCGTGCCTGCGGACCTCGGCGACCTCGTCGTCGACGACGCAGGACGCGCATACGTCGGATCCCAGGCACGCGATGGCGGCGTCATCGCGCGGGTCGATCCCGATGACTCGGTCGACATCGTCGCCGAGAACCTCGACTTCCCCAACGGAATGGTGATCACGCCGGACCGCAGGACCCTGATCGTGGCGGAGTCGACCGGGAGACGGCTGACCGCATTCACCATCGAGGGTGATGGATCACTCAGCGACAGAAAGACATTCGCCGACGGGCTCGATGGACCACCCGACGGCATCTGCCTGGATGCGGACGGCGGCGTGTGGGTGGCGATGACGCTGGCGCACGCGTTCGAGCGGATCATCGAGGGCGGCGTCGTCACCGACCGGATCGACATGGGCGACCGCACCGCGATCGCCTGCACGCTGGGCGGGCCCGAGCGACGCACTCTTTTCCTGCTGTCCAGCACCGACGCCTATCCGCAGCGGCTGATCGGCACGAAGAACTCACGCCTCGATGCGATGACTGTCGACGTCGCAGGAGCCGGGCTGCCGTGAGCGATTCCTACTACGAGTTGGTCGACGGCGACGACCCGCTCGGCGAGAGGTTCGTGGCGACCGATCTGGTGCGCAGCACATGGTCGGCCGAGATTCAGCACGGAGCGCCACCCTCGGCGCTGCTGGTACGCGCGCTTCAGAAATGCGAAGTCCGTGCCGACACGCGTTTGAGCCGTGTGATGATCGACCTGCTGGGGGCGGTCCCCGCCGAAGGCGATCTGTGGGTGCGGTCGCGAATCGAGCGCTCCGGCAAGCAGATCGAGTTGGTCGGCGCCGAACTGCTGGCCCCAGGACGCGACGGTGAGCCACGGGCGGTGGCGCGGGCGAGCGGATGGCGGTTGAAGACCGTCGACACAGCCGAGGTGGTCCGCACGTCGGCACCACCGCTGCGGCCGCTCGCCGAAGCGCGCAGCCGCGATATGAAGAAGGACTGGGATCGCAACTACGTGCACAGCCTGGATTGGCGGTGGTTGACCGAGCCGATGAACGAGGGGCCCGGCGAGTCCTGGATCCGCCCGGAGGTGGACCTCGTCAAGGGCGAGACGATGACCGCGCTCGAGAGGCTGTTCGCGGTCGCCGACGATGCCAATGGCATCGGCACCAAGCTCGACATCAGGAGGTGGACGTTCATGAACACCGATCTCGTCGTGCACGTGCACCGGATTCCCGAGGGCGAGTGGATCGGGATCCGCGCGGAGACCAACTACGGCCCGGACGGAATCGGCACGACGATCGGCACACTGTTCGACGAGTCCGGCGCCGTCGGCGCGATTCAGGAGTCGGTGCTGGTCCGGCCGATGCCCGGCCGCTGAGTCGTCAACGCACGCATAAGCCGGTCGCCACCGGCTCCGACACACCCGAATCGACGGCATGCGGGTACACCTGGTTCGTGGTGAGCACGAAGCCGGTTTCCGGATCATGCACTGCCGCGGCGAAATTCATGCCGAGCACCCGACCGTTCCGGTCTATCAGCGGTCCGCCGGAATCGCCCTGCACCACTGTGCCTCTGATCGTATAAACGACACGGGTGACGGTCGTCGTCCGATAGATGTCCGGACCGTTGAGTTCGATGACCTCGCTGACCCTCGCCGGGTAGGCGGCGAACGGTCCCCCACCCGGATACCCGAGCACCACGGCGTCTGTGCCCCGCCATGCGACCTCGTGGGAGAAGTCCAACGGCGGCGCCGCCAGCCCGGGCACCCCGAGGACGGCGATATCCGCGTTGGGATCGTAAGTGATCACGGTGGCGTCGAGTTCCTGACCGTCGACAGACACGGTGAAGCTGTCGGCGCCCGCCACCACGTGCGCGTTCGTCATCACGCGCTCCTTCGCGACGACGAAGCCGCTGCCCGTCATGATCTTCATGCAGGAGTAGGCGGTGCTCGTGACCTTGACGACGCTGTGCGCTGCGCCGACGACGACCGCGTCGTTCGCAAGCGCGGCATCCGGTGGTTCGACGCCGACCATCGGGCCGACCTGTTCTGTCAACTCGGTCGCGCGGTGGACCGTCTCCGGCACTGCGCCGCGGCCCGCCAACGCACCCAGCCCCAGCGTCACCGCGAGCAGGGCGAAGGCGAGCTGAATCCACCTCATGGCGAAACGATAGACGCCCACAGGCCGTCGCGGGTGGTGGCGTGCTCAGTCGGCGAGCCGCAACGCGGCGACAGGACACTGGGTGACGGCCTGCTGCATCCGATCGCGGTCGGATTCGGGCCGCTCGTTGTCGTGGATCACGACGACGCCGTCATCGGCGACCTCGAACACCTCGTCGGCGATCGACTCGCAGATCCCGTGGCCCGTGCACTTGTCCAGATCGACTTCCACCTTCATGGTCACTCCTCATCGAACGAAGGCGGGCAGGCGTTTGACGCCGTGCACGAAGTTGCTGTACAGCAGGTCGGGCTCACCGAACTCGACGGTGCTCAATCGAGTCAGCAACTCCCGGAACAGGTTTCGCAGCTCCGCCTTGGCCAGCTGGTTGCCCAGGCAGAAGTGTGGACCCCCGCCGCCGAACCCGAGGTGCGGATTGGGTGACCGCGACAGATCGAACACGCCCGGATCGGCGAAGGCCGCTTCGTCCCTGTTCGCCGAGCAGTAGAACAGGCCCACCTTGTCACCCGCCTGCACGGGTGCTCCGTTGATCTCGGTGTCCTCGGTGACAAACCGGGCGAACTGCAGCACCGGCGAGGACCACCGGACGAATTCCTCCACGGCTGAGCCGATCCGGTTCTCGAAGTCCTCCATCAGCCACTCGCGCTGGGCTGGGTTGTCGACCAGGGCCAGCATCGCATGCGTGGTGGACTGCTTGGTGGTGTCGTTGCCCGCGGAGGCCAACAGGATCAGGAATGCGCCGATCTCCTCATCGGTGAGCCGGTGTCCGTCGACTTCGGCATTGACGATCCGGTCATCAGGTCGTCGCCTGGATTCGTGCGGCGGAACTGCGCGAACTCGACGCCGGTGTGGGACAGCAGCGTGATCTGCGCGACGGGGTCTTCGGCCCGCTCCTCGGGCGTGGCGTACTCGTCATCGCTCATGCCGAACAGCTTCTCGGCGGCGTACGCCACCGCCGGCTGGTCGGCGGTCGGTACGCCGAGCATGTCCATGATCGTCAGCATCGGCAGTCGCGCCGAGCAGGCGGCCACGAAGTCGACGTCGCCGGCCCCGACGAGATCGTCGACGATCGCGATGGCGTTCCGGTGAATCTGCTCCTCGATCTGACGGACGTTGCGCGGGGTGAACGCGGAACTGATCAGCCGCCGGTACACCGTGTGCTGCGGTGGATCCATGCTCAGGAAGAAAGACGCGAACCGCTGGATCTCCGCAGGCATCGGGCTCAGCGCCACCCCTTGAGCCGAGGTGAACAGCTCTGGATGCTGGCTGACGAAGGCGATATCGGCACGACGTGTCAGCGCCCAGAACCCGGGCTCCTCCATACCGAACAGCGACTCGAACGGGCGGTGCCACGTGAGGCCGTCACCGGCCCGCAGCTGGGCGAACACCTCGTCGCGTTCGTCGAAAGACCGGCTCCAGAAGTCATGGCTCGTGATGTCGAACCGACTGTGCTCACGAACCGGCACGGGTGGGGCTGTCACAGATTTAGCGTGACACTTAGTCAAAAATTTGTAAAGCTATGGCGGTGGACGAACCGTGGGTCGAGAGCGACAGCTCGACGCGTCAGCGAATTCTCGCCGCCACCGCGGAGGTTCTCGGCCGCAACGGTATGACCAAGCTCAGCCTGTCGGAGGTCGCCACGCAGGCCGGGGTGTCGCGGCCCACGCTCTATCGGTGGTTCGCCTCCAAGCGGGACCTGCTCGAAGCATTCGTGGTGTGGGAGCGGCAGTTCTACGAACATGCCGTCGCCGAGGCGACCGCCGACCTTCCCGCGTGCGAGAAGCTCGATGCGGCGCTGCGGGTGATCGTCGACTACCAGCAGTCCTATCCGGGGCTGCGCATGATCGACATCGAACCCGCGCAGGTCATCAAGCGGCTGTCGCGGGTCATTCCGCTGATGCGGCAGCGGCTGGAGCGGCTCGCGCAGGGACCCGATCCCGGTCTGGCCGTGTCGACGGCGGTGCGCGTGGCGATTTCGCACTACCTGGTGCACAGCGACGATGACAGCGACTTCCTGGATCAGCTTCGGCACGCCGCCCGCATCAAGCACCACGCCCCCGAGACCGAGCAGTGAACATTCCGTCGACGGTCGACGACCTGACCCCAGAATGGTTCACCGACATCCTCGACGCACCAGTCGATGCGGTACACGTCCTCGATGCGCATTCGGGCACGACCGGGCGCGCCCGTGTCGAGTTGAGCGCAACGTCGTCGGACGTGCCAGAGACCGTGTTCGTCAAACTGCAACCCTTCGCCGAAGAGCAGCGCAAATTTCTGCGCAAGATCGGTCTCGGTGTAGCGGAAGCGAGGCTCTACGCCGAAGTGGGCGGCGACCTTCCCGTCCGGGCACCGCGGGTGTGGCACGCCGCCCATGAGGAGTCCGACGGCTCGTTTGTCATGGTGCTCGAGGATCTCACCGCGTCGGGCTGCCGCTTCCCGGCGCCGGGCGACGACGACATCGTCGAGGTCGCGGCCTCGGCGATGGATGAGCTCGCCATACTGCACGCCGAATTCCAGGGTCGCGATCTCGAATGGCTGCGCACCCCGTCGGGAATGCGGCGCAAGCCGGCAGACGCCGAGACAGCCTCGCGGCGAGCACAATTCATCGTGTCGGCGCTCGATCAGTTCGCCGACGACATGCCCGCGGTGTTCCGCCGTCTCGGCGATTTGTACGCCTCACGGTCGGTCGACATCGTGGCACTGTTCGCCGAGGGCGAGCGCACCCTGATCCACGGTGACACCCATAGCGGCAACCTGTTCGTCGACGGGGGCCGGACGGGCTTCTACGACTGGGCGGTCGCCGGCCGCGGTCCCGGAGTGCGCGATGTCGGGTACTTCCTGTGCAATTCGCTACCGATCCAGACGCGGCGCGCCGAGGAGGAGTCGTTGCTCGCTCGCTACCGGTCCGCGCTCGCACGCACCGGCATCGAACTCGACGCGGCGACCGCTCACGAGCAGTACCGGCTCTTCGCCGTGTACTCCTGGATAGCGGCCGCATCCACCGCCGCGATGGGATCGCAGTGGCAACCGATAGACGTGTCACTTGCCGCCATGGCGAGCACGACGCAGGCCATCGAGGATCTCGACTCCGTCGGTCTGCTCACCGAGCGCCTCGGCATCAGCGCCTAGTGCGCGGCCTGCGCCGTCTTCATCGCGTTCCTCGCTGGGCATCACGGGACCATCCTCGAGTTGTTCGGTGACACCCAGGTCGGCGAGTCCCATCTGCGTAAAGAGCGGTATGCCATAGGCATTCAGCATGAAGCGCTGGTCGTCGGTGACGCCGTCGTCGAACAGCCGTGAGCCGATCAGATTGATCACCGCGAGCTTGAAGGCGTTGAAGGCCCGGTACCACTCGCGATTGGCGACGGTGAATCCGCTCGCCGCAACGTAGTGGGCGATCACGTCGTCGATCGACAGCGCCGCGTCGTGGCTGGGGATCCCCACCGGCATTCGCCACAACAACTCCAGATATCCGATATCGGTCATGGGGTCGCCCACGGTGGTCAACTCCCAGTCGAACACCGCGCTGACCTCATCGCCTGCGAAGGCGAAGTTGCCGGGTTTGGCGTCGCCGTGCACCAGGGTCACCACCGGAGACGGTGTGGGTTGATTCTCCTTGAGCTCACGCAGCAGGCGCTCCAGCGCGGGCAGCGTGCCGCGCTGGACACGCCGCATCTCCGAGGACCAGTGCTCGATTTCACGGTCCAGGTGATGGCCACCGTCGTCCATGGACTCCAGGTTGACGGCTGCGATGTCGACCGTGTGGATCGCGGCGATCTGCTCGGCCATGCTTTCGCACATCCGCTTGACACCGTCGGCACTCACCTCGGGTTCTCGTGGCGCCTGCATCTCGTACACGGTGCCCGGCACCCGTTCCATGACGAAGAAGGGGCGCCCGAGGACGTCGCCCGCGTCTTCCAGCCAGAGCGCGCGAGGTGCCAGGACGGCCGTATCCTTCCAGGGCGCGCAGCACTGTGAATTGCTTTGCCAAATCATAGGGTTCGAGCAACGCCGGGGGGCTGCGGTCGCAGCCGGAGCACGACATCGCGACGTTCCTCGGTGCCGCCTGTCCCCGAGACGATCGTCAACACCATCATCTCCGCGGAGTGCCCGAACTCCACCCGGTCGAGCCCCTCCATCCGGACATCCTTGGCGTCGGGCAGTTGAGTTCCGAGCCAGCCGGACAGTCGGCCCTCGAAGTCATCGCCCGTCACGTGTAGGACACCTTGTGGTCGGACTCCTCGGTCAGCCCCAGTTCGGGCCACACACCGCCGATGAGGCTCTCCATGATTCCGTACCCGACGGCATCACCGTCCCTTACGCGAATCGGCGTATCCCTGAATTGGCCAAGCAGCGGCAGGTTCTCGCCATCCCAGCAGTCGGCGATGTACTCGCCGTCGACATGCAGCTTGTCCTTCCACGAGCCGTGCTTGTGCCCCTTGAACGAGCCGTAACCACCGGTCTTGAGGAAGAACCCGCTGTCGCCGAGTACCTCGACCTCTATCGTTCTCTCCTCGCCGGAGTCCATCGCCAGCAACAGTTCGCCACCAGTCACGAATCGAGTGTTGGTGTCATAGGTGATCCGGGGCTTCACGCGACGGACGGCCAATTGGCTGCCATCCGCCTCGTTGAGATAGGCGGAGCTGTACTCCCATGCCCCTTCGACGACGAAAATCGCTGTCTCGTAGTACGTTCCGTCGGGACGCTGAAAGAACGACGGCGACCATTTCATGCCTCCGCGGACCCCTGCGGGTAACGGCGGCGAGGGAATGAGATCTGTCAGAGGTTCGCCGATCGCCTGACGCACACCCCAGGAGTGGTCGCGGAACCCGAACCACTCCTGCGGATTCACCTCGTGCGTCTGACCGTCGACCGTCACCGTCCCCGACGCCCAGCCGCCCTGGTGATAGCGGATGACGTCGACGTCGATGCGCCCGGTTCGGCGGTTGCGCACCAGGTTGCGCTCTTCGAAGAACGGCGGCGTGACGCTGGAGAGCACGATGTCGAACGAAATCGGCTGAACGTCATTGGTTTCGAGGACGAATCGCATCTGCTTGAGGGGCTCGACGACCTCCATCTGCACCGGGCCCACCCCCGTGAACTCCGGGGCGCCCGCCAGTTCGCGACTGCCGCGCACCGTCCACTGCTCGCGGCCGCGCGAGACGCCGCCGAAACCGTCGATGATTCCGCGGTTCTGATACTTGCCGAGACCGAAATCGACCTGCAGCGATCCATCGGTGCGGGCGATCGACGCCCAGATCTTCTCCGTCCACGCCATGTCCGTCTGCGACAACGTCGCGAAAGTGTCGACGATCTGGTGATTCAGTCCCTCGTCGGCACCGAGCAGCGGTCCTATGTCTTTGATTGCCACCCGGACAGCGTGACACTTTCATCTGAATGTGTAAAGGTCGAATTCGCGGCACTGCGCCCTGCGTTCAACGATTCGTGCGCTGAAGTTCCGCCAGTTCGGTGAGGATTTCGTCGGTGTGCTCGCCGAGCTGCGGTGCGGGCGAGCGCGGCTCCCACGGGGTGCCATGGAAGTCCGCGGGTGTGGCCACCATCGCGACACCGCCCTGATCGTCGGGCACGTTCACGATGCCGCCCGCGGCGTGGAACTGCTCATCGGCGATGACGTCCTCGAGCGAGTTGATCGGCGACCAGAAGAAATCCGGTTCGCCCGCAAAGATTTTCGCCCATTCGACAAGAGGCTTTGTCGCGAAGATCTCGTCGAGTTCGGCGATCAGTTCCCGGGAGTTGACTGCGCGGTTGATCGGCGTCTCGAAACGAGGATCGGTCAACCAATCGGGCCTGCCGACGGCGCGGCACAGCGGCGGCCAGTGGCGGCCCGCCTGCAAGCCGACGATCCAGAACCGTCGCCCGTCACCGGACGCATAGTTGTTCATGCAGGGATTGCCCATCGACTCGCGTTGCCCGATCGCGATGGGATTGCCCGTCATCAGGAAGGTGTTGAGGTCGAAGCTGACGGTATAGGCGCCCTGCCGATACAGCGACGTGCTGACCATCTGGCCCTTGCCCGTCCGCCCGCGCGCGATGAGTGCCGCACACACCGCGCCCGCCAAGGTCATTCCCGCCATGTGGTCGCCCATCCCGCCGCGCTGAAACGGTGGGGTGTCACCTGGTCGGGTCAACAGGTGCGCCAGCCCCGACCGGGCCCAGAAAGCGGCAACGTCGAAGGCGGCGCGATCGGCGTCGGGACCGCTCTCGCCGTACCCGGTGATGAGGCCATAGATGAGTCCGGGGTTGTCC
This sequence comes from uncultured Actinomycetota bacterium, assembly GCA_963843135.1. GTDB lineage: Bacteria > Actinomycetota > Actinomycetes > Mycobacteriales > Mycobacteriaceae > Mycobacterium. The sequence continues at coordinate 980,926 of CAWJJA010000024.1, forward strand.
GAAGCCACCGCCTCGAAGTCCAGTCCCATCCGCGCGAGCGCCGACGGGCGTACGTTGGTCAGGAAAACATCAGCGCCGCTTAATAACTCGCGCGCCGTCGATCGTCCGTCGTCGGTCGTCACGTCGAGCACGATGCTGCGCTTGCCGCGATTGTCCATCTCGAAGGGCGGACTTGATCCGTCCTCGATGCCCAGCATCCGGCCGAACGTTCGCGCCGGATCGCCCGCGGGCGGTTCGATCTTGACGACGTCGGCACCCCAGTCCGCCAGGATCCCGCCGGCTGCCGGCCCCGCGACCCACACGCCGAGTTCGACGACTCTGACGCCTTCCAACGGTCCGGCCATCGGAATTCCTTCCGCATTGGTTTTACAAATCTCGGCGAATTTGTAAACTAACTAGGTGAAAACTGTTACGCCGGTGATCGCCCTGGCAACGCATCTCGGGCGCGGTGTACAACGTATCGTCACCGACGCCGCGGTCGGCCGGGTTCGATCGCTCCCCCGCACGGTAGGCGATCTCGATGCGCGGTACCTGTCGCAGGTGATGGGGCGCACCGTCACGTCGGTGTCGGTGATCGAGGGCGACGCGGGAACGTCGTCCCGCGCCCGCCTGGCGCTCACCGGCGAAGATGTCCCGGATTCGGTGTTCGTCAAGATGGCCGCCGAAACGGTCGCGACTCGTCTGATGGGTGAAGTCGGCCGGCTCGGCGAGACCGAGACACGGTTCTACCGGGAGTCTGGCGCCGCAACTGCGCGGGCTACCCACGTCATACGGATCCGCATTCGACCCGATGACCGGCCGCTTCGTGCTGGTGTTGGAGGACCTCGCCGTCCACGATTGCCACTTCCCCGACACCCTGAATCCGCTGCGCACCGACCAAGCGAGCGCGGATCGTCGAACTCCTGGCCCGGTACACGGGACGTTCTGGGGCCGAATCCCCGACTGGTTGTACTCCGGGTCCGCCGACAGCGCTTCGCTGATGGTGGGGCTCCTGCTCAAGACGTCGGCACGGCGGATCGCCGAACGCACCGACATCGACGTCGCGAAGGGCCGCTTCATCGACGAGAACTTCCGCGCCGTGGCGCTCCTGATCGACACGCCGCCGCATACGGTCATGCACGGCGATGCCCACCCCGGAAACGTCTACTTCCGCGATGGCGAGCGGGCCTTTTGGACTGGCAGGCGGTGCGACGCGGGCATCCGAGCCGTGAATTGGCATACACGCTGATCACGAGCATGACGACTGCCGACCGGCAGGCGAGCCAGCACGACATCCTCGACGGATACCGCCGCGCGCTGGCGGCCGCGGGCGGCCCGGACCTGGATCGCGACGAACTGTGGGAGCGCTACCGACAAAGTGCGTGTACGCCTACGTCGCCGCCCTGATCACCGCAGGGATGGGTGGCATGCAGGAAGAAGGGATCGCGTTAATGGGGTTGCGGCGTGCAGTCGCGGCGCTCGAGGACCTCGACACGGTCGCGGTCCTCAGAGAAGTCACTGTGACTGACGAACTACGATCAGGGAACCCAACCGATTGAGGCCTAGGACGTGAACGAACCGCTGCGCGATGCATCCGGAGCCATCGAGGACACCTCGACCAGACATCGGATCCTCGTCGCGACCGCCGAAGTGCTCGCCCGTAGCGGACAGACCAAGCTCAGCCTCTCGGAAGTCGCGTTGCAGGCGGGGGTCTCCCGGCCCACCCTGTACCGCTGGTTCGCCTCCAAGCAGGAACTGCTCGATGCCTTCGGGATCCATGAGCGCGAGATGTTCGACAACGGGATAAGCCAGGCGACGGCGGGACTACGCGGCACGGAGAAACTCGACGCCGCGCTGCGTTTCATCGTCTACTACCAGCACTCGTACTCGGGCGTGCGCCTCATCGACATCGAACCCGAGGTCGTCATCGGCCAGCTGGGGAAAATCCTGCCGATGATGCGCGCGCGCCTCGAGAAGCTGTTGACCGGCCCCAACGGAGGGGTCAAGGCGGCCACCGCAATTCGCGTCGCGATCTCGCATTACATCGTGCGCAGCGACGACGACGACCAGTTCCTGGCGCAGCTTCGCCACGCGGCGGGCATCAAGCAACCGGGCTGATTTTCGGATCCGCCAGGGTAGTGACACTTGCGCAGAAGTTTGTAATGCTGAGCGCATGACCAGCGTGCAGGACGAAACGGGAGTACTGGCCGGCGAAGAACGGATGCTCATCGACGGCGAGCTGCAGTTCACCAGCAGCGGCGCGAAATTCGATGTGATTCATCCCGCCAGCGAAGAGGTCGCCGGCCAGGCGACCGACGGGACGGTCGCGGACATGGAACGCGCGGTGGGCGCCGCGCGGCGGGCATTCGATGCCGGCCAGTGGGCGCGCGACCTCGAGTTCCGCTACCACTGCCTGACGCAGTTGCATGCTGCGCTGGACAAGGACAAGGAGCGGTTGCGACGCATCCTCATGACCGAGGTCGGCTGTCCCGTCACGGTGTCGGGCAGCCAGATCGAGAGTCCGATCGAGGAGGTCAAGCACTGGGCCGAACACGGCAAGAACTTCGATTACCTGGTCGACACCGGCGTGCACCCCACCCAGCTCGGCCCGGCGCGGCGCAAGATCCACTACGAGCCCGTCGGGGTGGTCGGGGCGATCACCCCGTGGAATGTGCCGTTCTATCTCAACGTCGCCGAGACCATTCCCGCGTTGATGGCCGGCAACACCGTGGTGCTCAAACCCGCGCAGCTCACTCCGTGGTCGGGCAGCGAACTCGGCCGCATCGTCGCCGAGGAGACCGACATTCCCGCCGGGGTGTTCAACGTCGTCGTCTCCAATGCCAACGAGGTGGGAGCGGCGCTGTCGGCTGATCCACGGGTCGACATGATCACGTTCACCGGATCCACGGCGACCGGACGGGCGATCCTGGCCGCTGGAGCGTCGACGGTGAAGAAGACGCTGCTGGAACTGGGTGGAAAATCCGCGCACATCGTGCTCGACGACGCCGACTTCAATTCCGCACTGCCGATGGCGGCGATGATGGCATGCGTGATGTCGGGGCAGAGCTGCATCCTGCCGAGCCGGATCCTGTTGCCGCGCAGCCGATACGACGAAGGCATCGAGACGCTCAAGACCATGATGGAAGGTTTTCCGGTCGGTGACCCGTGGACGCCGGGCAACATGCAGGGCCCGCAGATCAGCGACACTCAACGGCAGAAGGTCCTCGGCCTGATCAAGAGCGGCATCGACTCGGGCGCACGACTGGTCACCGGCGGCGGTGTCCCGGAGAATCTACCGACGGGCTACTACGTCGCGCCGACGCTGCTTGCCGACGTCGACCCGGATTCGCAAGTGGCGCAGGAAGAAATCTTCGGCCCGGTCCTGTCGGTCATTCCCTACGAGGGCGACGACGAGGCGATCGCGATCGCCAACAACTCGATCTACGGCCTCTCCGGTGAGGTCAGCGGCGGCGATCTGGACCGCGCGCTCGAGGTGGCCAAGCGGATGCGGACGGGCAACGTCACCATCAACGGCAAGAGCCATTTCGGGATCACCAGTCCCTTCGGTGGCACCAAACAGAGCGGGCTGGGCTACCGCAACGGTGAAGAGGGGTACAAGGAATACCTCGAGGCCAAGACCATCGGCATGCCAGACACGGCGGTGCCGTGAATCGAGCCGGAGCGAGCGACGAGGCCGAAATCGCCCGACTGCTATACCGATACGCCCGCGCCGTCGACACCAAGGACTGGGAGCTGTACCGCTCGGTGTTCACCGACGACGCGCACATCGACTACTCGTCGGCGGGTGCTGTCGTCGGCGGTCGCGATGAGGTGGTCGACTGGTTCGCGGCGAACTTCGGCGTCATCGCGTGGAGCATGCACTACATCACCAACATCGAAAGCGATATCACCGGCGATACCGCGACGGTGCGGGCGATGTTCTACAACCCGATGCAGCTGCCCGGCATGCCGGAGCCCAGTTATTGCGGCGGCTACTACCATCACGAACTCGTGCGCGCTCCCGACGGTTGGCGCAGCCGTCGCCTGCGCGAGGAGAACGTCTGGTTCACCAACGCTCCGGACGCACCCGGTTCGTGAGATGACGTCGACCAACTCAGCCTTCGGCGGCCAATTGCCCGCAGGCGGCGGCGATTTCACGACCGCGGGTGTCGCGCACCGTGCATGACACGCCTCGCTCCCTGACCCGCTTGACGAACTCCCGCTCTGCAGCTTTGGGGCTGGCGTCCCATTCACTGCCAGGCGTCGGGTTCAACGGGATGACATTGACGTGGACGAGCGGTCCGAGCGCCCCGTGCAGCCGCTTGCCCAACAGATCGGCGCGCCACGGCTGATCGTTGACGTCACGGATGAGTGCGTACTCGATCGACACTCGCCGTCCGGTGGCATCCGCGTAATACCTTGCCGCATCGAGCGCTTCGGAGACCTTCCAGCGGCTGTTCACGGGGACCAGTGTGTCGCGGAGTTCGTCATCGGGTGCATGCAGCGAGAGCGCCAGAGTCACGCCGAGGCGTTCGTCGGCCAGCTTGCGGATCGCCGGGGCGAGCCCGACCGTCGACACGGTGACCGAACGCGCCGAGATGCCGAATCCGTGCGGTGGCGCCGCGATGATGCGGCGCACCGCCGCGAGCACGCGGTTGTAATTGGCCAGCGGCTCACCCATGCCCATGAACACGATGTTGGACAGTCGGCCGCCGCGCGCGGGCGGCGCTATCCCGTCACCGTCGCGGTCGCGCAATTCGACCGCCGCCGCCCGCACCTGCTCCAGAATCTCCGCGGTCGACAGGTTGCGCTGCAGCCCGCCCTGGCCCGTCGCGCAGAACGGGCAGGCCATTCCGCACCCGGCCTGCGACGAGATGCACACCGTATTGCGCTGCGGGTACCGCATGAGCACCGACTCGAACGTCGCGCCGTCGACCGCGCGCCAGAGCATCTTGCGGGTCTCTCCTGCGTCGCATTCGATCTCACGTACCGCGTCGAGCAGTTTGGGGAACAGTGCGTCCCCGATCTGATCGCGAATCCCCGCCGGCAGGTCGGTCATTTGATGCGGGTCGGCGATGAGCCGTCCGTAGTACTGGTTGGCCAGCTGTTTACCCCGGAATGCGGGCAACCCCAACTCCGCGACGGCGGCGGTGCGGGCGTCCTCGTCGAGGTCGGCAAGGTGACGCGGCGGCTTCGCGCGTCGCGGCGGATCGAAAACGAGAGGCAGGGAGGTGGCCATGAGCTTTGTCAGTATCTCATTGCTGACTGGCCGAAATTAATTCGCGAACTTCAGCGTTGCCCGCAACTATGGTTCATATGCCCACCAGGACCATGCCGCTGGGAGCTGCGTCAGCACTGACGTTCTTCTACGCACTTGGCTATCCCGTTGGCGCGCTTGCTGTTTCGGTGATGTCGCCGATGGCCGTGCTGGTGTTCCGGTTTGGCCTTGCCGCCGCCATCCTTGCTGCGTGGGCGAAATTGACCCGGGTGAGCTGGCCCACAGGCCGCACGCTGGTGCATGTGTTGATCAGCGGACTCCTTGCCCAGGGCCTGCTCTTCACCTGCCTCTATGTGGCACTGATGCATGGTGCCCCCGCGGTGCTCGGCGCGGTGATCATCTCCATGAATCCCGTCGTCACCGCGGTACTGGCGGCGATGTTCCTCGGCGAGTCGCTCACCTTGATGCGGGTCGGAGCGCTGGCGCTGGGGGTGGTGGCGGTTCTCGCGGCCTGCGCGGGACGTCTGATCTCCGTCGGTGGCGTGGACCCCGCGGTCCTGCTGATCCTCGTCTCGTTGTTCAGCGTGGCCGCCGGCGGCGTCTACCAGCAGAAATTCTGTTCCGGCGTGGACTTCCGGGCAACTGCGGCACTACAGAACGCCGCGTGCATCCTGCCGGTCGTCGCGCTGGCCGCGGTAATGCCGTGGACAGTGACCGATCCATGGAAGGCGGCGGGCGCCGTCGCGGCGGTGGTGCTGCTGAACGCGGTGCTGTCCATGACGCTGTACGTGCGCGGCGTCAACGAGTACGGCGCGGCCGCGGTGGCGATGCTGTTCGCGGTGATCCCCGCGGTAGCGGGCGTGCTGTCGTGGGTGATGCTCGGCCAGCGCCCCGACATCGGGATCGCCGCGGGCCTCGTCATCGGCGCCGCCGCCTGTTTCCTCAACGCCAAGGGTTCACGCCGGCAGGCCGAGCCCGCCGCAGCGCGCGTAGCCGCTACGCCAACGTAGTCAGCACGATCCAGCCGGCGACCGCCGAGGGCAGCATCGCGTCGATCCTGTCCATCACCCCCCCGTGACCGGGCAGCAGCTTGCCCATGTCCTTGATCCCGAGATCGCGCTTGATCTGCGACTCGACCAGATCGCCGAGGACGCCGGTGATGACCAGCAGCAGGCCGAGCGGAATCCCGACCCACCACGGCTTGTCGAGCAGGAAGGTCACCGCCACCACGGATGCGGTGACGCCGAACAGCAGTGAGCCGCCCAACCCTTCCCATGACTTCTTCGGGCTGATCGCGGGCGCCATCAGATGCTTGCCGAACAACACTCCCGCCACGTAGCCGCCGATGTCGGCGAACACGACGGTCACGATGACGGTGAACGTCCGGAAACCGCCGTGGTCCTGGAAGATCAGCAGCGCACTGAAGCTTGCGAACAGCGGAACCCATGTCGCCAAGAGGACAGTGGCCGAGATGTCCCGCAGATAGTTCACCGGCTGCTCGCGGAGCCCCTGCCCGAGTAGGCGCCAGACCATGCACACGACGATGGTTCCGGCGTAGGCACCCAGCGTGCCTGCGACGCCGTAGGGCCAGCTCAGCCAGATCATGGCCTGGCCGCCGACCAGCAGTGGAATTACCGGCAGCGAGTACCCGGCTTCACCGAGCCGGCGAATGACCTCATGGGTGGCGATCGGGATCGCCACCGCGAGCACCGGCAGCCAGCCGACGGGGGCGAACAACAGGACGCCGATTGCGATCGCGCCGAGCACGACGCCGACTCCGATGGCGGCAGGCAGGTCACGGCCGGCCCGGGACTTCTTCTTCGGTGGCCCTTCGACCGGCGTATCTGCCACGGGATTCATGTGCTGATCGGTCACTAGACCTCCAGCAACTCGCCTTCTTTGTGCTTGACCAATTCGTCGATCTGGGTGCTGTAGGTATGGGTGGTCTTATCGAGTTCCTTCTCGGCCCGGCTCACCTCGTCCTCGCCTGCCTCGCCGTCCTTCTTGATGCGGTGCAGCTCCTCCATCGCCTTGCGACGGATGTTGCGCACAGACACCCTGGCGTCCTCGCCCTTGGCCTTCGCCTGCTTGACCAGGTCGCGGCGGCGCTCCTCGGTCAGCTGCGGGATGGAGACCCGAATGACGTTGCCGTCGTTCGTCGGGTTCACGCCCAGGTCCGAGTTGCGGATCGCATCCTCGATGTTGCGCAGCTGATTGGCCTCATAGGGTTTGATCACGACAAGGCGCGGCTCGGGGACATTGATGCTCGACAACTGCGTGATCGGCGTTTGCGAGCCGTAGTAGTCCATGTTTACGCGGGAGAACATGCCGGGATTGGCGCGGCCGGTTCGGATCGACGACAGGTCGTCACGCGCCACCGACACCGCCTTCTCCATCTTCTCTTCGGCATCGAAGAGGGTTTCGTCGATCACGTTGCTCTGCTCCTTGCGGGCGCGTCCGGTGTTTTAGGTGGTGACGAGTGTTCCGATCTTCTCACCTGCCACCGCACGCGCGATATTGCCATCGGTGAGCAGGTTGAACACCAGGATCGGCATGCCATTGTCCATGCACAGGCTGAACGCGGTCGCATCGGCGACCTTCAGACCGCGGTCGATGACTTCACGGTGGCTGATCGCGGTCAACAGCTCGGCGTCGGGGTGCACTTTCGGGTCCGCGGTGAAGACGCCGTCGACCGCCTTGGCCATCAGCACCACCTCGGCCCCGATCTCGAGCGCCCGCTGCGCGGCGGTGGTGTCCGTCGAGAAGTACGGCAGCCCCATGCCAGCGCCGAAGATGACCACGCGGCCCTTCTCCAGATGCCTTCTGGCGCGAAGGGGGATGTAGGGCTCGGCGACCTGACCCATCGTGATCGCGGTCTGGACGCGGGTCGCGATCCCTTGCTTCTCCAGGAAGTCCTGCAGCGCAAGGCTGTTCATCACAGTGCCGAGCATGCCCATGTAGTCGCTGCGGGTGCGCTCCATTCCGCGCTGCTGTAGCTGCGCACCGCGGAAGAAGTTGCCGCCGCCGATGACGACGGCAACCTGCACTCCGCTGCGAACGACTTCGGCGATCTGTTGGGCCACCAGGTGGACGACATCGGGGTCCAGACCCACTTGCCCACCGCCGAACATCTCGCCGCCGAGCTTGAGAAGCACGCGGGAGTACACCGGCCGCAGCGGCGTATCGCCGGAGGAAACTGGGTCGGCACCGTTGGGGCTGGTTGGCTCCGGAGCCGCCGAGCCGGCGACATTAAATTCCGCCATCCGACTCCTTCGGGGTCTTCGCTGAGATTCCCCTAATCCTGCCTCATGGCGGCTTCCCGACCCCGAAGCGGGGGTGCGCGTCGCGGTCAGCCCGGCAAATGTGCGGTCAGCAGGAAGGCGGGCACCGACCTGCGCCCCTTGGGCTCCTCGCGCACGTCGGTCACCGGAAAGAACTCTTCGAAGCCATCCGGGAAGACGCCATGAATTCGCGCAGGCCTGACCTCGTCGATGGTCCAGTACTTCGATACGACGTCGCGCAGTTCTTCCTCGGTGACGGGGTTGGCCGGGCCGTCGGGCATCCCGGCCTTGTCGAAAACCAGCACGAAGTACGACGCGCCGGGCGCGGCCGACCGCACGATGGACCGCTGGTAGCCCTCGCGCAGCTCCACGGGCATCGAGTGGAACAGGGTCGAGTCGACGATTGTCGAGAACCGGCCGTCGTAGCCGCCGAAATCGCTGATGTCGGCGACCTCGAAGGTGGCGTTGGCCAGACCCCGCTTGACGGCCTCTGCCTTGGCGAGATCGATCGCGGTCGGCGACTGGTCCAGCCCGACCGTGGTGAACCCCCGGTCCGCCAGGTACAGCGAGATGGCGGCCTCACCACAGCCGGCGTCGAGCACATCACCGGAGAATCTGCCCTGCTCGATCAGCGCGGCGAGCTCCGGTTGCGGTTCGCCGATGCTCCACGGCGGCTTCACGCCGGCCATCTCGGGCGCCTCGCCCCGGTATGCGGATTCGAACATCTCATTCGTCGGTTGAGTCGGTTGAGTCATAAGACCGGTATATCAACGTGGTTGATATGTGTCAAGATGATTGATATGGACGACATACTCGAGGATCAGCCCCTGGGTTACCTCCTCTCCCGAGTGGCCAACGCGCTGCGCGCGGAGGTGACCACGACGGTGCTGGATCCGATGGGACTGGCGTTCCCGCAATACATCTGCATGCGGATCCTGTCGAAATACCCGGGCCGCTCCAACGCAGATCTCGCCAGGGACACCAATGTCACCCCGCAGGCGATGAACATGGTTCTGCGGCGCCTCGAGGGCCGCGGATTGGTCACCCGGCCGGCAAGCGTGGAGTCCGGACGGTCCCTTCCGGCCCGACTGACGCATGAGGGCGAGGATCTGCTGAAGCGAACCGACACGGGAGTGCGCGCCGCCGAGCGGAGACTGATGGCGGGTTTGACCTCCGAACAGCGACAGGAGTTCAAGCGCGTCCTCGTCACGCTCGGCTCAGACTGAGTCTCGGAAAGCCCGCTCGCTGTCGCCGACCCCGAAGCGGGTGGACTGACCATCCGCGAAATGCAAAGGATTCTGCGCCGAGGGTGTCGCCAGCAAGCGATAGCTACCCGCCGCGGTGGCAGCAGCACCGACGGTGTGGTCAACTGGCCCAGATGTGGGCCCTACTCACTCGCACGAAGGCTGACCCAGCGCGATGAAGATAGTGCTGGCACCCGACTCATTCAAGGAGTCGATGACAGCGACCGAAGCGGTCGCAGCGATGCGTGCCGGCGTGCTTGCGGTGATACCCGATGCCGAATGCGTCGGTGTTGCGATGGCCGATGGTGGCGAGGGCACTGTGGACGCCGTCGTCGACGCTCTCCACGGCCGCCACGTCGAGGAACAGGTGGTTGGTCCGCTCGGTCAGACAATCGACGCACGCTATGGTTTCGTTCCGCTTCGCCAGTTGGCGGTGATCGAGATGGCAGCCGCTTCCGGACTGGAACTGATCCCGCCGAACCAGCGAGACGTGCTGCGCGCCAGTACCTTCGGTGTCGGACAGCTCATCTCATCCGCGATGGACCGCGGAGCCGAGGAGTTGCTGATCGGAATCGGCGGATCGGCCACCAACGACGGTGGTGCCGGAATGCTCACCGCGCTCGGCGCGGCATTCCTGGACGCGAGCGGCGCCCCGCTCGAACCAGGCGGCGCCGCGTTGCGCCACCTCGATCGCATCGACGTGTCCGGGCTGGACCCGCGGTTGCGCGACACCCGCATCCGCGTGGCCTCCGACGTCACCGCGCCGCTGTTGGGGCCGACCGGCGCCTCGGCGGTGTTCGGGCCTCAAAAGGGAGCCACACCGGCCGACGTTCAGATCCTGGAATCCGCTCTCACGCAACTGGCCACCGTTACCGCGCGCACGTTGGGCAAGGCGAACCCGCAACGGCGGGGGGCGGGTGCCGCCGGTGGTTTGGGCTTCGCACTAGTCGAATTCCTCGGCGCAGAAAGCAAATCGGGCGTCGACGAGGTCGCCGAGACCGTCGGCCTCGAGCAGGCGGTGCGAGGCGCCGACTGGGTGTTCACCGGCGAAGGCAGTGTGGACGCCCAAACCGTCATGGGCAAAACACCTTTCGGTGTGGCGCAGGTCGCTGCGCGGGCCGGCGCGCGGGTGGTCATCTTCGCCGGCCGGGTCGCGTCCGACGCGTCGGTGCTATTGGGGCACGGCGTCGAGCGACTCGTCGCGATCACCGCGGACGGCACGCCCATCGAGCAGGCGCTGCGCGAGGGCGCCGAATCGTTGAAGCGCGCCACGGCCGACGTGTGCCGCGAGATCACCGGATGGCGGTCATGACTGGATCCGCGCCCACGGGCGCGCCTCTTCCAGTTCGTAGGCCAACTCCAGCAGACGGGATTCGTGGCCGCGCGGACTCGACAGCATCATGCCGACCGGCAGACCCGTGGACGACTCCGCGAGCGGCAGGGAGATCGCAGGATCGCCGGTCGCGTTCTGCAATGGGGTGAATGCCGCCCAGTCGACGAGTTGTTCCATCACCGTGTCGAAGTCCTGCATCGGGTCGAGGTAGCCGATCGGCGGGGTGACCTCGGCGAGGGTCGGCATCAACACCACGTCGTACTGCGCACCGAGGCGCGCGGTGATGCGGTGCGACGCAGACAGCCGACGAATCGCCAACGGGACCTTGTGCAGATTGCGCGCGGCCCTGTTGTCGAGTCCGAGTGTCATATTGTCCAGGCGCGTGCGATCGAAGCTGGGTCCGAACATCCGTCGTCCCCCGCGCACCACCGCCAGCGCCAGAAACGACCAGTAGGCCAGGAAGTCGTCTTTGAAGCGGGCCGGGACAGGATTGGCAATCTCGGTCACGCGGTGGCCCAGTTCCTCCAGCAGCGCCGCCGTCTTCAGCGTCAGCTCGCGGACCTCGGGGCTGGCCTCACGCGAAATGGACTCCGTGCACATTGCGATACGCAACCGCTGCTTGCTCGGCTGCGTCACGTCCCCGATGGGCGCCAATGCGGGATTGCGATACACGCGTTCGGCTTCCCGCAGGAACGCTGCGGTGTCGCGCACCGATCGCGAGACCACACCGTTGACGACCAGGTGAAGCGGCATCCTCGCCGCCTCCTTGTCCAGCGGGATACGCCCGCGCGTCGGCTTCAGACCGACCAATCCGTTGCAGGAGGCCGGAATTCGGATCGAACCGCCGCCGTCGTTGGCGTGCGCGATCGGCACGACGCCGGCAGCGACGAACGCAGCGGAGCCCGACGAGGACGCGCCCGCGGTGTAGTCGGGGTTCCACGGGTTGCGCACCGGGCCGATGCGCGGATGCTCGGCCGAACCACTGAAGCCGAACTCCGACATCTGCGTCTTGCCCAGAGGCACCAGTCCGGTGCCTAGGAACACCCGCGCGAACGCGCCGTCGGCGGGCATCGGGCGCGGATCCCACGCATCGGTGCCCTGCATGGTGGGCCAGCCCTTGACGGCGACGTTGTCCTTGATGAAGGACGGCACGCCGTCGAAATAGCCGCCGAAGGGGCGCGTCGCCCCGGCGCGTAGCCGCGCACGGTCGTACCCCTCGTACGCCAGGCCGTTCAGCGTCGGATTGACAGCTTCAGTGCGGGCGATCGCCGCCTCGACGAGTTCGGCCGGCGACACCGTGCCCGCCCGCAGAGCGTCGACGAGGCCTACGGCGTCCAGGTCACCGAGGGCGTCGTCGACGAAGCCATGGCACCGACCGTCTGTTCTTCGGCCGAGGGCCTCATCACTACGTTCCATGAAGCGACGGTACCAAGTCGTACCAGTCCGGCGAGCGACTGTGCCTCATTGCTTCCTACGCGCGAGATCGACCTCAGGGCTGCGCGCCGTTCAGCAGCCCTGACGTCGATCTCGCCGCTAGGGCGCGAAACGCAAAAGGCCCCCAGAGACCTGGGGGCCTTCGCGATAGCGCGTGGTTAGGCCTGGCCGACCTCGAAGCGCACGAACCGCGTCACGGTCACGCCTGCCTCGTCGAGCAGTGCCTTCACCGTCTTCTTGTTGTCGGACACCGACGGCTGATCCAGCAGCACGACGTCCTTGTAGAAACCGGTAACCCGACCCTCGACGATCTTGGGGAGCGCCTGCTCGGGCTTGCCCTCTTCCTTGGCCGTCTCCTCGGCGATGCGTCGCTCGTTGGCGACGATGTCGGAGGGCACGTCCTCACGGGTGAGGTACTTCGCCTTCAACGCCGCGATCTGCAGCGCGACAGCATGTGCAGCCTGTTTGTCCGAGCCCGTGTACTCCACCAGCACACCCACGGCGGGCGGCAGGTCGGCGGCACGCTTGTGCAGATACGTCTCGACGGTGCCGTCGAAGTAGACGGCACGGCGCAGTTCGAGCTTCTCGCCGATCTTCGCCGACAGGTCGGCGATGGTCTGCTCGACCGTGGTGTCCCCGACCTTGGCGGCCTTGAGCGCGTCGACATCGGTTGCCTTCGCCGCGGCCGCGGCCGCCACGATCTGGTCGGCAACAGACTGGAACTCGGCGTTCTTGGCAACGAAGTCGGTCTCGGAGTTGAGCTCGATCAGCGCGCCGTCCTTCGCGGCCACCAGACCTTCGGCGGTCGCGCGCTCTGCGCGCTTGCCGACGTCCTTGGCGCCCTTGATGCGAAGGAGTTCGACGGCCTTGTCGAAGTCACCATCCGATTCGACCAGAGCGTTCTTGGAGTCGAGCATGCCGGCGCCGGTGAGATCGCGAAGTCGCTTCACATCGGCAGCGGTGTAGTTCGCCATATCAGCCTTTCCTTATGACCCTTGGGGTGTCTCGGTGGCGGGGGCGGGGGCGGCCCCGCCGGCCTCGGTGGTCGCGGTCGCACCGGCGAGCAGTTCCTGCTCCCACTCGGCGAGCGGCTCGGCGCCTTCGGCCTCGGGCTTGTCACCGTCGCGGCCTGCGCCGGCACGGGCCTGCAGACCCTCGGCGACCGCGGAGGCCACCACCTTGGTCAGCAGTGCGGCCGAACGGATCGCGTCGTCGTTGCCCGGAATCGGGTAGTCGACGAGATCGGGATCGCAGTTGGTGTCGAGGATCGCGATGATCGGGATGTTCAGCTTGCGAGCCTCCGCGACCGCGAGGTGCTCCTTGTTGGTGTCCACGACCCAGATCGCCGAAGGCACCTTGGCCATGTCCCGGATACCGCCGAGGCTGCGCTCGAGCTTGTTCTTCTCGCGGGTCAGCATCAGGATTTCCTTCTTGGTGCGACCCTCGAAGCCACCGGTCTGCTCCATGGACTCGAGTTCCTTGAGACGCTGCAGGCGCTTGTGCACGGTGGAGAAGTTGGTGAGCATGCCGCCGAGCCAGCGCTGGTTCACGTACGGCATTCCGACGCGGGTCGCCTCTTCGGCGATCGACTCCTGGGCCTGCTTCTTGGTGCCGACGAACATGATGCTGCCGCCATGGGCGACAGTCTCTTTGACGAACTCGTATGCCTTGTCGATGTAGGTCAGCGTCTGCTGCAGATCGATGATGTAGATGCCGTTGCGGTCGGTGAAGATGAACCGCTTCATCTTGGGATTCCAGCGACGGGTCTGGTGCCCGAAGTGGGTGCCGCTGTCAAGCAGCTGCTTCATGGTTACAACAGCCATAATCCGGCCATGTCCTCTTGTTGTCGGTTGTCGTCCGGCGTCGGGTGATGCCGAACCCTGGTGACTGCTCCGATGCCAGACCCATCGGTGATGGGACCGACGGCATCCGAGATTGACCTTGTTGGAACCGGGTCATGTGCAGACACGCGAAGTCAGCCCGCGCAAGCGAGCTGCGGATAGAAGTTTACACGCTGTTCGGGGGTGCTTTTTCCACAGTGACCTGGTGGTCCACAGATCAGAGCCGACGGCTGGCGTGACGGCAGCCCGTCACGCTGAGCTGGGATTATGCGATGGATCGCGATGTTCGCGACTGCGCTTGTCCTGGCGGCGCCGGCGTCTGCCGATGGCACGCGCCTGGAGTGGCCTTTGCGGCCCCGGCCTGCCGTTATTCGGATGTTCGACGCGCCGTCGCCCAATTGGCAGGCGGGCCACCGCGGCGTCGATCTCGCTGGAGCCCCAGGTCAGCCGGTGTTCGCGGCATCCGAGGGCACTGTCGTGTTCGCCGGCGAGCTGGCAGGCAGAGCGGTGGTGTCGGTTGCCCATCCTGGTGGGTTGCGCACCAGCTATGAGCCGGTCCGGGCATCGGTGCGGGCCGGCCAGCGCATCGACGCGGGCACGATGCTCGGCGAACTGCAGGCCGGCCACGCCGGCTGCCCCGCCGCCGCCTGCCTGCACTGGGGAGCGATGTGGGGTCCGGCGTCGCGCGCGGACTACGTGGATCCCCTGGGCCTGGTCGCGACCACGCCGATCCGCCTCAAGCCCGTCCGCTAGGTGATTTCGGCGTGCTCAGTCACGCTCAGCGTGACCAGCCACGCCGAAATCGCATCTCAGGCGCGGGGGTGGGCCTGGTCGTGCACCGCACGCAGGCGCGCGACGGTGACGTGGGTGTAGAGCTGCGTCGTCGCCAGCGACGAATGGCCCAGCAGCTCCTGCACGACACGCAGATCCGCGCCCCCCTCGAGCAGATGCGTGGCGGCGCTGTGCCGAAGTCCATGCGGGCCGATATCGGGTGCGCCATCGACCGCGGCCATCGTCTGGTGCACGACCGTGCGGGCCTGCCGCGGGTCGAGCCGACGCCCACGCGCACCCAGCAGCAGTGCCGGACCAGAGGTCGCAGTGGCCAATGCCGGGCGCCCGTCGGACAACCACGCGCCAAGGGCCGACAGCGCGGGCGCACCGAACGGCACCGTGCGCTGTTTGTTGCCCTTACCCAGTACCCGCAACAGCCGCCGGGACATGTCGATGTCGTCGATGTCCAGTCCGCACAACTCGCTGACCCGAATGCCGCTGGCGTACAACAGCTCGACGATCAACTGGTCCCGCAGTGCAAGCGGATCCCCTTGCTGTGCGCCGGATTTCGCTGCGGCCATGGCGTCGAGCGCCTGGTCCTGGCGCAGCACGGCCGGCAGTGTGCGGCGGGATTTGGGCACCTGCAGGCGTGCGGCGGGGTCGCTGGCGATCAGACCGCGACGCATCGCCCACGCGGTGAAGGTCTTGACTGCGGAGGTGCGCCGGGCCAGCGTCGTCCGTGCAGCGCCCGCCGCTGCCAGCGCTGATAGCCATGAACGCAGAATCGGCAGTGTCAACCCGGCGATCCCGGTGCAGGGTGCGCGGTCGCCGACGAAGTCGAACAGCGACCGCAGATCGCCGAGATATGCACGACGGGTGTGCTCGGAGCGACCGCGTTCCAGCGCGAGGTACTCGTCGAACTCCTCCAGGCAGTGCTCGATTCCCGGTCGCTCGCTTCCCCTGCCCTACGGGCGTGGGCCCGCTCCGCCCACCGGTCTCCACGCCGTCAACGGTCGCAGACAACGACTCCGTGACTCAGGTGACGCGCCGCAACGCGTCGGGCGTCAGTTCCTTCAGCGACCGGTACCCGTCGACCGCCATCGTCAGGTCGGCTTCGGCGAGTAGCGACCGAAGCACGTGCACGATGCCGTCCTCCCCGCCCAGCGCCAGGCCGTAGGTGTAGGGCCTGCCGATGGCGACGGCCGAGGCCCCCAGCGCAATCGCCTTGACGATGTCGACACCACTGCGGATGCCGGAATCGAACAGCACCGGCATGCCGTCGGCGGCTGCCACGACGCCGGGGAGGCAGTCGATGGCAGGTATCCCTCCGTTGGCCTGGCGGCCGCCGTGGTTGGAGCAGTAGATGGCATCGACGCCGCCGTCTTTCGCGCGCCGCACGTCGTCGGGATGGCAGATGCCCTTGACGAGAATCGGCAACGTGGTCAGCGAGCGCAGCCACGGCAGGTCGTCCCACGTCAGCGGATTCCCGAAGATGGAAATCCACTTCATGATCGCGGCCTGCAGGTTCTCCTCGGGCGACTGGGCGAGGCTGTCGCGGAACACCGGATCGGTGGTGTAGTTCGCCAGACAGTGGCCTCGAAGGAACGGGAAGTTCGACGTCGACAGGTCCCGTGGGCGCCAGCCGGGAATCCAGGTGTCCAGTGTCACGACGATGCCCTTGAATCCGGCGGCCTGCGCGCGCTGTACGAAGCTGGCGGCCACGTCGCGGTCTTTCGGGGTGTAGAGCTGGAAAAACCCCGCAGTGTCGCCCAATTCGGCGGCCACATCCTCCATCGGATCCGCGGACATGGTCGACGCGATCATCGGGACGCCCGTGCGGGCGGCGGCGCGCGCCGTCGCGAGGTCGCCGTGCCCGTCCTGCGCGCACAGGGCGATGACACCGACGGGTGCCAGCATCGCCGGCGACGGCAAATTCAGCCCGAGGAACTCAACCGTCAGATCGCGTTCGGCGGCGCCGACGAACATGCGGGGCATCAGCCCCCAATTCTCGAAGGCGGTGACGTTGACCCGCTGGGTGCGTTCATCACCGGAACCGCCCGCGACGTATGACCAAATCGACGGTGACATCGCGGCCTGTGCCTTGGCCTCCAACTCCGCGAACGACATGGGGAGCGACGGCAGGATGCCGGACAGGCCCTGAAGGTAGATCTCGAATTCGAAATCGCTGTACGCCATGCGGCTAGCGTGCCAGTCCGGCGCTCACGCGTTGGCCTGTTCCGCCTTCGCGAGTTCCGCCTTCCATTGCCGGAAGGTCTCCTCGGTGCGTCCGCGGCGCCAGTACCCCGAGATCGATGACGCCCACTTGGCGTCCACCCCGCGTTCCTTGCGGATGTAGGACCGCAGATTGTGCATCACGGTCTGCGCCTCGCCGTGGATGAACACCTGAACTTGGCCCGGCATCCACTGCGCACCCTTCACGGCCTCGATCAGCGGCGCGTGATCCCCGGCCTGCTCCTCGGCTACCAGGTCGGCGCGTCCGCCACGGTAGATCCACGTGATGTCGACGCCCGGTGGCGCGGTCAGCTCGATTTCGTCGTCGGGTCCGGCCACCTCGATGAAAACCTGGCCGATCGCGTTGTCCGGCAACGCTTCCAGCGCTGCGCTGATCGCCGGAACGGCCGCCTCGTCGCCGGCCAACAGATGCCAGTCCGCTGCGGGATCAGGCGCGTATCCCCCGCTGGGGCCCATCAGGTATGCCCGCTGTCCAGGCGTGGCCGCGGCGGCCCACGGCCCGGCGACGCCATGCTCACCGTGCACGACGAAGTCGATGGCGATCTCGCGGCGCGCGGGGTCCACGCGCCGGACGGTGTAGGTGCGGACCGGCGGTTGCTTCTCGGCCGGCAGGGTCTTGAAACTGTCCAGGGTCAGCGGTTGTGGCAGAGCGGCGACGTCCAGACCGTCGGGAACGAACACGATCTTGACGTAGGCATCGGTGGAGTCGTTCGGCGTGAAGGTGTCAAAGCCGTCACCGCCAAGCACCACCCGCGTGAGATGCGGGGTCACCTGCTCGGTACGCACCACTTCGAACGTGTGGACCGGACGTCCTGCCACTGTTCCTCCTATTGGTTACTCGCTCACTGTCGAGGATACGAGCGCGCGCAGAGTGCCGGTCGGCTACCTCGCCAGCCTCCACCTCCCATCCCGTCGGACTACCAGGCCGGACAGTTCGAGGACGGCCAGCGGACCCAATACCTGCGTCGGCGGCACACCGGCGGCCACCGCGATCTGGTCGACAGTGCGGGCGCCCCGGGCGGGTAGCGCGTCGTAGACCCGCTTTTCGGTGTCGGGCAGCGCGTCGAGTTCAGACGTCGGGCGCTGCTCATCGGGAGCGAGTTCGCCCATGTGGCCGATCAGTTCGACAATGTCCTCGGTCCGGGTGACCACGAGCGCGCCGGCCCGCAGCAGTGCATGGCACCCCACCGACGTCGACGATGTCACCGGACCAGGCACGGCACACACATTGCGGCCGAGCGCACGGGCCCAGGCCGCGGTGTTCGCCGCACCGCTGCGCGCACCCGCCTCGACGACGACAGTGGCGGCGGCGAGCGCGGCGACCAACCTGTTGCGGGTCAGGAAGCGATGCCGTGCGGGCCGCTCTCCGGGTGGATATTCGGTGACCACCAGACCGCTGTCGCAGATTCGCCGCAACATCGAGGCATGCGCGGACGGGTACGGCACGTCGATACCACCCGCGAGGACCGCAACGGTCAATCCGTCGGCCGCCATTGCCGCACGGTGTGCGGCACCGTCGATGCCGAACGCGCCGCCCGACACCACCGCCGCCTCGCGCCCGGCCAGCCCGGCGGCGAGGTCGGCCGCGACGTACTCCCCGTAGGCGGTGGCGGCTCTGGTGCCGACGATCGCGGCGGCGCGCTCGGCTAGTTCATCGAGGTGCGCCGAGCCGACGGCCCACAGCACCATGGGTTCGTGTGCTTGTGGCCGCGTCCGGTCGGCAACTCCGCGGAACGAGTTGAACGCCAGTAGCGGCCATTCGGCGTCGTCAGCGGTGATAAGCCGTCCACCCAGACGGTCGAGTGCATCTAAATCTTCTGCTGCACAGTCGATCTGGCACCTGGCCACAACCCGATTAGCAACGGGGCCGTCGACGTTGCCGGTGCGAACCCGTTCCGCCGCCTCGACCGGGCCGACCCGTCTCGCCAACGCCGTCAACTCAGGGCACGGTGGCTCCGCGACGCGCGACAGATAGGCCCATGCACGCAGGATCTGATCCATCATCGCGCGCACCCATTCTGTCGAAAACTCAGTGCGGTGGTGACGTCCTCCAAGACCGGCGAGGTGCGGCCCGCCAGGTCGGCGATCGTCCACGCGACGCGCAGCGTCCGGTCCCCGCCGCGCATGCTGATCTGGCCCCTGTCGAGGGCACTGCGCAGCGGCTTCATCACCGTCACGGGAAGCCGGAATCTCTTGCGCATCAGCGACCCACTGACTTCGGCGTTGGTCGCGATCCCATATGGGCCCCATCGCTGCGCCGCGGCCTCGCGTGCGGCGCTGACGCGCTCGCATACCACCGCGGTGGACTCACCCTCCTGCTGGACGAACGCACCCGCGCGCTCTGAGTACATCTCGACGTGCAGGTCCACGCGATCCAGTAGCGGACCGGAGAGCTTGCCGAGGTAGCGCCGCTTGACCTGCCCCGGACAGATGCAGTCGCGCGGGTCGGCCGGTGCGCACGGACACGGGTTGGCGGCGAGCACCAGTTGGAAGCGTGCCGGGTAGCGTGCCACGCCGTCGCGACGGGCGAGTCGAATCTCGCCGTCTTCCAGCGGAGTTCGCAACGCCTCCATGACACTGACGCCGATTTCGGCGCACTCGTCGAGGAACAGCACCCCGCGGTGCGCGCGGCTGACCGCACCGGGGCGGGCCATCCCGCTGCCGCCGCCGACCATCGCCGCCACGGTTGAGGTGTGGTGCGGCGCCACGAACGGTGGCCGCATGATCAACGGTGTGTCTCCCGACAGCAGACCGGCGACCGAATGGATTGCCGTGACCTCCAGCGCCTCGCTTTCGCTCAGCGTCGGCAACAATCCCGGAAGCCGCTGCGCCAGCATCGTTTTCCCGACGCCTGGCGGGCCGGTCAGCTTCAGGTGGTGCGCTCCCGCCGCGGCGACCTCGACCGCGTATCGGGCCTGCGTCTGGCCGATCACATCGGCCAGGTCGGCCGAGGGCGAAGGCGCCGAACACGGTTTGCCGATACTGTCCTCGAGTTGCGCCTTGCCCGCGAGCCAGGACTTCAGTTGGCCCAGCGTCCGCGCTCCTTTGACGTCGATCCCGTCCACGAGACTCGCTTCGGCCAGGTTGTCTACCGGCACGACGACCGTCGGCCATCCTTCTCGTTTGGCGGCGAGTACGGCGGGCAGCACACCGTTGACCGGCCGGATGCGACCGTCGAGAGCCAATTCCCCGAGTAGGACGGTCTTCTCCAGCCGGGCCCACTGCGCCTTGCTGTGCGCAGACATCACGGCGAGAGCAAGGGCGATGTCGTAGACCGACCCCATCTTCGGCAATGTCGCCGGCGAGAGCGCCAACGTCAGCCGTGCCTGTGGCCAGTCATTGCCGCAGTTCGTGATCGCCGCGCGTACCCGGTCGCGCGACTCGTGCAACGCGGCGTCGGCCAGCCCGACCAGGTGCACACCGGGCAGACCCGACGTGATGTCGGCCTCGATCTCCACGATGTGCCCGTCGAGGCCGCGAACCGCCACCGAGAATGCTCGTCCGAGCGCCATCAGCCCACTCCCCGCAGATGGGTGATCTCGGGGCTGCGCTGCCGCCCGATGCGCACACCCACGACGTCGATGCGCACCCCGGCCCAACGGGCGTCCTGCCGGGCCAGCCACAGCCCGGCAAGGCGCCGCAGCCGGCGTACCTTCGCCGGCGTGACGGCCTGTTCGATGCCGCCGAACCGATCGCTGGTGCGGGTCTTCACCTCGATGAACACCGCGACGCGCGCGTTGTCGTCGGCCGCGATCACATCGAGTTCGCCATAACGGCAGCGCCAGTTGCGCATGAGCACCCGAAGCCCCAGGGACTGCAGGTACTCGACCGCCAAACGTTCTCCGAGTGCGCCGATTTCGGCGCGGGTCCACGAAGTCTCCGAAAAGGTCATGGCGACACCGTGCAGCGTGATCCCGACAATCATCAGTCGACGCTGCGAACTCATCCCCAACCGCCGATTCGTCCACAACCTCGAAGTTTCGTCACCGTCAAAAAGCGGGTACATGACGGCATGGCCGATAAGACTGTGCACGGCGTGGTGGATCGCGCGACCGACAGCGACGCGTTCGAATACACCGCGCGCGCCGGCTTCGCCACGAGCGGTGTTCTGCATCTGCTCGTCGCCTACATCATCATTCGCATCGCGTTCGGGTCCGGCGGCAATGCCGACCAGTCCGGTGCTCTCGCGACGTTGGCCAGTCAGACCGGCGGCACCTTGATCCTCTGGGTGGCCGCGATCGGTCTTGTCACGCTTGGTCTGTGGCGAGTGGCTGAAGCGATCGTCGGCTCGAAGCCGGGCGAGGGATCAGGCTCTAACCAGGACGACACGCCGGCCTGGAAACGAGGCAAGTCGATCTGCCTGGCGATCGCGAACTTCGCCATCGCCGCATCCGCGGCACGTTTCGCGATGGGAACCGGTCAGCAGAGCAGCCAGAAGAACTCCGGTCTCAGTGCCCAGTTGATGCAATCCGGTTGGGGAAAGGTACTTCTGATCGCCGTTGGATTGGGGCTCGCAGGTGTTGGCGGCTACCACGTCTACAAGGGCGTATCCAAGAAGTTCCTGAAGGATCTGCGCGTTTCCGGCGGCAGCGCGATCACCGCTGTCGGAATCACCGGCTATGCAGCCAAGGGCTTGGTGCTGGCCGGCGCCGGCGTGCTCGTGGTCGTCGCGACGCTGCAGGCGGATCCGTCGAAGGCGGCCGGTCTCGACGCCGCAGTGAAGACCCTCGGCCAGGCCCCGTTCGGCAAGTTCCTGCTCATTCTTGCGGCAATCGGCATCGCCGCGTTCGGTGCGTACAGCTTCGTGCGCGCACGCTTGGGACGAATGTGACTTAGCAGATCAGGACTGCAACGCCTCGAACAGCGTCGCGAACTGCGCCGGAGTCACCGTGATGCCGCACTGGTTGCGCAGATCCTGAAGCGGACCCGCGATCCTGCGGAGGTCCAGGAACTCCCCTGGGTTGGACGTGAAATAGCCCCGCACGTTGGACCGGGCCACGTCCGGTGGCAGCGTTGCGGACGCGGTCAACACGTCGTTTGCACCCGGGTGGGCGCTCAGGTAGCCGCCCGCCTCCGCAAGCACACCGCCGGCAACGGTGGACAGCCCGGCGGCGCTGCAGTCAGCTGCGTTCGCCACGGGCGCGCCGACGACGGCCGCGGAGAACCCGAGTGCACAGGCGGCGACCGTTCCGATGACTCGCGAACGGCTGGGACGGGCTGACTTCTTCATTCGGTGTCCTAAGGGTCGGTGCCGATGGATCGCTTTCACAGCTAACTTACCCACAGCCTGGCTGCCAGGAGACGCGACGGCAACGGCAGTACAGATGCCATTTCGGCACCACACCAGAACCAAACAAGGGCAGGGTATGTTCAATTAGGTAAACCTCAGCTAAAAGCGCCGGGTCGGCGCGGGAAGGACCGCCTGGATGCGCCCCCGTTGGAGCCGGATCGCCGCCCTTGTGTCGACTGTTGCTGTCGTGCTCTCAGCGACCTCATGCTCGAGTTCGGGCGAGAGCGACGAGCTTCTGATCTACAACGCACAGCACGAATCGCTGACCAAAGAGTGGATCGACGCGTTCACCGAGGAGACCGGCATCAAGGTCACCTACCGCCAAGGTGGCGACACCGAGCTCGGTAACCAACTCGTCGCCGAGGGCAACGCATCCCCCGCTGACGTGTTCTTGACGGAGAACTCTCCCGCCATGGCAGCGGTCGAAAAGGCCGGGCTCTTCACCGATCTCGATCCCGCGACCCTGGATCAGGTTCCCGCGCAGTACCGCCCGGCTACCGGCAAGTGGACCGGCGTCGCGGCGCGCAGCACGGTGTTCGTCTACAACACGTCCAGGCTGCAACCTGATCAGCTGCCGAAATCCATGCTGGATCTCCAACAACCCCAGTGGAAGGGCCGGTGGGGTGGCGCCCCCGCCAAGGCGGACTTCCAGGCCATCGTCGCGGCCCTGCTCCAGCTGGAGGGAGAACAGGTCACCGCGCAGTGGCTCGCCGGCATGAAGTCCAATGCAGTCATTTACAACGACAACATCGCCACCATGAAGGCGGTCAATGCCGGCGAGGTCGACGGCGGCATCATCTACCACTACTACTGGTTCCGCGATCAGGCTAAAACCAAAGAGGGCAGCGGCAATACGGCGCTGCACTACTTCAAGAACGAGGATCCCGGCGCGTTCGTCAGCCTGTCCGGCGGCGGCGTGCTCGAATCCAGCAACAAGAAGGACGAGGCCCAGCAGTTCATCAAGTTCATCACCGGCAAGGCGGGGCAGGAGGTGCTGGAGAAGGGCACCTCCTTCGAGTATCCGGTGGGCAGCGATGTGCCCGCCAACTCCGCCCTGCCGCCGCTGGACTCGCTGCAGGCGCCGAAGGTGGACCCGTCGACGCTCAACGCCCAGCAGGTGACGGATCTGATGACGAAGGCGGGATTGTTATAGGTGAGCGCCGCTCCTTCTGTTACACGCCCCCCGGTAGACCTTCCGCGCGGTGAGGCGGGCCCGCGACCCGGCCCTTTGGTATCCGCCACGGTCGCGATCCTGGTCGCAGCCACCTGCATACCGCTCGGCTATGTCATCTGGGGCACGGTGTCGGTCGGGTGGACCCGCGCCTACGAGTTGGTGGTCCGCCCCAGGGTCGGTGAACTGCTCGTCAACACCGTCGCACTGGTCTTCGTCACGATGCCGCTGTGCGTCGTGATCGGCATCGGCGCCGCCTGGCTGACGGAACGAACCGATCTTCCCGGCCGGGGCTTTTGGCGCCCGTTGTTGGTTGCGCCGCTGGCGATTCCGGCATTCGTCAACAGCTATGCATGGGTTGGTTTGATCCCCTCCCTGCACGGGCTGTGGGCGGGAGTCCTCATCACGACGCTGTCGTACTTCCCATTCATGTACCTGCCCGTGACCGCAACCCTGCGCCGGCTCGACCCCGCCGTCGAGGAGTCCGCCCGCACACTCGGGTCCCACTCTGTCGGCGTGTTTGTACGCGTGGTGCTGCCGCAGTTGCGGTTGGCGATCCTCGGCGGAGGCCTGTTGATCGCCATGCATCTGCTCGCCGAGTTCGGTGCGTTCGCGATGATCCGGTTCGACACCTTCACCGTCGCGATCTTCCAACAGTTCCAGGTCACCTTCGACGGCGCGGCGGGCAGCATGCTCGCCGGCGTGCTGGTTCTGCTCTGCCTGGGGCTACTCATCGCCGAGGCCGCCGCTCGCGGAAACGGCCGATTCGCCAGGATCGGCTCGGGCGCACCACGGGGCGCCACCCCGAACCATCTGGGCCACAGCACAATCCCTGCGCTGCTCGCGCTCGCGGCGCTGGCGATCCTGTCGCTGGCCGTTCCGGTGTGGACACTTCTGCGCTGGCTGTGGATCGGTGGCCTCGACGTGTGGGACTTCGCGGACCTCGGCAACTCGCTCGCGCAGACAATCGGACTGGCGTCGGCGGCCGCGTTCATCACGACGGTGCTGGCTTTTCCCGTCGCATGGGTCGCGGTGCGCTCCAGCGGGTTTCTGGCACGAGCCGTAGAAGGCGCGAACTACGTCACCAGTTCGCTGCCCGGCATCGTCACGGCGCTCGCGCTCGTCACGGTCGCCATCCACTTTGCCCGACCGCTTTACCAGACCGTGCCGCTGATCGTGTTCGCCTACGTCCTACTGTTCATGCCGCGCGCGTTGGTCAACGTCCGCGCCGGCCTGGCCCAGGTCCCACCGAGCCTCGAGGAGGCGTCCCGATCGCTCGGCGCATCGCCGACAGCGACATTCCTGCGCGTCACACTGCGCCTCACCGCGCCAGCCGCCGCTGCGGGCGCATCCCTGGTATTCGTCGCGGTGGCAACCGAACTGACCGCGACACTGCTGCTGGCACCGACTGGAACCCGAACATTGTCGATGCTGTTCTGGTCATTCAGCAGCGAACTCGACTATGCGGCCGCTGCGCCGTACGCCCTGATGTTGGTGCTGTTGGCCATACCGGTGACTGTCCTGCTCTTCCGCCAGTCGATGAAGGTGGCCGCACCGTGACCGAGGCAATGGTCGATGTCCGGGGACTCTCGATGTCGTTCAACGGCCACGTCGTGCTGGACCACATCGACCTGCAGTTGGAGAAGGGCAGCACGACCGCAGTCGTCGGCGCCTCCGGCTGCGGAAAAACGACCCTGCTGCGACTCATCGCCGGCTTCGAGACTCCTGACGATGGAACGGTCACCATCGACGGCGTACAGGTCACCAGTACGGCGCGTGCCGTGGCACCGCACCGGCGTAGCGTCGGCTATGTCGCGCAGGACGGGGCGTTGTTCCCGCACCTGACAGTCGGACAGAACATCGCCTACGGGATCCGCGGCGAAGGCCGCCAAAAGGTGCACAACCGCATCAACGAACTGCTCGAAACCGTCGCGCTCGATGCATCATTCGCCGATCGGCGCCCGCATCAGCTCTCGGGTGGTCAACAGCAGCGCGTCGCCCTGGCCCGGGCGCTGGCCCGGCGACCGGTGCTGATGCTGCTCGACGAACCGTTCAGCGCGCTGGACACCGGGCTGCGCGCGTCCACCAGGAAGGTGGTCGCCCGGCTGCTCGCCGACGCCGGCATCACCTCGCTTCTGGTGACCCACGACCAGGAAGAGGCGCTGTCGATCGCCGACCAGGTCGCGGTGATGCGCGACGGGCGGTTCACTCAGGTCGGCACACCCCAGCTGGTGTACCGCCAGCCCGCGGACCGATTCACGGCCGAGTTTCTCGGTGACTGCATCACACTGCCGTGCGTCGTCACGTCCGGCATCGCCGACTGCGCCATCGGGCGGGTGACGGTCCGCGCGCAAGACGGTCCCGGTACTTTGTTGCTTCGGCCCGAACAACTTTCGGCGAAAGTCGTTTCGGACAGCGACGGGTCAAACGGTATCGGCAGAGTGTTGGCTATCGAGTTCCTGGGCCACGACGTGTTGTTGACCATCGATCCGGCGGGTGACATCGAACCGATCGTCGTGCGCCAGGACAGCCTGAAGCCCCCGCCTGTCGACGCGAAGGTACGCATCGAGGTGGTGGGCACCGGAGTCGTGCTCGCATGAGGGCGCTCGTCGAGCACCTGCGCGGCCACGGACACCGCGCCGCGGTCATCACCGACACCGCGCAACTGACGTATCGCGAACTGGCGGAACGGGTCGCCGCAGCGGCGCAAACCCTCGACGGTCACCGTCGGCTCGTCCTTCTCGAAACCCGCAATGACGTCTCGACGCTGGTGCACTATCTGGGCGCCCTGGCTGCCGGCCACGTCGTGCTGCCTGTCGATGCACGGCGCGACCATACTGCGATCGAAGAGATCTACGCGCCCGACATCGTCATCGACGATCACGGAGTTCACCACCGCCACGCGTGTGAAGTGTCGCCGCCCTCGCGGCTCCAGGGCCGCCGCGTCCTGCACGAAGACCTCGCGTTACTGATGTCGACATCGGGCACCACAGGTTCGCCGAAGCTGGTGCGCTTGTCGTATGCGAACCTCATCGCCAACGCCACGGTCATCGCCGAGTACCTACGTATCAGCGAAAATGACAGGGCTGCAACAACACTGCCGATGTCATATTGCTACGGGCTGTCTGTGATACACAGCCACCTGCTCGTCGGCGCCGGTCTGATCTTGACAGATCTGTCCGTGGTCGACGAGAGGTTCTGGGAGCTGTCCCGCCGACACCGCGCCTCGTCATTCGCCGGGGTGCCTTACACCTTCGAACTACTCGAGAGCGTCGGCTTCGACGCCGAGGACCTGCCCGACCTCCGGCACATCACCCAGGCAGGCGGCAGAATGCCACCCGAGCGTGTGCGCCGATTCGCCGAACTGGCCCAGCGCACGGATTTTGAGCTGTTCGTGATGTACGGCGCAACTGAGGCGACAGCCCGAATGTCCTATCTGCCACCAGAACTCGCGTTGTCTCGGCCAAACGCGATCGGTCGCCCGATCCGCGGCGGATCATTCACGATCGAGTCCGTGGACGGCTGGGCCGACGACGACGTCGGCGAGCTGGTCTACCGCGGCCCCAACGTGATGATGGGTTATGCACACGGCCCCGACGATCTGGCGCTCGGCAAGACCGTCGAGACACTGCGCACGGGCGACATCGCCCGACGCTGCCCCGACGGGCTCTACGAGGTCGTTGGCCGCAACAGCCGGTTCGTCAAGATGTACGGGCTGCGGATAGATCTCCAGCAGGTCGAGGCCGCGTTACGCCAGCAGGGCATGTCGGCGTTCTGCACCAACGACGACGACCTGATCGTGGCCGCCGCCGCGGGCACACACGCCGCGCGCGAGATCCAGCGGGCGGCGGCCGAGGCGGCGGGCGTTCCCGCCGGCGCCGTTCGCGCCGTCGACGTCGATGAACTGCCACTGCTGCCGTCAGGCAAGCCCGACTACGAGACCGTGCGCAGGTTGGCGCGCGCGACCGATCAGCCCCGCGGGACCGACCTACGCGGATTGTTCGCCGACGCAATACAGGTCGATGCCGCCACACTCGATCCAGATGCGAGCTTCGTCGACCTCGGTGGCAACTCACTGTCATACGTCACCATGACGGTGCGGCTGGAACGGGCGATCGGTCAGCTGCCCCCGGATTGGCAACGCATGTCGATTCGGCAGCTCGAGGGCATCTCGAAGCCGGCGCGCCGCGGTTGGCTGGCGACGCTGGAAACCAGCGTGGCCCTCCGCGCCGCGGCGATCGTGCTCATCGTCGGATCTCACGCCGGGCTGTTCGAGTTGTGGGGTGGCGCGCACATTTTGCTTGGCGTCGCCGGGTACAACTTCGGCCGCTTCTGCCTCACGCCGGTTCCGCGCAACAACCGGGCGCGACATCTCGGCAACACCATCGCGTGGATCGCGGTGCCCTCGGTGCTGTGGGTCGTGATCGCATTGCTGCTGACCGACCACTACACGTGGACCAATCTGTTGCTAGCCAACAAGTTTCTCGGTCCGCACGACAGCATGACCGCGGGCAGGTTGTGGTTCGTCGAGGTATTGGTGTGGACACTCGTGGTGCTGGCGCTGGCGTTCTGGCTGCCGCTCATGGATCGGCTGGAACGCCGCCTTCCGTTCGCCGTCGCCGTCGTATTCCTCGTCATCGGCCTGGCGCTGCGGTATGACATCCTCGGGCTGCACCTGGGCCACGATGCGTGGTTCACGATGCTGGCGTTCTGGTTCTTTGCGATCGGCTGGGCGGCGTCGAAGGCGACGACGACGCTGCAACGCGTCGCGGTCTCCGTCACCCTGATCGTCAGCCTGCACGGCTATTTCAACACCACCCTGCGCGAAGTGATGGTGATGACCGGTCTACTCCTGCTCATCTGGGTACCGACGATCCGGTGTCCCTCGGCGCTCACAGTGGTGGTCGGGGTGCTGGCCGAGGCGTCGCTGTACACCTATCTGGTCCACTACCAGATTTACCCGCTGTTCGGCGGCCATCCCGCGCGTGGCGTACTTGCCTCATTGGCCGTGGGAATTCTGCTGACCTACGTGGTGACGGTGCTACGTGGCTGGCGGTTTGGCCGGCTCAGTGCCCCGCGCTCGAATGCGTCGCGAAAGGCGAGCACCGTGAGCCAAGGCTGAAATATCTTCTGCCACTTTGGTTTCAGTTGTCACATTCCCGGCGAGGTTTGTCGGCGGTCGAATGTATGTTCGAAGTATGTTGGCGAGTCCGGTTCAGGTGGCGATGGCCGCGCTGCGGGCCGCGCATGAGTCGCTGGCCGCCTGCGACCTCGAGATGTTGACTCACCGCGAACTGCTCACGGTCCTGGACGAGTTGGAGACGCTGACCTGCCAACTGCCCACACAGTGGCACCGCGCCCTGGCCCGTGTGCAGGCCGAAACCACCCCCAAAGAGTTGGGCGCCAAATCCTGGAAGGACGTGCTGCGGATCCGGTGGCGTCTGTCGGCGACTGAGGCCAATCGGCGGCTGTCCGACGCTGAGGTGCTCGGAGAACGGCGCACCCTGACCGGGCAGCCGTTGGCCCCGGTGCTGGCAGCCACCGCGGCCGCCCAGGCCGGCGGGCAGATCAACGCCGAGCACGTCGACAAGATCCGCGACGCCATGGACCGCCTGCCCGGCTGGGTCGATACACCGACGCGCGAGCAGATCGAAACCGACCTCGTGGACAAGGCTGCCGGTGTCGGGCCTGTC
Source organism: uncultured Actinomycetota bacterium (assembly GCA_963843135.1). Lineage (GTDB taxonomy): Bacteria > Actinomycetota > Actinomycetes > Mycobacteriales > Mycobacteriaceae > Mycobacterium. Next base: position 1,010,434 of record CAWJJA010000024.1, read on the forward strand.
GAATTGAAGAAAGCCGCCGACAGGATGCTGTTCCTGCTCGACCAGGACGGCCCCGAACCCGATGACACCGAACGCGCGAGAAAACGCGGCCTGCACTGCGGTCCACAAGGGCGCGACGGCATGGTGCCCGTCAAGGGCCACCTCACCCCCGAAGCGTGGGCGATCTATGAAGCCATCTTCGCCAAATGGGCCGCACCGGGCATGTGCAACCCCGACGACGAGAACCCCTGCCTCAGCGGCACCCCGTCACAAGAACAGATCGACAACGACCACCGCACGCCGGCCCAGCGCCAACACGACGCGCTGGAAGCGGTCGGACGCCACGCCCTGCAATCCGGGGAACTGGGCCAGCACAACGGACTGTCGACCTCGATCATCATCCGCACCACCCTGCAAGACCTCGAGAGCCGTGCCGGAGTCGGCACCACCGGCGGCGGCACGATCATGCCCATCAATGACGTCATCCGAATGGCCGCCCACGCCAACCACTGGCTGGCCATCTTCGATCGAGGCCACCGGACAAGCCCTGAACCTGTTCCGCGCCCGACGCACCGCCACCGCGGCCCAGCGGATCATGCTCATCGCCCGCGACGGCGGCTGCACCAAACCCAGCTGCCCCGTGCCGGCCTACGGCGCCCAGGTCCACCACGCCCTGCGCGACTGGGCCGACGGCGGCAACACCAACGTCGACGAGATGACACTGGCCTGCGGACCCGACAACCGACTCGTCGACAAACGACGGCTGGAGCACCACCATCAACGACCACGGCGACGTCGAATGGACCCCACCACCAGGCCTCGACACCGGCCAAACCCGCATCAACTACTACCACCGCCCCGAACTACTCCTGCGCCCACCAGAGAAGCCAGACGGCAACCCAGAACGCGGACCATGACGCGTCGGAATCGCTTGCGGCTCAGTCCCGCGCGGCGATGAGCCCTTCCTGCACCAGCGTCGCCGCGATGAGTCCGTCGGCTCGGATCAGACTGCCGGTCACGACACCGCGGCCCCGCGCGGCGGCCGGTGAGCGCGTCTCGAGCAGGTTCCATTCGTCGGCCCGCACGGGTCGGTGAAACCAGATCGACGAATCCGTGGTGCCGCTGCGGTGCGTTCGCGCCTTCATCGAGTGCCCGTGCACCTGCAGCGCCGGGTCGATCATGTACACGTCGGTGACGAACGTCGCGACCAAGGTATGTATCAGCGGGTCGTCGGGAAGGTCAGCCGTTGTCCGCCACCAGAATCGGCGCACGAACTCTTCACCCGATGACTCGTCGGCGATCCTGATGTCGAGTTCGTCCAGTGGCATCGACGGCGCCGGCCCCGCAGGCCCGGTCGGCGCCAGATCGGCGGGGTCGTGCGGCATCGAAGGACGCGTGCCGTGTTCGGGTCCGGGCAGCCCGATGGCGAACGACACCGTCGCCGTCGTCAGCAGCCGTCCGTCCTGCCGGGCATCGACGCGGCGCGCGGCGGCGGTCCGGCCGTCGAAAACCCTTGTCACGGTGTATTCGACGGGATCACCAGCCGCACCGCCGCGCAGGAACTGCAGATGCATGTTGGTCGGCGAGCGGTCGGCGTCGACGGTCCGGCACGCCGCGGCGAGACTTTGTGCCGTGAACTGGCCGCCGTAGGACCGTTTCCCCTCCGGACCGCTGGCCGCGCCGATCCACACATCCTCGGCGTCACCCGGTCTCGGGTCGAGCAGCTCCAGCAGCCGGCTCATGCCACCGTGCCCGCATCTGTGAGTCCGGCGATCTCGTCCGGAGTCAGCCCGAGCCAATCCCCGAGCACCGCCGAGGTGTCGTCGCCGAGAGCGGGAGCGACCTCCGCAGCGGGATAGACGCCGCCGATCGACATCGGCAGCCCCGGCGCCAGGTACTCGCCGATACGCGGCTGGTCGATGCGGAGTGAACATCGGATTGGCGGTCACGCGGTCGCCGCGGGCCGCCTCGGCGAAGGTCTGGTACCGGTCCCACAGCACGGAACTGGCCGATAGGGCGTCGGTGATCTCCTGCGCGGTGTCGCTGGGAGAACCATTCGTTGAAGAGCCCGAACAGCGCATCGCGGTGCTCGTACCGCTGCCCCTCGTCGGTGAAGTCCGGCTCCCAGCGTCTCCGCAAGCGCAGCAACGGCTTTCGTCGTTCCGGTGAGTTCTGTCAGATCGCGGAAGTGCCTTCCGGTGAGCGCGACGATCATGAACGAGGCGCCGTCGCTGCTGGTGAAGTCCTGCCCGTACTGCCCGTAGACGGCGTTGCCGATCCGTTGGCGTGACGTCCCGTTGATCATGACTTCGGTGAAGAAGCCGAGGTTGCCCGCCGTCGCCAGCGCGACGTTCTCGAGCGGAATGCTGATCCGCTGGCCCTGCCCGGTGGCGTCACGGTGCCGCAGGGCGGTTGTCACGGCCAGTGCTGTATAGATCCCGCAGGTGACATCCCACGCTGGCAGCACATGATTGACCGGGGTGGCGAGTTCGGCGGGGCCGGTCACCATCGGAAAGCCGATGGCGGCGTTGACGGTGTAGTCGACGCCGGTGCCGCCATCTGCGCGTCCGGACACCTCGACGTGGATCAGGTCGGGCCGCAGCCTGGTCAGCACCTCATAGGAATGCCATTGGCGCCCAGCGACATTGGTGATCAGCACACCGCCGCCGGCGATCAACCGCTGCACCAGATCTTGCCCGTCGGCCGAGCGCATGTCGGCGGCGACCGAGCGCTTGCCTTTGTTGAGTCCCGCCCAGTAGATGCTCTCGCCGCCATCGGTGAGCGGCCAGCGGTGGTAGTCCGCCGCTCCCCCGATCGGGTCGACGCGGATCACCTCGGCACCCAGCTGGGCCAGCGTCATCCCGGCCAGCGGCACCGCCACGAAGCTGGAGATCTCGACGATGCGCACCCCGGCCAGCGGCCGGGTCGGGTCCGAACTCACCCGGTCAAGCTATCAAGTGCCGGATCGGACGAGCTTCATCGCCGCCGCCTCGACGGTGTCCTCCGACAGCAGCACATGCAGCGCGGCGTCGCCGAGCGGGATGAAGCTGTCATTGCCCGCGACGCGATCAAGTCGTCCCGCGAAGCCGTGCTTGAGCAATGTGGCCAGCACACCCTCGCCGACCCCACCGGTTTCGCGGGTTTCGTCGACGATCAGCACTCGCCCGGTGACGCCGGCTTCTCGCAGCATGTCCTCCACCGGCAACGGCGCCAGCCACCTGCAGGTCGACGACGCGGGCGCGGATATCGGCCGCCGCCAGCCTGCGCGCAACCCGCAGGCTCATCCGCACTCCGTTGCCGAAGGTCAGGATCGTCAGATCGGTGCCGTCACCGTAGGTTCGTGCCCGCCCGATCGCGACGCCCGACTCCGGATACGGCGCCAGCCAACCGCCGTCGTTGTCGTCGTGCAGGTCTCGCGTGTGATAGAGCGCGATGGGCTCGAGGAAGAGGCACACCACACCCGCTTCTCTCGCCGCGGCGGCGCAGGCGTGCAGCATCGCGGCGGCGTCATCCGGTCGTGCGGGCGATGCGATGACGACACCGGGGAGGTCGCGCATCGCGGTGATGGAATTGTCGTTGTGGAAGTGCCCGCCGAAACCCTTCTGGTATCCGTAGGCGGCCACCCGGACGACCATCGGGTTGCGGTACTGGCGGTTGGAGAAGAACTGCAATGTCGCCGCCTCGCCGCGGATCTGGTCGGCGGCGTTGTGAAAGTAAGCGAGGTACTGGATCTCAGGGATCGGTAGCAGTCCCGAAACGCCCGCGCCGAGCGCCAGGCCGAGGATCGACTGCTCATCGAGCAGTGTGTCGAATACCCGCGCCGAGCTGCTTGCGGTCAGCAGCCCGCGCGTGACGCCGTACACCCCACCTTTGCGTGCGACGTCTTCGCCGAAGATCATCGCTTCCGGATAGCGATCCAGAATGTCGTGCAGCGCACGGTTGATCGCGGTCGCCACCGTGATCGGCGTGTCCGTGTCGCCGGACTTGACCGATGCGATCAGTGAGGCGGGGACCGCTGCTTGCGCGTCATCCTGCGCAGAGCGCAGCGGTTCCATCACCGCCTGCGCGCTGTCGAGCTGGGGAAGCTCGCTGATCCGATCGGCCAGTGCGATGACGTTCGCGCGTTTGGCCTCGTAGCGGTCGAGCACTTCCGCGGGTGTCAGCACGCCGATGTCGATCAAGAGTTTCGCGGTGCGCAGCACCGGATCCCGGTCGTAGTCGGCGGCGATCTCCTCGGCACGGCGATATGACGGCTCGTAATCGGAACCGGCGTGGCCCATCAGCCGTACCGTCCGCAGATGCAGGAATGCCGGGCGACGACGGGTCCGCACCCAGTCGGCCGCGGCGGTCGCCGCATCGAAGGTCGCGGCCAGATCCGATCCGTCCGCCGCGAAATACGCCAGGCCGTCACGCTCGCCGTACGTCCGCTCGATCCAGCCGCGCGGTGTCGGCACACTGATGCCGATCCCGTTGTCCTCGCAGACGAACAGCAGGGGCATCGGCACACCTTGATACGCGGCGTGCAGCGCGCTGTTGATCGCCCCGACGGCCGTCGAATGGTTCACCGACGCGTCGCCGAAGCTGCACACCGTGATCGCGTCCTCGGGCCACGCGCATGCCACCCCGAGTTTCTTGGCGCGCGCGATGGAGAACGCGACGCCGACCGCGCGCGGCAGATGCGACGCGATGGTCGACGTCTGCGGAATGATGTGCAGGTCGTAGGCGTCCGAACACCTTGTGGCGTCCGCCGGAGATCGGTTCGTCCGTCGCGGCCACGCAGCCCAGCAGCACATCGCGCAGCGCCTCGCGACTCTCCACCAGTGCGGCGCGCGCAAGGTAGAAGGCGCCCGACCGATAGTGCAGCAGCGCCGGATCGGTAGGCCGCAGCGCCGCCGCCACCGCGGAATTGCCCTCATGGCCGGACGATCCGATGGTGTAGTAGCCCTTGCCCTGTGACCTCAGGTAGCGCGCGGCCAAATCGAGATGACGGCTGCCCAGCGCGACGTCGAACAGCGCCAGGCACACTCGCGCCGTCAGCAATGAGCCGTCCCGGACCGGTTCATCGTCGCCATGCCGGCGCACAGACCCGGACATCGCCGAGATGGTCGCGGTGAAGTATTCGTCGATGGGTTCGGCGGCCACTTGTCTCCTGTGTTAAGGACTGATTGTCGTGCGGGACAATGCGTTTCGAACGAAATCGACGATCTTCGCCGCATCGGCACCGTCGTGATCCTGATCGGGATCGTAGATCGCCAAGCTGGCGCCGACGCAGTGCGCCGGGGAACCGAACAGCGATACAACCAGATCGGTGAGCTGATCCCACGTCAGGCCACCGGGTTCGTCCTCGACATCGGGCAGGCCCTGCGCTCCGAACTCGACGGGGTCGAGTACGTCGAGATCGATGTGCAGCCACCACCGGCCCACGTGACCGGCAAGCTCCGCGACGGCGCCGCGTCCTGCGCCGGCCGGGTCGTCGGCGACCTCTGCGAGAGGCGCAACCCACACCCCGCTGTCGGCGAGTGTGCCGACATTGAAACGTCGTCTCCAGGCGTGGTCTCGTGGCCCGAGCACGATCAGATGCTCAGGCCGCAACGCGGGCAACCGGTCGCCGAGGCCACCGGTCAGCAGTCGTCCGGTCAAGCCGAGCAGCAGGCCGATCTCGGTGTTGGCCGCCTCGCCGTCCTCGGACACGTCGAGCGGCATGGTGTCCTCGTGTCCGTCGATGAACACCAGCCCGACATCGCCGACGTGATCGCGAAGACCGGTCACGATGCCGAACAGCGACGAACAGTCGCCGCCGTAGACGAACGGGAATCGGCCCGCCGCGACGGCCTCGCCGACGCGGATGTTCAGCGCATCGGTCATGGCGAGCAGCGCGGGTTCGTTGATCAGGGTGGTCGACGCACCGCGCGCGGGGTCCGGCTCGGGCAGCTCGAGATTGTGGTCGATGACGTGGTGATGGTCGAAGGCGTCGGCCAGGCCCGCATCGTGCAGCGCGCGCGGCGGCCCTGGTCTGGTTACCGGCACGGCCGTAGCCGTCGAAGGGCACCCCGATCAGTTCGATGTCGGCCAATTCACTCACCCCTCGATGATCATGGCGCTGTCGTCGCGGCCTGTCAGCAGGACACCGCGATCACTGTGCAGTTCGACACCGATCACACGAGGTCGATCGCCTCGGCGATGGACGGCAGCACGCGGCTCGGCCGGAACGGATACCGCTCGATGTCCTCGACCGTGGTCGAACCGGTCAGCACCAGGATGGTCTCCAACCCGGCCTCGATACCGGCGACGACGTCGGTGTCCATCCGATCGCCGACCATCACGGTGTTCTCCGAGTGCGCCTCGATCCTGTTGAGCGCGCTGCGAAACATCATCGGGTTCGGCTTGCCCACGAAGTAGGGTTCGCGCCCGGTGGCCTTGGTGATCATCGCGGCCACCGAACCGGTGGCCGGCATCGGCCCCTCTGCCGACGGTCCGGTGGCGTCGGGATTGGTGGCGATGAACCGCGCGCCACCGATGATCAGCCGGATTGCCCTGGTGATTGCCGTGAACGAATACGTGCGCGTCTCACCGAGCACGACGAAGTCGGGCTCGATATCGGTGAGCGTGTAGCCCACGGCGTGCAGCGCGGTGGTCAGGCCGGCCTCGCCGATGACGTACGCCGACCCGCCGGGCAGCTGGTCGGCCAGGAACGCCGCTGTCGCCAGCGCGGACGTCCAGATCGAGGCCTCGGGAACGGTCAGACCGGAGCGCAGGAGCCGCGCGGACAGATCCCGTGGCGTGAATATCGAGTTGTTCGTCAGGACGAGGAACGGACGCTTCTTGTCGACCAACCGCGCCAGGAATTCGGCGGCACCGGGCAGGGCGTGTTCCTCGCGGACGAGCACGCCGTCCATGTCGGTGAGCCAGCACTGCGGTGTGGAGCGCACATAGCCCAGTGTGTCAGGACTAGCCCATTGGCATGTCGGGCATCTGCACATCGCAGCGAGCCCGGAAGTCGGGGGCTGCCTGCCTGACCGCCTGGAGTTCGTCGCGGACCTGTGGGTTGGCATCGAAGTACGCCTGGATGTCGGCTGTCATCTGATCGCGGGGCTTGCCTTTGAGGCCCGTGAAGAATGCGTTCACGTCCGGATGGGTGAACAGGTATGAGGATGTGCCCGCAGACACGCCGGCCATGACGCCGGCAAGGTCGGCGGCCGTGCAGTTCGGCGGATCAGCGGCGGCCGTCGCCGCGCTGCCGAAAAGCATTGCGCCGGCGACCATGCCGGCACCTATGACACTGCGAGAGAACATCTGAAGCTCCTTGCTCGAATGGACAATGGGATTTTCTGGGGATGCTCAGCGTGGACCGATGCCCCCGCCGCCGCCGCCTCCGCCGCCGCCGGGCCGCCTCCGCCTCCAGGGCCTCCAGGGCGGCCCGGACGGGGACCGAGGTTGATGTCGATGCCCCAGTCGTCGCTGCAATACCAGGGGTCGGCGCAGTAGCCGGGATAGGCCGGACCCGCCTGCGGGAGCAGTCGGGCCGCCGCCGCGCACCGTGCCCTGTGCGCACACGGTGGCGGCGCCGGCGTTAGTGCAATCCGCCAACGCCGGCGGCGCACCGGCGAGGGCAACGGGAACTGACGCCGAAGCCAGCCCCATGATCAGATACCGCACAATTAACTTCACGGCTCCCCCTTTCCACGAAGTGAAAGGACCCGTCTGTCCGCAGAATACGGACAAGATCACATCAGACCACAGTATTGCAAGAATGACCTACCAACTGGTGCCAAACGCGAGAATCAGGCTTGGCTAACCTCCTGCTATCGACAGCAAAGGCCCTGAGCCCGACTAACTTTCAGCACTTTCGTACCAACGCGTGCCATATACCAGTGAGTCACGGTATCTCGCTCCGCGAAAAGTCATGCGGGCCAATCGCTCAGTGCTAATGTCCGACACTCATCCGGTTCGAGAAAAGGGGCGGAAATGTCTCATCAGATGAGGAGTGGTCGAAGCCGGCCGCAAAGGCCATCCCTCCAGAGGGCTACTTCGAACTCGAGCGGGGCCGCTACGGCCCGACCTATCCCCAGGACGCCCGCCTGTTACGGCTTCTCGATCATCGCGAAGGTCAAAGAAGGCCGCGAGGAAGCCGTGCGCGCGTACGGCAAGACGATCGAGGAGACGATCGCGGCCAGCCCGGAGGCGCTCGCACCGCTGCGGCTGCACTACCTGCGGTGGGTGCTGTTCGACGTCGGGTCCGGCCTGCACTTCCAGTACCAGGGCATCTTCGACACCGACTTCGACAAGTACACCGAGGACGCCGTCAAGCTGTTCAGTGCGACGGGCATCACGACCGTGTTCACCAACCTCGAGGGGTTCCCCGAGGATTGGAAGGAGAACCCCGGAGCCTTCATGAAGTTCGTCCGCGAACACCAGTGCCCGAGCTTCCTGGAATACGGCGAATACCCGTACGTGACCGCCGACGAGATCAAGAAGGCGCTGCGCCTGAAGGCCGCCTTCTCGGACGATGCTCGACCAGATGCAGTAGCCCTCGGGCGCGACGACATGCTCGAACTCGACGACATTCAGCACATCCTGCTGACCCGAACGCCCGCGATCACCGGGCGCTACGAGTTCCTGACGTTCGACACCCACGCCGGCGGCCGAGCCTGGCTGTCGGAACTGCTCGACCTGGTGCAGTCCGCCGCCGACGCGCACGCGACACGATGGACGAGAGCCGGCGGTGGATCACCGTTGGCGTTCACATGGACCGGGCTGCGGGCGCTCGGGGGTGCCCGAGGAGTCGCTGGCAACCTTTCCCGACGAGTTCCGCGAAGGAATGGCGTCCCGCGCCGACATCCTCGGCGACACCGGCCCGAACCATCCCGACAACTGGGTGGGCGGCCTCGCCGGCGACGACCTGCACGCCATCGCGATCCTTTTCGCCCGCGACGACGAGCAGTCGCGCGATATCCATCGACAACCACGACAAGTTGCTCGCACGCACCGACGGCGTCCGCAGCCTGTCGTACCTCGACCTTGAACGCCACGCCGCCGTTCAACTACGCCCACGATCACTTCGGGTTCCGCGACCGGCTGTCGCAACCGGTCATGGAGGGCTCGGGCGAGGAACCGACGCCGGGATCGGGCGCGCTGCTGAAGCCGGGCGAGTTCATCCTCGGCTACCCGGATGAGGACGGCGCCGGTGGCCAATCTGCCACAGCCCGAAATACTTTCCCGCAATGGAAGCTACATGGCCTACCGCCGCCTGCAGGAACACGTGACGGACGTTCCGCGACTACCTGCGCGAGAACTCCGAGACGCCCGACGACGAGGAACTGCTCGCCGCCAAGTTCATGGGCCGCTGGCGCAGCGGCGCCCCGCTGGTGCTGGCACCCGACAAGGACGACCCCGAGCTGGGCGCAGACCCGATGCGCAACAACGACTACAACTACAAGGAAATGGACCCGCTCGGCTACGCCATGCCCGTTGGGGTCCCACACGCGCCGGCTCAACCCTCGCGACACGGCGCACAACATGAACCGTCGCAGGATGATCCGACGCGGGGCCACCTACGGCCCGCACCTCCCGGAAGGGGCGCCCGACGACGGCGTCGACCGCGGCATCGCGGCCTTCATCATCTGCGCGGACCTCATTCGCCAGTTCGAGTTCGCGCAGAACGTCTGGATCAACGACAAGACGTTCCACGAACTCGGCAACGAACACGATCCCATCTGCGGCACCCAGGACGGCACGCTGGAATTCACCGTCCCCAAGCGTCCGATCCGCAAGGTGCACAAGGGTATACCGGCATTCACCACTCTCACAGGCGGCGCCTACTTCTTCCTGCCCGGCATCAATGCCTTGCGCTATCTGACGACGCTCGGCGGAAAGTAGGGCGATCAATGAGCACTCCGATTCCGGCCCGCACCTACAACCAGAGCCATGTCGCGCGGCAAACACGACGGGCGCCGACGGATCAGCATCTACTGGACGTGGAGCTATCCGTGGGAGGCGCACCGCAATCCGGGCGAGATGTACAACCGCTTCTCCACCATGACCGAGGTCCGCAACGCATTGTGGCCCAGCTACGAAACACCCGAGTACGACGAATCGCACTTCCTGCAGGGCATCGCCGGCACGCTCGAGCTATTCCACCGCTCGACGCTGGCGTTCCAGGAGCTCGCGGGCGAGGCGACCGGCCATCCGGTCGCCGTGTTCCAGCGCATCGACCAGGCCGGCTACAAGCTGCCGATCGACGAGCGGGTACTCGCCGACACCGACACCTTGATGGTGTTCGGCCTCGACCACATCCTGTCCGAGCAGGAAGCCGCGCCCGAGGAGATCGACGCGATCAAGGAGTGGCTGAAGCGCGAGGGCACCTGCCTGCTGCTGGCGCCGCACCACGATGTCGGGCTTCACCGACGACTTCACCCAACGACAAATGGAGTACCAGCACCACGGCGACCCACTAGTGCCCCGCCAACAGCGATTCGGTCAGTACACGCGGTCGCTGATGAAAGCACTCGATGTGCCCGTCCACAACACGTGGGGGCTGCGGCCCGCCGTCGTCGAGGGCACCAAGGAGATCGCACCGCTAACCGGGTTCCGTGATCTGGACGCCGCGCGACTTGCTCGACAATGTCACTACCTTCAACTTCCACCCGCATCTGCCGCACTACGAACTGACCGCACCCGAAAGCGACGCCCTGCGGGTGCTCGGGCGCCAGCGCGTCGACCCGAACCGCCCGCATCCGTTCACCGCTGCGGGCAATACCGAGTTCAACGCGCTCATCTGGATGCCTCCGAGCGGCACAGCGCGCCGGCGACATCGTGCTGATCGATTCGACGCACTTCACCACGCTCTTCGGTGGCACCGACAGCCTGCGCAACCTCTGGCACAACCTCGCCACCATGAAATAACGACGCATCGCGCCCCATATCACCCGGTCGCGGAATAGTCTCGGGCTACCCCACGACAGCGAGGTGAACGCGATGAGTGATCGCCCGGTTCGAACGAGACGGCCGTCGAACGCGGCCAAGAAGGCCCCCGCGAAGAAAGCCTCCAGCACCAGATCGACACCTGCGAAGCAGGCGACCGCCCGCAGTACCGAGCCGTCCAAACCCGAGCCGTCCAAACCCGAGACGTCCGAGCCCAAGGAAGTCAGTGTCGGCACGGACGCGGCCTTCGCCCCACCTACCGGCACGCCACGGCGGGGGCTGAAAAACATCTCCGAGGTGCGGCACTTCTTCCGCACGAATGACGTACCCATCCTGTTCTTCGGCGCCACGCCGTTCAACCTGCTCGGGCTGGACCGCTGGGTTCGCAACTTCTCCTACGTGACGTACTACGACGCCTGGGACGGCGCTCATCCGCGGGTGTTCACACCGGCCGACAAGCCCTATCAGGAGTTCGAGAGTGGCGAGGAGATCAACAACTGGCTGCTGACCAATCCCGAGGTCCGCGCCCACATCAAAGCGGCGACTCCGCGGGGTGTGCGACCCAAGGTCGCGATGGTCTTCTTCGACAGCGAAACCGAGGACATCTGCAAGGAACTCGGCTACGACCTCATCCTGCCGCCCGCGAGTTTGCGTGAGCACCTGGACTCCAAGATCGTCACCACCCAGCTCGGCAATGAGGCGGGCGCACCCAGCGTGCCGAACGTGCTCACCCGGGTCGACGGCTGGGACGAGCTGCGGGCGGCAGCCGAAAAGGCCGGCCTCGGTGACGAACTCGTCGTTCAGACCCCGTACGGCGATTCGGGAAAGACCACCTTCTTCATCTCGTCGGAGGCCGACTGGCGCAAACACAGCGCCGATATCGTCGGCCAGGAGATCAAGGTGATGCGCCGGATCAACAACCGCCCGGTCGCGGTCGAGGCGGTTCTCACCCGGTGCGGGACCATCGTCGGGCCGTTCATGTCGGAGCTGATCGGATACAAGAACCTCACCCCGTCACGGGGCGGATGGTGCGGAAACGAGATGTTTCCCGAAGTTCTCACCGGTGAAAGCAGGCGCATCGCAACACAATTGGTGCGCCGACTCGGCGACCGCCTGGCCAAGGAGGGCTACCGGGGATTCTTCGAGGTCGACGTGCTCGTCGACACGGACACCAGCGAGGTCTATCTCGGCGAGCTCAACCCACGGATCAGCGGGGCATCGTCGATCACCAACGTCACGGCGGGCGCCTACGCCGACATCCCGCTGTTCCTCTTTCACATCCTCGAGTACATGAACGTCGACTTCGAGCTCGACGTCGACGAGATCAACGAGCGGTGGGAGGAGCTGGCCTCGGCCGACGTGTGGAGTCAGATGGTGATGAAGGAGACCGACGACATCGTGCAGAAGCTGACGGCCACCCCGCGCACCGGCCAGTACTCACTGGACTCCAGCGGCGCGCTGCAGTTCCGTAGGGCGGCGCTGGACTGGCATCAGCTTCAGAACGAATCGGAGGCATTCTTCCTGCGCATCTACGGTCCAGGGGACTATCGCTGGAAGGGTGCCGACCTCGGCGTCGTGGTGACGAAGGGCCGCCTGCAGGTGAACTCCGGGACGGGGATCGGCGCTGACCATCCGCGCGCGCCACCTCATCGACTCGGTCAGGTCCGAATACGCAGGTACGCCGATCTCCGAACCCACTCCACGGACGAATGCGGGGGTCAAGTCGGGCTGAGCTAGTCTCGTCGCCATGGTGCTGGGAGGCGACACCGGGCGCGTACCGACCGAGGTGACGCTCGACAACTGGCAGTCTGCCGCGCATCTGCACTGGACGTTCCAGCACGTCGCCGACATCCTGCCGACCGCTGTCATCTCGCGGGGTGCGGGGCCTGTCGCCGAGCTACCCGCCGCGCCGAGCGACCTGACCGACATCCCGTTCTACGACAAGACCCACGGGCGGCAGACCACCGTCGGCGACGTGATGGCCTCCACTGCCACCGACGGGTGGATCGTGGTTCACCGCGGCAAGCTGCTCGCCGAGCAGTACTACGGCGGAATGACTGCCGATACGTCGCACCTTTTGATGTCGGTGAGCAAGTCGCTTGTCGGGATGGTGGCGGGTTCGCTGGTCGCCAGTGGCGCGCTCGACGTCGACGCCGAGGTCAGTACCTACGTTCCCGCACTGGCGAGTTCCGGATATGCCGGTGCGACGGTGCGCCACCTGCTCGACATGCGCTCGGGCATCGTGTTTTCCGAGGAATATCTGGACCCGCTCGCCGAGGTGCGGCTGCTCGAGCAGGCGATCGGCTGGGCGCCCCGCACGGTTCCGGACCTACCGACCACCATGTACGACTACCTGGTGACGCTGCAGCAGGGCTCCGCGCACGGCGGCCCCTTCCGATACCGGTCGTGCGAGACCGATGTGCTCGGCTGGATATGCGAAGCGGCGGGCGGACTGCGCATGCCCGAGTTGATGTCGGCGTTGTTGTGGAGCAAGCTCGGCGCGGACCACGACGCGACGATCGGCGTCGACCCGGTCGGCACGGGCATGTTCGACGGCGGCATCAACACATGCCTACGCGACCTGGCACGGTTCGGCTCGTTGTACCTGAACGGCGGAACCTCGTTGACAGGCGAGCACGTGGTGTCGCCGGCGTGGATCGCCGACACGTTCGCAGGCGGCGTCGACTCGCGGGAAGCGTTCGCCGCGAGCATCGACGACAACCGCATGCCGGGCGGGATGTACCGCAACCAGTGCTGGTTCCCCTATCCCGGCGACAATGTGTTGCTGTGCCTGGGGATTCACGGCCAGATGATCTACGTCAACCGCAGCGCAGGCCTCGTGGCGGCCAAGCTGTCGAGTTGGCCGCTCCCCCAGGACGCCACCAAGCTGTTCCCGACCATCGCCGCGTTCGACGAGATCGCGATCGCACTCGGCTAGGTTCGGCGCAGCTATCCTGTCCTGACCTGCAGCCGCGCCCAGCCCCGCACACTGGACGTGCGCGCGCGACTCGAGGCGTCGTAGTCGACCTCCCAGTCGGTCCATCGCTTGAGGACCTCTTCGAATGCCACTCTTCCCTCGAGCCGCGCCAGCGCTGAGCCAAGGCAGAAATGCAGTCCCTGCCCGAAGCTCAAATGCCCACCCTTGCGGTGGATGTCGTACCGATCCGGGTTGTCGAAGTGCGTTTCATCGCGATTGGCCGACCCGTTCAGCAGCAGCATGTACGAGCCCTCCGTCACGGTGTGGCCGTAGAGTTCGACGTCACTGGCGACGTATCGCGCCTGCACCGGGGATGGCGGTTCGTAACGCAGTGTCTCCTCCACGGCCGAGGCGATCAGCGATGGATCCGCGGCGAGTTCGTGTCGTTGATCCGGGTGTTCGCCGAGCAGTTGTCCCATGAACCCGATGAGCCGAGCGGTGGTTTCGTTACCCGCGCCGGCGATCATGGCGGTGTAGGCGAGGACTTCGGTGCGTTCGAGTGGCCGCCGGCCGCCGTCTGGCTCCTCGACCTCCGCGTTGAGCAACTCCGTCATCAGATCATCTGAGGGATGTGTCGCCCGCCACTCGATGTACTCGGCGAACATCGCGATCGACTCTTCGAAGACCTTCGAACTGACATCAGTGGATCCTTCGGCGACCGTGATGTTCTGGTCGTTGAGGTCGCGGATCCGCTGCTGGCCCTCTTCAGGGATTCCCAGCAGATGGCCGATCGTACGCATCGGCATGAACGCGCCCAGATCGGCGACGAAGTCGAACCCGTCTGCGTCCACAAGCGGATCCAGAGCGTGAGAGCAGAAGTCGCGCACCAGTTCCTCTACGGCCATCATGCGGCGCGGCGTGAAGACCCGCGACAGCAGCCGCCGATGCAGATCGTGCAGAGGTGGATCCTCGAAAAGCAGGATTCCCGGCGGTACTTCAATGCCGCTGAACAAGATGTCGGCAGTCGTGCCCCGCCCCGACCGATACGTTTCCCAATCGGGCAGTGCACGTGCGACGTCACCGTAACGGCTCAGTGCGTAGAAGTTGTACTTCTCGTTGAAGTACAGCGGCGCCTCGGCTCGCATCCGCTTCCACACCGGGTACGGATCGTCGTCGATCCCGTAATCGAATGGGTCGTAGTACAAGTCGACGGTTGGATCAACAGTCACACAGAATCGCCCTCCAAGCGAATAAGAGTTACCTGGGCTGGTTCGCGACGCCGGGGAACAGCTGTACGTCGGGACCCGAGGTCACGTAACCCAGCTGCATTGTCACCAGGTGGGGCGCAAACACCGCGCCGTACAACACGTTTCCGAGGATGATGACCGCGACAATGGAGATCAAGGCCGATTGAAACTTCGTCTTCGACAACTTGTCCGACCACATGTCGATGACATTGCGGCCTTGTTCATCTGTCCGGCCCAACAGGTAGGTGAAGACCATCATCTGGATGCCCATCGCGATGGCGTCATAGATCGGGTACTGGTTCAGGGCGCCTTCGAAAAGGCCCAGGCCCGGAAGCACGTAGGCGTAGTGGAAGACTCCGAGCCGGGCACCGAGGCCGGCGTTGAACGCCAGGGCCCAGCAGAAGCCGACGATGAGGCCGACAACCAACAGAGTTTGCGGTCTGCGCCAGTTGAAGCGGGTGCTGAGTCGCCGTCCGATCGCCGCGCCCGTCACCGCCGGAATGCAGAAGTAGCCGATGTACCCGAGCGGCACCGACGAGGGCAGTCCACCCCATGTCATATTCAGCGGCCACCACGACGGCATCCGTGGAAGAGCGGGCGGGAACTGCGCATACATCGCCCAGTCGTACGGGGCCTCGATCCACGAGAAGGAGATTGCCGAGATGCACAGCAGAAGCAGCGGATGCAGGCGCCCGCGGCGCACGCTCAGGTAGATCCCGACGATGGTGAACAGGATGCCGCTGCCCCACCCGAAGGCATTGGACGCAATCAGCAATGGCGTCATCTCGGTGTTCATCGGTCGGCCTCGCCGCTCGCACCCACTTCGCGCAAGCGCTCATCACTCGTGCTGCCGCGTGCTTCGGGGTCGAAGTAGACCACCAGGCCGAATATCAGGATGATCAGTCCGAACAGAGTCCCGAGCATGATGAGCTGGCCCACGAGCACGTCCCTTCACAGCGATCAACCGAATTAGTAATAGTGGATACTATTATAAGTGGGCGGTCAAGGACCGCTATCGTTGAGGGCCATCAACCGCGCCGCGCGGTCTGGAGGAGTGAGAGCCGTGCCGCAGCGACGTTCACCTGCAAAGCAGTCCCCCCAGACAACTCGTCGAGCCCGCGGCGAAGCGCGCAAGCTGCTGCTAGACGCCGCTCGCGATTTGTTCGCCCGCCAGGACTACCGGGCCACGACGACGCGTGAAATTGCCGAGGCGGCAGGCGTCAGCGAGTATCTGCTGTTTCGCCACTTCGGCTCGAAGGCCGGATTGTTCCGCGAAGCGCTGGTGCTCCCGTTCACGAACTTCGTCGATGACTTCGGCAAGACATGGCAGGCCGTTGTTCCCGAGGAGACCGACGAAGAGGAATTGACCCGGCATTTCGTCGGTCAGCTCTACGACGTCCTCGTCGAACATCGTGGCCTTCTGCTGACGCTCGTCGCATCGGATGGACTCAGCGCCGACGAGATCGACGGAGCCGGCATCGCCGACATCCGGCGGGCACTGACGGTGCTCAGCCAGATCAGTGCCGAGGGCATCAAGATCCGCGAGATGCAGACCTCTGAACCGGATCTGCCTGCACACTCGACGGTGGCAATGATCGTCGGCATGGTCGCCATGCGTTCCACATTCTTCGGAAGCAAGCCGCCGTCGCGACAGGCGATCGTCGACGAGCTCGTCCAGGCGATTCTGCATGGCTTCCTGCATCGGCCATGACGATGTTGAACCGCTATCCCCCGGGTCCGTTGGGCCACTTGAGCAGTGAGCCGGCGTCGACCCGGATCTGCTGACCGGTGATGTAGCGACTGTCATTGCTCGCCAGGAACACCCCCAGCTTCGCCATGTCCTCGGGTTCGATGTACGGGATCGGCATGGCCTGGAAGAGGGTGAACAACGGCTCGGCGTCTTCCCGGGTGGCCTGCTTGCCCTCATTGGTCAGATCCGGGCGAAACATGCTGTACATGCCGTCGTTCTGCAGCAGATGGGTGTTGCAGTTGGTCGGATGGATGCAATTGACGCGAATCATCCTGTCCGCGAGCGCCATCGACATCTCTTCCACGTACTCGATCAATACGCGCTTGCTCCAGCCGTAGCCCCTGCCGCCGGGACCCATGTTCGGGTTGTCGGTCGTGCCGCGGATCATGCCCGGCGGTCGACCCGGTGACGATCACCGACGCACCGTTGGGCAGATGCGGGACAGTGACCGCGACGGTATTCATCACGCCGAGCAGGTCGACGTCGCTGGCGTCGACGAACGACATCGCGTCGAATGCTCTTCCCATGGCCATCGGCAGGATGCCCGCGTTGGCGACGACGATGTCGATCTTGCCGAGATCGGCCAGTCCTGCCTCGACAGCCTCGCGGAGTTCGTGGCGCTCCCGCACGTCGGCGATCTTGGCCACCACGCGGCGGCCGATCTCCTTGACCGAGCGTTCGGTCTCCGACAGGTCGTCAGGAGTCGCCAGCGGATATGGATTGGATGGGATGTCGCGGCAGATATCGACCGCGATGATGTCGGCACCTTCCTTGGCCATCTCGATCGCATGCGCGCGACCCTGTCCACGGGCCGCACCGGTGATGAAAGCGACCTTGCCCTCGAGTTTCCCAGCCATTCATCCTCCACCGATTACGAGCGCAGGCTGAATCCCGCGCTCGAAAGATGACCGAAACTTATGAGATTTCCGCGGTGAAATCAATAGCAAGCGGGACAAAAGTTTGGTTCTTGCCGGATCGCCTCCGACGTGCACTTTCACACAGGTAGGCTGCTCACTGCACGATTTCGAAGACCGCAGCGGCGGACGTCACGGCCTTATCGCCGTTGCCTTCGTCGTGCAGCATCATGCGCACGCCGACCTTGCCGGGACCGCCCGTGTGCGCGGCTCCTGCGACTCGGAACGGCCCGACCTTTCCTCGCGACATGAACATCACATGCCAGCTCACCACCTGCAGCTTCCTCGTACCTGCCACCGCGGCGGCGAGGTCAATCGCCGCGGTCTCGAGCACGACATGCTGTGGGCCGATGTGCAGCGCCGCGTCAGGGGACGCGAGTTCGAGACTCAGCGGCGGAAGCACCCAATGGCCGTCGGCTCGCTTGGATGCGCCGAACGCCTCCCATAACGGCGGGAGATCGGGCGAGTCCTCGATCGATCAATTCAGTGCCCGAAACATCCATCTTGTCAAGGCCTTCCGGTGGGATGCCGATGATCGCACCCTGGCCCTCGTTGAAGGCGATCACCCGGTCCGGATTGTCGGCATCGACGATCTTGCACCGGCCGTATCCCATCGTCCGGCCCTGATGCACATTGCCCGAGCCGACGATCTCGATCCGCTTGACGTCATACCCGGGATCGATGATCTGCACCGATGCGATGACGGGATTCGGCACCGCCACCATGTCGGTCTGACATCCTTCGGGCGACGAGATGGCCAACGGCGCCACCATGATTCCGCCCGCGTCATTGCGCATATCGCGACGGATTGTGACGGTGTCGTCGGTCTCGCCGATGTTCATCGAGCCGTGGTTGCGACCGATGTAGCGGTAACTCAGCAATCCGGTCCAGCGCCGGTGCAGCTCGTCGCGGTAGGCATCGGTGTCGTCCATCAGCTCCCTGATGTCGCGCAGGTTATCGGTCACATGTCTCCCCTATTTCGTCGCACCTTGTTGAACGGTACTCCCCGATCTGCCGTTCACCGATTACGTTGCGCGCCATCTCAACTGTGCCGCCGCCGATGTTGGCGATCTGCCTACCGAGATAGCGCGTTCCGACAGTGAGAAGTTCGGGATCATCGCTGACGACCGCGGCGCTGGCAGCTATCTCGTGGGCGGTGTCCGTCTCCACGTTGTGGGCCTCGGCCATGGAAGCCCTGATGATCGAGCCTGCGGTCGGCGGCAACCTGCCCTCGACCACAGCGCGGTACACATATTCGCTCAGTTGTCTTTTGACCTCGCGGTGTACCAGCGCTCGTCCAGCCAACCCCCGTATCCGCGGATCGTCCTCCTGACCGGTTTTCTCGATCAGCCGGAGAAGGTCGACCTGAACGTCCTGGGCCGCCGCGATTCCACTTCCGCTGGTGAATTCCGATCCATCACCCATGGTGCGCCGCTCGCGATAGAGCTGGCGGGAGACGGCGCACTGCGGTTCATCGTGATGCCCGGGTGGTGAGCGGCACCAGAAACATGGTCAGCCCCTCGTGCTCGGGAACGTCCCAATCGGTGCGCGCGAGGCAAAGGACATAGTCAGCGGCGAAGGCGCCGGTACTCCAGGTCTTGGCCCCGTTGAGCACCCATTTGGCGCCGCGGCGATCAGCGCGGGCGGGCGTCAAGGCACTGGCAGCGGAGTTGCAGACCGCCGCGGGCGCTAACCGACCGGTGTGAAAGTGATGTGAAGCTCGGACAGCCCCCGCATGATGAATGTCGGCTCGTATGCGAAGCGGCGGTCGTTCGCCGGACCATGGTGCTCGGCCGAGATCGTGATATCGCGCATCCGATCGAGGATCCGGTTCAACGAAATCCGGCCCTCCGCACGGGCCAGCGGTGCTCCAGGGCACGAGTGAGCGCCTCGAATGAAGGCGATCTGTTCGCGCACGTTCGGCCGGTCGGGACTGAACGTATTGGGATCGGTGAACTTTCGGCTGTCCCGATTGCACGCCCCCGGAAGCACCATGACCGTCGAGCCCGCCGGCACCTTGACGTCTCCAACCGTCGTCGAGGTGCGCGCCATCCTGAAGTGCGATTTGACGGGGCTCTCCATGCGCAGCGTCTCTTCGAGGAACGCCGGGATCTTGGAGCGGTCGTCGCGCAGCGCGGCCTCGAATTCCGGGTTGTCGCCGATGACGCGCACCGCAGAACTCACCAGCTTCGTCGTCGTCTCGGTTCCCGCGGCGAACAGGAACGTCGACAGATTCATGACATCGTCGATCTCAGGTGTCGATCCGTCTTCGTACTTGGCCTGCGCCAACTCGGTCAGCACATCTTCGCGTGGCTCACGCCTGCGGTCTTCGATATAAGCGTAGAACTTGTCGTTGAGCCACTGCAGAGGGTTGTGGGAGGTGGGTGCCTCCTTGCCCAACTCCCCGACCGTCTCAAGTGCGAATGCCGCCTTGAACTCGTCGTGATCCTCCGGCGGCACGCCCAGCAGATCGGCAATCACCAGTAGCGAGAACGGCTTTGCGTAATCGGTGAGGAACTCCGCGCTGCCACGTTCGATGAAGGTGTCGAGCTGCTGCGTCGGCCAGCCGCCACATGAACGCCTCGTTCTCCTTGAGGCGTTTGGGGGTGATCAGCTTCTGCATCAGACCGCGGGTGCGGGTGTGCAATGGCGGGTCCTGGGAGGTGATGTGTTCGGCCATCGGCACCGCAGCGCGGTGTTCCTCGATCAGATCGGAAACGTCGTCCTGACCGTCGGCGCCGAAGGGCATGCCGGAAAACGGGCCCGCGACCGAGACACACGATGAGAAGGCAGGGTCCTTGTAGACCGCCAGCGCCTCGTCATAGCCCGTTACGGCGAGCACATTGAAGGGAGTCGCTTGCACCACCGGGCACTTCGCGCGCAGGTGGTCGAAGTAGGGGTACGGGTCCGGAACGAGTGATTCGTCGGTGAAGAAGTCCACGGTCTCGAAGTCGGTCATCGCGCCTCCTCGCAGGTTGCCGTCCCTGCATTCGGGGTACTGAACAAACATTAGGTTACAGCAGCGGCATACCTGCGGTGGATCGGCTGTGGTCGCGCAGGTGATGTTCGCGTCTCGGGGATATCCCCTACTGCGGGTCGAAAAGCACGGGCACCGACGTCGGAGAGCGGAACACCTGCCCGCGACATGCGGGTCGTCGCCGTCGGGGTCGAGTCGCAGGTTCGGCAGTCGGTCGAGCAGAAGGTTGATCGCCAGTACGCATCTCGAGGCGCGCGAGGTGCATGCCGAGGCAGACGTGCACACCATGCCCCCACGCGAGATTCGCCCCTCTCGACTGCCGGTAGATGTCGAACTTGCTCCGGATCGGGATAGCGATCCTCTTGCCGGTTGGCCGAGCCCAGCATCGGCATCACCGTCGCGCCGGCCGGAATCTGCACGCCGCCCAGTTCGGTGTCCTTGGTCGCCACCCGCGTGATGGTCAGCAGCGGTGGTTCCCACCGGACTCCCTCCTCGATCGCCTGCGGTAGCAGGGATCTGTCGGCGCGGATCGCGTCCAACTGGGCGGGGTCGGACAGCAGACCCAGAAGCAGACTGCCCAGCGACCGATACGTCGTCTCCACCCCGGCGGGCAGCAGAAGCCGCAGGAACGAGAAGATCTCCTCGTCCGCAAGCTTCTGGCCGTCGATCTCGGCTTCGGCAAGCCGGCTGATCATGTCGTCCTTCGGATCGGCGCGGCGGGCCTCGAGGATCGGCGCAAAGTAGTCGCACAGCGCGGCAGACGCGGCCAGACCCCGCTCCGGGTTCATCATCCAGCTCAGCAGCGAGATCGACCACCGCTGGAACTGCGGATAGTCCTCCTCGGGCAGACCGAGCAGACCGGCGATGATCTGGCTCGGATAGTCAAAGGTGAACTCCTTCACCAGATCTGCCTTGCCCTTTGCGGCGAACTTGTCGATCAGCGCGTTGCCGACACGACCGACGAGCTCGTCCTCCCATTTCGCCAGCGCCTTCTGCGTGAAGGCTTTAGACACCAAGGAGCGCAGCCGCCCGTGGATCGGTTCGTCCATGCCGAGCATGACGCCTTCGCCCAACACGGGGCCGAAGGCGTCGATCACGCCCTTCGACGAGAATGTCTCGTTGTCGCGCAGCATCTGCTGCACTTCCTCGTGCCGGTACACGATGAACATCGGCAGCGATTTCTCGTGGGGCAACATCCCCGAGGTTTCGAGCCGCTGTACCGGCTCCTCACGGCGCAGCCTGGCCAGCTCGGTGTACGGATCGCGCACGTCACCGGAAATCGCGTCGTCGAAGGTTCCGAAGTCGTCGAGATCATCGAAAAGCTGTTCCATCAATGCTCCTTGGGCTGTCTTATCCGTCGGCCGGGTAAGCGACAGACTTCACTTCCGTGTATTGGCTGAATCCCGCTATGCCGTTCTGGCGTCCTACCCCGCTGTCCTTGTAGCCGCCGAACGGTGTGTCCGCGCCGTAACCCGCGGTGCCGTTCAGCCCGATGAAGCCGGCCCTCAAACGTCGGGCCACGGCCAGCGAACGGTCAAGCGATCCCGACATGACATTGCCTGCAAGGCCGTAGACGCTGTCGTTGGCGATGCGGATCGCTTCTTCTTCATCCTCGTAGGGAATGACGACGAGGACGGGCCCGAAGATCTCTTCCTGGGCAATCGTCATCGAGTTGTCGACATCGGTAAAAAGCGTTGGAGTGACCCAGAATCCCTTGTCGAATTCCTTCGGCGGCTCGGGGCTTCCCACGAGCATCGTCGCGCCCTCGTCGATGCCCTTCTGGATATAGCCGAGGATCCGCTCCTGTTGCTTGGCAGAGATGACCGGGCCGCACAGGGTGCCGGGATCCTGCGGGTCCCCCGCCTTGATGTTCTCGTAGATGCCCTTGAGGATCGCAACACCCTCGTCGTAGCGGCTGCGCGGCAGCAACATTCGGGTCGGTGCGGCACAACCCTGGCCGGCGTGCATCAGCGGGCCGATACCGATCAGGCAGGCGGTGTTGAAGTCGGCGTCCTCCAGCACGATCGTCGCCGACTTGCCCGCCGAGTTCGAGGAAGAGGCGCTTCATCGTCGCGGCGCCCTTCTCCATGATCCGCTTGCCCACCACGGTCGAACCGGTGAACGAGATCATGTCGACCTTCGGCGACAGCGGTCAGCTCTTCGCCGACGAAGTGATCCGACGCCGTCACGACGCTGACCACACCCGCTGGGATGTCGGTCTTTTCGGCGATCAGCCGGCCCAGCCGCGTGCGCATTGAACGGCGTATTCGGCGCGGGTTTGAGAACCACGGTGTTGCCGGTGGCCAACGCCTGACCGAGCTTGTTGATGGTGACTTCGAACGGGAAGTTCCACGGGACGATCGCACCGACCACGCCGACGGGCTCGTGCCACACCTTTCGCCTGGTGTTGACTCCGGTCACGGACACGACCTTGTCGCCGAGATCGGCCTCCCACTCGAAGGAGTCGATAAGCCTCGCAGGGTATTTCAGGCCGTCCTCGAGCGGAGCATCCAGATGCGGGCCGTGCGTGACCGCGCGCGGGGCGCCGACTTCGAGGATGAGCTCCTCGCGCAGCTCCTCGAGCTCGCTTTCGATCGCATCGTGCAGCTGCAGGAGGCAGCGCTTGCGGAGTTCGCGGTTGGTCGACCAGTCGGTCTCGTCGAACGACCGCCGCGCGGCATCGATCGCCCGGTTCATATCTGCTTTCGAGGCGTCGGCAACCTCGCCGAGCACGTCTTCGTTCGCCGGGTTGATGTTGGTGAATGTCCCCGATTCACCGTCGACGAGCTTGCCGTCGATCATCATCCTCGACTCGAACGTCACCTTCGTTGCCTCAGTCATTGCTCCCACTCTCCTCAGGTGCGGGCTTCGCCGGCGAAAGCCGCATCGCCAGCGACGCTAACCGAGTCAAGACCGGCTGCGGAAGGACCTTGGCGGCGAACACCATCGCCCGTTGCGCCAGTCGTCAGCGGATAGGCACCGTCCCGCATCGAGCCCTGTCGCGGAATGCCCAGCACCAGTCGCGACATGTGGTGCATGCCGAGGGCCGGCAGCAGCCTGCTGGATGCCAACAACATCGACGCATCGGGGCCTACCCCGCGGCGGCGGAAGGGCCCGCGGTCGGCCAATGCCTTCACCAGGCCGTCGGTGAACCGCTCGGGCGCGCGGGCGAACTTCATCGCGAACCGGCCGCGGCTGTTCATCGTCTGGTGCAGTCGCGCATAGGGCCCGGCGAAGTCACGGTCGTCGGTGGTGCCCGCATCGGTGATGATTTCGGTGTCGTAGGTACCGGTGATCAGGACCGTCACGCCGAGCCCGAACGGCGCGATCTCGGCAGCCAACGATTCGCCCCACCGTTCCATCGCGCCTTTGCTGGCCGAATACGGTGCGGTACCCGGCTGCCCTCGCACCCCTGCCGTGCTGCCGACGATCACGATGCGGCCCTGTTCTGCCGCACGCATCGACGGCAGCAGCGCCTGCGTCAGCGCGACCGGGCCCATCACGTGCGTGGCGAACATCCGTTGCCACAGGTCGATATCCGTCTCCTCCAGCATTCCGGCGGAGGAGATGCCCGCGTTGTGCACGAGCGCATACGGCGCGCCCACACGCTCCTCGATTGTCTTGGCGGCGGCGGAGATCGAGGCCGAATCCATCAGGTCGAGCTGGACGCCGATCAGCCGATCGTCGTCTTCGCTCGCTCCCGTTGCCTCACGCAGCAGCGGCATTCCCCTGTCAGGGCTGCGCATGGCGGCGACCACCCGCCAGCCCTCCTTGTAGAGGCGCGCGGCAGAGGCGAGACCGAGACCGCGGGCCGCGCCCGTGATGACGACGGTGCGAGGTTCAGCCATTGTCGGTTCTTCGCGCAAGCGCTCATCACCCATTCGCGTTCTCGGTGGCACAACGGTCGCTCTTGCTACCCAACTCGACGTCGGTGTTGCGCGACGGTCCCTGCTGCCAGGTGGACCACTTGCCGACCGAATAAGGTCCTTCGGCCCCGTTCGCCCGGTAATACCCTTGCGGGTCATAAACCTTCGCCTCGGGGTACGGCCACGGGCACGCGACCGACGTCGCCAGCCCGCTGGCCTTGATCGCCCAGAACCATCCCCCGTAGGCGAAGTACGACACGTTGATGATCGCGAACATCACGATGAACATGCCGAGTACCGGCTTCTTCGGGAACAGCTTGGCCTTCGCAGCGAGCTTCTCCGCCACCGACTTTCCGGTGTCGTCGCGGTAGACGAGGATGGCCGCCGGGATCATCACGAAGGTCACCGACAGCGACTCCCAGATCAGCGGGAACTGGAAAGTGTCGCCTGCGAACAACGTGCCGAACGGGATCGCCTGCGAGTAGATGTACAGCCCCGTGCGCACCAGGCTGATCTCGAGAATGGCATCGAAGATGAAGCCGATCACCAGCACCAGTGCGCCAAGGCTCAGCAGCGGATGCCGCGAGACGAACGCCTCCGGTCCCCACTTGGCCTGCAACTTGCGAAGAATCCAGATCGCCGGGAAGTACGGACCGAAGTAGAACGTCACGTATCCGAACACGATGAACGGTTCGACGGTCGGCGACATCATGATCAATGGCCAGGACTCCGGCCAATGCAGCAATATCGGGTTGTAGACCGCGTACGGCGACCAGTTCATGATCGGGTCCTGCCAGACGATCAGTGTCGTGACCAAGACCATCATCAGCACCGGGCTGCCGGGGTTCTTGCGCCAACCGCGGATGAACACGATGGTCAGCACCACGACCATGATCAGGGCGCCGATCTGCGGGACCAGCTGCCAGTGATCCCACGGCGTAAGGAAATCGACCGGACGGGGTCGCCCCTCGACATTCGGGTTGGCCACGCGCGGATCGACGGCGGTACGACCCACGAGCGAGGAACAACCCCAGGAAGCCGAGCCACGACAGCAGAGCGACCACTCGACCCCAATTCGGGCCGGTGCGTGCCGGTTTCGGCGAGGCGTCCGTAGTGTCGGGCGGGATGGACTCCTGGGTGGTCATCGAATCAGCCTTCCTCTCCGAAGCGATCGACCAGATGCGAGTTGATGCCGTCGGGATCCAGCTTGCGGGCGACCAGATAGCCGGCCCCCATCCACGCCCGGCGGGTCCACTTTCCGAACGACACGCGAGTGCCGGGAGCCCCTGACGCGGCGGGCATCATCTTGACCCGTTCAAGCGCTTCCTTGACTCCCCGCGGGGAGAGAGGATGAGCGTCGGTGAAGGCACGCACCAGCGTCGAGGCGGCATCGTGGTTCACGACCGTCACACAGAACTCGGGGCGACTTCCGTTGTATCTCTTGGCGTAGCGATCCAAGAAATCCTGACCGATCTTGTTGCCCTCGTCGTACTGGTCGACGCCGATCCAGCCCATGAACCCCTGCCACATCACCGGATTCACCCATGCGTTCTGGAACGCCGTGGTGGTAAAGCGGGGTGGGTCCCAATTCAATTCTTCCAGTGCGGGATTGACGAAAATGATTCCGAAGCCGAAGCCGAGATGCACGATCGCCTCGGCCTTCGCGTCATGGAGACTGCGCACGGCTTCGGTGACGTCCTGAGCGGTCTGGGCGATCGCTGCCTCGGCGACGATGCGAATACCCTTGCGGCGGCATGCACTCCGAAGATTGCTCAGATAGCTCTCGCCGATCAGGCTCTGTTCGACCAACACACCGATCTCGGTCAGTCCTCGTTTTGCGACCAGGTCGGCCACGAAGATCGGTTCGTCCGTCATCGATCCCTGAGGGAACGCGAACGTCCACTCGCCCAGCCAGTCGTCGGTTCCGGTGACGCTGAGCGCGGGCACCTTGAAGCGCTCTTCGATCGCTTCGCGCACCGGCACGCAGTTGTCGGTGATATTGGGCCCGTACACGACGAGGCAGCCCTCGTCGACGAGCTCCTGATAGGCGTCGATCACCGCCTTCACAGAACCCTTGGGCAGCCCCTCGACCTCTCGGTAGATCATCTGCACCGGCCGGTCCATCAGCCCCTGCTCGACCGCCTCCTCGAAGACCAGGTCGAAGGTCCGGGTGAAGGATGCGAACAGATCCTCCGGGAATCCCGGCGGGAGGGTGAAGTCCATCAGATAGCCGACCTTGATCGGCTCAGCAGTGCTTTCGTAGGACATCTGACCTCTCCTGCGTCGACCTAATATTTGTTCAGACCATAGCGGGGGCGACCAGCAGGGTCAATCAACATCGGAAGCGCCCAGGTAGACATCGATCATCTCGTTGAGACCGCGGCCCACCGATGGGTCGTCGGTGAGTGGGCCGGCGATCGCGGCCTTGGCTGCTTCGCGGGTGGTCAGGCCTTCGGCGATGAGCCGGCCCGCGGCGATGAGCACCCGGGTGGAGGCGACCTCGCGAAGTCCGCCGGTCTCGAGTCGCCGAATCGCCTGTCCGAATTTCACGAGCTCGACAGCCGTCGCATGGTCCACACCCGATTCATGGGCGACGATGCCCTCTTCGATTTCCGGCTCGGGAAACCCGAACTCGATGGCGACCATCCGCTGCCGCGTGGAGTCCTTGAGGTCCTTCAGCACGCTCTGGTAGCCGGGATTGTAGGAGACCACGAGGCCGAAACCCGGTGCCGCGTCGAGCGTGATGCCGAGGCGCTCAATGGGTAGTTGCCGCCGGTGGTCGGCGAGCGGATGCAGGACGACCGTGGTGTCCTGCCGCGCTTCGACGACCTCGTCGAGATAGCAGATCGCACCCTCTCGAACCGCGCGTGTCAACGGCCCGTCGACCCAGACCGTTTCGTCGCCCCGCAGCAGATACCGGCCGACCAGATCGGCCGTGGTGAGGTCGTCATGGCAGGCCACGGTGATCAGCGGGCGGCCGAGATCGTGTGCCATGGCCTCGACGAAGCGCGTCTTGCCGCAGCCGGTCGGCCCTTTGAGCACCAGCGACAGACCCTGGCGATAGGCCGCCTTGAACACGGCCTCCTCGTTGCCCACCGAGCGGTAGTACGGGCGCGAAGAATCGGCCTGCGGTACGGCGCCGTTCTGGTACGCGACCCCGGGCTCGGTGCCCATAGCGCCCCTCTCGTCAGCCGCGTCTTTGCGGTGGCTGAAGCCTAACCGGAACAGATGTTTGTTTCAAGAAACGCTACGGGCGATGTCATGACACCCGACGCCGCACTTCCGCGGATCGGATGGCCGACCGAAAGAGCGGACCGGCGATGCCCGCCAGTTGCTCGGGACGCGCGATGGTGGCGTGCGCGGCGCTGCCGAACACCCTTTTCAGCGTAGAGACATCGGTGCCCGCGCCCACCGTCAGACATACACAGCCGGTCCCCCGGCGGCGCGCTTCCGTCAGCGCACGTCGCGCATCGGCCGCCCCGTAGGCCCGCTCGTAACCATGGTCGTAAGCCACACCGTCAGACACCACGACCAGTAGGCGTCGTGACGTCCCGCCCCGCGACTCCAGGACGGCCGAACCATGGCGGATGGCCGCTCCGAGGCGCGAATACGCTCCCGGCTCGAGACTGTTCAGCCGCCGCATCACCCCGGCGTCCAGATGATCGTCGAATCTCTTGACCGCCAGCATGTTCACCGCTGCGCGCCCCTGTGAGTTGTAGCCGTACAGCGCGACACGATCGCCCAAGTCGTGCAGCGCGACGGTGAGGTCTGCGATTACCGACCGTTGCTGCTGGTGGACCGTTCGCCCTTCGGTTCCCGGTTCCGCGGTCGATCCGGAGACATCCAGCAGCAGAAGTACCGACAGGTCGCGCCGCCGCCGCAGACTGTCGAGATAG
This sequence comes from uncultured Actinomycetota bacterium, assembly GCA_963843135.1. Classification (GTDB taxonomy): domain Bacteria; phylum Actinomycetota; class Actinomycetes; order Mycobacteriales; family Mycobacteriaceae; genus Mycobacterium. The sequence continues at coordinate 1,038,900 of CAWJJA010000024.1, forward strand.
ACGGCCTCATCCGGCGTCGACCCCGCCCTCACTTCGACGCGCATCTCGACTGCCGCGTCGATGTCGATGTCGTCGCCTTGGGGCTGCCGATGACGGCGATGAAGTCCCATGCCGAGACGAGCGAGGGGACGCCGGACCCCGATGGCGCCGTCGATGGCATCGGGCGCCGAAGCCTTGATCCGCGGCTGGATCTCACGCACGGTGCACCAGTCCGGCCGATAGCTCTTGCGGTCGGCGTCCCACTCCGGGTACGTGAAACCTGCCGTCTTGATATCGGCGACGTCCTCCGCTGATGCGGTCGCGGTGGACGAAACCGCGAATGCGCCGCGGTTGGCCGAATTGGTTCGATGCGTCGGCGAATCGGCGCCTGGCGGTCCGCCGCCACCACCTCCGGTCTTGCGTGCCGACGACAACATCTTCTTCAGCCATTTTCCGATGAATCCTGCCCCGCCGACGGGACTGGTCAACAGGTCGGGATCGTCGCTGTCGTCGACCTCACCGTCATCGAGTTCCTCGAGAGCCTCTTTGCTGTCGCGACGTGGTACGTGAGCTGCCGTTTCGTGGTCCACCTGGCCGGCCGCGCGACTGCCTGCCGCCAATACCTTCCTGGCACGGATGACACCCCATCCGGCCGGCGCATCGGCGAGCGCTTCGGAACCCGAGGCGATCGACAGCGACACCTCGGCTGAGTCGCTGCGGTTCGCGGTATCGAGATCGGCCATCGCGCTCAACAGGCCTGGCAGCACATCGGCGTTCGCAGCCAACGCACGATGCCCCTCGATGGTCAGGTAACGCTTGGCCAATCGAGGGTGCCGGACCAGTGCGCCGACGATGTCGGGGACCAGACTGTCGGCGGCGATCAGGGACGCGTGCAGCGCCACCGATTCCAGGTTCGCGCGCGCAGGTGCGAACGCATCGATGTAGACGGTCTGCCCATCGGTCCACGACGCCTCACCCGGATCGAGGGGTGCCACCGCGACGGGTCGGCCCGCAAGTGCGGACGCCAGCATGCCCAGCGACTGCAGGTGATTGTCATCGGCTTCGTCAGCCACGACCACCTCCGACCGCAGTTCGTTGACCAAATATCTGTTCCACCGTAGAGTCCGGTCGTACTGGAGTCAATCAGCAAGGAGTGCGCCGTGATCGACTTCGAGAACCAGGTCGCGATCGTGACCGGGGCCGGCCGCGGTTTGGGCAGGCTCTACGCCCTCGACCTGGCGCGCCGCGGCGCGGCGGTGGTCGTGAACGACCTCGGGGGCACCATGCGTGGGGACGGTGAGGACGCCGCCGTCGCGGATCAGGTGGTCGACGAGATCAGGCAGGCCGGCGGGCGGGCGGCCACTTCGCATCATTCTGTGGACAGTCCCGAGGGCGGTCAGTCCATCGTCGACACAGCAGTTGACACTTTCGGGCGCCTCGACGCCGTCGTCAGCAACGCAGGCATTTTCAACAGCATCCCGTTCGATCGGCTCTCCCCCGACGACTGGCGCCAGATGCTGCGGGTCCACCTTGACGGCGGCTTCTACCTGAGCCAGCCCGCATTCAAGGTGATGGCGAAACAGAACTACGGCCGGTTCGTGTTCATCTCGTCCTCGGCGGGCAATTTCGGCCAGCCGATGGAGGCCCACTACGCGGCAGCAAAAACCGGTCTCGTCGGGTTGTCCAACGTCATCGCGATCGAGGGAGCAGCGCACGGAATTCTCTCCAATACCGTTTTGCCCACCGGCTTCTCGCGGATGGTCACCGAGACCGTCGGTGACGAGAAGTTCCTCAGAGAATCGGGCTTCATGCGTGCCATCCGAGCCGAGTTGGTCGTACCGCTCGTGACGTTACTGGCAAGCCGTGCCTGCGATGTCACCCACCGCAACTATTCGGCATGCGCGGGGCGCTATGCGAGGGTGTTCGTCGGGCTCGGTGAGGGCTGGCTGGCCGGCGCCGAAAGCGAACCGACCGCTGAGGACGTCCTCGCGCACCTGGATGAGGTATCGGCGACCGACAAGTTCATCGTGCCCGAGTCGATCGTCGACGAAGTGCTTGCGGTCTGCGACCGCCTCGGCATCAGCGCGATGCCCGACAACGCCGAAGTCGCATTTCCCGAGCCGTCGAAGTCCTGAGCATCAAGGTGGACAGCGACGAACTGCTTACCGCCACCCGGTCCGCGCGAAAGTCGCTCGATCTCGACGCACCGGTCGACCTCGACGAGATCCGTGAGTGTCTGCGGAAAGGACTGCAGGCGGCCAACGGATCCAATCAGCAGTCGTGGCGATGGCTGGTCATCACCGAACAATCGTTGCGGGACAAGATAGCCGACCTGTACCGCGCGGCGTATCTGGCGAAGGTCGGTGGTCAGTTGATCAGCGGCTTCATGCCGTCGGGAACTCCTGAGGCGAAGTTGATGTCGTCCACCGAGTGGCTGGTCGAGAACCTGGCCAAGGTGCCGGTGTTGGTGATCCCATGTTACGAGCCAACGATGCCGAGGGCCGACGGCGACGAATCCTTCTACCTGGCAACTCTTTACGGATCGATCTTTCCTGCGGTCTGGAATTTTCAGTTGGCATTACATACCCGTGGCTACGGGACGTGCATCACGACACTGCACCTGCACCACGAACAAGAAGTTCGCGAATTGCTCGGGATACCCGAATCGTTCGTTCAGGGCTGTCTGCTGCCGGTGGCGCGGTTACGTGAGGGATTCAGGTTCGCGCCGGCGCCGCGCCGCGATATAGCCGAGGTCGTCGGCCTCAACGGATGGGAGAAACCATGAGCAGCGACGCCGATCTACGGGGCCGGATCACTCGCCTCGAGGACCGTGCCGCGATCCAAGACTGCGTGCAGCGGTACGCCCGCGGCATGGACCGGCGCGACCGCGAATTACTTCGATCGGCCTACCACGACGGCGCCGTCGACGATCACGTGGGATTCATCGGCGAAGTCGACGACTTCATCGACTGGGCCTTCGCCTACCACTCCACGCAGACCCGATACCAGCACTACCTTCTCAACCACACCGCGGAACTGAACGGGGACGAGGCGCACTCCGAGACCTACTACCTGTTCGTGGGGACCGACCGCGAGCCCACCAACCACATGACGCTCTCGGGCGGACGCTATGTGGATCGCCTGGAACGACGCGACGGACGGTGGGCGATCGTCGACCGGGTATGTGTGGTCGAGTGGAACGCGGAGTCGACGTCGTTCATCACCGACGAGGTGATCGCGATGATGGCGGACTCCATGAAGGTGGCCACGCACGACAAGGCGGACCCCTCCTATGACCGCCCGCTGGTCGCGTCGCGGGCGGCCGCACCCTCATGAGCGCCACCTCCGGTTGCGGCGTCCCCGCAGTTCGGGCCGCGGTCGGTAGGATCTCGTACCAGTTGTCGGAGCCGGCGACGCCAGGAAGGGTACCTAGTCAGCGATGGCCAATGCCGACGCCGTGAGGCGGAGTTCCAAACGGAGCGCGCCCGTCAAGAAGGGCCGGCGCGCCGCGAAACTCACCGCCGTCACCGACAAACCGGCGGTCGATGCGACGCGGCGCACGGAAATCCTCAAGACGGCGAACTCCGTCATCGCAACGTCCGGCCTTCGTACCTCGCTTCAGCAGATCGCTGACGCGGCGGGCATCCTCGCGGGCAGCCTCTACCACCACTTCGACTCCAAGGAAGCCATCCTCGTCGAGCTGATCAGGCGCTATCACGCAGACCTGGACCGCGTCGGCGAGTTGGCTCTGGAACGTCTCGACGAGCCCGATCCGCGTCCCGTCGCCGAGCAGATCACCGAGCTCGGATGCGCGATCGCCCGCTGCGCCGTCGAGCATCGGGCCGCCCTGCAGATGTCGTTCTACGAGGGTCCGAGCTCAGATCCCGAGCTGATGGAGTTGACGCAGCGCCCGCCGTCGACGATCCAGGCCGCCATGCTGCAGGCACTGCGGGCAGGACGGTGGAGCGGATACATCAGGTCCGACCTGGATCTGCCCACTTTGGCAGACCGCGTGTGCCAGAGCATGTTGCACGTCGGTCTGGACGTCATACGCCACAAGGCGATGACGGACGAACTGGCCACGTTGAAGAGCCGCATCACGCTCGAGGGCCTCGCCGTCGATATCCCCTCCGATAAAGAGCTCGACGGTTCGAATGCGTTCGCGGCCGCCGAAGAGGTGATCAAGAGCTGGGTCGACACCGAGGACGACAGCGACCTCAAGGCGGCCCACGTGCGCGCGGTCGCACGCTCCGAGTTCGGCCGCCGCGGGTACGAGATGACGACCATCCGGGATATCGCGTCCGCAGCGGGATTGGGTACCGGCACGGTATATCGAGTCATCGGCTCGAAAGACGAGCTGCTGATGTCGATCATGCTGGAATTCGGACACAAGGTCGGTGGCGCGTGGACGGATATCGTGCGAACGGATTCGACGACGGTCGAGAAGCTTGATGCGTTGAGCTGGCTGAACATCAACGCACTCGACCAATTCCCCGACGAGTTCCGCATTCAACTGGCATGGCTTCGGCACACGCCACCGGATACTTCCAATCCCGCGTGGTCATTCACCACCCGGATCAGACAGATGAAAGCCCTACTCTCCGAAGGTATCCGCGCCGGAGAGATACGCAACGGCAGTCCCGCTGCCGATACGCTGGCCCGATGCATCATCGGTGAGCAGTGGATCCCGGAGAACATCCTTCAACAGATCGGCACACGGAACGCGTTGATCCTGGCGCGAGACACGACCTTGCGGGGCATCGCCGTGCGCGAGTGATCGTGCGCCGGGTTTCGACGAAGCGGTCGATGACGTCCCGCCCCAGGGCGTGTTCGAAGAATCACGTCAATGCAATGGTTGGGTCGTCCCATTGGGCTGCAGAACTGTGACGCCTCACGATGGGCAGCTTGCCCCAGCCACGGACACTGGAGGTGTGCGCCATCTCCGCGTTGGTGAAGTCGACGTCCCATTCGGGCCAACGGGTGAGCATCTCTTCGAGCGCCACCCGCGCCTGCATCCGGGCCAGCGACGAACCGAGGCAGAAGTGCAGGCCCTGACCGAACGACAGATGCGCTCCGGTCCGGTGGATGTCGAACCTCTCGCCATTCGGAAAGTGCCGCTCATCCCGGTTGGCTGAACCGTTGAGCAGCAACATGATCGAACCCTCCGCGATCGTCTGCCCGTGCACCTCGGTGTCCCGGGCGACGGTGCGGGCCTGCACCGGCGACGGCGACTCGTAGCGGAGCACCTCCTCGATTGCCCGGGGAATCAGCGAGAAGTCCCCGGCGAGCTCGCGCCGCTGCTCGGGGTGTTGGGCCAGGAGTTGGCCGATGAAGCCGATCAGTCGGGTCGTTGTTTCGTTGCCCGCCCCGGCGATCATGCTCGTGTAGGTCAGCACCTCGATACGTGTCAGCGGACGGAGCGCGCCGTTCTCTTCGACCTCCGCATTGAGCAGCTGTGTCATCAAGTCGTCGGACGGGTGTTCGGCCCGCCACTCGATGTACTCGGCGAAGAGTTGATACGCATTCTCGAAGGACTCGGCCGAGACTGACTGGAAGTTGCCTTCTTTCAGCCCGATCGAGGCGTCGGTGTTGTCTCGGATCTCCTGCTGGCCCTGTTCCGGAATGCCCAGCAGATAGCCGATGGTCCGCATCGGGATCAGCGCTCCGAAGTCCGCGATCAAGTCGAACGTCGAGGCGTCTGCCAACGCATCGAGCGCGCGGACGCAGTACTGCCGCACCAGAGGTTCGATGGCCTCCATCCGTCGGGGCGTGAAAACCTTTGACAACACGCGCCGATGAATGTCGTGAAGCGGTGGGTCCTCGAAAAGGATCACGCCGGGGGGCACCTCGATGCCGCTCATGATGATGTCGATCGTGGACCCCTTACCCGACCGGTAGGTGTCCCAGTTGTGCAGTTCCCGCGCGACGTCGTCGTAGCGGCTCAACGCATAGAAGTTGTACTTCTCGTTGCGGTAGAGCGGCGCCTCGTCTCGCAACCGTCTCCAGATCGGATAGGGATTGTCATCGATGTCGAAATCGAATGGGTCGTAGTACAGATCGGTGGTGTGCACTCCGGTCATGGGCTGCTCCTCTCGTGGGTCATCAGTTTGTCGTCCCCGAATCAATCGAATGCGTGTCGCGGCAACGTGTTCGGCAGGTCGAGCGAGCTCAGTAGTCCTGCGGGTGCTTCGACTACGTAGGGAATCGCATTGACCACCCGCATCGCGGTGGCGGCCATCGCCGCATGGCCCGCGGCGTGGCCTTCCGCGGCGCCGACGTTCATCGCGCAGTGAATGTCAGGGTCGCCCTCGATGTCGACGCGGTATGTCGCATCGAACTCCGACGCGAGCCAGTCAGGCGCCACGTCGCGCGCCATCCGGATGATGTGTTCGACGACGATCGCTTCCCTGCCGTTGACCACTCCGGCCGCCCTGGTGCTCACCGCGCCACACGTTCCCGCCTTGATCGTGCCGAACGCCACCTCGATGTCCCTCTCGGTGAGGCGGCGGTCGAGCGTCCCGCGGACCTCCTCGACTTCGACGCCAAGACCGGCAGCGATGAGATGGATCGGTGCCCGCCAGGCCATTTCGATGAAGCCAGGAGTCTTCAAAAGAGGTTCGAAGTCGAGCGGGTGGCCGAAGCCCATGCCGTTCATCATCACGTCGGCCACCGGGTAGTGGTCGTTGAGTGCGACCTCGGTGACCTTGAGGCAGCCGATCTTCTTCGACTGCGTGGCGAGCAGCAGTGCCAACTGATCTGAGCCGAACCCGGGAAAGATGCCGGACGCGTAGAACGACGCATTTCCTGCTTTGGCCGCGGATTCCATCTGCTCGCGCCACTCGGGCGAGAAATAGGCGGGTGGATACACCAGGCTGGTTGAGGACGTCGACACGACGTTGACTCCTGAATCGAGAAGCTTCAGGTAGTCGGGCACCGCGCCCGCGTCACGGTCAGGTCCGCTGGCGGCATACACCACGCAGTCGGGCTGCAGCGCGATGAGCGCGTCGGCGTCGTTGGTCGCCGTCACCCCGACCGGATCGATACCGGCGAGCACGCCGGCGTCCTGGCCGACTTTGTCCGCCGAATGCACCCATACCCCGACAAGATCGAGGTCCGGTCGGCCCGTAATCGCATCTATTGCAATCGATCCGACGCCTCCCGTCGACCAGACCACGGTTGTCAGTGTCACGATTCTTCCTTTCGATCACGCACGCTCGGACGCCATGACGGCGCGTTCCAGATAAGGCCAAGCAATTTCGGGTGGGATACCACCGCACAGCGGAAGCAGCGGAAGCGGCCTGCCGCCGCGGATGTAGGCGGCCGCCTGTTTGATGGTGAAGATTCGGTACGGGCCAGGGGTCTCACGCAGCGCGGCGACAGTATCGGCTCGCGAGATGCTGGCCACCGAATCATCGCCATGGCGATATGACGCGGCCGTCGTCGCATCGTGCAGAAGGTGGGGTCCGAGCTCATCCCAAGCAGCGTCGACGTCGTCGGCGACGAAGACCGTGGTCGGAGCGTCGGGGGTGGGAAACTGGATCACCCCCGGTTCATGACCGTTGGCGCGGCATTCCGCTTCGTAGAAGTCCTTGAGCGCCGGCGAGTCGGTCTGCGAGATGAACCCGAGCCCGTGTCTGGCCGCCCGCCGCGCCGCGGCCCGACTCCCTCCGGCGATGAGCATGTACGGCCCCCCTGCCGTCGCCGGCAGGGGCGTCAGGTGAATGCGCCGGCCGTCGCGGTCGACCCGTTCACCCGAGAGCAGTCGTCGCAGTAACTCCAGCGATTCGTCGGCGAGCTTGCCGCGGCCTTCCATGTCCACGCCGAAATGTCCGTATTCCTCAGGGCGGTGGCCGATTCCGAAAGCGTAGGAGACTCGCCCCTTGCTGATGATGTCGAGGACGCTGATCTCCTCGGCCAGTCGGACCGGGTCCCAGAACGTGATCGGCACCGCCGCCAAGAGGATCGCAAGTTGCTTGGTGCGTGCGGCAATGGCGGACGCCAGGATCTGCGGGACCGGTAGGTGGCCGTCGTCGGTGGCGTGATGCTCGGACAGCACCGCCACGATTGCGCCGCGCGTCTCCGCCCATGCACACATTTCGATCGCCCCCGCGTAGAGGTCAGTCGCGGGTGCACCAATGGCGGGCGCTCGCATGTCGAATCGCAGGGTGAACATTCAGTGCCGCATCAAGGACGGGGTGGCCACGCCGACCGACTATAACCTAAGATTTGTTCTGTTCCACTTTAATAGTGGTTGCTATTCTAAAATGCGTTCGGGCGCTCTCGACGAGGAGGAAAAGATGACAGACGGCAAGTACCGCGTCGTGGTGTGGTCGACAGGTGGCATTGGATCCATCGCGATCCGGGCTATCAACGAACGTCCGAACCTCGATCTCGTCGGGGTGTGGGTGCATTCCCCCGAAAAAGACGGCATGGACGCCGGCGAACTCGCCAACGGCGAACCGATCGGGCTGAACGTCACAACCGACGCGGACGCGCTCATCGCACTGAAGCCCGACTGCGTCATCTATGCCGCCAGCGGCCCGGAGCGTGACGCGGTGGCGATTCCGGACTACGTGAAGTTGCTCAGCGCCGGAATCAACGTGGTCACGACAAGCACGACGCGACTGGTCAATCCGCACGCCTACGAGCCGGCGGAATGGCGCGACCAACTGGCCACCGCGGCGAAGGAAGGTCAGGTGTCGCTGTATGCGTCGGGTATCGAACCCGGTTTCGCCGCCGACTACCTGCCGCTGGTCCTGTCAACGGCAGTCGTCGCAGATCGAGAAGATCCACGCCTACGAGATCGGTCTGTACGACGACTACGGCGTGCCCGACATCATGAGTGATGCAATGGGATTCGGCCGTCCCCTCGACTACGAGCCGTGGATCGCCATGCCGGGCGCCATCGAAGGCGAATGGCAGGGACAGATCCGGATGGTCGCCGATGCGCTCGGCGTCGAGGTCCAGGAAATGCGGTCGACATTCGATCGCGCGGTGACGGAACGGACGCTCGAAGTCGCGATGGGCACCGTCGAGGCCGGAACCTGTGGCGCACTGCGGATGCAGGCGATCGGTGTCGTCGACGGACACGAGGCCATCGTCATCGAACACGTCACCCGGCTGGCGCCCGACGTCGCGCCACACTGGCCGACGCTGCCCAACGCCCTCGGCTATCGCGTGGTGATCACCGGCACACCGGACATCGACTGCACGATCGATGCGACGCTTCGCGACCGCAAGAAAGCCGGGATCGAAAGCATGACGTCAGGGGCGGGTGCGATGGTGGCCACGGCGATGCGCGTCGTGAACGCCGTGCCGTACGTCGTTGCTGCACAACCGGGTCTACTCAGCTCGGTCGACCTGCCCCTCACCATTCCGAAGGGCGCCTTCAACCCGAAGTGAGGGTGACGCTACTCCGGCAGCCGCAGCTCGGGCTTCTCCACCTCTTCGATGTTGACGTCCTTGAAGGTGATGACCCGGACCTGTTTGACGAACCGCGCGGGACGGTACATGTCCCACACCCAGGCGTCGCCCAGCCTCAGCTCGAAGTAGACCTCGCCCTCGGAGTTGCGGGGCACCATCTCGACGCTGTTCGCGAGGTAGAAACGCCGCTCCGTCTCCACCACGTAGCTGAACTGCCCGACGATGTCCTTGTATTCGCGGTAGAGCGAGAGCTCCATCTCGGTTTCATACTTTTCGAGATCCTCGGCACTCATCTGCTCAGCCGTCCTTCCCAACCGCTCATCGCGACTCCAATCCTCCCCTACCCCAATCGGCTCTGCTGCTCGGGTTCGGTGTCGAGCGCGATGTCGGGTACCCACACGGTGCCCATTCTCCACTGTCGACCGTCACGAGCCGGCGCACGTTGATGAACGAGTACCGGTGCTGGCTGCACGGCCCCAGCTCGGCGAGTGCCGCACTGTGCGCGGGAGTGCTGTATCCCTTGTGCTCGGCAAAGCCGTAACCCGGATGCTCGCCCTCCATCTTGACCATCAGCCTGTCACGACTCACCTTCGCCAGCACACTTGCCGCCGCAATGCACGCCGCGGCCGCGTCGCCGCCGACCACGGGCAGCGACGGTACCGGCAGGCCGGGCACCCGGAATCCGTCCGACAGCACATACCCGGGCCGGACGGATAGCCCGGCTACCGCACGTCGCATGCCCTCGATGTTCGCCACGTGTACGCCACGGCGATCGACCTCCGCCGAGGGGATGAACACCACGTGGTAGGCCAGCGCATATCTGCGGATCAGCGGAAACAGCCGCTCCCGCTCGCGTTCGTTGAGCTTCTTGGAGTCGTCGAGCGCCGTCAGGCTTTCGAGGCGATTCGGCCCGAGCACGCACGCCGCGACCACGAGAGGTCCCGCACAGGCGCCGCGCCCCACTTCGTCCACGCCCGCCACCGGTCCCAGACCGCCCCGGTACAGCGCGGACTCCAACGTGCGCAGGCCAGAGGACTTCCGGATCACCGTCCGTGGAGGCCATGTCGCCGGCAACTCAGGCCCTCTGTCCCCCTGCCTTCGGCGGGCGGTGCCCCCACTTCGCCCTGAGCGGCTCATCGCGAAACTCCTATTGGGTCTGCGGGTCCACACTATCGACGCCACCCCATCGAGCTGGCGGCCATGCGATGAACCGTGCTTTTCCAATCACATTGGCTACCGGGATCGTGCCGGCCTCCGGGTCACCCGTACACAACAATCCGCGCTGCGCATCAACGGGCGTACTCGTGCAGTGCGCTCGCGAATCGGCGGAATGGGTGCGGTTGTCGCCCATCACCCAGAGCTTGCCGTCGGGGACCTTCACCGGCCCGAACTCGTAGCCGAGACACGCGGCATAGGGGTTGGAGGGTTCGACATTCATCGTGGTGAAGTTCAGATACGGCTCGTTGAGACGCTTGCCGTCGACAGTCAGCCCCGTATTCGCCCTGCACTCCACGGTCTGACCTCCGACCGCGATCACCCGCTTGACCAGATCGTTCTCGTCAGGCGGGACGAACCCGATGAACGACAGCCCGTCCTGAATCACGCGCAGGGCGGGATTGTCGGATCGGATCGACTTGTATCCGACGTTCCAGTTGGGTGGGCCCTTGAAGACGACGACGTCGCCCGGCTCCGGCTGGGAGAACCGATAGGTCAACTTGTCGACCATGATCCGGTCACCTGTGCAGCCGGGGCACCCGTGCAGCGTGGGCTCCATCGACTCCGATGGAATGAGGTACGGGCGCGCGACGAACGTCAGCATCACGTAGTAGAGGACCAGCGCGATGGAAATCAGAATCGCGAACTCGCGCAGCGCGCCGTGCTTCTTCTTCGGCTCTCCGGCGGCGTCTTCGGAATCGGACTCCTCGGGGGCGACCTCTACGGACTCGCCGGGATCGGTGGTTCCACTCACCGCATCAGGGTAGCCAGCGCGATGCTCATCGCCGCGTTCCTCGGCTGCCACGCGTCAGAATCCGGCGCGTCGGCGGCCGGACACAGTCAGCGCTTTTCCTTGATCTTCGCCTTCTTGCCGCGGAGCTCGCGCAGGTAGTACAGCTTGGCGCGGCGCACGTCACCGCGTGTGACGACGTCGATGTGGTCGATGTTGGGCGAATGCACGGGGAATGTCCGCTCGACACCGACGCCGTAGCTTTCCTTGCGCACGGTGAAGGTCTCGCGGATACCACCGCCCTGTCGCCGCAGCACGACGCCCTTGAAGACCTGGATACGTTCCTTGGAGCCCTCGATGACCTTCACGTGCACGTTCACGGTGTCGCCGGGGCCGAAGTCCGGGATGTCGTCGCGTAGCGACGTCTGATCGACGAAGTCCAGCGTGTTCATCGGTGACACTTCCTTGCTGTTGGCGGCTGCGGGCGTGCTGTCGCGCTATTGGGTCGCGGCGCCGAGCCGATCTATCGGGCGTTTCGGGGTGTATCTCGCGGCGGGCGGGGTACGCGCCCACGCAGACAACTGCTCAATTGTGCCAGACGGGCCCCGATCCAGTGAAATCCTGTGAGGCCGACCGGCGCGATCAGCTGTCGAGGCTACTGCCGAAACACCAAGGCCACCTAAACAAGCGACAGGGGGCGGCTGCCGTTACGCTGAGAACCTCGGGTTCTGACGATGCGACAAGGCGGGCAATGGCAATGCGACGGCGGCCGTCGAAGCTGGTCACCGCTACTGCGGTGGTGATTCTCGCCGCATCCGTTGTCAACGGATGCGAGGCCAGGGTGTACGGAACCCCGCCGGCATCCGCAGGGCCGCAGCTGACCGTCGTCGTGCCGCAGGGCGCCATGGCGCCTCTGCCCGAGTCCCCGCCCGACGAGCCGGCCGCGACCTTCGGCGGACTCACCGAGCGCGCGCGGCATGGCCACCGCCGAGGCCGCCAAGGCCGGTGCCGACATCACCTTCACCGTCTTGGACCGCAATACCGGCCAGATCATCTCCAACGGCAACGGCGAGGCGATGCCCATCGCATCGGTGTCGAAGCTGTTCATCGCCGACGACCTGCTGCTCCAGCAGTCGAAGGGTGAAACGGAGCTCTCCCCCGACGATCGCAAGGCGCTCGACTTCATGCTGCGGGCCTCCGACGACAGCGCCGCCGAGGTTTTCTGGAATCGCAGCGGCGGCAGCGCGATCATCTCGCGAGTCACCGCACGGTACGGACTGGGTTCGACGACGACCCCGTACAACGGGCGTTGGTTCAACACCCTGAGCACCACGGCCGACCTCGTTCGGTACTACGACAAGCTGCTCGCAGGGACAGGCGGTCTGCCCCAGGAGCAGGCCAGCGTGATCCTGTCCAACCTGGCGGCGTCCACGCCGACCGCGCCCGACGGCACGGTGCCCGGTGGCATCTATCCGCAGCGGTTCGGTATCCCCGACGGGTTCTACGCCGAGCCCGTTGCGGTCAAACAGGGCTGGTTCTGCTGCTGGAACGCCGGCGACTGGGTGCACCTGTCGACCGGCGTGATCGGGCCGGAACGTCGTTACGTCATGGCGATCGGCTCGATGCAGCCCAGCGACGACGTCACCGCGCGCAACACCATCACTGCGGCGGTCAAGACCATGTTCCCCGGCGGCCGCATCTGACTCAGTTGCGAAAACATCGCCCAGAGAGCTCGGCGACCGGTTACCGTTAGCGCTTCGCAATCCGGATAGAAACGCGCGGAAAGGCAATAGCCGATGACAGATGCCGACAACCCCGAACACCCGGGCTCGCTGTCGTTCTCGCGCCGCGCGATGTTCGGCGGGCTGGGCCTTGGTGTCGCGGCGTTGGCCACCGCCCCGCAGGCACAGGCGCAACTCGACGTCGGCTACGAGGCGATGCTGATGAAGTGCATCGATCCACGCTTCACTACCGACGCCTGGAACTACATGACGGGCCGCGGCTGGCAGAACAACTACAGCGTGTTCGCGTTCGCCGGCGGCCCGGTCGGCGTGGTGGCACCGGTCTTCGCAGGCTGGCACGAGACGTTCTGGGAGAACCTCGCAATCTCGGTGGACCTGCACTGGGTGACGCGTGTGATCGGCATGACGCACCGCGATTGTGGCGCCGCGGCGGTCGCCTATGGCGATCGGATCCTGACGGACAGGGCCTTCGAAACCGAGATGTTGTCGACAGCCTTGCGGGAGTTTGCGCACCCAGGTGCAGCAGCGTGAACCGGAGCTCGTCGTCGAACTCGGCATCATGGACCTCGACGGTCGCGTGGAAACCGTCGACTGACGGAATTCAGTCTAGGAGGTCGGGCCTTCGGTCACGGGTGCGCTGCAGGCTCTGTTCGCGCCGCCACGCCGCGATCTTGGCGTGATCGCCGGACAGCAGGATCTCCGGCACGTCGAGTTCGCGCCAGCTCGGCGGCCGGGTGTAGCTCGGTTCTTCCAGCAGACCGTCTGAATGCGAATCATCTTGGTGTGACGCGGGATTACCGAGCACATCAGGCAGTAGGCGGACCACCGCTTCGATCATGACCAGCGCGGCGGACTCCCCGCCGGGCAGTACGTAGTCGCCGATCGACACCTCCTCGACGCGCATCCGGCGGGCCGCATCGTCGGCGACCCGTTGATCGATGCCTTCGTATCGACCACAGGCGAACACCAGATGCTTCTCGATTGCTCCACCGTTGCGCATCGGCTTGGGTGAACAATTTGCCCGCCGGTGTCGGCACGACCAGAAGTGTTTCGCCAGAGCATATTTCGTCTAGTGCCTCACCCCAGACCGGGGCTTTCATCACCATGCCCGGTCCACCGCCGTACGGCGCATCGTCCACCGACCGGTGCACATCGTGAGTCCAGCGTCGCAGATCGTGGACTGTGAGGGTGAAGATACCGGCGTCAATCGCCTTGCCCGGCAGAGCTTGTCGCAACGGGTCGAGATATTCCGGAAAGACGGTGACCACATCGATTTGCAGACCTGCAGGCATCGTCATTCCAGTTCCAGCAGACCCGTCGGGCGGATCGATCTCGATGACCCGGTCGGCCAACGACACCGATGTCACGATGGCGCCGACGAACGGGACGAGAATCTCGCCCTCGCCGGATCGCACCGAGAGCAGTTCGCCCGCCGCGGTGTGCAGTACCTCGGCGACGGTGCCGACCTGCTTCGCCAGCCGTCGTGCGAACCTGCAACCCTTCGAGCTGATGGTCGTAGAACTCGTCAGGGTCCTCGATGGGTGGCAGATCCGAGGAATCGACGAGAAACAGCGTGCCTCGTAACGCATCGGCGCCGTCGCGGTCGGCAACCCCGTCGAGCCGAACCAGCAGCCGCCCACTGTGCTCGCGCGCGGAGTCGACCACGACTCGGCGTTCGGATCCGCCTTTGGTGCGGGCGCGCAGACTGGCCCCGGGCGCGAAACGGGTATCGGGGTCGTCGGTGCGAACATCGACGACCACCTCTCCGGTGATCCCGTGCGCCTTGACGACCCGCCCGACAACCAGGTCCATATTGCTACTGGTCGGTGTCCACCACGTCGACGCGAATCCCCCGGCCTCCGATGCCGGCCACCAGCGTGCGCAGCGCGGTCGCGGTGCGCCCGCCGCGGCCGATGACCTTTCCGAGGTCGTCGGGATGTACGTGCACCTCCACGGTGCGCCCGCGGCGGCTGGTCACCATGTCGACCCGGACATCGTCGGGATTGTCCACGATCCCGCGGACCAGATGCTCGACTGCGTCGACGACGACAGTGCTCACAGTCGCGCTCAGCTCTCGGACGACTCGGGTGCGGCCTCGGCCGGTGTGGCTTCGGCACCCTGCGCAGCGGCCTCAGCCGGCGCGGCCTCAGCCGGCGCGGTCTCGGCCGGCGCGGTCTCGGCGGTCGCGTCGTCAGCCTTGCTTCTCGGCCTTCTCGGCTGCCTTCTTGGCAGGAGCCTTCTTCTTCTTGGCCTGGGTGGCCTCGCCGGATGGTCCCCCGTCGGCTTCGGCCAGCGCCGCATTGAAGAGATCCAGCTTGCTGGGCTTGGGTTCCTTGACTTTCAGCGTGCCCTCGGCGCCGGGCAGACCCTTGAACTTCTGCCAGTCACCGGTGATCTTCAGCAACTGCAGCACCGGTTCGGTGGGCTGTGCGCCAACACCGAGCCAGTACTGGGCCCGCTCCGAGTCGATCTCGATGAGGCTCGGATCTTCCTTCGGGTGGTACCGGCCGATGACCTCGATCGATCGACCGTCGCGGCGGGTGCGCGCGTCCGCGACGGCGATGCGGTACTGGGGATTGCGGATCTTGCCAAGCCGAGTCAGCTTGATCTTGACAGCCATGGTTAAGCGACTTCTCCTGTGATTGCCACGCTGCAATTCAGCGGTGCCGGCCGATTACCTGCACCCGGTTTTGCTTTACGTGTGTGACC
This sequence comes from uncultured Actinomycetota bacterium, assembly GCA_963843135.1. Lineage (GTDB taxonomy): Bacteria > Actinomycetota > Actinomycetes > Mycobacteriales > Mycobacteriaceae > Mycobacterium. The sequence goes on from CAWJJA010000024.1 coordinate 1,054,698, forward strand.
GCCATACAAGCGCCCAGCGAGAAGCCGGAGGCGGATCGCTCAGAGCGGGTCGCATGGCAGACAGCCGCCCATTGTGCCAGAACAGGCCCTACCGGTGAAAATCCGGCCCGCTACCCTCTCGATTGTGGACGCCGCCGAGACCCTGTTCGAGATCGAGGCCATCAAGCAGTTGAAGGCACGCTACTGCCGTTTCCTGGACACCAAGGACTGGCAGGCCTGGCGCGGTATCTTCTCCGACGACTTCCACAGCGACACCACGCCGTCGGGCGGCAAGGTGATCGACGGCGCCGACGAGTTCGTCGCGTTCGTGCGCAAGAACCTGAACACGCAGCCGACCGTGCATCAGGTACACGCACCGGAGATCGAGCTGACGTCGCCGACGACCGCCCGCGGCATCTGGGCACTCAACGACATCGTGCGGTTGGCGCCGGCGCTGAACCTCGACGGCTGGGGGCACTATCACGAGACGTACGAGAAGATTGACGGCCAGTGGCGGATCACGAGTTCGACATTGACCCGCCTCCGCACCGACATCTTCAATCCGCTGTTCTCCGTGCGTATCTCGGACCGGCTGACCCGAGCGGCCGCCAAACTGGGACGCCGCTAGCACCGGCGGCCGACGTCCCGGACCCACTGCCGTTCACGCTCCTATGGTCGAAATCGACACCATGGTCGCGCCGCAAGGCGAATCACAGCCCTGATGTAGAAATCGGCCGTACAGCCGAATCGAGCACATCCCCCGCGCCGGCCAAGCTGGGACGCTAGAGCAGTTTGTCGAAACACTTCTCCTCGACGCGCTTGTTCATCCGCCAACCCTCGGCGGTGCGGATGAACTCGTCGACGTACCACAGCCCGCAAAGCATGACCTGGTCCTTGTCCCCGCCGAACACCATCGGGTTGAAGCAGAAGGTTCGCGACGATGCGGTGTCACCGTCGATGCGCACGTCGAAGTTGCCCAGCATGTGGGCGTGCGCCTGGAAGATTTTCGGCAGCGTCTCCGCCAGCCACGCCTTGACCTCGGGGAAGCGACCGTCGATCCCGCCCATCTCCCGATAGTCGATGTACGCATCCGGCGTGAATACCCGGTCCAGATCGTCGAATTGTCGTCGGTCGATGGCCGTCGAATAGTCGATCAGCAGCTGCTGTATCTCGAAACGATCCGATATCTCTTCAAGGCTCAACATGCGTCGATTGAACACGATCGCGCCACGGCGATAGGCTCAGCCGTCATGCGGAAGTTTCTTGTCTGCATCGCGACCACGTTGTGCTTGGTTGCCGGGGGGACCGCGGTGGCATCCGCCGTGCCGGCCGGCGTCACCCAGCCATCGGGTTCGGTGCCCATACCCGAAGGGCCCGCCCAGGCCTGGATACTCGCCGACATGGACAGCGGCGAGGTTCTGGCCGCCCGCGACGAGTACGGCCAGTACGCACCGGCCAGCACCATCAAGGTCCTGCTCGCGTTGACAGTGCTCGACGAGGTTCCGCTCGACACCACCATCGTCGCGAACGAAGCCGACACCAAGGTCGAATGCAATTGCGCAGGCGTGACGCCGGGCATGACCTACACCGCGCGCCAGCTGTTGGAGGCGTTGCTGCTGGTCTCGGGCAACGACGCCGCCAACACGCTTGCGAGCATGCTCGGCGGTCAGGACGTCGCCGTGATGAAGATGAACGCCCACGCGGCGCTGCTTGGCGCATACGGCACCAACGCCGGCTCACCGTCGGGTCTCGACGGCCCCGGCATCGACATGTGGACCTCGCCGCACGACCTCGCGGTCATCTTCCGCGCCGCCATGGCCAACCCGGTGTTCGCGCAGATCACCGCCCAGCCGACCGCTGTCTTTCCGACGAAGACCGGCGACAAGGTGCTGGTGAACCAGGACGAGCTGCTCAAGCGCTATCCCGGCGCGATCGGCGGTAAGACCGGCTTCACCGACATCGCACAGAAGACGTTCGTCGGCGCTGCAGACCGCAACGGCAGGCGGCTGGTCATCGTGTTGATGTTCGGCATGGACAAGCCCGGGCAGCCGACGTACTGGGATCAAGCAGCCAGCCTCCTGGATTGGGGCTTTGCGCTCGACCGGAATGCCACCGTCGGCGCTCTGTAGCCGATGCAAAGTTGCTGAATCGCAACGCGCTCGAGACCGCGACTGGTGAACGCGCCGGTTACGCTCGGCGTCCGTGCGAAAGTTGTTGGCCGCGTTGTCGATCTCGGCGGTGAGCCTGTGTTCGGTCAATGCCGTCGCGGCAGCCCAGCCGGCGGTCGAGCCAGTCGGCGCCGTCGCACTCCCGGACGGACCGGCGCAGGCATGGTTGCTTGCGGATCTGGACACGGGCGCAATTCTGGCCTCCCGCAACCCAAATGAGCCGCATGCGCCCGCGAGCACCATCAAGCCGCTGCTGGCGATGGTGGTACTCGACCACCTGCGCCCGAACAACTTCGCACGCGCCAATTCGTCACACACCGAGGTCGAGTGCTCCTGCGTGGGATTGAAGCCGGGCCAGCCCTACACCGTCCAGCAGCTGCTGGAGGCGTTGCTGATGGTGTCGGGCAACGATGCCGCCAACATGCTGGCCGACATGCTCGGCGGGCAAGGCGTCGCGATCCCCGCAATGAACCGCAAGGCGGCCGCCGTCGGTGCGCGTTCGACCAAGGCCTCCTCGCCGTCGGGTCTCGACGGACCGGGATGGGAATCCATCACCACGCCTCACGACCTCGCAGTGATCTATCGCGCGGCGCTGAGGTATCCACTGATCGCGCAGATCATGCGACAGGAGTCCGCAGAGTTCCCCGGTAAGACGCTGACCAACCAGAACGAACTACTGAACCGCTACCCCGGCACATTGGCAGGCAAAACGGGGTTCACGAACCTCGCCCGCCACACCTACGTCGCAGCCGCGCAGCGCGGCAACCGCCGGCTCGTTGTGGTGGAGATGTACGGCGACGGCGATCTGTACGGTCAGGCGATCAACCTGTTCGACTGGGGCTTCGGCCAGCCTGGGGCGCGATAGGGAGGCCCCCGCAGCACTTCGCTTCCAAGTAAGGCACCCATGAACTTGGTGCGAGACCGAGGGCACCGAGCACTCGAAACCGTCGGGATCGCGACCGAGGCCATCGAACTCAACCAGATCGACGTCGCCGATTTGCAGACGGCCACCCACGTCGTGGTGGTCACGTCGACGTTCGGCGACGGCGAATTCCCCGACAACGCAACCCTGTTCTGGGAAGCGATCAGCGGTGAAACCGCGCGGCTCGAACACCTCAGTTTCGCGGTGTTGGCCCTGGGCGACACCTCCTACGACCTGTTCTGTCACGCAGGCAAGGTGCTCGATGAGCGGCTCGAGCAGCTCGGTGCCACCCGGCTGGCCGAACGCGTCGACATCGACGGCTTCTACGAACAGCCGGCCAAAGCGTGGTCGACCGACGTCGTCATGCTGCTGGCCGCCGAGCGGACCGGCCCCGAGCCGGCCGTCGTCGTGAGCACTCCCGAGACCCAGGAGGCCGACGTGCAACTCGACCTTGCGTTCTCGCGCCACGGAGCCGACCGTGCCCCGAAAACTTATGTGCAGCAACGCATGCGCGAGCATGCGACGGAATTCTTCGACTGGCTTTCCGACGGTGCGCACGTCTACGTCTACGTCTGCGGTGATGCGGAGCGGATGGCCAAGGACGTCGCCGCGGCACTGCACGACATCATCGCCAAAGTCGGCGGGATGGATGCGGCCGCGGCTCGCGCGTACGTCAACGACCTGATCAGGTCACACCGGTATCTGCGCGACGTGTACTAGCGGTAGGCCCTGCCCCGCAGGATCACGAGGTCCGGGTGATCGACGACGCCTGCACCCCGCCTCGGATCGTCCGAGTAGCAGACCAGGTCGGCCGGTGCGCCATGCTCGAGTCCCGGTCGGCCCAGCCACTCTCGGGCGGTCCAGCACGCCGCGCCCAACGCCTCGGTCGGGCTCATCCCGACACCCTTGAGCGCGTCGATCTCGTCGGCGATCCGGCCGTGGGCCACCATGCTTCCCGCATCGGTCCCGGCATATATCGGGACACCCGCCTCCCGCGCGGCCGCGACGCGGGCGGGGCACTTCTCGTAGAGGTCGCGCATATGACGGGCATAGGCCGGGAATTTGGCTGCGGCATCGGCGATTCCGGGGAAATTCTCGATGTTGATCAGCGTCGGCACCAGCGCGGTGCCGTGCTCGATCATCAGCTCGATGGTGTCGTCGGTCAGGCCGGTGCCGTGTTCGATGCAGTCGATGCCGCCCTTGATCAGCCCGGGCAGCGCGTCCTCGCTGAACACGTGTGCGGTGACGCGGGCGCCGTTGTCGTGCGCCGCATCGATCGCGGCCTTGACCACGTCGTCAGACCACAGCGGTGCCAGATCGCCGACCTCGCGGTCGATCCAGTCACCGACGAGCTTCACCCAGCCGTCGCCGAAGCGCGCCTGCTCGGCGACGGCATCGGGTAACTGGGACTCGTCGTCCAATTCGATCGCGAACCCGCGCTGATAGCGCTTGGGTCTGGCGAGGTGGCGGCCGGCGCGGATGATCCGCGGCAAGTCGTCGTGGTCGTCGAGGCTGCGGGTGTCGATAGGTGAGCCCGCGTCGCGCAGCAGCAGTGCGCCCACCTCACGCTCCGTCTCCGCCTGCGCTACGCACTCGTCGAGGTTCTCGATCGGTCCGTGCTCTCCGAGTCCGACGTGGCAGTGCGCATCGACGAGTCCGGGCAGGATCCACCCACCGTCGAAGACGGTTTCGGCGCCCTTGACCGGGTCGGCGCTCAGGAGGCCGTCCACGATCCACCACTGAACCGGCTCTTCGTCGGGTAAACCCCGACCGCGCACGTGCAGCGGCATCAGTTCTTGGGGAACTTCAGCTTCGACAGATCGATATCGGCGAGGCCCGGGGGCAGCTCGTCGAGGCCCTTCGGCATATCGGAGAGATCCGGGAAGCCTGCGGGCATTCCGGCGCCCAGTGGATTGCGCACCTTCGGTGGCGTCGGCCCCCGGCCGCCCTTCTTGCCCTTGCCCTTCTTGCCCTTCCCCGACTTGCGGTTCGAACTCTTGCGACCGAAGGGCATGCCCATCTGGCCAGCCATCGACGACATCATCTTGCGGGCCTCGAAGAACCTCTCGACCAGCTGATTGACCTCACCGACGGTGACACCGGAGCCGTTGGCGATGCGCAGCCGACGCGATCCGTTGATGATCTTCGGGTCGGCACGCTCGGCGGGTGTCATACCGCGGATGATCGCCTGCAGACGGTCGAGCGACTTGTCGTCGACGGCCGCCAGCGCGTCCTTCATCTGCCCCGCCCCGGGCAGCATGCCCAGCAGGTTGCCGATCGGGCCCATCTTGCGGATCGCCAGCATCTGCTCGAGGAAGTCCTCCAGCGTCAGCTCGCCGCTGCCGATCTTGGCGGCCGCTTCCTCGGCCCGTTCGGCGTCGAACACCTGCTCGGCCTGCTCGATGAGCGAGAGCACGTCGCCCATGCCCAGGATTCGGCTCGCCATCCGGTCCGGGTGGAAGACGTCGAAATCCTCGAGCTTCTCGCCGCTCGACGCGAACAGGATCGGCACGCCGGTGATCTCTCGCACCGACAGCGCGGCGCCGCCGCGGGCGTCGCCGTCGAGCTTGGTCAGCACCACGCCGGTGAAGCCGACGCCCTCACGGAACGCCTCGGCGGTGGTCACGGCGTCCTGGCCGATCATCGCGTCGAGCACGAAGATCACTTCGTCGGGGTCGACGGTGTCGCGGATCGCGGCGGCCTGGCCCATCAACTCGTCGTCGATGCCGAGCCGGCCCGCGGTGTCGACGACGACGACGTCGAAGTGCTTGGCCTTGGCCTCGGCCAGGCCGGCAGCCGCCACCGCCACGGGATCGCCGGGTGCCGAATCGTCGGAGCCTTCAATGGTCCCAGCATGCGGGGCGAAGACCTCGACACCGGCCCGCTGGCCGACGATCTGGAGCTGGTTGACGGCACCGGGACGCTGCAGGTCGCACGCCACAAGCAGCGGCGTATTCCCTTGACCCTTAAGCCATTTCGCAAGCTTACCGGCAAGCGTGGTCTTACCGGACCCCTGCAGGCCCGCGAGCATGATCACGGTCGGCGGGGTCTTGGAGAATGCCAGCCGGCGTGTCTGGCCGCCGAGGATGGTGATCAATTCCTCGTTGACGATCTTGACGACCTGCTGCGCGGGGTTCAGCGCGCCGGACACCTCGGCGCCCTTGGCGCGTTCCTTGATGCGTGCGACGAAGTCGCGCACCACCGGCAACGACACGTCGGCCTCGAGCAGCGCCAACCGAATCTCGCGGGTCGTCGCGTCGATGTCGGCGTCGGACAACCGCCCCTTGCCGCGCAGCCCCTGCAGGGCGCCGGTCAACCGGTCGGAGAGCGATTCAAACACGCGGTCCAGCCTAACTGGCCTCTGAAACCGGCTTCGCGGGCGCAGGTGCGGGCAGGACGGCGTACAGGTCGCGTTCGAGGTCGTCGCGCACCGCGCCGATGTCATCGGGCACCACGATTCCGAACAGGTCGACCACCGACGAGCCCAGGGTGGTGACCTTCGCCCACGCGATATCGACCCCCTCGCGTTCGAACACCGCCGTCAGCCTCGCCAGCAGGCCCGTGCGATCGGTGCTGCGGATCTGCACCACCAGCTCCCCCGGGGAGGCGCCTTCCGACCACAGGATCCGCGGCGGGGCGATCACATGGTTGATCGGGACCGCATCGGGCGCTTCCCCGGCTCGCGTCGCGCCATATTGCGCAGCTTCGCGATCACGCTTGTCCAGCGACGCGAGTGCGTCCAGGTCGCCGTCGAGAGCAAGGATCCACTGCTGCCGCAACAGCTCGGCCGCCGGAGGCGAACCGAAGTGCGGTGATACGACGAACGTGTTGATCGCCGAACCCGCGTGCCCATTGACCGACGCCGAATGCACCCGCAGTGAGTTCAGCGCCAGCACACCCGCCGCCTTGGACAACAGGCCCCTGCGGTCCGGGGCGATCATCGTGACGTTGTAGATGTGCGGTCCGTCGGCCGGGGTGAGCTCGACATGCACTCCGACATCGGCTGCCAGCGAAAGATACCTGGGGTCAATGGGATCGGGCTGCGGCAGTGGTTCACCGGCCATGACGAGCCGGCAGCGGCGAACGAGATCCCCGATGAGGGAGGCCTTCCAGTCGCCCCACACTCCCGGGCCGGTGGCCAGCGAGTCCGCTTCGGCCAGCACCTGCAGCAGTTCGAGCACGACGAGGTCGCCGTCGAGCGCGTCGACCACCGCCGCGATGGTGTTGGGGTCCTGAAGATCTCGCCGCGTGGCCGTGTGCGGCAGCAGCAGATGGTGGCGCACCACCTTCGACAGGATCTCGACATCCGACGGCCACAGGCCCAGCCGGGTGCCGATCTGGATCGCCAGGTCGGCGCCGATGACACTGTGGTCGCCCCCGCGGCCCTTGCCGATGTCATGGCACAGCGCGCCAAGGACCAGCAGATCCGGCCGCAACACCCTGGTGGTGAATGCGCTTGCCCGCGAGACGGTTTCGACTAGATGGCGGTCGACCGTCCAGATGTGCACGACGTCGCGCGGCGGAAGATCTCGAACCGCACCCCATTCAGGGAAGAGGCGACCCCAAAGACCGGTTCGGTCCAGCGCCTCGATGGTGGCCACGGCCGCCGGTCCCGCGGCCAGCATGACCAGCAGGTCTTTGAGCGCTTGGCGAGGCCATGGGGTGCGCAGCTCAGGCGCGCTTTCGGAGAGCCGGGCCAGCGTTGACGCCGCCATCGGCAGCCCGGTGCTGGCCGAGGCGGCCGCCACCCGCAGGATCAGGCCGGGGTCACGTTCAGGGCGGGCATCGCGGGCGAGAATCACCTCACCCGCGAATTCGATCACGCCTTCGTCAAGAGGGCGGCGCGCCGGCCGACGAAACGCCGCGAGTCCCCGTCTCGGTAAGGCGTTGCCTGCGGTCCGAATCCCTGCCTCGACGTAGAAGCTGATGGTGCGGGCGGCGTCGGAGAGCATGCGGGCCAGGTCGAACCGGTCACCGATCTGCAGGGCCGCGCCGATTTCGTCGGCGTGCTGGGCCAACACCAACTCGCGGCCACGCCCGGCCACCCGGTGCAGCTCGGTGCGCACATTCAGCAGTGTCATGTGCGCCTCGCCAAGAGTCTCGGTCGGTGAGGCCAGGGATCTGCTGGGATAGACGTCGGCAAGCTGGGCGATCGCCAATGCGTTGAGCAGTTGGACGTCACGCAGACCGCCACGTCCGCATTTGAGGTCGGGCTCCGCGCGGTGGGCGATTTCGCCACTGCGCTGCCACCGCGCCCGGGTGTGCTCGACCAGTTCGTCGAAACGCGAAGCGATTCCGGTACGCCACTGCCGCCGGGCTCCCCCGATCAGCAGAGTTGACAGGTCCGAATCACCCGCGATGTGCCGCGCTTCGAGCATGGCCAGTCCGGCGGACATGTCCTCGCCGGCGACCGTCAGCGCCTCGGGCACTGTGCGCACGCTGTGGTCGATGCGAATATTCGCATCCCACAACGGGTACCAAAGCAACTCGGCGACCTGGCCGACGACATCGTCAGGCATGTTGTCGTGCAGCAATGTCAGGTCGAGGTCGGAATACGGCACCAGTTCGCCTCGGCCCAGCCCACCGGTCGCGACGATGGCGAAGCCGCTGGTCGGGGTGATACCGATCTCGGCGGCCTTTGTGGTGAGCCAGAATTCGTGCAGATCGAGCAGCGCGATCCGCAACGCAGCCGAATCCAGTTGCCGTGCATCGTTGGTCAGAAGTTGTTCAGCGGCGGCGGACAGGTCCTTTGCGGGCCGCAACGAGCCCGCCGCCGGAGCCACCCAACGCGGCGGCCCGGCGGCGGAATCTCGTCTCTGCTCTGTCATTTCGTGTCCTCCCCCGGCCTTACCTGTAAACGCTCACGGTGCAACGGCCGGGAGACGACCCCTTATTTCATCGCGGTGCTCAAAGGGCGTCAGTCCCGCGCTCGCCGGTGCGTACCCGCACGACGGTGTCGACGGGGCTGACCCACACCTTGCCGTCGCCGATCTTTCCGGTCCGTGCGGCCTGGACGATCACGTCCACCACCTTGTCCACGGCGGAATCATCGACCACGACCTCGACCCGAACCTTCGGAACGAAATCGACGGAGTACTCAGCGCCGCGATACACCTCGGTGTGACCCTTCTGGCGGCCGTAGCCCTGAACCTCGCTGACGGTCATTCCGAGAATCCCCGTCTGCTCGAGTCCGGTCTTGACGTCCTCGAGCGTGAACGGCTTGATGATCGCAGTAATCAGCTTCATATACCCTTATCCCTCTGCCGGGGTGACGACCGAGTGGCGTGTCTGCTGCCACCAGTCGCGAAGTCATAAGCCGCTTTCCGCATGTTCGCTTTCATCGGTGCCAGCAGCCTCCTCTTCGTCGCCGAGTCGCAGGCCCACCGTGAATTTCACGATGAACGCCAAGATAGCGGTCCCGACCGCAGTGTAAAGCGAGACCGCCCCAGCGACCGACGGCCTGCCGCCAAGCTGGTCGAATCCGCCGCCGTAGAACAGCCCGGCCACGCCTGCACCGGCCTCAGGTGCCGCGACGAAGCCGATGAGCAGCGTGCCGAGGATGCCGCCGACGAGGTGCACACCGACCACGTCGAGCGAGTCGTCATAGCCGAGTTTGTATTTCAGCCCGACAGCCAGGGCGCACACCGAACCCGCAATCACACCTATCGACCAGCGCACCGACGACATTGACAGCGAGCGCACGACGGCGTGATGGCGACGAGGCCCGGCGACCACGCCCGAGGCGGCACCAAGCGATGTCGCCTTGCCGTCGCGAATACGCTCAGTGAGCAACCAGGCCAGCATCGCTGCCGCGGTGGCCACCGTGGTGGTGACGAAGGTTGAACCGGCAAGCCCGCCCGACGCACCCGCCGAACCCGCGTTGAAGCCATACCAGCCGAACCACAGCAGACCCGCGCCGAGCATGACGAACGGCAGGTTGTGCGGCCGCATCGGAGTATTCGGCCACCCCCTGACGCTTACCGAGGATCAGCATGCAGGACCAACGCCGCGATACCCGCGTTGATGTGGACCGCCGTCCCGCCCGCGAAGTCGATCGCCGCCAGCTTGTGGGCGACTCCAGTCGCCGCCGGTCTCCGGAGGCGAGTGCCGCCGTCGAACGAGGACACCCAGATGCGCGACAACGGGAAGTACACCACCGTGACCCAGAGCCCCGAGAACAGCAGCCAGCCGCCGAACTTGATGCGGTCGGCGACCGCACCCAGATCAGCGCGACGGTGATGATCGCGAACATCAACTGGAACGCGACGAACACCGTGGCCGGCAACGTGAACACCAGCGGGATGTTGACCACCTCGGCGGCCTCGACACCGGCTGCGGGATCCGCGATCACCTCGGCTGCGGCGTAACCGCCGAGAGGCCCTTAGCCCGAAGAACTGCGTCGGGTCGCCGAACAGGTTGGAACGTCGTTACGAAAGTGCCATCGAATAGCCGTACAACACCCACAGCACGGTCACCACGCCCATGGCGCCGAAGCTCATCATGATCATGTTGAGCACGCCCTTGGCCCGCACGATGCCCGCCATAGAAGAAGGCAAGGCCAGGCGTCATCAACAAGACAAGCGCTGGGCTTGCCGAGCATCCACGCGGTATCGACCGGTGTCCGGTATACCGAGGGTCGGGAATGGCGCGATCCATCGCAGTTTCCGCCTTCGACATGCCACGGCCGCAACACTTTATGACCATTGACCTGGTCCAAGACGATCGCTCCGAAGAGGTCTTTCGTCTAAGACGCCACAGTGATTTTCGCTCGGTAAGTGAACGGATGGGCAGAGGTACGACGTTTCGTCGGTATTGACGGCCAAATCATGCGATTTTGAGACATGGCACGTTCATGTCTACCCGAGCAGCGCGTCGACGAACGCCGACGGCTCGAACGGAGCCAGGTCGTCGGCGCCTTCGCCCAGCCCGACGAGTTTGACGGGCACACCCAATTCCTGCTGGACGCGGAACACGATCCCGCCCTTGGCGGTGCCGTCGAGTTTGGTCAGCACCACGCCCGTGATGTCCACGACTTCGGCAAACACCCGGGCCTGCGGCAGACCGTTCTGGCCGATCGTGGCGTCGAGTACCAGAAGTACCTCGTCGACCTCGGCGCGCCGGCTCACCACCCGTTTGACCTTGCCCAGTTCGTCCATCAGGCCGGTCTTGGTGTGAAGTCGCCCTGCGGTGTCGATGAGGACGACGTCGGCGCCTGCTTCGACACCGGCGTCCACGGCGTCGAACGCCACCGACGCCGGGTCAGCACCCTCGGGCCCGCGCACCACCTGGGCCCCGACACGGGATGCCCAACTCTGCAGTTGGTCGGCGGCGGCGGCGCGGAAGGTGTCGGCCGCTCCGAGCACGACGCGGCGGCCGTCGGCCACCAGCACCCGCGCCAGCTTGCCGACGGTCGTGGTCTTGCCGGTGCCATTGACACCGACGACGAGCAGCACAGACGGCTTGTCGTCGTGCGGAAGCGCCTTGATCGAGCGGTCCAGGTCGGGCCGTAACTCCTCGATCAGGACCTCACGCAGCACCTCACGGGCGTCGGACTCGGTGCGCACGCGACTGCTCGCCATCCGCGACCGCAACGCCGTGACGACCGATTCTGTCGCCACCGGGCCCAGATCGGCGATCAAGAGCGTGTCCTCGATGTCCTGCCAGGAGTCCTCGTCGAGGTCACCGGCGCCGAGCAGGCCCAGCATGCTGCGGCCCAGCGTGTTGTGCGACTTGGCGAGCCGCCCGCGCAGCCTCTCCAGCCGGCCTTCCGCCGGTTCGATCTCGTCGAGCGCGGGCGCCGACGGAGCCGCAGGCGCGATGTCCGCCTGCGGCTCTTCGATGACCGGCGGCTCGGGCAGCTGGACGTCCGCGATAACCCGCTTCGGTGAGTCACGCGGGATGGTGGCATCATCGCCGACGGCGGGCAGCCCGCCGGTATCGATCCGTTCGACCGGCTCAGCGGTAGGCGCGGCCTGCGAGAACGTGATGTTTGACGAGGCGGTATAGCCGCCGGAGCGATCGACAGGAGTGGCGGTGTCTGCAGACGACAGGCTGATCCGTCGGCGCCGATACCGCACCAGCCCCACGACGACCGCGGCGACGAGCAGAACGGCGATGACCGCGACCGCGATCCACAAACCTATTTCGGATCCTGTCACCACGTCATTGTGTCAGGAGCGGTAGCCGGTGACTTCTGCGCCCGGGAGCTCCGGCGGCCTTATGGAAACCCGCAAACGGCGACACATCGACGTGTGCCTGACCGAGGCGGTCGACTACCAGACGGTGACCACCGGGTTGGAGCGATACCGGCTGCCGTACAACGCGCTCACCCAGACCGACCTCGGCTCAATCGAGTTGGCGACAGATTTCCTCGGCACCCGCCTGCGTGCTCCGGTGCTCATCGGTGCGATGACCGGTGGGGCCGAGCTGTCGGGCACCATCAATCGCAATCTGGCCGCAGCGGCCCAGCAGCTCGGCATCGGCATGATGCTGGGTAGCCAGCGCATCATGCTCGACAACAGATCGGCCTCGGCGTCGTTCTGCATCCGCGACATCGCGCCGGACGTACTACTGATCGGCAACATCGGCCTCACCCAATTCACTGCGCAGGCGGTGCCCGCGCTGGTCGATGCGCTCGATCAAGTGAACGCCAATGCCCTTGCAGTGCATACCAATCCGCTGCAGGAAGCCATGCAGCAGAAAGGCGACACGGATTTCTCCGGCTCGATCGCACGCCTGCGTGACATCGCGGGGACCATCGGCTATCCCGTGATGCTCAAGGAGGTCGGGCACGGTATCGGCGCCGCAGCGGCCGCCGAACTCATCGACTGCCCGATCGCGGCCGTCGACGTGGCCGGGGCGGGCGGTACGTCGTGGGCGCGCGTCGAGCAGTTGGTCCGGTACGGCGAAATCCGGTATCAGGCGCTGGCGGAGTGGGGCATCCCGACCGCACAGGCACTTCTGGAGGTGCGGCGCGCCCTGCCCGGCGTTCCCGTGGTCGCGTCCGGCGGCATCCGTACCGGGATGGATGCGGCCAAGGCGCTCGCACTCGGCGCGGACGTGGTGTCGGTGGCACGGCCGCTTCTGGCGCCGGCGATCGAATCGCCTGCCGCCGTAGCGGATTGGCTTCAGCGCTTCATCGACGAACTTCTGATCTGCCTGCACGGCAGCGGAGCAGCGAATCTCGCCGAACTCCGCGAGAGCGGCGTCACCCCCGTGTGATTTCGGCGTGCGCAGTCACGCTGAGGGTGACTGCGCACGCCGAAACCGCGGTCAGTTGGCGGCGCCGACCAATTCCTGGCCGCGCATGCGCTGGCTGATCACCGCGGTGATGCCGTCATCGCGCATCGTCACGCCGTACAGCGCGTCAGCGATCTCCATCGTCGGCTTCTGGTGTGTGATGACGAGCAACTGCGACTGGCTGCGCAACTGTTCGAACAGCCCGAGCAGCCGGCGCAGGTTCACATCGTCGAGTGCGGCCTCCACCTCGTCCATGACGTAGAACGGCGACGGCCGTGCACGGAAGATTGCCACCAGCATCGCGACGGCGGTCAGCGACTTCTCGCCACCCGACAGCAACGAGAGGCGTTTGATCTTCTTCCCGGGCGGACGGGCCTCGACCTCGATGCCTGTCGTGAGCATATCGTCGGGATTGGTCAGCAGCAGCCGGCCTTCGCCGCCGGGGAACAGCGCCGAAAACACTTCCCGGAACTCACGTTCCACATCGGTGAACGCCTCGGCGAACACCTGAAGAATGCGTGCGTCGACATCGTCGATGACGTCGAGCAGGTCCTTACGGGCAGCCTTCACATCCTCCAGTTGTGTGGACAGGAAGTTGTAGCGCTCCTCCAACGCTGCGAACTCCTCCAGCGCCAGTGGGTTCACGCGGCCCAGCTCGTTGAGTTCACGCTCGGCCTTCTTGGCGCGGCGTTCCTGGGTGGGGCGGTCGAACGGCATGGGCGCGGGAGCCGTCACCTGTTCACCGCGTTCGCGGGCCTGCTCGTATTCGGCCATCTCCAGCTCCGACGGGGGCAGCATCACGTCGGGGCCGTACTCGGCGACGAGATCGGCGGCAGCCATTCCGAAGCTCTCGAGGATGTGTTCCTCGAGCTGTTCGATGCGAAGCGCCGCTTGTGCTTTCGCGATCTCGTCGCGGTGCAGCGCGTCGGTGAGAGAGGCGATCTTGGCGCCCAGTTCATTGACCTCTTCTCGCGCCTTCGCCAACGCACCGGCCCGGTGCTGACGCTCGGCGGCGACGTCGTCGCGTGCCCGCGACGCGACCGACACCGCGGCGCTGAGCCGCTGCGCGACGAGACGGCCGGACTCCGCCACAGCCGCCGCAACCGCTGATGCGTGCACGCGCGCTTCACGTGCGCGCTGAGCACGCAGCCGGGCGTCGCGCTCGGCAGCAGCGGCCCTGCGCAGCGAATCCGCCTGGCCGCGAACGGCATTCGCACGCTCCTCGGCGGTACGCACCGTCAGACGGGCCTCGACCTCGGCCGCCCGGGCAGCCTCGGCCGCCGCCGTGGACTCCTGCCGTTTGTTGGGTTCGGATTCGAACGTCGGCTCCTGCTGGGCGTTGTACAGCCGCTGCTCGAGTTCGGCGAGCTCCTGGACGGTCTGATTGCGACCCGTCTCGAGCTCGTTGCGCTGCTGAATCAGCCGCTGCCATTCGTCGTCGGTGGCGCGGGCGTCCTGGCCGAGCCGGCCGAGCTGCTCGTAAACCGCCGAGATGGCCGCATCGGACTCGTTGAGCGCGGCCAGCGCCTGCTCGGCGGCGTCCTGCCGGCTGGACTGCTCTGCCAGCGCACCTGCCAGCGCGGCCGACAGTTCGCCGGTCTGCTTCTCGGCCGCGACCAGCTCGCCTCGGGCCTTCTCGACCTCCGACGCGATCTCCAGCGTGCTGGGCTTGCGGTCGGATCCGCCGCTCACCCAGCCCGCGCCGACCAGGTCACCATCGGCGGTGACGGCCTTGAGTTGCGGGCGCGCAGCGACCACGTCCAGCGCCGCCGACAGGTCACCGACCACCGCGACTCCGGAAAGCATGGCGGTGACCGCGCCCTCCAGTCGCTGGGGCGCGTCGACCAGATCCAACGCCCAAAGCGCGCCCTCGGGCGCCGGGCCGTCGTTCAGCGTGGGCTGCGCGGGCCAGTCGCCCAGCACGATGGCCGCACGGCCACCATCGGACCGCTTCAGCGCGGCGACGGCCGAACGCGCCGCGCCCGAGTTCTCGGCGGCGACGGCGTCAGCAGCAGCACCCAGCACTGCGGCGATCGCCGCCTCGTAACCGGGGCGCACCTTGACCAGATTGGCGATCGACCCGAAAAGCCCTGAGTCGCCGTGGTTTTTCCGCAACCACGCCGCGCCGTCCTTGCGGTCGAGACCGACGGACAGTGCCTCGATGCGGGCGCGCAACGACGCCACCTGGCGTTCAGCACCGCGTTCGGCGGCCTGCAGTTCGGCGACCCGCTCGTCGGCGAGTCGCAGCGCGGTCACCGTACGGTCGTGATGCTCGTCGAGACCCAGCTCACCGGCGTCGAGCGCACCGACTCGCCCCTGCACGGTCTCGAACTCGGCCTGCGTCTGCTGGGCCTTTGCCGCGGCCTCCTCGATGCCGCCGGTCAGTCGTGCGACGGTCTCGTCGATCGACTCGACGCGGGTGCGCATCGTGTCGACCTGGCCGGACAGCCGGGCCAGACCCTCGCGACGGTCGGCCTCGGCGCGCGCGGCGGCCATATGAGCGCGCTCGGCTTCGGCGGCGACGCTTTCCCGCTCGCTGAGTTCGGTGCGGGCGGCCTCCAGTCGCGCGCGCGACTCATTCAGCGCCTCGAGCAGTTGTCGCTCCTGCGCGGCGACCTCCTCGGCCTGGGCTTCCAGCGCATCGGGATCGGGGCCGGTGGAGGCGGCCGGTTCGGTATCGAGATGTTGGGCCCGCTCACTGGCGATGCGCACCGTGGCGCTGACCCGTTCGGCCAAAGCCGACAACGAAAACCATGTCTGCTGAGCGGCTTCCGCGCGCTCACTGAGAGTGCCGACCGCTGCCTCGTGGGTGTTCAATTCGACGGTTCTGGCCTCGAGGCGGGTCGCCAGATCGTCGTGTTCGTGGCGCAGCGTCGTCTCGGTCTGGTTGGTGTTCTCGAACTCGGCCGTCCGGTTGACCAGGTCGTCGGCCGCCAACCGCAGCCGGGAGTCGCGTAGGTCAGCCTGGATCGTCTGGGCGCGGCGGGCCATTTCGGCCTGCCTGCCGAGCGGTTTGAGCTGACGGCGCAATTCTGTCGTCAGGTCGGTCAGCCGGGCCAGGTTGGCCGACATCGAGTCGAGCTTGCGGACCGCCTTTTCCTTGCGCTTGCGGTGCTTGAGGACGCCGGCGGCCTCCTCGATGAATGCGCGGCGGTCCTCCGGTCGGGATTCGAGGATCTCCGAAAGCTTGCCCTGGCCGACGATCACGTGCATCTCGCGGCCGATGCCGGAGTCGGACAACAGCTCCTGCACATCCATCAAACGGCAACTGGCGCCGTTGATCTCGTATTCGCTGCCGCCGTCGCGGAACATCCGTCTGGTGATCGACACCTCGGAGTATTCGATCGGCAACGAGTTGTCCGAGTTGTCGATCGTGACCGTGACCTCGGCGCGGCCCAACGGCGGGCGCGACGACGTGCCGGCGAAGATGACGTCCTCCATCTTGCCGCCGCGCAGAGTCTTGACGCCCTGTTCGCCCATCACCCAGGTGAGCGCATCGACGACGTTCGATTTGCCGGACCCGTTGGGGCCGACGACGCAGGTGATGCCTGGCTCGAAGCGCAGAGTCGTCGGCGAAGCAAACGACTTGAAGCCCTTCAGGGTCAGACTCTTGAGGTGCACGACGTGCCACACTACCGCCGCGGCGGCTAACGCTCGGTGAACCCCGATAGCGTTTCGCCGACTTCTGACCAATCGGCGATGACTTTGTCGACATGGCCGGGCGTGGCGCCGCCTTGCAGCAGGTCAAGCAGCTTTTCACAGGCCTGCCGTGAACCCTGTGCGACCACCTGGACACGCCCATCGGGCCTGTTGGACGCGAATCCGGTGAGCCCGAGTTCCAACGCGCGCGAGCGGGTCCACCAGCGGAAGCCCACCCCCTGGACGTGGCCGTGCACCCACGCGGTGAGTCGTACCTCAGCTAACTCCTGCATCATTGACCTCAAACGTCACTTTGGTACCGGACTTCAATGTGCGGCCCACGGTGCACACCTGATCGATGGCCCGCTCGACAACGGTGAGTACCCGCGCCTTCTCGTCATCAGACAGCCCGGACAGGTCGAGTTCCATGCGCTCCTCGAGCAGTGGATAGCGCTCCTGCTCACGATCGGCCGCGCCGGAGACCGTGATGGTGGTCGCATAATCCTCGCCGAGCCGGCGCTGCAGCGGCGCGTCGCTGGCCATCCCACTGCAGGCCGCCAGCGCGATCTTCATCAGTTCGCCGGGTGTGAACACGCCCTCGACGTCTTCGCCACCCACCAGCACCTCGGCGCCGCGTGCGCTGCGCCCGGTGTAGCGGCGCGCGCCGGTGCGCTCAACCCACAGTTCGGTCATGACTCCCCGCTTTCCCGCGAACGTGCGTGTTTGTACGTCAACACGCCGTAACCTCTGGACATTTCACGCACGCTCGGAATCTGGTGATGGTGCGTATCGCGTTTCACCGATGCAGACATCCAATCCGTCACTCTCCTGTGACGGCGAGGATTGTCTGCGCAACGAGGCCAGGGTGGTCGAGCATCGGAACATGCCCGACGCCGGCCAGCAGTGGAACACCTTCTCGCCACGCACTCTCGCCAGACATCGCGAGACCGTGTAGCACCACGGGGGGCGATTTGCCGGACGCCATGCGCGCAGTTTCGCACAATCCCGCCGGCAGGTGGCATGACCAGTCGGGAGCCGGGCGCACGGTCGTCGCGTCGCGAGCGTGCGAAAAGTGGAGGAATTTGGCGGCGTGTCGGGGTGCAGACACGCACTCTCGCGAAGATTCAATCCTGGCGGACGCGCGGGCGGGGCTGGCGCGGTCTTGGTTGGCACCGTGGGCAGTAGAACGACGAGCGGTTCATGAACTTCTCACGCCGCATGACCGCACCGCACCGCCGGCACGGCTCACCCTCACGTCCGTACGCGTCCAGCGATCGCTCGAAATAGCCGGATTGGCCGTTGACGTTCACGTAGAGCGAGTCGAATGACGTTCCGCCCTGGCCGAGCGCCTCGGTCATCACCTCGGCGGCAGCATCGAGCACCGCGCCGAGCTGCGTACGGGTCAGTGAGGACGCCAGCCGGGTGCCGTTCACCTTCGCGCGCCACAGCGCCTCGTCGGCGTAGATGTTGCCGATTCCCGATACCACCGTTTGGTCGAGCAACTGCCTCTTGATCTCGGAGTGCTTGCGCCGCAACACCGTAACGACGCCCTCACGATTGAACTTCGGATCCAGCGGATCGCGGGCAAGGTGCGCGACCGGGAACGGCACATCGGTGCCGTCGACGGTGACGACCTCGGCGAGCATCCAGCCGCCGAACGTGCGCTGGTCGACGAAGCTCAGCGCGGTGCCGTCGTCGAGCAGCGCCGCGATGCGCAGATGATCCTCTCGCGGCAGCGGTCCGAGCAGCATCTGCCCGCTCATGCCGAGATGGACGACCAGAGCCGAGCCGTCGTCGAGCGTCAGCCACAGGTATTTCCCACGTCGTCCCGTGCCCACGATCCGCGAATCGAGCAGCCGCGCAGTCAGATCGGCCGGCCCGGCCTCGTGACGGCGCACCGCGCGCGGATGGTGCACCCGGACCGCGCTGATCGTCTTGTCAACGACGTGTGCGTCCAGCCCCCGACGAACGACCTCGACTTCGGGAAGTTCAGGCATCTACATCGGACGAGGATTCGAGCCCGTTCCATGCCGCCGCGGCGGCCTTGAGCTCGGCCTCTTTCTTCGTGCGGCCGACGCCCTTGCCGTACTCCGCTTCGGAGACGATGACGGTCGCGGTGAATTCCTTGTCGTGATCGGGACCCGTGGATGTCACGACGTACGACGGCGCACCCATACCGCGGGATGCGGTGAGCTCCTGCAGACTGCTCTTCCAGTCCAGTCCCGCGCCCAGCGTCGGGGCGGTGTCCAACAACGAGGCGAACAGCCGCAGGATCACCTCCCGCGCGGTGGTGATTCCATGCTCCACATAGATTGCGCCGAGCAGAGATTCGACACCGTCGGCGAGAATGCTTGCCTTGCCCGCACCGCCCGAGTTCTCCTCACCCTTACCCAGCAGCAGGTAGGCGCCCAGCCCGTCATCGGACAGTTCACGACCGACGTCGGCCAGTGCGTGGGTGTTGACGATGCTCGCCCGCAGCTTGGCCAGATCGCCCTCGGAGCGATCGGGATGGCGGTGGTAGAGCTCCTCGGTGATGGTCAGTCCGAGTACGGCGTCGCCGAGGAACTCCAACCGCTCGTTGGTCGGCAATCCGCCGTTCTCGTAGGAGTAGCTGCGGTGGGTGAGCGACATGGTGAGCAGATCCTCGGACAGGTTGACACCCAACGCGTTGAGCAGCGGGGCGCGGTCAGTCACGGGTGTCCTCGTCGAACATGCCCGAGAGCTTGGCCCAACGCGGATCGATCTTCTCGTGCCGGTGTCCTGGCTCGGCAGTCGCCAGAGGTACTCCGCAGTCGGGACACAGGCCGGCGCAGTCGGGTCCGCACAACGGCACGAACGGCAACGCCAGTCCGACCGCGTCGATGATCGGCTGTTCGAGGTCGACGGTGTCGTCCACGACGCGGCCCATCTCGTCGGCCTCGGTGGTCTCGTCGGTGGCGCTGTCGGGGTAGGCGAACAGTTCGGTCAGCTCGATCTCGACGTGTCCGGTGATCGGGGTCAGGCAGCGCGCGCACTCACCCGCGGTCGGTCCGGCGACCGTCCCGGTGACGAGCACACCTTCGGAGACGGACTCGAGCCGCAGATCCAGCTCCAGCGGGGCGCCCTTGTCGATCGCGATGAGGTCCAGCCCGATACGAATCGGGCTGGGCACGGTCTCGGTGACGGTGATCATCGACCCGGGCCGCCGCCCCAGCCTGGAGATATTCAGCACGAGCGGCGACCGTGATGCGCGCCGCGCGAGCGCCTTCGCATGCGTCGCCATAAGTGACGATCTTACGGCGACCGTCGCAGGGGCTAGCGGGCTGCGTAGTCGTGCGTTCCCGCGGCGGTCCGCAGTTGGTGCCGACCGCGGCCCACCGACCGAAGAGTTCCGTTGAGGAAGTCTTCGAATTCGGCCAGCTTGTTGTCGACGTAGATGTCGCATTCGCCGCGCAGCCGGTCCGCCTCGGCGTGCGCCGAATCGATGAGACGGGTGGCCTCGGACGTGGCGGTCTGGACGATCTCGGTCTGTGCGACCAGTCGCTGCTGCTCCTTGATGCCTTCCTGGACAGCCTTCTCGTAGGCGAGATTGCCGTTCTCGATGAGCCGGTCGGCCTCGGTCTTGGCGCGTCCCGTGCTCGCCTCGTACTCCCGCTTGGCCGTCGCGGCGAGGCGGCTGGCCTCCTCGCGGGCCTCTCCGACCATCCGTTCGCTGTGCTGGCGGGCCTCCCCGACCATGCGATCGGCCTGCGACTTTGCGTCGGCGAGCAGCCGGTCCGCCTCGGCGCGGGCATGGTTGACCAGCGAATCCGCCTCGGTGGTGGCCGACGACACCATCGAGCCGGAGTGCTCCTTGGCGTCGCGCAGCAGCGTGTCGCGAGCGTCCAGGACATCCTGGGCATCGTCGAGCTCGCCGGGGATGGCGTCCTTGATGTCGTCGATCAACTCCAGGACGTCACCGCGGGGCACCACACAACCCGCCGTCATCGGCACGCCGCGCGCTTCTTCCACAATCGCGCCCAACTCATCGAGCGCCTCAAATACTCGGTACACGGCAACACCCTCCAGGCGTAGTTGACAGTTACCAGTGTGCCTGGTGTTACGCCTGTGACTCAGCTAGCGACACGGTGTGTCGCGTCTCGGCTGCACTTCGTGCTGCGTCACCGCTTCCCCAGGCCACGGGCCCGTCTGCATTGCTCTGTGCACATTATGTCAACACGACGGATCACCGCATGCCCGGTTCTGCGAGCTAAAGAGCCTGACTAACGGACTGCCGCGGCGATCGCGTCGCGCGCCCGGTCGACCATCGACGCGAACGGGCCGACCATGAAATTGGCCGTGGCGGACTCCACACCCGGGTGTGGGCGCGTCGGCGCGATGGCCTCAGCGGCCAGAACCGCCTTCGCCATCCGGCCGCGATCGTCCGCCGTGAGATTGCGTTCGAGCTTGGTGAACTCCTCGTTCTCCTCACGCTCGGCGTGGTCGATGACGGCGTCACGGAACTTCGTGAGCTCCTTGATGAACTGCGCGGACTCGATGTCCATGCCCTCGAGCGCCGAAAGCATCTCCTTGGATTTGTGCTCCTCTGCCAGGCGGGCGTCGACGATCTCGTCGCCATTGGCCGCCTCGTGGCGGACCCGCGGATGGACCACCATCTCCTCGGCGGTCTCGTGCACGGCCAGCAGCGCGCGCAGTTCGACGAATGCCTTCTCGCGGGCCTTCGTGTCCGAGGCGCTGAGCACTTCGTCGAACATGTCCTTGATCAGGTTGTGCTGATCCTTGAGGAATCTCACGACGTCATCGGTGGACTGAACAAATGTGTCAACCACGGCAAAACCTCCAAAGCTCATGGGAAAGGGTTGGGGCGCGATGGGCTGTGCGCCACTTTCTGCCTACCCCTTGAGGTCGGCGGCTAACCCTTGAGCTTGGCCTGCAACCGCACGTTAACGGGCTCGGGCAGCAATGCGGAAACGTCGCCGCCGAGTGTCGCGACCTCCTTCGCCAGCGACGACGACACGAACGAATACGTCGGCGTCGTCGCGACGAAGAAGGTGTCGACGCCCGCGATGTGCTTGTTCATCTGCGCCATCTGTAGCTCGTATTCGAAATCGGTTCCCGTGCGCAGTCCCTTGACGATCGCGGTCAGTCCGCGGTTCTTGACGAAGTCGACCACCAGGCCTTCGCCGGACTCCGCGTGCAGATTCGGCAGGTGCGTCGTGGATTCCTCGATCATCGCGATGCGCTCGTCGAGGTTGAACATCCCTTCCTTGTTCGGGTTGACCAGCACCGCGACGACGACCTCGTCGAATTGGGCGGCCGCGCGCTCGAAGATGTCGATATGGCCCAGCGTTACCGGGTCGAAGGAGCCCGGGCATACGGCGCCGCTCATGGGGAACGACGGTACAGGCACCTCAGGTCAGCTCGCCCAGTTCCAGCCGGGTGTCGCCATACGCCCGCGATGGCCACACCTGCCAACCGTCGGGCCACGCCAGCATCGGTCCGGACGCCGGGCGTTCGACGACGGCCACGCTGCCGGTCGCTGTCCATCCGCCGTGCGTCAGCGCGGCGAGCACGGCTTCGATCTCGCTCGCGTTCATGTCGTAGGGCGGATCGGCGAATACCAGGTCAACGGACTGCGCACGGCCCGCCAGAACCGCCGTCACCGCCCCGCGGCGCACTTTCGCGCCGGTCACGCCGAGCGCGGCGATGTTCTTCTCGATGATGTTTGCGGCACGCTGGTCCGACTCGACGAACACGACTGACGAGGCTCCGCGAGACAGCGCCTCCAGGCCCAGCGCTCCCGAGCCGGCGTACAGATCGAGCACCCTGAGCCCGTCGAGGTCGATGCGGGCCGTCAACAGATTGAACAGCGATTCGCGGACCCGATCGGTCGTGGGACGGGTACCGGTGCGCGGCACCGTGATTCGCCGTCCACCCAGGGCGCCGGCGACGATGCGGGTCAGCTGACCACCATCAGCAGATCGCCACCTTCGACCTGTGCGGTCGTCGACACCGCGATGCGGCTGACCTCGCCGGCCTTGGGCGCGGTGATCGCGGCCTCCATCTTCATCGCTTCGATGGTGGCGATGGTCTGTCCCGCGTCGACCTTGTCACCGGCGGACACGCCGACGGTCACGACGCCGGCGAAGGGTGCGGCGACGTGGTCGGGATTGGAGCGGTCGGCCTTCTCGGCGGTGGGAACCTCGCTGGCGATGCTGTTGTCGCGCACCACAACCGGCCGCAATTGACCGTTGAAGATGCACATCACGGTGCGCATGCCGCGTTCGTCGGGGTCGGAGATCGCCTCGAGCCCGATCAACAGCTCGACGCCTTTTTCGAGCCTGACCCGATGCTCGTCGCCGTGGCGCAGGCCGTAGAAGAACTGGTTGGCCGACAGGCTGGAGGTGTCGCCGTACAGATCGCGATGGGCCTCGAATTCCTTTGTCGGCCCACCGAACAGCAGCCGGTTCAACGTGGCTTGCCGCGTCACACCCGGTTGCGCCAGCGCCGACTCGTCCTCGGCGGACAACTCTTCGGTGGGCCTTGCAGGCGGGCGTCCGTCAAGCGCTTTGGTGCGCAACGGTTCCGGCCAGCCGCCCGGCGGGTCGCCGAGTTCACCGCGCAGGAACCCGATGACCGAGTCGGGGATGTCGAACCGCGCCGGGTCCTGCGCGAATTCGTCGGCGGTGATGCCGGCGCCCAGCAGCGCGAGCGCGAGGTCACCCACCACCTTGCTCGACGGCGTCACCTTCACCAGCCGGCCCAGGATGCGATCAGCGGCGGCATAGTTGGCCTCGATCTCCTCGAAGCGGTCCCCGAATCCGAGCGCGATGGCCTGCTGGCGCAGGTTCGACAGCTGGCCGCCCGGGATTTCGTGGCGATACACCCGCCCGGTCGGGGTTGGAGGGCCGGACGCGGCAACATCGAATGGCGCGTACACCTTTCGCAGCGCCTCGAAGTAGGGCTCGAGATCGCATACCGCCGACAACGACAGCCCGGTGTCGTATTCGGTGTGGGCGGCCGCCGCGACGATCGAACTCAGGGCGGGCTGGCTGGTGGTACCGGCCAGCGGCGCCGACGGCACCATCGACGGCGTTGGCGCCTGCCTGCCATGCGGCCACATACGTGGCCAGCTGTCCGCCGGGGGTGTCGTGGGTGTGCACGTGCACCGGCAGATCGAAGCGGCTGCGCAACGCACCGACCAACACACTGGCCGCATGCGGTCGCAGCAGCCCCGCCATGTCCTTGATGGCCAGCACGTGCGCACCGGCGTCGACGATCTGCTCGGCCAGCTTGAGGTAGTAGTCCAGTGTGTAGAGGTTCTCGCTGGGATCGGCCAGGTCACCGGTGTAGCTCATCGCGACCTCGGCGATCGACGTGCCGGTTTCGCGGACCGCGTCGATGGCCGGCCGCATCGACTCGACGTTGTTGAGTGCATCGAAGATGCGGTAGATGTCGATGCCCGTTGCCGTCGCCTCCTCGATGAAGGCCTTGGTCACCGTCTCGGGGTAGGGCGTATAGCCAACGGTGTTGCGCCCGCGCAACAGCATCTGCAGGCAGATGTTCGGCATCGCCTCACGCAGCGCGGCCAGCCGCTCCCACGGGTCCTCCTTCAAGAACCGAAGCGCCACATCGTATGTCGCCCCACCCCAACACTCGACCGACAACAGTTGCGGAGTCATCCGCGCGATGTAGGGCGCCACCATGAGCAGGCCGGTGGTCCGCAACCGGGTCGCCAACAGCGACTGATGCGCATCGCGGAACGTCGTATCGGTGACACCGACCGCCTTCGATTCGCGCATCCAGGCCGCGAATCCTTCCGGACCCAGTTCGGTCAGGCGTTGTTTGGATCCCGGCGGCGGAGGCGGCGACAGATCGACGTCGGGCAACTTGTCGTGCGGATAGACCGTCGACGGCCGCGGCCCGTGCGGCTGATTGACCGTGACGTCGGCCAGGTAATTGAGGATCTTGGTGCCGCGATCGGCCGGGGTGTGCGAAGTCAGCAGGTACGGGCGGTCGTCGATGAACGACGTGGTGATACGCCCCGCGCGGAAGTCCGGATCGTTGACGACGGCCAGCAGGAACGGGATGTTCGTCGACACACCGCGCACGCGGAACTCGGCCAGCGCGCGGCGGGACCGGGCGACCGCCGCCGCGTAATCACGTCCGCGGCACGTCAGTTTGACCAGAAGGGAGTCGAAGTGTGCCCCGATCTCGGCGCCCAAATGCGTTGCGCCGTCCAGGCGAATGCCCGCACCACCGGGTGAGCGGTAGCTCGTGATGCGCCCGGTGTCGGGGCGGAAACCGTTCGCGGGGTCCTCGGTGGTGATCCGGCACTGCACGGCAAAACCCCGTGGCGCAGGCAATCCGTCCTGGCTCAGCCCAAGGCTTTCCAGTGTCTCACCGTCGGCGACGCGCAGTTGACTCGCGACGAGGTCGACATCGGTGATCTCCTCGGTGACAGTGTGCTCGACCTGGATGCGCGGGTTCATCTCGATGAACACGTAATGCCCGCGCTCGTCGAGGAGGAACTCGACGGTGCCGGCGTAGGTGTAGTCGATCTGCCGCGCGAACGCGACCGCGTCGGCGCACATCTTGTCTCGAAGTTCGACCGAAAGGTTTGGCGCGGGGGCGAGTTCGATGACCTTCTGGTGACGGCGCTGCATGCTGCAGTCACGCTCGAAAAGATGCATGACGTTGCCGTGTTTGTCGGCCAGGATCTGCACCTCGATGTGGCGCGGGTTGCGCACCGCCTGTTCGAGATACACGCAAGGATCGCCGAACGCCGACTCGGCCTCGCGGCTCGCCGCCTCGATCGCTTCGGGCAGCCCCGACGGGTCGGCCACGTGCCTCATACCGCGCCCGCCGCCGCCGGACACCGCCTTGACGAACAACGGGAATTCCATGCTCTGCGAGGCCGCCACCAACTCCTGCACCGACGACGACGGCGCGCAGGACTTCAGCACCGGCAGGCCCGCATCGCGTGCAGCGGCGATGGCCCTGGCCTTGTTCCCCGTCAGCTCCAGGATTTCCGCGCTCGGGCCGATGAACGTGATGCCCGCATCAACGCACGCGGCGGCGAGCGCAGGATTCTCCGACAGGAAGCCATAGCCGGGGTAGACGGCGTCCGCACCCGCTTGCTGCGCGACGCGGATGATCTCGTCGACCGACAGGTAGGCGCGAACAGGGTGTCCCGTTTCGCCGATCTGGTACGACTCATCGGCCTTGAGCCGGTGCTGGGAATTGCGGTCCTCATGCGCGTAGACCGCGATGGTGGTGATACCCATCTCGTAGGCGGCCCGGAACGCACGGATCGCGATCTCGCCGCGATTAGCCACCAGGACTTTGGATATCACGCGTTATCAGTCCCTGTCGTGTTCTAGAGGAGCGTGGACCAGTAGTCCCAGAAGCGGACCAGGATCAGCAGGATCAGCCCGGTGAACCACAACGCCACCAACGACCAGCGCCACGTATGGAGCACGCGCACAACACCGTTGGACGCCGCAGGTGCCGCTGCGATCGATGTCGCGACGACGAGCAGTGGGATCGTCACGGCCCACACCACCATGCAGTACGGGCACAGCGCGCCGATGCTGTACAGGCTCTGCCACGCCAGCCAGTGCACCAACACCGTGCCCAGCAAGGCGCCGATCGCCAGCCCCGCCCAATACCAGCGCGGCAGATCGACTTTGGCGATCGCGAGCACCCCGGTCACCATCACGACCGAGAACGCCACGATGCCCATGAGCGAGTTGGGGAAGCCGAACGCCGACGCCTGCGGGGTGATCATCACCGAACCGCAGGACAGCACCGGGTTCAGGCTGCATGACGGCACATAATCGGGGTTGATCAGAATCTCGATCTTCTCGATCGTGAGTGTCACCGACGCCGCGAGGCCGAGCACCCCAGCGATCAGCACCCAGATCGCGCTGGCCCGCCCGACCGCAACACGCGGTCGACGGCGCCGAAGCGGATTCGCTCGGCTCGACGGTGCTGGGGGCGGCCACGGTCATGGCGCGGGTGCGGGCGCGGGCGGAGCGAGCGGGGTGGGTTCGGCGGCAGGAGGCGGTGCGCCGGCGTCGAGCGCGGGCACGTTGCCGACGATCTCCTCGATCTTGGCGATCAATGCGTCAGGGGTGGTGGGGCTGTAGTCCTCGCCGTTGATGCGAATCGTCGGCGTCGAATTCACGTTGGTGGCCTGAGCCAAGCCCGACACCATGTCGGCATTGGTTTCCTTGTTGATGCACTCGGGGACTTGACCGCCCGCACCGGCCTGGCGCGCGACTTCGGCCAACCGGGCGTTGTCGGGGAACGGACCGACGCCCTCCTGGGGCTGCTGGGCGTACAGCGCGGCATGGAACCGGCGGAATGCCTCGGTCGAATCTCCGGCGACGCAATACGCCGCGTTGGCCGCCCGCGTCGAGTATCCGTCGCCTTGACGGTCCAGGATCGCCACCATGTAGTAGTCGGCGGCGATGGCTCCCGAGTCGATCAGCTTGTTGACCGTGGGACCGAACTGCTGCTCGAAGTTGCGGCACGCGGGGCACAGGAAATCCTCGTACAGTCCCAGCACGGCCTTGGGCTCGTCAGTGCCGTCCTTTTTGATCAGCTCGGCCGATGTGACCCTGATCGATTCCGCCTCCCCCGCGGTCGGCTTGTCGTCGGCCGACAACACGATGTACATCACGAGCGCCACCGCGAAGATCACCACGATCGCGGTCAGGCCGATCTGAACCGCGAGGTTGCGCTTCCGGTCGGATGCCTTCAGGTCGTATTTCGGTTTCGAAGCCACGCGATAAGAGTACCGGCGGCCCTTCGGACGTCTTTCACCTGCGGGTCAGATGAGCCCGCAGCGCCGAGATCGATTGCGCGGTGGCGGTGGCGCTGCCGCCACCCAGCGGGAAGAAGTTGGCGAAGCCGTGTATCAGTGAACCGAACTCGCGGTGGTCGACGGTCACGCCCGCCGCTGCGCAGCGCGTCCGCGTATTGTCTGCCTTCGTCGCGAAGGGGGTCGAATCCGGCCGTGCACACCACCGCAGGCGGCAGTCCCGAGAGATCGTCGGCAAGCAGCGGGGACACCCGAGGGTCGGAGGCGTCGACGGCGGCGCCGTCGAGGTACTTCTCGGCGCCGAACTGCAGGTCGGCCCCGGTGAGAAAGAATTTCGTCGGCGAACAACGTTCGCGACCGCGTCTGGGCGCCCCAGTCGGTGACCGGGTAGAACAGCAACTGCACGGCCGGCAGCCGAATACCCTCATCACGGGCGCGCAGCGAGACCACCGCCGCGATGATTTGCTCCCGCACTGTCGCCCCCGACCGCCACGCGGTCAGGATCAGCTCCCAGTTCCGCCGCATGATCGAGTGCCCAACCGAACGCGGCGAACGCGTCGTCGGACCCGTGCGGGGCCTTGTACTCGGGGGCCAGCCGATAGTCGACCGACAGCACATGCATGCCGCCCTCCCGGCAGATCTGTCTGCACAGGTCGTCGTGCGTCTCGAGATCGCCGAGGACCATTGCGCCGCCGTGATAGAAGACCAGCAACGGCGCGTCGGCGCCGTCGACCGGCCGGTAGTGCCGCGCCGGGATCGGGCCGGGAATCACCAGATCGGTCACCTCCGCAACATCGATGTCCTGTTTGAAGCCGTCCGTCAGCATTCGCAACAGCGCACGCGCCGTTGGGACGTCGGAATCGAGGATCAGACTGCCGAGGCCGGTCGCGTTCTGGCCGAAGAGCAGCAGCTGCAGCGTGGTGTCGAGGGTGTTGCCGTCGACGACGACCGAGCGTCCCCCCAGCAGCAGCCGTTTCACGGGGTCCGGTATCCGCGGTAGCGCGCGCAATGTCATCCCGCCGGCCTTGACCATTCGGGCCTTGCGCCCCGTCGGCGGTCCGACCGGTGGCGCCTGAAATGGCAGACTCTTTGTCATGGCTTCTCCCTCACTCACGCTCAATGACGGTAATGCGATCCCTCAGGTCGGATTCGGTGTTTTCCAGACACCGCCCGATGAGACCGAACGCGCGGTGACCATCGCGTTCGAGGCCGGATACCGGCACGTCGACACCGCTGCGGTTTACCGTAACGAACGCGGCGTCGGCAAGGCGTTCGCCGAATCCGGCCTGCCGCGCGAGGACGTGTTCATCACGACCAAGCTGTGGAATTCCGATCAGGGCTACGACAGCACGCTGAAGGCCTTCGACGCCAGCGTGGAACGCCTCGGTCTCGACTACGTCGACTTGTACCTGGTCCATTGGCCGATGCCGGCGCGCAATACGTTCGTCGACACCTTCAAGGCGTTCTCGCAGCTTCGCGATCAGGGACGCGTCCGCTCAATCGGCGTGAGCAACTTCGAGCCCGAGCACCTGCGAATCCTCGTGGACGCCACAGGAATCGTGCCGGCTGTCAACCAGGTGGAGCTGCATCCCCTGCTACAGCAGGAAGAACTGCGCGAGGTGCACAGTCAGCTGGGGGTCGCCACGGAGGCATGGGCGCCACTGGGCCAGGGCGCCCTCCTGGACAACCCCAAGGTGACCGAGGTCGCCGCAACGACACGGAAAAACGCCGGCACAGGTACTGATTAGGTGGCATATCCAAATCGGCAATATAGTCATCCCGAAATCGGTGACCCCCGAGCGAATTGTGAGTAACTTCGACGTGTTCGATCTTGAACTGAGCGAGCAGGATATGGCGGCCATCTCCTCGCTGGGCGACGGAACACGGTTGGGCCCCGATCCACGGAACTTCGACTTCACAGGTTAGGTGACATGACCCCGGCAACGATCCCCTCCGTCACGCTCAACGACGGGAATACCCTTCCGGTGATCGGTCTCGGCGTCGGCGAACTGTCGGAATCCGAAACCGAACAGTCGGTGTCCGCGGCACTGGAGGCGGGCTACCGGTTGATCGACACGGCATCGGCCTACGGAAACGAGGCCGCGGTCGGCCGGGCGATCGCCTCCTCGGGAATTCCGCGCGAGGACATCTTCGTCACCACCAAGCTGGCCACCAGTGATCAAGGCTTCCAGGCGTCGCAGGACGCACTGAAGGCCAGCCTGGGACGGCTCGGGCTCGATTACGTCGACCTCTATCTGATCCACTGGCCGGCCGGGAACCCAGGTAAGTATGTCGACAGCTGGGGCGGGCTGATGAAACGGAAGCAAGACGGCGACACCAAGTCGATCGGTTTGGCGAACTTCCACGCCGAGGACTTGTCCAACGTCATCGACCTGTCGTATTTCACGCCTGCGGTCAACCAGATCGAGTTGCATCCGCTGCTGAACCAGGCCGAGTTGCGCGCGACCAACGCCGAATACGGTATCGCCACCGAGGCCTACGGTCCCCTGGGCGTCGGAAACCTGTTGGACAACGCGACCATCGGATCGGTGGCGCAGGCGCACGGCAAAACGCCGGCGCAGGTCCTTATCAGGTGGAGCATTCAACTCGGCAACATCGTCATTCCGCGCTCGTCGTCACCGGAGCGGATCAAATCGAATTTCGACGTCTTCGACTTCGAGCTGACAGACGACGACATGGCCACCCTCAACGGGCTGAATGACGGCACCCGCTTCCGGCCGGACCCCGAAACCTATACGGGCACTTAGCCGGTCGGACAGGTCGACGCGGCGTCACGCAGCGCCGCCGCCGACGGCGCATCCACCGGGAGCGCGTAGCCCCGCAGCACCGCGATGAACTGCATGGCGTACTGGCAGCGGAACGCGGTGTTGGGCGGCATCCAGGTCGCCGGTTCGCTGTCGCTCTTGTCCTGGTTGGCCCCTCCGGCGACAGCCAGCAGATTCGCGGGGTCGTTGGCGAACCGCAGCCGCAGGTCGTCCGTCCAGTACCTGGCGCCGAGATCCCACGCAAGGGCCAGCGGCACGATGTGGTCGATCTGCACGGCCGCACCGGTCTGCTCACCTCGCGTGAAGGCGACCTCTGCATTGGTGTACGGATCGTGAAGTAATCCCGTCGCCACCGCGTTGGGGCACCGCTTGATCGACACGTAGGACTTGTCGACGAGATCGCGGTCGAGGATGTCGTTGCGGGTGTCGCACCCGTTGAAGCCGCCGGGTGCGGGGTTGTCGTCGGTCCAGCTGTCCCCGAACGCATCCCGCCGGTAGTCGTGGCCGCGGATGCGCACCGGTATCAGCGCGATTCCCGCGAGCACGTCGACTCCTGGTGCGACAGTCGGGATGTCGGCGCTCGGCGATGAACTGCGATCGGTCGATCGACGAATTGGTGGCTTGAACGGCGACGAGCACCGCGATGGCCACGATCGCAACCAGCCACAGCAGGCGCTTGCGGTTCACGCCTTTTCCAGATACTCGACGCGGTCGGTATCGACGAATTGCGCTGCCAGCATCGCCATTCCAGGGTGGTCCGGAGCGCTCTCGTAGAACGAATCGCAGAAGTCACGTGCGGTCAGTATGAGATCGAGATGGTCGAAGAGCGACAGGAACCGCAATGTGATGGGACGCCCGGATTGGCTGTAGCCCAAGACATCACCCTCGCGCCGCTCCGCGAGGTCGAGGTCGGCGAGGGTGAACCCGTCGAGCGTGGAGGCGACCGCCTTGAGGCGATCCCCCGCCTTCGAGCTCTCCGGTAATTGGGTGACGAGCAGACACAGGCTTGGATGTTCGCCGCGCCCGATGCGACCGCGCAGCTGGTGCAACTGGCTGATGCCGAACCGGTCGCCATCCATCACCAGCATCACCGTCGCGTTGGGAACATCGACACCAACCTCGATAACGGTGGTACAGACGAGGACGTCGATGTCCCCCGCACGGAATGCGGACATCACGGCGTCCTTTTCGTCGGCAGGAGAGTCGACCGTGCATGAGCCCGAGCCGCAGTCCCGACAGCGGGCCACGACGCAGCCGCTCGAACAATTCGACGACAGTCGTTGCGGGTGGGCCTTGTTCGGAGTCCTGATCGCGTTTCTTGCCTCGGCCTTTTGCGC
Source organism: uncultured Actinomycetota bacterium (assembly GCA_963843135.1). GTDB lineage: Bacteria > Actinomycetota > Actinomycetes > Mycobacteriales > Mycobacteriaceae > Mycobacterium. Next base: position 1,086,575 of record CAWJJA010000024.1, read on the forward strand.
CGGCCTTGTCGTCTTCGTCGATGCGGGACGCGACGACGTAGGCCTGCCGTCCGGCTCCCACTTCCTCGGTGATCCGTTGCCAGGCACGGTTGAGCCAGGCCGGATGTTCCTTCAGGAAGATGGTGTTGGTAGTGATCGGTTGACGGCCCCGCGGCAGCTCGCGCAGCGTCGACGTCTCGAGGTCACCGAAGTGAGTCAGCGCCACGGTGCGCGGGATCGGCGTCGCCGTCATCACGAGGAGATGGGGCGTAACTCCATCGGGCGCCTTGGCGCGCAGGCGGTCTCGTTGCTCCACGCCGAACCGGTGCTGCTCGTCGACGACGACCATGCCGAGGCGATGGAATTCGACGGCATCCTGCAGCAGGGCGTGCGTCCCGATGACGATGCCCGCTTCACCGGAGGCGACTTCGTCGCGCACCTGCTTCTTCTGCTGCGGCGACATCGATCCCGTCAACAGCGCGATCCGCGTCCCCTGCTCCGAGCCGCCGAGTTGTCCCGCCATCGCCAGCGGTCCGAGCACGGTGCGAATCGATCGGGCATGTTGGGCGGCAAGGACTTCCGTGGGAGCCAGCAGCGCACATTGATACCCGGCGTCGACCATCTGCAGCATCGCCAGTACCGAGACGATGGTCTTGCCGGACCCGACCTCACCCTGCAGCATCCGATGCATCGGCCGACTCACCGCCAACTCAGCGGTCAGCACCTCGAGGACATCCTTTTGACCTTTGGTGAGTTCGAACGGCATCTGATTACGCATCGCCGCGACCAGACCCTCGTCCGTTGTGGGCGCGACGGGGCCGGCCTCGCTCAACTCGCCGAACCTGCGCTGCGCCAACGCCCATTGCAACCCGATGGCCTCGTCGTAGGTCAGACGCATGATCGCGGCGTCGCGTTCCGCCGCTGTTTCCGCGGTATGGATCGCACGCAGCGCCTCGTCCTCGCCGATCAGATCGTGTTCCCGCAGAAACGAATCCGGCAGGGTTTCGTCGATCGGGTCCAAGACGTCGAGCACCTGGCGCACACACGCGTAGATGTCCCAGCTCTGCACCTTGCTGTCAGCCGGGTAGATCGGGAAGAAGTCGCGGTCGAAGACGGAAAGCAGCTTGTTCTCGTCTGACGTCCCTGTCGCCTCGGCAATCGCCTTCAGCGATCTCGTTCCGGCGACCCTGCCGTCGTCGTGGATCACCAGGAACGCCGGATGGGTCAGCTGCAAGGTGCCTTTGAAATAGCCGACCTCACCGGACAACATCACCCGCTGGCCCTCTTCGAGCGTTCTCTTGATGAACCTCACGTTGAAGAAGGTCGCGGTCACCTTCGGCTTGCGGTGACCGATCGTGACGACCATGTATTCACGCCTCGGCGAACGATTCGTCAATCGGAGGTCCACGTTGGTGATGCGGTCGACGAACGTGACGTGTTCGCCTTCCTCGAGATCCTCGCCATCATTGGCCGTGGTCATCTCGTCGCTGTACTTGCGCGGATAGTGCCGCAGCAGGTCGTTGACCGTACGGATGCCGAAGTGCTCCTCGAGCAGATCCGCGGACTTCTTGCCGATGACGAAGTCGAGTCGATCGGTCAGCTTGGCCACGGTTACTCGACGCCGATCAGCAGGGCGTCACCGCGGTGGCCGGTGTGGTACGTGACGAGTTCGGCACCGAGGTGCTCGCGATGGACGTGCTCTGCCAACGCCTCGCCGACCGCGATGTCGATACCCGCGCCCGTGAGAACCGTTACGAGTTCACCGCCGGCCGCCAGCAGCAGGTCGATCAATCCGGCGCCGGCCGCGACGAGATCCTTCCCCACGATCAGCACCTCGTCCCCGGCGATGCCGAGCCCGTCGCCGGGCTCGCAGGTCCCCGCCCACGTCAGCGCCTCCTCGGTGGCGACCCGCACCGATCCGTGCCGGGCGGACGCGGCCGCGCGCGCCATCGTGTAGCCGTCGTCGACGGCCTGCCGTTCTGCCTCATGCATCGCCAGGGCCGCAAGGCCCTGCACCATCGACGCCGTCGGCACCGGTGTGACGTCGATGCCCCAGCCGATGGCAGCGGTGCAGCCTGCGACGAGTTCCTCGGCGGCGACATATCCGTTCGGCAGCACCATGATCTGTGCCGCGCCCGTGTTGACCAGCGCGTGCAGCAGATCCTTGGCGCTGACAGGTCCGTCCGCGTCGACTGCCAGCACGTGCGCGCCCTCGCCCACGAACAACTCCTCGGCGCCGGAACCGTCGACGACCGCGAGCACGGCCCGTTCCCTGGCCCACCCTCCCGACGGCCGCGCACCCTCGGCGCCGGTGAGAGACGTGATCTGGATGCGGCTCAGCGCGCCCAGCGACAGGGCCGCTTCGACAGCGGCCCCGGCATCGTCGGCGTGCACATGTACGGAGTACTGGCCTGCACCGGCCGTCGTCGCGATCGCGACCGATTCCCCGAGCCGGTCAAGGCGCAGCCGAAGCACGTCCACCCCGGCGGTGTCACATCCGCTGAGCAGGTACATCACCTCGAATTGCGGCACCGCGGACACAGCGGTGGGCACGGTGTGGCCATGCGGCGGGGACGGCACATATTTCTCGCGGTGCCGGACGCGACCGGTCAGCGTGGCGCTCATCGCGTCCAGCAGTACCAGCAGCCCCCGCGCGCCGGCATCCACCACGCCGGCCTGGGCCAGAACGTCGAGTTGCCCGGTCGTCTTGTCCAGGGAAACGGCCGCGGCATCGGCGGCAGCCGAGACCACGTCGGCGAGGCCCGAATCGTCGGAGGCGGCATCCTCGGCCGCACCTGCGGCATCCTGCAGCACCGAGACGATCGTGCCGGGAATGGCCTCACCCATCGAGCTGACGACCAGGCCCACCGAATGCCGCAACGCGGCCGCGACGAGTGCTCCACCGATGTCGGCGAGCACGCCGCCACGGTCGGCGGCCGCCGACGCGGTGACATCGCCAAGCCCGCGCAGGATCTGGGAGAGGATGACGCCGGAGTTTCCCCGCGCACCCTGCAGCGCGCCGCGAGCCAGGGCGGCGGCGATTTCGACCACGTCGTCGGACGCGCGGCAAGCGTCGGCCTGCGCCCACGCCGCACGCATGGTGAACAGCATGTTTGTGCCGGTGTCGGCGTCGGCCACCGGGAAGACGTTGAGGAGGTTGATCTCGTCGGTGTGGGTGATGAGGTCGCCGACGGCGGTGTGCGCCCAATCCCGCAATGCCGAGGCGTCAAGCCGCCGGTCTGACATGCCCACCTCCAGGCCGCTGTGGCGGCACCGTTGGCTCGGGGCGTCGCCGTGGGCGCTAGCCTAGCCACTCCTGCTGACAGCCCCTCCGGAACGTTCGCGCCTGTGGGGACCATTTTGGTGATCCCCGCGGCGGCCGGTATCCTGGTCAGGTTGTCGGGTCGGCCCGCCGCCGCTTTCGGTGGAAACCCAGACCCCCAAGTACTGATCCGAGGAGTTCTACATATGGCTGCCGTGTGCGATATCTGCGGGAAGGGCCCCGGCTTCGGCAAGTCGGTGTCGCACTCCCATCGCCGGACCAGCCGTCGCTGGGATCCCAACATCCAGACCGTGCGCACCGTGACCCATCCCGGTGGCAACAAGAAGCGTGTCAACGTGTGCACGTCGTGCATCAAGGCCGGCAAGGTCTCGCGCGGCTGACCGACGGTTGAGCCGCTGCGGCGGCGGCTAGGGAAGCCGCCAGTCGATCGGGTCGGCGCCCATCTTCTCCAGTAGTTCGTTGGCGCGACTGAACGGCCGCGAGCCGAAGAAGCCGCGCGAGGCCGACAGCGGCGAGGGATGGGGCGACTCGATCGCCACGCAACCGGCGCCGTCAAGCATCGGCTTCAACGTCGACGCGTCACGGCCCCACAGCACCGCGACCAGCGGTTGCTGCCGTGCGACCAGGGCTCGGATCGCGCATTCGGTCACCGCCTCCCAACCCTTGCCACGATGCGACGCAGGGGTCCCCGGCGCAACGGTGAGCACCCTGTTCAGCAGCATCACGCCGCGTTGGGCCCACGGCGTCAGATCGCCTGTGACGGGCGCGGGATGCCCCAGGTCATCGGTGTACTCGGTGAAGATGTTGGCCAGGCTGCGCGGCAACGGCCGCACCTCGGGCGCCACCGAGAAGCTCAGGCCGACGGCATGCCCCGGCGTCGGGTACGGGTCCTGGCCGACGATGAGTACCCGGACGCGTTCGAAAGGGAAACTGAAGGCGCGCAACACATTCTGACCGGCGGGCAGATACCGTCGGCCTGCCGCGAGTTCCGCGCGCAGGAACTCCCCCATCTGGGCGACCGCAGGCTCCGCGGGTTCTAGCGCGCGCGCCCAGCCTCCATCGACGAGTTCACTCAGCGGTCGTCCACCCACGATGGCTCAACTTAGCGTGCGCCCGTCGTTGCGAACGACTGCCATCCCGTATCTCCGTGCCACTGCTCGCCGTCCACCAGAACACGCGCCGGGCCGGCGAGCACGCGCCCGATCACCCGCCAGCCGGCCGGCGGCGATCCTGGGAAGGTCGCGACCAGCGAATGGTCCTCACCTCCGCCGAGCACCCAGACCAACGGATTCATCGCCAAGGCGGCACCCGCCGCGGCGAGAGGATCGCCTTCTGCGTCCAACGCATCCGACGACAGATCGATACCCACCGCCGACGCATGCGCGATATGCCCGAGGTCGGCCACCAGGCCGTCGGAGACATCAGTCATCGACGTCGCACCGGCATCCGCGGCGACGCGGCCTTGCCCGTACGGCGGCTCTGGCACCAGGTGACGAAGACGCAGCACCTCGAATTCCTCAATATCGTTGAGCAACAGGGCATATCCAGCGGCAGACCAGCCGACATCACCGACGACGGCAACAGTGTCACCGGCCCTGGCGCCGTCGAGACGAACCGCCTCGCGGCCGCCCAGATCACCCAGCGCGGTCACCGAGATCACCCACTGCGGTGCCGCCACCAGGTCCCCGCCCACGATGCCTGCGCCGAACAGTCCCGCCTCGTGCCACAGGCCATCGGCCAGCTCGACGACGTGCGCAGCGGGCGTATCACCGCTTGCCCCGAATGCGACGACGAACGCTGTGGCGGTCGCACCCATCGCCTCGATGTCCGCTGCGTTCTGCGCGATCGCCTTGCGGCCGACATCGTGTGGCGTCGACCAGTCCAGCCGGAAATGGCTCCCCTCGACCAGCATGTCCGTCGACACCACCATGGCGCCGTCGCGCGCCAACACCACCGCGGCGTCATCACCCGGCCCCAACACCACCGCGTCCGGCTGCTCGCGGCCGGCAACGAGCCGGTCGATCACCTCGAACTCGCCAACCCCGGCAAGCGTCTCGGGGGGCTCATCGCTCACCATGTCGCCTCCCCTGAGCTGCGGTACGTTTGGTCCCTGCGGCGTGGAGTCTATGCAGCCAGGAGGGAGGACAGCCGGATGGTCGAGGCTTTCATGCTGATCCAGACCGAAGTGGGCCGCGCAGAAGTCATCGCCAAGCAGCTCGCGGGCCTACCTGGCGTGTTGTCCTCCGAGTATGTCACCGGTCCCTATGACGTAGTGGTGCGAATCGGCTCGCAAAGCCTCGTCGAACTGCAGGCCAGCGTGGTTCCCAGCGTTCAGCAGGTCGCCGGCATCACCCGCACACTGACCTGCCCGATCGCCAACGGGGTGCGCCCCTAAAGTTTTGGGCGTGGACACCGAAACCCGCGACGGCCCACCCCGGGCGCTGATGATCGCGGCGATCGTGGTGGCGGTCGGCGCCATCGCCGCCGTCCTGATCGTCGCGGCGTTGCGCCAGAGCCCTGCCGCCGAAGAACCGGTCGCGATCGTCGCCGTGCCTGCGCCGCACGCAGACAGCGCCGATTGCCGGGCATTGGTCGACGCACTGCCCGAACAACTCGGCGACTTCAAGCGCGCGACCGTGGCCGACCCCGCGCCACAGGGAGCCGCGGCGTGGCGCGCGGCGCCCGACGCAGAGGCCGTGATCCTGCGGTGCGGTCTGGACCGGCCCGCGGAGTTCGTCCTCGGCAGCCCTCTGCAAGTCGTCGATGCGGTGTCGTGGTTTCGAGTGGGCGAAGCAGGGGTGGGCGAAGAGCCCGGCGCCGACCAGGGGCGAAGCACATGGTTCGCGGTGGATCGTCCGGTGTATGTCGCATTGACGTTGCCTGCGGGCTCAGGTCCGACGCCGATTCAGGAGATCTCCAGGCTGATCGCGAAGTCGTTGCCTTCCAAGGCTGTTGACCCCGCACCCGTTGGCTAGCGCAGACCCGTGCCGCGCTGTCGTGCGGTTTCGACCATGGTGGCCAGAAGCGTCGGATAGTCGATACCGCTGGCCGCCCACATCCGCGGATACATCGAGATCGTGGTGAATCCCGGCATCGTGTTGATCTCGTTGATGACCGGACCGTCCTCGGTGAGGAAGAAGTCGACGCGGGCCAGACCCTGACAGTCGATGGCTCCGAATGCCCGAATCGATAACTGGCGCACCTCATCTGCGACGCTGTCGTCCACCTTGGCGGGCACGTCGAGCTCCGCGGCGTCTTCGAGGTACTTGGTCGCGAAGTCGTAGAACGAATCCTCGCGTCCGCGGACACCTGTCACCCGGATCTCACCGACGGTGCTGGCCTCGACCCGACCGTCGGGGAATTCCAGTACCCCGCACTCTAATTCACGCCCGATGACCGCCGCCTCGATGATCACTTTGGGATCGTGGCGCCGGGCCAGCTCGATCGCCGCGGGCAGCTGATCCCAGGCCGCCACGCGGCTCACGCCTATCGACGATCCTCCGCGGGCGGGTTTGACGAACACGGGCAGCCCGAGTCGTTCGCGGTCCTCTAGGTCCAGCGTCTCCTGCCGCGGCCGCAGCACGGCGTGGGCGCCGGTGGGCAGACCCTCCGCCGCCAACAGCTTCTTGGTGAACTCCTTGTCCATGCCCGTCGCGCTGGCGAGGACACCCGCACCGACGTAGGGCACGCCTGCCAGCTCGAGCAGTCCCTGGATGGTGCCGTCTTCGCCGTACGGCCCGTGCAACACCGGAAACACGACATCGACGGGGGCCAGCACCTCTGGAGCACCCCCGCCGAGTGACAACAGCTCACCGCCCCGCCCCGGATCTGCGGCAAGGGCCAATTCCCTTCCGGATACCGCCGTGACCTGCGGCAACCGTCCATCGGCGATGGCGAGGGTGTCGGGCTCGGCGCCGGTGAGCATCCACGCGCCCTGCGGCGTGATTCCAACCGCGACCACCTCGAAGCGCTCCGGATCAAGATTGCGCAGGATGCTGCCTGCCGAAACACAGGAGATTGCGTGTTCGGAGCTGCGCCCGCCGTAGACGACGGCGACGCGGATGCGTCCTGTCGCTCCGGAGCGCGATGTCGCCGCCGGGGCGGCTCCGGGCTCATCGGGGGCAGTCACAACCTAGAGAGGCTACCGTCCAGCCTCGGTGCAGGCCGCTCCAATACGTTGAACTGCAGTTTCACCCCAAGGCATGTTCAAAATCGGCGATCAGATCGTCCGTGTCCTCTATCCCCAGCGAGATGCGGGCAAAACCGTCACCGACCGGATCGCCCCACTGGGCCCGGCGGTCGACCGATGTGTGCAGGCCCCCGAAGCTCGTCGACGCGATCAGGAGTCCGCTGCGCTCGACGAGCGCGTGCACGGCCTGCGCGTTCTCCAGCTCGATGGCGACCAGCCCTCCGAACCGCTTCATCTGCTGCGTCGCGATCTGATGCGACGGATCTTCGGGCAGGCCCGGATAGCGGACCGACTTGACCGCCGGATGTGCCCGCAGCATCACCGCGACCGCCTGAGCGTTGTGACATTGCCGTTCGAAGCGCAGGCCGGCGGTGCCGAGGCTTCGTAGCACCAGCCACGCCTCGAGCGGGCCGAGGATCGGGCCCGCGAGCAGGCGCTCCTGTTCCACCGCCGCCATCAGCTCGGGATGGCTGCCTGCGACGTATCCCGCGATCAGATCGCTGTGTCCAGACAACGCCTTGGTGGCGCTGGCCACCACGAGGTCGGCACCCAACGACAGCGGTTGCTGACCCAGAGGTGTCGCAGTGGTGTTGTCGACCACGAGGATCGAACCTCTGCGTCTGCAGTCCATCGCCAACCGGTGCAGGTCGACGACATCGAGTCCGGGATTGGCCGGCGTCTCCGCCAGCACCACATCAGCGTCTGATGCCGCGGCGCACATCGCGGCGCTTGCCGCCTCGACGACCGTGACACCCTGGGGTGCAAGGTATTCCCGGGCATAGCGCCGTACTTGGTTATAGCCGTCGGCAGGCACCACCAGTTTCACACCCGGTTTCGCGAGCACTCGCAGCACCGAGGTGATCGCGGCCATTCCTGAGCCGAATGTCAACGCCGACGCGGCTCCTTCGAGTTCGGCCAGCGCCGATTCGAGTTGTCGCCAGGTCGGATTCGAATACCGCCCGTACTTGTCCAGCGGCTCAGACTCGTCGGCCGACAGATGATAGGTCGACGCAGGCACCGGCAGCGGTGCGACCGGGCTGCCTGGAATTGGTTCCGAGCCAACGGCTTTGACGCTGCGGGTGGAATCGCCGTATCGGCCGTCCATGTTTCTACTCCGGTTTGGTACTGCGTCCGAGCAAGAGCGCAACGGCCTCATAGACCGACGCGCCCTTGTGACAGACCCGATGTACGGCGTCGGTGAGCGGCATTTCGACGTCGTAGCTCTCTGCCAGCGCCAATACAGACTGGCACGACGCCACGCCCTCGGCGATATGTCCGTCCGCTGCGCGCAGCGCCGATTCCATGGTGCCGCCCTTGCCCAGCCGTTCACCGAACGAACGGTTGCGGGAATGCCGTGACGTGCATGTGGCGATGAGGTCGCCGACACCCGCGAGACCCGCCAGCGTTGCCGGCTTGGCGCCCAACGCGATTCCGAGTCGCATGATCTCGGCGAGCCCGCGGGTGATGATGGCAGCCGCGGTGTTCTCCCCCAGCCCCACTCCAGCTGCCATTCCCGAGGCCAGCGCAATCACGTTCTTGCATGCGCCGCCGACTTCGGCGCCGATCACATCGGCATTGGTGTAGGGCCGGAAGTATCCGGTCGAGAACGCGCGCTGCAGCGTCACCGCGCGACCTGAGTCGTTGCAGGCGACGACGGTGGCGGCCGGCTGTTCGTCGGCGATCTCGCTGGCCAGGTTCGGCCCCGAGATCACCGCGACACGCGATGGTTCCGCCCCGGTGACCTGCACGATCACCTGGCTCATCCGCATCAACGTATCCAGTTCGATGCCCTTGGCCAGGCTGACCAGCGTGGCGTCGTCACCGATCAGAGGTGTCCACTGCGCGAGATTGGCGCGCAATGTCTGTGCGGGCACGGCCAGCAGTACGGTGCATGCGCCGGTCAGCGCTTCGACGGGGTCGCTGGTCGCGCGGATCGCCTCCGGCAGTTCGGCGTCGCCGAGATAAGAGGGGTTGCGATGTGTGTCGTTGATCTCGGCGGCAAGTTCGGGGCGACGAGCCCACAACCGGACATCGTTGCCGGCGTCTGCCAGGACTTTGGCCAGTGCCGTTCCCCAAGCTCCCGCCCCCAATACCGCCGCGTCGACCACGCCATCACCCTAGTCCGGTGCGGCCTGCTGGCAGGATGACGCTCATGGGCGCGTCATCTGATGCCGATATCGGGCTGGTGATCGCGGTCAAGCGGCTCACCGCCGCCAAGACGCGGCTGGCCCCGGTCTTCTCGGCGGCCACGCGCGAGGGTGTCGTGCTGGCCATGTTGATCGACACCGTCGCGGCTGCCTTTTCGGTGCCGGCGGTGCAGTCGATCACCGTGGTGACACCGGACGAGGTCGCCGGCGACGCCGCGCGTGCGCTCGGCGCGCGAGTGCTCGCCGACCCGACACCACCGGGCCATCGGGACCCGCTGAACAACGCCATTGCCGCCGCAGAGGAAAAGGTGCGCGGCGAAACATCGAACATTGTTGTGCTGCAGGGTGACCTACCTGCGCTGCAACCTCAGGAATTGGCGCAGGCCATTTCGGCCGCCCGCATGTACCCCCGCAGCTTCGTCGGAGACCGGCACGGCACGGGCACCTCGGCGTTGATCGCCCTCGGCGTCGCACTCGGTCCGCGGTTCGGCCCAGATTCGGCTCAGCGCCATCGAAATTCGGGTGCCATCGAGTTGACCGGCGCGTGGCCTGGCCTGCGCTGTGACATCGACACGCCCGACGACCTTCTGGTGGCACGTCGCCTCGGGGTCGGCGCGACAACCGCGCAGGCCATCGCTGATGCGAGGTAACAGTTGACGCACGCGGTGGCAACGCGGCTACTCAATAGGGAATCATCTGAGGGATGACGGAAGCCGATACCGAGATCCTCGCCAGCGACTCCGAGTCGACGGCCGGAGCCGCGCAGCCGCCGACATCAAATAAGGGAACGCCGCACCCGGCGACGTCGGATACGACCGTACGTCCGGGCGCAGCGCAGTCGGAAGATTCAACGCCTGAGGCCCCACCCGCAGCGACCTCGCGGGAGGTCGACAACGCGCTGCCCGAAGACCGCTACCTCAACCGCGAGCTCAGTTGGCTCGACTTCAACGCCCGGGTACTCGCGCTCGCGGCCGACCCGTCCCTGCCGCTGCTGGAGCGGGCGAAGTTTCTTGCGATCTTCGCGTCGAACCTCGACGAGTTCTACATGGTCCGAGTGGCGGGATTGAAACGGCGCGACGAGATGGGTTTGTCGGTGCGGTCTGCCGATGGCCTTACGCCACGTGAGCAACTGCGCCGCATCAACGAGCGCACCCAGCAGATCTCCAGCAGGCACGCCCATGTGTTCCTCGACGAGGTGCGCCCCGCACTCGCCGACGAAGGCATCGTCATCGTCACGTGGGCCGAAGTCGACGAAGACGAGCGCGCACGGTTGTCGACGTACTTCCATGAGCAGGTGTTCCCGGTGCTGACGCCGCTGGCGGTCGATCCGGCACACCCCTTCCCCTTCGTCAGCGGGCTGAGTCTGAACCTTGCCGTCACCATCCGGAAGCCCGAGGACGGCGGGCAGCACTTCGCGCGAATCAAGGTGCCCGACAACGTCGAGCGATTCGTCGAGTTGGCGCGGCGCGAAGGTAGCTCCGATGTCGTGAGGTTCCTGCCGATGGAGGAACTCATCGCGGCGTTCCTGCCGGTGCTGTTCCCCGGTCTCGAAGTCGTCGAGCATCACGCGTTCCGCATCACCCGCAACGCGGACTTCGAGGTCGAAGAGGACCGTGACGAAGATCTGTTGCAGGCGCTGGAGCGAGAACTGGCGCGGCGGCGCTTCGGTTCTCCCGTTCGCCTCGAGGTGTCCGACGACATGACCGAGAGCATGCTCGAATTGCTCCAGCGCGAACTCGACGTGGACTCCGGCGATGTCATCGAAGTGCCGGGCCTCCTCGACCTGTCGTCACTCTGGCAGATCTACGACCAGGACCGCCCCGCGCTCAAGGACCGTCCGTTCGTGCCGGCGACGCCCCCCGCCTTCGGCGAGCGGGAAACCCCCAAGAGCATCTTCTCGACGTTGCGTGACGGCGACGTGTTGGTGCATCACCCCTACGATTCGTTTTCCACCTCGGTGCAACGCTTCATAGAGCAGGCCGCCGCGGATCCCAACGTGCTGGCCATCAAGCAGACGCTCTATCGGACATCGGGTGATTCGCCGATCGTCAACGCACTCATCGACGCCGCCGCGGCAGGCAAACAGGTTGTCGCACTGGTGGAGATCAAGGCGCGCTTCGACGAACAGGCGAACATCAAATGGGCCCGTGCCCTGGAGCGGGCGGGCGTGCACGTGGTTTACGGACTCGTCGGATTGAAGACGCACTGCAAAACCTGCCTCGTCGTGCGCCGCGAAGGATCCACGATCCGGCGCTACTGCCATATCGGCACCGGCAACTACAACAGCAAGACAGCGCGGCTCTACGAGGACGTCGGCCTGCTGACGGCCGCGCCCGATATCGGCGCGGACCTCACCGATTTGTTCAACTCGTTGACCGGTTATTCGCGTAAAGAGTCCTACCGCAACCTGTTGGTCGCGCCATACGGTGTCCGCAAGGGCATCATCGAGCGAATCGAACGGGAGATCGCCGCCAAGCAGTCCGGTGCCGACGCGGGTATCCGGCTGAAGGCCAACGCATTGGTCGACGAGCAGGTGATCGATTCGCTCTATCGGGCGTCGCAAGCGGGCGTCCGCATCGAGGTCGTGGTTCGCGGCATCTGTGCGTTGCGTCCTGGCGTGGCCGGATTCTCCGAAAACATCACGGTGCGCTCGATTCTGGGCCGGTTCCTCGAGCACTCGCGGATTATTCATTTCCGCGCCACCGATGAGTTCTGGATCGGAAGCGCCGACATGATGCATCGTAATCTCGATCGACGGGTCGAGGTGATGGCTCAGGTCAAGGATCCGAGGCTGGCTTCACAGCTGAACGACGTCTTCGATTCCGCCCTTGATCCGGCCACCCGATGCTGGGAGTTGGACATGGACGGTAAATGGACGGCGTCGCCGCAGGCGGGTGAGACGGTCCGCGACCACCAGGTGTCGTTGATGGAACGCCACCGACATCCTTGAGATCCGTCGGCGGTGAGCTCTCCAGGGCCCGAATGACCAGCAGGAGTTGACGTGCCGAGGGATACCCCACCCCGCGCTGTTCCGGCGAGCAAGGCCGTGCTTGCCGCAGGCGCAGTACTGTGGCGACCCGGTGATGATCCCGCAAAGCCTGAGGTCGCGATCATTCACCGTCCCCGATACGACGATTGGTCACTTCCCAAGGGCAAGGTCGATCGCGGCGAAACCGAACCCGTGACCGCCGTGCGCGAGGTCGCCGAGGAGACGGGCTACGGGGCGGCGCTCGGTCGGCGCCTTGCCACGGTCAGCTATCCCGTAGAAAACGACATCAAGAAGGTCCGGTACTGGACGGCGCGCGCCATCGGCGGCGAGTTCAGCCCCAACGAGGAAGTCGACGAACTCAGATGGCTTCCCGTCGCCGAAGCCGTCAAGGCTCTCGGCTACCCGCATGACCGAAAGGTGCTACGCCGCTTCGTGAAGCTGCCGGCCGATACGAAGACCGTGCTGGTGGTCCGGCACGGCACCGCGGGAAGCAAATCCCGGTACAAGGGTGACGACCGGAAGCGTCCCTTGGACAAGCACGGGCGGGCTCAGGCCGAATCGCTCGTTGGACAGCTGCTGGCTTTCGGTGCCGACAAGCTCTACGCCGCCGACCGCACACGTTGCCATCAGACCCTCGGCCCCTTGGCCGAGGAACTCGGCGTCTCCATCACCAGCGAGCCGCTGCTGACCGAGGAGGCGTATGCGGAAAACCGGAAGGCCGCCCGCAACCGCTTCCTCGAGATCGCCGCGGTCGAACGGCACGCCCGTGATCTGCACGCAGGGCAAGGTGATTCCGGATCTCATCTCCTGGTGGTGTGAGCGCGATGGCGTACGTCCGGACAAGTCGCGCAACCGCAAGGGCAGCACGTGGGTGATGTCATTGTTCGACGGGCACCTCGTCGCTGCCGACCACATCGGCAGTCCGCTCGCGGTCAAGAAGTAAGAGATCCGCGGTCGGCAGCCCCTCGAGCCGTCAGACCGCGTAACGCACAAACACGCCGCGGGTCGAATTCGCTTGATTGCCGGCTCAGCCGGCGCGACCCACGGCGCGTTCGATGCTGAACTTACCTGCGGCCCTTCTTGGCCGGAGCGCGCTTCGCGGCCTTCTTGGCCGGAGAACGCTTGACAGCCTTCTTCGCTGCGGTGCGCTTCACGGCCTTCTTGGCCGGGGCGCGCTTCGCAGTCTTCTTGGCTGCTGCCTTCTTGACGGTCTTCTTGGCTGCTGCCTTCTTCACCGTCTTCTTGGCTGCGGTGCGCTTCACTGCCTTCTTGGCCGGAGCCTTTTTGGCTGCAGTGCGCTTGGCTGCCTTCTTGGCCGGAGCCTTTTTGGCCGCCTTCTTGGCCGCTGTCTTCTTCACGGCCTTGCGGGCGCCGCCCGCAGTCACGCCACGCTTCACTGCTGGTCCTTCCGCTGGGAGGCGCTGTGCGCCAGAGACAACCGCTTTGAATTGAGCTCCGGGCCGAAATGCCGGCACGGACGTTGGCTTAACTTTCACGGTCTCGCCGGTGCGCGGGTTACGCGCAACACGAGCGGCACGACGGCGCTGTTCGAAAACGCCGAAGCCGGTAATAGTGACACTGTCACCCTTATGAACCGCACGCACGATGGTGTCTACAACATTCTCCACCGCAAGGGTTGCCGACCGACGATCCGAGCCCAATTTCTCCGTGAGTACGTCGATGAGCTCTGCTTTATTCATGCAAAACCTCCGAAAACCAGTAGCCCACTCTGGGCCGACTAGAGGACACGGTAAACCCATTAGCTACTGATTTCCAAGAGCCACGCGCAATTTCAGGAAAAACTAGCGAACTTTCTTGCCCCCCTTGGGCTCCTGCGGGGGCCCGGATAACCGGGTTAAGTGATGAAGATTTCGGCTCGCTGAGCTATTTCGTCATGACTGCAGAGTGCGTGGTTTCCAGTCGGGACGACGCGCTTCATACGAGTCGATTTCATCGCATTTGCGCAGCGTAATGCCTATATCGTCGAGTCCTTCGAGAAGTCGCCAGGCGGTGTAATCGTCAATGTTGAACGGCACCATGACCGTTCCCGCGACGACGTTCCGATCTTGAAGATTCACAGTGATTTCCATGCCCGGATGCTCCTCGATGAGCTTCCACAACAGTTCGACATCATCTTGGGCGACTTGTGCCGCCAAGAGGCCCGCCTTGCCCGCGTTGCCCCGAAAAATGTCGGCGAAGCGAGACGAGATGACGACTCTGAATCCGAAGTCCATGAGCGCCCACACGGCATGCTCGCGCGACGAACCGGTGCCGAAATCCGGACCCGCTACCAACACCGACCCGTTGTCGAACGGCGAAAGATTCAGTACGAACGTCGGGTCGTTGCGCCATGCCGCGAACAAGCCGTCCTCGAAACCCGTTCGGGTTACCCGCTTCAAATAGACCGCGGGGATGATTTGGTCGGTATCGACATTGGAACGCCGAAGCGGAACGCCTATGCCGGTATGAGTGCGGAATGCTTCCATCACGGTCTCCCTATCAGTGAGTCAGATCGGCGGGCGAAGACAACGTGCCGCGCACAGCGGTGGCCGCGGCGACCGCAGGCGACACCAAATGTGTGCGGCCACCCTTGCCCTGTCGTCCTTCGAAATTTCGATTCGAGGTCGATGCGCAGCGTTGCCCAGGGGACAGTTGATCTGGATTCATTCCAAGACACATCGAGCAGCCGGCCTGCCGCCACTCGGCGCCGGCGGCAGTGAAGATGTCGCCGAGACCCTCTGATTCGGCCTGCGCACGCACACGCATCGACCCGGGCACGATCAGCATCCGCATGCCGTCGGCGACCTTGCGCCCGCGCAGAACGTCGGCGACCACACGCAGATCCTCGATGCGGCCGTTGGTGCACGAACCGACGAAAACGGTGTCGACCGGGATATCGCGCATCGCCATGCCGGGCCGAAGATCCATGTAAGCCAACGCTTTTTCGGCAGATTGACGTTCTCCTTCGTCGACTATCAGCTCAGGATCGGGCACCGACGCCGACAGCGGGACTCCCTGCCCGGGATTGGTTCCCCACGTGACGAACGGGCTCAAGGTCGAAGCGTCGACGTAGACTTCGGTGTCGAACTCCGCCCCGTCGTCGGTGCGCAGTTCATGCCACGCCGCCACGGCGGTATCCCAGTCGGCACCCTGCGGCGCGTGCGGACGGCCGCGTAGGAATTCGAAAGTTGTCTCGTCGGGCGCGACCATTCCTGCTCGCGCCCCGGCCTCGATGCTCATATTGCAGATCGTCATGCGACCTTCCATCGACAGCGATTCGATGGCGCTGCCCCGGTATTCGATGACGTATCCCTGTCCCCCGCCGGTTCCGATCTTTGCGATCACCGCGAGAATGATGTCCTTTGCGCTCACACCGGCAGGAAGCCGACCGTCGACATTGACCGCCATCGTCTTGAACGGCCGCAGCGGCAGCGTCTGCGTCGCGAGGACATGCTCGACCTCCGAAGTACCGATGCCCATCGCGAGTGCACCGAATGCACCGTGCGTCGAGGTATGACTGTCGCCACACACCACCGTCATGCCGGGCTGCGTCAGTCCCAGCTGCGGCCCGATGATGTGCACAATGCCCTGTTCGGCATCACCCATCGAGTGCAGACGGATCCCGAACTCCTCGCAGTTGCGGCGAAGCGTGTCGACTTGAATTCGCGAAACCGGGTCGGCGATCGGCTTGTCGATGTCGACCGTCGGAACGTTGTGGTCTTCGGTGGCGATGGTCAGATCCGGCCGACGAACCGGGCGGCCGTTGAGTCGCAGACCGTCGAAAGCCTGCGGGCTGGTCACCTCATGCACCAAATGCAGGTCGATGTAGATGAGGTCGGGTTCGCGCGCATCGCCCTGCCCGGGACCGAGGGCGACGACGTGGTCGTCCCACAACTTTTCTGCAAGGGTGCGCGGCTTTTCTGCGGTGGCCATCTTGACTTTCTCACATTCTGGGACGGTAGTATCTCCCTGTGAGACAGGATAGCGGCATCGGCGTTCTGGACAAAGCAGTGGGCGTGCTGCATGCGGTCGCCGACTCGCCGTGCGGGCTCGCCGACCTCTGCGAGCGCACCGGCCTGCCGCGGGCCACCGCGCACCGGCTGGCCACAGGGCTGGAAGTGCACCGGCTGTTGATCCGCAACGGAGACGGCCGGTGGCGGCTGGGGCCCGCGCTCACCGAACTGGCCGGCCAGGTCAACGACCCGCTGCTGGCCGCGGGCGCAGTGGTGCTGCCGCGACTGCGGGAGATCACGGGGGAAAGCGTGCAGCTCTATCGCCGCGAAGGCACTACACGTATCTGTGTCGCGGCCCTGGAACCACCTGCCGGGCTTCGCGATACCGTTCCGGTCGGCACGAGATTGCCGATGACCGCAGGCTCGGGGGCCAAGGTGCTGCTGGCCCACGCCGATGCCGCCACCCAGCAGGCAGTACTACCAACGGCGAAATTCACCGATCGGACGCTAGCCGAGGTACGGAAACGTGGATGGGCGCAGAGCGCCGCCGAGCGCGAGCCCGGAGTGGCGAGCGTGTCGGCGCCAGTGCGCGACGCTCACGGCGCGGTGATCGCGGCGGTGTCGGTGTCCGGCCCGATAGACCGAATGGGGCGGCGGCCGGGGGCGAGATGGGCCGCGGATCTGTTGGCGGCGGCCGACGCACTCATGCGCCGGTTGTGAAGCTCAGCAGACGCAAAGGCGCCCAATTTCTTGAGGAAATGGGCGCCTTTGCGTCGGCTCGCGCGACTTAGTCGGCACGAGAGCAAGCTCTCTGCTCTCGGCTCACTCACATGTGTACCCCCGATGGGATTCGAACCCACGCTACCGCCGTGAGAGGGCGGCGTCCTAGGCCGCTAGACGACGGGGGCTAGAACATTTCCGGACCGCCAGCATAGCCCAGGCGGGAATGCCGACATAATCACTGCAATGGCTGGGGTACCAGGACTCGAACCTAGAATGGCGGTACCAGAAACCGCTGTGTTGCCAATTACACCATACCCCATTGGCAGTCTGTAACCGCAGGTCACAGGCCTTTTTCGACCCTGTTAAGCAATCGGCGGTTGCGCCGCGCGAAGTTTCGGGCCGACGTGCAGACTACCAAAGATTCAGGGCCGCCTTTCACGCGTGGGCGGCAACGGCGGCGGCGTGATCGCGGCCCGCTCGCAGCCGGTGCAGGCTGCGGTCTCGGCCCAGCAGCTCCAGCGATTCGAACAGCGGTGGGCTGACAGTCGCACCAGTGGCGCTGACCCGGATCGGGCCGAACGCCTTGCGCGGTTTGAGCGCCAGATTCTCCAACAACGAGACCTTCAGCGCGTTTTCGATCTCGGCGGTGGTCCACTCTCCGACCCCGTCGAGGGCGCCCAGCGCGGCGTCCAGGACCGCTACCGCATCGGTGCCCAATTCTTTGGCGGCAGCCTTTTCGTCAAGGGCGAACTCCGCGTCGTTGAGGAACTTCAGCAGGTCCCATGCGTCACCGAGCACCACGATTCGGGTCTGTACAAGCCGGGCGGCCTCCGCGAACTGCGTCTCATCAAGCCCGGTGTCGTGGTTGTGATCGGCGAAGAATGCCGCCAGCCGCGCGGTGAAATCGTCCTCGCCCAGCAGCCGGATATGTTCGGCGTTGAGTGCGTCCGCCTTCTTCTGATCGAACCGTGCGGGGTTGGAGTTGACGTCGACGACGTCGAAGGCAGCCACCATCTCGTCGAGGCTGAATACATCGTGATCCTCGGCGATACCCCAACCCAGCAGCGCGAGATAGTTCAGTAGCCCCTCGGGAATGAAGCCGCGATCGCGGTGGATGAACAGGTTCGACTGCGGGTCGCGCTTGGACAGCTTCTTGTTGCCGTCCCCGAGAACGCTTGGCAAGTGCGCGAACTCGGGTACACGTTCGGCGACACCGATTCGAATCAGCGCCTGATACAGCGCGATCTGGCGCGGTGTGGACGGCAGCAGATCCTCACCGCGCAAGACGTGGGTGATCTTCATCAGCGCATCGTCGACCGGGTTGACCAAGGTGTACAACGGATCTCCGCTGGCGCGGGTCAGCGCGAAATCGGGCACCACGCCCGCCGCGAACGTGGTGTCCCCGCGGACGAGATCGTGCCAGGTGATGTCCTCTGCTGGCATCCGTAGCCGAAGGACGGGCCTGCGGCCTTCGTCGATGAACGCGGCGCGCTGAGCCTCGGTGAGTTCGCGGTCGTAGTTGTCGTAGCCCAACTTGGGATTTCGGCCCGCGGCGACGTGGCGGGCTTCTACTTCCTCCGCTGTCGAGAATGCCTCGTAGGCCTCACCGGATTCCAATAACCGCGCCAGCACATCACGATAGATCTCACCGCGCTCCGACTGCCGGTAGGGCGCGTACGGCCCACCGATGTCGGGACCCTCGTCGTAGTTCAGCCCCAACCAACTCAGGGCGTCCAGTAGCGCCAGATAGCTTTCCTCGCTGTCCCGCTCGGCATCGGTGTCCTCGAGCCGGAACACGAACGCCCCGCCGCAATGGCGGGCGTAGGCCCAATTGAACAGCGCCGTGCGGATCAGGCCGACGTGCGGGGTGCCGGTCGGCGACGGGCAGAATCGCACCCGTATTCCGGTGGCCGTCATGACTTTCCCTTGCGCACAACCGGATTGGACAGTGTTCCGATGCCCTCGATGCTGATGTTTACGGTGTCGCCGTCCTCGATGGGGCCGACTCCCTCGGGCGTACCGGTCAGGATGAGATCGCCGGGCAATAGCGTCATCACCGCCGAAATCCATTCCACGATCGCGCCGACATCGTGAATCATCAGCGACGTCCGGCTGTGCTGTTTGGTTTCTCCGTTGACCTCGGTGCGCAGCTCGACGTCGGAAGGATCGAGATCGGTGACGATCCACGGACCGATCGGGCAGAACGTGTCGTGTCCTTTCGCCCGGGTCCACTGGCCGTCCTTCTTCTGCTGATCACGCGCCGACACGTCGTTGCCGATCGTGTAGCCCAGGATGTTCTCGGCGGCGCGGGCAGCGGGAACGTCCTTGCACGGTCGACCGATGACGACGCCGAGTTCGCCCTCGAAGTGCACCGGGTTGGCGTCGGCCGGCAGCACAATGGGCACGTTCGGCCCGATGATCGCGGTGTTGGGCTTCATGAACATCACCGGGTCGGGGAAGTCTCCCCCGCCCATTTCTGCGACGTGGGCGGCGTAGTTCTTCCCGATGCACACGACCTTGCTGGCCAGGATGGGCGCCAGCAGTCGCACGTCGGGCAGTGGCCACTGTCGACCTGTGAAGGTCGGTGTTCCGAAAGGGTGCTCGGCGATTTCTCTGGCGACTGTCTCATTCGGATCATCGGGTGGTCCCTCGATACTGACGAAGGCGACCCCGTCGGGGCTGGCGATACGTCCAAGGCGCATTGCCTCAGCCTAGTGGCCGCGACCATCGGAGCTGCGGCCGCTCCCGCCCTGATCTGGTCTCACATCATGAGACAAGCATTCAGATATATGAGATAGCCATGCGAGCATGGGGTCATGTCCACCGAGACGATCAGCACCGCGCGACGCTGGTCGATGCTCGTCATCGCACTGACCACGACGACGAGCGCCAACGTGTTCATCAACGGTGCGGCTTTCCTCATCCCGAGCTTGCAGCGCGAGCGCGGACTCGACCTTGCGGGCGCGGGCCTGCTGTCCTCGCTGCCCAGCTTCGGGCTGGTACTCACGCTGATCGCGTGGGGATACGTTGTCGACCGGGTGGGCGAGCGCATCGTGTTGACTCTCGGTTCGGTCCTCATCGCCGCAGCCGCCTTCGCGGCCGCTTCCGTCGACTCCTTGTTCGCCGTCGGGGTGTTCCTGCTTCTCGGCGGAATGGCGGCCGCAAGTAGCAACTCAGCCAGCGGCCGGTTGGTCGTCGGCTGGTTCCCGCCCGATCAACGCGGCTTGGTCATGGGCATCCGCCAAACCGCGACACCACTCGGGGTCGGCTTGGGTGCCTTGGTGATTCCACGGGTAGCCGAAAGCCACAGCATCTCGGTTGCGCTGTTGTTCCCAGCGGTGGTCTGTGCGGCGTCCGCGGTCGTGTGCGCGGTGGGCGTCATCGATCCGCCACGTCCGCCGCGCTCCGAGGCGCCTGCCGAACATCTCGCCAACCCGTACCGCGCGTCGTCTGTGCTCACGCGCATCCACGCCGTATCAGTACTTCTGGTGGTCCCCCAGTCCGTGCTGTGGACATTCGCGCTGGTGTGGCTGATGAGCGACCGTGGGTGGTCGGCGGCGTCGGCCGGCGCCATCATCACGGGCGCCCAGGTATTGGGCGCCGGTGGTCGAATCGTTGCGGGACGCTGGTCGGATGTGACTGGGCTCGCGGCTGCGACCGATCCGCACCATCGCGCTGGCCGCTGCGGTCTCGATGGGCCTGCTGGCGATGACGGACTGGCTCAGCTCACCGGTCAGCGTGGCGATGATGGTCATCGCCTCGGTGATCACCGTGTCGGACAATGGGTTGGCGTTCACCGCGATCGCCGAGATCGCCGGGCCGTTCTGGAGCGGACGGGCGTTGGGTACGCAGAACACCAGTCAGCATCTGGCCACCGCTGCCGCCGCACCGCTCTTCGGTGGATTGATCGGAGTCGCGGGTTATCCTGTCGCGTTCGCAGTGTCTGCCCTGCTTCCGCTACTGGCTGTGCCCCTGGTCCCGGTTGAGCCAAAGCGGAGCTGACAACGCTCAGTCAGGCTGGGAACTGCGCGGCAACACCACCAACGCCGCGGCCAAGAAACACAACGCGCCGATGAACGTGCCCAGGTTGGCAAGCACGGCGTCCTCCGTGACACCGGAAGCGCTCACAAACGCACCGAGCGCAGACACCGCGAAGGCGACGCAGCCGATCATATTGATCCACTCCGCCTGCCAGTCGCGGGATTTCAGCTCGACGATCCCGACGACGGCCGTCACCGCCACCACTCCCAGCACACCGCTGATCAGAAACGCCACGGAGCCCTTAAGGTCGGGCGCCCACACCAGGCGACGCTCCGGCTTGACCGCATGTGCCCACAGCGCGGCGCCGGTGCTGATGTTGAACAGGATGGTCCCGGCGCACTGTACGGCGGCGGAGAGCCGTCCGATCTGCATCGCGGGTTCGGTGAGCACCAGCTGCATCCAGCCCGCGGTGGTGAAGAACAAGGAGCCGATGAAGCACAACAGGTTGGTCAGCCCGGCACCTGCAATCGCGGACAACCCCGGAAACGTCGCGATCGCGAACAGTGCCGAACCGATTGCGAACAGCCAGCATTGCCTCCGCAGGGTCGCCATGCCGCGACTCAGAGAAGAGACACGATTCGGTCGCCGATCTCGCTGGTGGACCGCGACTCGTCCCCCCGCGTGGCCAGATGTTGCTCGACGGCCTTGTCGACGCGTGCGGCCGCATCGAGTTCGCCCTCGTGAGAAAGCAACAGCGCCACCGACATGATGGCGGCGGTCGGATCGGCGATGCCCTGTCCCGCGATATCGGGTGCGCTGCCGTGCACGGGTTCGAACATCGATGGATTCGTCCGCGTCGCGTCGATGTTTCCGCTCGCCGCCAAACCGATGCCACCGCATACCGCGGCGGCCAGGTCGGTGACGATGTCGCCGAACAGGTTGTCGGTGACGATGACGTCGAATCGACCGGGGTCGGTGACCAGGTGGATGGTCGCGGAGTCGACGTGCTGATAGGCGATCTCGACCTCGGGGTACTCGGTGCCGACTTCCTGCACGGTGCGCCACCACAGTGCGCCCGCATACGTCAGGACGTTGTTCTTGTGCACCAGGGTCAGCTGCCCACGGCGCCGTGAGGCGCGGCCGAATGCGTCGTGCACGACCCGTCGTACGCCGAACGCGGTGTTGACGCTGACTTCGGTGGCGATTTCGTGAGGCGTACCTACGCGGATCGCTCCACCGGTTCCCGTGTACGGGCCCTCGGTGCCCTCGCGGACCACGACGAAGTCGATGTCCGGGTTTCCGGCCAGTGGACTGCTCACCCCCGGATAGAGCCGGGCGGGCCGCAGGTTGATGTGGTGGTCGAGTTCGAACCGGATCCTCAGCAGCAGACCGCGTTCGAGCACACCGCTGGGCACCGATGGATCGCCGATCGCGCCGAGCAGGATCGCGTCGTGTGCGCGTAGTTCGTCGAGCACCGAGTCGGGTAGGACTTCGCCGCTCGCGTGGTACCGCCGCGCCCCGAGGTCGTAATTGCTCTTGTCCACACCCGGCAGAACAGCGTCGAGCACCTTGAGCGCCTCGTCGACGACCTCCGGGCCGATGCCGTCGCCGGCGATGATCGCCAGTTTCATCAAAGTCTCCCTCTTCGGTACGCCGGCCGCTCACCGTACGGCAACGTCACATCGCCGATATCAGCTTGTCGGTGCCGGCCCGTAGCTTCTCTCTTGTGAAGCTGGTGGTCAAGGTGCGAATGCTGCCGACGGAACGGGAAGCGCGCGCCCTGGCGGCCACCCTCGCTACGTGCAATCGCGCAGCATCGTGGCTGTCGGGTGAGATGCACGCCGCGCGGATATTTCGCAAGATCGATGCCCAACACCGCTTCTACACTGATCTGCGTGAGCGTTTCGGTCTGGCGGCCCAGCCAGCGATCCGCGTGATCGGCAAGGTCGCCGATGCCTACGCCGCGTTGCACGCCACTTTGGCGGCCGGGAGCTATGGTCCGCCCGGATCCGACCGACGCCACGAGATAGAACAGTCGCCGATCATTTTTCGGCCCCTCGCTGCACAACCTTTCGACGCGCGCTGCCTGTCCTGGCAATTCGGGAACGAGCTGAGTCGCGCTGCAACTGTGTCGATCCGGTCGGCAGCCGGCCGGATGAAGAGTATTCGGATCCTCGGCGACCCCGCACAGTTGTTGATGCTCTGCGCCCGCCCGATCGGCGAAACAGATCTCATTTGCCGCGACGGCAAGTGGTTTCTGCACGCGACCATTGAAGCCGCCGAAGCTCCGTTGACTGAGCCCATCAACGGGTTCCTCGGTGTGGACATGGGCGTCGTCAACATCGCCACGACGAGCATCGGCGAAAAAGCCTCCGGCGCTCGGCTCAATAGCTACCGCAATCGGCAGATGCGATTGCGAAAGCGGCTGCAGGCAAAGAAAACCGCGTCGGCGCGGCGGTTGTTGAAGATGCGTCGCCGTAAAGAGGCCCGCTTCGCAGCAGACATCAACCACCAGATCTCCAAACGCATCGTGGCCGAGGCTGAACGCACCGGGTGCGGCATCGCCGTCGAACAACTGACGGGAATCCGCAATCGGGTACGGCTTCGCAAGCCCCAACGGGCCACGCTGCACTCATGGGCGTTCGCCCAGCTCGGTCTGTTCCTGGCTTACAAAGCCAAGCACGCCGGGGTGGCTTTCGTCGAAGTCGACCCCGCCTACACGTCGCAGACCTGCAGCGTGTGCGGCTGTGTCGACAAGAAAAACCGTCGTACCCAAGCAGTTTTTGAATGTGTTCGGTGTCGCTTCGTTGGGCACGCTGACCACAACGCAGCAATCAACATCGCAGCCCGCGGTGTCGAGCGCTGGGGCGAAGTCATGCGTCCACACGCAGCGCCTACCCTGGCGGCCAGTTAGGGCGGTAGCAGCAAACCTATCGGTAGCCCGGAACCCGAGAGACAAGTTGCAAGACAGTCCCTTCCGAGACCGGATCATGACGTCAGGTCCACCACTTCCAGCAGCTTGGCGCCGACGGCCGCGGAGATCGCCGCACGGACGTCGTCGGGAACGTCGCGGTCGATGCGCAGCAGGATCGTCGCGCCCGGCCCCTCCGCGTCCTCGCTGAGCTGGGCGGCGTGAATGTTGATGCCGGCGGTGCCGAGCAGCGTGCCGATCTTGCCCAGCGTGCCCGGCTGATCGATGTAGTTGGCGATCAGGTAGACGCCCTCCGCGCGCAGATCGAAGTTGCGGCCGTTGATCTGGACGATCTTCTCCACCTGCTGCGGACCAGACAGCGCGCCGGACACGTTGGCGACCGTGCCGTCGGAGTACACGGCGCGGACGTCGACGACGCTGCGGTGGTTGGGGCTCTCGGTGGCGGTGCTGATATCGGCCTCGACACCGCGTTCGGCGGCAAGCGCAGGCGCGTTGACGAACGTCACCGGGTCTTCGATGACCGCGCTGAACAGTCCGCGCAGCGCCGAAAGGCGCAGTACGTCAACCTCTTCTGAGGCCAGCTCGCCGCGCACCTGAATCGACAGCGACACGGGCAGTTCGGCGGACAGCACACCGACGAGCAGTCCCAGTTTGCGCACCAGATCCAGCCACGGCGCGACCTCCTCGCCGACGACGCCGCCGCCGACGTTCACCGCGTCGGGCACGAACTCTCCGGCCAGCGCGAGCTTCACACTCTCGGCGACATCGGTGCCTGCGCGGTCCTGCGCCTCGGCCGTCGACGCACCGAGGTGGGGCGTGACCACCACCTGGGGCAATTCGAAAAGCGGGCTGTCCGTGCACGGTTCGGTCGAGTACACGTCGAGACCGGCGGCGCGCACGTGCCCGCCTTCGATCGCGTCTGCGAGCGCCGCCTCGTCGATCAGGCCACCGCGCGCCGCGTTGACGATGATGACGCCCGGCTTTGTCCTGGCGAGTGCCTCCTTGCCGATCAGCCCCGCCGTCTCCTTGGTCTTGGGCAGGTGCACCGAGATGAAGTCGGCGCGGGCCAGCAGTTCATCGAGGGTGAGCAGTTCGATACCCAATTGGGCTGCGCGGGCCGCCGACACGTACGGGTCGTAGGCCACGACGTGCGTGCCGAAGGCGGCCAGGCGCTGGGCCACCAACTGCCCGATTCGGCCAAGACCGACGACGCCCACGGTCTTGCCGAAGACCTCGGTGCCGTTGAACGCCGAGCGCTTCCAGGTGTGCGCGCGAAGTGTGGCATCGGCGGCAGGAATCTGCCTTGCCGCCGAGAGCAGCAGAGCGACCGCGTGCTCGGCTGCGCTGTGAATGTTGGAGGTCGGCGCGTTGACCACCAGGACACCGCGGGCGGTGGCGGCATCCACGTCGACGTTGTCCAGGCCGACGCCGGCGCGGGCGACGATCTTGAGCTTCGGCGCAGCGGCGAGCACCTCGGCATCCACGGTGGTCGCCGAGCGCACCAGTAGCGCGTCGGCCTCGGGCACCGCGGCCAGTAACTTCTCTCGGTCCGGACCATCGACCCAGCGCACTTCTACCTGCTCACCCAGGGCGGCGACGGTCGAGGGGGCCAGCTTGTCAGCGATCAATACAACGGGCAGGCTCACGCGGCCAGCCTAATGGGCTGTAATAGCGGGATGGTGGGCGGGAGAATCGCGAGCGTGGACGTCACCGTGGTCGGCAGCGGGCCCAACGGCTTGGCCGCCGCCGTCATCTGTGCCCGCGCCGGTCTATCGGTGCAGGTTTTGGAGGCGCAACCGACGCTGGGAGGCGGCGCGCGGACACTCCCCGACCCCGAATTCCGCGGCGTCTCCCACGACATCTGCTCGGCCGTGCATCCGCTGGCGCTCGCATCGCCCTTCCTCGCGGCATTCGACCTGCCCGCCCGCGGCGTGACCCTGAAGGTGCCCCCCGTCTCGTACGCCAACCCGCTACCGGGCAAGCCGACCGCGGTCGGGTATCACGACCTGGACCGCACGTGTGCGGAGTTGCTCCACGGGGACTCGTGGCGCCGGCTACTCGGCCCGCTGATCGACCGCGAGGAACGTGTCGGAGGTGTCGTCAACTTTCTGCTCGGCGACAAGCGTTCGATTCCGCGCGACCCGATCGCCGCGGCGTTCATCGCGCGAAACATGCTCGAACAAGGCACCCCGCTGTGGGGCAAACTCTCCGGCGCTGATGCCCGCGCTTTGTTCACCGGCGTTGCCGCACATGCCATCAACCGGATGCCGTCGTTCGTCACCACCGGCGCCGGGCTGATGCTGGCGACCCTCGCGCACACCGTGGGCTGGCCTATCCCGGTCGGCGGCAGCCAGGCCATCCCTGACGCGCTGATCGTCGATCTGCGCGCCCACGGCGGCACCATATCGGCCGGCGAGGTGGTCACCGAACCACCCGGCGGCGTAGTGCTTTTCGACACCGCCCCCACGGCACTGCTGGAAATCTATCGGGAGAAGGTGCCCGATAGGTATGCAAAAGCGTTACGGCGCTACCGGTTTGGGCCAGGGGTCGCCAAAGTGGATTTCGTTCTGTCCGGCGAGATTCCGTGGAAGGACACGCGCGGGGCCGACGCCCCGACGCTGCACATGGGCGGCAGCCGCGAACAGATGGCGCACGCCGAAAAGGAGATCGCCGAGGGCAGGCATGCCGAATGGCCGATGGTGCTTGCCTCACTTCCTCACCTGGCCGACCCGAGCCGAATCGATGCACACGGCCGCAGGCCGCTGTGGACCTACGCGCACGTGCCGCACGGTTCGACCGTCGACCAGACCGAAGCGGTGACGAAGGTCTTCGAACGGTTCGCGCCGGGATTCCGCGACGTCGTGGTCGCGGTGCGGTCGGTACCCGCCTCACGGCTGTCCGATCACAACGCCAATCTCGTCGGCGGTGATATCGGTGTCGGCGGCAATTCGCTGCTGCACGCACTTGCCGGGCCGACGCCGCGGGTGAATCCGTGGTCCACACCGATCCCGAAGGTCTACCTGTGCTCGTCGGCGACTCCGCCCGGTGGGGGCGTGCACGGTATGGCGGGCTTGTACGCGGCGCGTACGGTGCTGCGCCGCGAATTCGGCATCAAGACGTTGCCACGCCTGTCGCCATAGCGTTTTTCCGGGACACGCCGGGGTATCCCCGCGATATGAGTTCGCAGTTTCACAAGGGCGACAAAGTTCAATGGAGCAGCCACGGAAGCACCGTCACCGGGCCGGTTGAAGAGAAGATCACGGACGACACCGAGACGGCCGGTCGCACGGTAAGAGCATCGCAGCAAGAGCCGCAGTATCGGGTGCGCAGCGATAAGTCGGGACGCGACGCCGTCCACAAACCCGAAGCGTTGCGCCGAACCGAGTAGTCAGTTGGCGGACGCGAAGTGGTCGACGGCGTCGCGGAGGCTTTTCAGTCGCGGCACCTCAATCTGCTCCATCACCGCATCCCAGCCCGGACCTCCAACGCTGACCGAGGCGTGGGCAGCCAGGTCGTTGACCGAGCGGACGTCGGCGGTGTCCTCGGTCTGCGACCACAACAGCGTCTCGACCGGTGGCCCTTTGCGTTCGACCGCATCGATGAGCGCTGTCCGCGGGACGTCGGCGCCGAGCATCAGCGCTCCGCGTCCACGCTCCATGAGCGCCGCGCGCAGCGCTTCCAGAGCAAGAGAATGCGTTTCGCGCGACGTGCACGCGAGGATGATCGGCGAGGATTCTCCAGGTCCAGCGAGGGGAAAACGCTGTAGAGACCGCGTTACGGTCCAGGACAGCGCGTGTTCGACGTCGATGCAGCCCTCGCCCTGGGACTGCCGCAGCGCAATCGCATCGAATGCGGGACGTATCAGGTGATCCCACGTGTCGAGCACGCCGAAGTGCCGCAGGTGGCGATCGAGCAGCAGGCCCGCGGTGAACACGTCGAAATCGAAGGCGGCGACCAGCAGTGCGGCGGCATCACCGCGCGCCGGCCTCACCGAGTCGATCGCCGTCCTGGCCGCACTGCGCGGACTGGCGCCCTCGATGATCAATTCGTACATCCGCCGCACCACAGCGATGTCGGTTGCGCTGTAGAGGCGATGCTGGCCAGGGCTGTGTTCGGGCGGCCCTACCCCGTAACGCTGGTTCCAGCTGCGCAGCGTCGCGGTCGGAACACCGACCCGCCCAGCGACGGCGCTGACGGTGTAGAGGGGTTCGTCGGCGTCGTAGGTCTCGGACTTCTTGGACATGGTCAACGCCGACAGAATAGGACCTCGATCCATGCATTTCGGCATTCAGCGCAGAATCGATGCGAACTCTTCGCAGATTGGTGTCCGGCTTCGCATATCGGGTATGCGTCGAGCGTGACCCGGCGACCGGACGGTATCGACGATGCGACCGTGGAGGCCGTCGGCGCCGTGTCCGAAGCTCTGGAATTCGTGGAGCGCGCACGCGGCCAGTTGTACACGTTTCATCAGTTGATGGGTCACGCCGACCTTCTGCTCGGCGAGGCGTGCGACAAATTGCGCGAGGCCGGCCACGAAGCGGTGGCCCATCGACTCGAAACGGAGGTCGTCGGCCGCAATGTCCTTTACGGACGCTGGACGTTTCAGATTGTGGAGGAATTCGACGACAACTACTGGACGGTGTTCCGCGACCACGAACGACGCGTGCGCGACGAACTGCAGCAGGGTGCGCGCCATGTGTTCGAGTCGGATACCAAGGACCGGCGCCGTACCCGCGGAAAGCCAGGCCACGAACGCCGGCCGTGACGGTCGAATGCGCTCATCCCGACGAAATCGCTCCCACCGATTACGGTTTGCCAATGAACGATCGGGAAGAATTGTCGTGGGACCAGTTCGGTGCCGCCACACGACAACTCGCCGCCGCCGTTTCCGCGGACAGTTTCAGCGCCTGACCTGATCTTGGCTGTCGCGCGCGGCGGGCTGTTCGTCGCCGGTGCGCTCGGCTACGCGCTCGACGTCAAGAACGTGCACATGATGAACGTCGAGTACTACACGGGGGTGGACCAGCGGCTGAATGCGCCGGTGCTGCTGCCGCCGCTGCCCGACGTCGCTGACCTGGGTGGCGCCCGCATGCTGATCGCCGACGACGTCGCGGATACCGGGGCGACGCTGCGTTTCGTCCGCGACTTCTGCGCCGAGCACGTTGCCGAGGTCAGGTGCGCCGTCGTCTATCAGAAGCCGGAGTCGGAAGTCGATTGCGAGTACGTTTGGCGCCGGACGGATCTCTGGATCGACTTCCCGTGGACGCTCACCTCATAGCGATTTCGGCATCAGCCATCAAGATTGCCGTCGCCAAGGCCGAGATGGAACGCAAGTTGCTCGCCAGCGCCGCGCCAATCTGCAAAGTCGCTCGGCAAGGTCGAGCGTGGTCAACGCAGCCTGCGGCTGGAGACGATTGTCAAGATCGCCGATGGCCTCGACATCGATGCGGGAAAGCTTGTGAGCAAGCTGCGTTCGCCGCCGGTCGAGTCAGTCTGATCAACAGCGCAAGACAAAACTTGTCGCATCTGCAGCTGCTGTCCGTCCTGTAGCCTAAGACGGTGCAGCTGTTTGCTGGATGCACGAGGCCAGATGAGTAATCAGATCCGCGTCATTCCGGAAGAACTCCAGGTATCAGCAGCCACGGTTGATGCCCACGCCGACGCGGTCCGGTCGCGTCACGCTGACGCTGACGGACAGATTGAATCGGCCCAGCGTGGTTTGCCAGCTGCCTCCTCGGCAGCCTTGAGCACGGCTGTGACGAAGTGGCAGGAAGTCTCGACTGCCCTCTTTGGCAAGATGGTCGACCACAGCAATGGCCTGCGCGCAGGAGCGAGCGGTTACACGCAGACCGACCAGGACAAGGCCGCACAGATCGAGGCAGCGGGCGAGCACATGTCAGACCTCGATCTCGGGCTGTAGCCACCTGCCGCCATGAGCGCCTCCGTCGACGAGATCGACCGCTGGGACGCCGGGGATGTGCGGGAGGTGTTCCACGCCACCCGCAGCCGGGCGGAAGCCGCGTTCGAGGCTGCCGACGGCATCGCAGAGCTTCCGGCCTTCGGCACTTGGGGCGGCGAGGCCTCCGAAGCAGCCAAGGTAGCCATCGAACAGACCCGCAAGGATCTCGACGCCCACGGCAACGAAGCACTCGCAGTTGCGCAGGCCGCCGGTGCTGCTGCTGATGACATCGAACAGGTGAAGTCTCGCCTGGCCCAACTGCGAGCAGAGGCTGAGAGCCTTGGTATGACAGTTGATCCCATGACTAACACCGTCGAACCGGGACCTGGCGCAGCCGGTGCTGACCCGATGGAGATCACGCTCAAACAGATCCAGCTGCAACCTCAGCTCGACGCGATCCTGGCTGAGGCGGCACGAGTCGATCAGGAGCTCGCCAAAGCCATCGCGATGGCCACCGGTGCTGAGCCGATCCCCGAGTCGCCGCACACTAATGACCCTGTCCTGCAGGATCTTCTGTCTCGCCCGCTCCCAGAGGACCCGCAACAGTTCAACGATATGTGGGAGCAGCTGAGCGAGGAGCAGAAAGGCTTCCTGTACGGCCAGGACCACTTCATCGGTAACCACCCGGGGATGCCGTTCGATGACAAGGACCTTTACAACCAGCGGCATCTGCACGAACTCATCGACACCACGCAGGGCCATGTCGACCGGATGCAGCGTCGCTTCGATGATCTGGCGCGCCAGGCGTATATGGGCGATACCAGCGCTGGGACTGGACGCGAACTGGCGGCGCTGGCCCCGCAACTGCTGGCGGCGCGGCATCAGCTTGACGGCTACCGAGAGGTGCAGCGCTCGCTCAGTGTCGATGCCAGCAATCCCAACTCTAATGCGAATGTCCCACGGTTCCTGGGTTACTTGGACGATCAGGGACATTCGGCGGTGTCGATTGGCAATCCTGATGCGGCGACACGGAACGCCATTTTGGTGCCAGGGACGGGGCAGGATCTGACGAGCTTCGATGGCGCGAACAATAAGTCGCTCAGCATGTACATGGCGGCGCTCGATGCCGACCGAGGCCTCGAAGGGAAGCTCGCCGTCACGACCTGGATGGGTTATGACCGCCCGATGGATCTGACCGAGGCTGCTTGGCCCGGACGGGCCGAACACGGTGGCGCGGCGCTGGACTCGTTCGTCGACGGGATGCATGCATCGCACCAAGGCGCGGTGCCTGCCACCGACACCGTCGTCGGCCACAGTTATGGCTCGACTCTGGTCGGAGGTGCGGCGACGGGCGACAACCACTTAGCTGCAGACAATGTCATCGCCGTTGGCAGCCCTGGCATGCTGGTGGACCATGCAGGCGACCTCAATCTCGATCCCGGATCGCAGGTCTACTCGATGACTGCCCGAAACGACATCATCAGCCTGACCACGGACATGACGCTTGGTGCCGACCCCTTCGGCCAGGATTACGGCGCGACACGCTTATGGACCGATCCCGGGCCCAGCTGGGACCCCACCGGCTTCATCGGCGACGTCGCTGCCCACAGCAGCTACTGGGACCCTGGCAATCCCGGACTCGCCAACCTCGGTGCGATTATCGCCGGTCAGCCGCCGCTGCAGATTGTCACCGAGGACGGAGTCGTACAGAACCGATGAACATCGTGTATTCACCGCTTCATGCCAGTGCCGTGGTCACGGCGGCATTGGTGCTCGTGCTCAGCGGCTGTGGGGACGAGGGCGACCTCGGTCCGCCTACACCGACCGGGGCAACTGACATTGGAGGACCACCCATGACATCCACACCTGCGCCGCCTCCTGGCTGGAGCTTGCAAGAGGTTGTGCCGCAGAGCCAACAGGAGGCGCAAGACACGGTCGTCGACTACTTGCGCCGCACCGTCGAGGCGTTGCCGCCCGGCACCGTCTACGACACCACCCGCTATCCGGTCACGGGCCACAACAATTCCTGCGACGACAACTTCACCGGGCCGGGAGAACCGCCCACGAATTTCACAACTACCGGTGACCTGAGCTTGCCCCAAGGTACCGATAGCAAGGCGCTGATCGCCGAGACCGGCGAAACCTGGCGCGGCTGGGGGTGGCATGTGTTCGAGCGCGACGGATTTCGGAAGCCCAACCAATTCGCCTACGCGCCTGACGGGTACCGGCTCCAGATCGTGGTGGCTAATCCGCCGGAGTATCCGCCCACGGTGAGCGCGGTATCGCCGTGCTTCCCCGGTCAGATCGCAAAGGATGATCTCCCGTTCCCTGCGGTAATTAGCGGAGGCTAGTTGTACCAAGCCACGAGGTTGCTCGTAATCGGCTGAAGGGTTGGAGGCTGCAACACACCGTGGGCGAGAAGTCTGGCTACGTCGTCGTCGCGCCCTACCGAGTCAACGTCGGATTGCGGTGGGCCGGACACAAATGCGACGTAATCCGCGACGGCGACCACATCACCATCTTCAGCGGACCCACCCTGGTGCGTAACCTGACCGCCGACCCCAGCCGCAACTACCAACCGAGCGACAAAACCACCAGAACCTATCGCACCCGCGAACCCAAACCACCATCATCGGTGTAAGCGATGTCCCGCGACATACCCCTGTAAGCGATGTCCCGAGACACCACATATCGCTGAGCGCGACCCCACACGCCGAAGTCGCAACTAGGCGGTCTCGGTGATGGGTCGGTCGACCCAGCTCATCAGGTCACGCAGCTTCTTGCCGGTCACCTCGATGGGATGCTCGGCGTTCTCCTTGCGCAGCCGCTCGAGCTCCTTGTTTCCACCCTCGACGTTCGCGACGAGCTTCTTGACGAAGGTCCCGTCCTGGATCTCGCCGAGGATCTGCTTCATGCGCTTCTTCGTGTCGGCATCGATCACCCGCGGGCCCGACAGGTAGCCGCCGAACTCCGCGGTGTCGGACACCGAGTAGTTCATCCGTGCGATACCGCCCTCGTACATCAGATCGACGATGAGCTTCAGTTCGTGCAGCACCTCGAAGTAGGCCAACTCGGGCTCGTAGCCCGCTTCCACCATCACGTCAAAGCCGGTCTTGACGAGTTCCTCTGTGCCACCGCATAACACGGCCTGCTCACCGAAGAGGTCCGTCTCGGTCTCGTCCTTGAACGTCGTCTTGATGACGCCTGCGCGGGTTCCGCCGATGCCTTTGGCGTAGGAGAGCGCGAGCGCCTGGCCCTCGCCCTTGGGATCCTGGTCGACCGCGATCAGGCATGGCACACCCTTGCCGTCGACGAACTGACGACGAACCAGATGGCCCGGACCCTTCGGTGCCACCATGCCGATGGTGACGTTGGCGGGCGGCTTGATCAGGTCGAAATGAATGTTGAGGCCGTGGCCGAAGAACAGCGCGTTGCCGTCCTCCAGATTGGGCTCGATGTCGTTCTTGAAAATCTCGGCCTGCGCGGTGTCGGGCGCCAGCAGCATGATGACGTCGGCCCACTTGGCCACCTCGGCCGGCGTATCCACGTCAAGTCCCTGCTCGGTGACCTTGGTGCGGGACTTCGATCCCTCCTTGAGGCCGACCTTCACCTGCGCACCGGAGTCGCGCAGGGACAGCGAGTGGGCGTGGCCCTGGCTGCCATAGCCGATGACGCCGACCTTTCGGCCCTGAATTATCGACAGGTCCGCGTCGTCGTCGTAGAACATCTCAACAGGCATTCGTGACTTTCCTTCTCTTTGACTCTTCTAATTTGATTCGGCACTACTTGGCCGTGCCGATGCCGCGCGGACCGCGCGACAGCGACACCACACCGGACTGCACAAGCTCGCGGATTCCGTACGGCTCCAACACCCGCAGCAGCGCCTCGAGCTTCTCCGGGGTGCCGGTCGCCTCGACGGTCAACGACTCCGTAGAGACATCAACGACCTTGGCGCGGAAAAGATTCACAGCCTCGATGACCTGACTGCGGGTGGTCGCGTCGGCGCGCACCTTGATCAAGGCCAACTCGCGCGAAACCGAGTTGTCCTCATCCTGCTCAACGATTTTGATGACGTTGATGAGCTTGTTGAGCTGCTTGGTGATCTGCTCGAGCGGCGACTCCTCGACGCTGACCACGATCGTCATCCGGGACATGTCCTTCTGCTCGGTCGCGCCGACCGCCAGTGACTGGATGTTGTAGCCACGCCGGGCGAACAGTGATGCCACCCTGGCAAGCACGCCTGGCGTGTCCTCGACGAGCACCGAGAGAGTATGCGTCGGCGTAGAAGTGTTAGCCATCAGGCATGCCCTTCTGCTGGATCGTCGAACAGCGGACGGATGCCGCGCGCGGCCTGAATCTCGTCATTGCTGGTGCCTGCGGCCACCATCGGCCACACCTGGGCATCGGCGCCGACGACGAAGTCGATGACGACCGGACGGTCGTTGATCTCGCGGGCCTGCTTGATGACGGATTCGACATCTTCTGCTCGCTCACAACGCAATCCGACGCAACCGAGCGCCTCGGCCAGCTTGACGAAATCCGGGATGCGACGCGAGTGCGTGGCCAGATCGGTTTGGCTGTAACGCTCTTCGTAGAACAGCGTCTGCCATTGCCGCACCATGCCCAGATTGCCGTTGTTGATGATGGCCACCTTGATCGGCGCGCCCTCGACGGCGCATGTGGCCAACTCCTGGTTGGTCATCTGGAAGCAGCCGTCGCCGTCGATCGCCCACACCTCGGCATCGGGTAGGCCGAACTTGGCGCCCATCGCGGCGGGGACCGCGTACCCCATCGTTCCCAGACCGCCCGAGTTCAGCCATGTCTTGGGCTTCTCGTACTTGATGAACTGCGCGGCCCACATCTGGTGCTGCCCAACGCCGGCGACGTACACGGCATCCGAACCCGCCATCTTGCCCAGCGTTTCGATGACGTACTCGGGTGACAGGCTTCCGTCGCTCTGCGCGCCGTAGCTCAACGGGTACGTCGACTGCACGCCGCGCAGATACTCCCACCAATTGTCGATTTTGATCGAATCGATACGCCGTCGCGTCGCAAGACGTCGATCAGGTCGATGATCACCGCTTTGACGTCTCCGACGATCGGCACGTCGGCGTGCCGGTTCTTGCCGATCTCGGCCGGGTCGATGTCGGCGTGGATGACCTTGGCTTCTGGCGCAAAGGAATCCAGCCTGCCCGTCACCCGGTCGTCGAAGCGGGTACCCAGCGCGATCAGCAGATCGCTGCGTTGCAGGGCGGCGACCGCGGCCACTGTGCCGTGCATTCCCGGCATGCCCATGTTCTGCGGGTGGCTGTCGGGGAACGCACCGCGCGCCATCAGCGTGGTGACGACCGGGATGCCGGTCAGCTCGGCCAGATTCAGCAACTCCGCGCTGGCTTCGCCACGGATCACGCCACCGCCGACGTACAGCACGGGCTTGCGCGACGCTGCGATCAGCTTGGCCGCCTCGCGAACCTGGCGATGGTGCGGCTTTGTGTTCGGCTTGTAGCCGGGCAGACCGATCTGCGGCGGCCAGCTGAACGTGCACTGCCCCTGGAGCACATCCTTCGGGATGTCGACGAGCACCGGGCCTGGGCGCCCCGAGCGTGCGAGGTGAAATGCCTCGGCCATCACCTGTGCGATGTCGTCACCATTGCGGACAAGGAAGTTGTGCTTGGTGATGGGCATCGTGATGCCGGAGATGTCGGCTTCCTGGAAGGCGTCCGTGCCGATCAGCGCACGGCCGACCTGACCCGTCACCGCCACGACCGGGATCGAGTCCATGTAGGCGTCGGCGAGCGGAGTAACCAGGTTCGTCGCACCCGGACCCGACGTCGCCATGCACACACCGACCTTGCCGGTG
This sequence comes from uncultured Actinomycetota bacterium, assembly GCA_963843135.1. Lineage (GTDB taxonomy): Bacteria > Actinomycetota > Actinomycetes > Mycobacteriales > Mycobacteriaceae > Mycobacterium. Next base: position 1,122,510 of record CAWJJA010000024.1, read on the forward strand.
GCGTGCGCGTACCCGCTGGCGGCATGTCCGGCGCCCTGTTCGTGACGCACCAGCACATGGCGCAGCTTCTTGGAGTCGAAAAGCGGGTCGTAGACAGGCAACACGGCACCGCCGGGGATGCCGAAGATGGTGTCGACGTCGAGTTCCTCCAGCGACCGGATTACCGCCTGCGCTCCGGTGAGCTGATGCGGCGCAATGCGTTTGGATGCTGCCGAACCGGGCTTGGCGTCAGCGGGTGCGCCGTGTTTCCCGTTCGGCGCGGTCTCCGAGTGCTCGGGTGGTCGCGTGGTGGGTGCGCTCACGATCGTCTCTCTCTGTTCCTGGTCGTTTCTAGGATCTCAAATCGGTGGTGGGGCAAGAAAAAACCCCCGTCAGCTGGGCTGCTGTACGAGGGTCGCGCGTCGATGCTGTTGGCTATGCCCGGGCGAGGGCAAGCGCGGCATCAACGCGCTTCCCAATTACTACGAGCATTCCCGGGGCCTGCATAACACTTGACGGTAGCCTCCGCACTGGTCACCGGTCAAATTCCGATCCCGCCGGGGTGATCGCATTCCGTGCTTGATCCGCCACCGGTGGAAGGATGGCGGTGTGAACGCCGACGCCGATCAGAAACCCGTCGTCATCCGGATCTCCCCGATGGCGCATTTCGCGGTCGGCTTCCTCACGTTGGGACTGCTGGCGGTGATTCTGGGCGGCCCGCCCTGGGTTGCGCTCCTGCTCGTCATCCCGATCATGCTGTCGGTGGCGGTTGCCAGGTACCGGACCGTCGCCGACAGCACCACCGTGACGGCACGCTCGCTGCTCAGCAGCGAGACGGTCGACTGGGAGGACATCGACGGCCTGCGGTTCGACAGGTCCTCCTGGGCGTGCGCACACCTCAAGAACGGCCAGGATCTGCGGCTTCCCGGGGTGACATTCGCAACATTGCCCCAGCTCACCGAGGCGAGCGCGGGTCGGGTGCCCAACCCCTACGACTAGGACTTACGCCAGCGGGTTGCCACCGTTGAGGAGCACCCATGCTGCGACGCCGGCACCGAGGCCGAGCAGCAGCGCGATGAACGAGCCGACGAACGGGCGGCGCGCCCAGCCGCGCGCGGCATCGAATCCGTACCGGCCGGGACCGGTCAGGATGAGCGCGGCGACCGCGGCCGCCAGGAAGACCTTGTATTCGTGGCCGTCGGTGAGGAACGACGCCAGCCGCGCCTCTTCGTGCGCCGCCATCGCATCGGCCAACAGGCCGGTCACCAGGAATGCCAGCGCACCTGCCGCCGCCACCGGGGTGAACAGACCGAGCACCAGCAGCAGTCCCGCGCCGATCTGACCGACCGTCGTGACGTAGGTCAGCACTTCGGCGTACTTGAAGCCCATCGCGGTCAGCGAATCCCCCCAGCCATCCAGACCGGGGCCGCCCCATAAGCCGAACGCCTTCTGCAGACCGTGCACGATCAGGATCGCGCCGACACCGAGACGAAGGATGAGAAGTCCCAGGTCCTGGGTGCCGCGACGCTCTGCAGGCGCGGAGTCGAAATCCGGTCCGAATTCGGCCGGTTCCGCCCCGTAGGAGCTCATGGCGTGCCGACCGCTCGGCTGCACGTACGGCAGCGGTTCGGGGTCGTTGAGCAGCCCGTAGCCGGATGTCTCTGTTGAGGACCCACCCGAGTCGTAGGACGGGATCGCAGTGGTCTCGAAATCTCCCGCGTAGTTCGCCGTCGGAAGATCGTCGTCGGGGTCGACCAGGCTTGCCGACGAGGGGCGCCCGGCCGCGTCGTCGGGGCGCTGCCATCCGCTTGGGTCGTGGGGATTACTGGTCACAACTGCCAGCGTAAAGGCTCGTCACCCGTGAACCGGGCATTGGCGCGGCGCTTCGAGCGCCCTATTCGCGGGCCTTCCACGGGCGCGGGGGCGGCATGTGCGTGGCGCGTACCGCCGAACGATCCGTAACCTGGCTCGCATGAGATTGCGCCGGCCGCTGCGGGCTGTGTTCGCCGTCGTGTGCGCGGCGTTGCTCGTCGGGTCCGGATGCGCTCGTTTCGACAACGCACAATCGCAGCCGTTCACCACCGAACCGGAACTGGCGCCCGGGCCGACGTCGACGCCCCCGCCGCCGCCGCCGCTACCACCCAAGCCGTTCCCGAAGGAATGCCCGGCGCCTGGAGTCATGCAGGGCTGCCTGGAGAGCACCAGCGGTCTGATCATGCTGCCCGACAGTCAGTCGGCGCTGGTGGGAGAACGCACAACCGGCGCGGTCAAAGAGGTGTCGGTCCGTGCCGAACCCAAGGTCAAGACCGTGCTTCCCGTTGACGGCAGCGGCGACGGCGGGCTGATGGACATCGTGTTGTCGCCGACCTACGCCCAGGACCGGCTGATGTACGCCTATGTCAGCACTCCGACCGACAACCGGGTCATCCGCATCGCCGACGACGACATTCCCAAGCCGATCCTGACCGGCATCCCCAAGGGCGCGAGCGGAAACACCGGGGCGCTGATCTTCACCAGCCCGACGACGCTGTTGGTCCAGACCGGCGACGCGGGCAACCCCGCTCAGGCGGGCGATCCTCGTTCGCTGGCCGGCAAGCTGCTGCGGATCGAGCAGCCGACGACGGTCGACCAGGCGCCCACGACGACTGCGCTGTCGGGCCTGGGCGCAGGCGGGGGTATGTGTATCGACCCGTCCGACGGATCGCTGTACGTCACCGACCGCACACCGACCGGTGACCGCCTGCAGCGCATCACCAAGGATTCCAAGGTGTCCACGGTGTGGTCGTGGCCCGATCGCCCTGGCGTGGCGGGCTGCGCGGCACTCGACGGCACCGTGCTGGTGAACCTGGTGAACACCATGCAGTCCGTCGCTGTTCGCCTGGCCCCCGAGACCGGCGCGGTCACCGGGGATCCCGAAGTGGTCCGCCAGGATCTGCACGGGCATGCGTGGGGCATGGCCGTGTCTCCCGACGGCAACGTCTGGGGCGCGACCGTCAACAAGACAGCCGGCGACGCAGAGAAGTTGGACGACGTCGTCTTCCCGTTGTTCCCGCAGGGCGGCGGCTTCCCGCGCACCAACGCCGACAACACGTAAGCCTTTTCGAGTCGGCGTTCCAGTCAGCGCCGAAAGGCAAACGCTTCTGGCGGGCAGACGCCCTAGCTGCAGGCGGCCAACACAAGCTCGCGCACACGGGCGGCGTCGGCCTGACCCTTGGTCGCCTTCATCACCGCCCCGACGATGGCACCCGCAGCCTGTACCTTGCCGCCGCGAATCTTTTCCGCGACATCGGGATTGGCGGCGATGGCTTCGTCCACGGCGGTTTGCAGTGCCGAGTCGTCACGCACGACCTCGAGACCGCGACCCTTCATCACCTCGTCGGGTTCACCCTCGCCGGCCAGCACACCCTCGACGACTTGGCGGGCCAACTTGTTCGACAGCTTGCCATCGTCGACGAGCCGGACGACCGCGGCGATTTGGGCCGGGGTGATCGGCAGCGCGTCGAGTTCGACACCTGATTCGTTCGCCTTCTGCACCAGGAAGTTTCCCCACCACGCGCGGGCCGCTTCACTGGACGCGCCGTGTCCGACGGTTGCGGCCACCAGATCGATGGCACCGTTGTTCACCAGATCCCGCATGACCTCGTCGGAGATACCCCAGTCCTGCTGAATACGGTTGCGGGTCAACCACGGTAACTCCGGAATGGTGCCGCGGAGCCGTTCGACGAGTTCCGCACTCGGCGCCACCGGTTCGAGGTCGGGCTCCGGGAAATACCGGTAGTCCTGCGCGGTCTCCTTGCTGCGACCCGCCGTGGTGTGGCCGGACTCGTGGAAGTGCCGCGTCTCCTGGGTGATGGTGCCGCCCGCCTCGAGAATCGCTGCCTGGCGCCGCATCTCGTAGCGCACGGCGACCTCGACGCTCTTCAGTGAGTTCACGTTCTTGGTCTCGGTGCGCGTGCCGAACTCCGTTGCACCCTTGGGTTTCAGCGACAGGTTGGAGTCGCACCGCATCGAGCCCTGATCCATCCGAACATCGGAAACTCCCAAGGCGCGCAACAGATCCCGCAGTGCGGTCACATAGGCTTTGGCGATCTCGGGCGCCCTGGCGCCCGTACCTTCGATCGGCCTGGTGACGATCTCGATCAGCGGCACGCCCGCCCGGTTGTAATCGAGCAGCGATGTCGTGGCGCCCTCGATACGGCCGGTGTCGCTGCCGAGGTGCGTGAGCTTGCCGGTGTCCTCCTCCATGTGCGCACGTTCGATCTCCACGCGCCACTCGGTGCCGTCCTCGAGGGGTACCTCGAGGTAACCGTTGACGGCGATCGGCTCGTCGTACTGGCTGATCTGGTAGTTCTTCGGCTGGTCGGGGTAGAAGTAGTTCTTCCTGGCGAACCGCCCCCAGGGTGCGATATCGCAGTTGAGCGCCAATCCGATGCGGATGGCCGACTCGACCGCGGACTGGTTGAGCACGGGCAAGGAACCGGGCAGCCCCAGACACACCGGGCACACCTGCGTGTTGGGCTCGCCACCGAACTCGTTGGTGCACCCGCAGAACATCTTGGTGGCGGTGGAGAGCTCGACGTGGACTTCCATGCCCATCACGGGGTCGTAGCGGGCGATGACCTCGTCGTAGTCGAGAAGCTCAGGGGCGGCGACAGTCATGAATCTGAGTCTAGTGAGCGGCCTCAGCCGAAGAACTCGGCGGCGTCGTCGTAACGGCTCTGCGGCACCAGCTTCAATTGGCGCACAGCGTCGGCGAGCGGCACCCGGCCGATCTCCTGGCCGCGCAGCGACACCATCATTCCGTACTCGCCTGCGTGCGCGGCGTCTGCGGCGTTCACCCCGAACCGGGTGGCCAGGATCCGGTCATACGGCGTGGGGGTCCCTCCGCGCTGGACGTGCCCGAGCACGGTGACGCGTACCTCTTTGCGGATTCGCTTCTCGACCTCGATGGCCAGTTGCTGCGCCACCCCGGTGAACCTCTCGTGGCCGAATTCGTCGGTACCGCCTTGGCGCATCGACATTGAGCCCTCCGCGGGCTTCGCGCCCTCGGCCACCACACAGATGAAGTGCGCATCGCCGCGCACGAACCGCTGCTTGATCAGCCGGCACACCTCGTCGACATCGAACGGCTGCTCGGGGATCAGTGTCATGTGCGCACCCGACGCCAGACCGGCGTTCAAGGCGATCCAGCCGGCGTGCCTACCCATCACCTCGACCAGCATCACCCGCTGATGCGACTCGGCGGTGCTGTGCAGCCGGTCGATGGCCTCGCTGGCAACGCCGAGTGCGGTGTCGTGGCCGAATGTCACGTCCGTGCAGTCGATGTCGTTGTCGATGGTCTTGGGCACGCCGACGACGGGGACGTTCTCCTCGGACAGCCAGTGCGCGGCGGTCAGCGTGCCCTCACCGCCGATCGGGATCAGCACGTCGATGCCGTTGTCGTCGAGTGTCTGCTTGATCTGGTCCAGGCCGGCCTTCAGTTTGTCCGGATGTACCCGGGCGGTGCCCAGCATCGTGCCGCCCTTGGCCAGCAGCCGGTCATTGCGGTCGTCATTGGCGAGCTGAATTCGACGGTCCTCGAGCAGGCCGCGCCACCCGTCCAAAAACCCGACAACCGACGAGTGGTAGCGCACGTCGCACGTCCGCACGACCGCACGGATGACCGCATTCAGCCCTGGACAGTCGCCCCCACCGGTGAGTATTCCGATCCGCATTCGTCCATCCTCCCCTGTCAGAGCGCCGTTGGCAGCGGACCTCGCGCAACTTCATACGCAGCACCCACTCGGTACAGCCGGTCATCGGCCAGCGCAGGGGCCATGATCTGCAGTCCTACCGGCAGGTTGTCGTCCGGCGAGAGGCCCGATGGCACCGACATTCCGCAGTGGCCGGCCAGGTTCAGCGGCAACGTGCACAGGTCGAACAGGTACATCGCCAACGGATCATCGACCTTCTCCCCCAGTCCGAAGGCGGTCGTCGGGGTGGCCGGTGAGATCAGCACGTCGACCTTCTCGTAGGCCTTGTCGAGATCGCGAGCGATCAGCGTCCGGACCCGCTGCGCCTGGTTGTAATAGGCGTCGTAATAGCCCGCCGACAGTGCATAGGTGCCGATCATGATGCGGCGCTTCACTTCTGGGCCGAAGCCGGCGGCGCGGGTCAACGCCATCACTTCCTCGGCGCTGTGCGTGCCGTCGTCGCCGACGCGCAACCCGTACCGCATCGCGTCGAAGCGCGCGAGGTTCGACGACACCTCCGACGGCAGGATCAGGTAGTACGCGGGCAGCGAGTAGTCGAAGTGTGGGCAATCGACCTCGCTGACCTCGGCGCCAAGCGCGGTCAGCTGTTCGACGGCGGCGTTGAACGACGACAGGACACCGTCCTGGTAGCCGTCGCCGCGCAACTGCTTCACCACGCCGATCCGCACGCCTTTCAAATCACCCGCCACACCTGCCCGGGCGGCCGCGACCACGTCGGGCACCGCCGCGTCCACCGATGTCGAGTCCTTCGGGTCGTGCCCGGCGATCACCTCGTGCAGCAGCGCGGTGTCGAGCACCGTGCGCGCGCACGGTCCGCCCTGATCCAACGACGATGCGCATGCGATCAGCCCATAGCGCGACACCGTGCCGTAGGTCGGCTTCACACCGACGGTCGCGGTCAACGCCGCTGGCTGACGGATCGACCCGCCGGTATCGGACCCGATGGCCAGCGGCGCCTGAAACGCCGCCAGCGCCGCGGCGCTGCCGCCACCTGAACCACCCGGCACGCGGTCGGTGTTCCACGGGTTGCGGGTCGGGCCGTACGCGGAGTTCTCGGTCGAGCTGCCCATTGCGAACTCGTCCATGTTCGTCTTGCCGAGAATCGGGATGCCCGCCGCCCGCAGCCGTGTCGTGACGGTCGCGTCGTACGGGGACGTCCAGCCTTCGAGGATCTTCGATCCGCACGTGGTGGGCATATCGGTGGTGGTGAACACGTCCTTGAGCGCCAGCGGCACACCGGCCAGCGGCGACGGCAGCGTCTCGCCCGCGGCCACCAAGTCGTCCACCCGGGCCGCCTCGGCGAGCGCCTTCTCCTGCGCGACGTGCAGAAACGCGTGGTAGTCGCCGTCGGTAGCCGCGATCTGGTCCAGGCAGGCCCGGGTCGCTTCGGTGGAGGACACCTCCTTGGCCGCGATCTTGGCGCCCAGCGTCGCGGCGTCGAGCCGAATCACGTCGTCGGCGCTCATTCCGCCTCCCCAAGAATCCGCGGGACCGCGAACCGGCCGTCGACCGCTTTCGGGGCTTCGGCCAGCGCTTCCTCCTGGGTCAGGCAGGGTTCGACGGTGTCGGGCCTGAACACGTTGACGTCTTTGAGCGGATTTCCGGTGGGGTCGACTCCAGCGACGTCGACGGCCTGGATCTGGCTGACGTGGCCGAGGATGGCGTCCAGCTGGCCGGCGTAGCTGTCGAGCTCGTCTTCGGTCAGCGCCAGGCGCGCGAGGCGCGCCAGGTGGGCTACCTCGTCTCGGGAGATCTGTGACACGACTCGCAAGCGTAGTCATCGCCGGAAATGCTCAGCTTCGGGCGCTGTGAAACAGTGTGCGCGTGCCTTCCTATCTGCTGCGGGTCCAGCTGGAGGACCGACCGGGCAGCCTCGGCTCGTTGGCCGTGGCGCTCGGGACCGTCGGCGCCGACATCCTGTCGCTCGACGTCGTCGAACGCGGCACCGGCTACGCGGTCGACGATTTGGTCGTCGACCTGCCCGCCGGCGCGATGCCCGACATGCTGATCACCGCCGCCGAGCAGATCAAAGGGGTCTACGTCGACGCCATCCGGCCGCATACCGGCCTGCTGGAGGCGCACCGCGAGCTCGAGCTCATCGACCACATCGCCGCGGCGGACGGGAAGGCCAAGAAACTGCAGGTCCTCGCCGACGAGGCGCCGAGGGTGTTGCGTGTCGGGTGGTGCACCGTGGTCCGGCTTACCGAGTCCGGCCCCGAGCGCATCGTCGGAAGCCACGGAGCTCCCGAGACCCAGGCCGCCGAGACTCCCTGGCTGCCGCTGGATCACGCAGAAGCGCTGGACGGCGCGGCCGAATGGGTGCCCCAACTGTGGCGCGACATGGACACCACGCTGGCCGCCGCCCCTCTGGGCAGCTTCCAAACCGCAGTGGTGCTGGGCCGACCCGGCGGTCCGCTGTTCCGCCCGTCGGAAGTGGCACGGCTGGGCTACCTGGCCGGCATCGTCGCGACGATTCTGCGCTGAGCGTCAAGCTCCCGCTGGCACCGGGTAACGGTCGTTGACGTCGGCGTTGCTGTCCTTACGCGCGCAGTGTGCGCAGCAGAAGATGGCATCGGGCGTCTCGATTCCGTGGCCCAGAATCCGGCAACCGCAATGAGCGCACTCCGGCGCCAATTGAGCCGCCGCGCATTCGATGCTGTCGAATGTCGCGGTCTTGTCGCCCCAGGTCACCGTGAACGCCTTGTCGTAGTCATTGCCGCAGGTGTCGCAGATCGCCATCACAAACTCCCCTCTAGTCCTCTGCGCCGGGTTCCCCCTCTTCACCACGACAAACTCGCGCACCGGCCCGCGGGCATTCAGCAGGCATCTCGACCACCCGGTGAAATACTGTGCGCCATGAACCGGCCACCACCGCCCGGCCGGTACCCGGACCCCGCCGATACGTCCCGGCAGCGCTGGCGGGACGGAATCGCCTGGCCGTCGTCGCGACCTCGAGCGAGCGTGGCCGCGGTGTTCGGCCGCGTGTTCGGCTTGACGGTCGTCATCGCCTTCGTCACCGGAATCATCAGCGGGACGGTCGGAATGCCGTTTTACGGCACGATCGTTGGCGCCGTCGCAGGCTTAGGCATCGGCATCCCACTGGCGTTTACCGCCGGGCTCGTCATGGCCGTGGCCGCGCGTCCGTCGGTCACACCGAAGGGGTTTCGGCTGTGTGTGGACGTGACGCTGGTGGTTCTCGTCTTGGCGACAGTCGCGTTGGCTGTTGTGTGGATCAATCAGCGAGCCCTCGTGGGGCCGCGGTCCGCGTACACGATGATCGCCATCGTCGTGCTCTCTCTTGTCGCCGTGCGGCCCCTGCTCCGTCGACTCGTTCCGCCAACGCCGACGCCCTCGACCTAGACGCCGTCGGGCCCGATCTCCAGCAGCCGGGTGAAGCCGTCCTCGTCGAGAACCGGTACGCCGAGTTCGACGGCCTTGTCGAACTTCGAGCCCGGTGCGTCGCCCGCCACCACATAGGCCGTCTTCTTCGATACGGAGCCGGCGGCCTTGCCACCGCGCGCAACGATGGCTTCCTTAGCCTCGTCACGGGAGTATCCGGTCAGCGATCCGGTGACGACGATCGACAGTCCCTCGAGTGTGCGCTCGATGCTGGCGTCGCGTTCATCGGCCATCCGCACGCCGGCGGCCCGCCATTTGTCGACGATCGCACAGTGCCAGTCGACGGTGAACCATTCGGTGACCGCGGCGGCGATCGTCGGGCCCACACCTTCGACGACCGCCAGCTCATCCTCGGACGCGGCCATGATCGCATCCAGCGTGCCGTACTCGGTGGCCAGAGCGCGGGCGGCCGTCGGGCCGACGTGGCGGATCGACAGGGCGACCAGCACCCGCCACAGCGGTTTCGACTTGGCCTCATGGAGATTCACCAATAGCCGCTTGCCGTTGGCCGACAGGTTGCCGTCCTTGGTCTTGAACAGGTCCGTGCGCAACAGGTCTTCGCTGCCGATGGTGAACAGGTCGCCCTCGTCGGTGATGACCCCCGCCGCCAGGAGCGCGACGGCCGCCTCGTAACCGAGGCCCTCGATGTCAAACGCGCCACGGCCCGCGACGTGGAACACACGCTCGCGCAGCTGCGCGGGGCACGACCGCGTGTTGGGACAGCGAATGTCGGCGTCACCCTCCTTCGTCGGGGCGAGGGTGGTGCCGCATTCGGGACATGTTGTGGGCATGACGAATTCGCGTTCGGAGCCGTCACGAAGGTCAACCACGGGTCCGAGCACTTCGGGAATCACGTCCCCGGCCTTGCGGATCACGACGGTGTCGCCGATCAGCACACCCTTGCGGACCACCTCCGAGGCGTTGTGAAGCGTCGCCTGGCTCACGGTGGAGCCCGCGACCTTGACAGGTTCCATGAAGGCGAAGGGAGTGACCCGTCCGGTGCGCCCCACGTTGACCTTGATGTCGAGCAGCTTGGTGGTCGCCTCCTCCGGCGGATACTTGTAGGCGATCGCCCACCGGGGCGCACGTGAGGTGGAACCGAGCCGCCGCTGTAGCGCGATCTCATCGACTTTGACCACCACACCGTCGATTTCGTGCTCGACGTCGTGGCGGTGCTCACCCCAGTACGCGATGTGCTCAGTGACGGCGTCGATGCCCTTGACCCGTGCGGTGTGATCGGACACCGGCAGCCCCCACGCCCCCAGGGCGCGGTAGGCGTCGTGCAGGGTCTTGGGGCGGAAACCCTCGGCATGCCCGAGACCGTGGCAGATCATCCGTAGCTTGCGGCGTGCGGTGACGGCCGGATTCTTCTGGCGCAGTGACCCGGCGGCACTGTTGCGCGGATTGGCGAACGGCGGCTTGCCCTCTGCGACGAGTCCGGCGTTGAGCTCTTCGAAGTCGGCGACACGGAAAAACACCTCACCGCGCACCTCGAGAACCTTGGGAGTCGGGAATTCTTTGGTGCCGGTGAGCTTTTCGGGTATGTCATCGATGGTGCGCGCATTCAGGGTGACGTCCTCGCCGGTGCGACCGTCGCCTCGGGTGGCCGCGCGCTCCAGCCGTCCGTCGCGATACACCAGCGCCAGCGCGACACCGTCGATCTTGAGCTCGCACAGGTAGTGGGCGTCGTCACCGATTTCACCCTTGGTGCGGGCAGCCCACGCGGCGAGTTCGTCCGGGGTGAACACGTTGTCCAGGGACAGCATCCGCTCGAGATGGTCGGCCGAGGTGAAGTCGGTGGCGAAGCCGGCGCCGCCGACCAGTTGCGTCGGTGAATCGGGGGTTCGCAGCTCCGGGTGCCCGTCTTCGAGCGCCTGCAACTCGCGCAGCAGCTTGTCGAACTCCGCGTCCGAGATGATCGGGGCGTCGCGGACGTAGTAGCGGAACTGATGACCCCGCACCTCATCGGCCAGCTCTTGCCACCGGCGACGCAGATCGGCGTCGGGGGCGTCTTCGGCCTGTTCGGCCAGCGTGGTCTTCGGGTCAGGGGTCGCCTTCGGGCTCACCCTGGCAGGCTAGCCGAGGCGCCCGACACACCCGGACACGTCGTGGCGAGCCGATACCCTGACCGCATGCCGCACCCGACCATGTTTCGCGACGACGACCCGGTGCTGGCGAAGGTGCGCAACATCGCCCTGGGATTCCCCGAGGCGTTCGAGAAGGTGTCGTGGGGCAGGCCGGTGTTCTGTGCCCCCAAGATCTTCGTGATGTACGGCGGCAGCATGAAGACCGACACGTTGGGTGAGTACGTCCAGTACCCACAGTCGATCCTGATCAAGGTCGACGAGAGCGACCGTAGGGCCCTCGAACAAGACAGCCGGTTCTTCTTCCCCGCCTACATGGGCCCGTCGGGCTGGCTCGGACTCGACTTCACCGCGCGCAAGAAAGTGAACTGGAACGAAGCGACGGAGCTGATCGACGCGTCGTTTCGGATGACCGCGGCCAAGAAGCTCATCAGGCAGCTCGACGAAGCGTGACCGGCGCCCGCCAGACCATGGTTCGATCGTGGCCATGAGCTTCGCGAGCCCCTTCCCCGAAGTCGACATCCCGTCCGCCAGCGTCTACGACTTCCTGTTCGGTCAGGTCGACGAGGCCGACCTCGACCGGGTCGCCCTGGTGGACGCGAAGTCCGGTAGGGAGACCACCTACCGCGAATTGATCGATCGAGTCGACGCGTTCGCCGGCGCGCTGACCGGGCGCGGTATCGGCGTGGGCGATGTGGTGGGCCTGCTGTCGCCGAACAGTTCGGGCTTCGCGGTCGCCTTTCACGGCATCCTGCGCTCAGGTGCGACCGCCACCACCATCAACGCGCTGTTCACCGCCAAAGACATCGCCAAGCAGTTGACCGACTCGGACGCCAAGATGTTGGTGACGGTGACACCGCTGCTGGCGCAGGCCAAGGAAGCTGCCGCGGCCGCCGGGCTGGCCGACAGCGACCTCGTCGTGCTGGACGGTGAGGGCCATGAGATCGCCGGTCATCCCAATGCCGCCGACCTGATGCAGCAGGGGCTGCCCGCACCCGACGTCAGCTTCGCGCCGTCGTCTCATCTCGCGGCGTTGCCGTACAGCTCCGGCACGACCGGAAATCCCAAGGGCGTGATGTTGACCCACCGCAACCTGGTGGCCAACGTCGCGCAGATCCGACCGCTGCACGGCATGGTCGCCGACGACGTCGTCATCGCCGTACTGCCGTTCTTCCACATATACGGGATGACGGTGTTGCTCAACGCAGCACTGCATTCCCGGGCGCGACTGGTCATCATGGGGAGCTTCGATCTGGGCGAATTCCTCGCCAACATCGCGAACCACAAGTGCACGGTCGCGTTCATCGCGCCGCCCGTCGCCGTGGCGCTGGCCAAGCATCCGCTGATCGACGATTACGACCTCGCGTCGCTGAAGGTACTCATGTCCGGCGCCGCACCGCTGGATGCAGACCTCGGCCAGGCGGTCGCGGACCGGTTGGGGTGCCGTGTGGTCCAGGGCTACGGCATGAGCGAGGCGAGTCCCGTCAGCCACATCACCCCGTTCGACGCAGGGGCGCATGAGATGGCCGCGACCGCGCCGCTGAGCTCGGTCGGATGGACGGTCTCCAACGCCGCATCCAAGATCGTCAATCCCGAGACCGGAGACGAAATCGATGTCCCCGCAGAGGGGCTCAGCGAAACCGGCGAACTCTGGTTCAAGGGGCCGAACGTCATGGCGGGCTATCTGAACAACGAAGAAGCCACCAGGGAAACCATCGACGACGACGGCTGGTTGCATACGGGCGACCTCGCCCAGGTCGACGCGAACGGCTGCGTGTACATCGTCGACCGACTCAAGGAACTGATCAAATACAAGGGCTACCAGGTGCCGCCCGCCGAACTCGAGGCGGTGTTGCTGAGCCATCCGTCGATCGCGGACGCGGCGGTGATCGGCGTCGTCGATGCCGAAGGCGAAGAAGTGCCAAAGGCTTTCGTCGTCAAACAGTCCGAGACGGCACTGAGCGAGACCGAGGTGATGGAATTCGTCGCCGGTCAGGTGGCGCCGTACAAGAAGGTCCGCCAGGTGGAGTTCATCGAGGCGATTCCGAAGTCAGCGTCGGGCAAGATCCTGCGCAAGGACTTACGCACGTCGTAGTCGTAATCTTTCCGCCGCGTGCGCGGCGCGCGCCTGGCGGTATCCGAGAGCAGCACCCGCGGCCGGGATCAACAGCAGCCCGGCGAGCCCCCACAGCGGATTCGACCAGTCGGTCGCCCCGCTGACACCCAGTTCCTGCGTCAGACCCTCGGGTGTCGAGGTCTTGTTCACCGTCGACATCGGCGATGCGGGAGCTGCTGGCGGCGGGGGCGGCGGGGGCGGCGCAGCGGGCGCCGGTTGCAGTGCAGGGGCGGCCTGCCGCTGCGGTTCGGGTTGGCGTCTGTGGGTGCGTGGCTCCCGCCCGTTGCCCACCGTCACGCGCGGTGGACTCAATCGCGGGCTCGGGGCGCCGGCGAGACCCGAGCCGGACCCGCCGGGTGAGGCGCCTTCGACAGCCACGCTCGTGCCGGATTCGCTCACCCGCGACGCGCTCGAGTCGGGAGCGTCCGGGGCGGCAGCGAGGCTTGGCGCCGATTCTTCGGTATCTGCGGCGACACGGCCCGATCCGACACGAGCAGCAGGGCTCTGGATGACGCCCGGATCGGCGGTGGCGTTACCGTCGTCGCCAGCGTCGGGCTTACGGCTGCCGCCGTCATCGCGCTTGCCGCTGTGACGTTCGTCGCCGACGCCGCGTTTGCCACTGTTGTTGTTGCCACGACGGTCGTGATCGTGGCGCTCCGATCCACCTCGTCCGTTGCCGCCGCCGTTGCCACGATCAGAACTGCTGCCGCGATCGGAATGCGATCCGCCGGGTTCTGCGACGGCCACCGTCACACTCCCACCCAACAGGAAAAATGCCGCGAGAACACCCACACCTGCCGCCAGGCGATGGCTGAATCGGGCCACAGTTTCTCCTGCCGGCGGCAAAGATAATTCGATGTTTCGTCGATGCATTGTCGCATGCGAGCGTGGTGCTTGGCTCGCCTGCCCGACGAATGCGCGAAGATGGTCGACCAGCGGTCTATTTGTCCTCCACGTAAATTCGCAATCGGTCAATTGCGTTGTCCCACCGTTGCGAGAGCGCGTTGAGGAATTCGCCGGCATCGGTCAGCGGCTTCGGCTGCACACGCCAGATGCGTTCCCTGCCGCGACGCTGACTGCTCACCAGTCCTGCCGACTCCAACAGCAACAGATGCTTGGTCGCCGCCTGCCGGCTAACCGACACCACCGCGGTGATGTTGGTCGTCGAGCAGGGTCCGCCGTCGCACAAGCGGGTGATGATGCGCAGCCGATTCGGGTCACCCAAAGCGTCGAACAACGGCGCAGCGGCGACGGCGGATGTACTCACACCTTTTCGCTGAGGACCAGGTACTTGCGGATTAGCTCGGTCTGCGCGGTCCACCCCTGGTTGTTGTCCTCAAACGCCGATTGGCGACGGTTAGCGGGAATGGCCTCGAACCCGGACTCGACGATGCGCAGCAGCACGCCATCGGACGTCTCCTGAAGTGTGAACTCCACCAGCGTCGTCGGTTCCTCCGTGTGGTCCGAAGGATCCGAACCATCTTCGACCCCGAGCGGGTGCCAGCGGAACGCCAGCCGCTGTCGGGGCTGAACGGCGACGATCTGCCACGTGTCCGCCTGCCCGGCGTAGGGCTGCTGGGCTTTGGCGACATCCTCGTCGACCGCGGTCGGGGTGATGGTGCCGGTGACCGACGTGCCGGCCACGAACGGTCCGTCGAAGCGCACACCGAACCACTGGCCGAACTCCTCGGCATCGCTGATCGCACGCCAGACCCGGTCCAGCGGCGCCTTCAACAGAACTTCCTTCTCGATCCGATCTGCATTCATATGCAACCTCCTGGTTGCGTTTCAAGCTAGCAGCGATCGCCATCAACGCGCAACCCTCCGGTTGCGTGTTGATGGCTTCGCTCTAGACGGCTTCCGGATCGTCGGCGAATGCATCGGCAGCTTTCTGCGCGAGTTCGACGGCGGTACGGGCCCATCCCTCGGCGGCTCCCGCGAGGCCGCACGCCGGGGTGACGCCGATCCGCTCACGCAATACCGAACGCGGGAATCCGAGCCGGTCGGTGATGGCGGCCGCCGCCTTCGCTACCTCTTCGGACGACGGGCGTGCGAGGGGCGCGGTCGACGGGACGACGCCGAGCAGCACCGCCCGCCCGGTTTCGACGAACTCGCCGATGCCGTCGAGATCGGCCGC
Organism: uncultured Actinomycetota bacterium; assembly: GCA_963843135.1. Classification (GTDB taxonomy): domain Bacteria; phylum Actinomycetota; class Actinomycetes; order Mycobacteriales; family Mycobacteriaceae; genus Mycobacterium. The sequence continues at coordinate 1,137,978 of CAWJJA010000024.1, forward strand.
GGTGAGCGTGCCCACATCGACCGACAAGGCATGAATACTACTGCGCTGCAGCAGCTTCCACGGCAAGCTCGCGGCGCAACTGTGCAGCACCACCTCGGCGCCCACCGCCGCGACGCAGTCATCGATCAGCCCGGTCGCGACGGGCTCGTCTACCGGGTGCACAGGCGTGAAGCTGGTGACTCCGGACAGCCGGCCTTCGAGCGCGGCGGGCAACAGCGGTTCGTCGAACTGCACCACCACTGCGGTGTCCAACCGCCTGGCGACCTCTGCCCGATGGTTTTTCACGCCCTCAGCGAGGGAGGCCGTCAGATCGCGCACGGCGCCCGCGTCGGTGATCGCGCGATGCCCGCCGGCCAACTCCAATTGGGCGGCCAGTGTGATCGGACCCGGGGCCTGGACCTTGACCGTGCGCGGCCCGCCGCGCAGCCCGGCGTTCTCCCAGGCCTCCTCGAGGGCATCGAGATCCTCGTTGAGCAGGCTGACGGCCCGCCGCACTACCGCACTTCGCCCCGGGGCGATCCGGTAGCCACGCGGCATGGTGTCGATCCCGATGTCGACGAGCAGCGCACCGGCCCGGCCGATCATGTCGGCGCCGACGCCTCGGCCCGGCAGCTCGACGAGATGCGGCAGGGTGTGCAGTTCACCGACGACGATCTCGGCGGCCTGCCGCGGTGAGGTGCCGGGCCACGATCCGATGCCGGTGGCGGCGGCGAAAACACTCACTCGTGGAACAGTATTCGATACGGCTAATCTCGGTCTGGAAGGGTTGGGAGGTACGTCATGCCCGTAGCGGCCCGGCCGTTGATGGTCTGGGGTGCGGCGGTGCTGTTGGCTGCCGGATGTACGCAGTCGGTCACCGGTACGGCGGTGCGGGCGATCCCGGGCATCGACGACGATTCATTGTCTCCGGTGGACGTCGAAACAGTTGTGCTCGATCAGTCACAGATGCGTGCGATCACCGGGGCCGGTGAGCACCTCTCGATCATTCCGAGCATGGACGGCAAGATTCCCGTCGACATCGAGCCGCTCGTCGAAGACTCTCCCCCGCAATGTCAATGGCTCTTCGCGGAAACGCAGACGTTCGGCCCTGAGGTCGAGGAATTCCACAAGACCACATTCCAGAATCCCCCGGGCGGCGGCCAGATCTCGGAGGCGGTTGCCGCGTACCGCGACCCTGGGGTGGCCCGGGCTGCATTCGACAGTCTCGTCGGCCTGGTCGACGGCTGCGGCTCGACCAGCCTGGGTTCGATCCTGGTCGGCGAGTGGTCGGCCGCGGGCGACGCATTGACGACTCGACCGGGCGCCTGCGGTCGCGACTACCGCGTGAAATCGGTCGTTCTGGTCGAGGTCACGTTCTGCCACTTCTCGGCTCGGTGCCCGACATCGTGATGACGAACATCCTCGCGAATGTCCCGGAGTGATCGCCGCTAGCGCGTGATCGTCGCGCCGGCTCCGCTACGCATGCCCGAGATCACCTGCCCGAGGATGTGGCTACGAATCCGGCGTGGCAGCAGCGTCAAAGACGCGGTAAGGAACTTGCCCCGGGCGCCCGGGACCACCGTTCGCCGCCGGCCGAGTGCCTTCAGCGCGGCGGCGGCGACGACCTCGGACGGGGTGGCGGACGACATGTTCAGACCCGCCCTGGCACCGAACCCCGACGCGACGGGGCCGGGCGCGACGGCAAGGACGTCGACGCCGTGCGGAGCGAGATCGTTGTGCAGTGCCTCGGCGAGGCTCTGCACATAGGCTTTCGACGCGGCGTAGTTGGCCTGGCCAGGCACGCCCTGCCACCCGACGATCGAACCGAACAGCACGATACCGCCGCTGCCGCGGGCCGCGAGTCGGCCGGCGAACGTGTGCGAGAGGCGCGCGACCGCGGTGATATTCACCGCGATCAACTGCAGTTCGTCGGCCAATGCCGTTTCCAGAAACGTGCCGGTCGTCCCGAACCCGGCGGCCAGGACCACCAGCCCGATCTCCAGACCGACGGTGCGGTCCTCCACGGTGGCGGCGGCGCCGGGGTCGGCCAGGTCGACGGGCAGCACCATCGCCTCGATGCCGTGGGCGGAGTTCAGCTCGGCGGCCAGCACACCGAGCTCGTCCTCGCTACGCGCGCAGAGCACGACGTTGATGCCGGCTGCAGCGATATCGTGGGCCAGCGCCTTGCCGATGCCATCGCTGGCCCCCGTGATCAGGGCCCATGGTCCGTAGGAGCGTATGTCTCTCATGTCAGGTTCACTTTCTGGGGGTGCGAGGGAAGGAACGCGAGGACGAAGAGCGCCCCTATGAGGCACACCGCGGCGGCGGTAAGGCAGCCGGCGCCCAGGCCGGCTATGAACGCGTCACTGACGGTGTCACGGAGCGCCCCGGCGACCGGTGCCGGTGACTGAGCGGCTACCTGCAGGCCCTGGGCGAGGCCTTCGCGCGCGGTGTCCTGGGCGAATTCCGGTGCGGCCCGAAGGATCTCGCTGTCAGCAAGGTGACGGATGTAGAGCGTGGAGAAGATGCTGCCGACCACGGCCACGCCGAGCGTCCCACCGATTTGACGGGTCGCGTCGTTGACCGCCGAACCTGCGCCGGCCTGTTCGGGCCGGACCACCCCCATGATCGAGTCGGTGGCCGGCGCGGTGGTCAGCCCAAGGCCGCCGCCGAGCACCACCATCTGGGCTGCGACCTGCAGGTAGGACACGTCGACGTCGACGGTGGCCACCCACGCGAACGCGGCGGTGAGCATCAGCAGGCCGACGAACACGACCGCCTTGGTGCCCAGACGGGTCAACGCGAGCTGCGTACCCAGGACGGACCCGACCGCGATCGACAATGCGACCGGCAGGATGCGCACGCCCGTCTCCAGCGGTCCAAAGCCCTGAAGCAGCTGGAAGAACTGGGTGATGAGGAAGATGAAGCCGAACAGGGCGAAGAACGCGACGGTCACCGCACCGCTCGCGGCGCTGAACCTCAAGTTCGTGAACAGGCTGACGTCGATCAGCGGATCGTCGCGGCGCCGCTCGCACCATACGAAGGCCACCGCGGCCGCCAACGCCACGCCGAAGCCCAGCAGCGTCGGCGTGGACGTCCAGCCGTGTTCGGGGGCCTCGATGATCGTGTACACCAGCGCGCCCAGCATCAGGACCGACAGCAGCAGACCCGTACGGTCAATCCGCGCGCCAGGCTCGGTGGCTGACGTCGGCACGAACAGCAGCGTGCCGACAGCGGCGACGAGCGCAATGGGCACAAGTGCCAGGAACAGGCTGCCCCACCAATAAACCTCCAGCAATGCACCCGCCGAGGATCGGCCCGATGGCAACAGCGATACCCGTCACCGCCCCCCACACCCCGATCGCGGCGGCCCGATGCTTGGGATCGCGGAAGGTGTCGGTAATGATGGCCAGCGTGGTCGGGTAAATAAGCGCCGCCGCGATTCCCATCACCAGACGCATCCCGATGAGCTGGCCGGTGGACGTACACAGCGCTGCGCCGACGCTGCTGACCGCGAACAACGCAAGCCCGGCCATGAGCGTGCCGCGGCGGCCGAACTTGTCGCCGACCGTGCCACCGGCCAGCACCAGGGCCGCGAATGCCAGGTTGTAGGCGTCGACGATCCATTGCAGCCCGCGGGTGGACGCGCCGAGCTCCGTATTCAATGTCGGCAGAGCCACATTCACGATCGTGGTCTCGACATTGATGGCCAACGCCGCGACGAGGACGACGCTGAGGACGAGGACGGGCCGCACTCGTGGAGCCGACGAGTGAGCACCTCGGGTGGAACGCGTGCGGGTGTCGATCGACACGACTGGTACCACCTTTAAATGTTGACGACGCTAACATTCAGAGCATGGCACGCTATGTTAGTACTGTCAACATTACTGCGACCGCTACCGCACTCCATCGGCGATGACATCGAGCAGTCGGTCTGTGATCAGTTGCTTGCGCGCGGCGTCGGCCTCGCTGAGGGGGCCGTCCAGGAACAAGACGGACAGACCGTGCACCGCCGCCCACGCTGCTTCGTCGAGTCCCTCACGTCCGCCGGGGGACAGCACGCCCGTGGCGACGAGGTCGTCGATACAGCCGATGAGGATCTGAAACGGATGGTGCTCGCGCACGCCTGAATGGTCGACCGCAGGGGGCGAGCGCTTGACGTGCGTCGGATCGGCGGAGGCGAAAGCGGTCCGGAACAGGCCGGGCTCGGCGAGCGCAAAGTCGACGTAGGCCTGCCCGGTGGCGCGCAAGCGCGCCAGCGCTCGGCCGGCCTCTGCGCCCCGATGGGTAATCGCGTTGAGCCGCAAGACCATCTCGTCGGCAAGCCGAGTCTGTGCGTACTCAGTCACCGCGGCCAGCAGGGCGTCGCGATCGGCGTAGTGGCGGTAGGCCGCGGAATTGCTCACCCCGGCCATCCGCTGAACGTCGCGCAACACTACTGCGTCTGGCCCGCCCGTCCGCGCGAGCTCTACAGCGTGCTCGAGGAGCGCCTGCCGCAGGTTGCCATGGTGGTAGGTGTCGGCCCGGGATCGTCGAGTAGTCAGCAGGCCTCCCCTCCACCTCGAATGTTTACAATACTAACATTTGTCGCCCACGGTTCAGCCATCCTCAGAGCGACACGCAGCGGGCGCCGAGCCGCTCGGATCAGCCGATCGCCGCTACCGCGTGATCGTCGCGCTGCCCAGCACTTCGTCACCATCGGGATCGGGACGGTAGAGCACCATGGTCTGGCCCGACGCGACGCCGCGAATCGGAGCGCGCAAGTCAACGTTCAGCCGTCCGTCACGCAGTTCGGCGACACCGTCACCTATCCCGCCGTGCGCACGCACCTGCACCTGGCATTCCAGCGGGCCCGCCGGAGCGACACCCGAGGTGAACACCGGCCGTTCGCCGGTCAGCGTCCATACGTCGAGATCCGCTGCGTTGCCGACGTGCACCGTCCCGCTGTCGGCGTCGATGCCTGTCACATAGCGCGGTAGCCCGTCGGGCCCCGGCCCCGCGATTCCGAGCCCCTTGCGCTGGCCGACGGTGAAGCCGTGCACACCCTCGTGCTCGGCCAGCACCGTTCCGCCGGCATCGACCACGGATCCGCTGCGCACACCGATCCGCGCACCGAGGAAGGCACGGGTGTCGCCCGACGGGATGAAACAGATGTCGTGGCTGTCGGGCTTCTCGGCGACGGCCAGCCCTCGGCCGGCCGCTTCCTCGCGTATCTGCGGCTTGGGTGTGTCGCCCACGGGAAAGACGGCGTGGCGCAGCTGCTGCGCGGTCAGCACCGCGAGAACGTAGGACTGGTCCTTGTCGGCGTCGACAGCGCGGCGCAGCCGCCCCTCGGACAGCCGGGCGTAATGGCCCGTCGCCACGGAATCGAAGCCAAGCGCTAGCGCACGAGCCGCCAACGCGGAGAACTTGATTCGCTCATTGCATCGCACGCACGGGTTCGGAGTTTCACCGCGAGCGTAGGACGACACGAAGTCGTCGACCACATCTTCTTTGAACTTGTCGGCGAAATCCCATACGTAGAAGGGGATTCCGAGCACATCGGCGACTCGTCGGGCATCACCGGCGTCTTCCTTGGAGCAGCAGCCCCGCGATCCGGTGCGCAGCGTGCCGGGGGCCGACGAGAGTGCGAGGTGCACGCCGACCACGTCGTGACCGGCGTCGACCATCCGGGCGGCGGCGACCGACGAGTCCACGCCACCGCTCATCGCAACGAGCACCCGCATCATCGTCTTTTCTTCGCGCGACCGCTCATCGGAAGTCCCCGGCTCCCGAACTGGCCAGCGCCGCCTGCCGCGCCCGTTCGACCGCAGCGGGTAGTACCGCCAGCGCAGCCTCAACATCGGAGTCGGTGCTGGTGTGGCCCAATGACAATCGCAGGGAGCCGCGAGCGCTGGCGGGGTCGGCGCCCATGGCGATCAGCACATGGGACGGCTGCGCCACGCCCGCGGTGCAGGCCGAGCCCGTCGAGCACTCGACACCCTTGGCGTCCAGCAGCATCAGCAGCGAGTCGCCCTCACAGCCGCGGAAGGTGAAGTGGGCGTTGCCGGGCAACCGGCCCCCGCCGGGCGCACCGTTGAGGCGCACATCGTCGATGCTGCTCAATACGCCGTCGATCAGCCGGTCGCGCAGTTCTGCGACGCGCGTGCTGTTGGCTTCCAGACCCTCCACCGCTATCCGCGCCGCAGCGGCCATCGCGACCGCACCGGCGACATCCGGTGTGCCCGAACGGACATCGCGTTCCTGACCACCACCGTGCAGCAACGGCACGCAGTCCGTGTCGCGGCGCAACAACAGTGCCCCGGCACCGGTGGGCCCGCCGAACTTGTGCGCGGCGATGCTCAACGCCGACAGTCCACTCGCGCTGAAGTCGACCGGTATCTGCCCCACCGCCTGGACGGCGTCACTGTGCATCGGGATATCGAATTCGGCTGCGACAGCTGCCAGTTTCGCAATCGGCATGATCGTGCCGACCTCGTTGTTAGCCCACATGACCGTCACCAGCGCGACATCGTCGTGGTCGGCCAACGCATCCCGAAGTGCCGACGGTGAGACCGATCCGTCGGCGTCGACAGGCAGCCAGGTCACGTCGGCGCCCTCGTGTTCGGCAAGCCACGCGACGGCGTCGAGCACGGCATGGTGCTCGACGGGCGTGGTGATGATGCGTCGGCGCCGCGGGTCGCTGTCGCGACGTGCCCAGTAGATGCCCTTGATTGCGAGGTTGTCGCTCTCCGTCCCGCCGGCCGTGAACACCACCTCGGACGGCCGCGCGCCCAGGAGCTTGGCAAGCGTCTCGCGCGCCTCCTCCATGCGGCGACGGGCCGTTCGTCCGGTGCCGTGCAGCGACGACGCGTTACCGACCGTCGCCAGGACCGAGGTCATCGCCTCGATGGCAGCGGGGTGCATCGGGGTGGTGGCGGCGTGATCCAGATAAACCGGTGATGAGTCGCTAGCGCGAAGAACATCTGGCGAGGTCATAGCCGTTCCATGGTAGCTGCCCCGGATCGACCGGCCAGATCCCGTGGTCAGGCCACCAGTGCGTGACCCTGTCCTCGGCGCGCCGCGTCACCGCGTACCGCGGATTCGCAGCGGGCGGCGAGGTCACGTCGGTCGGCGCCCGGCAACTGCAACGACTCGACCTGCACTCGGACAACCGTGCGTTGCGCGGTGATCAGCCGCCGGATGGACGCGGGCAGCGTGTCGGTTCCGACGTACGCGGCGATGGTCGACGGCGCACCGTCGCGCCCGTGGTAGCTCAGTCGTAGCGGTTGGACCGGCCTGCCCGCATCGACGGCGGCCTGGAACATCGCCGGCCTGAACTTGCCGTAGGCAAGGCCACACCACGTCGTGCCCTCCGGGAACGCGACGACCGTCTGACCGGCCTGCAATCGGGCGGCGATCATGGAGACGACGTCGGGCAGCCGTCGCAGGTTGTCCCGCTCTATCGGGATGACCTTCATCAGCCGCGCCAGAAAGCCCAGCCCGGGCCAGTCGACCATTTCGGACTTGGCGACGAACCGGCCCGGCAGGACCGAACCGATCGCGAAGATGTCGACCCACGACACATGGCCGGCGACCACGAGCACGCCCTGCAGATTGCGAATCGGCCCCCCGGACACCGTGATTCGCACACCCAGACAGCGCAACATCAATCGGCAATAGCTTCGCTGGACATGCGAGCGACCCGGCACGGGAATGGCCAGCAGCGGCACAGCGGACAGCAGCAGGAGCGCGAATGTGGCGCGAATGGTGACGCGCCAGGCGACGACCACCCGCTGACCGGCGGGCGCCACCGACGCAGCAACGCAGCTGGCGTCGCACGTGGCGCGCGGTAGCCAGGGACTGTCGATGGTCATGACGCCATCCCGTCGGCCATCGTGCTCGCCGCGCCGACCGATCTCAGGCGTTTGAGGTACCGGATGTCGGCCTTCCGTTTGTCCAGCAGTGCCGGGAAGTCGCCCACGCCGAAGTCCGGGTCGTGGGCCGGATCGCCGCACACCTGCGCGCCGAGTCGCAGATAGCCCCGCATCAGCGGCGGCACGAACACCCGCGCGGGCGGATCGATGGCGTCGAGGTCGCGGCCGTCGACCGTCACCGGCCGGTACGGGGACACCGTGTACTCCGCCGGGGCGGCGTGGCGGCGGCGGACGAAGTCCCGCACCCCGCGGATCTGGCTACCGGGCGCGTTGCCGTCGGCGCATGCGACGGGCACCGATACGCAGCCGGTCACGTAGTCGTAGCCGCAGCGGTCCAGATAGGCCAGGATTCCGGCCCACATCAACAGCACCACGCCACCGTTGCGGTGATCTTCGCGGACCACCGCGCGGCCCATCTCGACCAGCGAGGGCCGCAACGCGTCGAGGCCCTGCACGTCGAATTCCGTTGCGGTATAGAGGCCACCGGCGGCGATGGCGCCGGGCGGCGGCAGCATCCGGTAGCAGCCGACGAGTTCGCCGGAGGTGTCCTCGCGGACCAGCAGATGATCGCAGTACTCGTCGAATCGATCCGCGTCGCGGCCGGTGTCGAATCCCGGGCTCGTGTCCGAAAGCGCGAAGCCCGGCTCAGAGGTGAACACGTCATGACGAAGGCGCTGCGCCGTGTCGATCAGCGCAGGATCGGTGGAGAGCAGCAGGGTGTAGCGCGGCATCGATGATGAATCGGCCAACCCTTGTTCGATGTCGTCGGGGGCGATGAGTACAGAAGCAGTCCTCATGGCTGCACGGTCGCCCAGCTGCATCTCCGGATGGCATCGGGCGCGTGACGTGTCCGTGAGCGCTAGGTGACGAGTTGGGCGTTTCTACCAGCTCACGTGTGCAGAATCACACACGGCCATACGCGGCTGCTCGGCCGACGCGAACGCAAAATCGCACGTCCGCCAGGCGAACGTGCGATTTTTGCGGCGTGTAGCGGACTTAGCCCTTGCGGGTCTTGACCGCCTCGGTCAGCTGCGGCGCGACCTTGAACAGGTCGCCGACGATGCCGAGGTCGGCGATCTCGAAGATCGGCGCCTCTTCGTCCTTGTTCACCGCGATGATCGTCTTGGACGTCTGCATACCGGCGCGGTGCTGGATCGCCCCGGAGATGCCCAACGCGATGTACAGCTGCGGCGACACGGTCTTGCCGGTCTGGCCCACCTGGAACTGGCCCGGGTAGTAACCGGAGTCGACAGCGGCGCGCGACGCACCGACTGCCGCGCCGAGCGAGTCGGCCAATTCCTCGACCACGTTGAAGTTCTCGGCACTGCCGACACCGCGACCGCCCGACACGACGAAGCTGGCCTCGGTGAGTTCCGGACGGTCGCCGGCCACTGCGGGCTCGCGCTTGGTGATCTTGGTCGCGTTCTCCGCCTGCGCGGGCACCTCGACGCTGACGACCTCGCCGGCACCATCGGTCGGTTCAGCGTCGATCGCACCGGGACGCACAGTGATCACGGCAAGCTCACCGGTGGACTCGGCCTCGACGGTGAACGCGCCACCGAAGATCGAGTGGATGGCCGTGCCGCCCTCCTGGACCTCCACGACGTCGGTCAGAACACCCGCACCGATGCGCGCGGCCAGCCTGCCGGCGATCTCCTTGCCGTCCGCCGAAGCGGCCAGCACCACACCGGCGGGGCTTGCGGACTCGACCAGCGAGGCCAGCACATCCACGTACGGAGTGACGAGATAGTTGTCGGCGTCGTCGGATTCGGCGACGTAGATCTTGGCGGCGCCCGCCGCCTTGAGCCCGTCGACCAGTGCGTCGGCCGTGCCCGGCTTGCCCACCACGACGGCGGAGGGCTCGCCCAACTTACGTGCGGCAGTAATCAATTCGGCGGTGACCTTCTTGGGGGCACCTTCAGCGTGCTCAACGAGCACAAGTACTTCAGCCATGTGTCTTCGATGTCCTTCTAGGTTCTCTTCGGCGAACGGAGCTAGATGATTTTTTGAGCGACGAGGTACTCGGCGACCTTGGTGCCGCCGTCACCCTCGTCGGTGACCTTCTCGCCGGCGGTCTTGGGCGGCTTCGGGGTCGACGCGGTCACCTTGGTACCGGCGTTGGCGACGCCCACCTCGTCGGCTTCGACGCCGATCTCGGCCAGCGTCAGCGTCGTGACTTCCTTCTTCTTCGCGGCCATGATGCCCTTGAAGGACGGGAAGCGCGGCTCGTTGATCTTCTCGTTGACGCTGATCACGGCCGGCAGGGACGCCTCGATGGTGAATACCCCGTCGTCGGTCTCGCGCTCGCCGGTGACCTTGCCGCCCTCGACCGTCACCTTGCGCAGGTGAGTGAGCTGCGGCAGACCCAGGTATTCGGCCACGATCGCGGGCACCGCGCCGCCGACGCCGTCGGTCGCCTCGTTACCGGCGATGACCAGTTCGGTGCCTTCGATCGTGCCCAGCGCTCGGGCAATCGCCCAACCGGTCTGGACCATGTCAGATCCGTGCAGACCCTCGTCGACGAGGTGCACGGCCTTGTCGGCACCCATCGACAGTGCCTTGCGGATGGCCTCGGTCGCGCGCTCCGGTCCGGCTGTGAGCACTGTCACAGTGCTCTCTCCGCCTTCTTTCTCCTTGATCAGGAGCGCCTCTTCGACGGCGCGCTCGTTGATCTCGTCGAGCACGGCGTCGGCGGCCTCACGGTCGAGGGTGAAATCGCCGTCGGACAGCTTGCGCTCCGACCAGGTGTCAGGGACCTGTTTGATCAGGACCACGATGTTCGTCATGAGTCTGGTTCGTCCTCCTCGAAGGGGCCGATGACCGGCCCGCATACCACGTTTCAAGCAACCAACATCATGTTACTCGCGGGTAACTTTCAGTGGATCGCACTAGCACCATAGCTGGTCGAAGTTTGTGTTCTAGCAGCACGTAGGCGGTGAACCGTTCGCCAGTGAGCTGTTTCACGTTAGCCTGCCTTCCAATGAGCGCATTCGTCACCGATGGTCCGGACCTGCCCTTGACCGGGGAACGCACGGTCCCGGGCCTCGCGGAGGAGAACTACTGGTTCCGCCGCCATGAGGTCGTCTACGAGCGACTGGCCGATCTCTGCGCGGACCGCGACGTACTCGAAGCGGGCTGCGGCGAGGGTTACGGCGCGAATCTGATCGCCGACGTGGCGAGCAGCGTCATCGGGCTGGACTACGACGACTCCGCGGTCGCCCACGTCCGCGCCCGCTACCCACGGGTCGACATGCGCCAGGGAAACCTGGCCGAGCTGCCGCTGACAGACTCCGCTGTGGATGTAGTGGTCAACTTTCAGGTCATCGAACATCTCTGGGATCAAGGGCAATTCGTCGCCGAATGCTTGCGGGTATTGCGCCCCGGCGGAGTCCTGTTGATGTCAACGCCGAACCGGATCACCTTCTCCCCCGGCCGAGACACCCCGATCAACCCGTTCCACACGCGGGAATTGAATGCCGCCGAGTTGTCCGAACTGCTGTCCGGCGAGGGCTTTTCGGTGGAATCGATGCTGGGAGTCTTCCACGGCAAGCGGCTGCTCGAGCTCGACGGCCGCCATGGCGGATCGATCATCGACGCCCAGATCGCGCGCGCATTGGCCGACGCACCGTGGCCCAGTGATCTGCTCGAGGACGTCGCGTCGGTGACGACCGAGGATTTCGACCTCGTGGACGCAGAGGACGGGCCTATCGACGACAGCCTCGATCTGGTCGCAATCGCGGTGCGACCGTGACGAGCCCTGCCGGCTCCCCGGTCCGATGTCGCCGGCCCTCCGGCTCCGGGCCTTTTCACGCTCGTCCTCCACACGCATCTGCCGTGGCTCGCTCATCACGGACGCTGGCCGGTCGGCGAAGAGTGGCTCTACCAGTCGTGGTCGGCGGCCTATGTACCGCTGATGCGTGTCCTTCGCACGCTCGCCGCCGAGAACCGCAGCCACCTCTTGACGCTGGGCATGACGCCCGTGGTCACGGCCCAACTCGACGACCCTTACTGCCTGACGGGGATGCACCACTGGCTGGCCAATTGGGGCCTGCGTGCCATGGAGGCGACCACGCTCGGTGGACCGTTGCGGGAGTTCGGCATTCGCGAACGCGCGGAGGCCGACCGCGCACTCGAGGACTTCTCGACGTTGTGGGCTCACGGTGGCAGCCCGCTGCTGCGTGAGCTGATCGACGCCGGCACCATCGAACTGCTCGGCGGGCCGTTGTCGCATCCCTTCCAACCGCTGCTGAATCCGCGACTGCGCGAGTTCGCCCTGCGGGAGGGGCTGGCCGACGCCCACCAGCGGTTCGCCCACACTCCCGCCGGAATATGGGCGCCGGAATGCGCCTATGCGCCGGGCATGGAAGCCGACTACGCCGCGGCGGGTGTCGGCCACTTCATGGTGGATGGCCCCTCGCTGCACGGCGACACTGCTCTCGGCCGCCCGGTCGCATCGTCGGATGTCGTCGCCTTCGGCCGCGACCTGCAGGTCAGCTACCGGGTGTGGTCACCGAAATCCGGCTACCCGGGCCATCCCGCATACCGTGACTTCCACACCTACGACCACACGACGGGCCTCAAACCGGCCAGGGTCACGGGTCGCAACGTCGCCTCTGACGCCAAGGCGCCCTACGATCCGGAACGCGCCGACGCCGCGATCGACGGCCATGTCGCCGATTTCGTCACGCACGTGCGCCAGCGCCTCATCGCCGAGAGCGAGCGGATCGGTCGGCCCGCGCACGTGATCGCGGCGTTCGACACCGAACTCTTCGGCCACTGGTGGTACGAAGGGCCCGGTATGGCTGGAGCGGGTGTTGCGCGCACTGCCCGAGGCCGGCGTGCGGGTCGGCACGCTTTCCGACGCGATCGACGACGGATTCGTCGGCGCACCGGTCGAATTGCCGCCCAGCTCTTGGGGTTCCGGCAAGGACTGGCAGGTGTGGGCCGGAGAACAGGTCGCCGACCTGGTTCAGCTCAACAGCGAAGTCGTCGACACCGCACTGACGACGGTCGACAAGGCACTCGGCGAGACGGATGCGCCGCCGGCCCGCAACTTCGTCGCCGACCAGATCCTGCGCGAAACCCTTCTGACGGTTTCCAGCGACTGGCCGTTCATGGTCAGCAAGGATTCGGCCGCCGACTACGCCCGCTATCGCGCACATCTGCATGCCCACGCCACCCGGGAGATCGCCGACGCGATGGCCTCGGGCCGCCCAGACCACGCCCAGCGACTGGCCGACGCGTGGAACCGCGCCGACGGCCTGTTCGGCGCGCTCGACGCACGAAGACTCCCACTGCCGTGACTCAGCACGCCGCCCTCTCCTTCTCCTTCTTGCGCGAGAGTGCGTGTTTGCAGCCGACACGCCGCCGATCGATGCGGCTTTGCGCACTCTCGTCGAGAGTGAGAGTGCGATGAAAGTCCTGATGGTCTCGTGGGAGTACCCGCCGGTGGTGATCGGCGGACTAGGTCGCCACGTACATCATCTCGCGACGGCACTGGCCGAGGCCGGCCACGAAGTGGTGGTACTCAGCCGCCGCCCTTCCGGCACCGACCCCAGCACTCACCCGTCGACCGACGAGACCGCCGAGGGAGTTCGCGTCGTTGCCGCCGCACAGGACCCACACGAGTTCGACTTCGGCAGCGACATGATGGCCTGGACGCTGGCGATGGGTCATTCGATGGTGCGCGCCGGCCTGGCAATCACTGACCGCCGCAAGAAACGGTGGCGACCCGACGTGGTGCACGCCCACGACTGGCTAGTCGCTCACCCGGCGATCGCGCTCGCCGAATACTTCGACGTACCACTGGTTTCCACCATTCACGCCACGGAGGCTGGTCGGCATTCCGGGTGGGTCTCGGGCCGCATCAGTCGCCAGGTACACGCGGCGGAGGCCTGGCTGGTTCACGAATCCGATTCGCTCATCACATGTTCGGCGTCGATGAGCGATGAAATCGTCGAGCTGTTCGGACCCGGTCTCGCCGAGACCCGAGTGATCCGCAACGGAATCGAAACAGCGCGTTGGCCGTTCGCGAAGCGGCGCCCGCGGCAAGGCCCTGCCCAGCTGATGTATCTGGGCCGGCTGGAATTCGAGAAGGGAATCCACGATCTCATCGCCGCGCTCCCACGTATCCGTCGCACACATCCGGGCACGACACTGACCATCGCCGGAACCGGAACCCAGCAGGAGTGGCTCGTCGAGCAAGCCCGAAAACACAAGGTGCTCAAGGCCGTCACGTTCGCGGGCCATCTTCACCACGATGAGCTGGTAGAGCTGCTACACACCGCAGATGTGGCCGTACTGCCCAGCCATTACGAGCCGTTCGGCATCGTCGCCCTCGAGGCCGCGGCGACAGGGATTCCGCTGGTGACCTCCAACGTCGGCGGGCTGGGCGAGGCAGTGATCGACGGTCAGACCGGGATCTCGTTTTCACCGCGCGACGTCGCTGGGCTCGCCACTGCCGTACGCGCGGTTCTCGACGACCCCGACGCGGCGCAACGACGAGCGATCGCCGCACGCGAGCGGCTCAACTCCGATTTCGAATGGCACACCATCGCCGGCGAAACCGCACAGGTCTACATGGCCGCCAAACGCGGTGAGCGCGAGCCCCATCGGCGCCGACCCATCGTCGAGCACGCTCTGCCGGACCGCTAGCGCGCGGCCTTCTTGCGTTCGATGTCGGCCAGCGCGGCGGCGAGTTCGGCACGCTGGGCCGCCGATGTCTCCCACGACAGCTTGCGATTCTTGACGATCTTCGCCGGTGCGCCAACGGCGATCGAGAAGTCGGGGACCTCACCCTTGACCACCGCGTGCGAACCCAGCACGCAACCGCGACCGATCGTCGTGTTGCGCAGTATCGTCACCTTGGTCGCGATCCACGTGTCGGGCCCGATCCGCACCGGCCCCTTGATGATGCCCTGATCCTTGATCGGCAGCTCGATGCTGTCCATTCGGTGGTCGAAGTCGCACACGTACACCCAGTCCGCCATCAGAACGGAGTCGCCGAGTTCGATGTCGAGGTAGGTATTGATGACGTTGTCCCTGCCAAGCACGACCTTGTCGCCGAAGCGCAGCGAGCCTTCGTGGCAGCGGATCGTGTTCTTGTCGCCGATATGCACCCAGCGACCGATCTCCATCGTGGACAGTTCCGGGGTCGCCTGGATCTCCACGCCCTTGCCGAGGAAAACCATGCCGCGGGTGATGACGTGCGGGTTGGTGAGCTTGAACTTCAGCAGCCGCCAATAACGCACGAGGTACCACGGGGTGTAGGCCCGGTTGGCGATAACCCACCTCAGCGAGGCCATGGTGAGGAACTTGGCTTGGCGCGGGTCGCGTAGCCGCGAACCCCGCCACCGCTTGTGCAACGGCGCGCCCCACATCGTCGTCATGGCCGGAAAGCCTACGCGAGGCATTCGGCGCAGAACGGTTACCCTCACGTGGGCTTGAAGAACCACAAAGGGAAGGGCGCAGTGTTCCGGCGATTGATCGTGCTGGCGTCAACAGTGCTGATCACGGCGGTCTTGGCGGGTTGTGGGAACACCGACACCTGGGTCGAGGCGCACGCGGCGTCGGGCTGGTCTGCGCAGTACGGCGACGCCCACAACAGCAGCTACCAGCCGAACGCGGGGGCCGACGCGCTGCGGCTGGAATGGACTCGCTCGGTCAAGGGCGAGCTCGCCGCCGCGGTCGCGCTGGGCTCCGGCAGCTACCTGGCGGTCAACGCGCAGACCCCCGCCGGCTGCTCGCTGATGGTGTGGGAGGCCGACAACCGGGCCCGGCAACAGTGGTGTACCCGCCTGGTGCAGGGCGGCGACACATCTAGTCCTCTTTTGGATGGGTTCGACAACCTCTACGTCGGCCAGCCCGGCGCCATACTCTCGTTCCCGACGACACAATGGATCCGCTGGCGTCAACCGGTCATCGGGATGCCGACCACACCGCGAATCCTGACACCGGGCCATCTCCTGGTGGTGACTCACTTGGGCCAGGTGCTGGTGCTCGACGCTCACAAGGGTGTCGTCGACGAATCGCCCCTCGACCTGATCGAAGGGGTCGATCCCAAGGATTCCGAGCGCGGTCTGGCCGACTGTAAGCCTGCGCGTGCACGTTGCCCGGTGGCGGCGGCGCCGGCTTTCGCGGAGCAGACCGGGATCGTGGTACTCGGGTTGTGGGAGCCGGACGCCGAATCGCCCGTCCTCGTCGGACTGCGCTACCGCCAGGGCCAGAACCCCGGCCTGACCCGCGAGTGGACCAGCGATGCCGTCGGCGGTGGACCGCTCGCCAGCCCGGTGCTGTCCGCCGATGGGTCCACCGCGTACGTCAACGGGCGAGACGAGCACCTGTGGGCGATAAACACCGCCGATGGGAAGCCGAAATGGTCGGTCCCACTGAAGTATCTGGCGCAGACACCGCCGTCGGTGTCACCCGAGGGGTTGATCGTGGCCGGCGGCGGACCGGGGGCGAAGCTGGTCGGTATCAAGGACGACGGCGACCGAGGTGAGGTGGCGTGGACGCGTGACGATGTCGAACCGTTGACCACCTCGAGTCAAGCCGGACCAAACATCGCATACGCGGTAACCCGCGAGGGAGAGAACGGTCAGGCGATGCTCGTGTTCGACACCGCCGACGGACGCACATTGAACAGCTACCCACTGCCCAATGCGGGCGGCTGGCCCGTTGGCGTGTCCATCGGCCATGACCGCCGCGTCGTCACGGCCACCAGCGAGGGGCGCGTGTACGGCTTCGCGCCGGCTTAGAGCGCCAGCATCGGTGCGACGGCTACGCGAGGCACCGACACCTGGACCGGCCCCGCCGACTCCGGGAACATCTCGCCCTGACCGAAGAAGAAGATGAGCGAGTCATCGGTCAGCGCGAAGTTCTGGTAGTTGGCCGGATCCTGCCCCTGGGTCTGCCCGATCGGGTCGACCAGCCCTTGCTGCGCCCCCAGGATGCGATTGACTTCGGGGTAGATCACGTCGAGCGGTTTGGTGCCCGGCTTGAACAGTGATTCGAACGTGATCGGTGCGTTCGTGGCGTGATTCCAATTGAATGCCTGGTACCACGTCACCGGGTGCGCACCGCCCACATTCTGGTACACCTCGAACACCAAGCTGTCGGTGCCGAGCAGGGGCAGACCCGAGCGGTAGCCAGTGCCCTTGGCGTCGAGCACGTAGGGCAGGCCGCGCGAGCCGGGCATATCCGAGACGTTGACGAACCCGTCCCGCGCCTGGTTCAGGTACGTAACCACCGCCTGCTGATCCGGGTACTGCGTGGGGAAGGTGAAATCGAGCAGGTAGGCATCGTTCTGGGCGTGTACGCGACAGATCTGGTCCGGGCTCACCGTGCCGCCCAGATCGATGCACGCCGACTGGGCCGACGCGACTGGGCTGCCGATCAAACCGGCGACGGCAGCCGTCACCACAGCAGCCAGTAGGAGAATGCGCATCGTTGGACGTCCTCGCAGTCGGCGCCGGCTCTGGCACCGGCGCATCACCACCAGGGTACGTGGCGTTCCAGCCGAGCCGCGGAACGCATCAGCGTGACGGACGGCAAATGAATGCCGTTGCCCGGCTTGCGGCCCCGGCGCCAAGGCGGGTGATGACCACCGAGACCGCTTGCGTTCCACGCAATCGCAGCCGGCGCCGAAGTACGTCGGGGTCGACGTCCACACCGCGGACCAGGATCTCGAGCGCGCCGGCGTCCCGACCCGAAAGCGCCTGGCGCAGTCGGCGTTCGCTGTATGAGAGCTCCTCGAGTACCTCGAAACCGCGCACTCCGGGCGGCAGCCGATCGCCGGACAGGTAGGCAATGTCAGGGTCGAGTTGCCACAACCCGTGGCGCGCCCCGTAGTGCCGTACCAGTCCGGCGCGGACGACGGCGCCGTCGGGATCGACGATCCACCGGCCGGCCGGCGCCACCGTGCAGTCGTCAGGATCGGCGTCGGTGATCTCCTCCCCCGCGTCGAGCATGCTGGCCCGTCGTGTCACGCCTGGGGCAGCCAGTTCCGCCGACCACAGGCATGCCTCGCGCACACCGCCCGCCATCGATGTCACTTCGATCTCGCCGGTGAACCCCAACCGGCCTACGGCATCGAAATCGATTCCCGGCGCACACTTCACGGCGAAATCACGGCCCCGGTAGACGTCGAGCAGCGTGTCCAGTCCCGGCGTGTAATCCCGCGGATCAAATCGGCGACGTCCACCGCTGCGGCGGGCGGGGTCGAGCAGGACGACCGCGTTGCGGGTGACCGGATGCAGCGCGTCGGCGCGGCACAGGTCGACTCCGGGGACGTTGTGTTTCGCCATCGCCAGCCGGACCGGGTCGACGTCGCTTCCGATCAGCACGTCGGCCAGGTAGCGAAGGGCGCCGAGCTCGGTGCCGATCGAGCAGGTGGCGTCATGCACGATCGCGCCCCGCAACCGTTGCGCCCTGTGCGCTGCCACCGGTCCAGCGGTTGCCTGTTGGAGCGCCTCGTCGGTGAACAACCACTGTGCGGGATCATCGAACTTCGCAAGGGCTCGTCGCCGCAAGACCGTTGTCTCCACGAGAACAGCGGATCGCTCGCCGAAACGCCCACGTGCCCAAGTGATGTCGGAAACCAACGTGGCGTCGGTGAGCTGCAGGCCGGCAACATCGCGCAGCGCCTGCAGGCCTTCGGCGCTTCGCAGATAGTCGATATCGGCGAGCCGGAAATCTACGACGGCTTGACCCCGGTCACCATCACGTTGTAGAACCAGCCCTTCGGCACCACGGAACCCCAGAGATTCTCGTCGATCCAGCTCAGCGCGATCCAACTGTTGAAGGCGAACTTCGCGTAGCCCCAACCCAACCGGCCGGGCGGCACTGCCGCCTCGAGGGTGCGCAGTGGCCAGCCGAGCATCGCAGCGGTGAACTCCGTTGTGCTGGTGGAGACATCGACGGCGCCGGCGTTGCGCGACATGCGCTCCAAATCGTCGGGCGAGAATGTGTGCAAGTCGACGATCGCTTCCAGTGCGGCCGCTCGCGACGACTCGTCGAGCTCGGCCTGCGGTCGGCGCCAGCCGGACAGTCCCGGTAGCTTGGTCACGTTCGTGACCGCCCGCCACGTCAACGTCGACAACGGCCGCGCGTAATTCTCGCCTGCATTGCTCGGCTCACCCGCGAAGATGAAGCGGCCACCGGGCTTGAGCACCCGCACGACCTCCCGCAGCGACAACTCGACATCGGGGATGTGGTGCAACACGGCGTGGCCGACGACGAGGTCGAACGTGTCGTCGTCGTATGGAATGCCTTCTGCGTCGGCGACCCGTCCGTCGATTTCGAGGCCCAGGTTCTCGCCGTTGCGCGTGGCGACCTTGACCATCCCCGGAGACAAATCGGTCACCGAACCGCGGCGGGCCACCCCGGCCTGGATCAGGTTGAGGAGGAAGAACCCGCTACCGCAGCCGAGTTCGAGCGCACGGTCGTAGGGCAGATTGCGCAACTCCTCGTCGGGCACCGTCGCGTCGAACAGATCGCGGGCGTAGTCGACGCATCGTTTGTCGTAGGAGATCGACCATTTGTCGTCGTATGACTCTGCCTCCCAGTCGTGGTAGAGCACCTGGGCGAGCTTGGAGTCGTGGCGGGCAGCCTCGACCTGTTCCGCGGTGGCGTGCGGATTGGGGACCGGAGCCGGCGCGGCGACATCAGAGGCCGGAGCCCGCGGCGGCGACATCAGAGGCCGTATCGGATTCCTCAAAGCTCATAACAGGGCAGCCTAAGGGTCGAAGGTCGCCTTGGCTGCGGCCAGTACCTGAGCAGGATGTTCGACGAACCGCCGCGCCCAGGCCAGCGCCGCGTCATACACGCCGTCGGGCGCGACCATCTCGTCGATCAGGCCCACCGCCAGCGCCTCCTTGGCGTCGATGAACCGCCCGCTGAACACCATGTCCTTGGCCTTGGACAGGCCGACGGCACGGGCCAGGCGCGATGTGCCGCCCGCGGGAACCAGGCCGGCCAGGATCTCCGTCACCCCGAACCTGACGTTGTCACCGGCCACGCGCCAGTCGGCTGCCAGCGACAGGTTCAGCCCGCCGCCCAACGCGTACCCCGTGATCGCGGCAACGGTAGGCCTGGGAATCGCGGCGAGCGCATCGACCGCGCGCCGGCAGACCTCGGTTGCCGATACCGCTTCTGCGCTGTCGAGCAACGACAGGTCGGGCACGTCGTCACCGGCGGAGAAGATTTCGTGGCCGCCGAAGAGGATGACCGCGCGAACGTCTTCGCGCCTGCCGATGTCTGCCGCCGCGCTGTGGAGCTCGCGGTACACCTGACGCGTCAGCGCGTTGGTGGGCGGCCGGGACAGCAGGAGGGTCGCGATGCCAGGATGCTCGTCGCCGGTGTGGATCGATACGAACTCGTTCATGCCAGCGGTGTGTCCCGGCTGTAGCCGTCGGGCGCGCGGCGGTTGCGTGCGGCGTTATACCGGTCGCTGTTGAAGAACTCGATCTCCCAGTTGCCGGTGTCGGTGTCCGCAGCCAGGTGCGGTTCGACGGCGACGATCTTGCGGTCGACGGCAAGCACTTCGGCGACCGTGCGTCCGTTGAGCGAGTCCAGTTGCGTCCACGTGGGAGGGAGCAGGAACGAACGGCCTGCGGCGAACTCGTCGAGACCGGCCCGCGGTGTGCTCCAGAATGCCTGATCGGTTTCGGTGTTGTCCCCGTCGGCCAGTTGGCCGTCGGGCAGCGCCCCCACGAAGAAGAACGTGTCGTAGCGGCGGGTGCGCTCCTCCTTCGGGGTGACCCAATTCGCCCACGGCCGAAGCAGATCCGCGCGCAGCACTAGCTTCTCTCGACGCAGAAATTCCCCAAATGACAAGGAATGGTTGGCCAGGTCTGCCCGCGCATCGCCGTAGACCGACGCGTCGCCGACTATGCCGTCGGGGTCGTCGGCGGGACCGGCGAACAATACGCCGGACTCTTCGAAGGTCTCGCGCGCCGCGGCGCAGACCAGAGCCTCGGCAAGGTCGGGTTCGACGCCGAATCGTTCTGCCCACCAGGCTGGTTCGGGGCCGAACCAGGCGATGTCGGCGTTGCGGTCGCGGTCGTCGACACCACCGCCGGGGAACACCATCACCCCCGCGACGAACTCCATCGCCGAGTGGCGACGCATCAGGAACACCTCAATTTCCCGGGCGGTGTCGCGTACCAGCATCACCGTCGCGGCCGGTCTCGGGGTCAGTGGACCTGAAGTTGGATCCCCAGTCACTTCGCTCCTACCCTCCGAAAAGTCACGCTCGCCTCCTGTGCGCCGCCCGGGTCCTGGCCCGACGGGCGAAGTATCGGCCCTCGGAGTGCTCGAGGACGATCGACTGCCCGAACGCCTTCGACAGATTCTCGGCGGTCAGCACGTCGGGGAGCAGACCGGAGTCGACGATCTTGCCCTCGGACAGGATCAGGCCGTGGGAGAAGCCACGCGGAATCTCCTCAACGTGATGGGTGACCAACACGAGCGCGGGAGAATCCGGGTCCAAAGCGAGATCCTCCAGCCGCGCGAGTAAGTCCTCGCGGCCGCCGAGATCCAGGCCGGCAGCGGGCTCGTCGAGCAACAGCAGCTCGGGGTCGGTCATCATCGACCGCGCGATGAGCACGCGTTTGCGCTCCCCTTCGGACAGGGTGCCGTAGGTGCGTTCGGCCAGGTGCTCGGCGCCGATGCTCTCGAGCATGTCGACCGCCTGCTCGTAGTCGACGTCTTCGTATTGTTCGCGCCAGCGACCGAGCACCGAGTACCCCGCCGACACGACCAGGTCGCGCACCACCTCGCCGTCGGGCACCCGCTGGGAGAGCGCCGAACTGCTCAAACCGACGCGGGAGCGCAGTTCTGCCATGTCGACCCTGCCCAGTCGCTCACCCAGGACGAACGCCGTACCCGACGACGGATACTCCATTGCGGCGGCGATGCGGAGCAGCGATGTCTTGCCTGCGCCGTTGGGCCCGATGACCACCCAGCGTTCGTCGAGCTCGACCGACCAGGTGATGGGTCCCACGAGAACCTGGCCACCACGGCGAAGAGACACCTTCGCGAAGTCGATCAGCAGGTCGGGGTCGGCTGTATCTCCTCCGGCGACTGGCACCGTCTCATCGTAGTGAAGCGGTTTCGGCGTGTTCGGTCGCGCTCAGCATGACTGCGCACGCCCAAATCGCTGGCATCCGCGACGGAGGCCCAGCCGCTGACGGCGAGGACGCGCTTCGGCGTGATGCGCACGAAGAACTGGACCAACGGACCGATGCCGAACGCGTAGAGCACTGTCCCGACGCCGACGGTGCCGCCGAGCAGCCATCCAACGGCCAGCACACTGGCCTCGATCGACGTGCGGACCAACCGCACCGACAGCCCGGTTCGCACCACCAGTCCAGTCATCAGGCCGTCGCGCGGTCCCGGTCCGAGCCCGGCGCCCACGTAGAGCACCGTGCTGAACGCGTTCAGCACCACCGCACCGACCATCATCGCGATACGCACCGGCATCGACGTCGGCTGCTCCATGAGAACCATGCCGAGGTCGACGGTGATGGCGATGACGATGACATTGGCGATCGTGCCGATGCCCGGCCTATTGCGCAGCGGAATCCAGGCCAGCAGCACCGCGACGCCGACCACCGCCGACGCCACGCCGATCGTCATCCCGGTGTGCCGGGCGAGGCCCTGGTGGAACACGTCCCACGGGTCCAGGCCCAGACCGGCGCGCACCATCATCGCCATGGAGAGGCCGTAGCCGGCCAATCCGACCAGCAGCGCCGTGCCGCGCAGGGACCCTCGCAGCAGTGCCGTCACGAGTGATGCGGGAAGCGCATCGCGATGAGGTCCACTTCGCGCGCCATGCGCTCGGCATCGCGGTCGAGGTAGTCGACGCACCCGGCCGGCATCCCCCAACTGAAGGTCTTCGCCAGACCGCGGCTCAATTTCGATATCCAATTCGTACTCACGATTACATATTCGGGCTCAACTGGCTTGCTCTTCAATAGCCAGTTAGCGCATACTGGCCTGCATATGACAGTAGAAATGCCCGTCAGAGCGCTCGATGTGGAGTTATTGGCCCGCGAATTGGGCAACTGGCGCACATCCAGTCACAGTGGACCCGCCTATCAAGGACTGGCAGACGCGATCCGATTGCTGATCGTCGACGGCCGCGTCCCCGTCGGCGCACGGCTACCCAGCGAGCGCACGCTCGCCGACGTGCTGCGGGTATCGCGCACGACGGTCACCGCCGCCTTCACACAACTGCGCGAGGACGGCTACCTCAATGCCCGCCGCGGGGCGCGTAGCACCACTGCGCTACCGGTGGCGCCCGCGGTCCGAACCGACACGAAGCCACCGACCATCAGTCTGGCCGCCGCCGCGTTATCCGCTCCGGCAGCCGCCGTGATGGAGGCGTTCGTCGACGCCACCCGAGACGTCACCCCGTATCTCCATGAACCGGGCCACGAACTCGTCGGGGTGAGCGCGCTGCGCGAGGCGATCGCGCAACGGTATTGCGAGCGTGGGCTTCCCACCGATCCCGATCAGGTCTTGGTGACAACCGGTGCACTGCACGCGATCTCGTTGATTTTGACGACCTATGTCCAGCCGGGCGATCGCGTCCTGGTCGAACAGCCCACCTATCACGGTGTGTTGTCTGCGATCACCACGACAGGGGCTCGGCCCGTGCCGGTGGCGATGACCGAGGCCGGCTGGGAACTCGACGCCGTGCAGGCCGCAGTCAACCAGCTCGCACCCAACCTCGCGTATTTCATTCCCGACAACCAGAACCCCACGGGGCTCACCATGCCCGCGGATGACCGGAAACGCCTGGCGCGCATCATTGCCGAGACGCGTACCCGGACGATCATCGACGAGACGATCCTCGACATGTGGCTTGACGGGCCGATGCCGGCTCCCCTGGCCGCCGAGATGACGACGCGACGCGATCTGATCCTCACCGTCGGTTCGATGTCGAAGTCGTTCTGGGGCGGACTGCGAGTCGGCTGGATCCGTGCCGAACGCGCCACCATCGCGACGATCGCCGCACTGCGGCCGTCGATTGACATGGGCACCCCGGTGCTCGAACAGTTCGCCGCCGCAAGACTTCTCGGCCGTCGTGACGAGATATTGCCGGAACGCCGCGAGATCCTGCGGACCCGCCGCGCGCTGCTGCAATCGCTGTTGGCTCGCCACCTGCCGGATTGGGAACCCGGCCCGGGCATCGGCGGTATGTCGCTATGGGTGCGCCTGCCCGCACCGATGAGCACGGCACTGTCTGCGGCCGCCTCGCGGCTGGGCCTCGACCTGCCTGCCGGGCCGCGATTCGGCGTCGACGGGACTCTGGAGCGATTCGTGCGCATCCCGTATGCGCTGCCCGATGCACAGCTCGCCGAGGCCATCGGCCTGCTCGCCCGCGCCTGGCACAGCATCACGGGTTCTGCAGCGCCGGAGCCGACGAACGTCGTGGTCTAGTCGTCAGTCGTCGGGGATGTCGACGCGGCGCACCATGCCGTCACGTTTGTCGGCGGCCTCGATCTCGCCGCGTGTGATGCCCAGGATGAACAACACGGTGTCCAGATATGGGTAGCTGATCGACGCGTCGGCGACCTCCCGCAATGCCGGCTTGGCGTTGAATGCCACGCCCAGCCCGGCAGCGGTGAGCATGTCGATGTCGTTGGCGCCGTCGCCGACGGCCACCGTCTGTTCCATCGGCACCCCGGCCTGCTGCGCGAAGTCACGCAGCGCCTTGGCTTTTCCCGGCCGGTCGATGATCTGCCCCACCACCCGGCCGGTCAGCTTCCCGTCGACGATCTCCAGCTCGTTGGCCGCGACGAAATCCATCTCCAGCTCGTGCGCCAACGGCTCGATGACCTGGCGGAAGCCGCCCGACACGATGCCGCAGTAAAAACCCAGGCGCCGCAACGTCCGCAGCGTGGTTCGCGCGCCTGGTGTCAGCTCGATCTGCTCACCGACCTCCTCCAGCACATTGGCGGGTAATCCGGCCAACGTCGCGACCCTGCGGTTCAACGACTCCGCGAAGTCCAACTCACCCCGCATCGCCGCCTCGGTGATTTCGGCGACCGCCGCGTGCGCTCCGACCCGGTGGGCGAGCATCTCGATGACCTCACCCTGGATCAGCGTCGAGTCGACGTCAAAGACGATGAGCCGCTTGGCCCGTCGCGAAAGGCTGTAATCCTCGAGCGCGATGTCGACACCCTCGGCGACCGCGACGCGCGCCATCGCGGCCTGCAGCTGTTCGTAGGTGCCGCCTGTCGGCACCGAGACCCGCAGCTCGAGTCCGGTCACCGGGTAGTCGGAGACGCCGCGGATGAAATCGATGTTGACGCCCAGCGCCGCGACTTCACGGGCCACCACGCCAAACGCCTCGGCGCTGATCGGACGGCCCAACACAACGATGGTGTGGGTGGACGGCTCGCGCAGTACCGGCGAATCGTCGCTGCGTTCGATCGTGACATCCAGGCCGAAGCCCTGGATGGCGAAGCGCACTTCGTCGCGCAGCTCGGCGCCACCGGCAACCTCGTCAGAACCTGCGACCAGCACGCCCAGCGTCAGTCGGCTGCGAATGACGACCTGTTCGACGTTGAGAAGCTCGACCTTGTGCCGTGACAGCACCTCGAAAAGTGCCGACGTCACGCCTGGTTGATCGGGTCCGGTGACGGTGATCAGCACCGACGACCGCTTGCGCGAAGTGCCGACCGGTGAAGCCACCTCTCGACCATTCACCCCCGGTTGTCCTGCGGTCCCGTCAGGTGCGGACGTTCTCGTCGTCGAGCCGCGTCACGTCCCCGTCGCCCGGGCCGTGCGAGCGACCCACGTGGGCCTCAGCGCGCATCCGATCCACCATGTGCGGATAGTGCAGCTCGAACGCGGGTCGCTCCGAACGGATTCGGGGCAGCTCGGTGAAGTTGTGCCGCGGCGGCGGGCAACTGGTCGCCCACTCCAGCGAGTTGCCATAGCCCCACGGATCGTCGACCGTGACCGGCTCGCCGTAGCGCCAACTCTTGAACACGTTCCACACGAACGGAATCGTAGAGACGCCCAGGATGAACGCGCCGATAGTCGAGACCACGTTGAGCGTCGTGAACCCGTCGGACGGCAGGTAGTCCGCGTAGCGACGCGGCATGCCCTCGTCACCGAGCCAGTGCTGCACCAGGAAGGTGGTGTGGAAACCGATGAACGTCAGCCAGAAGTGCAGCTTGCCCAGGCGCTCGTCGAGCAGGCGGCCCGTCATCTTCGGGAACCAGAAGTAGATGCCTGCGTAGGTCGCGAACACGATCGTGCCGAAGAGCACGTAGTGGAAGTGCGCTACCACGAAGTAGGAGTCCGTGACGTGGAAGTCGATGGGCGGGCTGGCCAGCAGCACACCCGACAGACCACCGAGCAGGAAGGTGACGAGGAAGCCCACCGAGAACAGCATCGGTGTTTCAAACGTCAACTGCCCCTTCCACATCGTGCCTATCCAGTTGAAGAACTTGATACCCGTCGGCACCGCGATCAGGAACGTCATGAAACTGAAGAACGGCAGTAGGACAGCGCCCGTCGCGTACATGTGGTGCGCCCACACCGCCACCGACAGCGCGGCGATCGACAGCGTCGCGTAGATCAGCGTGGTGTAACCGAAGATCGGCTTGCGGCTGAACACGGGGAAGATCTCGGTCACGATGCCGAAAAACGGCAGCGCAATGATGTACACCTCGGGGTGGCCGAAGAACCAGAACAGGTGCTGCCACAACAACACTCCGCCGTTGGCCGGGTCGTAGACGTGCGCGCCGAGGTGACGGTCGGCGGCCAGACCGAACAGCGCGGCGGTCAGAATCGGGAAGGCCAACAGCACCAGGATCGACGTCACCAGGATGTTCCAGGTGAAGATCGGCATGCGGAACATGGTCATACCCGGTGCGCGCATGCAGACCACCGTGGTGATCATGTTGACGCCGCCGAGGATGGTGCCGAGACCGCCGACGGCCAGGCCCATGATCCACAGGTCACCGCCCGCGCCGGGCGAGTGAATCGCGTCGGTCAGCGGTGAGTAGGCGGTCCAGCCGAAGTCGGCGGCGCCGCCGGGGGTGATGAAGCCGGCGATCGCGATCATCGCGCCGAACAGGAACAGCCAGAACGAGAACGCGTTCAGGCGCGGGAACGCCACGTCGGGCGCGCCGATCTGCAACGGAAGGACCAGGTTGGCGAACCCGAACACGATCGGGGTCGCGTAGAACAGCAGCATCACCGTGCCGTGCATGGTGAACAGCTGGTTGAACTGCTCGTTGGACAGGAACTGCAGCCCAGGCATCGCCAATTCGGTGCGCATGAACAGCGCCATCAGCCCGCCGATGAAGAAGAAGATGAAGCAGGCGACGCAGTACATGATGCCGATCATCTTGTGATCGGTCGTGGTGATCAGCTTGTAGACCAGGTTGCCCTTGGGGCCGAGCCGGGCCGGGAAGGGACGGCGGGCCTCGAGTTCTCCGATTGGGGGCGCTTCGGCTACCAACAGGTCCTCCAAACATCCTCGTCGGCCGGGCGGCCATTCTTGATGAATCCTAACTCCCGGGATACCCGGAAGTCGTGGTGGTCCTACAAACTGTCGTAAATGGTTCTCGATGACGGCTGACCTGGCGCAAGCTGGCTGGATGTTACCGTCGGCGACGTGCTGATCAGCGGACCCCGCGCCGGCCTTATGGCCTCGTCGGCGGCGATCGCGGCAGCGCTGGTCATCAGCGGCTGCGGCTCGCTGGGCGGAGATGCGTCACCGACCGACGGCGAGCAATCGCTGATCACCAGCACCACGAGAATCGCGAGTGCGGGCGTGCTGGGCAATCAGCGCAGGCCAGACGAATCCTGTGCGCCCGAGCCCGCCCCCGTCGACCCCGGCCCACCCGACCGGATCGTGCGCCATGCCGCCGGTGAGACCGAGGTGCGTGCGGATCCACAGCGCATCGTGGTGCTCTCCGGCGACCAGCTCGACACGCTGTGCGCGCTCGGCCTGCAGTCACGGGTGGTGGCCGCCGCACTGCCCGACGGCTCGAGCAGCCAACCGTCATACCTCGGCAAGGTCATCCATGACGTGCCGGGAGCAGGCAGCCGCAGCGCACCCGACATCGACGCGATCAAGGCCGCGACTCCCGACTTGATCCTCGGCTCGCAAGCGCTGACACCCGGGGATTTCGGTGAGCTCTCGGCGATCGCGCCCACGGTGTTCACCGGCGAGCCGGGTGCCGCGTGGCAGGACACCACGCGCACGGTCGGTGAGGCGACCGGGCGGCTCGACGCGGCGAATCAAATGATCGACGGTTTCGAGAAGGCCGCCGACAAGACGGGCGCCGAGAACGACGCCGCCCATTTTCAGGCTTCGGTCGTTCAGTTCACCGAGACCACGATGCGGGTCTACGGGCCAGACAACTTCCCCGGCAGCGTGCTGGCCGCCGTCGGCGTCGATCGTCCTGTGTCCCAACGGTTTACCGATACGCCGTATATCGAGATCGGCATCACCGACACTGACTTGGACAACTCGCCCGACTTCTCGGCCGCCGACGGCGACCTCGTCTACATCTCGTTCGACTCCACCGCCGCCAAGGACCGTGCGCCGCGGGTGTTGGAGAGCGACGCGTGGAAGAAGTTGTCCGCGAACCGCGACAATCGGATCTTCGCGGTCAACAACGAGGTGTGGCAGACCGGCGAGGGCATCGTCGCCGCCCGCGGAATACTCGCGGACCTACCGTGGATCAACGCCCCGATCAATTAGCGTTGCGCAGATGTTCCACATCTTGAAATCGACCTATCTGCAGTCGCCCGACATCGTCAACGAAACCCGGCCCGCCCATCTGGAGTGGCTGAAGGGCGAGGTCGCCGCCGGCCGCATCGTGCTGGCAGGTCGCCAGGAGGACGAGACCGGGGCTGTCCTCATCACGGGCGATCTCAGCGTGGACGAGGCCCAGGACATCGTCGACCGGGACCCCTACACGGCGGCCCGGGCGGCCCGCTATGAGCGGCTCTCGTTCAACGGCGCCTTCCGCGCACCTGGACTTTAGGAAATAACTCACACCTCCACGGGGAAGAACACGATCCGTTCGTCCGTTTGAAATGGGTGAGGCTGCACCGTCGCAGCGAATCAATTTGTGATTACCCGAGGTAGAAGGCCGTTATGACCACTGTTTCCGCGTACGCCGCCGTATCGGCGACGGCGCCGCTGACCGAGACCACCATCACCCGCCGCGAGGTCGGGGCGCACGACGTCGCATTCGACATCCATTTCGCGGGTATCTGCCATTCCGATATCCACACCGTCAAGGGCGAGTGGGGCGATGTGGGTTACCCGATGGTGCCCGGGCACGAGATCGCGGGCGTCGTCACCGAGATCGGCTCCGAGGTCAGCAAGTTCAAGGTGGGCGACCGCGTCGGCGTCGGCTGCTTCGTCGACAGTTGTCGTGAGTGCGCCCAGTGCCGGGCCGGGCAGGAGCAGTACTGCACCAACCCCGGAATGGTCGGCACCTACAACGGCGTCGGCCGCGACGGCGAGCCGACCCAGGGCGGCTACAGCGGCGCGATCGTCGTCGACGAGAACTACGTGCTGCACATCCCCGACAGCTTGCCGCTGAGCGCTGCCGCACCGCTGCTGTGCGCAGGCATCACGCTGTATTCGCCTCTGCGCCACTGGAATGCGGGCCCTGGCACGCATGTCGCGGTGATCGGTCTTGGCGGATTGGGTCACATGGGGGTCAAGCTCGCCCATGCGATGGGCGCGAAGGTGACGGTGCTGAGCCAGTCTCTGAAGAAGATGGAGGACGGCCTGCGACTGGGCGCCGACGAGTACTACGCCACCTCCGATCCAGGAACGTTCGAAACGCTCGCCGGTTCCTTCGACCTCATCTTGAACACTGTCTCTGCCAACCTCGATCTGAATGCCTACCTCGGGCTGTTGAAGCTCGACGGCACTCTTGTCGAGCTCGGGATGCCCGAGCGTCCCATGACGGTCGCGGCTCCATCCCTGGTTATGGCACGACGCAGCCTGGCCGGTTCGTTGATCGGCGGCATCGCCGAAACGCAGGAGATGCTGGACTTCTGCGCCGAGCATGACGTTCGGCCCGAAATCGAGATCATCACACCGGACTACATCAACGAGGCGTATCAACGGGTGATTGCGAGTGATGTGCGCTACCGGTTCGTGATCGACACCGAATCATTGCGCGGCTAGCTGGATCTTGGCCGGCAGTCGCACCGGTCTGAGGGTCCGCTCCAGCTTGACGTAACGTACGCCGCTCGCCTACCGAAAATCATTCATGAACCCCAGGCCAGTAACTGCACGCATCGTCACCATCGCGGCCGCCTTCGCGCTCGCCGTGGCACTCGTGATTTCCCCGGCAACACTCCCCTTCCCGTCAGCGCAGCTGATCCCGGCGGCGTCGGCCGCGTGCCCCGACGTCGAAGTGGTCTTCGCCCGCGGCCGCCAGGAACCGCCCGGCGTCGGCGCCGTCGGCGATGGGCTCGTCAACGCGCTGCGCTCCAAGACGGCGATGTCGGTCGGGGTCTATGGGGTGAACTATCCCGCCGACCTGGACGCCGCCACCGGTGCCAGAGACATCGGCGCTCACGTCCGATCCATGGCGGGTAGTTGCCCGAACACCCGAATTGCGATCGGCGGCTATTCACTCGGTGCCACGGCGGCCGATCTTTTTGCCAGAGCGAATTCGCTTCCGGCGGATATCAGTCAGCACATTGCAGCCGTCGCGCTATTCGGTAACGGCACCAGGCGACTCGGCCCAGCCCCCGCCTATGCCAACAGGACGATCGACCAGTGCGCGGACGGCGACCCCATCTGTGGGAGAGGTCTGAATTGGGATTCGCACCTGCAGCCCTCGTACCTCGGCTCCGGGCTGGTGGATCAAGCCGCGGGCTTCATCGCCGGCAAGCTGTAGCCGGACAGCGACCAGCAGACCTAGAGGGTAGATGCCACAAGACTGGTCAGGTCGGCGAGGCGGTGGGAGTAACCCCACTCGTTGTCGTACCAGCCGACGATCTTCACAAGCTCACCAGTCACCTTGGTGAGTCCGGCGTCGAAGATGCACGACGATGGGTCGGTCACAATGTCCGAGGAGACGATCGGATCCTCGGTATAGGTGAGGAAGCCGCTGAGCTCACCGTCGGCGGCAGCCGAGAATGCGGCGTTAACCGCCTCGGCTGTCGCCGGCTCGCGGACGATCACGGTGAGATCGGTTGCTGAACCGGTGGGGACCGGCACTCTCAGCGCGTAGCCGTCGAGCCGACCCTCGAGTTGTGGAAGGACCAAACTAATCGCGCGAGCGGCCCCAGTCGACGTTGGCACCACGTTGATCGCCGCGGCGCGCGCTCGCCGAAGGTCCCTGTGCGGACCGTCCTGCAAGTTCTGGTCGGGTGTGTATGCATGAATCGTCGTCATCAGACCGCGCTCGATGCCGAACACCTCGTCCAGCACCTTCGCCATCGGCGCAAGGCAATTCGTCGTACACGAGGCGTTCGAGACGACCGTCTGTGTGCCGTCGTAGTCGCGGTGATTCACCCCCATGACGACGGTGAGGTCCGCACCCTTCGACGTCGCGGACACCACCACCTTCTTCGCTCCTCCGTGTAGGTGGCCCCGGGCATGCTCTGCGGCGGTGTATCGGCCGGTGGACTCGATCACGACGTCTACACCGAGATCTCCCCACGGCAACGCGGTCGGCCCGTCAGCGATGGACCACGTCCTTATTCGCCGATCTCCGATCACAAGGTCGTCGCCGTCGACCGATACGTCGTGCGGTAAGCGCCCGAGGACAGAGTCGTATTTGAGCAAGTGCGCCAGCGTCTTGTTGTCGGTGAGGTCGTTGACCGCCACGATCTCGATGTCGGTGGTGCCTGCTGCAAGTTGCGCGTCTACCGCGCGGAAGAAGTTTCGGCCGACACGGCCGAAACCGTTCACACCCACCCGGATCGACATGATGTCTCCTCAAAAGATTGTGGTTTAGGTGCCGGATCGCATGCGCACCACCGCGAGTCTGACGACAGCTCGCGACCGCGCAGCAGAGGCTAAGGTCCTCGCCCTCGTTCCAACAGGCCTCGCATAAGACGCGACTCGCTCGAGCGGCTGGCGTCGTCAGCGCTCGGAACCGCTCGGCAGCGCGGCAAAAGCCGCCACAGGCCAGGAATCACCAAGGCGCGCGACGAAGGGTCGAAGGTCCTCGCGACGGTGCCCGAAACGCCCTAGCCGTGGTTTGCACCCGCGGCGCACCATTCGAGGATGCGCACGCACTGGATGGTCGAAGAGCCCTCGAGTGGAGGGCCCGCCACCCCGTTTCGAACGCGTGTGGCCAGCGCCGGACGGTGTCTTCCGACGACGCACCTCACGACAGACGACTTGATGTCGACCACGCGCCATCACACACACATCGACCTTGAGCGGCTGACCGGAATACATGAACGTCGCGTCTCGGTGGGTGAGTACGATTCCCACAGTCTGGCCATCGCGGCCGCGACGGACGCACTACAGCGTGCGCAGTGCGACGCCGCTTCGCTCGACGCGGTAATCAGCTGCAGCATCACGAAACTTCGCGACGGCCTGACGCAGCAGATGGAACCCACAATGAGTAGCGCAGTCGCGCATGCCATCGGAGCCGACAAGGCGATGACGTTCGACATCTCGAACGCCTGCGCAGGAATGCTCACCGGTGTGACCGTCGCGAACAACTGGATTCGTCAGGGAAGTATCGAGCGCGCGTTGGTGGTCAGCGGGGAGTACATCTCGCAACTCGGCCAGAATGCAGCCCGGCATATCCGCAACATCATGAGCAAGGAGCTGGCATCGCTGACCCTTGGCGACGCAGGGGCGGCACTTCTCCTCGAACGAGCACCGGCCGGATCCGAAGGCATACAGTTCGCCGGATTCACGACCGTTGCCGACTACAGCCGACTGTGTACCGCCTACCCCAAGGGCGGTGAGCCGGCGGCGCGAATGTTCACCGATGCCAGGGGCATCCACCGGGCGGCGATGGCCAACACCCCACTGTTGCTCGAAGAAGTGCTTGACACCGTGGGTATCTCGCTGCACGACATAGATCATGTGATCACTCATCAAACTTCCGCTCGCGCGATCCGCAAGGGCATGGCGACGATGTCCGACTACTTCGGCGAGAGCCCGCAGCACGACGCGGTGATCACCGTCGATCGGTACGGCAACACCGCCTCCACGACCCACACTGTCGCCCTCGTAGAAGAACTTGAGGCGCGGCACATCCGGCCCGGCGAGACCGTTGCGCTGATCGCTTTGGCATCTGGCTTGGAGATCGGCATCGTGCTCCTGACACTCGACGAGGAATTGGTGGAACGCTATGGGCACGGTGATTGAGCAGGTTTCGCTGACCGACGGCGGGTGGCGGACTCGGCACAGTGCCCTCCGGCTGGCAGTAAAGGCGGGCAAGCACTGCCTCCACGAGGCGGGGCGAAGCCCCCGCGATATCGATCTCCTGATCAACGCAGGCATATACCGCGACCGCAACCTGGCCGAGCCAGCGCTCGCGGCGATGATTCAAGAGGACATCGGCGCCAATCCCGAAGATCCGCACGAACAGGCACACGGCACATTCTCGTTCGATGTCTCAAACGGATCCTGCGGAGCACTCACCGCCTTGCAGATCGTTGACGGCTTCCTGAAGTCACGCTCGATCGAGCTGGCCCTTGTGGTGGCCAGCGATGCTGATCCCGGCCACGGAATGAGCGAGAACTTTCCTTTCTCGCCGGCCGGTATGGCGTTCCTGTGTGCTTGGTCCGACGATGAGCGCGGCCTCGAGAGCATCCATTGGGTCAACAGCGCAGATGACGGCGAAACCTTCAGCGCCACAGTTGGACTCCTCGATGGCCACAATGTCCTGCGGTTCGCTGAATCGGAGAACTCTGACAAGCTGTTCGCGGCTGCCGGTGCACAAGCGGCCGAGGCGTGCCTACAGGCATCGGCGCTCACACTCGACGACATTGACGCGGTGGTGGCGGCGCCCGCACGCAGCGGGTTCCGTGCCGCGCTTTCCGCGTGTCTGGGACTCCCCGAGACCCATATCATCGTCGCCGAAGACAGGCGAACGCACACCGTCTCGTTGGCCGCGGCATTCGACCGTGCCAGCGATCAGATCCGGCCGGGCAGTCGGGTTCTTCTCGTCGCAGCCGGGGCGGGTATCACTGCCGGCGCCGCTCTCTATCGAATGCCGGACGCAAAGGACCCACGTCAGCTGTAGCCAGCTTCGACGCGCGGTGAAGCAAGGGTCAGCCTTCACGCCCAAGTCGTTGCGGTGCTCCAGCCCTCAGCCCCCGTCTCGGCCGGAACGATGTCATCTCGACGCGTCATGACTGTTTCGATGTCTCGGGCCGCCGCGGCCAGCAGCTTTCTAGCCAGGTCGGACAGAGCACGCGCGACAGCCAACTCGCCTCCGATAGTTGCGACGAAGTGATCCTCTGTCTTGAGCCTCGACACCCCAACGCCTATCGCCTCCTCTTCGCGTCCGCGCAACAGCGCCGTGGCTCTGGATTGGCCGTCGTGACCGTCCAGCGAGATGTTGATGGTCCACTCGTTGCGGATATGACCCGCGTTGTCTCTGCCCATGGCAGCTCCTATGTTGGCGGCCGGGTCGGGCCGACCGAGGCTCCAGCCGAGCTGCCGAGGGCCGCCAGGCGCTGCACGCCGTCTTCGATCCCGCGGGCGAGAGCGTCGACGTCGGGCGCGCTGTCATAGTCGGCGGTGATGCCGAAGAAGAACCTGTCGGCGTAGCTCACCATCGCGATACCTGTACGCAGATGAAGGGCGATCGGCGGCACCGGCAGGATCTCCAACACCTCTCGGCCCATCATTCGCTGCCGCCCGCGGGGCCCGGGCACGTTCGTCGCCAGTGCGGTCACCGCCTTCTGCGGCAGTCGGGTCAGCAGTCGAATCATCCACGCCGAGAATGCAAACGGAACATTGCCTGCGGCCGCGAGTACGACGCTGCCACCTTCCCGCTGACCACTCCCCTTGGCCCTCGTCAGACGGCTGTGCACGATCTCCAGTTGCCTGACCGGGTCGGGTTCGTCGACCGGCAACAACGGCAGCATTGCCGACACCCGGTTGTCGGTAGCATCGAGGTCGTCGGCCGATCGCATCGACACGGGAACCAGCGTGCGCAATGCGTGGGCTCCTGGCGTTTCCCCTCGGCCGAGGAGCACGGACCGGTAGCTGCTCGTGATCGCCGCCAGCGCCACGTCGTTAAGCGTCACGTCGAAATCCCGACACACCTGTTTCATGACGTCGAGGTCCACCCGAGCGGCACTGAAGCGCCGCATCTTGGCGACAGGCCCGTTCAGCGACGACTCCGGGGCTGCGATGAGCACGTGGGCTGTCAGCTCGGCAGCACCCACCACCGCGTGTTCAGCGGCGGTCGTGACGGCAAGGGTTGCCCGCCAGACATCGTTCATCCAGTTCAGCGGGTTCATACGCGGCCGCAGCAGATCGAGGATCGAGTTACCGGACTCCTTCGCGGCGCGAATGTCGGTGGCGAAAGTCTCGTCTGCGCCGTCGTCGGTCAATTTCGACAGCATCTGCGCCGTGGCGATCCCGTCGGCGAGGCAGTGGTGGATCTTCATCAACACTGCCCACCGATCGTCGGTGAGTCCCTCGATGATCCAGCACTCCCACAGCGGGAGGTCGCGGTCCAGACGACGTTCCATGATGCTGGCGATCATCCCGAACAGCTCGGCGTCATCCCCCGGATGCGGCAGCGCGACGCGGTGAAGGTGATGCGCGATGTCGAAACGGGGGTCGTCGACCAATTCCGGTGAGCCGAGATCGAATGGGTGCGTATGCAGCACTTGGGTGCAGCGTGGAATGCCCTGCGCGCGTTCGGCGAACGCCGAAGCGAGCTCGGTGTAGTCAAGGGGCGGACCTTCGATGATCGATACAGCGCCGACCGCAAGACTCACATGGGGATCGGAATCCTCAGCCTGCAAAAAGCTCGCGTCCAGCATGCTCAGATGTTCCATTCTGTGACGATGCACTCGGCGTCGGTCGTCGCGACAGGGCCGCAAGTCCCCAACCCGTAGGCACAACGTCGCGCGGACCAGCAGCGGCACGACCAAGTCCCGGGTGCGGACCGTCCTTCAAATTCTGACCGGCATCGCCGGCAACAGAGCACAAGGTCCTCGGTCTGCGCGTCGCGCTGCCCGCCGTCGGCCACCATCGGATGACCTTCGGCCCTGTGCCCCCCGCGCCCGCTGTGGGAGGTTGACATGTGCGACGAATACGGCGTTGTGGTGCAACAACTCCGGCTGCGTCGCCACTGCTTGACAACGCTACGAGAGGACCGTCATGAGTACGTCCGGGTACATCCGCTTTTTTGAGGAAATCGGTATCGAGGACGTGCCGCTCGTCGGCGGTAAGAACGCCTCGCTCGGCGAGATGTTCCAGAAGCTGTCCAGCCAGAATGTCCGCATCCCGCACGGGTTCGCCATCACCGCTGCGGGCTATCGGCACATGTTGGACAAGGCCGGCGCCTGGGACCGGTTGCACGCCGAACTCGATGACATCGACCCTGCCGATGTGGCGGCGCTGGCACGAAAAGCCAAGCACGCCAGAGAGATCGTATACGGGGCGGGCCTTCCCGATGACCTTGCAGCCCAGATATTGGATGCCTACCGCTCCCTCCAGAAGGAGTACGGCGAAGACGTCAGCCTCGCGGTCCGGAGCTCGGCGACTGCCGAGGATCTGCCGACGGCCAGCTTCGCCGGCCAGCAGGATTCGTACCTCAACATCAAGGGCGACGAGAGTCTGCTCGACACCTGCCGCCGGTGTTTCGCCAGTCTCTTCACCGATCGCGCCATTCACTACCGGATCGACCAGGGCTTCGACCACTTCAAGGTCTCGCTCTCGATCGGCGTGATGAAGATGGTGCGCTCTGACATCTCATCGTCCGGTGTGATGTTCTCCCTCGACACCGAGTCGGGGTTCCGTGACGCTGTGTTCGTTACAGGCGCTTACGGCCTCGGCGAGAACATAGTCCAGGGCGCCGTCGACCCGGACGAGTTCTATGTCCACAAGCCGACCTATCTGGCCGGTCATCGCACCGTGTTGCGGCGCCTCCTCGGCGACAAGGCCGTGAAGATGATCCTCGTCGAGGGCGAGACGAAGAACACGACGCGAAACATCCCGACCCCGAAGGCCGACCGCGCCCGCTTCTGCCTCACCGACTCCGACGTTCTGGAGCTGGCCGGCTACGCGTGTGCGATCGAGCAGCACTACGGCAGGCCGATGGACATGGAGTGGGCCAAGGACGGGATCGACGGAAAGCTCTATATCGTCCAGGCCCGCCCCGAGACGGTGGCCTCCCAGCACAGCGTGACGGCACTCGAGACGTATGTGCTCGAAGGCCGCGGCGAGATACTGACCGAAGGCCGCTCGGTAGGCGAGCGGATCGCCTCGGGTGCGGTGAAGCGAATCGAGAACCTCACGCACCTAGCGGAGTTCAAGCCCGGTCAGGTGCTGGTCGCCGACACCACCACACCAGACTGGGAACCGGTCATGAAGACCGCGGCGGCGATCGTCACCAATCGTGGCGGTCGCACCTGCCATGCGTCGATCATCGCCCGTGAACTCGGTATCCCCGCGGTGGTCGGTACCGGCGACGCGACCACCACCGTGCCCGACGGGCAAGTCGTGACAGTGTCGTGCGCGGAGGGTGATTCCGGCCGGGTGTACAAGGGCGCGGTGGGATTCCACGTGGATCGCACCGAGGTCGGCGACGTCGAGCGCCCGCGCACGCAGATCATGCTCAATCTGGGTAACCCCGACCTGGCTTTCAAAACGTCATTCCTGCCCAACGACGGTGTCGGACTCGCCCGGATGGAGTTCATCATCAGCGAGTACATCAAGGTTCACCCGCTCGCCCTGCTACATCCGGAGAAGGTCGACGATCCCGAGGACCGCAGGACGATCGATCGACTCACTGCGGGCTACCCGGATGGGAGCGCGTTCTTCGTGGAACGCCTCTCCGAGGGCATCGGCACCATCGCCGCCGCCTTCTGGCCCAAGCCCGTGGTGGTGCGGATGTCGGACTTCAAGTCGAACGAGTACGCCAGCTTGCTCGGCGGACAAGCCTTCGAGCCGTCCGAGAGCAATCCGATGATCGGCTTCCGCGGTGCCTCACGGTATGCGCACCCGGCCTACGCGGACGGCTTCGCGCTGGAATGCCGAGCGATGCGGCGCGTGCGCGATGAGATGGGCCTGACCAATGTCATTCTCATGCTTCCGTTCGTGCGTCGAATCGCCGAGGCGGACCTCGTCCTCAAGACGATGGCCGACCTCGGTCTCCGACGCGGCGAGAACGGGCTCAAGGTGTACGCGATGTGCGAGATCCCGAACAACGTGATCCTGATCGACGATTTTGCCAAGCGGTTCGACGGCTTCTCCATCGGATCCAATGACCTGACGCAGCTCACCCTGGGAGTCGATCGCGACAGCGAAATTGTGGCCTTTGACTACGACGAACGCGACGAGGGCGTCAAAGAGATGATCCGGCTGGCCGTCGAAGGCTGTCGCCGCAACGGGATTCACTCGGGACTGTGCGGACAAGCGCCCTCGGACTACCCGGACATGGCCGAGTTCCTGGTCCGGCTCGGGATCGACTCGATGAGCCTCAACCCCGACACCGTGGTGAAGACCACCCGCCAGGTGTTGGTGTTGGAACAACAGCTCGTGGCGGCGCCATGAATCTGCCGATCACCATCGATCCGCGTTATCACGATGCGGTGCTTTTCGATCTCGACGGTGAACTTGCCTGCGACGCGCCGCTATTCGAGGTGACCGTCGACCTGGTACGCAAGTTACAGGCTGTCGGCGTCGCAGTGGCCGCGTATTCGTCCAGCCCGCGGTGCCAGCAGGCCTTGAAGGCCGCAGGAATGGATGACCTGTTCAGCGTCTGCATCGAGGGAGTCGGTGGCGAGCGCGGAACCACCGAAATGCCGGATTCCACCGCGCTCTTAGGAGCCACCCGTCAACTCGGCGCGCGGCCCCAGCGCTGCGTGGTCATCGAGAACTCCGCCGCCGGAGTGGCGGCAGGCCGCGCCGGCGGGTTCGCGCTCGTCATCGGCATCGAGGGAACCGGAAACGCTGACGAATTGGCATGCGCCGGCGCCGACGTCGTGCTCGCCGACTTGGCCGAGGTAGGCGTGCGAACGGGTGCCAAGCGCATCTCGGAGCTTCCGAATGCGCTGATGTCCTACGGCCAGCTGATCGGCATCACCAGCGCCCGAAAGTCGATGTTGTTCCTGGACTACGACGGAACGTTGTCCCCGATAGTTTCCGATCCCGACGCCGCCGCGCTTGTCGACGGAGCGGCCGAGGCGCTGGCGCTCGTCACGGCAGCGTGCCCGGTGGCCATCCTGAGCGGTCGCGACCTCGCGGACATCCGCGACCGGGTCGGTATACCAGGCATTTGGTATGCGGGCAGCCACGGGTTCGAGTTGACCGGTCCGGACGGTACCCATCACGAGAACGAGGCGGCCGCGGCGTTCGTGCCCATTCTCGAGGAGGTGGCCGCCGACCTGACCGACGGGCTAGCCGGGATTCCCGGCGTCCGCGTCGAGCACAAGCGTTTTGCCGTCGCGGTGCACTACCGCGAGGTGGCGCCAGAACGGGTCAATGAGGTTGCCGCCCTGACCCACCGTCTCGGACGGGGGGCCGGGCTGAGGGTGACCAGCGGCCGCATGCTCGTCGAGTTGCGACCGGATATCGACTGGGACAAGGGAACCACGCTCGCCTGGATTCGTGATCGCATCGACCCGGCCGGTTCCCTGCTGCCGATCTACATCGGTGATGACCTCACCGACGAAGACGCTTTCGACGCGGTCCGCTTCGACGGCATCGGGATCGTCGTCGGACACGACGAGGATGGCGACCGCAGGACGGCCGCCCTCTTCGCGCTCCAGAGCCCGGCTCAGGTTTGCGAGTTCATGCGGCGCGGCTCCCAGTGGCTGGCCTACAAGCAGCAGGCGTCAGGTGAGGCGTGGGAATACGTCTTCGACGGATACGATCCACGGGACGAGAAACTCCGTGAGGCGTTGTGCACGTTGGGGAACGGCTACTTCGCCACCAGGGGCGCCGCACCGGAGATGAAGGCCGGGCAGGTGCACTACCCAGGCACCTACGTCGCCGGGGTGTACAACCGCCTCGTCGACGACGTCGCGGGCACCCAGATCGACAACGAAAGCCTCGTCAACCTGCCCAACTGGCTGGCGTTGACCTTCCGGATCGACGGTGGCGACTGGTTCGACATCGACGCGGTCGACGTACTGTCCTATCGACAGACGCTCGATCTTCGTGGCGCAGTGCTGAATCGGGTGGTTCGGTTCAGCGACGACACAGGCCGCACAACGTCACTGACGCAACGACGATTCGTTGCGATGCACATGCCCCATGTCGGCGCGCTCGAGACGACGATCCTCGCCGAGGACTGGTCCGGGACGATCGAGATTCGCTCGACACTCGATGCCGGTGTGCGGAACTCGCTGGTCGAACGCTACCGGGACCTGGCCGACGAGCATCTTGAAGCCGTGGAAAAGGCGGAGATCTCCGATAATTCAGTAGGCCTGAGCGTGCAGACAACCCAATCGCGCATTCCCGTCGCGATGGCGGCGCGGAACACCGTGTGGCGCGACGGGAAGGCGGTACCCGCTACCTATCGCGTGTTCGACGGGGCCGCCGAGATCGGTCACGACATCACCGTGCGGTTGTCGGCCGGCGAGACTGTCACGGTCGAGAAGATCGTGACCGTGTACACGGGGCGCGATGTCGCTACATCAGAACCGGCCGTCGATGCCGAGCGCTGGCTGAGCCGGCTCGGCCGGTTCGACGATCTGTTGGAGGGACATCTGACCAAATGGGTGCATCTGTGGGAGCGCCTGTCCATCGAATTCGATGACTTCGGCGAGGAATTGCGGATTCTGCGGTTGCATCTGCTGCATCTACTGCAGACGGTGTCACCGAATACCGCCGACCTCGACGTCGGGGTGCCGGCCCGCGGACTGCACGGGGAGGCATATCGCGGCCACATCTTCTGGGACGAACTGTTCATCTTCCCCGTCCTGAACCTGCGGTTGCCGATGGTCACCCGATCGCTGCTCGGGTACCGCTACCGGCGCCTGCCCGAGGCACGCCAGGCCGCCCGCGCGGCTGGCCACTCGGGTGCGATGTATCCCTGGCAGTCCGGCAGCGACGGACGCGAGGAAAGCCAACGGCTGCATCTCAATCCGCGAAGCGGCCGCTGGAACCCGGATGCCAGCGCTCGGGCCCACCACATCGGTATCGCTGTCGC
The DNA here is from genome assembly GCA_963843135.1 of uncultured Actinomycetota bacterium. Lineage (GTDB taxonomy): Bacteria > Actinomycetota > Actinomycetes > Mycobacteriales > Mycobacteriaceae > Mycobacterium. Next base: position 1,179,199 of record CAWJJA010000024.1, read on the forward strand.
CTACAGCGCATGGAAGTTCTATCAGGTCACGGGCGACCTCGCCTACCTGATCGACTACGGAACGGAGCTGTTGGCCGAGATCGCGCGCTTTTTCGTCAGCCTGTCCACTTACAACGACGAACGCGAACGCTTCGATATCCGAGGCGTCATCGGGCCCGATGAGTTCCACTCCGGCTATCCCCACGCCCCCTACGACGGCATCGACAACAACGCGTACACCAACGTGATGGCGGTATGGGTGATCATGCGCGCGATCGACGCACTGAATCTGCTGCCACTACCGAACCGGCTCGACCTGATGGAGGCACTCGGCCTGAGCAGTGCCGAGCTTGCACACTGGGAGGAGGTCAGCAGGAGGATGTACGTCCCGTTCCACGACGGCCTCATCAGCCAGTTCGAAGGCTATGGCGATCTGGCGGAACTGGATTGGAACCGCCTTCGCGCGCGGTACGGCAACATCCAACGGCTGGACCGCATCCTCGAGGCCGAGAATGACGACGTCAACCGCTACAAGGCCTCGAAGCAAGCCGATGCGCTCATGCTGCTCTATCTGCTGTCGGCGACCGAGTTGGGCGAGCTACTCGATCGGCTCGGGTATCCCTTTACCCTCGAGCAGGTTCCGGAGATGGTCGACTACTACCTGGCCCGCACGTCGCACGGGTCGACGCTCAGCGGCGTGGTGCACACCTGGGTGCTGGCCAGGGCCAACCGCGATCGGGCCATGGAATTCTTTCAACAGGCGCTGACGTCAGACGTCTCGGATATTCAGGGCGGCACCACTTCAGAGGGAATCCACTTAGCGGCCATGGCCGGCACGGTCGACCTCATGCAGCGCTGCTTCACCGGTCTGGAGACCCGGTCGGACCGGATCATCCTGTCCCCCCACTGGCCGGAAAACCTTGGCGTGCTGGCTATTCCGATCCACTACCGCGGGCTGCACCTGCACCTGCGCGTCAGTGGTAAGGGCGTGATCATCAGCGTCGATCCACGCGATGCGGCCGGGATCGAAGTGGAATGCCACGGTCGCGTCGTTGAGCTGATGCCCGGCACCACCGTCCGATTCCCGGGCTGATGGCCGGTGTCGAGGACGTCACACCGCTTCCGGACCTGAGCCGCGAGCACCACCGGGCTGGGCCAATTCGCGAGCGCCGGCCCGTGTACGTCGATCTGATGCCGCCGTGCAATGCCGGCTGCCCCGCTGGAGAGAACATCCAGGCCTGGCTTGCGCATGCCACCGCCGGTCGGCACGAAGCCGCGTGGCGACAGCTCGTCGAGGACAACCCGTTCGCCGCCATCCATGGCCGGGTGTGTTATCACCCGTGTGAAACCGTCTGCAACCGAGGAGCTCTCGACAGTGCGGTGTCGATCCATTCGGTCGAGCGGTTTCTCGGCGACCTGGCCCGGGATCGCGGATGGATGTTCGAACCGCCCTCCACCCGGACGGGCAAGCGAGTCCTCGTCATCGGCGCGGGGCCGAGCGGACTGTCCGCCGCCTACCAGTTGGCGCGCTTCGGCCACGAGGTCGAGATCCGCGACGCGGGTTCCGTAGCCGGCGGCATGATGCGGTACGGCATTCCGAGCTACCGGCTGCCCCGCGACGTCCTGGATGACGAGTTGAACCGGATCGCGGCCATGGGCGTGCGATTGACGTGTGACCATCGGGTCGAGGACCTCGCGGCAGAGCGGGACGAGGGCAGTTTTGACGCGGTGTTCGTCGCGATCGGCGCACATTTGGCCAAACGTGTCGACATCCCGGCCCGCGACGCAGGCACGATGGTGGACGCGGTGTCGTTCCTGCACGACGTCGCCGATGGCGCCACACCGTTGATCGGACGACACGTCGCCGTCTACGGCGCCGGCAATACCGCCATGGACGCCGCCCGCGTCGCCCGCCGCCTCGGCGCAGAGGACGCCATCATCGTCTACCGACGTACCCGCGAGCAGATGCCCGCTCACGCCGAGGAAGCCGAGGATGCCGAACGCGAGGGTGTCCGGATCAACTGGCTGCGCACGATCACCGCGTTCGACGGCCCCGAATTGCAGGTCGAGGTCATGGAACTCGACGACTCGGGTTTCCCACGACCCACCGGACGCTTCGAGACGCTGGCCGCCGACACGCTGATCATGGCGCTCGGCCAGGAGACGGAATCGGCTTTCATGCGAACACTGCCGGGGGTGGAGTTCGACGCCGACGGCAGCGTGCGCGTCTCGGATATCTTGATGACGGGTTGCCCCGGTGTCTTCGCCGGTGGCGACATGGTGCCCGGTGAGCGCACAGTCACCGTCGGGGTTGGACACGGCAAGAAGGCGGCGCGTCACATCGATGCCTGGCTGCGCGGCTCGGCGGCGTCACGCCCGGCGAAACACCCGACGGCGACTTTCGACTCGCTGCATCTGTGGTTCTTCGGCGACGCCGCGCGCCGTAAGCAGCCCGAACTCGAACCCGCAGAGCGCGTCGAGAGCTTCGCGGAGGTGATGGGCGGGCTGTCCGACGAGCAAGCGACCTACGAGGCGGGGCGTTGCCTCTCGTGCGGCAACTGCTTCGAATGCGACGGTTGCCTCGCCGCGTGCCCCGAGGATGCGGTGATCAAACTCGGTGTCGGGCACCGATACGAGTTCGACTACGACAGGTGCACCGGCTGCGCCGAATGCTTCGATCAGTGCCCGGTACACGCCATCGAGATGTTCCCGGAGCCGAAATGAGCCGCGCCACCGTGGATGGCAACGAGGCATGCATTTCGGTCGCCTACCGACTCAACGAGGTGTGCTGCATCTACCCGATCACGCCGTCGTCGCCCATGGCCGAGTTGGCCGACGAATGGTCGAGTGCACAGCGGCCCAACGTGTGGGGCACTGTCCCGACGGTGGTCGAGATGCAAAGCGAGGGTGGAGCCGCGGGCGCCCTGCACGGCTCCCTGCAGAGCGGTGCGCTGTCGACGACGTTCACCTCGTCGCAGGGCCTGCTCCTGATGATCCCGAACATGTACAAGATCGCCGGCGAACTGACGTCTGCCGTCATCAACGTGGCGGCCAGGTCGATTGCGGCTCAGGGATTGTCGATTTTCGGAGACCATTCGGACGTGATGGCGGTGCGGCAGACGGGGTTCGCGCTGCTCGGGGCGGCCTCGGTGCAGGAGGCTCACGACCTGGCGCTCGTCGCACAGGCGGCAACCCTCGCCACCCGCGTGCCGTTTGTCCACTTCTTCGACGGATTCCGAACGTCCCATGAAATCAACACGATTGAGACGCTGTCCGACGACGACCTGCGGGCCCTGGTACCCGAAGAGCTGATTAGGGCTCACCGCGGGCGGGCGCTGTCCCCTGACCGGCCATTCATCCGCGGCACCGCCCAGAACCCCGATGTCTACTTCCAGGCCAGGGAAACCGTCAACCCCTTCTACGCGCGGGTTCCGGACGTGGTCGAGAACCTCATGGTCCGGCTTGGCGAACGCACCGGTCGGACGATGCACATCGTCGACTACACAGGGCATCCGGAGGCGGAACGTGTTCTCGTGGCGATGGGTTCGGGCGCCGACACGGTGAGGCAGACTGTCGCCGCCCTCGTCGAACGCGGCGAGCGGGTCGGCGTCGTGCAGGTGCGGTTGTATCGGCCGTTTCCCACCAGAGCGCTCCTCGACGCCCTGCCGTCGACTGTGCATACAGTCGGTGTCCTGGACCGCACGAAGGAGCCCGGTTCGATCGGTGAGCCCCTGTATCTGGATGTGGTCGCTGCACTGGCCGAGGCACACGCCGATGGAGAGCGGCCTGTCATGCCACGCGTCACCGGCGGACGCTACGGCCTGTCCTCGAAGGAGTTCACTCCCGCAATGGTGGCAGGCGTGTTCGCCGAACTCGCTCGTGCGCATCCGCGTCGGCGGTTCACGATAGGTATCGACGACGACGTATCGGGGACCAGCGTCGACTACGACCCGTCGTTCGACATCGAATCCCCCGACACCGTGCGGGCGATCTTCTTCGGGCTGGGGTCCGACGGAACGGTTAGCGCGAACAAGAACACCATCAAGATCCTGGGGTCCGAAGAGGGTCTGCACGCGCAGGCGTATTTCGTCTACGACTCGAAGAAGTCTGGATCGCAGACCGAGTCGCACCTGCGCTTCGGTCCGCATCCCATCCGGGCCCCCTACCTGGTGACCGCAGCCAACTTCGTTGGCTGCCATCAGTTCAGGTTCCTCGACACGGTTGATGTTCTCGGTCGTGCCGCGTCAGACGCCACGCTCCTGCTGAACTGCCGATTACCGTCTGCGAAGGTCTGGCACGCACTGCCGCGGCCCGTCCAGAAGCAGATCCTGGACAAGCGGATCACGCTCTACACTGTCGACGCCGACCGGATCGCGCGCGATGCCGGGCTCGCAGGCCGAATCAACATCGTGCTGCAGACCTGCTTCTTCGCGATCTCCGACGTGCTGCCCCGCGACCGGGCCATCGCCAGGATCAAGGAAGCGGTGGAGAAGACGTACGGCAATCGCGGCGCCGAGGTGCTGGCCAAAGAGCTGGCCGCGGTCGACGGCGCACTGGAGGGGCTGCACCGGATCGACGTGCCGACAACGGTCACCTCTGTACGCGAACCGCAACCGATGGTGCCGGAGTCCGCGCCGGAGTTCGTCCGCACCGTGACCGCGGAGATGATGGCCGGGCGCGGAAACCTGTTGCCGGTCAGCGCACTTCCGGTGGACGGCACCTATCCGAGTGGCACGACGTCCTACGAAAAGCGCAATATCTCCGAGCAGGTCGCGGTCTGGGATTCCGACAGCTGCATCCAGTGCGGCAACTGCAGTTTCGTCTGCCCGCACAGCGTGATCCGGTCCAAGTTCTACGACGAGTCCCAACTGGCCGGGGCGCCAGAGGAGTTCGGCTCCGCACCCCTGGATGCCGTCGGCCTGCCCAATACCCGGTTCTCACTGCAGGTGTACGTCGAGGACTGCACCGGGTGCGGCTTGTGCGTCGAGGCCTGCCCGGTCGTCATCCCCGGCCCCACCGTCACCAAGGCGATCAACCTGGCGCCTGCCGAGCCGCGTGTCGTCACCGAACGGAAGAACATCGATTTCTTCGAGTCATTGCCGACCAATGACCGGTCGCGGGTCGACTTCGGCACCGTGCGTGGAACCCAGTTTCTGGAACCGCTTTTCGAGTTCTCCGGGGCGTGCGCGGGGTGCGGCGAGACGCCGTACCTCAAGCTGCTATCCCAACTGTTCGGGGACCGTTTGATGGTCGCCAACGCGACCGGCTGCTCGTCGATCTACGGCGGCAGCCTGCCCACCACACCGTGGACGACCGATGCCGACGGGCGGGGTCCGGCGTGGTCGAACTCGCTGTTCGAGGACAACGCCGAGTTCGGGCTCGGCCTGCGCTTGGCCAGCGACGCACATGTCGAGCTGGCCCGGCGACGACTCGCCGAACTGCGCGCCGCACTCGGCGCCGATCTCGTCGACGCGATCCTCGCGGCGCCGCAGCTGCGGGAGTCAGAGTTGGCTGCGCAACGGGAGCGAGTGGCCGAGCTGAAGCACCGCCTCGCCGGCCTCGATCCAGCCGTCACCGCTGACCTGCTCAGCGTGGTGGACCAGCTGGTGCGGCGCAGCGTGTGGATCGTCGGCGGCGACGGCTGGGCGTACGACATCGGGTCCGGTGGGCTCGATCACGTGCTCGCGAGCGGCCGCAACGTCAACGTGTTGGTGCTCGACACGGAGGTCTACTCCAACACCGGCGGCCAGATGTCCAAGTCAACACCCCTCGGTGCGGTCGCCAAATTCGCGGCCGCGGGCAAGTCCGTGCCGAAGAAAGACCTTGCGCTGCAGGCGATCGCTTACGGAAGTGTCTACGTCGCGAAGGTCGCCATGGGCGCCGATTCACAACAGACTCTTCAGGCCTTCCGCGAGGCGGAGGCCTACGACGGGCCGTCGCTGGTGATCGCGTACAGCCAGTGCATCGCGCACGGCATCGACATGCGACTCGGGATGGACCAGCAGTACCGGGCCGTCGCCAGCGGACACTGGCCGCTGCTCCGTTACGACCCGGTACTGCACGCCGCGGGGAAGAATCCCTTCCTGCTCGATTCGCACCGCCCGCGGATTCCCCTAGCCGACTACGTGTATCGGGAACTGCGCTACCGCTCGCTGGCCAACTCCGATCCCGTCGAAGGCGAACGGCTACTCGGCCTGGCCGAGCAGGCAATCGAACAGCGGTGGAACGTCTACGAGGAGATGGCCGCCCGCGGTCCAGAGCACTTTCACCCCGATGCCCGCAGGGAGCACTGATGGAACTGTCAACTCGCTATCTGGGCCTGGACCTGCGCAACCCGCTCGTCGCGTCGGCGTCCCCACTGTCGAAGACCGTCGACGGTGTCCGGCGCCTGGCCGACGCCGGAGTCGCTGCGGTGGTGCTCTATTCGCTCTTCGAAGAGCAGGTACGGCGCGAGGCAGAACAGAATGCGCGGATGGCCGGCGCAGGCGCGGAGAGCTATCCCGAGTCGCTTACCTACTTCCCCGCGGCGGCCGACGAGGACCACGGCCCGCGCCGCTACCTGAGCCTGCTCGAACGCGCTGCCGCCGCGGTCTCCGTTCCCGTGATCGGCAGCATCAACGGCAGCACGCCCGGCAATTGGGCCGGATACGCGAGATCGATGCAGGATTGCGGCGCGGCCGCCGTCGAATTGAACATCTACTATCTACCGGGCGATCCGCACGTCAACGGCCGCGAGGTCGAACAGCGTCATATCGACATCCTGGAGCGGGTCAAGGACGCAGTGACCGTTCCGGTCGCGGTGAAGCTCAGCCCCTACTTCAGCGCGACCGCGGAAATGGCACGTCGCCTGGACCTCGCCGGTGCGGACGGGTTGGTGCTGTTCAACCGGTTCCTTCAACCTGACATCGACACTGAGACGCTCGCGGTGGCGCCGGGGACATCGCTGTCGCGAGCGGGTGAGGCGCGGCTGCCTTTGACGTGGATTACCCTTCTGCACGGGCGCATTGGCGCTTCTCTTGCCGCAACGACGGGCGTCGAGGGGGCCAAGGAACTGATCAAGTACCTCCTTGCCGGCGCGGATGTCGTGATGACCGCGTCAGCACTTCTGCGTCACGGTCCCGACCACGCTGCCGTGATGCTCGACGGTTTGCGCCGATGGATGCGGCGCAAGGGATACCCCACGGTCGACGGATTTCGTGGACTGCTTGCTGTCCCCATCGGGGCTGACGAAACCGCCCGCGAGCGCGATGACTACGTCAGCGCACTGCGGCGGGCCAACAGCGCCGATGTCGGGTCCTGGTGACACAACCCGCTACTGTCCTCAGTCACCAAATAGGGTGCGGCCGTTGAACTAGTGCCGTGCCGTCCGTCAGCTCGATCACGACTGATTCAGCGCACGCGTCCGCAGCATCTGCTCGTGGACGATGTGCTCGACGAGAATCGAAACAAAACTTTGGACCGGGGCCGTCTCGAACTGAACGGCAGCCTGATCGCACCAGCGCCGGATCTGTGCGGTGCGCTCGTCGTCATCGAGACCTTCGTGTGCCGCCAGTCGTTGCGCAACATCGGTCGTGTATCGGACAGTAGTTGCCTCATGCGCACCACCCGCAACGCCCGATTCCCCAGTGGGCACGGCGTCCAGTACTTCGCGGGCATCCCGCTCGCCGGCTTCGGGAGCGACGGCGGCCAGCGTGACGTGGTGGCCGTCGTTTCCGATCAGAATGACGCTGGGCGCCTCGGCGCCGTCGAATCCCAGCAAGTCCACGGTACGGCCGCCGATCAGCGCGGCCGGCGGGGTATCCGTCCAGTCGTCGCGACGGTACCCGACGCGAACGAGTGGCCCCAGGCGATCTCCCAACGAGACCAGCAGTTCAGGCAGCTCGGAGACCAGTTCGCGAGAATACGGCCACCAGGCTCCGTCCACGGTCGTCGTCGCGTCTCGGTGCGATGTGAGGCGCAGGCGGCGGCCACAATTGGCATCGGAACCGCGCTCAGCGACCTGCAGATGGTCCTGCATCACTATTTTCCTTCCTCTGGCGCGTTCGACCCATGCGGTCGTCGCTCACCTACCCAGAATGCACGCACGTCGCTGGAGCGCACTACGGTCTTTGGTCCCACAAACCGGGCGACCGGGTGTGACGAACGTCTCGCCTCGTGCTGCGTGCAGTCGCTCCCCCCTTCTGATGCATATCTAAATATGCTGTGCTGCACGGGTTCTCACATACATTGCGTATCTATATGTCAATTACACTTGCGGTCAACCACCGTCGATGGCGCCTCGCGATGGGTTAACGAGAGACCAACATCCGTCGAATATGTTGTGTGGGTTTACTTTTCAATATTTATTGCGGCATCGGCGAGCTTCCGTCCGCAGGTGGGTGGCAACTCGAGAGCCGTCAAAATCAGCCCAGCCGAGCGATGTGATGTCCACGTTCACCCATTGTTCACCAGAACGCAATTTTACTGACTGCCCCTAGGGCACAACGACTCTAACCTGCAGTGCCCCAGACTTCCTACAGTTGCATCCGGGGCCGCACGCTGTCACGAATGACGGGGCGGCATCATTCGAAGGAGATCACGGTGCAGGGTTTGCAGGCCGACTACGACAGTGCCAGGCGCCCGTTGATTCAACTACGCGACGATGTCAACGAACTACTCAACCAGTTGTCCCGGGCCGAGTGCACGTGGTCTCGCAGGCTCGTCGACGTCGCAACCGTCCATCGAGCGAGTGCACGAAACATGGTTCACTACTGGTCACTTCGTCAACGCGACCTACGCGACTTGCAGGATCGCCTTTCGTCCTACGGGCTCTCCTCGTTGGGCCGAAGCGAACCGCACGTCGAGGCCACGCTCGTCTCGGTCAAATCGGCCATCGACGCCATGCTCGGCGAAGGTCTTCCGTTGCCAGCTGGTTCGGGCACGGACCAAGGCAGCGACCTGCTCCGGATCGCGACGCAGAAGCTGCTGGGACCCGACCCGGAGGACCGGGTGACACGCATCATGGTCACACTGCCCTCCACGGCCGCCACTGATCCAGCGATGGTCCGGCGCTTGGTGGAACGAGGCATGAACGTCGCGCGTATCAACTGTGCACACGACAGTGCCGAGGCCTGGCGTTCCATGGCACGGCACGTACGTGAGGCCGCTGAGGCCACGGGGCGGAGTTGCGTCATCGCCATGGACCTTGCGGGCCCCAAGATCCGAACCGGACCGCTGGAACTCGGTCCGCGATGCGTCAAGCTCCGACCAATCAGGAACGCTCTCGGGCAGGTGACCAGCCCGGCACGGGCCTGGCTGACGCCATCGGAGGACCCGGTCGAGCCACCAGAAGCCGGAATGCCGTCGATCAAAGTACCCGCAAAGTGGCTTGGCCGCCGATCCCACGGCGACGTCCTGCAACTGAACGACACTCGTGGCTCGAAGCGCCGGCTGGAGCTGAAGAGCGGAACTCAAACAACGGGCGACCGCGGCGGTTTCGTAGTGACCGCCCAGAAGACCACCTATCTCGCGACCGGGACCACTCTGAACGTCAGGGGCGTTGACGACCCAACACACGTTGGCGAACTCCCCCGATGCGAGCAGCGGCTCGTTCTGCACGTTGGTGACATTCTCGAGCTGACGAAGGACTGTTCTCCCGCCCCGGTGGAGGCTGGGCGCGTTCCCTCCATCGGCTGCACCCTGCCCGAAATCTTCGACTGCGCAAGGCTGGGTGAGAAGGTATTTCTCGACGACGGCCGGATCAGCGGCGAGATCGTCCGCGTTGGTCCCGATGCGCTGGGATTGCGGATCGACCACGCCGCAGACGAGGGGTCCCGGCTCCGGGCGGGCAAGGGTGTCAATGTGCCGGATGCGAGACTCCCGATCTCCGCCCTCACCGAAAAGGACGTTTCCGACCTATCGACGGTCGTCGAACTCGCTGACCTGGTCGAGATGTCCTTCGTCCGAGACCCATCCGATGTTTCGCGATTGCTCGACGAATTGGACCGTCTCGGGGATGAGTCGGTGGGAATCGTGCTGAAAATTGAAACCCGGCAAGCATTCGAACAGCTCCCGCAACTATTGCTCACGGTCATGCAGCACCCGCGTATCGGTGTGATGATCGCAAGGGGTGATCTTGCCGTTGAGTGTGGCTACGAACGACTGGCCGAGTTGCAGGAGGAGATCCTGTGGCTGTGCGAGGCCGCGCACCTCCCGGTCATTTGGGCGACCCAAGTCCTCGAGCAGCTAGCCCAGACAGGGCATCCATCCCGCGCCGAGATAAGTGATGCGGCCATGAGTGAGCGAGCCGAGTGCGTGATGCTGAACAAGGGACCGCATATTGACGACGCCGTCGTCGCGCTCGGCAGCATCCTTGCGCGAATGGTGGACCACCACTACAAGAAGACCGCCCTCATGCCGTCACTACACTCATGGCACCCTGATACCGCGTCGGCCGTGGTGACCCGTCAGTCCGCGATCGCCAGCACTTCGTCGAAGCCTTCGACGAGGCACTCGTAGAAGACGTCGTAGTCGGGTATCGCCCCGGTGTCGACATCGATACCCAGCGCACAGGTGTCGACGTAGGTGAGCAGCGTGACATTGACCGCGGAGCCGACCGTCGGGCCGAACGCGTACTGCATCTGAACGCGCGCGCCACCGAGGTACACCGGCACCGGGACGCCTGGGACATCGCTGGCAAGGAAGTCCACGTGGCGCAGGATCGATCCGATATACCAGCGGGGCATCAGGTTGAGCGCTCCGGCAATCCACTGGGTATAGGGCAGGGATCGTTCCTGGCGCACCTTGCCGGTCTGCTCGTGGATGGCGCTAATCCGCTCTGCCGGATCGACGATGCCGACGGGCACATCGAACCGCATCAACGTGATCCGGTTACCACCCATCTCGTCTCCTTCGGCCCTCAGGCTGATCGGCATCGACAGGTGTAGGTCACCCACGGGCACACCGTGCCTCTCGTGGTACCGCCGCAACCCCCCTGCAAATCCGGCGACGAACCCGTCGTTCAAAGCCCCGCCGCTGAGATGGGCAGCTTCCCGTAGTTGCTGCATCGGCACCTGATGCACGCCGAGGCGACGGGTCAGGGTCCGATCTTTCATCAGAGGAGAACCGGTGCTATTCACTGGCCGAACGGTTCGGTAGATCGAAGCCGCTGTGGCCGTTGCGGATTCGACAGTGGCCAGCGGATGTCGGACACTGTTGTAGATCAGTTTCGGGGCCGACGTGATGGCTCCCGCCATCGTCGATGCGACGAGTCCGGTGTCGTACCCGAGCACGTCACGGTATCCGCTCAACCACGGCGGCCGGGGCACCGCCGGGGGTGACGGCAGTGACTCGTATTCTCCGGTCAGTTCGGACAGGTCGAACAGCGTCATCCCGATCTGAACGCCGCCGACGCCGTCGGTCAGGGAGTGATGGAACTTGCACAGCACCGCCGCACCTCCGCCCTCGAGGCCGTCGATCAGCGTGACCGTCCACAACGGGCGAGCCCGGTCGAAGTCCTCCATCGCAGCGACCCTGGCGGTCTCGAGTACACCGTCGAGGGTGCCCGGTACAGGCGCTGCCATCCGCCGGATATGGAAATCGAGATCGAAGTCCGCGTCGCTTTCCCACCGTGGCGGCGCCGGAGGAGGCGACTCAACTACACATTGCCGGAACATCGGCAGTGTCCGCGTGACGAGGTCGACCCGGTCGCGCACCACATCCCAGTCCGGCGACTTGTCCAGTAGCAGAACAGTGACCACGGTCGATCGCAGTCGTGGATCACTTTCCATCGCCCAGGTGAATGCGTCGGTGCTGCGCATGAATTCAGTCATTTTTGCTCCCTTACGCCAACCTACGTCCCGCGACACGACCCGTCACCACACTCTGCGCAACTGGGGACTTTGTGCCCCACGGTTCCGCCGAGAGCACCACTCGTCAAAGCAGCATGACACTGCCACCAAAGGTCTTTCGGCCCTTATCCCTTGGCCGACTGCGGTGTTGAGTCGAGGTCAGCAAGGGCAGGAGCAAGCGAACGCGTATGACGATCGATGACAACCTCACATCCACAATGCTTACCGCGACGAATGTGGCTTCGATGTTTCGCGACCGCGTCCAGGCGTCGGCGGACAAGGTGGCCTTCCGTTATCTTTCTTCCGGCGAATGGGTCTCGGCGACCTGGCGGCACACCGCGGACCGCGTCGAGGCGCTGGCGGCAGGACTGCTGGCGCTTGGCATCGAGCCTGAGCAACGAGTCGGTATCGCGTCGAACACGCGGTACGAGTGGATCCTGGCCGATCTGGCGATAATGTGCGCCGGGGCCGCCACCACCACCGTGTATCCCAGTACCAACGCCGGCGACACCGCCTACATCCTGGCCGACTCGCAGTGCCGCATCGTCTTCGCCGAGGACACCGGGCAGCTGGCGAAGCTGACCCAACGCCGCGCCGAGTTGCCCGAAATCACCAAGGTGGTGCTGTTGCACGGCACCGACGACAGCGACTGGGTGATCACCCTGGCCGATCTGGGCAAGTTGGGCGAGAAGTATCTGCTCGAGCATCCGACCGCGGTGCAGGCACGTAGCGACGCGATCACCCCCGAGCAGTTGGCGACCTTGATCTACACCTCAGGTACCACCGGACGGCCCAAAGGCGTGCGATTGCCGCATTCGGTCTGGGCGTATGAGGGGTCGGCAGTCGCGGGACTGAACATCCTCGGCGCGGACGATCTGCAGTTGTTGTGGTTGCCGATGGCGCACGCGTTCGGCAAAGTCCTCATGACCACCCAGCTGGCGTGCGGGTTCGTCACCGCGATCGATGGTCGCGTCGACAAGATCGTCGACAACCTTGCGGTCGTCAGGCCGACGTTCATGGGGGCAGCACCCCGCATCTTCGAAAAGGCACACGCTCGCATCGTCACCACCCAGCAGGCCAAGGGTGGCCTTCGCGCGCGGCTGTTCGCCGCCGCGTTCTCCATAGGACTTGAGGTGGACCGCCGACGGCGCGGCGGCCGGGCCGTTCCGCTGCCGATGTCTTTGCTCCACAGGTTGTTCGACCGGCTGGTGTTCAGCAAGGTGCGGGACGCATTCGGGGGGCGTATCCGGTTCTTCATCTCCGGCGCAGCACCGCTGAACCGCGAAATCGGCGAGTGGTTCCACGCGGCTGGGCTGTTGATCCTGGAAGGCTACGGCTTGACCGAGACCACGGCCGGGGCGTGCATCAACCGGCCCGAGCACTACAAGCTGGGCACCGTTGGCTTGCCCTTCGACGGTACGTCGATACGCATCAGCGCCGACCAAGGGGAGATCCAGATCCGCGGCGGCGCAGTGATGGACGGCTATCACAACCTGCCCGACAAGACGGCGGACGCGTTCACCGACGACGGATGGCTGCGCACCGGCGACGTGGGCACAATCGACACCGACGGGTTCCTCACCGTCACCGGCCGGATCAAAGAGATCTTCAAGACGTCCGGTGGCAAATACATCGCTCCGCCCGCAATCGAGGCGAAGTTCATGGCGATGTGTCCCTACGCCAGTCAGTTCCTGGTGTTCGGGGAAGCCCACAACTATTGCGTGGCGTTGATCGCCCTGGATGCCGACCTGATGTCTGTGTGGGCAGCCGAGAACGGTCTCACCGGTGCGACCTACGCGGAACTGGTCAAATCACCCGCAGTGCACGACATGATCGCCGGACACATCGACGCACTCAACGCCGAGCTCAACCGATGGGAAACCGTCAAGAAATGGGCGCTGCTGGAGCACGATCTATCCGTCGAGGGCGGTGAGCTGACACCCTCACTGAAGGTCAAACGGTCGGTGGTCGCCGAACAGAACAAGCACATCCTCGATTCCCTCTACGCCTGAGCGGCGCACGACCGTCGATTCGATCCCGACGAGAAATAGGCGGCCGCCTCATCCAGGTTCTGCTGCGCCGCCTCCGTCAACCCCAATTCGAGCTCGAATTCGAATCCCCTGATCGCGAGGACGTGGACTATCGGCACGCGCTCGAAGCACTGCAGGCAGGTCGCCATGATCGCGGGGATCGAGATGGCGTGCGACGTGAAGCTGAAGTCCATTCGCGGCGCCGCGAGCTCCAGTGAGAACGTCGCCACAGAAGTGTCTTTGGTGGCATCGACGAACAACACGCGTTCCTTATTGCTGATCAGTTCGGCGTCCTCGAGCAGAAGCTGATAGCCCCGCTGCAACTCTGCGCTCGAGCAGAGTCCTTCGGCCTGAAGCCAATCGATGAACGCCCAGCCCAAGCCGTCGTCCTGCCGACCCACGTTGCCGATGCCGTAGATCAGGCAGGAGTCGTCGTCGAAGTCGTCAAGCCTCATGAGACGGAAGCCGAGCGGATACGTTCGTTGATCACGTTTCCCGCGGGATCGTGGACGGTGACGATCAGCGGCATCTGCCCGAAGGCATGTGTCGCGCAGCTCAGACATGGGTCGTAGGCACGGATCCCGACCTCGATGGCGTTCATCATGGCGTCGGTGATCACCGCGCGTCCCTCCAGATAGTCCTCGGCCACGGAGCGCACCGTGCGGTTGATGACCTGATTGTTGTGGGTGGTGGCCACAATCAGGTTGGCGAAGGTGATTTCGCCTCCGGCTCCGGCACGATAGTGATGGAGCAACGTCCCACGCGGGGCTTCGACGACACCGATGCCCTCACCGACCCACGCGTCGGCAGCGGGAGTCACAATCAGGTCCTCGTTCTGCAGGTCAGGATCGCGCAACAATCCTTCGATCAGTTCTGCGGCGTGCAGAACTTCGATGGTCCGCGCCCAATTTGTATGCAAAGTCATGTTATTCGCGACACCGCCGGTGTACGCGTGGAAGCGCTCGAGGGCCGCCTGAGCGCGCGGTGTCGAGAGCGATTTCGTGACATTCATCCGTCCGAGCGGCCCCACTCGGACCGAGCCCTCTTCTCTGCCCAAATCCTTCAGAAAGGGGAACTTCATGTACGTCCATTCTTCGACAGCTTCCGAAAAATGATCGAGGTAGTCGTGACAGTCGATCTCACGGACGACGTTCTTGTCCCCGTCGACGATGCGCAACATGCCGTGGTAGTAGTCCACGTTGCCTTCGGCGTCGACCAGGGACATGTTGAGGGCGGGAACGTTCGCAAAGTCGTCCACCGCGCTTCGGTTCTTTTCGTGGAACTCGTAGAACAGTCGAAGACCGTCCTGCGCGTAGTCGATGATCTCGTCGATCGACGGGAGTCCCTCCTCGCCGTTGAGCAGACGGTCGCATTCGGCGCGGCTCAGATTCTTGTCGACGCCTCCTGGCACCGAGCTGATGCCGTGCATCCTCCTGCCGAATACGGTCTTGATGACCTCCTGCCCCCACTTGCGCAGCATGATCACTCTTCGCATCAACGCCGGATCGGCTTGGATCAGGCCAACGAGATTGCGCTGTTCAGGCGCAGCCTCCATGCCGAACATCATCTCGGGCACGACCAGATAGAAATACGCCGTCGCATGGGACTGCAGCATCTGCGCGTAGTGTCCGAGCCGGCGGATCTTCTCCGCCGTCCGCGTTATTCCGCGGCCGGAGTTCGCGCCGACGCCGATCATGTCGTCGAGGACTTTGGCTCCGCACAGATGGTGGCTGACGAAGCAGATTCCGCAAATCCGCTGCATCAGCATGGGTGCCTCCCAGAACGGGTGGCCCTGAACGAACTTCTCGAAGCCTCGGAACTCGACAACATGCAACCTGGCATCGACAACGTTGTTGTCGTCGTCGAGGTGCACGGTGACCTTGCCATGGCCCTCGATCCGGGTGACGGGATCGATGATCAGTTTTCTGCTCACGCGAAGCCTCCGAGATCAGTCGTAATGATTGAGCGAGCGGGGCAGCGCAACCGGGCGCCCATCGATCAGATCCTCGAGGACCGTGAAGATGGCATCCGCATCCGGCGGACAGCCGGGGATGAAGTAGTCCATCTTGACCACTTCGTGACAGGGCGACACCTTTGTGGTGAGCCGTGGGATGTCGGGGTGGAAAGGGATGACGGGTGTGGCACCCGGTACCGCAGTGGGCGAGTTGATGTAGGCCTCGGAGAGACAGTCCTTCAACTCGAAGACATTGCGCATCGCCGGGACGCCACCCCAGACGGCACAGGCTCCGACGGAGATCAGGATGTCGCAGTTGTCACGGAAATGCCGCAACGTTTCGATGTTGTCCTCGTTCGCGACACCACCTTCGATGAAGCCGATCACGCAACGCTCGGTGATTCTCTTGATATCAGTGAGCGAGGACCGGTGAATGGTGACCTTTGTCAAGAGCGCAACGATCCGCTCATCCATGTCCAGAAAGGACAATGTGCATCCCCAGCAGCCACACAAGCCGATCATTGCCACGTTGATCTTGCCCTCGCGGGCCGCTGACAGCGCTGGATCCGTTGGCGTTGAAGACATTTCGTGCGATGCGAGTTCGTCGGTCACGGCGCACCAGAATCGTCTGCGGGGTTCAGTGCCCGTTCCCGGACGGATTGGACTTCGTATTTGCGCCGGCCGATCGGGACGTCGAATCCGACACCCTTCTCGAGGATGGCACCGACGGGGCAGATCTCTACGGCATAGCGGACCTGCTCATCCGGCATCGCGTTGGCACGGTCGGTATCGACTTCGATCCGTGACTCGGATCCGCGGTGGCTGATGCTGAAGATTTTCTGGCCGGTTTCTTCATCGCGGACGAATTCCACGCACCGTTGACAGAAGATGCAGCGATCCCGCTCCAGCCAAATCTTCTCCGAAGCGTGGTCGCGCTCTCGTTGCGGGAACCGGTAGGGAAAGCGTGAGACCAACATGTCCACCTCATAGCCGACGGCCTGCAGCGTGCAGCGGCCACTCTTTTCACAACTCGGGCAATTGTGGTTGCCTTCGGCGAAGAGCAGCTCCACCAGCGCCTTGCGGATGTCAGTCGTTTCCGGTTCATCGACCTCGACTTTGATGCCGTCCGCAACGCGGACGGTGCACGCCGCGGTCACCGCGCCGTTCACCTTGACCGAGCACACCCGGCACGTCCCGAGGCACGGCTTGCCCCTGAGATAGCACAGAGTCGGGATGTACACACCGGCATCGGCGGCAACATCGACCAAGTTGCTGTTCTCCTCGGTCTGCACCGATACTCCATCGATCTCGATGCGGATGGTCACGTCATCCCGTCCGTCTCCAGTTCGGTCACGGCCTTGTCGTACCCGGCGAGGGCGGCGTCGAGATCAAACGAGAGTCGCAGTGCCCCTTCCTGGGTCCGCAACCTGCTCCGGTAGATCTCGGGAAATTTCGCCATGGTCGTCAGAATGGGATTGGCCGCGGTGGCCCCGAGTCCGCACCGACTGGCCGATCGCACCACCGCACCCCAATCCGCCATGTCATCCAGATCCTCCTGGTTCGCGGTGCCCGTGATGACGAGGTTCACCTTGTCGTGCAAATTGACCGTGCCTGCGCGACAGGGAACACATATGCCGCAGGATTCGTCGGCGAAGAATTTAATGTAGTCCCTGACAGCGTCCAGCAGGTCACGGGTGCTGTTGAAGATGGTCACGGCGCCATTGCATGGGATGTCCTCGTAGGCGATGCGCCGTCCGCCGTCCGCGGCCACCGACAGACACTCCCCCGATGGACCACTGATCTGGACGGCGTGGGCATCGCGCGCGCCGACCATCATCAGCACCTCGTCGAGGGTGATGCCCCATTCGACCTCGTAGACACCAGGACGGTCGCAGTCCCCGGCAACGCTCAACAGGCGGGCGCCTGCCGAGTCGGGTGTGCCCATTCGGCGGAACCATTCGGCTCCTTCCTCAATGACGCGGGTTGCGGCAGCCAAGGTCTCGACGTTGTTGACGATGGTCGGTTTTCCGAGATAGCCCTCTCGGACGGGGAAGGGCGGTTTCAGCCGGGGCGTGCCCCGTTGCCCTTCGCAGGACTCGATCAGCGCAGACTCTTCACCACAGACGTAGGAACCGGCCCCCATCTGGATACGGATGTCGAAGTCGAATCCTGGTCGTCCGCCGACACCGGATCCGAGGAGGCCGTCGTCACGTAATTGCTGAAGTTGGCGTTCCAGATAGCGCTTGAGGTAGACGTATTCGGCACGGAGATAGAGGATTCCGTGTCTACTTCCGATCGCATAGGCCGCAATGACCATCCCCATGAAGACGTCTTTCGGCGATCGGGTCAGGAGCGCGCGGTCCTTGAACGTGCCCGGCTCTCCCTCATCGGCGTTGCAGATGACGTACTTCTCGTCGCCCGGCGCGGCCCTACACAACTGCCATTTCAGCCCGGTTCGAAACCCTGCACCGCCATACCCCCGCAGCCCCGATTCGGTGACAATGCCGATCGTCTGCTCGGGAGTAGCGGCGAGGCAGTTCTTGAGCAATGTCGTGTAATCGGGCTCGCCACGGAAGAACACCGGCCCCCGTGTGTGGACGTTGGACTCCACCAGGGCGTCGACGTAGGCCAGGGCTTCGTCGGGTAGCCCAGCCGGGTTCGCGATATCAGCGGCCGCTCTTCCCGTCTTCAACTGCGCGATGATGTCTGCGACGGATTCGGGCGTCAGTCGCGTGAATACCACGCTGCCGATCATCATCGCCGGTTCCTGATCGCTGAGCCCGATGCATGGTGTCTCGAACAGGCCGAACATCCCCGTCTCATCGATCTCTCCGAAGCGGACCCCGGTCTCCCGCTCGAGCGCGTCGTACACCGCCTCATAGCCACGCAGCTTCGCAATCACCGTGTTGCTCAGGTAAATCCGATGCCGCCCGGATGGTGTGCTGTGGAAGAAGTGATAGAAGGAGGCCGTCTCCACGATGTCCAGCGGGGACCGATCCAACGCGGTTGCTAGCTGCGGCAACAGCTCATCGGGAATATGGCCGTACAAATGCTGAACGTCCCACAATATGTCGATCAGCCGGGTTCCGTCGTAGCGGTAGCGCCGGAGTACGGTGTCGACGTCTGCGTTCATCTAGCGACGTTCGCCCGTCCGACCCCGATGCAGGTCGCGTGCACAGCAACACGGCCGGCACCATGTATTCCAGTTGGCGCGATCGTCATCTGAAGATCCTCTCGGCCATCGATCGATGTCCCCCGGGCTGACTCACCGGTTTGCGTCACCCCAAGCTTGCGTACGCCAAAGGGAGCAGCGGTGCCGCCGGAAAAATTCACGACATTCCAGGACATTCCACGGCCTCGACTCCCAGCCGGAGCGCTACTGCCTAACGCACCGTCTTCAATTGCGAATCCGTCCACCTCGCAGTGTATCCCCGCCGTTCACGATAGTGGTCACAGCGCGGAGCGGTGGGCCTGCGAGCGATTCCGCCGCCCCGGGCTGAGTGTCGGACGTCTACTTCGGGTCGCCGTCGGACTTGGTCAGGGCCCGCTCGGCACTGTGGATCAGATTGCGGTTGAGCTGAAACTGCGCTGCGACTAGCTTGTCAGCCAGTTCGACCGCGGCATCAACGATCTTCGTGCGCAACGGTTGGACTGCCTGCGGTACCGCCTCGTCGACCGTTTGACGAAATGCCCGCAAAGCCTCGGCCGCAGCGTGCTGGCCGACCTTGGCCGCATCGCGCACATCGTCGAGCAGGTCGATCGAATGGGATGTCGCGTGCTGCGACTCAACTGCCTGGACCATGTGGATCCCTTCATCGTGGGTTTGTTAGTTACCGCTGTCCACGCTATTGATCGCCGCGGTCGGCCACTACCGACGAAGGTCCCTCTGCTGGTGACGATGGTCCCCTTTAGATGGTGATTCCCAAAACTGGCCTGTAGTGCGCGCACGCGTGTACGCGCGAGTGTGGCTGACCCCAATTTCCATGCAACTCAGCCAATGACGGGCAGCCGGCGTTTGCGGGCGAGGGTGACCAAAGCGTGCTGCATCACCGCACGCACGTGGGCGTCGACCCGTCCCACCTCGGGGTCTTCTCCGAACTCGGCGGCGATGTCGATCGGGGGCAGCACCTGCGTGACGATCTTCGTGGGCAGCGGCATGTTGATCGGCAATACCGCGCTAAGGCCGAACGGGAACCCGATGGTGATCGGAAGAATGTTGGTCCGAAAGAGCCTGCGCTCAAACGCCGTCAGCCGCAGCACACGGGCTATCCGCCGCCCCCTGGTCAGATAGAACTGGTTCTCCTGCCCGCCGATCGACACAGCAGGAATGATGCGGACGCCGGCCTTGATCGCCGTGGTCACGTAGCCGGTGCGACCTCCGAAGGAGATGATGTGCTCCTGTGAGCTTGGTCGGTAGGCGTCGTAGTCGCCGCCGGGAAAGACCAGTACCACAGCGCCAGTCGCGAGCGCCTCGGCAGCGTGCTCCGGGGTGGCGCGGATAACGCCGGTGCGCTCGAGAAAGCCGGCCAGCGGTCCGCGAAACATGTTGTCGTGAGCGAGCGCAAAGAGCGGACGGTCGTATCCGAAGGTCCTGTAGTAGTCGACGGAGAGCACCGACATGTCGACGGTGATGAGCCCGCCGGAGTGGTTCGCCACCATCAGCGCCGGTCCGGGCGGAACGTTCTCCAAGCCGAGTACCTGAGAGCGGAAGTAGGTCTTCATAATCGGGCGGTGCAGATCCACCACGCGCTTGGTCAGGCCGGGGTCCCACTTCTCGACTACCGAACGCTCGTCGTCGGACATCTAATCGCCGCCGTAGTACCCGAGCCGCAGCTGATCAGCGGTCTCCTTGACGAGCGGCATTCGCATGTTGGTGCGGCTGCCGAGGTCCTCGACCGCGGCCGCCGCGAGTTCGGCATTCGCTTGTGTCGGTGTCATTCTCGAGCCTCGTAAGATCCAGGAGAGTGGACTGGGCGCACCGGTTCCCCGTCCGCGGGGACCCTTGGCGTATCACCGGATGTGATCCGCCGTGGCACGACGCGCAACGCCAGCACGCCGAGTGCCAGCACCGACACGACAGGAGTGACTAACAGCAGAATCGCCCAGGCCAGCTCGACGCCTGCGCCGCTGAGTGCCTTCACCAACGTGAAGATCGCGACGATCCAGCTCACCCCGCCCGCGGCAGCCGCGACGGCCAGGGCGACGGCCACCGCGCGCCCAAGCCCGTAATGCCTATATCCCGTCAACGCCAACAGCGTTGCCGTGGGAGCCAGCATGACCACCGCGCCGAGCCACGGCATGTCCGCTCCGAGTCGCAACCCCGGCACGAGCAGCAGCGCCGCGAGGCCTGCGGCGCAGACGATGCCGGCCAGGGCGACGCCTCGACCATCCATCGACGTCACCGTGCCAACCCCATCGAGCGAGCGTTCCTTCGAACCCGATCGGCGGTCCAGAGTTCGTGGAACCCCAGTTGGTCAGCCACAGGGTGCCCTTCGTCATGCCAGCGGCACTCGCCGCGGCGCGCCTCCACTTTTCGCCCACGCACCAGCCCTGGATAGGGACTTTGGACCCCAGATCATGATCGCCCGAGTGGGCCCAGCACTCCACACCGCAAGTTTCCTTGAACTGCGCGCCGGGGACCATGGACCCTAGGTTTGTCCGGCCGTCCAGTCGACCATGTCCACATGACCACCTCTGATTACGGCCCACTTCTCATCGACTCAGCGATGCCCGCCTACGACGCCGTGATTGCCGAGCACATAGTGGTAGCAGCCGGTCCGGCAACGACATTCGCCGCGGCACGCGAACTCGACCTGCTCACCGTGCACTCACCATTGCTGGACGCGTCGATGTGGATACGAGGCCTGCCGGCCCGACTCACCGGCCAAGCTGCGCCGACCGCGCCCACACTCGTCACCGACGCGGACATGGCACTGCCGGGTTGGACATTCCTCGGCGAACGCTCGAACCGTGAGATCGCCTTCGGCGGCATCGGTAGATTCTGGCAGCCCACCATCGAGTGGCTCGATGTGCCGGTGGCCGACTTCAGTGGTTTCGACGAACCTGGTTGGGGCAAGATCGCCGCGAACTTCTCCGTCCTGCCCTACGGCGCCTCTGCGACGCTGCTCACCTACGAATATCGCACGGTGACAACAGATCCCGGCTCCCGTCGCCGGTTTCTGCGCTACTGGCGCCTGATCCGGCCCTTTGTCGGACACGTCCTGCGGGCCACACTTCGCCAGATCGCGGCGAACGCCGAGGCGTCCTCAGCACCCGACACCACCCAATTATGGCCAGCCAGATGACCCGTATTCTCATCGCGTTCGGATCCAAGCCCGGCGGTGCCGCCAGCAGAATGAGAAGGGCGCTGCGGAGTTGACGACCGAGTACGGCGAGGGCGCTGACCCGATGCGTGCGAACGGCATTGGATCCGTGGCTCGTCAGTCGCGCCGACGCCTCGTCACTCGTCTGGTCCCGACCGTCACGGCTGCAGGATCGGCCGTAGCGCGTGAAGCACGGCAGGATCCTCGATCGTCGAGGGCATGGGCTCGTCCTTGCCGTGGGCGATGCCCCGCATCGTCTTGCGGAGGATCTTGCCTGAGCGGGTCTTCGGCAGCGCCGCGACGACATCGACGAGCTTGAAACACGCCACCGCTCCGATCTCGTCGCGGACCGACTTCACCAGGTCTGCGGCCAAGCCGTCGGCCGAAGCGCCGGCCTTCAACACCACCAGACCGCGCGGAACCTGACCCTTGATCTCGTCGGCGACGCCGATCACCGCGCACTCTGCCACAGCAGGATGGGCGGCGAGCACGGATTCGATCGATCCCGTCGAAAGCCGATGTCCGGCAACGTTGATCACGTCATCGATACGACCCATCACGAACAGATACCCGTCCTCGTCGAGGTATCCTCCATCACCGGTGAGGTAGTACCCGGGATGCTCGCACAGATAGGACGCCTGGTAGCGGGCATCGTCGCCCCATAGTGTCGGCAGCGTGCCCGGCGGTAATGGGAGCCTCAGGCATACGACGCCCTCCTCACCCGCCTCACAGGGGTCGCCGTCGGCGTGCAGGATGTGCACGTCGTAGCCCGGCATGGGCACCGTTGGTGAACCGGCCTTGAAAGGCAGCGCTTCCACCCCCATCGGGTTGGCGGCGATCGCCCATCCCGTCTCGGTCTGCCACCAATGATCGACGACAGGGATGCCCAGCTTCTGCAACGCCCAGTGGTACGTGTCTGGGTCCAGCCGCTCGCCGGCCAAGAAAAGATACTTCAGCGCTGTCAGGTCGTGTTGAGAGATGTGCGTGCCGTCCGGATCTTCCTTGCGGATCGCCCGGATGGCCGTCGGCGCGGTGAAGAGCACCTTCACGTGATGCTCCGCGGCCACCCGCCAGAACGCACCGGGATCGGGGGTGCCTACCGGCTTGCCTTCGTAGAGAACCGTCGTCGCCCCGAGGAGGAGCGGGCCGTACACGATGTAGGAATGGCCGACCACCCAGCCCACATCGGAAGCAGCCCAGAACACCTCACCGGGGTGCATGTCGTAGATGTGACGCATGCTCCACAGCAGGGCCACCGCGTGCCCTCCGTTGTCGCGGACGACGCCCTTCGGCGTCCCTGTCGTGCCCGAGGTGTACAGCACGTACAGCGGGTCGGTGGCTGCGACCGGCACCGGTTCGGTGGGCTCCGCGGTGGCCATCAGGTCGTGCCAGTCCAGATCGCGGCCCTCGGTTAGGCTGCAGCGCAGCCGATCCCGTTGCACGATGACGCAGGCGCGGGGCGGGTGCTGGGCAGTGTCGAGCGCAGCGTCGAGCATCGGCTTGTACTCCACAGTGCGGGAGGGTTCGATCCCGCAGGAAGCCGAGACGACGACCACCGGGCGGGCGTCGTCGATTCGGGTGGCGAGTTCGTGGGGTGCGAAGCCCCCGAAAACCACAGAGTGCACCGCGCCGATCCGCGCGCACGCCAGCATGGTGATGACGGCCTCGGGAATCATCGGCATGTACACCACGACTCGATCGCCCTTGCCGACCCCAAGCCCGTGCAGCACCCCGGCGAACCGCGCGGTCTCGTCCAGCAGTTCGGCGTAAGTGTAGGTGCGTTGCGTACCCGCCACCGGGGAGTCGTAGATCAATGCCGGTTGATCCGCACGACCGTCGGCGACATGGCGATCCAGGGCATTTGCGCACGTATTCAGTTCGGCGTCGGGGAACCATCGGTAGTACGGCGGGTTGGCGTCGTCGAGGATCCTACGGGGCTCACGGATCCAGGTCACGTCCCGCGCGGCGTCGGCCCAGAATGCGTCCGGGTCGGCGATGCTCGTCTCGAAGAGAGCGCGATACCGTCGGGCTACATCATCGCGTGCCGTCGCGAGTCGGTCCGAAAGATCTGCACCGTAGGGCATTTCGCATTCCTCATCGCATGAACGGTGGCCTCGGTCATCAGGGCCGGTTCAAATGTATCCATTCCGGAGGCAATCTGGACGAGGCCGTTGGTCCCTACGCGGGGGTCCAAAGGTCCCGACCGCTGTGGATGGCAAGTGCTCATCGTCGATCCTCACACGCATAGGGCACCGATATCCACGGGCATTTCGGCGACCTCGAACAGCCTCTCTGCGTCGCCCCGTGTGCACGGGGCAGTGCCGGGCGTCAGCACCATCGCCGCGCCAGCGGCGATACCGAAACGTACCGAGTCGCTCAGTGACCAACCCCTGGTCAGACCCACCGTGATCGCCGACGTCATCGCATCTCCTGCCCCAACACCACTGACGCCACGCACGGGAATTGCCGAAAAGCGCTTGCTCTCACCGGAAGTAGCGAGCAACGCGCCCTCCGATCCCAGCGATACGACCACGGCTTCGGCGCGTCCGCAATCAACGAGCTCGTGCGCAGCGGCCATCTGCTCTGATTCCGTGACAAGTTCGCGCCCAACGCATTCCCGTAATTCTCTTACGCTCGCCTTCAACAGGAACACACCGGAGGTGATGTTCCTGAGGCCACCGCCGGACGTGTCCAGAACCAATCGCACTCCGAGATCCCGGCAGACCACAGCCACGTGCTGATAGAAATCGCTGGGTGCGCCCGGCGGAAGACTTCCGCTCGCCACAACGAAACTGGCCGACGTGGCCAGGCGGCGAAGTTCAACGAGGCACTGCCGTAATTCGACATCCGTCAGGGAGGGCCCCGGGAGCACGAACCGGTATTGCAGGCCGGTGCTGATCTCGTCGATCGTGAAACTCTCGCGGGTCGAACCTGCGATCTTGACGCGGTGAAAGTGAACTCCCCTCGCATCAAGGAGATCGCCAAACACGTCGCCGGTTGCGCCGCCCGCTGGAAACACCGCTGTGACCGCTGCACCGAGGTTACGAGCGACTTGCGCCACATTGACACCGCCGCCGCCCGGGTCGTACCGAACCCCGCTGCAGCGGACCTTGTCCGTTGGCCGAACCACATCCGCGTCGGTGGTGATATCGAGCGCCGGGTTCATCGTCAACGTGACGATCGAATCCATGGACCTGCCTCCTCGGTTCGCGAGCCGCCACTAATCCGACTACATCGCGGCCGCTGACAGTAGAGGCCGAAGTCCCAGGTGTAGGAGCCATTCGGCCGCCGACATCAGAAGCGAGGCTTCGACATGTACAGAGTGATCTTGGCCGGGAGGCCATGGCCGTCGGACGCCATCGCGCCGCAGTACCTGAGAAGAGACCGCAGCAAGGGTCGATGACTACAGGTGCGCAGCGTTCGTACCGACGTGTTTAGAAGTCCCAGTCTTCGTCTTCGGTGTTGACGGCCTTCCCGATGACATACGACGAGCCCGACCCGGAGAAGAAGTCGTGGTTCTCGTCGGCATTGGGGCTCAACGCGGACAGAATCGCCGGGTTGACGTCGGTCTCGTCGCGTGGGAACAGCGCCTCGTAGCCGAGGTTCATCAGCGCCTTGTTGGCGTTGTAGCGCAGGAACTTCTTCACGTCCTCGGTCAGGCCGACGCCGTCGTAGAGGTCCTGGGTGTATTCGACCTCGTTGTCGTAGAGCTCGAAGAGCAGCTCATAGGTGTAGTCCTTGAGCTCGGCCTGCGTGGCGGCATCCTCCATCGCAAGCCCGCGCTGGTACTTGTAGCCGATGTAGTAACCGTGCACGGCCTCGTCGCGAATGATCAGCCGGATCATGTCCGCGGTGTTGGTCAGCTTGGCCCGGCTGGACCAGTACATCGGCAGGTAGAAGCCTGAGTAGAACAGGAAGCTTTCGAGCAGCGTCGAGGCCACCTTGCGCTTCAGCGGTTCGTCACCTTTGTAGTACTGCATGACGATCTCGGCCTTGCGCTGCAGGTTCGGGTTCTCTTCCGACCAGCGGAACGCATCGTCGATGTCGGCGGTCGAGCACAGCGTCGAAAAGATATTGCTGTAGCTGCGCGCATGCACCGACTCCATGAACGCGATGTTGGTGTAGACGGCTTCCTCATGCGGCGTCAGCGCGTCAGGGATCAGGCTGACCGCGCCGACGGTGCCCTGGATGGTGTCCAGCAGCGTGAGCCCGGTGAACACCCGCATCGTGAGCTGTTTCTCGTGGTCGTTCAGCGTGCCCCAGGAAGGGATGTCATTCGACACCGGCACCTTCTCCGGCAGCCAGAAGTTTCCGGTCAGGCGGTCCCAGACCTCGGCGTCCTTCTCGTCCTGCACCCGGTTCCAGTTGATGGCCGAGACGCGGTCGATCAGCTTCATGCCATCACTCACGAGAACCCCACTTCACCTGGTCTTTTTTGGTCTGAGCCACGGGACTGCCGTCGCGCTCTCAACACTACAACTGGGGTCCGACTTTCGAGTGCAACACAACATCCTGTGTTCAACGTGTCGGCCGCAGGGTGTGCAACCAGATCGCAAAAGCGCCAGGAATCGACCGGACATCGACCTCAGCGCACACTCGGCGACAACGTCTGGACGTCGAGAAAGTTGTACTCGGACGCGTCGAACTTGCGGGTCGCCAGCCAGTACTGCCATGTCATCCCGCTCCAGAGGGTGCGGTTGACGCCGTGCTCGTCCATGTACCAGCTGCGGCAACCACCGGTGCTCCAGACTGTGCCCTTCAAGTCGTCCTGCAACTCCTCGTTGTAGGCGTCCTGAGCCTCCCGGGTCGGCGCCAGCGCCTGGGCGCCCTCCTTGTCCACTGCCGCGATCGCGTGAGCCGCATAGCGGATCTGCGATTCGATCATGAACACGACAGAGTTGTGTCCCAGTGCGGTGTTCGGGCCAAGCAGGAAGAACAGGTTGGGCATATCGGCGATCGTGATGCCGCGCAGCGCGGCGATGCCCTCACGGTTCCACCGGTCGACGAGGTCTTCGCCGTCGCGGCCCTTGATGTCGACATAGGTGTAGGAATCGGTCACGTGAAAGCCGGTGGCAGCCACCACGACATCGACCTCGCGCTCGGTTCCGTCGTCGGTCACGATGCCGGTCTTGGTGAACCGTGAAATGCGGTCGGTGATGACTTCGGTCTTCGGATCAGCGATGCCGACGTAGTAGGTGTCGGAGTTCAGGATGCGCTTGCACCCGGCGCGGTAGTTCGGCGTCAGCTTCTTGCGCACCGCCGGGTCTTTGACCGAGCGACGAATGTTGGCCTTGCCCATCAGCTCACCGAGCTTGAGCAGTCGGGGTTGCTGCGTCATTGCGAACCCGACGGCCTCGTGAATCCAATAGATTCCCGCCCGCATCGCGGCACGCGTGCCGGGGACGTAGGTGAACATCCGCCGCATCCACGGCGGAATCGGGTTGTTGGGACGGGGCATCACCCATGCCGGGGTACGCTGGTAGAGCGCAAGCGCAGCAACGTCTTTCACGATCTCGGGCACGATCTGGATGGCGCTGGCGCCGGTACCGATGACCGCGACGCGCTTACCCGAGATATCGACGGTGTGGTCCCACTGTGCGGAGTGAAAGACCTTGCCCTCGAACTCGTCGAGGCCCTCGAACTCCGGGATCAGCGGGATATGCAGTCCCCCCGCACCGGAGATCAGGAATTGCGCGACGAATTCGCGGCCGTCCTTGGTGAATGCGTGCCAACGCATTTCGTCGTCGTCCCAGTGCGCCCGGTCGACGTGGGAGTTGAACTCGATGTAGCGCCGCAGCCCGTATTTGTTCGTCACTCCCTGCAGGTACTCCTGGATTTCCGGCTGAAACGACCACATGTGGGTCCAGTCGGCCTTGGGCTCGAAGGAGAACGAGTACATGTGCGACGGGATGTCGCACGCACAGCCCGGATAGGTGTTGTCCCGCCAGGTGCCGCCGATGTCGTCGGCCTTCTCCAGAATCACGAAGTCCACGTTCTGCTGCTGCAACGCGATGGCCATGCCCAGCCCGGAGAAACCGCTGCCGATGATCAGCGCGCGAGTGTGCACCGGCTCAGTCGCCGTCGCCTCCGGCGTGTGCTCGGCAACCGTCATGAACGACTCCCCTGACTTCGTCGTGGGCCCCCATTCCTGGGAACGCCGGTACCGGATACTTTCTAGGCCCCAGGGTACATCGTCCATGACTGTGCCAAGCCGCTGGTCAAGCGAACGAAAGGGCTCGCCGGCTGCTGAGATGCCGGTCTGGGTCGAACGTCTCGAAGTGACCCGATCCGACCACGCCGACTCCGCGCTGCGGCATCCGGAAGTCGCCGAGCCGGGCTTGCCGCAGCAGCGGTCCGCTTGGGCCCAGGTCGCGGCCGTGCAGCACCGCGCGCGACTCGGCGATGAGCCACATCTGCTTCGGGGCCATCGAGTAGCACTGGCCGTTGGGCGCGCGGCCGGTCAGGCGCACGTCACCGACGTCGAGCGTTCGCCTGGCCACCCAACCCAACCGCTTGAGCATCGCGGGGTTGGTCCACGCCGACTCGGACATTCGGCTGCCGATCTTGTTCATGGACCGGGTGGCCCGCGTGGACTGCAGGTCGACGGTCCAGTGCAGCACGCCGGGGATTTCGAAACTCACCGACGACGGCCCGGTCCAGGTGAGGCCGATGTCGCATTGCACGGCGTCGTTCGGAGTGGCCGAGCTGAAGTAGCGTGCGCAGCTCTGCTGTCCGGGCGCGTTGCGTAGAACGTCCAATCGCACGACGGGTCGCGGTGCCACACCGACAGGTAGGGCGGCGCGAAAGTTGTTGCGGGGAAGTGGCGCATCGCCAGGTAGTGCCCGTTGGCGAAGGGAAGGCCCATGATCCCGAATCCGATGAATCGCTCGTCGTTGCCGGGAGGCAGTGCCGGGTTGGCCAGCACGGCCGCAACGGTTTGTCGGGCGGTGTGATGTTTTGCCATGCGCCAATGGTCGTGCGGCACAAGACGTCCGCACATGAGGCGGCTGGCTCAAATATCAGGCGACGGGTTGCTGCCGGCGTACCGCGGTGCTGATCGGCTGGTCGGGGTCGATCTTGATACCCAGCAGTTCGGCCGTGCCATTGATGGCGCCCACCATGATCGTCGTCATGTGTGCGATGAACCGGTCGGTCGGCATGCGCCGGGGGGTCTCGTCGTCGACGCCCAGCCACCAGTCCGTCGCGGACGCCCCAGTCCCGAAGATCGCGAACGCCGCCAGCTCAAAGGCTTCCGGTTCCGGCGCGAGGTCTTCGAGTGCGGTGCTGATCATGTCGGCGATGGCGAGGGTGATTTCGCTGCCCTTGTTGACGGTCGTCATCGCGGCCGCCGACTGGTCGGCGAATCGGCCCTGTAGCAGGAAACGCACCACGTTCGGATGCTGGTCGACGAGCTCCACGTAGTGCTCGACCCCGCGGCCGACGATTTCGCGGGCGGAGTCGGTCTCGACATTGACCGACGGAATGATCGCCGCCCACAACATGTCGCGCATCCGCTGGCCGATCTCGGCGAACATGTCGGATTTGTCGGCGAAATGGCGGTAGATCTTGGGCTTGGCGGTACCTGCCTCTTCGGCGATCTCCCGCACGCTGACGTTGGGCCCCAGACGGTCGATCGCACGGAACGCGGCGTCGACGATTTCCGACCGCACCTTCTTACGATGCTCACGCCAGCGCTCGCTGCGGGCGTCCACCTTGACACCCGGCTCGCTGCTGGAACGTGGCCTGGACCCTCGTCGCACCCGATCACTGTACCGCCCAGACACCGCTGACCTGCTCAGACCTTGCGAGGGTCCCGATAATTACCGATGTATTAGGGCATTTCTCTGACAGGGATGGGAGGCGTCAGCTTGGGTACTATCTCTGCGAGAGCCGACCAACGAGACGAGTGTCATGACGCAGCGATACGACCTGATCATTGCAGGTGGCGGGCCTTCGGGCTCGGCTGCCGCATGGCAGGCCGCGCAGACCGGCGCCAAGGTAGTGGTGCTGGACAAAGCCGAATTCCCGCGCGCCAAGCCGTGCGGTGATGGGCTCACCGCGCGTGCGGTGAGCTACCTGCAGAAGATGGGGCTGGCCGACGAGGTCGCCACGTTCCACCGGGTTAACCGGGTGACGGTGTTCAGCCCGTCGCAGTGGGAACTGTCCTTCCCCAAGCGCCCCGGCATGCCCGACCACGGGCACACCGTCAGCCGTGAGCACCTGGACACCCTGCTGCTCAAGCACGCGGAGTCGGCGGGCGCCGAGGTCCGCCAGGGCGCGGAGGTGGCGGGCCCCGAGCTCGATCCCAGCGGCCGAGTGGTCGGCGTGACGCTCAAGGGCGGCGAGAAGGTCTACGGCGACGCCGTCATCGCGGCCGACGGTGCCTACTCCCCGATCAAGCGCGCACTGAAGATCGATTCGGAGTACAACGGCTACTCGGCGATCGCGATCCGCTCCGAGATGCACGCCAACCGGCCCGATTCCGACAGCCTCGACATCTATCTGAAGCTGGCGTTCCAGGGAGACCAGCTGCCAGGGTACGGCTGGGTGTTCCCGATGGGCGGCGGTGTGTTCAACATCGGCCTGGGCTACGTCAACAGCTATAAGAATTGGCAGTCGATAAACGCCACCCAATTCCTCGGCGAATTCCTGCGCACGCTGCCCGCCGACTGGGAGTTGCCGCCGATCGAGGAGCTCAAGAAAAACAAGAGCGTGCGGGCGTGGCGGCTACCGATGGGCTTCACGGCGTGGCCGCCGTGGCGACCGGGCGTGTTGTTCACCGGCGACTCGTTGGGTGCGGGTAAGCCGGCTTCCGGCGCCGGCATTTCCAAGGCACTCGAATCCGGGCTCGCCGCAGGCGAATGTGCGATTGCGGCGCTGCAGAACGGCGGACCCGACGACTTCACCAACTATGCGCAGCGGATGGAAGCGGCGTGGGGCCGGGAGTACAAACGCGGCCGCTACTTCCACAAATTACTGGGTTATCCGCGATTCGCCAACGCCGGCATCCAAATGATCGACAATGCCGCGTTCCGCGACCGGATGCTCAAGGCGCTGTACAAGAAGGCGCAAGGCCCGCAGCACACCATCAAGAAGTAGCGGGTCCTCTCGAACGCACGCTTGTTGACACCTGGTCTCGACGTTTGCGTAAAACAAGCGTGCGGTCGCGGCCTCGCGCGGCGCTGAGTCCTAGGTGACGGCGACCCACAGCCAGGATAGGAAGGTGTACGCCCTGGGCGCAGATCAGCGGCGACGATACGTAGTCGAGGGCCGCGCGCCTAGCGGAAACTAGGCCTTTCGGCCCGGTCGCTACTTCTTCTTGTTCTTGTTGTCGCCCGGTTGTGCGCTTGGGGCCGGTTGAGCCTTGGTGGTCGGCTCGAACTTGCCGCCCTTTTTCGGGTCATAGCTCTGCTTTTGATCAGCCATGAACCGAGCCTAGGCCCGCACCAGTTCCGAGTCGATGGTTTGAGGGGTCGGGTTTTCCGGTCGAACGTCCCTACAGCATGCAGCTGACGCAGCCCTCCACCTCGGTGCCCTCCAGCGCCATCTGGCGCAGCCGGATGTAGTAGAGCGTCTTGATTCCCTTGCGCCAGGCGTAGATCTGCGCCTTGTTGACGTCGCGAGTGCTCGCGGTGT
The DNA here is from genome assembly GCA_963843135.1 of uncultured Actinomycetota bacterium. Taxonomy (GTDB): domain Bacteria; phylum Actinomycetota; class Actinomycetes; order Mycobacteriales; family Mycobacteriaceae; genus Mycobacterium. The sequence goes on from CAWJJA010000024.1 coordinate 1,210,949, forward strand.
CCTTGAAGAACAGAGTCAGGCTCAGCCCCTGGTCGACATGCTGGGTCGCCGCAGCATAGGTGTCGATGATCTTCTCGTAGCCGATCTCGTAGGCGTCCTGGTAGTAATCGAGGTTCTCGTTCGTCAGGTAGGGCGCCGGGTAGTAGACCCGACCGATCTTGCCTTCTTTGCGGATCTCGATCTTGCTGGCCACCGGGTGGATGGAGCTCGTCGAGTTGTTGATGTAGCTGATCGACCCCGTCGGCGGAACCGCCTGCAGATTCTGGTTGTAGATGCCGTCCTTCTGCACCGACTCCTTGAGTCGCGTCCAATCCTCTTGCGTCGGAATGCGGATGCCGGCATCCGTGAACAGCTGCTTGACCCGGTCGGTCTTGGGTTCCCACACCTGGTCGGTGTACTTGTCGAAGAACTCACCCGATGCGTACTTCGATTTCTCGAAACCCTTGAAGTGCGAGCCGCGCTCGATCGCGATGCGGTTGCTCGCCCGCAGCGCGTGATACAGCACTGTGTAGAAGTAGATGTTGGTGAAGTCCACACCCTCTTCGGAGCCGTAGTGGATCCGTTCGCGCGCCAGGTACCCGTGCAGGTTCATCTGCCCAAGGCCAATCGCGTGGGAGTCGTTGTTGCCCTGCTCGATCGACGGCACCGAGGTGATATGCGTCTGATCGCTCACCGCGGTCAGGGCACGGATCGACACCTCGATGGTCTGGGCGAAATCGGGTGAGTCCATCGTCTTGGCGATGTTCAGCGAGCCGAGGTTGCACGAAATGTCCTTGCCGACCTTGGAATACGACAAATCGTCGTTGAACAACGACGGCGTGGACACCTGCAGGATCTCCGAGCACAGATTGCTGTGGGTGATCTTGCCCTCGATCGGGTTGGCACGGTTCACCGTGTCCTCGTACATGATGTACGGGTAGCCGGACTCGAACTGCAGCTCGGCCAGCGTCTGGAAGAACTCGCGCGCCTTGATCTTCGTCTTGCGGATACGCGCGTCGTCGACCATCTCGTAGTACTTCTCGGTGACCGAGATATCGGCGAAGGCCACGCCGTAGACACGTTCGACGTCGTACGGCGAGAACAGGTACATGTCCTCGTTGCGCTTGGCCAGCTCGAACGTGATGTCCGGAATCACCACACCGAGGCTCAGCGTCTTGATGCGGATCTTCTCGTCGGCGTTCTCGCGCTTGGTGTCCAGGAAGCGGTAGATGTCGGGGTGGTGGGCATTCAGGTACACCGCGCCCGCACCCTGCCTGGCGCCCAGCTGGTTGGCATAGGAGAACGAGTCCTCCAGCAGCTTCATGATGGGAATGACACCCGAGCTCTGGTTCTCGATGTTCTTGATCGGTGCGCCGTGCTCACGAATGTTGGTCAGCAGCAACGCAACTCCACCGCCGCGCTTTGACAGCTGCAACGCCGAGTTGATGGACCGTCCGATGGACTCCATGTTGTCCTCGATGCGAAGCAGGAAGCAGCTCACCGGCTCGCCGCGTTGCTTCTTGCCCGAGTTCAAGAATGTCGGGGTGGCGGGCTGGAATCGGCCGTCGATGATCTCGTCGACCAGCTTCTCGGCAAGAGTGATGTCACCCGAGGCGAGTGTCAGCGCCACCATGACGACGCGGTCCTCGAAACGCTCGAGATAACGCTTGCCGTCAAACGTCTTCAGCGTGTACGAGGTGTAGTACTTGAAGGCGCCGAGAAACGTCGGGAACCGGAACTTCTTCGCGTACGCGCGATGAAGAAGTGTCTTGACGAAGTTGCGTGAGTACTGGTCGAGTACCTCGCGCTCGTAGTAGTTCTCCTTGAGGAGGTAGTCGAGCTTCTCGTCGATGTCGTGAAAGAAGACCGTGTTCTGGTTGACGTGCTCACGGAAGTATTGGTGAGCGGCCTCATGGTCCTTCTCGAACTGGATGTTGCCGTCGGCGTCATACAGATTCAGCATCGCGTTGAGCGCGTGGTAATCCGTCTCCACGACGGCGCCGGGAGAGGCGGTTACAGGCTCTGCAGCTGTGACGGTTGGTGGCACGTCTGGTCCTTCCAAAAGTCTTCCAAACCCACGCGGACGGATTCCACGTCGTCGGGGGTTCCCATTAGTTCGAAGCGATACAAGTACGGGACGCCGCACTTGCGGGACACGACATCACCCGCATACGCGAACTCGGCGCCGAAGTTGTTGTTGCCCGCGGCGATGACACCGCGGATCAGCGACCTGTTGTGTTCGTTGTTCAAAAAGGCGATGACCTGCTTGGGGACATAGCCACCGTCATTGATGTCCGGTGTGGAGCGCCCACCGCCGTAGGTGGGCAGCACCAGCACGTAGGGCTCATCGACCTCGATGCGGCCGTGCAGCGGGATCCGGGTGGCGGGCACGCCCAGCTTCTGGACGAAGCGGTGGGTGTTTTCCGACACGCTCGAGAAGTAAACGAGGTTGGGCATCGTCTCCTCCTCTCTGCTGTCTTGTACCCCTAAGCCGTAACCGCGACCGCCCCGAGCGCCTTGATGCGATCGGGCCGAAACCCCGACCAATGGTCGTTGCCTGCCACCACGACCGGAGCCTGCAGGTAGCCGAGTGCCATGACGTAGTCACGCGCCTCGGAGTCCAGGCTGATATCAACCTTCTCGTAGGCGATGCCCTGCTTGTCCAGCGCCTTGTAGGTGGCGTTGCACTGCACGCATGCCGGCTTTGTGTACACGGTGATCGATGGGTGAGTCATCTGCTGTACGGCTCCTCTGCGACCTGAGACTGGCAACTACTCATGTACTGCGTCTCGCTGAAGTTCAGCGGCCCGGAGGCCCTCAAAATTCCTGTCGCCCGGAGCCGTGGTCCGCGGGGCCGACGAGCGGACACCGGTGGATTTCTGCACTCCGACCGACCCTGTAGAGCTTGGAAACCGTGGGGGTCTGTCGGTGTTCGAAACACTACACCTGGTGTCCGACATTGCGAAGGGATACCAGATGTTCTGAATAACAATTCTGAAATTCGCTGGTCGTAAGCATCTGGCGGCTTTTCCTCTCGGCGTGTCGCACATCACATCCTGGGGTGTGTTGCGTTCGACGAACAGGTCTACCACCGGCCACCGACATGCGGGCGGGCGCCAACCGTCACAGTGACGTAACAGCAAAGCCATCCGAACGGTTACGACAGCCGCCCGCCACTGTTCGAATCAGCCGACTTCGGCCGCAAGTTTGCCCACGATGTCGCGCACCTGTGCCACGACCTCGGCGTTCTCGCGGGGGTGCTTGCCGTCGAACGCCGTCGAGCGCACCGACAACTTCAAATCCTCGACCACGCGCGGGCCGGCGATGCCGATTGACTTGCGGGTCTCGTCATGGGCCCACACGCCGGCGTACTGCCCCAGAGCGGAACCGATGACTGCGGTCGGCTTGCCTTTCAACGCACTGTTTCCGAACGGCCGCGACAACCAGTCGATCGCGTTCTTCAGGACACCCGGAATGCTCCCGTTGTACTCAGGGGTGATGACCAGCGCGGCGTCTGCCTGTGCCGATGCCTGCCGCAGCGCGACCACCGGCTCGGCGACGTCCTCGTTGTCGATGTCCTCGTTGTAGAACGGCAACTCCCCCAGCCGGTCGAACAGCTGCAGGGTCACCCCCTCCGGGGCCGCCTCGATGGCCAACTCGGCCAGCTGACGATTGACCGACGCGGCGCGCAGGCTCCCCACCAGGACCAGCACCTTGATGTCCGACATGTCCTCGTTCCCTTCATTGACCGTTTGGATCCTCACACAGTTGAACCGGACTACGGTCCGAATTCATCCCGCTGAACTAAAGTGGTGATATGCCTCCGCACGCGCTGCCGATCTCGGATGAAGCGCCGCAGGAGCGGGGCGACGCCGCCCGCAACCGCACGCTGCTGCTCGATGCCGCGCGTCGGCTGATCACCGAGCGCGGGCCTGACGCGGTCACCACCGACGACATCGCCGTAGCCGCGGGCGTGGGCAAGGGCACGCTGTTCCGCCGGTTCGGCAGCCGCGCGGGCCTGATGATGGTGCTGCTCGACGAGGACGAGGCCGTTGCTCAACAGGCGTTCATGTTCGGCCCGCCGCCGCTGGGGCCGGGCGCCCCGCCACTGGACCGGCTACTGGCCTACGGCCGTGCCCGCCTCGAGTTCGTCCGCACTCATTACCCGCTGATCTCGGATGCCAACCGTGATCCACAGATGCGCTTCAACGCGCCTGCGATGCTGCAACACCGACACGTGCAGGTGCTGCTGGAGGACGCCGACACGACGGGCGACCTCGACGCCCAGGCGACCGCCCTGCTCGCGCTCCTCGACGCCGACTACGTCCACCACCAGCTCAACGAGCGTGGCCAGACGTTGACGAGCCTCGGCGACGCGTGGGAGACGTTGGCGCGCAAGCTCTGCGGAACATGACCCGTTGGGTGCTGCACGTCGACCTCGATCAGTTCCAGGCTGCGGTCGAAGTCCGGCGCAACCCCGACCTGGCCGGACTGCCCATCATCGTCGGCGGTAACGGCGATCCGAACGAACCCCGAAAGGTCGTCACGTGCGCGTCGTATCCGGCGCGCACGTTCGGTGTACACGCCGGGATGCCGCTTCGCACCGCGGCGCGCAAGTGCCCCGACGCGACGTTTCTGCCGTTGGACACCGACGCCTACGACGAAGCCTCCGAAGAGGTGATGAGCCTGTTGCGCGACTTCGGCCACCCGGTCGAGGTGTGGGGCTGGGACGAGGCGTACCTCGGAGCCGATGTCGACGACCCCTTTCAACTTGCCGAACAGATTCGCGAGGTCGTGGCTGCGGGGACGGGTTTGTCGTGTTCGGTCGGCATCAGCGACAACAAACAGCGGGCCAAGGTGGCAACCGGTTTCGGCAAGCCTGCAGGCGTTTTCGCCCTCACCGAGGACAACTGGATGGCGGTGATGGGCGACCGCGACGTCGATGCGCTGTGGGGCGTCGGCCCCAAGACGTCGAAAAAGCTTGCCGGCATGGGCATTACCACCGTCGCCGACCTCGCCTCCACCGACGCGCAATTGCTGGCATCCACCTTCGGCCCGACCACTGGGCTGTGGATTCTGCTGCTGGCCAAGGGCGGCGGCGACACTTACGTCAGCGCCCAACCGTGGGTTCCGCGCTCGCGCAGCCATGTGATCACGTTCCCCCAGGACTTGACCGACCGTGCTGAAATCGACTTGGCCGTAGTCGAACTCGCGAACACGACGCTGGGCGAGGTCGTCGCCCAGGGCCGTGTCGTCACACGAGTGGCGGTGACGGTCCGCACCAAGACGTTCTTCACGCGCACCAAGATCCGCAAGCTCGCGTCGGCGAGTACGGACGTCGACATCATCACGCAGACCGCACTGGAACTGCTCGGCCAATTCGAACTCGATCGGCCGATCCGTCTACTTGGGGTTCGGCTCGAACTCGCAGCGCCCGCGGGTGGGTACTGAGCCACGCCCGCGCTGGCCCACTCCAAAGTTTCCTCTTAGGACAACAGGCGTTCACCGGCGTCCCGTTCAATGCGCACGACTCGTTCCCGGACCCAGGAGATCTACATGTCGGTGAAGTCGGTATACACGGTTGTCGGCGTTGTCGGCGTTGTCGGCGCGGCCGCGGTGCTGGTGCTTGCCGGATGCGGCAGCGAGGACAAGGCCGACTCCAACGGCAACCTGCTCGACCGTCCGGCCAAGGGCGATCTGGCCGCCACCGGCGGTGCCGCCCGCCTCGGCGGCGACCAGACCGATGCGATCCGCGAGGCCATCAACGGCTCGGGCGCACGCAACATCATCCTGTTGATCGGCGACGGCATGGGCGATTCCGAGATCACTATCGCGCGCAACTACGAGAAGGGCGCGGGCGGCTTCTTCGCGGGCATCGACGCGCTCCCCCTCACCGGGTCCTACACCACCTACGCGCTACACAAGGACGGCAAGCCGGACTACGTCACCGACTCGGCGGCCAGCGCGACGGGCTGGTCCACCGGCACCAAGACCTACAACGGCGCGCTGGGCATCAACATCAAGGGCGAGGCGCAGAAAACGATCCTCGAACTCGCCAAAGATCAGGGCTTCGCGACCGGCGACATCACCACCTCCGACATCCAGGACGCCACCCCGGCGTCGTTGTTCTCGCATATCAGCGAGCGAGACTGCTACGGCCCAGAGGAGATGGCCGAGGCCTGTGCCGACGAGACACTGGAGAAGGGCGGCAAGGGCTCTGTCACCGAACAGCTGCTGGCCACCCGGCCCGACGTCACGATGGGCGGCGGCGCCGAGACGTTCGCGCAGACCGCAACCGGCGGTGAGTACGTCGGCAAGACGCTCGAGGTGCAGGCCAAGGAGCGCGGCTACCAAATCGTGCGCACCGCAGGTGAACTCGCGAGTGTAAGCCAGGCCGACCAGGATGCTCCGCTGCTCGGGCTGTTCGCCGACGGCAACATGCCGGTGACCCTGTCCGGTCCGCCCGCCGTTCGTCAGGGGTACCTGCAGCCCGCCGCCAAGTGCGCCGACAACCCCGAACACGGTTCGGATGTACCGAAATTGGCCGATATGACCACGAGAGCGATCGAACTGCTGAAGGCCAACAAGAAAGGGACGGACAAGGGCTTCTTCCTGCAGGTCGAAAGCGCGTCGATCGACAAGCGCGACCACGCCGCGGATCCGTGCGGCCAGATCGGTGAGACCGTCGTGTTCGACGAAGCAGTCAAGGCGGCGCTCGACTTCGCCAAGCAGGACGGCAACACGCTGGTGATCGCGACCGCCGATCACGGGCACACCAGCCAGATCGTCGAACCGGTCAGCGAGGAAGACCTCGCGGGCATGGCCGAGGACGCCAAGCAGCCCATCGAGCGAGTGCGCGACATCATGTACCCCGGTCTGACCCGCAAGCTGACCACCGCCGACGACGCGGAGATGACCGTCAGCTACGGCACGTCCGCCGACGTCAGCGTCGAAGACGAGACGCACACCGGAACACAGGTGCGTATCGCCGCCTACGGTCCGCGCGCGGCCAACGTCGTCGGCGTGACGGATCAGACCGATCTGTTCTTCACGATGACCGACGCGCTGGGCATCACGCGGTAGCCGTCAGCGCGGATCTGGGTGGTCGCAACGCACGGGTGAACAGCACGTTCACCTGGCGCATCGCCACGCTGTAGGGCCACCACGCGGTCCGCTTGAACAGATACAGCGCGCGGATGTCCGGCGACGTGTAGACCAGGAACCGGTTGCGACGCACCCCCCGCAGGATCCGGTCCGCGACGTGTTCGGGTGACACGGCGTGACCGCCGAATCGGTCGGTCCACTTTTTCACGTGCGGATGCTCACGATCCACTCCTGCAATGTGCACCGACTGCACCAAAGGCGTCTTCACCGCTCCCGGCACCACGACCGACACCCCAATGCGGTGCCGGGCCAGGTCGAACCGCAATACCTCGGACAGACCCCGCAGCCCGTACTTGCTCGCGCTGTAGGCGGCGTGCCACGGCAGCGCCACCAGGCCTGCTGCCGAGGACACGTTGACCAGATGGCCGCCCTTACCTGCGGCGACCATCGGCGGGACGAACGACTCGATGACGTGGATCGGCCCCATCAGGTTGACGTCGACCATCGACTTCCAATGCTCGTGCGTGAGAGTCGAGACCGTGCCCCAGGCGGACACACCCGCGATGTTCATCACCACATCCATCGCAGGGTGTTGGGCGTGAACATCGGCGGCGAACGTGTCGACGGCGTCGTAATCGGAGATGTCGAAAGCGCGGTGCGCATGGACTACTCCGCCGAGCGCGCGGGCGTCGGCCACGGTCTTCTCCAGGCCCTCGGCGTCGCGGTCGGTGAGAAAGAGCTCGGCCCCCTCGGCGGCCAGCTTCAGCGCGGTCGAGCGCCCGATTCCGCTGGCGGCTCCGGTGAGAAGACAACGCTTACCGGCGAAATCGCTCCCCGAAAACACGCCGGCCATGGCGCCGACACTACCTAGTGCTCTTCGGGTCCGATCCGCCCCACAGCGCGTTCAGCCACAACTTCTCGACGATGTCGACGGCACGCTCCGGGTCTTCGTCGCGGCCGACGAACGTGCTGTCCTGCGTCAACGTCATGGTTGTCACCGCCGCCATGCGTCCGAACCAAGGCCGGCAGGTCGTCGGAAATCGGCCGCGCTTCGGAGTCCTGCTCGAGCAGGGTGATCAGCTTCTCGATGATGCCGTCGTAGAAGTCGTCCATCATTTCGCGAATCTGCGCGTCGGTGTTCCGTGCGTCCGCGCATGCCTTCAGCACCGGATCGTCGTTCGCGTAGACGGCTGCGGCGCTACCGACCATCCGCTTGGCGAACACCGCGGGTGTCTCACCGGGCTCGCGGGGCGCGAAGTGATGGGTGAGGCTGTCGAGGAGTTCGCCCGCGTCGGCGAGGATCACGGCCAGCACCGCATACTTCGAGTCGAAGTAGAAGTAGAAACCCGACCGGGCGACACCCGCACGCTCGCTGATCGTGCTGACGGACAAGTCGGCGAAGGACCGCTCGTGAAGCAATTCACGCACCGCGGTCACTATCGCATCGCGTTGCCGGTCGCCTCTGCTTCGGCGGAGCTCGGGAGGTGCGGACTCGGCGGTCATGGCTCTAGACCTTCGCACCGCGACACGATTGATCCAAACTTGACATGCGTCAAGTCTCCCATCCAGGATGAGGATAGGGAGTGACAACGGCCACAGTCATTTTTGCCACAGGGAGCGTAGATGCCGACCATCAGCACCAAGGACTATCTGCTCGACAAGGCGAAGCGGCGGTTGACCCCGTCCATCACCAACTTCCCGGGTCTGGGCACGGTCGAGCGCGGCTGCTCAGGACGCGACTTCCCGCAGAAGTCGATGACGGCGCCGCCCCCGGGCAGCGACCTCAAGGCGGTCGCAGGCGACGCCGGCCTGCCGATCCTCGGCCACATGATCGAGATGTTCCGCGGCGGACCCGACTACCTGCTGCACATCTACCGCAAGTACGGGCCGCTGTACTACGCCGACTCCCCTGTGCTGCCCGCCGTCACGGCGCTGGGTCCCGACGCCGCCCAGGCCATCTACTCCAACCGCAACAAGGACTTCTCCCAGCAGGGCTGGGTCCCGGTGATCGGCCCGTTCTTCCACCGCGGCCTGATGCTTCTGGACTTCGAGGAGCACATGTTCCACCGGCGGATCATGCAGGAGGCGTTCGTCCGGACCCGTTTGGTCGGCTATCAGGAGCAGGTCGACAAGGTGGTCTCACAGGTCATCGCGAACGACTGGGTGACCAACGACCCGCGGTTCCTGATGTATCCGGCGATGAAGGAGCTCACGCTCGACATCGCCTCGATGGTGTTCATGGGTCACGAACCGGGTACGCGACCACGACCTCGTCACCAAGGTCAACCGCGCGTTCACCACGACCACGCGCGCGGGCAACGCGATCATCCGCACCGGTGTGCCGCCGTTCACGTGGTGGCGCGGCCTGCAGGCGCGCAAGCTCCTCGAGGAGTACTTCGCAGGAGCGGGTCAGGGAACGCCGCGGCAAGGAGGGCTCGGATCTGCTGACCGTGCTGTGCCAGACCGAGGACGAGGACGGCAACAAGTTCTCCGACGACGACATCGTCAACCACATGATCTTTCTGATGATGGCCGCGCATGACACCTCGACGTCGACGGCCACCACGATGATCTACAACCTGGCCAGGCAACCCGGAGTGGCAGGAACGCTGCCGCGACGAGTCCGACCGCCTCGGCGACGGGCCCCTGGACATCGACTCGCTCGAGAAGCTGGAATCACTCGATCTGGTGTTGAACGAGTCCATCCGATTGGTGACCCCGGTGCAGTGGGCGATGCGCCAGACGGTGCGCGACACCGAACTGCTGGGCTACTACCTGCCCAAGGGCACCAACGTCATCGCCTACCCGGGTATGAACCATCGGCTCGAGGAGTTCTACCCCGAGCCGACGAAGTTCGATCCCGAACGGTTCACCGAGCCGCGCAACGAGCACAAGAAGCACCGCTACGCGTTCAGCCCGTTCGGCGGGGGCGCGCACAAGTGCATCGGCATGACGTTCGGGCAGTTCGAGGTCAAGACGATTCTGCACCGGCTACTGCGCAAGTACCGGCTCGAGTTGCCGCACAAGGGATATACGACCGAATGGGACTACGGCGGCATGCCGGTGCCGAAGGACGGTATGCACATCGTGCTGCGTCCGCTGCACTGACATGGCCGACAGCCAGCACCCATTGGCCGGCCGCGTTGTCGATGCGTTGGCGGTCGGGCGTATCGCGGCCGGGCTCCTCGCCTGGATCAGTCCACGCCTCACAGCGCGCGTGTTCGGGATGGACGCCGACGGCGGCCAATCGCAATACGCCTGGCGATTGTTCGGGGTGCGCGATGTCGTCATCGGCGTCGGCACACTGCGGTCGTCCGGCGTTCAGCGGCGCGCGTTCATGACCGCCGGTGTGGCCTGCGATGTGGGTGACGGCGCCGCCGGTGCGATGGCGATGTACCGCGGTGACTTCACGCGCTCGACCGCAGGCGCACCAGTCACCGTGCCGGTGCTGGCGGTCGCCCTGGGCGCGTGGGCACTGCGCGGCATCCTGCGCTGATCGCCGCGAAACTGTGTACCGGCAGCGGATCAGTGCGAGTAGCCGCCTGCGGCGAATACAGTTTCGGCGAATCAGACCACCGCCGCCGAGCGGCGAATCAGGCCACCGACAACAGCCGGTTGGCGCACGCGATCACGGCACGCAGTGCCGACTGCGTCGGGTTGTCGGCGAGGCCCATCGCCCACTCGGAGTGCCCACCGTCGGATCCACGTATGAACGTCGCGGTGTTCTCGCCGGCGGGCAACTGGTGAAAGGCGGTCATCTCGACCGCGATCCCCCGCTCGTAAAGCATCTCCGTCAGCGCGGCGACGGGTCCAGACGCCCTGGCCGATGACGTGCTGATGCAGTCTCCGAGCGCCAGCGTGGCCCGGTAGTTACGGGCCTGAGGACCCAACCGGGTGGCGGGCCGCTCCGCGTCGGTGCAGGCCCATTGGCCAAGGCGCAGTGGTCCCGTGCTTGGCGCGTAGTGATCGAGGAACGATTCGAAAGACTCGAAAGACATTGCATCGGCCTCCTCGCGCAGACCTCGGGGCATCGGTGCGTCAATGTAGGTCGCGAACGGTGATGCATCCGGTGGTCGTGCACTGGTTGCGGGTTCGAATGTCATGTGCCGGTCTTCTCAGTTCAGAGGAAGTGACCGACGAGGTAGCGACGACCCACAGCGAGGGGTCGGTCAGGATCAGACCCCGCTGCGGGTTGCTACTACGAGTCGCCTCGGCACGTCCGCGATGTTAGACCTGCCCGGCGCGCGGTGCAAACAATTTCAGCGCACCAAGCGGCGCAGCAGAAACGAGGCCATCGCGATACCCGCGATCGCGGCGACGATCAGCACCGCGACGTCGAGCGCCATGTTCGTCGGCGTGCCGATGAGCAGCCCACGCAGCGCGTTGACCTCGTAGCTGAGCGGGTTGACCATCGACAGCCACCGCAGCCACTCCGGCATCACGTCAACCGGATACAACGCATTGGACGCGAAGAACAGCGGCATCGTGATCGCCTGTCCGATGCCCATGAGGCGATCGCGGTTACGCACCAGACCGGCCAGCGATATCGACAGGCATGCGAAGAACGCCGATCCGAGCACCACGACAGCCATGGCCCCGAGGATGCGTAACGGGTTGACCGTCATGCTCACGCCGAGGAGGTAGGCGAGCGCGACCACGCCGATCACCTGCACCACCGACCGCACGCCGGCGGCGAACGCCTTGCCGGTCACCAGCGCCGACGCAGGCGCCGGCGTAACCATCAGCTTGGCGAGTATTCCGGCGTCGCGGTCCCACACGATCTGGATCCCGTAGAAGATCGAGATGAACAACGCCGACTGCGCGATGATGCCGGGCGCCAGGAACGCGAGGTAGGGCACGTCGCCGGTGTCGATGACGTTCAGATGCGAGAACGTCTGCCCGAAGATCAGCAGCCACAGCGCGGGCTGCACCAAGCGGGTGAACAGCTCGGTACGGTCATGGCGCAGCTTCTGCAGTTCGACAAGCGCGAAAGCGCCCACCCGTAGCGTCATTCCACGGATGCGGCGCCAGCCGCGGGGCGCGAGCACCAGCTGCATCTCGGCACGAGGCTCAACCGACACGACGCGCCGTCCTTCGACTCGATCGCACGTCGCGCATTCCCGTCTGCGACGTGTCCTCGTCGAAATCCGCTCCGGCGTAACGCCGGAACACGTCCTCGAGAGTCGCTTGCGCAGAAACGGTCCGCTTCAGTTCGGCCGGTGAGCCGACGGCCTGTAATCGACCGTGATGCATCAGCGCGACGCGGTCGCACAGCGCGTCGGCCTCCGCCATGTAATGCGTGGTCAACAACACCGTCATGCCGAACTCGTGCTGCATGCGCCGAACTTGCGCCCACACACCGTCGCGGGCGATCGGATCGAGCCCGACCGTCGGCTCGTCGAGCAGGAGCAGCGACGGCCGGTTCACCAGCGCCTGGGCCAGTTCCAGGCGCCGCACCATTCCGCCGGAGAAGGTGCCGGCCAGCGCGTCGGCAACGTCGAGCAGACTCATCGCCCCGAGCGCATCGTCCACCCTGTCTCGGCGTTCATTGCGCGGTACGTCGTACAACCGGGCGAACAGCTCGACATTCTGTCGCCCGGTCAACGCCGACTCAATCGAAAGCTGTTGCGGCACATAGCCGATGTTGTGCCGGATGTCCATCGTGTGGCGGCGCGCGTCCATTCCGAAGATCCGGACTTCGCCGCCTTGCACCGGAGTCAACGTCGCCAGCACCTTCACGACCGTCGTCTTTCCTGCGCCGTTGGGCCCGAGCAGGCCCATGGTCTCCCCGGCGTCGACCTGGAGACTGAAATCGTCGACAGCTGTGAAGCGACCATAGGAGTGAACAAGGTTGCGGCAGTCGATCGCCGGCACTTCGAGAGCAGTCACGCTTCACCTTTCTGCAGCATTCGCGTCACCTCGGTGAGTACCCCGAGTCCGTTTTCCAATCGGTCGATCTGCTCGGCGTCCAGATCCCCCAGTACCCCGGCCAACGTCGCACGCCGTGCTGCGCGCGACCGGTCGGCGATGCGCTGCGCGGGCGCTGTGAGCCGCAGGCGTCCGATCCTGCGGTCGTCGGCATCGGCGTCGCGGATCAGCAACCCATCGGCGGCGAGCTTGCTGACCAGGGTGGACGCGGTGTTGGGCACCAGGCCCAAGTTCTCGGCGGCCTCCCTGACGGATATGCCCGGCCTGCGACCGACCAGTCGCAGCAGTTCGGCCTGGGACTGCGTCAGGCCGGTGGTGTCGAAACCTCGCCCGGCAGAACGGCGCAACTGGCGACGGAATCGTCCGACGACGTCGAACAGCTCACTCGCGAGATCGGCAGTGGTGTCCACCCCGTCCACGATACCTCTGTTTCAGAGGTATCTGTCCCCCGGCCGACTGACCGATGCCGTCGCGAAGTACCCTGAACGCCCAATGACGTGGTGGGATGCGGCCTTTCTCGCCGCGGCGGGTGTGCTCGGTGGCCTCACCGGCAGCATCGCCGGTTTGGCGTCAGTGGCGACGTATCCCGCACTGCTGCTGGTCGGCCTGCCGCCGGTAACCGCCAATGTGACCAACACGGTGGCCGTGGTCTTCAACGGGATCGGATCGATACTGGGCTCTCGTCCTGAACTCGAGGGCCAAGGCCCCTGGCTCAAACGCATCGCCCCGGTCGCGGTGCTGGGCGGCTTGGTAGGCGCCGTTCTGCTGTTGTCCTTGCCCGCCGAGGGTTTTGAGAAGGTGGTTCCGCTTCTCCTCGCGTTCGCCTCGGTGGCCATCGTCATCCCGGCCCGCCAGCGCAAGGATGCGACGGTTGCGAGCCATCGAAGGCACACAGTGACGCTGGCACTCGAGTCGGCCGCGATCTTCGGAATCTGTATCTATGGCGGCTATTTCGGTGCGGCCGCGGGAGTTCTGCTACTCGCGATCCTGTTGCGCGCGGGTGGGGCGACGTTGGCGCATGCCAATGCGAGCAAGAACGTGATCCTCGGTATCGCCAATGTCGTCGCGGCCGTCATCTTCGCCTTTGTCGCACCGGTGCAGTGGTCGGCGGTCATTCCGCTCGGACTCGGCTGCCTCGTGGGATCGCGCTTGGGGCCCATCATCGTGCGTCACGCGCCCGCCAAGCCCATGAGGCTGGTGATCGGCGCTGCGGGTCTGGCGTTGGCGGTCAAGCTCGGTGTCGACGCGTACGGCTAGCTCAGGTCGAACGGGTTGTCGCCCTTGACGACCCGGGTACCGACATCGATGAGGTTCTGCGCGTTGGCGTGCAACGCCTCTCCCGCGTCCCGACTCGCCTTACCCATCAGGTAGCGCGACCACGTGCCTTCGATGACGACGCCGAGCTTGAAACACGCCATCGCCATGTACCAGTCGAGTTTCGGCGTCTCACGCCCGCCGGCGTTCCAGTAGGCCTCGAGAAGTTCCCGCCTGCTGGCCAGTCCCCCGAGCGCGGCCAGGGCGCCCCCGGCCGTGATCACGCTGGTGTTCAGCGGCCACGTGATCAGAATCCAGCCGAGGTCGAGCAGAGGATCGCCGACCGTGCACATCTCCCAGTCGACGAACGCTGCCAGCTCCGGCCTGTCCCTGCGGAGCAGGACATTGCTCAGGTGCGGGTCGCCGTGCATGATTCCCGGCTCGCTGTCCGGAGGGAGGTTGGCCTGCAGCCAGTCGGCAAGGTCGGTGACTGCAAGCGATTCGGGATCGTAACGCTCGTGCCGGTAGCTTTCCAGCAGCCGAAGAAACTGCGGAACCTGGCGCTCCACAAAGGATCCCGGGCGCTTCAGCTCGGCGAGCGGCTTTCCTTCCCACACAGCGTTTCCCAGCCGCGCGAGGCTCGCGGCGTATGACAGGCCGACGTCGTGTCGTAGCGTCTCGTCGCGGATGTACTCCTCGGAGACCTCACTACCGGGGTTGAAGCCGTCGATCTCTTCCATCAGGTAGAAGACGACCCCGAGCACATCGAGGTCTTCGCAGCCGGCGATGAAACCGGGATGAGGGACGTCCGTACCCGCGAGCGTGCGCAGCGCCGCGATCTCGCGCAGCATCGTCTTGTCGCTCGTCGGCCGCGGATGAAGAGGAGGACGGCGCAGCACCATCGGGCGCCCGTCGATGTGCACCCGCACCACAATGTTTTGTGTGCCACCGGTCAGCGGTTCCACGCCGGTGATCGCCGTACCCAGGCCCTGGCGTTGCGCCCAACGCTGCACCGCAGCCTGGTCGTCGTCGCTCAGTGTCGGCAGCTGCTGCGCGTCATCGGGCATGCAAACATATTGTCAGGCGATGCGCTACGCCTGATAGCTCAGGCAGGATTCGGCACCGTCGATCACGCCCTTGCGGAACGCCTCAACCCTGGCCCAGCCTGCGCCCTGCCGTTCGACGTCGCCGTCACCACGGAACACCAGCAGCGCCTTGATGCCTTCGTCGAGGTCACCCGGCGAGATGTGGTAGGTACTGGTCTCGGGGCGGTTGTAGAGGATCACACTCGCCGTGTAGCCACCCGCCAGGCAGTCGCCGCGCAACGTCGACGTCTTCTCGTCGGACTGGTCGCCCAGCCTGGTCAACGCCGCCAGTCCCCACTGAGTCGCCAGCAGCGTGACGACCGCGTAATCGCCGCCCTGGTTGTACACCTCGGGCATGGCCACGAGGTTGTCCCACCCGACGTAATCCTCTGGTATGCAATAGAACAGCGAGTACCCTTCCGCCGACTGATCTCCGCACATCGGCGGATGAGCAGGGTCGAACGGCTCGATTGACCGCAACGGAGTCCATTGCTTGCCGTTGGAGATCTCCGGGTAGAGCTGTGTGAAGTAATCCTCGATGTCGTATGGCACCCCGTTGACGGTCGAGTCGTAGGGAGCGTCGCCTCCCCGCGACTCGTCCTGCGCATCGTTGAACGGCAGTGCGAGCACCATCGGCTCGTCGTCGCGGTAGTCCTTGCATTTGCCCAGACCGTTGTCGAAGCCGTCCTGAAATGCGCTGACCCGGTCGAACCCGCTGCCGTGCGCGTTCGGATCGATCTTGGACGTGCCGGGTGTATCCCGCAGGTCCAGAACACCGGCGAGGGCGGTGTCCAGTTGGGCGGCGTTGACGTCGAACACCCCGTCATCCTTTGCATGTCGCGACCATGCACCCGCGAAGCAATCGGCCTGCAGTTCGCTCGTGACGGTGCGGGCAGTGAAGTTCGACCGGGCCTGAACCGCGTGGCCCCACTCGTGCGCCATCACCACCGAGATGACGAAATCGCCGTACTTGTCCTGCAATTCGGGCAGTAGTCCCTGCGCGTCCCACGCCACGACATCTTCGGTCGAGCAGTAGAAGGCGTTGCCCGCGACCTCCGCCGGGTCGGTCGTGCATGGTGGGGCGGGGCTGTCCGCAGTGACGGCGTAGTAGCCGCCCGTGATCGGCTCGAAGTCCTTGTCGTACAGCTTGGGGAACTGCTCACCCCAGTACTTCTGCAGATCGGCGATGGTCTGGATTGCGATCTTGTTCACCGGCGCCGACGCATCACCCTCGATTTTGACGTCGCTGGTATCCGGCGCCCCGCCCTTCGTCCGAGTCTGCGACGGGGCCTCCGGTTTGAGACCACCACCGCAACCCGCCACGAGCAGGACAACTGCCGACACTGCGGCCACCCTTGTGCGCATGGGCAGACATTAGCGGTCAAGATCAGAATCTGGGCAGCAAACGCTCCGCCTGCCGCCGTAAGCCCTCGAGGCTGCGATTTCGGCGTGATCAGTCCTGCTCAGCGTGACCGATCACGCCGAAATCACCGATTACTTGGGGGCGAAGCGCTGGCCGGCGTCCAGGCGCAGGCACTGCCCGTTGAGCATCGGGTTCTCGACGATCGCGGCAACCAGCTTCGCGTATTCCTCCGGCCTGCCCAGACGCTTCGGGAACGCCGCGTCCTTGGTCAGTGCCTTGGCGAACTCGTCGGGGATGCCCTCGGTCAGACCGGTGGCGAACAGGCTCGGCGCGATCGCAAGAGCTCGAATGCCCAAGCTGCCCATATCGCGGGCCATGGTGAGGCACATGCCGGCGATCGCGGCCTTGGACGCCGTGTAGGCGACCTGCCCGATCTGTCCTTCGAAGGCGGCGATCGAGGCGGTGTTGATGATGACGCCGCGCTCCTCCTGCTCGTCGTCGACGAGGTCCTGCTTGCTCATCTGCCAGCCCGCGAGCCTGCTGATGTTGAACGTTCCGATCAGGTTGAGGTCGACGCTCTTGCGAAAGGACTCCAGGCTGTGCGGCCCGTCCTTCTTGACGGTCCGCTCGGCGGCGCCGCCGCCTGCCGTCGTGACGATGATGTGCAGTCCGCCGAGCGCGTCGATCGCCTGCTGGAGCACCTTTTCAGTGCCCTCGAAATCGGTGACGTCGACTTCGAAGAAGGAGCCGCCGACCGAGTCGGCCACGTCCTTGCCGTTGGACTGCGGGCGGTCCAGCACCGCTACGTCCGCGCCACGCTTGGCCAGCAGCTCGGCCGTGGCTTTACCGAAGCCCGACGCCCCGCCGACGATGATGGCCTTCTTGCCCTGGATCTCCACCTGGCTTCCTTTCCAAAAAGTGCTCGATTCGTAAAGCAACCTATCCGATGTCACTTTTCGTCAAGCCTTTCGGGTCCGTGCGTGGGTAGCTTGGCCTCATGACTGTGCGCGGCGCCAAGGCGATGGCAGGGGTCGCGGCGGCCGCGGTCGCGCTGGGCGTGACCCAGCTGCTCGCGGTATTCCTCGGCCCCGAAGCCGACGCCCGCAACGCGGTCGGATCTTCCGTCATCGACCTCACGCCGGGCCCGGTCAAGGAATGGGCCATCCAGACCTTCGGCACGGCCGACAAGCTGTTCTTGTCAGTACTGGTAGTGGCGGTGATCGCGGCGATCGCAGCAGTGACCGCGCAGTACGAAACGCGCCGGGTTCCCGTGGGCAGCGTCGCGATCGTGCTCGCGGGCATCGCGGCCTGCGCCGCCGTGCTGTCCCGTGCGGGGGCAACCGTCACAGACATCGCGCCGACGGTCGTGGGCACCGCCTGCGGCGTCGCCGTACTGAGACTGCTCACCTCCGGCCGGTTCACCGACGAGCCGGAAGGTGACCCCGCAGCGGACGCCCCCGACCGCGGCAGACGCCTGTCGCTCGTCACGCTCGGATTCCTGGGGGCGGGAGCGCTGACCGGCGTCGGGGGCGCCGTGCTGTCGCGGTTGACGACCTCGGTTGCCGGCGATCGCAAAGCGTTCGCGCTCCCGAAGATCGACGAGGCCGCGCCCGCTGTCCCGCCGGCTGTGCAGCCACAAGGCGTCGCGCTGCCGTCGTTCGTCACCGGCAACGACGACTTCTACCGGATCGACACCGCCCTGTCGGTGCCGCAGCTGAGCCGGGCCGACTGGGAACTGAAGATCCACGGCATGGTCGACCGCGAGATCACCTATCGCTTCGCTGATCTGGAGTCCTTCGAGGTCGTCGAGAAGCTGGTGACGCTGACGTGTGTGTCCAATCCCGTCGGCGGAGACCTCATTGGAAACGCGGCGTGGACCGGCTACCGCGTGCGGGACCTCTTGGCGGAGGCCGGTATTCACCCGGACGCCGACATGGTGCTGTCGATGTCGATCGACGGGTTTACCGCGGGCAGCCCCGTCGAAGCTCTCACCGATGACCGCGACTCGCTGCTGGCGGTCGGCATGAACGGCCAGCCGCTGCCTACCGAACACGGCTACCCCGCACGACTGGTCGTGCCTGGCCTCTACGGCTATGTGTCGGCCACCAAGTGGGTGGTCGACCTCGAACTCACCCGGTTCGATCGCGCTCAGGGCTACTGGACGCCACTGGGCTGGTCGGCGCGCGGACCGATCAAGACGGAATCCCGCATCGACGTGCCGCGCAGCGGTGCGGATGTGACACAGGGCGCGGTGACGTTCGGCGGGGTGGCGTGGGCGCAGAATCGCGGCGTGCGCGCCGTCGAGGTACGCATCGATGACGGCGACTGGGAGCCCGCCGACCTCGGCGCGAACTACGCCAACGACACCTGGCGACTGTGGAGCTTCGGATGGCAGGCCGCCCAGCCGGGGCTGCACACGATGTCAGTGCGCGCGACCGACAACACCGGCGCCGTGCAGACGGGCGAGAACGCCGACCCGATTCCCGACGGCGCCACCGGCTGGCACACCGTCTCATTCGCGGTCAAATAGTCGAATTTTCCGCGAGCTGCCGTGTTTGTACGCCGACACGCCGCAGATTCGTGTGCAATCGCGGTCGCTCGTCCCCGGGTTGCCGTGCCAGGGTGAGGTTGTGCAGCTGCTGGACGTAGTCACCGCGTCGACCGAGGTCGGAGCCTCCTCGGCCCGTCTGAAGAAGATCGCCAGGATCGCCGATCTGCTACGCCGTGCCGGTGACGAGCGCAACGCCACGCTGGTCGCGGTGGTCGTCTCGTGGCTGTCGGGCGAGCTGCCGCAACGCCAGATCGGTGTCGGCTGGGCGGCGCTGCGTTCCCTGCCACCTGCGGCCACGCAGGCATCGTTGACCGTCCTGGACGTCGACGCCCGATTCAGCGAGATCGGCGCGGTGGCGGGCAAGGGCTCTCAGGCGCGGCGCGCCGGGCTGGTGTCCGGACTGTTCGGCCAGGCCACCGACGCCGAGCAGACGTTCCTGCGGCGCCTGCTCGGTGGTGAACTCCGTCAGGGCGCGCTGCTCGGAGTGATGGCTGACGCCGTCGCCAAGGCTGCCGATGTTCCCTCAGCGACGGTGCGCCGCGCGGCCATGCTCGGCGGCGTCCTGCCCGCGGTCGCAGCCGCCGCGCTGACCGGCGGCGAGGCCGCGCTGGAACAGTTCACCCTCAAGGTCGGACAGCCGATCGGTCCAATGCTCGCCCAAACCGCGACCGGCGTCACAGAGGCGCTCGAACGACTCGGCGGCACAGCGGTTTTCGAGGCGAAGCTGGACGGTGCGCGTGTTCAGATCCACCGCTCCGGCAATGACGTCTCGATCTACACCCGAAGTCTCGACGACGTCACCGCGCGGCTGCCCGAGGTGGTCGAGGCAACGCTGGCTCTCCCCGTCACCGACTTGATCGCCGACGCCGAGGCGATCGCACTTCGCCCCGATGGTCGTCCGCATCGATTCCAGGTCACTGCGTCCCGGTTCGGCCGCTCGGTCGACATCGCCGCGGCGAGTACCGCACAACCGCTGTCGATGTTCGTGTTCGACCTGCTGCACCTCGATGGCTCCGATCTCATCGATCTGCCCGCCCACGAGCGCATTGCGGCGATGGACGTGGTGGTACCCGAACTGCATCGGGTGGACCGGCTGGTCACCGACGACGCCGAGGCTGCGCAGGAGTTTCTCGACGTGACGCTGGCCGCCGGTCACGAAGGCGTGCTGGCGAAATCGATGACGGCTCCCTACGAGGCGGGCCGTCGCGGCGCGGGCTGGCTGAAGGTCAAGCCTGTGCACACTCTTGATCTGGTGGTGCTGGCCGTCGAATGGGGGTCCGGCAGACGCACCGGCAAACTGTCGAACATCCACCTGGGTGCCAGAGACCCGGATTCGGGTGAATTCGTCATGCTCGGAAAGACTTTCAAGGGAATGACCGACGCGATGCTGGATTGGCAGACCACCCGATTCACCGAGCTGGCCGACGGTCCGACAGGCGGTTACGTCGTCAAGGTGCGGCCCGAGCAGGTCGTGGAGATCGCGCTCGACGGAGTGCAGACGTCGACGCGCTACCCAGGCGGGATGGCGCTGCGATTCGCGCGAGTGCTGCGGTACCGCGACGACAAGAGCCCGGCCGAGGCCGACACCATCGACACCGTTCGCGCCCTCTACCAGCGCGGCGGCTAGCTCCCGGCGGCACTCCGGTAGTGCGGCAGACCCCGTTCGCGGAAGCGGCGACCCGTCATCTTCTCCGTCCGGATCCGCACGAAATGATCACGTCGGCCCTCGACCCACGGCTCGAGGAAAGTTCCTGCGAGTTCTACCAACTCGTCTACCTCGGTGACCGTTTGCGCGTGCCCGACCACCGTCACGCTCCACCCAGTGCGCAGGTCCGGATCCAGTTCGTCGGCCTCGAAGGCGACGACGAGGTTCTCGGCGGCGGCCGCCAATTTGGCCCCGCCGGCAACACGCATCACCACGTCGTCGCGCCACAGCCGGAAGTTGACCGGCTGCACCGAAGGCAATCCGTCTTCGGTGACAACGAGGCGACCCACCCGCACCTCTTGCAAGAGATCCAGACACTGTCTGCGATTGAGGACGTCGAGCTCTCCAGTGTTGGGCATTGTGGTCATCCCCCTTGTAACAGTGCGAGCGCCCCACGGGGCGTGGAGTGCTCACCGATATCAGGTCATAGGACCACTGTCGGCAATTTGCGAGCGCTGCGGGAGGGGCAAAGGTCCCTTAGTCAGATGCGCGGAGCACCAACCTTCCTGCTCCGTGTTGTGCCCAGTCAGCCGTCGTCGGATTCGCTTCCGAATGGGAATCGCCGACCACTGATCTCAGATGTGTACACACGCACATAGTGGGGGATTCAAACCCGCTTTCCAGGCAGCAGTTGTGGTCGCCGGCTTCGAAC
This sequence comes from uncultured Actinomycetota bacterium, assembly GCA_963843135.1. GTDB lineage: Bacteria > Actinomycetota > Actinomycetes > Mycobacteriales > Mycobacteriaceae > Mycobacterium. The sequence continues at coordinate 1,232,570 of CAWJJA010000024.1, forward strand.
ACCACCCGCGCGTTCATCACGACGGCGAACAGCTTGGTGGCAAACTCCGCGGCAGGAAGAGAACGGTCCTGCGTTGCACGACGAAGTTGAAGCGCCGGGAATCCGGGCCGAAGCCCGGTTCCGTTGAGGACCAACAACCTTGCGACGCGACGGCGTGCTGAGCCGTTTACCAGCGCGGAAGCTAATGCCGCCGTTTTGGCACCCCGCTGTGGGAGCGATGAAAAGATCGCATCATGGCATCTCCAACCGCTGAATCTGACCGCATAGAGGAAACCGAAGGCGACGTCACGTATATCCGCACGGACAAGGATTTGCCGCCGGTGGCGATCATCGATCGGTCGCCGATCACCACCAGACACAAGATCGTTTTCGCCGTCATCGCGGTGGTGGGCGCGATCGCCTGGGCGATGATCGCGTTCTTCCGCGGAGAGACGGTCAATGCGGTGTGGTTCGTCATCGCCGCCATCTGCACCTATGTGATCGGGTTCCGGTTCTACGCCCGGCTGATCGAGATGAACATCGTCAAACCGCGCGACGACAACGCCACTCCCGCCGAGATATTCGAGAACAACACCGATTACATGCCGACCGACCGTAGGGTCCTGTTCGGCCATCACTTCGCCGCGATCGCCGGCGCAGGCCCTCTGGTCGGCCCGGTCCTGGCGATGCAGATGGGGTACCTGCCCGGCACCATTTGGATCATCATCGGCGCGGTGTTCGCCGGCTGCGTGCAGGACTACCTGGTGCTGGCGATCTCGACCCGGCGGCGCGGCCGCTCGCTGGGCCAGATGGCCCGCGATGAACTCGGCGCCATCGGCGGTGCGGCCGCCATCATCGGCGTCCTGGCGATCATGGTGATCCTGCTGGCCGTGCTGGCCCTGGTGGTGGTCGGCGCCCTGGCCGAAAGCCCGTGGGGCGTCTTCTCGATCGCGATGACGATCCCCATCGCCATCTTCATGGGCCTGTACCTTCGGTTCCTACGCCCGGGCCGGGTCTCAGAAGTGTCGGTGATCGGCGTCGTCCTGCTCTTGCTCGCCGTCGCCTCCGGTGGCTGGGTCGCCGGAACCGATTGGGGCACCGACTGGTTCACGCTGTCAAAGGTGACGCTGTCGTGGTGCATCATCATCTACGGGCTAGCCGCCTCGGTACTGCCGGTATGGCTGCTACTGGCCCCGCGCGACTACCTGTCGACCTTCATGAAGGTCGGCACCATCGCCCTGCTGGCCGTCGGCATCCTGCTGGCCCGCCCCATCATGGAAGCCCCGGCCATCTCGTCGTTCGCCAGCAGCGGCACCGGCCCGGTCTTCGCCGGATCACTGTTCCCGTTCCTGTTCATCACCATCGCGTGTGGGGCACTGTCGGGCTTTCACGCGCTGATCTCCTCGGGCACCACACCCAAGCTGCTGGAGAAGGAAAGCCAGATGCGGTTGATCGGCTACGGCGGCATGCTGACCGAGTCGTTCGTCGCGATCATGGCGTTGATCACCGCGGCCATCATCAACCAGCACCTGTACTTCACGATGAATGCCCCTGGCGCACAAACCGGGGCCACCGCGCAGACCGCCGCCGACTACGTCAACGGACTCGGACTGTCCGGGCCGCCGATCACCGCCACCGAGATCACCCAAGCCGCCCAAAGCGTGGGCGAGGAGAGCATCGTGTCGCGCACCGGCGGCGCACCGACACTGGCGTTCGGCATGTCCGAGGTGCTGCACTCGGTCTTCGGCGGTACCAGCCTCAAGGCGTTCTGGTACCACTTCGCGATCATGTTCGAGGCGCTGTTCATCCTGACCACCGTCGATGCCGGCACCCGAGTGGCGCGCTTCATGCTCTCAGACGGGCTGAGCAACCTCGGCGGGCCGCTGCGCAAGCTCACCGATCCCAGTTGGCGTGTCGGCGCGTGGATGTGCAGCGTGATCGTCGTCGCGGGCTGGGGCTCGATCCTGATCATGGGCGTCACCGATCCCCTCGGCGGCATCAACACGCTGTTCCCCCTGTTCGGCATCGCCAACCAATTGCTGGCCGCGATCGCGCTGACCGTCGTCACGGTGGTCGTGATCAAGAAGGGCTACCTGAAATGGGCCGCGGTGCCCGCCATTCCGCTGGCATGGGATCTGATCGTGACGCTGACCGCGTCCTGGCAGAAGATCTTTTCCGCCGACCCGAAACTGGGCTACTGGACACAGCACAGCATCTGCCAGGCCGCCGCGCAGGCCGGAAAGCTCTGCCTGAGCGCCAAGACTCCCGCCGACGTGGACAAGATCGTGCGCAACACCTTCATCCAGGGCTCGCTGTCGATCCTGTTCGCCGTCCTGGTGATCATCGTGGTCGCAGCCGGGATCACCATGGCCCTACGCGCGATCCGCGGCGGCGGCACACCCACCACCGAGGACCAGCCCGTGCCGTCGCGGATCTTCGCCCCATCCGGACTCATCGCCACCCATACCGAAAAGGAGGTGCAGAAACAATGGGACGCGCTACCGAAACCCTCCGCCACATCAGTTGGTACTGCAGCACACTGATGGGCGACAACCACTACCGACGCTACGTCGAACATCGCAGCCAGACCCACCCCGGTGAACCCGTCATGACCGAACGCCAATACTGGCGCATGCGCCACGACGCAACCGAGTCCAACCCCAACCCACGCTGCTGCTAGCCGGACGCGACGGTCCCTGCCGAACTCCATGGTCCCAGAGGCGAATCCGACGCCGATCGGAATGCTTCGGGCACATCGTCGGTGACGCTCCACGTCGCCGCCAGCCGGCCCATACCGACCGCGTAGGCGCAGTGCACCCCGAGTTCGACGAGCTCGTCTTCGCTGAAGTGTTGCCGCAAATCGTCGTACACGCCGTCGTCGATAGCGAGGTGATTGGTGGCGAACAGATCCGCGTATCGCAGGGCGCTGCGTTCGGCCGGTGTCAGGTCGTCAGCTTCGGCGGGACGCTCGAGCGAGCACACCAGATCCTCGGTGAGACCGTCGTCGATGGCGCTCTGGTAGCGCACCGACATACAACTACGGCACTGGTTGTGGAAGGCGATCCGCAGTCGCACCAGTTCGACGAGTCGCGGCGGCAGCGTCCCCGTGGAGCACAGCGCCGCCTTCAACGCGCCCAACGCGCCCGCCACTTCCGGCCGGTGGCCGAGTATCGATGCCACTCCGAGATTGATCCGGTCGCCCTGCCCGACGTCGCCCAACGGGATCGACGAGAACGCCTCGGAAGGGGCAATCCGGGACTTTGTCACTTCACGTCACCTCACATCGCCGTACGTTAGCGCTGACGAAACACCGTAACGCGCGACCGGCGAGAGCTAAACTGTTGGCCATACGGTAAGCAACTACAGATGGGGCGCCGCCGTGAACAAAGACGACATGATCCTGATCAGCGTTGACGATCACATCGTCGAACCGCCGGACATGTTCCGCAACCACCTGGCCAAGAAGTATCTGGACGAGGCACCGCGGTTGGTGCACAACCCAGACGGGTCGGACACCTGGCAGTTCCGCGACGTGGTCATCCCCAACGTTGCGCTCAACGCGGTCGCGGGCAGGCCGAAGGAGGAATACGGCCTGGAACCTCAGGGACTCGACGAGATCCGGCCCGGCTGCTGGCAGGTCGACGAGCGCGTCAAGGACATGAACGCCGGCGGCATCCTGGGCTCCATCTGTTTCCCGACGTTCTGCGGCTTCGCCGGGCGGCTGTTCGCCACCGAAGACCCGGAGTTCAGCCTGGCGCTGGTGCAGGCATACAACGATTGGCACGTCGAGGAGTGGTGCGGTGCCTACCCGGCGCGGTTCATTCCGATGACCTTGCCGGTGATCTGGGACGCCGAAGCCTGCGCCAAGGAGATCCGGCGCAACGCCGAACGCGGCGTGCACGCACTGACATTCAGCGAGAACCCCGCCGCGATGGGCTACCCGTCCTTCCACGACGACTACTGGACACCGATGTGGGAGGCGCTCGTCGACACCGACACGGTGATGAACGTGCACATCGGTTCCTCGGGCAAGCTCGCCATCACGGCGGCCGACGCACCGATGGACGTGATGATCACCCTGCAGCCGATGAACATCGTGCAGGCCGCCGCAGATCTGTTGTGGTCCAAGCCCGTCAAGAGATACCCCGACCTCAAGATCGCTCTGAGCGAGGGTGGCACCGGCTGGATCCCCTACTTCCTCGACCGCGCCGATCGCACCTACGAGATGCACTCGACGTGGACGGGGCAGGACTTCGGCAAGCAGAAACCCTCAGAGGTCTTCCGCGACCACTTCCTGACCTGCTTCATCTCCGATCCGGTCGGGGTGGCGCTGCGCAATGAGATCGGCATCGACAACATCTGCTGGGAAGCCGACTACCCGCACAGCGACTCGATGTGGCCCGGTGCCCCCGAACAACTCGACGAGGTCCTCAAGAAATACAACGCGACCGATGCCGAGATCAACAAGATGACCTACGAGAACGCCATGCGCTGGTATCACTTCGATCCGTTCGGTCACATCCCGAAGGAGCAGACGACGGTCGGCGCGCTACGCAAGGCGGCAGAAGGTCACGATGTCTCCATCCAGGCGCTGAGCAAGCACGAGCACGGCGGGCAAGGCCTTGGGGCGAATTCGTTACAAGCGCAACTGGACCGGGCCACCGCACAGCAGAAGTGATTGCCGTCACTGCGCAAACCCGTTGACCTCCTTTTACTTAATGCTGCGCGCATCTATACAGCGCCTTGCTAGTCACGACATAGCTCACTCTTAGAGAGCCTTCCTAATCTCGCGTTCGGGTCGGGGCGTCGACCGACTAGGAGGGCTCGGCAATGCGATTCAAACAACTGGTCGCCTGTGCGGCGGTCGGGTGCGCGCTGGGAGCAGCAGGCATCGGCGCCACCTCAGCCGTGGCCGGCGCGGCACCTGCGTGCAACCCGGGACCCGGCGCCCAGTGCGGCCCTGGTGGCGGACCCGGCGGCCCGGGACCTGGTGGCGGACTCGGCGGCCCGCCACAAGCCGGTGAGCATGGCGGCCCTCCTGGGCAGCACTCGGCATTCGCCGGTCCCCCTGCCGGAAACGCTGGACCGGGCGGTCCCCCCGGAGACAACCGTGGACCGGTCGGCGGTGGACCTGACGGGCCTCCTGGCGACTCCCGCGGGCCTGGTGGCGGAGGCTTCCGCACGCCCGTCAACCACGACTGGCGGCCGCCGTGGAACGCCAACGACAACGATTGGCGCGGCCGATTCACCGGCGCACCGTGGGGTGCCGGACTGCCGCCGTGGGGCTGGGGCGCACCGCCACCGCCGGCGTGGGACGGACCGCTCCCCGAGCCCTGGGGACCGCCACCGGCGCCCATCAACTACTTCGGCTACAGCGAGCAGCCTGTGTGGAATCAGGGTTACAACCAGTGGGGATTCGACTTCTTCGGGATCTGGATTCCGCTCCCGATCTGACGTGAATCGCCCAGGATGGCCGTCCCGACTACCGGGGCGGCCATCTTCAATTCATCTGAGCGAGTAGCGGATCGGCAGGTGCTTGAGCCCGCCGACGAAGATCGTGGCCATATGCGCAGGATCTCCAGTCAATTCGATGGAGTCGAGTCGCGGCACGAGTTCGGAGAAGAAGCTGTTGACCTCCATGCGCGCCAGCGCCGCACCGAGGCAGAAGTGCACACCATAGCCGAACGCGTTGTGCTTGTTCGGATTGCGGCCGACGTCGAACCGGAACGGATCGTCGAAAACCTCTTCGTCGCGGTTACTCGACACATAGGACAGCAGTACCGATTCGCCTGCGGCGATCGGAACCCCACGCACGACGGTGTCCTCACGCGCCGTGCGCATGAACTCCTTCACCGGGGTGACCCAGCGGACCATTTCCTCGGTCGCCAGTGACATCAGCTCCATGTTGGCGCGCAACCGTTCCCGCTGATCCGGGTTTTCGATCAGAGCGTGCAGGCCACCCGCAATCGTCGCACTGGTGGTGTCATGGCCGGCAGTGGCGATGATCAGGTAATACGAGACCGTGTCGACGTCCGAGAGCGGCGCTCCGTCGATCGTGGCGTTGGCGATCGCTGACGCCAGATCCTCGGTCGGGTTCTCCCGCCGCGATGCGGTCAGTTCGTTGAAGTACTGGAACATCTCAAGGAGCACGCCCATCTGCTCCTCTTTCGTTGTACCGCGCTGATACTCGGCGTCTTCGCTGCCGAACAGTTCCTGCGTGTACTTCAACATGCGTGGAAAGTCGGATTCGGGTAAGCCGAGCATCGACATGATCACGTACAGCGGGTAGTTCACCGCGACCTCTTGAACGAAGTCGCACTGTGGACCGGCCGCCAACATCTGGTCGACGAAGCGCTTCGCCAATTCATCGATGCGAATCTTGAGGGCCCGCATCGCTTTCGGGCGGAACCAATCGGCCCCGATCGCCCGCACCGCGCGATGCTGCGGATCGTCCATATGGATGAGCGTGCTCACGCCGAGGGCGGCCTGTTGCTCGTCGCCCTCGATCGTCGACAGCACGGGCCTTGGCGAGTTGGTGAACACCGTGTTGGCCCGCTCGATGTCCATGACGTCTGCGTGTTTGGTGATCGCCCAGAAAGGCCGGTAGTCGGGCACATCCACCCATGACACTGGAGCGTTGGCACGCAGATGTGTCAGCGCGGCATGAAGTTTCGCGTCGTCCGCATAGGCCTGCGGGTCGGCGAATACCCGTCCCGCCTCATCCATGATCCGGGTACTCATGCGCGGCTCCTCATTGACGCAGCTCCTGCAATACGGCCTTCACGGTCTCGTCCTGGGTCGAACGGGGGAAACCGACCATCACGCGGTCGATAACGCCGTCGCACCTATCGCGGATCTTGGCGGCGAGCTCGTCGATCGGGGCGACGACCGCGAACGTATCGAGAATCTCGTCGTCGATGAGTGCACCCATACCGTCCCAGTCGCCCTTCAGGGACAAGCCGTGCAACTCGTCGTGAAGCGCCCCCCAGCCGTGCAGATCGAGCACCTTCTTGTAGGCAGGTGTCGAACCGTAGAACGCGATCTGCTTGCGGGTGCCGACGGCGGCGGTGTTCAGCTCGGTCTCGTCGGCACCCGTCACGACGAACAGCGGACACGACACCTGGAAGTCGCTGCGCTGTCGACCGGACTTGCTTATCCCACGCATCAGCGCGGGCGTTGTCACCTCTTCGAAGTACCGCTTGGTGGTAAACGCGTGCGCGAGAACACCATCGGCGACTTCTCCGGACATCTCCGTCATCGCTTCACCGACGGCGGCGATGAACACCTTCGGAATGCCGTAGACATGGGGCTCGGGAGTGAACATCGGCGTCATGAGCTTGTGTGTGTAGAACTCGCCCTCAAATCGCAGCTTCGAGCCGTCGTGCCAACACGCCCAGATCTCGCGCATCGCCAGGACGAACTCCCGCATCCGTCGCACCGGCCGACTCCACGGCATGGAAAAGCGCTTCTCGATGTGCGGTTGGATCTGTGAGCCCAGACCCAGGTTCAGTCGGCCCTTCGAGTACTCCTGAAGATCCCACCCGACGTTGGCGACGGTCATCGGGTTTCGCGCAAACGCCACGGCGATGCTGGTGCCCAGCTCGATGGTATCGGTGTGCTCGGCGGCGAGCGTCAACGGCAGGAACGGGTCGTGGTTGACCTCGGCGGTCCAGCAGCCGTCATAGCCGCGCCGCTGAAGGGTCACCGCCGCGTCGACCACGGCAGCGAGCTGGCTGAAAACGCCGCCGTCGACCTTGAGGCCGGCGCCGCTACCCATGCCCGCAGACGCTACAGTAAGCAATTCAGTATGGTCAACGTGAACATCCCGGTGCGACCATCACCGTGGGACGACAGGAAGAGCGCATGACGAACGAGCAGGGCTGGAAGGAGACGCTCGAAGACCTCGAGCTTCGGCGTGAGCGTTCGCGGGCGATGGGCGGGTCCGAGCGGCTGGCCAAGCACCACGGCAAGGGCAAGCTCGACGCCCGCGCGCGCCTCGACCACGTGCTCGACAAGGGCAGCTTCCGAGAATTCGGCACCCTCGTCGGCGGTGAGATCGCCGCCGACGGGATCGTCACGGGGTCCGGACTCATCAACGGCACCCCGGTGATGATTGGAGCGGAGGACTTCACGACGCTGGCGGGCAGCATCGGCCCCGGGGGCAACGCGAAACGCTACCGGCTGGCGGAGTTGGCGCTGCGAGACCGCATTCCATTGGTGATGCTCCTCGAGGGCGCCGGCTTCCGGCCCAGCGGTGAGCACTACGGCAGAACGCCCACCGATCTGCTTTCCCAGGCACAGTGTTCTGGCAAGGTGCCGATGGTCGGCGGCCTTCTGGGCCCGTCGGCCGGCCATGGCGCACTGGTGGCGCCCGTGTGCGACTGGACCATCATGAGCAAACAGGGCGCGATCTTCACGGCCGGTCCGCCCGTGGTGAAAGAGTCCACGGGTGAAGACATTTCGAAGGAAGACCTGGGTGGCCCGTCGGTCGCGCTGGCCAGTGGCGTGATCCACAACCTCGCCGAGGACGATGAGGCGGTGCTCGACGATATCCGCCGGTATCTGTCCTACTTCCCGCCGAGCGCGTGGTCCTATCCGGCGTCGCTGCCGCACGACGAGGCGAGCGAACCGCGCTCGACGCCCGAACTGCTCGACATCGTGCCGCGCGGCAACAGGCGTGTCTACGACATGCGATCGGTACTCGACGTGGTGTTCGACGACCGGGGCTGGTTCGAGGTGCAGCCCAAGTTCGGGCAGGCGATGATCTGCGCGCTAGCTCATCTCGGTGGACATCCTGTTGCGGTGGTGGCCAATCAGCCCAAGGTGATCGCTGGGTCCATCGACGCCGACGCCGCTGACAAGGCAGCACATTTCATCAACGTCGCCGACTCATTCCACCTGCCGATCGTGTTCCTCGCCGACAATCCCGGCATGCTGCCCGGCAGCCGATCGGAGAAGACCGGCGTGCTGCGCAGTGGCGCACGCATGTTCGCCGCGCAGACCGCGGCCACCACATTGAAACTGCACGTAACCCTGCGCAAGGCATACGGTTTCGGATCCATGGTGATGTCGCTATTGGGCTTCGACAACCAGGGCGCCACGTTCGCGTACCCGGGCGCCACGATGGGCGCAATGAGCGCGGCGGCACTGAGCAAGGCCTCCCACGCCGCCGAGGACGTGGAGGCCAAGCTGCGCAAGGCGGAGGTGGACGCGTCATTCCGCTCAGCCGGCACTATGGGCTTCGACGACCTGATCCACCCGGAGGAGACGCGTAACGCGTTGCTGTCGGCGCTGCAGCGCGGAATCTACAGCAGGCAGGCCGCCGCAGAACCGGTGTGCCGCACCGTCATCACGCCCTAGCACCGGCGATTTCGGCGTGCCTGGTCGTCACGCGCAGCGTGACTCAGCACGCCGAAATCACACAGAGGCGCGGTATTGGGCGACGATTGGCTCGAGTTCGTCGGGCGTCGCGCCGTGCATGATGACCGCATCGGCGCCGTAGTCGAACTCCTTTCGGATGCGGTCCACACACTGTTGCGCCGACCCCGTCGCTGAGGGTTCCAGCCACTCGTCGGGGATGAGCGTGGCAATGTGCTCGATCTGCTCCGCAGTGGCCTTGTGGTCGATGCCCCCCGCAATGGACTGCACCACCGCGTCATCCCTGAAGCGTTGCAGCACCGAGAGGTCCCAGCCGTTGGTGTTGACCAGGAGTTCGCCATAGCCTTGGAGATAGGTCGCCAGCCGAGCCACGGTTTTTTTCAGCCGGAGTTCCTCGGGCAGGTGATCGCCGACGGTCGCAAAACACGACCACACCTTCACGTCATCGGGATTGCGGCCCGCCTTCTCCGCGGCGTCCTTGACGACTTTGACCGCCCGCTGCAGCGTCTCGGGTGTGAAGTAGGTGTGCAGGATGACATCGTCGAACTCCCGTCCGCCCAATGCCAGGGTCTGCGGACCGAACGCCACGATCGCGAGCCGGATGTCCTCGTTGAAGTCCGGATCCAGCAACAGCAACTGATACTTGCCCATCGGCCCGTCGTGGTTGAAGACGAGTTCACCATGCCAGAGCCTTCGCATCACCTGCGCGAAGTCCTCCATCTGCGCAGTCGTCACAGCGGGGACGCCGAAGGCCCCGTACATCGCCGCCACACCGCGGCCGATTCCCAGTGTGAAGCGACCCTTGGAGAGCCGATGCATCGTGGTCGCATAGGACCCGGTGATCAGCGGGTGACGGGTGTTGTGATTCGTTGCAGCGGTGGCGATCTGCATCCGACTGGTAACCGCCAACGCGGCACCGGTCAACGACGACGCCTCTTTGACGTTCCAGCGTTCGGAGATGAACCCCGTGCCGAATCCCAATTCCTCACCGCGCCGCGCCTCGTCCATCAACCCGGCAGGTCCCTCGCCGCCCGCTCCCGCCAGCAGGTAGTAGCCCAGCTCATTCAATACGCGTTCAGTCGCCGCCGGCTGAGCCGGTAATTCAGTCATTGCCAGATCCCTTGTTTGTAGCCGCAATTCCATACCTCGACGATCCGGCCGCCGACCACCCGGAAGATCTCCATGCTGCCGACGTCGGTCTTCGTGCCGTCCTTCAGTTCCATCGGCGACTGGTAGACGATGGCTACGTGTTCACCGTCGTCGCCTGCCACCACCAGGTTGAGGTCGAAACGAATCGTCTCGAACATTTCCCAGTGGTCGATGATGCGGTCCACTGCCTGCTTGTGGGAGAGCACCGTCGATTCGCCGACGTCATGGCGAATCACGTTGTCCCCCATCAGCTCCTCGGCAAGGTCAAAGTTGCGCTCGTTCCAGACGACGAGGTTGTACAGCTCCACCACCTCCCGGGCGGAACGGGTCATTCGAACACCTCCAGTGCGTCGATCTCGTCGATTGCGGCGACCGCCCGATCTGTGAGCGTGAGGCACAGTTGGCGCGACCGTTCGGGCAGCGCCTCCCAGCCGTTGAGCGTGATGACGGGCAGAACCATCAGATAGACCGCGGCGCATCGGTAATGCCGCCATGCGTCGTCGAACGAATAGTCCGTGACCCCACTGTCGGCCAGGTGGTCGAGGTACACGCGCACCAGGGCTTCGTCGTGGCCTTCACGCGACTCGCTGCGCAAGCCTTGCGTGACGAGATAGGCGATGTCCGCCGCACCGCAGCCGCGAGCGGCGAACTGGAAGTCGACCACCTTCATCTCGTCGCCGTCGAAGAACAGATTGTCAGCACGGATATCGCCGTGCAGCAACATGTCGCGTTCGGTCAGAGCAGGCAGGGCCGCCACCGCCCGCCGTGCAAAATCTTCAGCGAAGCGCGCGACGCGATCCGGAACCGGACGGGCGCAGTTCTCGAGATAGACCTTCCAGCCCGGGGTGAAGGCGGGTAACAGCAGGTCCCGCACGATCGGCGTGTCGATGCTCGGAAACAGCTCGAGGGCAGGCATATTCGCCGGATCAGCCGACCAGGCGTGTAGTCCCGCCAGCTGCTCGATACACAGTCGGGCCCGATTCATCGCCAGTCCTGCGAGGTGGTCGGCGTTGTCCCAGTCCTGCAGGTCCTCCAGCAGGAGGACGAAGTCGACGGAGTCCTCGGCCATTCGAGCCGCGTACGCCCGCGGTGTCGCCATCGGCGCGCGTCCGGCGACGTTCTGGTAGAACGCCAGCTCACGTCGGTAGCCGCCGAGCAGCTCCATCGCTCCGCGCGCCTCCGACTGTGCGGGCAGCTTCGCGATGAGGGTGGCGGGCACATCGTCGGCCCCGGTCAGGTGCAGCCGGTATAGCAGCGACGAAAAGCCGCTGTCCATGGCGATCTGCTCGACACGAACGTCGGTGATACCGACGCCGAGCGCAGAGGTCAGCCAGTGCGGAGTCAGCTCGTCGATGCCACCGGGAACCGAGGTCGTATCCGCACTCACCATCGAGTTCCTCCGCAAATTATTTGACGCAATGCAACTAACATAATTGTCGGTCGTCTAATATGCAAGAATGCCCTCTCCCACTCGAGGCTTGACACAGCCGGAACGGGTCGAGATCTCCAGCCGCAAGCTGGTCGAGGCAGCAGCCGCGTTGATTGTCGAAAAGGGCTGGGAGGCAATGACAGCCGCGGAGATCGGCCGGCGAGCCGGGTACAGCAGGGCGATGGTCCACGCCAGGTACGGAAGCAAAGATGCGATTCTTGACGCGTTCTTTCTGCACGACTACGTCAAACAGCTCAGCCCGGAGCCCGATCCCGATGCCACAGGCCTGCAGGAGGCGATCGGTCACTTCGACCGGGTTCGACGGCTGTTCGCCGAGGATCAGGACTTTCTGCGCGCGATGTTCGTCGCCACGTTCGAGGGAGTCAAGACGACTTCGCCGCTGCGCCAACGTGTCCAGCGTTGGCTCCAACGCGGCGTCGACAAAGTCGAGAGCGGACTGCGACGGGGCGTCACTGATGGATCGGTCCGTGCGGACGTCGACATCGAGCGCGCGACCAGCGACCTCAGCGCGGCCATCTTCGGTGCCGCGTATCTGTGGACCGTGCTGGCGGACGGTTATGACCTCGATCTCGAGTTGGGATACGTCCGCGACCGGTTCATTCGCGACTACGGCTCGCCCGCTCGCTGACTCCGCGCAGGAATCGCTCCGACGCCTGCTGGACACCTCCGGCGAACAGATGTCCGACGTGACTTCCCGGGTGCCAATACAATTCGCCACCCCACCGGTCGTGCAACAACTGGGCGGGTTCGCGCATCGCCATGCGGTCATGCCATGCTCCGACGATCAGGCGGCTGGGTGTCGGCGGAGTCGGCTCGACGTCCAGATGATCGACGACGGACGCCACCGCTGCCACATTGTCGGACTGCAGGAGCTCGATGGTGTCGTGCACCGACGGTCCCCATCGGCCGAGATGCTGGGCGATCATCCCGTTGAGTCCGAAAATCGGCGTGTAGACCGCTACGCCATCGACCTTCTCGAGATGCGCCACCAGCGCGGCGACCGGGCTCCCCATCGACACTCCCGACACCGCGATCGCACTGGCCTGCGGCCGCAGCCACCGGACCACCGCGCGGACCTCGGACACCACCCGCATCATGCCCGCGACATTGTTCAGCGGATCCATGTCGGGGTAGGCCGGCCATGCGTCGCGGCGGGCACCGTGGCCGGGTTGGACCGGTAGTGCGACGTTGAAGCCCAGTTCGTCCTGAATTCGACGGGCCCGCGAGAACAACAGGTCGATCGGTTGCCCCTGGCCGGCGCCGTGCACCCAGACCAGCCAGGGGCGCTGGTCGTCACCCGTGCGGCAGAGATGTACGACAGCCGTGGCGGGACCGCCCAAGCCTTCGGCCGCCAGCGACCGCGGTAGCCGCGGCTGGTGCTCGAACCTCAACTGCTCGTAGGCCAGGCGCCCGATCCGGCGTCGTCGAACGGACTTGACCTGCAACGGGTCTGGCTCTGCGTTGGCCTGCGCGACGCTGAGCCCGGCCAATTCCTCGGCAGCCGCAGCGCAGGCATCGATGGTCCGTTCGAGCTTCGGCGGCGGAGCAGTCAAGGTCATGCCGGACAGGGCGAGTTCGTCGAGCACCACCTCGCCGAGTTGGCGGGCGCCGCGTTGCGACACCGGCCTCCAGCCATCGGAGTTCGCGACCGCCGCGTGCGCCCTTGGCAACACCCCGGCGAAATCGCGGCCGATGAGACGAGCACGTTCGGATGCCTTCACGCGAGCTTGAAGCCCGTGTAGCCGGCATCCGCGATCTCGTCGCATCGCCTCCGGTACTCCGGGATCCCCGCCGTGTAGCCCATGTACATCCGTTTCTTGCCGGGGACGTTGCCGCCGTTGTACCAGGAGTTGCACGACGGATCGACCAGAACCGTCGGCTCCACGAGTGCCGTCGTGTGCTCGATCCATTCGCGCTGCGCATCCGGAAGCGCCTCAATCGTTCGGTAGCCGTTGTCGCGCAGGTAGGTGATGCAGTCGCCGATCCACTCGATGTGCTGCTCGAGTGCAGCGACGAAATTTGTCGCCGCCGAGGGACTTCCGGGCGCCTGTACGACGAAGAGGTTCGGAAAGCCCGCCACGGCGATCCCCAGATACGTGTACGGACCCTCGGCGGCCCAGAAGTTCCCCAGCGACATACCGTCGCGGCCGCGCACGTCGATCCGGCTGAGCGCACCTGTCATCGCATCGAAACCGGTCGCGTAGATGATCACGTCGAGGTCATGATGTCCCCGCGCGGTACCTATGCCCGTGGGCGTGATCTCGACGATCGGCCCCTTGCGAAGGTCGACCAGTGTCACGTTGTCGCGGTTGAACGTCTCGTAGTAGCCCTGGTCGATGATCGGACGTTTGCACCCGAACGGATGGGTCGGCGTCAGCGAGGCCGCAGTCTCCGGATCCTTGACGATGCGGGCGACCGCCTCGCCGTAGAGCTTCGCGGCCATGCGATTGGCCTCGATGTCGAAGAAGACGTCGCCCCAACTGAGCGCACCGATAACACCGTTCTTCTCGATGGCGCGTAGTTGGTCTTCCCGTGAAGCGGATTTCAACGGCGGGTTGGCCATCATCTCGAACATCACCGAGAAGGCACTGAGCCGCGCCGCGCCGATCATGTGCGCCCGCTGGGCGGCCCGGATCTCGGCGTAGTTGGCTTTCAACTCGTCGAGCTCGCCGTCGTCGAATGCGCGCACCTCCCATGGCAGCGTGTATGCGGGCGAACGCTGGAACACCGTCAAGTGCTCCGCCTCGCGTGCCACCACCGGAATCAGCTGCACCCCGGTCGAACCCGTGCCGATGACACCGACCCGCTTTCCGGCGAATTCAACGGGCTTCTTCGGCCAGCGGCTGGTGAACAGCGACGCGCCGGAGAAGGCGTCCATCCCAGGGAAGTCGGGGTCGAGCGGTACGGAGAGAATCCCCGCGGCGGCGACCACGAACGGCGCCACGAGCGAGTCACCCGCCGCCGTCGTCACCGTCCACTCTGCAGTCGTCGCGTCGAAGGTCATCGCGGCGACCTCGTTGTTGAACCGGATATCGCGGCGCAAGTCCAGCCGGTCGGCGACGAAGTTGAGATAGGCCTCGATCTCCGGCTGGGCCGGCATCGTCTCTGTCCATACCCACTCCTGCTGGATCTCCTCGGAGAAGCTGTAGGAGTATTCGATGCTCTCGATATCGCAGCGCGCGCCGGGGTAGCGGTTGAACAACCATGTTCCACCGACGTTCTCGGCCGCTTCGAGGACAAGTGTGCGAACGCCGAGTTGTCGCAGAAGGTGCAGCGCATAGAGACCGGAGAAGCCGGCTCCGATGACGATCGCATCGAAGCGGGCAGGACTGGGGTTGGTCACGGGCGTCACCTCACGTTCGCGGCTGCAGGAGGTACTGTAACCATTACAGTATCTCAGCCAAGCCGTGGGGTGAATTCAGCGAAGCGCGTGACCGGCGGTCAGCGGCCGGCAGGTGTACCCGCGCCCGCGAGGCGTTCCTCGCGACGTCGGTCGTAGTGCGCGGCCTTGTCCTCCACCAGGTCGAGGAAGGTCGCCAGTTCGTCTCGCGTTCGCGCGCCGTCGCCGTCGATATCGTCGCGTTCGAACACCCTCCAGAAGCGCAGCACAGGACGCACGACGTCGTCCAGATGCGAACGGAGATCGTAGATGCCCGCCTTGGCGATCGTCAGGGCGTTGTCGGCGAATCCGGGCATGGTGCTGCCCGGCATCTGGAAGTTGATGACCTCGTGAGCGACCGCGGCCATGGTCGCGTTCGGCGCCATGTCGAACGCTGCGTCGACCAGGTTCCGGTAGAAGACCATGTGCAGGTTCTCGTCGGTGGCCACTCGGGTGAGGAGTTGTTCGGCGATGGGACAGCCCGACGCCTTGCCGGTGTTGCGGTGGCTGATCCGAGTCGCCAGTTCCTGAAACGACACGTAGGCCAACGCCTGCAGCATCGACTTGTCGCCCGAGTCGTAGCCGGCCTTCATGTGCACCATGCGGCCCTGCTCGAGCGCCACGGGATCGACGCCGCGGGTGACGATGAGGTAGTCGCGTAGCGCAATGCTGTGACGCGCTTCCTCGGCGGTCCACTGACCGACCCACTGCCCCCACGGCCCGTCGGGCCCGAAGCGCACCGCGATTTCGCGGTGGTAGGACGGCAGGTTGTCCTCGGTCAGCAGGTTGACGACCATGGCCGCCTTGGCGACGTCGTCGAGCGGAGAGTCTTCCGGGACCCAGTCCTGTCCACCGAGCAGTGCGAAGTCACGCCCGCGGCTCCAGGGAACGTAATCGTGCGGATTCCACGGCTTCGCCATTTCGAGGTGGCGGTTGAGGTTGGCCTCGACCACCGGCTCCAGCTCTGCCAGTAATGCACTTTGGGTTGTCGTCATCACAGACTCTCCAATACCTACGGCTGCGTAACCTACGCTACCGTAGGTCGGCCGGAAATCAAGCGGGTTCGAACCAACTGACAGACGGCCCTTTCGTGTCTGCTGCCAGACCGAATCCCCCACCCATTCGTCTCGCTCGTAGCTGTCGAAACCTCTACTGTAATATCTTCCGTTGGCTAGGCCTGGCGTCTGAGGAGGCGACGTGAAAGTCCCGTTCACCTGGAAGGTCACCGGCTGGTTCATGGTGGGGTGGTCGGCCGAGTTTCCGCGGGGCGAGGTCCGTGCCCTCCGGTACTTCGGCGAAGACCTCGTCGCGTACCGCGACGAATCGGGCGAACTTCACGTGCTGCAGGCGCACTGCAGACATCTCGGCGCGCACATCGGACGCGGCGGCAAGGTCGTCGGCGATTGTGTCGAGTGCCCGTTCCACGGCTGGCGGTGGGGTCCCGACGGAACCAACCGTTATATCCCGTATCAGCCGGACCGGCCCAACCGCGCGCTCAAGCTTCGGGTGTACCCGGTCAACGAGCAGCACGGCTGCGTGTTCGTCTGGCACCAACCGCAAGGCAAAGAGCCGCAGTGGGAAATGCCCGACATCTTCACGTCGTTCCCGCAGTTCGAGACAGACCCGGCGGCGTATTACCGCCCCTATCCGGAATTTTCACGACGAACCGAGAACGAGCCGGTCCACCCGCAGATCGTTGCCGAAAACGGCCCGGACAGCTCGCATTTCCACTACGTGCACGGCGCCACGGTGACTCCGGTGAACCTCGAGTGGAAGGTCGTCGACGAACAGTGGCAATTCCTCACCGGCTGGCCGGACGCACGCAGCGACGACCCGAACAAGATGGCCCTGCACATCCACAGCCACATGTTCGGCCTCGGCGGTGCGATCAGTGTGTTCGAGGGGTCGTCGAATCACCGACTGATCTTCGCCGTCTCGCCGGTGGAGGACGGACTCTCGACGATGTTCTACTCGATCTGGTGGCCGAAGGTGGACGGCGAGACCTCCGACGCGCCGCCCGACAAAGTGCGCGAACGAGTCGAGAAGCAGTTCCTCGGCACGGTCTGGGAGGATCTGGACATCTGGCGCTATCAGGAGTACATCGAGAATCCACCGTTGGCCAAAATCGACGCGAAACCCTATATGGCGCTGAGGAAGTGGGCTCAGCAATTTTATGAGGTACCCGCATCCGTATGAGAACTCCGCTCGCTGAACTCGCCGCGCCCTCGCACACGGCAATCGTCACCCAGGAGTGCCAGGGCGCCGTCGTCGGACCGAACGCCGGCCTCGCCGTCCTCGCGAAAGAAGCACGCCGCGAGGCTATCCCGAACATCGAGCGACTGCTTCCGGCCGCCAGGGATGCAGGCGTGAAGGTCGTGCACTGCCTGGTCCAACGCCGGCCCGACGGACTCGGCGGCAACCACAACGCCAAGATCTTCGCGATCGGCGACGGTTCGGGTGGCGAGGTGGGCATCACGACGGGCACGCCGGGAGCCGAGCTGCTGCCCGAACTCGGGCCCGCGCCAACGGATCTCACGCTGCGCCGATGGCACGGCATCGGCCCTATGGGTGGCACCGACCTCGACGCAGTCCTCCGAAACCTCGGAGTGACGACGATCGTCGCCGTCGGTGTCTCGGTGAACCTGGCCATCACCAATCTCTGCATGGACGCCGTCAACAAGGCCTACCGTGTCGTGCTGCCCCGCGACGCCGTCGCCGGCATCCCCACCGATTACGCGAATACGATCGTCGACAACATGCTGTCGCTGCTCGCGACCATCACGACCACCAACGACCTACTCGAGGTGTGGAAGCAGCAGTGACCGATACCGAGCGTCAAACCCCGGCGCACAGCACGGCCTTCCCCGAAATCACACCCGTCGACAGCGGCCCCGAACTGGGCCGGTTCATGACCGCCATGCGACGCCTGCAGGACATCGTCGTTTCGACCAACCCCGACGCTGCGTTGTGGGCCGACGGCGCCGGCCAGATCGAAGAATTGTGCGCACGCCTGGAAGGCCATCGCGCGCCGCAAGGTGTCGCTCCCGCCGGTCGCGGGCCCCACCTGCCGGGTCTTGGACACCCGTTGATGCCGCCGTGGACGATGACCGAATTCGGGCCCGACGGCGTGGTCATGAAGGGCCACTTCAGCCGCTTCCACGTCGGCGGGAACAACGCCGTGCACGGCGGCGTCATCCCGCTGTTCTTCGACTGGCATTTCGGGATGATCGTGTCCGCCGCGGGCCGGGCCAACAGCCGCACCGCCTACCTGCACGTCGACTACCGCAAGATCACACCGATAGACCAACCACTTGTGTCTCACGGTCGGATAGATTCGATTGATGGGCGGAAGGCCTTCGTCACCGCGACGATGACAGACGCTGACGGCAACGTTCTCAGCGAAGCCAACGGCCTGATGATCCGCCTGCTTCCACACCAGCCATGAGAGGCACGATGTCCGACTCCGCACCGCAGTTCACCGTCCCGGCTACCGCCGACGCCGTCGCTGCGGTGATCGGCGACCGCGAGTTCATCGTCCAGGGCAAACGCCGGTACACCTACGCCCAGGTCGTGGAACGGTCCAACCGGCTCGCCTCCTACCTGCACTCCCGCGGATTGGGCGTCAAGACCGAACGTTCAGAGCTTGCCGGTCATGAGGTGGGCCAGGATCTACTGGGCATCTACGCCTACAACGGCCCTGAGTACGTCGAGTCGATGCTCGGTTCATGGCGGGCCAGGGTCGCGCCGTTCAACGTCAACTACCGCTACGTGAAGAACGAGCTTCAGTACCTTCTCAGCGACTCCGGTGCGACCGCACTGATCTACCACGCGACGTTCGCGCCGCGGGTTGCCGACGTCAAGCGGGCGCTTCCGCGCCTTCGCGTCCTCATCCAGATCGCCGACGACTCCGGCAACGACCTCGTCCACGGCGCAGTCGACTACGAGTCGATTGTCGGATCGGGGTCTGTCGAGCGGCCACCGGTCGAGCCCTCCCCCGACGATCTCTATGTCCTCTACACCGGCGGCACGACGGGCATGCCCAAGGGTGTGCTCTGGCGCCAGCACGACATCTTCATGACATCGTTCGGCGGCCGGAACATGGCCACCGGCGAACTCACGCAGTCCTATGACGAAATCGCCAAGCGCGTCCAAGAGAACCCCGGCACGAAGATCTTCACGCTGCCGCCGCTGATGCATGGCGCCGCGCAGTGGGCCGCGATGACCGCGCTGACCACCGGGCAGACGATTGTGTTCGCCACGAACCCGAGCCGATTCGACGCCGACGAGGTGGTGCAGATCGTCGAGCGGGAGAAGGTGCTGACGGTGCAGGTGGTCGGCGACGCGATGGCGCGCCCGCTGGCCGACGCCCTCGAACGTTCCTCGGGGGATCTATCGTCGATGGCCGTAGTCGCCAACGGCGGCGCGCTGCTGACTCCCACGGCCAAACAACGCCTGATCGACGTCAAGCCGGGTCTGATCGTCATGGACGGCGTCGGATCCTCGGAGACCGGGATCCAGATGAGTCACATGTCCGCTCGCGGCGCGGTGTCGACCGGCAAGTTCAATGCGGGACCGGACACGCTCGTGGCAGCCGAGGAGCTCGACTCGATTCTGGAGCCGGGCCACGACGGCATCGGCTGGCTGGCCCAGCGTGGGTCTGTGCCATTGGGCTACAAAGGTGATGAAGCCAAGACGGCCAAGACATTTCCGGTGATCGACGGCGTGCGGTTCTCCATACCGGGCGACCGCGCGCGCCATCTCGCTGACGGCGGGATCGAACTGCTCGGCCGCGAATCGCAGACCATCAACTCCGGCGGGGAGAAGATCTTCGTCGAGGAGGTCGAGACCGCGCTGCTGTCGCACCCCGCGGTGGCCGATGTCGTGGTCTCCGGCCGTCCGAGCGAGCGGTGGGGCCAGGAAGTCGTCGCCATCGTGGCGCTGGTGGACGGCGCCAGTGCAGACGCACAGCAGCTGATCGACCACGCGTCCAATGCCATCGCGCGGTACAAGCTGCCAAAGGCGGTGGTGTTCCGGCCGGTCATCGAGCGCAGTCCCGCGGGTAAGGCCGACTACCGCTGGGCGCGTGAGCAGGCGATCAGCGGGAGCGCCTAAGCCGACGACGCGTGCGGTTGTGTGTCCTCGACGTGAGGGTTCATCGCTTCGATGCAGGCTTGACCTCCTACCCAGCTGATATAGGCTACTGTAAGATTTACAGTACCGTTCGCAGGACCGAGCCGGACCCGGAGATGCTGGAGCAATTGTGGAGAGCACAGTGCACAACGTCACGGTCGAGGAGGCGGCTGACCTCATTCGTGACCCATACCCTCTGTTCGCCCGGCGGCGCCAAGAGTTCGGCGTCTTCAAGGGCAGTGTCATGGACTGGTCCAAGACACCGGAGTCCATGCTCCCCGAACACCTCTACGCCGCGGTCTCTTTCGACGCGGTGAACCGCGTGTTCCGGGAAAGCAAGGTGTTCAACTCCCACATCTACGACAGCACCATCGGCCTGTTCATCGGTCCGACAATCCTGGCGATGGAAGGCAAGAAGCACTGGGAGCACCGCAATCTCGTATCAGCCGCCTTCAAGACGAGATCGCTGTCACGGTGGGAACCCGAGATCGTCCGCCCGGTCGTCAACGGGCTGATCGACGAGTTCATCGATATCGGGCACGCCGATCTGGTCAAGCAATTCACGCTCGAATTTCCCACCCGGGTGATTTCGAAGCTGCTGGGCCTTCCCGAAGAAGACCTCCCGTGGTTCCGCAAGCGCGCCGTGGAATTGATCAGCTACACCGTGAAGTGGAAGCGCGCTTTCGAGGCGTCCGCGGAGCTGAAAGACTACTTCCTGCAACAGATCGAGCAGCGCAGAACTAAGCCGACCGAGGACATCATCGGCGATCTGGTGACCGCCGAGATCGATGGTGAGAAGCTCACCGACGAAGCCATCTACTCCTTCCTACGACTGCTGCTGCCTGCCGGTCTTGAGACCACGTACCGATCGTCGGGGAATCTGCTGTTCCTTCTGCTCACCCATCCCGAACAGCTCCGTGCAGTACAGATGGACCGCGACCTCATCGGACCGGCGATCGAA
Source organism: uncultured Actinomycetota bacterium (assembly GCA_963843135.1). Taxonomy (GTDB): domain Bacteria; phylum Actinomycetota; class Actinomycetes; order Mycobacteriales; family Mycobacteriaceae; genus Mycobacterium. The sequence continues at coordinate 1,253,996 of CAWJJA010000024.1, forward strand.
GAGGGACTGCGGTATGAGACGCCGCTGACGACGGTGCAGCGCTACGCCACCGAGGAGACCGAACTCGAGGGCGTCACCCTTCCGCAGGGTGCAGTTATCGACGTGTGCATCGGATCGGCCAACCGTGACGAGCAGCGCTGGGAACGCTCGGATGAGTTCGACATCCACCGTAAACGCTTGCCACACATATCTTTTGCCGCAGGCGAACATACCTGCATGGGGCTGCATCTGGCCCGCATGGAAACGCGCGTGGCCGTCGAATGCCTGCTTGACCGGCTGACTGACATGCAGCTCGTCACCGACGACAACCCGTACATTCACGGGCAGCCATTCCGCTCGCCTACCGCCATTCCCGTGACGTTCACCGCAGCCAGTTGAGCCGTGGCCGCCAACACGAAGGCCGACGCCCGCAAGCGGCGCGACCGCGGTTCGATCAGCGCAGACGAAATCCTCTCCGGTGCTTTCGATGTCGCTGCGCAGGTGTCGATCGACAACCTGAGTATGCCGGCGCTGGCCAAGCATCTCGACGTCGGAGTCACGAGCATCTACTGGTATTTCCGTCGCAAGGATGACCTTCTGGACGCGATGACCGATCGCGCGCTGGAAAGGTTCGAGTTCACTGTGCCCACCATTGACGCATCGAATTGGCGTGAGTCGCTCCGCGATCATGCGCAAACGATGCGCATTCATTTCCGGGACAATCCGATCCTTTGCGACCTCGTCCTGATTCGCGGCCAGTTCGGCGGCGGCGCGGTGCGCGGAGCGCTGCAAAAGATCGAGCAACCGATCTCGGCGCTGATCGAGGCGGGCCTTGATCGCTCGCAGGCCGCCGCCACATACGGGGCGATCTCGGTGCATACTCGCGGGTCGGCGGTGCTGGAGCGCATCCAGCAGAAGACCGATGGATTTCCCGGCCAGCGCTCAAACGGTAAGCGCTACATCGGCCTGGCCGACAATATCGACTTCGACTACATCCTCGAGAGCATTCTCGTCCACGCACAGACGCTCATCGACGCGTCCTAATAGCGATTTGGGTGCGCTAGCGTCCGCTCAGCGAATATTTGCGCACCCAAACCGTCACTTCTGCCGGGGGATCCGGCAGCCGATGGTCTTGGTCTCCAGGTACTGCGCAAAGCCCTCGATTCCGCATTGCCGGCCGACGCCGCTGTTCTTGTAACCGCCGAATGGCGCGTCGGCACCGTAGAACATCCCGCCGTTGACCCCGAAGGATCCGGTGCGGATGCGCCGAGCGATGTTCATTCCGCGCTCCATAGACCGCGAGATGACCGCGCCGGCAAGGCCGTACGCGCTGTCGTTGGCGATGCGGACGGCGTGGTCATCGTCGTCGAACGGCATCACGATGAGCACCGGTCCGAAGACCTCTTCCTGAGCGATCGCTGCGCGGTTGTCGACCCCGACGATCACCGTGGGTTGCACGTAATGTCCGCCCGCAAGGTGCTGGGGCAACCCTTCGACCGCGCCTCCCCCGGTGGTGATCTCGGCGCCGTCGCGTCGCGCCCGCTCGACAGCCGTGAGTACGCGCTGCTTCTGCGCGGCGCTGATCACCGGCCCGACAAGGGTTTCCGGCAGAACCGGATCGCCGACCGGCACACCTTGGTAGGCAGCGGTGACGGCGGCGACGGCGTCGTCGTACAGCGACCTATGCACGAGCATGCGGGTGGTGGCCGCGCACGCCTGCCCGGCGTGGACGCACACGCCGATCGCGGCGCCCAGAATCGTGGCCGGATTGGCATCGTCGAGCACGATGGCCACGGACTTGCCGCCGAGTTCGAGGAACATCCGCTTCATGGTGTCGGAGCCCTGACGCATCAGCAGCTTGCCCACGGCGGTGGACCCGGTGAACGAGATCATGTCGACGCGGGGGTCGGTGCCCAGGATCGACGCGACGTCGTTCGACGGAGTCGTGACCACGTTCAGCGCCCCCGCGGGAATGTCGGTGTGCTCGGCGACGAGCCTGCCCAGCCGGGTCGCGTTCCACGGCGTATGCGGGTCGGGCTTGAGCAGGACCGTATTGCCTGCGGCCAGCGCGGGTCCGAGCTTGTTGAGGATGACCTCGATCGGGAAGTTCGAGGGCGTGATTGCTGCGACGACGCCGACCGGTTCCTTGACGACGGTGCGCACGTTGCGCTCGCCGAACAGCCCGCCGCCGTCGAGTGTGCGCTCCCACTCGAAGTCGTCGATCAGGCCTGCCGGGTAGCGCAGCGATTCGGCTAGCGGCCAATCCAGTTGTGCGGATTGCGTTGTCATCGCCGGACATCCGACCTCGGCGATCAGTTCCTCGCGCAGGTCGTCCTTCTCGTTCTCGATGGCCGATTGCAGTTGTGCCAGGCACCGCTTGCGCAGGGCGCCGTTGGTCGGCCAATCGGTTTCGTCGAATGCGCGCCGAGCCGCCGCGATGGCGCGACTCATATCGCTGGAGTCGGCGGCGGCCGTGGTGCCGAGCAGCAGACCGGTCGCCGGACTCACGTTGTCGAAGGTCTCGCCGGAGGCCGACTCCGTGAGATGGCCGTCGATGAGCATGCGGGATTCTGCGCGCGTCGCCGCCCGCCTACCGACATCGACGCTGGTTTGCGACCGCTCTACTGGAACTTCGGTGGAGCTCACCCATTTACCTCGTACAATCAGACACGATGCTGGACGCTCAACTGTAACTATTACAGTAGGTGAATACAACAATGGAGAAGTCGACTTGATCAAGGTGATGGACGGCGTTCGCGTCCTCGAGGTTGCACAGTTCACGTTCGTCCCGGCCGCCGGGGCGATCCTGGCCGACTGGGGCGCGGACGTGATCAAGGTCGAACACCCGGTGCGCGGCGACACCCAGCGCGGCTTCATCAACATGGGCGGTTTCCAGCTGGATCCGGAGCGGCACCCGTTGATCGAGCATCCCAACCGCGGCAAGCGCAGTGTCGGCATCGATGTGTCGACCCCAGGCGGCCAGGAAGTGCTGTACGAGATCGCCAAGACCGCCGACGTGTTCCTGACCAACTACATGCCCGCACAGCGGCAGAAGAACAAGTTCGATGTCGAACACATCCGCGCGGCCAATCCGAACATCATCTACGCGCGCGGCAGCGCCTACGGAGACAAGGGCGCCGAACGCGACACCGGCGGATTCGACGGCACCGCGTTCTGGACGCGCAGCGGGGTGGGCCACGCGCTGACGCCCGAAGAACTCGGCGGCGCGTTGTCGCAGGGCATCCCCGCGTTCGGCGATTCGATCGGCGGCATGAACATCGCAGGCGGAATCTCGGCGGCGCTGTTCCATCGCGAACGCACCGGCGAGGCAGTCGAACTCGATGTGTCGCTGCTGAGCACGGCATGGTGGGCAGCGGGCGCCAGCGTGACCCAGGGTATGGAGACGGGCGAGACCATGCGCTCGTTGATGCCCGATTCGATCGGACCGACCGTGAACCCCTTCCTCGGCAACTACCTCACCTCCGACGGCGGCACCATCAACCTCTGCATCGTCAGCCCCACGGGATATATCCGTGACGCCTTCGAACACCTGGGTCTGGCCGAGATCGCCGACGACCCGCGGTTCTCCGACGTGATGCCGCTGATCGAGAACGCCGCGGCGGCAGCCGAGATGATCGCCGAATCCATTCGGAGCAAGCCCTTCGCATACTGGCGTGAGCACCTCAAGACCATGAAGGGCCAGTGGGCACCGTTCCAGAGCCTCATCGACCTCGCCTCAGATGAGCAGGCGATCGCCAACGACATGGTCGTCGAAGTGGAGGCCGCCGATGGCGGAGCACCGTTCAAGGTCGTGCGCGGACCCGTGCAGTTCAACCACGAACCGCTGGAGACAACGCGGGCACCGCAGGCGTCGGAGCACACGGAGATCGTGCTCATGGAACTCGGGATGGACTGGGACCGCATCGAGGCGCTCAAGGACTCCGGCGCTATCGCCTAGGCCACTTCACCGCGACCGGCCGTGTCTGTACACCGACACGCCGCATCCGGGCGTACAAATGCGGTCGCTCGCCGGCGACGCACGCCCTATACCTTGTCGACGCGGATGGGAACGCCTGTCAGCCAGGCCATTCCGGACATCGACTCGACATCGCCGGGCTCACTCGACGTCAGGCGGTTGACGTTCGCCCCGCCCGCGCGGTTGGCCAACTGCCAGCCGCCCGTGCCCTTGTGACCCCAGCCGTGAGGAATGGCGACCACACCGGCGACGAGGTCCTTCGTCGTGGCGATCGGCACGGTGATCTGGCCATACGGCGAGCTGATCTGCACAACGTCGCCGTCGGCGATCTGCAACTCGGCTGCGTCGTCGACGTGCATCAGCGCGTGGTGGCGACGCTCGCCGCGCATCAACAGCGGCGAGTTGTGCATCCACGAGTTTTCCGAGCGCGGCTCTCGCATCCCGATCATCCGCAACGGATACCCCTCGGGATGCCCGCTCTGAGAAAGCTTGGCGACCTCGTCGGCGATATCGGAATGGACCAGCCGGACACGTCGAGACAGATAGCCGACGGCGTCACGCAGCACTCCGGTGGCGATGTGCGGTGCCACCACCACGCCGTGCGGATGCTCTTCGATCAGACTGCGCAGCGACAGTCCGCCACGGCGAAGACCGAAGCGGTCGCCGCCCTGAGACATTCGGATGAGTGCATCCATCATGAGGCGCGGCGTGAGGGCGGTCCCGAAGGCGCTCAGGGTCTTCCGCGCGACGCCGAAGGCCGCGAATGCCGGTACCCGCCGTCGGAGTCGACGCGCGAGATCGTCGACGATGTCCCATTCGCTGCGCGACTCACCCGCGGGTGCGACTACGGCCTCGGTGGCCTGACGGAACGGTGTGGCCTGAAACGCCTGGAAGGTATAGGGGAAGTCGTCGCGCTCGTACATGGTGGTGACGGGCAGGATGTAGTCGCATCGTGCGGTGGTCTCGGTGACATAGAAATCGAGTGCCACCGACAGGTCAAGGGTTTCGAACGCTGCCTCGAGTTCATCGCCGTTCGGCACTGACAGGACAGGGTTGCCTGCCGATACGAACATCGCCTTGATCTGGCCATCGCCGGGGGTGGTGATCTCCTTGGCAATCAGGGCGGCCGGCTCGGAGCCGATCGCACTGCGGATCCCGCTGACACGCGACCGTTTCCGCCGCCGGGACCGCCGCATCACGGCGCCCATCATGACGTTCTGCCATCGTTGACCAACGGTCTCCATCGAACTGAAGACCGAACCGCCAGGGGCATCGAGGTTTCCGGCGATCAGATTGACGGCATCGATCAGATATGTGGTGAGCGTGCCGTAACGGCCGACACAGGTACCGAGCCTTCCGTAGACGGCGGCCCGTGGTGTGCGGACGAGGTCACGGGCGAGCGCCCTGACGCTGGCCGGGTCGATGCCGGTCTGGTCGGCCGTCGCCTCCGGCGTGAACGGCTGGCTCAGTGCTCGCAGCCAATCGACGCCGTCGGCGTCCCGTCTCACCCGGGCCATATCGACGAGGTTCTCGGAGAACATCACCTGCAGCAGCGAGAGCAGCAGGAAGGAATCCGAGTCGGGAACGATGCCGAGCCATTCGAACGCGACGGCGGTTTCGGTCCGCCGGGGGTCGACGACCACGACGCGCCCGCCGCGCTTGAGGATGTCGTGCATGCGGTCCTTGATCCGGGGCGCTGTCAGGAAACTGCCGTGGGAGACGACCGGATTGGCGCCCATCATGACCAGCAGGTCGGTACGCGTCAGATCGGGAATCGGGACCGAGGTCGGCACGCCGTAGAGCAACTGGCTGGCGATCAGCCTGCTGTTGGTGTCCTGCGACGAGGCGGTGAAGTAGTGACCGTGCCGTCCCAGGCCCTTGATGAAGAGCAGGGCCGCGAAGGTGTGCGCATAACTGAACGCGCCGGGATTGCCCATATACCAGCCGACGCCACCGGAACCGTGCCGACGCAGGACCTCCGACAATCGCGCCGCGATATCGGACATCGCCACGTCCCACGTGACTGGCGCGAATCCGTTCGGCCCCCGGCGCAGCGGTGTCGTCACGCGGTCGGGGTCGTTCTGCACCTCGGTGAACGCGATGCCCTTCTGGCACGCGAAGCCCGCCGACAGTGGATGCTCCTTGTCTGGTCGCAGCGCGACGAGGCGGCCGTTCTCGACGGTCGCGATCATTCCGCACAGCGGCTCACAGATCCGGCAGAACGTGGGCTTGTGTTCGATCACCGGTGCCACGCCGACCACGATACTGTAAGAGTTACAGTTGGGATAGGCCAATGGCCCGACTAGGGAGGCTTCGCACATGACCCACGACGTCGCCATCATCGGTGTCGGGCTCCATCCGTTCGGCCGCTTCGAGGGCAAATCGGCCATGGAGATGGGCGTCGACGCCATCTTCGCCGCGGTCGCCGACGCCGGAATCGAGTGGAAGGACATCCAGGCCGCCGCCGGCGGCAGCTGGACCGTCGCAAACCCTGACGCCATCGTCGGAATGGTCGGCCTGTCCGGAATCCCCTTCACCAATGTGTTCAACGCGTGTGCCACGGCCGCGAGTGCCGCGAAGGCCTGCGCCGACGGAATCCGTCTCGGTGACTATGACATCGGTATCGCGATCGGGCTGGACAAACACCCCCGGGGCGCATTCACCGAGGACCCGGCATTGGTGGGGATGCCGAGTTGGTACGCCGAGAACGGTCAGTACCTCACCACACAGTTCTTCGGCATGAAGGCCAACCGGTATCTGCACGACCATGGCATCTCGCAGGAGACGCTGGCCAAGGTCGCGGCCAAGAACTTCCGCAACGGCGCGCTGAACCCGAATGCGTTCCGCCGCAAGCCCATCGCCGAGCAGGACATCCTCAACTCGACGATGTTGAACTATCCCCTCACCCAGTATATGTTCTGCGCACCCGACGAAGGGGCGGCGGCCGTGGTCATGTGTCGCGCCGACATCGCGCACAAATACAGCAAGAAGCCCGTGTACCTCAAGGCGGTCGAGGTGCGGACCCGGCGGTACGGCGCCTATGAGGTCAACACGACGTTCGCCCCCGTCGACGAGGATGTGGCGCCCACCGTCTACGCCGCCAGATCCGCATTCGAAAAGGCCGGTGTGGCACCGGAAGACGTCGACGTCATCCAGCTGCAGGACACCGACGCCGGGGCTGAGATCATCCACATGGCCGAGTGCGGGTTCTGCGCCGACGGCGATCAGGAGAAGCTGCTGGCCGACGGCGCCACCGAGATCAGTGGCGCACTGCCCATCAACACCGACGGTGGACTGATCGCCAATGGGGAACCCATCGGCGCTTCGGGCCTGCGCCAGATCCACGAGTTGGTGCGCCAACTGCGCGGTGAGGCAGGCGACCGGCAGGTGCCGGGCGAGCCGAAGGTCGGCTTCGCCCAGCTCTACGGTGCGCCCGGCACCGCAGCGGCGACGATCCTCACGAGGTGACCATGACCCAGTTCACCGGGGCGCCGATCTTCGACGCCGACCAGCACATGTACGAGACACCGGATCGTTGACCAGGTTTCTGCCTGAGAAGTACTCGCGTGCTGTGCAATTCGGGCAGCTCGGTCGTCACACGCGGCTCGTGACGCCATCAATCCCGACCTACTGGAGTTCATTCGCTCCTGAGGAGGCTCGCCGATTCAGCCTCGGCGGGATACTTCCTTTGCATGGTCGACGTGGAATTGCGCCGCCTTGCGAATCGACTCCGCGGCGGGGCGCGGTTTCCAGCCGAGTTCGCGCGTCGCCTTGGAGTGATCCGCAGCCGATGTGGTGTGCAGAAGACGCACACCCGTGACGTCGATCACGGGATCACGTCGCAGCAATCGGGACACCATTCCGTTGACGAAACCCGCGGCGTACATGACCGCCAGCGGAATACCGAAGCGCGGTGGGCGCGCACCGACCACGGCCGCCGCGGTTGTCAGCAGCTCCCGCATCGGCATGTACGTCTCGGAAATGATGTAGCGCTCGCCGACCCGGCCATGTTCGGCAGCGAGCAGGAATGCGTCTGCGACGTCCTCGATACCCACCACCTCGGTGGACACCCCGTTGACCCACACCGGAAGTTGGCCATGGGCAGCCAGTTTCACCATCAACCCTTGGTTCGGCTGGTAGTCCAGCGGTCCGTACGGGTTGGACACATTCAACGCGACGGCGGGCAGTGCCCGTTCGCGCGCATAGCGCAGGACCAATTCTTCTGCCTCCAGGCGCGACTCGATATAGGGCCCGCCAACCCCGGGCCAGTTGAACGCATCGTCTTCTGTCGCCGGACGGCCTTCGCCGAGGGCGATCGTACCGATGGTGCTGCAGAATACGAACCGATGCAGATCGGCTTCGGTGGCGATATCGAGTACCCGTCGCAAGCAGTTGACGTTCGTTTCGAAAAGGGGTGCCGGGTCGCGCAAGTGGAAGCGGGTGTCCACCACGCAGTAGTAGACGACATCGCGGTCGGCCATCGCTGCGCGCAGGGCGTCCTCGTCGTACAGGTCGCCGTAGCACCGTTCGACGTCGAGGTCGTCGATCCCCATCGTCTTGCTGGACGTGCGGAGGTATACCCGAACGTCGTCGCCACGCTCGGCGAGCTTTCGAGTGACATGGGATCCGACAAAGCCACTCGCCCCCATGACGAGAGCCTTACGTCGCATCTACGACGCCTTCTTGGCGACGACCAGGTGCGTATGCCGGCTTCCCGAGCCCAAGCATGTACTGCGCGATCATGTTTCGGAACACCTCAAGGGTGCCGCCGTAGATGCCGACCAGCGGCGCGAACCGGTAGACATATTCGGCTGCACCGTCGTCGGCCGCCCCGTCGGTGCCGATCGGCAGCGACGCGGCCGTACCCAGGATGTCCATCAGATCCGGGGATATGTCGCGCATGGTCTGGGCGAGCGCGACGCGGCCGAAGATGCTCGACGCGCTCAGCGCCGCTTCCATTCGAGCGACGCTTCGCCCCAGCCGGTATGCGACCGAGCCGTCGTCGATCAGCCGGCGGCCGTCGGGGCCCACCTCGGCGACCTTGCCGGCCGCCTTGTCGACCGCGGCGGCCATGAAGCCGGCCTGATGCATCATGATCGACACGTCCTGCAGACCATCCTGCGCGGCTTCCACCGCACCGTGTTCGACGTTGAGGGGTTCGCGCACGACGGTCCAGCCGTTGTTCACCGTCTCCGAGCCGATACTTGTCGTCGACGCGTACATCGCTGTAGTAGACGATGTTCGTGCGGTCGCCATCGACGGTACGAACGCCCTGGATCTCGATGCCCGGCGAGTCGAGCGGGACGAGAAACATGGTCAGGCTCTTGTGTTTCGGCGCCGCGGGATCGGTGTTTGTGATCAGGAAGACGTACTGACAATTGTGCGCGCCGGTGGTGAACATCTTCGACCCGTTGATCACCCAACCGTCGCCGTCACGCACCGCGCGTGTCTTGCAGGTGGCGACGTCGGAACCGCCCTCGGGCTCTGTGTAGCCCAGGCACAGGCGGGCGTGGCCGCTGTACACCAGCGGCATCACTTCGGCTTTCAGTTCCGGCGATCCGAACTTCTCCACCGAGTGCGCGATCATGGCGGTGGTGCCCGAGGTGACCCATGGCACGTGGGCGCGTCGCTTCTCGAGCGCCCAGATTCGGGCCCGGAGACGATCGAAGCCGCCTTCGGATTCCGGCTTCCACTCTTTCTCCAGGTAACCCGCTTCGCCCAGCGCCAAGTGCACGCCCTCATCGAAATTGTCGCCGGTCTCGCGATCGCGGCGAAGCACCTCGTCGGTGACGTGGGTACGCAGGAAGTCGCGCGTTTCGTCGAGGAACGCCTGATCGTCGTCGGAGAGTTCGACCCGTGAGAAATCCATTGCGGCCCTTACCTATCTTTCGCTCTTCGCGCGAGCGCTCATCGGCCGTTCCCGGGCCGCGACGATCTCCGCGACGTACTTCGCGGTGACACCGGGGTCGCCGCCGGCCAGCGACCATCCGCGGGATCGCACCAGATACGCCGTGGCGGCAGCCTCCGCCGAAACGCCAAGGCCACCTTGGACGTGCACCGCCATCGTCGCCGCCTTCGACGCTTCTTCGGCCATGAACACGAACGCCGAAGGCGCCAGCTCCGCACGCTCGTCGGGCTCGTTGTCGAGGAACCACGCCGCCCGGCGCGCCAGGTTGCGTCCACCCTGCACCGTGATGGCGATGTTGGCCAGCGGATGCGAGATGCCCTGCAATGTCGAGATCGGCACGCCCAACGTGTAGCGGGACTTGGCGAACTCGGCGGCGATGGTCATCGTCTCCTCGACGAGACCGACCAGTGCCGCGGCGGTCAGCACACGCCATTCATCCAGTGCCCGTTGGTATGCGGCCAACGCGTCCGGACCGCTTCCCAGAACCGTGCGGTCATCGGCGGCGGCCGGGTCGACCCACGCCATCGGCAACCTGCCGATGTTGTCGACTCTGACCGGTCGGGTCCCGAACGTCAGGCGCACGACGTCGTCACCGTCGCGCACGATGATGTGGTCGGCGATCGACCCGGTCGGGATCAGGCGAACCCCAGCGACGTTGTCCTGCCGAGGATCGAGGGCCACCAGTTGCTTACCGTTGACGACGTCCGGCTCGACCGTGCCGAGCCGTGCCAGCAGCCGCGCCGCACAGACATGGTCGATCCAGGGAACTGGCGCAAGTGCCCGGCCGAGTTCCTCGGCCACCAACGTCAGATCGACGAGCGTGGCCCCGTCTCCTCCGGCGGACTCGGGCAGCGCCATGCTGGTTGCACCCATGGCGCACAGGCGTTCCCACAGACTCTTGTCGAATCCCGACTCCTCGGCCGCGCGTACGGTCTCGATCGGGCAGTGCGTCTTGAAGAACTCCCGGTACGCGGTCTGGACCGCCTGATGGTCCTCTGACAGGCTGTAGTCCAGCCTCCGCAGTTCGTAGCGATCCATCGTCACTGCTCCTCACGCGGTCCGAAAAAGAAGTCGTTCGCATTGTTGTACAGGTAGTTCTCGAGTGCCTCTGCCGGCAGGTCCAGCGCCAACGCCTCGGGCACCACCCGATGCATCCGCAGCACCGGCCAGTCCGAGGCGAAGATCACCTTGTCCGGGCCCCGGGTGCGCATGTAGTGCAGAAGGCTGTCCGGCAGGCGCTTCGGCGACCATGCCGACGTCATCAACCGCAGATTCTTGTACTTGATCATCAGTCGGATCGCGACATCCCACCACGGATCGGCCCCGTGAATCATGCAGAGCTTCAGTTCCGGAAATCGCACGCAGACGCGGTCGAGGTGGATCGGGTTCTGCGCCTCGCCGGGGATCGGCGGTCCGGGTAGGCCGGTGTTGACGCACAGCGGCAGCCCGAGTTCGGCACATTTGGTATAGAGCGGGTAGTAGACGGCGTCGCTCGGCGGGTACTGACCATCACCCCAGAAGCTGGGGCCCACCGCGGTATACGCCACCGGCAGGTCGCGCACGATGGCGCTGAGTTCCCGCAGCGATGGCATCGGCCGCAGCAGGTTCATACCGCCCATCGCGAGTGCGAACCTGTCGGGCCGCTCCTCGACGAACTTGCGCGCCGTCACCGACGGTTTGGTCAGGTTGTCCATCAGGATGGCCTTCTCGACGCCGCGCTCGTCCATCTCCTCGAGCAACTGCGGCAGCTCGACCTGGTCGTAGAGCGACTGTGGTCCCTTGAAGTAGTCGTCACGCACCTTGAGCATGAACTCGGGTTGCTTCTCGGTCTCGCCGAAGTGCACGTTGACCAGGCAATCAATGGCTTTCGGGCTCATGTCAGCGACGCCTCCTGCACCGCAGTGGTTTTTGCCCAGCGATAGTCCGGTTTGCCGTTTCCGAGTCGGCGCACCTGATCGACGATGATGAACTCCTTCGGCGCCTTGAACCGCGCGAGATGCGATGTGCACTGGCCGTGAAGGTGTTCGGACGTGACGTCGACGTCGACGTCGGGTTGCAGGGCCACCAGGGCGACGAGCTCTTCGCCCCATCGTTCACTTGGGCGCCCGACCACCAGGGCGTCGGCCACACCCGCGTATGCGCGCAACACTTCCTCGACCTCTTCGACGAAGACCTTCTCGCCTCCGGTGTTGACGACGAGCGAATCCCGTCCGAACAACTGGAGCGTGCCATCGGGGGCCAGCGAGCCACGGTCACCGGAGATCACCACACGCTGACCCTCGACGACGGGAAACGTTTTGCGGGTTGCGGCCTCGTCGTCGAAATAGCCGAGCGGGATGCGCCCGGCGCGGGCGACGAAGCCGACCTCCTGCTCCCCCGGTTGCAGGAATCGGCTGTAGTTCTCCGACAGGACCAGTGCGCCTTCGCGCAGTTCGAACGTGTCTTTCTGCTCTCCGCGCTGGCTGCGACCGAAGCCGACGTTTCCCGTCTCCGAGGATCCGTAGCCGTTGATCAAGGTGATCTGCGGCAGCAATTCCAGAAGCGCACGTTGGTGTTTCGGGTTGGTCGCAGCTCCGCCGGTGCCGATCGCATACATCGACGACAGGTCGTAGGAACCGCTGCGCAGTTCCTCGACCAACGGCGCCGCGTACGCGTCTCCGACCATCGTCATCATCCCGACCTTTTCGCGCTCGGCCGTCTCGAGCACCGCACACGGGTCGAAACGTGTCTTGTCGTACAGGACGATGGGCAGCCCGTTGAGCAGCCCCGCGAAGGCCGTCCACATGCCGGCGGCGTGCATCAGCGGTGACACGGCGAACCACGGCTGCCCTTGAAGTCCGAGCTTGGCGTGAATCTCGTCGACGGAGTCGTGGTCGGCACCATTCATGGACACCACATACGTGTCGCTCTGCCGCCACATGACCGCCTTGGGCCTGCCCGTGGTCCCGCCGGTGCACACCATCATCACATCGTCGGGTGAGGCCGCGATGTCGTGATCCGTATCGCCCTGAGCCAGAGCATCTTCCAGACTTGTAGCACCAGGAAGCTGCGGCACCGAGATGTCGTCGTCGACCGAGATCATCACGTCAGCGGACATGGGCGGCAGCACGTCGGCGAACTTGGGCCCGAGTGAGCGGTGATAGATCACCGCCCGCGGCCGCAGGTAGTCCAGGAGTTCGGCCACCTCGCGCGGGGCATAGTTGTAGTTGACGTTGACCGGCACGGTTCTCGCCTTGAGCGAACCGATGACCATGTCGGGATAAAGATCGTTGTGCATGATGAGCGCCACGCGATCCTGGCCGCATTCCCAGTTCGCAAGCTCAGCCCGTTCCCGGTGCGCGCCCAGTCCTTGCCCGGCAAGGTAGTTGGCCAGTCGGCGGGTCCGCTGGCCCGACTCTCCGAACGTGCTGCGGCGCGTGCCGCAGATGGTCATCAGCCGGTCGGGATCGGCGTCGGCGATCGCGTCGAGCACCGCCCCGATGGTCCATTCACCCATGGCTAGGCGGAGGCCGTCACGTTCGCACCCAGCAGCTCGAGTGCGTTATCGCGCATGACTTTCCGGGTGTCCTCGTAGCTGAACTCGGGGAACTGCGGGATGTCGGCGGTGAAGGTCATCGGATCGGCCAGACCCTCGCCGTGGGGCCAGTCCGAGCCGAACAGGATCTTGTCGACGCCGATCGTGGCGGCGAGCAGTTTGACGTCGTCCTCGTAGTACGGCGCGATCCACACGTTGTTGCGCAGCTGTTCGACCGGATCCTCTTTGAAGTGGTAGGGCGCGGTGTTGGCGGCCTTCTTGAGCCGCTTGATCAAGCGGTAGACGAAGTAGGACCCGTTCTCGATGCTGGCGACCTTGAGCTTCGGATGCCGCGTGAACACCTGGTGCACGAGCATCGATGCCATCGCGTCGTGGATTGCGCGGTCGTCGAGCAGCACCTGATCGAGCGGGTCCTTCTTGCCGAACCCCTCGAATGTCGCCTTGCCGCCCCACAATGCCGCGATCGCGAGATAGCCGCTGTCGGACAGGTGGAAGATCACCGGGACGCCTGCCTCGGCCAGCCGGGCCCACACCGGATCGTGCAATGGATCTCCCAGTGACCGCGGCTTGACCCGACCGGGGACGGGCGCAGGCCGTACACACACGTTCTTGGCGCCCCGGGACAGGACGAACTCGACCTCTTCGACGGCCTTGTCCGGATCGGCCAGCGAGATGATCGGCGCCGACAGGAACCTGTGATCGGGACGATCGAAGCCCCAGTCTTCGTCCAGCCACAGATTGAACGCATGCACCGTGGCCATGGTCGCCTCGATGTCGTGTTTGAGGGCCTCCTCGACCCCGCACGCGAAAGTCGGCAGCATGAACACGGTTTCGAGGTTCTGCTTGTCCAGGACCTTCAGTCGGGCATCGCGGTTCTGGTACTCGGGATGGTCGGGCAACCGGTCGACCTTCATCAGCGAAGCGGGGTCCACGCCTTCGGGGATTTCACCGCGGAACAGCAGGTCCAGGCAACCGGGTTCGATGATCGGGTCGAAGGTGGGATTCGGGATGAAGTGGTTGACCACGCCGCCCATGACGGCGAACGTGCGCTTGCCCTCGGTGAGCATCTGCACGCCACGGCGTTTGAACTCCTTGGGCAGGTGCCGGGTGCACGAGTCGACCGTCTCGTAGTAGTGGTTGTCGACGTCGATGGCCATGTAGTCCAGAGTCACGCTTCCTGTCCTTTCGAAGATCCTTGTGCCGGCGGAAAGTTGGGCGCACGCTTCTCGAAGAAGCTGGTGATGCCTTCGATGAAATCGGGTCGCTGCATGGATTCGTGCATCAGCTTTTCGGCAAGGTCGCTGGCATCGAAGACGTCGCGCATGGTGTCTGCGTACACCTGTTGCTTGATCACGGCCAGCGAGCTCGGCGCGCAGTTGGCGGCGATGTCCTCGGCGTAGGCAATCGCGCGCGGCACCAGCTCGTCGGGGGCGGTGACCTCTTTGACCAGACCCAGTCGCTGCGCCTCGTCGGCAAGGAAAACCCGGCCCGAAAGCAGCAGGTCGAGCGCGACGCCCTGGCCGACGATGCGCGGCAGGATCCAGGAGATCCCGTACTCCGCGATCAGGCCGCGGCGGGCGAACGACGTGGTGAATTTCGCGCCGTCGGCGGCGAATCTGACGTCACACATCAACGCCATGGTCATGCCCATACCGGCGCAGGCGCCGTTGATTGCCGCGATGACGGGTTTGCGCATCGTGGTCGCGAAATGTGGGTGACGTGCACCGACCAGCTTGCCGACGTCGGTGTCCGCCGCGGCGTCAACGGTGGCGGCGCTGATCGACGTCAGGTCGCCCATGTCGGCTCCCGCGCAGAACGCGCGGCCCTCACCGGTCACCACGATGGCGCGGACGTCGGGATCGGCCTCGGCGTCGTCGAGACGCTGGTAGAAAGTCGTGGCCAGGCCGCCGCCCCAGCCGTTCATCCGTTCGGGCCGGTTGAGCGTCAGTACCGCGACGCCGGTGTCGAGGACCTCGTAAAGCACCGGTGCGCTCTGGTCGGAGACGACGGGGTCAGCGACGCGGTCTCCAACGCTCACCCGTCAGCCCTCCTCAGGCGTGTCGAACTGCATATTTGCACTTACTGTACACCTATCGGTAGTACCTTCCGCAACTGTCTCACGGGAGCACATCTCAGCCGCCGACCAGCCCAAACCGGCGATATGCCGCGTCGATCCGGGCCTTGGCATCCGCCGGCAGTATGGCCTGCGGCGGCCGCGAGTGGGGGTATGAGCCGATGGGCAGGCCAAGCACCGACGCCGCGTACTTGAACGCCCCGCCCCAGTGGGTGAAATAGTCCGGTCGCCCCGGATAACACGTAAAGCACCCACCGATGTCGACGGTGAACTGGTCGATGCCCGACTTCTCCGCGTAGTCGATCGCCTCAGACAGCTTGTCGCTCCACACGAGTTCCCAGTATTCGGAGAGCACCCGATGTTGCGGGGTTTCGTAGAGATAGCCGGACGTGCCCAGTTGAGCGGGCCCGACGATCCCGGCGCGTAGCCAGCCGGCGCGGTAGACCATTGTCTCGCATTCCCAGATCGTCAGGTCGGGGGCGAGGTTGTGCAGTTGGCGGCTGGCCGTGGGCCGGAAGGCGCCTTCCTTGGTCGCGCACACCGCGCCGATCTCGTCGTAGATCCGCGCCCCCTCAGCAGGGGTCAGCACGTACCCAGACGACGGTGAGTTGAACATGCCGAGCGCGATATCGCTGCGGTCGGCGATGTACCGGAAGAAATTCAGCACTCCCTCACCGCCGTGCGCCTCCATCATCGGCGTCTGGATGTAGACGATGTCGGCCCCCGCCTGCTGGGCGTGCAGCGTCAGGTCCAGACAGTCCTTCGCCGATGTGGCAGCGGTGCAGGCCTGCACGACGACGTCGGGATTCACCGCCCGCCCCTCTTCGATCGCCACCTCCAGCAAGCGTTTTCGCTCATCGGAGGTCAACGACCAGAACTCCGCGATACCGCTTGTGCACCACAGCATCGGGTGGCCCAACTCCCCGACGCAGTGACGCACCAATGTTCGGTATGCGTCCCAGTCGATGTCGTCGCCGTCCTCACCGCAGAACGGCGTGTAAAGGGAATTGCCGATCCCCCGCAGATTGCTGCGGGCCCACTCACGCGCCTGTCTCGCCGTCGCCATGCTGCCTCCTCAGGTGAAGTCGCTGCCGCCGTCGACATTGACATTGGCACCGGTCATGTAGGAATTTCGCCGGGAGGCGAGAAACGCTACGACGGAACCGATTTCGTCGGTCTGACCCGCGCGCGGCAAGTGCGCCGGATGCCCGAAGTGTTCGTCGATGGCCGACATCAACGCGTAGGGATCGCTGCCGTCGACCCCGACCGACGCGGCCCAGCCGACCAACGCCTCCGACGCGATGCTGCCCGGCGACACGACGTTGACCATGATCTCGTCCTTCGCCAGTTGCAGCGAGAGGTTCTTCGAGATGCTCGTGAGCGCGGCCTTGGCCGCCGTGTAGGCGGGCAGGATGGTGCTCTGGCGTTGTGTCGAGTGGGCGGAGAAGTTGACGATGCGCGCCCACTTGGCCTTTCGCAGCAGCGGCAACGCGGACCGGACGCAGTGCACCATCCCCATGACGCCGTCGTCGAACGCTGCGCGCCATTGATCGTCGGTGAGATCGTCGAAGGTGCCGACGGATCCCGGTCCGACCGCGTTGACGACAACATTGACTTCGCCGTCCCACCGCGCGCTCAGCTCGTCGAACGCTCGCTGCACCTGTTCGGCAGCCGTGGTGTCAGCGACCAGCGCGAGCGCCTCGGGACTCCCCCGATCAGCCAAATCCCTTGCCGCAGTTTCGAGTACCGCGAGCGTCCGGCCGATGACTGCCACCCGCGCACCGTCCGCGGCAAGGCAGCGGGCAGCGGCAAGCCCCATACCGCGGCCGCCACCGACGACCACCGCGGCCGCATCCCTCAACCCGAGATCCATGGCGAGCGCGCCGTCAGGTACCGGTCCAGTTGGGCGCGCGCTTTTCTGCGAATGCGATCGCCCCTTCTTTGGCGTCGTTAGACGAGAAGATCGGGATGATGTATTCGAGTTGCTTCTTCCACATCTCGTCCTCGCTCCAGCCGGGTGACTTGACGAAGATCTCCTTGGTGGTCGCGATGGCGAGCGGGCCGTTGGCGGTGATGCGTTCGGCCAATTCGATTGCGCCGTCTAGCGCTCGGCCCGGGTCGGTGAGGACATTGACGAACCCCCACGCCTCGGCCTGCTCGGCGGTGAAGCTCTCGCCGGTGAGCGCCAACTGAAGCGCCTTCTGATACGGAATTCGCTTGTGCAGACGCAGCAGCCCGCCACCGGCGGCCACAAGTCCGCGTTTCACTTCGGGGATGCCGAATTTCGCCGTCCGCGATGCCACCACCAGATCCGTCGCGAGCACCACCTCCGTACCACCTGCTAGCGCATAGCCTTCGACGGCCGAGATGAGTGGTTTCCTCGGCGGTCGCTCGGTGAACCCGATGCCACGACCAGGAATCGCGACCATCTCGCCCGCCGCGAAGGCTTTCAAGTCCATGCCGGAACAGAAATTGCCGCCAGCCCCCGTCAGCACTGCTACCGACAGGTCCTTGTCCTCGTCGAGTTCGTCGACCGCGTCGGCGAGGCCCTGGCTGACCGCCAGGTTCACCGCGTTTCGGGCTTCTGGCCGATTGATCGTGATGACGAGTACGCGCCCACGGCGCTCCGTCAGGATTTCCTCCGACACACTTCGCCTTTCGCTTCTCCTGCTAGAAACACTTACTATATGACTTACAGTAGAGAAGCGAAACGGTGGGCACGGCACCGGCGAAGTGGCGACACACCTGCGTAGATGCAGATCAGAGCGGAATTGCCGGTACATTCAGTCCACCAGCCGATTTTGATGGAGGTGCCGTTCGTGGCAAGGCAGGCGACCGCGGAAAAGCGCCCACGGCGCGAGCGCGGGTCCATCAATCCCGACGACATCATCAAGGGCGCATTCGAGCTCGCCGAAGAAGTCGGCATCGACAACCTGTCCATGCCGCTGCTCGGTAAGCACCTCGGGGTCGGCGTGACGAGCATCTACTGGTACTTCCGCAAGAAGGACGACCTGCTCAACGCCATGACCGACCGGGCGCTGCGTCAATACGTCTTCGCCACGCCCTATGTCGAGGCGAGAGACTGGCGCGAGACGCTGCGTAATCACGCTCGATCGATGCGAAAGACGTTCCTGGGCAATCCGATTCTGAGCGACCTGATTCTGATTCGGTCAGCACTGAGCCCACGCACTGCGCGGCTCGGCGTGCAGGAGGTCGAGAAGGCGATCGTCAGCCTGACCGAGGCGGGGCTGTCGGCCGATGACGCCTTCGACACCTATTCCGCGGTGTCGGTCCACGTACGCGGTTCGGTGGTACTGCAGCGTCTGCGCGAGAAGAACCGCGCGGCCGACGACGGCCCCGGCGACATCGACGAAGCGATGGCGATCGACAGTGATTCCACACCGCTGCTCGCTCTGGTCACCGAAAAGGGCCATCACCTCGGCGCGGCAGACGAGAAGAACTTCGAGTTCGGTCTCGAATGCATCCTCGATCACGCCGGTCGGCTGATCGACAAAGCCAACGCCTCGCCCACGAAGAAACCCGCGCGCAAGCGCTAGCGAGTTCGGCGTGCGCGGTCACGCGCAACGTGACTCAGCACGCCGAAATCGCACGGTTTAGACCTCGATGATGACCGCGCCGCCCTGGCCGCCGCCCGCGCACATCGCGGCCATACCGATGCCGCCGCCGCGCCGCTGCAGTTCGTAAAGCAGCGTCGTCACCATGCGCGCACCCGAGGCGGCGATCGGATGGCCGAGGCTGCAACCGCTGCCGGAGAAGTTCACCAGCTCCTCGTCGATGCCGTACTCGCGGCACGCCGCGATCGGGACCGATGCGAATGCCTCGTTGATCTCCCACAGCGCGATATCCGACGGCTTGAGGCCTGCGCGCTCGAGCACCTTGCCGATCACCTTCACCGCGCCGAGCCCGCAATCGCGGGCCGGGACACCCGCTGCCCCCCAAGCCTTCACGGTGCCCAGCACCGAAAGATTGTTGGCCTCGGCGTACGCACGCTCGACGAGCGCGACGCCCGCGGCGGCGTCATTGGTGCCGCTGCTGTTTCCCGCGGTGATCGAGAAGCCCTCGATCTCGGGGTGCAGAACCTTGAGCCCGGCCAGCTTCTCGACGGTGGTGTCGCGGCGGGGATGCTCGTCCACGCTGAAGTCGACCACCGATCCGTCGAACTGCTGGATCTTCATCGGAATGATCTCGTCACCGAACTTGCCGGCATCCTGCGCGGCGACGGCCCGCTGATGTGACCTCGCGGCCCACGCGTCCATCTCCTCGCGGGTGATGCCGACCGCTTGCGCGGTGTTCCAGCCCACGGTGATCGACATGTCCTTCGCCGGTGCGTCGGGTGTCTCGACGTGCGTCGGCGGCATCCACCGCTCCTCGAACTTCAGCTCGGGACCGGGAATGCGCCAGTTCGTCAGCGGCGTCATCGACAGCGATTGCACGCCACCGGCGATCAGCACCCGCTCCATGCCGGAACCGATCTGCGCGGCGGCATTGCCGATCGCGGTCAGGCTGCCGGCGCAGTGCCTGTTCACCGACTGACCGGGGACATGATGCAGCCCGGTGGCATCGGCGGCATAGCGTGCCAGATCGCCGCCACCGTAATGCGATTCGGCGAAGATGATGTCGTCGATGTCGGCGGGATCCACACCCGACCGGCGAACCACCTCGGGCAACACGGTGGTGATCAGGGTCTCGGGCGGGGTGTTGACCAACGTCCCCTTGAAGGAACGGCCGATTGCCGTCCTTGCTGCACCGACGATGACGGGTGTGGACATGTTTTCAACCTCGAGTTTCGGGTTAGGTGACTTTACAAAAGTAACAGATAGTGTTGCGTTCCCAGAAGGTGAGGGTGCTCACTCCGGCTCAGGCACGTGGAAGTGCTCGTCACGAAGCCGGAACGCCTCCTTGGTGCCGTGCTGCGCACGGGTCTTGACGAAGTTGAACTCACCGGGCGCGAACTGCAGGTTTGTCCCGTAGGCGTGGAACAGATAGCTGGCCACCTCCTCGCCCGCATACGCCTGGCTCTGTTCGACCAGCCGGAACGCCTCCTTGGCGATGACCACACCATCGGCAGGCATCTTCGCGGCCTTCTCCGCCCAGTACCGCGCCCGTGCGGTGACCGAACCGGGGTCGCAGGTGTCGGTGAACACCCCGAGGTGTTCGACGGCCCCGGCTTCGATGATGTCGCCGGTGAGCAGGAGTCGCCGCGCCAGCACCGGACCGAGGCGATGGAAGAACATGTGCAGGCTGCCCAGCGCCGGGCCGAGGAACCGGGTGGCAGGCATGCCGATCTTGGTGTCGCGCCCGATCACGGAAATGTCGGTCATCAACGCCATCTCGAAGCCACCGCCGAGCGCGTAGCCGCTGATCTCCCCCACCGTGACCTTCGGGTAGCCCATCAGGTTGTGATAGAAGCCGAACGACTTGCGGTCGACCGTCAGGCGCCGCCGTTGACTGGGGCGCGACGATCGAACTTCGGCCGCTGCTCTTCGCGCAGCGTCCTCTTCGGAGGTGCCCCACATCGCCGTACCAGCCATAGGCGTTGTTCATATCTGCGCCGGTACTGAACACACCCTCCGCGCCGCGCAGCAGTACCACCGTCAGATCGTCGTCCTCGGCAACCTGGTCGAGATAGCGGCCGACCGTCTCGCGCATCGCCGCGTCGTAGGAGTTGCGCCGGCCCGGATTGTTGAACGTGATCGTGGCGATGCGCTTGTCGCGGTCGACATCGAAAAGCACTCTGTCATCGGTGGTCATCGGAGATCCTTCTCGGCATCGGACATCAGTTTGGCCTCAATGGTTTTGTCCGCCCCAATGGCGAGCGTGTTGCGCCTGGCGACGGACAGGTGGTCTTGCGCGAGCTTCACCGCACGGGCCTCGTTGCCGTCACGGATGGCGTCGAGCAGCCGTTGGTGATCGCGAAGCGCCGCCCGCATCGTCTTGTGCTCCATCGGATCCCCTTCGTCACGCCACACCGACGATTCGTGGGCCGACCAGATCAGCTCCAACGACCCGATCAGCAGGATCATCGGCTCGTTGCCGCATCGGGAGACGATGGCCTCGTGAAACCGGCGGGCGTTGGGCACATAACTCGCCAGGTCGTCGAATTGTTCTGTCTGCGTTTTGATCTCCGCCTCGAGATACGGGACGACCTCGGTCATCCGGTCTTCACGGGCGGCGCACAGGCCAGCACAGATCGGCTCCAGATGCATCAACGCACCGCTGACATCTGCGGGTTTCGCCGACCGGGTCTGCAGCACCATGCTGATCATGTGTGCGGTCCGCTCGGCCGACGGCGGGTGCACGACCGCCCCACCCATGTTCCCTCGACGCACGGAGATCAGCCCGTCCGTCTCGAGAATGTGGATGGCTTCACGCAGCGCGGGTGGGCTGACGCCGAATTCGGCGAGCAGTGTCTCCTGCGACGGGAGCACATCGCCTTCCTTGATGCGCCCGGACAGAATGTCGTTACGCAGCCGCGACGCGACGATTTCGGCGACCCGCGGCTGACGGATCCGCTGCACGCTGGTCATCAGCCCGACACCCGTCGGTGCCCGAAATCGAAGACACTCAGTTTGTCGGGCGACGAAGCCGCCGTGCTGAATTCGCCGATGCACAACACCTCGCCGCCGAGTAGCAGTCGTGCCGTCGAGGTGACCCGGCCATCGGCTTCCGCGCGGACGACATCGAACCCGAGCTCGACCAGAACCGGGGTCGGCCGGCGAAACGTCACCGTCAGCGAACGCGTCTTGCCGGTACGCCCCGAGGCGCAACTCTGGTGTTGGGTGACGCAGTCGAAGAACACCGCCAGGAAGCCGCCGTTGACCAATCCCGGCGGCCCCTCGTAGACCACCGGAAAGGTGACGCGGCCGGACGCGGCGTCGGCGTCCAGTGCGTCGAAGGTGTACTCGGGGAAGCACGGGTTGTACGCGCCGACATCGAAGGCGTGATCCAGATACACCCGTTGGGTATCGGTGCTTTGCGGCCCGATGCGCGGCGTGGGGTCGGGCGGTGCGGCCGCGGTCAGCTCCCGTTCCCACTCGGCGATCTGGGTGACCATGGCATCGACAGTCGGGTGGTCGTGTTCCAGGGAGAGCAGCAGCCCGGTCAGCCGCCGCAGCGCCCCGGCGGCGGCCTTCGTCTGCGGCAGCGGTTGCTCACCGAATCGGGGTGCGCCGTCGGCCATGAGTCCCCTTTCGCCTCCCGCCTGTTCCGTCAGGACGCTTTCCTTGCTAACTTGTACAAGATAGCAATACTGTATCCCCAACCGTAGAGTGACGGAAGGGCGGCGGCAACGGTGGCTGACGACGGGGCGGTGAAGACCTCCCGGGTGGACGGCGTTCTGCACGTCACGCTCGAACGACCGACGCGACGCAATTCGTTGAGCCCCTCGATGGTCGACGCGTTTGTCGACGCATTGACCGACGCCGCCACCGACGACTCCCTTCGCGCCGTGCACATTCGGGGCGGCGGCTCCGATTTCTGCGCAGGCGTCGACTGGGTGACGGCCAACAGCGGTGAACGGCCCCGCACCGGCGACCTCATACGCCGCGTCCCCCACGGCGCACACCGTGTGATCGAACTGGTCCACACAATCCAGCTGCCCGTCGTGTGCAGCGTGCGCGGCTGGGCCGCCGGGCTGGGCTGCAATCTGGCGCTGGCCGCCGATTTCACCATCGCAGGCGCCGATGCCGTGTTCTGGGAGCCGTTCGTGGATCGCGGTTTCAGCCCGGATTCGGGTTCGACGTGGCTGCTGCCGCGGTTGGTCGGGTTGGCGCGGGCCAAGAGCATGTTGCTGCTGGGTGAGAAGGTCAGCGGATCCGACGCGGCGGACTGGGGCTTGATCCACCGCTGCGTGGACGATTCCGAACTCGACGATGTCGCAGCAGAACTGTTGACGCGGTTGGCCTCCGGCCCCACCGTCGCGATCGGGCTCGCCAAACAGGCCATTCACTACGGCCAACACGCAACGTTGCCCCAGACTATGACCCAGGAGCTGTTCAACCTGGAGTTGTCATGTCGGACCAAGGATTTCAAAGAAGGACTCGCGGCGTTCCGCGAGAAGCGCACGCCGGAGTTCGGTGGCCGGTGACCGGTGACGGATAGGTGAAGGAATGTCTTCTGATTTCAGTGACATCACGTACGAGGTCGACGGCCACAAGGCCACGATCACACTGAACCGGCCCCAAGCGCTCAACGCCCTGAGTCCGCACATGATCACCGAACTTCGCTGCGCATACGACGAGGCCGAATCCGACGACAACATCTGGATACTCATCGTGACCGGCACCGGCCGGGCGTTCTGCACCGGCGCCGACGCCAAGCAGATCCCCGAAGACGGCAAGGTCATCAATGAACGGGCATACCTGTCGACCTATGACCAGTGGGAGGCACCCCAGGAGGGCACACCACCCTTTCGCCGCATGGCCAAACCCGTTCTGGCTGCGATCAACGGCATCTGCTGCGGCGCCGGCCTGGACTGGGTCACGACGGGCGACATTGTGATCGCCTCGGACACGGCGACTTTCTTCGATCCGCATGTCAGCATCGGCCTGGTGGCCGGCCGTGAGATGGTGCGGCTGGCCCGCGTCCTTCCTCGCAACATCGCGCTGCGCATGGCCCTGACAGGTAAACACGAGCGGATGGATGCTCAGCGAGCCTACGAACTCGGAATGATCTCCGAGATCGTCGAGCACGATCGCCTTCTTGAACGCGCACACGAGATCGCCGACATGGTGAACTCGAATGCCCCACTGGCTGTTCGGGGCACTCGACTGGCTATTCACAAATCTCTGGACGTGCCGCTGAACGAGGCGGAGATTCTCGCGGAAGCCTTTCGGGAGCGCAATCTGCACACACAGGATTCGCTTGAGGGACCCAAGGCCTTTGTCGAGAAGCGCGCACCGAACTGGCAGTGCAAATGACCGCAAAGGACTTCGAGACGATCGTGCTCGACATGGATCCCGCGACCCACGTCGCCTCCATCACGCTGAACCGGCCGGACTCGCTCAACTCGTTCAACAAGGCGATGTGTGAGGAGATGGCTGAGGCGTGGCGGATCGTCAAGCTCGACGATTCGGTACACGCGGTGGTGGTGCGCGCTGCGGGCAGCCGGGCGTTCTCCGCGGGCCTGGACGTCAAGTCGCCGTACGGTCAGCCGGACAACGTGTGGAATCACGAGGATCCGGGCGAATACCTCAGCCCCAAGTGGCAGAAGATGTGGAAGCCCGTCGTGTGCGCCGTGCAGGGCATGTGCACCGCCGGCGCCTTCTACTTCGTCAACGAATCAGACGTCGTCATCTGCAGCGACGATGCGACGTTCTTCGACTCGCACGTCAGCGCCGGACTGGTATGCGCGCTGGAACCGATCGGCCTCATGCGCCGCGTGGGTTTGGGTGAGACTCTGCGAATCGCGTTGATGGGCAACGATGAACGCGTGAGCGCGGACTCCGCGCTGCGGATCGGTCTGGTATCGGAGATCGTCTCCGCTGACCGGCTCTGGACACGGGCCCACGAGATCGCGGCGGCGATCGCGGCGAAGCCGCCGACGGCGACGCAGGGCACCGTGAAAGCGATATGGGAGTCACTGGATAAGCCCTACCGGGCGGCAATGGAGCAGAACCTGATCTATACGAGGTTGGGAAATCCGCTCGGACAGGCCGAACTCGCGCGCCGCTCCCCCGGCGACAGGCCCACGCCGAGGCTGCGTTGATGGCTGCGCATCCCCTCAGCAGGCGCATCCGTGCCGTACTGGATCTGCCGCCCGACGCACCTGCAGTGGAGTACGACGGAGGTTGGCAGACGTGGGGAGAGATCGCTGCGTCGGCCCGACGTATCGAGTCACTCGATGCGGCAGCCGGCCAGGTCGGAATCCTGTTGCGCAACAGACCCGCTCACATCGCCGCGTTCCTGGGCGTGCTGATGGCGGGCGGCACGATCGTCGTCATCAACCCGGCCCGCGGCGATGACCGCATCAGGACCGACATCGAGTCGCTTCAGCTGCCGTTGGTCATCGGCACCGACGGCGATCTGACGACGTTGGTGACGCCGACGGCGCATACCGCCACGGTGGCGATCCGCGGCCTTGCGGACGCGCCCACCGTAACCGCGGCCGATGAGCAGGCCCGGGTCGCGGGTCGCGCCGGGGTCGCGGTGCGGATGCTGACCAGTGGAACCACGGGTCCGCCCAAACGAATCGATCTCACCTACGACATGCTGGCGCGCAGCGTGATCGGCACCGATTTCGACGTCGCACCGTCGCCGACCGAACCGCGACATGGCGTCGCGATCGTCAACGCCCCGCTGGTGCACATCGGCGGCGTGTTCCGCGTCCTGCAATGCGTCTGCGAAGCACGACCATTCGTGTTACTGGACCGCTTCGAGCTGGACCGATGGGCCGACGCCGTGCGCAGGCACCGGCCGCAGGCGGTGTCGCTGGTTCCCGCGGCCCTGCGCACGGTGTTGCATTCCGATCTCACTCGCGACGATTTGCAGGGCGTTCGCGCCGTCACCTCGGGAACGGCGCCGCTGTCCGCCGAGGATGCCGACGCGTTCACCGAGAAGTTCGGGATACCGGTCCTGACGTCATACGCCGCAACGGAGTTCGGTGGCGGTGTCGCGGGATGGTCGCTGCGCGACTACCGGACGTACTGGCATGCCAAGCGTGGCAGCGTGGGCAGGGCGACGCTCGGCGCACAACTGCGCGTCGTGGACGACGACGGCAATCCCACTGCCGACGGCCAGCCGGGGCTGCTCGAGGTACGGCCGGGTCAGCTCGGACCCACCGACGATTGGATGCGGACCACCGATATGGCGCGCATCGACGCGGACGGCTTCCTGTGGATCCTCGGCCGCGCCGATCAGGCGATCATCCGGGGCGGCTTCAAGGTGATGCCCGACGATGTGCGCAGCGCCCTGGAGAGCCATCCGGCGGTGCAGGGTGCTGCGGTGGTCGGCCGACCCGATCAGCGGCTCGGCGAAACACCTGTGGCGATGATCGAACTGCGTGATGCCGTCGAGGTCGACATACTGCTCGACCATCTGCGGACACGGCTCGCCCGCTACGAGATTCCCACCGACATCGCGATCGTCGAGCAGATCCCCAGAACACCGTCCGGCAAAGCCGATCTGACCGCCGTCCGCGGGTACTTCAACACCGTCGAAGACACCGTCGACCATGCCTGAGAACACCGTCGCCGACGTTCTACGCGAACAGGTGCAGAACCGGGGCGAGCATCCGCTGCTGATATGCGACAGCGACCGCCTCACCTACGCCGAGGCCCATCAACGCTCGACGAAGTTGGCATGCGGGCTGATCACGCTCGGCGCGGGTAAGGGCGCTCACGTCGGAGTGTTGTACCCGAACGGGCCGGACTTCATCGTGGCGATGCTGGCCGCGGCCCGCATCGGCGCTGTCGTGATTCCCTTCTCGACATTCGCCACCGCCCCCGAACTCGCGACGCAGCTTGCCCACGCCGACGTCGAGATCCTTCTCGCCACTGCTTCCTACCGCGGCCACGACTACCGCGAGAGATTCGCCCAGATCGATCCGGCTGCTATCCCGCTGCTACGTCAGGCGTTCTTCGATTCCGCGCCACCGGTCGCCGTCGACTCGGAACTGCTGGAGGCGATGGAGGACGACGTCGACTCCTCCGACCCGCTGGCGATCGTGTACACATCGGGTTCCACGAGCGCACCGAAGGGTGTCGTGCACACACATGCGTCGCTGCTCGACCATCAACGGGTGCTCAACGAGATCCGTGGACTGGAATCGACAGACAAATTGTTCTGCAACTCCCCGTTCTTCTGGATCGGTGGAATCGCGTTCTCGATTCTGGCTGCGATGCTCGCCGGTGCCACGCTCGTGTGTTCCAACGCCGTCGAACCTGGCGAGACCCTCGACCTGCTCGAAGCCGAAAAGCCCACGATGACCAACGGTTTCGTGGGCGGAATCGCTCATCTCGCCCGCCACCCCAGCCTCGCGACGCGAGATCTGTCCTCGATGCGCCGCGGTAACCTCTACCCGATCATGGCGCCGGAGGTGCGGCCTGCGGACCCCGAGCTGCGGCACACCATGCTCGGGATGACCGAGACCGGAAGCGTCATCACGATCAGCGAGGACGAATCCGACCAGCCCGAACATCGACGTGGGTCGTTCGGCCGGCCGGCACCGGGATTCGACACCGAGGTCGTCGACCCCGACACCGGCGAACGGGTCGATACCGGGGAGACGGGCGAACTGTGCGTCCGCGGACCATTTCTGATGCAGCGCTATTACAAGCACAGCCGTGAAGAGTGTTTCGACGCCGACGGCTGGTTTCACACAGGCGATCTCGTCCGCACCGACGCCGACGGCTTCGTGTACTTCATCGGTCGTCGCGGCGCGATGATCAAGACCGCGGGCGCCAACGTCGCCCCTGCGGAGGTGGAGAGGGCCATCGCCAAGGTCACCGGCATGGTGGCGCACGTCGTGGGACTTCCCGATGATGAACGCGGTCAGGTGGTGGCCGCCGTCGTCGTGCTGCCGGAAAATACCGAGCTCGACGAAGACGCGCTGCGGGAACGCCTCAAGAGCGAGCTGTCCTCATACAAGATCCCGAGGCGCTTCGCCGCGGTGCTCGCCGCGGAGATTCCACTGATGTCGAGTGGAAAAATCGACATGCCCCGCCTCATAAGGGTCTTCGATGCCTGACACGATCGACGGGCTGGTGCGACTTCGAGCGGCGAGCGACGCGAGCAAGCCGATGGTCATCGACCCGGATGCCCGCCTCACCTACGCCGAACTCGACGCCACAAGCCGCGATCTGGCCGCCGCGTTCATCGCCACCGGCGTCAGCAAGGGCACCCGGGTGGGGCTGATCATGCCCAACTGCGCGCAGTGGGTGCAGATCGCGGTGGCGCTCACCCGCATCGGTGCGGTGCTGGTGCCGCTGAGCACGCTGCTGCAACCACCGGAGCTCGCCGCTGCGCTGCGCGCGGCCTCTGTGCAGTGCCTGATCACCGTGCAGGAATTCCGCGGCCACCGTTACCTGGACGACCTCGAGCCGTATCGGGTGGATCTCCCCGCGCTCCGCAAGGTGTGGACGGCCGACCGGCTTCCCCGACCCGCCGACAATGCGCCCGTCGATGCGGTCACCGAAACCGTCACGCCCAGCGACACACTCGCGATCATGTTCACGTCGGGCAGCAGCGGCCCACCCAAGGGCGTCATCCACTCACACGGCAATGCGCTGGGTGCGGTCCGGTCCGGACTGGCGGCG
This sequence comes from uncultured Actinomycetota bacterium, assembly GCA_963843135.1. GTDB lineage: Bacteria > Actinomycetota > Actinomycetes > Mycobacteriales > Mycobacteriaceae > Mycobacterium. Next base: position 1,282,742 of record CAWJJA010000024.1, read on the forward strand.
CGTTGCATCGGTCCAGACACCAGGTTGTACCTGCCGATGCCGTTCTTCTGGGTGGGTGGATTCGGTAGCGGCGTGCTGTCCGCGCTGCTGGCCGGCGCGACGCTGGTCACCGAGCAGATACCCAAACCTGAGGCGACGCTAGACCTACTCGAGCGCGAACGTGTCACCCTGTTCCGTGGCTGGCCGGACCAGGCGGAGGCGCTCGCACGTCAAACCGATTCCGTGGCAGCCGATCTGTCGTCGTTGCGTCCCGGTAGCCTTGAGGCGCTACTGCCCGCCGATCAGCGGGCCGAACCCGGCGCGCGGGCGAGACTGTTCGGCATGACCGAGTCGTTCGGGCCATACTGCGGCTACCCCGCCGATACCGACATGCCGCGATCGGCGTGGGGCAGCTGCGGAAAGCCGTTCGACGGCATGGAGGTTCGTATCGTCGACGTCGACGACGGCACTCCCGTCGCACGCGGCACGATCGGGGAGATCCAGATCCGCGGGCCCCACGTCATGCGCGGAATCTGTCGCCGCAGCGACCACGAGCTTTTCACCGCCGACGGCTTCTATCCCACCGGCGACCTGGGCCACCTCGACGACGACGCCTTCATGTTCTACCACGGTCGCTCCGACGATATGTTCAAGGTCAGCGGTGCGACGGTGTATCCCAGCGAGGTCGAGCAGGCACTGCGCACGATCGACGGGGTGCACGGGGCCTTCGTCACCGAGGTGTCCGGGGCGGTGGGGGCCGTCGTGATCTCCGGGTTGGTCGTCGACGAACTTCGTGCCGCGGCGCGCACACGGTTGAGCGCGTTCAAGGTTCCGACGGTGTGGCTGACGGTCCCCTCCGACGATGCGATTCCACGCAAGGCGACGGGCAAGGTCGATGTCGCCGCACTGCGGGAGATGCTGCGCGAGCAGCCGCAGAATCGCACTATTTAGCGCCGGGTAACGCGATTCTCTGTCTGCTGGCGAGGTTCGCGGGGCCCTCGCCGCACTGCGGGAGATGCTCGCGCAGGCTAGGTGACGACGCCTCTCTCGGTGAGATGGTCGATCAGCGGCTTCGCCCCCGCGGCGAGGTGCTCGGACATGGCTGTGCGAGCGAGGTTCTCGTCGCGCTTCTCCAAAGCATCCAAAAGCCGACGATGATGCTCGTTCGACTTCTCGGGCCAGCCCGCGATGATCGGGAACACCGCCTCCGGCGCATAGCGCGTGATCTGTGACATCAGCTGGGCCAGCTTCGGGGAATCTGATGCGACATTGATCGCGCGGTGGAACTCGTGGTTGAGCTTCACCGCGCGTTCGTCGTCGTCGGCGGCATATGCATCTTCCAGGTCGGACTGGATCTGTTGTAGTTCGCGCAGTTGTTCGTCGCTGATGTTCGCCGCCGCGCGCGCGGTGAGCTCACCTCCGATATAGGCCTGAACGTCGGAGACATCGGTCAGGTCGCGGCCGGTCACCGGTAGGACCACGAAGCCACGGTGGGGCTGCTGCGCCAGCAGCCCCTCCGCCTTCAGTTCGAACAGCGCCTCGCGCACCGGCGTGACACTGATACCGAGATCCGCCGCCAGCTGGTCGAGCCGCACGTATGTGCCTGCGGCATAGGTGCCGTCGAAGACGCGCTTGCGCACGATGCGCGCGACATCTTCGGCCAGTTGTGTCCTGGCCAGCGCCTGGGGCATCTCGGGAACGGACACGGATCAGATCCGATAGTCGGCGAGCAGTCGCTTGCTGATGATGTTCTTCTGGATCTCGCTTGTTCCCTCGCCGATCAGCAGGAAGGGTGCGTCGCGCATCAGCCGCTCGATCTCGTACTCCTTGGAATAGCCGTAACCGCCGTGAATCCTGAAGCTCTGCTGGGTGACCTCCGAGCAGAATTCGCTCGCAAGGTATTTCGCCATTCCCGCCGCGACGTCGTTGCGTTCGCCGGAGTCCTTCAGCCGAGCGGCGTTGACCATCATCAGATGCGCCGCTTCAACCTTTGTCGCCATCTCGGCCAGTTGGAAGGCGATGGCCTGGTGTTCTGCGATCGGCTTGCCGAACGTCTGGCGCTGCTGTGCGTACTTCACGGCGAGCTCGAATGCGCGGATACCGACTCCGCATGCCCTGGCGGACACGTTGACCCGGCCCACCTCGATGCCGTCCATCATCTGGAAGAAGCCCTGGCCGGGTGCTTCACCGAGGACATCGGTGGCCTGCGCCACATAGCCGTCGAAGATCAGTTCCGTGGTGTCGATCCCCTTGTAACCCAGTTTGTCGATCTTGCCCGGAATCGTCAGCCCGGACACGACTTCGCCGAAGCCCGTGGGCTTCTCGACAAGGAACGCGGTCAGGTTCCGGTGCGGCTTGTCGGCGCCTTCGTCGGTGCGTACCAGCGCGGCGACCAGTGTCGAGCTGCCACCGTTGGTCAGCCACATCTTCTGGCCGTCGATCGTGTACGTTCCGTCCGCATTGCGCTTGCCCCGCGTGCGGATCGCAGCGACGTCAGAACCGAGTTCGGGTTCGGACATCGAGAACGCGCCGCGAGTCTCGCCGGTCGCCATCCGAGGCAGGTAGTGCTGCTTCTGGGCATCGGTGCCGTGCTGGCGGATCATGTACGCGACGATGAAGTGGGTGTTGATCACGCCGGAGACGCTCATCCAGCCGCGGGCGAGTTCCTCGACACACAACGCATAGGTGAGCAGAGACTCCCCCAGGCCGCCGTATTCCTCGGGGATCATCAGGCCGAAAAGACCCATTTCCCGCATCTTGTCGACGATCGCCTGCGGATAGGTGTCCGCGTGCTCGAGTTCCTGGGCGGCAGGAATGATCTCCTTGTCAACGAATTGCCGTACGTTGGCAACGATCTCGGTCTGGAACTCCGTGAGGCCGAGGGTCTGCGCAAGCTTTGTCATGCGGCCACCCGCTCGAATACCGCCGCCAGGCCCTGTCCGCCGCCGATGCACATGGTCTCCAACCCATAGCGCGCGCCGCGGCGGTTCAACTCGCGTGCGAGTGTGGCCAGCATCCGCCCGCCGGTGGCGCCGACCGGGTGCCCCAGCGAGATACCGGAGCCGTGAACATTCGTCCGATCGTGGTCGGCTGCAGTGAACTCCCACGCCCGCATCACCGCCAGCGCCTGCGCGGCGAACGCCTCATTGAGTTCGATCAGGTCGATATCGCTCAGCGACAGACCCGCCTTCGCGAGCGCCGCTTCGGTCGCAGGCACGGGTCCGATGCCCATGATGTTGGGCGCCACTCCCGCAGAACCCCAGGACGACCAAGCGGACCAGCGGCGTCAGGCCGAGTTCGTCGGCCTTCTCGGCGGTGGTGACGATGCACATGGATGCCGCGTCGTTCTGTCCGCTGGCATTACCCGCCGTGACGGTCGCATCGGGATCGTCTTTCAGCAGAACAGGTTTCAGCTTCGCCAGTGACTCCACCGTGGTGTCGGCACGCGGATGTTCGTCGGTGTCGATCACTTCCTCGCCCTGGCGGGTGCGGACGGTGACGGGAATGATCTCCTCGGCGAAGATGCCGTCCTTCTGCGCGGCGACCGCCCTCTGATGCGACGTCACGGCCAGCTCGTCCTGCTCATGCCGCGAGATCGCGTACTGTTTGCGCAGGTTCTCGGCCGTCTCCAACATGCCGCCGGGCACCGGGTAGTGCCGCCCGCCCGCGGTCGTACGTCCGCGTGCCAGTGCGTCGTGCACCAGGACGCCGGAACGGGCCCCGCCCCAACGCATATCCGTCGAGTAGAAGGCGACGTTACTCATACTTTCGGCGCCGCCCGCCACGACGAGATCGTTGTCGCCGTTGGCGACCTGCAGGCACGCCTGAATCACCGCCTGCAGACCCGAACCGCACCTGCGGTCGACCTGCATTCCCGGCACGGTCACCGGCAGGCCCGCGTCCAGCGCCACGACGCGGCCGATGGCCGGCGCCTCACTGCTGGGATAGCAGTGGCCGAGGATGACGTCCTGCACGGCGGCGGGATCGATTCCAGTGCGCTCGAGTAACCCTTTGAGCGCCGCGACGCCCAGCTCTACCGCGGTCAGCGACTTGAACATGCCGCCATAGCGGCCGATCGGCGTGCGCACCGGTTCACAGATGACGGCCTCGCGGGTGCTCATACGTGGCGGCCTCCGGTCACCTCGAGGACGGTGCCCGTCATGTACGACGACAGATCGCTGGCGAGGAACAACGCGACCTTGGCCACCTCCGCTGGTTCACCGGCGCGGCCCATCGGCACCTCTGCCAGTTTCTGGTCCCAGATGTGTTGGGGCATGGCCTCAGTCATTGCGGATCGGATGAGTCCCGGCTGGATCGCGTTGACCCGCACACCGAGATGTGCGAGTTCCTTGGCGGCGGCCTTCGTCATACCGACGATGCCTGCTTTGGCCGCCGAGTAGTTGGTCTGGCCGATCAGTCCGACCTTGCCCGAGATCGACGACATGTTCACGATCGCGCCGCGCTTGTTCTCGCGCATGATGGCCGCCGCGGCTTTGGTCCCGTTCCAGGTCCCCTTCAGGTGCACGGCGATGACCTGATCGAACTGCTCCTCGGTCATCTTGCGTAGCGTTGCGTCGCGGGTGATTCCGGCGTTGTTGACCATGATGTCGAGGCCCCCGAACCGTTCGACGGCGGCCGCGACGAGCGCGTCGACCTCGTCGCCCTTGGTGACATCGCAGCGCACCGCGAGCGCAACGTCATCGCCCCCCAATTGCTTGGCCGCTGTCTCCGTGGCGCCGAGGTCCAGATCGCCGAGCACGATGCGCGCACCCTCGGCGATGAACTGTTCCGCTATCGCGTATCCGAGGCCCTGCGCGCCTCCTGTGACGACGGCGGTCTGACCGCTCAGCAATGACACCTGATCACCCCTCTTGGCTGGTCGGAGCCCGGTAGGGGCCCCGTCAGAGGCATATCATATTTCATATATGATTTCGGAGTCCATGGGCGCACTCGCCGGAGAGGAGCATCCCCCGATGACCACGACCGAAGTCAGCGACGAGGATTTCCAGGAGATCCTCGCGCAGACCCGCCACTTCGTGCGCACCGCCGTCGTCCCGCGCGAGCAGGAGATCCTCGCCGGCGACCGGGTGCCCGACGACTTGCGCGAGCAGGTCAAGAAGATGGGGTTGTTCGGCTACGCGATCCCCCAGGAGTGGGGTGGCCTCGGCTTGAACCTCGCGCAGGATGTCGAGCTTGCGATGGAGCTGGGCTACACCTCGCTGGCGCTGCGGTCGATGTTCGGCACCAACAACGGCATTGCCGGACAGGTACTCGTCGGGTTCGGCACCGATGAGCAGAAATCGCGCTGGCTCGAACCCATCGCCACCGGCGACGTCGTCGCCTCCTTCGCGCTGACCGAGCCGGGCGCCGGGTCGAACCCGTCGGGACTGCGGACGAAAGCCGTCCGCGACGGTTCAGGAGACGACGCGGACTGGATCATCAACGGCCAGAAGCGCTTCATCACCAACGCGCCGAACGCCAACCTGTTCATCGTCTTCGCTCGCACCCGTCCGGCCGACGACGACGGCGCGGGCATCGCGGTGTTCCTCGTGCCCGCCGACACCGCCGGTGTGATGATCGGCGCCAAGGACGCCAAGATGGGCCAGGAAGGCGCCTGGACATCCGACGTCAGCTTCGACGACGTTCGCGTCCCCGCAACTGCGCTCATCGGCGGCAGCGAGGACATCGGATACCGGGCGGCGATGATCTCGTTGGCACGTGGCCGCGTTCACATCGCCGCGCTGGCCGTCGGTACCGCCCAGCGTGCGCTCGACGAGTCCGTCGCATACGCGGCCACCGCCACGCAGGGCGGCACACCTATCGGCAACTTCCAGCTTGTGCAGGCAATGATCGCCGATCAACAGACCGGCGTTCTCGCCGGGCGGGCACTGGTGCGTGACGCCGCCCGGCTGTGGGTCAGCGAAGAGGACCGCAGGATCGCGCCGTCCGCGGCGAAGCTGTTCTGTACCGAAATGGTCGGCCAGGTAGCCGATCTCGCGGTACAGATCCACGGCGGCAGCGGCTACATGCGGGAGGTGCCCGTCGAGCGCATCTACCGAGACGTGCGTCTGCTGCGCCTCTACGAAGGCACCAGCGAGATCCAGCGGCTCATCATCGGGTCAAACCTCGTCAAAACGGCACAGCGGGAGAGTAAATGAGTGACCGAAGACGAGCGCGAGTGAGGATCGCTGGGGCCACGCCCGCAGGGCAGGGGACGAGGAACGAGCGAGGACCGGAGCGAGCGGGAGTCGAGGCATGAACGGAAGACTCACCGACAGGGTGGCATTCATCACCGGGGCTGCGCGAGGTCAGGGCCGAGCGCATGCAGTCAAGTTGGCCAACGAAGGTGCCGATGTCATCGCCGTCGACGTCGCTGGCCCCCTGCCTGCGTGTGTGCCCTACCCGCCGGCGACGCCCGCGGACCTCGCCGAGACCGTGAAGCTGGTCGAGGCCACCGGGCGGCGGGCCCTGTCCTATGCCGTCGACACCCGTGATCACGACGGTCTGCGTAAGGCCGTGGACGACGGTGTCGCCGAATTCGGCCGTCTCGATGTCATCGTCGCCAACGCGGGAATCACTTCTCCGCATGCCTGGAACGCCATCACCCCCGATGAGTGGCGAGACGTCATCGACGTCAACCTCACCGGCACCTGGAACACCGTGATGGCCGGGGCCCAGCACATCGTCGACGGCGGGCGTGGCGGGTCGATCATCCTGATCAGCTCCGCCGCCGGAGTCAAGTTCCAGCCGTTCATGATTCACTACACCGCCAGTAAGCACGCCGTGACGGGGATGGCCCGGGCGTTCGCCGCAGAACTCGGACCCCACTCGATTCGTGTCAACAGCGTGCATCCGGGTCCCGTCGTCACCGAGATGGGTTCCCCGCAGATGGTGGAGGCGATCGCCGAAGCGGCAGAGGTCGTCGGCAACCACGCGCTGTTGAACGTGTTGACGCCCTTTCTGCCGACCTGGGTGGCTCAGCCCGAGGACATTGCCGACGCTGTGTGCTGGCTGGCCAGCGACGAGTCGAAAATGGTGACGGCGCAGGCGATATCGGTTGACCAGGGCTCAACCCAGTTCTGAGGCGATCCTCATCGCGAGCGTGCGTGTTCCCCTCGCAAGCGGTGGGCCCAGCGGGCGACACGCGCACCAATGTCGGAGTTGACGCACCCTCGCGAGAACGCCGAAACCTAACCGAGGTAGCGGACGATCGACTCTGCCACGGCGGCGGGCTTTTCCGAGCCGTCGATCTCGACGGTCGTGGTCACCGTCGCCTGCGCGCCGCCGTCGAGCTGATCGACCTTCGTGATCTCCGCACGTGCACGGATCTTGGCTCCCACCCTCACCGGCGTGATGAAGCGAACCTTGTTGTAGCCATAGTTGATTGCCATCGCGATGTTGTCGACCCGGTACAGCTGTTGCATGAAATACGGCAAGAGTGACAACGTCAGCAACCCATGAGCGATCGTGCCTCCGAATGGACCGTTGGCCGCGCGTTCCGGGTCGACGTGGATCCATTGATGATCGTCGGTGGCGTCGGCGAACACGTTGACCCGCTCCTGCGTGACCTCGAGCCAATCCGTCGGACCGAGCTGGCTGCCCTGCGCCGCGACCAACTCGTCAAGCCCACTGAACGTTTTCACTGCCGCTCCTTCTAGAAGACCACTGTCTGATTCCCGTATCGGATGATCCGATCCTCACAGTGCCATAACACCGCCCGCGACAACACGAGGCGTTCAACATCCGAGCCCAGCCGCACCAGATCCTGGACATCCTGCCGATGGTCCACGCGCACGACGTCTTGCTCGATGATCGGTCCCTCATCGAGGTCTTCGGTCACGTAATGCGCCGTCGCGCCGACGAGCTTGACGCCCCGCTCCTTGGCCCGCCGATACGGCGCCGCCCCGATGAAAGCCGGTAAGAAGGAGTGGTGGATGTTGATGATCGGACAGCCGACCTCGCCGAGGAACCGCGGCGTGAGGATCTGCATGTACCGAGCAAGCACCACCAGATCGACGTTGCCGCACAATAACTCGAGCTGGCGGCGCTCGGCCTCATCGCGGATGTCCTTCGTCGCCGGCACGTGGATGAACGGCACGGAGAACGCGCGAACCTGATCGGCGAGATCCGCATGGTTCGAAATCACCATCGCGACCGACATCTCGATCTCACCGCGTCGATTCCGCCACAGCAGGTCCAGCAGGCAGTGGTCCTCCTTCGAGGCCATGATCGCGACGCGCTTCGGCTTCGCGGCTTCGGTGAGCCGGAAATCGATGTCGAACTTCGCCGCCACCTCGTTCGCGAACTCCCGCTCGAGCGCATCCCGCGCAGCTGTCAGACCCGGCAGATGAAAGATCGTGCGCTGCATGAAGGTGCCGCCGGACTGCTCGGTCGCGTGCTGGTCCAACGAAACGATGTTCGCCCCGGCGCCCGCGAGGAACGCGCTTACGGCCGCGACCAGGCCCGGCCGGTCGTCGCAGCGCAACAACAGCCTGCCGATGTCCCTGGCCGGCAGATCTCCCCCGCCTGCCTTTGGGTATTCCCTGGCCACATAGGTCAGAGTGTCATACCCACAGGGCCGAAGAGGTGCGATGTCGTCGTCCGGCAGGACGGTGCGGGAGAAACTCTCAGGCCGATTCTTCGGCTGACCAGAGTCCGCCGCTGGGCCGATTGAGGACGGCCAGCGAGGGCGACAGCACCTGCTGCGCCCGGTTTCCACCGGCTCGGCGGGCCCGAAGCATCGCCTCGGTGGCCATGAAGAGCACCTCGTCCAGGATGTCATAGGGGGGATGACCCGCCAGAGGCGTGAGCGGAGTGCTGACCACGCCGATGCTGGCGGTCAGATGACTGGGTGAAGAGGCAATCGTGGCCCGCACCCGTTCGACAAAGGGGGATGGATCATCACGGGTGAGCACATCCGCGATCAAGAACTCCGACTCTGTCACGTGAGCGAGCACCGCGACGCTGCGGACAGTCTCACGCAGTCGCTGGCCCACGAGCACTCGCGCCCGATTGGCCGCCGCAACGCCGGCCATATCCTGCAGAAGCGAGAAGCTGTCCAGATTCACGACGGCCACCATCAGGTATCGGTCGTCACCACGGCCACGGGAACTCATCAGCGTCGCGACCTTCTCTGCGAATGCATCCCGGGTCAGCAAGCTGGTAAGCGGTTCGACGTCGTCGAACATCGACTCACTGTTGATCGACCGCAGCAGCGTCCGGCATGCGAACACAACGAACGCATTCACCAGTGCGATAAGAAGGGCGCCGCACACCGCCAACGCAGGATCGGTCTCGGCTATCCGCACCGCCAAAATGGAGATTGTGGCGCCGGCGACCATCCACATGAACATCAGCAACCGCATCGAATGGAACAGTGCGATGAAGCCACCCACGATGGCGAACGCCGTCGATCCCAAGAGTCCGACAACAGGATCGACCTGAGTCAGCGTGGCGATCGCAATGTAGATGGAACCGACGACGACACACAGTTCTGATGCGATCCGGGAGGGCCAGCGACTCCTCAGCCAGGACGCGGCCATTGCGAAAGCGGCCACCCCACCGACCACCGCGACGAATCGGTCCCACGGCCCGTAGGCGCTGGCGGAACTCATGGTCAACGCCAGCGGAATCGCCCCGCAGAAAGCTATGAACGCCGCGACCACACGACACGTCCTCGCTTGCGCTCCCCGAGCGGCGAGAAATGCTGTCAGCCAGTAGTAGTGATCGCGACTGCGTTCTCTGCGTCGGCCTGCTGCCCTCATAGGTCACCTCTCACGGTGACACCCGGGACATCGCATCGACCCATATTAGCGCTCCTATCAATTGACGCGAGGTGAGTCACTGACGGCTTCGCGGTCGGTGCCGTCATCTTGTAGCCGTCCGCCGCGCAAGATCAGGGCGGTCAGAATCGCCCCGGCAACGAAGAGCACGCTTGCTATGTGAAATGCGACGGTGTAGCCGTGGATGGCCCCGGCCGCCGCGACACCGGGTGTCGGGGGTTGATGGTTGTCGATGTAGCGGGCGAGAGCGGTAGTGAAGATCGTCGACAGGGCCGCTGTGCCGACCGTTCCACCGATCTGCTGGCTGGTGTTGACCATCGCCGAGGCGACGCCCGCGTCCTGCGCGGCGACTCCGCTCGTCGCGGTAGCCACCGCAGGCGAGAACGCCATCCCCATGCCGACGCCGAGCAACACGATCGGGCCGAGGATGTCGCGGGTGTAGGTCGCGTCCACACCGAGTTGACCCAGCCACGCCATGCCCGTCGCAGCGAGCATCATGCCGGTCGGGATGAGCGGACGCGGCCCGAAGCGGCGCATCAACACTGTGTTCGCCAAGCCGGCGGCCAGCCCGATCCCGGCGGCCATCGGCAGGAACGCGACACCGGTGGCGAGCGGGCTGTAGCGCAGATCGCGCTGCATGAAGTAGGTGAGGAAGAGGAACGCGGCGAACATCGCGCAGAACGTGACGGCGATCGTGAGGTAGGCACCGCCGCGGTTGCGGTCGGCGACGATTTGAAGAGGTAGCAGCGGCGCAGGCACCCGCATTTCGAGGACGATGAACGCGATGATCAGAATCGCCGACGCGGAAAGCATGACAACGGTCAGCGGTGCGCTCCACCCGTCGGACTCGGCGGTGGACAACCCGTAGACCAAACAGAACAGCCCCGCGCTCGCGGCGACTGCACCTGGCCAGTCGAGCCCGACTCGGCGCCGGCTTGGAGCCGCTCTCACGAAGAGGATTGCGCCGAGCGCGGCGGGCAACGCCAACGCCATGTTGATGTAAAGGCACCATCTCCACGACAGCCACTCCGTCACCGCGCCGCCCAGTAGCAGTCCGAGGACCGCGCCGCTGGCTGCGATCGCCGAGAAGACGGCGAACGCTTTCGCGCGGTCGTCGGGGTCGGTGAAGGTGATGTTCAGGGTCGACAGCGCGGCAGGCGCAAGGACGGCGGCGAAGACACCTTGGGCCGCGCGCGCCGCGATCAACATCGCGAACCCGCCGGCGGCTCCGCCGAGTGCGGATGCGGCGGCAAACCCGATGAGCCCGATCACCAGGGTGCGACGGACCCCGACTCGGTCTGACAACCGGCCCCCGAGCAACAGAAGGCTGCCGAATGCCAGCGAGTAGGCCGTGATCACCCATTGCCGGCTTGCGATGTCGAATCCGAGCTCGTCTTGAGCCGACGGCAGTGCGATGTTCACGATGGTGATGTCCAGGACCACCATCAGCTGCGCCGCTCCGATGACGGCCAGCACCGACCACCGCCGCGCCGGTGGCGGTGCAACTCCGTGGCCGAAATCGCTTCGCGGCGCGCGTCTCTCGACGCGTCGCCCGGAAGCTCGATGACTCATGTTCTCCCCGTCGGGTAGCGGGCCCGCGCAACCGACGGGCAATCACGGTGTCCAGCATCGTTTCTTCGGAATGAAGCGCTCAGGCCGCCGGCGCGAGCACCACCGCGGAGTTGTGTCCGCCCATGCCAAGCGACGTCTTCAGCGTCACCGCACCAGGTTCCAGCGGTGTGGGTCCGTCGAGCAACCGATGATGACCGGGAGCCACCATCGGCGGTGCGGGCACGGTGCCGTGCGAATAGCCGAGTGCGGCGGCGGCGAGTTCGACGGCGGCGGCGGCGCCCTGGCAGTGCCCGACCAGTTGCTTGATGGAGTAGATGCGCGGGTTGCCGTGCAGTACGTCGTCGACGAGTTCGGCCTCGGCGGTGTCGCACTGTTGGGTGCCAGGGCCGTGGGCGTTGAGGTAGGTGATCTCGTCGGGGGATGTTTTCGCCGCGCTCAGCGCATTGAGGACGCATTTGTCGACGTATGTGCGCGCGGGGTCCACCGAGGTGAGGTGGTGGGCGTCGTGGGTCATGTCGCCACCGAGCATCTGCACGTAGGGCAGCTCGGCACGTTGGGACAGGACGAAGGCGATGGCCGCTTCGCCCGCGGGGAACCCTCGGCTGCCCTCTTGAAACGGTCGGCACGCGTCCAATGGTTCGACGTCGACGACGCCGACCCCGAGGCGTACGAAATGCTCTACGTTCTCCGGGGTCAGCGACAAATCCGTGGAGACGAATACGACGTCGTCGACGAATCCGCTGTCCAGCCACATCTTGGCGGTGATCAGTCCGGCGTTGCCGGAGGAGCACATCGCCGAGACATTCATCGCGGGGCCGTGGAAGTCGTATTCCTGCATCAGCATCGACACCGGCGTGGACGGCATCAGCGTCAGGTAGTCACGAATTCTGCGGTGCGCGGCGTCCTTGAGGTAGAAGTCGCGCCAGCCCTCGACTTCCGAGATCACCACGGCATGCAGCAGTCCGACCCTGGGGCCGGGTACCCAGCCCCGCTCCATCGCGTCGGTGACGGCTTCGCGGGCGGCTCCACGCATGGCGCGAGAGAACCTGCTGAGCCCATCGAGCGGGTTACCTTCGTCGGAGACCCGCGCCACCCATGCGTCGTCCTCGCCTGTTGAGCCGAACCCGCCGACCAGCTTCGCGGCGGGCTTTCCGCTGAGTAGACCGCTCCACAGCGGCTCCGCGCCCCAGCCGTATCCCGTCACTGCGCCGATCCCGGTGATCGTCATCGGTTTTGCCATTGTGTGTCGCCTTTCTGTTTCTGCGTACTTGCCTGAGAAAGTTCCCATTAATTAACGCTTATTCAACCTCAGTTGACCAGGCAGGATGCGATCACACATGCGACAGTGGGGACAGTGGGGACAGCGGTATCGCGCGAGTAAGCTGCGTGAACCGCCAGCTAATTCTGGATCGAGGGACCGTTGATGGCCGCCGGAGCGGACGACGTGGGCATGCCCGGCGCTTCCTCCGTGCCGCGCGACCCCGTCGAACAGCGGTATCGGCAACTGCTGGAGCACAGCCCCTACCCCATGTGCGTTCACGCCGACGGGCGCGTGGTCTACGTCAACCCCGCCGGCGTCAGGGCAATGGCCGCGACCTGCGCTGACGACCTGGTGGGCCGGATGATCACGGACTTCGTCGACCCTGACTCCATCGCACCGATGCTGGCCCGCATTGCCGACCTGCACAGCGAGGGCGATCACTCCCCCGCTTCGGAAGCGGTGATGCTGCGCCACGACGGCAGCCCGGTGGACGCCGAGGTCGTCTCGGTCTTGACGAGTTGGAATGGCAAACCCGCCTACCAGGTCATTTTCCGCGATTTGACGATGCAGAAGACCGCCGAGGCAACTCTTCGTTATCAGGCTGCGCTCGTGACGCACGCGACGGATGCGATCGTCGCCACGACGTCTGCAGGCATTGTCACCAGTTGGAACCCGGCAGCCGGAACGATCTATGGCAGGTCGGCGGAGCGCGCTCTGGGCCTGCCGATCAGCGAGGCCGTCGGCGCCGCCGTCGATCCGGCTGCAATCGTTGCCGGCGGGGGCGTCAAGCACGCGATTCATCGGGCCGCTGACGGTACCGCGCTCATCGTGCGGCTGTCGGCCGCCGCGATGGAAAACGGCTACGTTCTCGTCTGCTCAGACCAGACTGCGCTGCGACGCGCCGAACGGAGATTCCAGACAGTTGTGGATTCCCTGGTCGAGGGGGTGGTGGTGCTCGACGGGCACGGTCAGCCCGAGTGGGTCAATCCCGCGGCCCATGCGCATCCTCGGCTTACCGTCCGGCGGCGCGCAGAGACAGGCCGACATGTCCGCCGCGTTCCCGCTGTACGACGTCGATGGCAGGTTGCTCAAAGACTGGCACCGGTTCTTCGTGGAGTCACTGATCAGCGCTGGCAGGACACGATACGAGATCGTTGGCTTCGACCGGCCCGACGGCGACGCGACGATGGCTTTCGGTCAGCTGCCGCGTGCTCGACCCGGCCGAGACCGGGCAGCAGGCGCTGCTCGCCTCCTTCACCGACATCACGGACCAGCGCGACGCACAGCTTCGGCTCAAGCACCAGGCCCACCACGACTCGCTCACCGGACTGCCGAATCGCGCATTTGCCGAGTCGCAGGCAACCGACGCACTGCAGGCCGACCCGCCGACGCTCGCGGCAGTGATGTTCATCGACCTCGACAACGTCAAGACCGTCAACGACGGGTTCGGCCATCACGCCGGCGACCTCGTGATCAAGACTGCCGCGCAGCGCTTGCAAGACGTGCTGCGTTCCGGGGACTTGATCGCCCGCCACGGCGGCGACGAGTTCGTCGCGCTTCTCTTCGGCAACGCCGATCACAGCGCCCTGGCGCGCCTCGCCGAGCGACTCCATGCCGCGCTCGCCGCGCCGATAGAGGTCGCAGGTACCTCGTGCCGCCTCACCGCCAGTATCGGCGTGACGGAGGTCGGACCCGGTGATCCGCGCGACGCCGCGGAAATACTGCGTGACGCCGACGCCGCGATGTACAAGGCCAAGGTGTATCGCGCCACGACCCACTTCATGTCTCCCTAAAACCTGTCGGCGCGAACGTTCGGCAATGACGGGGTCGGCGCCGAACTCGGCGGTTAGTCACGTCGCCGTCGACGGTCTCGTCGACGAATATTTCAGCCACGAAGTCGAGGGCCTGTGTCGACACCCGCGTGTACCCGACCTAACTAACTAGGTTTACTCTGTGCGTAGCGTTCTGCAGACAGGGGATCAAGCATGGACCTCACCTGGTCCGCGGCCGACGTGGCGTTTCGCGACGAGGTACGCGAATTTCTGAGCGCCAAGCTGACCCCGGAACTACGCCGTGCCGGCCGCCTCATGACCAGCGTCTATGCCGACCACGAGGCGAGCATGGAGTGGCAGCGGATCCTTCACGAGCGAGGCTGGGCAGCGCCGGCATGGCCGGTCGAGCACGGCGGCTGCGAGTGGAGCCTCACTCAGCACTACATCTTCAGCCGGGAATCCCAGCTCGCGGGAGCCCCCTCGTTGTCGCCGATGGGCATCCGGATGGTCGCTCACGCGCTGGTCGCCTTCGGCACCGACGCGCAGAAGGAGTACTTCCTGCCCCGGATCCTGACCGGTGAGGTGTTCTTCTGCCAGGGCTATTCCGAGCCCGAGGCCGGCTCCGACCTGGCGGCGCTGTCGATGGCCGCCGTCGACGACGGCGACGACCTGGTGTGCACGGGAAGCAAGATCTGGACGACCCACGCCGGCGAGGCGAACTGGATGTTCGCGTTGGTGCGCACCTCGAAGGCGCAGAAGAAGCAACAAGGCATCACGTTCGTGCTCATCGACATGACAACGCCGGGCATCCAGATTCGTCCGCTGGTGATGACGTCGGGTGAGGAGGTCCAGAACCAGGTCTTCTTTGACGAGGTTCGCGTGCCGAAGGCGAATGTTCTCGGCAAGATCGACGACGGTTGGACCGTCGCCAAGTACCTGCTGGAGTTCGAGCGCGGCGGCGGCGCATCCTCGCCCGCGCTCCAGGTGATGGCCGACGAAATCGCGACGGTCGCCGCCGATCAGCCCGGCCCCGGGGGCGGTCGACTGCTCGACGACGCCGCGTTCGCGCGCAAGCTGGCGGATGCCCGTATCCGCACCGAGGTGTTGGAGATTCTCGAGTACCGCGTGCTCGCGGCGGTGGCGGCGGGCAAGAATCCGGGGGTGGCGTCGTCGATGCTCAAGGTGATCGCCACCGAATTGAGCCAGGCGCTGACCGAACTGGCGATGGAGGCCGCCGGGCCACGCGGGCGGGTGTACCAACCGCATGCGACGTGCCCCGGCGGGCCGGTGACCGAGTACGAGCCACCGCCGGACGGCTACGTCAGCGGCGAGGAGTGGCAGGCGGTCGCACCTCTGCGCTACTTCAACGACCGGGCCGGCTCGATCTACGCCGGCAGCAATGAGATCCAGCGCAACATTCTGGCCAAAGCGGCTCTCGGACTTTGACGGGGGGCAAGGGATGGACTTCAACCTGAGCAAGGAACAGGAACTGCTGCGCGACGGGCTGGGCAAGTTCCTGTCCACGAGATACGACCTCGCGAAGAGCAGGGCCGCAGCCAAGACCGGACCCGGCTGGCAACCCGACATCTGGCGCGGATTCGCCGACGAGCTCGGCATCCTGGGCGCCGCACTCCCCGAGGCCGTCGGCGGGATCGGCGGTGGGCCTGTCGAACTCATGGTCATCGCCGAGGCGCTGGGACATGCGCTGGTGGTGGAGCCCTATGTGGACACCGTCGTGGTGGCCGGTGGCCTGCTGCAGCGCGCCGGCGGCCCCGCGGCGACGGCACTGCTGGAGAAGATCGCCGAAGGCACCGCGATCGTCGCGCTGGCCGCGGCGGAACCGTCGTCTGGCGACCATTGGCAGGACGTGTCGACAATGGCCGAACGTGACGGTGCCGGGTGGACTTTGAGCGGGTCCAAGATCGTCGCGATGAGCGCGCCGTTGGCGACCCACCTGCTCGTGACCGCGCGCACCGCCAGTGGGACTTCGCTGTTCCTCGTCGATCTGGAGAACGCGGGTCCCGGCATCGAGATGCACGCCTATCGCACTGTCGATGACCGACGCGCGGCCGACATCACGTTCGACGGGCTGGCGCTGACCGGCAACGCACTGCTGGGCGAAGAAGGCCAGGCCTGGCCGTCGATCGAGACGTCACGTGACGAGGGCGCGGTAGCAGTCTGCTCCGAAGCGGTCGGATGTATGCGAAAGGTGTTGGCGGACACCGTCGAATATGCCAAGCAGCGTCAGCAGTTCGGTCAGCCGATCGGCAGCTTCCAGGCCCTGCAGCATCGGATGGTCGACATGTACATGGAGCTGGAGCAGGCCGTCGCCGCCGTCTATCTCGCCGTCCTCAACCTCGAGGCCGAACCCGCGGTTCGCGCGCGAGCGGTCTCGGCGGCCAAGGCCACGATCGGGCGCGCTGCCCGCTTCATCGGTCAGCAGGCCGTGCAGCTGCACGGCGGCATGGGGATGACCGAGGAGCTCGCGATCGGCCACTATTTCAAGCGGCTGACCGCGGTCCAATTCGAATTCGGGTCAACGGACTACCACGTCGCGCGGTATGCGGAGCTGACGCGGTCCTGACGGTCCCTGACATCGATATCCACGTTTCGCAGGGAAAGTTCGACTCGGCTCGTGCAAAGCGACGATTCGCGTGATGGGCAGTCGGCGTAAACCCTCGACGGCCGTGGTGCGTACTCGTAGGGTGTCTGGGTGAGCTCGCGCGGATGGGTCCTGTTCCTCGCGATGAGCATCATCTGGGGCATCCCCTATCTGCTGATCAAGATCGCCGTCGAGGGTGTGTCGGTTCCCGTGCTGGTGTTCACACGGGTCGCTGTCGGCGCCGCGGTGCTGCTACCGCTGGCCTTGTCGCGGCGGACGGTGACGATCGTGCGAAACCACTGGAAAGCGTTGGCGGGTTTCGCGTTCTTCGAGATCATCGCCGCGTGGTGGTTGTTGTCGGACGCCGAACGCCACCTCACCAGTTCGATGACCGGCCTCCTCATCGCCGCCGCACCCATCATCGCCGCGGTGCTGGATCGCCTCACCGGCGGTGAGGGACTCGGCGCCAGGCGGATCCTCGGCCTCGCCGTCGGCATTGCGGGCGTGGCGGTTCTCGCGGGCCCGCACATCGGTGGCAGCACGTGGCCGATCATCGAGGTGCTGTTGGTGGCGACGTGCTACGCGATCGCACCGCTGATCGCCGCACGCCACTTGGCCGACGTGCCGGCACTGCCCATGACGGCGGTGTGTCTGGGATTCGCAGCGCTGGTGTATGCAGCGCCGGCCGCGGCGACCTGGCCCGACGAAATACCCTCCACCCAAGTACTTTTGGCGCTCGGCGGACTCGCCGTGATTTGCACAGCATTGGCGTTTCTGGTGTTCTTCGCTCTGATCCGCGAGGTCGGCGCGGCTCGTGCGCTGGTGTTCACCTACCTCAACCCGGTAGTCGCGTTGACGGCCGGGGTGCTCGTCCTGAACGAACCGTTGACACCGTGGAACGTCGGCGCGCTCGTCCTCATCCTCATCGGCTGTGTGCTCGCCACCCGCCGCCACGACTTCACCGTCTGCCGTGGCGACCGAGCCGACGCAGGCCGCTCCGCGCTAATGTTCTGCGCTGAGGCTCCATCGGCAATCCGCCATCCAACGATGTGTGATGCGGTTTGCGCCCAGGCAGATATTTCAGCTCGTTCACCCCGGTCAAGGGTCCGTACACCAAGTTTGGCGGAGAAAAGCATTCGCGGTAGGCAATACCCCACTTGAGTAACAGGACCCGCAGCGGTCAGCGCTCGGACTACACGCCGTCGGGCATGGCGCGGAAAATACCCGGCGTTTTGGCGCCTCGGCGGAAAAGCTGGCCCGTGTTTTTTACCCGGTCGGCCGCTCCCATCCAGCGCCATCGCTGATGTAATCGGAGATCGACCCTCAAATGAGGAGCACTATGTCGCTGAAATTCTTGACCGCCCGCGCCAAAAATCGCACATGCTACGGCGCCGTAACGATTTCCTTCGCTCTGTCAGGTCGTCTTCTGTTCGATTTTCTCTACGGTCAAGTCTTGCACGAGCTGCGGGAACTCATCGATCGCCCCGAGTAGACCGACGACTTCCTACGCCTTGGGCTCTATCGCTTGCCGCTGGCCGAGTTTCCCCAACTCCGCGACTTGGCACCCGCGCTGGCCTCCTACGACGGCAGCGCCGAACTCGACCGGGGTCTCGAACTGCTTCTGCACGCCATCCCACAGCCCAAGTCCGCCTAACGCCTCGTACGGTACGGCCCACCCAGGTTGACAGGCTCCACCGTTGGGTAAATACCTCCGGTGAAATGTAGTGCGCGGCCCAACCTCGCCGACTTCATCGATGTGGCGATCACCCAGCCACGCCGGTACGGGTCGTCGGACCACCAGGTGATGATGAGTCCGTTCCGATTACTGGAGGAGCTCGCCTATCACGTCCACAAACCCACTCCTGTTCGCGCGCAACTCAACCGGCTACGAGCCACGGTTTTGCAATCCGACTTCGACAGCGCTGGAACCGCCTACCTGGAGCTGGCCGCACAGCGGGTTCTGCACGCCATGGGCCACCGCTTAGCTCAAGGCGCGACGTGATCACCGCCCCACCGCTGGTCGGTGCGGTTCAAGTGTTCGGGGTGACGCTGGTCGGGGTCAGCATAACCACCGCGGTCAAACTGGCGTTCACCGTCGGACTCATCGTCGCCATCACGGCCATTCGGGCGCTGGCGCTGGCCATCGCGCGACGCCTGCTCGGTGGCGAAGTCGCCGACCCCCGCCGATTCTGGACACGCCAAGGGATCCAGCTGGTGATCGCAGTCATTCTCGTCGTCGGCCTCATCTCGATCTGGGTGACCCCGACGACAGACATCACCACCGGCATCGGGCTGATCAGTGCCGGGTTGGCCTTCGCACTGCAACAGGTGATCATCTCCCTCGCAGCATATTTCGTGATCCTGCGCGGCGATACGTTCGGCGTCGGGGATCGCATCACACTCGGTGGCGTGCGTGGTGACGTCATCCGGCTGGGCTTCTTGAAGACCACGATCATGGAGATGGGCCAGCCGCCCTCGGTCGCCGAAACCGACCCGGCTGTATGGGTTAACTCGCGCCAATACACTGGCCGAGTTGTCACTGTCACCAACGGTGTCATCTTCGAGCAACCCGTCTACAACTACACCCGCGAATTCCCCTATCTGTGGGAGGAGATCGTGCTCCCCATCACCTATACCGACTCCCGCGAAGCGGTCGAGGCCATCATGCTCACCGCGGCCCGCGACCACGCCATCACCGACGACCCGGCAGCCGACGGTGCCCTGGCCACCATGCGATCCCGGTTCGCACTGTCCGACGCCTCCCTTGAGCCCGCCGTCTATTGGCGCATCACCGACAACTGGCTCGAACTCTCACTGCGGTTCCTGGTCCCCCACCGCGGTGTCCGCGAGATCAAGGACCGCATGTCGCGCGACATCCTCGCCGGACTCGACGCCGAAGGCATCGGCATCGCCTCCGCCACTTACGACATCGTCGGGATCCCGGCAGTTCGGGTCGGCAACAGTCCCGACGACCCGCGGCCCAAGCCGCAATGATGTCGATCGAACCTTCCGCAGTTTCCGGACGACGAATCCCGTTGCCACGGCTATAAAGGCTGCGCGAGCACCCGTCCATCGTGGTGCCGCTGGCCACCGCGGTGGGCACCAACCTGCCCAGGGTACTCCCGCCGCGGTAACTGGCTACGGCGACTGACGCAGCGCGATCAACTCAGCTGATCAAGGAGCAGCGCCAGGGTGAGTCCCGCCGCCGCCGCAATTCCGGCCATGTACGAATCCTCTTTGAACGCCTTGGGAAATACCTCGGTCGCCAGTGAAGCGACAACCGCGCCACCCGCGAAGCATCTGATGAGCGCGAGTGCCTCTTTCGGGACCCCCGACAACAGGAAATTGCCGACGAGTGCGGCGGCGGAGAGAAGTACTGCAGTAGTAGTCCAGAGAGCGAATACCTTGCCGCTGGACTGCCCGCCCTTGGACATTTCTTTCGCGCCGCCAGCCGCCTCGGGCAAGTTCGACAAAAAGATCGAGCCCGAGAGGGCGGCGACCTGCAGCGGCCCGGCACCGATGAGCGCAACACCCAACGCCAGGTTCTCCGGCACGCCGTCCAAGGTGATGGCAGCCAAAAGTCCACCGCCACGGCCTGATCCCCACTTCTTCTTGACGCAGTAATCCAGCAGGGTGAACACAGCCGCTCCGGTCAGCACCACGGCGGCCACTGCCCAGATGGGGGCTTGCTCGGTGGCCGGCTCCACCAATTCCAGCACAACCGAGATGATGAGAGCACCGCCCGCGAGAGCGACGACGAAACCTTCCAACCTCTCGGGCAGGCGTCCATAGATACCCCACGCGGCGCCCAGGATCAGCGCACCCGAGACGACGAGTATGACGATGACCGTCAACATCGGGTGCCGTCCACATATACATCGACTGCTTCCCTAGGCTGGTCAAGGCCGCCGAAGCGTGTAATGAGACTGTGGAACGTCGGGTGCACTCGGCGGGAGTACCCCGGCGCCGCCCGCCCATGCGTATCCCCGGTGCTTCGTTTCCCGTACTCGTCGAGCACCACGGTGCCCCGATGGAAGGTTGTCAGGAGGCCCGATCCGCAACGTGTTGGCCACCGGCACGTCCTTTGACGAATGAAACACGATGGGAAGCGCGATGGTCACGGCTACCAGGTCGAAGAGGAGTTCGCGCTCAGGATACTGGACCGCAGGCCAGCAATACGACGCCGAACGCGAGAACAAGCGCCACCTAGACCCTAGGCTCCGATCGTATTGCACGAATGTTGCCAAGAAGCATCTTGGTGACGACCAACGACCCCGCGGATCGATTGACGTCAAAGGATCAATGACGTGAGCAAGAATGCGACAGCAGTAGCCGGTATCGATGTCGGCGGCACCAACATCGGAGTCGGTCTCATAGGTGACGACCACCAGGTGCTCGACCGGGGCAAAATCCCCACACCCACGGGCGGGCCGGACGCCGTGATGGATGCCATCGCGGAGTTGGTGGAGTCGCTGGACGGACGCGCCGACGCGGTCGGGGTGGGGATTCCCGGGGTTGTGCACGACGGCGAGGTGCGCACCGTCCCCAACCTGGTGAACTGGCACGAGCGGGTCGATATCGCCGGCGCTCTAGAGCGGAGGTTGGGTGTACCCGTGGCGCTGGGCAACGACGCCAACGTCGGCTTGCTCGGCGAGTGGTTAGCCGGCGCCGCCCAGGGCGTTCGAAATGTGTTGGGGGTATGGCTGGGCACCGGGGTCGGTGGCGGCCTCATCCTCGACGGTCGCCCGTTCAACGGGTCACACGGGGCCGCAGGGGAGGTTGGCCACATGATTGTTCAGCGCGGGGGTGCCCTGTGTACGTGTGGCCGGCGCGGCTGCGTCGAAGCCTACGCAGGTAGGCGGTCCATGGCCGGTGTCGTGTCGGCCATGGTCGAGGCGGGCCGACCCACCTCGCTGGACGCCATCCGCGAGGATGAAGGCAAGGAAAAGCTGACCTCGAAGGTATGGGCGCGGGCACTCGCTGAGCACGACGATCTCGCCACTGAGTTGTTCGACATGGCCGTTGAGACACTTGGGGCAGGGATCGGCTCGGCCGTCAACCTGCTCGATGTGGAAATGGTTGTGGTGGGCGGTGGCATGGCCGAGAAACTCGGCCAGGACCTCGCCGACCGGATCGCGGCGGTCAGCGCACCATGGATGCTGCAGCCCAACGTTGAGCTGAGTTTCGTCGTCGCCACGCTGGGAGACGACTCCGGGCTCGTGGGCGCGGCATCGTTGGGCAGGGCCGCCCTGATTTCCGGGTGAGCCACATGCTGCCGCGCTATGGGCACCAGCCGAGTCGCTATGTCGGCGTCGTCGAATACCGTCGAACGCGCCACGGGTCCTGCCCACCAAGACTTCGGTCACGGCGATCGCGGCTCTGGCCGCCTCAACATCCGGTCCGGTCGATTCGAGGCCGCCAATCGGCGCCGCCAGTTCGTCGACATCGTGCTGACAACGCGGCATCGGTGACCGCCATCCCGCACGCGGTCTTCCAGCGAGAGTCACTTATCGACGATCTCGCTGCCGGAGAGGCCCTGCAGCGGAACAACTTCCGATGATACGCGGCCAGGGGCACAGATCACCGTGTAGGACCCGGCTTTGCCCAGCGGCGTCGAAGGCCCGTCGCTCACCCAGGCGCATTCCGACTGTTACCGCCGATCCGCGCGACACCATCGAGCCGACGCAGATCGCGCCGCGCTAAGCCCGTCGCGCCTGGTCGACGTACGCGGTGATGGCGTCGGTCAACGCGCGTAACTCACGACTGACATCGACGGGGGCGGGCACCGCCATCGTGGCCACCATCGCGCCCATCAACGTGGTCCACACGAGATTGCCGACCGCATCGGCGCGATCGGGTTCGAGCCCCTCGGCCACGTAACGTCCGAGATCGGTGAGTGTCGTGAAGAGATCCAATAGATGGCGCTGGTCGACGTCCGCTCGACTGGCGCGCGTTGCGATCAGAATCTCCAGTGCCGCAATCGATGTCGGACTCAGGAACGCCTCTGCCACCGTGTTGACGAGGAGCTCGGTCCTGGCACGTCCTGAATGTGCGCCAAGTATGGGCTCGATTTCGCGTAGTTTGGCCAGCAGCTCGCCGAAACCTTCATCGACGACGGCCATCAGCAAGCCGTCGCGGTCGCCGAAGTGGTACTGGATCACCCCCCATGTGACACCTGCGCGCTCGGTGATGTGCTTGGCACTCGCAGCGCCGAAACCCTCCTCGAGAACACAGCTCACTGTCTCCTCGATGACCATGGCCCGCGTGCGGTCCGCGCGAACCTGCTTTCCGTTCACGGGCCGTCGCGGTGTCGTCATAGTTGAGACACGATTCTACGGCCCATCGAACGCTGGAGAAACGAAGCGTTCCAACACGTTGCGCTCGACCTCGGCGTCGCCGATGGGCCAGTAGAGCATCGACATCACGATCCGGATGATCCACTGGCCCGCCTGCGGATCGTCGTCGGCGAGTCCATTGAGGTCCGTCGCGAAGTCGGCCACGATCGGGGATTCGGTGAGCCACGCCATCTCATCGGCACCACGAATCGAACCGATCATCAGTCGCCCCAGCGGATCGGCTCGAATCCTGCTCAGTGCCACCGTGATCGCGGTGACGATCCGGTGCGACCCGCTCAGTCCGTCAACGGCAGCTCGCACCGTCGCGACGATTTGCGCCGCCGCGCGCACGAGTACCGCATTACGGATCTCGGCCTTGCCGCCGGCACGGCGGTAGATCGTCGCACGGGAGCAGTGAACGCGCGCCGCAAGTGCGTCAATGTCGAATGCCTCGAAGCCGTCACGAGCGATGAGCTCAGTCGCCGCGGCGTAGATGCGGTCGGCGGCGACCGACTGACGATCACCACCGACAAGCCAATCGCTGTGCGTCATCGGGCTCCTCCTCGCGCATTAGACGAACCGACCAGATTTTCTCATGCTGAGACGAACTCCACATTTGATCTCGCCGTTTGCGCAGGTCGCATGTGCGCGGTGAGACACGCGGCAGCGCCTGGGCCCACCAGGCGTTTTCAACCTCGGCCGCGCCCGTTGACGCCGCCCCGCCGCGCGGATCAGCCTTGGAGAATGACCGTGCGAGAAGGGCGACTGGGCCTCGCTCTGTTCGAGGACGAGTTCATTCAGAACCCGTACCCGTTGTACGCCCGCATGTTGGACGCGGGCCCGGTCCATCCCATCGGCGATTCGGGGTTCTACGCGGTCTGCGGTTGGGACGCGGTCGAAGACGTCATCGCGCGGCCCGACGATTTCTCGTCGAACCTCACCGCCACGATGACATACGAGGGCGGCAGGGTCGGCGCGTTCCAGATGGCCGAACTCGGTGCCGATATGCAGGCGCTGGCGACGGCGGATGATCCTGCCCATGCTGCGCACCGCAAGATGTTGGTCCCACACTTGTCGGCGAGAAAAATCAAAACCCTGGAGTCCTTCATTCGCGAAACCGCCGACCGCATGTGGAAAGAAAACGGGCGGCGCGACACCATCGAGTGGATGTCAGCGATGGCCAACCGGCTGCCGATGATGATCGTCACGAGACTCATCGGCGTGCCCGACGTGGACATCGAGCAGCTGGTGACGTGGGGCTACGCGAGTACACAAGTAGTCGAAGGACTTGTCGGCCGGGAACAACTCACCGCTGCGGGCCTCGCGGTCATGGAGCTGTCCGGCTACATCATGGAGCACTTCCAGCGGGCGAGCGCCGACCCGAAAGATGATCTGCTGAGCACATTGGCAACCGCCTGCGCCTCCGGAGAGCTGGCTGAAGTCGCAGCAATGAACATGATGATCACCTTGTTCAGCGCCGGCGGTGAATCCACCGCGTCGCTGATGGGATCGGCCGCCCATGTCCTCGCAACCCGTCCCGACATCCAAGTCCAGGTGCGCGAAAACCCAGACCTGCTAGGCGCATTCCTCGAAGAGGTGTTGCGCTACGAGCCGCCCTTCCGAGGCCATTACCGGCACGTGGTCAACGACACGACGCTGGCCGATGCCGACCTGGCCGCGGGGTCACGCCTCGTGTTGTTATGGGGCGCCGCCAACCGGGACCCTTCACATTTCGACGATCCCAACACCTTTCGGCTCGACCGCTCGGTAGGCAAGGCCCATATTGCGTTCGGGAAGGGTGCCCACTTCTGCGTCGGCGCCGCTCTCGCGCGACTGGAGGCCAAGATCGTCATCGGCGAACTTCTCGAACGCGCGTCGCACATCGAAGCCTGCGACACCGGCCGGTGGTTGCCCAGCTTGCTGGTGCGTCGTCTGGAGCGGCTCGAACTCAGCGTGGCTTGATACACCTCACAACGTGAAGCGGCCGGCGAACCCGCGCAACGGCAGATCCGCGCTCGTCACCAGCCCCGGCGACGCGTCGACGACCGACGCGATCGCGCTCAGGGCCGGCATTCCGGTCACGGTCATACCGATCGAGGCGAAGTTCGCGGGATCCGACAGGTCGACACCGGGCTTCGGGAAGATCATGTGCTTGTTGTACACGCAGGGATCACCCTTGATCTGAGTGATGTAGCAGCCCTTGATATCCCAACTCGGATCCGTGTGTGGCGTCATCTGCCACTCCAGGTGCGTCTCGACCCTGGGCACGCCGTCGACGATGCCCTGATACTTGATGTAATTGCCGCCGAGCGAACCCTTTGGCAGCACGTACCACCCGAGGTCGACGTCCTTGGTGCACGCTCCGAGTTCATAGCTGAACTTGACCTCGTCGAGTTCCACGTCGAAGCAGTCGGCCATCATGCGCACACTGTCCGCGAACACGCGGGTGTACTTCTCCAACTTGCCCGGAATGCTCGGGTCGTCGACCGGAAGCCCGTAGCCGACCTCGATCCAGGTGTCCTTCGAATGGTGACACGAGACGTCGACGGACTCGATGGTGGTGACGTTCTCGATCTCGGCGACGTCGGCCGAGCACACGACACCCAGAATCTGGTTCAGACCGGGGTTCATGCCGGTGCCGTAGAACGTGGACCCACCCTTCTCGCACGCCTCGGAAAGAAACTGCGAGACGGGCTTGCCCGACGGATGCGGATGATTGGTGTCGCGGTGCCAGCCGGTGATCCAGTCCGCCGTGGTGACGATGTTGATGCCGGCCTCGAGGACTTTCACGTAGAGGTCCTCGTCGGGGAAGACTCCATGGAACGTCAGTACGTCTGGCTTGGCGGCGATAATTTCGTCGATCGAGCCGGTGGCCGTCACCCCGTTGGGCGCCAGACCCGCCAGCTCACCGGCGTCTCTACCGACCTTTTCCGGTGAGTAGCAATGCACTCCGATTAGTTCGAGATCAGGACGGTCGGCGATCCGTTTGATCATCTCGCTGCCGACATTGCCCGTCGCTACCTGAAACACGCGGATCGGCTTGCGACTTGCACTCATTCGTTTCGGCCTTTCTGTGCTGCATAGACTTCGGCGGCGCTGCCGCCTATACCGTCGGGATAGAACTGCCTGGCCCAGTTGCGCAGGGCAGTAAATCCGGCCTGCTCTGAACCGGCCAGCGCAGGTGGATCGGAATAGCGTTGGTATCGCCAAATGTCGATATCCTGGGCGAACTGCCGGATGACTTCCTGTCCGAATTCCCGGGCCTTCACCTCGGCGCGCTCCGGATTCCGGGTCGGTCGACGGCCGATGTACACCATGAAGCGGACATCAGACGTCCTGTCATCAACCGGTGTAACGGCAGAGATCGTTCTATTGTCCACCATCCCAAAGCTTTTCGTCACCGCAATGCCGAGTCCGCCATTGATCGCCTCGACCCTGCTGTCGATGTCTTCGATGCTCTGCTGGTCGTCGCCTTCGAACGTGATCGTGAAATCAACATATGACACAGGTTCGTCAAAGGCGTGCCGGGTGAAGATGGGCACGATCGGAGTCTGGTGGACGAACTTGAAATGCGCGAAGTCGACGCCATTTTCGATGACGTACTGCGGATGCAACTCCAAGGCTTCGCGGAACAACCGCTGCTGTGGGTAGTAGTCGTCGGCGCTGCTGGCGTCGTTGAAACTGGCGAAAACGTCGGGTGCGTCGAAGAACGGGTCGCGCCGCTCGACGTCGTGCCAGATGTAGACGGCCTCGTTGCGCTCGACGCTCGGGTAGGTGCGAATGCGACGCCCTCGGTTCGGCCGATCCTCGTAGGGAATGCAGACGTTGCGGCCCTCTTGATTCCACTGCCAGCCGTGAAATGGGCACGCGATGACCTCGCCCTCGACATGACCACCGTGTCCGAGATGTGCGCCGAGATGCTCGCAGTATGCGTCCATGACGGTGAGCTGACCGGACTCCGCTCGCCACGCGATCATCTCGGTGCCGAAGTACGTCATCCGATGAACGTCGCCGATCTTGATCTCGTCGGACCATGCGACTTGGAACCATCCGGTCGGCTTCATCGACAGGGGCGGCTTGGCCATTCCAAAATGATAAAGCACTCAATGTAAAATTGCGACAGCGCCTAATCCGTATGGGTGACGGTTTAATGGGCCGTGGCCAATCGCATCCAGTCCCTTCTCGGCGTCGACTTTCCCGTCATTCAGGCGCCGATGACCTACATCGCCCGCGCCGAGTTGGCTGCGGCAGTATCCGAGGCAGGCGGCCTGGGAATGATCGAGACGCTGACCGCCGAAGGACGCGCGGACCTGCAGCGGGTGCGCACTTTGACCGACCGGCCCGTGGCGGCCAACCTGATGATCCAGGGCTGGAAGCACGACCCAGCGATCGTCGACACGCTTGCCGCCGCGGGCGTGCGTCACGTGTTCACGTCCGCGGGTGATCCGGCATTGTTCACCGCGCGGCTGCACGACTCGGGGATGACGGTGGTACACGTCGTCGGGTCATTGCGGGCAGCCCTCAAGGCGGTCGACGCGGGCGTCGATGCGCTAGTGGTCGAGGGCGTCGAGGGCGGTGGTTTCAAATCGGCGCTGGGGGCATCGACGATGGTGTTGCTCCCGCTCGTCGCCGCCCACGTCGATTTGCCGATCATCGCGGCGGGCGGGATGTGCGACGCGCAGTCCGCCGCGGCGTCACTGGTGCTGGGTGCGGAAGGTGTTCAGATGGGCACGCGGATGCTGGCAAGTCGAGAATCTTTGGTACACAACAACTTCAAGAATGCGATCGTCGCAGCCAATGACGCCGGCACCGTGCTCCTCGACATTCCGGGTAATCCCACCATGCGTGTACTCCGGACCGGTTTGGCGGCGCGGGTGGCCGAGCATGATCCGGATGCCAAGCTGCTCGGCAAGGTCACCGAGCTCTATTTCGGCGGTGATATGGAAGCCAGCGTCGCCAACACCGGCCAGGTCTCTTCACGCATCGGCGAACTGCTACCGGTCGCCGAAATCGTCCGCCGGACGTGGGTCGAGATAGAAGCGGTGCTCGATGCGGCGCGAACTCGCGCCGGCTAAGCGACCTGCTCGAGATGACGCGCTGCGGGCGCCGCCTTTGCAGGGGCGGCGCGTAGGCCATGTGGCCTGGTGAGCGGCGACGTACGCGAGTGCAGCGTGATCATCGAGCCCGACCGGACGACGCCCATCGGACCAGGACCGGCGAAGCGCGCGATTCCCGATAGCTTGAGTGCCAGACCCGCCTTGGCCTGCCGGTAGCCGACCCGGATTCCGGCGAAACACACGATCAGCAGACCGGCGATACCCGGCACGGCGATGGCGGCGAGCGCTGTCAGTGACGCAGGCACCAGGACCGACCTGACCACGTTATCGAGGAACGACGACGCCGCTGGGTTGACGCTCGAGGGCGCCGGTTCCAGGCCCGAGACCAACTCGTGGGTCAAGCCGACGGGGGCGACGCCTCCGAATTCCGCAGCCTGGACAACATTGCCGAAGAGCGGCGCGTCCATGGCGGTGACTTGCGGTAACTGCACTTCGTTCCCGAACAGCGGCGTGTCGACGGGTGCGCGCGACACGTGGCCGACGGAGCCTCCTGAGCCGAACAGCGGTGGTCGGGCTCCATCAGCAGCGGGAATGCCGAACATGGAGAACAGGTCCTTCGGCACCTGGGCGACTTCGGCGACGGCGTTCACCACAGCGGTGAGCATCATCTGAACAGCGGTGATGACATCAGTGATCGGCGTTTGAGAAAACGGCGCCCCTGCCAGCTTGGTCGTCGCCGCCCCGAGTGCCTCCGCAAGTCCGTTGAACGCGGTCGAAAAGTGGCCCACCACCGTCGTGGCGTTTGGCCCGGGGTTCGGGGCCACCGACCCGGGTGCCGGGGGCGCCGGTTGCCCCGAGGGTGAGGGCGAGTTTCCAGACTCGCCGGCCGCTTGCGGCGTTGCCGACGGAGCGGTGTTTGATTCCGTGGGCGTAAGCGTTTCCGGCGCAAGCGTTTCCGGGGTAAGCGACTCCACGAGGGGCTCCACGATGGGCTCCACGACGGGCGCAATTATCTCCGCGGTGTTCTCGACTATCTCCGGGGTGTTCTCAACCGAATTTGTCTCCGGGGTGTTCTCAACCGAATTCGGCGTGGCCTCGACCTTTGAGGTCTATCCACGGTGCCCGTGCCCGGCTTGTCCTCGGAAGTGTTGGTCTGCGCTTGGACCGTCGAGGTCGGCGCATGCTGGCTGGTCGAATTCGTGGCCGTCCCCGTCGTGATCGTGGTTACGGTCGTTGTGCCTTCTTGCGCATTCTCGTCTTTGGCGTCGACCCGCTGATTGCCAAAACGGGTCATTGGCCCGTTGGAGGTGGTCTTCTTCGTGCTTGCGCCAGTGGAGCCAGTGGAGGAGGAGCCATCCTGGGTGTCAGCAACCGCACCGCCGGCGTCCGTCTGGTCGGCAACAGCAACGGCCCCACTGCTGCTGCAGACGATGAGGCCGATCGATAGCGCGCAAGCACCCGCTGCGGCGCGCAAATGCGTCGTGACGATGATCCCTCCGTCCAGCAAGGAGTCTGCCGGTAGATACCCCGGATATTGTCGCACAGACCTGTCACTACCCACTAGAAACTGAGCCCCAAAAGTTGGGCAAATCCGGCTGACTTCGCTGGGGCGTCGGCGCGTGGCGTCCCGACAACGCCGGCCTGGCGCTCCCACCCCCTCGCGACCCGGGTGTAATACTTGCAGGTTCAGCAGCGCCACCAGCGGGTTTAGTGGGGGACCACGACAAACGTAGCGCGGGCACCCGCTGACCGCGCGGGAACGTCAGCGACGGTCACCATTCTCAGCTTGCATAGCGGCGGTCCCGAGAAAAGGGCCGATGATCTTGATTGCCCGCAATGCGCGCGGAGCGCGCGCCCCATTCGCCTGTCACACCGATCAAGATCGGCCGGCTCTGCCGGGTCTCGGCGGGGCCCCACCGGACCCGCAAACGTGCGAGACGAGCAAACTCCGCCACTTGTCAGTTCATCGACTGGGCGTGACGATGGTCCGGTGTCCGGGCCCTTGCGTGTCCTCGTTCTCGGATCCGGGTTCGCCGGACTGTGGGCCGCACTGGGAGCGGCCAGGCGGCTCGACGAACTCGGCGCCGCCCAAGGAGCCGTCGACGTGACCGTCGTCAGCTCACAACCATTCCACGACATCCGGGTGAGAAACTACGAGGCCGACCTCAGCGCATGCCGAATCCCGTTGCGGGACTTGCTCGATCCGGCGGGTGTCGGACATATCGCCGCCGATGTGACCGGAATCGATCCGCAAAGGGCAACGGTGACTACGGCCGACGGCAAAACCCTGAATTACGACCGCCTCGTCCTGGCCGTCGGCAGCAGAGTGGCCAAGCCGGACCTCCCCGGCCTGATCGAGTTCGGGTACGACGTCGACACCTACGACGGCGCGATCAGGCTGCAGGCACACATCCGTGGCCTGGCCGAACCCGCCGCAGACCTCGCGAGCAGGACAGCGGTGGTGGTGGGTGCCGGCCTCACGGGTATCGAAACCGCAAGTGAGCTGCCCGGGATGCTC
The DNA here is from genome assembly GCA_963843135.1 of uncultured Actinomycetota bacterium. Classification (GTDB taxonomy): domain Bacteria; phylum Actinomycetota; class Actinomycetes; order Mycobacteriales; family Mycobacteriaceae; genus Mycobacterium. The sequence goes on from CAWJJA010000024.1 coordinate 1,313,620, forward strand.
TCGCGTGCGTTGGGGCCCGCGGTCACGCCCCAGGTGATCCTCGTCGATCACAACCCGCAGGTCGGCTCGGACATGGGCGTCTCGGCTCGCCCCGTCATCGAGGCGGCGTTGGCCGACAACAACGTCGACACGCTGACCGGGGTCGGCGTCATCGCCGTCGACGAGCGCAGCGTCACGCTGTCGTCCGGCGACGTCCTGCCGGCGGCGACGGTGGTGTGGTGTGCCGGAATGCGGGCCAACACGTTGACGGCGCAGTTCGGAGTGCCGTGCGACCGACTGGGCCGACTCCCGGTCGACGACTACCTGAGGGTCGAGGGCATCTCCGGAGTGTTTGCCGCAGGCGATGTGGCCGCCGCGCGCATGGACGACGAACACCTGTCGGTGATGTCGTGCCAGCATGGTCGGCCCATGGGCCGCTACGCGGGCTACAACGTGATCAGCGACCTGCTGGACGCTCCCATGTTGTCACTGCGAATCCCTTGGTACGTAACCGTTCTCGACTTGGGTCCGGCCGGTGCGGTCTACACCGAGGGCTGGGATCGCCGCGTCGTCAGCACCGGCGCGCAGGCCAAGGCGACCAAACAGGTGATCAACGGCGAACGCATCTATCCCCCGCTCACCGGCGGCCGCGTCGCACTGCTCGCGGCCGCGGCCCCCGAGTTGCAGGCAGCGCCCGCCTACGAGGATTGACAGCGGTCACCGACCTGGATTGGCGGCTCGCCGCCGACGGCTACTTCCCGGTGCGCTCGCGGTGCTTGCACCCCGGCCAGCAGCACGGTCGGCGCTGGCCCTCTTCGAGTTCCTCCTGGGTACGACGGATGCGGCGATCCCGAGTCGCATCCTGCTTGGCGTCCTCGACCCAGCAGATGAACTCGTTGCGCGCCAGCGGCGTGATGTCCTTCCACGCGGCGAGAGCGGTGTCGTTGGAGATCAGCGCCTTGCGCAGGTCCGCCGGAAGTTTGTGGACCACCCCGCCGGGCACTCGCTGAACGGTCATGGCGCCAAGATATCGAAATTCAGACTGAGGCAGCGCGATCACGACAGTACAGTTCGCGGACAGGTCATTCACAGACTTCGCGCCAGCGGTGGTACAAATACCGCGCCGAGAGCCATGACGAAAGGCGAACACCATGAAGAAATCTGCTGCGGCCCTTGGGATTTTCATGGCCCTGCTGTCCGGCTGCTCGTATGCCAGCGTCGGGGCCGGCGAGCAGGCCGTCGTCGTCGATGGCTACTGGATGATTCCCACCGACCCGACCGTCAAGGGGTGCATCGAACCCGAAAACTCTCAGAACGAGATCACCAACCACGTGTACCGCTATCCGGCCCGCCAGATCTCCTGGGATGCGACGGGCGATCCCGGCTCAGAGCGCGGACCGTATGTCGTGGTGTCCAACGCCAAGGCGCCCGCGGATATGAACGTCCCCGTGGTGGTGACCTTCGATCTGACGTCGGACTGCGAGAAGCTCAAGCAGTTCCATCGTGACTTCGGGACCAAGTACAACGGCTGGTTGAACGACGACGGCACCGTCAGCTCCGGGTGGATCGAGCTGCTGAATTACGTGATCGGACAACCGTTGCAGGACACGCTCAATGGTGTGGCGCAGAAATATACGTGGCAGCAGATCTGGAACGATGAACAGGCGCGTGCCGAATTCCGCAACGCACTTCTGACCTCGCTGCCGAGCGCCAGCAAGGCCCGTACCAACGGTGTGGACTTCTTCACCAACTTCCAGGTGACGGTGCTCAAGCCGACACCGGTCAATCCGGAACTCAAGGCTGCTATCGAACGCGAGCAGGCCGCGATTCAGAACGCGCAGGCGACGCAGGCGCAGGGTGTTGCCGAGGCCAATGCGAAAAAGGCCAAGGCGGAAGCGGATCTGGCCGCCGCCGTGGCCGAGACGAAGGTCGCCGAGCAGGAGGCGCTGAAACGTGCCGCCGAGGTCAAGGGTTACCCATCGGTCGAGGACTACCTTGCGTGCCGAAGCGATCCAGCAGGGGCTCAACCCGTGGCAGCCGACCTACGTTGTCCCGCAAGCAGGCTGATACTCACATCAACCGGTGGCGGGCGGCCTCAGTCGTCGCTGTCGGCACCGCGATCGGGTGCGCTCATGTCCCCCGTGCCGGGCGTGCCGTCGACGAGCCCGTAGCGCAGGTACACGATGCCCTTCGGACTGGATACCGGCGGTTCGAGGAGTGTGACGTTCGTGGGGACCTCGCCACCGTCGAACAGCTTCTTCCCGACACCGAGCACGATGGGGTGCACCCAGAGATCGAGGCGGTCGAAGAGCTTCTCGCGCAGGAGGGTCTGCACCAGGTTCAGGCTCCCGACGACCTTCACGTGTTCGTGCCGATCGCGGATGTCGCGTACCGCGCCGGCCAGGTCGGTGCCGAGGTGCCTGGACCCGGCCCACGAGAGGTCGGGCTTGCCGCGGGAGGCCACGTATTTCGGGACGCTGTTGAAAAGTGATGCGATCGCCCCGTCTTCACTGTCCTGGCCGCCTTCCTGATGCGGCCAGTAGGCGGCGAAGATGTCATAGGTCCGCCGGCCGAGCAGGAGTGCGTCCGTGCCCTCGTAGGCGGCGCCGATCTGCGCCCCGGTTACCTCGTCCACCAGGGGTGCCTGCCACCCGCCGAATGGGAACCCCACCGGGTCCTCGTCGGGACCGCCGGGCGCCTGCCCGACGAGGTCCAGGGTTGCGAACAGCTCGATGTGAATGAGGCCCATGCCCTACTCCGATGCCTTGGTTGTCTCGGTCGGAAGGTAGACCTGTCGGCGCCGGCGGACTCATCGCCTCGACGGCATCGATATGGCCTCGCGCGTCGCGGAGCCAATGCTCGATGCATTGCCTATTCTCGGCGCATGGTTGAGCCCGAGGATCGAGGACCCGTCTTCGACAATGTCCGGATCGGCCGACCCGCGACCGGCGCGCTCATCGACGCCGGTTACCGCGCCATCGCAGATCTGCCCACCGATCTCGATAGCCTCGTCGCCCTTCACGGAGTCGGGCCGGCGGCGGTCCGGCTGCTCCGGCAGGCACGGACGGACTGAGCGCATGGTCGAGTCCACCAACGACGTAGTGGTCATCCACACCGACGGCGGGTGCCGGCCCAACCCCGGCCCCGGCGGCTGGGGTGCGGTACTGCGCCATCGCCAGCACGTCCGCGAGATGTGCGGTGGCGAACCCGACCTGACGAGCAACAACCGAATGGAGCTGACGGCGCCGATCATGGCGCTGGAGGCGCTTACCCGACCGGTGGTGGTGCACCTTTACACCGACAGCACCTATGTCAGGAACGGCATCACCAAGTGGGTGCTCGGCTGGGAGCGCAACGGCTGGATAACCGCCGCGAAACAGCCGGTGAAGAACGTCGACCTCTGGCAGCGGCTCCAAATGGCCTGCACACGACACCGGGTCGAATGGTTCTGGGTGAAGGGGCACGCAGGTGTCGCCGACAACGAACTGGCCGACGAACTGGCAACGCGCGGTTTGCAGGAAGCGCTGGCCTGCTCGGCTGACGAGGTACCTGTCGCGCCATAGTCCGTCGTCGGTGATTGGCGCTCGCTGCGCTGAAGCGCTAATTTTCCTCGCGTGATGTCCTCAGCTGCCAACGCAGTCGCGCGATTGTTCGTCCTGGCGGTTGCAGCCGTCGCCGGTCTCGGTCTACTCACCGACCCGGCGCAGATCTCCCAGGTGACGGTGCGCCTGGCCAGTGACGCGAACCCATTGGTCGGAGCACCTTTCTACGTCAATCCCACGTCGGCGGCCATGCGCGCCGCGCAGAGCGCCGATCCGCCGAGCCCCGAGTTGACTGCCGTCGCCAACACACCGCAGGCGTACTGGATCGTCCCGGGATCGTCGGCATCCACAGTCGGGAAGTACACCGGCGACGCGGCTGCCGCCGGCGCCATCCCTGTGCTGTCGATCTACGGAATCCCGCACCGCGACTGCGGCAGCTACGCTGCCGGTGGCATGGCGTCCGGCGATGACTACCGCGGATGGATCGACGGTATCGCCGCCCAGATCGGCGGTTCGCGGGCAGCGATCGTCCTCGAACCCGACGCACTCGCAATGGCCGATTGCCTGTCCGATGATCAGCGCCAGGAACGCTTCGACTTGATCCGCTATGCCGTCGACTCGCTGACCCGCAATCCTGCAGCGGCCGTGTACGTAGACGCGGGTCACCTGCGCTGGCACAGCCCCGAGGAGATGGCGTCCAGACTCAGCCAGGCCGGCGTCGAGCACGCGCGGGGCTTCAGCCTCAACGTCGCGAACTTCTTCACCACCGAAGAGGAAACCGGTTACGGCGAAGCGATTTCGGGCCTCACCAACGGTAAGGACTACGTGATCGACACCTCGCGCAACGGCAACGGAGCGGCACCGGACTCGCCGCTGCACTGGTGCAACCCCGACGGCCGGGCACTGGGCGTTCCGCCCACGACCGCGACTGCCGGCCCGCACGCCGACGCATACCTGTGGATCAAACGTCCCGGTGAATCCGACGGAGGTTGCGACAAGGGCGATCCGCCGGCGGGCACCTTCGTGAATTCGTTTGTCGTCGATCTGGCCCGTAACGGGGGCGGGTAGGTCGCGAGTCACCGTTGCGGCGTACACACTGGCCTCGATGACGAGACTCTTCGTTGACACTCTAAAACCTCAGATCCCCTGCGGTCTGACGATGATTCGTGGTGGGCGACGTCGACGACGCTGGAGACCTTCCTAAACCCCGCGCTCGACGGGCAGCAATCCGCGGTCGACGGCGGCGACCAGCGCGGCGTGGTCGGCTTCGGTCTGGTCGGCGTAGCGCCGTGCGAACTTGCACAACGCCTTGTCGACCCGATCGGATTTGCCCATGTATCCGGCAATCATCGACGCGCCGCTGGTCCTCGCGTGCCCCTTGGCGAGGAGCTGACCCACCACTCCGGCGTAGTCAGTCAGCGCGGCTGCATCGATTGCATCTAAAGGTATGCGTCCCTTCATATTCCGGAACTGTCGCACATAGTACTGTAGGCCGTCCATCGTGGTCCACCCCAGTAGTGGGTCGCTTACCGTCTGCAGTGATTGTTGGTATTCCACGACCCGCTGGCCCTGGTGCGCGTGCCATGCCGATTCACCGTGCACGTAGCGCGCGAGCACCGAGCGGCGAGCTTGCTTGAGCTGTAAGAAGATAACGTCTTTTTCCGAGGAACCCTCCAGCAGCGCCACGTAGGCGCGCAGACCGACACTGCCCACCCCGACGACCTTGTGTGCGACATCGACCAAGGTGTAGCCGCCGAGGACACGTCGCCAATACGAGGGCAGGGTCTCGAGATACTCGTCGAGTGCCTCCGCCAGTAGCTCCCATTCACGCGAGGGCAGTCGTGTGATCAGGGGTGGTTCCTCGACGATCTTCCGCTCGCCGTCCACCTCATGGGTGAATCGCGGCAGCGCCCGGTCGCCGGTACGCTGACGCGCCCGCTTCGCCGACCGCACAACCTCTTTGCTGAGCCGGCCCGCCGTCTCGGCAGCCAGCTTGTCGACATCGAGACGAACGAAAGACCTTGTGAACAATGGCAAATCGGCGAGTCTCCGCAATTCCTGACGATACGAGGCCACGCACGACCGCACGGCGTTTGCGCAGTGATCTTCCGATGTCCCGTTATGACGCCCGGCGACCCAGATGCTCGCGGCCAGCCGCCGCAGGTCCCACTCCCAGCCGCCGGGGTGGGCCTCATCGAAATCGTTGAGGTCAATCACCAGGTCACGCTCGGGAGATGCATAGAAGCCGAAGTTGCCGAAGTGCGAGTCACCGCACACCACAGGTGCGATTCCAGTTGCAGGCAGATGCGCGACATCCTCGGCCATCACCACTGCGGTTCCGCGCAGAAATCCGTACGGCGACTCGACCATGCGACCGACCCGGATCGGGACCAGCCGGTCGACCCTCCCCTGGTGACTGACGTTGATGAGGTCGACGGGGTCTGGACGGTCAGAAGGTGGCGTCCAGTCGGCGAGCGACTTGCGCGGCACCCGCTTGCGCAGACTCTTGCCAAGCGCATAGCGCTCGGCCCGTGTCACCGGTCGCTGTCGCAACGACCGATATGCACTGCCGTCGGCATCGGTAAGTACGGTGTGCACGTTGGCAGCTGCGCGGCCGTCCATATCGGCTGAATACCCCGATCCGGCAAGAAATACAGCTTGACCTGCTCGAACATGAATGTAGCTAAGGGATCGAAATCCTTGAGCTAACCGCCAAAACTTATCCTGAGCGTGATGGACGTTGCAGGGTCCACGCGAAATTACTTGAATCAATGCAGCTCACCTGCGGAAACACCAAAGGTGATGACGGCGTCAACGCGGCGCAAGCAGCAGGTTCCGCGCTCGTGCGCGACTACGGTCGTTGGCATCCTAACTCGACTATTAGTCATATCCAGGAACATCGAAAGCACGGACTTTAGAGAACAAGCAATCGGCGTCATCGATGCTACGTTCCACATGCGGTTCGCGAAGCATACGTAAATTACCAGCTAAAGATCGGTAGACCGGTTCGGACATCGCCGTCCAGGGTGACGTAGTCATTGCAACACCACGCCGAAGGTCGGTTGACACAGTGATCTATATCATTATCTACTAGTCACATATAGCCGTCGACGCACCGGCGTTTAGCGCGCATGTCGTCGCGGCCGATCCTCAACGATGCCAGGAGTCCGCTGTGCACAAAGACGATCTGATCCTCATCAGCGTCGACGACCACATCGCCGAACCTGCTGACATGTTCGAGGCACACGTGCCCGCGGCTTACAAGGAATTCGCGCCTCGCGTGATCCTGGAGGACGACGGCACGCAGCAGTGGTACTACGGTGATCTGCGCGGTCGGAACATGGGTCTGAATGCCGTGGCAGGCAAGCCTCGCGAGATGTACAACATCGACGCCAGCAGCTACGACGAGATGCGACCCGGATGCTTCAATGTCGATGAACGCGTCCGCGATATGAATGCCGGCGGTCAGCTCGCGGGGCTCAACTTCCCCAACTGGACCGGATTCTCGGGGCAGGTGCTCAACCAGGGTCCTGACCGTGACATCAATCTGGTGATGATCAAGGCGTACAACGACTGGCACGTCGATGAATGGTGCGGCGCGTATCCCGGTCGGTTCATCCCGTGCGGCATCCTGCCGCTCTTCGATGTTGAGGAAGCGGCCAAGGAAGTCAAACGTCTGGCCGCCATGGGTTGTCATGCGGTGACTTTCTCGGAGAACCCCGAAGCGCTCGACATGCCGAGCATTCACACCAAGCACTGGTATCCGCTGTTCGAGGCGGCGTGTGAAAACAAGACGGTGCTGTGCACCCACGTCGGGTCCTCTTCGCGAGCACCGATGTTCTCGTTGGATGCGCCTCCAAGTGTGAACATGACGGGCTCGTCGATGATGAGCATGTACACACTCACCGAACTGATCTGGGCGGAGTTCTACAGCGATTTTCCGGACTTGAAGTTCTCCCTCACCGAAGGCGACGTCGGCTGGATCCCGTACTTCCTATGGCGGGCCGAGCATGTGCTGAACCGGCACTCCGGATGGACCGAGCCCAAGTTTCCTGCGGGGTACAGCGGGCCGACCGACGTTTTCAAGAAGCACCTGTACACGTGCTTCATCAGCGACAAGGTCGGCGTGCAGAACATGGACTGGTTCAACGAGGACATGCTGTGCTGGGAGTCGGACTTCCCGCATTCGGACAGCAACTGGCCGTTCGCACCCGAGGACATCATCGAGACCATGGGGCACCTCGATGACACGGTGATCAACAAGATCACCCACGAAAACGCCATGGCCGCCTACTCATTCGATCCGTTCCAGCACATTCCCTCCGAACACGCACGCGCCGGCCATCTACGGACGCAGGCAACCGATGTCGATGTCGTCACTCACGTGGGACGAAGGGCAAGCCAACGCGACCGCGACGCCTGGGCACGTATGACGGCATTCGGTCAGGCCAAGACGGCCGACGCCTCGGGAATTGCCCAGCGTGCAACGACTTTGGGCCGCTAGCGATCGTGGAATCGAAGTTGCTGCCATTCGACGGCCTGCGGGTGGTGGAACTTTCCTCGGGAATCGCCCCCAGCTACTGCGGGAAGATGTTCGTCGATGCCGGTGCGACTGTCGTCAAGGTCGAACCGGCAGAAGGCGACCCGATGCGGTGGTGGCGCGCTCGGGCGGACACCGGCGCAGGCGCGTTGTTCAACTTCCTGGCGGCGGGCAAGAGGTCCGTGGTCCACGGTGATAACGCCACCGAGGTGAGGAGCCTGCTCGGTGGGGCCGACGTCGTGATCGCCGGGCGCGACGACATCTGGGATCTCTCCGATATCGCCGCGGCGGTACCCGCGTCCGCGGTAGTTGTGGTCATCAGTCCGTTCGGTGAGACCGGGCCGTACGTCGATGCGGGCTTGCCCACCAACGAATTCCTGCTGCAGGCGATGTGCGGATCGATCGGAGGCCGAGGTTGGCCCGAGTCAGAGCCGGTGCAGGCCGGCGGGCGGCTCGGAGAATGGTTCGCGGGCAGCTT
>CAWJJA010000025.1:0-17932 GCA_963843135.1 uncultured Actinomycetota bacterium
CCGAAGCGCCCGCACCCGTGACGGCACGAGATCAGAAGCTCATCTCGCGCATCCCCAGCCGAGAACTCTCATGTCTCTGCACTGGGGGAGGGCATCAGCCGAAGTTGGACAAACACCTGCCAGCGCAACCGCATTGAGCTCAGAACGCCGATCGGTGCAGGCCACCATCGACCTCAATCCAGTTGCCGGTGATGTAACCGGCCTCTTCGGAGCACAAGTACGCGATCAGCGATGCGATCTCGGTCGGCCTGCCCATTCTGGCCGCGGGAACGCCAGCCTGGGTGAGCATGAACTCGCGTCGCTCGTCTTCAGTCTTGACGCCGACGTGATTCTCGAGGTAGCCCATAGCGTTCTCGGTCTCGATCCAGCCAGGCGCAACGGTGTTGACCGTGATGCCGTACCGGGCATACTCGTCGGACACTGTCTTGAGAAGCCCAACGGTCGACGGCCGCGTGGCGTTGGCCACCACGTGTTGGATCTTTCCTGTGGGCTCCTTGGCCGTGGCCGAACCGACGTGCACGAACCGTCCCCAGCCTGCCTCACGCATGCCGGGCAGCACGGCGTGCAGCAGGAAGAACTGGCTCATGGTGTATGCCTCGAACGACTCGCGGAACGGTTCAGGATCCGTGATGTCGGCGAAGTCGCCATGATGCAGATGCTGCGTCTGCCCGATCACGATCAGTGGCGGCCCGAACTCGTCTCGCACCGCTGCCACCGCCCGCTCGACCTCGTCACGTTTGGTGATGTCGGCTGGGACGGCGAACGCAGTGCCTCCGCTGTGGCGAATGTGGTCCACCGCGCTCTCCACATCGGAACGCGTGCGGGCTACCACTGCAACCGGGCAACCTTCGGCCGCAAGCATTTTCGCAACCTCAAGGCCCATGCCTTTGCTGCCGCCGACTACCATGGCCACGCGGCCCTTGATTCCGTAATCCATTGTAGTTTCGCCTAGGTGGTGGTTGTGGTGGTGCGACGGCCAGGAGTGAAACTGATGCGTAGATGGCGTGGCGCATAGACGTCGCCAGCGTCGCGGTAGCGCTCGATTTCTCCGCTGATGGAGTAGTCGGGCAGACGGCTGAGCACTTCGGAGACCATCACCGAGAACATCACCCGAGCGTGGTTGGAACCCAGACAGCGATGTGGCCCGGCCCCGAATGCCAAGTGCCGGTTAGGCGTTCGTGAGAAGTCGATTTGGTCGGGATTGTTGAACACCTTGGGGTCGCGGTTGGCCGACGCATAGGCGAGCAGCACGCGGTCGCCGGCATGCAACTGCTGGCCCTTGATGACGCAGTCCCGGGTTACAAGTCGTGTCAGCGCGTGAACGGGGGTGTCGTGGCGGAGGAACTCCTCGGTGGCCTTGGGCATCAGCGAGGGGTCATCGATCAACTGTGCGCGCAGGTCGCGATGCTCGTCTAGCGCGATCAGAGCGTTGCCGGTCAGCCCGCTGGTGGTGTCCATGCCCCCCAGCAGCATGAGAAACGCATAGCCGATGATCAATTCGTCGCGCATCGGTTGGCCGTCGACGCAGCCTTGCATGATCATGCTGAGCAAGTCGTCGCCGAAACCGCCGTCGCGCCGCCTAGCCATCTCGGCCGTGATTCCGCCGTAGATATTGAGCACCGCTTCCATGGCCTTCTCGGGGTGTGACGCCCGGTCGTGCACCACCGAGTGCATCCACTCGACCCAGTCCGGCCAGCGGCTGTCGTCGAACCCGAGCGAGCGAAGGATCCAGCGGGCGGGAAGGGGCGTGGTGAGCTGCTGGATGATGTCTGCCTCGCCGGACTCGATGAAGTCGTCGATCAACTCGGTGGCCATCAGCCGGAAGGTGGGTTCGAGATTCTTTGCGGCCGACGGCGAGAAGAAGGGCAGCGTGATCTTGCGGTACTGCTGTAGTTGAGGCGGATCGGTGTCGATGGGCGGAAACGGGTCGGGCGCTTCGGTTTTGGGGACCTGCTTGTCCTTGAGCGAGCTGAACAGCTCTGTGTTCTGCTCGGCCTCATAGACGTCGTCGTAGTCGACGAATATCCAAAATCCATCCCAGGCGGTGGAGTGGGTGACCGGGCATCGTTTCCGCAACGCTTCATAGATTTCCCAGCAGTGTTCCCGGAAATAGTCGCCGTGGTGGTCGAGGGCGTCAAAGATGTGGGCGGCGAGGGTCTGGTTCGGAGCGCTCACTAGTTATCTCTCGCTTCTTCGTGAAGTGTGATGGCTTGCTCTGGACACTCGGCGACGGCCTCTTCGAGGGCGGTGTGGCCGACGAGTCCAGCGGCGCCGGGCAGTGCGACGGCTCGGTCCTCGGTGTCGACAAATTCGAACGCTTCTGGGGCGATCGTGAGGCACCGAGCGTGGCCGCGGCATCGATCCGGGTCTACCCGTACTTGCATGGGAACCTCCTCAATCGGCTGCCAGCTGCCCGGCAGGAGTTACGGCGACGCCACGACATCAAGCCGCTCATCACAACGTCAACCGTTCTGTCGACTAGCTCGTCGCCGAGACGAGCCACCTCTTCGCGCATCTCGGGGATGGTCGACGCTCGGACGGCCACCGTGAGGCGGTGAATCCCAAAATCGGCGTAGCGCTTCGCCGCTTCGACGGTCCGCGCCCCACCGCCGGTGAATTCGATCGCGTCTGGGTCACGGCCGGTCGCCGCGGCTTCAGCGCGAACCATTCCCAGCAGGCGCGGAAGCTCGACTTCGGGATCTTGGTCAGGGAAGACGAAGGGGAAATAGCCGTCGCCGCGTTGGCCAGCTCGGCGGATGGCCGCTCGTGACGAACCTCCAATCAGGAGAGGAATCGCTTCGGCGTACGGGCCACGGTCGGCACTCGACGCGGTCGAAGGCGACATGGGCGCCGGCGAATGTCGCGATGTCGTCACGCCACAGCACTCGCATCGCATCGATGTACTCGTCCATGCGGCGACCGCGATCACCGAAATTCATGCCGACAGCGGCGTATTCCTCCGGCAGTTCACCTACCCCGACGCCGAGCATCAGCCGTCCGCCGCAGAGATGGTCGAGGGTGGCCGCCGACTTTGCCATGATGACGGGTTGATGTTCGGGCAGGATCAAGACATTGGTGCCGAACCGGATTCGGCTGGTTGCTGATGCCACGAAGGCGAACCAGATCAGCGGATCGGGGATGCCGCCGCGTCGACTCAATCGACCCATGGTGCCGTCGGGGGACGCGCGATACGGTGTGGCGTCCGGGCTTCTCGACATTACGACGTGCTCGGGTGCCCACAGCGATTCGAAACCGGCCTCCTCGGCGGCCACTGCCAGTGCGACCGCCGCCTCAGGATCAGGAAAGCCGGTGCTGGAGAACACGATTCCCCACTTCATCGGCTGCCCTGGTAGGCCGGGTCGGTGGCGTCGCGCCGTGACATCGGCGCTCCGAGCGCGGCGAGCCGTTGTCGGTCGGCGTCCCACGGGGTGACCCATTCAATGGCGGTGATGCGCTCGGCTATACGCCAACGACCCTCGCGGCGCTCAAAGCGATCCACGTAGCGAAAGCCGGCAACGTAATTCCAGCGGATGTCGCCTGGTGGTTCGCCTGAGTGGTAACCGACCGCGTAAGTCTCGGCGTAGGCGGTGTCTTCGCTTGTCTCGTCGAAGTCGATGAGTATGTTGCCGACGTGGTGCATCGTCATGGTGTGCCTCGGCAGCAGCGTGGTCAGAAAGGTGACATACTCATCGCGCGTTCCGGAGAACGGTCCGTGATGATCGACGGCGTCAGGCCAATAGCAGTCGCGGACCAACTCCAGATCGACGCGGTCGACGCCGCGGCAGTACCGTAGCAACACGCGGCGGATCGCCAGCTCATCATCCTGGTCGGGGTCGCCCTTCATTGTTCTGTCCTCCATCGCGAAACGCTCGGCTATCCGGCCATCTGCATGCTGCTACCGGGTGACGTTGAGGACGTGCATGAAACGGTGACCGCCGACGTATTGCCAGCTCACGAACCCCAGTTCGACGATCTGTTCGTTGGTGAAGTGTTGCCGCAGCTCATCGAAGGTCGCGTCGTCGATGGCGTGGTGGTCGGTGGCGAACTGGTCGAGAAAGTGCAGCGCCGCCATTTCTTGTTTGGTGTAGTGCGTCTCGCTCGGCGCCACCAGGCACGCCACATCGTCCTCGGTGACGCTGTCGTCCTTACGCGACTGGCCGCACGGTGCACAATCACCGAGCTGAGCGCTGCGCAGACGCAACAACTCGAGCAGCCGGGAGCCCAGTGCCCCGCGCTGGAAAAAGACCGCGTAGGAGTCCAAAGTGCCCTGCAGCGCCACCGCGCTGTGGGCAACGACCTGCAGGGGCGCTGTCGTGGTGACCATTCCCGCCGCGACGGCCTTTTCGATGTGGGCTCGTCCCTCAGCGGGAATGTCTTCGAGAGGAATCTCGGGCAACCGCGGCATCTTCGCCCCTTCGGAAGTCGACGTGCTCTACGCCGCACCCTGCCACATAGTTGACATTTTCGTCAACTATGTTCGAGGATGCTGTCAATCCGATCCCGGCTGTAGCGGCCTACGAAGGAGTGACATGGCGCAGGACAACGTGCGAGACGCGGTGGTAGCACTCGCGTTTGCTCCTTGGAAGTTGATCACGGCAGGTCGCTTGGAAGCGGGCCTGGCCATGCTCGATGACGCCGGGACATGGTGGAGCAACTCGAGCCGCAAAACAACCTCCATCGCTGAGATCAAGCCAGTGCTAAGCGCGGTGTTCGGGCTGATCAACCCGTCATTCACCCTCATCGACGCAATCGTCGAAGCCGACCGGGTCGCACTAATCGCCGACGGCCGCGCTGAGCTGTCTGGCGGCGTGAAGTTCCACAACGCATGCACATTCATCACCCACGTCGACCTTGCGCGCAATCTTGTCGTCGAGATTCGCGAGTACGTCGATACGCTTCACTCTGCGCAGACATTGAAGCCGGCCATGGCGGCGGCTGGACTGCTCGGGTGAGCTTTCGCACCTGTAGCGCGATCGACGTCGGGCACCTCTCGCACGTGGCTGCGCAGCAGTTCAGCGTTCCAGGATGGCCATGATGTAGTCGGCGATCGCGCCCTCTATTTCCTCATCGCCAATTGCCAGCCGCTGGTGGTGGCAGTGATACCAGCTGCGGTCCAGCATGGCCGTGGCGGCCAGGCCCAGGGCGGCCGGATTGCCAGTGGAGGTTTTCTTGCGGCTGGCCAGCACGGCTCCCAGGAGACGGGCGACCCGCAGCTGCATCTTGTTGCTCGCGAGTTGGACGGCCTCGTCAGCGGGGCCTGACTGGGCGGAGACGGTCAAGGCGCCGTGCCGGTCCATGAAACTGAAATATGACTGGACCCAGCGCACCACGTCGGAGCGGGTGCACGGAGTGGGTATGTCGGCCCATTCGCCGACAACGTCGAGCAGATCGTGGTACGTGTCCTGGCCGAGGCCGTTGAAGACATCTCGTTTGTCGCGGAAGTATGTGTAAAAGCTTGCGCGCGACACTCCGCATGCCTCGGTGATGTCGTTGATGCGGGTGCCGCCGTATCCGCGGTCGAGGAACAGCTGTTGGGCCGCGGCCAAGATCGCCTGACGTGTCCGCTCAGCGCGCCAACCGGGCTGACGTCCGTACTCAAGGTCGTCGTCGGCGACGCGCCCATTCGTCACTGAGTCGGAAGCCGGCATCGGTCCACCATACGTGCCGTTGCCTCGACATGAGTAGCATTGACTACGCAATAGTTGACATTTCTGTCAACTATGGCGTAGCGTCGCGCCCAGCAGGCACCTCGGGGTAGCCAGTAAGGCCGAAGGCATGGATGAAAGGCGGACGCGAGACTTCATGGGAGACAACGCGCGCCGGTTCATGGGTTTGCCTGTGCGCAACCCGCACGAAGAACCGGCGCCGGTGCCGGCCTGACAGGCGGTCACGGCGAGGACAACCACACTCGTAGACAAGGACCACGCAATGACGTTCGAAGGCAAAGTCGCCATCGTCACCGGAGGTGCATCGGGCATCGGTGAAGCCACCGCCAAGAAACTGGCGGCTGACGGAGCCAGCGTCGTGATCGCCGACATCGACGAGAGCGGCGGTAAACGTGTAGTCAACGAGATCGCCGAGGAGGGCGGGCAAGCCGCCTTCATACCTACCGACGTCTCCCGCGAAGACGACGTCAACAATCTCGTGGACTTCGCTGTGAATACTTATGGCGGACTACATGTCGCACACAACAACGCCGCGATCGGGCACATGCCCGGCCCGCTTCATGAACTCGATACGGCCACTTTCGACACCGTCACCGGGATCGGTCTACGCGGAACGTTCTTCTGCCTGCGCGCCGAGATTGCTCACATGGTGGACCATGGCGGCGGCGCGATCGTTAATACCGCATCCGGGGCCGGCCTCAAGGCGGCGACAGGTCTGCACGCCTACGTGGCCACCAAACACGCGGTCATCGGTCTAACCCGAAACGCCGCACTCGACTACGCCCGGACCGGAATCAGGATCAACGCAGTGGCGCCCGCGATCATTTCCACCCCGCAGTTCGCCAGCTACCCGGAGGAGCTGAAAAACCAATGGGCGCAGATGATTCCGATGGGGCGCGTAGGCACTCCCGAAGAGGTCGCCGCCATCGTTGCCTTCCTGCTCTCCGATCAGGCCGGCTTCATCACCGGTGCCGTCGTTCCGATCGACGGCGCCTATCTGCAGTCCAGCAGTTGAGGCTGCGACGCGCGGATCCTCTTGCGGCCGGCCGTGGAATAACTGTAAGGCGGACATCGTGACCGATTATCAACGTCCCGAGCAGCGGCTATTGCCCAGTCCGACCACTATTTCCCAGCCATTCTGGACCGGCGGGCGTGACGGGCAACTGCTGATATACCAATGCGCCAGTTGCCGGCGCTACTTCCACCCGCCTGCCCCGGCCTGCTGGCGGTGCCGAAGTCGTGACGTCGCACCGCAGCCGGTCACCGGGCGCGGAAAGGTCGCTGCGTTCACCATCAACCAACAGCCCTGGATTCCCGGCATGCCCCCGCCCTACGTCGTTGCGATCATCGAACTCGACGACGAGCCAGACGTGCGTCTGACGAGCAACGTCGTGGACATCACTGCGGCCGACGTCGAAGTGGGGCTGCCCGTTACGGTCTTCTTCGAAAACTGGGATGACGTGTGGATTCCGCTGTTTCGCCGAGCAGGAGTAAGTCAATGACGGCACGGGGACCCTTTGGCGGCGCGGCAGTTCTCACCGGAGTTGGCAAGTCCAAAGTGGGGCGTCGGCTCGGGGTTAGTGGGCTGAGCCTGACGGTGGACGCGGTGCTCGACGCCATCGAAGATGCCGGGCTGACCCCCGACGACATCGACGGCGTAGCGAGCTATCCCGGTCCGGGCACTCCCGACCCGGGCTTCTCCGGCGCCTCCACCCACGAACTGAGAAACGCCTTGGGGCTGCGCACCCGGTGGTTCGTATCCAGCATGGAAACCGGCGGTCAGCTCGGTCCCGTCATCGAGGCGTGCATGGCAGTCACGCTGGGTTTGGCCAATCACGTGGTGGTGTTCCGCTCGGTGTGGGAGTCGACCGCCCAAGCGGGCAAGGGCCGTGCCTCAGTGCTTTTCGGTGGCGGAAACAGGGTCAATGAGTGGCTGGAGTATCAGGCGCCATTCGGGGCGCTGTCAGCAGCGAACTGGGTGGCGATGCCCGCGCAGCGGTATATGGCGCAGTTCGGTCTGACCCGTGAGCAACTCGGGTGGATCGCGCTCAACGCGCGCGCGAACGCGGCTCGTAACCCGGACGCCATCTACACCGATCCCATGTCGATGGAGGACTACCTGCAGTCCCGCATCATTTCCTGGCCGCTCTGCCTTTACGACTGCGACGTGCCGTGCGACGGTGCCACGGCGGTCATCGTCTCCCGACGCGACTGTTCCGCCGGTCTGCGGCGCCACCCGCTGACGGTGGAGTCGGTCGGGTCGGCGATGTATGAGCGGGCGACGTGGGATCAGCGCGCCGACTTAACCACCATGGCAGCGCACGACGTGGGCGCTGCGTTGTGGGACAACACCATATTGACACCCGCGGACGTCGACGTGGCGCAACTATACGACGGATTCAGCTTCCTAACCGTCATGTGGCTTGAGGCACTGGGCTTTTGCGAGCACGGTCAGGTCGGCCCCTTCATCGATGGTGGTGCCAGCATTGCCCTCGACGGTGCACTGCCCCTCAACACCAACGGCGGTCAACTGTCGGGCGGGCGCCTGCACGGCATGGGATTCCTGCACGAGGCATGCCTTCAGTTATGGGGTGATGCGGGCGAGCGTCAAGTATCCGATGGCCCCGAGGTCGCGGCCGTCGGCGCCGGAGGGGGCCCGGTAGCCGGAGCCGTGTTACTCAGCAATCGATAGCCGCGGGCACCGTCACTGCGCCCGACGGCCGTGCTGCGGGTGGATGAATGTCTCGCCAAGGGCCGCAATGTAATCCATCGACGCTTGGGGAGTGGTCGCGTCCACATGGGCGATAGCCCAAGTCGCTCCGTACTCGGCCATCTCCGCGAGCTCCTCCTCGGCGCGCCGCACGGCTGATGGATCGTCGAAGTCCACCAGGTGGAACTCCACCTGGATCGCGACTGCAGCCGGATCGCGTCCTGCGGCCTGCAATCGCTCCTTCAGCTCGTTGACGGCGACACCGAATTGACGCGCGTCCTCGATCGCCGGCGTGCGCAGAGACGACGCAACGGCACGCGGAGCGATCAGTGGTGACCAGCCTTGGCCGTGTTCCACGACACGCCTGCGCGCCGCCGAGCTGTTGCCGCCGATCCAAATCGGGGGATGCGGCTGCTGCACCGGAGGGTGCAACCACATTGTGCCGTGCGCGACGAACCCGTCGCCGCCGACGGGTTCGTCGGGACGGGTCCAGATCTTCCGGACCAAGGTCAGGGCCTCGTCGAACAACGGCGCTCGCTTGGCGAAATCGGCGCCCACCGCGGAAAACTCCGACCTCAGGTAACCCGGTCCGACACCGGCGATCACGCGTCCACCAGACAGGATGTCCAGGCTGGCCAGCGCCTTCGCGGCGAGATAGGGATTTCGATAGGTCAGGATATAGAGGTTGGACATCAGTTTGATGTCTGAAGTCACGCCGGCAATGAAAGCCAGTGCTGCGATGAGGTCAAGCGTGTCGTGCCCGCCGCCCTGCCGCCATTTCAGCGATGGCGCCGGGTGCTCGCTGAGTGCCACCGCGGCGAATCCGGCGTCCTCAGCGCACCGCACGATGTCAGTCAGTACGGCGGGCTCCAGGAACTCTGGGCCCGCGGTCGGTATGTCGCTGGGATACTCCAACGTGAACTCCAACTAACGACGCCTTCCGCTCGGTGTGCCGGCCGCATTTGGCGACACGTTGGGCCGCACTTGCCGCTGGCCGAAACAGCTTGCCCTGACAGCTATTGCCGAACCGGTGGATGCGGGGCCACACCACTCAGTGGCGGGTAGACCCTTGACGGCAGCGGCTGCGTGACTTAGCATCGCAATTAGTTGACATTTTTGTCAAGTATTAGCTTGACGTCGTTGCGATCAGCGGCGAAGAGAGGAAGCAATCGGCTCCCGATGAAAATTCGAGCGCGCGAAAACGCGAGCGTGCCCCGGTGCTCGGTAGGTCGCGAACGGCACTCTGTCAGAGGCGAATGAGGTCGCAATGAGTAAGCCACCCAACGCTCTTCGATCCATAACCAAGCGGGTGTTCAATCCGCTGATAACACTGCGACTACGAGGACAGATGCCAACGTGATCACCCCGGAAATCGTTGACACACAGGCGGTCTTGCCCGAGTTGTCGCCGGAGGCTCGATGGTTCATGACGCGCCTGGGCATTGCCGACTTCGTCAGGCTCGTGGAGGTGAAGCGATGAGAACACCATCCATCACGCCGTCAATCTGCCGGGTGTGCCACAACTACTGCCCAATCCTGGTCGAGGTCGAAAACCAACGGGTGACGCGCGTGGTCGGCGACGCCCTCAACCCTCTCTACCGGGGCTACACCTGCGAGAAGGGTCGGTCGCTTCCCCGGCTGATCAACCACCCCGAGCGGCTGACGCAGTCAATGAAGAAAACGGAGAGTGGCTTCGAACCCGTCGGCAGCGATCAGGTGTTGGACGAGATCGCCGAGCAACTGGCTGCGATCATCGACCGTCACGGACCGCGGGCGGTGTCGACCTACATGGGCACCTACGCGAACATGGGCAGCATTGTCACCGTCCCGGTGATGAACGCGTTCTTCAACGCCATCGGTACCGGCATGCGGTTCGCCGTGGCGACCATCGACCAGCCGGGCAAGATCATCGCCCTTGGCCTGCACGGCATCTGGCAAGCCGGCTCGCAGCGCTGGGACGGCGCCGACGTGTCGCTGTTTGTCGGACTCAATCCATCCGTCAGCCACTTCTTGGCGCCGAGCGCCAATCCGCGGTGGCTCGCCGAGGCGCAAAACCGTGGCATGACGCTCATCGTGGTTGATCCGCGCCGGACCGAACTCGCGCGCCGGGCCACGCTGCACCTGCAGGCCCGGCCGGGTCACGACGTGGAGATTCTGGCCGCCATGTTGCGGGTCATCCTCGAAGAAGATCTAGGCGATCGGCGGTTCCTGGCAGAAGAGGTTTCCGGTGTTGAGGCGCTGCGCTTGGCTGTCGGCGCTTTCGGCCCTGCCGTTGTCGGTCCCCGCGCCGGGGTGGAGGCCGATGACATCGTAAGGGCGGCCAGGCTTTTCGCCGCTGGTAGCCGGGGATACGCCGTCGCCGGGACGGGCCCGAGCATGGCCCAGTCCAGCACGCTGCTGGAGTACCTGGTGATGGCTTTGAAGTCGGTATGCGGCTACTGGCAGCGCTCCGGCGAGGCAATGGGAAACGCGGGCACACTGATACCCCCTACGCCAGCCATTGCACAGGCCACGCCACCGTTCCCGGCGTACCGACTGCGGGAGACGATGCGCGTTCGCGGGTTGGGGGACTCATTGCTGGGTGCGCCGACTAGCGCCGCGGCCGACGAGATGATGCTGGAGGGTCCCGGCCAGATCAGATCGCTGATCAGCGTCGGCGGAAACCCGGTGGTGTCGTGGCCGGATCAAATCCGCACGGCCGAAGCACTGCAGTCATTGGAGCTGCTGGTGCAGATCGATCCGTGGATGTCGGCGACGGCGCGGATGGCCGATTATGTGATTGCGCCCAAGATGTGTCTGGAAGTCAGCGGTACCGACGCCTTCCAAGATGTCCTTGAAGCGGGTACCGGGCTGGGTCGATGCGAGTCGCGTGGGCAATACACCGCTGCCGTCGTGGACCCACCGCCGGGCAGTGACTTGCTTGAGGAATGGCAAGTCTTCTACCGCCTGGCCCAACGCATGGGCCTGCAGCTGAGAATCGGATCGTTGGTGCCGGACACTGCGACGGCTCCGCTGGCACTGGACATGAATTGCGAACCCACCACAGACGAGCTGCTCGCGATGCTCACACGCGGCAGCCGTATTCCGCTGGACACAGTCAAACAGTTCCCACACGGTGGTCTTTTTCCTGAACCCGCCGTGATCGTGGCACCGAAATCCCAAGGGTGGGCAGGCCGGCTGGACGTGGGCAACCCGGAGATGATGGCCGATTTGCAAACCGCCGCAGATCAACTCGATCACGGCGTCGACGTGGTCGGCTACCCGTTTCGGCTGATCTCACGGCGACTGATGCACGTGTACAACTCGTCCGCGGGCCAGGGCGCAGACCGCCGACATCCGACACACAACCCTGCATTCCTGCACCCCGACGACGCCGATGAGTTACGGGTGCAGGCCGGTGACATAGTCGAGGTGCGCTCCACCCGGGCCAGCATCCTGGGGGTCGTAGCGTTGGACGATTCGGTTCGTCAGGGCTGCGTCGCGATGACCCACGCCTTCGGTGCGTTGCAGGAAACCGCCGCAGATGTGCACGTCACCGGCAGCCCCACGGCGCGTCTGATCGATGTCGAGGACAACTATGAGCGGTACAGCGGTCAACCAAGGATGAGTGGCATACCTGTCGCTCTGGCGCGCCACGGAGGCGAGTAGCGGTTCGCAGGCCGCTGACAGCGATTGAGTAATGGATTTGGTTGACGACAGAAAGGGCGGTCGGTGTGGACGTCGGTGTGTTCTTCGATCTAAGAAACCGCGGCCAGAGCCTCAACTCGACACGCCTACACCATGAGGTGCTCGAGTTGTGCTCGGCTGCAGAGCGCTTCGGAGCTTCCTCAGTCTGGTTCTCCGAACACCATCTTTTCGACGACGAGTATCTTTCGCAGCCCTTGACGTTCGCTGCCGCCGTTGCCGCGCAAACGACTACAGTACGCATCGGCACCGCAGTGACCATTGCACCGCTTCATTCGCCTGTCGAAATCGCCGAACAGGCCACTCTCGTGGACGTCCTCAGCGGCGGACGGCTGGAGCTTGGCCTCGGTGCCGGGTATCGCGTCCCCGAATACGAGCTGTATTCGGCCTCGGCGAACCGCAGGTATGCGACAACCGATGACTGCGCGCTGCAGGTGGCCGACCTGTGGCATCGGGTAACCCCGAAACCGGTCCAGGGTCGCGCGCCGATCTGGATGGGCTACCAGGGCCCACAGGGTGCACGGCGGGCCGGCCTCTTGGGCGCGCGATTGCTCACCGCGGATGCCAGGTCGTGGCTGCCCTACCGCGACGGGCTTGCGGAGGCCGGTCATGATCCCGCCGTCGGGCGCATGGCCGGACTGATAGACGCCTGGGTCACCGAAGACCCCGAACGTGACTGGCCGGTGGTGGCGCCATACATTGCGTATCAACGGGATTCGTACATGCGGCACATGGTCGAAGGCACCGGCCGGCGCATTCCGCGTCCGGTTGACCCCGAGAAACTTCGGTCGAGTGAATCGTCGGGCGTATGGACGTCGTTTTGGTTCGACACCCCCGAAAACATCGCGGTGCGAATCCGCGAGATGACAGCGGCCGCCCCGGTCGAGACCGTGTTCCTGTGGGCATCGATCGGCGCCATGCCGATCGATCTGGCGATGCGCCACGTCGAGACCATCACCACTAAGCTTGCGCCCCTGCTTCGCTGAGCGCTGACACGAAACAGACGCCGCGATCGTCAGAAGGCGGCGCGGTGCAGTCCGCCGTCAACGGTGATGTAGTGCCCGGTGATGTAGCCGGCCGGCTCCGAGCACAGGTATGCGATCGTCGAGGCGATTTCATCAGGCTTGCCGAGGCGGCCGGCTGGAACTCCGGCGCGCTCGATCAAGAAGGCGCGACGTTGCTCGTCGGTACTCAGGCCCTCGTGCTTGCTCAGGTACCACTCGGTGGTGTCGGTGCCGATCCAGCCGGGCGCCAGCGTGTTGATCGTGATGCCGAACCGGGCATATTCGTCGGCCACGCTCTTGAGGAGCCCGACCGTCGACGGCCGCGTGGCATTGGCCACGGTGTGCGGTGGCGTCGACTGTGGTTCCTTGGCCGTGCCCGACCCGATGTGCACGAAGCGGCCCCACCCGGCGTCCTTCATCGCGGGCAAGAGTGCCCGCAGCAGGAAGACCTGGCTCAGCGTGAAGGTTCGGTAGGAGTCGACGTAATCCTCGGCGCGGGTGATCTCTTCGAACGTGCCGCGCACGTGATGGTCGGCCTGCGTCACGGCGATCAATGGAGGGCCGAACTGCTCGCTGATGGCCGCGATCGCCGCGGTGATGCCGGCTTCGGTGCTCATGTCTGCCGCAACCCCGATGGCTGCCCCGCCGGAGTCGGTGATGGCGCTGACCGCCCTGTCGATGGGCTCTTGAGTGCGCGCGACGATCGCGACCTTGGCGCCCTCGACGGCAAGCAGCTTCGCGACCTCCAGGCCCATGCCTCGGCTACCGCCGACGACCAATGCGGTCTTACCGCTAATCCGCAGATCCATGTCAGATCCGCAAATCGGAGGGGGCGACGCGGGGACGGATCTGCCCGCTGGCCCTAAGCTCGGGCAACAGGTCGAACTGGCTGAGTATGTGGCCGGTGTAGTCGGTCGACTGCGCGGCGATCCACGCGACGGCCTGAGCGGGCCCCTCGGGGAGCTCATTGGCCGAATGGTCGGAATCGGGCGTGTTCTTCAGCACCGCCTGTGTCACCGCACTCACCTCCAGTGCATTCACCGCGACTCCGGCGTCGGCGAACTCTGCGGCCAGCCCCACAGTGAGGCGGTTGAGCGCTGCCTTGGAGGTTCCATAGGCGGTGCGGCTCAACTCGAACGGTCGCGCGGAAGCACCGAATGTGGCCGTGGTCGAGTCGTAACCGATCATCGACGCGATCTCACCGGCTGAATCCAGGTCAAGGCGACCGTCGGCAGAGGAGATGTTGACGATGTGTCCGCTGCCCCGTTCGATCATGTT
The DNA here is from genome assembly GCA_963843135.1 of uncultured Actinomycetota bacterium. Classification (GTDB taxonomy): domain Bacteria; phylum Actinomycetota; class Actinomycetes; order Mycobacteriales; family Mycobacteriaceae; genus Mycobacterium. Next base: position 14,342 of record CAWJJA010000025.1, read on the forward strand.
GGGCAGGAACGCCCGGCTCATCAGCATCGGACCTCGCACGTTGACGGCCATGACCACATCCCAGCGTTTCACCGACAGGTCCAGAAACGGCGCGAGATAGGACGTCGCAGCGTTGTTGACCACGATGTCGCAGCGGCCGAATTGCGCGAGTGTGGCGTCGCGGGCGGCGGCTACGTCGTCTTCCCGGGAAACGTCCCCCTGGACCGTGAGCACTTTTCTGCCCTGCCGTTCGATGGCGGCGGCAACGTCGTCGAGGGTGCCTTCGAAGTTCTTGCTCGGGGCGTCGGCGGTGCTCCGCGCCATCAGCGCGACGTCGGCGCCGGCGCGGGCGAGTTCGATGGCGATGGCCTCGCCAATGCCTCTGCTTGCACCGGTGACGATGGCGACTTTGCCGGACAGATCCATTGTTTGCCTCCTGGTATTAGGTGGTTCAGTGATTCACAAAACGGTGTCGGTGCTCAACGCCCGCAGGGCGAAGTCGGCGATGGCGCTGCGCTCCTGCGCCGAACAGGTTGTGCCCTCCAACACATGCGACTGCATGACCGACAGGGTTAAGAAGAAGATCGCCCGCGCGTCGGAGGGGCTGTCGGCGCTGTGTAACGTCCCGTCGGCCGCGCCCGCCGAGATGGACGCAGTCAGCGGCGCCAGCATCGCGTGGCCGACTGCGCGATAGGCCTCGGGGAACAGCTGATTGAGGCGTGCGGCGTGCACGAGCAAAGGTCGGCCCAGCTCAGCAACGGCTGGTTCGGCCTGATCGAGAACACCGTTGATCCAGGCGATAACCCTGTCTCGCGGAGTACCGGCTGAATCCATCGCCTGCGTGAGGTACTCGGCCAGATCAGTGAAAAGGTCTTCGAGCATGACTAGCAGGAAGGCTTCTTTGCTCTCGAAGTGCCGGTAGAACCACCGCGTGCCTATGCCGGCTTCGTCGAGCAATTCGCGCAGGCTCAGGTCGATCGTTCCGGCACGTCGAATCTGGCGTCGAGCGACCTGAACTAGCTGGCCGAGCATGGCATCGGCGGCGGCGGTCCGGTCGGCGAGGCCTCGTGCGACGGCGTCGCGGCGAAGCGAGGTCGGTTCTGCCGTCACCTGGCTCGTACCCCTCCTCTATTGACAACGATGTCGTCCCATGCGAAAACGGTGTTGTCGCTAATGTAGCGTGTGTTTGCATGGGAGGGAAGCGGATGTCGTCACACCTCGAGAATCCTGAGGCCGGCGGTGCGGGCGAACATGGCGGGGCGACGCATGTTCTGCACGTCAACCTCAACACCGGTGACCCTCAGGCCGCACTTGCTTACTACGTCGGGAAGTGGGGACTGCAGCAAGGCATGCACAGCCATGACACTCATGGAGATTGGTCTTTCGCGGGATACCCCGAGCCAGTGGACAGTGAGGCGTGGTTCCTGTACGACGACCGTGGTCCGCGAGTAGCTCCTGCGCTGGAACTGGTTGCCTGGCATCGGCCTTCAGTCGTCGGGCAACCACACTCGGTCGTCAACCGGGTGGGCATCACGACCATCGGACTTGGCATTCCCACCAGTGCGGCCGCACCGGACGCCAAGACAGGTGTCATCGACGTCGACGGAGTCAGCCGAGACCTCGTCACCGATGCCGACGGGGTCATGGTGGAACTCGTGCGCCACGATGAGCGCGCCACCCGGTTACGGCACATCAGAATTGGGTGCTCGGATATGGCGACGTCGCTGCGGTTCTACACCGGTCTTGGGTTCCAACAGGTCGCCGGGCCAGCGCCGACCATGCTTCGCGTCGGTGACGATGCCATCACCGGCTCCACCCTCGCGCTGTCGTTGGTCAGCCGATCCGTTCTGGTTGAACTGACCACCTGGGACCAACTCGTCGAACCTGATCAGTCGCCGTTGCCGTTCTGGCACCGCGGGCCGGTTCGGTTCGCGATGGCTGTCCCCGGCCTCGACGCCGCCACCGGTGCCCTTCGCCGCACTGGGATCGACACTGGTCACCGGCTGAGCTTCGCCCTGCCGGGCACCGCCATCGGCCGGGTCTCGGTCAACTTCCTCTCCGACCCCGACGGTCTGCACGTCGAACTGGTCGACCGCATCGTCCCGCCACAGCACAAGTCGTGTGGCGAGCAACAGCAACTCCACGCTTTCCGACGACTGAAGGGCCACTCACATGAACAACGACACCGGAACATCTCTGCAGGGGCGCACCGCGCTGATCACCGGCGGCAGCAGCGGCGTGGGTCGTGGCATCGCGTTGGCGATGGCGGACAAGGGCGCGGCCATCGCGGTGGCCGGCCGCACCCTGGAGCGCTGCGAGCGCGTCGTCGCCGAAATCGAAGGCCGTGGCGCCAAGGCCATCGCGATCCAGTGTGACGTCAACGATCCCGACGACGTCATCCGCACCGTCGACACCGCCACTACGGCATTGGGACGGCTCGATTGTCTGGTGCACTCCGCGCAGAGCTTCAACTACGGCCCGATCCGCAGGCTGGCACCCGAGGATTTCGACGAGTCGTGGCGGACCGGCCCGCTGGCCGCCGTACGTCTCATGCAGGCTGCGTTCCCGGCGCTCCGCGAATCGAAGGGTCTCATCGTCAACGTCGCGTCCGGCGCCGGCATGACCGCTCCGCCGGCGATGGCCGCCTACGCGATGGCCAAGGAGGCAATGCGCGCGCTGACTCGGGTAGCCGCCGTCGAGTGGGGTCGCCACGGCATTCGCGCCCTGGTGCTGTGTCCGTTCACCGAAACCGACGGCATGGACAATTTCGAAGCCGAGATGGGACTCTCACGTAGCACGGACCTGCTGCCCGATGTGCCGCTCGGACGCATCGGTGACGCTGAGACCGATGTGGGACGCGTGGTGGCGTTCCTGGCATCCGATGACGCCAATTATCTGACCGGGTCGACCTTGATGGTCGACGGTGGCTACACCTACATGCGGTGACTCTCCGATGAGCGACGACCCGAACCCGTTTGCCCTGGCGAATCTGATCAGTCCGCACCACACTGCTGTGCTGGTGTCGGAAATGCAGCGTGGGATCGTCGGGGACCTCGCGCCGGACGCCCTCAGACCGCTCACCGACGCGGTTCGCGAAACCGGGCTGATCGAATCGGTGGGACAGCTCGTCGACGGCGCGCGCAATGCGGGTGCCCACGTCATCCACACCACATTGCAGTTCCGCCCGCGTCGGGCCGGCGTCAAATTGGTGACCCCGTGGATGGCGGTCGCGATGCGTTCCCCCGACTACATGCTGGCCGACTCCGCACAGGCCGACGTGGTGCCGGAATTGGCGCCGCGCGATCCCGATATCGTCGCAAAGCGGTACCACGGGATGTCCGCATTCGCCGGCACTGACCTCGATATGTTATTGCGAGGCTTGGACATTCGTACGCTGGTATTGGTCGGCGTATCGCTGAACGAGGCGATCATTGGCGCCGCGATCGAAGCCGTCAACCTGGGCTACCGGATCGCCGTGGTCCGCGACGCGGCGCTAGGCGTGCCAGCCTCGTTTGGTGAGGACATGCTGCGGCATGCCTTCGCCATGCTCGGGCGCCGTGGTCTCCGTCGAAGAAGTACTGGAGGTCTGGTCGAACTCGTGACGGCTCAAGG
>CAWJJA010000026.1:0-105086 GCA_963843135.1 uncultured Actinomycetota bacterium
GGATCATCGTGGTCGACGATGGCTCGGCCACTCCGGCCAGCAAGCCGACTTCGCGCAGATGTACAGCGATGTTCAGATCTGCGCCACGAGCGCGGCAAAGGCCCAGCGGCGGCCCTGCAACACCGGGCATGGCGGTCGTGCGGCACGGACTTCGTGGCGTGTCTCTGGACTCCGACGTGGTGCCCCGGCGCGGGTGGCTGGCAGGCGCTTGCTGGGCCGGACTTCTGCGATCCGGCGGTGGCGCTGGTGGCGCCGCGGATCATCGGTCTGCAGCGATCCCGGAGAACGTGGTGGCGCGGTACGAGGCCGTGAGGTCCTCGCTGGACCTCGGACTGCGTGAAGCCCCTGTGATCCCCTTCGGGACCGTCTCCGTATGTCCCCAGCGCCGCGATCATCTGCCGCACCGCCGTGCTGAAGGAGCTGGGCGGCTTCGACGAGACGCTCAGGTCAGGCGAAGACGTCGATCTGTGCTGGCGGCTTCGATCGAAGCGGGGCGCGCCTGCGCTACGAGCCCGTCGCTCTGGTAGCACACGACCACCGCACCCAATTGCGAGAATGGCTCTCGCGCAAGTCTTTCTACGGCGAATCCGCCGCACCGTTGTCGGTCCGGCATCCCGGTAAGACCGCACCACTCGTCATCTCCGGTTGGACGCTGGTCGTCTGGATGCTGATGGCGATGGGATCGGGCATCGGGTACCTGGCGTCGATGGTGGTCGCCGCGATCACCGGCCGCCGTATCGCGAGGTCGCTGTCCACGGTCGAGACCGAACCGAAGGAAGTGGCCGTGGTGGCTGCCCACGGACTGTGGGCAGCGGCGCTCCAGCTGGCGTCGGCGATCTGCCGGCACTACTGGCCCGTCGCCTTCGTCGCCGCACTATTGTTGCGACGATGCCGCCAGGTGGTGCTGGTGGCCGCCATCGTGGACGGGGTGGTCGACTGGATCACCCGCAACGGCAACGGCGACGACGACACGAAGCCGGTCGGTCTGCTCACCTACATCCTGCTGAAACGGCTCGACGACATCGCCTACGGCGCCGGACTGTGGACCGAAGTCGTGCGTGAGCGGCACGTCGGTGTGCTCAAGCCCCAGATCCGGACCTGACGCGGCCTTGCACAGCGATGTGCTGATCGTCGGTGCTGGCAGCGCCGGGACCGGGATCAAGCGGAACGGCTTTCGGTTGATTTCGAGCTGTCAGGTCACGGTCGTCGAAGCTGGGCCGGGCCCCTCCGATCCTCTGGTGTCGAGCCAGATCAGCGACGGCCTACGGCTGCCGATCGGCACCGCAAGCTCGGTGGTCCGGCGCTACCCCACGCTAGTTGACCGGTGACCCCCGGCGGCACGCACAGGTCATGGAGGGGTGCTGTCGTCGGTGGATCCGGGGCGGTCAACGGCGGCTACTTCTGCCGGGGACTGCCATCGGATTTCGACGGGTGGGGGTTGCCGGGATGGGCGTGGTCCGACGTTCTCCCACACTTCCGGGCGATCGAGACCGACCTCGACTTCCAGGGACCCCTGCAGGCGTCGACGGGCCCCATTCAGATTCAGCGTGTCTCTGAATTCGATGGCTGTACAGCAGTGTTCGTGAACTCTGTCTTGGATGCGGGGTATCGATGGATCGATGATCTCAACGGATCGGCACCGGACGCATCGTTGCCTGCGGGCGTTGGAGCGGTGCCGCTGAACATCAACGGAGGTACGCGGGTTGGACCGGGCGGGGCGTACCTGAAGCCCGCGATGTCCCGCGCCGGCCTCACGGTGTTGACCGATACCCGGGCAAGGCGCATCCGGATCGCCGACGGCCGCGCAGTAGGAGTGGAGTGCGTCGGCCCAGGTGGACCTACCGATTTGACCGCAGACCGAATCGTATTGTCGGCGGGCGCGATTGGGTCGGCTCATCTGCTGATGCTGTCGGGTATCGGCCCGCAGGACGCATTGACGGCCGCGGGAGTTCCCGTGGAGGCTCCACCTACCGGTCGGAACCGCATCGTCGGATCACCCGGAGTGGGTGTTGCCCGTGGATTGGACCGAGACCCATGGACTGCCTCCTCTGGAGGCTGTACTGACGACCGATGACCCTCTCGAAACCAGGCCCTATACAGCGGGTTTCGGGGCGATGGTGAGCGGGCGCCGCGACGACCCGGCCGACCACCCACACGTCGGGGTCGCCCTGATGCAGCCGCAGTCGCGTGGCACGGTACGGCTGGTCTCCGCCGACCCCGACACCCTTCCCGCCATCGAGCATCGGTACGACAGCGAGCCCTCGGATGTCGAGGCCTTACGTGCCGGTGGGGAACTCGCGCGCGAATTGGCCGGTGCGGCAGCAAAATCGGAGACTGCGTCGTGGTCGACCTCGCAACATCTGTCCGGCACCGCACGGATGGGCCGAGACGAGGACGACGCCGCGGTGGTGGACCCGCAGTGCCGGGTGCGTGGCGTCGACGCGCTATGGGTGGTCGACGGCTCGGTGCTTCCCACCATCACCAGCCGCGGCCCCCACGCCACCATCGTCATGCTGGGCCACCGAGCCGCCGAGTTCATCATTTGACGTCGACCACCGCGCGTGTGCCGAAGCCGCCCCAAATCAGCGCAGTGAATACCTGACGGGCAGGTGCTTGAGTCCGCCGACGAAGGTCGTCGCCGCCAACTCCGGCTCGCCGGCGAGTTCGATCGACTCCAGTCGGGGAATCAACTCGGAGTACAGGCTGTTCATCTCCATCCGCGCCAGCGCGGCCCCGAGACAGAAGTGCACGCCGTATCCGAAGGCGACGTGTTTGTTGGGGTCGCGGCCGACGTCGAATCGGAACGGTTCGTCGAAAACTTCTTCGTCACGATTGCCGGAAACATAAGCCAGGTAAACGGATTCGCCCTTGGCGATCGGAACGCCGCGAACCTCGGTGTCCTCGGCCGCTGTGCGCATGAACTCCTTGACCGGCGTCGTCCACCGAATCATCTCCTCGACAGCGGTGCCCATCAGCGCCGGGTCCTGGCGCAGTCGCTCGAGTTCGCCGGGGTTCTCGATCAGCGCGAGCAGCCCGCCGGAGATGGCGTCCTTGGTGGTGTCGTGGCCCGCGCTGGCAACGATCACGTAGTAGGACGCGGTGTCGACCTCGGACAGCGGCTCGCCGTCGATCCGGCCGTTGGCGATGGCCGACGCCAGGTCGTCGGTGGGATGCTCGCGCCGGGAGGCGGTCAGCTGACCGAAGTAGGTGAAGAAGTCGATCAGAATCGCCAGCTGCTCTTCGGGCGTCTGCCCGCGTTGGTTGTACTCCTCGTCGTCACCGCCGAACAGCTCTTGGGTGAGCTGGTGCATTCGAGGGAAGTCCTCCTCGGGCAGGCCGAGGAGCGACATGATCACGTACAGCGGAAAGTTGACGGCGATCTCTGTGACGAAGTCGCATTCGGGGCCGATGTCGCGCATCCGGTCGACGTAACGCTTGGCCAACGCATCGACACTCACCTTGAGATCGCGCATGGCCTTGGGGCGGAACCAATCCGCGCCGATGGCGCGCACCTTGCGGTGGTGCGGATCGTCCATATGGATCAGCGTCCGCAGACCCGTGCCGGCTTCGAGCTGTTGCTTGCCCAGATCGTCGGCCGCGGCGGTGGCGAGCAGAGGCCGGGGCTCGGACAGGAAGAGGTTGTTGTCCCGTTCGATGGCCATGATGTCGGCGTGTTTGGTGATCGCCCAGAACGGCCGGTACGGCGGATTGTCGACCCACGCCACCGGGTTGGTCGCCCGCAGATGGGTCAGCGCCGCATGCAGCCGTGCGTCGTCGGCATAAGCCGTCGGGTCTGCCAGCACTTTCGCGGCGTCATCCATCGTCGGCGTGCTCATACGGGCTCCTTCACTTCGGGCTCCCCCAGAACTTGACGGGTGTCAAGTTCCGAGTGTATGTGACGGAGGCCACGTAATGGAAGGGAGGGCCGTCAGTACTCTCGGGAGGCGTGTCGTCCGCCCTGTTCCGCCGTCGAGGCCGTGCCGTCGCGCTGCTCGCGACGTTGGCGCTGCTGCTGGCCGCGTGCGGGCGCGGAGAGACCGCCACCATCGACGTACCCGACGATCCGGGGGTGGTGCAGACCAAATCGGGCGCGGTGCGCGGGATGGTCGCATCGGATCACCGCCTTTTCGCCGGAATTCCTTATGCCGCACCACCAGTCGGAGCCATTGCGGTGGCAGCCGCCGGCGCCGGTGGCCGGGTGGGCCGGGTTCCGCGATGCCACCCGTCCCGGCCCGCGATGCACCCAGGACGTCAGCAATGACGTCGACCAAAGCGAAACCAGTGAAGACTGCCTGACGCTGAACGTGTGGACGCCGCCGCCGTCGGGCGAAAAGCGGCCGGTGATGGTGTGGATTCACGGCGGCAGCTTCATCAACGGCAGCGGCGACATCTACGACGCGCGCAGGTTGGCGAGCCGCGGTGACGTGCATCGTCGTCACGATCAACTACCGCCTGGGTGCGCTGGGATTTCTCGCGCACCCGGCGCTCGGCCCCGCAGGCGATGTCGGCAACTACGGTCTTGCCGACCAGCAGGCCGCACTGCGATGGGTGCACGACAACATCGCAGCATTCGGCGGCGATGCGGACAAGGTGACGATCGCAGGGGAGTCGGCGGGCGGGATGGCGGTGTGCGATCACCTCGTCGCTCCCGATTCTGCGGGGCTGTTCAGCGCGGCGATCATCCAAAGTGGGCCCTGCGCGGCGCAATACGACCTGCCGGCCGCCGAGAAGACGAGCGAGAATTACGCGGCGGAGGTGGGTTGCGCCGATCCCGCCACCGCGGCGGCATGTCTTCGTGCACTTCCACGGGAGAAGCTGCAGCGGCCGGTGCTCTACGGACGCATCGGCTCCGAACAGTTGAGCGGGCCCGTGACGGGAACGAAGACACTGCCGGTCGCTCCGATGACCGGTGCAGCGCAGGGGCGGGCGGCCGAGGTGCCGGTGATGATCGGGACCACGGCCGACGAGTTCACCCTTTTCACCGCGCTGCAATTCGTTCGGGGACGACCCATCGATGCGGCCCACTATCCGGAGCTGCTCGCCCAGGCGTTCGGCCCGAATGCTGCGGCGGTCGCGCGGCAGTATCGGCCGGACCAATTCGGCGGAAGTGTGCCGCTGGCGTATTCGGCCGCGGTCACCGACGGTGCCTTCGCCTGCGTGGCGGACCGTCTCGCGGACTCCTTGTCCGCGGCAGAGCCCGTGTACTTCTCCGAGTTCGACGATCCCGGTGCGCCGGCACCCGAGCCGCTGCACGCAGCGCCGTTCCCCATCGGGGCCGGCCACTCGCTGGAGCTGAGGTATCTGTTCGACGTCGGCGGAGCGCCCTCGCTGAACCCCGCACAACAGCGGCTGTCCGACGAGATGATCGACTACTGGACCGGATTCATATCGACGGGCTCGCCGGGTTCAGGCTGGCCGGCGCTGGGCGGCGATGCGGGGGAGCGAATGTCGTTGCAGCCCGGTGGAAGTCGCATCATCACCGACTTCGCCCAAGCACACAAATGCCCATTCTGGGCGCGGCTGAAAGGCTGAGCTTCGCCGCGCTCCGGCACCGTGGCCTCGGCCCCACTTTTCCGAGTAGGCTCCATCTGCACCACATGCGGCACGGTCGAGGCGAAATACGGCATTCGGGCCATCGCGACAGCGGAGAACAGCCGGCTGTCGCCGGGCGCTCGGCGAGGCGTTCTCACATGCGATATGTCGTGGTCGGGGCTGCTATGCGGGCTACCTTACTCCGGAGTAAGGTAGCGTCGGCAAGAGACCGGGCCGCCAAGCGGGTTTCGGGTGGCCAGGGATTTGGAACAGGCCCAGATCTAAGGCATACTGTTCGGGTTGCCTTGAGCCGGGATGGCGCCCATTTTTGGGACTGCCCGGCAGGAGGCATCCGACCTGCGCCCTCAGGGGCGCGTCCGGTCCCAACCTCGATCGCGACGGATTTCCGACGCGGGCGAGCGTGCGCTAGGGCGACACACCCGAGCGCGGGGGTCGGTGAACCACAGACAGGTAAACAGCGGCGGCATAGCTGCGCGACCGGGTTCGCCCGGCGTGTGGCAACAGACCAGGCCCGAGTATGGGCCCGTTAGTAGTGAGGTAGGAGAAGCGTGGCGGGACAGAAGATCCGCATCAGGCTGAAGGCCTACGACCACGAGGCGATCGACGCCTCGGCGCGCAAGATCGTCGAGACGGTCACCCGAACGGGCGCCAGCGTGGTCGGCCCAGTGCCGCTGCCGACCGAGAAGAACGTGTATTGCGTCATCCGGTCCCCGCACAAGTACAAGGACTCGCGGGAGCACTTCGAGATGCGTACTCACAAGCGGCTGATCGACATCCTCGACCCCACGCCGAAGACCGTTGACGCTCTGATGCGCATCGATCTTCCGGCCAGTGTCGACGTCAACATCCAGTAGGAGACCCAAACGAAATGGCTAGAAAGAGCATTCTGGGCACCAAGCTGGGCATGACGCAGGTGTTCGACGAGAACAACCGGGTCGTGCCGGTGACGGTGGTCAAGGCCGGCCCCAACGTCGTCACGATGATCCGCACTCCGGAGCGCGACGGCTACAGCGCAGTGCAACTCGCGTACGGCGAGATCAGCCCGCGCAAGGTCAATAAGCCTGTTACGGGCCAGTATTCGGCTGCGGGTGTGAACCCTCGCCGTCACATCGCCGAGTTCCGGCTCGATGACGAGGCCGCAGCCGCGGAGTACGAGCTCGGTCAGGAGCTGACCGCCGAGATCTTCGCCGACGGCGCTTACGTCGACGTGACGGGGACCTCCAAGGGCAAGGGCTTCGCCGGCACCATGAAGCGTCACGGCTTCAAGGGCCAGGGCGCCAGCCACGGTGCCCAGGCGGTGCACCGACGCCCAGGTTCCATCGGCGGCTGCGCCACCCCCGGCCGCGTGTTCAAGGGCACGCGCATGTCGGGCCGGATGGGCAGTGACCGTGTGACGACGCAGAACCTGTTGGTGCACAAGGTCGATGCCGAGAACGGCGTGCTGTTGATCAAGGGCGCCATCCCCGGCCGCAACGGCGGACTGGTGACGGTGCGCAGCGCAATCAAGCGAGGCGAGAAGTAATGGCCGAGAAAGACTCGAAGATCCTAGAAATCCCGGTACACACCCCGGCGGGTAAGAAGGACGGCTCTGTGGAGCTGCCCGCCGAGCTGTTCGACGCCGAGGCCAACATCGCGTTGATGCATCAGGTCGTCGAGGCGCAATTGGCGGCCAAGCGTCAGGGCACACATTCGACCAAGACGCGCGGCGAGGTGCGCGGTGGCGGCAAGAAGCCGTACCGGCAGAAGGGCACCGGCCGCGCCCGTCAGGGTTCAACGCGTGCACCGCAGTTCACCGGTGGTGGCGTCGTGCACGGTCCTCAGCCGCGTGACTACAGCCAGCGAACCCCGAAGAAGATGATCGCCGCCGCTCTGCGCGGAGCGCTGTCGGACCGGGCGCGCAACGGCCGTATTCACGCGGTGACAGAGCTCATCGAGGGTCAGACGCCGTCGACCAAGAGCGCCAAGGCGTTCCTGGCCACATTGACCGAGAACAAGCAGGTGCTGATCGTGATCGGCCGCACCGACGAGGCGGGCGCCAAGAGCGTGCGCAATCTGCCCGGCGTGCATGTGCTTTCGCCGGACCAGTTGAACACCTACGACGTGCTGAAGGCCGACGATGTGGTGTTCAGCGTCGAGGCGCTGGATGCCTACATCTCAGCTCACACGAATAAGGACGAGGAGGTGTCGGCCTGATGGCGACCGTCACTGATCCACGCGACATCATCTTGGCTCCGGTGATCTCCGAGAAGTCCTACGGGCTCATCGAAGAGAACGTGTACACGTTCGTCGTGCACCCCGACTCGAACAAGACGCAGATCAAGATCGCGATCGAGAAGATCTTCAAGGTGAAGGTCGACTCGGTCAACACACTCAACCGGCAGGGCAAGCGCAAGCGCACCCGCGCCGGCTACGGCAAGCGCAAGGACACCAAGCGCGCAATCGTCACGCTGGCCGCGGGCAGCAAGCCGATCGACCTGTTCGGAGCACCGGCCTAGCCGGGGCGGATAGCAGAGAGACTTAGAGAAACATGGGAATTCGCAAGTACAAGCCGACGACCCCTGGTCGTCGCGGTGCCAGCGTCTCCGATTTCGCCGAGATCACTCGCGACCATCCGGAGAAGTCGCTGGTTCGCCCGCTGCACGGCAAGGGCGGCCGCAACGCACACGGTCGGATCACCACGCGGCACAAGGGTGGCGGGCACAAGCGCGCCTACCGCGTGATCGACTTCCGTCGCAACGACAAGGACGGCGTCAACGCCAAGGTGGCGCACATCGAGTACGACCCGAACCGCACCGCCAACATCGCACTGCTGCACTTCCTGGACGGCGAGAAGCGCTACATCATTGCGCCGCAGGGACTTGCGCAGGGCCACGTCGTGGAGTCCGGCGCCAATGCCGACATCAAGCCGGGTAACAACCTGCCGCTGCGCAACATCCCGTCCGGCACGTTGATCCACGCAGTGGAACTGCGGCCGGGCGGCGGAGCCAAGCTGGCACGTTCGGCGGGCGCCAGCATCCAGCTGCTGGGCAAGGAAGGTACCTACGCCTCGCTGCGTATGCCCTCTGGTGAGATCCGCCGCGTCGACGTCCGCTGCCGCGCCACCGTCGGCGAGGTCGGCAACGCCGAGCAGGCCAACATCAACTGGGGTAAGGCCGGCCGTATGCGGTGGAAGGGCAAGCGCCCAACCGTCCGTGGTGTGGTCATGAACCCGGTCGACCACCCGCACGGTGGCGGCGAGGGCAAGACCTCCGGCGGCCGTCACCCGGTCAGCCCGTGGGGTAAGCCCGAAGGCCGCACCCGTAAGTCCAACAAGCCGAGCGACAAGCTCATCGTTCGTCGCCGGCGCACCGGCAAGAAGCACCGGTAGGAGTAAACGATGCCACGCAGCCTCAAGAAGGGCCCGTTCGTCGACGACCATCTTCTCAAGAAGGTCGACGTCCAGAACGAGAAGAACACCAAGCAGGTCATCAAGACCTGGTCGCGTCGATCGACGATCATCCCCGACTTCATCGGGCATACCTTCGCGGTGCACGACGGCCGCAAGCATGTTCCGGTGTTCGTCACCGAGGCGATGGTCGGGCACAAGCTCGGCGAGTTCGCACCGACCCGCACGTTCAAGGGTCATATCAAGGACGACCGGAAGGCTAAGCGGCGATGAGCGCTTGCGCGAAGAGCGGAGGAAATAGCTAATGACTTCCGTAGAGACATATCCGTCCGCGACGGCCGTCGCACGCTTTGTGCGCATCTCGCCGACCAAAGCCCGCCGGGTCATCGACCTGGTGCGTGGAAAGTCGGTGACCGAGGCGCTCGACATCCTGCGCTGGGCGCCGCAAGACGCCAGCGTGCCGGTCGCCAAGGTGATCGCCAGCGCTGCGGCCAACGCGCAGAACAACGAGGGGCTCGATCCGTCGACCCTCGTCGTCGCGACCGTGTACGCCGACGGCGGCCCGACCGCCAAGCGCATCCGGCCGCGCGCGCAGGGCCGTGCCTTCCGGATTCGCAAGCGCACCAGTCATATCACCGTGATTGTCGAAAGCAGGCCTAGCCGTGAGGGTGGGCGTGGCGGCGCATCCGGTCCGTCCGCCAGTGCGGCACGCTCGCGTCGCGCGCAGGGCAGCAGGGCCGCTGCATCGAAGAAGGCCGGCGGAGCCGCCCAGGCGGCGACATCGGGCACGGCCACCAAGGCGGCCGAGACGGACAGCACCGAGACACTGACCGTGGAAACGGCGCCGGCCAAGAAGGCCGCCGCGAAGAAGGCTCCGGCCAAGAAGGCTCCGGTTAAGACAACCGAAGCGAAAAAGACCACAGAAGCTTCTGGCGAAGCGAAGGAGGGCTCGGAGTAGTGGGCCAGAAAATCAATCCCCACGGCTTCCGGCTCGGTATCACCACCGACTGGAAGTCCCGGTGGTATGCCGACAAGCAGTACAAGGACTACGTCAAGGAAGACGTGGCGATCCGCCGTCTGCTTGCCACCGGTCTGGAGCGCGCGGGCATCGCCGACGTGGAGATCGAGCGCACCCGCGACCGGGTTCGCGTCGACATCCACACGGCGCGTCCCGGCATCGTGATCGGCAGGCGCGGCACCGAGGCCGACCGCATCCGATCCGACCTGGAGAAGCTGACCGGTAAGCAGGTTCAGCTGAACATCCTCGAGGTGAAAAACCCTGAGTCGCAGGCTCAGTTGGTGGCCCAGGGTGTTGCCGAGCAGTTGAGCAACCGCGTTGCGTTCCGTCGCGCCATGCGCAAGGCCATCCAGTCCGCGATGCGCCAGCCCAACGTCAAGGGCATCCGGGTGCAGTGCTCGGGCCGCCTAGGTGGCGCCGAGATGAGCCGTTCGGAGTTCTACCGCGAGGGTCGGGTGCCGTTGCACACGCTGCGCGCCGACATCGACTACGGGTTGTACGAGGCCAAGACGACGTTCGGCCGCATCGGTGTGAAGGTCTGGATCTACAAGGGCGACATCGTCGGCGGTAAGCGCGAGCTCACAGCCGCCGTTCCCGCCGGTGCGGATCGTCCGCGCCGTGAGCGTCCGTCGGGCACTCGGCCGCGCCGTAGTGGCGCGTCGGGCACCACCGCGACGAGCACCGAAGCCGGTCGCGCTGCCTCCGGCGGCGAATCCGGACCCGCCGCCACCGAGGAAGCCCCGGCAGTCGCCGAGGCTTCAAGTTCGGCAATCGATACCTCGGCAGCTGCCGGTGAGGCAGCCACCACGGAAACCCCATCGGAGAGCTGAACCATGTTGATTCCCCGCAAGGTCAAGCACCGCAAGCAACATCACCCGAGGCAGCGCGGCATCGCCAGCGGCGGCACCTCGGTGAGCTTCGGTGACTACGGCATCCAGGCGCTGGAGCACGCCTACATCACCAACCGGCAGATCGAGTCCGCTCGTATCGCCATCAACCGGCATATCAAGCGTGGCGGCAAGGTGTGGATCAACATCTTCCCGGACCGCCCGCTGACCAAGAAGCCTGCCGAGACCCGCATGGGTTCCGGTAAGGGTTCGCCGGAATGGTGGGTGGCCAACGTCAAGCCGGGCCGTGTGCTCTTCGAGCTGAGCTATCCGGATGAGAAGACTGCGCGCGAGGCGTTGACCCGCGCGATCCACAAGCTGCCGATCAAGGCACGCATTGTTACCCGAGAGGAGCACTTCTGATGGCTGTGGGAGTGACACCGGGCGAGCTGCGCGAACTGACCGACGACGAGTTGAAAGAAAAGCTGCGCGAGTCGAAGGAAGAGCTGTTCAATCTTCGCTTCCAGATGGCGACCGGACAGCTGGCCAACAACCGCCGGCTTCGCATTGTGCGCCAGGAAATTGCACGCGTGTACACCGTGCTGCGTGAACGTGAATTGGGTCTGGCATCCGGGCCCGCAGGTGAGGAAGCGTAATGGCTGAGACAAAAGATCAGGCAAAGGCTAAGGGCCCGAAGCACACTCCGCGCGCCGAAGAGAATCGTGGTCGTCGTAAGACGGTCATCGGCTACGTGGTGAGCGACAAGATGGAAAAGACCATCGTGGTCGAACTGGAATCTCGCAAGAGCCACCCGCTCTACGGCAAGATCATCCGGACCACCACCAAGGTCAAGGCGCACGACGAGCAGGGCGATGCCGGTATCGGCGACCGGGTGTCACTGATGGAGACGCGGCCGCTGTCGGCGACCAAGCGCTGGCGTCTGGTCGAGGTTCTCGAAAAGGCGAAATAGGCCGGACCGCAAAGGAAAGCCCCCGCACACACGGCGTGTCGGGGGCTTTTCCGCATCTCGTCCGACAGCTCCTTTGCCCGTCGATCGCAGTAGCCAGTTTGTCGATCGACGCCCATGCCTATACCTTCGGCCATATGGGGGCTGCCCTTGCGCGTGTGCTGAAAACGGTGACGCTCGTCTCGGCGAGTGTGGCCGTAGTCGCTGTGCTGGCCGTCAATTTCGGCTCACCCCAGGTGAATGCCGCACCAGGTGATGCCGGGCAGGTTGCGGACGCGCCGACGCTCAGTCTGACATCACTCGGGGTCGACGGCGACGTGTCGTTGTACGGGCTGCAGGGCACCCAGACGATAACTGTCCCTGTGCCAAAAGGCTTGACACCCGGTGCATTGACGGCCGACGTCGAGTTGCCGCCGTACGTGCAGGGCGGAACTCTCATCGTCACCCAGGGCGATCGAACACTGTCACGTATCGAGCTGCTGATGGCCGAGAGCACGCCTCTCTCCATTCCGTTGACCGGTGCACGCGTCGTCGACAATGCCGTCACGTTCACCGTGCGCAGCAGGCTGCTGCCCGAACAGGGTGATTGCCTGTTCGACCCCACGGTTCCACTTCAACTCAATGACGCGACGATCGACTACACCGGCAAGGAAGCGGCACCCACCGTGGTCGCCGATTTCCTGCCGCCGGTGCTGCAGAAGATGACAATCTTCACCCCGCCGCAGCCGTCGGCCGCGGAATCCGGTGCGGCGGTGCAGATGACAACCGCCGTCGTCAGTCGGTACGGCAAACAGAACACCGAGATCGACATCGCATCCCTCGGCGAGGGCGAGGCGGCGCCACCATCGGCTCCGTTGGAACGCAACGTCGTCATACGGGAGGGATCCGATGCCGCGGTCTCGCTGAACGGCGGTGACGGGGGAGTGCCCGCTCTGCAGATCACGGGCCCCGCCGACCAACTCACCAATCAGGTGCGGTTACTCAACAGCGAGCTGTCCCTGCTGGCGTTGTCTTCCAAAGTGGTGACGGGGTATATAAATCCAGATTCAGCCACCGCGTCTCCGGTTAACCAAAGCACCATCCGCGATCTCGGCCAGCCCGGACTGAGCTCGATGGCGTTCAAACCCCAGGTGGACGTCGGCATCGACCAAACCCGAATCGGACGACCCGTGCGCGACGTCCGTGTGCAGCTGAGGGGTTCCTATACGCCGCTGCCGTCCACCGTCGGCGGCCAGGTGGTGGTGTCGATCGGCGGCGAAACCATCGACCAGTGGGCAGCGGACTCTAGCGGCGACATCGACCGGTCGATCACCGTTCCGCAATCCGAACTCCGGCGTCACACAGACCTTTCCGTCGCTGTCGACATCGCGGGAAACACCGGACGGTGTGGTGAGTTTCAGCCGGTGACGTTGACGATCGATGGCGATACCACTATCGATAGCAGCGCAGCCGACCCACCCGATCCGCTTGGATTCCAGTCGATTCCGCAGGCGCTGATGCCCAAGGTCGCGGTCGGCATCGAACCGGAATCGTTCGAGGACACCGCCCGCGCCGTTTCGATCGTGCAGGGATTGCAACGGCTGAGCGGGCCGCGGATCGACACCGAAGTGGTGCCCCTGGCGAGTGCGATCGACAGCGATTCCCCGGCGATCCTGATCTCGGCTGATGGCTGGGACAACGACAAAGTGGTTCCGCCGGTGCATAGTTCGACGGACGGGACGGTCGAAGTCCAGCGCATCGGTGGAGGGGGCAGCGCTACGTTGACGCTCGATCCGGCAACGCCTTTCGCGTCTCTTCAAATCGGCCGCAGCGGCAACAGGACCGTACTGTTTGCGACGTCAGAGAATGCGCCGGAGCAACTCGATTCACTACTGGACTGGCTCGGCGGCGATGTGCGTCGGTGGGCGGCACTGGATGGGACCGCGGTGATTTCACTTCCGGGCAGCGATCCGGTGAATATCGACACCCAGTCGGCAGCACCGGCGGCGGTCGCGGACACCAGCGACAGCACCCCGGTGTGGTGGATCGCCGCAGGCGTGGGTGTGGTCATCGGGGTGTGCCTGGCTGCGTTGGCCATACACCGGAGGCGTCGCGGCTAGGACGTCACGGTCTCGTCAACCCGGACTCGTGATAACCGCGGTCCGCGTTCACCTGCCAGGGGTCGACCTCCTTGCCGAGGTAGTAATCGACGCTGCGCATCGCACTGAGCATCGCGTGATCCTGGTTGTCATAATGGTGCCTGCCATTGCGCCCGATCGCATGTAAAGAGGGGTGATTTTGGCGCAGGTAATCGCGGATGCGCGCGACACTTCGCTCCCGCGTGGGGTTGTATACCGGGTACGCATACTGGGAGCGGACGATCATGACGTGGTCGAGGACGGAGTCGCCGAAGCCGAGTCCACGAAGATCTTGTTCGACGATGGAGCCCAGGCTCGTGTTGCTCCTCACCCACAGATCGTCGTCCGGCAGCGTGAAATATTCGAGGCCCAGGTAGGTACCGTTCCAGTTCTCCGGAGCGAGCCCGGGTGACCACAGGCCGTAGTTCTGGACGCGCCCCACTCGAAAGTCCTTGCCGGGGGTGTACACCCAGTTGTAGGGAATGTCGTAGCGCTTCCGCAGGGCGACGGCGACGGTGACCAATGAGCGGTGTTTGAGCGACGCGGCGGTTGCCCGAATATGCTGCGGCGGCTCGGGTTCCAGGGTGTCGATGAGCATGCGCAACGGCATGCTGGAGAACACGGCATCTCCAGATGCGGTCTCGCCATTCTGAAGTTCCACCGTCCAGGATCCACCGTTGTGCCGGACACTGGCCACGTGAGAGTTCAGGGAAGGGACTATTCCGGCCTCCGCCAGCGCTGCCGCCGCCGCTTCCCAGAGTTGGCCGGGTCCGGCCAGGGGATATCTGAAGACGTCTGCAGTCATGGGATCGGACTTGTTCCGCGGACCCCAGTCGATCGGCTTTATTCGCTGATTCGCCCAGTCGCTTGACAGGTGGTCTGGGTCGGAGAGCCACGTCTTTCGGACATAGCCGTCGAAGAACGTCGTGTACCAATAGTGGCCGAATTGGCGTATGCCCCATTCGCGGAAGGTCTCCGAAGCGCAAATGGGTTGCATCCCGCGCTGCATTCTGGACCAGAGGAAACTCCCGAGGCCACGCATTCCGCTTCGAAAGCCCATCTGGGTCACGAGATCGCGACCGACGAGCGGGTATCGCACAAAATGACCGTTCACGAGCATGGCAGAGCGCCGACTGACCGAAGTCCACTGATCGGCAGGCAGCAGTGACCGCCACAGGTCGGAGACCTCTTCGCTCCTGGTGAAGAACCGGTGACCGCCAGTGATCGACACGCCAGTCGCCGTGGGTAGGTGTGCGCGCCAAGCCGCCGACGTGTCCCGACGATTCGAAAATGCGAGGTGTGATTCCCCTCTTCGCCAGCTCGAGAGCGGCGGTGAGACCGGCGGGCCCGGCGCCGATGATCAACGGATTCCTTGTCGACTCCATATCGGTCTACCGGCCACGAAGCTGCGGAACTTGCCGATACTCAGCAATGAGATCGTCGATGTCCTGAACGGTCAGGTCGTTGAGCGGGGTCTGCAGGAACACCAGCTGGGCGTATTGGCTCTGCAGTGGCAGGAATCCACTGAGCAATGGCTCGGGAGTGGTTCGCACGACCATGTCGACGTTTCCGATTTCGAGTGCAGCGTCGATCTCACATCCGTCGCGCTGAGCGCGCTGATACGCGGTTCGCAACTCGTCGTAGGCGTCGTATGCAGCGAGAATGTTGATCCGAAAATCGCTACCGGTCATAGCCGTTTCCAGATCCTCCATAGCCGCGACATATTTGTGCGGCAACGCATTTCGATCACCGTGCAATCGCACACTGCACGCGGCGCGATCGAAGTGGTCGGGAATCAGCGTGGTGACGAATTGAGTGGATGCCGCATATACGGCTTCCAGTTCGTCGGTGCGTCGCCCGAGATTCGCACGACTCAGGTTGTACACCGTCACGGTTTGCACACCGTTGCGCTGTAGCGTCAAGAGAATTTCGGTGACCTTCTCGGCGCCTTTGAGATATGCCTCGCCCAAAGTCGCATCGTTGGCTTTCGCCCAACGGCGCAAACCATCGGGAATCAAACCGACATGCCTGGGCTGAGGATGCATCGGCAAACCCCCAAACCCCTACGACGTGCGCTATTGGGAAACGTAGCGCAACTAGCATTCCTGCCATAGGCGAATGGCAATATTGCGAGCTCAAGGAATTTTCGCGCAATGTGGAATTCGCCGAAAATCGGCGAAATCAGATGGTGGCGGTCAATCTTCGGTGGGTCGCAGCACCGCCAAGATCGTCAGAATCAGAATCTTGAAGTCCAGCAGCAGCGACCAGTTGTCGATGTAGTAGTTGTCCCATTCGGCCCGGTCGGCGATCGAGGTCTGCCCCCGAAGGCCGTGCACCTGAGCCCAGCCGGTCATGCCTGCCTTCACCCGGTGCCGCTGGCCATAGCGGCGCACGTGCATCTCGAACAACTCTACGAACTCCGGCCGTTCGGGGCGCGGACCGACCAGACTCATATCCCCGCGCAACACGTTGAACAGCTGAGGTAGCTCGTCCAGAGATGCCTTGCGCATGATCTTGCCGATCCGGGTACGCCGATCGTCGCCTTCCACCCCGCCGGGCGCCGCCCCTGCCTGCGGTTCAAAGCCCGACTTGGCAGCATCCGGTGGACGCATGGTGCGAAACTTCAGACAACCGAAGACCTTGCCGTCACGCCCGATCCGCTCCTGGCTGAAGAGGACCGGTCCAGGCGAACTGAGCCTCACCGCGAGCGCAAGCGCGATGAGCAGGGGTGAGATGAGCAAGATCCCCAGCAGTGCAGCAGACTGGTCGAAGGCATGCTTGACCGCAAATTGCCAACCCTTCGGATCGACGCGGTTCAGGACCATCAGGGGGACGCCGCCTAAGTGCTCGATATAGGTGTTGGCGCCAACGGCGTCCATCGCTCGCGGCACCACACGCACCCGCATACCGAGTTGCTGCGCCTGCTGGACGGTTCGCGCCAACCTTTCGTCCGGCATCGATGACGGAGCGACGATGAGTTCCTCGGCGCGCGTGGCACGCACCGCACTCTCCAAATTGCCCGTGGTTCCCAGGTAGGGCACGTCGAGTGCCTCCGTGTCGGTTGGCCGCATATCGTCCAGCACGCCGGCGGGCCACAGACCGTATTCCCGCACGTCACGCATCCGTGAGATGAGCTGGTGGACAACAGGTCCGGAGCCGACGACCAGCGCAGGCACCCCGACATCGAACTTCCGCCGCAGCACGCGGTTCAACACAGACCTGAGCAGGCGGACCGCCGGAATGAGAATCGCCGCGAGCAGCCAGATCCGCAAGACCATCTCGCTGGGGCGGACGTAGGGGACGACAACTTCGCCGATCGGCTGGCGAGGGATAAGCAGCTGCATGAACGTCAACGTCGCGAGGGCGGCTACCGCGATTGAGGTCTCCACCGGTTCGAATTCGTCGAGGAACCCGTGGTTCAGCTTCTGCCGGTACAACCCGCGCGTGGCAATGACGACAACCACGACCGGCACGAAGATCCACGAGTACAGGGCGACGTTGCGCTCCTGGTCGAGCGTGCCGGGAAGCCACAACTGGGCCAGCAACACCGCGATGGAGGCGTATCCGATGTCCATCCCCAAGGTGATCAACGAATACACCGGATCAACCCGAATGATTTCGACAATGCGGGGCGGGGAGGGCACGTCACGGCGAACCGGGACCACACGCAGTCGCGGCGTGGTGGGCCGGCTACTAGGTGTGTTGGTCGTGACCTTGGCCTCTAGCTGCATATGCAATTCTTTCGGACGGATCTGGCAACTGATCTTAGGTGTGTGGCTGCCCGCAATGCAGGTAAATGAGGGGCCGTGTCACGCGCCAGTTAATTCGTTACTCGCGAGTCGGTATCCCGCTATTAGCTGACGGTCCCCGCCTTAGCGTCTCGGCGCAGGGCCGGGGGCCGGACCGAAAATCCGCTCGACGGCGAGCTGCGCCAGATCACTGAGAAGCTGGACGTGGCCGGTACCCCATAGTCGTGGTTTGTCATCGAAGACGCATAACGTCCCGATGGCGTGTCCGTCGTGATCGACCAGCGGTATGCCTAGGTAGGCGATGACTGCGCCGCTGCGGACCACCGGATGCTTCCTGAATACCTGATCGGTTCGTGCGTCCTCGAGAATCAGGGGGGCACCGTCTGCCACCGTGTACTGGCAGATGGATCGATCGAGTGGTGTCTGTCTTTGCTCGGGTGTTGACATATCGCCCATGCCGACAGTGCTCTTGAAGTATTGCCGGTCAACATCTATCAGGGTCACAGCCGCAGAAGGGGCATCCAGCGCGTCGGCGGCCGCGCGGGTGATCCGGTCGTAGATCGACTCGGGTGGGCTGTCGAGCAGACCCGTCGCGTGAAGGGCCCTTAGCCGATCGGGGTCGCCAACCACACCCATCACGTCCGGCATTGCGTCAGTTTCGAGCACCCCTGACTCGGAGAGGTGGGCGAGCAGATCTTTGACTGGAGTCGTCGCGGCGCGCCTTTGGTCGGCGAGCATCTGTGATGCCACAGCCCGTGCTACATAGGTTTGCACGTCCTCGCCGGCATTGCGCGCGCACTCTTCGAGCACGCGGTTCAGCCACTCATCGAACCGTGACAGCGAGTTGGGCACATAGCAAACGTTATCCGAGAATGCGCTGGGCTTCGCATGTTAGACGAACTTCACATAGGTTTGCTGGCGGATGTGCTGGGCGGTCGGTGTCGCCGCCTCGAAGTGTGGAGGATCACATAAAAATTGTCGCCACGCCCCGAGCTTTGGGACGCCGGCGCCGCGGGTCGCGCTCAGTCGTCGTTGTTCTTCTTCTCGCGCCACGCCCGCTCGAACGGCAGCCGCCACGCGTTGGGCGCGATCAGCTGGTGAATTGCGTTGGGGCCCCACGTCCCCTGCGGGTACGACTTCGCGGGCGGCGGGTCGGTGAGTAGGTTCTCCGAGCGCTCCCACAGCGACTCGATGCCCTCGGCGGTGGTGAAGAGTGTGTGGTCGCCCCGCATCGCGTCGAGGATGAGGCGTTCATAAGCCTCGAGCACGTCGTTGACCGTGTCGATCTCCTGCGTAGAGAACTGCATCGACAGCTTGTCGAGCTTCATCCCCGGCCCTGGGCGCTTACCGTAGAACGACAGGGACACCTTGGAGTTGTCGGCCAGGTCGAAGGTCAGGTGGTCGGGCCCTTGGGAACCGACGCCGGATCCCGAGGGGAACATCGACCGCGGCGCCTCCTTGAACGCGATCGAAATGATTCGCATGCCCTCGGCCATCCGCTTGCCCGTGCGCAGGTAGATGGGCACGCCCGCCCAACGCCAGTTATCGATGCCAACCTTCAAAGCAATGAATGTCTCGGTATCGGAATCTCTTGCAACACCCTCTAATTCGCGATACCCGGTGAATTGACCGCGTACCACGTCGGAACATTTCACCGGCAGCATCGACCGGAACACCTTGTTCTTCTCTTCGCCGATCGCGCGCGGTTCCAACGCCGTTGGCGGTTCCATCACGACGAACGCCATCACCTGGAACAGGTGAGTGACCACCATGTCCTTGTAGGCGCCAGTGCTCTCGTAGAAGTTGGCACGCTCATCCAGGCCCAGGGTCTCGGGAATGTCGATCTGGATGTGGTCGATGAAATTGCGGTTCCAGATCGGTTCGAACAGACCGTTGGCGAACCGGAAAGCCAGGATGTTCTGGGCAGCCTCCTTGCCGAGGAAGTGATCGATCCGGAAGATCTGCGTCTCGTCGAACGTCTCGTGCACGAAGTTGTTCAGTTCGACGGCGCTGGCCAGGTCGGTGCCGAACGGTTTCTCCATCACGACCCGGGAGCGGTCCACCAAGTCGGCGTCGCGCAGCATCGTGATCACCGCGCGGGCCGCCTTTGGTGGCACCGACAGGTAGTGCAACCGCCGGACGTCGGGGCCGAGCTTTTCTTCGGCGGCCGCCACCGCGGCGGCCAGCGCATCGGGCCCTGCACTCTGGGGCACGTAGCTGACAGTCTCGGCGAACCGCGTCCACTGGTGGGTGCTGAGCTTGTGGGTTCCGAAATCCTCGATGGCTTCCTTGGCCAGCTTGAGGAAGTCCTCGGTGGAGATGTCCTCCAGGGAGGTGGCGACGATCTCGATGTGGGGCGCCAGTTCGGACTGATCCAGATAGGCCAGGCCGGGAATCAGCTTGCGTCGGGCCAGATCGCCGGTGGCGCCGAAAAGAACGACCACGTGCGGGTCGACCGCATATTCGTCATGACGGCCGGGATGAGAGCCGGGGTGCGGGTAGGAGATGGTTTGCGGTTTGCTTGTCGCCACTCTCGGCATACTCTCACCGCGACCACTTTCCTGCACGCCTACCGGGGTTGCCGCGACCGCAAAGTCACAAACCCGATGGCGAATGTCAACTGTGCGCTTCCATTCGCGCGGCCACGCCGTCGAACAGCTGCCGCAGGCCCGCGTGGAAGTCGGCCTGGTGGTCCACGTCGGCAGTGTCGAATACGCCGGCATCCAGCGCGGCAGCTAGTGCCGGGAATCGTTCGGCGTCGACGAACCGCCGGAGCAGGACGGGGTAATCGGGGCCCGGTACCTGTGCCATCTCGATGTTCAGTGCCGCTGCACCGCGAACGAAGTGCAGCACGGCCATCACCGCGGCGAGCTTGTCGCGCTCTGGCAGGCTCGTCCCGGCGAATGCGGCCAGGCCCGCATCGAGCCACGCCAGCTGGCCAGGGTCGGCTGGCGGACCGGCCGCGGCGGCCACCAGGACCCACGGGTGCCGGTGATAGATGCCCCACAGGCCCGCGGCCCAAACCGTAAGCGCACCACGCCAATCGGCGGGGTCGCTGGGCGAGGGCGGCGGGCCGGGCGCCGTCGAGAGCATGAAGGTCACCAACTCGTCCTTGTTGGCGACGTGCCGGTACAGCGACATCGTGCCGCAGCCGAGCCGCTCGGCCAGCCGCGCCATCGACAATCCACCGAGGCCGTCGCTGTCGGCCAGTTCGACCGCCGCGGCGACGATGCGCTCGCGATTGAGCGCTGCCGCGCGTTTGGGTGCGCTCGGCTCATGCCACAAGATCTCCAGCGCGCGGGGCAGTGGATCGCTCATTTGTTGCCAGCATAGGCGATTGTGGACGGTATGCGTATGCCGTACGCTCAACGCGTATGACATACGCAACGAAGCGGCGCGCGAGATGGTTGACTCCGGCCCTGGCCGTCATCGTGACTGCGTTCCTGCTCTTTTCACTGCCGCCGTACGTCACCGGCGGCACCAGGGTGCCCGCGACATTCGGGTGGCACTATCCGCTGCTGGTCGCCCATGTGATGTTCGGCAGCGTCGCCATGGTGTCGGCCGTCGCGCAGATCTGGCCGCGCCTGCGCGCGCGTCATCCCGTGCTGCACCGTCGGGTGGGGCGCGTCTACGTCAGCGCCGCGATTCCCGCTGCGGCATTCGCGATGGTGATCGGTGCGGCCACCCCGTTCGGACCGTTGCTTGCGGTCAGCAACGTGCTGTTGGGCGCGGTGTGGCTGTGGTTCACGATCAACGGGTTCGCCGCCGCGCGGCAGCGGCGCTTCGCCGACCACCGCAGGCATATGGTCCGCAGCGCCACGGTGGCGCTGTCGACGATCACCAATCGGATCTGGACGCCGCTGCTGTTCATCACGCTGCAGCCGTTGCAGGACAGCGTCTTTGACGGCAGTGAGGACCACTACCTGTGGTTCGTGGCCGGCATGGGCGCGTGGCTGGGCTGGACCATTCCGCTGGCAGGAGTGCAGTGGTGGCTGACTCGCAATCCGCTGGTGCCGCCATCGTCAGTTTCTCAGTCTGAGCTCATATCGCCGAGGTAATCTCCACCGCGATCGTCGAGCAGCGGCGATCAGCGAACCGGGACAGGGCAGCCATGGCGACGGAATTCAACGGCAAGATCGAACTCGACATCCGGGATTCGGAGCCGGACTGGGGCCCTTATGCCGCGCCGACGGCGCCCGAAGGTGCGCCCAACGTCCTCTATCTGGTGTGGGACGACATCGGCATTGCGACCTGGGACTGCTTCGGTGGGCTGGTGGAGATGCCGACGATGAGCCGCATCGCCGAGCGCGGTGTGCGTCTCTCGCAGTTCCACACCACCGCGTTGTGCTCGCCCACGCGGGCGTCGTTGCTGACCGGACGCAACCCCACCACCGTCGGTATGGCCACCATCGAGGAATTCACCGACGGCTTCCCCGGCTGCAACGGGCGGATCCCGGACGACACCGCGCTGCTGCCGGAGGTGCTCGCCGAGCAGGGCTACAACACCTATTGCGTCGGCAAGTGGCATCTGACGCCGCTGGAGGAGTCGAATCTTGCTGCGACCAGACGGCATTGGCCGCTGGCGCGGGGCTTCGAACGGTTCTACGGCTTCATGGGCGGCGAGACGGACCAGTGGTATCCCGAACTCGTCTACGACAACCACCCTGTCGCGCCGCCGGGGTTACCCGAAGACGGCTATCACCTGTCGAAAGACATCGCCGACAAGACAATCGAGTTCATCCGCGACGCGAAGGTGATCGCGCCCGACAAGCCATGGTTCTCCTACGTCTGCCCCGGCGCAGGGCACGCGCCGCACCACGTGTTCAAGGATTGGGCAGACCGGTATGCGGGCAAGTTCGACATGGGCTACGAGCGCTACCGCGAGATCGTGCTGGAGAACCAGAAGCGCCTCGGCATCGTGCCGCCCGACACCGAACTCTCGCCGATCAATCCGTACGCGGATGTGAAGGGACCCAACGGAGAACCGTGGCCTCCGCAGGACACCGTGCGGCCATGGGACTCGCTGGCTGACGACGAGAAGCGGCTGTTCGCGCGGATGGCCGAGGTTTTCGCCGGCTTCCTGAGCTACACCGACGCCCAGATCGGCCGCGTCTTGGACTATCTGGAGGAGTCCGGCCAGCTCGACAACACCATCATCGTCGTCGTCTCCGACAACGGCGCCAGCGGTGAGGGCGGTCCCAACGGTTCGGTGAATGAGGTCAAGTTCTTCAACGGCTACATCGACACCGTCGAGGACGGTCTGCGCGTCATGGACAACCTCGGCGGCCCCGAGACCTACAACCACTATCCGATCGGCTGGGCGATGGCGTTCAACACGCCATACAAACTGTTCAAGCGCTATGCCTCGCACGAGGGCGGAATCGCCGACACCGCGATCATCTCGTGGCCCGACGGTATCGCCGCGCACGGCGAGGTGCGCGACATCTACACCAACGTCTGCGACATCACCCCGACGGTGTACGAACTGCTCGGCATCACGCCGCCCGCCACGGTCAAGGGCATCGCCCAGAAACCACTCGATGGCGTGAGTTTCAAGGCGGCTCTTGATGATCCGGAGGCGTCGACGGGAAAGGAGACCCAGTTCTACGCGATGCTGGGAACCCGCGGCATCTGGCACGACGGCTGGTTCGCCAACACCGTGCACGCGGCGTCGCCCGCCGGGTGGTCGAACTTCGACAAGGATCGCTGGGAGCTGTTCCACATCGAGGCCGACCGCAGCCAATGCCACGACGTGGCTGCGGAGAACGCCGAGCGGCTCGAAGAACTCAAGGCCCTGTGGTTGCGCGAAGCCGACAAGTACAACGGCCTGCCGTTGTCGGACCTGAACATCCTCGAGACGATGTCACGGTTCCGCCCATATCTGACCGGCGCCCGCGAGTCATACACCTACTATCCCGGCACCGCAGATGTCGGTATGGGTGCCGCGGTCGAGATCGGCGGCCGGTCGTTCGTGGTGATGGCCGAGGTGACCGTGGACACCACGGGCGCGGAGGGCGTGGTGTTCAAGCACGGCGGCGGACACGGTGGGCATGTGCTCTTCATCCAGGACGGGCGGCTGCACTACATCTACAACTTCCTCGGCGAGGAAGAACAGGTGTTGTCGTCACCGGGGCCCGTTCCGGTCGGAACGCACACCTTCGGTGTCGCCTATACCCGCACCGGAACGGTCGAGGGCAGTCATACGCCTTCCGGCAATGCGGCGCTCTACATCGACGGCACCGAGGTGGCGTCTCGCTCGGGCGTCAGAATCCACCCCGGTACCTTCGGTCTCGCCGGAGCCACGCTGAGCGTCGGGCGCAACACCGGATCACCCGTTTCGCGGGCATACAAGGCCCCGTTCGCCTTCACAGGTGGCACCATCGCTCAGGTGAACGTTGATGTGTCCGGTCAGCCGTACGTGGATCTGGAGCGCGAGTTCGCGCGCGCTTTCGCACGGGACTGACCGCTGATGAGAACCCGGTCCGCGGCGCTCGTCGGCCTGTGCCTCACTGTCGTGGTGGTGTCGGCCTGCGGCAAGAGCAGCGACGGTGTGCCGATAGCCGACGAGGCAGCGTCATCCGCGATGCCGTCGGCCACGTCGACGCCGTCCGCGACGGCCACCGCGGCGCCGTCAACGCGGGCCATCCCGACGGAGGAGGCCGACCTCACCGAGCCCGGCGTTGTGCCCACCACGCGCACCTCGGTGCCCGCCGGGACGATGACCTGCGAATTGACCGACCCTCCGCCCGACGGGGTCGCGACGGCGACTGTTGCGGATCCGGCGGCGCCGAAGATCACGGTTGCCCTGCCGGCAGGCTGGTCGACAACTCAGGGGGACGGCGACGTCGGCGCGAAACTGACCGGACCGGACGGGATCTGGGCGACGGTCACGATCGCGAAGACGACGTTGGACCCTGCGGCGGCCTTCAAGCAGTACGCCGACGATGCGATGGGGGCCTCGGCGGTCAGCAGCGTCAGCGTGTTGCCCGCCGATTTGTGCGGATACAGCGGTCAGAAACTGCTCGGTTCCTGGTCGGATGCGCCCGAGCAGGCGGTCGAGTTCGGGGACCGTATCGCACACGTGTGGACGAACGCGGGCAATTACCTGGTGACGGTGCATGTGCAGGGGCCGGCGAGCAGTGCGGATTTCGACCCGTTCACCTCGCCGACGATGAACGATTTTGGCATCGAAATACCCTGAGGCCATGCTCACCGAGCTCGTCGAGCTGCCGGGTGCATCGTTTCGGATGGGCTCGACGCAGTTCTATCCGGAAGAGGCGCCCGCACACACCGCGGCCGTGGCCGCGGTCGCCGTCGAACGTCATCCGGTGACCAACGCGCAGTTCGCCGAATTCGTCGACGCCACAGGGTATCTCACGGTCGCGGAGCAGCCGTTGGATCCTGCGCTGTTTCCCGGGGTGCCACCGCAGGACCTGGTGCCCGGCGCGCTGGTTTTCCGGCCGACGGGCGGTCCGGTCGACCTGCGGGATTGGCGCCAGTGGTGGACCTGGGCGCCGGGGGCGAGCTGGCGACACCCATTCGGTGTCGACAGCGAGGTTGATGACCGGCTCGATCATCCCGTGGTGCAGGTCGCCTATGCCGACGCGGCGGCCTATGCCCGGTGGGCCGGTCGTCGGCTGCCGACGGAAGCCGAATGGGAGTACGCCGCCCGCGCGGGCGCCGCCACCACCTATCCCTGGGGGGAGGACGTCATGCCCGGTGGCCGGCTGATGGCCAACACCTGGCAGGGCGACTTTCCCTATCGCAACCAGGGTGCGGCCGGCTGGATCGGCACGTCTCCCGTCGGCACCTTCGACGCCAACGCGTTCGGTCTGGTCGACATGATCGGCAACGTGTGGGAGTGGACGACCACGCAATTCTCCGGGCATCACCGGCTCGGCACGACGGAGGGCTGCTGTACCCCCGGCTCGACGGCCGACCCCACCGTGAACCAGACGCTGAAAGGCGGTTCGCATCTGTGCGCGCCGGAGTATTGCCACCGATACCGACCCGCTGCCCGCTCACCTCAGTCGCAGGACAGCGCGACCACCCACATCGGCTTTCGCTGCGTGGCTGACATCGTTTGATTCGTTCGGTCAGGTGTTGTCGAAGCGGACGATGTCAGCCACGATCGTCCCGCTGGAATCGCGCAGGCGGAATCCCTCGGGTTCGGCCAGCTCGCGGAGGTCGTCGGTGCTGAGCCGATCCGGATCGGGGAAACCCTCCATGAAGACCAGCAGTCCGCCGGGTTTGACGACGCGCGCCAGCGACCTCAGGCACGACGGTTTGTCCGGAACCTCGCCCGTACCCTTACGTGACGCGAACGTGGGGTCTCCCCACCGACCAGCGGCGATTTGGTTCCTCGCAGGTCGTCACCTAGAATCAACGGGTTGCCTTGGGCAGACCTCGGCCGATCCTCTCGGATGGGCCCTGCGTGCTCTTCGGTGACAGCAAGACCGCGCACGTCAGGTCGGAATCTGCCGTGCACACATTAACCAGGTCGAGGAGTTCGAGTGATTCAGCAGGAATCGCGGGTGAAGGTCGCCGACAACACGGGCGCCAAGGAGATCTTGTGCATCCGCGTACTCGGCGGATCGGGACGGCGCTACGCCGGCATCGGCGACATCATCGTGGCGACCGTCAAGGACGCCATCCCGGGCGGCAACGTCAAGCGCGGCGAGGTCGTCAAGGCCGTCATCGTGCGCACCGTCAAGGAGCGTCGCCGCGCCGACGGCAGTTACATCAAGTTCGACGAGAACGCCGCCGTCATCATCAAGGCCGACAACGACCCGCGTGGAACCCGCATCTTCGGCCCGGTCGGCCGCGAACTGCGCGAGAAGCGCTTCATGAAGATCGTCTCGCTCGCCCCGGAGGTGTTGTAAATGAAGGTCCACAAGGGCGACACCGTTCTGGTCGTCTCCGGCAAGGACAAGGGCGCCAAGGGCAAGGTGCTGCAGGCTTATCCGGACAGGGAAAAGATCCTCGTCGAGGGCGTCAACCGGATCAAGAAGCACACCGCCATCTCGCGCAACGAGCGCGGCGCGCAGTCCGGCGGCATCGTCACGCAGGAGGCTGCGATCCACGTCTCGAACGTGATGGTCGTGGACTCCGACGGCAAACCCACCCGCATCGGCTACCGCACGGACGACGAGACCGGCAAAAAGGTCCGCATCGCCAAGACCAACGGCAAGGACATCTGAGATGACCACGGCTGAGAAGCACAGAGAAGACACTGCCCCGCCTCAAGCAGCGCTACCGCGAGGAGATCAAGGACTCGCTGCAGAAAGAATTCGGCTACGGCAACGTCATGCAGATCCCCGGCGTGGTGAAGGTCGTCGTCAACATGGGCGTCGGTGACGCCGCCCGCGACGCGAAGCTGATCAACGGTGCGGTCAACGACCTGGCGCTGATCACCGGTCAGAAGCCCGAGATCCGCAAGGCCCGCAAGTCCATTGCGCAGTTCAAGCTGCGTGAGGGGATGCCGATCGGTGCGCGCGTGACGCTGCGCGGCGACCGGATGTGGGAATTCCTCGACCGGCTCATCTCGATCGCGCTGCCGCGTATCCGCGACTTCCGTGGGCTGTCGCCCAAGCAATTCGACGGGACCGGTAACTACACCTTCGGACTGACCGAGCAGTCGGTGTTCCACGAGATCGACGTGGACTCCATCGACCGCCCCCGTGGCATGGACATCACCGTCGTCACCTCGGCGACGAACGACGATGAAGGACGAGCGCTGTTGCGGGCGCTGGGCTTTCCGTTCAAGGAGAACTGAACAGATGGCAAAGAAGGCTCTGGTCAACAAGGCCAATAAGAAGCCCAAGTTCAAGGTGCGGGGTTACACCCGTTGCAACAGGTGCGGTCGCCCGCACGCGGTTTACCGCAAGTTCGGGCTCTGCCGCATCTGCCTGCGCGAAATGGCGCACGCCGGCGAACTGCCGGGTGTGCAGAAGTCCAGCTGGTAACAGCACTACTACTGACCAAAAAGGTTGCGGTAGGCCCCAAAGGGATTGAGCCCGAACGGGAACCGCCGCGAGGAAGGTGAACCGGCTGTCATGACCATGACGGATCCGATCGCAGACTTCTTGACACGTCTGCGCAACGCCAATTCGGCGTACCACGATGAGGTGTCTCTGCCGCACAGCAAGATCAAGGCCAATATCGCCGAGATCCTGAAGAGCGAGGGTTACATCACCGACTACCACACCGAGGATGCGCGGGTGGGCAAGTCGCTTGTGGTGCAACTGAAATACGGCCCGAGCCGTGAACGCAGCATCGCGGGGCTGCGCCGGGTGTCCAAGCCCGGTCTGCGTGTCTACGCGAAGTCCACCAATCTGCCGCGCGTGCTCGGCGGTCTGGGAGTGGCGATCATTTCCACGTCGTCGGGTTTGCGAACCGACCGCCAGGCCGCCCGAGAGGGCGTTGGCGGCGAAGTCCTCGCGTACGTGTGGTGAGGAGGAACTAGAACCATGTCGCGAATTGGAAAGCAACCGGTCCCGATTCCCTCCGGGGTCGATGTGACGATCGACGGCCAGAACGTGTCGGTCAAGGGCCCCAAGGGGACTCTCGAGCTGGCGGTGGCCGAGCCGATCAAGGTGTCGCGCGACGACGCAGGCGCCATCGTGGTCGCCAGGCCGGACGACGAGCGGCGTAACCGTTCGTTGCACGGGTTGTCGCGGACGCTGGTGGCCAACCTCGTCACCGGCGTCACAGATGGCTACACCATCAAGATGGAGATCTTCGGCGTCGGCTACCGCGTGGTCGCCAAGGGCGCCAACCTCGAGTTCGCTCTGGGTTACAGCCACCCGGTGCTGATCAACGCACCTGAGGGTGTGACGTTCGCGGTGGAGACACCGACGAAGTTCTCGATCACGGGCATCGACAAGCAAAAGGTCGGCCAGATCGCAGCGAACATCCGCCGCCTACGCAAGAGCGATCCCTACAAGGGCAAGGGCATCCGCTACGAGGGTGAGCAGATCCGCCGCAAGGTCGGAAAGACAGGTAAGTAGTAATGGCTACCAACACAAAAGACTCCGCGGCGTCGGTGCGTAAGCCCGTCGGGCAGAACGCGTCCGAGGCTCGGCGTGTCTCGCGTCTGCGTCGGCACGCCCGACTGCGCAAGAAGATCGAAGGCACGGCCGAGGTGCCGCGCCTGATGGTCAATCGTTCGTCGCGGCACATCCACGTGCAGTTGGTGAACGATCTCGACGGCACCACCGTGGCCGCCGCGTCCTCGATCGAGGCGGACGTGCGCGCGGTGGAGGGTGACAAGAAAGCCCATAGCGTGCGGGTCGGTCAACTGATCGCCGAGCGCGCCAAGGCCGCAGGTATCGACGCGGTGGTGTTCGACCGCGGTGGCTACACCTATGGCGGGCGCATCGCCGCACTAGCCGACGCGGCGCGCGAAGGCGGGCTGAAGTTCTAATGACTGATTACGGAAGGACTGCATGATGGCCGAGCAGGCAGCAGGAGCAGCCGGGCCGCCGACGTCCGACAACCGAGGTTCCCGCGGTGACCGCGACGGGCGGGGTCGTCGCGACGACCGCGGTGGTGGCCGAGGCGGCCGCGACGGCGGCGAGAAGAGCAACTACATCGAGCGCGTCGTTGCGATCAACCGCGTCTCCAAGGTGGTCAAGGGTGGCCGGCGGTTCAGCTTCACCGCTCTGGTCATCGTCGGCGACGGCAAGGGCATGGTCGGTGTCGGTTACGGCAAGGCCAAAGAGGTCCCCGCGGCCATCGCCAAGGGTGTCGAGGAAGCGCGCAAGGGATTCTTCCGCGTTCCGCTCATCGGCGGAACCATCGTCCACCCGGTGCAGGGCGAGGCCGCAGCAGGCGTGGTGATGCTGCGTCCGGCCAGCCCCGGTACCGGTGTGATCGCCGGCGGTGCCGCACGTGCGGTGCTGGAATGCGCTGGCGTGCACGACATCCTGGCCAAGTCACTGGGCAGCGACAACGCGATCAATGTGGTGCACGCCACCGTTGCCGCACTCAAGCTGCTGCAGCGCCCCGAAGAGGTGGCCGCCCGACGTGGCCTGCCCATCGAGGATGTCGCGCCGCCACGCATGCTGCGGGCGCGACGCGAAGCTGAAGCGGTCGCTGCATCGGCCGCGCGTGAAGGAACGGCTTGAGAACCATGGCATCCGAAAAGTCACTGAAGATCACCCAGGTGCGTAGCAAAATCGGTGCGCGCTGGAAGCAGCGCGAAAGCCTGCGGACCCTCGGACTGCGCAAGATCAGGCAGTCCGTCGTCCGTGAGGACAATCCGCAGACCCGTGGACTTATCAAGGCCGTCCACCACCTCGTCGAAGTAGAGGAGGTCGGCGGCGATGCGGGGGCACCTCCCGCCCGCAGGGCTGCGGGACGCTCGCGCGAAGAGCGAAAGGCACAGTCATGACAATCAAACTGCACGACCTGCGCCCGGCGCCGGGGTCGAAAACCGCGAAGACCCGTGTCGGTCGCGGTGAGGGCTCCAAGGGCAAGACCGCCGGTCGCGGCACCAAGGGCACCAAAGCTCGCAAGAACGTCCCGGCGACGTTCGAGGGCGGGCAGATGCCCATCCATATGCGGCTGCCGAAGCTCAAGGGCTTCCGCAACCGGTTCCGCACCTCCTACGAGGTCGTCAACGTCGGCGATCTCGACAAGCTGTTCCCCAAGGGCGGCGATGTGGGTGTCGACGAGCTGGTGGCATCGGGCGCGGTGCGCAAGAACTCGTTGATCAAGGTGCTCGGCGACGGCAAGCTGACTGCCAAGGTCAATGTCACCGCTCACAAGTTCAGTGGCAGCGCACGGGAGAAGATCACATCCGCGGGCGGATCATGCACCGAAGCCGCAGGCGGGTCCGCGACCGAGCTCTGATCGAGTTGTACACACGAGCCCCTGCCGTTACGGTGGGGGCTCTTGTGTTCGCCGGACTGCGGTAACGCAATCGGCTGTGGGCGCGATCTAAATCGCGCGTGCCGAAACTTCAGGAGCTGACATGCCCACTCTCCGCCGCGTCATCACCGTCGTGATGGTCGCCGCCGGGTTCGCAGTGTTCGGCGGCGCCGCGTCGGCGCACGCCCAGGACGCTGACGAGCAGTTCGAAAAGGCGGTCAGCTCCATTGGCATCACGGCAGGTGACGAAACTGACCTCCCCGCCCTTGGGAAAAATGTGTGCAACACGATGACCACGGAAATGGCGCGCAACCCTAATCCGCCGCCGGTGGTACGGGGCATCGTTGCCTCACTGCAGAACAGCAACCTGAGTCATGAGCAGGCTGTGGGCTTCATGCAGGCCTCGGTGATCATCTTCTGCCCGCAGTTCGGCCGATTCATCGGGCGCTGAGGTCCGCGACTCGGTAGAGCCTGGCAACCGCGTCGGTAGGCTCAAAGGATGTTCGCATTTCTGCCCGGCGTGCCCGGGATCGACGACCTCCGCGCGCTCGGCAGACGCGTCGACACCGCCCGGCATCACGGAGTCCCCGACGGGTGCGTGCTGGAACTCGATCTGACATCGGTGCCACAGGAGACCAGCGGCTTCGACCCGATGGCGATGATCACCGGCGCCAACCGGCCATTGGTGCTTGCGCGACGCCATCGCGGCCATTCACCGAGCAGCCGATGATCCACGGGTCGCAGGGCTGATCGCGCGCGTCGAACTTCCCGCCGCCGCTACGGGGCCGGTCCAGGAGCTGCGAGCGGCCATCTCGGCGTTCAGCGATGTCAAGCCGTCGCTGGCGTGGGCCGAGACCTACCCCGGCACGCTGTCGTACTACCTCGCATCGGCGTTCCGAGAGGTGTGGATGCAGCCGTCGGGCACTGTCGGGCTGATCGGATTCGCCACCAGCGCAATGTTCCTGCGGGATGCGCTCGACAAACTCGGCATCGAGGCGCAGTTCGTCGCGCGTGGTGAATACAAGTCCGTCGCAAACCGTTTCACGCAGGACGGCTACACCGATTCGCACCGTGAGGCTGACAACAGACTGATCGAGAGCCTGCATGCCCAGGTATGGCAGGCGGTCGCCGAGTCTCGCCACCTCGAGTCGTCGGAAATCGACGCGCTCGCTGACAGGGCGCCGCTGCTGCGCGACGACGCCGTCACCGGCCGACTGGTCGACCGCATCGGATACCGCGACGAGGCGTATGCCCGCATCGGTGAACTTGTTGGTGCACCGGGCATTTCGCCCGAAACCGGCGACGCGGATTCCGAAGACGCGCCGCCTCGGTTATACCTGTCGCGCTACGCCAAGGCGACCGCATCGCGGCCGTCACCGCCCATGCCGTCGCTGCCCGGCCGGAAGGGTAAGCCAACGATTGCCGTCGTCACCCTCAACGGCATGATCGTCAGTGGCCGGGGCGGCCCGCAGTTGTTGCCGGTCGGCAATTCGAGCGCAGGCGCCGACACCATCGCCGCGGCGCTGCGCGAGGCCGCGGCCGACGATTCCGTCTCCGCAATCGTGCTGCGCGTAGACAGCCCCGGCGGATCGGGTTCCGCCTCGGAAACCATTTGGCGTGAAGTGAATCGGGCCCGAGACGCCGGGAAGCCAGTCGTCGCGTCGATGGGTGCCGTCGCGGCCTCCGGCGGTTACTACGTGTCGATGTCCGCCGATGCGATCGTGGCCAATCCGGGAACAGTCACCGGGTCGATCGGCGTCGTGACCGGCAAGCTGGTCGCCCGTGGGCTCAAGGACCGCCTCGGCGTGGGCTCTGATTCGGTGCGCACGAACGCAAATGCCGATGCATGGTCGATCGATCAACCGTTCACCGATGCGCAGCACGCGCATGTCGAGGCCGAGGCCGACCTGTTCTACTCCGACTTCATCGAGCGGGTGGCCCAAGGGCGCGGAATGGCCGTCGACGCCGTCGATGCGGTCGCCCGTGGCCGGGTGTGGACGGGAGCCGACGCACTGGAGCACGGTCTTGTCGACGAGCTCGGCGGCCTTCGCACCGCGATCGGCCGCGCCAAGGTGCTGGCCGGCCTCGAACCGGACGACGACGTCCGCCTGGTCGGCTATCCGGGCTCGTCGGTGCTGGACTTCCTGCGGCCCAAGCCGTCATCTGCGCCCGCGGCCGCGTCGCTGCCCGATGCCCTCGCGGTGCTGGTGGGCCGCTCGGTGGCCGGGGTGCTCAGCCAGGCGGACCGGTCCATGAGCGGCATCAGCGCACTGTGGATGGGCGACTACCGCTTCTAAAGCGCACTCACCCGGGGTTCTGACGCAGGTAGTCGTATACGGCGGCGAAATTCTTGTTGACCTCGTCGGGGATCGGCACCGGCCCGCCGAGAGCGCGTGCACCCCAGGCGATTTGCGCGGTGCGCTCCACCAGTGCGGTGACGTGCAACACCTTGTCGGGCCGCGGCCCGACGGCGACCAGGCCGTGGTTGGCGATGAGCGCTGCGGCCCTGCCCTCCAACGCATTGACCGCGTTGTGCCCGACATCCGCTGTCCCTGACGCCGCGTAGTCCGCGCACCGGATGTCCCCGCCGCAGTAGACGGCGAATTCATCGATGCAGGCGGGAATCGACTGCTGCGCGACCGCGAACATCGTGGCCCACACCGGATGACTGTGGATCACGCTGCCGATGTCGTCGAATGCGCGATAGCAAGCGAGGTGCAGCTCCATCTCCGTCGACGGGCCCCGGCCGTCCTTGGCCTCCAGCACGCTGCCATACCGGTCGACGAGCACGAGGTCGTCGAGCGCCATATCGCGGTAGTCGACCGACGAGGGTGTGATCACGAGATTGCCGTCGTTGCGCCTGGCCGAGATGTTGCCCGCGGTTCCCTCGACGAGGCCGCGGCGCAGCATGTCCTTGGCCGCGGCGAGCACCGCATCCTCGGGGTTTTCTACGAACTTCACGAGGGCAGCACCTCCGGGTTGACGATGTGCTCGGGCGCGCGCCCGGAAAGAAGCGCCTCGAGGCCATCGGCGACGATCTGCGCCTGCCGGGCTTCAGTGTTCCACGTGGCACCGCCGATATGGGGCGTGAGCACGACGTTGGGCATGCTCGCGAGCGGATGGTCGGTGGGTAGCCACTCGCCGACGAAGTGATCCAGTCCGGCCGCGCCGATCTTGCCGCTGCGCAGCGCGTCGACCAGCGCATCGGTGTTGTGTAGTTGGGCCCGAGCGGTATTGAGGAACACGGCGCCGTCGCGCATTCTCGCGAACTGGTCCGCGCCGATCATCCCCACGGTGTCGTCCGTGACGGGTGCGTGCAACGAGACGACATCGGCCTCGGCGAGGAGTTCGTCGAGGCCGTGACGGGCCTCGTCGTTGTACGGGTCGTAGGCGATCACCGTCACGCCGAGTCCCTCCAGGCGCCACCGCAGCGCGCGCGCCACGGCGCCCAGGCCCACCAGGCCGGCCGTCAGCCCCGCGATCTCCCATGCCCGGAACCGTTGGTAGGGAATGGTGCCGTCGCGAAACACTTCCCCGGCCCGGACATCCGCGTCGGCGGTCAGCACGTGGCGCGTGGCAGCGAACAGCAGCGCGATCGTCATTTCCGCGACCGCATCGGCGTTGCGACCGGGAGTATGCAGCACCGGTATGCCCGCTGCGGTTGCTGCGGCGATGTCGACGTTGTTGGGATCCCCGCGGGTGGAGGCAACGGCGCGCAACGGCAGGTCGAATACTGGACCACTCACCGAATCACCCTCCACCACAAGGATATCGGCGTGCTCGGCGACGGCCCGCTCCGCGAGCTGCTCGGCAGAATAGATTCGCAGCGGGCGCTGCTCGATCCACGGG
The DNA here is from genome assembly GCA_963843135.1 of uncultured Actinomycetota bacterium. Classification (GTDB taxonomy): domain Bacteria; phylum Actinomycetota; class Actinomycetes; order Mycobacteriales; family Mycobacteriaceae; genus Mycobacterium. Next base: position 34,339 of record CAWJJA010000026.1, read on the forward strand.
TCGTAGACGACATCGGCCAGCTGCTTCAGCGTGTCGAAACCCGGGCCGCGGAGGGGGGCCGTCACGAGGGCGCGAAGTCGGGTCACGAATGCCCATGCTGGCGTACGGTGGCGCCCGTGTCAGCAAAAGCCGTCACAATTGGCATCGACATCGGCACCACTGCGGTTAAGGCCGTCGCCGCCGACGAGGACGGTCAGGTGACGGACAGGGTGCGGATTCCGCATCGGCTGGGGGTGCCCGCCGCGAATCGGCTGGAACACGACGCGGACGAGGCATGGCGGCAGGGTCCCCTGACGGCACTGTCCGAACTGCGCCGACCCGACGCCACAGCGGTGGCCGTGACCGCGATGGTGCCGTCCCTGACCGCCGTCGACGACAACGGGCGGCCGCTGACACCGGGGCTGCTCTACGGAGACGCCCGGGGCCGGTCGGCCGCCGGTCCGGACACCACCTTCCTGTCCGGTGAGGCCGTTGAGTTTCTCCGGTGGTCGGTGGGGGAGGCGCCCGGCGCGCACGGATACTGGCCCGCGGCGGCGGTGGCCAACCAGGCGCTGGCGGGTGAGGCGATGATCGACAACTCAACCGCCAGTACCGCATATCCGTTGTTCGACGGCAGTGGCTGGAGTGAGACGGTGTGCGCCGACTGCGGTACGACGCCGGAGGCGATGCCCCGAGTGGAGTCGACCGGCGTCGCGGCGGGTCGGGTGCGCGACACCGACATCGTGCTGGCGGCCGGGGCGGTCGACGCGGTATGCGAACAGATCGTGTCCGGTGCCGACCATGACGGCGACGTACTCGTGATGTGCGGCACGACCCTGATCGTGTGGGTGACCATCGACGCGTTCCGGGAGGTTCCGGGCCTGTGGACGCTTCCGCATCCGGTGCCTGGCAAGTTTCAGATCGGCGGGCCGAGTAACGCGGGTGGCCTCTTTCTCGGCTGGGTGGACCGCCTCGTCGGACCAGGCGACGACGCGGAACCCGGACGGGTGCCGGTGTGGTCGCCGTATCTGCGCGGTGAACGCGTCCCGCTCCACGATCCGAATCGCCGCGGCGTGCTCGACGGGCTGAATCTCACCCATGACGGCGCATCGGTGCGGCGGGCCGCCTTCGAGGCCTCGGGATTCGTTGTGCGGCAACTCATCGAGATGAGCGGCGCTCAAGCGTCCCGCATCATCGCCACCGGGGGCGGCACGCGTGTCGAGCCGTGGATGCGGGCGATCGCCGACGCTACCGGGCTGCCCGTGCGCGTGTCCGGCGTCGCCGAAGGGGCGGCGCTCGGCGCTGCGTTTCTGGGCCGGATGGCGACGGGGCTCGAATCGTCGATCACCGACGCCGCTCGGTGGGCGTCGGTCGAAAGCGTCGTCGAGCCGGATCCGGCCTGGAGTGCGGTAGTCGAGGACCGCTACGGCAGGTTCTGTGAGTTGGCGATGGAGCCGGGGGAGAACTAGGCCTTGATCGCCTTCAGGTAGCTCATGTCGGCGAAGAAACCCATCGCCCCGTCCTCGGGGAATTCGAATCCGTTGGCGGCGTAGGCGTCCGGCACCGTCTGTGCCGTGACGTCCCATCCGCGCGCTGTCAGGTAGTCGATGACGTCGTTGCGCTCGTCGTGATAGATCAGCTCAGACATTTCGATGTCGTGGCCGTACTGCTTGAGCCTGTCGGCGATCAACTGCGACCTCTCGTCGGAGAATGCGCTGATGTCGGGTATGTGCTCGGTGGCGACACGGCTACCGGGAGCGCTGAGCTCGTCGATGCGGTCGAACAGCAGATCCTGCGCCTCCGGCGGCAGGTAGATCAGCAGCCCCTCGGCGATCCACGCTGTTGGCCGCGTGGGGTCGAAGCCATTGTCCAGCAGTGCTTTCGGCCAGTCCTCGCGCAGGTCGATCGCGACGGCCCGCCGATCCGCGGCCGGTTCGGCGCCCAGCTGTGCGAGGGTTTCGCTCTTGAACGCGATGACCTCGGGCTGGTCCAGCTCGTAGACGGTGGTGCCGACGGGCCAGGCCAACCGATACGCGCGCGCGTCCAGGCCGGCGGCCAGTATCACCGCCTGACGGACTCCCGCGGCGTTCGCATCGGTGAACAACGTGTCGAAATGGCGTGTGCGAACTGCCATTCCCTCCGCCGCGCGGCGCATGTTGAACCGAGGGTCGACATCGTCCAGGTCGATCTCACCGTCGAGCGCTCTGACGAAGAAATCGAGGCCGACCGCACGCACCAGCGGCTCGGCATACGGGTCGTAGATGAGCCCCTCGCGGTTACTCAGCACCCGCTGCGCGGCCACCATCGTCGCCGTCGACCCGACGCTGGACGCCAGATCCCATGAGTCCTTGTCAGTGCGTGCCATGTCTCCTACTTCAGGATTGCAGAGAGGTAGCCGGATTTGCCGGCCATTTGTGCGGTCAGTTCGTCATCGGCAAGCGCAAAACCATTGGCGGCAAACGTTTCCTCGGTTGTCTGAAGAGTAGCCGTCCACCCGAGCGACGACAGATAGTCGCCTGCCGAATGGCGCTCATCGGCGTAGAAGAGGTCAACAAGGTCGATCTCGGAGCCGAACCGGCGGGACCGCTCGGTGAGCAGCCGCGCGAAGTCCTGCGGGCAGCGACCCCATGTCCATGTGCTCGGTGGCGATCCGGCTGCCCGGCGCCGACAGGGCGGTGATGTTGTCGAAGAGGCGATCCTGGGCGTCGGACGGCAGGTACACCAGCAATCCCTCGGCTATCCACGCGGTGGCCGTCGACGGATCGAATCCGGCATCACGCAGTGCCGTCGGCCAGTCGTCACGCAGGTCGATGCCGACGGTGCGCAGCGTCGCACGTGGTGTCGCGCCGAGCCGGTCGGGCATGGATTCTACTTTCTGGTCGCGATGACAGCGAGTGAATCACGCAGCGGCACAAGAGTTTCGTTCTCGGGGAAGACGCGTCCGTAGTCGGCGAAAACCTCCGGGCGGGGGCGGGCGGACACCTGCCAGCCGTGCTCGGTGAGGTATTCGATCACGCCGTTGCGCTCGCCGTCGTAGAACAACTTGGTGATGTCCATGTCGACCGGGGCGTCGCCCCACTGGTCTTTCATCTCCTGAAGCCGCGCGCCGATGCTGGCCGCGGCGTCGGGGTGGTACTCGGTGGCCAGGCGGCTACCCGGCGCGCTGAGCGCGGCGATGTCGTCGAAGAGCCGGTCCTGTGCGTCGGGCGGTAGGTAGACCAACAGGCCCTCGGCGCTCCACGCCGTCGGCTGATTCACATCGAAGCCGCTGTCGCGCAGCGCCTTCGGCCAGTCTTCGCGAAGGTCGATACCGACCGTCCTGTGCTCGGCGGCGGGGGATGCGCCGATCGAGGTCATCGTCGCCGTCTTGAACTCGATGACTTGCGGCTGATCGATCTCGTAGACGACGGTCCCGTCCGGCCACGGACAACCGGTAGGCACGTGAATCCAGGCCCGACGCCAGGATCACCGCCTGCCGGATTCCCGCGGCGCCGGCATCGACGAAGAAATCGTCGAAGAACCGCGTGCGCACCGCGATGGACGTGGCCAGGAACGCCGGTCCGCCGGGGTTGTCGCCGTCGGGCAGGTCGACCTCACCGTCGGCGAGCCGGGTGAAGAAGTCCAGCCCGACTGCCCGTACCAGCGGCGCGGCGTACGGATCATCGAAGAGCGGGTCGTCTTCACGACTGGCCACCGCGCGCGCCGCGGCGACCATTGTCGCGGTGGTGCCGACGCTGGACGCCAGATCCCAGCTGTCAGACTCGGTCCTGCTCATCACTTGAGTATGCCGCTGACGTACTGCAGTTCACCGAAACGGGCGACGTCCTCATCCTCGTCGGCGATTTCAGGAAGACCGTTCTCGCTCAACAGCTCCTTGACGCTCTGCCACGAGATCTGCCAGCCGTGGTCGGCCAAATACGTGGAAGCCTCGTTGCGATCGCCCATGTAGAGGAGGTCGGCGAAGTCGAGTTCGAAGCCGTGGTTCCGCCACTGCTGCGCGGCTTCGGCCATCCGCTCGATCGCCTTTTCGTGGTCGGCCGGGTCGATGCCCGGTGTGCTTTCCACCGCGACCCGACTGCCCGTGGAGCTGAGCTCGGTGACGGTGTCGAGCAGTTTGTCCTGCGCTTCCGGCGGCAGGTAACCGAGCAGGCCCTCTGCGCTCCACGCGGTGGGCTGGCTCGGGTCGAACCCGGCGGCGATCAGTGCCGTCGGCCAGTCGAAGCGAAGATCCACGGCCACTGTCCGGCGGTCGGCGGTCGGCTCGGCACCGAACTCGGCAAGCGTCCTGGTCTTGAACTCGATGACCTCGGGCTGATCGATCTCGTAAACCGTCGTACCCGCAGGCCACGCCAGCCGGTATGCCCGGGAGTCGAGGCCGGAAGCCAGGATGACCGCCTGCCGGATACCCGCCGCGGCGGCCCTCACCACGTCGAAGAACTCGTCGAAGAACTTGGTCCGCACGGCCATGTTGTCGGTCATCCGCGCCATCCCGACCGATGCGCCGTCGACGTCGACATCCTCGGCGCGCAGTTCTCCGCTTGCCAGCTTGGTGAAGAAGTCCACGCCGACCGCGCGCACCAGCGGTTCGGCGAAAGGGTCATTGATCAATGCGTCGTCGGCAGTCGTCGCTATCGCGCGCGCCGCGGCGACCATCGTTGCCGTCGCGCCGACGCTCGACGCGAGATCCCAGGTGTCGTTGGAAGTCCTTGTCATCATCAGCCCCTAGATGGTTATTTACTTAGTGGATATAACGAGATGACTGCCACGGTATGTTCCCGAGCTGAGAGGGAACTGTGAGTGCCGGTCCCGGCGGCATGATGCAGGGCATCCGAGCTGCAACTGTTAGTCTCGTAGACTGTTTGACGCGTGACTTCGCAGGCTGCGCGCCTGACGGGGGTCACACCCGACTTAACCAAGAACTCGCTGGTCAGACCAGCCACATTTGCATGCCGCTAGTCACAGGTCGGCTGCGCAGGAGGAAGAGTGCTTTCGGCTTTCATCTCGTCACTGCGAACAGTGGACCTGAGGCGAAAAATCCTCTTCACGATCGGCATCGTCATCCTGTACCGGATCGGCGCCTCGATTCCGTCGCCGGGCGTCAACTACCCGAACGTGCAGCAGTGCATCTCAGACGTCAGCGGGGGCGCCTCGGGGCAGGTCTACTCGCTGATCAACCTGTTCTCCGGCGGCGCGCTGCTGAAGCTGTCCGTGTTCGCGGTGGGCATCATGCCCTATATCACCGCCAGCATCATCGTCCAGCTGCTGACCGTCGTGATTCCACGGTTCGAGCAGCTACGCAAGGAGGGCCAGTCCGGCCAGACCAAGATGACGCAGTACACGCGCTATCTGGCGATCGCGCTGGCACTGCTGCAATCCACCAGCATCATCGCGCTGGCGGCCAACGGAGGCCTGCTGCAGGGCTGCACGCTGGACATCATCCAGGGTCAGAGCGAGGGCCTGAACATCTTCACCCTGGTCGTGATGGTGCTCGTGATGACCGCAGGCGCCGCCCTGGTGATGTGGATGGGCGAGCTGGTGACCGAGCGTGGCATCGGAAACGGCATGTCGCTGATGATCTTCTCCAGCATCGCGTCGGCGATCCCCGGCGAGGGCAAGTCCATCCTGGACAGCCGCGGCGGCCTGGTCTTCACCGCGGTCTGCGCGGCCACGCTCGCCATCGTCGTCGGCGTGGTGTTCGTGGAGCAGGGTCAACGACGCATCCCGGTCCAGTACGCCAAGCGGATGGTCGGCAGGCGCATGTACGGCGGCACATCGACATACCTGCCGCTGAAGGTCAACCAGGCGGGTGTCATCCCGGTCATCTTCGCGTCGTCACTGATCTATATCCCGCACCTGATCACCCAGCTCATCACCAGCGGAGACCAGAACGCGGCCAATGGATGGTTCTCGAGGTTCATCGCCGAGTACCTCACGAACCCCGCTGACCCGGCGTACATCGGGGTCTACTTCGCACTGATCATCTTCTTCACGTACTTCTACGTGTCGATCACGTTCAACCCCGAAGAACGTGCCGACGAGATGAAGAAGTTCGGCGGGTTCATCCCCGGTATCCGCCCGGGCCGGCCGACCGCGGAATATCTGCAATATGTGCTCAACCGGATCACCCTGCCGGGCTCCATCTATCTGGGCGTGATCGCCGTGCTGCCGAACTTGTTCCTGCAGATCGGCAACACCGGCTCCGTGCAGAATCTGCCCTTCGGCGGTACTGCGGTTCTGATCATGGTCGGTGTCGGCTTGGATACCGTCAAGCAGATCGAGAGCCAGCTGATGCAACGTAACTACGAAGGGTTCCTGAAGTGAGAGTCGTTCTACTCGGACCGCCCGGGGCGGGCAAAGGTACTCAGGCACAGAAGCTCTCCGAAAAACTCGGCATCCCGCAGATCTCGACCGGTGACCTGTTCCGCAAGAACATCAGCGAAGGCACCGAACTGGGGGTTGAGGCCAAGCGTTATCTCGACGCCGGCGATCTGGTGCCCAGCACGCTCACCAACGCGCTCGTCGAAGACCGGATCGAACAGGCGGACGCGGCGACCGGGTTCATCCTCGACGGATACCCACGCTCGGTCGAGCAGGCGAAGGCGCTCGACGACATGCTGAGGAACCACAACACCAAGCTCGATGCCGTCCTGGAGTTCGCGGTCTCCGAGGGTGAACTGTTCAAGCGGTTGTCTGCCCGTGGCCGCGCGGACGACACCGAAGACGTCATCCACAACCGGATGCAGGTGTACCGCGACGAGACCGAGCCGCTGCTCGAGTATTACTCCCACAACAACCTGAAATCAGTCGATGCCGTCGGTGCGCTGGACGAGGTCTTCGCCAGGGCGTTACGAGCACTCGGCCGCTAGCCCGAACGGATGCGTCGATGATCGGCCTGCCAGGAGTACGCAACCGCCGCGTTGTCCCGCAGCGCAGCCCCGCTGAACTCGATGCGATGGCCGCCGCGGGTGCTCTGGTCGCGTCCGCACTGCTCGCCGTTCGCAACGCCGCCGTCGGCGGTGTGTCCACGCTCGCGCTCGACGAGATCGCCGAGTCGGTGATCCGCGACGGTGGCGGTATCCCGTCGTTCCTGGGTTACCACGGGTTCCCGGCCAGCATCTGCTCGTCGGTCAATGACCGCGTGGTGCATGGCATTCCGTCCGCGAGTGAAACCCTGGCATCGGGCGATCTGGTGTCCATCGACTGCGGGGCGATCCTCGACGGTTGGCACGGCGACTCGGCAATCACCTTCGGTGTCGGTGCGCTGATCGGAGTCGACGAAGCACTGTCCGCGGCGACCCGCGAGGCCATGGAGGCGGGCATCGCCGCGATGGTGCCGGGCAATCGGCTCACCGATGTGTCCCACGCCATCGAGGCCGAGGCACATGCCGCCGAGGTGCGGCACGACCGCAAATTCGGGATTGTCGCGGGCTACGGCGGTCACGGCATCGGCAGGCAGATGCACATGGACCCGTTCCTGCCCAACGAGGGTGCGCCGGGTCGTGGTCCTCATCTGGCACCGGGATCCGTGTTGGCGATCGAGCCGATGCTCACCCTCGGCACGAAGAAGACCGTGGTCCTCGAGGATGAATGGACAGTCGTCACCGCCGACGGATCGCGTGCTGCGCACTGGGAGCACACCGTGGCCGTGACGGACGACGGACCGCGGATTCTGACGCTTTAGAGAGCATCGGAGCGCCGAGGCGGCGCTCGACACTGAACCGGATGACCGGCAACCTCGTATTAACAACGGAGGTTGAAATTTGGATAACCCGGAGACCGCAGAAGCGCAGGTCATGCGGGTGCTCTATAAGGAGCACGCCGCAGTTCTGTGGCGCTATGCCGTGCGGCTCACCGGGGATACGGCTCGGGCGGAGGATGTGGTGCAGGAAACGCTATTGCGGGCATGGCGCCATCCCGAGGTGACGGACGACAAAGAGAGATCCGCGCGGGCGTGGCTGTTCACCGTGGCGCGTAATCTCGTGATCGACGAAAGACGAAGCGCGAGATACCGCAGCGAATCGGGCACCCCCGACATGGAACAAGCGGCGGACCACGCGGGGCCCGACGAGGTGGAGACGGCGCTGGACCGGATGTTGCTCAGCGAGGCCATGGCCCAGCTGTCCGAGGATCACCGGGCGGTCATCAGCCGCGCGTACTACCAGGGTGCGACGACCGCGCAGATCGCCGCGGAACTCGACATCGCCGAGGGCACCGTGAAGTCGCGGCTGCACTACGGAATGCGGGCCCTTCGGCTCAAGCTGCAGGAGATGGGGGTGACACGATGACACAACTCGGGCTACCCAAGGGTGGTGAAGGGGTGGACGACGATCGCTATGCGACGTGGGACGCCGCCTACGTCCTGGGCTCGTTGTCGGCCGACGAGCACCGCGAATACGAGACGCACCTGGCCACGTGTCCGCGCTGCCGGGCCGCCGTCGCGGAGTTGAGTCCAATCCCGGCGCTGCTGGCCAAACTCGACAGCGCCGATGTCGAGGCTCTCGGCGGCGAACAGTCGCAGCCGCCACCCCAGGTGCTCGATTCGCTGCTGCACCGCGTCAGCGCGCGGCGCAAGCGCTCCCGGTGGATGACCACCGCTGCGCTGGCTGCCGCGGCCGCCGTGCTGGCAGTCGCATTGGTGATCGCGATCCGTCCCGAGAGCCTGGGGCTGCAGACCGGCACGGACCAGTCCGCCGGGTCCGCGATGGCGATGACGAAGGTTTCGCAGACGCCGATCAACGCGACCATCAGCCTGACCGGCTACGGCTGGGGCACTCGCATCGACATGGCATGCACATACGGCGACTGGGGCCGGCGCGACGCACCGCCACAGAACCTCGGCATGGTTATCGTCGGCCGCGACGGCAGTCAGAGCCAGATCGCGACGTGGCTCGGGTTGTCCGGTGCGACGGCGCTGCCCAGCGGTAACACACCCCTCCCGGTGGAGGAAATCGCTGCTGTGCAACTGGTTTCACCTGACTCGGGTCAGGTACTGCTCGAAAAACAGCTGTGATTCCAGCCACTGGGTGAACCGAATCCGATAGCCAAACGTGTCCTCTATGAAGCCGTCCGAAGAGCAATAGGGGAGACACATGGCCAGGCATCGAGTAGTCGACCACATCGTCGGCCATCTCGCCGCGACCGGCGTCGACTACATCTTCGGTGTCGACGGCGCCAACATCGAAGACCTCTACGATGCGGCGTTCTACCGCGAGGACATCACCGCGGTGCTGGCGAAGCACGAGTTCTCCGCTGCGACAATGGCCGACGGGTACAGCCGCAGTGGCGCGGGACTGGGTGTCGTCGCCGCGACGTCGGGTGGTGGCTGCCTGAACACTGTGCCCGGGCTGGGAGAAGCCTTCGCAAGCCGAGTGCCGGTGCTGGCGCTGATCGGGCAGGCGCCCACCTCCCTTGACGGCCGGGGATCATTTCAGGACACCAGCGGGCGCAACGGTGCACTCGATGCACAGGCACTGTTCTCGGCGGTGTCCGTCTACTGCAGGCGCGTGACGACACCCGAGGACATCATCACGGTACTACCGGAGGCAATCGCTGCGGCCCGTACCGGCGGGCCGGCAGTACTGTTGCTGCCCAAGGACATTCAGCAAGCGGTACTGACCTCACGCAACGGTGGCGACGTCTCTATAGACAAGCGTGATATCCACACCGGCGATCCCCATCCGATTGCGCGGGCCCTTCGGCGTGCCGACGGGCCAGTCACGATCATCGCCGGCGAACAGGTGGCACGAGACGACGCCAGGGCCGAACTCGAACAGCTACGGTCGCTGCTACGCGCACGGGTGGCATGCGTGCCCGACGCCAAAGACGTTGCGGGCACGCCAGGAATGGGCTCGTCATCCGCGCTCGGAGTGACCGGGGTGATGGGTCATCCCGGCGTCGCGGACGCCATCGCAGAAAGTGCGGTGTGCCTGGTGGTCGGCACCCGGATGTCGGTGACGGCTCGGGCAGGACTGGAAGACGCGATGCGGTCGGCGCATGTCTACTCGATCGGTGCCGAGACTCCGTATCTGCCGTGCACTCACGTGCATACCGACGACTTGCGCGGATCGCTGTCGCTCCTCACCGCCGCACTATCGGGCCGCGGTCGCCCGGTCCGAGTCCACGTGCCCGATACCATGCGGCGTTCCGAGCTAGCGTACACCACCGCATGACGGACCTGGGATTCGATACCGCGACGCGCTGGCGGTACTCGACCGCGTGCTGCCCGACGCCGCCGACATCGTGGTCGATGCCGGCAACATCGGCGCTTCGGCGATACATCACCTGCCGGTTCGTCGCGGTGGACGGTTCGTCGTAGCCCTGGGCATGGGCGGTATGGGATACAGCTTCGGTGCCGGTATCGGCATGGCCTTCGCCCGCGCCGCGGATACGGGCGGCCGTACCGTCGTCATTTCGGGAGACGGCTCATTCTTCATGCACGGCATGGAGATTCACACCGCACTTCAATATCGGCTGCCGATAACGTTTGTGTTGTTCGACAACCACGCGCACGCAATGTGCGTGACACGCGAGCAGCTGTTCTACGGCGACCTCTACAGCTATAACCGGTTCGGGCCGAGCCGGCTGGGCGCCGGACTGGCCGCGATGTTCCCAACGCTGCGATCCGTGGATGTCGACGAACTCGACGCGCTGCCGGATGCGCTCGCCGGTGCATTCGATGTTGACGGCCCGTCTGTCATCAGTATCGAGTGCTCTGCGGATGAGATCCCGCCTTTCGCAGCATTTCTCGGCAATGCCGCCGATGCAGTCAGCCAACCGCACATCGCACTGAAGGAGCAACGCCATGTCGCTGCCCGCGCTTGAGGACATCACGGTCCATCGAGGTACAGCCGATCCTATCGACGGGGTGATCCGCGTCGAGACGTCTCCGCGAGAGAAGGCGACGCCCATCATCATGGAGATGATGCGCTCGGTGTATCCGCATGACGAGGTGTACGGAACATATTGCACCGTCAATGATTACATCGACTGTCCGCCCGACGAGTTGTTCGAATACATGTCCGACACCCGGTGCCTCGAGGAGTGGACCTACAGCCTGCGCGGATTCGAACCCACCGAGGAGCCCGGCCTGTGGGTGGCGTACGACAAGCTCGGCGGGGAGACCGGCAGCCCGATATTCACCCGCACCGTGGCGAACAAGGATGCCGGTACGGTCGACTACCACTGCGCTTGGGATCAGGGCAAGCACCTGTGGATGATCTATCTGATGCGCATCGTCGACGCACAGGTGGTGCTCGACAAGCCGGGCTCGGTGGTGCTGTGGACGAACTGTCATCACCCGTTCTACGACAAGAACCCGTATCCGGAGACCGCGCCGCCGAATCGCCCGGTCTGGGTCGGTGACTTCTGGGACATGTTCGGCCCCGGACACCTGCTGGAGTTGAAGAACCTCAAGGCAATCGCCGAATATCGCCACCTCAACGGGCTTTCCATCACACCGGACTGGATGAAGTGAGGACCTGATGAGCGTCAGCTTGATCGATGTATCGACCTATCTGCCCGGGGAGCCGATCAGCGCGGAGTATTACGCGCAGTTCGCGGAGTCCGACGACCTGCGGGACAACCTGATGTTCCGGGCGCCCAAGTTCCGCCATCATGTCGCCGAGGACGAGACCGCCATCGACATGGTGGAGCGGGCCGCGGCCGGTCTGGTCGAACGCCACGGCCAGGACGCGGTCGCCGGAGCCGACATCCTTATCACCCACACCCAGATGCCGGATATGCCGTTCTACGGCGGAGGCGGCGGAATGGCGCATCGTCTTGGCATGAAGCCGAATTGGGTGCTCGATCTGCATAACGGCGGATGTGCGGCCTTCGTGCTCGGCCTGAAGGTGGCGCGCACCCTGATCGAGTCGGGTGAAGGACGCACTGCGCTGATCGCGATAGCCCAGAACGCGGCCGGGCAGGCGTTCGACCAGCCGACGGTTCGTCGCAAGGCGCAGGCGTCGGTTCCAGGCGATGGCGCCGCGGTCGGCCTGGTGACCCTGTCGGACCAGTCGCCGATCCTCGACATCGAATGCCGCACTTACGGCGAGTTCGCAGGCGATATGACTCTCGCGGTCGATCCGCCGCGTAAGTGGTGGCAACCCGGTACGGGGGAGGGCTACATCGGGTTCACGGAGGCCAAGATCACCAAGGTGCTCGCCCGTGGCAACCGCCAGGTGCCCGAGGTGTCGTATGCCGTGGCCGACCGAATCGGAGTGAAACCCAAGGATCTTGACCTCCTCGTCACCAATCAGCCGAACCGGGCGTTCCTGCGGAACTGGCGCGAAGCGCTGGAACTGGATAAAACGAGACACGTCGATACTTTTGATGACTGCGGGAACCTGTTCGCCGCGGGTATACCGATCAATCTGGACCGCGCCATCACCGAGGGCCAGCTGAAGAAGGGCGACATCGTGATGATGTCGGCGTTCGCCCATGCCGGGGACTTCGCAGGAGCCGCCGCCGTGCGATGGGGTGGTCGGGGCTGATGGTCACTCTGAACCGCGATGTGACGGATGCGGCCGTCGGCGCTCTGCCCGCCGGGGTGAACTCAATGGCCCTGTCACTCAACGAGAATCCGTTCACGCCACTTCCCACGGTGCGGTCAGCGCTTGTCTCGGCAATCGACGCCGGCAACCGGTATCCGGAGTTCCTGCCCGAGCGGCTTCGCGCGCTGATCGCCGACCATGTGGGGGTACGCGACGAGCAGGTCGTGATCGGGGTCGGTGCTACAGGCGTCATCATGCAGGTGCTCAGCGCCGTGACGAGCCCGGGCGAGAAAATGGTGATGACGTCGCCGACATTCGACGGCTATCCGATCTTCGCTCAGATGGCACGGCTGGAGTCGGTCACCGTTCCGCTCGACAAGCATGGGCATCACGATCTCGACGCGATGGCCGACGCCGCCGCGAATGCCCGCGTCGTCGTGGTGTGCCGGCCGCACAATCCGACGGGAACAGTTGAGCCGTCGGCGGACATCGAGCGGTTCCTTCAACGCGTCCCTTCCGAGACGGTGGTCCTGCTCGACGAGGCGTATGTGGAGTTCCTCTCGCCACATCACCGGATCGATGCTCCGGCGCTTGTCGCGCGGTATCCAAATGTCGTTGTGGTGCGGACGTTCTCGAAGGCATACGGATTGGCCGGCCTCCGCGTCGGCTACGGCTTCTGCGCACCTGAGCTGGCTCGCAGGCTGTGGACCATGCAGCTGCCTTTCGGCATTGCCATCACTGGGCTGGTCGCGGTCGCCGCGTCGTACGGCGCGGAAAGCGAGCTGCAACAACGTATCCGGATGATCACCGCCGAACGTCGCTATATGCGCACGCGGCTGAGATCCATGGGTGTGTACAGCACCGACGCGCACGCCAACTTCGTCTACCTGCCGTCGTGGGACCGGCAGTGGCTCCAGGTGTTCGACGACACCGGACTGCAGGTGCGTTCCTACGCCGACGGTGGCGTGCGCATCACCGTCGGTAGCCGTCAGTCCACCCGCGCGGTGTTGGGTGCGGTGAGGGCCGCGCTCTGCTGACAGCTCGATCAGTACCGGACCCGGAATCCGCCGATCAAGCTGATCGTGTTGCCGTCGGGATCGGTGATCGCCGATAGGTGGACGCCCTTGCTGGCGCCGGTGGCGTCACCGGGCTCGAGTCCGCGCTGCCGAAGGCCCGCGACGTGTGTCTGCAGGTCGTCGACGGCGAAGTTCAGCAATCCGGAGCCCGCGCGTGTTCTGTCGGTGAAGATCTGGACCCAACCGCCGGGCACGACCTGCCATTCGGCGAGTGTCGGCATGGGGTTGTTGTCGGCGGGGCGCCCGAACAGGGCTTCGTACCAGCGGCTGCTCACCTGCAGATCGGATACCGGCACGACCGCGAGTACATGCTCGATCGACATCGAATTTCCTTCCTTGTCATAGCGACAGACTCGGGGCAGTCGCGAAACTCATCACGGGGACCCGGACGAGCCGCGTGCGGTATGAAGAGGCGTGCCCTCGCAACCGTCGTGGCCGCGCAAGCGCGATCCGATCGCGTTGGCCCGTACCAATTGGGAGCGCTTCGGTTGGGGCGAGGTCGCCGACGGCATGGTCGCGGTTACATCGGTGATGCGGGCGCACCAGATCCTGCTGGCCAGAGTCGAGAACGCGCTGCGGCCTTACGACCTCAGCTTTTCCCGATACGAGTTGTTGCGCTTGTTGGCGTTCAGCCGCGACGGCGCGCTTCCGATCACCAAGGCGTCCGACCGGCTTCAGGTCCATGTCACCAGCGTCACGCATGCCATCAGGCGGCTTGAGGCCGACGGGCTGGTGGCGCGGACCCCGCATCCGACGGACGGCCGCACGACGCTGGTACAGATCACCGAACTCGGCCGGTCGACGGTCGAAGACGCCACCGTCACGCTCAACAGCGAGGTGTTCGCCGATATCGGGATGTCCGCTAGCGAGTCTCGCGCGCTTGCAGACTCGATAGAGACGCTGCGCCGTAATTCGGGTGACTTCTAGGCGGATTTCCAATCTGCAGTGATCGCGCCGCCGTGTCAGTCGGCGTCGAGAGCATGGATCAGCCGATCCATAACGACTCCGGCGTCCTCGCGCGCGCGGTCGTGATCTTCGGCTCGAGCGATGTAGAGGGTGGCTTCACGCATTGCCCCGAGCATCGTCAGCGCGGTCGCTTCGATCGGCTGAGCCGGGATGCGGCCGGTCTGCACGGCATCGGCGAGCAGTTCCCGAACCAGTCCGATGTTGTAGCGGTTTCCAATCTCGGTCCACCGCGTCCAACCCAGTACAGCTGGGGCGTCCACCAGCACAATGCGTTGAATCTCGGGATCGGAGCAGGCGTCCAACCAGAAGCGCGCGCCCAACCGCATGACCTCAACCGGGTCGGTCTCGTTGGCCGCTGCGATCGCGTCACCCATCCGGACGGCAACCTCGCCCTCCACGCATTCGAATACGGCGGCGAATAATTCAATCTTGTCGGCGAAGTGGTGGTAGAGCGCCCCGCGAGTGACACCCGCCGCGCGCACGATCGCCTCCAGCGTCACGTCTGCGAAACCATGGGCTGCGAACAAGTGCCGGGCGGCCGCGATGAGGTCCCCGCGGGTTTCGGCGGCGCGCTCCGCCTGCGTGCGCCGATTGTCGCCCGTCATACTTGCCTTTCATACATACAGTATGTATCTTCATACATACTGTATGTAGATGTATCTACCATAACCCTTTGGGGGCGCCCGACCATGCCGAACACCACTAAACGCAAAAAGATCGCGTTCGCCAGCGCCGGTAGTCGTTGCGCCGCATGGCACTACACCGGTTACAACGGCGCATGTGTGGTCATGGCCGCTGGCCTCGGCGTCATCAAAGAAGCCGGAACCGACCGCTTCGCCAAACTGTTTCATGACGCCGGCTATAGCGTGCTCGCCTTCGACTATCGCCGTCTCGGCGAAAGCGGTGGAACGCCACGCCAACTGGTGCGGATCGGCGATCAGCTCGCCGACTGGCAGGCTGCCATCGGATTCGCTGCCACCCTTCCCGGCGTCGACAGCGACAAGTTGTCGATATGGGGGTTCTCGGTTTCGGGCGGGCACGTGTTCACTGTCGCCGCACGCAACCCTGGCCTGGCGGCGGCGATCGCCCATGCGCCGCTTGCCGACGGACTCGATGCCATGCGCAACGCGTTACCCCACACAACGCCGCGCGCGTTCGCGCGCCTTGCCCGGCGCGCCGCAGCCGATGCGTTGAGGGGTCTCATCGGGCGCGACCCGCTACTTGTCCCGCTGGCAGGAGAACGAGGGGCCGTCGCATCGCTGACGACACCCGACTCCCGTAATGGCGCTGTGGCGCTGAACCCGGGAAACCGCTATCCCAGTTGGCAACAAACTGTCGCGGCGCGGTCGGCGATCCGCGTCGGGTTCTACCGGCCGGGCCGATTCGCTGCGCGGATCCAGTGTCCGCTCTTGGTTGTCGCCTATGACGACGACGGCGTCGCCCCACCGGGACCCGCGGCCCGCGCGGCGCAGCGGGCTTCGCGAGGTCAGCTCGTCCAGCTGCCCGGCGGGCACTATGCAGCATTCCTCGACGCCGAGGACCGTACGGCGCAAGTACTGCTGTCGTTTCTCGACTGCGAAGTGCAGCCACTCACTCCGGCACCACCGACGGCACCGGGATCGTCGCTGTCACCGCGGTGCCCGAACCCGGGCGCGATCTGATGTTGAGTCGGCCGCCGACGATCTCGGCTCGTTCGGCCATCGAAAGTAGGCCGTAGCCACCCATCTCGTCGCTGCCCAGGGGATGCTCGAAAGTATCGAAACCGACGCCGTCGTCGACGATTTCGAGGCGGGCGACATCGCCGCTATCTCCCGCGTCGACGGCGAAGGTGAGTCGAGCGGACGTGGCCTTTGCATGCTTGACGACGTTCTGGAGACATTCCTGCGCGATGCGGTACAACGCGAGCTCGATGTGGTCGGGTACGCGGGTCTCCATCAGATCGACGTCGATACCGATCTGGGGGATGGAGCGCGCAAGGCTGGCGAGGCCGCCGGCCAAGCCGAGGTCGTCAAGCACCGGAGGGCGAAGCCCACTGATTGCAGCGCGGGCCTCCTGCAACGTCAGGTCGACCAGTTCGCGAGCCTTCTCCAATTGTTCGGCGGCAGCGGTCGGATCACCGGGCGCCGAGCGACTGGCGGCATCGAGTCGGTACGACAGAGTGATCAACCGCTGCGAGATTCCGTCGTGAATGTCGCCTGCCAGCCGCTTCCTCTCGATTTCCTGCGCCTCGATGACCTGTTCGACGAAGTTCTCGTGTGCCCGTTCGCGGGCCACCAGCTGTCGGTGCAGTCGGGCCTGATGCAGCGCACCGGCGATCAGCCTGCCGATTACCAGAAGCAATTCGACGTCACGTTCGGTGAAGTCGCGCCGCTCAACGGTATGGACGTTCAGCACGCCGACCAGCCCGCCCGGATCGGTTTCCATCGGCACCGACACCATCGACGTGAAGTCCTTGCCGCGTAACGACTGGAACGGCATGTAGCGCGGATCGGTCTCCTTGTCCTGCCTGATCACGACGGGCTCGCGATGATTGGCCACCCAGCCGGAAATGCCCTGGCCCAACGGCAGCCGGATCTTGCCCACCTCCGCGTCGAACGGCGGCGTCGCGCCCGCGAGCGTCAGCGACCGGTCGCTGTCGTCGAGCACGTGCACGAAGCAGACGTCGCTGGCGGTGGCGTCGGTGATCATCCGGGCCGCCGCGGCGGCCAGCGGCTCGACCTCCGGCCCCGAGGACGCGGCCTGGATCAGTTCGCGCAGCAGGGCGAGTTCGCGGTCGGCGTCGACGAGGTCGCGGACAGCGTTGGGGGGACGGTCCGGCGATGTCATCGGTTTCTCATTGATAGATGCCCTCGCGTAGCGCTGTGGCCACCGCACCCGTGCGGTCACTGACTCCGAGCTTGCGGTAGATCGAGGTCAGGTGCGTTTTGACCGTCTCCTCGCCGATCACCAGCTTGGTGGCGATGGCGCGATTGGACAGGCCGTTCACCACGTACGACAGGATCTCGCTCTCCCGCTGCGTCAAACCCTGCCGCGCGCCGGGCCAGAACTCGTCGCGCTGCATCCGTGCCGCGGTGTCCACCGCCCTGGCCGCCATGCTCGGGTCGATCGCCGTCTCCCCGCGGTGAACGAACTCGAGCTGACGGACCAGCTCGTCGCTGCTGATGCTTTTCAGAAGGTAGCCGGATGCGCCGACGCGCAGGGCCTGAAACAGGTACTGCTCGTCGTCGTAGACCGACAACATCACGACCTTGCGCCCCGGATCACGCGTCCGTAGCTCCATGCACAGGTCCAGCCCGCTCGAGCCGTGCATGCGCACATCCGAGAGCACGATGTCGGGGTTGAGTTCAGCGACCACGCTGAGCGCTCGCTCAGCGCCGATGGCCTGTCCGACCACCTCGACGCGCTCCTGAAAGGCCGCGAGCATCGCCTTGAGACCCTCGATGACCATCTCGTGATCATCGACCAGCACAAGACGCACCGGAGGGCTGCCGGATGCCATGCACACCACCTTATGACCTGGCATTTTCTTGGGTAGAAGAAGTTGGCATCGCCGATCCCCCAAATGGGGGAGGTCGGAATGCTGTGATGTGGGCCACCCTAGCTGTATGCCGACAACGCACGAGACGACTTGGCGCGCGGGCCGCTTCTGGTGGGATTCCGCCTCGCCGGCTATGAACGGATGCCCGCTGCGCGCGGTGGTCTTTGACCTCGACGCCCTGACCGACATCGAATGCGACGGCCACCGGATGGCGTACAACGCGGCATTCGCCAACCACGGTCTTGATTTCCAGTGGTCGGTGACGCGCTACCGCCAACTGCTGGCGCTCCCAGACGAACGGCAGCGCGTCGCGGCCGAACTGCGTAAGCGTGGCGTGGCGACCGAGTCCGATGTGCTGACCAAGCTGCTCGCCGACGAGATCTACACGACCAAGACGATGATGTTCGACGAACTGATCCTCGACCGCGATCTCGCCCCGCGCCCCGGGCTGGTCGACTTCGTCATGGACACCTTCGCAGCGGGCGTGCAGGTGGCCGTCGTGACGAGTGGACAGCGCAGCTGGGCCGATCCCCTGGTGCGACAGCTGATCGGCGAGGGCATCGTCGAAACAGTGGTGACGGCCGAGGACGTCAAGAAGGCGATGCCGAACCCTGAAGCCCACCGGTTCGCGCTCGGCGAGCTCGGGCTCACCGCGGACAACGCGCTGGCGGTCAGCGGCTCGGCCAGCGGGCTGAGGGCAGCCAATAGCGCCGGGCTGGCGACTGTCGTCATCACCGGTGAGGGCGTGCCCGATATCCCGGCCGCCGTCGCGGTGCGTCCGGACTTCGGCGGCAGCGCGCCGCTGCGTGTTGCCGATTGCCAACGGATACATGATCGTTGGTGGGCGACGCACAAGCCGTCCGCCGCTTAGCCGAATTTGCGGTTTCCGCAGCGTCTGCGCAGATAAAATTCGCGCGCATGGCGGTGTGTCGTTGGCTGGCCCCGCCGTTTAGGCGGTGAACTAGGTCATGGCTGAGAGAACCAGCGTCTCGCCGGAGCGTGTGTGCGGTGGCGTCGACGAGGGCTACGGAAAAGTCGCGGACGCGTTTCGGCTCAATCTGGCCAGCGGTGCGGAGGTCGGGGCCGCAGTTGTGATCTATCGCGGCGGACGCAAGGTCGTGGATCTCTGGGGTGGATTCCGCGATGGAACCACTCGAGCGCCGTGGACGACGGACACGTTGGTCAATACGTTCTCGACGACGAAAGGTGTTGCCGCACTCACCGTCGCGCTGGCCGTCTCGCGCGGGCTCTTGGACTATGACGCGCGAGTGGCCGACTATTGGCCGGAGTTCGGGCAGGGCGGCAAGGAGGCGGTCACCGTCCGTCAGCTGCTGGCTCACCAGGCCGGGTTACCCGTGATCAAGCCGCTGCTGACTCTTGCCGATATCGCCGCGCCGGAGAGGCTCTCGGAGCGGCTGGCGGCTCAGGTGCCCGCCTGGCCGCCCGGCACCCGGCACGGCTACCACGGCGTCACACTGGGGTGGTACGCGTCCGAACTGATCCGGCACGCCGATCCCGAGGGGCGCACCCTCGGCAGGTACTTCGCCGACGAGATCGCGGGGCCACTGGGGCTGGACTTCCACATCGGTTTGCCGGACTCCGTCGACCGAAACCGGGTGGCGCATCTGCACGTTCCCTCTCAGATCGCGACCCTGATGCATCTGCACGTTCTACCGCCGCGGTTGGCGGCCGCCTGGTTCATTCCGATGACGTTGACCGCACAGGCAGGTGTGGCATTCGAAGGGGCCAACGGCCTTTCGACGTTCAACCGGGAAGACGTCCGAGTCGTCGAGATACCCGCCGCCAACGGAACGGGCACCGCCGAATCGGTGGCCAGACTGTACGGCGATGCGGCCATGGGTGGCCCCCAGATCGGTTTGACCCCAGAGGTCTTCAGCGCATTGACGGCACCACCGGTGCGGCCGACGAAGGGTTTGCGCGACAAGGTGTTACATGTCGACACGCTGTTCTCTCTTGGCTTCGGCAGGCCGATCGCGGAGCAGCGGACGAAGTATGTGATCGGCTCCTCCGACAAGGCGTTCGGGGCGCCCGGTGCCGGTGGTTCGGTCGGTTTCGCCGATCCGGATACCGGTGTCGGGTTCGGCTACGTGATGAACAAGCTGGGGTTCCACCTGATCAGCGATCCACGGGCACTTCGCCTGCGCCAAGCTCTGTTCCGTGATGTTCTCGGGGCAAGACCTCAATCGTGAGGGGAGAGGACACCCATGGGCGGTGACGCCGACGAGGGTTACGGAAAAGTCGCTGACGCATTCCGTCGCAATTTCAGCAGTGGTAAGGAGATCGGTGCCGCTGTCGCGGTATACCGCGACGGTCGCAAGGTCGTCGATCTCTGGGGCGGCTACCGCAATGGGAAGACCCATGAGCCCTGGGAACAGGACACGATCGTCAACGTCTTCTCGACCACGAAAGGCGTTGCCTCAATTGCCGCAGCGCTTGCAGCATCCCGTGGGCTCATCGACTACGACGCCAAGGTCGCCGATTACTGGCCTGAGTTCGCGCAGGGTGGAAAGGGTGCGATCACCGTCAGGCAGTTGCTCAGCCACCAGGCCGGCCTCGTCGCGATCAAGCCGCCGCTGACGCTCGCCGACATCTCTGATCCGGAAAAGTTGTCGGCGAGAATCGCGGCGCAGGTTCCGGCCTGGGCGCCGGGCACCAGGTACGGCTACCACGCGGTGACGCTCGGTTGGTATCAGTCGGCGCTCATCCGCCGCGTCGATCCGCAGAAGCGCACGCTGGGCCGGTTCTTCGCCGACGAGGTCGCGACACCACTGGACTTGGACTTCTATATCGGTTTACCGGAGTCGGTCGATCGCAACCGGGTGGCGCTGCTCGACCCCGTTACCCGGACCGAAATGCTGTTGCACCTCCATACGATGCCCCCCAAATTTGTAGCGGGCCTGTTCAACCCGCGAAGTCTGACCGCGAGAGCCTTCCTCATCGCCGCAGGAATCAAGGAGGCCGGCGACTTCAACCGCGACGATGTGCGGGTACCGGAAATGCCATCGGTCAACGGAACTGCCACCGCCTCCTCGATCGCCAAACTCTACGGAAGCGCGGCCACGGGCGATCCAAAGCTGGGTTTGAGCCAGTCTGTCCGCGATGCCCTGGAGGGCCCCGCCGTGACGCCCTCCGGCGGGTCGCGCGACAGGATCATGCACCTCGACGCGTCGTTCTCGCTTGGCTTCGGCAAGCCGACATCCAAGTTCGTGTTCGGTTCCACCGGCAGGGCTTTCGGCTGGCCCGGCCTCGGTGGCTCATTCGGATTCGCCGATCCGGACACCGGCGTCGGATACGGCTATGTGATGAACAAGCTCGGCTACCACGCCTACAGCGACCCCAGGGAACTTGCGCTGCGCCAGGCCCTGTTCGGAGACGTACTCGGTGCGAGGACCCAGATGTAGTCGCTGCGGACAGCGGCGTCGCATGTCGGTGCGGCCGGACATAATCGAATGTATGTTCGAAGTCCAGTTCGCGGGTGTGGACGACGCGACGGTGGTCGCCGCGATAGAGGACGGCACGCGGGCCGAGGCCGCCGCGGCGGCACGCCGCCTGGCCGCGATCGCCGAGCTCGCCCGCCGCCGGGTCGATGACGATAGCGAACGGGCGAATTGGGCATTCGATGGGTGGGATTCGGCTGCTGCCGAGGTAGCGGCCGCGATGACCGTCGGGCATCGGCGAGCGTCAGGCCAGATGCGGATAGCCGTTGCGCTGCGCGACCGGCTTCCCGGCGTCGCTGCGCTGTACATGCAGGGGCTGGTGAGCTCGCGCGTGGTGTCCGCCATCACCTGGCGCACCCAGTTGGTGGAAGACCCGGAGGCGATCGCGCTGATCGACGCCGCACTGGCGGAGAGCGCGAAAACATGGGGTCGGCTGTCGGAGCAGAAGCTGGATCAGAAGATCGATGTCTGGATTGAGCGATTCGATCCCGCGGCGTTGCGGCGGACCGAATCATCCAAGCGCTCGCGGGATTTCTCGATCGGGGACCTCGACGACCCTGCGGAGACCACGTCGGTATGGGGGCGGCTGTTGACCACCGATGCCGTGGTGCTCAAGCGTCGCGTCGCGGCGATGGTGGCAAGCGTTTGCGATGAGGATCCTCGCTGCATGGGAGAACGCCGTTCAGACGCGGTCGGCGCAATCGCCGCGGGCCGTGACCGTCTGGCGTGCAAGTGCGGTTCTGAAAGGTGCGCCGCTGACCGCGCGCCTGCTTCTTCGAACATCGTGATCCATGTTCTGGCGGAACAATCAGCGGTCGAGGCGGCTTCGCGCGAGCAGACACCCAAGGTCGCCGCAGGCAAGGCGCCTGTGGCGCTGATCGTCGGAGAGGGCATCGTGCCGACGCCGCTGCTGTCGGAGTTCATCCGCGGCGGCGCCAAGGTCTTTCCGATCAACATGCCCAGCGCCGACCCCGAACCGCGCTATCAGCCGTCGGCACGGTTGGGCGAGTTCGTGCGGTTGCGAGATATGTTCTGCCGGGCTCCCGGCTGTGACGTGCCGGCTGATCGTTGCGACATCGATCACACCATCCCGTACCCGCACGGACCGACTCATGCGTCGAATCTCAAGTGCCTGTGCCGAAAGAACCATCTGATGAAGACATTTGATGAATGGCATGACGTTCAGCTGCCCGACGGCACAGTCATCTGGACCTCACCGAGTGGCAGGAAGTACACCACCAAACCCGGTAGTCGGTTGTTCTTCGAGAAGTGGGACACGGCCACCGCCGATCTTCCTCCGCCGCCGATTCAGGTTCCGACCGGCGCCGACCGTGGTCTCATGATGCCGAGACGGCGACGTACCCGTGCCGCGGAGTTCGCCTCACGAATCAGATCCGAACGGGCACGGAACGAAGCACCCGCCCCGTTCTAGCCCTTGCGGATCAGTTCGATGACCGCGCTGAAGTCCTTATCGGAGTGGTCTTCGTTGAACTTCGCATAGATTTCGGCGGCGTGGGTGCCCAGCGGAGCCGTCGATGATGTCGACTTGACCGCATCCATCGCCAGGCCGATGTCCTTATGCATCAACGCGGTCGCGAAGCCCGGCTTGAAGTCGTTGTTGGCCGGAGACGTCGGGACCGGTCCTGGCACTGGGCAGTTCGTGTGGATCGCCCAGCAGTTCCCGGTCGCACCGGTGATCACGTCGAACAGCGATTGCGCTGACAGGCCGAGCTTTTCCGCCAGCACGAAGGCCTCACCCGCGGCGATCTGCTGCACGGCCAGCACCATGTTGTTGCACAGTTTGGCGGCCTGACCCGTGCCCGAGGCGCCACAGTGAATGATCTTGCCCGCCAGCGGTTCCAGCACGGTCCGTGCGCGTTCGACCGCCTCGGCTTCGCCGCCGACCATGAAGGCGAGCGTGCCCGCGACCGCTCCCTTCACCCCGCCCGAGACCGGCGCGTCGAGCTGCGCATGTCCGTGCTCGGCGGCTTGGGCGTGGATTGTGCGCGCGTCGTCGACCGAGATGGTGGAGGTGTCGATGAACAGCGTCCCTTTCGGAGCCGCGGGCAGCGCGTCGGCGTACACCGCCTTCACGATGTCGCCGTTGGGCAGCGAGGTGATGACGATGTCGGACTCCGACGACGCCTGCGCGACGCTGTCGCTTACCTGCGCACCCTTCTCGGCGGCGGCGGCCTTGAGCGCGGCGACGGGGTCGAAGACTCGCACCGTGTGCCCCGCCGCAACGAGATTCGCCGCCATCGGCCCGCCCATGTGGCCCAACCCCAAGAACGCGACTGTCGACATTGACCCTCCCGGTTAAGACGCGCGGGCACGGGCGGCTTCGGCCCGACCGATGACCACACGCATGATTTCGTTGGTGCCCTCGAGGATTCGATGCACCCGCAGATCGCGGACGATCTTTTCCAGCCCGTACTCGCGCAGATACCCGTAACCGCCGTGCAGCTGCAGCGCCTGATCCGCCACGTCGTAGCAGGCGTCGGTGACGTAACGCTTGGCCATCGCGCACAACTCGACCTTGTCCGGATGGTCATCGTCGAGCGCTGATGCCGCGCGCCACAACAGAACACGCGACGTCTCCAGCGTCGTCGCCATATCCGCGAGGGCGAACCTGATGGTCGGCTCGTCGAGAAGGGAACCCCCGAACGCCTGCCTGTCCGCGAGGTAGGTGCGGGCCTTGTCGTGGGCCACCTGTGCGCCGCCCAGCGAGCACGCGGCGATGTTGATGCGGCCGCCGTTGAGCCCGTTCATCGCGATGCCGAACCCGGTGCCCTCACCGTCGGCGCCGCCGAGCATCGCATCCTTGGGAACCCGTACACCTTCGAAGATCACCTGCGCGGTGGGTTGCGCGTTCCAGCCCATCTTCGCTTCGTATGCGCCGAAACTCAGCCCCGGCGCGTCCTTCTCGACGAGAAAGGCCGAGATGCCGCGCGGACCGTCACCCCCGGTGCGTGCCATCACCACGTACACGTCGGACGTGCCTGCCCCGGAGATGAACTGTTTGACGCCGTCGAGCACGTAATCCCCACCGTTGGGGACCGCCTTGGTACGCAACGCCCCCGCATCCGATCCGGCACCCGGCTCGGTCAGGCAGTAACTCGCGATCGCCTCCATGGAGGCCAGCCGCGGCACCCACGACTTACGCTGCTCGTCGGTGCCGTAGCTGTCGACCATCCACGCGCACATGTTGTGGATCGACAGGAACGACGCGATCGTGGGGTCGGCCATCGCCAGTTGTTCGAATATCCGCACAGCGTCCAGTCGGCGCAGCTCGCTGCCGCCGACGTCCTCCCGGCAGTAGATCGCAGCCATCCCGAGGTCGGCGGCCTCGCGTAACACGTCGGTGGGGAAGTGGTGGCTTTCGTCCCACTCCAATGCGTATGGCGCGAGCCGCTTCTCGGCGAATGCGGCCGCCGTCTCGGCGATCACGCGTTCGTGCTCGTCGAGCCCGAAGTAGTCCATCTACTTCATGGTCGGGATGACGAACTCGGCACCGTGACTACCCGCGGGCCAGCGTTGCGTCACCGTCTTGGTCTTCGTGTAGAAGATGATCGACGAGGGCCCGTGCTGATTGAGATCGCCGAAGCCAGAGCGCTTCCAGCCGCCGAAGGTGTGGTAGGCCACCGGGACCGGGATCGGCACGTTCACGCCGACCATGCCGACCTGGACACGCGATACGAAGTCACGGGCGGTGTCTCCGTCACGGGTGAAGATCGCAACGCCGTTGCCGTATTCGTGCTCGGTAGGCAGCGCCAACGCTTCCTCGTAGTCCTTGGCACGAACGATGCACAGCACCGGGCCGAAGATCTCGTCGGTGTAGATCGACATGTCCTTGGTGACGTGATCGAACAGCGTCGGGCCGATGAAGTAGCCGCCCTCGAGGTTCGCGTCGCCGAACTGCAGGTCGTCGCTGGTGCGGTCACGGCCGTCGACGACCGCTTCAGCGCCGGCCGCCACCCCTTGGTCGATGTAGTCCTTCACCCGGGCCAGTGCGGCCTCGCTCACCAGGGGTCCGTAATCCGCCTTCGGGTCGAGGCTGTGGCCGACTCGAAGGTTGTTGACGCGCTCGACGAGCCTGGCGCGCAACCGTTCTGCGGTCTGCTCGCCGACGGGTACGGCGACGCTGATCGCCATGCAGCGTTCGCCGGCGCTGCCGTATCCGGCGCCGATCAGGGCATCGACGGCGTTGTCGAGGTCGGCGTCGGGCATCACGATCATGTGGTTCTTGGCGCCGCCGAAGCATTGCGCACGCTTCCCGTTGGCCGCGGCGTTGCTGTAGATGTATTGCGCGATGTCGGAGCTGCCGACGAAGCCGACGGCCTGGATCACCGGATGCTCGAGGATGGCGTCGACGGCCTCCTTGTCACCGTGCACGACCTGGAACACACCGGGCGGCAGACCCGCCTCGATGAAGAGTTCGGCCAGCCGGAGGGGCACCGAGGGGTCGCGCTCGGACGGCTTGAGGATGAAGGCGTTGCCGCACGCGAGCGCCGGTCCCGCCTTCCAGAGCGGGATCATGGCCGGGAAGTTGAACGGGGTGATGCCTGCGACCACGCCGAGCGGCTGACGCAGCGAGTAGACGTCGATGCCGGTCCCGGCGCCCTCGGTGTACTCACCCTTGAGCAGGTGCGGGATGCCGACTGCGAACTCGATCACCTCGATGCCGCGCTGGATGTCGCCGAGTGAGTCGGCATGGGTCTTACCGTGCTCGAGCGACAGAAGCGTGGCGAGCTCATCGGCGTTCTGGTTGACCAGCTCGATGAATCGCATCAGCACGCGGCCCCGGCGCTGCGGGTTGAAGGCGGCCCACTTCTTCTGGCCCTCGACCGCACCGGCGACCGCGGCGTCGACGTCTGCCGCGGAGGCCATCGGCACGGTGGACTGGACCTGGCCGGTGCTGGGATTCATCACGTCGCCGGTGCGCTTCGACTGTCCGCTCGTGCGCTCGCCGTTGATGAAGTGCGAAATCTGTGTGGTCATGGTGGTGTCCCTCGCTGTAGATACTTGGATATCCTAGTAATGTCGGAATGGCGTCGTCAACAGCGCCGACAGTCTCGGCGGGGGCGTCGGTGGGCCGACGCTAAGCCTGGCCGCGCAGTCCCGCGATGAACGCCTGCGCCTCGTCCCAGGTCGGCAGCAGTCCGGCCGCTTCGACCTCCGCCAACATCGGTGCCGCACGGTCCCGGTCCGACAGAATCGGCCCGCCTTCGATCTCTGGCCAGACGATGCCCAATGCGGGATCGAGCACGTTGATCGTGTGTTCGCGTTCGGGGCTGTAGGGCGCCGAGCACAGGTACATGACCGTCGAATCGTCTTCTAGCGCGAAGAAGGCATGGCCGAGGCCCTCGGAGATGTAGATGGACCGCTTGTCCCGATCGTCGAGCACCACCGAATCCCACTGCCCGAATGTCGGAGACCCGACGCGGATGTCGACGACCACGTCGAGCACCTTGCCGCGCGGGCATCCGACGTACTTGGCCTGGCTCGGCGGCACCTCAGAGAAGTGCAGTCCACGCAGCGAGCCTGCGGCCGATATCGAGCAGTTGGCCTGTTGCAGATCGAACCGGTGCCCGGCGAACGCCGTGAACTCGGAATCTTTGAACCATTCGAAGAACCCGCCTCGGGAATCGGCGTGTACGCGCGGAGTTATCTCCCATGCACCGGGGACGCTGAGCTCGCGGACCGTCACTGGTTTCGCCCCGCGTATCCGGCTTCGACGCCGTCCTTCAGGGGAGCCCACCACGATTCGTTGGCGCGATACCAGTCGATGGTGTCGCGAAGCCCGTCGTCGAAATCGGTGTGCTTGGGGCTCCAGCCCAGTTCGTCGCGCAGTGTCGACGCGTCGATCGCGTAGCGCAGGTCGTGGCCGGCGCGGTCGGTGACATGGTCGAAGTCGTCGGGATCGCGATCCATCAGACGCAGAATCGTGCGCATCACGGTGAGGTTGTCGCGTTCCCCGGCGGCGCCGATCAGATATGTGCGCCCGATCTGCCCGTCGGCGAGGATGCGCAGCACCGCGCTGTTGTGGTCGTCCACATGGATCCAGTCGCGCACGTTGGCGCCGGCGCCGTAGAGCTTGGGTCGCCGCCCGGTCAGCACATTGGTGATCTGGCGTGGAATGAACTTCTCCACATGTTGGTAGGGCCCGTAGTTGTTGGAGCAGTTGGAGATCGTGGCCTGCACACCGTAGGAGCGCACCCATGCGCGCACCAGCATGTCGGCCGCGGCCTTGGTCGACGAGTACGGACTCGACGGGTTGTAGGGGGTCGACTCGGTGAATCGCTGCGGGCTGCCCAGTTCGAGGTCCCCGTAGACCTCGTCGGTGGAGATGTGGTGCAGCCGGACGCCATGTGCGCGCACCGCCTCCAGGATGGTGAACGTGCCGATGACATTGGTGTGCAGGAAGGGTTCCGGCCCGGACAGCGAATTGTCGACGTGGGTTTCGGCGGCGAAGTGCACAACCGCTTCGGCCTCGGCGATCAACTTGTCGACCAATTCGGAATCGGTGATGTCGCCCTGAACGAGTCGGATCTCATCTTCGACCGGCGCCAACGATTCGCGGCTGCCCGCGTACGTGAGCGCGTCGAGCACCGTCACGTCATGTTCACGCGCGACATCATGGACGAAATTGGCGCCGATGAACCCCGCGCCGCCAGTCACCAGCAACTGCATGGTTCACAACCCTAGTCAGGCGATGGCTCACCTTCGTAACGGCACGTGGGCTTAGCCCTTCACCCCGAGGGGGCCTGCCAGTTCCTTCAACGTCGGCAATAGGTTGTCCCAGCCGCCGAGCACCTGGATCGCCACGTGATCGGCGCCGGCTGCGACGTGCTCGTTGAGCTGCTTGGCGATGTCATCTGGCGTGCCGTGGGCGACGACGGCGTCGATCAGGCGGTCGCTGCCGGGCTTGGCGATATCGTCGTCAGTGAACCCCAACCGCTTCCAGTTGTTCAGGTAGTTGGAAAGGTTGAGGTAGAAATCGACCGCCTCGCGGCCGATCTTCCGCGACGCCTCCGCGTCGCGCGCCAGGACAACCTTGTGCTCAGGAGCCAGGAATACGGTCGGCCCCAACAGGTTTCGAGCTTCTCCCGTGTGCTGTGGTGTGGTCAGGTAGGGATGCGCGCCCGCGCTGCGCTGTGCCGACAGCTTGAGCACCTTCGGCCCGAGCGCGGCGATGACCCGTCGGCTTGTCGGCACCTTCTTGCTGTCGAGGACGTCCAGATACTCGACGAGCACGTCGTAGGGTTTGCGGTATTCCTCGGTGTGCTCAGGGTGACCGATCCCGATCCCGAGCAGGAACCGGCCCGGATACGCATCCTCGACGCGGTGATAAGCCTCGGCGACCTGTTCGGCCGGCGCCTTCCAGACGTTGACGATGCCCGTGGCCACCTGAAGTGACTCCGTGGCCTCGAGGATCGGCTCGACGTAGCTCAGGTCGCCCGCCGGAGACCCGCCGATCCACAGGGCGCCGTAGCCCAGTTTCTCGATCTGGGCGGCCTGTTCGGCTTTGGGCACACCGAAGGTCCACACGCCATAGCGGCCGAGTTCGGGTTTGAGCTCAGTCATCGGGGTCCCTTCGATCGCGAATCACTGCAGGCCGAGCGGCCCCGCCAGCTTGGCGAGCGCGTCGACCAGCTTGTCCGGTCCGGTGAGGACCTGCACGGGTACGTGATCGGCGCCCGCATCGAGATGCTCCCTCAACCGGGCCGCTATGGCATCGACAGTGCCATAGGCGACGACGGCGTCGACCAGGCGGTCGCTGCCCGGCTTGGCCACGTCCTCATCGGAGAAGCCCAGCCGCCTCCAGTTGTTCAAGTAGTTCTGCAGGTTGAGGTAGACCTCGAGCGCCTTGCGGCCGGTGGCGCGGGCCTTGTCCGCGTCCGTGGTGAGCACGACCTTGTGTTCGGGTGCGAGGAACGACTCCGGGCCGATCAGCTCGCGGGCGCTCGCGGTGTGCTCCGGGGTCGTCAGATAAGGATGCGCACCTGCCGACCGCCGCGCCGACAGCTTGAGCACCTGCGGCCCGAGCGCGGCCACCACCCTGCGGTCCTTCGGGACGCCGTACTCGTCGAGCTTGTCGAGGTAATCGGACAGGGCGTCGTATGGCTTCTTGTACTCCTGGTGCGCCTCGGGATGGCCGACCCCGATGCCGAGCAGGAATCGGCCGGGGTAGGCATTCTCGATCCGATGGAAGGACTCCGACACCGGGCCTGCAGGCGCGTTCCAGATGTTGACGATGCCCGTCGCGAGCTGCAGAGAGTCGGTGGCTCCGAGGATGGGGTCGATCCAGTCGAGCTCTGCGGGCGGTGAGCCACCGGCCCAGATGGCGCCGTAGCCGAGGGATTCGATGTCCTCGAGCTGCTGCGGGGAGAGCTGCCGCCACTGCGAATAGAGGCCGAAAACGCCGAACGTGCCGAGATCAGGTGATGAGGACTTGTCCGAAGAACCAAGTGGCGGGGCGGTCATGGTTTCTCCAACCTTTCAGGCGCAGTCGACCTATTCGGTACCCGCGGCCGAAAGCTCGCCGGGAGTTGGCACGATCGGGGCAGGCGCCACCAACGGCAGGCACACGATGAATCGCGTGTCGCCCGGTTGAGACTGCACCGCCAGGTTTCCGGCGTGCTTCTCGACGACGATGCGCCAGGCCAGGTCCAGGCCCAGGCCGGTGCCCTCGCCGAACGGTTTGGTGGTGAAAAAGGGCGTGAAGATCCGGTCGATGATGTCCTCGGGAATTCCGGGGCCGTCGTCACAGATTTCGACCCGGATCATCTGTTCGTTCTCACGCGCGGTGCGAATGGTCAAGGTGCCGTGCCCGCCCATCGCCTGGATCGCGTTGTCGATGAGGTTGGTCCATACCTGGTTCAGGTCGCCTGGGTAGCACTGTAATTCGGGCAGCGTTTTGTCCATGTCCTTGACGATGGTGACCGGCCTGCCCTTGCCCTGATATCCGACCTTGTCGCCGAACATCATGATCGTGCTCCGCAGCAATTCGTGGACGTCGGCGCTTCCGTACGAGCCGCGGTCCATCTGCGAGTACTGCTTCGCATCGGCGAGCAGCGCCGAGACGCGCTTGCTGGCCTCGGCGATCTCGTTCATCCGAAGTTCGGTGTCGATCGTGAACTTCAGCCACCCAATCGCCCCCTGCAACGAGGCCGTGGCGTCGACGTCGTCGACCAACGCCGAGACCCGCTCGAACCAGTCGATGTCCAGGCCCGCCTCCACGAACGTCGGTGCGTAGTCCCAGGCTCC
Source organism: uncultured Actinomycetota bacterium (assembly GCA_963843135.1). GTDB lineage: Bacteria > Actinomycetota > Actinomycetes > Mycobacteriales > Mycobacteriaceae > Mycobacterium. The sequence goes on from CAWJJA010000026.1 coordinate 65,114, forward strand.
TACGATGCCGTGATCCTCAAGCCAGTCGCCGATCTGGTCCTCGCGATCGGAGGCCTCCAGCGCGGACAGTTCGTGATCGCGGGACTTCGCGACCTGCTCGGCGACCTCGTCCTGAATGCTCACCAGGACGCGCAGTGCCTCCGGAGTGAACTTGGCCTCGGCCAGCATCGCGAGCTTGTGCCGCATATGGCCGACGCCCTCACGCAGGTCGGCCACCGCACGTGCGGTGGCCGCGGCCGGGTTGTTGAGCTGATGGGTCAGCCCCGCGGTGATGGTGCCGAGGGCCAGGAGCTTCTCGCGCTGATCGATAATCTGGCTCTGCCTGCGTCCGCCGACGAGGTGACCCTCGAGCAGATGGACGGCCATGGGGAACTGTGTCCGCATGAATTCCGCGAAATCGTTGGAGTCCAACACGAAGCAGCGCGACGGCTTCGTCAGCCGTACGGAGGCCTGATAGGCCTGCTCCTCACCCGGGATGTATGCCGACCACGCGCCGAAGTACACGCCACGCTGAGACGTGCGGTTGGTCTGGATGTCGACGCCGCCGGAGCGCTTCGACATGATCAGCTCGCCGTCGATCATCACGTAAAAGCACGTCGCCGGTTCGCCCTCTTGAACCGCAGGGCCCGCCGCGATGGTCTCGATGTGGCCGGCGGCGCAGAGGATGTCGAGCTGTTCGTCGGACAGATCCTCGAACAGGAACAGCGTCCGCAGCTCGCCAGCGAGGCATTCCTCGCCCTTTGTTGCGCCCATCAAACGTCCTCTCAGGCTCCGCCGGCGGTGCCGGCAATCAGGCTCCGCCGGCGGTGCCGGCTATCACGCTTCAGCCAAATACCTGTGCACCAACATGACCGCCATCGACCCTTCGCCGACCGCTGCCGCGACCCGCTTCGCGGACTCCGACCGCACGTCTCCTGCAACAAACACACCCGGCACACTTGTTTCCAGGTGGTGCGGCGGGCGATCCAGCGTCCAGCCGACCTTGTCGCGCAGATCGGGTCCCGACAGGATGAAGCCGTGATCGTCGCGGGCTATTCCCGCTTCTTCGAGCCAATCGGTGCGGGGTGTCGCGCCGATGAAGCAACACATCCGATCGCAGGTCACGGTCTCGGTCTCGCTCGGTCCGCTTGTCGAGTAGCACCAGCCCCGATAAGTGGTCGTCCTCGGCGACGGTGTTGACGACCTCGGTACAGGTTCGGACCGTGATGTTCGGGGTTTTGAGGATCCGATCGACCAGGTATTGCGACATGCCCGCCTCCAACGACGAACCACGGATCAGCATGGTCACCGATTTGGCCGTCTGCGACATGTACATGGCGGCCTGGCCCGCCGAGTTGGCGCCACCGACGATGTAGACCTCTTCGCCGGCGCACTCGCTGTTGTCCGAAACCGAGGCGCCATAGAACACGCCGCGGCCGATGTAGTTGCAGTTCGGATCCTCGGGATCGTCCCAGCAGCCGGTGATCTGCAGTTGGCGGTAGTCGACGCCGGTGGCCAGGATGACGGCGCGCGCGCCGATGGTCTTGTCCCCGTTGAGGCGGATCGAATGGGCCGCGCCCACCCCGTTGATCTCGAGCCTGCCCGCCTCCTGGGTCGTGATGACCTCGGCGCCGAAGCGCTCGGCCTGGCGGCGTGCGGACGTGGTGAGTTCTGCGCCCGATACGCCGGTGGGGAAGCCCAGATAGTTCTCGATCTTCGAACTGCGGCCCGCTTGCCCGCCGGTGGTGGCCTTCTCGATCAGGACGGTCTTGAGGCCCTCTGATGCGCCGTAGACCGCGGCGGCCAGGCCTGCGGGGCCACCGCCGATCACCGCGAGGTCATACATCTCCAACTGCGGGCTGGTCGACAGGCCCAGCAGCGTGGCCAGTTCGACGTCCGTCGGTTCGACGAGGGTCTCGCCCTTCTCGGTGATGACGACCGGGAGCCGGCTTTCGTCGAGACCGGCGGCTTCGAGGAGCTGCCTGCCCTTGGGTTCCTCGGCGTTGACGGCACGGAACGAATACTCGTTGCGTGCCAGGAACTGACGCACCTCCCATGACCGCTCGCTGTACTGATGGCCGATCACCTTCGTATAGGGCATGGCCCGGTCGCCCACCGCGCGCCACCCCTCGAGCAGGCCGTCGATCACCGGATACAGCTTCTCCTCCGGCGGATCCCATGGCTTGAGCAGGTAGTGGTCGAGGTCGACGACATTGATGGCGTCGATCGCGGCGTGGGTGTCTGCGTAGGCCGTCAACAGCACGCGTCGTGCCAGCGGGAAGAAGTCCATCGCCTTCTCGAGGAACTCGATACCGCTCATCTGCGGCATCCGGTAGTCGGCGACGAACACCGCCACGGCGTCGCCGCGCAGCTTGAGTTCCTTGAGGGTCTCGATGGCGTCGGCGCCGGACTCGGCTCGCACGATGCGGTATCTCTCGCCGTAGTGGCGACGGAGATCGCGGGCGACGGCACGCGAGACTGCGGGGTCGTCGTCGACGGAGAGTATGACGGGTTTTCGGGCCTGCGGGGAAGGGGAGGTCATCGGTTATAAGTATGCGCCCGTCGTCCAGCCGATATCAGGGTCAGGCGCCGGATTCGCCGTGAGCGAACCGATCGGCCTCACTCCCTATGCTGAGCTGCGAGTTCAGCGATTTTGGGAGCGACGGCCGAGCGGGTAGTATGGACCAACGGTGCGGTAAACGCGCCGACTCTTGCGTGCCCCTGTCTGGAATTTCTGGCTACCGGCTCACGTTTTGAAGTCGGTAAGAATGCTGCGCCGACAAGGCGCCAACGATTCGTCAGGACACGGAGGATCTCCGAAAAACAATGGCCAAGAAAGACGGTGCCATCGAGGTCGAGGGTCGCGTGGTCGAACCCCTGCCCAATGCGATGTTTCGCATTGAGCTGGAGAACGGTCACAAGGTTCTCGCCCACATCAGCGGCAAGATGCGGCAGCACTACATCCGCATCCTGCCCGAGGACCGGGTTGTCGTGGAGCTGTCTCCATACGACCTGACTCGGGGCCGCATTGTCTACCGGTACAAGTAACTAGAAGCACAGAAGGATCGACACAGCCGTGAAGGTGAACCCGAGCGTCAAGCCCATCTGCGACAAGTGCAGGGTGATCCGTCGGCATGGGCGGGTCATGGTGATCTGCTCTGATCCACGCCACAAGCAAAGACAAGGCTGAGCCAGGGTTTCCTCAAGAACCTGGCCTGCCACCTACACAACTGAATGACGAAATCTCAGTACCACTGAGCGGATAGGCCGCTCATCCACGTCCGGCACGGAGGCCGGACCCCGACGCCGTCGGGAACGGACTGGGAACAGACCTCCGCAACGAGAAGGAACACACCACTGTGGCACGTCTAGTGGGCGTCGACCTCCCGCGCGATAAGCGCATGGAGATCGCCCTGACCTACATCTACGGCATCGGCCGTACCCGCTCCCAGGAGATCCTGGCAGCCACCGGAATCGACCGGGACCTGCGCACCAAGGACCTGACCGACGATCAGGTCACCCAGCTGCGCGACTACATCGAAAGCAGCCTCAAGGTGGAGGGCGACCTGCGCCGTGAGGTGCAGGGCGACATCCGCCGCAAGATCGAGATCGGCTGCTACCAGGGCCTGCGGCACCGCCGCGGACTGCCGGTGCGTGGCCAGCGGACCAAGACCAATGCGCGCACCCGCAAGGGCCCGAAGCGCACCATCGCCGGTAAGAAGAAGGCCAAGTAATGCCACCCGCAAAGAAAGCAGCAGGCGGAGCACCCAAGAAGGGTCAGAAGACCCGCCGCCGGGAAAAGAAGAACGTCCCGCACGGGGCTGCGCACATCAAGAGCACGTTCAACAACACGATCGTGACGATCACCGACCCACAGGGCAACGTCATCGCGTGGGCGTCCTCGGGACACGTCGGCTTCAAGGGTTCGCGTAAGTCGACCCCGTTCGCCGCACAGTTGGCCGCCGAGAACGCTGCCCGCAAGGCGCAGGAGCACGGCGTGAAGAAGGTCGACGTCTTCGTGAAGGGTCCGGGCTCCGGCCGCGAGACCGCCATCCGCTCGTTGCAGGCCGCCGGCCTCGAGGTCGGTGCCATCGCCGACGTCACGCCCCAGCCACACAACGGGTGCCGTCCGCCGAAGCGGCGCCGGGTCTAAGAGAGAGTCAGGAGAGGGAACAAATAATGGCTCGTTACACCGGACCCGCAACCCGCAAGTCGCGCCGCCTCGGCGTCGACCTGGTCGGCGGAGATCAGTCGTTCGAGAAGCGCCCCTACCCGCCCGGCCAGCACGGCCGCGCGCGGATCAAGGAGAGCGAATACCGCCAGCAGCTGCAGGAGAAGCAGAAGGCCCGCTTCTCCTACGGCGTGATGGAGAAGCAGTTCCGCCGCTACTACGAAGAGGCCAACCGGCAGCCCGGCAAGACCGGTGACAACCTGCTGCGCATCCTCGAGAGCCGGCTGGACAACGTCGTCTATCGCGCCGGCCTGGCCCGCACCCGCCGGATGGCGCGTCAGCTGGTCAGCCACGGCCACTTCACCGTCAACGGTGTCAAGGTCAACATCCCGAGCTACCGGGTGTCGCAGTACGACATCATCGACATCAAGTCGAAGTCGTTGAACACGTTGCCGTTCGAGGTCGCGCGCGAAACCGCGGGCGACCGCCCGATCCCGGGCTGGCTGCAGGTCATCGGCGAACGTCAGCGCATCCTGGTGCACCAGTTGCCGGAACGCGCACAGATCGACATCCCGCTCACCGAGCAGCTGATCGTCGAGCTCTACTCGAAGTAAGAAGCTTCCAGCCGCGCCGCGGCTGGGCCGCCAGCGGCCGGGAAATCTCAGACGGCATCAAATAGCGGGTGCCGAGGAGGAGAAAAGAAACACATGCTGATTTCTCAGCGACCCACACTGTCCGAAGAGACCAAGTCGGAGAATCGGTCCCAGTTCGTCATCGAACCGCTGGAGCCCGGATTCGGCTACACGCTTGGCAATTCGCTTCGGCGTACGCTGCTGTCGTCCATCCCGGGCGCGGCGGTCACCAGCATTCGCATCGACGGCGTGCTGCACGAGTTCACCACCGTCCCCGGTGTGAAGGAAGACGTCACCGACATCATCCTGAACCTCAAGGGTCTGGTCGTGTCCTCGGAGGAGGACGAGCCGGTCACGATGTACCTGCGCAAGCAGGGCCCCGGTGCGGTCACCGCGGGTGACATCGTCCCGCCCGCCGGTGTGACGGTGCACAACCCCGAGATGCACATCGCCACCCTCAACGACAAGGGCAAGCTCGAGGTCGAGCTTGTCGTCGAGCGCGGCCGCGGTTACGTGCCCGCCGTGCAGAACAAGGCCTCGGGCGCCGAAATCGGCCGTATTCCGGTCGATTCCATCTACAGCCCGGTTCTCAAGGTGACCTACAAGGTCGAGGCCACCCGCGTCGAGCAGCGCACCGACTTCGACAAGCTGATCCTCGACGTCGAGACCAAGAACTCGATCACCGCTCGGGACGCGTTGGCGTCCGCGGGCAAGACGCTGGTCGAATTGTTCGGTCTGGCACGAGAACTCAACGTCGAGGCCGAGGGCATCGAGATCGGGCCGTCGCCTGCCGAGGCCGATCACATCGCCAGCTTCGCGCTGCCGATCGACGATCTGGACCTCACGGTGCGGTCGTACAACTGTCTCAAGCGCGAGGGCGTGCACACCGTCGGCGAGCTCGTGGCCCGCACGGAATCCGATCTGCTGGACATCCGCAACTTCGGCCAGAAGTCCATCGACGAGGTGAAGATCAAACTGCACCAGCTCGGCCTGTCGCTCAAGGACAGCCCGGCCACGTTTGATCCGTCCGAGGTCGCCGGCTACGACGTCGCCACCGGCACCTGGAACAGCGATGCAAGCTACGACCTGGATGACAACCAGGACTACGCCGAAACCGAACAGCTCTAAGCCCCAAACTGAAAGAGTCCGTCCCGGTCCTACCTGATACGGGGGCCGGCCCCATTTAGGAGAAGTCGCAATGCCTGAGGTTTCAAATGCCTAAGCCTACAAAGGGTCCTCGCCTCGGCGGATCCTCGTCGCACCAGAAGGCGCTACTGGCCAACCTGGCCACGTCGCTCTTCGAGCACGGCCGGATCAAGACGACCGAGCCCAAGGCGCGGGCGTTGCGGCCCTATGCGGAAAAGCTCATCACGCATGCCAAGAAGGGCACGCTGCACAACCGGCGTGAGGTGATGAAGAAGATCCGCGACAAGGACGTGGTGCACACGCTGTTCGCCGAGATCGGTCCGTTCTACTCCGACCGCAACGGCGGCTACACCCGCATCATCAAGGTGGAGGCGCGCAAGGGCGACAACGCCCCGATGGCCGTCATCGAGCTGGTGCGGGAGAAGACCGTGACCGACGAGGCCAACCGCGCTCGCCGGTCGGCCGCCTCGAAGAAGGCCGCACAGCCGGTGGCGGCCGCCTCCGCGCCGCAGGCCGCCGTCGAGCCCGACGCCGCGGTCGGTCCGGAAGAGACCGTCGAAGAGGTCAAGGCCGAAGATTCAGCGATCGAGGAGGGCCAGGAAGCCGAGGCTGCCGAAGAGGTCGCCGAGGCCGAGGCGCAGACCGACGAGGCCGACGACGCCAAGTAGTGAAGCAATGAATGAGCCCGCCATCGACAACGGTGGCGGGCTCGTTGACTTTTCCCGTCGCTCCGCTCGCCTGGTCCGTCTTCGGCTCGACATCGCTTACGACGGAACCGAGTTCGCGGGCTGGGCGGCGCAGACCGGACAGCGCACGGTGGCCGGGGTGATCGACGACGCATTGTCGACGGTGTTCAGAACCCCCGTTGTCACCCGCGCGGCCGGGCGCACCGACACCGGTGTTCACGCCACGGGTCAGGTCGCCCATGTCGATGTGCCGGTGGATGCACTGCCACACGCGTATCCCCGGACGACCCGTGCCGGCGAGGCTGAGTTCCGCCCGCTCGTGCAACGGCTCGCCCGTTTCCTACCCCAGGATGTACGGGTGCTCGATGTCGGCCGTGCAGCAGCGGGTTTCGACGCCCGGTTCTCCGCGCTGCGCCGGCATTACGCCTACCGCTTGTCCACCGCGCCGTACGGTGTAGTGCCGCAGGACGCGCGCTTCGTCACGCCATGGCCCCGACCGCTGGACGTCGACGCCATGGCGGCGGCATCACGGGATCTGGTGGGGTTGAATGACTTCGCCGCATTTTGTCGCCATCGCGACGGCGCCACCACCATCCGCGATCTGCAGAGGCTGGACTGGACGCGCGACGGCGACCGGGTCATAGCACACGTCACCGCGGATGCGTTCTGCTGGGCCATGGTGCGGTCGCTGGTCGGCGCACTGCTGGCGGTCGGCGAGCACCGCCGCGAACCCGGTTGGTGCGCGACGCTATTGGAGTCGACGAGCCGATCCAGCGACTTCTCGGCGGCACCGCCACAGGGGTTGACGCTGGTGCGCGTCGACTATCCGCCCGATGATGAGCTCGAGGCCCGCACGAAGGTCACCCGTGGTTTGCGAGTAATCGATTAGAGACGGCCCGCGACGAAGTCGGCCGCCTGATTCGCCATTCCTGCGTCGATGTAGGCGTTGGCGAGGTGGGCGGGCCAGTTGTCCTCCCAGGTATTCGGATCGGCCGGGTTGCAGATGGGGTCGGCGCCATGGCACAACTCGATCGTCCTGTCTCTGTAGACCGGGCTGAAATTCGAGATCGGCCCAACCCAGGCGACTCCGTTGCCGAACAGCGCCACTGCGGCGATGTGCTGATCCGCGCCAGGAGGCAGCGGGGCGTCGAACCCGAAGAAGCCGAAGGGCAGGGCGAGCACCACGTCGGTGACCGCGGCGCCGAGCGAATAGCCACCGAGCACCAACCGGGTATCCGGGCAGGTGTCCATCATGTACTGGATGTGGCCGCTCATGTCGTTGGCGCCCACGTCGATCTCGTTGTCGGCGGGGTACTGCACCGCATAGACATCGATGTTCTTGTTCGTCTTGCTGCGCAGCGCGCTGATGAACGCATTGCCGAGTCTCCCGACGCCTGACGATTCCAACCGGCCACGCGCGAATATGACCTCGACGGCGGGGCACGATTGGGCACTCGCCGACGGCGTCAGCGAAACGACAGCCGCAGGAGCGATGAGCAGGGCGCCGAAAACGAGTACAGCGACGAGACCGGTGAGCAGGTGGCGGCGAATCACCACACGGATGCTAGTGGAAATGGTTGACGCCGCCGCAAGATAGCGGTGTAACGGGACGTCAGAGGTGCGCTGCGACGAAATCGGCGGCCTGATTGGTGGGCCCGCCGGCGTACGCCCGGTGTGCGGCGACGTCCTCGCCGTTCGTCTGGCAGATCGGGTCGCCCGGGTTGCACAAATCGATGGCCCTGCCGCCCCAGACGGGGCTCACGGTAAGCGGCAGACCGAGCTTGGCGGACGGATTGCCGAACACGGCGATGGCGGCGACATGCTCGGGCACGTTGGGCGGTAGCGGGTTGTCAAAGCCGATGCCCGGTACCGGCACGGCGCTGATCACGTCGATCACGGCCGCGCCCTGCGAGTACCCGCCGAGCACCAGCCGGGTGTTGGGACAGGTGTTGACCATGTACTGGATGTGGGCGCTGGCGTCGTTGGCCCCCGCCGCCGCCTTGAGGAAGTCGAATGTCGCGGGGTAGTTGACCGCGTATGCGCCCACTGATCTGCCACCGACCTTGCCCCGCAGTTGGTCGACGAAGGTGCCGCCCACCAAGCCGAGGCCGGCGTCCTCGTTGGTGCCGCGGGCGAACACGACCTCGATGTCGGGGCACCCTTGGGCTGATGCCGTCCCGATGCCACCAATCGGCATGGGGGACAAGGTAGGCGCGACAAGCGCGACCAGGGCGACAAGAGTGGCGGAAACGGCGGCGAAGAACCGGCTGCGGAGTCGATCGAACATCACAAGATCAACAGCGTAGCGGTTGTCGCCGTCAAACCCGGCCAGCGACGAAGTTCGCGGCCTGTTGAACGAGGCCTGCGGACACGTAATCGTTGTGTGCGAACGGGTTCCTGCCGCCCGAACAGATGGGGTCGCCATCCTTGCAGAGGTCGATCGCCCGACCGCCGAAAACCGAGCTGGTCAGCGGATTGCTGAACTTCGTTGCGGGGTTGCCGAACACGGCCACCGCGGCGATATTCGACTGAAGGCTCGCGGGCAACGGAGCGGCCGACCCGATGTCGCCGATCTTATTGCCCAGCGGCGGGACGCCGGCCAGCATGTCGATGACGGCAGCGCCCTGCGAATATCCGCCGAGCACGAGCTTTGTCCCTGGGCACTGCGTGGACATCAACTGGATGCGGTTCTCGGCGTCGTAGGCACCGTCGGCGGCCGCCAGGAAGTCATACGACGCGGGATAGTTGACCGCGTAAGAGCTGACGGTCTGGTCGCCGACGAGTGGGCGCAGCGCGTTGACGAACGCCGAGCCGGGCGTTCCGAGCCCAGGTGTGTCGTCGGTTCCGCGCGCGAAAATGACCTCGATGTCGGGGCATGACGACGACTGGGTCGGGGCGGGGCCGGGGGCGTTCGCGGCTATCGGGCCCGGCGCCGGTCCCGGCCCGGGCACTCCGGGCTGAGGTCCGGGCTGGGCCATCGCTGCCGGGGCGACGACGAGCGCCGTGGCGCAGACAACAGTCGAAATGGCTGCGGCCAGCTGAGATGGCATCCGTAGCAAAGTCACGTCGGCCATTTTCCCATATCGGGGCCCGCCGCGGCGAATCCCTTATCGCTGGGCTACCGACGACGGCACGCCCTCGGGCAGCGTCACCTCGGCCGACTCCTCGCTCCGGTCGCCCTGGCGCGCCAGTGCCAGGCCCGCCAACACGATGACCCCGCCGACGGCCTGAATCGTCGCCATCGCCTCGCCCAGCAGCACCCAGGCCGCCAGTACGGCGAACATCACCTCGGACAGGCCGACCAGCGAGGCGAACCTGGGGCGCAACCACGAGATGCCCATGATGCCGAGCGTGTATGCGACCGCGGTGGCCACGACCCCCAGCGCGACGACCGGCACCACCCACGACGTCGTCAACCCCGCGATGACAGTGTCATTGGTCGTAAAGGTCAGCGGCATGATGCCGACGACACCGAGAAGCGTGACCGCGGCGGTGCCGACCACCAGGCCGGCCGCGGCCAGGGTGATGGGGTTGACGCCCTCGCTGCCGGCAGAGCTGTTGCCGACATTGGCCGACATCACGAAGTAGCACGCGGCACAGACCGCTGCGGCCAGCGCCCAGCCGACACCGATGAGGTTGATGTGGGTGTCGCTGAACACGTTGAGTACCAGCATGATTCCGATCAACGCTAGGGCGACACCCGCGAGCGTCAGGTTGGTCGGCCTGCGTCGGGTGGTCATCCAGACCCATGCGACGACGAGGATCGGCGCGGTGTACTCCAGCAGCAGGGCGACGCCGACGGACAGGTGTGCGACCGCGTTGTAGTAGAAGAGTTGCGCGCCCGCGATCGGGATCACGCCGTACGGGACGACGGTTTTGGCGTGGCGCAGCGCTTCGCGGATCCAGCCGGGCCGAACGATGGTCGCGAACGCGGCCATCGCCAGGGCGCCGCCGGCGAGCCGCGCGACGACGGCTGCCGTCGGGCTCCAGCCGGCTTCCATGAGCGCCTTGGCGAACGGTCCCGATGACCCGAAGGCGAATGCCGAGCCGACGGCGAGCAGCAGGCCGAGCCGGAAATGGTCGACGGACGCGCGTTCGTCGAGCTGATTCGCGGTCATGGGTGCACCTCCGTCGCGTAATGAGTAAAATCAACTTTGGTCATGACGCTAGCCGGGAAAGGGGTCATGAGTCAAATGCTTTTTAGTTATGACACCGAGCTCACACTGCGTGCCGCATGTGTGCTGATCAATAGCGGGACGGACGGTGAGCAGCTCGTCGATCTGCCGGCCCTCGATGCGTACCTGGACGGGTTCGGCTGGACCGGTCGGCGCGACCACGACGACGCCGAGCTCGATTCAGTGCATCGCCTGCGGGATCGGCTCGGCAAGATCTGGTTGGTCGCCGGTGACGAAGAGCGGGCTGTGGACCAGGTGAACGCTCTGCTGAGCGACACCCAGGCCTCGCCCTGGCTGACCCGCCATCCGGAGATGCCGGAGTGGCATCTGCACCTGGCGTCGGTGAGCGATCCGCTATGGCAGCGGATGGGCGCGGAGATGGCCATGGCGCTCGCCGACCTGATCCGTATCGGCGAGCTGCGCCGGCTCAAGGTCTGCGCCGCGTCGGATTGCGACGCCGTGCTGGTGGACCTTTCGCGTAATCGCTCGGGAAAGTTCTGTGACACGGGCAACTGCGGGAATCGTCAACACGTCGCGGCATATCGGGAACGCCGCGCCAGATCCGACTGAAATCAGTGACGTAACGACCTGCGGACGGCGCTTAGGCTGGCTGCGGGGGCGGGATGACTGGGCGAACGACTTCCGGTATCCAGATCAGCGGATATCGCTTTCTGGTACGACGGATGGAACACGCGCTGGTGCGCGGCGACGTTCGCATGCTCGACGATCCGCTACGTGCGCAATCACTTTCGCTTGTCGCAGGGTGCGTTCTGGCGGCCATCGCAGTCGCTGTGTGCGGGGTCCTCGCGTTCCTGCGGCCGAGTGGTGACGTCGGGAGCGCCACGATCGTGATCGTGCGGGAGTCCGGCGCACTGTATGTGCGCATAGGCGACACCATGCACCCTGCGTTGAATCTGACCTCCGCGCGGTTGATCACCGGTGTGGCCCAGGAGCCCGAACTGGTCAGCATGTCGGCGGTGGAGCGGACCAAGCGTGGGGCACTCGTCGGCATTCCGGGTGCTCCCGACACCACTGCGACGCCACTGGGTGCAGACGAATCGGTCTGGACGGCTTGTGATGACACGACGGGGAGCACCACAGTGCTTGCCGGACAAACGTCAGCGCACCTCGACGGGAGCCAGAGTGCGCTCGTCACCCCGCAAGGTGAGACCGCGGCGGCGACCTATCTGCTCTACGAAGGGCGACGAGCCAGGCTGGACCTGCGAAACCACGCCGTCGTGCGTGCACTGAAACTCGACGGCGTTGTGCCCCGGCCGGTTTCACGTGCACTGCTCGATGTGTTACCAGAGGCGCCTGATATCGCACCGCCTTCCGTTCCAGGTGCCGGGGCGCCATCGGTACTGCCCGGGGTCCCGATCGGCGCCGTGATGGGGCTGACGCGCGCCGGTTCCACGGAGTACTACGTCGCTCTCGCAGACGGTGTCCAGCGCGTCGGTGAGGTGGCTGCCGACCTCATCAGATTCACCTATTCGACTGCGACGCGACATCGTCGCCGTCGCGCCGGCGCTGATCGGGCGTGTGCCGAGTGTCGGCGAACTTCCGGTCGCCGCCTTTCCCGATCGCGGTGGTGTCACCGACAGTTCGGTTCTCTGCGCACGACCTGGCGCTGTGCTCATGGGTGACTCTCTGCCAGTCGACGCCGATCGTGGCGTTGTGGAACTGGCACAGGCCGATGATGCGGGACCCGCAGTCGACATGTTCGTCATGCCGCCCGGCCGGAGCGCATTCGTGCGCGCCGCAGGCATTTCTGGTTCCGGCGCCGCGACAGGGGCGCAATTTCTGGTCAACGACGCCGGTGTGCTGTTCGGTATACGTGATGCGGATGCGGCCGAACGCCTGGGGCTGGCCAACCCTGTGCCTGCGCCGTGGGCGCTGCTTGCGCACCTGCCGCGCGGCCCCGAACTCAGCGTGCAGAGTGCGTCAGTGGGCAGAGACACCGTCGGTCCGACGCCGTAGCCGACGCGCCGACGCTGTCATCGCAACGAGTGCGATCGACACCGTGACGCAGAGCGCGGCGCCGTGCAATGCAAAATGACTGCGGTCCTCGGTGGGCTCGGAATCAGGTATCGACGGCGGCTGTGGTGTATTACCGGCCGGGCCCCGGTACCGGCCCGGGACCAGCGGTCACCGCCGCGAGTGCGTCGATCGTCCCGTGACCGACCACCGGATCCCAACCGGCGGAGGGGCGGTGGGCGGTGTCCTCGATGCGCTGCATGACCTGTCGCGCAGTCAGTTCGGGTGATCGCGAGCGCAGCAGGGCGGCCACTCCACTGACGACCGGCGCCGCATAACTTGTCCCCGAGATCGGTGACTCGTCATCGGCGAGCTTGTCGATCAGCCCCTCGCCGTCGGGGTCGGTTGAGACCACCCCTTCGGCCACCGCTGCGACGTCTACCCACGGTCCTGCAAGGCTGAAGGACGAAGGCGTGCCGTCACTGCCCACCGAGGCCACCGTCAGCACATAGTCGTCATACCAACCCGGACTCACCACCGTCCTGACGTCAGACCAGTTGGGCCTGCCGGGTCGGAGCGGATCGGTCGTCGGATTCTGCTCGGAGCACTGGCCGGGCGAGCCGACATTTCCGGCGGCCGCCACCACAACCACGTTCTTGACGTCGACCGCGTAGGCCAGCGCCGCCCCCAAAGCGCGGTCATCCAATTCGTCCTCCGCCGAAAGGCATGCGACCGTCGATATGTTGATCACGGTCGCTCCCATGTCGGCCGCGGTACGAACCGCCATTGCGAGGGTGTCGACATCTCCGAAGCCCATTCCAGTTGGATCGTCGGCCGCCCGGAACCTGTTGCTGGACTGCCGGATCCCGATGATTGCGGCATCCGGTGCGATCCCCTTGAATGCGCTGCCGGGATCCGGGGATGCGCCGATGATGCCGGCGACGATCGTGCCGTGTCCGTCGCAGTCCGCGGTCCCGTCGCCGGTCGACACGTAGTCGCCGCCGGGGACGAGGTGGGGGAGCAGACGGTGCCTCGATACGCCGGTGTCGATGACCGCGACTGTCTGGCCCGAACCGCGTGTGAGTGGCCAGACATCCTGCAAATTCAAGTCTTTGAGCGGATCGTCGCCGGTGCTCTCGACCACCCGGTCCGTCCCGGAGACACACCGGCCCTGCTGTTCAGTGCGCTGCGGCGGTGCCGGTGATCCGGGCTCGGGCAATATCGACATGTCCACCGCTGGCGGCGCCACCGCGGCAGCCGCCGGTGCGGTCCACAACACCATGACCGCGAGTGCGCTGGAGCCTGTCAGCCGCACGACCTTCGCCGTAAAGGTGCTCATATCAGATTCACTCCTCGAGCCAATCCGTACATTCCGCCCACCCAACAGGCGATAGGGACGACGGCCGCAATGGCCAGGTATTCGACGACCTCGACAATGCGCGGAACGACCGGACTCACTGTGGGTCTGATTCCGAAGCCCAGTACGGCTGCACCCGCGGTGGCGGCGAGCGCACTCATCACATGCACGTTTGCCGGAGCCGACACGACGGCAGCGGCGAAACCCGCTGCAGCAGTGAGCACTGCGGCTGCGGCAAGACCGATACGACGCGACGGATCGATATGAATGCGTGCGCGGAGCAGGAGCACCAACGCGACTACCGCGGTGAAGGCGATATCGCGGAATGCCGACCCAGCGTCATGGATCTCCCCGGCGGCGACCGATGCCGCGCCGAGCGCTGCGCTGATCGACGATCCCACCACCAGTCCGGTCAACGTGCGGTGACACAGCCCGGCATCGGGTTCGGTCACCTCGGCCTGCGAATCATCGATGATCGGTGTCGTGGGGCCGGCGCCGCTGAGGATCATCGAGATCCTGGGTGCGAATCCAAGGGCGGCGAGCGAGATGCAGGCCAGCGTTGCGCCGCCCGCGTGCAGGTGCCATTCCCACGTCACACCCGCAGCCGCGACAGCTGCCATCAGTACGCTTAGGGTCGCCACTGCCGTCAAAAGCGTTCTGCCGTAGCCAGTCACACGCAGCAGAAGAATGGATGCCGAAAATGTTGCTGCGGATGCCATCAGTAGGCCGGAGGCGGGTGGACCGGGCGCTACGGCAAGAAAGCCGACCACGCCCGCGTAGAGCACGGCGATAAGACTCAGCGGCACACATATCAGCGGGTCACCTAAGAGGCGCCGAACCACTGCCGCCCCCGCCGCGGCGGCGACGGCCACACACGCCCCGGTGATGACATCGCCCGCCGCGGCGTCATGCGCCGCCGTCCAGGCCAGTGCCACCGCACCGAATCCGCCCAGCAGCACACAGCAGATCGCCGGGAACATCCGCACGGCCGACCCCCCGTTCGCTGCTCCGCCCGAGACCATCGCACGGCATGGGTCGCAATGAATCCACTCCGCGACCGGAGGTTCGACCGTCGTGAGCAGCAACACCTCACCTTCACGAACGGCGATGTCGTTCAAAGTCATAGACTCATCCATCGGCGGATCGCCCAGTCGGGACAACCGCCAATCGTTGCCGCTCGCAGGTCGTGCGGGTGCAAGGATGTCGATGATCTGGGGCAGAAGCTGACCGATGTCTATATCGGCAGGCACCGCCAGATCCACCGCACAATGTGCGTCCTCGACGCAGGCCGCAATAGTGATTCGGCACAGTGAATTTCGCATCGGTCCCCCTCGACGCACAGCTGCGTGGCAACTGTAACTCGGCTCGCGGGAACGCAACTACGCCAACTCAACCGGCTGGGGATGGAACCTGACAGGCGCCGGCGACGTCCATTGTCTGATGGACTTCGACCGAGGGTCACGGGTGCCGGTGCCACCGCGAGTATTCGAACCCATCGCCGTAGAAGCACCCCCGCAGATACCGGAACCTGCGCCGGTGAATCCCCTCGCCCGCCTGCTGCCGCTCGCCATGCTCGTCGCGGCTGTCGGGATGATGGCGGTGTACGTGACATCGGGTCAGGCGATGCGCCACCCGATGTACATGTTCTTCCCCGTGATGATGCTGACTTCGGTGCTCGGGACGCTGATCTACGGCGCCCGCGGAACCAACCGCACCTCCGACATCAACAAGGGCCGGCGGAAATATCTCCGCTACATCGACACCCTGGATGAAGAGGCCGCAACCACAGCCGACGCTCAGCGTCGGTCGTTGCGGTGGTGTCACCCTGAACCCGGCACGTTGTGGACCCTGGCTGGAGGCACACGGATGTGGGAGCGCCGGCCACAAGATTCGGATTTCGGCCTCGTCCGGGTCGGGATCGGTGGCCAAGCACTGTCCACGGCGTTGACGCCACCGGACCTGAGCAGTGTCGAAGAACTGGATCCCGTGACTGTGACTGCGATGCGCAGATTGATTCGAAGCCGGTCGATCGTGGCCGATTCACCGACCACGCTGGATCTGCGCCGCTTCTCGATGATCTCCATCGACGGTGAAGCGCACGTCGCGAGGGCGTTTCTTCGGTCGATCATCTGTCAACTGGCCGTGCTGCATGGTCCCGACCACATCACGATCGTCGCCGTCGTCCGCGCCGCGACGAGCGATGAGTGGGACTGGCTGAAATGGATTCCACACCATCAACATTCATGCAATGTCGATGGGGCGGGTCCGGTGCGGTTGGTCTACCCGAGTGTTCTACGAGCCGCGAACGACGTGTTGGACCGCGGCGCTGTCGGACACCATCACACTGTGATGATCGTGGACGGTGGCGACTCGACGGGTCTGGATCGCGGCGGCGACGAGTGGACCGGCACCACCATCGTCGAGATCGGCGCGCCGGGCAGTGTCGCGACCAAGCAGAGCCTGCAGCTGTGCGTCAGTCCTGAAACGGTTACTTTCCACGGGCCGGACCGCGATGAGCTGATTGCGAAACCCGACCTCTTCACCAAGTCGCAGGCATCGGTGTGTGCTCGGTGTCTCGCGCCGTTCCGGCCGACGGCGGGGACGGACGACGGCCGGCCACGGCCCCTCGACTGGCTCGAGCTGATGGGTATCGACGACCGAACCCGCAACAAGCCCGAGGACTATTGGGCGAGAACCGGCGAAGGGCATATCAGGGCGGTACCCATCGGTGTCGCGTCGGACGGAAGTCGCGTGCAACTCGATATCAACGAAGCGGCCCGGAACGGGATGGGACCGCACGGTTTGTGCGTGGGTGCCACCGGATCCGGCAAGTCTGAGCTGCTTCGTACATTGGCGCTCGGGATGATCACCGCGCATCCTCCGGATGTACTCAACCTCATCCTTGTTGACTTCAAGGGAGGCGCGACGTTTCTCGGGCTGGAGCGCGCCAGGCACGTCGGCGCCGTCATCACCAATCTGGCCGGCGAAGCACACCTCGTCAGCAGGATGAACGACGCGCTGACCGGCGAGATGAATAGGCGCCAGGAGGTGCTTCGGGCTGCGGGAGGATTCGCGAATCTCGCTGAATACCAGCGTGCACGCTCGCAGGGGGTAGATCTGCCGCCACTGCCGACATTGTTCATCCTGGTCGACGAATTCTCCGAACTGCTCAGCCAGCACCCCGACTTCGCCGAGCTTTTCGTCGCGATCGGCCGGTTGGGCCGATCGCTGGGTATGCATCTGTTGCTCGCCAGCCAGCGACTGGACGAAGGCCGGTTGCGGGGGCTGGAAACGCACCTGTCGTATCGGATCTGCCTGAAGACCTTCTCCGCCGGTGAATCTCGTGCGGTCCTCGGTGTTCCTGACGCCTACCACCTGCCGAGCACACCCGGGGCGGCCTACCTCAAGTCCGCGTCGGGTGAGCTCATGCGGTTTCAGACCGCCTTTGTGTCGGGTCATGACGGCAGCCCGCGCAGCACACCGACGACGGCGCCGGCGCGCCTCGCGGTGTTCACGGCGTCGCCAGTCGGAACGGTCAGCGGGCCGGCCGGCACCGATCAGCGGCGAGAGCCCGTGCGCACGGTGATGGACGCGATGCTGGACTGCTTGGCCGACCACGGTCCGCCCGCGCATCGGGTGTGGTTGCCGCCACTGGCGGAGTCGCCGACGCTCGACGTCCTGATGCCGGGCCCGGGGCAGCGTGCCCTCACGGTTCCAGTCGGTGTGGTGGACAATCCGTACGAGCAGCGCAGGGACCCGCTCGTCGTCGAATTAGACGGACCGGCAGGCAATGTCGCGATCGTCGGCGCTCCGCGGTCCGGGAAGTCGACGGCTGTGCGCACCATGCTGCTGGCACTGGCGCAGCACCATCGTCCGGCGGATGTCGGGTTCTACTGCCTCGACTTCGGTGGCGGAGCCTTGTCCTCGCTACGACAGCTGCCGCACGTCGGCTCGATGGCCGGTCGTTCGGACGCAGAGCTTTGTCGCCGCACCGTCTCGGTAGTGGCTTCAGTGGTGCGGGCGCGGGAATCGTTGTTCCGTCGCATGGGGATCGACTCGATGGTCGACTATCGCCACCGCAGATCAGCCGGCGATCCGGGTGTCGCCGAGGATCCGTTCGGCGACGTGTTTCTGGTCATCGACGGTTGGGCGACGCTGCGCCAGGAGTTCGATCCACTGGAGGCTCTGATCACTGCGATCGCCGCTCAGGGCCTTTCGTTCGGCGTTCACGTCGTCGTCACGGCATCTCGCTGGGCTGAATTGCGGCCCGCCCTGAAGGATCAGATCGCGACACGCATCGAGCTTCGGCTTGGCGATCCCGCCGAATCCGAGATCGACCGCAGGCGTGCGCGCGACCTGTCGGATCGACCACCTGGACGCGGCATTACGGCTAATCGCCGGGAATTCGCGATTGCGTTGCCAAGGTGGGACGGCAGCGCAACGTCGGACGCGCTCGCCGAGACGATCGCTGCCTGCGCCGAACGACTGCGCGATCGGTGGGCGCCGAGTGCAGCGCCCGCTGTCCAGCTGCTACCGGCGAAGGTCCGGCGGGACGACCTACTGGGTGAAGATGGCGGGGACCGGCCCGGGTCACGCGTACTGGTCGGCATCGGTGAACACGAATTGCGGCCCGTTCATATCGATTTCGCAGAACAGTCGCATCTACTCGTACTCGGCGAGGCAGGGTGCGGGAAGACGGCGCTCCTGCGGCTGCTGTGCCGGGAGCTGATTCGCGCGCGCACGCCCGACGAGGTTCAACTCGAGATCGTCGACTTTCGCAGGTCTCTGCTCGGTGTCGTCGAGTCGGACCATCTCACCGGATACGCGATGTCACCAGCGTCACTGGCAGCAAGATTGACCGTGATCATCGACCGCCTGGAAGCGCGCATGCCCGGTGAGAACATCACCCAGCATCAGTTGCGCACGCGGTCCTGGTGGTCAGGGCCTGACATCTTCCTGGTCATCGACGACTACGACCTTGCCGTCGGCGCTACCGGCAACCCGCTGACCTCAATCGCCGACTTTCTTCCGCACGCCAAGGATCTCGGACTGCACGTCGTCGTCGCCCGGCGCTCGGGTGGTGCCGCTCGCGCGATGTTCGATCCGGTTCTGGCGCGGATGCGCGAACTGGGCTGTATGGGCTTGATGATGAGCGCCGGCCCGGACGAGGGAGTGTTGCTCGGGACTGTCCGGCCGTCTGCGCTACCCCCTGGGCGGGCGACGTCGATCATCCGGGGCCACGCGGATCAGCTGGTACAGGTGGCGTGGACAGACCCGCCGTGAGTGAAGTCGTCATCGAGGTAGGGCCCGCCACGATCCGTGGCCCCAACGACGTTCGCCCGGAATGGGTTTCAACTGCTCTCGATTGTATCGACGACGAAATCGCGTTGCTCGACGATCGCCCGGTGTCCGTACGGGACGTGTGGGATGACGTCATGAGCGCGGTCGCGGGAGCGGGCGTCGACACCGCAGTAGTCATCTGCCCCGGGTGGTGGTCGTCGGCGAGGATCGACAGGGCACGGGAGGCCGCGCACATCGCGGCACCTGAAGTTGTTGTCCTGGAGCGAATAGGGCTGCTGCGAGAAGGGGTCTCGGCTGAAACAACCATCGTCGAAATCACCTCAGATCTTGCGGTCGTGTCCTTCTTGGGGACGATCGGGGCCGTCGTACCGCTGCGGGCGGAATCAGCCGCCGACGCCGAGGCGGTGACGCTGGCCATCGGTGCGCCGGCGCGAGTGTTGGTGGATGCTCCGACCACTGTGCTCGGCGCCCAATTTCTCGCTTCCAAGATTGCCGATCAGCTGCGGGCGATCGGCGTGCGAGTCAGGATCGCCGACGACGACTGGATCATGCGGGCGGCCGCGACGAAACGATCTGTGTGTCAGGTTCCGCAGGCGGATGTCGTCGCTCGAGGGTTTGGGATATTCCGTGATCGCAAGGCGGTGGCTGCGCTGTCCGGCATCCTGATCGTGGTGGTGCTGTGCGTTGGCTTTGCGGCCGCGTATGACAGCAGTTCTGATTCTCATGCCGGCGATATGCCGATGACGCTGTTGGTCGAGGGCAGGATCGGCGTGATGGTCCCGGCGACCTGGACCGCCCGACGCATCACGTCAGGACCGGGATCAGCTCGGGTGCAGGTGGTTTCACCGGTCGACGGTGAGGTCGCGCTGCACATCACCCAGTCCGTGGTCTCGCAGCCTTCCAATCTCGCGATGACGGCGGATTCTCTGCGCACGGCACTGGCGGATGCGGCCGACGGTGTATTCGTCGATTTCAACCCGTCCGATCGTCGCGCGGACAGGGCTGCGGTGACGTATCGAGAAATTCGACCAGAGCGCCATGTCGCGTGGACAGTGCTGGTCGAGGGGACCGTTCGCATCGCAGTCGGCTGCCAGAGCGCGCCGGGCCGTGAACACCTCGTGCGCGTGGCCTGCGATCGTGCGATCCGATCCGCGCACGCGGTGCCGTGACGGCGATCGAAATGCGTGGAACCGAATGGGCGCCGACCACGTCGAACTTTCATACCAACACGCACGAACGGAAGGACGCCGATGACGACACCGGCAGGGGACTCGCTCAACACCGACTTCGACCTGATGGCGGCCATCGCCGGGAAGACAGATGCGCGAAATGAGGAGATCCGAGCGATGCTGGCGTCTTTCATCGGGCGCATAGGCGGCGTGCCGGAGTCGGTATGGGGTGGGGTGGCCGCATCTCGTTTCCACGACGTCGTGGACCGGTGGAACAGGGAATCGGTCAAACTCCACGCGGCATTGCAGCGGATTGCCGAAACCATCCGGCTGAATCAGCAGACCCTTCGTGAAGCCGCGGAGACCCACTCGCACCAGATCGGCGCTGTAGCCACCAACCTCTGAGGAGTCAGATATGGAGAACGTCCTCTCGTACAACTTCGGCGAGATCGAATACACCGTCCGGCAGGAGATTCACACCACCTCGGCCCGGTTGAACGCTGCGCTGGACGATCTGCGCGCTCAGATCGCCCCGCTGCAGCAGATCTGGACCCGGCAGGCAGCCGAGGCGTATCGGATCGAGCAGGCCCGCTGGGAGCAGGCGGCGGGAGCGCTGAATGACATTCTGGTCAGGTTGGGCAACGCAGTCCGAGACGGCTCCGACGAGGTGGCGGCGACTGACCGGATGGCGGCGAACGCTTGGGGCGGCTAGCCCGTGGAGTCTGTGCGGTCCCGTTTGGAGGGGAGCCAGGGGATACGCCAGGGACGGTTTGCGCCACCGTGGCTGTTTGGAGAGGCAGTCACGGTGCGCAAACCTGTTTGAGCTGCGCTTGGTCGACCGGGACTCGCCGACCGTCCGCCTTCGCCCGAGTGTTTGACGGCCTCCGCCGTGACGGGCAGCGTGTAACCGCTGCTCAGCGGCTATCGGAGGCGTTTTGACCTGCGAGGACGTCCGCAGGTAAGCTGCCTCGTTGGCGTGCGGTACGCCGGGGCCTCGGGTCTACGTCGGTCGCCGAGGGTTCCCCACCGCAACGCCAGACCGACCCCCGGGTCACTCCGGGATTCAACCCGATAGAGGAGAGGTAGCGCTGTGCCTACGTACACGCCGAAGGCGGGTGACACCACACATTCGTGGTACGTCATCGACGCCACGGACGTGGTGCTCGGCCGGCTCGCCGTTGCAGCAGCGAATCTGTTGCGCGGCAAGCACAAGCCGACATTCACGCCGAATGTCGACGGTGGCGATTTCGTCATCGTCATCAATGCAGACAAGGTCGCCATCAGTGGCGACAAACTCACGAAGAAGATGGCCTACCGCCACTCGGGTTTTCCCGGCGGCCTGCGGGCGCGTGCGCTCGGTGACGAGATGGAGAAGCACGCCGACCGCGTCGTCGAGAAAGCGATCCTCGGCATGATCCCGCACACCAAGCTCGGGCATCAGATCCAGAAGAAGCTGCGGGTCTACGTTGGGCCGGATCATCCGCACACCGCCCAGCAGCCCATTCCGTATGAGATCAAGCAGGTGGCCCAGTGAGCGAAACGACCGATACGACCGAAGAAGTGACCGAAGCCGTGACAGAGGCCCCCGCCGAGGCTCCTGCCGAGGAGGCCACGACCGACGAGGCCGTGACCGAGGCCGCGGCGACCGAGGCGGCTCCCGCGCGCGAGCCGATCATCATCGACCGTCCGATCCAGACCGTGGGCCGTCGCAAAGAGGCCGTGGTCCGGGTGCGTCTGGTGCCGGGCACCGGCCAGTTCCACCTCGACGGCCGCACCCTGGAGGCCTACTTCCCGAACAAGGTGCACCAGCAGCTCATCAAGGCCCCGCTGGTGACCGTCGACCGGGTGGACGCCTTCGACATCCACGCCCACCTCGATGGTGGCGGTCCGTCCGGGCAGGCCGGTGCTCTGCGCCTGGCCATTGCTCGCGCGCTGATCATTGTTCAGCCCGAGGACCGGCCGGCACTGAAGAAGGCCGGCTTCCTGACCCGCGACCCGCGGGCCATCGAGCGCAAGAAGTACGGCCTCAAGAAGGCCCGTAAGGCGCCTCAGTACAGCAAGCGCTGATCTGTTCAGTCATTCCGCCCGGTGTTGCACTTGCACGCCGGGCGGAATGCTTTTCAGCGGCCCAGGAAGCCGCCGAGGATGTTGCCTGCGGCGCTGCCTGCCTGCTGTCCTCCGCCGGTGCCGCCGACGAACGAGCCGGGCGCCTCTTCGGAGGGCTGCACGACGACGAAGCCCTGGCCGGAGAACGACATGGTGAACGCCTCGCCCGTCGTGCGGCCCATCAGCGTGCCGAGGCCGAACTGTTCGGCCCTGTGAAATCCGGTCTGCAGTGATGAGGACCAGCACACGGCGGCCTGCGGGTCGGCGTAGGTCGGCTGATCGACGTTCAGCACGACCGGGCTGCCCTTCGTGGTGATCGCAATGCGGCCCTGACCCGAGAACACACAGTTGAACAGGCCGGCATTGGACAGCATCCCGGCGCCCTGGACCCGCCGGATGTCGTAGGACAGCGTCGGGTCGAAGGCAAGGACGTTCTTGCCGTTGATGGTCAGTCCGTCGTGCGGGCCCTCGAGGTCCAGGAGATGGATGTCGGAGGCCAGATCGGCGAGGAAGAGGTCACCGACGCCCGTGCATTTCATCAACGGCACGCCCTCACCGGTGAGCTGCTGCTTGACGAACTTTCCCATACCGCCGGCGCCCTGCCCCTGGAACTGGATATTGCCCTGGTAGGCGACCATCGCCCCCTGGCGCACCATCATGTCGCCGTTGAGCGCGACCTTCAGCATCTTGCCGTTCTGCAACTTCATCCCCGGCTGCTGCATCTGAGCCTCGGCATTCTGCGGGGAGAACAGGTCGCTGCGCATGGAAGGTCCTTTCGTTTTGTGGCGACGTTATCCACCGGTTCGCCGCAGGTAAATAGGTGATTTCCCGACATTGGGCTCTGTTTGCATTCAATGACGACAACCTCACAAAACCCGTAATTTCGTTTGAGTTCGCGCCTGATCGTGAATACCTCGTCTTCGGAGGCGGCGGCGCGCGCTTTTGTGCGCGGGAGGGGCAACTGCCACCGGAGTCGCCTTCTTAATGAAGGGAGTTATCGATGGGGAACATTCTCAAGACCACTGCAGTTGGAGCCGCTGTCGGCGGATCGCTGCTGTTCGCCGGACTGGGCATCGCGAGCGCAGAGCCGGAGACCGCGCCCGACGGCCTGGTCAACGTCTCGATCGGAGAGGCCGGCGTCCTCAAGGACGTGAAGGCCGTCGACGCCGCCAAGATCGCGGCCGGTGTTTGCGACATGGAGGTCACCCAGGTGACGGCGATGGCCGAGACCACTGAGGCCGACGGTACCGAGCAGACCGTCTGCACCAACAGCCTCGGGTCGGTCCTGATCCAGCAGAACGGCGCGGTTGAGGGCGTCCCGGCGGCCCCGGCGCAGGGCACTCCGGGCATGTCCGGTGACGAGACTCCGACCACGGCGCCCGCAGCGCCGCAGGAGCCTTCCGCTGAGCACGGCAGCTAGTCAAAACGACCTCACCGCCCGTATCCACCCGGATGCGGGCGGTGAGTCTTTGTTGTCGCGATTGGGTACCGATTCGGCGGCGCCACGCGACCCGACATCCTGGGTTCGCTCTTTGGGCTCCTCTTGTGAGAAGTTTGTCGACATGGGTCGACTGTTCGGCACCGATGGGGTGCGCGGCGTCGCCAACCAGGATCTGACTTCTGAGCTGGCATTGGCGTTGGGTTCCGCCGCGGCTCGACGGCTTGGCAGCGTCGGCGGGCGCGCCCGCCGGGTGGCTGTGGTCGGCCGCGACCCGAGGGCCAGCGGCGAGATGCTCGAAGCAGCGGTGATCGCCGGAATCACCAGTGAGGGCGTGGACGCATTGCGGGTAGGTGTGCTGCCGACCCCGGCTGTTGCGTACCTCGCGGGCGCCTACGACGCCGACTTCGGCGTGATGATCAGCGCGTCGCACAATCCCATGCCGGATAACGGCATCAAGATCTTCGGGCCCGGCGGTCACAAGCTCGACGACGCGGCCGAGGACCGAATCGAGGAACTGGTCCACCAGGGACCCGGACAGCGGCCGACCGGCGCAGGCATCGGCAGGGTGGTCGACGCCGAGGACGCGCTGGACCGCTACCTACGCCACGTCGGCAAGGCCGTCACCACGCGCCTCGACGGGCTCACCGTCGTCGTCGACTGCGCACACGGAGCCGCCTCGGCGGCCGCGCCTCGCGCCTATCGCGCCGCAGGCGCCCACGTCATCGCCATCAACGCCGCGCCCAACGGACTGAACATCAACGACGGCTGCGGCTCCACGCACATGGAGGCATTGCAGGCCGCGGTCGTGTCCCACGGTGCGGATCTAGGCCTTGCACACGACGGGGACGCCGACCGATGCCTGGCCGTGGACGCGAGCGGTCAGCTTGTCGACGGTGACGCGCTCATGGTGATTCTTGCGCTCGCAATGCAGGAAGCCGGCGAGCTCGCGTCCAACACACTCGTCACCACTGTCATGAGCAACCTCGGTCTGCATCTCGCGATGCGCGCGGCGGCGATCGAGGTCCGCACCACCGGCGTCGGCGATCGCTACGTCCTCGAGGAACTGCGCGCAGGGGAGTTTTCACTCGGCGGAGAGCAATCGGGGCACATCGTCATGCCGGCGTTCGGGACGACCGGAGACGGCGTCCTCACCGGACTTCGGCTGATGTCACGGATGGCGCAGACGCGTGCATCTCTTGCCACACTCGCCGAGCCCATGCAGACGCTGCCACAGGTCCTGATCAACGTCGAGGTCGCGGACAAGGCGACCGTCTCCGAAGCGCCCTCGGTGCGTACCGCGGTCGCAGAGGCCGAACGTGCGCTTGGCGACTCCGGCCGAATTCTGTTGCGACCCTCGGGTACTGAGCAAGTGGTTCGCGTGATGGTGGAGGCCGCCGACGAGGACACCGCGCGTCGGCACGCCGCACGGGTCGCCGAATCGGTCAGCGATCAGAGCTGAAACCGGCCGGAACCCGCGCGAGGTCGCCTGCGTCCTAGCTCTACATGGGGGAACGAGACGTCGCGCGCGTCGACGTCGCCGCACTGCTGGGCGTCGCCGGTGAGTATGAGGCAATAGCCGACGCTGTCGACGCCGCAGTTCGCACTCGGCTTGCGGGGCTGCAGTTCGGCGGTGCCGGTGCGGGCCGGATGCATGTCGCACGGGGTGAGGCAGTGCGTATTGCGGTCGACGCCATCGCCGACCGAGCTTCGCGAGTGGTCGCGGGCGTCGGCGGAGATCGCGGCGACGTTGCGTGCGACCGCGCAACGTTACGACGAGGCCGACATGCGCGCCGGCCGCCTGGTGGGATGAGCGGTGGTCGAAATGTTCGACGCCGCTTCACGATTGGCGGAAGGGGAGCCCGCCGCCGACACCGTCCAGGACTACGTGTGGGCCTGCCATCTGCTCGGCTACCAGAACTCCGACCTGACTCTGCACGCATCACAGGTGCGCGACTGGTATGGCAGCGAGGATGGAATGGACCTGCCCGCGCTCGAGGCCGATTGCGAGGCGCTGCGGGCGGCCGCCGTGGCGACCGAAGAGGTGCTTGTCCGTCAGGACACCCAGCTCGCGTTGATGTCGGTCGCATGGCACGGGCCGGGCGCCGAAGCGTCCCGCGACTTCCTGCGCCGGCACGGTGAAGCGTCGGCGGCCGCGGTGTCCGCAGTGCATGCGGCGGCCGAATCGCTTGCCTCGCTACGGGATCAGCTGTGGCACAGCGTCGACGGCAAGGTCGCGGTGACGATAGCGGCAGAGGCGCGGAGTGCACGGCCGGACTGGCGGGCCGCGGCGCAAACGGTGACCACCGGTACGGGTGATCGAGCGAGGGCCAGCGAGCTCGTCGATCAAGAGGTCAAGCCTTTCGTCGACAACGACATTCGGGTTCAGTGGTTGACGGCGATGCAGGCGGCGATCGACGCAGTGACAGACGCCTACGATGCCGCGGTGGACGAGCTCAACTCCGAGGCGGCCGTCGCATTTGATGTGCCCGGCGAGCTTGGGCCGGCGTGGTCTCCGCCATCAAGCGACGGCGCGTCGACCGCGCCCGTTGGTTCGGCTGGGGCCGTTGGGACCGCACCGGTCGGCGCCGTGTGGGCGATGTCGCCTGCGGCACAGCCGATGTCGACCCCGCAGCCGTCACTTTCGACTGCGCCGCCTCTTCCACCGCCACCGACTCCATCGCCGGTCGAGCCCGCCGCGATGGCGCCGCCGATGTCCTCACCGCCCCTCGGCGGAGGAATACCCGATATCGGAAGCGGGATGTCGGGGTTGGGAAGCCAACTCGGCGACATGCTGGGTGGACTTCTGGGAACGTCGCAGGACGGGCTGGCTGATCTGCCCGGGGCCGACGATCTCGGTGAGAACGAGCCTGAGGAGCTCGACGAGGACGACGAAGATGAGGACGCGGTAACCGAGGACGCGGAGAAGGAGGGTGAGGCAGACGGCGCCGAGGCAGATCCTGTTGCCGAAGTAGTCGGCGAACCGGAGCCGGACGAGCCACCGGCGGAGCCGCTGCCGCCGGCGCCGACCGAAACGCCAACAGAGCCGCCCCCTACGCCTATGCCGACCGCGCCTCTGCCGCCGCCGGAGCCCATGTCTGCTGCGGGTACGCCGTGTGAGATTGCAGCGAACCAACTGCCACAGGTGGGCGAATAACAGAGGTAACGTCCGCTTGGTGAAGCTGCGCACGCCTGAAGTACTGCTCCTGTTCCTGCTGGGGGCGGCTGCATCGCTCATCGGCGACCACAGTCACGTCGTCACCGGAACCACGGAGTACTTCACGGACGCAGTGCCGTACGTGTGGAGCAGCCCGACCTGGTTTCCCGTGATGGTCGGCGCCGCGACAGTGTCTCTGGCCGAACTGCGCCTGCATCTGCCCGAACCGAACCGCGAACCACCGTCACAGCACGGCAGGGGCTGGCAGGATCGCCGCGGTGATCACCTGGTGCGCACTCGGCGACAAGCCCTCAGTGGTGTGCGGTGTACTGGCGGCCATCATCGGACCCATCGTCGAGATCGTGCTCGTCAAAGCTGGCGTGTTCGCCTACAGCGCCGACTCCGACCAACTATTCGGCGTCGGGCTATGGCTACCCGCGCTGTACTTCAGCTTCGGCGTCGTCGTCGCAATGCTTGGTGAGATCGCCGCCAAGGATCGGCAACCCGAGCGCACCACCGTGTAGCAGCTGGCTGGGTTAGATCGGTGGTGGGTCCGGGTCGCTTGGTGGGTCTGAATTGTGGTGTTCGCGTTCGGCTTTGATGCGTGCAGCGCGGTCGGCGGCGCGGGTGCGTTTGCGGCGGGGCATCATCACGCCGCGGTCGGTGCTGAATGCCTGTGGTGTCGGTGGGGGTGGAAGTTCGCCGGTGTTGGTGTCCCAGTCGGGGAAGAAACTTCGACACCCCGGATGGGTGGTGTAGGTGCGGCCCGTGGGTGACGTCCAGATCGCCACACCATCGGGCAGCAGTGTGAGCGCCCAATCGCCGGTCCAGAAGGTTTTGAGGTGGTGGTATTTTCGGCACAGGCCACCGACAATTCCGGCGGGGTGAGCACAGGCTCACCACTAGGCGTTGGTGGGCCGCCTGCGACGGTTGTTCGAGTTCGGGCGGCGCCGACGGCCCTGGGCGGGCTTGGCCGGTGCGGGTCGACTGGGAGCCGCAGCAGGTGCGATGGGCTCCCCAAAGGTGCGCTCGCCCGGGGCGATCTCATGCAGCACCGGGTGCGACGCACCGCGGAAGCGGGTGATCGTCGGCTTCACGCCGGCCTTGCGGGTCAGCTGTCGCACATCGGACACCTGCTCGTCGAGCATCAGCGTCACGACCGTGCCGTCGTTCCCGGCCCGCGCCGTCCTGCCGGAACGGTGCAGATATGCCTTGTGCTCGACCGGCGGATCCGCGTGCACGACGAGGGTGACATCGTCGACGTGGATGCCGCGGGCAGCGATATCCGTCGCGACCAATACCCACGCCGAACCATCGGAGAATGCGGCCAGGTTGCGGGTGCGCGCGTTCTGCGACAGGTTGCCGTGCAATTCGACGGCAGGAACTCCGCGTGAGTTCAGCTGGCGGGCAAGGTTTTTGGCACCGTGTTTGGTGCGGGCGAAGACGATCTTCCGTCCCGGCGACGCGGCGAGGTCGGCGAGCACGCTCACACGCGCGGCCTTCTCGACGTGCAGCACGTGATGCTCCATCGCCGTGACCGGCGACTGCTCGGAGTCGACGCTGTGCACGACCGGATTGGTCAGATAGCGCTTGATGAGAACGTCCACTCCACTATCCAGCGTGGCGGAGAACAACATTCGCTGTCCGTTGCGTGGCGTCTTGTCGAGCAGGCGCTTGACCGGCGGCAGGAAGCCAAGGTCGGCCATGTGGTCGGCCTCGTCCAGGACGGTGATCTCGACCGCGGACAGATCCGCATGGCGCGATTTCACGTGGTCTTCGAGGCGGCCGGGGCAGGCGATCACGATGTCGACACCGGCGCGAAGCTTGTCGATCTGCGGCTGATGGCCGACGCCGCCGAAGACGACGACGGAACGCAGATTGGTTGCAGCGGCGAGCGGTGCGAGTGCCGCTTCGATCTGGGCGACCAGCTCGCGGGTCGGGGCGAGGATGAGCGCCCGCGGACGGCCGGGAAGTCGTTTGGTGGGACTGTTTGTGAGTCGCGTCACCATCGGCAACAGGAACGCGTATGTCTTGCCGGATCCGGTGCGGCCGCGGCCGAGAACGTCACGGCCCGCCAACGAATCAGGCAGCGTCGCGGCCTGGATGGGGAACGGGGTGTCGATGCCGTTACCGGCAAGGACGTCGACGACGGCCTGCGGCAAGCCGAGGTCGGCGAAGGTGGGCACGGTTGTGCCATCAGTGATTTGAACAGACAAGGTGAAAGCTCCGAAAGTTTAAGAGTGGTCGTCCTGCCCGGCGCGGACGATTCCGCGGCGCTCGGTATGACGATCGAGAAACGGCAAAAGGCAGAACAGACGATGCCGTTGTACACAGTCTACAGGTGGGCAGGCGATTTTCTTGAATCGCTACGGCAGCAGGGCCTGCACTTCCTCGACGAACCTCAACGTTTCGGCACGGTCCCCCGAAAGGGGTTGCAGCAACACAGTGGTGGCACCGGCCTCGTCGAACGCGGCCAGGCGCTCCTTGACGAACCCGCGCGAGCCCACCAGGGATACGGAGCGCACCAGTTCGTCGGGTACCGCCTCGATCGCCTCGGCCTTCTTGCCGTCGAGGTAGAGATTCTGGATGTGGTCGGCCACCTCTCCGAACCCGTACCGGGTGGCGAGTTTGTGATAGAAGTTCTGGCCGCGTGCGCCCATGCCGCCGAGGTAGAGGGCCAATTGTGGTTTCACCCAATTCAATCGGTCATCGATGTCGTCGCCGATTGCCAGCGGAGCGCTCACCATGATGTCCAGCGGCCCCAACGACGGGTCGCGACGGGAAAGCCCTGCCCGCAGTGGGGGTCCCCAGACCTCGTCGGCCTTTTCCGGATAGAAGAACACCGGCTGCCAGCCTTCGGCGATCTCCGCCGTGAGTTCGACGTTCTTCGGCCCCAGCGCGGCGATCGTTATCGGAATCCGGTCACGGACAGGGTGATTGATCAGCTGAAGGGGCTTGCCGAGGCCGGTGCCCTGACCGGCAGGCAACGGAATTTGGTAGTACTTGCCGTCGTAGGTCACCCGCTCGCGGCGCCACACCTGCCTGCAGATGTCGACGACCTCGCGCGTGCGACCGAGTGGAGCGTCGAACGGCACACCGTGGAAGCCCTCCATCACCTGCGGGCCCGAGGTGCCGATACCCAACCGGAAGCGGCCGTCGGACACGTAGTCGAGTCCCGCGGCCGTCATCGCCAGAAGGGTGGGGGTGCGGATGTAGATCGGGACGACGCCCGTGCCGAGCTCGATCGTCGACGTTCTGGCCGCCAGAAAGCCCAGCTGACTGATCGCGTCGTAGGAGTAGGCCTCGGCGACCAGCGCGATGTCGACGCCGGCCTTCTCGAGCTCGACGACCTGGTCCACGGCATCGAGGAAGCCGCCGGCGTAGTTGAGAAATATCCCGGTTCGCATCATCGATTTATACACCCAACCGGTTGGTTGGCCCTTTCAGGGTTTCAGTAGCGCCACGACTTTGTTCTCGAGGTCCACCGGATCGTCGGCGAACGGGTCGAGCGTTTCGGCCTTGGGCAGCGCTACCTCGGGGTCGGAGAAGTCGCGGTAGGTCTTATCGCCTGCCAACGTGTGCAGCAAGAACCCGGTCATCAGGGCCCGCACGATCTTCTGCGTGCCACGGTCGGCGCCCGGCAGTCCGACGACCTTCGCCAACCGGCGGCCCTCGATGAGGCCACCGGCCTTCACCTTGCTGACAGCTCGAAGCGTTCCGGATTTCCACACCCGGGCCAGTTCGACGGCGTTGGAGCGCAACGACATCGGGTCCCCGGGATCGGACAGGATCAGACCGGGCACCCGCAGAGACGCCGCGGGCTCCTCGGCGCGAGGCTTGGTGACCGTCGGGAACGCAGACACGACGGCCTTCAATCTGCCGGGCATCCCCGCAGCCGTGAACACCGCGGCAGACCCGCCGAAACCGTGCCCGGCCACCCCGAGCTTGGTGGGGTGCACGCTGATGTTGCCGGGCCCCAGTCGCACCCCGGCGATGATGTCGAGCGTGGTGCCCAGGTCGTAGGAGAAATTGAGCACCGAGGGCGCCACACCGGTTTCGGTGGCGGGCGCCGCGGCGACGATGCCCCAGGACGCCAGATGTTCGAGCGTCCCGTAGTAACGATCGTCACTTGTGAGCCAATCGTGACCGAACGCCACACCTGCGAGATTCTTCCCCGACTCCGGGGTGAACACCACGCCGGGAAGGCCGGCAAATGCCAGGTCACCGCGCAAAACGCGGTGCGGACCACGGCGCTTCAACTCATTGAAGAGCTTGTTGGTTCGCGCCACCAGACGACCGTAGCGCAGGGGGCCACCCGTCGCTCTTGCACTACCCTGAATGTCTATGTGTGGGATCGTCGGCTACGTCGGGCAGCGCCCTGCCTGCGACGTTGTCGTCGACGCGCTGCGGCGGATGGAGTATCGCGGATACGACTCCTCAGGTATCGCTCTGCTCGACGGCAACGGTGGGTTGACGGTGCGCCGCCGAGCGGGACGGCTGGCCAACCTGGAGGCCGCGCTGGCCGAATCGGACCCCAGCACGCTGGCGGGCAGCACGGGCCTCGGGCACACCCGCTGGGCGACCCACGGCAGGCCGACCGACCGCAATGCGCATCCGCACCGTGACGCCGCCGGGAAGATCGTGGTTGTCCACAACGGCATCATCGAGAACTACGTCGCCATGCGCGCCGAACTGGAAGCCGCAGGCGTCGAGTTCACCAGTGACACCGACACAGAGGTCGCCGTCCACCTCGTCGCCCGCGAGTACCGCGACGGCGAGACGGCAGGAGACTTTCCTGCCTCAGTGCTGTCCGTGCTTCGCCGGTTGCAGGGCCACTTCACCCTGGTTTTCGCCAATGCCGACGACCCGGGCACGATCGTCGCCGCTCGACGCTCCACCCCGTTGGTGCTCGGTGTCGGCGAGGGAGAGATGTTCGTCGGCTCGGATGTCGCCGCGTTCATCGAATACACCCGCAATGCCGTGGAGCTGGGTCAGGACCAGGCGGTCGTCGTCACCGCCGAGGGTTACCGCATCACTGACTTCAACGGCGACGACGATTCGGCGAATGCGCGCGAATTCCATATCGACTGGGACATCTCGGCCGCCGAAAAGGGCGGCTACGAGTACTTCATGCTCAAGGAGATCGCCGAGCAGCCCGCTGCCGTCTCCGACACGCTCCTTGGCCATTTCGTCGACGGGCGAATCGTGCTCGACGAACAGAGGCTGTCCGATCAGGAGCTGCGCGAGATCGACAAGGTGTTCATCGTCGCCTGCGGCACGGCTTACCACTCCGGTCTGTTGGCGAAATACGCGATCGAACACTGGACCCGGCTTCCCGTCGAGGTGGAGCTCGCGAGCGAGTTCCGTTACCGCGATGCGGTTCTCGACCGTCACACGCTTGTCGTCGCCATCTCGCAGTCCGGCGAAACAGCCGACACGCTCGAAGCGGTGCGGCACGCCAAGGAACAGAAGGCCAGGGTGCTGGCCATCTGTAACACCAACGGCAGTCAGATCCCTCGCGAGTGCGACGCAGTTCTCTACACCCGTGCCGGTCCGGAGATCGGCGTGGCGTCGACCAAGACGTTCCTCGCGCAGATCACCGCGAATTACCTTGTGGGGCTGGCGCTTGCGCAGGCTCGCGGCACGAAGTACCCCGAAGAGGTGGAACGGGAGTATCGCGCCCTGGAGGCCATGCCGGACCTCGTCGCACGCGTACTCGACACCATCGAGCCGGTATTCGAGCTGGCACGGCGCTTCGCCCAGTCGCAGACCGTGCTGTTCCTCGGCCGCCACGTCGGCTATCCGGTCGCGCTCGAAGGCGCGCTGAAGCTCAAGGAACTGGCGTACATGCACGCAGAGGGCTTCGCCGCCGGCGAGCTCAAGCACGGGCCGATCGCGTTGATCGAGGACGACGTGCCGGTCATCGTGGTCATGCCGTCGCCGAAGAACGCCGCGACACTGCACGCCAAACTGCTGTCGAACATCCGTGAGATACAGGCCCGAGGTGCGATCACCATCGTCATCGCCGAAGAGGGCGACGACACCGTCCGGCCGCACGCGGACCATCTGATTGAGATTCCTGCGGTACCAACGCTCTTCCAGCCGCTCCTGTCGACGATTCCGTTGCAGATCTTCGCCGCGGGCGTCGCGCAGGCGCGCGGCTACGATGTCGACAAGCCACGCAACCTGGCCAAGTCTGTCACCGTCGAGTAGTGCCCAGCGCCAAGACCGGACACTTCCGCCGCTTCGCGTGGCGCTAAGCAGAGAAGCGCGTCAGTCGACGTTGGCTGCGACACTGCCCAAAGCCCGCACCTGCCGGGACGCAAGAAATTCTGGCCGCGGCGTGGACGCTGCGAACGGCTCCGTGAGCGGGTTTTGCACCGAGTTGAAGACCAGGAAGATGTTCGAGCGGGGAAATGGCGTGATGTTGGACCCAGATCCGTGAAGCACGTTGGCGTCGAACCACAGCGCAGTGCCCGCCGGACCGGTGAATTGGTTTATCCCGTAGCGGTCAGCGGCCTTGGTGAGTACACCCTGATCGGGAACGCCGACTTCCTGCCGAACCAACGAAGTGCCGAAGTTGTTGTCCGGCGTGGCGCCCACACACGGAAAGAACATCCGGTGCGAACCCGGCATCACCATCAACGAGCCGTTGTAGGAGAAGTTGTCTGTCAGCGCTATCGAGCACGACACCGCCCGGATGGCGGGCATGCCGTCCTCAGCGTGCCAGGTCTCGAAATCGGAATGCCAGTAGAACCCGGTTCCGGTGAAACCAGGCATGAAATTGATCCGTGCTTGGTGAATGTAGACGTCGCTGCCGAGTAGTTGGCGAGCGACCGGTAGGACTGTGTCGAGTTCGACGACCTGCGCGACCAGATCGGAGAGCAGGTGCGGTTCAAACACGGAGCGGACGCTGCCGCCCGGTTCACGGATGGTTCGCGGATCAGCGTGATCGAGCTCGGCGGCGAACCTGTCCATCTCCCTTCGAAGCGGCGGCAGCCAGTCTTCGCCCATGACGTCGGGCCGTATCAGATAGCCCTGTTCCGCAAAGTTCTTCAGGGCTGACGCAGCGAGCGGTCCGTGGGCTTCTGTTCCCCAAACCGTCGGCTCGATTCGCGGAATTGGAGGGGTCGCGTGATCGAGGCGGGTGGGGTAATTGTCGACGCGGTCCATGACGGTCACGCCGCCGGCTGGGGCGGCGGGTAGGCGCCGGTCTCGTCGTGGACTTCCTGTCCGCTCACCGGGGGGTTGAAGACGCAGAACATCCGCAGCTGGTCGTGGCAGGTCACCCGATGCCGTTCGTGCCCGTCGAGCAGGTACATCGTGCCCGCCGACAACCTGTGATCTTCACCTGTCTCGAGGTTGGTGAGCGTGCCTTTGCCCTCCACGACCCAAACTGCCTCGATGTGATGCTGATAGTGAAATTCGCATACCGAGTCGACGTTGATCGTCGTTTCGTGGAACGAGAAGCCGACGCCGTCGCCGGCAAGGACTATTCGCTTGGACCGCCACGACCCGTCGGACACATCACGGTCCGTCCCGGTGATCTCGTCGGTGGTGCGGACGATCATGGGATGCTCCTTTCAAACTTCCAGGTTACTCGGCGGTCGCGGCGACGGATTCGGCGATGATATCGATGCCCGCTGTCAAATCGTTCTCTGAGATAGTCAGGGGCGGAAGCAGTTTGACGACTTCGTCGGCCGGTCCGCTGGTTTCTACGAGCAGACCGCGGTCGAAGGCGGCGCGACAGATGTCGCTGGCACGGTCCGGTTGCTCGAACCTCAACCCCTGAGCCATGCCGCGCCCGCGCGCCGAGACACCCTCGTGCCCGGCCGCGATGATCTCGAGCCGATCGCGGATGACGGTGCCCTTGGCGAGGGTGCTATCGGTGAGGGCGCTGGTTTCCCAATAGGTCTCCAGTGCCTTCGTGGCCGTGACGAACGCGGGATTGTGGCCACGGAACGTTCCGTTGTGTTCGCCAGGTGCCCAAACATCAAGCTCGCGGTGAAACAGCGTCAGTGCCATCGGCAACCCGTACCCGCTGATTGATTTCGACAAGGTGACGATGTCCGGCACGATCCCGGCCGCTTCGAAGCTGAAGAACGGACCCGTCCGGCCGCATCCCATCTGCACGTCGTCGATGATGAGCAAGATGCCGCGTCGGCGGCATAGCTCGGCGAGGGCCCGCAGCCATTCGAGTCGCGCGACGTTCAGGCCGCCCTCGCCCTGCACGGTCTCAACGATCACGGCGGCCGGCTGATTCAGCCCGCTTCCGGAGTCGTCGAGGACGCGCTCGAACCAGTGGAAGTCCTCGGTCACGCCGCCGAAGTAGTTGTCGTAGGGCATCGGCGTCGCATGTACCAGTGGGATGCCGGCGCCGGCGCGCTTCATCGAGTTGCCGGTCACCGACAGCGCTCCGAGGGTCATACCATGAAATGCGTTGGTGAAGCTGATGATTGACTCGCGTCCGGTGACTTTCCTTGCCAGCTTCAAAGCCGATTCGACCGCGTTGGTGCCGGTCGGACCGGGAAACTGCACTTTGTAGTCCAAGCCGCGCGGCGCAAGAACCACCCGCGAGAAGGTCTCGAGAAAACTCTGTTTCGCAGTGGTGGCCATATCGAGTGAGTGCACGATCCCGTCCGAGGCGAGGTAATCGATCACCGCCCGCTTGAGAACCGGATTGTTGTGTCCGTAGTTGAGCGCGCCTGCGCCGGCGAAGAAGTCCAGATAGCGCCGACCCGAGATATCGGTCAGCCATGAACCCTGTGCGGTTGTGATCGTCGCCGGCCAAGCGCGACAGTAGCTCCGCACCTCGGACTCGGTTGTTGCGAATACTGCGGGAAGTTCGGATTCCCGGTCGACGGCTTCAGTTTCCAGTAGCGACACAGCGCCTCCGTTTCGGTTTCAGTTCTAGCGAGAAGCAGTGATCGGACCGATTCGAAGGATCGGTTCGTCTTCGTGATCGAGGTCAGGGTCGAGAAGTTCGGCGGGGAAGTGCGGATGCTCGGTCATGGGGACGCCGTGCCGACGCGCGAAGGCGCCGAACAGGGCACGTGACTGTTCGTTGCTCGGTGCGACCGTCGCCTCGACTGTCAGGGGATGACCGTGGCGGTCGTTCCGTACCCGGGCGACGAGACCGTCCATCATCGCGCTGGCCAACCCCCGGCCTTGTGCAGCCGGGGCGACCGCCACCTGCCAGACGAACAACACCTCGGGCCGCGTCGGTGGGTGATAACCGGTGATGAAACCCAGCAGATCGCCGTCTTCCTCGGCGACGATAGCCGTATCGGCGAAGTCGGTCGCACACAGAAGGTACGCGTAGGGCGAGTTGAGGTCGAGAGCCTCGGTGGCCCGCGCCAGGCGATGCATGCCGATGGCGTCGGAACCCTGCGGTACCCGCAGAGATCGGTCCCACCAACGGTGCGGATCTCGTTGACGGCTTGACCGATTGGTTAGTTCGGAAGCCCGGGTATCGTGACCAAGCACACACATATCAGTTAGCTGTTTCACCGCCGATCAAGTTTTCGAGTCAGTCGCGTCAAGTCATCGGTGTGCCGACCCAAGCACAACGTCGTATTTCTGATCAAGTTAGGTTCCGGTCGGCCAGATGATCTCGACCGCCCCTGACAAGGCAGGTTGGCCAGCGAAAAGCCCGTCGCCCAAATCACCGCTTTCGGTTATCGAACGTTACCAAATCGTGATGTTCAGCGTTTGACCTGGCGGATTCGTTGCGGGCGCGCAATTTGCTCACCATTTGCTCGTGGCACGTTTGCCCAAAGTTCGCCTACGGGCGTTTCACGCAGCAGCAACGCGAACGAGGTTCGGCATGCCATCCTGATCCCGATGCGGTACTACTACTTCGCCGATGAGATCCGCGACGCAGAAGCGCCGCTGTTGGCGAGCCTCCCCGACGGTGCCTTGATGCGCCGTGCCGCTCACGGCCTGGCCGTCTCGATCGCACGCGAACTCACCCTGTTGACCGGCGGGATTGCCGGACGCCGGATCTGCGCGGTCGTCGGCTCCGGGGACAACGGCGGTGATGCGCTGTGGGCGGCCACCTTCCTGCGTCGTCGCGGTGTGTCGGCCGCCGCGATACTGCTCAAGCCGGAACGCGCACACGCCAAGGCGTTGGCAGCGTTCACCGCGTCCGGCGGCCGGCTCGTCGAAAGCGTACCGACAGCAACCGATCTGGTTGTCGATGGTGTCGTCGGGATCTCCGGCTCTGGGGCGTTGCGGGCCGATGCCGCCAAGGTGTTCGACTCCGTCGACACCGAGGGGATTCCCGTGGTCGCCGTCGACATCCCGAGCGGTATCGACGTTCAGACGGGGGCCTCAGACGGTCCCCACGTGCGCGCCGCGCTGACCGTCACCTTCGGTGGCCTCAAACCGGTTCACGCTCTCGGTGATTGCGGCCGCGTCGAGCTGATCGACATCGGCCTCGACCTGCCACCGTCCAACGTATTCGAGTTCGAAGCCGCTGACGTCGGTGCGCGGTGGCCCATCCCCGGGCCGAAGGACGACAAGTACACCCAGGGCGTCACCGGCGTCCTGGCTGGTTCGGCCACCTACCCGGGGGCCGCGGTGCTGTGCACCGGATCTGCCGTCGCCGCGACGTCCGGTATGGTGCGCTACGCGGGAAGTGCTGCACAGCAAGTTCTTTCATACTGGCCTGAGGTCATCGCAACCCCGACCGTCGCCGCGGCCGGACGAGTACAGGCGTGGGCGGTGGGGCCCGGTCTGGGCACCGACGAGACGGCTGCCTCAGCGCTGTGGTTCGCGTTGGAGACCGACCTGCCCGTGATCGTCGACGCCGACGGGCTGACCATCCTCGCTGCCCATCCCGATCTCGTCGCCAATCGCGCCGCTCCGACTGTATTGACGCCGCACGCGGGGGAATTCGAGAGGCTGGCCGGCTCGCCACCTGGTGACGACCGCGTCGGCGCCACCCGCAAGCTCGCCGACCGACCTCGGTGTCACCGTGTTGCTTAAGGGAAACATCACCGTCATCGCGGAGCCCGGCGGGCCGGTCTACCTCAACTCCGCGGGCCAATCATGGGCGGCCACAGCGGGTTCCGGCGATGTGTTGTCCGGCATCATCGGCGCGCTGCTCGCAGCGGGGTTGCCGACGGGCCAGGCCGCTGCCGCTGCCGCATACGTCCACGCTCGTGCCGCCAACCTGTCCGCCTCCGACCCCGGGCCGCGCCCAGCACCAACGTCAGCATCACGCATCCTCGCCCATGTCCGGGCTGCCATCGCCTCTCTATAACGAAAGGACTTGCCATGACGCGCAAGGCTACCCACGCACAACAGATCAACCCGGCATACACGTGCCGGCTCGATATGGCGCCGACTCCATCGCTGCGTCTGCCCGACGAGGCGATGGATCCCGACAACGCGTACCGGTTCATCCATGACGAACTCATGCTCGACGGCAGCTCACGACTCAACCTCGCGACGTTCGTCACAACGTGGATGGACCCGCAGGCCGAGAAGCTGATGGCCGAGACCTTCGACAAGAACATGATCGACAAGGACGAGTACCCCGCGACCGCCGCCATCGAGCAGCGTTGCGTATGCATGGTCGCCGACCTGTTCCACGCCGAGAATCTGCGTGACGACGACCCGTCCACTGCCATCGGTGTCTCGACCGTCGGCTCCAGCGAGGCCGTGATGCTTGCCGGCCTGGCGATGAAGTGGCGGTGGCGTGAAAAGGTCGGTAAGGATGGAAAGGGTTGGAAGGGGCGGACCCCGAATCTGGTGATGGGCTCCAACGTTCAGGTGGTGTGGGAGAAGTTCTGCCGCTACTTCGACGTCGAACCGCGGTATCTCCCGATGGCTGAGGGTCGCTACGTCATCACCCCCGAGCAGGTGCTGGACAACATCGACGAGGACACCATCGGCGTGGTCGCCATCCTCGGCACGACATTCACCGGCGAGCTGGAACCGATCGGCGAGATCTGTGCCGCACTCGACAAGCTGGCCGCCGACGGGGGAGCGGACGTCCCGGTGCACGTCGACGCGGCAAGCGGTGGCTTCGTCGTGCCGTTCCTGCATCCCGATGTGGTGTGGGACTTCCGGATTCCGCGGGTGGTCTCGATCAATGTCAGCGGTCACAAGTACGGGCTGACCTATCCCGGGATCGGATTCGTGGTCTGGCGCAGCTCTGAGTACCTGCCAGAGGACCTCGTCTTCCGGGTCAACTACCTCGGCGGCGATATGCCGACGTTCACGCTCAACTTCTCCCGGCCGGGCAACCAGGTGGTCGGCCAGTACTACAACTTCCTGCGGCTCGGCCGCGGCGGTTACGCCAAGGTGATGCAGTGTCTGTCGAGCACCGCGCGCTGGCTCGGTGATCAGCTCGCGGCAAGCGAGCATTTCGAGGTCGTCGCCGACGGCTCGGCCATCCCGGTGGTCAGCTTCCGGCTCAAGGGTGACTTCGGCTACACCGAGTTCGATGTGTCGCATGCATTGCGTTCCTACGGCTGGCAGGTGCCCGCGTACACGATGCCCGAGGGTGCCGAGGACATCACCATGCTGCGCATCGTGGTCCGGGAGGGATTCTCTGCCGACCTGGCCAGGGCCCTGCACGACGACATGACCACCGCCCTCAAACACCTCGATGCGCTCAAGCCGCAAGGCCACTTCGACGA
This sequence comes from uncultured Actinomycetota bacterium, assembly GCA_963843135.1. Lineage (GTDB taxonomy): Bacteria > Actinomycetota > Actinomycetes > Mycobacteriales > Mycobacteriaceae > Mycobacterium. The sequence continues at coordinate 105,055 of CAWJJA010000026.1, forward strand.
GCTACAGCCCTTCGCGCACTGATCGGCAGTCA
>CAWJJA010000027.1:0-38295 GCA_963843135.1 uncultured Actinomycetota bacterium
CACCCTGAACAAGAGCGGACGCCTGGCTCCTGGCGGGCCGCCTGCGAAGAACAGCATCTCGTCGCCCGGTTCGAGCACGTCGTCCGGCTTCGGGAACACGATCCCGCTCTCGCGAATAACGATCGCCAGGACGGCGTTCTCCGGCAACGGCAGATCCCGCATCCGCTGACCGACCAGGGATCTTCCCTCGGGCAGCGTCAGTTTCGCCAGGCTGACCTGACCCTGACGCAGTCCCATCAACCGCACGACGTGGCCGATGTCGATGGCGCCCTCGATCGCCGCGACCAGCGCCGCGGGCGCCGAGACGGCGACGTCGACGCCCACGCCTCGGTGAACAGCCACGCATTGCGCATGTCGTTGACCCGCGCGACAACGCGATCCACCCCGAACTCGGTCTTGGCCAGCAGCGACGCCGTGAGGTTCACCTTGTCGTCACCGGTCGCGGCGATCACCACATCGCAGGTCTGTATCCCCGCGTCCTCTCAGCGAGGTCAGCTCGCAGGCGTCGGCCAGCAACCAGTCGGCGTCCGGCGCCGTCTGCGGTTCGTAGTGGCGGATGTTGTGCTCGATCAGCAGCACCTTCTGGCCGTATCCGAGCAGTTCCTGGGCGACGGACCTGCCGACCGCACCGGCGCCCGCGATGCCGATGCGCATCTTCGGCCGCTCATCGACACGGCCGGACTCCTCGCGTGGGTCGCCGCGTCATTCGGAACATCGATTCATCGTCGCACCTCACCACCGCGCTCGGCGGCCGTGGTAGGTGTTTACTGCACGTCGAGGCCACCGATACCGTGCCGAACGAGGATGAAATGAGCTTGCAGCAGCTGTATCTGGTGCTGCTGGCCGGTGGGCTCGTCCTGTTGGCCAGCATCGTCGCCACCAGGGCGGCCAGCCGGGTCGGGCTGCCCAGCCTGTTGCTGTTCCTCGGCGTCGGCGTCATCGTCGGTGAGGACGGGCTGGGGTCTGCACTTCGACGACTACCTGCTCGCCGAACACCTCGGCACGGTGGCGCTGGCGATCATCCTGGTCGAAGGCGGCCTGACGACCCGCTTCTCCGACGTGCGGAAAGTGTTGGCTCCCGCGGGGGCGCTGGCCACCGTCGGCGTGGCCGTCAGCATGGCGGTCACCGCCGCCGGCGCGCACCTGCTGCTCGGGATCGACTGGCAGCTGGCGTTGCTGCTCGGCGCCGTCGTGTCCGTCACCGACGCCGCAGCGGTGTTCTCGGTGCTGCGCGTCGTGCCGCTGCCGCGCCGAGTGGCGGGCCTGCTCGAGGCCGAGTCCGGATTCAACGATGCCCCGGCCGTCATGCTGGTCCTGATGTTCAGCGTGGTACCGCTGGAACTGTCGCCGGCGCACGCGCTCGCCGAAGTCGTCTACGAGTTGGCGGCGGGCGCCGCGATCGGGCTGGGCTGTGGCTTTCTGGGCTCAATCGCCCTGCGCCGCATCGCACTTCCTGCATCAGGTCTGTATCCGCTGGCGACCTTCGGGCTTGGCATGCTCGCCTTCGCCGCCGCGGGCAGCGCCCACGCCAGCGGGTTCCTCGCGGCATATCTGGCCGCCGTCGTGCTCGCCAACTCCGGGTTACCCCACCGTTCGGCCACCCGGTCGTTCGCGGAGGGACTGGGCTGGTTGGCACAGATCGGTCTGTTCGTCCTACTCGGGCTGCTCGTCGACCCCGGTGACCTGGGCGCGGAGCTGATTCCGGGGATCGTGATCGGCCTCGTTCTGCTGTTGGTCGCACGGCCGCTGTCGGTGCTCCTTTCCCTCGCCGGATTCCGGGTGCCGTGGCGCGAGCAGGTTTTCATATCGTGGGCCGGTCTTCGTGGGGCGGTGCCGATCGTGCTGGCGACCTTCCCGATCGTCGCAGGCGTGCAGGGCAGCGTCCGCATTCTCAACATCGTGTTCATCCTGGTGGTGGTGTACACGTTGGTTCAGGGACCCAGCCTTCGCCTCCTCGCGCACCGGTTGGGTCTGATCCCGAAGGACGCCACCCGCGAAATCCAGGTCGAGGCGGCGCCACTGGATGTGCTGGAGGCCGAGTTGCTGACGATGACGGTGCATGAGCCGTCCCGGCTGCACAACGTCACCGTTCTCGAGCTGCGATTACCCGATCCTAGTGTGATCACTCTGATCATCCGCGACGGCCATACGTTCGTCCCGCAGCCCGATACCCGCATCGCTATCGGCGACGAACTGTTGATCGTCACCACCACGACGACGCGGGCGGCGGCCGAACGGCGGCTTCGTGCAGTGAGTCGCCGGGGCAAGCTGGCGCACTGGTTCGACGAATTCGGCGAAGCCGAATAGAACGCCGGAGTCGGCGAAGCCGAATAGAACGCCGGAGTCGGCGAAGCCGAATAGAACGCCGCCGCACACAGGTCGTCGTCAGGAAAACGGGACTAGCCTGGATCCAGTGAGATTCGCATTCAAAACTTCCCCACAGAACACCACCTGGGCCGACATGCTGGCCGTCTGGCAGACCGCCGACGATATCGAGGTCTTCGAGTCCGGCTGGACCTTCGACCACTTCTATCCGATCTTCTCGGATTCCACCGGGCCGTGCCTTGAGGGCTGGACGACACTGACCGCGCTGGCTCAGGCGACGAAGCGGCTGCGGGTAGGCGTGCTCGTCACGGGCATTCACTACCGTCACCCCGCCGTACTCGCCAAGATGGCCGCCGCACTCGACATCGTTTCGGGCGGTCGCCTTGAACTCGGTATCGGCGCCGGCTGGAACGAGGAGGAGTCCGGCGCGTACGGCATCGAACTGGGCTCGATCAAGGAACGCTTCGACCGGTTCGAGGAAGCCTGCGAGGTGCTGACGAGTCTGCTCTCGAACGAGACGACAACGTTCGACGGAAAGTTCTACCAGCTCAAGGATGCTCGCAACGAGCCCAAGGGTCCCCAACAACCGCACCCGCCCATCTGCATCGGTGGTAGCGGCGAGAAGCGCACGCTGAAGATCACCGCACGCCATGCCCAACACTGGAATTTCGTCGGCGGGCCGCCCGAAGAATTCGCCCGCAAGCGCGATGTGCTTGCCGCGCACTGCGCGGACATCGGTCGCGATCCCAAGGAGATCATGCTCTCGGCGCACGTACGGCTGGGCGAGGACCGCAACTACACGAAGGCCGTCGAGGAGGCCGGGGCGCTGGGCAAGGAGGGCCTCGATCTAGCCATCATCTATCTGCCGCCGCCGTACGATCCCGGCGTTCTCGAGCCGCTCGCCAACGAGATCGAGGCATCCGGCCTGCTAGACAGCAAATTTGGTTGACGGTCACGAAAATATAACGATTCGGCAAATGGAGCGTCACTCGCCGGTCAGCACGGGCGACCGACGGGATAGATGTTCGCTAGACGCCGAAGCGGAGAAGCTCGTCGGCAGTGATCAGCCGCTCCGCCTTGGCGGGAAATTCGCGGCACTTCAGCGGGTGTCGGAACAGTGACCAGGCGATTCGATTCACCCGAGACCGAGATAGCGAGTTGAGATACACAGTGCAAACTCCTGCGTCGAAACCGATAGCTGCTCGGGGCCTTACCCTAGCGCAATGCCCGCATGAAGTCATTAAATACCGGCGAGTTGGCAAACTGTACGAGGCGCGCCGAAAAATCATCTGATGTTTCTGGTGTGGCTGATGTGGTTTATGTGACTGCGTTTTTCGGCTATGAGGGACGCAGAAACACATCGTCGAGCGTGACCGTGCGAAGGTTCCGCGCGCGGATGATATCCACCAGTTGGCCGAAGACATTCGTGACCGGCAGGTGGTTGAGGTGGCCGATGACAATCGTCTGCGGGTTGAAGTACGTCTCGGCCATCTTGACGATTTCGGACTCCGGGATCACCAGATGGTCCTCGAGCGTCCCGGACCAGAGCGTGTCGGTGGTATAGCCCAGATCGCCGGCTACCTTGTCGACGTGCGCATTGTGCGCACCGTACGGCGACCGGAAGTACGGGCGAACGTCGACGCCGTAGGTCTTCCAGAGGAAATCGTGATTGTGCCGAAGCTCCTCTGCGACAGCAACCAAAGGCAGCTTCGTCAGGTTCGGATGCGACCATGTGTGGTTAGCCAGTTGGATCTGCCCACTGTCGACCATCGGGCGCAACAGATCGACATGGTCGGTCCACGATCGGTAAATGCCGTTGACGAAATACGTCAGTCGCACGCCGGTGTCCTTGGCGAACTGTGTGTACGCCCTCAGAACCTGGCTACTCACCCCGTCATCGACGGTCAGCGCGAGCAGATCGCCTTCACCGGGCAGGCTACTCAGGACACCGCCGGGCAGCTGGATCCGTGCGGATCGCGGCGGCGGAGCCAACAGTGGCGCCGGTGCGATCGCCGCAGGCTCGGAGGCCTCTGCGGCCGCGCCTGCCACTCGCGGTTGCGCGCCCGTCGCGCACCGGCCGAGCCCGACGCCGGTCAGGGTCACCACCGACAGCGCCACCAGGAAGTGGCGCCGATTGAGTTCAGAACCCGCGCGCGGGGCTCGAAGGCGGCCCGTCATCGCCACCACTGTCCCGCGAGCCAACGCAAAAACCGCCCATTGCGCAGCGTGTCGCGGTTATCGCTGCGGTACCGCCGTGGGTTTGATCGGCGCAGGAAGCGCGGTGCTGCCCATCAGATAGCGGTCCACGCCGGCGGCCGCGGCGCGCCCCTCGGCGATCGCCCAGACGATCAGCGACTGTCCGCGGCCCATATCGCCGGCGACGAAGACACCCGGCACACTCGTGGCGAAGTCCTTGTCCCGCGCGACGTTTCCGCGATCGGTGAATTCCACGCCGAGATCTGTCAGCAGCCCCTCGCGCTCAGGACCGACGAAGCCCATGGCCAACAGGACCAGATCGGCGTCCAACTCGAAGTCGCTGCCGTCGACCTTCTCGAACTTGCCTGCCTTCATCTCGACCTCATGGCCGCGCAGATGTGTGACCCGGCCGTCGCTGCCCATGAACTGCTCGGTGTTGACCGAGTAGACGCGCTCGCCACCCTCCTCGTGGGCCGACGTCACCCGGAACATCAACGGGTAGACCGGCCACGGCGTCGAGTCGGCGCGCTCTTCCGGTGGGCGAGGCATGATCTCGAATTGGTGCACGCTGGCCGCGCCCTGCCGGTGCGAGGTGCCCAGGCAGTCGGCGCCGGTATCACCGCCGCCGATGATGACGACCTCCTTGTCCTTGGCGGTGATCGGCGGTTCGCCGTCGTCACCGAGGACATCATCGCCCTGCTGGACGCGGTTGGCCCATGGCAGGAATTCCATCGCCTGGTGGATACCATCGAGCTCCCGACCTGGAATCGGCAGGTCACGCCAGGCGGTCGCGCCACCTGCGAGTACGACCGCGTCGTAGTTCAGCCGCAGCTGTGCCACCGTGATGTCGACGCCGACGTTGATCCCGCGGCCGGAACTGCGTCCCTTCGGCCTTCATCTGCTCGAGGCGCCGGTCGATGTGGCGCTTCTCCATCTTGAATTCGGGGATGCCGTAGCGCATCAGGCCGCCGATGCGGTCCTCCCGTTCGAACACCGTCACGGCGTGCCCGGCCCGAGTCAGCTGCTGGGCCGCGGCCAGCCCGGCCGGTCCCGACCCGACGACTGCGACCTTCTTTCCGGTCAGCTTGTCCGGCGGCAGGGGCACGACCGTGCCGTCCTCGAAGGCCTTGTCGATGATCTCGACCTCGATCTGTTTGATCGTGACCGGATCCTGGTTGATGCCGAGCACGCAGGAGCCTTCACACGGCGCTGGGCACAGCCGGCCGGTGAACTCCGGGAAGTTGTTGGTGGCGTGCAGCCTCTCGATCGCGTCGCGCCAGCGGTCGTTGCGCACCAGGTCGTTCCATTCGGGGATCAGGTTCCCCAATGGGCACCCGTTGTGGCAGAACGGAATACCGCAATCCATGCAGCGCGTCGCCTGCTCACGCAGAGTGTCGTGGGAGAAGTCCTCGTAGACCTCTTTCCAGTCGCGAAGTCGCAACGGGACCGGCCGCCGGGGCGGGGTCTCGCGCTGTGTGTACTTCAGAAAGCCGCGTGGATCAGGCACCGGCGGCCGCCATGATCGCTTCGTCGACGTCCGCGCCGCGCCGCTCGGCGTCGGCGATGGCCTCCAGCACCCGCTTGAAATCGCGGGGCATCACCTTGGTGAAATGCTTCAAATTGTTCGTCCAGTCACTCAAAATACGCTGCCCGACAGCGGAATCAGTGGCATCGACATGTGCTTGGAGCATGTCCTGCAGCCACTGGGTGTCCTCGTCGTCGAGGCTTTCCAGTGCCACCATTTCGGAATTGAGATTGTCACCCAGCGTGTCGTCCGGGTCGTAAACATAGGCGATGCCCCCGGACATGCCCGCCGCAAAGTTGCGGCCGGTCGGACCGAGGATCGCGATCCTGCCGCCGGTCATGTATTCACATCCGTGGTCGCCGACACCCTCCACGACGGCGTGCGCGCCGGAGTTGCGCACCGCGAACCGCTCGCCCACCTGACCGCTGATGAACGCCTGGCCGCTGGTGGCGCCGAACAGGATCACATTGCCCGCGATGATGTTGTCCTCGGCGACGTAGTTCGCCGGTGCGTCGTCCGACGGTCGCACCACGATCCGCCCGCCTGACAATCCCTTGCCGACGTAGTCGTTCGCGTCCCCGTACACGCGCAGGGTGATGCCCTTCGGCACGAAGGCGCCGAAGCTGTTGCCCGCTGAGCCGTCGAAGGTGATGTCGATGGTGCCTTCGGGAAGTCCCTGGCCGCCATAGGCTTTGGTGACCTCATGGCCGAGCATGGTGCCCACGGTTCGGTTCACGTTGGTGATCGTGGTGGAGAACCGCACGGGTGTGCCGGAGTCCAGCGCCTCGCGGCACATCACGATCAGCTGCTGGTCCAGCGCCTTGTCGAGGCCGTGGTCCTGACGCGAGCTGCAGTACAGGTCCTGGTTCATGAATGCCGATTCGGGTTCGTACAGCACCGGCGACAAGTCGAGTTTGTAGGCCTTCCAGTGTTCGGCAGCCTTCGTGGTGTCCAGCGCTGAGACCTGTCCCACCATCTCGTTGACGGTCCGGAAGCCCAACTGGGCCATGAGCTCCCGCACTTCTTCGGCGATGAACAGGAAGAAGTTCTCGACGAATTCCGGCTTACCCGCGAAGCGCTCACGCAGCGTCGGGTTCTGCGTCGCAACGCCGACGGGGCAGGTGTCCAGATGGCACACGCGCATCATGATGCATCCGGACACCACCAGCGGCGCGGTGGCGAACCCGAACTCCTCGGCGCCCAGCAGGGCGGCGACGACGACGTCGCGACCGGTCTTGAGCTGGCCGTCGACCTGAACCACGATCCGGTCGCGAAGACCGTTGAGCAGCAACGTCTGCTGTGTCTCGGCGAGGCCGAGCTCCCACGGCGCTCCGGCATGTTTCATCGACGTCAGCGGGGTTGCGCCGGTGCCGCCGTCGTGCCCGGAGATCAGCACGACGTCGGCGTGCGCCTTGGACACGCCCGCCGCCACGGTGCCGACGCCGTTCTCGCTCACCAGCTTCACGTGGACGCGCGCCTGCGGGTTCGAGTTCTTCAGGTCGTGGATCAGCTGCGCGAGATCCTCGATCGAATAGATGTCGTGGTGCGGCGGCGGGGAGATCAGCCCGACACCCGGTGTCGAGTGCCGCACCTCGGCTACCCACGGATACACCTTGTTACCCGGAAGCTGGCCGCCCTCACCGGGTTTCGCACCCTGGGCCATCTTGATCTGGATGTCGGTACAGTTCGTGAGGTAGTGGCTGGTCACGCCGAACCGACCGGAGGCTACCTGCTTGATGGCACTGCGACGCCAGTCGCCGTTCGGATCTTTGTCGAACCGGCTGACCGCTTCGCCACCCTCACCCGAATTCGACCGTCCACCAAGGCGGTTCATGGCGATCGCCAACGTTTCATGGGCTTCCGCGGAGATCGAGCCGTAGCTCATCGCACCGGTGGAGAACCGCTTCACGATCTCAGTCGCGGGCTCGACCTCGTCGAGCGGGATCGGTGATCGCTGTTCGTCCTTGAACTTCAGCAGTCCGCGCAGCGACGCCATCCGCTCGCTCTGATCGTCGATCAGCCGGGTGTACTCCTTGAAGACCTCGTACTGCCCGGTTCTGGTGGAGTGCTGCAGCTTGAACACCGTGTCCGGGTTGAAGAGGTGGTACTCGCCCTCGCGGCGCCACTGGTACTCACCGCCGACCTCGAGCTCGCGGTGCGCCCACTCGTCGGGGCGATCCAGGTACGCCAGCGCGTGCCGGGTGGCGACGTCGTCGGCGATGTCCTCGAGTTCGATGCCACCCACCGGACAGGAGATACCGGTGAAGTACTCGTCGAGCACCGGCTGGCTGATGCCGATGGCCTGGAACAGTTGCGCGCCGGTGTAGGACGCCAGCGTCGAGATGCCCATTTTCGACATCACCTTCAGCACGCCCTTGCCGGCGGCCTTGACGTAGTTCGCCTTCGCCTGGTCGCTGGAGATGCCCGCGATGACGCCACGGTCACACATGTCCTCGATCGACTCGAACGCCATGTACGGGTTGATCGCGGCGGCGCCGAACCCCACCAGGCACGCCATGTGGTGCACCTCGCGGGCGTCGCCCGCCTCGACGACGAGGCCGACCTTCGTCCGGGTGCGGTCGCGGACCAGATGGTGGTGCACGGCCGCGACACTCAGCAGTGAGGGAATCGGCGCCATCGACTCGTCGGACTCGCGGTCGGAGAGCACGATGATGCGCGCGCCCTCGCGAATGGCCTCCGACACCTTGGCGCGGACATTGTCGAGGGACTCCTTGAGGCCCTGCCCACCGCGGTTGACCGGATACAGACAGCGGATGACTGCGGCGCGCATGCCGTGCTTGTGCCCGCGGATCTCGTGGTCCGGGTCGACGCACATCAGCTTGGACAGCTCGGCGTTACGCAGGATCGGGTTCGACAGTGTGATCTGACGGCACGAATCGGCGTTGGGGTTGAGCAAGTCACCCTCGGGGCCGACCGTGCCCTGAAGGCTGGTCACCACCTCCTCGCGGATCGCGTCCAACGGCGGGTTGGTGACCTGAGCGAACAGCTGTTGGAAGTAGTCATAGAGCATCCGCGGCCGCTGCGACAGCACGGCCACCGGGGTGTCGGTGCCCATCGAGCCGAGCGCCTCGGCGCCGGTGCGCGCCATCGGCGCCACCAACAGGTTCAGCTCCTCGTAGGTGTAGCCGAAGATCTGCTGGCGCAACACAACCCGGTGATGGGGCATCCGCATGTAGTCGCCTGCAGGCAGGTCCTCGATCTTGAAGAGTCCGGCGTCCAGCCACTCCTGGTACGGGTGCTCGGCGGCCAGCTCGGCTTTGATCTCCTCGTCGTCGACGATGCGGCCCTGTGCGGTGTCGACCAAAAACATTCGGCCGGGCTGCAGGCGCATCTTCTTCACGACGGTCGACGGGTCCAGGTTCAGCACGCCGGCCTCGGACGCCATCACGACCAGACCGTCCTCGGTGACCCAGATGCGCGACGGACGCAGCCCGTTGCGGTCGAGCACCGCACCGATCACGGTGCCGTCGGTGAACGTCATCGACGCGGGGCCGTCCCAGGGCTCCATCAGCGACGAGTGGTACTCGTAGAACGCACGCCGGGGCGGGTCCATCGACTCGTTGCGCTCCCAGGCCTCGGGAATCATCATCAGCACGGCGTGCGGCAGGCTGCGGCCCCCGAGGTGCAGCAGCTCGAGCACCTCGTCGAAGCGCGCCGTGTCCGAGGCACCCGGGGTGCAGACCGGAACGACCTTGTCCAGATTGCTCTCGGTGCCGAAGATGTCGGTCTTGATCAGCGCCTCACGTGCCCGCATCCAGTTCTCGTTGCCGGTGACGGTGTTGATCTCGCCGTTGTGGGCGATGCGCCGGAAGGGATGCGCCAGTGGCCACGACGGGAACGTGTTGGTCGAGAACCGTGAGTGCACGATGCCCAGCGCACTGGTCAGCCGATCGTCTTGCAGATCGAGGTAGAAGGCCTTGAGCTGCGGCGTGGTCAGCATGCCCTTGTAGACGAATGTCTGACCGGAAAGGCTTGGGAAATAAACGGTCTCGCGTCCCGGCCCGTCTTGGCCCGGGCCCTTCGTGCCGAGCTCGTGTTCGGCGCGCTTGCGCACGACGTAGGCGCGGCGCTCCAGGTCCATGCCCGAGGCACCGGTGAGGAACAGCTGACGGAACGTTGGCATCGCATCGCGGGCCAGGGCTCCCAGTGATGAGTCGTCGGTCGGCACGTCGCGCCACCCCAGCACCTCGAGACCCTCGGCCTCGGCGATCTTCTCGACGGATTCGCACGCCGCTGCCGCATCTTTTGACGACTGCGGCAGGAAGGCCATGCCGGTCGCGTAGCTGCCGTACTCCGGAAGGTCGAAGTCGACGACTTCCCGCAGGAACGCGTCGGGAACCTGGAGCAGAATTCCGGCGCCGTCACCGGTGTTGGGCTCAGCGCCCTGGGCGCCGCGGTGTTCGAGGTTCACCAAGGCGGTGATCGCCGCATCGACGATCTCGCGGCTGCGGCGGCCGTGCATGTCCGCGACCATGGCAACGCCACACGCGTCATGCTCAAACGCGGGGTTGTACAGCCCTTGACTGCTGGGCGCCATTCCCACCTACCCTTTTCCGCACGCCTAGCGATATTCCGCTGGCCACCATCGATGTCGGCCTCTGGCCGTTTCGGCGAGGGGGTTCCTTCGTGCAGCACTGAACGACGGCCCAATTCCCATTCGCCACAAGTGAGGAAAACGATATGACAAACGAGGCGTGACATGCCAACTTAGGACCGCCTAACTACCTGTTTCGGGTCTGCTCGCCACGCGCGCGAATCGGCCCGCGTGAGGGATCGAAATATGTTGCCGGCGTTGGCATTTCGACTGCACACCCAGTCCATGGCCACATTGCGAAGCGCGTCTCGCTCCTCGCCCCGCGCCCACTTGTATTTGCTGTATCGCTGATCTGGGACAATTGAACTGCAATTACTGATATATTCGAGTTTGCCCAAAGCCTAGTCAGATTCTTAGAGTATTGCCCGCACGCTCGCTTCGGGCCGCAAATCCAGCCTGCGCAGCAGTTGGGCGTTGGCGGCCACCACAACCGTCGACAACGACATCAAGATCGCACCCACCGACATCGGCAGCACGAACCCGACCGGCGCGAGGACTCCGGCCGCAAGCGGCACCGAGATCAGGTTGTATCCCGCTGCCCACCAGAGGTTCTGCTTCATCTTGCGATACGTCGCCTTCGACAGCAAGATCACCGAAAGCACCGAACGTGGGTCAGAGCTCGCGAGGATCACCCCGGCCGACGCGATGGCCACATCGGTGCCGGCGCCGATCGCGATCCCGACGTCGGCCTGCGCCAGGGCCGGCGCGTCGTTGACCCCGTCTCCGACGAACGCCACCTTGAGCCCCTCCTGCTGGAGCTCGGCCACCTTCGCCGCCTTGTCTGAAGGACGGACACCAGCGAAAACCCGGTCGATACCCAGGTCCTCGGCCACCGAACGGGCCACCGACTCGGCGTCGCCTGTGATCATCACCACCTCGATGCCCAGCCGGTGCAACGCGTCGACGGCCTGGCGGGACTCCGGGCGCACCTCATCGGCCAGCCTCAGCGCCCCGGCCACCAGTCCATCGACGAGCACGTGCAGCACGATCGCCCCCTCGTCGCGCCACGCCGCCACATCGGGCAACTCGTCCTGTCCCGCCTCCTCCAGGAGTCGCGGGCCACCGACCCGAACCCAATGCCCGTCCACCTGAGCCCCGACCCCGACGGCCGGCGACGAACTGAAGTCCGACGACAGCGGAACCGATAGTCCGCGCCGATTGGCCGCCTCGACGATCGCGCGTGCCAGGGGGTGCTCGGAGTCCATTTCCGCGGCGGCGGCGAGCGCCAGCACCTCGTCCTCTGCGGTGTCCTCTGCGCGCTGGGTCGTGGCGATCGCGGTGACGGTCGGCTCGCCCTTGGTCAGCGTCCCGGTCTTGTCGAACAGCACAGCGCCGACGGTGCGCATGCTCTCCAGTGCCAACCGGTCCTTGATCAGCACGCCGCCGCGGGCGGCACGTTCGGTCGCGATGGACACCACCAGGGGAATCGCCAGGCCCAACGCATGCGGACAGGCGATCACCAACACCGTGATGGTGCGCACCACCGACTCCGAGGGCAGACCGAGCAGGCCCCACACGGCGGCGGTGATGACCGCGGCGCTCAGCGCGAACCAGAACAGCCAGCCCGCCGCCTTGTCTGCGATGCGCTGTGCCCGCGACGACGAGTTCTGCGCGTCGGTCACCAGGCGCTGTATGCCCGCCAGCGCAGTGTCGTCGCCGACGGCGGTCACCCTGACGCGAAAGCCGGAGTCGGTCGCGACGGTGCCCGCAACCACCTGATCGCCGACACCTCGGCGCACCGCACGGGACTCGCCCGTGACCATCGATTCGTCGACATGAGCCGATCCGTCGACGATCTCGCCGTCGGCCGGAACGCTGCCACCGGGCCGCACGATAACGATGTCGCCCAACCGCAGCTCAGACGGCGCGACCGTCTCGGTGACGTCGCCCACCAGGCGCTCGGCCTCGTCCGGCAGCAGGGCCGCCAGCGAGTCCAGCGCCGAGCTGGTCTGCGCCAGCGACCGCATCTCGATCCAGTGGCCGAGCAGCATGATCACGATCAGCAGCGCCAGCTCCCACCAGAAGTCCAGCTGGTGGTGCAACAGAGAAAGGCTGGCTCCCCACGAGGATACGAACGCCACGGTGATGGCCAGCCCGATCAGCAACATCATTCCCGGTGCGCGCGAACGGATCTCGCTGACCGCGCCCGTCAGGAACGGTCGGCCGCCCCAGGCGTACATCACCGTGCCCAGCACCGGAGACACCCACTGCGCGCCGGGGAAGTCGGCGATGGTGTAGCCCAGGATCATCGCGAACATCGGCGAGGCCGCCACCGTCGGGACGGCCAGCACGAGCATCACCCAGAACATTCGGCGGAACGCGGCGACGTGGTCGCCGTGTCCCCCGTGTCCGCGTGTGACCGTCGTGGCCCGCGTTGGTCTGATGCTGGCTGTGGGCTACTTCGGTCATGCCCGACATTGTATACCCCTAGGGGGTATATCGGAAGACGTGGCGGGTCACGCTGTATCGCGATGTCACACCCACTGAACACCCCGTTGGGCCGCTTCGGCATCCTGACGTCCCAGGACGGTCCCCGCGGCGTCGTCGCGTCGATACCGGCGGGCGGCATGTTCAATCCACTGAACGGCGCACCGACGGTGGCCCCGCTGGCGATGCTGGTCGACCATGTCGGCGGCCTGGTCAACCACCGCCGCCGCGCCGACGACGAGTGGACCTTGTCCAGCGAGCTCTCACTCGAGGTCCGCCCGGACGCGGTCGACGTCATCGCGCAGGCCCCCGATGTGCCCGTGGACGCGACCGCGAGACCCTTCGGCGCCAAGGGCGGCGTCGCACTGGGCCTGTGCGAGTTCACCCATCAGGGCATCACGCTGGCGACCGCGACGGTGCGCTCCTTCTACATCAGCGTCCCGGGGCATCTCGCGGATTTTCCCTTCGACGGCCCTACCGGCCCGATGCCAGCCGGCTCATTGAGCGACCGGATGGCGGTCCGGGTCGCCGAAAGCGGCGGCGCGGCCCAGGTACTTCAGCAGCTGCCCGACCCGGTGCTGAACAACAGCCTGGGCATCGTGCACGGCGGCGTGTCGGCCATGGCGCTCGAACTGGTCGGGTCGGCAGCGATCAACGCCGGGCGCGACGAGCAGCCGCTGCGTACCGCATCGCTTCGGGTGAACTTTATCCGCCAATTCCGCGGGAGCCCCGAATCACGTTATGTCGGAACGGCTTTACGGGTGGGCCGCCGCAGCGGCATCGGCGAGGCACAGGCCATCGGTCCAGACGGGGAAGTGGCGATCGTCGCGCGCCTGACCGCCTACGCCTGAAACCATCGGGATGATCCACGTTTCTCAGCAATAATTCGAGAAGACCTCTGCGAAACGGTGGATTCAACGCGAGCATGTGGCCATGACTTCCACACCAGGGACATCCACCAGTCGCCACGCCATCTCGCTGACCGACGGCGAAGTCGTCGAGCAGAACGACCTCGGGTCGATCACGCGGGTCACCGCCGACACCTTCCCGATCCTGTCCGGCATGTCGATCAAACGGATCGTCGTCAACCCCGGCGCGATGCGCACACCGCACTGGCACGCCAACTGCAACGAGCTCACCTATTGCATATCGGGCACCTCGCTGGTGTCGGTGCTCGACAGCTACAGCAGGTTCTCCAACTTCACCGTCGGGGCCGGCGAGATGTTCCACATCGACTCCGGTTCACTGCATCACATCGAGAACATCGGCGAAGAACCCGCCGAGTTCATCCTCGCGTTCCGCAGTGAGCGGCCCGAAGACTTCGGCCTGGCAGCATCTTTCGGTGCGATGACCGACGCCGTGCTCGGCAACACCTATGACCTCCCGGCCGCCGACTTTTCAAAGATGCGCCGCGACACCACCGACCGCAAGTTCGCCGCGCGCGCGGGCGATCCCGACGTTCCGTCGACGGCACGATTCGACGATCCACACAAGTTCGCCGTCGAGGCACAGAGCCCCGCGGTCGGCGTCGCGGTCGGCTCGGCACGGCTCGCGCGGGCGCAGTACTGGCCGGCGCTGAAGGATCTGTCGATGTACTCGCTGCGGATCCGCGAAGACGGTATGCGCGAACCGCACTGGCATCCCATCACCGCCGAAATGGGCTACGTCCACAAGGGAAACGGGCGGATGACCGTGATGGACCCCGACGGTTCGATCGACACCTACAACCTCAAGGAGGGCGACGCCTACTTCATCCCGCGCGCCTACCCACACCACATCGAGGTCGTCGACTCTCCCGACATTCACTTCGCGATCTTCTTCGACCAGCCCATGCCCGGCGATATCGGTTACCGCGCGTCGGCGAGCGCGTACTCGCGAGAAGTGCTGGCCGCGACATTCAACATGCACATCGACGATCTGCCGGCGTTCCCGTTCACCAGGACGGACCCGCTCATCGTGAACCGCTGCAATCCCGTCGATCCGGTGGCCGAACGTTAGATCACGCTGCAGCAGCGAAGATTTCCATCGCGGCACGATTTGGACACGACCATGCTCGCCAGCATGAATTCATGTCACGCTCGCGACACAGCGTTTCACCGACGAAGGAGTAACGCATGCGCGAGCCGACAATGCTGCACCGATTGGCAGCTGAGTTCATCGGAACGTTCTGGCTGGTCCTCGGCGGCTGCGGCAGCGCAGTGTTCGCCGCGAAATTCGCCTCCGCCGACGGGGTGTCGCTGGGCATCGGGTTTCTCGGCGTCGCGCTTGCATTCGGGCTGACCGTGCTCACCGGCGTGTATGCCTTCGGCACGATCTCCGGTGGCCACTTCAACCCCGCGGTGACGCTCGGCGCGGCGTTGGCCAAGCGTGTCGAGTGGAAGGCGTTGCCCGCCTATTGGATCACGCAGGTGATCGGCGGTCTGGTCGCCGGCGTGGTCATCTACGTCATCGCCAAGGGTCAGGAAGGCTGGAGCGCCACCGGCAACATGGCCGCCAACGGTTTCGGCGACCATTCGCCGGGTGGCTACTCCCTAGTCGCCGTTCTCATCACCGAGGTGGTCCTGACCGGCATCTTCCTGTTGGTCATTCTGGGGTCAACCGATGACCGGTGGAAGGCGTCGAAGGGCTTCGCCGGCATCTCGATCGGGCTGACGCTCACGCTCATCCACCTGATCTCGATCCCCATCTCCAACACCTCGGTCAACCCGGCTCGGTCCACCGGCGTCGCGTTCTTCAACGGCGACGGCGCACCGATGCAGCTGTGGGCATTCTGGCTGGCGCCACTGGTCGGCGCCGCAATCGCAGGTCTGGCCTACCCGTACCTGTTCGGCGGTTCGGATGAACTCGCCGACCAGCCGGTGCGCGACGAAGCGCTGGAGGGACCCGCCAAGTAAGCCACCGTCCTCACGGCCCCGGTGTGACTCCGTCGCGCCGGGGCTGTGGTGTTTCCAAGAAACCTGCAAGGTCGGATCAGCAAGCTCCTCTCATGGACGCCCTTCACGCGCTCAACCCGTGGTACCACCCCGGCCCCGGAGACTTCCTGCACCGTTCCGCGCTGCACGGCCACACACCCGAGTTGTTCAACAACGCCGCCATTCTGCTGAACGCCGCACCGGCCGCCGTTCCGTGGATCGGCGCGACCAGCATCGTCGGGTTGCTCCTCGCCGCCGTCCTGCGTTTCTTCCACACGGGCCGATTCGCCTCCGCGTTTCGGCACTACCTGTGGCGGATGGTGGTTTCGCGCTCGGGCGGACTCACTGTGACCGGTCGCTGGCATCATGCGGGCGGCTGCATCCTCGTGGCCAATCACAGTTCACACGCCGACACCGCCGTGCTGCTTGCGGCGCTGCCGGCCGCCGCCAAGCCGGTTTTCGTTGCCGCTGCGGACTACTGGTTCGACGTGGGAGTGCGCCGGTTCGTGCTCACCAGCCTCGCCGGCGGATTACCGGTACGGCGATCGGGCTCAGGCTCCAGCTATGCGGCGCTGCTCTCGACGATCAAACCCGCACTCGCTGCCGGGCGTACTGTCGTGATCTACCCGGAAGGTACCCGCAGTGTAAACGGTGCCATTGGCGAGTTTCGTTCTGGCGCAATTCATTTAGCCAGCGATTGCGGAGTACCCATCGTTCCTGTCGCACTACTTGGCACCGCTGAAGTGCTGCCGAAGGGCGGCCGCCTCAAGCCCGGCACGATGGAGGTCAGATTCGGTGAGCCGATGAATCCGACCGATGTCGCCGCCCCGGATTTGCGCCGCGAAGTGTTGGCGTTGCGCAACGGACGCCGCACGCGGACATCCACGGGCAGCCTCCGACTCGTGCTGGGCACCGATCCCGGGGTGGCTCTACCGGGAGCGCGGCATGCTGCCCCCGCAGCGGCGGCGTAACCGGCGCAGAAATCCAAGAAACCCCCAAGCGCGACTGGAAAAACTCCCTCATCGCCTCGATACGAGAGCAGGCAGATCCGATGAACGGTCTCTACGCACTGAAACCCTGGTACACCCGGCGCCTGCGCGGCGTGCTGCACCGCGCTGAGATCGGTGGCACGTCGCCGGATGCGTTCACCGCGCTCGGCGTCCTCGGCGCCGCGGCGGCGGCAGTCAGCATCGCCGCCGGCTGGTGGCCTCTCGCGGTGGTGCTCCTCGGCGTGCGGCTTGCCGGGGCGAACCTCGACGGCGCGGTCGCGCGCGCCAGGAACGTCTGCCGTCCGTGCGGGTTCGCGCTCAATGAAATCGGGGACCGCGCCTCGGATCTGCTGATGTTCGCCGGCCTCGCGGTCTGGGCGGCGTCTCAGGGCGGCCCCGGCATGAATTGGCTGTCGTGGCCGGTGATCTGGGTGCTGCTGGCCGCGCTGGCGGCAACGCTGCCGACGTTCGCCTCACTGGCGGCCGCAGGGGCAGGTGCGGCGCGGCGTAACGGCGGACCGTTCGGCAAGACCGAACGCTGCCTGGCCGCCATCGTGATCGCCGCGGCACCGGCCATCATCCCCTTGGTAGGGGCGCTCATCGTCGTCGGATCGCTGCTGACCGCAGGTCTGCGGCTGGCCGCCACGCATCGAGAACTCACTGAACCCGAGACGGCCGATTGCGGCCAGGTGACTATTTGACGGGCGACTTCTTCTTGGCCCGGCTCGCGGCAGACTTCTCGGTCTTGGCGCCCTCGTTGGCGAGCTGCCCGCCCGAGTTCTCCAGGTGTGCACGCACGAACCACTGGAATTTCTCCAACTCGCCCGCCTGGCCGATAAAGAGGTCCTGGGAGACGAGATCGAGATCGTCGAGGCGATCGATCCCCTTGCGGAGATCCTCGATGATGCCGGTGTAGACGAGGTCAAGTGCCGCGAGGTGCGCCTGCACGGTGTCGCGGCCGACGGAGTAGTCGTCCCACGTGCGGTCCTTGATGATCGCGCCAGGTGTGCCAAGTGGTGACTTGCCAAGTGCGGCAATGCGCTCTGCCACGTCGTCGGCATATCCGCGCACCAGTTCGACCTGAGGGTCGATCATCTCGTGTACGCCGATGAAATTGGGCCCGACGACGTTCCAGTGCACGTGCTTGAGGGTCAGGTGCAGATCGTTGTACGCGCTCAGCGACTTCTGCAGAATCTCAGCAACCTCGCTGCCCTGCTTGTCGGACAGTCCGGGGATGGTGAACGTAGTCATCAGTAGCTCCTTCGCATGATCGACTTCTCTCGCCGTGTACCCATCCGTGCGGGAGATAACCTCCGGCGAAACGTGCATCACATATCGGCGAGTCTCGGGATCGCCTGCCGCGGTCCGAACCGCGGATTGGCCGCCAGTCCGCTGACTTCCAGCAGGCGGACCGCGCGATGGCGGTGTGGGCGCAGCGGGGCGAGGAGCTCCACCATCGCGGGGTCGTCGATCGGATGCCCGAGCAGACTCCAGCCCACGACCTTGGCCAAGTGGTAGTCGCCGACCGACAACGCGTCGGCGTCGCCGAACGCGCGCTGGGCGGTCTCGGCCGCGGTCCACTCGCCGACGCCCGGCAGCGACATCAGCGCGGCACGGGCCAGCTCCGGCGGGCGATCCGCGAGGCGTTCCAGCGAATCGGCTCGGGCAGCGCAGCCAACGATGGTGCGGGCGCGCCCGGGGTCGACGTTGGCGAGGTGAAACTCCCACGACGGGATGCGCCGCCACACCTCGCCGGGCGGTGGCACCCGCATGTGTGCGGGAGCGGGCCCGGGTGCCGGGGCCCCGTACTTGGTGACCAGCGACCGCCACGACCGTCGGGCGTCCTTGCCGTACACCCGTTGTTCGAGTACCGCCGGGATGAGTGCTTCCAGTACCCGGTCGGTGCGGCCCAGCCGCAGGTGCGGAGTACGCCGATGCGCTGCGGCGATCGTCGGCTCGGCCGGGGCAAAGTCCGACGAGTCGTCGTCACATCCGAGCTGGGTCGGCAGGGATTCGGTGAATTCCGTTGCGCCGGCACCCCATGCCTCACAGTCGACGATGCCGGGCGCGGATTTCATGATGCGGGCGGTGACCGGGCCGCTGCGCATCAGGCTGGTGCGCCAGATCGCGCCGTCCTCGGCGTCGTGAAAGCACGGATCGGAGCGGCCGCGGCGCAGTGGCGACAGCGTCAGACCAGGGCTGGCCGGCCCCTCGAACGCGACACTGACCGAGCTGTACACCCGATCAGGCTATGCGACGGTGATGTCCGCCTTGTCCGGATAGAACGCGACGTGACCGGCGATCAACGCCACGGCCGGATACGGCTGCTCGTAGGTCCAGATCGCGTCCTCGACGGTCTTCCCGGCGGAGGTGACGACGTGGTAATAACTCGCGTCACCCTTGAACGGGCAGTACGTCTCGGTATCGCTGGCACGCATCACCGACGGCGCGACGTCACGCGACGGGATGTACTGCACCGCGGGATACGTCGACTCCTGCAGCGTCAGCGCATTGTCGGTGTCGGCCACCACCTCGCCGTTGATCTGCACCGTGACGTGCTTTCCGGTGGGCTCGACGCTGATGGGATGGGTGGCGGTGGGCTCGAGTACGGGTCGTTCGCTCATGACAGGACCAACGTGCGAAGACGCACCATTTCTTCCTCTTCCTTCCTATTCCTTCCTATCCAGCCAATAGCATCTCGGCATGACCGAACTGCGCGAGGCTGACTGCCAGGCAAGTGTAGATATCGCCGCGGATGCGACCACGGTGTACGAATTGATTACCCACCTGCCGACGATGTGTCAGGTCGCCGCCGAGACCACCGCCATGGAGTGGGTGCAGGGTGACACCGCCGCGCCGGGTGCCAAGTTCAAGGGCACCAACAAGGCGGGCAACAAGTCGTGGTCGACGGCGTGCACCGTCACCCATGCCGAACCCGGCCGCGTCTTCGCATTCGATGTGCGCAGTGCGGTCGTGCCGGTCGCACATTGGCGATATGACATCGCATCCACCGGCGTGGGGACCTGCCGGGTAACGGAGAGCACCTGGGATCGTCGTCCCGGCTGGTTCCGCGTTCCCGCCGGCTGGGCCACCGGTGTGAAGGACCGCAAGGCCGCCAACGCCGAACACATCGAGCTCACCCTGGCGCGGCTCAAGGAGAAGGCCGAAGCCTAACGATCAGGAGGGGCGCCCTGCGATCTTGTCGGCGACGACGGCGATCGGTGACGTCGACCGGCGCCCCCGCGACTCGTGCCAATCGGCGGCCTTGTACGCGAGGTACATCCCGCGCACGCCCAGCCATCGCAACGGCTCGGGTTCCCAGTCGCGCGAATCGTGTCCGACCCACGGCAGGTCGGTGAGCTGCGTCTGCCGTCCGAGCACGAGATCTGCCAGGGTGCGCCCGGCCAGGTTGGTGGCGGTGACGCCGTGCCCGACGTATCCGCCGGCGGCACCCAAACCCGTTGCCTTGTCGAAAGATACGCTTGCCTCCCAGTCCCGCGGAACGGCTAGCACACCACACCACGCATGGGCGACGGGAATGTCTCGGGTCTGAGGCAGCGCCGAGTGCAGTACCGCGGTGAGATGCGCGATGGTGCGTTCGGGCACCCGCCCGTCGATATCTGTGCGCGAGCCGAACCGGTAGGGCACACTTCGGCCTCCGATCGCAATGCGATCATCCACCGTGCGCTGGGCATAGAAGAATCCATGTGCGGTGTCGCCCAACGTCTCACGGCCCTGCCAGCCGATCGTCTCCCACAGGTCATGGGGGATTGGCTCGGTCGCGATCATCGAACTGTTCATCGGAAGCCAGCGCCGCCGCAGCCCCGGTAGCGAGGCCGTGAAACCCTCCGTCGCGCGCAGCACGACGGGTGCGCTCACCGCGCCAAGCGTGGTCCTGACCCGCCCCGCGTGGATCTCGCTGGCCGGCGACCGCTCGTAGATGTCGACGCCGAGGCGTTCGACGGTATCGGCCAATCCCCGCACGAGCTGCGCCGGCTGTATCCGCGCGCAATGCGGGTTGTAATACGCCGACACCACACCGTCGAGCTGAATGCGTTGTGCCGAATCATCTTTCGTCAACGCCGCGATACCGTCGACCTTCCAGGAGCGTTCCTCTTCGACTTCGGCCGCCAACCTTGACGCCTGAGCGCGGTTGCGTGCCACGTGCAGGGTTCCACCCTTGACGGCGCCCGCGTCGATACCCTCTCGCCCGGCGACATCGATGACTTCGTCGACAGCATCGTTGAGCGCCTGTTGCCAGGCCACCACGCGATCGCGCCCGTAGCGCTTCGCCATCCGGTTGCGGTCCCCGGGCACCAACCCCGACAGCCACCCACCGTTGCGGCCGGACGCGCCGAAACCGGCGAACCGCCCCTCCAGCACGACGATGCGCAGCGAGGGATCGGCCCGCTTCAGGTAGTACGCAGTCCACAGCCCGGTGTAGCCGGCGCCGATGATGCACACGTCGGCGTCGCGGTCGCCCGGCAGCGGCGGGCGCACCGCCGGAAGCTCGGCATACCAATTGGAGATGCGACCGTTGACGAGCGCGGGTTTCGGCACCATCCGATTCTGGCAGCACACGCCAGTGGTGTAATCGGCAGATGACCGTCCTTGACCGCCGCGGCGCGGTTTTCGTGTTGACGCTCGGGGATGACGAGAACCGCTTTCACCCGGATCGGCTGACGGCGATCAATGCGGCGCTCGACGAGGTGGAGGCGGCGGAGGGTGCGAGCGCGGTGGTCACGACCGGCGCCGGCAAGTTCTACTCCAACGGCCTGGACCTGGATTTCATGGCGGCGAACCCGGACGCGTCTGAGGCGAATCTGGCCGACGTCCACGCGTTGTTCGCCCGCGTCCTGGCCTTTCCCGCGCCGATCGTCGCCGCGGTGCAGGGCCACGCCTTCGCTGCCGGCGCGATGCTGGCGCTGGCGCACGACCAGATCGTCATGCGCGCCGATCGCGGCTACTTCTGCCTGCCTGAGGTCGACCTGGGAATTCCGTTCACAGCGGGCATGAATTCGCTGATCCGCTCCCGGTTGCCGATCGCCACGGCTCATGAGGCGATGACCACCGCCCGGCGCTACGGCGGCGAGGACGCCCATAGGGTCGGCATCGTCGCCGCGACCGGCGGCGAAGGTGAGGTGCTCGGCATCGCGGTGGCCCGGGCCGAGGCGCTCGCCCCGAAAGCCGGCGCGGTGTTCGGGGCGATCAAGGCGCGGCTCTACGCCGAGGTCATCGCGGAGCTGACAGTCGCCTAGCCGCATCGTGGCCACTCACTGACCTCGCGACGACGGCGAAAGTGGTGCACGAACCCGTTTCCTCATCGTGCGATGCTGAAAAGGACCGGTGATCTCACAGAGAGGGCGATTCGATGAGTCGGTACCTGCCCGCTGGTGGGCGGACGCTCGTCGCGCTCGCCCTGTCGTCGGCCGCTCTCCTCACGGCGTGTGCCGGCTCGTCAGAGTCATCCTCGGCAGAGGTTTCCACTCCGGGCGCTTCGGCCACTTCGACCATTTCGGCCACGACCACCCCGCCGCCGCCAACGCCGCCGCCCGTCACTGCCGCCGCCTTGGCGGGGTTGATGCCGAGCCTCGATGAGCTCAAAACCATCATGAACAATCCCGCGCTGATCGCGGGACCGAACTCGACGGGTATCGCGGCGCCGGATCCAAGCCAGCAGGTATACGAGCCCGCAGGCTGCGCCAGCTCATTCAGCGCCGGCTCGCCACCAGCCTTCGAAGGCACCGGCTGGCGGGGATTCCACGGAGTCAGCCAAGCCCAATCGCCCACCCCATCAGTCGTACTCGGCGAGTCAGTGGTCACCTTCGACGACGCGGCGGCGGCGCAGAAGGCGTTGGCCAACTACGTCGAGCAATGGCGCCGCTGCGCCGACAAGCGGTTCACCTGGAAGGTCATTTCGCAAGGGCAACAGTCGGAGTGGACGCTGGGCCAACCCATCGACGCCGGCGGTGGCGTCACGTCGTTGCGCAACGTCAACGACAACTCACCAGTGACCGTCACCCGCGCCATCGCGGCCAAGAACAACGTGTTGGTCGACGTGCAGATCATGGGCAGCGCACTGACCGAGCAGAACATCACAATCGCCAAACGCATCCTGGAGCGCATTCCAGGCTGAGGGCGGGATCTCTATCGGCTCAGCATCAGGTATTGGGCCGCCATCTGCTGGTGCGCGTTGTCGAGTTGGCGGGCAACGGCTTTGAACGTAAACCGCTCGTAGGTAGCGACGCACCAGTGGTGCGGAATCAGCCCGCCCGCGCCTTCGACCCGCACACAACGGCTCCCAGGAAGGCCAGGCACCTCCGTGGCGGGCTGCGCCTCCTGTCTGTCCACGACGTCATCTCCGAGCGCCTGGGCAAGCCGTTGTGCGGCCTCGGCGTCGCGGGCCTGGTACACCGTCGTCTGGCTGATCGCCGCGGTGTCCACTCCGGCGTCCTGCATTACCGGCCCCACCTGAATCGGGTTGTCCTCCAACTGCATTACCCCCGTCGGATCGTAGTCGGAGTCCGACATCGAATCACCCTGTCCTGGCTTGAGCGGCACGGTGCGGGCCAGCAGACCCGAGGGGTCGCGCGGCAGCGTCGCTAACTGGTCCGGCTTGGTCGGCACGAACCTGTCGATCAACGGCACCTGCAGATCGAGAATGCGGCCCGCCAGTTCCACGGCACGCTCGGGTGTTGCGAACTGGATGACCTGGATCAGCACGTACGGACCGCGCGCGCTCACGACGGTCAGCTCGTGCACGATCGCCGCGCCCTCGGGGCGCGCCATCAGTGCGCCGGTGGCCTCGGGGTGACCCGGTATCGGCACTGCGCGAACGGGCTCTGTCGGCACCGGTCCGCCGGCCCGGTCGGTCACCACGATGTTCACCGCCCCGGCGGCCAAGCCTTCGGCGACGGTCGCCGCGGTCTCCGGGAATGGATACACCAGCACCGCGTTGCGAACCAACGTCTTCTCGCCCGGAGTGGCCGATGTTCGTTCACTGACGAAGCCGACGACCGGCGGCAGCGCTGGAGCCCTGGCCAGCATCGACGGCCAGACCACCTGCGCAATCTGGTTGCGGCGCTCCATCACCTTCGCCGGCGCCGCCCCTGCCTTGATCAGGGCGGGGTCGGCCTGCCACGGCCCGACGACGAAGCCGGCCATCCGCCGTCCCTCGACGAGCTGCCCCACCTCATCGGTTCCGGCCTGCCCCAGCGGTGGACGCGGCGTCGTCGGGTAAGTGCCGGGGTCGAGCGCCGACGGATCGACCGCCGGTGTCGTCTCCTGCACCGCTGTGCCGTCGACAGCGCTGCCACAAGCGGCAAGCAGTAGCACGATCATCAACGCCGCCAACGCGATCCGCACCGTCGCGCTACCCACCCACACCGTTGGGCATGCACATCCGCCAGCCGTCCTCGCGGACCAGCGTGAAATCGAGGGTCTTGCGTCCCAGGAGCTCGTTTTGGGCATCGACAGTCGCCGTGGCTTCGTCCCCGACGATCCGCACGCTGGTGACGGTGACCGTCGTCAAGCCTTGATCGACACGGGTTTTCTTCGTCGAGTCCATGACCGGCCCGGTGTACTGGGCTCGCCACGAAGGGCACATCAGCTCCAGATAGGCATCCCAGTTCTGCGTATTGTAGGCATCCTGAAAGGCCGCCACCGCCTCGCGCACCTGATCGTCATCGGACGGCGCAGGGGTCGTGGTGGCCGACGCCGCCGTCCGTGGCGGCTCCGCGCTGGTCTCCACTGAGACTGGGGTTCCACCGCGTGAGCAGGCTGCCCCCAGTGCGACCGTGACGAGCATCGCTCCGACTACGGCGGTTACTTCTCGTGACGCCATTGACGACAAACCTCCTTATTGACAATGTGATTCGCGCGGGATCTGGATGAGTTCACTCTTGTCGAGGCACCTTGTTGGCGGTGGCGTTGACCAAGGCCGCGACGTCGGCGGTGCCCGGCGGTCGGCATTGACGAATATCGATGAGCACGTTTCCCCGGGTGGATATGCCGTGCTGGCACACCGCGTCGCCGGCACTCGAGGTGGCTTCCAACACGAATGCGCCTGCGTTGTTTGTGGGCTGCCCGAACTGCCATGTCTGCGGCGGCTCCCCGGGGGCGGTAATGGTGACCGTCTTGCCCGCGCATATCTCCCACTGGCGCCGCTGCAGCTGCAACGAAAGCCCTGGCCCGTTCTCCTCGGGGTATGCCACGACAGCCTGGATGACGCTGTCTTGGGTGATTTTTCGGTACAGCGCACGCAGCGTCTGCACCGCAATCCCAGCGATGGGAGTTTCGGTGTAGACCGGCTGTTGTGCCGGCACCCAGGCGCCAAGGCACTGCTGATTGTCGATGGTCGCCGAGTCGTTGGCCAGCTCGGTGCTGTCCTGTTCGAGGACCACCGCGTTCTCGCCGGTATTTCCGGGAATCTGGCTGCCGTTCAATAAGATTGAGCGCAGCGCGCGAACGGGAACATCGGTGGCCGGCGGTCCGGTCGGGGTTGGAATCTGCGCCGGCCCCGACGCCGGGGTGGCAGCCGGTTCGTCCCGCGGCCACGCCACCACCGTCACGGTGGCGGCGACCAGCACCGTCGCCGCGGCTACCGCGCCGATCACCGCGGCGCGTCGGCGGCCTCGCGGCGCGGCATCGGCCTGCATGGTGGGTGGGCCTGAGTGAAACCAGGGCGAGGCCGGCGCGCCGGGGTCAGCCCTGGGGTACGAGCTGACCTCGCGACTGGGCACCGGTGCCAGCAGCGTCCGATCCTGCCGCAGGCTCCGGTCGTTCAGTGCCGCTGACGCGGCCGCCGCCAGCGCGCTGGCCGAACCAAACCGTTGCCTTGGATCCTTGGCCATTGCCACGGCGATCACCTGGTCGAGCGCGGCCGGCAGCGAGGGCACCACATCGGTGACGCGTGGTGGCGGGTTCTGGAGATGAGCCATCATCGTGGCGGCCGGCCCGTTGCGACCGGAGAACGGGGTCTTGCCGGTCAGCAGCCGAAACAGGGTGCAGCCCAGTGAATAGATGTCTGCGCGGCCGTCAAATGGCGTGCCCGACAACACCTCCGGGGCGGCGTAGGCGATGGTGGCCATGACCGCTCCGGTGGCGGTCAACCCTACGTCGTCGAGCGCGCGGGCGATCCCGAAGTCGCCGAGCAGCACCCGCTCTTCGGGTCCGACCGGTCCCGATAACAGGAAGTTGGCCGGCTTGATGTCGCGATGCACCACGTTGTGCGCGTGAGCGAAGTCCAGCGCCTTGGCGACCTCAGCGACGATGTGGATTGCGCGGGTCGGCGTCATTCCGCCCGCGCGCAGCGCGGCGTCGGCGTCGGTGCCGTCGACGAACTGCATCGCGATCCACAGCTGTCCGTCGTCGGTCTGGCCCCGGTTGTAGACGGCCACGATCTGCGGGTGATCCAGCGAGGCGGCAACGTCGGCCTCGCGAGTGAATCGCGTACGGAAGTCGGGGTCGCGCGAGAGTTCGCGGGAGAGCACCTTGAGCGCGTCGTAGCGGGGCAGCGTGGGGTGTGCGGCCAGATACACCGAGCCCATGCCGCCGACACCCAGTTCCCGTTCGATGCGGTAGCCACCCACCATCGACCCTGCGGTCAGCATCGGCGACCCCCCGTCGCAGTCATGCTCAGCAGTATCACGCACAGCCTCAGGCGTCGCCTTCGGACCCAGCAGTGCCCGCGCTGCATCTCGATCCGTGCGCTCAGCGGCCGGTGAGCCGCGAGACGACGGTTTCAAGCACGGCCGCGACCTCGGCCGGTACCGCCCGTTCAGCCTCGACCGCGGTGACGGCATCAACGTCGACGCCGGTAGCCGCGGCGATTTCCTCCGCGCTGAGTTGGGTCTGGTGGCGCGCCGCGTACAGGCGCTGGCCCAGCGTGGCGGCCGGGGCGGCGGCGGCGCGCAGCATCAGGTCGCTGTAGGTTCGGCGCACCTCGCCGAGAGCCACCATGATCTCCAGCGCCGGGGCGCTGCGTGCAGCGTTGGTGGTGGTGGCCAGCAGCCGGCGCAG
Organism: uncultured Actinomycetota bacterium; assembly: GCA_963843135.1. Taxonomy (GTDB): domain Bacteria; phylum Actinomycetota; class Actinomycetes; order Mycobacteriales; family Mycobacteriaceae; genus Mycobacterium. The sequence continues at coordinate 27,010 of CAWJJA010000027.1, forward strand.
CTGCCCGAGTTGCTCAGCGGCCTGTGCGCCGAAGTCCGGATCGCCGACCGGCGGCAGGGCCGCGATCCGCGCCGCCAGCCCGTCGAGGGCGATCGTGGCGTAATCCAGCATCACCTCCAACTGCACGGAGTTCGACAGCGACTCGGTGTCGTCGTCCTCGGGGACCTCGCCACCGCGGGCCACGCCCGCGATGGTGCCCGGCGGCCAGCGCAGGGCGTGCTCGACCTTTTCTCGGGTGCTCTCGCCGGGCCAGCTTCCGCCGCGCTCGAAGTCCTCCAAGTCGCCGTGGCTGATGACGCCGTCATCGCTGAGGCGGCGAACGGAGTAGCCGAGCTCTTCGCGGCGCGCGGCCACCGCTGCGCCGGCGCGCGCAATGTCAGGGCCCTGCGCATCGGTGCGGACGGTGATCGTGTCCGCGGGCGCGCCGAACGCCGGTGGGGTCGTCGACACCTGACGGCATCGCGTGGGTGGCCATCATCGTGCCGGCGTCGGGATCGATGAACGAGAACCTCACCGCGATGCCCTGGGGGTGACCGAGGTGCAGCGTCATGCCATCGGTCACCGAGACGGTGGACACCTTTTCGCCGTTGAGGAACACACCATTCGTGCTGGCTTCGTCGACAAACACCCAGCGCAAGCCCGCCAGTTCGATTCTGGCGTGCGTCCGCGAGATGCGCGGGTCGTCGATGCGTAGCTGCGCGGGCAATTCCCTGCCGATGAACACCGGGCCGTCACCCGGACGCAGCGCCTCATCCACGCTGCCGAACCGCACGATCAGGATGGGCAGGCCCGGCTCGTCGTGTGGGGACTGCGGCGCAGGCATCGTCCAATCGTGTCAAAGACCCGCCGGACGCAGTGGGCGGCCCCTGCCATGCCGAAGCAGCAGGCCGTAAATGTCGGACCCCGCGCGCAGGCTGGCCGCAACCACGACAGAAAGGTGCGGCCATGTGCAGAAAATGCGACGAATTCGATCCCGACGGCGCCGCTGACGACGACATCGACGGGCTGCGTGAGGCAGTTCGCGACCACCTCTGGGTCGTCAAGTACGTCCCGGATGACATCCACCCGTACGCGTACACGCTCGGCTTGCATCAGACTGGGCCTGCCCGAGCTACTGGCAACCGGTGTGACCACAGAGCGGGCGTTGGCGCTGTTCGATTATTTCGTCCCCGAATCGATCCAAGACGGCACCCCGGCGCCGGGCGACCAAATTGTGCTGGGGGAGGGCGCCGTGTTCGAGGCCGTCGAAGTTGACCATCCAGACGCTCACATGGATTTAGGCGTCAAACTCTTCGGGCCGAAGTTGCGCGCGGTGCAATTGGTCTGGACAGACGGGTACGGCCGGTGGCCATGGGACGCCGAGTTCAGTTACCGCGGCATTCGGCAGCCGGTTCTCGGACGTCCGCGTTCAGAACGCGTAGCGGTGGTACTGCGCCATGTAGCGCAGCGACGGCGCCATCGACATCACACTGGCCATCACGCGGTAGTACCACGCGAGGCCGCGGAACGACGCCGAGTCGAACGGTGACTCCCATGCCAACAGCCGCACACCGGGAACCGCGCCGACGATGTCGTCGGGCCTGTTGATCGCCCAGTGCAGCATGGACCCTGACCGGCGGACCACGGCGTTCATCCACTGCGATTTGATGCCCAGCCGGTTGAACGCGTCGAACTGCAGTTCTCCCGACGGGAACGCGTCGACGATGCGGCGAAACAATGCGACGCCGTCGGTTTCCGTGAGGTACATGGTCAGGCCCTCGGCGATCATCAGCATCGGCCGGTCCGAGCGCACGTCGCGCAGCCATGTCGGATCCGTCACCGAGGCGGAGATGAGGTGGTAGTTGTCCCGACTTCCGAAGAGCTGACGGCGCAGGTCGATGACGTCGGGATAGTCGACGTCGTACCAGTCGACGCCGGGGCCGGGGTCCAACCGGAGGGCGCGCGCGTCCAGCCCGCATCCGAGGTGCACGACGGTGGCTTCTGGCGTGACCGCCAGGAACTGTCTTGCCCAATTGTCGAAATGGGCGCTGCGGGTGGTGACCGATGGCGAATTGGCCTTGGTGATCGATGTCTTCGACCAGTCGTAATCGATGCGGTCGACGATCTCCTTTGCCCAACGGTCGCCGAGGATCGGATTCGGCAGGTCCGCGTCTAGCGCTTTGGCGTAGAAGGTAGCCAGCATCGTCTGCGGCGCACCGGACAGGTCGACGTGCAGTTTCTCGCTCACTCTTTCGAGGCTAGCGGCGGCGCAATCCAAACCGCCAGTGGCTGAACACTGTACGGCGTGGCGTTCAACGAATAGCGTTGACATACATGCGGATCGACGTGCACGCCCACTATTGGACCGACACCTACCTCGACATGCTCGTCGGTCTGGGCAAGACCGACACAGCCACCCAGCGGGGAATAGGCGCGGGGGACGGCGCCGAGCTCAATGCGCGGCTGCGACTGATGGACCGCGCCGGCATCGACCTCCAGGTGCTGTCCGCCTCTCCGCAGTTGCCGTACAGCGCCTACACCGATCGGGCCGTCGCCGCCGCATGCCACATCAACGACGAGTACGCCGCCCTGGTTTCCGCGCATCCCGACAGGTTTCGTGCATTCGCCGCCACCCCGATGCCGAACATCGACGCCTCAATCGCCGAAATGAGCCGCGCTCTCGACGAATTGGGCATGGTCGGCGTCACGATGAATACGAGTGTGCTGGGCCGCGCGATCACCGATCCTGACTTCGAGCCGATCTTCGCCGAACTCGACGCCCGCGGCGCTGTGCTGTACCTGCACCCGTCGGGAAACGGCGCGTGCTCGCCGCTGGTCTCCGATCACCACATCACCTGGATGGTGGGGGCGCCGTTCGAGGACACCATCGCGGCGATGCAACTGATCACGTCTGGACACCTGCAGTCCTATCCCGGCGTGAAGATCATCTGCTCGCATCTGGGTGGTGCGCTGCCGATGATCACCCGCAGGGCCGACGATCACCTCGCGTGGGAGGCGCCCGACACTCCCGAGGCACCGAGCCTGGCGGCACACCGGCTGTGGTTCGACACCGTCAGCCACTGTCATGGGCCCGCATTGCGTTGCGCCATAGATTCTTTTGGTGCCGACCGGATCCTGCTCGGCACAGACTTCCCCTACGAGGACGGCGATACGTTCGTGCGTGCGGTCGAATACGTGATGGATGTCGCCGACCCCGGCGAAGCACACGCCATCCTCGACGCGAACGCCATGGCGCTGCTGCGGCTGAACTAGGCCGCTACCGCCAGGTCTTCGGCGAACGCCGTTTCCAGGGCCGCGCCGGTGGGCGTCTCGCGGCGTTCAGCGGCAAGGCGTTTGCGAGCCCGGCTGACGAGTTGACGCGCGTTCGCCTGCGTCACCTCGACGATCGCTGCGATCTCCGCGTACGAATAGTCGAAGGCCTCCCGAAGTACGTATGCGGCGCGCTCGGGTGGTGACAGCCGCTCGAGCAGGGTCCGCGCGGCAAGCTCGAGCACCTCGCACTGCTCGATGCACCGCAGCGGGTCGGCATCGTGGTCTAAGGTGTCGGGAACCCATGAGCCGGTGTGCGTTTCGTGTCGCACGCGTGCTGACTGCACAGCGTTGATGCACAGTCTCTTGGTGGTCGTGGTCAAGAACGCGAGCGGGTCCAGGACGACACTTCGATCACACATCTGCCATCGCAGCCACGCATCCTGCACGATATCCTCGGCCTCCGCCCAGTCATTCAAGATTCGAAATGCGATGCCGAACAGGCGATCTCGAAAGGCAACGAACGTCACTGCGGCTTCCTCAAGAGTTTCGTACGACATACTCATTTCTTCACTCCTTTCGAAGGCTCAGCCCTCAGACCGCCGAGCCGCCGCCGTCGGCATGCAGGGTCGACCCGGTGATGAAGCTAGAGCGCGGTGAGGCGAGAAACAGCACCGCCTCGGCTATTTCGGCGGCATGTGCGGTCCGGCCCAACGGCAGCGCCCGGCCCAGCTCTTCGTTGGTCTCGCCCCATTCAGCGGCCACACCTTCGGTGCGTGTCGGTCCGGGCGCCACGCTGTTGACCCGAACGCCCTGCTTGCCGAACTCGGCGGCCCAGGTGCGGGTCAGCGACTCCAGCGCCGCCTTCGACGCGCTGTATCCGGATGCCCCGGGAACGCCCTTGGAGGCGACCATGGATGTGACGTTGACGATGCTGCCGCGGCCACGCTCGAGCATTCCCGGGACCAGGCCGGCGATCAGGAAGAACGCCCCGCGGACATTGGTGTCGAAGATCGACTCGAATACGGCGACGTCCGCATCGACCGTGGCGGCGCCGGTGAAGTTCGCCGCGTTGTTCACGACGATGTCGACCGCACCGACCTGCTGCACGAGTGCCTGAACCGACTCCAGGTCGGACAGGTCGGCCTGCACGAAGCGCCCGTTCGCGCCGATGCGGGCTGCCGCCTGCTCACCGCGCTCGCGGTCTCTTCCGGAGATGATGACCTGGGCACCCTCACAGGCCATCAGCCGCGCGGCCTCCCAGCCGATTCCCGCTGTACCACCGGTGACCAAGGCGACGTGCTCTGCTAGCTCCATGACTTCAGCATGTCGATTTCGACCGCGTAGCGGACCCTTGAAAGTCCGTAGTCAACCCGTAGTGCGTGGGCTCAGATCAGCCGGTGGCGCCCTCGGGGGACGGCTTGCTCTTCCGTCTGGCCTCGCGCAGCCCGACCCAGAATCGGGCGGCGTCGGCGATCGACTCCTCGACGGGTCTGGGCTCCCAGCCCAGTTCCCTTCTGGCCTTGGCGCAGTCGACCGGCGCCTCGGCCCGCATGAGCCGCAGCGACCCCATCGACAGCTGCTCGTCGGTGCCGCGGAGCTTGGCCTTCACGCTGCCGAGCATCGCCATCGCGTACGACATCGGCAGCGGAATCGACTTGGTTGGCGCAGTCACACCGGCCGCCTCGGCCGCGATGCGCACGACGTCGGCGTTGCTGATCATCTTCTCCGAGATCAGGTAACGCTCGCCGACCCGGCCGTGTTCGGCGGCCAGGATCATCGCGCGGGCCGCGTCGTCGACGCCGACCGCTTCCAGCTCGATCTTGTCCATCACGAACGGCAACTTGCCGAACGCGGTGCCTGCGATGATCGCGCCGTGCGGGGTCCCGCCCCAGTCGCCTGCGCCATAGGTGGTGGACACGCACATCGCGACAGCGGGCAGGCCGTGGTCCCGCGCGTAGGACAACACGAGTTCTTCGGCCTGGACGCGGGAGCGCACGTAGGGTGTCAGGCCACGGAGCCGAGAGGTCGGCGACATTCCGCCCTTGTCGACGATGACGTCGTCCTCGGTGGCGATGCGCCCGCGCTTACGGCCGACGGTGACGTAGCTACTGGTGAAGACGAACCGGTGCAGCCCAGCATCTTTCGCGATCTCGAGCACATTGCGGGTGCCCTCGACGTTCGTGTGGAACAGCGGTGCCGGGTCACGCAGCCAGCCGCGGGTGTCGACGACGCAGTAATAGACGTCGTCGACGCCGGCCATCGCGGCACGCAGGGTGTCGTCGTCCCAGATGTCGCCGACGAACCGCGTGACCCCCAGATCGTCGATGCCGATCGTGTTGGCACCGTCGCGCACCATGACGCGCACGTCGGTCCCGCTCCCGACGAGTTGCCGGGTGACATGCGAGCCGAGATAGCCGTTCGCGCCGATGACCAGTGAGGTCACTTCTGCCCGCCGAACTGCTTGCGCCACTCGACCGCCTCGTCGGGCAGCGTGCCCAGTTCCTCGGCCTTGCGGCACCACTTCACCGCGGCCTTCACGAACCGCAGCGGGTTGTAGATGTCCTCCTGACGACGCCACAGCCCATCGCCGGCGTAGGTGAGGATCGAGATGTTGGTGGCCGTGATGATCGTGCCGTCGCCAGGGTCGCGCATGGGATTGTCGAGCTCGCAGATGACGCGATCGGTCGCCTCGTCGAACACCGCCCACAGCGACGGGAACGACGTCATGTAGCTGCCGGGGAAGCTCTCCATCGTCCGCCAGATCCAGGGACGCACCTCTTCGCGGCCGCGCATCGTGCCTGCGGCGTGCTCGACGTAGGTGACGTCGGGTGTGTACTGCTCAACCCAGGGATCCCAGTCGCGGGTCTGCGCCGCGCAATCGACCGTCGCCTCGAATTTCTCGAATGCCGCGACCAGCTCGTCGCGGCTGAAGGTGCTGCCAGTCACACCCAGAACTAGAACACGTTCTACTGACGTTTGTCGAGCGTCGCGTAAACCGGCGATGGTCCACGCATCACACATCCGTAATCTCCGCCAGGAACACTGCCGCGACGCCGGTAGTTATACAGGCACTATGACGCAGCAATACAACAAGAATCCCGCCGCCGTCGACGCCCTGTCGCCCGAGCAGTACCACGTCACCCAGGAGAACGGCACCGAGCGGCCGTTCACCGGTGAGTACTGGGACAACCACGAACCCGGCATCTACGTCGACGTCGTGTCCGGAGAGCCGTTGTTCGCATCGGTCGACAAGTTCGAGAGCGGCACCGGCTGGCCGAGCTTCACCAGACCAGTCGATTCGGCCAACGTGGTCCAGAAGCGCGACCGCACTCTGTTCATGGTGCGCACCGAGGTGCGGTCGGCAAACGGCGACAGTCACCTCGGGCACGTGTTCAACGACGGCCCGCGATCCGAGGGAGGGTTGCGCTACTGCATCAACTCCGCTTCGCTGAGGTTCGTCCATCTCGACGAACTGGACGCCGCGGGCTACGGCGACTACAAGAAGCTCTTCACGAATCAGGAGGCACAGGCATGAGCGAGTACAAGAAGGCGATCCTGGCCGGCGGCTGCTTCTGGGGCATGGAGGATCTGATCCGCAAGCAGCCCGGCGTCATCGACACCCGGGTCGGCTACACCGGCGGTGAGAACGCGAACGCGACCTACCGCAACCACCCGGGCCATGCCGAGGCCATCGAGATCGTCTACGACCCGGCACGGACCGACTACCGCGCACTGCTCGAGTTCTTCTTCCAGATCCACGATCCCACCACCAAGAACCGGCAGGGCAACGACGTCGGCTCGAGTTACCGGTCGGCGATCTTCTACCCGATGATGAGCAGAAGGCCGTCGCGCTGGACACCATCGCCGATGTCGACGCGTCGGGGCTGTGGCCGGGCAAGGTGGTCACGGAAGTGACTCCGGCGAGCGACTTCTGGGAGGCCGAGCCTGAGCATCAGGACTACCTGGAGCGGTATCCGAACGGTTACACCTGCCACTTCCCGCGGGCCGGCTGGAAGCTGCCTAAACGAGCGGAAGTTTAAGTCTAGGACTACTTCCCGTGGGCCCGCAGTTGGTAGAGCCCATGGGTGACAGCGACGGTCCGGCCGGCTTCGTCGCGGACCACAGCGTTCAGCGCGAAGTCGGCCTTTCCGTTCTCTGCGGCTTCGGTTTCGATGCGACGCAGTTCGTCCTCGTCGAGCGACGCCTCGGCGCGTAGATCGGAACGGGCGGCGGCGGTGAACTCGATATCGAGTTTCTTCACCAGCGGGTAGTACTTGGCGGCATCGAAGCTCGCGATCGCGATGATCCCACCGAGGATCTCGGCGACGGTGAACTCGACCCCTGCGTACACGACACCGAAGTGGTTTCCGTTGCCCTCCAACGGCACAGTGGCCACGGCATGACCGCGGCGCGCCTCGACCGCCTTGATACCCATGTTGTGGGCCGCGGGGATGGTGGTCGCCATCGCGCCGTTCATCATGTCGACGAGACTCATACGACAAACCTAGCCGACGGTAGTCAGCGTCGGTGCACGGTGACGAGCCCGCCGTCTTTCGGCGTGAAAGCAACCCCTCGGAAGTGAATCTTCTCGTCGGGGGCGTGATCGGTCTCAATCACGAAGTCCCGCAGTATTGTTCGAAGTACGACGTCCATCTCGACGTTGGCGAACGCAGCGCCTATGCAACGGCGGGTCCCCCCGCCGAACGGTATCCACGCCGTCGGGGCCCTGGTGCCGACGAACCGGTTCGGGTCGAAGATTTCGGGATTCGGGAAGGCCTCGGCATCGGCATGCACGTTGGCGATCGAGATCAACACCGTGCTGCCGTGCGGAATCCGCCAGTCGCCGAGATCGAAGTGTGGAGCCTGGACGTGGCGTCCCGCGAAGTCGATGATAGTCCGGTTACGTTGCAGCTCAACGATTGTGGCCTGGCGGAACTCGTTGCCACCTTCGTCGTTCTCCTTGACGAGCTCGGCGAGGACGCGAGGGTGCCTGCGCAACCGCTCGAACGCCCAGCCCAATGTCGACGCGGTCGTTTCATGGCCGGCCCCGAGGAGGGTGAGGAGCTCGTCGGAGATGTCCTGACGAGACATCGGGGTGCCGTCCTCGTATCGGCTCCCCAGCAGCAGCGCCAGGATGTCGGTGCGGTCCTCGAGCCGTGGATCGGCCTCGGCCTTTTCGATCAAGGCGAACACCGTCTTGTCGAAGTTGCGGCGAAACTCCTTCAGTCGGCCCCACGGGCTGCGCCGGCCGGTGTTGAACTTCGGCTCGGGCAGCGTGGCCATTCTCGAACCCAGCTTGGTCCACGGCGGGATGATCTCGCGCAGGTAGTCCAGTTCGGAGCCGTCGGCGCCGAACACGGTGCGCAGGATGACATTCAGCGTGATCCGGTTCATCGGCTCGAGCGTGGAGAACTCGCGGTGCTGGGGCCAGGTCGCCGTCTCGCGCAGGGTCTCCTCTTCGATGACCTTTTCGTAGTTCCTGATGCTCTGCCCGTGGAACGGCGGGGCGAGAAGCTTGCGGCGCGCGCGGTGCTCTGTACCGTCCAGCGCGAAGACCGACCCCGGCCCGAAGATCCTGCTGAGGTTCGGCTGCACGTTGATCAGGTCGTCGGCGCTGGCCAGGAATACCTGCCGCGCCAGCGCATGGTCGGAAACCACCACGCTCCGACCGAAGAACGGGACATTCATCTCGAACACCGGACCGTATTTCTTCGCCGCGCTACGAATGAACGGGCGGCGGAAGCCCGCCAGCAGGGCACCCTGGACGGGCCTCGGAAGACGAACGGCGGGCAGCGGCTTGCCCGACATCGCAGGGGCTTTCGTGTCGGCGATCGCGGCGTCGGTCATCGCTTCTCCTGGACCAACGGGGTCTGGCGGCGGTGCACGATGATGCGGCCGCCGTCCTTGGGAGTGAAGGCCACCCCGCGCGAGTGTGCCTTTTCACCGGGAGCCTCGGTCGTATCGATAGTGAAGTGCCGCAACACCGTTCGCAGCACCACATCCATCTCGACGTTGGCGAACGCCGCACCGACGCACCGTCGCGTACCGCCACCGAACGGGACGAACGCAAAGGTCGGCGGGCGCGTACCGATGTACCGCGTGGGATCGAACCGCTCCGGGTCCGGAAAGTCCTCGGCTCGACCATGCAACTGTGAGATGGCGACCACGATGTTGTACCCCTGCGGGATGACCCAGTCTCCGAGCTCGAGGGTCGGCGCGTAGACGTGTCTGCCCGCGAAGTCGATGACCGTGCGGGCGCGCTGTACCTCCAGGATGGTGGCCTGCCGGTATTCGTTGTCCTCGGTGGTCGCCTCGCCGACGAGCTTGGCCAACACCTGGGGATGACGGCAAATGCGCTCGAACGCCCAACCGAGGGTGGAGGCCGTTGTTTCGTGCCCGGCGGCCAGTAGCGTCAGAAGCTCATCACCGATGTCGCTGTGCGACATCTTCGAGCCGTCCTCGTGGGTGCTGCGCAGGAGCAGCGTGAGCACGTCGTCGCGGCTGTCGAAGTCAGGGTCGGCACTGACGCGATCGATCAGCCGCTCGATGACCTCGTCGTACTTGCGGCGGTACTCGGCGAGTCTGCCCCATGGTGTGTACCGGCCGAAGGTTCGAGCCGGCGCGGGCAGCACCGCCAATCGTGAAGCGAGAGTGACCCACGGCGGAATGATGCGCCGCAGTTCGTCGAGCTGCTGGCCGTCGGCGCCGAACACCGCGCGCAGGATGGCATTGAGCGTGATACGCATCATCGGCTCGAGGGTCGAGAATGCCTGCCCATCTGGCCAATTCGCAGACTCGCGCAGGGTCTCCTCTTCGAAGATCTTCTCGTAGTTCTTGATGCTCTTGCCGTGGAACGGCGGCGTGAGCAGCTTGCGGCGACGCCGATGGTCGGCGCCGTCGAGGGCGAACACCGATCCGTCGCCGAGGACTCTGGACAGATTGGGCGCGACATTGCCCACGTCGTCGTTGCCGGCCATGAACAACTGCTTGGCCAATTCCGGGTTGGCGACGATCACTGTGCGGCCGAACATCGGCAGGTTCAGCGTGAATATGTCACCGCGGCGGCGCGCAATCTGCTCATACATCCGGGTCCGCGAGACGGCGTAGCCGATGCCCTGAAGAAGTTGGGCAGCCGCGGCCGCGGCAGCTCACGGTGCGGGACGTGGCAGCGGGCGTGTCGAGGATCGCCGGGCTTGCCCCTCCTGCGTGGCCGATTGCTCATGACTTACTCCCAGCCGTCTCCGTGGTACTACGCCGTACCGTACGGGTCCGTGTAGTACGGTACCGGTTAGTACCAGGCCTTCGCAAGGGCCCCGAGGAGGCGAAGTGACGACTGCGCTCAACGGTGGCCGTCCTGTCGGCACCCCCGAGGGTGAGATCGCCGACCCGTTCCGCGACCGCTTACTCGACGGCATGGCCGCATCGATCGTCGAGCGCGGCTTTCGCGACACCACCGTCGCGGACATCGTCCGGCACGCCCGCACCTCCAAGCGCACCTTCTACGAGCAGTTCGCCAGCAAGGAAGACTGCCTCATCGAGCTGCTCCGCAGGAACAACGAGTTCCTGATCACCAACATCCGCAATGCCGTCGACCCGCAGGCGGATTGGCAGGAGCAGATCCGCCAGGCCGTCGGCGCCTACGTCGGCCACATCGAGGCGCGGCCGGCGATCACGCTGAGCTGGATTCGCGAACTTCCCGCACTGGGCGTGGTGGCGCAGCCGCTGCATCGGGTGGCCATGGAGCATCTCACCGACATGTTGGTCGAGCTGAGCGACAGCCCCGGCTTCCGGCGTGCGCAGATCTCGCCGCTGTCGCGGCCGCTGGCGCTGATCGTGTTGGGCGGTCTGCGCGAACTGACCGCGCTGTTCGTCGAGGACGGACGCGATGTGCGCGGCATCATCGAACCCGCCATCACGGCGTCGACGGCCATCCTCGGCCCACCCAACGTCACCTAGCTCAGGATCAGCCGCGCGGACTTCTCCAGTCGCTGGGCGATTTCCGTGTACGACGCGTAACCCATCCCGGCCCGGACG
>CAWJJA010000028.1:0-29876 GCA_963843135.1 uncultured Actinomycetota bacterium
CTTCTGCTCGGCGGCGCCGAGGTGCCGGACGGCCTCGGCCAGCCGGGTGCGGGCCTCCGGACCGACGATGCCACGGCGAGTATCGATGAAATCCGACACCGATCTGATCCGCGACCGCGCGGTGAACAGCGCCTCGTCCAACGCCCGATTGAGTCGCTCGGCTGCCTCCCGCTCCTCCTCGACGGCAGCCAGCAGCCGGTCCAGATCGGCGTCGGCTTTTGTCAGTTCGGTGAAAGAACCCAGCGGGTCAACCGATTTCGAGCGCTGTGCAGTGGCCACCGCGGCCGCCGCGGCGTCGCGGGCCTCGGCCAGTTGGGCGGCTTGCGGCGCGTTGCCCTGCTGTAGCAGGGCGCCGGCCTGCTTGATGCCGTTCTGAATGTCTTCGATCGCTGACGGCAGCGTGGCGACCGCTCGGCGGATATCGCTGGCAGCGCTGTCCACCGCGTCCAGCAGCCCGCGCGCCTGGGCCAAGGCGGACTCGGCGCCGCGGACGCATTCGACCAGTTCGGTCTGGCGCCCTGCCACCGGCCGGAGGGCAAGATCACGCCCGCGGGTGATGTTTTCGTCGGCGAAGGTGAGCAGTTCCTTGGCCGCGTCTACGTTGCCGGCCACCGAGCTCAGCGCCGTCGCGTCGAACTCGCTGTGCAGTTGAGCGAGCTTCTGCTGAGACGAGTCGAGCCGGGCGGTGATGTCGACCACCTGACGGGTCATCGCGTCGAGCCGGGATGGCGCGTTGATCACCAGATTCCGCAGATCGGCGAATGCGCCTTGCTGCGCGTCCAACTCACGATCGGCCTTGGCGGCGGCGACCACGACACGAGTCAGCAAGTCGCGACGCTGCGCGGGGGTCTCGGGGATGGCGTCGTCGAGGATCTGACGGACGTTGAACGCTTGGGCGAGGGTCGTCTTCGCGTTGCTGACCGCACGTGTGAACGGCTCGGTCCGCTCCGTGCCGAACTCCTCGACGGCCAGTTCGAGTTCGTTTTCGCTGGTGCGCACGGCGTTGTCGACCTCGACCACCATTGCGCGCGACAGGTCGTCGAGGGCATCGAGAGACACCCCCGTCAGTGCGTACGGATCGGTGGGATCGACCCGGCGTGCTGCGGCGAACTCGGCTTCGCGACGCTTGCGCCGTCGTCGTCGTTGCCAGAGCATCAACAGCACGACCGCAAGGGCGATCCCCCCCAGCGCCACCGCCAACCCGAGCCAGCTGACACGCGCGCCCGAGCCCGAGGACTGAGCGAGCCCGTTGGCCGCCCCCACCGCCGCTCCGCTCCAGTCGTTTTGGCGCAGGGCGGGCTCGATGTCGTTGCGCCGCACGCTTTCCACCCGGCTGGAGCTCAGCTTGGTGGCGCTGTCGGGCAGAAGGAAGGCATAGGCGCGGTCGACGGTGGCCACCGCCAGCAGCGCGTCGAAATCACCGAGGTCGCTGGCCCGCATCGTGTTCCGCGCCCAGGCTTCGGCCGACTGGCCGGAGAACGACTCCACGTAGACGACCCACAACCGGGTCTTGCGACTGGCGTACAACTCGTCGACCGCCGACGTCACCTGTGCAAGGCCGGCGCTGTCGAGGACGCCCGCGCGGTCGGTGACATACCCCGGGAGTCGGAACGGGGGCTCAGCAGACGCCGACGGCGCAAAAAGCGCACCGGCGACGATCGTCGCGAGCAGGAGGGTCAGCAAGCGGGCGATGCGCATGGTCGCCAATCTAGTGCGCGGCACGGCCGCAGCGGTTGGTGCTGGCAGACTGTGCGGCGGTGGCAGCGAATCAGGATCCCTACGACGAGTTCGACCGACAGCGATTGGTGGTCGAACCTGAAAAGGGTGCCGCGCTGCCGGGCACCGACACCGAGCACCGCACGGACTTCGCCCGGGACCGGGCCCGGGTGTTGCACTGCGCCGCGTTGCGCAGGCTGGCTGACAAGACCCAGGTGGTCGGCCCGCGCCAGGGTGACACTCCCCGCACCCGGTTGACCCATTCGTTGGAGGTCGCCCAGATCGGCCGGGGGATGGCAATCGGACTCGGCTGCGATCCCGACCTGGTCGATTTGGCCGGGCTTGCCCACGACATCGGGCATCCGCCGTACGGCCACAACGGCGAACGTGCGCTCGACGAGATCGCCACCGAACACGGCGGCTTCGAGGGCAACGCCCAGAACTTCCGCATCCTGACCCGCTTGGAACCCAAAGTCCTTGACCCCCAAGGACACAGTGCCGGCCTGAACCTCACCCGTGCCGCGCTGGATGCGGTCACCAAGTATCCGTGGCGTCGGAGGGGGCGGCAGCGCAAGTTCGGCTTCTACGAAGACGACGCAGCCGCCGCGGACTGGGTCCGGTCGGGCGCCCCCGACGAGAGGCCGTGCTTGGAGGCGCAGGTCATGGACTGGGCTGACGACGTGGCCTATTCGGTGCACGACGTCGAGGACGGTGTGGTCTCGGGCCGCATCGACATGCGGGTGCTGTCCGAGGACAACGCGGCCGCCGAGCTGGGGCAACTCGGCGAATCGAGCGGGATGGGTGCGGGGCTGCGCGCCGACGACCTGGTGGCCGCCGCAGGCAGGCTGTCGAACCTGCCCGTGGTCGCGGCCGTCGGCAAGTACGACGCGACTCTCGCCGCGTCCGTCGCGCTGAAGCGGTTGACCAGCGAGCTCGTCGGACGCTTCGCCTCCGCGGCCATCGCCGCGACCAGGGAGGTGGCCGGGGCGGGTCCGCTGGTGCGCTATCGTGCCGAGCTCCGAGTTCCCGAATTGGTGCGGGCCGAGGTGGCGGTGCTGAAGATCCTGGCGCTGCAATTCATCATGTCCGATCCGCGGCATCTGGAATTGCAGGCCAGGCAGCGTGAACGCATCCACGGCGTCACCCACTGGCTCCTGGCCGGCGCACCCGCCACGCTGGATCCGATCTTCGTCCCGGCGTTCAACGCCGCCGGCGGTGACGGAGCCCGGTTGCGGGTCGTCATCGACCAGGTCGCGTCATTCACAGAGGGCCGGCTGGAACGGCTGGAGCCCGCCTGACCCGCATCGCGGGGTGCGTCATTCGGGTGGGTCGCGTCCGACCAGGACCGGCGCCGCCCGGTACGCCGTCGCCGCCAGGGGCACCGCGATGAGCGCGCCGATGATTCCCCACACCAGCGTGCCGGCGGTGACGACGAGTCCGACAGCCATCGGGTGAAGGTTCACGCTGTGGCCCATGATCAGCGGCTGCAACACGTTGCCTTCGAGCTGGTTCTGGAGGATCAAGATGCCGGTCAGGATCAATGCCGGCAGCCACCCGCCGGTGCTGAAGGTCACGAGGACCGCCAACCCACCGGCCACCACGGCACCGATCAGCGGGATGAAACTGCCGAAGAAGACGAGTAGGGCCAGCGGACCCGCAAGCGGTGTGCCGAGCACCAGCAGCACGACGAAGATGACCACGCCGTGGATCGTGGCGATGGCGCCCGTGCCGCGGATGTAACCGGTGACCGACTCCCAGGCCACCTGGCCGGCCTTATCGCACCGCTCGCGCATCGGCCCGCTGAAGGCCGACAGCATCCACTGCCAGATCCGTTCGCCCTGATACAGCAGGAAGAAGGAGATGAACAGGGTGAGCAGCAAGACGGTGCCGACCTGCAAGAGGTACGTGGCGCTGGTGGTGATGATGTCGAATGCGTTCGACTGCTGCCGGCGTAGCCAGTCGGTGACGGTCTGGGAGATTTGATCGACTTGCTGGGAGCCGGCGAGCAGATTCTGCAGTGTTTTCTGAATGTCCTCGACGGTGGTGATGAACTGGTCGACGAGCCTTGGCATGTCGGCGATCGCCCGCACGACCACGAAGTAGCCGGCCGCCGCCAGCACCGCGAGCGCCAGCAACAACGTCAGCAGCGAGGCCAGTGGACCCGGCAGGCGGCGCTGCAGCGTGGTGGCCACGGGCCGCAACAAGGCGGTGAGCAGCATCGCCGCGAAGATCGCGATGAAGAGCAGCGCCAGCTTGCGCACGATCAGCAGAGCGATGTAGCCGGCGACGGCGAGGAACACCAGTCGCCACGCCCAGGACCCGGCCACCGCCAGTCCGGTGGGCACGCCGCGACCGGCCGAAGCGCTCAGGCGTCCACCCCGACGGGGATTGTCCTCACTCATCGTCGACCGTCCTTCCCGGCAACGTCGCGTCTCGGTGACGTCAGCCATGGGGTATCCCGATTGGCGCAAAGCATGCTGTCGGCGGTCCGCGCCGCGCCGGTGGCTTCTAGACTGGCCCGGTGGCCGGCCGCATTCCCGATCGTGACATCGCGGCCATTCGTGAACGCGTACGCATCGAGGACATCGTCGGCGACTACGTGCAATTGCGCCGGGCGGGCGCGGACTCGCTGAAGGGCCTCTGCCCGTTCCATGACGAGAAGTCCCCGTCGTTTCACGTGCGGCCCAACCACGGCCACTTCCACTGCTTCGGCTGCGGCGAAGGTGGCGACGTCTACGCATTTCTCCAGAAGATCGAGCACGTCAGCTTCGTCGAGGCCGTCGAACTACTGGCCGACCGCGTCGGTTACACCGTTACCTACACGGGCGCTTCGGCGACGAACGTGCAGCGCGACCGCGGGAGCCGGAGCAGGCTGCTCGCGGCCAACGCGGCCGCCCAGGAGTTCTACGCCGAGGCGCTGAAGTCGGACGAAGCCGCTGCGGCACGGGATTATCTGGTCGAGCGCAACTTCGATGCCGAGGCCGCCGCGAGGTTCGGCTGCGGATTCGCTCCGTCGGGGTGGGAGACGTTGACAAAGCACCTGCTGCGCAAGGGTTTCGAGTTCAAGGAGCTGGAGGCCGCGGGACTGTCACGCGAAGGCCGTCGCGGCCCGATGGACAGATTCCATCGCAGGTTGCTGTGGCCGATCCGGGCCGCCGGTGGCGAAGTCATCGGATTCGGCGCGCGACGCATCTTCGACGACGACACGATGGAAGCCAAGTACATCAATACGCCAGAGACCGTGCTGTACAAGAAGTCGTCGGTGCTCTTCGGTCTGGACCTGGCCAAGCGTGACATCGCGAAGGGGCATCAGGCGGTCGTGGTGGAGGGCTACACCGATGTGATGGCGATGCACCTCGCCGGAGTGACCACGGCCGTCGCCTCCTGCGGTACCGCATTCGGTGACGAGCACCTGTCGATGCTGCGGCGACTCATGATGGACGACAACTTCTTTCGCGGAGAGTTGATCTACGTCTTCGACGGCGACGCGGCGGGACGCGCAGCGGCGGTCAAAGCCTTCGAGGGTGAACAGAACCTCGCCGGGCAATCCTTCGTCGCGGTGGCCTCAGACGAGAAATCGGCCGGAATGGATCCGTGTGACATCCGTCTCCATTTCGGCGACGGGGCGCTGCGGGACCTGGTCGCGCGGCGCACCCCGCTGTTCGAGTTCGCCATTCGTACGGCGCTCGCCGACCACGACCTCGACAGTGCCGAAGGCCGCGTGAACGCCTTGCGGCAGTGTGTGCCGATGGTCGCGCGGATCAAAGAGCCCATGCTGCGTGACGAGTATGCACGTCGACTGGCCGGTTGGGTGGGCTGGGAAGACGTCGCGCAGGTGATCAGCAGGGTGCGAGAGGAAGCACAGAAGCGCGGGATGCCCGAGCGCGGCGGCCGTCGTCGAGCCCCGGTGACCGAAGAGGCTGTGTCGCGCCAGGCCCGCCATGCAGCGAGCGCGGCCCAACGGCCCGATCCGGCCGACCCGACACTGTGGCCGCAGCGCGAAGCGCTGAAATCCGCTCTGCAGTACCCGGCGCTGGCCGGTCCGGTGTTCGATTCGCTGACCGTGGAGAGTTTCACCCATCCCGGCTACGCCGCGGTGCGGGCGGCGATCGGCGCGGCCGGGGGTGCGGCGGCGGGGCAGTCCGGCGGCCAGTGGATAGACGCCGTGCGGGGACAGGCGGCGTCCGAGGCGGGCGCGGGGCTGGTCAACGAGCTCGGCGTGGAGGCCATCAACGTCGAGGACGACGACAGGATGCCGCGCTATATCGCCGGTGTGCTGGCCCGGTTGCAGGAAGTGTGGGTGGGGCGGCAGATCGCTGAGGTCAAGTCCAAGCTGCAGCGCATGTCGCCGGTGGAGCAGGGCGACGAATACCACGCACTGTTCGGGGATCTGGTCGCGATGGAGGCGTATCGCCGCAGCCTGCTGGAACAGGCCAGCGGGGACGACCTCACTGCGTGAAGGCGCGTAACGCGATAGGGTAGGCGCGCGATCAACCGTCGGGGAACGGTAGGAAAGGCATCTTCGTGACATCGACCAAGAACCAGGCGCGCCGGCTCATTGCAGCAGGCGTGTTTGCAGTCGCCGCTGTCGCGGCGCCCTTCGTTACATCCGCCCTGACCACCTCTGCCGGTTCTGATGCCGTGGCGCTTCCCCCGGGATGCTTGGCGTGGTTCGGCAACCAGGAAGACGGCCACTGCCTCGGTTACTCGGAGGGCAACGGCGTCAACATGGGAACGCCGGGAATCGGTTTCAACGGTTCAAACGGCAACGGCGGCAACGGCGGCATCGGAGTCAACACCGGGCCGATGTTCCCCGGCACGACCATCAACCGGGGAATCGGCTAGCGCGGCCGGCTTTCCTGCGCGGCCTCCGGGCCGATCACAGCCGTACCGTTGTCAATCTCTGTCAGCGTGACCATCGGCGGATCCGGTGACACCCGATCGGCGATCTTGCGACGGCCTGCGTCGATCACTGCCTTGGCCGCCGGACTCTCGGTGACCGCCTTGTAGGTTCCCGCGATCTGCTCATATCGGCGTCGGCCCGCCTTCGTTCCCATGACGTAGCCGACAGCCAATACGGCGAGATACCGGATCACAAGGCCCCTCCCGGACGACGGTGCAATTCCTCTCCATCCTGCCTCACTTCCCTGGGTGCGCGCGGGGCGGCGGTGCATTGGCGGCGCGAGCGGGAGGTGCGCTAAAGTCATCCCTCGGCCCGCGCTGATCACGACATCGCGGGCGAGCCGTCCCCTGTAGCTCAACTGGCAGAGCATTCGGCTGTTAACCGAAGGGTTGCTGGTTCGAGTCCAGCCGGGGGAGCAGGTATTTACGCATCTCAAAGGCTATTTGTCGCCTAGCGAAGCAAACCGCGTGGATGAATGTGCCGTAGTGCGGGGAACTCTCGCGCCCCTTTTAACCAGCTTCCCAGTGGTGGTGGGGTCCACGAGTGGCCCGACGACGAGACTGGCAGCAAGAGGCCCACAAAGAGGATTGATCACCTCAAAAGGAACCGCCCCCGCCGCAATGGCGGGGGCGGTTTCGTCATGCCGCTTTATGGGCCTTCGTCCACGGTGAATACGCGAACCCGGGGTTACTGTCCTTCCACGAGCCCGCTGAAGCCATGTCGGCCATGCTTGTCTTGCTGGTGTCGTCGTGTTCGCCGCAACCTTCATCATTCGCCGGGCCATGGGAGAAGGGTTGATGCGCCGATCCCGCCGGTATGTTGCCCCAGCAGTTCGATGCGGCCGAAGCCACGCCCGCAAAGCCGATCAAGCTAACCGCAATCCCGGCAGCGGCAAGGACAATTTGAGCACACGAAATAGCCCTGAACATGTGGTATTTCCTCCCGATGGAAGTAACTGAGGGAATGTCTACCAGGGGGTGCGACGCGATCACAACCAGCTCCAGCTAACTCACAGAGCACGGGCCGAAGATAGACAGAGTTGGACGGGTTGGACGCCGAGTGACCCGCTCACCTTCGAGTCGTTCCAAGCAAACTCCAAGGCGGGTCACCGAAAGTCAGCACATGTTGATACGACGCACCTCGTACGGGATCCTCGGAACCGCGATGGCCGCTGCCGTCGCTCACCTCACGTCGATGGCCCAAACCCTTGCCGAAGCCTTCGAGCCCGACCTCGAATCATGGGAGACGCTGCCGGTGGCGCATGCCGCCGCCCGGCAAGCCGGGTGACTTTTCCTTACCAGCAGGCCTGACGCCGGTCGGCTTGGAACAGGTTGTCGGCGGCGCACCGTCCCACGTCGGCGGTCAGCTTCCAGGCGGCGTGAGCATTGTCTGCCAGGTCTTTTCTTGCGGAGCTGTGTGGGCCAGATCGGTTCGTGTGTACGTCTTTCCATCCGGCCCAACAAATTCGCCGGTGGCGGGATCGTATTCTGCTGCTGCTATCCCGGCGGGCAGCGGTCCCGCTGCGGGCGGTGGTTCTGCCGGGATGTCCTGGCCGGTCAAGGTCGCGTTGGGATCGCCCTTCCAGTTGGTGCCGTCGTTGAGCGGAACATACTCCTCATTGCTCTCGCACATCTTGGCCGTCGGCGCCCGTTTGCCTGGCTGGGCCAGGCATGGGTAGTTGCGTGCGCCGCGAACCGCGGTAAGTGAGGAGTCTTGCGGTATACGACAGTAGAAGTCGCCTTCGGGCGGCTCGGGGACGTCGGTGAATGTCGCCGAGCGTCGCTGTTGGGCGGGAAGGAATCCGGTGGTGCACGGCGGGGGCAGGTTCACGTTGAGGTTGAAACTCAGGTACTGGCCGCCGTTCTTGGTGTCCCGCTCGGCCAGGGCGCCGGCCTGATAGATCGCCGTGCCCTCGGGTAGCAAGACCAAGAGTTGCTCGAGGGCTGGCTGGTAGGTGATCAACACCGGATTGACACTGACCAGATTGGCCAGCAGAACCGGAAGCGTCGGCTTCAGCCTGTCGATCAGCGCCCGGCCCTCATCCGCTGCCGCCGAACCATTTTCGAGAATTTCGACCAGCGCGTTGTCACTGCCCTCTAGTTGGAGGGTGATCTCAGCGAGATGGTTCGCCCAGCCCCGTATCGCTTCCGAAGTGTCGCTCTGCGTGTCCAGCACCGGTCCGATCTGATCGATCAACGAGAGGAGGGGATCCAGGTTCTTGCGTGCGTCGATCGCCAACTGGGTGGAACCGTCGACGATCCGCGAGAGTTCCGGGCCCAAACCTCCGAGCGCGGTGTAGGACTCATCGACGACGGTCCTCACATTGTCGCCGGGAATGGCTACCACACTCCGGTTGGCGGCATCCAGCAGCGAATTGATGTCAGGCGGAACCGACGTACGTTCTTCAGGGATCACATCGCCGGCCTTCAGGACCGGTCCTTCGTCGCTGCGCGGTTGAAGCGCCAGGTACTGCTCACCGATTCCGGAAGCACTGTGCACTTGTGCGTCGAGGTCAGACGGTATCGGTATATCGGAGCGCAGCGTCAGTACTGCGAGGACGCCGGTGTCGGTGAGTCGCACGTCGGATACGCGACCGACTTCCGTACCGCGATAGGTGACGTTGCCGGTCGCGTACAGCCCGGCGGCGGTCGGAAGCTCGACGCTGACGGTGTACTGCCCGAATCCCAGCAACGCGGGCACCTTGACGTATCCGACAGCCATCGCCGTTCCCGCGACCAATGCGATAACCGTGAAAACCGCCAGCTGGATTTTCGCCGTCCTGCTCACGCGCATTTCACGGCCCCTGATCCAGTTGGTACGGAACTACGAGCGGGTTGCCCGCGGTGTAGGGACTGGGAATCTGGCCGATTGTGCGCCCCCATTGCATCTCCAGCTCCGTCAGACTGCCTTCCCAACGGGTTCCGGTAAGTAATGCGCTGTCGATGCGGCTCAGGGTTAGATCGATGATGGCGGTCAGGTTGGCGGCGTCGCCGCGGACCCAGTTCTGCAGTGTCTCCTTCGGCCACGGGAAGGTGCTCAGAAAGCTCAGCGAGCGCGTGAGCGCCGGACCGGCGTCGGCCAGCGATTCCAGTACCGGCCCAATGTCGTTGAGCTCCTTGACAAGACTTTCCTTGCTCCGGTCGACCGCTTTGGTGGCCAGCGCATTGAACTCGCCAAACCCCTCGACCGCTTCGGTGAGCTGCTCACGCTCCTCGCGCAGGATCCGCAGCGCATCGGGAACTGTGCGGAGTGCCCTGTCCAATACGGGCTTCTGGTTTGCGAACTGGCTCACGAGGTTGTTGAAGCTGTCGGTGGCGGCAATGATGTCATCGGTTTGGCCTTCGAGGTGATTGAGAAACTCATCGAGCTGATGGATGAGGCTATTGAGATCGTGTTCACGTCCGGCAAACGCTGAAGCAAGGGCCGTCGTGATGTCTTGGACTTGACCGATTCCGCCACCGTTGAGCAGGATCGACAGCGCCGCCAGCGTCTGATCGGTCGTCGGATAGGCATCACCGGGTGACAGTGGAATCAACGATCCGTTGTGCAGCTGACCTTCTGGCGACGAATTGGTAGGCGGGACCAACTCGATGTGCAGCGATCCCAGCAGACTGGTCTGGCCCAGTTTGGCAGTGGAGTTCGCGGGAAGTTCGACGTCGCCGTTGAGCCTCATCGTGATGAGCGCGTGCCAGCCCTGCAGCTCGATCTCGGACACCGTGCCTACGTTGGCGTCCCCAACCCTTACGCGCGAGTTTCGCTCGAGGTAGCCGATATCGGATAGCTGGGCCTTCACCACAAACGAATCCGGGCCACTGCCTTGAGTGCCGGGCATCGGTAGAGAATTCAGACCGCGCCAGTCGCAGCCCGACGTGGCAACAGCGAGCAGCAACAATAGCCCGAGTCCGATGGGGCGCAAGTCCATTGGGATCGCCGGCATCATGATCCAGTCCGCGGGGGGGCCATCATGCCGGGCAGTCCCGTCGAAGGGTCGGTGGGTGTCGGCTCCCGCTGCGAAAGGTCGGCCGACGTCGGTGCCGCCTCGGCGGCAAGGGGTGCGTTCAACGGCGGGGTTTCCGGTGGGGCACCGGCCGATGGCAGCGAAGCCTGAGGCGGGACATGGTCGGGGCGCATCCAGTCTTCGGTGTAGGTGATTTCGTTGGGACGCGCCGCGGCGCCGACGAAGAAGTTCTCACCTATTGGCGGGAAATTGTACTGACGGTTCTTGACGATCGGTGCCAGGTATTGCACGCAGAGTTTGGCCGACTGCTCGGCGCCCAGCCGCGACGCGGCTTGAACAGCGCCGCAGATGAAGTCGATCGGATTGGCGAAGTTGTTGACAACCAACGCGCCGGTAGTCGTGGATTGGGCCGGCTGGTAGATGTTGAGGAGGTTCTGCAACGTATTGGGCGCGACGTGGAGGGTCTGCCTGATGTCGTCGAGACTGTCCCGCACGGCTGTCGAGATCGACGCCAGCTTGTCGGTGGTGATGCCGAGGGCTTCGCGATTGTCGGCGATGAAAGTCCTGGTGTCGGTGACGACGGCGGTGAGGTCACCGATCGCCTGCCCGACTTCACCGGGGTCATTCGCCAGCAGCGCCGTGACCGTGGCGAGATTCGTATTCAGTTGGCGCAGTAGATCGGAGCTGTCGTGCAGGGCGGCCACCATGACAGACAGATTTCTCATGGTGCTGAAAGTATCGTCGCTGTGATCGCCGAGAACCGACAGTGCTTGGGACAGCTCGACGACGGTGTTGCGGATGTTCATGCCCTGTCCCCGCAGGTTGTCGGCCGCGGTGTTGATGAATGCGCCGAGGGTGCTGACCCCGCCCGGTTGCGTCGGCTGTAGTGCATCGGTGAGCTTGTCGAGTTGTAGGCGCAGGTCGTCCCATTCGATGGGTACCACTGTGCGGCTCTGCGGAATCAGCGCGCCGTCTCTCATGACCGGCCCGTCGGTATAGGGCGGGGTCAACTGGATCGCGCGGGCGGTGACCAGCTGTGGCGACAAAATAGCCGCCTTGACGTCGGCAGGCACCGGGTACTTGTTGTCGACCCAGAATGTGATCTTGACGCGGTCTGGCTGAGGTTCGATCCTGTCGATCGCTCCGACGGCGACGCCCAGGATGCGCACTTCGTCGCCGCGGAATAACCCGCTGCTGTTGTCGAAGTACGCGACGACGTGGGTACGGCGTCCAGCCGAGAATCCGCGCATCGCCACGCTCGCGCCGGCCAACAGTGACAGAACTAATACGACCGCGAGACCAATTCTGGCGTTTCTGCGACGCATTTGATTTCCTCCTAGGGGGCGGGCGTCAGCTCAGCGGGCGCTGGTGGAACTGCTCGGTCAGGCGCCGAAGCAGGGGCGGGATCGGCGAGCGCCGGCGGGCCGGGCGGTGGGCCTCCCGCCGGCGGGGCGGGCAGCGGCTCCCGATACGGGTAACGCGGGTCGTTCGGATTGCCGGTAATTGCCTCGGGCAGCGTGAGGTTGGGTTCTCCACCCTGGCCGGTCCGGGGGAACGGGACCGGCAGCGGCGGGGTGGCAGGCTGACCGGTCGGCGGGTCTGTCAGTTGCGATGGCAGCAGCACATTTGGATCCAGCCCGAGATCGGAGAATGCTGCGTCAACGAAGGGCTGCACGAATTGTCCGGGCAGTAGATTGGACAGGTAGGCCTTGAAGAAGGGTCCTGATGCGACAGATTCGCCCAACGACATCGCGTAAGTGTTGAGGTACTTGATCGCTTGTTGGAGGCGCTCTTTGCGGTTGTCGACGATGGTCAGTACGCCGTTGAGCTTGTCCAGTGCAGGATGCATCTGCGCGCGGTTGTCGTCGACGAAGCCGGCGAGCTGCCTGGCGAAGGCCGAAAGATTGCCCGAGATCTGATCGAGGGCGACACTTTGGTCCCGAAGCTGGTCCAGCAGCGCATTGGTGTTGGAGATCAGGCTGACGATCTGATCGGCGCGATCGGACAATACGGTGGTGGCTTCGTTCGCGTTGGCGAGCAGATTGCGCAGCTGTTCGTCGCGTGCACCGATTGTCTGCGAAATGCGCTCCATACCCTCGATGGCGATCTTGAGATCCGATGGCGTGTCCTGGAATGTGTGCGCGAGCGTGTCCAATGCATCAGTGATCGCGTTGGTGTTGAGACCGCTAACCGTGGCCGACAGATCACCGAGTGCGTCGGGCAGCTGGTAGGGCGGCGTGGTTCGCTCGGTCGGGATCGGTTCTGTCAGTTGACCATCACCACTTGGTGTCACCTCGAGCAGTTTGGCGCCGAGCAGAGTCTTGGTCCTGATGTTCGCCTCTGTTCGCATGCCCAACCGGATGTGCTTGTCGATGTGAAATTTGACCAACACTCGTGCGCCGTCCAGCTCTATCGAGGACACGTCGCCGACACGGTAGCCAGCGACCTGCACCGGGGCTCCGGTCTTGAGTCCGCCGGCTTCGGCAAAGTACGCGGAGTACGTCTTGTCGGTGTTGACGAAAGGCAGCGATTCGAAGCTCAGTGCCGCCGCAGCGATTCCAGCGACGATTGAAATACCCGCTGCGCCCACGATCAACGGGTTGCGTTCGGAGAAGGATTTCATTTCGGTGCACACCGTCCGCTGACCTGGCCGGCTACCTTGATGTATACCGGCTGACCACCCTTGCCGTTGACCTTCAAAATGGCATCGCACAAGTAGAAGGTGAAGAAATCACCGTAGATACCGAGCCGCGAGAGCGCCTTGTAGGAATCCGGCAACGTATTCAGCAGATCGTCGACGTATTCGTGATCTGCAACGACGATCGATGCCGCCCGATCCGATTGAGCCACGGTGTTTTTCAGCGGTGGCCGGGCTTGCACGAGCAGATCGGCGATCGCAGCCGTTGAAGCATTGGTGTAGGAGACTGCGTTGGCGATTTGGGACTTGCGTGCGGCCAACCCTTTCATCAGCTCATCGAGGGATTCCACCGCCTTGGTGAGCTGATCGCTTTGGTCGCCCAGCGACCCCAGCACGATGTTGAGGTTGGTGATGACCTGCCCAATCAGCTCGTCGCGGTCGGCCAGTGTGTTGGCCACGGCTCCGGCCTGGGCCAGGAATGACTCGATGGTGGTCCCCTCACCCTGGAAGGCGCGGATGAGCTGACTGCTGAGTGCATTGACTTGTTCCGGATCGAGTGCGCGAAACAGCGGCCGGAATCCGCCCAATAGTGTGTCGAGGTCCAATGCGGGTTGAGTGTGTTGCACCGCAATCGTGTCGCCGTGGCCGAGCCGTTTCACACCTCCGGCACCTTGCCGCAGTGAGATGTAGCGGTTTCCGATCGGGTCGGCCCACCGGACCGCCGCCTGAGTCCCCTCGGTCAGCGTTACCGCACCATCGACAGAGAACTTGACAACGGCCAGAGAGGCCGAATTGATCCAGATTTTCTTGACTTTGCCAACCTCAACGCCTGCGATCCGAACGAAGTCGCCCTGCTTCAAGCCGGTGACGTCTCTGAATTCGGCGTCGAAGGTCTGCGTTCCTTCGAACCGAAGCTGTGCAAAGACCGCCGTCAACGCGAACGCGCTAGCCACGCAAACCACCACGAACGTGGTGAAGCCGGCCAGGGCGCGGCGCATGTTGTCTTTCACGGATGCATTCCTCAGTGAGTATTCGGGGGCGCTTGACTGGTGCTCATGCTGGCGGTGTCGGTCCTGGTTGGCTTGGCGGCGGCGGCGGTGCGGCCGGAGGCAACCCGGGGTACAGGGGCGCGCCGTCCGGCCCGTACAGCGGCGCGCCGTAGGGTGGCGCCCCTGGATAGGGCACGGGGCCGATCGCAGGCGGCCCCATCCCGCGGATGCTGGGAGGCTCAGGGACGGCGCGGGTGACCGGGAAGTAATTCGCCCACCAGGGATGGCCGATGCCCGGGTTGGGACGCAGATCGAGTCCGGTGCCCCAGCCGGTGTTGGTGACTTGGTAGCGCACCGGGAAGTTCTTGGAGACGTCGGGCAGCGATCCGCAACCGGGAGCGCCACCCGGTCCGCCCTTGGCGGCCACGATCGGCAGGTTGTCGGGATACCTGTAAGGGTCTTCCCCGAGCAACAACGAGCTACTGGTGACCAGCGTGCGGCCATTGCCACCGAGGTTCCGGTATCCGCCGTGTTCCAGGAAATATTGCCCGCCAACCAGCATGCAGGTGTACGTCGGGTTGTATTTGCGCAGTAGGTCGGTCGTCGGTTGGAGGTCGTTGATCCCGTTGGCCAGGTTGTCGATGTTCGGCGCAAGTAGGTCGACACCGCTGGCGGAGAATCCGATCGTGCTCAACAGGAGTGCATCGAGGTCTTTGCTGTGGTCCGTGATGGTTTGGCTGGTTGTGCTGGCTGAATCGAGGATGGTCAGGATGTCCTGAGCTGCAGCAGAATATGCGTCGCTGAATCGCTCGGATGACCGCCAATTCTCCTTCAAGGTGTCCATGCGCGGATTGACCGCGAGGAGAACCTGATTGGCATCGGTGGTGGCTTCACCGATGCGGGGCCCTTTGCCTCGCACGCCGTCGGCCAGTGCGGTCAGCACCGAGTTGATCTTGACCACGTCTATTTTTTGCAGCAGCTCGACGAGGTTCTCGAATACCGTGTTGACCTCGGTACTGACGTTTCGTGCTCGCAGCACTGTTCCGGCCGACAACCGCTTGGGGCTGGGGTTGTCGGGATAGCGGAGTTCGACAAACTTGGCGCCAAATACGGTGGTGGCCTTGATTTCTCCCTCGACGTTCGCCGGAATGTAGCGTAGCGAGGCTGGATAGATGTCCAGCTTCAAGCTTGTGGGTTGGCGGCCGCCGATGATGTGTGCCACACGGCCGACCTCCACGCCGCGCATCTTCACCGCCGCGCCCGCCTCCATCACCAGGCCCGTGCGATCCGAGGTCAGCGTGACTGGAACGGATCGGGTAAAAGATCCCGCAAACAGTGCCGAGCAGACCGCCACGATTCCGATGACGGTCGCGAACATGGCGGCTGTCCACCACAGCGGGTGAATACGATGTTCGCCGGCGCGAGTTCTCGTCATTGGTGGGCTTCTGCTTTCACCCGGCGAAATGGACTTTTCCGGATTGGCCGTAGATCGCCAATGTGAGGAACAAGACCACGAACACCGCAGCGATGAGGGAGGTGCGCACGGACCGGCCGACCGCTTCTCCCACGCCGGCGGGGCCACCCGTTGCGGTGAATCCGTAATACGTGTGTACCAACATGATCACGATGGCCATCACCACTGCTTGGCAGAACGACCAGATCAGATCGGTCGGAGTCAAGAACAGATTGAAATAGTGGTCGTACACGCCAGTCGACTGACCGTAGACAAACGTGGTGCTTATCCGGGCCGCTGCGTACGCCGACAGGACTGCCACGCAGTACAGCGGGATCACCACGACCACGGCCGACACGACTCGGCTGGATGCCAGGTATGCCACCGTACGTACGCCCATGACCTCCAACGCGTCGATCTCTTCGTTGATGCGCATCGCGCCGAGTTGGGCGGTGGCGCTGGCGCCGACAGTGGCAGCCAAGGCGATACCTGCGATCACTGGTGCGAGTAGGCGAGTCACGAAGAGTGCTCCGCCGAAGCCAGTCAACGCCTCTGCGCCTACGCTGGCGAACTGGTTGTAGCCCTGGATGCCGACGAGCGTGCCGATGGAGAACGTCAAGAATCCGACGACGGCGACGGTTCCTCCGATC
Organism: uncultured Actinomycetota bacterium; assembly: GCA_963843135.1. GTDB lineage: Bacteria > Actinomycetota > Actinomycetes > Mycobacteriales > Mycobacteriaceae > Mycobacterium. The sequence goes on from CAWJJA010000028.1 coordinate 16,308, forward strand.
AACGCCAGCGCCCCCGTGCTGAGGCTCATTTGCGCGATCTGTTGTACCAGCTCAGACCTGTAGTGCGCGAAGACGTCCCGGATCGAGGCTAGTGTCTTCCCATAGAACTCCGCCTGAGTACCGATGCCGCTCAGGGCGTTGACCCACCCGCGTACGGAGCGCCGAAGGCGCGGGAATTCGTTGCTCGAAGTGCTGGAACTCATAGCGTGACCTTCACGCCGACGGCGGTCGCGACGATGTTTATCGCGAACAGGACCACGAAAGTGAATACAACGGTTTCATTGACAGCTTTCCCGACCCCCGCAGGTCCGCCGCCTACCGAGATGCCTTTGTAGCAGGCGATCAATCCCGCGGTTAGGCCGAAGATCGTCGCCTTTGCCCATGCGATTGCGATGTCGGGGAAATGTGTGATCGCCGTGAGGCTGCCAACGAACGCACCAGCCGTGATGTGCTGGACGAAGACGGAAAAGACGAAGCTGCCAACCAACGCGACTAAGATCACCACCGATGAAAGCAGCGTTGCGACCACCGTCAGCGCGAGCACGCGCGGAACGATCAGCGCCTGAATCGGATCAATCCCCATCACCCGCAACGCATCAAGCTCTTCGCGAACCGTGCGCGCACCCAGGTCGGCGCACATTGCAGTGGCGGCGGCCGCGGATACCACCAGTACCGTCACGACCGGGCCGACCTGGGTGACCGTGCCCCATGCGGCGCCGGCGCCCGAATAGTCGGCCGCGCCGAATTCAGTCAACAAGATGTTGAATGTGAAGACCACCAGGACGCTGAACGGGATTGCGAGCAGGAGCGCGGGTACAAGGGAAACCCTTGTCACAAACCAGCATTGCTGGAACAGCTCACGCCAGGCGAACGGCCTGCGCGGGATCGCAATCAAGGTATCCAACGCCACGGCGAAGAAGCCACCCAGTGCGGATACCGGCTTGAGCGCGGCCCCGGTCCCGAGGTGTTGGGGTTGCGATTCGTCGGCTGAAGCGGTGTCCAGTCTGGAGCGCTTGCTCGAGCGGCGGATCGGAGAAGGAATGATGCTCACGGGATCACCGCTATGGTCTCGGGGTAGTTGGTCATCGCGGTGAGCCGGCATTGTGGGCTTGAGAGTCGTTGAGTGCGCGGACTTCTCGCTTGAGGACCTTGCCTGCGCCGGACTTGGGAAGGGTATCCAGGAAGCTGATCGAGCGCGGTAGTTTGTAGCCGGCGATCAACGGCCTGCAGAACTCAATCAACTCGTCTTCTGTAGCAGTCTGTTTCTCGCGCAGGACAATCGCGGCGTGTACCTGTTCACCCCACCGGTCGTGGGGGACCCCGACGACAGCGCATTCCAGGACTGCCTCGTGCTCGTAGAGGGCATTCTCGACCTCGGTGCTGTAGACGTTCTCGCCACCCGAGATGATCATGTCCTTCACGCGGTCGACGATGTAGAGGTATCCGTCTTCATCCCGCATCGCGGCATCACCCGATCGATACCAGCCGTCGGCGACCAACGCCTGTGCGGTTTCTTCGGGCCGGTTCCAGTACCCCTGCATGATGTTCGGGCCACGGACGTAGATCTCGCCCTGTTCGTTGACGTCGCACGCTGTCACTCCGTCTGCGCGGCGAATCTGGACCTCTACGCCGATGATCGGCCGGCCGGCTGACCGCAGACGCCTTGTCGCCCGCTCGTCTCCACTCAGCCCGTCTCGGTGATCAGTGGGGGTCAAGTGGGAAACGAGCGGTGCGGCCTCCGTCATGCCATATACCTGATGCCATTGGCACGGAATGCATTCCATCGCGCGGCGGAGGAGCGAAGTCGGGATCGGTGACGCCCCGTAGAGTAGCGATACCAGCGAGCCGAGGTCGTGGTCGTTGATCTCGGGGTGGTTGATCAGCATGTTGATCATGGTCGGCACCAGCAGGGTCCGGGTCACGCGCTCGGCAGCGACTGTATGCAGCCATTGCCCGGGTTCGAACGCCGGCGCGATCACGTGACGCCCACCCGCCCAAGTCAACGCGTACGTAGATAAGCCGTCGGCGAGGTGGAACATCGGCGCTGAGTGGAGATAAGCGTCGCCGGCGTTGTAGCCCAGGCTGATGAGCGCATGCTTGGCGTTCTGCACGAGGTTGCTGTGGGTGAGCATCACACCTTTGGGAAGCCCGGTCGTGCCACCGGTGTAGAAGATCCCCGCGATGGCTTCTGAGTCGATGTCGGCGGGGGATCCAGCGTTGTGGGCCCCGGTGCACAGTGCATCGAAGGAGATCAGGTCCTCGGCAGGAGATCGGCTGGCGTGCACGAGATGCTCGAGCGATTCGCACTCAGCGGCCAACGCGCGACCAACGTCGAGGAAGGTGTCGTCGACGATCAGGACCCGTGCGCCAGAATCGTCGAGAATGAACTTGAGCTCAGCGGGCGCCAGACGATAGTTGAGGTCGTTGAGAATGCGGCCGGAGCGCGGGATGGCCATCCAGCAGACCAAGTGCTCTGGCGAGTTCCGTGACATGACGGCAACGACGTCGCCGGTAGCCAATTCGAGCTGATCGAGTGCCGCGTCTAGTCCGGCCGTACGGTTCTTGAGCTCGTGATAACTCCAACGTAGGTCGCCGAAGCTCACTGCTTCGCTATCGCCGTACAAGCTTGCGGCGCGGTCCAGCACTGCGGCGAGGGTCTCGGTGGTCATGTGTCGCGCAGATTCTCAACGGCCCTGTGGGAGGGGATCATTGCGCCTTTCATCAGCGGGCTAGCTCTTCAGTTGGGTGCCCGCCTGCACCGTCCGATTTCGAAAGAGTTCGGATGACGTCGAGTCCCGCGGGATCGATTGGATAGCCGAACTGGGTCTCGGCGAAGGTGTGACCGAATTGGTGCAGGCTGAAAGCGGCCTCAAGTGCCATTGCTTGGCCCTGCGCATCGACCGATTGATTGACGGCCATTTTCGCGAGCTTCAAGCCAATCGCCGGTTGCTGAGCGATCTCGGAGGCGATCTGCAACGTGTGAGCCTCCAGCTCGCCGAGCGGCACCACGTGATTCACCATCCCGCGCAGGTGACATTCTGCTGCAGTCAATGCACGGCCCCGGAACAGCATTTCGCGCGCCAGCCGATGACCAAGTTCCCAACACGTGCGTGAAGTACTCGTGGCCGTTGAGCCCGAAGGCGACGACGGGGTCGGCGAACGTAGCGTTCTCGCTGGCGACGACAATGTCACACGGCCACACGAGCATCAGGCCACCGGCTATCACCTTTCCCTGAACCTGGGCGATCGTGGGCTTGGGTATGTTGCGCCATCGCCGACACAGGCCGAGGTAGATTTCCTCCTCGACAGTCATCCAGCCATGGCCTCCGGGCTCGGTGAAGCTGCCGCTCAATGTCACGGTGTCGAAGTCGGTGATCGGTCCGAAGTCGGTGAGATCGTGGCCGGAGGAGAAGTTGACGCCGTCGGCGGCCAGCACGATGACCTTGATCGCTTCGTCGCGAACGGCGCGGGTGAACCCAGCGTCGATCGCATAGAGCATCTTGCGGTCCTGCGCGTTGTGCTTGTCGGCGCGGGCCAGGGTGATACGAGCGATCCCAGGTGCGACGACGTCATATCTGATCCGGTCGGATGTACCGGTATCTACGTCAGTCATCGTGGCCCCTCTGTTCCCTTGATTCGGCTCACATGCGCGAGCTAGGCAACATGCATGCTTGCATGTATGTTAAGCGAGTGTCAATTGCCCCGATGCCGAATCGAGCTCTTCGGGCGACTTGCACTTGCGGGTAACACCGCTGACCACCGCTCGCGCGCAGCGCTGAGCTTCTCGGTCGAGCCGTGTGCCCGGTTCCTAGTGAACGAACTCGGGCCGGACGGTCACCGCTTGTGACATTGGTGCGGGTGTGCGATCAGGTGTCCATGGCAATGCCGCAGGCTCGTACCTAGCTGTCCTAGCCCGCGGGTTGTCTGAATGCACTTGGTGCGGTGCCGTTGACGCGCGTGAATGCGCGGGTGAAACCTGAGGCGTCGGCATAGCCGAGTTGTGCCGCGATCTCGCGTACGTAGAGGCCGGCCTGCAGCATCTCGGCGGCCAGAGTCGCGATGACCTCTTCGCGTAGGTCCCGGTACGACGTGCCCTCGGCGGCGAGCTGACGGCGCAGCGTGCGCACATCGACATGCCATTCGGCGGCTAGGTGAGTCATCGACGGGATGTCGCTGGGTTCGTGGAGCATCCGCGCTCTGATGCGTCGGGTGAGGGGTCGACTGGATCGGTGCACTTCGAGGAGCTGCTCGGATTCGCGCTCATAGACGCGGCGCAATGCTGCGTTACCTTGTGGGAGTGGCAGATCAAGTGTGCCGGATGCAATCAGCCACGCGTGCCCTGAGTCCCGCCTGACGAGTCGCATCTGCGGCGGCAGGATCGCGGCTAGCGCTTCCCTGGACTCACTGGGCAGGCTCGTTTCCACCACCATTTCGGGAAGCGGTTCGTGCATCATGAGGGCACGCGTGACGGTGAGTAGGCTGGCCAGATCACGTTCGGCGAAGAATCGACGGATGTCAGTTGGAATCCCCGAGTCGATGATTTCGAGTCTGACCATCGGATGTCGCGCAACTAGGTCGAAGTCGACAAAGAAGGGCGTCAATCTCCTGAGCCGCAGCGACAATTCGAGCGCGTCGGCCCAGGTCTCGCTGGTGAGCAAGGCGAGGCCCCAGGGGCCACCGAAGGTCGCGATCGTCATCCTGCGTCCGGCGTCAACCCCCAGCCCTGGCGGATCGCCCAGCTCGTCCACAACATTTCGGGCGATTTGGAGCTCTTCACCGGCTTGCAGTCGCGCGGACGGATCTTCCAAATCGTCTGGCCGTAGACCGGTACCGCGAAGGCCTCGTTTCGCTGTGACCCCGCGGGCGGCTGCGGCGGCGAGAATCAAAGACGCACCGCCCGCCGTGCGCTCATAGTCCCAGTAGGCCATTGAACGAGTGTGACCGAAACATCGTCCAGGTGTGACCGAAATAGATATGCCCCGGTCCGGATCAACACTTCGAACGCCGGCGTCGCGCTGCTACCGTCCCGGCATGACGTCGATCGCACAGCTCGAGACCTTCGTGCGGTCGCTTACCGGCGGCCGCAGCAAGGTCGGCAGCGGCCGTCGCGAGGGATAGGACGCCGCGATGGGCTCGCCTACCTACACGTCGACTTGGCGCGACGACGAGACCAGCGCCCTCGGCGACCTCGCGGAAGCGTTCTTCGCGCGAGAAGTCACTCGCTTCCGCGAACGTTGGGAGCGGCAACACTACGTCGACCCTCAGGTCTGGATCAAGGCCGGTGAACTTGGCCTATTGTGCTGCTCGATTCCCGACAAATACGGGGGTGGCGGGGGGACGTTCGCGCATGATCTCGCCGTGGTGGAGGCGCAGGCACGCGCTCTGGACAGCGCGTTCGGCAACATGGTCCACAGCGGGATCGTGGCCCACTACATCCTCGCCTATGGCACCGAGAAGCAACGGCATCAGTGGCTGCCAGGAATGGCCACCGGGCACACGATCGCCGCGGTGGCGATGACCGAGCCCGGCGCGGGCTCTGACCTGAAAAACATCAAGACCACCGCGTTGCGCGACGGCGACCACTACGTGATCAACGGTGCGAAGACATTCATCTCCAACGGATCGCAGGCGGACCTGATCGTGTTGGTCGCCAAGACCGATCCTTCGGCCGGGGCGAAGGGTGTGTCGCTGATCGTCATTGAGACCGCTGACTGCGCCGGCTTCACCCGCGGTCGCATTCTCGACAAGGTGGGCCTAGCCGGACAGGACACCTCCGAGCTTTCTTTCCAGAATGTCAGGGTGCCGACGGCGTGCCTGCTCGGTGAGCAGGAGGGTCGGGGCTTTGGCCAGCTGATGACTCAACTGCCGCAGGAGCGACTTCTCCTCGGCGCCAGCGCGGTGGCGACGATCGAGGCCGCTGTCGCCGAGACTGTCAGTTATACGAAGTCGCGCAACGCATTCGGCCATTCACTATTTGAGTTTCAGAACACCAGGTTCGTTCTTGCCGAGTGCCAGACCATTGCGCACACGGCGCGGGTGTTCATCGACTCCTGCATCGAGCGGCATCTGCGTGGACAGCTGGACACCATCACCGCCGCGATGGCCAAGTGGTGGCTTACCGAACAGCTTTGCCAAGTGGTCGACAGCTGCGTGCAACTCTTCGGGGGCTACGGCTACATGCGGGAGTACCCCATCGCCCGCATGTACGCCGACGCCCGGGTGCAGAAGATCGTCGGCGGGTCCAACGAAATCATGAAAGACCTTATCGCGCGGTCGCTGTGAGTCATCAAAACCCAGGGATCGGCCGTCGGCGCCGCCCGGCCGATCGGCGCGTCGTCGCGTGCGCGCTCTGTGCTAAGGGGAAGTGCTTTCGCTGGTGTTCTTGTCAGAAGCATCCACCTGGTGGGTGAAATCGAGAATCGTTTGTGCCACCAGCCGGGGGTCGTCGTACATCGGCACATGCCCCACACCCGGCATGAGGAGCCAGTCGGCGCGCTGGACCCGCTCGAGCAACGGCTTGCCGAACTTCTCGAAGGGCAGCGTCCTGTCCTTGTCCGACCACGCAATTCGCACCGGGCAGACGTGATCCAGACGTGGCAACGGATCGGCAGTTCGCCACCACTGGGTGAACGGGCGCAGAGCAGTGCAGGCAGCGAAATCTCGGAGTAGGTCTTCGGCAGCAGCGGGCGATAACCGGTCTCCATGCGACATCATGGTCGCGAACAAGGCGCGCCGAAGTGGTGCCAGCCGCAGCAAGGGCCGCATGAATTTACTGCTTCGGACGGTCAATCCGGCGCCGATGCGCACTTGCGCCACGACCCTGCGCCGATCGCGGTCCGTCCGCCACGCTCCGGCCGGTGATAGTGCGACGACCGACCGGGCCCGTCCTCGCCTGGCGGCCTCTAGCGCCACCCAGCCACCGACGGAATTTCCGACGATGTGTGCTCGGTCGAATCCTGTCTCATCCATCGCACTCTCCAGCTCATCTGTCAGGAGCGCGATGTCGACCGGCCTCGTGAGGTCCAGCGCGGGACCGCCGCGGTGACCGGCGAGCGTCGGGGCGAAAACGTCGTGCTCATCGGAAAGCAGCGGGATGAGCGGCTGCCAGCCGGTCCAAGAACCGCCGAGCCCATGCAGCAGGACTAGCGGCGTGCCAGTGCCCCCTCGGAACGTGTGTTCTATGTGCATTGAGCATCCTTCTCTGCATGAGACGAGACAGTGGAAACGGGTTCGCTGCGCTCGCCGCCAACCAGTTCCCAATCGTCGGACCGTTCGTTCGCCATGAGTTCTCGGTGTTTCTGCGGCTCCCACGGCCAGAGTTGCGGCAGCCCCGACTCTCCGACGTAATAGCTCGCACAGCCGGTCGCCCAAATCGTCGACGGTGCTGCCCTGCGGAGCTCGTCGTTGAAATCGTCTGTGGCTGCCCGCGTCGGTGCTGCCGCGTCGAACTCGCCTCGACGCCACCGCGCGAGGAATCGCACGACATACGCTGCCTGGCTTTCGGACACCGCGAAGATAGAACCATTACCCAACGGCGAGTGCGGCCCGACGAGCATGAACATGTTTGGGAAGCCGGGTAGGGCGACGGTGGAGTACGCGAAGGGGTCCGACGTCCAGACATCCGAGAGTGTGGTCTGCTCGGAACCAACAATGGACATCGGCCGCATGAATGCGCTGATGTCGTAGCCGGTCGCCAAGACGACGACATCGAGCTCGTGCAGCCGTCCGTCCTCGGTGACGATCCCCCTAGGCTCGAAGTGTGAGATGCGTTGGTCCACCAGGGCCACATTGGGTCGCTTGAATTGCGAGTAGAACCCCGACCCCATGACCAGTCGCTTGCACATCGGCGCGTAGGCAGGGGTCATCCGCTGGCGTAGACCTCGATCTCGGACCTGCAGGAGATGGAGCCGACACGTGGCAGTCAACAACCTTCTGGCCCAACCGGGCTTCACCGTTGCCTGGCCCATCGTCTGTTCCAACGCCAGCTGCCACATTCGATAGGCCGTCCGGCTCAGCGCCGGGAATCTGCGGTGCAGCAGTCGCGTGACCCGCGTGTAGGAACGGTTGACCATCGGCAACACCCACTGGGGGGTTCGCTGATAGAGCTCGAACCTTCCGGCGATCGGCGCCAAGGCCCGCGTGAGCTGCAACCCCGTCGACCCCGTGCCGATCACTGCGACGCGGCGTCCCTTTATCTGCACGTCATGATCCCAATTGGCGGCGTGGAAGAGCTGTCCCGCAAACGACTCCATGCCGACTAGATCCGGAATGGTGGGTTGGACGAAGACGCCGGTGGCGGCAACGAGGAAGTCGTACGACTCGACCGCACCATCGGCAGCGGTGAGGATCCACTCGTCCCCGGACCACCGGGCATCAGTCACCTCACAATTGAGACGAATGCTCGGCAACAAGTTGTACCTGTCGGCGACACCCTCCAGGTATTCCCTGATTTCGGCGCCTGGCGCAAAGATCTGCGACCACTCCGGATTCGGGGCGAACGTGAAACTGTAGTACCGGGAGGGTATGTCGCAGGTCAGACCCGGGTAGGTGTTCGCGAACCAGGTGCCGCCGATGCCCGCGCGGCGCTCATAGATGGTGAAGCCGTCGATTCCAGCTTCCCGGAGTCGCACGGCGAGGCCCAATCCGGAGAGGCCTGCGCCGATGATCGCGACTCGGGGCGACCGCAGTTTCGAATCATGTTCCTGGCCGACGGGTCTACTCAACGTGACCCTCATTCAGGTCGATGCCAAGGGTTTTGGACCACAGCCGGTAGAAATGGCGAATCTTGAGCTCCTGCTCCACTGAGAAGCTCACCTTTCCCCGCTTACTGCTGGTGAGGCCCTTCGAGTACTGAGTAAAGTTCGAGAAGTCCTGTTCCGCGATGGCCGCAAGAAGTCCGAGCTCGGTCGCCTGCAGAATCGAGTCGTTTTCGCCCAGCCAGTGGATCGGCGCCGGCGCGGGACGGTCGCCGTCGGGCGGTGCCGGCATCAGCATCAGGATCTCGAATATGCACTTGGTGTGGTCGTCGCCGTAGGGCTTGAAGTTGTAGATGTAGGGGAAGGCAACACCGCCCCAGGGGTGGAAGTTGGGAAACACGTTGTAGTACAGGGCGTCGACCATCTCGCTGTCGCACAACTCGTCCACGCCATCGCCCCAGAGCCCGCGGTATACGTCACGAACCGTCGCCGCCAAGGCCGAACGAAACGGAACGTTCTCGGGCGGCAACGGGAATGCCAGCGGCTCATCCTCCAACACGCCGGCGAAGGCGCGGAGCCGCTCCTCGCTGGTCGGCTCGCGGACGACGTACTCACTCTCTGGCCCCATGGTCGAGATACCGCGTGCGAAATTGCCGAAGGCGTCCTGCTGATTGCATCGCTCATCCATCACGTTCATGAATTGGGGGTGAACGGTGAAGATGTGGAGGCCTTCCATGAACGCCTCCTGGGCGACCTTCCAGTTGACGGGACAGATCTTGGCTGCATGGCCCGTCTTCACGTAGTCGTCCAGGGGCCAGCGCTCGAAATGGCGGGACAGCTCGCCCAGATACTGGCTCAAGGGCTCCGCGTCCGGATCGAGGTTTACGAATACGAATCCACCCCAGAAGTCGACTCTGACCTGTGGCAGGTCGAAGTTGTCCTCGTCGATTTGGGGGAAGTCTGCGCGACAGGGGATGTGCTTGATCGCCCCGGCGAGGTTCCAGGTAAAGCCGTGAAACGGGCACTTGAGCGCCGCAACGCGCCCTGGCTGGTCAACAAGGGGCCGGCCACGGTGCAGGCAGGAGTTGTAGTACGCCCTGATTGTGTGCTCATCAGAGCGTACGAGCAGGATCGATTTGTCGCAGATGTCGTAGACCCACGTATCGCCAACCTCGGCCAAATCGTCGAGCCTGCAGGCCATCTGCCACGTCCTGCTCCAGAGCCGCTCCTTTTCGAGCTCGTGAATCGCGCGGTCGAGGTAGACAGAAATCGGCACGTCGAGGGGGCCGTCTTCGGCATCTCCCCGTCGGCGCAGTGTGTCTGGCACCGGTAGCGTGTCGTCGTCGAGCAGGTGCTGATACGAATGCGGTTGCGTTGACACTCTGTTGTCCAATTTCATGTTGTCCTCCATCAGTCATCCGTGCCCAAGGCTTCGCCGTACCGAGCGGTCGGGTCATAGCCTGATGAGACCCACAGGCACATCGCTGGATCAGCGACACGGCGCTCCCCGCAGAGCCAACGCCCCTGCCGATCAAAGATGCCTTCTGGGGCGGAGCCCCCGCCCACGGCGACCCTGCCGTCGTCGAGACGGCGGTAGGGCAGTCGGTTCATTGGGTGGTGCTGTATTGCCATGACAGGGAATCCTCGCGTCGAGCCGCTGAGCACCCATAGCTTGCCTGTTCTGCGTTGCGCCGAGAAGCGTCAATGCGGACAGATCTCTGTCCCTTTCGGACACCCGATGCTGGCCGATCAGGCAGCGACGAATGCGACAGTCTGACTCAGTGAGACGATGGAAGCGGCTGTGCGCCAGCCAGATTGAAGCGCTAGCCGTGAATCACTCAGGGCGGGCTCGTCGTCGTTTCCGACTGGCGCCTAGCGTCCTATTGGCTGTTGCTCCCAGGAAGCCAGTCGTTGACTTCACTGCTCCAGCAGTGCTGAAACGGCCTTGACGAGTTCGGACCGCTGATCTTTTGCCCGGCGAGTATTCGGATCGAAAGCTTCGTGCATCGCCATGCCCCGCATCGTCGAGAAAATCAACCCGATGATCGCCGACCTCCGACGTGACGACAGTTTATCCGGCCTGTTGACAGCGTGGTCGGCCTTGAGCAGTGGAGCGACCTTTTCGCGTACACGTCTGCTGATCTCGCGCTCGGCGGGGATGATCGCCTCCCGGAGTTGATCATCGGTGCGCGCAGCCACCCACAGTTCGGCAGCGGCCAGCCACAAGTCGTCCTCAAAGGACGCCCATAGGACGTCGACGAGTTCTTTGGGAGAGACCGTCTCGCCCATGTCGGTAAGCACGTGCATCCAGTGTTCTAGCTGTCGGGCGTGCAGGTGCAGAAGGGCTGTGACCATCAGTGCTGCCTTGGTCTTGAAGTGATGCATCTGCGCACCCCTTGTCAACCCTGATATCTCGGCAATCCGCGTCGACGTCGCGCCGTAATACCCGAATCGGACGAGCGCAGTGATAGATGCGTCCAAGAGCGCAATCCGCGTCGCCGAGCTTCGCTCCTCATTAGATATGACTGCCACAGTGCAATCCTAAGCGGTCGCTGATTCGATGCATGCCGGCCTGCATGTGATTTGAGCTGCGTTCGGCCCGCCGTTTCTCGGCGCAACGATCACCGTGGCCGGCCGATGATCTCGGCTCGTACGGCCGAGCGTCGCGCCTTACCCGCCGCGTCGCGAAGTGGAGCTGCCCGGAATTCGACGAAACGGGGAACCTTGTAGTTGGCGATGCGCTCGGCCAGATACGTTTTCACGGCCTCGTCGTCGAGTCCGGCATCCGGGTCGGCCTCGACGAGTACGTACGGAACTTGGCCGAGATCGCCGTCTGGCACGCCGACGGCCAGACATGACCGCACGCCCGGGTGCTCGCCTAGAGATACTTCGATCTCTGCGGGGTAGACCTTTCGGCCACCGACGTTGAACATGTCGACTCGCCGATCGCTCAGGTACAAGAATCCGTCCTCGTCGAACCAACCCATGTCGCCGATCGTGTCCCATCCGTCGCGGCTGGTGGGCCGGCTGCCGATGTAGCGGTAGGTGGGCCCCGCATCCGGCCGCATGAAAATCTCGCCGACTGTGCCGGCCCGACATTCCTCGCCGCTGTCGGTGATGACTTTCATCTGTCCCATGGCTACCTGTCCAACCGAGCCGCGGTGGGTCGTCCACTGCTCGCCGTTGATGATGGTGACCGCCTGTACTTCAGTTCCCCCATAGAGTTCCCACACGGCGTCGGCCCCCAGGATCTCGATCCAGGCCTGCTTGATCGCGGGCGGGCATGGCGCAGCCATATGCCACAGTCGTTTCAGGCTTGACAGGTCGTAGGCGTGCGGATTGCTCCGGTACACGGTCAGCAGCCGGTTCAGCACCGTGGGTACCGTCGACATGAAGCCCACCCGAAGATCGGCGAGCAGGCGCAGGCATTGCTCAGCGTCGAATTGCGACATCAGCACGACATGTTGGCCGAGCAGCAGCCCGTACACCGTCGTCGTGATGGGCATGTTGTGCGACAACGGCCCCGGGACCAGTTGCGTGTCACCGGGCTGCAATCCAAGCAGCATGGCCATCGGGGCGGGGTCGAGGCGACTGTCCGCCGTCGCCTCGATCAGCTTCGGCCGTCCGGTGCTGCCGCCTGAGGCCATCGCCTTCCACGCCGGCGACACCACGTCATCGAGGACGGAATCGGAGAATTCAGCCGGCGGAACAACACCTCGTGGCACATGGGGGATAACTCCGGCCGGATCGTGGCGACCGACCAGTAGCGCACGAGGCACCAACGCCAGCAACTCGCCGAACTCGGTTTCGGGCAGCCTGGACGACAGTGGTTGCACGATCGCGCCCAGCTTCCAGGCCGCGATCGCCGCCTGCACCCATTCGATCGAGTTCGGCAGCATGATCGTGAGGTAGTCGCCCTGTCGGACCCCTCGTTCCCGGTACAGGTGTGCAAGCCGGTTCGTCGCGGAATCCAGCTCACCGCGGGTGATGGTGACACCGTCACAGGTAATGGCCGGCAGGTCAGGGCTGAGCTCGGCCAGCGCGGTCAGCTGGGTGCCGATCGGTGGAATTCTGCGAGCTGGCGTGTCGTTCACAGGCATTCCTTTCAATCCCACATCCGTGCAGCTGCGCAAACACCGTGTCGATCCGCACCCGTCTGCATCCCGCGAGTGGTGCAAGCACTGGAAGCATACATGCCAGAATGTATGTATCACAGTCCATGCCGGATACTGCAGAACGGCCAAGCGCCGGTTCGCCCGTCTGACTAGATCCTTCTCACTCCAAACCCGGTCAGCCATGCGGCTCCTTCCATTAGGAGCCCAGACTGTCAACAACCTCAGTCGGTTTTAGACCTAGTCGTCCGGTGCAAGCTTGCGGAAGAAGCACTTCCGGGCGCCGCAAAGTGGGCACACCCAGTCATCCGGTATCTGCTCGAACGGCGTTCCTGCGTCAATGCCCCCGTCCGGGTCACCCTCCCGGGGATCGTAGATGAAGCCGCAGGTCTCGCAGATCCACTTGTCTGCCTCTTGCTGATCCAAGGTGTCCTTGCTGTCGCTCATTCTGGCGTCGCCGTCACGAGTTGTCCGATTGGCTTCAGGCGCTGGAATCGGTAATTTCCGCGCAACCCTGCCGACCGCGGGGGATAGCGGTTCCGCACGTCATTCTCTGCGGTCTGGTCCTGGCTCGTCGGCAGAACCTGGAGCCGCCGGCGCCGCGTGCCTCGGAGGTGAAGGCGCGATCGAGTTCATGCCCGGACGCTAACAGCGCAATGCGGGCGTTTCGAAGTGTCGAACCGGACTGAGGTTTGTCCGTTTCGGCCACATTGGTCACCCAACCCGGACGCCGTGACACATCAGCTAATCAAGCGGGATGT